>NZ_CP108243.1:0-5858881 GCF_045041225.1 Streptomyces sp. NBC_00075
GTTGATGGATCGTCACCCGTGACGATCGGCCGAATTGCTCCGCAATTGTCCAGGGAATTCCGCTCCGCGAATTCCACAAAAGCGCACCTGTTGGGTCCGGTGCGGTCTGGTGTGACGACTGGTCAAATGCTCTCGTATCCGCTTCCGTTGAAAACGTCTCATTTCCTCGGGGCGGATTTCCAAATCCCCTTTCTGAACTCTAATCTGCCTTTCCTTCAATTCCATCCGCTATTAAAATGATGACGCGCCATACGAGTCAGGCTCGTCGCGCCTTCCGGAAATCCGTGGCCGGAACCCCTTCGCATTGAGGATGGGATCCCGTGTCGAAAGAAGTGGACGTATCCACTACGGCGACCCCGGTTTCGCCGCACCCGAACACACCTCCGTCCACGCACTGCACCAGGCAGGCCTGCCGACTCAGCCGTCCAAGGTGCTCCGTCGAAGGAACCACCTGCCGGCGTCACCGCTGACGGGAGTGTAAATCTAACGGCGGATCCGACGATCATGGGAGAGACGTCAAGCTGGACGTTCTCCAGGCCACGGGCCCGCAGGCTGCGCAGGAACTTCGTCCAGAACGGCTTCGACTCGCTGTCGCCGACCATCACACCGAGGATCTCGCGGTGCCCGGTGGCGGAGATGCCGGTCGCGATGACCACGGTCTGCGAGGCGATCCGGTGATTCACGCGGGCCTTGCAGTAGGTGGCGTCCAGGAAGACGTAGGGGAAGACGGTGTGCTCCAGCGGCCGTTGCTTGAACGCGGTCAGTTCCTCGTCCAGCTCACCGCAGATCCTGGAGACCTCGGACTTGGAGATCCCGCTGTCCGCGCCGAGTGCTTTGACCAGGTCATCCACGCTGCGGGTGGAGACGCCGTGCACGTATGCCTCCATCACCACGGCGAACAAAGCCCGGTCGATCCGCCGCCGGCGTTCCAGCAGCGACGGGAAGAACGACCCGCTGCGCACCTTCGGGATCTTCAGGTCCAGGTCACCGGCCTGCGTGGTCAGCACGCCTCTCCCGGTGCCCATTGCGCCAGGTCGTGCGCGTCTCGGTGTGTTCACGCGGCCAGGCACCGATCACATCGGTGGCCTCGGCCTCGATCAGCTCCTGCAGAATGCGCTCGCACACCACCCTGATTGCTTCAACTCCGTCGGCCCGACGTAGTGACTCCAGCAGCCGCATCAGCTCAGACTGGGACAAGGCCATCACGTGCTCCTCAGGTCGAACTGCCCGTTCACCAAGGAGACTTGCGCGATGGCCTGCCCTTGTTTCAGGGAGCACGCCCCACCAGCAGACGCACGCCCCGGGCAGACACCCGCGCGTTCCGGGACCCTGCCCGGCTACACCACTTCATGAGACGCGATCCCTTGAAGCAGGGCAACTACTCGCAACACTGCGGGCAACCGCAAACAGGGGCTATGGACGCACGGCCAGGTCGATGTCCAACACGTCACCTGCCCGCAGACGACAGCTGGTGGCGGTCGATCCATTCGAACATCAACTCAAGCACCTGGGGCATCTTGGAAGCGGCGCAATGTCCGGTGTCCGGAAGCAAGTGGACTTCCGTGTCCCGACGGCCAACGAAGACAAGGGTGTCCTGCTGTGGAACATGGACATCACCGGCACCATTGATGACCAGCATCGGCACGTTCGCGTTCAGGTTGAGCAGCGGGCGCAGGTCGAACGGCGGCCAGATCCGGGCCAGTTGCACATCATTCGGTTCATGTTCGAACCCCAACGCATTGCCGACGCTGCCTTCCATGCCATACGCGAAGGTCCGATCCCGGGCGAATGCCGCTTCGATGGGACCGCCGATGACGATCGCCGCGTCGACGTCCCCCGCCAGGCCCGAGCAGGCCGAGAAGTGACCGCCCATCGATATGCCGAGATGCAGGACGCGCCCGTTGCCCAGCGCCCGTGCCTCGATGGCCAGGGCGCGCACCAGGTCAGCGCCGTCCTCCGAGTCCATGGGGCCGGCACATTCACCCGTGCCCGGAATGTCGAAGGCCAGCACGCCCATACCGGTTCGCAGGGCGACCGCCTCGAAGAGCCCGTGGAGATCCATTTTCCAGGTGTCCACTCCACCGCTGGCGAGCAGGACGGGGGCATCACCTGACCAGCCCGGCGGAGTGAGAAAGTGCGCGGGTACAGCGGTGACCCCTCGCCGCAGGGCAGCTGGACGGCCCGGCGCTGAAACCCGACCTTGAAACCTGGAGCGGCAAGCAGGTATTGCTTGAGCTGCCGCTCCAGCGCCGTGCGCTTGGCGTCGTCGGCCAGCGTGGGAAATTTCGCCCATCCGTAGGCCAGCGCCGCAAGCTGATGCTCACCAAGCTCCGCATATCCGGCGGCCAGTCGCGACCGCTCGTACACCCAGCCGCCCGGCTCGTCGAGCCACATGTCAGTGACCGTCGATCGGACGGTGTCGACGTCCGCGGAAGGCAAACCGTTGTTCACCATCTGCCAGTACCGCTCGACGAACAGGTCCTCGGGGGCGACCTTCCACCGGTAAGGCATGCGGAAACCTACTTCCCAAACAACACTGATACAGGACCTTTGCTTTGGATACCGCAGGGAGCACGCCGCTGGCCCAGTCGGGACAACGACGTCAAGCCTGCTGAACCGTCGGCCGGTCGGCGACCGAGACACACGGGTGAGGGGTGACCTCCTGACGGAGAAACACGCATGCGCCTGACCGGGAGCGGCCTGCTTCCCCCGCCTCGGCGATAGCGGGCCTCCGCCACGACACCCGGCGTCAGCAGGAAGTGCCTCCGATCCACCCATGACGAAGAGGCCATCGCCGCCGCGGACACGGGAGCGGAAGGGGTCAGCACGGTGAAGCAAGTAGGAGCCCGAGGTTGCGGCTCGGACGAAAGCTGCCGCTCTGTCACACAGGTCCTCCTCACCCCGGCCAAGGGCTGGTTCCACGCATCCGACCGGCTCACCGGTCCTCGACAGGGGGGCTCAGCTCTCAGCGCTGGTGATACATCCACTCCACATCACCAGACACTGTTGTCCCGCTTAGCAGAACTCAAGTTTCACATCAGAGGACATTGACAAACGCTTCCGGTATCGTCTGCGCCTGCGTCGACACCTCGCCGGCGGCTCTCCGCCGCGTTTGCCGCCGCCCCGGCCGTCCGGCCACCAGGCGCTGCCGCCCGTTATCTAAGCGCTGCCCTGCGGCTCGGGGTCGGCTTCCAGAGCGGCCGCCGACCGACCCACACCCGACCAGCACGTGAAGGTAGCGATGCGACTCTCGGCTCAGCCACCAAAGCACCACAGGTTCCCCGATCACACCGCCCAGTCGCCGCTGTCTCAAGCGCGTCGACGGGCAGTGCACCTGGACTTGGCCTACCTCGTACCCAACGCCCTGTGCTTCGGCACTGCGGTGACCCTGATCGCGCTCCCTGGCGATCTGCTCGCCACGCGACTGTTCAGCACCGACATGACTGCGGGCCTGTCGCTGTATCTGCTCCAGGCAGTGGCCCTGCTGGCAACGGCCCGCCGCTTCGACCATCGCTGTGCACGCCTGCTGGATCCGCTGCAGCACGCACCCGCCGAGGCGAACGCGACCGCCGTGCCCGTCCAGCAGATCGGAGGGTTCAGATGAATCACAGCAGCACCTTCCTCGCGGCGGCGGCCGATGATCCCTACGCCTTGGTCCTCAGCTCCTTCATGCTCTTCATGGTTCTCGCCCTCTTCGGCTCGGTCTTCGCGGGCCTGCGCGGAGACTCTCCGTCGGAGTTCTACATCGGTGACCGGCAGGGTTCGGCATTGAAGAACGGCCTGGCCTTGGCGGGATGCTATGTCTCCACATCTTTGCTGCTCAGCGTGACCGGTGTGGTGGCAACCGTCGGCTTCGACGGCATCACCGCCGCGACCAGCGTGCTTCTGTCGATGGGTGTCCTCCTTCTGCTGGCACGCCCTCTGCAGCTCAGCGGCTCCCTGACACTCGGCGACCTCTTCTCGCTCCGGGCGCCGGGCACCGCGCCTCGGGTGGCCGCCGCGGTGGCCACCCTCGCGGTCACCGCTCCGTACCTCGTGGCTCAGCTCATGGCCGCCGGAAACGTCACCGCGGCACTCCTCGGGTTTTCCGGCATCGAGGTGCAGCAGATGTGCACCCTGATCATCGGAGGCCTGGTGGTCACCTGCGGCATGCTCAGCGGCGCCAAGGGACTCACCGTGATACAGGTGATCGCCGCTGCTGTCACGCTCGCGGCCATGACCTTCGCGTCCCTGGCCGTGCTCCGCCTCTTCCACGGAGATGTCGGCTCCCTGCTCACCGCTGCCGACGCGCACAGCACCCGTCCCGGCCGGTATCTGAGTACCGGTGGCCTCTTCAACGTCGGACCGACACCACGTCTGGACATCGCCGCGGGCCAGGTCATGACCGTCCTCGGCGGCGTCTGCATGCCTCACGTCCTCAGCCGCGTCTCTGCGGCAAAGGACACCGCCACAGCACGCCGCTCCGTCCGGTACGCGACCGGTGTCGTCGCGCTCGTGTGTGTCACCGTGGTCATTCTGGGCATGGGAGCGTCGGCCCGAGTCGGTGCTGACACCATTCTCTCCGGACAGTCCAATGCGGACGACTCACTGATGCTCGTGGCCAGCAGTCTGGACGACCGGCTGGGAAGTGGCACTAGCCGTCTGCTTTTCACCGCGCTCGCCTGCGCGATCTTTCTCAGCGTGCTCGCCGTCGTGGGCGCCACCACGCTGGCAGCGGCCGCCGGCCTGGCCCGGGACACGTACCACCATCTCGTTCAGCGCAGGCAGTCCGACCCCACGCGTGAACTGATGGTGGCGCGCATAGCCGTCCTGCTCTTCGGTGTCCTCGGCATCCTGCTCGCCGTACTGGCGCAGGGACGCTCCGCCGCTTTCCTGGCTCAGCTCGCCACGGCAGTGGCCGCGTCGACCGTGGCCCCGGTTCTGCTCTACACGTTCTACTGGGACCGCTTCAACCGAACGGGCCTGCTGTGGGCCGTGTACGGCGGAATCATCCTGAGTGGCGGCCTGGCGGTGTTCTCGCCCTCCGCCTCAGGCAGCTCTCAGGCCTTCTTGCCGAACGCCGACTTCGCCTGGTTCGACCACAGCACCCCGGTTCTGGTCTCCGTCCCGGCCGCCTTCCTGCTGGGATGGGCGGGCAGCCTCGTGGGGCACCGTCGAGCCCACAGACACCCGGCAGAGGACGCATCGGTGACCAGCGCTGTCCTGCTCGTCGGGCGGACGGCCGCCACAGCGGTAGCAGCTGGGCGGCGACCCGAGCGAAGTGACTGAGCAGGGGCCTGGGTACATCAGGGTGACCCTCTTCGCCACCCACCTGCGGGCCGGCGCACAGTGGCAGGACCGGCGGCGATCAGCCGGAGACGCCGCTGGATCGCCCGTCCGAACGCCCCGCGGGGAGGACGAGGCGGAAGGTACATCCCCTGCCCGGCGCGGTGTCGAGTTCGAGGCGGCCACCGTGGCCTTCCGCGACCGCGGCGGCGATGGAGAGGCCCAGGCCACTACCACCGTGGGTGCGAGAGCGGGAAGGGCCAGCACGGTAGAAGCGCTCGAAGACGTGCTTGGCGTCCTGGGCCGTGAGCCCGGGCCCGTCGCCCGCCACTTCCACCACGCCGGCGGGCGTGCCGTCCGGCAAGGGCGGTGACGACCCCCGGGCGGTCGGTTCCGCAGGTGTCCACGCCCACCCGGGTCTCGCCCACCCTGACGTGGACCGCAGTGCCGGCCGGGGTGTGGACACGGGCGTTGGACAGCAGATTGTCGACGATCTGTCTCAGTCGATGGGGGTCGCCGACGGCCTCGACCACATCCAGTTCGCCGTTGCCCGCCGGGTCGGACAGGGGGCCCAGATCGACCGGATGGCTCGCTCCGTGCAGGGCGGCGGTCCGCACGGCGTCCGCCGCCAGGGAGAGCAGGTCCACCGGGTTTTTGTCGTACGACGGTTCCCTGTCCAGCTGGGCGAGAAGTTGGAGGTCGTCGACGAGGAGGCCCATCCGCTCCGCGTTCTGGGCGATCAACTGGTGGGCCTCGTTCTGCTCATGGGCCGACAGACGCTCCCGGCGGAGTGCGAGCTGTGCGTAGCCCTGGATGGCGGTGAGCGGAGTGCGCAGTTCGTGGCCGGCGTCGGCGACGAAACGCCGCATGCGCGCCTCGGATGCCTCCCGTTCACGGAGCGCCAACTGCAGCCTCTCCAGCATGGAGTTCAGCACCCGGCCGAGCCGGCCGATCTCGGTGCGCGCATCGATGTCGGGGAGTCGCAGATCCAGTTGCCCCGCTCCGATGCGCTCGGCGGTGTGCTCCATGCGAGTCAGTGGGAGCAGACCCAGTCGTACCACCCAGCGGCCCAGCGCGAGCAGGGCGGCAACGGTGACGACCAGCAACACCGCGTTCAGCCAGAGAATCTTGGACGTGGTGGCGTCGACGGTGTCCAGCGGCAGAGCCACGACGGCGTGCATGTCCTCCGGACCGGAACTCAGCAGAACTCTCCACCGGCTGTCGCCGCTGACGGAAGCGACCGTCCCTGGACGGCCGACGTGCAGACCGAGCTGCGCCACCGAATCCCCGATCCGTGGACCCGGCTTGCCGTCGGCACCGAGCGACATGACCATCCGCCGACCGGAGCCGTCGTAGAAGTAAACACGGAAGTCGGAGGGCAGGACGTCGGGACGGTCCCCGGGGTTGTTCTCCTTGAGAGCCTCGCAGTAAGCCGGTCCGGGTGGGTGGAAGTCCGCCAGTTGCTGGTCGACCCGGTCCAACAGCCATGAGCGCAGCACCACGAACCCGATGACCTGGGAGACGACGACGGCGACCGTCGCCAGCAGCGCCGCCGCCAGGATCAGGCGCCGCCGCAGGGACCCGGGGATTCGGGGCAGCAGCCGACTCACTGCTCCGCCGTCCCACCCGGCTCGCGTGGCAGCCGCAGGCAGTAGCCGATGCCGCGCACCGTGTGAATGAGTGGCGGCCCGAGGCGGTCGACCTTCTTGCGCACGTACCTCACGTAGGTCTCGACGATCCGGGCATCTCCGGCGAAGTCGTAGCTCCACACGTGATCGAGGATCTGAGCCCTGGTCAGGACCCTGCCCGGGTTGGCCAGCAGATAGGCGAGCAGCTCGAACTCGGTCGGCGGCAAAGGAACATAGTGCCCGGCGCGGTGCACCTCGTGAGCGCCCTCGTCGAGCTCGAGGTCGGCGTAGCGCAGCACGGTCTCCGCGATGAGCGGTTCCGAACCCTGGACGACCGTGCGGCGCAGGATGGCCTCGATGCGGAGCAGCACTTCGTCGATGTGGAACGGCTTCGTGACGTAGTCGTCGCCGCCGGAGCTGAGCCCCTTGATGCGGTCGTCGACGTCGATGCGGGCGGTGAGGAACAGCACGGGTACGTCGTTCCCGGCCGCCCGCAATCGTTGTGTGACCTCGAAGCCGTCCAGGTCGGGGAGCATCACGTCGAGCGGTACCAGGTGCGGCTCCCGTCGTTGGATCTCGACGAGGGCGGACTGGCCGTTCTCCGCGGCGCTCACCTCGTATCCGGTGAGCCGGAGGGTGGACTCCGACAGGGTGCGGATGCTGGGTTCGTCCTCGACCACGAGGAGCCTGTATCGCGCCCTGTCCGCGGGCTGCTCTGTCATCGTGCGGTGCGGTCCGTTCTGTTGCCGTTCACCGAGCGGCACAGTCGTAGAGCATCGAGGCGCCGAAGGGCGCCGCACTGCCCGTCTTCTGCTGAGACGTCTTGCTGCCTCCGTACACCGACGCCGCGACCTTGGTGCAGCTCTTGGAGATCCACTCCGAGCGGTCAGTGGCGTTCTCCTGCGACATGCCGGGCCTCGTCATCGCTCCACCGCCGGCGTTGTCCGATCCAACGACGTATCGCAGCTCACCGTTCCCGGTCCATTTCTTCAGCTGGTCGACCGAGGGCGCGTCGTCGGCGCCCATGAAGCCGCCCATGCCGATCACCGTCTCGTCACTGTTCAGGATGAACGCGTTGGTGGCCATGGCGCCGCCTGACACAGCGAGCTTGATCCGGGCCTTCGGTGAGTGCTTGACGGCGTAGTTGAGCATCTTGCGCTGGTCGGAGGTGAGTGCCGAGCCGCTGGAACCGCCGAATCCGCCGGACATCGCGCCAGGTCCACCGGGGAAGGCGGGCAGACCGCCGGAGGCCGAGCCTGAGCCACCGGACGCACCGGGCATGCCGCTGGGGAGGCCGCTCGGCATACCGCCCTGGTCACCACCGGGCATCCCCGACGGCATCCCCGACGGCATTCCCGACAACCCCCTGATTCCCAGACGAGCCCTGCCCAGGTATGCCGGACATTCCGAAGGCCGACAGCGAACTCCTCAGTCCCGCTGTCGGGTTGGCGCCGCCCATGAGATTCGACGAAGCCGACACGTTCGCCGCCCACGCCCCCGGTGCCACGAGCATGGACACCACCGCGGCAGCCGCCCCTGCCAGGAGCAGGTTCCCACCGCGCCGGGGCAGAAGGAGTGCGATCGCCGCGCAGCCGATCAGCAGCACGGGCCAGATCAGCCACCCGTTCCAGTCCGGCGTACGGCGGACGAGAACCATCGCCCAGCCGGCCGTCACCGCCACGGCCGCCGCGCCGACCCAGGGAGCCCACGTCACGCCGGCTCGGTGGACACGGATCAGGGTGGCCAGCATCCCGCCGCACAGGGCGGCGATCGCCGGGGCCAACTGGGTGGTGTAGTACGGGTGGAAGATGCCTTTCTGCGTGGAGAACACGGCCACGCACACGAACAGCCAGCTCCCCCACAGCAGCCAACCCGAGGCGGGCAGCACACCGGACTGGTCCAGTCGCCCGCGGCGGTACAGGACTGTGCACACCACCGCGAGCGCCAGGGCTACGGCGCAGGTCGGCAGCAGCCAGCTGATCTGTCCGCCGACCTGGGTGTTGAACATGCGGCCGAGACCCGCCTCGCCGCCGAATCCCCCACCCATACCGGCCATGGCCTGCGACGAGCCGTCGCTTCAGCCGAAGACCCGGCCTAGCCCGTTGTAGCCGACCACCAGGTCCCAGGCCGACCCATTCTCGCTGCCGCCGATGTAGGGCCGGCCCCCCGGCCAGAGCGCCACCATCACGACCCACCACAGTGAGGACACTGCCAGCACGGCGCCCGCGGTCAGCAACCTCCACACCCGTGCGGCCCATGCTCCCCCTCCCCCCCCACGAGCCAGGCGAGGGCGAACGCGGGGACGACCATCCAGGCCGCGAGCATCTTGGCGAGGAACCCGCACCCGATCAGGAACCCGCTCGCGCACAGCCACCAGGTCACCGCCCGGCCCTCGGCCTGCAAGGGCACGGGTGAGCGCGTACGCCGCCGACACCAGCAGCAGGACGAGCAAGGTGTCGGGATTGTTGTCCCGATTGATGGCCACGGTGATGGGGGTGAGGGTGAGCACCACGGCGGCCAGCAGTGCGGCCTGCTCCCCCGCCCAGCGGCGCACGGTGCGGTGCAGCACGAACACGCCGGCCACGCCCTCGATCACCTGCGGAAGGATCAATGCCCACCCGTGCAGCCCGAAGATCTTGCTGGTGATGACCTGGGGCCACAGCGCGGCGGGCGGCTTGTCGACCGTGACGACCCCGGCCGGGTCGTAGGAGCCGAAGAGGAAGTAGGTCCAGCTCTTCCCCATCGACTTCACGGCCGCGGAGTAGTAGCTGTTGCCCCAGCCCAACGAGCCGAGCGCCCAGCCGTACAGCACGGCTGCGACGAGCAGGATCGCGCCGAGAGCGGCCGGCGCCGCCCAGGCGGGCAGGGAGCGAGGAGGAGTTTGCGAGGGACCGCCAGACACCGGCGTGACGGACAGGGTCCGGTGGGACTCGTTCATGGACGGGATTCAGCTCTCGTCAGAAGTCTCGGTGGCGGGGCCTGGGTCAGGCGGTGGTCTTGCGGCGGAAGACAGCGAGCCGCAGCACGGCGAAACGGACGGCGGTGACCGCGACGGACGCGGCGGCCAGGACGGCGCTCTCGGCGGCCGCCGAGGCCCCGGGGTCGGTGTGCTTGAACCACAGCACCGCTCCGGAGGTGACCATGTAACCGAGTAGGAACAGGGCGCCCGCGCCCAGATGGGCCCGCGCGGGCCGGGTTCCGGCCTGCCGGAAGGTGAGACGGCGATGCGCCTCGGTGTTCAGCCCCGTCAGGATCAGCAGCGACACCAGGTTGGCGGCAGCGGGCTGCCACCAGCCGCGCAGCAGCCAGTACAGCAGCGCCTGCCCGATGGTGGAGGCGATGCCGATCGCGATGAAGCAGCCGATCTCCCACGACAGCACGCCCCGCCCCGTGGGCGGTGCGAGGACGGCGTCCGGGTGCTCGGCGGCCGGTGCGGGGCGGCGGGGCAGTTCGACGCGGGCGGCGCCGGAGGCCTTGAGCCGCGCCATCCGCCACAGGCCCTTGAGGTCATCGGTGGCCGTGCTCACCACGTCGACCCTGGTGTCGACGTCCTCCACCCAGTCGACCGGCACCTCGTGGACGCGCAGCCCGTTGTGCTCGGCGAGCAGCAGGAGTTCGGTGTCGAAGAACCACGCGTCGTCCCGGGTCACTTTCAGCAGAGGGCGCAGCACCTCCGTACGGGCGGCCTTGAATCCGCACCGGGCGTCGGTGAAACGCACCCCGTGGGTGAGCCGGATGATGCCGTTGTAGCAGCGGGAGACGAACTCGCGGCGCGGCCCGCGCACGGTACGCGCACCCGGCGCCAGCCGACTGCCGATCGCGATGTCGGAGTGCCCCGTGGCGAGCGGGGCGACGAGCGGCAGCAGCCCGTCGAGGCCGGCGGACAGGTCCACGTCCATGTAGACCACGATGTCCGCGTCACTGCACCCCCACACGCTGCACAGGGCAAGTCCACGGCCCCTTCCGGTCCAGGTGCACGGCGTCAACGCCAGGCAGTTCCTCCGCGAGGCGGCGGGCGACGGTGAGCGTGCCGTCTGTGCTGGCGTTGTCGGCGACGGTGACGCGCCAGGGGAACGGAAAGCCCTCGGTCAGCCGTGCATGCAGGGTACGCAGGCAGCCGGGCAGAGCGCGTTCCTCGTTGTAGACGGGCACGACGATCTCCACGCTCGCCGTCCCGGAGCCGGCGTAGGCGGGCCCACCAGGGGATTGGAAAGAGACGGTCCGGCCGGGGCTGTGCGTGAAAGCCGTGCTGGGGGGGCGAATGACATGGCTTCCTCAGGCGAGACGGGACATGGGGTGCGGCTCCATGGGTCTGATCGCGAACAGAGCCCGACTCTCACCCACTCCACTGGGAGACCCGGGAGAGGAAAGCGAGAACTGACAGAGAGTCAGGTATCGGTGGCCAGATCACAGCGCTACGGCACGCATTCGCAGCCCCGGTCGGCGCCGCCTCTGCCCCCTTGCTGTCCCACAGGCCCACGGCACGGCGCCCGACCGCCAGTGGCTGAATAGCTCTGGGCTGATCATCGGTCTGGAGATGTCACGTCAGGCCGGCGAACGGCAACTGGAGGCGGCAGCGGCCCCAGGACCACGCCAGTCCTTGTCTCGGTACGGATCAGACGGCCAAGGGGCGGCACCCACGAGGAATGGCGGCACGGTGAGCGTGCGCACACCCAGGAATTCCCTGCCGCCGCCGTTCCACCTCTCGGCCAACTCCCACGGATCTCCAGGTGAACGACCAGCAGCAGCTGCCACTCTCGGCTGTCACTCCCGTACCGCCTCGTCCATCCGGACGAAGGTGCCCTGCACGGCCTCGATGAATCCCGGCCCGTCAGGCGCCGTTCGGTATGGCCCGGTCCCCGGTCTTCGGAGGAGCGGCCTGGTCGTCCTGCTGAGTCTCCTGGCCCGTGTGGGCTACCCGGCCGCGGCCCGCACCCCGGTGCGCACGGCACGCCAGAAAGCTGCCGCACTGCTGCGCCGCCACGTGAAGCTCGTACTGCGTTCGGGTATCGCGGTCGGCATGGCGACGATGCTCCTCTGCCTGACGGCACAGGGATCCGCTCGGATCGAAATGAGCATGATGGGCAGCGAGATGGGAGGCATGACGGCCGGGCTCCACTCGGCGGTCCGCCTGTCCGGACTCACCGGATTCGTACCGGCCGCCTCTTGCGCGTACGGCGGCAGTCGCCTGCACGCGCTGCGCGCCTCACGCCGCGCCCCGGCCGGGCGCCCCCTGCGCTCAAGGCCGACCGCGTCCGGCGAACCGTAACCCTGTGAATTCCCCGGCAAACAGGCAGAACAAGTTCCCCGCAGACTTTCGGCTCCGCCACTCCGACCGCACCGGACAGGGACCGCGGCGCTCGGGAGGGAGGGTCAGGACTGCATGAAGCAACCCGTCGAACCGTACCGCCTCCAGACTCAAGCGCGCCGGATGATCTGCCGGGTCTCCAAACAATCGTGCGGGCGAGTCAGGCGAGTGCGGGCATGCGATGGCCGACGGGGAGCCGTAGCACCCCGCCGACCAGGGATCACCGATGACTCAGGCGCCGCGCACCGCGGCGTCGAGCTCGGCCGCGTCGGACCAGCTGCCGTGGAAGCCCATGGGGACCCGGTGGTTGAGCTTGATCCGGGCGATGGGCGTGCCGGTGAAGTCCTGGGCTTCCTGGACGATGACCTCGCTGCGGTCGGTGGTCGGGTCCCACCAGATCGACAGCAGCCAGCCGTCGTCCTCGGCCTGGGCACCGGGGCGGGGCACGAAGACGGGTTCGCCGGGGGAGGTCAGGACACCGTCGAGTGTCTGCATCGACGTCTCGCCCGTGACGTAGTCGTGCTTGGCCAGGCCGTCGGTGAACCAGTCGCCGACTCCGCGTGACGTCGAGTAGTAGCCGTACTGGTGGGACAGTCCGGTTCGCTGATCGTTGATCCGGGGGAATTCTCCTTGAATATCGGTGACCTCGCCGTCCTTGCTCCTCCCCGTGGCGAGGTCGAGTTCCCAGCGCCAGGGGGTGGTGACGACCTCCTTGAACCACCAGTTCCAGTCCCCGCCCGGCGGCGGTGACTCCAGGTCCTTCAGGGTGGGGCCGAACTGGCCGACACGGTGCCCGTCCACGATGATCTTCGTGCCGTCCTGGTAGGCGTTGAGGAAGTGGGTCACGGAGAAGGCGTCGGAAGCCTCCACCCACGTCACCTCGCCAGTCCTGCGATGCAGGACAGCCCAGCGGCATGTGTCCAGTTTTTCCGGCTCCCAGACCGTCGAAGGCCGACCGCTGAGTATGCGCTCGAGGCTGGCCGTCGCCGGGCCGACCGAGAAGATCGCATAGTCGGTGGTGACGGCATAGTCATGGGTGAAGGCGGGGAATCCCAGATCGACCGAGTGACGGTCGAGGATGTTCCCGTTGCGGTCGGCTCGATACCACGTGACCGCGCCGTCCATGTTGCCGAAGGTGAGGAAGTCGCCGTTCGTCGGATCGACCTTGTGGTGCGCGGTCACGGGACCGACGACTCCGCCGCGGAAGTTGTACTGCTCGCTGACCGTCTCCAGGGTGTCCGGCCGCAACTCGTGCGGAGGGAGGCCCTCGCAGAAGACCAGCAGACGGTTGTCGTAGATCTGCACGTGCGTGTTGGCGGGGTTTTTCGGGAACTTGTCGGGCGGCAGGGGGGTGTCCCTGCCGTTCATGAAACCGCCGTAGATCGACCGGCCCAGTTCCATCTCCTCCTTCAGGCCCGCGGTCTGCACGTAGCGGTTGCGGTAGGTCGCCCGGCCGTCACGCAGGAAGATGGCGTGGACCATGCCGTCGCCGTCGAACCAGTGGTACCTGCTCGGATTCTGCGGGCGGTAGAGCGGGCTGGGGCCGACCCGGAACAGGGCACCGCTCAGCCCGTCGGGGAGCCAGCCCTCGATCTCCAGGTCAAAGGCCTCACCCTCCTCGCGCCAGGGTGCGTACGGCCCGTTGAGAAACATGTTGCTGGGGTCCCACATGGACGCCTCCTCCTTGCCATGTACCTGAGCGTGTCCTGATAGTCAGGAATTAAATCTGCATTCTTAGGACACTATGGGGACCGTATAGCCGCACCAAGAAGAGGTCAAGTCGGACTTGAGTGCAGTCCGGACGCCAGGCGCAGTCAACCTGCCTGCAGGAAAAGGCGTCCCGGGCAACTCTGCTTGCCAGGCGAGCCTCCTTTCCCATACGGTCCCATGTGACAGGACTAGCGTCCTAACTTATGGAGTTCATATGTCTGAAGCCGCTGTCAGCCCTGCTTCGCCACTCACCGGCGGGACCCCGCCCCCGCCCAACCCGTTCGCCGGCCTGCGTGACGTCGTGTCCGTCAAGGACAAATTGACGCAGGAGTATCACGACGCAGTCGTCGAGAAGGTCTTCCGTCCGTCCTGGTTCCTGGTCGGAAACGTCAACGACCTTCCCAAGCCGGGGAGTTACTACGTCCTGGACGTGCCCACCCTCAACATCTCGGTGCTGGTCCAGCGGGGCCGGGACGGGGAGGTGCGTGCGTTCCACAACGTGTGCCGCCACCGCGGCAAGAAGGTGATCCCCACGGACTGCGGTTTCGCCGAGGGGACGTCGTCCGCGCACACCTGCTGGCTCCACGGCTGGTCGTACACCGGCGACGGGAAGCTGCGCTCGGTGCCGGACGAGAAGCAGTTCCGCTCCGTCGACAAGTCCCGCCTCGGGCTGGTGCCGATCCGCGTCGAGGTCCGGTCCGGCCTCATCTACGCCAACTTCAGCGACAACCCCGAGCCGCTCGACGACTGGCTGGGGGAGCTCGCCGAGGGCTTCGACGGCTACTACAGCGAGATGGAGAAGGTCAGCTGCTGGTCCATCGACGTCCGGGCCAACTGGAACATCGCCATGGACGCCTTCTCGGAGGGGTACCACACCGTCTTCCTGCATCGGCGCACCCAGCCGAAGCTGGCCGGCAAGAGCAACCCGATGCGGCACAAGCCCGTGGTCGACATGTACGACCGCCACATCCGCTCCAGCAACCCCTCCAACCCCGACTACGTCAGCCCACCCGTCGAGGGTGCCCTGTACGGCCTCGGGTACAAGCAGACACCGGCGGTCGAGACCGACTTCTCCATGCTGCCGCCGGCGGTGAACCGCACCCGCTACCACCCCTGGTTCTTCGACATCGTGTGGCAGTTCCCCAACGTGGCCGTCCTCAACGGTTCGCACTGGTACAGCACCGTCACCGTCTGGCCGATCGACCGCAACCACTCCCGCGTCGTCTTCGACGTCTATGGCCGCAAGGCCCGGCACGCCGGCGACCGCCTGGCCCAGGCGTACAGCCGGGCCCTGCAGTACACGGTGTCCCGGGAGGACCTGGCCGCCATGGAGGACGTGCAGCGCGGCCTCGAGTCGGGTGCCATCAGCGATCTGTACCTCTCCCTGCAGGAGTTCGCGCTCCAGCACCGCTACGGACTCGTCGACGAACTGATCGGAGCCAAGTGATGGAGCTCTCCGCAGAAGCCGGACTTCCCGAAGGATTTGCCGACCTGGAGCGCTTCCTGGAGCGGTGGCGCCTGCGCGACGCACAGGAGCGGATGGAGGCGATGGTCGCCGCCGACATCGAGGAGCTGCGTGACCTGTGCGCCACCATGCTCCCCCGTATCGAAGCGGTGGTGAACCATCTGAACGCCTTCCCCCTCGACGACATGCCCCCGCGGGAGCAGGCCCTCTTCGAGCTCGCCCTGACCTTCGCCGAGGTCACTCACCCGGTCGACCTCGGATGGGCCACACCAGAGGTCAGCGACCTGTATCCGCTGGACGGGATGAACCTGGTCGGGCCCGCACGCGCCTGGTGATCCGGATGAACCATCGACCTCGTACAGAGATGGATCGCTCCATGACTGACCCCTTCGCCAAGCTGACACACGTCGGCCCCGGCAGTCCGACCGGAGAGTTCTTCCGCCAGTTCTGGCTGCCGATAGCCCGGTCCTCCGAGTTCGAGGCCGATGGTGCCCCGATCCGCCTGATGGCGCTGGGCGAGCGCCTCGTCGGCTTCCGCGACAGCGGCGGCCGGATGGGCATCTTCGACCACCGCTGTCCGCACCGCTGCGCCTCCCTGTTCTTCGGCCGCAACGAGAACGGCGGGCTGCGGTGCTCCTACCACGGCTGGATGTTCGACGTGGAGGGCCGCGTCACCGACATTCCGAGCAGTGCGGGAGGACGCGTGCCCACCCGTGTGCGCGCCAAGGCCTACTCGGTGCAGGAACGCAACGGCCTCGTCTGGATCTACATGGGGTCGCGCGAGACCCCGCCGCCGCCGCCCGTGATCGGCGTGGTCGCCGGCGACGAGGAGCTGGAGATCCAGATGTGGCTGCGCGAGTGCAACTGGCTCCAGGGCATGGAGGGGGACATCGACGCGGCCCATCTCGCCTTCCTCCACCACGGCGGCCATGACCCCGAGGATGTCGGCGAGCACTTCGTCCTCAAGTGGGTCACCAGTGGCAGGGCCGTGGAGACCAAGGTCGTCAACACGGCCGGGGGAACCATGGAGGGCTCCCGCAGGCCGGACAGCTTCGCCCCCGACTACTGGCACTACACCCAGCAGCTGCTGCCGTCCTGGACCATCCCCGGCCAGAACCCCTTCGAGGTCGAAGAGCCCGTCGTGCGGTTCTGGCTGCCGATGGACGACACCCACTCCATGATCTTCCAGCTCAGCCGGCCTAGAGCGCTGGTGGACGGCAGGTCGGCGTTCCACGCCGGCGTCGCGGAGCTGCCGGGCGTCAAGGTCCGCATGGCAGACCTGCTCCAGCCCAACAACGACCAGGACTGGTACGGCAGGTGGCGGCTCACTCCCTCCGAGGAGAACAACTACTTCCTCGACCGGGACGCCCAGGCAAAGGGCAACTACACCGGAGTGCAAGGCATCCAGATCCAGGACAAGATGATCACTGAAAGCATGGGACCAGTCGTGGACCGAACCCACGAGCACCTGTCCGCCTCGGACTTGATGGTAAGCCGGACACGGCGGCGCCTCCTGAAGGCCGTCGACGCATACGCAACAACCGGGGACCTTCCGGCCACCCTGGACGACACCGAGCTCACCCGCGGCCTCATGGCCGGCGGCGGTCATGTCCCCGAGGGCACCGACTGGTTGCAGTACTACCGGGACGTGGCAGAGGCGGCGGGCGCCGATCCGAGGATCCTCGAGAGCGATCTCGTCGAGGCGACCGAGGGGGTAGGGGCATGACCGCGAAACAGTATCCCGTCCTTCCCTTCGCCGCCCGCGAACTGCGCTGGCAGCGCACGCGTGACTTCATGCGGGACAAGGACCTCGACTGTCTGCTCGTCTTCGGGCTCAAGGGCCGCGAACGGTACGAGGGTTACCTCGCGAACGAGGTCCTCGACGGCGTCGTCGTCTTCTTCGCCGAACGCGACCCCGTTCACCTCACCTGGACCCACCACCGCTACACGCGCCGCCTGGCCGCGAACATGCGAGATGTGCGCTTCTGGATCGACGATGTACGCGTCGGTCCGTTCGGCCGCGGGGTGGTCCAGGCACTCACCGAAGAGGGACTGACGTCCAGTCGTATCGGTGTGGTCGGCATGACCGGGAGCTCGGCGGGGGAAATGGAGGGCCTCATCACCCACATGATGTGGGACTACGTCCTCAACAACCTGCCCGAGGCCGAATTCGAGGACATGTCCCTCGACTTCGCCCAGACGATGCTGCCCAAGACGCCGCAGGAACTGGAACTGGTCCGCTTCGCCGCCCAGGCGGCCGAAGAAGCCTGCCAGACCATGCTGGAGATGATCCGGCCCGGTGTGCGCGAGGCCGAGATCTACGCGGCAGCCGTGGAGGTCCTCCACCGCAACTCGTGCACCACCACCTACCCCCACGTCATCATGAGTGTCGGCGCGGACGACCCGGGTTGGGCGCCCCCCTACTGGACCTACGCCGGCGGCGCCTCCCGGACAGTCCAGCCCGGCGACCTGGTCCAGGCCGAGATCATGTCCTGCTACGGCGGATTCGAGACACAGGTCCAGATGTCCGTCGCGGTCGAGCCGGTACCGAAGGTGCTGCACACGCTCCACGACGTCGCCCGTGACTGCTACGACGCCGGCCTCCGGGCCCTGCGTCCGGGAGCGGCCTTCCTCGACGTCGCCCGGGCCATGAGCGAGCCCCTCCTGAAGGCCGGCCACTACAACATGACCCCCCTGGTGCACAGTCTCACTCCCGCGGCCTTCGCTGGGCACATCGCGCTGAACGCCGAACAGATCCCCGGCCAGGACAGCCGCCGTGTCTTCCGTACCGTCGAACCGATCTCCGACCTGGAACTCGTCCCCGGCATGGCGTTCGCTTTCGAACCCAACGCCTGTACGGGACAGCACCGTGTCAACATCGGCGGCACCGTCGTCGTGGGCGAGAACGGACCGGACGAGCTCAACACCGTTCCCTGCCGCATGCACGTCGTGTCCTGACGGACCTCCGACCCCGTTCAGGCCGCGGTACTCGCTGATCTCACCGCCCCGTTCCTCACCTTCCTGACGGCTCCGGCCGCCCCTCACTCCAGGAGACACCGTGTCCGAGCAAAACCACCCGATGACAGTGGGCGGCAAGGACGTCCACACTGTCGATACCTTCGGGGTGCACAACCCTGCCACCGGACGGGTGTTCGCCCAGGCGCCCGACTGCTCACCGGCTCAGCTGGACGACGCGGTGCAAGCCGCCGCCGACGCCTTCCCGCTCTGGCGCGACGACATGGACGCTCGCCGCAGCGCGCTGCTGGCCGCGGCCGCACGCATCGAGGAGAGCGCCGAGGAGCTCGCCACCTTGCTCACACTGGAGCAGGGCAAGCCTCTGGCCGACGCCCATTTCGAGGTCATGGTGACCGCGATGACCCTGCGGGGCACGGCCGCCCTCGAGGTGCCCCGGGAGGTGATCCGGGACGACGACGAGGAGCGGATAGAGGTACTGCACCAGCCCGTGGGCGTGGTCGCGGCGATCACCCCGTGGAATGTCCCAGTGCTCCAGGCCGCGATGAAATTCGCGCCGGCCCTGCTGGCGGGCAACACCGTGGTACTGAAACCGTCTCCTTTCACGCCGCTCTCCTCGCTCGCACTCGGAGTCGTTCTGCGTGACGTGCTGCCGCCGGGCGTACTGAACGTCATCAGCGGCCGGGACCCGCTGGGTGCGCAGCTCGCCGAACACCCCCTGGTCCGCAAGGTGACGTTCACGGGTTCGGTCGCCACCGGAAAGCACGTGGCGGCGTCGGCTGCGCCCGACCTCAAGCGCATCACCCTGGAGCTGGGCGGCAACGACGCGGGCATCCTCCTCGACGACGTCGACCTCGACGCCATGGCCGACAAGCTGTTCTGGGGCGCGTTCGTCAACTGCGGGCAGATCTGCATGGCGCTGAAACGTCTCTACGTACCACGCGCCCGGTACACCGAGGTGGTCGACGCCCTGGCGGACCGGGCACGGTCGGTCCAAGTGGGTGACGGCATGCTCCCCGGCGTCCAGATGGGCCCGCTCGCCACCGCGCCGCAGTTCGCCAGGATCCAGGAGCTGGTGTCGGACGCGCTGGCCGGCGGTGCCACCGCGGCCGCCGGAGGCCGGCGCCTGGACGGTGACGGCTACTTCTTCGCGCCGACCATCCTGAGGGATCTCGAGGACGGCGTGCGCGTCGTCGACGAGGAACAGTTCGGGCCCGTTCTGCCGGTGATCCCGTACGACGACGTCGAAGAGGCGGTGGCCCGGGCCAACAGTACGCACTTCGGGCTCGACGGCTCGGTGTGGAGCGCGGACCCGGAGCGGGCCGCGGCGGTGGCGGCCCGGCTGGAATGCGGGACCTCCTGGGTCAACACGCACGGCATGCCGGCGCCGGGCGTGTCTTTCAGCGGGCACAAGTGGAGTGGCCTCGGCGTGGCCGGCGGACCGGCCGGCCTGCTGTCCTACACCGAGACCAAGGTGCTGCACGTCGTGCGCGGTTGATGAGCACCGGCGTCCGCGTGTTTGCCCGATGCCCATGAGCAGCCGGCGCCTGTCAATCCCCTCGAAGCGTGGAGCCCTTCCTCGGCCAGTCCCACGGTGGGTCCGGCCCAGTCCTCGTTCCCGTAGTCGATCCAGCTCTTGAACCCACACATGCCCTGTAGGTGACGGGTGGTGCAGACAGCCGCTTCCGAAAACCGTCTGACGCCCGGGCAGAACACAGGGCCCCAAGCGGCCGACCGCCCGTCACCGAAGGAGTGTCCCCATGTCCACCACACCTTCCTCCGCCACCCCTGCTCCGACGCGGTCCATACGCTCCGCGCCCAGCCGGGCCGCCGCCGCGGAATGGCTGATCGCGGGCACCGTGGCCGCGATCATCGCCGCCGCGCTGATCGCCCTGGTCTCCCGGGCGGCCGGAGCCTCCGACGACTTCGAGCCCCTCCAGCCCGGGCCATACGTCACCTTCACTGTCCTGGGCATCATCATCGGCGCAGTCGGATGGGCGGTGATCCGCCGGTGGTCGGCCCGGCCGCGCGCCCTGCTGTCCTGGCTGGTCCCCGCCGTCGTGGTCATCTCCTTCGTCCCCGACCTGCTGATGCTCGTCAGCGACTACATTCCGCACGCCGACGCCGCCGGGATCATCGGACTGGTGCTCATGCACGTCGCGGTCGCCGCGGTGGCCGTCGCCACCTACCACCGCGCCCTGCCCCTGTACGACACGCCCCGAAGCTGACTCACAGCCGCCCATCCATCACCCCACACACCACTTGACCTCTTCAGGGTGCGGCCATACGGTCCAACATAGTCCCAATTAACAGAATAATGTCCTGCTTATCAGGACGTTCACTGGTGGGGCGCGAAGGCCCCCGGCGGCGCTCTCTGCTCTTGCAATAACCCGCATGATTCAGCGCCGGCGAATCATGGCCGGCGCACTCCCGGCGTTCGGAAGAAAAACATCCGACCGCGAGATCCCCGCAACCGCGGCCCCGGTTCCGTCCCGGGCGCTGGTCCCTTCCTTCCGTTCCCCATCTGGAGGCCGGCATGCCGTCCGACACCGTCACACCCCCTGTTGGCCGCAGTCTGGTTCCACTCGGACTGTTTCTCCTGGCCGCACAGAGTTACCAGCTCGTCGCGTTCCCCAACTTCCTTGATTCCCTGCAGACCGAGCCCGGCTGGCACCTGTCACCGAGCACTGCGGGACTGATCGGGAGCACGGCATTTCTGGGCGTTCTGGCAGGCGTCCACGCCGCAGTGGCGCTGGCCCGGCGCCTCGGGCTCCGGCAGGCGACGCTCGCCGCACTCCTGTGGCTCACGCTCTGGTCCGGGGCTTGCGCACTCGCGACCGCCCCTTGGCAACTGGGACTCTTCAGCATGCTCGCCGGAATCGGCACAGGCGTCGCGTTTCCACTGACCCTGAGTCTCGTCAAGGACTCCGCCACCAGGAGCGGGGCCGCGCGCCAAAACGCCGCCCCCAAAGGCAGGCGCGCCCGCGCGGACGCGGCCACCCGCGCCAGGCGTTCACTCGCAATAGCTCCGCTAGGAATACCCATCGCGGGATTCGTCGCCCAGAACACGGCCGTCGCGCTGCCGGTCGAGAACGCGTGGCGCCTGATCACGGCCATGGGAGCGGGCCTGGGAATCATCGCCGTTGCCCTGTGCCTGTGGCTACTGCCGCACGGCACCGACGTGTCCGTCCTGGCCCCTGGCCAGGACGGACACCACGAGCCGGGCCGGCGGGTCATCGCGTGGACGGGCGCCCTCGTGATCGGAGCGAACCTGATCGCCTGGTCAGGCCTCACCGGACTCGCCTCCGTCGACCTGCGCTTCAACGCCGCGCTGAGCGCGGGCGCGGTTGTGGCGATCTTCGTCGTGGCGTGCACGGCGATCCATCGGAACGGGACGTCCACCTCCCGCTCGGAGACCGTCCGAGCCACCATGGCTTTCATCCTGCTCTACCCGCCGGTCACGGTACTGACCGCGGCTGTGGTGCTGAGCCTCCTCGCAGGCCAGCCCCTCTCCTTCGTCATGCCGCTGATCGGTGTGTGGATCGCCGACGGCTACCTTCGGTCGCTGACGCTCTGTGCGGCACCGCGTGTGCTCGATGGCCGTCCCCACCCCGCCCTTCAGGAGCGCGTCGGCACCATCGCGGACGCCGGGCACATCACCCCGCTGCCACCGCCGTTTCACCCGGGCCCGGCATGTGACGGCGAGTTCACGACACCTCCCCGCCCGAACCTGCCGTAGTTGATGGAGATGCCCCCGCCGTGCCGCGCGGCCGGAGCGAGACCCGCCTTGTGTGTTCAGCCCACGAGATCCGGCAGCACTGCGGACGCCCGACAGGATTCCGCCCAACGACCGACCTGTACGACTCTGTCCTGGCCGGCCGCCGCCGAAGGCCGGTGTCGCGCGTACCTGCCCCAGCACGCCTCGACGGCCGTCCACTGACCGCGCGGGAACCCGCGCTCATCTCGATCTGTCGCTGGCCCACGACCTGGCGGATTCGAGTGTGTCGACACGACCACGCGGCCCGGAGCACGGTTACGGGCGGCCGATGTCCCGCCATTGTCTTCGGCCCGGACGGCGCGCCCGGGCCACTGCATAGTCTGCGGCGTCGGCGTCACATCGATCCTCCCCATGCTCGAAGCTGTCTCCTCGGCACCGTGCATCCTGCTCTACGGCAGGCGCTCCGCTTCGATCGGCCTGTGAGTGCGCGATTCGGTCCTCCGGGGCGGGTGCACAGTCCCGATACCGGACGCGGGCACACTACGCACATGCAGCTCCCCACCGAAGCCGTAGCCACCGCTGTGTTGCTGGGGCCACAAGGATCCGGAGGCCACAAGGATCTCCGGACTCCCGACAAAGCGCGGAGCCCCGTATCCCGGTAGGGCAGGCGCCCACTGGATCGGGAGCGAGGCGGCCGGCGTCCTGGCCTTGATCAAGGGTTTACCCGGCGGCGAGCAGCACCGCTGCGGCTTCTCGCCGGGCTGGAGCATCCGGGCGTACACGGACACTCTCGACCTGGCGCTGTTCCAGGGGGCGTTCTGCTTCAGCTGCCACGAAGTCCGCATGCATGGAACCGCCGTGCCACCCGCACTGGCCACGCAGTTCTTCGACGCTGGTGCCCCGCAGGCGCGCACCCTCCTGGCCCTCTCGCGCGAGGCAGCGCCGTAGCCGGTCGGCCCCAGTCACTCAACAGGTCGCTCATCCAGTTCAGAGACGAGAACGTGCTGATCGTCGTACGGTCCTGATCCCCGCGTTGTTCGCCAGGACGTGGGCATGCCCGAACGCAACAGGTGAACGAAGAAGGCCGAGCCCGTCAACCAGCAATGCCCGGTACGCGAGACGCCGTTGTCCCGCGCGGCAGTCGCATACTGGGCGAGTGACACCTGACGCGACACACAAGGAAGCCGCCGCACAGGACGGTGGCGAAGCCGGAATCAAGATCATCGGGCGGGCTGTCGCGGTGCTCCGCGCCCTCGCCGCGGGAGGGACTGAGCCTCTCCCAGCTCGCTGAACGCACCGGGCTCCCACACTCGACGATTCACCGGCTGGTCTCCGCCCTGGAGGTCGAGGGCGTGCCGGGCTCAGCCTCTGCTACGGGTCGCGTCCGCATCGGTCCCGAATTGGTGCGATTGGCCGAGGCCGGCCGACCGGAGATTCGTGCCCTGCTCCGGCCGGCGATGGAGCACCTTGCCCAGACCCTGGAGGAAACCGTCGACCTCGCGGTCCTGGAATCCGGCCGACTGAGAATCACCGATTCGATACAGGGGCAGCACACATTGCGTGCCGTACCGGTGGTGGGAAGCAGCTTGCCGCTGCACTGCACCGCCAACGGCAAAGCCGTCCTCGCGAAGTTGAGCGATGCCGAGATCGCGCGCCTGCTCCCGGCACGACTGACTCGGCTCACCCCCTCCACGATCACGCGACGACGGGCCGCCCTTGTGGAGGAACTCACGCAGGTTCGGCGGACAGGCATGGCCTTCGATCTGGAGGAGAGCACTCCCGGCGTGTGTGCCATCGCCATCGCCGTCCAGGACACCTACGGCACACTGGCGGCGCTCTCCGTGCCGATTCCCGCCATTCGCTTTCGTGGCCGCGAGCAAGACATCGTCGCCGCACTCAACACGGCACGGGAGCAGGTCTCGTCGGTGCAGTCCGACACGCTGCCCGAATCCGACACATACGACGCACCGCCTCCCTCATGACGGCGAACAGCGCCTACCGACCCAGCAGTCACCAACCGTCACAGCGATCCGCGCCTGGGTGAACTCGCAGGCTCCCGCGGCTCGCCGAGGTCGAGCGACCGCACATTCGACGACGCGGGTGCGTGGGCGTCCGGGCGGCCCGGGTGGTCCAGGGCCATGGAAAGCCAACAGCCAGACAGTTTCGGCGGAGGCATGACCGAGCAGCGCACCGTCGCCACCTCCGCCGCATTTGACCGATAGCGCCGAGGTCCAAGCCCAGGGCCGAGACCGAGACCGAGCCACAGGTCAGCGCAGAACTGATCAGCTCTGATTCGGCCCTGTCGACAGTTTGGTCGGCGAGCTCAGCCAGGTTCGTCGCCCCACTTAAGCAGTGATGCAGCCAGGTGCAGCGGTAAGCCACTTCACCCGGGGACCGGTCCCCGGGTGAAGTGGCCTTTTGACGATCAGCAAGTGGCGTGCGGTGGGGTCACTGCCAGCGGTTCGCCGACGGAGCAGACAACCGGGTGACCGGACCTGACCGTCGCCGGCACATCTCCGCGCATATCGGTGACAACAATCAACGCGCCCTCGGCAGGCCCGCGTCGTCCGGCCCGCTGGTCCCGCCCAGCAGCACGTCGTACGCCAGCGGCCCGTCGCCCACCTCCAAGGTGGCGGCCCGCGGTTGATGGCCGTCGGCCGCCGCGGTCAGGATGTACGAGCCGGAGCCCGGCGTCGGCATCGAGTACCGGCCGTCGGACCGGGTGACGGTCCGGCCGAGCTGACGCCCGGTCAGGGAGGTCAGTGTCAGCGTGGCGCCGTCGACGCCCGTGCCCTCCGCGTCGCGCACCTGGCCCGCGATGGACGGCCCGCCCGTCGCGGGAACCGGGTCAGCGCTCCCGGTGGAGGCGTACGCGGCCTGCGGCTCGGCCTCCGTCGGCTTCCGCAGGGCACCGGTGCCCACCAGCACCGGCTGCCGCTCCGGCTGCGGCTCGTTGGACGGAGCCTGGGTGTTCTCGCTCTGGTGCTGGTCCTGTGTGCGTAGGCGCTCGCCCTCGACGTCCACATTGGGCAGGGCGCGGTCCAGCCACTTGGGGAGCCACCAGGCGCTCTTCCCGAGCAGTGCGAGGACTGCCGGGACGATGGCCATGCGGACGATGAACGCGTCGAAGCAGACCGCGGCCGCCAGCCCGACGCCCATCATTTTGATCATGGACGAGCTGGAGCTGATGAAGCCGGCGAAGACGCACATCATGATGATCGCGGCGGCCGTGACCACGCGTGCGCTGTGCTTGAAGCCGTTCACCACCGCCTGCTTCGGCTCCTCGCCGTGGACGTAGGCCTCGCGCATCCGGGTCACGAGGAACACCTCGTAGTCCATCGCCAGGCCGAAGACCACGCCGATCATGAAGATCGGCACCATCGACATGATCGGGCCGGTTTCCTCGACACCGAGCAGACCGGCCAGCCAGCCCCACTGGAAGACCGCGACCACGGCGCCCAGCGCCGCCAGCACCGACAACAGGAAGCCGAGGGCAGCCTTCAGCGGGACGAGGATCGAGCGGAAGACCAGCATCAGAAGCAGGAAGGCAAGGCCGACCACCAGCGCCAGGTAGGGGACCAGCGCGTCGGTCAGCTTCTGCGAGAAGTCGATGTTCATCGCAGTCGTGCCGGAGACCAGCACCCGGGCGTCCGTGTCGGCCTCGATGCCGTCGGCCTTGTCACGGATGGCGTGCACCAGGTCCTCGGTCTGCGTCGAGGACGGCTTGGAGTCCGGTATGACGGTGATCGTCGCCGTGTCGCCGGCCTTGTTGAACTGCGCGGGACTGATCGTCGCGACGTCCTTCAGGCCCTTGATCTCGTCGGTCACCGTGGTGGCGGCCGCCTTCGGGTCGCTGCTGTCCTTCGTGTCGACGACGATCATCAGCGGGCCGTTGAAGCCGGGGCCGAAGCCTTCCGAGAGGAGGTCGTAGGCCTTTCGCTGCGTCGTGGACTCCGCCTTCGTGCTGTCGTCGCCCAGCCCGAGCTGCAGCTGGGTCACCGGAACGGCCATGACCCCCAGGGCGACCACGCCCAGCACCAGGACGGCGGCAGGACGGCGGACGACGAAGCTTCCCCATCGGGTACCCATGTTGGGCTTGCCCTCGGTGTTCTCCTGCGCCTTCCTGCCGGCAAACCGCTTGCTCTTCTTGCCCGCCGGCTGGATCTTCCGGCCCACGTAGCCGATCATCGCGGGCATCATCGTGAGGGCAATCAGCACCGCGAGCACGACCGTGCACGCCGCCGCGATACCCATCTTGGTCAGCACCGGGACGTCGACGACCGAGAGGCCGACGAGTGCGATCACGACCGTCAGCCCGGCGAAGACCACCGCCGAGCCCGCCGTGCCCGTGGCCCGTCCGGCCGCGTCCTCGCGTTCGCGGCCCTCGGCCAGTTCGTCCCGGTAGCGGGAGAGGATGAACAGGGCGTAGTCGATGCCGACGGCGAGGCCGAGCATCATGGCCAGGATGGAGGTCGTGTCCCCGAGGTCGAGCGCGTTGGCGAGGGTCGTGATGCCCGCGACGCCGATACCCACCCCGATGAGGGCGGTCAGCAGCGGCAGCCCGGCCGCGACGAGCGAGCCCAGCGTGACGACGAGGACGACCGCGGCGACTGCGACACCGATGACCTCTCCGATACCCGACTCTGGCGACTCGTCGAGCACGTCACCGCCGATCTCGACGGTCACCCCGGAGTCCCGGGACTCCTCCACCGTCTTCTCCAGGAAGTCCTTGGTGGAGTCCTCCAGTTCCTTGGCCGGGGCGATGTACTTCACCTGCGCGTAGGCGATCGTCCCGTCCTTGCTCACCGCGTTCCGCTGCGTGAACGGGTCGGTGACGGAATCGACCTCGGGCCCCTTGCTGAGTTCCTTGACGGTCTGCTCGACGAGGGCCTTGTTGTCGGTGTCCGTCATCTTCTCGCCCGCGGGAGCCTTGAAGACGACGTTGGCGCTCCCTCCGTCGGCGCTCGAGCCAGGCGAACGCTGCGCCAGCAGGTCGTAGGCCTTCTGGGACTCGATGCCGGGGATCGAGAAGGACGATGAGCCTGCGGCGGGCGCGTTGAAGGCCGCGACGCAGGCGGCGGCCAGGAGGGCCGCCCAGAACAAGGCGATGTAGTGCCGTCGCCGGAAGGCGAATCGGCCGAGTTTGTACAGGAAGGTAGCCACGGGACGTGCTCCCGGTCAGTCGTGGATGGTTCAGGGCAGAGGGCAGGCCCGACGACGGTGGGGACCCTCCCATGCCCTAGAGGCAAGGGTGAGGTTGTGCCAGGTACGGCTGGAGAGCGGCTTACTGCTGGGGACTGGAAGGAGGGGAGAGTCCGACGCCGAGGGCGGGGAAAAGCACGGCGTCGGCATACTCAGCCAGGAACGCCCGCGTCGGCGGGCGATCGTCGATCAGAATGCGGGCGAAGAAGCCGCCGATGAGCATGTGCGGCACGTAATCCAACGCAGGGTTGTCCGTACGGATCTCGCCTCGGGCGACGGCACGCTGCAACACCCGGTTGAATTCGGCCCGTTCCGGTTCGATGAGCAGTTCCCGGAACGCCCGCCCGAGGTCAGGGTTGTGGTGTATCTCCATGATCAGGCCGCGCATCAGCGCGGAGTTCCGTTCCATGGCGGAGTCGTCCTCGATGGACAGCGCAGCCAGGAAGTCTCCCCGCAGCGATCCGGTGTCGACGCCCCTGACGCTGGCGGGCTTCTTGTGACGCATCGCCTTGACGATCAGCTCGGCCTTGCCGCCCCACTGGCGGTAGAGCGTCACCTTGCTGGAGCGGGTGCGTGCGGCCACGGCGTTCATGGTCAGCGAGCCGTAGCCGACCTCGCGAAGCAGATCGAGCACAGCCGCGTACAGCTCGGCCTCGCGCTCGGGCGTGATCCGACCGCGACTCGACGTTGCAACCTCGACCACCACACCCCCTCGTGAACGAAACGGTTTCGTACGGATCGCCGCCCAGTCGTGACCATACCGCCAATACGAATGAAAACGAAACAGTTTCGTACGTTAGAACCCGCGGCCAGGCTTACGCGAGCCATGGCGCCCGTCCCGACCGACCGCGAGGCCAAGGCTTCTTCGACGTCCAGGACCTGCGGCCCATCTGCGGCGCCACACCCGAGACACTCAACGGCACGCTCTACCGGGCTCGAGACCACGGGGCCGCCTGGCGGAGGGTGCGTCGGTGTTGGGACCGGCGTGCACAGCCGCGTCGGGCAGGTTGGGCGCCTGGAAGCCGAGGCCGTCGCGATCACGCTCGCCGAGGTCGCTCGCAGCGGAGATCCGGTTGACCGGAGTTCGCATCCACACCTCGGCAACACACTTCGCGGATTCACCTCACTCGCACTCAACGGGGAACGACGTAAATACACATAGTCGCCAGATCGGCTCCGGCCCTTGCGCCTGCCGGTGGGGATGATCAGGTCGGGCTGGATCTGCTCGACCGACTCACCGTTCGAACAGTGGCGCAGCACGGTGTGCAGCATGTCGTCGGTGACGACCGGCGGCCGGCCGCCGTGCTTGCCCTTGCGGGCCGCGGTGTCGAGCTCCTCCGGCGTCGCCTCCCGGGCTTTCTCCCGCTCGGTCTCCGCCATCGCCGCGAAGAACGCGAACAGCAGCTTCCCCGGCCCTGTGGGGTCATAGATGCCAGGCACCGGGGCGGCCGTGGATGCCGGGGACTCAGGAGCCGCGTACGGCGGCGTCGAGATCAGCGGCGTCCGACCAACTGCCGTGGGTTGTCAGGGGAACTCGGTGGTTGAGCTTGATCCGGGCGATGGGCGCGGCTGTGAAGTCCTGGGCCTCCTGAACGATGACCTCACTGCGGTCAGTGGTGGGGTCCCACCAAGTCGACAGCAGCCAGCCGTCGTCCTCGGCCGTGGCTCCGGGTCGGGGCACGAACTCAGGTTCGCTGGGGGAGGTCAGCACACCGTCGGCTGTCTGCATCGACGTCTCGCCCGTGAGGTAGTCGTGCTTGGCCAGGCCGTCGATGAACCAGTCGCCGGTTCCCCGGGTCGTCGCGTAGTAGCCGTATCGGTGGCGCTGGCCGGTCCGCTGATCGTTGATCCGGGGGAACTCACCGAGGATGTCGTTGACCTGGCTGTCCGTCGTCTTCCCGGTGGCGAGGTCGAGTTCCCAGCGCCAGGGGGTGGCGACAATGTTCTTGAACCACCAGTTCCAGTCGCCGCCCGGCGGCGGCGACTCGAGCTCCTTCCAGGTGGGGCCGAAACGGGGCGTGCGGTGCCCGTCGACGACGATCTTGGAGCCGTCCTGGTAGGCGTTGAGGAAGTGGGTCTCCGTAAAGGCGTCGGGCGCCTCGACCCACGTCACCTCGCCTGTCCTGCGATGCAGGACAGCCCAGCGGCACGTGTCCAGTGTTTCCGGCTCCCAAACCGTGGACGGGACACCCTTGAGATAGTGCTCGAAGCGGACCATCGCCGGATTCACCAGGAAGATCGCGTAGTCGGTGGTGACGACATAGTCATGGGTGAAGGTGGGGACGCCCAGGTCGACCGTGTGAAGGTCGAGGACCTGCCCGTGGCGGTCGGCCCGGAACCAGGTGACAGCACCCCCCCTGTTGCCGAAGGTGAGGATGTCACCGTTGGCCGGATCGATCTTGTGGTGGGCCGTCAGGGGGGGTCCGCTGAACCCACCGTGGAAGTCGTAGCGCTGACTGACCGTCTCCAACGTGTCCGGCCGAAGCTCGTGCGGAACGTCAGCCTCGCAGAAGACCAGCAGGCGGTTGTCGAAGAGGGTCACGTGCGTGTTGGCGAGGTTTTTCGGAAAGGTATCGGGCGGCAGAGGGAATTCACTGGGGTTCATGAACCCGCCGTGGAGGGACCGACCCTCCTGCCTCTCCCGCTGTAGGCCGACGGTCTCCACGTAGCGGTTGCGGTAGCTCGCCCTGCCGTCGCGCAGGAAGAGGGCGTGGACCATGCCGTCACCCTCGAACCAGTGGTAGCGGCTCGGATCCTTAGGCCGGTACATAGGGTTCGCACCCACCCGGAACAGCGCACCGCTCAGCTCGTCCGGGAGCCGGCCATCGATCTCCAGATCGAATGCCTCACCCTCTTCTCGCCAAGGTGCGTAAGGCCCGTTGAGAAACATGTTGCTGGGGTCCCACATGGACACCCCTCCTTGTCATGAACGACGCGATCCTGAATGTCAGAACATCATTCCTACATTTGGGACTGATAGTGACCGTATAGCCGGTAGCTCGAAATGGTCAATCCCTGCGCAGCCGCAAGGCTCGAGGTGGAGTGAGTAATTTCTGAGTGATTCCCGAGTAATTCCTGTGAGTGTGAATCGAGTAGCCGCGCCTATTGTCAGGTGCCGCTTTCCGGGCCTACCGTCCCTCTCGGCAGGGCCATCGTCCCGATCTGTGGATTCCCTATGACTGATGCCACTGTCGGCGCCGCCTCCGCACCCCCGGCAAGACCTTGTCGTGACCCACTCCGTTCGCCGGCCTGCGGGTATCCGTGGGTGCCGTAGAAGTGGATCTCAACAAGTGCGTCCTGAGTAGGCCCTAGGACGGAACCGGTATGAGACCGGCCCGAAGTCGGCCTTGAAGGCCGGGTCCAGAACCAGCTTCAGCGCGGCCTGGACGACCCGGTCGGCGATCACGGGAATCCCCAGCCGCCGAACCTTTCCCGACCCACCCGGTTTGGGAATCTTGCGCTCCCGCACAGGTAACGGCCGGAACGAGCCCTGCTTGAGCTCTGCCCGTAGGCCGTCCAGCACTACAGCAGCAGATCTTGTGACGGCCATCGCTACGGGCCGGGCGGCAGCCGCCAATCGGATTGCCGCATGCCGCTACGCGGCGGCCCGGCGGCCGCTGAACGGCGTTTTGGGAAAGAGTCCGGCCTTGGCGTGGCCGGAGATCTCGTCTCCGTCGACCTTGGCGGTGAACGTGACTTTCATGGCCACCGGCTTGGCCGCGTCGACCTTCCACGCCGCCTCGTCGCCGTTTACCGTGCCGTCCTGGATCTCGGTGCTCTCGCCCATGGACGACTGTGTTCCGGTCAACGTTTGACCGTCAGACCGCAGTTCCAGCTGCAGCACCTGGGTTCCCATCGGGGTCTTCATGGTAATTTCCCAGCTTCCATTGACGCTCATTGTCCGGCAACCTTTCTCAATCTTCACTGGATGACGCGAACGAAGGTTCGCAAATGAGCACTCAGATTCGCGGCTTGCCGTGGCTGGTGTTCGAAGCCGCCCGGTTCAGTCGGCATGCACACTCAGCTCTGGCGAAGCGCGGTTTCGTTCGGTGGCCCTCCGCGGATGGTGTGCAGGACCTTGGTGTTGGTGGTTGACCCAGGACGCACCGCAATCCAGTCGGGTGGCGAGCGCCGCGGCCCGTTCCGGATCCGCGCTCCACACCGCACACCGAGCCGTTCAGTCCGAAGCGGGTGTCATCGGCCCGCGCGAGCGCGTCCTCGACATCGCCGTACGCCATGACCGGCAGTACCGGCCCGAACTACTCCTCAGCGACGACCCGCATCCACCGTGGCTGCTGCAGGTGGGTCCCATCCGTGTCGCTGCGGCCCGGACCGTCCCTGGGCCCTCGCATGAGCTGGAGCAGGCCGCAGTGGCCGAAGGGAACTACGTCAAGCTCCACAGGGAAGGCCTCGTCGGCGTTCCGGTCAGACCGTGAGCAGCCCGACCTGGACCCTTACTTATTTTCCGTACAACAGGACTACCGTCTCACAAGAGAGGACAGTAACGCTCCTGCGGTAGCGAGGTCAACAAGCCGCCAGCAGCTCAACCGCCACCCCCGGGACCAGGACCGAGCAGGCGGCCCGCTCGAAGTGGGTCCGCGGACGACAGCCCGCCGATCACTTCGCGTCCACCTCGGCCTGGAACCGGGCGAGGATCCCCGCCCAGGCGCCGTCCCGCTACCGGCGTCGGAACAGGTGATAGACCCGGTCCCACGGCCCATAACGTTCGGGCCATAACGTTCGGGCGCGGCCCGCCAGGGAGCACCGGTCCGGGTTCGCCACCGTATGCCGTCCATCAGCCGCCGCCGCGTCTACACCTGCGGCCACCCCGGCTTGATGCCCGTCGGCAGCAGCGGCTCAAGCCGGGCCCACTGGTCGTTCGTCGGATCCCCACGCCCCACCGTCGACAGTTGACGTCCAGCTCGGCATCCACCTATCGTCCTGTAAAACAAAACTATAATCCTGAAAAAGGAGACACGCCATGGCGATTACTGGTCTCGGCCACACCGGTTTCTGGGTTCACGACCTCGACGCGATGCGCGACTTCTACACGCGGGTCCTCGGCCTGACCGTGACCGACGAGGACGAGGAGCTGGGCATCGTCTTCCTCTCCTCCTGCCCTGAGGAGGAGCACCACGAGTTCGTCCTGCAGCGCGGACGGACCGCCCACGACGGCGCCAAGCTCACGCATCAGGTGTCCTGGCGGGTGGACTCTCTGGAGTCGGTCATCGAGTTCCACCACCGGTTCCGCGCCGAGGGCATCGAGGTGCAGCAGGAAGTCACCCACGGCAACGCGATCGGTATCTACTTCTTCGACCCCGAGGGCAACCGCAACGAGGTGTATCTGCGGGTGGAGCGCGACGTGCGACAGCCGTTCCGCAAGACCCTCAACCTCGACCAGGAGCCCGCCGACGTCATGGCCGACGTGGAGCGGCTGCTGACCGGGGGCGGTCCCGCCTATCAGCCGGTCCAGTAGCCCACCGCGCCCTCACACGCCGCCGACCACTGGAGTCCCACCCATGAGCAACCCCCAGCCACCGCATCCGGAACCGCGGCGAAGATTCGCTTCGGCAGCCCCGGTGCAAGCCGACGTACTCGTGGTCGGCGCCGGTCCGACGGGGCTCACGGCCGCCCATTTGCTCGGCTCACTCGGCATACGCGTCCTGGTCGTCGAGCGCAATCCGACAACGAGCGACGACGCCAAGGCGATCAGTCTGGACGACGAGTCGCTGCGCACGCTGCAGTCGGCCGGCATCGACCGGGCGGTCTACCCGATCATCGTGCCCGGCACGGGAACGAAGTACTTCGACGTCGGTGGCCGACCCCTCGTGCACGCCCGCGGCCTCGGCGACCAGCGGTTCGGGCACCCGTTCAAGAACCCCTTCGCCCAACCCGACCTGGAGCGGGTACTGGTCGAGGAGTTGCGCCACCGCCCCGATGTCGAAACCCGTTTCCACACACGGCTGTTCTCGCTGGAACAGCACTCCGACCGGGTACGGGTCGGAATCGGGCCGAGCGATGGCACGGAACCGGTCGAGCACTTCGACGTCTCGTACGTCCTCGGATGCGACGGCGGACGCAGCACCGTCCGGGAACTGCTGTCCATCCCCATGCAGGGGCGCAGCTTTCCCGACGTGTGGTTGGTCGCCGACACAGTGGGGGATCCCCACGACCAGCGCTACGGCATGCACATGGGAGACCCCAGCCGCCCCACGGTCATCGTTCCGGGGCGCGACGGCCGGTGCCGCTACGAGTTCCTCCTGCATCCCGGGGAGGGCCTGCCCGGCGACCCTCCACCGTTCGAACTGGTACGCCAGCTGTTGCGGCCGTATCGCGAGATCACCCCGGACCAGGTCGAGCGCTCCGTGTCGTACACGTTCCACGCACTGCTGGCCGACCGCCTGCGCGACGGACGCTGCTTTCTTCTGGGCGACGCCGCCCACATGATGCCGCCCTTCGCGGGCCAGGGACTCAACTCCGGCGTGCGAGACGCGGCCAACCTCTGCTGGAAGCTCGCCGACGTCCTGGCCGGACGGGCGGGAGACACCCTCCTCGACACCTACGACACCGAACGCCGCCCACACGCCCAGGCCGTCATCGACCTCTCGGTCCGGCTCGGCCGCATCGTCATGACGACCAGCCGCAGCCGCGCGCAGCTGCGCGACCTGCTGGTGCGCATCGCCATGCACACCCCGCAGGGGCGCCGGTACCTCACCGAGATGCGCTACCGGCCGAACACCCGCGTTCGTTCGGGCGCCATCGTCCCCTTCGACGGCAAAAAAGGGTCACCGGTGGGCACGTTTCTTCCGCAGCCACGCGTCCTGCACGGTCCGCAGCTCCAGGTGACCCGGCTCGACAATGTGCTCGGCCGTGGCTGGAGTCTGCTGGGCGTAGGCCTCACCGACGCCGACTGGAACACTGCCGCACACGCCGGTCTGCCCGCAGGCAAGCGGGTGTCGGTCGTCCTCGACGACCGCTACCCCCGCGACCGCCCGGGGCGCACCGCTGTAGCCGACGCCGACGGCCGACTCCAGGCGCTGTTCGGCGGGCTCACGGGACACTTCCTGCTGGTGCGCCCTGACCGGCTGATCGCGGCCGTGTTCCCAGCCGACCAGTCAGAGCGTGTCTCGCACAGCCTGCGTCGTTTCGCGCCCGCTCCAGAGCCCGATGTCTCCCTTGCCGCCTCAGACGGTCCGGCGGAGATCAGTCACGAGGTCGTCCGACCGCGGCCCGCACCGACCGCACACCCCGTCACCAAGAGCGTTTCCAAGACCCAAGGAGGGCCCCGATGAGGCTCAGCACCGTCCGGCTGCACGACGAGCGCGGCACAGTCGCTGCCCGCCAGGAAGGGGACGAGCTCGTTCTGCTGCCCTATTCCGACGTCGGCGAACTGCTGTCGAGCGGCGACGACTGGCCTGAACGCGCGGCCGCCGAGGACGGCGACCGCATCTCCCTGTCGACCGCGTCCCTCGCTCCCGTCGTCCCTCACCCGAACAAGATCGTGTGTCTGGGCCTCAACTACGCCACGCACATCAAGGAGATGGACCGCGCGACCCCAGCCCATCCGACACTGTTCGCCAAGTACGACGGCTCTCTGATCGGACCCTACGACGACGTGCACATTCCGCCGGTCAGCGACGACCTGGACTGGGAGGCCGAGCTCGGTGTGGTGATCGGACACCGCGCACGTCACGTGTCGCCGGACCAGGCGCTGGCGCAAGTCGCGGGCTACACCGTCCTCAACGACGTCACCGTCCGGGACTGGCAGCATCGCACCCGTGAGTTCCTGTCCGGCAAGACCTTCGAGGCCACCACCCCTGTGGGACCCTCGCTCGTCACACCGGACGAACTGCCGCGCGGTGCGTCCGGGCTGACGATCAGCTGCCTCGTGGACGGCACCACGATGCAGAAGTCCAACACGGCGGACCTGCTCTTCGACGTCGCCGCGATCATCGCGTACGTCAGCACCATCATCACGCTGCTGCCGGGCGACCTGATCGCCACGGGTACGCCGGGAGGCGTGGGTGCCGGCCGCGATCCCAAGGTCTTTCTCCGGCCGGGGCAGGAACTCGTCACGGTCGTCGAGGGGATCGGCGAACTGCGCAATACAGTGGTCAAGGACCGATGGTGACGCCTGGTGCCCATGAGGCCCCGACACCCGTTACGATGTCTCGCATGTCAGGAACAGCGTCCACCAGCTATCGCGAGCGTAACTCCACGGCCGACCGGGCCCTGGACATCCTGCTCATGTTCACCGACACCCACCTCGTCGTCTCCGGCACCGCTGTGGCCGAGCGACTCGGCGTGGCTCGCTCGACCGCGTACCGGTACCTCCAGAGCCTCGTGAGCAGCCGCTTCCTCGAGGAGGCGCCGGGTGGAGGCTTCCGGCTGGGACTGCGCGTCATGGAGATCGCACGGCTGGCACGCCGCAGCTACGGCCTGTCCGAAGTCGCCCTCCCGGCGATGACGACGCTCGCCGAGGACGTGCGGGAGACGGTCCTGCTCACCAGGCGGACCGGAGAGCTGGTCGTGTGCGTCGATCGGGCCGAAGTAGGGACGGGCGCCGTGCGCATCTCCTACGAGAGGGGCAGCGCTCTCCCCCTCAACGCGGGTGCGGCGGCACTCGTCCTGCTGGCCTGGATCCCCGACGAGGAAGCCCGACGACTTCTTGAATCAGCAGACCTGCGCCGTTTCACTCCCGCTACCCTCACGGACGTCGACACTCTCATGCAGCGACTGGCCCACATCCGGCGCGCCGGCTACTCGGTCACTCGTGGCGAACTCGACGCCGACGTGATGGGTGTCGCCGCTCCCGTCCGCGACGAGCAGCAGCAGGTGGTGGCAGCGGTGAGCATCGCGGCCTTGGCCTCTCGTGTGTTCCCCGAGGCGGAGGCGGAGCTGGCCCGGAAGGTTCAGGAGACGGCACGGGAGATCAGCGAGCGACTGACTGCCATCGGGGGCTGACACCCGGGCGGTGCCGAACGAGACGTACGGACGCTGCGGTGGTTCGGGCTCGAGCGAAGGAACCAACGGGGGTCTTTCCCTCGTTGGCGATGCACACCTTCCCAGGCGTGGCGGCCTCCTGCCTTCGCTGAAGGAAGTGTCCCGCCCATGGCGGATACCGGGGCCGCCGGCAGCGGTCCCGGTATCCGGCGGTTGCCTCCGGGCCGAGGCGTCGACCGTGGCCACGCCGCCGGAGAGTCCCCGTCCAGGCCGCAGTCGCAGGCCACCATCCCATGGCGCCGGGCACCCTGTCGTCCCTGGCAGGCGTTGAAGAAGTGCGTCGGGGCGAAGCCGTCGGACGCCTCGATCCACTGGACCACGCCGGTGTGGCAGTTGAGCACCACGCGGTGGGGAGCCCGAAGCGTGGGCCCAATGCGTCGTCGCCCATGGGCATCCCAGGGCCGTCCGCCCTCGATCTGTGGATCAGCGGGTGAGACTGGCCCCTGACTCACCTTCATCATCATGCAATTCGCCATATTTCATGCAAATACAGTGCTTGCTGCAAGCTTGCCGCGTTCCGGCGCCCCTCCAGAGCCGACACTGCAAGCACCCTGGGGGTGCCGGCACGACGACCCGTCGCCGCCGCCTTCGACATACCGCTTGACATTCAACAGCAATGTCCTGTTAATCAAGATGCGAGTCCTACCCAACGGGACATCCCAATATTCCCGAGCGGGCCGAAGCCGGGTTCCGACCGAGTGACCAGCGCCGCCTGGCGCGATGCCTCCGGGACCGAGGGGCGGCGCAGACGGTGCGCCTTCCTGTGTCACCTACGCAGAACGGAACACCATGACCCTTCTCGATGCAGCCGACTGGCAGGAGCGGATCTTCTCGGGCGGATGGGTCAAGGGCTCGGGTGAGCCGTACGACTCCACCGAGCCGGCGACCGGAAAGACGCTGGGCCGCGTCGGCGCAGCCTCTCCCGCCGATCTGGACCGGGCCGTGGCGCACGGGCAGCAGGCCCAACACGCATGGGCGGCGGTCCCGTACCTGGAGCGTGCGCAGGTGCTGCGGCGCGCCGCGGCCCTGTTCGAGAAGCACCAGGCGGAGATTGCGGAGTGGATCGTGCGCGAGTCGGGCGCCCCGCGGCTGTTCGCGGACACCCAGGCGACTGATGGTGGGGCCGAGGAGTGCTACGAGGCCGCCGCACTCGCTGCGGCTCCCTTCGGTGAAGTGCTCCGGTCAGCCCAGGACCGTCTGTCGTTGTCGCGGCGGCGCCCGGTGGGCGTGGTCGGTGTCATCTCCCCGTTCAACGCGCCGATGTTGCTGGCCATGCGTGCGGTGGCCCCGGCACTGGCCCTGGGCAACGCGGTCGTCCTCAAGCCCGATCCGCGCACCGCGATCTGCGGCGGTGTCACCATCGCGCGGGTCTTCGAGGAGGCAGGGCTTCCCGAGGGCGTCCTGCATGTCCTGCCCGGTGGCGCCGCAGTCGGCGCGGCGCTGGTGGAGCACCCGCGCGTGCCCGTCATCGCCTTCACCGGGTCCACCCGGGCGGGGAAGGCCATCGCGGCGGCAGCCGCGCAGCGGCTCAAGCGGGTCCACCTGGAGCTGGGCGGCAACTCGGCCCTGGTCCTCCTGGACGACGCCGACCTCGACAAGGCCGTGTCCGCGGGCGCTTTCGGCTCCTTCTTCAACGCCGGGCAGGTCTGCATGGCCGCCGGCCGTCATCTCGTGCACTCGTCGATCGCCGAGGAGTACACAGCCCGTCTCGCCGAGCACGCCGACGCCACACCCGTGGGTGATCCGATGACCGGCACGGTCCTCATGGGCCCCATGATCGACGAGGGTCAGCTGCGGGCCGTCCATGCCGTGGTCTCCGACAGTGTCACCACGGGAGCACGGCTCGTTGCCGGTGGTACCCATGAAGGCCTGTTCTACCGGCCCACCGTCCTGGCCGACGTCCCGCTCACCGCCCGCGCCTACGCGGAGGAGATCTTCGGCCCTGTCGCGCCCGTGGTGACCTTCCAGGATCTCGACGAGGCCGCCCGGCTGGCCTCCGACAGCGAGTACGGGCTCTCGCTCGGCATCCTGACCCGCGATGTGGCCAAGGGCCTGGCGCTGGCCGACCGCATCCCGACCGGCCTTGTGCACATCAACGACCAGACCGTGAACGACGAGTCGACCATCCCGTTCGGCGGCGTCGGCGACTCCGGCAACGGCTCCCGCCACGGAGGCGCCGCCGCCAACCTCGAGGCATTCACCGAGCAGCAGTGGGTCACCGTCCGCCAGGAGATCCCCTGCTACCCGTTCTGACCATGGCCTCCCAGACAAGGCGGCCCGACCAGGGCCACCCCCGCTCCCGCAGACCGACTCTCCCACCCGCACCTGGAGCACTCCGATGACCTCAGTCACCTCCGGCCCGGGCCTGGTCCCACCCGACCCGATGACGATCGCGCCGCGTGCCGTGCTCCGGCCGCAGGCCCCGCGGCTCGCACCGGACGCGGCTGGCTGGGCGCACCACAACAAGTTCCTCGACGGCCCCTTCACCCCCTGGACGGAGGAGACCGAGGCCTACGACTTGGAGGTGGACGGGGAGATCCCGGCCGACCTCGCAGGGGCTCTGTTCCGGGTCTCGTCCAACCCCCGTTTCCAGCCTCGCGATCCCGGCCGCTATCACTGGTGGGAGGGCGACGGCATGGTGTGCGGAATCTATCTGCGCGAGGGCCGGGCCGCGTTCCGCACCCGCTGGGTGATGACCGATTCCATGAAGTTCGAGGTCGAGCAGGGCAAGGCCGTCTACAGCGGATTCGCCAACGGCGGCACCCCCGGTCCGCTCCCCCAGGGCGCTCCACCCGCGAAGAACGTGGCGAACACCAACGTCGGTGTCTTCGGTGACCACCTGCTCGTCTACTACGAGGGCGGTCTGCCGTACGCGATGCACCCCGAGACCCTGGAGACGTACGGCACCCACGATTTCCACGGTGGCATCGACGTCCTGTGCACCGCGCACTACAAAATCGACCCTGACAGCGGCGACATGCTCTTCTTCGCCGCGACCGGGCCGGTCATCACCTGGTACCGGGCGGACGTGAAGACCGGGCACGTCGTGGAAAGCCACAGCATCGACATCAAAGTGCCCGTGCTGATGCACGACTTCGCCGTCAGCGACCATTACGCGATCTTCTTCGTCACCCCGGCCCAGTTCCGGCTGGACCACATCATGCAGGGAAAGCCGGGAGTCGTCTGGGACGAGGCATCGCTCCCGCACGGCGTACAGATCGTGCTCATGGACCGCCGCACCCACACCGCCACCTGGCACGAGGTGGGCGGCCACTGGGCCAACACCCACTTCTACAACGCCTACGAGCGCAATGGCCAGGTCATCGTCGACGGGCACCGCATCACCCGCCTGGGCACTCCGGCCGACCGCGTCGACACCCCCGTCACCTCCCACTCCTGGTTCCCGCCGTCCCTGCCCCACCGCTGGCGCGTCGACCTGGCCACCGGCTCGGCGACGGAGGAGATGACCAGCGGTGTCGCCGGTGAGTTCCCGCGGATCAACGACGCGTACACCGGCCGGGAGCACCGCTACGGCTACTTCGTCACCACGCGCGCGCTGGCCGAGGACACCATGAGCGACGGCCTGGCCAAGCACGACTTCCTGAGCGACGCCACGACCGTGATCGAGGGTCCCGAGGCGTTGACCAGCCCTGGTGAACCCGTCTTTGTGCCCCGCCAGAACGCCACCTCGGAGGACGATGGTTACCTGCTGACCCTGTGGTGGAACCGCCTCACCGGGTTGTCCGAGTTGCTCGTCCACGACGCCGCCGACCTGCGCCGTACTCCTCTGGCAAGGGTCAAGCTCCCGAGCCGCGTTCCCTTCGGCTTCCATGGCAACTGGGCCGATCACGCGACCCTGGACCGTGCCGTCTCGGCCTCGCGCAGCGACGTCGGCTGAGACGAACGGCACGGCCGTGTGACGCTCTGGACAATCAGTGTGAAGGAGAGTTGCACGCCCGGCGTCACGTGAAATCGAACCGTCCGCCGCGCGCCGTGATCCACACCGTGCTGGGGGCACTCGCCGACTGAACGTGGGCGCGGAGCGTGTGGGGCCGACGGCACGCTCCCAGACCTGAGCGACGAGCCGGCCGCGCAGGTCCTCCGGGGCTCGACATGCCGCGGGCGATCACCTCCCTCCCTGAGCCAGGTCCGCGCCATTTGCTCCGTGCCACATTTCTCATGGGCCCGGAATCGCTCGTGCGACGCCGTCCAGGAAAGGACTCTCCATGCGTTCCGAGACTGCCCGTCACGACCGCATACGTGCCTCGCCGCCTTCTTTACGTGTACGGCGACCATCCGCTGGTCCTGAGTTCCTCCACCCCTGACGGGAACTTCTCGACAGCAAGCTGTGAATTCGCCCGGAGTTCGCAGAGCCCTCGCTGATGAATCCCGCCGCGGCTGGTGCCCAGTGGTACTCGGATACCACTCCGACGCCAAAGATTCCCCCGTGGTCCCAGGGTTCGGCTCTGGCGCACTCGTAGCTTCGAACGCAGACACCGCGAGGGTCCACGACCGAGTTCGAGAAGGGAAGGGTCCACACCATGATCGAGGTACGTGAGCTGACGAAGCGGTACGGCGACACCTGGCCCCACAGCGAGGCGGTCATGCCTGGCCGGCCGGCAAACCCCCGGATCAGGCGAAGTCCGCCCACGGACCCGGAAGATGATCACTCATAGCGTGGAATCCGCCATCGAGTGCTCCCTCATCGTCCCTGGCCACCGAAATACATCGGAACCCCTCCATCGCCGTCGGCCTGACACTGCGCATCCGACGGATGTATCTGGCAGCGCTGGAGGACCATGCGAGACGGCTGGAGGTCGAGCAGGACCAACGCATGCAACTCACCGCGGCCGCCGAGCGCTCCCGGGCTACCGGTGAGATGCACGACATCGTCGGCCACAACCTCTCCGTCATGGTCAGCCTCGCCGACGGCGCCGCGATCCTGGCCGCCAACCGCAACGAGCACTCCACCGACGCCCTGCGCATCCTCGCCGACACCGGCCGACAGGCCATGAGCGAGCTTCGACGGGTGCTGGGCGTCCTGCACGAGGAACAGGACGAGGACAGGGCGCTCAGCTCTCAGCCCGGCATCCGGGATCTGGACCTCCTACTGGCCCGGGTCCGCGCAGCAGGCCTGCGCGTGACCTACCGGACGGTGGGCGGTCTCGACTCGCTGGGCAGCGGCGTACTGCTCACCGTGTACCGCATCGTGCAGGAGTCGCTGACCAACGCGCTCAGGCACGCGGGGACCGGCACAGCCGCGGAGGTCGACATCATCGCAGAGGCGGGAGAGGTACGGATCCGAGTCGTCGACACCGGCATACCTCACGGAGCTCCCTCACCACCAAAGGCGACCGCACATGAGCACGCGTCCGGCCACGGTCTGGTCGGCATCCGCCAGCGAGCCGCCCTGTACGGGGGCACCGTGATCATCGGGCCACGTGACACAGGCCATGGCTGGGTCGTGGACGTCGTACTTGAGGCAATGCCCGCGCCGGAAGCATCGGGAGAACTCCTGCGGTGACCACCATGCTGATCACCGGCGACCAGCCCCTGCAGCGCCTCCTGCATGGTCGGGGGATACCGGCGGATCGTGGTCCCTCACAGCTTGCAGCTGTCTGTTTGTCCGCTCCGATGTCGCCGTCGCGTAGGCGCGAGCGGCGTGCTTGTTCTCGACGGCGAGGACGGGCCGCACAAGGGTGCGAAACGGGGCATCCCTTGCGTCAAGTGATGGTCGTGCTCCGCGATGTCACATCTTCTACTACCCCTTGCACGCCGCGCGCTTGGGCGGTTGGTTTTTGGCGCGAGTCAGATGTGCAATTCACCAGTAGAACTCCGAGACGCCGCTTTGACTGCGGTGACGACAATCGCGCGCAATGTGGCTCAGCGGCCCGCCGTACGAGTTCCCTCAGGCCGACGTCACGGGCAGGGCTGACGGTCGGCGAGGCCAGCAACAACAGCCCCTGACCTAACGGAGTCCTACGACGGGACCCGGCGCGGATCGGGCGATGACGGCAGGACTCAACGACCGGGTGGGCTGGTCATTGGCATGGGCAGCTGGTCCGACCGTTCCTGGCTGCGCTTCAGCCGGCGCGTGGTCGGAAGCAATGGTCGGTTCCCACGTGCACCTCGCACGGCGTCCAGCTCATTCCCGGTTTCCACCCCGACCCGAGCGTCTGCCGAGTCAGCGACATTTACTACCTCGCCACGTCGTCGTTCGAGTACGCTCCCGGGGTCCCGATCTTCACGTCGACCGATTTGCGGTCGTGGACCCGGATGGGGAACGTGCTGAGCCGGCCCGCGCAGCCGGCGGTGGCCGGGGGCGAGGCATCGCGTGGCATCTTCGCCCCCACGCCGCGCCACCACGACAGCCGGTTTCTGGATGATCACCACGAACATCTCTGACGGTGACGGTCACCTGTTGGTCACCGCCGACGATCCCGCAGGCTCCTGGAGCGACCCCGTACGCGTCACAGGTGCCCCCGACCCCGACCTTGCGTGGGACGACGACGGCACCTGCTACCTGACATGGCCCCAATACGGACGTATCACGCAGGCTGTGGCTACGAGCCGGCCCGCGGCAGCATCCGGCTGCGGCCGAGGCCGCCGAGCCAGGCAGCTGACGGTTTGGGGGTGCGCTCGAAGGTGTGGGGGTCGATGGCGATGAGTCCGAAGGTGGGCTTGTAGGAGCCCCACTCGTAGTTGTCGAGGGCACTCCAGTGCAGGTAGCCACGTACGTCGAGGCCGTCCTCCAGAGCGGCCGTGACTTCCCGGAGCGCGCCGGTGGTGTAGTCGATGCGGCGGCTGTCGTCGTCGGTGGCGATGCCGTTCTCGGTGACGATCAACGGGACGGCGCCGACGATCTCGGCGGTGTGCCGCAGCGCGTGGCCAACGGCTTGGGGGTAGTACTCCCAGCCGGTGAGGGTGCGTTCGGCGTCGTCGGGCACGGGTAGGGGGCCGTCCGGGCCGATCCTGGTGCGGGTGTAGGACTGGACACCGATCCAGTCGTCGCCGCGGGCGGCCTCCAGGAACACGTCCTCGCGGGGGTGTCGGTAGGCCGCGGCCACGTCCTCGGCACCGGGCAGAGCCTGGTAGGACAGGTTGGCGACGGACCAGCCGACCTGGATGTCGGCGGAGAGGGCCTTGACTGCGACCCTGGCGAGGTGGTGAGCCTCGATCAGGGCGTCGCCGATGGCCTTGTCGGGCAGCGGGAGGCCCGCGGCGGGTACCTGGGCGCCCGACTCCGGGACAGCACCGAAGACCGCGGCGATGTTGGGCTCGTTGATGGTGCACACATGCCGGACGCCGGTGCCGATGACGGGCGCGGTCGCGGTGACGTACCGCTCGAAGAGAGCGGCGGCACCGTCCGCGGTCCAGCCGCCGCGCTCGGCGAACCAGCGGGGCACGGTGAAGTGGTGCAAGGTGACCATGGGGCGCAGGCCGCGTTCGAGGGCGCCCTCGACCATCCGCCGGTAGTGCGCGAGCGCTGCGCGGGAGAACTGTCCCTCGGCGGGCTCGATGCGGGCCCATTCGATACTGAAGCGGTAGTCGGTGAAGCCGAGTCCGGCGAGCAGATCCATGTCCTCGCGCCACCGGTGGTAGCTGTCGGCAGCGTCACCGCTGGGCTCGGCGACGCGCATGGTGGCGGAACCACCGCGCTGTTCGAACTCCCACCAGTCGCTGTTGGTGTTGTTGCCCTCGATCTGATGGGCGGCGGTGGAGGCTCCCCACAGGAAGCCGTCGGGGAAGGGAAGAGCGTGGGAGGGGGGAATCATGGATGGTCCTTTCCGGAGGTGCGCCGGCCGCGAGGGCCGGCAGGTGACGAGTTCACTCACGGCCTGCGGCTGCGGGCAGGCGAGCGCCTGGTGAGTGCCCCGCGTGCCGTGTCGATCACGCGGACGGCATCCGCCGCGGCGTCGCCGCGCCAGGCGATGTGCTGGTCGGGACGGATCAGGAGCAGTGGTGCGCCGTACCGGTCGGCCAGCCCGAGTGCCGAGAGGTCGACGGTGGTGAGCGGTACCCCACGGGTACGGGCCGCCTGTTGCAGCGGGGCGGGATCGGCGGTCTCGGACAGGCGCAGCAGGGTGAAGCCCTCGCCGAGCAGGTCGTAGAGGGAGCGTCCGTCGGGGAGCCAGGTGTGGGGAAGGCGGGTGCCGGGGCGTGCTGAGGGGTGGTACGTGGTGAGCTGGTGGGCCGGTGTCGGTGAGCCGTCGTCGACGATGACGGGGGAATCGGCGTAGTGGTAACCGAGTACAAGGCCTTCGCTGTGGAATTCGCTGCGCTTGGCCTGAAGTGCGGTGGCCAACTGAGCGTCGTCGGCGTCTGTGAAGGACGGGGCGAGCAGCCGCTCCTGGGCCGCGCTGTCGGCGATGGTCTGCGCGGCGACCGGCCGACGCTCGGGTTCGTAACTGTGCAGGAGCCCTGGGCCGCCCCAGCCATGGATGACGGCGGCGAGTTTCCAGGCGATGTTCACCGCGTCGCCCACGCAGGTGTTGTAGCCGTGACCGCCCCATGGCGGGTTGAGATGGGCCGCGTCGCCGACAAGGAAGACCCGCCCGCACTGGTAGCGGTCGGCGAGCATCATCCGGGCGACCCAGCGGTCAGTGGCGACGACCTCTACATCCAGATCGTCTGCGGAGCCTCCGATGAGCGAACGCACCAGCGCCTCGGGGGCAGGTCCGGACGCCCGCGTGTCGGCGTGTTGGACGATCGCCCACCACTGGTCCTCCAGATCGAGCCGGCCCATCAGCCCGGAGGCCTCGGGGCTGACGATCCAGTACTGCACGGCTGGATCCAGACTGATCCGCCGTGCCAGTCCGGGTGCGCGGAAGACGATGTTGAGGTTCGGGCGTTCTCCGGACGCCCCGGTGTACGTGGCGCCGATCGCCGGACGGCTGATCCCGCCCGAGCCGTCGCACCCCAGCAGGTAGTCGGCTTCGACGACGCTGGACGATCCGTCACCCGAGGAAACCGTGGCGCGCACTCCGGCCACGTCATGATCGACAGAGGTGACGGTGTGACCGATGAGCATGTCCACCGCGGCGAGTTCGGAGACCGCCTTGCGCAACACTCGCTCGACGATCGGCTGGGGCACTTGCTGACCGGCCTCCGCCCAGTGTTCGCTGCGGCCCTCATGGAGCCCGAAGGCGTTGCGGAAACGGGTGAGTTCAGTGCCGAGCAGGGAGGTGCAGAAGATGACGTCCTGGGACCATGCGACGGGCATCGGCGCTGCGGCACGCAGCCTGTCGGCCAGGCCCCAACGGCGCAGATGCTCCATGGTCCGGATGCTGGTCGTCTTGGCACGGGGCCTGCCGTCGTCGACGGTGATGCGCGGTTCCACCAGGCAGGTGCGTACCCCGCGCCGGCCGAGTTCGATGGCGGCCGCGAGTCCGGCCGGCCCACCACCCGCTATCAGCACCTGTGGTCTCGTGTCCGTCACGCGCTGGACCTCGCCGAGGCGTCGGTGACCGGGGTTCGCAGGAGGCCGAGCCGGTCGATCTCGACCTCGACGACGTCACCAGGGGTCAATAGACGCGGCGGCCTGCGGACGTAGCCGACTCCTTCCGGTGTGCCCGTGGCGATGATGTCGCCGGGATGGAGTGTCATGGTGCGGCTGATCCGGGAAAGCAGCTCCGGCACGGCGAAGATCATGTCGCGGGTGTTCCCGTCCTGCATGACCTCGCCGTTGACCCGGGTGACCAGACGCAGACCGTCGGTGAGACTGCCCGTCTCGTCGATCGTGACGATAGGGCCGAGCGGGCCGCTGAGGTCGGCGTTCTTGCCGAGAGTCCACTGGGCGGTGAGCTTCTGCGCCGTACGGGCGGTGAGGTCGTTGAAGGCGGCGTACCCCAGCACTCCTGCCTCCGCTTCGCTCTCGTCCGCATCGCTGAGCCGGGCGCCGACGACGGCCGCGACTTCGCCCTCCCAGTCCAGCCCCGGTTCGTTGGCGGGTACCGGCACCGGACGTCCGCTCACCGAGAGCGAGGCCGTCCAGCGTCCGAAGACGGTCGGATGCTCGGGCACCTGGAACGCGCCCTCGGCAGCGTGCGCACGGTAGTTGAGCCCGATGCACAGGACCCGTGCCGACGGCGGTACCGGCGGCTCCGGCATCACGTCCGCGAGCCGGACGGAGCCACGACGGACCCTGCGTGCCCGCTCCAGCCATCGCGGCAGGTCCTCGTAGAAGTCGACGGCATCCACGAGAGGAGTCACGCGGTCGTCCACGACGACACCGACCATGACCTGCTGTCTGCCGCGCCGTGCCGACGGCGGACGCAATCCGATCAGCTTCACTGGACGGGTCCTTCCGCCGCGAGCCGGATATCGAACCGGGCCTCCAGGAACGCACCTTGGTCGCCCATGCCGAACCGGTCGGCCGTCTCCGGGTCGGTGCACGGTACGAAGGGCGCAACGAGGGCGTCCTTGACGGCGAAGGCCGCGTCGGAGCCGAGATAGGGATCCGCGTCGACGAAGACGTGGGTGGTGAGCGGCCGGTGGCCGGGCGCCTCGACCCTGAGATGGACGTGGGCGGGGCGCATCGGGTGCCGGCCGAGGGCACGCAGCAGCTCGCCGACCGGGCCGTCGGTCGGCACCGGGTAGCTGCTGGGTCTGACCGTACGGAACCAGTAGGCGCCGTCAGGGCCGGTGGTGAGCAAGGCCCGCAGATTGCCGTCGGGTTGCTCGTCGTCCTGGCTGTCGTACAGGCCCGTGTCGTTGGCCTGCCAGATGTCCAGCACAGCGCCGGCGAGGGGCACTCCGTCGCAGTCGGTGACCCTGCCGTGCACGACCGCGGCCTCGCCGCGTTCCCGCTCAGGACCCCCCGCGATCCAGGCGCCCATGGGGCGCGGCGGTGCGGGTGAATGGAAGGGCCCCTCGACGGAGCTGGGTGTCATCGTGGGCGGCCCGGCATGGTTGACCTCGTCCACCGCGGAGGTGAGGCCCAGCATGTCGGAGAGCAGGATGAACTCGTTGCGGCGGTCGGTGCAGGCGGCTCCGGTGCGGACCAGGAAGTCCATGGCCCGCTGCCACTCGGCTTCGGTGGGCCGGGTTTCCCGTACGAAGGCGTGCACGTGGGTGACCAGGCCACCGGCCAGCTCGCGCAGCCGTGGGTCCTCGCCCTGGAGGGATCCGAGTACCTGGGCCAACAGCTCGTCGAGCTGCCGGTCGGGGGAAGTGGTCGTCATCGGTTTCCCTCCCGTAGGTGCGTGCTGAGGAAGGCGACGGTCTGCTGGAGCGGCGTGGCGAGTTCCGGTGCCCCGAACAGTCCGTGGTCGGCGTCCTCGACGGGTACCAACTGGACTTCGGCACCGTGGGTCGGCAGGGACTTTTCCAGGAGAAGACTCTGCTCGAACGGCACCAGCCTGTCGGCTGTGCCGTGGATCAGCAGGAAGGGCGGCGCGTCGGCGGTGACATGGGTGACCGGGCTCGCCGGAACGGCCAGTTCCGGGTCGGCGACTCCGCCGAGCAGTTGCTCGATCAAGTCCTCTGCCGTGTCCGCGGGCAGGGTGATGTCCGGGGGGAGCACAAACTTGGGCAGGGCGGCGAGATCGTAGATGCCGTACCAGACGACGGCGGCCACGACCGAGCTGTCGGGCCCGGTGACACCGATGTCGCCCTCCAGTTCCGCACGGTCTGCGGTGAGGGCGAGAAGCGGGGCGAGATGCGCGCCGACCGACTCTCCCCACATGGCTGTCCGGCTGCTGTCCAGGCCGAGTTGATCCCCGTGGCGGCGCAGATAGCGCACTGCGGACTTGGTGTCGTGGAGCTGCGCGGGGAAGATCGCCTCGCGAGAGAGCCGGTAGTCGATGGACGCGACGGCCAAATCGGCTGCCAGCAGCAGGTCGATCACGACGGAGATGTCCTGTGCGGGCAGCAGGTCACCGCGGTCGCCGAGCGCCCAGGCACCGCCGTGGACGAAGACGACGACCGGGTGAGGTCCGTCGCCCTCGGGCACCCACAGGTCGAGCTTGAGGGGGCGGTAGCCGGGCACGAAGGCGTAGCTGACCGCCGGATGGTGCCGCGAGCCGCCCGCGTGGCGGAGGGGTTCGGCTGGAGGCAGGAAGCGAGGTGGGGTCCACGCCTGTGGCTGGTCCTGGTGCTGCTCCGTCATCGCGCTCGCCCCTCCAGGTGCTTGGTCAGGAAGGCGACCGAGCGGGCGATGAGAGCGGGGATGTCGGTTGCGCCGACGAAGATGTGGCCGGCGCCCTCGACCGCCACCAGTTCGGATTGCACCCCCGCCGCGAGCAGCGCCGCGTGCAGAAGGCTGCTTTGTTCCAGTGGTACGGGAATGTCGTCGGTGCCGTGGATGAGCAGGAAGGGCGGTGCGTCGGCGCTCACGTAGGTGACGGGGCTCGCCGATCTGGCCCGCTCCGGGGTCGCGCCGCCCAGCAGTTGCTCGATCGGGTCGGCTGTGCCCGGCGGCAGGGACACGTCCGGGGGGACCTTAAACTTGGGCATGGTGGCCAGGTCGCTGACTCCGTACCAGTCCACGACGGCCCGCACCGAGTCGACGGGCTCGGCGACGACCGGGTCGCCCTCCTGCGTGGTGCGACCCGCGGTGAGGGCGAGAAGTGCCGCGAGGTGTCCACCGGCCGATTCGCCCCAGACACCGAACCGCTGGGCGTCCAGACCGAGTTGAGAAGCGTGCCGACGCAGATAGCGGACGGCGGACCTGGCATCGTGCAGTTGCGCGGGGAAGACGGCCTCGCCCGCAAGGCGGTAGTCGATCGAGGCGACCGCGATCCCGGCCTCCAGCAGCGCGTCGTGGACGGCGTCGGTCTCAAGGGTCGGTGGCAGACAGCGGCGATCACCGAACTGCCACGCTCCGCCGTGGATCCACACCACCACCGGATACGTGCCCCCTCCTGCCGGGACCCACAGGTCCAACTGGAGTGGGCGGTAGCCGGGCGGGAGGGCATAGCTGATCCCGGAATAGTGCAGCGAGCCGTCCTCGCGCACAACGGGGCCGACAGGTGGCAGGGACTCGGGAGGCTCGGAGCCGGTTGGTTCCCGCTCGGTGCCGTGGGTCATCGGGAGGCTCCCGTCGTGGTCAGGGCGGCGGGCGCAGCACAAAGGTAGGTGTGCGTGCCCGGATTGGCGGTGCGCCGCGTGCCGTCAGGCAGGGCGACCTCGGCGGTGGTGCCGGGTGGCACGGTGACGTCGAGCCGGAAACGGTCGCCGTCGACTTCCCAGGCGGATTCGATCCGTCCGTACGGGCAGTGGTGTTCGGCTCGTGCCCAAGCAAGGCCGCCGCCCGGGCGCGGTGCCACGGTGAAGCGCTGATAGCCCGGGAAGTCCGCGTCCGGTTCGATTCCGGCGGTGTAGCGATGCAGGAAGGAGACGACAGCGCCCTTGGAGTAGTGGTTGAGGGAGTCGCGTGGTGTGCCGTCGTCGGCCACACCCTCCCAGCTCTCCCAGATCGTGGTCGCGCCTCGGTCGATCATGTGCAGCCAGGACGGGGCGCTGTCCTGGAGCAGGAGTTCGTACGCCACGTCGAGGTGCCCGGTGTCGGCGAGCACAGGGAGAAGGTCCCCGGTCGCGAGGAAGCCGGTGCCCAGATGCGTTCCAGCGTCCCGTACGAGGTCGACGAGCCGATCCGCGGTCCGGGCTCGCAGTTCTTTCGGCACCAGGTCGAAGGCGAGGGCGCGCACGTGGTTGGCCTGGGTGCCCGGGCGCAGCGAGCCGTCGGGCGCGATGAACTCGGTGCGCCAGGCGTCGCGTATCCGCTCGCTCGACTCTTCGTAGGCCGCTGCCTCTTCGTCTCGGCCGATCACCCGTGCGATGCGCGCCGCCAGCCGGGTGGAGTGGGCGTAGTACGCGGTGGCGATGTCGGCCTTGTCGCGCTGCGCGTACTGGGGCAGGTCGTCGCCGATGTGCTCTCCGGGCACGAGCCATTCGCCCCAGTGGAACCCGGTGTCCCACAGATACCACTCGTGCGGGGCGGGTTCGGCGGAGCGCAGGACCCGGTCCGGGTGGCGTGCTTCGCGTGCCGCGCGCTCGGTCCGCCCGAGCCATGCGGTCATGGTCGGCCACAGCTCCTCCAGCACGGCCCGGTCACCGTAGGCCCGGTACATCTGCCAGGGCACGATGACCGCGGCGTCGCCCCAGCCGGCCGAGCCGTTGAGGTGGGCCACCGGGCCGTTCGGGCCTTCGGTACGGCAGGCGGGCGAGATGTTGGAGACCGTGCCGTCCGGCCACTGGTCGGCTGCGACGTCGCGCAGCCACTTGGCCGAGAACCCGGCGACGTCGTAGAGGAAGGCGGCGGTCGGGGCGAACAGTTGCCAGTCCCCGGTCCAGCCGGCGCGTTCGCGGGTGGGGCAGTCCGTGGGGATGTCGCAGACGTTGCCGCGCATGCTCCACACGGCGGCTTCGTGCAGCCGGTTGATCCGCTCGTCTCCGCACTCGAACCAGCCGGTGCGCCGCAGGTCGGTGTGGACCACCACGCCCCGCAGGTCGTCTGCGGTCAGCTCGCCGGGGTGCCCTTCGACACGGACATAGCGGAAGCCGTGAGTGGTGTGCCGGGGCTCGAAGGTCTCGCCCGGGCGGCCTGCCGAGACGACGTGGTCGACCTGGCCGGCCGGGAGGGGCTCGGGCAGGAAGGACAGGTCGACGCGGAGGTGGTCCGTCGTCACGTCACCGTCGTGGCCGAGTGATTCGCCGTGCGTGAGGGTGAGGCGGGTGTCTTTCGGGCCGAGGTCGCGCAGCCATACCCAGCCGTTGATGTTCTGGCCGAGGTCGAAGACCTGTCGGTCGGGGCGCGGCCGGGTCACCGAAACGGGGACGATTTCCTCGACGCGCCGCACGGGCGGGGCCGGTGAGGTGACCAGTCCGGAACAGCCGTGGTCGGCGACATCGACCGTCTCCCAGTCCTGGCCGTCGTACCCGGGTACGTCCCATCCCGTGCGTGTCCGGCGCAGGTCGCTGAACTGGCCGGTGATGAGGTCGGCTTCGACGATGTGCGCGGTGGCCGAGCGCCAGTGCTTCCCGGTGCACACGACGGTCGTGGTGCCGTCTTCATGTTCCAGATGCAGCTGCGCCAGGAACGACACCCGCTTCCCCCACTGGTCGTGGGCGCGGGTGATGCCGATCTGGCCGCGGAACCAGCCATCGGACAGGAGTGCCCCGAGGACGTTGTCGCCCTCCCGCACCAGTGCGGTGACGTCGTACGTCTGGACCTGAAGCCGTACGTCGTACTGCGTGAAGCCCGGCGTCAGTTCGGCGTCCCCGATCCTCTCGCCGTTGAGGAACGCCTCGTACAGCCCTTGCGCGGTGGCGTAGAGGCGGGCCCGGCGGACCGGGGACGTCGTCGAGAAAGGGGTACGCAACACATGGGCCGGGCGGTGTCCGGCGGGCGGCACCTCGGTCTCGACGGGCTCGATCCACAAGGCCTGCCAGTCGGAGGGGTCCAGCAGCCCTGTCTCGAACCAGGCCCACTCGGACCAGTCGCTCTCGCCGACGTCGGTCCAGACCTTGACCTGCCAGGTGATCCGTTCACCGGAGCCAGGCGGGGGGCCGCCGTACGGCACATGGACGCTGTCGGCCCCCTCGACGCGGCCGGAGTCCCAGCCCTCGCCTGTTCTGATCCGATGGGCCAGCTGCACGCGGGAGTCGGCCGGAAGCCACCAGGAGAGCCGGGGCCGACGCGTGCCGATGCCCAGGGCGTGTTCCAACTGTTCGGCACGCAGACAGGTGGGCGAGTTCATCCTGAGACCACCGTTTCGTCCGTGAGGATCGGCCGGCCGGCTGATCGACTGGCGGAGAGAAGGAACGCGCCGCTCTCGGTCCGCCACTGACGACGGGTCACCGACCAGTGCTGGAGGGCTCGCGCGGCGATGCGTACGGGGACGTCCATGGCCTCGCCCGGGCCGGCCTCGACGACGGCGAAGCCGGCCAGCCACAGTTCGGGGCGTTCGACGTCCGAGTCGGGCCGGGCGACGTAGACCTGTACGACCTCCTTGCCTCGCCGCTCCCCGCTGTTGCGCAGGCGCACGGTGACGGTCAGGTCCTCGCCGGGGCGCACGTGGGCGGGTACGTCGAAGGCCTCGTACTCCCAGGTGGTGTAGCCCAGGCCGTGGCCGAACCAGTACGCGGGTTCGGTGCCCGCGCGCAGGTAGGCGCGGTGGCCGATGTGCAGGCCCTCGGTGTACTCCAGCACTCCGTCCCGGGGGGTGGTGTTCCACACCGGGACGTCCTCGTCGCGGGCCGGCCAGGTGGTGGGCAGCCGGCCGCCGGGCTCCGCGACGCCGAGCAGTACGTCCGCCAGCGCGTTGCCCAGTTCCATGCCCGGGAACCAGGCCAGCAGCACGGCGGCGACGTCGTCCCGCCAGGGCATCTCCACGGGGGCACCGGAGTTGACCACGACGACGGTGCGCGGGTTGGCGGCGGCCACGGCGTGTACCAGGGCGTCCTGGTCGCCGGGCAGTCGCAGGGTCGTACGGTCGAAGCCCTCGCTCTCGACTGCCTCGGTGGTGCCCACGACGACGACGGCGACATCGGAGGCGGCGGCAAGTTCGACGGCGCGGGCGAGCTGCTGGTCGGCGGGCAACCTGGGTTCGCCGATCACCAGGCCGACCCAGAACAGCATGATGTCCTGCCCCCAGGTGAACCGCAGCCGCACGTCGACCTTCTGGCCCTCCCTCAGCCGCCGGGTGATGCACTCCTGCGGCGCGGCGCCGACCACTGAGCCGATGTCGAGCGGGTCGCGGACGATGTGTGTGTCGATGACCGTCTCACCGTCGAGGTCGAGGACGAACGCGCCGACACCCCTGATGCCGAGCTGCCAGTCGCCGCTGGTGTCGGCGGTGAATACGGTGCGCAGTTCGAGGGAGACGCTGCCCTCCTCGACAGATTTCAGGTCGCGCACGAAGTGCGTGCCCGCCGTCGGCTCCTCTTTCAGGCACGCTCCGGTCGCGTCGAGCCACCGGAGGGTGCCGGGCTGGGAGAGCTCTCCGGGGCGCGGGGCGCGCAGGTCGTCGCTGAGGGAAGCCCCCGGCGCGGTGACCAGTTCGACGCGGTCGCCAAGTGCCGAGCGCAGTCCTTCCAGCGGGCTGACGACATAGGGCGGGAAGACGGTCGCGCTGCCCCCGCCGAGCGGCCGGGCGTCCAGCGCTCCGGGGCCCAGCAGGGCGACGCGGGACAGCCTGTCGGTCGCGAGAGGCAGTAGATCCCCGTGGTTGCGGACGAGCACCATGGCGGCGGTCGCGGCCTCACGGGCCAGTGCCCCGCCCTGCGCGACCGTGCCGGGATCGGGGCGTCCGGCGGCGGCCCGGTGTCCGTCGAGAGCGCCGACGCGGGCGGCCAGCCGCAGCAGCCTGCGCACCTTGTCGTCGATGGTGGCCTCTGGGACACAGCCCTCGCGCACCGCGGCGAGCAGCGGCTCGCCCCACTGCTCCGACGGTCCCGGCATGGCCAGGTCGAGCGCGGCGGAGGCGGACTCCTCGGTGCCGTAGACGGCGCCCCAGTCGGAGACGACCAGACCGTCCCAGGCCCACTCGTCCTTCAGGACGTCACGCAGCAGTGGGCTCTCCGTCATGGGCGCGCCGTCGACGCCGTTGTAGGCGGCCATCACGGTCCAGGGGTCCGCCTCGGTGACGAGGTGCTCGAAGGGGGCGAGGTAGAGCTCGCGCAGGGTGCGTTCGTCCACCCGGATGTCGACCGAGGTGCGGTCGGTCTCGGAGTCGTTGGCGACGAAGTGCTTCGGGCAGGCGCCGACCCCGTTGTCCTGGAGGCCGCGGACATAGGCGGCCGCCATCCGGCCGGTCAGGAGCGGGTCCTCCGAGAAGCACTCGAAGTGCCGGCCGCCCAGCGGGGAACGGTGCAGGTTGACCGTGGGGCCGAGCGCCACGTCGACGTCCTTGCGTACCGCTTCCGCGGCGAGCAAGCCGCCCACGCGGTGGAGCAGTTCCTCGTCCCAGGTGGCGGCCAGGCCACTGGAGGAGGGCAGGTTGGCCGACCAGTCCCGCTCGTCCTCGACCGGGCCGCGGATGCCGACCGGCCCGTCGGAGACGCTGATCGGCCGCAGACCGATCTCCTCGCAGGCCTGCGTGGCCCAAGCGCCCGCGCCGGAGATCAGCCGGAGCTTGGTCTCAAGGTCAAGCTTGCGTACGAGATCGTCGAGTGTGGGGTCCATGGGAACAGCTCCTGGGTCGTGAGCGTCGGGCGGTCGTCGAGGGGGAGGTCAGTCGGTGGCGTGATGGCAGGCGACATCGCTGTCGCCGACCCTGCGCAGCGTGGGCCGCTCGGCGCGGCACACGTCGGTGGCGAGGGGACATCGCGACGCGAACGGGCAGCCGGCGGTGGAGGCAGTTCCGAGTCCGGCCGTTCCGATGCCCATCGCCTCGCGCGCGGCGCGCCGGGCCGCCTGTTCGGCGGGGCAGGGCACCGGTGCGGCGGCGGTGAGGGCCCGGGTGTAGGGGTGGCGGGGATGTTCGACCACGGCTGCCGCGGCACCGGTCTCCATCACCTGGCCGCGGTAGAGGACCACCACCCGCTGGGCGAGAAAACGGACCACCGCGAGGTCGTGGGCGACGAACAGGTACGACAGCCCCCGCTCGTCACGCAGGTCGGCGAGCAGGTTGAGCACCTGGGCCTGAGTCGACAGATCCAGTGCGCTCACCGGCTCGTCGCACACCACGACCTTCGGGTCGCACACCAGGGCACGGGCCACCGCGATGCGCTGCCGCTGGCCGCCGGAGAACTGGCGGGGCCTGCGGTCGGCGGCGGAAGCGGGCAGCCCCACCCGTTCCAGGGCGGTGCGCGCCCGCCGACCCGCCTCCGCCTTGCCGACGCCTATCAGTCGAAGCGGCTCGGCGAGGGTCTCGCCGATGGTCATGGCGGGGTTGAGGGAGGAGTACGGGTCCTGGAACACCACCCGCAGTTGCGCCGCGAGGGCGCGCCGCCGGACTGGGGCAGCATGGGTGATGTCTTCTCCGAAGAAGGAGATCGATCCCCCGGTCGCGGACTGGAGACCCAGGACCGCCTTGCCGATGGTCGACTTGCCCGAGCCCGACTCGCCGACCAGGCCGATGGTCTCGCCGGGCGCGATGGCGAACGACACACCGTCGACGGCTGGAGGCACCGGCTTGCGCCGGGAGCGGCGGCCGTAGTGGACGGTCAGCTCGCGCACGTCCAGGGCGAGGGGCTGCGCGGTGTCGGCCGGGGCCGTGGTGGTGCTCATGCCGGGGTCCTCTCGTCCGGGTGGGCGGCGGCCACCGCGAGTTCGTTGGCTCGGACGCAGCGAACGGTGCCGCCCCGGTCAGCCGATTCCAGTGCCACGGACTGCCCGCAGGCGTCTGTCGCGAAGGGGCAGCGGTCACGGAAGCGGCATCCCTGCGGCCAGTTGCCGGGCGTCGGCACCTGGCCGGGGATGGCCGTCAGCCGGTGCGAGGGCGTCAAGGCCTCACCCGCATGCGGGTTCGCCCCGAGGAGCGCCTTGGTGTACGGATGACGGGGAGCGTCCAACACCTCGGTCACCGTTCCGGATTCGACGATCTCGCCGGCGTACATCACCGCGACGTCGTCGCAGAGGTCGGCGACGACACCGAGGTCGTGGGTGACGATCACGACCGAGGTGCCCGACTGGCTGACGAGTGAGCGCAGCAGGCTGAGGATCTCCGCCTGTACGGTCACGTCGAGGGCCGTGGTCGGCTCGTCGGCCACCAGCAGTTTCGGGCCGCCGGTCAGGGCCAGGGCGATCGCCACTCGCTGGGCCATGCCGCCGGACAGCTGGTGGGGGTAACTGCGCATGACGGCCTGGGGGTCGACGATTCCCACCCGTTTCAGCAGGCTCACGGCGCCGTCCCTCGCCTCCGCGCGGGACAGTCCGCGCAGTCGCCGCAGCGGTCCGGTGAGCTGGTAGGCGACGGAGAACATGGGGTCGAGGGCGACCATCGGCTCCTGTGAGACGTAGGCGATCTCGCGTCCGCGGACCGGGCGTAGGTGTCGCTCGTCGAGGCCTGCCAGGTCACGGCCCTGCCAGTACAGAGCGCCGCCGGTGACCGCGACTCCGGCGGGCAGCAGTCCGAGTGCGGCCAGCGCGGTCATGGTCTTGCCGCAGCCGGACTCGCCGACCAGGCCGAGCACCCGGCCGGGTTCGACCCGGAAGGAGACACCGCTGACCAGCACCGGTCCGTCGTCGACGGCCACGGTCAGGTCGCGTACGTCCAGTACTCCCGATCCGTCGGGCTCGGCCGGCCCGGCGGAGGTCCCGCCCTTCCGCTTCCCGGCCCGCTGGGCGGCCCGGGGTGCTTCCTCCGGGTCGGTCAGGGCGTCGGCCACCAGGTTGGCTGCGATCACGGTCAGGGACAGCACCAGTCCGGAAGGCACCATCAGCCAGGGCGCGTCGTAGATGTGCTGTGAGGCCGTACCGATCATGGCGCCCCAGCTGGGCGCGGGCGGCTTCGGGCCGAAGCCCATGAAGGCGAGGCCGGACTGGATCAACAGGCCGATCCCGAACAGCAGGGCCGCCTGCACGGCCAGGACCGTCCGCATGCCCGGCAGCACATGGCGGAGGTTGACCCTCCAGGAGCCGAGGCCGTTGACCCGGGCCGCGTCCACGTACAACTGCTCCCGCAGGGAGCGCGCCACCCCCAATAGCACCCGGTACATCCCGGACGAGATCAACACGCCCAGCACGGTCATGATGAGCACGGTGTCCACGCCGAACACCCCTATGAACGCGAGGATGATCACCGTGCCCGGCAGGGCCATCATGATCTCGGTGGTGCGGCTGATGACCGTCTCCGTGTGCCCGCCGCGCTCGGCGGCGACGAGCGCCAGGGGGACGGCGATGGCGTAGGCCACCACCACGGTCAGCAGGGAGGCCCCCAAGGTGCTCGCCCCGGCGGCGAAGATCCGGCTGAGCAGGTCGCGCCCAAGTTCATCGGTACCGAGCCAGTGTTGGGCACTGGGTCCCTGCAACGCGGCCGCCAGTTGCTGGTCGTTCGTCCCGTACGGGATCCACCAGGACGCCGTGAGCGAGAGCATCACCAGCAGTGCCAGCCAGCCGAGTCCGAAGATGCCGCCCGGCCTGCGCAGCAGCCGGGGCAGTCGGTGCCGGGCGGGCTGCGACGCCTCGGTGACGGTGTGCTCGGGTTGTTCGAGCAGTTGTTGGGCCGGCTTCGCCTGAAGGTATTCGCTCATGCCGCACGCAACTTCGGGTTCAGCGCGCTGATCAGCACATCGAGCGCGACGTTGGTGACCACGACGACGACCGTCGCGATGATCACGACTCCTTGCACGGACGGGAAGTCGTGGGAGGTGACCGCGGCCTGGGCGACCTGTCCCAGACCCGGCAGAGCGAAGATCTGCTCGACGATGACGGTGCTGCCGAACAGCCCGACGAACTGCATGCCGAGCCCCGCCACTACGGGCACACTCGCGTTGCGCAACGCGTGCACGTACAGCAGCCGCCAGGGCGGAATACCCGTCGCGCGCAAGGTCCTGATGTGTTCCTGCCCCAGGGCCTCGACCATGGAGGCGCGCGCCTGCCGGGCCACGAGGGCAGCCCCGCCGATCGCCAGGCTGAGCACCGGAAGGGCCAGGCTCTTCGCCCAGTCGACGGGAGAGTCCGCGAAGGGGGTGTAGCCGGTCGCCGGGAGCCAGCCGAGCCGGATGGAGGCGACGTAGACCAGCAGGATGCCCAGCCAGAAGGTCGGCAGGGACACCACGATCCCGGAGAAAGCTGTGATCAACCGGTCGACGAGACCGCCGCGGACCGCCGCCACCACTCCCGAGACGATGCCGAGCACACCGCTCAGGGCAGTGGCGCCGAATGCAATGGCCGCGGTCACCGGGAGCCGGGACGCCAGGTCCGGGCCGACCTCGTTGCCTCCGGTGAGGGAGGTGCCGAGGTCGCCGCGGACCGCGTGGGTGATCCAGTCCCAGAACTGGACGGCCAGCGGCTGGTTCCAGCCGAGCAGTTCGTTCTGGGCGTGGATCTCCTGCGCGGAGGCTCCCGGGCCGAGCATCACCGCGCCCGGGCTGCCGGGAATGGAGTGAACGAGTGCGAAGGTCAGGACGATCACCGCCAGCAGCGTCAGGACCGCCATCGCGGCCCGCCGGGCGAGGAATCTGGTCACGGAGCCTCCTCCTTCCTCTTCTTCTTCGAGTGGTCCCCGACCGGGCCGGTCGTCAGGAGGCCGGCTTGATCGAGGACAGGAGCGGGTAGGCGTCGTTGCCCGCGAAGGTGAGGGGCTTGACCTTCTTGGTGTTGTAACCGGCGTAGGAGTAGCTCTCGTACAGCGGGATCAGCCAGCCCGCTTCCACCAGGCGGGTGTTGAGCTTGGTGAGAGCCTCTGTCCGCTTCGCGCCGGTGGCGCCCGCGGCGGCGTCCGTGTCCTCCGTGAGCTGCTTGTCGGTCGCCTTCTGGGTGTTCAGGAACCCGCCGAGGACGACGGCCTGCATGGCTACCACCGGTTCCGGCCAGTTGAACGCGAGGTAGCCGAGCGGGGTGGTGTTCACGGCTGCGAAGGCCTCTTCGGTGGAGGCGGCGGCCTTGAGCTTCATGTCGATCCCGACTGCCTCGAGCTGCTTCTGGATCGCTTCCAGGTCGGTCTGATTGGCCTGGCTGGTGACCACCGTGAAGGAGAAGCCCTTGGCGTATCCGGCCTCGGCGAGCAGCTTCTTGGCCTTGTCCGGGTTGTAGCCCCAGGTGGTGTTGAGCGAGGCGTCGTAGCCGTCGAAGGAGGACGGGAAGGCGTTGGAGGTCGGCTTGTCGCCCTTGTGGAGACCGCTCACCAGGTCCTGGCGGTTGACGGCGACCTGGATGGCCTGGCGTACCCTCTCGTCGCCGAACGGCTTGGAGACCGTGCCCTTCTTGTCGAAGACCGGCAGGGTCACCACCGTGCCGCCCAGGGAGGACAGCCCCGTGCCGCGCGACTTGACGAACGAGGAGGTCGATCCGGCGACCGCGGCGACGTCCACCTGACCGGAGACCAGGGCGTTGGCTCTGGCCTGCGGGTCCGGCAGGGCACGGTAGACGACGGTGTCGTAGGCGAAGGCCGCGGAGTTCCAGTAACCCTTCCTGCGCACCATCGTGTACTTGCTGCCCTTGACCGATCCCGACTTGTCGAGGGTGTAGGGGCCCGAGCCGTAGGGTGCGACGCCGAGGGCCTTGCTGTCGGCGAGCCCCTTGGCGCTGACGATCATTCCGGCGTCGGAGGCGAGCTGCTCCTGGAAGGTCGGCTGGGCCTTGGCGAAGGTGAGGACGACGGTCTGGTCGTCGGGTGCGGTGACCTGCTTGATCTCGGCCTGTCCGCCCTTGGCCATGTTCCCGTACGCGACCAGGGCGGCGTCATTGCGTCGGTCGAGGTTCTTCTTGACCACGCCGGCGGTGAGCTTGCTGCCGTCTGCGAACGCCACCCCCTTGCGCAGCGTGAGGGTCAGCTGCGTCTTGTCCTTGTTGTACGCGAACTTGGTGGCCAAGCTCGGCTTGACGCCGCCGTCGGCGGTCTTGACGAAGAGCGAGTCGTACACGCTCTCGAAGAACTGCCGCATCTCCGTGTACTTGGCGGGGTCGTAGCCATTCGCGGCCGAGTCGCCGTCCATGCCGACCGTGAGGGTGTCCGACGCGGACGCCGAGGAACCGCTCGCGGAGGACGAGCTGCAAGCCGTGACACCGGTGGAGGCGAGGGCGACAGTGGTCGCCAAGAGCATGCTGTTTCTTGCCGAAGAGAGTTTGAAACGATTCATTACCGAGGCTCCTTTGCCTACGACCTGGGCGGGTCGATGCCGACGGGCGGGGACGGGGGTGGAGTCAGAAGGCGCGCACGGCGGCGGGCCGGCGGGGGGTGCGTGCCGCGATCGGGGCGCAGACACGCAGGGCGAAGTCCAGGGCCTCGTCGAAGACGGTCCGCGGATCGGGCAGACCGGCCCACAGATGGTCCGCGGAGTCGATGAGCCGCAAGGTCACCTCGCCGCCGCAGGCTCGCAGCGCGTCGGCGAACTGTTCGCTCTGGGCGCTCGGGACGAACCGGTCGGCCGTCCCGTGGGCGAGCAGGAAGGGGGGAGCGCCGGCGCAGGCGTAGGTGACCGGGCTCGCCTCCGCAGCAAGCCGGGGCGCGTCGGGGACGGGCGCACCGATCAACCGGGCCTCCCGGGAATCCGCCGCGTCGGGCACGGTCACGGCGTCGGGGCGGGACTGGCTCTGCATGGTCCGCAGGTCGGCCGGCCCGTACCAGTCCACGACACCGACCACATCGGCGTACGGAGCAGCCACCACGGGGTCGGTTTCCAGCTCCGGTCGGCAGGCAGTCAGTCCGAGCAGTGCGGCGAGGTGGCCGCCCGCCGACTCGCCCCACAGCACGACCCGTTCGGCGTCGAGCCCCAGCGCCTCGGCGTGCCGTCGTACCCAGCGCAAGGCGGCCTTGCCGTCGTGCAGTTGAGCGGGGAAGACGGCCTCCGCGCTGAGCCGATAGTCGATCGAGGCGACCGCGAAGCCGGCCGCCGCGAGCAGGTCGAACGGACTGACCTCCCACGCCTCGAAGGCCGGCCCGAACCGAGCGCGACTTCCGGTCCTCCAGCCGCCACCGTGCAGGAAGACAACGACCGGCACGGGGCCCCCGGCAGGGTGCGCGGCGGGGAGGTGGAGATCGAGCAGGAGCGGGCGGAAACCGTCCGGTGTTGCATACTCGACCCCTCGCAGCAGCCGGGTGCCCGCCGGTGTGACTTCCGTGGTGGGGAGCGGCGTGGCGCGCCCGGCCATGTCAGCCGTCCAAGGGACGCAGGTCGAACCGGAAGTCGTTGCCGTACTCGCGCGCCGCGCGGCCGATCTGTTCCGGCGAGGGGATGTACGGCGGCCGGGGCGGTTCCAGGGAGTCCGTACGGGTGCCGGACGCGGCGAAGAAGCGCTCGAAACCGCCGCTGGACACGCCCATGATCCTGGTCTCGTCAGCCTCTACACGGAAGGTGTGCAGGCAGCCCGCCGGTACGTAGCCGAAGTCGCCGGTCCTCAGCAGCTTCTCGTGTTGCTCCCCCTGCGCGTCCTGGACCCACACACGAGCCCGCCCGGAGAGCAGGAAGAACGTCTCGTGGACATCGGCGTGCGCATGTGTGGGGATCGCGTCGCCCTTGGGAGCGGAGTAGGTGAACACTCCGAACTGTCCGTCGGTCTCGTCCTTGCTGAGCAGCACGGTGATCAGTGAGTCGTACAGGTGCGCCCGCTCCCCCTCACCTGCCTCCAGGAAGAAGGGCACAGGCTTGCCCGGAAGGGAGAACTGCTCCGCACCGCTCTGTGTGAACTCCGCAGTCATGGGTCTCCTCGGAATCGGCTCGGCTCGGAACCTGAGAGGCGTCTCGTCGACGTGTGGGGTAAGAGTGGGAGAACGACCAGATCGGCACCAGCGGCAATTCCAATGAATGGCATGCGATCGAAACCTTGCCGCAATGTACGAGGAGCGGCCCGGAGGGTGAGACTGCAGGCATGACGAACCCCCCCAGCGTCTCTCGGGGCCGCCGGCCGGCCCAGGGCGATCCGGTGATCGACCGGGCGTTCGCTCTGCTCACGGCCTTCAACGAGAGTCGCCGCGCCATGACTCTCGCCGAACTGAGCCGGGTCACGGACACCCCGCCCAGTACGACACTCCGGCTCGCCCGGCGCCTGCTCCACTGGGGGGCTCTGGAACGGGAGGCCGACGGCCGCTTCGTCGTCGGTCTGCGTCTGTGGGAGGTAGCCTCACTCGCCCCCCGCGCCCACGGACTGCGCACGGTGGCGCTCCCGTTCATGGAGGACCTTTACGAGGCGACGCACCAGCACGTGCTGTTCGCAGTCCTGGACGGCACGGAAGCTCTCCTGGTCGAACGGTTGTCGGCGCGTGAGGCCATCGACGTGCTGTACCGCGTGGGCGGCCGCCTTCCGCTGCATTCCACCGGGGTCGGTCTCGTTCTCCTTGCCCACGCCGACCCGGATTTCCAGGAGACCTACCTCGCCCAACCACTGGTCCACGAACCGGAAGGCGTGCCCCTCTCCTCGGCCGCGTTGCGCCGCGCCCTCGCCGAGGTACGCCGCAACGGGATCGCCGTCGTCAACCGACAGAAACCTCGCCCGCTGCTCGCTGCCGCAGTGCCGGTGCGAGGCGCGGACGGAGACGTCGTCGCGGCTCTCTCGGTTGTCGTACCGGCGGGCCACACAGAGCCACGGTTCATCTCTCCCGCTCTGCGGGCCACAGCCCGCGCCCTGTCACGGGGCCTCGGTGCGCCCGTATCCGCCGCGCCGCCTCTGGGCCGATTTCCGGACCGTCCGTGATGATCCGACAGGGCGAACCCGGCAGTTCAGCGGCAGGTACGGTCGAAATGCCCTCCGGCTCGGCCGCCAGTTGTCGCCGCAGCGATCGGCCCTCTACTGAGCGCGCCGAAGACACCGCCAACAGCCGACCGACTCCAGCGGCGAGGTAAGCGGCGCCGATCGAGATACCGCGGGCCGGGCTCTCACTGATTGGGCGCAGACACCCGAGCAGCATCGAGGGCATCGGGCCAGCCGCGGCAGCCACGTATGGCCTGTCCTGCATGGCCACGGCTCGCACCACGGGCGCAGCATGCGAAGGCGCAGCCCGTCGGGCTGGCCCAGACGCGGCGGCTTCGGCATCGCCGCATCCGCGATCACCGACCCCGTATCCACGCCCTTGGCCCCTGTCGGGCACCATGCGCCTCCCAGCAGACTGCGGGCGCATACGCCGATCACGATCGTCAGATCCACCGCGGGCGAACAGCCGCCGCCCGGGGCGACCTCAAGCCGCCGAACATGCTGGTCGACCGCCGACCGACACAGCCTGAGGCGATGCCGGGATGAGCGTCGCACACGGCTCCGGACGCCACTCCGGCGAGGCGCCCCCGAAGCGTGCGCTCGACGTCGCAGGCCGCGGAGCCGCGACTTCCCAGGACTTGCACTTGACACGATCACCTTATCGGCAACAGTGTATCCATTATGAGTACCTGGTCTGAGCCGCAGCCCGATTCCCGGTTCGTCGTGGTAGATGGATTGCGGATCCACTACAAACGCGCCGGCGGCGGCCCGGCACTCGTCCTGCTGCACGGCAGCGCGTCGTCGCTTCAGCACTTCGACCGTGCGGCGGACCTGCTGTCGGAGTCGTTCGACGTCATCCGCCCCGACCTGCCCGGGTTCGGCCTGACAGGCCCTCGCACGGACCGCGACTACCGCATCCCGGCCTATGCCGCGACGGTGGCGGACTTCCTGGAGACCCTGGGCATGCCGCGCTACGCGGTGGCGGGCAATTCACTGGGCGGCAACATCGCCTGGAACCTCGCGCTGGACCACCCGGAGCGGCTGACCGGCCTGGTGCTGGTAAACGCCACCGGATACCCGGAGAAAGAGATACCGGCCGGCATGCGCCTGACACGCAACCCACTACTGCGCCCCCTGCTGCGGCGGGTGATGCCGCGCGGCGCCATCGAACGCAACCTGCGCTCGAACGTCGGCTCGCACTCGACGATCGTGGACGACGCCATGGTGGACCGCGCCCACCAGCTCATGAACCGGCCCGGGAACCGCTCGGCCTTCGTCGACTTCTGCAACACGGACCAGCCCGACCGCAGCGCACAGATCCCCCACATCACGACACCCACGCTGGTACTGCGCAGCACGGGCATCGACGGCCAGCACTTCACCCGGGACATCCCCGGCGCCGCAGAGCTGGTGCACCCCAACGGCGGTCACCTGCTGCCCGAAGAGGAGCCCCACTGGGTCTCGGACGCGATCGCGAAGTTCCTGCGCTCCTCCACCGACACCCCCACGCACTGAGGCCAAGGAGGCCCGTTCCATGAAGTACTTCGTCGCACCGGGCGAGGACCGACGGCTCACCGCCGAATCGCGGCAAGCCCTGCGCGGCAGTTTCGTCGAACTCTCCGACGGCGTCACGCACTACGAACTGAAGGGCCCCGAGGACGGCGAGATGGTCGTGATGGCGGGCGGCCTGACCATCCCGCTCTTCTACTGGGACGACCTCGTCACCGAGCTGAACGGCCGCGGGCTGCGGACTCTGACCTGCAGCGCGTACGGCCGCGGCTACTCGGACCGGGTGCGGGGGCGATACGACGAAACCCTCTTCGCGCGACAGCTGACCGAGTTGACCGAACGGCTCGGCCTGACCACGCGCCCGCTGCATCTCGTGGGCACCTCCATGGGGGCGCTGGTCGCCATGAACTACGCCGCCCGGCATCGCTCGTTGGTGCCCACCCTGACCATCGTCGGCCCCGCCGGTCTCGCGAAACCGCGGCCGACCTCCCCGCACCGGCTCCTGCGCAACGATCTGCTGGCCGGTGTCGTCGCCCGGCGGCGCGGCCGCCGGATACTCGAGGGGCACCTCGGGCACAACGTCCGCGACCCCGAGCTCGGCTCGAAACTGACGGACATGGTCCTCGACGCCTTTCGCTTCGAGGGTTCGCTGTACGCGGTCTTCGACACGCTGCAACACCTGCCGGTCTCCGGCCGTGACGACCTCTTCCGGCAGACGGGCGCACTGGGCATTCCCACACTGCTCCTGTGGGGCGACGAGGACGACGTCACACCCCTGGCCCACCTCAACACGGCTCGCGCCCTGCTGAAGCCCCAGCATCATCATGTCATTCCCAAGTGCGGGCACATGGCCCCATTTGAACGCCCGCGCCACGTCGCCGATCAGATCGTCCCGTTCGTGGCCGCACGCGCCGAAAGGCTCGACTCATGAACAACCCGCAGGTCGTCGACGTCCTGGTCATCGGTGCGGGCCCTTCGGGCTCCGCTGTGGCGATCGACCTCGTACGGCGGGGACTCGACGTACGGATCATCGACAGGTCTCCCCACGCCTTCGAGGGGTCCCGCGCCAAGGGCGTCCAGCCCCGCAGCCTCGAAGTCCTCGAAGACCTCGGTGCCCTCGACGAGGTGCTGGCCGGCGGCAGCATCTACCCCAAGCTCGGGATCCATGCGGGCCCCATCGCCGTGCCCTGGAAGATGTTCCCCCACAGGGAGGCCGCCCCGGACGTCCCCTACCCGAACACCTGGCTGATCCCTCAGTTCCGCACGGACCGCGCACTGCACGCCCGGCTCAGCGAACTCGGCCGTGAGATCGAGTTCGGCAGGGAACTGACCGAGCTGACGCAGGACCAGGACACGGTGGTCGCCAAGGTGGCGGGCGCGGACGGCACCGAGGAGATCGTCGCCCGGTACGTCGTAGGCGCCGACGGCGGTTCCAGCGCGGTGCGCAAGCAACTCGGCATCGGATTCGTCGGGACGACGCACGAGAGCGACCGGATGCTCATCGTCGATGCCACCGTGACCGGGCTGGCTCGCAACCGGTGGCACATGTGGCCCGGCCGCGGCGGCAAACGCATCGGCGCCTGTCCGCTCCCCGGCAGCGACATGTTCCAGTGGATGATCAGCCTCGGGCCGGACGAGGAACCTCCCTCGGACAAGGACGACATCCTCCACCGGATCCACTCCCACACCCGCGACCGGCGCATTCAGCTGCACGACATCCACTGGACGTCGGTGTTCCGACCGAACATCCGCCTGGCGGAGAACTACGGCCGAGGACGTGTCTTCCTCGTCGGTGACGCCGCGCACGTCCACACCCCGGCCGGCGCCCAGGGCCTGAACACCGGCATGCAGGACGGCTACAACCTCGGCTGGAAAGTCAGTCAGGTCCTCGCCGGGGCGAACGCGGCGCTGCTGGACACCTATGAGGCCGAGCGGCAGCCGATCGCCGCCGGGGTGCTGGGCCTATCCACGGAGAAGTGGGGCGGCATCGCCAAGCTCGACCCGTCGAGCATGAAGCGGGGCAAGGACGAACAGCAACTCGCCCTGACCTATTACGGCGGTCCGCTCGCACCCGCCGACGGCATGCGTACCTCGACGCTGCGCGCGGGTGACCGCGCCCCGGACGCCGAGCTGCTCCGCGCCGACGGGACCGGGACCCGGCTGTTCGATGCCTTCCGCGGGCCCCACTTCACCGCCATCGCCTACGGCGCCGGCGCCGCCCGGGACCTCGACGTGCTGGCCTGGCCGACGGCCGGCGCTCAGCTGAAGCGGCTGACGGTCGGGGCGCGTGCCGCCGACAACCTCACCCTTTCCGACCCTGAGAACACGCTGAAGGACGCTTACGGCCTGGACGGCGACACGCTTGTGCTGATCCGTCCCGACGGCTACATCGGGCACATCGCCACCCGGGACCTCCTCACCACCACACAATCCGCCGCGCGGGCAATGACGCCATAAGCAAGGAGCCGCACCATGTCCCAGCAGAGCCACACCTCCCCCGGCTGGAGGTCCACCGCATGAGTCGCGTACTGCTGCGCGGGGCGCAGGTCATCACGATGGTGCCGGGCCGTCCGGACGCCGAGCACGCCGATGTCCTCGTCGACGGTGACCGCATCGCCGCCGTCGGCGAGAACATCGAGGCGCCCGACACCGAAATCGTCGACTTCTCCGGCCGCATCGTCATCCCCGGCCTGGTCAACGCCCACCTGCACACCTGGCAGACCGCTCTGCGCTCCGCGGGCGCCGACTGGACGCTGATGGAGTACCTCACCCACCTCCACGGCGAGTGCGTCGGGCACTACACCCCCGCCGACATGCACATCAGCAATCTCGCCGGCGCACTGAACCAGCTCAACTGCGGCACGACCACCCTCGGCGACTGGTGTCACAACGCCCTGTCGCCCGAGCACGCCGACGCCGCCGTCGAAGGCCTGGCCCAGGCAGGCATCCGCGCCGTCTTCCTGCACGGCACGCCCTACCGCGCGCCGGACACCCCCCACCCCCTCACCGAGATCGACCGACTGCTCGAGGGCCCCGTCCGCGACCACGCCCTCCTCACCCTGGGCATGGCACTGCAAGGGCCGCAGTACACCTCGCCCGACACCGCCGTAGCCGATTTCCGAGCCGGCGCAGAACGCGGCCTCGTCGTTTCCATGCACCAGAGCGGCGGAGAACCCGCACCCGGCTGGGAAGCCGTGCGCGCCGCCGGACTGTTCAGCCCTCTGACCAACATCGTGCACGGGATCGACCTGCCCGACGACTGGCTCAAGATGCTCCTCGAAGCGGGGGTCACCTTCACCACCACCCCGGAGAACGAACTGGGCCAAGGACACGGCACACCCATCACAGGGTCCCTGCTGCGCCTGCACGCGGCGCCCTCCCTGGGCACCGACATCGACACCGCCGTACCCGGCAAGCTCCTCACCGCAGCCCGCATCGCCCTGGCCCACCAGCGCGGCCTGGACCACGCCCAACACCGACAGGAGACCGGCATGCACGCCAACACCGCTTCGGTCACCGCCAAACAGGCACTTACCTGGGCCACCGTCGAAGGAGCGAAGGCACTCGGCCTGGCCGACCAGGTGGGCCGGATCGAGGTAGGCATGCAAGCCGACATGGTCGCCATCGACGCCCGGGCATTCAACCTGTGGCCGGCACACGACCCGGTCGCCACGGTCCTGCACGCCGACATCGCCAACATCGAAGCGGTGATGGTCGCCGGCACCTGGCGCAAACGCGATCACGCCCTGCTCACGTCCCAGCTCGACGACGTCAAGGACCAGCTCCGAGAGTCCGGAGAGCGGCTGCTGCGCAGCATCGGGCCCGCAGGCCCTCAGGCCTGACACCCCAACAGGCTCGAAGCAGGAACCGCGTGCCGGCGGGCACGGCACTCCGTCCTCGCCGGCACGACGGCCGCCGTCCCCAGCCCTCGGATCCGCGCCCCCTACACACAGCAGAAGGCGACGCGAACAGGACCATGACGGCGACGACAGGCACGACCCGCGATCCTCTTCGTCAGGAGCAGATCGTCCAGGCCGCCGTCGTCCTTCTGGACGAGGGAGGCATCGAGAACCTGACCATGCGAAGGGTCGGCAGTCGTCTCGGCATCACCGGGGCGGCACTGTACTGGCACATCAAGAGCAGACACGAACTGCTCCTGCTGGCCGTCGACAGCGTGTGGGGGCAGGCTCCACTCTGTCTCGACGACCTCCCCTGGCGTGCGGCCGTCCTGGCCATGGCCGACAACCTGCGTTCGATGTGTGTCCGGCACCCCTGGCTCCTGACCGCCATGACGGTCCGACCGCTCGACGGCCCCGCCAGGCACCGCCATGACCAACACCTCCTCGCGGTCTGCCAAACGGCCGGACTCACCAGGCAGGATGCCGAGCAAACCGCCCAGAGCATCATCGCGTTCGCGATCGGCTCCGCACTCGCGGACACCCCGAGCCCGTATGTGTCCTTCGGACTGCAAGTCGATTCTCGACGGCGTCGAAGCCGGGCCCGCCGCCCATGCCTGACCCAACACGGCAGTCCCCCCTTCGGCACCGCTCCAAGACAGCGGACGGCCGAGCGGGTTGAATCGCTCACCGATGAAGACGTCGACGGGCTGCTGCTGAGCAACAGATCCAGGGCTTCGACCCAGCCCGGCTGCACCGCAGGCTCATGGTGTGGCATTCGCAACCGTCGATGCCGCGCGATCTCACGTCGTGCCGTCATTCCAGTCTGATGGGCGGATGCGGCGGCTCGCGCGAAGCAGTCGCGGGATCCGTCGCCGCCCCGCATTTACGGATCAGAGGTCGTTTTCATCCATATGCAGAGCGCCGCCACCTCCTGGTTTGCCTGATCCAGGGCTGCAGTGCTGGCGCGACTGCTGATTTGGTCGATCCTGGATGGCCGAGCGGGTTGACGTCCGGGGCGTGCTGGGGCTTACGCCTGTCCCATTCCACGGCGCCCCGTTCCGTGGTCGTGCTTTCACGGTCGAAGACGCACGCCTGGGCGCACTCTCGTCCGACGTCCGGACAGCCCCCACGTTCTGACTTCCTCCCCCGCCTAAATGCGGGGGATTCCAGCAGTCGCCCGCTGCGGTTCCTGCTTAACCGACCACCGCCCCGTCCGGGAGGACTCCCGTTGAGGTCCTACACCGTCTCCACAGAAAGACGCTGCCAGCCCGGCGTCCAGGATGTTGCGTGCCGCCTTCACGTCGCGGTCATGCACGGTGCCGCACTCGCACGTCCATTCGCGGACGTTCAGCGGCATCTTCGCCGCGACCTTGCCGCAGGCCCCGCGCAGCTTCGAGCTGGGGAACCACCGGTCGATCACGACGAGTTCGCGCCCGTACCAGGCGCACGTGTACTCCAGCATGGAGCGCAGTTCCGTCCACGATAGGTGATGGCGCGGGCGAGCTTGCCGTTCTTCAGCAGGTTGCGAACGGTGAGGTCCTCGATTCCTACCGCGGCTGAAGCCGGGGGTATCCACGAAGGAGTCCCGATGAGTGAGCGACGCCAGTATCCGAGTGATCTGTCCGATGCACGCTGAGAGTTGGTCCAACCGGTCCTGGCAGCCTGGCGCCTCGAGCGCAGCGACCGGGCTGTTGTCGTCCATCCGCGACGGGCCCCTGATCGAGAGCGGCGGCGTGAGGAGCGTACGACGCTCCCCGTACGCCCTTCACTCGTGTGCAATGTGTGCCCGGTGCTCGGCCAGCACGTCCAGTCCGAAGTCGGAGGTCAGGTCACGCCACACCGAGTGGGCGTGGTTGGCGTGGCGCTGGGTGTTGTCGTACTCGATCAGGATGCGGGGATCCTGCACCCGGTAGTAGTGCGGCTTCCCGACGTCCGTGCTGCCCGCCCAGCCGAAGTGGACCAGGTCGAGGACCGTGTCGGACGCGTAGTGGGTGTCGTAGGCGTCGGCGAGGAATTCGGGTGCCCGTCCGGTATAGAGGACTACGAGACGGCGCAGCAGGTGCCGCTGCCCTTCGTCGAGGTCGCGGCCGCTGATGCCTTTGGGAGGGAACGTGATGGCCACGCGCGCATGGTCGATGTCGGTGTATCCACTGGCCGCTTCCGCCCGGCGGTCGATGTCGTTGACGAGCCGGTCCAAGTCGGGATCTTCGAACCGTCCCCGCCACAGGTCCTGCATGTGCATCATCGTGTCGCCGTGGCGGACGTGTGGCCGGTTGCCGGAGACGATGTCGGACACGGCGCAGGGGTGGAGCAGAGCTCGCCGGAACTGGTCCGCGTCGAGGCTGCGGGCCAGTCGGCGCGCGGTGTCCTCGGGACCCTGGAGTGGGCGCAGGGTGCCTCCGAGCAGCTCGGTGGTGGCGGGGTCGGCGCCGATGAAGCAGGGGGTTGTGGAGACGAGCCGACCGGCGACGACGAGGCTGTTCAGGGAAATGTGATGACCGCCGAGTCGCCATGCCCAGATGCGATCACCAGGCCGGCCGAAGATCCGGAGCCAATAGAGGCCGGGGTCCCGACCACGCTGCCTGCCCCAGTGAACGGTCCACCCTTCCAACTGGTCCAATACGTTCTCCAGGCCCATCACGGTACTGACCGTGGCGTAGCCCGCGGTGGACAGTCCGGTGGCCACCAGTTGCATGGCCAGGCTCTGCTGGCGGGGACTCTGGTCCCGGATGGCGAGCCCACCGTGTCCCGTGGGCGTGTAGAACCAGCGCAGCCGCTCGGCCTCCGCATCCGGGTGGAGCGGAGAGTCGAAGGCGGCGAGCAGGAGTTGGTCCTCGCTCAGGGTGCCCAGCCAGGCGGCGGCGGCCTCGGCCATGGCGGTCGCCGCCTTCTCCCGCCCGGCTGCCGGGATGTGGGGCGCCGAGGCCGCTCCGTCACCGGGCACGGATGGACTCCGGGTCCTCAGAGATGTCCAGCATGACCTTGATGGCGTTGTCCCGGCGCTCGGCGTAGGTGTCGAATGCCTCCGAGACGTCGGTCAACGCGAAATGGTGGGTGACCAGTTCCGCGGTGCGGAGCCTGCCGCGGGCCGCGAGGCTCACAGCGCGGGCCAGCGAGCCGGTGCCCTCCCCGCGGACCGTCTGGATCGAGATGCCGTTCATCACCGCGTGGTTCAGGTCGGCCTGCACGGGCTGCTCGAAGAACCCGACGAGGACGACCTTCCCGGAACGCCTGGCCATGCGCAGGGCGTCGTCCACCGCACTCGGGGCGCCGGAGCATTCCAGGACGATGTCGGCGCCGATCCCGCCGGTCGCCTCCCGGACCGCGGCGACGGGGTTTTCTGTCCGGGAGTTGACGACCAGGTCCGCGCCGAAGGACTTTCCGATGGCCAGCCTCGCTTCCCGGGTGCCGACCAGGGCGACGGTCCTCGCGCCGAGTTCACGCGCGACCTGGGTGGCGAGGAGGCCTATCGGCCCGGGGCCGAGCACCGCGACGGTGGATCCCACGAGGAGGGTGCCGAGAACGTCGAACGCGTGCATCACCGTACCCACGGTGCTGAGGACGACCGCCGCGTCGAAGTCGACGCTGTCCGGCAGCCGGTGGAGGGTCGACACATGGTTGAGCGCGTACTGTGCGAAACCGCCGTTGACGGTCATCCCCTGCACTCGGTGCCCGGTGTGCCGCAGGCCGTAGTTGAGGCAGTCCGTGTAGGCCCCGGCCAGGCAGTTGGCGCAACGCATGCAACCGCGGTGAGCTTCCGTCACGACCCGGTCACCGATGCGGAGTTCGTCCACGGCGCTGCCCACCGCTGCCACGACGCCCGCGTATTCGTGGCCCGGTACGAACTCCCCCGCCGCGGGACCGCCGTCCCTGAAGAAGTGCCGGCTTCGGATCTTCAGGTCCGTTCCGCACAGGGAGGCTCTGCGGACCTGCACCAGGACGTCTTCCGGACCCACCTGCGGAACGGGGAGCGTCGTGACGGCAAGGGTGCCGGGTTCGCCCAGCACCGCGGCCTTCATGGTTTTCGGCAAGGACATAGGGGCCTCCAGTCACGGCCATGGGAATGCGTGGGGAATCGGCGAATCGCAACAGCTCTTTCCCCACCCCATCGTGCACTCGGCAAGCCCGTTTTCCCATCACGGGCCTATAGGCATCCCTTATACGCAGTGCGAGGAATTCCTATTGGAGGATCACCGCATCTCCCTGGCAGAATCGTCCTGAAGCGGCGGACATCGCCGTCGGCCGTACGGCCGGAGAACGGGGCCCCGCCCGAGGAGTAAAGAACTGTGGATCTGGGAATCTCAGGAAAAACCGCGCTGGTACTGGGTGGAGGTGGGGGTCTCGGCGGCGCCATTGCGCAAGCACTCGCCGCGGAGGGCGCCGGTGTCGCCGTGGCGGACATCAGTACCCGGGCTGCTGAACACACCGTCGAAGCGGCGGCTCACCTGGGCGGAAAGGCCGTGTCCCTCGAATGGGACCTTGGAGAACTGGGCGCAGTCGACCGGCACATCACGACGGTCGAGAGAACTCTCGGCCCAGTCGACATCCTGGTCAACAACACGGGAGGACCGCCGCCCTCGCTCGTGGGCGGACAGGATCCGGAGATCTGGCTGCGGCACTTCCAGTCCATGGTGCTGCCGGTGATCGCGATCACCGACCGGGTCGCACCCCTGATGAGGACCCGCGGCTGGGGCAGGATCATCACCAGCGCCAGCTCCGGCGTGATCGCCCCCATTCCCAACCTCGGACTGTCCAACGCCCTGCGGGGCAGCCTGCTCGGCTGGTCCAAGACACTGGCCCGGGAAGTAGCGGCCGACGGCGTCACCTGCAACGTGGTCGTTCCCGGCCGGATCGGCACCCAGCGGACGAAGACCCTCGACCAGGCCAAGGCAGAGCGGGAGCAGAGGCCCGTCGAGGAGATCTCCGCCGAGAGTGCCGCTTCGATCCCCGTCGGCCGTTACGGCGAACCGCGCGAATACGCTGCCGCCGTCACTTTCCTGGCAAGCAGTCAAGCCTCGTACATTACAGGCTCGGTCATCCGTGTCGACGGCGGCCTCATCGCCAGCCTCTGAAAAATCAAGTCAGAATCACAGGAGGCAGACATGGCAGCGCTGTCCCGCGACGCCACAGGTGTATACGCCATCGCGCCGACACCCTTCGATGAATCCGGCGGGATCGACTTCAATTCGCTCAGCCGGCTGATCGAATTCTACGGATCCGCCGGTGTCACCGGATTGACCCTGCTGGGTCAGATGGGTGAAGCCCCCAAGCTGTCCCACGAGGAAAGCGTGCGCATCGTCCGGCACGTCATCAAGCGCACCGACCTGCCGATCGTCGTGGGTGTCTCCGCACCCGGCTATGCCGCCATGCGGTCCCTGACGGCTGACGTCATGGCGGCCGGTGCCGACGGTGTCATGATCGCCCCGCCGAACACGTTGCGGACAGACGACCAGATCGTGAGCTACTACGAGGGCGCGTCGACCGCCATCGGCGAGGACGTGCCCTTCGTGATCCAGGACTACCCTCTCTCCTTCTCCGTCGTCATGACCCCCACTGTCATCGCCCGCATCGCAGCCGTCGCGCCCGGATGCGTGATGTTGAAGCACGAGGACTGGCCGGGCCTGGAAAAGATCAGCGCACTCCGCAAGCTGCAGGCCGACGGAGCGATGCCTCGGTTGTCGATCCTGTGCGGAAACGGCGGCCTCTTCCTGGACTTCGAGACGGAGCGCGGAGCCGACGGCGCCATGACGGGCTACTGCGCACCCGAACTCCTCGTCGACGTGGTAGGCCACACCGCCGCCGGCGACCGTGACGCCGCCCATGACGTCTTCGACGCCCACCTGCCCCTGCTGCGCTACGAACAGCAACCGGGCGTCGGCCTGGCGGTGCGCAAGTATGTGATGAAGCGTCGCGGAATCCTGGCCTCCGACAGCCAGCGCAAGCCCGGGGCGGCGCTGTCTGTGCGCGCACGCAGCGAGGTCGACTACCTGTTGACCCGACTGGCCCGCAAGGACAGCAGGGTGGTGGTCACGGCATGATGCGCAGTGTCCCCCGTGTACCGGAGTGTGCGCCTGCGCCGACCGGTATCGGCACACCGCACGGGCGACGCGCGACGTCCGCTCCAGTAGCTTGATCGAATGCAGCTACGTCAGCTGGAGTATTTCCTCGCGGTGTGGGAGGCCGGCTCCTTCAGCGCAGCGGCCTCACGGCTCTATGTCACGCAGCCCTCCCTTTCCCAGCAGGTCGGAGCCCTGGAGAAGGAGCTGGGCGCGGTTCTGCTGGAACGTGGCAGGCAGGGAGTGACGCTGACCCCCGCCGGCCGAGTCTTCCTGCCGCGGGCGCAGGACGTCCTCCGTATCGTCCAGGACGCCCGGGACTCGGTACGCGAGGTGGTCGAGGGCCGCAAAGGCGACGTCCATGTCCTGACGGTGCGGTCCGTCGCCTCGGGCATCCTGCCGCCGTCCGCGGCACGCTGGCACTCGACATACCCCTCGACATTGCTGCGGCTGCACGACTACTCCCACCGCCGGGACCTCGAGGAGGCCATGCGCGGCGGGCAGGGCGACATCGCGGTCGGCCCACGACCGCACCTCTGGGAAGGGCCGGTCCATTCCCTCGGGTACGAGGAGATGGTGGTGATCGGCTCCGCCGAGTACCCGCCAGGCATATCGGCGAGCCCGGCCGAACTTGCTGCTGCCGACTGGGTGCTCTACGAGCCGGAACAGGGCATGAGCGAAGTGGTGGACCGCCTGGCGGGCCACTTCGGGTTCACTCCGCGTGCCGTGGCACGCACGGGCCAGGTGTCGGCCGCGCTTCTGTTCGCGGTCGAGGGGATCGGGGTGACGGTGGCACCGGAGAACGCGGTACCGCTGCGCTGGTCGCGCCATGCACGGCGGATCGGGTCCGGCTACTTCCGGGAGCTGGTGGTTTTCAGCAGAAAGCTCCCTTCCCAACTGGCTGAACGTTACCGGGACATGCTCACCTCCGTGGAGCTGCCACTGACCGCGGAGCGCGATCTGCCCGAAGGAGCGGTCCGTGTCCAGAACTCGTCCGAGTGATCACGTCGCTCGGTCAGACCTCCTCGCGCAGGCGGGCAAGCCCGCTGAGAAGCAGGTCGAGGCCGAATGAGAACTCGTCCTCGATCGGAACCGGCATCACCCCGGCAACGGCGACGGTGGCCGGGAACAGGTCCGGATCCACACTCTGAAAGGCGGCCTCCGCCTGTGTGTCGTCGGGTCGTCCTGCGCCGCCATGCCCGTTGACCTGTACGGCGAACCCGAGGACGTAGCGGGCCAGAGTCGCGTACGCGTACGCGGCAACTCGCGGCGGAAAACCACAGTCGAGCAACACCGCGACACAGCTCTCCCGCAGTGCCATGGCGTTCGGCCCCAGCGGAATCTGCTCGACCATCAAGCGCGCCGCGTTCCGGTGCCGGGCCAAGGCGTCGAACATGGTGTGCGCGACCGTCCGCAGCGCCCGCTCCCAGCCCATCGCGAGGAGTTCGTCGCCGTTCAGCTCCACGACGCCGAACATGCGGTCCACTACATGAGCGATCAGGGCCGCCCGGTTGTCGAAGTGCCGATACAGCGTCGCCGTGCCCGAGCCCAGACGCTGAGCCAGCGTCCGCATCGACAGAGCGTCGGAGCCGTCCTCGTCCACGATCCGCAGTGCTGTGGCGACGATGCGCTCCAACGGCACCGGCGGCCGCCCAGGAGAACGCCGAGCCGACGCCGAGCCCGCCCGCGCAGGAACAGGTTCTGCCACGGAACGTCCCACCTCCTCAAGCAGCCATAACAGCAACACCGTAACCGATATGAAGACCAGCGATCCGACGAGGAGTCTGATCATCCTCCCAGCACGGGACTGTAACCGGCCCTAACAAAGCCTCTGGACGTGCCGGTGGGTGATCAGGTGGCTGCATAGCCTTCAACGAGTGTCGTTTGTCGATGAGTTCGGATGTCACGGAGGGACTGTGGGCCTCTGAATGTCGGTGAGTTCGGATGTCACTCGGGTGCGCGGATGTCTCTTCTCAGCCCGGGATCGACGGCGAGCAATTTCGCCGCGCCGGCCGAAAGCTCTGGACGATGTCGGACTGCTCGTCGGCCATCCAGCGTTCGGTGGCCGGGCGGGCCGGCCATGCCGACATCAGTGTGGCCCGCCGAGCCGTCTGCTGATCGCAGCCGTGTACTTCAGGTCTGGTTTCCGAGCCGGAGCCTCAGCTGTTGGCCAGCCTGCGGTCGAGGAGGGGGAGCAGGCGCTCCCAGTGGCGCTGTAGCCCGGCGGGGTCGAAGGCGTCGGTGTCGGACATGGTGAACCCGTGGACCGTGCCGGGGTAGATCGCGGAGGTGTAGTCGACCTTCGCGACATCCAGGGCCCGGTTGAGCTCGCCCAGGGCCTCGGGCGTCAGGTCGCTTCCGCCGCGACCGTGGTGCCATCCGTGCCCAACGACAAACGCCATCGCGACTCACCGACAGAGGCACGTCGCCGACACTTCGAAGCGCACCAGGTGCCCAGGTGTGCGCTGGACGGGACCGGACACGCATACGTGCTCGCAATCACCGGTGGCGCGGCGTACGTCAAGATCGGCTCCACCACACAACCTCGTTCACGCCTGGAGGCGTTGCGCACCGAGGCCCACCGTCAAGGAGGCGCTGTCACGCGAGCATGGCTGTCTCCGGCTCATCCCGCCTACAAGGACACCGGAGCCCACGCGCTCAGGAACTGCCGCGCGATCGCGCCGTCTACCACCGCGCGCAGCGAGTACTTTCCCGATCTCGACTTCACGGCGGCACGACGCGAAACCGTCAAAGCCTTCCTGGGCGTCCATGACACCCCGCAGTACTCAACAACGACTCCGGCAGCCGGCCTGCACCAGCCGATCCCCGGTCATGTCTGAAGCCGGTTGTCGCCCAGCGTGTGGGTTGAGTACGGGCGGCAGGTGGACTACTTCCGCCAGGGCAGTCGGCACAGCCGCTTCCGCCGGCGCCACGATGTCCCCGCACCTCGACCCGCCCCGCGCGTGTTTCCGGTCCCGAGAGTGCCTTCGCGGAGATCGCCCTGCCCTCGGCTCCCGTGATTGCCCTGTCGTGCCGCCGCCGCTGATGTGACGCCTGGCCGGCGGAAGTGTCAACACTCTCCGGCGTCCGGAACAGCACCCCAGCCACCACGAGAGCAACGCCCAGACCCAACCGAACAGCATCCGAGCAACGGACCCATTGCAGCCGGCACTGCGCCGTGCAGAACAAGCAGCAGCGCCCCAGGCCAAGGAAGTCCGGGGCGCTGCGCAGGTGCTCGGGAGGCTCCTACGCCTCAACGTACGCCACGATGGTGATCGCCCCCAGAGCCGTCGTATAGAAGATCACGCGTACCCCGTCGATCTCGTCCACGTAGTCGCGCAGCAGGGTCCCGGGCACCGCGGTGCCGAGCTCCGGGTTGACGCTGATCGCGACGATCGCGCGGTCCAGGCGGTGCGTCTCGGACGCGGTGAGCTTCGCCAGCTGGGTAAGCGCGGGCTCCACCAGGATGACGCGGGAGCGCCGCGCGCCGTGCTCAGGCGACACGGGGCTCCCCGTCGGCGAGACGGGCGAGGTGGGCGTCGCGGGCGACCTCCCACGGCACGCCGGACTCGGGCGAAGGGTAGCCGTTGGCAGCGATGTCCTCCAGTACGGAGGCGAGGACGTCGACCCGCGCGCGCTGGTCGGCCGCGTACTTGCGGACCGAGGTGGCGGCGGTCTCATCGAGCGGCTGGCGGTCGGGCGCGGGGGCCGGCTGCTGGCTCATCCGGTGCTCCTGGGCTGTCATCTGGCGGGTGTTCTCACGGTATCGCTAGAGTCCGGCCTGGAGCCCCAGAGCGGACCAACGAGGTGTGCACTCAGTGCGCCAGGGAGTTCTTACGCGCCGCCTTCGCTGCCGCTACAGCTGCGTCGAAGTCTGCGCCGTAGAAGTACTCGCCGTCGCGGTCCGTGCCGTCGAGTGCTCCGACGGCATTCAAAGCCTTCTGTTCCCAGTCACGAACCATGGTTCTGACCGGCCGCGAAATCCATGCGCGGACCAGGAAGCATCTGTAGGCTTCGGCCCTTCGCTCGTGGCTCCTGAGGTACTGCCTCACGGAGTTGTCCGGGCTGCTGGGCGTCCGCGTGACCATGCCCAACTTCAGACTGGGCTTGATCCGCTTTGACGGACATCCGAGATCAGGGGTTCTGCCCCGGGAGGATGTCCATTATGGAGAGCATGGGGAAGAAGAAGCCACGCCCTCGCCGCTCGTTCACGCCGGAGTTCAAGGCCGAGATCGTCGAGCTGTGCCGGCGCGGTGACCGCTCGGTCGGTCAGATCGCCAAGGACTTCGATCTGACCGAGACGGCAGTGCGGCTGTGGGTCAGCCAGGCCGAAGTCGACGCAGGCGAACGCGACGGACTGACCAGCAGCGAACGCGAGGAACTAGCCGCGCTGCGGCGGGAGAACCGCCGGCTGCGCGAGGACGTCGAGGTCCTCAAGCGGGCGACAGCTTTCTTCGCGAAGGAGACCCGGTGACGGTGCACCCGTTCATCGAGGCGGAAAAGCATGGCGGTCACAGCGTCAAGCGTGCGTGTGAACTGCTGCAGGTCTCCCGAACCGCCTTCTACGCCCGCCGCACCGCCAAGCCCGGTCCGCGGGCGGTCCGGGACACCGAGCTGACCGAGAAGATCGCCGAAGTCCACGAGCGGTCCCGTGGAACCTACGGGGTCCCGCGGGTCCATGCCGCCCTGCAACGACAGGGCGAGGACTGCGGACGGCGCCGCGTCGCCCGACTGATGCGCGACGCCGGGCTGCAGGGCCGCCACCGCAGGCGACGGCGGCTGACGACGATCCCCGACCCGCGGGCCGCCGCCCGGCCCGACCTAGTCGTCCGCAACTTCGCTCCCGACCCGGACGGCCTCGACACCCGCTGGTGCGGTGACATCACCTACGTTGCCACCGATGAGGGCTGGCTCTATCTGGCCACCGTCATCGACATTGCCTCCCGCCGCGTGGTCGGCTGGTCCACTGCCGACCACCTGCGGACCGAACTGGTCGCCGACGCTCTCCAATCCGCCTGCCGCGAGCGTCGCCCCGCGCGGCCGGTGATCTTTCACTCGGATCGCGGCTGCCAGTACACCAGTCAGCAATTCGCCTCGCTGGCAAGGGAGTTCAGCGTCCGCCTGTCGGTCGGCCGCACCGGGCAGTGCTGGGACAACGCGCTCGCCGAGTCCTTCTTCGCCACCATCAAACGGGAGTTGCTCGACACGAGCTCCTGGCCCAGCCGGGCCGCCGCCCGCACCGCGATCTTCGACTTCATCGAGGGCTGGTACAACTTGCACCGACTGCACAGCAGCCTCGGCTACCGCAGTCCCGCCGAATACGAGACCGCACTCGCAGCCTGACCACCACACCAATGGTGTCCGTCAAAGCGGAACAAGCTCAGGGAATCGAGCCTCCATCAGACCCGGAGCGCTTCACAACCACATCAGCCACAGCCACGTGGCGACCAGCGGATCACCAGCGGCTAGCTGATTCCAGCGATCACCGCGACACGTAATCATTCCAGTGCTGCGACGAGTTGAGCGAGGAACTCCGGCGAATTCCCGTGCGGCCAAGAGATCCGGTCCTGGCCACAAGGCAGCTCTCGGCGGCGAGGACCGTGCACTGCCGGAGTAGTTCCCCGTCCACGCGCTGCCCCTTCAGCGCCTAGTTCAGAGAAGTGACCAGCCCAAAGCTGATCGCGCCTGACCACGCGGTTCGGGGCACAGCACACCTCCGCGACGGGCCCCGAGAACACCACCACCGTACGAGCGCCAGCGCCCTCCGGCACGAGGAAGCCCAGAGCCTGCGCCCGGCCCGGGCATCACCGAGGCGACCGGGACCGCGCTGGCGTACTGGTACGCCAGGATGCCGGCATGACACCTGCGAACCCCCATGATCGAATAGGGGATGACTTCGTTCTGGACTGGTAAGCGGGTACGTCTGCGCGGTATCGAGCCTGACGACTGGGCGGCTTTCATGGGCTTCGCTGTCGACGAGGAGCGGTTGGGAGACCTGCTGAACCCGCCCCGGTCTGCCGAGGCGCTCCGGGCCTGGGCGAAGGAGCAGGCCGTCGCGAAGTCCGACGGAGACTGCTTCGGGTTGGTCATCGAAGCCGTGGACACGGGGAAGATCGTCGGGGCTGTCAGCTCGCGCGACGCTGATCCACGTGCGGGGCGGTTCGAGTACGGCGTCACGATGGGCGCCGGGCACCGGCGTAAGGGCTACGCGGCTGAGGCTGTGAGGATGCTGCTGCGCTTCATGTTCGCCGAGCGGCGATACCACAAGTGCGAAGCGCGGATCTTCGCGCACAACGAGGCATCGCTGGCCCTGCACCGTCGGCTTGGCTTCGCCGAGGAGGGGCGCCTGCGTGATCACGTGTTTTGCGCCGGCCGGTACCACGATCTCGTGGTGATGGGCATTCTCGCTGATGAGTTCGCACAGCTGCACTCGATGGGTGAACTCGAGTGAGTGCTGAGCCTCCTGGCAGATCGAGGTTGCGGTGGCTAGGGCGTCCGCCAGCGGCTCCACCGAGGCATTCACCGGCTGGTCCAGGACCTTCACCGACCCGCGGCTCTGCGCGGCGATCGTGGACCGGCTCACCTTCAACGCCACCCTCATCGAGACCGGCACCCAGTCCTACCGCCTGGCCCGCACCAAGGCGAACAAGGCGAATGAAACGAAATAGCCGACCGCGAGGGATCAGGAGCTCAGATGCTCATGCAGCATCTTCCAGCAGCCGTCCCGCCACACGATGAGGTTGGTGCCCCGCCCCTGGCCAGAGCGTGGTTCGCCGTCGACAACACCGGTCCAGGCAAACCGATAACGGCACACCGCGACTTCCGCGGTGAGCACCGGCCACTCTAGATCCCGGATCTCATACACCTCGTCGAGGATCTTCGCGAACGTCTTCTCGATCGCGGACCGGATCTCCCCGATGCCCTGATATGACCCGTCCGAGAACCAGTACGTGGCGTCCTCAGCGATGAACGGCACGACCCGCTCGATGTCATGACCGTTGTTGGCCCGCTCGTACTCGCCCATGAACGCCGCGAGTTCGGATTCCAGGGATGCCTGATTCGTCACGACGGTCATCATGCCGATGGCCGCGCTCGACCGTCACCACCGTCGTCCCCATTTGCCGCCTGGTGGTCCCACTTCAATCCGCCCTCCGGGCCACCGCGCGACGCCCGATCTTCACTGGAACAAGGGGCGCACGAGACACCGTGGACGCCCCCTACGGCTCATCGGTGGGCCAAGAGAACTTTGAATCGTGGTCCCCAAAACAAGTGCGTATAGACATCCGCATGCCGGTGACCTGTGCCCGGCCCTCGCCGGCCCTCCCGCCGCCCCGGCCGGGACCCCGCCGTACGGCGTCGCCGCCCACATGATGGGTGAACTGCCGCTGCGGGGACCCCGTTGGCCCATCACTGGGCAGATGACCGCCGTTCGGACCGAGTCCTCCGGCGCCGTACACGACCGCATTCACTGGTCCGGGGCCGGGCTGGATGTGATGGCCTCTCATCAGGGTCCGGTCAATCGGTTGCGCTGGACGCGGATCTCGCCGTGCACTGCTGACAACTTCTCTCCGCACCCGGAAAGATCACGGGCATGGCATCCCACCCGAACCAGGCCCGCGCCCTGTCCTTTGACACTGTTGCCACTCAGTACGCTGCCACCCGGCCGGACTATCCGTCGGCCCTCTTCGACGCCGTTGAGGAACTCGCCGGCCGACCGCTGGCCGGCGCCGACGTACTGGACTGCGGGGCCGGCACCGGTATCGCCACTCGGCTGATGCGCGAACGAGGCGCCCACGTCGTCGCCCTGGAGCCGGGCGCCGGTATGGCGGCCGAGCTGCGCGCGGCCGAGCCGGAGATCCCTCTGGTGCGGGGCGAGGGAAACTGCCTGCCGTTCGCCGCCTGCAGTTTCGACGTGATCACCTACGCCCAAGCCTGGCACTGGACCGACCCGGCCCGCTCCGTCCCCGAAGCCCTGCGTGTGTTACGCCCGCACGGCGTGCTGGCCCTGTGGTGGAACCAGGCCGACGTCCGCGTCCCGTGGGTCGCGGCGGAGGATGCCCGACTCGCGCCCTTCACCCGCAACTACCCGGCAACCGTGGCCGAGCTGCTCGCCTCGTTCCCGGTCCACGTGGTTACCCGCGAGATCCCGTGGTCGCGCCGGATCACCGTCGAGGAGCACACCAGGTACCTCGCCACCCACTCGCACTTCGCGGTCATGGACCCCATCGAGCGGGCCGAACTCCTCGACATGAACCGCACCGTACTGGCTCGGATCTTCCCCGAAGGCGAGCTCGACGAGCCATACCTGTGCGGCCTGACCGTCGCGCGATCAGCCACCACCCACACCTGAACGGAACCCAGCGCCCACAGACACCTCACCGCTACCAAGGTCACCTCAGAACACCCACAGTGCGTAGTCCGCCTGCGCTGACCTCCAGGGCCGTGAAGGCCGACCAGGGTCAGAAGCGGACCTCCGGGCCGTTGCCGACCGCGTGGAGGACCACGCCGAAACCGCCCAACACCCGTACAGCCTCCTCCTGATCCACAGCGGCCAGGACCTGCGGCAGCAACCGCAGCGAACCGGTCCTCGATGCCCTCTACTTGCAGCGCGGCCTCGCAACGCCGCCGACACCGCCGCCAACTGCCTCTGCCGCCACCGTCTGCGGCAGCGGATCACCACACTCCCGGCAGTACTGCCGAGCCGCCCCGCCAGCCCTCACACCACAGATCATCCAGCCGTACTTACATTACGGCCAGGGATCAAGAAACCTACTGCGCGGATGGCTGGCGGGCTCGGCCGAGTCACAGCAGGCCGGGCTGCTGCCATTCGGTGCCGAGGACGTGGTGGTCGAGGAAGTTGAGGAACGTCTCGTACCACAGGCGTGTGTGGTTCGGCTTCAGGATCCAGTGGTTCTCGTCCGGGAAGTAGAGGTATTTCGCGGGGACTTCGTGCCGCTGCAGTTCCTGGAAGAGCGTGGCGCCCTGCCCGACGGGCACGCGGTAGTCCTTGGCGCCGTGGATGACCAGCATCGGGGTGCGGATCTTCGTGACGTCCAGGTGCGGCGAGTCGGCCTCGTATCGCTCGGGGCGGGTCAGCGGGTCGCCGAAGATCCGCTGGAAGTACCAGGGCACATCGGTGTCGCCCTGAAACATTCGCAGGTCCCACAGACCTGCATGGCTGATGATCGCCTTGAACCGGTCGGTGCTGGTGGCGACCCGGTTCGCCATGTATCCGCCGTACGAGCCGCCGGCGAGCGCCGTACGTGAAGCATCGATGTCGTTGCGGGCCTCGGTCGCGTCGGTCAGCGCGATCACATCCGTGTAGGGGCGCCCGCCCCACTGCCCCCAGCCGCGCCGGTGGTTGATCTGCCCGTAGCCGGTCGACAGGGCCGGATCCGGCAGCAGCACCGCATAGCCGCGCGCGGCGAACGGCCACGGGTTCCACCGCCAGGTCCAGCCGTTCCAGCTGAACTGGGGTCCGCCATGGACGGCGACGAGCAGCGGAGCGGGCCGCTCGGCGGACGCGCCCTCGGGCAGCACGAGCCAGCCGCGCAGCACGAACCCGTCGTCCGCCTCCGCGTGCACCTCGGTGAGCTTGCCGGGCAGCTCCCCGACGCCACCCGGCGCGGGCAGCCCGGCCGGAGTCTGATCGACGATGTCGGCGTCGATCCGGACGGGCGTCGGCGGCGCGTCGACCGCGTGGCGCAGGGCGTAGAGCGTCCGCCCGTCGGGGCCCACGGTCAGCGAGCCGTACGCGCCCGAAGCGGTGAGACGTGTGACACCACCGTCCGGGTCGCGGCGGAAGACGGGCGCGTGCCCCTGCTCGTCGGACGTGAAGAAGAGCGTGTCGTCCACCGGTGAACAGGCCACGCCACCAGGCCAGTTGTCGAACCCGGGCAGCAGGTCCTGCACCGCGCCGTCGGCCAGGTCGATCCGGACGAGAGTCGCTTCCCAGGGGTCGTCGTACGTCGGGTATCGCATCCGGCAGCACACGAGGGCCGAGCCGTCGTGGGTGAACCGCGGCGCCTCGTAGAGGTGTTCCAGATCGCCGACGACGTGGATCTCCTCACCGCTCACCGCGTCGGCCACCACCACGGCGGTGCGATGCTCGTCCGGAACCCACCCAGGCACGAACCGGCAGTACGCCACCCGCGTGCCGTCCGGCGACAACGCCGCGTCCCCCGGATCCTCCAGACCGATCCCCTGCCCACCGGCGACGACCGGCTCCGCGTCAACACCGGCACGGACGAAGGTGTGCGGCTCCGCCGGGCCGAGGTCGTGGTCCCAGGCACGGGTCGGCCCGGCCTCATACAAGATCGCCGTGACCTTCGCGTCCTTTCGCGCCGCGTACAGCTTGCCGTGCGCCTCGGCGTCGGCGGCACCCGGCAGCAGCCCCGCGGTGTGGCACAGCGCGCCGGAGTCACGGGCGACGGTGACCGCGGCGATCCCGCCTGAGTGCCGGGCCACGACGACGGCCTCCCCGCGCGGCGGCAGCGCCCACAGCGCGGTGCCCTCGTCCTCGTCGCCGTCCGCAGCGCGTTCGGACAGGAAGTACAGCGTCCCGTCCGGACCGAACACCGGCCCCGACTCCCCCTTGTCGGACCGGGTCAGCCGCAGCGCGTCGCGCTCCCCAGTCGGATCGATCTCCCACAGACCGGACACGAACCGCGTCCCATCCCCGGACAACGACTGCACGGCGGCGACGAGACGAGTGCCATCGACGGACAGGGCAAGGGAGTTGACGCGGGGACAGGCGACGAGGGCGGACAGGTCACGGAAGGTGGACGGGCCACCGGAGGACTCGATCATGCGGGCGATTGTCGCCCGCGCACGATACGGACGGCCAGGGAGCATGACGTGGGGCGCCCGTCTGCCAGCAACCCTTCCGGCACACTCGCACCTCCATGGATGTAACGCCGTCCGTTAACGCCGTTACCGAGACGCTTTCACGGAACGGCCACTCCTGCCCCAGAGGCCTCACGACAGATCTCACCTGCCGCGTTGAGGAAGGAAAGCACCTACTTACCTTGTTCTTTGTCTTCCGCCCGCGTCGTAGGGCGGGGACGGAAGGTTCCAGACGGCGTCAGACCGACTGACGATCTTTCGAAGTTCGCGGGCGCTTCGCGGCGACACAGCCTGCATCACGGTGTCGAGGAGGGTTCGGGCTTCGAGAGGGTTGCCGCAGCAGTACCAGTGCACGTTGTCCCACTCGTAGTCGTGCCACAGATCACGCTCGGGCTGGTGGACGTAGTCCTTCCACAGGCCCACAGCCGCGCTGACATCCCCTGGCTGCAGATAGTTGCGTGTGTGCTCGAGACGGATGATCTCGGACAGTGCACGCAAAGACAGGCCGTCGATGATTAGCCTTGCACCTGTTGTCCGGTGGCTGCCAGGGGCGCCGACACGGATCTGTCCTGGCCGTCTACGCGGCATGGACCTTTCGGTTCGTCATCATGCGGTACATGGTGCCACGGTCTCGAATGGCGTCTCGAACGGATTCGCTCGCAAGGGGATTCGCCGGACTCGGGGGCGGCCTGCGTCTGATCATGTGCTCCGACCAAGGTGCACGTGACCACGACGAAGGCCGTGAGGGTGAGTCTGCTGCCTGATGCTGTCGGGCGGGAAGCGTTCGCAGAAGCGTCACGCTTTCTCGAATGTCGGCGGCCAGTATCAATTCCCCACGTATAGCCAGCTCGACTCCCCACGTGACGGTCACACTCAGTAGCCTCGTTTCCGGCTCGGAGGCATGGCTCATGAAGGGGTTCTGATCGTGGCGCGTACATGGCTGTCCATTCGGGTCGAGTTGGTCTCTGGGCACGGCGCAGACCTGTGGCCGCGCCCTGGCCGGATCTTCGCTGCCGCGCCCTCACACTCCTTCACCCAGTTCGCCTCGGCTATCGATCTCGCCTTCGGCCGCTGGGACTTGGCCCACCTGCACCTGTTCACGCTGTCCGACGGCACCCGGGTCAGTCCTCTGGACCGGTGGGACGGCGAGGCCCCCGACGGTACCGTGGACGGTCCCGCCACCAAGCTGAGCAGGTTGCAGCCGGGCGAGCAGTTCGCCTACGTATTCGACATGGGTGATGACTGGGCCCATCTGTGCACGGTGGCGGACAAGCACATCGACCCCCTCGACGAGCTCGGCGAGGCTCCCGATCGCCCGGCTCCCTACTGGGGTTGGGGCAGCCTGCCAGACCAGTACACACGTCGCTGGGACGGCGACGACGGGGAGACGCCGATGCCGAAGCGGCCGGCCCACGGACTCAGTGACCTGCCGCCACTCCTGCCGTGGTGGGGCGATCAGCGCCGAGGGTGACCTCACGCTACGTACACGAAATGGCCGCCACTGGGGAATCGAAGTGGCCATGGTGGGGAGCTGAAGTGGCTGCGTGCGGGGAAATCCGTGGACGGGGCCGCGGAGGAGATCCCGCGAGACCCGCGGCGGTGACGGTCACGGGGAGGATCAGGCCGATCGTGTCGGTGAGGGTGCCCCGCTTCCGCCTCACGATCTTCTTCGCGTCGTCCGTTCCCTGGCTCGTCACGGGCACGTCAGTGGAGGTCAGGGCACGTCGGCGCGCGCGCCGGTCCGGCGGCGGCAGCACGGCGGCGCCGGGGCTGCCATGGTCATGTTGTTCTCCTTGCTCGTGCCGTCCGGCTCAGTGCGGCGGCTCTCGCCAGGTGCAGATGTACGCGTTCCTCGGGGAGGTCCGGTCCGCGCATGCGGACGTGGTGGAGGTGCAGCAGGTCCGGGAGAAGGTCCTGCGGGGGCAGCGTCCCCGCGCCCTCCAGCGCGCTGCGGTAGGCGGCGAGCGCGGCGCGGCGTGCGGACCAGCTCGCGATGACGGGCGTGTCAAGCACCGGTGTGCCGGGACCCGGGGGCTTGAGGAGGGCGGACGTCAGGGCGATGGTCTGGTCGTAGACCGCCCGGGGTGGGGCGTTGCGGTCTGTGTGGGTGTGGCCGACGATCCAATGCATCGCCTCCTCGCCGTCCCCGAGCAGGCCGACGGCGATGTCGACCATGCTCGCTGCGGTCACCGCACGACTGTCGGGAGCATCCCGACCGGCGAGTGCGGTCAACTGGGCAAGGACGGCTGCCGAGTCGGCGGCGAAGAACTCCTCGGCCGCCTCCATGACCGTGGGACCACCGAAGCGCGCGGACTGCGGATAGTAGGTCTCCAGGCTCGTGTGGGTGATCAGGCCCGCGTGGCGAAGCCGCCGGGTCCACTCGCCGACCTGCCCGACCACGGTGCCGATCGAACCGGGTGCGCAGATCAGCCGGAGACGCAGGTGGTCCTCGGGATCGCGGTGGCGCGCGAACCACCAGCGGGGCTTTCCCAACTCCCCGAGCAGGGACGGCAGATGCCGGATCAGGAGCGAATCCTGACGGTCGCGATGCCCGTACAAGCCAATGGAGAGCGGGCTGCCACAGCCGGGCAACCGGCCGGCCTCCCGACCGACGACGTCACCGGATGCACGGACCGGTGCTCGGGTCCGGTCCACGGCGGCCAGCGGGATGACGATCTCGTGGACGCGCCCGCCGGTCCAGCCCAGATCCTCCGGCTCGGGCGCGGCACGCAGCAGCGCGTGGCCGTCGCGCTCCACGTGGGTACGGAGCAGGACCCTGTGCGAGGGCTCCGCCAGGTCCAGGATCATGCGCCGGTCTGAGTCGCCCAGGTACACGTGCTCGGGCAGGCCGACCTCACGACGCCACTCGGCCAGGGCCTCGTCCCACCGCGGCCACGGCGTCCCCGCGTCGGGCAGGTCACCGCTCCGGAGTGTCCAGCGGGCCGGAGACAGTACGGTGCGCCCGTAGCGCAGTGCGGGGAGGAACGGCAGGCCGGAAACGGCGGCTCCCCACGAGAACCCTGTGCAGGGGACGGCCAGTGCCACCGGTGCCTCGACCAGGAACCGCGCCAGTGGATGGGTGTGGTGGTTCAGATCCACCGCGTTGAGCAGCATCGTGTGCACCGGACGGCGGCGGGAGACCGAGAGCAGGTGCAACCGTTCGGCGTCGGCGGTCACCGCCAGGTCCGTCACGGGCAGTCGGCCCGTGTCCGGGCCGTGGTAGTCGCCGACCGGGATCACCAGCTCCGCGACCTGCGGGGCGTGCGCGACGTTCACCGAGCGTATGTACAGCGGAGTGGTACTGATCTGCGCGATCAGCGCGTCCTGTTGTGCACCGGGCAGGCCGGCGTACACGTCGGTCATTCGGCGGCGGTCGTCGGTGTCGAACAGGTGGAGAAAGCGTCCGGTGGCCATGCCGGCCGCACGGGCCACCCCGACGACGTGCAGCGTGAACTGCCCGTGTTCCAGGGCGGATACGCTCGCGGCGTGGATCCGTACCGTCACCTCGGTGCTCGGCTGCACGGGCCTGCCGGGGTTCGCCACCGCCAGTTCGTCGATCGCGGCGTCATCGAGTCGGACCTGGGGGTGGCGTCGCAGTGCGGCGTTGTACGCGAACGCCAGCAGCCTGCTGTCCCGGGCAGTCAGCGGCGAGCCCGTCGGTGCGACCGGGGAGCCGAGGTAGCCGGCCGGGTAGCCCAGGAGGTCGATGGCGTCCAGGACGGGGACCACTGCCCCCGGGCCGTAGCGGTCGAGGAAGCGAGCGTGCCAGGCAGCCCACCCGGGACTCAGTACCGCCCGCGGCGCGAGGCGGGTCAACACCGCGGCGGCCGACGCAGCCTCCACGGCCACCGCCTCCGGGATCACCAGGTCCCAGTCCAACCGCAGGTCGAGGGCGAGCACGGGTTTCACGGTGGGAGCCAGACGTCGCATCGCGGCCGTCACCCGTGCGCGCTCGGTGTGGGCGCCCGCAGAGGCGGTGGACGCGTCGTCGTGCCGTGCCAGTCCCGCCGCGACCTCACGCAACTCGGCGGTTTCGGCCGCGGGCAGGTGCTGTAGCCGTCCCAGAAGGACGGCGATGGGGTCGGAGGCCGTGACAGCGGGACGCAGATCGGTGATCAGGAATCGCTGTCGTACCAGGTTCGCGAGAAGGTTCTCGATCGCAGTGGGTGAGGCGGACGGGAAACCGGCGGAGAGCATTCTGGCAAGATCCGCCCACAGTATTGGCGCCCGCGCTCCGTCCATGGCCATGCGGACCGGCCCGGTCGCGCGTATCCGCACATGCACGGGGTCGCCGCCGTGCGCACTGCTCGCCCGGTGCTCGATCATCAGGCGTCCGTCGCGCTCGAGCGCGAGGCTGGAGGCGAGCAGCGTCAATCCGGGCCGCAGCACACGGTGTTCCTCCAGACGCTCGACGACAGCCGCCGTCCATACCGCGTCCGGTCTGGAGACCGCCCGGTGCCGGATGCCCGCACGCACCACGGGAACGGACCCCGTACGAGCGGCCTGGGCACCGGCGAACAGGCCGAACGGAGTGGCCCGTGAGCGGGCCCGCAGAAGGTAGCGCAGCACCGAAAGCACCGCGCGCCGCACGGCGAGGTCCGGCACCGGCTTGCCGGCGCATATCTGATGCACCTGTCTCGCCAGGTCCGGGCTGGAGAAGTCGACCGCGGCGGCGAAGTCGGTCGCCTGCCACAGCTGTTGAAGCCATGCCCGCCACGACTCCGGGTGTGCGGACGGGCCGGTCAGGTCCGGCCAGACAACCGGTTGGCCGGGACGCCAGACTGCCGCCCGCACCACGACCGCATCGACATGGCGGTACAAGCGGCCCCCCGGCGGCTGGGCGGTGTGGTCGTCCATGTTTCCTGACTGCCCGGTTCCGACGGCGATTACGAGTCATGGTCGTCACGGCGGCTCCTGCGCCACTCCCGTGCCCCAAGGTCACTATCAGCCGCTGACCTGGCTGAATTCCGTCCAGAGGAAACGACGTTGTAGGGGCTATTGACACATGTACGGTCTGGCTAGCGTGGGCGGATGCACGGCAAGCGGCATATTCCCATCACATCGGCGAAGGGGAGAAGACCATGACTGCTGCAATTCCCGAGAAACTGGTTGATGAGGAGTTCGGTGAACTCGACGAACTCGAAGTGATCGATTCCAGCGAGCTGAAGCTCGGCGCGGCCTACCACACGTACACCTACATCGCGGCGGAGAACACGGACGACATCTCCGACTAGGACGTCCGAGGGCCGGAGCAACTCTGCGACGGACGAGACCGGTGAGACGAGGAGGTGGGTCGTGCCGTCCAGCTCGTCGGCGGACCGTACCCGCACCGACGTCCTGTTGATCTTCCCGCCGCAGAGCGAGGCCAGGTTCTTCCCGTATCTGAGCACGCCCTACCTGACCGGCCACCTGCGGCGCCGGGGTCGGCGGGTTCACCAGGTGGACCTGAACATCGCCGTGCTCCATGAGTTGCTGCGAAGTCCCACGCTGCTGGACGACGCGGTCCGAGCCCAGGACACGGGCGACGACGGTACGGCCGTGGGCACGTGGTATCGCCGGGCGGTGGCCGACGTCTTCGCCGCGCACATCGGCGCGCTGCGCGCCCACGTCCTGCACAAGGAGCCAGCCGGCGAGCTGGGCCCCGACCTCGCGGTCCGGCTCGCCACTCTCGCCCTCGAACTCCTGGTCCGCGACACCTTCCTGGTACGCACCTGGGAGGACCTCGGACAACTCGACGACGCAGTGCACCGGGCCGCGGACCGGCCGCCCGCCGCGTCGGGCGTACCGGTCGGGTCGCTGCACAGCATGGTCACCGAACTGCTCGGCCGGCATCGCCCCCGGGTGGTCGGCCTGTCCGTGGCGTTCTTCAGCCAGCTCGCGCCGACGCTGCTGATCGCCCGCTGGGTCCGGCAGCTGGCGCCGGACACCCTTATCTGTCTGGGCGGTCAGCAGGTGATGCTCCGCCACGACAGCCTCGCCCGGCTGCCCGGTGTCCGGGAGACGGTCGACGCCCTGTGCCCGACCGCCGGGGAAGAGCCACTCGAACGCTGGCTGGACGCGCTCGACGGGACGGTTCCGCTCGCCGCAGTACCCGGCATGACCTGGCTGCCGCGTTCCGGGACCGGGCCGCGCACGGGGCCCGCGGTGACCCTGCGCTTCCGTGACCTCGGGCCGCCCGACTTCACCGGACTGCCGTTCCGCTCCTATCTCAACAACGCCCTGGAACTCGCGATCGTCTCGTGCGTCGGCTGCTACTGGGGGCGGTGCGCGTTCTGCTCGTACGGCAACCGCTCGCTCCCGCAAGGCGGTTACCAACAGGGCACCGCGGCCCAGATCGCCGACGCCGTGGAGGCCGTGGTCCGCTCCACGGACACCCGGTACGTGTCGGTCGCGGACGAGAACACCAATCTGCGGCTGGTCCTCAAAGCGATGCGCGCGGTACGCGAACGCGGCATACGGGTCCGGTTCGGCGTGCGAAGCCGGCTGGAGTCGGCCCTGACCGACCCGGACTTCTGCCACGACCTCGCCGCGGTCGGCTGCGCGATGATCTCGGTCGGCTACGAGGGCACCGCGCAGCGCCTGCTGGACCGGTTGGAGCGGGGCGTGCGCGCGGCCGACTTCCAGCGGATCCTCGACAACCTCGACGCGGCGGGCATCACCGTCCGGTTCACCGCGATGGGCCAGGTCCTGGACGAGACGCCGGAGGAATTCGAGGCATCACTGCGCTTCCTCGTCGACAACGAACGGCGGATCGGCATCGACGCGCTGGAGCTGATGGTGGCGGAGCCCGGCAGCAGACTCGTGAGCGGCCCGAAGGAGTACGGACTCGCCCTCGACACCTCGGACCGCCTCGCCGGCAACCCCGAGCTGAGCTATCTGGCCGGCCGGGTCGGCCACCCGCTGACGGTCCCCGGCGGCCCGACACGCGCCGAGGCGCTGGACCGGCTGGTACGGATCTTCCGCACTGTCAGGCCGGGCCGGACGAACGCCCCGGCGCCGTCGCACCCCGCCCCGAACGGCCATCGCGCGCCCGCCGTCGAGGCCCTGCGTCCGCACACGTGGGTACGTACCGTGCCCGCGTACGCCGATGTCGGTACGGCAGACCGTCTCACCGTCGCCGACGTCGTCCGGGAGCGGTTCTACGCGCTCCCCCGCGCCCACGTGGGACAGAGCGCCGACGGTCTGCTGACGGCCCGTACCGACCGTGGCCGTCGGCTGCTCGCCCGCCTGGCCGATGCGGCGGCGGGCACCCCCGTCCCGGCACCTTCAGCCGTCCCGGCACCCTCAGCCAGGAGCTCGTCATGACACAACCGCCACGGACCGCACCCGGAGGCGCCCGTACCGACACCATCGTGGAAGCCCCGCGCCGGATGGGCCTGGGCGTACTGATGGACATGCCGTGGGGCGGCGGACGCCTCGGCAGGCGCGGCATCGGATTCGTGGAGAGCGACGACGGCGGCGGAGACATCACCGACCGGGTCCGCGCCTTCCTGCACCGCCACGGCGGCGACTTCGCCTACTCGGCCCTCGCGTTCCAGCCGCGCTCGCGTGCCCGCGTACGGACGGCCGACTACGTGCGCGCGTACGACCGCTTCTTCGACGCGCTGCCCGTCGGGTCGGCCCACGCCTTCCACCAGACCGAGCTGAACATGGGCACGCCCGAGCACTACGACCGCCGCCCGGCCGCCGAGTTCACCAACGAACTGGCCGCCCGCTACGGCTTCTCCTGGGTGGTCGAGGACCTGGGCATCTGGAGCCTGCGCGGTATACCCATGCCCTATCCGCTGCCTCCGCCGCTGACCGAGCCGGGCCTGGAGATCGCCACCCGGAACGTCGCGGAGGCGGCCCGGCTGCTGGATCCTCCGCTGCACGTCGAGTTCCCCGGCTTCACCGAGGGCGGCTCGTTCGTCCTCGGACACATGGACGCCTTCGTGTATTTCGCCCGGCTGGCGCAGGACGCCGACGTGTGGGTGACGCTCGACGTCGGCCACCTGCTCAGCTACCAGTGGCTGCGCGGACGTACCGGAAGCAGCATGTACGACGGGATCGAGGCGCTGCCCCTGTCCCGTTGCCGGGAACTGCACCTGTCGGGCTGTCAGATCGTGGGCGGCAAGTTCCGCGACCTGCACCACGGCGTCCTGCTGGACGAGCAGCTGGAACTCACCGAGTATCTGCTGCCGCGCTGCCCGAACCTGCTCGGGGTGTCCTACGAGGACCCGATGTACCGCGAGGACGGGCAGCTGGTCGAGAAGTCCCGGCGGAACTACGCGCGGCTGCGGGACCTGGTCGCCGCCTGGCAGCGCGGGGAGGCAGCGTGACGGCGGTGGAAGCGGGCGCGTCGCTGGACGGCGAGCGGCTGACCGATCTGCTCATGCGGCTGCTGCTGGACGCGGACCTGCGGGCCCGGCTCGCCGAGGAGGGTGCCGAGGCCGTGGCGGCGGATCCCGGCGAGCTGGAGTGCCTGGCCTCAGTCGATCTGGCCGAACTGGACACCACCGCGCGCCGGTTGCGCTCCCAGGTCTGGCGGCCGGGCAGCGGCGGCAGCCTCGCGACCACGTTCCCGCGCAGTCTGCGGCTGCTCCAGGACGCCGGTGCCACGGAGTCCGAACTGCTCACCGGCTTTCTCGGCTCGCCGCACTTCGCCCGGTTCCGGCTGATCCCGTACACCGCTCCCGGGTTGTCGGCGGAGGAGGCGTTCGCGTCCTATCTGCTGGACGGCGCCGGGTCCGGGGTGCTGCGCGACACCGTGACCCACGAGCTGATGATCGCCCTGTTCACCGCGCTGACCTGCGAGCAGCCGCTGTCGTTCGTGATCGAGGCGGAGGGCATCGTCCGCACCGACCGGGGCCATGCCGCCGTACGTAGCTATGGGAAGGCGTCCGTGGCCGCCTGGGCAACCACGTCGGGCGAGCGTCCCGAGGCCGGGAGCGCTGAGAGCGCCGTGCACGCGGAGGCGGTCCAATACGCGTACTTCACCACGTCCGCCGGGCTGGCTCACGGTGTGGTGTCCGGGCGGGTGACGGCGGCCTTCGAGGCGGAATCGACGGCGCGGCGCGAGACCGCGCGGCGGGCACTGGCACGCCGCGGACTGTGGTGACGGGGAGAGGAAGCACCGTGCACATCGTGTTGGTGGACATGCCGTGGTCGTCGCTCGACGCGCCGTCCCTCGCGCTCGGCATTCTCAAGCGCCGGATCCTCGACGTCTTTCCCGACGGCGCCGCGGACGTCGAGGTGGTGCACGCCAACCTCGACTTCGCCGACTGGGTGTCCGCCCGCACGGAGTACGGCTTCGAGGAGTACGAGTTCTGCTCGACCTCGTACTTCTCCGGACACAGTGAATGGATCTTCTCGGCCGCGCTCAACGGCCGACCCCGGTGGCGGGTGGCGGAGTTCACCGAGCACTTCGGCGGGAAGATGCCGGACCGCATGCTGGCCAAGGCGCGGGAACTGCACGAACTCGCGCCGCTGTTCGTACGGGAAACCGCCGCCAAGATCGCCGCCACGGCACCGGACGTGGTCGGTTTCACCACCACGTTCGCGCAGAACGCGGCGGCCCTCGCGGCGGCCCGCATGGTCAAGGAGCTGGCACCCGGCACCGTCACCGTCTTCGGCGGCGCGAACTGCGACGGTCCGCAGGGCGCCGCGCTGCACCGCAACTTCCCCCAGGTCGACTTCGTGGTGCGCGGTGAGGGCGAGATCGCGTTCCCGCGGCTGCTCGCCGCCCTATGCGACGGCGACGCCGACGGCCTGGCCGCCATCCCCGGCCTGTGCCGCCGGGACGGGCACGGCCGGTCCGTGGCCCATCCCATGGACGCCGCCCCGCTGCCCCCGGGCGCCCTGGTCACCCCGGACTACGGCGACTACTTCGAGCGGCACGCCCGGTCCACGGCGGGCGGCTGGGTGGAGCCGCGGCTGGTGGTGGAGGCCTCCCGCGGCTGCTGGTGGGGCGAGAAGCACCACTGCACCTTCTGCGGCCTCAACGGCTCGTTCATGGAGTTCCGCAGCAAGGACCCTCGGCGGTTCGTGGACGAGATCCTCGGCCTGGTCGAGCGCCACCGCGTGCTGGACGTGTGGGTCACCGACAACATCCTCGACATGGCCTACCTCACCTCCATGGCCCCGCTCCTGAAAGAGTCCGGGTACGACCTGCGGCTGTGCTACGAGATCAAGTCGAACCTGCGGCGCGAGCAGCTGGCGACGCTGTACGCGGCCGGGATCAGCTATGTCCAGCCCGGCGTGGAGAGCCTCAGCAGCCGGGTGCTGAAGCTGATGGACAAGGGGGTGACCGGCTGTCAGAACGTACGGCTGCTGCGGGACGCGGAGACCGTCGGCGTCAACGTCAGCTGGAACTACCTCTACGGCTTCCCCGGGGAGACCGACCAGGACTACGACGAGATCATCGACCAGCTGCCCGCACTGCACCATCTCGCGCCGCCGGCCAACTCCACCCGTCTGAAGGTCGAGCGGTTCAGTCCCTACTTCGACCGGCCGGAACTGGGCTTCGGCGAACTACGGCCCGCCTCGCACTACCACCACATCTACGACCTGCCGGAGAGCGAACTCGCCGACCTGGTGTACATCTTCGACTCCCCGCACCGGGGCATCGCCGACGGCTGCCGGGATCGGTTGCGCACGGCCGTCGCCGACTGGACGCGGGCGTACCCGCGCAGCCGCCTGACCCACTGCGACCTCGGCGAGCACATCGTCCTGGTCGACACGCGGCCGGGCTTCTCCTGGCGGCTCCTCGACCTCACCGACCCGCTCGAAGTGACGGTGTTCCGGCTGCTCGACACGCCGCACAGCCCGGGGGCACTGCTGCGTAAGGCCGCTGCCCGGTGCGCGGACGCGCGGGAGCCGGACGGGAAGGTGACGGAGGAGCGCGTCGTCGGACTGCTGGCGCGCTGGCGCGACCTCGGCCTGGTCTTCTCCGAAGGCGGCCAGTACGTGCAGGTGGCGCCCGCCGTGGCCAACCAGGACCTGCTGCGGCTGGACGGCGCGGGACTGCACGGGGGCGACATGTCGCTCGTCCCCGCTCTGGCCGCCCCGGAATGGGGAGGGACCTGATGAGGCCGGAGCTGACGCTGTGGAGGGACCGCGATCCGGCGGCCAGGCGGCTGCCGGGCATCCACTGCGGCACCCTCGACGGTCCGCCGGACGACCCGGTGGACGCCGTCGGACAACTCGCCGCCGAGGGCGTCCAGTTCGTGCAGGTCCACGAACTCGTGGACCTCACCGATCCGGACGGTGCGTCAGCGGTCGCCGTCCTCCTCCTCATACGGGAACTCACCGGTCACGGCATCGCGGTGGACTGGACACTGCGCATGGCCGACCCTGCGCAGTGGCAGGCGCTGAGCCACCTGTACCCACCGGCGGCTCTCTTCCGCGGCCCCACGGGACAGGACAACGAGGAACACGTCGTCACCGCGTGGCGCGGCTCGTTCCACATCGCGAAGTGCGGCTACCGCCGCGGCCCCGGTTTCCTGGAGATCCGCGACCACCGTTGGGGCTCCTTCCGCCGCCTGGTCGTCCAGGCACCCCGGAGTACGGCGTTCCAGGGGCTGCTGGACGGCGTCCCGGTGGTCGCGTCGGCGTCGACGGAGCGGGTCCTGGAGCGTCACCTGCGCGAGAACCTGGTCCATCGCGTCGGGCGCTACGTGTGGTGGACGCCCTACCGCCTACGACGCTGGCCGCTCAGCACGACGATCCCGTAGGAACCGCTCGATCCACTGTTCCGTCAGTTCGTCGGCCTGACGCCTGATCCCCGGCGTCGGCACCGACGCGGGCGCACCGACACCGAGGAAGTCCAGGCAGTCCAGCAGGACTGCCTCGTAGTCGACGACCATGTCCTCGTAGACGACCACATGCGGAACGACACGGTGCCGGCCGAAGTACTCCTCCCACACCGACGCGTCGCGGTCGAGCATCCGCAGATGCCGACGGATCTCCTCATAGCTGTACCGGGGAGCGGCAAACGCACTCCCCTCCGGCAGATAGGTCCCGTCCAGGATCCAGACACCGGTCTGCTCGGCCATGGTGTACGACACGGCCTGCCGCAACCGGTCCCTGCGTCGGATCCAGATGTACCGAGGCGCCTGGAGGACGTCGTACGGGTCGACCTCCAGGTTTCCGAGGTGCCCCGCGTGGATCCGTAGCCCGAACACGCCGTTGGGGCTGGTGCGGTGCGTCATCAGCCGGCGCACATACCCCGCCGCCAACTCCTGCGGATCTCCGGAGTCGAATCCCCACCGCTCGAAGTAGTCCAGTACGAAGGCGTCGGCGAAGTAGTCCTCGGCGAAGCCGGCCAGCCCGGTGCGCCACAGGGCACGGGCAAGCATGTTGCTGCCGCACCGAGGGGTCGACGCCAGCACATAACGGACTGGCGGCAGACCGGTGAAGGACGGGAAGTCGAACTCCGGAGCGTTGGTCCGATAGCGCAGCACCATGAGAACACCTTCTCGCCCGGCACCAGTGGTTGTCACCGGCGGCGCAGCCCCGAGCGCGTACACCGAGCGATCTGGACCCCACCCGCATTCCCCGCACGGCCCGGGTGGCTGGGCCGGCGCCCTTGGCTCCGCCCGGGCAACTTGACCATCGCCGTGCCCACTCGCGCACAGCGGAATCTGCGCCGAGTCGAACTCAGGCCGGCAACAAGCCGATCTCGCACCTACGCCACCGCCACTACCTTCCGGCTCAAGGTCGAGTACGTCCACCGGAACTCCTTCGCCGCATGGTCCCGGCAGCCACGAAGCGGCCGTTGCCGGTGATCTGCTGGACGGGTGGGACGGCGCATCGACCGTGCTCGGCGGCTTCACCGTCGACGACTTCCGCACCGACCCAGCAGCCGGCACCGCAACCTGCCCGAGCATGAATGCGCGCATACGAAAAGCCGTCCGGACCCGCGGGCATTTCCCGAACGAGGCCGCAGCCCTCAAATGCTTCTACAAGGCCGCCATGAGGCTCGACCCCACGGGCCAGGGGCGCAAACGCTGGACCCTGCGTTGGAAGCCCGCGCGCCAGGCTTTCGACATCGCCTTCGACGGCCGACTCTCCGTCGGCCGCCGCCAACTCACACCACCCGTGTTGCACCGTCGGCTGGACAGACCCGAGAGCGTCCGGCTCCGAAGAACCCCGGTTCCGGGGCTGACGCGGTCGGCCGTTCGAGGGCGGTGCGCGTCACGAGGCCCGCCAGTGCCGACCGGGAAGGCAGTTTGGTCTTGCGGTAGATGGCCGACAGGTGGCTCTCGATCGTTCGGCAGCTGAGGAACAGCTTCGTCGCGATGGCCTGGTTGCTCAGCCCTTCCGCTACGAGCTCGGCGATCTCTCTTTCCCGTCTGGTCAGTTGGTCGAGCTCTGTCGGTGTGCTCGGGGGTTCGCCGACCTGTTCCGGTCCTGTGACGGGTCGGTCGGATTCCGTCGGACCGGGCGGGGCTTCCCCGGCGTCGGGGCGGATGAGTGCGGCGAGGTCGGACAGCAGGTGTGCGCCGCCGTCGTCGGCGATCCGGCCGGCCCGCTCCCACAGGGTGAGGGCCCGCGCGCCCTCACCCGCGGCCTGTGCCTGGATGGATGCGAGGAGCAGGGAGTACGCCTCCCAGAGCGTCGCGCCCGAGGGGGCGTAGGTCTGTGCGGCGCGCTCGAAGAGGCGGGCGGCCTCTCGTGGTTCTCCCCGGTGCTGGGCGAGTGCGGCCTCGGCGCGCAGTGCCGCACCGTGCTGGCCGTGCAGCCCCATCCGGGCGGCTTCCTCGACTGCCTGTGCGGCCCAGTGCGTGGCCTGCTCGGTGTCGCCGAGCGCGAGGGCGGTGGCGACGAGGGTGTCCAACTGGCCGGGGCGTGTGGAGGGCTGTAGTTTCCGCAGTTCGGGACCGCCCGCCGTCAGGATGGCCTGCTGAGCGCGGCGTGGGTCACCGCTGACGAGCACGGTGTGGCCGAGTACGCATCCGGCCAGTGAGGCCCACCAGTGCGCGCTGCTGCCGGCCGCGGCGACGGCCTCCTCGGCGGTCGTGAGGGCACCGGTGTCGCCCAGGGGGCGGCACAGGAGAAGGATCAGTGCCTTGAAGCACAGGGTGAAGGCCAGGAGGTCGCTGCTGCCGATGGCACGGGCGACGGATTCCGCTTCCTGCGCCGACTCCAGGGCGGCAGGCAACCGGCAGGTGGTGAGCTGTACGAAGGCCTTGCTGCTCAGCAGGTGCGGCAGGACGTGGACCTGGCCGCTGCGACGGGCGATGTCCAGCCCCCGGTCGGCGTGGCGTTCCGCGTCGGCATAGCGCTCCAGCACGGCTTCGGCCCAGGCCAGCCATACCAGCGACTCGCACAGTTCCGTGAGGTTGGGGTCGGTGCAGCCGTCCACGAGATCGGCGGCGGCATCGGCGAACCGACGGGCCGCGCCGGTGCACCCTTCGTATGCCTCCCCCAGTGACGCCAGTGCCAGGACTCCTGTCTCTCCCATGAGGTCGCCGTGCGAGCGGGCGACCACGAGGGTCCGGGCGATGTCGTCGCGCACGTCGGGGTAGGAGACGGTGTTCAGGGCGGCCATGCCGAGCGCGAGTCCCAGGGAGACCGTCTGACGCGGCCCGGGAGCGGGAGTGCGGGCCAGTTCCCGCTGCAACAGGGCGATCGCTTCCGGGGAGTGCCCGAGGTGACGTTCCATCATGGCGCACAGCGCTGTCGCGTCGCCGCGCAGTGACGCGTCGTCCTGCCCCGGGCCGCTGATCAGGGTGTGCAGGAGATCTCGGCTCTCCCGCAGGCTGCCGCCCGCTCCGAGCGCCCTGGCCCGCGCCAGCGTCAGCTCGCCGCGCTGCTGTGCGAACACGTCGTCCTCCGGCATGAGCCGCAGGACGACGTCCAGCAGATGGGCGGCCGTGCCGGGTGCCGTGTGGGCGAAGTGGGTGGCGGCCTCGCTCAGCACGGCCGCCGCCACCGGATCCCAGCCCGCCAGTGATCTCTCCACGTGGTGGGCGCGTTCGGCAGCCGGGGCACCTGCCCGGGCCAGTTCGTCCGCCGCCGTGCGGTGTATCTCGGCACGCCGGGATGCCGGGGTGTGCTCGTAGACCGACGCCCGCAGCAGCGGGTGGCGCAGAATCCAGCGACCGTCGGAGCCGAGGCGCACCAGATCCCGGCGCACCAGCGCGTCGATGCAGTCGTCGAGTTCCTCCGGCGTGGGGAGTCCGGCAGCCCTCACCATGGCTGGTGTGGCGTGGTCCCCGAGGACCGCCACCACCTCGACGGTACGGCGCTGGGCGTCGGTCAGCGCGGTCAGTTCGTCCAGAAGCAGGGAGAGGAGTCCGCTCGGCACCCCTGACGCGGTTGTCTCGTGAGCCGGGGCGGCGGTGCCCTGCTGCGGGGCACCGTGCCGGTGGGCGTGCAGAAGGGAGCGGAGATAGAGCGGGTTGCCCTCGCTCGCTTCGTAGATCTCCTTCGCGTCGGCCGCCGGCAGGTCGGGGGCGAGCGCCTCGACGGCCTCGCGTTCGGGCAGCGGGCGCAGCACCATGTGCAGGACGGCGCCGCTGTCGACGCCGCGGGTCAGCGCGGCGGCCAGCGGGTGCGGTGTCTGGCGTTCCCGGCGGGCCACGGCCAGCAGAACCCGCCCGCGCACCGGATGCCTCACCAGATGGTCCAGCAGCTCCAGGGACGCGGGATCCGCCCAGTGCACGTCGTCCAGCACCATCACCAGCCCGCCGCGCTCCCCGAGCCCGGTCAGTACGTCCGCCACCGCACGGTAGAGCCCGAACCTGTCGCGGCTGCCCGTGCCCCGTGCCGCGTCCGGCACCACACCGGCGCCGGCGCCGAACAGGACCGGTGTCGCCGCCTCGGGCACGGCATCCGAAGCGAGAAAGGCCGGGTCGGCGTCGACGAACGCGTCCGTGAACGCCTGGAACGGGGTGTACCGCTCGTATTCCGTGGCCCTGCCGCGCAGCACGGTCAGCCCGCGCCGACGCGCCCGCGTACAGAACTCGCCGAGCAGCCGGCTCTTGCCCATGCCCGCGTCTCCGGCGATGTCGATCACGGCGGGAACACCGTCCTGTCCCAGCCCGCCGATCACCGAGTCGAACCGCTGAAGTTCCTCGGCTCTGCCGACCAGCATCGTCGCCATCCCGTCCAACGCCGACACCAGCGCGTCCCCCTCCATCAATGTCCCCCTCGGTGGCGCTTCGGGCCGGTCGGCCAGGATGCCCCGAAAGTCCGTACGATCGTCATCATCTGTGCGGTGGTCATCACGGGAGGAGCCGCGTGCTGCGGCCGTGCTCCGAGTGAGAGTGGATCTTGTACACCGACGCGGCGGCCACAGCGGTCCTGCCTCGGGTCGCGGCCTCGGCGAAGAACCGGTCGCCGTCGGACAGGACGGGGTCCTGGCGGTCCAGGACGAAGGTGCCGTCGGCGCACGCCGCCCGGATCGTCGTACGGTCGTGGTAGCGCACGAGGGACCAGGCGAAGGCCCTGGCCGGGGCCGTCTCGAAGGCGTCCTGGTCCAGGACCGGGAAGTGGGCCGCCTTGCCGGGTTCCAGCGCGCCCGTGACCGCGCCCGGTCCGGCGGGTGGCCGCGTGGACCCAGGTACGGCCGACGCCGACGCCGAAGTCGTCGACAGCGAGGGAGAAGGTGAGACGCCGGGCGGTCTCCGCGGCGTCGGGGAGGCGGAAGCCGTCGTGCCGGGTGGCGTCGGTGCCCAGGCCCCGGCGGATGCCCCGTTCCGGCAGACGTGGGGTCGCGGTGTGCACGGTGCCGGAGGCCGGGGACGCCGACGCCCGTTTCGTGCCGTCGGGTTCCGCGAGGGCCTGTTCTGCGGCCGGCAGGCACCCCTCCGTGTCGGGCAGCGGCGGCCGGTCGGGGCTCATGCGGGTGGTGCGGTCGGCCGCGTCCCCGAAGGCGAAGACCACGCGGATGCCCGTCTCCAGCGTGCCCCGCAGGGCCGCCCTGCCCGGTCGTCGAAGGGTTCGCCCGCGACGACCGTCGTCGTGAAGCCGCCCCGGAGCAGTTCCAGAGCCGTCCACTTCGCCCGACTTCCCGGCGAGGGGGATCCGGCCCTGACGCGTCCCTTCAGCAGACCGAGGACGACGCCGAGACCGGCGCCGGCCAGAAACCCGATCAGGGCGCGCCTCGGCGACGCCTCCAGATCCGTCAGCGGGACCCCTTCGTCCCACATCTCGTGGGCGGCCCGTCCAACGGCCAGGGGTCCCGGAAACCGCGTGTCCGCGGCTCCGGTCACCGCCGTGACGAGCCCCCGCACCCCCCACGACTACCGCGAGCGACAGACGGGCGGTCGCCGCCGGGCTTCCCTCGGGGTCCGGCTCGTACGGACACCTGTCGACGGCATGGGGCGGCATGGGTGGTTCTCCTCCGGATCCCGACTCTTCGCCATGGGCGCTCGACCTGTTTCTAATCGATTAGAGGCATGATGCAGAAATATCATGCGATCAATGTCCACTTCTCTCAACGAAGGTGTAACTGAACGTCCGAAGGGTCCTCGTGGACAGCGACCCCGGCGTCCGGATCCGGGCAGCCGCAACTGGATGCGCCGACGAAGTGCACGGGCAGCAGGTCCGGCTCGCTCTCGGGGCCCGCCCGCCGCTCACCGAGAACGATGCGCACGGCGCGCCGCGCGAGTTCGTCGATGTCCTGCTGCACGGTGGCCAGCCGCGGTCGTTCGAAGGCACTTCGGTCGTCACCGTCGAAGGTGATGACGGCGATGTCGTCGGGAACGCGTGCACCATGGTCGAGGACCGCGCCCACGACCGCCTTCGCCAACCCGTAGGTCCCCACGACCATGCCGTCGACGTGCGGGGTGTCCCGCAGGGCACGGCCCACCTTCTCGTAGGCGTCGGCCGGTGTGAGATCGGTGCGGGCCACGGTGGTCCCGCCGGTGCTCGCCTGCCGCCACCCGGCTTCACGCAGTCCCACCACTCCCTGCGGGCCCTCCGCGCCCACGAAGACCACCTCACGTCTCCCGTGGAAGGCCAGGTGCTCTCCCGCCAGCTGCCCGGCCCGCCGGTGGTCGGAGGCGACCACCGGGGCACCGGACGCGGGAGGACGGCAGTGGATGCGCACATACCGGGCGTCCCCGGCCGCAAGCGTGTCGTCCAGCTCGAGCGCTTCCTCCTCTGCGGCCACGAAGACCCCGTCGACGTTCATGTCGAGAAACGCCCGTGTGATGGACAGCTCGGCCACCTCGGAGAAGCCGGTGTTGCCGATGAACATGAGCCCTCCGGCGGCGAAGACCTCGCGTTCGAGGGCTCTGGCGAGCGAGCCGAAGAACGGCAGGGTCGCATCGGGCAGCACCAGCCCGAACAGGCCCGTCCGTTCTCCGCGCAACGCGCGAGCCACCCGGTTCGGCCGGTATCCCAGCCTGCGGATCGCCTCCAGGACACGGCGTCGGCGCTCCTCCGACACCTGGCGCGGACCGTTGTTGAGTACGTAACTGACGGTGGCGGTCGATGTCCCGGCTTCCCGCGCGACGTCAGCGAGAGTCGGTCTTCCGATGGCGAACCCCTCACTCCCGACTCGATCACCCGGTTGGGCAAGACAACCGCCCGGCCGGCCCGGGCACCACGGTCGGTGCAACGGTACCGGCCGGGAGAGCCGCGGGGAGTTCACCGGCGAAGGCGGGAGAAGGCGGACGCCACGGCAGCGGGAGGGGGCGGCATGCGTCCCGCCGCACGCGGGTGTTTCGTCGGGTCCGGGATCGGAACGCCGCCGAAGCCCTCGCATCACCGGACACGTGGACCGCGCCCTCGCCCCCCGCTGGAACGCCCCGGCAGAGCCCTGCGATCCAGGTCGCCCTACGCCTGCGCTCCCCGCCCCGTCTCGCACCCCACCTACTACTACCTGATGGTCGGGTGAGGGGCGTGCAGTCCGTCTCGTACCGAAGCGCCCGGAAGGCCTTCCGTGAGACGGTCTGCTGGACAGACGTCCCGATATCGGCGATCTGTAGCCGAATTCGCCAAGTGGTTGAGTGTCTGTCGTCCGTTCTTCACTCTTTGCCTGTCAAGTGCCCGACGGCCAGGCCTCGGGCCCCACGCTGCAGAAGCGAGACCGGCATGGTGCGTGTCCGTGCGTCCCTTTCCCGACTGCCCGCCTATGTCCCTGGACGCAAACCCCACGGGGCGATCGTCCTGGCCAGCAACGAATCCCCGTACGGCCTGCTGCCCGGGGTGGCCGAGACCCTCGCCGAGGCCGTCGGCGGTGTGTCCCGCTACCCCGATCTGCGGGCCGTCCCGCTGATCGAGGCACTGGCCGCCCACCACAGGGTCGAACCGGAGCGGATCGCGGTGGGCGCCGGCTCCTCCGAGGTGTGTGCGCAGTTGCTGCACACGGTCGTCAGCTCCGGGGACGAGGTCGTCTTCGGCTGGCGGTCGTTCGAGGCCTATCCGATCCTCACCACCGTCGCGGGCGGTACGCCCGTGCCCGTGCCGCTGCGCGAGCACACTCTCGACCTCGATGCCATGGTGGCGGCGATCACGTCACGGACCCGGGCGGTCTTCGTGTGCAACCCCAACAACCCGACCTCCACGGCCGTGGGCGCAGGGGCGCTGTCGGACTTCGCGGACCGGGTGCCCGAGGACGTGCTGATCGTCGTCGACGAGGCGTACCGGGAGTACGCCGATCCGGCCGCCGTTCCCGACGGTCTCGCCCTCCTCGGCGACCGGCCGAACGTGGTGGTGCTGCGTACCTTCTCCAAGGCGTACGGCCTGGCGGGGCTGCGGGTCGGCTACTGCGTGGCGCCGCCCGGCATCGCCGCGCACGTGCGGCGCACCCAAGTGCCCTTCAGTGTCAGCGCCCTCGCCCAACTGGCTGCGGTGGTCGCCCTCGGCGAGCCGGCGGAGGTCGCCCGGCGGGCCGCTCTCACGGTCGCCGAACGGGAGCGTGTCACAGGGCGGTTGCGCGCGCTGGGCCACGAGGTGCCCGACTCCCAGGCCAACTTCGTGTGGCTGCCGCTGGGCGGGGACGGCGAGAACTTCGCCCTGCACTGCGCCGACGGGCAGGTCGTCGTCCGCCCGTTCCCCGGCGAGGGAGTACGGGTGACGATCGGACTGCCGGAGGAGAACGACGCCCTGCTCGCGCTCGCAGAGACCTGGAAAGGCTGACGGCCGTGCGCCCCGGTCTCTACGAACGCCACCACGAACTTCTCCGCGACGTACTGGCCGCTCTCGCGACCGGCTCGTGTCTTCGCCCCTTCAGCGAGGCGACCGGGCGGGCCCCGGCCGACGCCGGCATGAGGTCGACCCGTACGGCGGCCAAGGTGTTCCGTTCCCTGCTGGGACGCCCCTTCGAACTGGGCCAGCCCGGCGCGCTCGGCCTGGCGTGCACGGAGTCGTCGCCGTACGGCATCCGTCTGGACATCACCCACCCGCGCTGCGATCCGGCCGTGCTGGTCGCCGCGGCCGGGCGGGCGGCGGCCGGCTGGCGGGCCGCCGGGCCGTACCGGCGTGCGGGGCTCGCGGTGGAGATCCTGCGGCGACTGAACACCCGCAGTCACGAACTGGCCCTCGCGGTGCACCACACCACGGGCCAGCCGCTCGCAGCCGCACTGCGCGCTGCCGGGCCGCGCGCACAGGACCGGGCTCTGGAGGTGGTGGCCCGGGCGTACGCCGAGTCCGGGCAGGTCCCGGCCGACGGGTACTGGGACGGATCCGGGCCCGGCGGGCCCCGGCAGTCGCCGCGGGGCACCAGCACGCTCGCGCCCCGCGGGGTCTCGTTGCTCGTGGGCTGTCCCGACTTCCCGCTCTGGAACGGGTATCCGGGCCTGTTCGCCAGCCTGGTGACCGGCAACCCGGTCGTCGTGGCCCCCCACCCGCGCTCGGTGCTGCCCCTCGCGATCACCGTGCGGGTCGCCCGTCAGGTGCTGGCGGAGGCCGGGCACGACCCCGACGTGGTGACGTTGGCCGTCGCGGAACCGGAACGGCGGGTGCACCGGCGGCTGGCCGCGGACCCGGCCGTGCGCATAGTCGACTTCACCGGCCCTGCTCGCTTCGCCGACTGGCTGGAGCGCAACGCCCGCCAGGCCACGGTGTTCGCCAACCGGACCGGACCAGGCACCGTGGTCGTCGACTCGACCGACGACTACCGGGGCCTGGTGCGGAGCCTGGCCCTGGCCTCCTGTCTGTGCAGCGGTACGGTGCGCACCACACCGCAGAACATCCTCGTGCCGGAGGCGGGCTTCCCCACCGACGAGGGGCACCGGACCCTGCGGGACCTGGGCGCCGACATCGGCGACGCCGTGGACCGGCTGCTGGCGCACCCGGCACGGGTGGCACGGCTGCTGGGCGCGATCACCACCGAGGAGGTGCGCGAGGCGCTGGCGGAGGCCACGCTCCAGGGACCGGTGCTGCACGCCTCCGGCCCCGTGCCCCATCCCGGCCATCCGGACGCCGACGTGCGCAGTCCGCTGCTGGTGCGGCTGCGCGCCGGGCACACACACGTCTACACGCGGGAGTGGCCCGGGCCGGTGTCCTTCCTGGTGGGGACCGAATCGGCCTCGCACAGTCTGGCGCTGCTGCGCACCATGGCGGCACGGCACGGCGCGCCGTACGCCTCGGTGTACTCCACAGACCCGTTGGTACTGGCCGCCGCGGAGACAGCCGCGCTGGACGCCGGGGTGCATCTGGTGGAGAACCTCGCCGACCTGCCCACGGACCCGTCGTCCGACCTGGCCGAACTGCCGGGCGCGGACGCGCACTTCGTCACCGGTCGGTTCCGTGTGGTGCGCGCCCGGCGTCGCGCCCCGTCGGCGACTGCCGTCGCTCCGCCCCAGCCCCTCGTCGTACCGGCGCCCGACTGCGGTCCCGCCGCCGAACTGGTCGACGTGTGACCGGATCCGGCCACCCCCGGGTCGTCAGCTCGCCAGGTCGTCAGTTCGTCCAGTTGGCGCCGGGCCCCCGCACCTCGTCGAAGACCAGCCAGGTCCGGGTCGAGCGCACCCCCGGCACCGCCTGGATGCTCTCCAGCACGACCCGCCGCAGCGCCAGGTTGTCCGGCGCGCGCACCAGCACCAGGACGTCGAAGTCACCGGTGACAAGGGCGACATGCTCCACGTACGGCATCTCCCGCAGCGCGCGGGAGATGTCCCGCCAGGCGTTCTGCTCGATGGTCATCGTGACGTACGCACTCGTCCCCAGGCCGGCCCGCTGGGCGTTGAGGCGTGCGGTGAAGCCGGTGATGACGTCCTCGGCGACGAGCCGGCCGATACGTGTGTAGGCGTTGGCCCGGGAGATGTGCACCTGCTCGGCGAGCGCCCGTACGGAGATCCGGCCGTCCTCCAGGAGCCGGTGCAGGATCTGCCGGTCGATGTCGTCGAGCGCGACGGCAGTTCGTCCGGCCGTGGCCCCGGGCAGCGGGATTTCCTCGGACATCTTGTTCTCCCATGCCTCTGTTTTCGGCAGTTCATCGCCGATTCACCCGAAGTATTGAACACATATTTCGTGACAGCCACCATTCTCCTGTCAAGTGTCCAGAGAAAGCGAGTGCCCTCCATGTCCGTGAAGAGCCTCCGCCAGACGGTCCAGGGCCTGCTGCCGTCCCTGACGCCGGTGCGGTTCGTGGCCGAGGACGGCACACCGGTCGCCAGGCCGCCCTCCGACTACGCCGAGCCCCCGGCCGAGGCCCTGCGCGAGGCCTGGCGCCGGATGGTCCTGGGCCGCCGGTTCGACACCCAGGCGACCGCCCTCACCAAGCAGGGCCGCCTCGCCGTCTACCCCTCCAGCCGCGGCCAGGAGGCCTGCCAGATCGGCGCCGCGCTCGCGCTGCGGGAGGACGACTGGCTGTTCCCGACCTACCGCGACTCCGTCGCCCTGGTGACCCGGGACATCGACCCGGTCGAGGTGCTGACCCTCCTGCGCGGCGACTGGCACTGCGGCTACGACCCCGCCGCCACCCGTACCGCCCCCCAGTGCACTCCCCTGGCCACCCAGGTACTGCACGCGACCGGCATGGCCGAGTCCCTGCGCCGCAAGGGCGAGGACGGCGTGGCGATGGCACTCGTCGGGGACGGGGCCACCAGCGAGGGCGACTTCCACGAGGCACTGAACTTCGCGGCCGTGTTCCGCGCGCCGGTCGTCTTCTTCGTGCAGAACAACAAGTACGCGATCTCCGTACCGCTGGCCCGGCAGAGCGCGGCGCCCGCCCTGGCGTACAAGGGTGTCGGCTACGGGGTGCGCTCCGAGCAGGTCGACGGCAACGACCTGGTCGCCGTGCTGGCGGTGCTGGACTCGGCCGTCGGGCACGCCCGCGCCGGACACGGACCCGTCCTGGTGGAGGCGCACACCTACCGCATGGACGCGCACACCAACGCCGACGACGCCACCCGCTACCGGGAGGACGACGAGGTCGAGCGGTGGTCGGCGGCCGACCCGGTCGACCGCCTGGAGGCGTACCTGCGCTCGCGCGGCGCGCTGACGGACGAGGACGTGACGGCGGTGCGGGAGGAGGCCGAGCAACTGGCGGCGCGGGTGCGCGCCGGCATGAACGCGGACTCCGTGCTGGACCCGCTGGAGCTGTTCGACCACGTATACGCCGAGCCGACCCCTCAACTGCGCGAACAACGCGCCCAGTTGGTGGCCGAGCTTGCCGAAACCACCCAGGCCCAGGAGGACTGACGACCATGGCCAAGGTCACGATGGCGCAGGCGCTCAACACCGCCCTGCGCGACGCGCTCGGCGAGGACGAACGGGTCCTCGTCTTCGGGGAGGACGTCGGCCCGCTCGGCGGCGTGTTCCGCATCACCGACGGGCTGACCCGCGACTTCGGCGAGCAGCGCTGCTTCGACACCCCGCTCGCGGAGGCCGGCATCGTCGGGCTCGCGGTCGGCATGGCGATGGGCGGTTTCCGGCCCGTGGTGGAGATGCAGTTCGACGCCTTCGCCTACCCGGCGTTCGAGCAGATCGCCTCGCACGTCGCCAAGCTGCGCAACCGCACCCGCGGCCGGATCGGCCTGCCGATGGTCATCCGCATCCCCTACGCGGGCGGGATCGGCGGCGTGGAGCACCACTGCGACTCCAGCGAGGCCTACTACGCGCACACCCCCGGCCTGAAGGTCGTCACCCCGGCCACGGCCGAGGACGCGTACTGGCTGCTGCGCGACGCGATCGCCGACCCCGACCCGGTGGTCTTCCTGGAACCGAAGAAGCTGTACTGGTCCCGCGAGGACACCGACCTCCGCACGCGCACGGCGCCGCCGTTCGGGCGGGCGGCGATCCGGCGCGCGGGGCGGGACGCCACACTCGTCGCCTACGGCCCTTCGGTCCCGGTGGCGCTGGCCGCGGCCGAGGCCGCCGCCGAGGACGGGGTCGAACTGGAGGTCGTCGACCTGCGCACCCTCGTGCCCTTCGACGACGAGACCGTCACGGCGTCGGTGCGCCGGACCGGGCGCTGCGTGGTCGTCCAGGAGGCACAGGGTTTCGCCGGTGTGGGCGCGGAGATCGCCGCCCGGGTACAAGAACGGTGCTTCCACTCGCTGTCCGCGCCCGTTCTGCGGGTGGCCGGCTTCGACATCCCGTATCCGCCGCCGAAGCTGGAACACGCGCATCTGCCCGGCGTCGACCGGGTCCTCGACGCCGTCGACCGGATGCAGTTCACCGACGAGCCCGACCTCCGGCATCTCGTGGACGGAGCGGTCGCGTGACCGCCCCGACGCTGCACGAGCAGCTGTTCCGTCTGCCCGACCTCGGTGAGGGGCTCACCGATGCGGAGATCGTCGAATGGAAGGTGGCCGTCGGAGACACCGTGACCGTCGACCAGATCGTGGTCGAGGTGGAAACCGCCAAGGCCGCCGTCGAGGTGCCGGTGCCGTACGCGGGCACCGTGCTGGGGCTGCACGCGGAGGCGGGCACACCGCTGGCGGTGGGGGAACCGCTGATCACGGTGGGAGCCGCGATCACGGCCAGGCCCGCCGCCGACGCCGCCGAGCGCTACCGCGAGGAGGAACAGGCCGGGTCCGGCAACGTACTGATCGGCTACGGCACCGGACACGGACCGGCACCACGCCGTCGTCGCGGGCGTACCGTCTCGACGGCGGCCGGCGCGCCGAAGGCCGCCGCGGCCCCGACGGCCGAACCGCACGCTCCACGGGTCATCTCCCCCCTCGTGCGGCGGCTGGCCCGGGACCACGGCGTCGACCTCTCCGCACTGGCGCCCTCGGGCCCGGCCGGGGTCGTCCTGCGGCGCGACGTCGAACGAGCCATGGCCGGGAGCGTGCCGGAAACCGCCCCGGAGGGCCTGGTGCGCGCCCCGGAGAACCCTGTACGCATGCCGGAGGGCCCGGTACGCATCCCCCTGCGCGGTGTCCGCAAGGCCGTCGCCGACAAGCTGACGCGCAGCCGCACCGAGATCCCGGACGCCACGACCTGGGTCGACGTGGACGCCACCGGCCTGCTCCAGGCCAAGAAGGCGCTCGAAGCCGCCGAACCCGGCCGCCGTATCGGTCTGCTGGCGCTCTTCGCCCGGATCTGTGTCGCCGGTCTGCGTCGTTACCCCGAGCTGAACTCGGCGGTGGACACCGAACGCCGGGAGATCCTGCGCTTCGACGAGGTGCATCTGGGCTTCGCCGCCCAGACCGACCGTGGACTGGTCGTCCCCGTCGTGCGCGACGCGCACCGCCTGACGACGGTCCAACTGGCCGCGGAACTTGCCCGGTTGACCGAGCTGGCTAGGACCGGAAGCCTGCCGCCGGACCGGCTGACCGGGGGCACCTTCACCCTCAACAACTACGGGGTGTTCGGCGTCGACGGCTCCGCACCCATCATCAACCACCCGGAGGCGGCGCTCCTCGGCGTGGGCCGCATCGTCGACAAACCCTGGGTGATGGACGGCGCCCTCACCGTCCGCAAGGTCACTCAGCTGTCCCTCAGCTTCGACCACCGGGTCTGCGACGGCGGCACCGCCGGCGGCTTCCTTCGCTTCGTGGCCGATTGCGTGGAACGCCCGGCGACCCTGCTCGCCGACGTCTGACCCCGCCCCCGCCCCCGCGTCGTCGGCGGCGAGTCGACGGCCTGCCGACCGGCAGCCCTCGTCGGCCCGGCAGTTGCCGGTCCAGCTTCATCGGCGCAGCCCGTACCGCTTCGGCGAACGTGGGGGCGAGGGCCGCCAGGAGCTCGACGACCGTGCGCTAGGAGGCGTCCTGCGGCTCCTCCGGTTCCTCCGTTGCGGACGGTGCGGCGAACCGGGCCATCGCGGCGAGGTCCGGGACCATGGCGGCCAGTTCGTCCAGGAGACCGCCCAAGTCCACCACGTTCGACATCGGGAAGAGGAAGCACACTCCGAAAGTCGCGTGCGAGACCGCCGGTCCACCGAACCGCGCCAGCCGCTCCGGCAGATCCGAGGCGTAGAACCGCTCGGTCATCGCCTCCCGGTCGTCGCTCATCACCAGGTACGGGATGTCCCCGGGGAAGCGGAGGCCGAGCTCCGCCGCGCTCCAGTGCCGCTCCAGACGCAGCATCGGCCCGCTGTCCGGCACGTCGAAGCAGACCACCAGCCAGTGCCGCACGTCCCGCCGCCCGACGGGTTCCCAGAACCTGGCGACGGTGGCCGGGTGCTCGTCGAGCGGGCCGGCGACGGCGGTGCCGTAACGGGTCCGCGTCATCCAGGGGAAGTGGCCCGCGTACCCGTTCCACGGTCCGCCGTCCCTGGCGGGTACGAGCCGCCTCCAGCCGGGGCATTCGGCCAGCACGCGCATCACCCGGTCCGCCTTGCTCGCCTGGCGCGCGGTACGGACCGCGAAGGTTGCCCCGACGATGAACGGCGCCAGGAGGATGACCGACCACACGATCCACGGAAACATCGAAGTTGACGTCCTTTTCGCTCGGACTGCGGCAGTGCGTGGGCACGCAATCCTCGCCGGGGCGGGCATGTCGGCACATCGGGGGATCCACGGAGAGGCCTACGCAGAAACACGGGGACGAAGGTCGGTGCTCAGTGGCGCTTCACGGAAAACGGAACCCCTGTTCGATCGTCACGCCCGGCTTCGGCGGGCGCGCAGGGCTCGCGTCACACGCGTGATGCCGTACCCGAGCAGCCAGGGAAGAACAGTGACGCCCAGGACGCAGACGCCGATCGTGCCCAGGAAGTCGCCCCTCCAGACCGGATCGCCCGGGTGGGGTTCCCGCCGCAGGAAAAGGAGCGGCGGGAGCCCCGCCGGCTCCAGCGGGAGCAGCACCGACAACCGCCGCGGCCACCGGCCGGGACTGCCGGGTCTGCGGGCGCACATTATTCCGAGCGCGCCCATGACGAAGGGCCCGAGCGGTATCCACAGCACCGCCGGGACGAGCAGCAGCATCCACCAGTCGTCCGAATACCCCGCCTGCATCGAAGGCCCCCCTGGCACCGCGCACCACTTCCACCCCGTTCCGGGCGACTCTCCCACCCGCATTTCCGGGAGTCATCAGGGGAACCACGTAGGCGAACACGTGGTTCATGCGGGGCGCCCGACCGGAATCCGGGTGCATCAGCGGCACGCGGCCGGGGGGATTCCGCCAGGTCGGCCCCGCTCAGCGCAGAGCCGACGCCACCAGCCCGCCGATCTCCTCCGCCGACACCTCCCCGCCGTTGACCAGCCGGTCGAAGACCAACCCGTCCACGCAGGTGAGCAGGGTGACCGTACGGCCGGGCGCGTCCCGTACTCCGCGGCCCGCCAGGAACTCGGCCGCAACCCGCCGGGCCGGGTTGTCGCGCGGGACGAGGATCTCCCGCAGTTCCGGATGGCGCACACTCTCGATCGCGCAGGCGTACCGCGCGAGGGAGCGGCGTCGGCCCTCCCCGGTGAGCCGCCGTGCGCAGAAGCCCACCAGGCCGGTCACCAGTTCCCCGGTGTCGCGCGGCACCGGGGTCGCCTCACCGAGTTCCCGGAGTTCGGCCTGGTCCAGGTCGACCAGCCGGCGCACCAGGGCGGTCAGCAGGGCCTGGCGGGTGCGGAAGTACGCCGAGGTCGTGCCGGACGGCAGCCCCGCCGCCGTGTCGACCGCTCGATGGGTCAGCCCTCGTGCCCCGGCGTCGGCCAGCACGGAGATCGCCGCGTCGGCGAGAACGGTACGTCGGTCGGTGGCCACCCTTCCTTTCTACACCTGTAGAGACCTGGCCGTGTGCCGGAGTACGCTTCTTCTACATCTGTAGAAGAAGCGGGGGAATGGACATATGGATCAGGGCAGCGCGGTGGTCGTCGGCGGCGGCATAGGCGGGCTGGCCGCCGCGATCGGCCTGCGGCGGATCGGCTGGGACGTGACGGTCCTGGAGCGCGCGCCCGCCTTCGAGGACGTGGGCGCGGGCATCTCGATGCACGCCAACGGCGTACGGGCGCTGGATGCGCTCGGCGTGGGAGAGGCCGTACGTGCCGTCGTACGCCCCCTCTATACCGGCGGCACCCGCAGCCCCGGCGGCCGGCTGCTGGCCCGCATGGACGGCGCCGCCCTGGAACGCCGGCTCGGCACTCCCGTCGTCGGCGTCCTCCGCGCCGACCTGCACCGTGTCCTGCGCGAGGCGCTGCCCGCCGGGTGTGTGAAGAACGGCGAGGAGGTGGCCGGCCTCGGAGGTCTGCCCGACGCCGATCTCGTCGTCGCCGCCGACGGCGTACACAGCCTGCTGCGCGCCGAACTGTTCCCCCGTCATCCCGGGGCGGTCTACAGCGGAACGACGGTCCTGCGGGCCGTCACCGAGCGGCCGCTCCTCGACCCGCCCGACGACCTGGGGCTGACGTGGGGACCGGGCGCCGAGTTCGGTCACCTCGTGTTCGTCGACGGACGGGTGGAGTGGCACGCACTGCTCGACGTGCCGCCCGGCGTACGCCACGCCGACCCGCTGGCCGAGATGCGCCGACGCTTCGGCGGCTGGCACGACCCCATCCCCGCCCTGCTGGACGCGACCCGCCACGAGGACGTCCTGCACCACGACATCCACGAACTGGTCACCCCGCTCCCGGCGTTCACCGTCGGCCGGGTCGCCCTCCTCGGGGACGCCGCCCACGCCATGACCCCGAACCTCGGCCAGGGCGCCAGCCAGGCACTGGAGGACGCGGTGGTCCTGGCCGCCCGCCTGGCCGACGAGCCCACCGTCGGCGCGGCCCTGCGCCGCTACGACACCGAACGCCGCCGCCGCACCCGGTCCGTGGCCCGCGCCGCCCGCCAGGCCGGCCGGATGGGCCACGGTCTGACCCGTCCCCTCGCCGCCGCCCTGCGTGACACGGTTCTGCGGCTGGCCCCCTCCGGGGTCACACTGCGCGCCGCTCTCCGGCACGCCGACTGGGCTCCACCGCGGTTGCGGTGACACCCGGCGGAGACAGGCCGAGATGCCGGCCGGCATGGATCGTCGTGATCGATGCGAGCCCGGCCGGGCGTGAGACGCGGACGACGGCGCGCCCTCGCCCCGTGGGAGAGGCCGTCCCTTCGGGCCCTGGCCGTCGTCGTGGCCCGGACCGTCCTCGGCCGGCTGATCCGGGTGCACGTCAGGCCGTGGCTTCCCGGTACTCGCCGAGCCAGCGGAAGGCGCCCCCGGTGACCTGCCACAGGTGCATCGTGTCCGTGTAGCGGTAGGTGGACGCGTCGTACCGCAGGCGTTTGGTGATCCCCCGGTAGTCGGTCTCGCGCAGCCGGCCCGTGATCGCGGCCCGCTCGGCCAGGGACGCGCCCAGCCCGGTCATGGCCCCGGCCACGAAGAGCGTCGCGTCGTACGCCTCGACGGCGTACCAGGGCGGGGCGGCCGTGAACCGTGTGCGGTAGGCGGTGACGAAGGACTTCGCGGCTGTCACCCGGGCCGGGTCGAGGAACGTGGCCGCGAACAACCAGCCCTCGGCGGCGTCGCCCGCCGAAGTGAGGAAACGGGGGTCGAGGGCGCGCTGGGTGGCCAGCCGTGCCCCGGAGTACCCGGCCGAGCGCAGCGCCCGGGCAAGCCGCGCCGCCCGCGCGTAACCGCCGCCGAACACCACCGCGTCCGCCTTCGCGTCCCTCACCGATTCCGCGAGGGTACGGAAGTCGTCGTCCTCGGCGGCGGCGGTTCGCCGGATCGTGGTGCGCTGTCCGGAGCGCACGGCGTCGTCGACGGACGCGCACAGCCGCCAGCTGAAGTCGCCCTCGGCCTCGTCGTCGACCAGCACCGTCCTGCGCGCCCCGGCGGTGCGCACCAGATAGGCGACGACCGGCGCCGCCAGCATCACGTCATCGGGTCGGGTGGCCGCGTATACCCGGTAGGTGGTCGGGGACACGCCGTCGAGTCCGACCGACACACCGACCATCGGGAGCCGTGCCTGCTGGTAGAGGCCGAGGGTGGCCTTCGCACATGTGTCGGTGGTCGGCCCGAGCACCGCCCGGACCCGGTCGTCGGCGGCCAACCGCCGGGCAACCCGACGGGCCCCAGCCGCGCCGCCCTTGTCGTCGTGCACCTGGAGTGCCAGGTCGAAGCCGCGTCCGGTACGGGAGTTGTGGTGGTCGACGGCGATCCGTACACCGTTCTCCTGGGCGCGTCCCGTCGTACGACCGCTGCCGCTGAGGTCGGCGTGCAGGGCGACCACCAGCCGCGGGAGCCGGGTGGCGGCGGACGCGTGCCCGGGACGCCGGGCCGTCCACCAGGCCGCCGCACCGCCGGCCGCAAGGACACCGGCGGCCGAGCCCAGGGCCAGGAACCGGCGGCGCGACGGCGTCTCGGACAGCTCGGATGTCTCGTACGCCTGGGACGCCTTCGACATCCCCGCTGGACTGGATGTCTCCGATATCTCGGTCGCCGTGACCGCGGGCAGGGCGAGCACGGCGGCCGAACGCCGCGCGATCAGCCGGGTGAGGGGCTCCGGCAGCCAGCCCCCGTCCTCGTCCACACCGTCCAGCGCCCGCCGTATCCCGGCCACCGCGGGCCGGGCGCCGGGCTCCTTCGCCAGGCACCCCCGCAGCAGCGGCAGCAACGGCTCCGGTACACCGGCCAGGTCCGGTTCGTCATGGACCGTCCGCATCAGCGTCTCGGCGGCGGATCCGTGCCCGAAGGGGCCCGCGCCCGTCACGGCGTACGCCAGCAGACAGCCGAACGAGAACACGTCACTGGCCGGCCCGATCTCCCGGCCCCTGCCCTGTGCCTGTTCGGGCGAGAGGAACCCGGGGGAACCGACGACCGTCCCGCTCACGGTGAGCGCGGTGTCCTCCGGCATCCGGGCGATGCCGAAGTCGATCAGCCGGGGCCCGTCGACGGCGAGCAGCACATTGCCGGGCTTGACGTCCCGGTGCACCAGACCCGCCCCGTGCACCGCGTCCAGCGCCTCGGCCAGCCGCGCGCCCAGGACGCGGACGGTCCCGTACGGAAGCGGCCCGCACTCCTCCACCGCCTCGGCCAGCGAGGGTCCCGGCACGAAGGAGGTGGCGAGCCACGGCGACTCCGTGTCCGGGTCCGCGCCGAGCAGCGGCACCACCCACGGGCTGACGACCCGGCCCGCGGTCTCCACCTCACGGCGGAATCGGGCCCGGAAACCCGCGTCGTCCGCGTAGGCCGCACGGATCACCTTCACCGCGGCGAGCGCACCGCCGGCGGAGCGGGCCAGGTACACCACCCCCATGCCACCCGCGCCCAGCCGGCGCAGTGGCCGGTAGCCCGCGATCCTGACCGGATCCGCGCCGCGCAACGGCTCCATCAGCGCCGCCGCGTCACGTCGAGACCTGGAACGGCGCCACGCCCTGGTACGCGAACCGGTCTCCGTCGACCTTCCACAGGTAGACCCCGCTGCCGTCGATGACCAGAGCACCCGTCGTCTTGTCGAACGCGAGGTTGCGGCTGATCCCCTTGTAGGTGGCCGAGCGCAGCGCTGTCGTCAGGTTCGACCGGGTACGGCGCCCGGTGGTCAGCGAGCGCATGCCCTGTACGACGAGTTGCGCCACGTCGTACGTCTCCACGGCGTACCGCTGCGGATCGGCGCCGAAACGCTTCCGGTACGCGGCCGTGAAGGCCTTCGCCTCGGGCGCCGCGGTCGCGTCCATGACCGGGGCGACGACCGCCCAGCCGTCGGCCGCGTCCCCCGCCGCTGCAAGGAAGCGGTCGTCCAAGATCCCTTGGGCACCGGCCCTCGCCCCCGCGAAGTCACGGCTGCTCAGTGTCCGGGCCAGCAGCGCGGCCCGGTCGTGGAAGCCGGCGAAGGCGACGGAGTCCGCGCCCGAGGCGAGCAGGGCGTCCAGGGTCGGCCCGAAGTCGGTGCGCAGGGCGCTGACCACCTTCGGCACGGCCGGCTGCCGCGCCTTGCGCAGGATGCCCGCGAGGGTGCTGCTGATCTCCCAGCCGTAGGCGTCCGCCGCCCGGTCGTCGACGATCCCGACCGTGCGCGACTTCGCGGTGCCGCGCAGATACGCGTCGAGGTAGAACGGCAGGATCGTGTCCGTCACCCGGGCGTGCAGGAAGGACCGGCTGCCCATCACCCCCAGCACGGTGGCACCGGGCGACACCGCGATCAGGGGGAGCGAGGCGGCGTCGTACGTCGCCAGCGCGGCCAGTGCGGTGGAGTCCGTGGTGGGACCGATCACGGCCAGTACGGAACGGTCGGCGACGAGTTTCTCGGCCGCCGCGACCGACCGGGCCGGATCGCCACCGTCGTCCACCGCCTTCAGCGCGAGCGTGAACGGTTTGTCCGCACGGGAGTTGAACTGGTCGACCGCGAGCCGCACCCCCCGTTCCTGGGCCAGGCCCAGCGTCTTCTGATCACCGGTCAGGTCGGCGTGCAGACCGATGGTGTGCACGGGACCGGCGGCCTCCGGGGCGGGGGTGTCGTTCCCGCCGTCACCGGCGAGCGCCGCCCACGCGGCCGCCCCGCCCCCGGCGGTGACGGCCACCGCGCCCCCGGCCAGCAGGAGGAGACGGCGCCGGCCGACGGCTCGGGACGCGGGTTGTCCGGCGGTCGTGGTGTCCGTCGGCACGGCGCCGTCGGACGCGGGGTCGGCGGACGCGGGGTCGATCTCCGTGTCGTCGATGGAGGGCAGTGCGAGCCCGGCCGCCGACCGCTCCGCGATCAGCCGGACCAACGGCTCGGGCAGCCATGCCTCTTCGCCGGGGACCGTGTCGCCGGAGTCCGCGGGCTCGTGCGGACGTACGGCTCTCAGGGCCTCGCGCGGATCGGGCGGCGAGGCGGGCGCGGTGGCCGTGAGTGCCTCCGACAGTGCCTCGGCCGTGGGCCGCAGCCCCGGGTCCTTCTCCAGACAGCCGCTCACCACCTCGGCGAGCCCCGCCGGAACCCCCTCCACGTCCGGCACGTCGTGCACCGTCCGGTACAGCAGCGCGTCGATCGACCCGGTGCCGAACGGAGTGCGGCCGGTCGCCGCGAACGCCAGCACACACCCCAGCGAGAAGATGTCCCCGGCCGCTCCCGTGTCCTGCCCGCCCCGCGCCTGTTCCGGCGGCAGGAACCCCGGCGTGCCGACCACGACACCCGTCGAGGTCAGCGCGGGATCCGCCGGATTCCGGGCCACCCCGAAGTCGATCAGCCGGGGGCCGTCGACCGCCAGCAGTACATTGCCCGGCTTGACGTCCCGGTGCACGAGACCGGCGGCGTGCAGTTCCCCGAGCGCCTCGGCGAGCCGCGCGCCCAGCACCTTGAGGCTCGGTGCCGCCAGCGGTCCGTACTCGGCGACAGCCTCGCCCAGCGAGGGGCCGGGGACGAACGCGGTCGCGAGCCAGGGCTGTGCCGCCTCGGGATCCGCGTCCACGAGGGAGGCCACCCACGGGCTGGTCATCCGGCGGGCCGTGTCCGCCTCACGCCGGAACCGCTCCCGGAAGTCGGTGTCCTCGGCGTACTCGGTCTGGATCACCTTCAGGGCGACCAGGGTTCCGCCGGTCGAGCGGGCCAGGTAGACGACACCCATGCCGCCCGCGCCCAGCCGGCCGAGCAGCCGGTAGCCCGCCAGCCGGGCGGGATCGGAGGTACGCAGCGGCTCCATCACTTCTCCTTCAGCCGCTGCTCGACGCGCGTCAGCATCTGAGCCAGGGCCTTGCTGCCCAGTTCGTTCAGTTCCTGGTCGGTGTGCCCGGTGCCACCCGTCACGGAGACGGCCACGACGACCGTGCCCAGCCGGGCCACCATCCACCGGTACGACTGCGCGGCGCCGCCGTTCTCGGTGAACCGCCCCGCCTCCAGCACGGAGTCGTCGGCGTACTCCTGCTCCCGGGCGCCGAAGGGCGTGCCGAGGGACATCAGATCGGTGATCCGCTCGTTCGACCGGGGCCGCTGCTCCGGGCACCGCAGCACCTCCTCCAAGGTGGTGCTCACCTGTTCGTCGGCGCCGAGTGCGTCGGTGTGCACGGTGGCGACGGCCGTCACCTTGATCGCGCTCTTGCCCGCCGCGGCCGGCTGCCGGCTGTAACGGGACGTGCTCGCCAGCACCCCACGCGGCAGCTTCTCCCGCTCCCACCGGCAGCTCTCGTCCAGCACGGCCCAGGTGCCCGGGGTGCTCTCGGCCGGATCCTGAGCGCCGAAGTCCCGGCCCAGGTCGGCCGGCGCCAGGACGACGGACTCGGCCAGCAGGCCCCCGCCCTTCGCGGTGCGCGGGACGAGGGAGGCAGCGGGGGTGAACACCGACGTGGCCGAGGAGTCCGAGGAGGAGCCGGACGCGCTCGCCCGACCGCTCGGTGAGGAGACCGCCGGGGAGTCCACGGAGGAGCCCGCCGAGGCACTCGGTCCGGTCCCCCGCGACGAGGCGTCCGCCTCTGTTCCTGTCCCGCGGGCGGGGGCCGAACATCCGGCCAGCAGCAGCCCCGCCCCCAACAGGATCGCCCAACTTCCCCGCATTCCTCCGGTATTGCCTGACACTCGGTCCCCTTTGACACCGTTCTTGCCGTACGAACTCCCGACCGTAGAGGGCGGGGTGGACGGGGGCCTCCGTAGAATTACGGGGAGAACCACGTATTCCGCCGGAGGGTCCGCGTCTCCGCCGTGCGGGCACCCCGTCCGGCCGTCGCCGGGGGCCTCAACCGCAGATCTCCTCCAGGGTCAGCCCGAGGGCGAGCAGTTCGCGGTCGGCTCCGGCGGGGGCGTCGATCTCCAGGCCCGTCGGCAGTCCGTTCGGCGCCAGGCCCATCGGGATGCTCAGGCCGGGGGCACCGATGACGCTGGCGGGGCCGGTGTTGCGGATGAAGGTGGCGAAGGTGTCGACGGGTTCGCCGCACAGGACCATGCCCTGGTCGCAGGTGGCCAGATCCAGGGCGGTGGCCGGGGTGGTCGGGAAGGTCAGGCCGTCCAGACCGTGGGCGGCGAATGTCTCCGCGTAGGCCGCGCGCAGCCGCCGCCGGTGGGCCAGGGACTCGCGGTAGACATCCTCGGGGACCAGGCCCGGGGCTCCGTCGAGAACGCAGTTCTCGAAGACGCCTCGCACGTCGGGGCTCGCGATGAGGGCGGCGAGGGCGGCGAGGTCCGTCTCCGGCCGGTGCTCCGCCAGGTAGGCGGACAGCTCCACCCGGGTCTCGTACAGCACGATGGCCATACCGATCTCAAACTCGCGTTCGACGAATGCGGTGACGTCGACCGGGACCAGTTCCACGCCGGCCACGGCGAGGGTGCGCAGGGCCGCCTCCCACGGGGCGGCGACATCGTCCTGCAGCCGCTCGGTGAAGTGGCCGGTGGGCACACCCAGCCTGATCGAGCGCGGCGGACGGGCCGTCACAGGGGTGTCGTCGCCGCTGAGGACCCCGTCGAGCAGGACCAGATCCGCGACCCGGCTCGCCATGGGGCCGATGGTGTCCCGGGTGCTGGACAGGGGTGTCACGCCCTCCCCGGGATAGCGGCCGACGGTGGCCCGGAGTCCGCAGGTGCCCGTGACGGCGGCGGGAATGCGGACCGAGCCGCCCGTGTCGGTGCCGAGTCCGGCCCGCACCACGCCCGCCGCGACGAGCGCGGCGACCCCGCCGCTGCTGCCCCCGGCGAAGCGCTCGGTGTCGTACGGGTTGCGGACGGGGCCGAAGGCCTGGTTGTTGCTGGTGATGCCGAGCGCCAGCTCGTGCATGTTGGCCTTGCCCAGGATGACGGCGCCGGCCTCACGCAGCCGCCGCACCGCGGGTGCGTCGGTCGCGGGCACGAAGTCCCGCAGGGCGGGAGTGCCGGCCGTGTTGGGCAGCCCGGCGACATGGATGTTGTCCTTGACCGCGAGGGTCATGCCGGACAACGGGCCCGGCCCGCCGGGGGCCTTGGCGGCGGCCTCGTGGTCGAGGGTGATGAAGCCGCCCAGGTGCGCCGCCTCCCCGGCTCGCTCCAGTGATCTCCGCACGGACTCGGTGGTGGACTCGGTGGTGGATTCGCTCATGACCTGACCTGCTCTTTCGTGGCCCCGGGAAATTTCATGTCATCGTTAGTTCACGCGATGACATGTTGGAGGAAAAAGAGCCCTCCATCAAGTCCCACCACCTGCCACCACCAGCGACCGCCTGCGACCGTCTGTCGGCTCCGGCCGTCGCCTCCGACGACAGTGCGTGTCCAATTGCGTGGTTCCACGGAGGTACTCGCCCCGGCCGGTCCGTATGGTTCGGCGGGCCGGGCGAACGGCCCGGGGATTACCGAGGTGGTCGCAGCACAGAACGCCGACGAGTACCGACCGTCACTCCGCCCGGGGCACCAACCGGTCGATCAACGAGGGACGGAACGTGAACGGCGCACGACGGGTAATCGACGGGCGATTCGAACTGCTGGAGCAGCTGGGTTCCGGGGGCATGGGCACCGTGTGGCGGGCTCGGGACACAGTCCTTCAGCGTGACGTCGCGCTGAAGGAGGTCCGATTCGCCGGTCCGAGCGTGGCCGGAGCAGCCCCTGGAGACCTGGACGTGCAGCACGAGCGCGTGCTGCGTGAGGGCCGCGCGCTCGCCCGGCTGAGACACCCCAACGTGGTGACGATCCATCACATCGTCGACCAGGACCCGTATCCCTGGCTCGTGATGGAATTCGTTCCGGGGCTGTCCCTGCAAGACCGGCTGACCACCGGCCCGCTGGACCCTCGGGAGGCGGCCCGCGTCGGCCGGGACGTGCTGGCCGCGCTGCGCACCGCCCACGCCGCCGGTGTCCACCACCGTGACGTCAAACCGGCGAACATCCTGTTGAGGGAGGGCCCTGAACACACCACCACGGCTGTACTCACCGACTTCGGCATCGCCGGCCTCCCCGGGGTCAGCCGGCTGACCCACACCGGGGAGATGGTCGGCTCGCCCGAGTTCATGGCCCCGGAGCGGATCCGCGGCGCCGACGACGCTCCGGCGTCCGACCTCTGGTCACTGGGCATGACCCTCTACGTCTGCGTGGAGGGGACCAGCCCCATGCGGCGTGCCACCAGCCTCGCCACTCTTGCCGCCGTGCTCGGCGAACCGGTGCCACCGCCGGTGCACGCGGGCCCCCTGGCACCGGTCCTGTCGCGGTTGCTCGTGGCGGACCACCAGGAGCGGCCGGACGCCGCCGAGCTGGATGCGCTGCTCGCCGCAGCGGTCGACGATGCCGCGCGACTGAACGCCCCGGCCATGCTGAACCCGAGTGCCCCCAGGCCGACGACTCCGGCGCAGGACGAGCCCTCCGACAGCGAAGCCGACGGGCTACCGCCCACCGCCCGGTTGGAAGCACCGGCGTCCCGTCTCTTCTTCCGGCGGGCAACGCCGGTCGTGGGAGCCGCCGTGGCCGTTGCGGCGCTGATCGCCGCGGCCGCGTACCTGTCCCTCAGGTCGCCGGAGGGCGGCACCGTCCAGGCAGCGGACGGAACCGGAGCCGTCGCGACGGTCACCGCCACCGCCGTCGTGCCTGGAGCGAGCGGAACCGCGGCGAAGAGTCCTGCCACGAGCCCCGCCCCGGAGAGCGAGGCCGGGACCACCGGGCGCACGGCCGGGACCACCGGCGCCTCCGACACTTCCGAGACCTCCGACGCCTCCGAGAACCCCGGGGCCGAGGAAGTCGCCGCGTCACCGCACGACACCGACTCACCCACCTCGACCCCCACTTCGACGGCGACGTCGACCGGTTCCGGGGAGGTCGTGTCGTCCTTCGCGCTGCGAGGCAGACAGTCCGGCAGGTGCCTGACGGCGAATCTCTACAGTGCGGCGATCAGAACGTGCACGGGCGGTTCCGCGCAGGCGTGGGCGCTCGGCTCGGACGGCACCCTGAAGGGGATACACGGGTATCTGACCGCGACGGCGGGGAGCTACGCACTCAAGACCACCGCCGAGTACACCGCCGACGGCCTGCAACGCTGGGCACTGGACTCCAGCGGCGAGATCCGCAACGAGGAAACAGGCAACTGCCTGAACGCCGACGGGCAGGAGGTCGCCGACGGCACCAAGGTGACCCTGCGCGACTGCACCGGCGAGACCAATCAGGCCTGGGCCCGGACAGAGCAGTAACACCCAGGTCGGACTTGGCGATTCGCCGGAATCCGGAACCTGGCGGCGGCGAAGCCGGGCGGACAGACCCGTGCGGTACGGGCCGCGCCGTCGTGCGGCCCGATCCGGAGGGCTTCGTCGGCCTTGACCGTCCGGCCAGTGAAGACGAGGTCTTCGGCGGGCCCACGAACCGGCGTTTCATGCCCGGATGCCAGGACCTGCGGCCCGCCCACCGCGTCCGAGGGAGGAAAGGATCTGTGTACGCGGGGCCGTACGCCGCCCCTCCCGGCCGGCGGGCGGCGTACGGCCGACGAGGACGCCGGCGGGCTACCGCTCTGCGCGTGTCCCCTCCGACTGTGTGACGGCGAGTCGGATTTCGCCGAAGTAGGCCAGGTCGCAGGCCGCGACGCGGGTGGTGCCGTGCTGGTCGGGTCCTCCGGAAGAGATGCCGGTCGATCCCACGGCCGGTCGGAGTACGGCCCGGATGTGCGCACGCAGCCGGGGATCAGGAGCCGACGAGGAGACGGTCCCGTTCGGCCGCCACCTCGGGCCGCAGTTCCCGCTCGCCGTCGAACAGGCTCGGTGCCAGCGTCAGGATCGCCGCTTCTTCGGGGCCGGGCCGCAGCCGGTCGGGGCCCTGTTTCCCGCGGATCGCGGCCAGTAGTGCGTCCGGGAGGGTGCCGTCGGTGACGACGCGGAAGGATGTGCCGACGGTGAACGTGTCGTCCTGGAGAGCAGACACGATGTCGGCCAGGCCCAAGCCGTGCTCGGTGAGTACGGTGGCCGGCTCATCGCCGGTGGCCGTGCGGCATTCCTCGGCGACCGGGTTGGAGCCGGGCCGTGCGCCGAACGCCCGCGAGAGGGCCGATTCCCCGGTCAAGTCGAACTCGAAGACGGACCGGGAGAGGTCCAGGTTCCGGTCGAGGGCGAGGCAGACCTGCCGCAGCGCGGGCCGGTCCCCGTCGTCGCCAGGCCCCCACGTTCGCCTCGACGAGTCTGCGCCGTCGAGCTTTCCCCACACCCATCGGTCGTCGAGCGCGCTGTCGATGTAGTACAGGGTGTACTCGGCTTGGGGGCGAAGCCGCCCACCGGCCTGCCGAGCAGCACGGAGAACGCCGCCGTCAGATCCCGCTCCCAGAGATCGATCACTCCGATGCTCCTAGCCGAGCGGCGCTCAAGCCCAAATGTTGTGCGGATGACGCAACCGCATCCCCGAAGCCGCCCCGAAGGGCTCGACGCCGCCGCCCTCAGGGGCGGCGGACGGTCGAGGTCGATCGTGCCCATGCCCTCGGCGACCTCCAGACCGACGGACACAGGCTTCCTCAGCTGTCGAAGTCGACGGTCAGCGTCTCGGAGACGGGGAAGGTCTGGCAGGTCAGCACATAGCCGGCGTCGACCTCGGCGGCTTCGAGGGCGAAGTTGCGGCGCATGTCGGCCTCGCCCTCGATGACCAGGGCACGGCAGGTGCCGCACACGCCGCCCTTGCAGGCGAAGGGCAGGTCGGGTCGTGTCTTCTGGGCACCGTCCAGCACCGTGGCCGCGCGTGGCAGAGCCGCGGTGGTGGACCGGCCGTCGAGCGTGACGGTGACCTGGCTGACCGGTCCCCCGGCGACGGCTTCCTCGTTCCGCGACGCCCGTACCGGAGCATCGTCCGCGAAGAACAGTTCCTGGTGGACACGGTCGTCGGGTACGCCCAGGCCGGCCAGGACCCGCTGTGCGTCGCGGACCATGCCGTGGGGTCCGCACAGCCACCAGTGGTCCGCGGCGGTGACGTCGACCAGCGCGCCGACGAGCGCTGAGAGGCGCTCCGCGTCCAGGCGGCCGGAGAGCACCTCGGCCTCGCGGGGCTCGCGGGAGAGGACGTGGGCGAGCTGGAAGCGGGCCGGGTGGAGGTCCTTCAGGTCGGCGAGTTCGTCGGCGAACATCACGGATCCGGTGCGGCGGTTGCCGTACAGGAGAGTGACCCGCGAGCGGTCGTCGGCGTCGAGGACCGACTCGGCGATGGACAGCATGGGGGTGATACCTGACCCGGCGGCGATGAGTACGTGGTGCCCGGCTGCGGTGAGGTCGGGGGTGAACGCGCCCGTCGGTGCCATCACCTCCAGGATGTCGCCGGGCCGCACGTCGTGGACCAGCCAGGAGGAGAACAGGCCGCCGGACACTTCGCGTACACCGATGCGCGGCCGTGCGCCCACCGGCGAGCAGATCGAGTAGGAGCGTCGCTCGTCCCGTCCGTCGACGTCGCGGCGCAGGGTGAGCGACTGGCCCGCGCCGAAGGCGAATTCCTCGGCCAGGCCGTCGGGGATGTCGAAGCCGACGGCGACCGCGTCCTCGCACAGCCGCTGCACGGCGGCCACGCGCAGCCGGTGGAAGGCCGGGCGGCGGCGCAGCAGCGGCGTGGGGCCGGATGCCTTCAGGGCCTCCATCAGATCTCCTTGACGTACTCGAAGGGTTCGCGGCAGGCCCGGCAGCGCCAGAGCGCCTTGCAGGAGGTGGCGCCGAAGCGGGACGTCTCCTCCGTGTCGGCCGAACCGCACAGGGGGCACGGCACCGCCCTGCGGGCGGGGAACGGCGCCAGCGTCAGCGGTACCGGGCAGGGCCCGGGGCGTGGCGCCGGTCCGGGAGGCGCGATGCCGTGCTCGGCGAGGGTGCGGCGGCCGTTCGGTGTGATCCAGTCGCTGGTCCAGGGCGGATCGAGGGCCGTGCGCACCCGGACGCGCCCGTATCCGGCGTTCGTCAGGCGCGCGGCCACTTCGGCGCGCATCTCGGCCATGGCCGGGCAGCCGGAGTAGGTCGGGGTGAGGCTGACGACGACCGTTCCGTCGTCGTCGACCTCGACGTCCCGCAGCACACCGAGGTCGGCCAGGGTGAGCATGGGCAGCTCGGGGTCCGGCACGCACTCGGCGATGTACCGGGCGCGGCGCACGCGCGCCGGTACGGTCACCATGTCGCCCCCGGATGGGCACGGGCCACGCTCTGCAACTCCTCCAGCAGCGGGGCGAGATGTTCTGTGTGCTCGCCGGCGCGGCCCGATCCGGGCAGAGGCCGGCACACCGGCAGGGCCACACCGGCCGCCGCCGTGACCTGCTCCAGCACCGCCCCGACCTCGTCCCGGACGTCGCACGGGGTGAACAGCTCGTCCAGGTACGGCGCGACCTGGTCCAGCGCGTCCCGTATCCGGCGGTGGGACTCGGCGGTGCCGTCACCGAGGCGGACGACCCATTCGGCGGCGTACTGCCGGTGATACGTGAGTTCCTTGACGCCCTTGGCGGCGATCGCGGCGAGCACCGGATCGTCGCAGTCGGTGAGCCGCTCGAAGTGAGCGAGCCGCCAGCTGGAGAGGACCAGCAGTCGCACGATCGAGAACGCGAAGTCCCCGCCCGGGAGTTCGGCCAGGCGTACGTTGCGGAACTCGCCGGCGTCCCGGAAGTAGGCGTAGGCGTCCTCGTCGCGGCCGGTGCCGTCGGTCTGCCCGGCCCGGGAGTAGAGCAGGCGGGCCTGGCCGAGCAGGTCGAGGCCGATGTTCGCCAGCGCCACCTCCTCCTCCAGTTCCGGGGCGCGGGTGGTCCACTCGGCCAGCCGTTGCGCCAGGACGAGGGCGTCGTCGGCCAACGCGACGCAGACCGCGGCCAGTTCGCCGGAGTCGACACCCTCGGGCACAGTGGTGTCGACCCCGTGCAGAGGGTCCTCGAAGCCGGTGCCGTACGCCCAGCGCGTGTCGTCCTCGTGTCCCTCGGCCAGAACCAGGTGGACGTGGTCGTCACTCATGCCCTCTCCTTCAGATGTGCGGGACGTCGTCGGGGATGTCGTAGAAGGTCGGGTGGCGGTAGACCTTGTCGGCGCTCGGCGCGAAGAAGGGGTCCTTCTCGTCGCGCGAGGAGGCGGCTATGTGCTCCGAGCGCACCGCCCAGACCGACACGCCCTCGTTGCGGCGGGTGTACAGGTCCCGCGCGTGGGTGAGTGCCATCCGGTCGTCGGCCGCGTGCAGCGAGCCCACATGGACGTGGTTCAGGCCGCGCTTGCCTCGCACGAACACCTCGTACAGCGGCCAGTCCTGGTTCTCGGCGGTCATGCCACCGCTCCCTTCTTCGTACGGGCCGCCTGCCTGGCGGCATGGGCGGAGGCGGCCTCGCGGACCCAGGCGCCCTCCTCGTGTGCGGTCCGGCGCCGGGCGACCCGTTCCGTGTTGCAGGGCCCGTCACCGGAGATCACCCTGGTCAGCTCGTCCCAGTCGGGGGTGCCGAAGTCATGGTGTCCGCGCTCCTCGTTCCAGCGCAGTTCCGGGTCGGGCAGGGTCACACCGAGTTTGTCGGCCTGCGGGACGGTCATGTCGACGAAGCGCCGGCGCAGCTCGTCGTTGGTGTGCCGCTTGATCTTCCAGGCCATGGACTGCGCGGAGTTGGGCGAGGCGTCGTCCGGCGGACCGAACATCATCAGGGAGGGCCACCACCAGCGGTCCACGGCGTCCTGGACCATCTCCCGCTGTGCCTGCGTACCGCGCATCATCGTCAGCAACAGCTCGTAACCCTGCCGCTGATGAAACGACTCCTCCTTGCAGATACGCACCATCGCGCGCGCGTACGGCCCGTACGAACTCCGGCACAACGGCACCTGGTTGCAGATCGCCGCACCGTCCACGAACCAGCCGATCACACCGACGTCGGCGAAACTCAGCGTCGGATAGTTGAAGATCGACGAGTACTTCTGACGGCCCCCGATCAGCCGCTCGGTCAGGTCCGCACGGTCGGCACCGAGCGTCTCCGCCGCCGAGTACAGATACAGGCCGTGCCCGGCCTCGTCCTGCACCTTCGCGAAAAGGATCGCCTTGCGGCGCAGCGACGGCGCACGCGTGATCCACTCCCCCTCCGGCTGCATACCGATGATCTCCGAGTGCGCGTGCTGGGCGATCTGCCGGACCAGCGTCTTCCGGTAGCCCTCCGGCATCCAGTCACGCGGCTCGATCCGCCGGTCCCGCGCGATCGTCGCCTCGAAGTGCTCCTGCAACTCCGGTCCTGCGCGGCCCGGCGCCGACGCGTCGGCGTGTGTCGCGGCCATCCGCCCCACCTTCCCTACCGACCATTCGTTCGGTAAATGTCATGGATGAGTTCTTCGTCTTCCGGCGAGTGCGGAAGACGGGTCAGCGTCCGGTGAAGATCGGCTGTCGGCCCTTGAGGAAGGCCCGCACAGCGGCCCGGTGGTCCTCGGTCCCGCCCAGCCGCTCCTGGGCCGCCGCCTCGCGTTCCAGCACCACCGGCAGGGCCGCTCCGTCGGTCCGCAGCAGCGCCTTGACCTCGGCGTACGCGGCGGTGGGACCGGCGGCGAGGCGCCGAGCGAGGGCCAGGCCCTCCGCGGTGGTGCCGCCGTCCGGTACGACGCTGTGGACGAGGCCCCACCGCTGTGCCGCTTCGGCGTCGAAGCGGTCGCCGAGGAGCATGAGGGCGGCGGCTCGCGACGAGCCGACCGCCTGCGCCAGGGCCCTGCTCAGACCGCTGTCGGCGGCCAGGCCGATCCCGGTGAACGCGGTGGAGAACCGGGCACCGGCTCCCGCAACCCGCAGGTCGGCGCAGAGCGCGAGCCCCAGCCCCGCGCCGACGCAGGCGCCCTCGACGGCCGCGACCACGGGCTGCGGCAGCGCGCTCAACTCCGCCACGAGCGGGTTGTACTCGTCCCGCACGATGGCGAAGGCGGAGGCGGGATCGGTCTCCAGGGCTCGCGCGTGCTCCTTGAGGTCCTGGCCCACGCAGAAGTGCCGGCCTGCCGCGCAGAGCAGGACCGACCGAACGAGTCCGCCGTCGCCGCGCACTCGCCGTACGGCGGCGATCAGCCCGGTGCGCAGGGACACGTCCAGCGCGTTTCCCGCCGAGGGTCTGCGCAGTTCGATGACGGCGACTCCGCCGTCCAGGGTGTAGCCGACGCCGTGCCGGGCCTCTTCGTCTCCGGACGCGGCCGTGGTGCTCACTCCCATGTGTGGAACCCCTTTCCCGTCTTGCGGCCCAACTCCCCGCGGGCGACCTTCTCCCGCAGCAGCCGGGGCGGGGCGAAGCGCTCGCCGAGCGTGGCGTGCAGGTGCTCCGCGATGGCGAGCCGGACGTCGAGCCCGACCAGGTCGGTCAGGCGCAGCGGCCCCATGGGGTGCTTGTAGCCGAGCCGCATGGCGTCGTCGATCGCGTCCGGTTCCGCGACGCCCTCCTCGACCATGCGGATCGCCTCCAGGCCCAGCGCCAGGCCGAGGCGGCTGCTGGCGAAGCCGGGCGAGTCCCGGACGACGACGTCCTTCTTGCCGAGGCGGTGTGTCCAGCCGAGGACCGCGTCGACGGTGACGGCGTCGGTGTCGGGTGCGACGACGATCTCGACGAGTTCGGAGGCGGGCACGGGGTTGAAGAAGTGCATGCCCAGGAAGCGGCCGGGGCGAGTGAGGGCGGCGGCGAGATCGGTGACCGACAGGGAACTGGTGTTGCTGGCCAGCACCGTGGTCTCGCTCACCGCCCGCTCGGCGGCGGCGAGGAGTCGGGCCTTGAGCCCGGCGTCCTCGGGGACGGCCTCGACGACCAGGTCGGCGTCCGCGGGCAGGGCGTCGACGGAGGGAACCGTCGTCACCCGGGCCAGCACCTCCTCCACGGGCTCCGCGAGTGCGCCGCGTTCGGCTGCCCTCCTGAGCCCGGTGGCGACCCGTTCGAGTGCCGCTGTCGCGGCCTCCTCGCCGCTCTCCACGACGGTCACGGCCGAGCCGGCCGCCACGAAGGACTGCGCGACACCGGCGCCCATACGACCGCCGCCGATCACCCCGACGACTGCGGGTACCGAGGTCATGCCCGGCTCCTCTTCTCCAGGAAGCGTGTCATGCGGTCCTTCTTGTCCTGCCCCTCGAACAGCACCGCTTGGGCCAGGTCGTCGGCGACCGGGTGGGCGCCGGGTGAGTCGACGACGAGCTTCGTCAGGCGCAGGGCGGTGGCGGAGGAGCGGGCCATGCGGTCGAGCAGAGCATGCGCCTCGTCCAGCAGTTTCTCCGCCGGTACGACGTCGATGACCAGCCCGGCCGCCAGAGCCGCGGCTGCGTCGAGGTTCCGCCCGGCGAGCAGCACCTGCTTGGCGATCGACTCGCCGACCAGTTCGGGCAGCCGCCAGCAGGCCCCGGCCGCGGCGAGGATGCCGAGTCCCGGCTCGGGGTTGCCGAAGACGGCGTCCGGTCCGGCGATGCGCAGGTCGCAGGCGTACGACAGTTCGGCGCCGCCGCCCAGCGCCCAGCCGTCGACGGCGGCCAGCGTGGGCATGGGAAGTCTGCGCACCCGCTCGAAGAGACGGCTGTTGATGCCCTGGAGAGCTTCGTCCCGGCCGCGTCGCAACAGTTCGGCGATGTCGGCGCCGCCCGCGAAGACCCCACCGTGGCCGGTGAGCAGCAGCAGCCTCGGGCGGTGCTCCAACTCCCGGCACACATCATGAAGTTCGTCGCTCATCCGGCCGCTGATGGCGTTGCGTGCTTCGGGCCGGTGCAAGGTGACGACGACCCGGTCCTCGTGCTCCTCGACGAGCAGCGTCTCGTAGCCGGTGCCCATGGTGCTCATACGCGCTCCACGAGCATGGCGACGCCCTGACCGACTCCCACGCACAGTGTCGCCAGACCCCGGCGGGCGTCCTCGCGCTCCAGTCGGCCGAGCAGCGTCAGCAGGATGCGGGCGCCGGAGCAGCCGAGGGGATGGCCGAGCGCGATGGCGCCGCCGTCGGCGTTGACCTTCTCCTCGTCGAGCTTGAGACGGCGTATGACAGCCAGGGCCTGCGCGGCGAACGCCTCGTTCAGCTCGACGGCGTCGACGTCGCCGGCCTGCCATCCGGCGCGGGCCAGGGCCTTCTGCGTGGCGGGGACCGGGCCGAGGCCCATGAGGTGGGGCTGGACGCCGGCCGACGCGGAGGTGACGATCCGCGCGCGCGGGGTGAGCCCGTACCGCTCCACCGCCGCGGCGCTCGCGACCACCAGCGCGGCGGCGCCGTCCGACAGCGGCGAGGAGGAACCGGCGGTGACGATGCCGTCCTCGCGGAAGACGGTCCGCAGCGCGCCGAGCTTCTCCAGGGTGGTGCCGGGGCGCGGCCCCTCGTCGCGGGTGACCTCGCCGTCCTTCACCGGAACCGGCACGATCTCGCGGTCGAAGCGTCCCGCCTCCCGTGCCGCGACGGCCCGCTGATGGCTGCGCAGGGCGAACGCGTCGGACTCGCCGCGGGTGATGCCGTCCAGGGCCGCGACCTCCTCGGCCGTCTCCCCCATCGCGAGGGTCACCTTGCCCCTCTCCGGACCGGCCCCGGCGCGCACGGCCCGGTCTGCCGCCGTGAAGCGCGGGTTGGTGAAGCGCCAGCCCAGCGAGGTGTCGTGCACCTCCCCCGGCCTGGCCCAGGGGGTGCCGGGCTTGGCCATCACCCAGGGGGCGCGGGTCATGGACTCCACTCCACCCGCGACCACCAGGTCCGCCTCCCCGGAGCGGATCGCCTGGGCGGCGCTCGCGACCGCGGTGAGGCCGGAGGCGCAGAGCCGGTTGACCGTGTAGCCGGGAACCGTGTGCGGCAGCCCGGCCAGCAGCACGGCCATGCGCGCCACGTCCCGGTTGTCCTCACCCGCCTGGTTGGCTGCCCCCAGGACCACCTCGTCCACGGCCTCGCCCGGGATCCCGGCCCGGCGCACGGCCTCGCCGACCACGAGGGCGGCGAGGTCGTCGGGACGCACGGAGGCCAGTGCGCCGCCGTAGCGGCCTTGCGGGGTGCGTGCCCCGTCGATCAGGTAGACGTCGTCAGGCACGGGCGGACTCCTCGACGGGAACGGGCCGGCGCGACTGGAGCGTCGCGAAGCGGCCGGTGACGAAGGCGGGGTCGGACAGGGTGGCGCTGGCCGCCGGGTTGGCGGCGCTGCCGTGGAAGTCGCTGAAGGCGGCGGACTGGTTGACGAAGACCGCGCCGGTGAGGTTCTCCGAGAGGTGCACGCCGGCGTCCAGGGCGGCCGACTCGGCGGTGGCCAGCACCTGTTCGCTGGTGGAGTGGACTGCGGCGGTCAGCGCGCCGTACTCACGCACGGTCTCGCGGAAGACCGTGAGGCTGTGTTCGGTGGAGTCGGTGCCGATGACGAAGGAGACGGGCCCGAACCACTCACGGGTGTAGGTCTCCCGGTCGGTCCCCGCGTCGAGCCGTGCCACCAGCGGCGTACGGACGACCGCCTCCGGGTGCTCCGGGTGCTCGATCGGCGCCGACGCACGCACCGTGCGACCGAGCGCGGCGGCCTCCTCCAGCCGTGCCCGCACCGCGTCGTTGACGAGGGCGCCCAGGGTGCCGGCCGCGCGGGCCGGGTCGCCGAGCAGCCGGTCCAGCGCGGCGCCGAGGTCGGTGGCGAACTCGTCGGCGCTCTTCACACCCTGGTCGGTGGCGAAGCCCTCGCGCGGGATCAGCAGGTTCTGCGGGGTGGTGCACATCTGGCCGCTGTAGAGGGACAGCGAGAAGGCCAGGTTGTCCAGCAGCCCGCGGTAGTCGGCCGTGGAGTCCAGGACGACTGTGTTCAGGCCCGCCTTCTCCGTGTACACGGCGGCTTGGCGGGCGTGGGCCTCCAGCCAGTCGCCGAACCCGGTGGAGCCGGTGAAGTCGATGATCCGTACGTCCGGGTGGAGGGCGTACACCGACGCCGTACGGTCCTCGGGGCTCTCGGCGGCCAGGATCACCAGGTTCGGGTCGAAGCCCGCCTCGGCCAGCACCTCGCGGGCGACGCGCACGGTGATCGCGAGCGGCAGGACGGCGCCCGGATGCGGCTTGACGACGACCGGATTGCCGGTGACGAGGGAGGCGAACAGGCCCGGATAGCCGTTCCAGGTGGGGAAGGTGTTGCAGGCGATCAGCAGTGCCACCCCGCGCCCGACGGGTGTGAACCTCTTGTCCATCACCAGCGGTCCGCCCTTGCGCTGCGGCTTGCTCCATCGGGCGGCGGCCGGGTGCTTCTTCTGCTCGGCCCAGGCGTAGGCGACCGCCTCCAGGCCGCGGTCCTGCGCGTGCGGGCCGCCCGCCTGGAAGGCCATCACGAAGGCCTGGCCGGTGGTGTGCTCGACGGCGTGCGCGATCTCGAAGCTCGCCGCGTTCAGCCGGGCCAGGATCTCCCCGGCCACCCCCGCGCGGGTGTCGGGCCCGGCGTCGCGCCACGGACCGGTGGCGGCCTTCGCGGCGGCCAGCGCCTCCTCCGGGGCGACGCGGGGGTAGGTCACGTGCAGCGGGAAACCGTACGGGGACGTCTCGGTCGCCGGAACCACGCCGTGACCCGGATGACCGGGGAGCCCGAAGTGGCGTCCCAGCCACTCCCGGAAAGCGGCTTCCCCGTTCTTGGCGGCGTCCTCGCCGTACACCGACCTGCTGGGCGATTCGGGATACGGACTCCAGTGGTCCCGGACGGCGGTGGCGGCGACCGCCTGTTCGAGAAGGGCGCGGTGGCGGGCGAAGAAGTCCGGACGGTCAGGGAGGTTCTGGGGCATGCGTTCCACCTCTTGACAGCCGGCGACGCGGCTGGATTACTGGGCCGTGCCGCACAGTAACCGAACGTTCGGTCGGGAGACAAGATGGCAGAAACAGTGACACACGCCACTCACCTGGGCCTCGCCAAGACGATGCTCGCCGCGGGTGAGGCGTCCCGAGGGCTGGGCATCGAACCGAAGTGATCACGGAGTTCCGCGGACACAGCCGCAGCATCACCGGCACCGCACCGGACCCGACGACCAGGAACACGACGGCGCGCAGGACGCCGGGCACGATCACGAAGGAGTCGCGATGAGCAGCGAGACGACGGCCAGGACTGCCCCCGCATCCCGCCTGGGGGAACCACTCCCCCACGGCCTGCTGGACGACGGCGAGCGCCTGACGCCGGAACAGCTGAGAGAACTCCAGCTCGACCGTCTGCGATCGACGCTCCGGCACGCGTACGAGCACGTGGAGCCGTACCGGAAGAAGTTCGACGAGGTCGGCGTGCGGCCCGACGACTGCCGGTCGCTGGCGGACCTGGCCCGCTTCCCCTTCACCACCAAGGCCGACCTGCGGGACAGCTACCCCTTCGGCATGTTCGCCGTGCCGATGGCGGACGTGCGGCGCGTCCACGCCTCCAGCGGCACCACCGGCCGTCCCACCGTCGTCGGCTACACCGACAACGATCTCTCCATGTGGGCGGACATGGTCGCCCGCTCGATCCGGGCCGCCGGCGGACGCCCGGGTCACAAGGTGCACATCTCCTACGGCTACGGGCTCTTCACCGGCGGCCTCGGCGCGCACTACGGGGCCGAACGGGCCGGCTGTACGGTGATCCCGGCCTCCGGGGGTATGACTGCACGCCAGGTGCAGATCATCCAGGACTTCGAGCCCGAGATCATCATGGTCACCCCGTCCTACATGCTCACCCTGCTCGACGAGTTCGAGAAGCAGGGCATCGACCCGCGCACCAGCTCCCTGAAGGTGGGTGTCTTCGGAGCCGAGCCGTGGACGGAGGAGATGCGCCGCGAGATCGAGGAACGCATGGACATCCACGCCGTCGACATATACGGACTGTCCGAGGTGATCGGCCCCGGCGTCTCGCAGGAGTGCGTGGAGACCAAGGACGGCCTGCACATCTGGGAGGACCACTTCTACCCCGAGGTCGTCGACCCGATCACCGGAGAAGTACTGCCGGAGGGCGAGGAGGGTGAGCTGGTGTTCACCTCCCTCACCAAGGAGGCCCTGCCGATCGTCCGGTACCGCACCCGCGACCTGACCCGACTGCTGCCCGGCACCGCACGGCCCGCCTTCCGCCGGATGCAGAAGGTCACCGGCCGCTGCGACGACATGATCATCCTGCGTGGGGTCAACGTCTTCCCCAGCCAGATCGAGGAGATCGTGCTGCGCGTGCCCGGAGTCGCCCCGCACTTCCAGATCCAGCTCACCGAGCGCGGTCGCATGGATCACATGGTCGTACGGGTCGAGGCCCGTCCCGGCACCGGCGCCGAACAGCGCGAGGCCGCCGCCAGGGCGATCAGCCAGGGCGTCAAGGACGGGGTGGGAGTCAGCGTCGAGGTGGCGGTCGTCGACCCCGAGACCCTGGAGCGATCCCTCGGCAAGCTCCGTCGCGTCAAGGACCTCCGGCGGCCGTGACGCCCGGCCCTGCGGGAATGGCCTGGTGCGCGCACCCCGCGCACCAGGCCCGGCCGACCCGTGACCGGCCCGTCCACGACCGTGACTCCTGCTGGAGGCCGGCCGTCGGGCGCACGCCGGACGCCCACTTCTCGGTACTCGATGAGGCGGGCACGGCCGGAGCCTCGGACGGCGCGGCGGCCGTCCGGCTGGAGCAGGTCGTGCGCCTCAGTGCCGAAGTGCTCGTCGCGGAGCCGCCGTACGTCACCCTGCTCCCGCGGGTGCGGGGCAACAGCGCGGTGGAGGGGCGACCGCGTGGACGAGCTGGTCTCCCATGCGGCCTCCGAGGACGGCGTCCGCGCCGACATCGATCCGAGGCTCGCGGCCCGGCTCCTGTTCGGCACCGCCGGTGTCGCTCGTCGAGCGACACCGGCCGGACGGACGTTCCCCTTCGATCGACCGCGTGGCCGGGCCAGTTGAGCGGGACGGAGCAGACGGCTCGTGTCCGCCGGGTTCGTCTTCCCGCGCGTCCGGGACCGTTCGACCTCACGTTCGGCATCACCGTAGGGCCATGGCCCTGGCCGCGTGTGCGGTCAGGCCGGGCCGGGCGGCAGCTGTGCGCGGACCTCGAACCCGGTGGCGGTGGCCTCGGCCAGGTACATGCTCTGCCGCAGCTGTCCGTCGGCTCCCACCAGGACCGTGCCTCTCGGCCCGGCCAGGGTGAGCCCTCGCAGGGCGCGGGAGACCTCGGCACCCTGCGGCGAACCGGCTTCGCGGGCGGCTCGGGCGAACAGATGCAGACCTTCGTACGCCGACTCCGTCAGCGCCGACGGCGAGGGCGCCCATGCTCCGAACGCCGCCCGGTAACGCTGGAGGAAAGCGGCGTTCTCCGCCGTGTCCAGGTCCGAGAAGTACGGCAGGCAGGACCACACACCGCTGGCCACCTCGCCCAGGTGCTCGCGGGTGCTCTCCTCCAGCAGGGGCGCGAGCGTACGGATACGGCCGCGCAGCCCCGCGGCGTGGAACAGCCGCTCGAAGTCGATCGAGTCCCACCCCACCAGGCTGGAGAGCACCAGGTCGGCGCCGGACGCCTCGATGTCCTCCAGCACGCCGTCGAAGACCGACTCGCCGACGCGGACGAGCCGCTCGCCGACCACACGCCCGCCGTGGCGCTCGGCGATGCGGCGGCCCTGCGCGCAGACGGCCTGCGGCCAGGAGTAGTCGTTGCCGATCAGGTACCAGGCACGGCCACCGCTCTCGCGCATCAGCGCCGGTACCGCCTGCGCCAGCTGGTCCGACACCGACTCGCCGAGACGGAACAGCGTTCCGTTCTGGACCGGGCTGCCCTCGTTCGCGGCGGTGTAGAGATACAGCAGGCCCGCGGCCCGCGCGTAGCGACTCACCGCGTCGAAGGTCGCGGAGCTGTGCACGCCCACCACGGCCGCGAGGCCCCGCCGCCGGTCGAGGTCCCGCAGCCGGGCCAGTCCGGTGGCGGGGTCGGTGTGGTCGTCGATCACCTCGACGCGTACCGGGCGGTGGCCGATGCCGCCGTGGCCGTTGATCTCCTCGGCCGCGAGCGCCACGCAGTTGGCGGCGGCCCGGCCGAAGAGTCCGGCGCTGCCGGACAGGCTGGTCAGCAGGGCGACCCGGATCTCGTCGGCTCCGCCCTCGCCATCGGACGCCGCAGGGCCCGGGCTTCCCGTCATCCAGCCGAGGGCGTTGCCGTCCAGTTCCGTGACCGCGCGGATCCGGGTGCCGCCGGGCTCACGGGCGAAGGTGATGGTGATCCGCCCGGTCCACGGTGTCTCGTGCTGGAGCACGATCCGCCGGTACGGCCGCGCCTCCACGATGCGTGCCGTCCCCCGTACGGACGACTCGCCGCCCGGGGCCGCGAACGGCAGCGGTATCTCGATCCCGGCCACCGCACCGGGCCGCGCGTCCGCGAACCGCGCGGAGAACATCCAGCCTGCGCCGTCTGCCCGCCCGAACAGGCCGAACGCCTCGTGCGGGGGCAGACCGAGGTGCGTCTCGTTGACGAGGACGATCTCGCGCATTGTCACTCCTCAGCGAGCCGTGACACGGAGGGCCGGCGAAGGGACCCGTGGTCCCCCGGACATCGGCGTCCCGTCACTGCGCTGCCGTCGGGCCTCGGACCCGCATGGCGGGCCCGTCGGGCAACGCGCCCGAAGCCGTCACCCCGTCTTCGCATCGCGCGGCCCCTCCGACCGGTCCGAAGCCGCTTCCTGGCCGGTGGGCAGCGACTGCTCATAGATCTGGCGCAGGAACGCGATCGCCGCGTCCGCGCGGTTGGGGCCCAGCCGGTAACGCCGGTGCTTGCCGTCGCGCACCTCGGACACAAGTTGCGCGTCCCGCAGCACGCGCAGGTGTGCCGAGACCGCGGTCCGGCCGATCTCGGGGAAGGCGGCGGCGATGTCTCCGGCCGTGGGCTCGTGTTCCGACGCCAGAAGGGCGAGGACGGCCCGCCGGGTCGCGTCGTTGAGGGCACGGAAGACCAGGTCGCTCTCGTGGCTTCGGTCGATCACTTCCTGGATCCTCTCGCCCTTTCGGGACTCGGAGACGATGCGCCAATACATGAGCACACGTTGACCATACTGCTTCCGTGCCCGGGGGTGGCAGGATGTCGTCACTGGAGGAGACCGCATCTCGCCGCGCGGAGCCGGGACGACGACAGCAGTGAACCTGGGGATTCACGCTGGGGCCGGCCTTCCCCGAGGTGGTGGCCGGGGCAGTGCAGTTGCCGGACGCGACAGAGCTGGACGGCGTCATGTGACCTGTGGGGGTGTCTCGCCCCAAGGAGTCTCAGACTGCGCAGCTCCCACAGACGAGACGGGACGGGCGTCGCGGTCACGTGCCGCAGCGGCCGCTCAGAGGTGGTCGTCCAGGAACTTCCGTACCTCGGTGGTGGTCGTGGGCCCCGTGCCGTGCGCCACCGGCTGTCCCTCCTTCAGCAGGACGTAGGACGGGGCTCCGGTGATCCCGTATCGCCCGGTCGCGGCCGGACAACGCGTGATGTCGGCGCGGACGGCCGTCAGGCGGCCCGTGTAGTCGTCGGCGATGCCACCCACGACGAGGTCCATCACGCGGCAGGGCTCGATTGCCTTGGGCCATGTCCCGGTGAAGTACGCGAGGACCGGGACTGTGCTCATCCCGAGGATGAAATCGAACTCCGCGTCCTCACGGGGTCGGTGGACCCGATTCGCCATGGAAGCTCCTGACCTCACGTTCCGTCATTCCATCCCCATCATCCCTCGCGTGGTGCGCCAGGCCGGCCCGGCCGGTCGTCCGGTTGGCCTGTCGGAAGGGAGGCGCGGGGCCGTCACGGAACCACGGTGGTCCCCCCGCGCGAGCGGCCCGGCCCCCTGGCCCCTGGTGACCCGGCCTGGCCGCCCCGCCGGTCACCCAGCCGCAGCCCGCCGTGCGCCCGTGGGTCAGCTCGCGCCAGGACAGCACCCTCCACGACGGCATGAAAGCTGTTTTCCAGGGCGTAGCGGCCCAGATCGCCGACCATGCCCGGTGCGCATCGTCCACCGGATCCAGGCGAGCCGTATCCGCCGCCGCGCTTCTCAGAGACAGCGCCCCCGATTGGCCTTCCCGGGGCCTTGTCCGGTCTTCACCTCAACCCCCGGTCTCAGCCCGGCCAATACCGCTCTCCCCCCCGGGCCGCATGAGCCGACTGACCGCACCAGGAACGGGGCACGATTCCTGGACCGCGCGCGGACGCGGTCGTGGCCGGCCGACGTACGCGTCAGCCGGCCCGAAGACCGACCGCCAGCGTCAGTTCAAGGACCCGGTCCGGCGATGCGAGATCCGGGAACAGCTCCCGCAGCTGCGACATCCGGTACCGGACCGTCTGGGGATGGACGAACAGCGCCGCCGCCACCTCGTCCCGCCTGCCCTGGTGCAGCAGCCACGCCCGCAACGTCTCCTCCAGCCGCCGTGCGGTCGCGACAGGCAGGGTCCGCAACGGTGCGAGGGCTCGGGCACGCAGGTCTGCGTACGCTTCCGCGTCGGCGCTCAGCACCAGCTCGGGCAGGTGGTCCTCGGTGTCGCGAATATCAGAGGAGAGGGAGCGCGCGCGTACGGCTCGTGCGTACGAGGCGGACGCACCGGCCCATGGCCGGGCCGGGCCGACCACGGCGGTGCGGTCGGTCAGCTGCCGCAAGAGATGTGACCGGTCGGCATCGGGGACGAGCAGCACACCGGTGGCGTCCGGCAGATCGTCGAGAACGAGGGTGCCCGGGTCGAGCGCGCGGTAGGCAGGCCGGGCCTGGGCGGCGGGCAGCAGGACCGCGGTCAGCGAAACCGGAGGCTGCCACCCGGCCCGTTGAGCAGAGGACAGCAGCACGTCCGGGCTCGCGCCGGCGAGGAGGTCGCGGGCCAGGTGTTCCAGGTGGCGCTCGTAGGCCCTGCCCCGGGCGGCCAGTTCGTCGGCGTGGCCCGCGGCGCTCGCGGCGGAGAGCTCGTCGATGTAGGCGAAGGTCAGCTCGGCGAACTTGGCGACCTTGGCGGCGGGCAGACCTGCGGGTACGGCACCCGCTGCCAGGCATCGCCAGGCCACGCGGGCGCCGACGCGGTAGGCACTGAGCAGGGCGTCCATCGAACGGCCGTCGCGCACCTCGCCGCGGCCCAGTTCGTAGGCCGCGTCACCGGCGTCGCCGCCTGTGGTGTTCCCGCTCGCGAGGTCCAGGTAGTGCCCCAGGGCGGTGCGGACGGCTCGGCGGATGGTGCCGCCCATGTGGCCCGAAAGGGCGTTGGCGTAGGGAGGGACCTCTTCGATGATCGCCTGGACGACTTCGTCGGCGGTGCCCTTCAGCGCGGCCCGGAGTGCGGTGACCGTCGTCTCATCCAGGACCAGTTCACTGGCCCTCCGGACTGCATAACTCACGTTTTTGTTCCCTGCGAACAATTCAGCCGACCAGATTCACATCCTGCGGTCAGGACTTTACACCTTGAGGCGAAGCAAGCTGGAGCCATGACGAGTACAGCCCTCCGCAGCAGGGCGAGGAAACTGCTGGAGATGGTCACGACGCCGCTGCTGCCGTCGGACTACCTCGACCTGGTCAGCCCGCTGCGCGCGGGCGCCGACCTGCGTGGGCGCATCGAAGCCGTGCACCCCGAGACGGGTGACGCCGCGACCATCGTGATCAGGCCGGGACGGGGCTGGCGCGGCCACACGGCCGGTCAGTACCTGCGGATCGGGGTCGACGTCGACGGGGTGCGCCTGTGGCGTGCCTACTCCCTCACCTCGCCGACCAACCGCCCGGACGGCCGCGTCACGATCACCGTGAAGGCGATCCCGGACGGCAAGGTCAGCAACCACCTGGTCCGCAGGGCCAGACCTGGCACGCTGATCCAGCTCGACCAGGCGACCGGTGACTTCGTACTGCCGCAGGCCAAGCCCGCCAAGGTGCTCTACCTCACGGCCGGCAGCGGCATCACGCCCGTGATGGGCATGCTGCGCGACACCGAGTTCGACGACGTCGTCATGGTCCACTGCGCGCCACAGCCGCACGACGTGATCTTCCGCAGCGAACTGCACGACCTGGTCGCGGACAAGAAGCTGCGGCTCACCGAGGTGCACACCGACACGGACGGCAAGCTCGACATCGCCCGTCTCGACGAACTCGTGCCCGACTGGGCCGAGCGCGAGACCTGGGCCTGCGGGCCCGCCGGCCTGCTCGACGCCGCCGAAGAGCACTGGACCGAGCACGGCGTACGCGAGCGCCTGCACACCGAACGCTTCCGCCCCGGCATCGCCGCTGTCGGCGACGGCGGAGAGGTCACATTCAGCGCCACCGGCAAGACCGTCGACGCGGACGGCGCCACACCGTTGCTGGACGTCGGCGAGGACGCCGGCGTGCTCATGCCCTCCGGATGCCGCATGGGCATCTGCTTCGGCTGCGTCACGCCGCTCAAGGCGGGCGCCGTCCGCGACCTGCGCACCGGCGAGATCACCGAGGCCGAGCCTGGCGTCCTCATCCAGACCTGCGTGTCCGCCGCGGCGGGCCCCTGCGACATCGAACGGTAGGAGCACCGTGACCACCACCGACCCCACCGCCCACCTGACCGCGGAGCAGATCGAGGAGCTCGGCCGCGAGCTCGACGCGATCCGCGACGAGGTGATCGCCGTACGCGGTGAGAAGGACGCCGCCTACATCCGCAAGGTCATCTCTGCGCAGCGCAAGCTCGAACTGGTCAGCAGGGGCGTACTGCTGTTCTCGATCTTCCCGCCCGCGTGGCTGATCGGCACCGCCGGTCTGTCCGTGGCGAAGATCATGGACAACATGGAGATCGGCCACAACGTCCTGCACGGCCAGTGGGACTGGATGCGCGACCCGAAGATCCACTCCACCACCTGGGAGTGGGACCACGCCTCGCCGTCCGAGCAGTGGAAGCACTCGCACAACGAGCTGCACCACACGTACACCAACGTGATCGGCAAGGACAACGACCTCGGCTACGGCATCATGCGCGTCGACGAGGACCAGAGGTGGCACCCGTTCCACCTCGGCCAGCCGCTGTGGAACTTCCTCAACGCCTGCTTCTTCGAGTACGGCATCGCCGCGTACGACCTGGAGCTCGGCAAGAACCTGCGCAAGCGCCGCCGCAAGAACCCCGAGTTCCGTGCGCGGGCCAGGGCCGTGGGCCGCAAGATCCGCAAGCAGGTGCTCAAGGACTACGTGATCCACCCGCTGCTGTCGGGCCCGTCGTTCTTCACCACGCTCGCCGCCACGTTCACCGCGAACCTGGTCCGCAACATCTGGACCCACTCGGTGATCATGTGCGGGCACTTCCCCGAGGGCGTGCAGGTCTTCGAGCGCCGGTCGATCCAGGGCGAGACGCGCGGCCAGTGGTACCTGCGCCAGATGATGGGCTCGGCGAACATCAGCGGCAGCAAGGCCATGCACTTCATGACCGGCAACCTCTCCCACCAGATCGAGCACCACCTGTTCCCGGACCTGCCGAGCAACCGGTACGCCGAGGTCGCGGTGAAGGTGCGCGCGCTGTTCGAGAAGTACGAGCTGGAGTACGTCACCGGGCCGCTGCCCAAGCAGGTGTTCTCCGCGTGGCACAAGGTCTTCCGGCTCTCGCTGCCGAACAAGAACCCCAAGGTCAAGACGCCGGACCGCGAGCAGGAACTCGTCGCGGCCTGATTCCCGGTACTGGTTCACATCCTTCGGCCGTACCGGCCGCCGGGAGCACCGTGGACGGGCTGGGCGTTCTCCGCAGGGTGGGGCACGAACGAGACCCTGAGCGTGGCCCTGGTGCTGGTGGCGGAAGTCGGCGTCGCCAGGACGGTAGCGGGCGTTGGCGGCACCCGGCCCGCTGGTACCGCGCCCGACCCGACCTCTCCCCCGGCGACGTCGCGCTCTTCGGCCACCCCGGACAGCCTGCCGCACCCGGCAGGGTTCACGCGCACGTGGACACCCGTCTGGGGCGCCGGACAGGCGCCCCAGACGAACGATGATCAGACGGTGGGGACGACGCCGCTCTCCTCAATGACGATCTTCTTTGCGGTGGTGCCGGAGGAGCTGCCGAGCGTCTCGATCGCCTTGACGACGTCCGTGCCCTCGACGACCTCGCCGAAGACGACGTGCTTGCCGTCGAGCCACGAGGTCACCACCGTGGTGATGAAGAACTGCGAGCCGTTGGAGTTCGGACCCGCGTTGGCCATGCTCAGCAGGAACGGCCGGTCGTGCTTGAGCTGGAAGTTCTCGTCGGCGAACTTCTCACCGTAGATGCTCTTGCCGCCCGTGCCGTTGCCGTTGGTGAAGTCACCGCCCTGCAGCATGAACTCGGTGATGACCCGGTGGAAGGGCGCACCCTTGTAGCCGAACCCGTTCTGGCCGGTGGCCAGCTCACGGAAATTACGGGCGGTCTTCGGCACGACGTCATCGAAAAGCCGGAAGACAATGCGGCCGAGGTCCTGACCGTTCGCGGAAACCTGGAAGTAGACGTTCTCACTCATGGCAGCGATTCTCCACCATGGATTCAGACCCGCGGGACTCGGCGTCGGTGCGCACGTCGCCGGGACAGCTCCAGGGCGCGGGAAGCCCCGCTTCCAGGCACTGGATTCAACGGGTGAACACCCGCATCACCACAGGCTGAACACGGCTCAACACCCCACCCGGAGCAGGAGAGGCGCGCGGAGCGTCCGGGCATGGCTCGCCGCCCCGTTCGCTCTGCGGTTGGGGGAAGAAGGCTGCCGCCGAGGTGTCAGAGCGAGGCGGCGGCCGGCACGGCACGGCCCCGGCGCTTGCGGCGCCACGCGTACAGCGCGAGCGCGATCAGCGTCATCACGTACGGGATCGTCGACACCAGCTGTGGCGGTACGTCGAGCGTGCCGAGTTGCACGGCCAGTGCCTCCGCTGCTCCGAAACCGAGTGCGGCGAGGAAGACACCCCATGGCCGCAGGCCGCCGAGGAACACGGCGGCGAGGGCGATGAAGCCGCGGCCGGCCGTCATGTCCCGTACGAAGAAGGAGACGTAGCCCATGCTGAGGAAGACCCCGGCAAGTCCGGCGAGTGCCCCGCTGAGGGCGAGTCCGGTGTACTGGACACGCCGTACCGCGATCCCGACGGACTCGGCGGCGTCGGGCATCTCGCCGACCGCGCGCAGGTGGAAGCCGAAGCGGGTGCGGTAGAACAGCCAGGCGACGAACGGCGCGGCCAGGAAGGCCAGCCAGGTGACCATGTTCTGGCCGCTCAGCACATCGCCGAGCACCGGCACGTTCTCGATGCCCGGCAGGGTGACCGTCGGCAGGCTGCCGCTCTTGAGGCCGGAGGTGCCGCCCTTGTCGTCGAGGAGGCTGTAGACGGCGTAGGCGGTGCCGCCGGAGGCGAGGAGGTTGAGGCCGATGCCCGCGATGATCGCGTCGGCGCCCAGTTCCAGGCGGAGGGCGGCGAGCAGCAGGCCCAGCAGGGTCGCCATCGCGACGCCGCTGACCGCGCCCAGCGCGACGGAGCCGCTGTAGCCGGCGACCAGCGCCCCGGTGCAGGCGGCGGAGAGCATCTGGCCCTCCAGGGCGATGTTGCTGATGCCGGCTCGTTCGGCGACCAGCCCGCCGAACGCGGCGAGCAGATACGGCGTGGCGATCCGCAGCACGGCCGCCAGGAAGGCGCTGCTGAGGACGACGTCGAACACGGAACTCATCGGACGCCCGCCTGCCTGCGCGCGATGCGCCGTTTGAGCAGGTTCGGCAGCGCCTGGGCGGTGACCAGCAGCACGATGACCGCCTGGATGACCACCACGATCTCGGTGCCGACGTCCGTCTGCTGTTCCATGATGTCGCCCCCGGCGCGCAGGTAGGAGTAGAAGAGTCCGGCGACCACGACGACCAGCGGGTTGTTCCTGGCCAGCAGGGCGACCACGATCCCCTCGAAGGCGAGGCTGCCGGCGAGCCCCGGTTCCAGTCGCCCGTACACGCCCTGGACGAGATGGGCGCCGGCCAGGCCCGCGACGGCGCCGCCGATGACGAAGCTCCACTCGATGACGCGGGGCACGCGGATACCGCCGTACGCCGCGAAGTCGGGGTTGGCCCCGGTCATCCGGATGCGGTAGCCGAGCGGGGTGCGGGTGATGAGCAGCCACAGCGCGACGGCGGTCAGCAGCATCACCCCGAAGCCGATGTTGGCGCGGCCCAGCGGGACGCCGAACCAGTCGCTCAGCGGAGTGAGCGCGGAGTCCTGCTGGATGGATTTCGAGTGCACGGCGCTGCTGCCCGACTCCTTCAGCGGGCCGTTGACGAGGTAGTCGTAGACACGCACGACGATGGCGTTGAGCATCAGCGTGGCCACGATCTCGTTGGCACCGAGGCGTGCCTTCATCGCGCCGGGCACCAGGCCCATTCCGGCGCCCGCGGCGGCGGCCGCGGCCATCGGCACGAGCACGGCGACGACGGGCGGCAGCGGCACGAAGATCGCGACGGTCGCCGCCGCCAACGCACCGGCGTAGACCTGGCTTTCGGCGCCGAGGCTGATCTGCCGGGCCCGGAAGGGGATCGCGACCGACAGCCCGAGCAGGGTGAGCGTGGTGGCGTCCTCCAGCCAGCGGCCGACGCGGAAGGAGCGTTCCAGTGGGCCGGTGAGCATCACCTGGTAGGCCCGGATCGGGTCGTTGCCGGTGGCGAGCATGACGAGGAAGCCGATGGCCAGGGCAGCCAGGATGGTGGCCAGGGCCATGCTGAGGTCGACGGCGAAGTCGCGGCGTCGGGTCGTCCGGTACTGGTGCCGGTCCTCGGTCTCGATCGCTGTCAGCGGGGTGGTGGTCACGGGGCCTCCTCCCCCAGGTCTTCCAGACCGGCCGTGAGCCGGTCCCGGTCGTGCTGCTCGACGCCGAGCATGTAGAGGCCGACCCGCTTCTCGGTGAGGCCGGCCGTGTCGTCGAACCGGGCGACCAGGCGGCCGTCCTTGAGGACGAGCAACCGGTCGGACAGCGCGAGGAGTTCGGTGAGGTCGGCGGAGATCAACAGGACGGCGGCGCCCGCGTCCCGCGCGGCGACCAGCCGCTCGTACATGAACCGCATCGCGCCGATGTCCACCCCACGGGTGACCTGCGAGGCGATCAACAGGCGTGGCCCGGCGGAGAGTTCGCGGGCGACGATCACCTTCTGCATGTTGCCGCCGGACAGTGCGCGCACCGGGACCGACGGGTCGGGGGTACGGATCGCGTACTGGTCGATCAGCCGCTCGGCATGGGCGCGTACGGCACCCGGGCGCAGGACGCCACGGCGGGCGAGGGGCGGTCGGTCGTGACGGTCGACGACGAGGTTGTCGGCGATCGACGCGTCGAGAGCGGCGCCGTTGTGCAGCCGGTCCTCGGGTACGTAGCCGATGCCGGCTCTGCGGTGTCCTGCCACGTCGAGACCGGCCGTGTCGGTGCCGTCGATGTGAACCGTGCCCGCGGTGCGGCGGCGCAACCCGGCGAGGATCTCGGCGAGTTCACTCTGGCCGTTGCCCTCGATGCCGGCCACACCGACGATCTCTCCGGCGGCGACGTCGAAGGAGAGGCCGTTGAGGGACTGGCCGGTCGGGGCGTCGTAGCCGAGGCGCCGTACCCGCAGGGTGGTCTCCCCGGGTCGGGCGGGGGTGCGGTCCACGTCCAGGGACATGTCGCGGCCGACCATCATGGAGGCGAGCGAGCGTTCGGTGGCGTCGGCGGTGACGACCGTGCCCACCAGGGAGCCGGCGCGCATCACGCTCACCTTGTCGCTGATCTCCCGTACCTCGCGCAGCTTGTGCGAGATGAACAGCACGGTCATCCCGTTGTCGCGCAGCCGGCGCACGGCGGCGAACAGGTCCTCGGTCTCCTGCGGGGTGAGCACGGCGGTCGGCTCGTCGAGGATCAGCACGCGGGCCCTGCGGTGGAGTGCCTTGAGGATCTCGGTGCGCTGCCGCATCCCGACCGACACCTCGTCGACGCGCGCCCTGGGGTCGACGACGAGTCCGGACTCCTCGGCGAGCCGGGCGGTCGTCTCCACGGCCGCCTTCGGGTCGACCAGACCGCGCCGGCCCGGCTCGACGCCGAGGACGACGTTCTGGGCGACGGTGAAGGACGGCACCAGCATGAGGTTCTGGTGCACCATGCCTACGCCCAGCGCGATCGCCGAGGCCGGGCCCCGCAGCACGCGGGGCCGTCCGCCGACCAGGATCTCGCCCGCGCTGGGCTGTTCGAGACCGTAGAACATCTTCATCAGCGTGGACTTGCCCGCGCCGTTCTCACCGACGACCGCCCGGATCTCGCCCGGCGGAACCTCCAGGTCCACGGCGCGCACCGCGCGGACCCCGTTGGCGTAGGTCTTGGTGACCTGGCGGGCGGCGACGGCCGGTCCGTCCTTGCCCCATGGCTCGTTCATCGTCAAGGCCGTTCGGCTAGAGGGCGCTGGGCACCGTGACGGAGCCGGACTTGACCTCGTCGGCGGCTTCCTGGACCTCGGTACGGATCTTCTCGGGCACCAGCTCCTTGAAGTGGTCGTCGTCCACATAGCCGACGGCGTCCTCGGCGAGGCCGACGGTGGAGACCGAGCCGTACTTCAGGGAGCCCTTCTGGTCGTTCTGCGCGGCCTCGTACAGGGCGTTGCCGACGTTCTTGAGGATGGAGGTGACGACGATGTCCTTCTGCGCCTGGTCGGTGAGGGTCTGGTACTGGTCGGAGTCGACGCCGAACGCGTACCGCCCGGCACTGACAGCCGACTCGAAGGTGCCGAGTCCGGAGAGCCCGGCGACCGGCCACACCAGCGCGGCGCCCTGGCCGTACATGGCGGTGCTGATCTCCTTGCCCTTGGCCGGGTCGCCGAACGGCTTGTCGCCGCCCACGTACTGCACGAGGACGTCGGAGTTCTTTCCGCCGGCGGCCTGGAAACCCGACTTGAAACCGACGACGAAGTCCTCGATCAACGGGATCTTGACGCCGCCCATGACGCCGACCTTCTTCAGCGATTCGGTTCCCTTGAGCGCTTTCGCGGCCACCAGCTTCTCCGCCAGGAATCCCGCGAGATAACCGCCCTCGTTCTGTTTGAACGTGACGGAGTAGACGTTCTCGCACTTGTTGGAACAGGCGCCGTTCTTGCCGCTGTAGTCGACCGGGGCGTCGAAGACCCAGAACTTCTTGTCCGGGAATTCCGGGGCGAGTTTGCCGATGTAGTCGGTGACGTCGAAGGTACCGGCGGCGAGGATGTCGTAGTCGTCGGCCGAGGCTGCGTCCTCGAAGCCGGGCTCCCACTTGGTCCGGTCGGAGCCGAGCTCCACCACCTTGAGTTCGTAGCCGAGGTCCTTCTCGGCCTTTTGCAGACCCGCGTAGGCGGAGTCGAAGAACGACTTGTCGCCCAGCCCGCCATTGAGCACCAATTTGATGCGCGGCTTGCCGGAGGACGACGCTCCGGAATCGTCCCCGCCCGATCCACCGCACGCGGTCAGCGCGATCATCCCTGTCACCGTCACCACGATGGCGGCGCTTCTTCCGTATCTCATCATCGATCTCCTGATCGTTTCGTTGCTGAGTGGGTGGCTGAGTGAGCGGCTGCGTTGACAGTAGAAAGTGCAAAACGTTTTGGCTACGTTGTCCGGTTTCGGTTTGATTTCCGGTGAGGGAATTTCAGACATCGGTCAGCAGCGCGGTCGCGGCGATGCGCAGCGTCCGGTCGAAGTCCGTCTCGCGTTCCTCGGCGGTGAGCGCGTCACCGGTGCGGAGATGGTCGGACACGGTCAGCACGGCGAGGGCCTCGCCGCCCTCCGCGCAGGCCACGGCGTACAGTCCGGCCGCCTCCATCTCGACCGCGAGGGTGCCCCGGCGCTCCAGGGCGTCGAAGAGGGCGGGGCGGTCGAGGTAGAAGTGGTCGCTGCTGAACACCGGTCCGATGTGCACGGCCTCGCCGCCGCAGAGTTCCCGCTCGGCGGCGTCCTCGGCGGCACGCAACATCCGGTGGGAGGGGGCGAGGGAGAGGGTCACGCCGTCCACGAGGACGCGGCTGAGGCTGGAGTCGGTGTGCGCGGCGGAGGCGATCACCACGTCCCGCACGGACACCGAGGCCGGGATCGCGCCGGCCGTGCCGACCCGGATGATCCTGCGCACGCCGTAGTGGCGGAACAGCTCCGTCGCGTAGATCGTCACGGACGGGATGCCCATGCCGGAGGCCAGCACCGACATCGGCACGCCCCGGTGGCTTCCGGTGTAGCCGAGGATGCCGCGTACGTCGGTGACCTGCCGCGCGTCCTGGAGGAACGTCTCGGCGATCCGCCGGGCGCGGCGCGGGTCGCCCGGCATCAGCACGAGTGGCGCGAAGTCGCCCGGCCGGGCCGCGATGTGTGGTGTGCCGGTGACGGACGTACCCGCGTGCGGGGCCATCACAGCTCCGCTCCGGCGAGCCAGCGCACCAGCCGGTCCCACAGCTCGGGGTATCCGTCCCAGGCAAGGAACGGTGGCGGCGCCCAGTGCGGTGCCACGTCGGACGTGAACGCCGCCGATCTGCCCGCGCCGTGGCCGCCGACGACGAGCAGTGGATGCCCGGCACACTCGGCGAGCAGCGAGGCGTCCGGGCGGGCCGTGACCTCGTTGAGGCCCAGCAGTGCGGGCCAGGACCGCCCAAGACCCCGTACGACCGCGTGCTCGCCCACCACTTCGGGGACGGCACCGGCCGGGAGCTCCACGCGGTCGTCGCGGTCCAGCATCGTCACCGGCAGGGCGGCGGCGAGCGGGGAGCGTCCCCATCGCGCGCGGGCGTCGATGCCGCTGAAGGTCAGATAGCCGCCGATCATCAGCACCCCGCCGCCCTGCTCCACGAAGCCGCGCACCAGCTCGGACCGGTCGGGCGCGGGGACGGAGTGGTTGAAGGTCTCGGGCGGGAGCTGGAAGCTGTTGGCGCCCACATCGCTGATGACGACGACGTCGTACGCGTCGAAGCCGTCGGCTGAGGCCGGTACCCGGCTCGGGATCTCGTGCGAGGGCACATAGGTCACCTCGTGGCCGCGCGAGCGGAGCGCGTCCAGGAAGGCACCTCCGCCCTCGGTGTACTCGGAGGTGTGGAAGGCGTCGAAGCCTTTCTGGTGGACCGTGTAGGTGAACCAGGACTCGCCGACGACGAGCACTCTGGGCATGGCGAACCGCCTTTCGGGGCAGGGGGTGTTGCCGCGCGGCACGGCAACTCCGTGCGGCGCGTAGGAAGTTGGGTCAGGTGAGGGTCAGCGGGTGGCGGGTGCCGTGCTGCCGCGGACCTTGAGTTCGACGGGAAGGGTGTGCCGGGAGGCGGGCGGGACCTCGCCCCGGGTGACGTACTGGAGGAGTTGCGCGGTGGCGGTGCGGCCCACGTCGTAGGCGGGCTGGTGGACGGTGGTCAGGGGTGGATGCGCCAGCGTGGCGGCCCGGATGTCGTCGAAACCGACCACCGAGACGTCGTCCGGCACCGACAGTCCCGCCTCGCGGAGGGCGGTGAGGGCGCCGAACGCCATGAGGTCGTTGGCCGCGAAGACGGCCGTGCAGTCGTCGGGGAGGCCGTCCTCCTGGAGGAGTTCGGCGACGAGGCCGTATCCGGAGGTCTCCTTGAAGTCGCCGACGCGTTCGACGACCTCGCCCCGGAAGGCACGTACGAATCCGTTCGCCCGCGCGTTGCTGCTCTTCAGGGCACGCGGCCCGGTCAGCATGAGGGCCCGGCGGTGGCCGAGCGCCCGGAGGTGCTCGCCGACCAGCCGGCCGCCCGCCTCGTGGTCGGCGGTGGCGATGAGGGCGCCTTCGAGGCCCTCGACCTCCTCGTCGGCGAGCGCGATGGGGAACTTGCCCATCAGTGCCTCCAGTCGCCGCCGGGACGGCGGGGATCCCGAGGCGTACACCATGCCGTCGATGAACCGGCTGCGGATCATGCCGAGGTAGCGGTCCTCGCGGTCGGCGTCGAACTCGGTGTTGCACAGGATCAGGCCGTAGCCGAGGTCGTGGGCGGCGTCCTCGGCGCCCTTGGCGAGTTCGGCGAAGAAGGTGTTGCTGATGTCCGGGATCAGCAGGCCGATCACCGAGGTGGAACCGGCCTGGAGGCTGCGGGCCAGCGACGCCGGGACGTAGCCGAGCCGGTTGACGACACTTCGGACGCGGGCGGCGGTGTGCTCGTTGACCGGCCGGTTGCCGCTGAGGACGTGGGAGACGGTGGTGGCGCTCACGCCGGCCGCCGCGGCCACGTCCTTGATGGACGCGGGGCGCCGGACCGCCGCCCGCGCGTACGGCTCAGGGGTCATAGTGCTGCACCGCCCTGCCGTGGGAGGTGTCGAGGATCCGGGCCACCCGTGCGTCGGCCTCGGTCAGCAGCTCCGGCACGTCCACGGTGAGCAGTCGGCCGTCGCGCATCAGGACCCGGCCGTCCACGACGACCGTGCGTACGTCACTGGCGCGGGCGCTGTAGACCAGTGCGGCGCGCGGATCGTGCAGCGGGCGGCAGTGCAGCCCCGACAGGTCGGTCAGGACGAGGTCGGCGCGCATGCCCGGCTCCAGCGCCCCGATCTCCTTCTGGAGGCCGAGGGCCCGGGCCCCGCCGCGCATGGCCAGGCGCAGGGTGTCGGAGACGGTCATCCAGGTGGCGTCCCGCACGGCCTGCTTCTGGGTGAGGGCCAGCAGCCTCAGCGCCTCCCACACGTCCAGCGTGTTGTGGCCGGCGGCGCCGTCCGTGCCGACCGCGACCGCGACTCCGGCGCCGAGCAGATCGCGGACCGGGGTGAGCGGGGTCAGCGCGTGCTTGAGATACACCTTGGGGCAGCAGGCGACGGCGGTCGTGCCGGCGTACTCGGCCAGCAGGGGCAGGTCCTGCTCGACGATCCCGCAGCCGTGCGCGATCAGTGCCCCGGCGTCCAGTACCCCGGTCTCGTGCAGCACCCGGATCGGGGTGATGCCACGCCGCTCCAGGCTGGACCGCGTCTGCTCCAGGTGCTCGGCGGCGTGGATGTGCACCCGCAGGCCGAGCCGCCGGGCGTGCCCGGCGAGGGTCCGCAGGTCGCCGTCGTCGACCGTGTACGGGGCATGTGGCCCGAGCGAGACGGTCACCCGGCCGTCGGCCCTGCCGTGCCAGGCCTCGGCGAACCCGACGGTGGCCTCCAGGGCTTTGGCGCCGCCGCTGCTGAAGTAGGTGGGCGCGATATCGGCCCGCAGACCGGTCTCGGTGACCGCCTCGGCGATCTGCTCGGGGAAGAAATAGTGGTCGGCGAAGGTGGTGACGCCGGAGCGGATCATCTCGGCGCAGGCCAGCCTGGCGCCGATCCGTACGTCGTCGGGGGTGAGGTTGGACTCCATCGGCCAGACGCGGTCGTTGAACCAGCCCTCGACCGTCACGTCCTCGGCCGCGCCGCGCATCAGGGTCATGGGGCTGTGCGTGTGCGCGTTGATCAGGCCGGGTACGGCCAGCAGTCCGCGGCCGTCGATCACGTCGGCCGCGGGGCCCGGACCGAAGGGGCCCCCGGTCGGTCGTACGTCCTCGATGACGCCGTCCGCCACCACGATGTCCTGCGCCCGCAGGATCTCGCACTCGCCCTGCGTCGGGACCCGCAGCACATCGCAGCCGCTCACCAGGAGGCGGCCGGTCGGCGGAGGCGTTCTGTCGCTCATGGCGCACAAGCTAGATATCCAAAACGTTTTGCACAACCATGAGTTTTCACCGGGAGGGACGGTGCGGATCCCGGTCGGGGGTGCACCGCCGCAGCGAGGCGTTCGGCGGCTTGCCGGCGTTCGGCTTCGCGCCGGGGGTCTCAGGAGTCCTCCGACGAGCGGTCCGCACGGTCCCTTTCACGCGTGGGGGACGCTCCTTCTGCCACGGCGTCGCTCAGAAGCCGCCTCGGTCGGTGATCAGTCGAAGAGGGAGAGGTCGACGGACTCCGCGAGGGCGGCATAGCCCGCGTCGCTGCCGTGGAGGTTGTCTCCCATGTGCAGGTCGCTGCGGATGCGGCTGGGATCGGCGGGGTCGCGCCAGACGGCGTCGAAGTCGAGTACGCCGTCGAAGGCGCCGCTCGTGCGGATCCATGCGTTGACCTGTTCGCGCGCCTTGTCACCCTGGGCTGTGTACATTTCCGAGCCGCCGTAGGGAGCGATGGTCGCGGCATGGACCTTCACGCCGTGGGCGCGGGCTCGGGCCGCCAGCTGGAGGTGGGCTGCGATGACGTCGTCGACGTCGACGGGTGAGCCGGGGAACATCGAGAGGAAGCCGGCGGTCTCCTCGGTGCGTGGGGCGAAGGAGAAGATGAGGTCGTTGCCCACGGCGATCACCACATGGCCGAGGCCGGGCGTGGCGAGGATGTCGCGATCGAAGCGGGCGAGGGCGGCGGTGCCGATGCCGTCGTTGAGTATGCGGTTGCCGCTGATGCCCTGGCTGACCACACAGCGTGTCTGTCCGCCGCGGGCTGCCAGACGTTCGGCGAGCCTGTCCGTCCAGCGCCGGTCAGTGCCGGGGGTGGATCCCACTCCATCGACGCGGGAGTCGCCGATGACGGCGATGGCCTCGGTCGGCGTCTCAGCCTGCACTTCCACGGCCGTGAACAGGGCTTGTGCCGGCAAGGGGACGGCGTCCGCGGGCAGCGACATGAGGGCACTCGCGTCGCCGGGTATGAGCCAGCCGAGCGTGTGGAAGGTCCCGTGGCAGGTCGCGGTGTCGACTCGGCCGGGCAGGTAAAGGCTGATGGTCAGCCGAGACAGCGCGGCGGTCCGCAGATCGATGGGGTCACTGAGGATCGGCGCGCCCGCCGGCACGGTGGCGGTTGACCGGCCGCTGAAGGTCACCGCGTGATCGCTTCCGTGCTGGACTCCGTCGTCGGTGTCCGTGATGGCGACACGGGCGGCGCCGATGGTCAGCGGTGCGGTTCCGTACTCGTTGCTCACACGTATCCGGATGCGGTGTCCGCCGCCTGTGATGCGGACGATTTGCCGCAGCGTCGCGTTCTCGAAGGGCTCGAGGCAGCTGACGGAGTTGTCCGGCGCCTGCGGGGAGGCGCCCCATGTGCGAACCCATGCGACTGTGTGCGGGGCCGAACCTTCGCAGCTGGAGGGGGTGTTGCCGGCGCTGTTCATGGTCGTTGCCCTTCGGCTGTCGGGTAATTCGGGTATGACGGCGGTGCTTGAGGGCGTCGGTGCTCGACGAGTTCGATGTCAGGCGGTCTTGCCTGATGCGGTGAAGGGGCCTGGGCCTCGTTCGCGGTCTTGCGCTTCCGGACCGATGCTCCGGCGCAGGGCAGGTCGATCCGCAGCGGGTGAACGGCGCCGTGTCCGGAACGGGGCCGGGGAACCGCCGTTCGTTCTAGCTCTGCGGCGCGCCGAACCACTGGGCAGCCGCCTGCTCGAACGCGTCGCGATCGGGGGCGGGCTCGCTAGCCCAGGCCACGACGCCGTCGGGCCGAATCAGCGCGGCATTCAGCCCGAGGTTGTTGCGTGCCGGGCCGGCCGCGTAGTGGATCCGGCCTTCCCACCCCTTCGCCGCGACCTGTAGCGCACGGTCGGTGCTGAAGTCGAGCACGACTCCCTGCCCCTGGCGCAGGAGTTCGCCGAGGCGAGTGCCGTTCTCGAAGCGGAAGTCCGGGGCGGTGCGGCCGGTGAGGGGCTGTTCACTGCCCAGGTCGTAGCGGTTGAACAGCCCCGACGTCTTTCGGTACACGTGGGTCGTTCCGTCGGTGGTGCTCATCAGATCGTGGACGAGTCGACGCAGCGCGGGGGCGTTGGGGCCCGGTTTCATGGTCGCAACCTGGGCGCGGGACCAGTCGAGGACGGCGGCGCCGACGGGGTGCCGCTCGGTGGTGTAGGTGTCGAGCAGGCCCTCGGGAGCGGTGCCGCGCACGGTGGCGGCGAGCTTCCAGCCGAGGTTGACGGCGTCGCCGATGCCGAGGTTGAGGCCCTGGCCGCCCAGGGGCGAGTGGATGTGTGCCGCGTCGCCGGCCAGCAGCACCCGGCCCGCGCGATACGTCGTCGTCTGCATCGCGCGGTCGGTGAAGCTGGAGGCGAGATGGACCTCGCTCAGCGTCACGTCGGTGCCGCTGACGCGGCGCAGGACCGTCTGGAGGTGTTCACGGGTCAGCGGCCGGGAGCGGTCGAAGGTGCCGCCGTCGAAGTCCATCATGCCCAGGTGCCCTTCGAGGGGCGTACGCAGATACATGCCGTTCGGCGTCAGGTTGAACCCGAGCGGCAGCTGCTCGGGGTCGGCGAAGGCGACCTTGGCGACGTAGCCGGTGAACAGCGGCTCGGTGCCCACGAATTCGATGCCGGCGAGCTGACGTACGGCGCTGCGCCCGCCGTCGCAGCCCACCAGCCAGCGCCCCTGGTACTCCTGGCCGCCTGCCGTGACGAGGACGGATTCGGGGTCCTGCGCCACGGCCGTGACGGGAGCATCCCTGATGATCTCGGCTCCGAGCGCGGTGGCCCGCTCGGACAGCACCGCTCCGATCGCTTCCAGGCTCGTCATGAACCCCTCCATCGCCGGGCTGGGCAGCCGGGACGGGAGGGTGGCTGTGTCGATGTCGGCCGCGTCGAGCGTCATGCCCGCGAAATGGCTCAGCTCACGAGGGTCGGGCGCCTCGACCGCTTCCGGATCCGCGCCCACCTTCGCCGGGTCGACTCCCGAAGCCTGCGCCATCGCTTCCAGGAGGCCGCGGCGGTAGAACGTCTCGGCCGATGCGGCGTTCAGGCCCCGCAGCCCGAGCGGTAACGCTTTCAGGGGCGAGGTGAGTTCCGGGTCCCGCTCAAGTACCAGAACCGAGGAGCCGGACAGGGCCAACTCGCCGGCCAGGAACAGACCGACCGGGCCGCCGCCCGCGATCACGACGTCATGCATGAGAGATGTCCTTTTCGAGAAACGAACGATGGGGTCACCCAGCCAGACCGGCCGGGTCAGCACAGACGGGTGAGGCCGTCGAGGATGACGGCGATGCCGGTGAGGAACTGCTCGCGGTCGTCGTGCTCTCTCATCTGGCCGACGATGGCGTGCATGAACGGGTATGCCTCCGGGTCGAGTTCCTGCCATGCCGTCGACGCCGCGTCGAAGAACTCGTCGCGGTCCCCGGTGGGGTCGATCCCTGAGGTGTCCCCCTCGATGCGGGCGTTTTGGCTGACGGCTCCGAGGATGTAGTGCACGAGCGTCGAGGCCGCGTCGAACCAGGAGGCTCGCGGCACGCCCAGGGCACCCACCTGCCCGCCGATCCGCTCGAAGATCCCCACCGTCACCGGGCCGACCGGATTCCGGATGATCTGGAGGGTCAGCCGCGTGGCGAGCCACTGATGTGCGGCGATCGCATCGAACAGGGCCAGCGCGACGACACGGATCTCGTCCCCGGGCGTGGCCGCGGTCCCGGCCGGCCGGATGGCCAGCGCCGCACCGATCACGGTCTCCGTCGCCGTGTCGAGCAACTCGTCACGGGTGCCCACGTGGTAATAGATCGCCCCGGAACCGGTGGACAGCCGTTCGGTCAGCGCCCGGATGGTCAGCGCGCTCTCGCCGCCCGCATCGAGCATCTCGACCGCAGTGTCGACGATCTGCTCCCGGGAGAGCACCTGGTTGCGCCGCTGTGGTCGGCGTGCTCGCGTCGTCATGCCTCGATGCTGCCACATTTGGTGCAACGATCCAAATTGGTACGACGTTCCAAGCATGGCGCACGGCCCTCACCTTGGAACAGCGCACCAACGTGTTGGCCGGCCGACTCCGGCCGCAAGAGGAAAGAGGCGTCACGCACCCCCGTCACGATCATCGGAGCCGGGCTCGACGGACTCACACCGGCCCGCGCCCTGCACATCCACGGCATACCGGCAGAGGTCTACGAGGCGGAAGAACCGCCGAAGGCACGGGCACAGGACGGGATATTGCTCCCGCTGTTACAGGAAGTGCCTGAGGCCGGCACTGCGGCGTCAACTTGCTCAATGGTCGTTCGCGCTGCTCGGCGCCGGTATGGCTTCACCCTGGAGCGCGGTGCCACCACGAGCGGGCGCCGCCGGCGGTGATGGCGCGAACCGGGTCAGCCCGTGCCGGTCAGCGGTACGAGGATCACCTCGGCCGGCTCTGTCGTGTCGTTGCCGAAGCGGTGCAGTACGCCCGGGTCGACCCGCATGCCGTCGCCGGTCTCCAGCACGTGCCGGGTGTCGGCACAGTCGACGGTCAGCCGGCCCGCGGTCACCAGGAGGTACTCGGGTCCGTCGTGGTGGATGCGGTCCGGGCCGGTGTCGGTGCCGGGGGCGAGGGCGAGGGCGACCATTTCCAGGCCCTTGGCCGGGTCGTGGTGGACGGTCCGGCGCAGCACCCCGGGGGTCGGCTCGATCTGGGGCTGATCGCCCCGGCGGCGGACGGGTGAGGAGTCCTCGGGCAGGCCCTGGAACAGCTGGGCGATCTGGATGTCCAGGGCCGCGGACACGGCCACGAGGGTGCCCACCGATCCGCCCGCGACGCCGCGCTCCAGCATGCTGAGCATCGACACGGACAGCCCGGTCCGCTCGGCGATCTCCTGGAGGGTGAGCCCGCGGGAACGCCGGATGCGACGGATCTCGGCTCCCAGCCGCCGCATGGTCTGTTCGGCCTCGGTCCCCTGCGCGCCGTTGAGCCCCGTCATCGCACCTTTTCCCACCGTCACCGCCACCGTCGTCCGTAGGAGGCCCCGGGCGTCCGCCGAATTCAATACGGTCGAAAGTTTACCTGCCTCGGGATTGTCCCCCTCACGGTCAGCGGACGACGTTGCGCTGCGCTCCCAGCCCGGTGATCGACACCTCGACCACGTCACCGGGCCGCAGGAAGCGGGGCGGGTCGAAGCCGATGCCGACGCCCACGGGGGTGCCGGTGGCGATGATGTCACCGGGCAGGAGCGTGATGCCGGCGGACAGGGTGGCGATCAGCTCCGGAATGTCGAAGATCAGGTCCGCGACCCTGGCGTGCTGGCGGAGTTCGCCGTTGACGCGGGTCTCGATCTCCAGCGCGGTGACGTCGGCGATCTCGTCGGAGGTGACGGCGTACGGGCCCATCGGGCAGTGGGTGTCGAGGGACTTGCCGAGCAGCCACTGCTTGTGGTCGCGCTGGAGGTCTCGGGCCGTGACGTCGTTGACGACGACGTAACCCCAGACGTGGTCGTACGCGGACTCGCGGGTGATGCCGCGTCCGCCGCGGCCGATGACGACGCCGAGTTCGCCCTCGTAGTCGACCTCGGAGGTGAGGGCGCTGTGTGCGTAGATCGGGTCGTACGGGCCGGTGACCGCCGTGGTGGCCTTGGAGAAGAGGATCGGGCGGTCCGGGACCGCCTCCGAGCGGGACGGGGTGTCGTAACCGCTGCGGCCGAACTCGGCGGCGTGCTCGCGGTAGTTCTTGCCGACGCAGAAGATGTTGCGGACCGGGCGTGGGATCGGGGCGTGGAGCGTGAGCGATTCCAGGGCGTGCAACGGGCCGGAGCCGAACGGGTCTTCGCGCAAAGCCGGGCCCAACTGGGACCAGCGGGCGATCAGTTCGGGCAGCCCGCCGGGGGCGAGGTCGCCGAGGTCGCGGACGAGGCCCTCGGCGGGGTCGGCGAGACCCAGGCGCGGGACGTCGGTTTCCTGGCCGGTGCTGTAGGTCACGAATTTCATAGGGGTTGAACCAATCATCCGGGCTGTCAGTCAGCGAACTCGTCGGTGTAGGCCTCCCGCGCGGCGCGCCGCGAGGCTTTCTCGATGCGCCGGGCGTCCGTGACGAGGTCCGCCCGCTGCTCGGCCTCCCACGGCACATCGGTCGCCGGGGCGGGGGTGCCGTCGCCGACGACCATCTCGTAGGTGAGCCGCTTGTACGAGTACTCGTGGGGCTGGCGGTCGTGCTGGTAGATCTGGCTGCGCAGGTCCTCGTCGAACTCCTGGACGACGCCGCCGAGGATGACGTGCAAGATCCTCGCCGGGTCGACGAGGACGCCGAGATCGCGGCTCGGGTCGCCGTCGGCCACGATCAGGTCCGCGAGCATGCCCTCCGCGACGGCTCCGACCTGCCCTTCCAGGTTCATCATCCCGGCGCAGCCGCTGGTGCCGGCCTGGATGGCCTCCAGGGAGGTCAGTCCCGCATAGTCCTTCAGCAGCTGGAGTTCACGGGCGTGCCATTCGCCGTACGCGGTGACGGCGAACCCGGAGTCGGTGCCGACCGCGAACCGTACGCCGGCCTCGCGGGCCCGGTGGAGGGAGTCGGCCGTCTTGTCGAGCATCCGCTTGACGGCGTCGGCCTGATGGGCGGGGACCTCGGCCTCACGCCGGTAGTCGGCCATGTTGGCGAGCAGCAGGAGGGTGGGGACGAGCGGGGTGCCGGTCTCGGCGAGGGCCTCGATGGCGGCGTCGTCGAGGACGTTGCCGTGCATGATCCAGTCGAACCCGGCCCGCGCCGCGGCCCGTACCTCGGCGGCGCCGCGCGCGTGGATGGTGACCTTCTTGCGGAGTTGGTGGGTGAGGTCGGCGATCGCCTTCATCTCGTCGTCGGTGAACGCCTGGTACTCGCCGTACGGGCTGTCCGCGCACTTGATGAGGTCGACGCCGTTCTTGACCTGGTGGCGGATCTCCTCGCGCATCTGGTCGACGGTGTTGGTGAGGGTGCCGATGTTCCCCGCCGGTACGCCCACGGAGTCGGGGTACCAGTCGGTGAGGCCGTTGCTGGTGGTGAGGTAGCGGCCCGCGGTGGTCATCCGGGGTCCGTGCACCAGTCCGTCGCGGATGCCGTCCCGGATGCCGACGCCGATGAAGTAGCTGCCGCCGGGCTGCGAGATGCTCGTGACGCCGGCCCGCAGCACCTTGGTCGCGTTGTGCGCGGCGAGCAGGGTGCGGCGTTCGGGGCTGGTGTAGAGGTCGATCTCCTCCTCGGTGCGGGACTCGCCGTACGTCATGTGGCAGTGCACGTCGATCAGTCCGGGCATCACCGTACGGCCGGTGACGTCGAGGGTGAGGAGGGGTTCGCCCCGGGGGACGGCGTCGGCGCGCGCGGCAGGGCCGATCGCGTGGATGCGGTCGCCCCGGACGAGGACGGCGCAGTCGTCGACGGGCGGGTTGCCGAGGCCGTCGATCACCCTGCCGCCGGTGAGCAGCAGCCAGGAGTCGGTCATGTCGGGGTCCGCCCTTCAGGAGCTGTCGGATTGCGAAACACCGGATCGGGAGACGCCGAAGAAGTCGGAGAGGATCGCCACGAAGCTGTCGGGGTCCTCGAAGTAGGGGGCGTGCCCACAGCCGGGCATGACCGCGAGGGTCGCGGCGGGCAGCTCACGGTGCGCGGCCTCGCCCATGGTGAGCGGAGTCCAGCGGTCGTCGGCGCCCCAGACGAGGAGAACGGGCAGGCCGGGGCGCTCCTCGCGCAGCCGTACGTGTTGCCGGTCGGTGTTGGCCTCGGAGTTGAGGGCGAGGGCGACTCGGTGCAGTCCCTCTCGGGCTCCGGGCGAGGAGTTGATCATCGACTCCTCGCGCACCCAGGCGTCGGTGACCAGGTCCGGGTCGGAGACGAGAAAAGTGAACTTGCGGCGTACGGCGTCCGGTGAGCCGTCCGAGACCACTTCGGGTGCGACCTGGTTCTCCTGCGGAAGCTCTGAGATCCCGGTGGTGCCGATCAGGACGAGGGCAGCGACGAGGTCGGGCCGGTCGCAGGTGATCCGGGCGCCGACGTGCCCGCCCAGGGACGTACCAGCGACGGTCACACCCGAGAGCCCCAGGGCGTCCAGCACTGCCGCGACGAAGTCGCCGAGCGCGCGCGGCCGATAGTCGAGGTCGGGCCCCTTGTCGGCGAAGCCGTGGCCGGGGAAGTCGATCGCGTACACGTGCCAGCCCGCCGCGGCCAGTGCGGGCATCACCGGCCCGAACCGGTCGGCCCGCGACCCGGCCCCGTGCAGACACACCAGGACCCGGTCCCCGGCGCCGGCCTCCACGACCCTGGTACGGATCCCGAGGGCGCCGACCGGGTACGAGATGGTGTGCTCGCGGCCGTGGTGGAAGGGGTACGACGTCCTGGAGGCGTCCGGCGCGAGCGCGTCCCGCCCGCTCACCGCCTGCCGCCCCGGTACGCGACGGCCTCGATCTCGCACACGAACCGTTCCTCGACGAGTCCGGCGACCAGGAGCAGCGTGTTGGGCGGGTAGACGCCGTCGGGGTAGATCTCCGCAAAGACCTCCTTGCGGGTCTCCATGAAGACGGGGACGGTCTCCCGGCCGACCAGGAAGGTCGTGAACCTGAGGACGTCGGCGAAACCGAGACCGGCGTGCGCGAGCGCGCGTCCCACGTTGGCGAAGGCCCCGCGCACCTGCTCGGCTGGGTCGCCGTCGGCGGGCAGTGCGCCGGCCCCGTCGGTGCCGAACTGTCCAGCCACTACGACGAGTTCACCTGCCTCGGCGAGTGGTGAGTAGTCGCCGAAGGAGGCGAGTCCGGGCACGCGGGGGTGATGGGTGACGGTCATGGCGGTGATTCCCTTCGTCGTCCGACGCGTCGGTGTCAGTGGGTCGTCGCGGGGGCCGGCGCCGTGGTCCGGTCCTCGCCGGCCGCGGCGCTCTGGGCGTCGTACTCGTGGACCCAGGGCAGGTTCGTGCCCACGGCGCGGAACAGGGCGTCGCGCTCGGGGACTTCGGGGCCGTCGGGGATGTGCAGCCACCGGTTGGTGACCCAGGAGACCTTCTGGACGCGCTGGGCGCGCGGCATGCGCAGCCGCCAGTAGCGCTCCAGACGGGCGGCGGGCGGGGTGCCGTCCTCGGCGGTGAGTATCTCGGCCAGGGCGAAGGCGTCCTCGACGGACTGGTTGGCGCCCTGGCCGTGGTGCGGGAGCATGCCGTGCGCGGAGTCGCCGAGCAGGACGACGTTGGCCCGGCTCCAGGTGGGCAGGGGGCCGAGGCCGAACAGGCCCCAGCGTTCGGTGTGCGGGAGGGCGCCGATCATCTCGGTGACGGCCGGGTGCCAGCCCCGGAAGGGGGCGAGCGCGTCCTCGGTGGTGCACGGCAGGCGCCAGCGCTCCGGGTCGGGCCACTGCTTCGGGCTCTCCACCACGGCCAGGAAGGTGACGTACTCGTAGTCGGGACCGATGGGGAAGTGCAGCAGGTGGGCGCCGTCGCCGACCCAGTACTGAATGGCGCGCGGGTCCGGCAGGGACGGCAGGTCGGCGACCCGCACGACGCCGCGGAAGCCGCTGGTGCCGGAGTAGCGGACGGCGTCGGTGCCGGTGACCCAGGGCCGTACCAGTGAGCGGATGCCGTCCGCGGCGACGATCACGTCCGAGCGGCTCACGGTGTCGTCGGCCCAGTGCATCGCCGCGGTGCCGCCGGGCTCCTCGGTGAGACCGGTGAGCCTGCGGCCGAGTCGGATCGTGCCCGGCTCCAGGGCGTCGACCAGGATCCGCTGGAGGTCCTTGCGGTGGATCCCCGAGTAGCGGGAGCCGAACTCGGTGCGGTACCAGTCGCCCTCGGCGAGGACGTGGGAGGCGATCCGCGCGCCGCCGAGGCCGTCGCGGAAGATCACCTCCGTCGGGTCGCAGGAGTGGGCGTCGAGCGCGGGGCCGAGACCCAGGCGGGCGAGCAGCCGGGTGCCGTTGGCGAACAGGCCGATGCCCGCGCCGATCTCGTCGAGCTCCCGGGCCTGTTCGCAGACCTCGACGTCGACGCCCTGCCGTTGCAACGCGATCGCCAGGGTGAGACCGCCGATCCCGGCGCCGACGACGGTCACCTTCTCTTCCCGCATGACTGCTCCTTTCAACTCGGAGGGGTTCAACGACACTTGAATCGTCACCTCATCCCTCCTGCAAAGAATTACAGTCACAGTGAAAAGTTGACAAGGTGATCCGGGACACCCAGCGGCATCCCGGGCCCAATTCAACACGAATGTAATCTCACGGCCTCACGCCAGAAGCACAACAGCTTCAGTTTCATTGAAAGCCCGGATGCCACACCATCGAGATTGAGTGAGCAACCATGGATCAGACGCCCGCCTCCCCTCCCTCGACTCCCCCGTCCTCATCGATCCTGAAGGTCGGCTTCGACGAGCGGCTGCCGGCCGCCCGGACCGGCCTCTTCGGCCTCCAGCACCTGCTCGCCCTCACGGGCATCTGGATCTTCCCGGTCCTGATCGGCAGCTCCCTGAAGCTGACCCAGCTCCAGGTCAGCTACATCGTCCAGGGCTGCTTCCTGATGACCGGCCTGATCACCCTGCTGCAGTCCAGCCGTCTGCTGCGGCTGCCCATCGTGCAGGGCCCCACGGCCGCGTTCTTCGCCGCGCTGACCGCGGCGGGGGCCACCTTCGGGCTCGGCACGGCGTTCGGCTCCATGACCGTGGCCGGCCTGATCTTCATGGCCCTCAGCGTGCCGATCCGCAAGTTCGGGCTGTTCGGGCACATCGCGCGGGTCGCCGCGACCCCGGTCGTCTTCGGCACCCTGTTCGTGATCATCGGTGCGCAGCTGGCGGTCATCGGGCTGCCGGGCTGGTTCGGCGTCAAGGGACTGCCCGGCTACGGCTCCACGAACTTCTGGATCAGCGTGGTCACCGTTGTCGTCGTCATGGGCTGCCTGGTGCTCGGCGGGCACACCCTGGTGCGGCGCGGCGCGGTGGTGTGGGGCATCGCCGCCGGTTCGCTGGTCGCGGCGGTCGCGGGCGTGTGGTCGCCCTCGTTCGACGGCTCCCGTCTGCTCGGGGCGCCGCAGGCACTGCCGTTCGGCTTCGGAGTCGAGTGGTCCGTGGTCGTGCTGATGCTGCTCGCCTTCCTCCAGGCGGGCGCCGAGTCCTCCGGGATGTACCAGCTGATCGGCGGCTGGGGCGGCGAAAAGGTGAGCCTGGAGCGCACCAACCGGGGCCTGTTCACCGAGTTCCTCGGTACGACGGTCGGGTCGCTCTTCGGCGGCATCGGCACCACGTCGTACCCGGAGAACGCCGGCATCGTCCGGATCACCGGCGTCGGCAGCCGTTACGTCACCGCCACCGCCGGGGCCGCCGCGCTGGTCCTCGCCTTCGTCCCCAGTGTGGCGCTCTTCCTCGCGGGACTCCCGGGCCCGGTGCTCTCGGCCGCGTCCACCGTGCTCTTCGGCATCATCGCGATGAGCGGTGTCCAGATGCTCTCCGCCGTCGAGTGGGACGACCTCAACCTCGCGGTGACCGCACCGGCCTTCATCATCTCCCTCGGTACGCAGTTCCTGCCCGCAGACCTGACCGACCCGCTGCCGGACGCCGCACGGACCTTCGTGAGCAGCCCGATGATGCTCGGCATCGTGCTGCTGATCGTCCTGCACGTGGCCGTGAACCTCGGGCTGCGCCCCCTGCTGGAACGGCGCGGCGCCCCCGCGCCCGCGACACCGGCCACGGCCGAGGGCGCCGAGGTCCCCGCGTGAAGCCTCACCACTACGTGTACGGGCTGCGCCGGGAACTGCTCCCGGACGGCCCGTACGCGGGCTTCCTGGAGCCCGCCCGGACCGCCGTCGTCTCCATCGACCTGCACGAGGGGCACCTCTCCCCCTCCCCGGACTGCCCCTGCCCGGCCCCGCGAGGCCGGGAGATCGTCTCCGCCGTCGACGCCTTCCACCGCACGGCACGCGCGGCCGGGGCCCGGGTCGTCCACGTACGGTCGGAGCTGCGCGCCTCCGGCGTCGACGACGTACGCGGCACCTCGCCCAGCGCCTGGCGCACCACGTTCCCCCAGTTCGTCGGCCCCATCCCGGGCGCCGCCGAACACGCCCTGGCCGGCAGCCGCTGGACCGAGCTGTGCACGGAGGTCGACCCTGCCGACGAGGTGGTCTCCGGCAAGAAGCGTCTGTCCGCCTTCTACCCCACCGACCTGGACTTCCTGCTCCGTCAGCTCGGCGTCACCACCGTCGTTCTCAACGGTGTGATGGCCGACTGCTGTGTCCTGAACACCGCCTTCGACGCCTCCAACCTCGGCTACCGGGTCGTCGTCGCGGCCGACCTGGTCCGTGGCACGGACGCCGAACTGGAGAGCGCGGCGCTGTCCATGATGTCCCTGCACATGGCCCTCGTCCTGGACTCCACCGACCTGGCCCACGTCTGGTCACAGGCGAGCGGCCGGCCGTAGGCCCCGGCTCGGGTTCGCATCCGGACGATCCGCTGGTGCAGGTGCTGATGGCGCTCGGCGACGGCATGGTCTATCGGCGTGTCGTGTTCGGAGAGGAACATCAGGCGGACATGGCGCGCCAGATCGAGGATTTCAGGCGTCTGGTCCGCTCGATGACCGGCAACCGGGCCGACTCCTCCTGAGAGGTGCCACAGCCCTTCAGCCCGAGGAACCGGGGGTGGTGACGTGGCGGATGAAGGCGGCGAGTTCCGGGACCGCGGGGTGGCTGGGGGGATCGGCCCAGGCCAGGGCCACCGGCAGTGCGGGGGCGTCGGCGAGGGCCGATAGGCGACGCCCGGGTAGGGATGGACGTCGACGGTCGCTGTGGTGCCGACGCCGACACCTCGGCCGACGGCGATCGCGGCCGGCCAGTCGTCCGTGTTGCCCACCTCCATCGTGGCGGTCGGCCGGAGCGCGTCGGGCCACAGGCGGGGCGAGGTGCTCCCGGACACCGAGTTCAGGACCAGGGTGCGGTCGGCCAGGTCGGCCAGGGGCAGTTCGCCGCGCTCCGCGAGGTCGCTGTGTGCGGGCACGGCGGCGAGCCGGGATTCGTGGAAGAGCACCGTGCTGCACACCCCGGGGATGCCGAACGGACCTCGTAGCAGCACGGCGTCGACGCGCCCTTGGGCCAGGCCTGCGATACGGTCGTCGATGCGCAGCAGTTCCAGCGGCATCTGCGGATGGGCTTCCTGCCAGCGGCGCAGGACGGTTCCCGTGTGGTGGCCGAGCGCGGACCAGGCGTGCCCCGGCCGCAGCGGCCAGGGCCCCGGCCGCCCGGGATCGAAGGCGGCCTCGGCGGCGACCGCCGCGACCGCACGGATACGGATGGACTCTCCGGCGTCCGTAAGGTGCAGGTGGTGGGTGGAGCGGTCGGCGAGCCGTACACCCAAGCCCCTACCGGCAATCGGTCAGCCACCAATGGGCCCTACCGCCTCGCGGGCCGCGCGGCGGGCGGCTTGGGCGACCGGGTCGGGCAGCGGGGCGGCATCGATCAAGGCACGGGTGTACGGGTGCTGGGGAGCCGTGGCGATCTGCTCGGCCGTACCGTGCTCGACGATCCTGCTGCGGTGCATGACCGCGGTGCGGTCGGCCATGTAGCGGACCACGTCCAGGTTGTGGGCGATGAAGAGGTAGCTGATGCGGAAGCGGGCCTGAAGGTCTTTCAGCAGCGCCAGGATCTTGGCCTGGATGGAGACGTCGAGTGCGCTGGTCGGCTCGTCGCAGATGATCAGGTCGGGTGAGACCACCAGGGCGCGGGCGATCGCGATGCGCTGACGCTGGCCGCCGGAGAACGCGCCCGGGTAGCGTTCGGCGGCGTCACCGGACAGCTGCACCAGTTCCAGGATCTCGCGGATCCTCCGCTTCTGCTTCGCCCGGTCCCGGCGGCCCGCGGCGAACAAGGGCTCGGCGAGGGTGTCGCCCACCGTGCGGGTCGGGTTGAGGGAGCTGTACGGGTCCTGGAAGACGTACTGGATCCGGGTGGACAGCGCACAACGGGTACGCCGGTCGGCGTGGGTGATGTCCTGCCCGTCGAACACGATCCGCCCGCCGGTCGGAGCGACCAGGCCGACCACCGCCCTGGCCAGGGCGGACTTGCCGGAGCCGGACTCCCCCACCAGGCCCAGGGTCTCGCCTCGCCCCAGGTGCAGGCCGACTCCGTCGACAGCGGCGGCGCCCTGGGCGCGGCGGTCGGCGGGGTAACGGACGACGAGATCCTCGACCGTCAGCAGGGCGGTGCCGGTCGAGGCACCGATCACGGCCGGGATGCCGCTGGTGCGGTTCGGGTGGGTCATGGCTGGACTCCCTCGTGGTGCGGGTCCGGTGTGCCGCGCTCGGCGTGCAGGCGCGCCGGGTTGGCGGCGAGCAGGGCTCGGGTGTACTCGTGCCGGGGGTCGGCGTAGAGCCGGGTGACCGGCCCCTGTTCGACGATCCGGCCGTGGCGGACGACCGCGGCGCGGTCGCAGAGGTCGGCGACGACGCCCCAGTCGTGGGTGATCAGCAGGATCGCCATCCCGGTCCGGGCCTGGATGCCGCGCAGCAGGTCGAGGATGTCGGTCTGGACGGTGACGTCCAGTGCGGTGGTGGGCTCGTCCGCGACGAGGAGGCGGGGGCGGCAGGCCAGGGCGCGGGCGATGGCGACGCGTTGGGCCATGCCTCCGGAAAGCTGGTGCGGGTAGCGGCGGGCGACGGCTTCCGGGTCATGGAGGCGGACCTGGGCGAGCAGGTCGACCGCTTCCCGCCGGGCGGTGGCCCGGTCGTGCCCGTGGTGATGCCGGAGCGCCTCGGCGATCAGGTCGCCGACCCGCCAGGCGGGGTCGAGGGAGGCGTGCGGTTCCTGGAAGATGTGGCCGATGCGCAAGGCCCGACGCCGGGCCGGGGAGAAGCCCGCGACACCCGTGATGTCCTCGCCGTCGAGCAGTACCCGTCCGCCGGTGGTCCGCCCGCCCTGAAGGATGCCGAGGACGGCCCGGGCGAGGGCCGTCTTGCCGCTGCCCGACTCGCCGACGACGCCCAGGGTCTCCCCGTCCTGGACGTACAGGTTGGCCTGGTGGAGGACGGTCTGCCGGCCGCTGGGGGTGGTGTAGGCGACCGAGAGGTCCTGGACGGACAGCACCGGGGCGTCCGTCGCGGGTTTCGGCGCGGGGCCGGCCGGTGCCGCGGGGCGTTTCCGTGGCGGTGGGCCGTACGGCACCCGGACGCCGCTCCACTGTTCGGTGAACACGTCCCGCAGGCCGTCTCCGAGCAGACCGCAGGCGATGACGGTGAGTCCGATCGCACCGCCGGAGGCCGTGATGAGGGCGGGGGCGGCGCCCATGATCTGCGCGCCGTCACCGATCATCAACCCCCAGGAGGGGTGGGGTGGTTGGGTGCCGAAGCCGAGGTAGGCCACGCCGGTGGTCATGAGCAGCGCCATGCCGCTGAGGAGAGCGCCCTGGACCAGGACCACACCTCGGATGCGCGGCAGGACGTGGCGCAGCATGATCTGGCCGGTGGTGAGTCCGGCCACGCGTGCGGCGTCGATGAACGCCTCCTGTCGTATGGACAGGGTGGCGGCGCGTACGACACGGGTGAAGGGTGCGCACAGCATCAGGCCCATGGTCAGCATGGCCAGGTCGACATGGTTGCCGAAGATGGCGAGGACCACGAGGAGGATCACCATGCCGGGCATCGCCATGACCACGTCGGTGACGGCCCCCAGCACGCGGTCGACGCGTCCTCCGAGGAAGCCGGCCAGGATGCCGAGCAGCACCCCGAGGACGAGGGCGACCAGGACCGCCTCGGAGGCGTACAGCAGCGAGGGGCGGGCGCCGTGGATCAGTCTGCTGAGGGTGTCCCGGCCGATCTGGTCGGTGCCGAGCCAGTGAGCCGCGCTCGGACCCTGGCGGGCCGCGGTGAGCTCGCCGGTGGTGGGCGACTGCAGGGGAAGCCACGGGGCCAGCAGCGCGGCGAGGACCAGCAGGACGAGATAGACCAGGGAGGCGAGGGCCGCGGGTTTGTGCGCGAGCCGGCGCAGGGCGTCAGGCAGCTGCGGGGTGCTCATTAGCCGATCCGTACTTTGGGGTTGACCAGGGCGAACAGCACATCCACCAGCAGGTTGGCGAGGACGACGATGACGCAGAAGTAGACGGCCGCGCCGACGATGACGGGAAGGTCGTGCTCCATGGCGGCCTGGACGACGGCGCTGCCGAGTCCGGGCAGCGCGAACACGTTCTCGACGATGACCGTTCCGCCCAGCGCGGCGACGAACTGGGTGCCGCCGGTGGCGAGTACCGGGATCGCGGCGTTGCGCAGCACATGTCCGGGCAGCACGCGGCGCAGCGGGATCCCCTCGATCCTGAGTGCCTGGACGTACTGCTGGCGCAGGACGTCGTCCACGCTGTCCCGGGTCTGCTTGGCCACCGTCGCCACACCTCCGATCCCGACGGCGATCACGGGCAGCAGCAGGCTGCGCAGCCAGTCGGCCGGGGAGACGGACAGCGCGGTGAACCCGGTGGCGGGCAGCCAGCGCAGCTGCACACCGAAGTACTGGCTGAGCATCAGCGCCACCCAGAAGGACGGCAGGGCGAGCCCGATCATGGCACCGAGGTCGATCAGCCGGGCCACCACACCGCCGCGCAGGGCGGCGAGGGTGCCGCCCGCGACGCCGACGGTCACGCTCACCAGTACGGCGCCGAGGGCGAGCGGGAGGGTTACGGCGAGGTCCGCGTTGAGCACGGAGACCACCGGCTGCGGGGCGATCAGCGAGTCCCCGAGGTTGCCGCGCAGGGCGTCCCACAGCCAGGTCCCGTACTGCGCCCACAGCGGCCGGTCCAGTCCGAGCTGCTCACGCAGCGTCGGGGGTGGTCTGGATGTTCGCGTTGCCGTAGCACCGGGAGGTGGCCGTGTCGCCGTTCACCGTGATGACGATGTTGCTGACATGGTGCACGGTCAGGCCCAGGCCGGCGTGCCATTCCTCCATGAAGGAGGCGAGATCCTCCAGATTCTTCCATGTGCCCGTGGGGAAGTCGGCCTGGATGTCGTCGGTGAAGCAGGTGCGGTACAGCGACCAGTGTGTTTCCTCGTGTTCTCAGGGCTGATGGGACCGCCGGGCAGAGCGCCCGGCGGTTTGTGGCCACGGCCCGATCCTCACCCGCTTAAGTACCCCTTGTGAAGTAGGCACCTTTTTGAAATCCAGGTTCCATATGGATACCAGTAAGCGGTCCGGGTACCGGCCATCAGACCCTGTTGCGCCGGGCGGCGGACTCACGGATGCCCAGTGGTTCGCCGCGCAGATGCGGGATTGCCCCGCTCGCACGGTCATCGAGGTGCTCGCCAACAAGTGGGTTCTGTACGTCCTCGGCGCCCTTCAGCGGAACGAAGGGCCCATGCGGTTCAACGAACTGCGCCGCCTGCTGGACGGCATCACGCAGAAGATGCTCACCCAGACCCTGCGGGCCCTGGAACGGGACGGACTCGTGGCCCGTACCGTCTATCCCACGGTGCCACCCCGCCTGGAGTACGCGCTGACCGAACTCGGCTGCGACATCGCAAGGTTGACCAATGCTCTCGCCGAGTGGTCCTACCTGAACACTGAGCAGATCCTCGCCGCCCGAGAACGGTTCGCCGCCCGGGAGGCATCCCCCGAGCCCGTGTCGTGGTAGCACCCGCCGTTGCGGCGCTGGTCGCAACCGCTCGTTGATGGCCGCCGCCGGGGACGGTCACCTCGTAGCGAATCGCGAGCTTGTCGTACCTCGTGGCCACGGCCCGGTGCTTCTTGAGGCGGTATCGGCGACCGACCGCACCTCTTGCCCTTCGGCAACAGCACCTCCAGCACGGCCCATTGCTCGTCCGTCAGATCTCCACGCGCCACGAACCAAGATCACCGCACAGCCAAGATCCACTTTCGATACACGCCCTAGGAGGGCAGTCGCGGACAAGGCGCGGACTCATGCGGTGAGGCGGGAGTGCACGCTGACGGCATAGCCGCAGTCTTGGTGGTAGGGATCGCCGCTCCAGGTGGCGTAGCGCTGCCGAAGGGCCAGTCCGGCTTCCGTGCACCAGTCGTCGAACTCCGTAAGGGTCACTGGCGGTTCCGGTAGCGGCAGGTGTGCCGCGTCCAGGCCCATGCCTGTGACCAGCAGCCCGCCGGGGCTCAGCGCGGCGGCCAGTTGCCGGACGACAGCTGCCTCCGTGCCGGGGGCCAGCAGCGGGATGACGTTTCCGGCGGCGAGGACAAGGTCGAAGCCCGGATTCAGGCCGAGTGTGTCCAGACGGGCCAGGTCACCGAGGAGCCACTCTTGCGTGGGGGCACCACGGCGGGCGACGGCGAGCATCGAGGGGTCGATGTCCACGCCGGTGCAGTGGTGGCCCAACTCGGCGAGCCTGATCGCGATCCGGCCGGTGCCGCAGCCGGCGTCGAGTACCCGGGCGGCGGGCTTCAGCAGCGCGGTGCAGAAGGCGGCCTCGCCATGGATGTCGTGACCCGACTCGGCGAGCCGCGCGAAACGCCGGGCGTATTCCTCTCCGGCTTGTCCGCCGGTCAGTTCCGCCCAACGGTCGCGTTGTCCGGTCATGTTCAGCGTGCCTTCCGGTCAGCCCCGCCCAGCAGGGGCGAGGACGGTGCCATCGCGTGTCGGAGGTCGTCGGTGCAGACCCCGCAACCTGCCATGAAGGTACACAGGGCAAGGCTCGAACAGCAGCCCGGCCGGGCGCCATCTGAGCACCCGTACGTGGCCACCTACCTGCCCGGTCGTGGCGCAATCGATGGTGTGAGGACCCGGGTGTCCGCGTGCTCCCTGGAGTGGGACGGGTTCAGGGCCCTTGTCTTCGTCGACGCGAGCCGGGTGACGCTGCGCTCCAGGCGCTGGGTTTTGTACGTGGGAGCTGACACCGCTTGTTGCTCAGAGCGGGGAACGCCCGGTTTCCCGGAGGGCGGTGTTCCTGAGTTCTGGCAACACCCGGGGGCTTGCGGTGGGAACCTGGGGTGCTCTGTGGGATGAGGGTGCGATGGCGCCACCGAAGTCCAAGGTCGATCTGTACGCGGCGATCCGCCGTGATCCCCGTGCGGGGATGTCCTCCTGGGCTTTGATGCGCGAGCACGGTGTCGGATTCCGCACGGTCAAAGCGGCGTTGGAGTCGGTCTGGCCGGAGCCCTGGAAGAGACCGCGGCCCCGGGGACCCGGCTGGATGCGTACAAGCCGTTGATCGACCAGATGCTGCGGGTTGACAGGGCCTGCCGCTCTGCCTGATCGGCGGCTTGGGCACCGGCAAGTCCCACCTGCTCATCGCTCTTGGCACCGAAGCCGCCATGGCCGGCTACCGGGTGCGCTGCACACTCGCCACCAAACTGGTCAACGAACTGGTCGAGGCCGCGGACGAGAAGGTACCGACCAAGACCATCGCCCGCTACGGCCGCGTGGACCTCCTCGCGATCGACGAACTCGGATACATGGAACTGGACCGCCACGGCGCGGAGTTGCTGTTCCAGGTTCTGACCGAGCGGGAGGAGAAGAACAGCGTCGCCATCGCCTCGAACGAGTCGTTCGGCAAAGCGCACATGTTCCGGCGAACCTGTGTCAGGCAGCGCCAAAACATCACGGGTTCGCTGAGCGTCCGATCCCGTCTGCGGCCTGGAAGTCGTGATACTCGTCGCAGACGATGCCCTGGTTGACCCAGTGAGCGGGGTCCGCACCGAACTCGCGTTCGGCCAGGCGGAGGGCTTCCTCGGGGCTCGCCACTGTGCCAACTTCCTTTCCCGAGCCTTCGTCCTCCGGGTCGAGAGGCGGGAACTCGGTGATGTCGCGGAAGGTGTCGGTGCCGATGTCCTCGACTTCGCTCAGATAGACGGTGACGCCCGCGCGGCCCGGACTGACAGCGATCCAGCGAAGGCCCCGCCGACCGTCGCGCTCAATTCCACCGAGGAACTGCTCGATCTGCTTCCCTCGGTGCAGTGCCCCGAGGGCGAATGCCGGGGTGAGGTGCCGCATCTCATTGTCTCCGTTCTTGCTGGTCGGGCAGGCGTCCTGCATCGACGTGGTCCGAGAGGTAAATCATGGTGGCTTCGGGGTCCATGCCGAAGGCGGCAGCGACGAGTTTGGGATCCATGCTGTTGACCAGGTCAAGTAGTCGAGTGCGTCGGATCATGCGGGGCGGGAAGCCGCAGGCGTCGAGAACGTGACTCATATGGGCGGTGGACGCTGGCCCCGGCCGGACTTCGTCTGACGGGTGACCATCACGTGGGGATTGTCGGTCCGCTGGGCTTCGCTTTGGTCCAAACAGCGTTCCAGGACTGCCCAGGACGCGGGATCCAGGGGGACCGGATGCGGGCGGTCGCCGAGCCGGGTGGTTTGGGCATGAGGAACGTGTGCCAGCCCCAGATGGGTGGACGAAGACCTTCACCGATCCGCGGCTCTGCGCGGCCATCGTCGACCGCCTGACCTTCGGAGGGAACATCATCGAGACCGGCAGCCACTTCTACCGCCTCGCCGGCACCAGGGCCGCCCAGGCCCGAAAAGACACCGCGAGCTGATCAGTCCTTGCTCTCCGCGGCAGCGGCTTCTGTGCCGTGCCGTGTCGGGTCAGCTGTCGAGGGATCGAGTTCATCGGCAGTACGGGCCCTCCGGGTGGGAGAAAACGCCAGCACGAGTGCCTGGACGACTGCTCCGGACAGTCCGATCCACAGGGCGAAGCGATAGCTGACCTGGTCGGCGAGTACTCCGCCCAGTGGTGCACCCACCGCTACCATTCCCCAGTTCATCGAGCGGATCGTCGCGTTCATCCGCCCGCGCAGCCGATCGGGCGTCACCGCCTGGCGGTAGCTCATCTCCACCGGGCTTTCGACGCCGATGGCCAGAGACACGAGGAAGAAGCCGAGCGACACGAAGGCAAGCGCCCACGGTCCGCTGTCGGCCAGGACCAAAGGCAGCCAGCCGGCGGCGGCGAGCAGGCGGAAGGCGATCAGGGTGGCGCCGACGTCCAGTCTTCTGGCCACGCGCCCGGAGAGCGCACCGCCGAGTATCACGCCGACACTCGCGCAGGCGTAGGTCACCCCCAGACCGAATTCCCCGATCTTGAGGCTGTGCAGGGCGAAGACCACGAAGACCGTGGTCACCATGCTGTTGAAGAGGAGCATCGCGTGCGAGGTCAGGGCGATGGACGACAGCGTGCGATGCCGGTAGACCCAGGCCACGCCCTCGCGCAGCTCACTGCCCAGGCTGCGCCGTGCGTCTCGATCGGGGACGGGGTCGGGTGCCTTCACCGAGGCGAGGAGCAGGCCGGACATCAGATAGGTGAGGGCGTCCACCAGCACGGCAAGCGGCGCTCCCATGATTTTGACCAGTGTCCCGGCGATCAGAGGGCCGGTCGAGCCGGCCACCGCGTCGGCCTGTTGCACACGAGCGTATCCCGCGTTGAGCAGCTCTTTTGGTACCAGCTGTGGCACATACGACTGGTTGGCCGCCTCGAACAGCAAAGACAGCACCCCGAACACGAAGACGAACATGCACAGCGCGGGGATGCTGAGCAGATCCAACGCATACAGCACTGGTATCGCCCCGAGCAGGACTGCCCTTCCGAGGTCCGTGGCGACCATCATCGGCTTGCGCCGCCAGCGGTCCACCACGACCCCGGCTATGAGCCCGAAGAGCAGATACGGAACCCAGCGAGCGGCATTGACGATGCCGACCTCCGTGGCGGATGCGCTCAGCGTCACGGCGGTAAGGATCTGCAACGCCAGTCCCGTGACCTGAGAACCGAACGCAGACACAGCCGAGGCGGTCAAGAAACGTACGTACCCAGGGACTTCCACCAGGCGCGGCATGATCGGACCGTACCAGCGAAGATCACCGGCAGACGATGACGGAACAGGTCACCCAACGACGGTGGAAGATGCGGACGGGGTCTTCCGGCCAGTCGGATACCGGTCTGGTCGCGGGCGGCGGGCAGCCGAGCCGGGGACCGGCCCCCTTAGACGTCATCTCATTTGGTTCGGTAGCCTGTCCGTCGTGGTTTCGATCGTTGAGCGGCTGGTGCCGGATGAGTTGTGGGAGCTGTTCCAGCGAGTGGTGCCGGAGGCGCCGTCGCGGCCTCAGGGCGGCGGTCGGCGTCGGCATGGTGACCGGGAGGTACTGGCGGCAATCGTGTTCGTGGCCACGTCGGGCTGCACGTGGCAGCAGCTGCCGTCCGCGTCGTTCGGTCCGTCGGGAGCGACGGCTCACCGGCGCTTTGCCGAGTGGTCGAAGGCCCGGGTGTGGGCCAAGCTCCACCGCCTGGTCCTCGACGAACTCGGCTCCCGCGGCGAGCTGGACTGGTCCCGCTGTGCGATCGACTCCGTCAACATGCGGGCCCTGAAAAGGGGAGCTGACAGGCCCGAATCCTGTGGATCGAGGCAAGTACGGCTCGAAGATCCACCTGATCACCGAGCGGACCGGTCTGCCCCTGTCCGTCGGGATCTCCGGGGCGAACCTGCACGACAGCCAGGCGCTGATCCCGCTGGTGAAAGGGATACCGCCGATCCGCTCCCGGCACGGACGCCGACGGCGCAGGCCGGCCAAACTCCACGCCGACAAGGGATACGACTACGACCACCTGCGGCGATGGTTACGCGGACGCGGCATCCGGCACCGCATAGCCCGCAGAGGCATCGAGTCCTCGACCCGCCTTGGCCGCCACCGCTGGACCATAGAACGCACGATGTCCTGGCTCGCCGAATGCCGCAGACTGCACCGACGCTACGAGCGCAAAGCCGATCACTTCCTGGCCTTCACCAGCATCGCCTGCACCCTCATCTGCTACCGCAGACTCGCCAAATGAGATGACGTCTAAGTCCACGGTCTGCGGGGTGTTGCGAGGGCGTGGCCACGTCGCGCTCGACGCCGACGAGGACGGCTTCAGTCGCTGGATCGACCGGGCCACGGGCGAGGTCGTGATGGATCCCCCGGATCCGGTTCCCGAGGGCTGGCTCGACCGATACGGGTGGGCGATCGCCCGCGAGCGCGTTGAGACCCTCGTCGAGGAGTCTCGTTCCCGAATCGCGTTCTTGTGCGGGTCGGTGGAGAACGAGGCAGACGTCCGCGATGTTTTCGACCTCGTCGTGTGCCTGGTGATCGACGAGGACACCCTCCGCCACCGGCTCGCGACCCGCACCACGAACGCATTCGGTCAACATCCCGAAGAACTCGCAGCTGCCCTGAAGTGGAATCCTCAAATGCGAGCGATCTACGAAAGGCGTGGCGCGACGATCATCGATGCGTCCAAGCCGGTGACCGAGGTGGTGGACAGCGTGATCGACGCAGTTCAGGGGCTGGCAGGGTCCGCCGGATAACCGTCGAGCACCACCATGCCGGGTCGGCCGACCGACCCGGCTGAGCCCCTTGACACCCAACCCTCGTCTCAACGTGCGGTACACGGTCACCGGGGCGGCTTCGGGGCGCGGGCCGGGTGCCGGCACGGCGTGCTCAGCCGACCCACGTATTGGTCAGCGTCTGCACGGCCGAGCCGTCGAGATCCTTGAGCTTCGTTCCGGCGAAGGCGCGGGCGGCGTCGGAGGTGAGCACTCGGAAGGCGGGCCGCTCGGCCGCGAGCAGATCGACGATCTGCGCTGCCACGTCCTGCGGCGTCTGCGCGCCGGCGAAAGCGCCGCGGGTGCGGTCCAGGTAGGCGGACAGGGCCGGCGCGTACGGCCCGGCCTGCTCCAGCGCTGTGTCTGCGAGACCCACGTTGCTGACGAACTCGCTGGCCACCGCGCCCGGCTCGACCACACTGACAGCCACGCCCGCCGTGGCCGCGACCGGCGCGAGGGACTCCATGAAGCCCTCGACCGCGAACTTGGCGGCGCAGTACGCCTCGTTGAAGGGCTGGCCGATCACTCCGCCGACGCTGGTCACGGTCAGCACGCGGCCCTTGCCCGCCCGCAGCAGGGGCAGCGCGGCCTTCGTGACGTGGAGCACGCCGAAGAAGTTGGTCTCCATGACGGCGCGTACGTCGTCGATGCTCTCCTGTTCCAGGGTGCCGACGTGACCCGCGCCGGCGTTGTTGACCAGCGCGTCCAGTCGGTCGACGCCGGCCAGGCACGCCTCGACGGAGGCCGGGTCCGTCACGTCCAGGGAGCGGACGTCAACGGTGGCTCCGGCTTCCTGCGCTGCCGCCATCAGCGGGCCCGCCTTGGCGGTGTCGCGCATGGTGGCGATCACTTGCCAGCCGCTGCGCGCGGCGGCGACAGCGGTGGCCAGGCCGATGCCGGAGGAGGTGCCGGTGATCAGGACGGTCTTGGTACGCATCTGCGGTGACCCCAACTTACTTATGTTACATAACTAATATGTGCCATAACTATGTGGCGGGATATTTCATCTTGTCAAGCACCTGGGTACGCTGGGCGTCATGTCCAACCCGTCGGATGAGCTCACCAGGGAGATCGTCGGGCTGTTCGCGGCCGTCAACCTCCGCTACACCCAGGAGTCCGAGGCCGCCGCGGCGACCCACGACCTGACCCCGCTCCAAGCCAAGGCGCTCCTCGCCGCAGAAGGCCCGGTCCCGACGCGCCGCATCGCCGAGCGGCTGCACGCGGAGCCGTCCAACGTGACCGCGATCATCGACCGGCTGGAGTCCCGGGGCATGGTCGAGCGCAGCCCCGACCCGGGCGACCGGCGCGTCAAGCGCGTCGCGGCCACCCCCGCCGGCCGCACTGTCGCCGCCGACCTGCGCGCCCGCATGCCTTTCGCCGCCGAACCCCTGGCCCGGCTCACCACGCAGCAGCGCGAGACCTTGCGCGAGCTGCTGCAGCTGGTCCTGGAGGCATGACGACAGTCGGCAGACCGCCTCCCGTTGCTCGACGGACAGCGCGTGGTCGGCTCGAACGAATCGCGGGCGCGGACCCTGAGGCCTTGCAGGGTGGCCACCGATCGCGTGACAGGCACTGTGGCCACACCGCACAAGGCTCCCGTGCCGTTGAGGGAGATGTTCGACGTCCCAACCCCATCGGCGCAGGAGATGCTCCTCTTGCCTGTCAAGCGACGTGATGTGGGGGGTGACGCCGCGCAGATGGGCCAAGGCTGCATCGGAGCGCGGTCGTTCGGGGTTGTCGCCGACTGCTGCGAGGAGCCGGGCCGCGGTTTCGGGACCGACCCCGTTGACGGCCAGCAGGTCCGGGGCGGCTTGGGCGGCGAGAACGTTCGGCTCGGCGTCGTATTCGTGGATGTCGCCGGTAGCGCGGGGTGAACTCGGTGGCCGTGGTGCGGTTGGTGAGGCCGGCGTCGGGTCGCTGGCGAGCACAGGTGGCGATGAGGTCTGCGGTCGCCATGCCGCGGAGCTGGGCGCGCAGCGCATCGGGGGCTCGTGATCATGGTGCTGCTGATCTGATTGACCGCCTGCGTTCGGGCCTTGACCGCCGAGGCGCGCTGTGCAGGACGCGGAGGCGTTCGGCGGCTCCGTCGGGGTCTTGGGGGCAATTTGGTTGCCCGCCCGGAGGTGGCCGACTGCTTGGCGGCGCAGGCGTCGATCGGGTCGGACTTGGCGTGCTGGCGGCACATCCGCCGGTCGGGCTGGTTGACATCGAGGACAGTCGGGCCGGCGGCGGTGAGCACACGGGCAAGCCGCGTGCCGTAGGAGCCGGCAAAAGGCACTCTCATCAGCTGGAACAGCACACTGGTCCGCGAGAGCGGCGCGCTCAGCAGTTCCAGAAGCCGAGCACCGCCCCGCGAGCAGGACGCCGACCGTCTCGACCACCTTCCGCAACAGCGGAGTGTGCCGCTGGAAGCGCGCGGTCAGCCCCGGCACCCGCTCGACAAGTGCCGCCTCCCCCGCGAGCGGGGTTCTCGCAGGACAAGCGGCGCACGCTCAACCCGATGCGCACCGTCCGGCCACCGGTCGCCGCTGTCGGCGAGACGGTGTACGCAGCGGCTGTGCACCCGGCCGCTGTCGCACATACTCCCTTGGTCTGCCGCAAGCCTCCACAGCAGAACTGAATTCAATTAAGGTTCGGTTGGCATCGTTGACGAGGAGGTCAATCATGGCGTTCGTTCTCATCCATGGGGCAAGCTTCGGCGCGAACTGTTGGGACGAGCTGATCCCCCATCTAAGTGCGGAAGCGTTGGCGGTCGACCTTCCGGGGCGCGGGAGCAGGGCCGGAGCCGACCTGGGCACGGTCACTCTCGCGGACTGCGCCGACGCGGTCCGCGAAGACGTCGAAGCGAAGGATCTGCGCGACGTGGTGCTGGTCGGTCACTCCTTCGCGGGCGTCACGATCCCGCGTGTCCTGGACCTCATACCTGACCGGATCCGCCGCGTCGTCCTCGTGTCGGCCGTGGTGCCGGCGGACAGATCCCGGGTACTCGACCAGATCGACCCCGGGGTGCGGGGTCTGGTGGAGCAGTCCATCGCCGGCGGCGTCTACCACCAGACCCGCGAGGGCGCCGCCGCCATGCTGTGCAACGACATGGACGAGGCGACCACCGCGTCCACCCTGGACCGGCTGACCGACGACTCGGCCGCCCTGCTCAGCGAAACCGTGGACCTGAGCGGCTACCGACGCCCGATCCCCCGAACGTACGTGCACCTCACCCGGGACCAGTGCTACGTCGAGGAACTCCAGCAACGATCCATCGCGCTGCTTCAGCCGGACGTCATCGATCTCGACACGGGCCACATGGCCATGGTCAGTGCGCCCGAAAAGCTTGCCGCCGTCCTCAACGCGATCCACGGCTGATCGAGTCAGCGTCAGCCAGCGGGGGTGGGAAAGTCTCCGCGGCCGGGCGACAGCCGGACCGACAGTCGCTGACGGCGTGAATGGGTAGGGATAGCGGGATCGATCACCGATGTGCTCAGCCGGTGGCTCGTGACGGATCCAGGGATCGGGCGAAGTCTGCGAGCGTACGGAAGTCGTCCTCGCGCAGTCCGATGCGCGGGTTGACGTGGTGCAGGAGCCCAGGCCCACGGTGGTGGGCGGTCACGTATGCCTGGTCCGGATCGCTGTGTTCGTCGTCCAGCCAGGCGAAGGGCCGGCCGTTGGCGTAGTCCACCAAGGGGCCGGTCTTCCAGTGGACCCCGTCGGGGCGTTCCTGGAGCAAGGCGTCGCCGAAGTCGACGAAGGGGAGTTCGGGGAGGCCGAGCACCGGGGCGATCCACTGGTTGGCTTTGTCCATCCATGTGGTGGCCCAGCACAGTTCGTAGCCGAGTTGGAGCAGGTGTTGCCCGTGCTCTGGGTTGAGCCAGACCCGCAGGGGTCGCCGCCGGGCCGAGAGTCCTCTGTGTTCGTCCGGAGTCCCGCTGTCCCAGGGCACTCTGATCGTGGTGTAGCCCTCGGGTCGCCTCTCCGGCTTCGCCGCATAGGGGTTGAGCGGCCCGTCCACATCGAGTAGCAGCAGCGGTCGGTTCACGATCTCCCCCGGTCTTCCCCACCATCGGCGGCGCCATGGAAGCGTAGCTCCAGCGATCGTCTCGGCGTCGGTGGTACGGACCGCAGTGGTCCGGATTCAGTGAGACAGGCTGCCTTGCGGCGCTGCCCGGCGTCAGCGAGAGCGGGCGGACTGTAGTCGGTGCAGGGCGGGTTGAGGTTGGTGCCGGGCGGGACGATCTCGTCGGTTCGAGTTCTGCGTCATGACCCCGCCCGGCGCCTATCGCGGCCCGCCGCGCCACCTTGCGGTTACCGCGTTGCGGTGGCGAGTGCCGCGACCGTGTCCGCGAGTGTTTCGGGACCGCGCGAGTTGCTGAGCACGACCTGGTGCCCGGCCTCGATGGCGAGCCGCGCGATGGTACTGCCGATGTATCCGCTTCCGATGAATCCCACGGTCGTCATATCTTTGGCGTTCCTCCAGAAGAGCCGAACCCTTGTCATTGCCGGACTCGTTGCGATTCGGGTTCTTGCGGTCAGCTGGCGGGGAAGTAGTGGCCGTTGTCCAGATCGGCGAGCAGGCCGGGCTGAGCGGGTTCCCAGCCAAGGGTCCGGCGGGTGATGAGGTTGGACGCCGGGTAGTTCTGCGTGACGATGTTCGCGAGGAACCCGAAGTATCCCGGCACCATCAGTACGTCTGCGGGAACACTGACGGCGGGCAGGCCCAGACGGCTGCCGATGGCCTCGGCGATATCGCGGAGCGGGATGGCCCCGTCCCCGACCGCGTGCCAGTATTTGCCGCCCGGCCCCTTCTCCAGCGCCAAGCGGAACAGGGAGGCGGCATCGCGGACGTGCACGGCGTTCCACAGGTTCGCGCCGTCTCCGGGGTAGCCGACGAAACCCTTCTCCTTCGCGAGCGCGATCAGCTGTACGAGGAAGCCGGCGCGATCGGTCGTGCTGTGCGCGATGTTGGCGATCCGCACGACCGAAGACCGCACTCCCTGCTCGGCCAGGCCGATGACGGCGGTTTCCACGACGTTGCGAACCCGCAGGGTGCCCTTGTACTCATCGCCGCCGGGGAGGGCCGGGTCCTCCTCTGTGGCCGGTCGGCCCAGGTTCCCTGGCGAGCCGATGCTCCCTGCCGCGACCAGCGGCTTTCCGGTTCCCGCGAGTGCCTCGCCGTACGCGAGCATGATCGGGAGCTCTGCGGCGGCCACGGCGTCGAGCCCGCCGGAGGGAAGCAGGTCCTGCCTGTGCGCGACGTGGATGACGCCGTCGGAGTCCGCGGCCGCTTCCTTGAGTCCGTCGAGATCCTCGAGGTCGCCGCGACGCACCTTCGCGCCGAGCGCGGACACCGCCGCCGCGGCCGTGTCCGACCGGGCCAGGCCGGTGACCTCGTGCCCGGCGGCGATGAGCTCGGGAATGATGTACGAACCGGAATGGCCGGTCCCGCCAGTGACGAAAACGCGCACGCTACTGCTCCTTGTAAATGATGTGGCGCGGGAAGTGGTGGTGCGGGTGCGCTCAGCCGAGAATGCTGACGCCGAGGAAGAAGTTGGTGTGCTTGACGGAGTGGGCGACGAGGCCCAACTGCATCAGGGCGACGTTTTCCAGTGCTCGCGCCATTTCCAGCCGCCCGTTGTCCATCGGGCGCAGTCCCAGGCTCTCGATGAACGCCGACACACGTGTCTTTGCCTGCGCGCCGGAACTGCCCTCGGGTGTGACAAAGCCCTGGAAATCGGGGGCGACGGGGTTGGTGATGTCGATGATGACCTTGCCGCGCAGCGCGTCCCCGTACTCGCTGACCACCGCCGCCGCGTCGGCGTACGGCACGGCGAGGACAACGATGTCCCCGGCCAGGGCGCCGGCCATGTTCCCCGGGCCGATAATGCTGATACTGCTCATTCGCGAGCCTGCTTTCTCAAGCTGAATTCTGATTTTGGGGTCCAGCCATCAAGTCCCAATGTCAAACCCTTATACCGAATTCACTCCGGCCCCATTAGGCACCTATTAAGAATGTCATTGGCCTGAGTGCAGTGTCCAAGACCTCTTTCAGTCGTGGTGATACCCTGGAGGTATCACCGGGCCGGGAGGCGTCATGGATCTGGACCTGCGCAAACTGCGTTACTTCGTCGCCGTGGCCGACCGGTTGCACTTCGGCCGCGCCGCCGATGAGCTGCATATCGCGCAGCCGGTGCTCAGCCGGCAGATCCGCGCGCTCGAGCAGGATCTCGGCGCCTCGCTGTTCACCAGGGATCGCCACGGCGTGGCGCTGACCGACGCGGGCCGGCAACTGCTCGACGACGCCGGTCCGCTGCTCGCCTCCGCGCACGCGGTCCGCCGCCGGGTGTCCGTGGCCGCCCGCGGCAGCCGGCGGCTGACGGTCGGTTTCCGGGCCGGCATCCCGGTCATCCCGGCGGCGCGGGAGTTCGAGGCCCGGCACCCGGACGTGGTCGTGGACGTGCAGCGGATCGAAGGGGACGACCAGGCCCCGATGCTGCTCGACGGCCGCATCGACGTCGCCTATGTGCGGCTGCCCATCGACGAGGCCGGCCTCCGCGTCACCCCGCTGTACACCGAGCCGCGGGTGGCGGTGCTGCCCTCCGGCCACCGGCTGGCCGGCAAGGAGGAACTCACCGAGGCCGACCTGGCCGGCGAACCGCTGCTCTGGCATCCCGACCCGAGCACACAGCCCACCAGGCGCCCGCACCCCAACGCCGGCTACCTGGTGCGCGGGGTGGACGAGACGCTCGAGCATGTCGCGGCAGGCCGGGGCATCTCGTTCCTGGCCCGTTCGGCGACCGTGTTCTCCTCACATCCGGACGTCATCTACGTACCCGTCTCGGATCTGGCACCCGACCAGGTGTGCCTCGCGGTGGCGGCAACGCGCACCTCGCCACTGGTCGACGACTTCCTCACCGCAGCGCAGGCGACGGCCGAGATCACGGCAGAATGCGGGAATCATGAAATGTGGCAGCTCGCACGCGATGCCGTTTCGAAGAACGGTTGAGCAGCCCGACAGCTGAGGAAGCGTCGGGTCCTACCCGCGCGTGGGCTCCAGGACGAAGACGGGGATCACGCGGTCGGTCTTCTCCTGGTATTCGGCGTACGGCGGATACGCGGCGACCGCGCGCTTCCACCATTCGGTCTTCTCGTCCCCGGTGATCTCACGGGCGGTCATGTCCTGGCGTACGGGCCCGTCCTGGAGCTCCACGTGCGGGTCGGACGTGACGTTGAAGTACCAGACCGGGTGATGTGGGAAGCCGCCCTTCGAGGCCACGGCCGCGTACCGCCCCTCGTGCTCCACGCGCATCAGCGGGATCTTGCGGATCTTGCCGCTCTTCGCGCCGCGCGTCGTGAGAATGACGACGGGCAGGCCCGTGTCCCAGAGCGTCGTGCCCTGCGTGCCGCCCGAACTCTCGTACAAGTCGACCTGTTCACGGATCCACTGCGCCGGGCTCGGCTCGTACTCGCCCTCAAGAGGCATCGCATTCACTCCATCGTCGTGTCGTGAAGTGTGGTGCCCGACGGGTGGTCAGGTAAACGGGAAGTACTCCCGACCAGCAGCGGCGTGGGCGCCGGCCTGCGCAATCCGCCCCTGCACGACAGCGCGCAGCGAATCAGTTGGTCGCCGGACCCGGCCAAACGGCCGAGGCATCATCCCGGTCCGGGTCGGGCAGCCGCACCGGGCGGACGGGGATCGTGCGGGTGTGTCCGTCCGTCACCGCCGTCCAGGGGGCGGGATGGCCCGAGTAGCACAGGGTGGTCAGGACGAAGACGCCGTCTGCGTAGACCTCGACGTACTCGCCGATGGTGAGGATCCGCAGGGTTCTTGCGGGTTCGGTCAGGGTCGTCTCGCCCAGGGGTGCGTCGGCGGGGCCGGTGATCCAGAGGTTCTTGCCGTCGCAGCCGACCCGCAGGGCGGGGCCGTCGGCCGCTGTTCGCAGGGTGATCTCGACGCGGCCGGAGACGTCGAGGTCGCCGACCGCGTGCAGCGTCGGCTCCTTCGTCTCCTCGCCCAGCCAGACGTCCAGTCCCGGCCACCACTCCAGGCGGGGTGCTGAATCGGCCGGTACGACAAGGGACTTGGGCTGGGCCAGCATGCCGCGGCAGCGTTCACCGGAGTCGGTGAGGTCGACGCGGCGGGGTGTGGTGTGGAGGACGACTCGAGAGCCGTCGGGAGCGGCGATGACGCGAGGGGCGTACGAGCCGGTCGGGCCCAGCGGGCCACGGCGGGTCCACGGTCCCCTCAGACGCGGCGCGGTCCATGCCTCGAAGCCACGCGTCGCGCCGATCGAACCGATCAGCAACCAGCTGCCGTCGTCGAGGCGTTCGAGGACCGGGCACTCCAACTCGTCCACGTCACCGGGTGAGATGAGCGGCGGATGGACCGTCCAGTGCTCCAGGTCGTCCGAAGTCGCCCACGCCACGCAGCCGCCGACCTCCACCGGCAGGGTGGTGTCGGCCGCGCAGACGACCATCACCCAGCCGTCGCCCTCGTCGTCGCGTACGACGAACGGGTCGCGCCAGCCCATGCGTTCGCCGGTGCGATACCAGCGGGCGTCCGCCTCGACGACGGGTCCGGTGCCGTGGCGGCGCCAGCCGGTGCCGTCCGTGCGGTCGGAGTACGCGAGGCCGACCGACTGGAGCGGCCAGCCGCCTTCCGTCAGTCCGCTCACGCCCGTGTAGAACATCGCCATTCCGTCGCCGTACGGGACGGGGTGCATGGTCCACACCGCCTGCTGGTCGAAGCGGCCGGGGAGGCCGTTGCCGAAGGCGGTGCCCTCGGGCCGCCAGGCGACCAGGTCGGTGGAGGTGGCCCTGCCGTACGAGGTCTCCATCCGCAGGTGGTCGAACTCGGCCGTCCACGGGCCCTGGAGGTGCAGCACCGCGTAGGTGCCGTCGTCGTCGCGGAGCAGGGCGAAGTCGTTCACGCAGAGGCCGGGCGGGGCGTATCGCATGCACAGTTCCTGTCGGCTCGCAGCGCCCAAACGTATGCGCTGACCATTGACCTGGAAGGTCTCGCTTGAGAATCGGCCCAAGTAAAACTGAACGCAAACGCTTGCGCAACAAGGAGGTCGGGTTTACGGTCTCGTCACCCCCAGATCACACCGATGTGAAACCCGACGGGAGAAAAGCGCTGTGACCGTCAGCATCACCGATGTCGCCCGCGCCGCCGGAGTCTCGGCGTCCACCGTGTCCCGCGCCCTGCGCGGACAGCCGGGCGTCTCCGACGAGGTGCGCGCCCAGATCACGGCCGTAGCCGCACAGCTCGGCTATACGGCGTCCCGCTCGGCGTCCAGTCTGGCGAGCGGGCGCACCTTCACGATCGGCGTCGTGGTCCCGTACGTGGGCCGCTGGTTCTTCGGCACCGTGCTGGACGCCGCCGAGCACGAGTTCAGCGCCGCCGGGTACGACGTACTGCTGTACAACCTGGGTTCGCCGGAGACACGCAAGCGTTTCTTCACCAAGATGCCTGTCCGCAAGCGGGTCGACGCCGTGCTGTCGCTGCTCATCCCCGACGAGGAGGAGTCCGCCGCGCTGCGCTCGCTCGGGGTGCCGCTGGCCAGTACGGTCGGCGGCGCCCGGCCCGGCTTCACCGTGGTCGGTATCGACGACCGGGCCGGTACGGAGAGCGCCGTACGGCATCTGGTGAACCTCGGCCACCGCCGGATCGGCATGATCAGCGGGTCGAGCGGGCCGCAGCACTGGACCACGCCCGTCGCGCGCCGTCAGGCGTATCTGGATGTGCTGGCCGACGCCGGGATCGAGCACGATCCGGCCCTGGAGGCGGACGGCGACTACACCGTCGAGGGCGGCGAGCGGGCCATGACCGAACTGCTGGCCGCCTCCCGGCCGCCGACGGCCGTGTTCGCCCAGTCCGACGAGATGGCGATGGGCGCGCTGCGGGCGCTCAGGAGGCATCGGCTCCGGGTGCCGGACGACGTGTCCGTCGTCGGCTTCGACGACCACGAACTCGCCGACGTGATCGGGCTGACCACCGTCGCCCAGCCGGTCGCCGGGCAGGGCGCCGAGGCCGCCCGGCTGCTGCTGCGGCAGCTCGACGAGCCGGGCAGCGAGACGCCCGGGCATGTGCAGATGCCCATCCGACTCGTCCTGCGCGAGACGACCGCCCCGCCGCGCCCGCGCGGACCGCAGTAACCCCTCATCCCCGCCACGGCCGTCAAGGCCCCGCTCCCCCACGCCGTACTGCACCGCACCAGCGCACTTCAAAAACCCTCGCACCGCACGGAGGCACAGCCATGAGCTCGACCAGCAGAAGGTTCCGCCGTACAGCCTGTACGGGCCTCGCCCTCGCCCTGCCCCTCGCGGCGCTGGCCGCCTGTGGCGGCGGCAGCGGCACCGACGCTTCCGCCGAGGCCGGAAGCGGCAAGGGCACCATCAGCGTCTGGGCCCACCAGGGCCAGAAGAGCGAGGCCGCCGCACTACAGAACGCGGTGAAGTCCTTCAACTCCTCGCAGAGCGCGATCAAGGTCGACCTGAAGCTGATACCCGAGACCGACTACACCAAGACCATCACCGCGACCAGCGCCTCCGATCTCCCGGACGTGATGGAGTTCGACGGTCCGACGATGGCGAACTTCGTCTACAACAAGAAGCTCGCCCCGATCGACGACTACGTCTCCGCCAAGACCATGGGCAACGCCACCGACGCGAGCAAGGCTCAGGGCAAGATCGACGGCAAGCACTACGGCCTGGGCATGTTCGACTCCGGGCTCGGGATCTACGGCAACAAGAAGTTGCTGGACGCGGCCGGGGTGAAGTACCCGACGGGCCTGTCGGACGACTGGACGGCCGCCGAGTTCACGGCCGCGCTGAAGACGCTCAAGGCCAAGGACTCCGACGGCAAGACCCTCGACGTCCAGGAGAACAACGGCTTCGCCACCGAGTGGGGCACCTACGGCTTCGCCCCGATCGTCTGGTCGGCAGGAGGTTCGCTGCTGAAGGACGGCAAGGCGGAGGGCGTACTCGACTCCTCGGCCGTGGTCTCGGCGCTGAAGACCTTCCAGTCGTGGAAGACGTACGTCGATCCCAACACCGACGGCAACGCCTTCGCCAAGGGCAGGGTGGCGCTGAGCTGGGTCGGCCACTGGATGTACCCGGCCTACAGCGAGGCCCTCGGCGACGACCTCGTCGTGCTGCCGCTGCCCGACTTCGGCAACGGCCCCAAGACCGGCCAGGGTTCGTGGGCCTGGGGCATCGGCGCCGACAGCAAGAACGCGAAGGCCGCCGGCACGTTCCTGGACACCCTCCTGGACGACACCAACGTCACCGCGATGACGACGGCCAACGGGGCGGTGCCCGCGACGAGGACGGCGCTGGCGAAGAGCGAGCTGTACAAGCAGGGCGGCCCGCTCCAGCTCTACGCCGACCAGCTCGCCAAGCCCTGCGGCGACAGCGACATCACCGAGTCCTGCGTCGCCGTGACCCGTCCGGTCACCGCCGGATACCCCACGATCACCGCCAAGTTCAGCGAGGCCCTGAACTCGATCTACGGCGGCGCCGACCCGAAGAGCGCCCTGGAGAAGGCCGCCCGCGCCATCGACCAGGACTTCTCCGACAACGCCGGTTACCAGATCCCGTAGGACCGTGTCGGCCGCGGCGGGCACGCGCAGACGCTGCCCGCCGCGCCGGGAACAGGACCCACCCGTGAGAACAGTGGACCCAGTGGAACCCGCACACCCCGCACACCCCTCCTCCGCCGCGGCCCCCGACCGGGAGCAGACCCCGCCCATGACCGCCGTGAAGACCGCCCGCCCGACGCGTTCCGGGCCCAGGAACCGCGACTGGTTGCACGGACTGCTGATGTCCACCCCCGCCGTCGCCGGGCTCATCGCGTTCGTCGGCATCCCGTTCGGCTACGCCGTCGTCCTCTCCTTCTACAACGTGCGCCTCGGCTCGCCCCTGGCCCCCTCGTTCTTCGGCCTGGAGCAGTACCGGCGGCTGTTCACCGACCCGGACCTGTCGGGCCCGTTCCTGCGCGCGCTGCTGAACAACCTGACGTTCGCCGTGGTCGTCGTACCCCTCCAGACCGGCCTCGCGCTGGCGCTGGCGATCCTCCTCAACCGCAAGCTGAAGGCGATCGGCCTGTTCCGGTCGCTGTTCTTCATGCCGGTCGTCTTCCCCATGACGCTGGTCGCGGTGATCTGGCGGCTCATCCTGGCCCGCAGCGACCAGGGCCTGCTCAACTCCGCGTTGGACGCGGTGAGTTTCGGCAACTGGGGTGCCTTCGACTGGCTCGGCGACACGGCCACCGCGATGGCCTCGGTGATCGTGCTGTCGGTGTGGCAGGGCGTCGGCTTCCAGATGGTCATCCTGCTGGCCGGCCTCCAGCAGATCCCCGGCGAGCTCTACGAGGCCGCCGAACTCGACCGCGCCACGCCCTGGCAGCAGTTCCGGCATGTCACGCTGCCCGGTATCCGCGGCACGCTCGTCTTCGTCGCCATGCTCACCTCGGTGCTGTCCTTCCGGGTCTTCGACCAGGTGTACGTCCTCATCCACGGCGGCGGTCTCGACGAGGACGCCACCCGCACGGTCATGTACCAGGCCGTCAGCACCGCCTTCGACCAGAACAACATCGGCCAGGCGTCCGCGATCACCGTCGTCTTCTTCCTGATCGTCGTCGCCCTGACCCTCATCCAGCGCCGCGTCGTCCGGCCCGACCACGAGGACTGACCCGCCACCATGGCCCTGACCCACGCGCCCCACCGCCGCCTGCGCCGCTTCACCGACTACGCCGTCCTCAGCGTGCTGGCCTTCGTCTTCGTCCTGCCCGTCCTCTACTTGTTGCTGGGCAGCCTCAAGCCCTCCGACGAGGTACTGAACGGTCTGTCCGGTTTCCTCCCCACCCACCTGTCCTTCGACAACTACGCGAACGTCCTCGACGCCCTGAACTCCGACAGCACCGGCTACTTCTGGCGCTTCATGGGCATCTCGCTGCTCGTCGCGTTCGTGGTCGTGACCGGCGGTCTGTTCGTCAACTCGATGGCCGCGTACGGCATGTCACGGCTCAAGTGGCGGGGCCGGGAAGCCGTGTTCACGCTCGTCCTGCTGCTGATGCTGGTCCCGTTCGAGTCGGTGGCCGTGCCGCTCTTCTACATGTTCAACGACCAGCGCAACACCCTCTACATCCAGGCGATCCCGTTCATCGCCAACGCCTTCTCGGTCTACCAGTTCCACACGTTCTTCCGCTCGATCCCGCCGAGCATCGAAGAGGCGGCCCGCCTCGACGGCGCGGGCCCCTGGCGCACCTTCTTCGCGATCATCGTGCCGATGTCGAAGCCGGCCTTCGCTTCCGTGGCGATCCTGACCTTCCTCACCCAGTGGGGCTCCTTCCTCTGGCCGGTCCTGATGGTCTCCGACCCCGCCGTCCGCCCGCTCCCCCTCGAAATGAGCGTCTTCCAGGGTCAGCAGCCTCCGGACTGGGGCCAGATCCTCGCCTTCGGCGTCCTCCTCGTGCTGCCCGTCCTCGTCGTCTTCGCGTTCTTCCAGCGCTGGTTCGTGCAGGGCGTCGCGAGCTCCGCCGTCAAGGGCTGAGCAGGGGGTTCCTCACGACGTGGCGGCTGCCCCCAGTGGCCCCGACAGCTTGCCCTCGACCGACAGGTTTCCTTAGCGTTGACGCGTGACCACCTCACCCGCCCGAGCGGGGAACCTGCCGACGGCCTACACGACGTTCGTCGGCCGGCGGCGGGACATCGCGGAGATCCGCCGCCGCCTCGCCGAAGCCCGTCTGCTGACGCTGACCGGTGTCGGCGGGGTGGGCAAGACGCGGCTGGCGCTGGAGGTCGCGGCCACGGCGCGCAAGGCTTTCGCCGACGGGGTGTGGCTGGTGGATCTGTCCCCGGTGCAGGATCCGGCGACCGTGGCCGAGGTGACCGCCACCGCTCTCGGCATGCCCGATCTGTCGGCCAGGCCCGTCGTCGAACAGCTCACGGCGTATCTGGCCGAGCGCCAGTGCCTGATCGTGCTGGACAACTGCGAGCACCTGGTCGACGCCTGCGCCGCACTGGCGGACGCGCTGCTGTCGGCGGCCCCCGGCCTGCGTGTCCTGGCGACCAGCCGGCAGACCCTCGACCTCGCCGGAGAGCACGTCTTCACCGTCGCTCCGCTGTCGGTGCCCGACGAGGCCGTCGAACTGCTGCGCGACCGGGCCGCCGCGCACCGTCCGGAGTTCGACGTCACCGACGCCAACCGGGCCGCCGTGACGCGCCTGTGCACCCGCCTCGACGGTCTGCCGCTGGCGATCGAGCTGGCCGCCGCCCGGCTGCGTACGCTCACCGTCGACCAGGTGACGGACCGCCTGGAGGACCGCTTCGCCCTCCTCACCGGCGGCAGCCGCGCCGCCCGCCCCCGGCAACGCACCCTGCGCGCGCTCATCGACTGGAGCTACGAGCTGTGCACCCCCGCCGAGCGGCTGCTGTGGAACCGGCTGTCGGTGTTCGCCGGCGGCTTCGGCCTGGACGCGGCCGAGGGCGTCTGCGCGGACGATGCCAGTGCTGACGGGATCTCCCGCGCAGACGTCCTCGACCTCCTCGACCGTCTCGTCGCCCAGTCCGTCGTCCTCATCACCGAACGCGAGGGCCAGCCGCGCTACTGGCTGCTGGAGACCATCCGCCAGTACGGCGCGGAGAAGCTCGCCGAGTCCGGTGAGGGGAACCGCGTCCGCGTGCTGCACCGCGACTTCCACCGCGGCCTCGCCGAGCGGATCGCGGACGGCTGGTACGGCCCCGGCCAGGAGGAAGGCCTGGCTCGGCTGCGTGCCGAGCACGGGAACCTGCGCATCGCGCTGGAGCAGAGCGACCCCCAGTCCGCGCTGGCGCTGGCCGCCGCGCTGCGCTTCCACTGGTGCGCCGACGGCTTCCTCGGCGAGGGCCGACGGTGGCTGGAGCGTGCCTTGGCGGCGGCCCCGGATCCCACCCCCGCCCGGGCCAAGGCGCTGTGGGTGGCCGCCTGGGCCGCGCTGCTCCAGGGCGACCATCCGGCGGCGGACCGGGCACTGGCGGAGGCCGAAGAACTGGGCCGTCGGCTCGACGACCCCGTGGTGTCCGCGTACGTCCAGGGCTTCCGGGGAACGTCGGCGCTGTTCCGAGGGCATCTGGAAGAGGCCGCTTCCTGGTACGAGCGGGCGGTGGCCGCGCACGACGCGGTGGGCGACGGTCCTGGCGCCCTGATCTCCCTCTTCCAGCTCGCCGTCGCCCAGGCCCACACCGCCGATCCGCGCGCCGAGCGGACCGGACGCCTGGCCGTGACCACCGCCGAGGAACACGGCGAACGGTGGAGCAGGTCGTACGCACTGTGGGCCCTGGGCCACGACGCCTGGGTGCACGGCGACGCCGACTCCGGTACGGCGCTCACCCGGGCCGGACTCGACATCCAGCAGGGCTTCAACGACTACGTCGGCACCGCGCTGATGATGGAGCTGCTGGCCTGGATCACCGCGTCCCAGGGCGATCATGCGCGGGCCGCACGGCTACTGGGCTCCGTCCGGTCCCTGTGGCAGCACATCGGCACCACGATCGCCGCCTTCGGCCCTCATCTCGCCGAGCGGCACGACCGGTGCGAGCGGTCGGTCGTACGGGCGCTGGGCACGGCGGCGTACGAGGCGGCGCTCGCCGAGGGCGGCGTGCACGACCGGCCGGCGCGGGCCATCGCGTACGCGCTCGACGCCCCGCCGGAACCGGCGCCCCCGCCCAGGGCGGGCCGGCTGACCCGTCGGGAACGCGAGGTGGCCGCGCTGGTGGCCCAGGGGATGAGCAACCGGCGGATCGCCGCCGCGCTGGTCCTGTCGCCCCGTACGGTCGACGGCCATGTCGAGCACATCCTGGCCAAGCTCGGCTTCGGCTCACGGGCGCAGGTCGCGGCCTGGGTGACGGAGCACCACGTACCCACCCCTTAGGCGACCGGGTACCCACCCCGCGAGCAACCAGGTACCTACCCCGTAGTTCCACCCATAGCCCCTGCGGGCCCCCGGGCCGATCGTGGCCGCATGGTGCACATCGACGTGGACGAGAGCCGCTGCGACGGCTTCGGATTCTGTGAACAGGCCGCGCCCGAGGTCTTCGGGCTCGACGACGACGGGGTCGTGACCGTCCTGCTGGACGAGATCCCCGGCGAGCTGGCCGAGAAGGCCGAGGCGGCGACCCGGGCCTGTCCCGTGGCGGCGCTGAGGGTCGGCCGATGAGGGCGGTCGTGGTCGGCGGTTCGCTGGCCGGAGTGACGGCCGTCGACGAGTTGCGGCGCCAGGGCTGGGACGGGGCGATCACGCTCGTCGGGGACGAGCCCCGGGAGGCGTACACCCGGCCGCCGCTGTCCAAGGGCGTGCTGAAGGGCACGGAGGACGCCGCATCGGTCGCGTTGCCCGCGCTCGGCGGAGACGTCGACGTCCTGACCGGAACCCGGGCGACCGGCCTGGACCTGGACGCCCGTCGGGTGCGGGTCGAGGGCGGCGAGGAGATCCCGTACGACAGACTCGTGATCGCCACCGGTGCGCGGGCCCGCACGCTGGGCGAGCACGGGCTCGTCCTGCGCACCCTGGACGACGCCCTGCGCCTGCGCGCCGAACTCGCCCGGGCCCGGAACCTGTTGGTGATCGGCGGCGGCTTCCTCGGGATGGAGATCGCCTCCGTCGCCGCCGGACTCGGGCTCGACGTCACCGTCGTCGACCTCCAGGCACCCTTCGTGGCCACGCTGGGGCCCTACCTGGCCGGGCTGTTCGAACGGGCCGCGCGGGAACACGGCGTACGGACCGTCGTCTCCCCCGGCGGCGTCACCCCGATGCCGTACGGCGCTCAACTCGCCGACGGCAGACGGCTGGAGGCCGATCTCGTCGTCACCGCCGTCGGCTGCCGCCCCAACATCGAGTGGCTTGAGGGCTCCGGACTGTCCCTGCTCGGCGGGGTCGTGGTCGACGAGCACTGCCGGGCCGGTGCCCCGGACGTCGTCGCCGTCGGCGATGTCGCCGCATTCCCCACCGGCGACGGGCGCTTCCGGCGCACGCCGCACTGGGACAGCGCGATCGGCCAGGCCAGGGCCGGTGCCGCCGCGCTGCTGCACGGCGACGGAGGACCGCCGTACACACCTCAACCGTACTTCTGGACCGAGGCGTTCGGTCTGGCGGTCAAGCTCGCCGGGACCCTGCCGGCCGCCGGGGAACCCACCGTACTGAAGGGCTCGCTCTCCGACCTGTCCGCGCTCCTGCGCTGGGACCACGCGTCCCGCCCGGTGGCCGCCGCCCTCAATCACCGTATTCCCGTGGCCCGTTTGCGCGCGCTCGCCGCGTAACGCCTTCTGCCGCCCACCCCATCTCGGCCCATCTCAGCCCACGGTCAAAGGAGATCGTCATGACCACCGCCACTCCCCTGTCCTCCGACGTCGACCTGTTCAGCGACGAGGCGCTCGCCGACCCGTACCCGCAGTACAAGGCGCTGCGCGATCTGGGTCCTGCCGTGCATCTGAGCCGACACGGCCTGTGGTTCATCTCCCGCTACGACCAGGTGCGTTCGGCTCTCGGCGACTGGGAGACCTTCTCCTCCGGGCAGGGCATCGGCCTCAACCCCGGCTTCAACGAGGCCTGGGCCAGCGCTCTGATCAACATGGATCCGCCCGCGCAGACCCAGCAGCGCAAGCTGTTCACCGACCGGCTCTCCCCGCGTGCGCTGCGACCGGTCGCCGAGGGCATCGACCAGCGTGCCGAGCAACTGGTGGACGCCTTGGTGGCGTTGGGGACCTTCGACGCCGTCACCGACCTCGCGCAGGACCTTCCGGTCCACGTGATCATGGATCTGATCGGCTGGCCGCAGGAGGGCCGCGACCAGTTGCTCGACATGGCCGCCGGATGGTTCGACTCCTCCGGGCCGGTCTGCCCGCGTACGGCGGCGGCCGTGCCGAAGGTCGAGGCGCTGATGGGTTTTCTCGCCGAGGTCGTGACGAAGGAGAACCTCGTCCCGGGCGGCTTCGGCTGGACCATGATCGAGGCCCACAAGGCGGGCCGGATCCCCGTCGAGGGCGCGATCGGTCTGCTCGCCGGCTATGTGGTGGCCGCGTTCGACACCACCATCTCGGCGATCTCCAGCGGCATGTGGCTGTTCGCCCGTCACCCCGAGCAGTGGGACCTGCTGCGCGCGGACCCGTCGCTGGTGCCCTCCGCGTTCAACGAGATCGTCCGTGTGGAGAGCCCCATCCAGGTCTTCTCCCGGGTCACCACCCGTGAGGTCGATCTCGGCGAGGGAGTCGTCATCCCGTCCGGCGCCCGGGTCCTGCACAGTTACGGCGCCGCCAACCGCGACGAGCGGCACTTCCCCGACCCCGACCGCTTCGACGTCACCCGCAACCCGGTCGACCACCTCGCCTTCGGCTACGGCAACCACGGCTGCGCGGGCCAGGGCCTGGCCCGCCTCGAAGTCCACGCCGTCCTCAAGGCTTTGGCCGCCCGCGTGCAGCGCATCGAGCTGACCGGTGAGCCGGTCCGCGCCCTCAACAAAATCACCCGGGGCTTCCGGAGTCTGCCGGTACGGGTCTCCTGACAAGCGGACCGATGCCCACCCGGAGATGACCGGGTGAGCATTTCCGCAATCCCTGACAGACAGTCAAGAATGGCGATCTCAATCACGCCTATCCCGATTCTCGTCGGTGTGCTTTGATGAGGGCGCCCGGGCGAGTGCCCGTTGTTCGACGGGGAGCGAGGGCAGAGATGGCGACGTACGTCCTGGTACACGGTGGCGGCCACGGCGGCTGGTGCTGGCAGCGACTGACGCCACTGCTGCGGGCGGCGGGGCACGAGGTGTACACGCCGACGCTGACCGGCCTGGGCGAGCGCGCCCATCTGCTGCGCCCGGACATCGATCTGGACACCCACATCACGGACGTCGTGAGTGTTCTGCGGTACGAGGACTGCACCGATGTGATCCTGGTGGGGCACAGCTACGGCGGGATGGTCATCACCGGAGTCGCCGACCGGGCAGCCGAGCGGATCGCCCACCTCGTCTACCTCGACGCCGCGATTCCCGAGAACGAGCAGTCCCTCGTCCAGGTGGCCGGCGAGCTCATGGCCGCGGCCCGGGCCGGGTCCCGCGTGGTGGACGGTGTGGAACTGGTGCTGTGGCCCGACTCCGACGCCGTCAAGTACTACGGGATCACCGAGCCCGAGGACGTCGCGTGGATGTGGGACAGGCTCACGCCGCATCCGTGGAAGTGCTTCGAGCAGCCACTGCGGCTGAAGGACCCCACGGCCCTGACCCGGATCCCCCGCACCGAGGTCCACACCACGTCGTCCTTGTCCATGGCCCCGCCCGGCACCTCGGAGGCGCTGGCCGGCAACGAGCGGACGTGGGTGGTCGATTCCGGCCACGACCTGATGGTGACCGCACCGACGGCGGTGGCCGAGATCCTGTTGGGGCTCGCCGCCGACTGATCGGCCGAACAGCGGGGCCGCGGCCGACCTAAAGGGTGTCCCGTGGCTGGGAGGTGGCCCCAGGCTGAGCCGACCACTTCGGCAGCGATCTTGCGGAGGCTGACACCACAGCCATGGAGATATCCCTGCGGGAACTTCAGGACAGCGACTTGCCGGTCTTCTGGGAGCAGTTGACGGACCCCGAATTGCAGCAGGCCATACCGCGGTGTTCGGTTCGCCCTCCGAGCGGGAGGTCACCTATGTCGTCGGGCGGTCCCACTGGGTCGAGGCATCGCCTCCCGGACGCTCGCTGAGCTGATCAAGCTGGAGGCGACCCGCCCGCAGCACGCCGACGCCGCCGCTGACAACGCCGGGTCCATCCGGGTCCTGGAGAAGTGCGGCTTCGTCGTGACCGGGCGCACCCATTGCTTCGCGCGGGCTCGGGGCCAGGAGATCGATCTCGTGCACCTGACGTTGAGCTGAGCGAGACGGTCAGGTCAGGAGGAGGCTGGGCCACGAGTTCGCCGTGGCGATGGGCGACGCGGACGACATCAACAACAGGATCGGTCTTCAGCCGGCGGACGACGTGGAGTCCGAGGAGGACTGCCTGCAACGCGCCCGCGAGATGTGGGCAGCCGGCGAGCTGGCCACGCGAGAAGACCTGGAGACAGACCCGACCTGATTCGGCGTCATAGTTCGGGGTGCGGCGCGGGGGCACCGCCAAATGGTCAGGCAGCGCCCCCGCCGTCGAGGAGGGCCACGACCATCCGGCGGACCGCCTCCGTGATCAGCCCCGGGGAGGTCGCCAGGTTCATTCGTACGAAGCCCGCTCCCCCGGTGCCGAAGCCCGTCCCGGAGTTGAGGGCGACCCGGCCGCGCTCCAGGAATACGGTCGCCGGGTCTGCGGGGAGGTCCAGCGCTCGACAGTCCAGCCACGCCAGGTACGTGCCCTGGGCCGGTTCGTAGCGCACGGCCGGGAGGTGCTCGGCCAACAGGTCGGCCAGCAGACGGCGGTTGTCGTCTAGGGCCGCGAGCAAGGCGTCGAGCCAGTCCCCGCCGTCCCGCAGGGCGGCCGTGTGGGCGAGGACGCCGACGTGGCTGGGGCCGTGGCTGACCTCTTCGGGAATGCGGGCCAGGTCGTCCGACGCGCCGGGGCCGGCGACGGCGAGGGCGGCCTTGAGTCCCGCGAGGTTCCAGGCCTTCGACGCCGACATCAGCGACAGGCCGTCCTCGGCGCCCGGCACGGTCAGGTACGGGACGAACCGCACGCCTCCGGCCAGGAGCGGTGCGTGGATCTCGTCCGCCACAACGCGCACACCGTACGTCCGGGCCAGTCGCGCGGCATCCGCCAGCTCGGTGGCGGTGTGCACCGTACCGGTCGGGTTGTGCGGGCTGCACAGTAGGTACACGGGCCGATCACCACCCTTCGCGGCACGCCCGAACGCCTCCTCCAGCGCCGCGAAGTCGATCCGGAAGTCCGGGCCCAACGGGGCTTCCAGGATCGGTCTGCCCATGTTCCCGACGAACTGGTAGAACGGCGGATACACAGGCGAGTTGACGATCACAGGATCGCCCGGCCCCGAGACCAGCTTGAGCATCTCGACGATGCCCAGCATCACATCGGGCACGATCGCCGTACGCTCCACCGCGAGGCCGTCCCAGCCCCACCGCTTGCTCGCGAACTCCGCGAGCGCCTCGGCGTATCCCGTGCCTGCCGGATATCCGGTGTCCCCGAGCGCCACCGCGTCGGTGATCGCCCGCGCGACCGGCTCGGCCAGCGGCACGTCCATCTCGGCCACCCACAACGGCAGTACGTCGTCCGGGTAGGTGCGCCACTTCATGCTCGTCCGCTTCCTCAGCTGTTCCAGGGAGAGGCTGCGCAGCGGGTTCGAGCCGTCGGGGACAGGAGTTTCTCGCGGAGAGGTGTCCATGCGGCCAAAATACGCGAAGGGGTCTGAACGAAATCCACGTCTTTCGGTCCCGACCCGCTCGCGCTCACGCATGCACCTCCATGTCGCCGACCGGCACGGCGCAGCACAGCAGCGCCTGGCCGGTGTCCAGTGGTACGGCCGGTTCGCTGAGGTGGGCGACCTTGCCGGTGATCCGCTGGCGGCAGCTTCCGCAGGCTCCGGCGCGGCAGGCCGAGGGCAGCTTGATGCCCTCGGCTTCGGCCGTGTCGAGGAGCGTGCCGGTGTCCGCGGTCCAGGTGGCACGCGTGCCGCTCGCCGTGAACTCCACGGTGAACGGGCCGGGCTCGGGCGGTGGCCGTTCGTCGAGGGCCACCGGGCGCGGTGACAGGAAGCGCTCGTCGGTGACGGCGTCGCCCGGGACGCCTGCGGACAGCAACGCGTTGCGCACCTTGTCGACGAAGCCGGGCGGGCCGCAGAGGTACGCCTCCACCGTCCCGTCCGCCGCCAGTTCACGCAGGTCCGCTCCGGTGGGACGGCCGGGTCTCGCGCCGTACGGCAGTTCGGCCCCGGGGTCGGTGACGTACAGCCGTGCTGTCGAGTGAGGCAGTTTCGCGAGGAGTTCGAGCACCGGTTCCCACAGCGGGGTCTCGGCGCTGCTGCGGACGACGTTCAGCACGGTGACCGGGCGCTCGGGGGCGGTGTCCAGCAGGGTGCGGAGGATGGGGAGCACGGGGGTGATGCCGATGCCCGCCACCGCGAGCAGGAGCGGGCGGTCGGAGGAGGCGTCGGTCGTCAGCTCGGTGCCGTACGGGCCGGACAGGAGCACGCGGGAGCCGAGCGGCAGGGCGTGCAGCCAGGGTGACATACGACCGTCAGCGATCCGTTTGACGCTGATGCGCACTTCGGTCTCGGCCGCCCCCGTGAGGGTGTAGCAGCGCCACAACGGGCCTTCCTCGTCCGTGAGATGGAGGCGGAGGTGCTGGCCGGGGCGGCACCTGGCCCCGGCGGGGTCGCGGAAGGCGAAGGTCGTGACGGTGGGGCTCTCCTCGGTCCGCCCGATCAGTTCGGCCCACCGGGGACGGCCGGGTTCTGCCAGGCGGGCGGCGTACCGAGGCATCGCGGGTGCGTTCCCCCGGTGCACGAGCCGGTCCCCCACCTCGATCCGGCCCCCGCGTACGACCCGGGCGTACACCCCGCAGTACAGGTGCCCGAAGCGTGAGGCCAGCAGCGCCGGGACGTTCAGGTCTCGCACCCGCGTTCCGGGGCGGACGGTGGTGGCGCGGCAGCGCTCGGTCGGGAACGTGAACTCCAGTTCCGCCGCGCCGAGTTGGACCCGATGTCCGGGCAACTCCAGCTCGTGCCAGGCGCCGAGGCCGGAGACGTAGAGGTTGGCCCGGAAGCGGAGGGGATCGACCGGTACTCCGGCCGCCTGCGAAAGTGCCTCCACCGTGTCGAGGTTGATGACAGAGAGGGGTGCGTCGGGCCAGTCCCACAGTGCGGCGCCGGGGCGCTCCAGGCGGACCGGCCCGAGCAGGTCACGGATCCGCTCGTCGGTCTCCCTCAGGTCGCCGCCGTCCAGGGCGATCCGCAGCTCACGGCCGTCGGGGGCGGTGAGGCGCAGGGCGTCCGGCTCCGACGTCAGTCCGTAGGCGCCGAGTTCGGCGTGCTTGCGCAGGCGCAGCAGGACCTCGCTGGAGATCCAGCCGCTCGCGTTCGCCTTGACCGGCACCGCGTCCTCGGAGAGGCCGAAGGCACGGTCCAGCGGGAGTCCTTGACCTGCCGTCAGCTCGGTATGGGACAGCGGTTGGCCAGGCAGTCCCTTGACGGGGTACCGGTACAGGGCCGTCAGAAGTGCTCCCACGCCGACTCCTCCCCCGCCGTGCAGGGACCGCCGTCGTGACAGCTCAGTCGGCCCTCCGCCAGGTCCAGCCGGACCGTGAGGAGTGTGCGCCACTGCTGGTGGAACGTCAGCCCCTGCTGCGGATGGCAGCACACCGGGGCGCCGTCGCTCTCGTGGACGTCGAGCAGCTCGGTCCAGCGGGCCGGATCGGGCGAGGCGAGCAACTTCCGCCGGGCGGCGAGGTGTTCGAGCCGGGCGTAGGTCCCGGCGGTGGGTGCGGCCAGCTCCCCGGCGGCGAGGCGGGGATCGAGGAAGTGGTTGGTGTGCAGGAGGTATCCGTCGCTGTCCGGGGGCAGTACGGCGGTTCCGGCCGGGCTGAGTTCGACGCACACGGCGTCGCCGTGCCGTCCGTCGTGGGCGACGACCGTCAGCACGGTGGACGCCGAGACGTCCGCCGACCGGGCGATGTCGACGGCCTCGGCGAGGGTGGCGGCCTCGTCGAGGATCCTGCGGGCCACGATGTGCACCGGGACGCCGATGCGCGCACCGTCGGCGGTGTGGCTGAGGATGTTGAAGTGCAGCCCGAGACCTGCCGAGTTGAGGCCGATCTTGCCGAGGATGCCGGCCTCTGTGAAGGTCCGCACCTCACCGGTCCGGCCGGTGGGGTGCCGGACCAGGTTCTTGGTGTCGGTGAACTCCTCGTGCCAGTCCCAGGTCTGGATGGTGTGCGGGGCGCCGGGGCCGCCGACGTACACGGCGGTGGTGCACTCGCCGTCGGCGGTGGCGCCGACGGTCGCGAGGATCTCGGTGCGCGCGTTGAGCATCCCGAGCTGCCACGGCTCCACACCCGCGCCCCGGGCCAGGGCGACGAGTTCGGTGTGCAGGGCGGGCGCCCAGCGCCGTATCTCCTCGGCAGCCTGTTCGCCGTACGACGGCAGCAGCGCGGGATCGACGTGTACGGCTTCGAAGAGCCGCCGGTACTCGGTGATGCTCCTGCGTATGCGGGCCCGGTCGGCGGTGCCGACGGTGTGGCCGCGTTCCGCCGGGTCGGCGGTGTCGGTGTGGTGGCGGGCGATCACCGGGCGCTGCTCAGGATCGCGTCCCACATCACCTCGGCCGCGATGGCGCCGAGGCCCACGGAGTTGATGGCGTGGGCGCCGACCCGGGAGGGGGTCGTCGGCAGGTCGACCTCGTCGGTGGTGAGGGTGAAGAGGGTGTCGCCGTCGAGGTTGGTGTGGAAGGGCTGGATGCCCCGGTTCATGGAGCCGTGCACCTGTCTGCCGAACTGTTCCAGGGCCCGGTCGTCGAGCCGTACGTTGGTGATCAGCGCCGAGATGGTGGTGTTGCCGTGCGCGGTGGTGGGGCCGTCGCCGGCGAAGGCGGCCTGGTAGTCGAGGTGGGGCAGGCGGCGGGTGCCGGTGGCGGGGTCGTAGTTGCCGCGGATCACGGTGCCGTCGCGGTCGACGATCACGCCGACCGCGTTGACCACGGTCACGGCGAGGATCCTGATGTCGCCGATCTGCCGGAAGGCGGCGCCCTGGCCCGAGAACTCGCAGCGGGTGTAGTCGATCTTGCCGACGGAGGCGCTGATCCCGGCCCCGGCCCGGCCCACGGGGACCCGGTCCGTCGAGGCCATGCGCAGGGCGGCCCGGCCGAGGGCCGCGTCGGGGACCACGGCGTTCCCGCGGGCGGCGAAGTCGTAGATGATCGCGCCCGACACGCACTTGAGGGCGTCCCAGCCGACCTGGTGGTCCACCCGGGCCCGCAGCTCGTCGGCGACGCCGGCGCAGGCGCCCAGCCCGTAGAGGGAGCCGCCGGAGAGGCAGATGGCGTGGGCGTACTGCTTGTCGCCGTAGGAGAGGCCGATGGCGCCGCCGCGCTCGTCGATGAACATGCGGGCGCCGGCCGGGACATGGACCACGGTGGTGCCGGTGGGGCCCTCCGTGTACTGGGCGGTGCCGACCTCGACGCCGGGGAAGTCGAACTCGACGGTGCCTCGGCCGGGGCTGGGCTGCGGGACGAGGTCGAAGTCGTCGTTGCTCTTGGCCGGGCCGAAGGACGGTGGCGGGATGATCCGGGCGGCCGGTGCCGTGTGCTCGGTGAGCGTCATAGCGTCTCCAGGAGCTGTCGTGAGTAGGGGTGCTGCGGGGTGGCGTAGAAGCGCTGGGCGTCGGCGAGTTCGACGATCTCCCCGGCGCGCATGACCGCGACCCGGTGGGCGAGGTAGCGCACGGCGGCGAGGTCGTGGGAGATGAACAGGGCGCCGAAGCCGTGCTCGGTCTGGAGGTCGTGGACCAGGTTGAGGATCTGTGCCTGCACGGAGACGTCGAGGGCGCTGACGGCCTCGTCGAGGACGATGAACTTGGGGTGGGTGATCAACGCACGGGCGATGGCGACGCGTTGGCGCTGGCCGCCGGAGAGTTCGTGCGGGAGCCGTTCGGCGAAGGAGGCTGGCAGGCCGACCTGGTCGAGGATGCGCAGGACCGCCGGGTGGTGGGTGCGCAGTCGGCCGCCCTGGGCGGCGGCGAGGGGTTCGGCGACCGAATCGGCCACCGTCAGACGGGGGTTGAGCGACCAGTGGGGGTTCTGGAGGACGGCCTGGACCTCTCCGGCGCGGGTGCGGCGGCCGCCGTACGGGAAGCGGACGGCGCCGGACGTGGGGCGGCGCAGGCCGAGGGCGACGGAGCCCGTGGTGGTCTTGCCGGAGCCGGACTCGCCGACCAGGCCGAGGGTCTCGCCGGCGGCGATGCTGAAGCTGACGTCCTTCACCGCGGTGAGTTTCTTGAACACGACGGACACGGAGTCCAGTTCGAGGACCGGTTCGCTCATCGGACCTCCTCCTTCGCCGGTCGCGCGGTCGATGCAGTAGCTGCCGTAGCCGGGTGGTGGCACAGCAGCGTCCGGTCCTCGACCGTGCGGGGTGCCGGGCGGGTCGTACGGCAGTCGTCGGCGGCCGAGAGGCAGCGCGGGCAGAAGACGCAGCCGGGGGTGTCCTCGGTGAGGACCGGTGGGGTGCCGCCGATGGTGAGGAGCCTGGTGCCGTCCTTCGCGCGGGCGGGGTCGGCGGCGGACAGGGCTGCGGTGTAGGGGTGTCGGGGTGCGGTGAGGACCTGGGCGGTGGCTCCGTCCTCGACGACACGGCCGCCGTACATGACCGCGATGCGCGCGCACCGGCGGGCGACTCCGCCGAGGTCGTGGCTGAGCCACAGCACGGTGGTGCCGTTCTCGGCGGCGAGCCCGAACAGCAGGCGCAGCACTTCCTCGCGGACCTGGGTGTCCAGGGCGGCGGTGGGTTCGTCGGCGATCAGGAGGTCCGGTTTGCGGGCCATGGCCATGGCGACGATGACGCGTTGGGCCATGCCGCCGGAGATCTCGTGCGGGTAGAGGCGCAGGACGCGTTCGGGGTCGTTGATGCGGACGCCGTCGAGGAGCGCGGCGGGGTCCGCCTCGGTGGCCCGCAGGGCCAGCCGCAGCTGGCGGCCGATGCGCAGGGTCGGGTCGAGGGCGCCGACGGGGTCCTGCGGGACGAACGCCAGCCGGTCGCGTCGGAGTCGGGCGAGTCGGTCGGGCGGCATGTCGAGCACGGACTCGCCGTCGAGCAGGACCCGTCCGCGCGGGAACACGGTGGCCTTCGGCAGCAGGCGACCGACGAGCAGGCCCAGGGTGGACTTGCCGGATCCTGACTCGCCGACGATGCCGACGGTCTCGCCGCGGTGGACGGTGAGGGAGGCGCCGTCGAGGGCGCGGACGGCGCGCTTGCCGGTGCGGTACTCGGCGACGACGTCCTCGATCTCCAGCAACGGTGTCGTCATACCAGCGACCTCGTCTCTCGGGGCTCGAAACGGTCGCGCAGGCTGTCCCCGATGAGGTTGACGGCCATGATGGCGGCGATCAGGACGACTCCAGGGGCGATGATCAGCCAGGGCGCGCCGACCATGTAGAGGCCGCCCTCCTGGATGAGCAACCCGAGGGAGGCGTCCGGGAGTTGGACGCCGTAGCCGAGGAAGCTGAGGCCGCCCTCGACGAGGATGCCGACGGACAGGGCGTAGGTGCCCTGGACGGCGACGGTGCCGGCGACGTTGGGCAGGATGTGCCGGAGCATGATCATCGGGGCGCGGACGCCGCTGATCCGGGCGGCGGTGACGAACTCGCGGCGGGCGACCGCGCGGGCGGCGATGCCGACCATGCGGGTCATCAGCGGGACGGTCACCAGGACGATCGCGGCGAGGGCGGCCGTACGGCCGGGGCCGAGGACGGCGGCGACCAGGACGGCGAGGACGATGGCGGGGAAGGCGTACAGCACGTCCCCGATCCGCAGGATCATCTCGGCGGTACGGCCGCCCCGGTAGCCGGCGAGGACACCGAGGGCCGTGCTGATGACCGCCGTGCAGGTGACGGCGAGGGCGGACAGCAGGAGCGTGGTGCCGACGCCCTGGAACAGCCGGGGAAGCAGGGAGCGGCCGAGGTTGTCGGTGCCGAGGGGCCAGCTCGCGGCCGGGGGTTGCAGGCGCGGGCCGACGATGGCGTCGGGGCGGCCTCCGATGCCGGCGAGCTGTCCGACGAGGGTGACGAGGACGAGGGCGACGAGCACCCACAGGGCGGTGCGGAAGAGGCCGTCGTAGCCGCGCATGGCTGCCGCGCGGCGGATACGCCGAGGGAGGGATCCGCCTGCGGCGGTCACGCCGGACTTCGGGGCGGGCGACTCGGGGCCCGGGGCCGTCGGGTCGGCGTTCGGTGCGGGCGGCTCGGGGCCCCGGCCCGTCGGGTCGGCGCTCGGCGCGGCCAACTCGCCGCCCGGAACTGCCAGATCGACATCCGGCGCAGCCGACCCGCCGCCCGGAACCGCCAGATCGACATCCGGCGCAGCCGACCCGCCGCCCGGAACCGCCGTCCCTGCGGTCCGCGCGGCCAGGTCGGTCTCCGGGTTCCGGGTCGGACGGGGCCGGAGTTCCTTCCTCCTCATCCCCTCGCCTCCTTTCCGACCGTGCCGATCCTCGGGTCGAGCAGCCCGCTGACCAGGTCCACCAGCAGGTTGGTGGTGATGAACACGGTCGCCGCGAGGAGCACGCCCGCCTGGATCACCGCGTAGTCGCGGCGGTCGAGGCCGTCGACGAGGTACGAGCCGAGGCCGGGGACGTTGAAGAGGCGCTCCACGATGACCGTGCCGCCGAGGAGGTAGGCGCTGAGGGTGGCCACCAGGGTGAGGACGGGGACCGCCGCGTTGCGCAGGACGTGGTGGCGCACGATGAATCCCTTCGGTTCGCCACGGGCGACCGCCGCCGCGATGTGGGGTTCGACGAGCACGCCGAGCACCGCGTCACGGGTCGTGCGGGCGGTCGCGGCGACGCAGAACACGGCGAGGACGCAGGCGGGCAGGATCAGGGAGCCGACGGAGCCGAGCGGGTCCTGGGACCAGGGGACGTACGTCCCGACGGTCAGGCCCAGGCTGTACCGGGTGAACAGGAACACCACCAGGCTGCCGAGGACGAACTCCGGCAGGCTCATACCGAAGGCGCTGACCAGCCGGCCCGGCACTCCCCCGCGTCCGCCGCCGTCCCGGGTGCCGGTGTACACGCCGAGCGGGACGCCGACGGCGACGGTGAGGAGGAGGGCGAGCACGGTGAGGGTGACGGTGACCGGGAGGCGGTCGCCGAACTCGGCGGCGACCGGGGTACGGGCGGCGAGCGAGGTGCCGAAGTCTCCCTGGACTGCGTTGCGCAGCCAGTATCCGTACTGCTCGACGACCGGCCGGTCGAGGCCGAAGCGGGCCGCGGCCTCCGCCTTCTCGGCACGGCTCGCGAGCGGGCCGAGGACGAGGTCGGTGTAGCTGCCGGGCATGGCGCGGACCGCCGCGAAGATCAGCACCGAGGCGCCGAAGAGGGTGAGGGCGGCGGTGGCGGTACGGCCCAGGAGCCAGCGGATGTGGTCCATGGCCGGCTACTTCGCGCCCGGGAGCGTGTAAGAGGTGAGGTCGCGCAGGAAGTTGCCGTAGCCCTCGGAGGAGCGCAGGGTGGGGCTGACCTGGTCGGTGCGGTAGCCGATGACGGAGGGGCGGGTCACCAGGGGCAGCATCTGGGCGGCGGTGTCGACGCGGGCGCACAGGTCGGCGAGGGTCTTGGTGCGGGTACTGCCGTCGGGCTCGCTCGCGGCCTTGTCGATGAGGGCGTCGAGGGTCTTGTCGTCGTTGAGGAAGGTGCCGGAGAAGCCGGCGATGACGGGGTCCCACCAGCGGGACACCATGGAGGCGTCGACGTATCCGGCGAACCAGCCGATGGCGAGGTCGAAGTCGGGCTTCGCGCCGAACACCTTGGCGCCGTAGGTGGTGTCGTCGTACTTCTGGATCTTGACGGTGACGCCGGCGGCGGCGAGCTGCTGCTGGATGACCTGGGCGATCTGGCCGACGGCGGGCTCGGAGGTGTAGACGGCGAGGCGCAGGGTGCCGATGTTCTTCAGGGCGGTGGTGTCGCCGGTGGTGGCGGGGAGCTTCGCGGGGTCGCAGGCGCCGGGCAGGACGCTCGGGGTGACGCCGGTGGGCTGGGACTGGCCGCCGAGGGCGACGGAGGCGATCTCGGTCCGGTTCAGGGCGCTGTTCAGCGCGAATCTGATCTTCTCGTCGGCGAGCGGTGAGTCGGGGTTCTTCGAGTTCTGGATCAGGTAGTAGAAGTCGCTGTTGGTCTGGCTGACGACCTTGGCGTTCTTCGTGCCGGTCAACTGGTCCATGGAGTCGACGTTGTTGAAGTTCACGAATGCCGCGCTGCCGTTGCGCAGAGCGGCGAGCCGGGCGGCTTCCTGCGGCACGATCTCGATCTTCAGATCGCTGATGCGGATGTTCTTCGTGTCGCGGTAGGACGAGTTGCGGGTGAAGTTCCAGTACTGGTCCTGCTTGTGGTTCTTCACCACGAACGGGCCGGTGCCCAGCATTTCCTTCTGCGGGTCGAGCGAGCCGTCGTCGATCTCCTTCATGGGGAGGATCGCGGCGGGGGTGTTGGCGAGCGCGGCGAGGAACGGCGTGTAGGCCTTGGTGAGTTCGACGGTCACCTGGTCCGCGCCCGTTGCCTTGACGGACTTCACCGGGCCGAGCTGAGCGGCGTAGGCGGCCTTGGACTTCAGCAGGCGCTGGATGCTGCCGACGACGTCGGCGGGGGTGAGCGCGCGGCCGTTGGAGAAGGTCACGCCCTTGCGGAGGGTGAAGACGTAGGTCGTGGCATTCGGCTGCTTCCAGGAGCTGGCGAGCAGGGGTTCGATACCGAACTTGGGATCGATGGTGACGAGGGGCTCGTAGACGAGGGACTCGATCGACCAGGAGCGGGCGGTGGCGGCGGTCTGCGGGTCGAGACCGCCGGCCTCCACGGAGTCGTAGTCGAGCTGGACGGTGAGCGGTCCGGAGCCCTTCAGAGAGGTGTCGGATTCCGCGAGGTAACCGGACTTCGACGCCTTGCCGGCGGTGCCCGCATCCGTGGTGGCAGGCGCGGAACAGGATGTCATGGCGGCCGAGAGAGCGGCGGAACAGGCGACGAGGAGTGCTGATCTTCGCATTCTCGCTCCTCCTTTCGGAGAGTTTGCCGGATCGTTCCGGCAATTACGGTGAGAGAACCGGTGGTTGGGGTGACACGGGATTCCTGTGACGCTTTCGGAGAACGCCTACGCAGAGGTGGAGGCGCGGAAGTGGAGGTCGATGGGAAGGGGACGCACGGTCCCCCGTGGCGTCTCGCCGGAGAGGATCTCGCAGAGCAGCCGGGCGCACTCGGCGCCCATGGTCCGCGGCCGTAGGTCGACCGCGGTGATCGGGGGTTCCGCCGTGCGCATGGCGGAGCTGTCGACGCAGGAGGCGAGGAGCAGGTCCTGGCCCACCGTGCGTCCGGCGGCGCGCAGTTCGGGCAGTACGGCCGCGGCGGCGCCGTCCGCGGCGCACACGATCGCGTCGATGTCCGGCGTCCGCGTGAGCAGTTGCCGTACGGCAGCCTGGAGCACGTGGGGCGGGGAGCCGAACGGCTCCTTGCTGACGAGTTCGGGCAGGCCGTGCTCGGCGCACCAGCGGGCGTGGGTCCGCTGGAGGGTGAGGGCCCAGTCGCCGGTGGTGTCCGAGGCGACGAACGCCGGGCGGCGGGCGCCGGACGCGTAGAGGTGGTCGAGGAGTTCGGTCATCGACGCGTCGTGGTCGGAGCGTACGACCCCGGTGGGCTCACGGTCGCCGACGTACCGCTCGGCCGTGACGACCGGCAGTCCGCTGCTCATCAGCTGCTCGACGAACGGGTCCTCGGCGATCGGGTCGCACAGCACCAGGCCGTCGACCTGCGGGATCGTGCCGCGTCGCTGCGGGAGGTGTCCGGAGGACAGCAGGGTGACGTTGAGTCCGGCGCGGGCGGCCTGTTCGGCGACGCCGAAGACGAACGACATGTAGTACTCGGCGCTGGTCAGGAACTCGGGGATGTGCAGCGCGATGGTCTCGGTGACCGAGGTGCGCAGGCTGCGGGCGGTGCGGTTGGGCGCGTAGCCGAGCCGCTCGGCCGCCTCCAGCACCGCCCTGCGGGTGGGCCCGGACACCCGGCCGTGGCCGCGCAGCGCGTCCGACGCGGTGGTCTTGGACACCGCCGCTTCCCGGGCCACGTCGGCGATGGTGGGCGCGTCGGGCCCGGGGGGCAGGTCAGGAATCCTGGTCGACATGGCGGGTCACCAACCGTGAGTGAGGACGTCGTCGAGAGCGGCGACGAACACGTCCGCGCTGTCCCGGGTCAGACACAGCGGCGGCTTGATCTTCAGCACGCACTGCCGGTCGGAGGTCGGCTGCATGATCACGCCGAGTTCGCGCAGCCGCTCGCAGATCGCGGCGGTCTCCTCGGTCGCGGGCTCCAGGGTCGTACGGTCGCGCACGAACTCCACGCCCAGGTAGAGGCCCGAGCCGTGCACGGCGCCGATCAGCGGGTGCCGGTCGGCGAGTTCGACGAGCCGTTCCTTCAAGTGGCCGCCCACGTCAAGGGCGTTGTCCTGGAGGCCCTCGTCGCGCAGGACGTCGAGGACGGTCAGGCCGACGACCGAGCTGACGGGGCTGCCGCCGGAGGAGGAGAAGAAGTAGCCCTGGGTGCGGTAGGCGTCGGCGATCTCGCGTCGGGTGATCACCGCGCCGAGCGGGTGTCCGTTGCCCATGGCCTTGGCGACGGTCACGACGTCCGGTACGGCGCCCTGCTGCTCGAAGCCCCAGAAGTGGGTGCCGAGCCGGCCGTAGCCGACCTGCACCTCGTCGGCGATGCAGAGGCCTCCGGCGGCGCGGGTGGCTTCGTAGACCTGCTTCAGGTAACCGTCGGGCAGGGCCATGCCGCCGGCGTTGCCGTAGTACGGCTCGCACAGGAAGGCGGCGGGTGCGCGGCCCTCGGCGGCGAGTTCGGTGATCCGGGCGGCGGCCTCGGGGCCGTAGCGCCAGGCCTCCTCGCCCCGGTAGCGGCCCCGGTAGGTGTTGGGCGCCGCGACCGTGTGCACCCAGTCCGGGCGCGAGGAAAGGGCGTTGGGGTTGTCGGCGACGGAGGTGGAGACGGCGTCGCTCGCGAAGGTCCAGCCGTGGTACGCCTCCTCCACGGCGACGACGTCCTGCCGTCCGGTCGTCGCCCAAGCGAGCCTGAGTGCGAGGTCGACGGCTTCGGAGCCGCTGTTCACCAGGAACACGGTGTCGAGTTCGGCGGGGAGCAGTGCGGTGAGCCGTTCGGAGAGCTCGACCACCGAGGCGTAGTGGAAACGGGAGTTGGTGTTGAGCCGCTGCCACTGGCGGTGGACGGCGTCGCTCAGGGCGGGGTGGCCGTGGCCGAGCACGGTCACGTTGTTGAGCATGTCGAGGTAGCCGCGGGCCTGGGTGTCCACCAGGTGGTGCCGCCAGCCGCGTTCGATGCGAGGCGGGGCCTCGTAGTAGTGCTCCTGGACGGTGGCGAGGGAGTTGTTGCGGCGCTCCAGCAACTCCGGTTCTCCGGCGGGAGGTTCGGGAGCGGCGGTGAGCAGGAGTGCGGTGGGGTCCGGGCACACGTCGAGCCAGCCGGCGGCGAGGTCGGGGGTGGCGAAGCGGGGTGGGCGCACGCCGGGGAGCCGGGAGAGCTGGACGTGCAGCCGGTGCGGGCCGTCGTGATCGGCGACGATACCGAGCAGTTGGCCGGGCTTGACGGGGCCGGAAGGCAGGGGGCCGGTGTCGAGGCCGTCCAGGATCAGGTCCGGGCCGTCTTCCTGACGGAGTGTCACCACACGGTCGGCGTCCCGGGTCAGCGTGCCCTCCCAGGGCGCCCGCACCTCCAACGGGCCGGTGACGTACAGCTCCACGCCGAGCGCGCAGGTCTCGGGCGGGGTCTCGGTGTCGACGGTCGTGCGGGTCAGCCGGTACTCGCCGTGCCGGGTCCGGGCTGCCTGATGGTCCGTCAACAGCGAGGCAGCGAGGGCTTGTTCGACGTCGGTGTCCTGCCAGCGGCCGGTGTGCAGATCGTCGGCGAGCACGGACAGATCGAGGGCCGGTACGGCGTCGGGGAGTTCGGGCACCAAGCGGTCGCCGGTGAACGGCGCGCGGGGCGCCGACAGGCCCAGCGCGTCCCGGAGTTGTGCCGTCATCACCTGCGCCGGGACCGAGGTCGCGACCTCGAACATCGTCCACTCGCGGTCCAGCGCGGCCGAGGCGTAGTCGTTGTCCGGGTCGAGCCGCACGTCGTACTGGCCGCTGACCACCAGGACGGCCGCGCGCAGCACGACCAGCGGCCAGAGCACGGCGATCTCGTCGTCGCCGAGCGGGCGTTCCGCATGGAAGGCGCGCACGGCGGGCAGTACGGACGTCGGGCCCGCCCCGTGGTGGTGCAGGACGGAGGTGCAGGCGACGGCCAGTTCCGCGACCGTCCAGCCGAGGCCCAGGTCGCCGAAGTCGATCACACCGACGGGCAGCGGGCGGCCGTCGGGGGCGGTCTCGCAGACCACGTTGTTGTCGGTGATGTCGCCGTGGACGACCTGGGCCGGCAGCCGGTCGGTGTGCGGCTCGACCAAGGCGTGCGCGGCGCGGGCGGCACGGAGCACCCGCTGGGCGCGGAACTGGTCGGGCAGGTGCGGGGCCAGTGTCTCGACCACCGGGAGCGCGTTGCGCAGGTCCCACAGCCTGACCCGGTCCGGCTCGGCGGCGTCGAGACCGGCCAGGGCGGCGGCGACCTGTCCGGCGATGCCGCCGAGCCGGGCGACGACCGACGGGGCGAGGTAGCGGCTGTCCATGATCGGCTCGCCGGGAACGAAGTCCAGGAGCAGACAGGCGAGTTCCGAGCCGCCGACGGTGAGCCACTGGAGCCGGTCGCCGTCGACCCCGGGCCGGGCCCGCGGGAGCCTCAACTCCGGGAGTGCCGTGGCCAGTTCGTCGATGGCCGCGCACTGTGCACGGAGGGCGGCGGGGACGGTGGCCGGGTTGGCGATCTTCAGGACGTGTTCGGCGGTGTCGGTGCGCACCCGGTAGTTCTGGTCCTGCTGGCTGCCCAGTGACTGGACGTCGCCACGCACCCCGAACCGCTCGGCGAGCAGCGCGAGCACGTCGGCCTCGTCGACCGGGGCGATCGGCTCGACGAGCCAGTCGGCGGAGGGAAGACCCATGGGTGGCACCGCTTCTCCTGCGTGTGTCTCTTGCCGTGGATGTCTCCGGCATAGCGCGTGACTTGCATGCCGGAACGTTCCGGCAAACGTAGATCCGACATCCCGGAGCGTCAATACCATCAGGGGACATTTCAAAAAAATTGAAAGTTTGGGGTTGGTAAGGCTACCCTCACCTCGCCCCCGCCGCTCAGCGGCCACTCGCACCTCCTGGATGGCGTCATGAGAGTCCCCTCCCTCGGAAGAACCCTGGCCGCCTGCGCGGCCTCCGCCCTGCTCGTACTGACCGGCTGTGCGGACTCCGACTCCGATTCCGACTCCGCCGGTTCGCCGGAGGCCTCCTCCTCGGCGTCCGCCGCCGCGTTCCCCGTGAGCATCAAGCACGCCTTCGGTACGACGGTGATCGAGAAGAAGCCGACGCGCGTCGCCACGATCGTGTGGAGCAACCACGACGCCGCACTCGCCCTCGGGGTCGTCCCGGTCGGCATCCCGAAGCAGACGTACGGCGACCAGGACGGCGACGGCGTGCTGTCGTGGACCACGAAGAAGCTGACGGAACTGAAGGCCGACACGCCCGCGTTGTTCGACGAGTCCGACGGCCTGGACTTCGAGGCGATAGCCGACACCCGCCCGGACGTGATCCTCGCCGCCCACTCCGGCCTGTCCAAGGCCGACTACACCACCCTCAGCGAGATCGCCCCGACCGTCTCCTACCCCGACACCGCGTACGGCACGACCTGGCGGGACACCGTCCGGCTCGACGCCGAGGCGCTGGGCCTCGCCTCGGAGGGCGACGCGCTCGTCGCGAGCCTGGAGAAGTCGATCGACGAGGCGGCCGCGAACCACCCCACGATCGCGGGCCGTACCGCGCTGGTCGGCTACATCGACCCCAAGGACTTCAGCACCGTCGGCTACTACACGACCCACGACGCCCGGAACCAGTTCTCCGTCGACCTCGGCATGAAGTACCCGGACAGCCTGACGGACCTGTCCGCGAAGACCGAGGAGTTGTACGCCACCATCAGCGCGGAGAAGGCCGACGTCTTCGACGATGTCGACATCTTCGTGACCTACGGCGACGACAAGCTCCTGGGCAGGCTCCAGAAGGACCCGCTGCTCGGAAAGATCCCGGCGATCGCGAAGGGCGCCGTCGTCGTCCTGGAGGACAACTCCGAGCTGGCCGCCGCACTCTCCCCGCCCACCGCGCTCACCATCCCGGCCACGACCGACGAGTACGCGGGTCTGCTCGCCGACGCGGCGGCCGACCTCACGTGAGAACACGCTCGTCGCTGTGGCTGCCGGCCTGTGTGCTGCTGGTCGCCGTGGCCGCCGTGCTGTCCGTCATGTTCGGCGCCCGGACGGTCTCCCCCGGCGACGCGCTGGCCGCCCTCGTGCACGGCGACGACGGTTCCCTCGCCCGGGCCGCCGTCCGGCAGCGTGTCCCCCGTACGGGGCTCGCGCTGCTGGTCGGCGCGGCGCTGGGCACGGCCGGCGCGGTGATGCAGAGCCTGACCCGCAATCCGCTGGCCGACCCGGGGATCCTCGGCGTCAATGCCGGTGCCGCGCTGGCGGTCGTCTGCGGCATCGCGTACCTCGGCATCAGCACGCCCGCGCAGTACATGTGGCTGGCGGTCGCCGGGGCGGGTGCGGCGGCCGTGCTCGTGTACGTCATCGGCTCGCGTGGGCGGGGCGGTGCGACGCCGGTGAAGCTGGCGCTCGTCGGGACGATGGTCACGGCGGCGTTGTCCTCGCTGGTCAGCGCGGTGCTGCTGCCCCGTCTCGACGTGGTGGACACCTTCCGGTTCTGGCAGATCGGCGGGGTGGGCGGCGCGTCGGCGGACGGCATCCTCCAGGTACTGCCGTTGCTCGGCGTCGGTTTCGTGCTCAGCCTGGCGTCCGCGCGCGGCCTCAACGCGCTCGCGCTCGGCGACGACCTGGCCACCGGTCTGGGTCAACACGTCGCCCGTACCCGCCTGTTGGCGGCCCTCGGGGCGGTCCTGCTGTGCGGGGCCGCGACCGCGGCGGCGGGCCCGATCGGCTTCGTCGGGCTGGTCGTCCCGCACCTGGTCCGGCTGCTGACCGGCCCCGACAACCGCTGGGTCCTGCCGCTGTCCGCCCTCATCGGGGCGGCCTTGGTGACCCTCGCAGATGTGACGGGCCGTCTGGTGGCCCGGCCCGAGGACATGGAGGTCGGCATCGTGACGGCGGTCATCGGGGCGCCGGTGTTCATCGCCGTCGCCCGACGGCAGAAGGTGCGTGAGCTGTGAGCGAGACCGTCGGGGCCACCGGGGTCGAGGTGATCCGTCGCGGCCGACGGCGCCGGGTCCGCCGTAGACGAGTGGTGATCGCCTGCTTGGTCACGGTGCTTGCCGCACTGTTCGTCATCAGCCTGTGCGTCGGTCACACCGTCTACTCCCCCTACGACGCCCTGCGCGTCGTCCTCGGTGAGACCGTGCCCGGCGCCTCCTTCACCGTGGGGCGGCTGCGGTTGCCTCGGGCGCTCACCGGGCTGCTTGTCGGGTTCGCGTTCGGGCTGGCGGGGGCGACCTTCCAGACGCTGCTGCGGAACATGCTGGCCAGTCCCGACGTCATCGGCATCACGTCGGGGGCGAGTGCCGCGGCCGTCTTCGCGATCATCGTGCTGGGGCTCGGCGGCACGCCGGTGTTCCTCGTCGCCGTACCGGCGGGCATCGCCGTCGCGCTCGTCATCTACCTGCTGACCTACCGTCAAGGGGTGCTCGGCGCACGGCTCGTGCTCGTCGGCATCGGGATGGGCGCGCTCCTCAACAGCGTGACCTCGTATCTGCTGCTGCGGGCGCCGGCCTGGGACGTGCAGGAGGCGATGCGCTGGCTGACCGGGAGCCTCGGCTCGGCGTTCTGGGACGGAGTGGGCCCGCTGACCGCAGGAGTGGTGCCGCTGTCGGCCGTACTGCTGGCTCTGGAGCGCCCGCTGACGGCGCTTCAGCTCGGTGACGACAGCGCCCGCGCGCTCGGCACCCGGGTGGAGACCGTACGGCTGACCCTCGTGCTCGGCGCGGTCGGGCTGACCGCGCTCGCCACCGCGGCGACCGGCCCCATCGCCTTCGTCGCCTTTCTCTCCGGGCCGGTCGCCCAGCGGCTGACCGGCGGCAACGGCTCACCGCTGCTGCCCGCCGCGCTCACCGGCGCGGTCCTCGTCCTGGCCGCCGACCTCATCGGCCAGTTCGCCTTCGACACCCGCTTCCCCGTCGGTGTCGTCACCGGAGCCCTGGGCGCGCCCTGGCTGCTGTGGCTGCTGGCCCGCTCCCGTCGTACCTCTCGCGGTGAAGGAGTCCTGTGAGCGCCACCCGTACCCTCACCGTCGAGGCGGCCCGCTTCGGTTACGCCGGACGGATCGTCGTCGACGGCCTCGACCTGCGGATCCCGCCGGGCGCGGTGACCGTGATCGTCGGCGCGAACGCCTGCGGCAAGTCCACGCTACTGCGCGGGATGGCCCGGCTGCTGGCCCCCGAGCGCGGGTCGGTGCTGCTCGACGGCAAGGACATCCACCGCACGCCCACTCGTCAAGTGGCCCGCGCGCTGGGCCTGTTGCCCCAGTCCCCCACGGCGCCCGAGGGCATCGCGGTGGCCGACCTGGTGGCGCGTGGCCGCACCCCGTACCACGGACTGCTGGGCCGCTGGACCCCGGCCGACGACGAGGCGGTGGCACGCGCCATGACGGCGACGGGCGTACTGGACCTCGCCGACCGTCCCGTCGACGAACTCTCCGGCGGACAGCGCCAGCGGGTGTGGATCGCGACCGCCCTCGCCCAGGAGACCGACGTCCTGCTGCTCGACGAACCGACCACCTACCTCGACGTCACCCACCAGGTGGAGGTCCTGGACCTGCTCACCGACCTCAACCGCGACCGGGGCACGACCGTCGTCATGGTCCTGCACGACCTCAACCTCGCCGCCCGGTACGCCGATCACCTCGTCGCCGTGAAGGACGGCGCCCTGTACGCGACGGGCGCCGCGACCGAGGTGGTGACCCCGCGGACCGTCGCGGACGTGTTCGGCCTGCGCGCCGAGGTCATCGACGACCCGGTGTCGGGCGCCCCACTGGTCCTGCCCGTGGGCAGGCACCACACGCGGGGCGCCTAACCCTCCCCCTCCTGGTCGTCCCGCTCCGCCTTGTACCTGCGCCAGGCGGCGGGCAGTTGCTGTACCTCAAGGAGCCAGCCCAGGTAGTCGCGCATGTTGCGGATGCGCTGGTGGGCGGGGCCGCCGGGGACGGTCCCGGCCAGCGCCCGTGCGGCGAGGTCGCGCTGGCTGCGGAGATAGCCCTGCTCCTTGTCCAGGAAGCCGCCCCAGACGTCCTCGTCCATGACGTAGTAGTGGGCACGGTCGTCGGGGCGCCGCACCCGGCGGACGAATCCCGCCGCGATGAGACTGCGGGTGTACGTCGACACCGAACCGCGGCTGGCTCCGGCCACCTCGGCCAGCTCCTCCGCCGACACGCCCTCGGCCGCGTCGCTGACCATGAGATACGCGGCGATCCGTCCTTCGATGCGCGAGGATCCCATGCTCTGCCAGTAGTCCGCGAAGCTCTCGATGAACCAGTCCGGGAACCTCTCCCCGGCCCGCTCGTCCATCTCGCCCTTCGGCCCGCCGTCCTGCGGTTCCACTGCTCTGCCTCCCCGGCGCATGATCTTCCGGGGAGCCTAGGGAACATGCCACGACGGGGCAAACGTCGGACGGCCCCCCGGCCGTCACGGGCACCGAAGCCCTCCCCGGCCGGACTCTGACACACCGAGCCCGAGCAGCGTCGCCACCTCCGGGTCGGCGAGGGCGAGAGCCGCCCGGCGGGCCTCTGCGGCGGTCGGTGCGGACAGGGCCGCCTCGGCGATCGCCCGGCACCGGGCGAGGGTGTGGCGGCGGAGGGCATGACGTACCGCGGGCAGCGCCGGTGCGGACATCGAGAGGCTGGTCACGCCCATTCCCGTGAGGGCCAGGGCCATGAGGGGGTCGGACGCCGATTCCCCGCACACCCCGACCGGCTTGCGCGCGGCCGTCCCGGCGCGGGCGGTCGCCGCGACGAGGTCCAGCACGGCGGGCTGCCAGGGGTCCAGCAGATCCGCCAGTCCGCCGCTGAGGCGGTCGGCCGCCATCGTGTACTGGGCGAGGTCGTTGGTGCCGATGGAGACGAAGTCCACCTCGGCGAGGATCGAGGAGGCCCGGAGCGCGGCGGCCGGTACCTCGATCATCGCTCCGACGGTCTGCACGCCGTGGGCGCGGGCGAGGCGGGCGAAGGTGCGGGCCTCGTCGGGGGTGGAGATCATCGGAGCCATCGCCCAGACACTGGGGCGGTCCGCCGGCGGCAGCGCGCGGGTGGCCTCGCCCAGGGCCGCGAGCTGCTCTTCGAGGAGTTCGGGCAGCGTACGGACGAGCCGGTAGCCGCGTACCCCGAGCGCCGGGTTCTCCTCTTCCTCCTGGTCGTCCTGGGTGGCGAACGCGAGGGGTTTGTCGGAGCCGGCGTCGAGGGTGCGGACCACTGTCCTGGCACCCTGCGTCGAGGCGAGGGCGCGCGCGTACACCGGGGTCTGCCGCTCGCGCGACGGTGCCTGGACGGCGTCGAGGAAGAGCACCTCGGTACGGAAAAGCCCCACCCCTTCGGCCGCCGAGGGGCCGAGCTGCTCGATGTCGTGGACGGTGCCGACGTTGGCGAGCAGCGCGACCGGCCGGCCGTCGGCGGTCGCGCCGGGGGCGGTGTCGTCGGCGAGCGCGCGCTCGTTCTCCGCCCGGGCGCGGAGGGAGTCGACCAGGGCCTCGTCGGGATCGACGGTGACGGTGCCGTTCGCGGCGTCGACGGCGACGACCGTTCCCTCGGGAATCAGCGTCGCGCCGGACGCCCGTACGACGCACGGTATGCCGAGCTGGCGGGCGATGATCGCCGTGTGCCCGGTGGGCCCGCCCGACTCCGTGACCAGGGCGGCCACCTTCGTCAGGTCCAGGGAGGCGGTGTCGGCGGGCGAGAGGTCGACGGCGCAGACGACGGACGGCTCCCGCAGCTCGGGCAGTCCGGGAGCGGGCAGCCCGAGGATCCGGGCGACCGCGTGATCGCGCACGCTCCTCAGGTCGGTCGAGCGCTCCGCGAACAGGCCCCCGGCCGCGGTGAGCAGCGCGACGACCTCGGCGACGGCTCCGTCGACGGCGAGGGCCGGGCCCTGCCCCTCCTCGATCAGGGCGCGTACCCGGTCGGCCAGTTCGGGATCCGTCGCCATGTCGGACGTGGAACGGAGTACGTCGCCGAGTGCGCCCGGTGCGGTGGCGGCCCGTTCGTCGAGTTCGGCGGCCACCTCGGCCAGGGCCCGCCGGGCCAGGGCGAGCGCCTCGGGGGCGTCCGACGGATCGCGCAGGGGTTGCGCGTGCGCAGGGATGGCGGGCACCGGCCGTACGAGGGCGAGCGGTGCGACGGCGGCCGAGCGTCCGACTCCGAGTCCGGACACCGTCCGGGACCGGATCCGGGTCTCGTTCGCGGTGGCCATCACTGTCCGTCGAGTTCGGTGGCGAGCAGGGCCGCGAGGTGGTCGAGTGCGGGCCCGGCCGTCTCGTCGTCGGAGGCGAGGACTACCTGCTCGCCCTCCTTGAGGCCCAGGCTCATCAGCATGAGCGTGCTGCTCCCCGAGACCGGGTTCCCGTCCGTCCTGCGGACGGTGATGCGATGGCTGGTCTCCGCCGCCGCGCGGGCGAAGGCGGCCGCGGGCCGGGCGTGCAGCCCCTGCGAGCACAGAACGGTGGCGTGGCGCTCAGGCATTTCCCACTCCTTGAGGGGGGTTGTCGTTTCGGCAAGGCACACCAGCGCCGCCCAATTCACGGCGCTGAGAGGGGGTAAAGGGAAAACGGTCAAAGGGCGATCCGGTCGACGGACACAGGGGGTACGAACCCCACGTCGACGACCTCGGCCCGGGACCCGGTGATCTCGACGGTCGACACACTGCAATTGGCGAGCGGGACGACTCCGGTGAACCCGACGAGTGTCAGGTAGGTGACCAGCGTGATGCCGTGACTGACGACCAGGACCTCACCGTCCGGATGGGCGCGCACGATCTGTTCGAAGGCGTCGGCGACACGGGCGACGTAGTGCGCGGCCGGTTCCCCGCCGGGCAGCCCGGGACGCCTCCCGCTGATCACATCTGCAAAGAATTCTCGGGGGTCGACCTCGCCGAACAGCTCGCTCTCGGGCTGTCCGTCCAGCGCGCCGAACGCGTACTCCCGCAGTCCGTCGTCCGCGCGCAGCCGCAGTCCGTCGTGATGCCGGAGGATCTCCCGCGCGGTGGCCGTCGTCCGCCCGGAGGGGCTGGCCCAGGCCGCCGTCAGCTCGACGCCGGCCAAGTGGTCGGCGGTGGCCCGCAGTTGTTTGAGGCCGCCGGGTGTCAGGGGTGAGTCGCACCAGCCCTGGAGACGGCCGGCGACGTTGTACTCGGTGCGCGCGTGCCGTACGAGATGCAGTCTCATCGCAGGCCTGCCGACGGCGCGTCCGCCGGTGCGGCGGGGGCGACCACCTGACTGCGGATCTCGTCCAGGGCGTCCATCACCGCGACACTCTCGTCCAGCGGCATGAGCGGGCTCTCCAACTCGCTCTCGCGCAGGCAGCGTTCCACTTCGAGAGCCTGGAAGTGCATGCCGCGTCCGGGCAGAGCGGGCGGGTCGTAGCGGCGTACGGGGCTGCCGGGACGGCCCGCGTCGTACCGCGTGAAACCCGTCGAGGTGAACCAGTAGGGGTCCAGCTCGATCCAGCCCTCCGTGCCGATCACGGCGGCGGTGTTCGGGCCGGGGGTGTCCATGCTGGTGACAGTGGTGGACGTCGTTCCCCCGCCGTGCCTCATCAGGACCGACGCGCTCGTGTCGACACCGCTCGGCGTCGCAGAGCCCGTGACGGTGATCCGGTGCGGTGCGCCCAGGAGGTGGAAGGCGCACGAGATCCCGTACACGCCCAGGTCCGCGACGGCGCCGCCGCCGAGCGCCGGGTCGTGGTGCCGGCCGGTGGGTGAGTCGTCCAGCTTCTGGAAGTGGTGGGTGACGACGCTTCTGAGGTCGCCGAGCGAACCTCGGGCCAGCTCGGCGCGCACCTCGGCAAAGGTGGGCAGGAACCGGGTCCACATCGCCTCCATCAGGAACACCGACCGGGCGCGGGCCGCGTCCACGAGCCGCCGGGCCGAGGGGGCGTCGGACGTGAACGACTTCTCGACGAGCACCGCATTGCCCGCCTCGATCGCGAGCAGCGCCTGCTCGGCGTGGAAGGGCTGGGGCGTCGCCACGTACACGACGTCGACGTCCGGATCCTCGACGAGGGCCCGGTAGGACCCGTGGGACCGCGGGATGCCGGTCTCCTCCGCGAACCGTGCCGCACGGGCGGGGTCGCGCGCCGCGACCGCCGACACACGGAGTCCGGCGGCGGTGAGGTCCTCGGCAAAGACACGGGCGATCTTGCCCGCGCCGAGGATCCCCCACTGGACTTCACGCGTTCGCATTCGCCACTCCCCGCTGTCGTTCGGTCGCCGCCGATTGGCGTGACCGCACAAAAAAAGACCCGGGAGCGTCTGCCTCTCGGCAACTCGTCCCAGGTCTTGCCCGGCTCACGCCGGTCACAATCCGTGCCTCGCACCGTAGCCGCGAGTCGGTCCGCGCGTCAACGGGATCACCGCCACACCGTATACAACCCCCTCCGGGGAAAAAGGTCGTGCAGGATGTCTGGACACGGATAAACCCGGCGTCTACTGTCTCGCCCCAAGACACCTCCAGGTGTCGCACCAAAGCTGGGATTGTTACTGGACCACAGGCAAAACCCAAGCTGAGACCCGCCGTTCCCCGGAATGGCAATTGGGCCGCGGCTTGGGTTTTTTTGTTGCCCGATTCCGGGCAGGCAGGTCCGGGACAGCGGGGCTCGAGGAGGAGCCGTGACAACTGCAAGCAAGTACGCATCGATCGCCGAGGACGTCCTGAAGGGCGTCGGCGGCAAGGAAAACGTCAGGTCCCTCACCCACTGCGCGACCCGGCTGCGTTTCGTTCTCGTCGACCCGGCCAAGGCGGACAAGGCCGCCGTGGAGTCCACCCGCGGTGTCATCACGGTCGTCGAGGCGGGCGGCCAGTTCCAGGTCGTCATCGGCAACACGGTCGACCGGGTCTACGCGGAGGCCCTCGCCCAAGGGGTGGAAGGGGGCGGCACCAGCTCGTCCGGTGGCCTGCTCGCCCGGACGATCGACCTCGTCACCAGCATCTTCACCCCGTTCCTGTGGGTCCTGGCGGGCGTCGGCCTCCTCAAGGCGTTCCTCGCGGTCGCCGTGAAGATCAGCCCGGACTTCGGCACCACGTCGACGTACGCGATCTGGTTCACGGCCGCCGACGCCACCTTCCAGTTCCTGCCGATCCTGCTGGCCGTCACCGCCGCCAAGCGGTTCAGGGCGAACCAGTTCACGGCGATCGCCGTCGCCGGCTCCCTGGTCTACTCCGCCACCATCGCCGTCATGCCCGGCCCGGACGGCACGACTCTGACGCTCCAGGCATTCGACCAGGGAGGCGGGAAGCTCACCTTCCTCGGCATCCCGGTCGTGATGGTCACCTATCTGTCCGCCGTCATCCCGACCATTCTGGCGGTGTACTTCCAGTCGCACGTGGAGCGTCTGGTGGAGCGGGTGACACCGGACGTGGTCCGCAACTTCGTGACTCCGCTGGTCACGATCGCGGTCGTCGTACCCGTCACGTTCCTCGCCATCGGACCGGCCTCTACCTGGATCGGCGACGGCCTCGCGTCCGGCGTCGACCATCTCTGGGGGCTGGCTCCCTGGGCGGCCGGCGGTGTGCTCGGCGGGCTCTGGCAGGTCTTCGTCCTCTTCGGCGTCCACTGGGCCTTCGTACCGATCATCGCCCAGCAGCTGGCGACCACGGGGCACTCCGAACTGACGGCGGCGCTGTTCGCCCCGGTGCTGGCCCAGGCGGCCGCGACGTTCGCGGTGTTCCTCAGGACCCGTGACCGCGACCTCAAGCTCGTGGCCGGCCCGGCCGCCGTCTCCGCCTTCCTCGCGGGCATCACCGAGCCGGCGATCTACGGTGTCACGCTGCGCCTCAAGCGTCCGTTCGTCTTCGCCTGCGTCGGCGGTGCGGTCGGCGGTGCTGTCGCGGCGGCGGGTGGTTCAGCCGTCGAGGGGTTCGTCCTGCCCGGCGCCATCACCCTGACCGCCGCCCTGGGCGTCGGCAACTTCGCCCTCCAGCTGATCGGCTGCGCGATCGCCATGGCCATCGCCTTCGCCCTGACGATGGTCCTCGGATTCAAGGACCTGCCCACGGCGGGCGGTACCGCCACCGGCACCCCGGACGCGGCGGTCGAGAAGGCGGCGGTCGAGGACGTGGTGGCGACGCTCCAGATACCGGTCGCGGGGAAGGTCGTACCGCTCGACGAGGTTCCCGACCAGGTGTTCGCCTCCGGGGCGATGGGCTCCGGCCTGGCGGTGGTCCCCAGCGAGGGCAAGGTGTACGCGCCCGTCTCGGGCACCCTCGTCAGCGCGATGCCGCACGCCTTCGGCATCCGCAGCGACGCCGGCGTGGAAGTGCTCGTGCACATCGGCCTGAACACCGTCGAACTGCAAGGCAGGGGCTTCACCCCCGCCGTCACCCAGGGACAGCGGGTGAACGCCGGTGATCTGCTCACCGATGTCGACCTTCAGGTGGTGAAGGACGAGGGCTACAACCCCATCACCGTGCTGATCGTGACCGACCCGGGCAGCCACACCTCGGTCGTGCCCACCGCCACCGGTGACGTACAGGCCCGGCACGCCGCACTCGACCTGATCGGCTGAGGAGAGAGACCCATGACCGACCCCACCACCCCCCGCCCCTTCCCGGCAAGCTTCCTGTGGGGCGGCGCGACGGCCGCCAACCAGATCGAGGGCGCCCACGACACGGACGGCAAGGGCGTCTCCATCCAGGACGTCCTGCCCCGCGGCATCGTGGGCTCCCGCACCGAGCACCCCACGCCCGACAACCTCAAGCTGGAGGGCATCGACTTCTACCACCGCTACGCCGAGGACATCGCCCTCTTCGCCGAGATGGGCTTCAAGGTCTTCCGGTTCTCCATCGCCTGGAGCCGTATCTTCCCGAACGGCGACGACGAACTGCCCAACGAGGAAGGCCTGGCCTTCTACGACCGCGTCCTCGACGAGCTGGAGAAGCACGGGATCGAACCGCTCGTCACGATCTCCCACTACGAGACCCCGCTGGCGCTCGCGGAGAAGTACAACGGCTGGGCGAGCCGCGAGCTGATCGGCTTCTACGAGCGGTACGTCCGCGTCCTGTTCGACCGCTACGGCAGTCGCGTCAAGTACTGGCTGACCTTCAACGAGATCAACTCGGTGCTGCACGTGCCCTTCATGAGCGGCGCGATCCCGACGCCGAAGGAGGAACTGTCCCGGCAGGACCTCTTCCAGGCCGTCCACCACGAACTCGTGGCGAGCGCGCTGGCCACCAAGATCGCCCGTGAGAAGGCGCCGGACGCGAAGGTGGGCTGCATGGTGATCGCCATGCCCCTGTACCCGCTCACGCCCGCCCCCTCCGACGCCCTCGCCGTGATGCACGCCGACCACGCCAACCTCATGTTCGGCGACGTCCACGTGCGGGGCGCCTACCCGGGATACGCGCTGCGTCATCTGCGCGAGAACGGCATCGAACTCGACATCACCGACGAGGACCGCGAACTCCTCACCCACACCGTCGACTTCGTGTCCTTCAGCTACTACATGAGCATCTGCGAGACCGCCGACCCCGAGCTGCGCAAGGCGGGCGAGGGCAACATCATGGGCGGCGTGCCGAACCCGACGCTCCAGGCCAGCGAGTGGGGGTGGCAGATCGACCCGACGGGTCTGCGCATCGTGCTGAACCAGTTCTGGGACCGGTGGCAGAAGCCCCTGTTCATCGTCGAGAACGGCCTCGGGGCCAGGGACGAACTGATCGAGGTGGACGGCCGGCCCACGGTCGAGGACGACTACCGCATCGCCTACCTCAACGACCATCTGGTCCAGGTCGGCGAGGCGATCGCCGACGGTGTCGACGTCCTCGGCTACACCACCTGGGGCTGCATCGACCTCGTCAGCGCCAGCACCGCCCAGATGAGCAAGCGCTACGGGTTCGTCTACGTCGACCGTGCCGACGACGGCAGCGGCACCCTGGCCCGCCACCGGAAGAAGTCCTTCGCCTGGTACGCCGACGTCATCCGCAGTCAGGGCGCCAGCCTGCTGCGGGGCGACGGGAGACCGTAGTCCCCGCCATGCTCCCGGCGAGGCCCAGGAGCGCGGCTATCCTGCTCCTGGGCCTGGCCAGTAAGGACTCACGCAACGATGCGCGTCAAGAAGATCTTCAACAACAACGTCGTACTGGGCGTCGACGAGCACGGCGCCGAAACCGTGTTCCTGGGTCGAGGGCTCGGTTTCCAGGTCAGGCCCGGGGACGCGGTGGACGCCGACCGCGTCGAGCGTCAGTTCGTGGCCCAGGCGATGCCCGCCGAGCGCCTCGCCGCCCTGGCCGCCGAGATACCCCTCGAAGAGATCGCGGTCATGGAAGAGGTCGTCGCCGCCGCACGGGCCCGGCTCGGCGAGAAGATCAGCGAACACGTTCTGCTGCCGCTGGCCGACCACGTCCACTTCGCGCTCGCCCGGGCCCGCGCCGGAGCCTCGATCGAGTACCCGCTGAAGTGGGAGATCGAGAACCTCTATCCGGCGGAGGCCGAGATGGGCACGGTGGCCCTGGACATCATCGAGCGGCGGCTCGGCGTACGGATGGACGAGACCGAGGCCCTGCCCCTCGCCCTGCACTTCGTCAACGCCCAGATCGGCTCGGGCGACATCGCGGCGACCGTGCAGATGACGCAGTGGCTGCGGGTCGCGCTGGAGACGATAGGTGAGGACTTCGGCGTCACGATCGACCAGCGCTCCCTCGCGGCGGCGCGGTTCGTCACCCATCTGCGCTACCTCTTCCTGCGTGCCCGGGACGGCAAGCAGTCCCCGGAGGTCGGTGACCAGATCGGCGAGGCGGTCAGGACCGCCAGGCCCCTCGAATACGCCTGCGCCGAGCGGCTGGCGCACCGGATGGAGGAGCTTTTCGACCGGGAGGTGGGCCGGGAGGAGATCCTCTATCTCGCGCTGCACGTCAGTCGCCTGACGGGACACGGCCAGTCCGACACGACGGAGGGCACCCATGCCGGCGCCTAGCGGCGAGCAGGACGCGGGCGCGATCCTTCGTGGCGTCGGCGGCCGGGAGAACGTCACCCGGCTGACGCACTGCTTCGTCCGCCTCCGGTTCGTGCTGCTCGATCCGGCGGCCGCCGACCTCGATGCCCTCCGGGCGCATCCCCTGGTCGCCTTCGCCGTGTGGCAGGCGGACGAGCTGCACGTCGCGCCCCGACGTGACCTCTTCCGGCTGTTCGCGGAACTCAGCGACGAGGTCGGCGACACCGGCGCTCCCTGAAGGAATGCGCGACGGGCGGGCCGGGTGTCCCCGGCCCGCCCGTCGCGGGTGCCCTTCCGATGGATCGGGTGTCGTCAGGAGAGCTTGATCAGGGTGTAGTCGTCGCAGTATCCGGCCGCGGCGCCGGAGTTCTTGTAGCAGTAGGTCGCGGCCGAGGTGACGGCGGCGCCCGTGGTGAAGAAGATGGGCTGCTGGGCGTAGGACGTCGTCGAGCCCCGCAGATACGTCTCCGTGCCGCCGAAGCTCTTCACGCCGACCGCCACCTCCTCACCGGCGGTGGCGACCTTGGCCCACGCGGCCAGCAGGTAGGTGCCGCTGGAGGTGAGACCGCTCACCGTCTGGATGGCGCCGCTGGCACTGACCCCGGTCTGGAGGGAGTACGTACCGCTGCGGGCGTTGGACGCGACCACGCTGGACGCCGTACCCGTGCTCTGGGTCCAGGGGGTCAACGCGGCTGTCTCGAAGCCCGGGTTGGTGACCGCGTTGGTGGCGGACGAGAGGGCCTCCACCGCGATGTCGTCGCAGTAGCCCGCGCCGCTACCGCCGGAGTTCTTCCAGCAGTAGACCGTGGCCGTGGTGTTGGAGGAGCCGGTGGTGAACAGGACCGCCGCCTGGGTGTACGACGTCGTCGCCACGTTGGTGAACGTCTCCGTGCCGCCGTAGCTCTTGACGCCGATGGCGAGGGTCTCGCCGGCGGTGGCCACCTTGCCCCAACCGGTCAGCAGGTACGTGGTGTTGGGGCTGAGGCCGGTCAGGGCCCGGTTGGCGCCGCTGCCGCTGGCCTGGGTGGTCAGCGCGTAGCTTCCGGTGCGGGCGTTGGCCGCGGTGACGGACGGGGCCGCTCCACTGTTCGTCCAGGGGCTCAGCGCCCCCGACTCGAAGCCGGCGTTGGCGACGAGGTTGCCGCCGGTGCCGTTGTAGGCGCCGATGTTGGGCGCCGCCGTCGCGGAGACCGCGTTGCCGAAGGCGTCCAGGCCGCCGTTGTCACTGATGACCGCGCCGGCTCGGATCACCGGGGAGGACGGGTAGACCTGGTAGGCGTTCTCGCCCGTGTACGAGGAGGAGGTGTCCGCGCCGCCGGGGTTGCGGAACTGCGGGTCGGTCACGACCTTCGCCGAGTCGGTGGGCTCGGAGGACGGGTGGGCGCCGTAGAAGAGGTTGTTGGAGTAGACGGAGCCGGAGCTGGTGGTGAAGTAGCCGCCGGTGCCGTAGTTGAAGACCGCGTTGTTGCGGAAGGAGAGGGTGCCGGTGACGCTCGATCCCCTGCGTGAGTACAGGATCGGGGTGTTCAGGCCGCTCTTGTTGACGTAGATGCTGTTGTTGTAGATGAGCGGGACGGCGACCGAACTGCCGCTCTTGTTGGGGACGTTGCCGACTAGGTGGAAGACGCCCGTGCCGTGGGTCGGGGTGCCGGCGGCGGGGCAGCCCGCGTTGGTGCCGTCGTTCTCGCTGATGTTGTAGCGGATCACCGTGCCGTCGCTGGGGACGGTCGAGGTGGGCTCGTTGGCGATGGTGAACGGCGGCATGATCAACATGAAGCCGCCGAGGTTCTGGTGGCTGTAGTTGTACTGGAACGTGGTGTTGTGGTTGCCCCAGTCCACGTCGAAGCCGGTGCCGTCGGCGCCGTCGACATGGCAGTAGACCTCGTTGTTCTGGACGACGGTGTCGTTGCTGCCGGACATCCAGATACCGGCCGAGGCCTGGTTGCAGTACTGGCCGGAGGGCGGACAGTTCTCCTTCGCACCGCCGTAACCGGCCTTGTTGCCCTCGATGAGGGCGCCGTCGTTCTTGACGACGAGGATGTCGTCGGCGCCGCTGTAGGTGATCGTGTTGTCGCGGATGACGGTGTTCGTGGTCTGGCCGGTGCCCTGGCCGTCCCCGTCCGGGGTGACGGCGACGGCGATACGGTCGACGTGGTCGAAGGTGTTGTCCTCGACCAGCACGTCGTCCCAGGTGGAGACCGGGGTGGTGTGGTTGGTCTGGACGCCGACACCCGCGTTGGTGGCGTACCAGCCGCCCGAGTAGCCGCTGATGTTGTGGATGTACATGTCGTGCACCCGGATGTGGTGCAGGACGCCGCCCGAGCTGTTCTCGGCGAGGACGCCGGAGCGGTAGGCGGGCGAGGCGGCGCCGTTGGTGAGTTCCAGGCCGCCGATCTCCCAGTACTGCTGGTTCAGGAGGTGGATGACGGGGCCGGTGGCTCCGGCCGCGTCGATGACCGGCTTCGTGCCGGTCCCGTACGAACCCATGGTGATGGGGCTGCCGGAGGCGCCCGAGCCGCCGGGGGCGAGCTGGCCGGTACAGGTCGTGCCGGCGGCGAAGAGGATGCTGTCGCCCGCGGTGAAGGTGGTGCTGTTGACGCCGCTGACCGAGTTCCAGGGGCTGGCCTGGGTGCCGGTCCCGTTGGTGGCGGCCGAACAGTTCACGTAGTAGGTGGTGCTCGCGGCCAGGGCGGTCTGGGCAGGGATGAGAAGGGCGCCCGCCAGTGTGGCGAGCAGGGTGAGGATGCGGGACGCACGGACGCCCGGGCGGTCCGATCTGCGACGCTTCATTGCGACGCTCCTTGCTGGGTGAAGGTGTCCGCCGCGCCGCGGGATGCGACGCGGGGCTTCCTGCACCGGGCGGACCGAAGCGGATCCGCCCGGGGGCTGTGAAGCGGCCGTCTCAGCTCAGCCGGAGGGGCGTTTCGAGTACGGAGGCGTGCCGCATGCCCGTCGGCAGCGTCAGGACGACGGGCTCCCAGGCCACGCCGTCCTTGCTGCGGGCCGCGCCGTACCTGCCTTCGAGGAAGTGGTCGAAGATCATGACCATGTCGTCTCCGCGGCGGAAGATCGACGGTCCCTCCACCACCGAGGGGGTGACCGGACCGACGGAGGAGGTGTGCGGACCGCCGGGGGTGTCGAAGGTGATCAGGTGGATGTCCTTGTGCGCGGTGGCGAGGTCGTTGGTGCCGCGTTCGTCCTTGTAGGCCATGAGGAATCCGCCGTCGTCCAGCTCCCGCACGGTGGCGTCGATGACCGAGTGCCCGGGGTCGAAGAACACGGCGGGGGCCGAGAAGGTCCTGAAGTCCTCGGTGGTGCAGTGCCAGATGCGGTGGTTCTGGCTGATGTGCTCGTAGTCGTGGCCCTCGGCCGTGCCCCCGACCTCGACGACCGACGACCAGATGAGGTGGTAGAGCCCTCTCCCCCGGTCCAGGAAGAACTCCGGGGCCCAGGCGTTCTGGGCGCCCTCCACACTCGTCATGACCGGGATGAGCTCCTGGTCCGACCAGGTGAGAAGGTCGGCGGAGGTGGCGTGGACGATGTACGGGCTCGTCCAGCCGTCGGTGGCCAGCAGATGGAACAGACCGTCGGGACCCAGCCCGATGAACGGATCCCGCAGTCTGCCGGTGCCGACCGTTCCCCGCAGGACGGGCCGACCGCCGTTCACGGGCACGAACTCGTGGCCGTCGTCGCTGTGGGCGAGGTGCAGCGCCTCGTCGGCGTTGGTGAAGTAGGAGACCACGTACATCGTGGGAGGGTCCTTCCGGGACGTCGGGGCAGGGGGAAGTCCCCGACGGTGGGGGCGTCGAGTGTCGGGAGGCCGCGGATCGACCGGCCGGGGTGGGTCAGGACTTGACCGCGCCGGCGGACATGCCGGCCACCACCTGGCGCTGGAAGAAGACGAAGATGACCAGCAGCGGCAGGACGCCCAGCAGGGCGGCCGGGAACAGGGTGGTCGGCTGCACGGTGTTCGGGTCGATGAACGAGTACGCGTTCACCATGACCGTCCGCTTCTCGGGGTCCTGGAGGAACACCAGCGGAACCAGCAGGTCGTTCCAGACCTGGAGGGCTACGAAGGTCAGCAGCGTGCTGGTGACCGGGCGCAGCAGCGGCAGGATGATCGTGAAGAACGTCCGGAAGGCACCGCAGCCGTCGAGTGCCGCCGCCTCCTCCAGGTCGCCCGGGATGGAGCGGATGAAGCTGGTGTAGAAGAACACGGCGACCGGGAGGTTCAGGGCCGTGTAGATGAGGACGACTCCCGTGTAGGAGTCCAGCAGGTTCAGGTCGCGCATCAGCAGGTACAGCGGCGCCACCACGACGAACACGGGCACGGAGGTGCCCAGGATGAACAGCCGGTACACGGCGGTGGACCAGTGCTGGGTGATCCGGGCGAGCGGATAGGCGGCGAGCGAGCCGACCACGGTGACGACCACGCACGAAACCCCGGTGATGAGCAGGGTGTTGAGGGTGCTGCGCCCGTAGTGGATCTGGCTGAAGGCGTCGGTGAAGTTCCGCAGGGTGAACGAGTGCGGGATGCCCAGCGGGGAGCGGGCCACGTCCGCCGCGGTGCGCAGTGAGGTGGCGACCGTGAAGAGGAAGGGCAGGACGAACAGCAGTGTGCCGAGGCACAGCAGCACGGTGCCCAGACCGCCGGTCAGCCGGCGCAGCCGGACGCCGGGCGCCTTGGAGGTCGTACGACTGCCGGGGAGGCGGTCGGTGGGCCGGGGGCCGGAGACCGACGGGACGTCCGGCGCGGTGGTGTCTGAAGTCATGGTGGTGATCCGTCAGATTCCGTGAGAGGCCGTCAGATGCGTCGCTCGCGCAGCCGGAGCAGGGAGGAAGTGGCGCTGGACAGGACGACCACGGTCACCAGGAGGACGACCGACAGGGCGACGCCGTAGGCGAACTTCCCGCCGCCGAAGACGTTCCGGTACACCAGCAGGGTCAGGGTGTCCGTGGCTCCGGCCGGGCCGCCCTTGGTCAGCACGAGGGGGAACTCGAAGACCTTCAGCGAGCCGATGAGGCTCAGCGTCACGTTGACGGTGAGCGCGGGGGCGAGCAGCGGCCATTCGATGCTGACGAAGCGCCGCCAGCCGGTCGCGCCGTCCAGCGCGGCCGCCTCCAGGAGTTCGGTCGGCATGCTCATGTAGCTGGCGAGGAAGATCGCGCAGGAGTAGCCGGTGAACATCCAGATGTTGACCGCGGCCACCGAGTAGAGCGCGGTGGAGGTGTCGCCGAGCCAGACGTGGTTGAGGCTGTGCAGGCCGACCAGGTCGAGCAGGGCGTTGATGCCGCCGGTCGGCGCGAACAGGTACGACCAGATGAAGGCCGCCATCACCGGTGAGATGAGCGTCGGCGTCAGCAGGACGACGCTGAGCGCCTTGCGGACGCCTGGGCGGCGGAACAGCATGCTCGCGAAGAGCAGCCCGAGGCCGTTCTGCACGACCACGACGACGACCGCGTACAGCACGGTGTGCCACAGGGCCGCGGAGACGGCCGGGTCGTCGGCCATGTCGCGGTACTGCTGGGTGCCGACGAAGTTGGCGATCGGGCCGCCGAGGCTGTCCGTCATGCTCAGGTACAGGCCGCGGACCAGCGGATACAGCATGAAGGCGCCGTACAGGACGATCGCCGGAAGCAGGAAGGCCGCCATGGTGGCTGGCCGTCGGTGGAACACGAGGGTCCTCCTCTTCCCGGATGGCCGTGGTGGGGGCGGACAGGAGCCGTCCTCCCGCCCCCACCACGGCGGACCAGGGGTGGCCGGGTTACTTCGCGGACGCCGCGGTCTGGATGTCCTTCAGCGTCTGCGCGGCGGACGCCGTGCCCAGCAGATAGGCCTGGATCTTGGAGCCGGTCGTGGTCTCGGCGGCGGCGCCGTACCAGGAGTTGGACGGGAGGATCCGGTAACGGCCGTCCTTGAAGGCGGTGGTGAAGACCGTCGTCTCGGTGCTCTCCGGTGTGGTGCCGCCGGTGAAGGGCGACTCCGCGTTCTCGGCTGCCAGGAACTTGGCGAGGTTCTCGTTCTGGGACCAGAACTTGACGTACTCGCGGGCCGCGTCACCTTGCTGGGACTGGGAGTTGACGCCCCACATGGTGCCGGCGAAGAGCATGCCGTTGGGCTTGGTGCCCGCGGCGCCGCCCGGCCAGGGAGCGAAGGAGACCGGGAAACCGGCCTTCTTGATGTTGGAGACCTGCCAGGCGCCCTGGTACCAGAAGGCGCTCTTGCCGGCGCTGAAGTCCTGCGGGCCCTGCGACCACTCGTCGATGCCCAGCTCGTTCTTCCAGTTGACGTATCCCTTGTCCTCAAGGGTCTTCAGCTGGTCCAGCGAGCTCTTCCAGTCGGGGTCGAACGAGGTCTTCCCGGCGAGGAAGTCGGCGTCCCACTGCTTGTTCTTCTGGTAGACGAGGGTCGATCCGGCGGCCTGGAGGACCGAGCTGCCGGTCCAGGCGCTCTTGTCGGGCAGCGAGATGGGGGTGATGCCGGCCTTCTTGACCTTGGCGAGGTCCGCGAGGAACGTCGGCCAGTCGGCGGGCACTTCGGTGATGCCCGCCTTCTTCAGCAGGTCCATGTTGGCGTACAGGCCGATGCCGATCAGCTCCATCGGCATGGCGAGGGTCTTGCCGTCGGACTGCGCGAACGGCTTGGCGTCCGGGGCTATTCGGCTCGCCCACGACTCGTCGGACAGGTCGGCGAGGTAGCCGGAGGCACCCCACTTCTTCATCTTGTCCGTGTCGACCATGATGACGTCACCGGCCTTGCCGCCGAGCAGCTCCGGCTGGAGCTTCTGGACGTAGGTGTCGTTCGCGGTGATGTACTCGAAGTCGACCTTGATCTTGGGGTGCGCCTTCTCGAACGCCTTGTTGATCTCCGCGACGTTGGCGGGCTCCGCGCCGCCGCCCTTCCAGGCCTGCACGTGGATGGTCACCGTGCCGTCACTGGACGCGCCGGACGACCCGCCGCCGCACGCGGCCAACGACACCGTCATGGCGGCGATCGTGGTGGCGACCGCGAGACGTCTCCCAGAGCGCTTCATTGCACACCTCACCCATCGTCGGTAGGACCGACTTGTTCTCTGCGAATGGTTTGACCCGTCCGGTCGGTGTTCGCGTGGGTACGACAGCGACAGGCACGGAAGGAGTAGGTCAGCCGGAGTTGCGGCGAACGTTACGAGTTGATGGCCGGGACTGTAACGCAAAACTTAGGCGACATCTATACGTAACTTTCCGTGACCGCCCGCGCTGACCCCGCGAGCAGCCGATTGCCTGCTCGGGCCCGATTTCATTGACGAACACCGAGCCTTATCGTTACAGTTTTCCTTACCTTCGGTTGAAACTTTGGTGTTTCCTCCGGGCCAGTGAGAGAGTGAGCGCCTCAATCGGGGGCGCAGAAGGGGGACTTGAGTGGCCGGGCGGGTGACCATCGCGCAGGTGGCCGAGGAGGCCGGCGTCTCCGCGATGACCGTGTCCAACGTCATGAACGGCAAGCCCGGGGCCTCCGAGGAGACCCGGCGCCGGGTCATGGAGGTGGCGGGGAAACTCGGCTACCGGCCCAATGTCGCGGCCCGCAACCTCAAGGCCGGCCGCAGCGGGCTCGTCGGGCTCATCGCCCTGGACCTGACCAGCCAGTACGGACTGGAGATCCTCCGCGGAGTCGCCGACGAACTGGCCGGCGCAGAGCAGGAGCTGCTCGTCAACGCCTCGTACCACGACGCGGTGCGCGAGAAGGACCGCATCGAGTTCCTGACCCGCGGTCTCGTCGACGGGGTGCTCCTGATCGCCCCCGTCCTGGAGGACGAGACGGTCAAGCTGCTGCGCCGGCAGAAACTGCCCTGCGTCATCATCGATCCACGGCGCCTGGACGTGCCCCTCCCCCGGCTGACCGTCGACAACTACCACGGGATGCGGCAGGGCACGCAGCACCTGATCGACCTGGGACACACCCGGATCGCCTATCTCCGCGGCGAGGAGGACCTGGAGAGCACGTCCATCCGCTTCCAGGGCTTCGAGGACGCGATGCGGCTCGCCGGGCTGGAGGTCGACGAACGGCTGGTCGCCTCGTGCGACTTCTCCTACGCCTGCGGCTTCCGCACCGCCACCCGCCTGATCACCGAACACCGTCCCACGGCGATCGTCGGCGGCGCCGACCTCATGGCGCTCGGTGCGGTCGATGCCGCCCGGGCCTGCGGCCTCGACGTGCCCACCGACTTCTCGGTCGTCGGCTTCGACGACCTCCCGCAGGCGGCGCAGAGCTTCCCCGGTCTGACCACCGTGCGCCAGCCCCTCCACGACATGGGCCAGAAGGCGGCGCGCGCGCTGCTGTCGCTCATCGACGGGCAGAAGCTGCTCATGGAGCACATGGAGGTCGGCACGGAACTCGTGCTGCGCAACTCCACGGCCCCGCCGTCGACCCGGTCCGTCGGGGGATGACGCCCGACTCCGTTCCGGGCCTGCGCACGACGAACCCGGGCCGCTCTTCAGGGAGTCGCGTCAGCGCGCCGCCGCGCGGACGGTGAGACAAGCGCCGCCCGAGGTCGGCTGGGTCGCGTCGGCATCCGTACGGGAGACGCCGACCATCAGCAGGAGATCGGCGATCACCAGCGCGAGGAGCAGCCGCAGTCGGGCAGGTGTCCACGACATGAGAGGGACTCCTTTCCTCTGAGGGCGGTTTGATCAGGCGTCCCGCCTGCGCAAGGTCACGGCCGCCAGCCCGAGCAGCGCCGCCGTGTAACCCGCGACGAGCAGCAGGGACGGCCAGGGGCCGAGGCTGCGGACCGTCTCCGGGGTCGCGTCCGAGGTCTGGGTGAGTTTCTGAAGGGCGGCCGTCGGTGAGAGACCCGCGACCCAGCGCTGGGCATCGCCGAAGAGCGGCCCGAGGAGGGACGGCAGGAGCAGCAGGCCGATCACGGCGGTGACGGCACCCGCCGAGTGGCGTACGAGGGTGCCGACCGCCAGGCCGAGCAGCGCGGCCACCGCGAAACAGGCGGCGACGCCGAACAGGGCGGGCAGCGGCTCCCCTTGGGCGTACGTCCCGTCTTCGAGCATCGCGTCGCCGACGAGGTAGGCGAGGGTGCAGGAGGCCAGCGCCAGGGCATACGTCAGCCCCGCGAGCAGCGCCGCCTTCGCGGCCAGTACGGTGGCGCGGCGCGGGGTGGCGGCGAAGGTGGTGCGGATGCTGCCGCTGCCGTACTCGCCGGTGATCAGCAGTGCGCCGACGACCGCGGCGAGCATCTGGGCGGTGACCGACAGAGTCAGTCCGGCGCCGAGCACCGTGTCGTCCGGCCGCAGGCTCCCCGTCGCCGCGACGAACACCGCGCCGAGCACGGGGACGACGGCGGTCGCGAAGCTCGTCCACACCAGGGAGCGCACGCTGCGGAACTTGATCCACTCGTGCGCGAACGCCTGCGGAAGACCGGCTCGTGTCTGCATGGAGATGGTCATCGGGCGGCCTCCTGCGGTGTCCGGTACTCGGTCGAGTCGTGTGAGAGGGCCGTGTAGACCTCCTCCAAGGAGGAGTGCGCGGGGGTGAGTTCGTGTACGGCGATGCCGTGATCGCGGGCCAGGTCGCCGATGGCGGCTGCGTCGAGGCCGTCCACGCGCCAGCCGCCCCGGGCGTCGAGCCGTACGGTCGCGCCCGTGGCCTCCATCAGCTCCCGGAGCCGCTCCGGTTGCGGGGAGCGAACGAGCACATGGGCACGGGAGTCGGCCTCGATGAACTCCCGCACACTCGTGTCGGCCAGCAGTCGGCCCCGGCCGATCACGATCAGGTGGTCGGCGGTCAGCTCCATCTCGCTCATCAGATGGCTGGAGAGGAAGACCGTACGGCCCTGCCCGGCAAGGGACTTCAGCAGCGTACGGATCCAGCGGACGCCCTCCGTGTCCAGGCCGTTGACCGGCTCGTCGAGGATCAGCACCTCCGGGTCGCCGAGCAGCGCGGCGGCGATACCGAGCCGCTGGCTCATCCCGAGCGAGAAGCCCTTCACCCGCCGCCCGGCCACCTCGGTCAGACCGGTCAGGTCCAGGACCTCGGCGACCCGGCGGCGCGGGATGCGGTTGCTCGCCGCCAGCCCGGTCAGATGCTGGTGAGCCGTACGCCCGCCGTGCACACCCTTGGCGTCCAGCAGCGCGCCGACCGTACGCAGGGGCGCGGGCAGTTCGGCGTACCGCCGGCCCGCCACGGTGACGGAGCCCGCGGTGGACGCGTCGAGGCCGAGGACGAGGCGCATGGTGGAGGATTTTCCGGCGCCGTTCGGGCCGAGGAAGCCGGTCACCCGGCCGGGCCGGACGGTGAACGTCAGTCGGTCGACGGCGGTCCGGTCGCCGTAACGTTTCGTGAGGTCGCGTGCTTCGATCATGCCGACGACGATAGGAAGCCGGGACGATCCGGACATCCGCCGCCGGGAGTCGGCCGCTACTCCTACGGGAGTAGCCGTCGCGGGACCTGGTCCCACAACGCCGAGAAGCCGGCCGCGCTCACCCGCTCAGCCTTCCCCCGGCCTGACCAGACCCGTCTCGTACGCCAGCACCACCAGCTGCGCCCGGTCCCGTGCCCGGAGTTTGGTCATCGCGCGGCTGACATGGGTCTTCGCCGTCAGCGGGCTCATCAGCAGCTCCCGGCCGATCTCCTCGTTGCTCAGCCCGGCCGCGACGAGCGCCATCACCTCGCGCTCACGTTCGGTGAGCACCGCCAGCCGCTCGGCGCCCGCCGCCTCGGGGCCCTTGAGCCGGGCGAACTCCTCCACCACCGAGCGGGTCACGGCCGGGGCGAGGAGGCTCTGCCCGGCCGCGACGGTACGAATCGCCGCCCGCAGTGCGTCCGGCTCGATGTCCTTCAGCAGGAACCCGGCCGCCCCGTACCGCAGCGCCTCGAAGACATAGCCGTCGACCTGATACGTGGTGAGTACGACCACGCGTACGCCGTCGAGGTCGGGGTCGGCGGCGATGCGGCGCGTGGCCTCGATTCCGTCGACGCCGGGCATGCGGATGTCCATCAGGACGACGTCCGGCCGGGTCAGCCGCACCGCTTCCACGGCCTGTCGCCCGTCGGCCGCCTCCGCGACGACCACCAGGTCGTCGGTCAGGTCCAGCAGAGCGCGGAACCCCGCCCGTACGACGGTCTGGTCGTCCACCAGCACCACACGCACCGTCACGATCGCTCCCCTCCGTCGCGGGCCGGCAGTTCGGCCCGCACCCGGAACCCGCCGCCGGGCAGCGGCCCGCAGTCGATCGTGCCACCGGCCGCCGCCGCCCGCTCGCGCATCCCCACCAGCCCGAAGCCACCCGCGCTCGGCGACGGCGACGGCCGACCGTCGTCGACGACCTCCACCGTCAGCCGACCGTCTCCCCGGACGACTGACACCGTCGCGTGCCGACCACCGGAGTGCTTGACCACGTTCGTCAGCGCCTCCTGCACGATCCGGTACGCCGCCAGTCCCACCACCGACGACGCCCCGTCCGGCGCTCCCTCCCGCCGGAGGGCGATCTCCACAGCGCCGCCGGCGAACCGGTCGACCAACTCGTCCAGCTGCTCAAGCCCCGGCGCGGGTTCCACCGGATCCCCCTCCGGCGCCCGCAACACGGTGACGGTGGCCCGCAGCTCCCGTACCGCCTCCTTGCCCGCCACCCGCACCTGCCGCATCGCCGCCCGGGCCACCTCCGGCTTCACATCGAAGGCGTCCAGCGCCACGCCCGCCTGCACGGTCATCGCGGTGACGGTGTGCGCGACGACGTCGTGCAGCTCGCGGGCGATCCGCACCCGTTCCTCGCCGACCCGGCGCGCCGCCTCCCGCTCCCGGTCCGCCTCGGCGCGGGAGGCCCGGGCGGCGTACTCGTCGAGCAACTGCTGCCGCATGCGCACCACTTCACCCAGCAGCAGGGGCACCAGCGGCCACAGCATCTCCAGTACCGGCAGCCCCTGAGGGTTCACCACGTCGTGGCCCACCCACAGAGCGACCGCACCCGAGGTGAGCGAGGCGATCAGCCCGGTCCGCACGGTGCGACGCCGGTCGCCCAGCACCGCGACCGAGTACAGCGCCACGATCACCGGCAGGTTCAGCAACTCCCCGATGTGCCCGTACAACGCCCACCCGGCACACGCCGCCCCCGTCACCACCGCGACCACCACGGGCCACCGCCGCCGCCACACCAGGGCAATGAGTGAGACCGCCAGCAGCAACCAGGTGAACCGGTCCGCCTGCCGGTACTCGGGGTCGTTCGACCACGCGTCTAGCCCGGTGAACCAAGCGACCACGGCCACCACGAGCAGATCCACGGCCCTGGGCGAGAGGTTCCGCGGCCAGGCGGGCAGACGATCGAAGGGCGTCACGTGTACACGGTACGAGCGGAGATGCCTGGGCGCGTACGACAGCGGGAGTAGGCGCGTGCGAGCCGTCGGACCGTGGGTCCGTGTTAGCAACGGGAGCTGAGCGAGCAACTGCGCATCGACCACGGTGTGATGGTGGGCTGCATCGACGGCCTGGAGCACTCGGGGCTCGTCCACCGCGAGCGGCACCCCAAGAACCGCCGGGCCGACGCGATCACGCTGACTCCGGACGGTCTGGTGGCGCTGGCGAAGATCCTCGACGTGAAGTGAGCCGGGCCGGCCCAGGAGCGGGCGCCCGCAGCGCGCGGGCCGTCCCGTACGGGACGGCTCCGGCCGACTCCCTCGCCGGGCGTCCTCGTGCGACGCGGCCTCGGACCGGCACCAGCCAGGGCGGGGCTCCCCTGCCCTCAGGACTCGTCGCCGACGGTGTTGTCTTCCGGAAGCCTGCGGGCCGGGCCTCCTCGCGGAAGGCCCGCCCTGCTGAGGAGGGGCGAACAGTGCTACGCGCGCAGTCGCTTGATCAACGTCTCGGCGGCGGTGAGGAGCTCGTCCTTTGTGGTCGTTGTCTGCTGGAAGTCGATCAGTACCTCGTCGGCGCCCGCCCCGACCGTGCTGAGGAGGTAGTCGGCGATCTGGTCGATCGTTCCCGTGTTCGGGACGAGTTCCGCCGGGGCCTCGTCCTGAGTCAATCGAGGGTTGACGCGTAGGACCATGCGCAGTGCGGACGCGTCTCGTCCGGCCGCGTCCGCGGCGAGCCGGATGGTGTTCCACATCGCCGTCAGCGCGGGCAGGGGCAGTCCCACCGCGAGCCAGCCGTCCGCGCGGCGGCCGATCCGTTCGAGGGCGCTGGGTGAGAACCCGCCGAGCAGAACCGGCGGACGGGGACGCTGCACGGGCTTGGGTTCGACGGCCGAGGGCGGGATCGTCCACCGTTCGCCGTCGTGCCGTACGGTCTCGCGGGTCCAGATCGTCTCCGCGACGTCCAGCCACTCCTCGAGACGGGCCCCGCGTCCCTCCCACGGCACACCGGCTGCCCGGTACTCGTCCCGCAGCCAGCCGATGCCCAGGCCGACGTCCAGCCGACCGTGGCTGACGACGTCGAGGGAGGTGAGTGTGCGGGTGAGCAGGACAGGGGTGTGCCAGAGGGCGTTGAGCGTGCTGGTGCCGAGCCGTACGCGCGTCGTCACGCCCGCGGCCAGGGTCAGGACGGTGAGCGGGTCCAGGAAGGTGCGGTACTGCTCCGGCATCGTGCCGTCGCCGCCCGGATAGGGGTCGCTGGGTTCGTGCGGCGCGAGGATGCGGTCCGCGGCCCACAGGCTGTCGAAGCCCATGCTCTCCGCGGCGCGAGCCACCTCGACGATCGCCTCTGGCGTGGCGAACGTGCCGTACTGGGGCACGGCCAGACCTATCCGCATCTGGGACATCTGGGGAGACTCCTTCGCATGGCAACGGCCCGACGGGCCTGCGGGCGGCCCACGCTAGGCCGCTCTTGTGCACGAGGAGTGCGTGAAAAGTGGGCGCGGACGGTCTCCAGGTACGAGGTTCCGGGCGTCGCCGTCGGGGTCAGCCGTGGGATCGGCGCCGTCGGGCTCGCTCGCTCCGTACGAGGCGACATGCATGACTCGCGATGTACGCCCCGCCGGTCGCGGTGCGCGCTGCGACGCCCCCGCCAAGCCGATCGAGGCGGCTCGGGGCCGGGCGGGTCCAGCCCGACGTGGCGTTGGGCTTGATCCGCTTTGACGGACATCCGAGATCAGGGGTTCTGCCCCGGGAGGATGTCCATCATGGAGAGCATGGGGAAGAAGAAGCCACGCCCTCGCCGCTCGTTCACGCCGGAGTTCAAGGCCGAGATCGTCGAGCTGTGCCGGCGCGGTGACCGCTCGGTCGGTCAGATCGCCAAGGACTTCGATCTGACCGAGACGGCAGTGCGGCTGTGGGTCAGCCAGGCCGAAGTCGACGCAGGCGAACGCGACGGACTGACCAGCAGCGAACGCGAGGAACTGGCCGCGCTGCGGCGGGAGAACCGCCGGCTGCGCGAGGACGTCGAGGTCCTCAAGCGGGCGACAGCTTTCTTCGCGAAGGAGACCCGGTGACGGTGCACCCGTTCATCGAGGCGGAAAAGCATGGCGGTCACAGCGTCAAGCGTGCGTGTGAACTGCTGCAGGTCTCCCGAACCGCCTTCTACGCCCGCCGCACCGCCAAGCCCGGGCCGCGGGCGGTCCGTGACACCGAGCTGACCGAGAAGATCGCCGAAGTCCACGAGCGGTCCCGTGGAACCTACGGGGTCCCGCGGGTCCATGCCGCCCTGCAACGACAGGGCGAGGACTGCGGACGGCGCCGCGTCGCCCGACTGATGCGCGACGCCGGGCTGCAGGGCCGCCACCGCAGACGACGGCGGCTGACGACGATCCCCGACCCGCGGGCCGCCGCCCGGCCCGACCTCGTCGTCCGCAACTTCGCTCCCGACCCGGACGGCCTCGACACCCGCTGGTGCGGTGACATCACCTACGTTGCCACCGATGAGGGCTGGCTCTATCTGGCCACCGTCATCGACATTGCCTCCCGCCGCGTGGTCGGCTGGTCCACTGCCGACCACCTGCGGACCGAACTGGTCGCCGACGCTCTCCAATCCGCCTGCCGCGAGCGTCGCCCCGCGCGGCCGGTGATCTTTCACTCGGATCGCGGCTGTCAGTACACCAGTCAGCAATTCGCCTCGCTGGCAGGAGAGTTCAGCGTCCGCCTGTCGGTCGGCCGCACCGGGCAGTGCTGGGACAACGCGCTCGCCGAGTCCTTCTTCGCCACCATCAAACGGGAGTTGCTCGACACGAGCTCCTGGCCCAGCCGGGCCGCCGCCCGCACCGCGATCTTCGACTTCATCGAGGGCTGGTACAACTTGCACCGACTGCACAGCAGCCTCGGCTACCGCAGTCCCGCCGAATACGAGACCGCACTCGCAGCCTGACCACCACACCAATGGTGTCCGTCAAAGCGGAACAAGCTCACGTGTACCGTCGGCAGCTCGCACTCGTACGGGCTCAGCACCTCGTACGGCAATGACGCGCTCCTCGGTCCACGCCTCGTCGAAGTCGGCGTCCGGCCCCAGGTTCGTCGCGCCGGATGTCGGCGCCCTCGATCAGCCCGCCGAGTAGGAGCCGGTCGCGGCTCTGCTGGGCGCGCAGGCTGGGCAGCGTCAGCAGCCGCAGCCCTCTCCCACTCCACCTCATCGGCATGCTCCTCCTTCGCGCTCCACCGGGAGGTCCGGTCCGGAGGTGCCCAGGCCCGGGATCCGTCGGCCGACGAGCAGATAGATGACCACGCCGGCCAGGGCGAAGCAGCCGACACCGGGGAACATGGTGGTGCCGTCGTAGGCCGCGAGCAGCAGGCCGCCGGTGAACGGGCCGACGAAGACGCCGAGTTGGGCGAAGGCCTGCGCGCCGAAGTAGGCGCCACGGCGTGCTTCCGGCGCGATCCGGTCGATGATGGCGAACTCCGCCGGATAGATGAGGATCTCGCCGAGCGAGAAACACCACCATCGCGACGACGAAGTGCCAGATCTCCGTCCTTGCGCAGGAACACAGCCAGGAAGGGGACGGTGACCGAGTTGGCGAGGCTCATGCTTCTCGATCTCGTACGGAGCGTCGTGCGCGGGTGAGGAACTGTTGCAGGGTTCGGCCGTACGCCAACCGGGCACGGCCGTCAGGCTGCCGGGCGGCGGCGGGGCGTCACTCGTGCCCGTGCTCCCCCGAGCCGCTCTCCTGGGCGGTGTCGCCGCCGAGGTCCGCCTGGACGGTGAAGTTCGCGGTCCGGACCTTGCCCTCGTGCTTGAAGTCGAGGAAGAGGCGGTAGCCGTGGGCGCTGGGCGCGGTGGCGGTGAAGGAGACGGTCGGACCGGGCTTCGTCCTGGGGTAGCCGGCCTCGCTGTTGGGGTGGACGTGGAGGTAGGCCAGGTCGCCGGCGCGCAGGGCGACCAGGTGCCCGTAGGCGCCGAGGTAGGGCTGCAGGTCGGTCACCGGCCTGCCGTCCTTGCTCACCTCGAAGGTCAGCTCCCGTGCGGAGCCGGCGTCGAGGTCCCCGCGCAGGGTGACCGTGTAGCCGTCGACCTTGCTGGTGGGCACCTGCTGGGGCAGCGGCTGCGGCTGGTAGCTCCCCGCGACCGCCAGGTCGGTGCCCAGGGTGAGGCTTTCGCCGTCCCCGGCGGCCGGGGCGAAGTCCGCGAAGAGGCGGTAGTCGCCGGCCGTCGGCAGATTCACGGAGACGTGCCACGTGCCGTCGGTGGACCGCGTGGGGTGCAGGTGACGGTAGACGGTCAGGTCGCGGGAGGCCAGGATCAGGTGGAGTTCCTTCTCCTGTTCCACCGTGTAGTCGGTGACCGGTCGCCCCTTCGCGTCCAGGACGGCGAACCGTATCCCGGTGGCGCGCCCGCGCTCGATCCGCGGGGTCTTCAGGTCGATCGAGTAGCCGTGGGCCGAGACCTGCAACCCCTCGGGGACTTCCACGGCATCGTCCGCGCCGCCGCCCTCCGCCGTCTCGACCTCAACGGCGGCATGCGTACCCGCTTCGGTGCCCGAGTCGTCGGATCCGGCCAGGCTGCCCACACCGTAGGCCGCGCCGAACACAAGGGCCAGTGCTGCGACGAAGCCGGTGATCTTCGGCCAGGTCTTCATAAGAGTCTCCCTGGAAGGGCCGACAGCAGGAACGTCATACGACGAAACATATACCCCCATGGGGTATCTTGCAATGGATGTGAACATACACCCAGGGGGTATATCTTCTACCCCCTGGGGGTATGCCAGCAAGATCGCGACATACCCGACGGTCTGAGACCTTCCGGGACCGGCGGCCCCCCGGCTCCGCGTTTCCTCCCCGCCAGGACGCGCCGCTCCCGCTGACGCGGCTGCCGGCCGTCCCGGCCAACCCCAGGGGGTGTACGACCGGGGGCCGGCCGGCCGCTGGTCACCATCCGATACCGCTCATCAGATGCATGGCTGAACACGGCGAAACGCATGACTCTCCCTCCGCTTGGTGGCTGTCCTCGGAGAACAGCCGCCAGGTGGCATCGGAGCATCCTTCCCCGATGAGTTGCCGTACACGGCTTGCGTCGCTGACGGCCCGCTTACACCACAGGAGCGGTAAGCGCGGGGCATGCCCCAGCGGCACAAGGTGGCACCTCTGCTCTGCCACCCCACGAATCGGCAGCAGTCCATGGCAGCGGCACCGGCCGGACGGGATGGAGCGGAGTGGTCGACAGAACTGTCCGGTTGGGCCGTCGACCTGTTGATCGCTGCGGTGACCGCGCCGGTGGAGGCGCGGGCGCGGTGTTCCCGTTGCCCTGGCAACTGAGCGTGCTCGGCGTACCCAGCCGGGCGGTCACCCCCACCAACCTGCTGTTCAACGTCGTGGCCAGGCCAGGCACACCGCCCAGCCGACGGAGCCCTCGCCCCGCGACCGGTCCTCACAGCGCATGACCATGGCTGTACGCGGCACCAAGGTAGGCGGCGCGATCGCGGAAATCGCCGTCTCAGCCAGGGCAGTCCGTACGTCCTTCGTCGAAAGCGGGCCATACCGCATCCGGCCGAAGGGGCGTCATACCGGTCACAACCGAGGGTGGGGCAAGCGGCGCTGGGCCCCTTGCCCCACCCTCTGGATGGACTCCTGTCAGATCACCGCCGTCTGAGACTCAGGAGCCTCGCGGGTCAGGCGGCCGGTCCTGTTCAGTCCGTAAAGGGACGCGGCGCAGGCCAGTCCCAGGACGAGCAGCGCCAGCCAGGGCAGTGCGGCCATGCCCGCCGACCGCGCGGCGTCGAGGGCCGCCCCGGTGAGCAGGTTGCCCAAGGTGATGCCGACACCGCAGATGGTGTTGTAGAGGCCGTAGTGCGTGGCCACGAGGCGGTCGCCCGACAGGCGGACGATCGTGTCCATCTCGAAGGGGTACGCGATCATCGTGCCCAGCGCCAGCAGCAGCGCGGCCAGCGTCGGTGGGACGGCGGCGAGCAGCCGGCGCCCCAGCCCCTCGTCCGGTATGGGCACGGCCGTTGCCACGAGCAGCGGTACGAACGCCACGCCCATGCTCAACAGCCCCCAGGCCAGGGCCTGTCCGGGCTCCAGCCTCGCCTTGCACCACGCGGTCACCCGGGTCTGGCCGAAGATCGTAGCCAGGCCCGAAGCCGCGAAGAGCACCGCGACGGCCGCGGTTCCGAACTCGCCGTCGCCGCCCAGGCGTCGCACCTCCAGCGGCAACGCCAGGTAGACCTGGAAGGAGAGCACGTACGAGCCGATCATGGCCGTGGAGAACAGCAGGAAGGCGCGGTTGCGCAGGATCCCGCGCCACTGGGCCAGCACCCGCTCGCGCCCGTCGGCTTTCGCGTCCGCCGCGTCGTCCGCCCGCCTCGTGGGCAGCGAGCGGATCTGTACGACGCTCAGCAGCGCGAAGACCGCCGCCGAGACGAGGCAGGTGACTCGGAAGTCGAAGCCGGTCAGCAGCATCCCCACCAGCGGGCCCAGCAGTATGCCCGCCTGATAGAAGACGTTGAAGAGGGCGAACGCCTCGACGCGGCGCTCCCCCGCGTCAGCGGCGAGATAGGCACGTACGGCCGGGTTGAACAACGCCCCCGCGAAACCGGTGGCCGCCGAGGCGGCGAGCAGCGCGGGAACCGAGTCGACCAGGCCGAGCGTGGCGAAGCCCACCGTGCGCAGCACGCATCCGGCGACTATCAGCGGCTTGTAGCCGAGCCGGTCGGCAAGGGTGCCGCCGATGAGGAACATGCCCTGCTGGCTGAAGTTCCGTACGCCCAGGATGAGTCCGACCAGCCAGCCGGCCAGGCCGAGGGAGCCGGACAGGTGGGCGGCCAGGTACGGCATCAGCATGTAGAAGCCGAGGTTGATGGTGAACTGGTTCACCATGAGCAGTTGGACGCTCCGCTCGTAGGAGCGGACCTGCGTGAGCATCGTCCTCACCGCGCCGCACCGCCTTCGGCACCGGCTGTCCCGGCCATCGGGGAGAGGGGGTCGCTGACCCTCGTGCAGCGGGTCCAGCGGGTGACCTCCTTGTCGTCGGGACGGCCGACGACCTCGGGTTCGGGCGCGGGAGTAACGCCCAACAGCCCGTGCCTGGCGCAGTATTCGTCGTCGTAGACGGTCTCCAGGTACCGCTGGGGCCCGTCAGGGAAGATCGCCACGATCCGGGTGCCGACGGGGGCCGTACGGGCGAGCCAGCCGGCCACCAGCGCGACCGCGCCGACGCTCCAGCCGCCCGTGGCGTAGTGCGAGGAGGCCAACTTCCTGCACGCCCAGACCGATTCGCCCGGTGCCACCCAGTGCACCTCGCTGAAGTTCTCGTAGGCGACGTTGCGCGGGTGGATGCTGGAGCCGAGGCCGCGCATCAGACGGGGCCGGGCGGGCTGGCCGAAGATGGTCGAGCCGACGGTGTCCACGCCGACCAGTCGCATCCCGGGGTACAGCTGGCGCAGGACGCGCGAGATGCCGGCCGAGTGACCGCCTGTCCCGACACTGCAGACCAGGATGTCGATGTGGCCGACCTGCGAGGCGAGTTCGAGGGCCAGCGGGGTGTAGGCCGAGACGTTGTCCGGGTTGCCGTACTGGTCGGGGCACCAGGCGTCGGGGCTCCGCGTCAGCAGTTCGGCGACCCGGTCTCGGCGGGCCTGCTGCCAGCCGCCCGTGGGGTGCGGCTCCGCGACCATGTCGACGGTGGCGCCGTAGGCCGTGAGCAGACGGTTCATCGACGGTTCGAGGCCCGGGTCGGTGACCAGGGTGACGGGGTGCCCGTGGACCATTCCGGCCAGGGCCAGGCCGAGGCCGAGAGTGCCGCTGGTCGACTCGATGATCGGACATCCCGGGCGCAGGTCGCCGCGGGCGCGGGCCCGTTCGACCATGTGCAGGGCGGGACGGTCCTTGATGCCGCCGGGGTTGAAGCCCTCCAGCTTGGCCCAGAAGCCCCGGTCGGGCGGGGACAAGGGCTGGGACACGCGCAGGACAGGGGTGTTGCCGACCAGCCCGGGGAGGGTGGAGGCGGCGGGGGTGAAGTCACTCGTGGTCAGAGAGTGCATCTCTTTCGCTCTCGTTCGATGCGGACGCGTGCGGATGCTCGTCTCGCGCGCCGGCGGATGCGAGGCGCGCGGCGGGTCCGGCCGGGGCCGACCTGCCAGGGCGACGCCTATACGCGCCACTGGCAGAGGACGATGAGAGCGGACCGGCCACCGCTCGGCGGGAGTCTTCGCGCGGCGCCCCGGGGATCGTGCGAGAGGCGGTCCGCCGCATCCGTCGGCGACGCCGCGCCGACGGTCGCGGGCGATGAGACACGAGCCGAGGACTTCGAGAACGCGGCTGCCTCGGAAGGGGCGTCGTGACAACGGTCGGGAGTCCCCGATGCGTCGAGGCTTTCGCCCTCGGAGTCGTCCGGGGGCGGCGGGGCTTCACTCGACGCGGCGGCCGAGTGACCGTACGGCTGCTCCGACGTATGGAGCTGATCGCTGAGGCACGTCAGCACCGCGAGCAGCAGGGCGTACAGCACACCCCAGACGAATCGGTTCCTCCGAAGCGAACACGCCGTATGGGCATGGATGCGGACGGTGGCAGGCGTGGGGGGCACAAGTCCTCCGTGCGGCCCTGCCCCGGCCGGAAGCATCACGGCAGGGACAGAGATCAGTGGGATGGCGGAAACGGTCGTCGTCCATCCCCGCACCGCGCCGAAGAACGCCAGGCGGAGGAGGTCAGACGCCAGGAAGGCGCGCTGACCTAGATACGCAGAACCGCGGAGTCCGCCGCATGCGCTGTCGGGGCTACGAGGTCCCGGGCCGCGGCGTGACGAGCGTCCACCAGACGGGGCAGGCCGTTGTCATCGCTCTCCGAACTCAGCGAAGACAGGCAGGGCACGCCCACACCGGGCCCCTGCGGAGACTGCCCCAGCGCACACTCCCCGCCGGCATGGTGCTGCCCGCGACCGTCGTGATGGTCCCCCGACGGATCGTCGGACGCCGCGCTCACGGGCACCGCCGACGTGGCGATCGCAACCTTTTCGCGGTCCGCGATGGGCTCGAAACGAACGCCGGACACCACAGCGCCTTCGTCGGAAGCGACATGACGCACCGTGGCATCGGGGCTGACAGCGTGCGTATACAGCAGACCGAAGAGGAACAGGCCCAAGCCCAGCACGCGCCACAGAACCGCTGTCGAGCGGCTCCGCTGCGCACCGGAGGGCGACCAGGCCGTAATCACGCCGTGATCCTAACCCGCCTCGGAAGCCCCTTGCGTTGCGAAGGACAGGAACACTGCGTGAACAAGCCAAGTGCGCCTGAATCTGCCACCCCCGTGAGACCAACCACAGGGACGGGAAAGGAACTTCGCCAACTGCAAACAGTCGGTACGACGCCTCGCGGCGAAGACGCGACCGGTGGGCCGCCGGGGTGAGTCCCCGGCGGCCCACCGTCTCATGGAGCTGCGTCAGCTCTTGCCGACCATCTTGTCCATCTGCTCGATCTCGGCGGTCTGGGCCGTGACGACGGCGTCCGCGAGCTTCGTCGCGGGGCCGTACCTGCCGTCGGCCTTCTCCGCCTCGGCCATCTCGACGGCGCCCTCGTGGTGCTGGACCATCATGTCGAGGAACATCTCGTCGAACTCGGCGCCGGATGCCTTCGCCAGCTTGTCCATGTCCCCGCTGCTCATCATTCCGGGCATGCCGGAGGACACGTCGTGGCCCGCCATGCCGGACATGTCGGCGGGAACCTCCTCGCCCCATGCGGTGAGCCAGCCGGACATCGTCCTGATCTCCGGGTCCTGCGCCCCCTTGATCTTCGTGGCGAGGTCCTTGACCTCCTGCAACGAGGCACGGTCGGCGGCCAGTTCGGCCATCTCGACGGCCTGGCGGTGGTGCTGGATCATCTCCGTGGCGAAGTCGACGTCGGCGTCATTGTGTTCGCCGGCCTGGTCCGAGGCGGACGCGGGTGCGGACGGGCTGGAGTCGGAACCCATGGATCCCATGTCGTGCCCTCCGGCGCCACAGGCGGTGAGCACGAGGGCGGCCACTCCGGCGGTGGCGGCCAGGGCGGTACGGCGGATGAGTTTGCGGTGTGCGGTCATGGTGGAACTCCTGGGATCGGATCTGCGAAGGGCGTGCCGATACGCGGCGCCGCGCCCTCATGGGCATGCGGCGTCACGCGGATCGCTCTAGATCCGCAGGAGTTGGAGTTCGGAGAGTGAAGGCGGCGCCCGGCCGCCGTCGGGGCCGCTGCCGCCCGGAGAAGTGACCACGAGCGGCACTCCGTCGCGGGCCACCGGATCGGGCAGCAGTACGGGCACCACACCGGGTGCCCCGCTCACCGACGCGGAGGCACAGGTCGGATCCGCATGCGCCGCGTGGCCCTGGCAGTCGCCGCGGTGATCGCACTCGGCGGGCTCGGACACCGTGGCCCCCGTGTCCATGCCCGCGGACGCCACCGTCCGGTCGTGCCCGCGAACAGCCGCGGCCTCCGGTACCGGTCCGAGACCGTGCATACCGAGCAGGCCCAGCAGCAGAGCGCCCACGAGCAGCCCACAGGACCGCAGTATCGATTGCGGTCCAGGGGCGAGCTGTACGCGGCGCGTCACGGCGCCATCGTAGGCACAGGACGATTGATCCCCCGCTTCCAGGACGTACCCGAGGCGGACCACGCACCGACCGAGCGGGCGCGTCCGCCACCGGGGAAGTCCGACAGACCCAGCCGTCTACTATGGATCTGCGTATTCACTCGCGCATTCGGTGGCGAAAGGAAGTCAGGTCCATGCGACGGCTGGGGGACCTCGAGGCGGAGATCATGGACCGCCTCTGGACATGGAACCGTCCGGCCACGGTGCGGGAGGTCGTCGACGACATCAACAAGACCCGCCCCGTCGCGTACACAACAGTGATGACCGTCACCAACATCCTGTACACCAAGGGCTGGCTGCTGCGCGGCAAGCAGGGGCGCGCCTGGCTGTACACGCCGGTCCGCAGCCGCGAGGCGTACGCCGCCGCGCTCATGGAGGACGGCCTGGGGGAGAGCAAGGACCGTCCGGCCGCGCTGGTCCACTTCGTCGAGCGCATGTCCGAGGAAGAGGTGGCCGCCCTGCGCAGGGCCCTGCGGAACGTCGGACGACAGGCGAAGTCGTGAACGCGGCCCCCGTCCTGGCCGGCTACACGGTCGCGGTGGGCTTCGTCGCTCCGCAGCTGATGCTCCGCAGCAGTTGGCCGTACCGGGCTCCGGCCCTGGCGGCGGCGGTGTGGCACGCACTCACGCTCTCGTTCTCGATCGGCGTGGCGCTCTTCGCGTACAACCTCGCCATGCCGACCGAGCACCTGCACGCCGGTCTCGTCGGCCTGCTGCACTCCTGCGGGCTCGATGTCGGTGCGGGCACGCCCGACCCCGGCACGGCGGACCGGCTGGCTGTCGGCGTGCCCGCCGCCGTCGGGACCGCCTTGTCGGCCGGATTCGTCTTCCACGTCGTGCGGGCCCGGCGGGCGCGCGCACAGCACCGGGAGGCCCTCGACCTGGTGGGCCGCCACTCGGCACGCCTGTGTGCCACCGTCCTGCCGTACGACATCCCCGCCGCGTACTGCCTGCCCGGCCGCCACCCCCGGATCGTGATCAGCGACGCCACCGTGCGTCAGCTCACACCGGATCAGCTCGGCGCCGTGCTGGAGCACGAGCAGGCGCACATCGCGGGCCGCCATCACCTGGTCCTGGCTGCCGTGGAAGCCTTCCACTCGGTGTTCCGCCGGCTCCCGCTCGCCCGCCATGCCCGAGAGCAGACGGCACTGCTGCTGGAGATGATCGCGGACGACCGTGCCCTGCGCAGTCACTCCGACGAGGTGCTGGCCACCGCGATGTACGAGATGGCCGCGGCCCGCACCCCCAAGGGCGCCTTCGCCGCGGGCGGCCACACCGTCCTCATCCGCGTGAAGCGGGTTCTCGGTCCACGCGCGGCGCCCCATCCGGCCCTGTGGAGTTCTGTCGCAGCCGTGGCCCTCGCGGTTCCGCTGCTGCCGCTGCTGGTCGCCTGCCCGCCCGGGCTCGGCTGACCGATTCACGTGAAACGCATGTGACTCGGACTCGCTTGCGATTCCCACTACGAAGCTACTAAGTTCTAACGCGCTTGACGGGTCGGCGCACTGGGCGTCGGTACGACGGCCGCCGCAGTCCGTCGCCTGGTACACCAACCGCGCAGAGGAGTCACCCCACGATGGGAACCCACCGTCGGCCGAAGCCGCCCAGCCGTGCCCGGATAGCCACCCTCGGCATGGCCGCCGGCGCCGTCAGCCTCCTGCCGACACAGAGCCAGGCGGCCCCCCAGCCCACGGTGGACGAGGTGCGCAAGCAGGTCGAGGAGCTCTACGAGGAGGCCGAGGCTCCCACGGAGGAGTTCAACGCCGTCAGCGCGGAGCAGGAGAAGCTGCGGCGCGAGGTGGACGGCGCGCGGGACCGGCTGGCCCGCAAGCAGCAGGAGGTCAACGAACTGCGGGAGCAGATCGGCCCGTTGGCGGCCGCACAGTACCGCAGCGGCGGCATCGACCCGAGTGTGCAGCTGTTCCTGTCCGGCGACCCGGACGAGTACCTCGACCAGGCCGAGATACTCGACCGTACGAGCAGCCGCCAGGCCGACGCCCTACGCGCGATGCAGGTCAAGCAGCGCGAGCTGACGCAGGAACGCGCGGACGCCCAGCAGCGCATGAAGGCCCTGGAGGAGACGCGTGCCAGGGCCGCCGAGAAGAAGGACGAGGTCCAGGGCAAGCTCGCCAGGGCGCGCAAGCTCCTGAACAGTCTGACCGCCCAGCAGCGCGCCAGGATGGAGGCCGCCCAGGAGCGCGACGACGCCGCCGCGGGCGCCAGCGACTCCCCCGCCTCCTACAACGGCCCCGCCAGCGGTCGCGCCAAGACAGCCATCGACTTCGCGTACGCCCAGCTCGGCAAACCGTACGAGTGGGGTTCGACCGGCCCCGACTCCTACGACTGCTCAGGACTCGTGGGAGCGGCCTGGCGCACGGCGGGGGTCTCCCTGCCCCGCACCGTCAAGGAGTTGTACGACGCGGGCCGCAAGGTGTCCAGGTCGGACCTACAGCCGGGCGACATCATCTACTGGTACAACGACAACCAGCACAACGGCATGTACGTCGGCGACGGCAAGGCCATCCACGCGCCGCGCACCGGCAAGAACATCGAGATCGTCCCGCTGGACTCCATGCCGTTCTTCGCCGCGTCCCGGCCCTGAGCACCAGCACCCGTACCCCACAAGGAACTTCAGTGACCGCACGTCCGGCCGTCTGTGAGCTGCCCGCCGTCGTGGGCACCTCGATCGCCTTCCTGGCCCTCGCCGCCTGCGGCGGCTCCGCGGGTACGGGCACGGTGGCGTCGGACTCGTCGGAGATGCTCTCCCACGTGCATGGCCTGGGTGTCGATCCCGCCGACGGGCGCGTGTACGTCGCCACCCACAACGGCCTCTACACCGTGGCCCCGGGCGGGAAGCCGAAGCTCGTCGGCGACAGCCGGGACGACTTCATGGGCTTCACGGTGATCGGTAAGAACACCTTCATCGCCAGCGGACACGGCGTCCCGGGCAGTGACCGTCCGGGGAACGTCGGTCTGATCGAGAGCAAGGACGCGGGCGTCACATGGACGTCCCGGTCGCTGTCCGGGGAAGCCGACTTCCACTCTCTCGACTCGGCCAAGGGAACCGTCTACGGATACGAGGCCGGCCGGGTCCGGGTCAGCAGCGACCTCAAGAGCTGGGACGACCGGGCCTCGCTCGACACCCTCGACCTCGCGGTCGGCCCGGCCGGAGACCAGCTGCTGGCCACGACCGCCGACGGCGTCGTGGCCAGCACCGACGGCGGCCGTACCTTCGGCAAGGGTGACGAGCCGGTCCAGGCGTTTGTGGCCTGGCCCGCGGAGAAGTCCCTGTTCGGCATCGACCCGTCCGGGACACTGAGCAGCAGCGCGGACGGCGGCAAGACATGGAAACAGCTCACGACCGTGCCCGGCGGACAGCCCCAGGCGCTGACCGCGGTGGACGCCGAGCGTGTTCTCGCCGCTACACAGACCGCAGTGTACGAATCCCTCGACGGCGGAAAGACCTTCACCGAGCTCGCGCCCCTCGCCTCGTGAAGAGCCCAGCCCTTGCACGGCCTTTCCACCGGTAGTCGCGGCTCGCTCTGACGAGTCACCACCGGCAGCGGACGGCGCCGCAGCACCGCCTTCGGTACCGCCTCCCGCGCGATGGCCGAGGTGAACTCTGTCCTCGAAGTCCGGTGGCAGATCGTCCTCCGGGTTCCGCCACCGGTTCGCGCCCGGCACCCAGATCTCGCGTCGGCGCAGCGTGTCCCGCAGCGAGACGAGCACGCCCGCTTCCGAGTCCCCGGTACCGGAGTCCGGTCACGCGGAGTACGGCCACGGCCGAACGACGCCAAAACCAGTCATCTACTAAGTAGCTTAGCTGTTGTCGGGTAGCGTAGGCGTCACGCCCCTTTCAACGGGAGCGAACCGGAGGGGATATGACCGGATTCACCGACACCTACGCCCAGAGCAGCATCCTCGGCGCCATTCAGGTCGCAGCCGACACGAAGGAGGACCGGAGCGGATTCCTGTCGGCGGTCTCCACCTTCGGCGCCGTCGCAACGGTGCTGGCCATCATCTTCGGCGCGGCTCTGATAGCGGAGCTGGCCTGGCGGGAGAGGCGGCAGCGCAGGCGGGAAGCGGCGACGGCATCCGGCTTCGAACCCGCGCCCCGCGAGGGGGACATCTCGCCGTGACCTCCTGCACGCCGCGTCCGGACGCGCCCACCGCCGGCCGATGCGCCCGCCCGGACGGCGCGAGGTGAACGTCAGGCCCGGTAGGCCACGTTCGCCATCATCCCGGCCTCGCCGTGGTACGCGTTGTGGCAGTGCAGCATCCACTGACCCGGGTTGTCGGCGTCGAAGAAGACGGACAGCTTCTTCCTGGGCAGCACGATCGCCGTGTCCTTGCGCGGCCCGGAGTCGCCCAGTTGGTACGTGTGCCCGTGCAGGTGCATCGGGTGCCACATGTCGGTGTCGTTGACGAAGTCGAGCCGGACGCGCTGACCGTCCTCGACGAGGATCGGGTGGGCCCCGGGGTCGTTCATGTCGAACGGCGTGCCGTTGATGGCCCAGTCGTACCTGCCCATGCCGCCGGTCAGCTTGATCCGGTGCGTGACGTCGGCCTTGGCGGACTTCAGCCGTACGTCGTCGGCGGCACGCAGCTGGGACGCGCTCATGATCACGCCGTCGAGTTCCTTCGGGCGGACGGTCGCCTTCGGCGCGCTCCCCGAGCCGGTACGGACGAGAGCGAGACCGTTCGCGTCCTTGCCCTCGGCCAGCGCGACGAGCGGGAAGACCCCGTCGCCGAGGGTGACCAGGACGTCGTACCGCTCGCCCATGCCGACCAGCAGGGCGTCCACCTCCTGGTGCCGGACCGGGAAGCCGTCGGTGTGCGTGACGGTCAGCCTGTGGTCGCCGAGGGCGACCCGGTAGGCGGTGTCCCCGCCCGCGTTGATGATCCGCAGGCGCACCTTCCCGCCGGGCTTTCCGGTGTGGACGTCCGGGTCGGCCGCCACCCGGCCGTTGATCAGGTGGTGCGGGTACTTCACGTCGCCGGCGTCGCCGCCGAGCAGGTCGCTCCCGGCACCCATGAGCATGAACCTCATCGACATGCCGCCGGACGAGGCGGAGGCCGAGGGGGACGCCGAGTCGCCGCCCATGTCCATCCCGCCCCCCATGTCGTGGCCCTCCATGCCGCTGGAACTGGAGCTCGGACCTGCGCTCTCCCCCATGTCCATGCCGCCCATGCCCTGCTCGAGTTCCGCGAAGACCTCGTCGGGGGTGCCGGTGACGCCGTCGACCCAGTCGTCGAGGAGGACGACCCACTCGTCGTCGTAGGCGAGGGTCTCCCTGGGGTCCTCGACGATCAGCGGGGCGTACAGGCCGCGGTCGAGCTGGACGCCGACGTGCGGGTGGAAGAAGTACGTGCCCGGCGCGTCGGCGACGAACTCGTAGGTGAACGTGGAGCCGGCCCGGACGGCGGTCTGGGTGGTGGGCGGTACGCCGTCCATGTCGTTGCGCAGCGCGATGCCGTGCCAGTGGACCGACGTGGTCGTCCTGTTCGGGAGCTGGTTCGACAGCTCGGCGACCAGGGTGTCACCGACGGAGAGGCGGACCTCCTTACCGGGGGTGCGGCCGTCGAAGGCCCAGGTCCTGGGCATGACGCCGCCGCCCAGGTCGATCATGGCGGGCGCCGCGGTCAGGGCGAGCCGCTGCCGGCGTCCGGTGCCCTTGCGCTTCTTCTCGGCGGCGGCGACCGCCGAGCCGGAGGGCTTCACCAGTGCGTTGCCGCCATCGGAGCCGGAGCCGCTGCTGCACGCCGCGAGCGCGCCCGCCCCGGCGGCCCCCAGTCCGGCGAGCAGGACGGAGCGTCGGTCGATGCTGTTCATGGGGTTGTGTCCTCTGGGTCGAAACTGCCGATGTGGTCGCGGAGGGACGGCACATCACGCGCCGCCCGGCGCGGCCTAGATGCGCAGTCGCGAGAGGACGGACAGATCTGGCGGGGCTCGGCCGACCGTGGCGCCGGGTGTACGTCCGGCCACCGCCTGGCCCGGGTTCACCAGCGGGTCGAACACGGCCCGGGCGGGAACGGCGAGCTGCACGGAGTCGATGCTCGCCATGGCGCAGTGCTGCATACCGGGCGCGGCACACGCGCCGTCGCCGTGGGCGCTGTGGGAGGAGTCGTCCGAGACCGACGGTGCCGTCTCGTCCGGCATGACGTGAGCGGCATGGGCCATGCCCGGCATGACGGCATGGGCTGCGCTCGGCATGGACGGGACGCCCGTCGCGGACGTCTCGTGGTGGACGAGCACGGCCAGCGCGACGCACAGGGTGAGGAACACCCCGTACGCCCAGCGGACGGCTGTGCCGCCGCTGCGAGCCGTTCGTGCCGTCATGAGCTCCACTCGTCCTCACCGATCGACGAGGTCCCCATGCTACCCCCTGGGGGTACCCGGGCAACGCGACCGACGCACGGCGGCGGTGCCCTGAACCGACGGCCGAGGCGGACCTGAACCGGCTCCCGCTCCGGAGAGCACCGCGCCTCCGGCTGACAGCTCGGGGTGGCGCCGTGGCACCGGACCGCGCCGTGGTGGGCGGCCGCGCCGACGCCGTACGAGTCGACGCCCGCCCCCTGGCACACCGACGACGTACGCCGCAGATCCATATCGCCCGGCCGCGAAATCCCACCGTCCCCTGAACGCTCCTCAACCTCAGGACGTACTAAGGGCACTAGCAGTCGACCGCCCAGGAGACGCCCACGAGCGCTCCGCGCGACGAGGCCGCGTCCCGGCATCACAGTCCGGCCGCGCTCGGACGATCAGGAAGGTGAAGATGGGGATCATGGCGCTCAGTTGGGCCATCGCGTTGGTCGCCGCCCTGGTGGCCGCCGTCAGCGCGGTCCGCGTGGTGACCACCAGCGGCGCGGTCCGGCTCGCGGCCGGAGGTGACCTGCTGATGGGCCTATGCATGGCCGCCATGGCGCTGCCGGCGACGGTCGCCTGGTACGCGGGCTACGGCATGTGGTGGTCGGGAGCGTTCGCCCTCCTCGCGCTCGGAGGCTTGGCGATGGCGTTCAGGCACACGCGCGAAGGCGGATGGAAGCACGGCCGTCACTGGGTGCACCTCATCGTCGGCAGCGTCGGCATGCTGATCATGACGCTCGCCATGACGAGCACGTCGTCCGGCCCGGTGCTGGCCCTGGGACATTCCTCCATGGCGCACATGCCGGGCATGGAGAACACCGCGAGCACCGCGCACGGCCACGAGACGGCCGGCGCGGAGTCCATGGCGGGGATGGAGTCCATGGCGGGGACGGGCTCCGCGCACGGAACGGACATGCACGGTATGACGCAGGCCGCGGCCGACACCGGCGCTGCCACCGGGAGCGCCTCCGTGTGGCGGCTCCTGATCGTGGCGCTCGCCGTGTACTTCGTGCTGTCGATCGGGGCGTCCGTGTGGGCCAGGACCCGGGGCACCCGCAAGGGCGGCCGGAGCGCCGGGGCCCGGTTCAGCTGGGGTCGATGGCTGCTCGCCATGCCGGACACGGTGTTCGTCTTCCTGGCATCGCTGACGACCTCGGTGTGGGACAGGACCCGTACGGCACAGCGGGCGGGCCACGGGCGGCGCCGCAAACTCGGAGCCGCGCCGGAGGCGGCGCTGGCGGCCCACATCGGCATGGGCGGGACCATGTCCGCAATGCTGCTGATGATGGCCGTGTGAGGGCCGGCCGGCACTGACCGGCACGGGGCGCTGTCGCCCTCCACGAAGCCGCTCGGCGCTCGTGGCCGAGGCGGAGGCGGAGGCGGAGGCGGAGAATGGACACAAGCGATTCATGCGCCCGGGCGGGCTCGGACCCGTGATCCCCGGCCCAGGCCGCTCTCGGGTGCCGACCGAAGGGTCCGATCCGGTGTCGCCTTCGCCTCGCCGCCGACGTGCCGTTCCCCTGGTCCTGGGAGCAGTCGCCGCCCTGCTGCTCGCGACCGCCTGTTCCGACGGGGACGGGGAACCCTCCCCGGCCCCTCCGAGCCCCCCGACCTCATCAGCACCCTCCTCGCCGGAATCCGCGGGCGCGCTCCGCATCACGACGGAGGACTTCGCGTTCAGCCCGGCCGATCCCGAGGTGGGGCCCGGCGAGAAGATCACCGTGGTCAACAAGGACTCCGCCGCGCATACGGTCACGGCCACGGACGGCGACGCCTTCGACACGGGGAGCATCGCGGGCGGAGAGTCCGGGACGTTCACCGCCCCCTCCGAGGCAGGCCGCTACGCCTTCGTCTGCACCTTCCACCCGAACATGACGGGCACGCTGATCGTCCGTTGAGCCGCCGAGGGTCCGGTCCGGCACCGGTTCGGCGAGCAGCCAGGCGAATCCCCACTGACCTGTCGCCGCAGATCACGCTTCTACTAAGCCAGTTAGCTAATTGCGGGCAGCGCCACTACCGACAGAAATACCCCTAGGGGGTATAGTGTTGACGTCTCCGGAGGGCCAGGGAACCACACCCCTCCCGGGAACGACCCACGCATCCACACCCTGAGGAAGTAGCCATGACCACTGAGACGAACTCCGGCTCCTGCTGTGGCTCCGGTTCCTGTGGCTCCGGCGCCACGGTCGACGTCCAGGACGTCGGCGTCACCACCGTCTACAAGGTGTCCGGCATGACCTGCGGTCACTGCGAGGGCGCGGTCTCCCAGGAGATCTCCGCACTGGACGGCGTCACCGCGGTCACGGCGGTCGCCACGTCCGGCGAGGTCAGCGTCACCTCCGCCGGCCCGCTCGACGAGGAGGCCGTCCGCGCCGCCGTCGACGAGGCAGGCTACGAACTCGTCGGCCGAGCCTGACGAAGCCTTCGGGGCCACCCCGGCCCCGGACACGCGAATTCCTCCCGCGCCGGGACGTATCGCTCCGCTGATACGGACGCCGTACGCCCCGGCCTGCCCCTGGAGACACGCATGACCAGCACGGCTCCCGAAAAGACACTCCCCGGCACGGCGCCCGCGCCCGCCGCCGAGGTCGAGCTCTCCATCGGCGGCATGACCTGCGCCTCGTGCGCCGCCCGCATCGAGAAGAAGCTCAACCGCATGGACGGCGTCACCGCGACCGTCAACTACGCCACCGAGAAGGCGAAGGTCTCGTTCCCGGAAGGCGTCGCGGTCGCCGACCTCATCGCCACCGTCGAGAAGACCGGCTACACCGCCGAGGAGCCGCCCCCGCCCGCATCGGGCCCGGTGGACGGAGGCGGAGCGCAAGCCGCTCCGGCGGCGGACGGCGAGCTGCTGTCGCTGCGACAGCGGCTGCACGTCTCGCTGGTGCTCACCGTGCCCGTCGTCCTGATGGCGATGGTTCCGGCCCTGCAGTTCGACAACTGGCAGTGGCTGTCGCTGACTCTGGCCGCACCGGTCGTCGTCTGGGGCGCCTTCCCCTTCCACAAGGCCGCGTGGACCAACGCCCGGCACGGCGCCGCGACCATGGACACGCTGGTGTCGATCGGCACGCTCGCCGCACTCGGCTGGTCGGCGTGGGCGCTGTTCTGGGGGCACGCGGGGATGCCGGGCATGCGCCACGGCTTCGAGTTCACCGTCTCCCGAGGGGACGGTTCCTCCTCCATCTATCTGGAGGCCGCGGCCGGGGTGACGGCGTTCATCCTCGCGGGCCGGTATCTGGAGGCTCGCGCCAAGAGGAAGTCGGGTGCCGCGCTGCGGGCGCTCATGGAACTGGGCGCGAAGGACGTCGCGGTACTGCGCGGCGGCCAGGAAGTACGCGTACCCGTCGGGCAGTTGGCGGTCGGCGACCGCTTCGTCGTACGGCCCGGGGAGAAGATCGCGACCGACGGCACCGTCGTCGAGGGCGCATCGGCGGTCGACGGCTCCATGCTCACCGGCGAGTCCGTACCCGTCGACGTGAGCGTCGGCGACGCCGTCACCGGCGCGACCGTGAACGCCGGCGGCCGGCTCGTCGTCGAGGCGACACGCGTCGGCACGGACACCCAGCTCGCGCGAATGGCGAGGCTGGTCGAGGACGCGCAGAACGGCAAGGCCGAGGTGCAGCGGCTCGCCGACCGGATCTCCGGGGTCTTCGTACCGGTCGTCATCCTCATCGCGGTCGCCACGTTCGGAGTCTGGCTCGGCGCCACCGGCGACACCGTCGCCGCCTTCACCGCCGCCATCGCCGTCCTGATCATCGCCTGCCCCTGCGCACTGGGCCTGGCCACCCCGACCGCCCTGATGGTCGGCACCGGCCGCGGCGCCCAACTCGGCATCCTCATCAAGGGCCCCGAGGTCCTGGAGTCCACCCGCCGCGTCGACACCGTCGTCCTGGACAAGACCGGCACGGTCACCACCGGCCGGATGACCCTCCAGGACGTGTACGTCGCCCCTGGCGTGGACAAGGACGAACTGCTGCGGCTGGCAGGCGCGTTGGAGCACGCCTCGGAGCACCCCATAGCCCAGGCCGTCGCGGCGGGCGCGACCGAGCGGACCGGAAGCCTTCCCGTCCCGGAGAGCTTCGAAAACATCGCCGGCCTCGGTGTCCAGGGCGTGGTCCACGGCCACGCGGTGCTCGTCGGCCGCGAGAGGCTCCTGGCCGAGTGGTCCATCGAGCTGCCCCGGGAACTGGCCGAGGTCAAGGCCGCGGCGGAGGCCGAGGGCCGTACGGCGGTCGCCGTCGCCTGGGACGGCGAGGCGCGCGGTGTCCTCACCGTGGCCGACGCGGTCAAGGAGACGAGCGCCGAGGCAGTGGCCGAACTGCGCAGGCTGGGCCTGACGCCCGTCCTGCTGACCGGCGACAACCAGCTCGTCGCCGAGTCGGTCGCGAAGGCCGTCGGCATCGACGAGGTCATCGCCGAAGTCCTCCCGCAGGACAAGGTCGACGTCGTCAGGCGGCTACAGAGCGAGGGCCGTACGGTCGCGATGGTGGGCGACGGCGTCAACGACGCCGCCGCCCTCGCCACCGCCGACCTGGGCCTCGCGATGGGCACCGGCACCGACGCGGCGATCGAGGCCGGCGACCTGACCCTCGTACGCGGAGACCTGCGCGTGGCCGCCGACGCGATCCGCCTCTCCCGCAAGACCCTGGCCACCATCAAGGGCAACCTCTTCTGGGCCTTCGGCTACAACGTCGCCGCCATCCCGCTCGCCGCCCTCGGCATGCTCAACCCGATGATCGCCGGGGGCGCGATGGCCTTCTCGTCGGTGTTCGTGGTGACCAACAGCCTGCGGCTGCGGTCGTTCAAGTGAGCGTGTGAACAACGCTGTTGACCGAGGCACCCGGCCGGAAGGCCGGGCGCCTCGGTGTCGTGCCAGGCCGAGATCAGGTGCACAGCAACCGGGCGATGGCTCGCGTAGCCTCAGTGAGGCTTCACGGACGCCTTCACCGTCTGCGCCCTCGCCGCGGCGGCAAGCGCCGCCGTGGCCCGTGCGGCTGCCCAGGAATCCATTGAATGTCAGTGCCTCGTGCGAGGCTCACGGCATGGCCGAGTGGGACCTGGAGAACGCTGATCCGCGCCGACAAGCAGGAGCACGACACCATACGGTGCCCGCCTTCCACGTCCGCCGGTTCGCCAACTCCCAGAACCAACTGTGGGTACGCGATGGAACAGATACTCCAGAAGGTCGAGGGCAGAGCTGCGAGAGCGCTGCGCCGAGTGACGTCAGCCGTGACGATGGCGCCCTTCCGACCAGCGCTCGCCTCCAGGAAGAGTGCGAGTCCGACTCTCGTCACCCGCTCCAGATTGAGGCCCCGGGGCGACGTCCTGGGGCCCTCATGGTTTCTGCGGTGATCCTCCGAGAACAGGGGCCGGGAAAACGCAGCGGTTCCGGTCACTCCTCGCCGGTGGGGAGCCGGACGGTGAACGTGGTCGATCCGGGGCGGCTCCGGAGGCGGACGCTCCCCTCGTGGGCCTCCGCCACCGCCGCCACGATGGACAGGCCGAGGCCGGTGCCGGTGCCCGCGCCCTCTGTGCGGCGGCGGTCGGCGTGGGTGAAGCGTTCGAAGACCTTGGGCCGGATGTCCTCGGCGACGCCCGGTCCGTCGTCGTGCACCTTCAGTACCGCCGTACCGGCGTCGGTCCGCAGGGAGACGGTCACCGTGGTCCCGACGGGTGTGTGCAGACGGGCGTTGGCCAGCAGGTTGGCCAGCACCTGATGGAGCCGGTGGGCGTCGCCCGGCACCGTCACCGGCTCCTCCGACAGCTCCAGCGTCCAGTGGTGCCCGGGGCCGGCGGCCTGTGCGTCCGTCACGGCGTCCAGGACGAGCCGGGTCAGGTCGACGGGACGCCGTTCCAGGGGGCGACCCGCGTCGAGGCGGGCGAGGAGCAGCAGGTCGTCGACCATCTCGCCCATGCGGGCCGCTTCGGCCTCGATGCGCTCCAGGGCACGCACGACCTTCCGGGGCACCGGGTCCGGGTGCAGCAGCGCCAGTTCCGCGTGCCCGCGGATCGATGCCACGGGCGTGCGCAGTTCGTGGCTGGCGTCGGCGGCGAAACTGCGCAGCCGTTCCTCACTCGCGTGCCGTTTGGTCAGCGCGTCCTCGACATGGCCGAGCATCAGGTTGAAGGCGCTGCCGACGCGTCCTACCTCACTGCGCGGGTCGGCCTCGGGCGCGCGCGGCCACAGTTCCACCTCGCCGCTGGAGAGCGGCAGCTCACTGACCCGGGTGGCGGTCGCGGCCACCCTGCTGAGCGGTCGCAGCGACCAGCGCACCCACAGCGCTCCCACGACGCCGGCGAGCGCGAGGGCCACACCGAGGACGACCGCGGCGACCAGTTCCAGCCGGTGGACGGCGGCCTCCACGGACTCCGTGGGCAGCCCGGTGATCAGGACGTCCCCGTCCCTGCCCTCGGTCGCCATCATGCGGTAGTCGTCCAGCGTCGAGAGGTCGACCGTGTGTCCCTCGCCGTCGGCGGGCAGCCCGGCGAGCCGTCTCCGGTCCCGCGCGCTCAGCTCGACGGTCACCGTGCCCGTACCGCTGCCGGACGCCACCACCGCCGCGTTGGTGACCGTGCTGCCGACCAGCCGGGCGCCGAAGGTTCCGGCGGCCTGGCGGCGTGTGTCGCCGTCGCCGTCCTCGTCGCCGTCGTGATCGGAAGGAAGCGGGACGCCGTGCTCCAGGCTCGCCGGGAACCGTACGCCCGCCTCGCGCAGCTGCTGGTCGAGCCGGCCGGTGAGGAAGCCGTTCAGCTCCACCACCGCCGCCACCCCGACGGCCGCACAGCTGACCGCGAGCAGCACGACGAGCCCGGCGGTGAGCCGCGCCCGCAGCGTGTGCGGGCGGGGGAACCGCACCCGGGGCCTCACCGGGTCACCGGCTTGAGCACGTATCCGGCGCCCCGCACCGTGTGGATCATGGGCGGGCGGCCCGCGTCGACCTTCTTACGCAGGTATGAGATGTACAGCTCGACGACATGGGCCTGTCCGCCGAAGTCGTAGGACCACACCCGGTCGAGGATCTGCGCCTTGCTGAGCACACGGCGCGGGTTGCGCATGAGGAAGCGGAGCAGTTCGAACTCCGTCGGGGACAGCTCGACGAGTTCGCCGCCGCGGGTGACCTCGCGGGCCTCCTCGTCCATGACGAGGTCGCCGACGGTCAGCCGCGGCCCGTCCTCCGTCTGCCGGGCCATGCCGGCCCGGCGCAGCAGTCCGCGCAGCCGGGCGACGACCTCCTCCAGGCTGAAGGGCTTCGTCACGTAGTCGTCGCCGCCCGCCGTGATGCCCGCGATGCGGTCCTCGACCGCGTCCCGTGCGGTCAGGAAGAGCACACACACGTCGGGGCGTACGGCGTGCAGCGAGCGCAGTACGGCGAAGCCGTCGGTGTCCGGGAGCATGACGTCGAGGACGACGGCGTCGGGCAGCAGTTCGCGCGCCTCGGCGACGGCCGAGACGCCGTCGCCCGCCGTGCGGACCTGCCAGCCCTCGTAGCGCAGGGCGCCGGAGAGGACCTCCGCGAGGTCGGGGTCGTCGTCGACGACGAGGACCCGGAGCGGAGTGCCGTCGGTCCGGGTCAGCGCGGGGCGGCCGGGGCCGCGGGAGCGGGGAGTGTTCATCTCGGTTACCAGGATGCGGTCTCACCGCGTCCCCGGCCGCCTTCCCGACCTCTGAGTTCCCTCTGAGTCCGCTCTGCCACCGGGCCACCCGGCCGCCCCCTCCCACCTGCGGTTCGGCCGCGTCGCGGGCGACGCGCTGAGAGCGGGCTCAGAGACTGCGTCGGCACAGTGTCGTTTCCGGACGGCCGACAGGACGTACGGAAACCGAAGGGACACACGGATGACGACGGCGTACGCGCAACGAAGGGTCGCCCCCGCGCCTCCCGCGCCCCGGCGCTCCCCCGCCGGCCCGGTGCTCGCCCTCCTGTGGGGCGGGGCCGCCGCCGTGGTCGCCCTGTGGTGGCACGACACGGGGTCGGTCGTCGGTACGGCCGGCTGGCTGACCGGGGCCGGGCGGATCGCGGGGCTGCTGTGCGGGTACGCCTGTGCCGTCCTCGTCGGCCTGATGGCCCGCGTACCGCTGCTGGAGCGGCAGATCGGGGCGGACCGGGTGACGCGCTGGCACGCGATGGCGGGCCGCTACACGGTCTGTCTGCTGGTGGCACACATCGTGCTGATCCTGCTCGGATACGCCGCCCAGGACGGCTCCTCGTTCCTCGACGAGGCGCTCACGGTGGTCCTGGACTACCCGGAGATGCTGAAGGCCACCGCGGGCACGGTCATCCTGTTCGCGGTCGGGATCGTCTCGGCCCGTGCGGTGCGCCGCCGGGTCGGCCACGAGTTCTGGTACTACGTGCACCTGCTCACGTACGCCGCGGTCTTCCTCTCCTTCGGCCACCAGCTGGCCCTGGGCTCCGACTTCACCGGCAACAAGGCGGCCCAGGCCGCCTGGTACGCGCTCTACCTGGGTGTCGCGGCCCTGGTGGGGTGGTTCCGGATCCTCGCTCCGGTACGGCTCAACCTGCGTCACCGGCTGCGGGTCGACTCGGTGCACCGGGAGGCGCCGGGCGTGCACTCCGTCGTCATACGTGGCCGACGGCTGGACGAGATGGGCACGCGGCCCGGGCAGTTCTTCCGCTGGCGGTTCCTCACCGAGGGCATGCGCTGGACCTCCACGCCGTACTCCCTGTCGGCGCCGCCGCGCCCGGACGTGCTGCGCATCACCGTCAAGGCGCTCGGCGACCACAGCGCCGCCGTCCCCCTGCTGCGGCCGGGCACCCGGGTGTGGGCGGAGGGTCCCTACGGGGCGCTGACCGCCGACCGGCAGAGCTCGTACAAGTCCCTGCTGATCGCGGGCGGTGCCGGCATCACCCCTCTGCGAGCCCTGTTCGAGACGCTGCCCGGCGACGTCACCCTCCTCTACCGCGCCCGCACGGTGGAGGACCTCGCCCTGGGCGGCGAGCTGGAGGCGATCGCACGATGGCGCGGGGCGAAGGTGCTCTACGCGCTCAACGGCCCGCACGGCCGGCGCCCGGACCTCACGGCTCCCTCACTGCGCGCCGCCGTGCCCGACCTGGACGCCCACGACGTGTACCTGTGCGGCCCGCACGACTTCGCGCGGGACCTGTACGAGGCACTGCGCGCCGCCGGGGTCCCGGACCGCCGTATCCACCACGAGTCCTTCGAGCTGTGAGGCCCCCTTGCACACGTTGAGGAAGAACCGTCCCCTGCGCCGCATCGTGCTGGCGAGCGCCGCGACCGTCTCCGGCATGGTGCTGCTGCTGTCACTGAAGCCACACACGATGCCGACCGTCTCCGGGTTGGCCACCTCCCCCGCGCCGTCCAGCAGTTCGGGTACGTCGACCGGGGCCACCGGGTCGGGCGGCTCGGCGACGGGCACCCGGACCCTCACCGGGGACTCGGTCCAGACCCGCTACGGCCCCGTCCAGGTCCGCGTCACCGTGAAGAACGGGAAACTCACCGATGTCACCGCGGTCACCTATCCCCAGGAGAACCCGAGGGACGAGCAGATCAACAGTTACGCGATCCCGCAGCTGACGCGAGAGGCGCTCACGGCTCAGAGCGCCGACATCGACACCGTCTCCGGAGCCACGTACACCAGCGAGGGCTACCGCCAGTCGCTCCAGTCGGCGCTGGACTCCGCGAGCCGCTGAATCCCGGCCGGGCCGGGTACGGCGGTGTGCCTCATCGGTCGCCCCTTGTCGCGGAAGGCGACCGGTCGAACAGCCGGACCGGGTTGACGCACAGGATCCGCTGGGCCTCGGTGGGGCTGAGCTCCGCGGTGAGCCAGGTCAGGGTCGTGCCGTAGGCCCGGCCTTCCTCGTGGCGGGTCCAGGGCCAGTCGCTCCCCCACAGCATCCGCTCGCCGCCGCCGACGCTCAGCAGGCCGCGCAGCATCGCGGTGGCCGCCCGCGGCGCCGAACGACACGGCGCGGAAGCCTTCACCCACACATGCGGCGCGGCCAGCAGCCGGGAGAGCGCGGCGGAGCCGGGGTAGGTCAGCGACGGGGCCGTCGGCAGTCCCAGGTGGCCGACGACCACCGCGCCGGGCCAGCGAAGCAGCCAGGGCTCCAGTTCCGCCCATTGCAGTTGCTGTGCCTGGACCTCCAGGTGGAGCGCGCGGGCGGCGAGTTCGTGGGCCAGTCGCTGCCAGAGCCGCTCGCCCAGCGGGGGCACCGGGCGGCCGACCAGATTGGGACGGATCCCGCACACGCCCGCAGCCACGAGCCGGTCGAGTTCCTCCCCCGGTGTCCGGGGATCGATGACAGCCACCCCGCGGAGGCGTTCCGGCGCCTTGCCAAGGGCGTCCAGCAGATAGGAGCTGTCCGTCCCGAGGAAGCTGGGCTGCATCAGGACCCCGGCCGCGAGGCTTCTTGTGGCCGTCCGCATCGTTCGGTCCGCCGGGCCCGACGGCTCACCGGCTCTTTGTGGCGTCAGGGCCGGCCCCGACCGGACACCCATGTCCTGTCTCAGCCCGCAACCCGGCACAGCGCGCAGATTAGGCGCTCATGCACTTTTTGCGGATGGAGAAACCTACGAACCTGAGAATCCGCTGAGTATTCCGCGCTCACATCCGTATCTATGGACGCGCTTCCCCCATGCCGGAAGTCCTGCCGACTCCGGCAGATGTCCCTGAGAGGCCCGATGACACGCAACACGCGAAGAAGATCGAAGACTGCCCGCCGGGCGGTAGGCGCGGCGGCCGCACTGGCCATCGGTGCCGGTGGGTTGGTGGCGGTCAACATCTACGCCTCGGCCGACGAGACCGGCGCGTCGAAGGGCTCCGCCCAGAACCAGGTGCTCGCGGCCGGCGGCTCCACCATCGACTGCCCCGATGTCGGCCAGCAGTTGACCTCCGTGCCCGCCCAGGCGAAGGCCCAGGTCGACAGGGAGCTGGCGCTCCTCGACAAGCAGATCTCCGAGGCGTACCAGCGCCTTTCCACCTCGCAGAGGGCGATCGCGCAGGACCCCAACTTCGCCCAGAACGCGATCATCGGCCCGCTGAAGGACAAGCGGAAGGCGACGATCGACCGGATCGCCACCGCCATCGGCCGGGTGGCGGCCAAGCCGCAGGGCCTTGACGCCCTGGCGGCCTGCACGCTGAAGGCCACCGGCAACCAGCCCGCCGCCGGCCAGCCCAGCGCCAGCCCGAGCCCCAGCAACAACACCAATGCCGGCGTGGCGGGCAACGGCCCCGTCGCCGCCGACTTCGTGGACATCACCAAGGTGAAGGCCAACGTGAGCGCGCCGGCCAGGTCGGCGAAGGCGTCGAAGGGTTCCTTCGTCACCAAGTGCGGGGTGAACGCCAACAAGCTGTACAACAGCGACAACGTGATCGTCGCGCCCGGTGTCACCAACGGCGCGCACCACGTGCACGACTACGTCGGCAACCAGGACAACGACGCCTTCTCCAGCGACCAGGACTTCGCCAAGGCCGCGACCAGTTGCCAGAACCAGGGCGACAAGTCGACGTACTACTGGCCGGTGCTGCGCCTCCAGGACGGCACCAAGGAGTTCGACAACGACAAGCTGGGCGGCGGCGCCGAGGGCAACACCGGCCGGATCCTGACGGCCAAGCAGGCCACCCTGGACTTCGTGGGCAGCCCCCGCGGCAAGGTGGTGGCGATGCCCAAGTTCCTGCGCATCATCACCGGTGACGCCAAGGCGTTCGTCAACGGCACGGCCAACGCCAACGCCTCCTGGAGCTGCACCGGCTTCGAGAACAAGGTGCAGTTGAAGGACAAGTACCCGCTCTGCCCCCGCGGCAGCAACGTGGTGCGCACCTTCAAGTTCCAGAGCTGCTGGGACGGCACGAACATCGACAGCGCCAACCACCGCACCCACGTGGCGTTCGCCGACGCCGCCGGCAACTGCCCGACCGGCTTCAAGGCCATCCCGCAGCTGGTGCAGCGACTGGTGTACGCGGTGAAGGCGCCCAGCGTGAAGGACAACGGGAAGACCACTCCGTTCTACGCGCTGGACGGTTTCCCCGAGCAGCAGCACAAGCCGGTCACCGACCACGGTGACTTCATCAACGTCTTCGACGCGAAGCTGATGAACAAGCTCGTCCAGTGCATCAACACCGGACGCAAGTGCAGCTGAGTCCGGCCGAGTCACCGAGCGGTGGGCGTCGTCGTACCTGACGGCGCCCACCGCCATGTGCGGAGTGCACCGAGCCTTCAAGCGGGCTCCTGGTCGCCGAGCGGTCCGGGCAGCGGCTGTTCGAACCACACCACCTTGCCCGTGCTCACCCGTGTCACCCCCCAGCTCTGTGCCAGCTGGTCCACCAGGAAGAGCCCCCGGCCGCCTTCGTCGCTGAGCCGGGCGTGTCGCATCCTCGGCACCAGGGGCGAGTTGTCACCCACCTCGCAGCGCAGCACGTCCGTGCAGAGCAGTCGCAGGGTGATCGGCCGGGAGGCGAAGCGCACGGCGTTCGCCACGACCTCGCTCACCATGAGTTCGGTGGACTCCACCAGGGCATCGAGACCCCAGTCGCGCAGTGTCCTGCGGGTCAGCCGACGGGCCTGTCGCGCGGTCTGCGGACGGGGAGCCATGTACCAGTACGCGACGGTCTCCGGCAGGATGCCCTCGAACCGGGCGGCGAGCAGCGCGATGTCGTCGTCCCGGTCCCCCGCACCCAGCGTGCCGAGCGCCTGATCGCACACCTCTGCCGGCTCCGGGGGCCCGGAACCGGAGGCGGCGGCCCGCAGGCGTGCGCGCAGCCGGTCCACCCCGGTCAGGACGTCCGAGTCGCGGGACTCGACCAGGCCGTCGGTGTACAGGAGAAGGGTCGATCCGGCCGGTGCGTGCATCTCGGTGGTCTCGAATCCGCCGCCACCCACGCCGATCGGTACTCCGGGAGGCACCGGCAGGACCTCCGTACTGCCGTCGGGGTGCAGGAGCACCGGCGGCAGATGGCCCGCGTTGGACACCAGCAACCGGTGCAGTACGGGGTCGTACATGGCGTACAGGCAGGTCGCCGTGTGTTCGCTGCCCAGCCGCTCAGCCTGTTCGTCGAGGTGGTGCAGGACCTCGTCGGGCGGCAGGTCGAGGCCGGCCAGGGTCTGCACGATGGTGCGCAGCTGTCCCATGATCGCGGCCGAGGTCATGGAGTGGCCCATCACGTCGCCGATGACGAGGGCGACCCGGTTGCCGGGCAGCAGGATCGCGTCGTACCAGTCGCCGCCGACCTGCGCGGTCCGTGAGGCCGGCAGATAGCGGCTGGCCAGCTGGACCCCGGTGGGCTCGGGCAGCGAGGGCGGGAGCATCGTGCGCTGGAGCGCGTCCGCGACGGACGCCTCCCGCGCGTACAGCACCGCTTTGTGGATGCCGAGGGCGGTGTGGGTGGCGAGTTGGGAGGCGACGAGCAGGTCGTCGCCGGTGAAGTCCGCCCTGCCGGGGCCGCGGATGAGGACGACGCTGCCCATGGCGTGGCTGCGGCCGTGGAGCGGGGCGAGGATCAGCCGTCGTCCTGGCGGCACCGTGCCGGGCGAGTTCGCCACGCCCAGCAGCTCGGCCACGACGGAACGGATGTCCGGCAGGTCTCCGAACACCGGCCGCCCGGCCCGCAGCAGGCCGGCGAGCGGACCGGTGGGAGACAGTCGTACGACCTCGGCCGCCCGGGCGGTGTCGGCGACCGGTGGGAGTGGGCCGGAACCGCGGACGGCCGCCTCGCGCAGGGGTGCGCGGTCCATCGTGTGCAGTCGTAGGACGCCGGGCGGTTCGGCGACCTCGTCGCCGACCGGGAGCGGGGCGTACAGATGGACGAGCGCCACATCGGCGAAGGCCGGTACGGCCGCCCGGCACAGCTCCTGCAACATCTCGTCGAGGTCCATGCCGCGGGCGATCTGCCGGGTCGCCGCGTCGAGGTAGCTGAGCCTGTCGGTCTGCGGCCCGGCGATGTCGGGCCGGGGACCGCCCGGCCGTACGGCTGGTGCTGCCGCAGCCGCCGCACGCATCGCTCGGCCGCTCCCCTCGGAGCCGGGATTCGCACCTGACTGTGCGCGTGCCCCGTCGGAGCGGGCCCCGGAGCCGGGCGACGGGGCCGCGGCCGCGCACTGCGGCCGACGCGCGCGACCAGCGGCAGCTGCCTGGTGCACGTCGGCCGCCTGCTCGCCGACCGTCCACCCGTCGGCCGCCTGCCCGCCGGTGCCTCCATCGGCTCCGAGGTGCTTCGTCACGCGTTTCCTTCCGACCGTGCGGACCCCGCCGCGGGGACGGGATGATCAGAGGGCGTCAGGCGGGCCGTCTACAGCGCAGGAAGATCTGCACCTCGGGCGGGACGTCCGCGCTCGCCGGAGCGTACGAGTACGAGGACTCCTCGACGATCTCGAAGCCCGCTTCCTCGACGACCTCGCGCAGTTCCTCCCGCAGATAGCCGGACACCCGGATGGTGCTTCCGATGAACGGGATCGAGAAGTCGTCGACATCGGCCTCCACCATCGACAGCGCGAACAGACCGTCCGGCAGGAGCAGGTGGTGGATGGTGCGCAGCGCGAGGGGAATCTCGGCGCGCGGCAGCATGAGCAGGGAGAAGAAGGCGGTCACCGCGTCGAAGCGGCCGAGGTCCCGGGGGCCTCCGGGCCGCAGATCGGCGATGTCGGCCTGGTGGAACACCCCGGTGGGCACGTACTTGTGGGCGAGCGCGACCATCCGCTCCGAGAGGTCGACCCCGACGACCTGGAAGCCCGACTCCGCGAGCTGGCGGGAGGTCGGAAGGCCGGTGCCGCATCCCAGGTCCAGCACCCGGGCCCCGGGCGGCAGCGACTCGACGAGCCATGCGGCGGACGCGATCTGCCCTTCCTTGTGCGGGAAGGCCTCGTCGTAGCGGTCCCCAATGGCGTCGAAGGCCTCGGCCTGACCGGTGCGGTCGAGCCACATGCTCCCGTAGCCGACTTCGTCGGCGGGGTTGGTCACGAGGATTCTCCTTCAGCCCTGTATGTAACAGTTTGTGAGTAATTTTTTCACAGTTATCCAAGCTTAGGCGTAGATCGACCGCGATGGCCGCCGTGGCCCAATTCCAGTGATCGATCGAGTCCTGGCGCGACCGCGCTCAGGTCAGTCGGTGGGCTTCATACGGAAGGCGGGACCGGGGACGCTCTCGATGTCCTCCGCCTCCACCGCGTGGCCCTGTTCGCAGCGGATCCGGGCGTCGACGTGCGCGCCGCAGCCGCGGTGTCGCGTGATCACAGCCGGGCCCTCGGGGTCGGCGCGATAACGGTCGCCCCACTGCAGGAGCCCCATCACGGCCGGGACCAGGTCCATGCCCTTGGGCGTGATCACGTACTTGGGCCGACTTCGCGATCCCGGTTCCTTGTACGTCTCGGCGGCCAGGATGCCCTCCTCCACGAGCATCCGCAGGCGCGCCGCGAGGAGGTTGCGAGGGCAGCCGAGGACGCGTTCGAAGTCGCTGAAACGGGACGAGCCGTACCAGACCTCGCGCAGGATCAGGATCGTCCACTTCTCACCGACGACCTCGAGGGTCCGGGCGATCGAGCAGTTCGACACGTCCCGGTCGAGACGGGGGTCCAGTCCGGCGTCCTGATGAGCTTCGGTCCTCGCATCCATGGGGTGATACTAACTTCACCTGAGTTTACTTTTCTATACTCAGCAAGTAGCGTCGCGACCAGTACACAAGCCGTCGACCATCGAGAAGATCACCCAGAAAGGGCGGCCGGCATGAAGGCATTCGTCGTCGAGAAGTACGGCAAGGACGGCGCACGCGCCGCACAGGTACCCGAACCCCCGGTCGGGGACCACGACGTCCTGGTCAGAGTGAGCGCCGCCAGTATCAACCCGCTGGACAAGATGGTCCGCGACGGGGAGTTCGAGCGGCTCCTGAAGTACAGGCTCCCGTTCGTCCTCGGCCATGACCTGGCCGGTGTCGTGACGCGCGTCGGCTCCGCCGTACACAGCTTCAAGGCCGGCGACGAGGTCCACGCCCGTCCGCGCGACCTGCGGATCGGCGGCTTCGCGGAGTACATCGCGATCGACGTGGAAGACGTCGCGCCCAAGCCGGCCTCGCTCACCCTCGACGAAGCGGCGGCGGTGCCGCTGGTGGCCCTGGCCGCCTGGCAGATCCTCGTCGACCGAGCCGATCTGAAACCGGGCCAGAAGGTGCTCGTCCACGCCGGTGCCGGTGGCCTCGGGTCGACGGTCGTCCAGCTCGCCAAACACCTCGGCGCCGAGGTGGCGACAACCACGTCCCCCGACACCGAGAAGCTGGTCAGGAGCCTCGGCGCGGACATCGTCGTCGACTACACCAAGGAGGACTTCTCCACGGTGCTGTCCGGCTACGACCTCGTGCTGGACTCCCTGGGTGGCACGAACCTGGAGAAGTCGCTCACGGTACTGAAGCCCGGCGGCCTGGCCATCGGTGTCGTCGGCCCACCCGACGCCGGGTTCGCCAAGCAGCTCGGCGCCCCCGCATTCATGGGTGTGGTCATGAACGCGCTCAGCCGCAAGATCCGCAAGCAGGCCGGGAAGCTGGGCGTGCGCTACGAGTTCTTCTTCATGCAGGCCAACGGCTCCCAGCTGCGCAGGCTCGGCGCCCTCTACGACAGTGGGCAGCTGCGCCCGGTCATCGACAGGACGTTCCCGTTCGACCGGACGCTGGAGGCGATGGCGTACGTCGAACAGGGCCGCACCACGGCGGGCAAGGTCGTGGTCACGATGGCGCCCGAGAGCGACTGAGGTCAGTTCGGCAGTGTCCGTCAGCCGTGCGACGCACGCACCCAGGCAGGACTGCGGTCCTTGTCGACCAGGGCCGCACGGACACCCTCCAGGAAGTCCGGCGTACGGATCGTCGTGCGCGTGAGAGCGAGTTCGGCGTCGAGACACTCGCGCAAGGTGCGCTGTCTGCCGCGGGCCAGCAGGGCGTGGGTGATCTCCAGGCTCTGCGGCGAGGCGGACTCCAGAGCGGCCAGCGCGGAAGCCGCCCACGACGTGTCGAGGTGGTGCAGGCGTTTCTCGATCTCACCGAGGGTCGGCGCGCCGAACGCCCAGTCGATGTCCCCGCGTACCGCCGCCAACCCGCTCTCCGCCACCGGGGAACGGCCCGCCAGACGGTTGAGTACGACGTCCACCGGATCGCCGGGACGGTCGGCCAGGGCGTCCGCGACCGCGTCGAGCCCGTCCGCCGGGACGAAGTGCGTGGCCAGTCCCGTGTACAGGGCGTCGGCCGCGTCGAGGCGGTGTCCGGTCAGGCCCAGATACATGCCGATCGCGCCGGGCAGCCTCGGCAGAAAGTAGCTCGCCCCGACGTCCGGAAAGAACCCGATCCCGGTCTCGGGCATCGCCAGCACCGCACGCTCGGTCACGACGCGGAAGCTGCCGTGGACGGACAGCCCGAGACCACCGCCCATGCACACACCGTCGATGAGCGACACGACCGGCACGGGATACCCGGCGATCCGGGCGTTGAGCCGGTACTCGGACGCGAAGAACCGCTCACTGGCCCCGGCATCCCCGGCGAGGCTGTGCTCGCGGATGGTACGGATGTCCCCACCGGCGCAGAACGCCTTCGGACTGGTACTGGCGAGCACCACGGCGGACAGCGGGGCGTGCTCCCACCCGGCGAGCGCACGGTCGATGGCGGCGACCATGCCTGTCGTCAGGGCGTTGAGCGCCTTGGGCCGGTTCAACAGGATCCGGCCCACGCCCCGATCGACCTCGGTGAGCACGTCAGCCGGAGCGGTGTCGGCGCCAGGGGTGGGCATCGTGCGTCAGGGCTCCTTGCTCGCCGGGGGTCGGGGGTCAGGCGTAGATCTGCGGGATCGCACAGCGGACATCGTGCGCCCTGCTGCGATGCGGAGGCTGCCTCGGGCGCCCCGGCGGCGTGACCGGTGCCGATCAGAGTGGGGCGAGACGGGCCCTGAGCAGGCAGAACTCGTTGCCTTCGGGGTCGGTCAGGACATGCCACTGCTCCTCCCCCGTCTGGCCGATGTCGGCCGGGCGCGCGCCGAGCTTCAGCAGGCGTTCGAGTTCGGCGTCCTGGTCGCGGTCAGTGGCGTTGACGTCGATGTGCAGCCGGGACTTCCCCTTCTCCGGCTCGTCCCTGCGACTGAGGATGATCGTCGGCTGCGGACCACCGAACCCTTCGCGCGGTCCGATCTCCAGCGTGCCGTCGTCCTCGCGGTCGAGGACGACGAAGTCCAGGACCTCGCACCAGAACCGCGCCAGCACCTCAGGGTCGCGGCAACCGAGGACCAGCTCACTGATACGACATGCCATGGACGAAACCTGCTCTCAGCCTGGGAACTGCCCGGAAACCGCCAGGAAGGCCACACGCGAACCGCAGGTCCCCAGCAGGGAAAACACCCCCGCGAACGTACCGGATGAGGCGAGCGCGGGCGAACTGATTTCAGGGGCGATCCGGTCCGGGGCCCGGCGCGGCCGCGCGGGAAGGAGGCACCGGGAAGAGCATGCAGCTGCTGGTGGCGTGGGCGAGCAGGCGGTCCGTCCCGTCGACCAACTGGGCCTGGGCGAGGGCGGTTTGACGGCCCTTGCTGACGACCGTGCCGATGGCGCGCACCGTGCCCGTGTCCACGGTGATCCGGCGCAGGAACTTCACCGTCAGGTCGAGCGAGGTGTACGCCATGCCCTGCGGGAGGGTGGACTGGACGGCGCAGCCCGCCGCCGAGTCGAGCAGGGTGGCGAAGACACCGCCGTGCACGCTGCCGATGGGGTTGTAGTGCTCCTCCCCCGGTGTCAGGGAGAAGACCGCCCGGCCGGGCTCCACCTCGTCGAGGGTGAAGTCGACGGAGTGGTTGATGGGCGGCCTCGGCAGGCGCCCCTCCAGCAGTTCGCGCAGGAAGTCGACACCGGACATACACCCGGCGGCCTCCGCCAGGATCGCGGGATCTTCCCATTGATACGTACGTGTCCGTCCCACGACCGAGCACCTTCCCGTCCTCTGACTTTTACAAATGAAGCTAGCCGCGCCTTCACCTGACTGTCAATGGCGAAGCCAGCCCCTTACGATGGCGGTATGGAGTGGCTTGAGGCGAGCACGGAGAACTGTCCCGTCCAGCGCACGCTCGACGTGGTCGGAGAGAAATGGACCTTGCTGATCCTGCGTGACGCCGTCAACGGGGTCCGTCGCTTCGACGACTTCCACCGCCATATCGGCCTGTCGGAAGCCGTCCTCAGCGACCGCCTCCGGAAGCTGATCACGGCGGGCGTCCTCAAGACCGTCCCCTACCGGGAGCCGGGCAGCCGCGCCCGCAACGAGTACCGCCTGACCCGCAAGGGCTGGGACCTGTGGCCGGTCCTGCTGGCGCTGAGCCAGTGGGGCGAAAAGCACGCCCTCGGCCCCGAGGGCCCCGTACTGGACATCCGCCACGCCGAATGCGACGCCCCGGTCCGCGTCGTCGTCGAGTGCTCAGCCGAGCACTCGACCCTCACCCCCGGTGAGATCACCGCCCGGCTGGGGCCCGGTGCCCGTCCCCGGTCGTGAGCCCTGCGCCCCGGCCCGGGCCTTGAGCCAGTCCGGTGGCACCGCCGCACTTGGGGTGTACGCGGCCGCCCAAGCCGACCCACATCACTCAGTCCGCCTCGGTGGACGGCACGCCTCGCCCGAGCCCGGCTCAGGGGCCCGGCCCCGGATCCGGCTGCACCGCCTCGGTGATCCCCGCCCTCGCCGCTTCGAGTTGGGCGGCGAAGGCTATGCCCAGGAACAGGGCCACACCGGTCAGGTTGGCCCACAGCAGGAGGGCGACGAACGCCGTCAGGGGTCCGTACACGGCGCCGAACGCCCCGCTCTTCGCGACGTAGAGCGCCAGCAGCCAGGTCGCCGTGATCCACAGGACCAGGTGGACCGCCGAGCCGAACGCGAGCCAGGTGTAGCCCGGTTGGTCCCTGCGCGGAGCCCAGCGGAAGATCACCGCCGACGCGACCCAGGCGAGCAACACGCCCAGGGGCACTTCGAGAGGCCGCCACCAGTCGAGCAGTTCCCGGGGCCAGCCGAGGGCCTCCACCACCGCGTTCCCGATGGCGTCCCCCGCGACGAGCACGAGGAATCCCAGGACCATCGGCATGCCCGCCGTGAGCGCGAGAAGCAGGGAACGCCCGTACTTGGCCAGGAACGGCCGGTCGCGTTCGATGCCGTAGATACGGTTGGCGCCCCGCTCGACCTGCCCCATCGCCGAGGCGAGGTTGAGTACGGCGAAGGCCAGGCCCAGCCACATGGCGACGGCGTTCCCGACTCCGGAACCGGCGCTGCGCGCGGTGGCGTCCAGGGCGTCCTCGACCAGGCGCGCGCTGGCGCCCGGCACTATCTGGCCGAGGGTGAGTTCGATGATCCGCCCGACGCTCTCCGTGTGCACGGTGGTGGCCACGCCGACCAGCGCGATCGTGAACGGCACCAGGCCCAGGACCACTTGGAACGCGAGCGAACGGGAGTTGGTGAAGCCGTCGGCGTAGCGGAAGCGGGAGAACGCGTCGAGGAGCAGTCGGCGGCCGCCGTAGTGCCTCAGTGCGGTGAGCGCCTCGTCGCCGGACAGCTCCTCCCCGATCATGTCCCGCGTCTGCGGAACGTGTACGACGGTCCCCATCGAGAACGTCTCCTCCTGTCGTCCGTACGGCGAGACGAGGAACGCGATCTTGCCGCGGGGAGAACCGTACAGCCGGACGGTTGTGGGGATCGGTCGTCAGGAGGATTCGGGGTCGCAGCGGCGACGGTGAGCGGGGTGGGGATCAGAAGGGCATGCGGCCACGGGTACGGCGGCCGGCCGAGCCGCTGCGGCCCACGGCTCGGGAACTCGTCCGGAACGGCTTGCTGAGAAGTTTGCCCAGGAAGCCGGGCGCCTTTCCGCCGGTGCGCGCGCCGGCGCCGAGCGAACGCTGCGTGCCGCGTTCGGGGTGGCGGGACAGACGCGGGACGAGGAAGGCCAGCACGGCCAGGACCACACATACTCCGACAACTGCGGCGATGATCACGAGTCTGCTCCCTTGGTCGGTCGGGAGGAGACGGGTGCCCCGGAGCCGCGCACCTACGCGTGACGGACGAGGCTCCCCGCGCCGGGAGTCGAGGCGTCTGACGCCTCGCCTCGCCCGCCGGGGAGCCTCGCCCGTCGTGCGTCAGCCTCCGATGCCGGACTCGGTGGCCGCTCCGATCAGTTCAGCCGCGTCGGCCGGGCGGATGAAACCCGCGGCGGCCCCTCGTACGGTCGCGGCCGTCCACTTCGCGACGAACGTGGCGTGGTCGGGGTACAGGGCCGCCAGTTTCTCGGCGGGGAAGGGGGTGGTCGTACCGAACAGGAAGCAGAACGACGCCCCGGTCTGCCCGAGGCCGGACAGGACGGCGACCGGCGCCTCGACCGACGGTGTGCGGACGCCGCCCACGACATTGCCGTGGGCGTCCAGGACGAAGGCGGGCGCGGAACCGGAGGTGTCCACCTGGAGGCGGGGTGCCTTGGCCGGGGGGATGCCGGTCTTCACCCAGCGGTTCAGTGCGAACTCGGCGGTGTCCAGGACGTAGTGCGCCTGGCCGGTGTTGATCGGCGAGCCGCAGCCGGTCCGGGTCGGGGGGCTGAGCATGGCCTTCAGTCCCTGGAGGCCGACGGTGCCGCTGCCGTCGTCGATCGTGCCGAGGCCGATGTAGGCGTCGGCGTGGGCGGTGCCGGCCACCTCCCAGAGCCGGAGGCGGTGCGAGTCGGCCTGGCGGGCGGACAGCGAACCGAGCGCGATCACGTCGGTCTCGGCCTGGACGACGAGCACCGGTGCGTCCAGGTCCGGGCGGAAGCGGACGACCGCCGGAGTCGGGACGTCCGCCTGGGGCGCCTGCGACAGGGGTGCGCCGATGTCCCGCCGGCTGTGCACGAGGAAACCGTCGTACACCGACACCAGGGGCTGGATCGCGTTGATGTAGGTGGTGAGGCGGAACGCGGACTGCGACTCGCCGTTGGCCAGCACGACGCGGGGCCGGAGCCCGTCGAGAACCGTGGCCGCGGAGTCCCGTACGGCCTGGCCGGCCTGGCTGAAGATGTCGTAGGAGTAGCTGTCGCCGGGGTGGGACAGGTCCGCGTAACGGACCGGGTCCGCGGTCCTGGTGGCGGTCACTCCGGTGGCCTGGGCGGAGACGCCCACCCAGGCGTAGCCCTCGCGGATCAGTTCGTTGTGGGCGTAGATCCACTCCGGGGCGGCGTCGAGGCCGCCGCTGACGTTCAGCCACTCCACGACGACGGTCCCGTTGAAACGGGCGGGATCCGCGGGCCGGTTCACCACGATCCGGGTGGTGTACGGGGCACTGCTCGCCGGCGTCACCTGCCAGCGGCCGTCGGCGTCGAGGGGCTCCTCGGGTACGTAGGACTCGGCGGTCCCGGACAGGAGGTACTCGGACCGGGTGTATCCCACGCTGCCGAGGTCGAACGCCGTCGCCTGCAGTACGACGGCGCCGTTCCCGCCCGTCACCGGCCCGCTGACCGTCGGACTGGCGGCTGCCTGGGCGGCCGGTCCCGAGTCCGTGCCGCCGGGCTGTGCGGCGACCGCCGAGGAGGTTCCGAGGAGGAGCGGGAGGATCAGCGCGACTGCGGTGAGGAGTTGAGGGCGGGTTTTTCTCGCCCACTGGATCTTCATATGCATGACTTCTCCTGGGTCAGAAAACTCGGCCGACGTCCTGGCGGACGATGGTCTGCATGCTGTGTTCGGCGAGGGCGGCGATGGTCATGGAGGGGTTGCAGGCGCCGGTGGAGCCGGGGATGCGGGCGCCGTCGAGGACGTAGAGGCCCTTGTGGCCGAGGACGCGGCCGGTGAGGTCGACGGCGTCGCCCATGGGGACGCCGCCCAAGGGGTGCCAGGTGGAGGCGGCGCTCGCGTTGGTGTCGATCATCATGCCGCCGCCCGCCGTGGCGATGGCCCGCATCCGGGTCGCGATCAGTGCCTGGAGGGCCGCGTCGGCATCGGTGGGCCAGGTGAGCACGGCGTCGTCGGTCGTGGCGTCGTACGCCCAGGTGCCCGCGCCGTCGACGATGCCGAAGCCGACCACGGTCAGCGCGGTGACGCCGGGCTGCTGGATGGGCGAGCCCGCGTGGATGACGGTGAGCGGGATGGGGCTGGTGGGGTCGGTGCCGCCGACGCAGGCGGGGCCGCCCTGCTGGGTTCCGGCGTCGCCGGTGGGGTTGATCCAGGCCCAGATCCGGTCGCCGTTGTTGCCCCACCGGGTGCCGATGGCGTCGGGCAGGCCCGGGATCAGGTTCTTGGCGCGGGACTTGACGAGGAGTCGGGTGGTGCCGGGCGAGCCGGCGTTGAGGAACACCGCGTCCGCCGTGATCCGGATCCGCTCCTGCACGGTGCCGGCGGTGTCGATACGGTCGACGGACAGCACCCAGCGCTTGTCCGCGCCGAGAGCGAGGTCGCGGACGACATGCAGGGGCGCCACCTCGACCAGGCCGGTGGACTCCGCCTGGGCGAGGTAGGTGACGTCGATGGAGTGCTTGCCGCCGTTGTTGACGCCGAAGGCGATGTCGCTGGTGGTGTAGGTCGGCTCGTACTGGCCGGTCAACTCGCCCCGGGCGTAGCTCCAGTCGATGGGCAGCGGCACCTTGAACGGGGTCAGGCCCGCCTTCGGCGCGGTCTCCTGGAACAGGCGGGAGGACGTGTAGGGGGCGGAGGCCAGCAGGTCGTACGGGATGGTGGAGATGCCCAGCATCCGGGCGACGGTGGGATACGCCCACCGGTCGAGGTCGTCGTAGAGGCCGGCCGCCACGGGGATGGACGTGGCGAAGTTGGCCTTCGTGGGCTGAAGCGTCATGCCGTGGTACATGAGCGAGCCGCCGCCGACCGCGGCCCCGACCATGGCGGTCATGCCGTTGCCGACGACGGGTTCGAGGACGCCGGTGAAAGGCGTCCAGGTCTTGTCGACACCACCGACGATGGAGTGGTCGGTCAGCCAGGCGGAGCGGTTGTCCATGTTCGAGAAGCGGCAGAAGGTGGTGGCGTTCGGGCCGGTGCGCCAGCGCAGACCCCGCTCCAGGACCAGGCTGGACACCCCGGCCTGGGCCAGTCGCAGCGCGGTGACGCCACCACCGAAGCCGGTGCCCACGACGACGGCGCGTTCGCGCCGTTCCGTCACGGAGGGCGCGGCGGAGGACGTCACGGCGCGGGCCCGGCCCGCGCCGGTCACGGATCCGCCCACGGCCGCCGCGCCGAGAGCGGTCGCGGTCAGCAGTCTGCGGCGGGTGAGCGTGGAGGAAGGGGAGTTGAGGGGAGAGGAGTTGTTGTCGGACATGGGACTCCCGTCGAGGGGCGTGGGGACGATTCGGGGATGTCGCGAACATGTCAATTCGGACCTTTGAGGCCAACCCTGCCGAGGCGGTCCCGCCGACCGATGGGCGCCGGAGTGGCGCCGTCGGCTCGTCAGCCGCACGGGACGCAAGGTGGGGACGAAGGCAGAGGCCTGTTACTCGTGAGCGGCGACGCACCTCAGGTTGCCCATGCACTTCATGAGGACCGGCGGAATGCGGGCCTCAGGGGCGTCGGAGGCGCCGCCCGGTGCGATGACAGACGCACCTCCGGTGACGGTGACGCCTCTGCCGTACAGACCTGTGGTGGCCATGGGGCATCCCTTGCGTGGGGGGCTGGTGGTGCGGCAACACCGTACTGCGTTCTGTCACTGCGCGCCATGAAGTCGCACCGTGACATCAATTAGGATCACCGCACCGAGGCGAGGAGGAACGGATGGCCGGGCGATCCGGTGCGGGCGTGGGGCGACCTCCGTTGACGGAACGGCGCCGTGCGGAGACGCGCATGGAGATCGCCGACGAGGCGGTACGGCTGTTCGTCGAGCGGGGCGTGGCGGGAACGACGGCGGAGGACATCGCCGCGGCCGCCGGACTCTCCACCCGCACCCTGTGGCGCTACTTCCGCTCGAAGGAGGAGTGCGCGCGGCCCCTGCTCACGGTGGGCATCGAGGTGCTGACCGAGCGCCTGCGCGACTACTGGAACGGCAGCCGCACGCTCGCCGAGGCGATCTCGGCCATCGAGGAGCCCGGCATCCCGGTGGCGCAGCACCTGGAGACCCTGCGCGGCCTCGTCCGCCTGAGCCGGGACGAGCCCGGGCTGCGCGCCGTCTGGCTGGAGGCGCACTTCGACGCCGAAGTCGTCCTCGCCGGTCTGATCGCCGAAGGCACCGACCGCCGTGAGGACGACTTGGCCGTCCGTCTGGAGGCGGGCATGATGAACACCGCGCTGCGCGTCGCGGTCGAGCACTGGGCCCTCCAGCCCCACGAGCCGACCGGCCCACCGCTCGGCGCGACCCTCGGCCAGGCCCTGCACGCGATCACCCAGTTCCTCGACGCGGACACGGACCCCGCTCCCGGCCGGAAGCCACTGATCCGCCTCCCGGCCATGGACTCCGGGGGCGAGTAGTCGGCGTCCGGGCCGTCCCGGCGAGAACGATCTGCCGGGACGCCGAGGACGAGCCGACGGCCGGGGCGAGGTCCTCATGGAGCGAGGTGAAGTCGGCGCCGCGCTCGGAGCGGGCGATCTGCCGAGCCGACGCGACAGCAACCCCGCGATCAGCAGCCGGCGCGGGACGGGGCCGGGTTCCGGTCGGGCCGTGGGAGGTGGATACGGTGCCGCTCCGTTCCCGTCCGCCGACGACATGCGTTTCCCGCCCGTGAAGACCCCCTCGGACGCGGTGTCCCGGTGGCGGTCCGGCCCCGCCGACCTCCCGCGTGGGACGATCGGGCTGTGGTCTGTGTGGTTTCGGTACGCGAGGAGACCGCGTCGCCCGTTCTGGTCGCGCGACCTGGGGTGGGTGTGAGTCGTGGCGCGTGACCTGGTGCTCGGTGTCGACGCGGGACACACGGTGACGAAGGCCGTGCTGTTCGACGCGACCGGCCGGCCGGTCGCGCGGGGCAGCGGCATGCTTCCGCTGAGCACCCCTCGGCCCCACTGGGTCGAGCGGGACATGGACGACGTATGGCGGACGGCGCGGCAGGCCATCGCGGCCTGTCTGGCCGAGGCGGGTCCGGACGCGGGCCGGGCCGTCGCCGCGGTGGGACTGGCCGCGCACGGCGACGGTCTGTACGCCGTCGACGGGCGGGGCCGGCCGGTGCGGGCCGCGATCGTGGCGATGGACACGCGCGCCGAACCACTGCTGGAGGAGTGGCGGGGCACTCCTGTCTGGTCGCGCGCCCTGGAGCTGTCGGGCACGGTGCCCTTCGCGGGTTCCCCCGCCGCCCTGCTGGCCTGGCTGGCCCGCCATGAGCCCGAGGTGGTTCACGAGGCCCGTTGGCTGCTGTCCTGCAAGGACTGGCTGCGGCTGAGGCTGACGGGCGCGGTGGCCACCGACCCGACGGACGCCAGCGCCTCGTTCACGGACATGCGGCGGGGCGGGTACTCGCCTGAGCTGCTCGATCTGTACGGTCTCGGCGCGCTCTCCGACCTGCTGCCGCCGGTACTCGCGTGCGACGCGGTGAGCGGGACCGTCACCCCCGAGGCCGCGGCCCTCACCGGGCTCACCGCCGGCACGCCCGTCGTCACGGGCGCCCATGACGTCGACGCCGCCGCGCTCGGGATCGGCGGCACGGCGCCGGGCGAACTGTGCCTGATCGCCGGGTCGTTCAGCATCAACCAGGTGGTCGTCGAGCACCCGGTCGTCGATCCGCGCTGGCAGGTCCGTCACTTCGTCCGCCCCGGACAGTGGATGACCATGTCCACCTCGCCGGCGTCGGTGGCGAACCTGGAGTGGTTCCTGCGGGTCACGGGCAGCCCGGCCGAGCAGCGGGACGGCGTCCACGAGACGATCGGCCGCGAGGTCGAGGCCCAACTGGCCGGACCGTCCGAGGTGTTGTTCCACCCGTTCGTCTACGGCTCCCCGCATCCGCATCCCACCTCCGGGACGTTCCTCGGGCTGCGCGGCTGGCACGAGCGCGGGCATCTGCTGCGGGCTCTGATGGAGGGCGTCGTACTCAACCACCGCTGGCATGTCGACGCGCTCTGTTCGAAGCTGCCGGTCACCGGGGCGGCACGGCTGACCGGGGGCGCCGCACACAGCGAGGTGTGGAGCCAGATGTTCGCCGACGCGCTGCGGCGGCCGGTCGTGGTGACCGACGTGCGCGAGAGCGCGGCCCGGGGCGCGGCCCTGCTGGCCGCCACCGCCGTCGGGCTGCTCGACGACGTGACGGACCCGCGCGCCGGCGCCACGGTCCTCAGGCGCCACGAGCCCCGTCCCGACCGGGTCGCCGTGCTCGACGAGGCGTACGAGGTGTACCGGGAGGCGCTGGAGGCCCTCGGACCGGTCTGGGCCCGTCTGGACGCGCCGGAGGCCTGAGGCCCGTCCGCCGGATCAACCGCAGAGGCGGGTTCCGGCGCTCCCACCTGCGGCGATGCTGCGCTGAGGTGATTCGCCAGGAGCCCCCGACCGACCTCCCGGCACCCTCCTCACACCCCCTCCGAGCCGTCTTAACGATAAGTAACGAAAAGTTATCTCGCAAAATACGTTAACAAAGGCGCAGTCTCCTGCTAATAATTCCGCCATCGAAACGCGCCCGACCCCCCAGGGACGCATCCCGCACGAGAGGTCCCCCGTCACATGCGATCGACCAGATACGCCCTCATAGCCGGCGCCGCCGCCACCGCCCTGCTCGCCACCGCCTGTTCCGGAGCCGGAGCCGGCGGGTCCTCGGACGGGGGCAAGAGCATCAACGTCCTCATGGTCGGCAACCCGCAGATGGAGGACATCGCGAAGCTGACCAAGGACAACTTCACCAAGGACACCGGGATCAAGGTCAACTTCACGATCCTTCCCGAGAACGAGCTGCGCGACAAAGTCACCCAGGACATCGCCACCCAGGCCGGCCAGTACGACGTCGCCACCATCGGCGCGTACGAGGTGCCGATCTGGGAGAAGAACGGTTGGCTGCACGACCTCGGCACGTACGCCGACAAGGACACCAGCTTCGACAAGGCCGACCTGCTCAAGCCGATGGTGCAGTCGCTCACCGGCTCGGACGGCAAGCTCTACGCCCTGCCGTTCTACGGCGAGTCCTCGATGCTCATGTACAACAAGAGCGTCATGAAGGCGAAGGGCATCACCGTGCCCGAGCACCCGACCTGGCAGCAGATCGCCGACATCGCGGCCAAGGTCGACGGCGCCGAACCCGGCATGAAGGGCATCTGCCTGCGCGGGCTGGCCGGCTGGGGCGAGCTGGGCGCGCCGCTGACGTCCATGGTGAACACCTTCGGCGGCACCTGGTTCACCAAGGACTGGAAGGCGCAGGTCAACACCGGCGGCTTCAAGAAGGCCACCGAGTTCTACGTCAAGCTGGTCAAGGAGCACGGCGAGTCCGGCGCCCCCCAGGCCGGGTTCACCGAGTGCCTGAACGCGCTCAGCCAGAAGAAGGTCGCGATGTGGTACGACGCGACCAGCGCCGCCGGATCACTTGAGGACCCCGCCTCCAGCAAGATCGCCGGCGATGTCGGCTACGCGTACGCGCCGACCGTCGAGACGGACAGCAGCGGCTGGCTGTGGGCCTGGTCGTGGGCCATGCCGAAGACCACGAAGAACGCGGACGCCGCCTCGCAGTTCATGCTGTGGGCGTCCAGCAAGAAGTACGAGAACCTGGTCGGCGAGAAGCTCGGCTGGGCGCGTGTCCCGGCCGGCAAGCGGGCCAGCACGTACGAGATCCCGGAGTACAAGAAGGCCGCCGCGTCGTTCGGTGACATCACGCTGAAGTCCATCGAGGGCGCCGACCCGGCGAACCCGGGCGTCCAGCCCCGGCCGACCGTGGGCATCCAGTACGTGGCCATCCCCGAGTTCCAGGACCTGGGCACCAAGGTCACCCAGGAGATCTCCGCCGCCATCGCCGGCAAGACCAGCGTGGACAAGGCGCTCGACGACGGTCAGAAGCTCGCCGAGGAAGTCGCCAAGACCTACCAGAAGTGACCTTCAGCGCCCGGCCGGCCCTGACGCCGGCCGGGCGCCGCTTCACCGACCCCGGCCGTCACCGGCGGAGGAAAGTTCTCATGACCACGCTCACCGCACCCCCCAGGCAGGCTCCCCCACCCGTCCGTCCCCGGAAGTCCTCGGGCTCGGCGGCCAAGTGGAAGCGGCGCGTCCCGCTGCTTCCCGCGCTGATCTTCACCATCGTCGTCACTCAGCTGCCGTTCGTGGCCACGCTGATCATCTCCACCTTCCAGTGGAACATCCTCAAGCCCGGCGAGCGCCACTTCGTCGGCCTCTCCAACTTCTCGTTCGTCTTCACCGACGAGCGGCTGCGCACGGCGGTCCTCAACACCGTCGTGCTCACCGCGTCGGTGGTGGTCATCAGCGTGATCCTCGGCCTCGGCCTGGCGATGCTGCTCGATCGCCGGTTCGTGGGCCGGGGGCTGGCGCGCACCCTGCTCATCGCCCCGTTCCTGGTCATGCCGGTCGCGGCGGCGCTGCTGTGGAAGCACGCCATCTACAACCCCGACTACGGCCTGCTCAACGGCACCCTGAACGCCGTGTACCGGTTCTTCGGAGCGGACAACGGCCCCACCGTCGACTGGATCTCCTCCTACCCGATGCCCGCCGTCGTGGTGTCGCTGGTGTGGCAGTGGACGCCGTTCATGATGCTGATCCTGCTGGCCGGCCTCCAGGCGCAGCCCGGTGACGTCCTGGAGGCGGCCCGTATGGACGGGGCCTCCGCGCTCCAGACGTTCAGGCACATCACGCTGCCGCATCTGCGCCAGTACATCGAGCTGGGTGTGCTGCTCGGCACGATCTACGTCGTGCAGACCTTCGACGCGGTCTTCACCATCACCCAGGGCGGCCCCGGCTCGCAGACGACCAACCTGCCGTACGAGATCTACCTGACCATGTTCCGCAAGTACGAGTACGGCGAGGCGGCCGCCGCCGGTGTCGTCGTCGTGCTCGGCGCGTTCGTCATCGCGACCTTCGCGCTGCGCACCATCGCGTCGCTGTTCCGCGAGGAGACCTCCCGATGACCCACGCAGCAGTCGCCCCCCGAGGGGGCAGGTTCCGGAAGCTCCTCCGTGGCAAGGACGACCCCAACTCCCCGCGCCTGTCGCCGCTGTGGACGTTCGTCGCCTGGCTGGCCACGCTGGCGTTCTTCGCGCCGGTGGCGTGGATGGTGCTGACCTCCTTCCATCAGGAGGCCGACGCGGCGACCAACCCGCCGACCCCCTTCGCCCCGGTCACCTTCGACCAGTACAAGCTGCTGTTCAGCCGGGACATCACCCCGTTCCTCCTCAACTCGGCCATGGCCAGCATCCTTTCGACGGTGCTGGTGCTTGCCCTGGCGGTGCCGGCGGCGTACGCGCTGTCCATCAAGCCGGTCGAGAAGTGGACCGACGTGATGTTCTTCTTCCTGTCCACGAAGTTCCTCCCGGCCATCGCGGCCCTGCTGCCGGTGTACCTGATCGTCAAGGACGCCGGGATGCTGGACAACGTGTGGACGCTCGTCATCCTCTACACGGCGATGAACCTGCCGATCGCGGTGTGGATGATGCGCTCGTTCCTCGCCGAGGTCCCCAAGGAGATCCTGGAGGCCGCCGAGGTCGACGGCGCCGGCCTGCTCACCGTGCTGTGGCGGGTCGTCGCACCGGTCGCCATGCCCGGACTCGCCGCCACCTCACTGATCTGCTTCATCTTCAGCTGGAACGAGTTCATGTTCGCCGTGAACCTCACCGCGACCCAGGCGTCCACCGCGCCGGTGTTCCTGGTCGGCTTCATCACCAACGAGGGTCTGTTCCTGGCCCGGCTGTGCGCGGCCGCCACCCTCGTGTCACTGCCGGTCCTCATCGCCGGATTCGCCGCCCAGGACAAGCTCGTACGAGGCCTCTCCCTGGGAGCGGTCAAGTGAGAGCGGCTGTGATCACGGGGCCCGGCGCCATCGAACTCGCCACTGTCGACGACCCCTCGCCGGGCCCGCGCGAGGTCGTCGTGGAGGTCGCGGCCACCGGGATCTGCGGCACCGATCTGCACATCCTCCAGGGGGAGTTCGCCCCGAAGCTGCCCATCGTCCCGGGCCACGAGTTCGCCGGGGAGGTCGTGGGCCTCGGCAGCGAGGTGACCGAACTCGCGATCGGCGACCGTGTCGCCGTGGATCCGTCGCTGTACTGCTTCGAGTGCCGCTACTGCCGCCTCGGCCACAACAACCTCTGCGAACGCTGGGCCGCCATCGGCGTCACCCACCCGGGCGCCGCCGCCGAGTACGCCGTGGCGCCCGTCGCCAACTGTGTACGACTGCCCGACCACGTGGACGTCCAGGACGCGGCGCTGATCGAGCCGCTGTCCTGCGCGGTGCGCGGCTACGACGTCCTGCGCAGCCGGCTCGCCTCCCGTGTGCTCGTCTACGGCGCCGGAACCATGGGCCTGATGATGCTCCAGCTGGCCAAGGCCACGGGCGCCGCGAGCGTCGACGTCGTCGACATCAATGCCGAACGTCTGGCCACGGCCTGGCAGTTGGGCTGCTCCGCCGGTGCCGCGTCCGCCGACGAACTCGACCGGCCGCCGTACGGCTGGGACCTGGTCGTCGACGCCACCGGCAACGCGCGGGCGATCCAGGACGCTCTCGGCCGGGTCGGCAAGGGCGGCACGTACCTGCAGTTCGGGGTCGCCGACTATGCCACCCGGGCCACCATCGAGCCGTACAGGATCTACAACCAGGAGATCACGATCACCGGGTCGATGGCCGTCCTGCACAGCTTCGAGCGGGCCGCCGACCTCTTCGCCACGGGTGTCATCGACCCGCGCGTCTTCATCAGCGACCGCCTTCCCCTGGCCGCGTTCCCGGACGCGATCGCCCGTTTCCAGGCCGGTCTCGGCCGCAAGATCCAGATCCAGCCCGGTCTCGCCTCCGCGTGAACACCCGAACCGAACGGACCCCCACCATGACCGAGCAGATCCGCCGCGTTCTCGTCCGCTCCCTGGACGACATCAGCATCGAGCACGTGCCCGCGCCCGTCCCCGGGGACGACGAACTCCTCGTACGCACCACGGTCGTCGGTGTGTGCGGCTCCGACACGCATGCGGCGGCCGGGCACCATCCCTTCATCGACCTGCCCTACCGCCCCGGTCACGAGGCGGTAGGTGTCGTCGCCGGGGCAGGGAAGGCGGCCGGGGACTTCGCGCCCGGCGAGCGGGTGATCATCGAGCCCAACCTGTACTGCGGCCGGTGCCCCCAGTGCCTCTCCGGCCGCTACAACATCTGCCAGGAGCTGAAGGTCTTCGGCTGCCAGACTCCCGGCGCGATGACCGACCTGTTCACCATCCCGGCCGGCCGCGTCCACCGTGTCCCGGACGGGATGACGGACATCGAGGCCGCCCTCGTCGAGCCGCTGGCCACTCCGGTGCACGCCGTGGCGAAGGCCGGTGACCTCACCGGCCGTACGGTCGTCGTCCTCGGTGCCGGGCCCATCGGGCTGCTCGTCCTCGCCGCCGCCCGGCACGCGGGCGCCGCGAAGATCGCCGTCACCGACCTGCTGGACGGCAAGCGGGAGCGCGCCCTGCGCCTCGGTGCCGACGCGGCCCTGCCCGCCGACGCCACCGACCTGGTCGAGCGGGCCCACACGGCGCTCGGCGGACCGGCCGACGTGGTCTTCGACTGCGTCGCGCGCGAGCAGTCGATGGCGCAGGCCATCGACCTGGTCACCAAGGGCGGCACGGTCATCGTCGTCGGCGTCGGCGCCGCGGGCACCACCCCCGTCCGTCTCGACCTGGTCCAGGACCGGGAGATACGTATCGAGGGCACCCTGATGTACACCGGCGACGACTACCGCACCGCGATGTCCCTGATCTCGTCCGGCGCCGTCGACACCGCCGAGATCGTCACCGCCACCTACCCGCTGGAGGACGCCGCCAAGGCGTTCGCCGCGTCTGTAGACCCCGAACAGGTCAAGGTGCTGGTCACCGTGGACGGTGTCTAGTTCCGGGGAGCGGACGAAACACGGCCCCCACCGGGCCGTGTGGGAAACTGCGAGATCGGAGCGACCGGGAAGGAGGGGCGCCGTGACCGCGCGTACCCGACTGTCACAGGCGGCCGTCGAGGAGCGGCGGCAGGCCGTGCTGCGGTATGTCGCCGAACACGACGAGACCCGTATCGACGACCTCGCCCGGCACTTCGACGTCAGTCTGATGACGATGCACCGGGACCTCGACGACCTCGCCGGGCGCCATCTCCTGCGCAAGGAGCGGGGGCGGGCCGTCGCCTTCCCCGCCCTCACCATGGAGACGGCCACCCGCTTCCGTGAGAACAGCGCCCTCGCGGCCAAGAACGCGCTGTGCGCGGCCGTCGTCAGCCGGATCAGGCCGGGCAGCACGGTGCTCATGGACGACTCGACGACCTTGTTCCCCCTGGTCCCGGCGCTGGCCGAGCTGGACCAGCTGAACATCGTCACCAACTCCGTCGGCCTCGCGCAGCGCCTCGGTGCCGCGCCGGGCGTGAGTGTCACGTTGCTCGGCGGTCACTACCGCGGCGACTTCAACTCCTGCACCGGTCCCTCCGTCACCCGCGCCCTGTCCCTGATCCGGGCCGACCTCGCCCTGATGTCCGCCACGGCCGTCCTGGACGGCCGGCTCTTCCACCCCCTGAGCGACTACGTCGAGGTGAAGCTGGCCATGCTCGCCTCCGCCGATCAGGCACTGCTCCTGGTGGACCACTCCAAGTTCGGCAAGACCGCCACGTACGCGTACGGCACCGCGGCCGACTACCACTCCGTCATCACCGACACCGGCACCCCCGAGGGGGAACTCACGGCCATGCGCGACCTCGGCGCACCCGTCGAGACGGTCGAACCCGAAGAGCCCGCCCTGTGATCCGCACCCTGTTCGAAACGCCGACCGCCTACCACCCCAGTGACGCCCAGACAGCCGCGCCGGTGCCCCCGGTCCAGGCAGTGCTGTTCGACTTCAGCAACACCATCTTCCAGATGATCGACCTGGACACCTGGCTGCACCGGGTCGCCGCCGCCACGGGCCGTCCCGCCGTGCTGGACGCGCCGGGTGCGGTGGCGGAGATCTCCGACCAGTTGCGGGCCGCCTTCCGGCTGCCGTCCGTCGTCGCCCTCCAGGAGGGACGGGACCTCTCCTGCGAACAGCACCGCCGTGCCATGTGGGGCTGGTGGGAGCGGGTGGACTTCCTGCGCGGCGCGGAGGAGGCGGCCTACCGGGAACTCACCGCCCCGGACGCCTGGGTCCCGTACCCCGACACCGAACCGGTGCTGCGGGCCCTGCGCGAGCGCGGACTGCGCGTCGCCGTCGTGAGCGACTTCGCCTGGGATCTGCGCATCCACCTCGCCCATCACGGGCTTGACGCCCTGATCGACACCTGCGTCGTCTCGTACGAGCAGGGCCGGGAGAAGCCCGATCCGCAGCTGTTCCTGAAGGCCTGCGCCGACCTGGGCGCGGACCCGCGGGCCACCCTCATGGTCGGTGACAACCCGGTCCGTGACGGGGGCGCGGCGGCCTGCGGTCTGCGCACCTACATCCTCCCGGCCGAGCACCGCACCGGTGAACGCGGCCTGGCGGACGTGTTGCGGCTCGTGGACTGACAGCGGGGGCAGCATGCGAAGGCGGACTCATCACCCTGCTGGCAGGATGACCGCATGGAACGTGTGCTTGGCATCGGTGGACATTTCATGCGGGCGGCCGATCCGGTGGCCCTGAGCGCTTGGTACCGCGACTGTCTGGGCCTGGACGCCGACGAGCACGGCCTGTGGGAGCAGGCGGCCGGGCCCACGGTGTTCGCGGCGTTCGAGTCCGACACCGACTACTTCGGGTCCCGTACCCAGCAGACCATGCTCAACTTCCGGGTCCGCGACCTGGACGCGATGCTCGCGCAACTGCGCGCCCGGGGAGCGGACGTCGCCGAGGAGACGCAGGACATGGAAGGTGTGGGTCGGTTCGGCTGGGTCACCGACCCCGAGGGCAACCGGGTCGAGCTGTGGCAGCCCGCCTGACCGCACCCTCACGCGGGCGGTGACACTCGGCCCTCCAGGACGCGGGTGCCCGGGGCGCAGCTCTCCCGCAGTGCGGCGAGTTCGGCGGCGGGCAGACTCAGGGCGGAGCCTCGCCGACTGTGGTCCAGCAGGGCCGACCCTGCCTTCAGCCAGCTCGGCACAGGGTCCACGCCGATGAACTCCGCCAGGCGGGTCAGGTCTTCGGCAGGGCTGTCCAGGAGGTCCTCGTAGGAGAGGGTGGTGCGCCGGTCGGCGGGGAGCCCGGTGAGGAACTCCGTTCCCTCGGTGACGAGTTGGGACCACAGGGTGCCGAAGGTCCGCAGGGGGATGTCGCGGTCGCGTACGAGGGCCGGGTCGAAGCGGTCGTCGAGAAGTGGTGCCAGGTCCGGGGGCAGTGCGCGGACGTGCTCGGGGGTCAGGTCGCCGAAGCTGTCGATGCCGGCGCGGGTCTTGATCTCGCGGAGCAGGCAGATCGCGCGGTATCCGGGGTGGCGGCTCATGGACAGGGCGCAGTCGGGGCCGTCGCGGAACATGTGCACGAACTTCGCGTCGGGGAAGGCCTCCCGCAGTCCCGGTGCCCAGCCGGTCGAGTAGCCCGAGCGCTCCACGACGGCGGTGCGTCCGAAGCGGGCGCAGAGCAGTTCGTACAGGGCCCGGTGGTGCTCGGCGGCGGTGCGCCGCGGCCACTGGACGACCGCCGCGCCGAGTTCGTCGAGGAGTCCGTCCGGGTCGTCGGTGAGGTGGGGCAGCACCATCAGGGAGAGCGCGGGAATGCCGGCCGTGGTCCGCCCCGAGTATCTGCCGGGGCGGCTGGTGTGGAGGAACTCCGGCAGCGGCAGCCCGCTGCGGATCATCCGCTCGAAGTGCGGCGCGGGGTCGGAGAGCGCCTGCCAGAACTCCTCGCCGCCCACTTTCCCCTGGGGGAAGGAGGCGTCGCCCACCGAGGCCATGAACTCGTTCAGGCTCAGCACGTCCGGGTGGGAGTTGAGGATGCGGGACAGCGCCGTGGAGCCGCTGCGGCCCGTACCGAAGACGAAGGTCAGAGAACGCATGATCCCCTTTCGACTGGTGGATTTCGAGTGGTGGACGGTGCGCGCTGTTCAACTCTGCCCGGCCCGGCAGGTTGCGCACCCCGCGAGTCCTAGAGGTAGCCGGGGAAAGCCTGGACGCCCATGAGGACCGCGCCCGCGCCGTCGTACATGCCCTCCTGGAGGAAGGCGTGCTGCGGTACGACCGAGGCGTCACGCAAGTAGCGCTGGAGAGGGCTGTCGTCGGCGACGGCGTCGATGCCGCCGAGTTGGTAGGCGGTCCGGACGACCTCGAAGGAGGTCTTGGCGAGGTGCGCGGAGGCCAGGCGCAGCATGCTCGCCCGGTGGGCGGTGACGGGGTCGCCGGCCCGGACCATCGCCCACGCCTCCTCCGTGGCCTCGTAGAAGAAGGCGCGTACGGACCGGAGTTGGGCCTCCGCCCGGCCGACCGCGATGCGGTAGGTGGCGCGTTCGGCGGGTTTGGGGGCGCCCGTGTAGCCGGACCGGCCACCTTGCGCGATGACGTGGTCGAGGGCGGCGCGGGCGACACCGAGGCCGACGACGGCCAGGACCTGGGAGGCGTAGGGGACGGTCGGATAGCGGTAGAGGGGTTCGTCGACGGTGGCGGCGCCGCCACGGACGAACGTCCACTCCTCGGGTACGACGGCCCCGTCGACCACCAGGTCATGGCTGCCGGTACCGCGCAGACCGATGACGTCCCAGTTCTCGGCGATCCGCACCCGGTCGGGCCGCAGTACGGCGGTGAGGGGCCGTCCCGCCTTGTCGGCACCGGCCTTGATGCCGACGCCGAGGACGTCCGCGCCCATACAGCCGCTGGCGAACCTCCAACGGCCCGAGACCCGGTAGCCGCCCTCGACGCGCTCGGCGGGTTGTACGGGGAACAGGCCGCCCGCGAAGGCGACATCGGGTCCGTCGGCGTACAACTCGGCCTGGGTGTCGAGTGGTAGGCCTGCCAGGTAGACGCCGGAGCAGCCGAAGCTCGCGACCCAGCCGGCCGAGCCGTCGACGACCGAGATCCGCTCGATCAGGCGGAGGAACTCCGCGGGCGCAAGGGCGTCGCCGCCGAACCGCCGTGGCACGCTCGCCCGGTAGAGTCCCGCGTCTTTGAACACGGCGATCACCTCGCGCGGAACGTGCCGTTTCTTCTCGAACTCGGCCCGCCGATCCTCGACCACGGCCAGCACCCGGTCCAGCTTCGGCCCCGGGACATCCAGCGCATGTGTCATGAGAACAATCCCCTCGCATCGCCCTGTAGGGACGCCAAGTTCGTCATCTGTTCGTCAACGCGCGGCTCGGCCGCGTTCGGTGGGGCCCGATCAATGATTCGAGGGGGCAAACGCCGCAAGGCACCACATCCGGATTCCCCGGACCCTCCTCCGCCCGGCGGTCTACCGTACAGACATGCCGCGCCGCCCGCCGCGGTCGGACGAGGAGGAATCCCGTGTCATCGCCCTGTGACCCCCAGTACGCTCCCGCCGGCGACGTGGGGGCGGCGCTCATGGTGGTCGACTCCCGGATCAGAGCGATCCACGACGGCAAGACCGACACGGACCCGCAACAGCAGCAGCTGATCCAGCAGTACGCCGCGACCTTGGGTCCCGAGGGGGTCGACGCACTGGTGGACGGCGCGTGCACCCTCATCTACATGTTCATGGAGTGGCTGAGGAAGGCCCACGAGGACCACGACAAGGACGTCATCGAGTACGTGGTGCCCACCCTCGTGGCCACGATGCGCATGATGCCCAAGACCTTCCGGCCCGAGATCATCCCCACCATGGCCGGCCTGGTCGTCGCCGCGGGCACCGGTCTGAGCCCCAACCTGTGGCGTGCGCAGTACGGGCTCTGGACCGACGCCGAGATGAATCCCCTGGAGGCCACGGCGGTCCTGCTCGCGGAGCACATCAACCGGATCGCCGAGGACCACGACTTCGCCACCCGTCTGATCACCGACGCGCTGTCCAGGGCGGACGAGGAGCTGGACTGACCCACGGTGTCCGCTCAGGTGTGCCAGTGGTAGCGCCGCTCGGGGCGCCCCGTCTGCCCGTACCGCAGGGTCACCACCGCCTGGCCCGTGACGCTGAGGTATTCGAGGTAGCGGCGCGCGCTGACGCGTGAGATGCCGACCCTGGTCGCGCACTCGGCGGCGGACAGGGTTCCGTCGGCCGTGCGCAGTGCGCGCTGGACGAGTTCGGCGGTCTCCACGCTCATGCCCTTCGGCAGGGTGGGCGTCACCGTCGGAGCCGCCGTCCGTCCCAGTGCGCGGTCCACGTCGGCCTGCCCGCTGACGGTGGCAGCGTGCAGATTGCCGCGCCGGGCGCTGTAGCGCTCCAGCCGGTGCTTGAGGTCGTCGGCGTCGAAGGGTTTCAGCAGGTAGTCGACCACTCCCTGGCGTACGGCGCCCCGGACCGCCTCCGCCTCGCGGGCGGCGCTGATCACCAGCACGTCGCAGTCCTGGGCCGCCGTCCGCAGCCTCGGGATGACATCGAGGCCGAACATGTCGGGCAGATACAGGTCGAGCAGCACCAGGTCGGGCTGGAGTTCGGCGGCTGCGGAGAGTGCCTGTTCCCCGCAGTTCGCGGATCCGACCACGCGGAAGCCGTCGACTCCGTCGACGAACCCCCGGTGGATCCGCGCCACCATGAAGTCGTCCTCGACCACCAGGACGTCGATCATCGGACCTCCTCCGTCTCCCGATCGGTGAGCTGACCCACGGACATCCGGGCCGTGAAGACGGCACCGGGATGGGTGTTCGCCACCGACACCTCGCCCCCTCTGCGGGTGCAGACCAGCCGGGTGAGCGCCAGCCCGATCCCCCGGTCGCCGCCCTGCGCGGCCTTGGTGGTGAAGCCCCGGGAGAACACCTCCTGGGCCAGCTCGGGGGCCACACCCGGGCCCGAGTCGCGCACCACTATCTCCACGCTCGACGCGTCCTGCCGCAGTTCGACCTCCACCCAGGCCTCGTCCGCGTGGTCCGGGGCCGCGGCGGCGTCGAGGGCGTTGTCGACGAGGTTGCCGACCACCGTCGCCACATCCGCGGAGTCCGTCGGTTCCAGCCGGTCCAGGGCCGTGAGTTCCGAGATCCGCAGCTCGACCCGGCGCTCCGCCGCGAGCGCCGACTTCGCGGTGAGCAGCGCGGCGACGGCATGGTCGCGGACCCGGCTGGTGAGAGTCAGGTCGAGCGACTCGCGGTGCTTGCGCAGGGCGCGGACATACCGTACGACCTCGTCGTGCTCGCCGATCTGGATCAGCCCGGAGATGGTGTGCAGCTGGTTGGAGAACTCGTGGGCCTGGGCGCGCAGCAGTTCGGTGCTGCTGCGGAACGAGCCCAACTCGCGTTCCAGCTGGGCCAGTTCGGTGCGGTCGCGCAGGGTCGTCACCGAGCCGAGCCGGCGGCCGTCCTTGGTGACGTCCATCCGGTTCATCACCAGCACCCGCCCCCGGCGTACGACCACCTCGTCGCGTCGCTCGCTGCCGTGCTCGGCGCCCTGCTCGCCGCCGGTCCCGGCCAGGACGTCGTACAGCCTGCCCTCGATGCCGAGGTCGGCCAGGCTCATCCCGACGCAGTCCTCGGGCAGGTCGAGCAGTTTGCGGCCGACCTCGTTGACCAGGGTGAGCCGCAGGTGCGGGTCGAGCGAGATCACGCCCTCGGCTATCCCGAACAGCATGGCCTCCCGGTGCTCGGCGAGGCCCGCGATCTCGCGGGGTTCGAGGCCGAAGGTCTGGCGTTTGATCCGCCGGGCCAGCAGCCAGGACCCGGCGACCCCGAGCACGCTCGCGATGCCGAGATAGGCGAGCAGATACGAGGAGGCTCCGCTCAGCCGCTGCCAGACCGTCGGTGAGACCCGTCCGATCATGACCGTGCCGAGGTGCTCGCCGACGTGATCCAGGTCCTCGCCGAGCACCGGGACCTGGGCGACCAGCTCGCGGACCCCGTCCACCGGCAGCTCCCCGGACCAGCCGCGTGCCTGCGCGACGCTGGGCCCGTCGACCGGCAGCTCTGTCCCGACCAGGGTGGGGTTGGTGGAGGCGACGATCCTGCCGTGTTCGTCGGCGACCGTGACGGAGGTGACGTTCGACCGCACGAGCGTGGTCTGTAGCAGCGGTGCGAGGGTCTCACCGGGGGCGGGACGGACGAGCTGGGTGCGCAACAGTGGGTTTCCGGCCATCTCCTCGGCGAGGGCGCTCACCCGCCGGCCCTCGACCCGGTCGAACGTCGCCCTCGACTGCGCCAGCGACACCGCGGCGACCGCGAACAGCACCATCACCACGCCCGTGAGCTGCAATACCAGCAGCTCACCGGCGAGCGTATGACGGCGTGACACAACGACCACTATGAACTCAACCTTCAATGGTCACACAAGGCAGACGGGGTGTCCCCCGAGCCGCACAATCATGGCGCCGGACTCGCCCAAGCGAAAGAGATGAGCCATGAGAACTCGCAGAGCCGCACTTCTCTCAGCTCTTGCCACTGTGTCGATACTCGCCGTGAGCGCCTGCGGTGCCACCGCGGAGAAGGAGGACTCGGGGAGCGCAGGCACGGGCGGCAAGCCCGTCACCGGTCTGCGGATCATGGTGCCCAACACCCCGGGCAGCGGGTACGACGTCACCGCCCGGACGGTCGCCCAGGTGATGCAGGACGTCAAGGTGGCGTCCGGGGCGCAGGTGTACAACCTGCCCGGGGCGGGCGGCACCGTGGGCCTCCAGCGGCTGGTGAACGAGAAGGGCAACGGCAAGCTCGCCATGCAGATGGGGCTGGGGGTCGTCGGCTCCTCGTACACCTCTAAGTCGGCGGCGACGCTCACCGACACCACGCCCCTCGCCAAGCTGATCGAGGAGGCCGGCGCGATCGTCGTGTCGAAGGACTCCCCCTACAAGACGATCGACGACCTGGTCACCGCGTGGAAGAAGGACCCGAAGAAGGTCGCGGTGGGCGGCGGCTCGTCGCCGGGCGGCCCGGACCACCTCCTGCCGATGCAGCTGGCGAAGGCGGTCGGCATCGAGCCGAAGGACGTCAACTACATCTCGTACGACGGCGGCGGTGAGCTGCTGCCCGCCATCCTGGGCAACAAGATCGCCTTCGGTGCCAGCGGGTACGGTGAGTTCCTCGACCAGATCGAGGCCGGGCAGGTGCGGGTCCTGGCGGTGACCAGCGAGAAGCCTATCGACGCCGTCAAGGACGCCCCCACCCTCAAGGACTCGGGGATCGACCTGGTCTTCACCAACTGGCGCGGGATCGTCGCCCCTCCCGGGATCACCGACGAGCAGACGAAGACCTGGATCGACTCCCTCACCACGATGCACGACTCGGCGCAGTGGAAGTCCGAGCTGACCAAGCGCGGCTGGACCGACGCGTTCGTCACCGGTGACGACTTCGGCTCCTTCCTCACGGAGCAGGACAAGTCCGTCGCCGACCTGCTGACCGAGCTCGGTCTGGCATGAGCGCCCAGGTCGACGAACGGAGCGTCGAGGACGCCCGTCCACCGCAGGGCAAGGACCGCGCGCAGTACGGCGTGTGCGCGTTCCTCGTCCTGGTGGGCATCGCGGTGATCGTGGACGGCCTCGGCATCCCGCACATCACCAGCAGCACCGACCCGGTGGGCCCGCGCGCGGTGCCCGTGATCCTGGGCGTACTGCTCCTGCTGGTCGCGGCGGCGTACGCGGTCGACGTGGCCCGGGGCGGCCACGGTGAGCCGGAGGCAGGCGAGGACGTCGACCTGTCGCAGGGCACGGACTGGCGCACGGTGCTGCTCCTGATCGGCGCGTTCGTGGTGAACGCGGTGCTGATCGAACGGCTCGGCTGGGTGATCAGCGGCGCGCTGCTGTTCTGGGGAACGGCGTTCGCCCTCGGCAACCGGCACTACGTACGCAATCTGCTGATCGCGGTGGCGATGTCGCTCACCACGTTCTACGCCTTCGCGATCGGGCTCGGTGTGACCCTCCCGGCCGGTGTGCTGCAAGGAATCCTCTGATGGACAACCTGAACAACCTGATGCAGGGCTTCGAGGACGTCGTCGCCCCGATGAACCTGCTGCTGGCGCTGATCGGCGTCCTGGTCGGCACCGCGGTGGGCGTGCTGCCGGGCATCGGTCCGGCGATGACCGTGGCCCTGCTGCTGCCGATCACCTACGGCATGGAGCCGGTGCAGGCGTTCATCATGTTCGCCGGGATCTTCTACGGCGGGATGTACGGCGGTTCGACGACCTCGATCCTGCTGAACACCCCCGGGGAGTCGTCCTCGGTGGTGACGGCCATCGAGGGCAACAAGATGGCCAAGGCGGGCCGGGCGGCGCAGGCCCTCGCGACCGCCGCGATCGGTTCCTTCGTGGCGGGCACGATCGGCACCCTGCTGCTGGTCCTGGTCACCCCGTTCGTGGTGGATTTCGCGGTCAGCCTGGGCGCGCCCGACTACTTCGCCCTGATGCTGCTGTCCTTCATCGCGGTCACGTCCGTGCTGGGCGCGTCCCGTATCCGGGGTCTGATCTCGCTGCTGCTGGGTCTGACGATCGGCCTGGTCGGTATCGACACGGTGTCCGGGCAGCAGCGGCTCACCCTGGGTGTCCCGCAGCTGGCCGACGGGATCGACGTGGTGGTGGTCGCCGTCGGGATCTTCGCCGTCGGCGAGGCGCTGTGGGTGGCCGCGCATCTGCGGCGCAAGCCCGTCGAGATCATCCCGGTCGGCAGGCCGTGGATGGGCAGGAAGGACTGGAAGCGGTCCTGGAAGCCGTGGCTGCGCGGTACGGCGTTCGGCTTCCCCTTCGGTGCGCTCCCGGCCGGCGGCGCCGAGATCCCGACGTTCCTGTCGTACGCGACGGAGAAGCGGCTGACCAAGCACCCGGAGGAGTTCGGCAAGGGCGCGATCGAGGGCGTCGCCGGTCCCGAGGCCGCGAACAACGCCTCGGCGGCGGGCACGCTGGTCCCGATGCTGGCCATCGGCCTCCCGACGAACGCGACCGCCGCGGTCATGCTGGCCGCGTTCCAGTCGTACGGCATCCAGCCCGGCCCGCTGCTGTTCGAGCGGGAGGCGAGCCTGGTCTGGGTGCTGATCGCCAGCCTGTTCGTCGGCAACCTGATGCTGCTCCTGCTGAATCTGCCGCTCGCGCCGGCCTGGGCGAAACTGCTTCAGATACCTCGCCCCTATCTCTACGCGGGGATCCTGTTCTTCGCGTCGATGGGCGCGTACGCCGTCAACGCCCAGCCCCTGGACCTGTTCCTGCTGCTGACGCTGGGGCTGCTGGGCTTCGCGATGCGGCGGTTCGGGCTGCCGGTGCTGCCGCTGATCATCGGCGTCATCCTCGGCCCACGGGCCGAACTACAGGGACGGCGCTCCCTCCAGCTGTCGGGCGGCGAACTGTCGGGCCTGGTGGGCGGGCCCGTGTCCTACGCGGTGTACGCGGTGATCGTGCTGGTGCTGGTCTGGCCGCTGGTGCGGCGGCTCGCCGTACGTCGGCTGCCTGAGCGAACTGCCTGAGAGTGCCTGAGAGGAAGAGCAGACATGACCGTACTGGTCGGATACGTACCCTCACCCGAGGGTGAGGCCGCGCTACGGGCGGGGATCGCCGAGGCCCGGCTGCGCGGCGAGAAGCTGCTGGTGGTGAACACCTCGCGCGGGGACGCCTATGTGGACCCGCGGTTCGCGCAGGAGCCGGATCTGGCTCATGTGCGGGAGGATCTCGCCGCGCTGGGCATCGAGTTCGACATCCGCCAGGTGCTGGGCGGGGGCGATGCCGCCGAGGAGATCATCGAGCTGGCGGAGAAGCTGGACGTGTCCCTCGTGGTGATCGGCCTGCGGCGCCGGAGCGCGGTCGGCAAGCTGATCACGGGCTCGGCCGCGCAGCAGATCCTGCTGGGCACCGAATGCCCGGTCCTCGCCGTGAAGGCGGCGGTGTAGGCATGGTGGGGAGAACCTTCGGGTGGTCGTTCGCCGTCACGGTGGCCGGCCTGGTCTTCGCCGCGTGGCAGTGGGGCTGGGAGGCGTTCGGGATCGTCCTGATCCTGTCGGTCCTGGAGATCTCGCTGTCCTTCGACAACGCGGTCGTCAACGCCGGAATCCTCAAGAAGATGAACGCCTTCTGGCAGAGGCTCTTCCTCACGGTCGGCATTCTCATCGCGGTGTTCGGTATGCGACTGGTCTTCCCGGTCGTGATCGTCGCCATCAGCGCGAAGGTCGGTCCCGTCGAGGCGGTCGAACTCGCCATCGACAACCCCGGGCGGTACGAGGACCTCGTCACCGACGCCCACCCGGCGATCGCCGCCTTCGGTGGCATGTTCCTGCTGATGATCTTCCTCGACTTCGTCTTCGAGGACCGCGACATCAAGTGGCTCGGGTGGTTGGAGCGCCCGCTGGCCAGGCTCGGCAAGGTCGACATGCTGTCGGTCTGTGTCGCGCTGATCGTGCTGCTGGTCTCGGCGACGACCGTCGCCACCCACGCGCACATCAGCACGGGCCATGCGGACAAGTCGGCCACGGTGCTGCTCTCCGGCGTCGCCGGGCTGATCACGTACATGGTCGTCGGCGGTCTCTCCGGCTACTTCGAGGACAGGCTCGAGGACGACGAGGAACACGAACACGAGGAAGAGGAGAAGGCCAGGGCCGAGGGCAAACCGGTCTCGGTGGCCGCCCTCGCCGGCAAGGCCGCCTTCTTCCTCTTCCTCTACCTCGAAGTCCTGGACGCGTCCTTCTCCTTCGACGGTGTGATCGGCGCCTTCGCCATCACCAACCACATCTTCTGGATGGCGCTCGGACTGGGCATCGGCGCGATGTACGTCCGGTCGCTCACCGTCTACCTGGTCCGCCAGGGCACCCTCGACGACTACGTCTACCTGGAGCACGGCGCCCACTACGCGATCGGCGCCCTCGCCGGCATCCTCCTCGTCACCATCCAGTACGAGATCAGCGAGATCATCACCGGCCTGGTCGGCGTCATCCTGATCGCGGCCTCGTTCCTGTCGTCGGTACGCCGTAACCGGGCTCTTGAGACGGCGGAGGGGAACTGAGCGCGACCGAGAGCCGGATCAGGATCGCGCCGACCAGGATGTGCAGCGAACTCGTGAGCAGGGACTCCGGAAGTGAGGTCAGGAACGCGAACAGGGGCAGGACGACGGCGTACCCCCACGACGGGACCTTCGGGAACACCCGCGCGCGGAGCATGGCCGCTCCGAACAGGGCGCAGCCCACGGCGAAGACGGCGGCTGAGCCGATGAGCACGGGGACGGTGGGGCCGGTGAGGGTCTCGTCCAGGACCTCCTCGTCGAAGTAGAAGAGCACCAGGTTCCCGGCGAACGCGGCACCGCCGAACAGGCCGAGACCGATGAGGTTCACGGTGTGGGCGATGTCCCCGAAGCGGCCGGCGGCCGGGCTCTGCCGCCGGTGCAGCGCGGTGAGCAGCGGCAGGGCGAACGCCGGGGACAGGGCGAGGAGGACACTGGTCGCGGAGGTCTCCCCGGTGAAGATCTCGACCAGCGCGGGCAGGGCGATCAGCAGACCGGCCAGCACTCCGCAGAGGGCGCCGGCACGGGTTGTCGTCGAATCGGCTGTCGTCGAAGTGATGGGCAGGGGCGAGGACATGGGACCGCTCCGGTTGCTCGGACAGTGGGTCAGGGCGGCAACCGTAGGGAGCGGGCGACCTGCGGCGGGAGGTGCGGGGCGGCGACATCGGGTGGTCGGAAGTCACCATCTCCCGGGCGCTGTACGGCCGTTCGGCAGGTGCCGATCGGCCAGGGTTCCTTCACCGGGCTCCCTCGGGGGCCGCCCGCGCCTTAGCCTGGCGACAGCGGGTGAGGGGGTGTCATGGCGGCGTATGTGCCCGTGCGGTGGGTGGCGCCGCTGCTGTACGGCGCGGTGCTCGTCGGCGGTCTGTACTACGCGGCGGCCGGTCTGGGTGAGGGCCCGGGGCCGTCGGGGTGGCGGACGGCCGGGTTCGCCGCCGCGATCGGGGCGCTGTTCGCCCTGGAGGCGGCGGTACGGCGGCGGCCCGCGTCCCGGGTGCCGGCGCTGCTGGCGCGGTGCGGTCTGATCGTCGCGGTGGTGCTCCTCGACGCCTCCGGGTTGTCCCAAGTCCTGTTCGTGCTGCTGCCGTTCACCGCCTACTTCGCCTTCGGCCGCACGACCGCGCTCACCCTGGGCGCCCTGTGCCTCGCCGGGCTGCTCACCTCGTACCTGCTCACCGCCCCCGGCTGGTACCGCGACCTTGAACACGTCTCCGATCTGCTGATGCTCACCGTCGGCCTGGTGCTGGCGCTCTCCATGGCCGCCGTGGCGGTCGGCGAGCAGCGGGCCCGGATCGAACTCCAGGAGTACGCCGCCCGGGTCGCCGCGCTGTCCGCCGCCGCCGAGCGCAACCGGCTGGCCCGGGACATCCACGACAGTCTCGGTCACCATCTCACCGCGATGTCCGTGCAGTTGGAGATGGCCTCGGACTTCCGGGCCCTGGACCCCGACGCGGCCCAGCGGGCACTCAATGAGGCGCGGCAATCGGTGCGGCTCGCCCTGGGCGACGTACGGCAGTCGGTGCACGCGCTGCGCGACGAGGCGGTGCGGCCCGCGCTGTCGGACGCGCTGAACGGCCTGGCGCGGGACGGCGGAGCGCCTCCGCGGGTCACCGTCGAGGTGAGCGGCGACGAGGACGGCTACGGCACGGCCGAGCTGACGGCCCTGTACCGGGCCGCGCAGGAGGGTGTGACCAACGCGCGTCGCCATGCGCTGGCCTCGCGGGTGACGGTGGTGGTCCGGCTGGCCGGGGACGCCGCGCGGCTGGTGGTGACGGACGACGGCCGGGGCTTCGCACCGGCCACGGCGGCCGGCGGGTTCGGGCTGGTCGGGATGCGGGAACGGGTGCAGTTGGTGGCGGGGAGGGTGGAGATCGACAGCGGTCCGGGCGCCGGTACCCGGCTGACGGTGACGGTTCCGCGTGGGCGGACGGGGGTGGCGTGACATGGACCAGGAGCCGACGCCGGTACGGGTGCTGGTGGTGGACGACCAGCGGCTCATCCGGGACGGCATCGCCTCCCTACTGTCCATCCGGCCGGGCATCGAGATCGTCGGTACGGCGGTCGACGGCCGGGACGCGGTCGCGAAGACCCTCGAACTGAGCCCGGACGTCGTCCTCATGGACGTACGGATGCCGGAGATGGACGGCGTCGAGGCCGTGGCCGTCCTGCGCGGCCGGGCCCCGGAGTGCCGCGTGGTGATGCTGACGACGTTCGACGACGAGGAGTACGTCGTCCAGGCACTGCGCGCCGGAGCCCACGGCTACCTCCTCAAGGACCTGCCCGCCGAGGAGCTCGCCCACGCGGTACGCCTGGCACACGCGGGCGTCACCCAGCTCGACTCCTCCGTCGCCCGCCACCTCACCGCCGCCCTGCCGACCCCCTCCCCCGCCGGCGCACCTCCCGCCGTGTCGCTGAGCCCGCGCGAGACGGACATCCTGCGGCTCCTGGCACAGGGCCACACCAACCGTGAGATCGCGGCCCGTCTGTACGTCAGCGAGGGCACGGTCAAGAACCACGTGTCCCGCATCCTCACCCGCCTCGCCCTGCGCGACCGCACCCAGGCGGCGCTCCGGGCGCGGGACCTCGGCCTGTTGTGAAGCCCGTACGGGCCAAATGCCGCGCAATCGACGGAAACGGCACGTGGATGTGTCGTAGGGCCGCCATGCCCCGGACGCATCTGCGCAGGAGCGTCACACAGGCTGCACACACCCCCTGGAAAGCCTCGCTACCTTTGCTCGCGACTCGCTCCCCCGTGCGAAAGTGAACACAGGAAGACCCCAGATGGACTACTGCTCCACGTGTCGTCGGCATCTCAACGGCGCCCTCGTATGCCCCGGGTGCGGCGCCTACGCCCCGGACATCGCTCCCCTCGCCGTCGGAACACGGGCCCCGTACGCCACGACGGGTGGGGCGGAGCGGCAGGTCTCCGCCGCCCCGTGGAACGAGGTGGACTCCGGCGCCGAGGCCCCCGGCCGGGCGCCGCAGGAGCAGCCGTACGACGACTCGGACGTCCCGGCACCTCCCGCGCCTGTGGGCCGGGCGGCACGGCGTCGCCAGCGGGAACGCTGGAAGAAGACGCAGCGCAGGGCCCTGGTCGCCACCGCGGTCGCCATAGTCGGCGGAGGCATGACCGTCTCCTCGCTGAACCGCCAGTCCACCGACCGGACGCAGACGGCCACCGCGCCGGACCGGGAGGTCATGGGGATCGCGGAGGAGGAGGCCACGGACTCCGTTCCGGTCCCGTCGACGCCGACCGACACCACCCACCGGGCCGAGCGCACCTCGCCGCTCACCACCGGCTCCGCCACGGCGAACGCGCCGCACGAGCAGTCCGCCGTCACACCCGTGGCCACGCCGACGGCACCGACGGCGGTCCAGCAGGACAGCGTCAAGGTTCCGTTGACAGCGGCGACGACCTCGGCCGTGTCGCAGACGGCCTCCGAGGTGTCCGGTGCCACGGGCACCGTCACGGAGACGACGGCCTCGCCCACCCCCTCGGCGACCGACAGCACAAGTACGTCGGACACGGACACCTCGTCGGCGACTCCCTCGCCGTCCGAGTCGTCCTCCTCGTCGTCCTCGTCCTCGCCGTCGGAGATCTGCCTGCTCGGGCTGGTCTGCATCAGCTGATCCCTCGGCGCGGGGTCGGTCAGTCCTTGGCGGGTGACACGTCGGTCACCCTGCCCTGGGTGTCCGCCTCCAGGAAGCCGGCCCCGTACGCGTCCGAGAGGTAGACGGCTATCTCGGCCGGGGTCTCGCGTGAGGTGTCGGGCAGCCTCAGCAACAGGTAGCGGTACTCCGGATCGTCGACGTTCAGCTTCTTGTCCGCCTCCGCGAGGAGGGCTGGAAGCCTGTCCCAGTTGAAGATGTCGAGATCGACCGGCTGGTCGCTGGAGGACAGGGTGCCCGCGGATGTGCCCTTCTCCACGCCTTCGCCGGGGCGGTAGGTGTAGTCGTCGTACTTGGTGTCGCTGCCGTCGACCATCATCCTGGCCGACGCGAAGTCCGGGTAGACGGTGAAGGAACCGAACCTCTCCCGCCCGCTCTTCTCCTTCAGCGCCTTGATGGCGGAGCGGATGCCGTCCGGGGTGAGCAGCGAGGTGCTCTGGGTCCCCCCGGACTGCTCGGCATCCGGGGCAGCGATCGTCTGTGACGCGCTCGACCCTGGGGGCGATGTGGACGATGTTGACGTCGGGGCGCCCGATGCCGCGTCACCCGAGTCGCCGCCGAGGGGCAGCAGCCACCACAGCAGGACAGCGGCGAGCGAGGTTCCCGACACACCCAGCAGGGCTATCAGGCCAGGCGCACGCCCGCGTGCCGGCCGTACGGGTGCGGTCGCCGGCACGCCCGTGATCCTCCCGGGCCCGGGGACGACCGGCGGCGGCCCGAACCCGGCGGTGGTCCGCGGGGCCGAGGCGGCGGACGGCGGGGCCAGCGGGTAGGAGGTGGGTTGGTGCCACTCGGCCGTCGGTCGGGCCGGGGGCGCCGATTCGATCGCGGCGAGCTGTCGGTCCAGCACCGCCGTGGACGGCCGCGCCGCGGGGTCCCGTACGAGTACGCCCATCAGCACCGGGCCCAGGGCTCCGGCCCGTACGGGCGGTGGCACCTCGTCGTGGAGGACCGCGGCGAGGGTGGCCAGGGTGCTGGCGCGGCGCAGCGGGTGGTGGCCCTCGACCGCGGTGTACAGCATCATCGCCAGGGACCACAGGTCGGAGGCGGCGCCGCCCTCGTGGCCCGAGATGCGCTCGGGGGCCATGAAGTCGGGCGTACCGATGATGGAGCCCGTGGCGGTGAGGCCGGTCGCCTCGCGGATCGCGGCGATGCCGAAGTCGGTGAGCACCGGGCGCCCGTCGGGCCGCAGGAGGACGTTGGCGGGCTTGACGTCCCGGTGCTGGATGCCCGCGTCGTGCGCCGCGGTCAGCGCGGCCAGTACGCCCCGGCCGGTCCGTGCCGCCTCGTCCGTCGGCATCGGTCCCTTGGCCAGCCGGTCGGCCAGCGAGCCGCCGCTGACCAGTTCCATGACGAGCCACGGGTAGGTGCCCTCGCCGCCGTCGACGATGTGGTGGATGGTGACGACGTTCGGATGGTCGATCCGGGCCAGGGCCCTGGCCTCGCGCAGCACCCGCTCACGCAGCATCCGCGCGCCCTCGGGGTCGTACTCGGCGAGGTCCCGGTCGGGCGGGCGGACCTCCTTGACGGCCACCAGCCGGTGCAGCACCACGTCCCTGGCCCGCCAGACGGTGCCCATCCCGCCTCCGCCGAGACGGGCCTCCAACTCGAAGCGCCCGTCGACGATCCGCCGTCCGGCGCCTCTGTCTGCCTCACTCATGGACGGGAGCCTAGACGCCACCACCGACAACGCTCACCGCACCCCTCACCGGCCCCGATTCCCGTCGTACGCTGACTCCCGCACGGACGGAGAGGAGGCCGCGGTGACCGAGACGGCGTTGGCCGAGGTGATGGCCGAACTGGCCTCGCTGGAGGACCCCGGAGCTCGCGCGGTGAACGAGAAGCACGGTGACGATCACGGGGTGAACCTCAGCAAGCTGCGCGCGGTCGCGAAGCGGCTGAAGACGCAGCAGGAACTCTCGCGGGACCTCTGGAAGACGGTTCGGGACTGGGCAAGGTCCGTTGGGTGGTGGGGAGCGTGCCTTCGCCTGGCTGCACCAGTTCAAACGGCTCCGCACCCGCTACGAGCGACGCGCTGACCTCCATCAGGGCCTGCTCTTTCTGGCCTGCAAGCCTCATATGCCTCCGCCGGCTACGAACCTCGCGTTGAAGCGGCCCATGCTGGTGTTCTGGCAGTGCAGGTGGCCATGCGCTTCATGACGAAGCCCCAGGTTCACAGGAGTGCTCCTTTTCGGTAATGGTGATGTTCGTGGGCGGGGGGCCGTGGGCGGGGCGCGGCATCGGGGGGCGCCCCGCCCACGGTCGGCACGGCCGGGTCACAGGGTGAGCAGGGCGCGGCTGGCGCGCTTGGGATCGGCGAGGGGCCTGAGGGCGAGGCGGACCAGGGCGAGCGGGTTGTCGTCACCGGCGATGCGGTTGGCGCTGAGCTCGCCGCAGGAGACGCACTGGTGGATGATTATCCACTCGCCGTCCGGGCGGACGGACATGCCCAGCGCCTCCATCCGGCCGCGGCAGTCCGCGTCGCGGTCGCCCGGGATCTTCCGGTCGACGTGCAGACTGGCCAGGCAGTTGGGGCAGTGGTTGCGGTGCGCGGTGCCGGGCGCGTCCAGCGACACGTCGAGCCGGCAGGACGTGCACCGGAAGTCGCCTGCCCGGTGCCCACCCTGGGTGTGCAGGACATCCTTGTGCCGCTGCGGACGGCGCCGCCCGCGACGGCTGTTGGCGCGTGACATGGCCGTGCTCCTTTCCTGTCGGGCGGTCAGAGGGTTCCGAACGCTTCGAGCGGAAAGGGCGGTTGGGCCAGCGGGCGGACCGCCATGCGCATCAGGATCAGCTGGTTGTCGTCCGCACACACCGGGTTCGAGGTTAGCTCGTCGCAGCGCACGCAGCGGTGGATCACCATCCAGTCACCTGTGCGAAGCACGGCGATGGCGATCGGGGACATCCGGCCCTCGCAGTCGCTCGGACCGTCCTCGACGTGGTCGAGGACGTGCCGGGAGTGCAGGCAGGAGGGGCAGTGGTTGCGCAGAGCGCCGTCGGCGGCGTACGCGGACACGGTCAGCCCGCACCAGGTGCAGGCGAAGGTGCTGAGGCTGAGAGTGTTGGTGGTGGTGTGGCTGGACACCCGGGTGCTCCTTGCTGGAAGTCGATCAGGACAGCAAGAGCAGGCCGAGTGGCCTCGTCAGAGGACAGCCCGATAACACCGCGGAACGGCGGACAGGCAGGTCAGAGCACCGGAGGAAACGTCCGGCAGCAGCCCGGAGAAACGGGGAGCGGAAGCTGGCGGACGGTTACGCGGTACGGCGAGGCGCACTCGGCGCGGGCCGGGACATCAGTACACCTCTTCCAGGGCGTGCAGGCCCAGAACCAATCAGAACGACGCCTTGAGGCTAACAAGACACCTCCCTGGGGCGTCAACGCATTATTCCGGTGGCGGACTGCGGTGTGGTTCCGGTCGCACCTGCCCGGCAGGGTGCTCGTCACCGTCGTGAGCCGATGATGATGATCACCGAGTTCATCATCCCGGCAGTGGCGGGCGCGAACCCGTGGTCGTGCATGATCTCGGGCAGCCATGCCATGAGCGTGTAGAACATCAGCGACGTCATGCCCATGAAGACCATCAAGGACCAGGCCGGCGGCGAGCGCAGCAACGACCCCTTCTCCGCACGGGCTTCCGTCACGGCCGACGGGTGAGGGCCCGTGGCCGAGGAGGCGGGGGCGCCCGGCGGTCTCGGTGTCCGCTTACGCCCGCGAAGCGCCAGCGGGCCCCACACCAGGGCCGCGATCAGCGACGGGACCGCCCACAGGGCCAGGGCCAGGGCCAGTCGCCAACCGCCCAGGTGGTCCAGGGGCACGGCCAGGCCGCTCCGGCGGCGCCGCCGACCGACAGCAGCATCATCGACAGGCCGGTGAGCGAGCCCACGCGGTGCGGGAACACGCATTTGATGACCGCCGGCACCAGCACGTTGCCCATGGCCGTCCCTGCTCCGGTCAGCGCGGCACCGGTGACGAAGTCCCCTACCGCATCGGCCCGTTGAGCCCTCGCACCTGAGGCCGGTTCAGGCGCCCACCGTGCCGTCGACGCCCTCGCGCAGGAAGTCCGCGTGCCCGTTGTGGCGGCCGTACTCCAGGAGCACATGGACCATCACCATCCGCAGCGACACCTCCTCCTCCCATCGAGGCTGATAACCGGCCAGGTCAAGGGAGTCGGCCTCCCGCTCGATCCGGCGAGAGTTCTCCACCTCGGCCTCCCAGGCAGTGAACGCCTCCTCCCTCGTCGAGGCGCTCGCGTCGTACGCCGCCTGGAAGTCGATCCGGTCGGACCAGACCATGGGCGCGTCGTTGTCCTCGAACACCCGGCGGAACCAGGCACGCTCCACCTCCGCCAGGTGCCGCACCAGGCCGAGCAGCGACAGCGTGGACGGGGGCATCGAGCGCTGCCTCAACTCCTCGTCGGTGAGACCCTCGCACTTCATGGCGAGGGTCGCCCGGTGGTAGTCGAGAAAGGCCCGCAGCATCTCGCGTTCGCTGCCGAAACTGGGCGGTCCTGTGCGGGTGTCGCTGGTCACCGGTCGTGCTCCTCGTCCGTGCCTGTAGGAAGATTTTGCGAGTGTACGGGGATCACATGAACCACGCCCCACCTGCGCGAAGTCCGTATTATCCGCCGACACGGCCCACCGGAAACTCCGCGTTCACCCAGTTCCTCTTCCTCGACGATCTACGCGCGTGGTGACATGCACGCGCCCACCATCCCCCCAGGTGGGTGTCAACCGGACCAGGAGTCACGCATGTTGTGGAAGACCCTCGGCCGTGCGGGCGTCGCGCTGGCGGCCGGTGCCGCCGTGTTCGCCACCGCCGTCCCCGCGAACGCCGCGAGCTACTCGGCGTTCACCTTCTCGCGCAGCGACAGCCAGCCCACCGTCTACGACTTCATCAACTCGGCTTCCTCTTCCCTCGACATGACCATGTACGAGCTGGAGGACACCACGGCCGTCGACGACCTCATCGCCCTGGAGAACAAGGGCGTCACGGTACGGGTCGTCCTGGACGGCGCGCACCAGTCCGCCAACCAGTCGGCGTACAACGCCCTGACGGGCGCGGGCGTGGGCGTGGTCTGGTCGGCGTCCACCTTCGTCTACACCCACCAGAAGACCATCACGGTGGACGGCGCCAAGTCGCTGATCCTCACCGGCAATCTCACCTCGCAGTACTACCCGACGGGCCGCGACTACGGCGTGTTCGACGACGACAGCCGCGATGTCGCCGCGATCGAGAAGGTCTTCGCCGCCGACTACGCCCACACCACGATCACCCCGACCGACGGGGACCATCTGCTCTGGTCCCCCCACCGACTCCCGCAACCGCCTGCTGTCCCTGATCAACGGCGCCACGACGACGCTCGACATCGAGGAACTGGAGTTCAGCGACAGCGCGGTGGTCAACGCCGTGGTGGCCAGAGCGAAGGCGGGCGTCGCCGTACGGGTGGTCCTGGAGAGCCCCGGCAGTTATTCCAGCCAGGTGTCCGCCGTCGAGGCGGCCGGCGGCACCGTCGTCGGATACTCCGACCCCGACGGCTTCTACATCCACGCCAAGGCGATGGTCGCCGACTACGGCCTGTCCACCCAGGAGGTGGAGGCGGGTTCCATGAACATCAGCAGCAACTCCCTCGCCAACAACCGGGAGTTGGGCATCATCCTCACGGGCACGGGGGTGGCACAGGCGGTAGCCACCACCGTGGAGAACACCTTCGACGGCGACTATGCGGGCGGCACTGCCGCCTGACCCGTCGTCAGACAGGCGGCACAGTCCGGATTCACGGGCGAAGTCCCAGGTCGCGCCGCTGGTGATCCTGGTCCGCTGAGCGGAACAGAGCGCGACAGGGGACTTTCCGCATGCCACGCTGTCCACCGGAAATCGGACATCGTCGAGGAGATGCTGACCCCTCTCCTTACTCCCTTCCCGAACCACATATGTCAATCGCGGGGGCGAACGTGACATCGGAGACAGGTGTACTGGAATTACGTGTGCTCGGACCGTTGGAGACCGTCGTCGACGGCAGGTCCGTGGATCTTGGCGGTCCTCAACTGCGGTGCGTTCTCGCCCGGTTGGCGGTCGCGCCCGGTCGGACCGTGAGCGTGGGGGCGCTGGCGGCCGAATTGTGGGGTGCGTTTCCGCCCGCGGACGCGCACCGGACCGTACGCACCTATGTGTCGAGGCTGCGCACCGCTCTGCGCTGCGCCGCCGGTGCGGAGGGGCTGCTGATAACCCGGCCGCCGGGCTATCAGCTGCGGGTGGATCCGACGGTGGTCGACGCCGTGCGGTTCGAACGCCTGGCGGCGTCCGGCCGGCAGGCGCTGGCGGCGCAGCAGCCGCAGCTCGCCGTTCAGCGGCTGACGACCGCGCTGGGTCTGTGGCGTGGTGATGCCTTCGCCGAGTTCGACCGCCATCCGGCGATCGCGGCGGAGGCGACCCGGCTGGAGCGGACCCGGATGTCGGCGATCGAGGCACGGATCGAGGCCGCGCTGGTCATGGGCCTCGACGCCCAAGTGGCCGTCGAACTCGAAGGGTTGGTGCGGGCCCATCCCACCCGGGAGGTGCTGTGGGGCCAGCTGATGACCGCGCTGTACCGCTCGGGCAGGCAGGCCGAGGCGTTGTCCGCGTTCCAGCTCGCGCGTGCCGTACTGATCGAGGATCACGGGGTCGAGCCGTCGCCGGGGCTTGTCGAGATCCATCGGCAGATCCTTCGGCACGACACCGCGCTGGGGCGTGGCGGGCGGCCGTCGGGCGGCGGGAGGCCCACCTGGGGTGGCGACCAGGGGGTCGGTGCGGACGCGCCGGACCACGGCTCGCCCTTCGTGCCGTCGGGTGCGGCTGTCTGACATCACGTCAAGGTCGTACGGAGGGACCCCGGTCGGCGGTTCCTGGCCTCGTCGCCAGGGACCGCCGGCCGGTTCCTCATTTCCGGGTCGCCGCGTTGCGGGCGGCTTCGATCGCGCCGTACAGGGGGTCCGACCGCCCGACAACCCGCAGCGGTATGTGAGCGGGCGTCGAGTCGTCCGGGACCGCGATGCCCTGGTCGTCGTAGTGGACGTCGCCGGGACCGATCCGGGCGACATGGGGCCGGCTGCCGCTCACGAACGCCCGTGTGCCGGGGCCCGGGACGTCGATGCGGATGATGCTGCCATCCCTGAACACCCAGGTGAGCGTCACGGCACCTGTGACCTCCGCACGGGGAGCGTGCGGCTGCCGGGCACCTTGCGGCAGCTCGATCCTGGGCGGCCTCCCGATGCCGGCGACGATCTCGCCGTACGTCCGGTTGGCCAGACCGCCCGGCAGGACGGTGGCCGCGGTCGGCCGGTCGGTCCTGCGGCCCGCCACGGTGGCGTCGAGTTTGTCCTTGCCGAGCAGGATGCGCCGTGCTCGCGCGAGCGACTCGATGTGGAAGAGCAGGGTTTCCTCGCCCGGCGCGTGACGCGCCGCCCGCAGTTCCAGCCGGATCAGTCCGTCGCGGACCGCGTCGCGCTGTGCGAGGGCGGTCGCGTCGCCCTTCGCAACACGTGCCTGGAGGTCGCGCAGCTCGGCGAGTTCCCGGACGTAACGGTCGATCACCTCCTGCTGGGCGGCGGTCGGGAACGGCACCGGCGTCACCTGAAGTTCCAACCTCCGTACCTGGTTCGTGACGCCGTGGATCCTCCGCTCGACCCAGCCGATGGCCTCGCGCACCTCCGCGTCCATCGCGGGCTCCGTCCACTGCTTCCGGTGGCCGGAGAGGCCGACCGTGAGGCGTTCGTCGTACGAGGTGAGTCGCTTGGCCAGGGCGTCGGCCCGCCCGAGCAGTAGTTTCTTGCGGTCGCCGTCGGCGAATCGTTCGAAGCCGGCCTCGGCCTTCTTGGTGCGCTCGGCCAACTGCTCGATGACCTCCCGCAGTCGTGCCTCGGCGGCGGCGGTCGCAGGTGACAGCCGGGACATGGCTCCGAGCGAGCCGAATCCCGGCCGTTTCGCTCCGAGGCGGGGTATCGGATCGGCCGGTGCGGGGAGCGCTCGCGTGTCGGGGCGGACGAGGGCGCTCCTGGACGTGGGCGTCGCGGCTGTACCAGCGGCGGTGTTCGCGGTGGACAGCGGCCAGTGCCCGGTCTGCTCGACGACCCCGTTGACCTTGCGGTACCGGGTGAGACCGGTGGCGTCGAGGCTGAACACCTCGTCGGGGAAGTCCGGGTGCCAGATGGCCACCCGGCCGGGACCGGCCTCGGCGAACCGGGTCCCGGGCAGGAATCCCCAACGGCTCCCCTGGCGCACGGTGCCCGCCGACAGCAGCTCCCCGGCCTTCGCCGACAGCCGGGTGCCACGCGGGTGCAGTGCCCGGAGAGCGCCGGGGACCGCTTCGCCGATCGAGGTGAACAGCGCGAACAGCTCCCACCCGTGGCCCCTGGGGGCAGGAGTGGTGGCGAGCGGCGTGCCCGCGTGGGACCGCGCCCGCTGCCGGTGCTCCTCCCCGTCCAGTTTCACCACGTCATGGATCTGTAGCGCGAGGACGACCGCGCGCGCCGCGTAGCCCACCGCCGCCAGCGGTCCACCAGCGAAGCTGAGGACGAGCAGCAGCAGGTCGACCGCCGCCCGTACGAGGTTTCGCGGCGCGGCCCGCCGGTCCCGGACGACCAGCGCCTGTACGGAGTTCGCGGGCAGCCCCAGCTGGTCCAGTGCCTCGTCGATGATGTGGTTGAGGCCGAAGACCTCTTCGCGGTCCTCCCCCAGGGTGGCCCGGACGCCGTCGATGTTGGCGAGCTGTGCCTGGGCGTTCTGTCGCAGCAGGTCGCCGAGGAGGTCCGGCACCCGGGCCCCCAACGCGCCCCGCAGCGCCACCGGGTCGCGGAGGATCGGATAGTCGCCGATCAGTTTCAGCACGGCGTCCACGGAGGGCGCGGGCGGGCGCCGCATCGCCGCGAGTTCACCGGCCAGCGCCACGAGCACCCCGGGCTCCCGGTAGCGGTGGAGTTCCGCCCGGAGCACCCGCTCGCTCTCCTTCATGGTGGCGAGCGCGATACCGACCGCACGTTCCCGCACGACCTCGCGCAGCGCGCGGACGGCGTCGTCGAAGGCGTCGAGGCCGGCGAAGTCCGCCGCACGCAGGGCGCGCAGCATGTCGTCCTTCGCATCCTGCTTCCTCGTCGTGTCGAACCCTTCCCTGTCCGGGCGGTCGTTCGGGAGGCCCTCGTAGAACTTGATGGTCTCGTAGAGCTTCTCCAGGCCGTTGAGCCGCCCGATGGCCCGCGCCTCCCGGACCGGACTGACCCGCCTGTGCGCCGTGTCGATCGCCGCGTCCCGCGCCGCCGCGTCACGGATGGCACGGGCCCGCTCGTCGCTCTTCAGGAAGTCGTCGAGCCGGGCGCCCGCCAAGTCCCAGTCCCCGGGCGGGACTTCGGAACCGCTCCGCTGCTCCAACAGGGTCCAGTCCAGCTCGGAGAGCTGCTGGAGCCTGCCGTACACGCGCGTCAGTGCGGCGAGTTGGTGCAGTCGCAGCGGGGCGAAGTCCGGCAGCCGATGGCGCGGGTGGAGCCGCAGGTAGTGGTCGCGCAGTCCGAAGTACCGGCGCATCTCGGGCGAATGCCGGATCTCCTCGACGTCCGGGTTCCCGCGCAGCTCGTCGTCGGTCTCGAAGGCGGCGGGGCCGGGGTCCTGGGCGCCTGCCACCTGCGGGTGCAGCGTGACGGCCACGGGGCGGCCGTTGTCGTCGTAGCTGGGTACGGCGTACCGGCCGCCGGGCCGGTCGAACGGCTCCCGGGCGGGCCGCCGGGCGGGGCCGACGGGCACGGCCACCTCCTCGGGGACCGCCGTGCGCACACCTCGCGCGACACCGGTCAGCACCGTCGTGACGAGCTGCCGTCCTGTCTGCCGGGACATGGTGTCGGACAGGGCGTGGGCCCCGTCGACGCCGTCGGGGAGGTGGTACTGCCGCTTCATCGCGCTCTCCTTCTCCGCTTTCCTGTCCACCGGCCCGGTCAGTCGGCCGGATTGTGGGACAGGTCGCTCAGGCCGGGCGTACGGATGTTCCGCACCGGGACGACGACCCGTCCGGTCGCGGTCGTCGCCCAGACCTCGATCTCGTACGGCGCCACTTCGCGCCCACGGAACTTGGGGCGCACCCCGAACCGGACGTTGTGCCCCTCGCGGAGCGCCCTGATGACCGGGTTCTCGAAGGCGGTCTTGAACGAGGAGTTGTTGACCAGTACGTGCATCCAGGCGAGGTTCCCGAGGTCGCGCCCCGAGCCGCCCATCACGTTGGCGAGGAGATGGCCCTTGCGGGCGCCGTACCTGGCCACGCCTTCGGGTTGCTGGCCCACGGGGTTGACGTCGTGTGCCGAGGAGGTGCCGGTGTTCAGGTCGGCCGGGGTGAGTTCGCCCATCGTGCCGGTGGGCAGACCGTTCTCCAGATCGCCCACGTGGACGCGGTCCGCGAACGCGACGGCTGTCTGCCGGGACGCCGAGGAAACGGAGGAGCCGGAGGCCGCTGGTCGACGGCCATCGGACCGGCTCGGCATGGTCTCCACGTGCATCCCGCGCTCCCCCATCACCCGCGCCTCCATGGAGGTTCCCCGGCCCGTCACGACTCGCGCGGCCTCCTCGCGGGCCTTGAACCCCGGCGCGGTACCGGGGGCGTCGGGAGTGGCTGCGGCGCCGGTGGCCCGTCGTACGCCCGTCCGGTCGACGGTGGTCACGGCGACGACGCGGGCCACGGCAGGGCCGGCCTGAGTGTCGGCCCCGGCGCGTGCACCGGCCGTCCCCGGAGCGGTCGCGCCGGGAGCAGCGGTACGGGGAGGGGGCGCGACCGGCGCCGGACTGCCCTGCCGGGCCGCGGACGTGGCCGCGTCGCCTCTGGGCACGTCACGTCCGGACGCGACGTGCCGGGGCGGCGCCGACGACGGGGTCCGCGGAACGGCGGCGGAAGGAGATCCCCGAACCGGAACCGGGACGCCCGCTGACGACGCCTCGCGCGCGGTGAGCGCCGCCACGGGCCGCCCGGCGCCGATTCCCGGCACTGCCATCCCGGCCTCGGTGCCCTCCATCGCGGCGCCCAGCGGCCGGCCGAGACGGCGCGTGGTCAGGCGCAGCGCGAGCAGGGTGTTCCTGACGTACGCGCTGCTCGCGCCGGACGCCAGGAGTCGCGCTCCGGACCGTAACGCCAGGCTCCCGAGCTTGACCGCGGCCCTGCCCATGAGGAGGTACTCGATCGGTCCGAGCCCCTCGTCGACCAGGGCCGCCTCACTGAGCCAGAAGTCGGCCACGTCCCCGTTCACGTCGTGGATCCGGTGCTCACGGCGGCCACTGCCGCCGGACACGGTGTAGTAGCCGACGATGTGCGGGCCGTCGAACTGCGGGACCGGCTTCACCTCGTTCCAGTTCGCCACCAGGTACTCCTCGAAGGGCGTCAACCGCCCGCCGACCGTCCCGACGAGAAAGGCGTGCAGCGCCTGGGGGGTCATCTCCCAGCTGTGCTCGTGCACGACGACATGCGTGTTGGCCTGGTCTCCCCGACCCTCGATCACCTCGGTCCGGTCACGCACCGTCAGATGCGTCCGGTCGCCGACCGTGATGGGGGCTCGCCGTTCCTCGAAGGTGAGCGACTTCCAGTGGTCGGGGTCCTCCGGGGTGGGCCCGTAGAGCATCCGGATGGTGTCGGCGCTCAGGGTGGTCGACGGGAGCGGCCTGGCTGCCCCGGTCGGCGGCGCCTGCATGCCGAGGAAGAAGGATTCGAGCCCGTCGCGCCTCAATGCCTCGGTGAACGCCTGGTAGTCGACGGTGTCGGCGTACCAGTCCACGACCCGCCGGAGCCGGGCCAGGTCTCGGCGACTGCCGATCCTCAGGAACACGCTCGCTTCCAGCAGGAGCCGGTCCTCGAACCGTGGCCCGGCATGCGCTCGGCGGTGCGCGCCCGCCCGTGCTGCCGACGCGCCCCGCACAGGCACGGTGACGGGACGGCCACCGTTGTCGTAGCTGGGCACCTGGGCACCGCCCCGGTCGCTCGCCGCGTCCCGGCCCGGCTCGTACCGCTCCCGCACCGGCGGAGCGGTCCCTGCCTCGAAGCGGTGCCGCTCGGCCAGCACCCGCTCCACCTGCGCCACTCGCGCCGCCACGGTACGGGCCAGTGCCCGGCCGAGCTGCTCCAGCTGTGCCGGGGTCGGCTCCCCCACCATCCGGACGGATATGGGGACATGGCAGTCGATCGGCATGGGGGATCGGTCCCTCAGGGGTTGGTGTAGGTGATCTGGAACGCCACCAGGGTGACCGGGTCGGAGGCGGTGCCCACTCCGCTGTTCGCCGAGATCACATAGCGGTAGTTCGCGAGGTCGACGACATTGACCTCGGACGGGGTCAGGGGCACCTCGGTGTCGAGCGGAACCGTGCGGGTGTCGAAGGACACGACCTTCTGGACGGCGCCGTCGGTCAGGGACACCCGGTTGAGGAAGAAGGCCGTGTTCTGTCCACTGGGCGCCGCGCCCCGGCCACGGACCCGCACCGAGGTCATGGTCACCCGGTCGGGCAACGCCAGGGCCAGCGCCCCGGCGGGCGGGCCGGACGTCGGTGCCACGGCGTTCCCCGAGCTCCGCAGTGCCCACGGCCCCGAGTCCTGCACGGGATGCAGTGTCGGGGCGAACGAGGCGATGGCCGTGCGGGGCACGGTGGGCACCCGGGCGGCCAGCCGGTCGAGTTCGGTGCCGATCTGTGCGACGACCGTGGACACGCCCTGGAGGTCGTTCTCGATGGTCTCGAACCGGATGTTGAAGCCGTTCGTGCCGCCGGCCTCGCAGCGGTCGATGTTGTCGACCCAGGCGAAGTGGTGGAATTTCGGCGTGTAACTGAAGTCAGCCACGAGTGTTGTCCCTTCGTAGCGGTGGCAGCACGCTGCGGATGCGGAACTTGGGAAAGGTGAAGTCGGGGTTGACCTCGGCGAGATTGCCGCGGACCTCGACGGTGTGATCGCGGATCAGCTGGGTGTTGACCTCGATGCCCACCGGGTGCAGGGCGTTGAGGATGTTCAGGATCAGGTCGTACTGGTCCTTGGAGATCACCGTGTCCGGGTTGTCCAGCTCGGGCCGCAGCCCGACCCGGAAGGTGTACGGGGCGGGCAGGTCGCCGAGCAGATAGCCGGCCTGCACCCAGGCCTCCCCCGCCGAGTCGCCGCGCAGGAGCGTGGCCGTCTGCTTGGGGTTGCCCAGGGTGGCGCGGGCGGTGTCGAAGGTGCCCGTCGCCCAGCCGAGCCGGACCCGGCCCGCGCCTCCCGATCCGTCGCTCACCAGCACCGGCCGCACCGACACCCCGACCGACTCGCCCTCGTCCACCTCGATGACCGGGCTGTCCTCCGGCCCTTGGACCACGACAAGCTCCCCGGGAGCCTGCCGTACGACCACGGTGGCGTCTGCCCGCTCGACATGGCCGAACCCGACGGCATGCGCGAGTGCGGCGAGTACGCCCGGCGGGACGGTGGTGTGCCGCAGGACCAGCGTCCGGCCATGGGCGCCGAACTCGTCCCCGGCGGGCTGGTACGCCGAATCCACGATGAGCCGACCCTCCGCCGACCGCCGGTCCAGTTCGGCGAGCAGCGCGTCCAGCGTCCGCCCCACGGTCGGCTGCATGAGGCTGTGGTTGTCATCGTCGCCGTAGTCCACACGTGGGTCGTCATGGCGGGTCAGGAACTCCGGGTCGAAGAACTCGTCGGGGTCGCCTACCACTTCGGCCGGTGCACCGAGGGTGCCGTCGGCCGCGATCGTCCCGCCGTCCGGGAGGTCGGGCACGCCGATGCGCAGTGCCCGGCTCGCGGACACGGTGTGCCTGCCCCGGGTCACCTCCGCCTTGACGATCAGCCCGCCGGGCGCGGTGGCCCGTACGTCCGTGGTCGACGTCGGACGGCCCAGCGGGCCGGTCGTGGTGAGCGTGGCGCGTCCGGGGCCGGCCGGTACGGTCAGCCAGCGCAGCACGGAGTCCGCGGGTGGTGCGGGGCGCAGCGACAGGGGCGCCGTCCGTCCGACGTCCAGGTCGGTGGGGCCGGCCGGGGCCGGGGTGAGGTCGACGGCGAAGTAGTCGCCCGGAGCACGCGCCGCGTAGACCGACGCCCCGTCGCCCTTCTCGTCGGGGCGGAAGTGCACGAAGTCGAAACCGGCGCGGTGGGCCAGCGCGGCCAGCCGTCCTTGCGTGATCGTGCCGTGTCCGAGCAGCACCGCCCGTCCGGTGGCCCGCAGGTCGTCCGCGCCGGGATCGAACGCGGCGCTGATCCGCAGTCGGCCCGGGGGGCCCGGCTCGGCGGACGCCAGGGCGAGCAGTCGGTCCAGGGTGTCGGCGACGCCGACCTGTACGAGGTGCGGGTCCGCGGAGATCTCGCCGGGCGGCGGGGCGGTGAAGTCGACGTCCGGTCGGTCGTAGCGCAGCAGGAACACCGGGGCGAACTGCTCCTCCTGCTCGGCGGTGCCGACCGTGTCCGCTTCGTTCACCTCGCGTCGGCCCGCCGCGTCGATGCGTTCCCCCGGCCGCAGCGCGACCGGGCGGATGCGTACCGGGCGGGTGCCGCGGACCAGGGTGGCGTTGGTGTCCTGCACGACCAGGGGGTCGCGCAACCCGCCGATGGTGCCGACCAGTTCGTTGAGCATCGACGCCAGGTTGGCCGGGGTCGGCAGGGCCCAGCGCCGGAACAGCCTGAGCCTTCTGCGGTAGTGCTCGTCCGCCTCGCCCAGCACGGGCGCGAAGTCGGTCCGGGCCACGGCGGAGATCCGTACCTCGTCGATCACCCCTCGGAACCGGCTGCCGTCCGGGCCGATCCGCAGCGGCGCGGTGTTCGCCACGGCGCCGAGCCGGCCGAGCGGCGCCATGGCCCGCGGTACGCCGTCGACGTAGAGCCGGAGTTCTCCGGCGGTCCGGTCCAGCACTCCTGCGAGGTGGGTGAAGGCGTCCGTCGGCAGGCTCAGATCGGCGAAGAGTGTGACGGGGGGTGTGGTCCCGTCGCTGACCAGCAGCCGGGGGTTCCGGGCCACGCCACGGTCGAACTCGCCGACGGAGAGCAGCCAGCCGGCCCCCGTGCCGCCCGGATCCGAGTGCCGGGACAGCACTTGTCCGTCGCGGCTGTCGGCGTCGGGCCGGACGAAGCACTCCACGGTGGCGCTGCCGTTCGCGGCGATGTCGAACGCGGAGTCGGTCGTCACGTCGACCACCGCGTCCGGCGCGCGAAACCCGAACGCGGCGCCGTACCGCCCGGCCGCGCCGCGCTGCACCGAAGCCGCGGGGGAACCGGGATGGCCGACGCGTCCGGGGTACTGCCCGGTGACGTCCAGGGCGACCGTGCTCCCGGGGGCGTCGTCGAGGTGGTACAGCGCGACGGTGCCCGCGTCGAACCCGTAGGGCAGCGGCGGGAACCTGGGTACGCCGAGGTCGGCGCCGATCAGGTCGAGGCTGCGGCCGGTCGCCGTGGGCAGCTGCCGCTGGGCGACCGTACGGGCCAACTGGCCGCGCAGCTGGTCGCGTTCACCGCCGAGCACCCACAGCACCTTGGCCGTGTTGCCCAGCAGCGCGGTCAACCGCCATGCGAGGTCCGGGCGTTCGTCCGCCGGGGCCGGTGCCGTCCACAGGCCGGTCACCCGGATCCGCGCGTCGACGGGTATCGCGAGCGCGACGGAGGCACCGGCCACGCTCCCGGCCGGGAAGACCGCCCGTACCGTCTCCGGCGGTCCGCCCGGCCGGGTGTAGGTCACCGTCACGGTCGTGTCGGCCGCCAAGTCCCGTGCCGTGGCCAGGACATGGCTGGGCTCCGGCGGCCGGTCGAACCGGCTCTGGTGCTCGGTGAAGTCGTACGGTGCCACCTCGGCGGCCGACGGGTCCGCGCCCGGCAGCAGCCGCAGCTCCAGGCTGTCGGCCCCGCGTGCGAACGGTGTCGTGAGCCTCCTGCTCATCCGGACCGCGGCGAGTCCCGGCGCGGTCATGACGTCACCAGCGTGATGTCCAGGGCGTCCCCGCCGGGCGAGAAGACCGCCAGTTCGGTCGGGCCCATGACCAGGTTCTCCCCCACCTCGGCCTCCACCGTCACGCTCTGCCGGGCCACCGCGCCGAAGGCGGTCGGACCGGACGGCACCGGGCTGCGCCGCAGGTGCAGTTGCTGTACGTCGGCCACCCCGGGCTGTTCCACGAACGCCCGCACGACCTGCGAGTACAGGACGTCGCCGCCGAGCCGCAGGCTGCCGATGTCGGTCGCGAGCCGCTGCCGGATCGACGCCAGCAGGGCGGCCCCGTCCGATCCCGGCTGGACGACCACCTTCGCCCGTACCCCGACCTCGACATGGATGGCCTCGACGATGTTCGGGTGGACGCCGACCGGCCGTACCGTGTCGACGGCGGCGGTGACCCGCTCGAAGATCCCCTGCACGGGGCCGATGGTCCGCCACGGCGCCCGGAAGTCGTGCGCCACCAGGACGTTGAAGAAGTACGGTTCGCCGATCCGCCTGGCCTCCGAGCTGAAGGCGCGCTGGTCGAAGGCGAACGTGCCGAAGTAGCTCTGGGAGACGTCCACCCCGCCGAGCGGATCGGACAGCACCACGTCCAGGACACCGCTCACGCCGAGCGCGGCCTGGGCCACCGACTCCACCGTCCACAGATTGCGGGCCAGTCCGGCCAGCCGGGCGCGGTAGGTGTCGTCGGGGACCACCTTGCCGCCACCGCTGGTCGCCTTCGGGTTCGTCACGGTCAGCGTGGCGGTGCCCAGGTCGGCCAGGAAGATCGAGCGGTACGTGGGGTCGATGCCGGTGATCGCGCCGGCCAGGACGTCCCCGTCGGGCCCCGGCTCGAAGGCGACAACGTCCACCGTGGCGTTCCGCTGGGTCACGTCCAGGGTCACCTGGGCGGTCGTGCCGAAGGCGCGTACGGGTGCGGCGGTGACCAGGATGGCGCCCTCGGGTACGACATAGCGCCGGCCGGGTGCCCCGCCGACCAGGGTGATCCGTACCGTGCCGGTGCTGGGCAGGTGCGGCCTGGCCAGCCCCATGTCCTCGCCGAGCAGGTTCAGGTTGTCGCCGAAGGCGGTGGAGATGAAGTTGCCGTAGTACAGGTCCTCCATCCGTTTCCACAGTTCGCCGTCCTCGGCGGCGGTCACTTCCAGGATCTTTCGCAGCGGGCTGGTCGTGGTCAGGTCGATGCCGTCGAAGACGGCACGGGCCCGCTCGAACGCCTCACTGAGGATCCGGTCGACCGGCTTGAGCACGAAGCCGTCCTCGGTCACTCCGAAATCGGTCATCCCCCGCTCACACCCCCACGTCCACGAGCAGCGTCAGCGGATCGCCCGCCACCGTGTCCAGTTCGACCCGTACGGTCCACACGCGCCGGTCCTGATCCTGGGCGTCGTCGAAGACGACCTGGCGGACGTCACGGACCCGTGGATCGGTGCCCAGGGTGCGGACCAGGTTCAGCTGCACCAACTGCTGCGCCACCGACAGCGGGTTGGGCCCCGTGAAGATCCGGCCGATGTCCAGCCCGTAGCCGGTGTTGAACGGATCGGACCCGAACGGGGTGAGCACGCGCAGCGTCAGCGCCTGGCTGAGGTTGGCGACCGACTCGACTTCCCGCAACTGCCCGGCCGTCACCACCAGGTCGCCGTCGTCGAGCAGCAGACTGCGACCGAACGAGGTGGTCATGCTGCCTCCAGTTTTGTCTGGCCCGGCACGTCCACCTGCCACAGGCCGGCGTTGGTCTTCCCGTGTGCGGTGGCCAGCAGCACGGGCCGGCCGTCGACCGTCAGAGTCCTGCTGACTCCCGCGGTGACTTCCTCGACCTGGGCGCACTTGGGCGTCGCGATACAGCCGACGATCGGGGTGAGCGGCAGATCCTGGTCCACCAGTACCGGCGTTCCGTCCACCGTCAGCCCACTCCGGGAGGCCTGTGCCTTCGCGGTCCCCTGGTGGTCGCACCGGAAGGTGGACGCCTCGGTCAGGACGGCGGGCATCACGTCACCGCCACGGAGGAGCCGTCGAGTTTCATGCTGACCGAACCGTTGGTCAGGGTGATCGGCCGGTCCGCCGTACTGATCGTGACCGCGCCGCCGGAGTCCACTGTGATCATCGTTCCGCTCTGGTGTTCGATGGTGATCGAGTTGTCGGTGGGTGGATCGGGCCGGGTACCGACCTCGGGCAGGCTGTCGGTGCCGACGAGTACGTGCAGGGCCGCCACCTGGATGACCCGCTGCCCGGCGGCGTCGGTGAGGTCGTTGGCGCCCTTGCCGCGCGGCAGGTCGTCCGCGCCCAGTTCGGTGGGCAGGGCCAGCCAGTGGTCGCCCGGCCGGTTGGGCGGACGCTCGTGGGCCGGGTTGTCCGGCCAGACGAAGCCGGTGATCATCGCGTCGTTGACGTCGCCGCGGTTGTGCGCCAGGACCGCGCGCATCTTCGGGTACACGGGCGTGACCAGCCCGGTCTTGTGGAACGCGAACGGCGACACGACCGGCTTGTCGTGCAGTTCGACGGCGGTGTCGATCGGGCCGGCCACGCTGGGCGCCGCGACTCCGGGCTCCGGCCGCTGCCCGTAGTACAGCGAGGCCATGTGCTTGCCGTCGGCGCCCGGGGCGTACTCGGTCACCTCCCCGAGATCGACCGCCGGGTGGTCCTCACGGCTGCGGTCCAGGACATCGCGCCAGCGGTCCACCACGCCCTGTACGCCGGTGTGGACCTGCGCCCGTTCGCCGGGGCGGGCCGCGATCAGCCGGAGCTGCGCGGTGTAGCCGGACCCGACGCGGAAGGAGTGCACGACGTGGGACAGCCGCAGCGGTCCCGTCGGTACGCCGGACAGGCCGGTCGTGGCGGCCACTTGGCCGACCCGCAGCCCGGGATGGCCGAGCACGGTCAGCTCCAGCGTGGTGCGCACCGGCGGCAGTACGGCCGACTCGGGCAGCGGCACGTCGTCCACTGCGGGGCGAGGCGGAAAGGCCGGACGCGCCCCGGTGTCCTCTGCGGTCGAGCTGCTGAGGGCGACCAGGTTGGTGTCCGGGTCGAAGACGACCGGCGCCGGATCGGTGAACGCACCGACCGCCGCGCCGAGATGGACCGCGCGGTCCCGCACCACGAGCGGCACGTCCGCCCGCGCCGCGAGCGCGCCGAGGGCGTCCAGGGCGGATCCGGCCCGGACGGTGAAGTCCCGCAGTCCGCCGCCGATCGTGGAGCCGGCCGCCAACTGCACGCCGGCGGCCTTGGCCAGTGACGTGGCCAGGTCGACCAGCTCGGTGCCCACCCGGCGGTCCTGCTCCACCGGCGTGCTGCGCAGCAGGTATCCACCTTCCTCCTGGCCGCAGAGCACCGTGCGGGACAGACCGTCACCGCCGACACCGCCGGTCACGGAGACGATCCGGCCGACCAGCACCTGCCCCGTGGTCGTCGTCCTGGTCGTCGGCTCGTCGAAGTACCCGAGGTGGATGGTGGCGTTGACGGGCTTGGCTGCGTGAGTGTTCTTGATCAGCTCCGTGACCTGGCCGGGCAGGTTGATCAGGCTGATCTCGAACGTGTCCACGGCCGCGCCGTCGGTCATCGTCACGTTTATGTCCGCGTCGATGACCAGGGAGCCGCTCAGGACATCGTTGGACACCGCGAGCGGCAGCCCCAGCCCGGACCCCCCGGCCACCGCGCCGCCGGGCAGGCCGGGCACCTCGGCCTCGGCGATCTCGATCCGGTACCACAGCACGAAGCTCATACGAGTGCCACCCCGCCGACCACTTCGGAGCCGAACGAGCCGGCCGCGTTGAGATTGCGGAGGTCCAGCCGCATCGTCCGGAAGGTCAGGGCCAGTTCGGCCGCCGGGTACTCCACGTCGGGCACCAGCTTGCGGCGCAGGATGGTGACCGGCCCGCCGGGTTCCTCCCGGTCCACCGACAGCACCAGGAACGCGTGCGCGGTGGGCAGGTCGAGCGGGCCGGACGGCGCGCTGTCGACGATGTCCTCCGCGACATTGGCGTACAGCCGGAACTGGTAGTTGCGGCCGGCCACGGCCAGCCGGAACGCCTGCGGGAAACCCTCGTCGGCGTCGATCGGCAACCTGAGAAAACTGCGCGTCACCACGGATGCCTCCTTTCTCGACCTGGTTGCTCGGGTTCTGGTTCTGGTTGGGGTGCTGATTCGCCGTGCGGCTACAACAGGCCCTGCGCCGCGCGGGCGATCGGGTTGGGTGCCGCGGAGCCCGGCACGAGGGCCGTCCCGGCGCCCACGGCGAGATCCGCCACTTCGCCGACGACCGCGATCAGGCTGGACCGGGGCACCTCGATCAGCGAGATCGACACGTCCAGGGCGTCCCGTCGGGCCACGCTCTGGGTGAAGTGCAGCTCGGTGATCTGCATGTCCAGGCTGATCGTCAGGCCGGACACCACGGGGATGCCGTTGGGCAGCAGGGCCGCGGAGGTCGCCACCAGCGCCCTGGACGTCAGTGCCAGGGCCTCCAGAGCCTTCTTCAAGGCCAACCGGTTGGAGCCGATCAGCAACGCCTCGATGCTGATCTGCTTCTTGGTGGGCCGGGTGGCCTGGAGGAACCGGCTGCCCATGATCCGTTCGATCTCGTAGCCCTCGACGACCGTCATCTTCTGTACGTAGAGCAGTGGTACCGGCCCCACCAGCACCGGGACGTTCGTCCCCGTCGCCATGTCTCCCCCCGCGCTTGTCGATCCGGCCCGCGCCCGACCTCCGAGTCGGCCGACTCAGAGTCGGCTGGCCAGCTCCCGCCCGATCTGGTCGAAGACCTGTCCGACCAGTTGTGCGCTCTCGCTCTCGGGCAGTGACCCCACCGCCTGTATCTCGACCGGAAAGTGGTAGTTGATCACCGGGCCGGCACCGGCGGCGTGCGGCGAGACGGCCGCCTCGCTGCCGGGCGCGGGCACGATGTACTCGCCCTCGTGGACCAGCGCGATGCCGGTGCGGTCCACTCGTCCACCGGCGGCGAACCCCGGCAGTTCGAACGAGCCGCCCGTCCCCTCCTCGGCGTCCTCGGCGGCCACGACGGCTACGCCTCCAGACCGACGTCCAGCGCCAGACAGCTGAAGCTGGCCTGCGGCACGCCGTCGATCACCACGTTGCTGGGATTGGCCGAGGTGACGACGCAGCGGGCGAACTTCATGGAGTCGAACGCCCAGTCGGTGCCCTTCTTCTCGGCGACCACCACGGAGAACTCCTGGCCGTTCGCGGCCAGTTCGGTCAGATCGGCGACGGCCGCGGCGACCGCGGGCACCGCCATCATGAACGTGAAGGTGAACGGCTGTCGGACGAAGCCGACGTTGTCCGCCTCGATGCTGTGCAGCACGGTGTGCGGCACGTTGAACGTCGGGGTGAAGCTCGATATCGGGGTGATGGTGCTGTCCCCGAGTTTCACCTCGAGCCTGGTGTTCCAGTCCGGCATCGGTGCTCTCCTAGTCGAACTTCATCGTGAGGGAGAGCCGGTGCATGGCACCGGCGTAGTGGATCGCCACCATGACCTGCACCAACCGCTGCACCTGGGCGTCGTGGATCTGGTCGGCCTCGGCGGCGGTGAGCGTCGCCGGGTCCTTGTCCAGCAGCGTCAGCAGGGGAACGAGGACCTCGAAGCCGGTCAGTACGTCGTTCTGCACCTGCGGTGCGAGGACCGCCTCAAGGCGGGCGATCAGCGCGCGCAGCCCCGAGCGGCTGATCCGCACGTTGCCGATCGTCTTGACGAGCTGCGCATGGAGCCGGAAGGTGAGGTCGTCGATCACGCGCAGGGCGTCGATGTACTTCGTCCCGCCCGGATTCCCGGTGTAGCCCTCTCCCATGTAGACGCCCCCGCCGGGGATGATCGACGGGCTGGTCAGCCAGTTGACCCCGCGCCCGGCCGGTCCGGACTCGAACGTCTCCGGGCCGTTCAGCTCCCCGATCTGGGCCTGGGTGAACGGCGGGCTGGTGATGTTGACCGGCTTCAACAGCAGGGAGATGTGCGGTTGGTGGCCCGCGATGGTGCCGGCCACGGCCGCCGCGGCGTCCTGGTCGCTGCGATGGGCGATGTAGACCATGCGCTCGTGGGCCAGGGTGCCCTTGACCAGGTCCGGCTTGGACGAGTCCTTGGGCAGCATGGCCACGCCCATCCGCTGCTTGCCCTCGCCGCCGGTCTCCGACACCGAGGCGACATGCTTGGCCAGCGTCACCAACGCGCCTTGCGGGTTCTCGATGTGCCCGGTGGTGGCGTCCAGCGGAGTGTTGGCCAGCACCACCAGTTGCACATCGAGGCCGGCGACCACGTCCAGCGCGGCCTGCCAGTCCGGGTCCTCCTCGTCGACCCGTACAGCCGTCACCAGGGTCGGTCCGGGCGACTGTTCGAAGGCGAGGGCCACGGCTTCCCCGAGGTCGCCCGGGGCGCGCCGACGTGCCTCGTGCGGGTCGGTGAAGTCGAGCGGGATGTTGACCTCGGCCGGATCGGTCGGCGGTGACTCCTCGGGCAGCGCGATCGTGCCGACCACGGCGATGTTGCCGTAGGCGCGAACGGCTGGTGCGAACAGATTGACCACCGGTTTCACCCGGACATAGCGGACGGTCATCGGCCCCTCCTCTGTCTCTCTCGGGCCTGATGTGCGATGGAGTTCAGTGGTATGTCGATTTCGCGGCTCGCGTTCCTCTGCCCGCGAGCCTCAATTCGTGTTCAGGAACAGCGCCGCCACACCCGCGCCGGCGAACAGTCGCTGGACCGCGGCGGAGGTGATCCCGCTCTCGCCGGGCCCTTCTTCGGCGAATACGACGGCGACCGCATAAGCCGCGGTGCATTCCGCCGGGATCGCGCGCTGCGGTGCACCGGTCAGTTCTCTGCTGGTTTCTCTGACCAGTTGGGCGGCCCGCAGCCCCTCGGCGACATCGAAGGGATCGACCGCCAGCGCGGCGAGTGCGACATTCAGTGTGTACGCGTTTCCCGGGTCGTCCGGATCGAATGGTTCGGCGGCCCGTATGCGTACCGTTGTCAGCAAGTACTGGAAGGCGTCGCGCAGTTGTTCCACGGTGCTGATCCCGTGCTCGGCCATGAACGCGTCCAGGTCGATGAACGGGAACTGCCGGCGGAACTCGTCCAGCGTGGAAAAACTGTCGGCCGCCTCGGAGACGACCGATTCGGCACCGGCCGGATCGATCTCCGCGACCACCGTGACCCGTAACCGGGCCAGGATGTCGATCCACACCGGGTTCCGTGACGTCGTCCCGTCCAGGGCGAGTTCCGTCCGGGCAAAGCTGGGCACCGTCTGTGTCCAGGTGCCGGTCTTCCGGTCCGTCGCGAAGAGCGGGTGCTGCAACTCCAGTTCGCCCACCGTCACGTCCCGGACCCGGTCGATCCGGACCGCCGACAGGTCGTACGTCGCGGCCAGCATCGTACGGATCAGCTGCCGGTCGGGATCCCCGGCGGGCAGCAGCAGCGCGCCGAACGCGGCCGGAACGCCCAGCTCCAGCATCACCCGGTCCCTGAATGACGTCACGTGCGTGATCCCATCGGCTACAGGTTCAGGTTGATGGTTCCGGAGGCGGAGACGGTGCTCCCACGGGAGTTGGTGGCGATGACCCTGAACGTGTAGGTCCCGGTGGTGGGCAGGGCGTCCCGCAACCGCCAAGCCGACCAGTCGCCGCCCGGCGACGTGTCCTGCGCGACCCCCGACGGGCCGTTGTCGAACACATACGCGACCTCGGTGATCCCGGACGGCGCGCCGTTCGTCGTCCCGGTGAGGGTGATCGGGTGCGGCAGCGAGGTGGCGGTCTGGTTCCCCTCGAAGGGGTCGAGCGCCACGGTGGGCGGCACGCTGTCACGTCCCGTCAGCGAGCGGGTCTGGGTCGAGGAGAGACCGTTCGGATCGGCACACGTCACGGAGATCGACCGAGCGCCCACCGGTGTGGGCCCGAACGTGACCGTCTTCGTGAACTCCGTACCCGTGTACTGGTCCGTCGTGGCCGGAAGACCGTCGTGCGCGATGCTCACCGTGAACGGATAGAACTGATCGCTCCCCGACGTCAGCCGCACGGCGACCTGCCCACCGGTCGGCCCCAGATCGACCGTGTCGCCGGCGGCCGGAGTCGCCCAGGTGAACACCGGCGGGCCCTGGGCGACCAGCGTGATGGTTCCGGAGGCGGAGACCGTGCTCCGACGGGAGTTGGTGACGGTGACCGTGAACGGGTAGGTCCCGGTGGTGGCCAGCGGAGCCTGCACCCGCCAGGTCGACCAGTCCCGGCCGGACGAGGTGTCCTGCGCGGCCCCCGACGGGCCGTTGGTGAACGCGAAGGCGACCCCGGTGATCGCGGACGCCGCCCCGTTCGTCCTCCCGGTGAGGGTGACGGTGTGGGGAAACGACCTGACCGTCTGCCTGTCGCTGAAGGGGTCGAGTGTCACGGTCGGCGGCACACTGTCACGCCCCACCAGCGAACGGGTCTGCGTCGACGAAAGCCCGTTCGGATCGGCGCACTTCACGGAGATCGACCTTGAACCCAGCGGCGCCGGACCGAAGGTGACCGTCTTCGCGTACGAGGTGCCCGAGAACTGCTCGGTGAGAGCGGGCAGACCGTCGCGTGTGATGCTCACCGTGAACGGCTGGAACTGATCGCTCGCCGCCGTCAGCCGCACGTCGGTCTGTCCGCCGCCCGGCCCCAGATCGACCGCCGCGCCATCGGTCGGCGCCGTCCACGTGAACGCCGGAGGGACGGCCTCGGCCACCGTGATGATCCGTGCGGGGGCCTGAAGCCAGTTTCCGGCGGTTGTCTCAGCGTCCGCCGAGAGGCCCTGGTTGCCCGCGTTCGGGAAGGTCGCGGTATAGGTGAATCCGCTTGCTCCGGGGGAATTGATTTTCCTGCCCAGAATGTAGAGATCCGACTGGGTGAAGGTGACCAGAGGTCCCTTTTCCCATTTCCTTCGCTCCTTGTCCCAAGTCCAACCGGTGCCGCGGTCGACATTCACCGTGATCTTTACCGGCCTCCCCGCCCATACTGTTCCGGTCGGCCAGGAGATACTCACACTCGCCGGTATCTCGGCCGGCTCGGTCGTCGCGTCAACAGACTCCGGCGATTCATCGACGGTCACGGATTCCCCCTTCAGGTAATGGCCGCTCGCTCCGGACAACCGTCGCAGAGCCCGTCGACAATCCGTCGACAGTTCATCGACTGTCGGCGGAACGGCTCATCTGGCGCCCAGCCGCGCGCTGATCGTCCGCCCCGTCTGCTGAACGACATCCACGAGCCGGTCCAGGCTGTGCGCGGGGTCGGTCACGACGCTCAAGGACGCCAGCGGCACACCACTCGGCCCGTACAACGGCACCGCCACACAGCACGCCCCCGCCGCCACTTCCTCCCGGTCGAAGGCGACACCCCGGTCACGGATGGCCTCGGACTCGCGTCGCCAGGACGCGGCCAACGGTCCCAACGGGATCCCTGGGTGCGCCCCGGCCACCAGCACCTTGCCTGCCGCCGTGAACCAGGGCCAGACCACGCCGTTCGGCACGAGGTCGAGCGCGTCGCCGGTCTCGCAGGCCGTCCAGTCCAGGACGAGCGTCCGCCCCTCCCGCAGGACGTTGACCCCCACCACCGCGCCCGTGACCCGCGCCAGCCGGTGGGCCGGCCCCCGTGCGGCGGATCGCAGCCCGGGATACGGCTGCCACGCCTGCCCGAGCCGGAAGAGACGCGAGCCCATGCGATAGCCCCCGCGCCCCCGCTCCACGGCCCCCAGCTCGACCAGTTGCTCCAGCAGCCGGTACGCGGTCGTCTTGGGCAGCCCGCACTCCGCCGCGAGCCGGGTCAACCCGGCCTGCCCGGCCCGCTCCACCGCCTCCAGCAGCCCGAAGGCCCCCTCCAGCACACTCCGCCCGCCACCGTCCGCCGCGGCAGGCGCCTGCCGCGCGACGCGCTCGGGATCGGGCTCGGACAGCCGGTCGAGCCGCCGAACCGATGAAGCCGCCGTCGCTGTCGCTCCCCGTGGGTCTCTCACGTCCGTCTCCCCCAGCCACGCCGGCTTCGCACGGTTCCCCCGACTCCCCGCGCCACCATTCCCCGTGTGCGGGGCGCCGCCGTGCGTGGACACCTCTCCGACCCTCAGACTGAGGCCCGACTGTGGCTCAGAACGTTGTCGATAGGTTGTCGCCCGGCGTGAGAGTGTGCGCGACACGCGGAGAAGTTCTGCACGAGGAGTGTGGAGATCGTGGTGGATGTGCGACTTCTCGGTCCGGTGGAACTCTCGGCACGCGGCCGGACGGCGGAGGTCGGACCACCCCAACGCCGGGCCGTGCTCGCGGCGTTGGCGGTGGACACCGGCCGACCCGTCACGGCCGACGTACTGATCCAGCGGGTCTGGGGCGCGGATCCGCCCGACGGGGCACGGCGCGCGCTGCACGCCCACATCGCCCGGATCCGGCGCCTGTGCGAGCAGACCGGAGAGGCGGCGGACGCCCGATTACGTCTGGTGCGCCGTTCCGGCGGCTACCTCCTGGAGGCCCGCCCGGACCAGGTGGACGTACACCGGTTCCGGCAACTGGTGGGCCGCGCCCGGGAGTCGGGGCGGACGGACGAAGCGCGGGCCTCGCTGCTGCGGGAGGCGCTCGGCCTCTGGCGCGGGGAGCCGCTCGCCGGGCTCGGCGGGCCCTGGTCGGGGCGGGTGCGCGAGGCATGGCGGCAGGAGCGGGTGGACGCCGTCGTCGGGTGGGCCCACCTGGAGACCCGCGTCGGCGATCCGGTTTCCGTGATCGGCCCGCTCACCGAACTCCTCGGCGAACACCCGCTGGTGGAGCCACTGACCGGAGCCCTGATGCGGGCACTGCACACCGCCGGACGCGGCGCGGAGGCATTGGACCACTACGCCGGCGTCCGGCAGCGACTGGCCGACGAGTTGGGCACCGACCCCGGGCCGGAGTTACGGGAGGTGTACCAGGCGATCCTGCGCGGAGGCCCCGCCGAGCCCACCGCCTGGCCGACGCCCCGGACCACGGCCCGAACCGCTCCCCGCACGATTCCCCCAGCACGACCACCCGGCGAGATCCCCGTACAACTGCCCATGGGGGTAAGGGGGTTCACCGGACGCGGCAAGGAACTCGCCCAACTGGAGGAGATCCTCGCCTCGGCGACGGACCAGCCCTCGGCGGTGGTGATCTCGGCGGTGTCGGGTACCGCCGGGGTGGGCAAGACCACACTGGCCGTGCACTGGGCGCGACGGGCCCAACGGGCCTTTCCCGACGGGCAGTTGTACGTGAATCTGCACGGGTTCGCCCCCGGCGGACCGGCGGTGAGCCCGGCGGAGGCGGTACGGGGGTTCCTGGACGCCTTCGGGGTGCCGCCGGACCGGGTCCCGGCCGGCTTGGAAGCACAGGCCGGGCTGTACCGGAGCCTGCTGGCCGGGCGGCGGGTGCTGGTCGTGCTGGACAACGCCCGTGACGCCGAGCAGGTCAGGCCGCTGCTGCCGGGGTCGCCCGGATGTCTGGCGCTGGTCACCAGCCGTAGGACGCTCACCGGGCTGGCCGCGTCCGAGGGAGCCCATCTGCTGACGCTCGGTCTGCTCGGTCCCGCCGAGGCCCGGGAGCTGCTGATCGGCCGGCTGGGTACGGACCGGGTGACGGCCGAACCGGCCGCCGTACGGGAGATCGTCGGCGAGTGCGCCGGGTTGCCGCTCGCGCTGGCGATCGTCGCCGCCCGCGCCGCCGCCCAGCCGGGTCTCCCCCTCGCCGCGCTCGCCGGGGAGCTGCGCCGGGCCGACGAACGTCTCGACGCCCTGGACGGCGGGGAGCCGGTCAGCCAGGTGCGGGCGGTGTTCTCCTGGTCCTACCGCGCACTGAGCACCGGGGCCGCCCGGCTCTTCCGGCTGCTGGGCGTGCACCCCGGGCCGGACGCCGCCCTGCCGGCCATCGCCGCGCTGGCCGACGTGCCGGTACCGCGCGCCCGTGTTCTGCTGGCCGAGTTGGTGCGCGGACACCTGCTCACCGAACCCGTCCCCGGCCGGTACGCCTTCCACGACCTGCTGCGCGCCTACGCGGCCGAACTCGTCGCCTACCACGACAGCGACGACGTCCGGCGCACGGCGGTGCACCGGATGCTCGACCACTATCTGCACACCGCTCACACGGCCGACGCCCTGCTGACTCCCCGCCCCCGCCCGACTCCGCTGCCGCCCGCCCAGCCGGGCGCGGCGCCCGCCGAACTGGCGGACCATCCGCAGGCGCAGGCCTGGCTCACCGCCGAGCACGCGGTTCTTCTCGCGGCCGTGCAGCAGGCCCCCGCCTCCGGTCTCGACGCCCATGCCTGGCAGCTCGCCTCGGCACTCACCACGTATCTCGACCGGCACGGGTACTGGCGGGCGCTGACCGCCGTCCACACCACGGCCCTCGACGCGGCGCTGCGCCGGGGCGACAGGGCCGGGCAGGCCGACGCCCACCGCGGTCTCGGACTCGCCCAGGACCGGCTGGACCGTCCGGACGGCGCCCGCACGCACTATCTGCGCGCGCTGGAGCTGTTCGGCGAGGTCGGCAGCCACACCGGGCAGGCCCGTATCCACCAGCACCTGTCCCGGATGTCGGAGGCACAGGGCCGGCGCCGGCAGGCTCTCGGCCACGCCCACAGCAGCCTCGCGCACCATCGGGCCGCCGGTGACCGGGCCGGGCAGTCCGCCGCCCTGAACCACATCGGGTGGATCCTCGCCCAACTCGGCGACCACCACCAGGCGTTGGCGCACTGCCGTGAGGCCCTCGGTCTGGCCCAGGAGACCGCGGACCTCAACGGACAGGCCCACATCTGGGACAGCCTCGGCTACATCCACCACCACCTCGGAGGGCACGAGGAGGCCGTCGACTGCTACCGCCAGGCCGTCGACCTGTTCCACCGCACCGGCGACCGCCACAGCGAAGCCGCCGGACTCGTCTGCCTCGGCGACATCCAGCACGCGACGGCCCACGCCCAGGCCGCCGACAGCGCCTGGACGCATGCCCTCGCGATCACCGCCGATCTCGGTCTCCCGGACACGGATCCGCTGCGCGCAGGCCTCCGCGAGCGCCTCGATCCCGTACCCCCGGCAGTTCAGCGATCTGAACCGGCAGTCCTGCCGTCCGTGCAAAGGCCCACGGGAAATAACCCTGCGCGACCTCTTTCCCACTCACAGGTGCCATGGCATGCTCACCGGTCGACGCAATCCTGAACGTCGTTCATATCCATGACCAGATCCATGGGAAGGGCGAACGGACATGAGAAACGCGCACACGGACACACCCGGCATCACAAATGTCATGGGCATGACCAGACGGGCTCTGCTGGGAAGCGCCGTCGCCGTCGCGGCCGGCGCCGGCACCTCGGCGGCAGCGGACATGGGTTCGGCCGAAATCCCGGTCCTGTGGCGGGAGTTCAGCCGCACTCCCTTCACCCACCCGCAGATCCCGTACATCGGCCGAGCCGGTTTCCGCGGCGGGGCGGCGCACTTCCCCCGCCGCCCTGCCATCATCGACGTACGGGACTTCGGCGCGATGGCGGGCGGTACGACCGACTCCGCTCCCGCGATCAACCGCGCCATCGCCGCTGTCGGCAGGGCCGGCGGCGGCACGGTGACCGTCCCGCCGGGCACGTTCCGGATCGACGACATCATCCGCGTGAACCGCTCGAACGTGACCCTCAAGGGTGCCGGCAGCGGCCGTACGACGCTCTACGCGACGAAGAACCTCACCGAACTCATCGGCGCCTACGGCTCCCGCTACGGCGGCGACAAGTCGGGCTGGTCATGGGCGGGCGGTCTGATCTGGCTGGCCCCCGAAGCCCGTTGGAACTCCCTGGTCGCCGCGATCAGGGCGAAGGCGTGGCCCTTCGAGGGCTGGACGGGCAACCGGCGCGACGAGTGGCGGACGCTCACCACGGTCGCTCCGGCGCGACAAGGGTCCTGGACGGTGACGGTGGCGGACTCGTCCCGACTGCGCCCCGGCTCACTGGTACTCCTGCGCCTCTCCGACGACCCGGACCACACCCTCCTGGAGCACATGTGCGGCGGCGGGCCCGGACCGGACGCCTACGTCTGGGACGACAAGACCAAGCTGACGTCGTACGTCCCCTACGAATGGCCGGTCCGTATCGCCCGGGTCCATGGCCGACAGGTCACCTTGGAGCGCCCCCTCCCGCTCGACGTACGCCCGGAGTGGGATCCCCGACTGACCACGCACGTACCGGAGTTGACCGGCTCGGGTGTCGAGGGGCTGACCCTGGAGGCCGTGGAGACTCCGCAGCAGCCGCATCTGCTGGACAAGGGGCACAACGGTGTCGTCCTCCAGTGCGCGTACGACTGCTGGGTGGACGATGTGACGGTCCGTCACGTCGACAACGGCTTCGGCCTGGTGGCCGCCTCCGCGTGCACCCTGCGCCGGACACATGTCACCGGCCGGGGCGCCCATCACCCCTACTTCTGCCGCGAGGGCTCGCACGACAACCTCGTCGAGGACTTCACGATCGAGGAGCGCACCGGCCCGGCGCCGTCCGGCACCCAGCTGCACGGCATCAACGTCGAGGGGCTGTCCTCGTACAACGTCTGGTCGCGCGGCGACATGCGGATGGGCACCTTCGACAGTCACCGCGGTCTGCCCTTCGCCAATGTGCGCACCGACATCACCCTGAACAACAACGGCCGCCACGGCGGTGACGCGAGCGCCGGCCCCCTGTTCGGCGCGCGCTTCACCCACTGGAACATCCGTGTCACCAACGCCAGGGCGGGCCTGGTCAGGATCGACGGCCTGGCGCCGTACTCCGCGACCGTCGGCATCGACGAGGTCAGGGAGTTCGACCAGATCGACGTACCGGATTTCGCCGGTGACCTGCACACGCGACTGGAGCTGTACGGCAGCCCGCACACGGTCCGGCCGCGCAATCTGCACGCGGCGCAGCGCGCGCTGTAGCGCCGGAGCACCTCACCGCACGTTCACCCATCTGAACGGAGTGGATCGATGAGCGCACTGTCACGCTTGGGCGTCCTCCTGGTGGCCCTCACCGCGTTCGCCACCGGCGCCGCTGTCCCCACCGCCTCCGCGCATGCCATGCCCGAAGTCCCGCACACCGCCGTGCTGGACGGCACCCGGCTCCAGCAGACCAAGCTCCGCCTCGATCGCGGCGACCGTCAACTGCGGCAAGCGGTAAGGGCGTTGACGACCCGCGCCGACAAGTGGCTGGACCAGGGCCCCTGGACGGTCGTCGACAAGCCGCGGCCCGCGCCCGGCGGCGACGTCCACGACTACCTCAGCCAGGCCCCGTACTGGTGGCCCACCACACCCCCGACCGCCGACAACCCCTGGGGCTGCCCGTACGTGCAGCGCGACGGCGAGCGCAATCCCGAGGTCGACTCCGGCACCGACCGCCAGGACGTCGAGAAGACCTTCGACTCCGTCTACGACCTCTCCCTCGCCTGGTACTACACCGGTCGGAAGCGGTACGCCGAGAAGGCGGGGCAGGTGCTGCGCACCTGGTTCCTCGCCCCGGCGACGAGGATGAACCCGAACCTGAACCACGCGCAGTTCATCCCTTGCAGGTTCGACGGCCGGGCCATCGGCATCATCGACTTCTCGCAGTCCTTCACCAGCGTCCTCGACGCGCTCGCCCTGCTCGACACCGGCGCCCCGGGCTGGACCAGGACGGACCGGGCGGGCATGGCGCGGTGGAACAGCGACTTCCTCGGCTGGCTCAGGAACAGCGACTTCGGCAAGGAGGAGGCCGCCCAGACCAACAACCACGGCACCTTCTACGACATGCAGCTCGCCGCACTCGCCTACGCCACCGGCGACAGGGACCTGGCCCGTCGCACGGTCCTGAACGTCCGGAGCACCCGCATCGCGTCGCAGATCGCGGCCGACGGAAGCCAGCCGCAGGAACTGACCCGGACCAGGAGCTGGCACTACTCGACGTTCTCACTGGTCGCCCACACCCGGCTCGCGGCCGTCGGCCGGCATGTCGGCGTGAACCTGTGGGCGTACCGGGGCCCGGACGGGCAGAGCCTGTTCAGGGCGGTGGACTACCTGCTGCCCGCCGCGACAGGGGCCGCCGCCTGGCCGCATCCGGAACTCGGGTTCCTGCGGTACGCGGCGACCGATGTCGTCCACGCCGCCGCCGACGCCGGTGACGCACGGGCGCGGCGGGCGGTCCGGTCACTGGAGGCGCCGCCGGGCGGGGACCTGTGGGTGCTGCGTCCGGCGGCGGAACAGCTGGACTCCCTCGCGGGCTGATCAGTGCGTCGTGCGGCGCCCGCCCGCCATACGTCGTCGCCGGGGAGCCGCCAGGCGGTGGCCCACGACGGGTAACACGTTCGGAACGACGGCACGGACCCTCTCGGGCGGCCTCGGACGGACCCTAAATACGCATCTTCGATGCAACATTGATAGGGTGTCACCGTGAGACTGACCAGATACACGGATCTCGCCCTCCGGGCAGTGATGCGCCTGGCCGTCGTGGACGGCGAGGAGCTGCTGACCACGCGGCAGATCGCCGACTCCATGAACGTCCCCTATACGCACATGGCGAAGGCCATCGCCCAGTTGCAGCACCTGGGGGTGATCGAGGCGCGGCGCGGACGCAACGGCGGGCTGACGCTCACCGGCGCAGGGCGGAGCACTCGCGTGGGGGACCTGGTCAGGACGCTGGAGGGGGACCGGGAAACCGTGGTCTGCGAGGGCGACGCCCCATGTCCGCTCGCAGGCGCCTGTCGACTGCGACGGGCACTGCGACAGGCACAGGAGGCGTTCCACTCCTCGCTGAACGGTGTGACCGTGGCCGACCTGGTGGCGTCACCGACGGGACCGGTGCTGTTGGCGCTGGGCACCCCCCCGGGCTGAAGCCGGTTCGTCATGGTCGGTCAGACATGGCGACCATGGCGACCAAAAATACGCATCCCATATACCAATTCCCCTGCCCATGGCATCCAACAAGGAGTGTGTCCCATGCTCTCTGCTCAGTCGGTCCCTGTCGTACGGGCGACGCTTCCCGTGGTGGGAGCCTCGCTGACCACGATCACCGAGCTGTTCTACCGGCGGCTGTTCGAGGAACACCCGGAGCTGCTGCGGGAGTTGTTCAACCGGACCAACCAGGCCACCGGCGCCCAGCACGAGGCACTGGCCGGTTCGGTGGCGGCCTTCGCGACCCTCCTGGTCGAGCGGCCCGACCAACGCCCGGACGCCGTCCTGTCGCGCATCGCCCACAAGCACGTCTCCCTGGGGATCACCCCCGACCAGTACCCCCTGGTCGGACGCCATCTGCTCGGAGCGGTCGCCGAGGTCCTCGGCGATGCCGTCACCCCCGAGGTCGGCGCCGCCTGGGACGAGGTCTACTGGCTGATGGCCAACGCCCTGATCGCCATCGAGGCCCGGCTGTACGCCGAGGCCGGTATGGAGAACGGCGACGTGTGGCGGCGCATGGAGATAGCCGAGCGCCGCCGGGAGTCCGCCGACGCCGTCTCCTTCGTCCTGCGCCGGACCGACGGCCGTCCCACCGCCGCCTTCCGGCCGGGACAGTACGTCAGTGTCCGCGTCGAACTGCCCGACGGCGCCCGCCAGATCCGGCAGTACAGCCTGTCCACCGCGCCCGATCACAAGACCTGGCGCATCACGGTCAAGCGCGAGCAGGCCGCCGACGGCACCGTGCCCGACGGCGAGGTGTCGTCCTGGCTGCACGCCAACGCCGAGGTGGGCGACGTCCTCGACGTCTCGCTGCCCGCCGGTGACCTCGTACTGCCGACGACCGGCACCCCGCTTCTCCTCGCCTCCGCCGGGATCGGGATCACCCCCATGCTGTCGATGCTCGACCATCTCGCCCTCACCTCCTCTGCACGTCCCGTCACCGTCGTCCACGCCGACCGGAGTCCCCTCGACCATGTCCACCGTGACGAACAGGCCGACCTGGTCAGCCGTCTGACCAGCGCGGATCTTCACCTGTGGTACGAGAACGACGCCCATCGCTCCCCCGGCACCAACGTCCTCTCCGGCCGCGCCACGCTCGACCACCTCACCCCCGCTCCCGACACCACCGCCTTCCTCTGCGGACCGCTGCCCTTCATGCGTGCGGTGCGGGGTGAGCTGCTGGCCAAGGGTCTGCACCCCGCCGCCATCCACTACGAGGTGTTCGGACCCGACCTCTGGCTCAGCAAGGGATGAGACCCACTTCTCGCCCACCTTGCTGTCACACGTTGCCGGGTCACCCGGTCTTAGGTGTGTATCCGTAATACGGCGAGGGAGATCAACGTGGAATCGCGTCTCAACTACTTCGGCCACCCGCTCGCGGGGAAGGTGCTCAAGCACATCAACTCGGCCGGCAAGCTGGTGCAGGACTCGACCCTGCCGACCACGGTCCAGGAACTGGTGAAGATCCGCGCGAGCCAGATCAACGGCTGCGGCTTCTGCACCGACATGCACACCAAGGAAGCCACCGCGGCCGGAGAGACCCCGCAGCGCCTCCACCTGGTCGCCGCCTGGCGTGAGGCCAAGGTCTTCACCGAACCCGAGCGCGCCGCACTGGAACTGGCGGAACAGGGCACCCGTATCGCCGACGCGGCCGGCGGGGTCACCGACGAGGCCTGGGCGAACGCGGCCAAGCACTTCGACGAGGACCAGCTCGTCGCCCTGATCTCCCTCATCGCCGTCATCAACGCCTACAACCGCATCAACGTCATCAACCAGCAGCCTGCCGGGGACTACCAGCCTGGCCAGTTCGGCTAGCCGACACCTCCCCCGGCCCCCGGCCAGGCGCACACGGTCCGTCTCCACGCCGCCCCGACCTACGGCGTGGAGACGGACTCAGGCGTGCGCGGGTCAGACCGCGGGACGCGGTGCCCGCAGATGGGCCCGCGCGGCCAGTTCGTCCTCGTCGACGAACGTGAGCATCGGCTGGCCCGGCGCGCACAGCATGGTCACGACGAACCGGCAGGGCTCGTCCGGCAGGGCGTTGCCGTCCTGGTAGTGGATGACGTCGCCGCCCGGCTCCCAGAAGGTCTCCCCGGCCTTGACCACCCGCTCCGGTTCACCCTCCAGCTCGAAGCGGACCGCGCCCTCGATCACGTACCCGAAGGCCGGTCCCGAGTGACGGTGCGGCGGGCTGCCGACGTTGCCGGGCGGCCACTCGACCAGAAGGGTCATCCCCGAGGCGCCTTCGGGGATATGGGGCGGCGTGACGTCCTGGATCACTTTCGCCGCGGTCATCCATGCCTCGTTGGTTGACACTGTTGCACCTCCGTGGACTCTTGCATCCGGTGTTTTCACACCCTTTCTCGACGAGGAGACCGGATACGCCCCGGTCCTGTGACAGTCGCCGTGCGAGTCGATGTCACAACAGTGGTACGTGGTCTGTCGTATGGGCAGGAGAAAGGGGATCCAGATGAAGGTAGTTGTCGCGGGAGCCACCGGCCGGATCGGCTCCAGGACGATGATGCGGCTCCGGGACCACGGTGTGGAGGTCGTGCCCGTGTCCCGTCGCCACGGTGTCGACGTGATCACCGGTGACGGCCTCGACGAGGCGCTGCGGGACGCCGAGGTGCTGGTGGACGTCACGGACGCGCCCGCGCGGACCGAGGGGGCGGGGCTCCAGTTCTTCCGTACCGCCACGACCAACCTCCTGGGCGCGGCGGTCGCGGCCGGTGTCGAGCACCATGTGGTCCTCTCCGCCGTGGGGGCCGACCTGCTGTGGTCGGACTACTTCCGCGCGAAGCTGCTCCAGGAGGACATGGTGCGGAGTTCGCCGGTTCCGCACTCGATCCTGCGGGCCACACCGTTCTTCGAGTCCATCGAGGCCATGGTGGAGAAGAACACCGTCTACGACCATGTACACGTCGCGCCGGTCCTCGTCCCTCCCGTGTCGACGGAGGACGTCGCTGTCGCCGTCGCCCATGTCGCCGTAGGGCTTCCGCTGTTCGGTGCCACAGAGGTCGCCGGGCCCGAGATGCGTCGCCTCGACGAGTTGGCGGACGAGTGGCTGACCGCCCGTGGTGACAAGCGGGTTGTCGTCCCCGACGCGCAGGCCCGGTACTTCGGGGCCGAGTTGAGGGAACGGACCCTGGTGCCCCGGACGAACCCCCGCGTGGGCCATCTGTCGTTCGCCGAGTGGCTGGCGCGGCCCGTCGTCCACGCCCAGGGGTGAGCGCGTCATGAGCGAACTCGACCAGCTGCCCGACCGTGACGCGGAGGAGACCGCCGAATGGCAGGCGTCCCTCGACGCCGTCATCCGGCACACCGGGCCCGAGCGCGCCGTGTATCTGCTGCGGCGCGTGCACGAGTACGCGGCCAGGTCCGGGGTGGCCCTCCCGGGGCTGCTGTCCTCGGACTACATCAACACGATCCCGGCGTCCGCCCAGCCCGCCTTCCCCGGCGACCTCGCCATGGAGTCCCGGATCACCGCGCTGAACCGGTGGAACGCGGCCGCGATGGTGACCCGTGGTTCACGTCTGGGGCTGGGCGGCCACATCGCGACCTACGCCTCGGCGGCTTGGCTCTACGAGGTCGGGTTCAACCATTTCTTCCGGGGCAAGGACGGCGAGGGCTCCGGGGACCAGCTGTACCTCCAGGGGCACGCCTCGCCCGGTATCTACGCCCGGGTGTTCCTGGAGGGCCGGCTGAGCGTGGAGCAGTTGGACGGTTTCCGGCGCGAGGCCGACGGTCACGGGCTGCCGTCGTACCCGCATCCCCGGCGGCTGCCGTGGCTGTGGGAGTTCCCGACGGTCTCGATGGGGCTCGGCCCGCTCGCCGCCGTCTACCAGGCCAGGTTCAACCGCTATCTCCTCAACCGGGGGATCAAGGACACGTCCGGGTCGCGGGTGTGGGCCTTCCTGGGTGACGGGGAGGTGGACGAGCCCGAGTCGACGGCCGCGCTGGAGCTCGCGGCCCGTGAGGATCTCGACAACCTCACGTTCGTCGTCAACTGCAATCTGCAACGCCTTGACGGGCCGGTGCGGTCGAACTCCAAGATCGTGCAGGAGCTGGAGGCACGGTTCCGGGGCTCCGGCTGGCATGTCGTCAAGACCCTGTGGGGCGAGGCCTGGGACTCCGTGCTCGGGCAGGACCTGGACGGTTCCCTCGTCCGCCGGCTCGGCGAGACTCCCGACGCCCAGCTCCAGACGTACGCCGCACGGGACGCCACGTACATTCGCAAGCACTTCTTCGTCGGCGACGAGTTGTCCCACCTCGCCGCGGGGTTGAGCGACGCGCAGCTGACCGAGCTGTTCGAGAACTCCCGGGGCGGCCATGAACCGCTCAAGGTGTACGCCGCCTACCGGGCCGCCGTCGAGCACAAGGGGCAGCCGACCGTCGTCCTCGCCCAGACGGTGAAGGGCCACACGCTGGGGTCGGCGTTCGAGTCCCGCAACGCCAACCACCAGATGAAGAAGCTGACGACGGCCCAGTTCCGCGAGATGCGCGACGCACTGGAGCTCCCCATCCCGGACAGCGCGTTGAGCGGTGACCTGGTGCCGTACTGGCACCCCGGTGAGGACTCGGAGGAGGTGCGCTACCTCCGCGAGCGGCGTACCGAGCTGGGCGGCCCCGTCCCGCTGCGGCGGGTGGTGGCCAAGCCACTGCCGGAGCCGCCGACCGACCCGTTCGACGTCCTCCGGAAGGGCTTCGGCAAGCAGGAGGTGGCCACGACGATGGCGCTGGTCCGGCTGGTCAAGGACCTGATGCGCATCGAGGGGACAGGACCGCGCTGGGTGCCGATCATCCCCGACGAGGCACGGACGTTCGGCATGGAGTCCCTCTTCCCGACGGCCGGGATCTACTCGCCGAAGGGCCAGACCTACGAGCCGGTCGATGTCGACCAGTTGCTCCACTACCGGGAGGCCACGGACGGCCAGCTCATCGACGAGGGCATCACCGAGGCCGGTTCGATGGCCGAGTTCACGGCCGCGGCGACGTCGTACGCCACGCACGGCGAGCCGATGATCCCCTTCTACATCTTCTACGCCATGTTCGGATTCCAGCGCACGGGCGACCAGTTCTGGGCCCTGGCCGACCAGATGGGCCGTGGCTTCGTCGTCGGGGCGACAGCCGGCCGTACGACGATGACCGGCGAGGGGCTCCAGCACGCCGACGGGCACTCCCATCTGCTGGCCTCCACGAATCCCGCCGCCGTGAGCTACGACCCGGCCTTCGCGTACGAGATCGCGGTCATCGTCCGGGAAGGACTGCGGCGCATGTACGGCGAGGCGCCCGAGGACGTCTTCTACTACCTGACGGTCTACAACGAGCCCAAGCGGCAACCGGCGATGCCCACCGGGCCGGACGTCGAGGAGGGCATCCTGCGGGGCATCTATCCCTTCCGGCCGGTGCCGCCGCACGTCACGGGCCCTCGCATCCAGCTGCTGGCGTCGGGCACGGCCATCCACTGGGCGCTCAAGGCCCAGGAACTCCTTCTCTCCCAGTGGGGAGTCCACGCCGGCGTCTGGTCGGTGACGTCCTGGACGGAACTGCGCCGCGACGCCCTGTGCGTCGACCGGGCGCGGCTGCGGGGCGAGGAGCGCGTCCCGTACGTGACGGCCGCGCTGTCCGGCGTACAGGGCCCCGTCCTCGCGGTGAGCGACTGGATGCGGCAGGTGCCCGACCAGATCAGCCAGTGGGTCGAGCAGGACTACTCGTCCCTTGGCACGGACGGCTTCGGGCTGTCGGACACCCGTGACGCCGTACGCCGTTACTTCCGCGTGGACGCCGAGTCGATCGTCGTCGCCGCCCTGGACCAGTTGGCGCGGACCGGCGCGATCGCCCCGGAGACGGTCGTGCGGGCGCGCGACCGCTACGACTGGCAGGGCTGAACACCTCGTCGAAGGCACGGCGCGTCGAAAGTGAGCCAGTGACATGCACCCTCTCCCGACGGCGGTGTCCGTCGCTCCTCCCGGCCGGGAGGAGCCGGACGACTACGCGATCAGCGCCGAGTTCTACGACGTCCTACAGGCGGAGCGGGACGGGGCCCGTGTGCACCGGCTGTACGGCGACGCTGTCGGCAGGGCCCGTCTCGGGGTGCTGGACGTCGGCGCCGGCACCGGACGGGTCACACTGATGAGCCTGCTCGAATCGCGGGTCCCGGTGCACGCCGTCGAGCCCACCCGCTCCATGCGGTCCCCGCTGATGACGCGCCTCGCGTCGCTGCCCGCCGACCTGCGGAGGCGGGTCACCGTGCACCCCCATCGGCTCGACGAGGCCGAACTGCACGGGGTGGCCGACGTGGCCGTGTGCCACAACACGATCGCCTGCCTCCACCCGGCTTCACGGCGCGCCCTGTGGCCGGCCGTAGCCGGAGCACTCGTACCCGGAGGTGTGCTGCTCGTCCAGCTTCCGCCCGCCCGCCTCCCCCGCCGTGAGACCACGCACGATCTGCCGACGCAGCGGATCGGACAGCACGAGTACGGCGGACGCATGGTCGCGTCGGCCGACGCGAACCGGATCCGGACCCGCTTCCACTACTGGGTGCGGGGCGAGGGCGGTGTGCTGCGGGAGCACCACGAGACGTTCTGGATGTGGCCGACCACCCGTGGCGAGGTGATCGGAGAACTGGCGGAGTGCGGCTTCGCTCCGCTGCCCGGGCGGACCGATCCGGCGGTGCTGGCGGTGCGGCTCGTGCGGCGCTGAGGAGTCCGCACCGGACGGTTGTCACAAGCGGGGTTACTTGTCGGTCAACCGGATGTCCGGGGCCCAGGCCTTCCCCAGCACATCTACGGAGTCGCGCGATGACCGAGCAGAGTCCGCTGCCCGATCTGTCCACCGAGATGGACTTCGGCGGAGAGTCCTTCGCCCCCATCTACACCACGACGGTGACGGTGAGCGGCGGGACAGCGAGTCATGGGCGGGCCTCGGGCAGGGCGCGTTCGGCCGACGGGGCCCTTGATCTCGATCTGCGGATGCCCGCCGAGCTGGGAGGGGACGGCCGGGGCACGAATCCCGAGCAGCTGTTCGCCGCCGGTTTCGCCGCCTGCTACCACGGGGCGTTGAGCCTGGTGGCACGGCAGGTGCCGCTCGATCCCACCGAGATCTCCGTGGAGGCGACGGTGGCCTTCGGGCGGGACCCGGAGGACGGCGGCTATCTGTTGCGCATCGACCTGCTGGTCCGGTGGCCGGGCATCGACCCGGAGGTCGCCGCCCCGCTGCTGGAGAAGGCCGATTCGCTGTGCCCGTACGCGAAAATGGCCTGGCAGGGAACGCCGACGACCATCACGTTGGCTCCGTAGCGGTCCAGCCGTCCACTGTCACAGGACAGGGCGCTGCGCGGTCTCATGGGTGTCCCACGCCGCATCCGAGATGAGGAACCCCGTGAACACTTTCGTGATCGTCGGTGGCGGTCTGGCCGCGGGCAGGACCGCGGAGGCACTGCGGAAGCACGGCCACAGCGGGCCGCTCGTCATCATCGGCGACGAGGCCGAGAAGCCGTACATCCGGCCGCCGCTCTCCAAGGGGTACCTGCTGGGCAAGGAGGAACGCGACTCGATCTTCGTGCACCCCGACGACTGGTACCGGGAGCACGACGTCGACCTGCTGCTCGGCACGCGTGCCCGCGCGGTCGATCCGCGGGCGCGGACGGTGGAACTGGACGACGGCCGTCAAGTCCCGTACGCCAAACTGCTCCTGGCCACCGGCTCGTCCCCGCGTCGGCTGTCCGTCCCCGGTGCGGATCTCGACAACGTCCTGTATCTGCGCCGGGTGGCACAGAGCGAACGGCTCAAGTCCGTGTTCCGGGCGGGGGCGAGGATCGTGGTGGTCGGGGCCGGGTGGATCGGCCTGGAGACCGCCGCTGCCGCCCGCATGGCCGGCGCCGAGGTGACGGTCCTCAACCACTCGGAGCTTCCGTTGCTGAAGGTGCTCGGGCGGGAGGCGGCCGAGGTGTTCGCGGCGCTCCACGCCGATCATGGCGTCGACATACTGCCCACCGTGGAGGTGGAGTCCCTCACCGGGACGGACGGGCACGTGGACGGCGTACGGCTGGCCGACGGCAGACATCTGGACGCGGACGCCGTCGTCGTGGGCGTCGGCATCACGCCCAACGTCCAACTCGCCCAGGAGGCGGGCCTGGAGGTGCACAACGGCATCGTGACCGACGAGCGTCTGCGGACCTCGGTGGCCGACATCCACGCGGCGGGCGATGTCGCCAACGCCTACCACCCGCTGCTCGGCCGCCATCTCCGCGTCGAGCACTGGGCCAACGCCCTGCGGCAGCCGGAGGTGGCGGCGCTCTCCATGCTCGGCGAGGACGCCGTCTACGACCGGCTGCCGTACTTCTACACGGACCAGTACGACCTCGGGATGGAGTACACGGGTTACACGGAGCCGGGCGGCTACGACCGGGTCGTCTTCCGCGGTGAGCCGTCCGAACGACGGTTCGTCTGCTTCTGGATGGCGGGCAAGCGGGTCCGGGCGGGCATGAGCGTCAACGTGTGGGACGTCATCGAGCCGATTCGGGCCCTCGCCGCGTCCGGGGCCGACCTCGACGACGCGGTCCTCGCCGACCCGGACCTACCGCTGGACCGCATCCTGCCGTGACACCGGAACACACGGTGTCACTCGCTGTGCGTGTCACAGATCCCGGGACGGCCTGGTCGTACTGAGTGACAACCCCCGCGATCGGAGTGAACGGTGGCTATCGACGAACAACAGCTTTCCACGACGGTGCTGGTGATCGGCACGGGAGGTGCCGGGCTGCGGGCGGCGATCGAACTCGCCGAGGCCGGTGTCGACGTCCTCGCGGTCGGCAAGCGTCCCAAGGACGACGCGCATACGGCGCTCGCCGCCGGTGGGATCAACGCGGCGCTGGCCACCATGGACCCCGAGGACAGCTGGCAGCAGCACGCGGCCGACACCCTCAAGGAGAGCTATCTGCTGGCCGACCCCCGTACCGCCGAGATCGTCACCCAGGGTGCCGCCCGGGGCATCGACGACCTGGAGCGCTACGGCATGGCCTTCGCCCGGGAGGAGGACGGCCGGATCTCCCAGCGCTTCTTCGGCGCGCACACCTTCCGGCGTACCGCCTTCGCGGGCGACTACACGGGCCTGGAGATCCAGCGCACGCTCATCAGGCGCGCGGAGCAGCTGAGGATCCCCGTGCTCGACGGCGTCTACATCACCCGGCTGCTGGTGCACGACGGCGCGGTCTTCGGCGCCTACGGCTTCGACCTCACCGACGGCAAGCGCTACCTGATCCACGCGGACGCCGTCATTCTCGCGGCGGGCGGTCACACCCGGATCTGGCGGCGTACGTCCTCACGGCGCGACGAGAACACGGGCGACTCCTTCCGGCTGGCCGTCGAGGCCGGTGCCCGGCTGCGCGACGCCGAGCTGGTGCAGTTCCACCCGTCCGGGATCATCGAGCCGGAGAACGCGGCCGGCACCCTGGTCAGCGAGGCCGCCCGGGGCGAGGGCGGGATCCTGCGCAACGCGCTCGGGGAACGCTTCATGGCCCGCTACGACCCCGACCGCATGGAACTGTCCACCCGCGACCGCGTGGCCCTGGCCTCCTACACGGAGATCAAGGAAGGGCGCGGGACACCCAAGGGAGGCGTGTGGCTCGACGTCTCCCACCTCCCACGCCAGACGATCATGACGCGACTCCCCCGCGTCTACCAGACCCTCCTCGACCTCCAGATGCTCGACATCACCCGCGAACCGATCGAGATCGCGCCCACCGCCCACTACTCGATGGGCGGGGTGTGGGTACGGCCCGAGGACCACAGCACCGACGTACAGGGCCTCTACGCCATCGGCGAGGCGTCGAGCGGGCTGCACGGCGCCAACCGGCTCGGCGGGAACAGCCTCATCGAGCTGCTGGTCTTCGGCCGCATCACCGGGCAGGCGGCCGCCGCCTACTCGCGGTCCCTGACGGCGCAGCCACGGTCGGCGTCGGCCGTCGCACAGGCCCGCGCGGACATCGACGACCTCCTCACGGCCGACGGGCCGGAGAACGTACGCGCTCTTCAGCGCGCCATCCGCAACACGATGACCGAGCACGCGGGGGTCGTCCGGGACGAGGAGGGGCTGAGCGCCGGGCTGGCGGAGCTGGCGGTGATCGAGAAGCGGATGGAGGACGTCGGGGTCCACCCGGACATCGCCGGCTACCAGGACCTCGCGCACGCCTTCGACCTCAAGTCCGCCGCCCTCGCCGCCCGGGCCACTCTCGAAGCGGCCCTGGAACGTCGCGAGACCCGTGGCTGCCACAACCGCAGTGACTATCCCGAGCTGGATCCCGCTCTGCGGGTCAATCTCGTCTGGTCGCCGACGACCGGTATCACCCGCGAGAGCATTCCGGCCATCCCTGACGAGATCTCCTCACTGATGGGGGACGTCTCGACGGAGGGAAAGCTCGTCGAATGAGAAGTCGAGTGAGAAGTCGAGTGAGAAGTTTTCCCGATTCCGGGAAATCCCTGTCACACCTGGGGCCACTGCCCTGTCTCTCCTAGTACCGAGAAAGAACCTCCGGAAGGAATCCGTTATGAAGGTCGTAGTGATCGGTGGAACCGGGCTCATCGGCTCGAAGGTGGTCGGCAAGCTCAACGCGCACGGCCACGAGGCGGTCGCGGCGGCGCCCAACACCGGTGTCAACACGCTGACGGGCGAGGGCCTGGCCGAGGTCCTGGAGGGCGCGTCGGTCGTGGTCGACGTGTCCAACTCGCCCTCCTTCGCGGACGACGCCGTCATGGAGTTCTTCCGCACCTCCACGACCAACCTCCTCAAGGCGGAGACCGAGGCCGGTGTGACCCACCACGTGGCGCTGTCCGTGGTCGGCACCGAGCGCCTCCAGGCGAGCGGCTACTTCCGGGCCAAGCAGGTCCAGGAAGAACTGATCAAGGAGTCCGGGATCCCCTGGTCCATCGTCCACGCCACCCAGTTCTTCGAGTTCATGAAGGGCATCGCGGACATGTCGACCGAGGGCGACACGGTGCGGCTGGCCCCGGTCAAGATCCAGCCCATCTACTCCGACGACGTGGCCGCGGCCGTCGGCCGCACCGCGGTCGGCTCCCCGCTCAACGGTCTCGTGGAGGTCGCGGGACCCGACGTGTTCCAGCTCGACGAGCTGATCCGCAAGGGGCTCGCCGCCAAGGGCGACCCCCGCCAGGTCGTCACGGACCCGCACGCCCCGTACTCCGGTGCCGAGGTGCAGGAGAACACGCTCGTCCCGGGGCCGGGTGCGCAGATCGCCGAGACCCGGTTCACGGACTGGCTGGCGCAGCAGCACTAGCCTCGCGCTTTCATGAAGCGGGCTGTCCGATAGGCGGTCAGGCAAGCAGAAAGTGCCTCTGACCAGCAAGAATGAGGATTGTCTAGGTCCTTGTTCCCGCTGAAACCAAAGGCACTTTCCAGGTGAAGAAGCCTATCGGGTCCTACCCCCGTGTCCGTATCCGGGAGGACGGCCGGGCCGTGGTCTCGCAGGCCGGTTCGGTCCTGCTGATCGAAACTGTCCGCAAGACCGGTCTTGACCAGGCCTTATCCGCAGCCCTGACCTTGTGGCGGAAGCCGCGGGCCGTCCACGACCCCGGCAAGATACTCGTGGACCTCGCACTGGCGGTCGCGCTGGGCGGGGACTGCCTCGCCGATATCACCCTGCTGCGGTCCGAGCCTGCCGTGTTCGGGCCGGTCGCCTCCGACCCTACGGTCTCCCGGCTGATCGACACCCTTGCCGCCTCGGGCGAGAAGGCGCTGACCGCCATCCGCGCCGCACGTTCCGAAGTCCGCCGACGCGTCTGGGAGTTGGCCGGCAACCGGGCTCCGGACACCGGCGGACAGGTGACCGTGGACCTGGACGGGGTCCTGGTCGTCGCGCACTCGGACAAGCAGGACGCGGCCCCGACCTGGAAGAAGTCCTACGGTCATCACCCGCTCATGGGGTTCGTCGACCACGGTCCGGGAGGGACCGGTGAACCCGTCGCCGCCCTGCTGAGACCCGGGAACGCGGGCTCGAACACGGCCGTCGACCACATCGCAGCCGCCCGCCTGGCCCTCGCTCAACTGCCCAAAAAGTACCGGCAAGGACGGCGGACGCTGATCCGCTGTGATTCTGCGGGCGGCACCCATGAGTTCGTGGCCTGGCTCGCCCAGCGCGGGCGTTGGCTGTCCTACTCGGTCGGCATGGTGATCACCGAGGCCATCCACCAGCACGTTCTTCAGATCCCCGCATCGGCCTGGACGCCCGCGGTCGAGCCGGACGGCGAGGTTCGTGACGGGGCCTGGGTCGCCGAACTCACCGGAGACCTGCTCGACGGCTGGCCGCAGGGCATTCGGTTGCTCGTCCGCAAGGAACGTCCCCACCCCGGAGCCCAGTTGCGGATCACGGATGCGGACGGCATGCGTCTCACGTGCTTCGCCACCAACACCGCCGACCGGCCGATCGCCGAACTCGAGCTCCGTCACCGGTTGCGGGCTCGCGCGGAGGACCGGATCCGAGCCGCCCGGGCCACCGGGCTCCGCAACCTTCCCCTGCACGACACCGCGCAGAATCAGGTCTGGCTGGAGACCGTCCAGATGGCGCTCGATCTGCTGGCCTGGATGCCCATGCTCGCCCTGACCGGCCAGGCGAGACTTTGGGAACCGCGTCGCTTGCGGTTCCGCCTGTTCTCCGCGGCCGGCCAGCTCGTCATCACCGGCCGGCGCCGCCTCCTCCGCCTTGCCCGCCACTGGCCCTGGACCCGCGAGATCACAGACGCCCTCGAACGGCTCGCACTCTTGCCGAACCCCGGCTGACCAGCAGCTTTCCCACCCCTACGAGCAGCATCACCCTCACCCGGAACAGTGGAAACCGGCGTCCACCCGAGACGACACCCGGGCCCCCGGCCTGCCCGGTCTCGGCCATCGACAACGAAATGGGCCGCCGACTTCGTCGACGGCCCATCAAGAAAGATCGAGGCTAGTCCTGCCGGTGGTCCCCTGCCCTCGGGCAGGGGACCACATTCCGCTGTGAACTCCGCTCACAAGGAAATGGCCTTCCATGCCCGACCACAGGGAATTGACGATTTCGGAGAACCGGGAAGGAATGGCGGCCACAGTCGTGTCGCTGACCGCCGAAGCCACCGAACTGGAAACCCGCGCCGCCGAACTGCGCCGGGAACTAGTGGACGTCGACAAACGGATGGAAGCCATTTCCGACGCTCTGCACCGGCTGCGCTAGGCCGGTGTCGCCTCGCCTTCGAGGCTGAGGGTGCGGATCTCCTTGCGGGAGGAGATCCCGAGCTTGGAGAAGACCTTGCGGAGGTGCCATTCGACCGTGTGGCGGCTGATGAACAGCTGGACGCCGATCTCGGAGTTCGTGAGCCCCTCGCCGGCGAGGCGGGCGATCTGCGCCTCCTGGGCGGTGAGGGCCGCGGGCGTCGCGACGACCTGGCTGCGCACCTTCACCCCCGCGGCCTGCAACTCGCTTCGCGCGCGTTCGGCGAACGCCTCGGCACCGAACTCGCCGAACATGTCGTGGGCGACGCCCAGTTGGGCACGGGCGTCGACGCGGCGGTTCTCGCGACGCAGCCATTCGCCGTACAGGAGGTGTGCGCGGGCCAGCTCCACGCGGACCCTGGTCCGGGCGAGCCGCTCGATCGCCTCGCGGTGGAGCCGCTCCGCCGTGTCGCCCTCGCTCAGCAGCGCCCGCGAGCGCGCTTCGACACCGAGCGCCCAGTCCGTGCCGCTGGCCCGGGTCGCCACGGACAACTGGTCGAGCGCGTCGGTGGCCGACTCGGGCGAGCCACTGCGTACGGCAGCCTCGACCAGCTCGACGAGGCCCCAGCGCGGGGAGGCGAACTCGTACGGATGGGCGGCCGCCTCCTGGGCGGCGGTCAGCGCTTCCGCGTACTGGCCGAGGCCGTTGCAGAGCACCGCGTGGTACCAGTGGGTGACGGTGACGGCGGCCCCCTGCCCTCGCGGTACCGCCTCGCTCATGATCGTGTCGATCAGCGCCCGGGCCTCGCTCTCACGGCCCCGCCAGGCGGCCAGACCGAGCGGCAGTACGCGCGTCGGGTTGCTCCCGATCGCCGCGCACACCGTCGCGACCTCGTCGACCAGCGACGCGACCGCCGTCAGCTCCCCGGCGAGGAGGTGTGCGTGCGCACGGGCTTCGAGCACGTCGGGCAGGGCGCTGAGTGCGCCGGCCGCGCGGGTGATCGTCAGATGACGGGCCGCGAGCAGATGCCCGCGTTCGTCGTCCCACAGGTCCGAGGCGAGGACCCCGGCGAGCCAGAGCCAGCGCAGCGCGTCCTGGACGGGGAGTTCCTCGTCGCAGAACGCTTCGAGGACGCGTCCCATCATCGGCACCGAGGCCGGATACCCGTCGGTGAGGCGCACGGCGACGGCGTCCAGCAGCAGGTCGGGCAGCCGCGACGGCCGCTGGGGCGGTGGCGCGGCGCGCGCCGCCTCGCCCACCTCCGGCAGTCCCGGGCCGTGTGCCAGCCGACCGGCGAATATCGCGGCCGCGACGGCGTCCAGGTAGGTGTCGCGGGCGAGTGCGGCATCGAGCGGCCCGAACCGGCGGGCGGCGGTGAGCAGCAGCTCGGGTGCCTCACTGCCACGGTTCTGGGCGAACGCGATCCCGGCGTTCAGTACGTCGATCCGGGCGCGCCCCAGTTCGTCGAGGGGTCCGGCCGCCGCCGTGGTGAGGAGGGCCGCCGCCGGTTCGAAGGCACCGGCGTGGAGGGTCGCCTGTGCGGCGTCGACCGCGCGCTGCGCCCGCCGGGCGGGATCCTGTGTGAGTGTGGCCGCGCGCTGGAGGAACGCGGCCGCCGCCGCGATGCCTCCGCGTGCCTGTGCCCGGTCCGCGGAACGCTCCAGTTCGGCGGCGACCGTCTCGTCGGGTCCCGGGGTCGCGGCGGCGAGATGCCAGGCCCTGCGGTCGGGGTCGAGCCGGGCGTCGGTCGCGTCGGCGAGCGCCTGGTGCGCCTCGCGCCGGTCCTGCGGGCTCGCCGCACGATAGGCGGCCGAGCGCACGAGCGGGTGCCGGAAACGTACCCAGGTGCCGAGGGTGATCAGTTCCGCCGCGTCGGGGTGGGATGCGGCGGTGTCGACGTCGATGCCCAGCCGTTCGGCGGCGCCCCGCAGCAGCGTCACGTCGCCGATGGGTTCGGCCGCGGCGGTGAACAGCAGGCGCCGGGTCTCGGCGGGCAGCGCCTGGACGCGGCGGAGGAAGTCCTGTTCGATCTGGCTCGGCAGGGACAGTGTGTCGGGGCGGCCGAAGCCGCCCGCCAGCTCCGTCGTGGTCGCCCCGCGAGGCAGTTCCAGCAGGGCCAGCGGGTTGCCGCGCGACTCGGCGACGATCCGGTCGCGCACCCGCTGGTCGAGCGGCCCGGTGACGACCGAGTCGAGGAGTTCGCGGGAGTCGTTCTCGGACAGTCCCGTCACGGGCAGTTCGGGCAGACCGTCGAGGGCCTCACCGGCGCTGAGTTCACGGACGGCGAAGACGAGGGCGACCGGTTCCACGAGCAGCCGACGGGCGACGAACGCCAGGGTCAGCGCGGAGGCGCGGTCCAGCCACTGCGCGTCGTCGACGAGGCAGACCAGCGGCCGGTTCCCGCCGGCGTCCGCGATGAGGCTCAGCGTCGCCAGGCCCACGAGGAACCGGTCGGGCGCGGCGCCGCCCCGCAGTCCGAACGCCGTGCCGAGTGCGTCGCGTTGCGGCTCGGGCAGCTGGTCGAGGCCGGCCAGCAGCGGAGCGCAGAGCTGGTGCAGTCCGGCGTAGGAGAGTTCCATCTCGGACTGGACGCCGGAGAACCTGACCGTGCGGCATCCGGTGGCCCGGCCGAGGAAGTACTTCAGCAGTTCGGTCTTGCCGATCCCCGCCTCACCGCGCAGGACCAGTACACCGCTGCGCCCGGCCCTGGCGCCGGCCAGCAGGGCGTCGAGGGCCTGACACTCGTGCTGCCTTCCGAGGAGTCCGGCGCCCGCACCGCTCCTCGCCATGGCAGTTCTCCTGTCTGACACACCCCGGTCGGTATCGTAATACGCCTCCCGATCGCCGTGCTGGTGTGGTTGTGGAAGCAAAGACAGGCACTTGTTGCCGACGGGACCTGGTCCCCTACGGTCGCGGGAGGTCCGTCTCCGCGCTCGCGCCCCGCTGGGCGCGGACGATCGCGATCACGGTCTCGGTGGTGCGGTCGAGGTAGCTGCGGCCGTCGGGCAGTCGGCCCTCCGGGCTGATGTAGCTGCGCGGGCCGAGGTGGGTGGCCGGGTCGAGCCGGTGCACGGTGATCTTCCCGGCGCGGTCGGCGCGATTCCATTTGCTGCCGCGAAAAAGTCGCCAACGCTGCGGGAAGATCCAGGTACCGACCCGTTCGATCCGGTCGCCCGCGCTGGTGAGCCGATGGACGTGTTCGGCGTGGGTGAGGTCGTTGGCGCCGTTGTGGAACCCGCCGAGCATGATCACCGTGAGCGGGCAGCGCAGCTGGGCGTGGAGTTCCTCGACCGCGCCGGTGGCGACCTGGGCGCCGCCGCTGTAGCCGAGCAGCACGACGGGGATGCCGCTGCCGGGCTCGTACCCGGCGAGCCGGAGTTGCGTGGCGATCTGGGAGCCGACGGCCCTGTTGTAGAGGGGGCGGTAGCGGCGGTCGGCGGCGACGAAGACCTGCATGACGTTGTGCAGGAACAGCAGCAGCCCGGCATGGTGGCGCAGCCACCAGGTCCACGCCGGCCGGTCGGCGAGCGGGTCGGCCAGTGGCGAGTACGGCTGCACCTGGCCGAGTACCCGTAGCTCGGGCGCCCCGGCGAGCACGGCCTTGACCAGCTGGCCGCCGTCCCGGGTGTCGCGGACGCGGCGCTTGCCAATGCCGTCGAGGTAGACGAGGTAGGCGTCCGGTGGGCTGTCGGGGGCCGCGCCCCGGGCGTAGGGCGTGCCCGCCGGGAGTTCGGTGACGGGGGCCCGCCAGCCGGCGCTGTAGGCGAGCACCTCGTAGCGGGCCAGGAGGGCTTCGGCGATCAGGGCCGGTCCGAGGAGACAGGCCCAGAGCAGGAAGTCGTTCATACGGTCACCTCCGGCGGCGGGGTCGCGCTGACCCGTACGACCAGTCGCCGTACGCATTCCACGGTGACGCCGAGACCGATTCCCGCGACGGTCACGCATCCGGCGGCGCTCCACCAGCCGAGCCCGGTCGCGGTTGCCAGGGGTGCGACCAGACCTGCTCCGACGCCGACGAAGACCACCAGGTGGAGGAGGGGGCCGAGCAGCGGGAAGGCGAGGACGGCGGAGAGCACGAGCGGGGCGACCAGGCTCGGCGTCCACTCCAGGCCGGTGCCCGGAGGCGGGGTGGACAGCACCAGTTCGGCCAGGGTCCAGGCGGTCAGCGGCCACAGGGCGAACACGGTGGCCTCGACGAGGCCTGCGGCCACCAGCAGCCCGGCCACGAAGGTGCGGGACATGCCGGGCCGGCGGGACACCAGGGGCAGGATGCGTCCGGCGGCCTCCGACAGCCCGGCGAACAGCAGCAGCACGATGACGGGGGACATCGCCGCTCAGCCTCTCGGTGACGGGTCGACGTGCACCGGCTGCCGGACCGGTCCGGCCTCCCGCAGATACTCCTCGAGCTCGTCGGCGGCCCGTCGATAGCCGCCCGCCTTGTGCTGGGCGGCCCGCAGTTCGGTCGCCGCGGCCCGGAACCCGGGTTCGTGGAGCAGGCGCCGGGCGAGGGCGCGTACGGAGACCCTTTCGACGTCCTCGGTACGGATCGACAGGCCGGCGCCGAGTTCGACGACGCGTCGGGCCACCATCGGCTGGTCGGCGCCCTGCGGGACCACCAGCAGCGGAACCCCGGCGTACATGGCCTCGTTGACGCTGTTCATGCCGCCGTGGGTGACGAACAGGGCCGCGCGGGCCAGTACGTCCGGCTGCGGTACGAAGCGGCGGGCGAGGACGTTGGCCGGCAGCGGCCCGAGCGCGTCGGGGTCGGACTGCCCGGTGGACACGATCACGGTGCCGCCCAGCGGGGCGAGCGCGGTCGCGAACGTGCGCAGCAGCTGCGGGTCGGCGTTGAACACCGTGCCCAGTGAGGCGTACAGAACCGGGTCCTGGAGCCGGTCGAACGGGAACGACGGGTCGGCAGGGCGGGCGCCGATGCTCGGGCCGACGAAACGGTAGGAGCGGTCGAAGTCCTCGGCGGCGGGCTGGAACTCCCGTGAGGTGTACACGAGGTTGAGCGGCTGGCGGATGTTCGCCACGTCGATCAGCGGCAGGCCTCCGGCGGCGAAACGCCGGTGCAGCGTCCAACGGGACCGCAGATATCCCTGGAGGCTGCCGGGCCGCTTCCGCGCGGCGTCCAGCAACTCCTTCGAGCCGTGGGTCGGGCTGGGGACCTCGCGGTTGAAGGCGAACGTGGTGAACGACGAGACCGCCGGAACCCCGAGTTCACGGGCGGCGACCGCGCCCCACAGACAGGCGCTGTCGTGGACGATCAGATCGGGTGGCTCGCGCCGGAGGTCGCTCAGCACGGCGGGCAGCCAGCGTACGGCGGTGGTCGCGAGCGCCTCCATCCAGGTGAGCGGCGTGGGCGGGTCGGGGAACGGCTGGTCGCCCCCGCGGTAGAGGTGCACGGTCCCGCCGACGGCCTCGATCTCCTCCCGGAACTCGGGCGTGGTGTGGTAGGTGACGGTGTGGCCGCGCCGGACCAGTTCGGCCACGAGCGGCAGCGTCGGATTGACATGGCCGTGCATGCCGATGTTGAGGAACGCGATGGTGCTCACAGGCCTGCCTCCAATGGGGACGTAGTTGTCGCCCCGCCACGAAGGGCGGGTGCCGTCGAGGGGGCGTCGACGCGGTACAGACCCGGCCCGTCGATGTGCAGCCCGTCGAGAAAGCGCCCCGCCGTGCGGGAGGCGGTGTTGATCAGGCGCTGGGAATGGCGGAAGTCCCAGGGGGCGGGCCAGGCCTCGATGCCGGTGGGAAGCACCACGGTCGGCAGGTGCTGGGACACCTCGTGCAGGTCGCGTTCGATCTGGTGGCGCAGCAGGAGCAGCCCGGCCCTGGCGGCGATCGCACCGGCGCGTCGGCGCGGATCGACGGGTTGCAGCGGCGAGCTCTCCGGACCGGTCGCCACCACGACGATGCTGGCCGCCCCGGCCTGCTGGGCCGCCAGTACGGGGACGTAGGCGACCACTCCGCCGTCGACGAGGGTGTGGCCCCCGCGTTCCACCGGGGGCAGTACGCCGGGAATGGCGGCGCTCGCCAGCAGGGCGGACTCGAGGTCTCCGTGGTCGAGCAGCACCGGAGTGCCGGTGACCAGGTCCATGGCCACGGCGGTGAACGGGACGGCCAGCTGTTCGATCGTCGACGGCAGTCCGGCCCTGGCGATCAGGCGGCGCAGACCGCGGTCGGTGAAGAGGCTGGCCCGTGAGGACAGATAGCCGAGCGGATACACCTCACGGCGCCGCAACTGGGTCCACACGTGGTCCAGCCATGGCGCGGCCCGCTCGGGGTGGGTCGCCGCGATCGCCCCGTTGAGGGCACCCACCGAGGTCCCGATGATCATGTCCGGGACGAATCCGCGCTGCTCCAGCGCGTACCCGACACCGACGTGCGCCGCCCCGAGCACCCCACCGGCGCCCACCACCACCGCCACGGGGCGGGGAAGGGCGTGCAGGCCCGCCGATGTCGGCTCCCCGGGCGGCCGGTTCGATGACGGGGGACGAGTGACCCTCACGGTGATCAACCTTTCTTCCCATGGCGCTGAATCGGATGTGGTCCCGCAAGGAGGACCGGGCTACCACTCGATCTGTGACACCACCGTCACGATCACAATGTGTGAGTCCCGGGCTGCCACCGTGTGTTCCGGCCATGAACGTCCGTGTCCGTGCCGTGCAGAGCGGTGCGCAGGGTGTGGATCGCCTGGTCCACCGCGGTGGTCGCGGCCTGGGTGGACCGGAGGGGGTTGAGCATCATGAAGTCGTGCGGGGCGCCGTTGATCCGGATGCTGACGGTGGGTACGTCGGCCTGGGTCAACCGGCGGGCGTACGCCTCTCCCTCGTCCCGCAGTACGTCGCTGCCGTCGACGATGACGAGTGCGGGCGGCAGCCCTTGCAGTTCCTCCAGGCTCGCCAGGAGCGGTGAGGCGGTGATCTCCGTCCGCCGGGCCGGGTCGGGGGTGTAGCAGTCCCAGAACCAGGCCATGGCTCTGGCCGTGAGGTAGGGGCCGTCCGCGAACTCCCGGTAGCTGTCGGTGTTCTGGGCCGCGTCGGTGACGGGGTAGTACAGCGACTGGTGCACGAAGGTCACGTCGCCGCGCCGCTTGGCCATGAGGGTCAGGGCCGCGGTCATGTTGCCGCCCACGGAGTCGCCGGCCACGGCCAGGCGGGAGGAGTCCAGGCCGAGTTCGGCGCCGTTCACGGTGATCCACCGGGCCGTCGCGTAGGCCTGTTCGACGGCGACCGGGTATCTGGCCTCGGGTGCGCGGTCGTACTCCACGAAGACGACGGCGGCGTTCGTGCCGACGGCCAGCTCGCGCACCAGACGGTCATGGGTGCCGGCGTTGCCCATGACCCAGCCCCCGCCGTGCACGTACAGGACGACCGGCAGTGTGCCGTGGCCGCCGAGGGGCTTCACGATGCGGACCGGTACGTCGCCCACCTCGGCGGGCACCGTGATCCATTTCTCGTCCACGTCCGGCATGTCCACCGGCTCCGCCTGGAGTTCGTCCAGGAACTTACGGGCACCTTCCGGACCCAGCTCGTGCAGGAACGGTGGGACGGACGTCGTGTCCGCGAGTTCCTGAGCCGCGGTCTCAAGAACGTGCTTCGTCATCACGGCACTCCTTGGGTCGGCAGGCTCGTGCCCACTGTCACCTCTATGACAGGGCGCGCGCCGAAGGTGTGACAGGCCCGCCCGGCCACGGTTCCCCCGTGGCACGACCACGGAGTCTCCTACGGGTTCCTACGGGCGCGCTCGGCTGCCCCCGGGCGGGATTCTGGCCATCGCACCCCTTCAAGCCGTTGCCCCCGGAGCGAGCAGAGGAGCCGGTCGTGTACACGTATCCGGTCCAAGGCAGGCAGGGTCGGGAGACGGCCGGTACGACGGCCGGCCCGACGATCGGTGACCTGGACGCCGCGACGTCGGTGTTCGTCCGCGCCAGACCCGGACTGCTCAGGATCGCGGGCCGCATCGTGGGCAACGCGAACGAGGCCGAGGACGTCATCCAGGAGGCGTGGCTCCGCTGGCAGGGCACGGACCGCACGCTCGTCCTGAACCCGTCGGCGCTGCTCAGGACGACCACCAGCCGGCTGGCCCTCAACGTCGTCCAGTCCGCCTGGAGGCGCCGGGAGTCCTGCGCCGGTCCCTGGCTCCCGGAACTCGTGGACGACCGGGTGACCCCGGAGGCGGTGGTCGAGCAGCGGGACGCCGTCGAGGCGGCGGTTCTCCTGCTGATGGAGACACTGACGCCGAGCCAACGGGCGGCCTATGTCCTGCGTGAGGGTTTCGGCTATCCGTACGGGCGGATCTCCGAGGTGCTGCGCCTGAGCATCGCCAACGCGAGGCAGCAGGTCACCCGTGCCCAGCAGCGTCTCGCCACCGGTCATTGCAGGCAGCCGGTGGACTCCGTCGCGCACCGGCGGCTCGTCCGGGCGTTCCTCGCGGCAGCCCGGTCCGGTGACCTCGCCGGCCTGGAGCGGGTCCTCTCCGAGGCCGGCTCGGATGTGGGCGGCAGGTCCTGATGGTGCCCGCCCGGGGATGTCAGTGAGCCCCTTCCAACAGCCGTACTGCCGCGCGAAGTCAGAAACCAGGCTGCGGAGGAACGTCTGACCGCAGGAGTCGGACTCGCGCGGCTGGTATGCGGCCGGGCAGGTAGACGAATCCGTTGCCGTTGTCGAGGAGCAACTCCTCATCGATGCCGTCCACGGACCAGAGGTCAACCGGCCCACCGGTGTTGTTGATCTGAAGGAAGAACTCTGCTGTCTCCTCGCCCTGACAGACGAAGATCCCCTCCACCTCAGGGCGCCGGCTGCCGGCGATCCCCCGTGCGGCACCCATCCGAGTCCAATCCAGGCCATGCTGTGCGATCGAGCGCCGATTGAGCACGGACGAAACGTGGAAGAAGTTCGACGTATCAGACACGCCAGGAGTATAGGAGGCAGTGAGGCTTCCTCCTCAGGTCGAGGCGATCAGCTCCAGGATGGTTGGAAAGGGCTCAGTGCCGGTGTTCACCGGTGATCTCCTGGTACTCCTGCGCGGTCGGCTTGATGATCTGCGCGCCTTCACCGTAGAAGCCGCGGCTGAGCCTGGCCCGCAGGCGCCGGGCAACGCGTGATCCGGCGTTCGGGCCCTCGCCGTTCACCGAGGGGCGGGCGTCGATCGGCCTGTACTGCTCGTGCTGGGTGAGCGCGTGCAGTTGTTCCTGGCCGAGCGGTTCGTGCACCTCGACGAACTCACCGTGCGGGAGGCGTTTGACGATGCCGGTCTCGCGGCCGTGCAGGACCTTGTCCCGGTCCCGGCGCTGAAGCCCGAGAGCCCACCTCTTCGTGATGGCATGGGCGGCGAGAGGTACGACGACCAGCCCGATGCGAACCGCCCACGTCACGGCATTGACCGACACATGGAGGCGGAGGGCGATGATGTCGTTCGCGGCGCCGATCAGGGCCACCAGATAGAAACTGATCCAGGCGACCCCGAGTGCCGTTCGCACCGGCCTGTTTCGCGGTCGGTCGAGCAGGTTCTGCTCACGGTCGTCGCCGGTCACCCAGGATTCGATGAACGGGTATGCGCCCAGGGCGAGGAAGAGACCGACGCCGACCAACAGCGGGATGAGGTTGTCGAGGGCCAGGGTGTAGCCCCCGAAGGTGATTTCCCAGCCGGGCATGACCCGCAGCAGCCCGTCCGCCACACCCATGTACCAGTCGGGCTGCGATCCGGCCGACACCTGGTCGGCACGGTAGGGGCCGTATTCCCAGATGGGGTTGATCTGTGCGATCGCGGCCATGACGAAAACGACACCGGAGACCAGGAAGAAGAACCCAGCCGACTTGACGGCCCGCACCTTCGGCGGCAGGCCCACCACATTCCTGTTGGTCCGCCCCCGGCCCGGATACTGCGTGTGCCGGTGGCGCAGGACCAGGATCAGATGGGCGACGAGCAGTCCCACCATGAGGGCCGGAATGATCAGAACGTGGATCGTGTTGAAGCGCGCCACCAGATCCTCCCCCGGGAACTCGCCCCCGAAGAGAAACATCGAGAGATATGTGCCGACGACCGGGATGGACAGGATCGTTCCGTTGACGACCGCGAGTCCCGTTCCGGAGAGGAGGTCGTCCGGAAGGTCGTATCCCGTCAGGCCTCCGAACATCCCGAGGATCAGCAGCAGGAATCCGAACACCCAGGTGAGTTCGCGGGGTTTACGGAAGGCGCCGGTGAAGAACACCCGCATCATGTGGACGAGCATGGCGGCCACGAAGACCAGCGCCGCCCAGTGGTGAGCCTGCCGGATCAGCAGGCCACCACGGACGTCGAAGGAGATGTGCATGGTCGAGTCGAACGCCTCGGACACCAACTGGCCCTTCAGCGGCGCATAACTGCCCTGGTACTCCACTTGCTCCATCGAGGGATGGAAGTACAGCGTCAGATACACGCCCGTCACGATGATGATGAGAAAGCTGTAGAGGCATATCTCGCCCAGCATGAACGACCAGTGGTCCGGGAATGCTCTGCGCGCTTTCTCCCGGAGCGAACCAGAAGAACCCAGGCGCCCTTCGAACCATTCGGCAACCCTTGCCCCGTCACCCATATCCGTACCACCGTCCATGAATCGCTCAAGGGGTGCGGCGTTCACGCCGCCGTGGAGACCGCGTTCGTGTCCCGGCGGGCCCCGCGTCGCCGCATCGCACGGCGTTCGCTCTCCGTCGTACCGCCCCAGATGCCTTCCACATGCCCCACGTACATGGCCCAGTCGAGGCACTGCTCCTCGACGGGGCAGCGACGGCAGACGGCTTTGGCCTCGTCGACCTGTACGTGCGTCAGGCCGCTTATTCCGATGGGGAAGAACAGGTCCGGGTCGTCGACGCGCAGACAGGCTGCCCGTTCGCGCCACCGCACGGCATAGTCCCCGCGTTCAGCAGTCATGAGAGATCAGTCCTCCGGAGTTCGTCGTTCTGCTGGAGGCCCCGGAATTCGATCATGGAGTTTCTCGGCTCCACGAGAAGGCGCCGGGGGTTTTGTCACCTGAGACCGGGCAAGGGGCGCAGGTGTGACACCCGCCTCCGTGTCACAAGATCCGTGGGTGTCCGGTCAATCGGACGGAGCCGAGAAATATGGTGTGAGAGGAAGGCCGCTGTATGGACCATGCTGACGCGGTGCCGATCGCGGAGCTGCTCGACGAGCGTCGGTATCTGCTGGATGTCGCGTACTGGATGCTGGGCAGTCCGGGCGCCGCGGAGAGCGTCGTCGACGAGACCTACCGCCGGTGGTACGCGCTGTCCGACGCCGAACACAGCCGGATCACCGCGCCCCGGTCCTGGCTCGCGAAGACCGCGGGCGGGATCTGTCTGGGCCGGCTCTCCCTCCCCGGCCGGGGCACGGCCACGGAGGCGGACGCGCCTCGCGCGCAGGCCGACAAGGAGGGGCTCGAGGAGGAGGTGGGTCAGGTGCTGCTCCATGCGCTGGACCTGCTCTCGCCCGCCGAGCGGGCGGCGTTCGTCCTCAACGACGTCTTCGGGCTGGCCCCCGGCGCGATCGCCGACGTCGTCGGACGTACCGAACCGGAGTGTGCCGAACTGGCCGACCGGGCCCGCCACAGTCTGCGGCAGCGGCGCTCACGTCCCACGACACCGGCGGAGCAGGACGCCCTCGCCCGCGCCGTCCGCCAGGCCTGCGCGAGCGAGGACGCCGAGCGGCTGGCCTCGCTGCTGTCCGCGGACGCCACCGCGTTCTTCGACGGCGGCGGCAAGGTACGAGCCCTCACCAGGCCCGTCCACGGCGACCGGCAGGTCGCCGACAGCCTGCTGACGCTCCTGGCCCACCACCCGCGCACCACGGTGACCACGCATCCCGTCAACGGCACCACGGGGCTCGTCGTCCGGTACGACCGTCAGGTCGCCGCCGTCATCAGCCTCGACATCGCCGACCATCACGTCGCCCAGGTCTGGGTCGTCCTCAACCCCGACAAACTCCGTTCCTGGAACCCGAGTCGATGAACGCGGCGATCTTGCTGGGGCTGAACACCCACATCAGCTGATGGACACCTTCCTCCGAGGCGGCCAGGGTCATGAACGCGATGGCCTGGCCGTCCCGTTGGACGAGCACACCCGTCGAACCGTTGGCGTCGACGAGCCGGGGCTCCGCCCCCCGCCAGAGCTTCGGATACGTCACCATCTTGGCCACCCGCGCACGCCCCAGCACCGGGATACGGGCACAGCCCCGCATCCCGTTGCCGTCCGACAGACTGACGATGCCGGGGGTCAGCAGGGCCTCCAGCGAAGCCACATCCCCTGTCCGGGCCGCCGCGACGAAGACGCTGAGCAGACGCCGGTGCTCCGCCGCGTCCACGCTCCCCCGCTGCTCCTCCGACAGATGCTTGCGGGCCCGGCTCACGATCTTCCGTACGTTGACGAGGCTGAGTTGAAGGATCTCGGCTATCTCGGGATAGGCGTAGTCGAACGCCTCGCGCAGTACGTACGCGGCACGTTCGGCGGGGCTCAGTCTCTCCAGCACCAGCAGCAGCGCCATTTCGAGAGCCTCGGCGCGCTGCGCGCCCAGCTCCGGGTCCGAGCTGGTGTCGACGGGCTCCGGCAGCCACGGCCCGATGTAGGTCTCCCGGCGCACTCGCGCGGACTGCGCGACGTTGATGGCCAGGCGGGTCGTCGCGCTCGACAGGAAGGCCACCGGGCTGAGCACGACGGAACGGTCGGTCTTCTGCCAGCGCAACCACACTTCCTGGACCACGTCCTCGGCCTCGACCGCGCTGCCGAGCACACGGTAGGCGATCCCGAAGAGACGGTTCCGGTGCTGCACAAAGACAGAAACAGCCTCTTCCAGGTCGCTCGTCGTGGCGGACGGTTCGAGATCCATGGTCCAGCGGTCTCCGTTCCTCCGGTTGCGTCTGCTCCACTAGACCGAGCAGGAGCCGCTTTTGTGACAGTGGCGTTCCTCGGACACACCGTGTGGGTGCGACCGTGGGTAAACTGCGGAGGCTGCCCGGCGCACTGTGCGGCGGCGCGAGTCACTGGGAGGAACACATGGTCTCCGGAGCAGCGCACAGCATCGAGATCACCGCTGAGAGCCTTCAGGAGGACCTGGCCCGCCTGCGGATCCAGAAGCAGGCGCTGGAAAGGGAGTTGGCGGCTGTAGTGGCCCATCTCGGTTCCGTGCAGCGGACTCTCAGTGCCCTGCAACCCCTGATCCGGACGGCGCCCTCCCCCGAACCGCAGACCGACGGTGTCTCCGCCGAGCCCTCGGACTCGGACGGGCAGAAGTCGTACGGCAGGCTCACCGAGCAGATCATGGAGTACTTCGCCGGCATCGGTGACACCGCCGTACGGGCCCGCGATGTCGCCGCGGCTCTCGGCCGTGACACCGACAGCGGAAGCATCAACGGTGTCCGCAGCACCCTGGACCGCCTGGTCGGCGCCTCCCGCGTACAGCGGACCGGCCGGGGCCTGTACCGCGCCGGGCGTTCATAGAAGTATCGGACGCCCGGTGGTTCAGCTCACCGCCGCCACGATCACCACGCACAGCGCGGCCAGCACGAAGGTGATCAGCGTCATCGCGATCATGGTGCCCCGCAGCCAGCGCCCGAGGCGGACACGGTGCTGTGCGTGCACCGCGCTGATGCTGTCGGCGATGTGGTCCGTCACCATGCGGGCCACATAGGTCTGTTCGTCGAGATACCAGCGCTCGATGTGGGTCTTCTGCGCCGGGGTCAGCCCGGGTTCCCGGGATACGAAGTCCGCCACGCGCTGGTGGGCCGCGTGCAGATGGGCCTCGCGGTAGAGAAAGGTCTCGATGTCGGTCAGGCCGCGTGCAGCCTCTTCACGCGCGTCCATGGTCTGCTCCAGAGAGGGAAGCGGTGCGTGGGTCGCCGCTCGTCACGAAGGCGTCCCGTGGGTGCTGGACGGAGGCGAGGGAGACGAGGTCCCTGCCGAACAGGGCCGCGGTGAGCCAGACGGTGAGCACACGGATCTTGCGCTCCCAGGTCGGCACGGCCAGGACGTGATACCCCCGGTGCATCAGCCAGGCGGGGAATCCCTTGATGACGATGTTCCGGTACTGGAAGATGCCGCGTCCCAGGCCCAGCGTGGCCACGACTCCCAGGCTGCCGTGGCGGTAGTCCCGGACCCTGCCTCCGTGCAGGCCGGCCGCGATGTTCTTGGCGAGGAGCCTGCCCTGCCGTACGGCGTGCTGGGCGTTCGGCACCGTGCGCGCCCCCGGTATCGGCAGTGCCAGGTCGGGAACGGCCGCGTCGTCCCCGGCCGCCCACACGTCGGGCAGCGGTTCACTGTCGGTGCCGACACGGAGGTCGGGCCGGACCACGAGCAGGCCCCGCTCGTCGACCGGCAGGTCCGTGTGGCTGTGCACGACCGGGTTCGAGGCGTTGCCGGCGGTCCAGACGATCAGTTCCGAGTCGAACTCCTCCCCGGTGGAGAGCACGACGTGCCCGTCGACGGCGGAGACGAGCTGAGCGTCGAGGTGCACCTGCGCGCCACGGCGTTCCAGGGAGCGCACCACCCACTCCCCCGGCCCGTCGCTCACCTCGGGCAGGATGCGGTCCCGGGCCTCGACCAGATGGAAGGACACGTCCGCCGCGCTCAGCTCCGGGTAGTACTTGAGCATCGCCGTGGCCAGCGACAGCAGTTCGCCGAAGCCCTCGACGCCGGAGAACCCGCCGCCCACGAAGGTGACGGTGAGCAGTTTGCGGCGCTCGGGGCCGGGCGGCAGTGACGCGGCCTGGTCGAACGCGGTCAGCAGCCGGTCGCGGATGGCCACGGCCTCCTCGACGTGCTTCAGACCGATGGCGTGCTCCGCCAGGCCGGGTATGGGGAAGGTACGTGTCACCGCGCCGGCGGTGACGACGATGATGTCGTAGCTCAGCTCGAAGTCGTTCCCGTCCGCCGGCCGGACCGTGACCGCCCGGTCCGCGTGCCGGACCTCCGTCACGCTCCCCGCGATCAGCCGGGTCCGGCGCAGATGGCGCCGCATCGACACGGCGGCATGGCGGGCCTCTACCGAACCGGCCGTCACCTCCGGCAGAAAGGGCTGGTACGTCATGTACGGGCGCGGGTCGACGACGGTCACCCGGGCCTCGCCCGCCCGCAGGGACTTCTCCAGGCCCCACGCGGTGTAGAAGCCCGCGTAGCCGCCGCCGACGATCAGGATCTCACGCATGGTTCCCATGACTTCCTCTGTTTCTCGTCCGTCAGTCACATAGACAGTTCAGCGTGCCACGGTGTGACAACGGTGGTTTCGGGGCGCCGACCGTACGGCGCGCAGGGCGTATTCGGCGAGCAGCACGGTGGACGCGGTGCCCAGGCTCAGCGCCCATTGGCCCGCGGTCAGCGGCACGGTCCCGAAGACCGTGCCCGCCCAGGGCAGTTGGACCACGGCGACCTGCACGACGAGGACACCGGCCAGGCAGAGCCACAGCGCGCGGTTGCGGAGCTGGAAGCGGCCCAGCACCGGGCCCTCGTCGGTGCGGGCGCCGAGGGCGTTGAACAGCTGGAACAGGACGAACGTGGTGAACGCCATGGTCAGTGCGGTGTCCGGGTCGACGTACGAGCGGGCGACGGCGAAGAGCGTCACGGTGCCCGCGGCCATGACCGCGCCGGCCCAGCCGATGGCGAGGAGTCTGCGGCCGTCCAGGATCCGTTCCCCCGGGTCGCGCGGCGGGTGGCGCATCACGTCGTCGCGGGCGGGGTCGACGGCCAGGGCCATCGCGGGCGGACCGTCCATGATGATGTTGATCCACAGCAGTTGGGCCGCGGTGAGCGGGGAGGGCAGTCCGGCGAGGGAGGCGCTGAGCAGGGTGAGGATCGCGCCGATGTTGGTGGCCAGCTGGAAGCGGACGAACTTGACGATGTTGGCGTAGATGGCCCGCCCTTCGCGGACGGCCCGCACGATCGTGGAGAAGTCGTCGTCGGTGAGGACCATGTCGGCGGCTTCCTTGGCCACGTCCGTGCCGGTGATGCCCATGGCGACACCGATGTGCGCGGCCTTGAGCGCGGCGGCGTCGTTGACACCGTCACCGGTCATGGCGACGACGTGTCCCCGCCCGGTCAGTGCCTGGACGATCGCCACCTTGTGTTCCGGGGCGACCCGGGCGAACACGCCGATGACGTCGACGCGCCCGGCGAGTTGTTCGCCGGTCATCCGGTCCAGGTCGGCGCCCGTCACGACGTCACCGGCGATGTCCAGTTCCCGGGCGATGGCCGCAGCGGTGTCGGCGTGGTCACCGGTGATCATCTTCACGGCCACTCCCGCCGAACGGCACAGGGCGATCGCGTCCCGTGCCTGCGGTCGGGGCGGATCGGCGATCCCGGCGATGGACACCAGGGTCAGCCCGGGCAGTACGGCCGGGGTGAAGGCGCTCGGCGAACCGTCCAACACCGCGGTGGCCGCGCCCAGCACCCGCAGTCCGGAGCTGCCGAACCGCTCCGACACCGCGACGACCTCGTCCCGGCGCTCTTCGTCGAGGGCACGCGGGCCTTCCCCGGTGAGGACGTCGGTGCACATGCCCAGCAGGACGTCGACCGCGCCCTTGACGTGGACGCGGGTACGGCCGTCGGGTTCGGTGTGGAAGGTGGCCATGTACTTGGTGGCACCGTCGAAGGGCAGCTCGCCCACCCGGGGCAGCTCCGCACGGGTCCATTCGGCGTCCACCCCGGCCTTGGCGGCCAGGACGACCAGTGCGGCCTCGGTCGGGTCGCCGATGTAGTAACCGCCGGTCAGGCGTGCGTCGTTGCACAGGGCGAAGGGGAGCACGGCGTCACGGAGATCGTCTGCCGGAGACGTGCCGTCGGCCGGAGGAGTGCCTTCGGTGCCATGGACGCGAACGGCGCCTGTCGTCCCGTACCCCTCCCCCGTGACGTCGTAGAGCCTGCCCGCGCTCCACAAGGTGCGGGTGGTCATCTCGTTGAGGGTGAGCGTGCCGGTCTTGTCGCTGCATACGACGGTCGCCGCACCGAGCGACTCCACCGAGGCGAGCCGTTTGACGATGGCGCCGCGCCGGGCCATGCGGTGCACGCCGAGTGCCAGGGTCAGGGCCAGTACGGCGGGCAGCCCCTCGGGGATCGCGGCGACGGCCAGGGCCACGGCCTGGAGTGCGATGTCCGAGCGGGGCTCGCCGCGGATCCAGGCGCTCAGGGCGTAGGCGACGACCGCGACCCCGCTCAGCAGCGCCAACCGCCTCCCCAGACTGTCCAGTTGTACCTGGAGCGGGCTGGGCGGTTCCGTCCCGGTGCGCAACGCCTCGGCTATGGCGCCGACTTCGGTGCGCATCCCGGTGGCGGTGACGATCATCTCGGCGCGGCCCCGGGTCAGGGCGGTGTTCATGAACAGCATGTCCGTGCGCTCGGCGAGCGGTACCTGGTCGGTCGAGGCGGGGTCAACTGCCGTCACGCTCTTGGTGACCGGCTGGGACTCGCCGGTCAGCGCCGCCTCGTCCACCTCGACGGTCTCCGCGACGGTCAGTCGGCCGTCGGCCGGTACGCGGTCGCCGGCCTCCAGCAGGACCACGTCTCCGGGCACCAGGAGTTCTGCCTTCACCACCTGCTCGGTGCCGTCGCGGCGCACCTTCGCCATGGGCACGAGCATCCGGCGCAGCGCCTCCAGGCTGCGCTCGGCGCGCCGCTCCTGCCAGTAGCCGAGCACGGCGTTGATCTGAAGGACGACGGTGATCACGACCGCGTCCCTGATGTCACCGATGGCTCCGGCCACGACGGCGGCGATCAGCAGGATGACGATGAGCCAGTTGCGGAACTGGTCCAGGAACTTCAGCCACTCGGGGCGCCGGGCCGGTCCGGACAGCTGGTTGGTGCCGTTGACCGCCGTGCGCTCGGAGACCTGTCCCGTGCTCAGCCCCACCCCCGGCACGACGCCGAGCCGGTCGGCCACCTGGGCGGCGCTCTGCCGGTAGGCGTCCGGTCGACCTGCGGAGACCTGCGTGGCGGGGGCTGCGCGTGCGACCTTGCTCTCGGGTTGCCCGGCCGGCGTCGTCATGTGCGTTCCTCGGGTCAGCGGGCTCGTGGATGCTTCCAGCCGTATGACCGGGCGTGAGACGGGGATGTGACACGCCCGGCCGGGGCCACCCGCCACGGACCGCCAGCCGACGGCCACGGTCATCCCGGCGTGAGCCACTGCCGCCGAGGCGGGCCTAACAGCAGCCCGGCGGCCCAGGGTGCCGATGACCCGGTAGCGGCCCGGGGGCATGCCGAGGTGCGCTGCTGCCCGGCGCATGAACGGCACCCCGGTGCGCGGGAGTGGACGGAGTCTGATTCGCACACGGGCCGCACGACGCGGAGGCCGGGGACTACTCCTCCCGGTCTCCACCACCCCAGAACAGGCTGTGCCTGAGCGGCGCGCGGCCGGCCCGGACGGTGCCGGGAGGGGGCGCCCGGCACCGTCCCCTTTTTGTCCCGCGGCTATGGAGCCCGCTGCCAGCCACCGGGCACGCGACGTCACGTCAGTTGGGTCGCGCCGCTCCGGATCGGCTCCTGTCGGCGGCTTCCGGACCCCACTCGTAGACGCGGCCCTTCGACCGGTCGGTGTTCCGTGCGTCGCTCCAGAGCGCTGTGCGCGCTCAACGGCGGCCCCCAGTACCGGGGTTCGCCGGGCCGAGCGAGGCTCAGGCCTCGGCCGACGCCTCGTCGACCACGGCGCTCGCCCGCTTCTCCGGTACCCCGGCCGCGATGAGTGTGGCGACGGCCACCCGGGTGCCGTCGTCCTCCAGCGCCCCGGTGTTGACCTCTTCGAGCAGGGCGATCGTCATCGCCTCCAGGCCGGCGCTCAGTACCCCCGGCGGCAGATGCGAGTGGAAGACGCCGTCCCGCTGGCCCCGCTCCACGATGGCCGTGACCGTGACACGGGCGGGGCGGAGCAGCTCGGCGACCCGGGCCGTGCCCAGGTCCCGCTGGGCGAGTGCGAGGAGCATCCGGTAGCGGTCGCCCACCGGCCACATCGACAACGCGAAGTTCGCGAGCGCCCGCTCGGGCGGTTCCGTGCCCTGCGTTCCGACCGCGACAGCGTCCCGGAGAGCCTCGGCGGCCTCTTCGGCCAGCGCGTCCAGGAGCGCCGCCCGGCCGGGAAAGTGCCCGAAGAGCGTGCGCCTGACGACACCGGAGGCGCGGGCCAGCTCCTCCAGGGTGACGTCGGGGTTCCGCCCGAGCTCCTGGCGCGCGGTCGCCAGGATGCGCGCCCGGTTGGACCGCGCGTTGCTTCGCTGCGGCACACGACCGACGGGCTGGGACACGGAGGGACCTCGATGGGGAACGGACGACAGGCGGGCGCCCCATTCTGGCACGCCGGCTCGGGCGGGCCCCGTACTCCCGCCGATCAGCTCAGGGAGCGATAGAAGTCCAGGTGGAGCCGGGCGGCCGTGGCCCAGGTGTGGTGGGCGGCCAGTCGGCGACCGGCGGTCTGCCGGTCCGGGTCGGGGCGGGTGAGGGCCAGGGCGAGTTCGTCGGCCAGGTCCTGCGGGGAGGTGCCGAAGCGGGCGGCGGGGCCGAAGACCTCGCGCAGGACAGGGAGGTCGCGGACGACCAGCGGGACCCCGGCGGCCAGCGCCTCCATCGCGGCGAGCCCGAAGCCCTCCTTGAGGGAGGGGAAGGCGAACGCTCCGGCGGCCATGACCAGGGCCGGGAGTTCGTCGTCGGGGACCGGGCCGAGGACGACGGGCTCGACGCCGAGTTCCGCCGCCCGGGCCTCCCAGCGGGCCCGGTAGTCCCGGTAGTCGAACAGGGTCTCCCCGCCCGCGACGACCAGCCGCACGTCGGGATGTTCGGCGCGCAGCAGGGCGTACGCCTCCAGGAGGTCGAGGGAGCCCTTGCGGGGTTCGATGCCCCCGACGGTCAGAACGTACCGGCCCAGCCGCGTACGCCATGCCGCCCGCGCCGCCGGGTCGGTGGTCGCGAACCGTTCGTACGCCACTCCGTTGGGGATGACCTCGGCCTTGAGTCCCCAGCCCCGGGCGAGTTCGTCGGCGACCGACCGGGAGACGCACACATGCGCGTACGGCTCGACGATGGCCCGTTCGTGGCAGGCGGCCAGTTCGGGGGTGGTGAAGTGGTCGATGTGGTGGACCGTACGGACGCAGGGGCCCGCCGCGTTGGCGCTGATGCAGTCCTGGGCGTGGACGATGTCGTAGGGGGCGGGGTCGAAGGCGTCGCGCAGGGTCGCGATGGAGCGCAGGACGCGTTCACCGACCGTCTCGGCCTCGGGTCCGTCGGGGAAGGGCACGATCCGGACGCGTACGGCCGGGTCCACGGGCCGGAAGAAGGTGGCGTCGCCGCCCCGGCCGAGCGACCACACCGTGACGTCCTGTCCGGCGGCGGCCAGTGCCTCGGCGAGGGCGAGGGTGTGCACGACTCCGCCGCGCGGCCGGGTCGAGTAGCTGAGCAGGGCGATCCTCAGCGTGGTCATGACGGGGTCTCCCGGTAGGCGGCGGGCCTGCGTTCGTCGAGGTGGCGCAGGACGCGGCGGGCGCGGTCGATCTCGGCGGCGACGTCCACCTCGGCGACCGCGAGGCCCGCCTTGGCCCAGGTGCGGGCGAGGATGTCGCCGCCTGGGCCGACGACCTTGGACTGGCCGAGGAAGCGCATGCCGCCCATCGCGCCGGTCTGGTTGGAGGAGGCGAGGACGACCTGGTTCTCGGCGGCGCGGGACTGGTCGTACAGGTCGAAGAGCTTGGCCTGGCGGTCCTGGGCCATGCGGGGGGCGCGGTTGGTGATGCTGGTGGGCCAGGCGGAGAGGCAGGCGAGGATCTCGGCGCCGTCCAGGGCCAGGGAGCGGGCCGACTCGGGGAACGTCTTGTCGTAGTCGATGAGCATCCCGATCCGGCCGACCGGGGTGTCGAAGGCGTCGAAACGGTCCCCGGGCGCGTACGCGGCCACCTCCCCCGCCGGGAGGTGGACCTTGCGGTGGCGGCCGAGGACACCGTCGCCGCTGACGCAGACGGCGGCGTTGTAGCGCTCGGTGCCGCCGTCCTCGCAGTAGCCGACGCAGACGACCATCTCGGCGGCCAGGCGGGCCACTTGGAGGATCACGGGGTCGTCCGGCTTGAGGGCCGGGGGCAGGGCCTCGGGGTCGGGGTGGCGCAGGTCGGCGAGGTAGCCGCCCAGCGCGGCGTCGGGCAGGACGAGCAGTCCGGCGCCGGAACCTCGCGCGTCGTCGATGAGTTTCGCGATACGGGCGAGGTCGAACTCCAGGTCGCGGCCGAAGTGGGCGGCGGCGGCCGCGATCCGGATGCTGCTCATGCGGTGACTGCTCCTGCGTACGTATAGGTTTCCGGGCGCCGGTCCCGCAGGTGCCCCATGGAGCGGCGGGCGGTCTCCAGGGCCTGGGCGACGTCGAGTTCGGCGACCGCCAGGCCGGCTTCGACTCCGGTGTCGGCGAGGATCTCGCCGCCGGGGTCGACGACCTTGGCGCTGCCGACGAAGCGTAGCGACCCGAAGGTACCCGCCTGGTTGGCGGAGATCCACACGATCTGGTTCTCCAGGGCGCGGGCCCGGTCGAACAGGTCGAAGCGGCGCTTCCAGCGGTCGTTGACGAGATCGGTGACGGCGTTGGTGCGTGCGCCGGGCCAGGCGGAGACGACCACGCCGATCTCGGCGCCGTCGAGGGCCAGCGCGCGGGCCGACTCCGGGAACGCCTTGTCGTAGCAGATCATCATCCCGATCCGGCCGACCGGGGTGTCGAAGGCGTGGAACCGGTCCCCGGAGGCGTAGCTGGCGTCCTCGCTGAGCGGCTGGTGGACCTTGCGGTGGTTGCCGAGCACGCCGTCGCCGTTGACACAGACCACGCTGTTGTAGCGGGCGTCGCCGGCGGCCTCGCAGTAGCCCGCGACGACGGTCATCTCCCCGGCCAGGGCGGCCAGTCGGGCGATCTCGGGGCCGTCGAGGGCGAGCGCGGGCGGACCCTCGTCCAGGGCGCTGTCGTCGTCGAGGCTGAGCAGATAGCCGCCGAGGCAGGCTTCCGGGAGCGCGAGCAGCCGTACGCCCTCCTCCCGGGCCTCCTTGATCAGCCGCTCGGCGGTCGCGAAGTCCTCTTCGAGGTCACGGCCGAACTCGGCGGCCACGGCCGCCATACGCAGGGTGGTCATGCGGTCCCCATCCCGGTCACCGTGGAGGTGACCGCTTCGGTGATCTCTCCGTCGGGCCAGCGCAGCCCGACGCCTTGTCCGTCTGTCAGCTCCCCGCAGACGGCGCCCGTCGCGGGCCCCGCGGGGAGCGGTGGGGCGCCGGGCTCGTCGGTGGTGAGCATCGCGAAGCCGGGGAAGCAGGTCAGCCAGTCGCCCGTCGTCGCGGTCGTCGGCCGGGGTACGGCGGCCACGTCGAGGACGGCTCCGCAGCCGCTCGCCTCGGCGAGCATGCCGAGGGTGCCGGCGATCCCGGCCATCGACACGTCCTTGGCGGCGGCGGGCCGAGCGGCGGCCACCGCGCCGGTCATGGCGCGGAGTTCGTCCGTACGACGGTGACTTGACGAGTCCCACTGGCGGCCCCGGTATCCCGGGCGCCAGTCGCCGCCGAGGTCGGCGGTCAGCCGTACGGCGTGTCCGGGCCGTCCGCCGCCGCCCGGGACGGGGTGCGCGGTGCGGCCGAGTGCGGTCACCGACAGGGCTGCGGGCACGCCGAGTTGGGTGTGTCCGCCCAGCACCGGGACGCCGTACGCCTGTGCGGCGCGGGCGAGTCCGGCGAGGATCTGTCGGGCGTGGGCGACGTCCTTCGCGCCCACGGCGTCGAGGAGTCCGACCGGTGAAGCGCCCATCGCGGCGAGGTCGTTGACGTTCACGAGGACCGCGCACCAGCCCGCCCAGTCGGGGTCGCGCTCGACCATGGACGGCACGATGGCGTCGCATGCGGCGATGAGGTCGGTGCCGGGTACCGGGGCTCCGTCGTCGCCCACGAATCCGGGGCCGCCCGGCAGTTCGTTCACCGCGGGCCGGTGGGGGCTTGTCGCGCAGTTCCCCGCGCCCCTATCGGGGCGCGTGGCCGAACTCGCCGACTCGCCGCCGGGGATGGACCGCGCCTTCGCGCCCAGCGACCTGTCGGCCGGATCCTGGCCGAAAGTGCGGCCCGCCGACCCTGGCAGAGCCGCCAGGAGTTGTCCGAGAGGGGACTTGGTGGCTGCCACCAGGTTCGTGATCCGGTCGATCGGCCAGCGCATCAGGACGTGCGGTGTGTCCGCGACCGTTGTCGGTCGCATCCGGCGCCAGCCGAGTCGTCTGAAGAGGACTTCGTTTCGGGCCTGGACGGTCGCGTCGAAGCGGAGGACGCCCTCGGTCTCCGCCCGTGCACAGGCCGCGCGGACCAGGGCCGCGCCGATGCCGTGCGGGCCACGGGCGCCGCGGGCGACGACGAGCCGGCCGCCGGCCCACCAGCCGATGTCGGGGCCGTCGGTGACCGGGCCGAGACGCACCCCGCCGACCACCGTGCCCTCCGGGTCCCGCGCGACCAGGACGACGGTCCGGGGGTCGCTGTCGCGGTCGTCCAGGTCGTGGTGGGCGAAGAGTCCCTGCTCGTGGACGAAGGCGTCGCGGCGGAGCCGCCGGTAGGCGGCCAGATCCGCCGTGCCGTCCGCCTCCTCGACGCGGAAGGCGGGCAGCATCCGGGCGAGCGTGCTGCGGTCGCCGAGCAGGGCGAGGATGTCCTGCGGCCCGTCCCCGGCCGACGCGACGACGGAACCGTCGAGGTACACGGCGCTCACCCGCCCGCGGTCCGCAGGACACTGCACGCCCCGCAGGCGGCACAGCCGGCCTGCTGGTCGGCGCCGCTCATCCCGGCCGCGCGCAGCTTCGCCGCGACGCCCTCGGTGACGTACCGCAGCAACTCGGCGCTCGGGGCGGCGATCCCGTCGCGGGCGGCGAGCGTGCCGCCCATCGGGCGGTAGGGGACGACGAAGGGGTACACGCCCCGGTCGATCAACTCCCCCGCTCCCGCGACGAGTTCGTCGGGGTCCTCGCCGAGGCCGACGAGGAGGTAGGTGGAGACCCGGTTGGGCCCGAAGACCCGTACCGCCTCGTCCCACGCGGCCTCGTACTCGGCCATCGGGACGGTGGACTTGCCGGGCAGCCAGCGCCCGCGCACCTCGTCGTCGAGCGACTCGACGTGGATGCCGATGGCGGTGGCTCCGGCGTCGTGCAGCTCCCGTATCCACACGAGGTCTCCGGGCGGCTCGCACTGCACCTGGATCGGCAGGCCGGGTACGGCTTCCAACACCGCCCTGACCGACCGTACGAGGTTGCGGGCGCCCCGGTCGGGGCCGGCCGTCGTGCCGGTGGTCATCACCATCTGCCTGACGCCGTCCAACCGCACGGCCGCCTCGGCGACTTCGGCGAGCTGGGCGGGCGTCTTGGCGGCGACCGTCGCACCGGAGCGCAGGGACTCCTCGATGGTGCAGAAGCGGCAGCGGTCGGACTCGGCGTAGCGGATACAGGTCTGGACGACGGTGGTGGCGAGGACGTCGGCACCGTGCAGACGGGCGATCTGCTCGTAGCGGATGCCGTCGGCGGTCGTCAGGTCGTAGAACTTCGGGCGGCGTACGGCGGTCAGGGTCAGGCCGGTGTCCTCCTCGCCGAGCCAGACCTTGCCGTCGCGTACGGAGTAGGGGCTGTCGGGGTTGGTGGGCAGCGCGGCGTTGGCACCGTCGACAAGGACGTGCCCGTCGTCGCTGGGCCCCGCGCCGTCCGGCCGCCGCACGGGCGCGTCCAACGCCACGCCGTGCAGGGCGAGTTCGGCGCGGGTCATGATCCGCACGTCCACCGCTGTGTTGGTGCCAACGCTCACGGTCCGCCCCTTACAGCTGGTAGGTGGAGTTGATGATGGCGCCCTTGCGCGCGTAGTGGATCAGCGCGTCCTGGACGTCCAGGGGGTGGGTGGGGATGACGCCCTCGATGAGGTCCTCCTCGCGGGCGCCGTGCAGGGACAGTCCGAAACGGCAGCAGTAGGCCTTACCGCCCTCGGCGATGAACGTCTTGAGCTGGTTGTTGATGTTGTGCTCGCCGGGGAAGGCGGAGTTGCCGACGGTCGGGAAGCCGCGGGTGGCAAGGCAGTTGAGCGAGCCCGGGCCGTAGAAGTAGATGGCGGTCTCGAAGCCCTTGCGCAGGGCGCGGGTCGCCTGGAGGACGGCAACGAAGGAGACCGAGGACTCGTGGGCGATGCCGTGGACGAGGGTGAAGTAGGTCTCGCCGTTCTCGGCCTGGTAGTCGGGGAAGACCTTCGTGGAGCCGTAGATGCTGCTGCCGTCGGCGAGCGAGGGGTGCGGGATCTCGTCGAGGGACTTCTGCTCGACGTCGGAGAGTTCGGCGGTGACGACGGATTCGGACATGGTTGTCTCCTTGTACGTGCTGGAACTGAAAGGGGAGCGGGGTCAGTCGTAGAGCGCGGCGAACGTGTCCCTGAAGACGAGTTCGCCGAGTTCGCCGCCGCCGGTCGCTTCGGCGAGCCGGGCGTACTCGCCCGTGAAGTCGCCCCACGGCTGGTCGCTGGCGAAGAGCACGCGGTCGTGGCCGATACCGCGGCGCTCGATCTCCTGGGCCAGCCAGCGGGGTGTGAAGCCGATGGCCCAGGAGAGGTCGGTGTAGACGCGCTTGCCGGCGGTGATCCAGTCGAAGAACCGGGAGCCGACGAGCTTGATGTGGCCGCTCATCCCGCCGCCGAAGTGCACGAGATGGACGGGCACCCGGTCGGCGTACCAGTCGACCAGGTGGCCGACCTCGTCGATGTCGGAGGCGGCGCCGGGCGAGGTGTGGACGTGGACGACCAGGTTGTGGTGCTCTGCGACCTGGAAGATGCGGTCCAGCATCGGGCGGCAGGCCGGGTCGGTGGGGCGTCCGCCGAGCAGGAAACTCAACTTCAGTGCCTTCACGCCCTGTTCACCGGCCAGGGCGAGGGCCCGCGCTGTGCGGTGCTCGTCCTCGGGGCGCGGGGACACCCACAGTCCGGCCCGGATGCGGTCGTCGCTCTGGGCGGCCTCGATCGCCAACTCGTTGAAGGAGAAGGCGAGATCGGGGTCGGGGACGCCGTAGTTGGGGATGACGAGGGCGCGTTCGGTGCCCTCGGCGTCCATGTCGGCGACCAGTTGCTTGACGGTGGCGCGGGCGGTGGTGTCGGGGTTGACGGGCGGTCCGCCGTAGAAGGGGTACGCGGGCAGGACGCCGATGTGGCGGTGTGCGTCGAAGACCATGGTCGGGATACCTCCTTCAGCCGATCGGGAGCGCGGAGGCGAGTTCGCTGGGGGCGCCGGTGAGGGTGCCGCAGACATCGGCCATACGGCGGGACACGTCGATGTGGTTCGCGAGGAACTCGGCGTCCCTGCCCACCGCTTCGAAGCGTCCGGAGCCCCAGGAGTACTGCCAGGGCAGGCCCAGGAAGTACAGGCCGGGGGTGCTGGTGGCGCCCCGCCAGTGCATGGGGTAGCCGCGGCCGTCGAAGGCGGGTATCTCGATCCAGCGGTGGTCGCGGGTGAACCCGGTGGACCAGACGACGGAGGTGATGCCGGCCGCCTCCAGGTCCAGGGCGGGCGTATGCCCGGAGGGCTCCCACACCGGTACGTACCGGGGCTCGTCGGGGGCCGTGATCTTCCGCGCGGTGATGTGGGCGTCGATGCTGTCCTTGATGCCCTCGGCCACGGCGTCCGCCCGGTCGAGGTTGGCCTTGAGGTCGTCGGCGAACTCCAGGCGCGTACCGTCACTGCCGCCGATGCCCGTCAGCCGTCCGTGCAGGCGCATTCCGTCGCGGGCGAAGGCCCGCAGATCGATGTCACGGCCTCCGTCGCGCCCGGTGACGTAGTGGTTGACGCGCATCCGGACGGCGCCGGCGTCGTCGAACTCGTCGATGCTCTTGTCGTAGTAGCCCATGTCGTCCAGCCAGGCGACGCAGTCCCGGCCCCGGTAGAAGCGGGCGACGCGGGGTGCGCTGCCGACGGCCAGATGGACCTGCCGGCCGGCCAGATGGAGATCCTCGGCTATCTGGCAGCCGGACTGTCCGGTGCCGACCACCAGGACGGCTCCGTCGGGGAGCTGGTCCGCGTTGCGGTAGCCGGAGGAGTGGATCTGCTCGATCCCGGCGGGCAGTCGCTCGGCCATCCTCGGGATGGACGGGGTGTGGTAGGGACCGGCGGCCACGACGACCTGGTCGGCGGTGAACTCCCCTTCGTCGGTGGACAGTTCGAAGACGCCGCCAGCACCCCGGCGCAGTCCGGTGACGGCGACACCCTCCCGCAGCGGGGGCTGGAAGGAGGCGACGTACCCCTCCAGATAGCGGATGATCTCGTCGCGGACCATGAAGCCGTCGGGGTCGTCCCCCTGGTAGGGGTAACCGGGCAGTTTGCACTGCCAGTTGGGCGTCACCAGGCAGAAGGAGTCCCAGCGGCGCTCGCGCCACTCGTGGCCGACCCGGTTCCGCTCGACGACGACATGCTCGATGCCGCGCTCACGCAGGCAGTAGCTGACCGACAGACCGGCCTGGCCGCCGCCGACGACCGCCACCGGGAAGTGGGCCCCGGCCAGCCTCGGCGCGCTCACCGCATGCTCCCGTCGGCGTTGCTGAGTGCCTCGACGGCGACCTCGGCCCCGTCGAGGGAGGCGTACGCGGCTGCCGTCCGTTCGAGCTGCGCCAGCTGGTCGGAGGCCCCGGTGCAGGCGAATCCGTACTTCTCGCGCACCCGGTCGCTCGCGATTCCGAGCGCGGTCCGGCTTCGCTCCAGGAAGTCGCCGAGTTCGTAGACGCCGCCGGGGGCGAGGTAGTCCTCGATTACGGTGGAAGGTGAATAGCAGCGCTGGGTCTCGCCGTCGGGCCAGCGCACATGGAAATACAGCTCAGGCATGAAATCCTCCATGCGGGGCGCCGAGGTTCGGTCACCTCGCCGCTGCTTCTGACGACCACTTCAGCCAGCGCGAATTACCGAACGGCGTCATCCGGAATAAGGCGGAGTTACATAGCCCTCACGCCAAGTGCCCTCACATGCACGCAGAGTTGCCTCTGAGGCAAATCGAATGCTCCGAATGCCGTGCTGCCACGGAGAAATGAACTTGCCGCGCCGCTCAGGGCTTTTCGACCTGTCGGGCCAATTCATGGAGATGGACCGCGAGCTGAAGCCTCAGGGCGTTGTCCGGCTGCTGCCATTCGGGCCCGAGCAGGCCGCCGATGCGCTCGATCCGCTTGAGGAGGGTGTTGGTGTGGATGTGCCGGGCGCGGGCGCGCAGGGCGAGTTCGGTGGAGAACGGGCGCGGGGCGGTGAGGAGTTGGGTGAGGAGTTCGCCCCGGACGCGTTCCTCGGCCCGGACGACGGCGTCCTGGGTCAGGGTCAGCAGGGCCGCGGTCTGTGCCGCGCGTTCGAGGATGCGTGCCTCGACCGGGTCCGGGTCGCCGTGGCGGGACAGGACGAGGGCGCCCATGTGGGTGGCGCCGACGACGACCGCCGCCACGGTGTGCCGCAGGGTGTCGCCACGCTCGACGGTGACACAGCGCCCGGACCTGCGGCTCTCCTCGATGCCGGGGGCGACCGCCTCGGCCATGGGCGGGGAGGCGGAAAGGACGGCGTGCTCACGGACCTGTGCCTCGCCCTCGTCGGCAGGCTCTCCGCGGGCGACGAGGACACGCTGGGCGTGGTCGAGGACGAGGACTCCACCGCCCAGGGTGTCCACGACGAGATCGGCGACGGCGCCCACGTCACCGCCGGCCAGCACCACACGGGTGAGCGCCTCGTGGACGGCCTCGGCCGCCTCGATCGTGGCGTACGCCGTCTCCAGGGCGTGCAGCGCGCGGCGGCTCTCGTCGTAGAGCCGGGCGTTCTCCAGCGCCACCGCCGCGTGGTCGCCGAAGGCGCTCAGCAGGGCGACATCGTCCCGGACGAACGGCCGCTCCTGACGGTTCGCCGCGATCAGCGTGCCGAGGAACCGGCCACCCGCGATCAGCGGGACCCCGAGCATCGACACGATGCCCTCCGCCTCGATGGAACTGTCGATACCCGGATGGTGGACGATCTCGGTCGACGCCAGATAGTCACTCGCCCAGTACGGGGCCCGGGTCGTGGCCACCCGCCCGGCGATGCCGACATGGGCAGGACCGTGCGTCCGCTCGGCGAACCCGGGGGTGACCGTCCCGGCCGTGGCGCGCACCCGCAGATACGCCCCGTCCTCCTCCAGCACCGCCAGATACGCGAGATCGGTACCGATCAGGTCATGAGCGTGCCCGACGACACTGGCCAGCACCTCCTCGACTCCGCGCAGCACGGTCAGCGACCGTGCCGTGGCGTACAGACTGGACAGCTCCCGCTCCCGACGACGCTGCCGCTGGAGCTGTTCGTCCTCGGTGCGGTCCATCAGATGTCCTAGCTCACCACGGTCACAGGGTGGGTGAATCATACGCCGGACACGGACGAAGAGTGGAGGATTCACACCTCTTCCGGGCCGGTGAGCGGCCGTAACGTTCCCCGCAACGAGCGAACCGAGTGAACGCCGTCGCGGCCGAGATGGAGTACGAGACGTGTCTTCCGTAGTGCGTGTAGCGGCCGTACAGGCCGAACCCAAGTGGCTGGACCTCGACGCCGGGGTGGACCACGCCGTGGACCTGATCGCCCAGGCCGCCGCCGGCGGAGCCGAGCTGGTCGCCTTCCCCGAGGTGTTCCTGCCCGGCTACCCGTGGTGGATCTGGCTGGACTCCCCCCTCGCCGGCATGCAGTACGTCCCCCGGTACGCGGACAACTCCATGACCCGCGACGGAGAACACCTCGCCCGTATCGCCGCGGCCGCCGCCGAACACCGCATCTTCGTCGTCCTCGGCTTCGCCGAACGCACCGTCACCGGCAGCCTCTACATGGCCCAGGCCACCATCGACGACACCGGCCGCGTGCTCGCCGTACGCCGCAAACTCAAGCCCACCCACGCCGAACGCACCGTCTTCGGCGAGGGCGACGGCAGCGACATCCAGGTCCACGAGACCAGACTCGGCCGCCTGGGCGCGCTGAACTGCGCCGAGCACATCCAGCCGCTGACCAAGTACACGATGTACAGCAAGGGCGAGCAGATCCACGTCGCGTCCTGGCCGAGCTTCTCCGTCTACCGGGGCATGGCGACCGCGCTCGGGCCCGAGGTGAACACGGCCGTCAGCCTGGTCTACGCCGTCGAGGGCCAGACCTTCGTCCTCGCGCCCTGCGCCACGGTCGGCCAGGCGGGACAGGACCTGTTCTGCGACACCGACGCCAAGCGGGAACTCCTCCTCCAGGGCGGCGGATTCACCCGCATCTACGGCCCCGAGGGCACCGAACTCGCCAAGCCCCTGCCCGAGACCGAGGAGGGCATCCTCTACGCCGACCTCGACTCCGACCTCCTCGCCATCGCCAAACACGCCTACGACCCGGCCGGCCACTACTCCCGCCCCGACGTCTTCCGCCTCACCTTCGACCCCCGCCCGAAGGAGCGCGTCGAGTACGTCGACCCGGCTGCCGACGGGGCCGTCACCGAGCCGAAGGAGTCCGGCACGGACGTCGTCGCGCCCGACTGACCACCCCCGGACACACATCCCCGAATACCCGCATGTCCCGTGAAAGGAACGACGCCATGAGCGCCAACGACCCCTTCGCCCGCCTCCCCGAGGCAGCGACCTTCACCCTCACCAGCACCACACTCACCGACGGCGCCCCACTGCCCGTCGAGCAGATGTCCGGCCTCTTCGGCATCCCGGGCGGCAAGGACGTCTCCCCGCAACTGTCCTGGAGCGACGCCCCCGAGGGCACCCGGAGCTACGCCGTCACGATGTACGACCCGGACGCCCCGACCGGCTCCGGCTTCTGGCACTGGGCCGTGGCCGACCTCCCCGCCACCGTCACCGACCTGCCCGAGGGCGTCGGCGACGACACCGGATCCAACCTGCCCGAGGGCGCCTTCCAGGTACCCAACGACGCCCGCACCGGACGCTTCATCGGCGCGGCCCCGCCGGCCGGACACGGCGCCCACCGCTACGTCTTCGTGGTGCACGCCCTCGACGTCGAGAACATCGCCATCCCGGCCGACTCCACCCCCGCCTTCCTCGGCTTCACCATGGCCCGCCACATCCTCGGCCGCGCGATCCTCACCGCCACCGCCGAGACCCCCGCCTGACCATCACGTCGGACAGGCCGCCAGGCCGCCAGGCCGCCAGGCCGCCAGGCCGACGGATCATCGATGACGCCGCGAAGGAGCGGGCTCCGATGAGAGGCTGATCGGGTCCGGTCTCCGTGTTCGACCAAGCGTCTCGTCGAAGAAGCCCGCCGAAGGATCGAGGAATGTCCGTGCCCGAGCCGCAGCCCGTCCCGCAGTCGGTACTGAGCCCGCTCACCAACTCCGCCGTCTTCCTGGTCGTGACCGTCGATCCCGGCGGGGAGCCGGTCGTACGGGAGTTGCTCACCGACCTCTCCGGTCTGGTGCGGGCCGTCGGTTTCCGGATTCCGGAAGGGGAGCTGACCTGCGTCGCGGGCATCGGCTCCGAGGCCTGGGACCGGCTGTTCACCGGTCCCAGGCCGGCCGAGCTGCATCCCTTCCGGGAAGTCGTCGGCGCCAAGCACACCGCGCCCGCCACCCCGGGCGATCTGCTCTTCCACATCAAGGCCCGGCAGCCGGACCTCTGCTTCGAGCTGGCCACCCAGCTGATGGACCGGCTGCGCGGCGCGGTCACCGTCCGGGACGAGGTGTCCGGCTTCAAGTACTTCGACGAACGCGACCTGCTCGGTTTCGTCGACGGCACCGAGAACCCCACCGGGCCCGCCGCGAACACGGCCGTCGTCATCGGTGACGCCGATCCGGACCAGGACCCGGACTTCACCGGCGGCAGCTATGTCATCGTGCAGAAGTACCTGCACGACCTGCCCGCGTGGAACGCCCTGCCGGTCGAGGCGCAGGAACGGGCGGTCGGCCGCCACAAGCTCTCCGACATCGAGCTGCCCGACGACGTCAAGCCCGCCGACTCGCATGTCGCGCTCACCTCGATCACCGACCCCGACGGCATCGAACGGGAGATCCTGCGCAGCAACATGCCCTTCGGGGCACCCGGGCGCGGGGAGTTCGGCACGTACTTCATCGGCTACTCCAGCACCCCGTCGGTCATCGAGCGCATGCTGGAGAACATGTTCATCGGCGATCCGCCGGGCAGCCACGACCGCCTGCTCGACTTCTCCATCGCGGTCACCGGCACGCTGTTCCACGTACCGACCGTCGACTTCCTCGACGACCTGCCCGCTGCCCCGGAAGCGGCGGTCCGGGTCCGGGCCGCCGACGGTCTCCTGTCTGCGGAACAATAGACAGCCGTACTGAGAGGGGTTGTCGTGCAGGTAGCCGTGGTCACCTTCGACGGGTTCAACGAACTCGACAGTTTCATCGCGTCCGCGCTGATCAACCGCTGCCGCAAGGACGGTCTGGAGGCCTTCATCACGACGCCGACGCCGGTGGTCACGTCGATGAACGGCGTCGAGGTGACCGGGCAGCGTCCGATGGAGTTCGTGTCCGAGGCCGATGTCGTGCTGGTCGGCAGCGGGGTGAAGGCGCGCGAGGTGGTCGCCGACGACCGGCTGATCGCCAGGCTGCCGCTCGACCCCGCACGGCAGTTGATCGGTTCCCAGTGCTCCGGCGCGCTGGTGCTCGCCCGGCTCGGTCTGCTGGGTGACATGCCCGCCTGTACGGACCGGACGAGCCGCCCCTTCGTCGAGGCGCGTGGCGTCACCGTGCTGGACGCGCCGTTCCACGCCGAGGGGAACATCGCGACGGCGGGCGGCTGCATGGCGTCGCAGTACCTCGCCACCTGGGTGATCACCCGGACGCTCGGGGAGGCCGCCGCGCGAGCCGTCCTCGACTACGTGGCTCCGGTGGGAGAAAACGAGCAGAGCGTCGAGCGCGCCCTGCGTGCCGTCCACGCGGGCGAGGCCGCACTGCGCTGACGCAGCACCAAGCCCTACGAGTGCTTCACGAGCGTCCCCCGCGCCGAAAGGCTGGTGGGCCGGGTGCGGAGCACCTCCTCGACGGAGGAGAGGGCGAACCGCACCGCGCCCGTGATCACGGCCTCGTCGCCCAGCGCGGACAGCCGCCACTGCGGCAGGTCGACGAGGAGACTGCCGGCCTCCTCCTCGGCGGCGGCCAGGAGGAGTTCCGCCGCCGGCAGCAGGCCGGGGACGGGGAAGAGGCTGGTGCCGAGCACGACCAGCGCCGGGTCGAGCGCGAGCAGCACGGGCGCGATCCCGGCGGCCAGTCTCCGGCCGTACGAGGTGATGGCCGCGACCGCTTCCGGGTCCCCCGAGGCAGCGTCACGGACGCTGTCCGGGACCAGGGGTTCGAGGCCGGGCTGGGACGACGTACTGCCGGGGAAGCGGATGAACCCGATCTCACCGGCCGCGCCCCGGTGTCCGCGCAGCAGCCGTCCCCCGGTGATGACACCGGCGCCGAGGCGTTCGCCGAGCAGGACGAACACCATCTCGTCGGCCGCGCCGCCGACCCCGCGCCACTGCTCGCCCAGTGCGGCGAGGTTGGCGTCGTTCTCGACGGCCACCGGGCAGCCGAGGGTGTCGCTCAGGACGGTGACGATGTCCGCCTCGGCCCAGCCCTTGAGGTTGTCGGCCTGCCGGATCCGGGTGTTGCCGCGGTTCACCAGACCGGGGGTGCCCACCGTCGCGGCCCACACCCGTGGGGCGTCGGCTCCCGAGCGGTCAATTGCGCGCTGTACTACGGCAGTTACGGCACGGGCACGGGCCTGGCCGCCCAAGTCGGCGCGTACCGCCGTCCGTTCGACGGCCACCGGCCTGCCGTCGAGGTCGGCCAGACAGGCGCTCACCGAGCGGGCCCGTACGTCCACCCCGACGACGAAGCCCGCGTGCGGGCGGAAGCGGAACCGGCGGGCCGGGCGGCCGGGTGAGCGCTGGCCCCGGGCGGAGACGGCCGGGGCGACCTCGATGAGGCCGCAGTCGGTGAGTTCCTCGACGATCGCCTCGACCGTGGGCCGGGAGAGCTTCGTCGCCTCGGCCAGTGCGGCGAGCCGGGGGTGCGGGTCCGTCGAGCGGACGGCGGCGAGAACGGCCGCCGCGTTCGTGGCCCGCAGGTCCGCGACGCCCACCACCGCCGGGAGTTCACGCCCGGGCGGGGACGGCTCCGGCAGTCCGCCGAGCGGCCACCACGTCTGCGGCACCAATGATCAACCTCCTGAGCAGCGGGCACATCGGGGACCGGCACCGATCGTCCCGACGATAACAATCCAGCCGTGAGTGCTTGACGCGGACCGGACCCACTCTGATTATAAAACGCAACTGCGTTATCGAACCAGGGCGCATGCCTCCCCGTCGCGCCCCTGCCCCTCTCCTCTCTCTTCTTCTCTCCCTCGGCTTCCCTGTCCCGTCATGCCCAGGAGATCTCATGAGCCCCATGAGCCCCAGTCCGTCGTCCCCGTCCAGACGTACGTTCCTCGCAGCCACCGGCGCGATCGGCGCCATGGCGCTCGCCGCGTGCAGTGAGCTGACCCCGGGCGCCTCGTCGTCCGACAAGAGCAGCACCGGCCCCGTCTCCACCGCCGTACCGGCCGACAAGATCACGCTGGTGGTCGCCGACGCCGACGACACCACCATGACCCCCGGTCTGCTCGCGGCCTTCCGCGCGAAGCACCCCAACATCACCGTCAAGCGCCAGTACACGGGCTGGGACGACTACCTCAAGAGCATCAACACCACGATGTCCGCCGACAGCGCGCCCGACATCGCCCAGTTCACGTCGGGCATGCAGAACCTCGTCCCCGGGCGGCTGCTGCTCAAGGTCGGCGAGTACGGCAAGGCGTACGGCTGGGCGGAGAAGTTCCCCGGCCTGGACCAGATCACCCTCACCCAGGACGGCAAGACCGTCGGCACCGGTGACCTGTACGGAGTGGGCGCGGGCCTGTCGTTCGAGGGCGTCTACTACAACAAGACCAAGGCGAAGGAACTGGGCCTGACCACTCCCCCGGCCACGCTCGCGGAGCTGGAGGCCCTGTTCGCCAAGGCCAAGGCGGCCGGTGAGACCGCGCTGGTCGCAGGCAATCTCGACGGCGGTCTCAACCACCCCTTCAACGTGCTGCTCTCGGCCTATCTGACCCCGAAGGACCGCGAGGCGTGGGCCTTCGGCCACCAGAGCGCCACCATCGTGCTGCCGGAGGCGAAGACAGCGGCGGAGACGCTGCTGCGGTGGGTGGACAAGGGGTACGTCACCCCGAAGGTCAACGGGGTCAGCGACAACGACGCCACCGCCGCGTTCGCCAAGGGCGAGGGCGTCTTCCGGATCAGCGGCAACTGGGCGGCGGCAGCGGTGGCCAAGGGCCTTGGCGAGCGGGCCGGTTACTTCAACATGCCGCCCGTCACAGCCGGCGGAAAGGTTCGCACCACCGGCGCCGGCGTGTACTACTGCGTGTCCAGCAAGTCCAAGAACGCGGCGGCGGCAGCCGCGTTCCTCGACTTCGCGGCGAGCGCGCAGGCAGCCGCCGTGACCGCCAAGGCGGGCTTCATGGCTCCCGACGCGGGCGCCATGCCGAGCCAGAGCGGACTGATCGGCGATGTCCAGGCGGGCTGGCAGACGATCGTCAAGGACGCCGGGCTTCAGCCGTTCATCCAGAACTCCTCGACCCCGACGATGGGCGACACCCTCACCACCCAGCTCCAGCTGCTTGTCGGCGGCAAGGTGACCCCCGAGAAGTTCCTGGCCGGGCTCCAGACGGACTACGAGAACTACCACAAATGACCACTGCCGACCGGCGACTGACGGAGCCCGCCCGCGCCCTCGCCGCCCCGCGCCCGACGAAGCCCGCGCCGGACCGTGCCGGGCGCGGGGACCGCCGTACGGCACGGTCCGGCCGCCGCCGACGCCGGGCCGTGGCGTTGCTGTACCTGCTGCCGGCCCTGCTCCCCTACACGCTGTTCTCCGTCCTGCCGATGCTGCACACCGCCTACCTCTCGTTCTTCGACTGGGACGGCGTGACCCTCCCCTCCTTCGTCGGCCTCGACAACTACCGGCGTATAGGCACCGATCCGCAACTGCGCGCCGCCGCCTGGCATGCGGGCGCGCTGATCCTGTTCTTCTCCGTGCTGCCGATCTGTGTCGGCCTGGTCACGGCGGCGATCGTCTCCCGGCGGGCCGGGCGCCGGGGCACCGGCCTGGTCCGTACGGTGCTGTTCCTGCCGCAGGTCATCCCGCTGGTCGCGGTCGGCATCCTGTGGCGCTGGGTGTACGCCGAGGACGGCATCCTCAACCAGGGGCTGCGGGCGGTCGGTCTGGGCGGGTTCGCCGACGCCTGGCTGGGCAGCTTCACCTGGGCCCTGCCGGCCGTCGGGCTGATCGGGACGTGGGTCGTGTCGGGCCTGTGCATGGTGCTGTTCCTGTCCGGGACCCAGCGCATCGACCAGGAGATCTACGAGGCGGCGCGGATGGACGGGGCGGGCCCCGTACGGGAGTTCTGGTCGATCACCGTCCCCCTCCTGCGCCCGGAGTTCGCGGTGGCGCTGTCCATCACCGTGATCGCGGCCCTGTCCAGCTTCGACCTCATCTACATCACCACCGGGGGCGGCCCGGGCAACAGCACGGTCGTCCCCGGCATCCTCATCTACCGGCTGGCGTTCGGGGGCGGCGCGGTCGGGGTGGCCAGCGCGCTGGCGATCGTCCTGACGGCGGTCATCTCGGTGGCCGTCCTGGTGATCAACCGGCTGTCCAGGGAGGCACCGTGACCTCGCTGACGTCGACGACTCCACCGGCTGCTCCGGCGCGAGCGGTCGCCGGACGGCTGGCGGCGCCCGTCGTCCTCCTCCTGTTCATGGCCGCCGTACTCGTGCCGTTCGCCTCCCTGCTGCTGGCGGCGCTCCAGCCCGCGGGCGCCCCGCTGACGGGTTTCGCCCTGCCGGACGGGCTGCACTTCGAGAACTTCTCCCGGGCCTGGTCGGCGGCGGGGTTCGGCACGCTGCTGCGGTCGAGTGTGGTGATCGCGGTGTGCGTGGTGCCGGCCGCGGTGGTGTGCGCGACGCTGGCCGGATACGCGCTGGCGACCCTGGACGTGCCCGGCCGGGGGCGGTTCTACGCGTTTCTGCTGCTCGGGCTGTCGATCCCCACCGAGGGCACGGTCATCCCGCTCTACTACGACCTGCGTGCCGTGGGGCTGACGAACACCGTGCCGGGGCTGGCGCTCGCGGAGATCGGGGCGTTCATGCCGTTCGGGGTGTTCTGGATGCGCGCCCACTTCGCGACCATGCCGCGCAGTCTCATCGAGGCGGCCCGGCTTGACGGTGCCTCGTCGTGGGTGACGCTCTGGCGGATCCTGTTGCCCAGCTCCCGTCCGGCGGTGACCACGCTGGGTGTTCTGTACTTCGTGTGGAGCTGGAACCAGTTCCTGCTCCCGCTGATCCTGATCCAGGACCCGGCCCGGCGGACGGCCCCCGCCGGACTGGGCTTCTTCACCGGGCAGTTCGGTGTCGACGTGCCGCTGCTCGCCGCCGCCACGCTGATCGTGATCGCCCCGGTGGTGCTCGTCTATCTGTTCTTCCAGCGGCACTTCATCAGTGGCGTGCTCAGCGGCGCCCTCAAGGGCTGACCGCACCCGGAAACGTACGCACAGGAGGTCGGAGATTTCCATGGCAGAACTCGAAGTCGCGCTGATCGGCGCGGGCGGCATCGCCCGCACGCATCTGCCCGCGTGGACGGCCCTCGGCGCGCGGGTACGCCTCTACGCGCCCGACGGCCAAGCCCCGGCCCTGGCCCGCGAGTTCGGCGCGACATCGGTGGGCTCCCTGGGTGAGGCGCTCGACGGGGCCGGTGTGGTGGATGTGTGCACCCCGACCGACACCCACCGGGAGATCACCCTGGCCGCCGTGGCGGCCGGCGCCCATGTCCTGTGCGAGAAGCCCCTCGCGCTCGGCGCGGCCGAGGCGGAGGAGATGGCCGACGCGGCGGAGGCTGCCGGGGTGCGCCTGTACCCGGGCCATGTCGTGCGGTTCTTCCCCGCCTACGCCCGACTGCGCGACCTCGTCGCCGGGGGCGGCCTGGGGCGGGTGGCGGTCGCCCGGTTCACCCGGACCGGGCGCTATCCCACCTGGAGCGGCTGGTTCGCCGACCCGGCGCGTTCCGGCGGGATCCTGACGGACCAGATGATCCACGACATGGACATCGCGCGCTGGCTCTTCGGCGACGTCGTCCGGGTCCACGCCCGGCAGCAGGGGCACCTCACCGCCCCGGCGCCGGAAGGGGCGGTCGCCACCGGGACCGCCGTACTCACCCACGCGAGCGGCACGATCTCCCAGGTCGTGGGGGTGTGGGGGCCACCGGCGACACCGTTCCGTACGACGTTCCATGTGTCGGGCACCGGCGGCACCGTCGAGCACGACTCCCTGGCCCACCTGGATCTGCGGATCACCGGCGCCGTGTCCAGTGGCCCGGCGGCGGGCATACCGGCCGGGGACTTCGGGGAGTCGCCCTACGTCACCCAGATCCGCGAGTTCGCCGAGGCCTTCGCGGGCGGTCCGGAACCCCGGGTGAGCGGCCGGGACGGCGTGGCGGCCGTCCGTATGGCCGAGGCCGCGGCCGAGTCGGCGCGTACCGGACGGGCCGTGTCGATCGCCCCGCAGGCAACCACCGTACGCACGAAGGGAATCGAGCAGTGAGAGTCGCCGTACTGTCCTTCGCCCATCTGCACGCCGCGACCTACATCAGGCTGCTGCGCGACCGCGACGGCATCGAACTGATCACCGCGGACCCCGAGGCCCCGCCCGGCGACCCCACCCGGGGCCGGGCCCTCGCCGAGGGGCTCGGCGCCGACTACGCGGACACCTGGGACGAGGTGTTCGCGCTGCGCCCCGACGCCGTCGTGGTCACCAGCGAGAACGCCCGCCACCGGCACCTGGTCGAACGGGCCGCCGCGAGCGGGGCCCACGTGCTGTGCGAGAAGCCCCTCGCGACGACGGAGGCGGACGCCCAGGCCATGATCGACGCCTGTGCCCGGGCCGGGGTGCGGTTGATGACCGCCTATCCCGTACGGTTCAGCCCCGCGTTCACCGCCCTGCGCGGCGCCCTGGCCGACGGCTCGCTCGGCGGGCTGATCAGCGTCCACGGCGCCAACAACGGCTCGAATCCCGCCCGTTCGCACCCCTGGTTCGCCGACCCCGAACTGTCGGGCGGCGGCGCGCTGGCCGACCACACCGTCCACATCGCCGACCTCGTGGACGCGCTGCTGGACGGTGAGCAGGCGACGGAGGTGTACGCCCAGGCGAACAGCGTCCTCGACGACGGCGGCCCCACGCCGGACGTGGAGACGGCGGGCCTTGTCACCATCCGGTACCCGGGCGGACTGGTCGCCGCCGTGGACGCCAGCTGGAGCCATCCGCCGGACCACCCGACCTGGGGCGGGCTCGCGATGACCTGCGTCGCCGAGAAGGCGATCGTGGAGTTCGACGCCTTCCCCCCGCTGCTCGGCGGCTTCAACTCCGTTACCGGAAGCGGCCGTTGGGAGGCGGGCGGGGCGGATCTGGACGCCGCCATGCTCGACGAGTTCCTCGACGCGGTACGCACGGGGCGGCGCCCCTCTCCCGACGGCGAGGCGGGCCTGCGCACCCTGCGGATCGTGCTGGCGGCCTACGAGTCGCTGCGCACGGGCCAGCCGGTCGCGCTGCCGGTGGGGTAGGGGCGGGAAGGCTCTAGGCCGCGCCGAGCAGGATGTCCCGCATGGACCCCATCCCGTACTTGTTCTCGCGGCTGGACAGTTCCGCGACCTCGGTCAGGATCGGCCGGATGTCGATCCCGGCCGTCCGCGCGTCCGCGCACAGGTCGCGCAGCGAGAGCAGTTCGTCGCGGGTGTCGTTGCCGTGGTCGACGGCGGACATGTGCAGCAGCCGCTGCCGGAAGCCGTCCGGGGTGGGTTCGACGGGCAGGTGGGTGGCCCAACGGAAGGCGGTGTAGCGGGAGAAGAGCCCGCGCACCGACTCGCGAACCGTCTCGTCGCCCTGCGCGTAGACGGCGATCAGGGCCCGCAGCGCGGCCTCGGCCTCCGCCCGGACACCCGCCTCGTCCATGGGGGCCGGCCGCTGCCGCATCTTGTCCGCCCAGTCGGGATCGCTGGTGTCCACCCGCCGGTTCGCGAGGGGCCGCAGGGCCGCGTCGACCAGGGCGACCTGTTCCTCGATGCCGGCGATGTCGTCGATCGTGGTCATCAGCTCCGTGTCTCTGCGGGCTCGGGTGCGCGGTCCGCCACCTGGGGGTCCGTGTCCCCGCTCCGGTACTTGGCCCGCTGGATCTGTTCGTAAACGTGGGCGCGGAGTTCGGCGAAGCGGGGGCTGGAGCGGGTGTGCAGCTGGTCGCGTTCGTCGGGGAGGTCGATGGTGAGGTCCTCCTGTACGACGGTCGGTGACTTGGACAGGATGACGGTGCGCTGGCCGAGATAGACGGCCTCGTCGATGTCGTGGGTGACGAACAGGACGGTGACGCCGAGTTCGCGCCACAACTCCCGGATCAGATCCTCCAGTTCGGCGCGGGTCTGTGCGTCGACGGCTGCGAAGGGCTCGTCCATGAGCAGCACCTTCGGCTCGTAGGCGACGGCGCGGGCGATGGCGACGCGCTGCTGCATGCCTCCGGAGAGCTGCCAGGGGTAGGCCTCGTGGGCGTCGGCGAGCCCGACCACCTCCAGCGCGCGGTCCACGAGTTCCCGCTCGCGGGCCTTGCCGAGCTTCTTGCGGCGCAGCGGCAGGGCGACGTTGTCGCGGACGTTCATCCAGGCGAACAGGGAACGCCCGTACTCCTGGAACACCACGGCCATGCCCGGCGGTGGCCCGGCGACCGGCCGTCCCTCCAGGAGCACTTCACCGGCGGTGGGGTCGAGCAGTCCCGCCATGCATTTCAGCAGCGTCGTCTTGCCGCAGCCCGACGGCCCGACCAGGCACACGAGTTCACCCGCACCGATGTGAAAGGTCAGGTTCCGCAGGGCTTCGACCTTGCGGTTGCGGCCGGTGTAGACCTTCTGAAGGTTGCGTACGTCGAGCATCGACGGCTCCGTTTCAGGGGGTGCGCCGGGCGCTGCGCAGGCCGTGGTACCAGGCCAGGGCGCGGTTCTCGGCGAACCGGAAGAGCAGGGAGAGGAGGAAGCCGAGGATGCCCAGCAGCAGGACGCCGCTCCACATCTCGGGGATGGCGAACGAGCGCTGGAACTGGACGATGGTGAAGCCGAGTCCGTTGCTGGCGGCGAACATCTCGCTGATGACCATGAGGATGATGCCGATCGACAGGGCCTGGCGCATGCCGGTGACGATCTGCGGGCTCGCCCCGCGCAGCACCAGGTGCCGCAGACGCGCGGCGCCGGTGATGCCGTAGGACCGGCAGGTGTCGCTGAGCACCTCGTCCACGGCGCGGACGCCCTCGACGGTGTTGAGCAGGATCGGCCAGACGCAGCCGCTCACGATGACGAGCACCTTCATGGTGTCGCCGATGCCGGCGAACAGCATGATCACCGGTACGAGCACGGGCGGCGGGATGGCCCGGAAGAGTTCGAGGACGGGTTCCAGGACGTCGCGTACGGCCCGTCGCATACCGACCAGCAGCCCGAGCCCCACGCCGATCACGACGGCGAGGAGATAGCCGGCCGTGAGGCGCAGGAGGCTCGGTACGACGTCGGACAGCAGCCGCTCCCCCGTCCAGGTCTTCCCGAAGGCCTCCAGGATGGCGGAGAGGGGCGGGACGTAGAAGTCGGTGCTGTCGGCGGTGGTGAACCACCACACGGCGAACAGGACGGCGGGCAGCCCGAGGACGACCAGGGCGCGGCGCAGGACGGTGAGGGCGGTCATCCGGCCACCTCCGTGCGTACGGACTGGTGCCAGTGCAGTGCCCGTCGCTCGACCGCTCGCGCCGCCAGGTTGACGGCGACGCCGAGCAGTCCGGTGACCAGGACCAGGGCGTAGACGCGCGGTACGGCTCCGGAGGTCTGGGCGACGGCGATCTCCTGGCCGAGTCCGGGTGCGCCGATGACGAGTTCGGCGGTGACGGCGAGGATGAGGGCCACGGTGGCGGCCAGCCGTACGCCCGTCATGACGTACGGCAGCGCGGTGGGCCACATGACGTGGCGCAGCCGCCCCCAGGTGCCGAGCCGGTAGCTGCGGGCGGTGTCGTCGGCGACCGGGTCGACGTCCTGGATGCCGGCCAGGACCTGGACGATGACCTGCCAGAAGGCGGCGTACACCACGAGCAGCAGCTTCGACCGGAGGTCGGCGCCATAGAGGAGGACGGCGACGGGGATCAGGGCGACGGACGGGATGGGGCGCAGGAACTCGATGGTGGAGGCGGTGACCGCGCGCAGTACGGGGATCGAGCCGATGACGAGTCCGGCGGCCACGCCCGCCACGACGGAGATGGCCAGGCCCAGGCCCCAGCCGGTGAGGGTGTCGCCGAGCGCGGTCCAGAAGGTCTGCTCGGCGAGCAGCGCCCACAGTGCGCGGAGGGTCTCGGAGGCCGGTGGAAGGTAGTTGGCCGACACCAGGCCGGTGTGCGGCAGCACTTCGAGTACGGCGACCAGCCCGGCGAGTCCGGCGAGTCCCCGCAGCGGGGTGACGGCCCGCTCCGGGAGTCGCCGCCGGGCGGGGAGCCCGCCGGAACCGGTGTCGGTCCCGGCGGGGCCCGCCATGGCGGTCGTGACGGCGGGGCGGGTCATGAGAACAGGGCGGTCAGGTCGGGCTTCTTGCCGTCGAAGAGGCCGTCCGTCTCCCCGAGGGAGGCCAGCTTCTCCAGCGAGGCCATGTCGATCTCCGCCGGCCAGGCGGGCAGTGTGAGCTCGTTCAGGACGTCGCCGCTGATCTTTGTATAGGTGGTGAGGATCTGGCGTGCCTCGTCCGGGTGGTCGGTGGCGTACTTCAGCGACTCGGTCATGGCCGCGGCGAACTTCTTGACCAGGTCGGGCTTCTGTTTCGTGAGCTGGGTGGAGGTGAAGTACGTCGCCACGGTGAGCTTCGGGTCCGTCTCGGCGAACGGCGAGGCCACGATGCGCGCACCCTGCGCCTTGGCCGCGTTCATCGCGGGATCGCCCATCCAGGCGGCGTCCACCCGCCCGGCGTCCAGTGCGGCCGGCATCTGGTCGAACGGTATTTCGACGAACTTGACCTTCGACGGGTCACCGCCGGCCAGCCGGACCGACTCGCGCACCGTGGTGGATCCGATGTTCTGAAGGGTGTTGACGGCGACCGTCCGCCCGGCGAGGTCCTTGGCCGACTTGATCGAGCTGTCCTTCTTCACGGCCACCCCGGTGACGTCACCCCCCACCTTCCCGTTGGAGGCCGCGCCGTTGACCACGGACTTGATCGGTACGCCCTTGACCTGGGCGATCATCAGCGACGTGGTGTTGCTGAACCCGAACTGGAACTGGTCGCTCACCACACCGGGGATGATCGCCGCGCCGCCCTGGGCGCTCACCATCTCCAGTTCGATGCCCCGGCTGCTGAAGAACCCCTTCTTCTGGCCCAGATAGAGCGGGGCGACATCGATGATGGGGATGATGCCGACCTTGACCTTGGTGGTCCCGCTGCCGCCCGAGGACGACGAACCACTCTCCGCCGGGTCCGACGACCCGCATCCGGCCGCGCCGACGACCGTGATCACTACTGCGGCAAGCCCGAGAATGCGCCTTTGCATGGGCCCCTCCTGAGGAAGCAACACCGGATGTTGTGCACTTTCTTGACGGCCGCAATGTACACACCTATGTTCGCGCTGTCAGCACTCCGGACAAGAGAGGCCCCGACAACTTCGACGAGCGCGGCCCACCCAACAAGGCCCAGTCACAAGGGAGTTCAGTGCGCCCTCAGTCGCTCCTGTTCGCCTTCTTCGGCAGCTATGTGCTGGAGGAGGGGCTCGGACACGTGTACTCGGGCAGCATCATCGATGTCCTCGCCCGCACCGGAGTCGGCGAACCGGCCGTCCGGTCCACCCTCACCCGCATGGTCAACCGGGGGCTGCTGGAGCGTCAGCGCCAGGGCCGCAGGATGCACTTCGGCCTGACCGCGCAGGCCGAGCAGATCCTCTGGGACGGAAAGCGACGCCTCTGGCAGACCGGTGCCGTCAACGACGACTGGGACGGCACCTGGACACTGCTCGGCTTCTCGCTGCCCGAGTCCTGGCAGCGCCAGCGGCACGATCTGCGCTCCCGGCTCACCTGGTCGGGGTTCGGCGCCCTGTACAGCGGATTATGGATCGCGCCCGGTGACGTCGACGCCTCCTCGCTCGTCTCCGAGCTGGGCCTCGCCGCCCATGTCAAGATCTTCCACGCCACGGCCGACGACGCCACCGACATCGGCCTGATGATCCGTGACACCTGGGACCTGGGCGGCGTCGGCGCCCGGTACGCCGACTTCGACGAGCGCTGGTCCACCTGGCCCGCCACCGGCTGCGGCGATCCGCTCGGCATCCGGCTGCGGGTGATCAGCGAGTGGCTGGACATCATCCGCACGGACCCACGGCTGCCCGCCCGCCACCTGCCCTCCGACTGGCCGGCCCGCGCTGCCCAGGAGACCTTCCACCGCATCGCGCGACAGACCGAGGCCCCCGCCCGCCGGACGGCCATCGAGTTCCTGGAGACCACGAGACGGCCGCCCGGCGCGGCGGTCACCGCTTGAGGCTCGACATCAGGTCACGCATGTCAGTGATCATGGCCGACCGGTACAAGGACAGGTCGGGGAGTTCCGGCCCGTCACCGACCGCGTTCTCGTCCGGGTTCTCGCTCTCACTCTCGCGCTCGCTCTGGTAGTACGTGAAGACGGAGAGATCCAGCGAGAGGACCGCTCCGCCGTCCAACACCCGCAACTCCGCATCGCCGTTGTCCCGGGTCAGGAGATACGCCTTGTCGCCGAGGTCGGGAACCGTCTCGACCTGTTCTTCGGGCAGAACGCCGTCGTCGGTCACCCGTCGTCGTGCCTCGAACTCCGCGCCGGGGTCGGTCTTCTTGTGCAGTGCCACCGTTATTCCGACGGTGTAGCCGGTGAACCAGCCCTTCCCGGACTCCCCCGCGCCGGCCAGGAACCGGAGAGGTATGGAGCACTGGATCTGGTCGAGGGCGGCATGGCGCAGCAGCCCGGAATCGACCTTGGTGGTGGGCTCTCGCGGCGCGATCACCTCGCCGATCGCCTTCAACCGCAGCGACGGGCAAGGGTCCTGCTTCAGCTGGTACCCGCTCAGATCCGGCGCTCGATCGCCCCCTCCGTGCAGGAACAGCGCCGCTGCCCAGAGGACCGACGCCATGACCGCCCCTCCCAGCGCCCACTGCCACGGCCTCCGCGGCCGGAGTTCCCCACCGGGCTCCTCGTCGAAGCCGCCCACCACCTCACGGGTGTCGACTCCACCGAACTCCCCCGCCATCTCCGGCTCAGAAATCATCCCGCTCCCTCGGCCGTGCCTTCCGCCTTCGTCAGGATGATCGCAGCACTGCCCCCGTTCACGTCTGTCGCAGAGGCTCGTACACCTCCGCCTCGACACCGAACGTCCAGGCCACTCCCTCACGGGCCGTACGGGTCGTCGGCGGCACCCTCAGCCAATACGTACGGCTCGACCCGTCCGGTTCAGGTGTGGAGTTGACGACTTCGACCATCACCACGTCCTCGTCGCCGACGAGTTGGACGCGCCACAGCACGCCCGTCTCGTCGCGGTGGACGGGGACCGCGCCGGACTCCTCCAGGTAGCGGTCGTAGCCGTAGAACTCCAGCATCACCCGGCGGAGTTCGGCGTTCTCCTCGTCGCGGATGCGTTCCGGGGTCAGTGCGGTCAGGTCGTCCAGGAAGTCCTTCGGGACGGGCATGCCGCGCCAGGCGTACAGCTCGAACCCGTCCGCGTAGCCAAGTGCCGGGCCGTCGCCCCGGTCCAGGCGGCCCGCCTCGTCGCGGTGCAGGGTCAGCGGGCGTTCGCTGAGGACCACCGTCTTCTCGTACGGCCACCACCAGCCCGCGTCGCGCGCCACGGCGGCCAGTCCCGCCAGCGGGCTGTCGTCACCCGGCTCGAACGCGCACAGCCAGGCCGCGTCGTGCTGTCCGAGTGCGGCGTCCAGAAGCAGCAGCCGGACCCGCGCCTCCTCCTTGCGGTCGGCGCCGAGTTCCTCGACGATTCCCGCCCGCACCCGGTCGACCAGCATGCGGGTCGACTCCCACAGGCCGGCTCCCGTGGCCCGCCAGTGCCCGCTCCACCGCTCCGGGCCCAACTGCGCGTGCAGCCGCTCCCGTTCGGCCGCCCAGGGCGCGCTCCACACGGCGTTGCGGACACCGGCGCCGAGGGCGCCCAGCGGCGAGCCGTCCGGTTGCGTCGCCGTCATGAGCATCCGTACGGCTTCGAGGGGCGAACGCGCCCACACGACGCGCTCGGGTTCCGCCAGTCCCGCGCGCCGGTAGGCGAGCCGGACGCCTTCCTCGGCCGCCGCCCGGTCGCCAGGTCCCGTCGCTGCCGCCGCCGTCCGCCAACTGCCCTGGTCCATCAGTGCCGTTCCTCTCCAAGTGCTGTCGCCGGCCCGCATCCCCGTGCCGTCCGGCCCTTTCGCTTCGTTCGTCCCGCACATGTGCCCGGGGCATGGTCAGTCGGCGACGACGCGCACCGAACCCGGTACGTACTCCCGCTGCCTGATCACCCGGTACCAGCCCTTCGGGAGCGTGATCGCCGCGTGCTCCTCGTGGACGACGCGCGCACCCTCGGGCACGTGCAGCAGCATCGGGCCGAACACTCCGGCCTCGCGGATCAGCCGTCCCGGACCGGCCACCGCATGGGCGTGCCCGGTGACCTCACCGAGCGCCAGGACGAGTCGGCCACGGCCGTCGCGCGGTTCGGACGCCGCGTCGACCGCGTACTCCGGCACCGCGCCCTCCGCCAGCGCCACGATCAGTACGTCTCCCTGCCGGTACATGGGTCTCCCTCCCGATGCGGCACGCCGTGTGCCATGGGAACGACCGTAGGGGCGGGCACTGACAATCGGTCCTCGGAGCGGTTGTCGACGGGTCGCCGAAGGTCCGCTCCGCCTTGCGGGAGGCCCCAGTTGGCCGCGTTGTCAGTGGGGCTTGGTAGAACTCCTCTACCTGGACGCGATCGGCGCGCGCCAGGACGGGAATCACGACCGCCGATCCACCGGACCCAGCACAGGGAGCAGGCACGCATGACCCTCGGTAGCCACCTCCAGGAATTCCACGGCCTGCCGGCCTTCGCCTTTCCCTACGCCGGTGACACACCGGCGGACACGTCCGCCTTCCCGTCGCCCGAGTCCGTCGCCTGGTGCGTCGCCGTGGAGTCCTACGACTCCAAGGAGGAGTGGGAGGACGCCTTCGCCCGCTTCCTGGAGGCCGTGGACACCCGGCAGGTCCGCGCCCTGATCGTCGGCGCGTGGAGCGAGGTGTACGAGAACGGCCCGGACGAGGTGATCAAGGCGCTGGTCGCGGCCCGCGACCGACTGCCCGCCCTGCGCGGTCTGTTCCTGGGCGACATCGTGATGGAGGAGGCCGAGATCTCCTGGATCACCCAGGGCGAGGTCACTCCCCTCCTGGAGGCCTTTCCCGACCTGGAGGAGTTCGGCGTCCGCGGGGGCAGCGAGCTGGTCTTCCCCGCCGTCCGTCACGAGCGGCTGCGCAGCCTGACGGTCGAGACCGGCGGCCTGCCCGTCGAGGTGGTGCGCGGCATCGCGGGCAGCGATCTGCCCGCCCTCGTCGAACTCGACCTGTGGCTGGGCACGTCCGAGTACGGGGGCGACGCCGACGTGGCCGACCTGGAGCCCTTCTTCGCGGGCACGAGGCTGCCGAGCCTGACGCATCTCGCCCTGCGCAACAGCGAGATCCAGGACGCCATCTGTACGGCGCTCGCGTCCGCGCCGGTGGTGGCGCGCCTGGAGGTTCTCGACGTCTCGATGGGCGTGCTCACCGACGACGGCGCCACGGCACTGCTGACCGGTCAGCCCTTGACGCATCTGAAGAAGCTCGACCTGCACCACAACTACCTCAGCGAGGAGTTGCGCACGCGGCTGCTGGAGACGCTGGAGCCCGCCGGAGTGGAGGTCGACGCCGATCCCGACGACGCCGACTCCGACGAGGAGGACGACGGCACGGTCTGGCGGTTCGTCGCGGTGGGCGAGTAGCGCGCTCCGGGCTCCGGAGGCGGGAACGAAGGGGGGAAGGTGAGCACCATGGGGCGCAGGGGTCCGGGGGACGCCCCGCCGAGGTGGGCGGTGGTCGCCAATGGGGACAACCGTCGGGTGGCCCTGTTCGCGGCGGCTGCGGAGGCCGCCGGTCATGGCACGCCTCGCGTGGTCGAGTGGCACGACGTGCTGCGGGAGGGCGGACACGACTTCGCGGACGACGAGTTGGTCCGCCTCGACTCTCCGGGGGAGAGCGCCGAGGTGGATGTCCTGCTGCGCGGGGTCGACGATCCGACGCGGGTGGAGGGGTCCGCGCGCTGGTACGGGCGGTTCCTGGAGGGCGTGGCCTCGTTGCGCGGCGGGCGACGGCTCGACGACCCGGTGGAGCTGGCGGTGATGTTCGACAAACGGCTGTGTCACGACCGGCTCGCCCGGGCGGGCGTCCCTGTGCCGCCGTCCCCGACCTCCGGGGACGTACCGCCGGTGCGGGACTGGGCGGACGTACGGCGCCTCATGGCGGAGGCGGACCTGCGGCGTGTCTTCGTCAAGCTCGCGCACGGTTCCTCGGCCTCCGGTGTGCTGGCGATCGAGACGGCCGCGTCGGGGCGGATCCGCGCGACCACGTCCGTGGAGCGCGCCGAGGCGGGCAGGCTGCACAACTCCCTGCGCGTGCGCCGGTACACCGAGGAACGGGAGATCGCCGCGATCGTCGACACACTCGCCCCGGACGGGCTGCACATCGAGCGGTGGCTGCCGAAGGCCTCGCTCGGCGGCCGGTCGGCGGATCTGCGCATCGTCGTCGTGGGCGGCCGGGCCACCCACGCCGTGGTCCGCACCAGCCGTTCCCCGCTGACCAATCTGCATCTCGGCGGGACACGCGGCGACCTGGCGGCCGTACGGGCGCTGGCCGGTGACCGGTGGGCCACGGCCCTCGAAACCAGTGAACGGGCCGCGGCCTGCTTCCCCGGCACCCTGTGCGTCGGCGTCGACCTCCTGCCGGCCGTCGGCTGGCGCCGCTTCGCCGTCGGCGAGGTCAACGCGTTCGGTGACCTGCTCCCCCGGCTGACCGGCCTGCCGGGCAGCGGGGCCGAGGGCCTGGACACGTACGCCGCACAGGTCGTGGCGGCCCCTTCCTTCTCATCGCCGAGGACCACCCATGCCACCGTCTGAGCCCTCCCCCGCCCCGGCCTTCGGGCTGGACATGAACGAGGTGGTGGGCCGTGACGACCTGCTCCTCCTCACCCTGGACACCCTCCGGTACGACGTGGCCGTCGAACTCGCCGTCGCCGGACGGCTGCCCAACCTGACCGCGCGTCTGCCGGGCGGCGTCTGGGAGAAGCGGCACGCGCCCGGGAGCTTCACCTACGCCTCCCACCAGGCGATGTTCGCGGGCTTCCTGCCCACCCCGGCCGGACCCGGACCGCATCCGCGCCTGTTCGCCGCCAAGTTCGCGGGCAGTGAGACCACGGCGGACGGTACGTATGTCTTCGACACCCCGGACCTCGTGTCCGGCCTGGCCGCGCACGGGTACCGCACGGTGTGCATCGGCGGCGTCGGCTTCTTCAACAAGCAGGGCGCCCTGGGCGACGTACTGCCCGGGTTCTTCCAGGAGAGCCACTGGGAGCCGTCGTTCTCCGTGGCCTCCCCGACCTCCTTCGAGGCGCAGGTGGCGCGTGCCGAGAAGACGGTGTCCGAACTGCCACCCGAGCAGCGGCTGTTCCTCTTCCTGAACGCCTCCGCGCTGCACCAGCCGAACTGGTTCCACCTGCCCGGCGCGACCCGAGAGGCGGGCGACAGCCGCCTCACCCATGCCGCCGCGCTGGAGTACATCGACCGTCACGTCGGGCGGCTGTTCGCGGCGATGAGTTCACGCCGCCGCTGCTTCGCCATCGTCTGCTCCGACCACGGCACCGCCTACGGGGACGACGGTTACACCGGCCACCGCCTCGGCCACGAGTCCGTGTGGACCGTGCCCTACGGCCACTTCTTCCTGGAGCCGTCCGTATGACCGTCACCGCGATCGACACCACCGTCGGCTCACCTCGCCCGTACCAGAGCTATACGTACGCGTACCCGCACAAGACCGCCTACCGAAAGCTGCCCACAAGCCCCCGGCTCGCGGACCTGTGGGCCGGAGAGTCCCGGCAATCCCTGTCGCTGTATCTGCACATCCCGTTCTGCGAGATCCGCTGCGGCTTCTGCAACCTGTTCACCCGTATCGGCGCGCCGGGCGATCTGACGGGCCGCTATCTGGACGCCGTACAGCGCCAGGCCGCCGCCGTCCGCGAGGCGTTGGGCGACGCGGAGCCCCCGCGGTTCGCCAACGCGGCCTTCGGCGGCGGCACTCCGACGTTCCTGGAGGCCGCGGAGCTGGAACGGCTGTGCGACATCGCCGAGCGGGAGATGGGCGTCGACCTGCGGGCCGTCCCGCTGTCCGTGGAGGCGTCGCCGTCCACGGCCACGGCCGACCGGCTGGCGGTGCTGGCCGAGCGGGGCACCACCCGCCTCAGCCTGGGCGTCCAGAGCTTCGTCGAGGAGGAGGCACGGGCCGCCGTACGCCCGCAGCACAGGTCCGACGTCGAGGCGGCGCTGACCCGTATCCGTGAGGCAGGCGTGCCCGTCCTCAACATCGATCTGATCTACGGCATCGACGGGCAGACCGCGGCCAGTTGGCGCTACTCCCTCGACGCGGCCCTGGCCTGGCGCCCCGAGGAGATCTACCTCTACCCGCTCTACATCCGCCCGCTCACCGGACTCGGCCGCCGTGTCGACCCGGCGGCGGCCGACCGGGAGTGGGACGAACAGCGCCTGCGCCGCTACCGGGAGGGCCGCGACCATCTGCTCTCCCAGGGCTACGAGCAGGTGTCGATGCGGATGTTCCGGCGCTCGGACGCGCCGCCGCAGGGTCCGGACGACTACGCCTGCCAGACCGACGGGATGATCGGCCTGGGCTGCGGCGCCCGTTCGTACACCTCCCGGCTGCACTACTCCTTCGACTACGCCGTGTCGATGGGCGAGATACGCGGCATCATCGACGACTACACGGCCACCACCGACTTCTCCCGGGCTCTGCACGGGCGCCCGGTCGACGAGGACGAGGCCCGGCGCCGGCATCTTTTGCAGTCGCTGCTCCAGGCCCAGGGCATGCCCGTCGCGGAGTACCGGCTCCGGTTCGACACCGACCCTTACGCCGACTTCCCCGCCGAGCTGGACACCCTCGATGCCCGTGGCTGGCTGGAGAACGGTCCGGAGGAACAACTGCGGCTGTCCGCCGAGGGGTTGGCCCACTCGGACGCCATCGGGCCCGAGTTCTTCTCACCGGACGTGCGTGCCGCCATGGCCGCCTACGAGACGAAGTGAGCGGGGTTCCGTGGATCTGACGCTGCTGTACCGGGGGCCGCTCTCCTCCTGCGACTACGACTGTCCCTACTGCCCGTTCGCGAAGCGACGCGACAGCACGGCGCAGCTCCGCGCCGACCGTGCGGCACTGGAGCGGTTCACCGGGTGGGCGGGCGAGCAGCGGGAGGACCGGCTGTCGGTGCTCTTTACCCCGTGGGGCGAGGGCCTGGTCCGCTCCTGGTACCGGCGCGCTCTCGTCGACCTCTCGCACCAGCCGCACATACGGCGGGTCGCCATCCAGACCAACCTGAGCTGCCGCACAGACTGGCTCGCGGACGCGGACCGCGACACCGTCGCCCTGTGGTGCACCTACCACCCCGGGCAGACACCGTACGAACGGTTCCTGGCCAAGACGTACGAACTGTCCGCCCTCGGGGTCCGCTTCAGCGTCGGCGTCGTCGGCGTACCGGACCATCTGGAGCACGCGCGACGGCTGCGCGCGGAGTTGCCGGAGCATGTCTATCTGTGGGTGAACGCGGCCGAAGGGCACACCTACACGGACGAGGAGGCCGGCCCGTGGACAGCGCTGGACCCGCTCTTCCCGTTCAGCCGCCACCCGCACCGCTCGGCCGGCCTGCCGTGCCGCACCGGTGAGTCGGTGCTCTCGGTGGACGGCGAGGGCACCGTGCGCCGCTGCCATTTCGTCCGTACGGAGCTGGGAAATCTGTACGACGGCTCGTACCGCGCCGCGCTCGGCCCCCGGGCCTGCCCGCTGACCGTGTGCGACTGCCACATCGGTTACGTGCATCTGGAGACACTGCCGCTGTACGACGTGTTCGCGGGCGGCATCCTGGAGCGCGTGCCGAGGGCTCTCCCGGACCGGCCGCTCCTGCCGCTGGTCCCGTCCGAGTTGGCGTCGACGACGGCCGGCGTGACAGGGTCGCCCGAGTCGTGAACGTGGTGTTGGTGAGAGGAAGTTCGTGGACACGCAGACCTGGGACGCACTGGCCGCATCGATGAGGAACGCGTACACCGCGGGTCTGGGCGAGGGGGCGGTACCCCGTCCGGTCATCATGCCGCTGGTCCGCGGTGAACTGGTCGGTCTGATCTGGCTGCGTCCCGTCGAGACCGGCAAGGACGCGCTCACCGGCATCGCCCAGCTGTCGAACATCGCCGCGGCGGCCGGTGCCGACGAGGTGGTCCTCGCCTGGGAGACCCGGGACGTCGCCGCCCTGTGCGAGCTGCCGGTCACCGGCCCGGCGCCGTGCCTGAACCTGGTGCACGCCACGAAGGACGGCCACACCCTGCACCGGTTCCCGTACGCCGAGCAGCCCCTCGGCCACTCCCCCGAGGGCCTGGCCACGGTCGAGCCGCAGTGGCTGCTCGCACCCGAACCCCAGCAGGACGGCGAACTGATCCCGCCGGTCCGGGCCGCCGTCGACTACTCCTTCGTCCCGCTCGAGATCGACCACCCCTCCCCCTTCGGGGTCACCGTCGTCCTGATGGAGGAGGACGGCTACAACGTGCGCCTGACGGAGGCGTTCGCCCTCTGAGGCTGCTCCCCGCAGAGGGGCGGCGACGCGCCCAGTGGTGGCGGCCTGCCCGCCCTGCGGATCCGCGCCGGATTCAATGCACCCGGCGCGAGTTCCCGCCCGAGCCGCTCACCCCGACCCGACCGGAAGTGATGCCAGCCATGACCGAACTGCCCACCGAACTCTCCGCATCGACGCTGGTGGTCACCGGGGCCACGGGACGCCTCGGCGGACGTGTCGCCCGCCGCCTGGCCCAGCGGGGCATCGCGCAGCGGCTGCTGGTGCGCAGCCCCGAGCGGGCGCCGGACCTCCCCCGTGCCACGGCGGTCCGCGGCGGTTTCGGCGACCACGACGCCGTCGTCCGTGGACTGCGCGGCGCGAAGACCGTGTTCATGGTGTCCGCCTCCGAGAGCGCCGACCGGCTCGACCAGCACAAGGCCTTCGTGGACAGCGTGGCCGAGGCGGGTGTCGAGCACCTGGTGTACGTGTCGTTCTTCGGCGCCGCGCCCTATGCGACGTTCACGCTGGCCCGCGACCACTTCCACACCGAGGAGCACATCCGCACCAGCGGGCTGGCGTACACCTTCCTGCGCGACAACATGTACGCGGAGTTCGTGCCGGAACTGGCGGGTGCGGACGGTGTCATCCGTGGTCCGGCCGGGCAGGGGCGGGCCGCCTTCGTCTCGCAGGACGACATCGCCGACGCGGCAGTAGCGGTGCTGACGCGACCGGGCGACCACTCGGGAGCTGTGTACGACCTGACGGGGCCGGAGTCCCTGACGCTGGACGACGCCGCCCGCATCGTGTCCGAGGTGCTCGGGCGCAGCATCACCTACCAGCCCGAGACGGTCGAGGAGGCGTACGCCTCCCGTGCCTCCTACGGGGCGCCGCCGTGGCAGCTCGACGCGTGGGTGTCCACCTACACGGCCATCGCGGCCGGCCAGCTCGACGGTGTCAGCGACGCGGTGCCCTTCCTCATCGGCCGCCCGGCCACATCCCTGGCGGACGTCGTTCGCGCCATCAAGGGCTGACCCCGCCCCCGAAGCTCGCACTGTCGCTTTTTGACCATCAAAGGTCACCATTGGGCCCGGTCAACCGCGCCCTCCCGACCTAGTTTGAATACACCGCCCAGATCGCCCGGTGCGGATCCACAAACTAGGAAGACAGTCATGAGCAACGCGAAGAACACGGTTCTGAAGGCCGCCGGCGCACTCTTCGGCGACAAGGACCCCTCGGCCGTGGACCGCTGGGTCGCCGCCGACTACAAGCAGCACAGCTCCCTCGCCGCCGACGGCCCCGAAGCGCTGCGCGGACTGGTCGCCGGGCTCGGCGCCGACTTCCGCTACGAGGGCGCCCGGGTCGTCGCCGACGGCGACCTGGTCGCCCTGCACGGCACGTACCACGGCTTCGGCCCCGACCCGCTCGTCGGCTTCGACATCTTCCGCGTCGACGCCGACGGCAGGCTGGCCGAGCACTGGGACGCGCTGACCCCGCAGGTCAAGGACACCGTCTCGGGCCGCTCCCAGACCGACGGCCCGGCGGAGATCAGCGACGCCGACAGGACCGACGCCAACCGGGCCCTGGTCGCGGAGTTCGCGGAGAAGGTCCTTGTCGGCGCCGACTACTCGGTCCTGACCGACTACATCTCCACCGAGACCTACCACCAGCACAACACCGAGGCCGCCGACGGCCTCGACGGCTTCGGTGCCGCCGCCGCGAAGTGGGCCGAGCAGGGCAAGAACCTGATCTACAAGAAGGTCCACAAGGTCATCGCCGAGGGCGACTTCGTCCTGACGCAGTCCGAGGGCGAGTTCGGCGTGCCCGTCGCCTACTACGACCTCTTCCGCGTCGCCGACGGCAGGATCGTCGAGCACTGGGACGTCATCGCACCGGTGCCGGCCGAACTCCCGCACGGCAACGGCCTGTTCTGACGATCCGCCCGGTGCCCGGCAGACACGCGTCACGATGCGCGCCTGGCGGGCACCGGCACGGACCCCGCCCATCGCCCGTCGCCCAGCCCGTCCTCCGCCCCTCCGCATCGGAGCCCGCATGACGATGTCGTCGCCCTCGCCCCCGTACGACGACCGCACCGGAACGCCTTCGGAACTGCCTCTGCCCGCCTACCGCGCCGCGATCGCCCTGGACGAGCCGTTCCAGCCGTCCGCGGGTCCCGTCCCGGCCGATCGGCTGGACGAGCGGGTGCGCGCGGCGCTGCGGCTGCTCAGCACCGACCCGGCCGTGTCCCGGCTCGGGCTGCGGGCCGGCTCCCTGTGGGACCTCATCGTCACCGACGCGACGGCCCGCCGTCGGCTCCTGCGCGCCCTGCTGACCGTGCGCCCGCCCGGCCCGCTGCCGGACGGCGCCTCCGACGCGGTGGACTCCGTGCTCAGCACGGAACTCGGACTCCGCCCTACTACGCAGGCGTCCCAACTTCCCACGATCGCGGCGGAGTTCCCCCACACGACGTACCGTGCGGCCGAGCGCACCGCGCTGTGGCGGGGCGACATCACCACGCTCGCGGCCGATGCCGTCGTCAACGCCGCCAACAGCGCCCTCCTCGGCTGCTTCCAGCCCCTGCACCCCTGCATCGACAACGCCATCCACAGCGCCGCCGGACCACGGCTGCGGGACGACTGCCGGACCGTCGTCACACTCCAGGGCGCCCCCGAGCCGACCGGCACGGCCAAGATCACCCGGGGTTACCATCTGCCCGCCCGCCACGTCCTGCACACCGTCGGCCCCGTCACCGACGGCAACCCGCGTACGAGCGACGCGGAGGCACTCGCCTCCTCCTACCGGGCCTGCCTGGACCTCGCCGCCGAGGTGGAATCCATCCGCACGGTCGCCCTGTGCGCCGTGAGCACCGGCGTCTTCGGCTACCCCAAGGACCAGGCGGCCCCGATCGCCCTGCGCACGGTCGCCGACTGGCTCGACGCACGGCCGGAGCGGTTCGACCGGGTCGTGTTCACGGTGTTCGAGGCGGCCGACGAGAGCGCCTACCGTCACGCGTTGCGTTCCTCGGCGGGCCTCTGAGACTGCGCGTCGCCGCGCTGGGCGTGCTGCTCGGCGCCCGGCGGCAGCCCCTCCGCGCGCCCCCGGACGACCTCCCGGAAGTCGATCGGTGACCGCCCGACCCGGTGCAGGAAGTACTTGCTGAACTGGGACGGGTTGGCGAAGCCGAGCTGGGCCGCGATCTGGGCCGCCGTCCGGTCGCTGTGGGCCAGCAGCCGCTTGGCCTCCAGGACGACCCGGCGGTCGACGAACTCCTTGGCGCTGAGCCCGGCGGTGCCCAGCGTGGCGCGGGCCAGCGTGCGCGGGGAGTAGCCGAGCAGCTGGGCGTAGTCCTCCACCCGCCGGGTCCGGGTGAAGTGCTGTTCCACCGCGTCCCGGAACCGCAGGTACGTCTCGTCCGGCTCCGGCGCGGGGCCGCCGGCCGGCACGATGAGGTGGGCCAGCCGCAGCACGAGGACCGCCAGGAGATGGCGCAGGGCGGCCACGTGGACGTCCAGCGGCAACTGGCCGAGGGCATGGAACTCGCGGCTCAGATGCTCCACCGCGAGGTCCAGCGCCTGCGCGTCGGCGGCGACGGGCGTGCTGACGACGGGTGCGTGCGGGTCGTCGACGCGGGCCGCCGAGACGGTCGCCGCGTCGAGGAAGTCCTGCCGGAACAGGATCAGGATGCCCTCGGCCCGGGTGAGGTCGCCCCACTGCTGCACCTGCCCGGGGCGCACCCACAGCCAGGAGCCCGGCCGGAGGGCGTGGGCGGTGAAGTCCACGGTGTGCGAGAGGTCGCCCGCGCTGAGTGTGACCAGGTGATGGAAGTCGGGGCGCTGCGGCCGGGAGAGGGTGTGGCCCGGTACGCGCCGGCGCAGGTCGGCCAGCGACATGGCCTCGACTCCGGCGGGCGTACCCGCCGGGGCGGCGAAGGGGACCTCGGGGATCTCCCTCGCGGCACTGTGTCGGTTTTTGGCCATCATCAGTCGGAAGTGTATCCGGCCCGCACCCGTGTCGCCTCGTACGTTGGTGATCGCACCGCCCCGGCAGCGTGCCCGTGCGGCAGAAAACGGAAAGGGCACGAAGGTCACGTGAGTGCCACGAGCAACACCCCTCCCGCCGCCGCACAGGCCGGCGGGACGTTCCATGAGTGGCTGGGAGAGGCGGACCGCGTCCTGGTCGCGGCCGGCGCGGGCCTCAGCGCGGCCGCCGGTTACGACTACGGCGACGCCGAACGCTTCCGGCAGCTCCTTCCCGCCCTGCACCGGCTGGGCCTGCGCTCGCGTTTTCTGCTGGGTGTGCCGCTGCCACCGGACATGATGTGGGGCTACTGGGCCGTCCACATCGACGACATCCGCTACGACCCCGCCCCGAACCCGCTCTACCGGCGCCTGCGGACCCTGGTCGGCGACCGCGACCACTGGGTGATGACGTCCAACGTCGACGCGCTGTTCGTCCGCAACGGCTTCGCCGCCGACCGTGTCTTCACCCCGCAGGGCGACTACGGCCGCCTCCAGTGCACCGTGCCGTGCACACGCGAGACATGGTTCAGCAAGCCGTTCCTCGACAGGGTCCTCGCGGCGTACGACCGTGAGAGCGGCCGGGTGACCGACCCCGAGGCCCTGCCGCACTGCCCCAACTGCGGTGCCGACGTCTTTCCCAATGTCCGGGTCGGCCCCGAGTTCGTCGACGACGCCCATCTGCCCGCCGGCGAGCGACTGGCCCAGTGGCTCGACCAGAGGCCCACGGACGGCAGGTTGCTCGTCGTCGAGATCGGGGCCGGGTTCAACACCCCCGGCGTGATCCGATGGCCCATGGAGCACGTCGTACGCCACACTCCTGGGGCCCACCTCGTCCGGATCAACCCCGACCACCCCGAGGTCCCCGACGATCTGGGCGGGCGCGCACTGTCCCTCCCCCTCGGGGCGGACCGGCTGCTGGGCGGCCTCGTCGCCTGACGGATGCCGACTCCGACGTACCCCCTGCGAAGGACACGCCAGTGGTACCGCGGTACCACCCGGCCACCGAAGTGTCCCCTGTGGTCCCACGGCCGCGACCTGCCGTTCTCGTAGCTTCGACATCAGGCGCCGCGCTGTGTGTGCGGCCGTGTTCGCGGCAGGAGAGGCCACTTCCATGATCGAAGCGCGTGAGCTGACGAAGCGGTACGGCGACAAGACGGTCGTCGACCACTTGAGCTTCACCGTCAAACCGGGCGAGGTGACCGGCTTCCTGGGGCCCAACGGAGCGGGCAAGTCCACGACCATGCGCATGATCATCGGGTTGGACTCGCCGACGGCCGGCTCGGTCACCGTCAACGGCAAGTCGTACGCCAAGCACGCGGCGCCCCTGCACGAGATCGGGTCCCTCCTTGAGGCCAAGTCCGTCCACCCTGGGCGTACCGCGTTCAACCATCTGATGGCGCTGGCCCACACCCACGGCATCTCCCGCAGTCGGGTGGACGAGGTCATCGAGCTGGCGGGGCTGACCAGCGTGGCGGGCAAGCGGGTGGGCGCCTTCTCGCTCGGCATGGGCCAGCGGCTCGGTATCGCCTCGGCGCTGCTCGCCGACCCGGCGATCGTCATGCTCGACGAACCGGTCAACGGCCTCGACCCCGAGGGCGTGCTGTGGGTGCGCAACCTGCTGCGCTCCCTCGCCGACGAGGGCCGGGCCGTGATGCTCTCCTCGCACCTGATGAGCGAGACCGCGCTGATCGCCGACCACCTCGTGATCATCGGCCGGGGCCGGCTCCTCGCGGACACCACGGTCGACGACTTCACCCGGGAGGCGGGCGGCGGAGGCGTGAAGGTCGCCACCACCGAGGCGGTGCGGCTGCGTTCGCTGCTGGCGGGCCCGGACGTCACCATCAGCTCGTCCTCCGCCGAGGAACTGGTGGTGTCGGGGCGGAGCGCCCGGGAGATCGGGGCGGTCGCCGCCGAGCACGGGGTGGCGCTGTACGAACTCACCGAGCAGTCCGTCTCCCTGGAGGAGGCCTTCATGGCCCTCACCCACGACGCCGTCGAGTACCAGAGCGCTCCCGCCGACACCGCACGAAAGGCCGCCTGATGACCACCGACACCCTTTCCGCGGCTCCAGCCCGCACGACGGTGCACAAGGTGACCGGCCTTCGGGTACTGCGTTCGGAGTGGGCCAAGTTCTGGTCGCTGCGCTCCAGTTGGATCACCCTGGGCGTCTCCCTGCTCCTGCTCGTCGCCCTCGGGGCCATCGCCTCCGCCACCTACAGCCCGGACGTCGTCGCCGACGGCGGCCCGTCCGGCGGTCCGGGCTCCGGTACCCAGGACGCGGTGAGTCTCGCGCTGCTCGGGGTGACCTTCGCATCGCTGGCCATCGGCGTCCTCGGTGTGCTCCTGTCGGCGGGCGAGTACAGCACCGGCATGATCCGCTCCACCCTCACCGCGGTACCGCGCCGACTGCCCGTCCTGTGGTCCAAGGCCGCCGTGATCGGGCCCGTCGCCCTGCTCCTCACCACCATCGGCGCACTGGCCGCCTTCCAACTGGGCACCCTCGGTCTCGACGGCGAGAAGATCGCCCTGTCCCTGAGCGACGACGGCGTACTGCGCAGTCTGGCCGGCGCCGGTGTCTACCTCGGTCTGGTCGCCGTGTTCGGCGTCGCCCTGGGTGTGCTCCTGCGCTCCTCCGCCGGGGCCATCGCGGTCCTCGTGGGTGTCCTGCTCATCCTGCCCGGCCTGGCCTCGCTGCTGCCCGACTCCCTGTACGACAGCATCAACCCGTACTTCCCCAGCAACGCGGGCTCGGCCATCTACGCCCTGCACGACTCGTCCGACGCCCTCGCACCCGGCGCGGGACTCGCCGTCTTCGCCGGCTGGGTGGCGCTCACCCTCGCCGGGGCGGCGTACCGGCTGGTCCGCAGCGACGCGTGAGTCGCGGGCCGGGGACAATGAGGGTCATGAGCCCCGAGCGGACGGCAGCCGCCGCGCATCCGGACCGGGGGACGGCGCTCGAGCCGTCCTCCGGGTTCGACGCCGCCTGGACGCACCCGCTGCTGGGCCGTCTGTTGCGCGACCAGGGCCGCCGCCGGCGGCTGGACCGGCGGCATCCGTGGCTGCTCGACACCGCGGTGGTGCTGTTCGTCGCCCTCACCAGCCTGCCCGATGTGTTCTCCGACAAGAGAGACGGCCCGTTCGAGGAGGCGGCCCCCACCAGCGACCACCCGACCGTCGTGCTGCTCGCCTTCGCCGTCGCGCTCGTCGTGCCGCTGTGGTGGCGGCGCAGAGCCCCCGCCGTCACGTACTTCGTGATCGCGCTGGTGTCTCTCGTCCAGTGGTCCCTGGACATCTGGCAACAGGCCGGACTCAGCACGCTCGTCGCCCTGTACAGCCTGGCCCTGCACGGGTCGTTGCGGATCCTGGGCTGGGCCGCCGCGCTGACCGGCGTCCAGGTCGCCCTGGCGGTGTTCGTCCTGGTGCCCGTCGAGCCTCCGCTGCTCGCCATGTTCTTCCTGCTGGGGACGGCGACCGCGGCCATCGCCGTCGGCCTGACCCTCCGGATCCGCCGGATGTACCTGGCGGCCCTGGAGGACCGCGCCGCCCGCCTGGAGATCGAGCGCGACCAACGCGTCCGGCTGACCGCCGCCGCCGAGCGGTCCCGGGTCGCGCGCGAGATGCACGACATCGTCGGCCACAACCTCTCCGTCATGGTCAGCGTCGCCGACGGCGCCGCGACCCTCGCCACCAACCGGGGCGAGCAGTCGGCCGAGGCGCTGCGCATCCTCGGCGACACCGGCCGCCAGGCCATGGGCGAACTCCGCCGCGTCCTGGGCGTCCTGCGCGAGGACCAGGACGACGTACGGCTGCTCAACCCCCAGCCCGGCATCCACGACCTGGACCTCCTGCTGACCCGGGTCCGCGCGGCGGGGCTGACGGTGACCTACCGGACGGTGGGTGAACTCGACGCACTGACCAGCGGCGTCCAGCTCACCGTCTACCGCATCGTCCAGGAGGCCCTGACCAACACGCTCAAGCACGCGGGTACGGGCTCCACCGCCGAGGTCACCGTGGCCGCGGAGGTCGGCCGGGTGCGGGTACGCGTCGAGGACACGGGCCTGCCCCCGGGGGCGTCCCCGGAGCCGGCGCCGCACACCGGCGACGCCGGTCACGGGGTGGTCGGCATCCGCCAGCGGGCCGCCATGTACAGCGGTGACGTCACCATCGGACCGCGCGACACCGGCCACGGCTGGCTCGTGGACGTCGTGCTCGACGTGCCCTCCGCGCCCGCCGCGTCGGCACCGGGAGAACTGCTGCCATGACCACCGTGCTGATCGCGGACGACCAGCCCCTACAGCGCATGGGCTTCCGCATGCTCATCGAGGGCACCCCCGGCCTGACCCCGGTCGGCGAGGCCGCGCACGGCGCCGAGGCCGTCCGGCTGGCCTCGGAACTGCGCCCCGACGTCGTCCTGATGGACATCCGTATGCCCGGCATGGACGGTCTGGAGGCGACCCGCCGCATCATCGCCTCCGGCGGTCGCACCCGCGTCCTCATCGTCACCACCTTCGACCTCGACGAGTACGCGTACGAAGGCCTGCGCGCCGGCGCCAGCGGCTTCCTGCTCAAGGACGCCCGCCCCGAGGAACTCGTCGCCGGCATCAACGCGGTCGCGACCGGCGACGCCGTGGTGGCACCCCGTCTTACCCGCCGCCTCCTGGACGCCTACGCCCACCAGGTCCTCGCCCCGCCCGGCGCCCCGGCGGCCGTCGACCCCCGCCTGCGGACGCTCAGCGACCGCGAACGCGAGGTGCTCGTCGCCATCGCGCAGGGCTGGACGAACAGCGAGATCGCCGAGCGGCTCGTCCTCACCGAGTCCACCGTCAAGAAGCACGTGGGCCGCGTCCTCGCCAAGATCGGCGCACGGGACCGCATCCAGGCCGTGATCACGGCGTACGACGCGGGACTGGTCAGGGCAAAGCCCTAGGCTGTGCCCGCGGCGTCCGCCAGCCCGGCGACGCCTGGCACGCTCCCCCAGAGCGGGACCCCACTCGCCGCACCGGGCGAATCCCCACGTACAACCAGTACGCGGGTCTCCGCCCGGCACGCCGAGAGCACACTCCCCCACTCTCGGCTGCGCTCGACCGGGGGGACCCCCATGACGCCGCCGGGCCCGCCCTCCGGGCGGACGACGGGACCTTGCGGACACGACCTGGGGTCAGCGGCCCTTGCGGACCCGGGCCGCCGCGCGGGCTTCCGCCGTCTTGCGAGCCTCGGCGGCCTTGCGGGACTCCTTCGCGGGGCGGCCCGGGCGGGTGCCGATGCCACGGAAGGGGGCGTTGCCCGTGGTCGTCTTCGTCGCGGTCGGCGGGCGCTTCGCGCCGGTGATCGCGGTCAGCTTCTCCTCACCGGAGCGCACCTGGGCGACCGTGGGCCGGATTCCGGCGTCGGACATCATCCGGTTCACGTCGCGCCGCTGGTTGGGGGTGACCAGGGTGACCACCTTCCCGGACTCCCCCGCACGCGCCGTACGTCCGCCGCGGTGCAGGTAGTCCTTGGCGTCGGCGGGCGGGTCGACGTTGACGACGAGGTCGAGCGCGTCGATGTGGATGCCCCGCGCGGCGACGTTGGTGGCCACCAGCACGGTGATCTCGCCGTCCTTGAACTGGCCGAGCGTGTGCGTGCGTTGGGGCTGCGACTTCCCGCTGTGCAGGGCGCCGGCGCGGACGCCGCTGGCCCGCAGGTGCCGGGTGAACTGGTCGACGCCGCTCTTGGTGTCCAGGAACATCAGGACGCGGCCGTCGCGGGCGGCGATCTCGGTCGCGGTCGCGTACTTGTCGGCGGCGTGGATGTTCAGGACGTGGTGTTCCATCGTGGTGACCGAGCCCGCCAGCCGGTCGACCGAGGCGAGCACCGGGTCGTGGAGGTGGTCGCGTACCAGCTGGTCGACGTTGTGGTCGAGCGTGGCCGAGAACAGCAGCCGCTGTCCGTCGGGGCGGACCTGGTCGACGAGGTCCGAGACCTGCGGCAGAAAGCCCAGGTCGCACATCTGGTCGGCCTCGTCCAGCACCGTGATCCGGACGTGGTTCAGGAGGCAGTCCCGGCGCGACACCAGGTCGGTCAGCCGCCCCGGCGTCGCGATGACCACCTCGGCACCGGCCCGCAGCGCCGCCTGCTGCTTGTTGATCGACAGCCCGCCGACCACCGTCGCCAGCCGTACGTCCAGGGTTCGCGCGTACGGTTCCAGCGCGTCGCCGACCTGCTGGGCGAGTTCCCGGGTGGGCACCAGCACCAGCGCGAGGGGCCGCTTCGCCTCGGCTCGCAGTCCCGCCGTACGGACGAGCAGCGCGAGCCCGAAGGCGAGCGTCTTGCCGGAGCCGGTGCGGGCGCGGCCCAGGACATCGCGGCCGGCCAGCGCGTTGGGGAGGGTCGCCGCCTGGATCGGGAAGGGCTCCGTCACCCCGAGGTCCGTCATCTTCGCCAGCAGCTTCGGCGGCAGCCCGAGCGCGTCGAAGGACTCGGCCGGCGGCAGGCCTGTCGCCCCCTCGGGCGTACCGGCACCGGGGTGTCCGTGAGCTGACGGTTCGGGGTTCATGAGGAGCCTTCCTGGTCTGGCGCCTGCAACGCGCTGGGGCCCGTACCCATCCGGTACGGGCCCCAGCGGTGTCGAAGCGTGACCCCATTTTACCAGCGGTGCACGTCCCGCCCTCCGGTCACCGGGATTCAGCTCCCCGGGTGCTGAATGCGTTCGTATTCCTCTATTGGACCCCGGGGCGTCCGGCGGGCAAGGCTGGAGTGCAAGCCCTTGCTCCGCGACCGCGACCCCCGGAAGAGGTAACGAGCACATGCAGACTCGACGTATCGGCGACCTGGAGGTCAGCGCGATCGGTCTGGGCGGTATGCCCATGTCGATCGAGGGCCGGCCGGACGAGGACCGTTCTCTCGCCACCATCCACGCCGCGCTCGACGCGGGCCTGACGCTGATCGACACGGCGGACGCCTACCACCGGGACGCCGACGAGGTCGGTCACAACGAGACCCTCATCGCGAAGGCGCTCGCCACCCATGAGCGCGGAGCGGACGTGCTGGTCGCCACCAAGGGCGGGCATCTGCGTCCCGGCAACGGCAGTTGGACCCTGAACGGCTCCCCCGCGTACATCAAGGAGGCGTGCGAGGCCTCACTGCGGCGGCTGGGTGTGGAGGCCATCGGGTTGTACCAGTTCCACCGGCCCGACCCCAAGGTCCCGTACGGGGAGTCGGTCGGCGCGATCCGGGACCTGCTGGACGAGGGCAAGATACGTCTGGCCGGTATCTCCAACGCGAACCCGGACCAGATCCGGCAGGCGAACGAGATCCTCGGCGGGCGTCTGGTGTCCGTGCAGAACCAGTTCTCCCCGGCCTTCCGCTCCAGCGAGCCGGAACTGCGGCTCTGCGACGAGCTGGGCATCGCGTTCCTGCCCTGGAGCCCGCTCGGCGGCATCTCCCGGGCCGGCGGGCTCGGTTCGACGTACGCCGCCTTCGCCCGGGTCGCCGAGGCCCACGGTGTGAGTCCGCAGCGCGTGTGCCTGGCCTGGATGCTCGCCAAGTCCCCGGTGGTCGTCCCGATCCCGGGTTCCTCCCGCCCGGAGACCATCCGTGACTCGGCGGCGGCCACGGAACTGACGCTCTCCGCCGAGGAGTTGGCCGAGCTGGACGCCGTCTGAGCTTGCGGGCGCCCGCTCTCCGTTCGGGGGGCGGGCACCTTGACGCGGCCTTGAACATTCGTACGACCGTTCATGGCGGGCGGCGTCCTAGAGTCTCCCCCGGCCTCCGTGTGAGCGCCCTGTACTCGGCTCGACACAACATGGGGGATCGGCGTGAGACGTCGATGGGTGAAGGTTCTGCTGATCACGGTCGTGGTGCTCGCCGCGCTGTTCACGGCTGCCGACCGCGTCGGCGTGCACTACGCCGACAAGGAGGTCACCCAGCTCGCCAAGGAGAAGTACGGCTACGCCAACACCACCGACGGTGACCTGGACGTGTCGATCGAGGGCTTTCCCTTTCTGACGCAGGCGGCCGGCGAGGAGTTCGGTCATGTGTCGCTGACCGCGCACCGGTTCTACATCGACACCACGAACAACGCCCAGGGCGGCTATCTGCACGTCGACCGTCTCCACCTGGACCTGCGTGATGTGCGGGTGACGTCGTTGACGGCACGCAGCGCCGAGGCGAACCTCGCCACCGGCACGCTGACCATCTCGTACAAGGAGCTGTCCGGAGTGGTCACCCGACTCGCGGGCAACGGCGGCCCGTTGCAGGTCTCCCGGGCGTCGGGGTCGAACGGCCAGGCGGCACGCGTCAAGGTCGCGGGCACGGTCGGCGGGACGGCGCTGAACGCCACGGGAACGCTTCTGGCGCAGGGTACGGAGCTTTCCCTGACGGTCCCCGGTGTCGAACAGACCGGACTGGACTGGCGGGTCGGCCTCCCGCAGGGCGTCGGCTTCGCATCGGCGCGAGCCACCGCCGACGGCGTCGAGATCGACCTCGTCGGTCACCAGGTGACGCTCGGTTCGTCGCGCTTCGACGGCTGACGCGGCCCCGAAGTCAAGGCGGTCCGTCAGTCGTCGGGGATGCCGGCGCCGCTGAGCGCCGGGACGGTTTTCTCCGGGCGGGCGAGGGAGCGGGCGCCCAGGCGGAACTGGTGGAGCTTGTCGACGATGGTCCGGCCGACCGGTAGGTGTCCCCAGGTGCTGATGCCCTGGTGGGTGGAGGGTTCCCAGGTGGTCTCGTCGACGACGACCGGGTTCCAGCCGACCTCCCACTCGAAGCCCGAGGGCGAACGGGCGTAGTAGGAGAGTTCCTTGTCGTTCGTGTGCTGACCGACCGACAGCGCCATGTCGAAGCCGAGTTCGTGCACGCGTTCGTAGCTGCGGGCGAGGTCGTCGAGGGACGCGGCCTGGACGTTGAGGTGCTGTACGCGGGTGCGGACCGGGTCGATCGGCAGGCCCCGTACGGCGGCGATGGCGATGGAGTGGTGGCGCTCGTTGACGCGCAGGAAGCGGATCTTGAGCTTGACGCCACTGATCGTCTCGTCGATGCGGTCGGTGAGACGGGCGTCGAAGACGGTGGTGAAGTAGCCGCGCATCAGGGCCGGTTTGGCCGAGGTGATCGCGACGTGGCCCATTCCCGAGTCGCCGGTGACCCAGCCGGAGGCGAGCATGCGCAGGGGTTCGGATGTGGTGACGGGCGTGGTGTAGATCTCCTGGGTGATGCCCTTGGGGCCGGGGAAACGCAGGAGGCGTTCGACGCCGCGCTGCTTCGCCTCCTCGGCGGTGCCCTCGACGCAGGGGACGCCGTGGGCGCGGACGCGGGCCTCGATCTGCTCGAACGTGGTGTGGTCGTCGAGATGCCAGCCGGTGGCGACGACATCCTCGGCCGGGCCGCGCCGCAGCAGGAACCGGCACTCCTGGTCGTCGAGGCGGAAGCGCATCAGGCCGGTGTCGAGGTCGTCGTGGTGCATGCCGATGGCGTCGGTGCCGAAGCGGCGCCAGTCGGTGAAGCGGTTCGTCTCGACGACGAGGTAACCGAGGTGCACGGAACCGAAGACGGAGGCGTTCTCGACAGGGTTCGCGAAGATGTTCATCGGCGGCCCGCCAGGAAGTCGGCGCAGACGCGGTTGAACAGTTCCGCGCGTTCGAACTGGACCCAGTGCCCGGTGTTGGCGACCTCGTAGAGATCGCAGTCGGGCATGCGGTCGGCCAGCATCCGGCCACCGGAAGGGCGGTTCACCTTGTCGGCCGCTCCCCACAGCACCAGCGTCGGCACGGGCAGCCGGGACAGGCGGTCGTCCCGGGTGAAGTCCATCTTCCACATGGTGCGCAGGGCGTTCGGGCCCGATGGGCGGCGCAGCGGCGGGGCCGCGACGACCTCGGGGTCGATGCTCGCCTCGTAGCGGGCGTCGATGACGCTGTCGGGCACGTCGGCGGCGTTGAAGACGAGGAAGTTGCGGATGAACCTCTCCAGCTTCGGCCGTGAAGGGCCGTCCCCGGAGTAGTAGTTGAGCAGGCTGTTGAGGCCCGGCGTGGGCAGGGCGCGGGTGGTGCCGATGCCGCCGGGGCCCATCAGTACCATGCGCTCGACCCGGTCGGGGGTGTCCAGGGCGAGGCGCAGGGCGCAGGCGCCGCCGTAGGAGTTGCCTACCAAGTGGGCCTTGTCCAGGCCTAGTTGGTCGAGGAGGCCGCGGATGCCGGTGGCGAGGTGTCCGAACGGGTCGGAGCCGTCGACGCCCTTGGTGCTGCGGCCGTAGCCGGGCAGGTCGGGCACGATGACCCGGTACTGCTTGGCCAACTCGGCGATGTTCCTGGAGTAGTTGGAGACTCCGGAGGCTCCGGGGCCGCCGCCGTGCAGCAGCAGGACGGGCGGGCCGTCGCCGGTCTCGGCGACGAAGATCCGCCGGCCGCCGATGTCGACCAGGGACTCCTTCATGGGCGGCGGTGCGGTGTGCGTGGTCATGACGCTCCTTGGCCGATGTGGCCGATGTGGCTGGGTGCCGGTGCGAAACCGGCCGGGGGCCGCGGGAGTCGGTCGCCCCGGGGAGCGGCGGCGTAGACGAAGGCGTCCGGGCGCAGGGCGAGGGTGGCCGCGCCGTGTCGCGCCATCCAGGCGAGCAGCACACCGTCGCTGTCGACGACCGCGCCCTCGGCCGGGCGCGAGCCCGCCGCCAGGACAGCCAGCGAGGGGACACCGGAGCGGTCCCACGCGGGCTGTGGGACGGGCAGACCGCCGTGCAGGAGCAGCCAGCGTCCGCCGAGTACGTCGTCGAGGCGGACCCGTACCCCGTCCGGACCGGTCACCCAGGGCTGGGGGATCTGGCGCCCGGAGGCCTTGGCGCGCGGGTGGGCCAGAAACCCCTTGGCGTAGCGGGCGACCGGTATCCAGTGCGCGTCCACGAGCCGTTTGCTGATGCCCGACAGTCCACGCACCGCGTACAGTGCCGTGTCCCGGATCCTGGCGACGGGCAGCCGCCGTTCGGTGATGATCTTCCCGGTGAACACGGCCCGCCGGGTGATCTCCCTGACGTGCGGCTTGCGTTCGGTCTCGTAGGAGTCGAGGACCGTCTCGGGCAGTTCGCCGCGCAGCACGGCGGCGAGTTTCCAGCACAGGTTGGCCGCGTCCCGTACCCCGGCGGCCATGCCCTGGCCGATCCACGGCGGCATGGCGTGCGCGGCGTCACCGGCGAGGAAGACCCTGCCGACCCGGAAGCGGGCCGCGAAGCGGACGTGGTGGCTGTAGACGGTGGCCCGCAGGATTTCTATCTGGTCCCGGCCGATGCCGTACCGGGACACCATCGTGTGGATGGCGTCGTCGGTGGTCAGGTGCTTCTCGTCGTCGCCGGGGAGGATCGGGAACTCCCAGCGGTGGTGCCCGAGCGGGGTCGGGCAGTCCACGGCCGGGCGCACCGGGTCGCAGCGGAAGCGCAGCCGGTCGTGGTCCGGCCAGGGCTTGAGCATCTTGGTGTCGATGACGACCCAGCGGTCCTCGTACGTCCGTCCCTCGTACCCCACGTTGAGCTGGGCACGGGTGAGGCTGGAGCCGCCGTCGGCCGCGATGACGTACCGCGCGCGCAGCCGCCGTACGGAGTCGTCGGCGGTCGCGAGCATTGTCAGCTCCACACCTTCGGTGTCCTGGACGAGCCGCAGGCACTCGTGGCGCAGCAGGATCTCCACGTTCGGGTAGCGGTCGACGCCGTCGCGCAGGACCTGTTCCAGCGCCGGCTGGTAGATGAACATCTGCGGCGGATGGCCGTGCCCGCGCGGTGTGGGGCAGGCGCTGAGGAAGGTGCGGCCGCGTGCGTCGACGAAGTCCAGTGGCCGCTCGGCCAGCATGTCCTCCTTCAGCCGGTCCGCCAGTCCGGTCCGCTGCCAGATCCGGATGACCTCCTCGTCCGTGGAGATCGCCCGCGCCCGGGAGTAGACGTCTGCGTCGCGCTCCAGCACGACCACGCTGAGGCCCAGCGCGCCCAGCAGGTTCGCCGCCGTCACCCCTGTGGGCCCGTATCCGATCACCGCTATGTCGTATGTCTCCTGCACCTGGCCACCTCACTGTCGCCATTCTTACCGTAGCGCTCATTCCAATTGGAGTGGTCGCTACGGTAAGCTGGGTGCCCCGAGGGGTCAAGTGCGGGAAACGACGGAAAGGGCACATGCGATGACCAGGGCAGAGCCGGCGCGCAGAAAGCGTGCGAACGGGGTGGAGTCGCGGCAGCGCATCCTCGACGCCACCGTCGAGATCGCGGGCGAGCGCGGGTACGAGGGCACGTCCATCGCGGCGGTCAGCGCCAAGTGCGGGCTGCCCGCCAGCTCGATCTACTGGCACTTCAAGGACAAGGACGACCTGATCGCCGCGGTGATCGAGCGCAGCTTCGAGACCTGGCTCGCGGCCGTCGATCTGCCCGGCGAGGAGACCGGGACTCCGCTGGAGCGGGTGACCGCGATGGCGGCGAACGTGGCGAGGTCCCTGGTCGACGCGCCCGACTTCCTGCGCCTCGGCCTGATGCTGGCCCTGGAACGGCGGCCCAGCGAACCCCGGGGCCGCACCGTCTTCCTCCAGGTCCGCGAGATCGCCCGGCAACGGGTCGTCGAAGTGGTCGAGGCACTGTTCCCGGAGCTGGACGAAGCCGCCGTGCACACGCTGACCACCTACGCGGTCGCCGGTGCCGACGGTCTATTCATCCACCGGGAGGTCCACGGCGAGGCCGTCGACCTGGTGGCGATGTTCGAGCTGCACGCGCGACTGGTGTACGAGGCGGCGGTCCGCCTCACCGAGGAGAGCAACAAGCAGGCCTGACCAGAGCCGCACGAGAACCATGAGGCACCCCATGACCCCAGCACCCCGCCGGATCGACGTCCACCAGCACCTCGTCCCGCCCCTCTACCGCGACGCCCTCACCCGGGCGGGCATCGCCGAGGCGGGCGGCCGGGCACTGCCCGACTGGAGCCCCGAGGCAGCCCTGGAACTGATGGACCTGCTGGAGACCGACACGGCGATCCTGTCCGTCTCCACGCCGGGCGCCGGCTTCCTGGCCGACCCGGCGGAGGCCACCGACCTGGCCCGGCACCTCAACGACTTCTCCGCCGCGCTCGCCGCCCAACACCCCGACCGCTTCGGCTGGTTCGCCACGCTGCCCATGCCCGACGCCGAGACATCGGCCAAGGAGGCGGAGCGTGCCCTGACCGGGCTGGGCGCCGACGGAGTCACCCTGCTCGCCAACAGCAACGGCTCCTACCTCGGCGCCGACGGCCAGGACGCCCTGTGGCGGGTCCTCGACGACCACGGCGCCGTGGTCTTCGTCCACCCGGCGGACCTCCCGGCGCCCCCGGTCGACGGCATCCCGCCCTTCGCCGCCGACTTCCTCCTCGACACCACCCGCGCCGCCTACCTCCTCGTCCGCAACGGGGTCCCGCGCCGCTACCCGAACATCCGGTTCGTGCTCAGCCATGCGGGCGGCTTCCTGCCGTACGCCTCCCACCGCATGGCCGTCGCCATCGCCGGCAGCACCGGGCGCGGTCCCCTGGACGTCCTGGACGACTTCCGCGGCTTCTACTTCGACACCGCGCTCTCCTCCAGCCCTGCCGCGCTGCCCACGCTGCTCGCCTTCGCCCGCCCCGGGCACGTCCTGTTCGGCAGCGACTGGCCCTTCGCGCCCACGGCCGCCGGTCAGTACTTCGCCAACGGGCTGGACAGCGGTGTGGATCCCGCCACCCTCGCGGCCGTCAACCGCGGCAACGCCGAGGCCCTCTTCCCCCGGCTGGCCGGTGATTCCGTCGTCGCCCCGACCCGGTCGGTCGCCGCCCGGGTGCGGCAGTCCGCTCAACGGGCCGGTGCGCGGCTCTTCTTCAAGCTCGTCCAGCCCGGGACCGGCTGAAGGTCTTGTCAGCCGCCCCTGCGCAGCACCCGGGACAGTCCCAGGGCCGCCGTCCGTACAGCGGGGGCCAGTTGGGCCGGGCTGAAGCGGGCACGCGGCACCGCGACCGACAGGGCGGCGACCGTGGTGCCGCCCGCGAAGACGGGGGCCGCGATGCAGCTCATGCCCAGCGCGGCCTCCTGCTCCTCGTAGGCGAGACCGGAGACGCGGATCTTCTCCAGGGCCGTCCGCATCCGGGCCGGATCGGTGATCGAGTGCGGGGTGAGGCTCGGCAGCGGCCGGGACAGGACCTCCTCCATCAGCTCCGCACCCGAGAAGGCCAGCAGGGCCTTGCCGACGCCGGTGCAGGTCAGCGGCAGGCTGCCGCCGATACGGGAGGGCAGCCAGGAGGCCTCGTGGCCGTGGATGCGCTCCAGGTAGACCACCTCAAGGCCTTCACGGACACCGAGGTGGACGGTCTCGTGGGTGGCCTCGAACAGATCCTGGAGGAAGGGCAGGGCCGTCTCCCGCAGATCGAGCCGGTGCGGCACCAGCGAACCCAGCTCGAACAGCTTGGCGCCGAGCCGGTACTCGGCGCCCGACCGCTCCAGCCAGCCCAGCCCGACGAGATCCGCCGCCAGCCGGTGCACCGTCGGCTTGGGCAGACCCGTACGCTCCGAAAGTTCCGACAGACGGAAAGAACCACCGTCCGGACGGAAGCTCTCGATGATGAGTGCGGCCTTTTCCAGCATGCTGCCGCCCGCGTTGTTCCGTGTCACGGAACAAAGTTTGTCCGTTCGGACGGACGCTGTCTATATCGGTATCGACCCATCGCATTCCTCCCTCGGAACCCTGGAGGCATTCCATGCCGACCGTGCCACCGGACGTGCTCAAGGCCGCCGACCTGCTGGCCGAGGCCACCCGTACCGGCGTCCCCTGCCCGCCCGTACGTGATCTGTTCGAGGAGGGCGCCGATCTGCGGACCGCCTACGCCGTGCAGCAGCTGAACGTCCGGCGCGGCTCGGACGCCGGACGCCGGATCGTCGGCCGGAAGATCGGCCTGACCTCGGTCGCCGTACAGCGCCAACTCGGTGTGGACCAGCCCGACTTCGGTGCGCTGTTCGCCGACATGGCCGTGCCCGACGGCGGCACGGTGCCCGCCGGGCGGCTGCTCCAGCCCAAGGTGGAGGCGGAGGTCGCCCTGGTGCTCGGGCGCGATCTGCCGCACCCCGAGTGCACGGTCGTCGACGTGCTGCGGGCGGTCGACTTCGTGCTGCCCGCGCTGGAGATCGTGGACAGCCGGGTGCGGGACTGGGACATCTCCCTCCTCGACACGGTCGCCGACAACGCCTCCTCCGGGTTGTACGTCCTCGGCGCCACCCCCGTCCCCCTCGCCGCCGTGGACCTGCGCGCCGTGACGATGACCATGACCCGGGGCGGCGAGACCGTCTCCGAGGGCACCGGCGCCGACTGTCTCGGGAGTCCGCTCAACGCGGCGGTGTGGCTGGCCTCGGCGCTTGCCGAGCGCGGCGACCCCCTGCGGGCCGGCGACCTGGTGCTGACCGGGGCCCTGGGCCCGATGGTGCCCGCGTCCGCCGGTGATGTGTTCGAGGCCCGCATCTCGGGCCTGGGCTCGGTACGGGCCGCCTTCGCCGACGCCAAGGAGGACGACCAGTGAGCGGCAAGACCAAAGTGGCCGTCATCGGCTCGGGCAACATCGGCACCGACCTCATGATCAAGGTGCTGCGGCTGTCGGAGACCCTGGAGATCGCCGCCATGGCCGGCATCGACCCCGACTCCGACGGACTGGCCCGCGCCCGCCGCCTGAAGGTGGCCACCACCCACAACGGCGTCGAGGGGCTCGTCGCCCTGGACGAGTTCGCCGACGTGGAGATCGTCTTCGACGCGACCTCCGCCGGGGCCCATCGCCACCACGACGCGGTGCTGCGCCCGCTGGGCCGCACCCTCGTCGACCTCACCCCGGCCGCCCTGGGCCCGTACGTGGTCCCGCCCGTCAACGGCGACGCCCACCTGGACGCGCCGAACGTCAACATGGTCACCTGCGGCGGCCAGGCCACCATCCCGATCGTCGCCGCCGTGGGCGCGGTCACCCCGGTCCACTACGGCGAGATCGTCGCGTCCATCGCCTCCCGCTCGGCCGGTCCCGGCACCCGCGCCAACATCGACGAGTTCACCGAGACCACCTCCGCCGCGATCGAGAAGGTCGGCGGCGCCGGCCGCGGCAAGGCGATCATCGTCCTCAACCCGGCCGAACCCCCGCTGATCATGCGGGACACCGTGCACTGCCTGGTCTCCGACTGCGCCACCGAGGCCGTCACGGCGTCCGTGGAGGAGATGGTCGGCAAGGTTCAGGCGTACGTGCCCGGCTACCGGCTCAAGCAGAAGGTGCAGTACGAGCGGGTCGCCGCCGACGACCCCCTGCGCACCCTCGCCCCGGGCGTGGCCGACCCGCTGAAGGTGTCGGTCTTCCTGGAGGTCGAGGGCGCCGCCCACTACCTCCCGGCCTACGCCGGAAACCTCGACATCATGACCTCGGCCGCGCTGCACACCGCCCAACGCATCACTGCACACCGACTGACCGCACAAGGCGCCACCGAAGGGGCCGCACGATGAGCACGACGACCACGACGACCACTCGTCTGTACGTCCAGGACGTCACCCTGCGGGACGGCATGCACGCCATCCGGCACCGCTACACCGTCGGCCAGGCTCGCGCGATCGCCGCCGCCCTGGACGCGGCGGGCGTCGCGGCGATCGAGATCGCCCACGGCGACGGTCTGGCCGGCTCCAGCATCAACTACGGCGTCGGCGCCCACACCGACTGGGAGTGGATCGAGGCCGTGGTGGACGCCACCACGCACGCGGTGCCCACGACCCTGCTGCTGCCCGGCATCGGCACGCTCCACGACCTCAGGCGGGCCCACTCCCTCGGCATCCGCAGCGTCCGGATCGCCACCCACTGCACCGAGGCCGACATCTCCGCCCAGCACATCGCCGCCGCGCGGGAGTTGGGCATGGACGTCGCCGGGTTCCTGATGATGTCCCACATGGCGGAACCGGCCGAACTCGCCCGCCAGGCCAAGCTGATGGAGTCGTACGGCGCCCACTGCGTGTACGTCACCGACTCCGGCGGCCGTCTCACGATGGACGACGTCCGCGACCGCTTCCGCGCCTACCGCGAAGTCCTCGACCCGGCAACGGAGTTGGGCATCCACGCCCACCACAACCTCGCCCTGGGCGTGGCCAACACGGTCGTCGCCGTGGAGAGCGGCGCGGTGCGGGTCGACGCCTCGCTCGCCGGGCAGGGCGCGGGGGCGGGCAACTGTCCCCTGGAGGCGTTCGTCGCGGTCGCCGACCTGATGGGCTGGGACCACGCCTGCGACCTGTTCCCGCTGATGGACGCCGCCGACGACCTCGTACGCCCCCTCCAGGACCGCGAAGTACGGGTCGACCGCGAAACCCTCACCCTCGGCTACGCGGGCGTGTACTCCAGCTTCCTGCGCCACGCCGAGATCGCCGCCACCCGCCACGGTCTCGACACCCGCGCCATCCTCGTCGAGGCGGGCCGACGCGGCATGGTCGGCGGCCAGGAGGACATGATCACCGACATCGCACTGGACCTCACCGCCGACACCCGGAGCGCGACCTGACCCCGGGCACAGGACGACGATGAGGGTCCTCAAACGGACCCTTTACCGCGGCAGGGCCACAGCGCCATCCGGACAGGTGTCCGACCTGTACGGGATCGAGCGGCTGTGGGCGCAGGACGAACTCTACGGCGGCCCGTCCTACCTGCAACCAGTGCTCGACCCGGACCGTGACTACAAGGGCCCGTACAAGGACACCTCGAAGTCCGGCCTGAAAGCGATCCAGACCCCCGACGAACAGACCATCGTCTTCACTCTCCCCCGTCCCAACAGCGACTTCGAGCAGATGCTGGCCATGACGGCCGCCTCGCCGGTCAAGAAGGAGAAGGACACCAAGACGCAGTACGGCCGCAACCCGTTCTCCAACGGGCCGTACAAGTTCGAGGCTTACTCGCCCGACAAGTCCCTCAAACTCGTCCGCAACCCCCACTGGAACAAGTCGTCCGACCCCGTCCGGGCCGCCCTGCCCGAAGCGATCACGGTCGACATCCTCAGTTCCGGTTCCAGCGCCGACGTCATGAGCAGAGGTCTGATGGACGGCTCGTACGACCTGGCGCTCTGGCGCGGCGGTCTGAGCGACGCCGCCCGTGCGCAAGCGATGAAGACCCCAACACTGAGGAAGAACCTGGACGCCTTGTCGACCGGCATCATTCGCTACGCCGCCTTCCCTCAGAGCGTCAAGCCCATGAACAACGTCCACTGCCGCAAGGCGGTCATCTACGCGGCCGACCACGCGGTTCTACAGACCGCGTTCGGCGGACCCGCCGCAGGCGGTGACATCGCCCCCAACCTGCTCCCGCCGGGCTTCATCGGCGCCGATTCCAGCTACGACCCGTACGGCCTCCTCAAGAACGACGGCAAGCCGGACACCACCAAGGCCAAGGCGGAGCTCAAGGCCTGTGGCAAGCCGAGCGGATTCTCCACCAAGATCGCGGTGCGCGGCGACAGACCGCACGAGGTGGACGCCGCCACCGCCCTGCGGGAGTCACTGCGCAAGGTCGGCATCACAGCCGAAATCGACCGGATCGACTCGGCGCAGAGCCCCATGGTCTCCGGTGCTCCGGCGCAGGTGAGAGCCAGGGGCTACGGCATCATCGTCACCGGCTGGAGCAGCGACTTCCCGTCTCTCCAGGGCTTCTGGCCGCCGCTGGTCGACGGCAGGCTCATCTCGCTGAGCGCCAACACCAACCTCGCGGAGATCAACACCACGGAAATCAACAAGCTCCTGGACGACGCCCTCTCCACGACCCGCTCCGACCAGGTCGCCACGATCTCCCGCAAGATCAACCAGCGGGTCTCCGAGGGCGCCTACCACCTGCCGCTCGTCTACGAGAAGCAGCTCGTGTGGCGCGGCTCCCGGCTGACCAATGTCTACCGCTCCGACGCCTACTCCGGCTACGACTTCGTCTCTCTGGGCGTCACCGGCTCCTGAGTTCCTTCCGGGTGCACATGGTCAGCACAGGGCATACGCAGTCGACGGTGACGTCGATGTCGAGCGCGTCGCCCTACGGCTCGCCACTGACGATGGGCCAGCGGGCGTCCGGGCGAGCCAGGTCGGCAGCCGTACGAAGTCGCGTCGACACCGTGGCCCGCGTACCGTGCGCATGGCGGGTGCATGTGCTCCACGGAAAGGAGCGTGACATGGCGGGCGAACCCAGCTTCTTCGAACTCGGCGTGGCCGACCCCGAGCGCGGGCGGGCCTTCTACGGAGCCCTCTTCGGCTGGTCATTCGACCCTGGCCCCACCGGACGCGGCTTCGCCATCGCCACCGACGGGCTGCCGGGCGGCATGCACGGCGGCGACGCCGGTGCCTCCCCGTACCTGTTCTTCCGCGTCGACGACCTGGACGCCGCGGTCGCCAAACTGCGGGAGCTGGGCGGCACCGTCGAAGACATCGGCGAGGAAGGAGCCGAGGACGAGGAGTCGGTCGCCCGGTTCGGCCGGTTCAAGCTGTGCCGCGACGACCAGGGCTCCGCCTTCGGGCTGCACCAGCCGCCCAAGGGCCGGTAATCCTGCCGCGCTCCTGACCGAGGAGACGACGACGACGCTCCTCCTCACCCACCTGTCACGGTCGTCGACCTGCATGCCCACCGTGTGGAGCGCATGGTGGTGATATGAACGAGCACCCCCCTGCGGTCGTGCTGCCGCCCTCGTCGGACGGTGGGCGGCAGGTGACGATTCGTGGCGAGCGCATAGGCACCGCGTACAGCCTCTTCGATGTGCTGGAGTTCCTGAACGAGGCAGGTCTGCCCGCCGAGGACAGGGCCGTCGACGACCCGGAGCTGATCGAGTGGCGCGGGGGCGGGCCGTACGACTGGAACAACACCGCGTAGCCGCCCGTGCGCCCACAAGACCGGTCGACCCGGGTCCGGGTTCTGGTCTCCATCGAGGACGATCCGAATCCGACCCGCCGCTTCGAGACCGATCGACTGACCGCGGGTCACCAGGTGGCATGCGTCCGCGTGACTCAGCGTTCGAGGACGAGGGCGAGGCCCTGGCCGACGCCGATGCAGAGGGTGGCCACACCGACTCCCGTGCCCTGGCGGGCGAGTTGGTGGGCGACGGTTGTGGCGAGGCGGGCGCCGGATGCGCCGAGGGGGTGGCCGAGGGCGATGGCGCCGCCCTGGGGGTTGAGGATGGCGGGGTCGAACTCGGGCCATTCGGCGACGCATCCGAGGACCTGGGCGGCGAACGCCTCGTTGAGTTCGAGGGTGGTCAGGTCGTCGAATGTTCTGCCGGCTTTGGTGAGGGCGCGGTTGACGGCTTCGACGGGGGCGAGGCCGAAGTAGTCCGGGTCGAGCGCGGAGACGCCGGTGGCGGAGATGCGGGCGAGGGGTTCGCGGCCGGTGGCCTTCAGACCCTCCTCGTCGGTGAGGAGGAGGGCGGCGGCGCCGTCGTTGAGGGGGGAGGCGTTGCCCGCGGTGACCGTGCCGCCCTCCGTGCGGAAGGACGGCTTCAGCTTGGCCATGGCGGCGAGGGAGGCGTCGGCGCGGACGCATTCGTCGGTGGCGAAGACGAGCGGGTCGCTCTTGCGCTGGGGGATGGTCACGGGGGCGAGTTCGGCGTCGAACAGGCCCGACTGCTGTGCTGTGGCGGCCTTGTGGTGGCTGGCGAGGGCGTACTCGTCCTGCTGCTCCCGGGTGATCTTGTGCTTGTCGGCGATCAACTCCGCGCTCTCGCCGAGGGGGATGGTCCATTGGGGGTCCATCTTCGGGTTGGTCATGCGCCAGCCGAGGGTGGTCGAGTACAGCTCGGTGTGCCCGGCGGGGAAGGCGCGGTCGTTCTTGGGCAGGACGTAGGGCGCGCGGGTCATCGACTCGACACCGCCGGCCAGGGCGATGGAGGCGTCGCCGAGGGCGATGGCGCGGGCGGCCTGGATGACGGCTTCGAGGCCGGAGGCGCACAGGCGGTTGACCGTGACTCCGGGGACGGTGGTGGGCAGCCCGGCGAGGAGGGCGGCCATGCGGGCGACGTTGCGGTTGTCCTCGCCGGCGCCGTTGGCGTTGCCGAAGTAGACGTCCTCGATGCGGGCAGGGTCCAGGCCGGGGGTGCGGGCGAGGAGTGCGCGGAGGGCGTGGGCGCCGAGGTCGTCCGGGCGCACCGAGGCCAGGGCGCCGTTGTAGCGGCCGATCGGGGTCCGGACGGCGTCCACGATGTAGACGTCCTTGAGGCCGCGGGACAGGCCGTGCGTCATGGCTGGATCTCCTCGGGGATGCGGATCTTCGCGGCGGTCTTCGTCACGATCTCCTCGGCCGTGACGCCCGGCGCCCTCTCGACGAGCACCAGCCCGCCGGTGGTGACGTCGAGAACACCCAGATCGGTGATGACCCGGTTCACACACGCCCTGCCGGTGAGCGGCAGTTCACACTGCTCCAGGATCTTGGGGGAGCCGTCCTTCGCGGTGTGCGTCATGACGACGATGACCGTGCGGGCGCCGTGGACGAGGTCCATGGCGCCGCCGATCCCGGTGATCAGCTTCCCGGGGATGGCCCAGTTCGCCAGGTCGCCGCCCGCCGAGACCTGCATCGCGCCCAGCACGGCGACGTCGATGTGCCCGCACCGGATCATCCCGAAGGAGAGCGCCGAGTCGAAGAAGGAAGCCCCCGGCAGGACGGTCACGGTCTCCTTGCCCGCGTTGATCAGATCGGGGTCGACCTGGTCGTCGGTGGGGTAGGGGCCGGTGCCCAGGATGCCGTTCTCCGACTCCAGGACCACCTCCACCCCGGCCGGGAGGTAGTTGGGGATCAGCGTCGGCAACCCGATGCCCAGGTTCACGTACTGCCCGTCGCGCAGTTCGCGGGCGGCACGGGCGGCCATCTGTTCGCGTGTCCAGGCCATCAGCTGCTCACCGTCCGCTGCTCGATCTTCTTGTCGGCCGCCTGCCCGGGCGTCAGCGCGATCACCCGCTGCACGAAGATGCCCGGCAGATGCACGGCGTCCGGGTCGATGGCGCCCGGCTCGACCAGTTCCTCCACCTCGGCGACGGTGATCCGGCCGGCCATGGCGGAGAGGGGGTTGAAGTTCCGGGTGGACTTGCTGAACACCAGATTCCCGTGCCGGTCGCCCTTCGCCGCCCGCACCAGCGCGAAGTCGGTACGGATCCCCCGCTCCAGCACGTACTCGATGCCGTCGAACTCCCGCACCTCCTTCGCCGGCGAGGCCAGCGAGACACCCCCCTGGCCGTCGTAGCGCCAGGGCAGTCCGCCCTCCGCGACCTGGGTGCCCACCCCGGCCGGAGTGAAGAAGGCCGGGATGCCGGCCCCGCCGGCCCGCAGCCGCTCGGCGAGCGTGCCCTGCGGGATCAGCTCGACCTCCAGCTCACCGGCCAGATACTGGCGGGCGAACTCCTTGTTCGCACCGATGTACGAGCCCGTCACCCGGGCGATGCGGCCCGCCGCGAGCAGCACCGCGAGACCCGACTCCATGGCACCGCAGTTGTTCGACACCACCGACAACCCCGCGACCCCGCGCTCGTACAACGCCTGGATCAGCACGTTCGGCACACCGCTCAGCCCGAAACCACCCACCGCCAGCGACGCACCCTCCGGCACATCGGCCACCGCCTCCAAAGCCGTGGCGACCACCTTGTCCATGCCCATCAGACAGCCGCCTCGGCGCAGTCGTCGAGCGCGGACGGGTGGGTCGCGGGCGGGGTGACCGGCCCGCCGCCCTCCCTCCTGAGGACGATGTCGAAGGTCGCCGAGGTCCAAGTCCCCGTCGGCCGGCGGCCGTCCGGCGCCGCACTGCCGGCCTCGTGACGGTCGAAGCGGTACGCGAGCGACTCCTTCACGCCGAAGACGGAGTCGGTGTCCAGACCGGGGTCCCCAGCGACAAAGATGTGCGTGACGAGACGCCGGAATCCGGGGGCCGTCACCATGAAGTGCAGGTGCGGTGCGCGCATCGGTGACCGGCCGGCGTGATCGAGGAGCCGGCCCACGGGGCCGTCGTCCGGGATCGGGTACGGCGTGGGGGTGAGGCCCCAGAAGCGATACCGGCCCTCGGCGTCGGTGAACAGGTGGGCGCGGCCCGCGAGTTCACCGCTGTCGTACTGGACGTCGTACATACCGTCCTCGTCGGCCTCCCAGACCTCGACGCGGGCCCCCGCGACCGGGGCACCGTCGGTGTCCGTCACCACACCGCTGACCCACGACGGCTCGCCGGTCGCACCCCGCGCGATGTCGCCGCCGAGCTCGATCCCGGGCGAGTCCTGGACGAAGAACGGGCCGAGGACCGTGGACTCGGTCCCCTCGTCGCCCTCGTCCGGGTCTGGTTCGTTGACCGCCACGGTCAGCATGGAGATGCCGAGGACGTCCGAGAGCAGGACGAACTCCTGGCGTGTGTCGGTCGTGATGTGACCGACCGCGGTGAGGAACTCGACGGCCGTGTTCCACTCCTCCTCGGTGAGCCGGGTCTCGCGCACGAACGCGTGCGCGTGCCTGACCAGCGCCTGCATCACCTCGCGGAACCGTTCGTCCTTGGCGCCGTCGAAGCTCGCGACGACCTTGTCGGTCAGTTCCTGTTCCGTCGTCGCCGTTGCCGTCGCAGTTGTCTCAGCGGTCTCAGTCATCGGAGTTGCTCTTTCGTGCGGACGGAGGTGAGTGGGACCAGTACCGGGGTGTCGCCCCGCCACGCACGCCCCAGCAGCCCGCGCGTCTCGTCGCAGGTGACCCGGCGCGGGTTGGAGTCCGGCACCTGGGCCATGACCAGGTCGGCGGCCCGGTCGAGTTCCTCCTCCGCGAGCCCCAACTCGCGCAGCGAACACGGGGGTTCGAGCATCTTGTAGAGGGCGAGCAGCGCGCCGAAAGGGTCGCCGTGTTCGTCGAGCGCGGCGCCGAGGTGTCTGGTCGCGTCGGGTGCCGCGGGCAGGTTGAGGCCGACCACGTGCGGCAGGATCACGGAGTGGAGGGCGGCGTGTTCGAGGTCGTACGCGCCGCCGAGGACGTGGCACACCTTGTGGTGCAGTCCGGATCCGGCCCCGGCGAAGGCGACGGCCCCGAGGTAGGTGCCGAAGAGGATGTCGTGGCGGGCCGCGGCGTCCTGGCCGTCGGCGACGATGCGGGGCAGCGAGGACGCCAGTGACCGGACGCCCTCGACGGCGAGCGCCGAGCTGATCGGGTTGTGCCGTGGTGCCCACCACGCGTCGACGCAGTGGGCGAGGGCGTTGAGGCCTGAGGTCACCGACAGCCTCGTCGGCAGCGACAGCATGAGGGTGGCGTCGTAGACGACGACACGCGGAAGCACTTTCAGGTCGACGCCGGTGCGCTTGTGGCCGTCCTCGGTCAGGCCCCAGACGGGGGTCGCCTCGGAGCCGGCGTACGTCGTGGGGACGGCGAGGATCGGCAGCCCGGTGGTCAGGGCCGCCGCCTTGGCGGTGCCCGTCGTCGAACCGCCGCCCACGCTCAGCAGGAGGTCGGCGTCGTGGGTGCGGGCAGCCTCCCGTACGGCCTCTGCCACCTCTGCCGGTACGTGGGGCCTGACCGCGCTGAAGGTCGCCACGACGGGTACGTCCGCGCAGATCCGCTCGGCCAGGGCGCGTTCTCCCTCGGCCGCGACCACCAGGACCCGGCGCGCGCCGAGCCCGGTGACCTCGGCGGCCACGTCGGCCCGGGCGGAGCCCGAGCCGAACACGACACGCTGCGCCCACGATTCGTAGACCGTCGGTGCGGGGGTGGTGAGGGTCATGCCGTGGCCACCCGGCCCCGTGGTACGGCGCCCGCCACGAGTGCGCCGATGAGCGCGGGGACCGCGAAGGCGTAGAAGGCCCATTCGACGCCGTTGCCCGAGCCGAGGACGAACGCGCCCAGCGACGGTCCGACGATCGCGCCGAAGCGGCCGACGGACAGGGCCCAGGCGAGGCCGTTGGCGCGCAGGGCGTCCGGGTATCTGGTCACGATGAACGCGTTGCCGAGGATCTGCGAGCCGATGAACCCGAAGCCGCTGACGAACATGAGGACGAACATGACGGGGGTCGGCGGGCGGGTGCTCATCGCGATCAGGCTCACGGTGCCGACCAGGAACGCGGCGATCACGACGCGGCGGGCGCCGAGCGCGTCCGCGACCCGGCCGCCGACGATGACACCGCACCCGACGCCCAGCCACATGGCCGCCGTCTGGAGCAGCGCCGACCCGAGGGAGAAGCCGGCGGCCTGCATGATGCTCGGCAGCCAGGTGCTGATGCCGAAGACGAGCAGGAGTCCGCAGAACGACATGGCCCAGAAGAGGACGGTCGAGACCGCCAGGCCGCCCGTGAGCAGTGAGCCGAGGCCGAGCCAGCGGCCCGGGTCGGACGCCGGTTCGGCGTCGGAGCGGGCGAGACCGAGGCGCGCCTCCACCGCGCGTGCCTCGTCCGGTCGGCCGGTGCGGCTCAGGTGGAAGGGGCTCTCGGGCAGCCGGAGCAGGAGCGGCACGGCCACGAACACCGGCAGCACGCCGATCACGTACAGCCAGCGGTAGGAGACGTCGGGGAGCAGGGCGGTGCCGAGCAGCGGGGAGAGCAGGGCGCCGGCCGCGTAGCCACTCATCATCAGGGTGATGTTGCGACTGCGATGCTCCGGCTCGCTGAGGTCGGCGACGAAGGCGTTGAGCGTGGGCAGGACGACGCCCAGACCGAGGCCGACGACGAGGCGCCCTGTGCCCAGGGACGAGGCGCCACCGGCGGCGGCGCTGAGCGCCATGCCGACCGAGAACACGGAGGCGCCGACGACCAGGAGACGACGAGGTCCCGTGCGGTGGACGAGTGCTCCGGCGAGCGCCGCGCCGATGAGCATGCCCAGGCCGACGGTGGATCCGATGGAGCCGACCTCCGACTTGTCGATGCCGAGGGACGGGTCGCCCAGGAGGGCGGGGACGCTGACTCCGTACACGGCGAGGTCGTAGCCCTCCAGGGAGGCGACGATCCAGGCAGCCAGCAGCATGAACGTTTTTGCGGATATTCCGCGGTGGACCAGTGGGCGGGTGGCGGACGGCACTGTCATCGCCGGATCCCTTCTGTGACGGTGGCAGGAGTCTGAGTGGGTTCGATTGCAGATGCAAGGGTTTTCAGGAGCGCCGGTACGTCCGACGGCGTGCTCGCGGTGCCGAGGACGTAGAAGTCGGGCCGCCACAGGACGGCGCCGCGGCCGGTCTCGTCGAACCAGCGGCCGTAGACACCGTCGGTGTCGGTGATCCCCTGGGTGGTGAGGCGGCGGTCGGTCAGGTGGTGGACGGAGACTCCGAGTCCGGCGGCGGTCTCGGCGGTCGGGGCGTCGAGCGAGGCGCCGGCGCGGCCGTCGACGAGGAGCGTGAATCCGCGGCCGAGTACGGCGTCGAAGAGCCCTTCGGTGCCGTGCGCCTCGATGCGGCCCTGCGGCATCAGGTGGCCCGCCTGCGGGGAGTCGTCGTGCAGTCCGGGGCCGAGGCCCGGGAAGCGCATCTTGTCGGGGCGGCCGTTCGCCGCACGCTGGGCCAGCAGCCGGGCGTCGCGCTCGGCGGCGGCCACCGGATCGCGCATGGTCTGCACGCGGCCCAGTTCGATGCCCTTGGCGATGATCGCCCGGACGTGCGGCTCGCGTTCGCTCTGGTAGGTGTCGAGCAGCGCGTCGTCGGCGCCGCGCAGGACGGCGTCGAGCTTGAACGCGAGGTTCTGGGCGTCGCGGACACCCGAGCACATGCCCTGCCCGAGGAAGGGCGGCATCTGGTGGGCCGCGTCCCCCGCGAGCAGGACCCGGCCGCTGCGCCAGCGTTCCGCGACGAGCGAGCGGAACGTGTAGGTGGCGACGCGGATCAGCTCGGCCTGGTCGCGGCCGACGTAGGCGCCGACGCGTGCCCACACCCGGTCGGGCTCCCGCTCGACGGGGAAGTCCTCCGCCGAGTCGAGCATGAAGCTGAACCGGTGGTGGCGGGGGCCCAGCGAGATGACCGACACCGGCTGCTCGGGGTCGCAGACCTGGCGGGCCTTGGGAATGTCCGCGGGACCGGTCAGGCGGAAGTCGCAGACCATCCACGGTTCGGAGAACCCGTAGTCCTCCTGGCCGATGCCGAGCCGGGTGCGGGTGAAGCTGTTGCCGCCGTCGCAGGCGACGACGTACCGGGCCGAGACGGCCGTGTCGCTTCCCTCGACCTGGATGTCCACGCCGTGGTGCGTGCTGTGGACGCCGGTGACCGGGGAGTTCATCCGGATCTCGACGTTCTCGAGGCCGCGGACGACTCCGTCGAGGGCGTCCTCCAGGTAGGGCTGGTACATCATGTACCACTCCGCCCAGCCCTGGCCGCCGACGGCGGCGAAGTCGTGCTCGATGAGGAGTTCGCCCGCGCCGTTGCGCCACTCGTAGTTCCGCTGGACGTGCAACGTGGGCAGCAGGGCGTCGGAGATGCCGATGCGGTCGAAGGTCCGCATCGTCTCGTCGTCGAAGATGGCGGCGCGCGGAAGGTTGTAGAGGGTGGGGTAGCGCTCCAGGACGACCACGTCGTGGCCTGCCTGCCCGAGCAGCGCCGCAGTGGCCATGCCCACGGGCCCGTACCCGATGACGGCGACGTCGTACACGTGCGTGCCCTTCCGCTCAGGCACCCGCGAGCGCGGGCGTTGTCGTGAGGCCGAGGAGCTTCTCGGCGTTCTGGTGGCCGATCTTGAGCCGGTCGGCGTCGCTGATCGGCGCGTCCCGAAGGAAACTCGTCGCCGTCCCGATGTCCTCGAAGGGGTAGTCGGTGCCGAAGAGGATGTGGTCGGCGCCCATCGACAGCAGGGCGGTGAGCAGCGGGGCGGAGGAGCAGACGCCGCTGGTCGTGATGTAGAGGTTGTGCCGGATGTACTCCGAGGGCCGGCCGCGCTTCAGCTCGATGCCGTGGTGTGCGTGGAAGTTCCAGCGGGAGTCCATGCGCCACAGCACGAAGGGCAGTCCCTCTCCCATGTGGCCGAGCAGCAGCTTGGCGTTCGGGAAGTCGTCGAAGACGCCGCCGAAGATCAGGCGCAGGGCGTGGGTGGCCGTGTCGATGCCCCAGCTCCACATCGGTCCGACGAGTTCGGGGTGTCCGGAGAGCACGTGGGCGGTGTCGACGCCGTTGGCCGGGTGCAGATAGAGCGGTACGTCGAGATGCTCGGCGCGCTCCCAGACGACGCGCAGCTCGGGGTCGTCGAGGTACCTGCCGTGGGTGTGGGCGTTGACCAGGCCGCCGCGCAGACCGAGCTGGGTCACCGCGCGCTCCAGTTCGTCGGCGGCGGCCTTCGGGTCCTGGAGGGGCAGCGCGGCGAAGCCGGAGAAGCGGTCGGGGTGCTCGGCGATGACTCCGGTGAGGAAGTCGTTGACGGTGACCGCCTGGCGTACGGCGGCTGCCGGGTCCTTCTCCGCCTGGATGCCGGGAGAGTTGAGGGAGAGCACCTGCATGTCGAGGCCGGCGGCGTCCATGGCGTCGAGGCGTTCCTCGGTGAGGTCGAGGAGCCGGCGGGAGGCCTCGGCCCAGGCGCCGGGCTGGGCGATGGACGCGGTGGAGGTGCCGTGGCCCACGAGGTCCGGGGTCACGAAGTGTTCTTCGAGGCCGATCAGCTTCATTGCGGAGTTCTCCTCGGGTGATCTCGTACGCGTCTGCGGTCGAGGTCGCGGGTGCGGGGGCTGGTACCGGTGCGGCGGCGCCCGGCTCGGTGTGAGTGGCCGGGGCGGATGGGATGCGCGGGTGTGTGCGCCGAAGAACGAGCGGCTCCGGGCGGCTGCGAAACGGGCCGCCGGTGGGGCGGGACAGTCGAGGGAGGTGACTGCCACCGCTCCCGCAGTTCACCAGAACGTAACGCGTTCCGCAATAGTGAATGTAAGATCTGTTTGCGATCGGAGGTCGGCGCTCGGCGCGTCGATAGGCTGCATACCTTCGTCCACCTGCAAGAGGAGTGCCGCGCTGTGACCACGACCGACCCCAAGGAGAACAAGGAGAACGGGGAGCGTCAGGGCATCCAGTCCGTGGAAATGGCCATGCGGGTCCTGCTGGCCCTGGAGGGCGGCGGTGGCGCGCTGAGCCTGTCGGCGATCGCGCAGGCGAGCGGGATGCAGCCCAGCAAGGTCCACCGCTATCTCGTCAGCCTCGGCCGTATCGGGCTGACCTCGCAGGATCCCGCGTCGGGGCTCTATGACTTCGGCGCCTCGATGCGCCGCCTGGGCGCCGAGGCGCTACGGCGCACCAACGAGGTGGCCGTGGCGAGCGGGCACGCGATGCGCCTGCGCGACAGCACGGGCCACTCCGTGAACCTGGCCGTCTGGGGCGACCGCGGCCCGCTCGTGGTGAGCTGGGCGTACGGGACCCGCCCGCTGCCGCTGACCGTGCGGGTCGGTGCCACCCTCCCCCTGCTCACGTCGTCCGTCGGTCAGGTCTTCCTGGCCTACCTGCCCGAGAGCCTCACGGACGAGGTACTGCGTGAGGAGCTGCGCGGCAAGGAGGCCGACTGGACGGGCGAGCGCCTCGCGGCCACGCGCTCCCAGGTCCGCGAGCACGGACATGTCGTGACGCACAGCGGTGTCATCCCGGGCATCATCTCCGTCGCGGCACCCGTGTTCGCGGCGAACGACCCGCTGCCGCTCGCCATTTCCGTCGTACTGCCGGAGAGCGCCGGCACGCCGGGGCATCTCGCCGAGGTGACCGCCGAACTGCTCGGCACGGTGGCCGCGGCTTCGGAGGAGTTGGGGTATCTGTCGTAGCCGCGACGGGCGGGCGGTGCCCGAGCGGGGCCTCCGCAGCTGCGAAGGTCACAGCCACGACGGCAGAACCACCGGCACGGGCCCGCCCCCACGCCCGGTGACCCAGGCCAGCAGCTCCGCCGCAGGCGCCTCCGCCACCTCCGGATCGCCCGACGGACCGAGGGTCCAGGTACGGTCCCGGTCGGTCGGTGCGAGGCGGACCGACGGGCAGTGTGGGCGAACGGAGAGGGCGCCGGTCACGTCGTCGAGCAGGGTGTCGACGACGTCGACGGGCAGGTCCGCGAAGGTCGCCCCGGCATCGAGGTCCAGGGCATGCAGCCACACTTCGCGCACCCGCATCCAGGGGATCTCCGCGGCGGGGATCGTACGGCCCAGGGCGCTGCGGACCTCCGCCCGCCAGGAGCCGGCGTCGAGGGTCGCGAGGGCGTCGTCCAGTTCGGCGGCCGTGGTTTTCAGCTGTCGCCGCAGCTCAGCGGGTGGTAGGGCGGCGGAGTCCTCGATCTCGACGGCGCGCTGCTCACGGTCGGCGTACATCGGAGTCGGGACGCCGGTACGGGCCCAGGCGGCGAGCCGGCCGAGTGCCTCGGCGTTGCGAGCGAGGTGGCCGATGACATGCGCCCTGGTCCAGCCGGGGAGGGTGCTGGGGGCACACAGGCCGTCGTCGGTGAGCCGGTCGGCCACGGTGAGCAGGAGGTCGGTGCCGTCGCGCATCCAGGGCAGGGTGGCGGTGAGGTCGTGTCGGTCACAGCTCGTCATGGGGTGCTCCTGGGGCCTGCGGTGGCGGGGTGACGGCGTCGGTGTCCGGAGATGGTGAGTCTCTGGGACGTGCGGTGCCGAGGCGGTGGCGGTGGGCCGCCGGGCCCGGTGCGCTCCCGGACCCCACGACGGCGAGGGGTCGGCAGCGGACCGCCGGAACCACGACCGTCCCGGGACCCACCGAGGCGATGGAACAACGGCAGGCCGACTGCCCCCGCGCGACCACCGCACCCACCATGGCAAGGCCGCGGCAACGAACCGTCAGGACCGCTGCCGTCCCACGGTCCACCACGACGAAGGAGCAACAGCGAGCTGACTGCCCCCTCGCCACCACCGCACCCACGACGGCGGGGGAACAGCGGCGAACCGCCAGTACCGCCGCCGACCCAGGACCCACCACGACGCCCGAGCCATGCCAGACCGGCCGCCCCGCACGACCACAGGACCCACGTCGGCGATGGGCGCCGCTCACTGGCCGGTCCCGTCGGCCGTGGGGGCGATCCGGGCCGCGATGTCCGCGCGGAGCGCCTTCTTGTCGATCTTGCCGACCTTGGTGGCGGCCAATTCCGTCACGCACACGAGGTGCTCGGGGAGTTTGAAGCGGGCCACCCCGGCCGCGTCCATCGCTGCGCGGATGCCGTCGAGGGTCGGGGCGTCGTGCCCCGGTTTCGTGACGACGTAGAGGCATACGCGTTCGCCCAGTTCGGGATCGGGCATGGCCACGGCCGCCGCCTGGCTCACCTCGGCCAGTTCGTAGACGAGGTTCTCGACCTCCTCGGCGGAGATCTTCTCGCCGCCGCGGTTGATCATGTCCTTGTCGCGGCCCTCGACGACGAGGTTGCCCTCCGGCGTCCGTCGGCAGATGTCGCCGCTGCGGTACCAGCCGTCGTCGGTGAACGCGCGCGCGTTGTGCTCGGGGGCCCGGTAGTAGCCGCGCGGGGTGTAGGGGCCTCGGGTCAGGAGGGAGCCGGGCTCGCCCTCGGGGACGTCCTCGTCGAGCGGGTCGACCAGGCGTACCTCGTCGTCCGGGCACATCGGGCGGCCCTGGGTGGTGCAGATGACGTCCTCGGGGTCGTCGAGGCGCGTGTAGTTCAGCAGTCCCTCGGCCATGCCGAACACCTGCTGGAGGGTGGCGCCCAGCACCGGACGGACCCGGCGGGCCAGTTCGTCGGCCAGCCGCGCCCCGCCGGCCTGGAGCACGCGCAGGCTCGCCAGTTGGTGCGCGCCGTGTCGCTCGGCGTGTTCCAGCCAGCGTCCGGCGACGGCGGGGACGACGGCGGTGTGGGTCACTCCCTCGGCGTCGATGGCGGCGAACGCCCTGGCCGGTTCCGGGCTGGGCAGCATGACGACCTTGCCCCCGACCAGCAGGGTGCCCAGGATGCCGGGGCAGGCCAGCGGGAAGTTGTGCCCGGCGGGCAGGCTCACCAGGTAGACGGTGTCCTGGTCGACGCCGCAGACCTCGGAGCTGGCGCGGGCGTTGTACGCGTAGTCGTCGTGGGTGCGGGCGATCAGCTTGGGCAGGCCGGTGGTGCCGCCGGACAGCAGGAACACGGCGACGTCACGGCTGCCGGGCGCCGCGGCGTCCAGGCGGGCCCGGTCGGCGGCCGGGTCCTCGCCCGGCGCGCACAGGGCGCGCAGGTCCAGGCTGCCGGAGGCGATCTCCTCCCCCGCCACCAGGACGTGCCAGGGGCCGGGTGCCTCCTTGCCCAGTTCATGGGCGAGCGCCTGGTGGTCGAAGTCGCGCAGCCGGTCGGGCACGGCGATCGCGACGGCCTCGGAGTGCGCGGCCAGGTAGGCGAGTTCCATCCGGCGGTGCGCGGGCAGCGCCATCACCGGCACGATGCCGGCGCGCAGACATGCCCAGGTCAGGGCGGTGAACTCCCAGCCGTTGGACAGCTGGACCACGATCCGGTCCCCGGGGGCCAGCCCGAGGTCGAGCAACCGGCAGGCCAGCGCGTCGGCGCGGTCGGCCAGTTCGGCGTAGGTCTGGCGCAGTTCGCCGTCGACCAGGGCGGTCGCGGCGGGGTGACGGTCCGCTGCCTCGCGCAGCAGGTCGCCCAAGGGGCGGCCGGCCCAGTATCCGGCGGCGACAAAGCGGGCGGCATCGGCCTCGGGCCAGGGAACCGTGCCCTCGGTGATGGGTGCGGCCATCGGACACCTACCTCATTCGGCTCTGTTGGGGGCGGCGACGCACACAGCATCCAGGGCGACGAGGCCCCGGTCGGTGAGCCGCAGCGGGTTGATTTCGATCTCGTCGAGTTCGGGGTGGGCGGCGAGCAGATCACCGAGGGCCGCCACGATCTGGCCGAGTGCGTCGCGGTCGAGGACGGGACCGCCGCGCCAGCCGTCGAGGAGGGCGTGTCCGGCCAGTTCAGCGGGCATGTCCGCGGCCTCGGCGGGGGCGAGCGGCGCGAGCCGGAGGGCCACGTCGGCCAGCGCCTCGGCGGTGGTGCCACCGAGTCCGACCAGGACGACAGGGCCGAACACCGGGTCCCGGCGGGCTCCTACGACCAAGTCTGCTCCCGAGGGAGCCATCGACTCCACCAGGCAGCGTCCGATATGCGGCTGCCGCCGCGTGGGCCGCGCACCCGTGCCCGCCTCGATCGCGTCGAGAGCGGCGTCGAGTTCCGCCGGGGTACGCACCCCGAGCCGGACGCCGCCGATCTCCGTCTTGTGCAGGACGGTCGCGTCGAGCAGCTTGACCGCCACCGGTCCTGGCAGCTCGGCCAGGGCCCGATGGGCCTCGGCGCGGTCGGCGCACGCCCTGCGGGGCATGGTCGCCACGCCGAGCGTGCCGAGCAGCGTCTTGGCCTGGTCCTCGTCCCACGGGCCGCTGCCGATGTCCACGGTCGGCCGAGACTCCCTGGTCACGTCCGTACGGCATCGGGCGCGCGCGTCGGCGAGCAGTGCGCCGGTCATCGCGGCGAGCCCCTTCGGGTCACCGGCGACCGGTACGCCCCGGTCGAGCAGGGCCCGGCGGGTGCGGCGTACGTCCTCTCCCGCACCGCCGACCCCGAGCAGCAGGGGGACGCCGGGCGCCGCGTCGCCGTAGGCGTCGACCGCGCCGAGCAGGTCGAAGGCGGCCGGTTCGTGCAGCGCGTACCCGGCGATCAGGTCCACCGCCGGATCGGCGGCCACCGTCCCGAGCACGGCGGCGAAGCCGGGCCCGGGACGGCCGGTGTCCACCGGGTTGTGCTGATAGGTCAGCGGGGGCAGTACGGCCGCCAGGGCGCCCCGGGTGTCCTCGGCCAGCTCGGGCACGGCGGCGCGGCGTCCGCGCAGGTCGTCCAGGAGGAGCAGGCCGGGCCCGGCCTGTGCGGTCACGACGCCCACTCCCGGATCGGCGGCCGGGGACAGCCGTACGAGGGACAACGCGCCGACGGCGTCGACGAGTTCGCGCTCGTCGTCGACCAGCACGGCCCCCGCCTGGGCGAGCGCGGCTCGGGTGGTGCGCCACGAGGTGGCGAGGGCGCCGGTGTGGGAGGCGGCGAACGCCCCGATGTCGTGGCGGCCGACGACCAGGGCGACGACCGGACGGGTGCGGGTCAGCCGGGCGACCGCCCGGGTCAGCCGGCGTCCGTCGGCGACGGACTCGATGTGCAGGGCGACCGCGGTGGTCTCCCGGTCGTCCGCCAGATGGTCGAGGACGTCCTCGGCGGCGATGTCGACGGCGTTGCCGAGTCCGACGGCCAGGCTCACGCCGTGTCCGGCCTCGGCTAGCAGGAACGCCAGCGCGTGATTGACGCCGCCGCTGGCCGCCACGACGGCGATCCGGCCGGACTGCACATCGGCCGCGCCGGGCACGAAGCTGGCGGTGACGCCTCGGCCGGGCGCGAGGAAACCGGAGGTGTTGGGCCCGAGCAGCCGTACGCCGGTCCGGGCGGCCACTTCGGCCAGCTCACGCTGGTGGCGCTCGCCCTCGGGGCCCGCCTCGGCGAACCCTCCTCCGTAGATCACGGCGGCCCGCGCACCGGCCCTGGCGGCCTCGGCGACGGCGTCCGCGCAGCCGGCGGCCGGGACGCAGAGCAGCGCCAGGTCCACCGGACCGTGCTCGGCGGCCTGCTCCACCGACCCGTACAGCCCGGCGGACGGATCCGGGCGGCGGGCGTTGACCAGGCCGACGTACCCCGGGAATCCGGCGACCGACCGGGCCAGCGCCGCGCCCAGTTTCGACGGGTCGTGGGAGGCGCCGACGACGGCGATGCCGCGCGGCGCGAACAGCGCGCCGAGTCCTTCGGCGGTCTCCTTCTCGACCGTGGTGCTGGTCATTCGGGTTCCTCCCAGGAGGCCAGGGTGGCGGCGGTGGCTCCGACCAGGTCGGTCCGTCCGGACAGGACAGCGGTGACCGCGCGGTCGTGGTCCAGGCTGTCGTCGACGAGCAGCGCGGGCAGTCCGTGGCGCAGCCGGGCCTGTTCGGTGAGGAGCGTGCGGGTGTACGCCGTACCGCCGTGCACGGCGACCAGCAGCGGAGCGCCGCCCGTCAGAGAGGCGAGCGTCTCGTGCGCGGCGGTGAGGCCGGGCTCGTCGTCGGGGGCCTCGATCCAGGCGCCCCAGGGGTCGCCGTCTTCCGGCGCGGAGGCGCGCAGCGGCAGCGGGGCGCCGTTCGCGGAGCGGACCGTCGCCCCGTTTCCGTCGGGCTCGACGGCGACCGCCCGGCCGGGCGTCGACCATTCGCCGAGGTCCAGGGGTGTCCGGAGCGGCTCGGCCCCGTACCGTCTGCGCCACTGCTCGTGGCCGGCGGAGACGAAGTGCGGTGCTCTGCGCGCGAGACGCGCGTCGCTGATGCTCCGCGACAGGAAGTGGTAGGCGAACTGCCAGGGCTCGAAGGCGTCGTGGTAGGTGCCGAAGTGCTCCCACCAGCCGAGGCTGGGCCGGGCCGCGCCCTGTATCGACTCGACCGACGGCCGGGCCTCGGCCTCGTAGGCGGCGAGGGCCACCGGGAGGTCGGTGCCGTGCTTGGCGAGGGCGCCGGCGAGCGCGACCGCGTCCTCCATGGCCATCTTCGTACCGGAGCCCACGGAGAAGTGCGCGGTGTGCGCGGCGTCGCCGAGCAGGACCACCGGGCGGGGTTCGGTCACGTACCAGTGGCGGGTGCGGCGGGTGCGGAAGTTGCCCCAGCGGGAGTTGTTGACCAGGAGGTTGTGGCCTTCGATCTGTTCGGCGAACAGGCCTTCCAGGTACGCCTTGGTGCCCAGGTCGCTCGGTCCGGGCGGCTGGGTGACGTCGAAGGCGTCGAGGCCCGCGGCCCGCCAGGTCGTCTCGTCGGTCTCGACGATGAAGGTGCTCACGTCCGCGCTGACGGGGTAGCCGTGCACGGCGAACACGCCGTGCGGGCCGCGCTCGTGGACGAAGGTGAGCCCGTCGAACATGTAGTCGGTGCCGAACCAGATGAACTTGGCCGTCGCCGTCTCGACCGAGGGCTCGAACCGCTCCTGAACGGTGTCGCGGATCCGCGACGAGGTGCCGTCGGCGGCGACGACGAGGTCGTAGTCGTCCAGGTCGGCCAGTTCGACCTCCGTACGGAAGCGCAGGTCGGCGCCCAGGTCGCGGGCCCGGTCCTGGAGCAGTGTGAGCAGCGTGCGGCGGTGGATCGCGGCCATGCCGTTGCCGCCGCAGCGTATTCGCTCGCCCTTGAGCCGTACCTCTATGTCGTACCAGTGCCGGCCGTGGGTTTCGAGCGCTTCCCGGAGCACCGGGTCGGCCTCGTGGATGCCGGCGAGGGTGCGGTCGGAGAAGACGACACCGAAGCCGAACACGTCGTCGGCGTTGTTGCGTTCGAAGACCGTGACCTCGATGGACGGGTCGGCCTGCCGGGCCAGGGCGGCGAAGAACAGCCCGCCGGGGCCGCCGCCGACGACAGCGATACGCATGGTCAGCCCCTCACCAGGGTGTTGCGGCACTCGCCGACGCCCTCGACCCGGGTCACCAGTTCGCTGCCCTCGGTCAGATAGCGCGGGGGCTTGCGGGCGTGGCCGACGCCGCCGGGGGTGCCGGTGGCGATCAGGTCGCCGGGGGCGAGCGTGATGATCCGCGATATGTAGACGATCAGGGCCACCGCGTCGAAGACCAGGTCGCCGGTGTCGGCCTTCTGCATCAGCTCGCCGTCCACCGTGCAGCTCAACTCGCCGGTCAGGGGCGCGTCGTCGGGCTCGGCCGTCACCAGCCACGGCCCGACCGGGGTGCTGGCCTCGAAGGTCTTGCCCTGGTGCCACTGCGGGGTGCGGTACTGGAAGTCGCGTGCGGTGACGTCGTTGACCACCGTGTACCCGGCGATCGCCGCACGTGCCTGTTCGGGGGTCGCGTGGCGGATCTCGGTGCCGATGACGACGCCGAGTTCGGCTTCCCAGTCGACGGCGTCCGAGCCGGCGGGCAGTACCACCGGGTCGTACGCGCCGACCTGGGCGCGGGCGAACTTGGAGAAGAGGGTGGGGTGTTCGGGCAGTTCGCGGCCCATCTCCAGGATGTGGTTGCGGTAGTTGAGCCCGACGCACACGATCTTCTCGGGGGACGGCACGGGAGGTGCGTAGTCCAGTCCCGCCAGGTCGTGGCGCGGGCCGTCCGCGGCGGCGGCCTCGGCCCGCCAGTCGGGGCGGCGCAGCAGCGCGCCCAGGTCGGGGTGGCCGAGTTCGACGGCGGCGTCGTCGTCCACGCGGACGGCGCGGGTGCCGTCGGTGGTGCGGATTGTCGCGAGCCTCATACGGTCGGTTCCTCTCGGTGGGTGCGGGCCAGTCCGAGCGCCTCGTACACGGGGTCGTCGGAGAAGCGGAAGGCGTCCAGGCCGCCTTCGGTGGTGATGGTCAGCGGGGCCCAGGACGGTACGGCGAACAGGTCACCTGTCCCGACCTCGTACCGCTCGTCGCCGACGGAGACAGTGCCGGTGCCGTCGAAGACCTGCCAGACGGCGGAGCCGCACACCCGGGTCGTCGCGGTACGGGCCCCGGCGCGCAGCCGGTGCATCTCCGTGCGGATGGTGGACAGGGCGTCGCGCGCGGTGGCCGGGTCCGTGAACCGCACGACGGCGTGCCCGGGCTCGACGACTCCCGGGAAGCCCTCGTCCTCCAGTTCCAGCTGGGCGGTGAGCGCCGCGTCGGTGTGTTCCCAGCGGTACGCCATCAGCGGCGACGCCGGTGTGGCGGGGGCCCCGACCGGGCGGAGGCCGGGGTGGCCCCACAGCCGCTCGTTGCGGGAGGCGGCCGGGGTCGCCCGGGTGGAAAGCTTGTCGGGGCCGAACTCGAAGAACCCGGCGTCGAGCTGGCGCACCAGCGGGATGTCCAGGCCGTCGATCCAGGCCATGGGCCTGTCGGTGGTGTTGTGGTGCTCGTGGAAGTGCATACCGGGGGTGAGCAGCAGATCCCCGCGGCGCATGGCCACGGCGTCGCCCTCGACGTTCGTCCACACGCCTTCGCCCTCGACGACGAAGCGGAACGCGGTCTGGCTGTGCCGGTGGGCCGGGGCCTCCTCGCCCGGGCCCAGGTACTGGATCGCGGCCCAGAGGGTGGCGGTGGCGTACGCGGTGCCGGGCAGGCCCGGGTTGGCCAGCGCGATGGCGCGGCGCTCACCGCCCCGGCCCACCGGTACGAGGTCGCCGCTGCGCTCGGCGAGCGGGTGGAGCACCGACCAGCGCCACAAAGCGGGGACGGCGTCCGGCTGCGGGACCTGGGTCATCAGGCCCTCGCGCTGGGTCCACAGCGGTGTCAGGTGCGCTGCCTCGAAGTCGGCGTAGAGCCTCTCCAGCGCGGCACGTTCCTCCGTGATCGTCACGGCAGACCTCACTTCCTCGGGGTGGCCTGCCGCCAACATAAGTCACTATCTCGACGACCGTCTACGTCATGACACATATTTCGCGGAGTCTGCCCGTCGGCCGGGTCGACCTCACCGCCCACACCGTCAGGCTCCCGCTTCGGCGAGCAGCAGGTCGACGTACCCCTCCGCCTCCGTGCGCAGCAGGCCGTGGGCCTCAAGGAACACCTCGTGGGCGACCCGGCCGACCCAGCCCTCCGGCAGCAGGTCGGGCGGCAGGTCGGGGTCCCGGAAGGGGAACAGGCGGTAGTCGTGGATGAGCCGCATGCGCTCGACAAGCGCGTCGCGACCGCGCAGTTCGCCGGCCCGGTAGCGGGCGAGGCGCGGCCGGTAGCGGTCGACCAGCTCCGCGTACTCCTTGTTCAGGGCGGTCAGGTCCCAGGAGCGGGACGCCATGTCCCGGTCGGCCGCGGCACCCTCCGAACGGGCGTGCAGCGCGTCGAGCCGCACCGAGGGGTGATCGGCAAAACTCTCCCTGACCTGGGCGATCCGGTCGTGCGGACTGACCCAGACCGACGCCGACAGCATGCCGAACCCCAGCCAGGACAGCCGTTTGCGCAGCTGCTCGCGCAGGGCACGGTCGGCCTCGGGAACCGTGTAGATGACCATGCGCCAGTGGCCGTCCCACGGTCCGGACTCCCGGGCGAAGATCCGCGTCCGGCCCTCGTCGAGCAGCCGCCAGGACGCGTCGGTGAGGGCGTAGGCGGTCTCCCGGCCCTCACGGCGGCTCTCCAGCCAGCCCTCCTTGCGCATCCGGGCGGCCACCACCCGTACCGTGCTCTCCGGGATGTCGAAGCAGGCCATCAGTGCCACCAGGGCACGCAGCCGGACGACGCCGTCCCGGTAGCGCAGATAGTCGCCGAACAGATCGAAGACCAGAGACCGTGGCTTCACAGGCACCTCCAGAGACCCGCGAGGGCCCGCCTCCCGGCAGATCTCCCCCCGCATTCATTCATGTCATCCACTTGACGATCGTCTCATACCTGACTCATATTGCGGCTATCCATAGAGGCCGCTTCCGCGGCGGCCTCCCCCGCGTCAAGGGAGACGCCATGGCAGAGACCTTCGTCCTCGTATCCGGTGCGTGCCACAGCGGTTGGACCTGGCGCCTGGTGGCCGAGCGGCTGCGCGCCGAGGGGCACCGCGTCCTGGCCCCGGACCTGCCCGGCCTCGGGGACGGCGACACCCCCGGGCGCCACGGCCTGGCCGACATAGCCGACTTCCTGGTCGACCTCGTCGAGCGGGAGGATCTGCGCGACATCACGCTCGTCGGGCACAGCTGGGGCGGCTACCCGCTCACCGCGGCGGCCCCCCGGCTCGCTTCCAGACTCCGCAAGCTCGTCTATTGGAGCGCCTTCGTCCCGGCGGAGGGCGCGTCCCTCCTGGACGAGGTCCCGCCGCACTACGCCGAGATGTTCACGCAACTCGCCGCCGCGTCCGGCAACGACACGATCGTCTTCCCGTACGAGGTGTTCTGCGGGGCCTTCATGCAGGACGGCGACGAGAGCACCCAGCGCCTGGTGCACAGCCTGCTCGTGCCACAACCTCTGCGCTTCTTCACCGAGACGGTCACCCCCGTCGACCCGGCCGCGCTCGGCATCCCCGCGTCCTACGTGGTGGGCACCGAGGACCTGGCCCTGCCGCCGGGCGAGTTCGGCTGGGCCCCCCGCTTCCCGCAGCGCCTGGGCCCCGACACCCCCGTCATCGAGTACGCGGGCAGCCACGAGGCCCAGTTCACCCGCCCCGACGAACTCACCGCGGCGCTTCTCAAGGCATAGGCGGAACAGAGGGGACACGTACTGCTGGAGCGACCCGGGTCCGGAAGATACCGTCGACCGACGACAGACGCACCGACGACGGGACACCTGCAAGATGATCATCTTCGGCACCAAGGGATACCTCTACCAGCTGGCGATACTGACGCTGGTGTGCGGGCAGTGCGGCAATCCCGCCGCACACACCCTCAGGAAACGCGTCACGAAGTTCACGCTGTTCTTCGTGCCCCTGTTCCCTTTCTCCACGAAGTACCAGACACAGTGCACCTTCTGCGGTGCCGAGCAGAAGGTGACCAAGGAGCAGGCGGAGCAGCTGCAAGGCAGCGCCGTCGGTGGCCCGACGAACACGCCGCCCCAGCAGCAGTCCTACCGCCCCTGAGCGGAGGCGCCCACGGTCGTCACCGCGACGCCTTCCTGATGCGGCGCAGCATCAGGAAGCCGGCGATCAGGAGAACCGCTCCGACCGCGGCCGGCCACAACTGCGTTCCCGTGTCGGCGAGATCACCGGTGACCGCCTGCGGCGCGGGCTGCGCGACGGCATCGTCGCCGGTGCCCTCGTCGGCGGTCGCCGCGCCGCCGATCTCGCCGTCACCACCGTCGTCCGTCGGCGTCACGTCCGATTCGGCCCGCTGGGTGGCCGGCGGAGACGTGTAGGCCTTGGGCTCCGCTTCGGCGGGCTCCTTCGTGGGAGCGGGCGTGGGAGTGGCGCTCTCCTGGTCCGGGCCCTGCGTGCTCACGGACGGGGACGGCGAAGGCTCCGCGGTCTCGTCCTCACCCGGGGTGTCCGTGGGGTCCGGGGCCGGCTCGTCGGTCTCCTCGGACGGCGGGTCGGGCGTCGGCGACGGGCTGTTCTCCGGGTCCTCGCCGTTCGGGGCACCGGCCTCGCACTGCCGTCCGGCATTGATGCAGTCGACCATCTCCCGCATCAGGTTCTCGTCGAACACGTTGATGAAGTCGCCGTGGTCCGTGACCGGCTTGTGCAGCTGCTCGGGGAACGAGTCGACCGCGAACAGCGGGGTCGTACGGCCGCCGTCCCGCAGGCTCGGTGCGTCGACGTCGTACACGATGCGCTGCACCAGCTGCGGAATCGCCCGGAATCCGGCCGGGCAGTTGCCGGCCGCGTCGGCGAACGCCACATGGGTGCGGTGGTTGGCACTGTCGATGTTCGTGCCGTCCCAACAGCTCTGGAACCTGAAGGTGCGCACGACGTCGCTGCCCTGGGGGCAGAGCGGGTACTTGTCCTTGAGCTGCCGGTCCTCGAAGCCGGTGCAGCTCCAGGAGGCGTTCGCGTTGGCGGTGCCGTTGACGAACGCCTTCGCGTCGCCGGTGATAATGCGCAGCAGCCGGGGCATGGCCACGACCTCGCCGCTGGGGCTGCCCACGAACGTCATCGTGACCTGCTCGGGCGTGACGATCTCTCCGGCGTTGCCCTCGATGCCGCCACCGGGAGAACCGGCGTCCTGCTCCTGCGTTCCGTTCTGCAGGCGCAGGACGGGCCAGAAGTAGGAGGACTTGTCGCCCTGGTCCACGCAGGTGGTCTGTGCGGCGGCCAGGTCCTCGTCGCTCGCGAACGCGTTGTTGGACTGGTTGCCGACGTAGTCGTGGAAGTGGTGTGCGCCGTTGGAGACACCGGGGGCCACGATGACGTTGTCCGAGTTGAACAGCCCGTTCGCGTTCACACCGCAGCTGGTGGAGAAGGTGCCGCGGGAAGCGTTGCCCTGCTGGGACGGGCTCTGCGCGGTGGGCTGGACGGTGGTGATGTCCGCGAAGTCGTCGGCGACGGGACCGTTTCCGGCCTGACCGCCGTTGCCGTCGCCGTCCTGCCGGCCTTCCTCGCCGCCCTGGTCGCCGCTCTGGTCGTCGCCCTGTTCCTGGCCCTCCTGGCCTTCCCCGCCCTGCCATTCCTCCTCGGCCTGATTGCCGGAGTCCCGGAGCGTGCAGGCCGCCAGGGCTTCAAGCCCCTCGGGGCGGTCTCCCACCCGGTCGATGGCGATCGCGATCCGTTCGATGGTCGCGGTTCGCTTGTCCTTCAGCGGGTTCATGATCGCGGAGTCGGCGAAGCCGCTGTCTTCCTGCATGGCCTGCGTCGAGTTCTGTAGCCGTTGGTAGGCCTCGGCTGTCTGCTGGTCCAGGGCGGCGAGTTCCTTGTCGACCTCCGACCGCGCCTCGTCCGGTACGGCCGCCAACCGGTCGCCGACATCGGGGCAGTCGATCGTGGCGGCTCCCGAGTACAGCGTCTGCCCAGCCGAGTCACCGCCCGTACCGCCTTCGGTGGCCGAGGCGTAGACGTTCGCCGCGACCAGTCCGCCTCCGCCCAGCATCAGGGCGACCGCCGCAAAGGTGGCGCGGCGTGGACCAGTTGGGCGTCTGCGTGTGTTGCGTCCCACGGAGTACTCCTGCACTGCATGGCCGGATCGACATGGAAATGCCCCCAGTGCCATACGCGGCCGGACCCCCGGGCGTTCAAGTGCCCCACAGATTCATAGGAACCTCTAAGGGAGTCGGGGTGAGCAGGGGCCTCCCAGACCCCATAAGTCCGCCTTATGGGCCCATAACCCGGACCCCCGTACTAGCTTAGGCTTGCCTTAGTTTAGGCTTCCTTCGAAGATCTCTTACTCGTCGTTCGAAGGGAACCTGATCATGCCTCGCCCTCTGCGGGTGGCCATTGTCGGAGCCGGCCCGGCCGGGATCTACGCCGCCGACGCGTTGCTCAAGTCCGCAGTGGCCGTGGAGCCCGGCGTGTCCATCGACCTCTTCGAGCGGATGCCCGCCCCCTTCGGTCTGATCCGGTACGGCGTCGCCCCCGACCACCCGCGTATCAAGGGCATCGTGACCGCCCTGCACCAGGTGCTCGACAAGCCGCAGATCCGTCTCTTCGGCAACGTCGACTACCCGGGCGACATCAACCTCGACGATCTGCGTGCCTTCTACGACGCGGTGATCTTCTCGACCGGGGCCACGGCCGACCGGGCGCTCGACATACCGGGCGTCGAGCTGGAGGGCTCGTACGGCGCCGCGGACTTCGTCTCCTGGTACGACGGCCACCCGGACGTGCCGCGTACGTGGCCCCTCGACGCGGAGAGGGTCGCGGTCCTCGGGGTCGGCAACGTCGCGCTCGACGTGGCCCGCGTGCTGGCGAAGACGGCGGACGAGCTGCTGCCGACCGAGATCCCGGCGAACGTGTACGAGGGCCTGAAGGCCAACAAGGCGCTGGAGGTCCACGTCTTCGGCCGCCGTGGCCCGGCACAGGCCAAGTTCAGCCCGATGGAGCTGCGCGAGCTGGACCACTCCCCCAACATCGAGGTCATCGTCGACCCCGAGGACATCGACTACGACGACGGCTCGATCGCGACCCGGCGCGGCAACAAGCAGGCCGACATGGTCGCCAAGACGCTGGAGAACTGGGCGATCCGCGACATCGGCGAGCGCCCGCACAAACTGTTCCTGCACTTCTTCGAGTCGCCCACCGAGATCCTCGGCGAGGACGGCAAGGTCGTCGGCCTCCGCACGGAGCGGACCGCTCTCGACGGCACCGGCAACGTCAAGGGCACCGGTGAGTTCAAGGACTGGGACCTCGGCGCGGTCTACCGCGCGGTGGGCTACCTCTCCGACAAGCTCCCCAAGCTGCCCTGGGACGTCGAGTCGGGCACCGTCCCCGACGAGGGCGGCCGGGTCATCGAGGAGACCGGCGAGCACCTCGCGTCGACGTACGTCACCGGCTGGATCCGGCGCGGCCCCGTGGGGCTTATCGGGCACACGAAGGGCGACGCGAACGAGACCGTCGCCAATCTGCTGGACGACCACGCGAACGGCCGTCTCCGCACGCCCGTCTCACCCGACCCGGAGGCCGTGGACGCGTTCCTCGGCGAGCGGAACGTCCGCTTCACCACCTGGGAGGGCTGGTACAAGCTGGACGCCGCGGAGAAGGCCCTGGGCGAGCCCGAGGGCCGCGAGCGCATCAAGATCGTCGAGCGCAAGGACATGCTCCGGGCCAGCGAGGCGTAGGCGACACCGCTGGAACCGCCAGGAACACAGGAACAACAGGGCTCGGCTCGCGGGACACCGCGAGCCGAGCCCTTCTCGTCCCTCACCTCTCGTCCCTCACCCCCACTTGCCGGGACGGCCGGTCGGAGCGGATTCCGGCGGCGGGCCGGCGTCGACCTCCCGCGCCTGTGCGCGCATGGAGCGCAGGGCCAGCAGGAGTACGCCGATGTCGTCCAGGTAGACGGGGTCGGGCACGAGGTCGGCCGGGAGCACCAGATAGGCGACCGCGCCCCAGAAGATCCAGCGCGGGCCCGTCGGCAGGCCCGCGCGGCGCAGATCCCGCCGGGTGCGGACCAGCCGTACCAGCACGGTGCCCGCCACGGCCAGCACGGCCGCCGCCAGGACCGCGACGACCAGGATCACCGTCGTGGTGGAATCCATCATTCCTCCGCCGTTCCGCGCTCGTCCCGCTCCATCCTTCTCACCCTTCGACTTCCCCTTCACGGTGTCTCCACACCGCGACCCCGACACCTCTCCCGTACGGCAGATTCAAGACAGCCCAAGGGCCGAGAATAGTCCGGACCTTATCCGTCGCGGCGGATTTCCGCAGGTTGCGCCGGGCGGCAAAGTGATCAGGAAGAGCGCGAATGAGTCATTACTCAAGAGTAATTCACAGCGAGTTGATTGTTCCGGAGCGCCGCTGCCATAATCCGCTTCCTAACCCGTCACTCCCCGGGCGGGCTCTGCATCGGAATTCGCTCCACGAAACGTCCGGATTCACGATTCCCCCACTGTTTCCGCACGCGAGCGCTAATCCGGCGCGACATAAAGCAGCGAAGAAGGTGCGTTTATGTCCAATTATTTCACGCGGCCGGACGAGCCGCCCGTATACAGCCCGACGTACCCCGACCCCAGACCTGAGCGGGCGATACACGGCCACCCTGAATTCCGGTCGTTGCGGAACGACTACCGCCGCTTCGCAGCCGTTTCGACAGCGCTCGCCGTCGGCGGATTCCTGCTCTATGTCCTTTTGTCGAGCTTCGCACCCGGAATCATGAATCAGCCACTCGCCGGTCATCTGACGCTCGGGCTGGCCCTCGGCCTGGGCCAGTTCGTGGTGATGGGGGTGACCGCCTGGCGCTATGTACGGCGGATGCGCACCCGCTTCGATCCGGTCGCGCGGAGACTGCGCTCCCAGTTGGAGCAGCAGCGTCGGCCCGGGCAGCAACGCCCGGCCGAGCAGTCCGGTCCCCGCCCGCAGAGCAAGAGGGAGTTCCGCACGTGGTGACGACGACCATCGCCGCCGGTGTTGTCGACCCGTTCAGCCGGCAGTTGACCTTCGTGCTGTTCCTGTCGGTGGTCGTGGTGACCTTGTTCGCCGCGCTGCTGATCGCCCCGCAGCGTGACGAGGTCGGCGAGTTCTATCTCGGCAACCGGGAGATGTCGCCGCTGCGCAACGGGCTGGCGATGTGCGGGGACTATCTCTCGGCGGCGACCCTGCTGGGCAGTACCGGGCTGGTCGCGCTCACCGGCTACGACGGGCTGCTGTATCTGTGCGGCACGACGGTCGCCTGGATGATGGTGCTCCTGGTGATCGCCGAACCGCTGCGCAACTCGGGCAGGTTCACGCTCGGGGACACGCTGGCGCTGCGGCTGCCGCAGGGCGGACGGTCGGTGCGGCTCGCGCTCTCCCTCTGCACCCTGACCATCTGCTGCCTCTACCTGGTGGCCCAACTCGTGGGCAGTGTCGCCCTGTTGACCCAGTTCACCGGCGTCCCCAGCTCCACCACCCGCACCCTGTGCGTCGTCGTCATCGGCACCGTCGTCATCGTGTACGCCTCGCTCGGCGGTATGCCCGGCGCGACGTTCATCCAGATCGTCAAGGCCGTCATGCTCGTCTCCGGCATCGCCGTCACCGCCGTCATGGTGCTGCACCGCTTCGACTGGAACGTCAACGCGCTGCTGGAGGCGGCCACCGAGAACAGTGGCATCGGCCAGCGGTTCCTCGAACCCGGGCTGCGCTACGGCGGGAGCACCACCAGCAAACTCGACTTCCTCAGCCTCCAGTTGGCCATCGTGCTCGGCCTCGCGGCACTCCCCCACGTGATGATGCGGCTGCTCGCCCCGCGCTCCACCAACGTCCTGCGCTCTTCGGTGGTGTGGGCCGCGGGTCTGGTCGGCTTCGTCTGTCTGGCCGCCGGCATTCTCGGCCTGGGCGCCACCGCCCTGGTGGGCCGCGAGTCCATCGTCGACACCGACCCGAAGGGCGACGCGGCCGTGCTGCTGCTCGCGCAGTCCATCGGCGGCGGGGTGCTCACCGCGCTGCTGTCCTGCCTCGCCTTCGTCACGCTCCTCGCGGTCGCGGCCGGTCTCACTCTCGCCGCGGCCTCGTCCCTCGCCCACGATCTGTACGGCGAGGTCATTCGCAAGGGGCGCGCCACCCAGGCCGAGGAACTGGGCGCGGCCCGGCTGGCCGCGGTCCTCATCGGCGTGCTGGGTATGGGGCTGGCCCTGCTGTCGTGGGAGACCAACGTCTCGACGCTCGCCTTCCTCGCGTTCGCCATAGCCGCGTCGGCCCTACTCCCCACGCTCCTGTACAGCCTGTTCTGGCGGCGCTTCAACTCCCGGGGCGCGCTGCTCAGTCTGTGCGGCGGGCTGGTCTGCTCGGTGCTGCTGGTGGTGTTCTCTCCGGTGGTCTCGTCGACCCCGTCCTCCATCTACCCGTCGTCGGACTTCGCCTGGTTCCCGCTGCAGAACCCCGGCATCGTCTCGATCCCGGCGGGCTTCTTCCTGGGCTGGCTGGGCACGGTACTGGCTCCCCGCCAGGAGCCGTCCGCGTTCGAGGAGTTCGAGGTCCGCGCGCTCGTCGGCGCGGGAGCGGACGCCGAGTAGCACGAAGGCCTGTGGTGGCGGGGTGGGTCTTCTCGCCCCCGCCGCCCCTACCCGTCCCATCCCTGGGGGCTGCGCCCCCAGACCCCCCTGCGTCCTCAAACGCCGGACGGGCTAAAAGATCAAGCACCGTCCGACGTTCGAGGACAACCACACCCAGCCCACTCTTCTCCCCGCCCACCCACCCCCGCCGCACACCTGGCATTCCAGCCCGTCCGGCGTTTGAGGACAAGCGCGTTCAGCGCGACCCTCCCCAACCACCGCGACCTTCCCCAGCACCGCCCGCCACCCCCAGCCCGTCCGGCGTTTGAGGACAAGGCCGTCCAGCGCGACCATCCCACCCACCCGACGACCACCACCACCCTCCAGCCCGTCCGGCGTTTGAGGACGAGGCCGTTCAGGCCGACAGCGGGGGTCTGGGGGCGCAGCCCCCAGGGGATGGGAACGGGTAGGGGCGGCGGGGGCGAGGAAACTCAGTCGCGTCAGTGCCCCGGCACTGGGCCGTGGCGCCGGGTCCAGTTCAGCAGGACCAGGGAGCAGAGGGCGGCGAGGGCGCACCAGGTGGAGACGAACTCCAGGCGCCACAGCGCCCAGCACACCGGCGCGCCCACGCCGGCCAGCATCCCGAACAGGACCAGGCGGCGGTCTCCGGAGAGGAGCAGCGAGCCGACCGTGGCGAGCAGGTAACCGGCGACGAGCAGCCCGGAGTGGGACAGGTCGACGGCGTACCCGACGGTGTGGCCCCGGATGTCCGCCGTCACCTGGTGGTCCGACAGGCTGTACGCGAGTGCCGTGCTCGTCACGACGCCCGCGCCCAGCGGCAGCAGAAGACGGGGCCTCGCCCTCCCGGGAGCCGCGCACAGGACGGCCACCGGTACCCAGAGGGCCAGCAGCGGGAGGGCGATGACGGCCCAGGTCACGGTCGCGGGGCCGGTTCCGCCGTCCGCCCGCCAGACCAGGGACTCGACGATCTGGTGAACGCCGAGGAGCAACGGCAGCGCGGCCAGCGGCAGATCACGGCTGCGGCCCGCCCGCGTCACCGTCGTCACGCACGCCACACCCACGGCGGCGATACCCACCCCCGCCACCAGGTCCGCCGTCGCACTCCAGCACATCGCGCCGCCACAGGGTCCGTCGTCGCACACCTCGGCCTCACAGCGGACCACGGCCCGGCTCCGCCCGCACGCCGGGCGTCGACGGGTCAGGCGGGCCTGTGTGCCACCACGGCGAACATCGTCACCGACATGTGCAGCGCGCCCCGCTCCGCCGCCTCGGCCAGATCCGCGTACAGGCGGTCGCGCTGCGCCTCGGACATCAGTCCGCTCCGTACGGTCGAGTCGGCCATCATGCGGACGAGCGGCCAGGTCACCGTCCCGCTGTCCTGGATCAGCGCCTGCGAGCCCTGGTCGTCGACGACCAGTCCCGCGTCGGTCAGCTGACTCAGCAGCCGGCGCCCTGAGTACGGGTTGGCCGCCATGGCCAGGACCCCCGCCGTCAGCGCGGCCACCGTGTCGGGGTCACCGGGGTGCAGGAGGGCGGTCCCCCAGTCGGAGTCGATGAGCGCCACCCGGCCGCCGGGCCGCAGGACCCGCGCGATCTCGCCGACGGCCTTGTCCGGCTCGGACAGGTGTTGCAGGACCCGTTCGCACCAGACCACGTCCACCGTGGCGTCGGGCAGCGGAAGGGCGAGCGCGTCACCGTCCAGGAAGCGAACCGGGCTGCCGGCCGCGGCCGCCCGCCGCTCGGCGACATCGCGCATCACGGGGTTCGCCTCGATGCCCAGCGCGTCGCCGGACGGGGCCACGGCCGCCGCCAGGGCCAGGGTCTGCGTTCCCGTGCCGCTTCCGATGTCGATCGCGTGTTCGCCAGGACGCGGGTCGAGCGCGTTCTGAGCCCAGGCGCGCAGCCGCCGTACGCCGTCGGCCGCGTCCTGTGCGTCCAGGCCCGCCACGAGCTTGTCGACGTCAGCCGTGGCGAAGTTGCGCGCGTGGAACTCCGAGGTGGGCCGGATATCAGATGTTTCCCCCATGCGGCCCACTCTAGGAGTCAGGTCCTGCCCGAGCCACCGCTCCCGAAGGAACCGCTGTTGCCGGGCGACCAGCGCGGGCGGGTCTGGTCCGCGCCGCGTTTGGTGCCGGAGGGGTGGAGGTTGTGCGGCCTGAGGCGCTCGTCCTCGTCCGAGGTGTGCGGCACCTCGTTGGGCTCGCGCCGCTCCCGCTGCTCGTGCACCGCCCCGGAGTCCGGCAGCCTGGGCTGCTCGTCCGGCCTGGGCCGGGGCGCCTCCGCGTCCTTCACCCGCACTCCGAACCGGACGGCCCAGATCAGCAGGCCCGCCACGATCAGGCCACCGGCGAAGGCGGCGATCACATTGAGTACGTCGCTCGATGCGGCGAGTACCTGTCCCGTGTCTGCTGCTGCTCGTGCCGTGTCCATGGCCGCCGAGTGCCCACGAAACCGCCGGCTACTCACGAGGACACACTCGAATCCGGCGTACCGGGGCGAAAGCCGCGGGTGCGGGAAACGGCCGGACCCCCGTGCCGGCCGCGTCCCCGCACCCGCGGGTCCTGGAGGCCGTTTCCGGCCAGGCACCCGTCATGGGCACCGGCGCCCGGGTACACCTCTCGGAGAGGCGCGCGTACCGGAGCACCGGAGTCCAGATGAACCTACGCGCGTCGACCCGCGGTGTGTATCTCGCCGGTGCCCTCTCTTGTGCGCCGAGGACTCACTTGTGCACGGTCACGTCCGGATGGTCCCGCTTCGCCCGGCCGACGGCGGGTTCGTCGAGGTCGCCGAGGGCCAGATGGGCGAGGACGACCTCGTACAGGTCGCTGCCGCCGGCGAGGAGCTGGCGTTCGAGGACGGGTTCCGCGCTGCGTACGTGGTCGCGCACGGTCTGCGCGTGGATGCCGAGGACCTGTGCGGTGCGTTCCGCGTTGCCGCCGGCGGCGATCCAGGTGCGGACGGTCCGCCGCAGGTCCCGGGTGTCCGCGGCGAGGCGGCCGAGAAGACCGTCCGCCCAGGCCAGCAGCGGGTCGGTGCGCAGCAGTTCGGTCACTCCGGCGGGCGGGGTCGCGGGCGGGCGCGGTCCGTCCGGGACGGCGGCCTGGGTGTTGAGGGCCAGTTGGACGGCGGCCCGGGTGGTGAGGTCCGAGAAGTCGGCGTCGAGCAGGCCTTCCACGCGTTCCATCCGGGCGCGCACGGTGTTGCGGCTGACGCCGAGGATGATGGCCGTCTTGACGGCGGTGAACGAGAAGCCGAGGCGGGTGGTGGCGAGGAGTTCGGCGCGGGTGTGGTGGGGCAGGTCGTCGAGGGGCCGCAGCAGCCGGTCGGCCCAGCCGCGCAGGGCGAGGGGGTTCATCAGCCGCTCGGGGTGGGTGCGTTCGGCGTACACGGCGGCCCGGTCGGGGCGGAAGCGGGCCACGGCGAGGGCGCTGATGGCCTGTCCGTAGGCGGTGGCGGTCTGGGCGAGGTTCTGCCGGACGCTGCCGCCGATGAAGGTGTCGGGGCGCTCGCCTACGAGGGTGCGCAGTTCCGGGCCCGCCCTGTCCTGGCCCCGGTCGATGGGCGCCACGACGATCAGATGCTCGTCCACGGCCGGGCAGCGGACGATGAGCGCGTGCCCCTCCGCCGCCTCCTGGCAGTCCTCGGCGAGTTCGTCACGTCGTGCGGCCTGGCCTTCCAGGACGTAGACGCAGGCGGTGTCGGTGTCGAACAGGCCGGGCCAGAGGCCGGCGGCGACCCGGCGGGCGGCGATGATGTCGCCCACCATCAGCAGTTGGAGGATGGCGAGCCGGAGGTCGGAGGTCGCCCGGTCGAGCCGGTGTTCGGCGCTGATCGTCTCGCGTTCCCGCAGGAGCACTTCGAGCACCCAGGCCGTGCGGGCGACGATGTCGGTGGCCCGCCGGTCGAAGGGCCGACTGCTGGCCACCGCGAGCACGCCCTTGGTGGCGGGGTGGCCGAGTCCGGCCAGCCGGACATGGCGTCCCTGGGTGTGCACCGCAGCAGAAGCGATTCTGCCGGTGGCCACGTCCATCACGAGGTCGTCGGCGGCGGGCAACCGGTCACCTGCGAGGAGGGTGCCGGTGACGTCCTGGAGGGAGACCTCCGCGTCGATGGTTCCGGCGAGCCAGGCGGCCACTCTGCCGATGTCACGGGCGCCCGGCCGCAGTTGGTCGAGGAGTTCGTCCGCCCAGCTGCCGGAGGCGCCTACGCCGTCGTGCCCGTAGTCGGTCCCGCTGCCTGCCACGACGCCTCTCCCCTGGTCCATCACGTTCACACCGCTTCCCGGTCCGGAATTTACCTCACGGAGGGCATAGGCTCGGCGGATGGCAAGGTACTTCGACGTCCATCCCGACAACCCGCAGCCCCGCACGATCAGTCAGGTGGCCGACAGCATCCGCTCCGGTGCGCTGATCGCGTATCCGACGGACTCCTGCTTCGCGCTGGGCTGCCAGCTCGGCAGCCGTGACGGCATCGACCGCATCCGGTCGATCCGGCAGCTCGACGACCGTCACCACTTCACCCTCGTGTGCCGGGACTTCGCCCAGCTCGGCCAGTTCGTGCAGGTCGACAACGACGTGTTCCGGGCCGTGAAGGCGTCCACGCCGGGCAGCTACACGTTCATTCTTCCGGCGACCCGCGAGGTGCCGCGCAAGCTGCTGCACCCGAAGAAGAAGACCGTCGGTGTGCGCATCCCCGACCACACGGTCGCGCAGGCTCTGCTGGCCGAGCTGGGTGAACCGCTCCTGTCCAGCACCCTCCTCCTCCCCGACGAGAAGGATCCGCTGACGCAGGGCTGGGAGATCAAGGAGCGGCTCGACCATGTCCTGGACGCGGTCGTCGACTCCGGCGACTGCGGCACGGAGCCGACGACGGTCATCGACTTCTCCAGCGGCGAGGCCGAGATCGTCCGCCGGGGCGCGGGCGACACGTCACGGTTCGAGTGACGGCTCGCTGACCTCGTACGCCCCGAGTTCGTCCCGCGCGCGGGAGGCCGCTCCGACGGCCACGGCGTCGCTGCCGAGCCGGGCCCGTACGACGCTGACGGGCCGTCCGCTGACGGGCGGCTCGGCGGCGAGGGCCGTACGGACGGCCGGTTCGAGCAGCTGCCAGGCACGGCTGACACCGCCGCCGACGACGTAGGCGGTGACGTCGACCAGCCCGGCGGTGATGAGGATCGCGCGGGCGACGGCCTCCCCCGCCTCCTCGTAGACGACGGCGGCGTCGTGGTCACCACCGTCCGCGGCTGCCGCGACCGCTTTCGCGGTGAGCCCGGCGCGTCCGGTGCGTTCCCCGTAGCGTCGCCCGATCGCCCGCCCGGAGGCGAGCGTCTCCAGATGCCCACGGCCACCGCACGTACAGGGCAGGTCGCCGAACCCGGGTACGTGCCCGATCTCCCCGGCGGCCCCGTGCGGACCCTCGTACAGCGCCCCGCCCATCCACAGCGCACCGCCGACCCCGGTGCCCAGCGTCATGCCGAGCACATGGGGTACGCCCGCCACGGCGCCCTTCGTCGCCTCGCCCCGCAGGAACGCGTTGACGTCGTTGTCGAGGTACGCCGGAACCCCGAGCGCGCCCCGGATCGTCGCCGTCACCTCGAACCCGGCCCAGCCGTGGAAGGAGTCACTGACGACGAGCACGCGCCCGGCCTCCGCGTCCACGATCCCCGCAGCGCCGACCCCGACACCGACAAGCCGGGCCGGTGTCCGGGCGAGGAGGCCGGCCAGCGCACCCAGCGCGGCATCGGTTATCGCCTGCCCGCCGTGCGCCGCCGGGGTGGGCACCTCGGCCCGCGCGAGAACCGCGAGGTCGGGCGCGCACAGCACGACCTGGGTGGTCGTCCCGCCGATGTCGACACCGGCGTACACCTCGGGGAGGGGGAGGGTCACGCGGTGGCCCCCGTTGCACTGGGGGTGGTGGTGGCCCGGCGTTGCGGGACCGCGTCGGGCACTGCGGCGATGAGGCGCGGGGTGCGGTCCGTACCGGGACACCGGGAACTCGTCACGCCGAAGCCCCCCTTCCACCGACCGCCGGGGCAGCCCGGTGCTCCGTCCGGCGCCTGCGCTGCGGAATCGGGTCGGGCACCGGGACCGCGGCGATCTGGCACCGGGCGCAGTCCGCGCCGGGGCGCAGGATATTCGCCACGCCGAAGCCCCGTTCCGCCGAGGACGAGGGCGGCCCGGCATTCCGTGCGACGCCGACGTTGCGGGACCGGGGCTTCGCCGATCGGACGCCGGGCGCGGCCCGCACCGGGACGCAGAGAGGTCGTCATACCAAGGTCCCCGTTCCGCCCACCGCCGACGCGGCCCGCCGTTGCATCCGACGATGGCGCTGCACCACCGGATCCGGCACCGGCACGGCCGCGATCAGGCGCCGTGTGTAGTCCGTGCCCGGGTGCAGGAGGGTCGTCTCCGTCGGGCCCTGTTCCTCGACCTGCCCCGCCCGCATCACCACCACGCGCTGTGCGAACTGCTGGACGACGGCGAGGTCGTGGGAGACGAACAGGCAGGCGAAGCCCAGTTCGTCCTGGAGTTCGGTGATGACTTCGAGGACCGTCTGCTGGACGCTCACGTCGAGGGCGCTGGTCGGTTCGTCGGCCACCAGGAGCCGTGGTTCGAGGACGAGCGCGCGGGCCAGGCTGACCCGTTGACGCTGACCGCCGGACAGCTCGCGCGGCCCGCGCCCCGCCAACTCCCTTGGCAGGCGCACCCGTTCGAGCACCTCGGCGACCCGCGCCCGGCGCTCCGCCGCCGGCATGCCCCGGCGGTGGACGCGCAACGGCTCGGCGACGCATTCGCCGACGCTCATCCGCGCGTCCAGGGACGCCACCGGGTCCTGGAGGACCACACCGACCCCGGCCAGCAGAGCGCGCCTTGCGCGTCCCCGGACCCGGCCCAGGTCGGTGCCGAAGAGCGCGACCGAGCCGGACGTCGGCGGGACGAGGCCGAGGGCGACCCGGGCGGCCGTCGACTTGCCGGAGCCCGACTCGCCGACCAGGCCCACCGTTTCGCCGGGGGCGACGGTGAGGGAGACGTCATCGAGGGCCCGTACGGTACGGCGGCCTCGGCCGAAGTGGACGGAGATGTCCCGGAGTTCGACCACGGGAGCGTCGGTGCGGACCTCGGGTGCGGGTGCGGGCGCGTCTCCCGGCTCGGCGACCGTCAGACTCTTGGGTGCGGCGCCCGGGAGCCGCTCCGGCCCATCCCCCGACTCAGCCACCGCCATCCCCTCGGAGCCAGGACCGGAGAACCGCCCCACTCCCTCCCCCGACTCGGCAACCCTGAGTCGCGGCACAGCCGACAGCAGTCGTCGCGTGTACTCGTGCGCGGGCCGCAGCAGCACCTCCTCCACCGGCCCCGTCTCGACGATCTCCCCTTGGAGCATCACGGCGACCCGGTCGGCGAAGTCCGCGACCACGCCCATGTTGTGCGTGACGAGCAGGACGCCGGTGCCGGAGTCGGCGGCCAGCGCGCGCAGGAGGTCGAGGATCTCGGCCTGGACGGTGACGTCGAGGGCGGTGGTCGGTTCGTCGGCGATGAGCAGGCCGGGTGAGTTGGCGATGGCCATGGCGATGACGACGCGTTGGCGCTGGCCGCCGGACAGCTGGAAGGGGAAGGCGGTCGCCCGCTGCTCCGGGTCGGGGATGCCTACGCGGCGCAGGAGGGCGATCGCATCGCCGGCTGCCTCCTTGGCGGAGACGGCGCGGTGGTTGCGTACGACCTCGGCGATCTGGGCGCCGATCCGAGTGAGCGGGTCGAGGGCGGTGGCGGGTTCCTGGAACACCATCGATGCCGTACGGCCGCGCAGGCGGGACAGGTCGGCCTCGCTCGCGCCCACGACGTCCACTCCCCCGATGTCGACCCGGCCCGCCGCCCGGGCGTTGCCCGACAACAGCCCCAGGGCGGCGAGCGCGACCGTCGACTTGCCGGAGCCCGACTCACCGACGAGGGCGAGGGTTTCGCCCGGGCTGACGTGCAGCGACACCTCGCGGACGGCGGGGACGTCGCCGGTCTCCGTGGTGAAGGTGACGTCCAGGTTCTCGATCTCCAGGATGTTCATCCACGCCCCTTGACGTCGAAGGCGTCGCGCAGCCCGTCGCCGATCGCGTTGAACGCGCAGACGACGAGGATGATGGCGAGGCCCGGCGGAACGATGAGCCACCAGCGGCCCGAGTACGCGGCGGTGAGGCCGGCCGACAGCATGCCGCCCCAGTCGGTCGACGGCGGTTGCACGCCGAGGCCGAGGTAGGAGACGTACGCGACGAGCAGGATCGCGTCGGCGACCTGGAAGGTGGCCGCGACGACGATCGTCGACACCGAGTTGGGCAGGATGTGCCGGGCGATGGCACGACCGTGGGTGCCGCCGATCGCGCGCAGGGTGAGGACGTAGTCCCGGTTCTTCAGGGTCAGGGTTTCCGCTCTGATCAGGCGGGACGGTACGAGCCAAGACACCAGGCCCAGGATGACGATCAGGCCCAGGGTGTCCGGAGTCGTGATCGCCGAGACGACGAGCAGGATGAACAGGGCCGGGATGGCGATGCCCGCGTCGACGACGCGCATCATCACCGCGTCGATCCAGCCGCCCGCATAGCCCGCGATCGCGCCCCACAGCGTGCCGATGACGGTGGCGAGGATCCCGGCGGCGAGGCCGACGAGGAGGGACACCTTCCCGCCGTACATCAGGCGCCCGAGTTCGTCGTGGCCGACGGCGTCCGTGCCGAGCCAATGGGAGCCGTTCGGGGCGAGGTTGACCTGGGTGAGGTCGGTGTGGGTCTGGTCGGTGGAGTAGAGGAGCGGGCCCACGAAGCAGAAGAGGAGGAACAGGACGACTACCGCCAGGCCGGCGACCGCGAGTCGGTTGCGCGCGAACCGGCGTAGCGGCAGGCGGTATCCGGCGACCGCCTCCGTCGGTGGGGTCGTCGTCTGGAGTACGGCGCTCATGCTCGGCCTGCCTTCACTCGGGGGTCGACCAGGCGCTGCACGATGTCGGCGAGCAGCGTGCCGACGACGGTCGCGACCGAGATGACGAGGACGCAGCCGAGCAGCACCGGGTAGTCGGAGGACTGGGCCGCGCTCCAGAACAGCAGCCCCATTCCTGGGTAGTTGAAGAGCTGCTCGACGACGAGGGCGCCGCCGAAGAGGACGGGTACGTAGTAGCCGAGCATCGCGACGACGGGTGTGAGGGAGTTGCGGAAGACGTGCCGGCGCAGGATCGCGCCCTGCCGTGAGCCGCCCGCCCGCGCTGTGCGGACGTAGTCCTCGGAGAGGTTCTCCAGCGTCGCGGCGCGCATGTAGCGGCTGAAGACGGCGACCATCGAGGCGGCGCCCGCGACGACCGGCAGGACCAACGCGTTGGGCTGGGAGAGGACTTGCCCGAGAGTCTCGCCCTGGGGGGCCTGGGACGGGAACCAGGGCAGCAGCTGGGTGAAGACCAGCACCAGGATCAGGCCGAGGAAGTACACGGGGGTCGCGTACGCGACGAAGCCGAGCGTGGTGATGACGTAGTCGACGGGCTTGTTGCGCCGTACCGCCTGCCACATGCCCAGTGGGATCGCGAGCAGCAGCCCGGCGAACGCGGACAGGACGGTCAGGACCAGCGTCTTCGGCAGGCGCTGTTCGATGAGCGCGGAGACGGACTCGTTGAGGGTGTACGAGGTGCCGAGGTCGCCGTGGAGCAAGGTGCCCAGGTAGTGGACGTACTGGACGGGCAGCGCCTGGTCCAGGCGCTGTTCGTGGTTGAAGGCGGCGATCTGCTGGGCGGTGGCCTGCGGGCCGAGGATCCCGCGTGCGGGACCCCCGGGCAGCGCGTGCAGGAGGCAGAAGACCACCACGGTCACGATGAGGATCACCGCGAGCGCCTGGAGGATCCGCCTGGTCAGGTAGAGGAAGGTGTCCATGCGAGGGGCCTCAGCTGGTCCACTTCCACTGGGCGGGGTGGAAGTTGGCGAGCGAGTCCTGGGAGAAGCCGCCGAGGCCGTTCTTGACGACGGAGATCTGGTAGACGGGCTCGGGCAGCCAGACCACGGGCAGGTCCTTGGCGAGGGCCGAACTGTAGTCCTGGATGGCCTGGTTGGACGTGGACGTGGTGGAGGCCGTGATCAGCTTGTCGACGTCCGGGTTGGAGTAGTTGCCGAAGTTCGAGCCGCCCTTGGTCTGGAAGAGCGAGTCGCCGGTCGGGAAGGCGTTGAAGTACCAGCTGCCCGCCGTACCGAAGAAGGACAGCTGCCACTTGCAGATGGCCTGGCTCGCGGTGCACTGCGGGGTCTGCGCCAGCACGGAGTTGACGGGCGCGGTCTTGATGGAGAACTTGATGCCGGTCTTCGCGAGGGACGACTGGATCGCGCTCATCATGTTGTCGGTCACGGTCGAACCGGACTGCGACAGCACCTGCATCTCGAACTTCGTTCCCTTGGCGACGCCTTCACCGCACTGGGTCGCTCCGGTGCCCGCGTCCGTGCAGACCATGACCCCGCCCTGCTCGCTCCAACCGTGCCCGGTGAGAAGGGACTTGGCCTCCTCCGTCGAGAAGGGGTACGGGTTGCTCTTCTGGGTGGCGGAGAGGAAGTCGGAGGACTGGGCCTGCGGGATCGGGCCGTAGCCGGGCACGGCGGTGCCGTTGAAGATGACCTTGGCGAGACCGGCCTGGTCGATGGACTTCTGGACGGCCTGGCGGGCGTACAGCTGCTTGAACACGGCTCCCATGGCGGGGTTGTTGAAGTTGTACGGCAGATAGGTGATCGCCCAGCCGGACCAGGGCTGCACGGCGTAGCCCCGGTTGGTGAAGCTGTCCTTCTGGTCGAGGTCGGTGGCCTCGATGTAGCCGTAGTCGACGCTTCCGGAGCGCAGGGCGTTCTTCTCGGCGTCCGCCGTCGTGAACGGCAGCAGGTTGACGGTGGCGATGTTCGCCTTCTCGCCGCCGTCGTACTTGGTGTTGGCGGCGAGGACGACCTTCCCGGAGGTGGCGAACGACTTGATCGAGTAGGGGCCGCTGATGGTCTTCCACAGGGCGTCACTGTCGTAGCCGGAGATGTTCTTCGCGGCCGTGTTGAGGTACGTCCACACCTGCTTGGCGCCCGCGGCGGTCCGGTCGGCGTCGGAGACGGCGGCGGAGGCAGCGGTCCTGTCCCAGGCGTGCTGCGGCAGCGGGGTGATGGCGCTCAGCTCGTTGGCCAGCATCCACTGGGAGTTGTAGGCCTGGTCGAAGGTGATCGTGAAGTGCCGGTCGTCGACGGTCTTGAACGCGGTCCAGTTGTCGGGGGCCTTGCCGGGGTTGTAGCCGGCCCACTCCGCCTTGTTGGCCTTGATGACGTTGAACCAGAACTCGACGTCCCGTGCCGTGATCGGCTTGCCGTCGCTCCAACTCCGGTCGCCGAGCGTGATGGTGACGCTCTTTCCGTCGGCCGCGAAGTCCGCGGCCGTGGCGATGGACGCCTTCTTGTTCCAGGCGATCTTCCCTGTGGAGCCGTCGTACGCGATGAGCGGTTCCCACAGGCTGGCCGCTATGGAGTTGTTGTTGGTGTTGAGGTGCGCCGCGGTGCCGATCGGCAGGATCCAGTTCGGGGTGAAGTTCGCGGGCAGGGCGTAGTTGATGGAGTCCTTCGACGCGGACGACGTGTCACTCGTGCCGGAACAGCCTGCGAGCAGCAGCGCGCTCGCCGAGACGATGACACCGGCGACGAGCGCGGTGCGAGCAGGGGACGACATGGTTCTCCTCGGATCACCGGAGATGTGAGGTGGGGTCGATGAGCCAGTCAACGACTCGCGGGTACGAAGAAACAGACGCCCCGCTGTAAAAAGCCTGTTTCTGCTGTTCTGGAAAAAGCCGGAGGGGGCGATCACCGACGTACGCTCGTCACTCGAAGCCCCGCCGTCGGAAGTTACTTCGCCCATGACCGAAAAAAGTGCCCCGCACCGAAGGACCGCCCCCGGTGTCTCCTCGCTGGCCGAGCGTGTGCTCGAACTGCTGTCCTCCGGGCAGGCGACGACCCGGACCGAGCTGGCCGATCTGCTCGGCGCCGCGCCCTCGACGATCTCCTTCACCGTCGGCCAGCTGGTGACCCACGGGCTGGTCGCGGAGCACGGCACCCGGTCCTCCACCGGCGGGCGGCCGCGGAAGGTGCTGCGGCTCGGCGGCAGCGACGGGTTCGCGGTCGCGGCGGACCTGGGCAGCAGGCATGCCCGGGTCGGGGTGGTGTTCCCCGGGGGCGGGCTCACCGATGTGTCGACGGTGCCGTTCGCCACCGCCGAGGGCCCGGAGGCGGCACTGCCCGGTCTCGCCGAGACCCTGGAGACCCTCGCCGCCCGGCACGGCCGGGAGCTGCTGCGGGGCGTCGGGCTGTGTCTGCCGGGCCCGGTGGACGTCGATTCGGGCGTCGTCACCCTCCCGGCGCGGATGCCCGGCTGGAACAGGTTCCCGGTGCGGGCCTGGCTGGAGGACCGCTTCGGCGTCCCGGCGGCGATCGAGAACGACGCCAACTGCATGGCCGTGGGCGAGCACAGCGTCCAGCCCGCCGAACGGCGCCAGTCGATCATGGTCAAGATGGGCTCCGGCATCGGCGCCGGAGTCATCGCCGACGGCCGGCTGTACCGGGGCGGCACCGGAGCGGCCGGCGAGATCACCCACGTCCGCGTCGAGAACGAGAACGGCACACCCTGTTCGTGCGGCAACACCGGCTGCCTGGAGACGGTCGCGTCGGGGGCGGCGCTGGTGCGGATCCTGCGGGAGCGGGGCGCCCGGGTCGACTCCATCGAGGACGTCGTCAAGCTGGCCACGGACGCCGACCCGGAGGCGACCGGTGCCGTGCGCCGGGCCGGCCGCTATCTCGGCACGGTCCTGTCGGCGAACGTCAACTTCTTCAACCCCGACGCCGTGTATCTCGGGGGCCTGCTGTCGACGCTGGAGCCGTTCGTGGCAGCGGTGCGAAGTCAGCTGTACGAGGGCTGCCATCCGCTGGTGACCGAGCAGCTGGTGATCGAGCGGGCGAGTCTCGGCGCCGACGCCGGACTGGTCGGCGCGGGCCAGTTCGCGCTGCAACGGGCGCTGGCGCACGCCCTGGCGGCCCTGACCGGGCCCTCCCCTTCCCCTCACTCCTGAACCCCTGCCGAGGAGCCATGCCCCAGTCCCGTACCGCCATAGCCCGTCCGGTGATCGCCGTCGCCGGGCTCGGTATCGAGTCGTCGACCTTCTCCCCCGCGCGCACCGAGGCGCCCGCCTTCCATCCGCAGCTCGGCGCGGACGTCCTCACGCGGTACCCGTTCCTGGCCCCCGGCGAGCCGTTGCGGGAGGCGGCCGAGTGGCGGGGCGCGCTGGTCGGCAAGGCGCTGCCCGGCGGGACGGTGACAGCTGCCGCGTTCGCACAGCTCTCCGACGAACTCATCGACCGGCTGCGGGAGTTGGGCCCGCTCGACGGCCTCTGGTACGACATCCACGGCGCGATGACGGTGGAAGGCGTCGACGATGCCGAGGTGGTCCTGCTGGAGCGGATCCGGGAGGTCGTCGGCCCGGATGTGATCGTGTCCACGTCCATGGATCTGCACGGCAATGTGTCGCGCGAGCTGGCTCATCAGAGCGATCTGATCACCTGCTACCGGATGGCCCCGCACGAGGACCACATGGAGACGAAGGAGCGGGCGGTACGGAACCTCGTGGACGTCCTGGTCAGCGGTGCCGCGCGGCCGGTCAAGGCCTGGATCCCGGTGCCGGTGCTGCTGGCCGGGGAGCAGACCTCGACGCGTATCGAGCCCGCCCGGAGCGTCTACGCGGCCGTCGAGGAGGTGGAGGCGGCCGACGGGGTGCTGGATGCCGCGATCTGGGTCGGATACGCGTGGGCCGACGAGCCGCGCAACCGGGCCGCGGTCGTCGTCACGGGGTCCGACGAGGCCGCCGTGTCCGCCGGTGCCGAGCGGCTGGCGCGCGGTTTCTGGGAGGCGCGGAGCAGGTTCGCGTTCGTCGCGCCGACGGGCTCGCTGGACGCGTGTCTGGACGAGGCGCTCGCGTCGGACGCCCGGCCGTACTTCATCAGCGACACCGGCGACAACCCGACGGCGGGCGGTGCGGGTGATGTGACCTGGGGGCTCGGGCGCGTCCTGGACCGGCCCGAGTTCAAGGACCCGGACGGTCCGACCGTGATCTACGCCTCCGTGCCGGGGCCCGCCGCCGTCGAGGCAGCGGTGGCGGCGGGCGTCGGGGCGGTTGTCACGGTCACCGCCGGTGCCGAGGTGGACGACCGGCATGCCGGGCCGCTCACCATGACCGGGGTCGTGCACACGGTGCGGCACGGGGACCGGGACGCCGGGACCGAGGTCGTGCTGCGGGTCGGCAGCGTGCACGTGATCCTCACGCGGCTGCGGAAGCCGTACCACCAAGAGCACGACTTCACCGACCTGGATCTTGATCCGCGCGGTGCCGATCTTGTCCTCGTCAAGATCGGCTATCTCGAACCTGAGCTGTTCGACATGGCTGTGGGGTGGAAGCTGGCGTTGACCCCCGGTGGGGTTGACCAGGATCTGGGGCGGTTGGGGCATCGGCGGATCCGGCGGCCCATGTTTCCGTTCGATGCGGAGATGGGTGCGCCGGATCTTGCGGCGAGGATCATTCCGCCGTCCGACGAGCCGCTGGGCGGGGCTGACGAATAGGGGCCTCGTGGCGGTGCGGGGTGCGCGCGGGGCGTGGGCTGTGCATGGTGGTAGGGAGTCCGGTCGAGCAAGGAGACGTCATGCCGATCAAGCGCTCTGATTCGTCCTCTCCGTCCGACGACAGCACGACCCCGGACGCCCTGCTGCACACCGGTTCCGAGCATGGGGCGTCCGCGGAGGATCTGGTGCTTGCGACGGGACGGGATGTGACTCCGCGAAGTCTGGCGTGGGCGGAGCGGAAGTTGGCGGAGGAGGGTTCTGCTGCGTTGGACAAGTTGCTGCCCTAGGGGTTCGTTGCTGGGAGCGGGTGCGTGGGGGCTGGTCGCGCAGTTCCCCGCGCCCCTAAAGGCGGGCGCGTTGTCGGACTGCGCGACTTCGACGAGCCGCCTAGTTCTGCCGCACCGCCATCGGATCGAAGGTGATCCTGGTACGCACGCCGTGCTCCGCCCAGGTCACCTCTACCGTCGTGTCCGTCACCTCGACCTCGGAGATCACCTGCTCGGGTACCAGCGGGGTCGGGTCCGCCGTGAGAGTCGCCAGAGCCACGTACAGGGACGCGCCCTCGCCCGTCAGGCGTGGGACGACGGCCCAGCGGGTGTAGGCCGTGCCCTGGGGAGCCCGGGTGTCCTCCGCCTCCGGGGTCCAGCCATACAAGCCGTGCAGGGTCGACGTCACCGGCTCCTCGGGGCCCGTCGCCCAGCCGGTGTGCGTGACTCGGGTTCCTGCCGGTGCGCCGATCACGCGGTGGACGCGGAGTTCGTGGCGGCCTCGTACGACCGTGACGCTCTCCACGCGCAGGCCCGGCACCATGGGTGGGCCCGCCGTGAAGACCGGGCGGTGCCAGGAGGCTGCCCAGCCCCAGTCGTCGCCGTGGCCCGCGCCCAGGGGGTGGATACGGCGGCGGACGCTGCCCCGGCCGGCGATCTCCACGGAGAGGTGGTTGTCGGCGATGTTGGCGGGGGCGGTCGGGCCTGAGTGGGTCGAGTAGGCCTGGCGGCCGTAGTGCGGGTCGTTCTCGGCCGCCGTCTCGCCCTCGTGCGGGCGGACGTGGTCGCTGCCGTGGTTGTGGAGTCGTACGATCCCGTCCGCCCGGGTCGACTGCACCAGCAGGCCGGGGGCGGGCAGCGACAGCACCCGGTCGTTCTCCTCCACCGGTGCCTGTTCCTCGCGGTCCGTCCACAGGGGGGCGTCCGCGGGGGCGAGCAGGGAGACGAAGGCCTTCGAGGCCCAGTACGGGGACGCCGGGCCCGAGTATGTCTGGAGGGTGGCCTGGTGGGGGCCGTGCCAGCCGAGGGTGAGCAGGCCGTCCTCAGTCAGGGCGCCCCGGTCCAGGAAGTGGCGGAGACTGCCGCTGATGAGGCGGCGGCTCGTTCCGGGGGTGAGCGGCGTGTCGCCGGTGAGGGCGCCGAGGCCGACGGCCGCCGATGCGGCGAAGCGGTACGAGAGCGAGCGGCCGAAGTGGATCGGGGCGCCGTCTCCGCCGAACATCAGCGCGAAGCCTGCGAGGTGTTCTCGCAGGCGGGGGCCGTAGCGGGCGGACAGTTCGCGGTCTTCACCCAGGTACGCGTCCAGCACCGGGTACAGGTGCAGGGCCCAGCCGTTGTAGTGGTCGAAGGCCCGGCCGTCGCCGTCCGCGTACCAGCCGTCGCCCCGGTACCAGGTCTCCATCAGATCCAGGGCTCGCTCGCGGGCCCGTGCGGTCTCTGTGTCGCCGCGTCCCACGGATTCCAGGAATCCGGCGACCGTGTACGGGAAGAGGTACCAGTTGTTCGGGGCCGGCGTGTGCCGCAGTGAGCCTCGCAGCCATTCCTCCGCGCGGTCCTGTACGGCGGAGTCGAGCCGTTTCCACAGCCAGGGCGCCGTCAGGCGCAGGCCCAGGGCAACCGAGGCCGACTCGACCATCGGCTGGCCCTGGACGTCGTGGTCGAGGATGAGCGGCCAGGATTCCGTGTCCGCGCGGCCGGGCGTGGCGGTGCCCGCCGCGAGGCCCTGGGCGTAGCGGTCGAGCCAGCCGTGCGGGTCGTCACCGTCCGCGCCCGCGACGCGGAAGGCGGCGGCGAGGAAGGTGCGGGCGTAGCCTTCGAGCCCGTCGGAGCGCACGCCCGAGCGTGACGGCACGCCGGGCAGGTCGAGCAGGGCTCCGCCGGGGGTGCTCCAGCGCCAGGCGGCGGCCAGCAGCCCGTCGGCCACGGCCTCCCAGTGGGCCCGTGTGTAGCCGGTGTGCGGGCTCGACTCGCGGTCCTCGGGCGGGAGTTCGAAGGGGATGCCGCTGCTGCTGTTGCGGGTCGTGCTGCTCATGCGAGGAAGGCCAGCCTTTCGCGTCGTACGGGATGGCGGAATCCGGCGCCGGACGCCCAGTGTTCCGTCTCGCCGACGGCGAGGTCGGCAAGGCGGCGCCACTCGTTGCCCTGGGAGCCGGCGAGGTGGGGGGTGAGGAGCGCGTCGGGGCACGTCCACAACGGGTGCTCGGGCGGCAGGACTTCGGGGTCGGTGACGTCGAGCACGGCGCGGACACGGCGCTCCCGGACCGCGTCGGTGAGGGCGTCCTGGTCCACGACGCCTCCCCGGGCGGTGTTGATGAACACGGCGCCCGGGCGCATGGAGTCGAGCAGGGCGCGGCTCACCAGGCCCCGGGTGGCGGGCAGCAGCGGGGTGTGCAGGCTGACCGTGTCGGAGTGGGCGAACAGGGCGTCCAACTCGACTCGTTCCACGCCGAGTTCGGCCGCTTCGGCGTCGGTGACGTAGGGGTCGTACAGGAGGATCTCGAAGTCGTGGGGGTGGAGCAGTTCGATGACTCGGCGGCCGACCAGGGAGGCGGAGACGATGCCCACGGTGCGGCGGTAGTTGCCGATCGTGCGGGAGGTGCGCAGCCAGTCGTCGCGGGTGCGGGTGGTGACGTAGGCCTGGGCGCGTTCCAGGACGTGTTTGCCGGTGAGCAGGATCATGGCGAGGGTGTACTCGGCGACCGGCAGGGCGTTCGCGGCGGCGGCCGACGACACCTCGATGCCGCGTTCCCAGCAGGCCTCGGTGACATGCGGGCGGACACTGCCCGCCGTGTGCACGACCGCCCGCAGCCGGGGTGCCGCCGCGAGGGCGTCGGTGTCGAGTACGGGGCAGCCCCAGCCGGTGACGAGGAGGTCGACGTCGGCGAGGATCTTGCGGGCGCGCTCGGTGCCGAAGTCGTCCAGGACCGGCAGCGGGGCGAGGTCGCAGACGGCGGCGAGGGCGTCCAGCGAGGCGGGGTCGAGGACGGCGGCCGCGGCGTCCGGGGACATGGCGAGGGCGGCGCGGGGGCGGAAGCCGGGGCCCGGCGAGGACACGGTCATTCGGGGTCGGGTACTCCTTGCTGGTCGACGACTTCGACAACTCCGGTACGAGGACCGCTACTTGCTCACTTGACCGAGCCTGCCGTCAGACCGCTGCGCCAGAAGCGTTGCAGCAGGGCGAAGGCGAGGATGAGCGGAACGACGGCGAGCAGGGAGCCCATGATCACCACGGGGTAGTACTCGGGCGACACGGAGGCCGAGCTGTTCCACTGGTACAGGCCGAGGCTGACGGGATAGAGGTCCTGGTCGGAGAGCATCACCATGGGCAGGAAGAAGTTGTTCCAGATGGCGGTGAGCTGGAAGAGGAAGACCGTGACCAGGCCGGGGCCGAGCATCCGCAGCGCCACCCGTACGTAGGTGGTGAGTTCGCCCGCTCCGTCGACGCGCGCGGCCTCCAGGACCTCGTCGGGGACATAGCCCTGGCTGAAGATCCGGCCGAGGTAGACACCGAAGGGGTTGAACAGGACGGGGATGAACACGGCCCAGTAGGTGTTGACGAGGCCGGCCTCCGAGGCCATCAGGTACAGCGGCAGCGCGAGCACCGTCTGCGGCACCATGACGGCCGCCAGGACCAGGCCGAACAGCTTCTCCTTGTGCCGGAAGCCGTACTTGTCGAAGGCGTAACCGCAGGCCACGCTCACCAGCGCACCGATCCCGGCGCCGAGGACGGCGTACAGCAGGCTGTTGCCGTACCAGCGGCTGTACAGGCCGTCGTCCATGGCGAACAGGTCGCGCAGGTTCTGTACGAAGGAGAAGTCGCCCAGCGACAGCAGGTTGCTGCTGAAGAGGGCGTCCCGGTTCTTGCCTGCGGCGAGGACCAGCCACAGGACGGGCAGCAGCGTGTAGAGGACGGAGAGCGCGACGACCACGTTGACCGTGGCCCGGCCGAGCAGGCGCGGGCGCATGAGGGTGCTGTCGCCGGTGCTCATCGGGCCGTCTCCTCGGGGGTGTTGGCGCGGCTGGTCCAGCGGGTGACGCCGTAGGACAGGGCGATCGTGCAGACGAGCAGGACGACCGAGGCGGCTGCCGCCAGGCTGTAGTTGTTGCGGGTGAAGGCGGCGTCGTAGATGTACATGCTGGGCGAGAAGCGGGAGTTGATCATCGGGGAGGACTGGCTGAGCAGCATGGGCTCGGTGAACAGTTGCAGCGCCCAGATCAGGGTGAAGATGGCCACCATGACGATCGACGTGCGGACCAGGGGTGTCTTGACCTGGAGTGCCGTACGGACCGGGCCCGCGCCGTCGACGACCGACGCCTCGATGACCTCTCGGGGTACGGCCTGGAGGGCGGCGTAGAAGACGACCATGTTGTAGCCGAGGTTGCTCCACAGGGCGATGTTCACGATCGACGGGAGCACGGTGTGGATGCCGAGGAAGTCGATGGTGATGTCGGCCTTGGCGAACAGGTCGATCACCGGGCTGATGCCGGGTGTGTAGAGGTACAGCCAGATGAGGGCGGCGATGATGCCGGGCACGGCGTGCGGCAGGAACAGACCGAGCTGGGCCCAGGCGCGCAGCCGTACGACACCGGAGTCGAGGAGCAGAGCGAGGGCGAGCGCGCCGACCACCATCAGAGGGATGTAGATCAGGCAGTACAGGGCGACCGTGCCGAGCCCGGACAGGAACGTCGGGTCGGTGAGGACGGCGGAGTAGCTGCGCAGGCCGACGAAGATCGTGCGTTCGGGGCCGAAGCCGAGGCCGGGCTGGTCGTCGCTGAAGAAACTCAGGTAGATCGCCGTGCCGACGGGGATCAGGAAGACGGTGACGAGGAGGGCGAAGAAGGGGGCCATCAGGACGGCGCACGCGGCGAGTTGACGTCGGTGGGCCCTCTTACGGGCGCGCTGGGCCGAGGCCGGGGCGGCGGTGCGCGAGACGGCGGCAGACACACGGTGCTGGGCCTGGGTGGTCGCGGTCATGGGGTGTCACCTGCCTTTCGGGCGGCGGACCGTACGGAGGTTCTGGCTCATGTGCTGTGCTGAGTGGTCGACAGGCCGAGGGCCTTCAGGTCGGGCATCGTGCCGTCCTGGGCCGCGCGCACGGAGTCGATGAGGGAGCCCTGGCCGCCGCCGACGCGGGCGAAGTTGTCCTGCATCACCCGCTGGGTGGCGGTGAAGCGGGGGCCCCAGACCCAGCCGTCGCGGATCTTGTGGGCCTCCTCCTCGAAGAGGGTGTAGATGTCCTGGCCGCCGTAGTAGGAGCGGTCGAAGGCCTCACGGCCGACGGCGACCAGTGCGGACGCGGCCGGGTACTGGCTGCTGGTGCCGCTGGAGAGACGGGCGCGCAGCGAGTCGGGGTGGGAGACCTGCCAGGCGATGAACTCCAGGGCGGCTTCCGGGTGTCGGCTGTCCTTGGTGACCGCGAAGGTCGAGCCGCCGTGGGTGCCGACGTACGGGCGGCCGGTGTCCCACTGGGGCAGCGGGGCGATCCGCCACTGCTCGGCCTGCGCGGGCCGGGCCTTCATCTGGGCTCCGGCGTCCCAGGCGCCGCTGAGCCGGGTGAGGACCAGGCCGTCGGCGATCTGCGCGTCGGACTGTCTGCTCTCGACGGCGTTCACGAAGACGAGGTCCTCGTCGATGAGGCGCTGCCAGTAGGCGGCGACGCGCCGGGTGGGGGCGTCGGCGAGGGAGACGTTCCAGGCGCCGCCCGCGGTGTCGAACCACTGGGCGCCGGCCTGCCAGGAGTAGGCGGCGAACTGGGTGCCGCCGTCCGTGGGGAAGAGCACCAGCCGTCGGCCGGGCAGCTTGCGGCGGACGGCGCGGGCCAGTTCCTCGAACTCCGCCCAGGTTCCCGGCACTTCGAAGCCGTGCTCGGCGAACAGGTCGGCGCGGTAGTGCATCACCATCGGTTCGACGTCCAACGGGACGCTGAACACGCGCTGTTCGAAGGTGGTGAGGCCGAGGGCCTGGGGCAGCAGCTTGGCGCGCAGTTCGTTGCCGACCATCGAGGTGAGGTCGCGGGCCACGCCGTCGATGGCGAAGCCGGGCACCTGCGGATATTCGATCGTGGCCACGTCGGGGGCGTTGCCCGCGCGGGCCGCGTTGCTGAGTTTGGCGTAGCCGCCCTGACCGCCGGACGGGACCTGTTGATAGTCGACCTGGATGCTGTCGTGGGTGCTGTTGAAGGCGTCCACCACCTCCTGGCTGCCGCGCAGCGCGGACCAGAAGGTGATGCGGGTGACCTTCCCGCCGTCGGCGCGCGAGGCGGAGTCCGCTCCCCCGCTGCACGCGCTCACGGCTCCTGCCAGCGGTAATGCGACCGCCGCGGCGAGCACGGAACGACGGCTTCGTCGACGGGGGTTCTGTCGACCAGGCATGGGTGCCTCCCGTCCTGTTCGATCGAGATACGGGAATCCTCATCGGCCCATCAGAAACGGTCAATAGAGCGATCAGAAGAAAATAAAGCGGTCAAACGATCGCTATATGCTGCGGGTCGACCCTCGCACCTTCAGCTCCGGCAGCAGTTCGATCCGCCGCGCCGGTCCCGCTCCGCTCCCCCGCGGGTCCTTCAGCCGGTGCAGGAGCAGTTCGGCGGCGGCCCGGCCGACCTCGCCCTTGGGCGGGGACACGGCGGTGAGGGGGGTGCTGCCGAGGGCGGCCACGACATCGTCGTACGCGACGACCGAGCAGTCCTCCGGCACCCGTACGCCGTGCGCGGCCAGGTCCTGGACCAGCATCAGGGCGTCCACGTCGCCGTGCAGCACACAGGCCGTGGCGTCCAGTTCGCGCAGGACGCCGGGCAGGTCGACGGCCGGACGGTCCGCGCCGGCCGAGCGGTCGGGGCCCGCTTCGGGCGAACTGAGGGTGAGGGTCCAGGCGTCGAGTTTCGGATGGGCCCCGGCGATCTCGGTGAGGGCTGCGCGCAGGGCCCGTGCGGTGGGGCTGTCGTCGCGGGTGGCGAAGACGATCCTGCGGTGGCCGAGGGCGACGAGGTGCTCCACGGCGAGGTGGGCGCCGTACCAGTGGTCGGAGCAGACCGAGTCCAGGGCGTGCAGCGCGCTGCCGGGGCGTGGCCTGCGCTCCATCAGGACGGTCGGCACGCCCAGCCCGCACAGCCACTTCGCGTCGGCCTCCTCGTCGGCGAGGGTGCGCCAGCGCGGGGCGATCAGCACGCCCCGGGCGCCGTCCGCCAACGCCCGCTCCACCAAAGGGTGTTCGGCGCCGGCGACCTGCGGGGCGATGTGCAGGGCGATGCGTACGCCGGCCTCCTCCAGGACGGGGCGGGCGCCGTGCAGGGTCTCGTAGAGGTAGGAGTGGCGGGCGGGGACGACCAGGACGACGGTGTCGCCGTCGCCCGGTGCCGTGACGTGCTCGGGCGGGGCGTCCGGTACGGGGAGGGTGGAGCGGGCGATGCCGTGGCCACGCCTGAGTCTGCCCTCGCGGGCGAGTTCCTCCACGTCCCGGCGGACGGTGACCACCGAGACCTCCAGCTCGGCGGCGAGATCGGTGACCCGGGCGGCACCACGTGCCTGCACGGCGGCCAGGATCCGCTGCCGCCTCAGTTCGACCGGCTCGCGCATACCGTTCGCTCCATGTTCGTTTGAACGCTTTGCCGCGCAGCATAGCGATCGGCGGGCCGGACGGCGGCACCGCTACCGGAATAGGGGATTCCGACCGGGTCTCATCTTTTCCGATCGACCCTGACCTTCGGTCAAGAAAAATTCACCGAATACTCGTGGTAACTGCTTGCTTTGCTCGCACTTGAGGCGAGAATTTCCCCCCTCAACATGCTGCACCTCGGGGGGAATTGGCATATGCAAGGAACAATTGACGGATTCAGTTACGGGTTCGTCACCCCGGTGGCCGCCTACATCATGGCCTGCCTCGGGAGCGCCCTGGGTCTGCGCTGTGTGGTCAGATCACTGCTCAACCAGGAATCGTGGAAACCGGGTTGGCTGGCGCTGGGGGCGGCGGCCATCGGGTGCGGAATCTGGACCATGCATTTCATCGCGATGATCGGGTTCCAGGTCGAGGAGACCGCGGTCCGGTACGACGTCGGACTGACGGTCACCAGTCTCGCCGTGGCGATGGTCGTCGTCGGAATCGGGGTGTTCGTCGTCGGCTATCGCGGCGCCACACCCGGGACGCTCTCCGTCGCGGGCACCATCACCGGTCTCGGCGTCGCCGCGATGCACTACCTCGGCATGGCGGCGCTCCACCTCAACGGCGAGATCCACTACGACATGGTGACCGTGACGCTCTCCGTGGTGATCGCCGTCGTCGCCGCGACGGCCGCGCTGTGGGCGGCCGTCTCCATCCGGGGATTTCTGACCAGTCTCGGGGCGAGCCTGGTGATGGGGGTCGCCGTCAGCGGGATGCACTACACCGGTATGGCCGCCGTCAGCGTGCATCTGCACGACTCGGGCACCACCACCTGGGCCGGTGACTCACCGACCTCGCTGCTGCTGCCGATGCTGATCGGCCCGGCCATCTTCCTGCTGCTGGCCGCGGTCGTAGTGATGTTCGACCCGCTGCTGGTCCTGGGCGACGGCGAGTGGGGCGGGAAGGGTACCCAGCAGCAGCTCGCGCAGGACACGCGGCAGATCCCGAGGCAGCCGTCGGCCAGGCAGGGCACGGGGCAGGCGTCCCCGAGGTGGCAGCGGACCCCGACCTCGACCCGGACGGATCTTCGCCTGTAGGACACACGCCTGCGGGAGCTTGGCACGGCTCCTGCTGGCCTCCTGGTTCGGGGGCCGAGGTGACCAGGCCGCTGCCCCGGCCGCCTGGCACAATCGACGGCGTGTGAACGTCCGTACGACGATCGTTGGAGGAGCTCGTGCCGTCCCCCTCACAGCCGCTGCGCAAGCTGGGCTTTCTCACCATCGGGCTGTTCGACGGGGACGACCCACGGGCGGGTCACGAGTCGACGCTGGAGATCATCGAGCTGGGTGAGCGGCTGGGCTTCGACAGCGCCTGGCTGCGCCACCGTCATCTCCAGTACGGGATCTCCTCCCCCGTGGCCGTCCTGGCGGCGGCCTCGCAGCGCACCCGCCGGATCGAGCTGGGCACCGCCGTCATCCCGCTGGGCTGGGAGAACCCGCTGCGCCTCGCGGAGGACCTGGCGACCGTGGACATCCTGTCCGGGGGCCGGCTCAACCCGGGGATGAGTGTGGGCCCGCCGATGCACTACGACCAGGTCAAGGACGCCCTCTACCCCGACACGGCGGACGCCGAGGACTTCAGCTACGAGCGTGTCCAGCGGCTGCTGGACCTCGTACGCGGGAAGCCGGCCACCGACTTCAGCGGGGTCGAGGGGTTCGAGGTGTTCTCCGACCGGGTGCAGCCGCATTCCCCGGGGCTGGGGCGGCGGTTGTGGTACGGCGGCGGGAGTGTGCGGTCGGCGAAGTGGGCCGGTGAGCACGGGATGAACTTCCTGACCAGCAGCGTCGTGAAGGCCGAAGGGGGCGAGGGCGGCGAGGGGTCGCCGGACTTCGCCGAGATCCAGCTCGCGGGGATCCGGGCGTTCCGTGACAGTCATCCGGACGGCGAGCGGGCCCGGGTCTCCCAGGGGCTCGTCGTGATTCCCACCGACAGTGCCTCGCCCGAGCAGCGCGCGAAGTACGAGGAGTACGCGGCGAAGCGGCTGCCGCGGACCGCGACCCCGCAGGGTCCCGCGCGGCTGATGTTCGCACCGGACCTCGTCGGGACGTCCGCCGAGATCGCCGAACGCCTGTACGCGCACGTCGCGTTCCAACAGGTCGACGAGGTGGCCTTCGCGCTGCCGTTCACCTTCGACCACGAGGACTACGTCCAGATCCTCACGGACATCGCGACCCGGCTCGGCCCCGCACTGGGCTGGCAGCCGGCCGCCGGCTGATCGGCGGCAGCCTTCACCATCGCCCGGGTTCGGTGCCGGTGACCGGCTCCGACGGCCTGCCGTCGACGCCGGCCGGAATGTCGCCGGTCAGCATCACGCGGTGCATGACCCGGGGGTGGCCGAGGTGGGCGTTGTCGCTGGGGGCGAGGTGGATGGTGGCCCGGTTGTCCCAGAAGGCGACGCTGCCGGGCTCCCAGCGGAACCGGACCGTGTACTCGGGCCTGGTCGCCTGTTCGAGCAGCATCTCCAGGAGCAGACGGCTCTCCGCGCGGGAGACGTCCGTGATCTGCTCCAGGTAGTAGCCGTTGACGAACAGCACCCGCTCCCCCGTCTCCGGGTGGACCCGCACCAAGGGGTGCACCGAGGCGACCTGGTGGTCCAGCAGGTGGCGGAGGTAGGCGTCGTCGCCGGGGCGTGACTGGTAGCCGACGCCGAGCCGGTGCTCGGCCCTGAGTCCGTCCACGAACTCCCGTACGGGCGCGGAGAGTCCGGCGTACGCGGCGGCCAGGTTGGACCAGGTGGTGTCGCCTCCGTACGGCGGTACGGTCTCGGCGCGCAGGACGGTCGCGGCGGGCGGGTCGATACGGGCGCCGTGGTCGCAGTGCCAGCCGCGCAGCAGTGAGTGGCGGCGGCGCTCCAGCCATTCGGCGTGCTCCATGCCGTAGCGGCCGCCCAGTTCCAGGCGGTCGGCGGTCGTCTCGATCTCGGGGAAGTCGGGTGGGGAGGCGCTGCCGCGGCGGCCCAGGACGACCGGCTCGCCGAACCTTCGTGCGAACGCGATGTGGGTGGCGTGGTCGAGCCGCTGACCGCGGAAGAAGACCACCTTCCAGCGCAGGACGGCCGCCCTGATCTCGGCGACCGCCTTGTCGTCGAGGGGCTCGGTCAGGTCTACGCCCGAGATCTCGGCGCCGATGTGTCCGGCGACGGGCCTCACCTCCACGGCGGAGGTAGTTGTCGACCTCAACTCGTGGGCAGGCGGCTGCACTTCGCCGTTCGTGGCGTGGTCCGTCGGCATGCACGCTCCGATCGTGGGGGCTCGTCTCGGGCTGTCGGGCTCGCTTGTGAGCGTAGGCGCTCCGCTGGAGGGGCGGTTCTTCTGCTGCGGGTCCGTCGTGGCTGGTCGCGCAGTTCCCCGCGCTCCTGAAGGGGCGCCCCAGCCGGTGGAGTTCACAGGCACCGGTCGTACGACTGCCCTTACGCCACTCGGTGATGGAGACTGCTCGGGTGACCTTCGAGCCCAGTGACTTCGTTCGGCGGCTGGCTGTCGGGGAACGGCTGTCTGTGCCCGTCGAGTCGGTCGGCGGGTGGGAGACCTTTCCGTTTGAGGTGGTGGACGGGGAGTTGGTGGTCAAGCCGTTGCTGGCGCCCGTGCTCCCCGAGCCCGAGCGGGCCGGGGAGGGCGGGGCCGAGGAGTGCGTGGTCTGTCGTAAGCCCGTGGTGGAGGCGCTCTGGGCGGACGAGCACTGGCGGGTGGACGCGGTCGGCGGGGCTCGGTTGCCCGCTGTCGTGCTGCTCCAGCCGCGCGGGCACTACGACCTGGCCGATCTGCCCGCCGCCCGGTCGGCCGAGCTGGGCCCGTTGTTGCAGCGGGCCGAGCGGGCCGTCCTCGCCGTGGACGGCGTCGCCCGGGTGCACGTCAACCGATGGGGCGACGGCGGCGCCCACCTGCACTTCTGGCTGCTGGCCCGGCCCGCGGGGCTGACCCAGCTGCGCGGCACGTTCCTCCCACTGTGGGAGGAACTCCTGCCCCCGGTACCGGAGTCGGAACGGCTGTCGGCCCATCGGCGGATCGCCACGACACTGGCCGCCGCAGGCGGGACGGCGTACGTGCCGTAGGGCGGGTTACGCGCCCACCCCCGCCATCCGCCACCCCTCCGTGCGGTCGTGCTGGGAGACCGCCTCGGCCGTGGCCAGGACCAGCGGGGTCAGCCGGGACGGCTGGAGCATGCCCAGTGGGGCCACGATGCCGACCGCCGCCACCACCGTGCCGCGCGCGTTGCGCACCGGTGCCGCGATCGCCCCACGGCCCTCGCGCAGGGTGCCGCAGACCACGGCGTACCCCTCGCGTCGGGTCTTGTTGAGGCAGTTCCGCAGGGTGGTGCCGTTGGTGATCGTGGCGGCGGTGTACGCGCGCAGCGGGCCGGCACAGATCTCGTCCTGGAGCGTGGTGCCCGCGTTCGCCAGCAGGACCAGGCCCGTCGCGGTGACGTGCAGCGGGAGCCGGCGGCCGGGGTCGCCCCCATGGGCCGTGAGGCCGGGGTCGTTGGAGAGGAAGGACAGGCAGACGGTCTCCGTTCCTTCGCGCAGGGTGAGTACCGCCGCGCCGCCGCACTGTGCGTGGAGGTCCACGAGGTGCGGCTGTGCGACCTCGGCGAGGTTCGAGTAGCGGGGGGCGAGGGTCGCCGTCTCCCACAGCCTCAGGCCGATGCTGTATCCGCCTTCCTGTCCGCGTTCGAGTGCGCCCCAGCCGTGGAGCTTGTTCACGATGCGATGGACCGTGGCGACCGGAAGACCGGAGCGCCTGCTGATGTCGCTCAGCGTCAGGACGCGGTTGTCACGGTCGAAGACGCCGAGGATGCTGAGCGTCCGGTCGACAACCGAGCGCTCGGGGGCGCCGGGGTGGGTGGTCATCCCGTCTACTTCCCTTCACCTGCACATCATGTGGGGACTGTTGCCTGTGCATGAGCCGGACGTGATCCGGCAACGGGCGGCCACGCCTATCATTGATAGTTAAATAAGCCTGAAGAAAGGTCGATTCCGGAACGCTCATGGTCGATTTCGCTTCGTTACCGATTCCGGTAGTCCCCTACACCCCCGTCTGCAGACCCGGTGTCGGCATGGCCATGACCACGCTTGGCGACGTGCGCAAGAAGGTCTGCGCGGACTTCACCACCGCGCCCCACCGGCTCGACTACCACCAGATCATGCTGGTCGAGGAAGGCGGCGGAGTCTTCACGATCGACTCCACGCCCTACCCGTCCCGAGCGGGCTCCCTGCTGTGGATCCGGCCCAACCAGGTGATCCAGTTCGCGATGCCGTCGGACATGGAAGCCCGTCTCGTCATGTTCACCGAGACGTTCCCCTTGCGGCTGCGAGCGCACATGGGGATGCTCGACGACGTCCTGCGCCCCTCCCACTGGCAGCTCTCCGACGCCGAACTGGACACGTTCCGGCGGGTACTGGACCTGCTACAGGAGGAGTTCGAGCGGCCCGACGAGGGCATGGGCGAGGATCTCCTCAAGCATCTGCTGGCGGTCGCCCTGCTCCACATCGACCAGATGTGCCGCAGCCACCACAGCGACGCGGTGCACAACGGCAGCCCGGCCGGCGAGAACGGCGAACTCTTCCTGCGGTTCCGCCGCGAGCTGGAGGACTCCTACCGCAAGACCCGGCTGGTCGAGGACTACGCCGCCGCGCTCAACTGCACGCCCCGCACCCTGTCCCGGGCCTGCCGCAGTGTCGCCGGCACCACCACCAAGGACCTGATCGACGCCCGCGTCGCCCTGGAGGCGAAGCGCCTGCTGGTCCACACGGACCTGTCCGTCGGCAGCATCGCCCGCCAGCTCGGATTCACCGAAGTCACGAACTTCGGCAAGTTCTTCATACGACGTGTGAATATGACTCCGGGCGCCTTCCGGCGCGGTGCCGGACCGCAGAATGAGGGCTGACGACCACGTTACCGGCCGGAACTTCACTCGCCGGTAACCGATTCGACCTCGCGTTCTACGCCCGTAAACCACGATTTCTTTCCACTCTCCGGAAGAGCGGTTGTCCGGGATTCGACAAGCTGGCAAGACTGTGACCTGCATGCTTCGGGCGGCCACTCCCGAACGCAGCTCCTTTCATGTGGAAGCACATGTCTGGACCAGACAGACCGGATTCCTTCTGCACCTGTCTACTGACGGGTTGTTCTCTGCCGCACCCCGCGTGAAGTCAGTCACAAAAGCGCTGCCGTCCATATCGACCATTTCCGAGAACACGCCCGACGGAAGGACGACACACCATGGCCGTAGTCACCGCTCGTGAGGCCCAGGACTGGCTGATCGAGAAGATCGCCCACCGAATGGGCGTGGCGACGGGCGAGGTCTCGCCCGAGGTGTACTTCGACGAACTCGACCTCGACTCGACCGAGGCGCTCATCCTGGCCGGTGAGATGGAGAACTGGCTCGGCTTCGAGCTGAGCACCACGACCCTCTGGTACCACCCGACCGTGAAGGACCTGGCGGCCTACATAGCCGAGGAGTGCGGCCGTCGTGCGGCCACCGCGTAAGGGTCCGCCGCCGGTCGCCCGCACCTTCCGGACCGCCGTGTCCGGCGGTCCCACGGTGTACGTCGTCCATCCGGGCGCCCTCGCCGTCGAGACGTACGAGGGGCTCGCGGGCGCGCTCCCGGACGGCACCGGGCTCACCGTGCTCGACCTGGGGGCGGTCCCCGAGTACGCGGACGCGGCGCTCACCGGGGGCCGGGCCGCGACCACCGTGGAGGACCTGGCATCCCTGCTGCTGGCCGCGCTGGAGCGGTCGCGGCAGGAGAACGGCCTTACGGCGGAGGCGAGTTGGAGTCTGGCGGGCTGGTCCTTCGGCGGGGTGCTCGCACTGGCGACGACCCGGCTGATGACCGCCGCACGGCTGCCCGCGCGTCTGGTGCTGCTGGACAGCATCGCCCCGGTCGAGGAGTACAAGCAGCCCGACGACGCGCTGCGGCCGGAGCTGCTGCTCAGCTGGTTCGCCATGTATCTGGGCGCCAAGCGGGGCAGGCCGGTCGTGCTCGACCCGGACCGGCTGGCCGGGTGCGGTACGGACGACGGGCTGACCGCCGTCCTCGACGCCGCGACCGCCTCCGGGGCGCTGCTGCCCGACACCCCGCTGCCGGGTCTGCGCAAGCTCTACGACACGTACGTCGACGGCCTGTTGCGCAACAACCGGCTGACGGCACCGCACCACCCCGGATCCGCGCCGCTGCCCCTGACGCTGGTGCAGGCCGAGCGCAGCCTGGTCCCGGCCGACCCCACACTCGGCTGGCGCCCGCTCGCGCCGCACGGCCTCACCACGTACCGCTGTCCCGGCGACCACTACACGATGCTCGCCCGCACGGACTCCCTCGGCGTGATCGCACCGCTGCTCCGGGCGTCCTGACCGAGCCCGTCTCTCCCGCTTCCCCCTCTTCTCTCGTGCGTCATGCGCCGTTCCTCCGAACCGCTGCGGGGCGAATCTCCCCCGCCGTCCGACCAAGAGAGCCTCCCGTGAACGCTTCGCATCCTTCCGAACTCGACCGCCGGCTGGCCCGGGACCCCATCGCGATCGTCGGGCTGTCCGCGCTGTACCCCAAGTCGCGTGATCTGCGCGCCTTCTGGGACAACGTGGTCTCCGCCGCCGACTGCATCGAGGACGTGCCCGAGACCCACTGGAGTGTGGCCGAGCACTACGACGCCGACCCGTCCGCGCCCGACAGGACGTACTCGAAGCGGGGCGGCTTCATCCCGGCCGTCCCGTTCAACCCGCTGGAGTTCGGGCTGCCGCCCAACACCCTCGAAGTCACCGACGTCCTCCAGCTGTTGAGTCTGGTCGTGGCCCGCGATCTGCTCCGGGACGCGGGCTCCGACCAGCGGTGGTACGACGCCTCGCGGACCGGGGTGGTGCTCGGGGTGACCGGCGCCAACCAGCTCACTCAGCCGCTGTCGGCCCGGCTCCAGACCCCGGTCCTCAAGGAGGTCGTGCGCAGTTGCGGGCTCTCGGACCGGGACGCCGACGAGATCGCGGAGAAGTTCAAGCTGGCGTTCGCACCCTGGGAGGAGAACTCCTTCCCCGGCATGCTGGGCAACGTCGTCGCCGGACGGATCGCCAACCGCCTCGACCTGGGCGGCACCAACATGACGATCGACGCGGCCTGCGCCAGTTCACTGGGCGCGGTGAAGGCCGCGGTCAGCGAACTGCTGGAGCGGCGCTCGGACATGATGCTGGTGGGCGGCTGCGACGCCGAGAACACCATCTTCATGTACCTGTGCTTCAGCAAGACGCCCGCGTTCTCCAAGGCCGGCCGCATCCGCCCGTTCGACGAGAGCGCGGACGGCACCCTCATCGGCGAGGGCATCGGCATGCTGGCGCTGCGCCGGCTCTCGGACGCGGAGCGGGACGGCAACCGGATCTACGCGGTGATCCGGGGCATCGGTTCGTCGAGCGACGGCCGGTTCAAGTCCATCTACGCCCCGCGCAAGGAGGGCCAGATGGCCGCCCTGCGCCGCGCGTACGAGGACGCGGACTGCTCCCCCGCCTCGGTCGAGCTGTTCGAGGCGCACGGCACGGGTACGGCGGTCGGCGAGGCGACCGAGCTGTCGGCGCTGTCGGCGGTGGTGTCGGAGCACACGGAGGAGCGGCAGTTCGCGGCGGTCGGCAGTGTGAAGTCGCAGATCGGCCACACCAAGGCGGCGGCCGGCGCGGCCGGCATGATCAAGCTGGCGCTGGCCCTGCACCACAAGCTGCTGCCGCCCACCATCAACGTGGACACCCCGAACCCGGCGCTCGACTGGCCCGAGAGCCCCTTCTACGTCGGCACGCAGACCCGTCCGTGGATCCGTGACCCGCGCAGGGCGCAACGCCGGGCGGGAGTCTCCTCGTTCGGGTTCGGCGGCACCAACTTCCATCTGGTGCTGGAGGAGCACGGCGACGGGGACGACCTGCGGGTGATGTTCCCTGTGAGCCGGATACATGTATGGCATGAACCTGACATGAAAGCGCTGGTACGGGCCCTGGAGGGAGCGGCGCGGCCAAAGCCGACCCCGCCCCCGGCGAACCATCCACGGCTCGCCCTGGTGGCCCGCACCGGGGAGGAACTCGCCGAGCTGCGCGCCCTCGCCGTGACCGAACTGCGGGCCAGGGGCGAGGCCGACTCCTGGACGCACCCCAGGGGTATCTACTTCCGCCGGTCCGCCGCCCCCACCGGGAAGGTGGCCGCGCTGTTCGCGGGGCAGGGCAGCCAGTACGTCGCCCCCGGCCGGACCGCAGTCCTGGCGCTGCCCCCACTGCGGGCGGCCTTCGACCAGGCCAACGCGGCCTTCGGGGACCACGAACTCCCCTTGTCCCGGGTCGCGTTCCCGCCGCCCGCCTTCGACGAGGCGACGCGTACGGCCCAGGAGGGCGCGCTGCGCCGCACGGAGTACGCCCAGCCCGCCATCGGTGCGCTGGCCGCCGGCCACTTCCGCTATCTGGCCGAACTGGGCTTCGACGCCGACGGGTTCCTCGGCCACAGCTTCGGTGAGCTGGCGGCGCTGTGGGCGGCCGGCTCGATCGACGACGACACGTATTTCACCCTGGCCCGGGCGCGGGGCGCCGCGATGGCACCGCCCGCCGAGCCCGGCTTCGACCCCGGGGCGATGGCCGCGGTGACCGCCTCCGCCGGACAGGTGGAGCAACTCCTCGCCGCACACCCCGGGTTGACCGTCTGCAACCGCAACGCGCCGGACCAGGTGGTGGTCGGCGGTGCGACCGACGCCGTGGAGCGGCTGGTGGAGGCGGCGAGCGCGGCCGGCGTGCGGGCTCTGCGGCTGCCGGTGTCGGCGGCCTTCCACACACCGTTCGTCGCCCACGCGGTCGACGCCTTCGGCAGTTCTGTCGCCGACGCACACATCCTCGAACCGCGCCGCCCGGTCTTCGCCAACTCCCCCGGGGCCGCCTACGGTTCGGACCTCGAAGCCAACAGACGCACTCTGGTGGACCAGTTGGTGAAGCCGGTGCAGTTCGCCGACCGGGTCGAGGAGATGTACGCGGCGGGCTTCCGTACGTTCGTCGAGTTCGGCCCCAAGGGTGTGCTGACCCAGCTGGTGCACCGCGTCCTCGGCGAGCGCGAGCACTTCGCGGTCCAGCTCGACCCGGGCAGCGGCGGGGACGCCGACACGGCGTTGAAGCGGGCCGTCGCCCAACTCGCCGTACTCGGAATGCCGTTGGCCACGACCGACCGCTATGTCTCCGAGCCCGAGACCGTCGAGCCGGTGAAGGGCATGACGGTACCGCTCAACGGCATCAACCATGTGCCGCAGGCCCGCAAGGACGCGTACCGGGAGGCGCTGGAGAACGGCTACCGGGTGACGGGCGTGGGCCGGGACGGTGGTGGGGCCGGGGTCGTGGACACCCGCCGGGAGGCCGCGCCGGTGCCAAGTGCCGTGGTCGCGCGGGTTCCCGCGCCGCCGCTCTCCTCACCCGTGACCTCGCCCCTGCCCGCCTCGACCGCGGTAGCCGTACGACCCGTCGCCCAGCCGTCGGCGCCCGCCGCGCCGCCCGTTCCCGCCGCCCACATCCTGGAGAGCGAGCCCGTGGAAGAACACGACCGGACAACCGCCCCGGGCACCGACCGGCTCTCCGGACTGATCGCCGACCATCTGGCCCTGCACGACGACTATCTCCAGGGCCAACTGAACAGCGCCCAGCGCCTGATGGGCATCCTGGAGCGGGCCGACGAGCAGGGCAGAGTCGATGCGGTGATCCCCGGAGTGGCCACCGTGAAGGAACACGGACTGGCCATCGGGCGCACGCATCTGCGGGCCAACGAGATCCTGCGGGACCTGGCCGCCATGGAGATCGGCACGCTGACGCCGACTGCTCCGGCGGTGCCGGCGGCCCCCGTGGCTCCGGCCGCGGTCGCGGCGCCGGTCGTTCCTGCCCCTGTTTCCCTCCCTGTTTCCCTCCCTGCGCCTACGCCTGTCGAGGCACCGGTTGCTTCCGAGCCTCCCTCGACCGACGTCACCGCGGACGACGTACAGGCGGCGCTTCTCGACGTGGTGTCGCAGAAGACCGGCTACCCGGCCGAGATGCTCGACCTCAGCATGGACGTGGAGGCTGACTTGGGCATCGACTCCATCAAACGCGTCGAAATCATGGGCGTCCTCCAGGAACGCTTCCCGAGCCCCACCCCCGTCGGACCCGAACAACTCGCGGAACTCCGCACGCTGAACGAGATCGTCGGCTTCGTGCTCAGTCTCGGTGGTTCGAGCAGCCTCGCTCCTCAGGTCCAGGACGGAGTCCAGGTTGCCGAGGCGATCGGCGCGCAGGACGTGGCGGACGTGCTGCTCGGGGTCGTGTCGGACAAGACGGGGTACCCGGCGGAGACGCTGGACCTGGACATGGACGTCGAGGCCGACCTGGGCATCGACTCCATCAAACGCGTCGAAATCATGGGCGTCCTCCAGGAACGCTTCCCGAGCCCCACCCCCGTCGGACCCGAACAACTCGCGGAACTGCGGACGTTGAACGAGATCGTCGGCTTCATGCTCAGTCTCAACGGTGGTTCCAGCGCCTCGGCCTCAACCCCCGCCGCATCCAAAGCTCCTGTCGTCGACGGTGACGCCGTACGCGGTGCCCTTCTCGACGTGGTGTCGCAGAAGACCGGCTACCCGGCCGAGATGCTCGACCTCGGCATGGACGTCGAGGCGGATCTCGGCATCGACTCCATCAAACGCGTCGAAATCATGGGCGTCCTCCAGGAGCAGTTTCCGAGCCCGACCCCAGTCGGACCCGAACAGCTCGCGGAACTGCGGACGTTGGGCGACATCGTGGGCTTCGTCGCCGGGCTGTCCGGCGCGCCGACCGGCACGGGCGCTTCCCCGTCCCCTGCCGTGGAGCCGCCGGTCCCGCACTCGGTCCCGCAGCCTGTTCCCGAGGTTGCGCCCGTCACCGCGCCGGGCGCGCTCGGCCGTGGACAGGCGTCCCTCGCCGAGTTGCCGACGCCGGACCGGCTCGTCGACGCCTATCCGCTGGGTGCCGCCGCCGTGGTCGTCGACGACGGCAGTGCGGTCGCCGAGGCCTCGGCCGCGCGGCTCGTCTCGACGGGGTGGCGGGTGCGGGTGCTGCGGCTGCCCGGCGTCGCCCAGCGGATCACTGGGGCGACGGATCTGCCCCTGTCCGGCTGGGGAGCGAGTGAACTCGCCGCCCGGTTCGAGGAGTTGGGCGACGAGCGGGTGCACCTCGTGCTCGGGTTCGCCGCGGCCGACCAGCTGCCCTGGGCCGAGGGCGTACGCAGGCTGGCGCACTCCCTCCTCATCGCCAAGCATGCGGTGGGCCCGCTGACCAAGGCCGCCGCAAGCGGTCACCGGGCCGCGTTCGTCACCGTCACCCGGCTCGACGGAACCTTCGGGCTGGGCGGGGTGGACGAGGACGCGGTGCCCGCCGGCGGTGTCGGCGGTCTGGTCAAGACGCTGGCCGTCGAGGCACCCGAGCTGTTCTGCCGGGCCGTCGATCTCGCCCCCACCCTGGGCTCGGCGGAGGCGGCGGAACTGGTCCTGGAGGAGGTGTACGACGCGGGCGCCGGCCCGGTCCAGGTCGGCCGCGACGGGACGCGCCGGGTCGGCCTCACCCTCGACCTCACCCCCGGCGCGGGGGTACGCCCGACCGCGTCGGCCCCCGCCCTCGGCCCCGACGACCTGCTCGTCGTGACCGGCGGCGGGCGCGGGATCACCGCCCGCTGCACGGTGGCCCTGGCCGCCGCGCACCGGCCCGGCCTGCTGCTGCTCGGCCGGACGGCGCTCGGCGAGGAACCCGAGTGGGCGCGCGGGCTGGCCGATGCCGCCGCGCTGAAGGCCGCAGCCGTGGACCAGTTGAAGCGGGCGGGCGAGAAGCCGACGCCGAAGCGGGTCGAGCAGCTGTACCAGGCCGTGGTGGGTGAGCGTGAGGTCCGTTCGACGCTCGCGGAGATCCGGGCGGCGGGCAGCGAGGTCGAGTACGTGGCCGTGGACATCGGCGACGCCGTCGCGACCGCCGCCGCGCTGGCCCCGTACAAGGAGCGGATCACGGGTCTCGTCCACGGGGCCGGTGTGCTCGCGGACCAGCTGATCGCCGCGAAGAAGGCGGCGGAGATCGACCGGGTCTTCTCGGTCAAGCTGGGCGGGCTGCGCTCGGTGGTGGCCGCGCTGCCCGCCGAGAGGTTGCGGCACGTGGTGCTGTTCTCCTCGGTCGCCGGGTTCTTCGGCAACCGGGGACAGTCGGACTACGCGATGGCCAACGAGGTGCTCAACGCCTGGGCCGCCGCCTTCCGGCGCAGCCACCCGGAGGCCCGTGTGACCGCCCTCAACTGGGGTGCCTGGGACAGCGGCATGGTGTCGCCGCAGATCAAGGCGGTGTTCCAGGAGCGGGGCATCGCACTGATCCCGGTGGGGACCGGGACGCTGATGTTCACCGAGCAGTTCGCCCCGGAGCGAGCCGGCGATGTGGTCACGGTGCTCGGACCGACCACGCCTCTGTCGGCGCGCGAGCGCACCGCGCCCACCTCGACGGCCGTACTGGAACGGGATCTCACGGACCTGGTCGCCGATCCGCTCGTCGCGGACCATGTCATCGGGGACGTGCCGGTGCTGCCGGCCGCCGCCGCCCTCGGCTGGGCGGCCGGTGCGGTGGAGCGGTTGACCGGCGGCACGGTCGCGCAGGTGCGGGACTTCGCGGTCCACAAGGGCGTGGTCTTCGACGGTGGCGGCAGCGGTGGGGGCGCTGGCGTCGGCGGGCCCTTCCAGCTCTCCGTAGATCCGACGCCCGACGGCGCCGAGGCCGACGTCACGATCCGCTCGACCGACGCCGACGGCACCGTACGGCCGCACTACGCGGCCCGGGTGACCCTGGGCGACGCCGGTGCCGAGGTGCCGGGGCGGGTGGCCGGGCTGCCCGCGCTGGGCGGCGGCAGTGACGCGCAGGTGTTCTACGCCGACGGCACGCTCTTCCACGGGGCGTCGCTGCGCGGGCTGCGGCGGGTGCTGGCGTCGGGCGCGGACCGGTTGGTCCTGGAGTGCGCGTTGGTCGAACACCGGTCGGCGGGCGGTGCGTTCGGGACGGTCCGGTACGCGCCCGGTACCGCCGATCTGCTGCTCCAGGCCGCGCTGGTGTGGATGCGGCGGCACCGGGACACGGCGAGTCTGCCGATGGGGGTGGCACGGGTCGATCTGTACGAGGCGCTGCCGGACGGGGAGCCGTTCGTCGTGGTGGTGGAGCCTGACCCGGCCTCTGTGAACGGGAACGGGAGCGGGAATCGTACGTCCGCTGCGCTCACAGTGACGGCGTGCGCTCCCGATGGCCGGGTGTTGACTCGGTTCACAGGAGTTTCCCTTGTGTCCACCCCGCAGCTGGCCGCCAAGTTCGCGAGCCGCTGAGCCGACGACCGGACCGGTGGTCACCCCGGCGGAGGGCCTCTGCGGCCTTCCGCCGGGCCCCCGGATCTCTGGAGGGAACAGCCTCAATGAGCAGCAGCAAGTTCGCGATCGTCGGAATCTCCTGCCTCTTCCCCGGGGCGGACACTCCCGGCGCGTTCTGGGACAACCTCCGCGCGGGTGTCGACAGCCGTACGGAGGGCGGGCCGGAGGTCTTCGGCGCCACCGCCGACGGCGACGGCGACGGTATGAAGGGAGCCCCGGGCACGAGGGATCCCGATCACTCCATCACCTGTGTCCGGGGCGGCTTCGTCACCGGCTTCGAGTTCGATCCCACCGGTTTCCTGCTCCGCCCCGAGGATCTCGCCGGGCTCGACCGGGTCTTCCACTGGTCGCTGCACGTGGCCCGCGAGGCGCTGCGGGACAGCGGTCACGACGACCGCCCGGAGCTGCTGGCCCGCACAGGTCTGGTGGTCGGCGACTACTCCTTCCCCACCCCGGCCTCGGCCCGCATCAGCCTGCCCCTCGTCCACGAAGCCGTCCTGGAGGGCCTGCGCCGATCCGGCCACCCGGCACCGGCACCGGGCCCGCTGCTCGACCCGGCCACCGTGTCCCCGGCCGACGCCCGGGTGAGCGGCGCCCCCGCCCGACTGGCAGCCACCGCACTGGGCCTCGGCGGCCCCCGCTACGCCCTGGACGCCGCGTGCTCCTCGGCCCTCTACGCGCTGAAGCTGGCCTGCGACCATCTCGCCGCCGGCCAGGCGGACCTGGTGTTGGCGGGCGGGGTCTGCGCCCCCGACCCCACCCTCATCCACCTCTCCTTCTCCGACCTGCACGCCTATCCCCAGAACGGCGTCAGCCAGCCCTTCGACGCCCGCTCCACCGGCATCCTCACCGGCCAGGGCGCCGGCATGGTCGCCGTACGCAGGCTCGCGGACGCCGTCGCGGACGGCGACCGGATCTACGCGGTGATCGACGGCATCGGCCTGTCGAACGACGGCGCCGGCCGCCATCTCCTCGTACCGAATCCGACGGGACAGCTCGGCTCGTACGAACTCGCCTACGCCCAGGCCGGTTTCGGGCCCGAGCAGGTGGACTACCTGGAGTGCCACGCCACCGGGACGCCCGTGGGCGACGGTACGGAGGCGGAGTCGGTCGCAGCCTGGTTCGGCACCCGGGGCACGATCCCGCCGCTCGGTTCGGTGAAGGGCAACCTCGGCCATCTCCTGACCGTGGCAGGGCTGAGCAGCCTCCTCAAGGTGATCCTGTCGATGGCGCACGGGCATCTCCCGCCGACGATCGGCATCGACCAACCGCTCACCACCCCGGGCACGGGCGAGGTGCCCGTCGTACGGGCGGGCCGCGACTGGCCCGACAGAGGGCCGGGGCCGCGCCGGGCGGCGGTCTCCGCCTTCGGGTTCGGCGGCACGAACGCCCATGTCGTCCTCTCTGAACGGCCGGACAGCGCAGAGGCCGGGGTCACAGAGCCCGTGGTACCCCCCGCCCTCGAAGTCATAGGCCTCGGAGCGCACTTCGGCACCCTCACGGACGTGACCGCCTTCGAACGCGCCCTGCACGACGGCACCGACGCCTTCCGCCCGCTGCCCGAACACCGCTGGCGCGGCCTGGAGGACACGTCCGGCGGCACGCTGGAGCGGGCGGGCCTGAACCGGGCGGCGCTCCCCGAAGGCGGCTTCGTGGACCGGATCGACGTCGATCCGGCCGACCATCGCATCCCCCCGGCCGACCTGCGCAACTACAACCTCCAGCACGCCCTGATGTCGAAGGTCGCCGACGAGGCGCTGCGCGACGCGGGGTACGACCGAACGGTACCGGCGGGCCGCAGGGCGCCCGAGCCGCGCCGGATCGCGGTGGTCGTGGCCATGGAGATCGAACCAAGTGCCCATCTGCACCTGGCCCGTTACGGGCTCGGCGACTTCCTCCGCCGCGCATACACCGACGCCGGCCTGAAGTTGACGGAAACTCAGCTCACCGCACTCGCCACGGTGGCGCGAGAAGGCGTCCACGAGCCGATCGTCGCCAACGAGGTCCTGAGCTACATCGGCAACATCATGGCCAGCCGTATCTCCTCCCTGTGGAATCTCACCGGCCCGTCCTTCACCGTCTCGTCGGACGGCGCAGGCACCGCCGAGGCACTCCAGATCGCCCAACTCCTGTTGCTGGACGAGAGCGTTGAGGCGGTGCTGGTGGGTGCGGTGGATCTCGCGGGCTCGCCCGAGAACCTGCTGCTGCGGGGCGAGAAGCCTGCGTCCAGGGCGGGGTTGAGCTTCGGGGAGGGGCAGCGGGGCCGACGGATCGGCGAGGGCGCGGGGGCTGTTGTCGTCAGGCGTCCCGAGGCGGGGGTGGGTGTGGGTCCCCTCGCGGGTGCGGGCGCAGGCGCAGGCGCAGGCGAGGGTTCGGCTACGGACGCCAGCCGAGGCGCGGGTCCGGACGCGGACGCGAACCAGGGTGCGGGGCCGGCTGCGGGTCCGGGTCCTGGTGCCGGTGGGGCTGCGGGATTCGATTCGGATCCGGGAACCGACCGAGGAGCGGCTGCCGGTGCGGATACGACCCCAGGTGCGGGGCTGGCTCCGGGTCCGGGTGCCGGTGGGGCTGCGGGTCGGGGTGTGGACCCTGCGGCGGAGCCGGGAGCCGACCGAGGCGCGGCTCCGGATCGGGAAGCGGGTCCGAGTGCGGATGCGAACCCCGATGCCGGGGCGGCTGCGGGTCCGGGTGCTGGTGCCGATGGGGCTGCGGGTCGCGGTACGGGTCCAGGTGCGCGGCGCGTATACGCACGGATCGAGTCCGTTGCCGTGCGGCATGCCGCGCCCGTCGGCGGGGTCCTGCCGGAGGCCGATGCGGGTGTGCTCGCCGAGGCTGCCGGGCAGGCGCTGGCCGGTGCCGGGATCGGCCCGGCCGATGTCGGCTATGTCGAGGCCCATGCGGGTGGCACCGCCGGGCAGGACTTCGCCGAACTGGCGGCGCTGGCCCAGGTGTATCCGGCGGGCTCCGGCACGGTGGCGCTGGGCAGCGCCAAGGCGCAGCTCGGTGACACGCAGACCGCCGCCGCGATGGCGGGCCTGCTGCGTGCCGTGCTCTGCCTGCACCACGCCTATGTTCCCGGCGCGCCCGGCTGGCGCAGGCCCGCTCCGGAACTCGCCGAAGACTTCGCCGCCTCGGCGTTCCATGTGCCGGACGCGTCCCGGCCCTGGCTGCGGACCGCGCAGGGGGTACGGCGGTACGCGGCCGTCAGTGCCATCGGCTCGGACGGCGCGCATGCGCATGTCGTCCTGTCCGCCGACCGCACCCGGGGCGAGGCCGCCCGCAGCGACTGGCGCAGGGCCGGCGGCCCGGTGCTGCTGCCGCTCGGCGCAGCCGACCTCGACGGGCTGCTCGCCGAGGTGGACCGGCATCTGGGGCTGTTGGCCGAGGGCGCCGATCCCTACCGACTGGGCCGGGCCGCCGCCGAACGCCTCCCGGGCAGCGCGCTGCGTGTCGTCCTGGTCGGCCGGGACGCCGAACAGCTGCGCACGCAGCTGGAGTTGGCGGCGCGTGACCTACCGGGCGCGGCTGCGAAGGGCGAGGAGTGGACGACCCCGGCAGGAAGTTGCTTCGCGCCGCGGCCGATCGGCCCGGAGGGGAAGGTCGCCCTGGTCTATCCGGGCGCGTTCAACTCGTACCCGGGTCTGGGCCAGGACTTCTTCCGTGCCTTCCCTTCCCTGCTCGACGCCTTCGAGGCCGAAGCCACCGCCCCGGACCGGCTCTTCCGCGCGGCCCAGCTCTATCCGCGTACCCAAGTCACCCCTGACCGACGGGACTTGATGGCGCTGGAGAGCAGGCTCGGCGAGGACATCCCGTTCATGCTCGCCACCGGGACCACCTTCGCGATCCTCTACACCGACCTGGTGCGCGAGCTGCTCGGCGTGCGGGCGCACGGCGCGTTCGGGTACAGCCTGGGCGAGAGCAGCATGCTGTTCGCCACCGGGGGCTGGCAGCGCTCGGCGCGCCGGGACGACCGGATCAGCGCCACTCCCCTGTTCCGCGACCGGCTCTCCGGGCCCCGCCGTACCGTGCGCGAACTGTGGCGGCTGCCGGAGGACACGCCCGACGAGGCGGTGTGGGGCAGCTTCGTCCTGCTGGATTCCGCGGACCGGATCACGGCGGCGCTCTCCCGCCCCGACACGCCCTACGACAAGGTGTTCCTGACCCACGTGAACACGCCTCGCGAGGCCGTGATCGCGGGTGACCCCGCCCAATGCCGTGAGCTGGTCGAGGAGTTGGGCTGTCCGTCGGCGCGCTCCCCGGTCGGCTCCGTGATGCACTGCCCGGTCGTGGACGGGGAGTTGGCCGGCCTGGCCGAACTCAACGACCACCCGACGGGCTCCCCGGACGGCCTCGATCTGCTGAGCGCCTACGACTACGGCTCGGTGACCGCGGCCGAGTCGGAGCGGTCGGAGGTGGCCCGACGGATCGCCCAGACCCTGCGCGGCACGATCGACTTCCCGCGTCTGGTGCGCACCGCCCACGACCGTGGTTTCCGGTATTTCGTCGAGGTCGGACCGGGCGCCACCTGCACCCGCTGGGTGCACGACACCCTCGGCGACGCCGCACACGTGGCGATGCCGGTGGACCGGCGCGGTGTCCCGGCCGCCCGTTCCGTGGCCCAGCTGGCGGCCCGCCTGACCGCGCACGGCCTGCCGGTCGACCTGGCCGCACTGCTCGGCCCGGACCCGACGCCCAGCACCGTCCGACCGGCCCGGCTGCGGGTACCGGTCGGCGGCGGCGCACCCATCCCTGCGGGCATCGCGGCACGGGCGGCCGCCGCCTCGCCGATCACCAGCGCTGCCGTCCGACCCGAGCCCGCACACGCCGGTGCGGTGTCCGTACGCGGCTCAACGGAGCCCGCCATCCCGCCAGTTGACGTCAAGGACGCCCAACCCGCCCGTACGGCGGCCGTCTCGCTGGAGGTACCCGCCCCGATGCCCGCCGACCCGAGCCTCGACGACATCGAGGTCATCACCTTCGACGGCGAACCGATCGCCTTCCTGCCCTGGGCGGAATCGACCGCGCCCACTCCGGCACCGGTGCACCCGTCCGTCGTACGCGAGCGACCGACTCCGACACCGGCCCCCGTTCCGTCCGCCGAGTGGTCGTCGGGCAACCCCGCCGCCGATCTCGTACGGGAGATCCGGCAGCAGATGGTGGCCACGCACTCGGTCGTGATGGAGACACAGCGCGTCCTCCAGGAGAACACCCTGGCCCGTACGGAGGCACTGCTCGAAGGCGTCTTCACACCCACGCCGACCACAGCACCCACCACCCCACCGCCGCCGCAGGCACCCGCGCTCCCCAGCGGCCCGCCCCCGCCCGCCGCCCTCGAAGCCGCACCCCACCCCACCACTCCCCCCAAGGCCCCCGGAGTCATCTGGGACGAGAAGCAGCTCCTCGCCTTCGCCACCGGCCGGATCACGGACGTGTTCGGCCCCGAGTTCGCGGACATCGACGGCTACGCGAAGCGCGTACGGCTGCCCGCGCCCCCGTACCACTTCGTCACCCGGGTCACCGACCTCCGGGCCGAGACGGGCGTCTACGAACCGTCCTTCATCCGCACCGAGTACGACGTGCCGGAGGACGCCTGGTACGCGGTGGACGGTGGGGTGCCGCCGGCCGTGGCCATCGAGGCGGGCCAGTGCGACCTCCTCCTCATCAGCTATCTCGGCATCGACTTCCGCAACAAGGGCGAGCGGGTCTACCGGCTCCTCGACAGCACTCTCGTCTTCCACGGCGACCTGCCGCGAACCGGTCAGACCCTGCGCTACGACATCTCGATCAACCGTTTCGTCCGCCAGGGCGACACCACCCTCTTCTTCTTCAGCTACCTCTGCTACGCCGACGGCGAGCTGATCCTCGAACTCAAGGACGCCAGCGCCGGGTTCTTCACCCAGGCCGAACTCGACACGCCGCTGGGTGTGGTCGTCACCGAGCGGGACCGGAAGCGACGCGCCGCACTGACCAGGGCCTCCTTCAAACCGCTGGCCGACACCGACAAGAACCAACTCACTCCCGCCGACCTCGAGTTGCTGGCCGCCGGGAAGCCCGGTGAGGTGTTCGGACCGCACCACGCCCAGGACGCCGGCCTCAACCCGGCGCTGCGGCTGCCCGACGCCCGACTGCGCATGGTCGACGAGATCCTGATCGACCGTACGGGCGGGCCGCGCGGCCTCGGTGCGATCACCGCGCGCAAGCAACTGGAGCCGGACGCCTGGTACTTCGAGTGCCACTTCCCCGACGATCCGGTGCTGGCCGGGTCGATGGTCGCGGAGGGCGCCGTCCAGACGCTCCAGGCGTATCTGCTCCACCAGGGCATGCACCTTGTCCTGCCCGACGCCCGCTTCCAGACGATCGTCGGACTGGAGACGGAGGTACAGGTCCGCGGCCAGATCACGCCCCAGCACCGGGAGATCCGGTACGAGATCGAGGTCATGGAGCTGACGCTGCTGCCGCGCCCCTCCGTGATCGCCGACGTCCTCGTGTACCTGGGAGACAAGGCGGTGATCCGGATGCGCAACTTCGGCATCCAGATCCGCGAGAAGGACGGTACGCCTTACCGGGCCGGCCCCGGCGGCATCCCGGAGTTCCTGGGCCGACGCAACCGCGACGGCGAGCCCGCCCTGATCAACGAACTCCACCTCGCGCACGCCGCGAAGGGCGACCTCGGCACGGCGATGGGCCCCGAGTTCGACGTGTACAAGGAGAGCCGGGCTCCGTACATCCCCAACGGGGACTTCCAGTTCGTGGACCGCATCATGCAACTCACCGGCACACGAGGCGAGTTGAAACCGGGCGCGGAGATGGTCACGGAGTACGACTCACCGGCGGACGCCTGGTACTACCGCGAGAACGCGCACCCCCACCTGCCCAACTGCGTCCTGATGGAGACCTCGCTCCAGGCAGCCATCCTCAACGGCTACTACCTGGGCGCCACCCTCAAGCAGCCGGAGACCGAGTACTCGATCCGCAACCTCGACGGCAGGGCGACCTACGTCAAGGACATCGACCTGCGCGGCAAGACCATCCGGCACCACTCCACGCTCCTGATGACAAGTGCCGTGTCCGGCGCGGTACTTCAGAACTTCCGGTACGAACTCTCCGCTGACGGCGAGGTCTTCTACACCGGCGAGTCACTCTTCGGCTACTTCAGCGAGGCCGCGCTCACCAACCAGGTCGGCCTGGACAACGGCACGTACGTCGCGCCGTGGATCGAGCAGGAGAAGCCGGACGCCTCCCGCGTCCGCCGTATCGAACTCCCCGACGACGCACCCGCGTTCACCGACCCGACCGGCGGGCGGCTGCATCTTCCCGGCGGTCACTTCCACCTCGTCGACCGCGTGGACCTGGTCACGGACGGCGGCAGGCACGGCGCCGGATACCTCCACGGATACCGCCAGGTCCGCCCCGACGAGTGGTACTTCGACTGCCACTTCCACCGCGACCCGGTGATGCCCGGCTCGCTCGGCGTGGAGGCGATCCTCCAGGGGATGCGCCTGTTCGTGCTGGAGCAGGGCCTCGCCGAGGGGATCGAGAACCCCCGGTTCGGCCTGGCCGTGGACATACCCACCAGCTGGAAGTACCGGGGCCAGATCCTGCGCCACGACGGGGAGTTGAGGTTCGACGTGCACGTCAAGGAGGTCCGCCGGGACGGTGAGCGGCTCGTGGTGATCGCGGACGCCGACCTGTGGAAGCCGGGGCTGCGCATCTACGAACTCACCGACGTGGCCATCGAGGTCGGCCCCGACACCATCCGCGACCAGGCCGTCTGACCGGCTCAGAGGAGACGACCCCGACCATGCACACCCAGACCACTCCTCTGCGGTGGTACGGAGACAGCAGCCCCGGCACCGACCCGGCCGGCATCTACCAGTCCCTCGCCGACCTCGACCGGCCCACCTTCGTCGTCCGCACACCGACCGGCATAGGCGCCGTCTCCGGCGGCGGGGCGACGCCGGGAGACGGACTCCCCCTGCTGGCCGCCGCCGGCCCCCTTCCCCCACGCGCCCTCGGCTCCCCCGCGTTCCTCTCCGCGCACGGCGTCCGGTACGCCTACATGGCGGGCGCGATGGCGGGCGGCATCGCCTCCGCCGATCTGGTGATCGCCCTGGCCAGAGAGGGTTTCCTCGCCTCGTACGGGGCGGCCGGCCTGCTGCCCGAGACCATCGAGAAGGCGCTCACCCGGTTCGCCGCCGAGATCCCGGGACTGCCGTACGCCGTCAATCTGATCCACAGCCCGAGCGAGGAACGCCTGGAGCGGGAAGCGGTGGAGCTGTTCCTGCGCCACGGGGTGCGGTGCGTGGAGGCATCGGCCTTCATGAACCTCAGCCCGCACGTGGTGCGTTACCGCCTGGCAGGCCTGCGCCGGGGCCCGTCCGGCGAGGTCGTGGCCGCTCACCGCCTGATCGCCAAGATCTCCCGCCCGGAGACGGCGGAACGCTTCATGCGCCCCGCGCCGGCAGCAGTGGTGAGTGCCCTCCAAGCCCAGGGTCTGATCACCGCGGACCAGGCCGACCTGGCCAAATACGTCCCGATGGCCGACGACATCACGGTCGAGGGCGACTCGGGCGGCCACACAGACCGCCGCCCCCTCACCGCCCTCCTCCCGACGATCCTCCGCCTGCGCGACACGGTCCAGCACGACCACCGCTATCCCACCCCGATCCGGGTCGGCGCGGCGGGCGGCCTCGGCTGTCCCTCCTCGGTCGCGGCGGCGTTCACCATGGGCGCCGCCTATGTCGTCACCGGCTCGGTCAACCAGTCGTGCGTGGAGTCGGGCGCGTCGAAGCCGACGAAGGCACTGCTGGCGGACGCGGGTATCGCGGACTGTGAGATGGCGCCGGCCGCCGACATGTTCGAAATGGGCGTGGAACTCCAGGTGTTGAAGAAGGGCACGCTCTTCCCCATGCGCGCCAAGCGCCTGTACGAGCTGTACCAGACGTACGACGGCCTGGAGGCGCTGCCCGACAGCGAGCGCGCCCGGCTGGAGACGCAGATCATCCGCCGCCCGCTGGACGACGTCTGGCAGGAGTGCGTCGGTTACTTCGGCCGCCGTGACCCCGAACAACTGGCTCGCGCCGCCGAGAACCCGAAGCGGCGGATGGCGTTGGTGTTCCGCTGGTACCTCGGGATGGCGTCCCGCTGGTCGACGGTGGGCGATCCGGATCGCGTGCTCGACTACCAGGTGTGGTGCGGCCCGGCGATGGGCGCGTTCAACGACTGGGTCACCGCCAGCTATCTCAAGGCCCCGGGCAACCGCCGGGTCGCGGACGTGGCCCACCACCTCATGCGCGGCGCCGCGTTCCACACCCGCCTGGCCCACCTCCGCGTCTCCGGCGTACGGATCCCCGCGTCGGCCGCCGACTACCGCCCCGTCCCCCTGGAACCGCGGGCGGCGCTGGAAGGGACCCGATGAGTGCGTCGCCGACCGCCGAGGAGATCGAGCGCCTGCTGGGCGATCCGTACGACGCGGACAACCCGTACGGATTCGCGGCGGCCGTCCGCCGGGACGAACGGGACGCGTTCCCCGAAGAGCTGAGCGGCGCACTGCGCACGGCGGGCTTCCATCTCAACTACCTGCCGAGGGAATGGGGCGGCCGGTTCGAGTCCTTCGAGCACAGCATGGTCCTGGTCCGCACCGCCGCCCGCCGGGACCTCAACATCATGCCGGCCACGATGTTCGGCATCACCGCGGCGACCTGCCTGGCACTGCACGGCTCGCCGGAGCAGCGGAAGCATGCGGCGGAGATCCTCGCGAGGGGCGGCGCGGTGGGCTTCGCCCTGTCGGAGGCGGAGCACGGCAGCGACCTGCTCGCCAACACGGCCCGCCTCGAACCGACCTCTGACGGCTGGGAGTTGACGGGCGAGAAGTGGATGGTCGGCCTGGGCCACCGCTGCGAGGCCCTGTACCTCGTGGCGCGGACGGGCGGGCGAGGCCCGGGGGCGTTCTCGGCCGTGCTGCTCGACCTCTCCGAAGACGTGAAGCGCAGCCCGGCCGTTCCGGCCTCCGGGATGCGCGGAATCGACTTCGCCCACCTCCGCTTCGACCAACTTCCCGTCCCCGCCGAGGCGTTGGTGGGCCACGAGGGCCAGGCCCTGGAGTCCGTCATGAAGGCCCAGCAGGTGGTCCGGGTGATGAGCATGGCCGGCAGCCTCGGCTGCGCCGACACGGCCCTCCGGCTGGCCCTGGACTTCGCGACGGCCCGCCAGGTGGGCCGTACGACGGTACGCGAATCGCCGTATCCCCGACGGGAGTTGGCGATCGCGTCGGCAGCACTCCTCGCAGCGGACGTCACGGCCTTGACCGCCGCCCGGGGCATCCACGTCTTCCCGGAGGTGTTCAGCGTCTGGGGCTGCGCCGCCAAACACGTGGTCGCGGAGAACACCGACGACCTGATCCGCCGCTGCGCCACGGTCCTGGCAACCCGCGCGGTACTCCGCACGGAGGGCCCGGGCGACGGCCTGTTCCAGAAACTCCAACGAGACGCGTCCATCGTGAGAGTCGTGGACACCAGTCCCCTGGCCAACCTCCGCGCCTACGCGGCCCAACTACCGACACTGGCCCAGGGAAACCCACCCAGGGGTGCGGGGAACTGCGCGACAAGCCCCCACGGCGCAGCAACCGCCCACGAAGAGCACCACCCCATACGCAAGCTCTTCGACCTCACAGAACCCCTCCCCCCATACACCCCCGACCACCTGGACCTGACGGCCCGAGGCAACTCCCCCATAACCACAGCCCTGTTCGATCTGGCACCCCAACTCACCACCCAGTGCGACCGAACGACCGCAACCCTCATCACCCGCCTCACCACCACCCTCACCCAACTCGCCGAGGACATGACAAAGGCCGACCGGGACACCGGCCTGATAGACGCAGCCGAGCGCTTCGCGTACCTCCACGCCGCCGCCTGCGCCCTCCTCCTCTGGTGGGCCAACCCCACCCACCCCCTCTTCGGCACACCCCCAGGCGACACCCGCTGGCTCACAGCCTCCCTCGCCTACCTCCTCGCGAAAGCGGACGGCACCGACCCCCGCCGAGAGGCCCCCGCCCTGCTCCCCGCCCTGGACATCACCACGCAACTCCACACCCGCAACCAACTCTTCTGCGCGCACCCGAAACAACTGACACCAGCCACCGCCCGCTGACCGTTGGAGACACCCCGTGCCGAAGTCGGACCTCACGGAACTGGCCGGTCGGCTGGAACGCCACCTGGGCGATCCGCACGACCCCACCAGCCGTATGCCGTACACCCGCGTCCTCGAATACGACGAACGCGAGGACTATCCCTACGAGTTCGTGAACCTTCTCCAGCGCTGGGGCGCGCTGGACCACTCGCTCCCCCGCGCCCAGGGCGGCAAGGCGGGCGACGTGGAGATCGGCTTCAACCTGATGCGGCTGATCGCCCGCCGGGACCCGACGACCGCGACCGCGTTCATCATCACCAGCCTCAGTTTCATGCCGGCCTGGGTGGCGGGCACCGACGCCCAGAAGCGGGCGATGGTGGACGCCGTCCAGCGCGGCACCCGCTACGCCTGGGGCCTGTCCGAGCGCCGGCACGGCAGTGATCTGCTCGCCAACGAGATGACCGCCGAGAAGACGGCCGGCGGCTATCTCCTCACCGGGGAGAAGTGGCTGATCGGCAACGGCCGGGTCGCCGACGGTCTCAGCATCCACGCCCGTACCGACCCTCGAGGCGGCCCCGGCGGCTACTCCGTCTTCGTCCTCGACAAACGGCAGGCCCCCGCCGGGACCGTGGACGAGCTGCCGCGCGAGCGCATGCACGGACTGCGCGGCCTCGACATGAGCGGTTTCCGCCTCGACCGGGTCTTCGTGCCGGACTCCGCGTTGATCGGCCGCGAAGGGCAGGGCCTGGAGATCGCGCTGAAAACCTCCCAGACAGCTCGCGCTCTCATCAGCGGTATCGCTCTCTCCGCCGTGGACACGGGGCTGCGTGTCACGCTCGACTTCACCGAGCAACGGACGGTCTTCGGCCGCACGGTCACCGATGTCCCGTACTCCCGCCGCCAGTTGGTGGAGTGCTTCGCGGATCTGATGGTCGCCGACGCGGTCAGCCTGGGCGCGGTGCGGGCCCTCCAGGTCGTACCCGAGCAGACCAGCGTGTGGTCGTCCGTCGTCAAGTACTTCGTGCCGACCCTCCTGGAGCGCACCTTCGCCCAGCTCAATGTCGTCCTCGGCGCGCGCTTCTATCTGCGCGACCATCCGCACTACGCGATCCACCAGAAGATGCTGCGTGATCTGCCGGTCGCCAACTTCGCCGACGGCAACACCGTCGTGAACCTCAAGAACATCGCGCTCCAGCTCGACGGACTCCTCACCACGGCCGCCACAGCCGACCGGGCGCTGCGCGAAGAGGCCGCCGAGCGCGCGGCTGTCCTCTTCGGCATCGACCGCGAGCTGCCGCTGTACCGGCCCTGGGACCAGGAGTTGTACAGCCGGGGCCGCGACGACGCCCTCCTCGCCGCTCCCGCCGCACTCGTACGGCTGCGCCGACTGTCCGAGGAGGCCAAGCCCGACGAACGGGACTGGCTGACCCGGGCGGCGGACACGGCGGAGCAACTCCTCGCCGGGGCCGACTCGTTGAGGGAGCGGGTCAAGTCCCTCAAGGCGTCACTCGGCCGCGAGTACGGCCAGTCCGCCGAACTCTTCGACCTGGCCAAGGAGTACTGCCTCCTGCACGCTGCCGCCGCCTGCCTGCACACCCACGTCCACTCCGCCGCCGCACTGGACGCCCCACTGCCCAGCGGCGCACTGCTTCTCCTCCAACTGGAGCGCGTAGGACGGCACTTGCGCCCTCACGAAGCCGTGACCGACGCCGCCGTGGTCGACGACGTGATGCGGGTGCTGCGCCAACTGCACCGGGGGAACCGGTTGTTCTCGTACTGGGAGTTCCCGCTCGCCGAGCGCGGCGACCTGCCCGCCGCCGGACTCTGACCGGCGGGCCCGATGCCGAACCCCGACCGCCACCTGTGGCTGCTGCCCGACTCGGCCGCCGAGTCGTTCATCGCGCGCACGGGCGGTCCGGCCCTGCTCGGCCCGGCCGAGCGCGAACGATGCGAACGCGTCATCGCACCGCCGGAGCAACAGCGCCGACTGGCCGCCCGACTGCTGGCGCGCCACGCACTCAGCGCCCGCACGGGACGACCCCTCAACTTCTGGCGTTTCCGCACCACTTCGGACGGCAGACCGGAACCCGAGCCGTCCACGGACCACCGGCTGCGCTTCAACCTCTCCCACACCGACGGCCTGACCGCCTGCGTGGTCACCGACGCCGGCCGGGCCTGCGGGGTGGACGCCGAACGCTCCCCGGCACGCGCCGACGCGGTCGCACATCTGCCCCGCTTCTTCGCCGACCGGGAACGCACCGAGCTGACCACCGTCCCGGACACCGAACGCCCCGGCCACATCGCCGCCTACTGGGTGCTCAAGGAGGCGTACCTCAAGGCGCTCGGCACCGGCCTGCTCCGGGACCTGTCCACGATCACCTTCACCGGCCTGACCGGCGGACGCATCCGCCTCTACGACACCGGTGAACCCCAACCGACGGGCGAGCACTGGCAGTTCGACCTGATCCACACGAGCCCCGGCCATGTGGTCGCCGTGGCCGTCGAGGCCGGCGCCCCGGGCGGACTGATCACCACCACCCTCACCGACTGACCGACTCACCGACCGCCCGACCCCAAGGAGCCCCGATGTCCGCCAAGCCCAGCATCGCCGTCGTCGGCGGTGGTGTCGCCGGCCTGTCCGCCGCCTACGCCCTGCGCGAGCACGCCGAGATCACCCTGTTCGAACGCGAGGACCACTACGGCGGCCACGCCAACACCGTCGAGGTGGAGGACGCGGGCAGGGTCCTGGGTATCGACACCGCCTTCGTCGTCTTCAACCGCCCCGCCTACCCCAACCTCAGCGGCTTCTTCGACGAACTCGGCGTGGAATCGAAGCAGTTGCTCAGTGGCTTCAACTTCTTCGACCTGACCGAGGGCACCCAGTACGGCAGCGAGGAGATGGATCTGCCCGAGGAGGAGGTGCGCGCCCGCTACCCCGAGGCGTTCCACACGATCTGGCGCGAGGCGCGCCGGTTCCACGAGGAGGGGCGCCGGGACTTCTTCCGCAAGCGCACCGACCTGCCGATGGGCGAGTACCTCGACCGGGGTGGCTACAGCCAGGAGTTCCGGTACGGCTACTTCATCCTGCTGTGCAGCGCGGTGTGGTCGGTGCCCGCCGAACTGGTCTGGGAGATGCCGGCCACGACCGTGATCGCGTTCTTCATGGCCCACGACGAGAGCGGCCTCGGCGGCCGACGCGTGGACTGGCGGACCGTCGGCGGCGGTTCGATCTCGTACGTCCGCAAGGCACTTGCCGCGATCGACCCGAAGGTACGCCTCTCTGAGCCGGTGACCGGCGTCCACCAGGACCAGGACGGGGTCACCGTCCGTACCGCCACCGGCTCCGAGCGCTTCGACCACGTCGTCCTCGCCACGCACGCCGACGTGACCCGCGCCCTGCTGGAGAACCCCACCGACCGCCAGCGCGAGTTGCTGGCACCGCTGCGCTACAACGCCTCCACGGTGGTCCTGCACACCGATCCGTCCGTGATGCCGGCCGACCGGTCCCGCTGGGAGGCGTGGAACTACGGGAAGGTGACGCTGGACGGGCAGCCGCGCACGTACGTGGCCTACTACATGAACAAGCTGCACGGCTTCGAGTCGGAGACCGACTACTTCGTCACCCTCGACTACCCGCTGCCGGTCGCCGAGGACACCGTCATCCGCACCTTCCCCTACGAGCACCCGGTCCTCGACATGGCGATGCGCCGCGCCCAGCAGACCGTCTACGAGGTCAACGAGGGCCCCCGGGTCAAGCTGTGCGGCTCGTACTTCCACTCCAAGCAGCAGTACCACGACCAGATCGGCTCGCACGAGGCCGCGTTCTCGGCGGGCAAGGAGGCGGCGGCCCAGTTGCTCCGCGAACTGGCCGGATAGGCACTTCAGTCGGCCGTCCCGTCCGCGTGCCGCCTCGCCGACTCGTTCTCCTGGGCCATGCGTCGCAGCGCCATCAGCGCGGGCTCCAGGAGGACGGTGAGCAGGAGGGCGCGCTCGGCGACCTCCAACGGGTCCTCGATCCCTTCCAGTTGGTCGAGGTCGAGGACCGCGGTCTGTTCGGCAAGGCGGGCGTACGGCAGAAGCACCCGCCAGTCCAGTGGTGAGCCGAGGGTGCGCAGCGAGGCGAGGGTCTCGGCCAGGGTGGCGCGGGCGGGCGCGGACCCGTGCACGTTCCAGCCCAACTTCTCGATCAGCGCGTCGACTTCGGCCGGTTCCGGGGAGTCCGGCTCCGTCTCGCCGGCCACCTGGATCGCCCCGAGGGTGAGTCCGAGGAGACGGTGGGTGTCGGCCGTGTCCTCGGCGAGCGCGCCCAGCACCTCCCGGGTCGTGCTGACGGACAGGCCGCGTACGCCGATCAGCGCGCGGATCAGCCGCAGTCTGCGCAGGTGGTTCTCGTCGTACTCGGCCTGCGTCGCCGACAGCTGGCGGCCGGCCGGGAGGAGACCTTCGCGGAGGTAGTACTTGATCGTCGGGACAGAGACACCACTACGGCGGCTCAGCTCGGACATACGCATCGGTCGGGCTCCGCTCTGGTCATTGGATACCTCTACTGTCTAACATGGATAGTGGAGGTATCCAAGGATGCCTCGGCTTCACCCTGCCTCTCGGACCGCCTCTCAGAAGAAGGCCGCAGCCATGCCCACCCTGCCCTGGACCAAGGTCGACAAGCCCGCTCCGGACGCGACGGCGTACGTCATGGCGTCCCGCTTCGAGGTCCGCTCCCTCAGGGACGTACCCCGCTTCTTCCTGCGGTCCCTCGCCGCATGGAAGCAGGTGAAGAGCGCGCCCGGCGCGTACGGCGCCTCACTGATCGCCGAACCGCTCAAGCGCACGTTCTGGACACTGTCGGCCTGGGAGGACAAGCAGGCCCTGTACACGTACGCGCGCACCGAGCCCCACAAGTCGATCATGGGCGGTCTGCGCTCCACGATGGACCGCTCGGTCTTCACCTTCTGGGAGACACCGTCGGCGGGCCTGCCCATCGACTGGTCGGACGCACGCGACCGGCTGGCAGCCCAGGAGCGCGCGGACGCCGACGGCGGCTCCCCGGCCGCCTGACCCGGCCTACCCGTCCGTCCCACGGCCCCACCACCCCACCGCCGGATCACTGGATCAGCCACTCCCCTCCCCTAGGAGACTCCCCCGCCATGACCCTGTCCGAAGAGAACCCGGCCCTGGAGGACTCGGCCGGCGCACCGTCGGCCGAGGGCCGGCGTGTGCCGCTGTGGCTCGCGATCGTCGCGTGCAGCGTGCCCATGTTCATGGTCGCGCTCGACAACCTGGTCGTCTCGACCGCCCTGCACACCCTGGCCGTCGACCTCGAGGCGGACACCCAGCAGCTCCAGTGGTTCGTCAACGCCTACGTCCTCAGTTTCGCCTGTCTGCTGATGACGGGAGCCGCGCTCGGTGACCGCTTCGGCCGCCGCACCGTCTTCGTGGTCGGCATCGTCGTCTTCACGCTGGCCTCGGTCGGCTGCGGCCTCTCCGACACCAGCGCGCAGCTGATCACGTTCCGCACCGTGCAGGGTTTCGGCGCCGCCGCCGTGATGCCGCTGTCGCTGACCCTGCTCTCGCAGGCAGTCCCGGACCGGCTGCGCGGGCTGGCGCTCGGTCTGTGGTCAGGAGTCAGCGGGCTCGCCGTCGCGATGGGCCCGGTGGTGGGCGGCGCGGTGGTCGACGGGCTGGACTGGCGGTGGATCTTCTGGATCAACGTGCCGGTGGGCGTCGTAGCCGTGCCGCTGATCCTGCTGACGCTCCGCGAAAGCTCGCTGCCGGGGGTCCGTCTCGACCTGGTCGGTATGGTGCTGGCCGCCGTCGGCCTGTTCGCGCTGGTGTGGGGCATCGTGAACGGCGAGACGGACGGCTGGACCTCCGCCGAGGTGCTCGGCGCGTTCGCCACGGGTGCGGTGCTGCTGACGGTGTTCGTCGCCTGGGAGGCGCGGGTCCCGCAGCCGATGCTGCCGCTGTCCTTCTACAAGGTGCGGGCGTTCACCCTCACCAACATCGTCTCGGCGACCATGTACTTCGGTGTTTTCGGGTCCCTCTTCCTGCTCGCCCAGTACCTCCAGATCGTGCCGCCGCGCACCCCGTTCGAGGCCGGCGTCCGCACCCTGGCCTGGACTCTGATGCCGATGTTCGTCGCCCCCGTCGCCGGCCTCCTCACCGACCGGGTGGGCGGCGGCCGGCTGATGGCGCTCGGCCTCTTCCTCCAGGGCGTCGGGCTCGGCTGGATCAACCTGGTCGCGGGCACCGACACCGCGTACCCCTCCATGGTCGGGCCGATGATCGTGGCCGGTATCGGTATGGGCTTCGTGTTCGCGCCGACGGCGGCCGTCGTGCTGGGCTCGGTCAGCCGCGAGCACGCGGGCAAGGCGTCCGGCGCCAACACCACCGTCCGGGAGATCGGCGGGGCCCTCGGGATCGCCGTGCTGAGCACGGTGTTCGTGGCGCACGGCAGCACGGGTTCGCCGCAGCAGTTCGTGGACGGACTGCACCCGGCGGTGTGGGTCGGCGTCGTCGTGGTGTTCGCGGGCGCGGTGTGCGCACTGGGGATTCCGCGTCACCCACGGCCGGAAGCGGCGGCGGAGGCCCAGATTCCGGCCGGGGCGGTGGCCGAACGGGCCTGACCACCCCGGCCGCCCGCCCTGCGCCGGTGACTGCCCGTCCGTGACGGACGGGCAGTCACCGGCGCGCCCCATCCACCGGGCACCCCTCCCATCCCCCCTTTCCGCCGACCGCACCGCCCCTTAAGGTCACCCTGAGATGTCATGGACGCGCTCACACTCTCGCCCTTGAGGGGACCCCCACCATGCGCAACCTGCTTCGCACCACCACGGCCGGAGCCGTCACCGTCGCCGCGGTCCTCGTCGGCAGCACCGCCCAGGCGACGCCGCCGGGCCCGGGAGTCTCGGGCGTGATCATCGCCCAGAAGACCATCGGCGACACCGACTACACCCTGCGCGAGATCACCATTCCCGCAGGTCAGGCCACCGGCTGGCACTACCACGACGGCCCGGTGTACGCCGTCGTCAAACAGGGCACCCTGAGCCACTTCGACGCCACCTGCGCGTCGGACGGCGTGTATCCGAAGGGCAGCGCCCTCAGCGAGCCGGGCGGTCCCGAGGACGTCCACCTCGGCCGGAATCTGGGCACCGAACCCCTCGTACTGGACGTCCTGTACGTGCTGCCGCACGGCTCGCCCTTCTCGGAGGACGCGCCGAACCCCGGCTGCGACTTCGAGTGACCGGCCATCGGACCGGACCGGCCACGGAGGTCACTCGGCGGGCAGCGGCTGCTCCGCCCAGATCGTCTTGCCGGTGCCCGTCTGACGGCTGCCCCAGCGCTGGGTGAGCTGGGCGACGAGCAGCAGACCGCGGCCGCCCTCGTCGTAGGCGTGCGCCCGGCGCAGATGCGGCGAGGTCGAACTGCCGTCGGAGACCTCGACGATGAGGGCCCGGTCGCGGATCAGCCGGAGCTGGATGGGCGGTTCGCCGTACCGGATGGCGTTGGTGACCAGTTCACTGACGACGAGTTCGGTGACGAAGCCCTCCTCCTCCAGCCCCCAGGCGGCCAGTTGCTCCATCGCGGCCTGGCGGGCGACGGCCACGTGCGCGGGGTCCTGCGGGAGGTCCCAGGTGGCCACCCGACCGGCGCCGAGCGCGTGCGTACGGGCGAGCAGCAGGGCCACGTCGTCCCCCGGCTGCTCGGGCAGCACGGCCTTGAGCACCGCGTCGCACACGGCGTCGAGCGAGGCCCCGGGCAGGTCCAGGGCGCGGCACAACTCGGCGGTGGCGTGGTCGATGTCCCGGTCGCGGTCCTCGATCAGCCCGTCCGTGTAGAGGGCGAGGAGCGAGCCCTCGGGCAGTTTCAGCTCGGTCGCCTCGAAGGGCAGGCCGCCGACGCCGAGCGGCGGTCCCGCCGCCACCTCGATCAGCTCGGGGACACCGCCGGGCGGTACGACGGCGGGCGGCGGGTGTCCCGCGGAGGCGAGGGTCAGCCGACGCGAGACCGGGTCGTAGACGGCGTAGAGGCAGGTGGCGCCCAGTTCGGCGATGTCGTCGCCGTCCTCCTCGTCGGCCAGATGGGTGACCAGGTCGTCGAGGTGGGTGAGGAGTTCGTCCGGCGGGAGATCGACGTCCGCGAGGGTCCGTACGGCCGTCCGCAGCCGTCCCATGGTCGCGGAGGACTGGATGCCGTGGCCGACGACATCGCCGACGCAGAGGGCGACACGGCTGCCGGACAGCGGGATGACGTCGAACCAGTCGCCGCCGATGCCGGCCACCGAGCCGCAGGGCAGATAGCGGTGGGCGACCTCGACGGCCGCCTGGCCGGGCAGTCCCCGGGGCAGCAGGCTGTGCTGGAGGGCCAGCGCGGTGGTGCGTTCACGGGCGAACCGGCGGGCGTTGTCGACACAGACGGCGGCGCGGCTGGCCAGTTCCTCGGCGAGGACGACGTCGTCGTCGGTGTAGGGGTCGGGGCGGGCGATGCGCAGGAAGACGGCGACGCCCAGCGTGGTGCCGCGGGCCCGCAGCGGCACGGTGACCATGGAGTGGACGCCCTTGCGGTACGGGCGGCCGACGGGCTCGCGGGCGTTGCGCTCCGCCACCCACTCGTCGAACGCCTGCTCGCCGGCCCGGCCGAGCAGCGCCCGGCCCTCCGCCATCGCCCGCACGGGCGGGGTGGACGGCGGATAGACGTCCTTCGCGCCCAGCGGTATGACTGCCTCGGGGGTGCCCTCGGTGACGGATCCGTGGGCGACCCGGCGCAGCACGATCTCGTCGGCCGCTGTCGGGGGTTCGTCCGCGCCGAGCACCCAGTCGAGCAGGTCCACGCTGACGAAGTCGGCGAACCGGGGCACGGCCAGTTCGACGAGTTCCTCGGCGGTGCGGACCACGTCGAGGGTGGTCCCGATGGTGGTCGCGGCCTCGTTGAGCAGGGCGAGCCGCCGCCGCGCCCAGTGCTCCTCACTGCTGTCGAACGCGGCGATGCCCACCGAGGTGATCGCGCCCGAGTCGTCGCGCACCGGCCACATTTCGAGGCTCCAGGCGTATTCGCGGCCGTCGTCCGCGTTGATGCCGAAGGTCTCGTAGCGCACGGGGACGCCGGTGCGGGTGACCTCGCGCAGGTTGAGCAGGAATCCCTCGCTGATCCGGTCGTCGGGCACGAAGTTCACGTCCGCGTAGAACTGTCCGACCAGGGCCTGCTCCTCGGCCTTCATCAGGCCGCAGGCGGCGGCGTTGAGCCACAGGTAGCGCTGGTCCGTGTCGAAGGCGGACATCGCCACGGAGGCCTGGCGGATCGCCCGCTCCAGCGGGGCGGGCCCCTGCGCGGTCGTCTGCGGCTCCGGTGCCGTCGGTTCGGGGAGGGCGGTGACGACGAATCCCTGGACGTCGCCGTCCTCGCCCAGTACGGGGCAGGCACTGACAGCGAGTTCGACGCGGTGGCCGTCCCGGTGGCGGAGTACGACCACTCCGGTCGGCTCGGTGAGCGCCGTCGGCGGCAGGGGCTCGGCGAGCAGTGCGGCGGCCGGGCGTCCGACGACGGTCTCGGCCGTGTGTCCCGTCAACCGCCGGGCGCCCTCGCTCCATCCCGTCACCATGCCTCGGGCATCGATGATCACCGCGGCGGCGACTTGTTTCATACGCCCCAGGATGGTCCCTGGGCTCCCTGGCATCAACCCAGATGAACCACCTCGGCACGGCGAGTCCGCGGAACCTGTCCCTCCGCCGGACGGGAGGGACGGCCGGGCGACTCCCCGGGCAGGAAGGTCAGCCCTGATGGGCCCGGAGCGCGTCGAGGGCGCGGTCCGCGTGGGTGTTCATCCGCAGCTCGCTCGTCACCACCTCCAGGACCGTGCGGTCCTGGGCTATGACGAAGGTGACCCGCTTGGTGGGCATCATCGAGAAGCCGCGCTTCACCCCGAACAGCTCACGGACCGTCCCGTCGGTGTCGGACAGCAGCGGCATGCCGAGCGTGTGGCTCTGCGCGAACTCCTGCTGCTTGTCGACCGAGTCCCCGCTGATCCCGACCGGTCGCGCGCCGACGGCGGCGAACTCGGCGGCCAGGTCCCGGAAGTGGCAGGCCTCGGCGGTGCAGCCGGGCGTCAGGGCGGCGGGGTAGAAGAAGAGGACGATCGGCCCGTCGGCGAGGAGTTCGGACAGCCGCCTGGGCGCTCCGCTCTCGTCGGGCAGCTCGAAGTCCTCGATCTTGTCTCCGACGTTCACCTTGCGTGTCATGACCGGCCCTCTCCGTTCTTCGCGACACTGCGTGCCCACAGGACGAGCGGCACCTGGAGCGGCAACCGCGCGATGGCACCGGTCCGCAGGGGTGCGGGCCGGTTTCGCCAGTCGACGGCCATCTTCACGTTGGCCGGGAACACCCCGACGAAGAAGCCCGCCGTGGCGAGCGCGGCGACCCGCCGGGTGCGCGGCAGCGCCACCCCGGCCGCCAGCGCGAGTTCGGCGACACCACTGGCGTACGTCCAGGTCCTGGGCGTGCCCGGCAGTGCGCGCGGCACGATCGCGTCGTACTGGCGGGGCGCGACGAAGTGGGTGACGCCGGCGGCGGCCAGCAGACCGGCGAGCAGCAGGGGCGAGCGTTGGGACCGTGGCACGCTTCCTCCTCGGGTGGTGTGCCGGGCGATCCTACGGGACGGTAATTACGGGCGGAGAGGCGGGTGTTCGACTGTCACACGTGCTCAGGCCGGGGGCTCGCCGGGTTCCGCGAGGGTGCCCAGCCACTGCTGGAGCAGGGCCGCCTCCACCACGGTGAGCTGATGCGGGGGTTCGGCGCGCAGCCGGGCCGCGAGGGTGGCCGCCGCCGTCGGTACAGCGTTCCCCGGGCCGGTGTCGCGCGGTTCGCCGGTGCCCGCGGGGCGGGTGATCGAGTCGATCACCGAGTCGCGCAGCCGGGCGGCGAAGCGGATGTCGGGGTACTGCTCGGGTCTGGTGAGCATGGACAGGGCAGCGCCGACGTTCGCCGCCATGACGACCCGGGTGGCGGCCTCCGGGGGGACGGTCAGCAGTCCGGCCGCCGCGCAGCGCTCCAGCACGCCGTGCAGCAGGGCGTGGGCCTCCTTCGCGGCGGCGGGGGGTGCGGTCAGCTCGGGCGAGTACATCAGGCGGTAGTGGTTGGGGTGGTCCAGCGCGAACCGCATGTGGTTGTCCCAGCCGCGCTTGAGGTCGGCGACGGGGTCGGCGCTGGGGCGGGCGGCGCGCTTGGAGGCGAGGTACTCCTCGAATCCCCGGTCGACCACCGCGGCGAGCAGCCCCGCCTTGTCACCGAAGAGCCGGTAGAGCATCGGCGCCCCCACGCCCGCGGCCTCGCACACGGCGCGCGTCGAGACATCGGCGGCCGGCGCCCCGGCCAGCAGTTCCGTGGCGGCGTCCAGGATCTTCTCTCTCGCGTCCATGCGTTCACGGTACGCCATTCGTAGCGGCGTTACGAGCACCACTTAACATCGCTACGATCCCGTGATACCGTCGATACGAATCGACCGTAACGTCGCTACGAAGGGAACCGCCATGACCGGTCAGCCCAGCACGCCTCCGTCCGACCACCCCCTCACCGGCCCGCGCGTCGCGATCGTCACCGGCGGCTCGCGCGGCATAGGCCGTCAGGTGGCCCAGCAGCTCGCCGCCGACGGATTCGCCGTGGTGGTCGGCTACGCGGGCAACAAGGAGGCCGCCGAGGACGCCGTCAGCACCATCGAGGCCGCCGGCGGCACCGCACTCCCGGCCCGCGCCGACGTCGCCGACGAGAACGACGTGAGCGCCCTGTTCGACCTCGCGGAGAGTACGTACGGCGGAGTCGACGCCGTCGTCCACGCGGCCGGCCGGATGGCCCTGTCGCCGATGGCCGACCTCGACCTGGACGAACTCGACGCCGTGCACCGCACCAACATCCGGGGCACGTTCGTCGTCGACCGCGAGGCGGCGCGCCGGCTGCGGCCGGGCGGAGCGCTCGTCAACTTCTCCACGTCGGTCCTCGGACTGTCGTTCCCGGGATACGGCGCCTATGCGGCGAGCAAGGGCGCCGTCGAGGCCCTCACGCTGATCCTCGCCCGGGAGATGCGCGGCCGGGACATCACCGTCAACGCCGTCGCGCCCGGACCGACGGCCACCGACCTGTTCCTCGACGGGAAGGACGAGGAGACCGTCGCCCGCCTGGCCGCCCAGCCCCCGCTGGAACGCCTGGGCACACCGCAGGACATCGCCTCGGTCGTGTCCTTCCTGGTCGGCCCGACCGGCCACTGGGTCAACGGCCAGGTGCTGCGCGCGAACGGAGGCATCGCCTGATCCGCCCGCGCCCCGGCACGTCACCGTCCACGAGGTGCCGTCGTTCTCCAGGCTCCGGGAGCCGCACGGCTCACGGGGTGCGGAGAGGAATGACCATGACGGCTGCGGAGCAGGACACCGGTGACCGGGACGGCAAGGGAGGCCCGGTCCGCCGACGGGGATTCCTCAAGGCCGCGAGCGGTACGGCGCTCACGGCGGCCGGAGTCGGTGCCGCACCGGCCCCGGCCTCAACCCCCGCCACCGCTGCCCGCACCCGTGCCGTGACCTCCAGGATCGGGGACACCATGCCCGCACTCACCTTCGACGACCCGGCCACCCAGCGACGACTCGGCAGCCTCTACGCGTCCGCGCTCACGGATATGTCCGACCGCAACACCATCGCGGCGGATCCGGCGGTCTACGACAGGGCCGGACTGCTCACCGACCCTCCCGGCACGCTCGTCCGGGCAGGGGCCGGATATCCCGCGCCGCAGCGGTGGACCCGGGACGCGGCCGTCAACGCCTGGAGCGCGGCCTCTCTGCTGGCACCGGACATCGGGCGCAACACCCTGTGGTCGGTGGTGGACCGGGGGCCGGACGGGCTGGTCGTGCAGCAGGACAACCAGTGGTGGGACCAGGTCGTGTGGATCGTGGCCGCCCGGCACCACTACCTGGTCACCGGCGACCGGAACTTCCTGGCCGGGGCGTACGAGACGTCCGTACACACGATGGAGGAACGCGAGGAGCACAGTTTCAACGATTCCTACGAGCTCTTCCGGGGCCCGGGGTTCATGAACGACGGGATCTCCGGATATCCCGATCCGCCCTCGGCCGCGGATGTCCGTTCGTCCTTCGTCCTGGACCATCCGCACACCGCGGACCTTTTGTGCCTGTCGACGAACTGCCTGTACTACGGCGCCCGTTCGGCCCTGGCGGCCATGGCCGACGCGCTGGACAGACCGGTGGAGGCGGCGGCCTGGCGGGCGGCGGCCGAGCGGCTGCGGGCGGCGGTCGACCGGCACCTGTGGCGGCCGGAAGCAGGCACGTACGCGTATCTCGTGCACGGGGGCGGCCCGTTCGCGGGCCGGGTCGACATCTCGCAGGAGGGCGCGGGGCTCGCGCTCGCACTGCTGCTCGGGGTGGCCGACGAGCGGCGGGCGCGGCAGATCCTGGACGGGACGCACTGGCAGCCGCACGGCATCGTCAACGTCTGGCCGCACTTCGCCCGGTTCGGCGCCGGCCGTCCCGGACGGCACAACGTGATGATCTGGCCGATGGTGCACGGCCTGTACGGGCTGGCGGCGGCCGGGGCGGGCCGGACCGAGCAGTTCGCGCGTGCCGTCGAGACCTTCGCGGATCTCGTCACCGGCAGCGGGGGCGACTTCTACGAGGTGTACGACTCGGTGAGCGGAAAGGTCGACGGGGGCTGGCAGAGCGGTGCGAGCGGCAGACCCGAGCACTTTGTCTCACAGCCGCACCAGACCTGGTCGGCGACCGCGTATCTGCGCCTCGTCCATGAGGGCCTGCTCGGCCTGGAGCACTCGGCGGACGCCGTGCGCCTGAGACCGTGCCTGCCGAAGCGATGGGGCCCGGTCCGACTGCGCGGCCTGCGCTGGCGGGGCCTGACTCTGGACATCGCACTGACCGGCGCCGGGAACCGGGTGCACTCCTGCACGGTGGACGGCCGGTCGGGCGCCCCGGTTCTCACGGCGGCCGAACCGGGCAGGCACACGGTCGAGCTGGTGCTCGACGGGGAGTAGGGGGTGGTGCCGTTCGGATCACACCTTGGCCGTGGGGCCCGTCGAAGTCGGCGTGATCCCAACGACAGGCCCTGGCCGATCGCACCGCGGGAACGGTGCGATACGGCACTGGGCGGTGGGTCAGGCGCTGGGGACCGGCTCGGCGGCGCCCTCTTCGCCCTCCTCCTCGAAGGAGTAGGTGAGGAAGTCGTCGACCATCCGGTGGAACAGGCCGGCGAGCTGCTGGAGTTCCTCGGCGGACCAGTTGCCGAGGGCCATCCGCATCCCGCGGATGCTCGCTTCCCGGATGCGTTCGACGGCCTCCTCGCCCGTGGCGGTCAGCTCGATGCGCTGGGCACGACGGTCGTCGGGGTCCGGTACGCGGGTGACGTATCCGGCCTTCTGGAGCTGCTGCACCTGGCGGGTGACATGGGAGGCCTCGACCGCGAGCCGGTTGGCGAGTTCGCCGGGGCGCATCGGTTCCGAGTCGGCGATCTGCCGCAGGAGCGCGGTCGCGGCCCGGTCCAGCGGGACTCCGGCGACCGCCATCAGGCGCTCGTGCTGCCGGGCACGGCTGACCAGATAGGAGATGCGGGTGAGAGCTCGCTCGATCTCGGCCACATCCTTCGGGGCAGGAGGGGTTTTGGGTGGCGGTGTGGACATACCCTCAAGTTTACCATCTCGTTGCGTAACTCAAGTAAATTCCGCCGCCGGGGCCGCTCCCGCCACGGCATCATGCCAGGCGGTGCCCTCCGCGATGGCCTGGCGCCACCGGCGGATCGCCTTCGGCGGCATACCCACGGCCAGGACGCCCACCAGCCGATCGCCCGTGCGGTAGGCGGCCAGGAACCGCCGTTCCGTCAGGTCGCCCTCGACGACGGCGACCTGGTCGTGGCCGCGCAGATAGCCGTACGCCTGGATCTTCATGTCGTACTGGTCGGACCAGAAGTACGGGACCGGTGCGAAGGGCTTGCGTGCGTCCGGGGCGAGGAGGTTGCGGGCCGCCGCCATGCCCTGCTCGGCGGCGTGGGTGCGGTGCTCGATCCGCATCCGGGTGCCGAACAGGGGGTTGTACCAGCGGGCCACGTCACCGGCCGCGTACACGTACGGGGCCGCCGCGCAGTACTCGTCGCAGACCAGACCGTCGTCCAGGGTCAGTCCGCTGCCGGCCAGCCACTCGGTGTTGGGGCTGGAGCCGACGGCCACCAACACCTCCTCGGCGTCGAGGAGTTCACCGTCGGCGAGGCGTACCCCGTCCTCGGTCACCTCGCTCACACCGACACCGGTGCGCAGGTCGACGCCGTGGTCGAGATGGGCCTTGGACAGCACCCGCCCGACCTCCTCGCCGACCGCGTGGGCCAGCGGCACGGGCGCCGGTTCGAGGAGCGTGACCTCGGCGCCGAGCCCCCGGGCCACGGCCGCGGCCTCGGCGCCCAGGAAACCGGCGCCCACCACGATCAGACGGCGACCCGGCGTGAGCCGGTCCCGGAGGGTCAGGGCGTCGTCGAGGGTGCGCAGGACGTGCGCGCCCTCGCCGGGCAGGCGGCGCGGGCGGACTCCGGTGGCCACGATCAGCCCGTCGTACGGGATCCGGGTGCCGTCGGCGAGCGTCACGGTGCGGTCGGCCGGTTCGAGGGCGGTCGCGGCGGTGCCGAGGCGCAGATCGAGGTCGAGCGCGGCGAGGTCGGACTGCTCGCGCAGTGCCAGCCGGTCGGGGTGCCACTCCCCCGCGAGGATCTGCTTCGACAGCGGTGGACGGTCGTACGGGGCCTCGGGTTCGTCCCCGACGAGGGTCAGTGTGCCGTCGTAGCCCTGGCGCCGGAGCGTCTCGGCCGCCGCCAGTCCGGCGGCCGAAGCACCGACGATCAGGATTCGCCTCACTGCTCGACCAGCCGGATGGCCGCCGCCGGGCAGATCGCGACGGCTTCCTGGACGCCCTCGATGAGGCCGGCCTCGGGCGTCTCGTCAAGGACGACGGCGATGCCGTCCTCGTCGCGCTGGTCGAAGACCTCCGGCGAGGCCATCACGCACTGGCCCGAGGCGACGCACTTGGGCTCGTCCAGTTCCACACGCATGGTCATGTAAGTGCTCCTGGTGGTGTTCGTCGTGGTGTGTACGGGTTGAACGGCCGGCCCCGGTCACGGCGTGGAACCGCCGAGCCAGTAGCCGAAACCCCGGCGCGTGTGGATCAGCGCCGGTCTCTCCTGGTTCACCTTGCGGCGCAGCCGGGAGACGAGTTGTTCGATCGCGTTGCCGCCGCGGTACTCGCCCCAGACGTGCCGGGCGATCTGCTCCTTCGACAGCACCTTCCCGGAGTTGACCAGCAGATGGCGCAGCAGCCGGTACTCCGCCGGGGTCAGATCGAGCGGGCGCTGCCCACGGCGCGCCTCGCAGATGGAGTCGTCCAGGGCCAGGTCGCCGTACGACAGCACTCTCAGCTGCCGGGCCGGGCTCCAGCCGCGCAGCAGCACCTGGACGCGGACCAGGACTTCGGAGACGCGGAACGGCGTGGTCACGTAGTCCTGACCGACCCGGCCCATCGCCGACAGCAGCATGCCCAGCGAGTCGGCGGGGGCGAGGAAGAGGACCGCCGGACGTTCACCTGTGACGCGGTGGCGCCGCGCCAGCACGTCCAGGTCCGGCAGTGTCAGGTCGAGCACCACCAGGTCGAAGCGGAAGCCCCCGAGCCGGGTCAGCGCCTCGGTCCCGGAGCCCGCCACGACGACCAGATAGCCCGCCAACTCCAGTGTGGTGGAGAGCAGTTCGGCGATCTCGGGATCACCGGCGATGACGAGGATGTGCTGCCCGTCGCCCGGCGCCGGTTTCTCACTGATGCTCACCATGGAAAGACCGTTCATCTTGGATCCACGCTTCACGTCTCGACAGCTGTACGAGCCACGCGGTCGACCGCCCGGTGCGGTCAGGGGGTGGGGTGGGGTACGGCGGCGCCTCGGCCGTCGTCCGCCTCGATGGCGTACGAGAGCAGATCGTCGACCATCCGGTCCACGAAGGAGGCCAGGCGCCGGAGTTCCTGGGGTGACCAGTCCTCCAGGGCCATCCGCATGGAGTGGCACTTGACCTCCCGGATACGGACGACCGCCTCCTCGCCCGCCGCGGTGAGCCGGATGCGCTGGGCTCGACGGTCATGGGGGTCGGGTACGCGGGTGACGTAACCGGCCTCCTGGAGGCGCTGCACCTGGCGGGTGATGTGCGAGGCCTCCACCGCCAGCAGGTTCGCCAGCTCCCCAGGGCGCAGGAGTCCGGAGTCGGCGATCTGCCGCAGGAGCACCACGGCGGAGCGCTCCAGCGGGATGCCGGCCTGCTCTCTCAGCCGCCCGTGCTCCCTGGAGTGGTTGGCCAGGTGAGCCATCCGGTTGAGATTGCGGTCGATCTCGGCCACGTCCGTCGCCGCCGAAGCGGGGACTTCCGCTGACGGTGGTGTGGGCATGGACGCCACCCTAGCAGTCTGCTTGCGTGACTCAAGCAAAATGACTCACTCCCTTCCCGGGTCCGATATTTAGCTTGCTTGACTCAAGTAACTCACATGTGCTTGCCTGACTCAAGCAAAACGGAATCACCGAAGCCCGCGAAGCGAAGAACCCGCGGGCACCGAGACCGGGGCCGCCTTGAGCGGAGGAGGCCCCGCCGCGCCGCACCCGTGGGGACGGGGATCGGCGCAGTCCTCGGACCCGGCGCCGGACAACTCCCCCCGTCCGGCGCCGGGTCCCAGGACACCAGAAGACGGAAGGCGGGACTCCCCGATGAGGACCTTCGTACGAGCCGGACTGGCCGGGGCGCTCGCGTGCGGCGCGCTGGTCACCGTGCTCACCGTCGGGCGAGATGACGACGACCCGGCTCCCCCGCAGGGCCCGTACGTCGCGCTGGGCGACTCCTTCACCTCCGGCCCCAGGATTCCCGCCCAGACCGGGAAGCCCGCCGGCTGCGACCGTTCCGACCGCAACTACCCCTCCCTGGTCGCGAAGCACCTGGCCCTGGACGTGGCCGACTTCCGCGACATGAGCTGCACCGGCGCCGAGATCGAGGACCTCTCCTCCGCCCAGTCCACGGACGACGGCGTCAACCCGGCCCAGCTGTCCGCGCTCTCCGCGAGGACCGGACTGGTCACCCTCGGCGTGGGCGGCAACGACATCGGCTTCGCCGCCACGGTCCAGGAGTGCGTCAAGAAGGGCGCCGCGTACCGGCTGACCGGCAGCGGCAGGTTCACCGGAAACGACGCGCCGTGTCGCGCGGAGTACGTCTCCGACGGCGCCGACGAGGTGACGGCACGGATCGACGCGGCCGGCGAGCGGCTGGCCGGCGCGCTCTCCGAGGTCGAACGCCGGGCGCCACGGGCCGAGGTGTACGTCGTCGGCTACCCGGCGATCCTGCCGCCCGGCGGGAACCGCTGCGCCGACGACATGACCCTCGCCCCCGATGACGTGCGGTTCCTCGACGCCAAGGAACGGCAGCTCAACAGCGTGCTGCGCGAGCGGGCCGAGGCCGCCGGGGCGGTGTACGTCGACACCTACGGCCCCTCCGTCGGCCGTGACGCCTGTGCGGCTCGGGACACCCGCTGGATCGAGCCCCTGATGCCGGCGGCGGACGCGGCCCCGGTACACCCCAACGAGCGCGGTGAGCGCGGTATGGCCGATGCCGTCGTACGCGCCCTCAGGACTTCGGGATGAGCGCACCCGACCCCCGGATCTCCCCCCACGAAAGCAGCAATTCCCTTACTCAGAAGGCGAGTTACCCCATGACCACCATGAAGTCCGTCAAGACCGGCGCACAGGGCAAGATCGAGGTCGTCGAGGTCGAACGTCCCGTTCCCGGGCCCAAGGACGTGCTCATGCGGGTCCGTGCCTGCGGTATCTGCGGCACCGACACGTTCTTCGTCCACATCGGTGGCAGCCCGTTCGGTCCGGACGGTTCGATGGTCTCCATCCCGCTGGGCCACGAGCCTGCCGGTGAGGTGGTGGAGGTCGGTGCCGAGGTCGAGGGCCTCAAGGCGGGTGACCGGGTGGTCGTCAACCCGCAGGGTGTGTCGTCCGGGATCATCGGCTGTGGTGGCGCGCACGGCGCGATGAGCGAGTACCTGCTCCTCGACGACTGCGAGGTCGGCAAGACGGTCACCGTCTTCCCCGACACCGTCCCGTTCGACATCGCTTCCCTGAACGAGCCGATGGCGGTGGCCCGGCACTGCGTGAACCGCTCCGAGGCCACCCCCGACGACACCGTCGTCGTCTTCGGCGCCGGACCCATCGGACTGGGCGCCACCATCTGGCTCAAGCTGCGCGGCGTCAAGCACGTCGTCGTCGCCGACGTCCTGCCCGAACGCCTGGAGACCGCCCTCGCCGTCGGCGCCGACGCCGTCATCAACTCCAGGACCGAGAACGTCACCGAACGCCTCACCGAACTCCACGGCCAGGCCGCCAACGCCCTCGGCCAGCCCCGCCCCGCCACCGACATCTACATCGACGCCGCCGGCGCCCCCGCCGTCTTCCAGACCGTCGTCGACAACGCCAAATGGAAGGCCAAGCTCGTCATGGTCGCCGTACAGAAGAAGGGCTCCGACATCGACCTCGGCGGCATGCTCCGCAGCGAACTCACCCTCATCGCCTCCCAGGGCTACCCCACCGAGATCTTCGAAGTCACCCCCGAGATCGTCGAACACCACGAACGCTTCGCCAAACTCATCAGCCACCGCATCCCCTTCAACGAGGTCGACACCGCCTTCACCCTCGCCCTCACCCCCGGAGCCGCCGAAAAGGTCGTCGTCACCTTCGACGAGTAGGACGACGGCCGGACCGGCGAGTAGTCAGTAGGGCGAACACGCGGGCGGGGCCCGGGGAGACACGGCTCCCCGGGCCCCGCCGTCACGTACGGGATGTCACCACTCGACCGGGAGTTCGTAGACCCCGTACACCGAGCCGTCGTGCTTGAAGGTGATGTCCTCCAGGTCGGTGGCCAGGCGCAGGGTGGGGATGCGGCGGTACAGCGTGCCGTAGACGATCTCCAGTTCCAGCCTCGCCAGGGGCTGGCCCAGGCACTGGTGCACCCCGAAGCCGAAGGCGATGTGCCGGCGGGCGTCACGGGTGAGGTCCAGGCGGTCGGGGTCGGGGAAGGTGTCCGCGTCCCGGTTGGCGATGTCGTTCGGCGCGATGATGCCCTCGCCGGCCCGGATGACCTCCCCCGCGAACTCGATGTCCTCCAGGGCCGCTCGACGGCGTCCGCTGTGGGCGATGTTGAGGTACCGCAGCAGTTCCTCCACCGCCGAAGCGATCACCTTCGGGTCGTCCGAGTCGCGCAGCAGGGCGAGTTGGCCGGGGTTCTGGAGCAGGGCGAGCGTGCCGAGGGCGATCATGTTGGCGGTCGTCTCATGGCCGGCGACCAGTAGCAGGACGCCCATCTGGGCCGCGTCGTTGCGGCTCAGCTCCCCCGCCTCGATCCGCCCGACCAGGCCGGAGAGGAGGTCGTCGCCCGGGGCGGCGATCTTCGCGGCCATGAGGTCGTCGAGGTAGTCGAGCAGATTGGTGCTGGCGGTCAGGCGCTCCTCGGGATCGATGTCCCGCTTGATCAGGATCTTGCTGCTGTCCTGGAAGAAGTCGTGGTCCGAGTAGGGCACTCCGAGCAGGTCGCAGATGACCAGGGAGGGCAACGGCAGGGCGAACGCCTCGACGAGGTCGACCGGCCGGGGACCGGCCAGCAGGCCGTCGATCAGGTCGTCCGTGAGTTTCTGGATGGCCGGTCTCATCGCCCGGGTGCGTTTCACGGTGAACGCGGCCGTCACCATCCGGCGCAGCCGGGCGTGTTCGGGGTCGTCCTTGAGGATGAAGCTGATGTTCGTCTCGCCGGTCACGGCGCTGGACAGCGGGTAGCCGGGGGTCGCGGGGTCGGAGCTGAGCCGAGGGTCGCCCAAGAGGGTCCGCTGGTCCTCGTACCGGGTCACCAGCCAGGGCGTACTCCCGTTCCACAGCCGGACCCTGCGCAGCCGGGCGTCCTGCTGGAGGTCCCTGAGGACCGGTGGGGGGTCGAAGGGGCAGCGGGCCGCCCGGGACATGGGGAATTCCGGGACCTCGGCCGGGTGTGCGGTGGGGGGATGGGCTGTGCTCGTCATGACGTACTCCGGTACTCCGTGAGTGGGGGGAACGGTGCCTCGTACGTGGTTTCGCCTGCTTCCCTTCGGTGCTGCTCGCGGTGCTCATCCGGTGTGGGTGACCGGTGCCAGCCAGAGTCCGACGACCGCGTCCACCAGACCGGTGGCCGTGTCGTGCCAGTTGGCGCGGGGGGTGGTGCTGTGGTCGGACAGGGCGCGTTCGCGCTCGGCGCACATGTTGAGGATCAAGTGGCGGGCCATGTCGCCCCGTTCGGCCCGGACGTCGGCCGGGAGGTGGGGCAGACAGCGGTTCAGGCCGTCGATGATCTCCCGCAGCCTCGGGGAGGCGAGGGCCTCCTCAGTCATGATCTCGTAGAGGGCGGGATCGGCCATGACCTGGACGCAGAACCGCGCGTACCAGGTGGGGTTGCCGAGGGCCGCGAGGTGCTCGGGGATGGGCCGGACCAGACAGTCCACCCAGTCCCGCAGATCGGCGTCGGCGCGCAGACCGGCCAGGAGCCGCAGGCGCACCTCCTCGATCTCCTGGGCGTGCTTGCGGACGATGGCCCGTACGAGGTCCGCCTTCGTGCCGAAGTGGTAGCCGACCGCCGCGTTGTTGCCCTGTCCGGCCGCCTCGCTGACCCGGCGGTTGGAGACGGCGTACACACCGCGTTCGGCGAAGAGGCGCTCCGCCGCGGTGAGGATCAGCTCGCGGGTCACGCCCGCCCGCTCCTCCCGAACCGTTCTGGCCGGCATGGTCCACCGCCTCACTGGGACTTCGCGTGGCCTGCGACGAGCGGTCCCTCCGGTCGCCGGGCGTTTCCTCAACCCCGCACGATCAGGCAACTCCTGTGGCTAGCCTAAGTCAAGCAACTGACTTAACTTGACGGAAACCGTTCGCCCGGAGGCGCCGACATGTCCGAAGCACCTGCCCGACCTGCGGATTCGGCCGGTCCGGCCGAAACGGGGGTGCCCGGCCCGCCGCGGGCGAACGCCGTCGTGACGGTCCTGGCCTTCGCGGGGATCGTCGTGGCGCTGATGCAGACGCTGGTGATCCCGCTGCTGCCCGAGCTGCCGAAGCTGCTCGACGCCTCCCCCTCGGACGCCACCTGGGCGATCACCGCGACCCTCCTGGCGGGGGCCGTCGCGACGCCGGTCGTCGGACGGCTCGGCGACATGTACGGCAAGCGCCGGATGCTGCTGGCGAGCCTGGCCCTGCTGGTGGCCGGCTCGGTGGTCTGCGCCCTCAGCGACAGCCTGGCCCCGATGCTGGTCGGGCGGACCCTCCAGGGGATGTCGTCCGGGGTGATCGCGCTGGGGATCAGCATCATGCGCGACGAGTTGCCGAGCGAGCGGCTCGCGGGCGCGACCGCGCTGATGAGCGCGTCGCTCGGGGTCGGCGGCGCCCTCGGTCTGCCGGCCGCCGCGTTGCTGGCCGATCACGCGGACTGGCATGTCCTGTTCTGGGCCTCGGCGGGCACGGGTGTCGTGGCCACCGCGCTCGTCGTACGGATCGTGCCGGAGTCGCCGGTGCGCACGGGCGGGCGCTTCGACGTGGTGGGCGCGGCCGGGCTGTCGACGGCACTGGTGTGTCTGCTGCTGGCGATCTCCAAGGGCGCCGGCTGGGGCTGGGGCAGCGCCCGGACCCTGGGTCTGCTGCTCGCGGCGGTCGTCGTGCTGCTGGCCTGGGGCCGCTGGGAGCTGCGCGCCGGGCAGCCCCTGGTGGACCTGCGCACGACCGTCCGCCGCCAGGTGCTGTTCACCAACCTCGCGTCACTCGTGTTCGGCTTCTCGATGTTCGCGATGGTGCTGGTCTTTCCGCAGATCCTTCAGTTGCCCGAGGCGACCGGATACGGTCTGGGCCGGACGATGCTGACCGTCGGCCTGGTCCTGGCCCCGCAGGGCCTGGTGATGATGGCGACGGCCCCGCTCTCGGCCCGCCTGTCGAGGACCAGGGGCCCCAAGGTGACCCTGATGACCGGCGCCCTCGTGGTGGCCGCCGGTTACGGCCTGAGCCTCTTCCTGATGGCCACCGTCTGGCAGCTCGTCCTGGTCTCCTGTGTGATCGGGGCGGGCGTCGGACTCTCGTACGGGGCGATGCCCGCGCTCGTCATGGGGGCGGTCCCGGTCTCGGCGACGGCCGCCGCGAACAGCCTGAACACGCTGATGCGGTCCATCGGTACGGCGGTGTCGAGCGCGGTGGCAGGCGTCGTACTGGCCCGGATGACCACCTCGTTCGGCGGAGTGCCGCTGCCCTCCGAGAACGGGTTCCGGGTGGTGATGGGCATCGGTGCCGGGGCCGCCGTGCTGGCCTTCGGCTTCGCGTCCTTCCTGCCCCGCCGCCAGGCGGGCGCACCGGCCGTGGAGCCCGCCGAGGGGCGGTTGGTGGCTTCCGCGCCGGGTGCGAACTCCCGCGACGAAGCGACCGGTTCGTAGGAGAAGGGGGCCCCGGAGGGTCTATCGTGTCGGCATGTCCGTCCCTGAACTGATCCGTATCGTCTCCCGCGACTCGCCCATGGCCCTGGCCCAGGTGGAGCGGGTACGTGCAGAGCTGGCCGTCGTCCACCCGCACACGCGCACCGAGGTCGTCCCCGTGAAGACGACCGGCGACAAGTGGATGGGCGATCTGTCCAAGGTCGAGGGCAAGGGAGCGTTCACCAAGGAGGTCGACGCCGCGCTGCTGGCCGGTGAGGCCGATCTCGCGGTGCACTGCGTCAAGGACGTGCCCGCCGACCGGCCGCTCCCGAAGGGGACGATGTTCGCCGCGTTCCTCAAGCGGGACGACATCCGCGACGCGCTGATCCACCCGGGCGGTCTGACCCTGGACGAGCTGCCGGACGGCACCCGGATCGGTACGTCCTCGGTGCGCCGGATCGCCCAGCTGGCCGCCTCCCACCCGCACCTGGAGTGCGTGCCGTTCCGTGGCAACGCCAACCGGCGGCTGGAGAAGCTCGCGGCCGGCGAGGCGGACGCGCTGCTCCTCGCGGTGTCCGGCCTTGAGCGCATCGGCCGGATGGACGTGGTCAGCGAGGTCCTCTCCCCCGAGACGATGATGCCGCCGATCGGCGCGGGCATCCTCGCCCTCCAGTGCCGTGAGGGCGACCACGAACTGATCGACGCGGTCAGCGGCCTCGGTGACCCGGACACGCATCGGGAGGCGACGGCCGAGCGGATGTTCCTGCACGTTCTCCAGGGGCACTGCAACAGCCCGATCGCCGGGTACGCGAAGGTGTCCCGCAACGGCGAACTCTCGCTGCGCGCCTGTGTGTTCACCCCGGACGGCAAGGTCCAGCTGAACGCCCACGAGTGGGCGGGCCGACTGGATCCGGCCACGCTCGGTACGTCGGTTGCGGTGGCACTGCTACGGCAGGGCGCGCGCGAGCTGATCGACGACATCGCGCACTGAGGAACGGAACGGGAAGCGGGAATCGATACCGCCCGGCGCGCCGGGCGGTATCGGTCGTTCAGGTGGGTTCCGTCTGGCCCTTCTGGTCCCGCTGTTCCCTCAGGTCCCGCTGTTCCTTCAGGAAGTCGCTCACCTGGACGGCCACGCCGTCCCGGGCCGTGCCGTGGTGCGCGCCGGTGCCGGTGAAGTCCTCGGGGAGGCCGATCCCGCCCGCCCAGAGGTGCCGGGCGGTCCACTCCTCCTCGACGCGCAGCTGGATCTGTACGTCCACCTGCGCCAGGGACGCTTCCGGTCCTGCGGCGTACAGGACGGCCGTGGCGCGGCGCAGCGGGTGGACGTCGAAGCCTTCGATGAACTGCGAGTTCCGCCAGTCGATGAAGGCGCCCTCGCCGTCGGGGCCGAGCCGGACGTCGACCTGGCCGTCCTCCAGATGGACGCCGTAGTGCCGCTCGCCACGGTTCTCGACGGTCACCCGGAGGCTGAAATAGGTCAGCCCCTCGGCGGCGTCGTCGCGCCCGCGCGGCGGTTCGGCCGCCACCAGACGGTGGACGCGGACACGCAGGCCGGCATGCTCGTCGTACTCGTGCCAGTCCCCGACCACGTTCGGCTCGCGCACAGTCCACCTCTCGACCTCGGATGGCTGCTTCCTATCCTTGTGCCCGGCGCACAGTCAAATGAGCAGAATGCGCTGTGGCCAGCGAATTCGCCCCCTTGATCACTGATCAAGCGGTGTGCAGCGGAAATCCGCCGAAGGGCCGCCCAACCTTGGTCGGCCGCGTGCCGCACATCACGTTCCGGTGCATGGTCGTGACCGGCGTTCAGCGGGCCAGCCGACCGAGGAGCGAGGAGGCCGCCACGATGCTCAGGACGGCCGCGAGCAGCAGGACCCCGAAGTCGACGGCGAGGTTGGACGGGGTGCCGAGGAGGAGTCCGCGCAGGGCGTTCACCTGGTAGCTCAGCGGGTTGATCCGGCTGACCGTCTGGAGCCAGCCCGGCATGACGCTCACCGGGTAGAGGGCGTTGGAGCCGAAGAAGAGCGGCATGGTGATGGCCTGGCCGATGCCCATCAGGCGGTCGCGGGTGAGGACGATCCCGGCGATCGTCATCGACAGACAGGAGAAGAAGGCGGAGCCGAGGACGACGGCCGCCGCGACGCCGAGCAGCTTGAGCGGGTTCCAGGTCAGGGCCACGCCGAGGAGGGCGGCGATGACGATCACGACGACGGCCTGGATCAGCGCCTTCACCCCGGCCGCGAAGGCCTTGCCGGTGACGAGGGCCGCGCGCGGGGTGGGGGTGACGAGGAGCTTGGTGAGGATTCCGGCGTCCCGCTCCCAGATGATCATGATGCCGTAGAAGATGGCGATGAACATCGCGGACTGGGCGATGATGCCGGGCGCCAGATAGTCGAGGTAGGGGATGCCGCCGGTCGGTATCGCCTTGATCCTGGTGAAGGTCTCGCCGAAGATCAGCAGCCAGAGGGCGGGCTGGACGGCCCTGGTGTACAGCTCGGTGCGGTCGTGGCGGAGTTTCTGGAGTTCGACGGCGCACATGGCGCCGACCCGGGCGGGCAGCAGCCGCCAGCCCGTTCTGGGCGTGGGCGGTACGAGCAGCAGGTTCAGGGCGGTGGGGTCAGCCGACGCGGGACGCGGTGCGGCGGGTGCTGCGGACATCGCGGAAGTCTCCTGACCGTTCGTCGAGGCCGCTGCCGGCGATGTCCCGGAAGACGTCCTCCAGCGTGGGCGGCGGGGCGGTGTCGGACGCGCCCTCGGCCCGGCGCCGTTCGCCGAGTCCCGCGCGGAGTTCGTCGGGGGTGCCGAGGGCGCGGATGCGGCCGTGGTGCATCAGGGCGATGCGGTCGCAGTACTGGTCGGCCTCGTCCATGTAGTGCGTGGTGACCAGGACGGTCATGCCGGTGGCGGCGCGCACGGCGTCGATGTGCTCCCACACGCCCGTCCTGGCGATGGGGTCGAGTCCGATGGTCGGTTCGTCGAGGATGAGCAGCCGGGGCGCGCTGACCAGCGCCTGGGCGAGTTCGAGCCGGCGCACCATGCCACCGGAGTACGTCCCCGCGAGCCGGTCGGCCGCGTCGCCGAGGCCGACCGCCGCGAGCGCCTGGCCGACCCGTTCGGCGCGTTCCCTGCGCGGGACGTCGAAGACCCGGGCGAACAGGACGACGTTCTCGCGTCCGGTGAGCCCGGAGTCGGCGGACAGCTGCTGCGGCACGTACCCGAGCAGCCGGCGCACCGCCATCCGGTCCCCGGCGGCGTCGTGCCCGAAGACGCGGACCATGCCGGCGGGCACCGGCAGGAGCGTGGTGACGCAGCGGATCGCCGTGGTCTTGCCCGCGCCGTTGGGCCCGAGGAGGCCGAACACCTCCCCCTCCCGGACGCCGAGATCGAGCCCGTCGACGGCGTTGGTCCCACCGAAGGCGTACACGAGTCCGGTACAGCTGACGGCTTCCCGGCTCTCGGCGATGTCAGCGTTCTCCGAGGTCTCGGCGATCTCGGTGGTCCTGTCGTACGTCATGACTCCTCCGCCTCCTCGCGCAGGTTCCGGGCCAGTCTCCGCAGGGCCGGGAGCGCGGCCCGCAGGGCCTCCCGGTCGGCGTCGTCGAGACGCGCCACCTGTCGTCGTACGAGAGCGGTGCGCCGTTCCCGCCAGTCCTCGAGGCGCGCCTCGGCCGCCGGGGTGGGCAGCAGCCGGGCGGCCCGCCGGTCGGCGGGGTCCGTACCGCGGATCAGATAGCCGTCCTTGACCAGCTGGTTCACCAGCGTCGACACGGAGTTGCCCGCGAGGTACAGCTCCCTGGCCGCGTCCGAGATACCGATGCCGGGGCGGTCCATGACCAGGCGCAGCAGCTCGACCTCGGCGCCCCGCAGCCGGGGCACTTTCGTCCCGCTGCGCAGTCGGCGCCGGATGAGCCGCTGGACTCCGAGAAGCGCGTCGGCCAGTTCGTCCGCGAAGGTCGCTGGTTCCACACGCCGAGATTAGCTCTGTGTCAGAGGTATCGGGGAAACGAGGAGGGAAAGGACGAGTCAAGAACATGTATGCGACATCTTCCGTGTCGCCGTGAATCCGCACGGCGATCAGCGAGAGGCAGCAAGTCACTCTTTATGGTGATTTGTTTCCATGTCACCGGGAGCGGGAATTTCCCTTTCAGTGCTTCGGACAGGAGGCACGTCCGTGGGAGCCGGTTCGCCGGGCCTTCGGCCGTCCTCCGTGCGGTCCGTGAGCGCACCCTCCCGCGGTGTCTGTCCAGCCGGCACCGACCGAGGAAGGTGCGCGCGATGCGTATCGCCACGAGAACGAATCGCCATCCGCACGACGACGCCCCCGACACCACCGCCGCCTTCGAACGCCTCGCCCGACTGCCCGAAGGGCCGGAGCGCCACGCCCTCCGCGACGAACTCGTGCAGGCCTGGCTGCCCATGTCGGAGCGGATCGCCGTCCGCTTCCGGGGCCGCGGCGAGGCGCTGGAGGATCTCTACCAGGTCGCGGCCATCGGCCTCGTCAAGGCCGTCGACCACTACGACCCCACGCGCGGCGCCGCCTTCGAGGCCTACGCCGTGCCGACCGTCACCGGTGAGATCAAGCGCCACTTCCGCGACCACCTGTGGGCACTGCATGTGCCGCGCCGCGTCCAGGACCTGCGCAACCGGGTACGCGCCGCCTCCAAGGAACTGTCCGCCACCGTCCCGGGCCGACCCCCGACCGTCGCCGAGATCGCCGCGTACACCGAGCTGAGCGAGAGCGAGGTGCGTACGGGCATGGAGGCACTGGAGTGCTTCTCCGTGCTGTCGCTGGAGGCGGAGCTGCCGCGCACCGACGGGTACGCGCTCGCGGACACGGTCGGCGGAGCCGATCCCGGCTTCGACCTGATCGTGGACCGCGCGGCCGTCAGCCCGTGCCTGCGGGCACTGCCCGAACGGGAGCGGACCATCCTCTACCTGCGGTTCTTCGGCGGGATGACACAGAGCCGGATCGCCCGGCAGCTCGGCATCTCCCAGATGCACGTCTCCCGGCTGCTCAGCGCCTGCTGCGCACGCGTACGCGAGGAACTCGACGTCGACGAGGAACCGTCCGACGGAGAACTGCTCGCCGATGCCTGCTGAGGAACGGCCCCGTACACACCCCAGTCGCCCGGGCAGGTCGTTCACGGCCGGGCGACTGAGGGGCGGGCTCACTGCCGAACCCTCCCGGGAGCGATTCCCCAGCGTGCCCTGCTCCCCGGTGTCACCGCAGGGGCGGGGTTGAAACACCCCCGGTCAGGAATAGCGCTCCGTGTCCGGTGCGCCACCCGGAATCTGGGTGGGTCCGAAGCGGTCCAGCGCGTCTTCCAGTTCGGCACGGATGTCGGACGGCATCTCTCCGTTCCGTCCCCAGATCAGGATCATCTCCGCGAGATTGCGCAGTTTGATGTTGGTGTGCTGGGAGACCTCTTTCAGTACTTCCCAGCCCTGGTCGGGTGTGACCCGCCCCAGCGCGACCATCATGCCGATCGCCTGGTCCACGACGGCATGGGAGGTGACGGCCTCCTTGAGCTGGTCGACCTCGGCCCGCAGAGCGACGACCTGGTCGTCCTCGCTCGGGCCGCCGTCCATGGGCATGGACATGGTCACCTCCGGGTCACGTCAAACGTACTCCCCCATCGTCGCCACAGGGCCTCCCGGGTGCCAACAGGCCCGATCGGGGTACTCGGACAGGCACCGGGACGGGGTTCGGCCGGAGACTGGTGTCCGGCCGGCACACGCCGGTGGACGGAACCAGGACGCGAGTGCCATGAACCACGACACGACACAGCCCAGCGGCGCGACGGACGTCGTCTCGACCCATTCCGTGTTCGGCGCCCCTTGCTGGGTGAGCCTGACCAGCCGCGATCTGCGGGCCACCGAGGCGTTCTACAGCGCCGTACTGGGCTGGCGGTGGCGTTCGGCCCGGCTCGGCGACCGCTTCCGGGTGGCGCTGGTGCAGGGCACACCGGTCGCGGGGATCGCCGCGGTGGCCTCCGTATGGCAGGTGGCGGTCGCCTGGATCCCGTACTTCGCCGTGCCCAGCGCGGACGAGGCGGCGGGCCGGGCCCGCGAGCGCGGCGGTACGACGGCGGTCGGACCGATCTCCTTCCCGCCCGGCCGGGCGGCTCTGCTGGCCGACCGGGACGGGGCGATCTTCGGGATCTGGGAGGGCGAGCTGCTCGCCGGCTGGGAGGCCTGGCGACGCGCGGCACCGGCGTTCGTACGGCTGCACACCCGCGACGCGTTCGACGCGGCCATCTTCTACGGGGAGATCCTGGACTGGGCCTCGGACCGCCCCGGTTGCTGCGAGGTCCACTACGAGGCCGACGAGGTCGTGCTGCGCAGCCGGGGCGATGTCGTGGCCCGTATCGTCTCGGGCGCCCTGGAGGCGGCGCCCGACCCCACGATCCGACCGCACTGGCAGGTCCACTTCGCGGTCGAGGACGTGACGGCCTGCGTCAAGGCCGCGGAGAACAACGGCGGCAGTGTTCTGCGGTACGACGGTTCGGTGCCGTTCGAGGCGGTGCTGCGTGATCCGGACGGGGCGCAGTTCACGGTGACCTCACGCGTCCCGCGCTGACCCCTCAGGCTGCCGGGCGTGCGCGGTGGGCGCCGGCCCTCCACCCCGAACACCACCCCCGCGCTCACCACCGCCGCGCAGAACGCGAGGAGCGCGCACGCCACCTCGTAGTGGACGTACCTGAACACGGTGTGCCCTCTGTGCACTGCGCTCCCCGTGTGCCCCACCCCGGCCCCGGGACAGAGTGTCAACTCCACTGCGCCCCGGGGGAGTCCGGAATGTGCCGCTCCTACACGTTCACGAAGGACTCCCGCGCCCTGCCCGTCGCACCGGCGAAGGACGGGACCACTCGGGGCACCCGGCGCACCTCCCGCAGGGTCGGCGCGGGTCCGGTCGAGACCAGCGGGACGCCTTCGCGGGAGCGGGCCCGGCGCGAGAACCAGATGATCTTGGCGCCGGTGGCCGTGGCACAGCAGCCCCAGCCGTCGCTCAGGGCGGCGATCCACGCCAGACAGCCGCGCAGTTCCCGGTCGGGGCGCAGATCGCGGTCGTGCTCGGCGATGGCCGTGAAGAGGTGCTGGCCGTTCCACCACATCTCGATCACCGCGCGCTTGTCGGTCGCGTGCTCGTCGATGGCACGCAGCAGTACTTCGGTGCCATGACAGACGGGTCCGACGAGGTGCTCCAGGTCCCACAGGCGCAGATGAGCGGCCAGGATGCGCTCGACCTGGCCGACCCGTTCCGGGCAGATCTCCACGTCGAGGTGGTAGTAGCAGGGCTCTGCGGTCTTCATCGTCGTTGGCTCCTCACGGCGGACTCACCCTTCCGAACGCGAAGCGTGAGCACTGTTCGCTTCTGAGTCAGCTCCAGAGTGGGAGCGCTAGTCCATTCGTGCAACACGAGCGCCCCCTGTGATTGTTGAAGACCTAACAAGACGCTGGGTCGCCGCACGTGCACCATGAGTGAAGGTCTCGCCGTGGAAACCACAGAAGTCGCTCAAGCAGTCAGTCATGAGGAAGGGGACCAGCGCCATGCTGCTGCCCGCCAAAGCCGAGGTCGCCCGACAGCTGAACAAGTACCGGGCGTGGGAGCGCGTCATGCTCGCGGCCCCGTCCGACCGTTCGGCGCGCGACAGTTTCGAGGACTCGGGCTACACCTTGTGCGTACTGATGGGGAAGCGGTGCGCGCGCGAGGCCGCACACGCCGCCGAACGCTATCTCCGCACGAGCCTGGTCACCTACCTGCGCGAGCAGGCCGGCTGGACCCACACCGACCGTTTCACCGGGCACGCTCCACCCGCCGTCCAACGCTCCGCCGCAGGCGGATAGCCCACCGGCACCGCCCGCGACGCCCGTCCCGACCCCCGACCCCCGTACGGCAGAGGTGAGACCCATGAGCCCGACTCCGGCCATCGGCCGCATCCCGGTCCGGGACGTGCGCCCGGCCGTCGAGGGCGGCAGACGCCCGGCGAAGGCCGTCGCGGGAGAGACCTTCCAGGTCACTGCGACGGTCTTCCGCGAGGGCCATGACGCGGTCGGCGCGAACGTCGTGCTGTGCGACCCGGAGGGCCGCCCGGGCCCCTGGACACCGATGCGTGAACTCGCCCCGGGTTCCGACCACTGGGGCGCGGACGTCACCCCGGACACGACGGGCCACTGGACCTACCGGGTCGAGGCGTGGGGCGATCCGATCAGTACCTGGCGGCATCACGCGGGCATCAAGATCCCGGCCGGGATCGACACCGGGCTGGTGCTGGAGGAGGGCGCGCTGCTGTACGAGCGTGCCGCCGCAGGTGTGCCGCAGAAGGCGGCCCGTGCTGTCGTGCTGGCCGCCGCACGGGCCCTGGGCGACGACTCGCTCCCTGTCTCGGATCGTCTCGCACCGGCGCTGACCCCGGCGGTGGACGAGGTGCTGGCCCGGTTCCCGTTGCGTGAACTGGTCACGTCCAGTGAGCCGTTGGCGCTGGTGGTGGAGCGGGAGCGGGCGCTGTACGGGGCCTGGTACGAGTTCTTCCCCCGTTCCGAGGGGACGCCCGCGCAGCCGCACGGGACGTTCCGCACGGCCGCGCGGCGGCTGGCGTCGATCGCCGCGATGGGCTTCGACGTCCTCTATCTCCCCCCGATCCACCCCATCGGGCACACCTTCCGCAAGGGCCCCAACAACACCCTCTCCGCCACCCCGGACGATGTGGGCGTGCCGTGGGCGATCGGTTCGGAGGACGGCGGGCACGACGCCGTGCACCCGGATCTCGGGACGCTGGCGGACTTCGACTTCTTCGTCGCCGAGGCCGCCCGCCACGGCCTGGAGATCGCCCTCGACTTCGCCCTCCAGTGCTCCCCGGACCATCCCTGGGTGCAGAAGCACCCCCAGTGGTTCCATCACCGGCCGGACGGGACGATCGCGTACGCGGAGAACCCGCCGAAGAAGTACCAGGACATCTACCCCATCGCCTTCGACGCCGACCTCCCCGGACTCGTCGCGGAGACGGTGCGGGTACTGCGGCACTGGATGGACCACGGGGTGCGGATCTTCCGCGTCGACAACCCGCACACCAAACCCGTCGTCTTCTGGGAACAGGTCATCGCGGACATCAACCGCACCGACCCCGACGTGATCTTCCTCGCGGAGGCGTTCACCCGGCCCGCGATGATGCACACCCTCGCCCAGACCGGCTTCCAGCAGTCCTACACCTACTTCACCTGGCGCACCACGAAACCCGAACTCACCGAATACCTCACCGAACTGTCCGGTGACCCGGCCGCGTACATGCGCCCGAACTTTTTCGTCAACACCCCCGACATCCTCCACGCGTACCTTCAGCAGGGCGGGCGTCCCGCTTTCGAGGCCCGCGCCGTCCTGGCCGCCACCCTCTCCCCCACCTGGGGCGTCTACAGCGGCTACGAACTCTGTGAGAACACCCCTCTGCGCGAGGGCAGCGAAGAATACCTGGACTCCGAGAAATACCAACTGCGTACCCGTGATTGGGAATCCGCCGAGCGGAACGGGCTGTCGATCGCCCCGCTCGTCACCGCCCTCAACCGGATCAGGCGCGACCATCCCGCCCTGCACCGGCTCAGGAATCTGCACTTCCACTCGACCGACAACGACGCGGTGATCGCGTACAGCAAGCGCACCGGCGACGACACGGTCCTGGTGGTCGTGAACCTCGACCCTCACCACACCCAGGAGGCGACGGTCTCGTTGGACATGCCGCAACTCGGCCTGGACGGGCGGGAACCCGAACGGCATTCCCTGACGGTGCATGACGAGTTGAGCGGCGAGACCTACTACTGGGGCCGGACCAACTACGTACGTCTGGAGCCAGGCAGGGCGCCCGCACACGTCTTCCACCTGCTGCGGTACTCGACTGGAGGCCAGTAACGCCGTGACCGTCAACGATCCCGTCCCGGACACCTTCGAGGACACTCCCGCCAAGGACCGGGACCCCGAGTGGTTCAAACGCGCCGTCTTCTACGAGGTCCTCGTCCGCTCCTTCCAGGACAGCAACGGCGACGGAGTCGGCGACCTCAAAGGCCTCACCGCCAAACTCGACTACCTCCAGTGGCTCGGCATCGACTGCCTCTGGCTGCCCCCCTTCTTCAAATCCCCCCTCCGTGACGGCGGTTACGACGTCTCCGACTACACCGCCGTCCTCCCCGAATTCGGCGACCTCGCCGACTTCGTCGAATTCGTCGACGCCGCCCACCAACGCGGCATGCGCGTCATCATCGACTTCGTCATGAACCACACCAGCGACGAACATCCGTGGTTCCAGGAGTCCCGGAGCAACCCCGAAGGCCCGTACGGCGACTACTACGTCTGGGCGGACGACGACAAGCAGTACCAGGACGCCCGGATCATCTTCGTCGACACCGAGGCCTCCAACTGGACCTTCGACCCGGTCCGCAAGCAGTACTACTGGCACCGCTTCTTCTCCCACCAACCCGACCTCAACTACGAGAACCGGGCGGTACAGGAGGAAATTCTGGCGGCTCTCCGATTCTGGCTGGACCTCGGAATCGACGGTTTCCGTCTCGACGCAGTTCCGTACCTGTACCAGGCCGAGGGGACGAACTGCGAGAACCTGCCGCGTACACATGAATTCCTCAAGCATGTCCGCAAGGAGATCGACGCCCACTATCCCGACACGGTGTTGCTGGCGGAGGCGAACCAGTGGCCCGAGGACGTCGTCGACTACTTCGGCGACTATCGCAGCGGCGGGGACGAGTGCCACATGGCGTTCCATTTCCCGGTCATGCCGCGCATCTTCATGGCCGTGCGCCGTGAGTCGCGCTATCCGGTCTCGGAGATCCTCGCGAAGACCCCGGCCATTCCCTCGAACTGCCAGTGGGGCATCTTCCTGCGCAACCACGACGAGCTGACCCTCGAAATGGTCACCGACGAGGAACGCGACTACATGTGGGCCGAATACGCCAAGGACCCGCGTATGCGCGCCAACATCGGCATCCGCCGCCGGCTCGCCCCGCTCCTGGACAACGACCGCAACCAGATCGAACTCTTCACCGCCCTGCTGCTCTCCCTGCCCGGCTCGCCGATCCTCTACTACGGCGACGAGATCGGCATGGGCGACAACATCTGGCTCGGCGACCGCGACGCGGTCCGCACGCCGATGCAGTGGACCCCGGACAGGAACGCCGGCTTCTCCTCCTGCGACCCCGGCCGCCTCTTCCTGCCCACGATCATGGACCCCGTCTACGGCTACCAGGTCACCAACGTCGAAGCCTCCATGTCGTCCCCGTCCTCGCTCCTGCACTGGACCCGGCGCATGATCGAGATCCGGAAGCAGAACCCCGCGTTCGGACTGGGCTCCTACACCGAACTGCCCTCCTCCAACCCGGCCGTGATCGCCTTCCTGCGCGAACACAAGGACGACCTCGTCCTCTGCGTCCACAACTTCTCCCGCTTCGCCCAGCCCACCGAACTCGACCTACGGGCGTTCAGCGGCAGCCACCCGGTCGAACTCATCGGCGGAGTCCGCTTCCCCGCCATCGGCGAACTCCCCTACCTGCTCACCCTCGCAGGACACGGCTTCTACTGGTTCAGGCTCACCCGAGTCACCCCGCGCACTGGCCGACGACATTGAGCGTGTGCCCGCGAAAGGACGCGTCACCATGCCGAAGACCGCTTCTCTTCGCCAGAGCAGGACGGACCTCGCCCGGCCGCTGACCTCGCTCGGTGGGCTGCTGCGCGAATGGCTGCCCCAGCAGCGCTGGTTCGCGGGCAAGGACCGGCCCGTCACGGACCTGGGCCTGCTGTCGATGACCGAGCTGTTTCCGGGCTGCCTCCACCTGCTCGTCCGCACCGGCCACACGCCCGTCCCCGCCCCCGGCGGCACTCCCCCGCCCGGCGACTGCTACCAACTGCTCCTCGGCGTACGGGACCGTATGTCACCGCACCTTCGCCGGACCCTCATCGGCCGCGCGGAGGAAGGGCCCTTGGCGGGGCTGCTGGTCTACGACGCCCTCCAGGACCCCCGGGCGGCGGAACTGCTGCTGGAGCGCCTCCGGCATCCCGGCACGGCCGGCCCCCTGCGTTTCGAGGCCGACCCCGGAGTCACCGTGCCCGCCGGACTCGCCCCGCGGCTCCTCGACGTCGAGCAGTCCAACTCCTCGCTCGTGTACGGCGACTCGTTCATCCTGAAGGTGCTCAGACGCGTCCAGCCGGGTGTCCACCCCGACCTGGAGGTGCCCGCCGCCCTCGCCCGCCAGGGCTGCGCCCGCGTACCCGCCCCCGCCGCCTGGTTCCGGACCGACCTGCCGCAGGACGCGACCCTCGGCGTGCTCCAACCGTTCCTGCCCGGCGCCTCCGACGGCTGGACGCTGGCCCTGCGCGCGCTCGCCTCGGGGCACCCGTTCACCGACGAGGCCCACGAACTGGGCCGCGCCACCGCCGACGTACACCTGGCCCTCGCGACCGCCTTCCCCGGCGACACCCGCAGCATGCGGCACGACACACGTACGGCGGCGGCGATGGCCGAGCGTCTCGATGCCGCCGTACGCCATGTACCGGCGCTGCGGCCGTACGCCCAGGGGCTGCGGGCCGCGTTCGACACGTCGGCCGGGTTCGACGCCGGTCCGGCCGCGCAGCGCGTCCACGGTGATCTGCACCTCGGGCAGGTGCTGTGCACCGGGGGTACCGGCGGGGACTGGTTCGTGATCGACTTCGAGGGTGAGCCGTCCCGTCCCCTCTCCGAGCGCCGCAGCGCCCAGTCACCGGTGCGGGACATCGCGGGCATGCTGCGCTCCTTCGACTACGCCGCCCGTACGCGCCGGCCGTGGCGCCCCGAGTGGGCGCAACACTGCCGGGACGCCTACTGCGCGGGGTACGCGGCCCGGGCCGGCTGGGATCCGCGCCGCATCCCCGGGCTGCTGCGCGCGTACGAGACCGACCGGGCCGTGTACGAGGTCGTGTACGAGGCCCGGCACCGCCCCGACTGGCTCCCCGTCCCCATGGCGGCGATCGAACGACTCGCCGTCCGAGGAGGCTGACCGCTGTGGCCCTGCACGACTCCGCCCTCCCCGACCCGTCCTCCCTGGGCAGACGCGACGCCCTGTGGGACGCCGACGAGCGGCAGCGCCTGCTCTCCGGTACCCATCACGACCCGCACGCGCTGCTCGGCGCGCATCCCGTGCCGGGTGGCGGGGTCGTCTTCCGTGCCCTGCGCCCGCTCGCGCGCGGCGTGAGTGTGGTCGTGGACGGGCGGGTCAATGCCCTCGACGACGACGGTGACGGGTTCTTCAGCGCCCTGATCCCCCTCGATCGCCCCATCGCCGAGACTCCCGACTACACGCTGCTGGTGTCGTACGAGGGCGGTGAGTCGAAGGGCGAGGATCCGTACCGCTTCCTGCCCGCCCTCGGTGAGCTGGACCTGCATCTCATCCGCGAGGGGCGGCACGAGGAGCTGTGGCGGGCGCTGGGCGCCGAGCCGATGACCCACCAGGGCGTCACCGGCACCCGCTTCACCGTCTGGGCACCCAACGCACGCGGAGTCCGGGTGACCGGGGACTTCAACTTCTGGGACGGCGCCGGGTATCCGATGCGGTCGCTCGGTTCCTCCGGGGTATGGGAGCTGTTCGTGCCCGGTGTCGGGGAGGGCGAGCGGTACAAGTTCGAGGTCGTGGCGCGGGACGGCGGCCGGGTCATGAAGGCCGACCCGATGGCCCGGCGGACCGAGGTGCCGCCCGCGACGGCGTCCGTCGTCACGGTCTCCCACTACGAGTGGGGCGACGAGGAGTGGCTCGCGCGCCGGTCCGGCAGTGCCGTGCACGAGGAGCCGTTCTCCGTGTACGAGGTCCATCTGCCGTCCTGGCGCCCGGGGTTGACGTACCGTCAGCTCGCCGATGAACTCCCCTCCTACGTCAGGGACTTGGGCTTCACGCATGTGCAGCTCATGCCGGTCGCCGAGCATCCCTTCGGCGGGTCCTGGGGGTATCAGGTCACCTCCTACTACGCCCCGACCGCCCGGCTGGGTTCCCCCGACGACTTCCGGTATCTGGTCGACGCGCTGCACCGGGCCGGTGTGGGTGTGCTGTTGGACTGGGTTCCGGCGCATTTCCCCAAGGACGACTGGGCGTTGGCCAGGTTCGACGGGGAGCCACTCTACGAGCCCGGCGACTGGCGGCGGGCCGAGCATCCGGACTGGGGTACCTACGAGTTCGACCTCGGGCGGACCGAGGTGCGGAACTTCCTGGTCGCCAACGCCGTGTACTGGTGCGAGGAGTTCCACCTCGACGGGCTGCGGGTCGACGCGGTCGCCTCGATGCTGTACCTCGACTACTCGCGCGACTCCGGGCAGTGGACACCGAACGTGCACGGCGGGCGGGAGGACCTGGACGCGGTCGCCTTCCTCCAGGAGATGAACGCCACCGTGTACCGGCGGGTCCCGGGGGTCATGACGATCGCCGAGGAGTCCACGGCGTGGGGCGGGGTGACCCGGCCGACCGACAGCGGCGGGCTCGGCTTCGGGCTGAAGTGGAACATGGGGTGGATGCACGACTCGCTCGGCTATGTGGGGCACGAGCCGGTCCATCGCAAGTACCACCACCACGAGATGACGTTCTCCATGGTCTACGCGTACAGCGAGAACTACGTCCTGCCCATCTCGCACGACGAGGTCGTCCACGGCAAGGGCTCGCTGGTGTCGAAGATGCCGGGCGACTGGTGGCAGCAACGGGCGAACCACCGCGCGTACCTCGGTTTCATGTGGGCCCATCCCGGCAAGCAGCTCCTCTTCATGGGGCAGGAGTTCGCCCAGGGCTCGGAGTGGTCCGAGGCCGACGGGCCGGACTGGTGGCTGCTGGACAAGGAGTACGCGGCCGAACCCGACCACCGGGGCGTGCGCGATCTGGTCCGCGATCTCAACACCGTCTACCGGCGCACCCCCGCCCTCTGGCAGCGCGACACCGATCCCGCCGGTTTCCGGTGGGTGGCCGGGGACGCCGCCGAGGACAACGTCTTCGCGTTCCTGCGCTACGACGCGGCCGGGGCGCCCCTGTTGGCCGTCAGCAACTTCTCCCCCGTCGTCCGCCACGACTACCGTCTCGACATGCCCGGCTCGGTGCCCGCCTGGCAGGAGGTCCTCAACACGGATGCCGCCCGGTACGGGGGCAGTGATGTCCGCAACTCCGGGCCGGTGAAGTCCCGTTCGTCGAGTGTCCGGCTGACGTTGCCGCCGCTCGCCACGGTGTGGCTGACGCCGGTGCGCGGGTGAGGTGACGCGAGGGGCGCGAGTGGAAAGCGTCTTCCGAACCACTGCCGAAACCACGTCCTGAGCATCTTCGGGAAACCTACTTCACAGTTCCCGACAACAACGTCCGCCACCTGAGCTAGATTCGTTCACCGTCGATAACTCCACTCGTCGGCGCGGTCACAGTCAGTACGATCCAGGAGCAGCGCATGCGCGACTTCGCCCTCGCTCCCCCCACCACCGCACCGCTGACGGGCGGTCTCGCCGACAGTGTCTTCGACACGGCGTTGCGGGAACCCGACCTGCCGCAGCTCGCGCGCCGCCTCGACCCGGCCAAGCCGGACTGGACCGAGGTGAGGGCCGCCGACCTGCGGGACGAGGTCGTCGATCTCGCCAAGGGTTTCGTCGCCTCCGGCATCTCACCGGGCCACCGCGTCGCCATCATGGCCCGCACCCGCTACGAGTGGACGGTGCTCTGCTACGCGCTCTGGGCGGTGGGCGCCGAGGTCGTGCCGATCTACCCGACGTCCTCGCGCGACCAGGTCGCCTGGATCCTCTCGGACTCGCAGTGCAGCGCCGTCGTCGTCGAGGACGAACAGGGCCTGATGACCGTCGGCTCGGTGTGCACCTCGCTGCCCCTGCTGCGCAACGTGTGGCAGCTCGACGACGGAGCCCTGCCCCAACTCGTGGAGCTGGGGCGGCCGGTACCGATGGCCACGGTCGACTCCCTGCGCCGGATCGTGCTGCCGGACTCGACCGCGGTGATCGCCTACACCTCCGGCACGACCGGGCATCCGCGCGGCTGCGCCCTGAGCCACCGCAACCTGGCCAGCCCCTGCGACACCCTGCTCGCGGGCTGGCGGCAGACGGCGGCACCGCCCGGCGAACAGCCCAGGGTCCTCGCCTTCCTGCCCTTCTCGCACGTGTACGGCCTGATGATCCAGGGCCTGTGTCTGCGCGGCGGCATGCTGATGGGGCACGAGCCGGACCTGAGCGGGGACGCGCTGTCGTCGGCGCTGCTCTCCTTCCGGCCGACGTATCTGTACGCGGTGCCTTCGGTGTTCGAGAAGATCTACAAGAACTTCCTGCGCGCCGCCCAGAAGGCCGGCCGGGGCGCCCTGTTCGAGCGGGCCGTCGGCACCGCGCGGGACTTCGCGACGGCTCTCGAACGGCAGCGGCTGGGCACCGGCTCCGGACCCGGATTCGACCTGCGGCTCCAACACGCCCTCTACGAGCGGACGGTGTACCGCAAGCTCCGGGCCGCCCTCGGCGGGCGGGTGTGCGGCGCGGTCTCGGGCGGCTCGCCCCTCAACCGCGAACTGGCCCTGTTCTACGCGGGTATCGGCATCCTCGTCCACGACGGCTACGGCCTCACCGAGACCAGTGGCGGCATCACCGCGCAGCCCGTGGGCCGGGAGAAGTTCGGCACGGTCGGGCAGGCGCTGCCCGGCTCGGAGATCCAGGTCGCGGACGACGGCGAGATCATGGTGTACGGCGCCTCCGTCTTCCAGGGGTACGTCAACGACGACGCCTCCACCCGGGCCGCGCTGTACGGCGGCTGGCTGGCCACCGGGGACATCGGGCGGCTGGACCAGGACGGGTATCTGACGATCACCGGGCGCAAGAAGGACATCATCATCACCAGCAGCGGCAAGAGCGTCGCGCCGGCCGCCCTGGAACAGCGGCTGCGGGTGCATCCGCTGGTGCACCAGGCGGTGATCGTGGGCGACAACCGGCCCTGTGTGGGCGCCCTGATCACCCTCGACCCGGAGTTCCTGGCCCACTGGCGGGGCTCGCTCACCCTCCAGGACGACGCCCCGGAACGGCAGGCGCGTGAGGAGAACGCCCTGCGGGAGGAGATCGGACGGGCCGTGGCCGCCGCCAACAGCACGGTGTCGCGGTCCGAGTCGATCCGGGTGTTCCGGGTCCTCGGGGAGCCCTTCGCCCTCAGCAACGGTCTGCTGACGCCCTCGATGAAGCTGCGCCGGGACGCGATCGTGCGGCACTACGCCGTCGAGATCGACGCGATGTACCAGGCCCGGGCGCCCATCCCCCGGCCGAACCCGGCGGCGGAGGAACTGGCGCGCTGGGAGGACGCCGACAACATGTTCCGCTGAACGGACGGCGCGTACCCAGGGCGGATGTTGGTTGACGGTACGGCGGGCGGGCCCGCAGAGTGATCTCCGTATCGGCCCTCCCGTACGGATTGGACCCTGTCGTGACCAGTACCGCCGCACCGTGGTCGCACCCGCCCGTCAAGGTCGGGCTCGTCGGCGCCGGACCCTGGGCGCAAGGGGTGCACGCGCGCGTGCTGGCCGCCGGCCCCGAGACCGAGCTGGCCGGGGTCTGGGCGCGCCGTCCCGAGGCCGCCCAGGAGACGGCGGCTCCGTACGGGGCGCCGGTCGCCGCCCGGTTCGAGGAACTGCTCGACTCCTGCGAGGCGTTGGCGTTCGCCGTGCCGCCCGCCGTGCAGGCCGAGCTTGCCCTGCGCGCCGCGAAGGCCGGCAAGGCGCTGCTGCTGGAGAAGCCGATCGCGGAGGATCTCGGGGCGGCCCGGCGGCTGGTGGACGCGATCGACGAGGCCGGGGTCGTCTCCCAGGTCACCCTGACCAACCGCTACCACCCCGAGACCCGCCGGTTCCTGGAAGCGGCGGGCGAGGCGGACGTGTTCGGCGCGCGGGCGGCCATTCTCAACGGGGCCTTCCTGGGCGGCGCGTTCTCCACCCCGTGGCGGCTCGAACACGGCGCGCTGCTCGATATCGGGCCGCACGCCCTCGACCTGCTCGACGCGGCCGTGGGACGGATCGTCCGGGTGCGCGGGGCAGGGGATCCGCGCCGCTGGATCGAACTCACCTGTGAGCACGAGAACGGCGCGGTCAGCCAGGCCTCCCTGTCCGGTTCGGTGACTGTGACCCGGAGCGTCTCCCGCATCGAACTCTTCGGTTCCGGCCCGGAGTTGGTGTTCGACAGCACCGACCTCGACCACGAGGAGAGCTGGCCGGTGCTGCGCCGCGAGTTCGCGACCGCCGTACGCACCGGTGTCCCCGGCGAGTTGGACGCCCGTCGGGGCCTGCATCTACAGACGCTGATCGCGCAGGCGTCGGAGGCCTGAGCACCCCCGGACCCCCTGTTCACTCCCCGAAACCCGACGTGACGTGGATCACGCTCTGGTTCGGGGTCGATGCGGAACAACCCGGGGAGGTCGGCCGTTCTTACCTACGTGGCTGCGGAGGGGACAGTGTCCCCGGGCCTCACCTATAGCCCATGGGGAAGATCGTTCGGCTGAAGCCCCATGGAGCCTTTCGCCGAGAGGCGACCGCCCTCCGCGTGCCACCACCTACGGCCCTGGCTGGTCTCCCCCGTCCAGCCAGGGCCTTCTCATGTCAAAAATCGGTCTTGTTCCCTCCGCCGAGGTGCCCGAGACGTCCGCAACGGCTCAAATGGGGGTAGGGGAAGCATCCAGATCGCCGGCGAGGAGCCCTGCTCATGACCAAAGCGACCAAGCTGCTGTCCGCCCTTCCCCCGCCCCGCCGTGAGCGGCTGCTGGCGCTCGCGACCGAGGTGTCCTTTGCCGAGGACCACACGATCTTCGAGGCGGGCGGCACCGCCGACCGTTTCTGGGTCGTCCGCTCCGGCGCGGTCTCCCTGGTCCAGCAGGTGACGCCGGTGCAGCGGGTGACCGTGGCGAGCCTCGGCGCGGGCGATCTGCTCGGCTGGTCCTGGCTCTTCCCGCCCCACCAGTGGGACTTCGGCGCCGAGGCATTCAGTCCCGTACGCGCGTACGAGTTCGACGCCGAGGCGGTGCTCAGGCTCTGCGACGAGGAACCGGCGCTCGGTCTGCAACTGGTGCGGATCATCGCCGAGATCCTCGCCTACCGGCTGGAGCTGACCCGGGGCAAGCTGATGGACCACTACTCCCTGCACAAGCGGGGGCCCGGGTAGGGAGTGCAGGTCCGGTGTTCAGACGCGGTAGCGGCGCAGCGCCGGCATCGCGGCCGCCAGGGCCAGGGTGACGGCGACGACCAGGAGTCCGCCGCCAGCGACGGCCGTGCGGGTGCCCAGAGCAGATGCCGTGGTGCCGTGCAGCAGGTCGGCGAGGCGGGGACCGCCCACGACGACCACCGTGAAGACGCCCTGCATCCGGCCGCGCATCTCGTCGGTCGCCGCCGACAGCAGGATCGCCACCCGGAAGACGCTGGAGACCATGTCGGCGACCCCTGCGGCGACCAGGAACGCCACCGCCACCCAAAGGCTGGTGCTCAGCCCGAAGCCCGTGATCGCCAGCCCCCAGGCGACGACCGCGCCGATCACCATCCAGCCGTGCCGCCGCGCCCGGGAGAACGTGCCGGAGAACAGTCCGCCGACCACCGCGCCCACGGGGATCGCCGCGAACATCAGCCCCAGGGCGAGTCCCTCCCCGTAGGGGGCGTACGTCTGGGCGGCGAGCTGCGGGAACAGGGCACGGGGCATGCCGAAGACCATGGCGACGATGTCCGCGAGGAAGGACAGCAGGAGCACCGTGTGCAGGGCGATGTAGCGGAATCCGGCCAGGACCTCCCGCGCGCCCGCTTTCCGGGTAGCCGCAGGTCCCGGCGGGAGCGCGGGCAGCCGTACGACGGACCACAGGGTGACGCAGAGGGCGAGCGCGTCGATCAGATACAGCTCGGCGAGGCCGATGACGGGTATGAGGGTGCCGGCGAGCAGCGGGCCCGCGACCAGGCCGGTCTGCATGACGGTCGTGCCGAGGGCGTTGGCGGCGGCGAGTTCCTCCTGGGGGACCAGCTGGGCGACGACGGCGCTGCGGGCCGGTGAGTTCAGGCCGAAGAAGGCCTGCTGGAGGGCGAGCAGGATCATCAGGGTCGCCACCGAGTCGAGGCCGACGAGGGCCTGGATCCAGAACAGCAGCGAGGTGACGGCGATGCCGGTGTTGGTGATCAGCAGGAGCTTGCGGCGGTCCATGCTGTCGGCGACCGCGCCGCCCCAGAGGGCGAACACGACGAGGGGCAGGAGTCCGGCGAGGCTCGCGTAGCCGACCCAGGCGGAGGAGCCGGTGATGTCGTAGATCTGTTTGGGCACGGCGACGGCGGTGAGCTGGCTGCCTACGGCGGTGACGGCGGTCGAGGACCACAGGCGGCGGTAGGCGGGGCGGCGCAGGGGCCGGGTGTCCATGGCCCAGCGGCGTCCGGCCGGGCGGGGCTCGTCCGTGGGGGTCTTCGGCTGGGAGTCCTCGTCGCTGCCGGTACTGCTCTCGCTGGGGTCCACTGATGTCCTGGTTGCTAGTTACATCCAATCGGCTCAGCTTTCAATATCACAGGTGTCGCTGGGGCTGCCGGGGCCTTCCACGGCGAGCGTCCGGGCCGCGCTGTCCAGCAGCATGTCGAGGGCCGTCGGATAGGCGCTGGCGACCATGCGGGCGGCGAGCAGCGGGGCCGCCTCGGCGATACGCGGGTGGGTGCTGCGGGGCAGGCGGGCATAGGTCGAGCGCCACATGTCCTCGTCGGCGGTGAGGCTGGCGCGCGGCAGGGCCAGGGAGGCCGCGTCGAGGGCGGCGAAGGCCAGCGTCTGGTCGATGAAGGCGTGGTAGATCCGTACCGTCTCCGGCAGCGGGAAGCCTGCCGTGCGCAGGACGTCGAGGATGGCCTCGTCGGCGGCCAGTTCGTTGGCGCGGCCCGTGACTCGGCTGGCGGTCAGGACGGCGGCCTGCGGATGGCCGACGTACACGGCGTGGATGCGCAGCCCGATGGCCCGCAGGTCCGCCGACCACTCCCCCGTCGGTTGCCAGCCGTGCAGGGCCTGGCCGATGAGGGCGTCGCCGATGGCGAGGGTGAGGTCGTCCATGCCGCGGAAGTAGCGGTAGAGGGTGCTGGGGTCGGCGTCCAGGGCGAGGCCCAGGCGGCGGGCGGTGAGGCCGGCGCTGCCGTGTTCGCGGAGCATGCGCAGGGCGGTGTCGACGATCAGCCGCTCGGACAGCACGGTGCCGCTTCTGGTGGGGCGTCGGCGCCGTCGTTTCTCCTCCGGTACCACCGGTTTCGGCATGGTCGCTCGCCTCCGTGGTTCGTTCGTGGTCCGTTCGCGGGGTCTTATGCCAACGCCATTGACCTTAGACGAGGGCAGGGCGTTGGATCGGCGGACAACGGCATCGGAACCGCCGTAACCACCTGATCCTTCGAAACCTTCGCAAACAGGGAGTTCTGCCATGCGTGTGCTGCTCGTGGGCGCCGGCGGGGTGGGGACCGCGATCACCCGGATCGCCGCCCGTCGCTCCTTCTTCGACCGGATGGTCGTGGCCGACTACGACCCGGCGCGGGCCGAGGCTGCGGTCGAGGCGGTCGGGGACGGGGACCGGTTCGTGGCGGAGCGGGTCGACGCGTCCGACGAGGGCGCGGTGGCGGAGCTGCTGGCCCGGCACGAGTGCGATGTGCTGCTCAACGCGACGGACCCGCGCTTCGTGATGCCGCTGTTCCGCGCGGCCCGCGCCGCCGGGGCCACCTATGTCGACATGGCGATGTCCCTGTCGCGCCCGGATGCCGAGCGGCCGTACGAGGTGTGCGGGGTGAAGCTCGGCGACGAGCAGTTCGCGGCGGCGGACGAGTGGGCGAAGGCGGGCGCTCTGGCCATCGTCGGGATGGGCGTGGAACCGGGCATGTCCGATGTGTTCGCCCGGCACGCCGCCGACGAACTCTTCGACGAGATCGAGGAGATCGGCATCCGCGACGGAGCCAACCTCACCGTCGACGGCTACGACTTCGCGCCGTCCTTCAGCATCTGGACGACGATCGAGGAGTGCCTCAACCCGCCGGTCGTCTACGAGTCCGGCCGGGGCTGGTTCACCACGGAACCCTTCAGCGAGCCGGAGGTGTTCGACTTCCCCGAGGGCATCGGCCCGGTGGAGTGCGTGAACGTGGAGCACGAGGAGGTGCTGCTCGTGCCGCGCTGGATCGACGCACGCCGCGTCACCTTCAAGTACGGCCTGGGCGACGAGTTCATCCAGACCCTCAAGACGCTGCACCTGCTCGGCCTGGACCGCACCGACCCCGTGACCGTCCCGAGCGCCTCAGGACCGGTCGCCGTGTCGCCCCGGGACGTCGTCGCCGCCTGTCTGCCCGACCCGGCGACGCTGGGCGAGCGCATGCACGGCAAGACGTGCGCGGGCACGTGGGTCAAGGGCACGAAGGACGGGGCGCCGCGCGAGGTGTACCTGTACCACGTGGTCGACAACCAGTGGTCCATGGCGGAGTACGGCTCCCAGGCGGTGGTGTGGCAGACGGCCGTCAATCCGGTCGTCGCCCTGGAACTCGTCGCCACCGGCGCCTGGACCGGCTCGGGAGTCCTCGGCCCGGAGGCGTTCCCGGCCCGTCCCTTCCTGGACCTGCTGGAGGCGTACGGCTCGCCGTGGGGCATGCGCGAGCAGTGACGCCTCCAACTGTCCGGCGGTGCTACGGAGCGGACGGCTTGCCCTTGGTGCCGATCCAGGTCTTGAACAGCGGGTCCAGGTCCTTGCCGGAGACGCGCTCGGCGAGGGCGGTGAACTGAGCGGTCGTGCCGTGGCCGTTGCGGTGCTGGGCGGCCCAGGTGCGCAGGATCTTGAAGAACGCCGTGTCACCGACCGCTTGGCGGAGCTTGTGCAGGGCCATGGCGCCGCGCTCGTAGACGGGACTGCCGAAGATGTTCGCGCCGCTGCCCGGAGCGGCGGGCGGGAACGACCACAGGTCGTCGTCGGCCGCCGTGGCGTACAGGCCGTCGAAGGTCTTCTGGGCGCTCGGGCCGCCGTGCTGTTCCGCGTACAGCCACTCCGTGTAGGTCGCGAAGCCCTCGTTGAGCCAGATGTCCTTCCAGCTGGTGAGGGTGACGGAGTCGCCGAACCACTGGTGCGCGCTCTCGTGGACGAGGGTGCTCAGGTCGGGTGCCTGGTCGTACACGGGACGGGTCTGCGTCTCCAGGGCGAAGCCGACCTGCGGGGCGCGGTCGACGATGGCTCCGGCGGCCTTGTACGGGTAGGGACCGAAGAGCTTGGCCTCCCACTCCAGGACGGACGGCAGCTTCTTCAGCACGGGCGCGGCGGCGGTGGCCTCGCGGGGATCGACGGCGTTGTAGACCTTGATGCCGTTCCGGGTGGTGTACTGCTCGACCTTGAACCTGCCGACGGTGGCCGTGGCCAGATAGGAGGCCATCGGCTCGGACTGGCGCCAGCGGAAGGTGGACTTGCCGCCCGCGGTCCTCTGGCCCAGGAAGACGCCGTTGGCGACCGCGGTGCGCCCCTGGGGGACGGTGATCGTGAAGTCGTACGAAGACTTGTCCTTGGGGTGGTTGTTGCCGGGGAACCAGCTCATGGAGCCCTGCGGCTCCCCGGCGACGAACACGCCGTCGTCGGTGGGGATCCAGCCGTCCTTCGAGCCGTCCGGGTCGATGACCGTCTTCGGGACGCCGGAGTAGGTGACGGCGACCTGGAAGGTCTGGTTCTTGTTCAGGGCGCGGCGCGGGCTGACGATCAGTTCCTGCCCGGAGCGCCGGAAACCCGCCTTGACGCGGTCGACGGTGAGGGCGGTGACCTTCAGGCCGCTGAGGTCGAGGTTGAAGCGGGTCAGCTTCTGGGTGGCGCGGACGGTGAGCACGGCCCTGCCGTCGAGGCGGCGGCTGGTGGGGTCGTAGCGGAGGTTCAGGTCGTAGTGGCCGACGTGATAGCCGCCGTTTCCGGACAGCGGGAAGTACGGGTCCCCGACACCGGAGGTGCCGCTCGTCGCGGCTCCCGCCGGTCCTGCGGCGGCCAGCAGGGCCGCGAGGGCGACGGGCACGGTCGCGAGGACGGCGTCCCGGCGGAGGACCGCGGTGCGTGTGCCGGAGTACTTCCTGGGGGGTCTCACGCTAGCTCCTACGGTGTTCGGTCTGATCATCTTCAGGCTTTTCACCCTAGAGGCGCCACCGCACGGAATCCTCCTCCTTTTGGTCAAGTTGCGAGCCCCGGCGACCGGTCGCATCATTCTTTCGGCCAGTGAACCCGTATCTCCCCCGCCGGAGGCCGCTCGTGACCGTCCGCGTCCGCCGTGTCTACGACCCTCCCGAGCCGGACGACGGCGTACGCGTCCTGGTCGACCGGCTGTGGCCGCGCGGCCTGTCCAAGGACGCGGCGCAGGTCGACGAGTGGCCGAAGGCGCTCACCCCGTCCACCGAGCTGCGCCGCTGGTACCACGCCCAAGAGACCGACGCGTACGAGGAGTTCCGGCGCCGGTACGAGGCGGAGCTGGCCGCACCGGAGGCGGCCGAACCCCTCGACGCACTGCGTGAACTGGCTGCCAAGGGCCCGGTGACGCTCGTGAGCGCCACCAAGTCCCTTGAGCGGAGCCATGCTTCGGTACTGGTCGAACTGCTGACGTCCGGCGACGGACCCTAGGCCGTCGCCCGCGCCGCCGCCCGTCCTGCCGCGCGGCCCGAGAAGAGGCAGCCGCCGAGGAAGGTGCCCTCCAGGGCGTTGTAGCCGTGCACGCCACCGCCGCCGAAGCCCGCCACCTCGCCGGCCGCGTACAGGCCCTCGACGGGTTCGCCCGTCGCGCCCAGTGCGCGGGAGTCGAGGTCCGTCTGGATGCCGCCGAGGGTCTTGCGGGTGAGGGTGTGCAACTTGACGCCGATGAGCGGGCCCGCCTCGGGGTCGAGGATGCGGTGCGGGGTGGCCGTGCGGCCGAGCCGGTCGCCGATGTAGCGGCGGGAGTTGCGGATGCCCTGGATCTGGGCGTCCTTGCTGTACGGGTTGGCGATCTGGAGGTCGCGGGCCTCGATCTGGCGGCGCACCTGGGCCGTGTCGAGGAGCGGCTTGTCGGTCAACCCGTTCATCTTGCCGATGAGTCGGTCGAGGTTGTCGGCGACCACGAAGTCCGCGCCGTGCTTCACGAAGTCGGCCACCGGGCCGGGGGCGCCCTTGCCGAGGATGCGTTCCTTGAGGAACGCCTTGCGGTTCTTGGCCGTGATGTCGGGGTTCTGCTCGGAGCCCGACAGCGCGAACTCCTTCTCGATGATCCGCTGGGTGAGGATGAACCAGGAGTGGTCGTGCTCGGCGAGATCCTCGGTGGTGCGCAGGTACTTGAGGGTGCCGAGGGTGTCGTACCCGGGCAGGCAGGGGTCCGGGAGGCGACGGCCCAGTGCGTCGAACCACATGGAGGAGGGGCCGGGCAGGATGCGGATGCCATGGCCGGGCCAGATCGGGTTCCAGTTCTGGATGCCCTCGGTGTAGTGCCACATGCGGTCGCGGTTGACCAGCCGGACTCCGGCCTCGGCGCTGATGTCGAGCATGCGGCCGTCGACGTAGGCGGGCACGCCGGTCACCATGTTGGCCGGTGCCGTGCCGAGCCGCTCGGGCCAGTACTGGCGCACGATGTCGTGGTTGGCGCCGATGCCGCCGGTGGTGACGATCACGGCCTGGGCGGTGAGTTCGAAGTCGCCGATCCGGTCGCGGTTGGACGCCACTCCGCGCGGTGAGGTGTCCTCGGCGAGGACCGTGCCGCGTACCCCGCGCACGGCGCCGTCCGTGACGACGAGCTCGTCGACCTGGTGGCGGTGGTAGAAGGTCAGCAGCCCCGCGCGGGAGGCCTGCTTGGCGCTGAGCACGAACGGCTCGACGACTCCGGTGCCGGTGCCCCAGGAGACGTGGAAGCGCGGTACGGAGTTGCCGTGGCCGTGGGCGCGCAGGTCGCCGCGTTCCGCCCAGCCGACCGTCGGCAGGAACGAGATGCCGTGCCCGGCGAGCCAGGACCGCTTCTCCCCCGCCGCGAACTCGACATAGGCGCGCGCCCATTTGACCGCCCAGGAGTCCTCGTCGTCGACGCGGTCGAACTGGGCGCTGCCCTGCCAGTCGCTCCAGGCGAGGTCGAAGGAGTCCTTGATGCCGACGCGCCGCTGTTCCGGCGAGTCGACGAGGAACAGCCCGCCGAAGGACCAGAAGGCCTGCCCGCCGAGGTTGGCGGCGTTCTCCTGGTCGACGAGCGCGACCCGCCGGCCCTTGCTGGTCAGCTCGTGCGCCGCGACCAGTCCGGCGAGGCCGGCTCCGACGACGATGACGTCCGCATCCATGGCGACCGTTCCCTTTCTCATCCGCCGCTGCGCGCGGCCGGGTTGTCGCTGCCGTGGGTGAGCAGTGCGGTGAGCAGCTGCTTCAGCCACGCGCGCGCGTGCTCGACGTCCTTGTCGAGCAGCAGTTGGGTGGTGACACCGTCGTAGGCGGCGATCACCGCGTGGGCGGCGCCCTCGGCGTCGCCGAGTACGGCGGGCAGTTCGGTGTGTCCGGTGGCCCGGGCGAGCCGGTCCGCGATGGCTCCCCGGAGGCGTTCGCGGTGCTCCAGGAGGGTCTGGGCGACGGCTGGGGACCTGGCGGCGTGGACCAGGAAGTCGGTCTTGACCAGCAGCCAGTCCAGGTCGAGCAGCAGGACCTCGGTGACCCGGTCGACGGCGGCGGGCACATCGAGGTCCGGGCCGTCCAGGGCGAGCGCGCCCGCGACCTGGTCGGCGATCAGACCGGCGCGCTCCCCGTAAAGGGCGAAGAACAGCTCGTCGAGGCTGTCGAAGTTCGAGTAGAAGGCGCCTCTGCTGTAGCCGGCGGCCTCACAGACCTCCTCGATGGAGACCCGCCCGAACCCCTTCGCGGCGAACACCGCGAACGCGGCCTCCAGCAGATTGGCGCGCGTCCGCACGCGCCGTTTGGTCACCCGCCCTGTCGTTCCCTCGACCGCCATGCCCGGCCCTCCGTTCGATACGGGAATGTATCCGATACATCGATGCATCCAAAGGGGTCGGGAGGGACGAGATTCCGCCACACCTAAATAGGAACACCCATTCGAATAGCGGAGTACGCTGGTGCCATGACCGCGCACCTCCAGGGTTCCCTCTTCGACCAGACCGACGAGCTGCGGCTGGGCGCGCTGACCGGGATGCGCCGTACACCGCTCGGTCACGGCGCCTGGATCGACGGACTGCCCGGCTGGCTGAGCGGCGCCGACGCCCTGTTCGAACAGCTGGCCGCCGAGGTCCCCTGGCGGGCCGAGCGCCGCAAGATGTACGACCAGGTCGTGGACGTACCCCGGCTGCTGGCCTTCTACGGCGAGGGGGACGAGCTGCCGCACCCGGTGCTGGCCCGCGCGCGGGACGCGCTCGGCGCGCACTACGCCGCCGAACTCGGGGAGCCGTTCACCACCGCCGGGCTCTGCTACTACCGCGACGGACGGGACAGTGTCGCCTGGCACGGGGACCGGTTCGGGCGTGGTGCGCGGGAGGACACCATGGTCGCGATCCTCTCCGTGGGCGCACCGCGCGACCTGCTGCTGCGGCCGATGCGCGGCGGCGAGACCGTACGGCGTCCGCTGGGGCACGGGGACCTGATCGTGATGGGCGGGTCCTGTCAGCGGACCTGGGAGCACGCCGTGCCCAAGAGCGCACGGGCCACGGGTCCGCGGATCAGCGTCCAGTTCCGGCCGCACGGGGTGCAGTAGGACAGCGGGGGCCCGCCCGGTGGTGATCCACTCCGACGCCGTCTGCTTTGCTGTGCGTCGTCCGGCAGCGAACAGCAGAACGGGAAGATCATGCGGGCAGACGTCCAGCAAGTCGCCGATGGCATTTACCTCGTGCACGGAAGCAACACCAACTGGGTGATCCTCAGCGAGGGGGACGCCGTCACCCTGATCGACACGGGGTATCCCGGGGACCGGCAGCTGGTGCTCGACTCGCTGTCCCAGGTGGGGAGTTCACCGGAGGCGGTCGCGGCGATACTCGTGACGCACGCGCACAACGACCACATCGGCTCGGCCGAGTACCTGCGCTCCACGTACGGCACGCCGGTGCTCACGCACGAGGCCGAAGTGCCACACGCGCGGCGGGACTTCCTGCACCAGGTGAGCGTCGGGGACGTGCTGAGGAACGGGTGGCGGCCCGGCGTACTGCCGTGGGCGGTGCACGCGATCCGCTCCGGCGGTACGGCGCAGGTGCCGGTCATCGAGCCGCAGCCGTTCCCGGAGGCGCTCGACCTGCCGGGCGGGCCCGTCCCCGTGCACACGCCCGGGCACACCGACGGGCACTGTGCCTTCCACCTGCCCGACGCCGGGGTCGTGATCTCGGGCGACGCCCTGGTCAGCGGACACCCGACGTCCCGGCTGAAGGGCCCGCAGCTGCTGCCCGACATGTTCCACCGGGAGCGTGCGCGTGCGGTGGCCTCGCTGGACCTGCTGGAGGGACTCGCGGCCGACGTCGTACTCCCCGGCCATGGTCCCGTGCACCAAGGCAGCGTGCGGGAGGCGGCCGGGCAGGCGCGGGAACGGGCCAAGTGAAGGGGCGTTCTAGAGTGAGCTGACGATCACCGGCGGGACGAGAACGAACGAGAACGGTCAAGCCATGGCATTGCAGATCAGCGCCACCAACCCCGAGCACCCCGTACTGCTGCTCGAACTGCCCTGGCACCTCCCTCTGGAGGAGTGGCCCGACCGCTACCTCGTTCCGCTGCCGCGCGGTATCTCCCGGCACGTCGTGCGCTACGCCCGCGCCGGCGACGAGGTGATCGCCGTCAAGGAACTGGCGGAGCGCCCGGCCCTGCGCGAGTACGAGCTGCTGGTGGACCTGGACCGGCTCGGTATCCCGGCCGTGGACCCCCTGGCCGTGGTCACCGGGCGCGTGGACGATGACGGCGACGCCCTGGAGCCGGTGCTGATCACCCGGCACCTCGGCGGCTCGATGCCGTACCGCTCGATGTTCGAGACGACGATGCGCCCGGCCACCATGCACCGTCTGATGGACGCGCTGGCGGTCCTGCTGGTCCGGCTCCACCTCGCCGGTTTCGCCTGGGGCGACTGCTCCCTCTCCAACACCCTCTTCCGGCGCGACGCGGGCGCGTACGCCGCCTACCTGGTCGACGCCGAGACCGGCGATCTGCACCCGCAGCTCAGCGACGGGCAGCGCGAGTACGACCTCGACCTCGCCCGCGTCAACATCAGCGGTGAACTGCTGGACCTGGAGGCGTCCGGGGCGCTGCACCCCTCCGTGGACCCGATCGAGTTCGGCATGGAGATCTGCGCCCGCTACCAGCGGCTCTGGCAGGAGCTGACCCGCACCTCCGTCTATCCAGCGGGCAAGTACCACTACATCGAGCGCCGCATCCGACGCCTCAACGAACTCGGCTTCGACGTGGCCGAGATGCAGATCCAGCACTCCTCGAACGGTGACACGGTCACCTTCGTACCGAAGGTCGTCGACGCGGGCCACCACCAGCGGCAGCTGCTGCGGCTGACCGGGCTCGACACCGAGGAGAACCAGGCACGGCGGCTCCTCAGCGACCTGGAGAGCTGGATGGCCACCCAGGACGACTACGAGCCGGGCGACCCCCTCGGCGCCAGCCCGGAGGTGCTCGCGCACCGCTGGGTACGGGAGGTGTTCCGGCCGACCGTGCGCGAGGTGCCGCGCGAACTGCGCGGCAACGTGGACCCGGCCGAGATCTACCACCAGCTCCTGGAACACCGCTGGTACCTGTCCGAGCGGGCGCAGCACGACATCGGCCTGGACGAGGCGGTCAAGGACTACATCGCGAACATCCTGCCCAAGGCCCGCCAGTCGCTGCCCCTGCCGACGGACGAGGAAGCGGCGCCGCCCGCCTGAGTCACTCGTGCGGTACGACGGCCACCGGGCAGCGCGCGTGGTGCAGTACGCCGTGGGCGACCGAGCCGATCCGCGCGCCCACGGCCGAGCGGCGGGCGCGCCGCCCGACGACCAGCAGCTGCGCCCGCGAGGCCACCGACAGCAGCACCTCGCCCGCGCTGCCCATCTCCACGTGCTGCGTGACGGGTACATCGGGGAAGCGTTCGATCCAGGGTTCCAGCGCGGCGGCGAGCGCGTTCTTCTCGTACGGTTCCATGCCGCCGGCCTCGTCGAGGAGCTTCAGCGAGCCCGGGCTGTACGCGAACAGCGGCGGCAGGCTCCACGCCCGGACGGCGCGGACGGAGGCGCCGCGAGCCGCCGCGGCCTCGAACGCGAACCGGAGGACCGGCGCGCTCTCCTCCGGGTCGCCGTGCTGCCCCACGACGACCTCGCGCCCGCCGGCCTCGTCGGAGGCACGGTCCTCCGCCCGTACGAGCACCACGGGCCGCGTGGACTCGGCGATCACGTGCTGCCCGACGGAGCCGAGCAGGAACCCGACGAGGACCCCGTGTCCACGGGAGCCGAGCACCAGCAGCTCGGATTCCGCGGCGGCCTCGGCGAGGGTGTGCGTCGTACTGCCCTCGATCACGTCGACGGTGACGTCCAGCTCGGGATGCCGTTCGGCAACGGTCCGCGCGGCCTCGTCCACGCCCTCCCGCACCCACGCGTCATGGGTCTCCCGGGAAGCGGCCCCGAACGCCTGGTCCGGCACCAGCTGCCAGGCGTGCAGCACGCGCAGCGTGAGGTTCCGGCGTACGGACTCGCGGGCCGCCCAGTCCAGGGCCGCGTGACTTTCGGGCGTTCCGTCCACCCCTGCCGTGATCGGGCGCGTCATACGGTTCCCTCCGTGTCGTGATCATGCGTACCGGGCCCAGTCTCCCCTACCGTGTGCCCCCGACTTCGGAGTGGGAACAGGTGATCGTGGACACGGCGGACCCGGTCGCGCCGGGGAGCCGAACCGGAGCGAAGCGGGGCCGTCGAACATACGATGGGGCGGAGGCGGCGCGCCGCACCGGTGACGCCGCCCGGTGAATCCGACCGCTCGGGGTGGGAGACGTATGGCACAGGCCGCGGACGCAGCGCGGACCGTCATCATGACCGTGGACGACGACCCCGGGGTGTCCCGGGCCGTCGCCCGTGACCTGCGGCGGCGCTACGGCGAGTCGTATCGCATCGTGCGCGCGGAGTCCGGCGAGTCCGCGCTGGACGCGTTGCGGGAGCTGAAGTTGCGCGGTGATCTGGTGGCGGTGATCCTGGCCGACTACCGGATGCCGCAGATGAACGGCATCGAGTTCCTCGAACAGGCCCTGGACGTCTATCCGGGCGCCCGGCGCGTGTTGCTGACCGCGTACGCGGACACCAACGCGGCGATCGACGCGATCAACGTCGTCGACCTCGACCACTACCTCCTCAAGCCCTGGGATCCGCCGGAGGAGAAGCTCTATCCGGTGCTCGACGATCTCCTGGAGGCGTGGCGGTGCAGTGACTTCCGGCCGGTGCCGAGCACCAAGGTGGTCGGGCACCGGTGGTCGGCGCGGTCGTCGGACGTACGGGAGTTCCTGGCCCGCAACCAGGTGCCGTACCGCTGGTACTCCACCGAGGAGCCCGAGGGGCAGCGGCTGCTGGCGGCCTGCGGTGAGGACGGGCAGCGGCTGCCGGTCGTGATCACGCCGGACGGTACGCCGCTCGTCGAGCCGGAGGTGCCGGAGCTGGCCGCGCAGGTGGGGCTTGCTACGACGCCCACGGCCGACTTCTACGACCTGGTCGTCATCGGCGGCGGGCCCGCCGGTCTCGGCGCGGCCGTGTACGGGGCCTCCGAGGGGCTGCGGACGGTGCTCGTGGAGCGGTCGGCGACCGGTGGGCAGGCCGGGCAGAGTTCGCGGATCGAGAACTACCTGGGGTTCCCGGACGGGGTGTCCGGCGCCCAGCTCACCGACCGGGCGCGGCGGCAGGCCACGAAGTTCGGCGCGGAGATCCTCTCCGCGCGCGAGGTGACCGGACTTGAGGTGAGCGGTGCGGCGCGGCTCGTGCGGTTCGCGGACGGGTCCGCGATCGCCGCGCACAGCGTCATCCTGGCGACCGGTGTGTCGTACCGGCAGCTGGAGGCGCCCGGGGCCACCGATCTGTCGGGCTGCGGGGTGTTCTACGGGTCGGCGCTGACCGAGGCCGCCTCCTGCCAGGGCCACGACGTGTACATCGTCGGCGGCGCCAACTCGGCCGGGCAGGCGGCGATGTACCTGTCCAGGGGCGCCAAGTCGGTCACGCTGCTGGTGCGCGGGGCGGATCTCACCGCGTCGATGTCGCACTACCTGGTCCAGCAGATCGCCGAGGCGCCGAACATCTCGGTGCGGGCCGCAACGGTCGTCGAGGCCGCGCACGGCGGCGACCATCTGGAGCAGCTGACGTTGCGCGACACGGCGAGCGGGCAGACCGAACTGGTCGACGCGCAGTGGCTGTTCGTGTTCATCGGCGCGGCCCCGCTCACCGACTGGCTGGACGGCACGGTGCTGCGCGACGAGCGCGGCTTCATCCTGGCCGGGCCCGACCTGACCGCCGACGGACGGCCCCCGGCGGACTGGGAGCTGGACCGGCCGCCGTACCACCTGGAGACCAACATCCCCGGCGTGTTCGTCGCGGGGGACGCCCGCGCGGAGTCCGCCAAGCGGGTCGCGTCCGCCGTCGGAGAGGGAGCCATGGCCGTGATGCTCGTACACCGGTATCTGGAGCAGTCGTGAGCGGCCGGCTGATGCCGTGCAGCCCGGCGGAGATCGGCGCGCTGTTCCTGTTCGAGAAGCTCACCGCCGAGCAGCTCGGCAGGCTGTGCGGCGAGGGGCGGGTCGAACTGTTCGACCCCGGACCGGTGTTCGCCGAGGGCGACCCGGCCACGTGCTTCTACGTGATGATCGAGGGCACGGTCGTGATGTCGCGCCGGGTGGGCGGCGACGACGTCGAGGTGAGCCGCACGTCCCAGACCGGGGTGTACGCGGGGGCCGTGCAGGCGTATCTCGGGGACCGGAAGCCACAGGTCTACCGGAACTCGCTGCGGGTCCCGGAACCGACCCGGTTCTTCGTGCTGCCCGCCGACTCGTTCGCCGACATCATGCACGAGTGGTTCCCGATGGCGGTCCATCTCCTGGAGGGGCTGTTCCTCGGTTCGCAGAACACCCAGCGGGCCATCGGACAGCGCGAACGGCTACTGGCGCTGGGCTCGTTGTCCGCCGGCCTCACCCATGAACTCAACAACCCGGCCGCCGCGGCCGTACGGGCCACCTCCTCGCTCCGGGACCGGGTCGCGCACATGCGCCACAAGCTCGGGATCATCGCCTCGGGCCCGTACCAGGGCGACTCCCTGAAGAGCCTGGTCGCCATCCAGGAGCGGACGGCCGAGCGGGTCGCCAAGGCGCAGGCGCTGAGCCCGCTCGAAGCGTCCGACCGGGAGGACGAACTCGCCGACTGGCTCGACGACCACGGCGTCCAGGGCGGCTGGCAGATCGCGCCGACCTTCGTCCAGGGCGGTCTCGACGTCGACTGGCTGGAGCAGGTCGCGGCGGCCGTTGACGACGACATGCTCCCGAACGCCATCGGCTGGCTCAACTACACGGTCGAGACCGAGCTGTTGATGACGGAGATCGAGGACTCCACCACCCGTATCTCGCACCTCGTCGACGCCGCCAAGCAGTACTCGCAACTCGACCGCGCGCCCTACCAGGTGGCCGACGTGCACGAACTCCTCGACAGCACCCTGCTGATGCTGTCCGGCAAGTTCGGTTCGCTCGTCAAGGTCGTGAAGGAGTACGACCGTTCGGTGCCGCGGATTCCGGCCTACCCCGCCGAGCTGAACCAGGTGTGGACGAACCTGATCGACAACGCGGTCTCCGCCATCAACAGCGCGGGCGGCGAAGGCACGTTGACCGTACGGACGGCGCTGGTGCACGACCGGCTGCTGGTGGAGTTCCGCGACACGGGCCCGGGGGTGCCGGCGGAGATCCGCGGCCGGATCTTCGACCCTTTCTTCACCACCAAACCGGTGGGCGAGGGCACGGGGCTGGGGCTCGACATCTCCTGGCGGATCGTCGTCAACAAGCACCACGGCGACCTGAAGGTCGAGTCCGTGCCCGGCGACACCCGCTTCCAGGTGCTGCTGCCTCTGACAGCCGTCGACCCCGACAACGACACAGACACCGCCGGGGACTCCGCCCCGGCCGAGGAGCCGTCATGACCAAGGACACCGGAATCGACCCCAGCGTCCCGCCCAGCGGTGCCGGATGCGTCGAGTGCGACGCCGTCGGCGGCTGGTGGTTCCATCTGCGGCGCTGCGCCCAGTGCGGTCACATCGGCTGCTGCGACGACTCCCCGGCCAAGCACGCCACCGGCCACTTCCGGGAGACCGGCCATCCGGTGATCGCCAGTTACGAGCCGGGCGAACACTGGTTCTGGAACTTCGAGACGAGCGAGCTGTCGGGGTCCGGCCCGGCCCTGGCTCCCCCGGCCAGCCACCCGGCGGACCAGCCGGCTCCGGGGCCGGCTGGACGCGTCCCGCCAAACTGGGCGGAGACCTTGCGCTAACAGCCCTGTTCACACAGGCAGAGGGCACGAGCCCACCAAGGCCCACTGTCCCCAGGCCACCGGCCGCGAGAGAGCCGCAGGGGCGCGCCGGTGTCGAGGGCCCAAGCGCGCGGAGGCCCGAAGGGTCGAGCACGGTTGGGTTCTCGACACCGGCTTAGGCGCCCCGGAGGCGAACGAGCCAGAATAGGGGCGTGCCGCAGAACCTGTTCAACACCCCTCTGATCGGCCGGGACGACGAGTTGGCCCGTCTCTCCGGCGTCCTGGACCGTGCCCGGGTCCGTGAGGCCCGGGCCGTGCTCATCGGCGGGGACGCCGGGGTGGGGAAGACGCGGGTGCTCGCGGAGGTTGCCGGGCAGGCCTCGGAGCGGGGAATGACCGTACTCACGGGACACTGTGTCGATCTCGGTGACGTCGGTCTGCCCTATCTGCCGTTCACCGAGGTCCTCGGGATGCTGGCCGCCGACGAGCGGTTCGCGGGGGCGCTTGCCGCGCATCCCGTGGTCGGGCGGCTGCTCGGGAGCGGGGCCGAGGAGGGGGTGCGGGACGCCGGTGGGCGGCTGCGGCTGTTCGAGGGCATGGCCGGGCTGCTGGCCGATGTCACCGAGGTCGCTCCGCTGCTGCTCGTCCTGGAGGACCTGCACTGGGCTGACCAGTCGTCCCGGGATCTGCTGCGGTTCCTGCTCAGCCGGGGCGTGCTCCAGGGGCCCACGGGTGGGGCGCCGGGGCATCGGCTCGCGGTGTTCGCGTCGTACCGCGCGGACGATCTCCATCGCCGGCATCCGCTGCGCCCGCTCCTCGCGGAGCTGGTGCGGCTGCCCGCCGTGGAGCGGCTGGAGCTGCGGCCGATGGGTGACGCCGAGGTGGCCCGGCTGGTGCGTGCCCTGGGCGAGGGGCCGCTGTCGGACACGACCGTGCGGCGGATCGTCGAGCGTGCCGAGGGCAACGCGTTCTACGCGGAGGAACTGCTCGCGGCCACCGACGCGGAGTCGGGCGGCGTACCCAGTGGGCTCGCCGACGTCCTCCTCATCCGCTTCGAGCAACTGTCCGACACCGCCCAGCAGGTGCTGCGGACGGCCGCCGTCGCCGGGCGGCGGGTCGAGCACGATCTGCTCAGTGACGCCGTCCGACTGCCCGAGGACGAGCTGGAGTCGGCGCTGCGCGAGGCCGTGGGTCGGCAGCTTCTCGTCCCCGGTGAGGGCGACACGTACTCCTTCCGGCACGCGCTGGCCCGTGAGGCGGTCTACGCGGATCTGCTGCCGGGCGAGCGGTCGCGGCTGCACGGGGCGTTCGCACGGCTGCTGTCCGGGCGGGGGCGGCCCGCCGAGAGTGCGGCGGAGCGCGCCCATCACTACCGGGAGAGCCACGACCTGGCCGAGGCGCTCACGGCGTCGCTGGAGGCCGCCGAGCACGCCGACTGTGTGGGCGCGCCCGCGGAGGAGCTGCGGCATCTGGAGGCCGCCCTCGACATGTGGCCGGCGGTGGAGGCGGGCGCGCGTCCCACGGGTGAGGGCCTGGACACGGTGACGCTGATGCTGCGGGCGTCCGCCGCGGCGGCGCACGCCGGGGAGTCGCACCGCGCGGTGTCGCTCACCCGGGCCGCGCTCGCCGGGGTCGGCCAGGACACGGACGCCGAACTCGCGGCCCGCGTCCGCTACACGCTCGCCGACAACCTCATGAACGTCGACCATCTGGCGGCGGCGTTCGCGTACAGCAGCGAGGCGCTGGCCATGATCCCGGCCGATCCTCCCTCCCGGACATGGGTGTGGGCGGCGGCCACCCATGTCATGGCGGCACGGCAGATGGGCGACAACGACACCGCGCTGCGGGTGGCCCGGCAGGCCCTCTCGGTCGCCGAGGAGCTCCAGGTCCTGGACGCGCAGGCCGATCTCCTGATCTCCGTGGCAGGTCTCGAAGCCGGGGGCCGCCGCACACCCCAGGGCCGCGAGCGGCTCCGGGAGGCCCGTGAACTGGCCCGGCGGGCGGGCAGTTCGCCGGTGGAGATGCGCGCGCTGTTCAGCCTCGCGATCGGCTACTACGAGTCAGGGATGCTGGACGAGTGCCTGCCGTGGCTCTCCGAGGGCCTGGACCGCGCCCGTCGTGCCGGTCTCCTCTCCTCGCCCTATCCCCGGGAGATGCGCTACCTGGAGTCCTTGGTGCTGTACACGCTGGGCCGCTGGGACGAGTGCGTCCGCGCGGCGACGGCCGACACCGAGGTGCTCCCCGCGGCCACCGGCTATGTGTCGGGGCCTTCGCTGTACGTGGCTCTGGCCCGCGGCGACCTGGGTGCCGCCGACCGCGCCCGGGACCTGCTCGACGGCCCGTTCGACTGGATGTCGACCATGGTCGCGGGCGTCGTGCTCACGGACGCAGCCGCCATGACAGGGGCCCCGGAGGCGGCGGTGGAGCGGGTGCAGAGCACAGTGAAGGCGCTCACCGACGACGCCGGGGCGCGCCCGGAGGTGGCGGTCCGGCTCGCCGCCCTCGCCCTGGCCGCCGTCGCCGACACGGCCGTACGGCTGCGCGGGTCCGGCGACGAGGCGGGGACGCTTCGCTGGACGGACACGGCGACGGAGCTGCTGGAGCTGGCCCGGTCCCAGGCCCTGAGCGGCCGGGACGGCACTCCGCAGGGCCCCGAAGGGCTGGCCTGGCTGGCCCGTGCCGAGGCGGAGTGGACCCGGGCGACGGGCGGTCCCGAGGCCGAGGCGTGGGAGCGGGCGGTCACCGCGTTCGGTTTCGGTGAGGTGTACGAACAGGCACGCTGCAGAAGGCGCTTCGCCGAGGCCCTGCTGGCGGACGGCCGCCGCGAGGAGGCTGCCGCACAGGCCCGGACGGCACGCGAGACGGCGGTACGACTGGGTGCCGCGCCCCTGCTCCAGGCGCTGGACGCCCTGATCGGGCGCAGCGGAACCACGGCCCCCTCAGGGGCTCTCCGCACCGCCTCGACTCCTCTCACCGCCCGTGAGCAGGAGGTCCTGCGGCTGCTCGCCCTCGGCCGCAGCAACCGTCGGATCGGCGAGGAGTTGTTCATCAGCGGCAAGACGGCCAGTGTCCACGTCTCCAACATCCTGGCCAAGCTGGGCGTCGGGAGCCGGGGGGAGGCGGTGGCGGCCGCCTATCGGGAGGGGCTGATCCCGGCGGGCGGGGCGGCAGGGACCAGGGCGGAGCCGACGCCGGGTTCGGACTGACCCCGAAGTCCCGACCTGCTGCTACTGATCCGCCCTGATGAAGGACCGGATCGCCGTCGCCGCCGCCCCGCGCGCCCACTCCTCGAAGGGCAGCGGCCGGGTCACCAGGTCGCAGCGGGCCGCGGAGCCGAAGGCCGTGGCGGTGAACGCGTCGCGGATCTGCTCGGCGAACAGGTCGTACGCGGCCAGCCCCTCGCCGGAGATGATCACCCGCTCGGGGCCGAGCAGATTGGCCACGGTGGCGATGCCCCGCCCGATCGCCTCTCCGGCCCGCGCGTACACCTCCCGTGCTCCGGGGTGGCCGGCGTGGGCCAGGGCGACCGCCTCGGCGCTGTCGGTGATCGATGCGCCCGTGATCTCCCGGACCCTGGCGACGATCTCCGCGTCCCCCGCGTACGCCTGAAGGCAGCCCCGCTTGCCGCAGTGGCAGACCGGGCCGGCCGAATCGATGGTGACATGCCCGATCTCGCCGGCCACCGAGTGCGCCCCCGCGACCACGCGACCGTGGACCACGAGCCCGCAGCCGATGCCCGCGCCGACGGTCACCACGGCGAAGTCGGAGAGACCCACGCCGGCGCCGAACCACTGCTCGGCGACGGTGAGCGCGCGTACGTCGTTGTCGACCGTGACGGGCAGCCCCGTGGTCATGGCGGCGAGTTCGGCGAGCGGCACCGCACGCCACTCCAGGAACGGCGAGTAGCGTACGGCCCCTTCGACGCGGTCGACCTCTCCGGCGACGGCGATGCCGCAGCCCAGAACCGGCACCCCGAAGCCGTCCGCCTCGGTGAGCAGTTCCCGGACCAGTTCGGCGACCGAGGCCAGCACCGTCTTGGGCGCACGGGCGGGCAGGGGAAGGTGCCGGGCGACGCGGATCCGGCAGCACAGGTCGGTGAGGACGCCGAAGACCTCGTCGCCGGTGATCTTGATGCCGATGAACAGCGCCCGCCCGCCGTCGACGCGGACTGGGCTCGCGGGCCGCCCCACGACAGAACGTACCTCGTCGTCCGCGTCCTCGACCAGATAGCCGGCCTCGATCAGCGGGCGGACCGCCTTCGTGACGGCGGCGGCGGACAGCCCCGCGCGGCGGGCGATGTCGGCGCGGGTGAGCGGGCCGTGGGACAGGACCGTGGTGAAGATCTGCGAGGCGGCGGGCGTATGGGCCGGAAACACCTCGGCACCGAAGGTCGAGGGTGTCGAGGACATCGAGGGCATGGCCGGAACCTAGGTCGCTTATTTTCCGCTGTCAATGAAAGAAGCAGAGATGGAATGAAGTACCACTGCGACCGCCCCTAGACTTACGAAAGACCGAAACCAGCACCCCATTGACACATGATCGATGGTCACGCGAACGTGAGGCACCATGCCGCTGATCTCCCACGACCCGGACACCGGGGTCTGGCTGCTGACCACCCCGAGCACGTCGTACGCGCTGCGGATCGACGAGACCGGCGTGCCCTGTCATCTCGCGTGGGGACCGCGGCTGACGCTGCCGGAGGCGGGCGCGCTCATCGTTCCGGCGGTCGAGTCGGCGAGCAGCTTCGAGGGGCGGCCCCCGGTGGGCGAGGAGCTCCCCGTCGACGGCGGCACCCGCTACGGCCCGCCCTCGCTCCAGGTCAGGTACGCGGACTCATCCCGTGGCTTCGAGTGGGAGCCGATCGGCCACCAGATCCTCGACCCGGCCTCCGGGGCGAGCGAGTTGGTGCTGGAGTTCCGCGACCGCCGCTATCCCCTGCATGTCGCGCTGCACTACGCGGTCCGCGCCGACACGGACGTCATCGAGCGCCGGACCGTGATCCGCAACGCCGGTGACGAGCACCTCGACCTGCTGCGTGCCGACTCCGCCGCCTGGACGCTGCCGCCGCTCCCCGGCTACCGGCTCAGCCATGTCACCGGCCAGTGGTCGGCCGAGAGCCAACTCCGGCGTGACGCCCTGCCGTTCGGCGAGACGGTGCTGACCAGTCGGCGCGGTATCACGAGTCACCACGCCAATCCGTGGGTGATGCTCGACTCGGGCGAGACGAGCGAGGAGTACGGCCGGGTGTGGAGCGCGGCCCTTGCCTGGAGCGGGAGTTGGCGGATCACCGCCCAGCGGACCCCCGACGGGCTGGCCGGGTTTACCGGAGGCGTCGGGCACGAGGGGACGTCGGTACCCCTCGCGCCGGGCGAGGAGTTCGCCACGCCGGTGTTCGCCGGGCTGTGCACGGACGGCGGGTTCGGGGCGGCGAGCCGTGCCTGGCACTCGTACACCACGACTCATGTGCTGCCCCGGGCGCGGGAGTCGGCGCCGGTGCTCTACAACTCGTGGGAGGCCACCGGCTTCGACGTCGACGAGGCGAGCCAGAAGGCGCTGGCCGAGCGGGCCGCCGTACTCGGGGTGGAGCTGTATGTCGTGGACGACGGCTGGTTCGGGGCACGGAGGAGTGACCGTGCGGGACTGGGCGACTGGACGCCGACTCCGGAGCGGTTTCCCGAGGGCCTCGGTCCGCTGGCCGACGCCGTGCACCGGCTCGGGATGCGGTTCGGGATCTGGGTCGAGCCGGAGATGGTCAATCCGGACAGCGCGCTGTACCGCGAGCACCCGGACTGGGTACTGCATGTCCCCGGGCGGGCCCGTACCGAGATGCGCAACCAGCTCGTCCTGAACTTCGCGCGCGACGAGGTGGCCGAGTGGGCGTACGGCTGGCTGACCCGGCTGGTCGGGGACCACGGGGTCGACTTCCTCAAGTGGGACATGAACCGGGCGTTCGGCGAGTCGGGCTGGCCGGAGCAGCGGGACGGCAACGACCGGCTCTGGACGCGGTACGTGGCGAATCTGTACGGCGTCATCGACCGGCTCCGTGCCGACCATCCCGGGCTGCGGGTGGAGACGTGCAGTGGCGGCGGTGGCCGGGTCGACCTCGGCATCCTGTCCCGTACGGATCAGGCGTGGACGTCCGACAACACGGACGCCGTGGACCGGCTGGTGATCCAGCACGGGTTCGGGCAGGTGTATCCGGCCCGTGCCATGTCGGCGTGGGTGACCGACGTGCCCAACCAGCTCACGGCGCGTTCGGTACCGCTGCGGTTCCGTTTCCACGCGGCGATGTGCGGGCTGCTCGGGATCGGCGGTGATCTGACGCGCTGGTCCGAGGAGGAGCTGGCGGAGGGCGCGGCGCTGGTGGCCGAGTACAAGAAGGTGCGGCATGTGGTGCAGCACGGGGAGCTGTACCGGCTGTCGGGGCCGCTCGGTGAGGAGCCGACGGTGGTGGAGTACGTCGGTGAGGGCGGGGCGGAAGCCCTGGTGCTGGGCTTCCGATACGGGCCTCGGCACGGCCTGCCCCGGATTCCGGTGCGGTTGCGGGGGCTGACGCCCGGCGCCCGGTACCGGGACGCGCGTACGGGTGCCGTGCACCATGCGAACGTGCTGAGCGAGTACGGGATGCGGCTCGATCTCGCGCCCGGCGACTGGTCCAGCACGGCCGTGCACCTGGTGCGCGTCGAGGAGTCGTAGCCGACCCTTCCCCCGGTCCGCTGACGCGGGCCGGGGAACTGCGGCGCCCTGGCCGGGCGTTATAGGGGCAACGCCCCCATGGGGCACGAACGACGACCCCAGGGCAGGCGCGATGAGCGAGTTGGTCCCCGGGGGCAACACGCCCCTGCCGGGCGGCACCCTCACGCTCCGGGTGCCGGGCCCGTTCGATGTGAGCGCGCTGGTGACGGACGACGGGGGCAAGGTCGACGGCGACGCCGACTTCGTGTTCTACAACCAGCCGACGGCACCGGGAGCCCGGCTGCACGGCGACACCCTCACCGTCGACCCGGCAGGCCTGCGCCCCGGCGCGACACGCGTCACGGTGGTGGTCAGCGCGGCCGACCCCGGTACGGCGCTGGGCGGGCTGGCCGCGCCGACGCTCAATGTCTCCGGCCCCGGGGGTCGCCCGCTGGCCCGGTTCACACCGCCGCGCCCGCGCCAGGAGACGGTGCTGCTGCTAGCGGAGTTGTATCGGCGGGGCACCGGCTGGAAGCTGCGCGCGCTGGGGCAGGGATACGCAGACGGGCTGGCGGGCCTGGCCCGGGACTTCGGGGTGGATGTCGCGGACGACGGGCCTTCGGCCTCTGCCGGATCAGGCATGGCTGGGGCGGGCATGGCCGGGTCGGGCACGGCTGGGGCGGGCGCAGCTGGGTCCGGCTCGGTCGGGTCGGCCAGGTCGGGCTCGGTCGGATCTGGGTCGGCCAGGTCGGGCATAACCGGATCCGGCACGGCCGGGTCGGGCACGGCTGGATCTGGGTCGGCCGGGTCGGGCTCACCGCTCCCGGCGGCAGGCGCGCCCCCGCGTACCCCGTCCCGCTGGTCCGACGCCGCCTCGCGGTTGTCCGGGGCCGCCTCGCGTCTGTCGGAGGCGGCGGCCTCTCGCCGGTCCCGGTCGGCGGGCACCCCGTCACCGGCCGCCGTGCCCGCCGCCGGTGCGCGCTCCGGGTCCCCGGGCTCCTTCGCCGCAGGACCCGGCCCGCTCTCCCCCGCCGACGGCTTCCTCACCCTCGTCAACTCCGCCCGTGCCGCCGCCGGTTCCCCGCCCGTCTCCCTCGACGAGCGGCTGCGCGCCGCCGCTCAGGCGCACGCCGCCGACATGGCCTCGGCCGGCCGCCTCGGCACCGAGAGCCGGGACGGCACGTCCGTTCACCAGCGCGTCACGGCCGCTGGATACACGTATCTGACGGTCGGCGAGCACCTGGTCTCCGGTCCGCGTACGCCCGAGGAGTTCGTCGACTACTGTCTGCGCACGGAACAGGCCCGACGGACCCTGCACGACCCGGCGTTCACCCAGGTCGGCCTGGCGTACGTCACCGGGTCCCGTACGGGGGACACGTACTGGACCGCGCTCTGGGCCCGGCCCCTCCTGCCCGGGGACCTGGACCGGACGGCCGCCGAGGTCACGGACCTCACCAATCGGGAGCGGGCCCGGGCCGGGCTGCCGCCGCTGGCCACCGACGCCCTGCTCACCCGGGCCGCGCAGGCGCACAGTACGGACATGGTGGTCCGCCAGTTCTACTCCCACACCGGGCCCGACGGCAGCCAGCCGTGGGACCGGGCTGCCGCGGCGGGGTCCACGCGGCGCACGATCGGCGAGAACATCGCGTGCGGGCAGCGCTCGCCCGCCGAGGTCGTGGACGGGTGGATGAACAGTCCCGGCCACCGCGCCAACATCCTCAAGCGGGAGTTCACACACATAGGCATCGGTTTCGCGGGCGGCGGCAAGGCGGGCACGTACTGGACGCAGCTCTTCGGCGCCTGAAGGCCTGCCTACGGCTTGCGCGCGACGCCGCCCAGGGCGATCACGTCCCCCGCACCACGTGCCGTGCCTGGATCGGGGCGCCAGTCGGTGATGGGGACGACACCGGGAGCCAGCAGTTCCAACCCGTCGAAGAAACCGGCGAGTTGCTGCGGGCTCCTCAGGTAGTAGGGCACGGCCCCGCTCTCGTTGTAGAGCCGGGTGGCCTCGACGTTGGCCTTGTTGGTGTCCACGCTGTCGTTGAAGGCGAACCAACTGCCGGGCGGCAGCGCGTCCAGCAGCGCGCGGACGATGCCCCGCGCCTCGTCGTAGTCGGCGATGTGCCCGCTGACCTGCATCAGCGTGAGCGCCACCGGCCGGCTGAGGTCCAGGATCCGTGCCGCTTCCCGGAGCACGGCGTCGGGGTCGTGCAGATCGGCGTCGATGTAGCCGGTCACGCCCTCGGGCGAGCTGGTGAGCAGAGCCGCGGCATGGGTCAGGACGAGGGGGTCGTTGTCCACGTAGACGATGCGGGCGTCGGGGGCGACCCGCTGGGCGATCTCGTGGGTGTTGTCCGCCGTGGGCAGGCCCGTGCCGATGTCGAGAAACTGCCGGATCCCGACCTCGCCGGCCAGATGGCGCACGGCCCGGCCGAGGAAGGCGCGGGAGTCACTGGCGAGGTCGGTGATGCCGGGGAAGATCTCCCGGAAGGCGTCGCCCGCCTCGTGGTCGACCGGGTAGTTGTCCTTGCCGCCGAGCCAGTAGTTCCAGATCCGGGCGGAGTGCGGCACCGTCGTGTCGATCTTCTCCGGCGTCTGAGTGCCGAGGGCGGACGAGTCCTGCGTCACCGGGCAACCTCCTTGTGGCGGAACGTAGTTGGCCCTGCCCTACAACGTAGCGTCACCGCCCTGCCGACAGGGGGTCGTCCGATGCGCAAGGGGGCGCTTCCGGCCGTGTCGCTCCCCCCGGATTCTCCCCGTTCCGCGCGTTCTCCTGGCGGAACGGCACCCTGCGGGACACGATGCCCACATGAAGGGTGACCTCTTTTCCAGTCAGTACATGGTCCAGCCGGCCACAGCGCCCGGGATGACCGTCGAGAACGCCAAGTCCATCAAGTACGCGGTCAACGGGGAGATGTTGGCCCGGCAGGGCGCGATGATCGCCTTCCGCGGCAATCTCCAGTTCGAGCGCAAGGGGCAGGGCGTCGGCGGCATGCTGAAGCGTGCCGTCACGGGTGAGGGGCTGCCGCTGATGGCGGTGCGCGGGCAGGGCGAGGCGTGGTTCGCGCACGAGGCGCAGAGCTGCTTCATCGTCGAGATCGACCCGGGTGACGTCTTCACGGTCAACGGCCGCAACGTGCTGTGCTTCGACGCGTCACTGACGTACGAGATCAAGACCGTGAAGGGGGCGGGGATCAGCGGCGGCGGCCTGTTCAACAGTGTCTTCACCGGGCAGGGGAAGCTCGGCCTGGTCTGCGAGGGCAGTCCGCTGGTGATCCCGGTCTCGCCGCAGTATCCGGTGTACGTCGACACGGACGCCGTCGTCGGCTGGACGGCCAGCCTCCAGACGTCGCTGCACCGTTCGCAGTCCTTCGGCTCGATGATCCGCGGCGGTTCCGGCGAGGCCGCCCAACTGATGCTCCAGGGCGAGGGCTTCGTCGTCGTACGCCCGAGCGAGGCGACCCCGCAGAAGCCCCAGCAGCACTGAGACGGCGGGGGCTGTGCGGGAGATCACGTGGCGAGATCGTGTACAGGCCGACACCTCAGGTCCAGTGAATTCACCCAATTCTTCGCACACGTGCTCGGCACAGATGAATAAAAGGGGAATCGGGCCCTGGAGTTGCCGAATATTTGAACACACCCCGTCGCACCCGTCGTACCTGTGGGAAAGGTGAGAGCCAGGGGTTCAGCGAGGGATGGCCATGGTCAAGGCGCACGTCTCCACACACGAGTTGGTGGCCGGCAGGTACCGACTCCTCGATGTCGTCCATCGCGAAACGAACCGGGTCTCCTGGTACGGCGAGGACACCGCATCCGAGCGCCCGGTCGTCCTGACCCAGATCCAACTCCCGCCCGATCCCCGGGAGCAGACCGCCCGCCGGACCATCGCCCGGGTGATGCGCGCGTCCGAGATCCTCGGGCTGGTGCTGCCCGGGCGGGTGGGCGTCGTGACCGACGTGGTCGAGGAGTTCGGCACGCTGTGGACGGTCGCCGAGTGGATCGACGGCACACCGCTCAGCGAACTCCTGGAGCGGCAGGGCACGTTCAACTACGTACGGGCGGCGCGCATCACGCTCGAAGTGCTCGACGTGCTGGACGCCGCGCACCGCGAGGGCATCGTGCACGGCGAACTCAGCCCCGGCCAGGTGTTCGTACGGGACCAGGGCCCGGTCGTGGTGACCGGCTTCGGCTTGGCCGGCGCCACCTCCGCGTCCCGGGTCGGCGCACCCGCGTACGCCTCGCCGGAGCAGGCCCACGGGGCGCGCGCCGAGCCGTCGGCCGACCTGTGGGCGCTCGGCGCGATCCTCTACGCGATGGCCGAGGGGCGGCCGCCGTTCCGTGACCGGGGGCGGCCCGACGCCACGCTCAAGGCGGTCGACCGGCTGCCGCTGCGCAGCCCGGTGCGCTCCGGTCCCCTCACCCAGGCGATCACGGGGCTGCTGCGCAAGAACGCCCGGGAACGGCTGACCGCTCCGGTGGTCCGGGACGCCCTGGTCCGGGTCATCAGGGAGGACCCCGACACCTCGGACGAGCCGGTGCCCTCCGCCCGGCTGCGCGTCGCCTGTGCCGGTGCCGCAAGGCGTGCCGGCCGGACCTGGAACAGACGCGGCGCGAACAAGCTCGCCGTCGCGGGTACGGCCCTGGCCGCCGTCACGGTCACCGTCGCGGTCCTCGCCACGACGGACAACCTGCCCGGCCTCAATGTCTCCGCGTCCGGCACGGACACCAGCCCCTCGGTCGCCGCCCCGGCCCCGTCGGCCTCCTCCGCCGGCGGGAACACCGCCCTCCCCGAGCTGCCCCCCGAGCCGAGCGCGACCGCCTCCGGGCCGGTCTCACCGTCGGCGTCGGCACCGGCCGCGTCCCCCAAGCCCTCGCCCACCGCCTCGGGCCCCGCCACCGACGCCAACGCGCTGCCCGCCGGGTTCCAGGTGTACAACGCCCCGGAGGGGTTCTCCGTCGCGCTTCCCCAGGGCTGGAAGCGGCTGAGCGAGGACATCTCCCCCGGCAACATCGCCTATCGCATCGTGTTCGGCGCCGACGACGACCCGCGCACACTGACCGTCACCTACAGCGAGGCGCTCCGGGCCGACCCGGTCGCCGTGTGGCGCGACGACGTCCAGCCCGGTCTGATCGCGGCGGGCATCGGCTTCCAGCGGATCGGCGAGATCCGGGCGACGAACTATCGCGGCCGGAGCGCCGCCGACATGGAGTGGACGTCCGACTTCGAGAACATCCGGATCCGTACGTTCGGCCGGGGCTTCCTCACCGGCCAGAACACGGGCTACTCGCTGCGCTGGACGACACCCGCGGCCGACTGGAACGACACCGCCAACCGGCGGGCGCTGGAGACCTTCCTGCGGACCTTCAGAGAGTGAGCAGCGTTCAGTCATGGCTGGGGACACGTGTCGACCACCGGGTGTGCGGGCCCGGTGACAGGCCGGGATCCGGTCGGGCCCGGTCTGCCGAAGCAGCGTCAACGAGCGCATATAGGCTGCCTGTCTGCACCTTCGCAGTCCGTCCAGCCTTGCCCGGGAGAGTCACCTGTGACCGTAGCGATCGCCCCGTCCGAAGCATCGGAGATGCCCGAGCCGTCCGAGACACCGGAGGTGTCCCCCGTGTCCGAGGAGTTCGACGGGTCCGACTGGTCGGAGCCGGCCGCCGAGCCCGACAACGCTTCCTCCGAGGCTTCCGTCGACCTCGACGTGTCTCCGCTCGTGGCGCGTGACGCACAGGAGTTCGGGGCCTACGCGCGGACCGGGGGCTGGGCCTTCGCGCTGAAGGTGGCGCGGAGCGTGCGGCCCGGCGGTGAGTCCGCCGGTGAGACACCGAAGGTCTCCGCCAAGGAGTTCGCCGGGCTCGCCGACTGCTCGCCCGAGCGGGTCATGCGCTACTACAAGGCCTGGGACAAGGCCGCCGACGACGGTGTCGTCCCGCACTTCGAGGCACTCACCCCGGGCCAGGACGTCGAACTCCCGGGCTACGACCTGTGGCTCACGTACTACAGCTCACGTTCCAGCGCCGGTTCGGAGCGCGGCACCGCCATCGCCGAGGCCGCCGAGGCCGAGGGCATCCGGCCGACGAAGGCGCTGGAGGTCGCCGAGAACCCGACCGCGCTGCGGGCCGCGATCATGGCGGACCCCTCGACGGCCCGCGCCGCCCGGCACGCGCTGCTCGACCGGATCAAGGAGGACCCGGATCTCCAGGCCGAGCTGGCGCGCGACATCGTCCGCACCGACGACCTGAAGAAGGCCGTCGCGACCGAGTCCCGGTCCGCCGACCGGGTCGGATACGTCCGCCAGATCGCCGAGTCCGGCCAGGTCAAGACGCCCGCCGGGCAGACGATCGACGCGCCTGTCGACCTGCGCCAGGAGGCGGAGCGTCATCTCTCCCTCCTCGACGAGCTGGACGAGGACGAGGACACCGGCGAGTGGGCGAGCGAGGCCTACGACACCCTCAAGAACCTCGTCGTCGAGGCCGTCGAGGCCGACCCCGAACTGCGCGTCCAGGAACGGCGGACGAAGTTCTACAGCAGCCTGTCGAAGGCGACGAAGGCGTTCGAGGAGCTGACCTTCGACGACGTCGAGGAGTTCGCCGAGGACGACATGGTCCAGCAGCTGGAGGAACTCCAGGAGGCCATCTCCTCGTGCATCTCGGCGCTGCGCGCGTCACGCACCGCACCCGCGTAGGGACTTGGGGACCATGAGCGCCCTGGGCTGAGTACTCGTACTCATGCCCGGGGCCGGGCCGCTCCCCCACGATGATGCTCCCACCACAAGGAGCGTCCCGATGCCCGCAGTCGACACCCTCTCCCCCTCTCTCCCGGCGGCCACCGGCGCCCCGCGACGGCACCTTCCCGTGCTGCTCGCCGGGCTGGTGGCCGTCGGCCTCGCGGTGTCGGTGTGGCAGCCGCACGATCTGATGACCTGGTTCCTGGAGACGGTCTGGATCCTGGTCGGACTGCCCGTGATCGTCCTGACCTGGCGCCGCTTCCCGCTCACCAACCTGCTGTGCTGTCTGCTCGCCCTGCACGCGCTCGTCCTGATGGTCGGCGGCCACTACACCTACGCGCAGGTTCCGCTCGGTGACTGGGCGCGCGACACGTTCGGCCTCGACCGCAATCCGTACGACCGGCTCGGCCACCTCATGCAGGGCTTCGTCCCGGCGATCCTCGTACGGGAGCTGCTGAGCCGTACATCACCGCTGCGCGGGAGCCGCTGGCTCGCGCCGCTGACCGTGTGCGCCTGTCTCGCCTTCAGCGCGGTGTTCGAGATGTTCGAGTGGGCTGCGGCTGTGATCGGCGGCGCTGCGGCCGACGACTTCCTGGCCACGCAGGGCGATGTGTGGGACACGCAGTGGGACATGTTCTGCGCGCTGATCGGGGCGACCGTCTCGCTGCTCGTGCTGAGCCGTGTCCACGACCGGCAGCTCGCGGCGGTGCGCGCTCAGTCCTCGGTGTAGCGGTGGCGCGTCCACATCGGCACCGCGACCCAGCAGGCCAGGTACCAGACGACGACGCCCGCGACCAGCCAGGGCACGAAGTCGTTGTGGGTGGCCACCCGGAGGACCAGCAGCAGCGCGGAGATCATCGTCGCGAACAACAGCACCAGACCGGCGAGGGTCAGCCGTGAGGCCCATTGCACGGCCTCGGGTTTCACCTGGCGGCCGGAGACGATCCGGTGCAGGGCGACCGGTCCGATCAGGGCGCCGGTGGCGGCGGCGCCCAGGACGACGGTGACGATGTAGATCGTGTGCTCCGTGTCGCCCAGTTGCTCGTAGCGCGGGGTGAACACGACGGTCAGCAGGAAGCCGAACAGGATCTGCACACCCGTCTGGGCCACCCGGACCTCCTGGATCAGCTCGCCCCACCTGCGGTCGGCGCGCTCCTCCTCGGTCTCTTCCCGCCCCCGGTCGAGCGTGCCGCCCTCACCGTCGGTGTCCGACATGGTTCCTCCCGGCATCCGCGTCCAGACATGTCTGTCCGGCTCCGAGTGCCCCGTCGAGCGCGGTTCGATCAGATCCGGCAGGACGGTTTGGATGATCGGCGGGGCGGTTACCCGAAGTGCACCACGGTGGCCACAGTGGAGGAGGTCCGGCCATGTCCGGAACGCAGCTCACCCTCACGGTCAGCGGCGGCAACGCCGCCGACGCGCAGACGGTCGTACGGGCCCTGGAGTCGGCCTTCGGACCGGCGGACGAGTTCCCGGGGGACGACGACGGGCACTCCACGGTGCACACGGCCGCGTTCACGGTCGGTACGGAGTCGCACGCGCCCGGTCATCCGGAGCACGAGCCGCTGTCGGCGCCCGTGACGGTCACCGTGCAGGGCACGCCCGAGGCCGTCCGCTGCGCGGGCGCCACCCTCACCGGCACGTTCACCGCCCATGACCGGGGCAGTGTCTCCGGCGACCAGGAGCAGCAACGGCAGCTGCTCCTGGAGCCGTGACACGCGTACGTCCGCCTGCTACCAGCGGCTCTCGACCTGGGCCTTGATCCGGCGGTCGTAGAGGTCCTGGATGGCGGTGAGCGTCTCCTGCGACAGCGGCGGCAGGGCGGCGGTCTCCGCGTTGGCGAGGGCCTGCTCGGCCGAGCGGGCGCCCGGGATCACCGTGGTCACACCCGGCTGCTGGAGGATCCAGCGGAGGGCCAGCTGGGCCGGGGTGTATCCCTCGGGGGCCAGCGCGGAGAACTCGGCCGCCGCCTCGACGCCGGTCGCGTAGTCGACGCCGGAGAAGGTCTCGCCCTGGTCGAAGGACTCGCCGTGGCGGTTGTAGGTGCGGTGGTCGTTCTCGGGGAACACCGTGTCCTTGGTGTACTTGCCCGACAGCAGACCCGAGGCGAGCGGGACCCGGGCGATGATGCCGACACCCGCCTGCTCGGCGGCCGGCAGCACCTCTGCGAGGGGCTTCATGCGGAACGCGTTGAGGATGATCTGCGCGCTGGTCACGCCCGGGCGGGCGATCGCGGTGAGCGCCTCCTCGCAGGTCTCGACGCTGACGCCATACCGCGCGATGCGCCCCTCGTCGACCAGGGTGTCGAGGGCGTCGAAGACCTCGTCGGAGGAGTAGACCGGGGTCGGCGGGCAGTGCAGCTGGACCAGGTCGATCCGGTCGACGCCGAGGTTGCGCCGCGAACGGTCGTTCCAGGCACGGAAGTTGTCGAGGACGTAGTTCTCGGGGATCTGGTCGACCCGACGGCCCATCTTCGTCGCGACCAGAATGTCCAGCTCGGGCCTGCCGCGCAGGAAGGTGGCGATGGTCTGTTCGCTGCGCCCGTCGCCGTACACGTCGGCGGTGTCGAAGAAGGTCACTCCCGACTCGACCGCCGCGTCCAGCACCGCGAGGGCATCCTTGTCCTCGACATCGCCCCAGTCGGCGCCCAACTGCCACGTTCCGAGGCCGATGACCGACGCCGACTGACCCGACCTACCGATTGCACGCTCGTCCATGGCGTCAGTCTGTCATCCGTCCAGCGGACGTGCGGACAGGGGCGCGGACCGGGCGCCTCAGACCTTCACGTCACCCACAAGAGTGAATTGGTGAAAGTCGCAACGAATCCGTGCCGCCAGTCGTCCGGGCGGCTCTGGCGAGCTCCGGTGCACTTCGGCAGCGCCCCAAAGGGGCGCGGGGAACTGCGCGACCAGCCACGACGAACCCGCAGGCCATATACCGCCCTTCCACCGGAGCGCCTAGCGTGACCGGGTGACTGATCAACTGGCGCGAACCGACGACTCCGGCACTCCCTGGACGCGCAGGAGCTTCCTGCTCGGCGCCGCCTCCCTCACCCTTGTGGCGATCGCGGCCGATCCCGCGGTCGCCGCCGCCGAGCTGCCCGACTTCCCCGCGGACGTCACCCCCTACCGCTCCGGCTACCGCAACTGGGTCGGTGAGATCACCGCCGACGGACTCTGGGCCTGCGCCCCCGCCGACCCCGCCCAGGTGGTCGACGTCGTCAACTGGGCCTGGCGGCACGGCTGGACGGTCCGTGCCAGGGGCTCCGCGCACGGCTGGGCGCCCCTGACGATCACCGACGGTACGGAGTCCGGCGCGCCCGTGCTCCTGATCGACACCGCCACCCATCTCACCGGGATCGCCCTGGAGTCGACCGGCCCCGCCGCCGTGCGGGCCGGCACCGGGATCACCCTGGAGGCCCTGCTCACCCACCTGGAGCAGCACGGACTCGGGGTCACCGCCGCGCCCGCGCCCGGCGACCTGACCCTGGGCGGCGCGCTGGCGGTCGACGCCCACGGCACCGCCGTACCGGCCGACGGGGAGACCCGGCAGCCCGGACACACGTACGGCTCGCTCAGCAATCTCGTCCTGTCGCTGACGGCGGTGGTGTGGGACGAGGACGCCGGCGCCTATGTCCTGCGGACGTTCGACCGCGACGAGGCGGACTGCGCGGCGCTCCTCACCCACCTCGGCCGGTCCCTGGTCGTCGAGGTCGTGCTGCGGGTGGGGGCCAACGCGAACCTGCGCTGTGTCAGCCGTACGGACATTCCGGCGTCGGAGCTGTTCGCGGCGCCCGGCAGTGACTCCGGTGCGCGTACCTTCGCGAGCTTCCTCGACGAGGCCGGGCGGGTGGAGACGATCTGGTTCGCCTTCACCGAGTTCCCGTGGCTGAAGGTGTGGAGCGTCGCCCCCACCAGACCGCTCACCTCGCGGCGCGTGTCGTCGCCCTACAACTACCCCTTCTCCGACAACGTCCCGACCCTGGTGGCGGACCTCGTCGGGCGGATCCTGTCCGACGGGGCCTGGTATCTCGCGCCGGTGCTCGGCAACGCACAGCTGGACGTGGCCGCGCTCGGGCTGGTGGCGACGCTGTCGGCGGACATCTGGGGGCCGTCGAAGAACACGCTGCTGTACGTCAAGCCGACGACTCTCCGGGTCACCGCGAACGGCTACGCGGTGCTGACCAGCCGGGACCAAGTGCAGCGCGTGATCGCCGAGTTCACCGCGTTCTACCGGGAACGCCTCGCCGCGTACGCCGCCCTGGGCCGCTTCCCGGTCAACGGCACCGTCGAGATCCGCGCCACCGGCCTCGACCAGCCGGGCGACACCGACTCGGCCGGCGCCCAGGCCCCGCTGCTGTCCGCGCTGCGCCCCGTCGACGGGCACCCCGAGTGGGACACCGCCGTCTGGCTGGACGTCCTGACGCTGCCCGGGACGCCGTACGCGGAGGCGTTCTTCCGCGAACTCGAACAGTTCCTGCTCGACACGTACGACGGCGGGCACGCGCTCACCCGGGTCGAGTGGTCCAAGGGATGGGGGTACACGGACACGGCCGCGTGGAACGACGAGGAGGTCATCGGTACCGCCGTACCTGCCTCCTACGGGGACGGCGTGTGGCAGCAGGCCGTCGGCACCCTGGACCGGCTCGACCCGCACCGGGTGTTCGGGAACGCGTTCCTCGACCGGCTGCTGCGCTGACACCCCGTCAAGGGGTCAGCAGGGCCTGCACGGTGGGCGCGTACAGATCCACGATGTCGTCGATCGTCGCCTCCCGCAGATGCGTTCCCCGGGCGATGCCGTACATGACGCCCAGGCCGAGCAGCGTGCCGACGGCCAGTTCCGCGCGCAGGCCAGTGTCGGGGCCGGTGAGGCGGCCGGCGAGGCGTTCACTCACCTGGGTGCGGAAGTTGGCGCGCATGATGTCGCCGCGGTCGCCTTGGAGGGGGGCGAAGACGATCCGCAGGACGGGGTCGACGCCGCGCTCGGACTGGCCGGTGAGGAGCAGACGGACCATGTGGCGGCCGAGGCCGTCGAGGGGGGCGTCCAGCAGGGCTTCGGCGTCCTGGTCGAAGGACATCACTCGGGTGAAGAGGGCGTCCTTGTTGCCGAAGTACTTGAGGATCAACGGCGGGCTGACACCGGCGCGTTCGGCGACCGCCTTGAGCGTGATGTCCGCCTGCGAGTGGCGGGCGAGGAGATGACGGGCGGCGCGCAGGATGGCGGCCTTCGTCTGTTCCGCGTCCCTGCGCGGGGTCGCCCCCGGGGAGGATGAGGATTCAGTGCCGGCGTCGGTCGTCGGTGGGGTACGCACGGCACTCATGCTCCCTCCATCGCCCCGTCCCGGACGCCCTTGGTACGGCCACGGGCGCGCCGGGGGCCGCCGGTGACCGGGTCGCCGGGGATGGTGAGGGCCGCCGTGCAGGCCAGCAGGGCGACGACGCCCGCCATCCCGAAGGCGAGCAGATAGCCGTGCAGGGTGGGCACCGCCGTACCGGCGACCGGGCTGGTGTGGCGTACCAGCACGGCGACGACGGCGGCACTGCACATGGCCTGGCCGATCGTGCGCATGAGGACGTTGACGCCGTTGGCGGAGGCGGTCTGGCCGGGCGGTACGGCCCGCAGGATCAGCGTGGGCAGGGCCGAGTACGCGAAGGTGGTGCCCAGACCGACGACCGAGGCACCCACGATGATCATCCAGAGGTCGCGGCTGTCCACGATGCGCACGACATAGCCGAGCGCGATGACCGCCGTGCCGATGACCAGGGTGACGCGCGGCCCGTACTTCGCCGAGACCCGGGCCGAGACGGGCGAGAACACCAGCATGACGATGCCGCCGGGCAGCAGGACGAGGCCCGTCTCGACGATGGACAGGCCGAGCCCGTACCCGGTGGCCTCGGGCGCCTGCACCAGCTGGGCCGTCACCAGGGAGTTGGCGTAGAAGGCGAACCCGGTCAGCAGGGCGGCGACATGGGACAGCCCGACCCGGGGCCGGGCCACCAGCCGCAGGTCCACCAGGGGCTCCCGGGCGCGCAGTTGCTGCCACCACCACAGGCCGAGCACCCCGACGGCGCCGAGGAACAGTCCCAGGATGCGCGGGCTGCTCCAGCCCCACTCGCCGCCCTCGACGATCCCGAGCAGCAGACACACCAGCCCGACGGCCAGCCCGAGCGCGCCCACGACGTCGAAGCGCCCCGGCTCCCGGACGGGCGACTCGCGCACCGCCCACCACACGGCCGCCACGCCCAAGGCCCCCAGCCCGGCGGTCGCCCAGAACATGACGTGCCAGTCCGCGTACTGGACGATCAGCGCCGCGAGCGGCAGCCCCAGGGCCGCGCCGATCCCGACGGTGGCGCTCATCAGCGCGACCGCGCTCCCCGTGCGCTCCGGCGGCAGTTCGTCACGCAGGATGCTGATCGAGAGCGGTACGACGGCGGAGGCGGCGCCCTGGAGGGCGCGGGCCGTGATGAGCACACCGATGTCCGACGACAGGGCGCACATGACCGAGCCGACGACCATCAGCGCGAGGCCCGCGATGAGCACCCGCCGCTTGCCGTACATGTCGCCGGCCCGTCCCAGTACCGGGGTGAGGACGGCGCCGGACAGCAGGGTCGCGGTCACCATCCAGGAGACCGCGCCGGGCGAGGAACCGGTCAGCCGGGGCAGATCGGGCAGGAGCGGGATGACGACGGTCTGCTGGACCGCGTAGAGCATCCCGCCGAACGCCAGCGCCGGAACGGTCATCCGCTCGCGCAGGCTCCGCGGAGGCGTGGCCGACGGGCCGGACGACCGGTCGGATATCGGGACAGGCTGGTCCATCGGCACTCCAGCGGCCGGCCGCTCTGCGCGACAAAAAATGAGGTGAATGACGATTCACCATACCGGTGAATCGTCATTCACCCAATGACAGCCGCCGTGACCAGGCTATTTGCCGGAGACCTCGGCCTCTTCGCGGGTACGGGAGGCCAGCACCCGGCTCTGCGCGGTGCGGGCGAGCTTCGGCCCGAGCCAGCGCTTGAACCGGCGCAGCGCTTCGAGGCGGCCCGCCGCCCGGTCGATGCCGTAGTACAGCTGGGGCGGCACATAGGGCAGCAGCGGCGAGTGGCGCTGGCCGAGCAGGGCGAACATCCGGGTCGGGGGCAGCCGGATGTAGCGCGGCAGGTTCTCGTACCACTGGGCGCTGTATCGGGCCGCGCTCTGGATGGAGAGCAGTTCCGACTTGCGCCGCTTCTCGTACGCGGTGAGGGCCACGGGGAGTTCGGCGTACGCACGGAGGGCGTCGGCCAGGGCGATGGCGTCCTCCAGGGCGAGGGTGGTGCCGGCGCCGATGGAGTAGTGCGTGGTGTGGGCGGCGTCACCGAGCAGGACGAGGTTGCCGTGCTGCCAGGTCTGGTTGGTGAGGGTGCGGAAGTTGAGCCACTGGGCGGCGCCGTCGGCGGCGGAACGGCCGATCAGGGGGTGGCCGTCCAGCACGTCGGCGAAGAGCTTCTCCAGCTGGGCGAGACCGTCGGCCTCGTTCGTCCGGTCGAGGCCGAGGCCGGTCCAGGTCTCGGGGGAGCATTCGACGACGCAGGTGCTGTGGTCCTGGCTGTAGCCGTAGCCGTAGCACCAGATCCAGCCGTGCTCCGTCTCCTTGAAGGCGAAGGTGAACGCGTCGAAGACCTTGGTCGTGCCGAGCCAGATGTACCGGTTGCGTCCGGCTCGCAGGCCGGCGCCGAAGTGTTCGGAGTGCTGTTCGCGCAGCGCGCTGTTGACGCCGTCGGCGGCCACGACGAGGTCGGCGTCGACGAGTTCGGCTGCGTCGGTGACGCCGTGCTCGAACTCCAGCCGTACGCCCAGCTGTCGGGCCCGGTCGGCGAGGATGTCGAGGAGCTTGTGGCGGCCGATGCCGAAGCCCTCGTCGCCGGGGTGCCTGGTCGCGCTGTCGCCCACGTGGGCGACTCCGTGGTTCCAGGACACCGAGGCGTCGGCGACGGCCCGCGCGGAGTCGGGGTCGTGCTCGTGGAGCTTGTCGAGCAGGCCCTGCCAGTAGGTGACGCCCCAGCCGTAGGTCGAGCCCGCCGGGTCGCGCTCGTACACGGTGATGTCGTGGGACGGATCCTGGAGCTTCAGCAGGATCGAGAGGTACAGGCCGGCGGGCCCACCTCCGACACAGGCGACCTTCACACACACCCCTAGCGATTACAGAAGGTGGTCATTTCGCGTCGGAGAGTAGCAGGGCGTGGGTTGCGGAAAGTGCAGTTCGTCGGCTGCCGGCCGGTGGGGGCTGGTCACGCAGTTCCCCGCGCCCCTGAGAGGCTGCCCCTGCGGGGCGCCTCAGGGGGCCTCTGCTGTGCGGCACTCCGGGTGGCCCCAGCCCTGGGGGTTCTTGGCGATCGTTTCTCCTGCCGCGTAGGCGCGTCCGCAGACGCAGCGGCCCGGGAACTTTGCCTTGAGGGTGCGGTTGGTGGAGGAGTTGGCGCTGCGCGGCCGAGACGTCTTCGTGCCTGACGTCTTCTTGGGTGTCGAGCGTGGGGTGTCGGGTGAGGCCGGGGGTTCCGGGGAGCCGAGGTCGCTGCCCGCCGACTGCTGGACGATCGCGGCCTGGCTGGCGGCGCGGTCGGCGAAGTCGTTGAGCTTGTCGCCGTCGACCTGGTGGGCGGGGACGTAACGGAACTCGACGGAGCGGCCGTCGAGGAGTTCGTCGATCCGGACGACGAGTTCCTGGTTGGCGACCGGCTTGCCGGCGGACGTCTTCCAGCCCTTGCGCTTCCAGCCGGGCAGCCAGGTGGTGACGGCCTTCATCGCGTACTGGGAGTCCATGCGGATCTCCAGCGGTACGTCCGGGGCGACGGCCGTCAACAGGCGTTCCAGCGCGGTGAGTTCGGCGACGTTGTTGGTGGCTCTGCCGAGCGGCCCGGCCTCCCAGCGGGCGGGACTCTCCGAGCCGTCGGCCACCACCCAGGCCCAGCCCGCGGGTCCCGGATTTCCCTTCGAGGCCCCGTCGCAGGCGGCCACCACTCGTTCACGCATGCGCTCGATCATGCCATGCGCGAACCGGGCCCCCGGCCGCCCCGTTCGGTACCTCGCTCAGTCCACGTCCGTCGACTTGGGCATCTCACCGGCCGTCGTCGTCAGGTCGATGATCGAGAAGTTGGCGCCCTGCGGATCGCTCAGCGCGGCGAACCGGCCGAAGGGGCTGTCCATGGGGCCGAAGCGCAGCACACCGCCGAGCTTGGTGGCGGTGGCGACGGCGTCGTCGCAGTTGGCGACGCTGAAGTAGACGTTGATGTACGGCGGCATCTCGGGCGGGAAGTCGTCCGTCATCCGCATCCGGCCCAGGACGGTTTTCTCGCCCAGGTCGTACATACGGAAGTCGATGGCGTCGTCCTGCATCTGCTTCGCCGAGTAGCCGAAGACGGCCGGGAAGAAGGTGTCCGACTTCTCCACCTCGCGCGTGAAGACCTCGGCCCAGCAGTAGGCGCCGGCCTGTTCCGCTCCCGCTTCGAAGCCTTCGTGGGTACCGGCCTGCCAGACGCCGAAGACGACGCCGCCGGGGTCGCGGGCCAGGCACATGGTGCCGAACTCGCCCACCTGCATCGGCTCCATCAGCAGTTCGCCACCGTTCTCACGGATCTTGGTGGCGGTGGCGGCGGCGTCCGGCGAGGCGAGATACAGACACCACGCGGACTGCCCTTCCTGCCCGGGCATGGGCGGGACGACGGCGGCAACCGCCTTGCCGTCGGCGTAGGCCTGCGTGTAGTTGCCGTACTCCGACGACGACTCGCCGAAGGTCCAGCCCAGCACCTCGCCGTAGAAGCTCTTGGCTCCCTCGACGTCGTTGAACATCGCGTCGGCCCAACAGGGGGTTCCCTCAGGTTGCACGGCCATGATTCCGGCCTCTCCGGTCTCGTCGGGTGGTCCGAATTCTCACGCTAGTCAGGCTTCGGCCGAGGCGCGCGCCGAGCGGCCCGAGCTGTTACAGACTGGAAGGCATGGCCGACGGGACGATGCGTGCGTGGGTGGTGGACCGGCCCGGCCCGGTGGGGCCCGGGGAAGGGCCGTTGCGGCTGGTCGAGAAGCCGGTCCCGGTGCCCGGCGCCGACGAACTCCTCGTGCGTGTGCGCGCGTGCGGGGTGTGCCGGACCGATCTGCATGTCGCCGAGGGGGATCTGCCGGTGCACCGGCCCGGGGTGACGCCCGGGCACGAGGTGGTGGGCGTGGTGGCCGGGGCCGGACCGGCCGTGCGCGGTTTCGCCCTCGGTGACCGGGTGGGTGTGGCCTGGCTGCGTCGCACGGACGGTACCTGTGTCCACTGCCGGCGCGGGGCGGAGAACCTCTGCCCGGCCTCCGAGTACACCGGCTGGGACGCGGACGGCGGCTACGCCGAGTACACGACCGTCCCGGCCGCGTTCGTCCACCGACTCCCCTTCGACGACATCGACGACGTCGCCCTGGCTCCGCTGCTCTGCGCGGGCATCATCGGTCACCGCGCGCTGCGCCGGTGCGCGCTGCCGCCGGGCGGGCGGCTCGGGCTGTACGGGTTCGGCGGCAGCGCCCATCTGTGCGCGCAGGTCGCGCTCGCCGAGGGCGCCAGGGTGCATGTCCTGACCCGGGACCCGGCCGCGCGGCGGCTGGCGCTCGCGCTCGGCGCGGCCTCGGCGCGGGGGGCGTACGACCCGCCGCCGGAGCCGCTGGACAGCGCGATCCTGTTCGCGCCGGTCGGCGACCTCGTACCGGTGGCGCTGCGGGCGCTCGACCGGGGCGGGGTGCTGGCGGTCGCGGGCATCCATCTCAGCGACATCCCACCGCTGCGCTACGACACCGACCTGTTCTACGAGAAGGAGCTGCGCAGCGTCACCTCCAACACCCGCGAGGACGCCCGTGAGTTCCTGTCGCTGGCCGCGCTGCACGGCGTACACGCGACCACGCACACCTGTCCGCTGTCGCGGGCGCCGGAGGCGTTGCGGGATCTCAAGGGCGGGCGGTTCGACGGGGCGGCGGTGTTGGTCAACGATCTGGGGTAGGGCGCGGCAGTAACACAACCCTGCGGTCTGATAATTTCATCGGCGCTTGTCTCCTTGGCCCCTCCCCTATCTTCAGGTGTCCCGATGTCCGCTGCACGGGTGCGTCGCCTCGCGACGCGGCATGCCCGCGGCGGCCTCCCGCATCTGCTGGGCGTCCTGGTTCTCGTCCTCGCGACGTTCGCGTTCTCCTGCGCCGGCTCGCTGCCCTCGCCGGACGCCGGGCCGTCGCGGTCGACGTCGGCGCACGCCGTGCACGCGGCCGACCGGGACCCCTGCCAGGAGGGCCCGCTCCACGGCTGTCACACCCCGGGCCACCACGGTGTCCTCAACCACGCGCCCTTCATCGGCGCGGACCGGGCCGCCGCCCTGGACCAGCTGAGCACCGCGCCCGCCGGGCGCGCTCTCGGCCCGTCCCGGATCCCGGGCAGCGCCCGCCCTCCCGACCTCCACGAGCTGCAACTGCTCAGGGTCTAGGCCGTGTTCGGGCCCGCACCCGCCGGCCCGGCCCCTTCGGCCCCGACCACGATCATCACCCCAGTTCGCAGCGCCGTGCCCGGAGACGGTACGGCCCGGAGAAGGACATCCCATGGGTACATCCAATGCCAAGGCGAAGACCGCGGCCCGCCGCGCCCACATGGAAGAACTGCGCAAGGCCGAGCAGGCTCGTGAGCGCCGGATGCGGCTGCTCACGCTCGGTGCGACCGCCGTCATCCTCGTCGGCCTGGCCGGCGGCGGCTGGCTCCTGATCGACTCCGCCCAGGACAAGGAGGAGGCGAAGGCCGCGCCGATATCGGGCGTGAAGAGCTGGTCCAAGCTCACCCAGAACCACGTCGACACGGCCGTCACCTACAAGATGAGCCCGCCCGTCGGCGGCGACCACAACCAGGTGTGGGTCAACTGCGACCGGCAGGTCTACACGAAGACCGTCCCCAACGAGAACGCGGTGCACGCCCTCGAGCACGGCGCCGTCTGGATCACGTACAACGACAAGGCCGCCAAGGCGGACGTCGAGACGCTGTCCGAGAAGGTGACCAACACGTCGTACACCTTCATGAGTCCGTACGAGGACCAGTCGTCGCCGATCGTGCTGAGCGCCTGGGAGCACCAGCTGAAGGTGGACAAGGCCTCGGACCCGAGGGTCGCGAAGTTCCTCGACAAGTACGTCCAGGGTGAGCAGACGCCCGAGCCCGGTGCCGCGTGCACCAACGGGATGACGCCGTGAACTGAGCGCCGGGTGCGGGGCGTTCACATCGGACGCCCCGCACCGGCGCCCGCGTCGCTCACGCGGACGGCCGAAGTTCCGTCCCGATCAGCCGGTTGAGGTGTCGGCGGGCGTCCTGGGTGCTCAACGGGGGTGCCTGGCGCAGCCGTTGCAGGGCCAGGCCGTCGGCGAGGGCGGCGAAGCGGACGGTGAAGCCGTCGAGGTCGTCGCAGGTGAACTCCCCGTCGGCGACGGCTCGTTCGGCCAGTGCGCGGATCTGGCTGTGCCAGGCCTCGTAGCGCTGGGCCTGGCCGCGCGCGAAGGCCTCGTCGGTCACGCCCCCTTCACCCAAGGAGCCCGCGTTCCAGTAGTCGAACCACATCCGCCAGTGCCGGTCGGTGTCCTCGGTGAACAGCGCGTCGACGAGCAGCCGCAGTGCCTCGGCCCCGCTGCTCGCCCGGTCGGCGGCCTCGTTGAGCGCCGCGTAGTACCGCTCGATGTGCAGCACCATCGCCTCGGAGAGGATCTCCTGGACGCTGCCGAAGTGGTAAGTGACGGTGCCGACCGACACCCCTGCCGCGGCGGCGACGTCGCGCACGCCCACCGCCGCGTATCCGCGCTCCGCTATCAGCGGCACGGCCGCCTCGACGATGAGCCGTCGGCGCACCTCGGTGGGCTGCCGGGTGCGGTCGGCGGCGGCCACGGCGCGGCGGGGGGCCTTCGCGGCGGGCCGGGAGGGCTTGGCGGCCGTCATCCCGAGGTCCTCGGGGTGGTGCGGTGCCATGCGCGCTTGACCACTGTCTCTCCGTTCGCCCGTGCTTCGACGCGACTGTCCATGACGAACTCCGCGGCCGTGGCCCGCAGCTCCGTCCGCGCCATGATCTCAGCGTCCCACTCGTCGCGGTCCGCCCCGCGCCGCAGCCGGATACGCCACTCGGAGACGGCCCGCGCGGACAGCGGGTCGTCGGAGCGGATCCGGTACGTCTCCCGTGCGCTCTCCTCGTACCGCAGGCCGTCCGGATAGGTGCGCGAGCCCCCGTAGTTGGGGTCGACCTCCAGGGTCCACTCCCCCTTGGCGACATCGTGCGTGACGAGCCGTTCGGGTGCCGGGTCGGCGGGCCGGTCGTAGGTCACGGGCAGCGGCGGGGCCTGTTCGGGCTCCTCGAACACGATCGCCTGCGCCTCGTCCGGCGTCTGCCGCATCGGCAGGAGTACGGCGCTGTCGGCCGGTACGACGCGCAGTTCGCCGCGTTCGCCGTGCGGCCACACCCACGGCCAGTAGGCGTCGGAGACGGCCACCCGCACGCGATGGCCGGGCGGGAAGGCGTAACCGATGCCGTTCAGCTCGAACTCGACGTCCTCGTACGCCCCCGGGCTCCACTCCACGGCCTTGTCCCGCCCGTTTCTGCTCAGCAGGTTGAGCACCCCGCGCGTGACGAGCGTCGACGACCCGTCGGGGGCGACGTCGCACAGCCGGGCGATCACATGGGCGCGCGGGGTGGAGCTGTCGAGGCGCAGCCGGACGCGCGGGCGCCCGAGGATCTCGACCCGCTCCGCCAGCACCGGCGAGTCGAAGTACACCGAACGCCCGTCCTCCTCCCGCTGGTCGGGCGGCAGGTCGCTGGCGTTGCCGAAGGGGAAGAAGCGCCCGGCGTCGAGGCCGGTGTGCTGCGGCGAGCGTACGAGGACGGGGGCGTCGCCGGTGCCGAGCGGGCGTGTGTCCCAAGTGACCTTCGGCGAGGGCCAGTTACTCTCCCCCACCCACCTGCCCGGCATCTCCTCGTACGACGTCGCGGGTGGTACCGGGTCGTTGATCCACGCCCGGAGCAAGGGCTCGCGCATGACTCCCGTGTCGATGCCCTTGAGGTGCTGGTCCCACCAGCGCAGGGTCTCCTGGAGGAAGCCGATCGCGGGGCCGGGCGGGAGTCCCCGGTCCGGGTACTGGTGCGACCAGGGGCCGATCAGACCCCGTACGCGGTCCGCGGGCAGGTGTTCCACGAGTCGCAGCACGGCGTCCCGGTACGGGTCGTGCCAGCCACCGACCGCGAGGACGGCCGCGCCGATGGCGTCGTAGTCCTCGCAGACGCTGCCGTGCTTCCAGTAGTCGTCGCGCTGCTGATGGTCCAGCCAGGTGTGCAGGAAGGGTTCGAGGGCGTCGAGGCGCTCGCGCCACATCGGCAGCCAGCGGTCCGCGCCGACGACCGTCGGGTCCGGTGGGCGGGCCGCGAAGGCGAGCATCGTGCCGGCCCAGGCGAGCATGTCGATGCCGAGGACGGCGCCGCCCGTGTAGTGGACGTCGTTGTCGTATCGGTCGTCGGTCGAGCAGACGGTGACGATCGCCTTCAGCGGTTCGGGGGCGAGGGCGGCGATCTGGAGGGAGTTGAAACCGCCCCAGGAGATCCCGAACATGCCGACCGCGCCCGTGCACCAGGCTTGTGCGGCAAGCCAGTTGACGACGTCGACACCGTCCGCGAGTTCCTGGGCGTCGTACTCGTCACCGGGTGTGCCCTCGCTGTCCCCGTGCCCCCGGACGTCGACGCGGACGGAGGCGTAGCCGTGTCCGGCGTACCAGGGGTGGCGCTGGGCGTCGCGGGGGGCCGTCCAGTCGCTCTTGCGGTACGGGAGGTATTCGAGGAGCGCGGGCACCGGGTCCGTGACCGCGTCCGCCGGGCGCCAGATACGGGCGTGCAGGCGGGTCCGGCCGTCCCGGGTGGGGATCCAGACGTCCTCCCGGACGACCTGGCGCTCGAACTCCTCGCGGTACTTCACGAAACTCCTTCGGTGACAAGGGCACCGGCCGCGCGCCAGCGGCGGACCCGGTGTCCGTCGCCGTGCTCGGTCCACTGGTCGTCGGGTTCGGCCGCGTCCTCCCATTCAGGGATGCTCCCGGCGAACGGGCGGGCGTCGGGGTCGGGTTCGAGGGCGGCGGCCATCAACTGGCGGGTGTACGGATGTCCTGGCGAGGCGAACACCGCGTCCGTCGGGCCTTCTTCGACCACGACCCCGCTCCGCAGCACCACCACCCGGTCCGCGATGCCCCGCACGACAGCCAGGTCGTGGCTGATGAAGAGGCAGGCGAGTCGGCGTTCCCGGCGCAGGTCGTCGAGGAGGCGCAGGACGTCTGCCTGGACGGAGACGTCGAGGGCGGTGGTGATCTCGTCGGCGATGAGGACGTCGGGTTCGCCCGCCAACGCCCGCGCGATGCCTATGCGTTGACGCTGGCCGCCGGAGAGCTGGGCGGGCAGCCGGTCGGCGAGGTCGGGGTCGAGCCGGACGTCGGCGATGAGCCGGCGGGCCCGTTCGGCGGCTTGCGTACGGCTGTCCGCCGTACCGAAGAACCGGAGGGGACGACGGATCGCGTCGCCGACCGAGCGGCGGGGGTTGAGGGAGGTGTCCGCGTTCTGGAAGACGAGCTGCACCCGGCGGCGCAGGGAAAGCGGACGCCGCCCGGCGGGCCGGGCCAGGTCGCCCGATTCGTGGGTCATCGTGCCCCCGGACGGGGTGCGCAGCCCGGCGAGGGTCCAGGCGAGCGTCGACTTGCCGCTGCCCGACTCGCCGACGAGGGCGAGGACTTCGCCGCGCCGGACGTCGAAGGAGACGCCGTGCACGGCACGGGTGGATCCGTAGTCGACGGTGACGTCGACGGCCGAGACAGCGACGGGTGAGTCGTCGGGCACGGCCGCCTTCGCGCGCACCTCCCGCTCGCCCGTCTCGCCCACGATCGCGAGCCCGGTGTCGTCGAGGCGCGGCACGCTCGCCAACAGGCGTCTGGTGTACGGGTCTTGGGGCGCCGTGAAGAGCGTCCGCGTGGGCGCCGCCTCCACCACTCGCCCCGAGCGCAGCACGGTCACGTCGTCGGCCATGTGCGCGACGACGCCGAGGTCGTGGCTCACCAGGACGGCGGCCAGGCCGAGTTCGTCGCGCAGGGCGGCGATCAGGTCGAGGACCCCGCGCTGTGTCACCACGTCCAGGCCGGTCGTCGGCTCGTCGAGGACGAGGACCTTGGGGCGGGCCGCGACGGCCATGGCGATGGCGACGCGCTGTTGCTGGCCGCCGGACAGTTCGTGCGGGTAGCGCCGGGCCAGTTCGGCGGGGCGCGGCAGCCGGACCTGTTCCAGCAGGTCGACGACGGGGACGCTGCCGCCCGCCTCCGCGATCTGCCGGCCGATCCGCATGGAGGGGGTGAGCGCGTGGCCGGCGTTCTGGCCGACCATGGCGACGGTGCTGCCCCGCAGCTGCCTCAACTCCCGTGCGGGCAGGGCGAACACGTCCTGTCCGTCCACGACGACCGAGCCGCCGGTGATCCGCGATCCGTGTCGCAGATGCCCCAACAGGGTCGCCGCGACAGTGGACTTGCCGCTGCCGGACTCGCCGACGAGGGCCAGTGTCCGCCCCTGGGCGACCTCCAGCGACACCTCGTGCACGGCGGGCACGTCACGGCCGCCCGAACGGTAGGCCACGGACAGGGAGTTCACGGAGACGATCGAGCCGGACATCAGTTGCCCTCCCTGATCCTGTCGACGCCCCACGCCTTGGACAGGCCGTCGGCCGCGAGGTTGAGCCCGACCACGAGGGTGGCCAGGGCGATGATCGGTGCGAGGCTCGCCATCGGGACGACGGTGATGGCGGTGCGGTTCTCGGCGACCATCAGTCCCCAGTCGGGGGTCGGCGGGTCGGCGCCGAAGCCGAGGAAGGACAGCGAGGAGATCAGCAGGACCACCCAGGAGGCCCGCATCGCGAACTCCACGCACACCACGTCGGTGATGTTCGGCAGGATCTCCCGCCGCAGGATCGCCCAGGTGCCCTCGCCGCGCGCCCGGGCGGCGGTGACGTAGTCGGCGGGTACGACCGCGAGGGCGGCGCCGCGCACGACGCGGACGACCTGGGGGACGTACACGACGGCGATCGCCAGGACGATGACCGACGGGCCGGTGCCGAGGGCGGTCACGATGACGAGCAGCGCCAGGATCGACGGCACGGACAGGATCGCGTCCAGTACACGGCCGAGCACGTCGTCGAACCAGCCGCCGCGCAGCGCCGCCGCACATCCGACGACCGTGCCGAGGGCGACGGTCAGCAGGGTGGCGGCGACCGAGACACCGAGGGCGTAGCGACCGCCGTACAGGACACGGGCGAGGACGTCCCGGCCGTACTGGTCGGTGCCCGCCCAGTGGGACCAGCTCGGGCCCAGCAACGCCTCCGAGGAGTCGTTGGCGATGGGGTCGTAGGAGGTGAGGACGGGCGCGAGCAGGGCGATCAGGACGTGCACGGCGACGATCGCGAGGCCGACGAGGGCGGTGCGCGAGGTGCGCAGGGTGCGCCAGGCGCGGCCTGCCACGGGGGCGAGGGTGAGGGCGGTCATCGGGTCCTCCCGCGCGTACGGAGCTTGGGGTTCAGGGCCATCGCCGTGAGGTCGGCGGCGAGGTTGCAGCACACGTACACGACCGCGCTGACCAGGGCGATGGCCTGGATGACGGGCAGGTCCCGGTTCTGCACGGAGGAGAGCATCAGCTTTCCGACGCCGGGGTAGTTGAAGACGTTCTCGACGACGGCGACCCCGCCCGCGAGCCAGGCGACGTTGAGGGCGATGACGTGCAGGGTGGGCAGGAGCGCGCTCGGCAGGGCGTGCCGGGTGACCACCCGCCAGGTGGTCAGGCCCTTGAGGCGGGCGGTCGTCACGTACTCGCTCGCCATCACGTCGATCACCGAGGTGCGGGCCATACGCACGATGTAGGCGGCCATGACGATGGCCAGGGCGAGGGCCGGAAGCCATACGGCGGGCAGGAGTTGGCCGACGCTCGCCTCGGGTCCGTACAGCACGACCGCCGGGAACCAGGGCAGTGCGACGGAGAAGCAGAGCACCAGGACGGTCGCGACGACGAACTCGGGGACGCTCATGCCGACCAGGCTCACCGTGGAGATGAGGTGGTCGGGCCAACGGTCGCGGTACAGGCCGGCGACGATGCCGAGGACGATCGAGCCGGTGACCGCGAACAGGACGGTGATCAGGGCGATCAGCGCCGAGTTGCCGAGGTACAGGGAGACTTCGCCGCCGACGGCCTTGCCGGAGACGAGCGAGGTGCCGAAGTCCCCGTGCAGGGCGCCACGTACCCAGTCGAAGTAGCGCTCCCAGGCGGGCTGGTCGAGGCCCAACTGGGTGCGCAGGGCGGCGACGGCGTCCGGGGTGGCGTCCTTGCCGAGGATCTGGGTGGCGACGTCGCCGGGGAGTGCCTGGACGGCGAGGAAGACCAGGACGGAGGAGAGGAGGAGGGTGCCGAAGGCGGCGGCGATCCGGCGCGCGACGAAGGTCAGCATGCTCATCACACCCCGTCCTTCAGGCCGATGCCGCGGTAGTCGAACTCGAAGCCGTGCTCGGCGTATCCGCGCACCTTGCGCGAGATCCCGACGAGCCGGTCGGCGAACATCGGGGTCATCGCCCCGCCCTTCTCGATCACCAACGTCTGTGCCTCGCCGTACAGTTCGCGGCGTTTCGTGTCGTCGGTCTCGCGGCGCGCCCGGTCGAGGACGGCGTCGAAGGCCTTGTCGGACCAGGCGGTCTCGTTGTAGGAGGAGCCGCTGCGGAAGATCTGGGTGAAGAGCTGGTCGACGGGTCTGCCGGTGAACCAGTAGGTGGCCATGAGCGGCTTCTTCATCCAGATCTGGGTGTAGTACGAGTCCGCGGCGGCCGTCTTGACCCTGATCCGGATGCCGGCCCGCTTGGCGGAGTCCTGGTAGGCGAGGGCCATCGGCGTGAAGATCGGGTCGTAGGAGGAGGTGTAGAGGTCGACGGCCAACCCCTCCTGCCCTGCCTGCTTCAGCAGGTGGCGGGCCTTCTCCGGGTCGTGCGCCGGGTGTGCGGAGAAGTGGTTGGGGTCGCTCGGCGGTACGGGGTTGTCCCAGCCGGCGGCGCCCGCGCCTTGCAGCGCGACCTTCACCACGTGCTCGGGGTCGTAGGCGAGCTTCATGGCCTGCCTGACCCGTACGTCCGTGAAGGGCTTCTCCGTGGTGAGCATCGGCAGGACGTACCACTGGGCGTTCTTGACGCGGGCGACGGTCGCGCGGTCTGAGGCGGCGACCACGCGGGCGGTGGCGAAGTCGAGGTTGGTCTGGGAGAGCAGATCAACTTGTCCCGCCAGCAGGGCATTTGATCGCGCGGACATGTCGGCGACCGAGTAGAACGCGATCGCGTCGAGGACGGGACGCCCCGCCCAGTGATCCACGTACGCGGTGACCCGGCCGGGTCCGGCGGGCGCGAACGACTCCAGCTTGAAGGGGCCGGTGCCGATGCCCGTACGGCCGATCGAGCGGGCGCTGCCGTCCGGGACGACATAGCAGTTGTAGTGGGTGAGCAGGCTCGGGAACTCGGCGTTCGGGGTCTTCAGCGGGACTACGAGGGTGTGCTCGTCGGGGGTGCGCAGCGCGGCCGGGTCGACCAGCGGGGCGAGAACGGCGGCCTGCGGAGAGGCGGTCGCCTTGTCGAGGATGTGGCGGAGCGTGTAGGCCGCGTCGGCGGAGGTGAAGGCACGCCCGTCGTGGAAGGCGACGCCCTTGCGGAGCCGGAAGGTCCAGGTGCTCGCCTTGGCGTCCGGTTCCCAGGACTCGGCGAGGTCGGGGGCGAGGGTGCCGTCGGCGGCGACGCGGACGAGGCGGTTGTAGAGGGCGCCCAGATATTCGTACGCGGACAGGGCGCTCGCCGGATCGAGGGTCTCGGCGTCGGAGGCGGGCGGCCGGGCGATGCGCAGGGTGCCGCCGCGGTCGGGGGCGCCCTTCTGTACGGCGGCGGGCAGCACCGGCGCGGACGCGGCGCCCGTGCAGCCGGTCAGCAGCCAGGACGCGCCGAGCGAGGCCGCCGAGGCCACACCCGCGGCGAGCACCGACCGCCGTGCCGGGTGGTGGATGTCGGACATGGACCGACCGCCCTTCCCGCTATTCGTTCAGCGGAACGATTAAGTGAAGTCCGTGAACGATAACGAGGGAGCGGTTTCCCGCCAACCCTTCGGCGGCGGAAATTAACCGGGGAAACGCAGTGGTTACGCGCGGACGGGGGCGTTCCGGTCGGCGTGGCGCCGGGCCGACGCGCGCGGCGACGGGCGGGCACGCCGGCCCGGACAGGCCGACGCGCGGTCCCGGACAGGCCGACGCGCGGTCCCCGGACAGACCGGCGCGCGGTCCCCGGACAGACCGGCCGACGGTCCCGTGACGGAGCAACCACGAGCCCCGGACAGGCCAACCCACGGGTCCCGACCAGGCCAACCCACGGTCTCGGACAGGCCGACCCACGGTTCCGTAACGGACCAACCCGCAGTCCCCGACAGGCCGACCCACGCCCCCGTGACGAGCCAACCCGCAGTCCCCGACAGGCCGACCCACGCCCCCGTGACGAGCCAACCCGCAGTCCCCGACAGGCCGACCCACGCCCCCGTGACGAGCCAACCCGCAGTCCCCGACAGGCCGACCCACGCCCCCGTGACGAGCCAACCCGCAGTCTCGTGACGGGCCAACCGCCGTCCCCGACAGACCGGCCCGTAGTCCCGGACAGGCCGACCCGCGCTCCCGTGGCAAGCCAACCCGCACTCCCGGAGAGGCCGGGTCCGGGCTCCCGTAACTGACCAACCCGCAGCCCCGGACAAGCCGACCCCGCAGTCCCGTAACGGACCAACCCGCAGCCCCCACAGGCCGACCCGCGATGCCGTGACGGGACGGCCCGCGGTCCCGACGGCCGCCCGGGTCTCCGTCGTGCCGCCAAATTCGGTGGACTGCGCGCCCGTCGGCCGCTGGGATGGTCGACATGTGTGCCCTGAAGATGCATGCCGACGAGGTGGAGATCCACGCCCCGCTGGTCCAGCGCCTGGTCGCCCGGCAGTTTCCCGAGTGGGCGGAACTGCCCCTGGAGCGGCTGGAGTCCGCCGGGACAGAGAACGCCATGTTCCGGCTCGGGGGCGAGCTGGTGGTCCGGCTGCCGAGGCATCCCGGGGCGGTGGGGAGCATCGAGCACGAGCAGCGCTGGCTGTCCCTGCTGGGGCCCCGGCTGCCGGTCGCCGTGCCCGAGCCGGTCGGGCGGGGCCATGCCGACGAGGGGTTCCCGTGGTGCTGGTCGGTGTACGGCTGGCTGGACGGGCGGAATCCGGTCGCGGGCGCGCTCGACTCCCCCGAGACGCTGGCCAAGGAACTCGCCGACTTCATCCGTGCCCTGCGCCGCGTCGACGCCGGGGACGGGCCGGCCCACTACCGGGCGGTTCCGCTGTCGGCCCGGGACGCGGACACGCGCGCGGCCCTCGCCCAGCTGACGGGCGAGGTGGACACGGAGGCGGTGACGGGCCTGTGGGAGCAGGCCATGCGGGCGCCCGAGCACACGGGACCGACCCTCTGGGCGCACGCCGACCTGTCACCGGGGAACGTACTGGTCACCGAGGGGCGGCTCAGTGCCGTGATCGACTTCGGCTGCACCGGGGTCGGCGATCCGGCCGTCGATCTGATCGTGGCGTGGAATCTGCTGCCCGCCGGTGTCCGTGACACCTTCCGCGAGGCGGTGGGCGCCGACGACGCCGAGTGGGCGCGCGGGCGCGGCTGGGCGCTGTCGATCTCGCTGGTCCAGCTGCCGTACTACCGGGAGACGAACCCGGTGCTCGCGGCGAACTCCCGGCATGTGATCAGGGAGATCCTGGCCGAGTGAAGGAGATCCTCCCATCGGGGTGGTGTAGGCCGACGCACAGAGGGCAGAAAGCGCTTGCCCCAATGCCAGGTTCCCAAGGAGGACCCCCGTCCATGGCGTCGTCCGAGCAGCCACTCGACCACCGTTACCGGGGCGAGCACCCGATACGCACCCTCGCCTATCTGTTCCGCGCCGACCGGTGGCGGCTCGGCGTCGCGCTGGTCGTCTTCACCGTCAAGCACAGCCCGATCTGGCTGCTGCCGCTGATCACCGCGGACATCATCGACACCGTCGTCCAGCACCGCCCGATCGGCGGGCTCTGGCTCAGCTCCGGGGTCATCATGCTGATCCTGGTGATCAATCCGCCGCTGCATCTGCTGTACGTACGGCTGCTGTACGGCAGCGTGCGCCGCATGGGCACCGATCTGCGGTCCGCGCTGTGCACGCGGATGCAGCAGCTGTCGATCGGCTACCACTCACGGGTCAGCGCGGGCGTGCTCCAGGCCAAGGTCGTCCGTGATGTGGAGACCGTCGAGCAGATGATGCAGCAGAGTTCCGACTCGGGGCTCGGCGCGCTCACCGTGCTCATGGGCGGGCTGGTCGTCATCGGGATCCGGACGCCCGAGTTCCTGCCCGTGTTCCTGCTGGTGGTGCCGGTCGCGGCCCTGCTGATCGTCCGGCTGCGGACGCGGCTGCGCGCCCAGAACGAGAGTTTCCGGCACGAGGTCGAGCAACTGTCGTCGCGGGTGAGCGAGATGACCCGGCTGATCTCCGTCACACGGGCGCACGGCCTTGAGGGCAAGGCGCTGGGCCGGATGGACCGCACCCTGCGCCAGGTGCTCACCTCCGGGCTCCGCCTCGACCTCCTCAACGGGCGGTTCGCCTCGCTGGCCTGGGTGTTCCTGAACGCGGTCGGCGTGCTGTTCCTGACGGGCGCGGCGCTCGTCTCTTACTACGGCGTCTGGGGTGTCACCCCGGGCGATGTGGTCATGCTGAGCGCGTTCCTGACCACCCTCACCAACTCGACGACCACGCTCGCGGGGCTCGCGCCGGTCATCACCAAGGGCCTGGAGTCGGTTCGCTCCGTCGGCGAGGTGCTGGAGGCGCCCGAGCTGGAGGACAACGCGGGCAAGATCGCCGTCACCGGGCTGCGGGGCGAGGTGGCCTTCGAGGGTGTGGGTTTCGCGTACGACGAGGGCGGGCGGCCCGCCGTACGGGACTTCGGGCTCACCGTGTCTCCGGGCGAGACGGTCGCACTGGTCGGTGCCTCGGGGGCCGGGAAGTCGACCGTGCTGAACCTCGTGATCGGGTTCATCCGGCCGACCTCGGGGCGGCTGCTGCTCGACGGGACCGATATGAACACGCTGGACCTGCGGACGTATCGGCGGTTCGTGTCGGTGGTGCCGCAGGAGTCGATCCTGTTCGACGGAACGGTCCGGGAGAACGTGGCGTACGGCATGGACGACGCCGACGACGCGGCGGTACGGGCCGCGCTGCGGGACGCCAACGCGCTGGAGTTCGTCGACCGGCTGCCGCACGGCGTCGACACCCTGGTCGGCGAGCACGGCGCCCGGCTGTCCGGGGGCCAGCGGCAGCGCCTCGCCATCGCGCGGGCGCTGATCCGCGACCCCCGGGTGCTGATCCTCGACGAGGCGACCTCGGCGCTGGACACCCGGTCGGAGGCGCTCGTGCAGGAGGCGCTGGGGCGGCTGCTGCACGGACGTACGACGTTCGTGGTCGCGCACCGGCTGTCGACGATCCGGGGCGCCGACCGCATCGTGGTGATGGAGGACGGCGCCGTCCGGGAGATCGGCTCGCACGAGGAGCTGCTGGGGCGCGGCGGGGTCTACTCGGCACTGCACAGCAGCGGTCAGCCGGCCTGAGCCACCGCAGTGCGGGGGTGGCTCAGGCCGGTGCCGACCAGCCGGGTCACCCCTACTCCCCCGCGAACGCCTTCTTCAGGGCGGCGATGTCCAGCTTGCCCATCGCGTACATGGCCTTGGTGGCGCGGACGGCCTTCTCCTGGTCCGGGTCGCTGATCATCTCGATCAGGCCGTCCGGGATGACCTGCCAGGACACGCCGTACTTGTCCTTGAGCCACCCGCAGGGGCCGCCCTCGCCGCCGTCCGTGAGCTTGGCCCAGTAGTGGTCGACCTCGGCCTGGTCGGCGCAGTAGATCTGGAAGGAGATCGCCTCGGTGAACTTGAACATCGGGCCGCCGTTGAGGGCGACGAACTTCTGGCCGTTGGCCACGAAGTCGACGGCCATCACGCCGCCGGCGGGGGCGGGACCGGCCTCGTTGTAGTAGCCGATCTTTCCGAGGGACGAGTTCTTGAAGATCGAGACGTAGAAGTGCGCGGCTTCCTCGGCCGTGCCGTCGAACCAGAGACACGTGGTGAATCCGTCGGTCGTCATGGAGAACCTCCTGGAGCGGGAGACCGGAGCGGGAGAACTGTCACCCCTTTCGACCGATCCTCGTGCGGAAACTCATCGGTGGCGCGGTGAGTTTTCCGAACGGCGGCCTACTGGCCCACGCGGCCGTCGATCCGCTCGCGCAGGAGGTCGGCGTGACCACAGTGCCGCGCGTACTCGTTGACATGCGCCGACAGGACGTCACGGACCTGGAGCTGTACGCCGTGTTCGGCGCCGAAGTCGGAGAAGCCGGCGTTGGTGGTGCCGAGGTCGTCGACGCTCGCGATGAAGCGGTCGGTGCGTTCCGTCTCCAGCCGCCACTGCCGCCAGGCGTCCTCGACGACCGCCGGATCGGCGACCGCGCCGTTCCAGTCGCCGTCGCGGTCCTCCTCGGTGCGGTACAGCTTGGGCGCGTCCTCGCCGGCCATGACCCGGCGGAAGTGCCGCTCGTCCTCGGTGAGATGCCGGATCAGCCCGAGCAGGGACATCGTGGACGGCGGTACGGAGCGCCGCGCCATCTGTTCGGCGTCCAGGCCCGCGCACTTCATCTCCACGGTGAGGCGGAAATGGCGCAGGCCCTCCAGCAGCACACCGCGTTCGTCGACGATCTCGGTCTCGGTCTCGCGTGGATCGTCGTCCGGGTCGACCCACATGTCGTCATAGACGGTCGCGACCGTCCACCGAGTCGTCGTCGTGTCGGTTTCGTGCTCGCGCGAGTCCATGGGGGCATCGTGGCGCCCGTCACCGGGCTCCGCCAACCGATTATTCGGCCTGGTGCACGATCTGGATCAGGTTGCCGCAGGTGTCGTCCAGCACCGCGGTGGTGACCGGGCCCATCTCCGTCGGCTCCTGGGTGAAGCGCACGCCGAGCCCGCGCAGCCGGTCGTACTCCGCGTGCACATCGTCGACGGCGAAGGCGGTGGCCGGGATGCCGTCCTTGACCAGCGCGTCCTTGTACGGCTTCACCGCGGGATGGCCGGAGGGTTCGAGGAGCAGTTCGGTGCCGTCGGGATCCTCGGGCGAGACCACGGTCAGCCAGCGGTCGGCGCCGATCGGGACCTCGGTCTTCTTCACGAAGCCCAGTACCTCCGTGTAGAAGCGCAGGGCCTTGTCCTGGTCGTCGACGAAGACGCTGGTCAGGTGGATCCTCATGGTGCCCTCTCTCGTTCGGGCTCTCTTTTCGGCTCGTGGGGCGTGCGGTGCCCCTCCCGCATCATCACGCAACCAGCGGTCGTACGCCGCCGGGGTCCCAGCCCTCGTGCGGCACCGAGTCGAGCAGGAGCCGGGTGTACGGGTCCTGCGGATCGCTCAGTACCCGCGCCGTCGGTCCCTGCTCGACGACGACTCCGCGCCGCATGACCACCGTCTCGTCCGTGATGTGCTGGACGACGGCCAGGTCATGGCTGACGAAGACCAGGGCGACCCCGGTGTCCCGGCGGATCTCGCCGAGGAGCTGGAGGATCTGCGCCTGGATCGACACGTCCAGCGCGGCGACCGCCTCGTCGAGCACCAGGATGCGGGGGTCGACGGCGAGGGCGCGGGCGATGGCGAGGCGTTGCCGCTGGCCGCCGGAGAGGGCGTGCGGCCGTGCGTCTCCCTCCCGGCTGCCGAGGCCGACCTGGTCGAGCAGCGCGTCGATTCGCGTGTCCGGCTCGGGGTGCCGGTGCAGGCGCAGGGCGGTGCGCAGGCACTGCCGGGAGGTCAGTCGGGGGTCGAGCGAGACATAGGGGTCCTGGAAGACCATCTGGATGTCGCGGGCGCGGGCCAGCCGGTCGCGGCGGCTGAGCCTGCCCCGCCCGTGGGCGCGGTCCTTGCCCTCCACGGTGATCGTGCCGGAGTCGGGCCGGAGCAGGCCGACGAGCATGCGCGCGACCGTGCTCTTGCCTGAGCCCGATTCGCCGACGATGCCGACGGATCCGCCTCGGGGCACGGCGAAGGACACCTGGTCGGCGGCGGTCAAGCGCTCGCCGCCGGGCAGCCGGTAGGTCTTGGTCACGCCGTCCACGACGAGCAGCGGCCGGGTCGGAGGGGTGCCGGTCATGACGTACTCCTGACGGCCGGTCGTACGGACAGGGTGGCGAGGCGTCGACACGCCGCCGTGCCGCCGCCCTCGACGGGGACCGGCTCGGGCGGACCGCTCTCGCACTCGGGCTCGGTGTGGGGGCAGCGCGGGGCGAACGGACAGCCCGTGAAGTGCTCGGCCAGGGACGGGGGTTTGCCGGGGATCGGGCGCAGGACCCGGGTGGTGTCGCCCAGTTCGGGCGAGCAGTCGAGCAGGCCTCGGGTGTAGGGGTGCCGGGCGTCCGTGAAGAGGCGGCCGGCCTGCTGTTCCTCGACGATCCGGCCCGCGTACATGACGTACACGCGGTCGCAGTAGGCGGCGGCGAGTTGCAGGTCGTGGGTGATGAAGAGGAGTCCGAGGTCGCGCTCGGCGCGCAGCTTGCGCAGCAGGGCGAGGATCTCGGCCTGGGTGGTGACGTCCAGGGCGCTGGTCGCCTCGTCGGCGAGGAGGAGGCGGGGTTCGGCGGCGAGGGCGCCGGCGATGACGACGCGTTGCAGCATGCCGCCGGACATCTCGTGCGGGTGCTGGCGGATGCGCTGTTCCGGGTCGGGCAGGCCGACGGCGTCGAGGAGTTCGACGGCGCGGAGGCGGGCGGCACGTTTGTCCGACTGCCCGGTGGCGAGGAGCCGTTCGACGAGGAAGTCGCCGACTCGGCGGACCGGGTTGAGTACGGAGCGGGGGTCCTGGTGGACCATCGCGACCGTCCTGGACCGGTGTTCGCGCAGCCGGGGGCCGTTCATCGTCAGCACGTCGGTGCCGTCGACGAGGGCCCGGCCGGTGGCCTGGGCGCCGTCGGGGAGGATGCGCAGGGCGGCCTTGGCGGTGGTGGACTTGCCGGAGCCGGATTCGCCGACGAGTCCGACGATTTCGCCGGTGCGGACCTGGAGGGAGATGTCGGCGAGCAACGGCCGGGCGGCGCCCGGGAGTTGGACGGTCAGGTTCTCGATGTCGAGCAGCATGCGCGCGCTACCTCCTGGCGCCGAGCCGGTCGGCGGCCCAGACGCCGACCACGTTGAAGGCCACCACGACGGCGGCGATGGCGGTGCCCGGCACGAGTGCGGGGAGCAGGGCGTTCTGGACGATGGCGGCCTGGCCCTCCTGGACCATCAACCCCCAGTCGGAGCTGGGCGGCTGGGCGCCGAAGCCGAGGTAGCTGAGGGTGGCCAGGCCCATCAGGGCCTCGCCGAACAGGACGACGAGGTAGCCGACGACGGACCGGGCCAGGTTGGGCACGAGATGGGCGACGCAGATCCGGGTGCCGCTCATGCCGAGGACCCGGTAGGCGTCGATGTACGCCTTGGACCGCTCGGCCAGCGCGACACTGCGCGTGTACTTGGCGATCGTCGGGGCGTAGGCGAGCCCGAGGGCGATCACGGACGTGGTCATGCCGGCACCGAACACCGCGATGATCAGTACGACGAACAGCAGCCCCGGGAAGGCGTACATGACGTCGGTGATCCGGGACAACAGCGTGTCGACCCAGCCGCCGCGCCACGCGGCGACCGTGCCGAGGGTGACGCCCAGCACGGAGGCGAGCAGCAGCAGGAGCAGCGGCGCGAGCAGGCTGGTGCGGGCGCCGTACAGCACCCGGGAGAGCAGGTCCTGCCCCGAGGCGTCGGTGCCGAGGGGGTGGGCGCCGCTCGTGCCGACCAGGGAGGACGACAGGTCGATGGCGTCCGGGGCGTACGGAGCGAGGAGCGGGGCGAAGCCCGCGGCGAGCACCACGAGGGCGAGGAAGACCGCGGCGACGGTCACGCCCCAGGGGCGGCGGGCCCGTTTCACGGTGACCGGCAGGGCGGCCGCCGGGACGGCCTCGGCGGGGAGGGCGGTCATGCGGTGCTCCTCATGGCGGTCAGGCGGGGGTCGAGCAGGGGGTGCACGAGGTCCACGACGGTGGTGACGACGATGTAGGAGGTGACCATCAGCAGCAGGACCGCCTGGGCGACCGGGAAGTCATGGGTGTTGATGGCGCCGACGAGCAGCGAGCCGATGCCGCTCAGTCCGAAGACGGTCTCGACGGCGACCGTCCCGGCGAGCATGCCCGCGGTGACCAGACCGCACATGGTGACGATGGGGCCGAGGGCGTTGCGCAGGATGTGCCGCCTGATGATCTGCCGTTCGGGCAGTCCCGCCGAGCGGGCCACCGCCACGTGTTCGGCGGCGCCCGCCTCCACCATGGCCTGCCGGGTGACGCGGCTGATGACGGCGAGGGAACCGAGCGCCATGGCCACGGCGGGCAGGGTGAGGTGGTGGAGGGTGCCGCCGACACCCTCGCCGCTGCCGGTCACGGGGAACCAGCCGAGCTTCACCCCGAAGAGGGCGACGAGGGCGATCCCTCCGACGAAGGAGGGCACGGACGCGGCGAGCGTGGTGGTGCCGACGACGGCCGAGTCGGCCCAGCCGCCCTGGCGGATCGCCGCCAGGATGCCCGCGCCGACCCCGAGGACCACGAACAGCACGGTGGCGTACGCGACGAGGACGAGGGTCGTCGGGAATCGCGAGGACAGCAGGTCGGAGACCTGGTCGCTGTACTGGAAGGAGCGGCCGAGGTCGAGGTGGACGCAGTCCCACAGCCAGCGGCCGTACTGGACGACCAGGGGCTCGTCCAGGTGGTACTGGGCGCGGACATTGGCCAGCCGTTCGGGGGTGAGCTTGTCCCGGCCGCCCGCGAGGAAGACGGCGGGGTCGCCGGGGGCCGCGTAGACGGCGGCGAAGATCACGAACGAGGAGGCCAGCAGGGTGGCCAGCAGTCCCGAGAGCCGTCGGCCGATGGCGACGATCATGCGGTTCAGCCCTTCTTGGCGCCGAGCTGTGCGGCCCAGGGAGAGTAGAGGTAGGCCATGGAGGCGGGCGGGCCGGTCAGCTCGCTGTTCAGGGTGAGGACGGTGGGCGTCTGGGCGACCGGGATCCACACGGCCGCGTCCGCGAACTCGCGCTGGATGTCCACGACGAGGGCGGCGCGCTTCTTGTCGTCGATGGTACGAAGGGCCTCCGCGACCTTGGCGTCGTAGTCGGCGCTCTTGAATCCGACCCAGTTGTTCGAGCTGTCGGACAGGGCGTTGTCGTAGAAGCCGATGGGGTCGCTCTTGGAGATGTACCAGTCGGCGACGAGGACGTCGAAGTCGGCGCGGGCGCCCTTGTCTCCGTAGGCCTCCTGGTAGGCGGAGGAGGGCAGGGTCTTGATCTCGCCCTTGAGGCCGAGCCGGGTGAGGGCGGCGCGGACGGCGTTGGCGATGACCAGGCGGCCCTGGGTGCTGTCGGTGCCGATCACGATGGGGCCGGTCGGCGCGGACTTGGCCTGCTTCACGAGTTGCTTGGCCTTGGCGAGATCCTGGCTGGACGGGGTCGCCGGGGCCTCGGTGAGCTGCTTCTGGGCGGCGGCGAAGGTCGCCTTCTCGTAGCCCCAGGAGCCGGAGCCGACAGGGGTGGCCCAGGGTTCGGCGAGGCCGCCGTAGCCGGCCTTGGCTATGCCCGCGCGGTCCAGGACCAGCGAGAGGGCCCTGCGGATGTCCGGGTCGGCGAGGCCGCCGCGTTCGGTGGGCAGGAGGGCGAGGGTGGCGGTGCTCGGGCCGTAGTACTGGGTCAGGCCCTCGGTGTCGCGCAGGGAGGCCGCCGCGCCGGGGGTGTCGGCGTAGGCGCCGTCGGCGGCGCCGGTCTTCAGGGCGTTGACCATCGCGCTGTCGTCGGCCCAGTGGAAGACGACCTGCTGGGTGAGCGGCTTCTTGCCCCAGTAGGAGTCTGAGGCGGTCAGCGTGATGGAGTCGCCGGACTTCCAGCCGCTCAGCTGGTAAGGCCCGGAACAGGCGTCGCCCTGGCCGGGGGTCCCGAAGTCGTCGCCCGCCTTCTTGACCTGCGCGTCGTTGTAGACGAGGCCGGCGTCGCCCGCGAGGGCCTTGGTGAACAGGGCGTCGGGCTGCTTGAACGAGATGGTGATCTCGCGGTCGCCGGTCTTGCTCATCTTGTCGACGTTGCCGAACTCGTCGGACTGCTCCATCTCCGGCTCGGCGTGCCGACGCAGGCTGAACAGCACGTCGTCGGCGGTCATCGCGGACCCGTCGTGGAAGGTGACACCCTCCCGCAGAGTCAGGACGAGGGTCTTCGCGTCCGGTCTGCTCTCCTTCGCCACGAGCGAGGGCTGAACGGACATGTCGGGCTGGAGCTGATAGAGGCGTTCGCAGACGTTGCTGAGGACGGTGCGGCCGGCGCTGCCGCCCTGGGTGTCGAGGTCGAGGGACTCCGGCTCGTCCGCCAGCAGCCAGTTCACGGAGGCGACGGAACCGGTGGCAGGGGCCGTGGTGGGTGTGAGTTCGAGCTTGGTGACGTCGACGGCGGCGCCGTCGCCCGCGGAGGAGCCGGTGTCGGCTCCGCTACAGGCGGCGGTGAGGGCCAGCGCTCCGGCGAGGCCTGCGGCCGCGACAGCGGACTTGAGCTTCATGACAGTGCTCCTGGGCGGAAAACGGGGATCCGGGATTCGGGAGTGGGGGCCTTCAGTTCGGGGCGTGGGGACCGTCGTAGAGGTTCCAGGGGAGGTGCTGGTAATCGTGGTCGCAGGGGGTGCCGGCCGTGACGTGGTAGTCGCCGGCGGTGAGGTCCACGCAGGAGGACACCAGCGTCGTCCAGTGCTTGATCTCGGGTTCTCGCGGGTCGGCGTGGGTGCAGAGCGACTCGGGGTGGCCGAGGTGGTCCGACATCGACTGCTTGATCAGCTTGCGGGTCTCGTCCGGGCCGGTGGCGTCGCGCAGCCGGCGCAGACCTTCCTCGGCGCGTGGCACGCGTACGAGGGAGTCGGGTGACAGGGGCCGGTATCCGTTGGCCAGGGCCGTGGGGACACCCGCCTGGTAGTGGTTGCCGTGCACCAGCAGGCCGTCGGTGGGATACAGCCAGCCGTGCCCGGCCGGGGTGGTCTCCAGGTCGACGGCGAAGCCCTCGCGGCAGGTGAGCAGGGCGTTGCTGGCGATGTGGGCGCGGGTGCGGCACAGGACGTTGAGGGCGTCGGTGATGCTGGGCTGGTCGAGGACACTGCGCCGGATCACGGTCTGGGGCAGGCCGACGGCTTCGTCGAAGCGGCCGCCGAGACCGTTGGCGTTGAGGGCGATCCCCGCCGAGCTGGCTCCCTGGCGGCCGATCTGCCCGGCCTCCACCTGCATCAGCAGGGTCGGCTTGGGCGGCTGGACGATACGGAGCATGACCACGGTGTCCTGGACCCCGGCCCGCCAGTCCCAGTTCTGGCCGGCCCAGACATGGCCGTCGCCGCTGGCGGGCCCGTAGGCGGCGAAGGAGGTGCACCCCTCGGCGGGCTCCTCCTCGCGCACCTCGCCGAACTCGCGCATCCCGCTGAAGGAGTCGTCGTAGATGACCTCGCCGCGCGCGTTCAGCGCCAGTACGTCGAGCAGGTCGACGCCCGCGCCGTCGGCGATGCCCTGCATCTCCTCCACCAGGTGGGGCGCGTAGTCCCGGACGGGGTCGAGCCAGCGGGCGGCGCGGGCGGTGACCTGCTGCCAGGTGAGGCCCGACGAGGCGCCGAAGGCCTCCTCGTAATAGGCGAGGGAAGCCGCCAGTTGTCCGGCCACGGCCTCTCCGTACTGCCTGCCGCGCTGGGCCGGAGTACCGGAGATCTCGACGACCGGAAGACTGTGCTGCATGCGGGGGCTCCTCGAAAGACACATGTGCCGTAACATTCGTTCCGAAAGTTCGACTTTCTGGAACGCGATGTTCAGAGAGTAACGTCGGTGACGTAGGAGTCAATGGCTGTAATGGCGATTTCAAAAACGGGCAGTGCCGCCCCCGGAGGGCTCACGCGTCTGCGCGCCGCCGTCCGCGACCAGTGGGACGAGCTGTCCGCCTCCGAGCAGACCGTCGCGCAGTACCTGGTCAGCGCCCCTGCCGAGAAGCTGATGTTCGCCAGCGCCCAGGAGCTGGGGACCGCCAGCGGCACCAGCAACGCGACGGTCGTACGGGCTCTGCAACGACTCGGTTACGCCGGTCTGCCGGCGCTCAAGCGGGAACTGGCGGCCGACTTCACCGCGGCCACCGCCCCCGATGTCCGGCTGGCGCAGCGCATCGCGCATGTCGGCAAGGACCTGGAGAACATCTGGAGCGACATCTTCGACGAGACCCAGGAGCGCATCGACCAGTGCCGGCGGCTCACCGGGACGGAGGCGCTCGAACGGGCGGTCGCCGCGCTCGCCGACGCCCGTGAGGTGCTGTGTTACGGGGCCGCCGCGTGTGAACTCGGGGCCCGCCACCTCGCCCGGTCGCTCGGCCGGATCGGCCGCCGCGCCCGTTTCGCGGGCGAGACCGGCTTCGCGCTCGCCGACTCGCTGCTCACCCTGGGACAGGGCGACGCCGTGGTGATCTTCCAGCCGGGGCGGCCGCTGCCGGAGCTGACGGTCCTGGTGGAACGGGCCCGCGCGGTCGGCGCCAAGGTCGTGTTCGTCACCGACGAGCTGAGCGAGGCCTTCGAGGACCGCGTCGACGCCGTGCTGATCGCGCCCGGCACACCGACCGGGATCACCAACGAGGTCCTGACCGCCCTGATCGTGGCCGACGCGCTGCTGCTCGCACTGACCGCCCTGGACGAGACGTCGGCGGTCGAGCACTCCCATCAGCTCAACGCCCTGCGGGCTCTGCTGCCGGGGGAACAGGGGAACCGTCGCGGCTGAGGGCTACTACAGGGTGGCGCTGTCCCACACGGCGGAGAGGCCGGTGTCCGATGTCGCGGCATCGTCTATCGGCTGCTCCGCCCAGATGGTCTTGCCGCTGTGGTGGTACCGGCTGCCCCAGCGTCTGCTGAGCTGGGCGACGAGGAAGAGCCCTCGCCCGCCTTCGTCGCCCGCCAGGGCCCGGCGAAGTCGTGGCTGGGTGTTGCTGGAGTCGCGGACCTCGCACACCAGGGTGGTGTCGTCGTGGAAGAGACGCAGACCGACGGTGCCGCCCGCGTACCGCATGGCGTTGGTGACCAGTTCACTGACGGTCAGTTCCGTGGTGAAGGTGAGGTCGTCGAGCCCCCACTCGGCGAGTCTGCGCGCGACGGCGTTCCGGGCTTCGGCGACCGCCGCCGGATCGTCGGGGAACTGCCAGTCCGCGATGTCCGCCGCCGGAAGCAGCCGGGGCCGGGCCAGCAGGAGCGCCATGTCGTCGCGGGGCGGCGCCTCGGCGGCGCGTGCCATGACGGCACTGCCGATCTCCTCCAGCGTCCCGTCGCCCCGGCAGAGGGACGCGAGGGTGTCGAGAAGGTCCCGTGTGCCCTGGTCGGCGTCGCGGGACCCCCGTTCCACGAGGCCGTCGGTGTAGAGCGCGAGGGTGCTGCCGGCTTCCAGGGCGACGGTGGTCACCTCGAAGGGCATGCCCCCGACTCCCAGCGGTGGCCCCGGGGACACCTCGACCGGACGGGCGGTGCCGTCGGGCCCGATCACCGCGGGCGCCGGATGGCCGGCACTGGCGAAGGCGCAGCTGCCGGTGAGCGGGTCGTAGACGGCGTACAGGCAGGTGGCGCCGATGGTGTCCCTGTCCTCGGGATCGGCTTCGTCGGCGAGCTGCTGGACGAGGTCGTCCAGGTGGATGAGGAGTTCCCCCGGCTCCAGTTCGAGGTCGGCGAGCGTACGGATCGCGGTCCGCAGGCGTCCCATGGTCGCCGCGGCGTGCAGCCCGTGGCCGAAGACGTCACCGACGACGAAGGCCACCCGCAGCGAGGGCAGCGGGATGGCGTCGAACCAGTCGCCGCTGATGTCCGCCCCGCCGCCGGCCGGCACATAGCAGCCCGCCGACTCGGCCGCCGCGGTGCTCGTCGTGGCCCTCGGGAGCAGACGCTGCTGGAGTGCGACCGCTGCCCGGTGCTCGCGGGTGTACCGGCGGGCGTTGTCCACGCTGAGCGCGGCCCGTGAGGAGATGTCGAACACGAGGTCCGCGTCCTCCTGCTCGAACGGCTCCGGCTGCTCGGTCCGCCAGACGGCCACGAAACCCAGCAGCAGACCGCGTGCGTACAGCGGCGACACCACGGCGGAGTGGCCCCGCTCGGGCATCACCGCCCGGATCAGTTCCGGGTCGCCGAGGAGGTCGAGCATCTCCTGCCGGGTCGTGTTGTAGACGGTGTCCCCCTGGATGGCGGCCCGCCGCACCTGCGGGACGTCGGGGAAGCGCGGGACCACCCCGCCGACGGGAACGAGTTCGGCGGGCCAGGGCCCGGTGGCCGAGGCGACGGCCACCCGGCGCAGCCGCAGCCAGTCGCCGGGCCGGATCACCTTCGCCGGCTCCTCGCCCTCGATCACGGACTCGGCGATCTCGACCGATGCCATGTCCCCCAGGGCCGGTACCAGCACGTCGGCGATGTCCTGGGCGGTACGGGTCACGTCCAGGGAGGCGCCGATACGCGCCGACGCGTCATGGCCGACCTCGGTGCGCCGTCGCGCCCGCCGCTGCTGCGTGCTGTCGGTGAAGAACGCGGCGATCCCGGTCGGCCGGTCGTGACCGTCCGCGAGCCGGAACGCGGACACGGACACGTACCGCTCCCGCCCTGACCCGTCCGGCGCGCGCATCCGCTGTTCCCGTGCGAGCAACGGCACTCCCGTGTCGAGCACCTGCCGCAGCTGGTCCCCGACGTCCTTGGCGTCCGCCGCGGAGATGACGTCCCCGAGACGGTGCCCGGGGCGCAGCAGCGGCCAGCCGTGCGCCTCGGCGATGACGTTCGTGCGGACGACTCTCAGCTCGGTGTCACAGAGGACGACCCCCAGGAGGGACTGCGCCAGCAGGGCGGTCAGCAGCGACGATCCCTGCTCCTGTTCGCCGTCCTCGCGACTCGGCGCCAGCAGCAGGACGCGCTGGGAGGACCCGCCCAGGGGCACCTCGTCGACGGTGGTGTCGACCGTCCGGCCCGAGACGTGCCGGAACGCGACCCGCCCCGCCGGTACGGCCGGGGAGTCGCCCCGTGCGTGTGCGGGCTCGGCGAGCAGCCGCGCCAGTGGCCGCCCGCAGACCTGCTCGGCCGGCCGCCCCAGCAGTTCCGCCGCCGCCCGTGACCACCCCTGGACGATCCCCGCGCTGTCGAGCAGGACGACGGCAGCCTCGTCGGCCGGGATGTCCACGCCGTCGTGCTCGCTCAGGGCTGCCATGCGCACCTCACCTGCGGCGCTGTCTCCCGCGCCGCGCTCCCCTTCATTATGGTGCGCCGCCCGACACCACGCCCGGCGCCCGCGACAAGGGGAGGCAGGGGCACTTGGTCGCCGAATACGTTATTGCGAAAACCTTGCGACAACGCCCGCCCGAGGCCCCTCCTGCGGGTCACCTCCCCTTGCGCCAGTGCTCGAATCGCGGTTCCGGTGTGAACTCCATGCTGAACGAGGCGAGCTCACCGACGAGGAGCCTGCGCAGGAACTCGACCATGCCCAGGGGGACGACCTCGCACGTCTTCGAGCCGTGGCGGGCGAAGAGCAGGACAGGCCATTTGTCGGGGTCGGGATCGCTGGTCAGCCAGCACAGTATGTCGGCGTGGGACGTGTAGCCCCAGGCGAGGATGTGTTCCGGGTCGAGGTCCAGGTCGTCCTGGTCGGCGCCCTCCTCCTCCCAGGCCAGCTGGGCGTTCCCCGTCTCGTCCTCGAAGTCGTCGGGGGAGAACGGGTAGGCGCCCGTGGGAAACGGCCCGAGGATTCCGACCTCGCCGATCTCCTCCTCCGATTCGATCCCGCCGACGCCGTACACGGACATGAAGTCCCTGTAGTCCCGGGGGAACCCGGTGCCCCACTTCGCCTCGGCCGCCTGCCAGTCGATGTCCTCGCCCGCGTCTGGAGGCGGCGGCAGGAGCTGCCGCAACGCCTCGATCCCCGTGAGGTCTTCCATGGTGGTCCCCGCCCTTCGATCAGGTCGTTCGAAAGTCTAGGGAGCACCACTGACAACGCCTGGGGCCATGCGTTCCCGTGCCTTCCTCACGCCGGCCGGAGCGTCCCGAGGAACCGTACATGCGGCCGGTCCCCGGGCTCGTCGCGGCTGACGGCGGCCTTCACGCCGTACACGTCGGCGATCAGTTCCTCGGTCAGGACGTCACCCGGGCTGCCCGTCGCCACCACCCTGCCCTCCTTGAGCACGACGAGCGCATCGCAGTACATCGCCGCCAGGTTCAGGTCGTGCAGCGCGACGACGGTCGTGACCGGCAGTTCGGCGACCAGGGTCAGGAGGTCCAACTGGTGCTGGATGTCGAGGTGGTTGGTGGGTTCGTCGAGGAGGAGTTCGCGGGGTTCCTGGGCGAGGGCGCGGGCTATCTGGACGCGTTGGCGTTCGCCGCCGGAGAGGGTGTGCCAGAGGCGGGCCGTCCGGTCGGTGAGGCCGGTGCGTTCCAGCGCGGTGTGTACGGCCCTGTCGTCGGCCGGGGTGGCGGGGGTCCAGGCGCGCCGGTGCGGGACGCGGCCGAGGCGTACGACGTCGAGGACGGTCAACTCGGTCTGGGTGTCCGCCTGTTGTTCCACGACCGCGAGGCGGCGGGCGACGGTACGGCGGCCCAGCTCGCGCAGCGGATGGCCGTCGAGGGTGACTACGCCGGAGGAAGGGACGAGGACACCTGCCAGCAGCCTCAACAGGGTTGATTTTCCTGAGCCGTTGGGGCCGAGCAGGCCGGTGACCGAGCCGGGGGCCGGCGTGAGGCTCACGCCGTCGAGGATGAGCTGTCCGGCGGCGGTGCGGGAGACACGGTCGGCGCTGAGGGTCATAGCGGCGCCCTCCGGGTGCGGTACAGGACGAGGACGAAGGCCGGTACGCCGATCAGGGAGGTGACCACGCCCACCGGCACCTCCTGCGGGTCGAGGGCGGTCCGGGCCAGGGTGTCCACCCAGACGAGGAACACCGCCCCGGCGACCGCGGTGACCGGCAGCAGCCGTACATGCCCGGCGCCGGTCAGGGCGCGGGCGGCGTGCGGCAGGACGAGCCCGACGAAGCCGATCGCACCCGCCGAGCTGACCAGGGCGGCCGTGAGCAGGGCGGCCGTGAGCAGGGCGGTGACGCACAGCAGCACCAGCCGGGTCCGGGCCACCGAGACGCCGAGCGTCGCCGCCGCGTCCTGCCCGAAGGCGAAGGCGTCCAGCGTCCTCGCGTACCCGAGGCAGACGGCCAGCGCCGCCACCAGGACCGCCAGACACAGCCACACCTCGTTCCAGCCCGCCCCGCTGAGCGAACCGAGCAGCCAGAACAGCACGCCCCTCGTGGTCTCGGCGTCGGCGGCCGTCAGGACGACGAAGGACGTCAGCGCGGAGAAGAGCTGCATGATCGCCACCCCGGCGAGCACGACCCGGTCCGTCGTGGCACCGAGGGTGTGGCTGAGCAGCAGCACCAGGGCGAAGGAGGCGACGGCCCCGACGAACGCCCCGCCCGACACCGACAGCGCACCGCCGCCCACGCCGAGGACGACGACCACGACGGCGCCGGTGGAGGCCCCGGAGGAGACGCCGAGGACGAAGGGGTCGGCGAGGGGGTTGCGCAGCAGGGACTGCATGACCGCCCCGCACACCGCGAGTCCGGCCCCGCAGACGGCGGCCAGCAGGGTGCGCGGCAGCCGCAGGTTCCAGACGATGCCGTCCCGGATCGGGCTCAACTGCGATTCCTCGCCGCCGAGATGGGCCGCCACCGCCGACCAGACGTCGCCGACGCCGATGTCCGCCGGGCCGATGGTGATGGCCACGGCGACGGACGCGGCGAGCACCGCGAGACCGGTCACCGTCCACAGCACGGTGACCGGCACGGTCCCGGTCATCCGGCGAGCCGGTACTCGCGCAGCGCGGCGGCGACCTTCTCCACGCCCTCGACGGTGCGGATCGTCGGGTTCATGGCCTGCCCGCTGAGCAGCACGTACCGCTTGTTCCTGACCGCCGTCATGTTCTTGGTCGCCGCGTTGGACTCCAGGAAGGCGATCTTCTTCGCGGCGGTCTCGGCGGTCTGTGACTTGCGGGTGAGGTCGCCGATCACCAGGACGTCGGGGTCGCGGTCCGCGACGGTCTCCCAGTTGATCTGCGGCCACTCCTCGGTGGTGTCGTCGAAGACGTTCTTCGCGCCCAGCGCGTCGGTGATGATGCCGGGGGCTCCGCAGCAGCCCGCCATGTACGGGGACTCCTGGTTGGCGAACCAGTACAGGACGGAGCTGTCGGAGGCGTCGATCCCGGCGGTGGCCTTCGTGACGCGCGCCTTCAGGGACTCGACGAGTTCGTCGCCGCGCGCTTCGACGCCGAAGATCTTCGCGAGGTCGCGTATCTCGCCGTAGACCGATTCCATGGTCAGCGGCTTCGTGCGGGTTCCGTCGCCGCCGCCGCTGTTGTCCTTGCCTTCACAGTCGGCGGGCGAGAGATAGGCGGGCACGCCGAGTTCGGTGAACTTCTCGCGCGGGGCGACTCCGCCCTTGGCCAGGGTGGAGGCGAAGGAGGCGGCGACGAAGTCGGGTTCGGTGTCCAGGACCTTCTCGAAGGACGGGGCGTTGTCGGCGAGCCGGGGCACGGTGGCGTTGGCCTTCTCCAGGCCCTTCAGCACCGGGTCGGTCCAGGTGGCGGTGCCTGCCATCCGGTCGGCGAGGCCCAGGGAGAGCATGATCTCGGTGGTGCCCTGGTTGAGGGAGACGGCCCGCTTCGGCGCGGAGGTGATCTCGACGCGCTGCCCACAGTTGTCGAGGGTGAGAGCGGTCGGGTCGGCGGGCGATGCGGGGGTCTCGGTGGACGAGCCGCCGCAGGCCGTCAGGAGAACCGTTCCGGTCAGGAGCAGCGCGGAACGGTGAATTGTGCGGGTGACGGGCACAGAACATCCTCTGGCGTCGAGGGTCCAGGCGCGGGACCCGTTCGGACGGTCGGGCCAGCAGGTCTTCGGACTCGGGGTCACCCGGACGGAGCGCCTTCCCGGATCCTGGTCGGATTCGACCGTCGTCCAGTGGCTCGTGTTGCCCCGCCCGTCACCCTCACCGCTGCGCGTCAGCTCCGGATTCACACCGGATTCCCTTGACTGGCCTCAGGAAATTACCACGTGAGGCCGAGGTCACATTTCGGCCGAGGTCAAGGTCACAGCCTGGCGCTCTGCTGCGGCCGGACCTCTCTGCCCTAGCATCCGGGCATGACAGTCCTGCCCAACGACGGGCTCTCGCTGGCCGCCGAGTTCCCTTCCACGACCCATGAGCAGTGGCAGCGCCTGGTGGAGGGCGTCCTGCGCAAGTCGGGCAAGGAGGTCTCGGGCGCGGCAGCCGAAGACGCGCTGTCCACCACGCTGGAGGACGGGCTCACCACCCACCCCCTCTACACGGCGCGCGACGAGTCCCCCGAGCCCGGCTTCCCCGGCTTCGCCCCCTTCGTACGCGGCGGGCGGCCCGAGGGGAACACCGTCGGCGGCTGGGACGTAAGGCAGCGGCACGCGACCCTCGTCGGCGACGCGGTCCTCGCGGACCTGGAGAACGGCGTCACCTCGCTCTGGCTGACCGTCGGCCCGGACGCGATCCCGGTGTCGTCGCTCGCCCGTGCGCTCGACGGCGTCTACCTCGACCTGGCCCCCGTCGTCCTCGACGCCGGACAGGAAGTGGAGCCCGCCGCACGGGAGTTGCTGCGGCTGTACGAGGAGCGGGGCGTCGCCAAGGAGGCGGCGCGCGGCAGTCTCGGCGGCGACCCGCTGGGCCACGAGGCCCGTACGGGCGAGGAGTTGGCGTTCGCGCCGGTCGTCGAGCTGGCGCGGCTGTGCGCCGAGCAGTACCCGGGACTGCGCGCGCTGACCGTGGACGCGCTGCCGTACCACGAGGCCGGCGGCTCGGCCGCGCAGGAGCTGGGCGCGTCCCTGGCGACCGGGGTGGCCTACCTGCGGGAGCTGACCGAGGCCGGTCTGACCGTCGAACAGGCCTGTGCACAGCTGGAGTTCCGGTACGCGGCCACCGCCGACCAGTTCCTGACGATCGCCAAGCTGCGCGCGGCCCGGCGGCTGTGGGCGCGGGTGGCCGAGGTGTCCGGGGCGCCGGCGGCCGGGGCCCAGGTGCAGCACGCCGTGACCTCGCCGGTGATGATGTCGCGCCGCGACCCGTGGGTGAACATGCTGCGTACGACGGTCGCCACGCTGGCCGCCGGGGTCGGCGGCGCCGACTCGGTCACCGTGCTCCCCTTCGACCACGCGCTGGGCCTGCCGGACGCGTTCGCGCGCCGGATCGCCCGCAACACCTCGACGATCCTGGTCGAGGAGTCGCATCTGGCCCGGGTGATCGACCCGGCGGGCGGCTCCTGGTACGTGGAGCGGCTCACCGACGAACTCGCCCACGCGGGCTGGGAGTTCTTCCAGTGGATCGAGGGGCTGGGCGGCCAGGCCGCCGCCCTGCGCTCCGGGCGCCTCGGCGAGGCGCTGGCCACCACCTGGGCGACCCGCTCCGCCAAGCTGGCCAAACGGCGCGAACCGATCACCGGAGTCAGCGAGTTCCCGAACCTCGCCGAGCGCCTCCCGGATCGCGAGCCCGCGCCCGAGCGACCGTCCGGCGGACTCCCCCGGGTCCGTCGCGACGAGGCGTACGAGGCGCTGCGTGCCCGCTCGGACGCCCACCTCGCCGCCACCGGAACCCGGCCGCGCGTCTACCTCGCGACCATCGGCCCCGCCGCCGCCCACACCGCGCGGACGACCTTCGTCTCGAACCTCTTCCAGGCCGGCGGCATCGAGCCCGTCACGGCGGGCACTTTCGAGGAGAGCGGCGCCACCGAGGCCTGCCTCTGCTCCAGCGACACCCTGTACGAGGAGCAGGCGGCGACCGTGGCCGCGGAACTGAAGGCCGGCGGTGCCTCGCACGTGTTCCTCGCCGGCCGTCCCGGGCAGTACTCGGACGTCGACTCGTACGTCTTCGCGGGCTGCGACGCCGTAGCCGTGCTCTCCGCCACCCTCGACCGCATGGGAGCGTCCTGATGGGAATCCCCGACTTCTCCGGAATCGAACTGGGGACCCCGACCGCCGGTACCGGCGCCACAGACTGGCGTACGGCCGTGAAGGCGGCCACCGGCTCGGACGAGACCTTCTGGGAGACCCCGGAGGGCATCGCGGTCAAGCCGCTCTACACCGGCACCGACCTGGAGGGCCTGGACTTCCTCTCGACGTACCCGGGTGCCGCCCCCTATCTGCGCGGCCCGTACCCGACGATGTACGTCAACCAGCCCTGGACGATCCGCCAGTACGCCGGTTTCTCCACGGCCGAGGAGTCCAACGCGTTCTACCGCCGCAACCTCGCGGCCGGCCAGAAGGGGCTGTCGGTCGCCTTCGACCTGCCCACGCACCGGGGTTACGACAGCGACCACCCGCGCGTGACCGGTGACGTCGGCATGGCGGGCGTGGCCATCGACTCGATCTACGACATGCGGCAGCTCTTCGACGGCATCCCGCTGGACAAGATGACCGTGTCGATGACGATGAACGGCGCCGTGCTCCCCGTACTGGCCCTCTACATCGTGGCGGCGGAGGAACAGGGCGTACCGCCCGAGAAGTTGGCCGGGACCATCCAGAACGACATCCTCAAGGAGTTCATGGTCCGCAACACCTACATCTATCCGCCGAAGCCGTCGATGCGGATCATCTCCGACATCTTCGCGTACACCTCGCAGCGGATGCCCCGCTACAACTCCATCTCGATCTCCGGCTACCACATCCAGGAGGCGGGTGCGACGGCCGACCTGGAGCTGGCGTACACGCTCGCGGACGGGGTGGAGTACATCCGGGCGGGGCGGGACGCGGGGATGGACGTGGACGCGTTCGCGCCCCGGCTGTCCTTCTTCTGGGCGATCGGCATGAACTTCTTCATGGAGATCGCGAAGATGCGCGCGGCGAGGCTCCTCTGGGCCAAGCTGGTCAGGCAGTTCGACCCGCAGAACGCCAAGTCCCTCTCCCTGCGCACCCATTCGCAGACGTCGGGTTGGTCGCTCACGGCGCAGGACGTGTTCAACAACGTGACGCGTACGGCCGTGGAGGCGATGGCCGCGACCCAGGGCCACACCCAGTCGCTGCACACCAACGCCCTCGACGAGGCACTGGCCCTCCCCACCGACTTCTCGGCGCGCATCGCCCGCAACACCCAACTGCTGATCCAGCAGGAGTCGGGCACGACCCGGGTCATCGACCCGTGGGGCGGCAGCGCGTACGTGGAGAAGCTGACGTACGACCTCGCGCGCCGGGCCTGGCAGCACATCGAGGAGGTCGAGGCTGCGGGCGGTATGGCACAGGCCATCGACGCGGGCATCCCCAAGCTCCGGGTCGAGGAGGCGGCGGCGCGCACGCAGGCCCGCATCGACTCGGGGCGCCAGCCGGTGATCGGCGTCAACAAGTACCGCGTGGAGACCGACGAGCAGATCGATGTGTTGAAGGTCGACAACTCCTCCGTACGCACCCAGCAGATCGAGAAGCTGCGGCGGCTGCGGGCGGAGCGCGACGAGCGGGCCTGCCAGGACTCGCTGGACGCGCTCACGCGGGCGGCCGGGGGCGAGGGCAACCTGCTGGAGCTGGCGGTGAACGCGGCCCGCGCGAAGGCGACGGTCGGGGAGATCTCCGACGCGCTGGAGAAGGTGTACGGGCGGCACGCGGGCCAGATCCGTACGATCGCCGGGGTGTACCGCAACGAAGCAGGCGAGTCCCCGTCCGTGGACCGCACCCGGACCCTGGTGGACGCCTTCGAGGAGGCAGAGGGGCGCCGGCCGCGCATCCTGGTCGCCAAGATGGGCCAGGACGGCCACGACCGGGGCCAGAAGGTGATCGCCACCGCCTTCGCCGACCTCGGTTTCGACGTCGACGTCGGCCCGCTGTTCCAGACGCCGGGCGAGGTGGCGCGGCAGGCGGTGGAGGCGGACGTCCACATCGTCGGGGTGTCCTCGCTGGCCGCCGGGCACCTCACCCTCGTACCGGCGCTGCGCGAGGAGCTGGCGGCGGAGGGCCGGGAGGACATCATGATCGTCGTCGGCGGGGTGATCCCGCCGCAGGACGTGCCGACCCTGCTGGAAATGGGCGCGGCGGCCGTGTTCCCGCCCGGGACGGTGATCCCGGACGCGGCGTACGACCTGGTCCAGCGGCTCTCTGCCGACCTCGGGCACGACCTGTGATCGATCTCGACGCGTACGTCAAGGGCGTGCTCGACGGGAAGCGGGCGATCGTGGCGCGTGCCATCACGCTCGTCGAGTCGACACGCCCCCAACACCGGGCGCAGGCCCAGGAGTTGCTGACGGCGCTGCTCCCGCACAGCGGCCGGGCCCGGCGGATCGGGGTCAGCGGGGTGCCCGGGGTCGGGAAGTCGACGTTCATCGACGCGTTCGGCACGATGCTGACCGGGCTCGGACACCGGGTGGCGGTGCTCGCGGTGGACCCGTCGTCCAGCCGTACGGGCGGCTCGATCCTGGGCGACAAGACCCGGATGGAGCGCCTGGCGGTGGACCCGGCGGCGTTCATCCGCCCCTCCCCCACGGCCGGCACGCTCGGCGGGGTCGCCAAGGCGACCCGCGAGTCGATCGTGGTGATGGAGGCGGCGGGTTACGACGTGGTGTTGGTGGAAACGGTCGGCGTCGGCCAGTCCGAGACCGCGGTCGCGAACATGGTCGACTCCTTCCTGCTGCTGACACTGGCCCGCACCGGCGACCAGCTCCAGGGCATCAAGAAGGGCGTCCTGGAACTGGCGGACGTCCTCGCCGTCAACAAGGCGGATGGCCCGCACGAGCGCGACGCCCAGTCCGCCGCACGGGAGTTGGCGGGCGCGCTGCGGCTGATGCACGGCAGGGACACGGCCTGGACACCACCCGTCCTGACATGCAGCGCCCGCGAGGCGACCGGCCTGGACACCGTCTGGGACCGCCTCGAACAACACCGCACCCTGCTCGACTCAACCGGCCGCCTAGCCGCCAAACGCCGCGACCAACAGGTCGACTGGACCTGGACGATGGTCCGCGACGAACTCCTGGGCCGCCTGCACGCGGACGAGGGCGTACGCGCGGTCACACCCGACCTCGAACGACAGGTGAGGGAGGGCGAGTTGACGGCCACGCTTGCGGCTGAGCGCATCCTGAAGGCGTTCGGCGCCGGGGACCGCTGAGGGCAAGGGGGTCCGGGCGGGCCCCTGTGCGGGGCATCGAGCCGCAGATCCCGTCGGCCTCGCCTTCGCGCGCCGGAAGACAACCGGGAACGGCAGGACCAGCGGGAGAAAGACGAACACCCCCATGAGGCTCAGGCTTCCTCTGCTTCTTCGGGGTGCGCTTCCGGTTTCGGCCTCGGTTGCGCCAGCAGTTCGCGCAGCAGTCGCTCGTCGTCCGGGCCGAGCCCGGTGACGAAGCTGGCCAGCACCGCCTCCCGGTCGCTCTCGGCGTCCAGCACCCTGCGCATCCGGTGCGCGGCGAGGCCCGCCTCGTCGGACGTGGAGGTCCAGGAGAAGGAGCGGCCCGCGCGTTCCCGGGTGACCGCGCCCTTGGCCAGCAGCCGGGTGAGGATCGTGATGACGGTCGTATAGGCGAGGTCGCCGCCGAGCCGCTCCTGCACCCAGCCGGCCGTCGCGGGCCCCTCCGCCTCGCGCAGCGCCGACAGGACCAGCGCCTCCAGCTCGCCCTGACCCCGTCGCCGGGGACGCTGCCGGTGATCCGTCACGCCCTGACTCCCCTCCCCCGCCGCCGTCCGTTTCCCGAGCGGACATCGTATAGACGCCGGGAGCCCCGGTCGGCGCCACGCGGGCGGCCGGCTCACCTCCGGCTCAGCAGGAGTACCCCCAGGCGCGGGCGAGGTCGCGCAGTGCTTCCGGAACCTCCTCCGCGTCGGGCAGCGGGCGGGCCTTCTGGATCTTTCCGGACTTGATGTTGTCGCTCCAGTCGCCGATGAACGGCACGAAGGGACCGTGGTCGCCCTTCCGGTAGTCGAGCATCCTCGGTGTCCAGGGCACACCGAGGTACGTACACAGCTCCCGGGTGACCGCCTCGGGCCGCTCCGTCAGATCCTCGTAGCGGACCGTGAGGCCGTCCAGCCCGTTGCGGGCGGCCTCGACCGCCTTCACGTACATGCGCACCTCGCGGACAGTCGCGTCGAGGTCGCGGTCGGGGCGGTTGTTGATCAGGGAACTCACCATCGACGCGGGGTGCCGCAGCAGGAAGATGTACCGGGCCTGCGGCCAGCCCTCCGCGAGCCGCTCCCAGAATCCGGCGTTGCCCGGTGTCTTGTCGACGATGATCTGCTTCCCGCTGCGCACGAGTTCCCGGTGCATGACCCGGTCCCACAGCAGGTGCTCCAACTCGCGCTGGTCGAGATCGAGTTGGGCCATGGCCTTGCTGGTGTACGGCTTGGTGAGGTCGACCGACAGGGTGCGCAGGTGCATCTCGTGGGGCGCGCGGATCTGGGGGTGGCTGTTGAGCAGGACCCGCAGGAGTGTGGAGCCGGAGCGCACGGAGGAGATCACGAACACCGGGTCCGGGACGAGCCGGTGGGCCGACTGCGGCACAGGGGGTTCAGCGAACCGCCGTACCCGCCGCCTCAACCCGCGGGCCACTCGGCGTACTTCCGGACCGACCAGGACCATGACTGTGCCTCCTTGATCCCCCGGTGTACAGAACCCGCACGACCCTCGAACCCCCCTTGGGCGCTTGACCATTCTGTGACCAAAGCCTGGGTCCGCCATGGGAAAGGAATGAGAAATTCCTGAGACCCGACCCCTGCCCGGCCGTCGCATGGTCGATGATGGGCGGATCATGACCACGCCCCGCACTCCGACGACGCTCTCCGCGCCACTGCCCGTGTTCCGGGCAGCGGTGTTCGCGGTCGTCGGTACGGTGCTCGGGGTCAGCGCGCATCATCTGGTCGCCGAGGGGCCGGCTCCGTGGCGGTCGAGCGTGACAGCGGCGGCGCTGCTGTTCGCGGTGGGGCTGGCCGGTACGCGGCGCCCGCGTTCGCTGGCCGCGGTGGTGGTGACGAGCGCGACGGCGCAGTCCGGACTTCATGTGTGGCTGTCGGCCACCCACGCACGCCACACGGCGGTCACGGCCACGGACATGCCCACGCACGCGCATCACGCGATGCCCGCCCATGGGGCCTGGCCGGCGTGGCTGCACGACTCAGGGGCGATGACGGTCCTGCATGCCGTGGCCGCCGTGCTCGTCGCCGTGCTGCTGCACCGGGCGGACGCGGCCTGCTGGTCGCTGGCGCGCGGCCTGACCGGGGCGGTCGACGCGGTACGGACGCGGATCGCGACCGTGCGGGCGCTGCTCGACGGCCGGCCGGTGCCGGCCTGGCGCGGATCGCGGGTGCGCCGTCCGCGCCGGACGGAGCAGCCGCTGTTCAGAGCGGCGTTCCTCTCGGACGTGGTGGTACGACGGGGTCCTCCGGCGGCGTGGCTCGCTCTCGCCAACTGACCCTCCCGGAACGGCCCGTCGCGAGTCGGCCGTTCCGTGCCGGCGCACGCCCGGAAAGACCCGGAGAACCCACCATGTTCACTGCCACCACCCAGCACTTCACCGCACGGCGCCTGGCCCTCACCGCCGCCGCTGCCACCACCCTCGTCCTCCTCGCCGCCGGACCGGCCGCCGCCCATATGGAGGTCGAGTCCGACAAGGCGCAGGCTCTCGCCGAGCACGTCGAGATCTCCTTCCACGCGGAGGCGGAGTCCGACACCGCCGGGATCGCCGAGGTCCGCGTGATCCTGCCGGAGGGGATCGCGCCCGGCGATGTGACGTACGGCGAGGGTCCCAAGGGCTGGAAGTTCGCCACCGCCGACGACGGCTACACCGTCAAGGGCCCGGCCCTCAAGACCGGCGTGAGCGCCGAGTACTCCGTCGTCGTGCGGCAGTTGCCCGACGCGAAGCAGCTTGCCTTCAAGTCGCTGCAGACGTACAGCGACGGCAGTATCGATCGGTGGATCGAGCTGGACGAGGGTGGGGAGCAGCCGGCGCCGGTGCTGAAGCTGAAGGCGGCGGCGCCGGGGGCCAAGCCGATCAGCAGCCCGTCCCCGAGCGAGACGCCGTCGGCGACGCCGACGCCGACGCCGAGTGCCGAGCCCACGAAGGCGTCGGCCTCGCCGGCCGTGGAGACGACGGCGAGCGAGGACGACGGTGGGATGTCGGCGGGGGCCTTGATAGGTATCGGGGCGGCAGTGGTCGTGGTGGCGGGTGCGGCTGCCTATCTGGTACGCCGCCGGGGAGCCACCCAGCAGTAGCCGCCGGGTTTCTTCGCCCCCGCCGCCCCCACCCGTCCCATCCTTCTGGGGGCTGCGCCCCCAGACCCCCGCTGTCGGCCTGAACGGCCTCGTCCTCAAACGCCGGACGGGCTGGAGGGTGAGCTGAACGCGGTTGGCCTCGAACGCCGGCCGAGGTTGATCTTTTAGCCCGTCCGGCGTTTGAGGACAAGGCCCGTAGCGGGGGTCTGGGGGCGCAGCCCCCAGGGATGGGAACGGGTAGGGGCGGCGGGGGCGAGGAAAACCCCTCAGTCGTGCGCCGCCTTGCCGGTCACCCTGTGGTCCGCGTGGCTCAGTGCCTCCATGACCAGGCGCCGCAAGTGCCCGTCACGCAGGCTGTAGTGGACGTACCGCCCCTCCCGCCGCGTCTCCACCAACCCCGCGAGCCGCAGCTTCGCCAGATGCTGGCTCACCGCCGTCCGCGACGCCTCACACCGCTCCGTCAGCGAACCGACGTCCGACTCGCCCTGGGCCAGCAGCCACAGCAGATGCAGCCTTGTCGCGTCGGACAGCAGCGCGAACACCTCGGTCGCCTCCGCGAGCCGCGCACTGTCCGGGGCACGCAGATGCGTATCGGCCGCAGGTGGCAAGGTCTCGCGAGCAGGCATGCCCCCAAGGGTAGGGGGAGGAGGGTCCCGTCGAGGGTGGCCACCGTCCGATTCACGCAAATCATCGTCTACATGTGCGCAGGTGCGCACCTATAGCTAGAGTAGGGAGAGGTCGCGCCCGTTCCCCGTCGCCCTCCAGGGACCGCCGCATGCTCTCCATCCTCCGCAACCGCACCTATCGCCGCCTCTTCACCGCCCAGCTCGTCGCCCTGACCGGCACCGGCCTGGCGACGGTCGCCCTCGCCCTTCTCGCGTACGACCTCGCGGGCGCCGACGCCGGTTCGGTGCTCGGGACGGCACTCGCGGTCAAGATGGCGGCTTACGTCGTCATCGCCCCGGCCGTCGGCGCGGTCGCCGACCGGGTTCCTCGGCGGGCGCTGCTCGTGGGGTCGGACCTCACCCGGGCCGGGGTCGCGCTGCTGCTGCCGTTCGTGGACCAGGTCTGGCAGGTGTACGTCCTGATCTTCCTGTTGCAGGCCGCGTCGGCCGCGTTCACCCCGACCTTCCAGGCCGTCGTACCGGACGTACTGCCCGCCGAACGCGACTACACCCGGGCCCTGTCCCTGTCCCGGCTCGCCTACGACCTGGAGAGCCTGTTCAGCCCGGCCCTCGCCGCCGCGCTGCTGTCCCTGATCACGTACAACTGGCTGTTCCTCGGCACGGTGGCCGGTTTTCTGGCCTCAGCCCTCCTGGTCACCTCCGTCGTACTGCCCAAGCCCGTCAGCTGCACCACCGCCCCGCCCACCGGCAGCGTGTACGCGCGCGCGACCGCCGGCACCCGGCTCTTCCTCGCCGTCCCCCAGCTGCGCGCCCTCCTCGCCCTCGACCTCGCGGTGGCCGCCGCGAGCGCCATGGTCACCGTCAACACCGTGGTGTACGTCCGTGACCTGCTCGACCGGAGCGCCGCCGACGTACCTCTCGCCCTCGGTGCGTTCGGTGCGGGCTCGATGGTCGTGGCGCTGCTCCTGCCCCGGGTTCTCGACCGAGTACCGGACCGTACGGTGATGCTGCGGGGAGCGCTGCTCCTCACCGGCGTCTTCGTCGCGCTCGGCGCCATCACCTCGGCGGGCGGCGGCAGTTGGCGCTGGCCCTCGCTGCTGGCCGTCTGGGCCGCCTTCGGTGCCGCCTGTTCGATGGTGCTCACTCCGACCGGGCGGCTGATCCGCCGGGCGGCGCCGGCCGGGGAGCGGACATCCGCGTTCGCGGCCCAGTTCTCCCTCTCGCACAGTTGCTGGCTGCTGACGTATCCGCTGGCCGGCTGGCTCGGCGCGGTGGCGGGGCTCCGGTCCGCGGTGTTCGCCCTGGGTGCCGTCGCGCTCGTCGGCGCGCTGTTCGCCGTACGGCTGTGGCCTGCGCGGGAACCCGTGCCCGTCGAGCACGAGCACGCCGGTCTGCCCGCCGGGCACCCGCATCTGGCCGACGCACGCCGGGTCGGCGGCGGCTGGCGGCACAGCCACCATCCACTCCTCGACGGGCTGCACGCCCACGCACACGGCTGATCGTCCGGCATCTCCCGACGGACGTCCGGGCCGTCGGCGCGGCCGCGTACCCGCGAGGGCTGCCCACCGCAGTCGGTGCGCACCGCGACGGTGTCCGGCCCGTCGGCGACCGAGTGGCCTCCTCACGCCGGCCACGGCCCCGGCCCCGGCCCCGGTCACAGGTATCGACGTGGGCGAGGGCGGAAGCGGCAACTCCGGCCTCGGGACCGCCCTCTCACCCGCGCCCGGATTCCCTCTGCGCCCGTGCCACCGCCGGACACGCCATCCCGGCGAACTCGTCAGGCGTCAGAGGCGTCGTCGGCGTGCTTCTTCCGCTCCGCGAGCATGCCGAGGAGTTCGTCGGCGCTCGCCATCGTGTGGCGTTCCACCTCCGCCTCGGCGGTGGCCGGGTCGCCGTGGAGGATCGCCTCGATCAGCCGCTCGTGGACATGGAGGGCACGGTCGGGATCCGAGCGGGTGCTCTCGTCGACCGTGATGGCGATGTTGATCTGGGCTTCCACGGTGGGCCACAGGCGTTTCAGCATGGCGTTCCCGGAAGCGGTCCAGACGGTCCGGTGGAGGTTGATGTGGGCTTGGTGGAGGCGGTCCGCGTCCCCGCCGGCGTGGGCCGCCCGGTACTCCTCCCAGCTGCGGCGGAGCTTCTCCTTCCGGGAGCCGTCGGGGTCGTCGGCCAGGTCCCGGGCGGCCAGTTTCTCCAGGGCGACCCGGACCGCGGCCACGTCGGTGATGAACTTCTCGTCGATGGCGGTGACGACGACCCCGCGGTAGGGCTGCTGTTCGAGGAGCCCCTCGTGGGTCAGCTGGTAGATGGCCTCCCGCAGGGTGGGACGGCTGACCCCCAGCTGCTGGGCGATCTGGACCTCCCGGAGCCGTTGCCCCGGTCCCAGCTCTCCGGCCAGGATGGCCCGCCGCAGCTCGTTCACCACGGCGTCACGACGGGTCTGGTTGCTGACCGGTCGGGGCCCGGCGGACGGTCGAGGGGCGTGGTCGCTCATGGGTCCTCCGCAGATTGTCAGACCGCATCTTAGTCACCGCCATGACATCCCCACCGCCATGACATCCCCGTGGTCCGGGACCGGGAGATCCAGGACCGGGCGGGCGGGCCGACCGCTTCGCGGGTTCGCGGGAGTGTTCAGGTGCCGTACTCGGCGACGCGCTCGGCGTGGACGGTCACGACCACCCTCGGTGCCGACTGGGTCTCCTGCCAGGGCCTGCCCGCGTACTTGTGGGAGAGTTCGTCGATCAGTTCGGGGCCGCCGTTCCGGGTGAAGGTGACCGGACCGCGGACCACGACGTAGGTGTAGGGGTTGTCCCGGTCGGTGATCAGGATGCTGGCGCGGGGGTCTCGCAGCAGGTTGAGGTGTTTCACTCGGCCCTCGACGGTGGAGAAGGCGATCCCGTCGCCCGTGGCCTTCACCCAGACCACGGTCTGCTGGGGCAGACCGTCCTTGCCGATCGTGGCTATCGTCGCGTAGTTGGGCGCGGAGGCCAGTTTCCTTGCCAGTTCGGTGAGTCGGGTCATGTCGGCGACCTTTCCGGTGGGAGGCGGAGGATCCGGGAGCGGGTGGCGGCAGGCCCCCCGGGGAGGGGAGGAGCAGTGTGCGGGGGCCTGCCACCGGGCCGTTCAGAAGCGAACAGCGTCGATGAATGCCCGAAGTCCCGGTGTCTGTGGATTGTTGAAGGCCTGCTCCGGTGGTACATCCTCCTTGATCAGGCCGTCCTCGAAGAAGCAGATGCGGTCGGCGGCCTTGGAGGCGAAGGCCATGTCATGGGTGACGATGCCGCAGGCGATGCCTTCCTCCTCCTTCAGCTTGGTCAGTACCCCCAGCACCTCGGCGGCCACCGGCGGATCGAGCGCGGACGTGATCTCGTCGCACAGCAGCAGTCGCGGTCGCATCATCAACGCCCGGGCGATGGCCACCCGTTGGCGTTCGCCGCCGGAGAGCTGGGTGCAGCGGCTGCGCAGATGGTGGGCCATGCCCACGTCGGTCAGGGCTCGTTCGGCCCGGTCCAGGAGCTGGGCCTTCGACTCGCCGAGGGTGAGGCGGGGTGCGACGGTGAGGTTGTCGAAGACGTTCATGTGGGGCCACAGGGTGTAGCTATGGAAGATCATTCCGATCTGGCCGCGGAGGTCCTTCCAGGCGTCCTGATACTCGCCGTCGCGTACGACGGCCTGGCCTGTCTTGACCTTCACGCCGATGCCGTCCGCGATGTTCTCCAGGGGTATCAGGTCGGGTCCGGTGCACGTGCCGTCCGTCTTGACGACGATGGTGGGCGGGGCGTCGGCACAGCCGATCCGCAGCACGCCCGCCTTCTTGATCCTGTCGACCCAGGCGGCCTTGGCGGAGTCACCCGAGTCGGCCACGGTCCGGGTCGCGCCGCCGTCCGAGCCGGCCTTGCCGCCGAAGTAGCCGGCCAGCCAGGCCAGGACGAGAACTCCGACCACGTAGAAGGTGTACCTGCTCTGCTTGGTGAGGGTCATGGCTGGTGCTCCAGTGCCAGAGGCTGAGTGGTGCCGGGGTGTGGCATGGGGGGGATCCGGTCCGTGCGGGGACGGTGCGGGGGTGTGTGCTCGGCGGTCGGAGAGCGAGCGACCCAGGTGACGAAAGAGGCGCCGCCGCAGGCGATGCCTCATGAGACGGAGCGCCCGGCACCTGGAACAGAGCCTGAAGATTGTCTGACAACCAGCGGGATACCGGAAGGCTAGGAACGGGACTCCGCCGTGCCAATAGCCGAAATCGCGATGTTCCACTGAAGCGATCAACCGACCGTGCCGCCCGCGACGATGGCCCACCACCTCGCGAACACCGCTCCGACCTGACCGTAAAGGGAGATCGCGAGGGCCACCCCGGGCAGAGGGCGCCGGCTTTCCCGACGCTCACAAACCGGCCGCGAAATGGACTCGCACCCGCACAGCGCCGCCGAACGCTTCCCCTCAGGGCATTGACCGCACCGGGTGACCCCGTCTAGCGTCCGACCCAGCCGCCGATTGTTTGACAATCTGCGACCTGAAGGGGAAGACCATGAGGTTCAGTCGCACCATGAACGTGGTGGACGTGCTGGACGACCTCTGTTGACGATCTTCAACCGTGCGCGGTTCGGCGGCCCGAGAGACGCTCGAAGCGCCTGTCAGGAGGTACACGACTTCATGCGGACCATCGTTGTGGGAGCCGGGGCCGTCGGTCTGGCGTCCGCCTACCGGCTGGCCAGGAGCGGCTGCGAGGTGACGGTTCTCGACGCCCGGAGCGCGGGCTCCGCCGCCTCGCACGGCAACGCGGCCAAGATCGCCCTCGCGGAGAGCGGCCCGGTGTCGGCGCCGGGCGTGATCCCTCAGTCCCTGAAGTGGATGCTGAAGCCGGACAGCCCGCTGTACGTCAAGCCGTCGCTGAACCCCTCCTTCGTGAGGTTCATGCTGACGATGGCCCGGCACTGCACCGCCCGCGACTTCCGCCAGGGTCTGGAGACGACCCTGCGCCTCGCCGAGGGCACCATGGACCTCCTCGACGACTGGACCCGGGACGGCATCGCCTTCGAGATGCACAAGGCGGGCGTCCTGCTGGCCTTCGAGACACGGGAGCGCTACGAGGAACAGCTCGCCTCACTCGACATCTTCGAGAGCTTCGGCATGGTCGCCGAGCACCTGCACGGGGACGCCGTACAGGCCAGGGAACCGGTGCTGAACAGCCGTATCAAACACGGCCTGTTCTTCCCGGACGACCGCCAGGTCGAGCCCGACTCCCTCACCCGGGGCCTGCTCAAGCGCTGCACCGAGCTGGGCGTCGAGATCCACGAACACACCCCCGTACGCCGTTTCCTGCGCCGGGGCGACGCCGTCACCGGCGTCCTCACCGACAAGGGCGAGTACACGGGCGACACCCTGCTGCTGGCCGGCGGGGTGTGGACCGCCCGCATGGCCGCCCAGCTCGGCGTTCCCCTGCCCATACGCCCCGGCAAGGGATACAGCGTCGACTACTCCCCCTCCCCCGTGCCGCTGCGTACGCCCCTCACGCTGGAGGACGCCCGGGTCGCGGTGACCCCGCTGAACGGCTTCCTGCGGCTGGCGGGAACCATGGAGTTCGGCGGCCTGGAGGAGAGCATCAACCCCCGGCGCATCGCCGCGATCAAGCAGGCGGCCGCCGACTCGCTCACCGGCTGGGACAACCCGCCGGGCGAAGCGAGCCCCTGGGCCGGACTGCGCCCGATGACCCCGGACGGACTGCCGGTCATCGGCCGCCTCGATCCCCTCCCCAACGTCTACGTCGCCTCGGGCCACGGCATGCTCGGGCTCACCCTCGCTCCGGCCACCGCCGAGATCATCACCGAGGCCATCACCACGGGCCGCCTTCCCTCCGTCGCCGAGGCCGTCTCACCGCGCCGCTTCACCCGCCGGTGACCGGCCCGGTCTCCCGCTGCCGACGTGTCTCACCCGTCGGCAAGGGCACCGGCTTCCCACCACTGCCCCTTTCCCTCATGCTGATCTCAGGAGTCCCTACATGAGCGCCCCTCAGTACACCGGCATCCTCGCCGCCGTCGTCACCCCGCTGACCGCGGACGGATCCGCCGTCGACGCCGAGGGCGTCCGGCGCCAGGCCGAGCACATCATCGGCGGCGGCATCCACGGCCTCGTGCCCGGCGGCAGCACCGGCGAGTTCACGACGCTGAGCCTCGACGAACGCAAGCGGGTCACCGAGCTGTACGTCGAGGCCGCCGCCGGACGTGTCCCGGTGGTCGCCGGGACGGGCGCGCTCAGCACGGCGGACACCGTGGAGCTGAGCGTGCACGCGGAGAAGGCGGGCGCGTCCGCCGTGATGATCGTGCCGCCGTTCTACGACGCCCCCACCTTCGACGAGACGCTGGGCTTCTTCGGCACGGTGTCCGACGCCATCGACATCCCGATCATGTACTACAACATCCCGTCGGCCACCGGCGTCAACCTCGCACCCGAGGAGCTGGCGAAGCTGGCCCGGGAGACCGCGGTCACCTCCTACAAGGACACCGGTGGCGACTTCACCTGGTTCTCCACCGTCCAGCAGGAGCACGCGCGGGACATCACCGCCCTCAACGGCTGGGACACCCTCACCTTCGCCGCGCTCGCGAGCGGTGCGCAGGCGGGCGTATGGGGTACCGCCAGCGTGATCCCCGCGCTCTGCGCCGAGTTGTACGACGCCCTCGCCGTCCGCGGTGACCTCGCCGCCGGGCGCGCGCTGTGGGCGAGGATCTTCCCGATCTGCCGGTTCCTGGAGTCCCACAACTACGCGTGCGGCATCAAGACGGGCCTCGAACTGGTCGGCGTCGGTGCCGGCCCGACCCGCCGCCCGGTGCTGCCGCTGGCCCCGCAGTACGTCGAGGAGTTCCGCGAGCTGCTGATCGCCGCCGGGGTCGACGTGGCGGACGAAAGCGTGGCCGCCTGATGCCCTCGTACGGCCGTGTCCACGCCATCGACGTCCATGCCGAGGGCGAGCCCGGCCGTGTCCTGATCGGCAGCCATCTGCACGTCAAGGGCGCCACGATGGCCGAGCGGCTGCGGTACTGCGAGAAGCACCTCGACGACCTGCGCCGGCTGCTGCTCCAGGAGCCGCGCGGCTACCCGGCCCTGTGCGGCGCCCTGGTGCTGCCCCCGGCCGACCCGGCCGCCGACTTCGGCCTGGTGGTGCTGGAGCAGGGCGGGTTCCGCCCCATGTCCGGCTCCAACCTCATCTGCGCGGTCACCGCACTGGTGGAGACGGGCGCGGTGCCGGTGAGCGAGCCGGTCACGGAACTCACCGTGGACACCGCGGTCGGGCTGGTCCGCGTGCGCGCCGAGGTGTCCGGCGGCAAGGCCACCCGGGTCACCTTCGCCAACGTGCCCGCCTTCGCCGTCGCCCTGGACCATGTGCTGGACCTGCCCGAGTACGGCCGTGTCCCGGTCGACATCGTCTTCGGCGGCCAGTTCTTCGTGCAGGCCCGCGCCGCCGACCTCGGCCTCACCCTGGAACGGTCCTCGGCCGGGCAACTCACCCGCGCCGGGGCGGTGTTGCGTACGGCGGCCCAGCAGCAGTTCCCGGTCGGCCATCCGCTCGACCCCGGCATCGACGAGATCGCCCTGACGATGATCCACGGCCCCTCGCCCACGCCGGGCGTCTCCGGCCGCAACACCGTCGTCCTGCCCAACGGCGAGGTGGACCTGGCCGATCCGGCCACCTGGACCGGCTCCCTGGACCGCTCCCCGTGCGGCACCGGCACCTGCGCCCGCATGGCCGCCCTGCACGCCCGCGGCCAACTCCCCTTGGACACAGCGTTCGTCCACGAGTCGATCATCGGGACCACCTTCACGGGCACACTGCTCGACACCGCCCAAGTGGGGCCGTACGAGGCGGTGTTGCCGACGATCAGCGGGCGCGGCTGGATCACCGGGTTCAACCAGTACGTCCTGGACGACACCGACCCCTTCCCGTACGGCTACACCCTCGGCGACCTGTGGGGCGCCACCGAGCAGGAGCGTTGATGGAGACCACCGGCACGCAGTTCATCGCGGGCAAGCGTCGCCCCGGCACGTCCGGCGAGGAGTTCTCGGTGACCAACCCGGCCACCGGAGAGGTCCTCGCGACCGACACCCTGGCCGGCGTCGAGGACGTGGAGGAAGCGGTCGCCGCCGCCCGCGAGGCCTTCGCGGGCTGGTCGCGCACCACGCCCGCCGAACGTTCCGAGGCGCTCCTGCGCTGGGCGGACCGACTCCAGGCGCGCGCCGAGGAGTTCGCCGAGGTCGAGAGCCGTATCGGCGGCAAGCCGATCCGGCTGACGACCGGCTTCGACATCCCCGGCACCATCGACAACGTCCGGTTCTTCGCCGGTGCGGCCCGCAACCTGGAGGGCCGCGCCTCCAGCGAGTACTCCGGCGACCACACCTCCACGATCCGCCGTGAACCCGTCGGCGTCATCGGCTCCGTCTCTCCCTGGAACTACCCGTTGCAGATGGCGGCATGGAAGGTGCTGCCCGCCGTCGCCGCGGGCAACACGATCGTGCTCAAGCCGTCCGAACTCACCCCGCTGACCTCGGTGATGTTCGCGGAGGCGGCCCAGGAGGCGGGTATCCCGGACGGTGTCGTCAACATCGTCACCGGCACCGGTCCCGTCGCCGGGCAGGCGCTGGTCACGCATCCCGACGTCGCCATGGTCTCCTTCACCGGCTCCACGGCGGTCGGCCGCCAGGTCGCCGCCCAGGCGGCCGGGTCGGTCAAGCGCGTCCACCTCGAACTCGGCGGCAAGGCCCCCTTCGTCGTCTTCGACGACGCCGACCTGGAGGCGGCGGCCCGCGGTGCGGTGGCCGGGTCCCTCATCAACGCCGGCCAGGACTGCACGGCCGCGACCCGCGCCTACGTCCAACGCCCGCTGTACGAGGCGTTCGTGGCGCGCGTCGCCGAGCTGATGGACGGCGTATGCCTGGGCCCGGTCGACGATCCGGCCACCGACATGGGCTCCCTGATCTCCCTCCGGCAGCGCGACAAGGTCGCGGGCATGGTCGAGGACGCCCGGCGTTCCGGTGCCACCGTCGTACGCGGCGGGCGGATCCCCGCCGGACCACTCGGCCGGGGCGCCTACTACGAACCCACCCTGATCACCGGCGCCGCGCAGGACTCCGCCATCGTGCAGCAGGAGATCTTCGGCCCGGTCCTCGTCTGCCTGCCGTTCGACGGCGACGACGAGGCGCTCCGCCTCGCCAACGACACGCCGTACGGGCTCGCCGCGTCCGCCTGGACCACGAACGTCTACCGTGCCGGGCGCGCGAGCCGGGAGATCCAGGCGGCTTGTGTCTGGATCAACGACCACATCCCCATCATCAGCGAGATGCCGCACGGCGGCTACAAGACGTCCGGCTTCGGCAAGGACATGTCCGCCTACTCCTTCGACGAGTACACCAACGTCAAGCACGTCGTCTCGGACATCACCGGCGCCGCGCACAAGGGCTGGCACGACACGGTCTTCACCAGCCGCTGAACCCCGGAAGGGGAATGACATGACCGACTCCGCGACCGCCTCCCGTTTCGGGGAGAAGGTCTGTGTCGTCACCGGCGCGGGCGGCGGTATCGGATCCGCGATCGCCCGGCGCCTGGCACGCGAAGGGGCCACCGTCGTGGTCTGTGACGTCGACGGAGCCTCGGCGGACAAAGTCGTCGCGGAGATCACCGCGTCGGGCGGGACGGCCGAGGCCGCGCGGTTCGACCTCGCCGACCCGAGCGCGTGTGCCCAGGCCGTCGACGACGTAGTCGCCCGGCACGGACATCTCGACGTGCTGGTGAACAACGCTGGCGTCAACCGACGCGGCGACCTTCTCGCCCTCTCTCCGGAGGACTGGGAGACGAGCTTCGCCGTCAACGGCCCCTGGGCGAGATCACTCCGCCGCAGGACGTGGCCGAGATGATCGTGTTCCTGGCGTCCGGTCGTTCACGTCATGCGACGGGCGCCACGATCGACATCACCGGCGCGGACTACGTCCGTTGACCATGGCGTCGTATCAGCCGGGTGCCGCCAGCCACGGCTGCGGGTCCGCGTAGTAGCCGTCGTAGATCACCTCGAAGTGCAGGTGCGGCCCGGTGGACAGGCCGGTGGAACCCACCCGGCCGATCGTGGTGCCCGCGGTCACCGTCTGTCCGGCGGTGACGTCGAACGCGGACAGATGGCTGTACGTCGTCTCCAGGCGCTTGCCCTCGATCGTGCCGTGGTCGATGACGATCCGGTTGCCGTACGCCTTGGTCATGGCCGCGAAGACCACCTGGCCCTCGCGGGCGGCGAAGACCTGGGCACCCTGAGGCGCGCCGAAGTCCACGCCGGTGTGGAGTTTGGTCACGCCGGTGAGGGGGTGCTGACGTGATCCGAAGGGGGAGGTGATGACGAGGGTGCTCACGGGGGCGGCGAGGATCGCGCTCGCCGGTCCGCCGCCGGTCACGGGTTCCTGGTCGAACGTCTCGTAGCGCGGGAGCAGTTCCTTGACCTCGGCGAGGTAGGTCCGGGCGCCGTCGGGCACACGCCCCGCTTCGGTGACCTCGTCGATCCCGACGGCGTACGCGGCGAGGGTGAGGTCCACCAGCTCACCGTTGACGGTGCCCTCGGTCCTGAGGTCCGTGATCTTCCGGGCGAGGGAACAGTCCTGGCGGCCGAGGGCCATGATGGCGTCGGCCTCGTCGCGTGGCGAGGAGGTGCCGTTGCCGTCGTCGTCCTTGCCCCAGGTCCGCCACTGCGCAGTGGTGAACCCGGCGATGCCCTGCTCGCCCGTGAGTTCACCGGTGTCGTCGCGCCAGCCCGTGAGCTGGTCGATCTGGGCGGCGAGCACGGACGGCGCGACGACGGTACAGACGGCGGCCTTGCGCAGCCACGGCCCATGGGTCTCGTTGACACCACCCGCGATGCTCTGTCGCGCATCCCCGTCCGAGGACCCACCCCCGGGCAGCCCACCCGTCAGGGCAAGAAAACCGGCGACGACAGCGAGGGTCACCAGACACGGCAACACCATCAGCGTGAAGAAACCCGGCCCACGCCGACGGGGCCCCTGCCGGGCGTTGTCGTCACTCACACACGGACGCTAGCCCGCCCCCCACGGAAGGTCACCAACCTCACGGGCAGACAAGAAGGCAACAACAGACGCCCACAAGGGCATGCCTAAGGGGCGCGGGGAACTGCGCGACCAGCCCCCACCGCCCCGCAGACGACGAACGACCGAAGCCCCTAACAACAACCAACGTCCAAACGACAAAAGCACGAAGCCTCGATCGGCACATCCGCCAGAGCAACCGCAATCTTCAACTGCTGAGCAACAATCCCCGCCTCCCCCACCCGCCCCAGCCGAACCAGACACTCATGAAACCCATGCAGCGCCCACACGTTGCCGGGATGCTGCACCGCACGCGGAAGCGTGTCATCGAGGCCGAGATCAGCCCGATAAACCGCCTCCGCCTCAACAACCCGCCCCTGTTCGAGCAGCAACGCCCCATACGCATGCCGAGTCGGCTGCATCCACCCCCACGGCTCGTCGTAGGGCAGGTTGTCGTCCAGCGAGATCGACCGCTCCAGCGAGGCGAAGGCCGCGTCGAAGTCGCCCTTCCGGTACGCCAGTTCACCGTCGAGCATGGCCGACGCGATGGCCAGGATGTCGGCGCAGGTGTTGTTGAACAGCATCCGGGTCTCCGGGACCCGCACGACCGCCGCACGGAACAGCTCGCGCTCCGTCTCGGCCTCCACGACACGGCCGGTGGCGGAGAGGGCGACCCCTCGGGCGTACCGGATCATCGCCGTCGTCACGCAGTACAGCGACGGGTCGGCGGGCAGCGGCAGTTCGAGGATGTCCGGCCAGCGGCCGAAGCGGATCAGCACATGGACCCGCATGGCGAGGAAGCCCTCCAGCCAGTCGGCCATGGGCGGGCTCTGCACCCGCAGCAGCTCCTCCGGGATGGAGGCCTCCAGTTGTGCGGCGGCCTCCAGCGCGGTCCTTGACTGGCCCAGGAACATCGCGCCGTAGATCTTGAAGTGGTGGTTGTGCGACCGGTACAGGGTGTAGAAGTTCATCGCGCCGGACCGGGCACGGAACTTCTCGTCGGCGGCGATCGCCGTGCTGTTGTCCGCGACCACGCGCCGGTAGTCGCCGCAGAGCACGTCGAGGTGGGTGGGCATGTGCTGGAGGTGGCCGGCGTCGGGGACCAGGCCGCGCAGCCGGTCGGCGACGGGCAGGGCGGTCTCCGGGGTGGCGGACATCTCCATCAGGTGGATGTAGAGGTGCAGGAGGCCCGGGTGGCGTGAGCCCGCGTCGGTGTCGATCGCCCGCTCCAGGACGGCCTTCGCGGCGAGGGTGCGCGAGCCTTCGGCGGGTTCGCCGGTGCGTACGTCCCACAGCTGCCAGGGGGTCAGGTTCATCAGCGCGTCGGCGTACAGGGTGGCCACGTCGAGGTCGTCGGGGGCGAGTTCGTACGCGGTGCGCATGCTGTCCGCGTAGGGCTCGTTCCACACCGAGCAGTCCTCGACGGCCTCCGCCTGCGGGTAGCGGGCCCGCAGGGCGCCGATCAGGGCCTGTTCGACGGGGGTGGTACCGGCCGCCTTCCGGTGCGCGAGTTCGACGGCGGCGTGGGTGCGGGCGACGGTCGTCGTGAGGTCCTCGCCGTCGAAGAACTCCCAGGGCTTGTTGTAGTTGGGGCCGAGGGCGTATGCGATGCCCCAGTGGGCCATGGCGCAGTCGGGGTCGGCAGCGGCGGCGGCCTCGAAGCAGGCGACGGCCTCCTCGTGGTGGAAGCCGTACGTCCACACCAGGCCCCGGTCGAACCACTTCTGGGCCTCGGCGGACGTCGTCGTCACGGTCCGCCCGTGGGTGCCGAGGTCGTAGTCGTAGTGATCCATCCGTGTTCTCCCGGTCTCCCGCTCCGCTGGGGCCTGTCCGGCGAGACTAGAGCCAGGCCGCCGCCCCCGGCAGCACGCGTTCCCGCCGCCTCCCGCCCTGGCCTCCCTGAGCCCGGTCATAAGATCACCCTCGTAGGCGCGAACGATGTTGACGGCCGGGGTGCGTGTCAACGTCCGTGCGGGGTGCGGGAAGTGACGAGAGGAAACGGCGTGAGCGAGCAGGGCAGCACGTCAGAGGGACGCGGCCGGCTGGATACTTCGGTGGCCCACAACGCGAGGGTGTGGAACTACTGGATCGGCGGCAAGGACAACTACGTCGTCGACCAGGGCGTCGGCGACCACATCGACGCCATGTTCCCGCTGATCCGCAGCGTGGCCCGCGCGGACCGCGCCTTCCTCGGGCGGGCCGTGCGCTTCCTGGTCACCGAGCGGGGGGTACGCCAGTTCCTGGACATCGGGACGGGACTGCCGACGGTGGACAACACCCATGAGATCGCCCAGCGCATCGCGCCCGAGTCACGGATCGTGTACGTCGACAACGACCCGATCGTGCTCGCCCACGCCCGGACGCTGCTGACCGGCACCCGTGAGGGGGCCACGGACTACATCGACGCGGACGTCCACCACCCCGATGCCATCGTGAGCCGGGCCGCGGAGACCCTCGACTTCGAGCGGCCCGTCGCCGTGATGATGCTCGGCATCCTGAACTTCGTGCTCGACACCGCCCAGGCGCAGGACATCGTGCGCCAGGTCATGGCGTCGGTGCCCTCCGGCAGCTATCTGGTGCTGACGCATCCCACGACCGACTCGGATCTCGGCGGTGAGGGAAACATCGAGGCGATGAAGTTCTGGAACGAGAACGCCACCCCGCCGATCACCGCACGCCCCCGTGCCGAGGTCGCCGCATTCTTCGACGGCCTGGATCTTCTCGACCCGGGGCTCGTCTCCTGTGCGCAGTGGCGTACGGAGAGCGACTCCGCCGCTACTCTTCCGCAATTCGGCGCCGTCGCCCTGAAGCCCTGACCGGACAAAGCAGGAACCAGGGCGAGCGGGGCAGCGTTTTCTCAGGATCATTTCAGGCGCGTATTCATATGCCGTCGGCGATAATTGACACATGAGTACGGCAACGTCTGAACTACTGGCCGCGTCGAGCGATCTACTCAACGTAACGGCCGCATTTATCGCGGGCCTGTTCATAGCTGGTGCACTGATCTGGGCCTTCTGGTTCGGCATGCGGGTACGGGACCGGGAATCCGCCCGGCCCCGCCCCGACGAACAACCCACACTCCCGCCCTCCGGTCCCGTTCACGAGGTCCGCGAGATGAGGGAGCCCGACGAAATGCCGCGCGCGGCGGCCGAGCGGGAACGGCTCATGCCGTACGAACTCCACCCCGCGTCGACGAAACGACGCAAGGACCAGCAGCGGGGGCGGTGGGACCCCGGTTCCAGCGGCTCCTTCGGCAGTGGCGGTCTGGGACGCCACTGACCCCCCTCCGATCCCTCTGATCCCACCGCGCCCCGGCCCCGCGACCTGCGGAGCGTGGTGCGCGGACTACGGAGAGCTGTCCGGACGCGGTTGTACACAACGTGAGGCAACCATTCACTCGTTCGATTCGTATAACTCCTTGGAGGCGGGGCACGGGGGACGGGACGGTAATCCCGGAGTGCCAGCGTCCACTTGACCGACGTCGTCGCCGATCGAGGAGAAGCGATGCAGCTGTTCGTTCTGAACTACGCGCGCCCAGTTGAGCAGTTGGAGGTGAGCACTCCGTACAGCTATGACTGCGCACTGCAGTTGAATGTGCTTCCGGGCGGGCGGATTGCGGCTCATGACCATGCTGTGATGCGTGAATTCGGAGCCACCACGTCGACCGCCGGTTCCAAGACACACTTCGACGACTGAACATGGATCTGACGCGATGACGGTCCTGGTTCTGACGTCCGAACAGGATGTGACGGCGGATCTCGTGGTGGCCCGGCTGAGCAGCACCGGTATTCCCGTGGTCCGGCTCGATCCCGCCGATCTGCCCGGCGATGTCGCCCTGTCCGGCGAGTATGTGCACGGCGCTTTTCGTGGGCATCTGTCCGTCGGCGGGCGGCTCGTCAGCATGGGCGGGCTGCGGTCCGTGTGGGTGCGCAGGCCCGGGGTTCCGGGGGCACGGGCCGCCGAGCCGTCCGGCTGGCTCACCGAGGAGGCCTCGCAGGCCTTCTACGGCATGCTCCGGGGTACGGGCGCGCGCTGGATGAACCATCCCGACGCGGCCGTCCGGGCCCGTCACAAGCCCTGGCAGCTGCATCTCGCCCAGCGCAGTCGGCTGCCCGTGCCGGCGACGCTGATCACGACGTTCCCGCAGGCCGCCCGTGACTTCGCGCAGCGCTTTCCCGACCTGGTCGTCAAGCCCGTCTCCGGGTCGCATCCGCAGGAGCCGCCCAGGGTGGTGCCGACGAGCCGGGTGGCTCCGGATGTCGACTTCACCGCCGTGGCCTTCGGGCCGACCCTGCTGCAACGCCGGGTCGACAAGCGGGCCGACATCCGTCTGACGGCGGTGGGCGACCGGATCCTCGCCGCCCGCAAGGCCGTCGCATCGGACGCTCATCCCGACGACGTCGACGTGCGTTTCGCTCCCTCGGACGAGCCCTGGCGCCCGGTCGAGGTGTCACCGCGTATGACCGAGGCCGTGCACCGGTATCTACGGGAGGCCGAACTGGCCTACGGGGCCTTCGACTTCGCCGAGGACGCCGACGGCATCTGGTGGTTCCTCGAATGCAATCAGTCGGGCCAGTTCGGCTTCGTCGAGATGGACACCGGGCAGCCGATCGCCCGCTCCGTCGCCGACTGGCTGACCGGGGAAGGGCCCGACGGACAGCCCCATCCGAATGGCCCGCAGGGGTCCGTGCGTACGGCTCCCTGAAGAGGCCGTCGCCGCATGAAAGCCGCATGAAAAGGGCCGTCACCCTCAACATGCCACCCTCTACCGTGAGTTCATGGACTTCAGCGTGGTCGCCGCGGCCCGTGAGGACGGCGGTCCGGTCGACGAACCGGTGCGGGTCGGGGTGGCCGCCGACCGGCTCGGGTTCCGTGAGGTGTGGGCCGGTGAGGGGCCGACGTGGGACGCGTTCGTCCTCGCCACGGCCATCGGCCTCGCGACCGGGCACGTCGCCCTGACCGCCGGTCCCGTGCCCGTCTCCGTACGCGATCCGGCGACGATCGTGCGGGGCGCGGCGTCCGTCGCCGCTGCCGTGGGACGCCCGGTCGGGGTCGCGCTGGGGACCTCCAGCAGACGGGTCGTCGAAGGCGTGCACGGGGTGCCCCGCGTCCGTCCGGCGGCCACGCTCGCGCACAGCGCGGAAGCGGTACGGGGTCTCCTGCACGGGGAGCCGGGCGAGCCGCTCGTGCCCGGGAGCGTCTTCCTGCGGCGGCACCGGCCGCCCGGGGGTCCGCTCACGGTGGCGGCGTTCGGCGACCGGGCGATCTCCGTGGCGGCCACCCACGCCGACCGGCTGGTTCTCGACGTCGTCTCCCCGGAGCAAGTGCGGGAGCTGCGGGGCAAGTTGGACACGGCGTCGAAGCGGGCGGGGCGCATCTCGCCGCCCCGGCTGGCCGCCTGGCTGCCGGTCGCCGTCGGCCCCGGGCCCGAGGCGCTCGACCAGATCCTGCGGAGCGTCGTCGGCTATCTCGCGGTACCGGGCTACAACGACATGTTCGCCGCGGCCGGGTTCGGAACGGCGGTGGCGCTCGCGCGCTCCGGTGCCCCGGTGGACGCGCTGCTCGCCGCGTTGCCGCCGGAGGCCGCGGGCACGGTCGCGCTGGTGGGTGACATCGACGCCGTACGCGACCGGATCGACGCCTATGCCGGGGCCGGGCTGGACGAGATCGCCCTGGTGCCCGCCACCGCCGGTGATCCGGCGGGCGTGCGCACGCTCACGGCCTTGGCGGACCTCGTCTGATCGCTCGTCGGTCCTGCCGCCCACGGGACATCACCGCGACGCGAATTGGTATGGACCTGCCAAGGGTCAGCCGCTAGGCTCTGCCCAGCCACACGTGTGAGAGCGCTCTCAAAGTACCGCCGTTCCACCCCACCTTGCTGGAACAACGAAGGGCAACTCCCTTGAGACGCAGGACGATCACGCGCGCCTCCCTGGCCGCGACACTGCTCATGCTCGGCACCTTCACCACCGCGGGCGTCCTGCCCGCAGTCGCCGACTCCTCCCCCACCGCGAAGTCGACCACCACCTCCGCCTCCTCCGCCGAAGCACCGGCTTCGGCCGGACTTCTCGCCGCCATGCAGCGCGACTTCGGACTGACGAAGCCGCAGGCCGAGGCGCGCCTCGCCGCGGAGAAGACGGCGACGGCCGCCGAGCCGAAGGCCCGCCGGGCCGCGGGTGCCTCCTACGGCGGCTCCTGGTTCGACGCCGACAGCGGCCGGCTGTCCGTCGCCGTCACCCCGGACGCCTCCCCCGCCACCATCAGCGCCGTCCGGGCCACCGGCGCGACCGTCCGCACGGCAGCTCACAGCACCCGGCAACTCGACGCCACGCGGGCCCGCCTCGACAAGCTGGACGCGCCCGACGGAGTCAGCGGCTGGCACGTCGACCCGAAAGGCGGCTCGGTCGTAGTGACCGTCGTCGCCGACCGGCAGGGCGACAACGATGTCGAACAGTTCCTCGACCGCGCCCGTGCCGCAGGTCCCGTCACGGTCGAGAAGACCGCCTCCGCCCCGAGCACCTTCGCCGCCGGAACCGTCGGCGGAGACCCGTACTACACGGGCAACGCCCGCTGTTCCATAGGCTTTTCGGTGTACGGCGGATTCGTGACCGCCGGACACTGCGGCCAGGCGGGCGCCGGGGTCAGCGGCTGGGACGGCTCCTACATCGGCAACTTCCAGGGCTCCACGTTCCCCGGCGACGACTACGCCTGGGTCAACGTGGGCAGCGGCTGGTGGACCGTACCGGTCGTGCTCGGCTGGGGCACGATCCCCGACCGGCTCGTGCGCGGCTCGGCCGTGGCACCCGTCGGCACCTCCATCTGCCGGTCGGGGTCGACCACGCACTGGCACTGCGGGACGGTGGAGGGCCTCAACGAGACCGTCAACTACAGCCAGGGCGCGGTCTATCAGATGACCAAGACGAGCGTGTGCGCCGAACCGGGCGACTCCGGCGGCTCGTTCATCAGCGGCGACCAGGCCCAGGGCGTCACCTCCGGCGGCTGGGGCAACTGCACCAGCGGGGGCCAGACCTGGTTCCAGCCCATCAACGAGATCCTCAGCCGGTACGGCCTGACCCTGCACACAGCCTGAACAGGCCTCTCCTGACCCGGCGTTGGTGAACTCCCCTGTCGGCGGCACGCGGAGCGTACGCGTGCCGCCGACAGCCTTGTCCACTCGATCAGTTCGGCAGGTCGGCCGGGTCGGTCGCCCAGCCCGTGTCCGGCTGCTCGGCGAGACCGAAGGCGAGTGTGCCGCCCCGCAGGGTCAGACCGGAGCCGACCCAAGACCTGCCCTCCGTACGGCCGTTGAGGCGCACGGCATCGACATACACGTGCATGGCGTCGGCCTCGGGGGCGCTGATCCTGATGTCGGTACGGCCCGGGCGGTCCAGCACCGCGGACGGGAAGACCGGGGTGCCCAGCAGCAGGTTCGCGCTGCCCGGGGTCTGCGGATACAGCCCCAGCGCGGAGAAGACGTACCAGGCCGACATGGTGCCGAGGTCGTCGTTGCCGGGCAGACCCGAGGGTCCGGTGCCGTACACGGTGTTCAGGATCTGGCGTACGGTCGCCTGGGTCTTCCAGGGCCGGCCCAGGGCGTTGTAGAGCCAAGGGGCGTGGATTCCGGGCTCGTTGGTGGGGTCGTAGCGCAGGGCGTCACCGCCTCGGACGGACCACGACCCGTCCGGATTGTGGAAGAAGCCGTCGAGGCGGGCGGCGGCCTGTTCGCGGCCGCCCATCGCGGCGGCCAGGCCCTGGACGTCCTGGGGCACCATCCAGGTGTAGGTGGCGCTCGTGCCCTGGGCGAAGCCGCGGTCGCTGCCGGGGCTGAAGGGGGTCACCCAGGAGCCGTCGAGGTTGCGGGCCTGGATGTAACCGCCGGTGGTGGTGGCGTTCGGGTTGAAGACGTTGCGCCAGTAGGCGCCGCGTTCGGCGAGGGCCGCGGCCTCGGTGTCCCGGCCGAGCAGCTTCGCCCACCGGGCGAGGGCGTCGTCGGCGACGGCGTCCTCCAGGGTCTCGGCGGCGCCGCCCCAGCAGTGGCACACGTCCTGGGCGGCGTAGTGCGAGGTCAAGTACTGGGCGAGGTTGGGGCGTTGGCCGACGCACTGGCCCGGGCAACCGGCGTCCAGGAGGCCGTCGGGATGGGGCACGGTGGCCTGCCGCAGGAGTGAGTCGAAGGCGCCCTCGTAGTCGAAGTTGCGTACCCCCATGGCGTAGAAGGTGGCCAGGGTCGCGGCCGACGGGTCGCCGGTCATGACGTGGGTGGCGCCGCTGATGTGCACCCAGCGGTCCCAGACTCCGCCGTTCTGGCGGGCGAAGTTGTAGAGCGACTGGGCGAAGTCGCCCGCCACCGTGGGTTTCAGCAGGGCGAGCAGCTGTATCTGCGCCCGGTACTGGTCCCAGCCGGAGAAGTTGCTGTACTGCGCCCGCTGCCCGCGCGCCAGGCGGTGCACGGCACCGTCCATGCCGTAGTAGCGGCCGTCGGTGTCGCTGATCAGGTTCGGCTGCATGAGGGCGTGGTAGAGCGCGGTGTAGAAGGCGGCACGGCGGGCCGGCTCACCGCCCTCGACGCGTACGGTGTCCAGCTCCCGGTCCCAGGCCCGCGCGCCGGCCTCGGCCACGTCGGCGACGGTCGCGTGCGGCGGGATCTCCCGGCGGAGGTTGGTCTCGGCGCCCGCCTGGCTGACGTACGAGATGCCGATCCGCATCCGGACATCGTTGTCGGAGGACGTGTCGAAGCCGACCCAGCCGCCGGAGCCGCGTCCCGCGCGGGCGGCGCCGGTCGCGTATCCCTCGCCTCCGGAGTCCGTGGTCGAGCCGGGTGAGAGCGTGCTGTCGTGCCAGGTGCCGGTGGTGGCGAAGGCGCGGTCGAAGGAGGCGCTGAAGTACAGCCTGTAGTAGCTCTTGCGGTTGTTGACGCCGCCGTTGGCGCGGCGCCCGCAGAAGGCGCCGGTGAGCACCCAGCCGGTCACCTTGCGGTGGGCGGCGTCGATGTCGATGTGCGCGTTCTCGCTGCCGTTGAGGGAGTTGGAGACCCGGAAGAGGAGGTTCGCGGGCTTGTCGCCCGGGAAGGTGAAGTCGGCGACCCCGGCGCGCCGGCTCACCGCGAGGTCGGCGCTGGCGCCCGACTTCAGACCGAGCGTGTAGCGCCCGGGCACGGCCTCCTCCTCCGCGTGCGAGAAGTCGGCGGCGTAGACGGCGTCCTTGGTGTCCGCCGAGGGCGAGGACGTGACGTCCCCGACGAACGGCATGATCGGTACGTCCCCTGCGGCGCCCGGGTTGCAGCCGGCACCGTTGACATGCGTGAGGCTCAGCCCACGGATACGGGTGACGCCGTACTGATAGCCGTTGGCCGCGCCCGTGCTGGTCTGATCACCCGTCGTACTGGTCGGCGACCAGGCGATCATGCCGTACGGGAGGGTGGCACCGGGGTAGGTGTTGCCGCCGTTCGCGGAGCCGATCAGGGGATCCACGAGCAAGGACGGCCGCTCGGCGGATACCTGCACGGCGGTCGCCGGGGCGGGAACCGCCAGCGCGAGGGCGGTGGTTGTCAGCGCGGCGGCAAGTCGATGTACCAACCGTCTTGCGCTGCACGGCCGTTGAGAGCGCATGGGCACGATCACCTTTCGAAGAGGGGCATTTGGGCATGGGGTGCGGATGAGGGTGGCGCCTGAGGTTAGGAGGTCACGCGGTGGGTGGGAAGTGACGTCGGCGACGGGGTGGTGAAGGAGAGGTGAACGGTGGGGCGGGGGTAGGGAGTTGGGGGTACGGGGCGTTGGCGCCCGGGGTCCGTCGGGGCCGGGGGGCCGGGGGGCCGGGCCTTGCGGCCAAGACCCGGAACCAAAGCCGGAGCCGAAGCCGGGACCGGGACCCGGGCGGAACCGAGACCGGAGCCGGACCTGGACCGGAGTCGGGGGGCGGAGCCGAGGCCCGAACCGGGACCCGGACCGAGGGTGGGACCCGAGCCGGAACCGGGGGCGGGGCAGAACCGGGGCGGAGCCGGAGGCGAGGCTCGGAGCCGGGACCGGGACCAGGACCGGGACCAGGGGCCGAGGGCCGGGACCGGGGCCGGGGGGCCGGGGGCCGGGGGCCGGGACCGGGGCCGGGGCCGGGGGGGCCGGGGGCCGGGGGCCGGGGGCGAAGGCCGGAGCCAGGACCCGGACCGAACTGGAACCGGAACCGGGGGCAGGGACGGAGGCGGGACCCGAGCCGAGGCCCGGAGCATGGGCCCGGACCCGAGCTGGGACCGGAGCCAGGACCGGAGCCAGGACCGGGGCCGGGACCGGAGCCAGGACCGGGGCCGGGGCCGGGGCCGGGACCGGGACCGGGACCGGGACCGGGACCGGAGCCAGGACCGGGACCGGAGCCAGGCCGGGGCCGGGACCGGGACCGGGGCCGGGGCCGGAACTGGGGCCGGGGTCGGGGGCGGGGACGGAGGCGGGACCGGGACCGGGACCGGAACTGGGGCCGGGGTCGGGGGCGGGGACGGAGGCGGGACCGGGACCGGGACCGGAACTGGGGCCGGGACCGGAGCCGGAACTGGGGCCGGGTCGGGGGCGGGGACGGAGGCGGGACCGGAGCCGGGACCGGAGCCTGAACTGGGACCGGGACCGGGGCCTGAACTGGGACCGGAGCCTGAACTGGGGCCGGGGGCGAGGGCCGAAGGCCCGTCAAACCTCGGGCCCCAGGCCCCAGGGCCCAGGCCTCACGGCTCACGGCTCACGGCTCACGGCTCACGGCTCACGGCTCACGGCTCACGGCTCACGGCTCACGGCTCACGGCTCACGGCTCACGGCTCACGGCTCACGGCTCCAGCTTCCTGAGTTGTGTGTTGGTGTAGCGGGTTCGGCGTAGGCGCTCGGGGAGTGGGGTGCGGTAGTCGGGGAGTAGGCGTTGGGCGCGGAACGTGGTTTTCAGGAAGGCTCGGACGGCGCGCTCTCTGCGGGGGCTGAGCCAGCCGATGTCGTGGAGGCGGCAGACTCGCTCGCCGGCGAGGTAGCGGGTCAGGTCTCGGCCGAACGGGCGTAAGGGGGACGGGAACCAACGTTCGGCGAAGAAGTCCATCATCGCGGTCGCCACGCGGTGGCCGGACTCCGTCTGTTCGTACGGCCGGGAGTCGAACTTCTCGGCGAACTCGGTCATCGCGTTCCAGTCCTCGGGGAACGCCTCACCCGTCAAGGGGCCGGACTCTCGTTCCAGGAGGCGGAAGAGCGTTTGCGCCCAGTGGTGCCATGCGGTCTTCATGTTCTCGCTCGTGCCGGGCAGGCCCAGCGAGGTCTGTAGCCGGTCGCCGAACGTGGCCAGCAGGACCAGGGGATAGACGAAGTCGTCGATGTCGTCGAAGTTGCCGGGGAGGTGCGGGGTGCGGCGGGCGACGCTCAGGTGGATGCGGTTCAGGCGTTCGACGGCCTTGCGGCCGGCCTCGCTGGACAGGCCGTCCACCATCCAGGCCGTCAGGAAGTCGTTGCCGTCCTGGAAGCGCCGGCGGGGCCGCGTCTCCAGCTTCGCGGTGTGGGCCAGGGTGGCGGACCCCATGCTCGGCTGCATCATGCGCATCGTGCCGGGATAGATCATCATCGCGAGGGCGAACTCCGGGACGCGGTGGCCGATGTAGAGCGAGATCATCCGCTCCCAGTCGGTCTCCGGGTCCATTCGGGCAAGCTCACGGTCCACCCATCTGTACCTTCGGTGCAACGCCGCTGCCCTCCCCGTACGGAACGGCAAATGCCGTCAAACCCCTTTCTCCACAAGGTAGTTGACGGCACCGGAGGACGAGCCGCTCCGCTATGCTCGGCCCCTTCGAACGGACGACGACCAACCGAACAGGAAACGTGAGCGCACGTGACATCCGGAGACGGCGATCACCCATCGGCGACGCGTTCGGAACGCGGCTCGGGGCACGGCTCAGCACGGCTGATCGCCGGTCGGTATCTGCTCCACGACATCCTCGGCAGGGGCGGCATGGGCACGGTCTGGCGCGCCCACGACCAGCTGCTCGACCGGCCGGTCGCCGCCAAGGAGCTGCACATCCTCACCCACGGCGACGAGGAGCACCGCATCCGGGTGCGCCGCGCCATCCGTGAGGCACGCGCGGTCGCCCGGGTGCCGCACCCCCATGTGGTCGGCGTCCATGACCTGGTCGAGGCCGAGGACCGGCTGTGGATCGTCATGGAACTCGTCAACGGGCCCTCGCTGGCCCACCGGACCGCCGAGACCGGCCCTCTCACGCCGCAGCACACGGCCACTCTGGGTCTCCAGCTGCTCGGCGCGCTGGAAGCCGTGCACAACGCCGGCACCCTGCACCGGGACGTCAAGCCCGCCAACGTCCTGCTGCGCCGCGACGGCAGCGCGGTGCTCACCGACTTCGGCATCGCGGCCCTGGACGACGGCGAGTTCCTGACGACCACCGGCGAGCTGATCGGCTCCCTGGAGTTCATGGCGCCCGAGCGGGTGACGGGGGCGGAGGCCGGTCCGGCGTCCGACCTGTGGTCCCTGGGCGCGACCCTCGCCACGGTCTGCGGCGGGCTGTCCCCGTTCCGCAGACCGGCCGCGCCCGCGACGCTGCACGCGGTGGCGTACGAGGAACCCGTCCTCACGGAGCGGCTGGGCCCGCTGCGCCCGGTCGTCGAGGCGCTGCTGCGCAAGGCCCCGGCGGAGCGCCCCTCGGCAGCCGTCGTACGTTCCGCGTTGCAACGGGTCGCGGCCGGGGAGACGCCGGGGATGTCCGCCGAGCCACTGCCCCCGGCGACCGTGCGCGTACGCCGGCCCTCGCACCCGACGGCCGACGCGGACACGGTGACGAGCGGGCACGGGCGGCCGGTCGCAGCCGGACAGACCGTACCGACGGCGCGGCACACCACATCGCTCAAGCCCCAGCAGCAGTCGTCCCGCTCGACGGGGCCGAAGCGGCTGTTGTGGGCACTGGCCGGGACAGCTGTACTGGCGGCGGGCGTCGTGGGCGGTCTCTTCCTCACGGGGACGCTGCCGTTGAAGGACGGCCCGAAGACGACGACCGTCAATCAGGTCGTGCAGTCGGCGACCGGCTGGCAGCCGGTGACCGGAGCGGCCGTCCGGCGGGGAGACCAGGTCACCGTGCGATTCGTCTCGGGAGAATGGACGGTCGACCACCGGAACATACCCATGACCGGGCCGGCCGGGTACGACGCGGACACCGACGCGTTGCTGGACGGCGCGAAGGACTGCAAGGTCAAACCCGCGGCACCGTTCGGCACCCTGCTGGCCGTCCTCACGGGCACCAAGGACTTCCCCGTCCACTCCGTCGGACGGAAGCTGACCTTCCGAGCGGCCGGGAACGGCACCCTGCAACTGGGCATCAACGACTCCGCCGGGGCCTGCTCCGAGGACAACCGGGGCACGCTGACCGTGCAGGTGAGCGTCACGCACCAGCCCTGACGGACCGGCCACCGACACCAATATTGTTAATGGGATCCATTTTCATGTAGCGTCCTGTCTCGCTCACCGACCGAGGAGGACTCCCATGGCCGTTCCCAAGCGGAAGATGTCCCGCAGCAACACCCGCCACCGCCGCGCCCAGTGGAAGGCGGCCCCGACCCAGCTGGTGCCGGTCACCGTCGACGGGGTCGCGCACATGGTGCCGCAGCGCCTGGTGAAGGCGTACGAACGCGGACTCATCCAGCCCTGACCGGACCTGACCTCCTCGACCCTGGGCTCAGTTGTTCCAGCTCTCGTCGTACGGGTCGCGCGGCGTCGGGACCGGCTTCGCCCCGGTGATGTCGAAGAACGGGATGATGCCGTTGTTCACCGGGTCCTTGGTCCGCTTGGCGGTGTAGGTACCGGTGAGTTCGAGCCAGGTGTCCGGTTGGATGACCGGGGGGATCCGGCCGGTCAGACCGACCTTGACCGGCTGGGCGTCGGCGGCGCAGCAGTTGAGGGCCATCCGGACGAGGTACGGGGTGCCCTTGCCGTCGAGCGCGACGAACCCGGTGATCGTGATCCGCCGGTCCCCCAGCGAGCGCCCGTGGTCGTAGGCCGCACGGCCCGCGTAGTCGACGAGGCTGAGGCGTACGGGGTCACCGGAGGGAAGCGGCGCATAGGCCAGCGGCGCCTGGAGGGCCGTACCCGTGCGCAGGGCGCTGTAGGAGCCCAGGGCGGGCGGGGCGACCAGGATCAGCGCGAGCAGGGGCAGGACCAGGAGCCAGGAGACGCGCGGTTCACGGTGGACGTGAACCTCCTTGCCGGGGCCGGTACCTGCACGCTTCCGCTCGTACCAGACCGTCGCCAGCGCGGCCACGATCAGGACCACTCCGGCGCCGACGACCAGTGGCTGGAGCCCTGCCTTGACGTACCGAAGGTAGAGGTCGGTGGTGCCGGCGTGCACCATCGCTCCGCCGACCAGGAACAGGACGACCGCCTGTGCCTGCCGGTTCACAGGAGCACCGCCCCGACGAGCACCGACGACGCCACGGCCATGACGAAGGTGGCGGGCGCGAAGCGGAGGGCGAAGCCCCGGCCGAAGGTCGCCGTCTGCATGGCGAACAGTTTCAGGTCGATCATCGGGCCGACCACCAGGAACGCCAGCCGGGCCGTGAGCGAGAACTGGGTCAGCGACGCGGCGACGAACGCGTCCGCCTCCGAGCAGATCGACAACAGCACCGCGAGGACGGCGAGCGCGAGGACCGACACCACGGGGTTGTCCGCCGCGAGGCTCAGCCAGCGTTCCGGCACCACGGACTTCAGCGTGGCCGCGGCCATCGCGCCGACGACCAGGAAGCCGCCCGCGTGCATCACGTCGTGCCGTACGGAACTCCAGAACGCGGCGCCCTTGCCGAGGCCCTCGTCCGAGGGATGGGCCGGCGGGCGCAGCCAGTCGGCGCGGCCGAGCCGCTGCCAGAGCCAGCCCATCGCGCAGGCGACCAGCAGACTCGCGACGAACCGGGCGACCACCATCTCCGGTCGGCCGGCGAACGCGATGGCGGTCGCGGTGAGCACGATCGGGTTGATCGCCGGGGCGGAGAGCAGGAACGCCAGCGCCGCCGCCGGGGCGACCCCCCGCCGCACGAGCGCCCCCGCCACCGGCACGGACGCGCACTCGCACCCGGGCAGCACCGCCCCGGCCATCCCCGCGACCGGCACCGCGAGGGCGGGCCTGCTGGGCAGGGCGCGGGCGAAGAACGACGGCGGTACGAACACCGCGAGCAGCGCCGACAGCAACACCCCGAGGACAAGGAAGGGCAGTGCCTGGACGACGACGGCGACGAACACCGTCATCCAGCTCTGCATCACCGGCGCGGACACCGCGCCGCGGATCGGCCCCTGCAGGGCGACCACCAGGATCAGCAGCATGGTCAGGACGAGCGGCGAGTTGAACTGCCAGCCCTGCTGCTCGCCGCCCGGATCCCCCTTCGGCGCCTCCGTGTCGTGGTGGCCGGCCCCGGGCGGGGCCGCTTTGGTGATGCTCACGGGCGAGGTACCTCCGGGCGTGGCCGTGCTGTGTGCGTGCGTTCCCTACCAGTTCAGTACGCCCGGACGGGCGCTGTTGCTCATTTTGCGAGACAGAGGAACGAGCTTAGGTTGGCGCGTATGCAGTCCTACACCATTGGTCAGGCCGCCCGTCTGCTGGGCGTGAGCCCCGACACCGCGAGGCGGTGGGCCGACGCGGGGCGGGTGAAGACCCACCGTGACGAGGGCGGGCGGCGGCTGATCGACGGACGGGATCTGGCCGCGTTCTCGACCGAGTTGGCGAGCGCGAACTCCGGCGCGGGCAGCGGCTCCGGCGAGGAGGAGCCGTCGTACACCTCGGCCCGTAACGCCTTCCCCGGCATCGTCACGGCCGTGAAGCTCGGCGATGTGGCGGCTCAGGTCGAGATCCAGGCGGGCCCCCACCGACTGGTGTCGCTGCTGACCCGGGAGGCCGTGGAGGAACTCGGCCTCGAAGTCGGCGTGGAGGCCACGGCCCGCGTGAAGTCGACGAACGTACATATCGACCGCACCTGATCCGGGGCACGCGACGCAATATTCGGTGGCCGTGTCCGCGGGGCCTGGCTACGGTCGCCGCATGGTGGAGACTTCCGGCACGTGCACCGACCAGTTCGCCTCCGTGCGCGAGGCGCTGGCCGCATCGCTCGACGACAAGGACGTGGGCGCGTCCGTCGCGGTGTACCTGGACGGCGAGCCGGTGGTCGACCTGTGGGGCGGCCACCTCGACGAGGCCCGTACCGTCCCGTGGGAGCGCGACACCCTCACCAACACCTGGTCCACGACCAAGACGATGACGGCCCTGTGCGCCCTGGTCCTCGCCGACCGGGGCGAACTCGACCTGGACGCGCCGGTCGCCCGGTACTGGCCCGAGTTCGCCGCGAACGGCAAGGACGACGTCCTGGTCCGGCATCTGCTGGGCCATACGGCGGGCCTGCCCACCTGGGACGAGCCGATGACGCTCGACGACCTCTACGACTGGCCGACCGCCACCTCCCGGCTCGCCGCCCAGGCCCCGGCCTGGAAGCCCGGCACCGAGGGCGGCTACCACGCCGTCACCTACGGCCACCTGGTCGGCGAGGTGATCCGCCGGGTCACCGGCCGCACCCCGGGTGTGTTCTTCGCCGAGGAGATCGCCGGGCCGCTGGGCGCCGACTTCCACATCGGGCTGCCCGCCGAGCACGACCACCGGGTCGCGCCCGTGATCGCCCCGCCCGAGCGGGTCCTCGACCCGAACGCGGCTCTGCCGCGCGACCGCCCGGGCAACCCCCACCTCCCGCCCGCCACCGGCAACACCGAGGCCTGGCGGCGCGCCGAGATCCCCGCCGCGAACGGCCACGGCAACGCCCGCTCGGTCGCCGCCGTCCAGTCGGTCCTGTCCTGCGGCGGCACCGCACGGGGCGTACGGCTGCTGTCGGAGGCGGGCTGTGAGCGTGTCCTGGAGGAGCAGTTCCGCGGCACGGACAACACCCTGGGTGTGCCCATGCGCTGGGGCATGGGGTACGGCCTGCACAGCGGCCAACTCCCCAACCCCCGCACGTGTTTCTGGGGCGGCTGGGGCGGCTCGATGGTCCTGGTCGACATGGACGCGCGCCTGACCGTGGCGTACGTCATGAACCGGATGCTCGACCCGGAAGGCCTCGGCGACGACCGGGCGTTCATGATCCTGGCGGCGGCCTACGAAGGGCTGTCCGTGTAGGTGAGAGACTCGGCCGCGTGGAACGACCTCCCTCCTCCCCCACGTTCGACGAGCTCCTCGGCCGGGCCCGGGCGCTGGTCAGGGACGACCGGCGTGCCGTGCTCGGTATCGCCGGGAGCCCCGGCGCGGGCAAGACGACGCTCGCCGAGCGGCTCGTCCGGGCTCTGAACGGCGACGGCGCGCCCTGGGTCGCCCATGTGCCGATGGACGGATTCCATCTCGCCGACATCGAGTTGGACCGCCTGGGTCTGCGCGACCGCAAGGGCGCGCCGGACACCTTCGACTCGGCGGGGTACGCCGCGCTGCTGCAACGACTGCGTACCGAGGGCGAGGACGGCATCGTCTACGCCCCGGGGTTCGAACGGGTCCTGGAGCAGCCGATCGCGGGCGCGATCCCAGTCCCGCCGACCGCCCGCCTGATCGTGACGGAGGGCAACTACCTACTCCTGTGGCCCCGGGTCCGCTCGCAACTGGACGAGGTGTGGTTCTGCAAGCTGGACGAACAGGAGCGCCTGCGCCGCCTCATCGCCCGACACGAGGAGTTCGGCAAGACCCACGAGGAGGCGGTGGCGTGGGTCCTGCGCTCGGACCAGCCCAACGCGGACCTGGTAGCGGCAACCCGGGACCGAGCCGACCTGATGGTGAAGACAGGCGGGACCACACCCACCTAGGGGCGCGGGGAACTGCGCGACCAGCCCCCACGGACCCGCAGCCGAAAACGGTGGTCAGCAGCCCGACACAGTCAACTCCGGCTCACCGTGGGCATCGCCCACCGCCTCACCAATGACCGCCGTGAACGCCTCGGTGCGCACCAGCAAACCTTCCGGGCTCGCCTCAAAGACAGGCTCGAACCCGCGACCCCCGTCGCCGTACCGCACGGCGAAGACGGTCAGCCCCTCCGGCGCGCCCGGCACCGGGTCAGCCTCCAGCGCCGTGGAGCTGACCAGATACCGCCACCCCTCGTCGGGGTTGCCGTAGCCGCGCGGGTCGGCGGCAAGCGCGAAGGCCGCCTGTTCCTGGGTCACCTCGCTGCGGGCGTCGAAGTGGTCGACGCCCTCCGGCCCAGGGTGGGTCAGACGCAGGGGACCGGCAGCGGCCACACCGCCGGGTTCGGCCGTACGGCGAACCCGGTCCCCGTCATCCGTGGCGTACGGCAGGCCCACAAGCAAGTACGGCGTGCCGTCGAGCTGTTCGACGGCGACCGTGACCCACAGGGTCGTGCCGTCCGTGACGTACAGGGACCGCACATGGCGCAGGACGTGGTCGCGGCCGACGACCGGCTTGGTGACCAGCTTGGCCGCGAGGCCGTCGGTGCGGACGTCCCGTACCCGGACCTCGCCCATCGGGCGGCAGAGCAGGAAGCCGTCCACGACCGGGCCGAAGCCGTGCTGGCGGTTCACCGCCGCCGGGAGGTAGTACATGCCCGCCGCCTCGACCAGTGACGGGGTCATCTTGCTGTCGAAGGCCACCGACACCGTGCCGGCGCGGAGTTGGTGGCGCAGGGGTGCGGTCGAGGGGGTGCGGTGCCAGGGGGTGGTGTCCTGGATCTGCCAGACCAGCATCCACGCGAAGTGGCCGTCGATCCCGCCGTCCGGCTTGGCCGCGTGGCGGGCCCAGCGGCTGTCGCCCCGGTAGCGGCCGAGGTCGGCGCCGATGCGGTGGCCGAAGTAGCGCAGGCCGAGGACCGATTCGAAGGCGGAGTGCTGTTCGCTGTAGCGGGGGCCGCCGTTGTCGTAACCGCCGTTCGTCAGACGGGCGTCGATGTAGCGGGCCAGTGTCTCGCCGTCCTCCGCGAAGATCTCCTCGCCGCTGATCCGGTGGGCCTGGGCGAGGAAGGAGAGGGAGATCGGGCCGTAGTTGTTGTCGTAGGCGCCGCCGTGCTCGGGCGGCAGGGCCACGCCCCGGTCGCTCACCCGGTGGGCGCGGATCTTGTCGACGTACAGCGAGATCGCGCGCGACCTGACCGACTGCCCTTCCTCGGAAGGGAGATGGGGAGCCAGCATCAGGCCGCCCACCACACAGCCGATGGCCTGGTTGCCTGCCTCCTGCGGGTTGAAGAAGGTCGCCTCGGTCAGCCAGCGCCAGTAGCCGCGCGCCAACTCGACCAGTTCCGCGCGCTGTTCGTCGGCGACGAGCCCCTCGGCCGCGTCCAGGACGTTGACGGCCTGGAGCAGCGCCCACACCGTGCTCGGCCAGTCGCCGATGGGGTGCGCGCCGGACTCCAGTACGTAACGGGCGTACGGGAGACCGGAGTTGCGGATCCGCAGGTTGGGGTAGCCGGGGTTGTCCTCGGTGTAGACGCGCTCGCGGAGGTGGAAGGCGAGGCTGCGGGCCACCGCTTCCGGCAGCCGCGGGTCCTTGCCGCGCTGCCAGGCCAGGGCCAGCAGCGAGGTGACGCCGAGGGAGGTGTCGCCGATGTCGTCGGTGGCGGCGGGGTGTTCGAGGTTGCCGTCGCGGGTGAGGCGAGTGAGCGCCTCACCCACGACGGCGGTCAGGACGGCGTCGTAGTCCGCCGGAGCCGCCGGCAGATCGTGCAACGCCCCTCGCTGGTGCGGGAGATGCAATGCCCTCAGTCCTTCATGACGTGGTTCGTCGGAGTCACAAAGTCACGGAGTCACACGACGAGTGCGGGCCGGTGGGCGCGCAGTGCGACGGTCACAGTGTGCGGGCCGAGTCCGCCGATGTAGACGCGATTCCCGGTCGTCGCGTCGGTGCCACCCACCACGGTGTAGTCCTGGCCCGGGTCGTAGCGCAGTACGTCGCTCCGGTCCGGCCCGGCGAGGGGTTCACCTGCCTGGAGGTTGGCCTCGACGCGGATCTCGTCGTCCCCGACCCGGTAGGTCATGGGCCCGCTCGTCAGGCACCAGCGTCCGTCGCCGATCGGTACGGCGCCCTCCGGCACACCGCCCGGCCGGAAGGTCAGTTCGAGGGACCAGGGCACCGGCGGTCCGCTGATGTCGATGCGCAGGTCGGCGCCGTCCTCCCGCAGTTTCACCTCGACGCGGGTCGTGTGGGAGACCTCGTCCTGAGGGCGGTCCGGGAAGGCCATCGAGGCGGAGAAGCGTCCGTCGTCCACCAGCCGGTAGACGCCGTCGTCCCGCCTGTCGTCCTTCGGGAGCGGCTGGTAGTAGGCGGCCGTGAGGGTCTGGGTGAGCCGGTAGCTGTTGTCGGCGGGCTGTTCCATGTCTGCGGCGCGGAAGGGGCCCAGGTCGAAGAAGCCGCGCGAGAGACGGACCGCGTCGAGGACGGCGTCGCCGGCGAACAGGCGCAGGAAGGTGGGGTTGCAGGCGAGGCCCGAGCGGATGCGCCGGTGTTCGGGCACGTCGGAGCCGCCGTACACCACCGTGTGCGCGGTGGCCGAGACGCGGGTGGCGAGGCGTGCGGTCGTGAGGTACCGGTCGCGCGGAAGTGCCTCCTCGGCCGGGGCCGGCAGGGCGCGGCACAGGTCCGGGGTGAGGAGGGTCTCGGCGAGCAGGTCGGGGTCGTCGATGCCGTCGGCGGCCGCCAGCCGCGCCACCCGGGCGAAGTCGCCCCGGCCGGTGCGGATCGCGAGCAGGCGGTAGTGCGGCAGGTAGGGCGCCAGCGGGAACGGGCCCTTCTGGTCCTGGCGGCGCGAGTGGACGGTCTCCACCGTGCCGTCCGGCCTGATCAGGTCCAGGGTGGTGGCGAGGTTGCGTTCGACGGCGTACAGCAGGTCGGCGCGGCCGAGGACCTCGGCCAGCAGGAGCAGCGACGGGTTGGAGACGTGGGCCGCGTAGTTGGCGCTGCGTTCCGAGTACAGGCCGTCGGCGTCGATGTCGATGCCCTCGGCGAGCCACTCCTCGACGCGGTCGAGCAGGCGGTCGTCCGGGAACGACCGGTGCAGCCGGGCCAGCGCCGCGGACAGCTCCCAGCGGTGGTTCGGGGTGTGCACCCCGCCGGTGAGGAGGCTGCCGGTGGCGGCGCCTGCGATCTCGGCGAGCGCGGCTGTGACATCGCTCAGTTCGGGCCCGGCGCCGGCGGCGAGGACGTGTGCGTCGCACACGTCGTTGACGGTGAAGCCGGAGTCCGGCGGCGACTGCACGTTGTCGCCGCCGGCGAAGAGGCCGGTGTCTGTCTGCGTGGCCCGCAGGGCACGCAGGTGGGTGATCGCGGCGGCGACGGCCTGTCCGCTGGCGTGCAGTGCCGAGTCCGGGGACCGGTAGGCCGCGATCAGGGTCTTCACCCGCCGCGCCAGACCACGGTGCGGCACACCGGCGGGTTCCTCGTCGGGGCGGGCCGCCAGCGGGGCGGCCTGCCGGTCGGCGGCGTGGGCCGCCGCACGGACGAACTCGTGGTCGAGCGGGACGTACAAGGTCAGTCCTTCAGGCCGGCGTTGATGTCGGCGTTCATGACGTACTTCTGGAACACCAGGAAGACGACGATCAGCGGGATCATGGAGATGACCGAACCGCCGAGCAGCACCGACCAGTTGATGTTCTGCGCCCCGACGAGGCTCTGGATGCCGATCTGCACGGTGAACTTCTCGGGGTCGTTCAGCATCAGCAGCGGCCAGATGTAGTCGTTCCACCGCCACTGGAACGACAGGATGGCGAGCGTCAGCGCGATGGGCCGGGAGAGCGGCACCATGATCCGCAGGAAGATCGACAGCTCCTTCGCGCCGTCGATGCGGGCGGCCTCGATGAGCTCGTCAGGGACCGTCAGGAAGAACTGGCGGAACATGAAGCACCCGGTCGCGGTGAGCAGAGCCGGGAGGATGATGCCGGTGAGCGAGTTGTAGAAGCCGAGGTCGCGGACCACCAGGAACAGCGGGGCGAGCATGACCTCGGCCGGCAGCATCGTGGTGGCCAGGATGCAGAGGAAGATGGCCTTGAGCCATTTGTTGTCGTACTTGGCCAGCGCGTACCCGGTGCAGCAGCTGACTCCCACCGTGAGGATCGTCGCGATCACACACACGAGGGTCGTGTTGATGAAGTACTGGGCGAAGTTGGCGCTTGCCCACGCTTCCTTGTAACCCGACACGGTGGGGTTGTGCGGGAACACCGTCAGCGGAAGGGAGAACAGGTCTCCCGCCGGCTTGAAGGAGCTGAGGACGAACCACAGCACCGGAATCCCGTAGAGGCCTGCCAGGAACCACAGCAGAGTCGTCGGGGCGATCGCGCGCCGAAGCCCGCCGGTTGCCGAGCCACGGCGCCTCTTCTTGGAGACGGCCCGTACGGAGTCGGCGTCGACCTTGCGCGGAATGTCTGTGGTTGTCATCGGTTCTCCACCCGCCGGTTGACCATCATCTGGATGATCGCGACGCCCATCAGGATGAGCATGAGCACGAACGACGCGGCGCTCGCGTAGCCGATCTGGCCCGCCTTGAACCCCGTCTGGTAGATGTACTGGACAAGCAGGTTGTTCGACGTTCCGGGTCCGCCGTTGTTGAGGGAGGCGAACACCGCGTATTCCTTCATCGCGTGGATCGTGTTGAGCAGGATGACGATGAAGGAGGTGGGCGCGATGCTCGGCAGTGTGATGCTGATGAACTGGCGCCACGGACCGGCGCCGTCGAGCGAGGCCGCCTCGTAGTACGACGTCGGTACGTTCTTGATCGCCGCGATGAACAGCAGCATGGAGAAGCCCGTCCAGGCCCAGGCCGCCGCCACCACGACCACGATCAGTGACAGGTCCGCGTTCGACTGCCACGGAACGGCGCTTCCGCCGACCTTCTCGATGAGGTAGTTGACCAGTCCGAAGTTCTCACCGAACAGCCATCGCCACAGGACACCCACGATGATGGGCGACAGCAGCCACGGGATGAAGAAGAAGAGACGGGCGACCGACGCGCCCTTGGCGTGCTTGCTCACCACCACGTTGGCGACGAGCAGCGACAACACGAAGTTCAGCGGAACGAAGAGCACGGTGTACAGCAGCGTGCGGGTCGTCGCGTCGTAGAAGGTCGAGTCCCCGAGCAGCTTCTGGTAGTTGTCCAGTCCGACGAACTGGAACGACCCGATGCCCGTGTAGTTCGTGAAGGAGTAAACGAGCCCGATCACCGCCGGCCAGACGAAGAACAGCGCGAAGAGCACGACATTGGCCGCGATGAGGACGAGCGGCGCAAGGGTGTACTTACTGCGGCTCCTGGGCGGGCTCACGGACACGTCCGAGGCTCGTTTTGTCATCTTCCTGACTCCGTGCTGGTGGATGGGATTGCGGTGGGCTCACGCCATGAGCCCGGCATCACGCGGACGTCCAGGTCCGGGCGGCGGTGGCTCGCACCGCCGCCCGGACCTGGGGCCTACGATGCGCCGCCGACCTGCTGGTTGTAGCCGGCCACGATGTTCTCCAGGGCCTTGTCGGCCGACTGCTCGCCGTTGACCGCCTTGCCGATCTCAGCCTTGGTCGGGTCGTCGGTGAGGCTCTTGCCCTTCAGCACCCAGTTCGTCTGGGCGGAGTTGAAGTAGCCGGAGATCGGGGCGTAGAGCGGGATCGACTCGTTGTAGAGCTTGAACGCCGCCTGTGCCGCCTCGGACTTGAAGGGGTACGTCGGGTTCAGACCGCTCTCGACCGGCAGGAAGCCGGACGCCTCGCACAGCACCTTGTAGTTGGCCGGCTCGTACAGCCAGGACAGGAAGTCCTGCGCGGCCTTGGCCGCGTCGGCGTTGTTGTTGAAGCCCACCGTCATGCCGCCGCTGTTGACGTCGCTGGCCTGCACCGGCTCGGCGGGGGTCGGCACGCTCGCCCAGTCGAACTTCGTGATGCTCTCCGCGAAGGCGGGCACCTGCCACACGCCGGACCAGTAGGCGACGACGTCACCGCTCTGGAACATGGCCGACGGGTCGGCGCCGCTGGTCCACACCGACTTCGGGATGGTCTTGTCGTCGTTCCAGCCGACGAAGGTGTTCACGGCCTTCTTGGTCGCGTCGTCCACCGAGAACTTGCCGGAGGAGTCCGCGTGGACGCCCTCCCCGCCGAACTCGTAGATCATGGCGCGCAGCCGGGACGCCGACTGGTCGAACGTCAGGGAGTACTTGGCCTTGGTCTTCTCCCGGACCTCGTTCGCCGCCTTGATGAAGTCGGTCCAGGTCCAGGTCTTCGAGGGCGAGGTCGGGTAGGAGACGCCGGCCTTGTCGAAGAGCGACTTGTTGATGAACATGCCGGACGCGGTGACGTCCGAGGGGATGGACAGCACCTTCCCGGACGAGTCCTTGGCGACGAAGTTGGCGTTGATCTTGTTGGTCTTGTTGTTGGCGATGGAGCTGAGGTCGATCAGCTTGTTCGACCAGATCGGGTCCAGCGCCGGCACGGCCGCCACGTCGGGCAGCGAGTTCGCCTGCGCGGAGTTGCGCAGCTTCGTCGAGTAGCCGTCGTAGGGGATGTTGACGAGCTTGACCTTGACGCCGGTTTCCTTCTCGTACGCCGCCACCGACTTCTTCCAGCCCGCGTCCTGCCCCGGAACCGTGGAGATCCAGAACGTCAGCGACTTGGAAGTACCGCCCGAGTCGCCTCCCCCGCCGCAGGCGGAGAGCAGCAGGGCACCTGCCGAGGCAGCGGCAGCGAGGGGAACCAGGCGGCGCATACCGCCGCGGCCGAGTCGGCGGGAACGCCGCACACCCACAGTGGTCATCTTCGATCCCTTTTTTTCGGTAGGGGCAGAGCACGGCGCCGACCGAGGCGGCACTGGTGCATTTTGCAGGAAGGTTGCTTTCCGGGGGGGCGCAGCCTCGCCCGGCCGCGTCGTCCACGCGGGGCGGGATCCCCGGCCTGCTGGCCGTCACCGCACGGGCACGCCCTCGTGCGGTTGCCGTACGTCGAGTACGGGCGGGAGGCTCGCCCCAAGCCGGCGTCCCGGCCGACTTAGAAAGCGCTTGTCCGGACATTGGCAGACCGAGTCCGAAACCGTCAATGCTTCGTCCGCGCCGCCTCGGTCACGGTTTGGACTCCCCTGACGACCGCGAGCCGCGCAGCGCCCACCACCGTGCCGAGATCACCGACCTGGCTGCTGACCACCTCGGTGGGCCAGCTCAGCCGCTCGAGCTCGGCCCGCACACCGGGCAGGAGCTGCGGAAACGAGCCGGTGCTGCCGCCCAGGACGAGCAGCCCGGGGTCCAGTACGGCGGTCACCGCGGCGGCCAGCCGACCCACGTCCACCGCGTGCCGGTCGACGATCGCGCGGGCCGTGGCGGCGCCCTCCCCGGCCAGCGAAAACAGCCGATCGACCGTACGAGGGCACGAAACGTCGGATTCCGGCCAGACCTCGGCGGCCCGGCGCAGCAGGGAGCGGGCGCCGATGTACTCCTCCAGGGCCTCGTGGCGGGGCTCCAGGTCGTCGTCCCAGGGATAGGGCAGCCGGGCGAGCTCTCCGGCCGCCCCGTTGGCCCCGGCCAGCACATGGCCCCCCACGACGATGCCGAGACCGATACCGACACCGATCCGCAGATAGCCGAAGGTGTGCCGGCCGCGCGCCGCGCCCTCGTGCAGTTCGGCGAGCGCGGCGCAGTTGACGTTGTTCTCCAGGTGGACGGGCACCCCGGGCGGCAGCGCCACGGCCACCGCGTCGAAGACGGGTCCCGCCTTGGCGGTCGCCGGACGTACGGTGCCCTCTTCGGCGCGCGCGGTGACATCACCGACGGCCACGACGATGGTGCGCAGCGGAGCGTCGGCGGGGAGCGCGGACAGCGCTTCGCGCACCACGTCGGCGGCCTCCTCGCGGGAGCCCGTGGCCTCGGCGAGCAGGGTGCCGTCCAGGGCGCAGCCGCGCGCCCGGGTCAGGGCGGGGCCGAGGTCGACGGCGAGTACGGAACCGGCCGCGGGACCGAGTCCGTACACGGCGGCGGAACGGCCCGTACCGCCGGACGCGATGCCCGAGTGGGCGGCGAGCCCGGCGCTCTCCAGCTCCGCCACGGCGGAGGACACGGTCGGCTTCGACAGGCGCGCCAGACTCGCGAGCTGGGGCCGGGTGGCCGTGCCCGCCCCGGCCAGCACGGCGAACACCGCGCTCGCGCTCTCGGTCAGGCGGGGGGCCTTCGCCACGTCGTGTTCCACAGTCTCCCCAAGGTCGAAGGCCGCGCTCCCCCAGCAGCTCGATGTCGTGGGATGCGGCGATGGGACGCCCTGGTACCGCGGTTTCCCGCCGTGTTCCGGCCCGTTCGGACCACCGTCGCGGCCGAGTGCGCGATACCTCTTGACACGCACTGTACTTCGTTAGTTAACTTCCTAACGAATGTCACGGTACTCGCCTGCCGTGTCCGCGAAGAGGCCTGTCCCGGGGCCTCCTTAGCTCTTCCGCAGCTCTTCTGCACGTCAGGTTTTCCCTGCTCCAGACACGGTTCGCCCACCGTCGCAGCCACCGCGCAACGACGAAAGAGGATCCGTGCAGGACTCCGCGCCCATCGCCGTCGGTATCGACGTGGGCGGTACCAAGACCCACCTCCGCGCCGACGCGGGGAGCGTCACCGTCGCCGATCATGTGCGTTCGAGCAGCGGTTGGCGGCCACACGACCCCGTGGCCGCCGCCGACTGGCTGTGCGCCGTGGTCGGCGAGGCGCTGCCCGCGGGCACCCTCCCCTCCTCGGTCGCCGTGGGCGGTCACGCCTGTGAGACGCCCCGGCAGTGCGAGGAGATCCGCTCCGTCCTCCAGGAACGTCTCGGCGTGCCGTGTCTGGTGGTCGGCGACGCCGAACTGCTGGTCCCCGCGGCGGGACTGGACAAGGGGGTCGGCCTGGTCGCCGGCACCGGCTCGGTGGCCGTCGGGCGGCGTTCCGACGGCACTCTCGTCCAGGTCGGCGGCTGGGGTGCCGTGCTCGGCGACGAAGGCGGGGCCGCCGGTCTCGTGCGCGAGGCGGCGCGGGCCGTCTGGGCCGCCCACGACCGGGGCGAGTCACCCGACGCACTCGCCGCGGGGCTCATTTCGGCCTTCGGAGTGAGTGAAGTGCCCGCGCTGGGCGCCGCGTTGGAGAGCGCCACGGATGTCTCGGCCGAGTGGGGCCGGCACTCCCCCGTGGTGTTCGAGGCGGCGGAGAGGGGTTCCCTGATCGCCGAAGAGGTGATCGCGGAGGGCGGCAGGTCGCTCGCGTCGCTCGTCGTGCGGCTCGCCGGACGCGGGGTCCCCGTCGCCGACGTGGTGGTCTCGGGCGGTACGGTGCTCGCCCAACCCGCCCTGCACGACGCGCTGTTGGCGTCCCTTGCCATACTCGTCCCCGGTGCGCGGCTGCGACCGTTGCGGGTGGCGCCGGTGACGGGTGCCGTGGCGCTGGCCCGTTCACTCGTATGACACGTTCCGGCCATTGAGCAATCCCCGGCCGGACATCGCCCGACCGTAGATCTTCACCCGTACGACTCACCCTCATCACAGGCCACCTGTGGCCGGCACGTCTCATGTGCTCGTCCCATGTGCTCGTCGAGGCGCAGTCACCCGCACCACCTTCCCTCCTGGCCGCACGGCCGAAGAACTCCAGAGAGGCACGCGCATGCCGTCTTCAGACGGACTCCACACCACCGCGTCGTCGGTCCGGCCCGCCCTGAACCGGCGGAGCATCCTCAAGACCTCCCTGGCCGCGTCGGCCGGTCTGGTCGTGGCCCCGACCGTGCTCACCTGGGCGAGCGTCGAGGAGGCAAGCGCCGCGACCGCCGCCTCCTCGGTCGAGGCGAGGTCCGCGACGACCGCCGCCGCGTTCGTCGACGACTACACGACCAACATCGTCGCCAACCAGACGCCCGAGACCAACGCGGTGATCCGGATCCTCGGCGGCTTCGCCAAGGTGTGGAAGACCGGCGCCGCCTGGAACACGGGTACGCCGTTGATGGCCGACGTGCTGCGCGCCAACGTGCGCTACTGCGCCCGCCTCACCGGTGCGCGCACCGAGGCGCAGGCGAGGGAGGCGTTCGTCTACGACCGTCAGCACCAGAGCTACGCGATGATCGCCGCCCTCGGCCCGCTGGCCGACCTGTACAAGGCGGGCGCCAAGGCGGTCACGTCGATCACGACGGCGCCGGACACGACGCCCGCGACCACGATCAGCGACTCCGTCCCGGCGGGCGCCCCGGCCGGATCCGCGCTCGGTGCGGGCTCGTACACCTCGGACCTCGGTCAGGTGGCGAAGCTGGTCGACACCGTGCGCGGTCCGTTCGCCTCCGGCAACCCGGCCAAGTTCGCCTTCCAGTACCCGCGTCCGTGGCGCATGAACGAGGACAGCGAGGTCGTCCCCACCGGTGCGACCGACGCGCTCGGTTTCCCGGTGTACGAGTCCGACGTGGTCGTCGTCACGCAGCTGCTGCGGCAGCGCGGCACCAACCCGGCCGAGGACGGCGGCTTCCCCAGCGGCCACACCAACGCCTTCCACCTGGCGGCGCTGGCGTTCGCGTACGCGGTCCCGGAGCGCTTCCAGGAGATCGTGACGCGCGCCTTCGAGCTGAGCCACACCCGGATCATGTCGGGCATGCACTCCCCCGTCGACGTCCTGGGCGGGCGGATCATGGCCACCGCCCTGGCCGCCGCCGCCCTCGCCGACCCGGCCAACGCGAGCCTGAAGGCCGCGGCGCGCTCCCAGGCCCTCGCCTACTTCCAGGCGCAGACCGGCACGACGGCGGACACCCTGTACGCCTACGCGCACTCGGGCACCGACGCGTACGCCGACCGGGACGCCAACGCGCGTACGGTCGAGCCGAAGCTGACGTACATACTCAACCGCAGGGGCCGCGACCAGGCGCTGACCGTGCCCAAGGGCGCGGAGGTGCTGCTCGAGACGCGTCAGCCGTACCTGGACGCGGCGCAGCGGCGCGCGGTGCTGCGCACGACCGCGCTGCCCGCCGGGTATGTCCTGCTCGACGGCGCCGAGCAGTGGGGCCGGCTCAACCTGTTCGCCGCGGCGGACGGTTACGGCTCCTTCGAGTCCGACGTGACCGTGGCGCTGGACGCGGCGGCGGGCGGTTTCGGCGCGGCCGACGCCTGGCGCAACGACATCGACGGCCGGGGCGGACTGACCAAGACGGGCACCGGCACGCTCACGCTGACCGGGCACAACAGCTACACGGGCGGCACGGTCATCGAGGAGGGCACGCTGGTCTCCTCCTCGGCCCACGGTCTTGGCCACGGTGACGTCCAGGTGCGGGGCGGCACGCTGCGGGTGACGGAGCCGGTCCAGCTGCACGGCACGTACTACCAGAAGTCGGCGACGCTCGCGGTGACACTGCGCGCGGGCCGCCGCAAGGAGGTCGTGACGGTGACGCGCCGGGTGATCCTGGAGAAGGGCAGCGTCCTGTCGCTGACCCTCGACTCCGAGAAGCCGCCGGCCGTGGGCAGCGTCGTCTCCGTGATCGAAGCCCCGGTGGTGCGGGGGCAGTTCGACCGTATCGAGGTCGACTCGGACACCGTCCGCGCCGTCCCCGTCTACACCTCGGAGGGTCTGTCGGTACGACTCCTGAAGCGGTAATGCACGCTGCGGGGCGGGAGCTGATGCGAGAGTAGGGCCATGGCCCGGCTCCGGATCACTCCCGCCGCCGCGCGGTCGGCGTCGCCGCGAGGCGGACGATGACGCGCGACCGGCACACGCTTCTCGCCCCGTCCGCCGTCGAGGCCCCGGTAGAGCTGCTCCCCGGCGCCGCTCCCTCGCCCCCGACCGGACGCGCGCGACTGCTCGCCCTTCTGAGACACCACCGGCGCCTGCTGATCCCGCTCGCCGTCGCCGTCCTGCTGCTCCAGATGGCCGTCGCGATGCTCACCACGGCCGTCGAGCAGACGCCCACCATCGACGAGCCCGTGTACGTCGGCACGGCGGCCGTCTACCTCCACGAGCACAGCCTGCGCCTCAACCCCGAGCATCCGCCGCTGGGCAAGCTGATCGTCGCCGCCGGAGTGGCCGCGGCCGGCCCGCACTTCGACCGGCACTTCGAGGGCAACCAGGGCCAGGTGGGCCGCCATCTGCTCTACGAGTCCGGCAACGACCCCTGGCGGCTGATGCTGTGGGCACGCCTGCCGGTGATCGTACTGACGCTGCTCTTCGGTCTTGTGGTGTTCGCCTTCGGCAGTGAACTCGCCGGTGCGGTCGGCGGGTTGGGGGCGCTCGCCCTGTACGCGTTCTCGCCGGACGTCGTCGCGCACGGCTCGCTGGCCACGCTCGACGTACCGGCGGCCGGGTTCGTGCTGACGTCGGTGTGGCTGCTGTGGCGGGCGCGGCGACGGCCCCGGCTGTGTCTCCCGCTCGCCGGGGCGGCGCTCGGAGCGGCCGTCGCCACGAAGATGAACACCCTCGCCGCGGTCCCGGTACTGCTCCTGCTGGCCGGTCTGTCGGTGTGGCACGCCCGGCGGACCTCGGCTCCGGGGGCTCGCAGGAAGCTGCTCGTGCGTGCTCTCGCGGGCGCGGCCCTGGTGGCGCTGGTCGCGGTGGCCGTCGTATGGGCGTCGCATCTCGTCGTCGATCCCCGGCTGCGCTGGACGCCGACCGCGGGCCAGGTCCCGGTGGTGCACGGGCTGCGGGGGCAGCTGGCCGGGCTGCTGCCCTTCCCGGAGGCCTACCGCGACGGGATGCGGATGCAGTTCGGCCTGGAGAACGCGCACTGGGAAGGCTTTCTCTTCGGGCGGCACTACGAGGGTTCCCTCTGGTACTACCTGCCGGCCGCACTCCTGGTGAAGACCCCGCTGGGCATGCTGGCGCTGTGGGCCGCGGGAACGGTCGCGTTTGTGACGTCCCATCAACTCCGGCCGGTGGCACCCTACTTGCTGCTCCCGACGGCCGTGCTGCTGGCCGCCGCCATGGAGGGGGAGCGGAACTTCGGGGTGCGGTACGCCATCTTCGTGCCGATGTTCGGTGCGCTGGCGGCGATCGGGGTGCTCGCGCTGCGGCGACGCTGGGTTCCGTTCGTCGCGGCGGGGCTGCTGGTGTTCGTGGCGGTCAGTTCGCTGCGGACGTTCCCGTTCTATCTGCCGTACGCCAACGAGGCGTTCGGGGGTGCGGCGAAGACGCACGAGCGGCTGCACGACTCCAACGTCGACTGGGGCCAGGACCTCGGGCGGCTCGCGGACCGGCTGCGGAACCGGTACGCGGGCCAGCACGTCTGGCTCGTCTACAAGGGCAGCGGGGTGCCGTCGTACTACGGGATCCACGCGTCCGATCCGCGCCGTCAGCCCGAACGGAAGGTGCGCGGACTGCTGGTGGTGTCGGACTCGTCGATCGCCAAGGCGACGGGCCGGCTGGCGGTGCTGATCCACACCAGCCACGAGGTCGACGAGGTCGGCCACTCGATCACGATCTTCCGCCGGTGAACGGTGAGCTATGTTGAGTCGCTGTGGGAGACGAACGAGGCTCATCGGTGCCATCGCCGCAGCAGGCACGCGCCCAGGCGTCCGCGATCACCTCGGGGAAGACCGCCCCTGAGGCGGAGGCGGCGCCGGCCTCCCGGCTGCGGGAGCTGTTCGACGGGCCCCGGCTCTCCCCCGGACAGCGGCGCATCGCGCAGTATCTGATCGAGCACATCACCGAGGCCGCGTTCCTGTCGATCACGGACCTCGCGGACCGGGTGGGCGTGAGCCAGCCGTCCGTGACCCGGTTCGCGGCGGCCGTCGGCTTCAGCGGCTACCCCGCGCTGCGCGAGCGGCTCCAGGCGATCGCGCTCAGCACCCTCGCGAGCGCGCCGGGCACGGCGGAGGAGAACCGGAGCAACGAACTCCAGGCGGCCGTGGACGCCGAGATCGCCAACCTGGAGAACCTGCGGCGGGACTTCGCCGACCCGGACCGGGTGATCGAGGTCGGCCGCAGCCTGTCGCGCTCGACCCCGCTGACCGTGCTCGGGCTGCGTATCTCCGGGTCGCTGGCCGAGTACTTCGCCTACGCCGCCCGCCGTATCCACCCCGACGTCCGCCTGGTGACCCGGGGCGGCAGTGTCGCCTACGACGCGCTTCTCCAGTCGCGGGAGGCCGGGGGCACCTGGGTGCTGGCCTTCTCGATGCCCCGGCACGCGCAGGAGACGCTCACCGCGGTGCAGGTGGCCCGGCGGGCGGGGCTGCGGGTGGCCCTGATCACCGACCTGGCACTCGGCCCGCTGGCCGACGAGGCCGACATCACCTTCGCCACCGGCACGGGCTCACGGCTGGTCTTCGACTCGTACGCCGGGCCCGCGGTGCTGTCGGCCGCGCTGCTCCAGGCCATGACGGACGCCGATCCGGAGCGGACGCAGGGGCGCCTGGAGGAGTACGAACAGAGCGCCGACCTGCACCAGTTCTTCCTCCGGGACTGAGACCGCTCCCCTCTCATCCACGCAGACCAACATATGGGCGTATGGGCGTTCATCCCGTTTTGTGCATGAATTTTTTCATACTTCTTGCAAACCGGACGGCATATATAAATACTGCTCACGGACCCGCTGCCGCCGTCTCCTACCCGCGTCGGCGCCTCGGGTGTCCGGACGGGTGTCGCCTGCGCGTACGCCCGTTGCGGCCCCGGCCATCCCCTAGGCCGGGGCCGCTGAACACCGTCGCCACCCTGTCGACGCCGCACTCCCGGAAGCGATGACCATGCCTCTGACCTCCACGATCGCCACGCGGACCGGCCCGGACTGGCCGTGTCAGGTCAAGATCCCCGGCAGCTACGACTGGGAGCGCTCGGCGGTCAAATGGCTGCGCGAGCTGGTGCCGACGCGCTACGCGGGCTACCCGACGCTGATCCGCCACCCCGTCCTGCTGGCCCGCCACGCGCACATCCAGGTCCAGCACGAGATCCGGATCGCCCGCACCGCCCTCCAGACGGCCCGCGCCGACCTGCCCGGCCTCGGCCTGAGCGAGTCGGTCATCGAGCACACGATCAAGATGTACGCCGCCGAGGTGCTCCAGCTCCAGCACATCGCCCGCAGCATCCGCGAGGTCACCCAGGCCCTGGTCGACACCCACGCCGCCCGCTGAGGGCCCCGAGGGCGCTCAGGACGCCGTACGGGACTCCAGATCCTTGCGGGTGTCGTCGCCATAGACGCCGGTCTCGTCGCCGCGGATGCCGTACCAGAGCTGGAAGCGGGCCACGGCCTCGGCGAGGGCGGTGTCGTAATTGCCGCTCGTGGCGCCGTCGGTGTAGACGTCCGGGATGCGCAGCAGGCGTTCCTGGAGGTCGGTCACCTCGGGGCCGCTGTCCCCTTCCTTGAGGAAGCCGGGGCCGTCCGGGGCGGCCGGCGCCGACGCGCTGGGGGCCGTCGAGGGAGTGGCGGAAGAGGCCGGTCCGGCCTCCTCGCCCTGGGCGTTGCCCGGGAGCAGCAGGGCCGAGCCGAAGCCGACCAGGGCCGCGGCGCCGACGGCGACCACGACGGCGACGCGGCGCAGGTTCGGCCCGAACCCGAAGCCGGTCCCGGCCTGTTCCCTCCGTTGGGCACGTCTGCGCGGGACGACCGGGGGCAGTTCCTGCGTGGCGTCCTCGGCGCCGGGCGCCGGGGCGGGCAGGGTCACGGCCTCATAGCCCTCAGGCACGGCGGCCATCGCCTCGTCGTGCTCCCGCATGAGCTGCGCCAGCGCCTCGGTACGGCGCCGGCGCAGGACGCGCGTCGGCTCCAGGGTCCGGCGGCGTTCCGGCCGGCCCGGTGCGGGCGGTGTCGACACTCTGCTCCCCTTCCCTGCGTACGGACTGCGGCACGGATTTCTGTCCGTTCCGCACAAGAACCGCGAACGGCGATGCCGTCGGCTCCGTGGAGTGATACGCGGTCGGGGGCCGCCGGGTTCAGCGCGACGGGCGGGGGTTGGCGGAGGTTGCGGGAAACGCGGCGTCGGCCGCGCATCCGGGGCACTCAGTTCCCCGTACGCAGCGCACTGAGTGCCATCGGCCTCGCTCTGATGCTAGTTTCCCGTCCATGACCAAACCGCCCATGCGGGACGCCCTGGTCGCGGCGGCCTTCCAGCTGTTCCTGGAGCGGGGCTACGAGCAGACCACCGTGGACGAGATCGTGGCCCTCGCCGGGGTCGGGCGCCGGTCGTTCTTCCGCTACTTCCCCTCCAAGGAGGACGTGGTCTTCCCGGACCACGAGCGGTGCCTGGCCGACATGACGGCGTACCTCGCCGAGAGCCCCGAGGACGCGGAACCGGTCGGGCGGGTGTGCGCCGCCGCCCGCATGGTGCTGCTCATGTACGCCGAGAACCCGGCCTTCTCCGTCCAGCGCTACCGCCTCACCAAGAAGGTTCCCGGGCTGCGCGCGTCCGAGCTGTCGGTGGTCTGGCGGTACGAGCGGGCCCTGGCCGCGTATCTGCGCGAGCGGTTCGCCGGCCGGCCCGACGGGATGCTGCGGGCCGATGTGATCGCGGCGGCCGTCGTCGCGGCCCACAACAACGCGCTGCGCTCCTGGCTGCGTTCGGACGGGGAGGGCGACGCGACCACGGCCGTCGACCATGCCCTGGACTACGTGAAGGCGGCCTTCGGCACCCCGCCCCAGGGCTCCGGCGGGAACGAGCCCGAAGCCGGGGCCGAGGACGTGGTGGTCCTCGTCTCGCGGCGCGGCGCACCGATGTGGCGGGTCGTCCAGGAGATCGAGTCCGCGCTCACCGAACAGCCCGAGAATTGAGGGTACGCAGTGCCTTTACGCATGACACTGAGTGCCATACGCTGAGGTCGTGCACGGTGGCACGGCGAACCGCGCACTTCGGATTCAGGCCGAGCGCAGGGAGATGACACCGTGTACCACTCACTAGGCGCCACTCGTCCGATGGCCGTCGGTTCCGCCACGGGCCTGCTCGATGCCCCGGCCGACACGAACACCCTGGTCTTCCAGCGCTGCGGCTGGTGCGCCACCGCGATGTACCACCGGCTGCTGTGCCCGGTCTGCGCGGGCAGCGACCTGCGTACGGAGCGCAGTGAGGGCACGGGCACGGTCCGGCACGCCACGGTGGTCCACCGGAACACGCCTGCCGCGCGCAATGTGTCGCTGGTCGAGATGGCCGAGGGCTTCGTCGTACGCGGCCGGGTGATGGGTCCGGCCGCCGGTATCCACAGCGGGGACCGGGTCCGGCTGGCCACCGCGAAGGACCCGGTGCGCGGCGAGCCGGTGTTCCAGCTCCTCGACGAGCCGTACCGCGCCTGGATCTGACGTTCCGGCCGACGGCCTGACGGTCCGTCAACTCCCTTTCCTCCTTCTCCACTTCCCCACAGGCAACCCACAGGTCCCTGATCCCGTCCTCCGGGGCGAGAGGGGCCGTCGGGGAACCGGGGCTCCTGAGCGAGGGCCAGGAGGAGGAGACCATTGCTACGTGCCCGGCGAATATGGGTCACCGCTGCGGCGGTACTCGCGGTGGTGGGGGGATCGCCAGGATGGGCGCAGGCGGAGCCGTCGCCCCGGTCGGAGGTGGCGGCCCAACAGCTGCCCTCCGGCTGGTCGTTCACCGGTGAGGGTGCGGAGCGGCAGCTCGTCTGGCGCTCCGGCAGACCGGTGCCGATGGGTGACGCGCGCGTCGAGTTCTACGCAGGCGACCGGTTGCTCGGTCGGCCCGAGGCGGCGAAGGACGGCCGGACGTTCCGGCTCCCGCTCGAAGACGCCCTGAGCGCCAGGGGACTTCAGGGGACCAAGGGGCTCGCGGACCTCCAAGTGCGCGCCGGTGGCCGCCGGTTGGACGCGGCCGGACCTGCGGCGGCCCCTGAGGAGCGGCGCGCGGCGATCACCCCGCCCGCCCTGGCCCCGGCCAACCCCGTCGACCCCGGCAAGCCGGGTTCGTACCGCACGGTCTCGGGCGAGTACACGCTCGACTCGGTGAAACTGCCCGGGTTCCCCGTGCCGGTGGAGATGAAGGCCGTGGTGGTCGCGCCGACCGGCGCCACCGGCCGCAGGCCGCTCGCGCTGTTCCTGCACGGACGCCACTCCACCTGCTACAAGCCCGGTACCGACGAGATCAGCGGCGCGTGGCCCTGCCCGGCCGGCGAGAAGCAGATCCCGAGCTACCGGGGCTATCTGCGCGACCAGAAACTCCTGGCGTCGCAGGGCTATGTGACGGTGTCGATCTCCGCGAACGGCATCAACGCCCAGGACGCGGAAGCCGAGGACGCCGGGGCGCAGGCCCGCTCCTCCCTCGTCCGGCAGCATCTCGCCCGCTGGGCCGACTGGGCGGCGAACCGGCCCTCGGCACCGGCGGTCGTACGGAACGCTCCGGTCGCCGACCTCTCGCGCGTACTGCTGGTGGGTCACTCGCGGGGCGGTGAGGGCGTGAACCGGGCCGCGATGGACAGCCTGTACCGTCCGCCGGCCGACCAGGACGGGTACGGCGGCCCGGTGCGCTGGAACATCCGGGGTACGGTCCTCATCGGCCCGACGATCTTCGGACAGAACCCGGTCGCCGACGTGCCGTCGGTGACGATCCTGCCGGGCTGCGACGGCGATGTGTCCGATCTCCAGGGCGAGTTGGCCCTGGACGGCACCCGTGGGATCAGCCGGGGCACCGCCCTGCACAGCGCGGTGTACGTGATCGGCGCCAACCACAACTACTTCAACACCGAGTGGACGCCGGGGCAGGCGCAGGCACCGGCGGACGACGACTTCTGGTCGGACCCGGACGCCAAGGACCCGGTGTGCGACGTGGGCGCCCGGACCCGGCTGACCGCCGACCAGCAGCACAAGGCGGGCGCGAGCTATATCGCGGCGGCGGCCCGGCTGTTCGTCGCGGGCGACGACCGGGTACGTCCGCTGCTCGACGGCTCCGGCCGACGGGCCCCGTCCGCCGACCCGGCGCGCGTCCTCACGCACGCCGTGGGCGGGAACCGCGCCGCCGGCATCCTGCCCGACGGCGCGGTGACCGTGCAGGGCGGCGGCGGACGGCTGTGCTCGGCGGTGGACGACCGGGCCTCGGTCAGGTGTCTGGCCGCGGACAGCGGCGGTGAGTCCCCGCACTTCGCGGGCTGGATGACGCGACGGGAGGTCGGCCGCCGCGCGGTCACCTTCAAGTGGTCGCAGCCCGGAACCGCGGTGCACGTGCGTCCCGAGCGGCCGGTGTCCCTCGGCGGTGCCAAGGGCCTCGCCCTGCGTGTCGTCGTGCCGCCCAACACCACCGGAACGCAGCTGGACGTGTCCGTCACCGACACCGCCGGCAAGCGCGCCACCCTCGGCCGGGTCCGGGTGGACGGGCTGCCCGGGAGCAATCGGACGGCCTCGTACTGGGCGCGGGAGGTCCGCGTACCACTGTCCGCCGCCGCCTCCGCCGGGGTCGACCTGCGCAAGATACGGAGCGTGGACCTGACGCCGCGCAGCCGCTCGGGGCAGGCCTGGCTGATCGACGCCTGGAGCTGGCGCCCGGACACGCCCGCCGTGCGGCCGGCCGCGCTGCCGCGCGTCGACATCGGACGCCTCACCGTCAAGGAGGGCGACTCCGGCTCCCGCACCTACCGGGTGCCGGTCCGGGTCGCCGGGCAGGGCGGCGGGAGCGGCGCGGTTCGGGTGTACGTCCAGAACCCCGGGTCGGAGACGGTGACGAACCGGCTGGTGACGGTACGTCCCGGTGAGCAGAGCATCGATGTGCCGGTGACGGTGAAGGGTGACACCCGATACGACTACGACGCCTGGCAGTTCGTGTTCGTGAAGGCGGTGCGCGGGGCGGTGATCGGCTCGTACACCGGCGGGGTGACCGCCCTCAACGACGATCCCCGGCCCACGGTGACCGTCGCTCCGGTCGCGGACCGGGTCACCGAGGGTCAGCGGCTGACGTGGCGCGCGACGCTTTCGGCGCCGTCCGGCACCGACATGAGCGCGATCCTGGAGGTGGTGCCGGTTGGCGGCGGGGCCGAGCTGTCCACGACGGATGTGGATCCGGCGTGGCTGGACGAGGTCTCCGGGGAGTCGCCGTTGCCGGAGCGGGCGTTGTCCTCGATCGAGGGGCTGTATCTGTGGGTGTCGATCCCTCCGGGCGAGGTGAGCGCGGAGTTGAGTATTCCCACGGTTGCGGACTCGGTGGTCGAGGGGGAGGAGTCTGTGCGGGTTCGGGTGACGGACTTCGATGAGGGGACGGGCGAGCCGGTGCCTGGGCCTGAGTTCACGGGGACGGTGTTGGACTCGTTGTAGGGCGTAGTCCGTCGGGTGCGGGTGCGCTGTGGCTGGTCGCGCAGTTCCCCGCGCCCCTGGAATGCGGGCCCGCTGCCCCTTCGGGGCGCGGGCCCGCATTCCAGTTGTCTACAGCACCGTCAGTGTCAGTGCTCCCGTGTATGTCTTGCCCTGCTCCAGCGGGGTTTCTGTGCCGTCCACCGTCAGGGTGAGGGTCTTGCCTGTTGGGGGCTTGACCGTTGCGTCCGTTGCCAGGGTCAGGGTGCTCAGGTAGGACGTGCCCGTGACCGTCCAGGTCGAGCCCGCGTCCAGGGTTACCAGGACGCCGTTGTTCACCACCTCGCTCGGAGTGTTGGTGACCTCGCTGATCTCGCGGTACTGGGCCGAGGTGATGGTGGTGACGTTGTGGCGGGTCGTCGAGGCGGAGATGGCGCCCTCGATGGTGGAGGCGGTGAAGGTGAGGGTCAGGTTCTGGCCCTGGAGGTTGGCGTTGCCGCCGCCTCGTACCGCGTTGTAGAAGTCGCCCTTCAGGGCGATATCCGTGAACGTCGCCTTCGCGTCGGTCGTCTGGGGTGAAGTCGTCACCCAGGTCGCCGACTTCACCGGGTCGGTGGTGGGCTCCGTGTAGGTGCCGATCGTCTCCGTGCGCCAGGGCTTGCCCGTCACCGAGACGCTGCTCGGGCGGTCGGTGTCCATCAGCTGGAAGATGATGCCGTTGCCCGGGTTGATCGTGGCGCCCTGGGAGCCGTCCACGGTGACAGTGCCCGCGACCGCCTTGCACATGAACGCCGTTTCTCCGGTACGGACTTGGGTGCCGCCGTCGATGGCGACGGAGCCGGCGTTGTACCAGAGGACCATGAAGCGGCCCGCGTCGATGGTCGTCGGCCGGACCGGGAGTTTCTCCAACTCGGCGCTCGTCAGGCCTAGTTCGAGGGACTCGTTGAGAGCCGCGACCGCCTCCTTCGTGCTGTCGCCGTAGTGGGCCCGTGCTCCCCAGTGGATGAGGGCGTAGTCCCCGACGTCGAAGGTGCAGCCGAGGAAGTGCTCGGTGACGTTGCCGATGGCGTACGAACCGTAGCCCTGGCCACCGGTGTTGGCGATCGTGCTGTTGATGGCGGTGAGCGTGCAGTAGCTGCCGCCGTCGACCGAGAGGGCGCCCCATTTCTCCGAGGAGACCGTCGAGTTGACGAAGGTCGCCCTGGTGCTCGCGCCGAGCAGGTTGGTGGTGCGGACGTTGCCCGACAGGCCCAGCATCCAGGGGACGTCCATCATGTAGCGGGTGTCGCCGGTGGGGACGTACTCGGTGGGCAGGGTGCCGTCGGCGCAGTGCAGGTGCGAGTTCTTGACGACGACGTTGGCGCCGGCGTCGGCGATGAGCGCCGTACGGACCACGCCCTCGTTCCTGATCGTGGCGCCGTCCACGACGAGGGTGGTGCCCGCGCCGGTGCCGACGACGGAGGCTCCGTAGCCGATGAAGTCGCAGCGGCCGTTGCCCGCGAAGGCGATCCTCGGTCTGGTGAGGGTGTAGGTGGCGCCGCCGGTGACGTACACCCCGTTGAACGCCTCGCCGTTCGAGAGGAGGGCGATGTCGCAGGCCCTGGTGTCGGTGACGGTGCCGCCACGGACGTTCGAGGGCACGGACTTCGCCTCGTTCACGCCGTCGGCGTCGACGTACAGGGCCTGGCGGAAGGGGAAGGTGAGGTCGCTGTAGGCGAGGTCGGTGGCCTCGGCGACCGTCAGGACGACGGTGCCCCGGTAGGTGCCGGCCGCTATGGCGACGGCCCCTCCGCCGTAGCCGTCGGTGAGTTCGGCGAGGTCGCTGCCGGTCTCCACGCCGTTGACGGTGAGGGTGAGCCGGTAGCCGTCCGGGACGGTGATGACACCGCCCTCCGCGATGGTGAGGACGCTCGCCCTGGTCGTCGCGGTCAGCTCCAGGGTCTCGCCGGAGCCGACGGTGATTCTTGTTCCGGGCGCGGCCTGGGCAGTTGTCGCTGTCGTCGCGGTGACCGCCGGTGCGGCGAGGGCGGCGACCGCCACCAGGAGCGCTCGCGGGCGGGACCTGAAGGTGACTTCGCGGTCGGTGAGTTCGGCGAGTTTCTTGTGGGTCACCATCGACTCCCTTGTCTGTTTTCGGGCATGGTCGGCCCACGCTCGGCGTCGGCCGGTCAGAGGTGTGGTGTGGTGGAGTGCGGCGGAGGGAGACGGATCCCGTCCCGGCTCAGATCCTCGGCCGGTCGATCAGTTCGATGAGGTTTCCGTACGGGTCGGCGACGAACGCCATCCGGGCGCCCGGGCGCGGCGCGGAACGCGGTGTCATACGTTCCAGCGCGCCCTTCGCCATCAACCGGGCGTAGGCGACGTCGAGTTCGTCGGGTGTGTCCACGCTCAGACAGAGATGGCCGAGTCCGAGCGTGTGCGCGGCCTCCAACGGGCTGTCGGCCCCGAGGCCGGGGGCCGCGCCCGGGCGGTGGAGCAACTCGACGCGGTAGCCGCTGGCATGACGGAGCATCACCCCTCGCAGGTCGGTGCCGGGGACCGCGAAGGCGTGCTCCACGGTGAGTTCCAGCGCCTCGCCGTACCAGGCGGTCGCAGCCTCCAACTCCGGTACGGAGATACCGACATGGTCGAAGCGCGAGGTCATTTCCGGGTCACCTCGGGACGTGCCTCGGGCCGACTACTGACGTCAGGCGCGCGTTCGCCTCTGATGCGGGACAGCACGCGGGTGCGGAGTTCGGTGAACCGGGGATCCGCGCGGGTGGTCAGCTGGTCGCGATCCGCGCCCAGGGGGATCGTCAACGTCTCCAGGACCGCCGTGGGCTTTCCGCCCAGGACCACGACCCGGTCGCCGAGGTAGACCGCCTCGTCGATGTCATGCGTCACCACAACCACCGTGATCCCCAACCGCCGACGCAGTTCCAGGGTCAGATCCTCCAGGTCGAAGCGGGACTGGGCGTCCACCGAGCCGAACGGCTCGTCCATCAGCAGCACCGGCGCGTCGTACGCCAGACCGCGCGCGATCGCCACCCGCTGCTGCATCCCGCCCGACAGCTGCCAGGGATACTTCTCGCCGACGTCCGCCAGCCCGACCGCCTCCAGGCACTCAAGAGCGCGCTGCCTGCGTACGGCCTTTCTCACGCCCCGCCCCTGGAGCGGGAACGCCACGTTGTCCCACACCCGCATCCACGGCAGCAGCGAACCCCGGTAGTCCTGCGACACCACCGCGATGTCCGCGTGCGGAGCCGACAGCGGCAACTCCCCGTACCGCACCGCCCCTTGAGTCGGCGGCGTCAACCCCGCCAGACACCGCAGCAACGTCGTCTTACCCGCACCCGACGGACCGACGATGCACACCACCTCCCCCGGATCCACCCGCAACGACAACCCACCCAGCACCCGATGCTCCTGCGCACCCCGCCCGAAACTCATCCCGACGTCCTCGACGTACAGGCTGGATCCGCGTGTCATACGACGACTCCGTTGAATCCGGCGGCGGCGTAGGCCGTGGTCGATTCGCGAGGGGTCATGTACGTGTGGAACAGGCCGTCGGGGTCGTACGCGGCCCTGATCGCCTCCAGGCGTGCGGAGTTGGCCGGGCTGAGTCCGTGGTCGGGGCGGTCGGCGAGGTTGTTGTCGGAGAACTGGAGGCCCTTCGACAGGTACTGGATCGCGGCCAGTTGACCGTGCGCCCACCGCTCGTGGGCGAGATCCTCGGCGGGGTCGGTCCAGCCCGCGTTGGGCGACAGATAGACCTTGGCCTGGCTGGACCAGCAGGCGTCGGCCCGTTCCGGGAAGCCGCCCCAGAGCATCCACAGGACATGGCTGGTGGTGTCCGGGATCGAGTCGAAGAGGGTTCGGGAGGCGTCGAGGATCCGCTCGACAGGGCCGTCGGCCCAGATGCCGTCGAGGGCCCAGCGCATGCCGGGCGGGGTGAGCCGGTCGGCGGCGTCGTACAGCTCGGGCATGGTCGTGTCGGCGGCCACGACAGCCCGTATGGCCAGGTCCCGGAAGGGCGCGTCCTCCAGCGGGGCGAGCAACTCGTCGTCCTTGCCGCAGAACGCGGTCGCCGTGAGGGAGACGGTCTTGCGGTCGAGGCCCGGGGTGAAGCCGACTTTCGCCGAGAACTCGACGGCGGGGTCGAGGTCGTCCAGCTTGTCGTACGCCCAGGACAGCACCTCGTCGCGCAGGGCGAGCGGATAACTGTGCACCGTACGGCGGATGCGGCGCGGGCGGTCGTGCAGGGCGAGGTGGAAGCGGGTGACGACGCCGAAGAAGCCGGGGCCGCTCCCCCGCGCCGCCCACAGCAGGTCGGGGTGCGTGGCGTCGGTGGCGCGGTGGACGAGCGTACCGTCGGCGAGGACCACGTCGACGGCCTCGATGCTGAGGCAGGCGGGGCCGAGCCGACGGGAGTCCCAGCCGTAGCCGCCGCCGAGGATGAAGCCGCCGATGCCGACGGTCGGGGCATGTCCGGTGGGGAAGAACAGGCCGTGCGGTTCGAGGAGTTGGAGCAGTTCCGGTCCCTTGACGGCGGGCTGCACGGTGGCCGTCCGCTGCTCCGGGTCGACGGTGATGTCCCGCAGCCGGGACAGGTCGAGCAGCATGCCGCCGTCCCGCACGCCGTTGCCGACCCAGCTGTGTCCGCCGGAGCGGATCCCGACCGTCATTCCCTCGCGGCGGGCGAGCCGTACGGCGGCGACCACGTCCCGCTCGTCCTCGGCGAGGACGATGACGTCGGGGTGGCGCGCGGGTTTGCGTTCGTTCCAGACGGCGTCGAGGCGGGCCTGTTCGTACCGTTCCGCGCCGCGACGGACGACTCGGGCCGGGGACAGCTCATGCATGCCGATCTCCTCACGCGGGGTTCGAGTCGGACACTACTGTCGACACTTTCCGCCTTCAAGGGATCGGACAGCGAAATAGTTGCCATCTCTGCCGACACTAGTTCGCCACGGGGAGCATAAAGAAGGCTCCGCCCGTGCGATGTGCGCACAGGCGGAGCCTCCGCCGACGGTTGTACGAGACCGCTAGGCGAGCGTGATGCGGATGCCGACCGTGCCCGTCTTCCCGCGCCGCAGTCGGCTGCCCAACATGGTGATGCGGCCGAACACCCCGTACTTGCGGGCGAGGAGCTTGCGGTAGGCGTCGGTCGCGGGCCGGTCGAGGATCTCGGCCGTGGCGGGGACCGACTCTCCGGTCGGGTTGCCGCGGACGTCGCAGGGGCCGACCAGGACGTCGGCGCGGTTGCGGATCCGCTTCACCTTCCAGGAGTCCGCCACCGACCAGACGCCGAGGGCGTCCCCGTCCCGCACCACCCAGACCGGGGTGGCGACGGACGTGCCGTTCTTGCGGTAGCTGGTGATCAGCAGGTATTTGCCCGCAGCGAGCCGGTCCAAGGCGCTGGTTTCATCCATGGCCGGGAGTGTAGGCGCCAGGACCCGATCCGGCCCCTGGCACCCTCCCTCACTTGCCGGCCGTCACCAGCGTGGCAGCCGTCGCTCGGACTCCGGCCGGATCCGCCGCATGTACCCGGTGTCGTCGCGGTTCCGGATCCCCGAGTCGAGGTAGCGGCGGTGGGCTCGGGCCAGGGCATCGGGGTCCAGCTCGACGCCCAGGCCGGGGCCCGTCGGTACCTTCACCGCGCCGTCGCGGACCTCGATGGCGCCGGGGACGATCACGTCGTCGGCCGAGTTCCACGGGTAGTGCGTGTCGCAGGAGTGCGCGAGGTTGGGAATGGCCGCGCCGACGTGGGTCATCGCGGCCAGACTGATGCCCAGGTGCGAGTTGGAGTGCATGGACAGCTCGATGCCGAACGCCTCGCAGACGGCGGCCAGTTCACGGGTCCGGCGCAGTCCGCCCCAGTAGTGGTGGTCGGTGAGGAGCACCTGGATCGCGTTCTGTTCGACGGCGGGCCGCAGATGTTCCCAGGCGATCACACACATGTTGGTCGCCAGCGGCATCGCCGCTTCCCTGGCAACCTCCGCCATACCGGGGATGGTGGCGGTCGGGTCCTCCAAGTACTCGATGACACCGTCGAGTTCACGGGCGACGTACTTCGACGTCTCCACCGACCAGGCCGTGTTGGGGTCCAGCCGCAGAGGCCGTCCGGGGAAGGCCTCGGCGAGGGCCTTCATCGCGGCGATCTCCTCGTCGGGCGGGAAGACACCGCCCTTGAGCTTGAACGAGGTGAATCCGTACCGCTGTTGCATCAGCCGGGCCTGTGCGACGACCCCGGCCGGGTCGAGGGCCTCGCCCCATTCGTCGCCGATGGCTTCGCGGCCGTCGAGGGCGGGGTGTTCGGCCCACTTGTAGAAGAGGTACGCGGCGAAGGGCACCGCGTCCCGGACCTTGCCGCCGAGGAGGTCGCTGACCGGGCGGCCGAGCAGCTTGCCCTGGGCGTCGAGGCAGGCGACCTCCACGGCCGAGGTGACCCAGCCGCGTTCGTGGGAGCTGGGCACGGTCGGCGACAGGACGGCGTCGATCGCGGCCGAGATGGCCGTGGTGTCGAAGACGTCCATGCCGACGACGGCCTTCGCGGCCTCCTGGAGCCGTTCGAGGCGGGCGGTGCCGCCGGGCGACTCACCGAGGCCCACCGTGCCGTCCTCCAGGACGAGTTGGAGGATGCAGCGCAGGGCGAGCGGTTCGTGCACCCCGTCCGCGTTGAGGAGGGGCGGGTCGCCGAACGCGATGGGGGTGACGACGAGTTCCCGGATACGGGTGCCAACTCCGGTGCCGCTCATGCGCGGACCGCCTCCAGACCGTGGTCGATGAGTTTCGCCAGCCGGGCCACGTGCTCCGGCGTCGGGTCGAGCAGCGGGGCGCGGACGCCGCCGACGTCCAGGCCCCGGAGGGTCACTCCGGCCTTGATCAGGGACACCGCGTATCCCGGTACCTCGTCGCGGAGTTCGACGAGGGGGCCGTAGAACTCGTCGAGGAGTCTGGTGACCAGGGGCTCGTCACCCTCCCCCAGCGCCCGGTGGAACGCGGTGGCGATCTCCGGGGCGAAGGCGAAGACGGCGGACGAGTAGAGGTCGACGCCGACGCCCTGGTAGGCGGCGGCCGTCATCTCGGCGGTGGGCAGGCCGTTGAAGAAGGCGAAGTCCTCGCCGCCTGGCAGTACGCGGATCGCGCGCACGATGCGGTGCATGCGTTCGAGGTCGCCGATGCCGTCCTTGAGGCCGACGACCCCGGGCAGGGCGGCGATCTCGGCGGCGGTGGCCTCGGTGAGGCGGGCGGTGCCGCGCTGGTAGAAGATCACCGGGAGCCCGGCGGCCGACGTCACCTCACGCGCGTACCGGACGAGGCCCTGCTGCGGTGCGGTCACCAGGTACGGCGGCAGCAGCAGGATGCCGTCGGCGCCGGCCTCCCGGATACGGGTGGCCTGGTCGACGGCCACGGGCAGCGGACCACCGGCGGCGGCCAGGACGGGGACGCGGCCGGCCGTCGTGGCGACCGCGATCCTGGTCGCCTGTTCGATCTCGTCCGGTGTCAGCGCGTGGAACTCGCCGGTGCCGCAGGCGACGAACACCCCGCCGGCGCCGGCCGCGACCCCGGCCTCGATGTGCCGGGCGAGGAGTTCCCCGTCCAGCGATCCGTCCGCCCCGAAGGGCGTGACCGGAAAGAACAGCACTCCTTGGAACTTCATGTCTCCCTCAAACGTGGGGGGTTGATGTCAGCAGGCAGATGTCGACGGTGGGTGTCAGCCCTTGGTGGCACCGGCCGCGATGCCGGTGACCAGCGAGCGCTGGAGGAGCAGATAGACGATCAGGCTGGGTACGAGGGCGATGACCGCGCCCGCCAGCACCACCCCGGAGCCGACCTCGGGGTCGGTGCGCAGGATGGACAGGGCGACGGTGACCGTGTAGTCGGTGGGGTCCTTGGCGGCGATCAGCGGCAGCAGGTACTGGTCCCAGATCATGATGAAGCCGAGGACACCGGCCACGCCGAGCGCGGGCTTGCACAGCGGCAGCACGATCTGCCACAGCATGCGCAGCTCGCCGACGCCGTCGAGGCGGGCGGCCTCCTCGATCTCGTCGGGGATGTCCCTCATGAACTCGGTCAGCATCATCACCGAGAAGCCCCAGGCGCCCAGCGGCAGGATGACGCCCCAGACGGTGCCCTTGAGGTCGAGGTGGACCACCGGGACGTCACCGAGGACCAGCGACAGCGGGATCGCGATGACCTCCTCGGGGAGCATCATCGTCAGCATGAACAGGGTCAGGACCAGGGCCTGGCCACGGAAGCGGTGCCGGGCGAGCGCGTAGGCGGCGAGCGTGCAGACCACGAGCTGGAGGAGCAGTCCGCCGCCCGCTATGACCAGCGAGTTGGAGAAGTAGTCCCAGATGCCGCGCTCGCCGGCCACCGTGAAGTTCAGCAGGGTGCTGTCGTGCGGCAGGAAGGAGAGGGAGGATCCGCTGGCGTTCTTGGTGAAGGCGCCGGAGAGGATCGCGAGGAAGGGCGCGGCGAAGATGGCCAGGGCGATCGCGCAGAGCAGGATCCTCAGGGCCCAGGCGGTGCCCGGCCTGTCGTTCCAGCCGAGGGCGGTGTCGAAGCGGGCCGGTGTGGTCCGCTGTGCCTTGCCGGACTTCCTCGCGGTCTGCTTCGGGACCGTCGTACGGACGGGGTCGATGACGGGGGCGCTCATCGCACGTCTCCCCTCTTGCGGAAGTGGTTGACCGTGACGGTGAGCAGCAGCGTCACGCAGAGCAGCACGACGGAGGCCGCGGACGCGCCGCCGATGTCGTTGCGGGTGAAGCCGAGGGTGTAGGCGCGGGTCATCCAGACCTCGGTGGACCCGGCCGGGCCGCCGCCGGTGAGGACGTACACCTCGGTGAAGACGCGCAGTCCGCGGATCGCGGCGAGGGTGAGGACGATGCCGAGGGCGGGGCGGATCGCGGGGAGGGTGACATACCGCAGCCGCTGCCAGAGGGAGACGCCGTCCATCGCGGCGGCCTCGTACAGGGAGCGGTCGACGCCCGCGAGGCCGGCCATGATGATGACCATGTTGTAAGGGGCCCAGATCCAGATGCCCATGGCCATCGTCGACCAGAGGGCGATGCCCGGGTTGTCGAGGAACTGGACGGGGCCGAGTCCGAAGAAGTGCAGGCCGCTGTTGAGGAGGCCGTCGGAGGTCGGGTAGTACATCAGCCGCCACAGCTCACCGACGACCGCGGTGGCGGTGACGGCGGGCAGGAAGACGGCGGTGCGCACGATCTTCAGCGAGCGGGCCTGGCCCTCCAGGAGCAGGGCGAGGACGAAGCCGAGGAGGATGGCGCCGAGGGACTGGCCGATGCCGAGGACCAGGGTGTGTCCGATGGCGTCCTGGAAGCGGTGGTCGGTCAGGACCCGGGTGTAGTTGTCGAGGCCGGTCCACTTGTCGCCGAGGAAGGGCCGGACGTCGAAGAAGCTGAGCCAGACGCCCTTGGCCATCGGCCAGAACTTGAAGACGAGGGCGAGCAGCAGGCCGGGGGCGAGGAACAGCCACGGCACCACGGACTTCTTGGTGAGGCCCCGGCCCCTGCGCGTCGCGGGCGCGGTCGCCGCGGGGGTGGTCACGGTAGCGGTCATTTCAGCAGGTCCTGGTCCTTGAGGTCACCGTCGAGGGTCTCGTTCAGTTCGCCCAGTTGGGAGCGGACGTCGCTGCCGCAGTACGTGAAGATCGCGTTGAGGCTGTCGGCGGTGTCCTGCTTGATCGGGGCGAAGTCGGGTGCGTTCGGGAACTGCTGCGAGGCGTCCTCGTAGGCCTTCTGCACCACGCTCCAGCGCGGGTCGTCGCGGACCGTGGCCGCGTCGAGCGTGGAGTTCACGGGGATGCGGACGACGGGCTGGTTCTCGCCGGTCATGGCGAGCTTCTGGCCCTCGGGAGAGATGAGGAACGCGGCGAGCGCCTGCTCCTGCTTCGTCTTGCCGGTCCGGGCGCCGAAGTAGATGTTCTCGCCGTCGGCCAGTACGTCACCGCCGACCGGGCCCGCTGGGGCGGGGACGACCTCGTACTTGTCCTTGCCGAGGGTCTGGTCGAAGGTGGCGATGTTGTAGGGGCCGGTCAGGTACATCCCGGCGTTGCCGTCCTGGAAGTTGGTCGCCGTGGAGGTGACGGCGGTCAGGGCCCCGGGCTGGGTGACAGCGTTGTCACCGCAGAACAGGTTGTCCTTCATCCAGGTCACGGTGTTGACGGCGGCGGCCGAGTCCATGGCCGCCTTGTAGGTGCCCTTGCCGTCCGGTTCGACGATCTTCGCGCCGCCCTGCCAGAGGAAGCTGGCGCCCCACCAGGCCGCGTAGCCGTTCTGGGCGCTGCCAGGGACGGCCATGCCGTAGGTGTCGGCCTTGCCGTCGCCGTCCGGGTCGCGGGTGGCGAAGGCCTTCGCGACGCTCAGCATCTCCGGCCAGGTGGTGGGCGCCTTCAGGCCGAGCTTGGCGAGCCAGTCCTTCCTGATCATCAGGGTCTGGGCCTGGCGGGAGTAGGGGATGCCGTAGTGCCTGCCGTCGATGCCGACGGTCGAGGACCATGACTTGGCGGTGATCTGCTCGTGGCCCGCGATCGAGTCGGGGTCGATGGGCTTCAGCAGCCCTTGGCTCTGGTAACTGCCCATCAGCGCCGTGTCGTTGATCATGACGTCCGGCAGGTCCTTGATGGATGCGCGGCTCTGCAACTGCTGGTCGAAGTTGATGACCGGCTGATAGTCGATCTTGATCCCGGTCTTCTTGGTGAAGGCGGCGAACACCCGCTCGTAGGTGGCGGCGGGGTCCGGGTTGCTCCGGGTCCACACCTCCAGCGTGTTCGGGTCGCCGCCGGCGCTGTCGGAGCCGGCTCCGCAGGCGGCCGTTCCGAATGCGAGCCCCGTGGCGACGAGCCCGGCGGTCAGGCGGCGACTTCGTCGGCGATCGCCCATGGAAGTTCTCCGTTCATATTCGTGAACGTCTTTCACGAATCTAAATGATCGCTGTAAGCTACGAACGGTTTCATCCGTATGTCAATACAAGGTTCGGAGTTTTCACGGACGTCACACCAGTCGTCCCACCGCGATAACCAGATGCCCTTTCGGACCCCCGTGGGGGATGCTGGCCGGTGTGACCGAGATCGCCTGCGACGAGTCGGGGTCCGACGGCGAGAACCTGACCGGCGGGAACACCGACGTCTTCGCGCACGGCAGCGTGGACGTGCCCATGGCGGACGCGGCGGCGGCCATCCGGGAGATCCGCGACCGCATCCGGTCGCCCGCCGAGGAGTACAAGGCGAACCATCTGCTCCGGGAGAAGCACCGGGCGGTCCTGGAGTGGACGCTCGGCCCGTCGGGGCCACTGCACGGGTGCGCGTACGTCCATCTCACGGAGAAGACCTTCTTCATGGTCGAGCGGGTCGTCGACCTGCTCCTCGGTGACCCGGCCGGCGCCGCTCCCCTCTTCCGTGCGGGCGCGCACGCCTTCGGGGGCGAGCGCTGGAAGGCGTTCCTGGCGGCGACCAACGCCCTGCTGCGGGTACGCGGTGACGCCGACGCCGGTCCGGGGGCGCCCGTGGACGCGTTCTTCCGTGCGGTGGACGCCCTGGCCGAGCGGGCGCCGGGGCTCGGGGACGAAGCGGTGACCGACGTCCTCAAGCTGCTCGGCGGCGCCCGTTCCCGGGCCGAGGAGCAGCGCGCCCGGCTGCTCGCCGCCCCCGCGCTGATCCCCGTACTGAACCCGCTGCTGCCCGCGATCGTACGGACGGCCGCGTACTGGAGTGCGGGCGGGCGGGCCATCACGCTGGTGCACGACCGGCAGAACATGCTGACCGAGGAGCGCATCGAGTGGCTCAGGGAGACGGCCCGGATCGACGGCCTGCGGCTGGTCGTCGCACGGGACGACACGCGGGTCCAGCTGGCCGACTTCCTCGCCGGGATCGCCCGCAGCATCGCCTCCCACGAGCTGAACGGACGCGGTGACGCGACCCTGACGACGCTGCTGCGGCCGTACGTGGACAGTGGTTCCGCATGGGGCTCCGTCTGGGGCGACGAGCGCAGCAAGCGACCGCTTTTCGGGGCTGTTCACAGCTGATCCGTCACTGCGGCGTCAGGACCCTCGCCAACATCAACAACCTTGTCTAGATTGCCGGTTGACACTCGCTCGCAGGTGCCCCAGGAGCTGCTTCCGTGCCCGAGAACTCGCCGGCCGCGTCGCTGCACGCGCGGATCAACTCACGACAGCCGCACACCGCCCGGATCTGGAACTACTGGCTCGGCGGCCGGGACCACTACGAGGTCGACCGCGCGGCCGGTGACCGCATACGTGAACTGCACCCGGGCATCGGCGAGTACGCCCGCGCGGACCGGCTCTTCCTGGGGCGGGCCGTACGCCATCTGGTCACCGCGTGCGGGATCCGGCAGTTCCTCGACATCGGGACCGGATTGCCGACCGCCGACAACACCCACGAGGTCGCCCAGCGGATCGCGCCGGACGCCCGGGTCGTGTACGTGGACAACGATCCGCTCGTCATGGTCCACGCCCGCGCCCTTCTCACCAGCACACCCGAGGGGCGCACCGACCATCTCGACGAGGACCTGCGCAACGTCGACGCGATCCTCGAACAGGCCGCGCGCACCCTGGACTTCACCCGGCCCGTCGCCCTGATGCTGCTCGGCGTGGTGATCTTCCTCGGCGACGACGAGGACCCGTACGGCGTCGTACGACGGCTGCTGGACGCGCTTCCCCCGGGCAGCCATCTCGCGCTGTCGCACACGATCACCGGCCCGGCGCTGGCCGAGGTGGACGCGGCGGTCCGCTACTGGAACGCGCACGGCACGCCCCGGCTCGTCCAGCGCACCCCCGAGGCGGTGGCACGGTTCTTCGACGGCCTCGAACTCCTGGAACCCGGGGTCGTGTCCTGCTCGCGCTGGCGCCCCGAGGTGTCGCCCACCGGGGACGACGAACCGGCCGAGGTCGCCATGTACTGCGGAGTGGCCCGCAAACCCTGACGGGATCTTGGGTGCGGTGAACACGAACACCCGCTGCCACGTATGGAAGTGAGGGCCACTCAACGACCGGAGGGCCCCGCGGTGTCCACACCGCGAGTTCGGGGTTCGGGAGCCATTGATGAGGCACGCACGACGACGGATCGTCCGGCGAGCGACACGGCTGGCGGCCGTCGGCGGGGTCATCCTCGGCGGACTGATGGTCACCCAGGCCGTGGCGACCGAACCACCACAAGCCACCAACCTGCCCCTCAGCACCGCCCAGGCGGCCGGCAGCACCGGTACCGGCCTCGTCAGCGAACTCGGCAGCGACCGTACGGCGGGCAGCTGGATCGCGGACGACGGGAAACCGGTCGTCGCCGTGACCGACGAGGAGGCGGCGGCGGAGGTCAAGAAGGCGGGCGCCCGGCCCAAGGTCGTCGACTACAGCATGGACACCCTCAAGTCCGCGACGGAGACGCTGCGTTCGGCTCCGCGCGTGGCGGGCACGGCGTGGTCGGTCGACTACACCAAGAACGAGGTGGTGGTCCAGGCCGACACCACGGTGTCGAAGGCCGACTGGGCCAAGCTGTCCGCGGTCGCCGAGGAGATCGGCGGCTCGGTACGCATGGAGCGCACCCGGGGCACCTTCACCACCCGCATCAACGCTGCCCAGCCGATCCTGTCGACCGGCGGACGCTGCTCGGCGGGCTTCAACGTGACCAACGGGACGGCCGACTTCATCCTCACGGCCGGACATTGCGGGCCCAACGGCTCGGTCTGGTTCGCGGACTCCGGGGGCGCGCAGGAGATCGGCAAGACGATCAGCAGCAGCTTCCCGATCAACGACTACTCGCTCGTCCAGTACGACGGCGGCTCGGCCGGTGACGGCGCCGATGTGGTCGCCATCGGTGACGGCCGGGGCGTACGCATCACGGGCGCGGCCGATCCGACCGTCGGCCAGAAGGTGTTCCGCAGCGGCAGTACAACGGGGTTGCGCAACGGTGAGGTGACCGGGCTCAACGCGACGGTCAACTACCCGGAGGGCACGGTGTCGGGTCTGATCGAGACCACCGTGTGCGCCGAATCCGGTGACAGCGGGGGCCCGTTGTTCTCCGAGGGCATCGCGCTCGGGATCACGTCGGGCGGCAACGGGGACTGCACGGCTGGCGGTACGACGTTCTTCCAGCCGGTGACGAAGGCGTTGAGCGCGCTCAACGTTCGGTTGATCGGGCAGACGGGGCAGGCTGCTGCGCCGGCTCCGTCGGCTACGGCTACGCAGAGTGCGATTGCCCCCGGCGATGCGCAGCCGGGTTCTGTGGCGCCGGTTACTGGTGGGTCTGCCGGGGAGGCGCTGTTGGAGCGGCTGTCGGATCCCAAGAACGTGGGGCCTGGGCTGTTGATCGTGGGGGGCAGTCTGATCGCGTTGGTCGCTACGCGGTGGTTCCGGGTGGAGCAGGATCGGCGGGATTATCGGCGGTCCTACTCGGCTACCTGGAGTTGAGGGCTCGGGTAGGTAGGTAGTTCGTTTGCCACCGGGCGGTGGGGGCTGGTCGCGCAGTTCCCCGCGCCCCTTTGGGTGGGCCTTCGCCCCCAAAGGGGCGGACACACTGAAGGCCGGGGCTTCGCGGCCCCGGCCCTGCTGTTGAGATGTCGAACGAAAAGTTACGCGTCGTGCCCGGGGTGCGGGGAGACCGCGGCCCATTCGGCTACGAGCTGCTGATAGGTCAGCCGCTGCTCGGTGCTGAGGATCCCGCCCGACCGGAGCCAGAGGGCCCGGATCTCTTCGTTGACGTCGGCTGCCGATCGATCAGGGGCGGATTGAAGAGTGGTGGACATGCTGTGAAGCATATGCCGACGTAAGTGAAAGCCGAATGGGATAAAACCGATCTTTCCGGCATCACGGACCGTGTTGCTGATCACGTCCGTCGGCCGCTCCGAGCACCAGTACCTGGATGGCGAGTACGGCGGCCCCGCGCGCCCAGTCGTGGAAGTCGGAGACCTTGGTCTCCAGGTTGACCGGGTCCGCGAGCGGATGGCGGTTGGCGAGGATGCTCTCCTCGACCGCTCCCCCGGCCGCCGCCACGAGCCCGACGCCCTCGCCGGCCAGCAGGATCTTCTCGGGCATCGCGAAGTTGGCGATCTGGGCGACGAGCGTGCCGAGGGCGCGCGCCGCCTCGTCGATGACGCGGGCGGCCATGGGGTCGCCCGCGACAGCGCGGGCGAGGATCTCGTCGTAGGTCAGGTCGTGGCCGGTGGCGGCGTGGATCTGGTAGCGGATGCTGGGGATGGTGAGCAGGGAGATGGCGCTGCCGCGCTCGCCGTCGGGGGTGAGCGGGCCGTTCGGGTTGACGATCCAGCGGCGTCCGATGCCCATGCCGTCCTCGGAGGACGGGATCCGCCGGCCGCCGCTGACCAGGCCGTAGCCGAGGCCCGCCCCTATGGTGAGGACGGCGAAGCGGTCCAGGCCCCGGCCCGCACCGAACCAGCTCTCTGCCTCGACGAGGGCGTTCACGTCGTTCTCGACGACCACCCGCAGCCCGGTCCGCTCCTCGACGAGGGCGGCGAGCGGGACGTCGTACCAGTCGAGGAAGACGGAGTCGGCGACCACCGTGCGGTTCTCGACGCGTCCGCCGACACCGATCCCGATACCGGCCACGGCGGGGTGGGCGGCGGTCAGTTCGGCCGTCAACTCGGCGACCACGTCGGCCACTCGGTCCGGGTCATGGGTGGTGAGGGGCCGGTCGAGGCGGGCGACGACCTCGCTGCGGAGGGTGGTGACGACGCCGTAGACCATGTCCGAGGTGATCTTGAAGCCGAGGAAGGCACGGGACTCGGCGACGACGTCGAGGGGCTGCGAAGGGCGCCCCTGACGCACCTCGGCCGGGGAACCGGCGTCGGGCACCTCGACCAGCAGGCCCGATTCGAGCAGTGGCTTGGTCAGCCGGGTGAGGCTGCCGGCCGAGAGGTCCAGCCGCCGGGCCAGTTCGGCGCGGGAGAGCGGGCCGTGGACGAGCACCTCGATCGCCACCGAGCGCTCCCCGGTGCTCAGCGGCGGCCAGCCGTCTGCCAGTGCGGTCATGACGATCAGACCCCTCACCTTTTCTTTTGCTCTGAAACTAACGGAGCGATCATACGTCTCGATACGTCGCGAACACTGTCCCGAAAAAGATATCTCCCCGCACCTTGACGGATGGATTCTTTCGCCTCGAAAGTAAGTGCCCTGAGGACGAGCCGCCGACGAGCAGACGAGGGAGTCGCTCCATGACCGTCGCCTCCACCAGCCCACCCCTGCGTCGACCACGCGGCGACGGCGCGCTCGCGGCGCTGTTCGTCGCCCCGGCGATGCTGGGCTTCCTGGTGTTCCTGCTCTGGCCGACGCTGCGGGGCGTCTACCTGAGCTTCACGCGCTTCAACCTGTTGACCCCGGCCGAGTGGGTGGGGCTCGACAATTATGTCCGAATGGTCAACGACCCCATCTTCTGGGACTCGTTGACGGTGACCGTCGAGTACGTCGTCATCAACATAGGTGTGCAGACGGTGTCGGCGCTCGCCATCGCCGTACTGCTCCAGCGGCTGACCCAGTCGGCGGTGCTGCGCGGGATCGTGCTCACCCCGTATCTGATGTCGAACGTCGTCGCGGGCATCGTCTGGCTCTGGATCCTGGACACCCAGCTCGGCATCGGCAACGAGATCATCGCGGGCCTCGGCTTCGACCGGATCCCGTTCCTCGCGGACGAGACCTGGGCGATCCCGACGATCGCGCTGATCAACGTCTGGCGGCACGTCGGCTACACCGCGCTGCTGCTCTTCGCCGGGCTCCAGGCCATCCCGAACGACATGTACGAGGCGGCCAAGGTGGACGGGGCGAGCGAGTGGCGGATGTTCTGGCGCATCACGATGCCCCTGCTGCGGCCCATCCTCGCGGTGGTCCTGATCATGACGGTGATCGGTTCGTTCCAGGTGTTCGACACGGTCGCGGTGACGACGGCGGGCGGTCCGGCGAACGCCACCAACGTCCTCCAGTTCTACATCTACGGCTCCGCCTTCGGCCGCTTCCAGTTCGGCTACGCCTCCGCGATGTCGGTGGCCCTGCTGGTCGTGCTGAGCGCGATCACCTTCCTCCAGTACCGGCTCACCCGGGCCGGCCAGACCGACCTCGGCTGACCGGAAGGAGCACACAATGACAACACTGACCTCACCGGCTCCGGCCCCGACGCCCACACCGACCAGGGCTGTCGTACGACCGCTGCGGCCCAGGCCCTCTCTCGGGCGGATCGCCGCCTGGGCGGTACTGGCCGCGATCATGCTGGTCACCCTGCTGCCGTTCTACTGGATCCTGCGTACCGCCCTGTCCACCAACACCGGCCTCGCGGCGAACCCCTCCGACCCGCTGCCGGTGGGTCTCACCACCGGCGGGTTCGAGCGGGCGCTCGGGCTCCAGTCGACCAAGGAGGCCATCGCACAGGGCGGCGCGGGCGGCGGTCTGGACTTCTGGCGCTATCTCCTCAACTCGGTGATCGTGTCGACCCTGATCAGCGGCTGCCAGCTCTTCTTCTCGGCGATGGCCGCGTACGCCTTCGCCCGGCTGCGCTGGCGGGGCCGGGACACGGTCTTCGGGCTCTTCCTGGCGGGCCTGATGGTCCCGGCGATCTTCACCCTGCTGCCGAACTTCGTCCTCATCAAGCAACTCGGCCTGGTGGACAACCTGTTGGGCATCGCCCTGCCGACGATGTTCATGACGCCGTTCGCGGTGTTCTTCCTGCGCCAGTTCTTCATGAACGTGCCCCGGGAGGTCGAGGAGGCGGCGCTGCTCGACGGCGCCGGGAAGATCCGGATCTTCTTCCGGGTGATGCTGCCCATGGCGTCGACACCCGTCATCACGCTGGGCGTACTGACGTACATCACTTCCTGGAACGACTACTTCTGGCCGCTGATGGTGTCCTACAGCGACAGCTCGCGCCTGCTCACCGTGGCACTGGCCATGTTCCGCGCGCAGACACCCCAGACCGGCTACGACTGGTCCGGCCTGATGGCGGCCACCCTCATCGCCGCCCTCCCGATGCTCGTGCTCTTCGGCTTCTTCGCACGGCGCATCGTCAGCTCCATCAGCTTCACCGGCGTCAAGTAAGGGGACAGGGATGCGAATTCACATGCGAACGGTCGGCGCGCTGACCGGGGCGCTGGCGCTGTCCCTGGTGACCGGCTGCGCTCAGGGCGGCGCGGCCGGGTCGGGCGGGAACACGGTGACGTACTGGCTGTGGGACGCCAGCCAGCAACCCGCGTACGAGGCTTGCGCGAAGGGGTTCGAGAAGGAGAATCCGGGCCTGACGGTGAAGATCACCCAGATGGGCTGGGCCGACTACTGGACCAAACTCACCGCGAGTTTCATCGCGGGCACCGAGCCGGACGTCTTCACCGACCACATCCAGAAGTTCGGGCAGTTCGCCGATCTGAACGTGCTCGAACCGCTCGACGACCTGGACATCGACGACTCCGCCTACCAGGCGGGTCTTGCCGCCAACTGGAAGGGCCAGGACGGCCACCGCTACGGGACGCCCAAGGACTGGGACACCGTCGCCCTCTTCTACAACCAGAAGATGACCGAGGCGGCCGGGCTCACCGGCGACCAGTTGAACACCCTCTCCTGGAACCCGCAGGACGGCGGCACCTTCGAGAGGGCCATCGCGCACCTGACGGTCGACAAGAACGGCAAGCGCGGGGACGAGAAGGGCTTCGACAAGAACAACGTCAAGGTCTACGGGCTGGCCACGGGCGGCGCCGGCGACGGCGACGGCCAGACCACCTGGAGCCCGTTCACCGCCTCGGCGGGCTGGAAGTACACGGACAAGGCACGCTGGGGCACCAAGTACCAGTACGACAGCGAGACCTTCCAGTCGGTGATCGACTGGTACTTCGGCCTGGCGAAGAAGGGCTACCTCGCGCCCTTCACCGACTACACCGACGGCGCCAACCCGGCCAACGCCCAGCTCGCCTCCGGCAAGGCCGCGGCCTCCTTCGACGGTGCCTGGATGATCTCCACGTACTACGGCACCAAGGGCCTCGACGTCGGCACCGCACCCACGCCGACCGGCCCGACCGGGAAGCGGGCCACCATGATGAACGGCCTCGCCGACTCGGTCACCAAGAACGCCCGCAACAAGGAGGGCGCGAAGAAATGGGTGCGGTACCTGGCCTCCGACGAGTGCCAGCAGACCGTCGGCGGCTACGGGATCGTCTTCCCCGCCACCCTTGGCGGCACCCAGGCGGCTGTGGCGGCGTACAAGAAGAAGGGCATCGACGTGTCCGCGTTCACCGAACCGGTCACCGACAAGAAGAACTCCGCCACCTTCTCCTTCCCGATCACCGACTACGCGGCGGACGTGTACTCCCTGATGCGCCCCGCGATGCAGGACGTCTTCGCCAACAACGCCCCGGTGAGCGGCCTCGACGGGACCAACGACCAGATCAATCTCATCCTCGGACAGTGAAAGGCTCACACTTCATGACGTTCTCCCTCGGCATCGTGGGCGCCGGGCAGTTCTCCGGCCAGTTCGCCAAGCTGTTCCTCGCCCATCCGGGCGTCGGCGAGGTGTACGTGACCGACCTCCTGCCGGAGCGGGCGGAGCAACTCGCCGCAGCCGAAGGCCTGTCGGGCATCTTCCCCTCGTACGAGGCGATGCTGGAGTCGCCGGCGGTCGACGCCGTGGCGATCTTCACCCAGCGCTGGACGCACGGCCCGCTGGTCCTCCAGGGGCTCGGCGCGGGCAAGCACGTGTACTCGGCGGTGCCGATGGCGATCAGCGCGGCGGAGATCGGCGCGATCATCGACGCCGTACGGGCCACCGGGCTCACCTACATGATGGGTGAGACGAGCCAGTACAACCCGGCGACCGTCCACGCCCGCAACCGGATAGCGGAGGGCGCCTTCGGCCGGCTCTTCTACGCCGAGGGCGACTACGTCCACGACATGGACCTCGGGTTCTACGAGGCCTACCAGTACAGCGGCGGCGAGAACTGGAAGGCGACCGCCAGCTATCCCCCGCTCCTCTACCCGACGCACTCGGTGGGCGGGGTGCTCGGCGCCTGGCAGACACACGCGGTGAGCGTGTCGGCGATCGGGGTGCGGGACGAGCGCGGCGACGGGGTGTTCGACAAGGAGGTCAGCCAGTTCGGCAACGACTTCTCCAACGCGAGCGCGCTGTTCGAGGTCGCGGGCGGCGGTTCGTTCCGGACGAACGAGTTCCGCCGGGTCGGCTACCCCTCGCAGATCCGGGAGTCGCGGTTCCGGTTCTTCGGCACGGACGCGAGCATGGAGCAGTTGGCCACGGTCGCCTTCTGGCAGGACAAGAAGGGGGTCACGGACATCAGCGAGCTGCTGGAACCCAAGCCCACCATGGCTGCTGACGATCCGTCACTCCAGCACATCGCCCCGGACCTGCGGGCCGCGTTCACCTCGGGCTCGGCCCCGGTGCACGACCGTTCGCGCCTGCCGAGGGAGTTCGACAACCTGCACAACGGCCACGAGGGCAGCCACCACTTCCTGGTGGACGACTTCGTGACGGCGGTCAACACCCGCACCCTGCCGACGGTGAACGCGTGGGTGGCTGCCCGCTACACCCTGCCGGGCATCGTGGCGCACGACTCGGCACGGCAGGGCGGGGAGCGGCTGGCGATCCCGGACTTCGGGGACGCGCCCGAGGCGTGAGCCCCGCTCCTCGGCGGCGGGAGCGGGGGCGGCCGGGTGCTGTCAGGTGCCCGGCTTGCGCCCGTACACGAAGACGTCGTCGCCGTTCTTCAGGAGCGACCAGTACTTCTTGGCGGTCGTCTTCGTCATGTTGACGCAGCCGTGCGAGCCCGGCGGGTTCCACATGCTGAGGCCGACCGAGTGGAAAGCCTGGCCGCCGTCGAAGAACTGGCTGTAGGGCATGGGCACGTTGTAGATGGACGAGACGTGGTCGATGTCCCGCCAGTAGATCTTCTTCAGGCCGGTGCGGGTCTCGTAGTTGTTGCGGCCGGTGCGGACCGGCACCGGGCCGTAGACGAGACGGCTGCCGTCCTGGATCCAGCTGAGCTGGAGCGTGAGGTTGACGCAGGCGATCCGGCCCTTGTTCGTGGGGCACTTGCCTTCCTTGTTGGGCTTGTTGCCGACGGCCCGCTGCTTCAGCATCAGGTCCATCACGCCCCAGGTGACGGGACCCGCGTAGCCCTGGTTGGGGGTGATGCCGTGCTTGTTCTGGAAGGCGCGGATGGCCTTGCAGTCACCGACCGACTGCACGCCGTCGACGGGCCGCCCGAGGAACTTCTCGACCTTCTTCTGGTACGGGCCGGTCTGTGTCGTACAGCTCGCGGCCTGCGCCGGGGCGGTGCCGAGCACCAGCGTGAGCGGCGCCACCAACGCCGTGATCCCGAGCGCGACGGCTCCTCGTCTGCGTACGTCCCCCATGATGGAACCTCTCTCCTGCGTGTATGTGGCGATATGCACCGAGTGCGGGTTGCGATGTGCGGTCAATGTGCGATCCCTGCCAGCTAGACCGGTGTTTCGGGTGATCGGTTGTAGGGCGGCCCGGGCCGGGACGAAACGGTGACATTGCGGAACCCGGTGTTGATCGCCGTGAGGCCGCCGTCGACGCGCAGGGTGGTGCCGGTGATCCAGGCCGCGTCGCCGGAGGCGAGGAAGGCGACGGCCGCGGCGATGTCCTCCGGTTCGCCGATCCGCCCCAGGGGGTACAGCTCGCGCAGCGCCTCCAACTCCCCCTCACGGCCCGCCCAGGCCGTGGTCCGTACGGTGCCCGGCTCGACCAGGTTGACGCGGACCCCGCGGGCGGCGGCGTGCCCGGCGAGGGTGCGGGTGAGGGAGGCGAGGCCCGCCTTGGCCGCGCTGTAGGCGTGGTTGCCGAAGGACTGCACTCCGTTCACGGAGCCGATGCTCACGACGGCGCCCCGGCCGGAGGCGACCAGGTGCGGAAGCGCGGCCCGGCAGCAGCGGTGCGCGCCGGTCAGGGTGAGGTCGAGATCGCGGTCCCAGGTCTCGTCGAGCTGGTCCTCGAACAGCGGGACGTCGGGCGTACAGCCGTAGGCGTTGTTGACCAGGACGTCGAGCGAGCCGAAGGAGGCGACGGCCTGGGCGACGGCGGCCTCGACCGAGGCACGGTCGGCCACGTCGCACACGAACGCCTCGGCCGCCAGGCCGCGTTCGCGCAGCGCCACCGCCGTGTGCTCGGCCGCGTCGAGGTCGACGTCGGTCACCAGGACCCGCGCGCCCTCCTCGGCCAGCCTGCGCGCGGTGGCCGCGCCGATACCCCGGGCCGCGCCTGTGACCAGAACCCCGTATCCCTCGAAGCGCCGCGTCGATGTCATGGACAGACGGTACTGTCCCGGAGATCAACTGGGCGGATAACGTGCGAACATGTCCGCGTTCATTCAGCAACTCCCCGCTCTCATAGGGGTCGTCATCGGCGCGCTCGGGTCCTACTGGGCCGTCGCACGAGGGGAACGGGTCCGCTCCCGCCGTGAAAGGGAGGCGCGTTGGGAGGAGCGGTTGCTCTCGGTGTACACGGACTACGCGCGGGCGCTCAAGAAGTCGGTCACCCTGACGTACCGGGTCGCGGCGGGTCTCGGCAACGACCCGCATCCGCACCCCCTCACCCCCGAGGAGGCGGCCCCGCTCCTCGCCGAGGCCACCCTCGCCAGGGACCCGTCCGGGGAGGCGCTGCTTCTGCTGGGCGACCCGGAGGTGGTGGCGAAGGCGCGGGAGTGGGTGGCCGTACTGCTGGAGATGGAGAGGTTCCTGCGGGAGCGGACCGAGGATCCGCAGGCGTGGCAGGCGCTGTTGGAGCGTCAGCGGGCCGGACGGGAGGGCTACTACTCGGCCGTACGGAACGATCTGGCCCTGCCACCGGGCCACTCGGCGCGCTGGCCGGTCCTGCCGACGGACCCGGCAGGAGGCGGCTGAAGTACCCCTACCGGTATCCGCTCGCGTCCGCCGGTTTCCCCGCGTCCTGGACCTCGACCAGGTAGCGCCAGGCGTCCGGGCGGCTGCCGTCGAGGTCGGTGAAGCCGTAGACCTGGGCGAGCCCGCCACTGGAGAGGGACTGACCGTTCCAGCGGGCCACTTCGGGGTCGGCCGCCAGGGCCGTCACGGCGCGGCCGACGAAGCGCGGGGTCTCCGAGATGGCGAAGTGCGGGATGCGTTCCAGGGCGTCCCGCCAGTTCTCCTCGCCGACGCCGAAGTGTTCGAGCATCATCTCGGAGCGCAGCCAGCCGGGTGTCAGTGCGACGGCGGTGGCGCCGCGCGGGCCGAGTTCATGGCCGAGGGCGAAGCCCATGCGCAGCACGGACGACTTGGCGAGGTCGTAGAAGAAGGAGAGCCGGTAGTTGTCCCGGTTGTATTCGGTGGTGCCGTCGGTCATCTCGACGACCAGGCCGCCGGGGTTGCGCAGCAGCAGGGGCAGGGCGTGGTGGCTGGTGATGGCGTGGGTCTCGACGGCGAGGCGCAGCAGCCGCAGCCCGTTGTCCAGGTCGTGCTCCCAGACCGGGCTCTCCCACTCGAAGAGGTTCTCACCGCCCCAGACGTCGTTGACGAGGACGTCGAGCCGGTTCCGCTCCTCGGCGATCCGGTCCACCAGGGCCTTGACCTGGGCCGGGTCGAGATGGTCGGTGGGTACGGCGATGCCGTGGCCGCCCGCCGCGGTGACCAGGTCGGCGGTGTCCTCGATGGTCTCCGGGCGGTCGTACTCGGAGCGCTGCTGCCGGGTGCTGCGTCCGGTCACGTAGACGGTCGCCCCGGCGGCCCCGAGTTCCACGGCGATACCGCGTCCGGCGCCTCGGGTCGCGCCCGCGACCAGCGCGACCTTGCCCGTCAGGCTCCGGTTCCTGTCCTGCCGCATGTCCATGGCTCCTCCGTGCGCGATCGACGACCCGACCGACGCGGCCCGTGGACCGGCGTCACGTCCAGGGTGTCGCCAATTCCGGACATCCGCTGTCCGGTATTCCGCTCACGACATGCCGTAGTGCGGGCAGGTGCTCCGCCAGCGGGGCCAGGCCCACGTCCTGGCGGCGCTCCTCGACCGTCTCCGGGTGGCGGATGGGGTACGGGCAGAGGGTGCCGGCGTCGATGCGGGTGCCGTAGAACTGCGGCAGGCCCAGCTCGACCGCGCAGTGGTCGGCGATGTAGGCGTGGTGCACGGCGGGGCAGCCGCCGTCCGCCACGGCCTCGGCGATCAGATCGCGGCAGGTGAGCTGGAAGCCGAGGTCGGCGGTGTGCAGCAGGATCATCAGGGCCGCCGTGGAGGCGGGCTCACCGACCTGACCGGCCTCCGGCCAGCCGCGCCGGGCCACGGCCGCCCTGAGGGCGTCGGCGTTGGCGGCGCGGCACCGGGTGACGAAATGGCGGTTGAGGGCGGTGGGGTCCTCGCGGGCCCGGCGGGTCAGCTGCTGGTCCTCCTCGGCCCTGCGCACCAGTTCGGCGGCCAGCGCGGACCGGGCTCCCGGTGGCGGTTCGGCCGCCGGGCCTTGTGCGTTCTCGGTCTCCATCGGCGGTGCGCTCCTCATGCCGTTCTCCTGCCCCCGACAACCTTCACGTCTTCTCTCCTGTGACCAGCGAGAACCACACCTTCTTGCCCGGCATGCCCGGATCCGGCGGTGCCGTGCCCCAGTCGTCCGCGAGCGCGGCGACGATGGACAGCCCCCGGCCCGACTCCGCCGCGGTGTCGGGGGTACGTGGCCGGGGCAGCCGGGGCGAGGGGTCCGAGAGGGTGACGCGCAGTTCGTGCTCGGTGTGTTCGAGTACGAGGGCGATGGCGTCGGCCGGGCCGGCGCCCCCGTGCCGTACGGCGTTCGCGAACAGCTCGTCCGTCGCGAGGACGGCGTCGTCGAGCAGGTGCGAGAGCTGCCAGAGGGTGAGGTGCGCGGCCACCGTGCGCCGTACCCAGGCCGCGCACGAGGGGTGTGCGGGCACCGCGACCTGGAACAGGCGGGGCCTGCTGAGGGAAATCAAGGAAGCCTCACCATGTAGTTCACGTACACGTACACATCTGCGCCTGCGTCGTCCATGCGGTCCGGTCCGGTGTCGTCCACCGTCCGCCACCCGGCCCGGCACACGGAGGTGCGGCGACGGCCGGGTAAGCCAGGCGGGGATGCCGCGGGTGCCGTCATCAGGACTCCTTCCGGTGCGCCGGAGCGCCGGTGGCTGTTGTCGAAGACAACAGCACCGGGGGCCCACCGGGACAGGGAGTGCGGGGGTTGTCCGGTTGCATATGCGTAGTGGCGGGGGCGGTAGGTTCCCGTTCATGGAGTACGTGAACGAAGGCCGGGCCACCGGCTCGCGGTACCGCTCCGGCGGCCCGGCCGGGGTACGGGGCAAGAGGGTGCTGGTCACCGGGGGCACCCGGGGGCTCGGCGAGCGGATCGTGCGGCTGCTGCTCGCGGAGGGCGCACGGGTGGCGACGTGTGCGCGGGGGGAGTCCGGGCTGGCGTCACTCAGGTCCTCCCTGGACGAGGAGTCACGCGGCCGGCTGCTCACCGAGGTGCTGGACGTGGTGGAGCCCGATCGGCTGGAGGACTTCGCCAGTACTGCGACGAAACGTTTCGGCGGAGCGTTGGACGGCGTCGTCGCGTGTGTCGGGGGCTCCCGGGGCGGGCGACTCGAACGATCGGTCGCGCAGGACTGGACGGCGACCTGGGAGCTGAACGCCGGTCACACGGCGCGGCTCGTCCGGGCCGCGCTGCCGGGGCTGCGGGCGGCAGGCGGCGGCTCGGTCGTCGTGATCGCGTCGATCTCCGGCTGGAAACCGGGACCGTACGCCCAGTACGGCGTGGCCAAGGCCGCCCAGATCCACCTGGCGACCTCGCTGGCGCGCGAACTCGGCCCCGACCGCATCCGCGTGAACGCGGTCTCCCCGGGTTCGATGCTGATTCCCGGTCGCCGCTGGGACCGGATGCGGGTTGAGGAACCTGAGGCGTACGCGGCGTTCACGGCCACCGAGCTGCCCGGCGGCGAGCCGGTCACGCCGGAGGAGGTCGCGGAGGTGGTCGCGTTTCTGTTGTCCGACGCGTCGAGCGGTGTCTCGGGGGCGAATCTGCCCGTGGACCGGGGGCAGAACTCGCCTACGCCGGAAGGGTATTGAGGTAGCGGGCGCAATGGGGCCTGGCTCGAAGAGCTTGGGAAGGTGCGGCGGTTCATTTGGACGCCGGTCTTTTGAGTGTCGCGCGGTTCCTCGCGGCTCCATTGAGGTGGTTCGTTCGGCTTGGGGCCGGTGGGGGCTGGTCGCGCAGTTCCCCGCGCCCCTCAGGGGCGCGTCCGCATCCGGAGTCGGCAGGCACCCGGTGCCGATGACCGATGGCCCCAGTCCCCTTGGCCATCGCAAGGGCTCCGTTATGCCGCCGCCCCCAGTACCGGGCGTGATCTGCGGTCGAACTCCTGCACCATCGGCTCTCCGCGGTGTGGGGCCAGGCGGCCCCGGAAGTCGCGTAGGGCCTGGATCGAGCGTTCGCTGTGGACACCGCTCAGGGCGTCCAGTGCTTCCGTGGCCGTGCTCAACGCCTGGTCCAGGCGGTGTTGTTGGAGGTGGGCCGTGGCCAGTACCGAGCGGCTGATGGCCTGGCGGCGGCGGCGGTCGGCGTGGGCGCGTACGGACTGTTTCGCGGTGTTCTCCGCCTGGGCCGCCCAGCCCAGGTCCCGGAAGCACACCGCCGACTCCGCCTCCAGGTAGTGGTGGTCCAGGAAGCGCACCCAGGGTGACTCCTCGGCGCTGCCCCGGCTCGCGGCCAGTTGCTGTTCGGCCGCGTGCAGGGCGTCGGAGGTCTCGCGGGCGCGGCCGAGCGCCGCGTGTCCCCGGGCGGACATGGCATACAGGCGCATCAGGCCGAGCGGGCTGCCCGCGCCCTTTGCCGTGGCGAGGCCCGCCCGGGCCAGGCACACGCCCTCGTCGGGGCGGCCGAGGCTGGTCGCCAGGTGGGACAGGCCGGCCAGGATCTGCCCGCCGAGCACCCGGTCGCGCCCCTCGGCGCAGAGCCGCAGCCCCTGGGTCATGTAGCGCTGCGCGAGCCCGTACTCCCCCGCGTCGTACGAACTCCAGCCCGCCATCGCCGCGAGGCGGGCCGCGGCGGCGAACAGCTCGCGCAGCCGGCCCGGGGCGAGACCGCGCTGCTGGAGCATGGGGATGATCTCGGTGGACAGGTAGTGCACGATGCTGGTGCGGACCCCGCCGCCCCCGTAGTGGTTGTCCATCTCGTCGAACATGCCGATCATCGCGTGGACCTGTTCCACGGGACCGGCGGCACCCAGAGGCGCGACGGCCACCGACGCGAGGCGCACGGCGTCCCCGTCAGCCGTCCCCTCGTTCTCCAGCAGCCAGAGCAGCCACTCCCGTTGAGGGTTCGTCAGGGCTCCGGCCACGAAGGGGACCGTGCCTAGGAGGGTGCGCCGGGAGATGTCGGTGGAGCCGAGTTCCGCCAGGGTGTGCAGGGTTTCCGCCACGTCCTCGCCGTACACGAGTGCCCTGCCCACGACGGGGCGTTGCTGGTCGGGCACGAAGCCGAGGTCCGCCGGGGAGAGCGGGCGGGCCAGTCGCTCGCTCAGCACCGCGGCGATCAACTCGGGTGTGCCGCCCCGGGGCTGCTGGCCCTGGAGCCAGCGGGTGACCGACGCCTTGTCGTAGTTGGTCTCCACGCCCTGCCGACGGCCCAGTTCGTTGACACGGTGCGCGAGTGAGGCGTACGAGCAGCCGGCGTCCTTGAGCGCGGTCGCCAGTGTCTTGTTGGCTCCGCCCGCGCCCTTGCCCGGGCTTCTCGGTTGTCCGTTCGTCACGGCGGCCATCCAGGGTCTCGCAGTCTCGCAGCACGTCGGTGTGGGGCTTCGTCCCCCGTCCGGAGCTGCCGGGTCGTCAAGTTCCCGGCGGGCGTACGAGGTTCGGTGACTCCGCCGCGCCATGTGCGGCAGGTCACTCGATCACTATGGTGACCGACAGGCACAGCTCGCAACCTTCGTTCTGATAATTTCAGAATGAAGCGCAAAGGCCTGTCGGTGTCAACCGAAGACGTGGCACACTGCCCGCTGTGACGGCGGTCCCCGGAGGTCCCACGTGAGCGAGAACCGCTCAGGCGGCAGTGCCCCCACGGTCCTTCGGATGGTCCTCGGAAAGCGGCTGAGGCATCTGCGGGAGCAGGCGGGGGTGTCGTTCGAGGACGCCGCACGGGCGATCGAGGTCACGCCGTTGACGGTCCGCCGGATGGAGAAGGCCGAGGTCGGCCTCCGCATCCCCTACGTGAAGGAGCTGCTGCGCACTTACGGGGTCCTGGCCGAGGAGGTCGACGACTTCCTCAAGCTGGCCAGGGAGGCCAACAAGCCCGGCTGGTGGTACACGTACCGCGATGTGCTGCCGGACTGGTTCAGCGCCTATGTGAGCCTGGAGAGCGAAGCCACCGTCATCCGGCTCTACGAACCCCACTACGTCCCCGGCCTGTTGCAGACCCACGACTATGCCGCCGCGCTGCTGCGCATCGGCTTTCCCAACGGGAGTCCCGAGGACATCCGGCGCCGGGTCGACCTGCGGCTGAGGCGCCAGGATCTGCTCGACAAGCCCGAGGCGCCCGCCGTCTGGGCCGTACTGGACGAGACCGTGCTGCGCCGGCCCGTGGGCGGGGCCGAGGTGATGCGGGCTCAGATCGACCACCTCATCGAGGTGTTGGCGTACCCGAAGGTCCGTATCCAGATCATGCGCTTCGCCGTGGGCCCGCACCCGGGGGCCTTCGGTCCCTTCCACTACTTCCGCTTCGGCTTCTCCGAACTGCCCGACGTCGTCTACACGGAGAGCCTCGCCGGCGCGCAGTACTTCGACCAGCCCGCCGACGTCGTGATGTACCTGGAGGTACTGGACCGGATGTCCGTTCAGGCGGAGCCGGTCGCTCGGACCAGGGAGACCCTGGCAGCACTGCGTAAGGAGTTGTGAACCATGGCAACCAACGGCCCCATCCACAGCGGGATGCCCGCGTCCGAACTCGGCTCCGAGGGCTGGCACAAGCCCTGGAGCGGCACCAACGGCGGCAGCTGCGTCGAGGCCAAGCGACTGCCCGACGGCAGTGTCGCGTTCCGGCAGTCCAAGGACCCGGACGGGCCCGCGCTGGTCTACTCCCGGGACGAGATGGTGTCGTTCCTGGAGGGCGCCAAGTCCGGCCAGGCCGACTTCCTGATCGCCTGACCTGACGCACCGGCGCACTCCGTCGGCGCACGGCGCACCACCACACCCGCACAACCGGACAACCCGCACGAGCACTCCCGCCGTGCCGAGGTCCCGTACACACTGAGGGAGTTGACGCACAACCTCACGCATCACTGCGAAGACCGAAGGGAGCGGCATGCGTACGCCGCCTCGCGTCCCGGGTCCAGTCATGCCGCCCGGACGTGCCGGCCTCCCCTGCCGGGCCGCTCCCCGACGGGCCGGGACGACCCCGCGATGAACCTTCCGCAGACCACCGCGGAAGCCGTCGCCCGGTACCGCACCCTGGTCGTCGAGGGCCACGAGGGCATCCGCCGGACCCCCGTGTTCGCCGAACTGGCCCGCGCCGGCTTCCTGTTACGGCGGCCGCCGGGCGGTCTGCACCACCTCGACCCGACGCTGCCGTACCGCGAACTGCTGTCGGCACCCGGCCGGCTCGTCATCGAGGGCGGCATCATCAGGGAACTCGTGTACGGGCCGCTGCGTCGCGGACGTTCCCGGGTGACCTGGATCCAGGCACTCGACCACGCCGAAGCGGTCGCGGAACGCGACGGCGCCATGGTCCATCTCGTCGGCGGCGAGCACGGCGACGACGATTCGGAGACCGTGGCCGCGACCCTCGCGTACGCCCGGGTGTTCGGCACGCTCGCCCAGCACGTTCCCGTCGTGACGATCGACGCCGCCGAGTTGCCCGCCGAACCGGGTCGCCGCATCCGTGCACCCGCGTCCCGCCAGTCCCAACTCCGGCAATCGGCACGGCAGTTGACGGTAGGTTAGCGAAGTCCGCGCGAGGCGAGTTCAGGAGAACCCGATGACAGACGGCCGGCCCACCCCCGACCAGGAAGCACTGTCCAAGATCGACACCACGGTGCCGCACTCCGCCCGTATCTGGAACTACTGGATGGGTGGCAAGGACAACTACGAGGTCGACCGCCAGGCGGGCGACGAGTACCGCGAGATCGCCCCCAACATCGAGACGATGGCCCGGGCCTCACGCGTGTACCTGATCCGCGCGGTCACCTTCGTGGCCCGCGAGTGCGGCATCCGCCAGTTCCTCGACATCGGCACCGGCCTGCCGACGTACGACAACACGCACCAGGTGGCCCAGAAGGTGGCCCCCGAGTCGCGCATCGTCTACGTCGACAACGACCCGCTCGTCCTGCGGCACGCCCAGGCGCTACTCACCAGCACCCCCGAAGGCACCACGGACTACGTGGACTCGGATCTGCGCGAGCCCGAGAAGATCATCGAGGCGGCGAGCAGGTTCCTGGACTTCGACAAGCCGGTGGCGCTGATGCTGATGGGCATCCTCGGCCACATCCAGGACTGGGAGGAGGCCAAGTCGATCACGCACCGCCTCCAGGCCGCCCTGCCCCCGGGCAGCTATTTCGTGCACTACGACAGCACGGACACCGACGAGGAACTCAAGCGCGCCCAGCAGGGGTACGACGACACGGGCGCGGTCCCGTACGTACTGCGCAGCCCCGACAAGCTCACCGCGCTCTACGAGGGTCTGGAGCTGCTGGAGCCGGGCATCGTCTCCTGCCCGCTGTGGCGCCCGGAGCCCGGCACCTCGCCGGAGCCGACGGACGTGTACGGGGGGATCGCCTACAAGGCGTAGGGACTGTCCGGCGGACGGCGCCCGGGCGAGTTCCCGGTCGACCGGGCGGCTTCCGCTGTACCGGACGGTCGTGTTTAATGTCAGCCTGTCGATCGACAGGATTCCTGGCAATAGCCCGACCGATCGGAACCGCATGTCCCTCCTGGCCCGGCCTGCGGTGGCCTCCCTCATCGCCAAGACTATGCAACGTCTCGTCACGCTCGCGGAGCGACGGACCAGTGGACGGGGCACCACTGCCGCCGCCCACGCCCGGCTTCCCGAATTCCCGCGCGACACCAGCGAGTTGACGGTCCCTTCGTCGATCGCCCCCGCCCGGGTCACGGTCTACCGGCCCGTGACCGAGGACCCGGCCCCGCCGGTCCACGTCAACTTCCACGGCGGCGGCTTCATCATGGCCGTCACGGAGACGGACGACGCCTTCTGCCGTGCCGTCGCCTCGCTGGCGGGCGTGGTCGTCGTCAACGTCGACTACGTCGTCGCTCCGCAGTACCCGTTCCCGGCCCCGCCCCGGCAGGCGTACGAAGTGGTCCGGTGGATCGCCGAGCACGGCGCCGAACACGGCTGGGACGGCACCCGGCTCACCGTCGGCGGGCAGAGCGCGGGCGGCGGTCTCGCGGCGGCCGTGGCACGCCAGGCCCTGGAGGAGGGCGGCCCCTCGATCGCGCTCCAGGTCCTGCACTACGCGCCGCTCGACCTCGCGACCCCCGCGAAGGACAAGCGGGCGGCGATCGCCAAGCCGATGCTGCGCCCGTGGATGGGCGAGGTGTTCGACAGCGCGTACGTCCCGGACCCGCGCGAGCGCGCCGACCGGCTGGTCTCCCCCGCCCACCCGAAGGAGACCGCGGACCTCAAGGGCATCGCCCCGGCCGTGATCGTCACGGCCGCGCACGACCGCCTCCTCGCGGAGAACGTGCGCTACGCCGAGCGGCTGCGACAGGTGGGCTCGCTGGTCGAGCACCATGACGTGGCGGGCGTCGACCACGGCTACGACCTCAACGACGACGAGAAGGCCCGGGAGATCTACGCCTTCATCGCCCGGCACGTACGGCAGGCCACGGCCGGCGACTGACGCCCCCGCCAGTGACCCGCCGTGACGCATCGACGTTCGCCTCGTCCATCGCGTTCATCGCAGGGTGAGTGGGGTCTCCGTCTCCGCGCGGGTCAGTTTCTCGGGGTTGCGGACGTAGTAGAGGCCGGTGACGCGCGCGTTCTCGATGCTCAGCGCCAGGATCCCGTCGAGTTCGCCGTCCAGGTGTACGGCGAGTGCCGTGCTGCCGTTGACGACGGTCGGGGCGACGGCGACCGGGCTCGTGTTCTTGCCGAGCGCGCCGACCAGGAAGCGGGCCACCTTCTCGGCGCCGTTGATCGGGCGTAGCGCGGCCTGCTTGATGCCGCCGCCGTCGTTGACCATGACGACGTCCGGAGCGAGTACGTCGAGGAGGGTCTGCGGATCCCCGGTCTCCAGTACGCGCTGGAACGACTCCAGGACCGCCCGGCTCTCGTCGGGCGAGACCACCCGGCGGGGGCGGCGGGCGTCGACATGGCGGCGGGCGCGGTGGGCGATCTGCCGGACGGTCGTGGGGGTCTTGTCGACGGCGGCGGCGATCTCGTCGTAACCGGTGTCGAAGACCTCGCGCAGGACGAAGACGGCGCGTTCGGTCGGGGAGAGGGTTTCGAGGACGAGCATCAGGGCCATGGAGACGCTCTCGGCGAGTTCGACGTCCTCGGCGACGTCCGGCGCGGTCAGCAGCGGTTCGGGCAGCCACTGGCCCACGTAGGCCTCCTTGCGGCGGTTCATGGTACGCAGCCGGTTGAGGGCCTGGCGGGTGGTGATCCGGACCAGGTAGGCGCGCTGGTCTCTGACCTGTGCGAGGTCGACCTTGACCCAGCGCAGCCAGGTCTCCTGGAGAACGTCCTCCGCGTCGGCCGCCGAGCCGAGCATCTCGTAGGCGACGGTGAAGAGCAGGTTGCGGTGGGCGACGAACGTCTCGGTCGCCGGGTCGGTCTCATCGGTGCTCGGGCGTGCGTCCACGACATGGTCCTCTTCGTCTTCGTCGACAGCCGAAAGTCGACAGTCAACAGCCGTTTCGTCGACAGGGAGACGTTGCCCGGCCTCCGAATGTGACACGCCGGGCTCTGGCTCCGGCTCCGGCTCCGGCTCCGGTTCAGGCCGCCCGCTCGGCGGTGGTCCGCTTCTGGCCGAGTTCGCTCTGGAGCAGTTCGCGGCGCTTGGCGTCCTTGGTCCACCATGTGCGCGCGCCGGGCTTGCGGGCCTCGTACGACAGCTGCCAGGGGATGCTCCTGCAGATGAGTTCCTTGACCTTGGCGCCCGGCAGGCCGCCGATGTAGTACTTCCTGGCGGTGTCGTCCTTGGTCATGACCTGGAAGATGCCGGCGCGGCGCCCCAGGCTGATGCAGGTGCCGACGAAACCCACCTCGACGGGCACCGGCTGCTCCCCCGCGATCCGGCTCAGCACCGTCTCGGCGGCCTGCGGGCCCAGTTGGACCGCGGCCTGGCAGCTCATCCGGAACGGCAGGTCCGAGGGGGCCGCCGAGTCCCCGGCCGCGACGATGCGTGTGTCGTCCACGCTCGTCAGCGTGTCGTCCGTGATCAGGCGGCCCAGGGCGTCGGTGCGCAGTCCGCTGCGGGCGGCGAGGTCCGGTACGCCGAAACCGGCGGTCCAGATCGTCACCGCGCTGGACAGTTCGCGGCCGTCGGCGAGCCGTACGGCGTCACGGGTCACCGCCGTGACCTTCGTGTCGGGGCCGTCGAGCACGGTCACCCCGAGGGCGGTGAGCCGCTCGGCCACCGAGCGCCGTCCTCGCGGGTGCAGGGACGGGCCGAGCGGGCCGCCGCACACGAGAGTCACGGTGCGGCCCTGCTCGGCCAGCTCGGCGGCGGTCTCGATACCGGTCGGCCCGCCGCCGACGACGGTCACCGGTGCCGTGACGGCCTCGGCGTCGAGGACCGGCCGCAGCCGCTGCGCCTCCTCCAGACCGGCGATCGGGTAGGCGAACTCGGCGGCGCCGGGCACGCTCGGGGCGGCGCTGCCGCTGCCGACCGCGTAGACGAGGTGGTCGTAGCCGACCGTGCCACCGCTCACCAGCGTCACGGCACACCCGGCCGCGTCGATCCGTGCCACGGTGTCCACCACCAGGCGAACCTTCTCGGCGAGAACCTTCCGGTAGTCGACGACCGCCTCGCCGGTGCCGCCCACCATCTGGTGCAGGCGGATCCGGTCGACGAAGGACGGGCGCGGGTTGATCAGGGTGACGCTCACGTCGGCGCGCTGCGTGAGCCGGTTGGCCGCCATGACGCCCGCGTACCCGCCGCCGATCACTACGACCTCGATGTTCCCGGTCATGGTGTCTCTCCTCCGTTGGAACGGCACCCCTTCGAAGGGGGTTCGGCCACAAGACACCGGTCGACGGAGGGCTGTGACAGGTGGGCGCAGAATTTCTTTCGCCCCCGCCGCCCCTACCCGTCCCATCCCTGGGGACTGCCGCCCCCAGACCCCCGCTGTCGGCCTGAACGGCCTCGTCCTCAAACGCCGGACGGGCTGGATGGTGGCGGTCGGTGCTGAAGTGCCAGCCCATCCTCTTCCCCGCCCGCTCATGTTCGCCGCACTTCAGCGCCGGCCGGGGCATTTCAGCCTGTCCGGCGTTTGAGGACGAGCGCGTTCAGCGCGACAGCGGGGGTCTGGGGGCGGCAGCCCCCAGGGATGGGAACGGGTAGGGGCGGCGGGGGCGAGAAATACTCCCGCTCAGCCCGCCGCCGACAGTTCCTCCTCCCGCTTCACCGACGCCCCCTCCCGCACCCCACCCGATCCCGTCAGCGCGACGAACACCGTCGCCAGCACCGCCGCGATGGCGAACGCGGTGAACCCCCAGGTCTCCGACCCGCTCGCCACGAGCCGGCCCCCGAGCCACGGCCCGAACACCGCGCCGAAGCGGCCGATGCCGGACACCCAGCCCACCGCCGTCGCCCGGTTGGCGTCGGTCGAGCGGCCCGCCACCGTCGCGTAGATCATGGCCTGGGCGCTGAAGAGGAACATGCCGGTGAGGAAGACCACGGTGTACGTGAGCGGCAGCGCCATGTGGACACCCAGGAGGTAGACGCCCACTGCCGTGCCCGCGAACCAGATCGTGGCGACACGGGCGGAGCCGTAGCGGTCGGAGCAGCGGCCGGCGACCAGCATGCCCACGATGCCGCCGAGGTTGATGACGATCAGGAAGGAGAGGGAGGAGCCCAGTTCGTAGCCCGCGCCGCGCATCATCGTCGGCAGCCAGTTGCTGACCCCGTAGACGAGCAGCAGGCCGCAGAAGGAGGCCAGCCAGAACAGGGCCGTCGTACGCCACAGGTTGCCGCGGAACAGGGCCGCCACCGCGCTCCAGCGGTCCCCGGCGGCGGAGCGGTCGGGCGCGGCGGCGGGCAGTTCGACGTCGTAGCGGTCGGCGAGGGCCCGGGCCTCCTCGATACGCCCCTTGGCGATCAGGAAGCGCATCGACTCGGGCAGGTACTTCGCGACCAGCGGGACCCCGATCAGGAGCGGGATGACGCAGATCCAGTAGGCGACCCGCCAGCCGTCGGGGCCGCTCGTCCACAGGCCCAGGAAGCCCGCCATGATGCCGCCGGCCTGGTGCGCGGTCATCAGCGTGCCGACGATCAGGGCGCCCCGGCCGCGCGGGGCGTACTCGGAGACCATCGTGATCGTCGTGGGGAGAAGGCCACCGAGGCCAAGGCCGGCGATGAAGCGGCCGAGGCCGAACACCTCGACGCCGGCGGCGACCGCGCACAGGGCGGATGCCAGCGAGAACACGGTGGTGCAGGTGAGGATGACCTTCTTGCGGCCGATCCAGTCGGTGACCGTGCCCGCGGACAGGGCGCCGATCAGCATGCCGAAGGTGGCGTAGCTGCCCAGGTCGCCGGCCTGGGCGGGGACGAGTCCGAGGGCCTTGTGCTCCAGCATGTGGGGCAGTTCGGCGCCGTAGACGAACATGTCGAGGCCGTCGAAGAAGACGACCAGCCAGCACAGGCCGACGACGAGCACGGCCAGTCTGCCGCCGCGAGCGGGCGGGGCGGATGCGGGGGACGGAGACATCGTTGTTTCCTATCGGGAACGGCACACGGGGATGAGATGCGCTCGACCGTAGGGAGCCGTCGCAGGAGTGTCAACGTTTTTGTCAACAATCTCAGGTACGGCGTGGGCCCGCCGTGGTCGGTCATGGCCCGCGCCGCAGGTGGGAGCGTCGGCGTCAGTCGAGCGGAGGCGTTCCGTGCGTATGGAACGACTCGATGGTCTTCAGACCCCACGCCTGGCCCTTGGCCCGCTCCGCCTGGGTCCAGGTGATCAGCGGCCAGTCGGGGGCGAGCACCAGCCGGGTCAGCGGATTGCACAGCTCGATCCGGTTGCCGCCGGGCTCGTAGACGTACAGGAAGAACGTCTGCTGGATGGCGTGCTTGTGCGGGCCGGTCTCGATGTGCACGCCGTTGTCCAGGCACAGGTCGGCGGCGCGCAGGATGTCCTCACGGGTGTCCGTGGCGAACGCGATGTGGTGCAGACGGCCGTTGGAGCCGGACCAGTCCTCCGTGTAGACGATGTCGTACGACTTGTTGGTGAACGTCAGCCACTGCGCTGCCAGGCGTCCTTCGTCGAGGACGATCTGTTCGGTGGGGCGGGCGCCGAGGACGTGCTGGACGAAGCCGACGTTCGAATCGACCGCGGCGGCGAGGAAGTTGACGTGGTCGAGGCGGCGTACGCCGACGCCCGTCGCGGGCTTGGCCTGCGGCTGGTTCTTGAGGCCGGGCCGCAGCTCGGGCGGCGCCTCGTACCACTCGCTCTCCCAGTACAGGGCGTACTCGTGGCCGTCGGGGTCGGTGGTGACGTAGAGCGGGCCGAGGCCGGGCTCGTCCTCGACCCAGCGGCCGGGGCGGCCGGCGTTCTCGGTCTCCTTGACCCGGCGTTGCAGGGCCTCCTCGCTGGAGGCGCGCAGGGCGGTGCGGCGGATGCCGGAGGTCGAGTGGGCGGTGAGGGTGAGGCTGTGGTGCTCGTAGTCGTCCCAGGTCCTCAAGTACACCGAGTCGCCGGAGCGGCCGTTCTCGGTGAGGCCGAGGATCGTGGTGAAGAACCGGACGCTGGCGTCCAGGTCGGGGGTGAGGAGTTCGACATGGCCGAGGTGGGCGATGTCGCCGAGCGGCGGGGTCATCAGCGGCTCCTGACGGGGAGGGGGACGGCGGGGCGGGGGAAGACCGTGCCGTCGAAGATCTTGCGGGCGGTACGGACGACGGCCGTGCGGTGCGCGACCGGGGTGGGGCCGTCGGTGTCGACGACGGAGACGACGGTTTCGACGTCCAGGAATCCGGTGGGGTGTTCGATGCGCAGCGGGGCGTCGTCGTGGGCGGGGAGACGTGCCACGCCCTCCCCGACGGCACCGGGTATGAGCAGCCCGGCGGCGACGCTCGCGGCACCCAGTACGCCGATCGCCGTGTGGCAGCGGACCGGGATGAAGGTGCGGGTCATGACTGCGCCGCCGTGCACGGGCGGGGCGAGCAGGCTGAGCTTGGGCACGGTCGTCGCGGAGACATCCCCGAGGCCCATCAACTTGCCCGCCTCCAGGCGGATTTCACGCAGCCGTTCGTTGAGGGTGACGTTCTCCTCCAGGTCCCCCGGATCCTCGTAACCGGTGACGCCGAGGGCGGAGGCGGCGATCATCACGGTCGGCATGCCGTTGTCGACGCAGGTCACCGGTGTGTCGGCGACGGTGTCCCGGACCCGGCCGGTCGGCAGCAGGGGTCCGCTCCCCCGCCCGAACCCGATCGTCACCGGAGCGGCGCCGCCGGGCACACCGGAGATCTCGGTCGTGCCCTCGTAGACGACACGCCCCTCTGCCGTGGGGAAGGTCGCGGTGGCGTGGTCGCCGCTGTTGACCATGCGGATGCGTACGGAGGTCAACTCCCCGTCGGCCGCGACCAGTCCGCGTTCCACGGCGAACGGGCCGACTCCAGCGAGGAGGTTCCCGCAGTTCTGACGGTCGCTCACCTCCGGTTCCTCGACGCCGACTTGGAGGAACAGATAGTCCACGTCGGCCTGTTCGTCGTCCGAGCGGGAGACGACGGCCACCTTGCTGGTGAGGGGGTGCGCTCCGCCGAGGCCGTCGATCTGGCGGGGGTCGGGGCTGCCCATGACCCGCAGCAGCAGATCGTCGCGGGCGGCGGGGTCGTCCGGCAGGTCCTCGGCGAGGAAGTAGGCGCCCTTGGAGGTGCCGCCCCGCATCAGCATGCAGCGCAGCTCCTCCCCCGGGCCGCCCGCACTCACGAGTCCGCTCCGCCGCGGACGTACTCCTCGTACGACCGGTACGTGACCCCCAGCCGTACGAGCGTCTCGCGCAGCCCGTACCGGTCCAGGCCCAACTGGCCGTCGGCGAAGGCCAGTCGGGACGCCTCCTCCTTCGCGATGCGGGCCTCGGACGCCTTGACGGCCTCGGCCGAGCGGAGCCGGGGGACGACCATCACGCCGTCGTCGTCGGCGATGATCACGTCACCGGGGTGGATCTGCTGGCCGCCCACGACGATCGGGACGTTCACCGAGCCGCCCGTCGCCTTGACCGTGCCCTGTGCGGACACCGCGGCCGACCAGACGGGGAAGTCCATGGCGCGCAGTTCGGCGGTGTCGCGGACGCCGGTGTTGATGACCAGGCCGCGTACGCCCCGGTGCCGGAGTGCGGTGGCGAACAGTTCGCCGAACAGGCCGTCCGTGCACGGGGAGGTGGTGGTGACGACCAGGAGGTCGCCCTCGGCGCACTGTTCGACGGCCGCGTGGATCATGAGGTTGTCGCCGGGCCAGCACAGCGCGGTGACGGCGGTGCCCGCGATGCGGACGTCCTGCTGGATCGGGCGCAGGGCCGGGCCGAGGAGGCCGGTGCGGCCCAGGGCCTCGTGGACGGTGGCCACGCCGTGGCGGGCCAGCTCCTCGACGTCCGCGGCGGCTGCGCGCGGCGGGTTGGTGACGATGACGCCGCTCATGCCAGTTCTCCCGTGACCTGCGGGTAGGGACGCATATATGCCTCGCCGTAAGTGGTGTGCGGGAGGCCGAGGTTGGGGCCGGCGTTCCGCTTGAGCTGGACTCCGCGCCGCTTGGCGAGGTCCGTGTAGTAGTCCCACAGGTGCTGCTGGGCGGACAGGCACTCCATGGCCTTGCGCTTGGTGTCGAACACCTCGGTGATGTCGAGCAGCACCTGCGGGGTGAAGTCGCACATCTCCGGCTGATGGGGTTCGAAGAAGAACACCGGGGGCGCGCCCAGGACTTCGCCGGGGGCCGGGTAGCCGATGGCCTGGGCGAGGATCCGCGCGTCCAGGGCCATCCGGGCGGCGGCCGGGTGGTCGGCGTTGTAGGGGTCGGCGAGCGGGTGGGTGAGGACCACGTCGGGCTGGGTGTCCCGGTAGATCCCCACCAGCCGGTCGGTCAGCTCGGGGGTGGCGAGGAGGGGGTAGTCGCCGGCGTCGAGGAAACGGACCTCGGCGCCGAGCGCGGCGGCGGCCTGCTCGGCCTCGGTCCGGCGTATCCCCTTGATCTCCTCCAGCGACCTGCCCTCCCGCCAGGCCTTGGCGGACTCGCCGCGTTCCCCGTACGACAGGCAGGCGATGACGACCTTCTCGCCACGGGAGGCCGCCAGGGCGATGGCACCTCCCGCCCGCCAGACGAAGTCACCGGCATGGGCGCTGATCACCAGCGTCGAGCGAGCGGCTGCGGGCACCGCACCATGTGTCATTGCAGAAATCTCCTTGGTGGACAGGTCGTTCGGCCCACCTCGGCGGCGTCATCCGCGTGACGTGTCATCCGTGCGGCGCGTTGTTCGCACAACACGCCGCCCGTGCGGCACGTCCTTCGCGCGACACGCTATTCGCGCAACGCGGCGATCACGCTCGTGAGATGGGCGCGAGCGGCCGCTTCGGCCGCCTGCGGGTCCCTGGCCGTGATCGTCTCGACCATGGCCAGGTGTTCACCCAGGGACTGCTGGGGACGCCCCGGTCGCAGCGCGAGCTGGAAACGGTGGCGCACCAACTGGGCGTTGAGCTTCTCCAGCAGTTCCACGGCCGTCTGCTGGCCGGAGAACCGTCTGATCCGGGCGTGCAGATCCTGGTTGAGTTCGGAGTACGTGACCGGCTCACCGTCGGCGACGGCCTTGGCCATCGCCTCGCCGATGCCGGTCAGTTGGGCCAGTTGGTCGTCGGTTGCCGCGACGGCCGCCTTGGCCGCGCACAGCCCTTCGAGGACCATCCGGCACTCGGTGATGGCGACCGCCTCCTCCACGGTCACCACCCGCACCCGCGAGCCACGGTTGCGGATCCGCTCGACGAGTCCCTCCGACTCCAGCTCGATCAGCGCCGCCCGGACGCTGGCCCGTGTCACACCGAACTGCTCGGCGAGTTCGTTCTCCACCAGCCGCTGGGCCGGTGCCATGTCGCCGCGCAGGATCGCCTGCCGCAGCCGCTCCAACGCGTGCTGCTTGGCCTGCTCTCCGGTGCCTGGACGGGCTTGTTTCGGCATGTGCCCTCCTGAGTGAGTGCCTGTCGACGCTAAATCTAGACGGACAACATTGTCAACAATATTGTTCTCCATATTCGCGCACAGTCGACGCGCAGGAAGTGCACAGAAAGTGGCCCTTCGGAGTCGCAACGGTTATCAGGTCAAGCGTCCCGGACTATTGACTCCATCACCCCGCTGTCGCGATCCTCATCACAGAGTTGCGCGAGCCATGACAACCCTGGTGCAAGGACGTGAGTGATGACTGTGCCTGCTGCCTTCCCGCCACGTCCGCGTCGCGGACGCAGACCCCTGACCGTGTTGTCGCTGCTGCTCGCCGTACTGGCGCTGACGCTCGGCACCGTGCCCAGCTCGGCGGCCGGCACGGACTGGTGGACGCCGACCGCGCGACCGACGCCCGACTCCCAGATCAACGTCACGGGTGAGCCCTTCAAGGGCACCAACTCCGCAGGCGAGGTACAGGGGTTCGTCGACGCGCACAACCACCTGTTCTCCAACGAGGCCTTCGGCGGACGCCTGATCTGCGGCAAGGTCTTCTCCACCAGCGGGATCGCGGACGCCCTCAAGGACTGTCCCGAGCACTACCCGGACGGCACCCTCGCGATCTTCGACTACATCACCCACGGCGGCGACGGCAAGCACGACCCGGTCGGCTACCCGACGTTCAAGGACTGGCCCGCGTACGACTCGATGACCCATCAGGCCAACTACTACGCCTGGATCGAGCGCGCCTGGCGTGGCGGCCAGCGCGTGCTGGTCAACGACCTCGTCACCAACGGCGTGATCTGCTCGGTCTACTTCTTCAAGGACCGCAGCTGCGACGAGATGACGTCGATCCGCCTCCAGGCGCAGCTGACCTACGACCTCCAGGACTACATCGACGCGCAGTACGGCGGCACGGGCAAGGGCTGGTTCCGGATCGTCACCGACACCGCGCAGGCCCGTGAGGTGATCAAGGCGGGCAAGCTGGCGGTCGTGCTCGGTGTCGAGACGTCGGAGCCCTTCGGCTGCAAGCAGATCCTGGACATCGCGCAGTGCAGCAAGGCCGACATCGACAAGGGCCTCGACGAGCTGTACGACCTCGGCGTGCGCAGCATGTTCCTGTGCCACAAGTTCGACAACGCGCTGTGCGGGGTGCGGTTCGACGAGGGCGGGCTCGGTACGGCGATCAACGTCGGCCAGTTCCTGTCGACGGGCACCTTCTGGCAGACGGAGACGTGCACGACCGCGATGCACGACAACCCGATCGGCGGCGCCACGGCGACCGACGCGACGGAGGACCTGCCGGCGGGCACCGAGCTGCCGACGTACGACGCGGACGCGCAGTGCAACACCCGGGGGCTCACCGATCTCGGCGAGTACGCGGTGCGCGGCATGATGAAACGCAAGATGATGCTGGAGATCGACCACATGAGCGTCAAGGCCACCGGCCAGGCGCTGGACATCTTCGAGTCCGAGTCCTACCCGGGCGTGCTCTCCTCGCACAGCTGGATGGACCTCAACTGGACCGACCGGGTCTACGGTCTCGGCGGCTTCATCGCCCAGTACATGCACTCCTCCAAGGAGTTCGTCACGGAGGCCGCCCGTACCGACGCCCTGCGCACCAAGTACGGCGTGGGCTACGGCTACGGCACCGACTTCAACGGCATCGGCGACCACCCGGCCCCGCGCGGCACGGACACGGGTACGACGGTGACGTACCCCTTCACCAGTGTCGACGGCGGCTCGGTGATCGACCGCCAGACCACCGGGTCGCGCACCTGGGACATCAACACGGACGGTGCCGCGCACGTCGGGCTGATCCCGGACTGGATCCAGGACATCAAGCAGGTCGGCGGCACGGACGCGGTCAGCGACCTGTTCCGGGGCGCCGAGTCCTACCTCGACACCTGGGGCGCCTCGGAGAACCACAGGGCCGGGGTGAACCTCGCCAAGGGCGTGACGGCGACGGCGAGTTCGTCCGAGTCGAACCCGTTCACCAGCTACCAGCCCGGCCGGGCCGTCGACGGCGACTCGGGCACCCGCTGGGCGAGCGACTGGAGCGACGACCAGTGGCTCCAGCTCGACCTGGGTTCGACGAACCTGGTCAAGCGGGTCACCCTCGACTGGGAGAAGGCGTTCGGCAAGTCGTACCGCGTCGAACTGTCGACGGACGGTACGACCTGGCAGACCGCGTGGTCCACGACCGTCGGCGACGGCGGCCTGGACACGGCGCAGTTCGCGGGAACACCGGCCCGCTATGTGCGCGTCCACGGTCTTGATCGGGGTACGGACTGGGGATACTCGCTCTACGAGGTGGGTGTCTACAGCAGCTGAGTTCCGTACCCAGGGAGAGTTCATGGCACGCAAGCCGTCGGCCGAGCGGCGCCGGCAGCTGACCGAGGCGGCCATCCGCGCGATGACCCGGGACGGCGTCCCCAGGACGACGACCCGGTCCATCGCGGCCGAGGCGGGTGTGTCACTGAGCGTCTTCCACTACTGCTTCGACTCCAAGCAGGCCCTGGTCGAGTCGGTCATGACGACGATCACCGACCACTCCGTCGACGTGGTGCGCGCGGCGATCCAGCCGCAGTCCACCCTCCAGGAGACGATCCGCGCGGGCTTCCACGCGTACTGGGACCATGTGGCCGCCCACCCGGGCGAGCACATGCTGACGTACGAACTCACCCAGTACGCCCTGCGGGAGCCGGGGTTCGCGCATCTGGCCCGCCGGCAGTACGAGCTGTACACCGACACGTACGCCGGACTGCTGGAGCAGCTGCGCGAGAGCATGGGCTTCGAACTGAGCGTGCCCGTCCCGGTGCTGGCCCGCTATCTGGCCGCGATGACGGACGGGCTGACCCTCAACTTCCTTGCCCTCGGCGACGAGAAGGCCTGCGTGGAGATCCTCGACACGGTCACCGACCACGTGGCCTCCCTCGTACGGGAGTAGTCCGTACGGGAGTTGGGGGCGCGTGCCCTAATTCGGCGAGGTCAGGATGGACACCGCGTTGGCGGCGACGATCGCCCCGATGCTCGCCCACTCCAGGGCGCCCAGGTTCTCCCCCAGGCCGAGCCGGCCGACCAGGGCGGCCATCACCGGGTTGACGCTCATGAACAGGCCGAAGAAGCGCGCCGACACCCGGCGCAGGGAGAACACGTCGGCGAGATAGGGCACGGCCGAGGCGAGCACTCCGGCGACGACGGCATAACCGACGGCCGCCGCGGTCGGCGGATGCTCGACGACGAGGACGATCCCGACCGGCAGGAAGACCAGCGCGGAGACGCCCGCGGCGGCGGCCGAACCCTCCGCTCCGGGCAGCCGCCGCCCGACCGCGCGGTTGAGCAGGATGTACGAGGCCCAGCAGGCGGCGGCGAGCAGCCCGAGGCCCATCCCGAGGTAGTCGGCGGACGGCTGGGGGCGCAGCAGCGCGACGACACCGACCGCGGCGATCACCGCGCAGCAGGCGTCCACGCGCCGCCGGGTGGCCGCCAGGGCGACGGCGAGGGGTCCGAGGAACTCCAGGGTGACCGCGAGGCCGAGGCCGATCCGGTCGATGGCGGTGTACAGGGACAGGTTCATCGTCCCGAAGACCAGGGCCAGCAGGAGTACGGGCCCCCACTGGGCGCGGGTGAAGCTCCGCAGGCGGGGCCGGGCGACGGCGAACAGGACGACGGCGGCGACGTACTGGCGGACGGCGACGACCCCGACCGGGCCGAGCACCGGGAAGGCGAGGGAGCCGGTCGCGGCGCCGACCTGGTTGGCCAGCCCGCTGCCGAGCATGACGGCGACGCCGGAGAGCTTTCCGGCGCCGGGCTTCCGGGGCATGAGGGCGACGTCGCTCTCGTGGGCGGGGGCTGCTGTGTGTGCGGGGCCTGCGGGCATACGCCGATCGTGCGCCGGCTCCGTGGATGCGCAAAATGCATGGGCTTCGCCGTCTATACGCTGGAGTCATGGACGCGCTTCAGGGACGGACCCCGCAGATCGAGCTTCGGCAGCTGCGCTGTCTCGTCGCGATCGTCGACGAGGGCACCTTCACGGACGCCGCCATCGCGCTCGGCGTCTCCCAGGCGGCTGTCTCCCGCACCCTGGCCTCACTCGAACAGGCCCTGGGCGTACGGCTGTTGCGGCGGACCTCGCGCGAGGTGAGCGTGACGGGGACCGGGCTTCGGGTGCTGGCGCACGCCCGGCGGGTGCTCGGTGAGGTGGACGACCTGGTCGGGGAGGCGACGTCCGGGCATGCCCGGCTGCGGATCGGGTACGCCTGGTCGGCGGTGGGCCGCCACACCCTCGTCTTCCAGCGCCGCTGGGCCGAACGGCACCCGGAGACGGAGGTCCAGCTCGTCCGGACCAACTCCGGCACCGGTGGGCTGGCGGAGGGGGCGTGCGATCTGGCCGTGGTGCGCCGGCCGCTGGACGGACGGCGGTTCGACTCCGTCGTCCTCGGCCTGGAACGGCGGATGTGTGTCATGGCCGCCGACGATCCGCTGGCGCGGCGGCGGTGGATCCGGCTCACCGACATCAGCGGGCGCACGGTGTTGGTGGACCGGCGGACCGGGACGACCACGGAGGAGTTGTGGCCGCCGGGGTCTCGTCCGGTGGTCCAGGAGACGCACGATGTCGACGACTGGCTGAACTCGATCTCGACGGGCCACTGCGTGGGGCTTACGCCGGAGTCGACCGCACACCAGTATCGGCGGCCCGGGGTGGTCTATCGGGCTGTGCGGGATGCGGAGCCGGTGGTGGTTCGGCTCGCCTGGTGGCGGGACGATCCGCATCCTGCGGGGGCGGCGGTGGTCGAGCTTCTTACCGACCTCTACCGCACGGAGTGACTGCGTCGGCCGAGCGGCTGCCGCGACATGCCGTCGGCCGACTGCTGCGCGGTCGTGGCTTGTCGCGCAGTTCCCCGCGCCCCTATCGGGGCACGTCCAGCAGACGTTCCGCGTACTCCGTCAGGTACTGCTCCCTCTGTTTGGGCGACACCTCGGCCGGGGTCCTGGCCACGAACGGAGGGAGGACGTCGAAGCCCAGGCAGTCGAGGATGCCGTGGTGGATGGGCCAGAGGGCGCGGTCCAGATCGGCGTCGGTGCCGTGGGGGCCGTACAGCCCTGAAGGGGTGCCCGTCGTGGTGCAGATCAGGGCTCGTCTGCCCTTCAGGGGGCCCGTGTCGTAGGCGCGGCCCTCTCCGTAGGCGAAGCCTCGGGCCATCGTGCGGTCGATCCAGCCCTTGAGTATGGCCGGCATTCCGGACCACCACAGGGGGAACTGGAGGATCATCAGATCGCAGCGGGCGACCTTCTCCTGTTCCGCGAGGACGTCGGGCGGGGTCTCGTGGGCCGCCTGGACCCGTTCCTGCTCGGCGGTGACGTCCAGGTAGTCGGGGTCGGTCCAGACGCCGGGGAAGTCGTCGGCGTCGACGGCGGCCTTCCAGCCGAGCCGGTAGAGGTCGCTGACCACGACGTCGTGTCCGGCGCGTCTGAGGACGTCCACGGCTCTGACCTTCAGCGCGCCGTTGAAGGAGCAGAGTTCGGGATGGGCGAAAACGATCAGTACGTTCACTGTGGGGGGTCTCCTCGGATCGTCCGGTCGTTCAGTTCTTCGGAGGTCGGTCCGTCCTGTCGAGCGGGATGCGGAGGGTGAAGGCGGTCGAGCCGGGTCCGCTCGTCAGGTCGAGGGTGCCGCCGTGCGCCTGTGCCAGGGACAGCGCGACCGCGAGGCCGAGGCCGCTGCCGCCCCGGTCGCGGCTGCGGGCCTTGTCGACGCGGTAGAAGCGGTCGAAGACCCGGTCCTGGTCGGCGGCCGGGATGCCGGGGCCGGCGTCGGCGACCCGGACCACCGCGTGGCAGGCGTCGACGGTCACGTCCACGGACACCGGTGTACCGGCCGGCGTGTGCACGGCCGCGTTGGTGAGCAGGTTGTCCAGGACCTGCCGGATACGGAGGGGATCGAGGCGCAGCCGCAGTTCCTTCGGCGCGGCCGTCACCGTCAGGGGGTGCTCCGGGTGGCCCGCGCGGAAGGCGTCGGCCGCCTGGCCGGTCAGGTCCACCAGGTCGGCGGTCTCCGGGCGGAGCGGGGTCTCGATCTGGGCCGCGTCGAGCCGGGCGAGCAGCAGCAGGTCGTCGAGGAGGATGCCCATCCGGGCGGCCTCGGCGCGCAGGCGGGCCAGGTGCTTGTCCCGTTCGCCGGGCTCGTTGGCGGCGGCGTACTGGAAGAGGTCCGCATAGCCCCGTACCGACATCAGAGGGGTACGGAGTTCATGGGAGGCGTCGGCGACGAAGCGGCGCAGGCGCTGTTCGGCCTCCGTACGGACGGCGAGGGAGTCGTCGATGTGTTCGAGCATGGTGTTGAACGCGGTGCGCAGCTCCTCGACCTCGGGACCGCCGTTGCCCCGGTCGGCGCGTACGGGCAGCCGGGCGGAGTCGGTGAAGTCGTGCGAGGTGATGCCACGGGCGGTGTGGGCCATGTCGCTGAGGGGCCTGAGGCCGCGCCGCAGCACCGCGCGGCCGAAGATCACCAGGCCCAGCAGGGCGATGGCGAAGGCGACGACCTGGACCGTGACCAGCTGGTCCATGGTGTTCTCGATGTCGTCCATGGGCGCCGCCGTGACCAGGACGACACCGGACTCGACCTCGCAGGCGCGCAGCCGGTAGGCGTCCCCGTCGATGCGTGCGGTGCGGTAGACGGGGTCGGTGCCCGAGGTCCGCAGGCTCGCGGCGGTGGCGAGGAGCTCCCGGGAGTCGGGCGGCACGTCGGCGGGCTCGCGCAGGACGGGCGTACCGCCGGAGACCTTGTAGGAGGCGGTGTACCAGCCGTAGTACGGCTTGCCCTGCACGCTGCCGTAGTCGACGACGTCCTTGGACTGGGTGATCTGGACGAGCTTCATCTGGTCGCTGAGCTGGCGTTCCAGATAGTCCCGCATGTACATGGAGAGCGCGGCGCCGACGACGGCGAACACGACGAGCGAAAGTACGCCCATGCCCAGCGCCAGCCGTGTGCCCAGCCGCAGTCTGCGGTAGTTCTCCCGGCAGTGGCGGATCGCCCGGATCACTCGGCGACCTGCCGGACCACGTAGCCGACGCCCCGCACGGTGTGGATCAGCGGTTCGTCGTGCTGGTCGGGGTCGTCGAGCTTGCGGCGCAGCCGGCTGACGACGAGTTCCACGACGTTGGACCGACCGCCGAAGCCGTACTCCCAGACATGGTCGAGGATCTGTGCCTTGGTGAGCACGGTCGGCGACTTGCGCATCAGGTAGCGCAGCACCTCGTACTCGGTCGGGGTGAGCGTGAGCCGTTTGTCGCCGCGCCTGACCTCGCGGGTGTCCTCGTCCATCGTCAGGTCGGCCACCCGGAGCACGGAGCGCTGGAAGCCGGGGCCCGCGCTGCGGCGCAGCACGGTGCGCAGCCGGGCCATCAGCTCCTCCACGGCGAAGGGTTTGACCAGGTAGTCGTCGCCGCCCCGGGTGAGCCCCGCGACCCGGTCGGCGACTCCGTCACGGGCGGTGAGGAAGACCACGGGCACCATCGTGCCGGACAGCCGCAGCCGGTCGAGCACGGCGAAGCCGTCGAGGCCCGGAAGCATCAGGTCGAGCACCACGATGTCGGGATGGAACTCGGCGGCCCGGCTCAGCGCCTCCTCACCGGAGTACGCGGTGACCGCCTCCCAGCCCTCGTAGCGGGCGACCGTCGCGACCAGGTCGGCGATGGGCGGGTCGTCGTCCACGACGAGGAGTCGTACTTTTTCCACGTGCTCATAGTGCTCCACGTGGCTCCCGTGCCATACCGCCCTCCCCTCCCTACGCGCGATCGATAACAACTTGAAAGTCCAACGACAGCATTACGACAGCTACCGTCGGTCAAGCTCGGTGTCCCCGGACCCGATCAAGGAGCACTGTCCGTGACGACCGTCCAATCGCCTCCCGCGCCCCCCACGGCGATACGACCCAAAGTGGTGGCCCGCACCGGCCTGTACGCCGTGCTGGCCGCCAACGTGGCCGTCGTGACCGTCTTCTTCACCCAGGCAGGCTTCGCCTCGAACGCGCTGATCGTGATGGGCCGGCTCGCCGGGCTGTACGGCGCGCTCTTCATGGCCTTCCAGCTGGTCCTGGTGGCCCGGCTGCCGTGGCTGGACCACCGCATCGGCATGGACCGGCTGACCTCCTGGCACCGCTGGGTCGGCTTCGGACTGCTGTGGACGCTGATGGCCCACGCGGTGTTCATCGTCTTCGGCTACGCCGAGGGCACGTCCATGGGTCCGGTCGACGAGCTGGTGGAGCTGGCCGAGACCACCGAGGGCGTGCTGCGCGCGATCGTCGCCCTCGTCCTGATCATGATCATCGGCGCGGTCTCGGCGCGCTACGCCCGCCGCCGCCTCGCCTACGAGACCTGGCACTTCATCCACCTCTACACCTATGTGGCGGTGGTCCTGGCGTTCACGCACCAGGTCGGTGTCGGTACGACGTTCACCTCGTCCTCCGCCGCGACGACGTACTGGTGGGCTCTGTGGAGCGTGGCGCTCGGTTCGGTGTTCCTGGGCCGCGTGGTGCTGCCGCTGCGCAAGAACCTCCGTCACCAGCTGCGGGTCTCGGCGGTCGTCCCCGAGGCCGACAACGTCGTGTCGATCTACATGACCGGCCGCGACCTGGACAAGCTGCCCGCCCGCGCCGGCCAGTTCTTCCTGTGGCGGTTCCTCACCAAGGACCGCTGGTGGCAGGCGAACCCGTTCTCGCTGTCGGCAGCGCCCGACGGCAGGTCGCTGCGCCTCACGGCGAAGGTCGCCGGCGACGGCACCGCGACCCTGAAGCACATCCCGGTCGGCACCCGCGTCTTCGCCGAGGGCCCGTACGGCGCCTTCACCTCGATGCACCGCACCCGCCCCGAGGCCGTCCTCATCGCGGGTGGAGTGGGCGTCACGCCGATCCGCGCGCTGCTTGAGGAGATCCAGGGCCACGCCGTGGTGATCTACCGGGTGGCCAGGGACCAGGACGCCGTCCTGTACGAGGAGCTGCGGGACATCGCCCACGCCAAGGGCTGCGAGCTGCACCTGGTGTCCGGGCCGGTCGCCCCCGACAAGCTGGCCCCGGCGGAGCTGGCCAAGCTGGTGCCGGACATCACGGACCGGGACGTCTTCCTGTGCGGCCCGCCGCCCATGATGAACGCGGTGCTGCGCAGCCTGCGGGAACTGGGCGTGCCCAAGTCGCAGACCCACTTCGAGCGCTTCAGCCTGGCCGGATAAGAGGAACGTCGTGAAACGAGCACTGCCTGTACTGGTCCTGAGCATCGCGGGCCTGGTCCCCGTCTGGCTCTACGAGCCGTCGCTGGGCACGACGTCCTCGGAGGCCTCCGCCTCGACCCCGTCCGCGTCCTCCTCCGCGGCTTCGGGCTCCTCCGGTACGTCGTCGACGGTCGTCAAGGGCACGACCGTGACCACCGAGAAGGGTGACGTCCAGGTCGAGGTGACGTTCGCGGGGACGAAGATCTCCTCGGTGCGGATGCTGAAGCAGCCGAACCACCCGCAGACCACCGCCGCCGTGCCGGTCCTGATCAAGGAGACGCTGGCCGCGCAGAGCGCCGACATCGACACCGTGTCCGGCGCGACGATCACGAGCGACGGCTACAAGGAGTCCCTCCAGGCCGCCATCGACTCCCAGGCGGACTCCGCCGCGTCCTCCCCTTCGCCGTCCGCGTCCGCCTCGGCTTCCGCCGAGTCCGCGTCGAAGGTCGTCTCGGGGACCGCGGTGGACACCGAGAAGGGCACCGTCCAGGTCGAGGTGACCTTCGAGGGCGACACGATCGCGTCCGTGAAGATGCTCCAGCAGCCGAACCACCCGCAGACCACGGCGGCCGTGCCGGTGCTGATCGAGGAAACCCTCGCGGCGCAGAGCGCGGACATCGACACGGTGTCGGGTGCGACCATCACGAGCGACGGCTACAAGGAGTCCCTCCAGGCCGCGATCGACGCGAAGGGCTGAGGGGATGCGGCGCGTCGAACACATCATGGGGTTCCCGATCTCGCTGCGGATCGACGACGAGAACGCCCCGGCGGAGGCGGCCGACGCCGTGTTCGCCTGGCTCCACGAGGTCGACGCGCGCTTCAGCCCCTTCAAGGACGACAGCGAGGTGTCCCGCCTCGACCGGGGCGAACTGGAGACCGACGAGCTGAGCACCGACCTCACGGAGGTGCTCGGCCTGTGCGAGGAGTACCGGGTCGCGACCAAGGGCGCCTTCGACGTACGGCTGCCCGGCCGTGGCCTCGATCCGTGCGCGATGGTGAAGGGCTGGGCGGTGCAGCGGGCCGCGGATCTGCTGGCGGCGGCGGGCGTACGGACGTACTGCCTGAACGCCGGTGGTGACGTGGTCGCCGCCGGCCGCCCCTGGCGGGTCGGGGTACGTCATCCCGAGCACGCCGACCAGCTGTGCACGGTGCTGGAGCTGACGGAGGGCGGTGTGGCGACCTCGGCCCGCTATGAGCGCGGCGACCACATCCTCGACGGCCGCACCGGCCGCCCGGCGACCGGGCTGCTGAGCCTGACCGTCGTGGCCGCCACGCTCACCGAGGCGGACGCCACGGCGACGGCGGCGTTCGCGATGGGCGTGGCGGGCGTCGACTGGGCCGCCGCGCGCAAGGGCTGCGAGGTCTTCGCGGTGGACGCCGACCGCCAGGTCCTCCGGACGGCGGGCTTCCCGGTGGCCGCCTGAGGCTGCCTTGGTCGATGTTGTACGTCCGTGTGGGCGCCCTCCGTTGTTGACGGTGGGCGCCCACTGGCGTGCGGTGACCATGGGGTCAGTGGCCGCGGGTGATCCACTCCTCCAGGTGCGGTGCCTCGGCCCCGATGGTGGTGGGGTCGCCGTGTCCGGTGAGGACCTTCGTCTCGGGCGGGAGGGCGAGGAGCCGGTCCCGGATCGAGTCGATGATCGTCGGGAAGTGGGAGTAGGAGCGGCCGGTGGCACCCGGGCCGCCGTTGAAGAGGGTGTCGCCGGTGAAGACGGTGCCGAGGCCCGGGTCATAGAGGCAGACAGCGCCGGGTGCGTGTCCGGGCGTGTGCAGGACCGTCAGGTCGGCGCCGGCGGCCTCGATCACCTGGCCGTCGGCCAGCCAGGCGTCGGGTTCGCGGTCCGGGTGGGTCTGCTTCCACAGGGGCAGGTCGTCGCGGTGGAGCCAGATGGTGGCGCCGGTGAGCGCGGCGAGTGCGGGCGCCGCGTCGATGTGGTCGTTGTGGGCGTGGGTGCAGATGATGGCGGTCAGGCGCCGGTCGCCGACGGCCGCCGCGATGGCGTCGGCGTCATGGGCGGCGTCGATGACGATCGCCTCGTGGTCGTCGCCGACGATCCAGACGTTGTTGTCGACGTCCCAGGTGCCGCCGTCGAGGCTGAACTGCCCGGAGGTGACGAGGCGTTCGATGCGGGCGCCCATCACAGCACCACCACGGAACGCAGCACGTCGCCGCCGTGCATCCGCTCGAACGCCTTCTCCACCTCGTCGAGTTGGATGGTCTCCGTCACGAACTTCGCGAGGTCCAGGCGCCCTTGGAGGTGGAGATCGATGAGCATCGGGAAGTCCCGGGAGGGCAGGCAGTCGCCGTACCAGGACGACTTGAGCGAGCCGCCGCGTCCGAAGACGTCGATCAGCGGAAGCTCCAGCTTCATGTCGGGTGTCGGCACCCCGACCAGGACGACCGTCCCGGCGAGGTCACGGGCGTAGAACGCCTGCTTGTACGTCTCCGGGCGGCCGACCGCCTCGATGACGACGTCGGCGCCGAAGCCGCCGGTCAGTTCCTGGATCGCCTCGACCGGGTCGGTCTCCTTGGAGTTGACCGTGTGCGTGGCGCCCATCGTGCGGGCGGTGGCGAGCTTCCGGTCGTCGATGTCGACGGCGATGATCTTCGCGGCGCCGGCGAGGTTGGCGCCCGCGATGGCGGCGTCGCCGACCCCGCCGCAGCCGATGACGGCGACCGTGTCGCCGCGTCCGACATTGCCGGTGTTGATGGCGGCACCGATACCGGCCATCACTCCGCACCCGAGCAGCCCGGCGACGGCGGCGGAGACCGACGGGTCGACCTTGGTGCACTGCCCGGCCGCGACGAGGGTCTTCTCGGCGAAGGCACCGATACCCAGGGCCGGGGAGAGTTCCGTGCCGTCGGTGAGGGTCATCTTCTGCTTGGCGTTGTGCGTGTTGAAGCAGTACCAGGGCCGCCCGCGCAGACAGGCACGACAGTTCCCGCACACGGCACGCCAGTTGAGGATCACGAAGTCACCGGGGGTGACATCGGTGACGCCCTCCCCCACCGACTCCACGATGCCCGCGGCCTCGTGACCGAGGAGGAAGGGGAAGTCGTCGTTGATCCCGCCCTGCTTGTAGTGCAGGTCGGTGTGGCACACCCCGCAGGCCTGGATCTGCACCACGGCCTCGCCCGGACCGGGGTCGGGCACGACGATCGTCTCGACCCGCACCGGTTCGTTCTTGCCCGGTGCGATCACGCCGCGTACTTCCTGCGCCATGGTGCTGAACCCTTCCATCGGCCAATGTTCGGTTCTTCTCTCCGACCCTACGTGCGACTGATCGGTAACGGCACGTCCAGGGTCGAGCCCGGCGCGACCTGGCCCACGAATACCCCTGGGGGTACCTCTGCTACGGTGATGTATATACCCCCAGGGGTAATTCCACGAGGCTTTCTACGGCTTCACGAGCAAAGGAAAGGGGTGCCGCCATGTACTTCGTCGACCGCATCGACGTTCCCGGACTGGGCAACCGCGGCTATCTGGCGGGCGGGCCGGACCAGGCCGTGGTGGTCGATCCGCCACGGGACATCGACCGGGTGATCGAGGCCGCCGCACGACGGGGTGTGCGCGTCACGCACGTCGTCGAGACGCATGTGCACAACGACTACGTCACCGGGGGCCTGGAGCTGGCCCGGATCACGGGGGCCGCCTACCTGGTCCCGGCGGGCGCGCGGGTGGCGTACGACAGGGTGCCGGTGGCGGACGGGGACAGCGTGGAGATCGAGGCGGGGCTGGTGCTGCGCGCGCTGGCCACGCCCGGGCACACCCCGCACCACACCGCGTACGTCCTGGAGGAGGCCGGCCTGGCCGTGGCCGTGTTCACCGGCGGTTCGCTGCTGATCGGCACGGTCGGACGGCCGGACCTGGTCGAGCCGAGGCTCACCGGGGAACTGGCCCGGGCGCAGCATGCCTCGGCGCACCGACTGGCGGCCGAGCTCCCGGACGAGACGGCCGTACTGCCCACGCACGGCTTCGGCAGCTTCTGTTCGGCCGGGACGGCGGCGGGCGACGACGCCACGACCATCGGCCGGGAACGCGGAGCGAACGAGGCGCTGGTGAAGGACGCCGACACTTTCGTCGCCGACCTGCTCGCCGGGCTCGACGACGTGCCCGCGTACTACGCGCACATGGGCCCGCTGAACTCCGCGGGCCCCGCGCCCGTCGACCTGACTCCGCCGGCCCCGGCGGACGCCGAGGAGATCGCGGCGCGGCTCGCCGCCGGGGAGTGGGTGGTGGACCTGCGCAACCGGGTCGCGTTCGCCGAGGGGCATGTCGCCGGGACGCTCAACTTCGAGGCGGAGGGGCAGCTCGCCACATATCTGGCGTGGCTGCTGCCGTGGGGCAAGCCGGTGACGCTGCTCGCGGAGTCGGCAGACCAACTCGCCCGGGCCCAACGGGAGTTGACCCGGGTAGGCATCGACCGTCCGGCCGCCGCCTCGACGGGCACCCCGGCCGGGTGGCTGCGCCCGGGTGAGCGACCGCGCACGTTCCCGCGCGCCACGTTCGCGGACCTGATGGCCGAACTCACCGACGTCCGACAGGAGTTGGCGGGAGCCGACATCGGCCGCCCCACAGGTTCCCCCGCCCAGTGGCTCCGCCCGGGCGAGCAGCCGCACACCTTGCCACACGGCACTGTCTCCGACCCGGCAGCCCAACTCGCCAGCACCCAGCAGGACTCGGCACGGGACGACAGCAACCGCCCCACCACCACCGGTCGGCGGCCGTTCGCCGGCCCAGCAGGCAAGGAGGACACGCAGGTCGTGATCCTGGACGTGCGGCGGGACTCCGAGCGCGCGGATGGCCACATCGCGGGCTCGCTGCACATCCCGCTCCACCAACTGCGCGACCGGCTCGCGGAGATACCCGACGGGACGGTGTGGGTGCACTGCGCGGGCGGGATGCGCGCCGCGATCGCCGCCTCGCTGCTGGACGCGGCGGGGCGTGTCGTGGTCGCCGTCGACGACGGCTTCGGCGCCGCCCGCGAGGCCGGCCTTCCGATGGCCCGGGTCACCCCGGCCGAGGCCCACGAACTCACGGGCGCGGACGGGACCGCCGTACTCCTGGACGTCCGCGAGGCCGAGGAGTGGGCCGCCGGGCATGCCGTCGATGCGGTGCACGCACCGCTGTCGGCGCTTACAGCGGGCGCCTCGCTGCCGGGGGCGGCGCAGGGGCGCCCACTGATCACGATCTGCCGCTCCGGCAAGCGCTCCCGACAGGCCGCGACACTGCTCACGGCACGCGGCGCGGAGGTGTCCGACGTGATCGGCGGGATGGGGGCGTGGGTGGGGGCGGGTCTGCCGACAGAGACCGGGGGTGGCCTGCCGCCGGAGGCGAACCTGCCGGTGCCGAACGGGAGCGGGACACAGGCCGAGGCAGGTCTGTCGGCAGCGGCCGGAAGCGGGCTCCCGGCCCCGTCGGACCTGTCGGCAGCGACCGCGAGCCGACCGCACACGGCCGCCTTCAGCGATGGCGGAACCGTCGCGTGAGTGCGTTCGTTCTCGCCCTGCTCGCCGGAGCCGTGACCGGTCTCGCGTTGGGGGCGCTCGGAGGCGGTGGCAGTGTGCTGGCCGTGCCCGCGTTGATCTATCTGCTCGGTTTCACCCCGGCCGCGGCCACCACCGCGAGCCTGGCCATAGTCACCGTCACCTCCGCCACCGCGCTGGCCGCGCACGCCCGTGCGAGCACCGTCGAGTGGCGGGCCGGAGCCGTGTTCGCGGCGGCTGGACTCGTGCCCGCGACGCTCGGCGGAGCGGTCAGCGGGCATGTGCCGTCCGCCCTGCTCACCGGCGCGTTCGCGGTGATCGCGGGCCTCGCCGCGTACCGCATGCTGCGCCCATCGGCGTCCGTACGGGAAGGGGTGCCGGTGCGGTCCGTTCAGGTCGCGCAGGCGGGCGCGGGGCTGGGTGCGGTGACCGGGGTACTGGGGGTGGGCGGCGGTTTTCTCGCCGTACCGGCGCTGGTGAACGTCGTCGGGCTGCGGATGCGGGCCGCCGTCGGGACGAGCCTGCTGGTGATCACCGTCAACTCACTGGCCGCACTGCTCGCCCGGGCCGGTACGGCGACCCGTGTCGACTGGGCGCTGGTCGCGCCCTTCGCCGGGGCCGCGATCCTCGGCGCGTGGGACGGCAAACGGCTCGCGGGCCGGGTCTCCGGGAGCCGGCTCCAGCGGATCTTCGCCTGGGTACTGCTGGCGGTGGCCCTGTTCATGCTGGCCGACGCGGTGTTCTGACCGTCACCCGCATACCGCGCCCTCCCGACGGGGAGGCCCCGAAAAGCTCTCCCCCCGCCCATCCACCTCCTACCACTCACCCCTCGGACACCCTCACGCCAGCGACAGGAACAGCTTCTCCAGCCTCGCCCGCATCTGCTCCTTCGTCTCGCCGCTCCGCTCGGCCGCCTCCACATCCGTCAGGCACTGCTGGAGTCCGGTCGCGATGATGGCGAAGCCCGCCCGGTCCAGGGCGCGCGAGGCGGCGGCGAGCTGGGTGACGACCTCCTCGCAGTCGCGGCCCTCCTCGATCATCCGGATCACCCCGGAGATCTGACCCTGCGCCCGGCGCAGCCGATTCAGCACCGACTTCAGCTCATCACCCTCGAACTGCAGCTCCACAACCACTCCTCCACATACCCCGCTACATACCCTTGGGGGTATTTTACCTCCCCCAAGGGTGGACCCCACGAAAGGATCCCAGTCACTCATGACCACCCCCGTCGCCCTCGACACCGACCAGGCCCGCAGCCGCCTGCCGCAGCTGACCGTCATCGATGTCCGCACCCCGGGCGAGTACGCCTCCGGCCATCTCCCCGGCGCCCTCAACATCCCCCTGGATCACGTCCGGCGTGCGCTGCCCGTCCTCAAGGAGGCGGCGGAGCAGGGCGAACTGCTCGTCGTCTGCGCCTCCGGCGCCCGCTCCGAGTCCGCCTGCGCGGTCCTCACCGAGAACGGTGTGCCGGCCATGACCCTGACCGGCGGGACCCAGGGCTGGCGGGACGGGGGACACGAACTGCACCACCCGGCGACCAAGACCCGCGCAGTCTGGTCCATGGAACGTCAGGTCCGCTTCACCGCGGGCACCATCGTCCTCGCGGGCCTCGGGCTGGGCCTTCTGCACCCCGCCTGGCAGTTGCTGTCCGCAGGTGTCGCGGGCGGTCTCGTGTTCTCGGCCGTCGGCAACACCTGCGGCATGGCCTACCTGTTGGCCAGGCTGCCGCACAACCGTCCCCGGCCCGCCGACCTCGACGCCACCCTCACCGCGCTCGCGCAGCGATCCCGGGCACACGCCGGGTCGGCCGGCCACGCCACCGACCTCAGCGCATGAAGTCCCGGACGGCCCGGGCGAGTTCGGTCTCGTCCAGGCCGTCCGGCCCGCCGAGGGCGAGCAGCCGGTGCGGTACGTGGACCAGCGTGCCGGCGACATGATGGGCCGAAGTGCCGCGCGGGCAGGGCTCGACCAGCACCACGTCGGCATGGTCGGCGGCGAGCACGGCGGTGCGCAGTCCGACCTCGTCGAAGGGGCGGACGGTGGCCGTGTAGAGGACGGCGAGGTCCAGTCCGGCCGTGGCCCGCAGCACCGGGTCGAGGGTGGCGCCCACCGCGAGCACCACACCGGCACCTCCCTCCCGGACCGGTTCGAAGCCGTCGGTCGCGCCGTGCGGTTCGGCGTTGGACTCGGCGGACACATGGACGTACGCCTGCTCGCCCCGGGCCATGGCGGTCACGACGGCCCGCCGCACCTCGTCCGGATGACCGGGGACGTACACGGTCCAGCCTGGGCGGGCGACGAACCTCGCCAGTTCCGCCGGGACACCGAAGCCGACGAGGACCCTGGCGTCCGGGCGGCCCGCGTCGCCTCCCGGGAGCGGCAGGGCGTCGGCGGCGGCGAGCAACATCTCGGATTGCACGGTGTCCTCCTGGGTAAGAACCTGACGCACAGCGTGAGGAATTCATTAAAAAAGGCACTTCAGTGCCCGCCTCACACCACTCCGGATTCCCCGGAATTCGACACTCCACTCCGCATTTTCCGGCCTTTAACAACCACAGATGAATGTGGTTGTTTCTTTGCCCTGCCCAGGCTGTGAGCTGGTTTTGACGCAACGTCACACCGTGCTTCTCTTGTCCGTGCTCGACAACGGTTGCACGGATCGGGAGGGAAACTCCGATGGCCGAGAGCCCAGCGGACAGCACGACGGATTGCACGGCTCGTCCTTTTGTTCATCTGATCGCGGGGCCGACGGGGGCGGGGAAGAGCGCGGCGGCCAACGATCTGGCCCGGGTCACCGGCGCCCCGGTGGTCGTCGCCGACCGGCTCCAGTGCTTCACGGACCTGGCCACCACCAGCGCCCGCGCGGGTGGACAGGCCCCGGGTGTACGGCGGCACTGGCTCGGCGACCGGACCGTCGCCGACGGCGACCTCGGCGCGGCAGCGGCCGCCGAGTCCCTGTTCGACCTGGTGGAACGGCTGGGCGCACAGCATCGGTTCGTGATCGTCGAGGGCGGTTCGATCTCCCTGCTGCGGGTCCTGGCCGCACGCTGCGCCGCGCTGCCCTGGCAGCTGTCCGTACGGGTGCTGCCGCTGCCCGCGTACGACGAGTACGTCGAGGTGCTCACCGGCCGGGCGCTGACGATGCTCGCCCCGCCGGCCCCCGACCGCAGCCTCCTGGAGGAACTGGCCGCACTCTGGGTCGATCCCCGGCAACGGCGTTTCGCGGCGTCCGTGAACGGCTTTGAGGCCGTTCTGGAATGCTGTGCGAAATATTCACTGGATGTAGAGACCATTCACAAACAGGCGCTGCCTGCTCCGGTGCTGTCACGGATGGCGTCGCTGATCGCCCTGCGCCATGCCGAACACGGCATTCTACAGAGCCGCGTGTTCACCGAAACTTTCGAGAAACGGGTGCCTGGACCGGTTTTCGATCCCGGCATGCTGGGGTGTGCCGCGTGAAAGGAATAGCAAGCTTCGTTCCCCGGTCGGATCACCTGGTTCCGTTCCCGGAGTCGGCCGACAGGGACGCCGCGAAAACAGTCCAGGCCGCCGACGACTTCGGTCATGTCGTCGGTTCACGGCCGCTCGGCGTGTTCTCGCCCCCGTCCGTGGCCGCACTGTGCGAGTTCGTCGCGGTGGCCGGCCCGCGCGGGCTGCCGGTCAGTGCCCGGGGCGGCGGCTACTCCGTCTACGGCCAGGGCCAGGCGGAGGGCGGGTACGTCGTCGACCTGGGCGCCCTGAACGAGGTGCGCTGTACGCCCGCCGCACGGACGGTGACCGCCGGAGCGGGCGCCCGTTGGAGCGAGGTCGTCCGGGCCGCCCTCGCCGAGGGGCTCACCCCGCCCGTGCTCCCCGACCATCTCGGCGGCAGCGTCGGCGGACTGCTGAGCACCGGCGGCCTCGGCGGCTCCAGCCACCGGCACGGTCTGGTCGCCGACCACGTAAGGGAGTTGGCCGTCGTCACGGGCGCCGGCGAGGAGGTGACCTGCTCGCGCGAGCGCCACCGGGACCTGTTCGACGCCGTGCTGGCGGGCCTCGGCCAGTGCGCGCTGATCGTGCGCGCCACGCTCGACCTGGTCCCCGCCCCCGCCCTGGTCCGCCGTTTCCGCCTCTACCACCACACGCCCGGCACGTTCTTCGCCGACCAGCGGGCCCTCGCCCGCGACGACCGCTTCAGCCATGTGTGCGGCCAGGCACGACCCGCGCTCGACGGCGCCTGGGACTACATGATCGAGGCCGTGGCCCCGCACACCGGCCAACTCCCCGTCGACGACACCCTGTTGACCGGCGGCCTCGAACACGACCGGGACACCGAGGAGATCGAGAACCTCTCGTACGAGGAGTTCCTGCGTCGCATGGACCGCGACGAGCGGATCCTGCGCACCACGGGCGAGTGGCAGCGCCCGCACCCCTGGCTCACGCTCCTCCTCCCGGAGGAGGCCGCCGCCGAGTTCGTCCCGAAGGTGCTGGCCGACCACGCGCAGAACGGCCTGCGCGCCTGCGGAGTGGTCCAGCTGCGCCCGCTCACCTCCCGGGCTCTGCGCGCCCCGCTGCTGCGCAGGCCGCCGGGCGAACTCCTGTGCCTGCTCTCCCTGATGCGCACGGCACCGCCCGGCGCCCCCGAGAACGTACGGGAGGCGGTCGCCGCCAACCGGGCGCTGTACGAGCGGGCGCGCGACCTCGGTGGTGTCCTGCACCCGACCAGCGCGGTGCCGATGACCTCCGGGGACTGGCGGGCCCACTTCGGCCCCGCCTGGGAGACCCTGGCCCGCGCGAAGCACCGCTACGACCCGCACTCCGTCCTCACCCGGGGGTACGGGCTGTGGCCGTGAACTCTGTCAACGCCGTGAACTCCGGCAACGCCGCGCCCCCTGTGAACACCACGACTTCCGCAACCCCTGTGACCTCGGTTCACACGGTCACCGTCTTCTGCGGTGCCTCCGCCGGACACCGCCCCGGTCATCGGGACACCGCCGCCGACCTGGGCCGCGCCCTCGCGAAGGCGGGCCTGCGGCTCGTCTACGGCGGGGCCCGCACCGGCCTCATGGGCGCGCTCGCGGACGCGGCACTGGACAGCGGCGGCAAGGTCACAGGCGTCGTGCCGCGCCGAATGCTGCCGTACGAGATCGCGCACACCGGCCTCAGCGAGCTGGAGGTGGTCGCGGACATCCATGAACGCAAGGCGCGGATGGCGGAGTTGGGCGACGCGTTCGTGGCGTTGCCGGGCGGGCTCGGTACGGCGGAGGAGCTGCTGGAGGCGCTCGCGTGGGCGCAGTTGCGCATCCACCGCAAGCCGTGTCTCCTGCTCGACCCGTACGGCTTCTACCGCCCGCTGCTGACGTTCCTGGAACACGCTCGGGACGAGGGCTTCCTGCATCCCGGGGATCTGGAACGGATCGTGGTGTGTACGTCGGCCGAGGAAGTGATCGCTCAACTGACCGCTCCGGTCCGGCCGTTGCCCGAGGAGGCAGCTTCCGTACACCCGACTCCCGTACGACGGAGGCTTCCTGGCGGCCGGACCGCGTTCCTGTTCTCGGGTGCCGGGTCCCAGCGGCCGGGGATGGGGCGTGAACTCCACGACGCCTTCCCGATGTTCGCGGCGACGCTCAAGGAGGTGTGCGCGGGGCTCGACCCGTATCTGGACGTGCCGCTGCTGGACGTGATGTTCGCCGAGGCCGGGACCCGCACGGCCGCATTGCTGGACCGCATCGCGTTCGGGAATCCGGCGATCTTCGCGCTCCAGGTCGCGCAGTACCGGTTGCTGGAGAGCTGGGGTGTGCGCCCGGACGTGCTGTTCGGGTACTCGGCCGGGCGGATGGCCGCCGCCCACGCCGCCGGGGTGTTCTCGCTGGCGGACGGCTGTCGTGCGGTGGGCACGCTGTCGCGGCTCATGGGCGCGCTGCCGAAGGGGGGTGCGATGGCGGCGGTGGAGGCGTCCCCGGAGGAGCTGCGCCCGGGGCCCGGTGTGGTGGTCGCAGCGGTCAACGGGCCCCGGGCGATGGTGGTTTCGGGCGACCGGGACGCGGTGACGGCCGTACAGGAGGAGTGGGAGAGGCGCGGTCGGCGGACGCGGGTCCTGCGTGCCGATGTGGCCGCCCACTCGCCGCACTTCGATCCGCTCCTCGCCGAATACCGCCGCACTCTGGAGACGCTGGACCTGCACGCCCCACGCCGCCCCCTGATCTCCGACATCACGGCGAAACCGGTCTCCGATGCCGAGGCGTGCGCACCGGAGTTCTGGGTGCGCGAGCTGCGTGAGCCGGTCCGATTCGCGGACGCGGTGGGCCTGTTGGCACGGGACGGGGTGACCACGTATCTCGAACTCGGCCCGGGCGAGGTGCTGGCCGGCATGCTCGGCGACTGTCTGCCCAGCGGGGACACCCCGCCCGTCGTCCTCGCGACGGCGCTGGACTGGCGGGATCTGCGCGTGGAGCACGCGGACAGCCTGCGGCGATAACTGCTACGCCCGCTCTCCCGGCCGCCGACGTAGGGTGAATCTCCCGCCCGTCCGCCCGCCGAGGAGCACCGTGAGCATCGCAGAGCCGAACCCCGCTCCGCCCGCCTGGCGGCTGCTCCTCGGATACGTACGGCCGCATCGGTGGACCCTGCTGGTGGGCGCCCTGCTCTCGCTGGCCACGGGGGCCGCCGGGCTGGCGCTGCCGCTGGTGGCGCGGGGGCTCATCGACGATCTGTCCCACGACCGGACGATCACCAAGGCCCTGCTGCTGATGTCGGCGCTGGTCGTCGCCAACGCGGCGCTGGGCGCGCTGGGTTCGTACGTGCTGCGGCGGACCGCCGAGTCGGTGGTGCTGGGGGCGCGGCGGGCGCTGTCCTCCTATCTGCTGCGGCTGCGGATACCGGCCGTGGACCGGACCGAGCCCGGCGATCTGATGGCCCGGGTCACGTCCGACACGACCCTGTTGCGCGAGGTCACCACCGACTCGCTCGTCGGCCTCGGCACCGGCGGGCTCACCCTGGTGGCGACGGTCGTGATGATGGGCCTGGTCGACCCGGTGCCGCTGGGGGTCACCCTCGCCGTGATCCTGGGCGCGGGGACCGTGCTCGGGGTGATCGTGCCGCGCATCAACAAGGCGAGCCGACGGGCGCAGGACGCGGTCGGTGTCATGGGCGCCTCGCTGGAACGGGTGCTGGGCGCGCTGCGCACGATCAAGGCGTCCGGCGCCGAGCACCGCGAGGAGCGGAACCTGCACGCGGCGGCCGAGGAGTCATGGCGGCAGAGCGTGAGCGCCGCCAAGTGGGCTGCTGCGGCGGGCAATACGGCGGGCCTGGCCATGCAGATCGCGTTCATCACAGTGCTCGCGGTCGGCGGTGCGCGGGTCGCGACGGGCGCGGTCGAGGTCGGCACGCTGGTCGCCTTCCTCCTCTACGTCTTCTATCTGATGTCGCCGATCCAGCAGGTAGTCGGCGCGGTCACGCAGTACCAGACGGGTGCGGCGGCCCTCACCCGTATCCAGGAGGCCCTCGCCCTCCCCGCCGAACCGTCGTCGGCCCACCCGGCGCCCCTCCCGGCCGCCGACGCCGAACCGGCGGCGCTCGCCTTCGAGGAGGTGCGCTTCCGCTACGACGACGATCTGCCGTACGTCCATCACGGCGTGACGTTCGCCGTGCCGGCCCGGGGCATGACGGCGTTCGTCGGCCCGTCCGGCGCGGGCAAGACCACCGTGTTCTCGCTCATCGAACGGTTCTACGACCCCGAGTCCGGCGTGATCACGCTCGACGGCCGGAACGCCGCCGACTGGGAGCTGACCGAACTCCGGTCCGCCATCGGCTATGTCGAGCAGGACGCGCCCGTGCTGTCGGGCTCGCTGCGCGACAACCTGATCCTGGGCAACCCGGAGGCGGACGAGGAGGCGGTCACGCGCGTCGTGAAGACGACCCGGCTCGACGGTCTGGTCTCCCGGCTGCCGCGCGGCCTCGACACGCTGGTCGGGCATCGCGGCACCAAGCTGTCGGGCGGTGAGCGCCAGCGGGTGGCCATCGCCCGTGCGCTGCTGCGCCGGCCCCGGCTGCTCCTGCTCGACGAGGCGACCTCACAGCTGGACGCGGTGAACGAGGCGGCGCTGCGGGACACGGTCGCGGATGTCGCCCGTACGACGACTGTTCTCGTCGTCGCCCACCGGCTGTCGACGGTGACGACGGCGGACCGGATCGTGGTGATGGACGCGGGGCGGGTACGGGCTGTGGGTACCCATCGTGAACTCGTCGCGGGGGACCCGCTGTACGCCGAACTTGCGGCGACGCAGTTCCTGGCGACGACCGACTCCGGCTGAGTCTCAGCTCTCCAGCCTGCGCAGGCGTTCCGTGTCGCAGGTGCGAGGGCAGGTGGAGCAGGCCTCGTCGGGGCGGATCGTGTAGTAGAGGCAGCAGCCGGCGCGGGTGCGGGTCGGGTGGCGCTGCCCTGACGTGTCGGTTAGGTGGCGGAAGTCGGCGCCGCCGGGGTACGGGGAGACGGCGGAGGGCAGCAGTTCGGTGGCCGCGCGGATGGCGTCGCCCTCCCGGCCGAGGACGCGCCCGAGGTACCAGATCCCGGAGACGAGGTCGTCGGAGACCAGGCCCCACAGGGCACGTGATCGCCGACGGGCGACCGGCCCGAGCACGGTGAGCAGCGGGGTCATGTGGTCGGCGACGGCGGAGCGCAACTCGGTGCGCAGGGCCTCCTCGTGCGGGAGCGCGGTGACTCCGGGGAAGGTGGCAGCGGGGTCTCCAGGGAGGCAGGAGAAGGAAGACCCCGGTGTGATCTTGTACTCACCGGTGGCGAGGTCCAGCCGTACGTCCTCGGGCCGGACGCGTGGCACCCGGCGCTCCAGGTACCAGACCCCGCTCATCAGCAGGCCGACCGACCAGGCGTAGTCGTGCAGGGCGCGGGACGCGGCGACATGCGGGCGGGCGGTGTGCCCGTGACGCTCCTGGATCCGCGCCCTCTCGGCCTCGACGAAGGCGTCGAGAGCTTCGTGACTGTCCGTCAACTCAGCACCGGTGAAACCCGCTTGAGAGCCCGTCACACCCGGCCGCGCGACCTGCACGCTGAGCACTTCGCAGATGTCCGTGAGGCGTTGATAGGCGCCGCCGAGCACGCGCGCGGCGGCGGTGGCCGGCGGGGTCTCAAGGGCGACGCTCATCGGTACTCCTGCGCAGAGAGGTGCGGGTGGGGTTAGATAGGCAAGGCTTACCTTACTGGCAAGATCGCAAGGCGGTTACCGGGGTGCCCTTATGCCGATGATCAAGGACCATGCACGTCACAGCGCTTCCACAGCTGGTTGAAAAGTAAAGCATGCCTAACCTAAGCTCCCGGCTCGTGACTGCGACCCTCCGGGGCGCACCGACCGGCGTGACCACCGGTGTGCCCCTTCGTGCCCTGAGGCACCTCCCGATCCTTCTCACCGGACTCGGGGCCCTGGCCCTGATCTCCGCGCTGAGCCTCGCCCTCGGCGCGCGCTCGGTGCCCCTGTCGACGGTGGCCGACGCCCTGTTCGGCGACGCCCAGGGGAGAGACACACTCGTGGTGACCGGGCTGCGGCTGCCACGTACGGTGATCGGGCTCGCGGTCGGTGCGGCGCTCGGGGTCGCCGGGGCGGTCGCCCAGGGCATCACCCGCAATCCGCTCGCTTCACCGACCACCCTCGGGATCAACGCGGGTGCCGGTTTCGCGGTGGTGGTCGCGGTCTTCGCGCTCAAGCTCAACGACCCTGTCGAGTATGTGTGGTTCGCCTTCGCGGGGGCTGCGGGCGCCGCCCTGCTCGCCCAAGCGCTGGCCCGCCGGTCGGGCGACATCGACCCGGTACGGCTCGCGTTGGGCGGCACCGTCCTCCAACTGGTCCTGCTTTCCTGGACGTCGGCGGTGATGCTCCTCAACCAGCGCACCCTGGACGAGGCCCGCTTCTGGCTGGCGGGCTCCCTCTCCGGCCGCACCCTCGCCACCCTCTGGCCGGTACTGCCCTCGCTGCTGCTCGGCCTGTTGGTCGCCCTCTCGGTCTCCCCCGCCCTCAACGCCCTTGCCCTGGGCGACGATTCGGCCCAGGCGTTGGGCGTCCCGGTGGCCCGGATCCGCCTCGCGGGCGGTGTCGCGGTCGTCCTGCTGGCCGGTTCGGCTGTCGCGGTGGCGGGCCCGATCGCGTTCATCGGCCTGGCGGCGCCTCATCTCGTACGTCCGCTGCTGGGCGGGGACCACCGCCTCCTGGTCCCCGGCTGTCTGATCGCCGGTCCCCTGCTCCTGCTCTCGGCCGATGTCCTGGGCCGTCTGGTGATCCGCCCCTCGGAACTGGAGGTCGGCGTCGTGACCGCGTTCCTGGGCGCGCCTCTGCTGGCGCTGCTGGCACGGAAGGTGGCCTCATGACGAGCGCCGCCCTGTTCGCCCGTACGACGTCCAACTCCCGGCTTCTCCTGCGCCGCCTCGTCCTGCTCTACGCCGCCTGCGGTCTCGTCACCCTCTTCGCGCTGCTCACCGTCACCCTCACGACCGGCGAGATGGCGATACCTGCCGATACCGCGCTGCGGGCGCTGGTCGGGCTCGGGGACTCCGGGGACGTACTGGTCGTACAGCAGTTCCGGGCGCCGCGGGCCTTCGCTGCGATCGTCGCCGGGGCCGGGCTCGGCGTCGCCGGGTGTGTGCTCCAGCGGCTGTTCCGGAATCCGCTGGCCTCGCCCGACGTCATGGGCGTGACCGGTGGGGCGTCGCTCGGCGCTGTCTCGCTCCTCGCGGCCGGGGCCTCGCAGACGCTGATCCCCGTCGGCGCGCTGGCCGGAGGGCTGCTCTCGGCGCTGCTGCTCGGTGTGTTCGCCTGGCGTTCGGGGATCGCCGTGACCCGGCTGGTGCTGACCGGGCTCGCCGTGCAGGCGGGCCTCGCCGCCGCCGTGAACCTGCTGATCGTGCGCTTCCCGGCCGAGCTGGCCGGCTCCGCGCTCCAGTGGACCACCGGTTCGGTGTACGGGCGGACGTGGACGGAGGTGTGGGGAGCGGGCGGCGCCATGGTGGCCGCGCTCGCCGTCGCCCTCGTGCTGCACCGGCGGCTCGCCGTGCTGGGCCTCGGGGACGACTCGGCGGGCGCCCTCGGGCTCAGTACCTCCACCGCCCGGCTCCAACTCCTTTTCGTCGCCGTCGTGTTGGCGTCACTGGCCGCCGCGCTCGCCGGCCCGGTGACGTTCGTGGCGCTCGCCGTACCGCACATCGTCCGCTTCCTCACCGGCCCGCCGACCGCCGTCTCACTCGCGCTGGCCGGTCTCACCGGGGCCGTCCTGCTGCTCGCCTCCGACCTGGTCGTCCAGCATCTGCTGCCCGTCGAGGGGCTGCCGGTCGGGGCGGTCACCGCCACGCTCGGCGCGCCCTGGCTGCTGGTGCTGATGTTCCGTCAGAGCAAGCCCGTTCACAGGAGTCACGCATGACCGCCCGGCCGGACACCGTCAACCAGCTGCGCACCGCGGCTCTCGACCTGCGCTACGGCGACCGGCTCGTCGTCGGCGGGCTCGACCTCACGCTCCCCGGCGGCGCCGTGACCGCGATCGTCGGGCCCAACGCCTGTGGGAAATCAACCCTGTTGAGAGGGCTGAGCCGACTCCTCGCGCCCGCCGCCGGGGCCGTCACCCTGGACGGCTCCGACATCCACCGGATGTCCGCGAAGACGCTGGCCCTGCGGATGGGGCTGCTGCCGCAGCAGCCGGTCACTCCGGAGGCGATCACCGTCGAGGCACTCGTACGGCTCGGCCGGTATCCGCACCAGCGGCTGCTGGCCCCTTGGTCGACGGCCGACCAGCGGGCGGTCGACGAGGCCCTGGAGCGCACCGGCACGACCGCGCTGCGCGACCAGCCCGTCGACCGGCTCTCCGGCGGACAGCGCCAACGTGCCTGGATCGCCCTGGCGTTGGCGCAGGACACCGAGCTGCTCCTGCTCGACGAGCCGACCACCTTCCTCGATCTCCGGCACCAGCTCGACGTACTCGATCTGGTCGCCGCCCTGCACGCCGAGGCGGGCCGCACCGTGGTGATGGTGCTGCACGACCTCGGACAGGCCGCCCGCTACGCGGACCACATGGTGGTCCTCAAGGACGGCCGCCTCGCCGCCGCCGGCGCTCCCGCCGACGTGCTCGACGCGGAGCTGGTCAAGTCCGTGTTCGACGTGGACTGCCGGGTCATACCCGACCCGGAGACCGGCACCCCGCTGGTCATACCCAGAGGCAGCGCGGTGCGGCACTCCGCCGCGACCGCGTGACACACCCGCACCACCCGAATCGACAGAAAGACCAACCCCCCTCATGCGCACCACCCCTTCCCTGCCCGGGATCGGCCGGTTCAGCCGCCTCGGCAGGCTCATCGCCCTGCTCCTCACCGTCGTACTCGGCACCGCCGTGCTCGCCGCCTGCGGCAGCGGCGACTCCGACGGCAAGGGCACGGACACCACCGCGAAGGCCGCCGCCGACACCGCCGGCTTCCCGCGCACCCTCGACACCGTCATGGGCGAGGTGAAGATCCCCGCCAAGCCGGAGCGGGTCGTCGTGCTCGACACCGGCGAGCTGGACGACGTCACCCTCCTCGGCATCGATCCGGTCGGCGCGGTCGCCCCGCACTTCAAGTCCGAGGGCGGCTTCCCGACGTACCTGAAGGGCGAGTTGAGCGGCACGAAGGACGTCGGTCCGCTCCTGGAGCCGAACCTCGAACTGATCGCCTCGCTCAAGCCCGACCTGATCCTGTCCTCGAAGATCCGCCACGAGGCCGTCTACGGCAAGCTCAGCGCGATCGCGCCGACCGTCTTCACGGAGACCACCGGCGGTGTCTGGAAGCAGAACCTGAAGGTGCACGCCGAGGCCCTCGGCCTGGAGACAGAGGCCGCCGCCAAGGTCAAGGAGTACGAGACTCGGGCCAAGGTGCTCGGTGCGGCCATCAGGGCGAAGGACAAGGGCACCATGCCGACCGCGTCCGTGGTCCGCTTCATCGCCGGTCCGACCCGCCTCTACCAGTCCAACTCCTACAGCGGTGTCGTCCTGGGCGACATCGGCCTGCTCCGCCCCAAGTCTCAGGTGTCGACCGACCCCGAGGTCACGATGAAGGACGTCAGCCCGGAGCAGATCGACCAGGCCGACGCCGACCTGATCTTCGTCACCGCCGCCGACACCGAGGACAAGACCCAGAAGCAGCAGGTCGTCACCAACCCGGTCTGGAAGAGCCTGCCCGCCGTCAAGAACGGCAAGGTCTTCGAGGTCCCGGACGAGATCTGGATGTCCGGCATCGGCGTCCAGGCCGCCGAACAGATGCTCGCCGACGTGGCCGAGGCCACCGGTGTGCGGCTCCCCAAGGAGTAACTCCCGCTGCACGGGGGCGGGGCGCGCCCTTCTGTACGCGCCCCGCCCCCGGGCCCCCGGCCCGAACCCCCGACCTGGGCCCGAACCCCCCACCCGCTAGCGGAAGTTGTTACACACGTCATGCGTCTGTACCTGCTCGCCCTCAACCCCACCGACTCGGTCACCGAGGGCTTTCTGCCCGCCGCCACCCGACTCGGCCTGGACGTCACCGTGTTGACCGACCAGCCCGACGCCCATCGGGCCGTGTACCCGGACGTCGAGATCCTGGAGTGCGACGTCCGTGACTTCCGGGCCGTCGTCACCCGGATCTCCACGCATCACCGGCCCGACGCCGTCTTCAGCAACAGCGACCATCTCCAGACCCAGGCCGCCCTGGCCGCCGACTACTTCGGCCTGCCCGGCAAGGACTGGCGGGCCGCTCTGGCCTGCAAGGACAAGGCCGAGATGCGGCGCCGACTCGCCGCCGCGGGCGTGGACACCGTGTGGTCCGCCGAGCTGACGGAGACCGGTCCGATCGAGGCCGTCGCGTCGGCCGCGCCGTACCCGTGCGTCCTCAAGCCGCGTGAGGGTGTGGCCAGCGAGGACGTCGTACTCGTCGGCAGCGCCGAGGAGTTGGCGGCCCGCACCAAGGAGATCTTCGCGCGCCGGCCGGGTGCCGTGCTGGTCGTCGAGGAGTATCTGCCCGGCGAGCTGTACACCCTGGAGACGCTCGGCGACGGGCACGTCCGGCACGTCCTGGGCGGATTCCACACCGACGTGTCGCCGCCCCCGTACTTCATCGAGGAGCGACTCGTCTTCGTACCGGCCCACCCCGAGCCGGTCGTCGCGCAGATACTGGCCCAACTCGACGCGCTGGGCGTCGGGTTCGGCGCGTGCCACACCGAGTTCGTGGTGCACGCGGGGCGCGCCCGGATCATCGAGGTCAACTACCGTGCCATCGGCGACCAGGTCGACCTGCTGCTGGCCCGGCTCCTGGAGATCCCGCTCTTCGAGCACATCCTGCGCACCCACCTGGGCGAGCCGCTCCCGGCCGACCTCGGCGTCCGACGCGACGGCGCCGCCCGCCTGGAGTACCCGTGCGCCGACCGCGCGGGCACGCTGGTGTCCGCTCCCCCGGCCAGCGAACTCACCGTGGACGGCGTCCATCTCACGTACCGTCCGTTGCGCGCCATGGGTGAGCGGCACGAGCTGTACCGCACCAACCGCGACTATCTGGGCGTCCTGCGGGCCACCGGCACCGATCAGCCGACGGTCGACCGGGTGTCGGCGGAGTTCCTGGCGGCGCGGCACTGGGAGGTCCAGCCGTGACCGCCGCACCTCCCATGGCTGCCGGAGCCGAGCTGCTCACCCGTGTCCTCAGCGCCCTGCTCCGCGAGGACGTCGTCGGTCTGCGCACCCGGGGCACGCTCACCCACCGCCCGGACGGCATCTGGCTGCGTATGCCGACGGACACCGACGACGCCCTGCTGCTGCCGCTCACCGAGGACGGCTTCCAGTGCGTGTACGCCGCCCGGCTGCCGCTGCTCGTACGCGAGTCGGACGGCGCCGAGCTGACCTCGTACGACACCGTCCTCGCCGAACTGCGCGCTCTGGCCGACCCCGTGGACCGCGACGGCTTCGACGCCTTCGCAGAGGAGTGCCGGCAGACCCTGGCGACCCTGCGGCTGCACGACGCCACCCGGGACGAGATCACCCAGCGGCTGACGGAGCGTCATGGCACCGACCCCGCACGTTGGACGGGCCTGACGGCCTCCCTGGCGTACGACACCCTCGCGGCCCGGATCGACCATCCCGTGTACCCGACGGCACGCGGTCGGTCCGGGCTGGCGGAGGAGCAACTGCGGGCGTACGCACCGGAGTTCCACCCTCGTTTCGCGCTGCGCTGGCTCGGCGTGCCCCGGGAGGCGGTGACCCTCGCGGGAGCGTTGCCGGAAGGCTGGCCGACGCCCGCTGTGCTCGGTATGGAGGATCTGAGCGGCACTCACATCGCCCTGCCCGTGCACCCGTTGACCGTCGGTGCCCCGCTCGACGAGGCGCTGCGGGTCACCGGCTTCGCGGGACGCGCCCGGCTCGCCGACCACGGGTACCTCGAAGTGGTCCCGACGCTGTCGATGCGTACCGTCGCGGTAGCGGCCGATCCCACCCTGCATCTCAAACTCCCCCTGGCCACCGCCACGTTGGGGCTGCGCAACCGACGTTCCATCAAGCCGGGCACGCTCGTCGACGGCGCCGCCGGGCAGCGGCTGATCGAGCGGGTCGTCGAGCGCGAGCCCCGCTTCCGGGGCACCGTTCTGCACGCCGACGAGACCACGTACGCGCACGCCGGACACGAACTCCTGGCCGTCCTGTGCCGCCGCTACCCGGCCGGCCTCGACGACACGGCCGTCGTCCCGCTGGCCGCGCTGCTGGCCGAGGCACCCGGCGGACGGCTGGTCGTCGACCGGCTCGCCGACCGCTTCCACGGCGGGGACCCGCTCGCCCTGCTGGACGCCTGCCTCACCCTCCTCTTCGACTGGCAGACCACCCTCTTCGGCCTCGGCATCGCCCTGGAGTCGCATCAGCAGAACGTGTCGCTGGTCCTGGGGCCCGAACAGGGCCGGGTGCGGCTGCTGTTCAAGGACAACGACGGGCCGCGCATCAACACCGACCGGCTCGCCGCCGCTCTGCCGGGGCCGTGGGGCTTCGACGACGCACGGACCTACGGCACCGAGGACGGGCCGGTCGCCGACGTGTTCGCCACCATCACCGTCCATCTGTGCGCGGGCTCCTACGCGTTCGGGCTCGCCCGGCACGGCCACGCGCCGCTGCCCACACTGCTGGGACTGGTCCACGACCGGCTCTCCGAGGCCGTCGACCGGCTCGGCGGCACCCCGGCCGCCGTACTGCGCAGCCGGATCCTGGACACGCCGCACCTGCCCGTGAAGGCGATGGTCAGCGCCGGAACCCTGCTCAGCAAGGAGCGATCGGGCGCCGCCGACATCAACAAGCACTACACCACCGGCCCCAACTACCTGCTCCAGGGAGGGGATTCGGTATGAGTGCCGAGGCCGCCTGGCGGCTGCCGAGACGCTCCTCGTTCGGCCGGGGCCATGTGCACGCGGTGGCCGCCTGCTACTTCGTCGCGTCCTTCGCCGCCCTGGGTCTTCCCCCGTATCTCACCGAGATCCTCCCGGAGTTGGGCGACCGTTCCGCACGCTGGGCAGGGGTGCTGTACGTGGTCCCGACTGTGTTCGGCGCGCTCGGGGCTCCCCTCTGGGGCAGGCTCGCCGACCGCTACGGCCGCAAACGGCTGTTGCTGCGTGCCCAGTTGGGCCTCGCCGTCGCCTTTCTGCTCGCCGGCTGGGCGGACTCGCTGGCCACGTTCACGGTGGCGCTGATCCTCCAGGGCATCCTCGGCGGCACGTTCGCCGCGTCCAACGGCTACTTGGGGGCCGCGCTGGAGGGCCCTGCCCTGTCGAAGGCGCTCACCCTGATGCAGGGCAGCGCCCGGGCCGCCCTGGTCGTCGCGCCGATCGTCGTCGGCGCGCTGTCCGGCTGGCTGTCGCCGCACCGCCAGTACGCGCTGCTGGCCGTACTCCCGCTCACCGCCGCCCTGTTGCTCGCCGCGCTCCCCGAACCGAGCGAGGAGCAGGCGCCCGAGTCCATACCCGAGACCACCGCGCCCTCCGCCGCGCCGGTGGTCTCCCTGCGCACCCTGTACGCCCTGGAGTTCGCGTTCGTGTTCTCCACCGTCATCTCCTTCCCCTATCTGATCTTCCTGGTCGAGGACCGACTGCCGTGTACGTCGGCCACGTTGTCCGGCGTCCTCTTCGCCCTCCCCCACCTGGTCTACCTGGTGTCGGCGCTGGCGGTGCACTCCGCGGTCCGGGACCGGCCCCGGACCGGGATCGTCCTCGGCTTCGCCTTCATCGCGCTCGGCCTCGCCGGACACGGCGTCGCCGACTCGCTGACCGCGTTGATCGCCGTACGGCTGGTCCTCGGCGTGGGGCTCACGTTCGGCCTGGTGTCCCTGTCCGTGCTGGCCGCCGACTGCGCCAAGGGCCGTGCGCCCGGCGGGATGTTCGGCGCGCTGGAGTTCTTCTCCAAGGCCGGCGCGGTCGCCGCCGGACTCGCCGCGGCGGCGGGCAGCGCCCGTTTCGGCCCGGCCGCGCCGGTACTGACCGGCAGCGGCGCCGCCGCACTCACCGTCCTCGCCTCCCTCTTCCTCCCCAACCCCCGCTCGCACCGCGCCCGTTGGAGCCGCTGATGCCCTCACTGACCGACTCGCCCGCCGCCACAGCCGCCGAACCGCCCGCTGCCGAACCGCGTGTTGCCGAACTCCCCACCGCCGACGACGTGGTGACCCACACCCTCCTCAACTGCCTGCTGCGCGAGGTGTCGGGCCCGGAACGCCAGACCGTCGTCGACAACGGCCACCTCCTGCTCCGCCTCCCCCGCCGCGGAGTTCTCCTGCGGGTCAGCCTCCGCCGTACGTCCCTCCTGGGCGCCCACCGCTTCTCCGGCCCGGTGAGCGAGCAGGCCGGCGACGGCTGGGCGGTGGTCGACTGGCGGCGGCTGGCCGAGTACACCCGCGACGAGCTGTCCCTGCGCACCGGGGAACGCAACGACGAGTTCCTGGACCAGATCACCTCCAGCCACCAGGCCATCACGACCGCACTCGCCCACGAGCGCCCCGCCACCCGGCCGGCCGACCACCCCGCCTCCCACCTCGCCGCCTATCTCGCCTCCGAGCAGTCCCTGCTGTTCGGCCACCGCTTCCACCCCACGCCCAAGGCCCGCACCGGCGACCCGCGCGCCTGGGCGGCGTACGCGCCGGAGACCGGGGCCGTCTTCCCGCTGCGGCATCTCGCCGTACGCGCCCATCTGATCGCCGAGGAGACCGCCGCCCCCTGGGCCACCGCTGCCCTCGACGGTCAGCGCACGGACGTCCCCGACGGCTACCGGCTGCTGCCGACACACCCCTGGCAGTACGAGACCCTGCGCGAACACCCGCTGCTGCGGGCCGCGTTGGAGCGCGGTGATGTCCTGGACCTCGGCCCGGGCGGACGCCCCTTCGCCGCGACCGCGTCCGTGCGGACCCTGTACGACGGCGAGACGTTCCTCAAGTTCAGCCTGAACGTCCGGATCACCAACTGCCTGCGCAAGAACAGCAGTTACGAACTGTCCGGTGCCGTCGCCCTCACCCGCTCCCTCGCCCCGGCCCTCAGCGAGCTGGCCGAACGCTTCCCCGGCAGCGCGGTGCTCCGCGAGCCCGCCTACCGGACGCTGGCCCTGCCCGGCCCCGACGGCACCCCGGACCGCGACCTCTTCGAGGGCTTCGGCGTGATCGTCCGCGAGGGCCTCCCCCGACGCCTCGCACCCGGGGCAACTCCCCTGCTGGCGGCGGCGGTTGCCGACGAGTTCCCGTCGAGCGCCGCGCACGTCTCCCGGCTGCTCACCGACGCGGACCCGGACACGGCCCTCGACTGGTGGTCGACGTACCTCGAACTGCTCGTACCGCCCGTCCTTGCCGCCTACTTCGACCACGGCCTCGTCCTGGAACCGCATCTCCAGAACGTGCTGATCTGCGTGGGCGCCGACGGCCGCCCCGCCCAGGTCCTCTTCCGGGACCTGGAGGGCACCAAGCTGGTCCCCGAGCACCACACCGACACGCTGACCGCCGTACCGGCAGAGGTCGCGGGCCCGATGACGTACGACGCTGAGCGCGGCTGGGACCGGGTCGTCTACTGCCTGCTCGTCAACCACATCGCCGAACTCCTCGCCGCCCTGGCGGACTTGCACCCGGAGGCCGAGGCCGAGCTGTGGGCGCGGGTGCGTGACACGCTCCGGTCCTACGCCGACCGTTCGGGCTGCCCGCCCCGGCTCGCCGCACTGCTCGCCGGGGTGCCGTTGCCCGCGAAGGCAAACCTTCTCACCCGCTGGGAGCGCAAGGCGGACCGCGAGGCAGGATACGTACGGCTGCCGTCCCCGCTCGCCGAGGACATCCTGCGCGACACCACCCGGAGCACCCGATGACCCTCGCCGTGCGCGACCACGCACTGTCCCTGCCCGCCAACGAACTGCCCGCGTACGTCTACGACTTGACGGAGCTGTGCGGTCACGCGGCGATGGTCAGGGCGGCGCTGCCCGAGCGGGTCGAGCTGTACTACGCGGCCAAGGCCAACCCGGAGCCGGAGATCCTGGCCGCGCTCTCGCCGTACGTCGACGGCTACGAGGTCTCCTCGGGCGGCGAACTCGCCCATGTCGCCGACGCGGTGCCGGGCCGGCCGCTGGCGTTCGGCGGGCCGGGGAAGACGCCGGACGAGGTGCTGGCCGCGCTGAAGCAGGGCGTCGACCGGTTCCATGTCGAGAGCGAGCACGAGCTGCGCATGATCGCCGAGTTGACGCGTCACGCAGGACCCGAGCGGCGGGTGGCGGTGCTGGTCCGCGTCAACATCCCCGTGGCGGACGGCTCGTTGGCGGGCAGTTCGCTCACGATGGGCGGACGGCCGACCCCCTTCGGCCTGGACCCGGCCGGAGCCGCGCGGGCGTTCCGGGCACTCACGGACGGGACGTACCCCCAGCTCGAACTGCGCGGAATCCACGCCCACTTGGCGAGCGGACTCGACGCCCGGGAACAGCTGGCGGTGGCGGAGTCCGTGGTGACCTGGGCGGCGGGGCTCGGGGTGCGCATCAGCGAGGTGAACGTCGGCGGTGGGATGGCCGTCGACTACGCCGCCCCGAACCGCCGTTTCGACTGGGCGGCGTTCGGCAGGGGCCTGGCGTGGCTGACCGAGGCGTACCCGGAACTCACCCTGCGTATCGAGCCGGGCCGGGCGCTGACCGCGTACTGCGGCTGGTACGCCACCGAGGTGCTGGATGTGAAGCGGAGCCACGGCGAGGAGTTCGCGGTGGTCCGGGGCGGCACCCACCATCTGCGCACCCCGGCGACGAAGGGCCACGACCAGCCCTGCACGGTGCTGCCGGTGGAAACCTGGCCGCACCCGTGGCCCCGCCCGGCGGCCGAGGAGGCACGGGTCACGCTGGCGGGCCAGCTGTGCACACCGAAGGACGTACTGGCCCGCCGGGTCCCGGTGACGAGACTCCGGGCGGGCGACCGGGTGCTGTTCTCACTGGCGGGCGCCTACGCGTGGAACATCTCCCACCACGACTTCCTGATGCACCCGAGACCCGGTTTCCACTTCCTGGGCACGGAACCGACGACGACGATCAGGCAGAGGTAGCACACAGGAGCGAGGGCCGCCCGGTGCGGCCGGGGGCCCTCGCTTCCTGCTCGTAAGGCTGCGTCTGTTACGTCTGTCAGGCCTCGATGCCCGGCAGCAGCCCGGTAACAGGGGCGGCCATGTCGGTCACCTGGTGCAGCTGCTGGAGGTCGTTCAGCCGGTTGAGCGAGCTGAGCTGGGTGGAGACCCGGGGCAGGTCGTCGTGGTACTGGGCGGGAATCTCGCTCACGGCGAGCGAGTCGAGCTGGGCGATCGGGTTCAGCTTGCCCGCGTTCTGGTCGGCGGCGGGGGCCGCACCGGCCAGCGGGGCGGCGAGGCCGGTGACGCCGACGGCGAGACCAACGGCGGCGGCGATTCGTCGTGTTGAGATCATGCATTCAGCAACGGCCCGCGCCCCTCCCCGGACACGGCCACCCCGCTCTCCTCACTCGTCAGGCTCATCTTCTGCCTGCGCTTGCCGAGGTCACCGGGACGGAGGAGCCTCAGAAGGAGGGGCCCCTCGCGGCCCGCGCCCGACCGGGCCGCGCCCCCTCGGAGGAGGTCACCATGGGCACCGCGGCAAGCCACACCTTCGACACCGAAGCACTGCGCCGGGGCATCGAAGGACAGGACGCGACGGCCCTGCTGTCGCTCTACGCCGACGACGCAGAACTCCGCGTCGTCGACCACAACACCCAGCCCAGCCACCCGATGGTCATGCACGGACGCGACGAGATCAGCACCATGCTGAACGACGTCTACAGCAGGGACATGACCCACAAACTGGAACAGGTCGTCGTCCAGGGCGACCAGGTCGCCTACACCGAGTCCTGTCTGTACCCGGACGGCGTCCGAGTCCTGGCCGGCTCGATGCTGTCCCTCCGCGACGGCAAGATCGTCGACCAGACGGTGTTGCAGGCGTGGGACGAGGAGGGTTCCTGATCAGCGCATCCAGGCGCTGTAATCCATGACGTCGCCCTTCTTGAGGCCCCACTCGGGCTCCGCATAGGTCGCGGTGAGTTCCAGGCCGAGGACGGTGCCGGTGGTCGGGGCCAGGATCAGCATGCGGCGGGCACCGTGGCCGTCGTACACGTACGCCTGGCCGGGGCGGCCGAGCCGGTCCGTCACCCGGCCGACGGGGCGCAGGCCCTCCGCGTCCGCCAGCAGCGCGGCGAGTGCCGCGTTCTCGCGGGCGCCGAGGGTCCAGTGGTCGAGCAACACCCTTACCGCGTCCAGGAGTTCGGGTGTCGTGAGGGGTGTGGTCTGGTGCTGTGCCTCCTGGAGGTAGGCCTTCAGGCGCTCCGGGTCGTGCGGTGGCGGCGACTCGGGTGGGGCGTCGCTCCAGCTCGGACCGAACGTCTGTTCGCTGATGACATGCCCGTCCTCGACCAGGCCGGGTTCGCCGTCCCCCTCGGAGAGGACCGGACGGCCGGGATGCCGGGGATCCGTCGCCACCACCAGCTCCGTATGGCTCGCGTCGGCGTGCCAGCGCACGATGCGCTCGACGGGCAGCGTGATCGGCGGCTTGTCCTCCGACATGCCCATGCTCCACGTCTGTACGTGGGTGCCCCTCCGGAGTTCCGGTGAGCCGTCCGCGGCCGCCGCGTCGGCGATCGCGGCCATCCTGGCCAGGGGTACGGGGGTGGAGCCGGCCTGCACGAGCAGCGGGCGGGGTGCGGCCACAGCCGGGGCCGTGTTCGGGCCCGCGAGGAGGAGGGCCAGCGCGGTCACCGCGACGACGGCGACGGTCGCGAGGCTCCACGTCCAGCGGGTACGGCGACGGCCGAACCGGCCGCTGGTGTGGAGGAGTTGGTTCAGGCGGCGTTCCGCGTCGTGGTCCAGGGGGCCGTCGCCGAAGAGGGGGCCGCCCGCCGGTACCGGGTCGGCGGCGCGCAGCAGGTCGAGTTCGTCAGGCATGGCCGTGTTCCTTCGGGGAGTTCACGTCGGCGGCGAGCGCGGGGCGTATCCGGTCGATCTCGGTTCTCAGCCGGCGCCGGGCCCGGTGCAGCCGCATCGCCGCCGCGCGCGTACCGCACCCCAGGGCCACCGCGACCTCGTCGACGGCGAGTCCCTCCCAGGCCGTCAGGCGCAGTATCTCCTGGTCGGCCGGGGTGAGCCGGCCGAGCGCCTCGTGCACCCAGGCGCCCGGCGACTCGGCGTCGGGGCTCGCCACGACCTGTCTGCCGTGCGCCGTCTCGTCGTTGCCCACCCGGTCGACGAGCCGTCGGCGGCGGCCCTGGCCGCGTACCGCGTTGGCCAGGCAGTTGCGTGCCACGCCGTACAGCCAGGGCAGCGGGGACGCCGGCAGATCGGTACGGCGTCGCCAGGCGACGGTGAAGACGTCCGCCACCACTTCCTCCACCTCGCTCGTACGGCCGTCCAGTCGCCGAGCGACATAGCGGCTGACCGCCCAGTAGTGCTCGCGATAGGCAGCGGCGAAGGTCTCGTCGTTGCTCATGCTCCGTTGGTGTCCGGCAGTCCGCGGATCGTCACACCCGTCTCCGTGATTCTTGTCGCGTCGTCCGAGTGTGACGCCGGGACCGGGCGCGGACACAGGCGGGGCGTGAAGACCATCGAGCTCCCACCCCGCACCACCACCGGTCGCCGAGCCGTCAAGTGGCTCACCACGACGGACCACAAGACGATCGGCACGCTGTATCTGGTGACGTCGTTCGCGTTCTTCTGCATCGGTGGCGTGATGGCGCTGTTCATGCGCGCCGAGCTGGCCCGGCCGGGCCTTCAGATCATGTCGAACGAGCAGTTCAACCAGGCGTTCACGATGCACGGCACGATCATGCTGCTGATGTTCGCGACACCGCTGTTCGCCGGTTTCACCAACTGGATCATGCCGCTCCAGATCGGCGCCCCCGACGTCGCCTTCCCGCGGCTGAACATGTTCGCCTACTGGCTCTACCTGTTCGGCTCGCTCATCGCCGTCGGCGGCTTCCTCACCCCCTCCGGCGCGGCCGACTTCGGCTGGTTCGCCTACTCCCCGCTCTCCGACGCCGTCCGCTCCCCGGGCATCGGCGCCGACCTGTGGATCATGGGCCTGGCCTTCTCCGGCTTCGGCACCATCCTCGGCGCGGTCAACTTCATCACCACCATCATCTGCATGCGCGCCCCCGGCATGACCATGTTCCGCATGCCGATCTTCGTGTGGAACGTGCTGCTGACCGCGGTCCTGGTCCTGCTCGCCTTCCCCGTCCTCGCCGCCGCGCTCTTCGCGCTGGAGGCGGATCGGAAATTCGGGGCACATGTCTTCGACGCCGCGAACGGCGGGGCGTTGCTGTGGCAGCACCTGTTCTGGTTCTTCGGGCATCCAGAGGTGTACATCATCGCCCTGCCGTTCTTCGGCATCATCAGCGAGGTCATCCCGGTCTTCTCCCGCAAGCCGATGTTCGGCTACATGGGCCTGATCGGCGCCACCATCGCCATCGCGGGTCTGTCCGTGACCGTGTGGGCCCACCACATGTACGTCACCGGCGGCGTCCTCCTCCCGTTCTTCTCCTTCATGACGTTCCTCATCGCCGTACCGACCGGCGTGAAGTTCTTCAACTGGATCGGAACCATGTGGAAGGGCTCCCTGTCCTTCGAGACACCGATGCTCTGGGCCACCGGCTTCCTCATCACCTTCACCTTCGGCGGCCTGACCGGGGTGATGCTGGCCTCGCCCCCCATCGACTTCCACGTGTCCGACACGTATTTCGTCGTCGCCCACTTCCATTACGTCGTCTTCGGCACAGTCGTCTTCGCGATGTTCTCCGGCTTCCACTTCTGGTGGCCGAAGTTCACCGGCAAGATGCTCGACGAGCGCCTCGGCAAGATCACGTTCTGGACGCTCTTCATCGGCTTCCACGGCACCTTCCTCGTCCAGCACTGGCTCGGGCCGAACGGTATGGTCCGTCGCATCCCCGACTACCTCGCGGTCGAGGGCCTCACCGCCCTCAACACGATCTCGACGATCAGCTCGTTCCTGCTCGGCCTCTCGGTCCTCCCGTTCTTCTACAACGTCTGGAAGACCGCCAAGTACGGCAAGAAGGTCGAGGTCGACGACCCGTGGGGCTACGGCCGCTCCCTGGAGTGGGCCACGTCCTGCCCGCCCCCGCGCCACAACTTCGTCTCCCTCCCCCGTATCCGCAGCGAATCCCCGGCGTTCGACCTCCACCACGCCACCCCGCAGAGGGAGTTGACCCGACGGTGACCACGAGAGACGACGACCGTCGGACGGACGTGACGAGCCTCGTCAACGAGATCCAGGGGCATCTGCTCATCGCCGCCACGCGTCAGGAGGGACACGAGGCGGCGGCCCGCTTCTCGGCCCGGTTCGACTGGCTGACGAGCCATCAGCGGGCGGAGCTGGAGAGGCAGTTCGAGGCGGAGCAGCTCGCTCTTGCCCGTGCGTCCTGGCAGCGCACCGCTGTGCGCAGTGCGGAGTTGCGGGCCGAGTACGAGGCGAAGTACCTCCGGTTGAAAGGGCGGTTGACGGCCGCGTGTCTGACGCTCGCGGCGATGGCGGTGCCGCTCGGCCTGTTTCTGGCTGCGCTGCGGCGCTAGTCGCTCCGCGGCACGGGTAGTTGCTTGGCCGCGGGGCGGTGGGGGCTGGTCGCGCAGTTCCCCGCGCCCCTTTGGGGCGCGACACTCCCGCCCGCCGGACGGCGGACCCCCGCACGTGTAGCGATCATGACCGCAGGGGGCCGGGATCCGGCTCCGTCTCGGCGCGGGCGGCGCCCTCCCCGTCCACCGGCACCCACCCCGCCGGGCGCAGGATGCCCAGCAGCATCCGCACCAGCTCGTCCACCACCTCGTCCAGCGTGGCGTTCACCCAGCCGGCGCTCCAGTCGTGCAGCAGGCCGTTGACGCTGCCGATGAAGGCGGTCGCGGCGAGCTGGTAGTCGCGTGGCGCCGCCTCTCCCGCGGCGACGGCGGCCTCGGCCTCCGTGCAGATGAGCTTCACCCAGCGGGAGCGGCGGGCCAGCCGCTGTTCCTCCAGGCGGGCGCTGACACCGATGATCTCGACGAAGGTGATGCGGATGCGGCGCGGGTCGGCGGTGACGTTGGCGGCGTAGGCGCGGAAGATCGCGGCGGCGCGTTCGGCGAGGGGCAGGTCCTCGGCGGCGGCCAGCGCGGTGAGCGCCGCCTCCTCGGCCCAGTCGTTGACCAGGAGGTGCAGGGCGGCCAGCACGTCCTCCAGGGTGCGGAACTCCTCGTAGAACTGGCGGGTCGACAGGCCGGCCGCCTCGCTGAGCGCGGCGACGGTCGTCGAGCGGTAGCCCGGGGTGTCGCCGAACAGCTGGAGTGCGGCGTCCAGGAATCGCCCGCGCCGTGCGATCTGCCGTTCCTCGGCCGTCTTGCCCGCGTAACGACCGGTCGGCGCCTTGAGCCTGCCCGCCAATGAACCCTCCTCCGTCGGTCCGGTGGCCAAGTTTGTCGTGTACGCACTCTTGTGGAGAAGGGCACCCCCTCCTTACTTTCCAGTAAGTCCAATCTGAACGTGACCGTGTTCAGATTTTCTCTCACGCATGTCATGCACCCGCCACAGCCCATCGCCCACTCCCGGAGGGGAGAGCACGCATGTCCGCTTCCAGATCCAGGTACCTCTGTGCCATGGCCGCCGCCCTTGTCCTGACCGTCACCGCCCCCGCGAGCGCCGCCGTGGCCGCGACCGACGCCGAGGGCGCCACCGCGGCCGCGAGCCTGCGCGAGGTGATGTTCGTCGGCAACAACTGGGAAGGCACCGCGGACGTCATCAAGTCCACCGGCGACTTCGCCAAGATCGGCCGGATCAACGTCGTACCGGACAAGGAGGCACGGCTGGCCGCGATCAACGCGGACCCGATCAAGTGGATCTACTTCATGGCCATCCGCAACGGCGTGGGCGAGGGCCACGACCAGCTGGTCGACGACATGTACTCCACCCCGGACGGCAAGTCGATGGTGGTGTCCCGGCCGAGCTTCGCCGACGTCGTGTCGATCAACCTGGCCACCGGTGCGATCAACTGGCGCTTCCCCGTGTCGGGTTACCGCTCCGACCACATGGCGGTCTCCCCCGACGGAACACGGGTCGCGGTCTCGGCCTCGATCTCCAACACCGTGCATGTGCTCAACATCAACACCGGTGCGCAGATCGGTTCGTTCAAGACCGGCGACAAGCCGCACGAGAACATCTTCACCAAGGACGGCAAGTACATCTGGAACATGTCCATCGGGGACGTCAACACCTCGCAGGACGCCCCCTGGCAGGACTTCACGAAGGGCGACCGGAAGATCACGGTCGTCGACGCGGCCACCTTCCAGCAGGTGAGGGTGATCGACATGCGGGACCGGCTCGACGCGATCGGGCTCACGGACTACTCGGACGCGGTCCGTCCCGCCGCCTTCTCGCCCGACGAGACGAAGCTGTACTTCCAGGTCTCGTTCTTCAACGGCTTCTTCGAGTACGACATCGCCACCGACCGGATCACCCGGACGAAGACCCTGCCCAAGAACCCGGCGACCAGCGACGACCGCACCACGTTCGTCAACGACTCACGCCACCACGGCATCTCGATGAAGCCGGACGGCACGAAGCTGTGCGTCGCGGGCACGATGGACGACTACGCGACGGTCGTCGACCGTACGACCCTCCAGGAGGGCCCGCTCGTCACCGCCTCGAAGCCCTACTGGGCCACGGTGAGCGGTGACGGCAAGTCCTGCGTGATCTCCGAGAGCGGCGCCGACCAGATCACGGCCATCGACTTCACCACCGGCCAGAAGACGGTGTCGGTCCCGGTCGGCGACCACCCGCAGAGAGTCCGCCTCGCCCATGTCGAGGCGGACTGGACAAGCCCGACAACCAACTGAGGTACCTGTTCTGCTGAAGCCACGCGCGCACCCGCGCCCCTGATCTTTCAGGGGCGCGGGGCTGTGTCAATTTGCGGCTCCGCCGCGTGGGCGCGACAAGCCCCCACCGGCCGGCGGCCGAAGAACTACCTAACTGAACTCGGACGCGGCCCAAGAAGCCAGCTCAGCCCGCGCAGCACTCAGCAGGGTCGCCGAAGGAGCCGTCGCCCCATTCGTCACCAGCGCGTAGTGCAGAACCCCCGAGTCCGCCGCGGTGAGCAGCAACCGCCGACTCCCCGTGCCACCGGGCTCCGTCCCCGCCGCGACAGGCGTCGTCGACGAGTAGGCCGGCGGCCCGTACACCGTGCCGAGGTCGGAGACCACCGTCGTCGTCGCGGTCGGGAAGGACGCCGGCAGATGCAGCTCCGTCGGCGCCGAGATCCCCTTCGAGCGCCACACCAGCACGCTGTACTGCCCCGAGCCCACCAGCGTGGACACGTTCGGCAGCGAACTCGGCACCGGGTTCCAGGTGAGGGTCGTGGAGCCGTCCCGCGAGCGGTCCTCGTAGGTGAAGGCGAGCGTCGTCCCGGCCGTGGCGCCCGGATAGACGCGGTCCAGCATCCGGGCGTCCTGCCGCAGCACCGCCGTACCGGAGTCGTCGAGGCGTACGGCGGACAGGTCCTCGTCGTTCCAGGCGTCGCCGGTGGTGAGGACCTTGTCGGGGTTGTCGTTCATCAGCTCGTTGTGGCGGCCGTTGTAGATGTCCCACTGCCACTGGCTGCCGGAGAGCACCGGCCCCGATCCGCTCGCGCCGGACCACCAACTCGCGCCCTTCACCCGGGAGTCGAGGGCCTGGTACATCGCCTTGTAGACCGTGGGCGCCTTGCCGGAGACCGAGCCGGCCAGCGGGTGGCCGAACTCGCTGATGATCCCGGTCGTCCCGAGGGCGGCGGCCCGGTCGCGGACCGTGCCGAAGTCGGTGACGTACTGGCCGTCCTCGGCGTTGCCCCACATGAAGACGCCGGAGATCGCCTTCTGGTCGTAGAAGTGCGTGTTGAAGACGTAGCGCGTGCCGATGGCTCCCGCGTCGAGCAGTCCGCCCTCCTGCTTCTGGAAGTCGATGTTGGCGTTCCAGAAGAGGTTCGGCTCGACGAAGGCGGGCTTGTCCTGCCAGCCCGCCGCGTCCATCCGGGCGCGGAACTTGACGTAGAAGGGCCAGAGGACGTCCTTCTCCCAAGTCCGGCTGGTCTGACCGGAGTCGAGGGTCCCGAAGTGCGGCTCGTTGTACGGGTCGAAGCCGACGACACCCGTGAACTGGGCGCTGGTGAGGTTTGCCTTGAGGTACGCCATCGTCTTCTGTGCGGTGAGGAGGAACGAGTCCTGGACGCCGTTGGTGTTGTGCCAGAAGTCGTACGTCGCCTCCGTCACCGCCGCGTTGGAGGTGATGTTCTGTCCCCAGAAGGGGCAGATCCCGCAGTACTCGTCCGGGTAGTCACCCAGGTCGACGGCCCACTTGGGGGCGCCGTCGCCGGTGTACCAACTGTCGGAGTCGAAGAGCCAGCGGGAGTAGAGGTCCTGGTGGAAGTCGGGGTAGACGCGGATGCCCGCGTCCAGGAAGGCACCCATCTGAGCGGTGGCGGCGGCCAGATAGCTGCTGCTCACCGTGCCACGTACGGGCTCCGCGTACGCCCACGAGAGCAGGAAGCGGACGCTGTTGCCGCCACCGAGCGCTCGCAGCGCGGTCGCGGACTTCTTGGCGTCGGCGACCGAGGCGAAGGGGAGTCCGTTGTTCTCCTTGAGCTTCGTCTCACCGGAGACGTTGTAGCCGCGGAGCACGACCTCGCGGCCCAGAGCGTCGGTGAACCGACCGTTCTGGACGGTGAGGGTGGTAGAGGTAGGGGTGTCGAACCAGAGGGTGTCGGCCCGGGCGGGCTGGGAGCCGACGGTGGTCAGGAAACCCGTGACCAGGACCAGTACGCCGAGCAGATGCACGCGCAACTTCGACATGTCCATTACAGTCCCGCGCGCATCAGTGGTCGTCAATACCAAGTGACTGTTGAGTAATCTTCAGCTTTTGGCACTGATGGTCGATGATCGAGTCACATGGGCGACAAAAGGAGCGGATCGTGCGTGACATCCTCCCGGCGCTCGGGCGCTGGTACGCGGCGGGCGAACCGTTCGGCCTCGCCACCGTCGTCTCGGTCAGCCGCAGCACGCCCCGCGATCCCGGGGCCGCGATGGCGGTCGGACCCGGTGACGAGGTGGTGGGCAGTGTGTCCGGGGGGTGCGTGGAGGGCGAGGTGTTCGAGCTGGCCCAGGAGGTGGTGGCGGACGGCGAGGCGCGACTCGCGACCTTCGGCTACAGCGACGAGGACGCCTTCGCCGTGGGACTGACCTGCGGCGGCGAGATCACCGTGCTGGTGCGGCCCGTGACGCCCGCCCTCGATCCGTCCTTCGCGGCGGTCGCGAAGGCCGTGGCGGCGGGCCGGCCGGTGACCGTGGCCACCGTGACCGACGGTCCGGCGGCACGCGGCGCCACGCTCGCCGTGTGGCCCGACGAGGTGTCCGGCACGCTCGGCGCGACCGGCCTCGACGTGGCCGTCACCGCCGACGCACGCGGTGAACTCGCCCTCGGGGCAACGGGGTTGCGGCACTACGGGCCCAACGGGGAGCGGCGCGAGGACGCCGTCACCGTGTTCCTGCACTCCTTCGCGCCCCCGCCCCGCATGCTCGTCTTCGGCGCCATCGACTACGCCGCCGCCGTGGCCCGCATCGGCGCCTTCCTCGGCTACCGGGTCACCGTCTGCGACGCGCGCCCGGTCTTCGCCACCCCGAAGCGGTTCCCCGAGGGTGTCGAGGTGGTCGTCGACTGGCCGCACCGCTATCTGCGCGGCACGGACACCGACGAGCGCACGGTGGTGTGCGTCCTGACCCATGACCCGAAGTTCGACGTTCCGCTGCTGGAGGAGGCGCTGCGCCGCCCCGCCGCGTACATCGGGGCGATGGGCAGCCGCCGCACCCACGACGACCGCCGGACCCGGCTGACGGAGGCCGGCCTCACCGGGGCCGAGCTGTCCCGGCTGCGCTCCCCCATCGGGCTGGACCTCGGCGCGCGTACGCCCGAGGAGGTCGCGGTGTCCGTGGCCGCCGAGATCGTCGCGCTGCGGTGGGGCGGCAGCGGGGTCGCGCTGACGGCGACGGCCGGCGCGATCCATCCGCCGAAGGTGGGCTAGCTCCGGCGGGGCGGCAGTCGGTGCAGTTCCACGTCGGTGAGGCGGCCGTCGTGCGTCACCGTCGCCGTCATGTACGTGCAGTGCGGCTGACGGCGGCGGTCGGTCGGCGAGCCGGGGTTCAGCAGCCGGAGGCCGGTGTCCGTCGTGGTGTCCCACGGGATGTGGCTGTGGCCGAACACGAGGACGTCGAGGTCGGGGAAGCGGGTGGTGCAGCGGGCCTCTCGGCCCTGTGCGGGGCCGGTCTCGTGGACGACGCCGAGGCGGAGGCCGCCGAGGTCGGCGTAGGCCACCTCGGGGAGTCTTGCGCGTAGGTCGGGGCCGTCGTTGTTGCCGTATACGCCGATCAGGTGGCGTGAGCGGGCCTCCAGGAGATCGAGGGTGGGTGTGTCGACCCAGTCGCCGGCGTGGATCACTACGTCTGTGTGCGGGAGTTCGGTAAGAAGTTGCGTCGGTAGCTCGCGGGCGCGTTTGGGGAGGTGGGTGTCGGAAAGCAGCAGGAGGCGCACGTTGGTGAGCGTAGGGGGTGCGTAGGGGGTGCCGCGATTTGCCGTTTTGCGGCCGCGGCGCCGTCGTGGCTTGTCGCGCAGTTCCCCGCGCCCCTCAAGGGCGCTGACGCGCCCCTTCGGGCGCGAGGGTCGCGCCCGGTTAGTATCAGGCATCCCGGACCGTGCCGTTGCGGAAACGGGGAGTAAAGCCAAAAGGGGGCTTCCAGCCGCATGCCGGTCAAGGTCAGCGTCATCGTTCCGGTGTACAACCCGGGACCGTACATCGAGGACTGCGTCGCGTCGCTGCTGCGGCAGTCGCTGCCCGCCGACGAGTACGAAGTGATCTTCGTCGACGACGGTTCCACCGACGAGACCCCGGCCCGGCTGGACCAGCTCGCCGCGGAGGAACCGCGTATCCAGGTCATCCACCAGGAGAACTCGGGCTGGTCGGGCAAGCCGCGCAACGTCGGTATCGAGGCCTCGCAGGGCGAGTTCGTGATGTTCGTCGACAACGACGACTATCTCGGTGACGAGGCCCTTGAGCGGATGTACGACTACGGCGTGGCCAACGGTGCCGATGTGATCGTCGGAAAGATGGCCGGCAAGGGCCGCCCGGTGCCGGTGGAGTTGTTCCGGCACAACCACCCCAAGGCCAGTGTCGAGAACGCCCCGCTGATCGACAGTCTCACCCCGCACAAGATGGTCCGGCGGGCCTTTCTCGACCGTATCGGGCTGCGTTTCCCCGAGGGTCGGCGGCGGCTCGAAGACCATGTCTTCGTCACCGAGGCCTATCTGCGCGCGGACAACGTCTCCGTGCTCAGCGACTACGTCTGCTACTACCACGTCAAGCGCGACGACGCCTCGAACGCGGGATTCCAGCGCTTCGACCCCGTGGGGTATTTCCGGAATCTGCGCGAGGCCCTCGATGTCGTCGAGCGGTACACCGAGCCCGGTGCCGTGCGCGACCGGCTGTTCCGGCGCTGGCTGCGCAACGAGATGGTCGAGCGGATGCGCAGCAACCGTCTCCTCAAGCTGCCCGAGGACTACCGCAAGGAGATGTTCGACGAGATCCGCGGGGTCGTCGTCGAGCGCTTCGGGCCGGGTGTCGCCAACGGCATGCAGGAGGCGCAGCGGATCGTCGCGGCGCTGATCGCCGCCGACCGGCTGGACGACGTGATCGCCTTCGCCGAGTGGGAGGCGTCGCTCGCCCCCTCGGCCACTCCCCTGAGTGTCGAGTGGCAGGACGGGGTCCTCCACGTCGGCTTCAGCGCCGAGTTCACCTCCCACGGCAAGCCGATGACGTTCCCCGCCGAGGACGACAGCGACGGCGCCGACCTGGACGGCACGCCCACCGACGCCGACGACGCGATCGCCCGCGTGGCGGCCTCGACCGTCGCCCGGTTCGGGAGCGCGACGGCGGACTTCCTGGTGCGTGAGCGGTCCACGGCCGCCCAGTTCTTCCAGCCGGTGGAGTTGACCCGCGAGACCCTCCCGGCCGACGAGGACGATCAGGTGCGGCTGGTGCTGCGCGGTACGGCCACCGTCGACCCCGGTACGGCGGCGGGCGGTGTCGCCCTCGGCGGCGGTCTGTTCGACGTGTTCGTCCGGATCAAGCTGGGCGGCTGGACCCGTGAGTGCCGTCTCGGCCCGGTCAAACTGGACCCCCGTCCGGTGCCCCCGGCCGGTGTGGTCGCCGGTCGCGTGGTCCTGCCGTACTGGACCGCCAAGCAGGCCACCCTGTCGCTCGATGTCGATCGTGCGGTGAAGGGAGTGGGTCTCGGTCGCCTCAAGCCGGACGATGTCACCGTCACGGGTGACCGGCTGCGTGTCGCGTTGCCGCTGCACGTGCCCGGCGACACCAAGGCGCTGCTGCGCCTGACCTCGGCGACCGCCGCCGCGCCCGTGGACGTGGAGGGCACGCTGTCCGGTGCCTTCTTCGAGGCGACACTGCCCGGCAGCGCGCTGGCCGACGGGACCTGGAAGCCCGCCCTGTGCCTCGCACCCGAGGCCGACGAGCCGCGCTTCCTGGCGATGTCCGTCAGCCTCGCCGCCAAGGCCGGCCGCGTCCAGGTCGTACGGCCGGTCAAGCCGGCCGGGCCGAGCACCGGTCAGAAGGTGGTCCGCAAGGTGCGGCGCACCCTCGGGAAGATCGCCCGCAAGGCCGGGCTGCGACGCGGAAACGGAGCCTGAGACCATGCGCGCACTGGACATCGAAGGCGCCTGGGTACTGGAGCCGAAGATCTTCCCGGACGACCGGGGCAGCTTCCACGAGTGGTACCGCGGCGAGGAGTTCCGCGAGGCCACCGGCTACGACCTCTCCCTCGCCCAGGCCAACTGCTCGGTCTCGCGCCGGGGTGTCGTGCGCGGGGTGCACTTCTCGGACGTACCGCCGAGCCAGGCCAAGTACGTGACGTGCGTGCGCGGCGCGGTCCTGGACGTCGTGGTGGACATCCGGGTCGGCTCGCCCACCTACGGGCAGTGGGAGGCCGTACGCCTCGACGACGACACCCGGCACGCCGTGTTCCTCGCGGAAGGCCTCGGGCACGCCTTCATGGCGCTCACCGACGACGCCACCGTGGTCTACCTGTGCTCGACCGGGTACGCGCCGGGCCGTGAGCACGGCGTGCATCCGCTCGACCCGGCGCTGGGCATCGCCTGGCCCGAGGGCATCGAGCCGGTGCTGTCGGAGAAGGACGCCGAGGCGCCCACGCTGGCGGAGGCCGAGCGGGCCGGGCTGCTGCCGTCGTACGCGGACTGCGCGGCCTACTACGCGGGCCTGCGCGACAAGCAGTAACCGACCCATACGAAATCCCGGGGCCCGGCAGCTGATGAGCTGCCGGGCCCCGGGTTTTGTTCAGTCTGGCGTCAGCGGCTGGTGCTCAGCGGCTCCAGGCTGCGGCGCAGCTGCTCCCAGCCCTTGCCGCGCTTGGTGCCGCGGTTGCGGGAGCGGACGAGCGGGGCCCAGAAGGCGGCCTCGACGAGGGTCTCCGGCTTGACGGCCGGGGTGCGCTCCAGGACGCTCTCGGGGACCTTCTGCGGGTCCGCGACCTCGAACTCCGCGATGATCTCGTCGTACTTGTCCGAGAGCACGGTGTTGTCGGGGTCGGCGCCGAAGACGATGAGCTGTCCGGTGGGCGCGGTGTCGACGAGGACCGTGACCAGGTCGGGGCGGTACCGGGCGAGGATCTCGATCAGCTTGTAGACGTCGCCGGTCCAGGCGTTGGTGTGCCGGTCGCGGGCGGCCTCGTCGATGCTGCGGGGCAGCATGTCGTCGAGGACGATGACGCTGGCCCAGTCCGAGTGCTTCTCGACGTTGATGAAGTCGCGCAGCGCGTACTCGAACAGGTGCATGCCGTCGATGAACGACAGGTCGAGCGTGGTGCGCTGCCAGTAGCCGAACGGGCTGCGGTTGCGGGCCAGGTTGCGCAGCGGGTGCCGGCCGCCCGTGAGGTGGGCGAGGGGGTTCTGCCGGGCGAAGAAGTCGTCGCTGGTGGCCTTGGCGAGATGGACGTCGCAGCGGATCTCGGAGACCACCTTGAACGCGGGGTCGATCGCGATGCTGGGTACCCGGGACAGGGTCAGGCTTCGGCCGTCGTTGACGCCGATCTCCAGGTAGTTCCTGTTCGCGCTGACCTTGTGGAGCTCCCGGAGGAACTCATGACGTTTCACGAGGAAATCTCCTTGCGGATGTGTGGCAGTGCTTCGTGCAGGGCGGTACGCCAGTCACGGAGGGGTCCGAGACCGGTCTGCTGCCAGCGGCCGTGGCCGAGGGCGCTGTATGCGGGCCTGGGTGCGGGCCGGACGAAGGCCGCGCTGGTGGTGGGGCGCACCCGGTCCGGGTCGGCGTCGACGAGGCGGAACACCTCGCGCGCCAGCTCGAACCAGGTTGCCTCGCCGGAGTTGGTGGCGTGGAGAATACCGTTCGCCTCGGGACCGATGCGGGGTCCGAGGTCGGCGATGCGTGCGGCGACGTCCGCGCTCCAAGTGGGCTGACCGCGTTGGTCGTCGACGACGTCGAGGGTGTCCCGACGCGCCTCCAGGTCGATCATCGTACGCACGAAGTTGCCGCCGTGGGCACCGTACAGCCAAGCCGTGCGCAGGACGACGCTCGCGTCGGGCAGCGTGGCCAGGACGGCCTGCTCACCGGCGAGTTTGGTGCGGCCGTACGCCGTGCGCGGGGCCGGGGTGTGGTCCTCGGGGTACGGGGCGCTGCGGGCCTCGCCGTCGAAGACGTAGTCCGTGGAGACGTGGATGAGCCGGGCGCCGTGCTCGGCGCAGGCCTGGGCGAGCAGGCGCGGGCCGACGCCGTTGATGCGGAGCGCGGTGTCCTCGTCCGTCTCGGCGTCGTCGACGGCGGTGTAGGCGGCGCAGTTGACGACCAGGGCGGGCCGGTGCTCGGTGAGGACGCGGCGCACGTCGTCGGGGTCGGTGATGTCCAGGGCGGCGTGGGCGAGGCCCACGACGTCCTCACCGCGCCTGAGGAGTTCCTCGACGGTGTCGCGGCCGAGCATGCCGGCGGCGCCGGTGACCAGCCACTTCATCCCTCGACCTGCTTCGCCGCGGTGCCGACGCGCTGCTTGAGGGGCTCCCACCAGGCGCGGTTGTCGCGGTACCAGGCGACGGTGGCGGCGAGGCCGGTGGCGAAGTCGTGGCGCGGGGTGTAGCCCAGCTCGTCGTGGAGCTTGCTCCAGTCGACGGAGTAGCGCAGGTCGTGGCCCTTGCGGTCCTCGACGTACTCCACGCTGTCCCAGTCGGCCCCGCAGGCCTCCAGGAGCAGCCCGGTGAGTTCCTTGTTGCTCAGTTCCGTGCCGCCGCCGATGTTGTAGACCTCGCCGGGCCGGCCGCCGGTGCGCACCAGGTCGATGCCCTGGCAGTGGTCGTCGACGTGCAGCCAGTCGCGGACGTTGAGGCCCTCGCCGTACAGCGGGACCTTCTTGCCGTCGAGGAGGTTGGTGACGAAGAGCGGGATGACCTTCTCGGGGAACTGGTGCGGCCCGTAGTTGTTGGAGCAGCGGGTGACGCGCACGTCCAGGCCGTGGGTGCGGTGGTAGGCGAGGGCGAGCAGGTCGGAGGAGGCCTTCGACGCCGAGTAGGGCGAGTTGGGGGCCAGCGGGTGGGTCTCCGGCCAGGAGCCGGTCTCGATCGAGCCGTACACCTCGTCGGTGGAGACGTGCACGAAGGGGCCGACGCCGTAGCGCAGGGCCGCGTCAAGGAGCACCTGGGTGCCCACCACGTTGGTGCGGACGAAGTCGGCGGCGCCGTCGATCGAGCGGTCCACGTGGGACTCGGCGGCGAAGTGGACCACCTGGTCGGCCTCGGCCATCAGCTTGTCGACCAGTTCGGCGTCACAGATGTCGCCCTGGACGAACTTCAGCCGGGGATGCCCGGTCGGCAGGTTCTCCAGGGTGCCCGCGTACGTGAGCTTGTCCAGCACCGTGATCCGGGGCGCGTCGGGAGCGTCGGACGCGAGGAGGTTGCGGACGTACATGGAGCCGATGAATCCGGCGGCGCCGGTGACGAGGAGGTTCATGAATGGATCTGCACCTTGCTGTGGTCTCCGAGGACGAGTCGGTGGGCGCTGGGAACACTGGGGGCCGGGGTCACCTCGACATGCCGGCCGATGAGCGAGGACTCGATGCGGCCGACCCCGGCGATGGAGGAGTCGCGCAGCACGATGGAGAACTCCAGCTCGCTGTCGGTGATCCGGCAGTTCTCCGCGAGGGAGGTGAAGGGTCCGACGTAGGAGTCGCTGACGACGGTTCCGGCGCCGATGACGACGGGTCCGACGATCCGGGAGCGGGTGATGCTCGCGCCCTCCTCGATCACCACACGCCCTATGGTCTCGGACGCGTCGTCCACGTCGCCGTCGATCCGCCGCTCCAGGCCCTCCAGGACCATGCGGTTGACCTCCAGCATGTCGGTGACGTTCCCCGTGTCCTTCCAGTAGCCCTTGATGAGCGTGGATCGTACGTCGGACCGGGTGTCGATGAGGTGCTGGATGGCGTGGGTGATCTCCAACTCGCCGCGCCAGGACGGGCGGATGGCGCGTACGGCTTCGTGGATGGCCGGGGTGAAGAGGTACACACCGACGAGCGCGAGGTCGCTCTTGGGGTGCTCGGGCTTCTCCTCCAGGCCGATCACCTGGCCGTCCGCGTCGAGTTCGGCGACGCCGAAGGAGCGCGGGTCGGGGACCTGGGTGAGCAGGATCTGGGCGTCCGGACGCAGTCCGCGGAACTCGTCGACGAGGGCGCTGATGCCGCCGACGATGAAGTTGTCGCCGAGGTACATGACGAAGTCGTCGTCACCGAGGAAGTCCCGGGCGATCAGCACCGCGTGGGCGAGGCCCAGGGGCTTCTCCTGCGGGATGTAGGTGACCTTCAGGCCGAACTTCGAGCCGTCGCCGACCGCTTCCTCGATCTCGGCCGCGGTGTCGCCGACGATCATGCCGACCTCGGTGATGCCCGCGTCGGCGAGGGATTCCAGGCCGTAGAACAGCACGGGTTTGTTGGCCACGGGCACGAGCTGCTTCGCCGAGGTATGGGTGATCGGCCGAAGCCGTGTGCCGGCGCCGCCGGAGAGCACGAGAGCCTTCATCCGTTCACCCTAGCTTCGATTTCCCGGTACGTAATATCCGGTGCCTCTGGGTGACCGGCACGGGTGCATCTCCGGTGCCTCCGGGTGACGGGTGCGGGTGCCTGTCAGGGCTCCAGGACGATCTCGCTCCACACCTGTTTGCCGCCGCTGACCGGGACGGTTCCCCAGGCCGCCGACATGGCCTCGACCAGGAGCATGCCCCGGCCGCCGGTGGCCTCCCAGCCGAGGTTCGTGGGTCTGATGGGGGTGCGGGGCGAGTTGTCGGCGACGGCTACGCGCAGCCGGCCGTTGAAGAGGGTGAGGTCGAGGCGGACCTGGCCGTCGGTGTGCACGAGGGCGTTGGTGACCAGTTCGGACACCACGAGAAGCACGGTGTCCATGTTCTCCTGGATGTTCTCCTGGGCTCCCGCCTCGCCGGACAGGCTCCAGGTGCGCAGGGTGCGCTTGCTGAAGCGGCGGGCGTGCCGGACGGCCTCGGGCACCCGCCACACGGTCCAGCTCTCGCGCAGCGGGCGCTTCTCCATGCCGTCGTAGCGCAGCAGGAGCAGGGCCACGTCGTCGTTGCGGTTGGCGCCCGCGAGCAGGGCGTCGGCGACCAGGCCGAGGTGGGCGGGGTCGGCGGCGGCGAGGTCGGCCGCGAGGGCGTTGAGTCCGTCCTCGACGTCGGTCTCCGCGGACTCGACGAGGCCGTCGGTGGTGAGGGCGAGCAGGGTGCCGGGCTGGAGGCGCAGCATGCTCATCGGGAAGTCGGCCCGGGGCAGCACACCGAGCGGGGGGCCCACGTCGGACTCGGCGACCTCGGTGGTGCCGTCGGGGTGGCGGACGACCGGTGGGAGGTGGCCGGCGCGGACGTACCAGGCGGTGCCCTCCTCCATGTCGACCTCGACGTAGCAGCAGGTGGCGAAGAGGTCGGTCTCCATGTCGGCGAGGAGCCGGTTGGAGTGGGAGACGACGACGTCGGGCGGGTGGCCCTCGACGGCGTAGGCGCGCAGGGCGGTGCGCATCTGGCCCATGAGGGTGGCGGCGCTCGCGTTGTGGCCCTGGACGTCGCCGATGACGAGGGCGACGTGGTTGTCGGGGAGCGGGATCACGTCGTACCAGTCGCCGCCGACCTCCAGGCCCTCGGTGGTCGGCAGGTAGCGGGCCTCGGCGACCCCGCCGGGCAGTTTGGGCAGGCGGCGGGGCAGCAGGGAGCGCTGGAGCATGCCGACGAGTTCGTGTTCGGCGTCGAAGGCGTGGGCGCGGGTGAGGGCCTGGCCGGCGAGGCCCGCGGCGGCGGTGAGCAGGGCGCGTTCGTCGGTGCCGAACTCGTGCGGGCTGTCCCAGCCGATCAGGCAGAGGCCGGCCATCCGGCCGCCGGCGGGCAGCGGCAGTACGGCGAGACCGCCGGGGCCGACGCCGTCGAGCGCGGGCTCCATCTCCGTACCGGCGGGCCAGATCGCGGCGCGGCCCTCGCGCAGGGCGGCGGCCAGCGTGGGCATGGAACGGACGGGTGACTCGGGCCACTCGGAGCGCCATTCGAGGCGCCACGACTCGGGCCAGGCCTCGGGCTCGGGCGGGTCGAGGACGGTGACGACCAGCCGGTCGTTCTCCAGTTCGGCGAGGGCGATCCGGTCGGCCCGCAGCGGTTCGCGCAGCGCGGTGACGACGGCCTGGCTGACGTCGCGGACGGTCCCGGCGGTGGCCAGGGCGGCGGCGAGGCGCTGGACGCGGGCCACGTCGGTGACGCCGGAGCGCAGGGTGGAGGCGTCGCCGACGGTGCCCACGAGCCGGGCGGGCCGGCCCTCCCCGCCGGTCACGAGCCGGCCGCGCAGTCTGAGCCACCTGGGTGGGCCGGCGGGCTGGAGCACCCGGAACTCCAGCTCGCGGTCGCCGATGGACATGTGGTCGGCCTCGACGACGGACATCAGGGAGGGCAGGTCCTCGGGCACGGTCAGCCCGAGCAGGGTCTCGACCTTGCCGTCGAAGTCGGTCCGGTCGAGCGCGAACAGTTCGAGGAGTTCGTCGCCGACCTCGACCCGGCCGGTGTCCATGGCGAGGCTGAAGGCGTTGGCGGGAAGTTCGCCCTGATCCCCGGCGGCGATCGGTGCGGGCCAGGCGACGGCGTCGGCGAGCAGGGCGAGACAGTCCCGGGCGTCGTCGTCGAAGCCGCCGGGACTCTCCGTCACGGCGAGCAGACACCCGCCGTCACCGACGGCCGCCCCCGCGCGGACGGGCAGGGCGGCCAGGTGGACGTCGGCGGTCGGCATCCGCCGTGACTCGGCGCAGTCGGCGAGTTCGCCGGGGCCGAGCCAGACGGGCCTGCCGGTGCGATGAGCCTCGGAGGCGGGCGATCCGCCGGCCACCGCGTAGCTGTCGCGCAGGCCGTACAGCGTGCGGGGCACCCCGGCGGACTCGACGAGACACAGCAGGTCACCGCCGTCACCGGGGGTGTACACGGCGGCGGTGGCCACATCCGCGAAGACGAGCGCCTGTTCGAGGACGCGGCGCAGGTACTCCCGGGGGTCGAGGTCGGCGGGGAGCGTCTTGAGGGCAAGTTCGGCACGCAGCGTTCTCGTGCCGCGTCTCGCGTCCTCACTGACCACGTCGTCATTACAGCGCGTATGGGGCTCCGGCGCAGCCCCTGTGCCGCTCCGACGACACCGGTCGGCCCAGTCCGCACCCCGCACGACGGCCCCACAACAGCCGTGACTCCTGGTGCCCACCCCCGAGCTGTCCACACCGGGCGGCCCTGGTGTTCTCGCCCCCGCCGCCCCTACCCGTTCCCATCCCTGGGGGCTGCCGCCCCCAGACCCCCGCTTGTCGCGCTGAACGCGCTCGTCCTCAAACGCCGGACGGGCTGGGTGGGGGTACGGGTGGGTGGGAAAGTGGCTCGCGCTGGACGCGCTCGTCCTCAAGCGCCAGACAGGCTGGAATGCACAGGCCCGTGCTGACGTGCGGCGGGGGCGAGTGGGCGGGGAAATGGGCGGGCTGGGCGCGGTTGTCCTCGAACGTCGGCCGGGGCTGGATCTTTCAGCCCGTCCGGCGTTTGAGGACAAGGCCCGTTCAGGCCCGTGGCGGGGGTTCGGGGGCGGCAGCCCCCGAGGATGGGAACGGGTAGGGGCGGCGGGGGCGAGAACACCAGCACCGCACCGCGGCGCCGGGCCGTTCGCCGTGCGCCGTGGGGCGAGTGGAGGGAGCCTTGAGCCGGGAGTGCACCGTCCGGTGAGGAGGTGGTCCGCGTGGGCGATGCGCAGGCCTCCGAACGGGGGCGACCGGGCGGCGGTTCCGCGGCGTTCGACAGGCCGCTCCTGTCGCTGGCGCTGGCCGGGATGATGGACGACGTCCAGGCCCACGCGGGCGGCCTGTATCTGCTGGCCCCGGGCGAGTCCGTACTGGAGATGGCCGTCATGGCCGGGCTGCCCCGGGCCTTCGCCGCGCCGTGGGAGCGGGTCGGGCTCGGGTCGCCGGTGCCCGTCGCCCAGGCAGCACGCGAGCGGCGGTTCGTGTGGGTGGGCGGCGAGGAGGACATGGCCCGGCGGTATCCACGGGTCGCCGTCGTGCTGCCGTACCCCTTCGCCCTTGCCGCCCTGCCGGTGGCGACCGACTCGACGGTGTACGGGGCGGTCTTCGTCACCTGGCCCGGTTCGCATCCGCCGGAGCCGTCGGATCAGGAGCGGGAGCGGCTGACCGCGGCCTGCGACCGGCTGGCGCTGCGGCTGGAGCGGGCCGCCGCCGAGCACCGTACGCTGCGGCCCGAGGCGGATCTGCTGGCCACCTGGCCGGGCACGCCAGTGGCCGACACCCTCGGCTCGGTCGAGGCGGCGCGGATGGTGTCACGGCTGCCGTACGGGCTGTGCTCGCTCGATCTGCACGGCCGGGTCGGTTTCGTGAACGCGGCGGCCACCGAGTTGCTGGGGATCCCCGCGGACGGGCTGCTCGGCAGTCGGTTGTGGGCGTCGGTGCCCTGGCTCAACGATCCGATGTACGAGGACCGCTACCGCGCCGCGCTGTTCAGCCTGCACGTCACCTCGTTCGTGGCACTGCGCCCGCCCGGCGACTGGCTGTCGTTCCGGCTGTATCCGAGCACGACCGGACTGAGCGTACGGATCACCAGGGCGCGGGCGGTGGCCGAGCTGGACCGGGCGGAGCGTCGGCCGGGCGGCCCGTCCAGCCTGGTCACGATCTCGCAGGTGCTGTCCCTGGCGGGGGCGCTCACCGAGGCGGCGGGCGTCCAGGACGTGGTCCAGCTGGTCGCGGACGAGATCATGCCGGCGGTGGGCTGCCAGACCCTGGTGATGCTGGGCTCGCGGGGCGGGCGCATGCATGTGGTCGGGCACCGGGGATTCGAGGACCCCGAGCTCGTGGAGCGCTTCGACGGGCTGCCGCTCACCGAGCAGACCCCGGGGACGCAGGTCCTCACCACCGGGGTGCCCGCATTCTTCGAGTCGCGGGGCCAGCTGGACCGGCTGTATCCGGCGGTGCGGGAGGTGCCCGGGACGATGGCGGCCTGGGCGTATCTCCCGCTGATCGCGTCCGGGCGGCCGGTGGGCACGTGCGTACTGGGGTACGCGGAACAGCACGCATTCCCGGCCGACGAGCGCGCCGTCCTGACCAGTCTCGGCGGTCTGATCGCCCAGGCCCTGGAGCGGGCCCTGCTGTACGACGCCAAGCACCGGGTCGCGCACGGCCTCCAGGCCGCCCTGTTGCCCGCTTCCCTGCCGTCGCTGCCCGGATTCGAGGCCGCGGCGCGCTATCTGCCCGCCACCCAGGGCATGGACATCGGCGGCGACTTCTACGACCTGGTGACCTCGCACGGGCGGGCCTCGGCGGTGATCGGGGACGTCCAGGGGCACAACGTGACGGCGGCCGGCCTGATGGGTCAGCTCCGTACGGCCGTACGGGCGTACACGACCGTCGGGCAGGCGCCTGAGGAGGTGATGAGCAGCACCAACCGGCTGCTGATCGACCTCGGGACCGAGTTGTTCGCCAGTTGTCTGTATCTGCGGCTTGACCCGGGATCCGGGCGGGCCGTGATGGCCCGTGCGGGGCATCCGCAGCCACTGCTGAGACGCCCCGACGGTCAGGTACGGGTCCTGGATCTGGCCGGGGGCCCGCTGCTGGGGATCGATGCCTCGGCCTCGTACCCGACGACCGAGGTCGAGCTGCCACCGGGCTCGGTCCTGGCCCTGTACACCGACGGCCTGATCGAGTCCCCGGGCGTCGACATCGACGAGGCGCTCACCGCCCTGGGGCAACGGCTCGCGGAGACCGGCGACCGCCCCCTGGACGAACTCGCCGACGGGCTGATCGAGTTCGGCGCGGGGGCAACGGCCCGGGCGGACGACATCGCACTGCTACTACTGAGAGCACGACCACAGAACTGACGACTCTCGGGGAGGGCCACCCACGCCGAAAACGCGTCCGGAGAGGCGACGGCTGCCGTACGGAAGGGGCGAGCCCGCAGGTGAGCCCTGGTCCGTGCGACGCCCACCTGCGCCGAGGGCACATCCAAGGACGTGACAGCCGCCCCGCGGGAGGGGGGCTGCCCGCCAGCAGCCCCGGACCGTTCGGCATTCAGGGCGAGGCCCGGAACACGCGACGCACACCTGACCCGAGGACGTGTCGGGGCGGCGACAGCCGCCCCACGGGAGGGGGCTGCCCGCCAGCGGCCCCGGACCGTTCAGCGTTCAGGGTGAGGCCTAGGACATGCGACGCACACCTGCGCCAAGGGCCCCTCCGAAGACGTGACAGCCACCCTGTCGGAGGGGGCCCTGCACGCCAGTGGTCCTGGGCCGTACGGCGTTCAGAGCGACGCCCGGGACATGCGACGCGTACCTGCGCCGAGGACGCGTCCGGCGACGTGACAGCCGCCGTGCCGGCGCGGCCGGTCGTCCACCGCCGTCGGGTCGACAGGGCGAGGCCCGGGGCCATGTCACGCACGCGTGGGCCGAACAGGGCGTCGCCGCTGCACCGCCGGAGGCCCCCGCACGCAGAACGGTCCGGCCCTCCCGCCGGAGGGCCGGACCGTTTCACTGGCGGCCGGTACTACTGGTGGTGTGGCCGGTCAGTGGCCTTCGGTCTCCAGACCGGTGCCGTCGTCCACGCCCTCGGTGGCCTGGTCGTCCACACCGCCGAGTTCGTCACCGCCGACCTCTTCACCGAGTCCGGCCTCTTCGCCCGCACCGGCTTCCTCACCGGCACCAGCCTCTTCACCAGCGCCGGCTTCCTCGCCCGCGCCGGCCTCTTCACCAGCGCCGGCCTCTTCGCCCGCGCCCGCTTCCTCGCCCGCGCCCGCTTCCTCGCCCGCGCCGGCCTCCTCGCCCGCACCGGCCTCCTCGCCCGCACCGGCCTCCTCGCCGGCGCCGGCGTCAGCCGCGCCGAGGGTGGCGCCGACGGCCTCCAGGGCCGTGGTGACCGGCTGGAAGAAGGTCTCGCCGCCGACCGTGCAGTCGCCGCTGCCGCCGGAGGTCAGGCCGATCGCGCTGCCGTCCTGGGTGAACAGCGAGCCGCCGCTGTCGCCGGGCTCCGCGCAGACGTTGGTCTGGATGAGGCCGGTGACGGTGCCCTCGGGGTAGTTCACGGTGGCGTCGAGGCCGGTGACCTCACCGTCGTTGAGGCCCGTCGTGGAGCCCATCCGGAAGACCTGCTGGCCGACCTCGGCCTCAGCGGCCTGGAGGATGTCGACGGTCTGGCCGCCGCCGACGTCCACGGTGCTGTCGGCCACGGTCGCCGGATCGTCGTACTTCACGAGTGCGAAGTCTCCGTCACCCGGGAAGGTGGCCGCCTCGACCGTGCCGATCGGCGCGCCGCCCTCCTCCTCCGACCACTCGGCCGCGGCGACACCGCAGTGACCGGCGGTCAGGAAGCCGGGCGTGCCGTCACCGGTCACCACGTTGAAGCCGAGGGAGCAGCGGGCGCCGCCGCCGAAGATGGCGTCGCCGCCCTCCACGGCGAGGGGCTTGAAGGTGCCCGCGCTCTTCTTGATGGTCGCCATGCCCGCGCCGAGGCTCTGGACGGTCGACTCGATGGTGTCCCAGTTGGCGCCGGTGACCGTGCTGTCGGCGGTGACCTGGATCTTGTTGGTCCGGGGGTCGACGGACCAGGCGGTGCCCGGGATGGTCGCCTCGGCCTTGAGCGTCTGCGCGCCGGCCTTCAGCTCCGCGATGCTGTTCTCGACCTCGCGGACGGCTGCTCCGGCCTTCTGGGCCTGGATGATGACGTTGTTGTTGTCACCCTCGACCTCGACGACGTTGATGATGAGCTGCTGCTTGTCGGCGTCGTAGTAGGAGCCCGCGAAGGCGTCCCCGAGCAGTTCCTCCAGCTGCGAGGCGAGATCCGAGGCCGCCGTCGCCTTCAGGGTCTTCGGAGCCGCGCCGTCCGCAGCGTCGGTCTGGGACGCCATGGCGTTGGGCAGCAGCAGTGCCGCCGCGCCGATCGCCGCGACACTGCCCACCGCTATCGCGGCCTTACGCTTCGGAACTCGCTTGTGACTCAACTTCTTGACCTCCTGCGGGGCGGGGTCTTAGCCGCCGATCGTTCTCGGCGACCGACTGGGGCGCCTGGATGGCTGTAGGTACGGACGGTTCACGTGGGGCGTTCAAACGCGTTTGCCAACTCCCTTTGCGAAACAGCGAATCGGCCATTGCCAGGGCCTGACCGAGAGCCGCCGGGAACAACCACCCATATGCCGATGACGCCCGCCGAAGCAGACAAGATCCATTCCACCGGCTCCGTCCTCTGAGCAGTCGATCCCGGCCTACCTGCCGAGGAGTCGGGCCGGCACCGCGCACTGCGGCGAATGCCCTGGTGGGAGTGGTCGTTCGGGGCGGACTCCGGCGGCCGGCGCGGACACCTCGTCGGTGACGCGGTACCGGCTGCACGCAGGGCTTTCGTCCCACTGACCGCGCCCCGCCGGTCCCCGACATATCCGTGCGCGGTGACCGGATCCGATGTCCGGATCGAGCCGGTCCCCCATGCCGCCGCTGCTCGCCCGCATCGCGCTTCCCGATCAAGCCGACGCACAGGAAAGGCACAGCGAAACACTTTCCGTAATCGCCTCATGGCTTTGTGTCGGTCAAACCGATACGAATCCAGGCTTCAGGGAATCTGCACATCGAATACTCAGCGAGGTCACCGCATACTCCGGTTCCGCACATCCGCTCGTTACACGCCACGCCTTTGATGGCGGACTGTCCGATTCAGTCGCGCACCCATGACCGACCCGCGCGCCCGGCCGCAAGGGCCTGGGTGCACCGAAGCCGTGCGGCATGTGAAGAAGTCGCTGCCAAGCCGTGCACACACCCTCACGGTTTGGGGCCTGTGAGGCTCAAGTGCCCTGGTGAGGCGGTTGGTTGATTGGAAGACGGCTGTGCGGGCGTGCTTTGATCCATCGCATCGCAGGGGCCGAACAGGTTCCGGAAACGAGCCTGACCGGCCCTGCGGTCGCGGCCGTCATCTGTCCCCAGAGGGGGCCGCTCTCCCCCTTGAAACACCCATACGAAGGGAAGTTCCATCATGAACTCCACCCCCCAGGTTGCGACCGCCGAGCTGTCGGACGCCGCTCTCGACGCCGTCTCCGGCGGTCTGTCCCTGAACGCTGTCGGCACCGTCACGGGCCTGGTGGACGGCGTCGCCCCCGGCGTGCTCCCGCTGGTCGGCTCGGTCGTCGACACCGTCGAGGGTGTCTCCGGCCTGAACACCGGTGCGGTCACCAACCTGGTCGCCGGTCTCTGATCGACGCCTTGTGCCGCTGAGTCCCGGAACCGTTCGCGGTTCCGGGATTCTCGGTTGCCACAAACCCATCGGCCTTTCCCAGGCACGTCTTCTCCCAGGCAAGTCTTCGTCACGCAGGTGAGGAAAGCCCGTGCAGTTCCGCCAACAGGCCCTCGCCAAGCTCCAGTCGCCCGAAGAGCTGGACCTTCCGGTGCGTTTCGCGCGCCCCCAGGGCTGGCTGGTCCTCTCCGTCACGGTGGTGGTCATGGCCGCCGCGTCCGTATGGGCGGTCACGGGGTCCGTCTCCTCCACGGTGAGCGCGCCCGCCATCCTCACGCACGGGGAGGGCAGTTACGTCCTACAGAGCCCCGTCTCCGGCCAGATCACCGCGGTGCTCGCCGAGGAGGGCGCCCAGCTGCCCGCCGACTCGCCTGTGCTGAAGGTCCGTACGACCTCCGGCGACACCGTCGTGCGCTCGGTCGCCGCGGGCCGGCTCACCGCGCTCGCCGCCACGATCGGCCAGATCATCGGGACGGGAACCAACATCGCGGCCGTGGAGAAGGTCGCCCGCGCGAGCGATCCGCTGTACGCGACGGTGTACGTCCCGGCCGAGAACGCTGCCACGATTCCCGCGAACGCGGCCGTCGACCTGACCGTCCAGACGGCGCCCACCCAGCAGTACGGGGTGCTGCGCGGCCATGTGAAGTCGGTGGACCGGGCTCCCCAGACGCAGCAGCAGATCGGCGCGTTCCTCGGTGACAGCCAGCTGGGCGAGCAGTTCACGAAAAAGGGCCGGCCGGTCGCCGTCCTGGTGAAGCTGGACAAGTCGTCGGCCACGAAGAGCGGTTACGAGTGGTCCTCGGCCGACGGACCGCCGTTCAGGCTCACCTCCATGACCCTGGCCTCGGGCTCGATCCGGCTGGCCGACCAGCGTCCCGTCGATTGGCTGCTGCCGTGAGTCCCGCACAGAACTCCCGGGCCAAGCGCCGCTCGGCCCCGCCCCGGCGCACGGTCCCCAAGGGCAGCGGCAAGTCGGTGCGTACGCCGACCGTGCTCCAGATGGAGGCCGTGGAGTGCGGCGCGGCCTCGCTCGCCATGGTCCTCGGGCACTTCGGCCGGCACATCCCGCTCGAAGAGCTGCGCATCGCCTGCGGTGTCTCCCGGGACGGCTCGCGCGCGAGCAACCTCCTCAAGGCGGCCCGGAGTTACGGTCTGACAGCCAAGGGCATGCAGATGGACACGGCCGCGCTCGCCGAGGTGAACGCGCCCGCGATCCTGTTCTGGGAGTTCAACCACTATGTCGTCTTCGACGGCATGGGCCGCCGCTTCGGCCGACGCGGGGTGTACATCAACGACCCCGGCAAGGGCCGCCGGTTCGTGCCGATGGAGGACTTCGACTCCAGCTTCACCGGTGTCGTCCTGGTCATGGAGCCGGGCCCCGACTTCGAACGCGGCGGGCGCAAACCGGGTGTCCTGGGTGCCATGCCGGCCCGGCTGCGCGGCACTTCGGGCACGATGCCGGCCGCGATCCTGGCGAGTCTGCTGCTCGTGGCGGTGGGCGCCGCGATGCCCGCGCTCAGCCGCACCTACATCGACACGTTCCTCATCGGCGGCCAGACCTCCATGCTCAACGTGCTGTTCGCGTCGATGGGCGCGTGCGTGGCGCTGACCCTCGTACTGACCTGGCTGCAACAGGCGAACCTGCTGCACGGCCGCGTCATCTCCTCGACCCTGAGCAGCGCCCGCTTCCTGCGCCATCTTCTCCGTCTCCCGGTCACCTTCTTCTCCCAGCGCAGCCCGGCCGACCTGGTCCAGCGTCTCCAGTCGAACGACTCGGTGTCCGAGACGCTGGCCCGCGACCTCTCGGCGGCGGGCGTCGACGCGGTCGTCGTCGTGCTGTACGCGGTGCTCCTCTATACGTACGACCCGCAGTTGACGGCCGTCGGCATCGGGGTCGCGCTGCTGAACATCGTGGCCATGCGGGTGGTGATCCGGCTGCGGGCGACCCGTACGGCCAAACTCCGCGCGGACACGGCCCGGTTGACCAACACCGCTTATTCCGGGCTCCAGTTGATCGAGACGATGAAGGCGACCGGCGGCGAGGAGGGCTACTTCCGCAAGTGGGCCGGGCAGCACGCGACCACACTGGAGGAGCAGCAGCGGCTCGGGGTGCCGAGCGCCTGGCTGGGCGTGGTCGCACCGACGCTGGCGACGCTGAACAGCGCGCTGATCCTGTGGATCGGCGGGATGCGGGCGGTCGAGGGCCATATATCCGTGGGTCTGCTGGTCGCCTTCCAAGCCCTGGTCACGCGTTTCACGGCGCCGCTGACCCGCCTGAACGGTGTGGCGGGCCGTATCCAGGACTTCGCGGCGGACGTGGCCCGGCTCAAGGACGTGGAGAACTTCCAGGCGGATCCGCTGTACAACCGGCCGGGCGGCGGTGATTCGACGCGACGCCTGCACGGCCACGTCGAACTCCAGAACATCACCTTCGGCTACAGCCCCCTCGACAAGCCACTCCTCTCCGGCTTCGACCTGACCGTCGGTCCGGGGCAGCAGGTGGCGCTCGTGGGCGGCTCGGGCAGCGGCAAGTCGACGGTCTCCAGGCTGATTTCGGGCCTGTACGCGCCCTGGGAGGGCGTGATCCGGATCGACGGACAGCGCCTGGACGACATTCCGCGCGGCGCGCTCGCGGCCTCGGTCTCCTTCGTCGACCAGGACGTGTTCCTGTTCGAGGGCAGCGTCCGGGACAACGTGGCGCTGTGGGACCCGTCGATCCCGGACGAGTCGGTGGTGGCGGCCCTGGAGGACGCGGCGCTGTACGGCGTCGTCACGCGCAGGCCGGGCGGTATCCACAGCCGGGTCGAGCAGGACGGGCGGAACTTCTCCGGCGGGCAGCGTCAACGCCTGGAGATCGCAAGGGCGTTGGTGCGCAACCCGAGCATTCTCGTCCTCGACGAGGTGACCAGCGCGCTGGACGCGGAGACCGAGCAGACGGTGATCGACAACCTGCGCAAGCGCGGCTGCGCCTGTGTGGTGATCGCCCACCGGCTCTCCACGGTGCGCGACAGCGACGAGATCGTGGTGCTCCAGCACGGCACGATCGTGGAACGTGGGCGGCACGACGCCCTGGTGGCGGCCGGCGGGGCGTACGCCGAGCTGGTCAGGGAGCGATGAGATGACGACCGTTCACGAGGAAGATGTCGTCCTCACCGCGCTCGGCCAGATGGGGACGCGCTACGACCTGTCCGGGCAGACCCGGCTCGACCTCGAAGGCCCGCAGGTGCTGTGGCTGGTCGCGTCCGGCGCGCTCGACCTGTACGCGGTGGACGCCGTGGAGCAGGGCCAGTGGCACCACATCGGCCGCCTTGAGTCGGGCGCGCTGCTGCTCGGCCCGGTCACCGGACCGGAGCACACGCTGGTCGCCCGCCCGGTGCGCGACTGCGTGGTGCACCGCATCGGCCTGCGCGAGCTGTACCAGCAGCCGGACACCCAGACCTGGTCGTACGACGAGTACGGCAACGCCCAGTACGTGCCCCCGGCGACCAGCCCGCTGGAGTACGCCCTGGCCCTGGGCGTCGGCCGTGGCATGTCGGTCCTCTTCCAGGCGCCGATGGCCTCGGAGCGGGCCGCCGCGCCCACCGACGACGACGTGTTCTGGATGCAGGTCCCGCCGGGCAGCGTGCAGTACGGCTCGCTGTACGGCGCCGAGGCCGCCGCCGATCTGCTGATGGACCCCGGGGTCTGGCAGAGCATGGTCGACCAGCAGCACCGGCTGCTCACCACCCTCGACCGGTGGATCGAGCAGTTGGAGCGCCGCCACGAGACCCGTACGGCGGCCGGGATCAAGGCAGGCGAGGCGGTCCGCGCCCAGGCCGACCGGACACTGCTGGCGTCGATCGGCAAGCAGTCGTCGGCGAAGCGCGCTACCACCGCCGACGCCGACGCGACGTACGCGGCCTGCAAGCTGGTCGCCGGGGCAGCCGGGATCACCCTCGCCGAGCCCGCCCAGAGCGGCACCGAGAGCGACCGACTCGACCCGGTCGAACGGATCGCGCTCGCCTCCCGAGTCCGCACCCGGGCCGTCCGGCTCGACGGCCGCTGGTGGCACGACAACGTCGGCCCGCTGGTCGGCCACCGGAGTCTGTCGGGGGCGCCGGTCGCGCTGCTGTGGCGGCGCGGCGGCTATGTGGCCGTACAGCCGTCGTCGGGACGCGAGACGCCGGTGGAGAAGGCGAACGCGGCGGAGTTCGAGGAACGGGCGGTGATGTTCTACCGGCCGCTGCCCGAACGCGGGATGAGTCCGCTGCGGCTGCTCCGGTTCAGCATGGGCGGCAGCCGGGGCGATGTGGTGAACCTGCTGCTGAGCAGTCTGGTGACGATCGCGATCGGCGCACTCGTACCGGTCGCCACCGGCAAGGTGCTCGGCGAGTTCGTGCCGAAGGCGCAGACCACGCTGATCGTGCAGTTCTGTCTGGCCGTGATGATCAGCAGTGTGGTGGCGGCGGCCTTCATGCTGATGCAGAACCTCACCCTGCTCCGGATGGAGGGCCGGATCGAGGCGACCCTCCAACCAGCCGTCTGGGACCGGCTGTTGCGGCTGCCGACGAAGTTCTTCACCGAGCGCTCGACCGGTGAGCTGGCGAGTGCGGCGATGGGCATCAGCGCGATCCGCAAGCTGCTGGCGGGAGTTGCCCCGGTCGTCACCCAGTCGGTGACCGTCGCGGCGATGAACCTGGGCCTGCTCCTCTGGTACAGCGTCCCGATGGCGCTGGCCGCGATCGGCATGCTCGTGGTGATCGCCGCTGTGTTCCTGGGACTTGGCCTCTGGCAGGTCCGCTGGCAGCGGCGCCTGATCGTGCTCTCCAACAAGCTGAACAACCAGGCCTTCCAGACCCTGCGCGGACTGCCCAAACTGCGGGTCGCGGCGGCCGAGAACTACGCGTACGCGGCCTGGGCGGGCGAGTTCGCGCGCAGCCGCGAACTCCAGCAGAAGGTCGGCCGCATCAAGAACCTCACCACGGTCCTGGGCGCGGTCTACCTGCCGATCTGCACGCTGCTGATGTTCATGCTGCTCGCGGGCCCGGCGCGCGGCGAGATGTCGGCGGCGGCCTTCCTCACCTTCAACACCTCGGTGACGATGCTCCTGACCTCGGTCACCCAGCTGACCGGCGCCTTCGTCTCCGGCGTTGCCGCGCTCCCGCTGTACGAGGAGATCAAGCCGGTGCTGGAAGCCACCCCGGAGGTACGCGTCGCGAGCACCCGGCCCGGCGTGCTGACCGGCGCGATCGAGGCCCGCCGACTCGCCTTCCGCTACGCGGACGACGGCCCGCTCGTCCTGGACGACGTGTCCTTCCAGGTGAAGGCGGGAGAGTTTGTGGCGATCGTCGGGCCCAGCGGCTGCGGCAAGTCGACCCTGCTGCGCCTGCTGATCGGCTTCGACAAACCGGTCTCGGGCAGTGTGCTGTACGACGGCCAGGACCTGGGCGCCCTCGACCAGTCCGCCGTACGACGCCAGTGCGGTGTCGTGCTCCAGCACGCCCAGCCGATGACGGGTTCGATCCTGGACGTCATCTGCGGTACGGAGCCCTACACACCGGAGGAGGCGATGGCCGCCGCCGCGATGGCGGGCCTCGCCGAGGACATCCAGCGGATGCCGATGGGGCTGCACACCATCGTCCAGGGCAGCGGCGCGATCTCGGGCGGCCAGCGACAGCGGCTGATGATCGCGCAGGCGCTGATCCGCAGGCCGCGCATCCTCTTCTTCGACGAGGCCACCAGCGCCCTGGACAACGAGACCCAGCGCATCGTCATCGAGAGCACGCGTGCACTGAACGCCACCCGGATCGTGATCGCCCACCGGCTGTCGACGGTGCTGGACGCGGACCGGGTGATCGTGATGGAGGACGGCAAGGTCGCCCAGCAGGGTCCCCCGGCCCAGTTGCTGGCGGACACGGGCGGGCGGCTGCACGAACTCGTGCGACGGCAGCTGGCGTAGGGGATCGTCAGGGCGTCTCCGGCCCGCCCCGCCACAGCTCCGGAACCCGGCCGTCGGCGCCGTACATCTGCGTGGCCAGCACCCGTACGGCCGCCGCGAAGCGGGACGGGTGGCGCAGGAACTCCATGTGGATACCGGGGAACTCCGCCCACGGGACGCCGATCCGGCGGGCGATCTCGATCGACGGCAGGGCGTAGTACGTACCCCGGTCGTCGGCGCCCGCGCCCAGGACGATGGGGAACGGGGCCGCCCGCAGCGCCTCCTCGTCGGGGTGGAAGGCGGCGAAGGCGGGCCATTCGCGGCCGAAGAGGTGGTCGGCGTTGCCCAGGAACCGTTTCCACAGGTCTGCGGGCCAGCGGTAGGAGCCCTCGCCGCGTGTCGTCTCGCCGAAGCGGCGGCCCGCAGCCGGGGCGCCGCCCGCCGCGTACAGGTCGGCCAGTTCGGCGAAGAAACCGCGCCCGGGGGCGCCGTCGGGGAGGACGTTCACGGCGGGCGGTTCATGGGCGATGAGGCCGCGCACGCACTCCGGGTGGAGCGCGGCCAGCGTCAGGCCGATGATCGCGCCGCCGCTGTTGCCGAAGACCAGGGCCCGGCCGCCCGCGAGGTCGCCGACGAGCGCGCGGGCGTCGGCGGCCTGCCGGGGCAACTCCATCGGGCCGTCACCGCCGCCCGTACTGCGGGAGTTGCCGCGCCGGTCGTAGGTGATCACCGTGAAGGCGTCGGCGAGGCCCTCGGCGATCCCGGAGTAGTAGCCGGCGTCTCCCCCGGCACCGCTGATCATCAGCAGGGCCGGACCGACCCCGCGCACCTCGTAGTACAGCTCGGCCCCGTCGACCGCCAGCCTGCCGCTGCGCACGTCCGCACATCCTCCCTAGCGATACTTTCCCGTATCGATACTTTGCCGTTTCGATGAATCTGGTCTAGGCTCGGGGCGTCGGGAGTACGAAACCGTTTCGTTTACGTATTCGTAATCCCTGGTCTCCCTTACTCCTCTTTACGAGCGACCTTCCCTGGAGTGTGCTCAGATGTCCCAGTCCCTGACCGAAGGCGCCCCGAAGGGCGTCGCGAACACCACGGAGAAGGGGTCCGCCGCGCCGAACGCGCAGCGGTGGTGGATCCTCGCGATCATCGGAATCGCGCAGCTGATGGTCGTCCTCGACGCCACCATCGTGAACATCGCGCTCCCCTCCGCCCAGGCCGACCTCGGCTTCTCCGACGGCAACCGGCAGTGGATCGTCACCGCGTACGCGCTGGCCTTCGCCTCCCTGCTGCTGCTCGGCGGCCGGATCGCCGACCTCTTCGGCCGCAAGCCCGCCTTCCTCATCGGTGTCGCCGGATTCGCCGGGGCCTCCGTCCTCGGCGGCGCCGCCAACGGCTTCGAGATGCTGGTCATCGCCCGTGCCCTCCAGGGTGTCTTCGGCGCCCTGCTCGCGCCCGCCGCTCTCTCCCTCCTCAACACGACCTTCACCGACGCCCGCGAGAAAGCCCGCGCGTTCAGCGTGTACGGCGCGATCGCGGGGGCCGGCGGCGCGGTGGGCCTGCTGCTCGGCGGTCTGCTGACCGACGCGCTGGACTGGCGCTGGACGCTGTACGTCAACCTGATCTTCGCCGTCGTCGCGTTCGTGGGCGGCTGGATACTGCTCGGCAACCACCGGGACGCCGCCAACTCCAAGATCGACGTCCCGGGCACCGTACTGGTCGCCGGTGGTCTCTTCTCCGTGGTCTACGGCTTCTCCAACGCCGAGACGCACGACTGGAGTTCACCGCAGACCTGGGGCTTCCTGATCGCGGGCGCACTGCTCCTGGTCGCGTTCACCCAGTGGCAGACCCGCGCCAAGCACCCGCTGCTGCCGATGCGCGTCCTGCTCGACCGGGACCGGGGGGCGTCGTTCCTCACGGTGCTCATCTCCGGCGCGGGCATGTTCGGTGTCTTCCTCTTCCTCACCTACTACCTGCAACTGAACCTCGGCTTCAGCCCCACCAAGACCGGCCTGGCCTTCATGCCGATGATGGCGGCCCTGATGGTCGCGGCCCAGGTGTCCACCACCAAGCTCGTCCCCCGCTTCGGCCCCAAGATCATCATCCCGGCGGGCTTCGCCCTCGGCGCGCTCGGCATGGCCTGGCTGACCGGTATCGGCGTCGGCTCGGACTTCAGCACCGCCGTCCTTCCGCAGCTGTTGGTGATCGGCGTGGGCATGGGCGTCATCATGCCGCCCGCGATGCAGCTGGCGACCAGCGGAATCGGCGCCGAGGACGCGGGAGTGGCCTCCGCGACGGTCAACACCATGCAGCAGGTGGGCGGTTCGATCGGTACGGCGCTGCTGAGCACGCTCGCCGCGAGCGCCGCGACCAACTACCTCTCCGGCCGCAACGCGAGCGACAAGCTGGTCCAGGCCCAGTCGACGATCGAGAGCTACACCACCGCCTTCTGGTGGTCGGCGGGCTTCTTCGCCGCGGGCGCTCTGATCACCTTCCTCCTCTACCGCCCGGGCGTGCCCGCCCAGGACGAGAGCGCCGCCCCGGTCGTCCACATGTGACCCACCCGGGTCGTCCAGGCCGAGGGGCCGCCGTCTTCAGGGAGACGGCGGCCCCTCTCGGCTGTCGCGACGTCCGCCTCGCTGCCATGGTGAAGGCATGCGCAAATCGGCGGCGGCCCTGGGCAGTTCACTCTTCCTGGCACTCGCCCCCGGCACCGTGGCGGTCCTCCTGCCGTGGTGGCTGACGGGCTGGCGGGCCGGCGACTGGTGGCCGCCCGTACGCCTGATGGGCCTGATCCCGCTCGCGGCGGGCACGGCCGTCCTGCTGTCGGCCTTCGTCCGCTTCGTCGCCGAGGGCCTCGGCACCCCGGCCCCGGTCGCCCCCACCGAACACCTGGTCGTCGGCGGCCTCTACCGCTACGTGCGCAACCCGATGTACGTGGCGGTCGTCGCCGCGGTCGCGGGCCAGGCGCTTCTGCTCGCCCGGCCGATCCTGCTCACGTACGGCGCCTGCGCCGGGCTGCTGATGTGGGCGTTCGCGCGCTGGTACGAGGAGCCGGCGCTGGCCGACCGGTTCGGCGCCGAGTACGAGCGTTACCGTCGGTCGGTACCGGGCTGGTGGCCACGACCGCACCCCTGGCACGGGGACTGAGCGCGCACCCCACGGAAACGTCAACCAATACGGCCGTAATTCACCTTGTCGAGTGAATCAGATCTTGTGGGCGGCGCGGCAGGGATGGTCACGACTCCGCCGGGGTAGCTACCGAGATCGAATGCGCCTCATGCAGAGGTGGAGCAGGCATGACGCCGGAAGCCGAAGACCGTTTCCCCGGGCCGCTCGAGCGCACGGCCCCGGACACGTCCGGAGCCCCGCCTCCGACGGCCGGCCCGTATGCCCGTACGTACACGAGCGGGCCGTTCACCGTGGTCGAGGTCACCGGCGAGATCGACCTGGCGACCTCGGGCTTCCTCGCCGAGCACCTGGACGCCGCGACCTCGCGACCCGGCCCGGACGTCCTGGTCGACCTCCGGCGCGTCGACTTCTTCGACTGCTCGGGCCTGCGCGAACTGTGCCGGGCGGACACCCGGGCCCGCGAACGCGGCGGACGTCTGCGCCTGGTCTCCGACACCCCCCGCCTCCACCGTCTGCTGCGCGCATCGGGCCTGCTGCACCGCTTCCCGCCCCTCGCCCGGATCCCCGAGCAGGGGCCCTCATAGATACGTCAAGGGCCGGTCGGCAGCCCCACACCACCGACCGGCCCCGCGGCGAGATCGCGCGGCACCCCGCGACACAGGGATCGCCCTCCCCATCCGCGAGCGTCCTGCGAGGCTCACGGGAGCGCGCGACCCCGGTCCCTAGAACGTGAAGACGGCCGTCCCGTAGGTGCTCTTCACGCACTCGTTCGCGAAAGTCCGCTCATAGGCGACCCGCTGGCCCCGCCACACACCCTCGACGGTGACGACCACGGGGTCGTACTGCTTGGTGCACTTCACGTCGCTTCTCGCCGCAAGGATGCCCAGGTCCCCGCCGACGGCCCGGAGTTCGGCGCAGGCCTCGGAGGCGGCCGGGTGGGTGCCCGAGGGCGTCGGTGCACAGGTGAGGGTGACGGCCCGCTCGGGGGTCACGTCGGCCGAGACCTCACCGTGCCCCACGGTGAGCACCAGGGCCGAGGGTGCGTAGAGCCCGGCGGGGGCGGGCGCCGGAGCAGCGACGGCGGCCCCGGTGAGGGGGCCGCAGACGGCGGTGGCCGTCAGGGTCAGAGTCGCTGCCCAGCGCGCGGTGTTCGGCATTGTGTGCATCCTTCCGCTCAGTTCGATGCGAATCGAAGGTCCAACGGTCCGCATGGGTACTCGATCCCAGCCGGTCGGGCCGGATCGGCGAGCGTGAGTCTGCCGAGTCCGGCGCCGAATCTCATCTCGACCCCATGCGTTTCGGTAACCTTGCGTATTGAATCAGTGGCGTGAAGTTACGCGACTCGAACGCCTGAAGCCCACAACTGGGCGGTCGTTGATCGCCCGGGGCGACCGACTGGCCGGATCCACCAGCCTTTTTAATCGGCCTGAAACATTCCGGTACGGCTGGCGACACGACCGCCGGTTCGACTGCCGCCTCCATGGCGTATCCATCCACAAGAGACACGAAAGATGGATGAAACGTCCTCTGGTGCGGCCTTCGCCGGTCCCCCTACGGTCGGCAGACCACCCGAGGACGGCATCCGCCTGCGCCGCACACCCCAGCGGCGACGGCAGCCCTTCCCTCTGTCCGCGCCACAACGCGCTCCACCGCCGATCCCACCGCTGGAGCCCTCCTTGTCCCCGTCGCCCTCACTGCCAGCCCCTTCCCCTTCTGCCGCGCCACCGGCCCTCACGGAGGTCGAGACGCACGGCGTCGAACGCATTCCCGACGCGGACCGCACCGCGACCCCGCTCGACCTGTTCCGGGTCGCCTTCGGCGGCGCCAACACCTTCTCCACCTGTGTCCTCGGCGCCTTCCCCATCCTGTTCGGCCTCTCCTTCTGGCAGGGCCTCGCGGCCACGCTCCTCGGAGTGGTCGTGGGTGCGCTGATCCTCTGCCCGATGGCGGTCTTCGGCCCGGTCAACGGCACGAACAACGCGGTCTCGTCCTCCGCCCACCTGGGCGTCCACGGCCGCGTGGTGGGCTCCTTCCTCTCCCTCCTCACCGCGATCGCCTTCTTCTCCATCTCGGTGTGGAGCTCCGGCGACGCCCTGGTAGGCGGCGCCCACCGGCTGTTCGGCCTGCCGCGCGGCGATGTGACGTACGGCGTCGCCTACGCGCTCTTCGCCGGGCTGGTGCTGGCGGTGTGCGTGTACGGGTTCCGGTTCATGCTGTTCGTCAACAAGATCGCGGTGGCGTCGGCGACGGTGCTGTTCCTGGTCGGCGCGGTTGCGTTCGCCGGGGACTTCGACCCGTCGTACGCCGGTGTCTTCACGGACTCGGCCGACGCGGCGACGCGGGAGCTGTTCTGGCCGTCCTTCATCGGTGCGGCGCTGATCGTGCTGTCCAACCCGGTGTCGTTCGGCGCGTTCCTCGGGGACTGGTCGCGGTACATCCCGGCGGACACACCGCGCCGCAGGGTGATCGGCGCGGCGTTCCTGTCGCAGTTGGCGACCCTGCTGCCCTTCCTGTTCGGCCTGGCGACCGCGAGCATCATCGCGACGAAGGCACCGGACTACGTCGATCCGGCCGCGCCCGACTTCGTGGGCGGGTTGCTCGCGATCTCGCCGGGCTGGTTCTTCCTGCCGGTGTGCCTGCTGGCGCTGATCGGCGGCATGTCGACAGGCACGACCTCGCTGTACGGGACCGGGCTCGACTTCTCGTCGGTGTTCCCCCGGCTGTCCCGGGTCCGGGCCACCGTGCTGGTCGGTGTGCTGTCGATCGCGTTCATCTTCGTGGGCCGGTTCGGGTTCGACCTCGTCCAGTCGATCTCGACGTTCGCGACGATGATCATCACGTGTACGACGCCGTGGATGGTGGTGATGATCCTGGGCTTCTACACGCGGCGCGGGTGGTACGACCCGGACGCGCTCCAGGTCTTCAACCGGCGTCAGCGGGGCGGGCGTTACTGGTTCGCGCACGGCTGGAACTGGCGGGGCATGACCGCGTGGTGGGTCTCGGCGGTGATCGGTGTGCTGTTCACCAACATCCCGGGGCAGTTCGTCGGGCCGCTGGGGGATCTGGCGAACGGCATCGACATCAGCCTGCCGCTGTCCCTGGCCGTCTCCGCGGTCCTGTTCCTGACGCTGCTGCGGGTGTTTCCGGAACCGCGGGCGGTGTACGGGCCGGAGGGGGCGCGGCTGGCTCGGACGGTGGATGTTCCGGTGCCGCCGGTGAGTGGGCCTGGGGCGGGCGAGGAGGGGTTGCCTGCGGCGCCGGCGGCGGAGCGGGGCTGAGGCTGGGGATTTCCTTCGCCCCCGCCGCCCCTACCCGTTCCCATCCCTGGGGGCTGCGCCCCCAGACCCCCGCTCCGGCCCTGAACGGGCCTTGTCCTCAAACGCCGGACGGGCTGAGTCAGTCAGCCCGTCCGGCGTTTGAGGACAAGGGGGTTCGGGGGCGGAGCCCCCGAGGATGGGACGGGTAGGGGCGGCGGGGGCGGAAAGACCTACGTCGGGTTCGCGTCCACCTGGGCCGCCTCTCCCCTTGGGCCCCCTATCGACAGGGACTCCGGGCTGGCCGTCACCGTGTCCGTCAGCCAACGCTGCTCCGCCGAGCCGTCCCGGACCTTGACGACCACGTCCGCGTCCGGATCGTCCGATGCGGGGGCAACAGCCAGGCCCTCCTCCCAGCGTGGCAGCAACTCCCCCCGCACCGTGAGGTCGTAGCGGACATCGTCCCCCCGCTCGGCGGACGCCGCGGCGCAACGGCCGAGGATGACGACACCGGCGTCGGCGTGCGAGTCCAGGCACAGGTCGGGGTTGGCGACACTGCGCAACAGCCCGTCGTCCTCGTACGACCACATCTGGGTCCACGCGGTCGAGCAGGACGCGAGCCTGGCGACGGCGCCGGCCGTGGCCTTCCCGCCCCGGATGTCGAGGCACAGGTCGGCGGTGACATTGCGCAGCCGGGTCTGCCGGGCCGCGGTCGGGTTGCCGCCCGTCCCGGGCGGTGAGGAGGACACCGCGGGCGGGGTCGGCGAGGCGTCGGGCACCGGGGCGCGTCCGCCGGTCGCGCTGGACGAGGCGGCCGGGTCGGCGCCGCTGCCGTCCTTCGGCCACAGGCCACTGCCCAGGACGACCGCGGCGACGACCGCCGAGGCCAGGCCCACGCTCGTGAGCAGGGTCTTCCTGTTCCGGGGTACGCCCGCGACGGGGCGGCGCGGGGAGGGAATCCGGGAGAGGAGGCGGCTCCGGCCGGCTCCACCGCGCTCGCCTCTGCCGCCGTGCCTGGCATGGCCCCGTGTCCGTGTGCCGACCTCGCCGCGCCCCGGACGCGAGTCGAGATAGCGACGGGCGCCCCAGCCGAGCACGGCCTCGGCGAGCAGCGTGCCCAGGCCGCCCTCGAAATGGCTCAACTGCTCTGCGGCGTAACGGCAGTAGCGGCACTCCACCAGATGCTGCTGGACATCGGGCAGCAGTGCGCCCCCGCGCCGGATAGGAACGTCGAGAAGACGGTTGTAGAACCGGCAGTCCTTGGACGGCGCGAGTTCCCGGTGGGCGCGTACACAGCCCTCACGGAATTGTTCGCGCGCCTGTTCCAGCGAAGCCGCAGCCGTATCCGTGTCCATGCCAAGAAAAACGGCGGGGACATTCATCGGCTCGGCTTCCACCTCGGTGTGCCACAACAGGCACTGCGCGAGTCCGGGAAGGGCCTGGAACGAACGCTCCGCGAGCTTACGGTTTTCCGGCGTCATGGACTTCGCCGCGCGCATACCGCGACCACCCGCCGGTTTCCTCAGGTCCGGGAGTACGTCGGATATGCGGTCGTCGGCGGCCCACTCCCTGACGGTGTCGCGTACGGCCACGAGGAACCGGGGGCGCAGGGCGACGGCCGACTCCGCCCGCATCACCCGCTCCAGGACCTGGTGGAAGGCGGCGGCGGTGACCATCGAGGCGGCCTGGGCCGAAGTGGCGAGGCAGATGACCGCGTACTCGTGGGTCGCCTGCCAGTGCCGCGCCGTCAGAAGAGCGACGGACGGGCCGGTCTCGCCCTCCGGCCTGCTTCTGAGCTGGGCGGCGAGACTCTCGTCCGATTCCCCCGGGACCCCACCGGAGTACGGGGGATAGGACGGACGAGGAGGGGGGGTGGGCACTGAGCGGTTTCCTTCCCACGCGCGGGTGACTCACTGCGGTTCCGGGAAACGGCCCGGACGAGTCCGCACGAAGACCGGCGGCTTTGTGTCCCCCCGCCACCGGTGAACCGAACCCTGCCATTCCCCCTGCACAGGTAGTTCACCCTTGCACAAGTCACTCATGGCCAACAAGGCGCTTGAGCAACATCCATTCATTGAAGGAAAGTCAGCAACAGCAGAAACCACCGGTGGCAGTACCGGCTTTCGGTGTTTTCCCGCGCCCCGTGTGAACCGGATGCACGCGCCGGTGCATCACGCACGCTCCCGGCGCGCGCGAAGGCGGAGTCCACTGGAACCCGGCCCTTCCTCGGAGGCCACGCGCGGGACGGCGGCTCTCCCTCGCGAAACGGCCGCCGACCCCGTTCCTCCCGCCCTCGGTCGGCGGCCCCGAGGGCGGGGCCGAAGCCACCCCCGGCGGCAGAAGATGCCTGCTCAGATCTGCCAGGAGCGCAGCCGGTCGGCCGCGCCGTAGACATCGGTCTTGCCCGAGATCAGGTCCCGGGCGAGGTCGACGAGGGCGCCGTAGGGCGGGTCGATGCCGACGTCGCTGACGAACATGTACGCCACTGCGGTGGCACAGGCGAAGCGGGCGTTGGCCGACGGCAGCGGCTTGAGCAGCGCGAGGGTGTGCAGCAGTGCGGCGGCCCGCCAGGCCGGGTCGGAGTCCACGCCGAGGCGCGGCGGGTCGACCCGGTGGCGGGCCACTGCGGCGACCAGAGCCGAGAAGTCGTTGACCGTGGGCTGGTCCGGCAGGACCTCTTCGTGGCGCTGGAGCAGCCAGGGCACGTCGATGTGGATGACGGGAGCCATCGGTCAGGCGACCCGCCCTTGACCCGGCGCGACCGGTTCGTCCTCGGGGAACGCGGCGGCGAACTCGTCCGCGTGCGCCGCGAAGAACCGCCGGAATTCCTCCGCGCCCTCCTGGAGGGCCCGGTGCCGGGCGATGTCGGCCGCCGCCGCCTCACGCACGAGAGCCTTCATCGACGTACCGCGCTCCTTGGCTATCTGCCGCAGGTCCTCTAGTTCGCGGTCACTGAACTCCACATTCAGAGCTGGCATGCCCCCACGGTACCGCGCCGGTACTTACCCGTAAATACCCCCAGGTCAGGTGGGTAGGGCAGTGGTACCGAGGGGGCGAGGCACAGCTCGGCCGGCCCGGCTAACCCTGGTCGGCGACGAAGGACGCCATCCGGGCCAGGGCGGCGTTCCAGTTGATCGTGTGCTCGTTCGTCGACCAGGACTGGATGTCGTCGATGTAGCAGAACTGGCCGACGCAGCCCTGGAGTCTGCTCTGTGCGTAAGGGTCCTGGATGCTCGAGTTGGGGCCTCCGGCGACTGTGCCGTCGGGCGGGCTCGGCAGGCTCGGGTCGAGCTGCTTCGCGTACCAACGGCTGTGCTGCTGGTGGGAGTTGACCTCGCCGTAGCCCGTCACGTACGACATGTTCAGCGCGTTGCGGCCGAAAATGTAGTCCATGCTCTGGAGCGCGCCGTCGCGGTACTTCGAGGCGCCGCCGATGTCGTACGCGGTGGCGATGACGACGGCGTTGTTGAGGATCTGCGCGTTGGAACCCCAGTCGTACAGGTTGGCGTCGGGGGCGTAGGGCATGCCGTACGGGTGCGCCGCCAGGGTGGCCAGATAGCGGTCGGCGCCCTTGATCACCGACTGGCGGACCTTGTCCCGGCCGGGGAGCCGGTTCGGGACGGTCGCCAGGTCGAGGCGACCGGCCGCGGCGGTCCTGGCCCAGTCGAAGCCGAGGGGGACGAAGATGTCGGCCGTGTGGATCGGCGAGTTCAGGATGTGCTGCTCGAACGCCTTTTCCCCGGTGGTGAGATACAGCTCGGCCGCCGCCCAGTAGAACTCGTCCCGCGCGTCGGTGTCGGGGTAGGCGCCGCCGCCGGTGCCGTCGTTCGGGTCGGGGTGGAGGTCGGGGTGGGCGAGCGCCGCCGTCCAGGCCTTGCGGGCCACCGCGAGGGCGTGCGCGGCGAACGTACGGTCGTAGGGCCGGTACAGGCGGGCTGCCTGGGCCGCCGTGGCCGCGAGGTTGAGGGTGGCCTCGGTGGTCGGCGGGTGCAGTTCTCGCTTCTGCGGGTCGGCGCTCGGCAGCAGCGGCAGCCCGGTCCACTGCTCGTCGTGCATCTTGTGGTGCGCCATGCCGGCGAGCGGCTGCCCGTCGGGCACCTGCATCTTCAGCAGGAACTCCAGTTCCCAACGGGCCTCGTCGAGGACGTCCGGCACCTTGTTGCCGCTCTCCGGGATGTCGAGCGTGCCGTCACCGAGCGCGCCCCGCTGTCCCGTACGGGCGTACAGGGCGCGTTCGTACGTACTGAGCAGCTCCCACGTCGAAATACCGCCGTTGACCACGTACTTGCCGTGATCGCCGGCGTCGTACCAGCCGCCGGTGACATCGAGGGTGTAGTCGCACACACCGGGCTGGCACGGAACGTCGGAGTCACCCTGGTTGGGTGCCACGTCGACGTGGCCGGCGGGGCGGGCGTAGCCGGGGCGCAGGTCGTCGCGGATCTCGATGCCGCTGCGCTGCGTGTAGTAGTACTTCAGGGAGTCCAGCCGCAGCCGGTCATAGGCGCTCGCGTCGATGTCGAAGGGGCGGCTCGTCTCGCCGTCGGCGACCAGGGTGAGGCCGGTGGCGCGTTTGCGGTAGGCACCGAAGTCGATCGAGTGGACGTTCTGCCCGGAGGAGACGTCGGTACCGCGCGGCACGGTCCTGCCGTGGGCGACTGTCGTCCCGTCTGCTTTCTTCAGCTGCCAGGGGAGAGACTGCGTGGAGGCGGTGACCAGCGTGGCGTTCTTCGGCCCGGCGGGGAGATAGGCGACCTGGTTGACCCGTACCCGGGGTCCCGTGTCGGGTTCGTACACCTCGGGCGGGACCCCGCCCAGCAACGAGACGTCGTCCATGCAGAACCGGAAGGGGTCGGCGCTGCCGCCGAGCTGGAAGCCGACCTGGCCCTGGGCGGTGTCGGCGGGTGCGGTGAATGTGTAGGTGTAGGAGTCGCCGGAGACGCTGAGCTGCGGGCTCACCTCGAAATAGGTGTCGTACGGGGAGACGGACAGGCCGACGATCGCCCGGACGACGTGTCCTGCGGGTGTGCCGGTCGCCTTGAAGGCGAAGCGGTACGACTCGCCCTTGACGAGGGTGATGTCGTTCTGGCCGACGGCGGCGTCCCAGCGGTTGGTGGTGCCGCCGGGGACGTCGGCGCAGAGGGCGCCGTCGGCGAGGCCCGCGGTGACGTTGCTGGTCGTCCACCAAGGGGCGGTGGTGGTGTCGAAGGTGCCGTTCTTGACCTGCTCGATCTCGTCGGCTGCGGCGGTGGGGGTGGTGGTCGGGAGGGTGGTGAGGGTTGCTGTGAGGAGGGCGGTGAGGGAGAGCAGGGTGGTTCTGCGTCGATTCACGTCTGGGCTCCTCGGGTGAGGTGGGGGCGCGGGGGGTGAGTGGAGCGGCGCTTGCGGGTGCTGTGGGAGCGCTCCCAGAGGCGGACGTGGCCCATGCTGTGGGAGGTTGCACGGCGCGTCAACGCTCCGAACGGGTTTTTCGCCCCCGCCGCCCCTACCCGTTCCCATCCCTGGAGGCTGCGCCCCCAGACCCCCCTTGTCGCGCTGAACGCGCTCGTCCTCAAACGCCGGACGGGCTGAGTCAGTCAGCCCGTCCGGCGTTTGAGGACAAGGGGGTTCGGGGGCGGAGCCCCCGAGGATGGGACGGGTAGGGGCGGCGGGGGCGAGAAATCAACCCGCCGGGGTCTCCAGTCGGCTGATCCGGATCGCGCCCCGCTCCTCCCCCGGGTAACGGCTCGTCAGGTCCAGCCGCAACCTGCTCCCGCGTACCGCCGCGAAGGTGATCACCGTCGGTGTGTCCGAGCCGTCGGCCCACGCCACGGTCGCCTCCGGCACCGGGGCGTACCGGTCGCCGTCCCCCACCGACACCCCCACCGCCGCAGGCAAGCTGTGCGTCGCGTCCACCGTGAAGGAGACCTCGACCCTCGTGAAGTCCCGCACCCGCCCCCAGTCCACCGACACCCAGTCCTCCCTACGCGCCCCGCTGAACGCCGGCAGCAACGCGGTCGGCGCCTTGTAGAAGCCGTTGGACCAGCCGGTGCCCGGCGCACCGTCGAGCATCGCGGCGGGCAGGGTGTCCGGGCGGCCGGAGTAGCTCGCGTCCGCCAGGGGGTACTCAGGGGTTCCCTGGCCCGGGTCCGGCGCGAAGGGAGCGGCCGGCGTCAGCGCCTCGGCGCGCGACGCGCTCGTACGGACCACGACCGTCCCCGTACGCAGCCCCGCCGCCCGCGCCGTGACCTTCAACCGCCCCGCCTCCGCACCCGCCCGGACGATGGCAAGTGCCTTGCCTCGGAAGGCGGTTCGGGTACTCGCCTGATAGCGCTCCGCGCTCTCCTCGCGCCCGTTGTCGAGCCCCGCCAACGAGCCGCCACCGTCGACCTCGAAGGCGAGCAGATGCTCGGCGTCGGGTACCACCACTCCCCGCGCGTCGACCACGTCAGCCGTCACGAAGCACAGTGAACGGCCGTCCGCCGCAAGGGACTTGCGGTCCGCCGTCAGGCGTATCGCGTGTGCCTCGCCCGCCGTCCGCAGGACGTCCGTCGCCACGACCCGCCCGTCCCGTCGCGCCACCGCCTTCAACTCCCCCGGCGCGTACGGCACATGCCAGGTCAGGTGCAGTTTGCCCGCGCTGCCGTTCGGGCTGGTGTAACTGCCGGGCCAGGCGCCGGAGGTGACCGTCTTGTCGTCGCCCGTCGCCTCCGTGGTCTCCAGGTAGGCACGGCCGTCGACCGTCTGCTTCGTGTCGAACCGCCTTGTGCCGCACGACTTTCCGTTCACGAACAGTTCCACCGTGTCTACGTTCGCGTAGGCCCAGACCTCCACCGTGTCGCCCGGCTCGTGGTTCCACGTCATCGGGAGAAGGTGGACCATCGGTTCGGCCGTCCACTGGCTGCGGAACAGGTGGTACATGTCCTTGGGAAAGCCCGCCGTGTCGACCGCGCCGAAGAAGGACGCCTTCACCGGGAACACGTCGTACGGGGTCGGCTCGCCGATGTAGTCGATGCCCGACCACAGGAACTCGCCCGCGAACCACTTGCGGTCCCGGTCCTTCTTCAGGCCGTACTCGCCGCTCATCGTCCAGGAGGCGAGGTTGTTGTCGTACGACGAGACCGCGCGCTTGCCCGGTGTGTGGTTCTCGCCCGTGTTGAGGCGTTCCGGCTCCTGGTAGACACCCCGCGTCGACGTCTCCGACGAGGACTCCGACTCGAACAGGAACAGGTGCGGATAGCGGGCGTGCAGGGCGTCCACCGAGGCCGCGGTGTTGTAGTTGAGGCCGAGACCGTCGAGCTTGGCCAGGATCAGGTCGCCGGGCGTGCCGGGGGCGGGGACGCTGCGGTGGCGGTGGGAGCCGATCACTACCGGGCGGGTGTCGTCCGACGCCTTCACCGCTGCGATCAGACGGTCCGCCATCGCCAGGCCCGCGGTCGACGTGAACTCGGAGATCTCGTTGCCGATGGACCACATCAGGACGGCCGGTGAGTTGCGGGCCGCCTTCACCATCTCCGTGACGTCCCGGTCCGCCCACTCCTCGAAGAACCGGCCGTAGTCGTAGCGGGTCTTGGGGCTGCGCCAGCAGTCGAAGGCCTCCACCATCATCACGATGCCCAGTTCCTCGCAGACCTGGATCATCTCGGGCGACGGCGGGTTGTGCGAGGTGCGGAAGGCGTTGACGCCCATCGACTTCATGATCGTCATCTGGCGGCGGATCGCGTCGATGCTCACCGCCGCTCCGAGGGCGCCCAGGTCGTGGTGGAGGTCCACTCCCTTGATCTTGTGCTGGGTGCCGTTCAGTTGGAAGCCCTCGTCCGGGTCGAAGCGGAAGCTCCGGATGCCGAAGGTCGTGCGGTGGGTGTCCACCGTGGTGCCGCCGACGCGCAGTTCGGTCTTCAGGGTGTAGCGGTGCGGGGTCTCGATGTCCCACAACTTCGGTTCGGGGAGCGTGAGTTCATGGGTCTGAGTCGACCGGTCGGTGACCGTGACCGTGGACGAGGTGCGGGCCACCGTACGGCCGCGCGGGTCGACGATCCGGGAGACGACCTCGACCTCGGCGGGGGCGCCGGACTCGTTCACCACGGCTGTCAGCGCCCGGACCAGGGCCCGGTCGTCGGTGATCTCCGGCGTCGTGACGTACGTACCCCAGCGCTCCACGTGGACCGGTTCGGTGACCACCAGGCGGGCCTCGCGGTAGATGCCGCTGCCCGAGTACCAGCGGCTGCTGGGCAGCCGGTTCCGCACCTTCACCGCGAGCACGTTCTGGGTGGTGCCGTCGGTGTGGAGGAGGTCGGTGAGGTCGAAGGCGAAGCCCGTGTAGCCGTAGGGGTGGCGGCCGACCTCCGTGCCGTTGCAGTAGACGTACGAGTCCATGTAGACGCCGTCGAACTCCACCGAGATCCGCCTGCCCGCGAGTGCGGGCGGGAGGGTGAAGGTCAGGCGGTACCAGGCGAGGCCGCCGGGGAAGAAGCCGGTTCCGCTCGTCGTGCCGTGGTCGGTGGTCGGGGTGAGTTCGATGCTCCAGTCGTGCGGGACGGCGACCGTCCGCCACGCCGAGTCGTCGTACGCGGGGTCGGGGGCGTTCTCGTACGCGCCCGTGGGGTCGGTGATCCCGCCCGGATCGACCAGCGCGAAGCGCCAGCCGTCCCGGAGCGGGACGGTTCGGCGGGCGGCGCGGTCGGCGGCCCGCGCGTCGGTCGCGGGGCCCAGTAGGACTCCGGCCGCCGGGGCGGACGTACCGGCGATCAGGACCGATCTGCGTGTGACCGTCATGCGGCTCTCCCTCGGCAGGGCCCAGAAGTCTCGTCAGGACCCAGAAGTAATCACAACTGATCGTTACCGAACAGATTCTGACGGTGAGCAACATGCACCCGTCAAGGGTCCGGTGACGTACTTCGGTCTCACCTGTCACAACGGCCTGATTCGCGCCCCGGGCGGTGCCCTTTCCGGCGGCCCGGGGGCAGCGGCGTTCCCGACCACACACGGGCAGAACGCACTACTGTGGAACACCAGTGACGTCCCTTGCTCACTGTGAGTGTTCACGATGGAGTGGCGACGATGAGTCCGGTGTACCCGTTCGACGATGCCGCCACGGCGCGGGCCGTCGTCGACGAGCGGGGCACACTGACCGGCTGGAACGAGGGCGCTCGCAGGCTGCTGGGCTGGTCGGCGGCCGAGGTGCTGGGTCGTCCCGCCGCCTCTCTGCTGGCCGACGGCGGTCCCGACGGGCCCGGCCGCCCGGAGCAGGATCCCTGGTCCGGCACCCTCGCGCTGCGTCACCGCGACGGCCGTACGGTGTCCACCTGGCTCCTCGCCCACCACCGGCCGCCCCCGGACGGCGGCCCGGCCGAGTGGCTCGTCGTCACCCCGCTGGAGGGCGGGCCGCGGCCCGAGAACGACCCGCTGATGCTGGCCGCGCTGGCCCAGGCGCCCTGTGCGACGGCCGTCTACGACGACCGGCTGCGGCTGCACGGCGTGAACGACGCCATGGCCGGGGTCATCGGGCTGCCGCTGGATCGTATCCGGGGGCTCAGGATCGCCGAGATAGGCGGCAAGGAGCGCAGCGCGGAGCTGGAGCAGCACATGCTCGACGTGCTGACCAGCGGCCGGGCGAAGGACGTGCAGACCTATCTACAGACCGGCGGCGAGGACCGCGCGCATGCCTGGCTGGCCCGGCTGGCGCCGCTCAAGGACGCCGAGGGGCGGGTGCGGGGGGTCTGTCTCGCGGCCCACGACTTCACCGAGCAGTACCTCGCCCGGGAGCGGCTCCAGCTGGTCAACGAGGCGAGTGTGCGCATCGGCACCACCCTCGACGTCACCCGAACAGCGCAGGAGCTGGCGGACGTCTGTGTCCCGGCCCTCGCCGACTTCGTCAGCGTCGACCTGCTGGACCCGCCGCAGCACGGCGGCGACCACCGGCCGGCCGAACTGACGGCGCCCATCAGCCTGCGCCGGGCCGCCCACCGCTCGATCCTCCCCGGCAACCCGGAGGCCGTCGCCAAACCGGGACAGCTGGACCAGTACCCCGTCTTCTCGCCCCAGACCGACTCCCTCCTCGCGGGCCGCACCATCGTGGCCACCGTGCCCTCCGGCGACCTCGAACAGTGGCTGGCCTGGGACAAGGCACGCTTCAACCGCGTCAAGGAGTTCGGCATCCACTCCACGATGTCCGTCCCCATAACGGCACGCGGTACGACCCTCGGCGTCGCCGTCCTGACCCGGTACCGGCGACCGGACCCGTTCACCCCCGACGACGTGCTGCTCGCCGAGGAGGTGACCGCCCGGGCCGCCGTCTGTATCGACAACGCCCGCCGGTTCTCCCGCGAACGCGAGACGGCCCTCGCACTACAGCGCAGCCTGCTCCCCCGGACCCTGCCGCGCACCGCCGCCCTCGAAGCGGCCTCGCGTTATCTCCCGGCGGCGCGGGCCGGGGTGGGCGGCGACTGGTTCGACGTGATCCCGCTGTCCGGGATGCGGGTCGCGATGGTCGTCGGGGACGTCGTCGGCCACGGCATCCAGGCCTCCGCCACCATGGGCCGGCTACGCACCGCCGTGCGCACGCTCGCCGACATCGACCTCGCCCCGGACGAGTTGCTGACCCACCTCGACGACCTCGTCGTACGGCTGTCCGCCGAGGCCGGCAGCGAGGGCGGCCCCGGCGAGGTCGGCGCCACCTGTCTGTACGCGGTGTACGACCCGGTGGCGCGACGCTGCACCATCGCCCGAGCCGGGCATCCGCCGCCGGTCATGCTCACGCCGGGCGGCAGACCCCGGCAAGTCCGGCTGCCCGCCGGTCCCCCGCTGGGACTGGGCGGGCTCCCCTTCGAGTCGACGGAACTGGATCTGCCCGAGGGCACGGTCCTCGCCCTCTACACCGACGGGCTGATCGAGAGCCGCGAGCAGGACATCGACACCGGTCACCGGCTGCTGTGCGAAGCGCTGGCGGCGTACGCGGACTCGCTCGACGAGACCTGCGACCGCATCCTGCACACCCTGCTGCCGCCGGGCGGCGCGGCCGACGACGTGGCGCTGCTGCTGGCCCGCACCCAGGGGCTGCCCGCCTCCCGGGTGACGACGTGGGACATCCCGCCGGATCCGGCGCTCGTCGGGCCGATCCGCAAGCAGGTCGGGGAGCAGCTCGACGTCTGGGACCTGAGCGAGGCCGGGTTCACCACCGAGCTGGTGGTGAGCGAGCTGGTCACCAACGCCATCCGGTACGGGTCGCATCCCATCCGGCTGCGCCTCATCCATGACGCGGCCAGGCTGATCTGCGAGGTCTCCGACAGCAGCCACACCGCCCCGCATCTGCGGCGCGCGAGAACCTTCGACGAGGGCGGGCGGGGTCTGCTGCTGGTCGCGCAGCTCACCGAGCGGTGGGGCAGCCGACACACGCCCGACGGGAAGACGATCTGGGCGGAGCTGTCGCTGACGGACGAGGTGTGAGTCCTGACTCAAACGGGGCGTGAACCTTTTTGGCTCGGGCCGCATCGGACACTCGTGACGGTGCACGAGACGCCGTACGCGAAGTGACTTCCAGGAGTGAGTGTCGACATGGCGATCTTCCGTTCATCCCGGGCCGCGCTGCTCGCCTTACCGGTCCTGTTCCTCGGGGCCTGCGACAACGGCGACGGCACGGCTGCCCCGACGGCATCGGCAGCCACTCCTTCGACGGCCGCCCCCTCGACGCCCGCCCCGTCGACCGACGGCACCCGCTGTCGCACCGCCGACCTGAGTGCCTCCGTCGGGCGGCTCGATCCGGGCGCCGGGCAGAAGAACTTCCCCGTCGTCCTCACCAACGACTCCGACCGCGTCTGCACCCTGCGCGGCTACCCGGGCGCCGCCTTCGTGGACGCGGCCGGCAAGCAGCTCGGCCCCGACCCGAAGCGCTCGGAGGCGACGCCGACGACGGTCGAGCTGGCGCCGGGCGGCAGCGCCTGGGCGGGCCTGAGCTTCGCCAACCCGGAGATCAGCGAGGCGGAGACGGCGACCCCGGCCGAGCTGCTGGTGACCCCGCCGGACGAACGGGACCCGCTGAAGGTGCCGTGGGACAAGGGCGAGGTGCCCATCGGCGGAAACGAGTCGTCGGTGTTCCTGACGGTCTTCGGCCCGGGCAGCGGCGCGTGACCTGACTGGAGGCGCCCGACCCGGTGGGCGGGCCGATGAGCGGCGCCCTGACCCGGTGGGCGAGCTGGTGAGCGGCACCCCGGCCCGGCGGGCGAGCCCGTGACCAGCGCCCCTGCCCGGCACTCAACCCCATGACCAGCATCCCGACCCGGGCACGCAAACCCGTGAGCGGTGCCCCCGACCCAGTGAGCGAGCCCGTGACCAGCACCCCGACCCGGGCACGCAACCCCACGACCAGCACCCCAACCCGGTGAGCAACCCCACGACCAGCACCCCGACCCGGGCACGCAACCCCACGACCAGCACCCCAACCCGGTGAGCAACCCCACGACCAGCACCCCCGACCCCAGTGTGCGAGCCCATTACCAGCGCCCTGACCCGGTGGGCGGGCCGGTCAGCGGCGCCCGGCCCGGTGGGGCGAGCCCGTGAGCGGGGCCCCGACCCGGTGGGCAGGTCCCTGACCGCCGCCTGGTTTCATGGGTGGGTTCCGAAATTTCCGTCCCGGAGGACCGAACCCTGAACTCCGCGTCCGCCGAGGCACTGTCCGTCGTGCTGCTCGTCGCCGTCCTGGCCTGCGCCGTCGTCCGCCCCTTCGGGCTGCCGGAGGCGGTCGTGGCGGTTCCCGCCGCCGGGCTCGTGGTCGTCACCGGTGCGATCTCGCCGGAGCACGCGTGGCAGGAGGCCGAGCGGCTCGGGCCGGTGGTCGGCTTCCTCGCGGCCGTGCTGGTGCTGGCCCACTTCTGCGATGTCGAGGGGCTCTTCCGGGCCTGCGGGGCATGGATGGCCCGTCGGGCGGAGAACCGGCCGAAGCGGCTGCTGACCTCGGTCTTCGTGCTCGCCTCGGCGATCACCGCCGTACTGAGTCTGGACGCGACCGTCGTACTGCTGACCCCGGTGGTGTTCGCCACGGCCGCCCGCAGCGGGATCCGGCCCAAGCCGCACTCCTATGCCTGCGCGCATCTGTCGAACACGGCGTCGCTGCTGCTGCCGGTCTCCAACCTCACCAACCTGCTGGCGTTCAGCGCGAGCGGACTGAGCTTCACCCGGTTCGCGGCGCTGATGGCGCTGCCCTGGCTGGTCGCGATCGGCGCCGAGTACCTGGTGTTCCGGCGGTTCTTCGCCGCCGATCTGGCGGTGGCCGCGCAGGACGCCGTGTCCCGGCCGGAGACGGAGGACACGCCCGCGTTCCCCCTGTTCGCCCTTGTCACGGTGGGCTGCACGCTGGCCGGGTTCGTCGTGGCCTCCGCGGTGGGCATCGACCCGGCGTGGGCGGCGCTCGCGGGAGCGCTCGTGCTCGCCGGGCGCGCGCTGCTGCGGCGGCGCGCCACCCCGGTGGCGGTGCTGCGGGCCACGGCGCCCGGGTTCCTCGCGTTCGTGCTGGCGCTGGGCGTCGTCGTCCGCGCGGTCGTGGACAACGGGCTCGCCGACGCGCTGGGCCGGGTGCTGCCCGACGGGACCGGACTGGTCGCGCTGCTCGGGATCGCCGCGCTGGCCGCCGTACTCGCCAATCTGATCAACAACCTGCCCGCGGTGCTGGTACTGCTGCCGCTGACCGCCACGGCCGGTCCGGGTGCGGTGCTCGCCGTGCTGCTCGGGGTGAACATCGGTCCGAACCTGACGTACGCCGGATCGCTGGCGACCCTGCTGTGGCGGCGGATCGTGCACCGCTACGAACACGAGGTCGGGATCGGGGAGTTCACGCGGCTCGGGCTGATCTCCGTGCCGGCCGCGCTGATCCCGGCCGTGGTGGCGCTGTGGGGCTCGCTGCTGGTCGTCGGGGGCTGAGGGGCGGGCGGGGCCCGGTGGTCAGTGGCCTCCCCAGCCGCCGTATCCACCGCCGTAGCCGTAGCCGCCGTATCCGTAGCCGTAGTTGTTGCCGTTGTTCCCGTACTGCCCGTTGGAGGAGCAGGCGTAGTAGCCGTAGTAGTAGCAGGGCACGTTGGACGGGTACGAGGCCGATGGGTTCGGCTGGGCCGTCGACGGGGTCGCGGTCGGCTCGGACGCTGTGGGGGTGGGGGTCGGAGTCGCCGTCGGGGTCGGTGAGGGCTTGGGGCTCTTCTTGACGACCGGGGCGGTGGACTCGGTGGCCGCGTCCCAGTTGACGGCCTCCATCTGGAGCGAGGGCGACGAGGAGTCGAAGACCCAGTGCTGGTCGGCGGACTCCTCGCGGGTCTTGAGGACCAGCGCGGTCTTGCTCTTGGCGTCGGCGGGCGTCAGCGCCAGGTCCTGGTCCCAGCGCGGGACCAGAGTGCCCTGGAGGGTGAAGTCGTAGCGCACGTTCTTGGTGGCGGGCTGGGCGGTGCCCGTGCACGGGGCCAGCTGGACGGAGTAGCCGAGGTGGGAGTCGAGGCAGAGGTCCGGGGCGGCGATGCTGCGCAGCAGGCCGTCCTTCTCGTACGCCCACTGCTGGCCGGCCGCCGACGAGCAGCCGGTCAGCTCGGTCTCCGCGCCCTTGACGGGCTTGCCGCCGACGACGCCGATGCACAGTCCGGACTCGACGTTGTGCAGCCGGCCGAGCAGGGCGCCCTTCGTGGTCTCCCCGGCGCCGATCCAGGAGGGGTCGTTGTCGGAGGTGCCGGAGCCGTTGGTGGCGGTGTCCGAGGGGCTGGTCTCGGCCGTCGGGCCCTCGTCGTCGCCCTGGCCGAGGGCGTTCCACAGGACCAGCGGGAGGAGGACCAGCGCGCTCACGGTCGCGACGGCGAGGGCTCGGTTGCGGCGGCGGACCGCGCGCCGGGCCGCCTTGTGCGCGGAGCGGTGCGATCCGGGGCGGACGACCAGTTCGGTGGAGACGGGTGCCGTGGTGGGCATGGGCGGGGCCTGGGCCAGGACACGCGGCACCGGGAGCAGGCTCTCGACCGTGGCGATCTCGACGATCGGGGCCTGCTCGACCTCCACGATGGCGCTCTCGGCGGCACGTCCCGGGCGTGACTCCAGGTAGGCGCGCGCACCCCAGCCGAGCACGCCCTCGGCCAGCGCGAGGGCGAGGTCGCCGTTGAACTGGTTCAGCTGGTCGGCGGCGTACCGGCAGTGCTTGCAGTCGGCGAGGTGCTTGGCCAGATCGGGGTCGACGTCGAGGCTGCGGCGCCGGCAGGTGACGTCGATCAGCCGGATGTAGCGGCGGCACTCGTCGCGGGGCACGACCTCGCGGTGGACGTGCAGGCACTCCTCGCGCAGGCGGCCACGGGCCCGCCCGAGTTCCACGGCGGCGTCCGCCATGCTCAGGCCCAGCAGGGCGGCGGGTATCTCCAGCGGTTCGCCCTCGACCTCCGCGTGCCACAGCAGACAGCGCGCGGACTGCGAGAGGTTCTGGAACGCCCTGGAGAGCAGCCGCCGGTCGGGGGCGGGCAGCAGTCGGGCGGCGACGCGGTTCCCGCCGCCGGGTGTGGTGCGCAGCTCGGGGTGGAGCATCTCGTGGCGGTGGTCGCTCTCCCACTCGGCCGCGAGACGACGGACGGTGACCAGGAGTTGGGGCCGCCACGCGGAGGTCGGGCCGTTGTGCCTGAGGGATTCCCCGAAGAGGCGGGTGAACGCGGCGGTGGTCAGCATTCCGGCGGGGCGCGCGCCACTGGTGCACAGACGGGCGTAGGCGAAAGCTGCTTCCCAGTGCCGGTCGAGCAGTTCACCGACGGGATGGAGTGCGGGCGTCGTCCCCGTCCACTTCGTCAGCTCGGCGCTGAGTTCGACATCCGAAGCGTCGTAAGCCGGAGCTGGGGTTGGGGAATTCGACAGGCCTGCGTCTTTCACGTCTGCATTCCTCCACGGACAACGCGGGTTTTAGTCCATACCTAGCGGTATGCGACCCGGCCGACGAAACGACAGGATCGGACCAAACGGGGAATCGGCATCGCGAACGCCCGCAGCGGACAGCTCTTTTGGAGCGGGGAGCCAACGGGGACGCCGCGTACGTGCAGGGGGAAAAGAGACTGTCCGCACGCCGACGTGCACACCTTTGCACAGCTCATCGAGCTGGAACAAGAGATCACGCCGTTTTCCGCATTCCAGCACGGACTAATGCAGTTGACGGCGTGTCAATGGGATGCATCTTTTGGGATTGCCACTGTATCAACATCCTCATTGCAAACGGTATTCACTTCGCTCAGGGCTGTTTCGCAACCATTGGCGGTAGTCCACCACCGGTGGCGCAAAACCGTCTGTCCACGCCGTCCCGCCGGCACTTCCTGTGCGTTTCCCCAGCTCACGTTCCGGGTGTGTGGTAGATCCCGGCAACACACGGCGCCGTCACGGGAGTTGACCGGTTCCTTCACCTCGCGGCCCAGGAGCCACCACAGAACCAATAGCGTCATCGGTTACCGCTGGTACGCGCCTGCACAGCGTCCGGTACGCGCCCGGCGGCGTCCCATGGCGTTCGCGGAACACCCGGTTGAAGTGGAACGGGCTGGCGAAGCCGGAGGCGACGGCGACGCGTTCCACCGGCAGGTCGGTGACCTCCAACAGCCGGGCCGCATGGCTCAGTCGGGCCTCGCGCAGTGCCCGCATCGGGGACCTGCCGAGCTGCTCGGTGAAGAGGTGCGCGAACCGCGAGGGCGAGAGCGCGACGCCCTCGGCGAGCGACCGGACGGTGTGCGGGGCGGCGGGATCGGCGGCGATGAGGGCTTCCGCGCGGCTCACGCGGGCGTCGATTCCCGGCCGTTGTGGAAGGGGCCGGGCGGCCGCCGAGGCGAGCAGGACGATTTCCTCCAGGGAACAGAGGGCGAGTTCCCGGGCGGCGGTGCCGTGTGCGACGGCTATCGGACTCTCGGGCGCAGACGGAACAGCGGAATCGGGTGGGTAATTGGGCGGCCTTGTGCCGCTGCCCGGCCAGCGGGCGTCGGACAGCATTCGGGCGAAAGCGGTCGCCATCCGGTCGTGCAGGGCGTCCGGGACGGGAGCGACGACATACATGCCGTCGCCGACGGCGTACGGGCTCAGCCAGGGCGTCCAGGACGGGCGGGCCTGACAGTGCGCCCACCAGAACCGCCAGTGCCGGGCGCCCGGTCGGACCTGATAGCGGTGGCGCACTCCGGGGCCGAGGACGACCAGGTCCCCGGCGCCGGCCCGCACCCCGGCCGCGCCCTGCGTCAGCAGCCCGTGGCCGCCGGTCGTCCAGGTGAACAGCCAGCTGTCGGCGCCCTGCGGCCGGTTGACCGCGTACCCCGGTCCCTCGTCGTAGCGCCCGACGGTCACCAGGCCGGGCGGTGGTGCAGGGACGGCGGTCTCGGGCAATCCGTCAGCGTTCACAGGCATCCTCCCCCGGGGCACGGCACCCCTAGTGTGACGGCGAGTCGCAGCGGACCGAAGGAGTGGACGATGACAGTCACAGGCATCAGCGCCGCTGGCGCTCCCATCCTGCCGGAGGAGGGGCGCCGACGGTTCGAGGAGGACGGATTCACCGTCGTACGGGGTCTGTTCGGGTACGAGGAGATCGCCGCGCTCCGTGCCGGGTTCACGGCGCTGCACGCGGCCGGTCCGGTGCCGGGGCATTTCGAGCCGCGGCCGTCCGGGCAGGACGGGCGTCCGGCCGACCCCTTGGACGCGTATCCGCGCGTGATGCAGCCGCACGAGTTCCACGAGCCGTCGCTCTCCCTGTTGCTGGACCCCCGGCTGCGCGCCGTTCTCGAGGTGCTGCTCGGTGAGGAGGTGCTGGCCGCGCAGAGCATGTTCTATTTCAAGCCGCCGGGTGCCCGGGGGCAGGCGCTGCACCAGGACAACTTCTACCTCCGCGTCGAGCCGGGGACCTGTGTGGCCGCGTGGATCGCCTGCGAGCCGATCGACCGGGACAACGGCGGCCTGGAGGTCGTGCCGGGCACGCACCGGATGGACCTGTTCTGTCCGGAGGAGGCGGACGCCGGGGTGTCCTTCGCCCGGGAGTACGTGCCCCCGCCGCCCGGTCTGGCCACGGTGCCGGTCGACATGGCGCCGGGTGACGTCCTCTTCTTCAACGGCAGCCTGGTGCACGGCTCACAGCCCAACCGCAGCGCCGACCGGTTCCGCCGCTCGTTCATCGGGCACTACGTGGGCCGCTCGGCCGAGCGGATCGGCCACTTCTACCGCACGATCTCCATGGACGGCGACCGGGTCCGGCTGCGCGAGAGCGAGGGGGCGGGGCCGTGCGGTACGGAGTTCGGGGCGGCGTCGGCGCCGCACTGACGGCGGCGCCCGGTCTGCGTCAACCGACCTCGGCGGCCTCGGTCAGCACCGCGAGCCGGGGTCGTACGGCGCGCAACCGGCACCGTATGTCCTCGGCCTCCGCGTGCAGCCGGCGCCCGCGCGACGCGACCTCGGCCCGTCTCGCGACCGTGGTGCGGCCGTCGGACAGTCGGTCCAGCTCGCCCTCCAGCGTGCGCAGGGCACGCCCGAGCGAGCGGCTGCGGACGCCGTCGTCGGCCAGGCTGTCGAGGTCGCGCCGGGCCGCAGCCGTCGACTCCGCGGCGTCGGTGAGGATCGGCCGGCACCCGGTGCGGAACCGCGCGAGGACGTCGAAGAGTTCGGCACGCTCGTCCTCGCCGTCGCGGTGGCTGTCGAGGATCCCGTCCCAGGTGCCGGACCGCCCCCAGAACACCGTTGCCGCTCCGTCCAGTCGGGCCGCCGTGTCGTGCCCGCTGAGCGGGGTCCACGCGTCGAGATCGGTGAAGTGGTCGGCGTAGAAGGTGACGTGCCGGGTGAGGACCTCCTCGGTGCCCGCCACCAGTTGCCGGCACTGCGCGCGGTTCAGGCCGATCCGCTCGTCGATGAGCCGCCGCGTCCCGCAGCGCCTCCTCCGCACGCCCGAGCGCCTGCTCCCGCTTCCGTCCGCCCCGCCCCGCCCCCACGGCCACATACGCCGCCCCCTCCCCGCATGCGGCCCGATCATGCCATGACCGGTCCGGAGCGGTCAGTGGCCGCTGATCGGGTGCGGGGTGTACGGCTGCCCGAGTTCCTCGATCTCCTTGTCGGTCAGGTCGAGGTCCACGGCGGCCACCGCGTCGTCGATGTGGTGCGGCTTGGTCGCGCCGACGATCGGGGCGGTCACCGGGCTCTGGCGGAGCAGCCAGGCAAGGGCCACCTGCGCACGCGGGACGTCCCTCTGGGCAGCGATCCGGGCGACCGCCTCGACGATCGTGCGGTCGCCCTCCGGGTAGAGGGTGCGGCCGAAGTCGTCGCGTTCGCTGCGCCCGGTGGCGGTGCCCCAGTCTCGGGTGAGCCGGCCACGGGCGAGCGGGCTCCACGGCAGGACGCCGACGCCCTGGTCGGCGCAGAGGGGCAGCATCTCGCGCTCCTCCTCACGGTAGAGGAGGTTGTAGTGGTTCTGCATGGACACGAACCGGGTCCAGCCGTGCTCCCGGGCCGTGTACTGGGCCTTCGAGAACTGCCAGGCGTACATCGAACTCGCCCCGATGTAGCGGGCCTTGCCCGCCTTGACGACGTCGTGCAGCGCCTCCATCGTCTCCTCGACCGGGGTGACGGAGTCGTAGCGGTGGATCTGGTAGAGGTCCACGTAGTCGGTGCCGAGGCGGGTGAGGCTGTGGTCGATCTCGGCGAGGATCGCCTTGCGGGACAGACCGCCGCCGTTGGGCCCGGGCCGCATCCGGCCGTGCACCTTCGTGGCCAGCACGATCTCGTCCCGGCGGGCGAAGTCGGCTAGGGCCCTGCCGACGATCTCCTCGCTGGTGCCGTCGGAGTAGACGTTCGCCGTGTCGAAGAAGTTGATCCCGGCGTCGAGGGCCTGGCGGATCAACGGCCGCGACGCCTCCTCGTCGAGGGTCCACTCGTGGGCGCCGCGATCGGGAAGGCCGTAACTCATACAGCCCAGACAGATCCGCGACACGTCCAGACCGGTCGAACCGAGCTTCACATACTGCATCGTTGCTGCTCCCGCCTTCGGCTGACGTCACGGGTACGAGAGCGAGCGTACGTCCTGGCGTGATCACCGGCTCGTGCGGTCTCGGACGTCCGCGCACCGGGGGCTCGCTTGACTGCGGGCGTGCCGGGCGCTTTGATCTTGGTCGTGTGCATCGAGTCCGGCCCAAGTCGCCAGCAGCGCCACGGTGTCCGGGGCGGGATCGTGCTGGCGGCCGTCTGCGCGGCCCTGTGGGGGCTGACGGCGTGCGGTTCGCCGCCGAAGGCGAACGACGAGGACGAGCCCCGGTCGACGCCCTCGGCGGAGATCCGGCTGCCGCCGCTGCACGCCGGTTTCGACTACCAGATCGGCGGCGCCTACCGTCCTCCGGCGGGTGTGCGCATCGTCAGCCGCGACCGTACGGCGGCTCCCGCGCCCGGCCTCTACAACATCTGCTACGTCAACGCCTTCCAGGCCCAGCCGGGCGCCGAGAAGTCCTGGCCCGCCGATCTGCTGCTGCGGGACTCCGGCGGTGAGGTCGTCATCGACGAGGACTGGGACGAGGCGCTGCTCGACATCGGTACGGCGGCGAAGCGGAAGCGGATCGCGGCGCGGGTGAACGAGTGGATCGACGGCTGCGCCGACAAGGGCTTCGACGCGGTGGAGCCCGACAACTACGACAGCTACACCCGCTCCGACGACCTCCTGACCGCCGCCGACGCCACCGCCTTCATCACCCTGCTCTCCCGGCACGCGCACGCCCGTGGGCTGGCCATCGGGCAGAAGAACACCGTGGAACTGGCCGGACTCAGGAAGAAGGCCGGACTGGACTTCGCGGTCGCGGAGGAGTGCGGCGAGTTCGACGAGTGCGGGGAGTACGCGGAGGCGTTCGACGACCGGGTCGTGGTGATCGAGTACACCGACTCCGGACTGCGCAAGGCCGTCGCGAAATTCGGTGGCCGACTGAGCATCGTCCGCAGGGACGTCGACGTGTCGACGCCGGGCACCGATGGATATATCCGCCGGAGTTGAGGGCGGAACCAGGACATTGCCCTCCGATCGGGCACTGGTCCTGCTTGAATGTGAGGGCTTCACAGAAACCGCACAATCAGCCGTCCCCGGCCTCCGACCGGGGTCCTCCTGAAGGGTGTTGGGTTGATCCTCAAAGGGCGTGCGGCAGAAGGGGCGTTACTCGACGGTCTCGTCGGCGACCTCCGCGCGGGACTGAGCCGGGTCGTGCTGCTGCGCGGTGACGCCGGGATCGGGAAGACCGTACTGCTCGACCACGCGGCGACCGAGGCAGCCGAGTTGAGGGTGCTGCGCATCGCGGGTGTCGAGGCGGAGACCGGTTTCCCGTTCGCGGCCCTGCACCGGCTGCTCGTACCGTTCCTGGAGGGGCTCAAGGAGCCCGGTCCGCTGTCGGAGGCCCAGCGCGAGGCGTTGCGGGTGGCCTGCGGACTGGCCGACGGGCCGCCCGCCGACGGTTTCCTCGTCGGGCTCGCGACCCTCACCCTCCTCGCCGAGGCGGCGAAGCGGCGGCCGGTGCTGGCGCTCGTGGACGACGCCCAGTGGCTGGACGAGGAGACCCTGGGCGTGCTGGCGTTCGTCGGGCGCCGGATGCACGCGGAGGGCGTCGGGCTGCTGTTCGCCGCGCGCACCGGGTTCGACGTACCGGCGGGGCTGCCCGTCACCGAAGTCACCGGGCTGGCCGAGCCGTTCGCGCTGGAGCTGCTGCGCGAGACCGTCGCCGGACCGCTGGACGCGCGGGTCGCGGCGCGGATCGTGACCGCCACCGCCGGAAACCCCCTCGCGCTGGCGGACCTCGGCCAGGAACTGTCCGCAGACCAGCTGGCCGGCGGCCTCGCGCTGCCCGAACCCCTGCCGGTGGGCGGGCGGTTGGAGGCGCACTACCTGCAACGGGTGCGCGCACTGCCCAAGGCCACGCAGACCTGGCTGCTGCTGGCCGCCGCCGAACCGGGCGGCGACCTCGGCTATGTCACTGGCGCGGCCGAGCGGCTCGGCATCGGCCCCGAGGCGTCCGGCCCGGCCGAGACCGCCCGGCTGGTGGTGCTGCGGGCCACCGGCGCATTCCGGCATCCGCTGGTGCGTTCCGCGGTGTACGGGGGTGCCACCAGCGTGGAGCGGCGGCGCGCCCACCGTGCGCTGGCCGAGGCCACCGACCGGCCCGCCGACAGCGACCGGCGGGCCTGGCATCTGGCCGCCGCCGCGCTCGGCCCCGACGCCGGGGTCGCGGCGGAGGTGGAGCGCGCGGCCGACCGGGCGGGCGCCCGGGGCGGATTCGCGGCCCGCGCGACCTTCCTCACCCGGGCCGCCGAGCTGACACCCGAGGACGGTGCCCGGGCCGGACGGCTGCTCGCGGCGGCCGAGGCCGCGCTGCGCGCCGGGGCGCCCCTTCAGGCGGAGTCGCTGGTCGACGCGGTGGACGTCGGTCCGCTCGACGCGGTGGGCCGGGGCCGGATCCTGCTGGTCCGGGCCTACGCGGTCCTGGCGCTGGGCGACGCGGACTCCTTCTCACGGGCACCCTCGCTGTGTCTGCGGGCCGCGCTGCTGCTCATCGAGGGGGCGCCGGAGCTGGCCCGCGAGGCGTTCCTCCAGGCGATCCACGGCGTCATCACCGCGGAGCACCTCAGCCGGGACACCTCACCGGCCGAGGTCGCCCGGGCCATCGAGACGCTCGTCCCGCGTTCCGGGTCGGCCACCGGCGTCGATCTCGTGCTGCGCGCGTTCGCCGTGCTGGCCCTCGACGGCTACGAGAGCGCAGTCCCGCATCTGCGGCAGGCCTGCGCGATGGTGCTGGACCCGCGCACGCCCGACGAGCAGGTACTGCGCGCCTTCCTGCCCACCGTCACCATGTCGATGATCCGGTGGGACGAGCGGACACAGACCGCGATCATGCGCCGGGCCGCGGACGTGGCCCGGGCCACCGGCGCGCTCACCCAGCTGGACACCGCCCTGTACTGCTGGGTGATGTCCGAGACGAACCTCGGCCAGTTGTCCGCCGCCGACGCCCTGCACGCGGAGGGCAACCAGATCCGCGCGGCGATCGGCGCCACCGACGACGTCTGGGCGATCTACCGGCATCCCGAACTCCTCGCCTGGCACGGCGACGCCGACGGCCTCGACACCGTTCTGCGAGGTTCGATGGAGGCGGGCACCTGGCTCGGCAACGGCGCGGTCGAATCCATCGCCCGCATCGGGATGACCGTGCTGGCCCTGAGCCGCGGCGACTACGCCACCGCCCGCGACCACTCCCTCGCACTGGTCGAGCACGACGCGTACGGCATCCACTCCCGGCTCCTCCCCCATCTCGTCGAGGCGGCCGTACGCTGCGGCGACCGCGTCCTCGCCACGACCGCCCTGGGGACCCTCACCTCCCGGGCGACGGCCGCCGACACCCCGTGGGGACTGGGGTTGCTGGCCCGCTGCCGGGCCCTGCTCGCCCCGGCCGACGAGGCCGAACCGCTCTACGCCGAGGCGATCGCCCTGCTGTCCGGGACCCGGGCCCGGTCCGATCTGGCGGTCGCCCACCTCCACTACGGCGAGTGGCTGCGCCGCCGCAAGCGCCGCAAGGACGCCCGCGAGCAACTCCGTACGGCGGTGAGCCTGTTCGACGCGATGGGCGCCACGGGCTTCTCGGCGCGCGCCGCCCAGGAACTGGCCGCGACGGGCGAACACCCCCGGCGCGGATCGGCCGGAACAGCCAGCGCGCTCACCCCGCAGGAACTCACCGTCGCCCGTCTCGCGAAGGGCGGCGCGACCAACGCCGAGATCGCCGCCCAGCTGTTCATCAGCGCCAGCACCGTCGACTACCACCTGCGGAAGATCTTCCGGAAGCTCGATGTGACGTCCCGGCGGCAGCTCGCCCAGGCCCCGGGACTCTGATCCGGGGTCACAACTACGCGCTCCACGGGATACGGGGGCCCGCCGGCCCCGACGACGATCAGGGGGTCGGACAAGTCCCGCAGACGGGAGCACACCCCCATGCCATACGTCACCGCAGCGGACGGCGCGGAGATCTTCTACAAGGACTGGGGCCAGGGCCGCCCGGTCGTCCTGGCCCACGGCTGGCCGCTCAATTCGGACAGCTGGGAGGCACAGCAACTGTTCCTGGCCACCCATGGCTTCCGGGCGATCGCGCACGACCGGCGCGGTCACGGCCGTTCCACGCAGACCTGGCACGGCAACGAGATGAACACGTACGCCGACGACCTGGCCACCCTCATCGACACCCTCGACCTGCGGGACGTGACCCTGATCGGGTTCTCGACCGGCGGCGGCGAGGTCGCCCGCTATGTCGGCCGGCACGGCACCGGGCGCGTCGCACAGCTCGCGCTGGTGTCCGCCGTACCGCCGTTCATGCTGAAGACGGACGACAACCCGGGCGGCGTCCCGGGCGAGGTGTTCGACGGGATCCGGGCCGGTTCGCTGGCCGACCGCTCGCAGCTGTACCGGGATCTCGCCGACGGGCCGTTCTTCGGCAACAACCGGCCCGGCGCGAACGTCTCGCAGGGCATCCGGGACGCCTTCTGGCGGCAGAGCCTCCAGGCCGGGCACCGCAACGCCTACGAGAGCATCGCCGCCTTCTCGGCCACCGACTTCCGCGCCGACCTGGACGCTTTCGACGTGCCGACGCTGGTCGTGCACGGCGACGACGACCAGGTCGTGCCGATCGACGTCGGCGGCAGGGCGTCGGCGGCCCGGATCAAGTCGGCCACGCTCAAGGTCTATCCGGGCGCGCCGCACGGCATCACGGACACGCACAAGGACCAACTGAGCGCGGATCTCCTCGACTTCCTCAACTCCTGATCCCCGGAAGGAACTTCGTGAGCATGCGACTCCACCGCACCCTGGGCACGGTCCTCGCGAGCTGCGCCCTGGTCTTCGGTCTGACCGGCGCCGTCGCACACTCCTCCCCCGCGCCCGCCTCGGCGGAGAAGGGCGCCCCCAAGCCGACCGTCGTGCTCGTGCACGGTGTGTTCGCCGACGCGTCGGGCTGGAACGCCACGATCAAGTCCCTTCAGGACGCCGGCTTTCCGGTGATCGCCCCGGCCAACCCGCTGCGCGACCTGACCGCCGACTCCGCTTATGTCTCGTCGGTCGTGGCGAGCATCCCCGGGCCGGTGATCCTGGTCGGCCACTCCTACGGCGGCGAGGTGGTCACCAACGCGGCGCGCGGCCGGGCCAACGTCAAGGCGCTGGTGTACGTCGCCGCCTTCGCGCCCGACCAGGGCGAGACCGCGCTGGACCTGGCCGGGAAGTTCCCCGGCAGCAAGCTGCCGGAGTCCCTGCTGGTACGGACGTATCCGCAGCCGGGCGCCGCCGACGGCCACGACGGCTACATCGACCCGGCGAAGTTCCACGACGTCTTCGCCCAGGACCTGCCGAGGAAGACGACCCAGGTCATGGCGGCGGCCCAACGCCCGGGCAGCCTCGAAGGGCTGAGCAGCGGCAGCGGCGCACCGGCCTGGAAGACCCTGCCGTCCTGGTACGTCATCCCGACCGCCGACAACGTCATCCCGCCCGCCGTCCAGCGCTTCATGGCCGAGCGGGCCGGCAGCCGGACCGTCGAGGTCAAGGGCGCCTCGCACGTGGTGATGATGTCCCGTCCGGAGGTCGTCGTCCGCCAGATCAAGGCCGCGTACCGCGCCACCGACTGAGGAGCACCGATGAGCACTCCCGACACCATCGTCCTGATCCACGGCTTCTGGGTGACACCCCGCAGCTGGGAACACTGGGTCGACCACTACGAGAAGCGCGGCTACCGCGTCCTCGCGCCCGCCTACCCGGGCTTCGAGGTGGAGGTCGAGTCACTGAACGCCGACCCGACGCCGGTCGAGCAGGTCACGGTCCCGCAGATCGTCGAGACCCTGGAGAACGTCGTCCGTTCCCTGGACAAGCCGCCGATCCTCATCGGCCACTCCGCGGGCGGTGTCTTCGTCCAGCTTCTGCTCGACCGGGGCCACGGAGCGGCGGGCGTGGCGATCAACTCGGCGCCGACCGAAGGGGTGGCGGTGCTGCCGCTGACCCAGATCAAGGCGGCCTTCCCGGTCCTCAAGAACCCGGCCAACCGGCACCGGGCGGTCGGTCTGAACTTCGAGCAGTGGCACTACGCGTTCACCAACACGTTCGAGGAGGCCGAGTCCCGGCGACTGTACGAGCGGTACGCGGTCCCGGCGTCCGGCAGCATCTTCTTCGACAGCGCCCTGGCCACCCTGCGCCCCGGCCACCAGAGCACGTACGTCGATTACCACAACGACGACCGCGCACCTCTGCTGTTCGTCTCGGGCGAGCTGGACCATCTGATGCCGCCCAAGGTTCAGCAGTCCAACGCCAAGCACTACAAGTCGAAGACGGTCACGGAGATCAAGGAGTACGAGGGACGGCCGCACCTGCTTCCCGCCGCGCCCGGCTGGGAGCAGATCGCGGACGACGTGCTGGAGTGGGCGGGCCGGCACACCGGTTGACCGCGCGAAACCGACGGAATGAATGATCGGCAACCCGGCGTCCAGAAGGGGATCTCCGTATGACCGAGGCCCGCGTCACGCACATCGGCGGACCGACCACGCTGATCGAGGCGGGCGGCTGGCGGCTGCTGACGGATCCGACGTTCGACCCGCCCGGCCGGCGCTACTCCTTCGGCTGGGGCACCTCGTCGGTGAAGACCTCGGGACCGGCGCTCGCAGCCACCGAACTCCCCTCACTGGACGCCGTGTTGCTGACCCACGACCACCATGGCGACAACCTCGACACAGCGGGCCGGGCCCTGCTGCCCGGGGTGGACGTCGTCCTGACCACACCGTCCGGGGAGCGCAGGCTGGGCGGCAACGCGCACGGCCTCGCCCCCTGGACGACGTACCGCCTGACCGCCCCGGGTCGCCCGACGGTCGAGGTCACGGCGACCCCGGCCCGGCACGGCCCGCCGCTCTCACGCCCGGTGGTCGGCGAGGTGACGGGCTTCGCCCTGCGCTGGGAGGGGCAGCGGCACGGCGCGCTGTGGATCTCCGGGGACACCGTCCTGTACGACGGTGTGCGCGAGGTCGCCCGCCGGCTGACCGTCGGCACGGCGCTCCTGCACCTCGGTGGCGTCCGCTTCCCGCTGACCGGCCCCCTGCGCTACACGATGACGGCGGCCCAAGCGGTGTCCCTGTGCGGCGAGTTGAGACCTCGGACCGCGCTGCCCGTCCACTACGAGGGCTGGCGGCACTTCCAGGAGGGCCGCCGGTCGATCGAGACGGAACTGGCGAAGGCGCCCGACGACATCCGGAAGCGGTTCCGCTGGCTGCCGATGGGAGCACCGCTGGACATCACCGTGTGACCGATCACCGTGTGACGAGCAGCTCCAGTCCTCGCTCCCACCCGAACTCCGGCCGCACGTCGCCCTCTTGGACGTCTCCGGCGTACGGATCCCCGAACCGCACCCCCATCCCGCGCAGCCGTTCCAGACTCGCCCGGTACGCGGGATGGGCGGCCAACGCGTCGCCCACGCACGGCAGTACGGCGATCGGCACGCCCATCCCGTACACCTCGCACAGCGTGCCCAGCGCGAGGGTGTCGGCGATTCCGGCCGCCCACTTGTTGAGGGTGTTGAAGGTGGCGGGCGCGACGAGCACGGCGTCCGGCGCCGGGAAGGGCCGCGGATCACCGGGCTTGCGCCACGCGGACCGGATCGGGCGTCCGGTCTGTGCCTCGACGGCTGCCGGGTCGAAGAATCCCATCGCGAGAGGCGTCGCGATGACCCCGACCTCCCAGTCGCGTTCCTGCGCGGCGGTGATCAACTTGCTGATGTCGGAGGCGATTCCGGCGGCGCAGACGATGACGTAGAGGAAGGGCTTCGGGGCCTGTCGGGTCGTCTCGGTCATCCGGAAACCCTAAATGAGTTGCCGGTACCCGGTCTCCGCCTCCAGGATCACGCCATGTCTACGATCGATGCCCTCCTGCCGCTGATGTCCGCCGCCGCTCGTCCGGTGCGGTCCCAGCAGCAGCCCGGCCGTCCCCGGAGGCCCGTGCTTCCGCGCTCATGACGGCCGCGCTGGTCGCGGGGCTGCTCGCGGGGTACGGCATCGCCATCCCCGTCGGAGCGGTCACGACCTATCTCGTCTCCCTAACCGCCCGTACGACCCTCAGGACCGGTGTCTGTGCCGCTCTCGGCATCGCCACCGCCGACGGTCTCTACGCCCTGCTGGCCGCCCTCGGGGGTTCCGCGCTGGCCGGTGCCCTGGAACCGGTGCTGGTGCCACTGCGCTGGGCGTCCGCCCTGGTGCTGGCCGTGCTCGCGCTCCGGGGCGGGCTCGGCGCCCTGCGCCGGTACCGCGGCGGCGGGCTCTCCACCCGCGCCGACCCGACACCACCGAGTCCGCTCCGGGCGTTCCTCCTGCTGGTCGGCATCACGCTGCTCAACCCCACCACCGTGATCTACTTCGCCGCGCTGGTGCTCGGCAGCCGGGCCTCGGACGCCGTATCCCCTTGGGAACAAGGGGTGTTCGTGCTCGCGGCCTTCCTCGCCTCGGCCAGTTGGCAGCTGCTGGTCGCCTCCGGCGGCGCCCTGCTCGGCCGGGCGCTCACGGGTCGGCGCGGTCGGCTGGTGACGGCCCTCGTGTCCAGCGCGGTGATCATGGCGCTGGCCGTGCGGATGGTGGTGCAGCCGACATGACGCACGACCGCAGGCGTCTTTCTCAGTCGGCGTCCGGTGCGAAGGCCTGGGCGACGGCGAGGCTGTCCTCGTACACGTGATGGCGTACGACGAGACCGTCCCGCACGGTCAGGTGCAGGGCGAACCGGGCGCGGTAGGGGCGCCCGGTGGCCCTGGCCGTCTGCCGGATCTCGCCCAGAACGACCGCGTCCTCGCCGTCGACCAGTACCCGTTCGATCTCGGTGGCGGCCTCGCCCGGGACATGGTGGGCGGCCAGGTCGCGGAAGTGGGCGGCGGCGTCCGGGCGGCCGGCGCGGCGGCGGATCCACGGGGTGGCGGCGCGGCCGTGCTCGTCCTCGGGCCAGTTCAGCCGCCAGTCGAACTCCTCGGCGTACAGGGCCGCGATCCGCTCCGGGTCGCCCTCGCCGATCCGGGCCAGCAGGTCTGCGACGACGGAGCGGGTGGTGGTGGCTGCGGATGTCATGGGTCCCACTGTGGCCGAGGGCGCCGGACGGAGCGATTACCCCGCGGGTAAGGGCCGCTCCGTACGCGCCCGGATGAATCCGCTCCGCCCCGGTGTTGACCCCCGTGAACAGCAGCCACACACGACGACACGATGGGACGTGAGCCATGCCTCTTGAGGGCGAGTACGAAGCCAGTCCGACCCAGTGGGTGCGGGAGCAGGTGGAGTTGTACGAGAGCTCCGGCGGCACCAAGGGAACGACCCTGATGGACACCGGCATGCCGGTGATCCTGCTCACCACCCGGGGCGCCCGGAGCGGCAAGATCCGCAGGACACCGCTGATGCGGGTGGAGCACGACGGGGTGTACGCGGTGGTCGCCTCGCTGGGCGGCGCCCCCAAGCATCCGGTCTGGTACTACAACGTCCTCGCCGATCCGCACGTCGACCTCCAGGACGGGCCGGTGCGCCAGGACTTCGTCGCCCGTGAGGTGACCGGCGAGGAGAAGGCCGCGTGGTGGGAGCGGGCGGTCGCCGCGTATCCCCCGTACGCCGAGTACCAGCAGAAGACCGACCGCGAGATACCCGTGTTCGTCCTCGATCCCTTCGAAGGGAACTGACAACCGCGGGAAAAAAGAATTTCCGGTTCGGGGAGGCATGAAGTCTCCGGCCCCGGGCACCCGAGCCTCAGGCCCCGCCGCGCTCCCCCGTCGCGGCGGGGCTCCTCGCTGCCTCCTTCGCGTCCGCGTCGGTCACGTCGAGGAAGATCTCGCCGGTCTCGGGGACCGCGTCGGCCACGGACCGCTTGATGCGTACGGCGATCTCCTCGACCCGCTCGCTGTCGAGACCGGGGACGAGATCGATCCGGGCGGCCACGAGTGTGGAGTCGAGCCCCATCTTCATCGTGAACAGGGCCTCCACGCTGTCGATCTCGGGCTGGGCCGCCAGCAGTTCGCGGATCTCGCGGCTCAGCTCCGGATCGGCGGCCTCGCCGACGAGCTGGGCGCGGGCGTCCCGGCCCAGCCAGTAGGCGACGCAGACGAGCAGCACCCCGATGGCGAGGGAGGCGGACGCCTCCCACACGACCTGCCCGGTGACCATGTGCAGGGCCATGCCCACGAGGGCGAGCGTCACGCCGAGCACGGCGGTGCCGTCCTCGGCGATCACCGTGCGCAGAGCGGGGTCGCGCAGCGCGCCCGTGCCACCGGAGCCACCTTCCCGGCGCGCCTGGTGCACGGCCCGCAGCAGCGAGGCGCCCTCCGCGAGCAGCGCGACCCCGAGCACGGCCAGGCCCACCACATAGCCGTCGAAAGACTCCTCCGCGCCGCCCCTGAACGCCTCCACGCCCTGGAAGAAGGAGAAGCAGCCGCCCATGACGAAGATGCCGACGGCCGCGAGCAGCGACCAGAAGAACCGTTCCTTGCCGTAGCCGAAGGGGTGCCGCCGGTCGGCGGGGCGGCGGCTGCGGCGCAGGGCGGCGAGCAGGAAGACCTCGTTGAGGCTGTCGGCCACGGAGTGCGCTGCCTCGGACAGCAGCGCGGGCGACCCGCTGACGAGCCCGCCCACGGCCTTGGCGACGACGATCAGCAGATTGGCGCCCAGCGCGACCAGCACGGTCAGCCGTGTCCGCCGGTCCGCGGACGGCGTGCCGTCGCCCTGCTTCCCGTCCCCGCGAGCCGTCAAAGCTGCTCGGACGTCGTCGACACGTCCCGGCGGAGGGTGAAGGTGTGGCCGGCCGGGTCGGCGTACCCCCGCTCCTCGTACGGTGTGCCGGCGTCGTTCGTCTCCAGGGCGCGTCCGCCGAGCCCGACCACCCTGCGTTCCGCCTCGTCGAGATCGCTCACGCGGAAGTCCAGGTGGACCTGGAAGGAAGCCTCGGCGCGTGGCCAGCTCGGTGGGGTCATGTTCGCGTCGAGGCGGAACTCCATCCGGGTGCCCTCGGCGGCCCTGATCTCGATGCGGTTGACGGTCGTCACCGTCTCCTCGGCCTCCAGCAACTCCATGTAGAACGCGGCGAGTTTCTCGGGTTCTGCGCTGTCCAGCACCACAACGCTCGCTGTCACCAAGGTCATGCTTCCTCCGTACGGAGTCCGGGGCGGGTCCGGTCGCCGCTGCCCTCTCCGGTGCGGGTACCCCGCCCACCGGAATCACACGGGATGGGCGCCGCCGGACGCGGTGAGCTGTGCGAGGCGGGCCGCCGCCGCTGTCAGGAAGAGGTCGAGGGCCGCCGGGTAGGAGCTGTGGCGCATGTCCATCACGAGGTGGCGGGCGGTCGCATGGATGTGCGGGTGGGTGTCGGCGGGCAGCCGGGCGTAGGTCGCCCGCCACACCGCCGCCTCGGCCTCGCGGGCGGCCTTCGGCAGCGCGGCGTTCGCCGAGTCGAGGGCGCCGAAGGCGAGCGCCTGGTCGACGAAGGCGTGGTAGATCCGTACCGCCTCGGCGTCCGGGAACCCGGCGCCGCGCAGCACACCGAGGCCCGTCTCCACGGCCTGGATCTCGTACGCCCGTCCGGTCACCCGGAACGAGCTGAGCACCGCCGCCTGCGGCTGGGCGAGTGCTCCGGCGTGCATCCGCAGGCCGAGATCGCGCAGATCGGCGCGCCAGTCGCCGCTGGGGCGCCAGGTGCGCAGCGTACGGCCGATGAGTTCGTCGGCGATGGCGAGCATCAGCTCGTCGGTGTCGCGGAAGTAGCGGTACAGGGCGCTCGGGTCGGCGCCGAGGGCGCGGCCGAGGCGGCGCACGGAGAGAGCTTCGGCGCCGTGTTCGCCGAGCAGCCGCATCGCCGTCTCGACGATCAGTTCCTCGGAGAGGACGACGCCCTGTTTGGTGGGGCGCCTGCGCCGTCGGGCGGCGGGCGGGACGACACGGTCGCTCATCGGCTCCTCCTTGGCGGTGGCTCACGATCATGCGCGGCGCGGTGACCGGTGCGGTGACCGGTGCGGGCACCTTATGACAACACCGTTGACCTGTTAAGGCCCCGGGCAGTTTCATGTGCGTTCACCGGGGTCGACCGAGGCCCCCAGGTGTGAGCGGAGACCGCCATGACCGATCCCCAGCCCTACGGCGCACCCCCACCCGTGTCGTCCGCGCAGCCCGCGCTGCGCAAGTCCCTCGGTGTGCTGGACGGCGTCGCCATCGCCGCGTCCAGCACGGCGGCCACGACGAGCATCGGCATCGGTCTCGGGGTCACGGCCGGGGTGGTCGGGCTGCATCTGCCCGCGATCATGCTGCTGGCGTTCCTGCCGATCCTGGGCATCGCGGGCGCCTACTCCCGGCTCAACCGGGTGGAGCCGAACGCGGGCAACGGCTATGTGTGGGTGGGGCGTTCGCTCAGTCCCTGGCTGGGCTTCATGGTCGGCTGGGTGAACATCGTGGCCGCGGTGGTGTTCCTGGCGTACACCACGGCGGTGACCGGATCGGCGGTGATCCAGCTGGCGGGCGACGCGGGTGTGCACCGGGTGGCCGGGCTGACCCTGGACCCCGGGTCGACCGCCCAGACGACCGGCGTCGGCATCCTGGTCCTCGTCGCCGTCACCCTCACCGCCGTCTCAGGCATCAGAACGGCCGCCCGGCTCCAGGGCGCACTGCTGGTCTTCGAGTACGTCGTCCTGCTGGGCTTCTGCGGATACGGCATCGTCGTCGGCCCGCACCCCTTCAGCCTGAGCTGGTTCGACCCCTTCCAGATCCCCTCGGCGTCGGCGCTCGCGCAGGGCATGCTGCTGTCGGTGTTCTGCTACTGGGGCTTCGAGGCCGCGTTCAGCGTCAACGAGGAGGTGAAGGACCCGAAGCAGGCGTCGCGGGCCGGGATCACCACCCTGGTGACGATGCTGGGGCTGTTCCTGCTCGGCTCGATCGCCTTCCAACGGGTGCTGTCGGAGGGCGAGTTGGCGGGCCACGGCGCCGAAGGCCTGGCGTTCTTCGGCAACCGGCTCGCAGACCAGCCGCTGGCCGCGCTGCCGCTCGTGGCGCTGATGTTCTCGGCCGTGGCCTCCTTGCAGGCCGGGGTGATCCCGACGGCCCGCGCGATGTTCGCGATGAGCCGCGACCGTACGCTCGGCCCGGCCTGGTCCCGGGTCAGCCCCCGGTACGGCACTCCGGCGGCCGGCACGCTGATGATCGGCGCGCTGGCGGCGGCCGTCGCCGGGCTCGCCCTGGTCATCCCGCGCCTCGCCGACATGATCCTGGCGGCGGTCAACGCGATCGGCATGGTCGTCGCCCTCTCGTACGCGCTCACCGCACTCGCCGCCGCCGTGCGCTTCCGGGGGCTGCTGCGCGAGAACTGGCGGGACGGGATACGGGCGGTGGTGCTGCCGGTGTTGAGCGCGGCCACGCTGCTCGGGCTCGGCGGGTATCTCGCCTGGTCCTTCTACACCTCCGCCGACCATCTCGAACTCAGCCCGGACAACGGGTGGTTCCTGCTTCTCGTGCCGTCGCTGATGGTCGCGTCCGGTTTTCTGGCGGCGGCCTGGGCGAAGTGGGGACGTAAGTCGCCGTACTTCAGCACCGGTTTGGGTACTGATGCGGATGCGCCGCAGCTGCTTGCGGTGACGGAGGCATCGTCTGCGCGGTGAGCTCCGCGGGATATGCGGTTCATTTGGCTGCGAGCCGGTGGGGGCTGGTCGCGCCCCGCGGCGGAGCCGCTGATCGATACAGCCCCGCGCCCCTAAAAGGGTGCTCCACACCATCAAGGAAACGGAACATGCACGCTGAACTCCTCTTCACCGGCGGTCCGGTCTTCGCGCCCGGGAGCCCTACAGCCGTCGCGGTCAGCGGCGGGCGGATCGTCGCTGTGGGGCGGGGCGAGGTGAACGATCTGGTCGGGCCGGGGACCGAGGTGGTCGATCTCGCGGGGCGGCTGCTGCTGCCGGGCTTCCAGGACGCGCACGTCCATCCGCTGCCGGCCGGGCTGGAGATGACCCAGTGCGATCTGACCGGCGCGAAGACCGCCGAGGACACGGTGGCCATCGTCCGCGCGTACGCCCTCGCGCATCCCGAGCGGGAGTGGATCACGGGTGGCGGCTGGTCCATGGAGGCCTTCGAAGGGGGCACGCCCACCCGGGAGTTGCTGGACGCGGTGGTCCCGGACCGGCCGGTGTATCTGCCCAACCGGGACCATCACGGGGCCTGGGTCAACACGCGTGCCCTCGAACTCGCGGGCGTCACCCGGGACACCCCGGACCCTGCTGACGGCCGCTTCGAGCGGGACGCCTCGGGCGAGCCGACCGGCATGCTCCAGGAAGGGGCCATGGAGTACGTGGGCCGGCTGACCCCGCCGGTCACGGCGGCGGAACGACGGGCGGCGCTGCTGTCCGCTCAGCGTCGGCTGCACTCGCTCGGTGTCACGGCCTGGCAGGACGCGCTGGTCGGTTCGTTCCTCGGCATGGAGGACCCGTCGGAGACGTATCTCGCCGCCGCCCGGGACGGGTCGCTGACCGCGCGGGTGGTCGGCGCGCTGTGGTGGGACCGGGAGCGCGGGGCCGAGCAGATCCCCGAACTCGTGGAGCGGCGGGCCGCGTTGAGCGGGGGCAGGTTCCGGGCGGGCAGTGTGAAGCTGATGCTGGACGGGGTCGCCGAGACGGGCACGGCCGCGCTGCTCGACCCGTACCTCGACAAGTGCGGCTGCGTCACCGCGAACCGGGGCACGAGTTTCGTGGACGCGGCCGAACTACCCAAGTACGTCACGCAGTTGGACGCCCTCGGCTTCCAGTGCCACTTCCACGCGCTGGGCGACCGGGCGGTACGGGACGCCCTGGACGCCGTCGAGGCCGCGCGCGCCGCGAACGGGCCGAGCGACACCCGGCCGCACCTGGCCCACCTCCAGGTGGTCCACCCGGACGACGTGCCGCGCTTCGCCCGGCTCGGCGCGGTCGCCAACATCCAGGCGCTGTGGGCCATGCACGAACCCCAGATGGACGACCTGACCATCCCCTTCCTCGGTCCCGAACGGGCGGCGTGGCAGTACCCGTTCGGCGCGCTGCTGCGCTCCGGGGCCACTCTGGCGGCGGGCAGCGACTGGCCGGTCAGCAGTCCCGACCCGCTCCAGGCGATCCACGTCGCGGTCAACCGCGCGGCACCGGGCTCCGCGTCGCCCCGGGTGTTCCTCCCCGCCGAACGCATCGGTCTGACGGCCGCCCTCACGGCGTACACCGCGGGTTCGGCGTACGCCAACCACCTGGACGACACGGGCAGTGTGCGCGTCGGGGCGCTGGCCGACCTGACGGTCCTGGACCGCGATCCGTACGCGGGCCCGCCGGAGGCGATCGCGGAGACGAAGGTGGCGCTCACCTATGTGGGCGGTGAGCGGGTGTACGCGGCGGAGGGCGCAGCCTGACTACAGGCCCAGGCCGGTGCCCAGACTCAGGCGCAGTGTCAGGGACTGGGGCGCGAAGCCGTTCCGCTCGTAGAAACGTATGGCGTCCGTGTTGGCCGCGTAGGCGGTCACCTCGGCGTGTGCGGCGCCCTGCTCGCCCGCCCAGCGGACGAAGGCGTCCACCAGGCGTGCCCCGGCCCCCGAACTCCGGTGGGCGGGACGGACGTACACGCTGATCAGGGTGGCGGCCTTCACCGGGCGCATGGCCGTGGGCTCGGTGAGGGAGCCCGTCAGATGACCGACCACCGCGCCGGCGTGCTCGACCGCCAGGACCAGGCGCGCCGGGTCGTCCAGTGCCGCCGCGAACGACGCGGCGGCGTGCTCGCGCGGCCAGTCGGCGTCGACGCTCGGATCACGGGTGCCGGCGTCCTCGGCGAAGAGGGCGGTGCTGGAGGCGACGAGTCCGGGGATGTCGTCGGTGCGGGCGGGGCGGACGGTGGTCGTGCGGTCGGAGGTCGCGGGTTCGGTCATGGTCGGGACGCTATCGGCGGGCTCTGACAACCGGGCCGATTTTCTGGACACCCGTCCATGTATGCTGGCCACCTGTCCATGATGGACACCCGTCCAAGAAACCTGACGTAGGAGTTTGCCGAGCATGGAGACGGTCGCGAACGTGCTGGTCGGTCTGGTGGCCGCGCTGCACGCGTACATCCTGGTGCTGGAGATGTTCCTGTGGCAGCGTCCGCCGGGGCGCAAGTTCCACGGGTTCGACGCGGAGATGGCCCGCGCGACCGCCAAGATGGCCGCCAACCAGGGGCTCTACAACGGGTTTCTCGCGGCGGGCCTGGTCTGGGGGCTGATCGCCGCCGATCCGACCGGATTCCGGGCGCAGGTCTTCTTCCTCTCCTGTGTGATCGTGGCTGGCGTCTACGGCGCCGCGACGGCGAACCGGCGCATCCTGTTCGCCCAGGCACTGCCCGGCGCCATCGCCCTGGCCGCCGTCCTCGTCGCACGGTGACCCGCGGCGAGCCCGAGGACCCGCGGGCCGCCCGCACCCGGGCGAGGCTCCGCGAGGCCCTGCTGGCGGAATGCGCCGAGCACCCCCTGGCGGAGGTCAGCGTCGCGGCACTGGTGCGCAGGGCGGGGGTCGGACGGGCCACCTTCTACGTCCACTATCCCGACCTGGAGGCGCTGGCCGTCGACGCCTGCGCCGATGTCGTACGGGAGGCGGTGGACGCCCTGCATGCCTGGCGCGGGCGGCCCGACCCGGTGATCGCGCCGGTCGCGCTCGTGGAGTTCTTCGCGGACCTCACTTCGCACACCGCGCTGTACCGGGCCCTGCTGAGCGCGGGCGGCGGGGGCCCGTTGGGCCAGGTACTGCACCGGGACCTGCGTGCGCGGAGCCTCGCGGAACGCGAACTCGCGGGGGCGGCGGACGCGCCGCTGGTCGCGTCGGCGGTGGCCGCCACCTTCGCGGGTGTCCTGGCGGACTGGCTGCACGGGCGGATCGAGGCGACGTCGGAGGAGATCGCGCACCAGGTGTGGCAGCTGCTGGTGGCGCTGCACCGGAGCAGGTGAGGTCCTTTCTTCCTCGCCCCCGCCACCCCTACCCGTCCCATCCTTCTGGGGGCTGCGCCCCCAGACCCCCCTATCGCGCTGAACGCGCTCGTCCTCAAACGCCGGACGGGCTGAAATACCAACCCCGGCCGGTGATGAAGAGCGGCGGGGGAAAGGGTGGGCCGAGCACCGTTTGCCCTCGAACGCCGGCCGGGGCTTGATCTTTCAGCCCGTCCGGCGATTCAGGACGAGCGCGTGAGCGCGACCTTCCCACCCAGCCCGTCCGGCGTTTCAGGACAAGGCCGTTCAGGCCGACCGTCCCACCGGCTCATCCCCCGCCATGCCCACCCGCCCCAGGCACCCCCAGCCCGTCCGGCGATTGAGGACGAGGCCGTTCAGGCCGACAAGCGGGGTCTGGGGGCGCAGCCCCCAGGGATGGGAACGGGTAGGGGCGGCGGGGGCGAAAGACCGCGCGGGTCGGCCGTCAGCCGAAGGTCAGTACCGGCTTGATCGTCTTGCCCGCGCTCATGTCCCGTACCGCCTGGTCGATGTCCGCGAACGGGTAGGTGCTGATCAGGCGGTGCAGCGGGAGCCGGCCCGCCTTCACCAGGTCCACCAGGGCCGGGATGAAGGACTGCGTCTCGACGTCGCCCAGGGTGAGGCCCACCACGCGCTTGCCGCCCAGCATCCCGTTGACATCCAGCGCGACCTCCGTACCGAAGGGCGGTGCGCCGACCACGACGAGCGTGCCCCGCTGGGCCAGCGCGTCGACGCCCTGGCGGAGGACGGTGACGTTGCCCGTCGTCTCGACGATGCCGTCGGCTCCCTGGCCGTCGGTGATTCGCGCCACTGCCTCCGCGAGGTCCGACTCTCCCGCGTTGATCGTGTGGGTCGCACCCAACTCCCGCGCCAGCGACAGACGTTCACCGACCCTGTCCACCGCGATGATCCTCGTCGCGGGGGTCAGCGCCGCCGCCATGACCGCCGAGAGACCCACCGCTCCGGCACCGAGGACCAGGACCGTGCTGCCCAGGCCCGGCTTCAGCACGTTCCAGACGGCGCCGACTCCCGTCTGGACTCCGCAGCCCAGCGGGGCGATGGACTCCAGGGGTACGTCCGCGTCGACCTTGACCAGGCTGCGCTGATCGACCAACGCCCGCTCGGCGAACGAGGACTGGCCGAAGAAGTGGCCGCCCAGCTCCGCGCCGTCGCGGCTGATCGTGGCGGTGCCGTCGGCGCGGCGGCCCCCGAGGAGGTTCAGCGGCAGCCAGGTCACGCAGTACGCGGGGTGCCCGTCACGGCAGTTGCGGCAGCCGCCGCAGGAGGTGAAGGACAGGACGACATGGTCGCCGGGCTCGATGCCGGTGACGGCGGAGCCGACCGCCTCGACGACGCCCGCGCCCTCGTGCCCCAGAACTCCGGGAAGGGGGAAGGGCAGTCCTCCGCTCGCCACACCGAGGTCCGTGTGACACAGGCCCGTGGCGACCAGGCGTACGAGCGCCTCGGTGGGCGCGGGATCGGCCAGTTCGACGTCGGAGAGGGTGAAGGGCGCACCGCCGGACTCGACGACCGCGGCACGGGTGGTGATGGACATGCTGAACTCCCTTACGGGCTGAACGAGTTGGCGTGAACGTGACGCAGCTGGCGCACTCAGTCCAGCGAGACGACCACTGACTTGACCTTCGTGTAGGAGGCGAGCGCCTCGGGGCCGTACTCGCGGCCGAAGCCGGAGTCCTTGACGCCGCCGAAGGGGATCGCGGGGTCGAGCATCGCCCAGTCGTTGACCCAGACGATGCCCGCCTGGAGCCGGTTCGCGACGCGGTGCGCACGGGCCAGGTTGGTGGTCTGGACGCCCGAAGCCAGGCCGTACGGCGTGGAGTTGGCGAGTTGGACCGCCTCGTCCTCGGTGTCGAAGGGCTGGACGGTGAGGACCGGGCCGAAGATCTCCTCCTGGACGACCCGGGAGTCGTTGGCGAGGTCGGCGATCACCGTCGGCTTGTAGTAGTAGCCGCCGTCCAGGTCGAGCCGCTCGCCGCCGCAGACGATCCGGGCGCCCTCCTTGCGGGCCAGCGCCACGAACTCCTCGACCTTGCGCAGGTGCTTCTCCCCCGCCATCGGGCCGACCACGGTCTCGGGCAGGCGCGGGTCGCCGACCGGGACGCCGGGCACCGCGTCGGCGAGGATGCCGAGCAGGGTCTCGTACACCGGGCGCGCGACCAGCAGACGCGGGCCGCCCATGCAGAACTGGCCGGTGTTGAAGACGAAGCCCTTGATGACCGCGCCGACCGCCTTCTCGACGTCGGCGTCCTCGAAGACGATGTGGGCCGCGTTGCCGCCCAGCTCCATGGTGACCGGCTTCAAAGCCTCGCCGGCCGCGCTCGCCACATGGCGGCCGATGGCCGTGGAGCCGGTGAAGGCGATCTTGTCGACGCCGGGGTGGCGGAGGAGGGCCTCGCCCGCCACCGGGCCGGTGCCCGTGACGACGTTGACGACGCCGTCCGGTACGCCCGCCTCCTGGAGCAGCTTGGCCATGTAGAGGGCGCTGAGCGGGGTCTCGTCGGCGGGCTTGTGCACCACCGTGTTGCCTGCGGCCAGCGCCGGGCCCAGCTTCGAACCGGCCAGGATCAGCGGGAAGTTGAAGGGCGTGATCGCGGCGACGACGCCGATCGGGTCGCGTTTGGTGTAGGCGAGGGCGTTGTGGACCGTCTCGCGGGTCGCGCCGTCCAGCGAGAAGGCGAGGGCGGCGAAGTACTCGTAGTCGTTGGCCGCGTTCGTCACGTCGACCGCGTGGCACAGGCTGATCGGCTTGCCCACGTCGAGGCTCTCCAGCTGCGCGATCTCATCCGCCTTCTCCCGGATCAGCTGGGCGACCCGGTTCAGGATCCGGCCGCGCTCGCGGCCGCTCATCGCGGGCCACGGGCCGCTCTCGAAGGCCTCGCGCGCCGCCATCACGGCCGCGTCCACGTCGGCCGCCGACGCCTCGGCGACGGTCGTGATGACCGTGCCCCGGGACGGGTCGACCACCTCGGTCCGTGCTCCGTCCGCCGCCTCGCGCCACTGCCCTCCGACGAACAGTCGCCCGGGTTCGATCTCGAAGGTGGTCATCACCGCTCCTCAGCATCGTCGCCAAGATTTCAATCAACAGGATTCCTGTTGGTCCGCAGTCTGATTACAGACAGGTTTCCTGTCAATGCTCTAGTCTCGATCCATGGTCAGCACCAAGGCACCCCCCTCACTGCTCTACATGGTCAAGCAGGTAGAGCTCGTAGTCCGCTCCCATCTGGACGAGCTGGTCAGACCGGCTGGAATCACCGCACTCCAGTACACCTCGCTCACGGTCCTGGAGCGACACGACGGCCTCTCCGCGGCCCAGCTGGCCCGTGACTCCTTCGTCACCGCGCAGTCCATCGCGGATCTCGTCCGGTCCCTGGAGAACCGTGGGCTCGTGCAGCGGGAGCGGAATCCACGCAATCGCCGGGAGCTGCTGATCCTGCTGACCGACGCCGGCCGCGAGCTGCTCGAACGCTTCACGGAACCCGTACGGGAGCTGGAGGAACGGATGATCCGCGACCTCACCTCGCACCAGGCGGACCAGTTCCGTCAGGCCCTGTCCAAGGCCTGGCACTCGCTGTCGTAGTCCCGCCCCGCAGATCGCGGGAGAACGCATGCGAGACTCACATCGATTTCGCAGACATATGTCAATCGAACATGCTCAAATTCACTCCATCGAGGGTAACTTGCAGGGCGGGGAAGTCACTTGTGCTCTCATCCGCGGGTCCCGTCACCTCAGCAGGCGGTTGGAGGCGATGTCGTAGTGCAGCAGGATCCTGCACCGCCCACCCGGCATCTGCGTGTCCACGAGGACCGTGGCCACACCGTGCTGGAGTTCCACGGCGAGATCGACATCGCCGCGGCCGTCGAGATCATCCCGCACCTGGACGCGGCGACCGGACATCCGGACGCCCGGATCGTGATCGACCTGACGGATGTCGAGTTCTTCGACTGCTCGGGGCTGCGTCTGCTGTACCGGGCCCGCCACCGGGTGCTCAGCCACGACGGCCGTCTCCACCTGGTCTGCACGCACCCGCTCACCCTGCGCGTCCTCAAGGTCACCGGACTGGCCACCGTGCTGCCGCCCGCGGCCTCGCTGGACGCGGCCCTGGGGCAGCCCGAGGCCACGTCCGGCACGTTATGACCCCGCCGGGCACCTACCGCGGCGCGCCTACTTCAGGATCTTCGTGACCTGACCCGCGCCCACCGTCCGGCCGCCCTCCCGGATGGCGAACTTCAGCCCCTCCTCCATGGCGATCGGCTGGACCAGCTGCACATGCATCGTGGTGTTGTCGCCCGGCATGACCATCTCGGTGCCCTTCGGCAGGGTCACCACCCCGGTCACGTCTGTCGTCCGGAAGTAGAACTGGGGGCGGTAGTTGTCGAAGAACGGCGTGTGCCGGCCGCCCTCGTCCTTCGACAGGATGTACGACCGCGCCTCGAACTCCGTGTGCGGAGTGACCGATCCGGGCTTGATGACGACCTGGCCGCGCTGGACGTCCTCCCGTTTCACCCCGCGCAGCAGCAGTCCCACGTTCTCCCCCGCCCGGCCCTCGTCGAGGAGCTTGCGGAACATCTCGATGCCGGTGACCGTCGTCTTCGTCTTCTGCTCGTGGATGCCGATGATCTCGACCTCGTGGTTGACGTGCAGCACCCCGCGTTCGATCCGGCCGGTGACGACCGTGCCGCGCCCGGTGATGGTGAACACGTCCTCGATCGGCATCAGGAACGGCCGGTCGACGTCCCGCACCGGCTCGGGCACCGCCGCGTCGACGGCGTCGAGGAGTTCGAGCACCGAGGCGCTCCACTCCGGGTCGCCCTCCAGGGCCCTGAGCGCGGAGACCTTGACGACCGGGACGTCGTCGCCCGGGAACTCGTACTCGGTGAGCAGTTCGCGCACCTCCAGCTCGACGAGTTCGAGGATCTCCTCGTCGTCCACCATGTCCGTCTTGTTGAGCGCGACCACGATGTACGGGACGCCCACCTGCCGGGCCAGCAGCACATGTTCCTTGGTCTGCGGCATCGGCCCGTCGGTGGCCGCGACGACGAGGATCGCGCCGTCCATCTGGGCGGCGCCCGTGATCATGTTCTTGATGTAGTCGGCGTGGCCGGGGCAGTCCACGTGGGCGTAGTGCCTGCGCTCCGTCTGGTACTCGACATGGGCGATCGAGATGGTGATGCCCCGCTGCCGTTCCTCGGGCGCCTTGTCGATCTGGTCGAACGGCGTGTACGGGTTCAGGTCGGGGAACCGGTCGTGCAGCACCTTCGTGATCGCCGCCGTGAGCGTCGTCTTGCCGTGGTCGATGTGCCCGATGGTGCCGATGTTGACGTGGGGCTTGGTCCGTTCGAACTTCACCTTGGCCATGCCGGGCCTCCTGATCACCTGGGGTGACGCGGGGCGTCGCTCCGCCGGATCGACCTCGTACGGGGTCGTCCTTCCTGTCTATTAGGTTCCCGGGGCGTCGAACAGGGCGCTGACGGACTCACCGTTGTGAATGCGACGCACGGCCTCGGCGAGCGCCGGGGCGATGGACAGCACCCGCAGCTTCTCGGTGCGCTCCTCCTCCGCGATCGGCACGGTGTTGGTGCACACGATCTCCAGCACGTCGGGCTGCTCGCTCAGCCGCTTCAGCGCGCCCGCCGCGAACAGCCCGTGGGTACAGGCGACCCGGATCGACCGCGGCTCCAACTCCCGCAGCCGCTCCAGGAGTTCGAGGACCGTGCTGCCCTTGGCGATCTCGTCGTCCAGCACGATGACGTCCCGTCCGGTGACCTTGCCGATCACGGAGCTGATGCTCACCCGGTCGTCCGCGAACCGCTGCTTGGCCCCGGCGGCCACCTCGGCGCCGATCAGCCGGGCGAAGTGCGCGGCCTCCTTGGCGTTGCCGAGGTCGGGCGAGACGACCGTCGTCCGGGACAGGTCGTACTGGCGGAAGTGCGCGGCGAGTTCGCGCAGGGCGTGCAGATGGTCGACCGGTACCGAGAAGAAGCCGTGGACCTGCGGGGAGTGCAGGGTCATCGCGAGGACCCGGCTCGCGCCGGCCGCGACCAGCAGGTCCGCGACCAGGCGCCCGCCGAGCGAGATCCGGGGCATGTCCTTCTTGTCGGAGCGGGCGTAGGCGTAGTGCGGCATGACGACCGAGATCCGCCCGGCGGACGCCCCGCGCGCCGCGTCGCACATCATCAGCAGCTCGACGAGGTGTTCCTGGACCGGGACGACCAGCGGCTGGACGAGGAAGACGTCCCGCTCCCGGCAGTTGGCCTGGAGCTGCACCTCCAGGCAGTCGTTGGCGAACCGGCTGACCTGGGTGGGCCGCAGCGGCACACCCAGGTGCTCGCAGACCTCGGCCGCCAGCTCGGGATGGGCACTACCGCTGAACACGGCGATGTCTCGCACGAACTGCTCCTCGCATGATCATTCGGTCGGCCACGGCCCATCGTACTGGCCACTCCTGGCACTCCGTGCCGCGAAAAACCGGTTGCGGCCGGCCGCCCGGGCCACGCCATGATGGCGGCGGTCGAATCTCCTCGGCTCTCCCCGACCTCAGGAGCACGGAATGCGCCGTTTCCTCGGAACTCTCCGCCGCCCATGCCGGACCACAGTTCTCGAGGACTCGACCACCCATGCACTCCGTGCCCCTCTCGCACACCCTGAACATCGGGATCCTGGCCCACGTCGACGCCGGTAAGACCAGCCTCACCGAGCGGCTGCTGTTCGACGCGGGCGCGATCGACCGGCTCGGCAGCGTCGACGCTGGCGACACCCGTACGGACGACGGCGCGATCGAGCGGCAGCGCGGGATCACGATCCGCTCGGCCGTCGCCGCGTTCACGGCCGGCGACACCCAGATCAACCTCATCGACACCCCGGGGCACTCCGACTTCGTCGCCGAGGTCGAGCGTGCCCTGGAGGTCCTGGACGGGGCGGTGCTGCTGCTGTCGGCCGTGGAGGGCGTCCAGGCGCAGACCCGCGTGCTGATGAGGACGCTGCGGCGGCTGCGGCTGCCCACGCTGGTCTTCGTCAACAAGATCGACCGCGCGGGTGCCCGGTCCGAGGCCCTGCTGGCGGAGATCCGCCGTCGGCTGACCCCGCACATCGTCCCGCTCACCGACGTCGACGCCGTCGGCACCCCGGCCGCCCACACCCGGCCCCGCCCCCTGTCGTTCGCCGCGGAGGCGATCGCCGAGGTCGACCCGGGAATCCTGGCGGCGCTCGTGGATGGCCCCGCACCCGCCCCGGACGACCTGTCCGAGGCCCTCGCGGCCCGCACCGCCGACGGCTCGCTCCATCCGCTCCTCTTCGGCTCCGCGCTGGGCGGCCAGGGCGTACCCGAACTCGTCGGGGCCCTGACCCGGCTGCTCCCCCGCCCCATCCCTACCGCCACCGAAGCGCCCCCGCGCGGCACGGTGTTCGCCGTACGCCCCGCACCGGACGGCGGGCGGACGGCGTATCTGCGGCTGTACGAGAGGCAGGTGACGGAGCGTCAGCGGCTGACCTTCCTGAGGCGCGCGGCCGACGGCCGGACCACCGAGGTCCCCGGCCGGGTCACCGGCCTCGAAGTGATCGGCCGCCAAGGCCCGCTCACCGCTGGGAACATCGCCGCCCTGACCGGTCTCGGCGCCGTCCGGGTCGGCGACCGCCTCGGCGAACTCACCGACCGCGTCCCGCAGTTCGCGCCCCCGACCCTGGAGACCCTGGTCCGCGCCCGGCACCCGGAGCAGTCGGCACGCCTGCGCTCGGCGCTGTTGACCCTGGCCGACCAGGACCCGCTGATCCACGCCCGCCCGGCGACCGACGGCAGCACGGCGCTGCTCCTCTACGGCGAGGTCCAGAAGGAGGTCCTCGCGGCCACCCTCGTCCAGGACTTCGGCATCGACGCCGAGTTCGAGGCGAGCCGTGTCCGGTTCCTGGAGCGGCCCGCGGGCACGGGTGAGGCGTACGAGGAGTACCCGTGGCTCGACCACACCCGCTGCCACGCGTCCGTGGGGCTGCGGGTCGAGCCCGGGCCGCTCGGCTCGGGCGCGGTGTTCTCGTACGAGACCGAACTCGGCGCGCTGCCCCGGGCGTTCCACCAGGCGATCGAGGACACGGTCCACGCGAGCCTGCTGGCCGGTCCGTGCGAGTGGCCGGTCACCGACTGCCGGGTCGTCCTCGTCCGCTCCGGGTTCATCGGGCCGCTCAGCACGGCCGCCGACTTCCGGGCGCTCACGCCGGTGGTGCTGCGCCGCGCGCTGGAGCGGGCGGGGACACGGGTGTACGAGCCGTACCACGCCTTCGAGTTGGAGATCCCGTCCGGCGCGCTGGCCCCGGTGACCGGTCTGCTGGCGTCCCTCGGCGCGGAGTTCGGCCCGACCGAGGGAGGCGGGAGCACGGGAGGCGGGGCCACCTGGCAGCTGACCGGTGCGCTGGCGGCCCGGCGGGTGCGCGAGGCCGAGCTGCGGCTGCCGGGGCTGACGCACGGGGAGGGCGTGTGGTGGTCGCGCCCGTCGGGCGACCGCGCGCTCCGGTAGGCCCCCTCTCAATTGTCCCGATCCATCAACAGAGCGGTCTGACGCGGCATTTGGAGGGCATTCGGTTCAGTACGCAGGAAGAAAGGGGTCCGTCGCCATGACGACGTCCATCAAGGCCGTGCGGCGCATGCCTGTTTGGGCCAAGGTACTGAGTGCCGTGGTGCTGGTGTTCGTGCTGTTGCTGGCCGGGCTACGGCTGGCGGTGCTTCCGGGGCTGGGGGACATCTTCGGGGAGGAGACGAACGACCGTTCAGGGCCCGCGCTCCTCGAATCGATCCAGGACATGAGCCGTTACGAAGCGGCGTCCGGCAACTTCCAGATCGTCGTGGACCTGGAGAAGGACACAAAGTATCTGCCCGACGCGATCAAGGGCACCCGTGTGCTCTATGTGGGTGCGGGCACGGTCGACTCCTATGTCGATCTCGGCAAGATCGCGAAGGACGACGTGACGGTCAACAAGGACCGTACGACCGCGACGCTCCGGCTGCCGCACGCGGCACTCGGCAAGCCCTCGCTGAACCCCGACCGCTCCTATGCCGTCTCCAAGCAGCGCGGCATCTTCGACCGGATAACCGATCTCTTCTCCGACAACCCGAACGACGAACAGGCCGTCCAGAAGCTGGCGGTCCGGCACATCGGCGACGCGGCGAAGGAGAGCGGTCTGACCGCGCGCGCCGAGGAGAACACGACCAGCATGCTCAAGGGTCTGCTCGCCTCCCTCGGCTTCACCACCGTGACCGTGACCTACGGCACCTGAGGGAAACCGGCCTGCCCGGGTCCCGGGATCCGGGCGGGCCGGAGCGGAGTCCTCGGCCTGATCGAGGGTAACCGCCGTTGCACGGGGGTCAGTTGAAGACCGGAGGACGTTGATGGCCCGATCAGCTCCGCGCTCCCTCGCCGCGCTGCGCCTGCGCCCCGCGAAGGCCGAGAGCAAGCCGCCCGAGACCTCGAAGGAGGCCACACCCAAGGCATCGTCGAAGTCGCCGTCGAAGTCCACGCCGAAGCCCGCGGCCAAGTCCGCGCCGAAGTCCCCTTCGAAGTTCCGGAGGACCCCGAAGACCTCGCCGAAACCCGCCCCGAAGCCGCCCGAGAAGGCTCCGCCGAAGCGCCGTCCGTTCGTCTTCCTGGCCCGGCTGCTGACGATTCTGTGCGCCTTCGTGTTCATGGTGGCGTTCGCCGTGATCCTGGCCCGGCTGACCCTGGAGCCGTCCCCGGCGTCCGAGGCCCTGACCCATACCAACCTTCATCCGGGCCGCTCGCTGCGCGCCTATCTGGACCAGCCCGAGATGCGGGACGCCATCCGGCAGATCGGCGGGAACGTGCTGCTCGGCGTGCCCTTCGGCCTCCTGGTGCCCATCGTCCTGCCCAAGGCGCGGGGAGTCCTGCGGGTGCTGTTCCTGACGGCGGCCGTCATGCTCATGGTCGAGCTGGCCCAGGGCACGCTGATCACCGGGCGCGCCTTCGACATCGACGACGTCATCCTCAACACGACAGGCGCGCTGATCGGTTACCTGCTCCTCGGCCGCCGACTGAGCCGCGCGGTGCACGCACCGAGGAAACGGTCGTAGCTATCTCTGCTTTCTGGTCCAGGTGAGTTTGTCGCCGCCGACCCAGCGGATCATGTCCGGATCGTCGAGATCGTGGACCGTGATGCCGGCCGCGGCGGCGACCACCAGTACGTCGGTGAGCGCCCGCGCCGCACCGACCACCTCGCCGTCGATCTCGATGATGCGGAACGGCGGCATGCCCGGCTGCACCCCGAGCACCATGATCCGCGGGTGAGCGATGTACGGGCTCCCGATTTCGGTCATGCATAGAGCGTAGAGCGAATCCGGCCATCATGTACCGGCCACGGAGGGGGCGGCATCGGCACCTCCGCCCCCTCCGTGGTGCGGGCCCGCCGAGCCCGCGCCACGCTGGAGACGGAGGTGACGATGGCGATGTCACTGGATCCCGTCGAGGCACTGGACCGGATCGCCTTCCTGCTGGAGCGCTCCCTGGCCCCCACGTATCGCGTACGGGCGTTCCGTACCGCGATCGACGTGCTGGCGGAGCTGTCCCCGGAGGAGATCCGGCAGCGGGCCGACACCGGCACGCTGGAGTCCCTCAAGGGCATCGGCCCGAAGACGGCGCAGGTGGTGCGTGAGGCGCTGGCCGGTCAGGCGCCCGCCTACCTGGAGAAACTGGAGCGCGAGGAGGGCGTGCCCCCGCCTCTCGGGGACGGGGAACGCCTCCGGGCGCTCCTGCGCGGGGACTGTCATCTGCACTCCGACTGGTCGGACGGCGGCAGCCCGATCGAGGAGATGGGCCGTACGGCGGCGCGGCTCGGGCACGAGTGGGCGGTGCTCACCGATCACTCGCCGCGCCTCACGGTGGCCCGGGGCCTCACCGCCGACCGCCTGCGCGACCAACTGACGGTGATCGAGGAACTGAACGCGACCTGGGCGCCCTTCCGGCTGCTCACCGGCATCGAGTGCGACATCCTCGACGACGGCTCCCTGGACCAGGACCCGGACCTCCTCGATCTGCTGGACGTCGTGGTGGTGTCCGTGCACTCCAAGCTGCGCATGGACGCCCGCTCGATGACCCGCCGGATGGTGGCCGCCGTACGCAACCCGCTGTCGGACGTCCTCGGGCACTGCACCGGTCGGCTGCTGGTCGGGCGGGAGCCCCGGGGCGGCGGTGGCGGACGAGGCGGGCGGGGCGGGGGCAAGGCACGGCCGGAGTCGGAGTTCGACGCGGACGCGGTGTTCGCGGCCTGCGCGGAGACAGGCACGGCGGTGGAGATCAACAGCCGCCCGGAGCGACTGGACCCACCGCGCCGGCTCCTACGACAGGCCGTGGCGGCGGGCGCGCTGTTCTCGATCGACACCGACGCGCACGCGCCGGGCCAGCTGGACTGGCAGATCCATGGCTGCGCCCGCGCGGAGGAGTGCGGGGTACCGGCCGAACGGGTGGTCACGACCTGGCCGGTGGACCAGTTGCTGGCGTGGTCGCGGGAACGCGCGCTGCCGTCGGCCTGAGGGCCTGTCCGGTGCCCCGGGGTGGGGGACGCGTGCCGCTCTGCTGCGGGCGAGTCGCTTGCGGAAGCACCGGCTGCCACCGGGCTGACGTCCCTTCCGGCGGCGGGCCCCCGAAGGGCCCCGGCGGCGTTGTCGCCGACTGGCGGCTCCGCCAGGACCACGTCCCCCCATGAGGCGCTCGTGGAACCGCCCACCGCCACCCCGGGCCGAGGCACCTTCCGGCGACCGGGGCACTGTCCCCGGCGGCGTTGTCGCCGGCCAGGGCTCACGTTCGGTCATGAGGCGCCGCCCGCGTTGCCCCGGCCTCGTCCGGCGGGTCGGCGCCGGGCAGGGAGGCGGTGTCTCTTGACTTCGAGCGTGCTCCAATTCGTAGCGTGCTGTGCATGACCACCGCACAGCACAAGATCGGCTCGGGCTTCGATGCCCGGAGCACCGCCGACGACGTCCTCGCGGGCATCGACCTCTCAGGGAAGCTCGCGCTCGTCACGGGTGGCTACTCGGGCCTCGGCCTGGAGACGACCCGCGCCCTCACCAAGGCGGGCGCGCGGGTCGTCGTACCCGCCCGCCGTCCGGAGCACGCGCGAGAGGAACTGGCCGGCGTCGAGGGTGTCGAGGTGGACGCTCTCGACCTCGGCGACCTGGACAGCGTGCGCGCCTTCGCCGAGCGCTTCCTCGCCTCCGGGCGCCCCCTCGACCTCGTGATCGACAACGCCGGGATCATGGCCTGCCCCGAGACCCGGGTCGGCCCCGGCTGGGAGGCCCAGTTCGCGACGAACCACCTCGGCCACTTCGCGCTCGTCAACCGGCTGTGGCCGGCCATCGCCCCCGGCGGCGCACGCGTCGTCTCCGTCTCCTCACGCGGCCACCACTTCTCCGGCATCCGCTGGGACGACCTCCACTGGCAGCACGGCTACGACAAGTGGGAGGCGTACGGCCAGGCCAAGACGGCCAACGTCCTGTTCGCCGTCCACCTGGACAGGCTCGGCCGCGACGCCGGCGTACGGGCCTTCTCCCTCCACCCCGGTGCCATCTTCACCCCGCTCCAGCGCCACATCCCGATCGCCGAGCAGATCGAACGCGGGTGGCGGGACGCCGAGGGCAACGCGCTCGACCCTGAGGGCTTCAAGACGCCCGAGCAGGGTGCGGCCACTCAGGTGTGGGCCGCTACCTCCCCGCAGCTGGCGGGGATGGGCGGGGTCTACTGCGAGGACTGCGATGTCGCTGAACCCGCCACGCCGGGGGATCAGACCAGTGGGGTGCGGGATTATGCGGTCGATGTGGAGTCGGCTGCGCGGCTGTGGGAGGTGTCGGCGGAGTTGACGGGGGTGAACGCGTTCTCTGCGTGAGCGCTCCGGGGGGTGGGTTGTCGTTCGTCGGCCACCGGCCGGTGGGACTGGGCGCGCAGTTCCCCGCGCCCCTTGCGGGGCGCGTTCCACGCCCGCCCCCCAGGCCGCTCAGCCGGTCCAGCCGTCAGGCGTGCCTGGGGCCGTACAGTGCCGCCGGGGCGCCTGTCGTCAGGGCCCAGTAGCGGTCGCCGTAGGACCAGTGCCACCACTCCGTGGGGTAGTTGACCAGGCCGGCCCCGCTGAGGGCCTTGCCGAGGATCTCTCGGTGGGTGCGGGCCTTGGCGTCGATGTTGGTGGCGTGGGTGTAGCAGGCGCCCGCGCTGTCCTCGGGGTTGGCGTTCATGGCCGTGCCCAGGTCGAGTTCGTGGCCGTCGGTGTCGGCGAGGGTCAGGTCGACGGCGGCGCCCGCGCTGTGCGGGGCGATCTCGGGCGGGGAGACATAGCGGCTGGCCGCGGAACGGAGGCGGTCCTCGGGCCAGTCCGGGTGCTGGGCGCGCAGTTCGGCGGAGTACCCGTCGAAGTAGCGGCGTTGCAGGGCGGGCGGCCGGTAGCCCTCGACGAACAGCAGCCGGATGCCGTCGGGAAGCAGTGCCTGCGCGTCGAGCAGCCGGTCGAGGACGCCCTGCCGCAGATGGAACTGGGCGCCGCCGGACGCCTGTTGCTGCCGGTCGTCTGTGAGCAGGGCGCCACGTACGTCCACCAGACGCTCCCCGCACTCCTCGACGGGTACGGCGGCCACCTTCTCGTCGGACATCAGGATGATCTCACTCATGACACGATCATCTCGCGCCGGCCCGGCCCCGGGTTCGGGGCCGGGGTTCAGGCGGCGAAACCGACGTTCGTGACGTACTCGTACTGGCCCCACTGGGAGCCGAGGTCGACGATCTGGTCGGTCCAGGCGTCGTCGAAGGCCTGGGTGTCGCCGGTGGACCAGGCCTCGACGAGCAGGTCCCAGTGCCGGATGTTGAGGGTGCGGAACTCGACGACGCGCTGGCGCGGCCGGTCCACCTGGGACTGGTTGAGAGGGTGCAGTTCGACTCGCGTGCCCCGGCCCCGGGCGTTGAGCCGCCCGACGAGATACCGGGCGACGTTCTGACGGCGGACCGTCCAGTACGCCTGCTCGATCTTCTCCAGGTTCCGCTTCGACGGACTGCGCCTGCCCTCCAGCCACGCCTTGAGCGTGCGGTCGGTGACCGTCAGCCCCGCCTCCCGTGCCGCCGACCTGGCATGGTCGGTACGCGTGAGGTAGTGCAGCCGTGCCAGCAGCCCGCGCCGGGCCGTGATCGGCGTGACGATCCCGCCCGCCAGCATGTCGAGCCGCCGGGCCACGGCCGCGCTGCCCTTGATGCCCCGGGCACCGTACTTCCCGAACTCGTGGGTGTATTCAGGCATGCACCGCCTCCCTCACTGTCACTCAGTTCTCGTGCTCGCCCGCGGCGGCGGGATCAGTATCCTCGCCGACGGTGTAGGTGTCCTTGATCTTGACCTCGGAAACCCCACGCCCTTCCGGGAAGACACTCCGCCAGTCGCCGATCACATGCAGCTCGTCGGTACCCATCGCGCGCACGACGGTCAGCCCCTCGCCGTACGCCTTGTACGCCTTGGTCCAGAGGTTGGCGAAGGCCTGCGAGCGGATCAGGTGCATCCAGTCGGGGCGGTACAGCTCCCGGTTGTAGTTCGACTCCCCCATGGTGGAGACGAACTTGGAGTACATCGCCTTCACGTATTCGAGGGTGACCTCGTCGTCCTGCTCGATGGCCCGGTCGCGCGCGTCCTTCAGGGCGATCCGGAACTTCTCCAGCAGGTTCTCGGTGGCGCCGGAGGTGAACGACTCGTGGATCTCCGGGGGTTCGCACAGTCCGTACTTCGGCCCGGACAGCCGTAGGAGAAGCCTCAGTGTCGGCTCGGTGACCCACAGCGGACCCGGTTCGTCGCGGTTTCCGATCGGGTTGGGCAGTTCACCCTCGTGGTCCCAGACGGGTGGCGTGATCAGGTGGACGCCTGCCCTGCGGCGGTCGTGGCCGAATCCGGTCGAGTGCTCCAACTGGCCGATGGGGAGGTGGGTCTTGAGCGCGGAGAGGTAGGCGCCGTTGATGTCGAGCGCGGTCACCTCGTGGGCGCCGGGCGGGAGTTCACGGCGGGCCCACTTGGGGCGGGCCTCCCAGATCTGGTCGGCACCGCGTGCGGTCTGCTTGCGCAGGATGTCCGGGATCCAGGGATGCGCCACGACGTCGTACCGCCCGCCCTTGCGGGTCGAGTCGAGCAGCGCCATCGCGTCCGGGATGGCCCGCTTCACCAGCGCGGCGGTCGCCGCGTCGACGTCCCCCTCGTGCTCGGCGAGGGCTCCGGCGACGGCGGCGGCGATCGGATCGGGTTCGTCGGAGACGGTCTGGACGCGACGACCGACGGGGACGACCTTGACGGGCGTCGCGGGGACGACGGCAGTTGCAGCGGGGGCCGCGGGTTTCGCGGTCGCGGGAGGCCCACTGGCCGTGGCCGTCCCTCCCCCGCACTCAACAGGATCGAGGTGCTGCGGGAACCCGGCGACCTGATGACGGGCGGGGTGTCCGCACAGCACACAGGGCTGGGCGACGGAGAGCGTCTCCGACTCGCCCTCGGTCTCCGTTTCCCCCGCCTCCCCCGCCTCCTCCGCCTCCTCCGCTTCCCCTACCTCCTCGGAGGCCTCCTCTTCGGCGTCCTGCTCTGCCTGCGCCTCCAGCCGCGTACGCGCCCCGTCGAGGAAGTAGGCGTACTTCTCGCGCACTTCGCCGCTGGGGTCCCGCCCCGACTCCCACCCTCCGATGGTGGAGGGACTCACCCCGAGGGCCTGCGCCACCTGGGCACGCGAGAGGTTCAACCCTTCCCGCAGCCCGCGCCGCACCTCGACCGAGGGCAGCGGCACCTCCTGACGGGCGCCGGCCAGCAGGGCGTCGATCGCGCCGAAGTCCGTCATCGGGCCACCGACCACCGCACACGTTCTCCCAAAGACAGTTGCACCGCACCAGACTACGCACTGGGACACACCGAACTAGCGCGGGCGGCGCGCGAGTGGAAGATCTCCCAAGGCACCCATCAGCGCAGGCCCGACCACCTCCCGCGCCCACTCCTTCCGCTCCTCCCCCATCTCCCGGGGCACCACCTCGGTCAGCATGATCAGGTACAGGTAGGAGCAGTACAGAGCGATCCGCCGACAGACCCCCTCCTCGAACTCGACCTGCCCTCCGGCATCCCGATAGCCCCGCAGAAACGCCTCGTCGCCCCGGATGTCCCCCAGCAGCGCCAGCGACACGAAGTCGGCCACCGGGTCGCCCCAGAACATGCGCTCGCCGTCGATGAGACCACCGATGCGCGGCGCCCCGGCCGAGCGGTCGACCAGGATGTTGCCCTGCCAGAGGTCGAAGTGGACCAGGTGGGGCACGGTGACCTCGTCGAGGGCGTCGTACGCGTCCCGGGCGGTGCGAGCCACCTCGTCCACCGGAACGGGCAGCCACGCGCCGTAGCGAACGGCGTCGTCGAGCACCGCGTCGAACATCGTCGTGAAGGCGGTACGCCAGTCGGGGGCGAGGGGGCCGAGGGCGCCGGAGGGGTAGCCGAAGGCCGATCCGGTGACCGTGTGCAGACGAGCCACCAGGCCGCCCAGCTCACCCCTCAGGAGCACGCGCTCGGCATCGGTCGGGGAGTCGTCCCACGGGTCGCCCGGGCAGGCGGTCATCAGCAGGTGGCCGTCGCCGAGGGCCACGAGACTCGGCGCCGGTACGCCGACCGTGCCGGCGGCGCGGTAGAACTCCGCCTCGGAGACGAGCAGTCGGGACTCGTGCCGCAGCCCCGGCACTGTCTCCGGCGGCGGGATCTTCAGGACGTACCGGCTGCCGTCGGCCAGCCGAAGCTCCTCGACGGCGTTGTACGTCCCACCGGTGAGCGGACGGCAGCCCACGAGGCTGTCCGGCGGCAGCCCCGCCGAGGTGAGGATCTCTCTGGCCCGCTCCCACGAATCGGTCACCGTCTCCGTGCCTCCCCGTCTCGACCGGCCGCGTCCGCGCCCTGCGTACGGCCCCGGAACAGCGTACGGAAGCGGGTGCGGAACGGGTCGGGAACCGGCCCCGTCCGCCACAGGGCAGGCCAGCCGTCCAGGGACATTCTGGACCCTTTGACGCCTAGTTCGAACGGGCGGTGCCCGCACCCTCCGGGGCGCCGAACCGGGCGAGGCAGTGCCAGACCATCTTCAGGTGCTGGAGTTCATGGCTGCCGGTGCGGACCGCGTCCCCGATGATCCGTGGGTCGAGGCGGCCGTCCTCGGCGATCCGGGCGCCGAGTTCGACGTACTCGGGTCCCCGGTAGTCGGCGTGGCGGCGCAACTCCCCTACGGTGAGCCGGTATCCGGGGTGCCATTCGAGCGGTACGGGCAGTGTGCGGGCCGCCTTCTCCACCGGGGTGCCGCGATAGCTCGCGTCGAGGACCAGCGCCTCGACGTCCCGGTCGAGCAGGACGGGGCCGTGTATCTGGGCCTCGATGTAGTCGTCGAGCGCGTCCCGATCGTCCGCCTCGGCGAGCGCGAGGAGGGACATTCCGGCGGCGACCCCGAAGTGGGCGGGTTCCGCCGCGCTGTCCGGGTAGCAGAAGGTGGCCCGGCCGAGGGCTGCGCCGGTCAGCCGGAAGTGCGAGGAGCCGAACCTCGGGGCGGCGCCGACGACCTGATGGCGGAAGTTCAACGCGCCGTACACCGGGCGCTGGTGGGCGGGCGCGCTGTCGTACGTCCCCGCGAACATCCGGCTCTCCCAGCGCCAGCGGTCGCCGCCGGGACGGGCGGTGAGCCCGCCGTTGCTGGTGCCGGTGACGAACTGCGAGCGGTAGACACCGTCCTGGGCCAGCGCCCGCAGCAACGGCAGTTCGCGGACCGTCCGGTCGGGGTGGAAGTTCAAGGTCACCCGGAGGTCAGGGGACACGGTGGGGCCGGTGGAGAGGGCTGCGACATGGCGGAGCGCCTTCGCGTGCGGGGAATCGGGGTCGTCGGCCATACGGACCAGGAGATCACCGGACGGCCCGAAGATCCACAACGTATTGGTCAACCTGGTCAACAGAACCTGTGGTCAACGAAGGGAAACATCCCTGATCACGTGAGGAACACCTCCCTCCGCCCCGCACGCGCTCGCGGCCTTCCGTGAGTACGCTCGGTCCGTTTGCGGGAAGGACGGGAAGGAGGCGTGCGCGCGCATGCGAGTGATACCCGGTGAGTGGACGGCGTCCGTCGTCCGGTTCGTGGGCAGGCACCGCGAGCCCGTGGTCGTCCAGACGCTGCGGTCGGCGGCCGCCGCGACGATCGCGTACGTCGTCGCCCTCCGCGTCAGTCCCGAGTCCGCGCCGCTCACCGCGCCACTGACCGCGCTCCTGGTCGTCCAGGTCACCCTCTACGCCACGATCAAGACCGGCATCCGCCGGGTGAACTCCGTGGTCGCCGGGGTCGTCATCGCGATCGGCTTCAGTGTGCTGATGGGCCTGACCTGGTGGAGCCTGGGGCTGATCATCCTGGCCTCGCTGGTGGTCGGGCATCTGGTGCGGGTCAGCGAGTTCGTGCCCGAGGTGGCGATCAGCGCGATGCTGGTCCTCGGCGTCACCCGGGTCGGGGACACGGCCTGGGCGCGGGTCCTGGAGACCGTGATCGGCGCGGTCGTCGGGCTCACCTTCAACCTGCTGCTGGCTCCCCCGGTGTGGGTGGAGGCGGCCGGCGAGTCCATCGAGGATCTGGCGCGCCGCGTACGGCAGTTGATGCTGCGGATGGGCGAGGAGGCCGCCGGCCGCACTCCCGTGGACCACGCGACCGCCCGGCTGCACGAGGCCCGTCGGCTCGACCACGACATCGTCGAGGTGGACGCGGCCCTGCAACAGGCCGAGGACAGTCTGCGCCTCAACCCGCGGGTCCGGGAGGGCCTGTTGCACCGAGTGGTGCTGCGCACCGGCCTGGACACGCTGGAGATCTGCACGGTCGTCCTGCGCGTCCTCGCCCGCAGCCTCACCGACCTGGCCAAGGAGCGGGAACCCGAGCCGCTGTTCGCCCCGGAGACGGGCGCCGCGCTGGAGCGGCTGCTGTCCGAGATCGCCGACGCCGTGGTCAGTTTCGCGGTCCTCGTGACCACCGACGTCAGTGTCAGCGCCGAGTCGGCGGAGACCCGGCTCGCCACCGAACTCCGGGCGGCGACAGCGACCCGCGACAAGCTGGCGCAGCTGCTCCTGGCGGAGATCCAGCAGGACGCGGCCCAGTGGCAACTGCACGGGGCCGTCCTGACCGAGGTCAACCGCATCCTCGACGAGCTGGACACCGAGCACCGCTCCCGGCGGCTCCTGGAGGAGCTGGACCGGTGCACCCGCGAGGAGCGGGAGCGGATGCCCCGGCTGACCCGGCTGCGGAAGTACCTGAAGCGGGTGCGCGTGCCGGGCAGGAACCGCGAGGCCGTGTCACGTCGTTCTATGTGACGAAGTCACATGGAACAACTGAGGACCAAGGGGGCGGCGCATGGGTGACTCCGGCGTGCGGATCGAAGGCAACACCCTGCGACTGCCGGGCGGTGTGGCCGTACGGTTCGTCCGCACCCTCCGGCTGCCGGAGACGGGCACGCATCCGCTGCCGCCGGGGCTCGGCGAGTTCCCGGTGCGCCGGGTCGCCGACTACCCCGACACCGTGCCGGAGGCCTGGCGGGCGCGCGGCGGGGTGCTGCTGCCGGTGTATCTGCGCGAGGCGATGTGGCTGAGTTTCGCGGGCACCGTCGAGCCCGCCGCGTTGCAGGTGGGCGTGGGCAAGGTGTGCGCGGTGTCGGGCGAGCCGTGGAGCGACCGGCTGTCGCGGAAGCCGCAGAACTACGTGGTGCTGCCGCGCCAGCCCTGGCTGGACGGCATCAACTCCGGCAAGGGCACCGTACGCCAGTTCGTGGCGGTGCCGCTCGGGCTGGGCGCGACCGTCGAGGGCCAGGTCACGGGCGAGGAGGTGTGGGGCGGCGTACAACTCCAGTCGTTCCCGCTGTCCGACGCGGAACTGGCGAAGTGGCGCGAGGAGGAGCGCCGCCGGGCGGAACGGGCGGCGACCGCCCGGAACCGGGGTTACGGCGGGCCCGTGCCCATGGCGCCCATGGCGATGCCGGCGCCGAGCGGTGCGGCGGCTCCGCAGCGGTCGGGGGCGGCGATGGGGCTGGGGGTCGGTGGCTCGATGCGCCAGGAGGTCTACCGGGACGACCGGCCGCTCAAGGCATGGGCCGAGCGCCCCGCCGGACGCGTGTTCGTACACCTCGTGACGCCGCCCGAATGGCGCCGCATCACGGGCGAGGCGCCGCCTCCGTCACCCGTGGACCGGGCGGCCTACACGAGGGCCGGCCTGCCCTGGTTCGACTACTACGACGAGAACGCGGGGGATCTCGCGCCGACGGATCCCCTCGGGGCCGTGAAACCGGTCGGCGACTGGCTCGGCGACGACCACGAGCCGTGGCAGGAGCCGTCCCCCGGACAGGTGAAGCCCCTGACGGGGAAGCCGGTGGAGGACGGCGACTGGTAGCCGATTTCGCCCCCGCCGCCCCTACCCGTTCCCATCCCTGGGGGCTGCCGCCCCCAGACCCCCGCTGTCGGCCTGAACGGCCTCGTCCTCAAACGCCGGACGGGCTGAGATGCCCCGGCCGGTGCTGACGAGGCGCCGCCTGTGCGGCGGGGGCCGGTGGGCGGGGCAAAGGGGTGGGCTGAGCATGGCTGTCCTCGAACGCCGGCCGGGATTGGTCTTTTAGCCCGTCCGGCGCTTGAGGACGAGGCCGTTCAGGCCGAAGCGGGGGTCTGGGGGCGCAGCCCCCAGAAGGATGGGACGGGTAGGGGCGGCGGGGGCGAAGAAAGAACACCCCCGCACGTTGCAGCCCATGCAACGCCCATTGCTCCTCTTGCACATCACAGGTGATCCACGTCAGAGTTGCTGTCACAGCCGACAACAGCTGAGGCGACCGAGACCCGGGGTGCAGGTAATGAGCGGTGGTACGGACCCGGCGCGAGGTGCGCGCGGCGGCTGGAGCAGGCGCCGGTTCGTGGGTGCGGCGGCAGGCACCGCCGCGGCCGCGTCCGTCCCGGCGCGAGCGATGGCGGCCGTACCGCTGGAACCCGCCACCACGCCGGAATCACCGGCGCCGGAATCATCCGCAGAGGCAGCCCCTCGACCAGCCGCCCCCCGCCCCCTCTTCCTCGGCACCTACACCTCCGTCGAGAACGGCGGCACCGGCATCGGCCTGGCCACCTACGACCCGGAATCGGGGCGGATCACCGGCGCCGGAACCGTCACCGGCGTGGGTGACCCGTCCTACCTCGCCTTGCATCCCGACGGCCGCACCCTGTACGCGGTGAACGAGCGCGAGGACGGCGGCGTGACCGCGATCCGGCTCGGCGGCGAGGGCAAGCCGCATCAGGTGCTCGGCACGCGGAGCACCGGCGGCGCGGGACCGTGTCATCTGTCCGTGCATCCGAGCGGGCGGTGGCTGCTCAGCGCCAACTACGGCTCCGGCAGCGTGGCGGTGCACCCGATCGACGCCTCGGGCACGCTGGGCGAGCGCACCGACCTGGTGACGCACTCCAGTCCGGCGCCAGGCCCGGGTCAACAGGGCCCGCACGCGCACCAGTTCGTCACCAGCCCCGACGGCGGCCATGTCCTCGCGGTCGATCTGGGCACGGACACGGTCTACACGTACCGCCTGGACCTCACGCGCGGCACGCTCACCGAGGTCTCGCGCGACCGGACCCGGCCGGGCGCGGGCCCGCGCGATCTCGCCTTCCACCCCGGTGGGCGGTACGCCTATCTCGCCAACGAGGTCGACAACACGGTCGCCGTGTGTGCCTACTCCCCCGCCACCGGGCGACTGTCCATCGGGGAGGCGCAGTCCACGGGGACCGGTTCGGGCACGAGTTACCCGGCCCAGTTCGTGGTGAGCGCGGACGGGCGGTTCGCGTATCTGGCGAACCGCGGCCACAACAGTCTGACGCGGTACGCCATCGAGGCGGACGGTGCCCGGCTGCGGCTGCTCGACACGGTGCCGGTCGCCGGTGACTTCCCGCGTCAGATCGCCCTCTCCCCGTACGGGAACCTGCTGTTCGCGGCGAACCAGCGGTCGAGCACGGTCAGCGTCTTCCGCGTCGACCCTGCGAGCGGTGAACTGCGGCTCGCGGGCGAGCCGTTCGCGTCACCCGTCGTCGTCTGTGCGCTGCCGCTGTAGCGCGCGGGGGCAGGAGGCGGCGCTGGCCTGGGTCAGGAGGATGTGCATGCGCTCGGTGAGCTGCGCCACGGTGTCGGCGGGCCGGTGGAACGCCAGCCGTACGTCGCCGTGGGCGCGGGCCCGCTCGATGCGCAGGGTGAGTCCGTGCCGGTCGACGGCGAGCGGCTGGACCTTGACGGCGCCATGCAGGCTCTCCGGCTCGACCAGGCGGGTGAGGCGCTCGACGGCGTCGCCGTGGCAGTCGGCGAGGTGGGTCAGCAGGCCGGCCTCGGCCGTGGCCAGCGGGTCGGGCTCGGCGGCGGCGAACTCGTCGAGGTCGACGACGGTGGCACCTGACGTCTGGCGCAGCACCACCCGCGTCGGGCGGAACGCCAGCTGCTCGCCCTCGACGGAGAACCAGCCGGCCATCCACAGCCGGGCGCGGATCCGGTTGCGTACGGGGACGGGCGAGACGTCGGCGAACTCCAGCACGGCCGAGGGCTCGCCGCGCGGGGCGCAGACGGCGGCGGCGAGCAGCGTGCTGTCCGCCGGCACGTCCAGGATCACCCGGCCGTCCTCGCCGACGGTGTGCGCGCCGACGAACTCCTCGCGCCCGCCGTCCGCGGTCACCGCGCAGGACCACGCGGCCGCGAGCACCGAGCGCGCGCGTTCCGCCGCCGCGGGCGCGGCCGTCCAGGTCGGACTGTCACCCATCCCAAACCTCCTTAGGTAAGCCTTGCCTAACCTATCGAAGATCTGGGCGCACGCCAACCACCTCCCGTGATCCTGTGCGATTCCTGTACCGGGTCCAGAGGGCGTTCAGAGCGCGAGCGTGCCCAGCAGCGCCCGCGCACACAACTCCCGCACCTGCTCCCGGGACAGGTCCGAGCCGCGCAGCCACTCCAGGCAGACGGCGGTCGTGAACGCCAGCCAGCCTCGGACGGCGAGGCGCAGTTCGGGCCGCTCCTCGGCCAGTCTCCCGAACTCCGGGTCGGCCGCGAGCGCTTCGAGGATCTGCCGCTCCTGCGTGGCCAACGCCCGCCGGTAGACCTTCCGTACGGCCTGGTCGCCGGAGGCGTCGGCACGGTGGAAGGCGCGATAGCCGTGCGCGTGCTCCTCGACGTACGCGAGGAACGCGTCGAGATTCGCGTCCAGTTGCTCCCGTGCGGGAACGCCCGGGACGGCGGCCGTCATCCGCATCATGCGTTCGCTCTCGCGCTCCACGACCGCCGCGAAGAAGTCCCGCTTGGTCGGGAAGTAGTGGTAAAGCAGCCCGCGCGAGACGCCGGCGATCTCGGCGACCTGCTCGATCCACACCTCGTCGTACGGACTCTCCGAGAACAGACGCGCACCGACCGACAGGAGCTGCTCCCGGCGCTCGCCGGTACTCAGCCGACGGCGCGTGCGCTCCCCCTCTTTCGCGGACATGCCCGCACTTTACTTGAGGCTACTTGACGTCGATTCAACAGCGGGACCAGACTGAAACCGTTATTGAATCCACGTACAACAGGTTCAACACGCCACTGGATCAAGGGAGATGGCGTCATGACCGAGACGGCGACCCGGAGCGCTTCGCCCAGGGGATTCCGCAGTGCCGAGCTGGGCTGGCCGGAGCTGCACCGCATTCCGCGTCCGCCGCGCCGGATACCGCTGCTCGGCGATCTGATCGGCGTCAGCCCGCGCACTCCCCTCCAGGACTCGATGCGCGTCGGGCAGCGGCTGGGGCCGATCTTCCGGCGCAAGGCGTTCGGCAAGGAGATCGTGTTCGTGTGGGGCGCGGATCTCACCGCCGATCTGGCGGACGAGTCGCGCTTCGCCAAGCACGTGGGCCTCGGGGTGGCCAACCTGCGGCCGATCGCCGGGGACGGGCTGTTCACGGCGTACAACCACGAGTCCAACTGGCAGCTGGCGCACGACGTCCTCGCCCCCGGTTTCAGCCGTGAGGCGATGGCCGGCTACCACCCGATGATGCTGGCCGTGGCCGAGCGGCTCACCGACCACTGGGACCGGGAGCTGGCGGCGGGCCGCGCGGTGGACGTGCCCGGTGACATGACGAAGCTGACCCTGGAGACGATCGCCCGCACCGGCTTCGGGCACGACTTCGGCTCGCTCGAACGCGACCGCCCGCACCCCTTCGTGACGGCGATGGTCGGCACCCTGAACCACGCCCAGTACCTGAACGTCGTCCCCGCGCCGCTCGCCCCGCTGCTGCTGCGCCGGGCCACGCGCCGCAACGAGGCGTCCATGGCGTATCTGAACCGCACGGTCGACGACCTCGTACGGGCCCGCCGAGCGTCCGACGGCGACGGCACCGGCGATCTGCTCGACCGGATGCTCGACACCGCCCACCCGGAGACCGGTGAGCGCCTCGCGCCGGAGAACGTGCGCCGGCAGGTGCTCACCTTCCTCATCGCGGGCCACGAGACGACGTCCGGCGCGCTCTCCTTCGCCCTGCACTACCTCTCCCAGCACCCGGAGATCGCCGCCCGCGCCCGCGCCGAGGTGGACCGCGTCTGGGGCGGGGCGGCCGTCCCCGGCTACGACCAGGTCGCCAAACTGCGGTACGTGCGCCGGGTGCTGGACGAGTCGCTGCGGCTGTGGCCGACGGCGCCCGGCTTCTCCCGCGAGGCCCGGCACGACACGGTGCTCGGCGGTGAGCATCCGATGCGGGCGGGCGCCTGGACGCTGGTCCTCGCCCCGCTGCTGCACCGCGACCCGGCCGTCTGGGGCGCCGACGCCGACCGGTTCGACCCGGACCGCTTCGACGCGGCGGCCGTACGCGCCCGCCCCGCCCACGCGTTCAAGCCCTGGGGCACCGGCGCCCGGGCGTGCATCGGCCGCCAGTTCGCGCTGCACGAGGCGACACTCGTCCTCGGCCTGCTGCTGCGCCGCTACGACCTGAAGCCCGACCCGGACTACCGGCTGCGGGTGACGGAACGGCTGACGGTGATGCCGGAGGGGCTGCGGCTGCACCTCGAACGCCGCTCCCCGGGCGAGGAGTTGGCGGCTGCCTGAGCAGAAACCTCACAGATGAATTTCCCGGCGTGTCGGGGTCTCCACATACAGAGGAAAACAACCTCCGCTCTACTACTGAGGCAGACCCCTGACACACGGGAGAGACCATGTGCACCCACCAGCCTCCGTGCCCGTCCGTCGACAGCCCGGACCACGACGCCGCGGTCATCGTCACGGCCCACCCCGAGCAGGGCTGGAACCTGCTCTGCAACGGCACGATCGTCTTCGACGACACCGGCGAACTCCTGCCGGACGGCCGGGCGGTGGGCCCGCTGCGCGGCGTCGGCACCCTGGCCGTCGCCGCCTGACTCACCGGTTGCCCGTCCTCACACCTCGTCGCGGGTCAGGGCCAGCAGCCGGTCGAGTACACGCGGTCCGCCCGCCCGTACCCCGTCGTGCTCGAACTCGTCGGTCACCCAGGTGCGCAGCCCCCGGATCGCCCGCGCGGTCTCCAGGGCGTGGCCCGTGTCGACGTACATGTCGTCGTGGTAGACGGCCGCGGCGACCGGGACCTCGTTGACGGCGAGGCGCGAACGGTCGTACAGGGACGGCCAGTTCGTGTGGGCGGCGAGGAGTTCGGCGGTCTCGCGCAGGGGGCGCAGGGCCGGGTCGACGTCGAACATCCAGGGGTGCACCGACTCGCCGGTGAACAGCAACGGGCCGTCGCCCGCGAGGGACTTGCCCGCGTCGAACTGCGGGAACTCGGCGCGCACCCGCTCGGCGGACCAATCGGTGGGGCGGGAGTCCTGGCCGTAGCAGGCCTCGTGGACAAGGGCGTACAGCGGATGCCCGGCGTACGACAGGAGGCCCTGGGCCTCCTCCAGGAACGCGTCGGAGAGGACCGTGCCGTCGGGGGTGCGGACGAAGGCGTCCTCCAGGAGGTAGTGCAGGCGGTGGCTGCCCTCGCCGCCGCCGAGGACGATGCCGAGGGACTGGAAGGCCTCGACGGTCAGGCGGTAGCCGTTCGGAAGGAGCGGCTCGTGGCCGATCACGTACTCGGCGATGCGTCTCGCGCGTTCCACGTCCTGGGGGTAACGCGCGTAGTGCGCGGCGACCTTGCGTTCGATACGGGGGTAGGCGGCCCGGTAGACGTCGTCCGCGTGTCCGTCGAGGGACGGGAGGCCGCCGGTGATCAGGGCGGCGGTCAGGCCCTCGGGCGCCGTCGACAGGTAGTGCACGGCGCAAAAACCGCCGAAGCTCTGGCCGAGGACGGTCCAGGGGGCGCCGCCGGTGACCGTCGGGCGGATGGCCTCGCAGTCCCGGACGATCGAGTCCGCGCGGAAGCGGGTCAGATAGGCGGCCTGTGCGGCGGGGCCGCCGCGCAGCGGGAGCGTCTGACGGTTGGCGGGGGTGGAGGCGCCGGTGCCGCGCTGGTCGAGGAGGAGGACACGGAACTCCTCCAGGGCCCGGCCGAGCCAGGCCCCCTGGCCGACGAAACGATTCGCCCCGAAGCCAGGACCGCCCTGGAGATAGAGCAGCCACGGCAGGTCGTCCCGGTTCGCCTCGCCGCTCGCGACGACCTCACGGGCGTACAGCTCGATGGTCTCGCCCCCGGGGTCGTCGTGGTCCAGGGGCACGGTGAAGCGGCGGTCGGTGAGGACGACGCCGGGCTGGCGGTAGCTGACGGTCAACGGTGCTCCCGAGACGGTTGGATTCCAGGCCGCCCCAGTTCAGCACATGTTCGCGGCCCTGCCGAGCCCCTGGATCATGACAACGTACTGAACGCGCGATCAGTTCCGGACATCAGCGGGCCGACAGACTGGAGCGGCGGACCACCAGTTCCGGCTGGAGGACGACCCTGCGGTGCTCATGGCGCCTGGGCCCGGTCTCCGTCTCCGCCTCGGTCTCCTCCAGGAGGAGTTCGGCGGCCAGGGCGCCCATGGTGACGGCGGGCTGGCGTACGGAGGTCAGCGGGACGGCCGCCGCGGCGGCGAACTCGATGTCGTCGTAGCCGACGATCGCGAGGTCGTCGGGGACGCCGACGCCGGCCGCGTACATGGCCTGGAGGACGCCGAGGGCGAGCAGGTCGTTGGCGCAGAAGACCGCGGTGGGGCGCTCGGCGAGGCCGAGGAGGCGGGCGCCCGCGTCCCGGCCGGCGGCCACGTCGAGGCGTTCGGTGGGCAGCTCACGCAGGGCCGAGGGGCTGAGGCCGGCCTCGGCGAGCGCGTTCAGGGCGCCCGTGCGGCGGTCGCGGACCTGGTTGAAGCCGGGCGGGCCGCTGACGTACGCGATGGAGCGATGGCCGGCGTCGATGAGATGGCGGACGGCCAGGGCGCCGCCCGCGACGTCGTCCACGGAGACCGAGCACTCGGTGGTGCCCTCGGCGACCCGGTCGACCAGCACGAACGGGATGCCGTGCCGGCGGAAGGAGGCGATGTTGCGGCCGGTCGCGTCGGCCGGGGTGAGCAGCACTCCTCGTACGCGCTGCTCGGCGAAGAGCGACAGGTAGTCGGCCTCCTCGCCGGCGCTCTGGGCGCTGTTGCAGACCATCACACCGAGCCCGGCGTCGCGCGCGGCCCGCTCGGCGCCGCGTGCCACATCGACGAAGAAGGGGTTGCCCATGTCGAGGACGAGCAGCCCCATGATGCGGCTGCGCCCGGCGCGCAGCTGACGCGCGGACTCGCTGCGGACGTAGCCGAGGCGGTCGATCGCGGACAGCACCCGGGCCCGGGTCTCGGTGGCGACCGAGTCCGGACGGTTGATGACGTTCGAGACCGTGCCGACGGAGACTCCGGCGGCACGGGCGACGTCCTTGATACCCACCGGCTGGGCCATCGGGCGGGGACCTCCAGTGAAACGAACGGTGGCGGGCAGGCCCTTACATTAACCGCGGCCTGCCCGACCCTTGGTAATCCGGCCTGATCCGGTCACGCGGGAAGGCTGAAGTCGACGACATGGAGCGCGGACGGCGTCGTACCGCTCGACTTCTCCTGGTAGAGGACGGACAGGACGTTGTCCTGCGCGATCCGCGTCTCGTCGATCACGACCTCACCGAAGGCGTTGAGGGTGCTGCCGTCGTAGAGGATCGTCCAGTCGGTGTACCCGGAGGACTTCGAGGCGCCGGCTATCCGCCCGAAGGGGAAGATCGCGTAGGCGTTGTCGTACTTGTCGAGGACCAGCTTGGTGCGCTGGCTGGAGTTGAGGGGGACCGGGATCTCGGTCTTCTGCCAGGTGCCGGCGGAGTTCTTGCGGACGTGGAAGGCGCGGCCGTTGGCGGTGCGGTTGGTGACGTAGTTCGTCGTGCACTGGCCGAAGCGGCCGGGGACGTAGCTGATGATCGCGTGCGGCAGACCGGACGAGTCGGTGAACTGGCTCTCCTGGTTCATCAGGGAGTGGTCCGGGTTGAGGGAGTCGACGACGAGTCCGCTGTCCGTCACGGCGACCTTGTCGGTGCCGCCGGTGGTGCCGACCGCGGTGCCCGCGTTGTTGCGCCAGGTGCGGCCCCGGTCGTCGGAGTAGACGTAACCGGTGTCGTGGTTGGTGATGCCGCCGCTGTTGCACATCACGGCGCCGTTCTGCTCGCGCCAGGTGAAGAACGAGTGCAGCCGGCCGTTCTTGTCGTAGTCGATGCCGTGCAGGTACATGTTGCGGACCGTCGACGAGCCGTGCTCGCTGGTGTACGTGCCCGTGGAGCTGGTCCACTCGCCGAGCGCCGTCCAGGTCGAACCGTCGTACTCGGCAAGGGCGTTGCGGCCGTTCCCGGAGATACCGACGCGGTAGCTGAGCTGGAGTTTGCCCTCGGGCGTCGAGATGAACTGGGGGTAGGTGAACTGCGTGGTGAGCGCGAGTCCGTCGAGCGTCGACTGGGGTGAGCCGAAGCGGGCGGCGGTCCAGCTGAGCCCGGACGGGTTGTCCATGAGCCCGGCGACCGACTTGACGTAGGTGAAGCCGTCGCTGTGCGAGTCCATGTTGAGGTGGAGCCGGCCGTCGACCTTCGAGACGCCCATGGAGATGACGTTGTGGGAGTCGCTGGCCTTCAGGGTGTGCCCGACCTGGACCGTCGACCAGGTGGTGGCGCCGAGGACGCGGCGGGCGACGACGGCGTTCTTGTCGGCGGTGTACCAGACGGCGTACTGGTAGCCCTTGTAGGTCAACAGGGCGTTCTTCTGGAACGAGTTGTTGTTGACCAGGCCGTCGTACGAGACGAAGAAGACTGCCTGGGAGTCGAGCGTGGTGTTGCCGGTCTGGGTGACCGAGGGGCCGGGGTCGGCGGCGCGGGCGCTGCCGACGGCGAAGGCGGGGGTCACCACGGCACCGGCGAGGGCGGCGCCCAGCAACGTACGTCTTTTCATCTCGGGGGACTCCATTGTCTGGCGAGGTGAGAGAGGAGTTCGAACGGGGGTTCAGGCGAGGTGGAACACCTCGGTGAGGGGCTTCATGGCCTCGTCGGGGCGGGCGCCGTCCAGCGACTCGAAGAACGGCGCCATCTCCGCCTGCCAACGGGCGTTGATCTCTGCGGCCTCCATGCCGGCCTGGGCGGCGGCGAAGTCCTCGGTCTCCAAGTAGCCGACCAGCAGGCCGTCTTCGCGCAGGAAGAGCGAGTAGTTGTGCCAGCCGGTGGCCGAGAGCGCGTCGAGCATCTCGGGCCACACGGCGGCGTGCCGCTCGCGGTACTCGTCGAGGCGGTCCGCCCGGACCTTCAGCAGAAAGCACACGCGCTGCATCAACAGCCCCCAGGGAATCAGAAGTTGAACTGGTCGATGTTGTCCTTGTTGAACACGGTGGGCTTGCCGAGGCTGATCACACCGTCCGCGCCGATCGTGAACGAGCCCATGTCGCCGGCCTTGAAGGTCTCACCCTCCTTGCCGGTGATCTGCCCCGACACCAGCGCGACGGCGGTGTACGCGGCCAGCTCGCCGAGCTTCGCCGGGTCCCACAGCTCGAAGCCCTCGACGGTGCCGTTCTTGACGTACTTGCGCATGTCGTTGGGGGTGCCGAGGCCGGTCAGCTTGACCTTGCCCTTGTACTTCGAGCCGGACAGGTACTGGGCGGCGGCCTTGATGCCGACGGTGGTCGGGGAGATGATCCCCTTCAGGTTCGGGTACTCCTGGAGGAGGCCCTGGGTCTGCTGGAAGGACTGCTGGGCGTCGTCGTTGCCGTACGCGACCTTGACCAGCTTGATGTCCTTGTACTTCGGGTCCTCCAGCTCCTTCTTCATGAAGTCGATCCACACGTTCTGGTTCGTCGCGGTCTGCGCGGCGGACAGGATCGCGATCTCGCCCTTGTAGCCGATCTGTTCGGCGAGCAGCTGCACCTCGGTACGGCCCAGGTCCTCGGCGCTGGCCTGCGAGACGAAGGCGTTGCGACAGTCGGCCTTGGTGTCGGAGTCGTACGTGACGACCTTGATGTCGTTCTTCATGGCCTGCTTGAGCGCGGTGCACAGGGCACCCGGGTCCTGCGCGGACACGGCCATCGCGTCGACCTGCTGCTGGGTGAGCGTGTTGACGTACGACACCTGCCCGGAGGTGTCGGTGGCGCTGGACGGACCGACCTCCTTGTAGGTGGAGCCCAGTGCCTGGAGCGCCTTCTCGCCGCCCTTGTCCGCGGAGGTGAAGTACGGGTTGTTGACCTGCTTCGGCAGGAAGCCGACGGTCAGCCCCTTCTTGGTGGCCGCGTTCGGGTCGGCCTTGCCGGTCGCGGCGGCCGAGGCCCCCTCGTCCTTCACATCCTCCTTGGTGGTACCACCACAGGCGGTGAGGGCCAGAGCGAGCGAGGTGGCCGCGGCGAGCGCCGCGGAGGCACGACGAATGGATGACTTGCGCATGAGGGTTCCTTAGAACAGAGGGTGAGGAGAGACGCCCCGTTTTCAGGGGCGCGGGGAACTGCGCGACCAGCCACAGCCGGTCCGCAGTCTGCGAACAACCGTTTACGTAAGCCTTTGCGAGGCCCGGGCCAGTGAGACCTGCCGAGCAACCCGAGGTCCCAGTACGGAGAGAACCAGCAAGACGCCCGTGACGACGATCTGAGACTGAGCCGAAACGTCCTGAAGGCTCATCACGTTCTGTAGCGCCCCGAGCAGGAACACCCCGGCGATGGCGCCACCCAGCGTGCCCTTCCCCCCGTCGAAGTCGATCCCGCCCAGCAACACGGCGGCGATGACGGACAGTTCAAGCCCGGTGGCGTTGTCATAGCGGGCGCTGGCGTAGTGCAGCGCCCAGAAGATCCCGGTGAGCGAGGCGGTGAGCCCGGTCACCGCGAACAGGATCAGCTTCTGCCGCTTCACCCGGATACCGGCGAAGCGAGCGGCCTCCTCACTCGCCCCGATCGCGAACAGCGACCGGCCGAACGGAGTGGCGTGCAGCACGACCACGGCGATCGCGAGCAGCACCAAGAAGGGCAACAGGGCGTACGGGACGAACGTGTCGCCGATGCGTCCGGCCGCGAAGTCCAGGTACTGCGTGGGGAAGTCGGTCACCGCGTCGGAGCCGAGCACGATCTGTGCGATGCCCCGGTAGGCGGCCATGGTGCCGATGGTGACGGCGAGGGAGGGCAGCCCGAGCCGGGTGACGAGCAGCCCGTTGATCAGTCCGCAGACCACCCCGAGGAGCAGGCAGATCGGGATGATCGTCTCGATCGTCATGCCCTGGTTCCACAGGGCACCCATCACCGCGCCGGAGAGGCCGGCGGTGGAGGCGACCGAGAGGTCGATCTCGCCGGAGACGACGAGAAGGGTCATCGGAAGCGCGATGAGCGCGATCGGGAGGGTGTTGCCGATCAGGAAGGACAGGTTGAGCCCGTTGCCGAACCCGTCCACGAACCCGAAGGACAGCAGGAGGACGACCACGAGGAGGACACCGACGGCGGAGTCCCACCTCTTCAGGGAGGACCCGCGGATCGCGCGCGCGAGTGACGAGTCAGCCATGGCGGGCGTTCCTCTTCTTCAGTGCGGACGCCACGCGCAGGGCGACGATCCGGTCGACGGCGATGGCGAGGATGAGCAGGATGCCGTTGATGGCCATGACCCACACCGAGCTGACGCCGAGGGCGGGCAGCACGCTGTTGATGGAGGTCAGCAGCAGCGCGCCGAGCGCGGCCCCGTAGACGCTGCCGGAGCCGCCGGTGAAGACCACACCGCCGACCACGACCGCGCTGACGACGGTGAGTTCGTAGCCGTTGCCGGTGCTGGAGTCGACGTTGCCGAACCGGGCGAGGTAGAGCGCGCCGGCGAGTCCGGCGAGGGCGCCGCAGAAGGTGTACGCGGTGAGGATCCGCTTGCGCACGGGGATGCCGGCGAGCCGGGCGGCCTCGGGGTTGGAGCCGAGGGCGTACAGCTCACGGCCGCCGCCGAAGTGCTTGAGGTAGTAGGCGGTGGCGATGAGTACGGCGAGTGCGATCAGCGCGAGGTAGGGCACCGCCGAGATGCCGCCGGAGCCGAAGTCGACGAATCCGTCCGGGAGATCGGCCGCCGTGATCTGGCGGGAGCCGACCCAGATGGAGTCGATGCCGCGGATGATGTAGAGCGTGCCGAGGGTGACGACGAGCGCGGGCACCTGCCCGAAGCTGACGAGCAGCCCGTTGAGCAGTCCGAACCCGATACCCATGAGGACGGCCAGGGCGACGGCCACGACGGGGTTTCCGCCGTCCTGGAGGTAGACGCCGGCGGCGAAGGCGCTGATGCCGAGCGTGGAGCCGACGGACAGGTCCACGTTGCGGGTGATGACCACCAGCGACTGGCCGGTGGCGACCAGGACCAGGATCGTCGCGTTCAGCAGCAGGTCCTTGATGCCCTGTTCGGACAGGAACTCGCTGTTGCCGGCCTGGGTGACGGCGATCATCACCAGGAAGACGACCAGGATGGCGAGTTCGCGCATCTTGAAGACGCGGTCCACCAGCCGGGTGGCGCCGGCCTTGGGCACCTCGGCGGCGGGGGCGGGGTTGGGAGCGGTCACCGTCATGCGGCGGCCCTCCCGGTGGCTGCGGCCATCACCGTTTCCTCGGTTGCTTCGGAGCGCGGGATCTCGGCGGTGAGGCGCCCCTCGTGCATCACGAGCACGCGGTCGGCCATACCGAGGATCTCGGGCAGGTCGGAGGAGATCATCAGAACGGCCACCCCGTCGGCGGCCAGCTCGCTGAGCAGGCGGTGCACCTCGGCCTTCGTACCGACGTCGATGCCCCGGGTGGGCTCGTCGACGATCAGCACCCTGGGGCCGGTGGCGAGCCACTTGGCCAGGACGACCTTCTGCTGGTTGCCGCCGGACAGCGTGTTGACGGTGTCGGCGATCCGGGCGTACTTGACCTGGAGCTTGACGGCCCAGTCGAGGGAGCGGCTGCGCTCGGCGCCCCGGTCCATGAGGCCGGCCCTGACGGTCCTACGCAGGCCGGTGAGGCCGATGTTCCGCTCGATGGACATGTCCATCACCAGGCCCTGGGCGCGCCGGTCCTCGGGGACGAGGGCGAGCCCGGCGGCCATGGCCGTGGAGGGGGCGCCGTTGGTGAGGACCGTGCCGTCCACCTCGACCTCGCCGGCGTCCCAGCGGTCGATGCCGAAGACGGCCCGGGCGACCTCGGTACGGCCGGCGCCGACCAGCCCCGCGAGGCCCACGATCTCGCCGTGCCGCACCTCGAAGGAGACGTCGGTGAAGACGCCCTCGCGGGTCAGCCGGCGCACGCTCAGGGCGACCTCGCCGGCCGCCACGTCCTGCTTCGGGTACAGCTCGTCGAGGTCGCGGCCGACCATCCGGCGTACGAGGTCGTCCTCGGTCATGCCGTCGATCGGCTCGCTGGCGATCCAGGCGCCGTCGCGGAGGGTCGTCACCCGTTGGCAGATCTTGAAGATCTCCTCCAGCCGGTGCGAGATGAACAGCACGGCGGCGCCCTGTTCGCGCAGGGTGCGGACGACGCCGAAGAGACGGGCGACCTCGCTGCCGGTGAGGGCGGCGGTCGGCTCGTCCATGATCAGGACGCGGGCGTCGAAGGAGAGGGCCTTGGCGATCTCGACGATCTGCTGGTCCGCGATGGACAGGCCGCGGGCGGGACGGTCGGGGTCGAGTTCGACGCCGAGGCGCCGCATCAGGGCGGCGGTCGCCGAGTGGGTGGCCTTGTGGTCGATCCGGCCGAGGGCTCGGCGCGGTTGGCGGCCCATGAAGATGTTCTCGGCGATCGACAGATCGGGAAAGAGCGTCGGCTCCTGGTAGATCACGGCGATACCGGCGTCGCGGGCGTCACCGGGGCCGTGGAAGACGACGGGCGCGCCGTCGAGCAGCACCTGGCCGGCGTCCGGTCGGTGTACGCCGGCGAGCGTCTTGATGAGGGTCGACTTGCCGGCGCCGTTCTCACCGGCGAGTGCGTGCACTTCACCGGGGAACAGCTCCAGGGAGACGTCCCGCAGGGCACGCACCGCACCGAAGGACTTGGAGATGTCCTTGAGCGCCAGCACTGGGGCCGGCCCCGGGTCGGACGGGTGGGTCATGAGGGCTCCTCGACGACGCCGGTGGGACTGGCCTCACGACGTCGTGAAAGGTTTCAACTGGGTTGCCGGGACGTTAGACATGGGAGCCATGTCACGTCAATGGGTCCGTGTCGAAATTCTTTCGATAGTTGAAGGTCACGGGCAAGTCACGGCAGCCTGAGTTGGTCAGAGGGGTTGACACCCCTTCGGGGGGCTCATAGCTTCCCGTTCTGAATCGTTTCATCAGATCGTCGTTCCGCAGGCTGTTTCCCAGTCGTCGTTCCGACCCGATGTCACAGGAGTCCCGCAGTGACCGAGCGCAGCGCGGTGAAGGCCGCTCTCAAGACCCAGGCCATCGAAACGCCGTCGTGGGCGTACGGGAACTCGGGGACCCGTTTCAAGGTGTTCGCCCAGCCCGGCGTACCCCGCAACCCCTTCGAGAAGCTGGACGACGCCGCCCAGGTGCACGCCTTCACGGGGGTCGCGCCGACCGTCGCGATGCACATTCCGTGGGACAAGGTCGAGGACTACGCGGCCCTGGCGAAGTACGCGGAGGAGCGCGGCCTGAAGCTGGGCGCGATCAACTCGAACACCTTCCAGGACGACGACTACAAACTGGGCAGCATCTGTCACCCGGACGCGGTGGTGCGGCGCAAGGCGCTCGGTCACTTGCTGGAGTGCGTCGACATCATGGATGCGACGGGGTCGAAGGACCTGAAGCTGTGGTTCGCCGACGGGACGAACTATCCCGGTCAGGACGACATCCGTGAGCGGCAGGACCGACTCTCGGAGGCGCTGGCGGCGGTGTACGAGCGGCTCGGCGACGACCAGCGGATGCTCCTCGAGTACAAGTTCTTCGAGCCCGCCTTCTACACGACCGATGTGCCGGACTGGGGGACGGCGTACGCCCACTGCCTGAAGCTCGGGCCGAAGGCTCAGGTCGTCGTCGACACCGGGCACCACGCTCCCGGGACCAACATCGAGTTCATCGTCGCGACGCTGCTGCGCGAGGGGAAGCTCGGGGCGTTCGACTTCAACTCGCGGTTCTATGCGGACGATGACCTGATGGTCGGGTCGGCTGATCCGTTCCAGCTGTTCCGGATCATGTACGAGGTGATCCGGGGTGGGGGGTTCGTGCCTGAGGTGGCGTTCATGCTGGATCAGTGTCACAACATCGAGGCGAAGATCCCGGCGATCATTCGGTCGGTCATGAATGTGCAGGAAGCGACCGCCAAGGCGCTGCTTGTTGATGGGGCGGCGTTGGGGGCTGCTCAGCGGGCCGGGGATGTGCTGGCCGCCAACGCGGTGTTGATGGACGCGTACAACACGGATGTGCGGCCGTTGCTGGTGGAGGTTCGGGAGGAGTTGGGGTTGGACGGGGATCCGATCGCTGCGTATGCCCGGTCCGGGTGGGGTTCGAAGATTGCTGCGGAGCGGGTTGGTGGGGAGCAGGCCGGCTGGGGGGCGTGAGCGTCTGCCGGGTTTCTGTTCAATGCGGAGTGCCGGCCGTCCGTGGCTGGTCGCGCAGTTCCCCGCGCCCCTGAAGGGGCGCTCCACATCACGTAAGGATTGATCTCGCATGGCAACCCATCCTGAAGCCGCCGCCCTCATTGCCCGGTCTCGTCGGCTTGGTGCTGACCCCCGTAATACGAACTACGCCGGTGGGAACACCTCGGCCAAGGGGACCGATGTGGATCCCGTCACCGGGGGTGATGTGGAGCTGATGTGGGTCAAGGGGTCCGGGGGTGATCTGGGGACGCTGACCGAGGGTGGGCTGGCTGTGTTGCGGCTGGACCGGTTGCACGCGCTCAAGGGTGTGTATCCGGGGGTGGAGCGCGAGGACGAGATGGTCGCCGCGTTCGACTACTGCCTGCACGGCAAGGGTGGGGCGGCGCCGTCGATCGACACCGCCATGCACGGACTCGTCGACGCGGCCCACGTGGATCACCTGCACCCCGACTCCGGGATCGCGCTGGCCTGCGCCGCCGACGGGGAGAAGCTGACCGCCGAGTGCTTCGGGGACCGTGTGGTGTGGGTGCCGTGGCGGCGGCCCGGGTTCCAGCTCGGGCTGGACATCGCCGCCGTGAAGGCCGAGAACCCGCAGGCCATCGGGTGCGTCCTCGGCGGGCACGGCATCACCGCCTGGGGCGACACCGCCGAGGAGTGCGAGCGCAACTCGCTGCACATCATCCGTACCGCCGAGGCCTTCCTGGAGGAGAAGGGGAAGGCCGAGCCGTTCGGGCCCGTCGTCGAGGGGTACGGTCCCCTCGCGCCGGGCGAGCGGCGTGAGCGGGCCGCCGCCCTTGCCCCTTACGTCCGGGCCATCGCCTCGCAGGACAAGCCGCAGGTCGGGCACTTCACCGACTCCGACGTCGTGCTGGACTTCGTCTCGCGTGCCGAGCACCCTCGGCTGGCCGCCCTCGGTACTTCCTGCCCCGATCACTTCCTCCGTACGAAGGTCCGGCCGCTCGTCCTCGATCTGCCGGCCTCCGCTCCCCTCGACGAGGCGATCGCACGGCTCAAGGAGCTGCACGCCGAGTACCGCGAGGAGTACGCCGCCTACTACCGGCGCAACGCTCTGCCCGACTCCCCCGCGATGCGCGGCGCCGACCCGGCGATCGTGCTGGTCCCGGGCGTCGGCATGTTCAGCTTCGGCAAGGACAAGCAGACCGCGCGCGTGGCCGGCGAGTTCTACGTCAACGCGATCAACGTGATGCACGGGGCCGAGGCGGTCTCGACGTACGCGCCGATCGAGGAGTCGGAGAAGTTCCGGATCGAGTACTGGGCCCTGGAGGAGGCGAAGCTCCAGCGGATGCCCAAGCCGAAGGCGCTCGCCACTCGGGTCGCACTCGTCACCGGTGCGGGCAGTGGGATCGGGAAGGCCATCGCCGAGCGGCTCGTTGCCGAGGGTGCCTGTGTCGTCGTCGCCGATCTCAACGCGGAGAACGCCGCCGCTGTGGCGGAGGAGCTCGGTGGGCCCGACAAGGCTGTCGCCGTCACCGTGGACGTGACCTCCGAGGAGCAGATCGGCGCGGCCTTCCGGGACGCCGTGCTCGCCTTCGGTGGAGTGGACCTAGTGGTCAACAACGCGGGGATCTCCATCTCCAAGCCGCTGCTGGAGACCTCGGCCCGGGACTGGGATCTCCAGCACGACATCATGGCGCGCGGGTCGTTCCTCGTCTCGCGTGAAGCGGCTCGGGTGATGATCGCCCAGGAGCTGGGCGGTGACGTCGTCTACATCGCGTCCAAGAACGCCGTCTTCGCCGGGCCGAACAACATCGCGTACTCCGCCACCAAGGCCGACCAGGCCCACCAAGTGCGGTTGCTGGCAGCCGAGTTGGGAGCGCACGGTATTCGCGTCAACGGGGTCAACCCCGATGGTGTGGTGCGCGGGTCCGGGATCTTCGCGGGTGGCTGGGGTGCCCAGCGCGCCGCCACGTACGGCATCGAGGAGGAGAAGCTCGGCGAGTTCTACGCCCAGCGGACCATCCTCAAGCGTGAGGTGCTGCCCGAGCACGTCGCCAACGCCGTGTTCGCGCTGACCGGCGGCGAGCTGACGCACACCACGGGGCTGCACGTCCCGGTCGACGCCGGCGTCGCCGCCGCCTTCCTGCGATGAGCGTGATCAAGTCGTACGCCGCGGTCGACCTCGGCGCGTCCAGTGGGCGCGTCATGGTCGGCCGGGTCGGGTCCGACACGCTGGAGCTGACCGAGGCGCACCGGTTCGTGAACCGGCCCGTGCGGGTGCCCGAGGGGCTGCGCTGGGATGTGCTGTCCCTGTACGCGGGGGTGCTGGACGGGCTGCGGGCAGCGGGGCAGGTCGACTCCGTCGGCATCGACAGCTGGGCCGTGGACTACGGCCTGCTGGATCGGGACGGAGCGCTGCTCGGCAATCCGGTGCACTATCGCGACGCCCGTACCGAGGGTGTCGCAGAGAAGGTGTGGGCGTCGGTTCCGGCCGCCGAACTGTACGCGGCGACCGGGTTGCAGTACGCCCCCTTCAACACCCTCTATCAGCTGACGGCGGCTCGCGGGACCCGCCAACTGGCCGCCGCCGAGCGGTTGTTGCTCATCCCTGACCTGCTGACCTACTGGCTGACCGGCGAGGCCGGCACCGAGCTGACCAACGCCTCCACCACCCAGCTGATCGATCCCCGGACCCGCGACTGGGCGCACGACATCGCACGGAAGCTGGACATCGACCTCGGGCTGTTCGCGCCGCTGCGGCAGCCCGGTGATCCGGCGGGCGTGCTGCGCGCCGAGGTGCTGGAGGAGACCGGGCTCACCGGGCCGGTGCCGGTGACCACGGTCGGGTCGCACGACACCGCATCGGCGGTTGCTGCCGTGCCTGCTGTCGACGAGCGGTTCGCCTATATCTGCACCGGCACCTGGTCCCTGGCGGGCCTGGAGCTGGACGCGCCCGTACTCTCCGAGGAGAGTCGGGCCGCCAACTTCACCAACGAGCTGGGGCTCGACGGCACGGTCCGCTATCTGCGCAACATCATGGGGCTGTGGCTGCTCCAGGAGTGCGTACGGGCCTGGGGGGACCCCGAGTTGGGTGCGTTGCTGCGGGCCGCGGCCGAGGTACCGGGGCTGCGGTCCGTGGTGGATGCGGGTGACTCGGCGTTTCTGGCGCCGGGGCGGATGCCGGAGCGGATCGCCGAGGCCTGCCGGGTCTCCGGGCAGCCGGTGCCCGAATCGCCGGGCGAGATCACGCGGTGCATCCTCGACTCCCTCGCCCTCGCGCATCGGCGGGCGGTGGCCGACGCCCAGCGGCTCGCCGGGCATGCCGTCGACGTCGTACACATCGTCGGGGGTGGGACGCGCAACGCGCTGCTGTGCCAACTCACCGCCGATGCCTGCGGGTTGCCGGTGGTGGCGGGTCCGGCCGAGGCCGCCGCGCTCGGCAATGTCCTCGTCCAGGGCCGGGCCCACGGGCTCGTCGGCGACCGTACGGACATGCGCCGGCTGCTCGCCCGTACCCAGCCGCTGACCCGCTACGAGCCGTCCGGTGACCCGGCGGCCTGGCGTGCGGCGGAGGCCCGGCTCACCGAAGCCCGGCTCGCCGAAGGCCGGTGAGGGGGGCTCCCTCCCTGTGCGCCGTCCGCGTACCCTGCACTCATCCGATGATCGACCACTAGGAGCTGCGATGCGTGTCGCCCTGTTCCTGACCTGTGTCAACGACACGCTCTATCCGGACACGGGCCGCGCCGTGGTGAAACTGCTGACCAGGCTGGGCGTCGAGGTCGACTTCCCGATGGCGCAGACCTGCTGCGGGCAGGCGCACTACAACACCGGGTACCGGCATGAGGCCGAGCCGCTCGCCCGGCATTTCTCCGATGTATTCGGGGGGTACGAGGCGATCGTGACGCCCTCCGGGTCGTGCGGGGCGATGGTGCGGGAGCTGTATCCCCGGATGGGTGAGCGGGCGCGGGCCGAGGGGCGCGGGGACACCCTCGCCGCGACCCTGGCACCCGTGGTGCCGAAGACGTACGAGTTGACGGAGTTCCTGGTGGATGTGCTGGGGGTGACCGACGTGGGCGCCTACTACCCGCACACCGTCACCTATCACCCGACCTGTCATGGTCTGCGCGGGCTCGGGCTCGCCGACCGGCCGCGCAGGCTGCTCCAGGCCGTCAAGGGACTGGAGCTGCGCGAGCTGCCGGGTGCCGACGAGTGCTGTGGGTTCGGCGGGACGTTCGCGCTGAAGAACTCCGATGTCTCGGCGGCGATGGGCGCCGACAAGGTGCGCAACGCCGAGTCGACGGGCGCGGAGGTGCTGTGCGCCGCCGACAACTCGTGTCTCATGCACATCGGCGGCACCATGACCCGGCTCTCCACGGGGATGCGGTCGGTACACATCGCGGAGATCCTGGCGAGCACGGAAGAGGAGCCCCTGGCATGAGCGGCGGGACGTTCGTCGGGATGCCGGCCTTTCCCAAGGCGGCCCACGACGCGGTCAACAACCAGACCCTGCGCGGAAATCTGCGCCACGCCACCCACACGATCCGCGGGAAACGGGCGAAGGCCGTCGCGGAGATGTCCGACTGGGCGGAGTTGCGGGAGGCGGGCAAGCGGATCAAGGACCATACGCTCCGTCATCTCGACCGCTATCTCGTCCAGTTGGAGGAGTCGGTCACGGCGGCGGGTGGCCATGTGCACTGGGCCGCCGACGCCGAGGAGGCCAACCGGATCGTCGTCGAACTGGTGCGGATGACCGGGGAGTCGGAGGTCGTCAAGGTCAAGTCGATGGCCACGCAGGAGATCGGGCTCAACGAGGCTCTGGAAGCCGAGGGCATCAGTGCCTACGAGACCGATCTCGCCGAGCTGATCGTGCAGTTGGGCAAGGACCGGCCTTCGCACATTCTCGTCCCGGCGATCCACCGCAACCGGGGTGAGATCCGGGAGATCTTCGCGCGTGAGATGAGCGAGTGGGGCCGCCCGGCCCCCGAGGGCCTCACCGACGCACCCGCCGAACTGGCCGAAGCGGCACGACTCCACCTCCGGGAGAAGTTCCTGCGGGCCAAGGTCGGCGTGTCCGGCGCCAACTTCATGGTCGCCGAGACGGGCACCCTGGTGGTGGTCGAGTCGGAGGGCAACGGGCGGATGTGCCTGACCCTGCCGGAGACGCTGATCTCGGTCGTCGGCATCGAGAAGATCGTGCCAACCTGGCGCGACCTGGAGGTCTTCCTCCAGACCCTCCCCCGCTCCTCGACCGCCGAGCGCATGAACCCGTACACGTCGACGTGGACCGGTACGGCGGACGGCGACGGCCCGCAGACCTTCCATCTGGTCCTGATCGACAACGGCCGCACCGACACCCTCGCCGACGAGGTCGGCCGCCAGGCCCTGCGCTGCATCCGCTGCTCGGCCTGTCTCAACGTCTGCCCGGTGTACGAGCGGGCCGGCGGCCATGCCTACGGCTCCGTCTATCCCGGCCCGATCGGCGCCATCCTCAGCCCCCAACTCCGGGGCACCGCAAGCGAGATCGACGCCTCGCTCCCGTACGCCTCCTCGCTGTGCGGGGCCTGCTACGAGGTGTGCCCGGTCGCGATCGACATCCCCGAGGTGCTGGTGCATCTGCGCGAGCGTGTCGTGGAGGGCGGGCCGGTGACGCGGGAGGGCAACAAGGTCGTCCTGAAGCCGGCGAAGGGCCACGCCGCCGAGCGGGCCGCGATGCGCGCCGCCCGCTGGGCGTTCAGCCACCCCGGCGCCCTGCGCACCGGACAGCGCCTCGCGTCCCGGACGCGCCGCTTCCATCCCCGCACCCTGCCAGGGCCCGGCAAGGCCTGGAGCGACACCCGCGATCTGCCGGCCGTTCCTGCGGAGCCGTTCCGTGACTGGTGGCAGCGCACCAACGGCGGAAAGGACACCCCCAAGTGAACAGCCGCGACCTGATCCTGGGCCGGGTGCGCCGCGCCCTCGCCGACGTGCCGCGCGACGACACACCGTACGACCAGGCCGTCGACCGCGACTATCTGCGCGAGCACGGAAACCGCAGCGTGGAGGAGACGGTCGAACTCCTCGCCGAGAACCTGGCGGACTACCGGGCGATCGTGCACCGCTGCACCGACGACGAGCTGCCGGCACTCCTCGCCGGGATACTGGCCGGACACGGCTCGACCTCGGTGGCCGTACCGCCCGGTCTGGACGAGCGGTGGCTGTCGGCCACCGACGCCGTACGCGTCCCGGACCGGGGCGAGAGCACTCCGTACGACCTGGACCAGGTCGACAGCGTGGTCACGGCCTGCGCCCTCGCCGTCGCCGAGACCGGCACGATCGTCCTGGACGGTTCCCCCGACCAGGGGCGCCGCCGCATCACCCTCGTCCCCGACCACCACATCTGTGTTGTACGGGTCCCCGACCAGGTCGTCTCGTCCGTTCCCCAGGCCCTCGAACTCCTGGACCCGGCACGTCCGTTGACCTGGATCTCGGGTCCTTCAGCCACCAGTGACATCGAGCTGGACCGGGTCGAGGGGGTGCACGGGCCGCGCACTCTGGAGGTGGTGCTGGTGAGTGGTGAGGGCCGCTGATCGGGCCTCCCGTTGTGCGCTGATCGGGTGTCCCGTCGGACGGAGGCTACGCCACTCCCGCCGCGTCCATCAGCGACGCCACCGTCACCGTGGTCAGACCGGCCAGTGACTCGATGCGGGCGCCGGAGCGGGCGCTCGCGCCGTCGAAGACGAGCATCAACTGCCGCGCCAGCAGCTCGGGCTCACGCGCGCCGCCCGCTTCCGCCTGGGCGCGGAACCAGTCCTGGAGGCGCTGCTTGGCCTGCTGGGCGACCACGCTCGCCGGGTGCCCGGGATCCTTCAGCTCGACGAGCGCGGCCAGGAAGGGGCAGCCCTGGTAGCCGGGTTCCGTGGAGGCCTTCTCCAGCCGCTCGAACAGGCCGAGGACGCGCTCGCGCGGGGTGCCGGCGTCCTGCGGGCCGGGCATGAGCTGTTCGGCGTACCCGGCCGAGCGTCGGTCCAGGCTGGCCGCGAGAACCTCGTCCTTGCTCGTGAAGAGCTGGTACATCGACCGCTTGGAGACTCCGGCGGCCTTGCACAACGCCTCGACGCCGATGGAGACGCCGTCGCGGTAGAACAGCTCGGCCGCCGCGTCGAGCAGCCGGTCGCGCGGGGATGCCTTGTCGGGCGCGTTGCCCGGCGCCTTGTCCGTAGTGGCCATACGGCGAGGTTACCTCGCGGACCGACGTGGGGAAACCGATCGGTTCACTCGTGACAGAAGCGGTGACCAAGCGCTTAGATAGTAGATCCGAACCTGTTCGCACCCCATTCGCGCCCACGCTGGAGGCCCCGTTGTTCACATCCGTCGACGACGTCTCCGTGCGCCTCGCCGAGACCGGCTATCTGGCCTCCCCCGCCGTGGCCACCACGGTCTTCCTGGCCGACCGGCTCGGCAAGCCGCTCCTGGTGGAGGGCCCGGCCGGGGTCGGCAAGACCGAGCTGGCCAAGGCCGTCGCCGAGATCGCCGGAGCGGAGCTGATCCGCCTCCAGTGCTACGAGGGCGTCGACGAGTCGAGGGCGCTGTACGAGTGGAACCACGCCAAGCAGCTGCTGCGCATCAGCGCTGGCCGCGACGAGTCGTGGGACGCGACACGCACCGACATATTCAGCGAGGAGTTCCTGCTCCCTCGGCCCCTGCTGACCGCCATTCGCGGCGACGAGCCCAAGGTGCTGCTGATCGACGAGACCGACAAGGCGGACGTCGAGGTGGAGGGCCTGCTCCTCGAAGTGCTCTCCGACTTCCAGGTCACGGTCCCCGAGCTGGGCACCATCACCGCGGCCCGCCGCCCCTTCGTCGTCCTCACCTCCAATGCCAGCCGCGAACTCTCCGAGGCCCTGCGCCGCCGCTGCCTCTTCCTCCACATCGGCTTCCCCGACGCCGAGTTGGAGCGTCGCATCGTACGGCTGAAGGTGCCGGACCTCGACACGGCGCTGGCCGAGTCGGTGGTACGGGTGGTGGGCGCGCTGCGCGCGATGGACCTGCGGAAGGTCCCGTCGGTCTCCGAGACCATCGACTGGGCCCGCACCCTGCTGGCCCTGGGCGCGGACACGCTCGACGAGACGGTCGTACGGGACAGTCTGGGCGTCCTCCTCAAGCACCAGGACGACGTCCTCAAGGCGAGCGCCAAGTTGGACCTGGACGCACTGTGAACGCCCGGTCCACCGACGCCGGTTCTGGCGCCGATGTCGCTGAACGCCTGACAGGACTCGTCGGGGCGCTGCGCTCGCACGGCGTCCGGATCGGCACCGGGGAGACCGTGGACGCGGCCCAGGCGGTGGCCGTACTCGGGTTCGCGGACCGGGAGTTGTTGCGCGAGGGGCTGGCCGCGACCCTGCTGCACGGCACGGACCAGCGTCCGGTGTTCGACCCGGTCTTCGACCTGTATTTTCCCCGGAGTGTCGGAGCGCCCGGCGCTGCTGGGCCCGCGGACCGGGACGAACTGCGGGACCGGCTCGCGGCCGCGCTGGCCGCCAACGACCGGGCGCTGCTTGCTCAGTTGGCCGTCGAGGCGGTCGACGGCTTCGGCGGATACGGCTCCTCGCCGGGGTCCGACGGCTGGTCGTCGTACCAGACGCTGGACCGGCTCCGGCCGCAGACACTGCTGGCCCGGGTGCGGGCGAGCCTCCGCGAGGGCGCCGGGGAGACGGAGTTCGCCGACCGGCTGCTCGACGACGAGATCCGGCGGCGGATCGAGGAGTTCCGGCGGCTGGTCGGCGCGGAGGCCCGGCGCCGGGTTGCCGAGCGGCGCGGCCGGGACGAGATCGCCCGACGGGCGGTGGCCCCGACCGCCGACCGGGTCGACTTCCTGGTCGCCGGACGCGCCCAACTGACCGAACTGCGCAGGGCGGTTCAGCCGCTGGCGCGCAAACTCGCCACCCGGCTGGCCGCGCGCCGCCGCAAGGCCGCACGCGGCTCGATCGACCTGCGGCGCACGGTGCGCGCGTCGCTGTCGACGGGCGGGGTGCCGATGCGGCCCGTACTGCGCCGGCGCCGGCCCGCCCGGCCCGAACTGGTGCTGCTGTGCGATGTGTCGGGCTCGGTGGCCGGTTTCTCCAACTTCACGATGCTGCTGGTGCAGGCGCTGCACGACCAGTTCAGCAAGGTCCGGGTGTTCGCCTTCGTCAACCGCGTCGACGAGGTGACCGGCCTGCTCGTGCACGGCGCCGCCGACCCCGAGGGGCTCGGCGCCCGCATCCGCGCGGAGGCGACTCTGACAGGCTGGCACGGCAGCAGCGACTACGGCGTCGCGCTGGGCGAGTTCAGCGAGCGGTACGGCGACGCCGTCGGCCCGCGTACGACCGTGTTCGTGCTCGGTGACGCCCGTACGAACATGAGCGACCCGAACCTGCCCGCCGTACGGCAGCTGGCCGAACGGGCCCGCCTCGTCTACTGGTTGAACCCCGAGGGACGGTCCCAGTGGGGCACGGGCGACTCGGCGGCGCCCGCGTACGCCAAGCTGGTGGAGATGCGCGAGTGCCGCAACGCCCGCCAACTCGGCGCCCTGATCACCCGGTTGCTGCCGGTGTGACGGCGGCCGGGCAATAGGCGTGACTACGCGGTGAGTTGCGGGTAGAGCACCTCGACGCCCGCCGCGAGGCCCGCCTTCACCTGTCGGCTCAAGTCGTCGGCCAGCACCTCGAAGGCGCCGGACTCGATGCCGTCCAGGGCCTGTGCGGCGACGCCGTCGGGGGTCGACTTGAGGGCGTCGATACCGGCGGTCATGTCCGTGTCGACGTATCCGACGTGCAGACCCGTGACGTCGATGCCGCGCGGCTTCAGGTCGAGGCGCAGGGAGTTGGTCTGAGACCAGAAGGCGGCCTTGGAGGCACTGTAGGAGCCCGCGAGGCCGATCCAGGACAGCACCGAGTGGACGTTGAGGATGTGGCCGCCACCGTTGCGCTCGATGACCGGGACGAAGGCGCGGGTGACGAGGAGGGGGCCGTAGAAGTTGGTCTCGAACTCGCGGCGCACGTCGTCCACGGGCGAGTCCAGGAAGTTGGCGTTCACCGAGGCGCCCGCGTTGTTGATCAGGACGGTCACGTCCTGGGCCCGCTCGGCCGCCGCCGCGACGGACGCGGGGTCGCTCACCTCCAGGGCCAGCGGTACGGCGTCGGGGTGGGTGACGGTCCGGGGGTCGCGTGCCGTGGCGTACACCTTCTTCGCGCCCCGCTCGTAGAGCGCTTCGACCAGCGCCCGTCCGATACCGCGGCTGCCGCCGGTGACGAGGGCGACCGAGCCTTCGATGCGCGTCATGAGGTTCTCCTGGAGCGTGGGACAAGGGGCGGTGCGGGCAGAGCCCGCCTGGACCACCGAGGAAACCGATCGGTTTCCATCTGGCTCCCACGAGAGTAAACCGATCGGTTTCTCAGGGCAAGTGCGGTCGGACCCCTACGGGTCGAATACGGCTTTTCCCGGATACCCGCACCCATGAGGCTCCCCCTACGCTCGCGAGTAGCGGCAGATGCCGTGCGCGAGGGGGGACGGGACAGGATGAAGGCAGTGACTCAGGACGCCTACGGCTCGGCGGACGTGCTGAAGGTGAGCGACATCGACAAGCCGGTGCCGACGGCCCGGCAGGTGCTGGTGCGGGTGCACGCCTCGTCGCTGAACGCGTACGACTGGCATTTCATGCACGGTGACCCGAAGCTGGCGCGCCTCGCGTTCTTCGGGCTGGGCAGGCCCAAGCTGAAGGTCCGGGGCCGGGACTTCGCCGGCCGCGTGGAGGCGGTCGGCAGCGAGGTCAAGGGCATCTCGCTCGGCGACGAGGTGTACGGCGAGGCGGACGGGTCCTTCGCGGAGTACGTGTGCGCGGCCGAGGACTCGGTGGCCCGCAAACCCGCCGGCCTCACCTTCGAACAGGCCGCCGCGATCCCCCTGGCCGCGAACACCGCCCTCATCGGCCTGCGTGATCTGGCCCGGGTGGCGCCGGGGCAGACGGTGCTGATCAACGGCGCGTCGGGCGGCGTGGGCACGTTCGCCGTACAGCTCGCCAAGGCGTACGGCGCGGAGGTGACCGGCGTGTGCCGGACGCGGAACGTGGAGATGGTCGCCTCGCTCGGCGCGGACCACGTCATCGACTACACCCAGGAGAACTTCGCCCTCGGCGACAAGCGCTACGACGTCGTGCTCGACCTGGTCGGCAACCACTCCCTCAGCGCGCTCCGGCGCGTCCTGACACCCACCGGGACGCTTCTGCTGTCGGGCGGCGGGGTGTACGAGGGCGGCAGCCTCGTGGGACCCATGGGGCTGTTCATCAAGCGGAAGCTGGTGGCGCCCTTCGTCCGCCAGCGGCTCCTCGAACTACCGGCGGTGGCGAGCCGGGAGAACCTCACGGCACTGTGCGAGTTGGCGGAGGCGGGGAAGATAGCCCCGGTCATCGACCGTACGTATGCGCTGAACGAGGTTCCCGACGCGATGCGGTATCTCGTGAAGGAGCATGCGCGGGCGAAGGTCGTCATCACGGTCTGAGGCGAACCGGCGTCATCCCTGACAGGGATGGGCTCTGTCAGCTTCCTTCCGGTGCCTTCGCGTAGTCCTGCGCCATGCCTCCCGCGAAGTCGTGGACGATGACCTGCTCGTCGCCGACGACCCACGCGTCGTGCCCGGCCGGACACACGAAGACATCGCCGGGGCCCACCTCGCTCTCGCCGCCGTCGTCCATGCGGATGTGCATCCGGCCCTGGAGGACATAGCCGTTGTGGTGGATCTCGCAGCTCTTCGTGCCCACGATGGGCCCTACGGACTCGGACCAGCGCCAGCCCGGTTCGAAGGTTCCGATGGCGAAGTCGAGCCCCGTGAGGTGTACGGCTTCGAGGTGTCCCCGGGGGAAATCGCGCCGCTCGTCAGGCTTCTCGACTGTCTTGATCTCCAGCATGTCGTGCCTCCCGTCCCCCGTCATGGCTGTCGGACCCCCGCTCCCTTCCATCGTCCGCCTCTCAAGCCGGGGCCGCCATCCGAGCGATGTGCCGGCGTCAGAGTTCGAAGGTCACGAAGCCGTCGTCCGTGTCCGGCCCCGGTGCCGTCACCGTGTAGCCGAAGCGGTCCTTGAGGGAGGTGTCGTCCCAGGGTGCGGCGCGGTCGCGGTAGTTGAAGACGATCTCCTTCTGTGCGCCGCCGCGCTGAAGGATCCGGGACATGGCGATGTCGTCGGGGTGGTGGTGCCGGGCGCCGCTCGTGGAGATCAGATAACGGTCGCAGTCGAGGAGGTCGAGGAGGTCCGTGGAGATGTTGTGCTTGCTGCCGTGGTGGGCGACCTTGAGGACGTCGACATGGAGCCGTCCGCCCGCCGCCTCGGCGCGGGGCCGCAGCGACTCGACGAGCCGACGGTCGTCCGCGTCGCCGGTGAGGACGATCCGCCGGTCCTCGAACTCGAAGAGCAGTCCGATGCTGGAGACGTTCGTCGGTGAGGGGTCCCGCTTGAACGGCGTCGCGGCGAGCTGCTCCACGTCCACAGCGCCGCCGAAGGGCTCGAAGCCGTCCACAGGGGGTGGCTCGTCGGGGTCCCGGCCCGGTATCAGCCCGTGCTCGGCGCACACGTCCACCCACACCGGGGCCAGCCGCTCCAGTTGCAGACGGTCGGGCGAGAGCACCTCCATCGTGGACCCGTCGTCGAACCACCCGATCCGCTGCCCGACCTCGGCACTGCGCCCGCCGAACGCGTCGTTCCAGGGCATGTTCTGCCCCAGCAGCGCACTGGTGAGCCGCTCGCCGTCCTGCGCGCCGAACCCCTCGGCGTCGAGCAGGTGGTCGAAGCCGTTGAACCACACGTCCCCGAACTCCACCGACCGCTCCGGATCCTCCAGCAGGGCGAGTACACCGAGGACATGGTCCTGGTCTACGTGCGTGACGACGAGGACATCGACCAGCCCGTCGAGTCCGGCGAGCACCGGTTTGATCAGCGGATACGTCCCCGCGCGTCCACCGTCGACAAGGATCCGCCGGACGAACGAGTCGTCGCCGTACTCCAGGAGCAGGCAGTCGCCGTCCTCGCCGGGCATCATCGTGAACCGGATCATCGCGGCCTCCCACGGTGGGACAGCGGCATTTCTCCTATTATAATTGGCAATGCCTCGTATGTCCTGGCATACGTCAATGGGCGTCAAGCCCGCCATGGCCAGGAGGAACGACAACTCCCCCGCCAGGTCAGGTGAGTTCGAGTACTCCCCTGCGCACGGCCTCCGACACCGCCGCCGCCCTGTTGTCGACCTTGAGCTTGCGGTAGACGCGCACGAGGTGCGTCTTGACCGTGGCCTCGCTGAGGAACAGCGCCTCGGCGATGGCCCGGTTGCTGCGCCCCTCGGCCATCAGCCGTACGACCTCGATCTCGCGCCCCGTCAACTCGTGCTCCGGGCTGACCACTTGGCCGACGAGTTCCCCGACGATCTCCGGTGCCAGCCCCAGCGCCCCGGCGGCGGCCCCGCGCACCGCGCGGAACAGCTCCTCGGGCGGCCCCGCCTTGAGGACATAGCCGCGGGCGCCCGCCTCCAACGCCCGTACGACATCGGCCCGTCCGGCATAGCTGGTCAGCATCACCACGGCCACGCCGGGTGCCTCGGCGACGAGCCGGCGGATCGCCTCGATCCCGTCGATCCCGCCGCCCGGACTCCCGAACCGGAGGTCCATCAGCGCGACATCGGGAAGCATCCGGGCGACCAGGGAGACAGCCTCCTCACCGCTGCCCGCCTCGGCGATCACATCGAGGTCCGGTTCGCCGTCGAGGAGCGCGCGCAGGCCGGCCCGTACGACGGCGTGGTCGTCCGCGATCAGGACGCGCAGCGGCCCGGTCGCGCCGGGCGGGTCCGCGGTCATCCGGCGGTCGCCGTGGGGACGGGCGCGGCACCGGGTTGGGGCCTGGGCCGCGCGGAGACCGTGGCCCGGATCCGGGTGCCCCGGCCGGGCTCGCCGCGGACGTCGAGGTCACCGCCGTACTCGCGCAGCCGCGCCCGGGCGGCGGGCAGTCCGAAGCCGCGGCCCGGGCCCTGCGAGGTGCGGGCGAAGACCTCGGCCGGGTCGAACCCGACGCCGTCGTCGCTGACTTCGAGGTCCACCCGGTCCGGCCGCCGGCTGAGGGTGACCTGCACGTTCACCGCGTGGGCGTGTTCCCAGACGTTGGCCAGCGTGCTCTGCGCGACGCGGAACAGGGTCGTGGCGGCGTGTTCGTCGAGGACGGGCTGGGGGTCGCCGACCGTCCGGAACCGTACCTGGGCCGCCGTCCCGTCGGCCTGGGAGCGGGCGCACAGGATGCTCAGCGCGCCTTCGAGGCCGGTCTCGGCGACGGTGGACGGGGTGAGGTCCCGGATCATGCGGCGGGTCTCGGTGAGGTTGGTGCCCAGTCCGTCGGCGACCGCGCGGACGCGGGTGCGGGCCACGTCGGGGCGGTCGTCCCAGTCGCGTTCGGCGGCCTGGAGCAGCATGAGCCCGCCGGCGAGTTCCTGGGCGAGGGTGTCGTGCAGATCGCGGGCGATCCGCGTCCGCTCGGCCAGTACTCCCGCCCGGCGCTGCTGCCGGGCGACGAGGTCACGCGTGCCGCGCAGTTCCTCGACGAGATGTCGGCGCTCCTCGGCGTCCCGCTGCTGGGCGCGATAGAGGGCGACGGTGCCCCACACCGCCGCCACGGGCACCAGCACGATGTCCGGGACGAACCGGCCGCTGGCCTCGACCAGTGCCGCAACGAGGACGAGAGTGATGGCGGCGAGGGCGACCATCGCGAACCGACGGCCGAGCACCCGCTGCGCCGCACAGGCCAGCGGCAGGGCACACCACACATAGGCGGAGGTCAGCACGTCCGGGACGAGGAAGAGGAGCGTCCCCCACAGCAGGAGCAGCAGCGGAATCCAGGCGGCCCGCCCGACCGTCCCGAGCCGCTCCCCCAGGACGAGTCCGCCCGCGTAGGTGAGCGCGAGCAGCCCGCTGGCGGTGGCGATATACCAGCACAGCGAGCTGTTCAGCCGGGCGAGCTGCAGAAGCGCGGACGCGACGACGACGAAGAACGCCAGATGCGACACATGCTCCAACGTGGGCCGACTCCCGCGAACACGCTCGAGCACGGCAGATCCCCTTGACCGGACGGTTCCAATCGAACAGAACCCCGATCCTATCGACCGCCTGTATGCCCCGTGTGAGGAGCCGGGCGGCCCAGCTGATCGTGGGTGCGCACCCACGCTCTGCTTTTAGGGGCGCGGGGCTGTATCGATCTGCGGCTCCGCCGCAGGGCGCGACAAGCCCCCACCGACCCGCGGCCAAGGAACCACCTACGCCCCGGGGTGCAACCCCAACCACCCGGGCGTCGGATCCCCCTTCACCTCACCGAAGTACAACGCAAACGTCTGCTTCCACCGCTCGATCCCCGCCCGGTCGGCCATGAACCGCGGAAACCCATCAAGATTCGCGTTCGGGTACGTCCAGATCGGCTTCAACCCACCCGCAGGCGCGACATCCGTCCGAACCGACCAACCGTTGAACGCGTTCTGCTGCTGAGCGACAGACAGCTGCCAGTTGAGATACAGCTTCGCCGCCGCGATGTTCCTGCCCCGCTTGAGAATCCCGGCCCGCTGGCCCCACGCCATGAACGGGTGCCCCTCGGCGACGGCCCACCGCGACGCCGCCGTGGACGGTGCCGTGAGCGAGCCCGAGCCGCCGACGCCGAGCGCCTTCTGCCCGCCGGAGACGGCCAGCCCGGGCGTGTGACTGCCACGGGCGAACCGGACGTCCTGGGCGGCGAACCGGGCCGCCCAGTCCCAGCCGTAGTGGTCGACGTACAGCTTGAAGAGGTAGAGGACGGCGTCGTCGTCGTGCGGGTAGGACGACGCGATCTGTCCCTTCCACTTCGGGTCGATCAGGTCGAGCGGGGACTTCGGGACGTCGGCGCCGACGGCGGCGACGTTGTACGAGTAGCTGAAGCCGATCACCGCGATGGCGGTCCAGGCGCCGTGGCGGTCCTTGAGGCCGTCGTACACCTTGGAGAAGCCCGCCGGCTTGTAGTGCAGCAGCCGGCCCTGCTCGTTCCAGCGGGTGAAGTCCTGGAGGGTCTGGAGCTGGACGACGTCCGGGACGAGGGTGTCGGTCGCGAACTGGTTGTCGACGCGGACGTCGTGGTACTTGCTGTAGTCCACGACGACCTTGAGGTCGATCTCCGGGAAGCGGGCGGCGAAGCCGGCCCGAATGCCGTTGCCCTGGCTGTCGACGTCGCCGCCCGCGTAGATGACGAGCTTGCCGCCCTCGGCGAGCGCCGCCCGGTACAGCTCGTCGAGCGTCCGGGTCTCCTCGGCGCCCGTGGCCGGGCGGGAGCCGGTGGGCGAGGCCGCGGCGGCGGCGGGGGTCCCGGTGGCACCGAGCGCGCCGACGCCGAGGGCCGCTCCGGCTCCGGTGGCGAGTACACGTCGTCTGCTGAGGAAGCTGGACACTCTGCGGGCCTCTCTGATGGGGGGTCTCCTGGGGGGTCTTCGGTTCGATCCTGACGCGAGCGAGAGGGACTTCGCGTCGGCTGGACGGAGCGAGGTGGAGAGCGGCAGGTTGAATCCCCGTTCAACCGATCGGTTGAACGGGGTGGCCGGACAGGCAGGCGATCGGACGGTCAGACGGCCTGGAGTGCCTCGGGTACGAGGTCCTTGAGGGACGGGTAGCCGTCCACGGCCATGATGAGGTCCGTCTCGGCGAGCAGGGCCCGAAGTACGTGGACGATGCCGTCCGTGCCGCCGAGGGCGCAGCCGTAGGCGTACGGGCGGCCGATGCCGACCGCTGTCGCGCCCAGGGCGAGGGCCTTGACGATGTCGGCGCCGCTGCGGACACCGGAGTCGAACAGGACGGGCAGCTCGCCCGCGGCCTCGACGACGCCGGGCAGGACGTTGAGGGCGGGGAGGCCGCCGTTGGCCTGCCGGCCGCCGTGGGTGGAGCAGTAGAGGGCGTCCACTCCCGCGTCGCGGGCACGGCGCGCGTCCTCGGGGTGACAGATGCCCTTGAGGATCAGCGGGAGGTCGGTGAGCGAGCGCAGCCAGTCCAGGTCGTCCCAGGTGAGCGGGTTGCCGAAGATCTGGGCCCAGTGGAGGATCGCGGCCTGCGGATCCTCCTCGGGCGGTCGGCCGAGCGCGGCCCGGAACGCCGGGTCGCTCGTGTAGTTGGCGAGGCAGTGGCCGCGCAGCTGGGGGAAGTTGGCCGTCGCGAGATCCCTGGGGCGCCAGCCGGTGATCCAGGTGTCGAGGGTGACGACGATGCCCCGGTACCCGGCGCGCTCGGCACGCTGGACGAGGCTCTCGGCGATGCTCCGGTCGGTCGGGGTGTAGAGCTGGAAGTAGCCGGGGGTGTCGCCGAGTTCGGCGGCCACGTCCTCCAGCGGGTCGACGGAGAGCGTGGAGGCGACCATCGGCACTCCGGTACGGGCGGCGGCGCGGGCGGCGGCCAGGTCACCGTGTCCGTCCTGGGCGCAGAGTCCGATGACACCGATCGGGGCGAGGAACACCGGCGACGGGAGTGTCGTCCCGAACAGCTCGACGGTCAGGTCCCGTTGGGCGGCGCCGACGAGCATGCGCGGGATCAGGCCCCAGCGGGCGAATGCCTCGACGTTGGCCCGCTGGGTGCGCTCGTCGCCGGCTCCCCCGGCGACGTAGGACCAGACGGACGGCGGGAGCGCGGCCCGGGCCCGCTCCTCCAGCTCGGCGAACTCCATGGGGAAGGTCGGGAGAATACCGCCCAGCCCGTTGAGGTAGATCTCGTTCTGGTAGTCGGCGAACGCCATGCGGACACCCTTTCCCTCAGGTCAAGCGGCTCAGGCGGCTCGCGGCCGGGCGTGCAGGAGGAGGTGATCGGCGAGCATCTCCAGCGCGGCCCGGCTGTCGTCGGTGTTGCGGTCGACGAGCCAGATCATGTTGAGGCCGTCGATCATCGACAGCACGTACCGCGCGAGCACCGGCACGGGCTCCGTCCACTCGATCCCCGCGTTGTCGGCGGCGAGTTCGAGCAGCGAGGCGAAGGCACGCAGGAAGATCTCGTACTGCTTCCCGGCGACGTCCTCGAAGCCGGAGTTGCGCAGCGCGTACTGCGTCAGCTCGTAACTGATCTGGTGCTCGCCGGGGTTGGCCTCGAAGCCCTTCCAGAACGCGTGCAGGCTGTCGAGGACGCTGTCGCGGATGTCCTTGTGCGGGGCGAACAGACCGCGGACCTCGGCGACGTACCGCTCGGTGAGGGTTTCCGTGACGAGTTCGAGCAGTTGGGCCCTGGACTCGAAGCAGTAGTGGAAGGCTCCGAGGGTCATGCCCGCCTCGGTGACCACCGCGCGGGTGGTCGCCTTGGCTACGCCGTCGCGCGCCATGACCCGGATCGCCGCCTCCAGGAGCTCCGCTCTCCGGTCGCTCGCCGCCATGCGGGGCACGCGTTCTCCTCTCCGCACGGGGTCTCACCTGTTGGTTCGGTCGTCAGGATAGCCAACCAACCTCAGAGAAGTAAGTCAATCGTCCAGGACGCTTGACTTACTTCTCTTGCTTGGGCCACCGTAGCGTGCGGGGGACGGGCATGTGGTTCGTTCACCCGCGGGCCGGTGGGGGCTGGTCGCGCAGTTCCCCGCGCCCCTTTCGGGGCGCGACATCCGCTCGGCAGCCTCAGGAGGCAGGTGTGCGACCGAGAACCACAGTCGTGCTGGACGGCTACGGCGTCCTGGAGTCGTTGCGCTGGCATGACGGTGCCCTGTGGTTCTGCGATCTCGCCCATGGGACGGTGCACCGCTGGGACACCCGGGGTGAGCCGGAGACAGTGGTGGAGGTCCCCGGCCGGGCGGGCGGTCTGGGCTGGCTGCCCGACGGGCGGATGCTGGTCGTCTCCATGGACGGGCGCTGTGTGTACCGGCGGGAGACAGATGGCTCGCTGGTCGTGCACGCCGATCTGAACGGCATCGCCGGGGGTCCCGTCAACGACATGTTCGTCGACCGGCTGGGCCGCGCCTACGTCGGCAACTTCGGCTTCGACTATCACGGCTTCGTCCGCCGGCAGCCCAACTCGATGCTCTACGTCCCGCCGGGGCCGCCCAGGACACCGATCGCCTGCCTCTCCCCCGAGGGTGAACTCCTGGGCCTGAGCGAGCCGTTGGTGTTCCCGAACGGCATGTTCCTCCTGGACGACGACTCCACCCTGCTCGTCGCCGAGACCCTCGCGATGCGCCTCACCGCACTCCCCGTCCTCCCCGACGGCCGCCTGGGCCCGCCCCGCCCCTGGGCTCCCCTGATCCCCTCCGCCCTGTGGACGTCCCTCAATCACCCCGGGCTGCTGGGCCGGATTACCCGGCGCGTCTCCGCACTCCTCGACCACAGAGCGATCGCCGACCGCTCCGCAAGCCCCATCGCCCCCGACGGCATCGCACCCGGCCGGGACGGCACGGCATGGGTCGCCAACGCGCTGCGCGGCGAGTGTGTCCGGGTCGGACCCGGCGGCGCGATCCTCGACCGCGTCGCCACCAGCCAACCCACCCTGAGCTGCCTGGTCGCCGGACCCGACGGCAACACCCTGTACGCGGCCACCACACCGACCGACGACCCGCAGCGCGCGGCCGGTCTGGGTGGAGCGCGGCTGGAGGCGTACACCTTGCCCTCCTGACCGCACCCTTCGCCAACCTGCCCTCTTTTCCCGGGAGTTCCCATGCACGCATCTCGAACGGACGGCGCCCCGGCCGCACACGTCGTGCTGATCACCGGCGCCGCGAGCGGCATCGGGGCGGCGACCGCGCGCGAGGCTGTGCGCCGGGGTCACCGGGTCGCGCTCGCCGACATCGACCTGGCCGGAGCGACCCGGATCGCCGACGAACTCGGGCCCGGCGCCCGCGCGTTCGAGCTGGACATCCGTGACGAGGCCGCGTGGGAAACGACGTTGGACGCCGTGGCGGACCAACTCGGCCCGGTGGACGTGCTCGTGAACAACGCGGGGATCATCCACACCGGCTACGCACGCCAGTTGGCGCCGTCCCAGCACCGCCACATGGTCGAGGTGAACCTGCTCGGACCGATCACCGGCATGCTGGCCGCCCTGCCCCGGATGCGCGACCAGGGCCACGGGCACATCGTCACCGTGTGCAGCATGACGTCGTTCCTGCCGCTGCCCGGCTACACCACCTACGGCGCGACCAAACACGGGCTGCGCGCCTTCCACCACAGTGTGGCCATCGAGGAACGGGACGGGCCCGTGACCTTCAGCATCGTCCATCCGCCGGGCACCCGAACGCCCATGCTGGAGCAGGAGATGGCCGACCCCAGCTCGGTGATCACCTTCGCCGAGAAGCCGCTCAGCCCCGAGAAGGTCGCGTCGGTGATCGTCGACGCGATCGAGAAGAAGCCCGTCGAAGTCGTCCACCCCGCCATCGGTGGACGCGTGCAGCGGGCCGCCGGTGTGTTCCCCCGGCTGATGCGCTTTGTGATCCCCAAGGTGGTGGCCATGGCCCAGCGCCGCAGCACGGGTCTCGTCCCGGCCCCGACAGCAGCATCCGAGCAAGGAGACACCGACCGATGACCCTCAACACCACTGCGCCCAGAGCCGGTTCGGCTCCCGCGACCGAGAGCCATTTCGACTCGCTGCGGGCGGCGACCGCCGGCCTCGAACCGCCCTTCGGCGTCATCGACCTGGACGCCTTCGACGCCAACGCCCGCGATCTGGAACGCCGTGCGGGCGGCAAGCCGATCCGGCTGGCCAGCAAGTCGCTGCGCTCCCGCGCCCTCATGCGGCGCGCCCTGGACCGCACGGGATTCGCCGGCATCCTCGGCTTCACCCTGCCCGAAGCCCTGTGGCTGGCCGAGGAGTTCGACGACATCGTCGTCGGCTACCCCACCGCCGACCGCACGGCACTGCGCCGACTCGCCGCCGACGAACGGCTCGCGTCCCGCATCACCCTGATGGTGGACTGCGTCGAGCATCTCGACCTGATCGACGCGGCGACCGGCCCCCGCGAGACCCGTATCCAGGTCTGCCTGGAACTGGACGCGGCCCTGCGTCTGGCGGGCGGCCGGGTCCATCTGGGGCCGCGCCGGTCCCCGGTGCACACCCCGCAGGAGGCGGCGGCGTTCGCGCGCGAGGTCGCGTCCCGGCCGGGCTTCGAGCTGACCGGGATCATGGGGTACGAGGGTCAGGTCGCCGGTCTGGGCGACAACGTGCCCGGCAACGCGCTCAAGCGGGCCGTCGTACGGGCGATGCAGCGTTCCTCCGTCGAGGAGCTGAGCCACCGCCGGGAAGCCGCGGTCGCGGCCGTACGGGCCGTGACACCGCTGCGGTTCGTCAACGGCGGCGGTACGGGCAGCCTGGAGACCACGACCCGCGAGGACTCCGTCACCGAACTCGCGGCGGGCTCCGGCCTGTACGGTCCCGGCCTGTTCGACTTCTACCGCGCCTTCCGGCCCGTCCCGGCGGCCTACTTCGTGCTGCCCGTCGTCCGCCGTCCCTCCTCCTCGGTCGCGACGCTCCTGGGCGGCGGCTGGATCGCGTCCGGGCCGCTCGGCAAGGACCGGCTGCCCACGCTGGCCTGGCCCTTGGGGCTGCGGGTCACCGCCACCGAGTCCTTCGGCGAGGTGCAGACCCCGCTGGTGGGCAAGGCCGCGAGCGTCCTGAACATCGGGGACCGGGTGTGGCTGCGGCACGCCAAGGCCGGTGAGCTGTGCGAGCGCATCGGCGACCTGCATCTGGTCAGCGACGGCGCGGTGGTGGACACCGTGCCCACCTATCGCGGCGAGGGACACCACTTCCTGTGACGGTGACCGCCACGACCATCACCGGCCGGACGGTCCTGATCGTCGGCGCCTCCTCGGGTATCGGCGCGGCGGTGGCCCGGCAGCTCGCCCCGGCGGGCAACCGGCTCGTCCTCACGGCCCGCCGCGCCCCCGAACTGGCCGCTGTGGCCGAGGAGGTACGGGCGGCCGGCAGCGCCTGCCTGGACATCGCCGCCGACGCCCTGGACCCGGAGGCGGCGGCCGGGGTCGTGTCGGCCGCCGTCGCGGAGTTCGGCTCGGTCGACATCGCGCTGCTCAACGCGGGCCAGGGCCCGGACATGCCCATGGACCAGGTCGGCACGGCCGACATCGCACGGATCATGGCGTTGAACTACGACGTCGTCGTCAACTATCTGGTCCCGCTGGTCCGGCAGTTGGGCGAGCAGCCGGGCGGAGGTCTGATCGCCCACACCAACTCCCTCGCGGGGCTGATGGGCATCCCCCGCCAGGGCCCGTACTCGGCGGCGAAGGCGGCCGTACGCACCCTCCTCGACGCCGCGCGCGTCGAACTGGCGCCCAGGGGCATCCGGTTCACCTCGATCCACCCGGGCTTCGTGGGTACGGACCGGGTCGACGGGGACGGTCTGCCCAAGCCGTTCCAGGTCAGCCAGGAGCGCGCGGCCCGGTACGTCGTACGCGCCCTGGAACGGGAGCCGGCGCAGGCCTGTTTCCCCTGGCAGACAACGGCGTTGGTCCGCACGCTGCGTGCCCTGCCCGCGCCGGTCTCCGACCGGGTGCTGCGACTGCTGGCCTCGCGATAGAGCCGGTTCGTCACTCCACCGTCAGGGGCAGCGCGCCGAACGTGTGGCGCTCCCACAGGCGCCGGGAGGCCTCCTCCGGGTAGGCGGTGACGGTCGGTTCGGTGTCGAGGAGCTGGACGAGGCGCCGTCCGGTGTCGTACGCGGGCCAGCCCGGGTCGCCCGTGGCGGCGAAGGAGGTCCAGGCCGAGCGGAGTCGGGCGGAGAGCGCCTCGGCCTCGGGCAGGGGCACGGGCCCCATCAGCATGCCGCCGAGGCCGCCGTCGACGTCGCCGCCGACGCCGAAGGTCAGAGGCACGTCCAGGCCGTGACAGGCGCCCAGGACACCGCCGTTCGCGGGGGCGGCCCAGGTCAGCTCGTAGACGTGGGCCCGGCCGCCCGCCGCGACCTGCGCCTCCGCGAGGTGGATCACGGGCATCCGGAAGAGCCAGTCGGACTGCACGAGTTCGAACAGGTACTCCGCCGAGGCGTCCGGGAACGCGGCACGGTAGGCCTGCTCGGGGTCGGTGCCTGGTCCGAACAGACGCAGGACGGTCGCCGCCAGTTCGTCGTCCACCCGGCCGAACAGCCCGCCGAGCATGAGGAAGAGGCGGTACTCGTCCCGGGTGTGTCCGAGGATCAGCTCCACGTCCCGCGCGGCGCCGCCCGCCAGGGCCTCGAACGGGGTGACGGGCAGCACATCGCCGTCGACGACCGGCGAGAACGGGGTCGGGGTGAGGGCGACCGCGCCCCACCTCGGCACGTACTCGCGCATCCGGGCGCTCAGGATCGCACCTGCCTCGGGCAGCTTGCGCGGGTCCACGCCGGACAGGTCGTCCACGGTCGGGCGCAGCCCGAGTTCACCGGCGAGTGTCTCGGCGATGTCCCCGGCCAGCGCGTCCGAGAAGTACGTGCCGGGCACGCTCTGAAGGATCGCCCGCCGGAACAGTCCGCGCGCCCGCTCCATGCCGAGCAGCGCGGCGATGGAACCGGCACCGGCCGACTCCCCGAAGACGGTGACCCGGTCGGGGTCGCCGCCGAACGCCGCGATGTTCTCTCGTACCCACTCCAGGGCGGCGACCTGGTCGAGCAGTCCCCGGTTGGCCGGGGCGCCCTCGATCCGGGCGAACCCCTCGATGCCGACCCGGTAGTTGAGGGTCACCACGACGGTCCCGCCCTCGCGGGAGAGGCGGTTGCCGTCGTAGTTCGGGTCGTCGGCGGAGCCGAACTTGTAGGCGCCGCCGTAGATCCACACCAGCACCGGGCGGCGCGCCGCCGGGTCCGCGTCGGGCGTCCAGACGTTGACGGTCAGCCAGTCGTCCCCGGCGGACGGGACCTCGGGGCCCATCATCTCCTGCGGCGGCGGAGGCCCGAACGCGAACGTCTCCCGCACCCCGTCCCAGTGCTCGGCCGGCCGCGGCGCCGCGAACCGCAGCTCCCCGACCGGCGGCTGCGCGAACGGAATCCCCCGGAACACCGCGAGGCCACCCTCACGACGCCCACGGACCGCGCCCGCCACCGTGCTGACCTCGGGAAACTCGGCTGCGCTCATCGACAGACCCCTCACGCCGCAGTGAATAGATCTTCACTATACGAACCGCGACGTCAAAGGGGGACCAAGGCTTCCGATTTTCTCGCCTCCGCGAGATGAGGACAGGCCCGCTCCCCCACTAGGTTGTGCGCCATGAGCAACCTTGACCGCGCGCCCGTACCCAGCGTCTGTGGCGGCCGTGGATTCGTCGTCGCCGAACCCGTGCGTGAACTGCTGAGCCCCCGAGTCGTGAAACTCGGCGAGAGCACCGAGGTACGCCGACTGCTGCCCAACCTCGGCCGACGCATGATCGCCGCGTGGGCCTTCGTCGACCACTACGGGCCGGACGACATCGCCGACGAGCCCGGTATGCAGGTGCCGCCGCACCCGCACATGGGCCTCCAGACGGTGAGCTGGCTGCACGAGGGCGAGGTGCTGCACCGCGACTCGACCGGCAGCCTCCAGACGATCCGCCCGCGCGAACTGGGCCTCATGACCTCCGGCCGGGCGATCAGCCACTCCGAGGAGAGCCCCAGGTCCCACGCGCGGTTCCTGCACGGCGCACAGCTCTGGGTCGCCCTCCCCGACAGCGACCGCCACACCGCCCCCCACTTCGAACACCACGCCGACCTGCCCACGGTCACGGCACCCGGCGTGACGGCGACCGTGATCCTCGGCACCCTCGACGGCTCGACCTCGCCCGGCACGACGTACACCCCGATCGTCGGCGCCGACCTGACCCTCGCGGACGGCGCCGACGTACGCCTGCCGCTCGTGCCCGACTTCGAGTACGGGGTGCTGGCGATGTCCGGCGAGGTGCACGTGGACGGGGTGCCGGTACTGCCGGGCTCGATGCTCTACCTCGGCTGCGGCCGCACCGAACTCCCGCTGCGCGCCGCGACGGACGCGAGCGTGATGCTCCTGGGCGGTGAGCCGTTCGAGGAGGAGCTGGTCATGTGGTGGAACTTCATCGGGCGGTCGCAGGAGGAGATCGAGGAGGCCCGGAGGGGCTGGATGGAGGGTTCCCGCTTCGGTGAGGTGAAGGGCTACGACGGAGGGCCGCTGCCTGCTCCGGAACTCCCGCCGGTGGCGCTGAAACCGCGGGGAAGGGTGCGCTGAACCGGCGGTGAGGCGCCGGATCGCAGGCGCACGACATGTGCCTGCCCGGCGCCCGGCAGGCAGCGGGACGCCCACCGGCGAGTCGCGCGATCACTGAGGGAGAGGGCGTGGGGGTGCGTCAAGGCCGTGCGCTGGGGGATGTGCTGGAAGCCGCACGGGACCGGGCGTTCGTCGGCAGGGCAGGGGAACTCGCCCTGTTCCGGGGTGCGTTGGCGGGCGCCCCTGGAGCATTCCCGGTCCACTATCTGCACGGCCCCGGAGGCATCGGCAAGTCGACGCTTCTTCGTCGGTTCGCGCGTGAGGCCCGCCGGGCAGGGCGTCAGGTCGTGGAGGTGGACGGCCGGACGGTCGTCCCGACGCCTCAGGGTTTCATCGCGGCCGTCGGGGAGGCGGTCGGGGAACCGGGGGTGGTGCTGCTGGTGGACACCTTCGAACGCTGCCAGGGTCTGGAGAGCTGGCTGTGCGAGCAGTTCCTGCTCGGGCTGCCGGCGGACGGGGTGGTGGTGATCGCCGGACGCCGGGCGCCCGACGTCCGCTGGACGTCCGATCCTGGGTGGGCGGACCTGCTGCGGGTCACCTCTCTGCGGAACCTGCCCCCCGACGATGCCGCACGGTTGCTGCACGTCCGTGGACTGAAGCCGGAGGCCCACCGGGCAGTGCTGTCCTTCACGGGCGGCAACCCCCTGGCCCTGACGCTGGCGGCGGCCGTGGCCGTCAGGGAGGAGGGAGCCGGGTCCGGCTGGAAGCCGAGCCAGGACGTGATCGCCACCCTGCTGACCGAGCTGCTGGGCGACATTCCCAGCGCGGCACACCGCAGGGCCCTGGAGATCTGCGCCCATTCCCATGTCACCTCGGAGACGCTGCTCCGCGCCCTGATGGGTGCGGAGGGATCCGAGTTGTTCGCGTGGCTGCGCGAGCAGCCCTTCATCGAGCCGACGGGTGCCGGTCTCTTTCCGCACGACGTGGTCCGCGAGGCGCTCGAGGCCGATCTCCGCTGGCGTGACCCCGACGGCTTCGCCGACATGCACAGAACCGTTCACCAGCACCTCGTCGAGCGCGTCCGCACCGCACCGGAGGAGCAGATGCTCTCGGCCACCGGCGCCCTGCTCTACCTCTACCGCAGGGAGGCCTCGGCGAACTTCCGCAAGTGGCGCGAAGGCGGGCATGTCGAGGACGAGCCGTACACGGAGGCCGCCCGGGGACGCGTGCTGGAGCTGGTCGAAAGCGCCGAGGGCGAAGCATCCGCGGCCATCTGCCGGTTCTGGCTCGACCGGCAGCCCGAAGGGTTTCGCGTCTATCGTTCCACGCAGACCGGCGAGATCGTCGCGTTCTTCGCATGGCTGCGCCTGCGGGAGCCGCTGGACACCGGGGTCGACCCGGTGGTCGACGCGGCCTGGGCGCATGCCCGGTCCACCGCGCCGCTGAGGCCCGACGAGCACATGGCGCTGGCCCGTTTCTCCGTGCACCCGCCCCGCTACCAGCGCACCTCGGCGCCGATGGACCTGATGCACTGGCGTGCACTGGGTGAGATCTTCCGGGCCGACCGGCTGGCCTGGACGTTCGTCGTCATGCGCGACAACGGGTACTGGGACGACTACCTGAGCCACTTCGCCATGCCGCCCGACGCCCGCCGGCCCGGCATCGGTCAGCACACCTATGCACTGTTCGGCCACGACTGGCGGGCCCAGCCGGTCGGCTCATGGCTGGCGGCCAGGTCGAACGCGACCCTGTCCGAAGATCCGGGAGCCAGGACACCGCACCACACGCGGGAACACGCGGAACTGGTGGTGCTGTCCAGACCGGAGTTCGACACCGCGGTCCGCGACACGCTGCGCACCCTCCGGCGTCCGGACGTGCTGGCCGACAACCCGCTCAACCGCAGCCGCCTGGTCAGCGAGAGCGGGACGACCCTCACCGAACTCCTCGCCTCCGCCATCGAGGCTCTCCGGGAAGGGCGTTCCGGCGAGAAGCACCACCGTGCCCTCACCACCACCTACCTCGCGGGAACCCCGACCCAGGAGGCCGCCGCCGAACGTCTCGGACTGCCGTTCAGCACCTATCGCAGACATCTCACGAGCGGGATCGACCGCCTCACCGACGTCCTGTGGCGCAGCGAGCTGAACGGAACCAGGATCACCGAGGTGAACCAGGCGCAAGCGGCCGACGGAACGGACCGCGGCTGAGCAGCGAAGTGATCTGGGAAGTGAGCAGTCCCCGCCCGCATGCTTCCCGCAGCATGCGGTCCTCTCGCACGGGACATGAGACAGCGGGGTAATTCAACGTGCCAACGATCAGAACAAGCCGGTCGCGCAATGAAGCACCGGTGAACAGAGGTGTCGGAGACCTGGTTCGCGCACAGCGACGGCGTTCCGGGATGTCGCAGGAGGACCTGGCCGAGAATTCCGGCATCAGCGTTCGCACCATCCGGGAGATCGAGAGCGGTCGTATCAGCGCGCCGCGACCTGCCACGGGACGCTTTCTGGCCGACGCCTTCGGATTGTCCGGACAGAATCGGGCCCAGTTCCTGGTCACCGCCGCCGGCCGCGACCCCTTACGGGCGTCCCCCGACGCGTCGGGCGCCCCGGACCGGCCGGCTTTGCCGAACCCACCGGCCCAACTCCCGGCCGCGTCGGCCGGATTCGCCGGTCGGGTACGCCAACTGGAGTGCCTGACCGAGACGCTTCGCAGCGGAGTGTCGTCGAACGCGCTCGTGATCGCGACGGTGTCGGGCCCCGCGGGCGTGGGCAAGACCGCCCTCGCGGTGGAGTGGGCACACAGGTCGGCCGGTCTTCTGCCGGACGGGCAGTTGTACGTCGACCTGCGTGGCTTCGCTCCGTCCGGTGCTGCCGTCGATCCTCTTGATGTCATCCGCAGCTTCCTCGGTGCCCTCGGTGCCGACCCGGCGCGCGTGCCCGCCGACCCTGCCGGACTGGTGGCTCTCTACCGCAGTGTGATGGCGGGACGACGCATGCTGGTGGTACTGGACAACGCACGCGACGCGGCGCAGGTCCGCCCGCTGCTGCCGGGCGCCGGCGCCAGCATGGTCGTGGTGACGAGCCGGAACCGACTGACCGGACTGGTCGCTGTCGAAGGCGCTCGCCCTGTCGTGCTGGACACACTTTCCCGTGACGAGGGCCGACAGCTCCTGGAAGCCCGGCTGGGCGGAGCCCGGACAGGGGCGGAGCCGGGGGCGGTCGACGACCTCGTCGAGTGGTGCGCCGGACTTCCCCTCGCGCTGACCGCCGTAGCGGCGCGTGCCGCGGTGCACTCGTCCTTCCCGCTGACGGCGCTGGTGAGCGAGCTGCGGCACACCGACACACGTCTCGATCCGCTGGGGGCCGCCGACGGCGCAGCCGACCTGCGGGCCGTCTTCTCGTGGTCCTACCGTCAGCTCAGCCCACCGGGGCAGAGACTCTTCCGCCTGATCGGCCTTCACCCCGGCCCCCACCTGTCCCTCCCGGCCATGGCGAGCCTCGCTGGTGTGAGTCCCGACCACGTAAGGCCGTTGATCACCGAGCTGGCCGACTCGCACCACGTGACCGAGATTCGGCCGGGCAGGTTCGCCCAGCACGACCTGCTCCGGGCCTACGCCGCGGAACTCTGCGGCCGTGCCGAGTCCCGTACGGATCGCGAGACCGCGATCCGACGTCTGCTGGACCACCTGAACAGACGTCAATGAATTCCCGGCACCCGAGAGGCCGCCCGTAGATGCCGGTCAACTGCCGGGTTACCTCCTGTCTCCGTATGCCGTCCCACAGGAAAGTGGAAGCAGGTCGGTTCCACCGAGGAACAGACGGTGCCCCCGGAAATCCGGGGCACTGGACAAGGGAGAGCATTGTGCGAAATCCGCTGCGCAGACGGCTGGTCACATGGCTGACGACCGTGGCCGCGTCTGCCGCCACACTGGTCGGAGTGTCCGGCACGCCCGCCCAGGCGGTGGTGTGGAGCGAGCCGGGATACCTGAGGACTCAGACCGACCGTTGCCTCCAGGCGGTCACCGACGGGGTCCGGACGGCACCGTGCACTCAGATCAACAATCGCGCTTCCTTCAAATGGCGAATGGAAATCGACGGAAAACACCCTGGTCTCGTCCGGTTTCTTCTGGAGGGCTCGGGTTTCTGCCTCGACAGCAACAACGTGACGGTTTATCACACGCCGTGCGAAGCCGAATGGATCGGGCAGTACTGGCATCTGTCGAACACGACGAGCACATTCCTGTGGGGCAACAACAGCTCCAGATTCATGACCGGCTGGGACGCCGGCAATGTCTCCATGGAGCCCCGCGGCGCGAACCAGTCCGCCATGATCTTCAAGCAGGTCTGGCGGTTCGACCCCGTGTAGCCCCCGCGGCAAGGGTGTCGAGCGGCGAGGTCGGGGGCCGTGCTCCGGTGGGATCCGGTGAGATTTTCACAGCCATGGACATAGTAGTCATGGACATAATAGCCATGTACTGTATCCGGCATGAGTAAGACATCCGAGGGCGCGACCCCCGGCTACCTGGTCTGGCGACTGTCGACGAAGTGGCGCGTGGCCGTCGACCGGGCGGTCGCGCCCCTCGGGCTGACCCACGCGCAGTACTCGCTCGTCGCCTCGCTGTACGGCATGCGGCGAGCCGGCCTGCGCCCCAGTCAGCGCCGGCTCGCCGACCACACAGGCCTCGAACCGCTGTACGTGTCGAAGCTCGCGCGCGCCCTGGAGACCGCCGGCCTGCTGGAGCGCACCCGGGACCCGCAGGACCCGCGCGCGGTTCAGCTGGCCCTCACCGAGGAGGGCAGCGAGGTCGCCCGGCGCGCGATCAAGGTCGTACAGGGGCTGCTTCAGCAGTTGCTTGAGCCCCTCGGCGGCCTGGACAGCGAGCGCACCCGGGAGTTCACCCGCGACCTGGCACTGCTGCTCGACACCCCGCTCCACGCCGACCCCGAGAAGGAGCAGTCATGACCACAGCCCCCACCTCACCCGCGCTCAACCCTCGCGTCATAGCCCTGGCCCACTACGCCGCTCGCGGTGTCCTGGAAAACGTGCTGGCCCGTCACGGCGTCACCTTCCAGCAGTCGGTGACGCTCAGGCTCACCGTCGTCGCCGACGGGCCCGTCGACCGCGAGCACCTCGTCGGTGAGATCGTCGACGCGCTGAAGATCGACAAGGCCGACGCGCACACGGTCGTCGACGAACTCGTCGGGGGCGGGCTGCTGACAGCCGATTCCGCCCTGCTCACGGTCACGGACGCGGGACGCGAGCTGTACCGCACCACCAGCGCCGAGACCGCCCCCTACTCCGCGCGGATCTACGCCGGCATCCCGGACGGGGATCTGGCCGTCGTCGGCCGGGTGCTGTCGCTGATCACCGAGCGGGCCAACGCGGAGCTGGCCGCCATGGCCTGACCAGCGGTGGAATGAACGACCGCCCGGGTCGGTTACCGCCTCCGAAGGAGGCACGAGTGAAGACCACGACGGACACGTACTACGACCACGGGACGGCGGCGGAGCGCTGGGAGCGGGCGCGGCTGTTCTTCGACGCCAAGGACTACGCCGCTGCGGCGCGGGTACTGGGCGGGCTGGTCGAGGAGGTGCCGGAGCAGACCGCACCCCGGCTGCTGCTGGCGCGCGCCTACTACCACTCGGCCCAACTGCGGCGCGCGGAGGCCGAGTTGCTCGTCCTGGTCGAGCGCGACCCGGTGGAGCAGTACGCCCGGCTGCTGCTCGGACGCACCCTCCAGCGCCAGGGCCGCCACGAGGAGGCCACCCCGCACATGAAGCTCGCCTCGGCCCTCGCGGGCGACTTCGAGTAGATCCCCGTACGACGGACACGACAGGCACAACGACGGCCCGGCTCCCCGGACAGGGGCCGGGCCGTTTCGTCTCCACTCCCTACTCCCTGCTTACTGCTTACTGCTTACTGCGCGCCTGCCCGTTCCTTGTACGTCCGGTTGCCGCGCCGGTGGTCGATCTCGCCCAGGATCACGTCGACGGCGATGAAGACGGCGAGCGGAATGCCGAGCAGCGGAACGAAGTAGCCCACGACGGCCACGACCGCCATCAGCGGTACGAGGAGCAGCGGGGGCACCTGCTGCCAGGCGCCGCGCGGGATCGGGCGGCCGAAGGCGGAGGCCCGGCCGCGCAGCCACCACATCCGGTAGCCCCACAGGATGAGAAGGACCAGGGAGGCCGCCAGGGCCATCAGGACGAGTTGGTTGACGATCCCGAACAGGACGCCGGTGTGGGCGTCGATGCCCCAGCGGGTCAGCTTCGCGAGTACCGGGTAGTCCGCGAACCGGACGGTGTCGAGGACCTCGCCGCTCGTCGGGTCGACGGCGACCGCGTCCTGCTTGGTGGGCCAGCTGCGCTGGACCTGCTTGACGACGTACGCGGAGGTCTCGTCGGCGGGCGGGACGATCTCGACGGGGTCGCTCAGGCCCTCGGCGCGGGCCGAGGCGAGGACCTTGTCGAGGCCGACGCCGTGCTCGGTGGTGCTCCCGGAACCGGCCGCCGCGTCGTGCCCCGTGTGCTCGCCGCCCGCCGCGGAGGAGACCGACGGGGTGGACTGGCCGAGGGAGGTGCGCAGGACGTCGATGTTGGCGCCCGCGTAGGCCGACCAGGTCAGGCCGGTCGCGGAGAGGAAGATGAAGCCGACCGAGGCCCAGACGCCGACGGTGCCGTGCAGGCCGAGGGTGCGGCGGCGTCCGCTGGTGCCGCGTATCTTGCGCTGCGAACGGCGGCGGGCGAACCACAGCACCAGACCGCCGCCCGCGATCACCCACAGCCAGCTCGCGGCGAGTTCGCTGTAGAGGCGGCCGTTCTCGCCGAGGTGCAGATCGCGGTGGAACTCGTCGATCCAGGTCCGCACCGGCAGCGCACCCGTCGACCCGTACTGTTCGAGCGCGCCCTCCACCTTCGCGGTGTACGGGTCGACGAACACGGCCAGCGTGTGAGTCTCGCCGACACCGGACACGCCGGACAGCATGACCCGCGTCGTCTCGTCGTCCTGGGGCGAGGGGCGTACGGCCGTCACGGTGCCCTCGGGGTGGGCCTCGCGGGCGGCGGCCACCTGCTCGGAGATCGGCAGCTTGGTGTCCCCGACGGAGACGGTCATCTCATCGGCGTAGATGATCTTTTCGGCCTGGAACGAGGCCGCGTACAGAAAGCCGGTCAGAGCGGCGACCAGCAGGAACGGGGCGACGAGCACGCCCGCGTAGAAGTGCAGCCGCAGCACGAGCGGGCGGAGCGTGGCGGCTGCGGACGGTTTCGCCGGGGCGGAGGGTTTCGACGCGTCCGGCGAATCCGGGGACTCCGGGGATTCGTCCGTCGTGGTCGTGGGAGCGGTGGACATCGGCGGGGTCTCCGGAGGGCTGGGGACGGTGAGCGGGGGGGGCGGCCGTACGGGCGTACAGCTGTGGGGGCGGTCCAGTAGTCGGATGGACGGGCCGTCGAGTTCCCGGCACCTCAAGTGGCGTACGTCACACGGCGGGACGTCGGTTGTCAGAGGTGCGTGACATCCTGGCGCCATGGCAACTCCCCATGACCCGAACGCCCTTGCCGACCATGTCGAGCGACTCCTCGCCGTCGGCGGCCCGTTGCCGATCGTCGCCGCCGGAGACCCGGTACTGCGGCGCGCCTCCGTGCCCTTCGACGGGCAGCTCGGTCCGGAGCTGCTGACCCGCTTCGTGGAGGCGCTGCGCGAGACCATGCGCGATGCCCCGGGCGTCGGTCTGGCGGCCCCTCAGGTCGGGGTGGGGCTGCGGATCGCGGTCATCGAGGACCCGGCTCCGGTGCCGGAGGAGGTGCGGGTGGTGCGCGGGCGGGTGCCGCTGCCGTTCCGGGTGATCGTGAATCCGGCGTACGAGGCGGTCGGCACCGAGCGGGCCGCGTTCTTCGAGGGCTGTCTGAGCGTGCCGGGCTGGCAGGCGGTGGTGTCCCGGCCCGCGGCGGTACGGCTCACGGGCCAGGACGAGTACGGACGTGCGGTGGACGAGGTGTTCACGGGGTGGCCGGCCCGGATCGTCCAGCACGAGACCGACCATCTGGACGGCACGCTCTATCTGGACCGCGCCGAACTGCGCTCGCTGTCCTCCAGCGCGGCCATGGTGGAGCGGTGGGGCCAGCCGACCCCGGCGGAGGCGGCCGAGGAACTGGGCTTCCCCCTCTGACCGCCTCCCGTGCGCTCGCCCCTACTTCCCGTCGCGGAACGCCTCCAGCAGCCGCAGCCAGACCTCACTGATCGTCGGATACGACGGCACCGCGTGCCACAGCCGGCTCAGCGGCACCTCGCCGGCGACGGCGACGGTCGCCGAGTGGATCAGCTCGCCGACGCCAGGGCCGACGAAGGTCACGCCGAGCAGGGTCTCGCTGTCCAGGTCGACGACCATGCGGGCGCGTCCCCGGTAGCCGTCGGCGTACAGGCCCGCGCCCGCGACCGAGGAGAACTCCACGTCGACCGCGCGCACCCGGCGGCCCGCCTGCTCCGCCTCGGCCAGGGAGAGGCCGACCGCCGAAGCCTCCGGGTCGGTGAAGACGACCTGCGGGACCGCGCCGTGGTCGGCGGTGGCCGCGTGGGCGCCCCAGGGGTCGGTCTCCAGGAGCGGTACACCGGCCGCGCGGGCGGCGATGGCGGCGCCCGCGATCCGGGCCTGGTACTTGCCCTGGTGGGTGAGGAGGGCGCGGTGGTTGACGTCGCCGACCCCGTACAGCCACTCGCTGCCGGTGACCCGGAGGCTGTCGTCGACGGGCAGCCAGGAGCCCGGTTCCAGGCCGACCGTGTCGAGGCCGATGTCGTCGGTGCGCGGGGCGCGGCCGACGGCGAAGAGGATCTCGTCGGCCTCGATCCGGTCGCCGGTGTCGGTGACCGCCACGACGGTGCCGTTCTCCCTGGTCACCGACCGGACCGAGGTCCCCGTACGGACGTCCGTGCCCGCCTCCGCCAGCGCCTCGGCGACCAGCTCGCCGGCGAACGGCTCCATGCGGGGCAGCAGGCCCTTGCCCCGGACCAGCAGGGTGACCTGGGAGCCGAGTGCCTGCCAGGCCGTGGCCATCTCGACGGCGACGACACCGCCGCCGACCACGATCAGTCGGCCGGGCACCGACTTGGCGCTGGTCGCCTCCCGGCTCGTCCAGGGCCCGACCTCGGCGAGACCCGGCAGGTCGGGCAGCTGGGCGCGGGTGCCCGTGCACACGGCGACCGCGTGCCGGGCGGTGAGCACGCGCGTCGAGCCGTCCTCTCCGGTCACCGTCACCGTGCGGGGCCCGGCCAGGCGCCCCTGGCCCCGGTAGAGGTCGGCGCCGATGGAGTCGAGCCAGCCGATCTGTCCGTCGTCCTGCCAGTTCGAGGTCTCGTAGTCGCGGTGGGCGAGGACCGCCTCGGCGTCCAGGGAGCCCTGCACGAGGTGGCTCAGACCTGGCACGCGGCGGGCGTCGGCGCGGGCGATGACCGGGCGCAGCAGGGCCTTGCTGGGCATACAGGCCCAGTAGGAACACTCGCCGCCGACCAGTTCGCTCTCCACGATCGCGGTGGAGAGGCCGGCCGCGCGGGTGCGGTCGGCCACGTTCTCCCCCACGGGTCCGGCACCCAGCACCACTACGTCGTACACGTTGGATTCCGTTTCCGTCATGGGGCCAGTCTGGTGGGTGGTGTGGCCCGTGGCCACACGGGTACGCGCGCGGAATACGCCGTCGCCGGGGCGTGTTGTGCGAGCGCGACTCACCGGTAACGACCCGACAGCAGGAAGAGGAATCAGGTCATGAGCAGCACCGTGGAGCTGACCAAGGAGAACTTCGACCAGACGGTCACGGAGAACGAGTTCGTGCTGATCGACTTCTGGGCATCGTGGTGCGGACCGTGCCGTCAGTTCGCCCCGGTGTACGAGAAGGCCGCCGACGAGAACCCCGATCTGGTGTTCGGCAAGGTGGACACGGAGGCCCAGCCGGAGCTGGCACAGGCCTTCGGTATCCAGTCCATCCCGACCCTGATGATCGTCCGCGACCAGGTCGCCGTCTTCGCCCAGCCGGGCGCCCTCCCCGAGGCCGCCCTGACGGACGTCATCGGCCAGGCGCGCAAGCTGGACATGGACGAGGTCCGCAAGTCGGTGGCGGCCCAGCAGGCGAAGTAGCCCGCGCCCCGAAGGGGCGCGGGGAACTGCGCGACCAGCCCCCACCGGGCTCGCAGCCGACAACGCACCGGAGGCGTTCTAGAAGGGGTACGGCGCCACATCCCCCCGCACGGTGGTCCACCGCACGTCGGTGAACGCCTCCAGGTTCGACTCCCCACCGAACCGCGCACCGGTCCCGGAGGCCGCAACCCCACCGAACGGCGCCACGGCCTCGTCGTTGACCGTCTGGTCATTGATGTGCACGATCCCGGTCGGAATGCGCTCGGCGAGGTCGAGCCCGCGCGCGGTGTCACGAGTGACGATGCCGAGCGACAACCCGTAGGGCCCGACGGCGGCAAGGGCGGCGGCCTCGTCAGCGGTGGCGAACGACCGTACGGGCGCGACCGGACCGAAAACCTCCTCCGCGTACGCGGGCGTGCTGTCGTCGACGTCGGCGAGAACCGTAGGCCGGTAGAACAGCTCCTCGTGCGTGCCGCCGGCCGCAAGCCTCGCACCGCTCGCCGTGCTGGACTCCACCAGCCCGTGGACCTTGGCGAGCTGCGCGCCGTCGATGATCGGGCCGAGGTGGACGTGGGCGCGGTGCGGGTCGCCGACGGCGAGGGAGTCGGCCTTGGCGGCGAGCCGCTCGACGTACTCCCCGTACAGCGACTGGTGGACGAGGTGGCGGCCGGTCGTCATGCAGATCTGGCCCTGGTGGAAGAAGGAGCCCCACGCGGCGGTGGAGATCACCGCGTCGAGGTCGGCGTCCTCCAGGACGATCATGGCGGAGTTGCCGCCGAGTTCCAGGTGGGCCCGCTTGAGGTGCCGGCCGGCCGCCTCGCCGACGGCGCGGCCCGCAGCTGTGGAGCCGGTGAAGGAGATGACGGGGACGAGCGGGTCGGCGACCAGGGCCTGGCCCGCGTCGGGGCCGCCGGGCAGCACGTGCAGCAGGTCCTCGGGCAGGCCCGCCTCGGCGAAGATCGCGGCCAGGGACAGCCCGCCGCAGACCGCCGTACGCGGGTCCGGCTTCAGGACGACCGCGTTGCCGAGCGCGAGCGCCGGGGCGACGGAGCGGATGGAGAGGATCAGCGGGGCGTTGAACGGCGAGATCACACCGACCACCCCGACGGGCACCCGGCGCGTGTAGGACAGCCGGGGCGCCTCGGAGGGCAGCACCTGTCCGGCGGGGCGGGACGCGAGGGCGGCGGCCTCGTAGCACTCCTGGGCGGCGACGTGCAGCTCGAACTCGGCCTTGCCGGGGATCGAGCCGGACTCGCGGACGATCCAGTCGCGCAGTTCCTCGGCGTGCTCGGCGAAGAGGTCCCCGGCCTTGCGGAGCACCCCGGCGCGGACGAAGTGCGGGGTACGTGCCCATGCCGCCTGGGCGGTACGGGCGGCCTGCGCGGCCGGTCCGACGTCCTCACCGGTGGCGAGCACGACCGTGCCGAGCGCCTCGCCGGTGGCAGGCTCGGTGACGGTGTACTCGGGGCCCGAAAGGGGACGGGCGGCGTGGGACTGCCAGGTCTTGGGGTCGAGCAACGGCATTGCGGCTCTCCGTTCAGTCACCGGCGGGACGCGCGGAGCGAACGCGGGTCCCGTTGTGGTTCGCGGCCGTCCGTCGGCCGCGGAGCGGGATGCGGTGACCCGGCGCACGGCAGAGCAGCACGCGGTGTCCGGTGTTCGACGACATCCCCATCTGGTTGAGCGTGCAACATCCTATGGCCTGTCAGCCGAATCGGGCCGACGCAAAGCAACGGCACTTCACCCGCACACACCAGTCCCACCACAGCCAGACAGCCGGCCACCGAGACGCGCCCCAAAGGGGCGCGAGGAACTGCGCGACCAGCCCCCACCAGCCCGCAGAGAACCCCAAACCTCACGCACCCGACCCCACAAGCCCAGCGCAGCGGCTCAGCTGGAGTCGCGGTGGACGAGTGTCGCGCCCAGGACGTTGTGGGTCTCGGGGGCGGCCCCGGGATTGCGCACCGCGCGGTCGACGAGTTCGGCGAGGTCCTTCCCGGCCGGGAGTTCGATGTGGACCGTGCTCAGTGTGGGCCGCAGCAGCCGGCCGAGGACCAGGTCGTCGGCGCCGACCAGCGCCGTGTCGTCGGGGACGGTGACGCCCGCGTCCTGAAGGGCGCGCATCAGGAGCATCGCGTACTCGTCGTTGAACGCGAAGACACCGTCCAGGCCGAGTTCGGGCCAGCGAGCGGCGAGGCGGGCCGCGGACTCCTCCTCGTAGGCGAGCGACAGGACGGTCACGGAGGCGTCCGTACCCTCCACCGCTCTGCGCACCCCGTCGAGACGGGGCTTGGAGAAGACCTTCATGCCCGGCTCCTCGGGCACGACTACACCGATCCGACGGCGGCCACGGGCGTACAGGTGCGCGCCCGCGCTGCGGCCGACACCCTCGTGGTCGATGAGCATGCTGTGCGCGCCCTCGATGCGCTCGGAACCGAGCGTGACGACGGCCCGCGCACCGGAGCGCTTGAGGACGGCCACGCCCTGCGGTCCGAGCCCGCCGACGGGCACGAGGACGGCGGCGGGGCGCAGCTCGGCCCAGGCCCGGGCGGCCTCGTCGCCGCGCAGACCGACCGAGGCGTACTGCACGACGGTGTAGTCGAGCCGGCTGAGCGCCCACTGGAGTTCGTTGATGAACTGGCTGTAGAGCGGGCCGATCGGCACGTTCGGGGCGGGCATCAGGACCATCCGGCTGTGGCCGGCCCGCAGACTGCGGGCCGCCGCGTGCGGAACGTACCCGAGTTCCTCCGCGGCCTCGTGGACGCGGCGGCGGGTGGGTTCGCTGATCCGGACGGCACTGGTGTTGTTGAGGACGTAGGAGACGGTTGCGCGCGAGACGCCGGCCAGGCGGGCCACATCCGCGCTCGTGGGCACGGAGCGTGGCTGGGACGTCGCCGGGGCGGCCGAATTCGGTATCTGCACCATGACGTACGGCATCTTTGCAGAAGCTCGGGGCAAGGGTCGGAGCGGGGGAACTTCGCAATCGATCCGGTAGCAAAGGCGGTTGACGAAAGCGCTTCAGGAAAGCGCTTTACTGAAACGCTTCAGAAAGATCATTCAAAGATCGTTTCGGATTGCCGAGGCCTGCTGGACCACGGGTTCAGGGCCCGATCCCGAACAGCCGCGCACCGAACGCGCTTTCCGGACAGCCCGCGCCAAGTCCCGGACGGATTGCACTGGTTGATCACCCGTGCGGGCCGGAGCACGCGCCGGGCAATTGGCCGAAACTCGCGGTCAATACGAAGGCGTACCGCCGGCGATCCGGTCGACGAGGTCGATCCAGCCCGCCTCCAGCCGCGCCGTCGGCATCCCGCACTGCTTGGTCAAGTGGTGGACAAGGGCCGGATCCAGATAGCCCATCAGCGTTTTCGCGAGAAGTTCGCAGTCGGCGTCCGGAATGGCCTGCCGCAGCAGCAGGGCGACGTGCCCGGACAGCACCATGCGGGGTGCGGAAGCGAAGCGGCGGCCCGGTTCGCCCTCGGCGGCCAGTTGCAGTTCCAGTTCGTCCGCGGTCCTGCGCAGCACCGCGACACCGAAGGCGTGCAGCCGCTCCACCGGCGGCGCCCCCGGTCCGAGCGGTGGAGGGCCGGACAGGAAGGCGGCCTGGAGCTTCTTCTCGGAGTGGTCGAGCAGCGCCATCAGCAGACCGGTGCGGTCCCCGAAACGCCGGAACACGGTCCCCTTGCCGACCTGCGCCGCGGCGGCCACCGCCTCCATGGTGACGCATCCCACACCGCACCGCTCCACCAGCTGCGCGGCGGCCTCCAGCAGCCGGGCGCGGTTGCGCGCGGCGTCGGCACGCAGGCACGGCTCGTCGGCCTCGGGGCCGACACCGGCGCCCAGTTCGAGCAAACGGGGTTCGTCGGCCCACCCCAGGGGCTTCGGGAAGGGCGGCAGGGACTCGGACATGAAGCCAGCGTAACGCCCAGGAATGAAACTGGACCCTGGTCCGTTTAGATGCTACAACTTTAAACGGACCTCGGTCCGGATCGTAACGGCAATGTTTCAGCCCCCCCCTGTACAGCCCCTGTGGAGTCCCCCATGTCTGTTCGCATCCTTGCTCTCGTCGGCAGCCTTCGTGCCGGTTCCCACAACCGTCAGCTCGCCGAGGCTGCCGTGAAGCTCGCCCCCGAGGGCGCCGAGGTCGTGCTGTACGAAGGCCTTGCCGACATCCCGTTCTACAACGAGGACATCGACGTCGAGGGCAGCGTCCCGGCCGCCGCCGCCGCGCTGCGCGAGGCCGCCGGCACCGCCGATGCCCTGCTGCTCTTCTCCCCCGAGTACAACGGCACGATTCCGGCCGTCCTGAAGAACGCCATCGACTGGCTGTCCCGCCCGTACGGCGCCGGTGCCCTCGCCGACAAGCCGGTCGCCGTCGTCGGCACCGCCTTCGGCCAGTTCGGCGGCGTCTGGGCGCAGGACGAGACCCGCAAGGCCGTGGGCATCGCCGGCGCCAAGGTCCTCGAGGACGTCAAGCTCTCCATCCCCGGCTCCGTGGTCCGCTTCGCCGAGACCCACCCCGCCGACGACGCCGAGGTCGCCGCGCAGCTGACCGAGGTCATCGCTCTGATCCACGGCCAGGCCGCGCCCGCCGCCGCCTGATCGACGTACGCATGACGACGTACGCATGACGACGTACGCATGACGACGTACGCATGGAGGAAGGGCCGGAGCCCCGCGCGGGCTCCGGCCCTTCCTCCTGTCTCGTCCGGGCCCTCTTTCCTGCCCGCTTCGAGCCCTCTTTCCTGTCCCCGTGGCCCCTGGTGCCCCGCTCTCAGCCCAGTTCGGCCGCGCGGCGCGCCGCCGGGGCCACGAACTGCTCGATCCACGCGGCCGGTTCACCCGTGACCGGGCCCAGCATGACCGTCTCGATGCCGAACTTGGCGTAGCCCTCGATGTCCCGGACGAAGGCGTCGACGTCGTTCTCGGCCAGCGCGTCGCCCATGTAGAGAAGCGTCCTGGTGATGTCGTCGTACGGGCGTCCGACGCTGTCGCAGTGGCCGCGCAGGACGTCGAGCTTGTGCGCGACCTCCTCCGGGCTGGTGGCGAACAGGTTGCAGGCGTCCGCGTACTGGGCGACCAGGCGCAGTGTCTTCCGCTCCCCGCCGCCGCCGATCATGATCTCCGGGTGCGGCGAGCTGACGGACGCCGGGACGCAGAGGGTCTCGGCGAGTCGGTAGTGGGTGCCCTCGAAGGGGCCGTTGTCGTCCGGGTCCCACATCTGGAGGCAGATCCGCAGGGTCTCCTCCAGCCGCTCGAACCGCTGGGCCGTCGCCGGGTACGGCACCCCGAGCCCCTCGTGCTCACGGTCGTACCAGGCGGCCCCGATACCGAGGGTGGCCCGGCCGCCGGACAGGACGTCGAGCGTGGTGGCGATCTTGGCGAGCAGTCCGGGGTGGCGGTACGTCACCCCGGTCACCAGCGCGCCGAGGCGGACCGTGGAGGTGTGGGCCGCGAGGAAGCCGAGGGTCGTGTAGGCCTCCAGCATGGGGTCCTCGGCGCCGCCGTTGAACTCCATCTGGAAGTAGTGGTCCATGACCGTGAGCCGGTGGACGCCCGCGGCCTCGGCCGCGGCACCGGCCGCCGCCAGTTCGGGGCCGAGCGCGGCGGCACCCGAGGAGTGGTTGAACCTGTTGATGTGCACGCCGAGCCGCATGTCCGTCTCCGTTCGCCTGCATCCAGCGGTGTTCTCCGAGCGACGCTAGTTCTTGGAGCGCACACCAAGTCAAGCCCGGGCGTTGGCCTCGGCCTCCGCCTCCTCCTGCTTCTTCGAGGCCCGCAGGCTGGTCACGGTCGTGACGGCCAGGACGAGGACGATGAAGCCGAGCGAGAAGGGGATGGAGATCTCCGGGACGTGGACGCCGGACTCGTGCAGTGCGTGCAGCACCAGTTTCACGCCGATGAAGCCGAGGATGATCGACAGGCCGTACGAGAGGTGGACCAGCTTCTTCAGCAGGCCGCCGATGAGGAAGTACAGCTGGCGCAGGCCCATCAGGGCGAAGGCGTTGGCGGTGAAGACGATGTACGGGTCCTGGGTCAGCCCGTAGATGGCGGGGATCGAGTCGAGCGCGAACAGGACGTCCGTGGACCCGATCGCGAGCATGACCACCATCATCGGCGTCATGATCCGCTTGCCGTTCTCGACGATGAACAGCTTGGTGCCGTGATACCGGTCGGCGACGCCGAACTTCGCCTCCGCCATCTTGAGCAGCTTGTTCTCCTCGTACTCTTCGGCCCCCTCCTCGTGCGAACCCTTCTTGGCGTCCTGGACGAGCTTCCAGGCGGTCCAGATGAGGAAGGCGCCGAAGATGTAGAAGACCCACGAGAACGTGGAGATGATCGCCGCGCCGGCCGCGATGAACCCGGCCCGCAGTACGAGGGCGACGAGCACGCCGACCATCAGCACCCGCTGCTGGTACTGCGAGGGCACCGCGAACTTGCCCATGATCAGGACGAAGACGAAGAGGTTGTCGACGCTCAGCGACTTCTCGGTGATGTACCCGGCGAAGAACTCGCCGGTGGGCTTGGACCCGCCGTAGATCAGCAGCCCGAGCCCGAACAGACAGGCGAGGACCACCCACACCACGGTCCAGGTGCCGGCCTCCTTCAGTGACACGTCGTGGGGCTTGCGGCCGATGAAGAAGTCGACGGCGACGAGGACGCAGAGGGCGACGACGGTCAGCGCCCAGACGGCGAAAGAGACGTTCACAGGTACTCCAAAGAAAAGATGTGCAATGGCAGCGTTGTCATCGCCGGAGATCACTTCCACCCCGAAGCGGTGAACAACGGCCCATTACCTGGCAAAATCCCAGGTCATCAGCGTGTGCAGGGTTCCGGCCGAGGCTGGGCCGCCCGGGCTACCCGCCGAATGGCGGGCAAGTCCCGCCGGACGGCGGCGCTCCGGAATGCGGTGGACGCGCGGATCATCCTCGTACGAGCCGCAGCACGCAGCACCCAGCACCCAGCACCCAGCACGCAGCATGAGGAGCAGAAGCAATGACGCTTACGCCGCCCCCGTTCGACCCCGAACTCGCCGCCGTCCTGGAGATGCTCAAGGACGCGGTGCCGCCCCAGCTGACCATGGACGAGATCGAGGCCACCCGCAACGGGCCCGGTCTCGCGATGCTGGCGGACCTTGACCTGACGGTCGGCGGGGCCTTCGAGGTCGAGGACCGGGTCGTGCCGGGCCCCGAGAACGCGCCCGACATCTCGCTGCTGATCTGTCGCCCGACCGCGCCGGCGACACAGATTCCACTCCCCGTGATCTACCACGTCCACGGCGGCGGCATGGTCATCGGCAACAACCGCGTCGGCGTGGACGCCGCACTGCGGTGGGCCAAGGAGCTGGACGCGGTGGTGGTGTCGGTGGAGTACCGCCTGGCGCCGGAACACCCACACCCCGCACCCATCGACGACGTCTACGCCGGACTGCTGTGGACCGCGGACCACGCCGCCGAGTTCGGCGCCGACCCGGACCGGATCGTCATCGCCGGCGCGAGCGCGGGCGGTGGCCTGACGGCCGCGCTGGCGCTGCTCCTCAGGGACCGCAAGGGTCCGCGGCCTCTCGGGCAGCTGCTGATGTGCCCGATGCTCGACGACCGCAACGAGACCGTTTCCTCGCACCAGATGGCGGGCCTCGGCGTGTGGGACCGCACGGCCAACGAAACGGGCTGGACGGCGCTGCTGGGCGCGGAGCGCGGTGGCCCGGACGTCTCCCCGTACGCCGCCCCGGCCCGCGCGGAGGACCTGTCCGGCCTGCCCCCGGCCTTCCTCGACGTAGGCTCCGCCGAAACCTTCCGCGACGAGGTGGTGTCCTACGCCACCCGCCTGTGGCACGCAGGCGGGTCCGCCGAGTTGCACGTCTGGCCGGGCGGCTTCCACGGCTTCGACGGCTTCGCCCCCCAGGCAACCCTCTCCCAGGCCTGCCAGACGGCCCAGACGGCGTGGCTACGGAGGCTGCTGGCGGAGTAAGGGGGGCGAGGGGCCGGTTGTTCACTGCGGGCCCGGTGGGGGCTGGCCGCGCAGTTCCCCGCGCCCCTGGGGGGCTGCGCCCCCAAAGACCCCTACCGCACCCCCAGGGACGCGGAGTATGGGGGCGCAGCCCCCACAGGGGCGCGAGGAACTGCGCGGCCAGCCCCCACCGAACCCGCACCAGACCACCGGGCCACACCCCCCAAAGGTGGGGGTATGGGGGCGCAGCCCCCATAGGGGCGCGGGGAACTGCGCGACCAGCCCCCACCGGGCCCGCAGGCAAAGAACTCCCCTAAACTCGCCCCCATGCCTCACCATGGGGCCATGAAAGAGCTGGCGGGGCGCCTCACCGCGCTGGATCCGGACGCCGGCGCCGCCGTCCGGGTCATCGCCTACTTCGACCGCCTGGCCGAGCACCGCGCCGGGCTTGAGGCGCTGGTGCGCGGCGCCGCCGTCCTGGCCGGCTGCCCCGCACGGCTCGCAGACGCCGGCCGCCGCGTGCACCTGCGCGTCGAGACCGACGGCCGCCGCCGCGACACGGACCAGCCGCCCGACCCCGCCTGGCCGTCCGCCCCGCTGTCCCCGGACACCGCCCCGGCCCTGTGGCTGGAGCGAGCCGGAGCGCCCAGCGTCGTCGACGCGGTGATCCTGGAACGCGCGGCGGCAGCCATCCGTACCGTCCTCGACCGCACCCGCGGCCGCGCACCGGCGGCCCGCGCCGACGACCCGGCGCTCGTCGAGACCCTCCTCGACCCCACCGCCCCCGAGCAGGTACGGCTGCACGCCGCCCGCGCGCTCGGCCTGGACCCCGCCGCCCCGGCCCGCGCGATCGCCCCGCTCGACGGCCCGCCCCGCATCCTGGCCGCTGCCGCACTCCGCAGGCCCACCCCCGTCGAGGGCGGCCCGGACTCGCCGGATCACGTCGGATCCCCCGACCCCGCTCTCCCGCCCGGCCGGGTCGGCGTCGGCCCCGCCGTGCCGGTGCTGGACCTGCCGGGCTCCTGGACAGCCGCCCGCACCGCGCTCCGGTTCACCGCCGACGGCACCCCGCACTCCCCCGGCCCCCGGGTCGTCTACGCCGATGAGCTCGGCGGCATCGGGCTGCTCGCCGAGCTGGTGGTGCCGGGGGCCGATCCGCCGCCCGATGTGCAGTCACTGGAGGCGGCGGTCGCGGACGCGCCCTGGATGCTGGCGACGTTGCACGCCGTCGCCTCGACGGCGAGCCTGCGGGGAGCCGCCGTCGAGATCAACGTCCACCACTCCACGCTCCAGGACCGGTTGGGCCACGCCGAGGCGCTGCTCGGGTGGCCCGTCCGTACTCCGCAGGGCAGGCTCAGACTGCAACTGGCCCTGACCATGCGGCATTTGGGGCGCGCGTAACTCACGTTGGCGGCAAGGGAGTTACGCCCAGGCCGTCACCGGCACGAACGAGCTGTCCCGGCGGGAATTTCACCCAGTTCAAATAACCCTCTCCTGACCTGCACCAGGGTCTTTGAGAAGTGATCTTGTGTCCGGGTTCGTCATGCCAGCCCGAGGCGGTGAGGGGCCGTAGGTGGTCACGGGCGGTGCGGCGGAGGGCGGCTGCGATGTTGGTGTGGCCGTCCTGGCGGTGGATACCGATGGCGAGGTTGCGCAGGCCGGCCATGACGCGGGGCAGGCGGCGGCTGCGGGTCTTGGAGGCGTCCTCGTGGAAGGTGCGGTCGCGGACGTGGTGCAGCTGGCTCTCGATGCGCCAGTGGCCACGGATCCAGGTGGCGAGTTCGCTGCCCGTGGCCGCACCGGGCGGCAGGCTCGTGACCAGGTAGATCCGCTCGATCGTCAGTTTGCCCGTGCCCAGATCGCCTCTCCAGCGCACGACTTGGAGGGCCTGGCGGGCGTGGGGGTAGTCGAGGTGGGCGAACGTGGCGGTCTTCAGACGGCGGATCTCGTCGCGGTGGTGGGCCGTCCGCGTTCGTAGTGGTCCAGGCGGACGTCGCGCCAGGGCAGGCGCCGGACGCTCTCGTGGAGAGCGGGGTGGTTCCTTTTCACCACGGCGAGGTAGTGGGCTCCGCGTTTGTGCAGGTAGGTGGCGTGGTCGTGCTGGGTGTGCAGGGCGTCGGCGGTGATGACGGCGCTGGTCAGATCGATGCTGTCCAGGAGTGGAGCGAAGGCCGGGATCTCGTTGCTCTTCCCGTCGATCTGTCGTTGGGCGAGGACCTGGTCGCTATGCATCATCGCTGCGATCAGGGCGACGGCCGGCTGTTTCGCGGTGCGGGAACCGCGGAGAGTCTTGCCGTCGACGGCGATGATCTTCCGTCCCGAGGCTGGGGTCTTGCGTTCCTGGAGGAAGTGTCCGATGGCGCGGTCCAGTGCGTCACCGTCCGCGGCGGCCAGGACGAGGCGGATGGTCGTGGCATGGGGCGGGCGGATCAGGCCGGTCAGCGGATCGGGCCGGAAGCCGAGCAGGGCCAGGACGCGCTGCGGGGCGTCGGCGACCCACTCGCCGATCGCTGTGATCGAGGCAGCGCCGGCCAGAACGGCGGCGGCCGCAGCGGTGAGCAGAGCTGTCCATGGGTGACGGATACCTCGACGGGCTCGCGGGTCAGGCACCGTGGCTAGATAATTCCGCAGGTCAGCGACTGTTTTCAGCGGGGCAGGGCCGGAGGCGTCCCCAGTTGCCGGAGACATGACGGCATGCGGGAAGATGGGTGCGCAGGCATGGACTCGCTCGGTGGTCATACGGACTCGACACCCACATGATCACCAGCATCCATGCCTGTTCTGCATCCAGGGTCGCTGCCGACAGAAGCTGACAAGACGTCACATCCGGTGCCCAGCAGGCGAACCACCCACCTCAAGACTTCTCTAGGGCCCTGCGGGTGGAGAGGCGTGGTGAGTGTCCGCAGTGTCGGTGCGGAGCCGATTACGCCACTTCACGCTGTGGATCGGGCCACCACCCGGCACGGCAACCACACATAGGGCATACCACCACCGACCTCGGCAGCTCTCTTCAGGAGCCGGCTGAGGCGAAGCGCGCGGCCCCACGGACGTTCCAGGGGTCGTGGGTAGCGTCGAGCCCCGCGATGGAGGTGAGGGCGGTGCGCGCGAGATGTTGGGCAATCAACTGACCACACCGTGTCGCTGCACGTTTCTGGGCGGCGTCGAGGATGGCGGCGTGCTCGTCATGGGCAATGCGCGTGACCTCGGCAACATCGACGGTTGACACGCGGTAACGGCGGTAGCGTTCGGCGTGGTCCCACAGCTCCTCTAGCTGGCAACGCATTCGTTCGCCCACCTTGCTGAACAGCGTGGTGTGAAACACCCGGTGGTGCAGGCGGTGGCAGGCGAGGTCGATGTCACGGGACTGAGGGCCGTACTGGAGGCGCACCCCTGGACCGACATGACCACCGACTGCTCCTGGTCGTCGGCCCGGTTCAAGGAGTACGGCAACTCCGGCCTCGGAGCCGGCGTCGGCGCGAACGCGCCGAAGCTGACCGACGCCGAGGCCGGTGACCACACCGCCCAGAAGTACCTGGCCGGCACGGACGGATGGAACCCGGTCCAGTGACCGCGACCGGAATGACAGACGCACCGCCAACCAGAGGCGCCCCCGCCCTCGCGGCACGGTGAACCACGGCGGGGCCGGGACAGCACGACCGTCCCGGCCCCGCCGTCACGTCCTCCACAAGCTTCGGACCGCTTCGCCGTCACCCTGACCGACTCCAGCCGGCGGACACGTGACCGTATACCTCCCGGGAGCCTCGCGGTCGCGCAGTCCTGCGCACACGCCGAGCCACACCAGGACTTCAGAGTGCGGCTCGATCTTCCGCAGGGCAGCGGCGGCTGAGGCGATGCGGGCCACGATGGCTGCGGGCGACGGAACACCAGTCGATTCGCTCCGCCCGCCCGGACGGCGCCCCGATCCCGCGGGGGTCTCGCGGTCACCGGCAGCGGCCGGAAGAACAGAACTCGCCACCGGGCAACGGATTTTCCTGTTCCACCTCTTGGCGTGGGCACGCTTCTTGGCTGCCATGCGATGGATTTCTTTGGAAAATGATCCATTCTCCGCACGGAAGGTCCCGATGTCGAACAAGATTGCACGAAGATGGACCAGACGCGTCGCCGCGCAGGTCCTCGTCCTCGGCCTCGCTCTCGCCGGTCTGGCCTCCTTCGACCGGCAGGCACCGTCGGTCCCCCTGTCCTCCGATCCGGCCGCCGTCAGCACCAACCAGATCGGTGTCACCCCGCCACCGTTGGGCTGGGCGTCCTGGAACAGCTTCGCCAGCAGCATCGACTACAACACCATCAAGGCCCAGGCCGACGCCTTGGCTGGTGGCAGGGCGACCGCGACGCCAACGGCAACATCGTGGTGGACGAGAACCTGTGGCCCGGCGGCATGAAGGCGATGGCCGACTACATCCACAGCAAGGGTCTCAAGGCCGGCATCCACACCGACGCGGGCAAGCAGGGCTGCGGCTACTACTACCCCACCACCCGGCTACGGGCACCGGCGACCTGTGGCGCACCAGCAACGACATCATCTTCTGGGGACAGACCCCGGACACGGCCAAGATGCTCACCAATTTCGACCAGGCCATCCACCCCGCGGCCCAGCACACCGGGTACTGCAACGACCCCGACATGCTGATGGTCGGCATGAACGGTCTGAGCGTGGCTCAGAACCGGCTGCACATGAGCCTGTGGGCGATATCCGGTGCCCCGATGCTGGCCGGCAACAACCTGGGCACGATGAGCACCACGACCCGCGACATCCTCACCCGGCCCGAGGTCCTCGCCATCGACGAGGACGCGCGCGGCCTGAAGGGCGTCAAGGTGGCCGAGGACACCCGGAACCAGCAGGTGTACTCGAAGGTGCTTGCCGGCACCGGAAAGCGCGCCGTGCTGCTGCTCAACCGCACCGGCTCCGCCGCCTCGATGACCGTCCGCTGGGCCGACCTCGGTCTGACCACCGCCTCCGCCTCCGTGCGCAACACCTGGTCGCGCAGCGACGCCGGCTCCTTTGCCACCGGCTACACCACGACCGTCTCGGCGAACGACGCCGTGCTGCTCACGGTCTCCGGCACCGAGGCGTCCGGCTCGACGTACGAGGACACCAGCACCGCGACCACGCCCGCCTTCACCGGCGTCACCACCGGCGCCGCAGGCACCAAGCTGGTCGACATCACCTATGCCAACGGAGGCAGCTCGGCCCGTAAGGCCACCATCCAGGTCAACGGCCAGTACAAGTACCAGGCGTCCTTCCCGCCGACCGGCTCCGCCACGACCTACCGGACCGTGTCCGTGCTGGCCCACATGGCCAAGGGGACGAACACCGTGACGTTCGCCGCCGTCTCCGGCAGCACCGCCCCCGACATCGACGCGATCCGTGTCCAGGGGGTCCCGGGCACCAACGGCGTCGCGCTCACCGGTGCTGCCTCGAACCGCTGCCTCGGCTTCGAGAAGAACACTGTCGCGGGCGGCAGCCAGGCCATCCTGTGGGACTGCTTCGGCGGCCGGAACGAGATCTTCGCCCAGACCTCGCGGGGCGAGCTCGTCGTCTACGGCAACAAGTGCCTGGACGCCGACAACAACGGCACCGCCAACGGCACCAAGGTCATCCTCTTGGACTGTACCAACGGCACGAACCAGAAAGTGGACCGTCAACTCCAACGGCAGCATCACCAACAACCTGTCGGGCCTCTGCCTGGACGCCGACGGAGCCGCGACCGTGAATGGCACCAAGGTGATCCTGTGGACCTGCAACGGCCAGACCAACCAGAGGTGGACGCTCCACTGACCTCCGCCACGGTCTCGCAACCCTCGTGGCAGTCATGAACCCGAGTGCGGGCAACCGGAGCCACCGGCTGCCCGCACTCAGCAGCCGCAACCACAACCGGCTGGCGCAGACCTGGGTCCACCGCCCGCAAGTGCCCACCGTGCAACCATCGCCGCCGCTCAGGGACTTACCTGGTTCCAAGGCGTCGGGCTGCTCCACGGCGAGATGCCCGACGGCGACCGTCTCCAGCCTGGCGCGGGGAATCCCGTCCGCCGGTCCTTCGGCGTGGTGCAAGGGGGCCACGTCGTGGATGTTCTCGACGACGAGGGTGTGAGCGGTGATCCGGGCCAGTTCGGGTCGCAGGTCACAGGCGGCGAGGGCGTCGCAGCAGGGCACGGCCGAGGGGAGCTTCGGCCGTATCCGGTTCGGCGAACCAAGGTCCGGGACTGCTCACCAGCAGTGGCTCCGTCCGCTTGAGCCGTACCAGTGGGCGCGCTCCCGTCAGGCTCCGGCGGGCCGATGCGGGCGGACGAGCCGATCAGCCCCAACGGGGCGACACGGTCGGGGTGTTGGACCGCGGCATGGGCCCGGATGGCGCCGCTCAGGGAGAGCCCGCGTAGTGGAAGCGATCCCGGCCCTGGTGGTCGACGAGGTCGAGGACCAGACACACGAGGTTCTCGCCGTCGTGCCGTCCGGTTCGGGGACGGGGAGCAGGCCGCTCGGTGAACCGATGTATCCGGGGAGGTCAAGGCTCACGACCCGGAAGCGTCGGGAGAGGCCGGGCACTGCATCAGCCAGATGGTCGTCGATGTGCCCAGGAAGGCCCCGAGGACCAACAGCGGCCCCCGTCCGGGCCGACGGCTTGGTGATGCAGCAGTTGCAGAGAGGTCACTGCGGCTCCTGTGGGCGTGTACTGCGGCGCGGCTCAACGTTCGAGCGCGAGGGCGAGGCTTTGGCCGACGCCGATGCACAGGGTGACGACTCCGGCTCCGGTGCCCTTGCGGGCGAGTTGGTGGGCGACAGTGCTGACGAGGCGGGCACCGGAGGCGTCGAGGGGGTGGGGGGCGATGGCGTCGCCCTGGGGGTTGAGGATCTCCGGGTCGTACTCGGGCCATTCGGCGACGCGGCCGAGAACCTGGGGTGCGAAGGCCTCGTCGAGTTCGAGAGTGGACAGGTCAGCGAAGGTCTTTCCGGCCTTGGCCAGCGCGCGGTTGACGGCCTCGACCGGGGCCAGTCCGAAGTAGTGCGGGCTGAGGGTGGAGGTTCCGGAAGCGGAGACGCGGGCGGGCCACGGAGGTCACGCCGTCGTACGTCCCGTGCCGGGTTCCCCGCCGACGTAGACCGGCGTGCCCGGCACGGGTTCCGTGGTCCGCACAGCGGGACGCCGGCTGGAGCCGACGATTCGGGCCGTCCCGTCCGTCCCGCCCAGCTGTTCGAACTCGAAGAGCACACCCTCCGCCCCGGGTGCGACGGCCTGGTACCGGACGGCGACGTCTCGCCCCGAGGCCAGCTCGGCCGAGCGGACCGTATGGGGCTGCGGGCATGCGCCGACGCCCCGGCGGACGATACCGACCGCGAGTTCACGCAGCCGGATGTCGTCGATGAGGTCGAGGAGTTCCACGGCTGCGGGGTTCGCCGGCACCACACCCTCGCCGAGCACGAGCACGGGCCGGTTGCGTCCGGCCGCCGCCGTCTGGAAGGCGGCCAGCATCCGCTGTTCGGCGCGGCGCGTGGACCGCAGCAGCCGTTCCTCGATGTCGCGGGCCGCGCGTGCGATGAGCGGGGCGAGCAGGGGAGAGTCGTTCCTCGTGTCACACGTGATGCCGAGGACGCCCACCAGCCGGCGGGTAACCGGGTGGGTGATCGGATGCCCGTAGCAGCTGAACGCTTTGAACGGCTCCAGGTAGTGCTCGTCACCGTGCACCGCGATACCACGGCACAGTTCGTGTGCCGTGGCGATCGAGTTCGTGCCGGTCGTCCTCCAGGAAGACCCCGCCCGTCACCACCCCTAGGGCCTCCAGCCGGTCGTGCAGCCGTCGGGCGCCGATGGGCATGTCCACGATCCGCGACTCACGGTCGGTGAACAGCACGCAGAAGTCCCCGTCGCCGAGTTGCTCGGCGAGTTCGGCGAGCACCGGCTCGGCAGCCGCCACCGGACGGCTGCGCCGGTCCACCGCGTCCGGGTCGAAGCGCAGGTTCGGGGCCTCGGGGCTGAGCCCGCTCATCTCGGAGCGCCACCAGCAGTGGGCGATCTCCGGACGGAGCGTGTCACTGGGCTGCACAGCGGCCTCCGGTGAACTACGTGCCGCGTCTTTGCGGCTTGGCGCTGACATACGCGGAGCGAGCGGATCAGTCGGGCAGGGGAATCCGCGTCCCGTCCTCCTCTTGGGCTACGGACAGGTGCGCGGTGAGCACGTCCTGCAGGGCCCTGGGCCGCTCGGCGGCGAGGTGGCCGCAGGCGATGGTCTTCAGTACGGCGTGCGGGATGCCGTCGGCGAGTTCCCGCGCGTGCTCCAGCGGCGTTGCTGTGTCGAGGGTGCCCCCGACGACGAGGGTGGGGGCGCTGATCGCCGCGAGGTCGGGGCGCAGGTCGTAGTCGGCGAGGGCGTCGCAGCAGGCCGCGTATCCGACCGGGTCGGCGTCGGCGAGGTTGCCGAGCAGTCTGCGGCCGAAGGGGGTGTCGGCGAAGTCGGCCGAGGCGAACCAGCGGCCCGGGCTGGTCTCCAGCAGCGGAGCTGTTCCCTTGCGCCGCACCAGATCGGCCCGCTCGTGCCACGGTCGCGCGGCGCCGAAGTGCGCGGAGGAACAGACCAGGGCCAGGGAGGCGATCCGGTCCGGATCACGCGCTGCGAGGTGGGCGCCGACGGCTCCGCCCATGGAGATGCCCGCGTAGTGGAACCGGTCCCAGCCGTGGTGGTCGGCGAGGGCGAGCACCAGCGACGCGAGGTCCTCGACCGTCGTACGGCCGGGCTCGGCGTCGGGCAGGACATCGGACGTGGAACCGCCGTGTCCGGGCAGGTCGAAGCGCAGTACCCGGAAACGGCGGGTCAGGGAAGGCAGTTGGGGTTCCCAGACCGCCTTGGAGGTGCCCAGGGACGGGCCGAGGAGCAGGGGCGGGGCGTCCGCCGGTCCGACGACGTGGTGGTGCGGGAGCGGGGAGGCGGGCACGGCGGCTCCTGGAGGTTTCACCGGCGTTCGAGGACCAGGGCGAGGCCCTGGCCGACGCCGATGCAGAGCGTGGCGACTCCGACGCCGCCGCCCTTGCGGGCGAGTTGGTGGGCGACGGTGCCGGTCAGGCGCGCACCAGAGGCACCGAGGGGGTGGCCCAGCGCGATGGCGCCGCCCCGCGGGTTGAGGATCGCCGGGTCGAACTCGGGCCACTCGGCCACGCAGCCCAGGACCTGGGCGGCGAACGCCTCGTTCAGCTCCAGCACCGACAGGTCGTCGAACCTCCTGCCCGCCTTGGCGAGAGCCCGGTTGACCGCCTCCACGGGGCCGAGCCCGAAGTAGTGCGGGTCGATCGCGGAGACGCCGGTCGCCGAGACGCGGGCCAGCGGTTCGCGGCCGGTGGCCGTCAGACCCTTCTCGTCGACGAGGAGCAGAGCGGCGGCGCCGTCGTTCAGGGGGGAGGCGTTTCCTGCGGTGACAGTCCCCGCAGAGGTACGGAAGGACGGCTTCAGCCTGGCCATGGCGCTCAGTGACGCATCCGGCCGTACGCATTCGTCGGCGTCGAAGACCACCGGCTCGCCCTTGCGCCGCGGTATCGGCACCGGTACGAGTTCGGCGTCGAACAGGCCTGCCTGCTGGGCGCGCGCGGCCTTCTGGTGGCTGGCGAGCGCGAACTCGTCCTGCTGCTCACGGCTGATCCTGTGCTTCTCGGCGATCAACTCCGCGCTCTCGCCCAGCGGGACGGTCCACTGCGGGTCCATCCCCGGGTTGACCATCCGCCAGCCCAGCGTGGTCGAGTACAGCTCGGCGTGGCCGGCCGGGAACGGCCGGTCCGACTTGGGCAACACGTACGGCGCCCGCGTCATCGACTCGACGCCACCCGCTACGGCGATGGAGGCGTCCCCGACCGCGATGGCGCGGGCGGCCTGGATGACCGCTTCGAGGCCGGAGGCGCACAGCCGGTTGACGGTCACGCCCGGCACGGAGGTCGGGAGCCCCGCCAGCAGCCCGGCCATGCGGCCGACGTTGCGGTTCTCCTCACCGGCGCCGTTGGCATTGCCGAAGTACACGTCGTCGATCCGCGAGGGGTCCAGGTCCGGCGTACGGCCGAGGAGTTCACGGATGGCGTGGGCGCCCAGGTCGTCCGGACGCACCGACGCGAGAGCGCCGCTGTAGCGGCCGATCGGGGTGCGGACCGCGTCGACGATGTAGACGGTCTTCACTTGAGGTCCTCCGCGACGGTCAGCTTGGCGTCGGTCTTGGCGATGACGTCGTCGACGGTGACTCCGGGGGCGACCTCGGTCAACACCAGTCCGTGCGGTGTCACGTCGAGCACGGCGAGATCGGTGATGACACGGTTCACACACGCCTTGCCCGTGAGCGGCAGCGCACACTCCGAGAGGATCTTCGGGTAGCCGTCCTTGGCGGAGTGGGTCATCACGACGATGACCGTGCGGGCGCCGTGGACGAGGTCCATCGCCCCGCCGATCCCGGTGACCAGCTTCCCCGGGATCGCCCAGTTCGCCAGGTCCCCCTTCGCCGACACCTGCATGGCGCCGAGCACGGCGACGTCGATGTGTCCGCCGCGGATCATCGAGAACGACAGTGCCGAGTCGAAGAAGGAGGCACCCGGCAGGACGGTGACCGTCTCCTTGCCCGCGTTGATCAGGTCCGGGTCGACCTGCTCCTCAGTCGGGTACGGACCGGTGCCGAGGATGCCGTTCTCCGACTCCAGGATCACCTCGACGCCGACAGGAAGGTAGTTGGGGATCAGCGTCGGCAGACCGATGCCGAGGTTGACGTACTGCCCGTCCCGCAGTTCGCGCGCGGCCCGGGCGGCCATCTGCTCGCGTGTCCAGGCCATCAGCGGCTCACCGTTCTCTCTGCCACGGGCACCGAGATCGTCCGCTGCTCGATCTTCTTGTCGGCCGCCTGTCCGGCGGTGAGGGCGACCACGCGCTGTACGAAGATGCCCGGCAGGTGCACGGCGTCCGGCTCGATCTCGCCGGGTTCCACGAGCTCCTCGACCTCGGCGATGGTCACCTTGCCGGCCATGGCGGCGAGCGGGTTGAAGTTCCGGGTGGACTTGTTGAACACGAGATTCCCGTGCCGGTCTCCCCGCCAGGCCCGTACCAGCGCGAAGTCGGTACGGATTCCGCGCTCCAGCACGTACTCCGTGCCGTCGAACTCCCGCACCTCCTTCGGCGGCGAAGCCAGCGCCACCCCGCCGGAGCCGTCGTACCGCCACGGCAGTCCGCCCTCGGCGACCTGCGTGCCCACCCCGGCCGGAGTGAAGAAGGCCGGGATGCCGGCCCCGCCGGCCCGCAGGCGCTCGGCCAGCGTGCCCTGCGGGATCAGCTCGACTTCCAGTTCCCCGGCCAGGTACTGCCGGGCGAACTCCTTGTTCGCGCCGATGTAGGAGCCCGTCACCCGGGCGATCCGGCCGACGGCCAGCAGCACCGCGAGGCCGGAGTCCATCGCCCCGCAGTTGTTCGACACCACCGACAGCCCGGCCACACCCCGCTCGTACAAGGCCTGGATCAGCACGTTCGGCACACCGCTGAGCCCGAACCCGCCGACGGCGAGCGACGCGCCGTCCGGCACGTCGGCCACCGCCTCCGGGGCCGTGGCCACCACCTTGTCCATCACGCCACGACCTCACCGGCGGCGAGGTCGGACGGGTGCTGGGCCAGCGGTGTCACGTCGACCTTCATGAAGGGGAAGAGGGGGAGGTTCCACAGGAGGCGGTGCAGTGCCTCGTTGTCGGCGACGTCGAAGACGCTGATGTTGGCGTACTGCCCGACGCACCGCCAGATGTGCACCCACTCCCCCGACTTCTGCAGTTCCTGGCAGTACGCCTTCTCACGTGCCACCAGGTCCGCGCGGACCCCGGGGTCGAGGTCGCGTGGAATCGCGACGTCCATCCGTACCGCGAACAGCACCGCGCATCACGCCTTGTCGAGGACGAAGTCGTACGTGACCTCGTTGCCGTCGCCGTCCGCGACCGGAGTCGGGGCGAGGATCAGTTCGGGCTTCACGGCCTGGGCGATGTCGTCCTCGACGTGGCTGCCGCCCTGGAAGTACAGCTGGGTGGTGATGAGCTGGTGGCCCGGGGCCGACACCTTCAGGTGGAGGTGGGCGGGGCGCCACGCGTGCCAGCCCGCGGCGGCGATGAGCCGGCCGCAGGAGCCGTCGGTCGGGATCTGGTACGGAGCCGGCTCGATGGTGCGGATCCAGAAGTGGCCGGTGTCGTCGGCGACGACCGTGCCCCGCAGGTTCCACTCCGGCAGGCCGGGCGCGAACTGCGAGTAGTAGCCGTCGTTGTCGGCGTGCCAGATCTCGACGAGGGCTCCCGCCAGCGGCGATCCGTCCACGGCCGTCACCTGCCCCTGGAAGAGCAGCGGGGTGCCCTCCTCGGTCTGGCGCGTCGGCAGCTGCGCCTCGGCGGGCAGGCGGGGGGCGTCCGGGATGTAGTAGGGGCCCTCGATGGTGCCCTTGCTGCCCTCGCGGTTCTCGTTCGCGACCTCCTCGACGACGTGCTCCAGCCACACGTCGAGGAAGAGCGGCCACTCGCCGTCCTCGCCGACCTGGATCAGCCAGGACTTGAGCACGTCGTACTCGGCGTAGGTCACCTTGTGGCGGCGGATGATGTCATGGGCCGCGGTGAGGAGTTCGGTGACGAGGGTGTCGACGCGCTCGGTGTCGACGTCGATCCCGTCCGTGCGCTGCTTGGTGCGGAACTGCTCGGTGGCGGCGGCTCCGGAGGCGGCGGCGGTGGCCTGCTCGATGGTGGTGTCGGTCATGGTGATCCCGTCCCTTGAAAGTCGTGTCGTGAAGGTGTGTCAGCAGTCCTGGCGGTAACGCGCCAGCTTCTCGGGGTCGATGTCGATGCCGAGTCCGGCGCCCTCGCGGATGCGCAGGGTGCCGTTCTCGATGGTCAGCGGCTCGGTGAGGAGGTCGTCGGTCATGTCGAGGAAGTTGGACAGCTCGCCCGCGTACCGAGCGCTGGTGCGGTGGGCGGCGCCGAAGGCGACCGTGCACAACGTGCCGATCTGGCCGTCGATCTGATTGCCCATCACCACCTCGACGCCCAGGCCCTCGCACTCGTGCAGCACACGCTGCGAGGCTGTGAAACCGGTACGCGCCGTCTTGATGCTGATCGCGGTGGCCGATCCGCCGAGGAGTTCCCGGGTCACCTCCGCGGCCCGGGTGGCGCTCTCGTCGGCGATGAACGGAACCGGGCTCCGCGCGACCAGCCAGCGACGGCCGAGTACGTCGTCGGCGGGGCAGAGTTCCTCGGCGAACGTCAGGCCGAGGTCGGCCATCTCGCGCAGGGCGCGGGCGGACTCGGACGCGGTCCAGCCCCGGTTGCCGTCGATGTAGAGCTCCGCGTCCGGGCCGAGGGCCTCGCGCAGCGCGCGGCATGCCTCGACGTCCTGCGTGTAGGGCCGGCGCCCGACCTTCACCTTGAAGGTGGTGACGCCGTACGTGTCCCGGATGCGCTCCACCTCGGCGACCATCTCGTCGGCGGGCGCGAAGCCGACCATGTGGCTGACCCGCATACGGTCCGTGTAGCCGCCGAGGAGGCCGGAGACCGGCATACCGGCGGCCTGGCCGAGGACGTCCCACAGCGCCATGTCGATGGCGGCCTTGGCGGTCGGATTGCCGACGGTCCGGTCGAGCCGCTCGTGGACCGCCTCCCGCTCCAGCGCCGTCAGGCCCAGGATCTGCGGGGCGAAGAGCTTGTCGATCACCGCGACGATCGACTCCTGGGTCTCGCCATAGGTGTAAGGGCGGGGCGGTGCCTCGGCGGTCCCCGTCAGACCCTCGTCCGTATGCACCCGCACCAGTACGTGATCGGCGGTGTGCACCTCTCCGCTCGCGAACTTCAGCGGTTTCCGGTAGGGGATCGCGAAAGGCACGGCTTCCACTGCGGTGATTTTCACGGCGTTTCCCCTGTGCTCTCGTGAATTTCCTGTCCGGTGACCGCCAGGAACACGTCGTTTCTTTCGAGTACGTCCAGCAGGCGCCCCAGCAGCGGCGATTCGTCGTCCGCCCGCCAGGCCAGCACCAGGGGGACGGACAGCGCGTCCACGATGTCCTTGCACACCACGCCCTCGCGGGGTGCGGAGCGGATCGAGTCGGGCAGGACCGCGACGCCCAGGCCGGCGGCGACCATGGCCAGGGCGGCCGAGGTCTCGGTGACCTCGTAGGCGGAGTGCGGGTAGAAGCCGGAGGCGAGGCAGCTGCGAACCACGGCGTCGTGGACGACGGAGCCGAGCGTGGCGCCGTACATGACGAAGTCCTCGTGCCGCAGTTGCTCCACGTGGACGGTGTCCGCCTCGGCGAGCCAGTGCCCCTCGGGGACGGCGGCGACGAGTGGTTCCTCCGCGATGAGGCGGTGGGCGATGCCCTCCTGCCGGATCGGCGGGCGCAGCAGGCCGATGTCGAGGCGGCGCTCGGTCAGCCCCAACTCCTGTGCGGGCGTGAGCATCTCGGTGTGCACCTCCATCATCGTGTGCGGCAGCTCGCGCTTCACCAGCCGGGCGAGTGCGGGCAGTTGGCGGTACGAGGCGGAGCCCGTCAGGCCGACCCGGAGCACCCCCTCCACCCCGTCGGCGAAGCGCGCGACCCGGGCGACCGCCTCGTCGACGGCCTGGAGGATGCGCTCCACGTCGGTGCGGAACACCTCGCCCGCCCCGGTCAGGGCAACCTGACGGGTGGTACGGGTGAAGAGCTCCACGCCCAGTTCCTTCTCCAGTCGGCGGATCGCCTGGGAGAGCGGCGGCTGGGCCATGTGGAGGACTTCCGCGGCCTTTCCGAAATGACGTGTTTCGGCGACGGCCGCGAAATACCGAAGATGCCTGAGTTCCATCGGGCTGCCCCCATCCTTTCGGGGCCCTCGAATGCACCTCAGCGTAGGAAGCGAATCCGGTACCCACAAATATCTTGTTGCAGCGTATTGAGACTCCCGTGATATCAATACCCCCCTTGGTCAACCCTGGGGAAATGTCTGGGGCCGACTCTTCACCGCGCTGTCATGGTGCTGAAAAGCAATGGCAACGAGGCCGCCGGCTTGCGGCCTGGTCGAGGTGAAAGGGACGGGATCATGGCCGAGGACTTCAGCCGGGCGCAGACCATCCTCGAAGACGCCCTCGTGGAGGACCCCGCAAGCGGTGTGTACCGGGTGCGGCGGAACGTCTTCACCGACGAGGAGCTCTTCGAACTGGAGATGAAACACATCTTCGAGGGGAACTGGGTCTATCTCGCCCACGAGAGCCAGATCCCGGAGGTCGGCGACTACTTCACCACCTACATCGGCCGGCAGCCCGTGGTCATCTCCCGGGACAAGCAGGGCGAGCTGCACTGCCTGATCAACGCGTGCAGCCACCGCGGCGCGATGCTGTGCCGCAGGAAGACCGACAACCGCACCACCTTCACCTGCCCGTTCCACGGCTGGACGTTCAACAACAGCGGCAAGCTGCTGAAGGTCAAGGACCCGCGCGAGGCCGGCTACCCGGAGCAGTTCAACACCGACGGCTCGCACGACCTGAAGAAGGTCGCCCGCTTCGAGAGCTACCGCGGCTTCCTCTTCGGCAGCCTCAACCCGGACGTCAAGCCCCTCACCGAGCACCTCGGCGACGCGGCGGTCGTGATCGACATGGTCGTGGACCAGTCGCCGGAGGGCCTGGAGGTGCTGCGCGGCTCGTCGACGTACCACTACGACGGGAACTGGAAGCTCCAGGCGGAGAACGGCGCCGACGGCTACCACGTCTCCGCCACCCACTGGAACTACGCGGCCACCCAGGCCCGCCGTACCTCCGGCGAGTCGAAGAACGACACCAAGACGATGGACGCCGGCGGCTGGTCCAAGCAGAAGGGCGGCTTCTACTCCTTCGACCACGGCCACCTGCTGCTGTGGACGAAGTGGCTCGACCCGACCAACCGTCCGCTGTACGAGAAGCGCGACGAGCTGGCGGCAGAGTTCGGGGCGGAGAAGGCCGACTGGATGATCGGCGTGTCCCGGAATCTGTGCCTGTACCCGAACGTCTACTTGATGGACCAGTTCAGCTCGCAGATCCGGCACTTCCGGCCGATCTCCGTCGACAAGACCGAGGTCACCATCTACTGCATCGCCCCCAAGGGCGAGCCGGCCGAGGACCGCGCCCGCCGGATCCGGCAGTACGAGGACTTCTTCAACGCCACCGGCATGGCCACCCCGGACGACCTGGAGGAGTTCCGCTCCTGCCAGAAGACCTACCTGGCGGAGTCGATGCCGTGGAACGACCTCAGCCGCGGCGCCGTGCACCAGATCGACGGCCCGGACGAGGACGCCAAGAAGATCGGCATCAACCCCGTTGCCAGCGGGGTGCGCACAGAGGACGAGGGGCTCTACCCCATTCAGCACGGCTACTGGCTGCGGACCCTGCGCAAGGCGCTGGAGGTGGCGAAGTGAGCACGGCAGTCGAAGAGATCACGCTCGAAGGCATCCGCCGGTTCCTCTACCGCGAGGCCCGTCACCTCGACGACCGCGAGTTCGAGAAGTGGCTGGAGTGCTACCACCCGGACGCCGAGTTCTGGATGCCGGCCTGGGCCGACGACGACCAGCTCACCCGCGATCCGCAGCGCGAGATCTCGCTGGTCTACTACCCGAACCGCGGTGGTCTGGAGGACCGCGTCTTCCGCATCCGCACCGACCGCTCCAGCGCGACGAGCCTGCCCGAGCCGCGCACCGGCCACAACATCACCAACGTCGAGGTCACCGGCCGCGACGGTGACCTGGTGGACGTGCGCTTCAACTGGTTCACGCTCTACTACCGCTACCAGACGACCGACACGTACTTCGGCACGTCCTTCTACCGCCTCGACCTCTCCGGCCCGGCCCCGCTGATCACCCGGAAGAAGGTCGTCCTGAAGAACGACTACGTGCATCACGTCGTCGACATCTACCACGTCTGAAACGAGCACCCTCATGACATTCCAGGTCGCCCTGGGCTTCGAGGACGGCATCACCCGGTTCATCGAGTGCCGACCGGGAGAAACGGTCGCCGACGCCTCGTACAAGGCCCGCATCAACATCCCCCTCGACTGCCGCGACGGCGCCTGTGGGACATGCAAGTCGGTCTGCGAGTCCGGCAGTTACGACGGCGGTGACTACATCGACGAGGCGCTGACGGAGGACGAGGCGGCCCTCGGCTACTGCCTGCCCTGCCAGATGACCCCGCACAGCGACCTCGTGCTGCGCATTCCGTCCACCTCGGCGGCCGCGAAGACCGCGGCGGCCTCCCACACCGCCACGCTGGTGGACATCCAGCGGCACTCCCCCACCACCGTCGGCTTCACCCTCGACGTCGGCAACCGCGCGGCACTGGGCTTCCTGCCCGGCCAGTACGTCAACATCGCGGTCCCGGGGACGGACCAGGCCCGGTCGTACTCCTTCAGCTCCGGCCCGAACCAGCAGCTCGTCTCGTTCCTCGTACGCCTCGCCGAGGGCGGCGCGATGTCCTCGTACCTCGCCGAACGCGCGCAGGTGGGCGACCGCCTCGACTTCACCGGGCCGATGGGCGGTTTCTATCTGCGTGAACTCGCCCGCCCCGCCCTGTTCCTGGCCGGCGGCACCGGACTCGCACCGCTGCTGTCGATGCTGGAACGCCTGGCCCAGAACCCGGAAGCGCGGCAGCCCGTCCACCTGCTCTACGGCGTCACCACCGACCAGGACCTCGTCCATCTGGACACCCTGGAGGACTACGCCGGGGTCATCCCGTCGTTCACCTTCGACCACTGCGTGGCCGACCCGTCCAGCAGCGCCCGGAACAAGGGGTTCGTCACGAACCTGATCGACGCCAAAACTCTCCACGACGGCGACGCGGACGTCTACCTCTGCGGGCCGCCGGCGATGGTCGAGGGGGTGCGGGGGCACATCGCGTCGCTCGGCGTGACGCCGGCGAGCTTCCACTACGAGAAGTTCACCCCGGCGGCCGTACGGCAGACAGCGGAGGCGGCATGAGCGCGCAGGTGCACACGGACCGGTTCGCGGGGAAGAAGGTGCTGGTCACCGGCGCGGCCCAGGGCATCGGGCTCACAGTCGCCCGCCGTCTGACCGCCGAGTCGGCCGAACTCACTCTCGTCGACCGCTCCGAGCTGGTGCACGAGGTCGCGGCCGGACTCGGCGCACACTCCGTCACCGCCGACCTGGAGTCCTACGGCGGGGCGGAGGCGGCGGTCGCCTCCGCCCTGGAGCACCACGGCCGGATCGACGTCCTGGTCAACAACGTGGGCGGCGCGATCAACTTCAAGCCGTTCACCGAGTTCACCGCCGACGAGATCCAGGCGGAGATCACCCGCTCACTGATGACCACGCTGTGGTCCTGCCGCGCGGTGCTGCCGACGCTGACGGAGCAGGGCCACGGCGTGATCGTCAACGTCTCCTCGTGCGCGACCCGCGGTATCCACCGCATCCCGTACTCCGCGGCAAAGGGCGGCATCAACGCGCTCACCGCGTCACTCGCCTTCGAGTGTGCCGACGCCGGCGTCCGCGTGGTCGCCACCGCGCCGGGCGGCACCGAGGCGCCCCCGCGCCGGATCTCCCGGGGCACCCCGGCACCGCGGACGGCACAGGAGAAGGACTGGTTCCAGGCCCACATCGACCAGACCCTCTCCTCCAGCCTGCTGAACCGCTACGGCACGCTCGACGAGCAGGCCGCCGCGATCTGCTTCCTCGCCTCCGACGAGGCCTCCTACATCACCGGCACGGTGCTCCCCGTCGCCGGCGGAGACCTCGGCTGACACCTCCTGCTCCCCGTCCCCACCTCCCCCACACGCCTGATGCCCCCCACCTCCCCAGTACCGCATGCCGCTGCCCGGGGTCCCCCCATGCCCGGACAGCGGAGGCAGACCCATCCGCTCCCGTGAAAAAGGGGTCACCACGATGAACACTCAGCAGCCGAGAACAGCCGACCCACGGCAGCGCGCCACGCTGCGCTGGATCGTCGCCATCACCTTCGTCGCCCTCCTCTTCGACGGCTACGACCTCGTCGTCTACGGCACCGTCGTCCCCGTCCTCCTACGGGACCCGAGCCAGATCGGCCAGCTCACCACCGGCCAGGCGGGCGCCCTCGGTTCCTACGCGCTGGTGGGCGTCATGGTCGGCGCCCTGCTCGCCGGAGCCGTCGGCGACCACATCGGGCGGCGACGCGTCACGCTGGTCGGCATCGTCTGGTTCTCCGTCGCCATGGGGCTGAGTTCCTTCGCCACCGACATCGCCGTCTTCGGCTTCCTGCGCTTCCTCACCGGCATCGGGGTGGGCACGCTGGTGGCCACCGCGGGTGCCGTGATCGCCGAGTTCGCCCCGCCCCACCGCCGTAACGTCTACAACGCGATCGTCTACAGCGGCGTCCCCGCCGGTGGCGTCCTCGCGGCCCTGCTGGCGCTCGCCTCCGGCGGGGACAACTGGCGCCTGCTGTTCCTCTTCGGCGCCGCGCCCCTCGTGATCCTGCTGCCCGTCGCGCTGCTGCGCCTGCCCGAGTCACCGAAGTGGCTGCTCGCCCGCGGACACGTGGCACGGGCCCGCGAGGTCGCCGCGCGCACCGGGGTCGCCCTGCCCGACGCGGCACCGGCCGAGGCACCGGAGAAGACCAAGGTCGGCTTCGCTGCACTCGCCACCCGCCGCTACGCCCTGCCCACCCTGCTCCTCGGCCTGATGAGCTGCTCGGGCCTGCTGCTCACCTACGCCCTGAACACCTGGCTGCCGGAGATCATGGGCCAGAGCGGCTTCGGCAAGTCGTACGCCCTGCTCTTCCTGCTCACCCTGAACGGCGGCGCCATCATCGGCGGCCTTCTCGCCTCGCGTTCCGCCGACCGGCTCGGCCCCCAGCGAGTGATCGCCACGACGTTCGTGCTGGCCGCCGCCTCCCTGTGTCTGCTCCCGTTCGGGCTGTCGCTCGGCGTTCTGCTGGCCCTGGTCGCGACCGCGGGCGTGGGCACCATCGGCACTCAGGTCCTCATCTACGGCTTTGTCTCCAACTATTACGACACCCCGGCCCGTGCGGCGGGCGTCGCCTGGTGCGCGGGATTCGGCCGGCTCGGCGGCATCGGCGGCCCTCTCGTCGGCGGGGCGCTCATGAGCGCCGGGCTCGCCCCGCGCCACGCCTTCTACGTCTTCGCCGGAGTCGCCCTGGTCGGAGCGCTCGTCACCTGCTTCGTCCCGCGCCCGGCGGCCGAGCGCACGAAGGCCCGGTCCGCTTCCGTGACCGAGCCTCTCGCGAGTGGCGGTGCTAGCGTGCTGGCACATGAATGACCGCCCTGAACAGCGGCAACGCCTGATCGGGCGGGTCGGCGAGAGCACCGCGCTGACCCGCGCGATCGGCGCCGCCTGCGCGGGCCACCCCTCGTTGGTCCTGGTCGAGGGACCGGCGGGCATCGGCAAGACGGCCCTCGTCGAACACGCCCTCGGGGCCCACCGGCCACACGACGACACGCCCGTTCCCGGTGTCCTGCGCGTGGCCGGAGTGTCCTGGGAGTCCGGTCTGCCCCTGGGGATCACGGAACAGCTCATGCAGGCCGGTGCGCCCGGCTCCGCCGTGACCGTGCCGGACCCCGCCTCCCCGCAGGCGGTCCTGGACACCGGCCGGCTTCTGCACCGCCAGTGGGCGGCCCGGCAGGAGCTGGGGCCGTTCGTGGTGATCGTCGAGGACGCCCACTGGGCCGATGTGGAGAGCCTGCGCGCGATCCGCTCCGCGGTGCGCCGGATGGCGCGGGAGAAGGTCCTCGTCGTGCTGGTCGCCCGCGACGCACCGTACGAACTGAACGGGACGCGAGGCCCCGGCGAGAACCTGCCGGACCTGGCCCCCACAGTGCTGCGGACCCTGGAGTTCCTCGACGGCTGTCGCGACGACGCCGTACGGCTGCGGCCCCTGTCCCCCGAGGAGGTCGGGACACTGGCCCGCGAGATCGAGGGCGTCGCTCTGGACCTGTCCGCGGCTCGGCACCTGTGCCGCCACACCCTGGGCAATCCCCGCCACGTCACCCAGTTGCTGCGTGAGCTGCCCCGCGAGACCTGGCAGGACTGGCGGCCCGATCTGCCCGCTCCCGTGCGCTACGCCTCGGCCGTCCGGCACCGTCTCGCCCGGTGCGGTGACGCGGCCCGGGCCCTGGTGGAGGCGTGTGCCGTCCTGGCGGACGACGTGTCGCTCGCCGAGGCCGCCGCGCTCGCGGACATCGACGACCCGTTGCCCGCCGTGGACGAGGCGCGGGCGGCGGGGCTGCTGACCGCGACCGTCGATCCCGGACGCACCCTGCTGGCCTTCGCCCACCCGCTGATCCGGGCCGCCGTCCTCACGGGCATCGACCTGGCCCGGCGCGCCGCGCTGCACCGCCGGGCGGCGGCGACCGTCGAGGGCCCCGGCCGACGGCTGATGCACCAGGTGGCCGCGGCCACCACCGTGGACGGGAAGCTCGCCGAGGAACTCGACCAGTACGCGGCCGAGCGGGCCCTGGCCGGGGAGTGGGCCGCGGTGGCCGACATCCTGGTCCGCGCCGGCCGGCTCAGTCCCGCCCGCGCCCTTCGCCAGGACCGGCTGCTGCGAGCCGTCGACGCCATGATCGGTGCCGGGGACGTGCCGCAGGCCGCCGGCTTCGCCGCGGAGCTGGAGAGCTTCCCGGCCGGCATCCTGCGCGACGTGGTCCTCGCCTACCTGGCGATCATGCGCGGACGCCCGTCGGAGGCCGAGGTGTTCCTGACCCAGGCGGAGGAACGCTGCGACCCGGAACACGATCCCGAGACGATGGCGAAACTCTGCCAGCGCCGCGTCCTGCACGCGCTCGGGCGCTGGGATCCGCCCGATCTCGTCGCCTGGGCCCGCCGGGCCGTCGAACTGGCGGATCCCGGCGACCCGTCGGCCGTCGAATCGGAGGCCATCCTGGGTCTCGGGCTCGCCGCCATGGGCCGTCCGGAGGAAGCCCTGGCGGCGTACGAGGCCGCCGCCGCCAAACTGCCCGGCGGCGCCCAGCCCCAACGATTTCAGCTCGGCCGCGGCTGGGTGGACCTCGCCCTCGACGACCCCGAGGCCGCACGCCGCAGACTGGAGGCCGCCGTCCCCACCGGCTACCGGATGGGCTCCACCCGTATCTCCCTGTGGGCCCAGGGCTGGCTGGCCCGCACCCAGTTCGCCCTGGGGGCCTGGCAGGAGGCCGTCGAGACCGTGCAGCGCGCGGCGGCCCGTCTCGCCGAGGTGCGCATCGAACTCGTCCGTCCGCTGGTCCACTGGACCGGCGCCCAGCTACACGCCCTGCGCGGCGACTGGGACCTGGCCGACCACCACCTGGGCGAGGCCGCCGCCGACCTGCACCACTACGAGGTCATGCTGGTCCCGGCCTGCCTGGCCCGCGCCCAGGTCGCCGAGGCACGCGGCGACTACGCACGAGCCCTCGAAGCACTGTCCCCCCTCGCCCACCTGCCCGCCCGGGAGGCCATCGACGAGCCGGGGTTCTGGCCCTGGCAGGACGTGTACGCCAACGCCCTCGTGATGACCGGCCAGTTGGACGAGGCGGACGCGTTCCTCACCCCGTACGAGGACCTCGCCGCACGCCGTGCCCACCGCTCCACCCGGGCCCGGCTCGGTCTGGCCCGCGGGCGGCTCACCGCCGCGCGCGGCGACATCGACACCTCCCGCGAGGAGTTCGAACAGGCCCTCGCCCACCTGGACAACCTGCCCCTCCCCTACGACCGGGCCCGCGTCAACTTCGCCTACGGCCAGACCCTGCGCCGTGCGGGCAAGCGCCGCGAGGCCGACACCGTCCTCCAGAACGCTCGCGACGCCTACGCCACCCTCGGCGCCCGCACCTACGTCGAGCGCTGCGACCGCGAACTCAAGGCGGGCGGCCTGCACACCGGCCGCACCACCCCCGCCCTCTCCCGGCTCACGCCCCAGGAACAGGCCGTGGCCCAGCTCGTCGCCGCCGGAGCCACCAACCAGCAGACGGCCCTCGACATGTTCATCTCCGTCAAGACCGTCCAGTACCACCTCACACACATCTACGCGAAGCTCGGCATCCGCTCCCGCAGCGAACTCGCCGCCCGCTTCCGGGAGACCCCGCCCCAGGACGACTGACGGCAGCGCCCTGAGGACGTGGGGCCCGGCACGGTCACGCCTCCACACTCTGCGGCTCCGCGACGGCCGGTACGTCAGTCGACCTGCTCAATCCGCTGGGCCAATTCATGGAGATGGACCGCGAGCTGAAGCCTCAGGGCGTTGTCCGGCTGCTGCCATTCGGGGCCGAGCAGGCCGCCGATGCGCTCGATCCGCTTGAGGAGCGTGTTGGTGTGGATGTGCAGGGCGCGGGCGGTTGCGGCGAGGTTGCGGGAACTGGCGAAGTACGCGGTGAGGGTGCCCAGGAGGTCGGTGCCGCGTTCGGTGTCGTGGGCGAGGAGTTGGCCGAGGGAGTCGTCGAGGAAGGCTCCGAGATCCTGGTCCCGGTCGGGATCGAACAGGACGGTGTACATCGCGAGCCGCTCGGTGGTGGTCCCGCCGTCCCGCACCCCGATCCCGCGCAGTACTCGGCAGCAGCGGCTCGCCAGGGTGACGCTGCCTCCGAGTGGTTCCGCACCGGGCCGAACAGGCGCCGCACAGACGAGGGCAGGGGTGTCGAGCACGTGGCGGAGTCTCTGGTGGACGCTCGTCGCGGCCGCTGTCGCGTCCTGGGCGCGGATCAGGGCGACGGGGACGCCGAGGTGCTCGCCCGCCAGACCGTCGTACTCCTGCGCGAGGCCGTGCAGCAGGCGGGTCGTGTCGCCGAGCCGGTCCTTCGCCGCGTCGACCACCAGGACGGTGTCGAGATGTCCGGGCTCGATGTGCCGGGCGCGGGCGCGCAGCGCGAGTTCGGTGGAGAACGGGCGCGGGGCGGTGAGGAGTTGGGTGAGGAGTTCGCCCCGGACGCGTTCCTCGGCCCGGACGACGGCGTCCTGGGTCAGGGTCAGCAGGGCCGCGGTCTGTGCCGCGCGTTCGAGGATGCGTGCCTCGACCGGGTCCGGGTCGCCGTGGCGGGACAGGACGAGGGCGCCCATGTGGGTGGCGCCGACGACGACCGCCGCCACGGTGTGCCGCAGGGTGTCGCCACGCTCGACGGTGACACAGCGCCCGGACCTGCGGCTCTCCTCGATGCCGGGGGCGACCGCCTCGGCCATGGGCGGGGAGGCGGAAAGGACGGCGTGCTCACGGACCTGTGCCTCGCCCTCGTCGGCAGGCTCTCCGCGGGCGACGAGGACACGCTGGGCGTGGTCGAGGACGAGGACTCCACCGCCCAGGGTGTCCACGACGAGATCGGCGACGGCGCCCACGTCACCGCCGGCCAGCACCACACGGGTGAGCGCCTCGTGGACGGCCTCGGCCGCCTCGATCGTGGCGTACGCCGTCTCCAGGGCGTGCAGCGCGCGGCGGCTCTCGTCGTAGAGCCGGGCGTTCTCCAGCGCCACCGCCGCGTGGTCGCCGAAGGCGCTCAGCAGGGCGACATCGTCCCGGACGAACGGCCGCTCCTGACGGTTCGCCGCGATCAGCGTGCCGAGGAACCGGCCACCCGCGATCAGCGGGACCCCGAGCATCGACACGATGCCCTCCGCCTCGATGGAACTGTCGATACCCGGATGGTGGACGATCTCGGTCGACGCCAGATAGTCACTCGCCCAGTACGGGGCCCGGGTCGTGGCCACCCGCCCGGCGATGCCGACATGGGCAGGACCGTGCGTCCGCTCGGCGAACCCGGGGGTGACCGTCCCTGCCGTGGCGCGCACCCGCAGATACGCCCCGTCCTCCTCCAGCACCGCCAGATACGCGAGATCGGTACCGATCAGGTCATGAGCGTGCCCGACGACACTGGCCAGCACCTCCTCGACTCCGCGCAGCACGGTCAGCGACCGTGCCGTGGCGTACAGACTGGACAGCTCCCGCTCCCGACGACGCTGGCGTTCGAGCAGCTCATCCGCGGTGCTGTCCATGAGACGTCCTAGGTCACAGCCGTCAACGAGTGTGTGAATCATACGCCCGACATGCAATGAGAGTGGAGAGTTCACACCTCTGCCCGGCCAGGATACGGCCGTAGCCTTCCCGACAACGAGCGGTGGACGTCCTCGCCGCCCACCCCGCACGGCCGTTCCCGGCCTCCCTGATCGCCCGATCCCTAGATCGCCCGGGAAGGATCACCCATGATCACCACCTCCCACCCGACAAGCGGTGCCGCCTGGGACCGCATCGCGCTTCCCGACCCCACGGTCCGCGAGCGCGTCAGCCCGGAGGAATGGGCCGTACGAGTCGATCTGGCCGCCTGCTACCGGCTGATCGCCCGGTACGGCTGGACGGACATGATCTACAACCACATCTCCGCCCGGGTGCCCGGCCGTCACGACCGGTTCCTGATCAACGCTTTCGGCCTGCTCTACGAAGAGATCTGCGCGTCGAACCTGGTCACGGTCGACCTGGCGGGCAACGTCCTGGACGGCCCCGAGTCGGGCGCCAATCCGGCCGGCTTCATCATCCACTCCGCCATCCACCAGGCCCGTCCCGAGGTGGCGTGCGTGCTGCACACCCACAGCAAGGCCGGGTCCGCAGTGGCGGCCCAGCCGCGCGGCCTGCTCGACATCAGCCAGCACGCCATGCGCTTCCACGGCCGGCTGGCCTACCACGACTTCGCCGGCATCGTGCTGGACCAGGCAATGCAGGACAAGCTCGTCGGCGACCTCGGTGACAAACGGGCGCTGATCCTGCGCAACCACGGCCTGCTCACCACCGGCGAGGACGTCCGCTCGGCCTTCGAGGACCTCTACTACCTCGAACTGGCCTGCCAGATCCAGGTCACCGCCCAGGCCAGCGGCGCGGTCATCGAGTGCGACGAGGAGATCGCCGAGCACACGGCCGGACAGTTCGACACCTCCAACGAGGCCTTCATCCACGGCCGCGACTGGGCCGCCCTGCGCCGCATGCTCGACCGCGTCGACCCCTCGTACGCGCAGTGAACCGTCCGATGGGCAACGAGCGGCTCACCGTGCGTTCGGTCCGGGCGCGCGCCGTGAACGTCCCCCTGGCCCGGCCGGTCCGCACGGCGGTCGGCGACGTTCCCACGGCGCCGCTCGTCCTGATCGACGTCGACACCCACGAGGGAATCCACGGCCGTTCGTACATCTTCGGCTACACGGACCGGACGCTCGGCGCCCTGGTCCGCCTCATCACGGACATCGGGCCGGAACTCGCCGGAAAGTCCGTGGCTCCGGCCGAGCGCATGCGCGACTTCGACCGCCGCTTCAAACTCCTCGGCTGGCAGGGCCTGGTGGGCATGGTCGTGGGCGGTCTCGACATGGCGCTGTGGGACGCCCTCGGCCAGGCGGCCGGGCTCCCCGTCGTCGCCCTGCTCGGCGGCGAGCCCAAACCCCTTCCGGCGTACGACAGTTACGGCGTCGTCGACCCGGTCCAGGACGCTCCGGTCCTGGAGAAGGCGGTAGCCCGCGGCTTCCGCGGCATCAAGATCAAGCTCGCCGGACGGACCGCCGAGGACGACGTGAACGTCGTACGAGAGGTCCGGGAAACCATCGGCCCCGATGTGGCGCTCATGGTCGACTACAACCAGTCGCTCACTCCCACCGAGGCCGTGAAGCGGATCAACCGCCTCGCCGCGTACGACCTCGCTTGGGTGGAGGAACCGGTGCCCGCCGACGACCTGCACGGCCACGCCGCTGTCCGCCGCGCCTCGCCGGTGCCCATACAGACGGGTGAGAACTGGTGGTTCCCGCGCGGTATGGCGAACGCCGTCACCGTCCGGGCCAGTGATCTCTGCATGCTGGACATCATGAAGATCGGCGGCGTGACCGGCTGGCTCCAGGCCATGGGCCAGGCCGACGCCGCCTCGCTCCCCCTGTCCAGCCACCTCTTCATGGAAGCCAGCGCGCACACCCTGGCTGTGACACCGACAGCCCACTGGCTGGAGCACCTCGACTTCGCCGGACCCCTGCTGGCCGAGCCCTTACAGCCGGTCGACGGCACGATCACCGCGCGAGGCCCCGGCCTCGGCATCACCTGGGACGAGGAGGCCATCACCCGCTTCAGCCACTGAGAGCCGCTGAGAGTTTCCGAGCCGGACCGTCACCCACCCGCACTGGAGGACACCGCTCCCCCATGCACACCTGATCCAATTGAGATGGAGTACGAGACGTGTCTTCCGTAGTGCGTGTAGCGGCCGTACAGGCCGAACCCAAGTGGCTGGACCTCGACGCCGGGGTGGACCACGCCGTGGACCTGATCGCCCAGGCCGCCGCCGGCGGAGCCGAGCTGGTCGCCTTCCCCGAGGTGTTCCTGCCCGGCTACCCGTGGTGGATCTGGCTGGACTCCCCCCTCGCCGGCATGCAGTACGTCCCCCGGTACGCGGACAACTCCATGACCCGCGACGGAGAACACCTCGCCCGTATCGCCGCGGCCGCCGCCGAGCACCGCATCTTCGTCGTCCTCGGCTTCGCCGAACGCACCGTCACCGGCAGCCTCTACATGGCCCAGGCCACCATCGACGACACCGGCCGCGTCCTCGCCGTACGCCGCAAACTCAAGCCCACCCACGCCGAACGCACCGTCTTCGGCGAGGGCGACGGCAGCGACATCCAGGTCCACGAGACCAGACTCGGCCGCCTCGGCGCGCTGAACTGCGCCGAGCACATCCAGCCGCTGACCAAGTACACGATGTACAGCAAGGGCGAGCAGATCCACGTCGCGTCCTGGCCGAGCTTCTCCGTCTACCGGGGCATGGCGACCGCGCTCGGGCCCGAGGTGAACACGGCCGTCAGCCTGGTCTACGCCGTCGAGGGCCAGACCTTCGTCCTCGCGCCCTGCGCCACGGTCGGCCAGGCGGGACAGGACCTGTTCTGCGACACCGACGCCAAGCGGGAACTCCTCCTCCAGGGCGGCGGATTCACCCGCATCTACGGCCCCGAGGGCACCGAACTCGCCAAGCCCCTGCCCGAGACCGAGGAGGGCATCCTCTACGCCGACCTCGACTCCGACCTCCTCGCCATCGCCAAACACGCCTACGACCCGGCCGGCCACTACTCCCGCCCCGACGTCTTCCGCCTCACGTTCAACCCGAACGCGACCCACGCGGTCCAGCACGTCGGCCCCACCGGCGACGCGGCGGTCACAGGACGCGGTTCCGCTGTCGCCTCCACCGAGCCAGCCGAATCCGGCACGGACACGGCCGTGGCGGACTGAACACGGGAGGGCGGGACTGGGTGACCGTCCCGCCCTCCACCCCTCCCCCATGGACGACTGATTCCGTGAAAGGAACGACGCCATGAGCGCCAACGACCCCTTCGCCCGCCTCCCCGAGGCAGCGACCTTCACCCTCACCAGCACCACACTCACCGACGGCGCCCCACTGCCCGTCGAGCAGATGTCCGGCCTCTTCGGCATCCCGGGCGGCAAGGACGTCTCCCCGCAACTGTCCTGGAGCGACGCCCCCGAGGGCACCCGGAGCTACGCCGTCACGATGTACGACCCGGACGCCCCGACCGGCTCCGGCTTCTGGCACTGGGCCGTGGCCGACCTCCCCGCCACCGTCACCGACCTGCCCGAGGGCGTCGGCGACGACACCGGATCCAACCTGCCCGAGGGCGCCTTCCAGGTACCCAACGACGCCCGCACCGGACGCTTCATCGGCGCGGCCCCGCCGGCCGGACACGGCGCCCACCGCTACGTCTTCGTGGTGCACGCCCTCGACGTCGAGAACATCGCCATCCCGACCGACTCCACCCCCGCCTTCCTCGGCTTCACCATGGCCCGCCACATCCTCGGCCGCGCGATCCTCACCGCCACCGCCGAGACCCCCGCCTGACCATCACGTCGGACAGGCCGCCAGGCCGCCAGGCTGGAGGAGACCGCATTGCGCGTTCTGTTCATCGGTGCTCGTCTCATGCCTGCCCGCGACCCGAGGTGGGTGTGAGCGGTGGCGCGTGACCTGGTGCGGAACTCACCGCCCCGGACGCCTCGGTCCCCTACCCCGACACCGAACCCGTCCTGCGCGCACCGCGTGAACGCGGACTGCGCATCGGCATCGTCAGCGACTTCGCCCGGGACCTGCGCACCCACCTCGCCCACCACGGGCTGGACGCCCTGATCGACACCTGCGTCATCTCCTACGAGCTGGGCCGCGAGAAACCCGACCCGCAGCTGTTCCTCAAAGCCTGCGCTGACCTCGGCGCGGACCGCCACGCCACCCTCATGGTCGGCGACAACCCCGTCCGCGGCGGCGGGGCGACCCCTGCGGCCTGCGCACCTACATCCTGTCCGCCGAACACCGCACCGGTGAGCGCGGCCTGGCGGACGTGCTGCGACTCGTGCTCGGCTGCTGGGGAACAGACCCGCTCCCACTCCTCAGGCTCGTCCTCGCTCGCGCGGAAGTGTCAGCCGTCGTCGGGGCCAACCCCGCAAGGGCTGTCTCCATCAGTGGGCTGGTCGGGGGTGGGCAGGGGCTGTTCGGTCCAGATGGTCTTTCCGGTGCTGGTGTGGCGGGTGCCCCAGCGCTCGGTGAGCTGAGCCACGATGAACAGACCGCGGCCGCCCTCGTCGAAGACGCGGGCGCGTCGCAGGTGGGGGGCGGTACTGCTGGCGTCGGAGACCTCGCAGATGAGGGCGGTGTCGTGGATCAGCCGCAGTTGGACGGGAGGGCCGCCGTAGCGGATGGCGTTGGTGACCAGTTCACTGACGACGAGTTCGGTGGTGAAGGCGGCGTCCTCCAGGTTCCAGTCGGACAGCTGGGCGCAGGCCAGTTCGCGGGCGCGGGCGACGACCGCCGGATCGGCAGGCAGGTCCCAGGTGGCGACCCGGTCGGAACCCAGGGCCCGGGTCCGGGCCAGGAGGAGGGCCGCGTCGTCGGTGCGCCGCTCGGGCAGCACGCTGCGCAGGGCCGCCTCGCACGTTTCCTCCAGGGGGCGGCCGGGTGTGGCGAGGGCTTCACGGAGAAGGGCGTATCCGTCGTCCGGATCGCGGTCGGGGGTTTCGAGGAGACCGTCGGTGTAGAGGACCAGGACGCTCCCTTCCGGAAGGTCGAACTCCGCGACCTCGAAGGGCAGGCCGCCGACCCCCAGCGGGGGGCCCGCGGGAACGTCGAGGAGGTCGACCGCGCCGTCCGGGGTGGCCAGGGCCGGCGGGGGATGGCCTGCCCTGGCCGCGGAGCAGTGCCGGGAGATGGGGTCGTAGACGGCGTACAGGCAGGTGGCACCGACCTCGCTCGCGTACTCCTCGGCCGGGTCGATGTCATCGTCCGCCGAGTTCTCGCGGTCCAGGCGCAGGACGAGGTCGTCGAGCTGGGTGAGCAGTTCGTCGGGTGTCAGGTCCATGTCCGCGAGGGTGCGTACCGCGCCGCGCAGCCGGCCCATGGTGGCGGAGGCGCGGATGCCGTGGCCGACGACGTCTCCCACCACCAGGGCCACCCGGGCTCCGGACAGCGGGATGACGTCGAACCAGTCGCCGCCGATCCCGGCGCTGGACTGGGCCGGCAGGTAGCGAGAGGCCACTTCCACGGCGGCCTGCCGGGGCGCGTGGTGCGGCAGGAGGCTGCGTTGCAGGGCAAGGGCCACCGCGCGTTCGCGGGAGTAGCGGCGGGCGTTGTCGACGCACAGCGCGGCGCGGGCCGCCAGCTCCTCCGCCAGGAGCAGGTCGTCCTCGCCGAACGGATCCGCCGTGCGATGGCGGGCGAGGATCGCCAGCCCCAGGGTGGCACCCCGGGCCCGCAGAGGCGCCATCATCATCGAGTGCATGCCGTGGACCCGGATGCTGCGGGCGCGCTCAGGGGAGTCCGCCGCCCACCACCGCAGGGTCTCGGCATCGATCTGGTGCCGTGAGGCCCGGCCGGCGGCCAGGGCGCGACCCGGGGGCGAGCCCGCGGAGTAGGTGTGTGTCGCTCCGAGCGGAACCGCTGCCTCGGGGCAGCCGGGAAGCACGGAGCGCTGGGCGGCGCGGCGGAAGACCAGGAGGCCGCCGGGGGGAGCCGCGTCCGCGTCCTGGCCCTGGACGGCGCTGTCCAGCAGGTCCACGACGACGAAGTCGGCGAGGTGGTCCGTTGCGACTTCCGCCAGTTCGTCGGCCGTGCGGGTCAGGTCGAGCGTGGTGCCGATGCGCAGTCCGGCCTCGTTCAGCACGCTCAGCCGCCGACGGGCCCGGAACTGCTCCGTGGTGTCCACCGCCGCCAGGGACATGGCCCGCACATGGCCCGCGGGGTCCTTCACCGGGTACAGGGACAGCAGCCACGTACGGGTGTCCCCGAGGGCTTGCATAAACGCCTCGCGGGTCACCGTCTCCCCGCCCCGCAGTACCCGTTCCACGACCTCGGCGAGATCATCCATACCCTTGAGATGGCCGGATTCCCCGATACGCACGCCGAGAAGGTCCCGTTCGGGCTCGCCCACGGCGCGTTCCATCGACGCGTTGAGGGCGATGGCCAGCGCCTGACGGTCGAAGAGCGCCATGGGAAGCGGAATCTGGTCCAGCGCCCACTGCTTGAGCGTCGCCGTCTCCGGTTCGCCCCCGGCGCCTTCCGTTTCCGTGGCCGTCGCACCGGGCTGCTCCGGCTCGGTGACAGTGAGGAACCAGTGCGATTCGCCGTCCGCGTCCAGCAAGGAGTGTGCCTCGACCGACAGATCCACCCGGTGTCCGTCACGGTGCCGCACAGCGACCTGCCCGCTCCAGCCCTCCCGCGCGGCACATCGGGTCGCGACGGTCGCCGGAAGGGAGTCGGCAAGCAGCCCGGCAGCCGGCTGGCCGACGACCTCAACAGGCTCGTAGCCAAGGAGCGTACGCGCTCCGGGACTCCACGCGGTCACCAGTCCGTGGCCGTCCACCGCCGCTGATGCGGTCTTCTCCGACGTCGGCCCCGCGCGGCTCAGGCCGACCGTGGCCGCGCCGTCTCTGTCCATGGGCACAACTCTCGCCTGCCGCAGCAGCCACCTCCGATCCTGGCGGACCCGTCCGCGGCGTCACCTCCAGATTGCTCCCTTCCCTCCGCCCGCACAAGCGCACCGGGCAGGGTGCGGAAACACTGCGGAGCACACAGAGAGTGGGTGAACTGCGGGTGGTGAACTGCCACGACATGCCTGGCGGGGCGGGACAGTCGCGCTGTCCCGCCCCGCCGTGGGCTTCTCCGTCGCCGCGGGCGGTGCGGTCGGCGGCCTCGGAGTCGACCGCGTCCGGCCCACGGGCGGGGCGAGCGCGCCCCCCCTCCGCCGCGCCGCGGTCCCGGCCGCTTGTGCCGTGCCGGAGCCGGGGGCCTACGGGGTGGGCATGACTACGGGATCGAGACCCGGTACACGCCGCTGGAGATGTCGGCTGCCGTAGGCGTGACGGTCACGCCGCCGAGGGACTGCGTCCGCCGAGGTGTCGCCGGGTCGTCCCAGTCGCACTTGTTGCCCTCCCAGGCGGAGATGCCGTAGGTGGTACCCGCGGTGACCTGGTAGTCGGTGGCGATGACAGGCCGGGGCCAGACGCCGGAGACGCCGTACTCGCTCACGCACGTGACGGAGGTGCCGTCGTCGATCCGGAGACTGCCGAAGGACACGATGGAGGTGCCTTCCCCTCGGACCTGCGCCGGCACCTCGACGGTGAGTGAGGCCGTGGAGGCGGCGGACGCCGCGGGCGCCGCGGCGAGGGCAGTAGCACTCGTGACGGCCAGCAGGGCGGTCACGCCGACGGACCGGGCCGTGCGGCGCATGCTGCCGTGGAGGTGCTTGAGTCGCATGTCTTCTCCAAGTGGTGAGATGAACTTGAACTCTCAAGAATTTTGTGGAACCAGTGTTGCCGGAGGGGCACCGACGCAGGGAGAGCGATTTGGGCCATCCTGGTCCGCCGCCGGGTGGCTCGTGGCATCACCGTCTTCAGGTATGCCGTAGGGCATCTATTCGGCGAAGACGTACTGCTCGACGATCAGCCCCTTCTCCCGCCTGGCGAAGGTGACCGTCCGGTTGCCGAGGGCGGTGCCGTGGATGGCGCAGCTCCAGCCCGGGTACACGCCGGCGGCGCGGCGGAGCCCCTCGTCGTCGGGGTTGGTGAGGGTGAGCGAGGGGCGCGCGGTCGGCCGGGGAGCCTCTTCGGAGGGCAGTTCCCGCATGAAGAGGATCTCGCGGACGATCTGGCCGCTCCGCCACTGGGCGACGGTCGCCATCCGGACCCCCATGGCGGGGATGCCGCCGATGGTGGCCGTCCAGTCGCCCCGCGCCACATTGGGCTGATGGGTGACGACGAGGGCGTCGGGGACTTCCACCTGGAACTGGTGCATGGCGGCGATGTGCGGCTCGACGCCTTCGGTGATGACCCCGCCCCACTCCACGACGACATCGGCGGCGTGGTAGTGCCGCTGCATGTCCATGTCCTTGTTGTTCCAGGCGACGAAGTCCGCGATGTGGAAGTCCTTCGTGTTCGCCAGCTCCAGCTGGAACCGGCTCCCGTGCCGCAAGGGCGAGGCCGCCGCCGGAGTGGCGAGCGCGGGGATCGCCACCGCGGGGACACCGACCGCCGCGGCGCCGAGCAGCCCTCTTCGGGTGAGATGTGACATGTGTGCCTCCTGTGTTTCAAAGGACGAGGAGCCAGGTGGGCCCTCGTACGTGTGGGGAGATGCGGCCCGTAGGGGGGCGGGCCCGCGAGGGAAGAAGGCCACCCGTTGCCACGGGCAGGGCGCGGCAGGCGGCGCGAACGCCCGCACTGCGTGGGTCAGGGCAGGATGACCGTCTTGCCGCGGGCGTGGCCGGAGCGGGCGCGGCTCACGGCGGCCGGGGCGTCGGCCAAGGGGATCTCGGCATCTATCGTGATGCGGAGCTTGCCCGCGGCGGCGAGCGCGGCGAGAGCTTCCAGCTCTTCCCGGCTGGGGTCGTTGGCGAGGTTGACCCCATGAATCTCGCGGGCGGCCAGGGCCTCGGGATCTGCGGCGTAATTGGTGCTGATGAACGTGCCGCCGGGCCTGAGCAGACTCGTCAGGGCGTCGATGCTGCCGCCGGGATGGGTGATCAGGTCGAGGACCGCGTCGATGCCGTCGGGGTGGGCGGCCAGGACCTGTTCGGCGGTGGGTGCGGCGGTGAAGTCGATGGTCTGGTGGGCGCCGAGGCCACGGAGGTGGTCGCCGAGGTCGGGTGGGGCGGTGGCCAGTACCCGGGCTCCCTGGAGGGCGGCGAACTGGATGGCGGACTGACCCACTCCTCCGGAGGCGCCGTTGATGAGGATGACGTGTCCGGTGTCGAGCCGGGCGGCCTCGATGGCCTGGTAGGCGGTGACGCCGGCGGTGGGCAGCGCCGCCGCGACGAGGAACGGCAGGCTGTCGGGCATGCGCGCGACTTTGCCGTCCTCGGCGATCAGGACGTACTCGGCGTACGAGCCTCGCCCGAGCCGAACGTCCATGAACTGGCCGTACACGGTGTCGCCGGGCCGGAAGCGGGTCACGCCGGGGCCGATGCCCGCGACCACGCCGGCGCCGTCCGAGCCCATGACGAGGGGGAATTCGTGCTCGACCACGCCTTTCAGGGCCCCCTCGGCGACCTTCCAGTCGAAGGGGTTGAGCCCCGTGGCGTGCAGGCGGACCAGCAGTTCGCCCGGGCCCGGCTGCGGTACGGGAATGTCGGTGAGCAGCGGTTCGGCTCCGAAGCCGGTGATGATGACGGCTTTCACGGCGATGCCTCTCTTCTCTGCTGTCATCCGTGCTTGCTCGGGCGGGAGTTGACGGGTCTCAGCCGATCCGCACGGACCGTTTCGCCATGCCGAACCAGAAGCCGTCGATCACGGTGCGCTGATCGGCGAGTTCTTCATGGCCCGCGCCGAGGGTGACGAACAAGGGGGCGAAGTGCTCGGTACGGGGGTGAGCGAACCGTGCCGCCGGCGCCTTGTGCCGAAAGTCCACGAGGGCGTCCAGATCCCCGGTTTCCAGGGCGCGTCGGCCCCAGTCGTCGAACTCCGCCATCACCGAGGAGACCTCGTTGTCGAAGTTCATGGCACGCAGGTTGTGGGTGAAGAAGCCGCTGCCGACGATCAGTACCCCCTCATCCCGCAGCGGTGCCAGCTTCCGGCCGATCTCCATGAGCTTCACCGGGTCGAGGGTGGGCATCGAGACCTGGAGAACGGGGATGTCGGCGTCCGGATACATCTCGACGAGCGGCACGTACGCGCCGTGGTCCAGGCCGCGGTCGGGGAAGTCCTGCACCGGCGCACCAGGGCCACGCAGCAACTTGCGCACCGATGCCGCGAGTTCGGGAGCACCGGGCGCCGCGTAGGTCACCTGGTAGTACTTCTCGGGGAATCCCCAGAAGTCGTGGACGAGTGGCACGGTTTCCGTGGCGCCGAGAGCGAACGGGGCCTCCTCCCAGTGCGCGGAGACCATCAGGATCGCCTTGGGCCGGGGCATGTCCGCGGACAAGGCCGCCAGTTGGCCGGGCCAGACCGGGTCGTCGGCCAGAAGCGGCGCCCCGTGAGAGAGATAGACGGCGGGCAACCGGCCGGCGGGCATGGCCGTACTGTCAGTCATGGCGAGGCGCTTCCCAGGGGACGGTCAACTCGTTGCGGCGGCCGAAACGCTCGAGATGGCTGCCCACGACGTCCTGGATGGCGGCGAGCGCGGGAACGTCGGGTGCGCTGACCTGGATCAACAGGTGGTCGTCTGCGGGCTGGAGCACGACGACGGTTTCCTGGAAGGTGAGGCGGTGCCCGCCGTCGGGTGCCTCCTCAACCGGGATCTTCCGGCCGAAGTGCGAAGCGAGCTGTTTGGCAAAGCGCGGTGCCGCATCGGTGGCGACGCGGGCGTGGGAGTTGGGCATGGCAGGGCTCCGGGGTGGATGTTTTGCGTTGTGATCCGTGCCGTCTGCGGCGGCAGGTCAGCCGACCAACTCGGCGAGACCGGCTGTTTCGGGCAGCTCGATGGTGTGGTGGGTGTGCCGGATCTTGGCGTGCAGGTAGCGGACATTGCTGTCGGTGGCGAAGACACCGGTGGGCCGGGTGACGCGAACGCTGACGCCCAGCTCCCGCAACTGCCGAGCCTTGTCGGGGTTGTTGGTCAGCAGGTCCAGCTCGGCGATGTCGAGGGCGGTGAGCATCTGGGCGGCTGCGGTGTAGTCGCGGTCGTCCTCGGGCAGGCCGAGCGCGGTGTTGGCCTCGTACGTGTCCAGGCCCGCGTCCTGCAGGGCGTAGGCGTCCAGTTTGTTGTACAGACCGATGCCGCGGCCCTCCTGGCGGAGGTAGAGCAGGACGCCTCCGGTCTCGGCGATGTGCTCCACGGCTTCACGCAGCTGAGGGCCGCAGTCGCAGCGCGTTGAGCCGAACACGTCCCCGGTCAGGCACTCGGAGTGCAGCCGCACCAGCGGTGCCGGGGCCGCCGCCGGGTCGCCGAGGACGAGCGCCACGTGCTCCTTGCCGTCGGCCAGACCACGGAACGTGACGGCCTCTGCGGCAGCCTCATAGCCATCGGCGAAACGCAGCGGGACGGTCACGCGAGTGCGCACCGAAGCACCGGCGAGAAGGGCCTGGCCCGAGGAATGGGTGACGTCCATGACTGCTCCTGCGACGATCGAAGGAACCCGCGAGGTTCAAATTTGAAATGAGACGTCCCGACCATAACGCTAGTTTCAAATTTGAACAACCCTGGGAACGAGTGGTCATGTTCGAATTTGAACGACGGATGTACTGTGGAGGCATGGCCCAACCACCGTGGTTGAACGAGGAAGAGTCGCGAGCCTGGTACGCCTTCGTCGGCGCCGGGGCGCTCATCAACCGACGCCTGGACCAGCAGCTCAAGGAGGACGTGGGGATCACGCACCTCCAGTACGAGATCCTCGTCCGCCTCAACATGGCACCGGACCGCGAGATGCGTATGAGCGGCCTCGCCGACGCGCTGTACAACTCCAAGAGTGGCCTGACGTATCAGATCACCCAGATGGAGAAGAGCGGACTGGTGCTCCGCCGCTGCTGCCCCAGCGACGTACGTGCGGTCTACGCGGTCATCACCGACGCCGGCCGGCGCATGCTGGAGCGTGCGGCCCCCGGCCACGTCGCACTCGTCCGGGAGTTGCTCGTCGACGTACTCACTCCGCAGCAGCTCACGGCCATCGCCGACGGCCTGGGCGAAGTCAACCGCCGCGCACAGGACCAGGAACCGGTCTCCCCCACGCGGTAGGCTCGCCCATTACCCCTCACCCAGTGGCGCCCACTCGTCCGCCGAGAGCTGTCCCGTCGCACAACTCAGGCGCGGTCAACTCCACGATCGCGCCGACAGAGGCATTTGCGTAGAGGGCCAAGAGGGCATCGAGGCTGTTGCCGGCGCGCTGGGCCACCTCGGCCAGCTCCGAGTGAGGGCGGGGGCAGCGCGAGATCGCAGGTTTCGAGCGGAACCCGGTGACAGGTGCGCAACTGATGACCGCTCCATATTCGGTGACCGTCGACTCTCGTCGACCGTGCCGACCATCTCGACATTCTCCCGCAACAGGGCCACCAGGTGCAGCGGGAGCGGCACCACCCTGGTGCCTCCCGGCGACCGACCCTTCAGCCCGCGCTCGTCGGGCAGGCGACCGGTGCCGGGAGCCCCGGGCCTGCAAGAACAGGGCAAAGGAAGACGAGTCGGGCTGTACGCCGGGTTCTGTCGCCCGGTCGCCTCGCGGCGCCCGGGGAGACGGACATCCATCCAGGCCGGCGTTGCCGCCGGCCTCGTGCGGTCTACCCGCGGACTCGCGCGGGCAGCCCTCGAACGTCCGCGCAGAGCGCGCCTCTTACAGCGACTCCTTTTGACCTTGCTCCGGGTGGGGTTTACCTAGCTGCCCAGGTCGCCCTGAGCACTGGTGGTCTCTTACACCACCGTTTCACCCTTACCGAGGATCAGGATCCCCGGCGGTCTGTTTTCTGTGGCACTGTCCCGCGGGTCACCCCGGGTGGCCGTTAGCCATCGCCCTGCCCTGTTGACCACGTTGGTCGCCGACACGGTGAGGCCAATCGGACCGCAGCCCCTCCTCTCCGTCTGTCGGATCGCGCAACGCCTCAGCGTCAATACTGCCCTCCCGGATCCCCCTGACGAGATTGACCAACTGTCTCGACCGGCCGGCGCCGACATGGAGCTCTTTCCGCAGAGTCTCAGCCGACGCGGGACGCTGGTGAACCTCCCGGTGCTGCGCATCAATCACCCGGGCCCGTGCCAGCAGCGGATCGCCACCCTGCCCTGGCTGCCCGTTCACCCTGGCAGGGGTTGCTGTCTCAGGCGGGGCGAGACCGCGATCCTTCGGCACAGCCGGGCGGTGGACAAGGAGTTCCACTGACAACAGCAGGGCGACCGGTGGCCACCCGGCGACCAACACCGGCTTCCACGCCGGAGCCGGGGCCGCCTCGATGTCCGCCGCCAGCGAGACCACGATCCCCAGCAGGAAAGCCGACCACACCGCGCCTCGGGCACGCCGCGTGCCGGGCCCGGTGGGCTTGAGCAGGCCGACCGTCGCCAAGATCGAGAGCCCGTCCACGGACAGCGGCCACAACAAGTCGCTGACACGATCCGCTCCGCCCTGCATCGCGAACGCCCGCTGATGCACGTACGAGGCATACGCAGCGACCCCTGCGACGGTCAGACCGCACAGGGGTCGCACCCGGACATCCGGATCAAGCACGCGCCGACGGTTCCGACGAACTCCGACACCCTCCTCCGACCGAGTCATCACGACCTCGCCCTCGCCCAGCCCGTTGCACATCCATTGCACACTCGGCCGGGAACTCCCGGGAACTCCCGGGAACTCCCGGGAATACGAGGGAACTGGAGGGAAGTGTTCCGCAGCCATCGACGCTCCGCCCCAGGTCAGCAAGGGTCCAGCTCAGGCCCAGGCCGTCACCGGCACGAACGAGCTGTCCTGGCGGAAGGTGTCCGTACCGTCCGTCACGTCCACGCGCAGCTGGTAGTTGTAGTGGCGCAGGAAGTAGCCGGGGTAGTTGTACGACTCGAAGCGGATCGAGCCCGACGTCGTGCCCGTCCGGGCGATGAACGTGGCGTCCTTCGCGAAGGTCGTCGTACCGTCGTTGGCATCGAAGCGGGCGCGGTAGTTGTAGTGGCGGAGGTAGTTGCCCGAACTGTCCCTGAAGGAGTAGCCGTTGGCGTCCGCCAGGCCCGCCACCACCGTGAAGGTGGCCGCCGTCTTGACCGCGCTGGTGCTGGAGCTGGTCACCACGGGGAGGTTGAGCAGCGAGGACTCCACCGTCCAGTACCGCGTCGAGTAGTTGACCGACTGGAAGGAGCGCGTGACGCCCTTCGACAGGGTCGGGCCGCCGCTGACCGTCTCCTTGATGACGGTGAAGTGGCGTGCCGTGCCGGACACCACGGGCAGTGCCTTGGGCGCGGTCCAGGTGGCGAACGTGTCGTAGCTGTCGCTGTAGTAGTAGTACCCGTCGCCGTAGCCGTCGAAGAAGATCCGCCAGCCGCCGTTGTCGAGCTGGATCACGGACGGGCCCTCGCGATAGCTGCCCCAGCCGGCCCAGTTGCCGGTCTTCGAGATCGTGTAGGGCCCGGCGAGGCTGGTCGCGGTGGCGTACTCGATGTACTTCGTCGTCTCGTTCTTCGTGAAGGCGTGGTAGGTCGAGCCGTTCTTCACGATGTACGTGTCGATGTGGTTCGAGCCGATGCCGGACAGGGCGACCGGTGAACTCCACGCGGTGAGCGCGCTGTTGGTCGCCTTGAGCAGATACGGGGTGAAGATCCACTCGTCGCTGGTGACCGAGCAGGACACGATGACGTTCACGCTGCCGTCGCTGTCGACGAACCACTCGGGCGCCCACGCGCGGGAGAGGTTGGTGATCGGGACCGTGTAGTCGTACAGGAAGGTCCAGTTGACGCGGTCCGTGCTGCGGGCGAAGCCGATGGTGGTGCTGGTGTCCTGCCAGGTGTGCGTGGTGTAGGTGACGTAGTAGTAGCCGTTGGTGTGCTTGAACACGCTCGCGTCGCGGATGCGGTTGCTGGGCGGGGTGTAGGCCGAGGACTGCACGAGCCGGAAGTCGGTGGCGTCGTCGGACTGGTAGACGTTCACCGTGCCGTCGTTGCTGTTGAGGAACGGCACGATGGTGTAACGCGTTGCGGAGCCACTGGGCGGGGCCGCCGCGGCGGCGGTGCCGAGCAGTCCGGGGAATTCACCCAGGACGAGCGCGGAAGCGGGCAGAGCGGCCAGCGCGCGCAGGAGGCTGCGGCGGGAGGGGGTGGGGCGGGGTCTGGTCACGAGCGGCTCCTTGACGATCCGACCGACGGCTCTCCACGTTCGAGATTGCGAACGCAGTTCGGTAAATCGGTCAGACCGTAGGTCCGAGTCGTGCGCACGTCAATACTTCCGACACGCTCCGGACCTGTGAACTTCCGCCTGGCCGCGCCACATTCGACATACCGCACCGCGCCGCCGCGCCAGCCGTTACCGTTCGGTAGGAAGCTGTGAAATCGCTATGGGGAACACACCGCCGCAGCGCGACGGAGGTGTCCGTATGACTGCCGAGCGTGCCGCCGGACTCGCGGAGTGCGCCCGTGCGCTGGCCGCCGGCGAGGTGACCTCGCGGACGCTCGTCGAGCAGACCCTCGCCCGGATCGGGGCGAGCCAGCCCTCCCTCAACGCCTTCCGGCTCGTGCGGGCCGAGGCGGCGCTCGCCGAAGCCGACGCCGCCGACCGGGAGTTGGCGGCGGGCGGGCGCCGGCCGCTGCTCGGCGTCCCGGTGGCCGTGAAGGACGACACGGACGTGGCGGGCGAGCCGACCGCGTTCGGCTGCCCCGGCGAGTTCCCGCCGGTGGCCGAGGACGGCGAGGCGGTACGGCGGCTGCGCGCGGCCGGTGCGATCGTCGTCGGCAAGACCAACACCTGCGAGCTGGGCCAGTGGCCCTTCACCGAGGGCCCCGCCTTCGGCGCCACCCGCAACCCCTGGCACCAGGGCCACACCCCGGGCGGCTCGTCCGGCGGTTCGGCCGCCGCCGTCGCCGCCGGCCTGGTTCCCGCCGCCCTCGGCTCGGACGGCGCCGGCTCGGTGCGCATCCCCGCCTCCTGGACCCAGCTGATCGGCATCAAGCCGCAGCGCGGACGCGTCTCGACCTGGCCGCGCCCCGAGTCCTTCCAGGGCATCACGGTCAACGGCACCCTGGCCCGTACGGTCGCGGACGCGGCCCTCCTCCTGGACGCGGCGAGCGGCAACCATGTACGGGACCTGCACCAGCCGCCGTCGATCAGCGCATCGGAGGCGGCAGGCCGCGACCCCGGGCGGCTGCGCATCGCGCTCTCCCTCAAACCGCCGTTCACCGCGCTGCCCGCCCGGCTCCAGCCCGACGTACGGGCCAGGATCGTCCAACTCGCGGAGAAACTTGCCTCGTTGGGCCACACGGTGGAGGAGGCCAACCCCGCGTACGGGCAGATCGGGCTCACTTTCATCCCCCGCGCCACCGCCGGTCTCGCCGAGCGGGTCCGCGAGGCCCCGTTCCCCGCGCTCCTGGACCGGCGCACCCGGGACGCCGCCCGGCTGGGCCGGCTGCTCGGCGGGCCCCCGCTGCGGCTGGCCCGGCGTGCGGAGTCCGCTTTGCAGCGGCGGATCGGCGCCTTGTTCTCCTCGTACGACGTGATCCTCGCGCCGACCACGGCCGCTCCCCCGCCGCGCATCGGGGCGATGCTGCCGCTGAACGGGTTCGCGACCGACCGCGCGATGATCGCCGCCTGTCCGTACGCCTGGCCGTGGAACGTGCTGGGCTGGCCCGGGGTGAACGTCCCGGCCGGGTTCGTGGGCGAAGGGCTGCCGGTGGGCGCCCAGTTGCTCGGTCCGGCGAACAGTGAGCCGCTGCTCGTCTCGCTGGCCGCGCAGTTGGAGGCCGACCTGCGCTGGCACGAGCGGTGGCCGCCGTTCGAACCCGTCGCCGACTCGGCAGCGGCATAAGGGGGTTTCGGCCCGTACGCTGTGACCATGGACGACGCGCCGATGGTCGGCTTGATGGGGCGGGTGACCGGCACGATCGGACCGGGGCTGGTCGGCGAGGTGATCGTCCGGGTGCGCGGCGGGGCCGAGCACTTCCTGGCGTACCCGGCCGCCGCGCAGGACCGTATCGAGCGGGGGACGGTGGTGATGGTCGTGGAGTATCTGCCGCCGCGGACCGTCTACGTCACCGCCGCGTACGACAGTTGAGTCCGGCCGGGCACACCGGGTGACCGATTCGTCTGCGGATGATCACGTGTGCGTCAAACTTGCAACAAGGATTCGTCAGCTTCTGTACCCCTGCCCCGCGCAGGAGCACCCTTGCCTTCGTTCGGTGCCGAAAGGGCACCATGCAAAGGGGGCGTATGCCGATGTTCGTCGGCGTCGTTGCGGGGATCGCGGTAGCCGGGATCCTCGTGCTCATCGGTGTGTTCAAGATGATGTGGCGGGTCGCTGAACCCAACGAGGCACTCATCATCTCCGGTTCCAAGCACAGGACCGAAGGCCTTGAGGAAGGCATGGGGTTCCGGATCGTCACGGGGCGCGGCACCCTCGTGCTGCCCGGGATGCAGGCGGTGCGCAAGATCTCGCTCGATCTGAACGAGACCGAACTGCACGTGGACTGCGTGACCACCCAGGGAATTCCGCTCAAGGTGCGGGGCGTGGTCATCTTCAAGGTGGGCGACGACTTCGTGTCGATCGCCAACGCGGGCCGCCGTTTCCTCGACCAGCAGAAGATGATGGCGGAGCGGGTGCACAACGTGTTCGCCGGTCATCTGCGGTCCATCGTCGGCGGGTTGACCGTCGAGGAGATGATCCGCGACCGGGAGAAGCTCACCGGGCAGACCCGGGCCGCGTGCGGGACCGAGATGGAGAAGCTCGGGCTGATCGTCGACTCTCTCCAGATCCACGAGATCGAGGACCCGACCGGGTACATCAAGAACCTCGCCATGCCGCACGCCGCCGCCGTCCAGCGGGACGCGCGGATCGCGCAGGCCGAGGCCAACCGACTCGCCACCGAGGCCGAACAGAAGGCCGCGGCCCGGATGTCGGAGGCCACCCGCGACAGCGAGATCCTCCAGGCCGGGTACCAGGCGGAGCGCGACAAGGCGGCGGCGAAGGCCCGCCAGGCCGGACCCCTCGCGGATGCCGCCGCCCGGCAGGACGTCGTCGTCCAGGAGACCCGTATCGCCGAACTCGACGCCCTGCGCCGGGAACAGCAGCTCCAGGCGGACGTCCGCAAGCCGGCGGACGCGCAGGCCTACGAGACGCGGGCGCGGGCCGAGGCCGAGCGTGACGCGCGTATCTCGGCGGCGCAGGCCAAGGCCAAGGAGACCGAACTCGCGGCCCTGGCCGAGGCGAACCGGGTCAAGACGGCCGCGACCGCCGAGGCCGAGGCGACCAAGGCACGGGGTGCGGCCGCCGCGATGGCGACCAAGGCCACCGGTGAGGCCGAGGCTGCTGCATCGCAGGCCAAGGGCCTCGCCGCCGCCGAGGCCACTCGCGCACAAGGGCTCGCGGAGGCGGAGGCCATCAAGGCGCGGGCCGCGGCTCTCGCGGAGAACCAGGAGGCCGTGGTCGCCCAGCAACTCGCCGAGAACTGGCCGGAGATCGTGAAGGCCGGTGCGTCCGCGTTCGGCAGCGTGGACAACATGGTGGTGCTCAACGGGGCGGATGGCATGGCGGAGATGCTTGCCAAGGCGCTCACGATGGGCGGTACCGGGCTGGGGCTGGCGCGACAGCTACTCGCGTCCATGAACCAGAACGGGCAGGCGGTGAACGGGACTTCGGCGCTGAACGGGGTGGCGGGTCCTGAAGTGCAGAAGGTGGCGGTGGAGAAGGACTAGGGGTGATGCGTGGAAGGGCAGTCCGCAGGCTCTAACGTGAGCCTCGTGACTGCCTTTCCCGATGCCGATGTTCCGGGGCGTTTTGGCCCCTCCGCCACCACCGAGGCCGATCCTCGCGATGTGGGGCGGGTGCGTACGGAGTACTCGCCCGCCCACGACGGGGATCCCGATCCCGGGGAGATCGTGTGGACCTGGGTGCCTTTTGAGGAGAACGACGGGAGGGGCAAGGACCGGCCCGTCCTTGTTGTCGCTCGGGAGGCTGCCGGGACGTTTCTTGCCGTGCAGCTGTCCAGTAAGCGGCATGACGGGGATCGGGAGTGGGTCGCCATTGGGAGCGGGCCATGGGATCGGACCGGGCGCGATTCCTGGGTTGATGTGGATCGGGTGCTGCGGCTGTTCGAGGACGGGATGCGGCGGGAGGCTTGTGCGTTGGATCGTATGCGGTTCAACTCTGTTGTTCGGCGGTTGCAGGAGCGGTATGGGTGGCGGTGAGGTCTGGTTGTTCGTCGGGTGCGCGCCGGTGGGGGCTGGTCGCGCAGTTCCCCGCGCCCCTAAAAGCCGGCCTCGCCCTAGGGGGCGCTCACTCCAGCGAACATGTGTTCAAATGCGGTCCTTGTCGTCGCGGCCCTCGTGCGGTCCAGGATCGCGAAGACCACCCTCTCGAATCTGCCCTCGAAACGGCCGCCCACCAGCAGGTCTCTGAACGTTTCCGCCACGGTGCGCGGGTCGTTCTGGAAGACTCCGCAGCCCCATGCGCCCAGGACCAGGCGTTGGTAGCCCTCTGTCGCTGCCGTTTCCAGGACCCGTTCCGCCCTGCTCGCCAGGGCGCCCGGGATTTTTGAGGTTCGCTCCGGGGTCGTGCGTCGGATCACTCCCGCGTTCGGGGCCGCCGAGGTCAGGAAGCCCGCCGTGTGCGGGGTGTCCAGGAGGTGGCCCCGGTCGTCCCGGAAGATCGGGACCTCGGGTGAATGGATGACGCGGTCCGTGTAGAACGGGTCGCGGTGGGTGCGGTGGTGGTCGTAGAACTCGCGCACCTCCAGCAGGCAGGTGTACAGCGCCGAGGCCCGGCACAGGGCCTCTTCCTGGGCCTGGGCGCCGTTCAGGTAGCCGCCGCCCGGGTTGCGGGCCGAGGAGAAGTTCAGGACCGCCACCGGGCCGGGGAGGCGGCGTGCCGCCTCCAGGCTGCTCTCGCCGGTGACCTCGAAGGCCGTGGCGAGGGGTGCGGGTGCCGGGGGGACATCCAGCGAGGCCGGGCCGTACAGGCGTGTGCCCGCTCGGGCGGCCTTGATCGCCGCGGCGAGTCGTACCTCGCGTCCGTCGGACGCTCGGTAGGAACCGGCCGCGACGATCTCCTCCGTACCACGGGCGAGGTCACGCAGGCGGGCGCTCATGGCGCCACCCCCGTGTGCGCCATGACCGTGCCTGGTACTCGCTCCCCCGCCGTGCTCATGCAGGCATCGTGGGTGATGCTGGACATGCGGTGCAACAGAGTTTCCCGGGTCGGCGAACGGCCCGGAAACACCACGGAAACGGAGATCCACCGTCCCGTAAGTGCCCATGTGCACCCTTGTGCGATTCGGCGCGAGGGGTTTGGGTGGGACGAGCGTTGCCTGACCGGCCCACCCGAAGCCGGGCCGGCGGCATGGTGGAATCTCAGGAGGATCCCTACATGTCCGATGCGTCCACTGCCACTTCGGCGAGTGGCTGTACCAAACGCCGCACCGCCCTCTCCGAGGCCGAGGTCGAAGCCCTCGTCCGGGGAATCTGTTTCAAGACCGGACCACCTCGTACCCTCGGCGTCGAGGTGGAATGGCTCGTCCATGAGCTGCGGCAGCCGCAGCTCCCCGTGACACCCGCACGGCTCGAAGCGGCCTACGCTTCCCTGCGGACCCTGCCTCTCAGGTCGGCGCTCACCGTCGAACCGGGCGGTCAGCTGGAACTCAGTTCCGCTCCCGCCGACACCCTGATGGAGTGCATCGGATCCGTCTCCGCCGACCTGGACGCCGTCCGCGCCGTACTGCGCGAGGACGGTCTCGGCCTGGTCGGCATCGGCCAGGACCCTTGGCACCCGCCCAGGCGTTTCCTGCACGAGCCGCGCTACGACGCCCTGGAGCGCTCCCTCGACCTCACCGGCCCGGCAGGCCGCGCCATGATGTGCACCTCGGCCTCCGTGCAGGTGTGTCTCGACGCCGGTAACGAGGAGCCGGGGCCTCTCGGGCACGGACGGCGCTGGTGGCTCGCGCATCAGCTCGGCGCGGTCCTCGTGGCCGCCTTCGCCAACTCCCCGCTCGCCGTGCGCCATCCCACCGGCTGGCGTTCCACCCGGCAGGTGCTGTGGATGGAGATCGGCGCCGGACGGGCGGGCGCGCCCGCTCTGGACGCCGACCCTCGCCACGCGTGGGCCGAGCACGTGCTCGACGCCCCGGTGATGTGCATACGACGGGACAGCGGGCCCTGGGACGTGCCGGAGGACGGGCTGACGTTCCGGGAGTGGATCCGGTCCGGGGTGCCCCGGCCGCCGACGCAGGAGGATCTCGACTACCACCTGACGACCCTGTTCCCGCCGGTCAGACCGCGGGGCCATCTCGAACTGCGCATGATCGACGCGCAGCCGGGCGACGACGGCTGGATCGTCCCGCTCGCCGTCACGGCGGCGCTCTTCGACGACCCCGAGGCGGCCGAGCGGGCCTACCGGGCGGTCAAGCCGCTCGCCGAGCGCACCCAGTCACTGCCCGCCCCGCACAACCCGCTGTGGGCCGACGCGGCCCGCTACGGACTGACCGACCCGGAGCTGCACGAGGTGGCCGTCGTCTGTTTCTCGGCCGCCCTGGAGGCACTGCCCCGGATGGGCGCGAGCCAGGAGGTCGTCGGCGCTGTCGCCGCGTACCTCGACCGCTATGTCATACCGGGTCGTTGCCCCGCCGACGACCTGCTCGACCGCCTGGGCGGCACGGACCGGCGTGCGCACGGGACCTCGTACGGGAAGGATCTCCGCACATGACCGACCCCGCCCTGGATCCGGAGACACTCCGGGAGCGTGCCCTGGCGGCGCTCACCACCGCGCGGGCGCGAACCGCGCTCCTCACCACCGTGGACGATCCCGAACTCACCGCCCAGCACTCGCCGTTGATGTCCCCGCTGGTGTGGGACCTCGCGCACATCGGCAACCAGGAGGAGATGTGGCTGCTGCGGGCGGTCGCCGGGCGGGAGCCGATGCGGCCCGAGATCGACGGCCTGTACGACGCCTTCGAGCACTCGCGCGCCGAACGGCCCTCGCTGCCGCTGCTGCCACCCGACGAGGCCCGTAAGTACGCGGCGGAGGTGCGCGGCCGGGCCCTGGACGTGCTGGAGAGCGCCGCGTTCGAGGGAACGGGCGCACGGCTGACCGAGGCCGGGTTCGCCTTCGGGATGATCGCCCAGCACGAACAGCAGCACGACGAGACGATGCTGATCACCCATCAGCTGAGGAAGGGACCGGCGGTGCTCCATGCCCCCGATCCCGCTCCCGCTCCCCTGTTCACAGGTCCGGCCGAAGTCCTGGTCCCCGGTGGGCCGTTCATCATGGGCACCTCCGCCGAGCCATGGGCCCTGGACAACGAACGACCCGCGCACCGGAGGGAAGTGGCGTCCTTCTTCATCGACACGACCCCGGTCACGAACGCCGCCTATCAGGCGTTCATCGCGGCCGGCGGCTACGACGACCCGCGCTGGTGGACACCGGACGGCTGGGCACACATCCGCCAACACTCGCTGTACGCACCGCAGTTCTGGTTCCGGGACGGCGGGCAGTGGCTGCGGCGGCGGTTCGGGGTCACCGAGGTGGTACCGCCCGACGAGCCCGTCGTGCACGTCTGCTGGTACGAGGCGGACGCGTACGCCCGCTGGGCCGGGCGCCGGCTGCCCACCGAGGAGGAGTGGGAGAAGGCCGCCCGGCACGACCCGGCGACCGGCCGCTCGACGCGCTACCCGTGGGGCGACACCGACCCCGGGCCCGAGCACGCGAACCTCGGTCAGCGGCATCTGCGGCCGGCGCCCGCCGGTTCGTATCCGGCCGGTGAATCGCCGCTCGGGGTACGGCAGTTGATCGGTGACGTGTGGGAGTGGACGGCGAGCGACTTCGCGCCGTACCCGGGGTTCAGCATGTTCCCGTACAAGGAGTACTCGGAGGTGTTCTTCGGGCCCGAGTACAAGGTGCTGCGCGGCGGTTCGTTCGCCGTGGACGCGGTGGCCTGCCGGGGTACGTTCCGCAACTGGGACTATCCGATCCGGCGGCAGATCTTCTCCGGGTTCCGCACCGCCCGCACCCCGGAGGCCGTCTGATGTGCCGTCAACTCGCCTATCTGGGGCCTCCGGAGGCGATCGGCAGCCTCGTCGTGGAGCCGCCGCACGGGGTGTACCGGCAGTCGTGGGCGCCCCGGCACCAGCGGTACGGCACCGTCAACGCCGATGGTTTCGGGGTCGGTTGGTACGCCGAGGGCGATCCGGTACCGGCCCGCTACCGGCGTACCGGGCCCGTCTGGGCGGACCCGTCCTTCGCCGACCTCGCCCGGGTCGTACGTACCGGCGCGCTGCTCGCCGCCGTACGGGACGCGACGGTGGCGGGCGCCGACGGGGAGGCAGCGGCGGCGCCGTTCGCCGCCGGTGCCTGGCTGTTCGGGCACAACGGGGCGGTGAAGGGCTGGCCGGGGTCGCTCGCGCCGCTCGTACAGGCGCTGCCCGCCGAGGAGTTGCTGTCGATGGAGGCGCGCTGCGACTCGGCGTTCGTGTGGGCGCTGGTGCTGCACCGGCTGCGTGCCGGTGACGATGTCGGGCAGGCGCTGGCCCGGACGGTCCTGGAGGTCGCCGAGGCGGCCCCCGGGTCCCGGCTCAACCTGCTGCTCACCGACGGCACGACGATCGCCGCGACCACCTGGGGCGACACGCTCTTCCACCTCACCGGGCCAGGACCGCGCACGGTCGTGGCCTCCGAACCGTACGACGACGATCCCCGCTGGCAGGAGGTACCCGACCGCACCCTCGTCATCGCGAGCCGCACCGAGGTACGGCTCACCCCGCTCCAGGACTTGAGCGACACGAGCGGCGACATGGCATCCGTACCACCCGAGGAGCTTCGTACGTGAGTCCGTTCCTGGTCACCCGCACCCTGCCCGAGGACGCCACGGAGGCCGCCCTGCGCGCCGACGTTCTCCACGGGCTCACCCGCACACCCAAGACACTCCCGCCGAAGTGGTTCTACGACGCGCACGGCAGCGAACTCTTCGATCAGATCACCGAGTTGGACGAGTACTACCCGACCCGGGCCGAGCGCGAGATCCTCGTCGCGCGGGCCGGGGAGATCGCCGCCGTGACCGGTGCGCGCACGCTGGTCGAGCTGGGTTCCGGCTCGTCGGAGAAGACGCGGTACCTGCTGGACGCGCTGACGGAGCTGGAGACCTATGTCCCGGTCGACGTCAGTGAGAGCGCGCTGCGGCAGGCCGGCGAGGCGCTGATCGCCGAGCGGCCGGGGCTCGGTGTGCACGCCCTGATCGCCGACTTCACCGGCGGTCTGGCGCTGCCTGGCACGCCCGGGCCCCGGCTGGTGGCGTTCCTCGGCGGCACGATCGGCAATCTGCTGCCCGCCGAGCGGGCCGGCTTCCTGTCCTCGGTCCGCGCCCTGCTGTCGCCGGGCGACGCGCTGCTGCTCGGCACGGACCTGGTCAAGGACGCGTCGGTGCTGGTCCCGGCGTACGACGACGCGGCGGGGGTGACGGCCGCGTTCAACAAGAACGTACTGACCGTCGTCAACCGCGAGTTGGGCGCCGACTTCGACCCCGACGCCTTCGAGCACGTGGCGCTGTGGGACTCGGAGAACGAGTGGATCGAGATGCGGCTGCGCTCGCTCACCGAGCAGACCGTGAAGATCCCCGCACTCGATCTCGCCGTGGACTTCGCGGCGGGCGAGGAACTGCGTACGGAGGTGTCGGCGAAGTTCCGGAAGGAGGGTGTGGGCGCCGAACTGGCCGCTGCCGGACTGGAGTTGCGGCACTGGTGGACGGACGGCGCGGACCGCTTCGCGCTGTCGCTGAGCGTGGTGCGCTGACGGCTCGGCTCACCGCGGGCCGGCGTCCGGAACGCATCACCCGCCGGCCGCCGGCGCCGCGGAGGGCGGCGGGCTCGGGGTGGGCGGGGCGGCATCAGCGGCGGGCGGCGGCGGGCTCCCGGGTGCCACCGGGCTGGTCGTGGAGCCCGGGCCGCCGGGGTCGGCCTGCGTGGGCGTGTCGTCGGTGCGGGGGACGTCCAGGCAGTCGACGAAGCTGACGAAGTCGGTGCTGTCGGCGACCACGAACGCGCTCACCGCGTGGCTGCGCAGCAGGCACATGTCGTAGCGGGCGACGGCCGACAGGGGATGCCGCCGGCCGTCGGTCCGGTATTCGTGGTGGCCCACCAACTGGCAGGAGTCGTAGCGGATCAACGGCCCTCGCGGCCCCACCGAGTAGCGGTGCGGGCGCACGTCGGCGGAGAAGTCCCGGAAGGCGTTCCCGGTGTCGTCGCAGTCGCTGAAGTGGATCGTTCCGCTCCTCCATTCGCTGTCGATGATCCGCACGTTCGGGTTGCGCACCTCGAACCGGATGTCCTGGGCGTGGAACCGCTGCACCGAGTCATGGTGCTGGGCGACGGGGAAGCGGAAGAACGTGCTGCTGACGCCGTACTCCTCGGTGCTCACCGGGCGGGTGCCGGTGATGATGTACGAGCCGCCCCGGCAGGTGATCGATCCGCCGTAGGGGAACTCGAGGAAGTTGCCCCACTCGTACTCAACCTTCATGTCGGTGAACCAGTAGTTGAGGAACTGGTCCTGGTCGTTGGCGTCCGCCTGCCCGCGCCGGGTCAGACCCGAGTACAGGAAGGCCCGGCGGTAGCTGCCGCCGACCCGGCACGCCTCCCACCGCATCTCCGAGTTGGTGTCCGTACCCTCCAGGGCGAGCCCGAACTCCCACTCCCCCATCCACTCGCACTCGGAGAACCGGTAGTCCTGCGCCTGCCCGGTGGAGTACGAGCTGAAGAAGGAGGCACCCGGTGTGGCCGAGCGGAACTGCATGCGCTCGAAGGAGACGTTCGACCAGATGTCCTCGTTGCGGCACAGATAGGAGCCCGGGCCGGCATTCGGGCGGAAGACGAGGGTGGTCATACGCTTGCCCGCCCCGACGAAGCGCAGCCCGTTGGCCGGCCGCAGCGGAGCGACTCCGTTCATCAGCGCGTTCGGACGCGTGATGAGGAACTCGCCGGCGGGAATCCAGATCACCGTGCGTCCGACGCCGCCGGAGACCTGGGTGGCGGCGAGACGGTAGGCACGCTCGAACGCCGCGCTGTCGTCGGTCCGTCCGTCGCCCACCGCGCCGAGCTGCGTCACATCGATCACTCGGAGCAGCGGGTCGCCGGAGGGACGCCCTCGCCAGGGTTCAAAGGGGCCGCCCGGTGGGGCGGGAGTGCCCTCCGGCCCCACGGCGGCGGATGCACTGTGGGCTGTCAGGGCCGTCGCGGCCAGCACCGTCGCTCCGCCACGCAGAAGTTGACGACGGCTCACACGAGACATGGAGCCTCCCCTTTCTGCCATGATTGCCTTCTCTCTAACGTTTTGCCCCATAAAGGAGGATAATGTCAGAATTTACTGCGGTACTCAGACAGCTGTCGGCGGCACAGAAGCCCTCGAAGGGGGTGTCGCTCTACACCCTGTTCATCAACCGTCCGGCCGGTCGTGTACTGGCCGCGCTGGCCTACCGGGTGGGGGCGACGCCGAATCAGCTGACCGTGCTCGGCGCCCTGTTCACCTTCCCGGCCCTGGCCGCGGTGGCTCTGCTGCCACCCGGGCCGACGATGGCGGTCTGCGTCGGCGCGGCCCTGGCCGTGGGGTTCGCCCTGGACGCGGCCGACGGTCAGCTGGCGCGGGGTCAGCGCTCGGGGAGCCCGTCGGGCGAGTGGCTCGACCATGTCCTGGACTGCGTCAAGATCGTCGCCCTCCACCTGGTGGTGCTGGTGTCGTTCTACCGGTTCTTCTCCCTGCCGGGCCCGGAGTTTCTCCTGGCACCGATGCTGTTCCAGCTCGCGGCCGTGGTGATCTTCTTCGCCGGGATTCTGACGGACAAGCTCAAGCGGCGGACACCGGGTGATGTCCCGGCGCCGACTGGGCCGGTCCCAGCACTGAGATCCGTGCTGCTCCTCCCGGTCGACTACGGCCTGACCTGCGTCAGCTTCCTATTCCTGGGGAGTCAGGAGGTCTTCCTTTCGGTGTACTGCGCGCTGCTGCTCGCCCATGTCCTGTTCATGGCCGCCTTCCTGGGGAAGTGGTTCCGCGAGCTGCGCTGAGGGCATCTCCGTCGGCTCGTGCGCCGAGAGCAGCTGAAGGGCGCCGCGCAGCAGGGTGCTGGAGGTGTGCGCGGTGTACGGGAAGTAGACGACTTCGACACCGACCGGGGCGAAGCGGCGCTCGAGCTCTTCCCACTTGGGGGTTCCCCGCCAGTCGTCACCCTTGAAGATGACGTGGAAACCGACCCGCTTCCATGTCTTCAGCTTGTCGACGTCCGCCTCCACGACGGCCTCGTCCACGTAACGCACGCTACGGACGATGTCCAGGCGCTCGGCGAGCGGAACGACGGGCAGCCTGCCCTTCAGGCGTGCGGCAAGGTCGTCGGAGGTAACCCCCGCGACGAGACGGTCGCAGTGCCGGCGTGCCTCACGCAGGATGTTGAGGTGCCCGACGTGGAACAGGTCGTAGACGCCGGGGGCGAATCCGATGCGGGTCACCGCGTCTCACCCTTGGCCCGCTCCTCCGCCTTCGGCACGGTCACGCTCAGGGCGGCGGACTTGGGCGAGGTGTTCGTCCCGTCCGTCACCTCGATCGCGTACCGGTGGCTCGTGCCCGCGGCCACGGAGTCGGTGTAGCTCATCCGCGGACGGTCCCAGTAGGCGGACGACTTGGTCCGCCGTGCCACGAGCTTCCCGTCCCGGTAGATCTTGTACGTCAGCTGGGCGTCGTCCCGGTCCCATGAGGTGCGCCAGGCGAGGGTGACCCTGCCGGGGTCGGTGTCGGCCACCGAGAGGGCGGGAACCATCGGCGCTCCGGTGTCGCGGCTCCCGAAGCGGGTGAGGCCCTGCTGCGGTTTGTTGTTGACCGTGGTGAACTCGCCGCCCGCCCACAGGATGCCGCGTCCCACCTCCAGGGTGCGGGGACCCACGTGTTCGCCCAGTCCGTCGTTGGTGTCGGGGAACCAGTGCAGGATCCTGCGGTCGTTGAGCTGCTGGGCCAGCAGGTGCTGCCGGTCTCCCCTTTCGGGGAACCCTCCGGGCGTCTCGGCGCAGTCGTGCGCGTGTGAGGCGCTGTACAGGACGCCCTTGTAGGGCAGCAGGGCCTGGGTGGCGCCGCGGCAGGTGTCCCTCCACAGAAGGGTGTTGTTCGTCAGCCGGCCGGCGATGCGGCCGTCGAAGATGCCCCTGCCGTGGCCCTCGGCGCCCACGTAGAAGCGGGTGCTGTCGCGCGCGATGGCCTTCACCGACGACTGGGACGGGAACCATCCAGGATAGGAGAGCACCGTCCCGCCGGTGGTGGGGTTCAGGGCGACCAGCGAACGGTCCTGGCGTCCGTTGACCGACTCGAAGTCGCCTCCGACGAAGACGCGCCCGTGCGAGGTCGCGGCCGACAGGGCGCGCACCGGGTGGTCGAGGGTCGCCGAGAAGGGCAGCAGGGAGCCCTTTGGGGAGATGGCGGCGACACGCTGCCTCACCTTGCCGTCGACGCGGCCGAAGTCACCGCCCAGGTACACCGCGCTGTCCGTCACGTCGATGGCCCGCACGGTGGCGGACACCGCCGGGCGGAAGCTCTCGCGCAGCGAGCAGCCTGCGGTGTTGAGAGCGACCGCGCTGGCCACGCTGGTGGATCTGACGCGGTTGAAGGAACCGCCCACGTACAGCACGCGGCCGTCCGCCGAGGCCTTCATGGCCCGCACGGTGCGGCCCAGGCCGGTGAAGGACGGGGCACAGGGCAGCAGCTTGCCCGTCACCGCGTCGAAGGCGGCGAAGTTGTGGCGTTCCACCTCGCCCCGGCCGGGCTCGGCACCGGGTGGGCGGACCGAGTCGAAGGTGCCTCCGACGTAGACGACGCCGTTCGCGGAGGCCAGCGACCAGACGATGCCGTTCGTCTGCCAGGTGGCCAGCGGATCGGCGGTGAACGTCCCGTCGGCGGCAGCGACGGGGAAGGCTTCGAGCAGGGCCGTGGTGCAGACGAGGGCGGTGACAGCCGCCGTCGTGACCGATTTCGTGCGGAGCTTTCTCAGGCGCAAGGGACACCCCGGTGGCAGTTGTGGGAGTGGTACGGAGGAGGTGACGCCGACAGGGTGAGCCCGGACGGTACGACCGTGTCTGGGCTCATGCAGCGCGTCGGCGCAGCACTCCGACCAGCTCGCTCACTCTCAGCGGCGTCCTATATCGCCACAAACTAGTAGCAAATACACATATTCCCAAGACCATTCCCACGGCGAGTCCTGTCGGTGTGTCACCTGCCAGCGCGCGGGAGGCCGCCAGGGCGACCGCGACGAACAGACCGGCGGCCAGGGCGTTCACGTAGCCGCGGCTCACGGAGGTGAAGCCGAGGCCCAGCCGGATGAGTACGGCCGCCGCGAGGTTCTCCACGACGATGGCCGCACCCCAGGACGCGGCGGCGCCGAGCACACCCCAGGCCGGCACGGCGAACACGCCGACGGCCAGCTGCACCGCGAACGCCGCGGCGGTGACGGCCAGGTGCCAGGAGCTGCGGCCGGCCATGAGGAGCACGGTCTGGGCGTTGCCGACCGCGACATTGACCATCGAGGCGGCGCACAGCAGCACCAGGGCGGGCGCACCGTCGACGAACTCCGGCCCGAAGACGGACAGAACGGTCCGCGGAAAGCCGGCGACGAGGAGGAACAGGGGCCAGGAGAAGAGCACGATCCAGCAGGTCGAGACGCGGTGCAGATCGTGCGCCTCGGCGGCCTTGTCGACGGCGAGCAGGCGGCTGATCTCCGGTGCGGAGGCGAGCCGGACGGCCAGCTGGATGAGGGCGCCCGCGGTGACGACGCGGCCGATCGCCGTGTAGACCCCCGCGTCGTCGGCCGTGGCCATGATCGACAGCAGGATGACGCCGACCCATACGGCGCTGATGTCGAAGACGGAGGAGACCGCGCGGGGTGCGGCGAAACCCCAGAAGGTCCGCCAGGGCACGGACCCGGGTCCCGTGGTGTACGGCGTACCGTGGCCGGCGCGGCAGCGGCGCAGGGCGAACCAGGCGGCCACGGAGCCGGCCAGCGCGGGCAGCAGCCAGGCCGAGGCCAGGGCCAGCAGTCCGGGCGCGTAGCAGGCCACAGGGACGGCGATCAGCACGCGCAGCACCGGTTTGCCGATCTGCTCCACGCCGACGAACGGCACGACCGTGCCGTAGCCCCGGGTGGCGGCGAGCAGGATCGTGCCCACGGTGGCGGCGGGCAGGAAGAGTCCGAAGAGCCGGACGAGGGCGACGGCGTCCGCGGGGGGCAGGTGGGGCAGGAGCGTGGTGGCCACCGACGGGAACAGCAGCAGGGGCACGGCGGCCGTGGTGCCGGCCAGGGCCGCCGGCAGGGCGGCCGTGCGCAGCAGCGCCCCCACCGAGCGGCCGTCGTCGACGGCGAGGTCGCGCGGGACGAAGCGGACAAGCCCGGTGTCGGCACCGAGCTTGCAGGCGTTGCTGAGAATGGTGAACAGGGCGACGCCCGTGAAGATCGCTCCCGCTCCGTTCGCTCCGACGGCCCGGGTGATCAGGCCGACGAAGACGAAGGAGAAGACGGCGTTCGCGAGAGACCCCGCCATCCCCCACCAGCCGCCCCGTGCGGCCGCGGCCACCCCGCTCGGGGCGGTGGCCCCGGCGCGGCGGCGAGCGGTCGCTTCGGGTGCGGTCATCGGCGGGTGACGGTGAGCGTGCCGTCGTACAGGGGAAGGTCCATGGTCGAGGTGTCGACGGGCGACACGCGACCGTTCTTCCGGCGGCGGAACAGCGCGCGCAGCCGTCGGCGTGGGCGCCCGGCATCGAGGACCGCCCCCAGGAGGCGTCCGCCGGAGCAGCCGATCAGCTCCTGCACCTGCCGGAGGTCGTCGCGCCGGGTGCCGTCGAGGCCGGTGACCACGAGGATGCCGTCGACGCGCTGAGCGACCGCCAGCACGTCGGCGTGCTCGAGGAAGGGCCCCGTGACGACGACGGTGGAGATGTCGGTCTCGGACCCCGTCCGGTCGGTCCCGGAGAGGGCGGCCCGGGTGTACGGGCCGGTGTGGCCGCCCGAGGAGAAGGTGAGGCGTCCGGTCACGTCGGCGTCGACGAGGACGCCGCTCTCGGAGCGGAACCCCTCCTTCAGGGCGGGGGCTTCGTACGGCAGCAGCGGCAGTCGTCCGGCCAGTCCGGAGGTGTCGGGGGCGGCGTCCACCAGCAGCACGTCGCCACCTTCCTCGGCGAGGGCCGCGGCCAGGTTGGCGCCGACCTCCTCGGCGGCGTCGGCACGCCGGGGGGCCACGACCAGGACGCTGCCGGGGCCGGCCGGGCTGCCGAACTGCCGCAGACGGAAGGCCAGGGCCCGGTACGCCTCCGTGCGAGGACTGTCCGTGTGGCCGACCGTCAGCAGCGCGTCGTCGCCCCCGTCGTCCGAGGGCAGGAGGCCGAGCACCGGGGCGCCCAGGGCGGCCCGTACCTCACCCACCGACCGGACCCGGGTGTCCAGGGCGGAGCGCATCCAGGCCAGCACGATGCCGAGGAGGAGACCGCAGGCCAGTCCGACGGCGAGCAGGGTCTTCCGACCGGGGCCCACGGGCAGGGTCGGGGCCACGGCCCTGCGCACGATGTCACCGCCGTCGGTGTCGCGGGACTTGATGTCGAGGACCTTCTTCTGCAGGTTGTAGAGCTGGTTCTGCGCGGCGGGCTTCGCGGTCGCCCGCTCCAGCTGGTTCTGGGCCAGCCGCTGGTTCAGCACGGTGATCTGCTGCTCCAGAGCGCGGGTGGCCCGCAGCACCGTGGCGTCGTTGCGGCTCTTGCGGTCGGCGAGGTAGGCCTCGGCGAAGGCGTTGGCGCCGCGCGCCGCGCGCTGGGGCCCGCGGGCGGTGAACTCGAAGCGGAGTACCTGGGACTTCAGCGGATTGGTGACCCGCACCCGGGCGCCGAGCGTGCCGGCCTGGTTGTCGGGGCGACCCAGGAGTCGTGGCACGCGGTGGGAGACGGCCGCGCTGGCGGCGATCCGCTGCTCGGTGCTCATACTGACCTGGTTGTCGGCGGAGACGCCGACCGCGCCGAAGGGGTCGGTGGTGGAGCGCACGAGGACTTCGCTGGTGGCGGTGTAGGTGTGAGCTCGCTGCAGCGACAGCGCCAGCCCGCCGAGGAGTCCCAGGAGGATTCCCAGCGTGATCAGGACGCGGTGGCGCAGGAGTCGGCGCAGTTGGTCGCGTAGCTGGTCCGGCTCGTCGTACCGGTCGTCGATGGGGGTGGGGCCGGTCACGGGTGCCCTCCTGTTCCGGGGATCGATGCATGACGGGTGGGTGCGGTCGGCGCCGCCGATGAGGGGAACCGGGATGTCCTGACGGTCGGGATGCTGATGAGCAGCGGGATGGCCAGCAGCAGGGTCAGTGGGCCCGCGATGCCGAGCAGGCTGCCGCGCAGGAGGACCATCTGGTAGAAGGCGAAGGCGGGGACCATGAGGGCGGCGACGGTGTCCGGCCGGTCGCGCAGCCGGTGGCGTACGTCGTCCGCACGCCGCCCGAACGCGCCGAGCAGGAGGAACACGATGACCACCGCGTAGGGGCCTGCCCACAGGTAGCTCTCGATCCACAGGGGCGCGGAGAGGTTGAGGAAGTCGTACCCCGCGTACCTGGCCAGGGTGATGCCGGTGTCGTCGGGTTTCCCGGGCCACATCGAGCGCGGCACCGCGAACAGCGGGGGGCCGAGCGCGTCCTGCGGGGAGAACCCGTTCTCCCGGGCGTAGTCGAGTCCGGTCTGCACCTGCTGGAAGGCGTCGTAGTCGCCGTTGGTGGTGAACTGGTCGGCGAGGGAGACGACGGCGACGTCCTCCCGCTCGCTGTAGCGGAAGTAGTCGCTGTACGGGAAGACGAGCAGGAGCGCCGCGATGAGAGCGGCCGCCGCGATGCGGAAGGCACGGGGCCGGCACAGCCGGGGCGCGGTGAACAGCAGGGTCAGCAGGACCGTGCCGACCCAGAACCGCGGCTTGCTGATGGGGTTGTTGACGACGGCGTTCAGCGCGAGGAGCACAGGCAGCAGCAGCCAGCGGACGCCGCGCAGCCATCGGTCGCCGCCGGGCAGGCGGGGTACGCGCAGCAGGCCCAGCAGCGCCCAGAAAGCGGGCACGGACAGCGACCAGCTGAGCAGCACCTGCATGAAGCCGCCCTGCCCGTTGTCGGGGGCACCGACCTCGGTGATGGCCTGACGACTTGTGAAGTACGCGCCGAGACGGCCGGGTTGGCCCGAGATCAGCAGCACCGCCAGGGCGAGGGCGAGCCCGCACAGTGCCAGCAGCCGCCAGGGGGAAAGACGCCGGGAGAGAAGTCGTTCCAGGAATCCCGGTGGAGCACAGGCCGCGCGGGCGTGGCCACGGCGGGCGGCGAGGGCCGTTCCGGCGCTGTAGGCGACGAGACCCAGTTCGACGACGGCCACCGCCTGGAAGGCGGTCACCTCGCTGGTCCGGTTGGGCCACGGGTAGGTGTCGGCGGCGAGCATAGCCAAGGGGGCCAGACCGAGCCAGATGTAGACGAAGACCCAGAAACCGAAGGCGATGAACCGCACGGTGCCCGCGGTGAGCACGCGGGCGAGCGCACCGCCGGTGTGCGCCACGACGACACCTTGCAGGGCCAGTGCGGCCGACAGGTGCACGCCGTCCGACTGGAGGATCAGCCCCGGCAGCAGGACGGTCAGCACCACGGCCCAGAGGGAAACCGCAGCCACACTGCGGACGCGAGCGTCCTGCATCCCGACCTCTCTGCCGAGTGAGCATTCTGGACGAAACATCATCGAACGATATATAGCGTGCTTAATTAGCAAATCGCCCCAGGCGCGCACGAATCCTTGACTTCGGCGCCGCCACCTCGGCGAGAGAGCCATCGGGTGATCTTGTTCATCGGGTGGCGTGCCATTTACCGCAAATCATGACAAGTCTGCATAGCTTATCGCGCAGGTCTCCGCGCAGCCCGGTGATGGACCGGCGTCACGAGCAGCGGCGGGCCGGCTGACCTCAGATCAGATCTCCGGATTCCCAGAGGAGTTGCGCATGAGCAAGCGGGTCGACGTCGTCGTCGCTGGAGGCGGCGGATTCATCGGTGGTCATCTCGTGGGCGACCTGCTCGCCCAGGGGCTGACCGTCCGCTCCATCGACATCAAGCCCCGGCACGAGTGGTACCAGGTCCACGAGGACGCCGAGAACGTGATCGCCGACCTGTCGCTCCTGGACAGTGCTCGCGCGGGCGTCCGGGACGCCCGGCAGGTGTACATGCTCGCCGCCGACATGGGCGGCATGGGCTTCATCGAGAACAACAAGGCCGCCTGCATGATGTCGGTGCTGACCAGCACCCACATGCTCCAGGCGGCGCACGAGGCCGGCGTGGAGCGCTACTTCTACTCCTCGTCCGCCTGCGTCTACGCGGCCGACAAGCAGACCGACCCGAACGTCACCGCCTTGAAGGAGGAGGACGCCTATCCGGCGCTGCCGGAGGACGGCTACGGCTGGGAGAAGCTCTTCTCCGAGCGGATGTGCCGTCACTACACCGAGGACCACGGGTTCGTCACCCGCGTCGCCCGCTACCACAACGTGTACGGCCCGCACGGCACCTGGACCGGCGGACGGGAGAAGGCTCCGGCCGCGGTGTGCCGGAAGGTGGCCGAGGCGGTCCTCTCCGGTGACCACCGGCTGCAGATCTGGGGCGACGGACAGCAGAGCCGCTCCTTCATGTACATCGACGACTGCCTCCACGGCAGCCAGACGATCATGCACGGGGACAGCGGTGTACCGGTCAACCTCGGATCGTCGGAACTGGTGACCATCAACCAGCTCGTCGACATCGTCGAGCGGATCGCCGGCGTCCGCTGCGAGCGCGCCCACCGGCTCGACGCCCCGCAGGGCGTGCGCGGGCGCAACTCCGACAACACCCTGATCCGCGAGATCTACGGATGGGAGCCGTCGGTCTCCCTCGTCGACGGTCTGGAGAAGACCTACGCGTGGGTCTACGACCAGGTCAAGCGCTCCCACCAGTGACACCCGACCGAGCACCAGGACACCGCGAGCCGATGAGGATCCTCGTCCACGACTACAGCGGCCACCCGTTCCAGGCCCAGCTCAGCCGGGAGCTGGCACGCCGCGGTCACGATGTCGTCCACTCCACGTGTACGGCCTACGTCTCCGGCAAGGGCAACCTCGCCGAAGACACCCCCGGCCTCCGCTTCGTCACCATCGGGGACAGCACCGCGCTCAGGAAGGAGGCGTACTTCCGCCGGCTCCATCAGGAGACCCTGCTGGGCCTCGAACTGGCCCGGCAGGTACGGCGCGAGAAGCCCGATGTGGTGATGCTGTCCAATCTGCCCATTCCGGTGCTGGTCGTGGCGGCGGCCGTGCTGAGGCGGCTGCGCATCCCCTGGGTGCTGTGGCACCAGGACGTGACCGCCGTCGCACTCAAGCGCTTCGCCGCCGCCGACGTCGCGAAGTCGATGGGCGTCGCCGCCACCATCTTCGGGGCGGGCGAGAAGTGGTCGGCGCGCCGGGCCTCGGCCATCGTGGTGATCGCCGAGTCATTCGTGCGGATCCACGAGCAGTGGGGCACCGCCGGCAAGGTCACCGTCATTCCCAACTGGGCACCGCTGGACGAGATCGTGCCGGTGGCCCGAGCCAACGCCTGGTCGGCCGAGCAGGGTCTGAGCGGAGTGCGGACCATGCTGTACTCCGGCACCCTGGGGCTGAAACACAATCCGGTCCTGCTGGTGCAGCTGGCCGAACGGTTGCGGGACCGCGGCGCTCCGGTGCGTCTCGTCGTCGTCAACGACGGTCCGGCCGTGCCCGTCCTCCGGGAGGCCGCGGCCGCCCGCGGCGTCGAGCTGACGTTGCTGCCCTTCCAACCCTACGAGCGGCTGCCCGAGGTCCTGGGCACCGGCGACCTCCTCGTTGTTCTCCTGGCGGCGGACGCGGGGGAGTTCTCCGTCCCGTCCAAGACACTGTCCTATCTGTGCGCCGGGCGTCCCGTGCTCGGCCTGATGCCCGCCGACAACCTGGCCGCGCAGCTGCTGCGCGAGGCGGGGTCGGCTGTCTTCCCGCCGGAGGAGTCCTCACTCGACGACGCCTTCGCCTGGGTCCAGGAGGTCCTGTCCGACCCGGCGCGTTCCGAAGCGCTCGGCAAGGAGAGCCGCGCACTGGCCGAACGGGAGTTCGCATTGGAGGACTGCGCCTCGCGCTTCGAGGACATCCTCCGGACGGCGAAGCGCCGCGCCGCACGCTGACCGGTCCGCCGCGGGAGTCCGCCGTTCTCCTCACGGACGGCGGCTCACCGGCCCGCCTCCCCTGGTCGGTCGAAGCCGCCGGCCACCCAGGGCTCGCCGTCGATCCGGCGGGTCCGAGGTGGCCGGCGGTCGTCGCGCCTGTGTCACCCCGCGCCCGGCCGGTCCTGGTAGATGCCCTCGAGCTGGTCCACGACGGCCCGGATGGAGAACACCTCGTCGATCGCGCGGCGACCCGCCTCGGCCAGTCGGCTGCGCAGTTGTTCGTCGACGAGGAGCGCGGCCACCGCATCGGCCAGGGCCTCCGGGCTGCCGTCGGTCACCAGCGCCGCCTGTCCGCGCTCCAGTTCGGCCGCGATGCCGCTGCTGTCCGTGCACACGACCGGTGTTCCCTCGGCCAGTGCCTCCAGGACCGTCATCGGGAACGGCTCATGCACGCTCGGCAGGACGTACACGGCGGCTCTCCGGTAGGCCTCGAGCGCCGCGGAGTGCTCCAGCGCGCCGCCGTAGGAGACCACATCCGTCAGCCCGCGGTCCATGACGAGCCCGTTCACCGCCGCGAGGGATCCCTCGTCCGCTCCGTACAGCGTGAAGCGTGCCTCGGGGATCTCCTTGTGGACCAGGGCGGCCATCTCGACGAACGCCTCGGGGCGCTTGCGCGGGTGCAGCCGGGCGAGGAAGATCACCTGGTTGTCGTCCCTCGGCCGAGTGCCCGGCCGCTCGCCGGACGTGCGCAGGCCGTTGGGCAGTGACACCAGCGGTGGCCCGTCCGGGCCCAGCACCTCGGTCAGTGCCCGTCGCTCCCGCTCGGTGAGCACCAGGCAGCAGCGTGCCCGGCGCAGCAGGGGCACGTACAGACTGTCGAACACCCGCGCGACGAGACCTGTGCGGGGCTCGACCATGCCGTGCGTCTGGGTGACGAAGTCCGTGCGCCGGAGCCGGGCGACGGCGAGCCCGGCGAGGGAAACGAGGTCCCGTCCCGCATGAAGGTGAACGGTGTCGGCGCGCCCCATGGTCCGCCACAGGTCCCACAGCAGCAGGGGATGCGCGAGTCCGAGGCACCCTCGGCCCGGGACGAGGCGCCGTGCCGGGCGGGAGACGAAACGGACGGTTCCGACACGCTCCGAAGCGCGGGCCCTGCCCCGCCACAGCGACACCAGCGTGACGTCGTGACCGCGGGCGGCGCATTCCTCGAGCTGGGCGACGGCCACGCTCGTCGGACCGCCGAAGGCCCCGTCGTCGCTGACGAGCGTGACCACATGGACCAGTCTCATGCCGTGACTCCCTTCGCTGATACGGCCGGGGCCGCTCCCGGCGTGCCGCTCGCCGTCAGGACCGAGCCGGGCGCCAGGTCCCGGTGCGCGACGGCACCGGCCCCCACCACCGCGTCCCGGCCGACGGTGACGCCGCGCAGCACGACGGCGCGGGCCGCAACCCAGCAGCCCGGCTCCAGCCGGATGGGGCCGTTGTCGAACTCGAAGGTGGCGGAACGACGGAGATGGCTGCCCGTGCACAGCAGCGCACTCTGGGAGACGCAGCAGTCCTGGCCGATCGTCACCGGTTCCAGGTTGAGGATCCAGGCGTCCTCGCCGATCCACACGTCGTCGCCGATGTCCAGCTTCCACGGCCAGTGCACGCGCACCCCGCGCCGGATCAGCACCCGCTCTCCGACACGGGCGCCGAAGGCACGCAGCAGTACCGGCCGCCACCGGGCCGGGAACCACCATTTGACGAAGAGCAGATGGAGAGCCGCGAACCAGGCCGCCTGGACCAGCAGGGGGCGGCCTTTCTCGTAGCCGGCACCGGTGAAGCCGCGCAGGGATCGCGCCACGACCGCGCGGTACGCCGTCTTCCCTGCCGCGTCACCCGCGTGCGGGGCGGCTCCGGGCGGTGCGACTGCGGGCTCTGCTGCTTCGGGCTGTGCGGCCGCGGGCTGTGCGGCTGTGGTCTTTGCCATGACGGTGTCCCTTCGGGGGGCCCAAGACGTCCACGTCCGCGATCCTTCACGGCCCCGAGGACGGAGCACCTTCGATCACCGCGTGTTGGCGGCAGACCTGCCTGGATGGAGGACCGCCCGTGGGGCGTGCCGGTCCGGCCGACGGCACGCCCCACGGGCCCACACTCCTGTTCAGTAGGCGCCTTGGCCGTCCAGCACCGCGCGCACGGTACGGGCCATGACGTTCATGTCCCCGGTCAGCGACCAGTTGTCGACGTAACGCAGGTCGAGTGCGACCGTTTCACGCCAGGACAGGTCGGACCGGCCGCTCACCTGCCACAGCCCGGTCAGGCCCGGTTTGACACTGAGCCGGCGCATCTCGATCCCGTTGTACTTGACGACCTCCTCGGGCAACGGGGGACGTGGACCGACCAGGGACATGTGGCCGAAGAGGATGTTGAACAACTGGGGCAGTTCGTCCAGCGAGTAACGCCGCAGGATCCGGCCGACCGGGGTGACCCGGGGGTCCCGCCGCATCTTGAACATGTGCCCGTCGTTCTCGTTCTCCGCCTCCAGACCGCTCTTGAGCCGGTCCGCGCCGACCACCATGGTGCGGAACTTCCACATGGCGAACTGCCGCATGTTCCAGCCGACCCGGGTCTGGCGGTAGACGACCGGACCCGGCGAGCCGAGCCGGACGGCCAGCGCCAGCACGAGCAGCAGCGGTGAGAGCAGGAGGAGGAGCACCAGGGCGCCCACCCGGTCCAGCACGGCCTTCGCCACGGTGTGCGCGCCGCGCTGCAGCGGTGGTGCGATGTGCAGCAGGGTGAGTCCGGCCGCCGAGGTCAGCCGCATCCGCCGGCGTGCCACGTCCACGACGCCGGGCAGCACCATGAGGGAGCGGCCCCTGTCGTGCAGCATCCAGGACAGCCGGCGCACCCGGTCGCCCGACATGTGCCGGCCCGGCGCCACGAAGATCAGGTCGGCCGCGAGTTTGTCGGCCGCCCCGAGCACGGCCGCGGCGTCCTCCTCGGGCGTCTCGGGCGCCTCGCAGGGCAGCCGCACGCACACCTGCACCCCGGAGCGCACGTCGCCCTCTCCCACCGGGCAGGAGCCGACGATCACGTACTCGTGGTCCGTGCGCTGGGAGAGCTGCTCCACCACCGCGTCGACCGTCGGTGGTTCGCCGACGATCACCACGTGACGCAGGGCGCGGGCCTCCCGGCGGGCGGCCAGCAGGTGACGGTGAATCATCTTCTGACAGACCCCCGTGACGACCAGCGCGGGGATCAGTGCCGTGAACGCCTCGGCGGGCACGCTGTCCAGTCCGCAGACCACACGAAGCGTCGCCAGGGCGCCGACCAGGACCAGCCAGTCCCGTATGACGGCCCGGAGGCCGCCTCCGTCGCCCCAGGCCGAGGGCGTGTTGCGCTTACTCACCAGCCCGATCAGCGGCCACAGCAGGGCTGCGGTGGCCGCCAGGCGCAGCGGGTGCGGTTCTTCGACCTCCACGAACGTCGCAGCGACCGGCAGGGCCGCGGCAAGTAGGTCCACACAGACCGAGAAGGGGCGATACCACTGCGCCCACGTTTCCTCACGGTGGACGGGGCGGCGCGCCACGGTAGTCGGCGCCTGTCGGGACATCGCGATTCTGAACCGCCGCATGGTCTCCTCTCAACCCCTGATCGGCAGATCTCGGGCACAGCCGCGTGAACCACCACGCGTGCGGTCCCATCTCCTGACGTGATTCTTATATCATCAGATGGGTTGGCATATCGTACTTTTATCCCCTCCTGTGTGTCCGGGACGCCTCGCGCTCCGCCGCCGCTTGGGGCACGGTGGAGTGACGCGCCCCACACACCGGACACAGGTGACGCCACGCCGCCGTCACCGCGGAGAGGAGCCCCGCATGTCGAACCACACCTATCGGGTCACGGAGATCGTCGGCACCTCGCACGAGGGGGTCGACCAGGCCGTCCGCAACGGCATCACCCGCGCCTCGCAGACCCTCCGCAACCTCGACTGGTTCGAGATCACGCAGGTCAGGGGCCAGATCGTGGACGGGCAGGTCGAGCACTACCAGGTCGGGCTGAAGGTCGGTTTCCGGTTGGAGGACGGCGAGTAACCGTAGTGGGCGACCGCCGCAGGTCCGGCCCTCACCCTCCCGCGCATCCTTCGGCGCGCCGGACTCGGCCGTGCAGCGGGCCCGTACGACGCTGAAGCCAGCCCGTTCCGCGTCCTGGCAGACGAGTTCGTCGTCCACCAGGACGCGGAGCGCGCGGCCCTGGTCCAGTCGGATCCGGATCTCCGGCCCACGGCTCCGAGGCGGCCCGCGCCTGCCGGTTCAGGGGCGCGGCGAGGTGCCCAGGAACCGGTGGAGACGAGAACCGCAGCGATCGCGTATCTGATCGCTCGCCGTCCCAGGCTCACGACCCATCACCCGGTTCAGTCGACCGACCCGGCAACCTCCACGGCACCGGCGGCCACTCCTTGGCGACAGAGCCGAGGCAGAGGCGGGAGCCGTACATGCGCAACGCAGCGATCCGGACGGGAACGGCGGTCCTGGGCACCGCGTTAATGACAGCGGGGATGCTCGTGGGCGCCGCCGAGGGGGCGAGTGCCGCGACGACCCTCGTCGTGGCGACAGATGGCGACGACTCGGCGCCGGGCACGCCCGCGCACCCCCTGAGAACCATCCAGAAGGCCGTCGACCTGGCGAAGCCGGGCGACACGATCACCGTACGCGGGGGCACCTACGCGCTCACCGACAACATCACCATCGCCACCTCCGGCACCGCGTCCCAACCCATCACCCTGGGCGGCTACCCGGGCGAACGGGTCGTGATCGACGGGGAGCGACTGCCGGCGAGCCACACGCCGGTCGGCGGCAGCATCCCGCGTGCCGAGCGCGGCGCGATCCACCAGGAGGCCTCCTACTGGCGGATCTCGGGGCTGGAGATCGTGAACGGGCCGTACGGCGTGTACTGCGACGGCTGCGACAACAACGTCTTCGCCCGCCTGATCACCCACGACAACTACGAATCCGGTTTCCAGCTCCAGGGCGCCTCCGCCCACAACCAGATCCTGGAGCTGGACAGTTACGGCAACCACGACCCGCGCAAGAACGGCGAGAGCGCGGACGGGCTGGCCGTCAAGGAGGGCAGCGGGACCGGCAACGTCGTGCGGGGCGCGCGGCTGTGGAACAACGTCGACGACGGCTTCGACGCCTGGAAGTTCACCTCGCCGATCACGATCGAGAACACCATCGCGTACGGCAACGGCGTCAACCGCTGGAACTTCCCCGACTTCGCGGGCGACGGCAACGGCTTCAAGCTCGGCGGCGGCACACCGGCGCCCGCCGCGGCACACGTCCTGCGCAACACGGCCGCGTTCAGGAACGCGGCGCACGGCATCACGGACAACGGCAATCCGGGCGCGATCGCCATCAGCCGCAGTACCGCGTACGGGAACGCGGGCACCGGCTTCGACGTGGACACCTCCGGGGGACGCGCCACCCTCAACGCCAACCTGTCGGTCGCCGACGGACGGGCCGTCGCCCTCGGCTCCGCCACCGTCTCCACCGGCAACTCCTGGGATCTGGGCGGCACTTGGAACGCCGCGTCGGTACTGAGCACCGACCCGGCGGCCATCACCGGCTCGCGTCGGGCGGACGGTTCGCTGCCCGCCGCTCCCAACTTCCTTGTGCCGCGCGCCGGTACGAACATCGGGGCCCGTTTCTAGGCGATCTTCGGCGGGCGTATCGGGGTGCGTATCGGTGGCGTGAGCGATCAACCGGAATTCAACCTGTCGGAAACATTGACTCGCTCACGCCCCATACCTATCTTTCGGTCGAACCTCCGTACACCGTTCCATATATCGAACAATGTCGGCCAGGGAACAGGCCGCTGAAGGAGACTCGCCGTGGACCGCACCCGCAGCAGCTCGACCAGCAGACGCACGCTCCTCAAAGCCTGCACGGCCCTGGTCGTCGCCGTGACCGTGCCCGTCGCCGTCGGTACCCCGGTGTTCGCCGCCGTCCCGGCCTCCCCGGCCGTCACCTTCACCAACCCGATCGCCGCGCAGCGCGCCGACCCGCACATCTACAAGCACACCGACGGCTACTACTACTTCACGGCCACGGTCCCCGCGTACGACAAGATCGTGCTGCGCCGGGCCACCACGCTCCAGGGTCTGGCGTCGGCCGCCGAGACGACCATCTGGACCAAGCACGCCAGCGGTGAGATGGGCGCCCACATCTGGGCTCCGGAGATCCACTACATCGACGGCAAGTGGTACATCTACTTCGCGGCCGGCGCCTCCAACGACATCTGGAAGATCCGGCCGTACGTCCTGGAGTCCTCGGCCGCCAACCCGATCACCGGGACCTGGACCGAGAAGGGCCGGATCGCGCTGCCGCTGGACACCTTCTCGCTCGACGCGACGACCTTCGTGGTGAACGGGACGCGCTATCTGAGCTGGGCGCAGAACGACCCGGCCGTCGGCGACGGCACCAACATCTACCTCGCGAAGATGTCCAACCCCTGGACGATCAGCGGCACTCCGGCGATGATCTCCCGGCCCACGCTGTCCTGGGAGATCATCGGGCACACGGTGAACGAGGGACCGTCGGTCATCCAGCGGGGCGGCAAGGTCTTCATGGCCTTCTCCGCGAGCGCCACCGACGCCAACTACTGCCTGGGCCTGCTCACCGCGTCCGCCTCCGCCGATCTGCTCAACCCGGCCTCCTGGACGAAGACTTCGACGCCGGTGTTCACGAGCAACGCCTCGACCGGGCAGTACGGGCCGGGCCACAACACGTTCACGGTCTCCGAGGACGGCAAGTCCGACGTCCTCGTCTACCACGACCGCAACTACAAGGACATCAGCGGCGATCCGCTCAACGACCCCAACCGGCGCACCCGTTACCAGAAGCTGTACTGGAACGCCGACGGCACCCCGAACTTCGGCATCCCGGTCTCCGACGGGCTCACCCCGGTCCGCTTCTCCTCGTTCAACTACCCCGACCGGTACATCCGGCACTGGGAGTTCCGGGCGAAGATCGAGGCGAACGTCACCAACCTCGCCGACTCGCAGTTCCGGATCGTCACCGGGCTGACCGGCTCGGGGACCGTCTCGCTGGAGTCGGCGAACTTCCCCGGCTACTACCTCCGGCACAAGAACTACGAGCTGTGGGTGGAGAAGAACGACGGCACGGCCACCTTCCTGGCCGACGCCTCCTTCACCCGCCGGGCGGGCCTCGCCGACGCGGCCGGGGTGTCCTTCGAGTCGTACAACTTCCCGGGCCGTTTCATCCGGCACTACAACAGCCTGCTCCAGCTCCAGCCGCTCAGCACCTCCCTGGACCAGCAGGACGCGACCTACTACGCCGAGTAGAGCCCAGGTCAGACACGTCGGACACCTCAGAGACGAGGCATATGTGACCCCCCATCTGTCGAGACGGTTCCTGCTCCAGAGCGCGATCCTCGCGGCGGCGGCACCCGCGTTCGCCTACGCGGCCTCCGGCCGGGCCGCCGCCGCAGCCCTGCCCGCGCCGTCCGCCTGGACGCTGCGCCCGTTCGAACTGAAGGAGGTCTCGCTCGGCTCGGGCGTCTTCTCGAGCAAGCGCCAGCTGATGCTGGACCACGGACGCGGCTACGACGTGAACCGGCTGCTCCAGGTGTTCCGCGCCAACGCGGGCCTCTCCACCGGCGGCGCGGTCGCCCCGGGCGGCTGGGAGGGCCTGGACGGCGAGGCCAACGGCAACCTGCGCGGCCACTACACCGGGCACTTCCTCAGCATGCTGTCGCAGGCCTACGCGAGCACCGGCGACCAGACCTACGCCACCAAGATCGGGACGATGCTCGGCGCGCTGACCGACGTACGCGCGGCCCTGCGCACCGACCCGCGCATGCTCACCGTCACCGGCAAGTGGGGCGGCGCGCACGAGAACGTCCGGGGCTCCTACCAGTACGTCGACCTCCCGGCGGCGGTCCTGGGCGGTGCCGCGGCGATCACCCTGTCGATCTGGGTCAAGCCCACCCACGACGCCAACTGGCAGCGCGTCTTCGACTTCGGCAACAACACCACCCGGTACATGTACCTGGCCTCCCGCAACGCGAGCGGCGTGCCGCGCTTCGCCATCACCACCAACGGCGCCGGCGCCGAACAGGGCCTCAACGGCACCGCCGCGCTGCCGCTGAACCAGTGGAGCCACCTCGCGGTGACCATCTCCGGCACCACGGGCACCCTCTACGTCAACGGGACCGCCGTCGCGACGAACACCGCGATGACCGTCAACCCGTCCGTCCTGGGCACCCTGACGAACAACTGGCTCGGCCGCTCCAACTACTCCGGCGACCCGGTCTACGCGGGCGCCTTCGACGAGTTCAACGTCTACTCGCGCGCCCTGACCGCCGCCGACATCACCTCGCTCCAGGGCAACGAGGCCAAGAACTCCTCCGCCGGGCTGGGCAACCTCGCCTCGTACTACTTCTCCGCCACCACCGGCTCCACCTTCGGCGACGCCTCCGGGCGCGGACTGACCGCCACCCTGCGCCGCACCTGGGGCGGCCCGAGCCACCAGGGCTTCCTCGCCGCCTACCCGGAGACGCAGTTCATCGCGCTGGAGTCGATGACCAGCGGCGACTACACGAAGGTGTGGGCGCCCTACTACACGGCGCACAAGATCCTCAAGGGTCTGCTGGACGCCTATCTCGCCACGGACGACGCCCGGGCGCTCGACCTCGCGTCGGGCATGTGCGACTGGATGTACTCCCGGCTGTCCAAACTGCCCGACGCCACGCTCCAGCGGATGTGGGGGATCTTCTCCAGCGGTGAGTTCGGCGGCATCGTCGAGACGATCGTCGACCTCTACTCGATCACCGGCAAGGCCGAACACCTCGCCCTGGCCAAGCTGTTCGACCTCGACACGCTCATCGACGCGTGCGCGGCGAACAACGACATCCTCGACGGCCTGCACGCCAACCAGCACATCCCGATCTTCACCGGATACGTCCGGCTGTACGACGCGACGGGTGAGACGCGCTATCTGACCGCCGCGAAGAACTTCTGGGGCATGGTGATCCCGCAGCGCATGTACGGGATCGGCGGCACCAGCACGGGCGAGTTCTGGAGGGCGCGCGGGGCGATCGCGGGCACGATCAGCGACACCAACGCCGAGACGTGCTGCGCGTACAACCTGCTCAAGCTGAGCCGGATGCTGTTCTTCCACGAGCAGGACCCGAAGTACATGGACTACTACGAGCGGGCCCTCTACAACCAGGTGCTCGGCTCCAAGCAGGACAAGGCCGACGCCGAGAAGCCACTCGTCACGTACTTCATCGGGCTCACGCCCGGGCACGTGCGCGACTACACGCCCAAGCAGGGCACCACCTGCTGCGAGGGCACCGGCATGGAGAGCGCCACCAAGTACCAGGACTCGGTGTACTTCAAGTCGGCCGACGGCGCCTCCCTGTACGTCAACCTGTACAGCCCCTCCACCCTGACCTGGGCCGAGAAGGGCGTCACGGTCACCCAGGCCACCACGTATCCGCAGGAGCAGGGCACCACGCTCACCTTCGGGGGCGGCAGCGCGGCCTTCGCGCTGCGGCTGCGGGTGCCGGTGTGGGCGACGGCCGGGTTCCAGGTGACCGTCAACGGGCAGGCGGTGAGCGGGACTCCGGTCGCCGGGAGCTACTTCGCGGTGTCGCGGACCTGGCGTGCCGGGGATGTCGTACGGATCAGCGTGCCGTTCCGGCTGCGGGTCGAGAAGGCGCTCGACGACCCGTCGCTCCAGACCCTGTTCTACGGTCCGGTGAACCTGGTCGCCCGGAGCACGAGCACCAGCTATCTGTCCTTCGCGCTGTACCGCAACGCGGCGCTCTCGGGTGATCTGCTGCCCTCCCTGACGCCGGTGAGCGGCAAGCCGTTGCACTACACGCTCAACGGCACCGAGTTCGCCCCCTTCTCCGAGGGGACCGAGGACCCGACGCACGCCTACGTCCGGCGCACCGAGCCGACCGTCGTGTTCGGGACCGTCTCCTCCGGGGTCGCCAATCCGGCGAAGGCCGACGGCACCACACTGCTCGACGAGATCTGGGCCGGGGCGCCCTTCGCGAACAAGGCGACGCTGGTCTCCCGGGTGCAGTCGACGACGGCCGCCTGGGTGACGGCGGGGCTGCTCACGCAGGCGAACGCGAACACGGTCGTGAGTACGGCGCAGGGCGCGTCGTACGTGTCCTGACCGTCGTAGGTCTGCTGATCGTCGCGGGCGGTACCCCTACCCGAGGGGTACCGCCCGTCGGCCGCAGGAACGACCGGTGAGGGCTGTGTACTGCGTTCTCAGTAGTCGCGATTGTCGACAGGTGCACGACGACGGGAGGGGGTCGGTACCGGGAGCCTTGGCAGGTACCCGAGATCCGACGATCTGGAGACCTCCCCCTCGTGGCTACCTTCCTGTACAAACTGGGCCGACTGGCCTTCCGGCGGCGCTGGTACGTCGCCCTGATGTGGGTGGCGGTGCTCGCCGCCGTCGGTGCCGGTGCGGCCACGGCGCCCGCCGCTCCCGACGCGGACAACACGATGCCTGGGATCGAGTCCCAGAAGGCATTCGACCTGATGGACCAGCGCTTCCCCGGCTCCAACGCACATGGCGCCAGTGCCCGGGTGGTCTTCGTGGCCCCGGGCGGCGAGAAGGTCACCGCCACCGAGAATCGGGCGGCGATCGAGAAGTTCGTCGGCGAGGTGGGCGACGGTTCACAGGTCTCGTCCGCCGCCGATCCCTTCCAGGCCAAGGCGGTCAGCGAGGACGCCTCGACCGCGTACTCCACCGTCAGCTACAAGGCGAAGCCCGACGATCTCAGCGACGCCACCAAGAACCATCTCAAGGCCGCCATCAAGGAGGCCCAGGGCTCGGGGCTGACCGTCGAGGTCGGCGGTACGGCGCTGGCGACGACTCCCGCGGCGGGCGCTACGGCCGAGGCGATCGGTATCGCCATCGCGGCCCTCGTCCTCCTCATCACCTTCGGCTCGATGGCCGCAGCCGGGCTGCCGCTGCTGACCGCGGTCATCGGGGTGGGCGTCAGCATGGCCTCGATCCTGGCGCTGAGCAGCGCGCTCGGGCTGTCGTCGACGACCGGGACGCTCGCCAGCATGCTGGGTCTGGCCTGCGGTATCGACTACGCGGTGTTCATCGTGTCCCGGTACCGGGAGGAGCGCGGCAAGGGGCACAGCCCGCAGGAGGCGGCGGCGCTCGCGACAGGCACCGCCGGTTCGGCGGTCGTCTTCGCCGGGCTGACCGTCGTCATCGCGCTGGCCGGGCTCATGGTGGTCGGCGTGCCGATGCTGACGAAGATGGGGCTCGCGGCGGCGGGCGCGGTCGGTGTCGGTGTGCTCGTCGCGCTGACGCTGGTCCCGGCCCTGGTGGGCTTCTGGCCGAACGCGCTCCTCTCGCGCTCCGCCCGCAAGGCCGGACGGATCAAGCCGGCCGCCGAGCACAACGGCGGCACCCGCTGGGCCCGGTTCGTGCTGCGCCGTCCGATCCCGGTGCTGATCGCCTCGGTGGCCGGTCTCGGCGCCCTCGCGATACCGGTGATGGACCTCCAGCTGGGCACGTCCGGCGACGAGGCCAAGCCGACCTCCACCACCGAGCGCCGCGCCTACGACGACCTCGCGACGGCCTTCGGCCCCGGCTTCAACGGCCCGCTGACGATCGTCGTGGACGCCAAGGGTGCCCCCGACGCCAAGAGTGCGGTGGCGACGATCTCCGAGAAGATCGCCGCCACGAAGGGGGTCGTGTCCGTCTCCCAGGCCCGCTTCAACTCGGCCGGTGACACGGCGATCTTCTCCGCGGTCCCGGCCGACGCGCCGACCGACAAGAAGACGCAGGACCTCGTGAAGAAGATCCGGTCCGAGCGGCCGGCGACGGTGGCCGGCACGGACGCGGAGTTCAGCGTCACCGGCACCACGGCGGCCAACATCGACGTCGCCCAGAAGATGCAGGACGCGCTGATCCCGTACCTGATCGTGGTCGTGGGTCTGGCCATCGTGCTGCTCCTGCTGGTCTTCCGGTCGATCCTCGTACCGATCAAGGCGGCCCTCGGCTTCCTCCTCTCCGTCCTGGCGGCGCTCGGTTCCGTGATCGCGGTGTTCCAGTGGGGATGGGGCGCGGACCTGCTCGGGGTGGAGACCACCGGTCCGATCATGAGCATGATGCCGATCTTCCTGGTGGGCATCGTCTTCGGACTCGCGATGGACTACGAGGTGTTCCTGGTCGCCCGGATGCGGGAGGCGTACGTCCACGGGGACGAGCCCGCGCAGGCGGTCGTCACCGGGTTCCGGTACAGCGCCCGGGTCGTCGTCGCCGCCGCGCTGATCATGATGGCCGTCTTCTCCGGGTTCATCGGAGCCGGCGAGTCCATCATCAAGATGATCGGCTTCGGACTGGCCGTGGCCGTCCTGTTCGACGCCTTCGTCGTCCGGATGGCGCTCGTCCCCGCCGTACTGGCGCTGCTCGGCAAGGCCGCCTGGTGGATGCCGGGCTGGCTGGACAAGGTGCTGCCCCGGGTCGACGTGGAGGGCGAGGCCCTCGCGCACAGGGCGGCCACACCCGAAGACGGGGCGGACGGTACGGCGGACCGGGAGGCGGTCCGGGTCTGACGAATCGGCCGTACGCCCTGGGGGTCGCCCGTGCTGGACACACGGGCGGCCCTCGCCGGACGTCATGACGCACTGTCGTGGACCATGGGTCCACGCCCCCTGACCGGAGAAACGATGAGCATCGATCTGGAGCGCTCCATGGCACGCCATCCCCGTGTCGTCGACACGGTGACCGTCGTGACCCTGTTCGCCCTCTTCCTGATCGGCGCCCGGGTCACCCTCCCCGGCTCCACCCCGCCGGAGGGCCTGTGGCCCGCCGTGCTCATCGCCGTCAACGCGTGCACGGGCGTGCTCCTGAGCCGCAGCCATCCCCGTACGGCCGTCATGGTGACCACGGTCTGTGCCATGACCGCGAGCGCGCTCGGCTATCTGCTCACCGTGCTGATGCTGGCGCCCGCCATGGTCGCGATCTACTGGCTGGCCATCCTCACCGACCGGCGGACGACCCGGATCTACACCATCGGCATGATCGTCCTGCTGGTGGCGACGGCCACCCTCCTGGACCCGGTCGACCATCCGCTCGTCCTCAAGACGGTCGCGCCCATCGCCTACGTACTGGTCCCGGTCGCCACCGGCAGTTCCCGGCGGATGCGCCACGCCTATCTGGAGGCCGTGCACGCCCGTGCCGAGCACGCCGAGCGGACCCGCGACGAGGAGGCCCGTCACCGGGTGACCGAGGAGCGCATGCGCATCGCGCGGGAGCTGCACGACGTCGTCGCCCACCATCTGGCCCTGGCCAACGCCCAGGCGACCACGGCCGCGCACCTCGCGCGCAGCAACCCGGAGCAGACCCGCCGGATGCTGAACGACCTCACCGGCACGACCTCGTCGGCGCTGCGCGAACTCAAGGCCACCGTCGGCCTGCTGCGCCACGCCGACGACATCGACGCCCCGTTGGAACCCGCCCCCGGGCTCTCCCGGCTGCCCGAGCTGATCGACACGGTCCAGTCGGCCGGGCTCACCGTCACCCTCACCACCGTGGGCGAGGAGCGCCCGCTGTCCCCGGGGGTGGACCTGACGGCGTACCGGATCGTGCAGGAGGCGCTCACCAACATCACCAAGCACGCCGTCGGCGCGACGGCATGCGTGCGGCTCGCGTACTCGGCGGACCGGCTGACCATCACGGTCACCAACAACGCCGCCGCCGTCACGGTCCCCGCCGGTCCCGCCCCGGCCGCGCCCGCGCGCGGGTTCGGTCTCATCGGGATGCGGGAGCGCGCCCAGTCCGTCGGCGGCAACCTGGAGGCAGGACACCGCCCCGAGGGCGGCTACGAGGTCTCCACCGCGCTGCCCCTCTACCCTCAGTCCTCCCGAGAAGAAGAGCGCACCTCATGACGATTCGCGTCCTGCTCGCCGACGACCAGGCCCTGCTACGGGCGACGTTCCGGATCCTGATCGACTCCGAGACCGACATGACCGTGGTCGGCGAGGCCACCGACGGCCGGGAAGCGGTCGAGCTGACCCGCACCCACCTCCCCGACCTGGTCCTGATGGACATCCGGATGCCCGGCACCGACGGCCTGGCCGCCACCGCCGCGATCTGCGCCGACCCGGAACTGTCCGCGACACGGGTACTGATCCTGACGACGTTCGAGACGGACGAGTACGTGGCCCAGGCGCTGCGGTCCGGCGCCAGCGGCTTCCTGGGCAAGGACGTCACCGCCGAGGCGCTCCTCGCCGGCATCCGCACGGTGGCCGCCGGTGAGTCCCTCCTCTCCCCCAACGCGACCCGCACCCTCATCACCCGCTTCCTCAACTCCCCCGCTCCGGGCACCCAGTTGGCGACTCCGGAGGGGCTCGCGGCGCTCACGACCCGCGAACGGGAGGTGATGTGCCTGGCGGCCGAGGGCGGCTCGAACGACGAGATTGCGGAGAAGCTGTACGTCAGCCCGCTGACCGTCCGCACCCATGTCCACCGCGCGATGACGAAGCTGGGCGCCCGCGACCGGGCCCAACTGGTCGTCATCGCCTATCAGTCGGGGCTGGTGCGACCCCTGCCGCCCGAGGCGTAGTCGGGAGTCTTCCCTTGCCGGACGTTGCTCATCCCGCTCTACGGGCGCGCGGCGGACGCTGCGTGGAGATCGGCACGGGTCTCAACACCCGGTTCGAGCGGCCGGACAACGGCACCGGTGCACTGGTTCGACCACGACGTGCTCGGCGACATGGCGGCCCGGATGCGCCGGCGCTGTGACGACCCCGACGGTGTCGCGCCGCCTGCCCCTCCCCTACCGGCTGTTGCTCGCGGTGCTGGGGAGGGCCAGGCGGCGGGACATGGAGTCGTCCGGTTCAATCTGTTCCGGTGTGGGGGCTGAGTCCGTCGGTTCCCTTTGCCTGACCACGGCGGTACGCGAACCAGCCGGCCGCGGTGAGCGCGGCGGCGGCCCCTGCCATCCCCAGGACGCCCACGCCGGTGGAGGCGAGGCTGCCGCCGGTGGAGCCGGTGGCCGTGGTGCCGCCGGTGGTGGAGCCCGAGCCGCCGGTGGTGTCGGTGCCACCCGTGGTGCCGCCCCCGGTCGTGCTTCCTCCGGTGGAACTGCCGCCCGTCGTACCTCCGTCGGTGCTGTCGCCGGTGGTGCCGCCGTCGGTTCCACCGGTCGTGCCGCCGTCGGTGTCGCCGCCCGTGTCTCCCCCGGTGTCGCCGCCGGTGGTCGACTCTGCGGTCACGGTGAGGGTGACGGGCGTGGTGCGGGTGGTGCCGGCCGTGTTGGTGAACTCGGCGCGGTAGCGGTGGCCGTCGTGGCCGGTCCCGGCGGTGAAGGCGTACGTGTTCGCCGTCGCGTCCGGCAGGTCCTGCCAGGTCTGGGCCCCGTCCGTGCTGACCTGCCAGCGCACGGTCGGTTCCGGCGTGCCCTCCGCCTGGGCGATGAGGGTGACCGTGTCGCCGACCGTGACCGTCTGGTCGGTCGGTGCCTGGACGACCTTGGGTGACACGAACCGGTCCAGTTTGACGACCTTGCCCTCGGCGGGGCTGGTGACATGGACCGTCCTGCCGTCGGCGGCGACGGTGATCGCGGCCGAGCCGAGCTGGGAGTGGTTGCCCGGCAGCGGCACCGCTTCCACCGCGGCCTGGTACGTCGTCGTGTCGTACACGGCGAGCGAGCCGTTGTTGTCGCCGCCGCTGCCGTTGTCGCCGTTGTCCTGCCGGACGACGAAGACACTGCCCGTCGACGGGTCGAACGCGGCCGCGGCGGGCTCGTCGGTGCCCTCGACGGTGGCGAGGAGTTTCGCGTCCTGGTCGAAGACGAGCACCGAACTGCCCACGCCCACCCAGACGTTGCCGGTCGCGGGGTCGATCTCGACGAACCCGATGGTCTCGTCCGGGAGTTCGGCGGTCGCCGTGACGGCGAAGGTGCCGGTGTCGACGCGGCGCAGCTGTCCGGCGGAGGATCCCGCGGACCAGAGGGCGGCCCGGGTGGAGTCGACGGCGATCCGGCGTCCGCCGTCCAGGGTGAGGGTCCGGCGGACGGCTCCGGTGGCCGTCTCCAGCTCGGAGAGGGTGGCGCCCTGGGCGACCAGGACGCTGTCGGCGGTGGTGCCGGGGGCGAGGTCGGTGATGGTCGCGCCGGTCAGCCAGACGCCCTTGGCGCTCGCGTCGCCGTCCTTCGCGGTGCCGATGCCGCGCAGGGGGTAGCGGTAGAGGACGCCGTCCCCGGGGAGTGCGGCGGCGATCTGGGCGGCTGCGGCGGTGCGCAGGACGCCGTTGGTGCCAGGGGCCTGGGTGATGTGGCTGCGGACTGCGCCGGTGACCGGGTCGAGGACGTACAGGCCGCGCTCGTCGACGTCGGCCGTGTCGGCGAGGTTGTCCGAACCGACGTACAGCTTCCCGGAGTCGGGGTGCAGCAGCACGTCGAGCGGTTTGCCGGTGGTGGTGAACTCGGCCGCCTGCCGGTAGCTGACGGTCCCGGCGGGTACGTCGACGCCCTCGCCGCCGCCTCCGGGCTCCTGACCGGTGAAGGTGACGGGGACGCGCACGTCCTGGGAGCGGTCGCCGCTGCCCCGGTGGTCGACGCGGGTGACGATCGCGCAGGACACGGCGGCGCAGTCGAGGCCGTCGCCCGCTGCCTTGATGTCGAGGGTCACGTCGAAGGTGCCGCCGTCGCCGTACGCCACGGCGAGGTCGCCCTCGTAGGTGTCGCCCTTGGGCACGATCCAGCGGGAGGCCGCGCCGTCGCCGGAGGTGTCGGCGCCGCCCAGGCAGGGGCTGGGGACACGGTTGTCGCCGTTGTCCTTGCAGAGGGCGACGTAGATGCCCTTGGTCTGGTCGTATCCCGCGCCGGTGACCTGGAGGGTCTCGCCGTCGGGCGCGAGACCTGCGGAGGCGGAGACGGTGAGCCGCTGGCCCTCTTTGCCGAGGGCGGTTTTCGGCGTGTCGGCGGCCTGGGCACCGGAGCCGGCGCCGAGGGTGGCGAGCGAGAGGGCGGAGGCGGCGGAGAGCGAGGCCGCCGCCCAGAGTCTGCGGCGTGAATGTGTCATGGGGTCCTCGGGGTGGGCCAGGCGGGCGGGGGCCCGGCCGGGTATCGACCGGCCGGGCCCCGTTCTGTGACTGCGGGACGACTACTGGAAGGTGATCGGCACGTGGACGTCGTACTTGCGGTCGTTCGTGTCGAAGTGGTCGGCGCGGGTCACGACGGCACAGGTGACGTCCTCGCCGCAGACCTGGCCGTCGTCGAGGGTGGCCTTGACGTAGATCTGCACGCTGAAGGTGCCGCCGGTGCCGAACGTGGAGCTGTTGGCGAAGAGGCCGCCGAAGGTGTTGTTGATCCAGTGCGAGGCACCGGTCGAACCGCTCTCGTCCTGGCCGCCGAGGCAGGGTGTCGGCTTGTTGACGCCCGCGGCGCCGTCCACCGCGCACAGGCCGACGTAGATGCCCTGGCCGGTGTTGTAGCCGCTGCCCGTGACGGTGATGACCTGGCCCGTCGCGGCGGCGGTGTCGGGCGCCGTGAGCGACAGGTTGTAGGTGGTGGTGCCGTCGACGACGGTACGGGTCGAGGTCGCGGCGGACGCCGAGGTGGCGAGACCCAGGGTCAGCGCGGCGGAGGCGACGACGGCGAGACCGGCACGGACGGCGGTACGTACGGACAGCGGAGATCTCATGATCGGGGAGACACCTTTCTCAACTGACAGTTAGGTAAGGCATACCTAACTTCAAGCCGAGAGGAATGTCAACGGGAAGCAAAGGGAACGTCAATCTCCCCAGGAGGTACGGCAGTTGAGGCAACGCAGAAGCCACCCACCGCCGGGGTGGGTGGCTTCGTTGGGACCCTCTTCAGTCGCCGACAGTCGTGGGCTGCACCGCCTCGTCCGTGGGCGCCTCTGCCGGGGTCTCGGGCCGGGTGCGCCGGGCTCGCCACGCGCCGACGCGGGCGGCCAGGGGCTCGGTCCAGCGGGCGGTGAGCGGGCCCGCGACGACCAGGATCAGGACGTACGCCGTCGCCAGTGGACCGAGGTCGGACTCGACGCCCGCGGTGACCGCGAGGCCCGCGATGACGATGGAGAACTCACCGCGGGCGACCAGCGCGCCGCCCGCGCGCCAGCGGCCCTTGACCGAGATTCCGGCGCGCCGAGCCGCCCAGTAGCCGGTGGCGATCTTCGTCAACGCCGTGACGGCGGCCAGGCCGAGGGCGGGCAGCAGGACGGGCGGGATGCTGGCCGGGTCGGTGTGCAGCCCGAAGAAGACGAAGAAGATGGCCGCGAAGAGGTCCCTGAGCGGACTGAGCAGGGTGTGCGCGCCCTCCGCGACCTCCCCGGACAGCGCGATCCCGACGAGGAACGCCCCTACGGCGGCGGAGACCTGGAGCTGCTGGGCGATGCCCGCGACGAGGATGGTCAGGCCGAGGACGACCAGCAGCAGCTTCTCCGGATCGTCGCTGGAGACGAAGCGGGAGATGACCCGGCCGAAGCGGACGGCCAGGAACAGCACCAGTCCGGCGGCCCCGAGCGCGATCGCCAGGGTGACACTGCCGGCGGCGAGCGAGACGCCGGCCACCAGCGCGGTGACGATGGGCAGATAGACCGCCATCGCCAGGTCCTCCAGGACCAGGATGCTCAGGATGACCGGGGTCTCCCGGTTGCCGACCCGGCCCAGGTCGCCCAGCACCTTCGCGATGACTCCGGAGGACGAGATCCAGGTGACCCCGGCGAGCACGACGGCGGCGACCGGACCCCAGCCGAGCAGCAGTGCGGCGGCGGCACCGGGCAGCGCGTTCAGGGTGAAGTCGACCAGCCCTGCCGGGTAGTGGGACTTGAGGTTGGAGACGAGATCGCTGGCCGTGTACTCCAGACCGAGCATCAACAGCAGGAGTATGACGCCGATTTCGGCGCCGGTGGCGATGAACTCCTCGCTCGCGCCGAGCGGCAGCAGCCCGCCTTCGCCGAAGGCGAGACCGGCGAGCAGATAGAGGGGTATCGGGGAGAAGCTCAGCCGGGCGGCCATCCGGCCGAGCAGTCCGAGCGCGAGGATGATGGAGCCGAACTCGATCAGCAGGACCTGGGAGTGCATGGCGATGTCACTCCCGTCCGAGTATCGCCGCGGCCGCGTCGACGCCCTCGCGGGTGCCGATCACGATGATCACGTCCCCGCCCGCGAGCCGGAAGTCGGGCGCCGGGGAGGGGATCGCCTCCGCCCGCCGCAGTACGGCGACCACGGACGCGCCGGTTTCCGTCCGCATCCGCGTCTCCCCGAGCACCCGCCCGTTCCAGTGCGAGCCGCCGGCCACCTCGATCCGCTCCGCCACCAGCCCCAGCGGAGTGGTGGACAGCAGACTGGAGCTGTGGTGCGACGGACTCAGCGCATCGATCAGGGAGGCGGCCTCGGGCGCGGTCAGCCGCAGCGACTGGGCGCACGACTCCGGATCGTCGGCCCGGTACAGGTTGACGGTACGGCCACCGTCGCGGTGGGCCACGACCGACAGATGCCGTTGCTCACGCGTGACCAGGTCGTACTGAACTCCGATACCCGGCAGCGGAGTCGCCCGCAGGCGTGGCGCAGACACGTTGAATCCCCTTGCTGATTGACGGTGTTGAACTTGTTTGTCGGGGCTCAGGCCCCCGTGACCCCGTCGACGAGTTCGCGCAGCAGGTCGGCGTGGCCGTTGTGGCGGGCGTACTCCTCGATCATGTGCACCATGATCCAACGCAGCGAGATCCCCTGGCCACCGACGTGGGCCGCCTCCGCCTCGGAGAGCCGCCCGGACTCGTCCAACGAGGCTGCGTCGGCAACGAGTTGACGACTCCGAGCGATCTCCGCCCGCCAGACGTCCAGAGCCTCGTCGAGCCCGCGCCCGGGGACGAGGGTGTACCCGTCCCCTTTGCCCTCAGCGTAGACGAGAGGCACATCCAGACCCGCGAACACCCGCTGGAACCAGTTCCGTTCGACCTCGGCGAGATGCTGGACGAGCCCGAGCAGGGTCAGCTCGGAGGGCGCCGCCGAAGCCAGGCGTAACTGCCGGTCGTCGAGGCCCTGACACTTCAGGGCGAGCGTGGCCCGGTGGAAGTCGAGCCAGGCACTCAGCATGACGCGCTCGTCGGCGTACGCAGGAGGTATGGGCCGTCCGTCCGGTGTGGTCGACATGTACAGCACCCTCGCACAGGTGCCCGGTGACCCGCGAGGAATAGCGGCGGCCGGAAGATCGCTGACAAGGACACACTCAAGGATGTCCGGAGCAGCAGCCATGCCGAACCCAGCACCGCACCCCGCCCCAGGCTCGGCCCTGTCGGCGACCCGCTTCTCCGTCCTGGACCGCTCCCGCACCCGGGAGGGCCGCCCGGACGCCGAGGCCCTCCGGGACACGGTCGCGCTGGCCCGGGAGGCGGAGCGACTCGGCTTCCACCGCTTCTGGGTCTCGGAGCACCACGGCGTGCCCGGGGTCGCCGGTTCCGCGCCGACGGTACTGGCCGCAGCCGTCGCAGCAGCGACACGCACGATCCGGGTGGGCACGGGCGGGGTGATGCTCCCGAATCACCAACCCCTGGTGGTGGCCGAGCAGTTCGGGGTCCTGGAATCCCTCTTCCCGGGCCGGATCGACATGGGCCTGGGCCGCTCGGTCGGCTTCACCGACGGCGTACGCAGAGCCCTGGGCCGCGACAAGGACATGGCCGAGGACTTCGCCGCCCAGCTCGACGAACTGCTCGGCTGGTTCGCCGGCACCTCCCCGACGGGAGTGCACGCCCGCCCCGCCGAGGGCCTCACCGTCCCGCCCTTCGTCCTCGCGATGGGCGAGGGCGCCACGATCGCCGCCCGAGCGGGCCTGCCCATGGTCATCGGCGACCTGCGCTCCCGCGACCGAATGCTCCGCGGCATCGACACGTACCGCGCCGCATTCCGCCCGTCGCCCTGGGCGAGCGAGCCGTACGTGGTGATCTCGGGAACGGTAGCGGTGGCCGCCACCCAGGAGGAGGCCCGCCGGCTCCTCATCCCCGAGGCCTGGTCGATGGCGCACTCCCGCACCCACGGCACCTTCCCACCGCTGCCGCCCGCGGAAGAGGTCGAGTCCCGCAAGATGACGACGAAGGAGCGCGGCTTCTACGAGTCCGGGCTCGCGGGCCAACTCGCCGGAACGGCGGAAGAGGTGGCCCACGAACTGGAGACGGTACTGAAGGAAACGGCGGCCCAGGAGTTCCTGGTCACGACCAGCACGTACGACCGGGATGCCTTGCTGGACTCCTACAGCAGACTGGCAGACCTGCTGCGGGCCTGAAAGGGGAGGCGGCGCAGCCGCCCTTCTTCCAGGGGCGCGGGGCTGTGTCGATCTGCGGCTCCGCCGCGGGGCGCGACCAGCCACAACGAACCCGCACCCGCCCACGACGGCTAATGCACCCCCACGACCGGCGGCTGCGCCGCACGCGCAAGAGCACGCCGGTCCGGATGGCTACCCGGCGCTATCGCACCCTGCACCTCCACCTCCGCCACCAGCCCCCGAGCCGATACGACCCGCCACACCGAAGTCAACAACGAGTCCTCCCCCACGAACGCAGGCGCAGTACTCGCCGCTCCCCCGGCGAGCCGATAATGCAGACGCACCGGCTGCACAGGCACCCCCGCATCCAGGGCGGCCTGGAACACCGCCCGCCGAAAGTGCCCCTGAGCCTTCCCGCACCAGGTACTGCCCTCGGGGAAGGCGACAACCGCCGTCCCCTCACGCAACGCCTCCGCGATCTTCCCGACCGTCTGCGGCAACGCCCGCAACCGGTCCCGCTCGATGAACAGCGCCCCGCTGCTCGCGGTCAGCGCGCCAGCCACCGGCCACCCCCGGATCTCGGCCTTGGCCAGCATCCTGGCGGGCCGTACGGCGGCCATCAACGGGATGTCCAGCCACGAGATGTGGTTGGCGACCATCAGGAGGCCACCGGAGGGCGCGGTGGGGCCGGTCACCCTGAGCCGGACCCCCGCCGACCGCACGATGACGCGGACCCAGAGCCGTACCCACCCGGCAGGGATTCTCCTGCCGAGCGGGCACAGCGTGATGCCGGCGAGCAGGACGACCAGGACGGTCATCAGTCGCAGGACGGCCAGGGGTGGGGCCGTCGTGGCACCCTTCGTCTCCACGCACGCTCTGGGGGTGCAGGGCGCGCTGGGCAGCCAGACGCTCATCAGGCCGGGACGAGGGAGAGGAAGTGCCGCAGATAGCGCTGGTTGATCCGGCGCATCGACAGCAGCACGTACAGGTCGGCGACCCCGAAGTCCGGGTCGTGGGCGGGCTCCCCGCAGACCCAGGCGCCGAGGCGGACGTAGCCGCGCAGCAGCGGGGGCAGTTCGGTGCGGCCGGTGGGACGGGTCACGCCCTCGGCGGACCAGGGCAGCAGCGGACGTACCCGGAACTCCTCCGGGGCCAGGTGCCGGTCGCGGACGCGGTCCCAGGTGCCGGCGGCGAGGGTGCCGCCGTCGGAGAGCGGGATGGAGCAGCAGCCGGCCAGCCAGTCGTGGCCGCGGTCGACCATGTAGCGGGCGATCCCGGCCCAGATGAGGCCGATGACGGTTCCGTCGCGGTGGTCGGGGTGGACGCAGGAGCGGCCGACCTCGACGAGGCCGGGGCGGATCGCGTCGAGCGGGGAGATGTCGAACTCGCCCTCGGAGTACAGGCGTCCGGCTATCGCGGCCCGCTCCGGGGGCAGCAGCCGGTAGGTGCCGACTACCTGGCCGGTGACGGTGTCGCGGACCAGCAGGTGGTCGCAGTACGCGTCGAAGGGGTCGACGTCGAGGCCGGGCTGCGGGGAGGACAGCAGGGCGCCGAGTTCACCGGCGAAGACGTCGTGGCGCAGCCGCTGGGCGGCGCGTACGTCGTCCTCGTCGCGGGCGAGGGTGACGGTGTAGCGGGTGGGTGCGGCGGGGAGCGGGGGACGTTCGATGGTGGAAACGCCGGTCATGGCTCTCTCCTGGTCACGGGCCGGGGACGGCGAGGCGGCGAGCTGGCCGGTCCCGTTACGTCCGGCCGCATCAGTTCTTCCGACCTCGGCTGTCCGGCGCGTGACCCTCGAAGAGAGTGCGGGTGTGAGCTTGTTGAATGCCAGGGGTGCCTGGCGGGACCGGCAATGAGCACCACTGCCGGTCCCGCCCGTCCGCACCTTGTCGGCGAACGTCTGGGGTCAGCGCCTGGACGCTTTACGGGTCGCCCGCAGCCACTCCTTGTTCATCCCGGTGATGGAGACGAGCGGGATGCCCTTCGGACAGGCGGTCGCGCACTCGCCGGCCAGCGTGCACCCGCCGAACCCCTCCTCGTCCATCTGCGCGACCATGTCGAGGACCCGGGTCTCGCGCTCGGGCGCGCCCTGCGGCAGCACGTTGAGGTGGTTGACCTTGGCGGAGGTGAAGAGCATCGCCGCGCCGTTCGGACAGGCGGCCACACAGGCCCCGCAGCCGATGCACTCGGCGTGCTCGAAGGCGAAGTCGGCGTCCGGTTTCGGTACGGGGGTGGCGTGGGCCTCGGGGGCGGCGCCGGTCGGGGCGGTGACGTAGCCGCCGGCCTGGATGATCCGGTCGAAGGCGGACCGGTCCACGACGAGATCCTTGACGACCGGGAAGGCGGCGGCGCGCCACGGCTCGACGTCGATGGTGTCGCCGTCCGCGAAGGACCGCATGTGGAGCTGGCAGGTGGTGGTGCGCTCGGGCCCGTGCGCGTCGCCGTTGATGACGAGCGAGCAGGCGCCGCAGATGCCCTCGCGGCAGTCGTGGTCGAAGGCGACGGGGTCCTCGCCCTTGAGGATGAGTTCCTCGTTGAGGGTGTCGAGCATCTCCAGGAAGGACATGTCGGCCGAGATGCCGTCCACCTCGTACGTGGACATGGCGCCGTCGGCGTCGGCGTTGCGCTGCCGCCAGACGCGCAGGGTGAGCTTCATGCGTAGCTCCGCTGGGTGGGGTGGACGTACTCGAAGACGAGGTCTTCCTTGTGGAGGGTCGGGGCCTCGCCCGTCCCCGTGAACTCCCAGGCGGCGGCGTACGAGAACTCCTCGTCCCGGCGCTCCGCCTCGCCGTCCGGGGTCTGGGACTCCTCGCGGAAGTGACCGCCGCAGGACTCGGCGCGGTGCAGGGCGTCGAGGCACATCAGCTCGGCCAGTTCGAGGTAGTCGACGATGCGGTTGGCCTTCTCCAGCGACTGGTTGAACTCCTCGCCGGTGCCCGGGACCTTGATCCGCCGCCAGAACTCCTCGCGGATCTGCGGGATGCGCTCCAGAGCCTTCCGCAGGCCGCTGTCGCTGCGCGCCATCCCGCAGAACTCCCACATCAGTTCGCCGAGTTCACGGTGGAAGGAGTCGGGGGTGCGGTCGCCGTCGACGGAGAGGAGGAGGTGGAGACGGTCCTCGGTCTCCGCCAACACCTCCTGTACGACGGGGTGTTGGGCGTCCACCGGGTCCTGGCCGGGGTGGCGGGCCAGGTAGTCGTTGATGGTGGCCGGGAGGACGAAGTAGCCGTCGGCGAGGCCCTGCATCAGCGCGGAGGCGCCGAGGCGGTTGGCGCCGTGGTCGGAGAAGTTGGCCTCGCCGATCGCGAACAGACCGGGGACGGTGGTCTGGAGGTCGTAGTCGACCCAGAGGCCGCCCATCGTGTAGTGCACGGCGGGATAGATCCGCATGGGGACCGTGTACGGGTCCTCGGCGGTGATCCGCGCGTACATGTCGAAGAGGTTGCCGTACTTCTCCTCGACGGCCTTGCGTCCCATCCGCCGGACGGCGTCGGCGAAGTCGAGGTAGACGCCCTGTCCGCCGGGTCCGACACCGCGCCCCTCGTCGCACACGTTCTTGGCGGCACGGGAGGCGATGTCACGGGGCACCAGGTTGCCGAAGGAGGGGTAGATGCGCTCCAGGTAGTAGTCGCGCTCGTCCTCGGGGATCTCGTTCGCGGGCCGCCGGTCCCCCTTGGCCTTGGGCACCCAGATCCGGCCGTCGTTGCGCAGCGACTCGCTCATCAGGGTGAGCTTGGACTGGTGATCGCCGGTACGCGGGATGCAGGTCGGATGGATCTGGGTGAAGCAGGGGTTGGCGAAGTGGGCGCCGCGCCGGTGGGCCCGCCAGACGGCGGTGGCGTTGGAGTTCATGGCGTTCGTCGAGAGGTAGAAGACGTTGCCGTAGCCGCCACTCGCGAGGACGACGGCGTCCGCGAAGTGGCTGGAGATCTCGCCGGTGATCAGGTCCCGGGCGACGATCCCGCGGGCCCGTCCGTCGACGACGATCAGGTCGAGCATCTCGGTGCGTGCGTGCATCTCGATGTTCCCGGCGGCGATCTGCCTGCTGAGGGCCTGATAGGCGCCGAGGAGCAGCTGCTGACCCGTCTGGCCGCGGGCGTAGAAGGTCCGCGAGACCTGGACGCCGCCGAAGGACCGGGTGTCGAGGAGTCCGCCGTACTCGCGGGCGAAGGGCACGCCCTGGGCGACGCACTGGTCGATGATCTCGACGGAGATCTGCGCCAGCCGGTGCACGTTCGACTCGCGGGCGCGGAAGTCGCCGCCCTTGACGGTGTCGTAGAACAGCCGGTGCACGGAGTCGCCGTCGTTGCGGTAGTTCTTCGCCGCGTTGATTCCGCCCTGAGCGGCGATCGAGTGGGCGCGGCGCGGGGAGTCCTGGTAGCAGAACTGGACGACGTGGTAGCCCTGTTCGGCGAGCGTGGCACCAGCGGAACCGCCAGCCAGCCCGGTCCCGACGACGATGACGGTGTGCTTGCGCCGGTTGGCGGGGTTGACGAGCTTGGCCTCGAAACGGCGCGTGTCCCAGCGCTCGTTGACGGGCCCGGCGGGCGCCTTCTGATCGACGAGGGGCTCGCCGGTGACGTATTCGGTGTAGGTCATTTCAGCTCACCACTCCGGTCATGACGCCCACGGGTACGGCGAGGAAGCCGGCCGTGAGCAGCAGCGCGAGGACGTCGGCGACGGTCTTGAGGGCGCGGTCGCGGGTGCGGCTGCCGACGCCGAGGGTCTGGGCGGCGCTCCAGAAGCCGTGCCGGATGTGCAGGCCGAGGGCGAGCATCGCGACGATGTAGATGACGTTGCCGTACCAGGTGGAGAAGGTGTCGACGACGTTCTGGTAGGGGTGACCTTCCTGGAAGCCGCCCGAGTGCACGGTGCCGGTGGTCAGGTCGAGGATGTGCCAGACGATGAAGAGGCCGAGGATGATCCCGCCCCAGCGCATGGTGCGCGTCGCGTAGCTTGCCCGCGCCTTCTTGTGCACGTACTTGCTCGGCCGGGCCCGGATGTCGCGGCGGCTGAGCTGGTAGGCGGAGGTGGCGTGGGCGACGACGGCGACCACGAGGACGATCCGGATGAGCCAGAGCGTCCACTCGTAGTGCATGAAGGGCTCGCCGACCGTGCGCAGCCAGTGGGCGTAGTGGTTGAACTCGCCGGGCCCGAAGAAGATCTTCAGGTTTCCGATCATGTGGACGACGAGATAGAGCAGCATGATCAGGCCGCTCACGGCCATCACGGTCTTCTTGCCGACGGACGAGTCCCACACGGTACGCGCCATCGACGGCCGTCGGTCCGTCCGCGTTGCCAGAGCCATGGTTCAAGACGCTAAGCGGCGGGACCCCGATCGGTCCAAGACATGGTCCGGCTCGTTTCGATAGCCAGTGCCTATGCAAGCAGTACGCTGGCCGCATGCAGTTCCAGCAGCTCCAGTACTTCGTGGCGGTCGCCGAGACCCGGCACTTCACCCGTGCCGCGGATCTCGTCCATGTCGCACAGCCGTCGCTGTCCCAGCAGATCAAGGCGCTGGAGCGGGAGTTGGGGGCCGAACTGTTCCTCCGGGCGCGCGGCAACATCACGCTCACGGACGCCGGCGAGGCGCTCCTGCCGCTGGCCCGGCGCATCCTGGCCGACGCGGACACGGCCCGGCACGAGGTGCAGGAGCTGGTCCAGCTCCGGGCGGGCCGGATCCGGCTGGGCGCGACCCCGAGCCTGTGCACGGGGCTGCTGCCGGAGGTGCTGCGCGCGTTCCACGACCGCTATCCCGGCATCCGGCTGCTGATCGAGGAGGGCGGCTCGCACGACCTCGTACGGCAGCTGGCTCGCGGCGCCCTGGACCTGGCGCTGGTCGTCCTGCCGCTGCCGACCCCGTCACCGGCGCTGACCACACTGGAGGTGCTGCGCGAGGACCTGGTGGTGGTGTCGTCCCCCGAGGCGCCCGCACCCGGCCGGGGCCGGCGGACCGTCAGCATCGCCGACCTGGAGGGCGAGCGCCTGGTGATGTTCCGGCACGGCTACGACCTGCGGGAGCTGACCGTGGCCGCGTGTCGCTCCGCCGGGTTCGAGCCGGAGTTCGCGGTGGAGGGCGGCGAGATGGACGCGGTGCTGGGGTTCGTCCGGGCGGGGCTGGGGGTGGCCGTCGTACCGCGCATGGTGGCCGGCCGGGCGGGGCGCGGGCTGCGGGTCACGCCCCTGGCCCGGCCGGGGCTGTTCCGGGCGATCGCGCTTGCGCACCGCAGCGATGTGGCGCCGCCGCGCGCGGCACGGGAGTTGCAGCGGATGCTGCTGGAGCGCTGACCGCCGGTGTCAGCCGGTCAGCCCCCGGACCGCCGCGACCAGTGCGCAGCCCGCCGCGCACACGGCCAGGGTGTCGGCGGTCGGCGACCAGCGGAACCGGCGCCGGACCCCGGCCCCGGTGGGCGCGTCGCGGTACCGCAGGACATGGGCCTTCTGCGCGTCGACGCAGACCCTGGTGAAGTCGTAGAGCAGGTCCCAGAGCGAGCCGTAGAGCAGGTAGGAGTCGAACTCCGCGCCGTCCTTGGTCACCAGCACGAGGGAGATACGCCACTCGCCCCGCACCGCGTCCACCTGCCGGACCTCGGCGCAGGGCACCGTGATGCGGCGCAGCGCGCTGTAGCGGAGGATCTCGCCGGGCCGCAGCACCAGTTTGACCAGGGAGAACCGCCAGAAGACGGACGCGTGGACGAGCAGCAGGGCCGCGAGCGCCCAGCGTCCCGCCGACGACAGCCCGGATGCGGACAGCGGGATCGCCACCGCCGCGCCCACGACGGCGAGCGCGGCCAGCCGCAGGGGTACGACCCGCAGCCAGCGGCGGAAGACGGTCTGCGGCGATCGGTGCACCCGCCACATCCACGGGGTGGCGGGCCCGTACCAGATGTCGGGCGCGGATGGCACCGGCCGGGAAGGCACCGTCAGCCCGTCGCGTCCGCCAGAACCAGGTCGTGCAGGCGGTCCGGCGGGCCGGGGCGGGCGTAGTACCAGCCCTGGGCGGTGTCGCAGCCGAGTATGCGGAGTTGTTCGGCCTGGGCGCCCGTCTCCACTCCCTCGACCGTGACCGCGAGGTTCAGGCTGTGGGCCAGGGAGACGATTCCCTCGACGATCTTGAGGTCGACGGGGTCCGCCGGGAACTGCTGCATGCCCTGGGTGAAGGAGCGGTCCAGCTTGAGGATGCTCACCGGGAGGCGGCGCAGGTTGGCGAGGTTCGAGTAGCCGGTGCCGAAGTCGTCGAGGGCGATGTCGACGCCCATTTCCGCGAGGCGGCGCAGGGGTTTGAGGAGGTCGTCGTCGGCGCCGATCAGGGCCGACTCCGTCACCTCCAGGCACAGCACCTCCGGCTCCAGGCCCGCCCGTTCCAGGATGTCCACCGTGTCCTGGACGAGGCCGGGGTGGGTGAGCTGGCAGGGGGACAGGTTGACGTTGATGCGCAGGGGGCCGCCTGCCGGGTGGCCTCCGTACCGTTCCTGCCAGTCGCGGGCCTGGCGCACCGACTGTTCCAGGACCCAGCGGCCCAGCGGGACGATCAGGCCGGTGTGTTCGGCGAGCGGGATGAAGCGGTCGGGGCCGAGGACGCCGTGCTGCGGGTGCAGCCAGCGCACCAGGGCCTCGGCGCCACGGACGCTGCCGTCGCCGAGGTTGACCAGGGGCTGGTACTCGATGAAGAACTCGCTCCGGTCCAGCGCGGCCGGCAGGGCCGTCGTCAGGCCGTGGCGGGTGATCGCCTTCAAGTCGGCCTCGGGATCGGCGAGTTCGAAGCGGTTGCCGCCCGCTGACTTGGCCCGGTACATGGTGATGTCGGCGCTGCGGAGCACCTCCGCGGGGCCCCGCTCCCCCGCCGGGCCCTCGACGATGCCGATGCTGCCGCGCACGGTCAGCTCACGGCCGTCGACGCTGACCGGGGCGACCAGCGCGTGCATGATGCGGGCGGCGAGTTCGTCGACCTCGGCCTCGGTGTCGGGGCCGGTGGTCAGCGCCACGAACTCGTCCCCGCCCAGCCGGGCCACCATCTCGCCCGGCGCGGTCGCACAGGACTGGAGCCGGTCGGCGACCTCGACGAGCAGCCGGTCGCCGGCCGCGTGGCCGAGGCTGTCGTTGATGGTCTTGAAACCGTCCAGGTCCAAGTAGCAGAGGCCGAAGCGCTGGCCTTCCCCCGCCGTCACGGCCTTCTCCAGGCGTTCGAAGAACAGCGTGCGGTTGGGCAGCCCGGTGAGCGCGTCGTGCGTGGCCTCGTAGCGCAGCCGGAGGTTGAGGAGCCGGCGCTCGGTGGTGTCCTCCATGAGGGCCAGCTGGTACTGCGGCCGGCCGTCGGCGTCCCGGAGGAGGGAGACCGTGAGGTTGGTCCACAGGACCGTTCCGTCGGGGCGGTAGAACGCCTTCTCGACGTGGTAGTGCTCGCGCTCGCCGCGGACGAGTTCCTCGTAGAGCTTCCAGACCTGCGGTGCGTCGTCCGGGTGGGTCCAGTCCGTGACCTTGCGGCTCCGTACGGTCTGCTCCGAGCCGCCGAACATGCGTTGCAGGGCGCCGTTGAACTGGAGGATGTTGCCGTCGAGATCGGAGATGGCGATGCCTATGGCCGCGCCCTCGAAGACCGCGCGGAAGCGGGCCTCACTGTCGTGCAGCGCCTCGGCGACCGTGCTGCGCGCGCTCTGCGCGGCCCACGCGATCGCCTCCTGCTCGGCCAGCGTCCGCTCGCGCAGCGCCCCGGCGTATCCGGCGGCCATGGCGTGCTGGAGCCTCGACGCACGGTTGCGCAGATCCTCCTGCGGGCCGTCCTCACCGCAGTACAGCACCAGATAGGCGTCCACGCAGTCGAGCGAGCGGCTGAGCGCCTCGGGGTCGGTGCAGTGCATGGCGACCAGCGCGGCACCGACCGCCCGGCCCTCCTCGGCGTCGAACGTCCTGGCCCGCAGCGCCTCGCTCAACCGCCCGGCGAGCGGCAGGAGTTGCTCCTCGAACTCCGGCCGGGTGAGCGACGTGGAGGTCACCTGGTACACCGACCGGCTCCAGATGGTCGCGAACCGGCGCAGTCTGTCCTGGGGCCCGTCCGGCTCCGCGGTCACGCCGTACGCCCCACGCCGGCGAATCCGGAGAAGGAGTACGCGTCCTCGTCCTCCGGTGCCGTCTCCGGCCGCCAGTGCGGCATCGGCACCAGTCCCGGTTCCACCATGTCGTACCCCTCGAAGAACCGCGCGATCGAGTCGCGCGAGCGCATGACCAGCGGGTTGCGAATGTCCTTGTATACGTCGACCGCGCCCTCGGCCCGCTCCGGCGGCAACGGGATTCCCTCGTACGAGGCATGGGACAGGACGAGCAGGCTGCCGGGCGCGAGCGCGTCGCGCAGCTCGGCGACCGCCGCGTACGGGTCGTCCATGTCTTCCACGAAGTGCAGTATGGCAACGAGAAGCAGGGCCACTGGCCGATTCTGGTCGATCAGCCCCCGCACCTGCGGGCTGTCCAGGATCTCCCGGGGCTTGCGCAGATCGGCCGCGAGGACGTCCGCGTGCTCGTCACCGGCCAGGACCGTCTGGCTGTGTGCGACGGCAACCGGGTCGTGGTCGACGTGCATCACCCGGGCCTGCGGGCTGACCGCCCGCACCACCTCGTGGACGCTGCCGAAGGTGGGAATGCCGGAGCCGATGTCGAGGAACTGGCTGATGCCCTCGGCGGCCGCGAATCGAACGGCCCGGCGCATGAACGCACGGTTCGCCTGCGCGATCTTCGGAAGTCCCGGCAAGAACTCCATGGCCCGGCGGGCCGCTTCCCGGTCGACCTCGAAGTTGTGCGAACCGCCCAGGTAGAAGTCATGGATCCGGGAGACGCTCGGCACCGAGATGTCGATGCCCCGGGGGGCCCAGGCGGGACGCTCCATCTATCTCTCTCCCAGGAGTTGGCAGGCGTTGGCGCTCCAGTGTTCGAGCTGAGGTTACTGATCGCCTGCCAAAGGAGCGAGCGGAAACGGAAATTGACCATCCGTTCCCGGTCACTGCCTGCGGCACGTGCCGAATTGGCGTACCGCGAACTCGCTGTCGAACTCTCTACGAAATGTATCCGGAGCAATCCAAAGAGTTCGCAAGGGTTACGAACAGTCGCCGCCGACTCCCGTGGAAATACGGCGAGTCGGGGATGATTCACCGGCAAATCGCCCTGTTGGTCGACGCGTTGCGGAGTCACGGAGTCACCCGGACATGCCGAAGCGGCCTGCTCCCTTCACGCCACACGGACTGTGCGGCACGAAGGGAGCAGGCCCGGAGAAGTCGGCTTCCCCTACTGCCGGTTACTACTCGTTCGGCGCGCCGACGAGCTTGCCGTCGGGTGCCACGGCGTACCAAGTGCCGCCGACGCCCTGGCCGTTGGTGTCGCCGGGCTCCTTGTCGTTGATGAAGGTGTAGATGGGCGAGCAGTTGACCGTCATCTGCTTGGCGCCGTTGTCGGGCCGGGTGAAGCTCATCAGGCCCTTCTTCTGGACACCCTTGGTGTCGTTGACCTCGACCGGCGCGACGACCGGCCACTTCTCGAGGCAGGCGCCGACACAGGCGGAGACGGGCTTCGGCCAGGCCTCGTCCTTGATGAAGCGGTAGACCGTCATGCCGTTCTTGTCGACGACGATCTCACCGAGCTTGGGGTCGTTGCGGGTGGACAGGCCCGGCAGCGAGGCCAGCGTGGCCTTCTTGCCGTCGGGAGCGAGGCCGTACCACTTGCCGCCCACACCCTGGCCCTTGATGTCACCGGCCGCGGTGTCCTTGGCGTAGTAGTAGGCGGGCCAGCCGCCGACCGTCAGCTGCTTGGTGCCGTCGGCGCGGGTCACTTCGCCGAGCAGCGCTGCATCGATACCGGCACCGGCCGTGACATCGTCCGCCGGAACCGGCGGCCAGGCGGTGGCGCAGTCGCCGTCACAGTTGGACTTCGGCGGTTCGGCCGTGTCCGCGTCGAAACGGTAGATCGTACGGCCGGAGCTGCTGGCCAGCACCTTGCCGATCTCCGCGCTGGCGACCACGTTCAGCTGGCCCGCAGCGGCGGAGTCGCCCGCGGCGGCCTGCTCTCCATTGGCATTCGCACCGGTGTCGGTACCCGTATCGGTACCGGTGCCCGTACCGGCCGTGCTCGTACCGGCCGTGGACCCGTAGCCACCGGCGGCGGGGGCCGCCGCACCGACGTTCTGGCTGCTCGTGTCGGTGGCCTTGTCCTGACCGCACGCCGTCGTAAGCGCCAGCACGGCCGCAGCTGACGCTACGAGTGAGGCGCTCCGCCAGGAGGTCTTCATAATTGAAACTCCCCGTAATCGTTAGGGTGTTGCGACGCCCTGCTGGGCCGCCGCACGGTCCTAGGTACGGGCGGGGATGGTCACTGTGTTCAACCACTGCACAAATTTCTTTCGGATCCCTGTGGCCCCACCCGTCCCTGCTCGCACACCCTCATCCGTCGCACCTCGCACACGAGGACGGGTCACGGGCCGCATCTAGAACGCGTGATCCAAACCGCGGCACGACATATGTCACTCGTTCGGGGCAATCTCCTCGCGCTCCCGCGCGCGCGGGAGCGCCCAGCACACATGATCTTCGTCGTGTATGGACCCACACGGACCCGATTCGCCCTCGCCATACGGGTGTTGGCGCTGCTGGTGCTGACCTGGCTGCTCGTCGGCGTGCCGATCGGCACGGCCGGCGCGACGACCTGTGTCTCCGTCGCCACCGCCCAGGGCGCCGGCACATCGGTGACGGTCACGGGGAACGGCGCCGCGGTCACGGTCGACACCGGCGTCCCGGCCACCGACGGAGACGGAAACGGCTGGTCGGTCGGCGTGGGCAACGGCGGAGCGGCGGTCACCGGAAACGGTACGACGGTGGTCGTCGGCACCGGCTCCTGGTGCCCGACCCCGACACCACCGCCGCCCTGCCCCACCCCGACGCCGACACCGACGCCGTCACCGACCCCCACACCGACGCCGACTCCGCCGCCCACACCCACGCCCACGAAGGAGCCGCCGCCACCACCGAAGCCGAGTCCCACCCCGACACCGACCCCGAAGCCCCCTCCCCCGCAGAAGCCGGCACCGGTACCGGAGCCACCGGCCGTTCCGCCCGCCCCGGCTCCGCCGCCGCCTCCCGCGCCGGCGCCCACCCCCTCGTACACACCGACGCGCACCCCGAAGCCGAGCCCGAGCCCGACTCCGACGGCGTCACCGACGACGGTGAGTTATCCGCCGTACCACGTGTCCGCCCGCAAACGGACCGTCCGCAGTGGCCCGTCGCTCGTCTCGTTCACGCTGCTCGTCACCCTGCCCGCACTGATCGCCGTCATCGCACTGCGTCCGCGCTGACCTCTTGGAGGCATCCCCTTGTCGGAATGGCTTGTTCTCGCCGTCGCGATCGCGGCCGCGTGCGCGGTCGTCGTCGTCATCACTGTCGTACGGGATCGCAGGGCCCCGGAGGACGAGGATCCGTCCGACACCCCGGACGTGATCGAGTACATGACGATGTGGATCGGTGTGGTCTACGCCATCGTGCTGGGCCTGGCCATCGCGGGCGTCTGGGAGGCTCGCGGCGTCGCCCAGGACCATGTGTCGACCGAGGCGCACGCGCTGCACGAGATCTCCGAGCGCGTCCGGGTCTATCCGCCCGACGTCCGTGACCGCATTCGGGACGATGTCAACGCCTATGTCGGACACGTCGTCAAGACCGAGTGGAAGGAGATGTCCGACAACGGCAAGGTGACCGAGCGCGGCGACCAGCTGCTGGACCGTATCCGCGCCGACGTCACGGACTACGAGCCGAAGACGGACTTCCAGGCACAGGCCTACCAGCCGCTCCTGGACCAGGTGACCACGGCGGACCAGGCCCGTACGGCCCGCGCCGACTCGACCGGGCCGACCATGCCGGGCGTCGTGTGGTTCGGCCTGATCGCGGGGGGCCTGATCACGGTCGGGATGATCTTCGCCCTCCAGATCCGCCGCACACCCCGCGAGATGATCCTCGCCGGGCTGTTCTCCACCCTCATCGCGTTCCTGCTCTTCCTCATCTGGGACTTCGACGCGCCCTACAGCCGTGGCATCACCGCCACGGCGGATCCGTTCCTGACGCTCTTTCCGGGCGCGGACCGCTGAGACCGTCCACGGATGACCGCTCGCGACCGGTGGGGACCGGCTGACGGTTCCTCACCGGCCGCGACCACGGGGGACACCCGCCACGCGCGTGTGTCCCCCGACTCGCTCAACGGAGTCCCCTGACCGGCCCACATCCGTGCCCCATTCGCACGACACCGATCGCGCGTACGCACACGTGTTCCTAGCGTTTCGGTCATCGAGGTGCATTTCTGGCGCGAACGGTATGGCGCGAGCGGAAAAGGTCCGCAGCTGCTCCTCGGGGACCCGGAGGACACACATGCGCGCGATACGCGTCGCCTCGGCCGCACTGCTGGGCGTCACCGCCCTCACCCTCGCCTCGCCCGCCGCCCACGCGGCCGTCTCGGACAACAGCGTCACGTCGTTCGGGTTCAGTGTCGTGCCCTCGACCATCGCGGCGGGCGGACAGGTCACCCTGCGCGTGGACAACTGCAACGACGACACCCGGGTGTCCTCCGGTGTGTTCGATCCGGTCACCATCCCGAAGGGCCAGTCGTCGGTGACGGCGAAGGTCGACTGGGACGCCGAACCGGGGGCCGCGTACCGGGTGACGTTCACCTGCGGCGGCGAGAACGGCCACACCGACCTCACCATCGCCGGCGGCAACCCGGGCAACCCGACGCACTACCCCGTGCCGATCCAGCGGGGTGTGCACGCGGGCGAGGGCGGCAGTGTCGCCGGCTTCGACCTCAAGGAGATCGGCCTCGGCGCGGCGCTCATCACGGGATCGCTGGCGGTGGCGTACCACTTCTCCCGCCGCGGTACGGGCGACGGCAGCGCCTGACGACCCGTCGGCACCCGCACAGCCCTTCGCCCCGGATACCCGTCAGGGTCCGGGGCGAAGGGCTGTCGACGTGCGGTCCGCGCTCCGAAGGGGATGAGCGTCAGATCCGGTTCTCGGACCGGCGGCGCATCCAGAACACACCACCACCGACGAGTGCGGCGGCCACAAGACCGCCACCGATCGCCATGTCGGTCGGCGTGGCCCCGGTGGAGCTGCTGCCGCCGAGACCGCCCCGGACACCGCCGATGACCGTGAAGACACTGGTGAAGGTCTTCGACCTGTTCTCACAGTTGGTGGTGACGCTGTACGAACCCGCGGTGGCGTTCGAGTTGACGGTCACCGTCGCCGTCGCCGTGTTGCCGCCCATCGACTTCAGCTTGGTCGCCGGGAAGGCGTTCGAGCTGACGGTGCTGCCGTTCATGGTGCAGGCGGAACCGTTGACCGTGAGGACCAGCTGGCCGCCCGGGGCGATGACGCTCGGTGCGGCGGTGACGCTGGTCGGCTGGTCCCAGGCCGAGGCCGCCGGGGCGGCGAGCCCCACCGCGGCAGCCGTGGCGGCAGACACCACCAGGGCACGAGTAGTACGCATGTTGAACCTCCGCGGAAGGCGCCCCGGGACCCGTCCCCGGTCGATCGGCGAGAAAACGCCTCCCAGACGAACCCTCAGATGCCGTGCCCGCAGCCGCATTTCGGGAATGGTCCGTCCTGGTGAGGGGACACGCCGGGCAATGACCGCACAATCAGATATTGCCGCAGGTCACGGACCGTCAGAAAAATACTTTTTCCCGCGACCCGGATGGCTCACGAACGCGTCACGGACGACACACGCGCCACCCGTTCGCTGCTGCCCCGTCGCCGGTTTCCCGCCGGGCACTTAGCGTTCTCGTATGCGCGATTGACCCGGCGACGGCCGGGTCGAGAGGGGATGGCGAATGTCTGCGTCCGAGCTGGCGGAAGAGGAGGAGCGGCGGAAGAAGCGCGCTCCGTGGGGCGTGATAGCGCTTGTTCTGCTGACCGGCCTCGCTCTCATTCGGAACGGTTCGGGAGAGTTCGACGTGGGCCCGCCGCAGCCCGCGTCGGCGGCGGCAGCGGACAGCCGGCTCCCGGGCGGCACCTTCTCCAGCACCCCGGCCGCACTGCCGTACTCCGTGGTCGACCGGGTGCGGATCCCCGCGATCCAGGTCGACGCACCGGTACTGCCGGTGGGTCTGGACGCGGCCGGGTGGGTGGACGCCCCGCCGGCGGAGGACCCGAATCTGGCGGGCTGGTTCACCGGTGCCGTGTCGCCCGGCGAGAAGGGCACCGCGGTGGTCGTCGGCCATGTCGACAACAAACAGGGCCCCGCCGTGTTCTACGGACTCGGGGCCCTCAAGAAGGGACACCGCGTCGAGGTCCAGCGCCAGGACGGAAAAGTGGCCGTCTTCGAGATCTACGGCATCGAGGTCTTCGAGAAGAACAACTTCCCCGGCGACCGCGTATACGGCAGCAGGAACACCCCGGAACTGCGGGTCATCACCTGCGGGGGCGGTTTCTCCAAGCAGAACGGCTACAACGGAAACGTCGTCGTTTTCGCCCGCCTGGTCGAGGTCCGCTGAGCGTTCCCCGACCGGGCGGGCGAAAGCCCGTACCTGGTGATTCCGTTATGTGTAATGCCGTGTCGGTACGGTGATGTGATAGCCGGAATCCAGCAGTTCCGGCAGATAGTCGCGCAGCGCCCGGACGCTCTGCGAACGGTCTCCGCCGGCGTCGTGCGAGAGCACCACGACCCCCGGGGCGGCGCCGCGCTCGACCCGGTCGACGATGGTGTCGGCGCCCGGGGCCATCCAGTCGAGGGTGTCGACGGTCCAGGCGAGGGGCTCCATGCCGAGGTCGGCGCCGATCTGGAAGGCGGCCCGGTTCCAGGCGCCGTAGGGGGCGCGGAACCAGACGGGCGCCTCGCCGCAGGCGTCCTGGACGACCTCGCTGGTGCGCTCCATCTGCCAGCGGATCTTGCCGCGCGTGAGGCGGGTGAGCAGCGGGTGGGACCAGGTGTGGTTGCCGACGACGTGTCCGTCCTCGGTCATCTCGGCGAGCAGGTCCTTGTTGTGGACGGCCATCTCCCCGCACACGAAGAACATCGCGCGGACGTCGTGCTCGCGCAGGGTCCGCAGGATGTCCGGGGTGTAGCGGGGGTCGGGGCCGTCGTCGAAGGTCAGCACCATGGTGCGGCCACGTCCGGACACCCGCAGCAGGGGCTCGTGACGGACCAGGGTGCGCCCGTGGGCGGCGGCGGGCGGCGGGCCGTAACCGGTGAGGGGCTCCAGGCGGTACGCGGAGGGCTTGAGCGCGCGGTGCGCCGGGGGGCCGGCGGCGGGGGCGGCGGGCTCGGCGGCCGGGGTCCCGTCCGGGCCCGCGGTGAGCAGCGCGGCCGTACCGGCCGCTCCCACGGCGGCGACCCCGCCGATCGTCAACACCCGGCGCCGTGTGATCAACTGATCCTTCGTCATGACTCATGAGTCGCCCGGTACGGACCCGACGCCCCGCATCGGCACCGGTGCGGCGGCAGGAAAGCACCCGCCTGGACCAGTACGCGCCGATCAGGCCCTCCCCCCGCGTCTCCTGCGGGCCCCGGGCGCCCGATAGCCTCGCGGTGTGATGGAAGAGCAGCACTCAGCCCGGTCAGGGCACCAGTTCGAGCGGGGTACGGACGGTCCGAAGGTCATCGTGGTCGGCGTCGACGGCTCCGACTCCTCGCTCCGCGCCGCCGCCTACGCCGCGGGACTGGCCCGGCGCCAGCACGCGCTGCTCGCCCTGGTGTACGTCCAGCCGGTGATGGCGGCGGGCGCCGCGTTCGGGGCGCCGGTGGCGGAGACGACGGACCAGATCGCCGAGGACCTCATCGCACAGATTCGCGAGGGCACGGAACAGGTCAAGGGGATCTTCGACGTCCGCTGGGAGTTCCACACGTTCCGCGGGGACCCGTACGCCGGGATGGTGAAGGCCGCCGACGAACTCAAGGCGGACGCGGTGGTCGTCGGGGCGTCCGAGCAGGCGGGCCACCGGATCATCGGCTCGGTCGCGATCCGGCTGGTGAAGGCGGGCCGCTGGCCGGTGACGGTCGTGCCGTAGCGGTGGCCCCTGGCGCCGCTGACCCCGTCGTCGGACCGGCCGGTGACTGCTGGGATGAGGAATGCGCCGTTCAGACCGTTCGTCGCACCGTTCGTCGACGGGTCCGACCGTCCGCCGCACACTCCGGTCCGCTCTCTGTCCCGAATCGGGACCTTGCGATGCCATACGGCCATGACGGCCGGAACCACCATCACCCACGGGACGACGACCGCCGAGCACGAGCTGGCCGCGCTTCAGCGCGAGCACGGCCGACCGCTCTTCGCCCTGCTGCTGCGCCTGTGCGACGGCGACCGGCAGCGCGCCGAGGACCTGGTGCAGGAGACCCTCGTACGCGCCTGGCAGCACCCCGAGGCGCTGCGCGCCGACGACTTCGAGTCCGTACGGCCCTGGCTGATGACCGTGGGGCGGCGGCTCGCCATCGACGCGCGGCGGGCCCGGCAGGCGCGGCCCGCCGAGGTCGGGGACGCGATCCTGGAGAACGCGCGGGTGTGTGCCGATCACGCGGAACGGTCCGCGGCGACCCTCGATGTGCGGGAGGCTGTGAAGACACTCACTCCCGAGCATCGTGAAGTCCTGGTGCTCGTGTACTTCCAGGGGGCGAGTGTGGCGGAGGCCGCCACGGCGCTGGGTATCCCGCCCGGTACGGTGAAGTCTCGCGCGTATTACGCGCTGCGCGCCCTGCGCCGAGTCCTGCCGGGTTATGCGGCCGACCTGCGGTGAAACCAATGGTCGAGTCAAACCTCGGTAAAGCGCCTTGCTGAGGACCATGGTTGAGCCATCAGCTGTCTTCATCCGTGTTCCGGACTGGCACCAGTCCCGGATGCCCGGGGTCGGGCGACGCGCACGCACCGGAGGAAGGCAGGAAGGGATGCTGCACAGAGGTCAAGAGAGCACGGACGGCGCCGGCGGGGGCGAACTCACCGTCCCCATGGCCTGGTTGTACGCCGAGTACATCGCCGACGAGCTGCTGCGGACGGGCGACCTGATGCCGCCCACGTCCTTCGAGTTCCGCGCGGGTCGGGACGCGCTGGCACTCACCATCTTCCTCTCCGACACCAGCGGGGAACTCTCGGGCATCCGGGTCATCACGCAACTGGAGAAGTGGCTTTCGCTCACGGCGTACGACCAGCCCTGGCAGGACTGGGTCCGCGAACGTATGTCCAGGTTGGCGGCCGACGCACTCGACTCGGGGGCGCCGGCACCGGACTTGGACCTTGCCGCCGCCGCCTGGCGCTGGCTGGAGGAGACCGAACTGCTCGCCCCGGACCTGGACGCCGTTCCAGGAGGTGGGCCCGTACTCGGTGAGGACGACGGACCGAAGGTGTGGACCCCGGCCTGGCGGCTCGGACTGCCGCTGGGGCATCTGGCGATCCATCTTTTTTAAATCACACCAATCCGCGGGCCCCACCGCTCCGAACACCTAAGGTCTCGATTCGGTATGGGGCTTGAGTGATTCCGCGGTCCGGTGCGTACCGGTGGGAGCAACACCACCCCACCCGTACCATCGGCACGAGGATTCGGCATGAGGTCCCTGGAACGGCATCGCGACGTCGGCGCATACGCGCTCGGCGTGCTCGACGAGGCGGAGGCCTTCCGCTTCGAGGACCACCTCATGGAGTGCCCCCAGTGCGCGGTCCAAGTGACCGAATTCGGCTCCGCCACACGGCAGTTGCTGCTGTACAAGCGGGCCACGCCGCGCTCCGTGCACCCCATGGCCCAACCCGGTCCCAGGCTTCTGGACCGGCTGCTCGGTGAGGTCGCGTCCCGGCAGCGGGCCGGGCGGCGGCGCTGGCTGTTCGCCGTGGCCGCCGCGGTGGTCTTCGCCGTGGCCGGGCCCGGTATCGCCATCATGGCGGGCGGCGGTGACGCGGACCGGACGCAGACGGTCGCCGCGACCGACGAGCGGTCGGGCGTCTGGGCGCAGGTCACCAGTGAGAACACGGTCTGGGGGAGCCAGATCGAGTTGAAGGTGAAGGACGGGGCCGGGCCCCGCGCGTGTCATCTCGTCGCTGTTTCGGACGATGGCACGGAGGAGACGCTGACGAACTGGAACGTGCCCGAGCATGACGCTCGCGCCAGCACGATGATGGGGGCGTCTACTTTTCATCCTGACCAGATCGATCGGTATGAGTTGCGTACGACCGATGGGTTGCATCTGGTCACGCTTGACGCGCCGTGAGGTTGTATTTCGGGTGCTGCGCCGTTGTGGCTGGTCGCGCAGTTCCCCGCGCCCCTTTCGGTGCGCCCCTTCGGGGCGCTACCTCACTTCAATAGGCGGGACATTCGTCTGTCCGCCAGGGGTTTGCCGCCTGTTTGGCAGGTTGGGCAGTACTGGAGTGATGAGTCGCTGAAGGAGACCTCTCGGACTGTGTCTCCGCAGATCGGGCAGGGTTCGCCGGTTCGGCCGTGGACTTTGAGGCCGGTTTTCTTCTCCGCCTTCAGGCGGCCGGCCGCCAGGCCGCGGGAGCGTTCGATCGCCTCGGTCAGGGTTTTGCGCAGGGCCTCGTACAGCCGTCCGTTCTCCTCGGGTGTGAGTGAGGCGGCCAGTTTGAACGGGGACATTCGCGCGGCGTGCAGGATCTCGTCGCTGTAGGCGTTCCCCACTCCCGCGATCAGGCTCTGGTCGCGCAGCGCGCCCTTGAGCCGGCGCCGCTCCCCCGCCAGCAGACCGGCCAGCCGCTCCTCGTCGAAGTCGTCGGCCAGCGGGTCGGGGCCGAGGCGGGCCACGCCGGGCACGTCCTGGGGGTCGTGTACGACGTACACCGCGAGCCGTTTCTGCGTGCCGGCCTCGGTGAGGTCGAAGCCCTCCCCCGTCTCCAGGGCGACACGCAGTGCGAGCGGGCCCTTTCCGGGTTTCGGCGGGCCGTCCGGGAGGCGGTCGCGCCAGTGCAGCCAGCCCGCGCGGGCCAGGTGGGTCACGAAGTGCGGGCCGCCGTCGGTGACCAGGTCGAGGAACTTGCCGTGCCGGTGCACGGCGGTGACCTCGCGGCCCTCCAGGGCGGTGAGCGGGGGGTCGTACGTCTTCAGGACGCTGATCGCGACGGGCAGCACACGGACCACCTCGTGGCCCACGAGCCGTTCGGTCAGGAAGTCCCTGAGCGCCTCGACCTCGGGAAGTTCCGGCATACGTCCAGGGTGCCACCGCCCGCCCGCGTGCTCAGCTTCTGGGTGGCACCGCGAACTCGCACCACACGACCTTGCCGCCGCCGCGCGCCTCCACGCCCCAGGTGTCGGAGAGGAGGTCGACCAGGAGCAGACCGCGCCCGGAGACCCCGGACTCGCCGGCATCCCGGCGGCGCGGCAGGGCGCTGGAGGAGTCCTCGACCTCGACGCGCAGCCTGCGTTCGGGGGCGGTCAGCACGCGCAGGGTGACGATCGCCGGGCCCTCGGTGTGCATCAGGGCGTTGGTGATCAGCTCGTCCGCGATCAGTTCGACCTCGTCGGCGCGTTCGCGGGCGCCCCAGGCCCGGACGGCGGCGCCGATCATGTGCCGGGCCTCGCTCAGCGCGTCGGGGTCGGCCTGTGCGACGTGCTGCTGGAGCCGCCCGCCGGACTGTACGGCGGCCAGGCCCCGGCGGCGCAGGAGCAGCAGGGCCACGTCGTCGTCGCCGCCCCGCTCGTCGGCGACCTCGATGAGGCGGTCGGCCAGTTCCCAGGCGCTCTCGGGGCCCGCGGCGATGAGCGCCTTGAGGGTCCGCATCCCGTCGTCGAGGTCGGCGCCGGGCTCCTCGATGAGCCCGTCGGTGCACAGCACCAGGGTCTCGCCGGGGTCCAGTTCGAGGATGGCCACCGGGTAGGCGAGGCGTCCGAACTCGGCGGAGAGGCCGAGGGGCAGCCCGCCGTCGACCGGGACGCGCCGGCAGGTGCCGTCGGCGTTTCGCACCAGCGGGTCGAGATGGCCGGCCCGGACCACCTGGACCACGCCGGTGGCCAGGTCGGCCTCCGCGTACAGACAGGTCGCGAAGCGGTCGGTGTCGAGTTCGTCGAGGAAGACGGAGGCGCGGGCCATCACCGTGGCGGGCGGGTGCCCCTCGGCCGCGTAGGCCTTCAGGACGATCCGCAGCTGGCCCATGACGGCCGCGGCGTGCGTGTCGTGGCCCTGGACGTCCCCGATGACCGCGCCGACCCGGCCGCCCGGCAGCGGGATCACGTCGTACCAGTCGCCGCCGATGTCCCGGCCGAGCTGGCCGCCGGAGGAGGCGGCGCGGTAGCGGACGGCGATGTCGGCGCCGGGCACGCTGGGGATGGTGCGCGGCAGCATGGCCTGCTGGAGACCCTGGGCGAGGTCCTTCTCCTGCTCGTAGAGCATGGCCCGCTGGAGGCACTGCGCGATGCTGGTGCCGAGGGCGACGAGGACGGCCCGGTCCTCCGCCGAGAAGCCGTAGCGGTCGTTGTAGAGCAGGCCCATCGCGCCGATCGGCCGGGCCTGCGCGATGAGCGGCAGGTAGGCGGCCGAGGTGACCTTCAGGTCGACGAGATGCGGCCACAGGACCGGGTATCCGGCCGCGAACTCCTCGGGCGACTCGATGAACCTCGGGCTGAGGGTCCGTACGACGTCGCCCATCGGGTAGGGCTCGTCGATCCGTGTGATGCGGGTGCCGGGCACGGAGGCGCCCGCCGGGCCCTCGGCGACCAGGCGGATCCGGCCGGCCTCCACCAGGCCCATGACGAGGCTGGCGGCGCCGAGGTGGGGGACGCCGGGCGAGTTCGTGAGGACGTCGATGACGTCCTCCACGGTGCGGGCGTGCGCGAGGGCCGCGGTGATGACCTGCACGACGTTGATCTGGCGGCGCCTGACCTCGTCCTTGGCGGCCTGTTCGGTACGGGTCTGGCTGTCCCGCAACTCCTGCGTGGCGTCGCGGACGATGCCAATGACGCGGCGCGGGCGGCCCGTCTCGTCCCGGCGGATGTAGCCCTGGGTGTGGGTCCACTGGAGGCTTCCGTCGCGGCGGCGGAGGCGGAAGTAGACGCCGTAGTTCTCGCTGCCGTCCTTCATGGCCTCGGAGACCACGGAGTCGATCCGGAGGCCTTCCATCCGGGGCACTCGCACGCCCAGGCTCTCGGGGTGGCCGTCGTATTCGTCGGGGCGCAGGTCGAAGATCTCGTGTGCCAACGCGTCCATGTGGAACAGACCGGCGTCCAGGTCCCAGTCGAACGTCCCCATACGGTTGAGCGCCAGAATCGGATCCGGGTGGGCGGGCCAGTCGTCCGGGAGTGACAGGGCGCTCGCTCCCCGATCAGCCATGGGGCCACCTTGCCAGTGTTTGGCTGATTCTTCGACTTGTCCGACGGCTTTCGTCGGGCATCGTTCACTCGCCGACACCCTCGCAGGGGTCGTACGGGGCATACGAACCGTATGCGGTGCTTGTCTCGTCGGGAATCAAGCCGCCGCCGTCGGGAAGGTCGGGGATCTCCGGGACGGTGTCGGGGCCGATCTCGTCGCAGACGTCCTGGGCCGTGCCGAAGCCGAGGTCGTCCGGGGACACGACCTCCTCGCCGGGCGGGTCGCCCTCCCAGCCGCCGACGATCAGGGCTGCCGAGAGTGCACAGGCGGTGACAAGGGTTCGGTGCATTCCCCATTGTCTGCGTCACCCACTCGGCGCACGCAAGCCGAGACGGTCACCCAGCGTCACAATGGAGGAGAGAGGAGAGGGGTCCGCGTGGAGTGGTTCACCGCATCCGAGTACTGGCTGAGCCGTGTGCTCTTCCAGCGGGGTCTGGCCTGCGTCTATCTGGTCGCGTTCCTCGGCGCGGCCCTCCAGTTCCGGGCGCTGATCGGCGAGCGGGGCATGCTGCCGGTCCCCCGGCTGGTCGCCCATGTGCCGTTCCAGCAGGCACCGAGCGTGTTCCAACTCCACTACTCCGACCGCTTCTTCGCCGTCTGGGCCTGGACCGGGTGTGCGGTGTCGGTGGCGCTGCTCGCCGGGCTGGACGCGCAACTCCCGCTCTGGGCGGGCATGTTGCTGTGGCTGCTGCCGTGGGCGATGTATCTGTCGATCGTCAACGTCGGCCAGACCTGGTACGGCTTCGGCTGGGAGTCGCTGCTCCTGGAGGTCGGATTCCTCGCCGTGTTCCTCGGCAACGACGAGGTCGCACCGCCGGTGGTGGTGCTGTTCCTGCTGCGCTGGATCCTGTTCCGGGTGGAGTTCGGCGCCGGTCTGATCAAGATGCGCGGCGACACGTGCTGGCGGAAGCTGACCTGTCTCGACTTCCACCACGAGACACAGCCGATGCCGGGCCCGCTGAGCTGGTTCTTCCACCACCTCCCCAGGCCGGTGCACCGGGTCGAGACAGCGGCGAACCATGTCACCCAACTCGCCGTCCCTGTCCTCCTGTTCACTCCACAACCCGTGGCGACGGCGGCAGCGTCCCTGATGATCGTCACCCAGCTGTGGCTGGTTCTGTCGGGCAACTTCGCCTGGCTGAACTGGCTCACGATCGTGCTGGCCCTGTCGGCGGTACGCCTCCCGGACACGGCACCGACATCCGTCCCGGACACCCCGCTCTGGTACAAGATCGTGGTCCTGTCCGTCGCCACGGCACTGCTGAGCCTCAGTTACCGCCCCGTCCGCAACATGATCTCGCGCCGCCAGGTCATGAACCGCTCCTTCGACCCCCTCCATCTGGTCAACACCTACGGCGCCTTCGGCAGCGTCAGCCGCATCCGGTACGAGGTGGTCGTCGAGGGCACGGCCGACGCCGTACCGCGCGAGGAATCCGACTGGCGGGAGTACGAGTTCAAGGGCAAGCCGGGTCAACCGGGGCGCTGGCCACGCCAGTTCGCGCCCTACCATCTGCGGCTCGACTGGATGATGTGGTTCGCCGCGCTGTCGCCCGCGTACGCCGGATCGTGGTTCGGCCCGATGACCGAACGCCTCCTGGAGAACGACCGCGACACACTCCGCCTGCTGCGCCACTCCCCGTTCCCGCCGGACGCGCCCCCGCGCTACGTCCGCGCCCGCCTCTTCCGCTACCGGTACACGACCTGGCGGGAGCTGCGGGCGACGGGGGCGTGCTGGGAGCGGGTGTACGTACGGGAGTTCATGCCGCCGACGCGGCTGGTCGCCGGACCGGCTCAGAGGCCGTAGACGCGGCTCGTGGTGCCCGCGAAGACCTGCTCGCGTTCGCCCGCATCGAGGGAGGCGGTCAACTCCTGGGCCAGGGACAAGACTTGGCCGTACGACGCGACGAGCGTGCACACCGGCCAGTCCGAGCCGAACATCAACCGGTCCGGCCCGAAGGCGTCCAGGGCCGTCTCGGCGTACGGGCGCAGGTCGTCCAGGGTCCAGGCCGTGGGGTCGGCCTCGGTGACCAGACCGGAGAGTTTGCCGGCCGTGTTGGGCAGGGCGGCCAGGGAGCGCAGGTCCGAGGCCCAGGGTTCCAGGGCGCCGGAGACGATCGGCGGCTTGCCCAAGTGGTCGAGGACGAAGGTGAGTTGAGGCAGCGACTCGGCCGCCTTCACGCACGCGGGCAGCTGGTGCGGCAGGACGACCAGGTCGTACACCAGGCCCGCTTCGGCGACGGCGGCAAGACCACGGCGGACGTCCGGGCGCAGCAGCCACTCCGGGTCCGGCTCGCCCTGGACCTGGTGGCGGATGCCCTTCAGGTAGGCGCCGCCGGGGAGTTCACGCAGTCTGGCCAGCTCGTCGGCGATGTCGGTCCGGGTCAGGTCGGTCCAGCCGACGACGCCCGCGATCAGTTCGTGCTCCGCCGCGAGTGCCAGGAACTCCGGGGTCTCCTCGGACACGGTGATCGTCTGGACGAGGACCGTGCGGTCGACTCCGGCCGCGCGGGCCTCAGGCGCGAGGTCCGCCATGGTGAAGTCCCGCCGCAGCGGGCTGTCTTCCGCGATCCAGTCCTGGTCCCGGACCGAGAGGTCCCACACGTGGTGGTGCGCGTCCACGACGGTCACGGCAGCTCCCACACGACCGGCAGGCCGGCGTCGGCGCCTTCGTCGGAGTAGTCGTGCACCACGTCGAGGAGTTCGGCCATCCGGGCCTGCCAGGCCACGTTGACCGGCAGCTTCTCCAACTCGGTGAGGAGCCGGGCGTAGTCCTCGCACTCCAGGACGTGGAAGAGGTCGGTGCCGCTGCGCCAGATCGTCCAGGAGGTGGCGCCGGCGGCACGGATCGCGTCGGTCAGTTCGACGGGGACCTCGCGGTGGGCTGCGTCGTACTCGGCGACGCGGTCGGCGCGGACCTTGGTGTGCAGGGCGACTCTCATGACGGCTCCTCGGTGGTCAGGAGCCCGGTGGCACGCAGTTCCTGCCAGAAGGCGGAAGGTACCGGAGTCGCGAACTGGGCGGCCGCGTCCTGGACTTCGGCCACCGAGCGGGCGCCCACCAGCACGCTCGCGACGGCCGGGTGGGCCGCGCAGAAGTCGAGGGCGGCGGCCCGCAGGGTGATGCCGTGCCGCTCGGCGATCTCCCGCATGCACAGGGCGCGTTGCAGCAAGTCCCCAGGCGCTTCGGAGTAGTTGTAGGTGGCTCCCGGCTTCGGGTCCGCCAGGAGACCGGAGTTGAAGGTGCCCCCGATCACCACGGAGACGCCTCGTTCGACTGCGGCGGGCAGGAGGTCGGTGAGGGCGCTCTGGTCGAGCAGGGTGTAGCGGCCCGCGCACAGCACCACATCGACGTCCGTGTCGCGGACGAAGCGGGTGAGCATCGCCGTCTGGTTCATCCCGGCGCCGATCGCGCCGACCACGCCCTCCGAGCGGAGCTTCTCCAGGGCCGGATAGCCCTCGTGGAAGGCCTGTTCGGCGTGGTCGTCGGGGTCGTGGAGGTAGACGACGTCCACGCGGTCGAGGCCGAGCCGTTCGAGGCTGGCCTCCAGGGTGCGGCGTACGCCGTCGGCGCTGAAGTCCCAGACGCGGTGCAGGGTGGCGGGGACCGCGAAGCCGTTGGCGAGGTCGTCGCCTCCGCCCTGGGCGGGCTCCAGTCGGCGTCCGACCTTCGTGGAGACCGTGTACTCCGCGCGGGGGTGGGCGCTCAGGGCCTGGCCAAGTCGGCGTTCGGACAGGCCGAGGCCGTAGTGCGGGGCGGTGTCGAAGTAGCGGATGCCGCTCTCCCAGGCGGCGGTCACGGCCGCGTGCGCCTGTTCGTCGGTCACCTCGGTGAAGAGGTTGCCGATGACGGCGCCGCCGAAGCCGAGCCCGCTGACCGGGACACCGCTGCCGCCGAGCGTGCTCACTGGCCCACCGGCCGCAGCCGCAGGCCCTGCATGCCGCCGTCGACGGCGAGGGACGTGCCGGTGGTGGCGCCGGACAGGGGGCTCGCCAAGTAGGCGATGGCGCCCGCGACCTCGGCGGCCGAGACCAGCCGGCCGCTGGGCTGACGGGCCTCCAGTGCGGCGCGCTCGGCGGCCGGGTCGGGGGCCGCGTCGAGGAGGCGGCCGACCCACGGGGTGTCGGCCGTGCCCGGGTTGACGCAGTTCACACGGACGCCCTCGCGGAGGTGGTCGGCGGCCATGGCGAGGGTGAGCGAGTACACGGCGCCCTTGGTGGCGCTGTACAGGGCGCGCTGCGGCAGGCCGGCCGTGGCGGCGATCGAGCAGGTGTTGACGATGGCGGCATGCGCCGAGTTCCGCAGATGCGGCAGCGCGGCGCGGGCGACACGGACCATGCCGACCACGTTGACGTCGAAAACGCGGTGCCACTGCTCGTCGTCGTTGTCCTCGACGGTGCCCTGGGCGCCGATCCCGGCGTTGTTGACCAGCACGTCGAGGCCGCCGAGGTCGGCGACGGCGGCGGCCACCGCCTCCCGCACGGACGTGTCGTCGGTGACGTCGGCCCGGTACCCGAGCAGCGGCTTCTCGACCGACGACGGGTCCAGGTCGAGGACGGCGACCTGTGCGCCACGCGCCGCCAGCAGCTCCGCGGCGGCCCGGCCGATGCCGGACGCGCCGCCCGTGACCAGCGCCTTGAGACCCTCGAAGTCGGTCATGCGGCCTGCCCCTTCTCCTTCGCCAGGTCGGCGGCCCAGAAGGTGCCGCCGGGGAACGTGAACTCCGCGATGGACTCCGGCCGCATGGTCGCGGAGAAGCCCGGCGCGGTCGGTGCCCGGTAATGACCTTGCCCGATCACCACGGGGTCGAGGAAGTGGCCGTGCAGATGATCGACGTACTCGATGACCCGGTTCTCGGTCGTCCCGGCCAGGGCGACGTAGTCGAACATCGACAGGTGCTGGACGAGTTCGCACAGGCCGACGCCGCCCGCGTGCGGGCAGACGGGGACGCCGAACTTGGCCGCGAGGAGCAGGATGGCGAGGTTCTCGTTGACACCGCCGACACGGGCCGCGTCGATCTGCACGACGTCGATGGCGTCGGCCTGGAGGAGCTGCTTGAAGACGACCCGGTTCTGGACGTGTTCGCCGGTGGCGACCTTGACGGGGGCCACGGCCCGGCGGATCGCGGCGTGGCCGAGGATGTCGTCGGGGCTGGTGGGTTCCTCGATCCAGTAGGGGTCGAACTCGGCGAGCGCCTTGGTCCAGCGGATCGCCTCGTCGACATCCCAGCGCTGGTTGGCGTCGATCGCCATCCGGATGTCAGGCCCGACGACGGATCGGGCGACTCGGCAACGGCGTACGTCGTCGTCGAGGTCCGCTCCGACCTTGAGCTTGATCTGGGTGAAGCCGTCGGCGACGGCCTCGGCTGCGAGCCGGGTGAGCTTCTCGTCGTCGTAGCCGAGCCAGCCGGCGGAGGTGGTGTAGGCGGGGAAGCCCTTCGCCAGCAGGTCGGCCGTACGTTCGACCGCACCTTCCCGGCCCTGGCGCAGCAGGTCGAGGGCCTCCTCGGGGGTGAGCGCGTCGGTGAGATACCGGAAGTCGATCTGCCGGACGAGCCACTCGGGCTCGGCCTCTGCGAGCAACTGCCACAGCGGCTGACCAGCCCGTTTCGCAGCAAGATCCCACACGGCGTTGACGACGGCACCGATCGCCATGTGCATCACGCCCTTCTCGGGGCCGAGCCAGCGCAGCTGACTGTCGCCGATCAGGTCGCGGTTCAGGGTGCCCGGGTCCGCGCACAACTCGTCGACGGACCGGCCGACCACATGCCCGCGCAGCGCGTCGATCGCGGCGACCTGGACCTCGTTGCCCCGCCCGATGGTGAAGGTGAACCCATGCCCCTCGTGCCCGTCGGCCGCGTCGGTACGCAGCACGACATAGGCCGCCGAGTAGTCGGGGTCTGGATTCATCGCGTCGGAGCCGTCCAGCTCGCGCGAGGTGGGGAACCGGATGTCGTAGGTGTCGACCGCGATGACGCGGGCGGTGGTCGGTGACACGGAATGCCTTTCGGTCAGGGACAGGGGTAGGGGATGGCTCTGTGCCGGATGAGGTGACGCGCCCTTAAGGGGCGCGGGGAACTGCGCGACAAGCCCCCACGGGCCGCAGACGACAAACCACAGATCCAGCCGAGCTCTTGGTCATTAGTCCTGAGCACGCCCTGTCGTCACTCTGGCGATCATGAGCGCAACCAGGATGATTCCGCCGTATATCGCCTGAATCCAGAACGAGGGCACCTGAGCCAAGGTCAGCAGATTCTGCACAACCCCCAGCAACAACACCCCGGTCAACGCCCCGAACATCGTCCCCTTGCCCCCATCGAGGCTGATCCCCCCGATGACAGCAGCCGCGAACACGGTGAAGATCATGTTGTTGCCCTGGTTCGCACTGATCGCCCCGACATACCCCGTCTGCATGATCCCCCCGACAGAGGCAAGCACACCGGCGACGACAAACACCCCGAGCATCACCCGCTCGACCCGGATCCCCGCGGCGCGCGCCGCATCCGCGTTGCCGCCGATCGCGTACAACGCGCGCCCGACCCGGTGATACCTGAGCACAAGCCCGGCGACGGCGAAGCACGCCCCGGCCACCCACACCGACATAGGCACGCTGAGGAACGTGGTGGTGGCGAGGGAGTAGAAGGAGTCGGGCATGCCGAACAGGGTCTTTCCCTTGGTCGCGCCGACGAGCAGCCCGCGCAGCACAATGAGCATCGCGAGCGTGACGATGAACGCGTTGAGTTTGAACTTGACGACGAGGATGCCGTTGAAAGCTCCGACGACACCTCCGGCGACGAGGATCGCCAACAGGGCCAGTACGGCAGGGAATTCGGTCCCCCAGCCGGACTGCGCGACCGGCAGCACGAGCAGCGCGCCGACGGCCGGGGCGATGCCGACGACCGACTCCAGGGAGAGGTCGAACTTGCCGGTGATGAGGACGAGCGACTCGGCGAGCACGACCATCGCGAGGGCGGCGGAGGCACCGAGGATCGAGATCAGGTTGCGCTCGGTGAGGAACGAGTCGTTGACCACCGTACCGAGCACCATGAGCAGCAACAGGGCTGGTACGAGGGCGAGTTCGCGGGCGCGGCGGAGGAGTACGGTCTTGGCCGAGCGCGGGTCCGGGGCCCGTAGGGGGGCGAGCGGCGGGGCCTTGGTATCAGCCATGGTCCACTCCTTCGATGGAGGCGATCAGCTCGTGGTCCCGCCAACCCGCCTCGTGCTCGGCGACGACGCGGCCGTGGAAGAGGACGAGGACGCGGTCGCAGCGGCGCAGGTCGTCGAGTTCGTCGGAGACGACCAGGACGGCGGTGCCGTCCTCGCGGGCGCTGTCCATACGGGCGAGGAGCGACTCCTTGGACTTCACGTCGACGCCCGCGGTGGGGTTGATGAGGACGAGCAGTTTGGGGTCGGAGGCGAGGGCGCGGGCCATGACGACCTTCTGCGCGTTGCCGCCGGACAGGTCGGAGACGGGCTGGTCGGGTCCCTCGGTGTGGATGTCGAGGCGTTCGATGAGGGCGGTGGCGAACCCGCGTTTGCGGTCGCCGGAGACGAAGCCGTACCGGCCGAGGCGCCGCAGGACGCTCATGGTGGCGTTGTCGCCGACTGTCATGCCGGAGACCAGCCCCTGTTCGTGCCGGTCGCGCGGCACGCAGGCGACGCCCGCCGTGAGCGCCGCCTGCACATCGCCGAACGGCAGCCGTCCGCCGTCGAGTCGGGCGCCTCCACCGGTCGGCGTGTGGAGCCCGGCGAAGGACTCGGCCAACTCGATCTTCCCGCTCCCACTGGACCCGGCGAGCCCGACGACCTCGCCGCGGCGCACGGTCAGGTCGATGTTCTCGTACGCCGGTGAGGTGAGCCCCTCGGCGGCCAGCAGCACCGGCGCGCCCGCCTCAACTCCCTTGGGGGTGAAGGCCTGTTCAGCGATGGTCTCCCCTGCCATGGCCTCCACCAGGGCCGTGCGCGGGAGGTCGGCGACGGGGGCTGTGGTGATCCAGCGGGCGTCCCGCAGGACGGTCACCGTCTGGCACACCTCGTACACCTCCTGGAGGTGATGCGAGATGAACAGGAAGGTGACGCCCGAGTCCTGGAGTGCGCGCATCCGGGTGAAGAGCCGGTCGATCTCCCGGCTGTCGAGCTGGGCGGTCGGTTCGTCGAGGACGATGAAGCGGGCGCCGAAGCTCAACGCCCGTGCGATCTCGACCATTTGGCGGTCCTCGACCTTGAGGTCGGCGGTGCGTGCCTCCGGGTCGACGTGCACGTCCCAGGTACCGAGGAGTTCGGCGGCCTCGGTGCGCAGCCGCCGCCAGCTGATGACTCCCCCGCGGCCGGTCGGCTGCCGGTTGATGAAGAGGTTCTCGGCGACCGTCAACTCGGGTACGACGGTGGGCTTTTGGTAGACGCAGGCCACCTTGGAACGCCAGGCGTCGCGGTCGGCGAGCGGGGGCGAGGGCTGTCCGTCGAAGCGGACCGTGCCCTCGTCGGGTGCCTGGAGGCCGGTGAGGATGGTGACCAGGGTGGACTTTCCGGCGCCGTTACGGCCGACGAGGGCGTGCGACTCACCTGCCAGGACGGTCAGTCGACCGTCCTGGAGCGCGGTGGTGGGGCCGTACCGCTTGGTGATGCCGCGCGCCTCGACGAGCGGCACGAGAGGGGTGTCCGGGTTCTCCCGTGGTTGGCTGCTCATCCGACCGTGTTGCCCCAGAGCGCGGCGTCGTCGACGTTGTCCTTGGTGACCAGGGGTGCGGGCAGCTGGTCCTCCAGGATGCCGCTGGGCAGCTTGACGATCGTGGAGTCGTGGTCGGTCGGGCCGGGCTCGAACGTCTTCCCCTCCATCGCCGCCTTGATGTAGTACATGCCGTACTTGGCGTAGAGGTCGGCGGGCTGGGAGACGGTCGCGTCGATCTCGCCCTTGCGGATGGCGTCGAACTCCTGCGGGATCCCGTCGTTCGAGACGATCGAGATGTGCCCGGCCTGGCCCGTCTTCTTCAGCATTCCCTTGGACTTCAGGGTCTGGAGGGTGGGCGCGAGATAGACGCCGCCGGCCTGCATGTAGATGCCCTTGATGTCCGGGTTGGCGTTGAGGAGCGTGTCGAGCTTGGAGGCGGCCGTGTCCGACTCCCACTTGGCCGGTATCTCCAGCACCTTCAGCTTCGGGAACTTCTCCTTCACACAGGCCCGGAACGCCTCCGACCGGTCCCGCCCGTTGACCGACGCGAGATCGCCCATGATCTGCACGACCTTGCCCGAGGTGATGTGCTCACCGAGGTACTGGCAGGCCTTCTCGCCGTACGCGACGTTGTTGGCGCGTACGACCATGGCGACCTTGCCCTTCTCGGGCGCCACGTCGACGGCGACGACGGGCACGCCCTTGCGCTCGGCCTGGTCGAGGCCGGCCTCGATGGCGGCGCTGTCGAGGGGCGCGACGACGAGCCCCTTCACTCCCTGGTTGAGCTGGTTGTTGATGTCGGTGATCTGCTGCGAGGGGTCGCTGTTGGAGTTGACGGTCTTCAGCGCGTCCACTCCCTCGGTCTTGGCCATCTTCGGCACGTAGTCGTTGTACGACTGCCAGAACGGCGAGGTCAGCAGCGGCAGGATCACGCCGACCTTGCCCGTCCCGTCGCCGTCACTGCCGCCCGAGGCGACGGTGTCCTTGGTGCTGCCGCAGGCGCTGAGCACCAGGCCGGTACAGGCGGCCAGGGCCACCGCACCGAGCACCCGCGCCCTGCCCCGCTTCTCCCGCCGTGTCTCCCGCTTCCCCACTGTTCTGTCGAGCATCTGGCAGCTCCTCATCGAGCGTGATCGAGCAGATGCCCGCATATTTATCAGACCACTTCGGGGTTGGAACACCCCACAGGGCCAATTTTCCTCGATTCTGACCGTAGTGGTCCGACCAACCTGCTGGTTAGACTGCGGCGCACCCGGCGACAGGAGGACACGGCATGGACGAGATCCCGGCCGGCAGCACAGAGGCGGCCCCGCAGAAGGGCACGGTGACGCAGCGCGCCATCGAGCAGATCAAGGCGATGATCGGCGAGGGCCGGCTGGAGCCGGGCCAGCGGCTGCCCACCGAGCGTGATCTGGCCGTCCGGCTGGGCATCTCGCGCAGTTCGATGCGGGAGGCGATCCGGGCGCTCACGGTGATGGGCGTGCTGGAGGCCCGGCACGGCTCGGGCATCTACGTGACCCAGCTGGAGGCCGGCGACCTGCTGGAGACCTTCGGTGTGGTCGCGGACCTCTCGCGGGGCCCGCGGCTGGTCGAGCTCCTTGAGGTCCGGCGCATCCTGGAGTCGACGGCGACCGCGCTGGCCGCCGCACGGATCACCCCTGACCAGCTCGCGGAGGTGGAGAAGCACCTCACGGCGATGAACGCCACCGACGATCCCGAGGAGATCCTCGCCCACGACCTCGCCTTCCATCGCGAGATCGCCGGGGCGGCGGGCAACGACACGATGGCCGCGATTCTTGAGGGCCTCTCCTCACGTACGTTCCGCGCCCGGGTCTGGCGTGGGTACCAGGAGGAGGGCGCGTTCGCGCGCACGCGCCGCGAGCACGCGGCGATCCACCGTGCGCTGGTCGCCCACGATCCGGAGGCGGCGCGGGCTGCGGCTGCGGCGCATGTGGGTGAGGTGGAGGAATGGCTGCGGGCCCAGCTCGAAACGTGAGCGAAGCGCTGCACTGAATGCGCGGTGCGGAATCTGCGGATCCGCTGTGGCTGGTCGCGCAGTTCCCCGCGCCCCTAAAGGGGCACGGTTCCGCACCCGACTTCCCCGGCGCCGCTGGGCCCTGCGGTAGCTGCTACTGAGCCCGTACGAACCTCAGCGTCACCAGTTCGAACGGGCGCAGGCGTACGGCGATCCGGGCGCCGTCGCGCTGAGGTGCCGCCGCCTCCGCGAGTGGGCGTTCCAGCAGGTCGGTGACCGTGACGGACGTGAACCCGAAGCCGGCGGTGAGCGTGGCGCGGGCGCGTCCGCCGTGGGCCTCGTGGAAGCGGACCACGACATCGCCGCTGCCGTCGTCGGCGAGCTTCACGGCGCTGACGACGACCGCGTCCCGGTCGACACTCACCAGCGGGGCCACGTCCCGCGCGCCGGTCACTCGCCGCTCCGGCAGGTTGATCCGCCAGCCCTCGCGCACCGCGTCGCCGATCCCCGCGCCCGGTACCAGTGCGTGCCGGAAGCGGTGGACGCCCTGGTCTGTCTCGGGGTCGGGGAAGCGCGGTGCGCGCAGGAGGGAGACGCGGACCGTGGTGGTCGTACCGGAGTCGCTGTCACGGACACTTCGGGTGACGTCATGGCCGTACGTCGAGTCGTTGACGATCGCGACGCCCCAGTCCGGCTCCGCCACGTGGACGAAGCGGTGGTTGCACGCCTCGAACTTGGCCGCCTCCCATGAGGTGTTGGTGTGCGTGGGACGGTGGAAGTGCCCGAACTGGGTCTCGGACGCGTACCGTTCGGCGTGCACGTCGAGCGGGAAGGCGAGCTTGAGGAACTTCTCGGTCTCGTGCCAGTCGACCTCCGTGTCGATCAGCAGCTTCCGCTCCCCCGGCGGCAGCGTCAGCACCTGGGTGATGCGCGACGCGCCGAAGGACCGTACGACCCGCAGCGACTCGCCGTCCTCACCTGCGGTGATCTCATCGACGTCGGTCAGGTCGGTGACCGTGTTGCGGTAGAACTCGTCGACGTCCCAGGCGTCCCACATGTTCGGGAAGTCGGGGTGGAGCTGGAGGAGGTTGGCGGCGTGGCCGGGGGCGACGGTCTCGCGGTCGGCCTTGATGTCGTACGCCGACACCACGAGCCCCGCCGCGTCGATCTCGACCCGGAGTAGCCCGTTGTCGAGGGTGTAGCCGCCGGCGAGGCGGGGCGCGAGTGCCGTTTCGCCGATGGTCTCCGGGGTACGGGCAGCGCCCGCCGGGACCCCATCCCGGCTGTGGGGCGCGGAGTTGAAGACGAACTCCGTCGTACCCTCCCCCGCCAGGGCGTGTTGGGCCGCGTCGATGATGCCGTTCAGCTCGGCGGCGAGGCGGTCGTAGGTGGCGCGTGCCTCGCGGTGCACCCAGGCGATCGACGAGCCGGGCAGGATGTCGTGGAACTGGTGGAGCAGGACCGTCTTCCAGATGCGGTCCAACTCCTCGTACGGGTAAGGGAATCCGGCACGGACGGCCGCGGTCGCCGCCCACAGTTCGGCCTCGCGGAGCAGGTGCTCGCTGCGGCGGTTGCCCTGCTTGGTCTTCGCCTGGCTGGTGAGGGTGGCGCGGTGCAGTTCGAGGTACAACTCACCCACCCAGACAGGCGCGTTGGGGTATTCGGCCTCGGCCTTCGCGAAGAACTCGCCGGGGGTCTCCCACTCCACGGTGGCCGAGCCTTCGAGGTTGCCCAGCCGGGCCGCCTTGGCGACCATCTCGCGGGTGGTGCCGCCGCCTCCGTCGCCCCAGCCGGTCGGTGCGAGGGAGTGCCGGGCGACGCCCTTGTCCTTGAAGTTGCGGGCCGCGTGGGCGATCTCGCTGCCCTTCATCGAGCAGTTGTAGGTGTCGACGGGCGGGAAGTGCGTGAAGATCCGGGTACCGTCGATGCCCTCCCACTGGAAGGTGTGGTGCGGGAACTTGTTGGTCTGCGACCACGAGATCTTCTGTGTCAGCAGCCACTTGGAGCCGGCCGCCTTGATGATCTGCGGGAGTCCGGCGGCGAAGCCGAAGGTGTCGGGCAGCCACGCCTCGTCGTTCTCGATGCCGAACTCGTCGAGGAAGAACCGCTTCCCGTGCACGAACTGACGGGCCATCGCCTCCGAGCCCGGCATGTTGGTGTCCGACTCCACCCACATGCCCCCGGCCGGCACGAACCGCCCGTCGGCGACCGCCTTCTTCACCCGGGCCCACACCTCGGGCCGGTGCTCCTTCACCCACGCCCACTGCTGGGCCTGCGACATGGCGAAGACGAACTCGGGCTCGTCCTCGATCAGCGCGGTCATGTTCGCCGTCGTACGGGCCACTTTGCGCACCGTCTCGCGCAGCGGCCACAGCCACGCCGAGTCGATGTGGGCGTGGCCGACGGCGCTGATGCGGTGGGCGGAGGATACGGCGGGCTCGGACAGCACGGTCTCCAGGCGGGCCCGCGCCTGGGCCGCCGTACCGCCCACGTCCTGGAGGTCGACGGCGTCCAGCGCCTTCTCCACCGCCCGCAGGATCTCCCAGCGGCGCGCCGACTCCACAGGCAGCTCGGCCATCAGCTCGCCGAGCACCTCCAGGTCGATCACCAGCTGCCAGACCGTCTCGTCGAAGACGGCCAGGTCCATGCGGGTGAGGGTGTACTGCGGTTCGCTGCCCGCGGTCTCCTTGTCGCCCAACTGGGTGGGCAGGAAGGGGTGGTAGTCGAGGATGACGGGGTTGGACGCGGCCTCGATGTGCAGCCGCACCTCCTCGCCGCCCTCGACCGGCGCCCCGATCCGCACCCACTGGTTGCGCGGGTTGAGCCCCTTCACAGGGGTGCCGTCGGGCCGGTACACCAGGCCCTCGCACTGGAAGCCGGGCATGTTCTCGTCGAAGCCGAGGTCGAGGAGGGCCTCGACGGTCCGCCCGGCCCACGCCTGCGGGACGGTTCCGGTGACCCGGAACCAGCTGGTGCCCCAGGGCGCGCCCCACCGGGCGCCCACCTCGATCGGCTCGGGCACGCCGGCCAGCCCCTCGGCGACGGGCACCGGCTCTCCGGGGGCGTGCCACACGGCGACGTCCAGCGGTACGGACTCGGGGTACACGGCGGGGCGGATACGTTCGTCGAGGACACGCTTCAGACGGCCCTCGACCAGGTTGCGGTCGTCATGCATGCGGGGTGCTCCGTAATCGGCTGGGGGGTTACCAGGTGTGCGTGACGGTCACGGGGGCCGACGCGGTGTACAGCTCCCCTACGGCGCGCACCTCGAACCGTGCGATCTGCTCGCCCTGTTCGGGTGCGAGGCCGGCGACGAAGAACGCCCGCTGGCCGGTGGCGCCGAGGAAGCGGCGGGTTCCGTCGGGGAGTACGCGGTGGAGGGTGTGGTGGCGTACGGGGACCGAGCCCGGGGCGGGAGTCCAGGCGAAGCGCAGGTCGCCTCCGGTGGCGCCGGTGATCTGTACGTCGGCCGGGGCGGCGGGCGTCTCGACGCCGTTGTGAACAGCGATGCCACCCAGCCGCCACTGAACCGGGTCAACACCGGTCGGGGTGAGCCGGACGCCGAGCGCGTGAACGGTCCCGTTGGTGGTCAGGTCTGTGAGCGGCACGGTCACGGTCTGCCAGCCGTTGATCGAGTTCACAGGCATGCCACTGTTGGCCAAGTTCACGGGCGTACCGCTGTTGACCGAGTTCACAGGGATATACGTGTACGGCGGTGTCGCACCGGGCGCGCTCGGCTCGGCGGTGGCAACGGCCAGCTCGACGTTCACACCCCCAGCGTCCGTGCGATGCGTCAGCTCGACAACCGTGTTCACACCGATCGGCAGCCGAGTCGCGTACACATCGACCGTGACTGGCTCATCCAGTGAGCCACTGACCAGGACACTGCTGCCACCACGCCAGGCATCGGCGAAGTCGAACGAGACCGCGGGCCGCACCCCCTCCGTCCGCACCACCCACCGTCGCGACGGCAGCCGGTCCTGGAGCCCGAGATGGTTCCAGGCCGCGTCCGAGGTGACCGCCCCCTCCTCGTACCACCGCACCCCGTGCCCGGTGTTGAACACACTGGCGAACGGAACCGACGTCACCGTCGACCGGTCCGCGACCGACACCGCAGGCGCCCGCCAGCTGTCCGTCCCGTCGGGCGCGGCCGGGTCCAGTGACCGTCCGGTCCAGAAGCGGTCGTCGGCCGCGTGGAAGTCGCCGGGGGTGCGGCCGGCGGGCAGGTGGTTGCGGGTCCACTCGGGCCGGTAGAACCCCAGCGAGACGACGTGCGCCTTGTTGGTCGGCACGATGGCGTCCCAGTTCACGGAGGAGTTCCAGCCGTTCGCCTCCACGTCCACGCCAGCCCACAACTCGTACCGGCTGCGCCCGAGTTGGTCGGCGGTCGTACCGGACGACGTCAGCTTCGCCGCCGTCCAGCGGAAGTCCACGAACATCGAGTCGGCGGCCTGGAAAAAGGCCTGGTTCTGGCTGTTGAGCGCGCCCTGCCAGCTCACCGTGCCGTTCACCGTCATCGAGTCGTACCAGGTCACCCGCTGCCCCGCCGCCACGGACAGCGCCTTCAACTCCCGTACGAAACCGAGCATGTCGGTGCCGAGTGCGGTGTTGCCCCCGCTGGTCTCGGCGTTGACGAACCAGCCGTCGAAGCCGTACGCCGCCGCGACGGCGACGAGTTGGGCGGCCAGCGGATAGCGGCCCGCGGCGTCCTTCTGCACCAGGTCGCGCGTCCACTGCAACTGGCCGCCGTAGGCGACGGGCGGCAGGAAGATGTTGCCGAGGACGGGTACGCCGTGCCGGTGGGCGGCGTCGACGATCGGCGCGTTCGGCGCGAGGATCAGGCCCTCGCCGGACGAGCCGCCCCAGAAGACGAGTTCGTCGATGTACGCCCAGTGGGTGAGCGCGTAGTAGTCGGCGGTGGCCGAGCCCTGGGAGGGGTTGGAGGCGGTCGGGCCGAACGAGACAAGCGACTGGACGCGGGCCTGGCCGGACCGGGCGGTCGCGTTGGCCGGGGTCGGGGTGAACCGGGCGGCGAGCGGCACGGACGCCGTGTTGAAGGCGAGGTCGGCGTCACCGGCCGCGCTCCAGGCCTTCAGGCTGCGCCAGGTGATGCCCGCGCCCGGGGTGCCCGAGGGCAGGGAGTCCGGGTACCAGTAGGAGGCGTACGGCGGTGTCGCGGCGGCGGTCGCCGAGGCTGCCGAGGCCGGAAGTGCCGGGAGCAGGGCGGCTGTTGTGGCGGCGAGCAGGACGGTGCGTCTGGTGGGGTTCACGAGCGGGTGCCTCCTTGTGGGGTGGGGAGTACCTGGTCGGGAGTGACGACTTCGGTGATGCCACGCGCGGCGAGGTGGGCCGGGTCGTCCGCGCGCGAGTCCAGGACGGTGGTCGGTCGGGCCCCGTCGGCGGTGAGCCGGAAGAACGCGTCGAAGACCGGCCCGCCGGGTGCGCAGGCCGAGCGGGCAGCGGGGTCCGCCGGTATGACGAGCGCGGTGGTCCGGGACTTCGGGGTGTACGTGCGCTCGCGGGCCGCGCGCTCCAACACCCGGGCGGCGTCCTTGGGTTGCCGGTCGTTGGTCAACAGGCCGAGACCGTACTCGAGTTCGGGGAAGTCGGCGAGGTCGCGGGAGACGTCGTGGGAGCACCACCACGTGATGCCCCACAGGTCGGGGCAGTCGAGGGCGTTCGCGACGGTCGCCTCGGTGAAGGCGGCGGCGTGCTCGGCGGGGACCAGTGGCGCGGGCGCCCCGACCTCCTGGAGCCAGACCGGACGGCCCGGATCGTCGGCCCACGCCTTGCTCAACTCGACGAGATACGCGGCGTGGTGCTCGGCCGGGACGGAAGTACGGCCGTGCCGCTGGGCGGTGCCGTTGAACACCCAGGAGTGCACGGCGGTGACCGCGCCGCGCCGGGCGGCCTGGGCCGGGGTGAACGGCTGGTCGTCCTGGTACCAGGTCGCGTCGTACTCGGCGTGCAGATGCAGCCTGCCCGGAGCGCCCTCCTCGCAGGCGGCGAGCATCCGCTCCAGCCAGGCGTCGATCTGGTCGGCGGTCGCCCGGTCCGGGTCCGGATGGGGGCCCGCCGAGAACTGGTTGACCTCGTTGCCGAGGGTCATGCCGATGAAGTTGGGCCGGTCGGCGAGGGCGGCGGCGAGCGTGCGCAGGTAGACCGCCTGCCCCTCGACGACCTCCGGGTCGGTGAAGAGGTTCCGCCGGTGCCAGGTCCGTGTCCAGGCCGGCAGGAAGTCGAAGCTGCTCAAGTGCCCCTGAAGTCCGTCCACGTTGACGTCGAGGTCGAACTCGGCGGCGGCGTCCGCGAGTTGGACGAGCTGCTCGACGGCCCGGGGGCGGATCAGTGTGCGGTTGGGCTGGAAGTAGGGCCAGAGCGGGAAGACCCGGATGTGGTCGAGTCCGAGGTCCGCGATGGAGTCGAGGTCGGCGCGTACGGAGTCGAGGTCGAAGTCGAGCCAGTGGTGGAACCACCCTTCGCTCGGGGTGTAGTTGACGCCGAAGCGCACGGCGGAAGGCATACGGTGTCCTTGCACTCGATGGGGGTGTCAGCCCTTGACGGCGCCCTCGCCCACCCCACGGAAGAAGTACCGCTGGAGACAGGCGAAGAGGGCGATCAGCGGTGCCACCGCGATGACCGTGCCGGCGGCGACGAGCCGTTCGTCGTTGGCGAAGGTGCCGTGCAGATAGTTGAGGCCGATGGTCAGGGTGAACTTGGACGGGTCGCTGAGCACGATGAGCGGCCACAGGAAGTCGTCCCAGGCACCCATGAAGGCGAAGATCGCGACGACGGCGAGGGTGCCCTTCACCGACGGCAGCGCGATCCGCAGGAACCGCTGCCAGGAGTTGGCTCCGTCGACGAAGGCCGCCTCCTCGATCTCGTAGGGGAGGTTGAGGAAGGCGTTGCGCATCAGCAGGACGTTCATGGCGCCGACGCAGCCGGGCAGGACGACCCCGATGAGGGTGTTGTTCAGGCCGAGTTCCCGCATGGTCGTGAACTGGGCGATGATGATGCCCTCCACGGGCACGAGCATCGCTAGGATGAAGGCGAGCGTGGCCACGCGGCGGCCTCGGTAGCGCAGCCGGGCCAGTGCGTAGCCCGCGAGTGCCGAACCGACGCAGTTGGTCACGACGTTGGCGCCGGCGACCTTCAGGGAGTTGAGGGCGTAGTCCCAGACGGGGATGGTGTCGGCGACGCGTTCGTAGTTGTGGAGGGTCGGGTCGCCCGGCAGGAACTTCGGCGGGGAGCTGAAGATGTCCTCGGTCGGGCCTTTGAGGGATGTCGACAGCTGCCACAGGAACGGGCCGACGGTCAGGGCGAGGACGCCGATCAACAGGGCGTAGCGCAGGGCGAGTTCCCAGGCGCGGACGCGTCGGCCGTGCTCGTCCACGACCCGTCCCTTCCGGACGGGCGCCGGGCGCTCGGTCGGACGTACCGCCGATGGCTGTTTCTCCAGCACGCTCACGGGGTGTCCTCCCTGCGGTCGGCGCGCAGGACGAGGAGCATCAGCGCGACGGTGACGGCGAAGACGACGACGGAGAGGGCGGAGGCGTAGCCGACGCGGCCGGTGAGGCCGGTGCCGGTGCGCTGGACCAGCATGACGAGGGTGGTGTCCTCGCCCGCGGGGCCGCCGTCCGGGCCGGCCATCAGGTACACCTCGGAGAACACCTTGAACGCGGCGACCGAGGACAGCGCGCCGACCAGGACCATCGTGGAGCGGACGGCGGGCACGGTGACCGTGAGGAAGCGGCGTACCGCGCCCGCGCCGTCCACGGCTGCGGCCTCGTGGAGTTCGCGCGGGACGTTGGCGAGCGCCGCGAGGTAAATGATCATGTAGTAGCCGAGGCCCTTCCAGACCGTGACGGCCATGGCGCTCAGCAGAAGCAGCCACTGGTCGCTGAGGAAGCCGACCCGGCCGACGCCGATCGCCTCCAACAGCGAGTTGACCAGGCCGCGTTCGTCGAGCAGCCACACCCAGATGAGCCCGACGACGACGATCGACGCGACGACCGGGGTGTAGAAGGCCGACCGGAAGAAGGTGATGCCGGGGATGTTCTTCTGGACCAGCAGCGCGAGCAGCAGGGGCAGCAGGACGAGCGCGGGGACGACCCCGACGACGTACAGCGTGCTGTTGCGCAGGCCGATCCAGAACATGTCGTCGTGCAGCAGCTCACGGAAGTTGGCGAGGCCCACGAACTCGCCGGGGATCAGGGTCCTGCGGTCGGTGAAGGAGTTGATCAGGGTGGAGACGAACGGGTAGAGGATGAAGGCGCCGACGATCAGCAGCCCGGGGGCGGCGAACAGCCAGGGGCTGGTGGGCAGTTGACGCCGTACGGATACCAACCGCCCCGGCCGCCGCACACGTTCGGTTGCGGGACTGGCCATGTCGGCCTCAGCCCTGCTGCTGGAGGAGCCGGTCACAGGCCTTGACAGCGTTGTCGAGAGCTTCCTCGGGGCTCTGCTTCCCCTGGAGCGCCCGTGCCACGGAGTTGCGCAGTTCGGTCTTCATCTGCTCGCTGAACAGCACGGGCGTGTAATTGACCGCGTTCTTGAGGGACTTGGCGGCGGCGATCCGCACCCGGGTATCGTCGGTGCCGTCCTCCTCGGTGAAGTACGGGTCGTCGAGCGAGCCGGCCGTGCTGGGGAAGATGGCGACCTTCTTGGCGAACGACATCTGGTGCTCGGCGTCGGTGACGTAGTGCGCGAAGGCGACGGCGGCGGGCTTGCGCTTGCTCTGCGCGTTCACCATCACGCCCATGACGTACATGTTGACCTTGCCGGTGCTGGTGATCTGGTCGGTGATGCCGATGTTCTTGTACAGGTTCGGCGCCTGCTTCTTGAAGTTGCCGAGGTCCAGGGCACTGCCCGGGTTCATGGCGACGGCGCCGGTCAGGAACTTCTTCCCTGACGACTCGGGGGTCGCGGTCAGCGCCTGCGGGTCGAGCGCCTTGGCGTCGTACAACTCCTTGTACTTGGTGAGGAGTTCGACTCCCTTGGCGTCGTTGAAGGCGAAGGCGGTACCGGCGTCGTTCATGAGGGGGACGCCGTAGCGGCCGAAGTCCTCGATGGTGGGCACGTTGGCGAGCGTGGCGACCTTGCCGTCGCTCTTCTGCGCCAACTCCAGGGCGTCGGCGAAGAGTTCGTCGTACGTCTTGGGCGGCTGCTCGGGGTCGAGGCCCGCCTCCGTGAACAGGGACTTGTTGTAGAAGAGCGGGCCGGTGTTCAGATACCAGGGGAAGGCGTACGTCCCGGTCATGCCCGGGATCTCATGGCTCGCCCAGGCCCCCGGCAGATACTCACTCTTGTACTGGGCGGCGGCCTTGTCGAGGTCGAGCGCGAGGCCGGCCTTGGCGAGCGGGGCGACGAGGTCCGGCGAGACGTTGACGACGTCGGGCAGGGTGCCGCCCGCCGCGTCCGCGCTGATCTTGTCGGCGTAACCCTCGGCGGGCTGGTCGATCCACTTCACGTCGGTACCCGGGTACTTCTTCTCGAAGTCGGCGACGAGCCCCTCGAAGTACGACTTGAAGTTGGCGCGGAGGTTCCAGGTCTGGAAGGTGATGTCGCCCTCGATCTTGCCGGAGGCGTCGGTGGAACCACTGTCGCCGCTCCCGGAGCCGCAGGCGCTCAGCGGCAGGACGACGGCGATGACGGCAGCGGTGGCGAGAACTCTGCGGGGGATGCGCACGGCGGACGGGCTCCTTTGCGGCGGCGGTGGCCAATGGTGCCGGGGCAGACCCTGCACGCCCCGCGCCGGGCAAGTCAATGGATTCCGCTCAGCTAAATTCATTAGTTGGTCAACATGCCAGGTCAGATAGTTGAGTTGGCGGTATTGCGGCCGATCACTAATGCGCTTTAGGCTTGCCGGGCTCAAGCGCATTAGTACACAGCCACCGGGAATTGGGGAGCAGGGATGCCGGCCAAGCGGTCGCCCGCGCGCAGACCGACGATGAAGGACATCGCACAGCGCGCCGGGGTCTCCGAGAGCGCGGTCTCCTTCGCACTCAACGGCCGCCCGGGAGTCTCCGAGGTCACCCGGGACCGAGTGCGGCGGGTCGCCGAGCAGCTGGGCTGGCGACCCAGCACCGCGGCGCGCGCACTGTCCGGTGAGGGCGCGGCCACGGTGGGGCTGGTGGTGGCGCGCCCGGCCGACACCCTGGGCGTCGACTCCTTCTTCCTCCAGCTCATCTCGGGCATCCAGGAAGTGCTGGCGGAGCGTCATCTCGGCCTGCTCTTCCAGGTGTTGGAGGGCGTCGACGACGAGTGCGCGGTGTACCGCCGCTGGTGGGCGGAGCACCGGGTCGACGGTGTGCTGGTCGTCGACCCACGCACGGACGACCCGCGCCCCGGCCTCCTCGACGAACTGGGCCTGCCCGCCGTGGTGATCGGCGGCGCCCCGGACGAACGGCACCCCGGCTGGTCGACGGTGTGGGCGGACGACGCGGGCGCGATGGCCTCGGTCGTGGACCGGCTGTACGCGCTGGGCCACCGCCGGATCACGCACATCGCGGGGCTCCCCGGCCTCGCGCACACCGAGCGCCGGATCCGTACGCTGCGCGCCGAGGCCGAGCGGCGCGGCCTGACGGAGGTCCGTTCGGTGACCACGGACTACTCGGACGCGCAGGGCGCCGCCGTCACCCGGGGTGTCCTGAGCGGCGACGCTCCCCCGACCGCCCTGGTCTACGACAACGACGTGATGGCGCTCGCCGGAGTCGCCGCCGCGACAGAACTCGGTTTCTCGGTGCCGGCGGACGTGTCGGTGGTGTCCTGGGAGGACTCGGCGCTGTGCCGGATGGTCAAGCCGTGGCTGTCGGCGCTGTCGCGGGACACGGTGGAGTTCGGCCGTACGGCGGCCCAGGAGCTGACGGCGCTGCTGGACGGCGGCCCGGCGCGGACCGTACGCGTACCGGTGCCGCGGCTGATCGAGCGGGACAGCACGGGCCCCTGCGGAGCAGGGGCCCTCTGAACCGCGCGGGGTGGACGCCGTACCCCCGTGTGTACCCCCGTACCCTTGCACGGCGTCCACCCCGCACCCCGTAGACATGAGTCCTCAGACCCGGGATTGATACAGCCCGAACTCCGCGATCCGAACGGTCGACCGCGCCTGTGTCACCCGGACCCGCCACCGCCGCGCCCGAACCGGCGTCGCCAGCAACAGAATCCGGCTCGCGCCGATCGTGCCCGCGCCCGTGACCTTGGTCCAGCGCCCCCCGGTGAACGCCTCAACGACGAAGGCTTCGACCTGTTGCCCGTGCTGGATGTCCTCCGCGAGGCGCATCCGGTCCGCCGCCAGCTCCCTGCCGAGGTCGACGGTGACGACACCCGGAGTCCGGGTCACTGAGGCGCCGATCGTCAGGTCGGCCGGCAGCTCGCTGTCGACCCGCTCCCGGAACTCCCGCAGCCGGGTGACGTCGGAGGCGGCGAGGAGGCCGTCCGTGTCCGGCGGGACGTTGAGGAGGAGGACGGCGTTGCGGCCGACCGAGCCGAAGTAGATCTCGGTCAACTGGTCGACCGTCTTGGGCTGTTGGTCGGCGTGGTAGAACCAGCCGTCGCGGATGGAGACGTCGCACTCGGCGGGCCACCACTGGAGGTAGTCCGTCACGGGGTGAGCCTTCACCAGGGCGTCCCGGCTGCCCTCGTCCGGGGTGTCGTAGGACAGGGCCCAGTCGGTGCGGCCGTACTGGTTCTCCTTGACCGGGATGACGCTCCACTCGTCCTCGCGCGCGGTTCCGCCCTCGTTGCCGACCCAGCGCAGATCGGGGCCGGTGACGGCGATCGCGGCGTCCGGGGCGAGGGTCCGCACCAGGGTGTACCAGCTGTCCCAGTCGTAGCTCTCCACCTTGTCGGGCGGGATGTGGCCCTGGGCGCCGTCGAACCACACCTCGTCGACGGTCCCGTACTCGGTGAGCACCTCGTACAGCGTGTTGAGCATGTGGGCGCCGTAGTCGGTCGCGTCGAGCGTGTAGAAACGCTCCGGCGACCGGTCGTCGCCCGCCAGGAGCGTCGGGACGGTGTGCGGGGAACGGACGCTGCCGTTGGCGTAGACGCCGTGGAGGTACTGGTTCTCGTCGGCCGGGGAGATGTACACGCCGACCTTCAGCCCGTACCGGCGCATGGAATCGGCGAACGAACGCAGCACATCACCCTGCCCACCTCGCCAACTGCTCGATGCCACCGAGTGATCGGTGTACCGAGAGGGGTAGAGGACGAAGCCGTCGTGGTGCTTGACGGTGAGGATGGCGAGCTTGAAGCCGCCGTCGCGCAGGGCTCGCGCCCACTGGTCGGTGTCGAGCCCGGCCGGCTGGAAGACGTTCGGGTCCTCGTCGCCGGTACCCCATTCGAGGCCGGTGAAGGTGTTCACGCCGAAGTGCAGGAACGCGGTCCGCTCCAGCCGCTGCCAGGCGATCTGCCGTGCGGTGGGCCGGACTTGGGAGGCCTTGCGGACGAGATCGGCCGCGCTGTCGGCCGGGGACACGGGGATGCGGTAGAGGGGGTCTTCCGCCGCCTCGGCGGCTGCCGCGACCGACGTGACCGAGGGGAGTCCGGTCACGGCAAGCGTGGTGGCTGCGGTGACGAAGATGCGTCTGGAGATGGTCATGGGGTGTCTCCTCAGCTCAGGTGCCAGACAGCGGGCGGGCGTTGGTCGGTGGGGTACTGCACGATCCGGCCGTCGTCCGAGACGGTCAGCGCCATCTGCGTGATCGCGTTGACGAGCAGGTAGCCGCCCGCCACCGGCGCCAGCTGCCAGCGCTGGAGGGTGCTCGTGGCGTCACAGCTGTCCCAGGTCGCCTGGACGCCGGGCTGCAACGGCACGTTGAGGGTGAGCTTGCCGCCACTGATCGCCAGGCAACCCGCCGACGTACGCAGCGTCACATAACCGTCCGCCGTGCGCCGCACCTCGGCGACAAGGGAAGCGGCGCCGGCCGTCAACGTGTACGTCCCGTCCGCGACCGACACCCGGGTCAGGTCCCGCCAGCCGGGCGCGTGCCCGACAGCCGTCCCCCGCGCGGTGAACCGGTCGTACGTGGCGTCGGGATGCGGATCGCCCCAGGTGGCCTGCGCGACGTGCCGCAGCGCGGGGTCGGTGTCGACGGCGACCTCGTTCTCGGTCTCACCGCGCCCGTTGTCCGGCCAGAGGCTGATCTTCGCGCCGGTGATCCCCTGGCTGGAGGCGACCTTCTCGCCCTCGAAGCTGCGCGGGTCCCAACTCTGGTCGTACAGGCCCTTGGTGTCGCTGTGGAAGCCACCCCGGACGAGGTACAGCGCATAGGCCGCGTTCATCAACGGGTAGCCCTGGGCGAGGAGTTGGCTCGGCTTCACGGCCACGTTGATCCAGTGCTCGACCGTGGTGCCCGCGGTCACCGGCACCGTGTTGGCGCCGGTGAGCCCGTCGTTCCAGATGCGCAGCTTCTTGCCCTTGGCGGTCACATAGGCCTGGACGCGGTTGACGAAGTCGATGAAGGCGTCCTGGGGTGTGGCGTTCGCCCCGTACTTCTCCTGCGCATACCGCAGCACCTGCGGGTACTTGGCGAAGTCGGAGCCGAGCATGTACTCGTCGGCGCCCATGTGCCAGGAGCCGCCGGTGAACACCTGGGCGTACTCGTCGATCAGGCTCGTGTAGTAGTCGAAGGCGGCCGGCTGGGTGATGTCGAGCCGGCTGGGCTGCTTGTTGCCGTCGGAGTCGGTGAGCTGGAGATCGGGACGGTTCTCGATCCAGGGGTCCATGTGGCCCGGGGAGTTGATCTCCGGAATGATCTCGACGTGGTACTTGTCACCGAGGGCGACGAGCCGCCGGATCTCGTCCTTGGTGTAGTAGCCCCAGGTGTTGGCCTCGGGGTGGGCGTCGCTCTTCACCTTGAGTTCCAGGAGCAGCTGGTTGAGCTTGTGGTACGCCATGTCGCGTACGAGGTTCTCCAGCCACGCGGTCGAGATGTGGATGTAGCAGGCGCACACGCCGACACCCCGCTCCGCGTACCGGGGCACGTCGACCGTGCGTCCGGCGGGGATCCGGTCGCCCTGGGCGAGGAGTTGGAGGACGGTGCGGGTGCCGTAGAAGGCGCCGCGCTCGGTCGCGCCGGTGACCGACAGCCGTGCGCCTGCCCGGAGTTCGTACCCCTCGGCGCCCAACGCGGCCCTGCCCGACTGGACATCGATAACGATGTCACCGGTACGCGCGCCACCGCTGACGACGGGTACGTCGCCATGCCCCGCGTCGCGCAGATCGTCGGCGAGGGTGTCCGCGATCCTGCGTTCGGGCGCTGTGTCGGCGACCAACCGGGCAGAGGCATCGAACTTGTAACTCCCCCGCTCCGGGGTCCAGTTGGTGAGCGCGGGCACGGTGACCGGAACACTCGCCGCCACCGTCTGCGCGACGGCCGGAACCGGGGCGGCGAGCAGCAGGAAGGCCACCAGCACACCCAGAAGCCGACGTCTTGGATACCTACTCATCTGGAAGCTCCCATTCATCGGAGGTGTGATGATTGAGCGCGCCTCAGGTGCTGTCAATGGGGTCCGGAGTCAGGGAAGTTCGGCCAGTGATCGGATGACCAGCGGCTCTATGGCCGGAGCCGGGCGCCCCGGCGGGCAAAAAGTCCAAGAGGCCCGGCCCGAATGTCCAAGCTCGACACCTTCGACGCCCCTGGATCCCCAGGCCCGACATCCCTGGATCCCCAGGTCCGACACCACAGGCCCTCAGGCCCGACACCCCCGGGCCCGACGACTCTCGACGCCACTTGTACTCACGAGTAGCCTCATCGCCTCACGCGTAGCACGATGTGTCGCATCCACCCCGAGGAGCCCCCGTGACCAGCTGGGCCGGCCGTACCGCCACCGAGATCGCCGCCGCCGTACGCGAGAAGCGCGTGACGCCCCGTGAAGTCGTGGCCGAACATCTGGCGCGGATCGAACTGCTGGACGCCCGCGTCGGAGCGTTCCGCCGACTGCGGGCCCAGGAGGCCCTGGCCGAGGCGGACGAGGTGGCCGCCCGCACCGATCTGGCCGACCTGCCGCTCGCGGGCGTACCCCTGGCGGTCAAGGACAACCTGGCTGTGCGCGGCGAGTCGACCCGGCACGGCACCTCGGCGACGCCGGACACCCCCGCCGACCACGACCATGTCACCGTGGCCCGGCTCCGCGCGGCGGGCGCGATCGTCGTCGGCGTCACCAATGTGCCCGAGCTGTGCATCTGGGGCACCACCGAGGGCACCCTCGGCACGGCCCGCAACCCGTGGGACACCACCCGTACGGCAGGCGGTTCGTCGGGTGGCAGCGCGGCGGCCGTCGGCGCCGGGATGGTGCCGATCGCGCTCGGCAACGACGGGATGGGCTCGCTGCGCATCCCCGCCGCCAACTGCGGTGTCGTCACCATCAAGCCGGGCCTCGGGGTCGTCCCGGCGGGCATCGGCAACGGCGACTGGTTCGGCATGTCCGAGAACGGCCCGCTGGCGACGACGGTCGAGGACGCCCGTCTGATGCTGTCGATCCTCGCGGACACCGAGTTCGTACGGTCGGACGCGCACGCCGGCCGCAAGGTCGCCCTCTCGGTCCGCAGCCCCATCACCGGCGTCACCATCAGCAGGCCGTACGTGTCCGCCGCGCGCGAGGCCGCCGCCCTGCTGGACGGCGCCGGTCACCAGGTGCGGCCCGCCGACCCGCCGTACCCGCTGTCGATCGGCGTCACCTCCTTCACGCACTGGACGGCGGGCACGGCACGCGACGCGGAGGGCTTCGACAAGAGCGGGCTGACCCGGCGCACCCGCGTGCACGCGGCCATCGGGCGTCGCTTCGTCGGCTACGTCGAGCGGGGACAGCACAAGGAGCAACTGCGCCGACGCCTGGAGCCGTTCTTCGCCGAGCACGACGTCCTGCTCACGCCGGCACTCGCCCGCCGCTCCCCCGCGGCAGCCGCCTGGCACGAGCGGGGCTGGCTGCGCAACATCCTCGCCAACACCAACTACTCGCCGATGACGCCCCCGTGGAACCTGACGGGCTGGCCGGCGATGGCCGTACCCTTCGGCACCCTGCCCTCGGGCGCGCCCTGCGCCGTACAGCTCGTGGGCCGCCCGGGCTCGGAGGCCGTACTCCTTGACATGGCACAGCAGTTGGAGGAGCTGCACCCCTGGCAGCGGACGGCTCCGCTCGCCTAGAGAGCCCCTGAGCCCCGAGCGGGGTGGCGGTCAGTCGGCCAAGGCCTTGTGCATGATGTGCAGGCCCACCCGGCCGTGCCGGGGATGGTCGAACGCGTCCGGGACCGTGCCCAGGATCGTGAAGCCGAGCGAAGTCCACAGCTTGACCGCCGGGTTGGTCTCGACGACCGCGTTGAAGACCATCCCCCGATAGCCGTGGGCCTCGGCCTCGCTGAGGACGTGTGAGGCGAGCGCGCGGCCGATGCCACGGCCGCCGCAGTCGGGGTCGACCATGAAGCCGGCGTTGGCGATACGGGCCGCGGGGCCACCGTAGTTGGGGGTGAGAAAGGCTGAGCCGACGACAGCCCCCGCGCCGTCCTCGGCGACGTACACACGCTTGGCCGGGCTCATCCACAGGGCGCGGGCCGCTTCCTCGGAGGTGTCCGGGTCCCAGGTATAGGTCTCGGCGGCGGCGACGATGCGGTGCCAGAACGGCCAGATCCGCGGCCAGTCACCGGCCGCGGCTTCCCTGATGATCAGCATGGACGTGAGTTTTGTGGCACGCCCATGCCGACGTCAATCTCGACGGGTGCTAGTCGACGCTGGGCAGGATGTGCGGCTCGGCGAGGTCGTCCTCATAACCCGCCAGGCGGATCGGGGCCGACCTGGCCCACACGTCGAGGCTGCCGAGCCGGTCGCTCCGGTCGACAGGTGCCTCCGTGCGTTCCTCGGGGCCTTGTTCGAGATTCGTCTTCTCCGGTGTCACCGCGCACTCCTTATGTGTCGGGTCACCCTCAGGACAATCGGGACCAGTCTGATGCCGGTCGCTCCACATCCACTCGGGTCTGGGTCAAGAGCAGTCAGGACGCGGTGGCGCCGGTAACGGACCGTGGGTGTGGGTGGAACCCAGTCGTGCTGCCCGTCGGCTCCAGTATTAACCAAATGAGCGCATGCCCGCTCGATGGGGTGAAAACAAGCGGTAAAGATCTCACGTCGCTCAGTGTTCATTCAGCCATAATCTGGGGTTGTTTGTTACCTGGCGCACGGTTTGAGCATCACCCGTACGGCTCAACCGACGGACCCTCGTACGGCATTGCCGGAACACGTCCGGCAGTTCAGCTCCCGTTGGCCCGCGCGCAAGTCGCCCATGATCTGCTGCCCGAAGGCAACGGCTGGTCCCGCGGTAGGACTCGGGAGGACTGACGCATGGAGCTGCGCGGCGTCGAGGAGCTGATGGATCTGCTGCACGCCTGCCGGGGCACCCCCGAGCCCGGCGGCGGCCCCGTCGACCTGCATCAGCACGCGCTCCAGACGGCCGCCCTGCTGCGCCGAAGTCGCCCGGCCGACAAGGAACTCCAGATCGCGGGCCTGGTCCACGTCACAGGCCGGCTCCTGGCCCCCGGCGACCCCACCCGCCACGCCCGTACGGCGGCGGACGCCGTACGGCACCTGCTCGGCGAACGGGTGGCCCGCCTCGTACAGGACAGCCCGCACGCCACGGACCTGGACCCGCACGTCGACGCCGACACCCTGACCCTGCGCCAGGCGGACGAGGCCGGCCGCGCCCCGGGCTTCGACGCGGGCGTCCTGGAGGACTGGCGCACCCTGCTGGAACTCGTCGCGGAACAGCACTCCCGCCTGGGCGCCGTGGACTGAACCCCCTCAACCCTCGTACGCCTGAGGGCTGTTGACTGACGGTCCGTCATGAGACGGTACGCGGATGACGTCGCCGTACGGACTGGACGGACGGGTCGCCCTGGTCACCGGGGGCACGCGAGGCATCGGGCTGGCTGTCGCGGAGGCGCTGGTGCGGGCGGGAGCGCAGGTGTGCGTAACGGCCCGCGATCCGGACGGGGTTGCGCGGGCCGCCAGGACACTCGGCGGCATCGGCCTGGCGGGCAACGCCGCCGATCCCGCACACCTCTCCCTGTTGACCGAGTTCACACTCGACACCTTCGGTCGCATCGACATCGTCGTGAACAACGCGGCCACCAACCAGCCCTACGGCCCGCTCATGGACGCGAACCCGGACGAATGGCGCACTGCCTTCACCACGAACGTCGAGGCTCCTCTACGCCTGACGCAGCACGTGTGGCGGGCCTGGATGCGCGAACACGGCGGCACGATCATCAACATCTGCACGGAGGGCGCCACCCACGTAGGCCCCGACATCGGCTCATACGGCACCACCAAGGCGGCCCTGCTCCACCTCACCCAACAACTGGCGGGCGAACTGGCCCCCAAGGTCCGAGTCAACTCGGTCTCCCCCGGCCTGGTCCGCACAGAAATGGCCCGCTTCGTATGGGAGCCGAACGAGAAAGAGATCGCGTCCGGCCTCCCCCTGGCCCGAATCGGCGAACCCAAGGACATCGCCCAAGCGGTCCTGTGGCTGGCATCAGACGCAGCAGAATGGGTGACTGGAGCCGACCTACTGGTGGACGGCGGCACAAGAGTCAGAGCGGCACTCCAGCGAACCTTTTAGGGGCGCGCGGGGAACTGCGCGACAAGCCCCCACCGCCCCGCAGACGCACCCCAAACCCCCGCCTACCACTTACCAGGCGCGTAGTCCTTCAAGAACACCCCGTACAGATCCTCGCCCAACTCCCCCCGCACGACCGGGTCGTATACACGAGCCGCACCATCCACAAGATCAAGCGGCGCATGGAACCCCTCATCGGCCAAGCGCAGCTTGTCGTAGTGAGGCCGCTCGTCAGTGATCCACCCCGTGTCCACCGAGGTCATCAAAATACCGTCGGCCTGGAACATCTCCTGCGCACTGGTCCGCGTCACCATGTTCATCGCGGCCTTCGCCGCATTCGTGTTCGGATGCCCCGCACCCTTGTACCCACGCCCGAACACCCCCTCCATCGCCGATACATTGACGACATACGCCCGCTTGCTCACCGCGTCCCGCGCAGCCGCTGCCATCGCCGGCCGCAACTTGCTGATCAGGATGAACGGCGCCGTGTAGTTGCACAGCTGGGTTTCGAGCAGCTCCACCGGAGAGATCTGCTCGATCGTCTGCACCCACGTGTTGGTGTCGACCACGTCCGGGACAAGACCCCCCGCGTCGATGGCCGTGCCGTCCAGGTGCCGGGCGACGCTCGCGTTGCCCGCGACGAGAGCGAGGTCGGCGACCTGCTGGGCGTCGAGGCCGCTGATGCCGACGGACAGCGCGGCCAGTCCGTCGACCGCGCCGGACCCGAAGGCGCCGATCACCCGGTGGGCGGGCAGTTCCCCGGCGGGCAGCGGCGCGCTCTCGCCCTCGACCAGGGCGGCGTACGCGGAGGGCAGCCGGCGTACCGTCTGGGTCGCGTTGTTGATCAAGATGTCGAGCGGTCCCTGCTCGGCGATCTGGTCGGCCAGGGCCACGACCTGGGCCGGGTCGCGCAGGTCGGTGCCGACGACCTCCAGCCGGTGCAGCCAGTCGGCCGAGTCGTCCATGGCCTTGAAGCGGCGGATGGCGTCCTTCGGGAACCGCGTGGTGATCGTGGTGTGCGCGCCGTCGCGCAGCAGCCGCAGCGCGATGTACATACCGATCTTGGCCCGGCCGCCGGTGAGCAGCGCGCGCTTGCCGGTGAGGTCGGTGCGGGCGTCGCGGCGGGAGCGGTTGAGGGCGGCGCAGTCCTGGCAGAGCTGGTGGTAGAAGTAGTCGACCTCGACGTAGCGGGTCTTGCAGGTGTAGCAGGAGCGCGGGCGCTGGAGTATCCCGGCGATCTGCCCCTCCTCGGTCACCGACGACGGGAGGATGCCCTCGGTCTCGTCGTCGATGCGCTGGGCGGAGCCGGTCGCCGTGGACTCGGTGACCGCCTTGTCGTGGGCGGTCTTGGCGGCCCGGCGCTCCTGCCGGCGGCGCTGCTTGACCGTGCGGTAGACACCGGCGGTGGCGCGGCGCACGGCGATGGCGTCGGGGTGGTCGACGTCCAGCTTGTCGAGTTCTTCGAGCACGCTGAGGCAGACGGCCATGCGCTCGGGGTCGATGCCGGGACCGTAGGACATGTCGTCCTGGCCGTCCACAGCCGTCGGGCCGTCCTCTGTCACCGTCATCGCGCTGCCGTTCCCTGGGGTCGCCTTCGTGGCGCTCCGACCGCGCCCGCTCTCGAACAGGCGATTTTACGGAAGCCCGACCCCAGTCACCAAACCCGCGACGATCATGACGCCGCTCAGGGGGCGCAGACGGCGACCAGCGCCTCCACCTCGGCCGTGACCGCGGCGGCGAACCGATCAAGGTCCGGCACGGCTTCCGCGTCCGCGACCAGCCCGAAGTGAACCTGCCCCCGATAGGTCGAGATGGCGACCGCCAGCGACTGTCCCTGGGCGAGCGGAGCGAAGGGGTAGACCTCGACGAGCGGGTTGCCACCGAGCCTCAGCCCGAGGCTGGGCAGCGGCACGCTGGTGACGAGGATGTCGAACCAGAGCCGGGCCGCCTGCTTCACCAGCGGTCCGCCGAGCCGGTGCCCGAGCGGCGGCACATGGTCGGCGAGCAGCGCGACCGCGCCCGCGCCCCGTCCGGGCCCGGCGTCCTTGTTTCGGTCCATGGCCCAGCGCACGGAGTCGAGGCGCCGCAGCGGATCCGGATCGTCGACGGGCAGTCGCATCAGGTACCCGGAGAGCCGGTTGCCCTGCGGATGCGCGGTGCGCGGACGCCGCTTGGACACGGGGATGAGCGCGCGCGGTGCGACTCCCTCGCTGCCGTCGCCGCGCTCGTCGAGCCAGCGCCGCAGTGCCCCGGCGACGACGGCGATGAGTACGTCGTTCACGGTGCCGCCGGCCGTCTTGCGCACCAGGTGGATGTCGTCGAGGTCGAGGAGGACTCCGGCGGTACGACGGGTGCCGCTCGGTTCGGCGACGAGCGCGGCGGAGGAGCGCGCGCCCAGGGTGTCCAGGCTGGACCGGGCGACGGAGGCACCGATGTCCAGCGCGCGCCCCACGTCGGAGAAGGCACCGCGCACCATCCCGGGCAGCTTGCGCACGTCCGGGAAGAAGCCGCCGGCCGGCGGTTCGGGGCGCGGGCGAGGTCCCGGCAGGTCGAGGGGGTCCATGACACCGGCGGCGAGGGTCAGCGCGCGCAGGCCGTCGGCGAGGGCGTGGTGGAACTTGAAGAGCACGGCGAAGGAGGTCCCGTCCTCGCCGGGCAGGACATGCGCCTCCCATGGCGGCCGGCCGCGCTCCAGGGAGCGTTCCATGAGCCGTCCGGCCTCGGCGTGGAAGTCGGCGGTCGGGGCGTGCAGCCGTACGTGGTCGAGCGGGTCGAAGTCCGGTGCGGTCTCGCGGGTGGCGCCCCCGAAGGCCAGCGGGAGCAGCGGCTGCCAGACGTCCCGGATGCGCATCCGCAGTCCGGGTACTCCGGCGGCGCGGGCGGCGAGGAGGTCGGCCGCGTGGGCTCCGGCGGTGGGCGAGTGGGACGAGAACACGCCGAGGGCACCCAGGTGCATGGGGTGCAGGTCGGAATCCATGTTCCAGAACGCCAGGTCGAGGGGGGCGAGCAGGTCCGAGGTCTCAGAGGTCAAGGGATCGCTCTCGCGTCGACGACGGGTGAGCCAGCAGTCAATCGCCTGCGGCCGATTACGGTCAAGTACGATCAAGCTACGCACAGTTAACAACGGATTAAGTCCCGCTGCTCCGCGAGCAGCGGGACTTGAGTGACTGATGAGGTTACGTCAGCCCACTCGGGCAGCCACAGAGCCGCTACAGGCCCGCTATTTCAGGGCGGGCGGCGCCGCATCCGTGCCCGTACCCCACCCGGACGGCTCCGAGCCGACCGTGAACTCCAGCGCACGCGCACCCCGTAGCAACGCGCTCGTCACATACGTACGGCTGTACGAAGTTCCGTCGACGGCCACCGACTGGACGTACCGTCGGCTGTCCGACGTACCCGGTGCCGTCACCGTGAGGGCGCCGAGCGGGTGGTAGCGGCGGTCAAGGGCGAGGTCGACCCGGTCGAAGACGGGGGTGGACAGGCCCCAGGTGTCGTAGCCGGGCTGTACCGGGAAGATCCCGATCGCGGACAGGACGTGCCAGGCGGACATCGTGCCCATGTCGTCGTTGCCCGTCATACCGGTCGGGCCGTCGGTGAAAAGGGTCAGCGCGGCGTGCACGACCTCCGTCGTCTTCCAGGGCTGGCCGGTGGAGAGATAGGTGTACGGGGCGGTGAGGTCGACCTCGTTCTGGGGGTTGTACTTGTCCGCGTTGTAGTAGGCGTACGGGCCGTTCACCCACACCTCGCGGGCCGTCCCGGCCGGGTCCGCCTTCATCTGGTCGTACGCGAAGAAGGCGTCGAGCCGGTCGTTGGCGGCCTGCCGACCCCCGAGCAGGTCCACCAGGCCCGGCAGATCCTGCGGGACCAGCCACTGGTACTGCCAGGCGGTGCCCTCGTGGAACCCCTCCCCCCTGGCCGGATCGGCGTCGCCGGTGAAGGCTCCCGAGCCGTCCCGGGGGCGGAAGAAGCCGGTCGCGGGGTCGAAGACGGCACGGTAGTTCTGCGCCCGGCGGGCGTATCGGTCGGCGTCGGCCTTGTGGCCCAGGTCGCGGGCCATCTGGGCCAGCATCGCGTCGGACAGGGCGTATTCGAGGGTGACGGAGGCGCCCCAGTGGTAGTCCGAGTCGCCGGGCTTGGTGCGTGGGCGGCCCTTGAGGTAAGGCGCGAAGCCGTTCGCGATGTACTCCTGGTTGGCCTCGCGCCCCAGCATGGGCAAGGCGGTGGGCGGGACGCCGTCGGCGTTCTTCCTGAGGGCGCGGTAGGTCCGCTCCTCGTGGCCGTGCAGCAGGCCCTGCTGGTAGGCGTGGGTGAGGAACGGGGTGACCGGGTCGCCGGTCATGATGTTCGTCTCGACGGTGCCGTAGCCCCACTTGGGCAGCCAGCCGCCCTCCTCGTCGATCTTCAGCACCGAGAGCGCCATGTCACGGGCCTCGCGGGGCGCGAGCAGCGACAGGAGCTGGGCCTGGGTGCGGTAGGTGTCCCAGAGGGACCAGTTCTGGTAGTACGTGAAGTCCCGCGCGCGGTGGATCCTCAGGTCCCAGCCGGTGTAGCGGCCGTCGGCGTCGCTGCCGATGTTGGGGGCGAGGAAGCTCCGGTACAGGGACGAGTAGAAGGCCCGCCGGAGCGTCTCCGAGCCGCCGGTCACACGCACGTCGGCCAGCCGCGCCTCCCAGGCCGCCCTGGCCGCCTCCCGTACGGCGCCGAACGAACGTCCGCCCTCGGCGCTCAGGTTGCCGGCGGCGCCCTCCGCGTCGACGTACGACAGTGCGGTGGTCGCCTCGACGGTGCGGTCCCCGTCGGTCGTGTCGAAGCGGACGTAGGCACCGTCGCCGCCGGTCCGGGACCCGTCGGTGACCGTGCTGCCGTCCCAGGTGCCGTACGCCGTGAACGGGCGGTCGAAGCGGGTGATCGTGTGGACGGTGTACGGCTTGGTGCCCCGGCAGAATCCGGAGCCGGTGATCGTCGTACGGACGGTCCGGTCGTCGAGGATCTCGACCCGGTTCGCGACCTTGGTGTGCAGGGACTGGCCCGCGTTGAGGAGCACGTTGGCCTTGGTGGTCGGCGGGAAGGTGTAGCGCTGGACGCCGGTGCGGGCGGTCGCCGTCAGTTCGGCGTCGATGCCCGAATCCAGGCCCACCCGGTAGTAGCCGGGAGTGGCGCGCTCCTGGTCGTGGCCGTACTCGGCGGCGTAGGTCGCGTGGTCGGTGCTCGTGATGTCGCCGGTCGTCGGGAGGACCGGCAGGTCGCCGCCGATCCGGCAGCCGACGCCGGAGAGGTGGACGAGGGAGAAGCCCCGGACGCGGGTCTGGGAGTAGCGGTAGCCGGTCTTGTGTCCGGTGTCGGGCGACAGCTGCACCATGCCGAAGGGCACGGTCGCGCCGGGGAAGGTGTTGCCCTCGTTCTCGGTGCCGATGAACGGGTTGACGAGGTCGGTGAGCCGCTCGTCACGGGCATGGGCGGCGGGTGCGGAGAGCGCGCCCGCGAACAGGGCGGCGGCCGTCACGGCCCCCGCGGTGCGCAGCGTCCATCTCACAGGGCGGTCCTCCGTGGGCTCGGGCCGGATGGCGGTCGTGTCCCGCATCCGTTCCTCGCCGGGCGCCCCGATCCGCGCCGTAGCCGGCGCGGTCACCTCGCGGCCGTACGGCATCAGCCCGTTCGGCTCACTGGCCCCGGACATGCCGACGGCCCCGGTGAGCACGGACTCACCGGGGCCGTCGGGGCGTGGGCGTACCGCCTACGACACGTGCTGGCCCTTCCCGAGGGCGATCACTCCGCCCTTGGAGACGGTGTACAGGTCGGAGTCGCGCTCCGGGTTGACGCCGATCGTCGCGCCCGGCGGGACCTCGACGTTCTTGTCCAGGACGGCCCCGCGCACGATCGCGCCCCGCCCGATGCGCACGTTGTCGTGCAGGATCGACCCCTGCACCACCGCGCCCGGATCGACACGCACCCCGGGCGAGAGCACCGACCGCGTCACCTGCCCGCGTATCAGGCACCCCGCGCTGATGATCGACTCACTGGCGATGCCGCCGGAGTTGAAGCGGGCGGGCGACAGCTGGCCGGAGTGGGTGTAGACCGGCCAGCTGCGGTTGTAGAGGTTGAAGGCGGGACGCTCGGCGATGAGGTCCATATGGGCGTCGTAGTACGCGTCGAGCGTGCCGACGTCCCGCCAGTAGCCCTGGTCGCGTGTCGTCTCGCCGGGGACGTGGTTCTCGCTGAAGTCGTACAGCTGGGCCTCGCCCCGCTCGGTGAGCGCGGGCAGTATCGAACCGCCCATGTCGTGCACGGAGTCGCCGTCCTCGGCGTCCCGCTGGAGTGCCTCTATCAGGGCCTTGGTGGTGAAGATGTAGTTGCCCATCGAGGCGAACACCGACTCGGGGTCGTCGGCCAGTCCGGGCGGGTCGGCGGGCTTCTCCAGGAAGCCCTGCACGGTCTGGTTGTCGGTGCCGGGGCTGATCACACCGAAGGACGACGACTCGGTGCGCGGCACCCGGATGCCCGCGACCGTGACCCCGGCGCCGCTGTCGATGTGCTGGTTGATCATCTGGCGGGGGTCCATGCGGTACACGTGGTCGGCGCCGAACACGGCGACGTAGTCGGGCTGTTCGTCGTGCACGAGGTTCAGGGACTGGAGGATCGCGTCGGCACTGCCCAGGTACCAGCGCGGGCCGAGGCGCTGCTGGGCGGGGACCGGCGTGACGTAGTTGCCGAGCAGGCTGGACATCCGCCAGGTGGTGGTGATGTGGCGGTCCAGCGAGTGCGACTTGTACTGCGTGAGCACGCAGATGCGCATGATGTCACCGTTGACGAGGTTGGACAGGACGAAGTCGACCAGGCGATACGTTCCGCCAAAGGTGACCGCCGGTTTCGCGCGGTCCGCGGTCAGGGGCATCAGGCGTTTGCCCTCTCCGCCCGCCAGTACGATCCCGAGCACAGAAGGTCCACCACGACGCATCGCCGCTCCCCTCACCGTGGTTGTGCAGGTTGCTTGCCCGTACGCCGGTCCCGCTAAGCCTGTTGACCTTTTTTGAGGATCTCCTCGTAGAGCCGCACGGTCCGCCGGGCCACCGCGTCCCAGCCGAACTCGCCCACCGCACGCTCCCGTCCGGCCTCCCCCATGCGCCGGGCGCCCTCCGGATCACCGAGCACGGAGTCCAGGGCCCGCGCGAGGTCCGCCTCGAAGGCCCCCGGGTCCTCGTCCAGGGACACGAGCACGCCGGTCTTCCCGTCGTCGACCACCTCGGGGATGCCCCCGACCCGCGAGGCAACGACGGGAGTTCCGCAGGCCATCGCCTCCAGGTTGACGATGCCCAGTGGCTCGTACACCGAAGGACAGACGAACACGGCGGCGTGCGTGAGGAGTTGGATGACGTCCGGGCGCGGCAGCATCTGCGGGATCCAGAACACGCCCTCGCGTACGGCGCTCAGCTCCTGGAAGAGTTCGCGGAACTCCCGGTCGATCTCCGGGGTGTCGGGGGCACCCGCGCACAGCACGACCTGGGCCGCCGGGTCGATGTCCCGTACCGCGCGCAGCAGATGGGGGACGCCCTTCTGCCGGGTGATGCGGCCGACGAACAGGACGTACGGGCGGTCGGGGTCGACACCGATGCGGGTGAGGGCGTCGGTGCCGTGGTCGGGGCGGTAGAGGGTGGTGTCGATGCCGTTGTGCACGACATGGACGGTGGCCGGGTCGAGGGCCGGGTAGCAGGCGAGGATGTCCTCGCGCATGGCCCCGGACACGGCGATCACGGCGTCGGCGGCCTCGACGGCGGTGCGTTCGGCCCAGCTCGACAGGGCGTATCCGCCGCCGAGTTGCTCGGCCTTCCAGGGGCGCAGGGGCTCCAGGGAGTGGGCGGTCATCACGTGCGGAATGCCGTACAGGAGCTTGGCGAAGTGGCCGGCCAGGTTGGCGTACCAGGTGTGGGAGTGGACGAGTTCGCGGCCTTCGAGGGCGGCGGCGATGGACAGGTCCGTGGAGAAGGTGCGCAGGGCGTCGTTGGCGGTGTCGAGCGACGGCCAGGACCGGTGGCGGATGACGCCGACGCCTCGGCCCTCGCCCCAGCAGTGCACCTCCAGGTCGGTGAGGGCGCCCAACTCCCGGGCCAGGAACTCGACATGGACACCCGCACCGCCGTACACATCCGGCGGGTACTCCCGGGTCAGCAGGCCCACACGCACCCAAAACTCCCTGTCTCGGCGGTTGGTTCCCACATGGTCACCCAGATGCGTCTCCCGGGGAAGACCGTGGGGGCCTGGTGAAGCAGCAGTCTCCGCAGATCCCGCCGCCGGGCACCCGGTAGTAGAGGCAGCAGCTGCGGCGTCGGAAGGCAGTGCCGGTGAGGGTGCCGGTCGGGGCGAGGCGGGGGTGGGTGAACAGTTCGGCGGCGAGGGTGCGGGCGTGTGCGGCGGCCTCCGGTGCCGTCCCGCGGGCCCAGCGGTCGAGTTCGCGGGCCGCGCCGGCCAGCGCGGAGCCCGCGTTGCCCCACAGCAGGCCCTCGGCGACGCCGTACCGGGCGCGCAGGGCGGCCGTGAGGGGTTCCAGGTGCCCTCGTACGACGATGTCCGCGACCGTCGCCGCGTCGGCGGGCCGGGGGCGTACCTCCGTCAGCCACAGGTCGTCGGGGGCGCTCGCGGCGGCGTCCCAGAGGAGGCGGCGGGGGTCGAGGTCGGGGACGCCGCCGTACAGGACCGCGCAGCCCAGCGCGACGGACCACAGTCTGGCCGCGAGCGCCTGTTGGGCGATGGACGCGGAAACCCGCAGCTCAGGGGTATGGAGACGGTCCGCAACCGTTTGGACACGGAAAGTTATGGAATCCGCGTAAACGTCCTCGCCGCGATGTGCGTAGGCCTGCGCGAGCGTCGGGGGTCGTGCGGCGGGTGCTCCGGCCGTGCGTAGTACGAAGAAGCCGCCGAGCGGTCGGAGGGCCGTGAGATCCGGGTCGAGGTCCACGGGGAGCAGTAGTACCAAGGAGAGCCGTAGTCGTGCGCAGCGGCTTCACCTCCGCGTCACCCACCCTGGGGAGGACGTTGGGCGCCACGTACTCCATCGGCAGTAGGACCCAATGGATGCTCTGGTACGACGACGGGGCGCGCGCGAGGGGGGATCGTAGTCACTATGGAAGCCGACCGTTCGCCGCGCCGGGCCCCGGGCCAGCGCCGCACGCAGAGGAGTTGCTCATGAGCGCCCTCGCGTTGTCCATCCTGCTGTCGCTCGTCTCCGCTGTCGCCTACGCGGGCGGAGCGATCGTGCAGGAACGTGTCGCTGATTCCGAACACGGCCGGTCCTACGCGCCGATGCGCAGGCCGGTCTGGTGGGCCGCCGTGGCGCTGAACGGCTTCGGCGGCGTGCTGCACGTGGTGGCGCTGGCCTACGGGCCGCTGAGCGTCGTCCAGCCCATGGGCGCCCTGACGATCGTGTTCGCGCTGCCGATGGCGGCCCTGTTCGTGCGGCGCAAGGCCGGGGCGACCGCCTGGCGGGGCGCGATCATGGCGACGCTCGGACTCGCGGGTCTGCTGTCCCTGGTCGGCGCGTCCGACGCGCAGTCCCTGGGCACGACCGAGCGGGTGCTGCTGGCCGTGGTCACCGGCTCCGCGGTGGTGACGCTGATGGTGGCGGGCCGCGCGGCACACCGGCACCCGGCGGTGCGCAGCACGCTGCTCGCGATCGCGTCCGGTATCGCCTTCGGTATGTCGTCGGTGTTCACGAAGGTGGTCGCCGTGGACTGGTCCGGCGGCATCACGGCCGCGGATCTGCCCACGCTGGCCCTGATCGCCGTGCTCGGTGTCTCCGGTCTGCTGCTCTCGCAGGCTGCCTACCGGGGCGGCGGCCTCGCGGCCCCGCTCGCGACGCTGACGGTCGTGAACCCGGTGGTGGCGGCCGCGGTCGGCATCACGATGTTCGGCGAGACCTTCCGGTACGGCACCACGGGCACCATCCTCGCGCTGAGCTGCGGTGTGGTCGCCGCCGGCGGCCTGATCCTGCTCACCACGGAACGGCTACAGCACAGCACCCACACCGACGAGCTGCCTGTGTTTCCTGACCCTGCATCCCCTGTTCCCCCTGTTTCAGCGCACTCGGCCCCGGAGCGGACAGAAGCCGGGCACGACGAGGAAACGGCGGAAGTGAGCGGCGAGACGGCTCCCGGGCCGGTCCCGGCCGAGGTCCTGTCGGCGCTCGCGGGACTTCCCCCGCAGCCCGACGCACCCGCCCACGAGGACGATCTGGTGGCGGCCAACGCGGCGGTGCCGGCGCCCGAGCAGGAGGTGCCCGTCGAGGGCCCGCCCGTCCACTTCGGGCCCTTCTACGGCGTCCCGTACGTAGCGATCCCGATCCCCGCCCTCGACCGGCACCGCACGCGGGTCAAATCCTGACGCCGCCGGCCCGGAGATAGGCCACCGGGTCGATGTCGGTACCGAAGCCGGGCCCCGTCCGCACCTCGAAGTGCAGATGCGGGCCCGTGCTGTTGCCCGTGGAGCCGGAGCGCCCGATGCGCTGCCCGGCCGACACGGACTGGCCCGCCTTCACGGAGATCGCCGACAGATGGGCGTACTGCGAGTAGCGGCCGTCGGCGTGCCGGATCACCACCTGGTACCCGAACGATCCGCCCCAGCCCGCGTCGACGACCTCGCCCGCCCCGACCGACTTCACCGAGGTGCCGGTGGGCACCGGGAAGTCGACGCCCGTGTGGTAGCCCTTCGACCAGGAGGAACCCGCCTTGTGGTACGGCGTCCCGGTCGCGGCGCTCACGGGCGCGCTGAGCGTGGTGGTGGTCGCGGGGGCCCTGGTCGCGGCGACCTTCTCGACGGCGCGCGAAGGGGCCTGCTCCGTCTTGGGCTTGGCCTTGCGCGCGGGCTCGGCGGTGGCGGGTGCTGCGGGCGCGGTCTTCGTACGGAGGTTCAGCCGCTGGCCGGGGACGATCAGGTCCGGATCGGCGCCGACCGTCGTGCGGTTGGCGGCGTAGAGGCGCTGCCAGCCGCCCCGGACGTCGCGTTCGTCGGCGATGCCGGAGAGCGTGTCGCCGTGCACGACGGTGTACATCTGGGCGGTGCCCGCCTGGGACTGGGGCGTGGTCTGCGGCTTGACGTCGCGGACGGTCCGCTGGGTCTTGGGCTGGGACTTCCGTTCCGAGGTGCCCGAGGGGTTGATGTCGGGGGTGTCGCCGCCGCGGGTGAGGCCCGCGCGGACCGAGCAGACGGGCCAGGCGCCGGGGCCCTGCCCCTTGAGCACCTTCTCGGCCACGGCTATCTGCTGGTCCTTGGTGGCCAGATCCGCGCGTCCCGCGTAGACCGTGCCGCCGTACGCCTCCCAGGTGGACTGGCTGAACTGGAGTCCGCCGTAGTACCCGTTGCCGGTGTTGATGTTCCAGTCGTTGGTGGACTCGCAGGCCGCGACCTTGTTCCAGGTACTCACGTCCGCCGCGTCCGCCGCTCCGGCACCGACGAACGGCAGCGCGATACCGGCGCTGCCCGCGGTGACGGTGAGAGAGGCCCGGTTGATCCGGTTCGGCTGGTACCGGCGGTGCTTGCCGCGTACGGCCATGGAAGAGCCCCCCTCACCCTCACCCAATACCAGGAGCCGCAAAAGTAAGCGCTGCGAACAGGCCATGACAAGACGGCAAATCAGCCTCCGTACGGCCGAAGTACGCCTGATGAGACACCGAAGTGGCCGGGAATACGGGTCTGTTGCGTAAACGCTGAGGCAGGAGGGGGTTCTGGTGCGTATCTGCGTACGCAGGAACGGTGGACCCGGATGTGCGGTCGGCCTACCGGCACGTCAGGATGGCCCGAAGGGCAATACTGGCGAGCACGGCACAAACGGCACCATCGCTTCCAGGACCCACCGGCACCACCGTTTTCCAGGACCCACTAGGAGCCATCCGCATGAGCAACTCAGCCCAGATCGGCGTCACGGGACTCGCGGTGATGGGCCGCAACCTCGCCCGCAACTTCGCGCGCAACGGCTACACGGTCGCGCTGCACAACCGGACGGCGGCGCGTACGCACGCTCTGGTCGAGGAGTTCGGGACCGAGGGCGACTTCATCGCGGCCGACACCGCCAAGGAGTTCGTGGCCGCGCTGGAGAGGCCGCGCCGCCTGGTCGTCATGGTGAAGGCCGGTGAGCCGACCGACGCCGTGATCCAGGAGTTCGCCCCGCTCCTGGAGCCCGGCGACATGATCATCGACGGCGGCAACGCGCACTTCGCGGACACCCGGCGCCGTGAGCGCGAGCTGCGTGAGCAGGGCATCCACTTCGTCGGCATGGGCGTCTCGGGCGGCGAGGAGGGCGCGCTGCTCGGCCCGAGCATCATGCCGGGCGGCCCGGTCGAGTCGTACGACTCCCTCGGCCCGATGCTGGAGAAGATCTCCGCGAAGGCGGCGGACGGCACCCCCTGTGTGTCGCACGTGGGTCCGGACGGCGCCGGCCACTTCGTGAAGATGGTCCACAACGGCATCGAGTACGCCGACATGCAGCTGATCGGCGAGGCGTACCAGCTGCTGCGCGATGTCGCCGGGTACTCCCCCGCGCAGATCGCCGACATCTTCCGCACCTGGAACACGGGCCGTCTCGACTCCTACCTGATCGAGATCACCGCCGAGGTGCTGTCGCACGTGGACGCGGCGACGGGCAAACCGTTCGTGGACGTCGTGGTGGACCAGGCCGAGCAGAAGGGCACCGGCCGCTGGACCGTGCAGATCGCCCTCGACCTGGGCGTGCCGGTGTCGGGCATCGCCGAGGCGGTGTTCGCCCGCTCGCTGTCCGGCCACGCGGCGCTGCGCGAGGCCTCGCGCGACCTGGCGGGCCCGAAGGCGACCCCGCTGAGCGAGTCGGAGGCGGCGGCCTTCGCCGACCGTGTCGAGCAGGCGCTGTACGCGTCGAAGATCGTGTCGTACACGCAGGGCTTCCACGAGATCGCGGCGGGCGGCGCCGAGTACGACTGGAACATCGACCTCGGTGCGGTGTCCGCGCTCTGGCGTGGCGGCTGCATCATCCGGGCGGCGTTCCTGGACCGGATCCGCGCCGCGTACGACACGCGGGCGGATCTGCCGAGCCTGCTGTCCGACGAGACGTTCGCGCGGGAGATCGCGGGGGCGCAGGACGACTGGCGCGAGGTGCTGGTCGCGGCGACGCGGCAGGGTGTGCCGACGCCGGGGTTCGCTGCCGCCCTCGCGTACTACGACGCGCTGCGTGCGGAGCGGTTGCCTGCGGCGCTTACGCAGGGGCAGCGGGACTTCTTCGGCGCGCACACCTACCGGCGGACGGACCGGGAAGGGGCGTTCCACACGCTGTGGGGCGGGGACCGGTCCGAGGTGACCGGCTGAGGGTCGTCGCTCCGCGGGGTGGGTGGTTTTTTGGCTGCCCGCCCGGTGGGGGCTTGTCGCGCAGTTCCCCGCGCCCCTTCAGGGGCGCGGTTGCGCACCCGGTGTTTTGGGGCCTGCCCACGTTCAGGACAGTGGTGGGCCCGGTTCTGGGGCGGGGGTTGGTTCGGGGCCCGGGGGTTGTGGGACCGGGTCCGGGGGTGTCGGGGGTGGGGCGGGGTCCGGGAAGGGGCCCGGAGTGGGGCTCGGTGGTACGGGGTGCGGGTCCGGGTGGGTCACGGGGTCCTCCAGCCAGTCGGTGCTTCGGCTCTGGACTCCTTCCCCGCGTACCCGACCGACGCGCCCTCACTCACTCCAGACGGGTCACGGCCGCCGCCAGGCCCAGGCGGGGGCTGGACAGCACCGGCACCGGCGTCGTCGTCAGCGGCTGGGCCGGGGTCATGGAGGCCTGGGCGAGGATGATCGCGTCGGCACTGTCGCCCGGGATCGAGTCCAGCGCGTCGGCCACCGTCCGGACGTAGGACTCCGTGTCGCCCGCCTGGAAGAGGGTCCAGGCGCCGTCGACGAACAGTGTCCGTACCTCGGTGGGGAGCCCGGCGCGGCGCGCCTCCTCCTCGACGAGGGTGACCGTCGGCCCGAACGTGCTCTCCGAGGTCGCGACGACGACCACCCTCGGGCCGATGGCCACCGCGGCGGCGGCCATCGGACGGTCGACGCGCAGCACGGGCACCCCGACCTCGTCGGCGGCCTCCTCCGCGACACCGCCGATGGAGGAGCAGGTGCAGAGGACGGCCACGGCACCGTCGGCGACCGCCTGTTCCAGGACCGACCGTACGTCGTCCGCCACGGACTCGGGGCCTGCCGCCCGGGCCCTGGTCAGCAGGTCCTCGTGGACGACGTGGGTGAGTTCCAGGCCCTGGTGGTCCTCGTCACGCAGGGCGTCGAACACCGGGACGTGCACGGGTGAGGTGTGCAGCAGGGCGAGCATGGTGAGGCGAGTCCCCTTGTCGGACGTCAGAAGCGGTCGGGGTGCGCCACGAGCCACTCCTTGGCGGCCTGGATGAGCCCGGGGTCCGCCGCCGGGGCCTCGGCAGGGTGACGCTCGGCCCACTTCACGACGTACGGGCAGAGGGGGGCCACGACGATGCCCTCGCGGGCGGCCATGACGTACAGCTCGCGGGCCAGCGAGCCCGCGATGCCCTTTCCCTCGTGCGCCGGCTCGACGATCGTGTGGACCGGGACCAGCGCGCGTCCACGTGCGGCCAGGACGAAGTACTCGATGTGACCCACGACTTCACCCGCCGCCACCGCCTCCAGGCGGCCCGCCGTCCGGTCGTCACGGATCTCGATGTCGCTGCTCATGGACACTCCCCTCGAAGGTTCACCGATACGCCGATACGCCGGATCGTCAGGCCGTGGCCGCCTGCGGGCTGCGTTCCTGGTCCGAGCCCGGCACCGGCTCGGCCGGGTCGGCGCCCAGCGCCACGACGCGGTTGCGGTGGTCCACATGGACCACCTTCGGCCGCAGCGCCCGCGCCTCGGCGTCGGTCACCTGAGCGTATCCGATGATGATCACCAGATCTCCGGGATGGACGAGGTGGGCCGCCGCCCCGTTGATCCCGACGACACCCGACCCCCGTTCGCCCTCGATGACGTACGTCTCCAGCCGGGCGCCGTTGGTGATGTCGACGATGTGCACGAGTTCGCCGGGCAGCAGGTCGGCGGCGTCGAGGAGGTCGGCGTCGATGGTCACGGAGCCGACGTAGTGCAGGTCGGCCTGGGTGACGGTGGCTCGGTGGATCTTGGACCGGAACATGGTGCGCAGCATGGAGATACTCCCGAAAGCTAGGCTCCCTGCCTGCGTCTATGCAGGTCAAGGGCTGTTTCCTCACCTTGGCGAGGACTCGCGAGTCGAGTGCGACCAGCCTACGCAACGACTGCCGTCCACCTCCGTGATACGCACCACTGCGGCCCGGGAGGGCGTCAGATCCAGGTGGGCACGTGCTCCTCGGCGTAGCGGGCGCCGAAGCCGCCGTGGGGCAGGATCTCGTCGATCGCAGACAGATCGGCGTCGGTCAGGGTGACATCCGCGGCGCCCGCGTTCTCCTCGATGCGCTTCGGGCTGCGCGTGCCGGGGATGGGCACGATGTGCTCGCCGCGGGTGAGCAGCCAGGCCAGGGCCAGTTGGGAGACGGTGATGCCCTTGGCGGCGGCCAGTTCGCCGAGCCGGGTGACGGCGTCGACGTTCTTCTCGAAGTTGCCGGGCTGCCAGCGCGGGTCGCTGTTGCGCATGTCGGTGGCGTCGTACTCGCCGGCCGGCCTGGCGGTGCCGGTGATGAAGCCGCGGCCCAGCGGGGAGTAGGCGACGAAGCCGATGCCGAGTTCGTCGAGGACGGGGAAGAGCTGCTCGACGTCGCGCTCGAAGAGGCTGTACTCGGTCTGGAGGACGGAGACCGGCTGTACGGCGTGGGCCCTGCGGATCGTCTCCGGACCCGCCTCGCTCAGACCGAAGTACGTCACCTTGCCCGCGTCGATCAGCTCCTTCACGGCGCCCGCGACGTCCTCGATCGGCACGTCCGGGTCCACGCGGTGCTGGTAGAAGACATCGATGTGGTCGACGCCGAGGTGGCGCAGGCTGTCGTCGGCGACCCGGCGGATGTTGTCGGGGCGGCTGTTGAGGCCGAAGCCCTTGGACAGGTCGGTCAGGTCGAAGCCGAACTTGGTGGCCAGGACCACCTCGTCGCGGAAGTCCTTGACCGCCTTGCCGACCAGGATCTCGTTGGAGCCGGTGCCCCAGCCGTAGAGCTCGGCGGTGTCGATGAAGGTGACGCCCAGCTCGTGGGCGCGCCGGATGGCGGCGACGCCCTCCTGCTCGTCGCCGGGGCCGTAGGCCATCGTCAGGCCCATCGCGCCGTAGCCGATCTCCGAGACGGTCAGACCCTCGCTGCCGAGTGTGCGGTGCTGCATGACGTGACCACTCCCCAATTTCCGCGCCAAACCAAAACTTTCGTTTTGACTGTACGCCTCGGCGGCCACCGTTGCCAAACAAACCTTTTCGGGTGGGTACTCTTCAGCCATGAGCCCTTCGACCAGCGCGGATTCGACCCGCGACCGCATCGTCACCGCGGCGAGGGCCGAGTTCGCCCGGTACGGGATCGCCGGTGCGCGGATCACCCGTATCGCCAAGGCCGCGAGGACCAGTTCGGAACGCCTCTACGCGTACTTCCGCAGCAAGGAGGAGTTGTACGCGTTCGTCTCCGAGCAGGAGATGGCGGCGGTGGCCGAGGCGACCCGTCTCGACCCCACCGACCTGCCCGAGTACGCCGGGCGGGTGCACGACTACCTCATCCGCCACCCCGACCGCTTCCGGCTCATGAGCTGGGGCCGGCTGGAGATGGCGGGCGACCCCGCCGACCTCGCCATGCGGGAGACCGTCCGCCGCAAGGTCGAACAACTCCACCGGGCTCAGGAGGCCGGCCAGCTGGATCCCTCCTGGGAGCCCATCGACATCCTCGTCTTCGTCAACCAGATCGCCATGGCCTGGCCCAGCCAGCTCGATCTTGTCGAGGCGGCCGGCGACCGGGTCCGCGACCCCTCCCTGGCGGCCCGTCGGGCCGCTGTCGTCGCCGCCGTGCGGCGCCTCTTTCCCGCCGCCGTCGACAAGGGCCCGGCGCCCGGCTGAGGCGCCCTTGGCCAGTGCCTGGTGACGATCCGTGAACCCGTCTACGCGGGCCACGGGGCAGTGAGGCGGCGGTCAAGGGTGTACCTGGGGACAGCAGTCCGGGGCTCAGCCGAGTGCGGGCCTGCGCACAGCTCCCCAGGGAGAGGACGGCCGGTCGCGCCGCGCTGGACGCCGCACTCGTGCCCGTGCCGATCAGGTCCTGGCCCGCAACCTCCGGCGAGCCGCTCCGACCGGCCGCGTCACTGCTTGCCGAGCAGATCCCTCGGAAACGCCCCCGCGACGACCGCGGCCTTGGCGAACCCCGCCCCCAGGACCGTCAGGCGTGCCACGCCCTCCGGGCCCAGGTGCTCGAACGGGGCCCGGTCCATACGGTCGGTCGCCTGCTCGATGTCCTCGCGGAGCGCGACGCCCCGGTCGGTGAGTTCGCCGGTGGCGCCGTCCAGCAGTCCTCGGTCCCGCAGCCGGGCCGTCGCCGCGTTCCAGTCGTCCTGGGTCCAACCACGGGTGGTCATCACCCACTTCGGGGTCAGACCCTTGCCCGTGGCGGTGTGGGTCACCATCGCCTCCAGGCCGTCGAGACCCGCGGACATCAGCGCGGCCAGGTGCCCGTCGCCCCGGTGCTCACGCAGCAGGGTCGCCGCGTGCCAGAACGCCAGGTGCGGCTCGTCCGGGACGGCGAGGTCGGCGTGGGCCGAGTAGAGCGGCCGGGCACCGCGCCCGCAGGCCTCGGCGGCGCGCAGCGCGAGTCGCGCGGCCTCCGCCATCTCCGCGGATGCCAGGGCCTCCTCGCCCAGCAGCCGGCGCAGCGTCGCGTCGACGGCACGCGCGCGTGCCGCGAGGACGTCGGCGGGGGCGGCGATCGACCACACCGCGGGGACGTGCCGGGACACGAGGTCGTGCTTGTAGTTGTAGAAGGCCGCCGTCACGGCGCCGGCTCCGACCGGCCCCAGCGCCGCCGACCGTGCGGCCAGATTGACGGCATGGGGATGGGTGATCCCGAGAGTTCCCAGCTCCCGGCCCAGATCGGGCGAGAAGTAGTGCGCCGCGTGCAGGGAGTTGAGCGGACCGTTGCAGCGTCGGACGGCGAGCGGCTCAAGGGCGGCAGTAGTCATGTCCGGCAGGTTACCGGTTGGCTACTACACGCATATAGTCCGCCGGGAGCTCCGTCGTGGACTGGCCGACCACCGGGGCGGGCAGCTGTGTAGCCGAGTACGCCTCCTCGTTCGCCCCACCGAATGGAGACCCGCATGATGTCCGACACCGCACGCCGCCGCGCCGCCGTGGTCGGTCTCGGCGCCCGGGCCCGGCTGTTCACCGAGGCACTGGCCGGTCCCCGCGCGGACCGGTTCGAGCTGGCCGGCCTCTGCGATGTCAACTCCCGCCGGATGGCGGTCCACAACGGCTGGCTCGCGGACGCCGACCCGGGCCGGGAGCCCGTACCCGCGTACGCCGCCGAGGACTTCGACGAGATGCTGCGCCGCGAGCGGATCGACCTCGTCGTGGTCACCTCCGTGGACCGCACCCACGACGACTACATCGTGCGCGCCCTGGAGGCGGGCTGCGACGTGGTCACCGAGAAGCCGATGACGACCGACGCCGACAAGGCCCGCCGCGTCCTGGACGCCGTCGGACGCACCGGCCGCGAGGTGCGGGTCGCGTTCAACTACCGCTACAACCCGGTGCATTCGGCCGTACGGGAGCTGCTCGCGGCCGGGGAGATCGGCGAGGTCGGGTCGGTGCACTTCGAGTGGCTCCTCGACCTGCGCCACGGCGCCGACTACTTCCGCCGCTGGCACCGCGAGAAGGCCGACTCCGGTGGGCTGATGGTGCACAAGGCCACGCACCACTTCGACCTGGTCAACTGGTGGCTCGGCACCGAGCCCGAAACCGTGTACGCGCAGGGCGGGTTGTTCTTCTACGGCGACGAGGCCGGCCGGCGCCGCGGCCTCGCCCGGGACTACACCCGCGCCCACGGCTCCCCCGCCGCCCAGGACGACCCGTTCGCCGTACACCTCGAGGACTCGCCCGTGCTCAGCGCGCTGTACCTGGACGCGGAGGCCGAGGACGGCTACCACCGCGACCAGAACGTGTTCGGGCCCGGTGTGACGATCGAGGACGACATGGCGGTCCTGGTGCGGTACGCGTCCGGTGCGACGCTGACGTACCACCTGACGGCGTACGCCCCCTGGGAGGGATACCGGATCGCCTTCAACGGCAGCGAGGGGCGGCTGGAACTGCTGGTGGAGGAGTCGACGTGGACCCGTCCCCGGGTCCCGGTGAGCGGCTCCGGGCCCGTGCTGCACGGCGCGGAGGTGGCCGACACCGTCGGGCGTACGGAGCTGACGCTGCGCCGTTTCTGGGAGGAGCCGCGCGAGATCAAGACCGCCACCGGCGAGGGCGGGCACGGGGGCGGCGATGCGCGCATGCTCCAGGACGTGTTCGGCGCCCGGGTCGAGGACCCTCTGCACCGGGCGGCGGACGCGGCCGACGGCGCCCGTTCCCTGGTCACCGGCCTGGCCGCGAACCGCTCCTTCGAGACGGGGCTTCCGGTGCGGACCCGGGATCTGCTGGACCTCTGACGTCAGAGGTCGCGCACGACGGCCCGTACGAGTCCGGTCTGGTAGGCGATGACCACGAGCTGGGCGCGGTCGCGGGCGCCGAGCTTGGTCAGGGAGCGCTGGATGTGGGTGCGGACGGTGAGCACGCTGAGGACCAGCTCCTCGGCGATCTCGGCGTTCGACCTGCCCTGGGCGGCGAGGGCGGTGACCTCGCGTTCGCGCGGGGTGAGGTCGGCGAGGCGTTCCGGGGGTGCGAGGAGGCCGCCGGGGGCGGGTGCGGTGAGGAAGCGGGTGATGAGGGCGCGGGTGGCGCCGGGCGAGAGGAGGGCCTCGCCGGAGGCGACCGTGCGGATGCCGGTGAGGAGGGCGTCGGTGGTGACGTACTTGCCGAGGAAGCCGCTGGCGCCGACGCGCAGTGCGTGGGCGACGTACTCCTCGGTCTCGAACATGGTGAGGATGAGGACGCGGGTGCCGGCCAGTTCGGGGTCGGCGCAGATCTCGGCGGTGGCGGCGAGACCGTCCGAGCCGGGCATCCGGATGTCCATGAGGACGATGTCGGGGCGGTGGGTGCGGGCGAGGTCGACGGCCTCGTCGCCGTTGGCGGCCTCGCCGACCACCTCCATGTCGGCGCAGGAGTCGATCAGCAGCCGGAACGTACCGCGCAGCAGGGCCTGGTCGTCGGCGAGCAGGACTCGGATCGTCACGCGGTGGCCTCGTCTTCTTTCCGGTCCGCTCCCGGGGCGCGCGAGTGCGGCTCCTCGTCAGGGGCGAGGGGGTGCAGCGGGAGTGCGGTGGTGACCTCGAAGCCGCCGTCGGGGCGGGGCCCGGCGTACAGGTCGCCGCCGACGGAGTGGGCGCGCTCACGCATGCCCATCAGACCGTAGCCGCCGCCCGGTACCGACGGGGTCGTGGCCGCCGCGTCGTTGGTGACCGAGATCAGCAGCCGGGAGGCGGAGTACGAGAGCCCGACGCGGGCCCCTTTGCCGGCGCCGTGCTTGGTGACGTTGGTGAGGGCCTCCTGGATGATCCGGTACGCCGTCAGGTCCACGCCCGGTGACAGGGGCCGGGGTTCCCCGTCGGTCGTGACGGTGACCTCGATACCGGCGGTCTCGCAGGTCGCGATCAGCTCGGAGAGGCGGTTCAGTCCGGGGGCCGGTTCCAGGGAGTCGGTGTCGGAATCGCCGGTCTGGCGCAACACCCCTACCGTGGCCCGGAGTTCGAGCAGCGCGGAGGACGTGGTGGCGCTCAGCTCGTCGAGCAGCTTCTGCGCCTGTTCGGGGTGGGTGGGCGCGAGGTGGCGGGCGGTACCGGCCTGGGCGTTGGCGACGGCCATGTGGTGGGCGACGACGTCGTGGAGTTCGCGGGCGATGCGCATCCGTTCCTCGGCGACCCGCAGCCGGGCCTCCTCCTCGCGGGTGCGCTCGGCGTACGCGGCGCGTGCTTGTACGGAGTCCATGTAGTCGCGGCGCAGCCGGTCCCGGCTCCCGCCGACCAGGGGCAGCATCAGCCACAGCACGGGGCCGATGGTGCGCAGCAGGAGCATCTCGTCCGTGGGTCTGTCGAACACGGCGGCGGTGACCACAACGGCGATGGTCACCGCACCGTACACGCGTGTGGTCCTGGGATCGGTGCCGGCGGCCAGCCGGTACAGGGCGATCATCAGGGGCGCGAGCAGCAGGGGTGACACCAGGTAGCCCAGGACCACGGTGATCACCGTGCAGACCGTGGCCACGACGAGCGCGCCGCGCGGATAGGTGCGTGCCCTCAGCTGGGCGAGACAGGAGACGGCCGCGAGGGCTTCGGCGGGCCAGTCCTCGGGCGGCTGGGTGACCCCGGGGATGGCGATCGAGGCACCGAGCGTCACGGTGCCGAGCAGTGCGAGGACCATGATCACGTCCGTGGCCGTGATCCGGCGTCCTGGAAAGCGCTCCAGGGTGGTGGTCATGTGTCTCTCCGGGGGAAGGGCGTGAGCCCATGGTGGACGACACGGCACGAAATGCCGCATGGGCCGCCCGTGGCCTTCGCCACGGGCGGCCCTGGGAGGGGCCGAGGCCGGCCCGGTCAGACGCGGGCCTCGACCGGCTCGTCCGGGGACGGGTCCGGTACGGAGGCGGGTCCCTGGCGGCTGCTGAGGGCCTCGCCCTCCACGTCGACGCGAGGCAGCAGCCGGTCGAGTCGGCGGGGCAGCCACCAGGCCCTGTCGCCGAGCAGGGCGAGGACGGCGGGCACGAGCGCCATCCGGACGACGAACGCGTCGAGGAGTACGGCGGTGGCCAGGCCGAACCCGATCATCTTGATCATGGAGTCGTGCTCGCCGATGAAGCCCGCGAAGACGGCGATCATGATCAGCGCGGCGGCCACGACGACCCGGGCGCTGTGCCGGAATCCGGAGACGACCGCCTGCTCGGCCGACTCGCCGTGGACGTACGCCTCCCGCATGCGGGACACGAGGAAGACCTCGTAGTCCATGGCGAGCCCGAAGACGATGCCGACGAGGAAGATCGGCATCAGGCTCATGATCGGCCCGGTCTGTTCCACACCGAACAGGCCTGCCCCGTGGCCCTGTTGGAAGACCACGACGACCGCGCCGAGCGCTGCGAGGACCGAGAGGAGGAAGCCGAGGGCCGCCTTCAGCGGGACGAGCAGGGACCGGAAGACCACCAGCAGGAGGACGACCGCCAGGCCGACCACGGTGATCAGGTACGGGACCAGCGCCGCCTGGACCTTCGCGGAGATGTCGATGTTCAGGGCCGTGGTGCCGGTGACCTCGAAGGTGGCCCCGTCGGCCGCCGCCTCGGTCGCGGGGCGGGTGTCGCGGATGGTCGTGACGAGGGTCTTGGTCCGCTCGTCGGTGGGGCTGGTGGACGGGGTCGCGGTGAACACGGCGGTGTCCGCCGCGTCGTTGAAGCGCGGCGTCGTGACGGAGACGATCCCCTTCGTGGCACCGATCCTCTCCCCGATGCCCGCCACGGCCGTCTTCGGGTCGGCCACGCCCTTGGCGTCGACCACGATGGTCAGCGGTCCGTTGAAGCCGGGGCCGAAGCCTTCGGCGAGGGCGTCGTAGGCGCGGCGCTCGGTGGTCGAGGTGGACTTGGCCTCGTCGCCCGGCATGCCCAGTTGCAGGGACGTCATCGGTATCGCCAGGGCGCCGAGACCCAGAACGCCCAGGATCAGTACGGGGATCGGGCGGCGCAGCACGAAGCGGGCCCAGCGGGTACCGAGGTTGCTCTCGCCGTCCGGCCGGGACGCGACCCCCTTCTGGGAGGCGGCCGTCTGTTGGGTGGCGGCCACCTTCTCCTGCCGCCTCGCCTCCTTGCGTGCCGTCCTCGGCAGCACGGCGCCCGGCCAGAAGCCCAGCACCGCCGGGACGACGGTCAGGGCGATGACGACGGCGACGACGACCGCGCCGGCCGCCGCGAGACCCATCTTGGTGAGCATCGGGATGCCGACCACCGCGAGTCCGGCCAGGGCGATGACCACGGTGAGGCCCGCGAAGACGACCGCCGATCCGGCCGTGCCCACGGCCAGCCCGGTCGCCTCCTCGGGGGTGTGTCCCTTGGCGCCTTCCTCGCGGTAGCGGGAGACGACGAACAGGGCGTAGTCGATGCCGACCGCGAGGCCCAGCATCATCGCGAGGGTGCCGGTGTTGGTGGACAGGCCGAGGGCGTCGGCCAGGACCGTGATCGTGAACATGGTGATGCCGACACCGAGGATCGCCGTCAGCAGGGGCAGCCCGGCCGCCGCGAGCGAGCCGAAGGTGATCAGCAGCACCACGGCTGCCATCGAGATACCGATGATCTCGGCCACGCCGCCCGGTCCGCCTCCGCCGTCCATCGCGTCGCCGCCCGCCTCGACCGTCAGACCGGCCTCCCGGGCCTGGTCGGCGGCCTTTTCGACGGCCGTCCGGCTGGCGTCGGTGATCTCGGACGACTTCACCTTGTAGGTGACGGTCGCGTACGCCGTCGAGGCGTCCTTGCTCACCGCCTTCGACGTGAACGGGTCGGCGACACCGGCGACCTGGGTGCCGTCGCCCAGGGCGTCCACGGCCTCCTCGACGGCCTTCCTGTTCTCGGTGGCGGTGACCTTCTGTCCGTCCGGGGCGACGAACACCACCCGGGCGGTGGCGCCGTCGGCGGCGGCGCCGGGAAAACGCTCTCCCATCAGGTCGAACGCCTTCTGCGACTCGATGCCGGGCATCGAGAACTCCTCGTCGGCGGCCCCCGGCGCCCGCAGGGCGCCCAGCCCCACGGCGGTCAGTACGGCCAGCCAGGCCAGGACGACGTAACCGCGCCGCCGGAAGGCCAGACGGCCCAGTCGATACAGAAAAGTAGCCACGTAAGGGGACCTCACCTCGGGTTTCACGTACCCGAACAGGCTGTCCCGTCGAGGGCCCTGCGGTCGTCGTCCCAGTACTGGCACTTGGACCTACCGAAACGGGAGGAGCACCTACCGAAACGGCAGTACATCGGTGGCGGTCTGTCTCCTGCTCAGGTATGCCGTCGCGTCCTCCGGTACGTCCGTCACCGACGGGCCGGTCTCCGTCCGGTCGCCGAACTGCGTCCGGTACAGCTGTGCGTACCGGCCGTCCAGGGCCAGGAGTTCGTCGTGCGTGCCGCGTTCCAGGATGCGGCCGGCCTCGATCACGAGGATCAGGTCGGCCGCGCGGATCGTGGAGAGGCGGTGGGCGATCACGACGGCCGTGCGGTCGGACAGGGCTTCCGCCAGGGCCTCCTGGACCGCGGCCTCCGAGGTGTTGTCGAGGTGGGCCGTCGCCTCGTCGAGGACGACGACGCGCTGGCGGGCCAGGAGCAGCCGGGCGATGGTCATGCGCTGGCGTTCGCCGCCGGAGAGGCGGTAGCCGCGTTCGCCGACCACCGTGTCCAGGCCGTCGGGCAGCGCGCGGACCAGGTCGTCGAGGCGGGCCCGGGTCAGGGCCTCCCACAGCTCGTCGTCCGTCGCGGTGGGGCGGGCGAGGGCCAGGTTGGCGCGCACGGTGTCGTGGAAGAGGTGGCCGTCCTGGGTGACCATGCCGAGGGTGCCGCGCAGGGAGGCGGCGCTCAGGTCGCGGACGTCGACGCCGCCGATGCGTACGGCGCCCTCGTCGGTGTCGTACAGGCGGGGCAGGAGTTGTCCGATGGTCGACTTTCCGGCGCCGGAGGAGCCGACGAGGGCGATGGTCTGGCCGGGTTCGGCGCGGAAACTGACGCCGTGCAGGACCTCCGTGCCGCCTCGGGTGTCCAGGGCGGCCACTTCCTCCAGGGAGGCGAGGGAGACGCGGTCGGCGGCGGGGTAGGCGAAGCGGACGTTGTCGAACTCCACCGCGACCGGGCCCTCGGGGACCTCGCGGGCGTCCGGTTTCTCCTCGATGAGGGGCTTCAGGTCGAGCACCTCGAAGACGCGCTCGAAGCTCACCAGGGCGCTCATCACCTCGACGCGTGCCCCTGCGAGCGCCGTGAGCGGCGCGTACATCCGGGTCAGGAGGAGCGCGAGCGCGACGACGGCGCCCGGTTCCAGGGTGCCGCGCAGGGCGAACCAGCCGCCGAGTCCGTAGACCAGGGCGAGTGCCAGGGCGGACACCAGGGTGAGGGCGGTGATGAAGGCCGACTGCGCGAGGGCGGTCCGTACGCCGATGTCCCGTACCCGGCGGGCGCGGGCCGCGAACTGGGCGGACTCCTCGTCGGGCCGTCCGAAGAGCTTGACGAGGGTGGCGCCGGGGGCCGAGAAGCGCTCGGTCATCCGGGTGCCCATCGACGCGTTGAGGTCGGCGGCCTCGCGCTGGAGCCGGGCCATCCGGCTGCCCATCCGGCGGGCGGGGACGACGAACACCGGCAGCAGGACGAGGGCGAGCAGGGTGATCTGCCAGGACAGGGTGAGCATCACGGCGAGTGTGAGCACCAGCGTGACCAGGTTGCTCACCACCCCGGACAGGGTGTTGCTGAACGCGCGCTGCGCGCCGATGACGTCGTTGTTGAGCCGGGAGACCAGTGCTCCCGTGCGGGTGCGGGTGAAGAAGGCGACCGGCATGCGCTGCACATGGTCGAACACGGCCGTCCGCAGATCGAGGATGAGTCCTTCCCCGAGCTTCGCCGAGAGCCAGCGGCCGAGAATCCCGAGGGCCGCTTCGGCGACCGCGATGAGCGCGATCAGCAGCGCGAGCCGGACGACCGTGCTCTCGTCGCCGCCCGACACGATCGTGTCGACGACGCGGCCGGCGAGGACGGGGGTCGCGACGGCGAGCAGCGCGGTCAGCACACTCAGGACGACGAAGCGCGTGATGCGGCGGCGGTGCGGGCGTGCGAACTCGGCGATGCGGCGCAGGGTCGCGCGGGCGAAGGGGCGCCGCTCCTGATGGGCGGTCATGACGCTCTGAAGCTGCGTCCAGGCGGTGGTTTCCATGCTCATGGCAGCGACCGTACGACCTCAAGCAACATTGAGGTCAAGCGTCGGCGGTCCGCCCCTCTCCGCCGTTGCCCGGGTGGACAGCCAAAGGTCGTGCTCCCGCAACCCGATGTTGGTGCGGTGCGGAAAACCTCTCCGAACGTGACCGTGGTTTCTCCCTCCCCGTCCTCCCCCGCTCCGCCCCGACGTCGGCGCATACCGGTGCGCCAGATCCTGTGCCTGCTTCCTCTCGCTCTCGTCACCGTGGTGGCGGTGCGTCACCGGGACGTGCTCGCCGCGGGCTTCGGCCATCTGGCGAGCGCCAAGTGGCCCTGGCTGCTGGCGGCGGCCTGCGCGACCTGTCTGACCTGGGTGGCCGCCGCCGTCAGCCGACAGGGTGCCGTCGTCGAGCGGCTGCCCCGACTGCGGCTGCTCGCCACGCAGTTCGCGGCGGGCTCGGCCAACCATCTGCTGCCGACGGGGCTCGGCGCGAGCGCGGTGAACCTGCGGTTCATGACGGTGTGCGGTCTGCCGCTGGCCCGTTCCTCGGCGGCGCTCGCCCTGTATCTGCTGGCGGAGGTCGTCGGCCGGCTGGGTCTGCTGGCCGCCCTGCTGATCGCGTTCCCGCACGCCCTGAAACTCGGCGGCCTCGTCCCCGACTCGGCGCTCGGCCCGCTGCTCATCGGCATCTGTACGGTCCTGCTGGTGGCGGCGGGCGCGCTGGCCTGCGTACGCCGGCTGCGCACGGCCGCGCTCTCCTTCCTGCGCACGGCGCTCGGCGAGGCCCGATCCGTGCACATGCGACCGTCGCGGGCCCTTGCACTGTGGGGTGGTTCGCTGGCGTTCCCGGCGTTGCAGGCCGCCGGACTGGCCGCCGTGGGGATGGCGTTGGGGCTGCCGGTGCCGCCCTGGCACATGGCGCTCGCCTACCTCGCCGCGACGGTCGCCGTGGCGCTGATACCCACGCCCGGCGGTATCGGCTCGGTCGAGGCGGCGCTGATCGTGGCCCTGGTCGCGGTGGGCGCGCCGGTGACGGTCGCCACGGCGGTGGTGCTGGCGTTCCGGATCATCACCGTCTGGGTGCCGCTGCTGCCGGGGGCGTTGACGCTGGGGGCGCTGGTGCGGCTCAAGGTGATCTGACGCCCGAGCTGACACCCGAGACCGTTTGTGAAAATGGTTTCCAATAAGCTAGCGTGCGGAGGCATGCCCACCACTTCCGCCGGCCCCCGGCTGCCCGTGACCGTGCTCTCCGGCTTTCTCGGCGCCGGAAAGACGACGCTGCTCAACCACCTTCTCGGCAACCGTCAGGGCCTGCGGGTCGCGGTCATCGTGAACGACATGAGCGAGATCAACATCGACGCGTCCCTCGTCCGGGACGGCGGCGCCCTCTCCCGTACGGAGGAGCGGCTGGTGGAGATGACCAACGGCTGCATCTGCTGCACCCTGCGGGACGATCTCCTGGAGGAGGTCGAGAAGCTCGCCCGCGCCGGCCGCTTCGACTACTTGCTCATCGAGAGCTCCGGAATCTCCGAACCCATGCCCGTCGCGGCCACCTTCGCCTTCGGTCGCGACGACGGCGCGAGCCTGCTGGACGTGTCCCGGCTCGACACCATGGTCACAGTCGTGGACGCGGTGAACTTCCTGCCCGAACTGGACCGCGGCGACGACCTGCTGGAGCGCGGGATCACCCCCGTCGAGGGCGACGAGCGCACGGTGAGCGATCTGCTCGTCGACCAGATCGAGTTCGCCGACGTCATCCTCCTCAACAAGACGGACCTGGTCCCCGAGGAGACGGCGGACCGCCTGGAGGCGACCCTGCGGCGCCTCAATCCGGCCGCCCGTGTGCACCGCACGGTCCGCGGCACGATCGACCCCGCCGAACTCCTCGGCACCGGCCTGTTCGACCTGGAGAAGGCCGAGCAGGCCCCGGGCTGGGTGGCCGAGTTGAACGGCGACCACGTCCCGGAGACGGAGGAGTACGGCATCTCCTCGCTCGTCCTGCGCGACCCGCGCCCCTTCCACCCGACCCGCCTCTGGGACCTCCTCACCGGCCCGCTCGACACGGGCGAATACGGCCAGGTGCTGCGCTCCAAGGGCTTCTTCACCCTCGCCTCCCGCCCCGGCACGACAGGACTGTGGTCGCAGGCGGGCGCGGTGGCCCGCTTCGAACCTCTGGCGGCGGGCGGCGAATCCCCCGTACAGGGCCAGGAGTTGGTGTTCATCGGCACCGATCTGCGCCGTCAGTCGCTGCGACTGGCGCTTTCGCGCTGCCTGTTGACGGAGGCGGAACTGGCCGTGTACGCAGGTGACTTGGCACACACTGCGTACGAGGACCCCTTCCCCGTATGGGAGGTGCACCCTGCGGACGTCTGCGATGCGCTCCCCGTCTGAGCTGCTCGATGGCGGGTTCCGCACCGCTCGGTGCCGAGCGGTCGATCGGATGCGGCAGGATGAGTGATCACCGGACTTCGTACAGACGTCCGGACTTTGATCGCATTCTCAAGACGTTTCGAACAGGTGGCACGTGACGAGACTTCACATCCGGCCGTCGGTGGCGCGGGGCGCCGCAGATCCACTCCTCGGAGGTGACCGGTGAAGCGAGAACTCACCGTGGACGATCTGGTCGTCGCGGGCATCGCCGTGGCCGTGGGCCTGCTGGCGGCCTTCCTGCTGCGGATGCTGCTGCGCTGGCTGGGCAGGCACGCGGACCGCACCCGCTGGAGCGGGGACGACGTCATCGTGGACGCGGTGCGCACGGTGGTGCCCTGGTCGGCGTTCACCGCCGGCGTGGCGGTGGCCGCCGCGGCGCTGCCGCTGACGAAGACCGTCGGACACAACGTCAACCAGACACTGACCGTGCTGCTGATCGGCGTCACGACGCTGACGGTCGCCAGAGTGGTCAGCACCCTGGTGCGGACGGTCACCCAGTCCAGGTCGGCGGTCGCCGGATCGGCGACGATCTTCGTCAACATCATCAGGGTCGTCATCCTGGCCCTGGGTTTCCTGGTCGTGCTACAGACACTGGGCGTGTCCATAGCGCCGATGCTCACCGCCCTGGGAGTCGGCGGTCTGGCCGTCGCGCTCGCCCTCCAGGACACCCTCGCCAACCTCTTCGCGGGCATCCACATCCTGGCCTCGAAGACCGTCCAGCCCGGTGACTACATCCGGCTGAGCAGCGGCGAGGAGGGATACGTCGAGGACATCAACTGGCGGCAGACGACGGTCCGCAACCTCTCCAACAACCTGGTCGTCATCCCCAACGGGGAGCTCGCCAAGACGAACATGACCAACTTCATGCGTCCCGAGCAGATGCTGACGATCCTGGTCCAGGCCGGGGTGGCGTACGACAGCGACCTGGAGCACGTCGAGAAGGTGACCATCGAGGTCGTCGCCGAGGTGATGACCGAGATCACCGGCGCCGTCCCCGACCACGAGCCGCTCGTCCGGTTCCACACCTTCGGCGACTCGCGGATCGGGTTCACCGTCATCCTGGGCGTCGGCGAGTTCAGCGACCAGTTCCGGATCAAGCACGAGTTCATCAAGCGCCTGCACAAGCGCTACCGCGCGGAGGGCATCCGGATCCCGGCGCCCACCCGCACGGTGGCTTTGCAGCAGGGCGCGGTGGTGATCCCGCAGCAGCGCGGCACCGAGGTCGAGCCGGGCGAGATGTCCTCGGCCCGGCTCGACTGAGGGTGCGTCAGAGGGTCGCCGAGTTGTCGTGGTGACCGGCCGCCGTACGGCTGCGCGGAGCGAGTGACGTGGTCACCGGGGTGACCGTCCAGTCCGGGTGACCGGGCATCCGCGGTGTCGTGGTGCCGTACAGCCAGTCCCGCAGGAAGCCGGACAGGTCCTGGCCGGAGACCTCGGAGGCGACCGAGATGTAGTTCTCGGTCGTCGCCGAGGCGCCCCGGTAGCGGTCGAGGAAGGTGCGCTCGATCGCGGTGAAGGTGGCCTCGCCGACGAGTTGGCGCAGCGCGTAGAGGACGAGGACACCGCCCAGATAGCGCTGGCTGTCGAAGAGGTTGGCCTCGTTCGGCGCCGCGACCGGCCCGGAGTCGTGGCGCCACTGGTCGCCGCGCGCGTACGTGTTCTTCATCCGGGCTTCCATGGTGGTCAGGCCGATGGAGTCGGCCCAGCCGCGCTCGTAGCGGTAGAGCAGCCCGTAGAAGTCGGCGTGGCCCTCGTTGATCCACAGGTCGGCCCAGGTGCCGGGGCTGACGCTGTTGCCGAAGTAGGAGTGGACCAGCTCGTGCATCATGTGCGAGCCGATCTTCGATTCCTCCTGGAGGAGGTAGTTCGGCTTGTAGAGCGTGAGGGTCTGTGTCTCCAGGCCCGTGAAGTCGAAGGCGGCCGGGTCGTCGGAGTTGCACGGCAGCAGACCGTACGTCTCGAACGGGTAGGCGCCGAGCCGCTGTTCGACCCACGCCACCAGGTTCGGGGTGAGCGCCAGCGCCGGTTCGAGGGCCTCGGCGCGCGCGACCGGGACGACGTCCCGCAGGGGCAGCCCGTGCGGGCCCTGCCGGTCCCTGATCACGTAGTCGCCGACGGTGATCTGCACGATCTCGGTGGCGATCGGCGAGCGCGAGCGGTAGGTGTACGCGGTCCGGTCACCGCTCAGGCTCTCGGTGCGGACGAGGGCGCCGCTGGCGACTCCGCGCAGGTTGTTCGGGACGGTGAGCCGGAAGGTGAAGTCGGCCTTGTCGACCGGGTGGTCGTTGCACGGGAAGACGGTGTGCGCGGAGTTGGGCTGCGGGCACACCGCGAAGCCGTCGGGGGTGGCGACCCAGGCGGTGTGGCTCAGGACGCGGCGCGGGTCGGCGCCGTACTCGACACAGACCGTCGTCCAGGTGCCCTTCCGCAGCGTCCGGGCGGGGGTGATCCTCAGCTTCTCGTCGACCTGCTCGTACGTGGCCGTGCGGCCGTCGACGCGGACGGAGCGGATGTCCAGGCCGAGGGAGTCGAGCGAGAACCGGGTCAGGGCCTGGGTGGTGCGGATGCGCAGGGTCGCCTTGCCGTCGACCAGCTTGGTCGTGGCGTCGTAGGCGAGGTCGAGGTGGTAGTCGGAGACGCGGTAGCCGTCGTTCCCGAGGCTCGGGTAGACGGGGTCACCGAGGGTCTCGGGGCCCGGTCCGGCGCTTCCCCCGGAAGCACCCTTGGTGGTCCCCCCGGACGCCGCGTGGGCCGAGGGAGCCAGGGTCGTCGCCGCGGCCGTGCCGAGCAGAACAACCGCCGGTGCCGTCAGTCTGGTGCGATATCTCATGATTCGCTTTCGCTCGGGCGGCCGGGTGGTCAAGGCCGGCCGCCGGATCTTGTGTGCGGGTCTACCACCTAGACCACAAGATCGGCGGAATCGGTTGCACGCCTGTCCGAACGGACTGCAATCGAGTTCGGTACAGACCGCTGTCGAGTGAGACCCGATCACGAGATATCTTGATGTCGAGCAATGTTGCAGACGTGGAGCGGAGCACCCGGTGACTGACTCGACCATCATTTACACGCACACTGACGAGGCGCCCGCCCTGGCGACCCACTCGTTCCTGCCCGTGATCCAGGCGTACGCCTCGCAGGCCGGGGTGAACGTCGAGACCCGGGACATCTCGCTGGCCGGCCGCATCATCGCCGTCTTCCCGGAGTACCTGGAGGAGGGCCAGCGCATCGCGGACGCCCTCGCCGAGCTGGGTGAGCTGGCGAAGACGCCCGAGGCGAACATCATCAAGCTGCCGAACGTGTCGGCGTCGATCCCGCAGCTCAAGGCCGCCGTCGCGGAGCTTCAGAGCCAGGGCTACGCGCTGCCCGACTACCCGGACGACCCGAAGTCCGACGAGGAGCGCGACATCCGCGCCCGCTACGACAAGATCAAGGGTTCCGCCGTGAACCCGGTCCTGCGTGAGGGCAACTCGGACCGCCGCGCCCCCGCCTCCGTGAAGAACTACGCCAAGACCCACCCGCACCGCATGGGCGCCTGGACCTCGGAGTCCAAGACGAACGTGGCGACGATGGGCCAGAACGACTTCCGCTCCACCGAGAAGTCCGCGGTGATCTCCGAGGCCGGTTCGCTGCGCATCGAGCTGGTGGGCGAGGACGGCTCGACCAGCGTCCTGCGCGAGTCCGTACCCGTCCTCGCGGACGAGGTCGTCGATGCCTCCGTGCTGCACGTCGCCGCGCTGCGCGAGTTCCTCACCGCGCAGATCGCCCGCGCCAAGGCCGAGGGCGTGCTGTTCTCCGTCCACCTCAAGGCCACGATGATGAAGGTCTCCGACCCGATCATCTTCGGTCACGTCGTACGCGCCTTCTTCCCGAAGACGTTCGCGCAGTACGGCGAGACGCTCGCCGCGGCCGGGCTGTCCCCGAACGACGGTCTCGGCGGCATCTACAAGGGCCTGGAGGCCCTCCCCGACGGCACCGCGATCAAGGCGTCCTTCGACGCCGAGCTGGCCGAGGGCCCGGCGCTGGCCATGGTCGACTCCGACAAGGGGATCACCAACCTGCACGTGCCGTCCGACGTCATCGTCGACGCGTCGATGCCGGCCATGATCCGCACCTCCGGCCACATGTGGGGCCCGGACGGCGCCGAGGCCGACACCCTCGCGGTCCTCCCGGACTCCTCCTACGCCGGCGTCTACCAGGTCGCGATCGACGACTGCCGCGCCAACGGCGCCTACGACCCGTCGACCATGGGCTCCGTCCCGAACGTCGGTCTGATGGCGCAGAAGGCCGAGGAGTACGGCAGCCACGACAAGACCTTCGAGATCCCGGCCGCCGGTACGGTCCGCCTCGTCGACGAGGCCGGCAACGTGGTCATCGAGCAGGCCGTCGCCGCCGGTGACATCTTCCGCGCCTGCCAGACCAAGGACGCGCCGATCAAGGACTGGGTGAAGCTGGCCGTCACGCGTGCGCGTGCCACCGGCGACCCCGCCGTGTTCTGGCTGGACGAGACCCGCGCGCACGACGCCAACCTGATCGCCAAGGTCAACGCGTACCTGCCGGAGCACGACACCGAGGGCCTGGACATCCGGATCCTCAACCCGGTCGAGGCGACCAAGCTGTCGGTGGAGCGGATCCGGCGCGGCGAGAACACGATCTCGGTGACGGGCAATGTGCTGCGTGACTACCTCACCGACCTGTTCCCGATCCTGGAGCTGGGCACCAGCGCCAAGATGCTGTCGGTCGTCCCGCTGATGGCGGGCGGCGGTCTGTTCGAGACGGGCGCCGGTGGCTCCGCCCCGAAGCACGTCCAGCAGCTCGTCAAGGAGAACTACCTGCGGTGGGACAGCCTGGGTGAGTTCTTCGCGCTCGCGGCCAGCTTCGAGCACCTCGCGACGACGACCGGCAACGCGCGTGCGCAGGTTCTCGCCGACACGCTGGACCGGGCTACGGCGACCTTCCTCAACGAGGACAAGTCGCCCACCCGTCGCGTCGGTGGTATCGACAACCGGGGGAGCCACTTCTTCCTGTCGCTGTACTGGGCGCAGGAGTTGGCCGCACAGACGGATGACGCGGAGCTGGCGAAGTCGTTCGCCTCGTTCGCGTCGGCGTTGACCGCCAACGCGGACGCGATTGTCGCTGAGCTGATCGCCGTTCAGGGCAAGCCCGCCGACATCGGGGGGTACTACCAGCCGGACGTCGAGAAGGCGAAGACGGTCATGCGTCCTTCTGCCACGTGGAACGAGACGCTGGCGACGCTGTAACTCCGCTGGTTCGGCAGTTTGTCTGCTGCGGCCCGGTGGGGGCTTGTCGCGCGGTTCCCCGCGCCCCTTCGGGGCTCGGGGAGCCGCACCGGCGCCCCACCGGGCCGTTCGTTTTCGCTGGCCCTCACGTCGGAGGCGTGGCCCTGACCCTGGCCAGTACCTCGCGGATCATGTCCGCGCTGATGGTGAAGTGTTCGCGGGCCATCTGCTCCGCCCGCTCGGGGTCGCCGGAGGCGATTGCTTCGTAGAGGGCCTTGTGGTCCTCGCCGCCTCGGTGAAAGTGGGTGCGTTCGCCCTTGCCCCAAGGCTCCACCGGAAAGCCGAGGCTGGCGCGGGCCAGTAGGTCGCGGCTGAGCATCGCGATCTGGGGGTTGTGGGTGGCCTCGCAGATGCTGCGGTGGAAGGCGCTGTCGGCGGCGTGTTCCTCGCGCGGGTCGCCTGCGGAGAGGTAGGCCGTCAGGGCCTCGCGCATGGGTACGAGGTCCTCCGGGCGTCGGCGCCTGGCCGCTGTCGCCGCCACCATGCCCTCCACCAGGCCGCGCAGGTCGAAGAGCTGCTCCAGCTCCGCCCAGCGCGGCACCAGGGTGCGCCGGACGGCGGCGCCGGAGGACTCGCTCCAGCTGTCGCGGACGTAGGCGCCGCCGTTGCGGCCGCGCCGGATCTCGATCACGCCGACCGCCTGGAGCCGGCCCACCGCCTCGCGCACCGTGGGGCGGCTCACCCCGAGCAGCGTGATCAGCTCGCGCTCGACCGGCAGCCGCTCCCCCGGCAGGAAGTCGCCGACGGCGATCGCGGTGAGCAGCCGGTCGGAGACCTCGTCGACCGCCGAGGCCACCCGCACCGGACGCAGTTCGGGTGAGGGGGCGCCGGCCCCTGACAGGGCACGGTCGAGCACCCTCGAGAACTCGTCGGCGTGGCCCGACGACTCGGACGACTCGGACGACTCGGACGGCTCCTGCGGCTCCAGTGGCTCTCGTGCGACGGTCAGCGGTCCTCCCCGGTCGGGCGCGGGTTCCGGGCGCGTAAACGCGCAGTTACTTCTGCCGGGCCTGCGCTAAAAGGCCTTAAAAGGTCTTGTGGACTGAGCATTTACCCAAACAGTATGTCAGCCATCCACAGACACCAACCCGTTTAAGACACGGACTGGCCTGATTCTGCCTGCCCCCGGAGGCTTCTCAGTGGCGATCCCCGAACCGAACCACACCGGGACCATCGACTTCAACGGCTGGTCCACCTGGTACCGGATCACCGGCGACCCCGGCCGGACACCGCTGGTGGTCCTGCACGGCGGCCCGGGTGCCGGGCACGACTACACGCTCCGCATCGCGGGCATCGCCCGACAGGGCCGCCCGGTGATCCACTACGACCAGCTCGGCATCGGGCACTCCACCCATCTGCCCGACGAGGGCGCCGACTTCTGGACCGTCCAGCTCTTCCTCGACGAACTCGACAACCTGCTCAAGGAGTTGGGGATCGCCGACGGCTACCACCTGCTCGGCCAGTCCTGGGGCGGCATGCTCGCCGCCGAGCATGCCGTGCGTCGGCCGTCGGGGCTGCGGGGGCTGGTCATCGCCAACTCCCCCGCCTCCATGGAGCTCTGGCTGGCCGGCGCCGCCGAACTCCGTGCCGCGCTGCCGCCCGAGGTCCAGGAGACCCTGCTCGCCCACGAGGCCGCCGGGACCACCGACCACCCCGACTACCAGGCCGCCGAGCAGGTCTTCTACGAGCGCCATGTGTGCCGTACGGTCCCGGTGCCCGCCGAGGTCCAGGCCACCTGGGACAACATCGCGGCCGACCCGACCGTCTACCACACGATGAACGGGCCGAACGAGTTCCATGTCGTCGGCACCATGAAGGACTGGTCGGTCGTCGACCGGCTCCATCTGATCGAGGCGCCGACCCTGCTGGTGTCCGGCCGCTTCGACGAGGCGACGCCCGACACACTGCGGCCCTTCGCCGACCACATCCCCGATGTGCGCTGGCACATGTTCGAGCACTCCAGCCATATGCCGCACGTCGAGGAGGAGGAGCTGTACCTCCGGGTCGTCGGCGACTTCCTCGACTCCACCGACTGAGTCATCCCCCTCACCCTTCATGGTCTTCAACACCCGCTCCACCGACGGGAGTTCCCCGATGCCCCGGACCACCAGACGTACCGTCCTCGCCGCCGTGACCGCCGCCCTCGCCCTCACCGCGACCGCCTGTTCGTCCTCCGACGACGGCGGCTCGTCCGACCCGACCTCGACCGCCGGCGGCGGCGCCCAGTCGAGCGCCTTCCAGCCCGCGCACAAGGGCGGCACACTGAAGCTGGTCGCCCACGCGGCCGCCGGAAGCCTCGATCCGCAGGTCAACTACACGCTCCAGTACTGGCAGTTGTACCAGTCGATGTACGACGGTCTGCTGGCGTTCAAGAAGACCGGCGGGCAGCAGTCGTTCACCGTCGTCCCCGATCTGGCGGCGGCCATGCCGGTGGTCAGCAACGGCGGGAAGACGTACACCTTCACGCTCCGCAAGGGCATCAAGTTCTCCACCGGCAAGGCGGTGACCACGGACGACGTGGTGGCCTCCTTCCAGCGGATATTCAAGGTGTCCAGCCCCACCGCGGGCACCTTCTACAACGGCATCGTCGGCGCGGACGCCTGTCTCAAGACGCCCGCGTCCTGCACGCTCGCCAAGGGTGTCGTCGGTGACGCGGCGGCCGGCACGGTCACCGTCAACCTGACCGCGCCGGACCCGGAGTTCCCGTACAAGCTGGCCGTCCCGCACGCCAGTGTGCTGCCGAAGGACTCGCCGACGAAGGACGCGGGGACCAAGCCGCTGCCGACGACCGGCCCCTACATGGCGGCCTCGTACGACCCGAACCGGGCGCTGAAACTGGTGCGCAACCCGTACTTCAAGGAGTGGTCGCGCGAGGCGCAGCCGCAGGCCTACGCCGACAACGTCGACTACACCTTCGGGCAGACCGTCGAGTCGGAGGTGACCGCCGTGCAGAACGGCTCGGCGGACTGGATGTACGACCCGCCGCCCGCCGACCGGCTGAGCGAGATCGGCACGCAGTACGCCTCCCAGGCGCACGTCAATCCGCTGACCGCGTTCTGGTACGTCACCCTGAACGTCAACTCGGCCCCGTTCAACAACAAGTTGGCGCGTCAGGCCATCAACTGGGCGATCGACCGGGAAGCGGTGGTCGGGCTGTACGGCGGCAAGAACCTCGCCTCTCCCGCGTGCACGATCCTGCCGCCGGGCTTCCCTGGACACGTCGACAAGTGCCAGTACACGAAGGGCGGCGGCAAGACCTGGTCGGCGCCGGATCTCGCCAAGGCGAAGGCGCTGATCAAGCAGTCGGGGACGGCCGGTCAGGAGGTCGGCATCGTCGTCCAGGACGACGAGGTCAACAAGTCGATCGGGCAGTACCTTCAGAGCCTGCTGACCCAGCTCGGCTACAAGGCGACGCTCAAGCCGCTGTCCGGGAACATCCAGTTCACGTACATCCAGAACACCAAGAACAAGGTGCAGTTGGCGCTGACGTCCTGGTACCAGGACTATCCGGCGGCCTCCGACTTCCTCAACGTGCTGCTGTCCTGCGCCTCGTTCCACCCGGGCAGCGACTCCAGCATCAACATCTCCGGGTTCTGCGACAAGGGCATCGACGCGCGGATGCAGACCGCGCTGAAGACCGGGCAGACCGACCAGAAGGCCGCCGACCAGCAGTGGGCGGCCATCGACCAGGACATCATGACCGAGTCACCGGTGGTCCCGGTGATCAACCCGAAGATCATCGACTTCACGTCGAAGCGGGTCGGCAACTACCAGTTCAGCAAGCAGTTCTACATGCTCGTCGGGCAGTTGTGGGTCAAGTGAGCGGCACAACAGCCCAGTTGGCCCCCGTCGAGGCCCGGCGTCGCTCGCCGGGCCCCTGGCGGACCGCCGCCGCCGATCTGTTGCGCAACAGGTCGGCGGTGGCCGCGGCCCTCGTCCTGCTCGCCATCGTCACGGTGACCCTGCTGGCCCCGCTGTATGCCGACCACATCGCGCACACCGACCCGTTCCAGTCCCATGTCTCCGGAACGACGGTCGTGGACGGCAAGAAGGTGCCCGTGCTGACGCCCAGCACCACCGGGCTCGGTCTCGGTGTCACGCCCATCGGGCCCACCTGGGACTTCGGCCACTACTTCCTCGGCGCCGACAACCAGGGCCGGGACGTGATGGCGCGGCTGCTGTACGGCGGTCGTACCAGTCTCTTCATCGGGGTCATGGCCGCGCTGGTGTGCTGTGTCATCGGTACGGCCGTCGGGGTCGTCGCCGGGTACGCGGGCGGGGTCGTCGACGCGGTCATCTCCCGTGTCCTGGACGTCATCTGGGCCTTTCCGGTGTATCTGCTGGCCATCTGTCTGTCCGTGGTCGTGCTCACCGACGGGCTCAGTCTCGGGCCGGTCACCGTCGAGGCCGGGAGTCTGTGGCTGCCGGTCGTGATCATCGCGGCGATCTACGTCCCGTACGTGGCCCGGCCGATGCGTGGGCAGGTGCTGGTGCTGCGGAACAAGGAGTTCATCCAGGCGTCCGTCGGGTCGGGCGCGCCCGCGCTGCGCGTGATGCGCCGGGAGGTGCTGCCGAACGTGCTGCCCACGGCGATCGTGTTCCTGCCGCTGATGACCGCGCTCGCGATGCTCACGGAGTCGGCGCTGTCCTTCCTGTCGGTCGGCGTGCAGCCGCCCGACGCCAGCTGGGGCACGATCATCGAGGACGGCCTCGGGCTGCTGTACACCCGTCCGACCGTGACGATCGCGCCCGGGCTGCTCATCGCGCTGACGACGGCGGCCCTCAACGTCCTCGGCGACGGGGTGCGCGACGCCCTCGACCCGAGCGCCCGGCTGCGGGGAGGGGTGTGATCCGATGCTGTACTTCGCGCTCCGGCGCTTCCTCTCCGCCCTGCTGGTGATGTTCTCGATCAGCGTCCTGGTGTTCCTGATCTTCTTCGCCACCCCGGGAGTCGACCCCGCCGCCCGGATCGCGGGCCGCAACGCCGACCCGGCCACCCTCGCCCAGGTCCGCCACTCCTTCGGCCTCGACCGGCCGCTGCCCGTCCGCTATCTGCTGATGATGCGGCACCTGCTGATCGACCGGGACCTGGAGTCGTTCGTCAACCGCGGCTCGAAGGTCGTCCCGCAGATCGTGCAGGCCATGCCCGTGACGCTGTCGCTGGTCATCGGGGCGGCGGTCATCTGGATGACGGTCGGCATCCTCATGGGCACGGCCGCCGCCGCTCTGCGCGGTACGGCCGCGGACCCGGTGATCATGCTGGTGGGTGTCGTCGGCGTCTCGCTGCCCGCCTACTGGCTCGGCGAGGTCGTCAACCTCCTCACCCAGAAACGCCTGCACGACTCGGTGTTCTCCTGGGTACCGCCACCCGGGTACGTCGAACTGGGCAAGGACCCCGGCCAGTGGGCCCTGCATCTGCTCTTCCCCTGGCTGACCCTGGCGCTGCTGTACGCCGGAATCTACGCCCGGCTGCTGCGCGGCGAGGTCGTCAGCGCGCTCGGCGAGGACTACGTACGCACCGCCCGTGCCAAGGGCCTGTCCGAGCGGCGGATCCTGGTCCGGCACGCGCTGCGCTGCTCGCTCATCCCGATCGTGTCGCTGTTCGGCCTGGACTTCGGCGCACTGGTGGGCGGCGCGGCCCTGCTCACCGAGGTCGTCTTCGGCCTGCCGGGCGTCGGCAAGCTGACCTTCGACGCGCTACAGAACCTGGACCTGCCCGTGATCATGGGGACGGTCATGTACGCGGCGTTCTTCGTGGTCCTCGCCAATGCCCTGGTCGACATCCTGTACGCGCGACTCGATCCGAGGGCCCGCCATGCCTGAACCCCTTCTGGATGTACGGGACTTGCGGATCTCCTTCCGCACCCGCACCGGCACCGTCACCGCCGTGGACGGGCTCTCCTTCTCCGTCGCGCCCGGCGAGATCCTGGGCGTGGTCGGCGAGTCGGGCTCCGGCAAGAGTGTCTCGATGCTGGCCGTGCTGCGGCTGCTGACCAGTCCGAACGTCACCGTCACCGGCCAAGTCCTCTTCCGTGGACGGGACTTGCTCACCCTCCCCGACAAGGAGATGCGGTCGGTGCGCGGCCGGGAGATCGCCATGGTCTTCCAGGACCCGATGACCGCGCTGACGCCGGTCTACACGGTCGGCTGGCAGATCGCCGAGCAGATCCGGGCACACGAGAAGGTGTCCAAGAAGGAGGCGCTCGCGCGGGCGGTCGGACTGCTGTCGGACGTGGGCATCCCGGACGCCGGTTCGCGCGTGAACTCCTACCCGCACGAGTTCTCGGGCGGGATGCGGCAACGGGCGGTCATCGCGATGGCCCTCGCCTGCGGACCTGCGCTGCTGATCGCCGACGAGCCGACCACCGCGCTCGACGTGACCATCCAGGCCCAGATCCTGGACCTGATGCGGGAGTTGAACGCGCGCGGCTCGGCGGTCGTCATCATCACCCACGACATGGGTGTGGTGTCCGAGGTCGCCGACCGGGTGCTGGTCATGTACGGCGGCCGGGCCGCCGAGGAGGGCCCGCGCCGGGCCGTGTTCCACGGTCCCCGACACCCGTACACCTGGGGCCTGCTCGACTCGGTGCCCCGGGTCGGCGGCCCGCGCCTGCGCCGACTGCCCACCATCGCGGGCGTACCCGTGTCTCCGGACAGCGTCCCGGAGGGCTGCGCGTTCGCGCCGCGCTGTCCGGCCCGGCACGACCGGTGCGACGAACGCCCGGTGCTGAGCGGCGAGTCGGGACACCTCGACGCCTGCTGGCTGCCGGCCGGGGAACGCGCTTCGGCCCGCACTGCGGCCCGCTCGACACCGGACACCCTCGACAGGAAGGCGGCGCCGTGACCACGGATCCCCAGGCGGGCGTGCTGCTGCGTGCCACCGACGTCACCAAGCACTACCGTCTGCGCGGTGACTCCCTCACCCGGCGCCACAAGGTGCTGCGGGCCGTGGACGGGGTCTCGCTGGAGGTGCGCCGGGGTGAGACCCTCGGCGTCGTCGGCGAGTCCGGGTGCGGCAAGTCCACCCTGGGGCGCTGTCTCGTCCGGCTCACCGACATCACGGGCGGGCGGGTCGAGTTCGACGGGCAGGACATCACCACCCTGTCCGCGCGCCGGCTGCGCCCCGTACGGCCCGGGATGCAGCTCGTGTTCCAGGACCCGCAGGCCTCCCTGAACCCGCGCCGCCGCGCCGGGGAGATCGTCGCCGAGCCGCTGCTCATCCATCGGTACGGGGACGGCGCCGCCGTCCGGCGGCGGGTGGCCGAGCTGTTCGACGTGGTGGGGTTGTCTGCGGGCCATCTCGATCGCTACCCGCACGAGTTCTCGGGCGGCCAGCGTCAACGCATCGGTATCGCACGGGCGTTGGCGACCTCCCCGAAGCTGATCGTCGCCGACGAGCCGGTGTCCGCGCTCGACGTGTCGATCCAGGCGCAGGTGCTGAACCTGTTCGCGGATCTCCAGGACGAGTTCGGGCTGACGTACGTCTTCATCGCGCACGACCTGGGTGTGGTCCGCCATGTCTCGGACCGGATCGCGGTCATGTACCTCGGCGAGATCGTCGAACTCGCGGACACGGAGACGCTGTACGGGGCTCCCGCGCATCCCTACACCGAGGCGCTGATGTCGGCGGTGCCGGAGATCGACGACGGGACCGGCGACCCGGACGCACCGCGCCGGGAGCGGATCGTCCTCACCGGGGACGTACCCGATCCGGCGGCCAGACCGGCCGGTTGCGCGTTCCACACACGGTGTCCGTACGCGCGGGAGGTGTGTGCGGTGCAGCGCCCCCCGTTGGCCACGACGGCCTCCGGGCGCGCTGTCGCCTGCCACTATCCGCTGGTCGCGGCCGCCTAGGAACAGCAGCGGGGGCGGGCCCACTTGGGCCCGCCCCGCCGGCCGTGCGTCAGGCGCGCAGCCACTCCGTGACGACGACCTCCGCGTCCGTCCTCAGCCGGAGCGCGAACGGGCCGCTGACGTGCAGGTCGCCGGTGAAGCGGCCCATGTCGTCGGCCGTGAGGGTGGGCGGCGAGGAGAGCTGCGGGCCGCTCAGCACCTCGATACTGGCCTCCTGGGGTGGCAGCACCTGGCCCATCAGACCGTGCGCGCTCACCTCGACGTCGACCGTCAGCTCACCCGTGCGGAAGGTCAGCATCCGGGGCGCGTCCACGACTCCTCTGACGGGGATGCCGTGGACGAGCGAGTCGAAGGTCAGCTCGGCCAGTTGGGAGTCGAGCGAGTAGAGGGTGTAGGCCTCGACGGCGGTCTGCTGGAGCTGCGCCGGAACCGGGTCCATGATGGCCGCGGCCTGGCGCAGCGTCTCCTCCAGCAGGTCGTTGTCCAGCGAGTCGTCGCCCTCGAACTCCGCTAAGTCGTCGGCTTCGCCGTCCAGTTCGTCGTCGAAGCCGTCCGTGTCATCTGTGTCATCAGTGCTGTTCATGTCGGCCGTGCCGTCCAAGTCGTCGGAGTCGTGGGGTAATCCGTCGCTGTCGTGCGTGTTGTCGTTCACAGCACCCCCCGGGCCGCGAGCCGTACCCGCAGCCTGCGCAGGCAGCGCTGGCGGAGGGGGCCGATGCTGCCCACGGCGATGCCGAGGCCGGCAGAGATCTCCTGGTAGCTGGGCGGCGGCGCGGACATCAGGATGCGCAGCAACTGCCTGCACCGGGCGCCCAGTTCCTCGAACTCCTGCCATAACTTCCGGATGCGCTCCGCCTCGGCGGACGCCTCCTCGGACTCGATCACCCACTGCTCGGGCGTACGGTCGTCGCTGATCCGGTCGAGCAGCTGGGCGTCGTCCGTCGGGGTCATCCGGTGGGTGCTCTTGATGACCTTGAGGCACTCGTGCCGTGCGGTGCTCGCGAGCCACGAACCCGCCTTCTCCGGTTCACGGATACGGCCCAGATGCTGGGCGAAGCGGAACCAGACGGTCGAGTACACCTCGTGCGCGTCCGCGTCGGACAGCCGGTGGGCGCGCGCCACCGACCACACCAGTGGGCTCAACCCTTCCACCAGCGCTTTCCAGCCCGCCGCGTCGCCGTCGACGGCGGCTTGGACCAATGCGCCGACCGCAGCTCGGTCCACGTCCCCACCCCTCGTGTACGGCAAGTCATCGTACGCCGTGGAAGGGGGTGCTCCACTCGTCCTGCGCATGGTCCTCACTCGATTGGTCCTTGTACGGAGGCCGGTTGACCTCTATACGACGGGCGGGATGTTCACGACCGGCACCGGGCTCCAGGTGGGCGGGATCAGTGCCGGTACGACCGCGCCCCGGACCTCCGCGAACTCGGTGTTCGCCGCGAGGAGTTGCTGTCGGGCGGCGCGCGGGTCGGTCTCCTTGTGGGCGGTCATGTGGGCGGCGATCATCGCGACGACCAGCGGGGTGGCGAACGAGGTGCCGCTCCACTGCGCGAACCCCGCGAACTGCACCTGGTCCGGGGTGCCCGAGGTGGTCTCGTACTCCCCCGTGAGCAGACCGAGGTGCTGGGGGGCCTGGCAGGTGCAGGCGTAGGTGAAGCCGTGGCGGCAGGAGTCGTACGTGCTGTGGTGGTAGGTGTACGGCACCGGGGTCTGGAAACCCGTCAGCGCGCCGGTGAGGCGCTCGCCGGGGGCGTAGACCCGTACCCAGGGGCCGTGGTTGCTGAAGCAGGCGCCGAACTCGCCGTCGCTGCGCAGGGCGCCGACCGAGATCACGGACTGGGCGTACTCGGGCTTGTCGGCGTAGGCGGCGGGCCAGAAGGGGGTCGCGCTGGCGTTGTTGCCTGCGGCGGCGACCAACAGGGTGCGCGGCTGCTCGCGGAGGGCCTCCATGAACGCGGTGAGGCCGAGCAGGCCTTCCGTGCTGCCGTTCGACGTGCCCGCGGAGAGGCTGATGAGGGGCGGCCAGCCGTCGCGCTCGACGGCCTCGAAGAGCTTGTCGCCGAACTCGGACTCCAGGATCGCGCCCGCGTCGTTGAGGGTGTTGCGGGACACGATGTTCGTGTTGGGGGCGACGGCCGCGACGAGCCCCGAGATGAACGTGCCGTGCCCCGCGTACTGCCGGAGCACGCCGTTCGCGTCGCACTCGTCGATCTGGGTGTCGCCCTGGACGTGGGCCATGGCCGGGTAGGAGGCGTAGTCGTTCATGAGGCCGGTGTCGATGACCAGGACACCGACGGCGCTGTCCGCGTCGTAGCCGCTCTCGGCCACCGTCGGGTTGGGTCCCGCGCTGTACGCGACGGGTACGGGCTCGTCGCCCGGGCAGGCGTTGACGGCGATGTGCACCACGTGGTTACGGCTGACCAGGCGCCGCCGCGCGTTGCCCTCGGCCTCCCTGAGCGCGCGCAGTGCGCCCGCCACCGCGCGGTCGCCGCGCCGGCCGCCCTCACCGGGGTCGCCGACCCGGATGCGGGTGATGCCCGAGCGGTTGGTCTCCGGGCTGTCGCGGCGCACCTCGTCGGCGGTCAGGCCGGCGAAGGTGGTGAAGTGCGCGCGTACGGTGTCCTCGACGAGGCGTGCCTCCTCGCCGTCGCGGGCCAGGACGACGCCCTTCTCGTAGATGAACTCGGCCGCGTCGTCCGGCCCCGTCGCCAGCTCCACGCCGGGCATGGAGCGCTGGATGTGGTCGAACTGCTCCTGGAAACGCTGCGGTGCCATGGAATGTCCTCCCCCTGGAACTGATCCCCTTCTTGCCTCTGTTGCTGATATTGAGAGCCACGGGGTCGCCGCGTGATACAGGGGCCGCGGCACATTTCCTGATACAGGGGTCGATCGGCGTCGGACAGTGGGTTGTCCATGGCTAAACCTGTGTGACGCGGGGCGCGGAGCACTACCATCCGTTAAGTGACTGCGGGAAGCGACACGGTTCTCGAACTACTGCCGATGGTGTTCGCCCGCCCGAAGGACGCGCTCGCGCGGGCGGAGACTGTCCTCGGCAACGATCCGACGCCGCTGCACGCCTCCGTCGCCCATCAGGTGATCGGTATGTGGCAGCGGGACTTCGGCGACATGCGCATCGCCCTGCGTCATCTGCGGCGCGCCCGCGACCTGGCGGCGGACGCCGGTTCCGCGGAGCGCGAGGCGGACGTCCTCGGCACGCTCGGCGTGGCGCTGGTCCACGCGGGCCGTACCCGGCAGGGCCTGGAGGCGTTCGAGCAGGGCGTCGACCGGGGTACGGGGCACACCCGCGCGCGTGTGCTGTACCGGCGGGCGTACGCGTGGTGGGTGCTGGGGCATCATCGCGAGGCGCTGGACGACGTACGGCGGGCCATTCCCGTGCTGCGGCAGGCGGAGGACGTCATCTGGACGGCGCGGGCGCTGACGCTGCGGGCGACCGTGCATCTGGCGCTCGGGCGCCCCGAGCGGGCCGACGCGGACTTCACCGCCGCCGAGCAGATGTGGGACACCACCGGGCAGGACCACGACAAGGCGGACGTCGTGGAGAGCCGGGCGCTGGCCGCGTACCGGGCGGGTGACATCCCGGCGGCGCTGCGGCTGTTCGACGAGGCGGCGGAGCGGTACGCCCGGCTGGGCACGCCGATCTTCGTGTTCTACATCCGCCGCTGCGAGGTGCTGATGGCGGCCGGGCTGGCCCGCGAGGCGGTCACGGAGGCCGACGCGGCGCTCGGTGTGCTCGACGGGATCGGTGGCCAGAGCACCCGCAAGGCGGAGCTGCTGCTGACCGCCGCGAAGGCCGCGCGGCTCGCGGACGATCCGCACACGGCGATCGCCCGCGCGGCCGTGGCCGTGAGGCTGTTCGCGGGGCAGCGGCGCAGTTGGTGGGAGGCGCACGCGCGGCTGGTGCTGATCGAGGCGCGGGTCGCGACCGGGCGGAAGTCCGGGCGGCTGGTGGCGGACGCGGCGGCGCTGGCCGAGCGGCTGGCCGCGTTCGGTTCGCCGTCCGCGCCCGAGGCGTCGCTGCTCGCGGGGCGGATCGCGCTCGCGCTGGGCTGGACGGAGGACGCGGAGAAGCATCTGCGTGTGGCCGCGCGCAGTCGGCGCGTCGGTCCGCCGCTGGCGCGGATGACGGGCTGGGCGGCGCAGGCGCTGCGCGCGGAGGCGGCAGGGTCGGCGCGGGGTGTGCTGGAGGCCTGTCGACGTGGGCTCGCCGTCCTGGACGACCACCGGATGACGCTCGGCGCCTCGGAGCTGCGGGCCCGGGCGACGGCGCAGGGCGCCGAACTGGCCGCGCTGGCCCAGCGGGCGTCGCTGGAGTCCGGCGGTCCTCGGCGGCTGCTGGTGTGGAGCGAGCGGTGGCGGGCCACGGTCCTGTCGGCGCCGCCGACCCGGCCGCCCGACGACCCGGCGCTCGGGCAGAGCCTCACCGCGTTCCGGGAGATCGCCGCCCGCGCGGAGGAGGCCCGGGTCGACGGCCGCCCGGTACCGGCGCTTGAGCGTGAACAGCGGCGCCTGGAACGGGAGGTGCGCTCCCGCACCCTGCACATCCGTGGCGAGTCCGGCGGCGACGGGCACCGCTTCGACCCGGCCCGGCTGCTCGAACGCCTGGGCAGCGGTGGGCGGTTGATCGAGATCGCGGTGGTCGACGGCCAGGTGCAGGTGCTGCTGTGCGGCGAGGGAAAGGTACGCCGCTTCGAGGCGGGCCTGTTGGCTCACGCGGTGACGGAGGCCGAACACGTCCAGGCGGGGCTCCGACGGCTCGCGCACCCGGGAGCGGAGGCCAGGCTGCCGGTCCTGGAGGCGTCGGGCCGCAGGCTGGAGGAACTGCTGCTGGGCGCGGCGGTACCGCACCTGGGCACGGGCCCGGTGATCGTGGTCCCCCCGGGAAGCCTCCACCGGGTCCCCTGGGCCCTCCTCCCCTCCCTCCGCGACCGCGTGCTCAGCGTGTCCCCGTCGGCGAGCAGCTGGCTGCGCGCCCAGGAGACGGGCCCCCCGCCGGGCGGCCGGCACGTCCTGGTCCGGGGCCCCGGCCTGGCGAGCGGCGGCGCGGAGGTCCCCGACCTGGTCGACCGTTACGGCAGACCGACGGTCCTCGAACACGAGGGCGCACGGGTGCCGGCGGTGCTGGAGGCGTTGGACGGGGCCGCACTGGCCCATATCGCGGCCCACGGCACGTTCCGGGCGGACAGTCCCCTGTTCTCATCACTCCGCATGGCCGACGGCCCCCTGATCGTCCACGACTTCGAACGCCTGGACCGCAGCCCGTACCGCATCATCCTGTCGAGCTGCGACACCGGCCGCCTGGCGACGGTGGGCGCGGACGAACTCCTGGGCCTGGTAACGGCGTTGCTCCCCCTGGGCACAGCAGGCGTGGTGGCGAGCAGCGCCCCGGTCAACGACGCGGCGGTGGTCCCCCTGATGCTGGCCCTCCACAAGGGCCTCAGCGCGGGCCTCTCGTTGGCGGAGGCCCTGCGGGACGCCCGGGCGGCGCTGCCCGGGGATGCGACGCATCAGGCGACGGGGTGGGCGTTCTCGGCGTTCGGGTCGGCGTGAGCCCACTCCCTGACGTCGGTCACGCCGACCGTGTCGTCGGGGGCTCCTCCAGGAGCCACGGCAGAGCCGTTCGGTCGCTTGCGCCGAGGCGGGTGTAGGCGCTGTACAGGTGGTTTCCCACTGTGCGGATGGACAGGGTCAGGCGGTCCGCGATCTCGCGGTTGGTCAGGCCTGCTGCCGCCAGGGTGACGATCTGGCGTTGGCGGGTGGTGAGTTCGCCGAGGGTCAGCGCGGACAGGGCCGGGGTGCGGGCGCCCTGGCAGCGGCGGGCCAGGGTCATCGCCCGGGAGCGGGACCTGCGGGCCGCCCGTGGGTCGCGGTGCACCGGGACTGCCTGGGCGTGTGCCTCGGCGGCGAAGAGCAACAGGCCACGGCGTTCCAGGAGTTCGGCGGCGCGGTCCAGGGCGGGGCCGTCCTGGCGGACCAGCGCGTCCGCGTGCCGGGCCAGGGGTTCCGCCTCCTCGGCGGGCAGTTGGGCCAGTCGGTCCGCCACCAGGTGCGGGGCGCCCAGGCGTACGGCGTCGTACAGGACGTACGCCTCCCCCTCACCCCTGGCTTCGGGGGCCGTGGCCGATCGCAGTGCGCCCTCGGTGTCGCCGTGTGCCGCGCGCAGCCAGGTGGTCGCCCGGCCGGGGGGCGCCTCGCCCGCGGTCGTGACCTCGTTCAACTGGGCTGCCGCCAGCGCCAGTTCCGTACGGCAGAACGGGTCGTCCGGGGTGCCGCGCAGGCCCTCCCTGGCCCAGGAAAGGGCCTCGCGCAGCTCTCCTCGCAGCCGGGCGAAGCGGGAGCGGACGGTCGCGTAGGAGGCGGGGACCGACCTTTCGGCCGCCAGCCAGTCTCCTATCGGGCCCGTCGGGTCCTGGACGTCCGTGCGCTCGATCCGGTCGGCCAACTCCGCCTGCTCGGCGTCCAGGGCGGACCCCCACTCCGCCGCGGGGCGGGACAGTCGCCTCGCGCGGAGTCGGCCCGCGCCCGCGCGGAGCACCGGGCCGTGCAGGGGGTGGGCCAGGCGGACCTCGGACCGGGCGTCCACCTGGATCAGGCCGTCGGCTTCCAGGCTCTCCAGCGCGCGCAGGTCCAGGTCGGACAGGGCCAGTGGGAGTGGTTCGCTGAACGCCAGGCGTTCCAGCGTGTTCCGTTCCTCGGAGGTGGTGTGGTTCAGGGCCTCGTCCGTCCGTTCGCGTACCGCAGGCGTCACCGGTACCGGGCCCCGCCACATCAACTCGTCCGAGGTCAGAGTCAGTTCGCCGCTCTCGCGTACCGCCCCGATCAGGTCGCGCAGCAGGCGCAGGTCTCCCTGGCAGAGGTGGTGGAGGCGGCGCGCCGTGAGCGGCTCGACCGGGGCGCCCGCGCCTGCCGCGATCAGCTGCGCGGTCTCCTCGCGGGGCAGTGGCTTCAGGGGCAGGCGTGGCAGCACCTCGCCCGTCCAGAGGCGGGACACCGCGCCGGGTGCCGGGGAGCCGTCCGTCGCCACCACCAGCAGCCGGGTGCGGCCGTTCACGGCGAGCTGGTGGACCAGGGCGGCCGAGGAGTCGTCCAGCAGATGGGCGTCGTCGACCAGCAAGGTCCGTACGCCGGAGAGGAGTTGGACCGCGCGGTGCAGGGAGACCTGTTCCGGGAGGAGGTGGGCGAAGGCTGCGAAGGGGGTGTCCCGGGTCTCGGGCGTGCCGCTCACCTTGGCGCAGTCGGTGCCCCGCACCACCTCCGTGACGAGACGGGTCTTGCCGTGTCCGGCCGGACCCGTCACCACGACGCCGTGCCGTTCCGCCGCCAACGACCGGCGGAGCAGCTCCAGTTCGTCGTCCCGGCCGGTGAACGGCCAGGGCAGTTCCAGGGTCTGCGCGTCCCGTTCGAAAGTCATCACGTTGAACAAGAGCCGGGCTACTCAGCTTTGATACAGGCCGACTTGAGTAGCCCCCGACTCAGGCGCCCGAGCACCTGTGAGCCGCAACCTGTTCCCCATGAACGCACGGTTCTGCTCACTCCCGCAGCAACCGGCCCCCACGTTCGCCCCGGGGTTGCCGGCCGAGCGGCTCAGCGCGCTCCTCTCCGGGCGTCTGATGTGGGTGAACGGCACCGTGCTCCACTACTACTTCTTCGACCGGGACAGCGACGGCTCGGTCATCCCCCTGCCGGGGACCGGGGAGACCCGGTGGGAGTCATGGGTCGGCGCCGAGGCACAGCGCGATGTCGTCCGTGACTGCTTCCGGGAGTGGCTCGACCTGGGGATCGGGCTGTCCTTCGTGGAGGTGCGCGACCGCTCGGAGGCCGAACTGCGCATCGGGTTCCAGACCGGTGACGGTTCGTACTCCACGGTCGGGCGGGACGCACTGTCGGTGGGCCTGGGGCGGCGCACGATGAATTTCGGGTGGGACCTGACCGCGCCGGGGGAACGCGCGACGGCCCTGCACGAGATCGGGCACGCCCTGGGCCTGCTGCACGAGCACCAGAACCCCTTCGCCGGCATCCACTGGGACGACGAGGCGGTGTACGACGACCTGGCGGGGCCACCGAACTTCTGGGGCCGCGACAAGACCTACTTCAACATTCTCCGCAAGCTCGACCCGGACGAGGTCAACGGCTCCGTCTGGGACCCGCTGTCGATCATGGAGTATCCGTTCTCGGCGGGGCTGATCCTGGAACCGGAGCAGTTCCGGTCCGGGGTCGTGCCTCCGGGGACGCTCTCCCCGGCCGACAAGGAGTTCGTGCTCCGCTGGTATCCGCCGACGGGCACACCCGGGCCGGCCGAACTCGTGCCGTTCCGGTCCGCTCCTCTGCGGCTCGGGGCGGGTGAGCAGGCCGACTTCGGTATCGCGCCGCCGGAGACCCGCGACTACACCGTGGGCACCTTCGGGGAGAGCGACACGGTCGTCGCGGTCTTCGAGGAGATCGACGGCGAGCCCCGTTACCTCTCCGCCGAGGACGACGGCGGCACTCCGCACAACGCCCACGTCAGGGTCCGGCTCGTCAAGGGCCGCAACTACTTCGTCCGCGTCAGGCTCTACTCCACGTGGGGATCGGGGGAGACGGCCGTCATGTGCTGGTGATGCTGGGGGCAGAGACCAGCACATGACGGCCGACGCGGACGAACCAGACCACCTTCGGGCTCCCGGGGGAGCGGTCGAGGACGTCACCTTCATGGGGGAGGGTGACGTCCTCGACCACGCCATGCCCGTATGTCCCCAGGTCCCTGGGTCCCTAGGAAGCCGCCCGCTCCCCCGCCGTCTCGGCGTCGGGGTGGGCGAGGCCGAGGTGGTCGCGGAGGGTCGTGCCCTCGTACTCCGTACGGAAGACGCCCCGCTCCTGGAGCAGCGGGACCACCGTGTCGGCGAAGCCGTCGAGGCCGCCCGGGGTGATGTGCGGGACCAGGATGAAGCCGTCGCTCGCGTCGGCCTGGACGAAGTCGTTGATGGTGGCGGCGACGGTGGCCGGGGTGCCGACGAAGTTCTGCCGGTTGCCGGTCTCGATGACGAGGTCGCGGATGGACCAGTTGTTGGCCTCGGCGCGCTCCCGCCACTCGCGGGCGGTGGCCAGCGGGTCGCGGTACATCCGCACCTGGGCCCGGCCCCGGGCGACGGTGTGTTCGCCGAGGTCGGGGTCGATGTCGGGGAGCGGGCCGTCCGGGTCGTACGCGGACAGGTCACGGTTCCAGACGAACTCCAGGTGCTTGATCGCCGTGGCCCCGCTGACCTGCTGGCGGCGCACCTCGTGGGCGAGTTCCTCCGCCTCGGCGTCGGTGTCGCCGAGGACGAAGCTCGCGGCGGGCAGGATCAGCAACTGGTCGGCGCGGCGGCCGTACCTGGCGAGGCGCCCCTTGACGTCCGTGTTGAACTCCTGGCCCTCCTTCAGGGTGGCGTACCGGCTGAAGATCGCGTCGGCGGTCGACGCGGCGAACTCGCGCCCCTCGTCGGAGTCACCGGCCTGGAAGATCACCGGACGGCCCTGCGGGGAGCGGGGCACGTTGAACTGCCCCTCGATGTCGAAGTGCTGACCGGCATGGACAAAGGCGCCGGCCTTCGCGTCCCGCAGGAAGGTGCCGGTCTCCTGGTCGGCGAGGATCTCGTCGCCCCGCCACGAGTCGAACAGCTCACCCGCTGTCTGGAGGAACTCCTTGGCCCGTGAGTAGCGCTCGCTCTGCGGGAGGAAACCGCCACGCCGGAAGTTCTCGCCGGTGAAGGCGTCCCAGGAGGTGACGACGTTCCAGGCGGCGCGGCCGTCGGAGAGGTGGTCGAGGCTGGCGAACTGGCGGGCCACCTCGTAGGGCTCGTTGAAGGTGGAGTTGATGGTGCCGGTCAGGCCGAGGTGCTCGGTGACGGCGGCGAGCGCGGTGAGGACGGTGAAGGTGTCGGGCCTGCCGACGACGTCCAAGTCGTAGATCTTTCCGCCCTGTTCGCGCAGCCGCAGCCCCTCGGCGAGGAACAGGAAGTCGAACTTGGCGCGTTCGGCGGTCTGCGCGAAGTGGACGAAGGAGCTGAACTCGATATGGCTGCCGGCCTTCGGGTCGCTCCACACGGTGGTGTTGTTGACACCGGGGAAGTGCGCGGCCAGATGGATCTGCTTCAGCGGCTTGCTCATGATGTCAGGGGATCCTTTCCCGCTCAGACGGCGGCAGTGCCGGCGTAGCGGTTGGCGGGACGGGACAGGCCGAGCAGTCCGCGCAGGGTGTCGGCCTCGTACGCCTGCCGGAAGACGCCTCGGCGCTGGAGTTCGGGGACCAGCTTCTGGGTGATCGCCGGGAGGTCGTGCCCGACGACGGCGGGCCGCAGCCGGAAACCGCTCAGCCCGGCCGACGCCAACTCCTGGAGCAGATCGGCGAGTTGCGCGGGCGTCCCGGCGAAGATCCGGGCGTCGCTGGTGTATTCGTTCCCGGCGAGGGTGTCGAGCCGCTCCCGACGGGCTGTGGCCGCGGCCGATGTGTCGTCAAGGAAGACGACCAAGTCACCGAAGACGTGCAGGAGTTCACCGGCACGCCCGGCCGCCGACTGCTCGCCGCGGATCTCCTCGACGATGGCATGCGCCTGGCCGGCATCGTGCGGGGTCACGTATCCGACGTCGGCCGAGCGGGCCACCAGCCGGTACGGGACGGTCGCGTGGGCCAGCGCGGTGACGACCGGCTGCCCCTGCGGCGGCCGAGGCGTGATCGACGGCCCCTTGACGCTGAAGTGCGGCCCCTCGAAGTCGATGTAGTGCAGCTTCTCCCGGTCGACGAACCGCCCGGTGGCGGCGTCCCGGATCTCCGCGTCGTCCTCCCAGCTGTCCCACAGCCGACGTACCACCTCCACGTAGTCGGCGGCCTCGTCGAAGAGTTCACCCACCGAATCCCAGGTACGCGGGTCGTTCAGCGGGCCGAGCTGCGGTATCTGACGGCGGCCGAAGTGGGCGGCCTCGTTCTGCCGGGCGGTGATCTGGACACGCAGGCCCGCGCGCCCGGTGCTCACATAGTCGAGCGTGGCGATCGCCTTGGAGAGATGGAACGGCTCGGTGTGGGTCGTGACGACCGTCGGGACGATACCGATGTGCCGGGTCAACGGCGCCACCCGCGCCGCGATCAGCACCGCGTCGAGACGACCCCGGACCTGATCGGTACGGCCGTCAGGATCAACGAGATGCGAGGACTGAAGACCGAGACCGTCCTCGATGGTCACGAAGTCGAGCAGTCCACGCTCGGCCTCGGCGACCAGATCGGCCCAGTAGCGGGCGGTGAACAGCTCCCGGGGCCGCGCGACAGGCTCACGCCAGGCGGCCGGATGCCAGCCGGCACCGTCCAGAGCGACGGCAAGGTGCAGAGAAGTGGGAGAGGAAGAGGGTGACGAGGACACGAAAGTAGCGCCTTCCTGATCGACCGTACGAAGAGACGAGACAGCGAGTCAGGAACAACAGAGCGCGCCGGCGACACGCACCAGGTCGATGTGCCGCCGCGAGTACAGCCTCGGACGACAGCGGATGGGCTTCAGCACGACGTCGTCAACAAGAGGACGAGATCGCGTGTTCCGCCACTTTGTGTCGGCGGGATGAAATCCGCCCGGCTTCAACCGGGCCGAGCGGATCGGCCGGCGGCCCGGCAACGCGCCCCAAAGGGGCGCGGGGAACTGCGCGACCAGCCCTCACCGGGCCCGCAGCCAACATCCCACCTACCCGGCGGAACGCGAAGCGTGAGCCGCCCAGTCCAGAATCTGCACGGCAGCCCCCGCAGCCTCCAGCCCCTGGCAATCCGCATGGTGCCGCCGGGCAATGGCTTCAAGATCGAGGTGCCGACCGAACGCCGGGTGAGCGGCGAGACGGCGGGCGTAAGCCCACAGCGCCGGATGATCGGCAACCCGATGCACAGCAGCCGCGTCCAGGTGCCACCGGTGCACCGTGTCGAGCCGAACCAGACTCACCCACAACTCCACATCCGCCGCAGTCAGTCGCTCACCGAGCAGATACGGATCAGCGGCAAGCCGTGCGTCCAGCGACCCCAGCGTCCGCAGCAGCGAGCCAAGCGCGTCTGCACGGTCGACATCCTCACCGCCGGCGTCTCCCGCCCGCTGCGCCGCCGCGTCGATCCCTTGCGCGCACAACCGCTCGACCGCCTCGATCTCCCCCTCCAGACCGCACGGGTACAGCGCGAACCGCCCCGCGCCGAAGTGCCGGGCCAGATCGCGCAGGATGTCCGGGGTGTACGTGCTGACGATCCGCCCCGACCAGTCGTCGCTGAGCACCGGGACGGTCGCCGCACCGGAGTAGCGGTGCGCGCTCGCCTCGTACAGCGGGCGCAGTGCGGAGTGTTCGCCGCCGGGCGCGTCGGGCACGGCGGGCAGCTCGGTCACCGGACAGGCCGCGTCGAGGCCGAGCAGGCTGTGGGTGACGGCGATCCGGAGACAGTCGGGGTCGGCCGGGGACAGGTGGAGGCGGTAGCGGCGCGGCACGGCGTAGTGGCCGCTGCGCGCGTCCCGGCCGAGCCGACCGCGGAAGGCGGGGGTGGGGCGGGCGGCGGTGGCGGCCAGTGGTGTGACGGTCATGAGTCTCCCCAGGGTGTGGTGCGCAGACGTACGCGCGGCGGAAGGCGTAGTCGGGCCCGTCGGTCCGGCGGCGTGGGTGACGGCCGGGCTCAGCGCAGGCGGCGGATGGCGCTGCGGAGGCGCTGGAGGTCGATGTGACGGCGGGAGGTCAGCAGCGGGGTCGGCCGGGGTGCGGAAACCACCCGACTGGCGTTCGACTCCACGCGCATCACGTTTCCCTACCTTTTCACTAGGATTCCCATGGGGAGTGTCGATCGGGTCGCGTCCCACGTCAAGGGCGTCTCGTACGTCGGACGATGCCGAGGGGTCCTCGCGGTGGGCTCGTAAAGCTCGTGAAGAGAGAAACGAAGCGCTTACGGCATCCGAGGACCAAGGAAGCAGGGGACGACATGAGATTCCTGGAGCGCGAGCGCGCGGCCCTCACCAAGTTGCTGCCCGGCCTCGACGAGGGGCTGCGGGCCCTGCCGCTGATGACGCTGGAGAGCCCGCACAGTCCGGGCATCGGGTTGTTCCGGGAGTGCGGGGGCCCGGGGCTGCTCGCGCCGACGGCCTTGCAGGGGCGGGGCGCCACCGCCCTCGAAGCGGTACGGGTGCAGCGGGCGCTGGGCAGCCGGTCACCCTCGCTGGCGGTGGCGACGACCATGCACCACTTCTCGATGGCCACGCTCGTCGGGCTGAGCGAGTCCAGTGGGGGCGAGGGTCTGGAGTGGATGCTCGTCCAGGGCGTCGCGACCGACAACCGGCTGATGGCGTCCGGCTTCGCGGAGGGCCGCAGCGGCAGCGGCATCCTCTCCCCCGCGATGTCCGCCAAGGTGACCCCGGAGGGCGTACGCATCACCGGCGTGAAACAGCCGTGCAGCCTGGCCCGCTCCATGGACCTGCTCACCGCGAGCGTGATGGTGCCGTGCGAGACCGGCGAGGGTGAGGAACTGGCCGTGGCACTCGTGCCGGCGGAGACGGAGGGACTGAGCGTCAGCGGCTTCTGGTCGAGCAGCTTCCTCGCGGGCGCCGAGAGCGACCGGGTCACGCTGGACGACGTACTCGTGCCACCGGAACTGCTGGTGCGCACCGCGTCCCCCGCCGGGGCGCGGCTCGACGAGGTGCAGACCGCCGGGCTCGTCTGGTTCGAGCTGCTGATGACCGGCAGCTATCTCGGCGCCGCGAGCGCCCTGGTGGAGCGGGTGCTGCGCGCCGACCGGGTGCCCGAGGCCGAACGGGTGCGGCTGCTGGTGGAGGCGGAGGGCGCGATGGCCGCCGTGGAGGGCCTGGCCCGGCGGGTGGAAGAGGGCTCCCCCGACGAGTCCGCGCTCGCCGACTCGCTGTACGTCCGCTACACCGTGCAGGACGCGCTCGCCCGTATCGTCCCGCGCGCGGTGGAACTCCTCGGCGGGCTCCGCTTCATGACCTCGGACGAGGTCGGCTACCTCGCCGCCTGCACCAACGGCCTCGCCCTGCACCCGCCGTCGCGGTCCCGGATGACGGGCCCGCTGGCCGCGTATCTGGCCGAGGCACCACTGACGATCGCCTGAACCTCTCCCACAGCACTAGCACTGGCACTTCGTACGAGGGGAACTTCGCCATGCTCAAATCCCGGCCCAGTGACCGACCCGGTACCCGCCCCACCGTGCTGCTCACCGGCGGCACCGGAGTGCTCGGCAGAGCCCTGATCGAGGAGCTGCGGCCCGACTTCCGCATCGTCTGCCTGCGTCATCGCACCCCGGTCCACGAACCCGGGGTACGGGAGTTCCGAGCCGATCTGATGGAACCTCAACTCGGCCTGTCCGTACCCGAGTTCGTTCGCCTCGCCGCCGAGGTCGACCTCGTGCTGCACTCGGCCGCCGCCACCAACTGGCAGTGGGAGCCCGAGCTGATCCGGCGCGCCAATCTCGACGGCACCCGTACGATGCTCGCCCTCGCCGCCCTCGCCGACGCGCCCTTCTTCCACATGAGCACCGCCTTCGTGGCCAATCCGCTGGCCCCGGAGGAACAGGAGCGTTTCCCGGGCGCCGCCGCGTATCTCGCCTCGAAGCGTGATGCCGAGCAGGCGGTACGGGAAGCGCCGGTGCCCGGGGTGATCCTGCGGCCGTCGGTGGTGATGGGCGACTCGGTGACCGGCCGGATCGCCGGGATGCAGGGGCTGACGCGGGCACTGGGAGCCATCGTCAAGGGCCAGGTTCCCGTCATGCCGGGTGGGCCCGACTCGCGGATCGACATGGTGCCGCAGGATCTCGTCGCCCGTGCGGTGGGCGACCTGATGCGCGGTGGGGTCAGCGAGGGCGAGTACTGGCTGACGGCCGGTTCGGAGGTGCTGCTCCAGACCGAAGTCATCGACACCTGCCTGGAGTTCGCCGAACGCTACGGGCCCCGGCCGCATGCGCCCCGGCTGATCCCGCTGGAGTCGGTGCACCGACTGCTGCTGCCGCTGATCGAGGGGCCGACCTTTCCGGAGTCGCTGCGGCGCCGCTTCCACACGTACGCCGAACTGCTGCTGGTCTTCCAGCGGGCGCTGCCCTTCGAGTCGTCCCTCGGTATGCCGCACTGCGGACGGGCGGTGTCCAAGGAGGAGCTGCGCGAGGCCCTGGTGCGCAATCTGGTCGCCTGGGCCGCCCGCCCCGGCGGAATGCGCGGCCGGCAACTCATCCAGTCGGCGAGCACTCCGGCTCACGAGGCAGTCCAGGCAAGGGAGTTGGCATCATGACCACCGTTCCGATCGACTCCCCGCTCCGGCCGGACACCGACACGATGGCCGACAACCGCGCCCACATCACCCGGCTCTACCGCGAGCGTCTCTCCTCCGGCCGTGCCGTCATGGGCACCGTGCTCGGCGGCATGCTGGAGACGGCCTCCGACGGGGCGTGGATCTTCACCGACGACGGCCGCCGCTACCTCGACTTCGGCGGGTACGGGGTCTTCATCCTGGGCCACCGGCACCCGGCCGTGACGGCGGCCGTGCACTGCCAGGTGGACGCCCATCCGCTGGCTTCCCGGGTCTTCCTGGAGCCGGTCGCGGCCCGCGCCGCCGAGGCGCTCACCCCGCACACCCCGGCCGGCCTCGACCGCGTCCACTTCGTCAACTCCGGTGCGGAGGCGACCGAGGCGGGCCTGAAGCTGGCTCGCGCCCATGGACACACCGCCCTGGTCAGCATGTCCTCCGGCTACCACGGCAAGACCCTGGGCGCGCTCTCCGCCACCGCCAACACCAAGTACCAGGAGCCGTTCCGCCCGCTGCTCCCGGACACCGAGGTCGTCCCGTACGGCGATCCGGGCGCCCTGGCAGCCGTACTCGGTCTGCTCGGCGAACGGGCCTGTGTGATCGTCGAGCCGGTGCAGGGCGAGGGCGGGGTACGGATTCCGCCGCCCGGCTATCTGGCGGAGGTGAGCCGGCTGTGCCGGGCGTACGGCGCCTTCCTGATCGTCGACGAGATCCAGACGGGGCTGGGGCGGCTGGGCTCGTGGTGGGGACTGGACGGTGAGGGGCAGAAGGGCGTCGAGGTCGCCGGGGAGGTCACGCCGGACGTCCTGCTCGTCGGGAAAGGGCTGAGCGGCGGGGTGGTGCCCGTCGCGGCGATGGTCGCGACGGAGGCTGCGTACGGGCCGTTCTCCCGCGACCCCTACCTCCACACCTCCACCTTCGCCGCCTCGCCGATCGCCTGCGCGGCGGCGCGGGCCGCGGTCGAGGCGCTGGACAGGGAGGACGTCGTCGCCCGAGCCCGCGGGCTCGGCGAGCGTCTGCGCGGGGGCGTACAGGCGGTCTGCGCGCCGTACTTGGGCGGGCTGGTCCAAGAGGTGCGCGGGCGGGGGCTGTTGATCGGCCTGGAGTTCAGCGAGGAGCGGGCCGTCGGTGAGCTGATCCTCGAACTGGTCGGCCGGGGCATCCTCGTGAACCACTCCCTCAACGCCTCCCGGGTGCTGCGCCTGACCCCGCCCGCGATCGTCGGCGACGACGAGGTACGCCTCTTCCTGACGAGCCTGGCGGAGTCGCTGCACGACGTGGCGCGGCGGATGGGCTAGGGCCTGTCCGGCGGATCAGGTCGCAGTGAATCAACGGCGCCGCGTCATCGCCGGTGAGCGGGGGCTGGTGCGTGCGGCTGCAAGGCGGGGGAGGGCGTCGACGCGGTGGAGGTCCCCCCCTCCGGGGGAGTGTGTGCCAGACCCCGCGTCTGCGGCATGATCCGCCGGACAGGCCCCAAGGCCGACGCGTCAGTGGGGCGGGCGGCGGCGGTCGAAGAGGAAGGCGGCGGCGCCGAGCGCCAGCAGGCCCCTCGACGGCGTCCAGGGCCGCTGCCCGCCCATGCCCGCCGGGGTGTGCGGTTCATGGAGCTGGAGGGCGAACTGCCGGCCGGCGGCGTCGGAGAGGAGGCTGCGCAGCTGCTCGGGTGCGGACACGGCGAAGGACAGGAAGTCCATCGTGTTGCGGGCCGCCTGGTCGAGAGAGAAGTACTCGCGCAGCAGGGCCATGACGATCCCCCGCGCCTCCGCCCGGAAGACCTCCGCGAGGGCGATGTCCGGTGCGAGACAGCGCACCGAACCCTCCAGGTTGGCGAAGGACTTGCCCAGCAGGGAGATGGCGGGCGCCGAGCCGATGCCCCGCTTGGTCGCCTTCTCCAGGACGGTCGTCAGGGACACCCCGAAGTTGATGTCCTCCAGGGAGGCCGTGGCGACCTTGGGAACGAGCGCGGCCATGTCGGCGGCGAACGCCGGCAGGTTCGACCAGGGCGTGACGCGCCCCATGTCCGCCCAGGCCCAGGCGAGTCCGTGGCCGTCGTTCTGGGCCAGAGCCATGAGGAGAGGCAGGAGTTGCAGGCTCGTACGACGGTCGAGGCGGCCGATCATGCCCCAGTCGATGAGCGTGGCGGGGCCGCCGGGCAGCGCGAAGACGTTGCCCGCGTGCGGGTCCGCGTGGAACATGCGGTCGACGAAGTAGCCGCGGTACATGAAGCGCAGCAGGTCCTTGCCGATGTCCGTGCGCTCGCGGTCGCTGAACTCGCCGCGGTCCAGGTGCCGTACGGAGGAACCTGGCGCGAGGGACTGCACCAGCACCTTGGGGGTGGCGTGGATGACCCGGGGCACGGCGAGGGTCGGATAGCGGCGGATGTGTTCGCGGGCCTCGTCCATGTTGCGGGCCTCGCCGGTGAAGTCGAGCTCCGGTTCCATGGCGTCGAAGATCGAGCCGAGCATCGCCTCCATGTCGATGACCTCGTTGAACCGGGGCGCGGTACGGGCGAGGATCCTGGACGCCCTGCGCATCAGGGCCATGTCCGCGCGGACCGCGTCCCGGATGCCGGGCCGCTGCACCTTCACCACCGCCGGGCGCCCGCCGGGCAGGGTGACCCGGTACACCTGGGCGAGGGAGGCCGCGCCCAGCGGTCGTACGGTGTCGATGTCGTCGAAGCGGCGCTTCCAGTCCGGTCCCAGCTGATCCCGGAGGACGGGTTCGAAGACGGCGAAGGGCTGGACGTCGACCTGGTCGTGCAGGTTCTGGAGCTCGGCGATCATCGAGGCGGGCACCATGTCGGGCCGGGTGGAGAGGATCTGACCGAGCTTCACGTAGAACGGGCCGAGGCTTTCGAGGGCGTGCCGTACGGCTCTGGCGCGCCGGGTGCCGTCGCCGCCCTCGCCGTCCTCGGCGGGTTCTCCGTCGGTTCCGCGCCGGGTGCGGCGCCGGTCCCGGGCCAGTCGGCCGGCCTCTTCGGCCGCGAGTCCTCCCAGTACCTTCACCACCAGCCGGAGCCGGTTGCCGAGCGGGGCACTGCCCATGTGTCACGACCTTCTGTGTGTGCTGCGTTTCCTGAGACCGGCGGGGCGGGTCCGGCCCCGCCCCGCCGTCACGCGCCCCGCGTCAGCTCTTGCGTGCCGCCGACGGCCGGCTGCCGGCGCCCGTCACCGCTCCGGCGACTCCCTGCACGCTCTCCAGTACGCCGACCAGGTTGGCGACCAGTTCGGAGAGCTGGGCGATCTGCCGTGGCAGTGCGGCCAGCCCCTCCGCCATGTCGGCCGCTCCGGACACGGCCGACGCGGCCCCGCCCGCCACCTGTCCGAGCGCGGCCAGCGGGTTGCCCGCGCCCGCCATGCCGCCCAGCGCGGCGAGCGGATTCGCTCCCCCGGCCGCGAGTGCGGCGAGGGGGTTCGGAGCCGCGCCGGTGAGGGCGGCCAAGGGGTTGGGGGCGCCGCTCGTCAGTGCGGCGAGCGGGTTGGCGGCGCCGACTCCGGCGGCGGCGTTGGCCGCGTTCGCCAGGGCCGCCACGGGATTGGCGACCCCGCCGAGTGCCGAGAGCGCGCTGACGGTACGCAGCACATCCCCGGGCAATGCGTTCAGCGCCTGGTAAGGATTCGCCGCGGTGAGCCAGTCCACAGCGTGGGAGTCGTCGTTCCTTCGGTCGAGAATGTCGTCGAAGGCCTTCTTCGTGCTGTCGGCGATATCGCCGATGAAGTCCTTGATCGTATCCTGAGTATTGTTCCTGCCCACTGAAACTGCCTTCCCTGTCGACTCAACTCCCGTAATCCGGAAGTCGTTCACAAGAGGCCGGACATGAACCGAGAATGAATTCGGCCGTCCGTTACCTGGGATGTGCTGCGGCCCCGTCCAGCGTCTGGGCACACACGAGCCTCAGCCGTGCCCGTCCCCGCGTGAACGCACCCTCGGCCGCCTTCAGCGAGATCTGGTGCATACGGGCGAACTCCATCGTGGAGATACCGTCGGCGCGGGCCAGCATGACCTGGCGCTCACGGCCCCGCAGCTGCTGGACCTGGCGCAGCAGCCAGCGTCCGAAGTCCTCGTCGCACACGTCCTCGTCCGGCAGCTCGGGCCTGCTGACGTGCGCGGTACGGCCCACAAGGCGCCGTCTGCGCTCCAGTTCACGGTAGTGGTCGACGCACAGCCGCAGCGCGACCGAGGTCAGAAAGGGTCCGATCCGCTCCGGGTCCAGATTGTCGTGGGCCGCCGCCCGCAGCATTGCCTCCTGGACGCAGTCCTCCGCGTCCTGGGCGGTCGGGAGCCGCCGGCGGACCAGCCGCATCAGCCGTTCCCGATGGCCGACGATCTCTTCCCAGATCACTAACTCGTCCGCGCGGTCTTCCGAATTCATGCAGTACACGGCCCCGAAATTTTCCTGTTCCCCGACTCGACGGGAAAGGACTGTCCGGGTCAACTCACGGACAAACCGAGCCGATTGCGCACCACTCGTCCGAATGGAAAACGAAAGAACCGACTCCGGGCCACGGCACATCGTGCTATAAAAATCCGTACCGCTGCCGGATCGGTCAATTTCCGCAGAAACGTCACATCAGGTCCAGGGTGAATTAATTACCCTCGGCAGCATACCCATCTCGGCCACCGGGGAACTTAACTCGCCAATACCGGCCGACCTGCTTTCGCTCCGGAGGTCAGTGGTCGGTCGCCGCGGCGGCCTGTTTGACGGCTTCGCGGATCCGGCAGTACGTGCCGCAGCGGCAGACGTTCTCGATCGCGTCGATGTCCGCGTCCGTCGGTTCGGAGGTCCGCTGGAGCAGCGCCGCCGCGGCCATGATCTGCCCCGGCTGGCAGAAGCCGCACTGCGCCACGTCCTGGTCGAGCCAGGCCTGTTGGACGGGGTGCAGGGTGTCGCCGTCGGCGAGTCCCTCGATGGTGGTGACCCTGCGGTCGGCGCAGTCGGCGACGGGCACGACACAGGGCTGGATCTCCGCGCCGTCGAGATGGCTGGTGCAGGCCCGGCAGACCCCGACCCCGCAGCCGTACTTGGGGCCGGTCACGTGCAGCAGGTCGCGCAGCACCCACAGCAGCGGCATGTCGGCCGGGGCCTCGACGGTGACCGGCTTGCCGTTGAGGACGAAGGTGTAGCTGGGCATCAGGACCTCTCGGGGGGGCGGAGTAGGAGCCGGAGTCGACGGCCGGTCAGAAGGTGAGGGGGAAGCGGCGGGGCTTGGTGCCGGTGGCCCGGGCGTACGCGTTGGCGACCGCGCCCGCCGCGGCCGGCACCCCGAGTTCTCCGGCTCCGCCGGGCTCGCCCTTGGACGGCATGATGTGCGCCTCGAAGTGCAGGGGGGCGTGCCGCTGGCGGGCGTAGTGGAAGTCGGCGAAGCTGCCCTCGCGGACGGCACCCCGGTCGATGTGGAGGCCGGCCCGCAGGATCGTGGAGATGCCGTCGATCGTCGTACCCATGAGCTGGGCCTCGAGTCCGCGTGGGTTCACGGCCGTTCCGACGTCGGCCGCCATCACCGCCCTGGTGACGCGGGGGTTCTTCGGGTCGGTGGCATCGATCTCGATCAGACAGGCCACGCAGGAGCCGTACTCCTCGTGGACGGCCATGCCCTGTCCGTGTCCGGCCGGCAGGGCCCGCCCCCAACTCCCGGCGGACGCCGCCTTGTCGAGCACGGCGCGTACGGCCTTGCTGCGAAGTGTGGTGCGCCGGAAGGCGACCGGGTCCTTGCCGAGGCCGCGGGCGATCTCGTCGACCATGATCTCCTCGACGGTCCGGGTCGTCCCGGAGTCCACCGAGCGCCAGGCGCCGAGGGGTATCGCCGCCAGCTCGATGCCGCCCGAATCCCCGGACAGCTGACCGAAGTTGTACAGCCCGCTGTCGCTGGGGAGCGGGCCCGCCTCCCGGACGCGTCCCGCCCGCGCGGCCATGGCCCTCGCTCCGCCGTTCGCGGCGAGGCCCTCGTACGACTCACTGACCGAGGCCGTGGAGTGGACGAAGGCCACCACCCGGCCGCCCGCGTGGCTGGCTCGGATCCGGTGATGGGTGGCCGGGCGCATCTGGCCGTGCCGCAGGTCGTCGCTGCGGCTCCACATCAATTTGACGGGCCGGCGGGCCGCCTTGGAGACGAGGGCGGCCTCCAGGGCGAAGTCGTAGTTGAGCCGTCGTCCGAACGAGCCGCCGCCCCGCATGACATGGACCTTGACCTTCGACGGCGGGAGTCCGACCGCCGAGGCGATGCTGTCGCGGGCGTCCATCGGTGTCTGGGTGGAGAACCACAGTTCGGCGCGGTCCGCGCGGACGTCGGCCACCGTGGTCAGCACTTCCATCGGGGCATGGCTGACGAACGCGAACTCGAACTCGCCGGTCACCTGCGTCGATCCGCTCGGCGCGGTGCCCAGCGGGGGTACGGCGGCACGCAGCCGGGATCTGATGGCGGTGTCGGAGAGCGCGGCCAGCGGGCCCGGGGCCCAGGTGATGCGCAGGGCGTCGCGGGCCTCGAAGGCGTGGTGGAAGGTGTCGGCGACGACGGCGACCCCGCCCGCGACCCGGACGACCGCGCGGACGCCGGGCATGGCGCGGGCCGCCCGGTCGTCGAGCGTGCGGATCTTCCCTCCGAGCGTCGGCGGCCGGGCCACGACGGTCGGCTTCGCGCCGGGCACCCGCACATCCCCGGCGTACTGCGCCTTGCCGGTGACGAGGTCCCGGGCGTCGATCCGGGTCGTCGGTTTGCCGATCACCTTGTGCCGTGAGGCCGGTTTGGGCCTGCTGGACACGGCCGGGCGGGTCACCTGCGCGGCGACCGCGGTCAGCGAGCCGTAGGTGGCGGTACGCCCGTCCGGTGCGACCACCATCGTGTTGCGGGTGCGCAGTGTGCGCGCGGGGAGTCGCCAGCGCCGGGCGGCGGCGGTCACCAGGCGGGCCCGCGCGGTGGCGGCGAGCGCCCGGGCAGGACCGTACAGCGAGCTGACCGAGTTCGAACCGCCGGTGTACTGGCTGCCCTTGGTGCGGGCGTCGGCGAGCGGGATGTCGACGTCGGCGAGGCGGGCGTCCAGTTCCTCGGCGATCATCATGGCGACGGCGGTGGTGACGCCCTGGCCGACCTCGACGCGCGGCAGCCGGACGACGACCCGGTTCGCCGCGGTGACCTCCAGGACCAGCATCTCGTCGTCGTCACCGGTCACCACGACACCGGACCGCGCGCTCGCGTCCGCCGTGGAGCTCTCGGCGCCTTCGGCCGAGGACGTGTCACAGCCGATCGGCGCGGCCACGGTCAGGGTGGTGGCGGCCAGTGAGTAGACCATGAACCTCCGACGGGACCACTGCCGTTCCATCGCCACCCCTGTCGCTTCCTGTCACTCACCGTCGGTCTCCGACGAGTCGTCGCCGCGCCCGCTGTCCGTGCGTCTCCTGTGTATGAGGGGCCGGGCGGCTTTCTGGTTGCGTGCCTGCGCCGTCCGGTCCGCGACGGTTCCCCCCGGACGGCTGGAAGCCTCCCCCCAGGTGGCTGGAGTGTCCAGGGATGGCGTTCTACCGGGGCTTTCGCCGTTCTAAGGTCGGGAGACGACTTCGACGGCAAGGCGGAACGTACGTGATCCGGGTAGTGGTGGTGGACGACGAGGCCCTGGTGCGGTCCGGCTTCAGGCTGATCCTGAGCGCGGCCGACGACATCGAGGTCGTCGCGACCACGGCGGGCGCCGGCGCCGTCGACACCGTACGGCGGGAGCGCCCCGATGTCGTCCTGCTGGACATCCGGATGCCGGACGTCGACGGTCTGACCGTGCTGCGGGAGGTACGGGAGCTGCCGGAGCCCCCGGTCGTGGCGATGCTGACGACGTTCGACGCCGACGAGTACATCCTGACCGCCCTTCGCTCCGGCGCCGCCGGCTTTCTGCTGAAGGACACCGAGCCTGACCAACTCGCCCAGCTGGTACGGAGCTTGGCGGCGGGCGGGGTCGTCATGTCGCCGAAGGCCTCCCGTGCCGTCTGGCAGAGTCATCCCGGAGGCGCGGCCCGCGCCGAGGATCCCGAGGCCGCCCGGGTGGGCCGGCTCAGTGAGCGTGAGCGTGAGGTTCTGGTGCTGGTCGCGGAGGGGCTGTCCAACGCGGACATCGGCACCCGCATCCACCTCAGCGCGGGCACGGTCAAGGACCATGTCAGCGCGATCCTCACCAAGTTGAGGGTGAGCAGCCGGGTGCAGGCGGCGCTGCTCGCCCAGCGGGCCGGGCTGCTCGACGGGCCGTTCGGCGAGGGGTACCGGCCGGAGTCCGGGCGGTGAGCGCGGCCGACGCGCGCCCGGCCTGGTGGACGCGGGTCCCGGACCGGGGCATCGACGCCGTGGTGGTCGCCGTCGCGGCCGTGGACGCGTTGATCAGCCTGTTCGGGGAGTCGCCCGCCTCGGTCGCGGCCGCCGTACTTGCCTGCGGGGCAGTGGTGTTCCGTCGGCGGTTCCCGCTGGCGGTCTTCCTGCTGACCCTGCCCGCGAGCCTGATGCTGGACCTCGTGTTCGCCCCGTTCGCCGCGCTGTTCACGCTCGCCGAACAGTCCCGGGACCGCCGTCTGCTCGCCTTCTGCGCCCTGCTGTTCGCGATGGCATCGGCCGCGCCCTGGCCGCTGGACGACCTGTCCTCGCACGACCGTGCCTGGACCGTCGTCTCCTTCTTCTACACCCTGGCCTCCGCCGCCGCCCCCGTCCTCCTGGGCCAACTCCTCCAGGCCCGGCGGGACTTGTCGGGGCGGCTCGTCGAGATCGAGGAGGCGCGGGAGCACGAACGGCTGCTGCACTCCCAGGCCGTGCTGGCCCGGGAACGCGCCCAGCTCGCCCGGGAGATGCACGACGTCGTCTCCCACCAGGTGAGCCTCATCGCCGTACAGGCCGGAGCGCTCCAAGTCGCCGCGAAGGAGCCGGAGTTCAAGGAGGGTGCCCGCACGATCCGCGCCCTCAGCGTCGACACCCTGGACGAACTCCGCCATATGGTCACCCTGTTGCGGGCCTCGGGCGGCAGGGCCACCGAGCTGACTCCGCAGCCCACCCTGGCCGACCTCCACCGGCTCGTCTCGACGAGCGGTATAGAGACCGAGCTGACCGGTGAGCTCCCCCCGGACATCGGCACCCCGGCCCAGCGCGCCGTCTACCGGACCGTGCAGGAGGCCCTCACCAACGTACGCAAACACGCTCCCGGGGCCCGTGCGACGGTCCAGCTGTGGCGTGCCCCGGACGGTGCCGGATTCGGCGTGACCGTCACCAACACGCCCCCGACCCGCCCGTCCCTGCCCCTGCCCGGCTCCCACCAGGGCCTCGTCGGCCTCCGGGAACGCGCCGAACTCCTGCACGGCACCTTCCGGTCGGGGCCCACTCCCGAGGGCGGCTACCAGGTCAGGCTCAGGATCCCGGCCGGCTCGGCCCCGTAGAGCCGATCAGGGCGGTGTCGGTGCCGACGGGACCGAAGGCGTTCGCGCCGCCCGGAGTGCCGAGCGGGGCGTCGCGGCCCGGCAGGGGTTCGTCGAAGAAGCGGCGGTTGTCGGTGCGGTGCTCGGGGTCGGCGAGGCGGTCGACGGCGATCGCCTGTTCCGGGCAGGCCGTCTCGCAGGCGCCGCAGTCGATGCATTCGGCCGGGTTGATGTAGAGCTTGCGCTCGCCCTCGTAGATGCAGTCGACCGGGCACTCCTCGACGCAGGACCGGTCCATGATGTCGACGCAGGCCGGGCCGATGACGTAGGCCATGTCAGTTCTCCTTCTCTGTCGAGTGCCCCGGGAACAGGGCCGCGTCCGGGTCGATGACGGTGGCGGCGTTGTTGACGGCGGTGGCGACCTCGCCGAAGCCGACGGAGATCAGCCGCACCTTGCCCGGGTAGTCGGTGATGTCTCCGGCGGCGTACACGCGGGGCAGGTTGGTGGCCATGCGGGTGTCCACGGCGATCCGGCGGGCCTGGAGCGTCAGCCCCCAGTCCGTCAGCGGGCCCAGGTCGGCGAGGAAGCCGAGGGCGGCGACGACCGTGCGCGCCGGGAGCAGCCGGGTGGCCTTGGTGGTGCGGTGGCGGACCTCGACCTGTTCGACGTACGAGTCGCCGTGCAGGGCGCTCACCTCGCAGTCGGTGATGATCTCGATGCCGAGGGCGCGGACCTTGTCCACGCTCGCGCGGTGGGCCCGGAACCGTTCGGTGCGGTGCACCAGACGGACGGAGCGGGCGAGCGGGGCGAGGGTCGCGGCCCAGTCGAAGGCGCTGTCGCCGCCGCCGACGACCACGACGTCGTGGCCGGTGTGCGCGGCGGGGTCGGGGACGAAGTAGACCTGCCCGCGGCCGAGATAGCCCTCGCCCGCCGGGAGCGGCCGGGGCGTGAAGGTGCCCACGCCGCCGGTGATGACGACCGCGCCGGCCCGGACCGTGCTCCCCCGGTCGCCGCGTACGACCGGGCGGCCGTCGGGGCCGTGGGTCAGGGTCACCGCGCGTTCTCCGAGGAGGTAGCGGGGGCCGTACGGCTCGGCCTGGGCGACCAGGTTGGCCACCAGGTCACGGCCGCGTACGGCGGGGAAGCCGGCGATGTCGAAGATGGGCTTCTCGGGGTACATGGCGCTGATCTGGCCGCCGCACTGGGGCAGGACGTCGATGACCGCCACGCGAAGGCCTCGGAAGCCCGCGTAGTAGGCGCCGTACAGGCCCGCGGGCCCGGCGCCGACGATCAGGATGTCCGTCTCGATCGTGCGCGACTCGTCCGTGGTCGTCGGCAGGTCGGTGAGAACGCTCATGGTTCCGGACGGTACGAGCGGTACGCGGTCCGGTCCCACGGGATCGGTCCGGTGAGCAGGACGCCCCGCTTAACGGACCGGGCGGCGCGCTGGGAACGTCTGCGGTACGAGATTTCCGGCCACGCACGGGAGTACGACATGCGGACAGCAGCCAGAATCGGACTCAGTACCCGGAGCACCTTGACCGTCGCCTGTGCGGCACTGCTCCTCACCACGGCCTGTACGGCCGGGACGACCGACTCGACGGGGGTGTCGGCGGCGGGGAAACCGACGGTACACCTCGCCCTCGGGGTCGACGCCTCGTACGCCCCCATCTATCTGGCCGTCGAACGCGGCATGTTCGCGGACGCGGGCGTCAACGTCGAGCTGGTGAAGACCGAGGGCGGCCCGGCGGCGTCCGAGGCGGTGACTGCGGGCACCGCGCAGATCGGGCTCAACTCCGACTCCACCGCCCTGCCGCTGATGGTGACCAACCCCGACCTGCGGGCCCTGGGCGTCTTCCAGACCTCGGACCGCTACCTCAAGGTCGTCCTGCGCGACGGCATCGACTCCCCGAAGCAGATCAGGACCATGGCGTCGATCGGCGGCCTCGGCCTCTACTCCACGCACCGGTATCTGCTGCACAACGGCATCGACCCCGACTCCGTGAAGATCGTGGAGAGTTCACCGCCGGAGATCCCCGGCCTGCTGGAGCAGGGCTCGATCGACGCGTACATCCTCTACGAGCCCTGGGCGACCCGGGGCGACGAGGGGGGCGGTCACATCGCCGGGCGCATCGGCGACTTCGGGGTGCGGTACGTGCAGTGGCTGCTGGCCGACCAGAGCTGGCTCAAGGACAACGAGGAGGTCGCCGGCAAGATCTTCAAGGTGGTGGCCGAGGCCGACAAGCTCGTCACCAGCGATCCCGCCGCCGCGGCGAAGGCGTCCAACGCGCAGGTCAAGCTGCCCGAGGACCAGACGGTGAAGGTCCTGCCGGAGATCACCTTCGCCGCGCGCGGCATCACCGACTCGGACCTCACCGAGTCGAAGAAGATCGTCGACTTCTTCCTCCAGCAGAAGCTGCTCAAGAAGTCGCCGGACCTCGACACCACCCTGCTCAAGGGCTGGTACGAGCAGCACGCCAAGTGAGTTCGACGCTTCCCGTGACGCAGGGGGCGCCGTCCTCCTTGAGCACGGCGGCGTCGAGCGTGACCCGCGTTCCCTCGTCGTAGGGCTCCACCGTGCGTACCGTCGCGGTCCAGGTGAGCTGCTCACCGGCCACGGCGGTGGCCCGGTTGCGCCAGCTCACCGACGCCAACTCGGCCTCGGGTCCGGCCCAGTCGAGGGCGTGCCGGGTGAGGGTCTCGCCGTGCAGGGTGGACTGGACGACGACGTCCGGGAAGCCCTCGGTGGCGGCGAACGCGGCGTCGTAGTGGATGCGGTGGGAGTTCCAGGAGACGGCGCTGAACCGGAACAGTTGCAGGTGGCTGTGGTGGTAGGTCTGCTGCGGGCAGGTCTGGCCCGCGGTGGGAGCGGTCATGCGGCGGCTCCACCGGCGGGGCGGGGGACGTCTTCGGCGGGTGCGTCGGGCAGGTCGAGTACGACGACCGTCTCGTCCATGGCCATGAGTTCGGCTCCGTCCTCCACTGTGAAACGGGTCGTGATGCCGAGCAGGACGAACTCGCCCGACCGGCCGTTGCGGTGGTCGGCCGAGGTGATGGCCCGTTCCGCGGTGACCCGGGTGCCCGCGAGCACCGGTCCGCCGAGGCGGACGGACTGGCCGCCGTGCACATGGCGTACCGGCAGTCCTGCGGTGCAAGGTGCTTCCCGGGCGGCGAGCCCGTCGCGTTGCAGGTCGTCCTCGGTCGGGCCGTCCTGCCAGCTCAGCGTCCCGGCGAGGAAGAGCGGCGGAGCGACCACGGGCTCCCCGGCGGCCTCCTGGGCACGGGCGCGGCGGATGTAGTCGTCGTCGTTCAGGGAGGCCGCGTACCGGCAGAAGTCCTTGACGGCCAGGACGCCGCAGTCCTCGTGCTCCCACTCCCCGATCAGCTTCCGGGCCCTGCCGAGCACCTCCTCCAGTGCCGCGCTCACCGCAGCGACCTGCTGATGCCGAGGGCCGCCGCGCGCAGCGCGACCGCGTGGCCGGGGGGATCCATCCGATAGGTGGGCGCGGTGATGGACAGCGCGCCCACCAGGGTGTCCTGGCGGCTGAAGACGGGCACGGCCATGCTCGTGTAGCCGAGGCGGATCTCCTCGGCCTCGGTGGCGATGCGCTCCGCCCGGATGCGTTCCACCTGGGCGCGCAGCCGGCCGGGCGAGGTCACCGTGTGCCGGGTGAAGGGTTTCAGGCCGTTTCTGACGACCTCGGCGAACAGGGTGGGCGGGGAGAAGGCGAGGATCGCCTTGCCGGTGGCCGTGCAGTACAGCGGGAGCCGGCCCGCCACCCGGGACTCCTGGTTCAGCCCGCGGTGCGGGAAGAGTTTCTCCAGGTAGACGACGTCGAGGCTGTCGTGGATGGCGAAGTGGATGGTCTCCTGGGTGGCCAGCAGCAGGTCCTCCATGTACGGCTGGGCCACCTCGCGCAGGATGCGCTGCCGGTGCACGCGCTGGCCGATCTCGAACAGGCGCAGCCCGAGCCGGTAGTCGCAGCCCGCGCGCTCCAGGAGCCCCCACATCACCAGTTCCTGGGCGAGCCGGTGCACGGTGGCCTTGGCGACGCCGGTACGGCGGACCAGTTCGGCGAGGGAGAGGCTGTCGTCCTCGGCGGTGAACGCCTCCAGGATCGGCCTGACCTTGCCCAGGACCGAGTTCATGGGGTCCGGGCCGGGATCCGCGTCCCGGGGAACGGCCGAGGGGATGCCCGACGGGAAGTCCGGCGAGATGTTCGAAGCGGTGTTCGACGGGGTGGTGGCGGTCACGGTCATGGGAAGTACCTCCCGGTCGGTCGTTGCCCTCCGGAGAACGGAACCACGGCCTCATGGACGGTGGCCATGGTCGGTTGTTAATTCACGGTGACCCGGAGCCGGGGCCCGTCAGCGCGCCGCGTCGAGGAAGGCCAGGCTGAGCGGGTTGTAGAGGTCGGCCTTCTCGTGCTGCGGCCAGTGTCCGCACTCGTTGAAGATCTCCAGGCGGGCGCCGGGGATGGCGGCGGCGATGGCCTCGGCCTCCGGGACGTCGCCGAACGGGTTCTTGTTGGCCCACACCACGAGCGTGGGCGCCTTGATCCTGGCCATGCGGTCCGGCCGGAGGAGGTTGCGCTCCCGGGTCTCCACCTCCTGGAGGGCCAGCAGGTTGTGCAGGTTCCGCTGGAACTCGGGCTGGTGGTAGATCTCGTACCGCACCTCGGTCAGTTCGTTGCCGAAGTCGTCGTCCCACTCGGCCCACAGCAGGCGCAGCCGGTCGCGGGTGAGGGAGATGTCGTCCTCCAGGGCGGCGGCCCGCGTCGAGGTCTTGAGCCGTTCCATCACCGCAGGGTTGACCTTCGTGCCGCCCATGCACAGCAGTTGCAGCGAGGCGACCCGGTCCGGGTACTCGCTCGCTGCCCAGGACGACACCCAGCCGCCCAGCGACTCACCGACCAGGTGGGCTCGTTCGGCGCCGACGGCGTCCAGGTAGGACATCAAGTGCTCGACGTAGGCGGGGATCTCGCCGGGCCGGTCGGGCTTGCCGGTGTAGCCGTGGCCGAGCATGTCGACGGCGTGGCAGCGGTAGCCGGCCGAGGCGTGCACCGGGATGTTCTTGACGAACGCCTCCAGGTGGCCGGTCGTGCCGTGCAGGAACACGACGTGCTCGCCGTCCTCGGGACCGGCCTGAAGGGCGCGCGTCCTGATGTCGCCGGTCTCGACGTAGGCGTGCCGGTAGTCGATGCCCGACAGTGCGGTCCAGATGCTCATCGCTGCCTCTCCTCGGTGTGTACGGGGTCCAGGACGGCGACCGCCATCCCGGTGAGCCACTCGGGCATGGGCTCGTACGCCAGGCGCCGGCCGGGGGCGTGGTCGAGCAGGGCCGTCATCAGCAGCCAGGTGCGGATCTCCTGGGCGCCGTTGCCGGCGGTCTTCTCCACGTCCTCGGTGGTGAGTCCGGTGACGCGGTGGGTCTCGCCGCGCTCGACGAGGGACAGGAACTCGTCGTCCCACTCCGGGTTGAGCGCGGCCTCGGCGGCGCGGATGATCTCGCGGCGCCGGACGTCGTAGTCCTGCCAGTTGGTGCGCCCGTCGAGCCAGGCGCCGACCATGAACTCCTCGTCGTCGCCGTGCGGTTCGCGCCAGTCGGGCCAGGGCAGCCGGTGCGAGAGCCCGCCGGAGCCGATGACGGCCACCCGGCGGTTGCCGGGGAAGGCCAGCACGGCTTCCCTGATCGCGCGGCCCAGGCGCTCGCAGCGGTCGAGGGTCGGCAGCGGCGGGGCGAAGACGTTGATGACGATCGGTACGAGGTCCACGTCGAGTCCGTCGAGGAGGTACTGGACGGCGTGCGACTGCCCGTGGTCGATCTGGAGCCGGGCGGAGAAGGCCGCGTCGAAGCGGCCGCCCTCCACAAGGGAACCCGCGATGTACCGGGCGAGCGGCACATCCACCGGCAGCGGCCCCTTCGGGGTGCCGGACTCGCCGCTCGCCACGCACTCCCCCACCCCGATGGTGAAGCTGGGGATCAGGTCCAGCCAGAAGCCGCGGAAGTGGTTGGAACCGACGAGGATCACCGTGTCGGGCCGGGCGGCGGCGAGTTCGTCGCGCGCGGTCTTCAGGGCGTCGCGGAAGCGCTCGGCGCGGTCCTTGTGGAGGGTCTGCTCCCAGTGGGTGTTCATCAGCGTGCTGTGCGAGGCGCCGACGCCCAGGACGATCTCGGTCATACCGCTTCCTCCAGCTCGGCGCGGGTCCGGGTGACGGTGTCGACCGCCGTTCGGACCAGATGGCGCGTCAGCTTCTCCATGGCCCGTACGGAGACGGTGTTCATGCCCCGGGCGAAGTCGATCTCGAAGGGCGCGTCGGCGACCTTCGGCATGCCGACCCGGACGGTGGGGATGCCCCGGCCGCGCAGGATGTTGGCGTCGGTGGCCCCGCTGTTGCCCGCGATCACCTCGTGCTGTCGACCCTCCAGAGCGGCCCAACTCGCCTTGGCCGTACGGCAGATGAAGCTTTCGGGGTCGGTACGCGTCCCGGGGATCGCGAGGATCATCTCCGTACTGACGTCGATTCCCGGCAGCTTCTCCCGTACGGCGTCGATGGCCGCGGCGAACTCCCGCTTGGCCTCCATCGGCGTCGTGTCGGGCCCGATCCGCAGGTCCACCTTGAGGGTGCAGGCGGCCGGGGTGACGGCGGCCATGCGGGGCCAGCCGCCGCGTACGGAGGAGACGATGCCCTGCGGGGCGACCGTGCCGCCGGTGTGCCGCTCGGCGTACTCGGCGAACCACTCCTCCAGGTGCTGGACGACCTCGCCGGCGCGGGCGATGGCGTTGTCGTACGGGAGCCGGTGGCGCGAGCCGACGTAGGTGTGCGTGCCGCGGACGGTGACCTCGAACCAGACGAGGCCGACCTCGTCCCAGGAGACCGTCCAGCCGGGCTTGGCGATGACCGCGTAGTCGGTCCACACGCCCTGTTCCAGGAGGAACGAACAGCCTACGCCCTGGCCTGTGTTGAGCCGCGCGCTGCCCGGCCGGGCGTTGGTGGGCATACCGCCCGCGCCGAAGGCCGCGACCAGATCACCCGTGAGCGGGATGCCTGCGCGGGCGATCGCCTCGGCGGCCATCATCACGCAGGCCGCGTGCCCCTTGGGGTTGGAGGCGCCGAGGCCGGTCACCAGGTCGCCCTGGACGGTGGCCCTGGGGCGCATGTCGTCCCTCAACTCCGGGCCGATCCAGGGGAGATCCTCGCTCTCCTCGCCCACGGTCAGGGTGTCGACGGGCGCGTAGAGCATGAGGTCGGGGCCGGTGCCGTCGCCGGGGAGGCGGGCCCAGGCGTTGGCCTGGCGGTCGTCCAGCGGCTGGACCCGGGCGTGGCATCCCGAGGTCTTCAGCGTGTCGGCGATGTGGGCGGCGAGCGGGGCCTCGTCGCCGGTGGGGCTCGAGATGTCGACGAGGCCGGTGATCAGGTCGCGCAGCCGGTCGCCGGTGATGTGCCGCCAGGCGTCCTCGGTCCAGGCGCGGCGGTGGGTGTCGAGCCCGTCCAGGCCGTCGCCGCTCATTGGTTGATCCTGTGGACCTGGGTCATGGTGGTGCGCGCGAAGCGCTTCCTGGCGATGGGGAGCCCGATGGCGATCGCGGCCCCGGCCAGCAGGGTGAGCAGGGTACGCACGCTCACGCCTCCTTCTCTGTAGCTGAGTCGGCGCCCGCCGCGGCCAGCTTCTTGCCGTACTCCTCCTCGCTGAGGTTCCGCCAGGCGGTCAGCGAGATGTCGGGGCGGTAGAGCTTCTCCGGGGGTGCGTCGGTGACGTCGACCATCCAGGCGTCCTGACCGGAGAACTGGCCGTGGAACAGCCAGCGGATGGCGCCCAGGTACTTGGCGTAGAAGCGGAGGGTCTGCCAGCCCTCGGTGAAGTTGACCATCACGCCGACGTAGTTGTGGTGGTCGGCGTCGACGGGGACGTAGAACTCGTAGTGGATGAAGTTGGGGTAGGCGATGCGCAGGATGCCGGGCATCGCCAGGGACGCGAAGCCGGGGAACTCCTGGGCCTCGATCGTCTCGTTGACCTTGTCGGCCTTGCCGGTGTTGCCGATGTTGAAGGTTTCCTTCGGCGGCCGGTACTTCCACCAGCGCTTGTTGGACCAGTGGCCGACACCGGGGAAGTCGGCCTCCCAGTACACCTCGTCCTGGACCCGGAAGATCCAGCGGCCCTTGGGCACGATCCGGGTGATGTTCCAGGTGGGCATCGGCTTGAAGAGCCGCCAGAGGGCCGTGCGATGCAGGTACTTGGCGTGGCCCTCGTCGAAGCCGTTCTCGCAGGCGAAGCGCCAGTTGCCGCCGCGCGGCTCGATCCGGCCGCCCATCACGAAGCCGTTGCCGACGAGTTCCTCGGGCAGCTGGGTGTCGATGGGGTGGGGTTCCTCGTCGGCGACGGGGATGTACACCCACACCATGCCGAGGCGCTCCTCGACGGCGTACGTCCGTACCTCGACCTTGCCGGTCAGTCGGCAGCCGGGGCCGTCGGTGATGACCGCGGCCAGCTTGCCGGTGGGCAGGTCGAACGTCCAGCCGTGGTACGGGCAGCTGACGGTGCCGGGGAACTGCTGGTTGCCCTCGGAGAGCGGTACCCCGCGGTGCGGGCAGCGGTTGTGCAGCGCGTACGCCTTGCCCGCGTCCCGGATCAGCGTGATCTTCTCGCCGCAGATCGTGAACGGGAGCGGTTTCTCGGTGATGTGGCTGGCCCAGGTGACCGGGTACCAGTACCCGCGGAAACCTGCTCCGGCACCGTCGTAGTGGGGCCACGTCGACCAGTCCTGCCGGCCGGGCGCACCCGTCGCCGTGCGCTTCGCCCGGCCCGCCCTGCGGGGGGCGAGCGATCCTCCACCCGTCGTCTCACCCGTCGTCATCGTGCGTGACCTCCTGCTGGCGTCTGCTGCCGTCGGGACATGGCGTAGAGCATCGGCGGTGGCGCCGGGTCCGCCAACGGACCCGTTCCGCTGAACAGACCGCCCGTCCCGGTCCCCCGGCGTCCCGTTCAGCGGACCCGCACCCGTGCGGGTGGGCGGCGCGCTGTCCTACGGTTCGGCCAGGCCCGGTCGTCGAACCCCGTCGAACTCCCGACCTCCGCCCGGAGGGCGGGTCGCGCCGGGGGGCGCCGGACGTCGCGAGGCGGCCGGGAATGCGACGACCGGGCCTGGGGCCCTCACCCCGCCGATGACCTGTCGAACACCCGGTGGTCAGCCACCGGCAGACGAAGGGATCGTGATGACGAAGGCCATGGAGGCCGAACCGGCGCGCGCCCCGGCAACGGACAGGCGCGGTGCGGCCGTTCGGGTCGAGGGGGTCGACATCCGGTTCGGCTCCTTCCACGCCGTACGGGACGTGTCGCTCGACATCGCCGCCGGAGAGTTCCTGTGCCTGCTCGGGCCGAGCGGGTGCGGCAAGTCCACCCTGCTGTCCGCGCTGGCCGGGTTCGTCGCCCCGCACGACGGCAGTCTCACCGTCGACGGCGCCCCGGTGACCGGGCCCGGCCCGGAACTCGGGATGGTGTTCCAGAGCAGCGAGGCGCTCTTCGACTGGATGACGGTCCGCCAGAACGTGGCGTTCGGGCCCCGGATGCGCGGGGGTTCACGTGCCGAGCAGACCGCGCTGGCCGACGAGTACCTGGGCCTGGTCGGGCTCAGGCACTGCGCCGACCGCTTCCCGGGCCAGCTGTCCGGCGGGATGCGCCAGCGCGTGCAGATCGCGCGCGTGCTGGCCAACCGGCCGAGCGTCGTGCTGATGGACGAGCCGTTCGGGGCGCTGGACGCGCAGACCCGGCAGGTGATGCAGGACGAGATGGACCGTATCCGGCGGGTGTCGGGCTGCACGGTCGTGTTCGTCACGCACGACATCGACGAGGCGATCCTCCTCGCCGACCGGATCGCCGTGATGACGGCGGGCCCGGCCGCGTCCATCAAGTCCGTCTACCCGGTGGACCTGCCCAGGCCCCGGGACGTCACCGAACCGTCCGCCGCCGAACTGCGCCACCGCCTCCGCCAGGACATCGGCGAAGAGGTGCGCAAGGCCCTGCGCGACCAGGGGCTCGCCCTTGAGGAGGACCTGTGACCACCGCGACCCTCGACAGCGCCCCGAAGCCGCGCGTCGAACGCCGTCCGGCGGGCGCCGCCCGGCCGGGGCTCCGCACGGCCGGCCTCTATGTCGTGTCCGTCCTGCTCGGCGTCGGCGTCTGGCAGCTGCTGGCGATGCACTACGGCCCCTCGCTCGTGGCGTCGCCCCGGGAGACCCTGTCGGCGGCCGGTGATCTGGCCGCCGACGGCACGCTCACCAACTCGGTCATCGCGTCGAGCCGCCGCATCCTGATCGGCTGGGGGCTCGGGCTCCTGGTGGGCATACCGGTCGGGCTGCTCATCGGGCAGATCCGGATCGTGCGCCAACTCCTGGAGCCGTACATCGAGTTCTTCCGGTTCATCCCGCCGGTCGCCTTCGTGACCCTGGCGGTGGTGTGGCTGGGCATCGGCGAGTCGTCGAAGGTCGTGCTGATCTTCTACACGTCGGTCTTCATCGTCATCCTCAACACCAGTGCCGGGGTGATGGCGGTGAGCGAGTCGAAGCTGCGGGCCGCCGCGAGCCTGGGCGCCGGCCGCCGGCAGATCCTGACCGGGATCGTGCTGCCGTCGACGGTGCCGCACATCGTCACCGGGGCGCGGCTTGCGATGGGCAACAGCTTCCTGACCATCGTCTCGGCGGAGATCGTCGCCGCCCAGGTGGGACTGGGCTCGCTGATCTGGACCTCCCGCAACTACGGCCGCATCGACTGGGTCTTCGTCGGGATCATCACCCTGGGCATCCTCGGGTTCGTCTTCGACCGCGTGCTGCGGATCGTCGCGTCCCGCGTCCTGCGTCGATACGGAGTGAAGCTGTGAGCAGCGAGTACACCACCGGGGACACGTCACGCGCCCTGGTCCTGGAGGAGTTCGGCTCCCTGCCCCGGCTGGTCGAACGGCCGGTGCCCGCACCCGCGCCCGGCGTGACCGTCGTACGGATGCTGGCGGCGCAGGTGGGCCATCTCGATCTCAACATCGTGGACGGGAGGTTCGGGATCCTGCCCGATCTTCCGGTGGTGCCGGGCACCAACGGCAGCGGGATCGTGCTGAGTTCGGACTCGCATCCCGAGGGGAGCCTGGTCAGGGTCAACGGCAAGGGGGTGGGGCTGCGGCGGGACGGCTGCTGGGCGGAGCACGTCGTGGTGCCGGACGCGGCCGTGACGGCGGTGCCCGCGGGCACGGACCCCGCGCTGGCGTGCGGTTTCTTCTCCCCGGCCGGCACTGCCTGGGCGGCCGTGCACTCCGTCGCCGCCGTACGGCCGGGCGAGCGGGTCCTGGTGACCGGGGCGGCCGGTGCGGTGGGTTCCCTGACGGTGCAGGTCGCGGCACGGGCCGGGGCCGAGGTGATCGGCGTGGTCGGCCGGCCGGCGAAGCTGGACCACGTACCCCCGGCCGCGAAGGCGGTGCTGGCGGCCGAGCTGTCCCTGGAATCGGTGGGCGGGCCGATCGACGCGCTCATCGACACCGTCGGCGGGCCCGTCCTGCGGGACGCCCTCGATCTGGTGCGCCCGCGCGGACGTGCCGTCCTCGTCGGCTACACCGCCGGGCGCGAGTTCGGTGTGGACCTCGCGGACTTCCTGCTGGCCGACGTGTCGCTGCTGCCCGTGAACCTGATGACACGGGGCCGGGAGGTCGCCGCCGACGCCGAACGCCTGCTGACGGAGCTGAGTTCGGGCGAACTGACCCTGCCCATCGAACGCCACTCCCCCGAGCGGCTCGCCGAGGCGGTGACCCGGCTGCGCAGCGGGGAGGCCATCGGCAAGGTCGTTCTCGAACTCGGCTGAAGCGCACCGCAGTTGACCAACAGCCCGTTGAGCGGACCCGTTCCCTTGGGCGGACGGCACTCCCACCGGACGATCGGAACATGGATCTCATGGACCTCATGGACATTCAGGCCCCGCCGAAGGGTGCCTACGCGACGGCGGACGGCGTCGACTACCACTACATCGAGCTGGGCGAACCCGGGGGCAGCCCCACGGTCTTCCTGCACGGCGGCGGCCCCGGCTGCACCGGCTGGTCCGACTTCGGCCAGGTGGCCCCGCTGTTCGCCGAGGACCGCCGCTGCTTCCTTGTCGACATCCTCCAGTACGGCAAGTCCGCGAAGCCCGTCATCGAGGGCCCCATGTGGGACTACCACGCGGCCAAGACCGTGGCCCTGCTGGACACCCTCGGCATCGAGCGCGCCGACTTCGTCTGCAACTCCTGGGGCGGCACGATCGCGCTCAACCTGGCCGCCAAGTACCCCGAGCGCGTACGGTCGTTGGTGATCACCGGCAGCATGCCCGTCTTCCACGGCCCGCTCGCCCCGCTCCCGGAGGGTGGTCGCCGCGGCCGAAACGCCCGCGACGTCTACTACGGCGGCACCGGCCCGTCCCGGCAGAAGATGCGGGAGCTGATCGCCCGCCTGGAGTGGTACGACGCGGACGCCGTCCCCGAGGGCACGGTGACCCTGCGCTACGAGCAGAGCCTCGACCCCGAGGAGACGGCACTCGCCGGCGCGTCGGACAACCCGCGCGGCGACTGGCAGGACCTGACCGCCGAACTCGGCCGGATCACCGCGCCGGTGCTCTTCCTGTGGGGCATGTACGACGCCTTCCTGACCCCGGACTATCCGCTGATGCTGGCGCGCATGATCCCGAAGGGGAACCTGCATGTGATGAGCGAGGTCTCCCACCATCCGCAGGAGGAACGGCCGTACGACTACCACGCGGCCGTGACAGGCTTCCTGAACCAGCGCCACGGCTGAGGCCGGAGAGGCGGGAGAAAGACGTGACCACAGCAGTCCCGCGGGTCGTCGAGCTGACCAGCCCCTTCACCCGCTTCGCCGGCCGACTGCTGGTCGGCCTGGGTTACGAGGTGGTACTGGTGGAGCCCCCGGAGGGCGACCCCGACCGGCACGGCCCCGACGGCCACGACTTCGCCCACTGGCACGCCGGCAAACGCTCGGTGACCCTCGACCGGGGCACCCCCGAGGGCACGCACGCGCTGCGCGGACTGCTGGCGGGCGCCGACGCCGTCCTCGACGGGACGGAGGGCGGGGTGCGCACACTCGCCGAGGGGATCGATCACCTCGTACACGTCCGTGTCACCCCGTTCGGTCTCGTCGGGCCGCGCAGCGACTGGCAGGGCGGCGATCTCGTGGTGGCCGCGACGGGCGGGATGCTCGCCCAGGTCGGCGACCCCGACGGCCCGCCCCTGCGGCTGCCGGAGAACCAGGCCGAACACCTCGCGGGCGTCAACGCGGCCATCGCCGTCCTGCTGGGCCTGCGGGCGCGCCGCCGGGGACCGGGCCAGTTGATCGACGTCTCCGCGCAGGCGTGCGTCGCCGCCGCCCTGGAGGCGGGCACCCTCGCCTATCTGCACGAGGACCGGGTACCGCCCCGCCCCGGACGCGTGCACCCCCTGGTCCCGCACGGCCTGTTCCGGGCCGCCGACGGCTACCTGGGCGGCGGCCTCGGCGGCAGCCCGCGCATGTGGGACGCGCTGCTGGCCTGGCTGGTCGAGGAGGACGCGGCGGCCGATCTCGCCGAGCCGAGATGGCAGGACCCCGTCGAGCGCAAGACGCACCAGGAGCACGTCTTCAAGGTCGTCCAGGATTTCGTGGGCCGGTGGCCCAAGGCGGAGTTCGCGGAGCGCGCCCAGGCCCGGAAACTGCCGTGGGCGGCCGTGGACCTGCCCGCCGAGCTGCCGGACAACCCCCAGCTCACCGACCGTGGCTTCTTCACCCAGGTCGAGGGCCGCACCGACCTGGGCTTCCCGTTCGCGTTCCCGGAAGGGCACCGGATCAGCTCGCCGGCCGTGCCGAGGCCGGGCGCCGACCAGGCCCTGCTGGACGCGCCGCGCACGGTACGACCGGTCGTCACCGACTCCCCCACCCTGCCCGCCCTGGACGGCGTACGGGTCCTGGACCTGACATGGGTGCTGGCGGGCCCGTACTGCACGAAGGTCCTCGCCGACCACGGCGCCGACGTCATCAAGGTCGAGTCCGCCGGGCGTCCCGACCCGACCCGGTTCGCGCCCTTCATGCATCTCTCGCGCGGCCCGCACACTGACCCGGACACCAACGGCTACTTCAACGAGGTCAACCGGAACAAGCGGGGCATCGCGCTGGACACGCGGACCGAGGAGGGCGTGGCGGTGCTGCGCGACCTCGTCGCCAACTGCGACGTCCTCGTCGAGAACTTCAGCGCCTCGGTCATGAAGAAGCTCGGCCTCGGCTACGAGACGCTGCGCGAGATCAACCCCGGCATCGTCTACCTGAGCATGTCGGGCATGGGCCACACCGGTCCGCGCGCCGACTGGGTGTCGTACGCCGACACGGTCTCGGCGGCCGGCGGGCTGACCGGGCTCACGGGCTGGGGAACGGACGACGTGGTGGGCGTCATCTACGGGCACGGGGACATCGTCGCGGGCCTCCAGGGTGCGCTGGCCACGGTCGCCGCGCTGGAGCACCGGGCCGAGACCGGCCGGGGACAGCACATCGACCTGTCCCAACTTGAGGCGATCGCCGCCCACATGGGCACGAGCGTCCTCACCTCCGCACGGTCGCCGATGGGCAACTCGCACCCCCGCTGGAGCCCGCAGGGCGTGTACCGGAGCCTGGGCGCGGACCGCTGGCTGGCGGTCAGTGTGCGCTCCGACGAGGAGTGGGCGGGCATGTGCGAGGTGATCGGGCGCCTCGAACTGGCCTCCGACACACGGCTGTCGACGGCCGAGGGGCGCCGGAAGGAGAGCGCCCTGGTCGACGGTGTCCTCGGCGAGTGGGCGCGCACCCTGCCCGCCGACGCCGCCGCCGAGCTGTTGCAGGAGCGCGGGGTGCCCGCCGGGGCGGTCCAGGACGGGCGTGAACTCGTCGAGCACGACCCGCAGTTGAGGGCCCGAGGCTTCTACGTCCGGGTCGAGCACCCGGCCGCGGGCTCGTTCCTCCAGGAGGGCGTGCCCATCCGGCTCACCCGGACACCGGGCGGGATCCGCAGGCCCGCTCCCCTCCTCGGCGCGGACACCGAGGAGGTACTGAGGGAGGTGGCGGGCATCTCGCCCGAGCGGCTGCGACTGCTGTACGAGGCCGGGGTGTTGCGTTGATCTCGACCCTGCCGGAACTCGTCGACACGGCGGCCGGCACGTTCGGCGACCGGGTCTTCCTGCGCATCGGGGACACGACACGGACGTACGCCGAGACCCGCGAGGCCACGGCCACCATGGCCGGGGCGCTCGCCGCGCAGGGCTGCCGGCCGGGCGACCGGGTCGCGGCCCTGCTGTCCAACCGGGTCGAGCTGGTCGACCTGGTCCTCGGCTGCGCCTGGCTGGGCGCGGTCGTGGTGCCGTTGAACACCGCGCTGCGGGGGCGCTCCCTGCGGCACGTCCTGCACGAGGCGCAGCCGCGATTCCTGTACGCCGAGCCCGAGTTGGCGCGTCTCGCGGTCGAGGCGGGACACCGGGGAGGGGTGTGGGTGGCCGGCGACGCGGATGTCCCCGCGCCCGGTGTCACCGCCCCGCTCCCGCCCGCCCCGGTCCGGCCGGAGGACACCACCGCCGTCCTCTTCACCTCGGGCACGACGGGGACGTCACGCGGAGTCCGTTGCCCCCAGGGCCAGTTCGTCCACTGGGGCCGCAATGTCGCGGACGCCCTGCGTCTCACCGCCGACGACACGCTCCACACCGCCCTCCCCCTGTTCCACACCAATGCCCTCAACACCCTGGCGCAGGTCATGACGGTGGGCGCGAGCTGCACGGTCGACGCCCGGTTCTCCGCCTCGCGGTACTGGTCGCGGGTGACGGACTCCGGTGCCACGGTCGTCCATCTGCTCGGCGCGATGGCGCCCATGCTGCTGGCCCAGCCGCCGGGGCCGTACGACCGCGCCCACCGGGTGCGGTGCGGTCTGTCCCCGGCGACCCCGGCCGCCGCCTGGGAGGCCTTCCGGGCACGGTTCGGTGTCACCCTCGTCGACGGGTTCGGCTCCACGGAGACGAACCTCGTCCTCGGGTCCACGCCGGAGGAGTACCGGCCCGGATACATGGGCACCCTGCGCGAGGGTTTCTCCGCGCGGGTGGTGGACGAGGGCCTGGCACCGGTCGCGGACGGCACACCCGGCGAACTCCTCGTCCGCAGCCACCGGTTGAACGCGTTCTCGACCGGCTACCTGGGCGAGCCCACGCTGCCCTCCGACTCCTGGCGGCGTACCGGTGACCGGGTGATCCGTGAACCCGACGGCTGGTACCGCTTCGTCGACCGCATCAAGGACGTCATCCGCCGCCGGGGCGAGAACATCTCCTCCGGCGAGGTCGAGTCGGTGGTCCGTTCCCATCCGGCGGTCGCCGAGGCAGCGGCATTTCCGGTCGCCTCCGAGCTGGCCGAGGACGAGGTGATGGTCGCGGTGGTGGTCCGGGCGGGCGGCGCACTGGATCCGGCGGACCTGGCCCGGCACTGCGCGCACGAACTGCCCGCGTTCGCCGTGCCCCGGTACATCGAGACGGTGGCGGAACTGCCGCTCACCGAGACCGGGAAGATCCGCAAGGCCGTGCTGCGGGAGCGCGGCGTCACGGCCGGCACCTGGGACCGCGTCGGGGGCCACCCCGGATGACACATGAGGTGGCCCCGTACGTCGCCGTGCGGCTCACTCCTGGTCGGCCCGGCGCGCCTTGAGCCAGGCCACGCTGTCGGCGACCAGGTCGAAGATGTCCGCCCCCTCGGCGATCCCGTCCGCCTCGATGATGTGCGCACGGATCGAGTCCCGGCCGGCGTCGAGGGCGTCGGCCAGCGCCACCGTGCCCCGGCCGGCCGCGACCTGCGGCTCGCCGCGGACCGCCGGTCCGTCCTTCACATGGACCAGCCGCACCCGTTCGCCGAGCCTGGCGACCACCTCGGCGGGCACCTGGCCGGCGGTCTGCGCCCAGTACAGATCGACCTCGGCGACGACCGACGGGTCGAGGGCGTCCCAGAGCACGTCGTAGCCGTACCGGCCGTCGTCGAGCGGCGTCCACTCCCACTCGTGGTTGTGGTAGCCGACCCCCAGACCGTGCGTGGCCGCCGCCTTGGCCAGGGCGTTCAACCGGTCGGCGTACCGGAGCACGCCCGCCGTGGAGACCAGGGCGTCCCGGGTGAATCCGGGGAGCGCGTCCGGGGTGGAGGCGATGGCGACGGGGGCGCCCAGTTCGGCCAGCTCCTCGAAGAACCAGCCGGGGTCCTCCGCGTCCGGGAGCCGGGCGTGGGTGGAGGACACCGTCAGTCCGGCGGCGTCGATGTCGGCCTTCAGGGCGCGGGCCTCGGCGAGCCGCGCGGCCCGGTCCAGGTCGCTGCGGCCCAGCCGGAAGGGCTCGACCGTGGTCACGCCGAGTCCGGCGACCCTGGCGAGCGTGGCGGGACGGTCCGCCATGACGTCCATCAGGGTGTACAGCTGGAGGCCGATGGCGGGCATGTCCGACTCCCCTTTCGAGTACGTCACTTGACTGCCCCCGCGGTGAATCCGGCGACGAGGTAGCGCTGGAGGAGCAGGAATCCGGCGACCACCGGAACGGACACGACCAGCGAGGCGGCCATGATCTGGTTCCAGTAGACGTTCACCTCCGTGGAGTAGGCCTGGAGGCCTATGGCCAGGGTGCGGGTCTCCTCGCTGGTGAGGACCGAGGCGAAGAGCACCTCGCCCCAGGCCGTCATGAAGGCGTAGATCGACACGGCGACGATTCCCGGTGTCGCGGCGGGCACGATGATCTGGAGCAGTGTGCGCAGCGGCCCCGCACCGTCCATCTTCGCGGCCTCGTCGAGTTCGCGTGGCACCGATTCGAAGTATCCGACCAGCATCCACACCGCGAACGGGAGGGAGAAGGTCAGATAGGTGAGGGTGAGGCCGGTACGGGTGCCCACGAGGTCGGTGCCGAAGTTCTGGTCGGCGTAGACGAACAGCAGGTACAGCGGCAGCAGGAACAGGATCCCGGGGAACATCTGGGTGGCCAGCACCGCGCCCTTGAAGGCGGTGCCGCCGCGGAAGTTCCAGCGGCTCATCGCGTAGGAGGCGAAGACCGCCACCAGCACCGAGAGCACCGTGGCGGTCACGGCCACGATCAGCGAGTTCACGAAGTACTGGGCCAGCGGCACGGTCTGCCAGATGTCGGCGAAGGACTGGAGCGTCGGGGAGGTGGGAATCCAGGTGAACTCGCCCTGTACGTCCGGGAGCGACTTCAGCGACGAGGTCACCATGACGTACAGCGGGGTGGCGACGAACAGCGACAGCAGGGTGAGGGTGACGTACCGGAACAGCCGGTAGCCCGGGGTGTCATGAGTCATGGCTCTTCCTCCGGGTGAGGGCGAAGTAGCAGGCGCTGACCAGCAGCAGGAACAGCAGGAGCAGGACGCTCATGGCCGAGCCGAGGCCGAAGTTCCAGGTGGCGAACGAACTCTCGTAGATGTGCACGGAGATGAGGTCCCCCGCGGGCGGGGCGCCGGCGCCGAACAGGACGTACGGCGTGTTGAAGTCGTTGAAGGTGTGCAGGAACATCACGAGCACCAGCACCCGGTTGACCGGCGAGAGCAACGGCAGGGTGATGGACCGCAGTTGCCGCCAGGGCCCGGCTCCGTCGATGCTCGACGCCTCGTACACGTCCTGCGGGATCGCCTGCATGCCGGCCATGAGGAACAGGAAGGCGAACGGCCACATGCGCCAGATCGCGACGACGCACTCCGCCCAGAACGCGTTCTGGCCGATCAGCCAGAACGGGTTGCCGTCGGTCAGCCCGGCCTGGCCGAGCAGGTGGTTGAGCATGCCGTTGTCGCGCTGGAAGATGAAACGCCAGGTGATGACCGAGGCGTACGCGGGCAGGGCGTAGGGCACGAGGAACAGCGTCCGCAGCAGGCCCCGGCCGCGGAAGGGACGCTGGAGGGCGAGCGCCGCCGCCATGCCCATGAGCCAGGTCGCGGACAGCACGACGGCCGTGAAGGCGAGGGTGACCAGGAACGACTGGAGCAGGGACTTTCCCGTCGGGCCGTCGAGGTCCAGGACGAACCTGAAGTTCCCGAGGCCCGCGAAGGGCGCCTCCCACCAGTGGCTGATCTGGTACTGCGTCACCCGCAGCACGCTCATCGCCGTGCCGAGCACGATGGGCACGAAGTGGATGAGCAGTTCGAGCGCCAGAGCGGGCAGCAGGAAGAGGTACGGGATCCACTTGCGGTTGCTCCCGCGGGCGCGTCGGCGTTCGGGGCGCCGCGGCTTGTCCGGGGTCTCGGGAGTCTCACGTGTCCCGGAGGGACTGATGACTGCCATCGGGAAGCTCCTAGCTGCCGGCTTCGAGCTTCTGGTTGGCCGCGGCCATCTCATCCTTGATGGCGGCCTTCCCGGGCTGGTCCCCGGTCGCGGTCCGGGCCGCGAAACCGTTCATCGCCGAGCCGACCAGGGTCTCGAACTGTGCTTCCTCGGTGATCTGCGGAAGCGGCTGGGACCGGTCGGCGAGGGTGTCGCGGGCCACGGCCAGTGCGGGGGTCTCGAACGCCGGGTCCTCGGCGTCCGTGACCGAGGGCAGCGTCCCGTAGACCTTGTTGAGGGTCACCTGCTCACCGGCGCTGGTCAGGAACTTCACGAACTGCGTGGCGCCTTCGGGGTTCCCGGTGTTCTTGAAGATCGCCACGTTGATCCCGCCGACGAAGGACCCGATGTCCTTGCCGCCCGCGGGCGGTTGGTCCTGGGCGGGCACGGGTGCGACGCCGTAGTCGTCCGCCGTCATCTCGAACTGGCTCAGCGTCAGGCCCGTCGAGGCCTGGGCGAGGATCATCCCGGCCTTGCCCGCCGCGAAGTTCTGCGTCATCGCGGTCTTGTCGGCGACCTCCGCGTCCGAGGGGTTGGCGATGCCGTCCTCGCCCATCCAGGACAGCCACTGGTCGATCCCGTCGACCATCCCCGTGTCGGCGAACTTCGGGGTGTGGCCGTCGAAGACCTCGGCTCCGTGCTGGGTGCCGAGGATGTACGCGAGATGCGCGGCGTACGAGGGGGAGGCACCCTGCATGCCCAGACCCCACTGGTCGGTCTTGCCGTCGCCGTCGGTGTCCTTGGTGAGCTTGCGCCCGGCGGAGACGAACTCGCTCCAGGTCTTGGGCGGCGCGCTGATCCCGGCCGCCTTGAACAGCTTCTTGCTGTAGTACAGCTCGTAGGCGTTGGTGTAGAGCGGCAGGCTCATCGGGTCCTCGCCGGTGGCGCCCGTCGACTTCAGCGCCGTCGGCAGGAAGCGGGACGCGCCGCCGACCTCGGCCAGCTTCGCCTTGTCCCACGGTACGAAGGCGCCGGTGGCCTGTAGCGAGGCGGACCAGGTGTTGCCGATGTTCAGGACGTCGGGGCCCTTGCCGCTGGTCGTCGCCGCGAGGATGCGGTTGAGCAGGTCCGCCGAGGGAATGACCTCCAGCTCGACCTTGACGCCGGTCTGTTTCGTGAACTTGTCGATCTCCGGCTGGAGGATCTTCTTGTCCGCGTCGAGGCTGGCGCTCTGGTTGGTGGCCCAGTAGGTGATGGTGTCGGCGCCGGACGAGGAGGTCGAGCCGCCGCCGCACGCGGTGACACCGGCGCCGGCCAGTACGGCCGCCGTCGCGAGTGCCGCCGTGCGAATCGCACGCTGCATGGGAGTTCCTTTCGAGGGTGGGTCGTGCTGGTACTTCGATCCGCGGCCGGCGTGCGGGGCCGGGGGGAGACTCAGGCGGAGGCGGAGTCGGCTGCCGCGACCGGCGCGGGCTGCACAGCCGTGCTCTTGATCGCACGCACCCCGTCGGCGAAGGTCGACTGCTCGATCGCTTCGAGGACTTCGAGGACGTGCAGGGCGAACTCGCCCGAGACGCGCAGGGGTTCGCCGCTCAGCGACTCGACCAGGTCGTTGACACCGTGCCCGCGGAAGAGCCGTACGGCCGGGTCACAGGTCGGCGGGAGCACCGGGGGAAGCTCCGACCAGTCCGCGTCCGTACGGCGCTTGATGAGGACGGGGGCGTCGTGGTGGTTCGGATTGGGGATGTTCAGCGTGCCCTCGGTGCCGTACACCTCGATGTGGGGCAGCGTCATGTCCCAGATGTCGAAGCTGTAGAGGGTGGAGACGATCACGCCGGAGACCGTGCGCAGGATCGAGGCGGTGGTCGTCGGCACGGTCACCTCGACCTCGTCGACGACCCGGTCCGGCGCGGTGACGGCGATCCGGGGAGTCGGGATCGCGCTGGTCCCGACGACCTCGGCGACGGGCCCGAGCAGGTTCACCAGGGCGGCCACATGGTAGGGGCCCCAGTCGAGGGTCGGTCCGCCTCCGGGCTGGTAGAAGAACCCGGGGTTGGGGTGTTTCGTCTCGACCCTGGGCGACCGGACGAAGGACGTCGCGGCGAACGGAGTACCGATCAGACCGCGGTCGACGGCCGCGCGGGCCGTCTGACCGGCCGTGCCGAGGAAGGTGTCGGGGGCGCCGGCGAGGACCCGGCCGGCGGCACGCGCCTGGTCGAGGTTGGCACGGGCCAGTTCGGCCGTCGCCGCGAGGGGCTTCTCGCTGTACACGTGCTTGCCCGCGGCGAGCGCGTCCCGGGTGACCTCCCAGTGGGCGACGGGGGGCGTGATGTTGACGACGACGTCCACGTCCGGGTCGGCGTAGAGCTCCTCGGGCGTGCCGTACGCGGGGATCGCGTGGAGTTCGGCCTTGGCGCGGGCCCTGCCGACGTCGATGTCGGCGACCCGGACGACGGGCAGATCGCCGTACCAGGCGAGCCCCAGGGCGTATGCGTCGAAGACGACGCCCGCACCGACGACGCCGATGTTTGCGCGAGGGGTGGGTCGGTTCACCGTGTCTCCCAAGTCTGGTTCGCGCGGAGCGAATCCGCCGGTTGGATGAGACCGGACGTGCGAGACGTGTCGGAAGCTAGTGGCCTCCGTGGGGAGCGTAGAAGCGCGATGTTCCGTTGAACGGACCGCTGGGTGAACGACTCGGTGAAAGGCCGTCACCTCGCCGGGTGTGCGCCCCGCACGGTGCCGTGCCTGTCGTCCTGGTCCAGGAAGCGGCCGATCCCGGTCGGCGACAGCAGGTGCTCGACGCCGAGCACCATCGCCCCGACCATCGACGCGTCCCTCCCCAGCACGCTGCGGGTGATGGTCAGTTCACGGGTGGCGAGGGGCAGGGCCTGCCGGTACACCACCCCGCGCACCGCGGAGAGCAGATCGTCGCTCGCCTCCACGACCTCGCCGCCGACGACGACATGGCGCGGATTCAGCATGTGGATGCACAGGGCGACGACTTCCCCCAGGGTGGCCCCCGCCGCGCGGACCGCCCGCAGCTCGTCCGGCAGACCGTCCCGCAGCCGCCCCAGGAAGGCCCGCATCGCGGCGTCGTCCGCCGCCGTGCCCGCCGGCGCGTAGTCGCCGTCCGCCGCACCGGGCGGCGCGTGGCGGCGGGCGAGCGCCCCGATGGACGCCAGTGCCTCGACACAGCCGACCTTGCCGCACCGGCACACCACGTCGTCGGCGCCGGGGGCGCGGATGTGCCCGATGTCCCCGGCCGCGCCGTCGGCGCCTCGGTGGAGCGTTCCGTCGGCGAGCACGAACCCGGCCCCGATGCCGGCGCCGACGGTCACGAAGAACACGGGCAGTTGCTCGGGCGGCACGGTGCGCGCCTCGCCGAGGGCCATGAGGTTGACGTCGTTGTCGACCAGGACGGGGCAGTCGAACTCGGCGGCGAGCCGCTCGGCCACCGGGAAGCCGTCCCAGCCCGGCATGATCGGCGGGCGGACGGCCATGCCCCGCGCCACGTCCACCGGGCCCGGCAGGCCGACGACCAGGACACGCGGCCGGTCCGCCGGGATCCCGGCCTGTTCCAGCAGGCCGGCGAACCGGTCCGCGAGGAACGACAGGGTGAGCTGCGGGCCCTCGGCGAGCCGCCAGGGGAGGGTCAGTTCGGCGAGGACCCGCTGGGTCAGGTCCGCCACCACACAGCGCGCCGAGAAGGCGGAGAGGTCGGCGATGAGCACGACGCCCGCGTCGCCCGCGAGAGAGAGCCGCAGTGCCGGCCGGCCCCTGCCGCCGCCCGAGGCATCGTCGCCGTGCAGCAGGCCGGCGTCCACCAGATCCTGCACGTGGGTGTGGATCGAGGACCGCGAGAGCCCGGTGAGCCGGGACAGGTCGAGGCGGTGGGCCGCCTCGCCCGCCGCGACCAGACGGGCGATCCGGCTGCGGACCGCGTCGGGGTGACGGCGCGAGCCGCTGCCCGGTGCACCCAGTCGTGCTGCCATGTCCACTCCCTTATGACGCCGGTGACGGGCGGCGACGGCGGCCAATTATTCCAAAAACAACATTATTCATGGGGGTGTTCCGGCAGAACAACAGCTCATATTGTTGGCAGCGGATGAGGCCGGTACAGGCGGGTTCCGTACGGCAGTTGCCGAAAGGACCTTGCATGACCGCCCCGATAGGGCACACCCTCCGCATCGACAGCACACACGTACGACGTCCACGGGCACCGCGACCTCGGGTCGCCGTCCTCGGCGCCGGAATGATCGCGGGGGTTCACCTCCGCAGCGCACGCGCGGCCGGCGCGGAAGTGGTCGGCGTCCTGGCCTCCTCACCGGAGCGGAGCCGGGCGGCGGCACGGAACTGGCAGGTCGAGGTCGCGTATCCCGACGTCGACGCCGTCCTGGGCGACCCCGGCATCGATGTCGTCCACGTCTGTACGCCCAACCACCTGCACGTGTCCCAGGCCCGCGACGCGCTGCTGGCGGGAAAACACGTCATCTGCGAGAAGCCCCTCGCCACGTCGGCGGCCGAGGCCCGGCTGCTCGCCGACACCGCCGCGACGTCGGGCCTGGTCGCCACCGTGCCGTTCGTCTACCGCTACCACCCCATGGTCCGCGAACTGCGGGCTCGGGTGTCGGCTGGCGACTTCGGTCCCTGGCAGCTGCTGCACGGTTCGTATCTCCAGGACTGGCTGCTGATGCCCGAGCACACCAACTGGCGGGTGGACCCGGCGCTCGGCGGCGCCTCAAGGGCTTTCGCCGACATCGGCTCGCACTGGTTCGACCTGGTGGAATGGGTGGCCGGGGTCCGGCTCGCGGAGGTACTGGCCGAGGCCACCACGACGGTGGCCGAACGGCCCGACGCCGGAGGCCCGTCGTTCTCGGGCCGCGCTCTCGCCGGCTCCGCACGCGTCCCGGTCACCACTGAGGACGCGCTCGGCGTTCTCGGTCGGACGACGGACGGAGTGCTGGTGTCCGCGACCGTCTCCCAGGTCTCGGCCGGCCGGAAGAACCGGCTGTGGCTCGAACTCGACGGCGCCGACGCCAGCGCCGTGTTCGACCAGGAACTGCCGGAATCCCTGTGGCTCGGCCACCAGAACCGCACCGAGACGGTGGTACGCGACCCGGCGTCGAACTCCGCCGACGCGGCCCGGCTCTCGATCGTGCCCGCCGGGCACGCCCAGGGCTATCTGGAGTGTTTCGAGCACTTCGTCAAGGACTCCTACGCCGCCCTCCACGGCGAGGCCCCCGACGGCCTCCCCACCGTCCTGGACGGAGTGCGGTCCGCCCATCTCGTCGACGCCGTCATGACCTCGGCGGACCGGCGCGTGTGGACCACCGTCCCCGGCTGACCTCCACCCCGCTCCCCCGTTCCCCAAGTCGTCACTCAGCGAAGGACCAGCGCCATGAAACTCGGACTTCTGACAGCGTGCCTCCCCGGCCTGTCCCTGGAGGAGATCGCCACCTGGGCCGCCGGCGAGGGGTACCAGAGCCTCGAGGTCGCGGTGTGGCCGGACGGCCGCGGTCGCGACTTCGAAGCCTCCCATCTGCCCGTCGCGGCCTTCTCGGAGGCCGACGAGGACGCCACCCGTGAACTGCTGCGCCGCACCGGCCTGGAGATCAGCTCGCTGGCCTACTACGAGAACAACCTGCACCCCGACCCGGTGGCCCGGGAGGCGATCCGGACCCACCTCAAGCGTGTGATCGATGTGGCGGCGCGGCTGGGGGTGGAGTCGGTCGGCACGTTCATCGGGCGCGATCCGGGGCTCAGCGTCGCGGAGAACCTGCGCGAGGGCGAGAAGATCCTGCCCGAGCTGGTGGACCACGCGACGGAGCGCGGGGTCAGGATCGTGATCGAGAACTGTGTGATGGAGGGCTGGCACCCCGACGGCTATCCGGGCAACCTCGCCTACTCGCCCGAGCTGTGGGAGTGGATGTTCGGCCTCGGGTTCTACCTCAACTGGGACCCCTCGCACCTGACCTGGATCGGCGTCGACCCCCTCACGACCATCGAGCCGTACATCGACCGGATCGCCCACACCCAGGCCAAGGACGTGGAGACCTTCCCCGGCAGGCGTGACCGGTTCGGCTTCTTCGGCACCGTGAACAAGGGCGGCAACCCCTGGGAGACGGGCTGGTGGCGCTACCGTGTGCCGGGCCTGGGCGAGGTGGACTGGCGCCGTGTCGTCGACCGGTTCCACGAACTCGGATACACGGGCACCCTCTCCGTCGAACACGAGGACCCCGTCTGGTCCGGGACTCCGGAAAAGGTGAAACAGGGCCTGCGGATCGCCCACAGGACACTGCGTCCGCTCCTCGTGGAGTGAAGTGGGGTGATTCCGCCTCACGCGGAGCACTGCGTCCCGCTGGCCGGACCGATCCCATGGGGCCGGAGCCGTGGCCGTCCCTACGCTCCCGACCATGAGCGCTCTTCCAGACAGACACGGACAGGACGGACAGGGGCAGGACGGACAGGGACGACCACTCACGGGCGACGCACGGCCCCCGTCGCAGGGCACGGCACCGGCCACCCTGCGCATCGGTGTCCGCGTACCTCCCTGCGACCGGGCGGACCGGGTGCTCGAAACCGTGCGCCGCGCCGAGGAGCTGGGCTTCGACGACGTCTGGTTCCCCGACTCCCAGCTGCTGTGGCGGGACGTGTTCACCACCCTGACCGCCGCCGCCCTGGGCACCGGGCGGATCGGGCTGGGCACCGCCGTCACCAACCTGGCGACCCGGCACCCGGCGGTCGTCGCCTCGGCCGCGCGCAGCGTGGCCGAACTGGCACCCGGCAGATTCACACTCGGCCTCGGCGTGGGCAACAGCTCGGTGGGGCCCGTCGGACTGCGCCAGACCACCTCGGCGGCGATGCGTGAAGGGCTGCGCATGGTGAGGGCGTTGCTGGACGGCGAGGAGTGGGACTTCGGGGGCGGGGCCAGGTCCCGGCTGCGTGATCCGCGCCCCGAAGTCCCCCTGCACCTGGCGGCGAGCGGCCCGAAGAACCTGCGGCTCGCGGGCGAGATCGCCGACGGTGTGATCCTCCTCAGCGGCATCTCGCCGAGGACGCTCACGAGCGCCACCGCACGCGTCCGCGAGGGCGCCGAGGCGGCGGGCCGTGACGCCGACGCCCTGCCGCTGACCGTCTCCGCGTTCTGCGCGGTGACCGACGACGTCGAGGCCGAGGCCCAACTCCTCAAGCCCGTCTGCGCGTCGATCGCCCAGAACGGCGGAGCAGGTTTTCTTGCCCTCGCGGGCATCGACGTCGACGTTCCCGCGACCGTCGAGGACGTCTACCCGGACCTCGTGCACGCCGAGGACTGGAAGGCCGCCGTGGAGATCTGCTCGGAGTGGATCAGCGACGAGGCGGCAGTCCAATTCGCCCGGGAGTTCTGCCTGTTCGGCACGGCCGACCACATCGCGTCCCGGCTCCGCGACCTCGACTCCGCCGGGGTGTCCGGGGTGTTGCTGCAACACGTCGGCTCCTACGACCCACCCACCGACCTGATCGAGTCCGTCGGCGCCTCCGTACTGCCGGCGCTCTCCCTCAAGGTGCCTTAGTGCAGGGGTGCGTTGTCGGCTGCGGGCTGGTGGGGGCTGGTCGCGCAGTTCCCCGCGCCCCTTAAAAGCGATCGGCGCCGGGCGCATACCTAGGGGCGCGGGGCTGTATTGAATTTGCGGCTACCGCCGCGTGGGCGCGACCAGCCACGACGCACGCAGCCGACAACGCACCACCCACCCACCCCCGTACAGGAACAGGAAAAGGCAGGTCACCGATGACGAACCCCCTGAACACCCTGCGGAAGGGCTACGCGCCCAGCCCCTTCGGACAGTTGCACTACGTCGAGTGCGGCACGGGCGACCCCGTGCTGATGCTGCACCAGACCCCGCGCTCCTGGACCGAGTACCTCGACGTGCTGCCGCTGGTCGGCGCCACGCACCGGGCGATCTCCATGGACACCCTCGGCTACGGCGCCTCCGCGAAGCCCGAGGGGCCGCATTCGATCGAGCGGTTCGCCGATGCCGCCGACGCCCTGATCGAGGCGTTGGGACTGGAGCGCTTCCATCTCGTCGGGCATCACACGGGCGGGGTGATCGCGGTGGAGCTGGCCGCCCGGCATCAGGACCGGGTCGCCGGACTGCTGCTGTCCGCCACGCCGTTCGTCGACGAGGAGAAGCGGCGCACGGCGGGTGAGCGCAAACAGATCGACCATGTGGTCCCCCGGCCCGACGGCTCGCATCTCGTGGAGCTGTGGAACCACCGCCGCGGCTTCTACCAGCTCGGCGAGGAAGCCGCCCTCAACCGTTTCATGGTGGACGCCCTGACCGTCCTCGACCGGGTCGAGGAGGGCCACGAGGCGGTCCGGCGGTACGCCATGGACCAGCGGCTGCCGTACATCACCGCCCCCACCCTCGCCGTCTGCGCGCCCGGCGACCACTACTCCCTGCCCGGGCTCGAGAAGTTCGCCGCCGCGCTGGGCTGCGAGACCCGGGTGCTGTCGGGCGGGCACGTGCCCGTCCCGGAGCAACTGCCGCACGAGTTCGCCGAGGTGGTCCGGGAATGGGCGACGCGGGGCTGATCGGCGGCAGCCCCGCGCCACGATCACGGGAGGCCGATGTGCGCGCCCGGGCCGAGGGGCAGGTCGAAGCCGTAGAAGATGCCGAGGATCGCCAGCCAGATCGCCATGAACGGCACCACGAAGATGGCGAGCCGGGAGATGAGTGTGCCGAGGCGGGCGTCCGGCTCGTACTGGCGGAGCATCGCCAGGATCAGGAACAGGTAGGGGTTCATCGGGGTGATGACGCCGGTGGCCGAGTCCCCGATCCGGAACGCCGCCTGGGTGAGGGCCGGGCTCATCCCCATCAGCATGAACGCGGGGATGAAGACCGGCCCGACCAGCGACCACAGGGCGGAGCCGGAGAGGATGAACAGGTTGAGACAGGAGACCAGCAGGACGAACACGATGATCGCCCAGAAGCCGGTCACCCCCATGGACTTGAACAGGGCGGCGCCCTTCACGGCCAGCAGCACACCCACGTTGGACCAGGTGAACAGGGCGATGACCTGCGCGGCGACGAACATCATCACGAGGTAGCCGGACATGCTCTTCACGGACTCGGTGACGGCCGTCGCCACGTCCTCGGCGCCGGTGAGCTTCTTCACCGTGAAGCCGTAGGTCAGCCCGGCAAGCAGGAACGCCCCGAAGAGCACCGGCACGATGCCCGAGAGGAACGGCGAGGGCACGAAGGCCCCGCCCTCGCCGCGCAGCGGAGCCCCGGCCGGCAGCCAGAGGGCCAGCACCCCGCCCAGGTAGGCGAGGACGACCAGACCGGTGTAGAGCAGCCCACGCCGCTGGACGGGAGTGAGCGTGAGGTCCTGCTGCTCGGGCTCGTCCGCGCCGGCCTCGTACGTGCCCAGGCGCGGTTCGAGGACCCGGCTGATGAGAAAGCCGCCGACCGCCGCGAGGACGACACTGCTTGCCGCGGTGAAGAAGTAGTTGATCAGCAGATGGATGTCGAGGCCCTCGGCAGCCGGGAGCACCGAGGCGGCCTGCTGGGTGATGCCCACGTAGAGGGCGTCGAGCGAGCCGATGGTGAACCCGGCGGCGTAGCCCGCGGTCACGCAGGCGAAGCCCCCGATGAGGCCCGCGACGGGGTGACGTCCGGCGCTCTTGAAGACCAGCGCGGCGAGCGGCGGCAGCACGATGGCGGCGACGTCGCTCATCATGTGCGCCTGGCTGGCGATCAGCGCCACCGCGTACGGGAGCACCGGGCGCGGCACTCTCGCCAGGGTGGCCCGCATCACGGTCTCCAGCAGGCCGGTCTTCTCCGCGAGCCCGACCACCATGATCAGCACCAGGACGGCGCCGATCGGCGGGAACGTGGCGAAGTTGACGATGAGGTTCTCCACCAGCCAGCGCACACCGTCGCCGCTGAAGAGCCCGGTGATGTGCTTGGTCTCGTCGGTGCCGGGCACCTTGACGGACACGCCGGCCAGTTCGAGGCCGGTGGAGACGGCGGCCAGCAGCAGGAAGAGGCCGGCGAAGAGGACGATCGGGTTGGGCAGGGCGTTGCCCACCCGCTCGATGAGGGAGAGCACCCGGTCGAGGCCGCTCGGCCGGCCGGTCTCCGGGGACTTGCTGTCCGGTGCTGGGAGGTCGGTCAGTGAGGACATCACGGTTGCCTTCCGGTCGGGGCGGCTGGGAGCGGGAGGTCGAGCAGGTCCTTGCGTACGACGCCGTCCTGGACGACGCAGACGATGCGGGCGGGATCGCCGAGGACGCCGATGTCGGTGAGCGGGTCGCCGTCGCAGAGGATCAGGTCGGCTGTGCGGCCGGCGGTCAGGGTGCCCAACCGGTCGGCCACGCCGAGGAGCTCGGCGGAGGTACGGGTCCCGGCGACGATGGCGTCCATCGGGTCCATGCCGAGGTCCACCAGGTAGCTGAGTTCCATCAGGTTCACGCCGTGCGGGCCGACGGCGGCGTCGGTGCCGAGCGCGATCCGGGCACCGTACTCGATGGCGCGGGCGATGTTCTCCTTGGTCAGCCCGGACCAGCGGACCTTCTTCTGGTAGTGGTAGTCGGGCATCGTGTCCTTGTTGATGCCGGCGTAGACGGTGGACAGCGTCGGCACGACGAAGGTGCCCTGCTCGCCCGCCATGTACAAGGCCTGCTCGTCGAGCCCGTAGCCGTGCTCGATGCTGGTCACCCCGCCCCGCAGCGCGTTCAGGATGCCCGCGTTGCCCTGGGCGTGGGCGGCGACCGGCTTGCCGCCGTGGCGCCGCGCCTCGTCGACGACGGCCCGGATCTCCTCCTCCAGGAGGCCCTCGTCGTCGGGCTGGTCGTAGGGGCTGCCCATACCGCCGGTGGCGCAGATCTTCACCAGGTCGGCGCCCTCGCGCAGCACCCGGCGCACGGCGAGCCGGGCCTCGTCCGCCGTGTCGGCGATCTCGGACATCCCGGCGCTGAGGTCGGTGCCGTCGGGCAGCCGTACGTCGGCGTGGCCACCGGTGTGGCTGATGATCCGTACGGCCGTGTGCAACCGTGGACCGACGATCCGGCCGGTCTCGACAGCGGTACGGTAGCCCGCACTCAGCCCGCCCAGGTCGCGGGCGCTGGTGATGCCCGCGTCGAGGGTCTGGCGCAGCCGCCCGGCGGTGTCCAGGGTGACCAGGACGGGGTCGAGTTCGGCGCGGCGGCCGGGCGGGGAGCCCTGCGCGTAGGCGAGGTGGACATGGCAGTCGAAGAAGCCGGGCAGTACGGTACGGCCGCCCGCGTCGATCTCGCGGACCGGGGAAGCATTCTCGGAAGCCGGGGGCGCCGTCGCGGCGGGTCCGGCGTAGGTGAGGGTTCCCTCCGCGTCGACGGCGACGACGGCGTCGTCCACGGGGGCCGCGCCGGTGCCGTCGATGAGCCGGGCATGGTGGATCCGCAGGGCGGTGCGGGGTGCCTCGGGGGTCGTGGCATTCGTCATCGGATGCGGTCACTCCTCTGTTGTCGGGGACTGCCGGAAGCGGTCCGGGCCGGTCGGGGTCAGGAGAAGGGAGTGTGGGATGCGCGGAAGTACTCCGGGTCACCACGCAGATTTCACGTCCGATTCCCCGGGTGTGCGCAGGGATGTGCCGCCCATGGGGGTGCAGGATTCCGCCACCGTGGAGGCCGACGGACTCGACGAGCTGGACCGGGGTGTCGTGCACGCCCTACAGATCCATCCCAGGGCGCCCTGGAAGCTGGTCGGTGAGGTGCTCGGGGTCAACCCGGTGACGGCGGCCCGCCGTTGGCACCGGCTGACCGAGGCGGGGCTGGCGTGGGTGACCGCATACCCCCGGCTGTCCAACTCGCGGATCGTGGTGACCGCCGTGGTCGAGGTGGACACCGAGCCGGGCACCGCTCCGGACGTGGCTCGGGCCCTCGCGGCGGATCCGGCGGTGACGAACATCAAGCTCACGGCGGGCGGCCGGGACCTGGTGGCCTCGGTGGTGACCCGGAGCCTGGACGAACTGGCGCACCTCACCACGCTGTTGTTCCAGCGGACACCCGGGGTACGGGCGACCCGCACCCATGTGTCGACCGGCCTCCCGACCGAGGGCAGCCGGTGGCGGCTGCGCAGCCTGGACGCCGTCCAGAGCGCCCGTATCGAGGCGGCCCTGCCCCCGCCGTGCCGGCCCGCGGACGAGGCCGGCTGGGACGCCCTGGACGCCCACCTGCTCGAACTGCTCAGCACGGACGGCCGGTTGTCCCTGCGGGACCTGTCGGCGGCGACGGACACCAGCCTCACCACGGTCCGCCGCAGACTCCAGTCGCTGCTCACCTCACGCCTGAGCCTGCGTTGCGATCTGGCCCGGCCGCTGTCGGGCTGGCCGCTGTCCGCCGTGTACTTCGCCTCCGTACCGGGTCAGTTCGTGGCGGAGACCAGCAGGGCGCTGTCCGGGGTGCGCGAGGTCCGCTCGTGCGCGATCACCGCGGGCCCGCACAACCTGGTGATCGACGTGTGGCTGCGGGACCTGCACGACGTGCACGACTTCGAGGCCCATCTGTCCCGGCAGTTGCCGCGTCTCACGGTCGACGACCGCTCGGTGGTGCTGCGGACGGTCAAGCACATGGGGCGGCTGCTGGACCGGGAGGGGCGGTGCGTGGGGGTGGTGCCCCTGCGGCATCCGCAGGGGTGACGCTCCGCTGGGTGCCAGTCGGTGTTGTCGGTTCGCTGCGGCGGCGTTGTGGCTGGTCGCGCCCACGCGGCGGAGCCGCATATCGATACAGCCCCGCGCCCCTTTGGGGCGCCGACAGCGCGGGTCGGGAGTCGTCCCGGCCCGCGCTGTGGTGTGTTCGGTCGGCTCGGTCAGCCGAGGAGCTTGCTTGCCAGGGTCGCCGCGTTGTACGAGCCCCAGCCGGTGGTGAAGTCCCAGCCGGTGGCGGCGGAGTAGGCGCCGTTGCTGCCGCTGGTGATGTCGTGGAAGCCGGTGCCGCTCGCCGAGTAGAGGGCGGGGTTGGCGAAGCCGAGGTTGGCCTCGCCGGCCGCCGCGGCCTGCTGGTTGTAGAGGGCCGCGAAGGCCGCCCACTCCGGCGCCGCCGCGCTCGTACCGCCCACCGAGGACCAGGAGCCCTGGGAGTAGATCGAGACGCCGGGGCTGGGGTTGGCGTGCGCCGAGACGTCCGGGACCTGGCGGTAGCCGCCGCCCGCGCTCTTCTGGACGGCCGTCTGCCAGCTGGGGATCTTGAAGACGGAGGACTTGCCGCCACCGCCGCCGGACCAGGCCACCTCCTTGCTGAAGGCGTTGGCGGAGGTCACGGTCAGCTTGGTGCCGCCGACGCCGGTCACGTACGGGTCGCTGGCCGGGTAGTCGACGGAGGTGCCGCCGTCGCCCGCGTCGTCGGAGCCGTCGTCGCCGGAGGCCGCGTAGAAGCCGAGGCCCTGGGCGGCGCCCGCCTTGAAGACGGCGTCCACTGCGTTGATGTTGGAGGTGGTGCGGGCGCTCTCGGCGGCGCCCCAGCTGATCGACGTGGTCGGGATGCCGCTGTCGACGATGGCCTGGTACGTGTCGACCTCGCCGGCGTCGGAGTTGGGGCCCTCGAAGACGGTGACGTTCGCCTTGGGGGCGATGGCGTGCAGGACCTCGATGTCCAGCTCGACCTCGACCTGGCCGTCGCCGAGCGCGCCCGAGCCGCCGTCCACCTTGGACACGGTCGGGGTGGGCGAGCCCAGGCTGTAGTTGGTGTCGTACTTGGTGATGTTGGACTGCTGGAAGCCGTCGAACTCCAGCAGCGCGATCTTCTGGCCGCTGCCGGTGTAGGTGCCGGAGACGTTGTAGCCGCCCTTGAGCTGGGCCGGGGTGTAGCCGCCGCCCGGGCCGTTGCGGGGCGCGACACGGGACGTCGACTGGTGGTGCAGCTGGACGCGGTTGTTGAGGCCCGCCACATCACTGACCAGGGCGGCGACCGAGGACGGCAGGGTCGGCGCGGCGTCGTTGGCGTAGAAGGAACGTCCGGACGCCGTGTCCTTCCAGGTCGACAGCTTGGTGCCGAAGGCCTTCTCCAGCTGGGCGGCCGTGCCGCTGGCGTCGACGAGCAGGTTGCCCGAGTGGACCTTGCCGACGGTCAGGCCCTGCGCGCGGAGGTAGTCCTTGACCTGCTCGACCTCGGCGTCGGTCCGGCCGAAGCGGGCCGCGAACTGGCTCTTCGTCAGATAGTGGCCGTAGGAACTCGACTTGGGATCGCTGACCTTGGCGACGAAGGTGTCGAGCGCCTTGGCGTTTCTGGGGGTGAGGCTGATCGCCACCGCTATGCGCTTCCCGGCGGCGACCTTGCCGGTGCGGGTCGCGTGGATGTTCAGGCCCTTGAGGACGTCTCCGGTGACGGCCGCCCGAGTCGCGTGCGGCTGCGCGATGTTCGCCGCGTAGGCGGTGGGGACGGCTGCGGCGAGCAGGACCGGTGCGGCGACCAGTCCGAGCAGTTTCAGACGTGACTTCACTGACGTCCTCCGAGGAGTGGGGGGTGGCTGTCCCAGAAGCGGAACGGCTTCACCGTAGGAACGGCGGCCCCTCCCCCATAAGCGGGGGAACCCTTGCTCTCCGTGTTAACTGCGCATGTCACGTCAACGGCGTGTGTCGGGTGTGCGGGACATTCGGATCCGCCCGGGCTGACTCACCGTCACTCCCTGTGTCACGGGGGTCACTTGGTCGTCGTCGCCGTATCCCACGGCGGCCCCGGAGGCGAGGACGGCGACCGCCATCGCGTGCGCGAGCGCGGTGCGTGAACGGACGCCGAGCTTGCGGTAGACCCGCGAGAGGGCGCCCTCCACCGTCTTGACGCTGATGAACAGCCGTGCGGCGACTTCCCTGTTGGTGGCCCCGCCGCCGACGAGTTCGGCGATCCTGGCCTCCGTGGGGGTGAGTTCGGGGCCGCCGGCCTCACCGGCGCGGTCCCCGGCGTCCAGCCGCACCAGCTCGTCCCGGGCGCGTGCCGCGAGGGGAGCGGCGCCGATCCGGGTCGCGGTCTCCGCCGCCTCGCGCAGGACCGTCCGCGCCGCGCTCCGGTGCCGTGCGCGGCGCTCGACCGTGCCGAGGGCGATCAGGGCGCGCACCAGCTCGACGGGCAACGGGAGCCGACGCAGCCGGTCCACGGCGGTACGCAGCCGCAGCGCCCCCTCCTTCGCCCGGCCGAGTGCCGCCTCCCGCAGCCCCTCCGCCCGGTCCAGAGCCGCCAGTACGCTCCCGGGCGCATCGCGGGACACCCGCGTACGGGCATCCTGGAGGACGGCTCCGGCCGCGTCCGTCTCGCCCAGGACGACCAGGGCCTCGGCCAGGTCGGCGTACCAGTGCAGCAGCGGCGGGTCGGCCGCGCACATCGCCTCACCCAGCCGCTTGACGCGTTGCAGTGTCTCGACGGCGGCAGCGGCACCCCGTGGGTCGCCGTCGAGCAGCTGGGCCTGGCCGAGCACCGCCAGCGCGCGCAGCAGGAACAGCCGGTCGCCGTCCGCCTCGGAGGCCCGTACCGCCTGTTCGGCGAGGCGCCGGGCCTCCTCCGCGGTGCCGCCGGCGGTCGCCGCGAGCGCCGCCGCGTACAGGGCGGGCGCGGTCTGGACGCCCGTCCCGGTCAGGGTGCGCGAGCAGCGGGCGGCGGTGCGCAGCGCCTCCCCGCAGTGCCCGGCGCGCACCTGGATACGGGTCAGCGCGACCAGGGTCGCCACGGTCTCCTCGACCCCGGCGAACGCGCCGATCTCCGCGAGGAGCCGGGTGACACGCTCCCCGGCCTCGACGACCCTGTCGGAGTCGAGGGCGAGGATCGCACGCATCCGGATCAGTCCCCAGCTGTCCGGGCCGGCGTCGGCGCCGCCGGCCAGGGCGAGCGCCTCCTCCAGGGCCGCGTCGGCGGCGACCGGTTCGCCGGCCAGGGACAGCACCCGGGCGAGGGTGGCGAGGGCCCCGATCCTGGTGTCCGTGTCACCGACCGACCGCCCCTGCCGGGCGGCGCGCCGGGCATGCCGGGCCGCGTCCGCCAACTCCCCGCACAGCAGCCCCCGTACGGCCGCCCAGTAGTGCAGCCAGGCCTCCGCCTCCGGGTCGCCGGCCGCGTCCCGCAGGCCCTCCTCGATCAGGTCACGGGTGCCCTCCAGCGCCTGCCCGGCATTGCGCAGCAGGATCACCCGGGCCCGGGCCCGCCGCCGCGCGGAGCCCGACCCGGCGAGGACGGTTCGGGCCGCCCGGGCGGCCTCCTCCGACAGCCCGCCGTCGCAGGCGTATTCGGCGGCGGCGAGCAGCCGGTCGGCGCGCTCCTCGGGGCGGTCGGCGGGAGTACGCAGGGCGGCGAGCCCGGCGAGTTCGAAGGCGGCGTCGGGGGTGCCGTCGCGGCGTACGGCCTCGGCCGCCGACATCAGTGTGCGGGCGGTGGTCTCGTCCTCGTACGGGTGGGCGAGGGCAAGATGGCGGGCCTGTTCCACGGGCTCGGTGGCGGCGCGGGCCAGGAGGGCGTGCGCCTCGCGGCGCCCGTGTTCCGGTGCGTCGGCGTAGACGGCGGCCCGGAGCAGCGGATGCCGGAACCGTACGGTGCCGTGGGCGTCGGCCTCCGCGACGCCGATGCGTTCGGCCGCCGCGAGATCGGCGGCGGGGTCGGGGAGTCCGGCGGCGCGCAGGAGGGTGAGGGTGGCATGGGCGGCGGCGCTCGTGACGAGGAGGGTGTGCTGAGCCGGCTGCGGCAACGAGCGTGTCCGGTCGAGGAGTCGGTCGCGGAGTCTTCGGGGTACGGGCAGTGGCCGGCCGAAGGGCACCGGGTCGCGCGGGGCGGCTCGCGCCAACTCCTGTGCGTACGACGGGTTTCCGGCGGCGGTGTCCTGGATCGCCCGCAGGACGCCCGGCGGTGGTTCGGCGCCGACGGTGGTGCGCACGAGGTGGGCCACCTCGTCGTCGCCGAGCGGTGGCACGGGGAGTTCGACGGTGTCCGGCGGGCAGCAGCGCAGCCGTTCGGGCTGCTCGCCCTCGGCCACCCGCTCGGTGGCCACCATCCGGATGCCGAGGCCCTCGACCCGGCGTACGGCGAAGGCGAGGACCTCGGCGGTCGGCTCGTCGAGCCACTGGAGACCGTCGACGACCAGCAGGACAGGGCCTGCGGCGGCGAGGGCGCGCAGCACTTCGAGGACGGCGACACGCACCGCGAGAAGGCTCCGGCCGTCGGTGGGTTCGCGGCCGAGGAGCAGGGCCGCCCGCAGTGCCGCCCGGGGTTCGGACGGCAGTGCCTCCAGGCAGCCCTCCGGCACCCGGGCGAACAGGTCGACGAGACCGCCGAACGGGAGCCGGACGTCCTCCGGGGCGGGCGAGCAGTACAGCACTGTTCCCGGCGCGGACGTCATGAGGGCGGCCACGAGCGTGGACCTGCCGATGCCCTCGGGGCCGTGGAGGAGCACTCCGTGACGCTCCGTCAAAACCGCCCGGGCGGTGTCGAGCAGCTCGCGTCGACCGCTCACCGGCGGTACACCCGTGGCGGTCGCCCACGCCCGGCCCCGGAGCCGGGGGCGGGGCCGTCGGCTCGTCGGGGGCGGGGCGCGGGGCACTGGATCATGTGCTCATGACAGCCCTGGTGGATTCGGCTTGTCAATGCGGTCACCGCGGCGGTGCCGTCGGCAACAGCGGCTCGGTCGCCTGGAGTTCCGCCTCGCGCGGGGCACGGAGGAGGTTCGTCCCCCGCGCTGTCCCGGCACGTGAGACGGACCGCCTTCCCGCGCAGGATGCCCCTTTCCGGCATTGACGTACGACAAGACCGCTCCGTACGATCGCGTCCGGCATTGAGTGTCAGCGTCAAGCCCTGGCTCGCTGACCGGCAACCCTCCCGCGCGGTGGGGTGCTCCAGGTGAAAGCCCGGCGGGATCACCGACGATTCCCGCAAGCGCGTGGCCCCTCGACCGGGGCCGGAGATCAGGGAGGACCGGTATGCGGCACAGCGGTGACCTGCCTGCCTCCTTCGCCGACGCCACGCCCTTCTCCCGGCTCTCGCGCCGACGCCACATCGATCTGAAGCGCTCCACCAGCTGCCTCTGTCGATCCTGACGAGCCCGGCCCGCGCCGGTTGACGTCCGTCACCGGCCGGCGCCTCTGCGCGCTTTCCCCCTGCCACCGCTCCCGGTGTCGCCTCCCCCTGACCACATGTCTGTACAGCGCTCCCCCGCGGCCGGTGTCGAGCCGGCCGGGGCCGCACACCCATGCACGGCCGTGCCTCGCACGGCACCCCGTGCCTGGTGATACGAGTAGGAGAAACCCTCCGTGACAGCACTCCCGGATTCCAGACTCTCCCGTCGGGCGCCCCTGGCCGCCCTGCTGACCGCCAGTGTTCTGCTGACCGCCTGCGGGTCGGGCGGTGACGACACCAGCGGCGGAAGCGGCCGGCCGAAGTCCGGGGGCACCCTGACCTTCGCGGTGGGTTCCGACGCCGGCTGCGTGGACCCGCAGCAGTCCGGCAGCAACGAAAGCATCTACTCGGTACGCCAGACCGTGGACTCCCTCACCGACCAGGACCCCGAGACCGGCAAGATCGTGCCGTGGCTCGCCAAGAACTGGGACATCAACGCCGACGCGACACAGTTCACGTTCCATCTGCGGTCGGGCGTCACCTTCAGCGACGGGTCGAAGCTGACCGCGCAGGTCGTCAAGGACAACTTCGACGCGGTGCCGAAGCTCGGCGCGCTGGGCAGTCTCCCCCAGGGTTATCTGAGCAGCGTCGAGAGCACCACCGTGGTGGACCCGCTCACCGTCAAGGTCACCTTCAAGGAGCCCAACGCCCAGTTCCTGCAAGCGACTTCGACCCACTCGCTGGGCATCGAGTCGTCGGCGAGCGTGAAGAGGTCCCCGCAGCAGAAGTGCAGCGAGGGCGCGATCGGGTCCGGGCCGTTCGTGCTGAAGCAGTATGTGCAGAACCAGTCGATCACCCTGGTCAAGCGCACCGGGTACGACTGGGGCTCCGCGCTGTGGTCCAAGAAGGGCGAGGCCTATCTGGACAAGCTGGTGTTCAAGGTCGTGCCCGAGGCGGGGGTGCGGGCCGGCAGTCTCCAGTCCGGGCAGGTGGACGCGATCAGCAGCGTCGGCAGGGCCAACGAGGCGGCGCTCGGGGGCGGTCAGGTCACGCTGCTGCGCCGGGCGAACCCCGGTGTGGTGTTCGGCCTGGGGGTCAACAACTCGCGGCCGGTGCTGAAGGACGCGAAGGTGCGGCAGGCGATCCTGGCCGCCGTCGACCGCAAGCAGATAGCCGACACCGTCTTCCCGACCGGCACCCGGCCGGCGACCAGCGTCCTGGCGCACACGACGCCCGACTACACGGACCTCTCCGCCGACCTCGCCTTCGACGCGGCCAAGGCCAAGTCCCTGCTGGACGAGGCCGGTTGGAAGACGGGCAGCGACGGCATCCGCGCCAAGGACGGCAAGAAGCTGAGCCTGACCATCGCCTGGTTCCCCAACGCCGCCACCAACCAGCCCGCGCTGGAGCTGGTCCAGCAGCAGCTGAAGGACGTCGGGATCGACGTGGTGCTCAAGCAGGGCCAGGTCAGCCAGTTCGCCACCACGCTCCAGGGCGGCGACTTCGACCTGGTGTGGAGCAACGTGACCCGCGCCGACCCCGACATCCTGCGCAGCTCCTTCTCCAGCAAGCTGGCCAACTTCTACCGTCTGCCCGCCAGTTCGCTCGACACGACGCTGGCCGGGCAGGCCGCGACCACGGACGCCACCGAGCGACAGCAGCTGGTGACCGAGGCGCAGAAGCTGATCGTGGATAACGCGTACAACGTCCCGGTGGTGGAGCTCCAGACCCAGCTGGCCGTGACGAAGAAGGTCCACGGTCTCGCCTTCGACTCGGGCAGCCGGGTCCAGTTGCACGACACCTGGATCGGCTAGGACATGCGCCGGTATGTGATCAAGCGGCTGGCGCAGGCGGTCGGGGTGCTGTGGGCGGCGTACACGGTGTCGTTCCTGGTGCTGGACTTCCTGCCCGGTGACCCGGTCACCGCGATGGCGAGTGCGGGGATGGACTCCGGGCAGGTGGATCCGGCCCAACTCGCCGCGCTGCGGCACGAGTACGGCTTCGACAAGCCGGTGCTCGTGCAGTACGCCGACCATCTGGGCCGGGCGGTGCGCGGCGACTTCGGCGACGCGATCTCCACCGGCCGCCCGGTGGCCTCCACGGTGGCCGACGCGCTGCCGCAGACGCTCCAGCTGACCGGCACCGCGCTGCTCCTCGCGGTGCTGTTCGGCGCCGGTCTCGCGGTGGTGGCGACGTACACCTCGCGGCGGTGGCTGCGGCAGTTGCTGCTGTCGCTGCCCCCGCTCGGGGTGTCGGTCCCGACGTTCTGGGTGGGGCTGCTGCTCGTCGAGACGTTCTCCTTCCGGCTGCGCTGGTTCCCGGCGTTCGGCAACGACGGGTTCCAGGGGCTGGTGCTGCCCGCTGTCACGCTGGCGATCCCGACCGGCGCGCAGGTCGCGCAGGTGCTGGCCAAGAGCCTGCTCACGGCCCTGGACCAGGCCTATGTGGAGACCGCGCGGGCCAAGGGCGCCGGCCGGTGGCGGGTGCATCTGCGGCACGCGCTGCGCAACGCGTCGCTGCCCGCGCTGACGGTCGTCGGTCTGCTGGTCGGGCAGCTGGTCGCCGGTTCGGTGGTCGTCGAGACGGTCTTCTCCCGCGACGGACTGGGCCGGGTCACCGCGGCCGCGGTCACCTCCCAGGACATCCCGCTGGTCCAGGGGGTGGTGGTGTTCGGGGCGCTGATCTTCGTGGCGACGAATCTCCTCGTCGACCTCGTCTATCCGCTCCTCGACCCGCGGATCGTGGTCGCTTCGGACAGGGGGGCGGGCTTCGCATGAGCCAGAGTCTCGCCAAGGACGTCGACGGCGTGGCCGGCCGGGCGGAGGCCGCTCCCGGTCCCGCCCGCCCGGTCGGGGCCGGGTCCCCCACGGACCCGGGCCGTCGCCGGACCGACGTACGGGAGGTGCTGCGGTTCCTGCTGCGCCGTCCCGGTCTGCTGCTGTCGGCCGTCGTCGTGGTGCTGGTGGTGCTGGCCTCCTTCTGGCCGGACCTCTTCACCTCGCAGGACCCGTTGAAGGGGGTGCCGTCCGAGAACTTCCGTGATCCGAGCGGGAGTCACTGGTTCGGTACGGACGAACTGGGCCGCGATGTGTTCTCCCGCGTGGTCCACGGCGCCCAGCTCTCCCTCAAGGCCACGATCATCGCGGTCCTGGTCGCGTTCGTGGTCGGCGGTCTGCTCGGTGTGGTCGCCGGGTTCGTGGGCCGCTGGGTGGACGACGTGCTGATGCGTTTCGTCGACGTCCTCCTCTCCATCCCCGCGCTGTTCCTGTCGCTGGCCCTCGTCACCGCGCTCGGGTACGGGACGGTGAAGGTGGCGGTCGCGGTGGGCATCGCGAGCGTCGCCTCCTTCGCCCGGGTGGCGCGCGCCGAGGTGCTGCGGGTACGGCAGGCGGTGTTCGTCGAGGCGTCCCGCGCGAGCGGGGCCCGCTGGTACTCGGTGCTGGGACGGCACGTCCTGCCCAACGCGGCCGGCCCGGTGATCGTCCTGGCGACGCTGGACTTCGGCGCCTCGATCCTGGCCGTGTCGGCGCTCAGCTTCCTCGGCTACGGCGCTCCGCCACCGGCCCCGGAGTGGGGGACGTTGATCTCCGACGGCCGCAACTACCTGGCGAACGCCTGGTGGTTGACCGCGCTGCCCGGTCTGGCCATCGCCGCGACCGTGCTGGCCACCAACCGTATCGCCCGGGCGCTGGACGGCGAGTGGTCCCGGCGATGACCGACGTACAAGAGAACGGTGAGGACGTGACCGCACCACTGCTGGAGATCCGCGGCCTGTCGGTGTCGTACCGCACCCGTGGCAGTGCCGTACCGGCGGTGCGGGGCGTGGACCTCGACGTCCGGCCCGGGCAGGTGACCGCCGTGGTCGGCGAGTCCGGCTCCGGCAAGAGCACCACGGCGCACGCCGTCACCCGGCTGCTTGCGGCGAACGGCACCATCGACGCGGGCACGGTCCGCTTCGGCCGGCACGACCTGGCGACGCTGTCGGAGGCGGAGCTGCGCACCGTGCGCGGCGCACAGATCGGGCTGGTCCCGCAGGACCCGACGGTCTCGCTCAACCCGGTCAAGCGGATCGGCGAACAGGTCGCCGAGGTGCTGCGCATCCACGGTCTGGCGACCCGTCGTACGGCGGCCGCCGACGCGGTCGCGGTACTGGACCGGGCGGGGCTGCCCGACGCGGCCGTCCGTGCCCGGCAGTACCCGCACGAACTGTCCGGCGGTATGCGGCAGCGGGTGCTGATCGCCATCGCCATCGCCGCGAAGCCCAGGCTGATCATCGCCGACGAGCCGACCAGCGCGCTCGACGTCACCGTGCAGCGCGTCATCCTCGACCATCTCCAGCATCTCACCGAGGAGTTGGGCACGGCGATCCTGCTGGTGACCCATGACCTCGGGGTGGCCGCCGACCGCTCCCAGCGGCTGGTGGTGATGGAGCAGGGCAGGGTCGTCGAGGCGGGTGAGACCCGTGCCGTCCTGGCCGACCCCCAACACGAGTACACACGGCGGCTGTTGGCCAGCGCCCCGAGCCTCACCACGGCCCGCTCCCGCACCCCTGCGTCCGCCGCACCGGCCGACGAAACAACTCCCCTGGCCGAAGTACGCAACCTGGTCAAGGAGTTCAGGCTGCCGCGCACCGGCGGCGAGGCCCGCACCCTGCGCGCGGTGGACGACGTCAGCTTCACCCTGCGTCGCGGCCGGACCCTCGCCCTGGTCGGCGAATCGGGCTCGGGCAAGTCGACCACCGCCAGGCTGGTCCTCCGCCTCACCGAACCGACCTCCGGACAGCTCCTGTTCGACGGCACCGATGTCACCCGGGCCAAGGGCGCCCAGGTCAGACAGCTGCGCCGACGCGCCCAGCTCATCTACCAGAACCCGTACGCGTCCCTCGACCCGCGCTTCTCCATCGCCGAGGTGATCACCGAGCCGCTGCGGGCGTTCAAGGTCGGCGACCGCGCCTCCCGGCTCGCCCGGGCCGGCGACCTGCTGGACCGGGTCGCGCTGCCGGCCTCGACGCTGGAGCGCCGCCCGGCGGAGCTGTCGGGCGGACAGCGGCAGCGCGTCGCCATCGCTCGCGCCCTCGCCCTCTCCCCCGACCTGGTGGTGTGCGACGAGCCGGTCTCCGCGCTCGACGTGTCGGTCCAGGCCCAAGTCCTGGAACTGCTGGCCGAGTTGCAGGCGGACACCGGTGTCGCGTACCTCTTCATCTCCCACGACCTGGCCGTCGTACGGCAGATCGCGCACCAGGTCGCCGTCATGCGGGCCGGGCGCGTCGTGGAGACGGGACCGCCCGAGGACCTGTTCACCGAGCCCCGCCACGAGTACACCCGCGAGCTGCTCGCGGCGATCCCCGGCAGCCGCCTCGCCGACACCACCGCGAAACCGATCCCGAGCCGAGGACCGGCATGACCACTCCCACCATCACCTCGTCGGCGGACGCGATGGACCGTTCGACGCCACCGCCGGCCCCGGACCGCCCACGCCGTACACGGTGCCGGTCCCGGTCTCCACGTTCCCCTTCGCCGCACCGGAGGACGAACGCCTGATCACCGGCGACCCCGCCCGAGCGTCCAGAAGCGCCGCCGGAACGCGCGAAGGGGCCCTCGCGGACCACCGCCCGCGAGGGCCCCTTTGTCACACCGTCGGGACGACAGGATTTGAACCTGCGACCCCTTGACCCCCAGTCAAGTGCGCTACCAAGCTGCGCCACGTCCCGGTGCGTCGACCCGCGGTTGCCCCGCGTGATCGCACAGACAAACCCTACCGCACAGCCGCCCGTGCCTCCGAGGGGTCACGGAACGGTCACCGAGGTATCAAGGGCCCCTTACCGCATCATCCGCCGCACTACCGTCGACCCACCTGAAACACGACCCAGGGGGACGACCATGAGCAACCCGTACAACACCGCCGGCACCCCGCAACCGGCTCCGATACCGGGTCCCGGGCCGGACCGGCAGAGCCCGAGATGGGCCCGCAAGAGATTCGTACTGCCCGCCCTCGGGCTGGCGCTCTTCATCGGTGTCGGCATCGGCACGAGCGACGACGGCAAGGAGCCGGTGTCCGCCGACCCGCAACCGACCGCGACCGTCACGGCCACGGCGACCGCGACGGTCACCGCCACCGAGACGGCCGCACCCGAACCCGCCCCGACGGTCACGGTGTTGGCGACCAGGACCGTCACGGCCGAACCGGCGGCCGACACCGACACCGACACGGGTTCCGGCTCCGACGACGGCTCTGGATCCGATTCCGGCTCCGGTGACGAGAGCGTGTACTACGACAACTGCACCGCGGCCCGCGCCGCCGGTGCCGCCCCGGTGCGTGTCGGCGATCCGGGCTACGGACGGCATCTCGACCGGGACGGCGACGGGGTCGGCTGCGAGTGACCCCCGCGAGGGTCAGGCGTTCGGGTCGAACGTGATGCCCGCCGGCATGGCAGCCGCCAGGTGGGAGTTGAAACTGCCGTCCTTGAGGCCGAAGTTGGCGCTGCCCCAGTTGGCGGAGGTCAGGATGTCACGGATGCCCGACGGGTAGCCGTTCCAGCCGACCAGGGCCGGGAACTGCCAGGTCCCCTTGTGGTTCTCCGGCGGCTCGTCGTTGGTGTTCGCGAGGCGGAAGCAGTGCGTGCTGATGCCGTCCTTGTGGTAGACGATCTTGGGGTGGGTGCCGTCCCAGCGGACCTGGCTGCGGTCGTAGATGCTGAAACTGCCGTGGTTGGACGTCGAGACGTACTGCGCCACGTTGTTCTGCACCCACACCACCACGTGCTCCCAGTCGTGCCGGTGCCCGCCGATGCTGCTGCCCGCGAGTGCCTGGTCCTTCTCGAAGTAGAGGCCATAGATGATCGCGCACCAGCCGTTGTTGCACTTGTAGCGGGAGTAGCCGTTGGTGTTGTCGAGGTCGGAGGCGTCACGGCACGAGCCGTTGAGGGCGCCGGTCGGGTTGAGGCCGCCGTTGAGGGTGCCCGTGGGGCCGATGGCGGGGGTGGAGTAGCAGCCGTCCGTGTCGTAGTCGTAGGCAGGCTGGTACGTCTGCTCGGTGCTGTCCGCGTTGGCAGGCAGGGCCGCGGGCGGGGCGGCGAGGGCGGTGCCGGGAAAGGCGACGAGCAGCGCGATCGCGCTGCCGAGGACGAGCGAGGCTCTGCGGATGCGCACACGTCTCTTCACTGGGGGCCTCCTGATCGACGTCCGGGGTGCGGGGCTCGGCCAGATTGGCATGCCCATATCACGGATGGGTCACTCGGAAGGAAAGCTTCAGGGGCGCCCGGCGGACGTGTCGGCCACTCCGCGTCCGCTACTTCGGCGGCGTGGGTGTGTCGTGCGTCCGGTACATGGCCTGTACGTCCAGCTCCAGTTGGACGGTCGGACCGACCACCGCGATGCCACGGGCCAGCATCGAACGCCAGTTGAGGGTGTAGTCCTCCCGGTGCAGCTCGGCCCTGGCGAGGGCGGCGCAGCGCAACTCCTCGCCGTAGCCACCGTTCACCGTGCCCAGGTACGTGGTCTCCAGCCCCACCGAACGCGTCACCCCGTGCATGGTCAGCGTGCCCTGCAACGTCCACTTGCTGCCGCCGCGGTACGCGAACCGCGTGCTCGCGAAGTCGATGTACGGGAAGCGCTCGACGTCGAGGAAGTCGGCGGACCGCAGATGGTTGTCCCGGGTGTTGTTGCCCGTGGTGATGCTCGACGCGTCGATCCGGACGGACACCCGGGAGTCCGTCATCTGCTGGGCCACCTGGATGCCGCCCTCGAACCGCTCGAACCGGCCGTGCACGTTCGCCATCCCGACGTGCTTGGCGATGAACCGGATCGCCGTGTGCGGCGGATCGAAGAGCCAGGTGCCGGGCAGGGGAAGGTCCAGCTGACGGGCCGGCTCCAACTGGACGCGTTCCGTCGGGAGCACGGTGTCGCCGACGACCTCGACCGTCTCGCGGTACGGCGTCAGCCCCTCCGCCGCGACCATCAGGCTGTAGCGGCCCGGCGGCAGGACCGCCAGGAAGAAGCCGTACGGGTCCGTCGTACCGCGCGCCATCACATGGTGGATGTCGACCGCCGACACGGTCACATCGGCGCCGCCCATCGGCTGGCCCAGCGGGTCCAGTACCTCGCAGCCGAGGGCGCCCGCGCCCGGCGGCAGGGGAACGGAGAGGCCCGCGCGGTCGGCGACGTCCTTGGAACGCAGGCGCCTGAACAGTGCGAGGGCCATGGGTTCACCTTTTCTTTCTGTCTTCGTTCGTCGTTCCGTGTTCGCGTGGAGCGTGGGCGGGGTGCGGGACCAGGTCCTAGAGCGACCCGGGCGCCGCACCCCGGTACGCCGCCCGCAGCACCCCGAGCACGCCCTCCGCCGTGACCTCGCGCGGGTTGGCGTACGGCTGCCCGGTGACCTGGTCCGCCGCCACCGTCAAGTCGGCCTCGGTGAGGCCGAGTTCGGCGAGGGAGCGCGGGGCGCCGAGGCGTCCGGCCAGTTCCCACAGGGCCGTTGGGGCATCGGCCGCGCCGCCCAGGGCACGGGCGACGGCGTCGGCCGCGTCCGGTGCGGCGGGCGCGTTGTAGGCCAACGCGTAGGGCAGGACGACCGTGTGGGTCTCGGCGTGCGGCAGGCCGAAGGTGCCACCGAGGACATGGCACAGCTTGTGGTGCAGGCCCATGGTGGTGGCGCCGAGGCAGGAGCCGCACAGCCACGCCCCGTACAGGGCCCGGCCGCGCGCGTCGAGGGACGCGGGGTCGGCGGCCACGTCCGGGAGCGCCTCGGCCATCGCCCGTACGCCCTCCCGCGCCATCAGGGAGACGATCGGCGAGATGTCGGGGGCGTACAGGGCCTCGACGGCGTGCGCGATGGCGTTGATTCCGCTGGTGACGGAGAGCGGGACGGGCAGGGAGAGGGTCAGTTCGGGGTCGTACACGACGCTGCGCGGGAGGACGGTCCGGTCGCGGCCGGTGCGTTTCACGCCGTCCTCGGTCAGGCCCCAGACGGGGGTCATCTCCGAGCCGGCGTAGGTGGAGGGCACGGCGATCAGCGGCAGCCCGGTGCGCAGCGCGATCGCCTTCCCCAGCCCGATCGCGGAGCCGCCGCCGACGGCCACACACCCGTCGGCGCCCGCCGCGAGCGCCACCTCGACGGCCCGGTCGGCGACTTCGACGGGTACGTGCATCCGCGCCTCGTCGTGCAGACCCGCCAGAGCAGGTCCGAGCGAATCGGCGACGGCCTGCGCGGTGTCCTTGCCGCGTGCCCCGCACACCACCAACAGCCGCCGCAGACCGAGCCGTTCGGCCTCCCCGGCCGTGGCGGTCACGGCGGCCCCGGCCCGCAGCACGACCCGCATCGGCTGGGCCTCGTACACGAAGTCCGGTGCACCGATCACGAGTTCTTCTCCAGGACCAGGTCGAAGCGTGCGTGGCGGAACGGGTTCGGTACGCCGAACTCCCGTGCCAGGGAAGGGTCGTCGGTCTCGCTGAAGTCCTGGACGAGGCTCTCCTTGACCGCGAACACGGCGTCCGAGTCGAGGTAGTCGCTGCCCGCGACGAAGATGTGGGTGGTGACGGGCTCGTGGCCCTCGGCCGTGGCGATGAAGTGGATGTGGGCCGGGCGGTAGGGGTGTCGGCCGGTGGCGTCGAGGAGTTCGCCGACCGGGCCGTCCGTGGGGATCGGGTACGGGCTCGGCACGCACGTGCGGAACCAGAAGCGGCCCTCCGCGTCCGCGGTGAAGAGTCCTCGGCCGTTGCCCGGTGGTTGTACGTCCGGCTGCTGGACGTCGTAGTAGCCCTCGGCGTCCGCCTGCCAGACGTCGAGTACCGCGCCCGGCAGCGGAGTTCCGTCCCGGTCGAGCACCCGGCCGCTGACCACGCAGGGCTCGCCGGTGCCCACCAGGTCGATGTCGGCGCCGAGTTCGCGTACCGGCGACTCGGTCATGTGGAAGGGGCCGAGGACGGTCGACTCGGTGGCGCCCGTGTCGCAGTGGCCGTTGAGGGTCTCCACCAGCATCGAGACGCCGAGGACGTCCGACAGCAGGATGAACTCCTGCCGGGTGTCCGTGCAGGACTGTCCGGTGGCCGTCAGGAAGCCGATGGCCCGCTCCCACTCCGCCATCGTCGGCTCGGTCTCCCGTACGAAGGCGTGCAGATGCCGGGTGAGGGCGGTGAGCAGTTCGCGCAGACGTGGGTCGGCGGTCCCGCTCATGCTGTCGACGACCGCTTCGGTGACGGCCGTCGTGAATCCGGCGCCCTCACCCGTGTCGGTTCCCGTGGTGTCCGTGCTCATTCCGTGCTCCTCGTCCCGTCCCGTCAGGCATGTCCGAGGATCTGCCGCAACGCGTCCGTCAGCAACTGTTCGGCGTTCTCGGCCGCTTCGGCGTGTCGGAAGGCGACGAACCCGTCCGGGCGTACGAGGAGCACGCCCGCGTCGGACACCTCACTGAGGCCGGCCCAGTCGCCGTACGGGTCCTCGTACTCCTGGCCGGGGCCGACGACGACCGTGGCGATGTCGAGGGGCTGGGCCTTCGCCGCGCGGACCCAGGCGTCGCCGCCGATGCCGGTGAGGAGGGTGAAGCGGCCCCGGCCCACGGTGTCGAGGGTGGACAGGGTGCGGGTGCCGGACGTGAGCCAGGCGTGCGGAAGCTTCGCGCCGGGGCGGGTGGAGGGCTGGTGGTGCAGCTCGGGGTCGCGGGCGAAGCCGGGGTCGGGGGTGCCGTCGGGGACGATCGCGGCGGACTCGTAGCGCTGGTTGAGGTCGACTCCGTGGGCGTTGAACTCGTACACCTTGGCGGCGATCGCCTCACGCAGCCGGGCGCGCTGTTTCGCGGCGGCCTCGGTGGCGTCCTTGCGGGCGGCGATGTTGGCCCACAGCTCCTCGGGGGTCTGCGGGGAGAGCCCGTCGAGCGCCTCGAAGATCGGGGCGGTCTCGGCGATGGACTTGTTGGCGCGGGTGACGATCTGTTTGCCTATGGGGGCGCGTTCGGCGGTGTAGGTGTCGAGCAGCGCGGGGGTGGCGACCCCGTCGAGGACCAGTTTCAGCTTCCAGGCGAGGTTGTAGGCGTCCTGGACGGAGGTGTTCGAGCCGAGCCCGTTGGACGGCGGGTGCCGGTGGACGGCGTCGCCGGCGCAGAACACCCGCCCGTTGGCGTAGGTCTCGGCGTACATCTCGTTGACCGTCCAGGCCGAGGACGACTTGATGGTGAGGGGGATGTCGTCGTCGCCGACGAGCCTGCGCACGATCGACTCGGCGTACTCGGTGGTGAGGTCGGGGGCGCCGGCGGTGACGTCGTACCCCCAGACGATCATCCACTCGTTCCAGGGGCGGACGTTGCGGACGAGGCCCGCGCCGATGCCGCCGACGGTGGCGCCCGGGGCGAGGACCCAGTAGAGGGTGGAGGGGCGATGAGCCGTGTACGCGCTGAGGTCGGCGTCGAAGACGATGTTGATGCTGCCCGCGACGCCCATCTGTCCGCCCATGGGCAGTCCGGCGTCCTCGGCGACCTTGGAACGGCCGCCGTCGGCACCGATCAGATAGCGGGCGCGGATCTCGTACGTGTCGCCGCGCAGCCGGTCGCGGACGGTGGCCGTGACACCGGACGCGTCCTGAGTGTGCGTCAGATACTCGGTCTGGAAGCGAAGTCGGGTGCCGCGCGCGACGGCCGCGTCGACGAGGACCGGCTCCATCAGATGCTGCGGCATATCGCACATGCGCGTCGGGCTGGCCAGTTCGTGCGCGGCCTGGACGAGCGGGTCGTTGCCCCAGGAGCGGACGCGGCCCAGCTCCTCGCCGGCCAGGCTGGTGCAGAAGGTGGTGTTGCCCATGAGGTGCTGGGGCGTGGCCCTGGCGACCACGCCCTCCTCGACACCGAGGTCGCGCAGGACCTCCATCGTGCGCTGGTTGGTGATGTGCGCGCGGGGTGTGTCGGCGAGGCTCGCGTACCGGGTGACGACGATGTTGGGCACGCCGTAGGTGCTCAACGCGAGCGCGGCCGACGCCCCGGCCGGGCCGCTGCCCACGATCAGTACGTCGGTGTCGACAACGGTGTGCACGGGAGACGCTCCAGATTCCGGACGGACGGCCATCCGTGATCGTGGAGCGGAACGGCGGTTTCCGGGTGTCTCAATACGAGACACTTCACGCTTCTCAGCACCTCTCCGACGGTCTCCGGCCCCGGCCCGATACCGTGAGTGGTGCCATGACCACAGCCGAAGAATCCCCCGCCCTCCTCCTGCTCAGTCAGGCACGTCAGCGGTTCCTGACCGGGCGTCCGCTGCCCGACGACGTCCCCGACGAGACCGTCGCCGCCTGGCGGCGCGCCCGCTTCCTCGGTGTACGGCACGATGTGCGCGAGCCCGCCTCCGTCGACGGTCTGGTGGTCGGGTCGGCGTTGCTGGCGGCGGCCGGGCCGGTCCTCGAACGGCTCGCCCCGGCGCTCGGCACCGGCCGGTGGGCGCTGCTGCTGACCGACGAGCGGCTGCGGGTGCTGTGGTCGGCGGGCGGTGCGCCCGGCGGGGAGCTGCGCCGAGATCTGGCCGAGCGGGAGGTCGGGCACAACAGCGCGGCGCTCGCCCTGCGCACCCGGCAGCGGGCCGAGGTGCACGGCCCCGAGCACTTCCTCGACGTGTGGCAGAACGTGTCGGCGGTCAGCGTGCCGGTGTTCGCCCCGGAGTCCGGCCGCCCCCTCGGCACGATCACGGTCGCCTCAGGTCTGTGCGCCGACGCCGGCCCGCATCCCGGTGCCGCCCTGGCGGAGGCCGCAGCGGCGGCGGTCGAGACGGAGCTGCTGGCCCGCTCCCGCTCGGCGGAACGGACACTCCTCGACGCCTACACCCGCGCGACAGGCGGACCGGCCGGCGTTCCGGAGCAGCGGGCGGTGGTGGCCCTGGACGGGCGCAGCCGGCTGGTGAGCGAGGCGGCGGTGCGGCTGGTGTCGCCACAGGTGCTGGAGTCGCTGGAGCGGGGCGCGCGGGCGCTGTTGCGGTCGGCGGCGCCTGTCGAGTCGTACGACATCGCGCTGCCCGAAGGGGCGGGCTGCACCGCCGAGTTCCGTCCGGTGCGGGAGCAGGGCGGTGGCCGGGTGCTCGGGATCGTCGCCGTGCTGGAGCCGGTCACCGAGGGTGCGGTGGTACGGGCGTTGCCGCGTCCGGCGGCGGGGCGGCTGGCCGGGAGTTCGGTGCCGTGGCGCCACGCGGTGGGCCGGGCAAGGGAGTTGGCGCACGGCAGCGAACCGCTCCTGCTGACCGGGGAGCGCGGCTCCGGCAAGACCGCTCTGGCCCGCGAACTGCTCGACGGCACCGAGCCGTTGGTCCTCGACGCCGCCGAGGCGCCGGAACTTGGCCTGGCGGACGGCACGTTGACGGTTGACCGCCCGCTCCTCCTCCGGCACGCCGAACGGCTCGCGCAGTCGGACGTCGCCGCCCTGAACGGCCTCCTCGACGAGCATCCGGACGTCCACCTGCTGGCGACGTACACACCGGGCACTCCCCCGGGCCCGTGTCTCCAACGGCTCCTGGACACCCTGGCCACCCGCTCGGTCGCCCTGCCCGCGCTGCGTGAACGCACGGAGGACATCCGGGAGTTGCTCCCGGCGCTGGCCCCGAGGCCGGTCGACGGCACACCGCCGCTGACCTGGACACTGGACGCGCTGCGGGCGCTGGAGCGGTACCCGTGGCCCGGGAACCTGACCGAACTCGCCCACCTGGTACGGACGTTGGCGGAGCACCGGCGGGCGTCGGGGCCGGTCCGGCGGGCCGAACTCCCGGACCCGGTAAGGGAAGGGCCCGCCGCGCGCCCGCTCAGCCCGATGGAGCACGCCGAACGCACCGCGATCCTGGAGGCGCTGCGCCGCAACGGCGGCAACAAGGCCCGTACGGCGACGGCCCTGGGCATCGCCCGCGCGACGCTGTACCGGAAGCTGCGGGAGTACCGGGCCTGAGGCGGCTTCACGGACCTGGGGCCGCCTGCCGTTCGGACCACGGGGGCCGGGGCTCCATCGCCCCGCTCACCGGTGCTCACGAAGTGCCGTCGCTTCCTTTCGGCCCGCTCCGCACGACAGACCCTGCGGCCGGCGGTGCCGTCGTCCCCCGGATCTCCAGGGTCGGGGCGGCCAGGTGGACGCTGACCGGGCCGGCGGGCAGGTCGAGCCGGTCGAGGAGGCAGCGGGCGGCGCGGCGGCCGACCTCGTGGCCGGCGTTGTCCACGGTGGTCAGCCAGACATGGCGCAGCCGGGAGATGTTCGTGTTGTCGTAGCCGATGACCGACAGATCGCGCGGGACGCTCAGCCCCAGTTCCTCGGCGGCGGAGAACGCGCCCACGGCAGTCATGTCGTTGACGGCGAAGACGGCGGTGGGCCGATCGGCGGGGTCCCCGAGCAGCCGGACGGTGCTGCGGTAGCCGCCCTCCTCGGTCAGGTCGCCGGCCTCGACGAGCGCGCCGTCCGCCAGACCGTGCGCGCGCATGGTCGCCTCGAAGCTGCGCCGACGCAGCTCGCCGACGGCGCCGTACCCGGCGATGTGGGCGATCCGGCGGTGGCCCAGCCCGATCAGGTACTCGGTGGCGATCCGGGCGCCGTGCTCGTCGTCGTTGGCGACCACGTCGACGCCGGGCAGCACGGGCTCGCGGGCGCCCGCGACGACGACCGGGATGCGCTCGGCGAGGGTGCCGAGGACCGCGGGGTCGGGCAGGGTGCCGACCACGATCAGGCCGTCGACGCCGAGGTCGCGGAAGGGGCCGGTGAGGTCCTGGCCGCTGCGCCGGTTGAGCCGGGCGTCGGCGAGCAGCATGTGCAGACCGTTGTCGTGGAGGAGGGAGTTGAGTCCGTCGAGCAGGTCGACGAACCAGGGGTTTCGCAGGTCGTTGAGGAGGACGCCGACGGTACGGGTGCGCTGTTCGCTGAGGCTGCGCGCGGCGGCGTTCGGGCGGTAGCCCAGCTCCCGTACGGCGAGCTGGACGGCCTCGCGCTTCTCGGGCCGCACCTGTTCGGAGCCGCGCAGCACCAGCGAGACCAGGGACTTCGACACACCGGCGCGTTCGGCGACGTCTCGGATGGTCGGTGGTCTCATGCCTTGGACCGTTCCACAGGCCTCCATGTCCTGTCAAAGGGTTGACAGCAAAGGCCGAAGGCATCGAGGGTGAGTGGGAAATGTTCTGGACCGGTCCAAAGAGGGGCTGTCATGGCAAGTACGCTCGGTGTCGCCGTCGTGGGGTTCGGCTGGATGGGACGGGTGCACACCCAGGCGTACGTACGCCTGGCGCACCACTTCCCACAGCTGGGGCTGCGGCCCGAACTGGTCATGGTCGCCGAGGAGGTGCCGGGCCGGGCCGAGGAGGCCGCCGCGCAGTTCGGGTTCGCCTCGACGGCCCGTGACTGGCGTGCCGTGGCCGCCGATCCGCGCGTGCAGGCGGTCAGCATCACCGCGCCGAACTTCCTGCACCGGGAGATCGGCGTCGCGATGGCCGAGGCGGGCAAGCACATCTGGATCGAGAAGCCGGTGGGCCTGTCGGGGGCCGACGCGGGCGCGGTCGCCGACGCGGTCGCCAAGGCCGGCGTCCAGGGCACGGTCGGCTTCAACTACCGCAACGCGCCTGCCGTGGAGCGGGCCAGGCAGCTCATCGCCTCCGGCGAGATCGGCACGGTCACGCATGTCCGCGTGCGCCTCTTCAGCGACTACGCGGCCCATCCGGACGGGGCGCTGACCTGGCGGTACGAGCGGGAGCGCGGCGGTAGCGGAGTGCTGGGCGACCTCGCCTCGCACGGCGCGGACCTGGCCCGTTTCCTGCTCGGCGACATCTCCGCGCTGATCGCCGACACGGCGGTGTTCGTGCCCGAGCGGGCCCGGCCGACGGGTGCGACGGCCGGGCATTCGCGGGCGTCGGGTGGTGAGTTGGGGCCCGTGGAGAACGAGGACTACGTGTCCTGCCTGCTGCGGTTCGCCTCCGGTGCGCGGGGTGTCCTGGAGGCGTGCCGGGTCTCTGTCGGGGAGCAGAACAACTACGGGTTCGAGGTGCACGGGACGAAGGGTGCGGTGTTCTGGGACTTCCGGCGGATGAACGAGCTGGGTGTGAGTACGGGGGCGTCGTATCAGGATCAGCCGGTGAGCACGGTGTTCGTCGGGCCGGGGGACGGGGAGTTCGGGGCGTTTCAGCCGGGGGCGGCGAATGCGATGGGGTACGACGATCTGAAGGTGATCGAGGCGTATCGGTTCGTGCGGTCGGTGGCTGAGGGGACGGCGTACGGGGCGACGTTGGCGGATGCGGTGCGGAGCGCTGCCGCGCTGGATGCGATGAGTCGGTCGGTGGAGTCGGGGGGGTGGGAGACGGTGTGACGCGGTGGGGGGCAGCATCTTCTTCGCCCCCGCCGCCCCTACCCGTCCCATCCTTCTGGGGGCTGCGCCCCCAGACCCCCCCCTTTGTCCTCAAACGCCGGACGGGCTGACTATCCAGCCCGTCCGGCGTTTGAGGACGAGGCCGTTCAGGCCGACAGCGGGGGTCTGGGGGCGCAGCCCCCAGGGGATGGGAACGGGTAGGGGCGGCGGGGGCGAGACACAGTTCACCGTGGTGGCATGTTGTACGGCGTGACCACCTGGATTGCTGACGGCTGGGTCGGGGCGGCCGGGGGTAGCGCGCCGTGGGCGCGCATTACCGTGCGGCAGGCCTCGTGCATGTCCTGGCGGAGGTCGTGGTGGAGGACCGCGGAGAGGCGCTGTTCGCGCAGGAGGCGGGTGTTGTCGTGGTCGAGGTCGTGGGCGACGAACACCGCGCACTCGCGGCCCAGGTCCTCGAAGGCGCGTAGCGTCGCGATGTTGCCGCCGCCGATCGAGTAGACCGCCCGGATGCCGAGGTCGCGCTTCAGGGCGTCGCGGACCAGGTCGTACTGGGTGGCGTCCAGGCCCTGGCCCTCGGTGATCTCGACGAGGGCGCGCCCGGGGTGCCGGGCCCGCATGGCGCCCCGGAAACCCATCTCCCGCTCCTCCTCGTTGCGGAAGAAACCGCTGCTGAGGCTGGTGAGGACGTTGCCGGGGCGCTCGCCGAGCCACTGGCCCATGAGGTAGGCGGCGGTGGCGCCCGCAGCCCGGTTGTCGATACCGACGTAGGCGAGGCGGGCACTGGAGGGCAGGTCGGTCACCAGGGTGACGACCGGGATCCCGGCGGCCACCAGGTGGCCGACGGCGGCCGTGATCTCGGGGACGTCCGGTGCCTTGACGATGACGCCCTGGGAGCCTCGCCGGGCGATGCGGTCGAGGGCCGCCGTCAGTTCCGCGACCGGTCCGGTCTCGCGGAAGTGGAAGCGGGAGCGTACGACGGCCGGGTGGAGGGCGGGCAGTTCGGCCTCCAGGGCCGCCCGGACGGCGGTGGTGAACCGCTCGGGCGCCTGCATCACGATGTCGATCATGAACGTACGGCCGACCAGCCGGACCTGGGTGCGCTGCCGGTCCAGGTCCGCGATGGCCTGCCGTACCTCCCGCTGGGTGCTCTCGCGGACGCCGCCCCGGCCGTTCAGGACGCGGTCGACGGTGGCCTCGCTGAGGCCCGCCTGACGTGCGATCTCCCGGATCGGATAGGGGTGGCCCATGGGGAGGTTCCTCGGCTTCGTGTTGAGGGGTTTTTGATGGCCGTCTGCCGGTTGTTTGACGAGTTTGTCATGACAACAATGACAGCAACAGGTAGCCGTTGATGATCGAGAGAAGACCGAGAGAAGGACGACGATGTCCCTCACCGCCGCACAACGCCCTGCGTGGCTGTCCGAGCAGGACTGCGACCTCGACGCCTTCCGCGCCGAGGTCGAGCGGACGACCGACGCCGCCGACTACCCGTACGCGACCGCCGTCGAGCGGAACGTCCTCGTCTACGACAGTGAGCGGCTGCGGGCCGCCGTCACCACGCCGGATGAGCGCCGGGAGGTCCTTGCGGAGCTGGTCCGGGCGCTCACCGACGGCCCCGGCATCGTGGTCCTCGAGCGGGCCTTCGCCGATCTGTCGGTCGTGGACCGGGCGACCGCCGCCTTCGAGGCGCTCATCACCGAGCAGCGGGCGGCCGGGACCGTCGCGGGCGACCACTTCGCCAAGCCGGGTGCCAACGACCGGGTGTGGAACGCCCTGGAGAAGACGGCCCTGCGCGCGCCGGAGGCGTTCGCCGACTACTACGCCAACGACATCATCGCGCTCGTCTCGACGGCCTGGCTCGGCCCTGGCTACCAGGTCACCTCGCAGATCAACGTGGTCAACCCGGGCGGCGCCGCGCAGAGCCCGCACCGCGACTACCACCTCGGCTTCCTGTCCAACGAGGCGGCAGCGGCGTTCCCGGCGCACGTCCACCGGCTCTCCCCCGTACTGACGCTCCAGGGCGCGGTCGCCCACTGCGACATGCCCGTCGAGTCCGGGCCGACGCTGTACCTGCCGTACTCGCAGTCGTACGAGCCCGGTTATCTGGCCTGGCGGCGCCCGGAGTTCGTCGAGTACTTCGCCGCCCATCATGTGCAGCTGCCGCTGGCGAAGGGCGACGCGGTGTTCTTCAACCCGGCGCTCTTCCACGCGGCCGGCACCAACCGGTCCGCGGACATCCGCCGGATGGCGAACCTCCTCCAGGTGTCCTCCGCGTTCGGGCGGGCCATGGAGACCGTGGACCGGGAGGCGACCGTCAACGCGCTCTACCCGGTGCTGCTCGCCCGCAAGGCCGAGGGCGTGGACGAGGCCTGGCTGGACGCGGTCGTCGCGGCCTCGGCCGAGGGCTACCCCTTCCCCACCAACCTCGACCGGGATCCGCCGGTCGACGGACTGGCCCCGCCCTCGCAGGCGGACCTCGTACGGCGTGCGCTGCGCGAGGAGTGGACCCCCGAGGCGCTCCGCGAGGCACTGCGGGCCGGCGCCGAACGACGTGAGAGCTGAGGAACCGAACGGTATGGGACTTCTCCAGGACAAGGTCGTCCTCGTCAACGGCGGCAGTCAGGGCGTCGGCGCGGCCATCGCCCGGGCCGCCGTCCGCGAGGGCGCCGTCGTCGCGGTGTCCGGGCGGCGCCCGGAGCCCGGCGAGGCGCTGGTCGCGGAGCTGACGGCGACGGGCGGCAAGGCCATGTTCGTACGGGCCGACCTCGCGGACGCCGAGCAGGCGAAGGCGTCCGTGGCCGAGGTGGTCGCCGCGCACGGCCGGATCGACTGCCTGGTCAACTCGGCCGGCCTGACCTCGCGCGGCACGCTGCTCGACACCACGCCCGAGCTGTTCGACGCGCACATCGCGATCAACCTCAAGGCGCCGTTCTTCGCCATGCAGGCGGCGGTGGCGGACATGGTGGCGCGCAAGGCGCCCGGCACGGTCGTCAACATCATCACGTCCTCCGCGCACGGCGGACAGCCCTTCCTGGCCCCGTACGTCGCGGCGAAGGCCGGCCTCATCGGCCTGACCCGCAACGCGGCGCACGCGCACCGCTGGGACCGGGTCCGGATCAACGGCCTGAACATCGGCTGGACGGCGACCGAGGGCGAGGACGCCACCCAGCGGGCCTTCCACGGCGCGGAGGACGGCTGGCTCGACCAGGCCGCCGAACGCCTGCCCATGGGCAAGCTCGGCCAGCCGGACGAGATCGCCGACTTCGTGGTCCTCCTGCTGTCCGACCGGTCGGGCGTGGTCACCGGTTCGGTGATCGACTGGGACCAGAACGTCCTCGGCGGCCTGGACTGACCCTCTTCCTCTCCTCCCCCGGCAAGACACCCGCACCACCATTCACCAAGGAGCAGCACACCCCATGCGCATCGGAATCCTCGGCCTCGGCCGCATCGGCGCCTTCCACGCCGAGACCCTCTCCGGTCTCGACGCCGTCGACTCCCTCGTCGTCAGCGACCCGTTCGCGGAGGCCGCCAAGGCAGCCGCGGAGCGCTTCGGCGCCCAGGTGGCGGACTCCCCCGAGGCACTCCTGGCCGCCGGTGTCGACGGTGTCGTCGTCGCCGCCGCGACGGACGCCCATCCGTCCCTGATCCTCGCCGCCGTCGAGGCGGGCATCCCGGTGTTCTGCGAGAAGCCGGTGGCCCGCTCGATGGCCGAGGGCGTCGCGGTGCTCAACGCCGTCAAGGACAGCGGCGTCGAGATCCAGATCGGCTACCAGCGCCGCTTCGACGCGGGCTTCACCGCCGCCCGCAACGCCGTCCAGAGCGGCGAGTTGGGCCTCCTGCACTCCATCCGGTCGACCACACTGGACCCGGCGCCGCCGCCGGCCGCGTACATCGCCGCGTCGGGTGGCATCTTCCGGGACTGTTCGGTGCACGACTTCGACATCCTGCGCTGGGTGACGGGCCGCGAGGTGACCGAGGTGTACGCGGTCGGCGGCAACCGGGGCGCCGACTACATCAAGGAGGCGGGCGACGCCGACACCACCGGCGCGATCCTCACCCTGGACGACGGCACGATCGCCGTGGTCTCCAACTCCCGCCACAATGCCCGGGGTTACGACGTCCGTATGGACCTGCACGGCTTCAAGGACAGCATCTCGGTGGGCCTGGAGGACAAGCTCCCGCTGCGCTCCGTGGAGCCGGGTGTCACCTTCCCGGCGGGCGTCCCGCACGACTTCTTCATGGACCGCTTCATCCCGGCCTACCGCGCCGAACTGACGGCGTTCACAGAGGTCGTCGCAGGCACCCGCACGTCCCCCTGCACGGTCGCCGAGGCCCTGGAGGCGGGTTGGATCGCGGACGCGTGCACCCTGTCCCTCCAGGAGCACCGCCCGGTACGCATCGAGGAAGTACGCACAGTCTGAGCGGACTCGACAAACCGAACGGCCCGCGCTGTCAGCACAGCGCGGGCCGTTCAACGTGTTCCAACGATTCGGTACTACTCAACAGGCGGCGCGGGGGACATACCTAGGGGCGCGGGGAACTGCGCGACAAGCCACGAACCACCCGCACCCGCCGACCAACCGCACAACCCCGGACCTACGCCCCACAGGACCGAAGGAACTGCCGCGTACGCACAGCGATAGGCAACGGCCTGTCCGGCTCACACGGATACATGTCCTGCTCGACAATCGCGAACAGATCCACGCCAAGCCCCTGCGCAGCAGTCAGCACAGGCCCCAACTCCGGCACCCCAGAGGGCGGTTCACACATGACCCCCCGCTGCACGGCCGGCCCGAACGGCACCCCGTTCTCGACCACGTCGGCCAGGATCGCCGGATCCACCTGCTTGAGGTGCAGATACCCGATCCGCTCACCGTACGTCTCGATCAGCTTGACGCTGTCGCCACCGCAGTAGGCGTAATGCCCGGTGTCCAGGCACAGATTGACCACGTCGGAGTCCGTCGCGTCGAGGAACTGCTCGACGTGCGCCTCGGTGTCGATGTGGGTGTCCGCGTGCGGATGGACGACGATGTCGAGCCCGTACGTCTCCTTGACCTCGCGCCCGAGCCGTTCCATGCCCCGGGCGAGGTGACCCCACTGCTCGGCGGTGAGTTCCGCCGGCTCCAGGATCTCGGCGGTCTTGTCGTCCCGCCAGAACGACGGGATGACGACCAGGTGCTTCGCGTCCATCGCCTGGGTGAGCGCGGCGACCTGGCTGACGTGCTCCCAGGTCGACTCCCACACGGACGGACCCCGGTGCAGGCCGGTGAAGACGGTACCGGCCGACACCTTCAGGTCACGCTTGACGATCTCGTCCGTCAGCCGGGCCGGGTCGGTCGGCAGATAGCCGTACGGGCCCAGTTCGATCCAGCGGTAGCCGGCCTCGGAGACCTCGTCCAGGAACCGTTCCCACGGCACCTGGACCGGGTCCTCGGGAAACCAGACGCCCCAGGAGTCCGGCGCCGAGCCGACCCGGATGCGGTCGAGCGGAGTCGTCATGACTTCGTCCCTTCCGAGGAGGCGGTGCCCGACGTCTGGAGATCCTCCACTTCGGGGAGTTCTTCGACGTCGACGCCGCGTACCTGGGCCAACTCGTGCTTGAGGGCTGCGAGTTCGGCGCCGCCGGCCATGTGGTTGGTGAGTTCTTCGAGGCTGACCTCGCTGCGGGCGGCGCTCAACTCCATGGTGCCCAGGCGCAGGACGCTGAAGTGGTCGCCGACCATGTAGGCGTGGTGCGGGTTGTGGGTGATGAAGATGACCCCGAGGCCCTTGTCCCGCGCGGCCGCGATGTACTTCAGCACCACCCCGGACTGCTTGACACCGAGGGCCGCGGTGGGCTCGTCGAGGATGAGGACGCGGGCGCCGAAGTAGACGGCGCGGGCGATGGCCACGGACTGGCGCTGACCGCCGGAGAGGGTGCCGATGGGCTGGTCGAGGTCGTCCAGGACGATGCCCATGTTGCGCAGTTCCGCGTCCGCGGTCTCCTTCATCTTCTCGATGTCGAGGCGGCGCACGGGCCAGGGGCCCTTGGTCATCTCGGAGCCGAGGAAGAAGTTGCGCCACACCGGCATCAGCGGGACGGTCGCCAGGTCCTGGTAGACCGTCGCGATACCGGCGTCCAGCGCCTCACGGGGCGTGCCGAAGTGCACCGGGGTGCCGTCGACGAGGAGTTCGCCCTCGGTGTGCTGGTGCAGCCCGGAGATGATTTTGATCAGCGTCGACTTGCCGGCGCCGTTGTCGCCGAGCACGCAGGTGACCTGACCGGAACGGACCGTGAGGTTCACGCCGTGCAGGGCACGGATGTTGCCGTACGACTTGCCGGTGTCGCGCAGCTCGACGATCGGCTTGCCGTCCTCGGGCGAACTCTCTTTGGTGAGCGTGCCGTTGGGGGAGGTTTCGTTGGTTGTCATGCGATCACCTCCGGGTCGCCTGGCGGCGGACCCACAGATTGACGAGGGCGGCGACCAGGAGCATCACGCCGAGGAACGCCTTGAACCAGTCCGGGTTCCAGTTGGCGTACACGATCCCCTGGGAGACCATGCCGAAGATGAACGCACCGATCACCGGGCCCACCGCCGAGCCGTAACCACCGGTCAGCAGACAGCCGCCGATCACCGCCGCGATGATGTACAGGAACTCGTTGCCCACGCCTTCACCGGACTGCACCGTGTTGAACGAGAACAGCAGGTGCATCCCCACGAACCAGGCACCCGCGCCCACACCCATGAACAGCGCGATCTTCGTGAACTTGACCGGGACACCGACAGCGCGGGCGCTGTCCTGGCTGCCGCCCACCGCGAAGATCCAGTTGCCGAACTTGGTGCGCAGCAGGATCCAGGTCGCGATGGCCGCGAACACCAGCCAGTACACGATCGTGATCTTGAAGTTCACGTCGCCGATGCTGAACTCGGACGCGAAGACCTTCTTGGCCTGGTCGAAGCCGTCCATGTCCGAGATCGAGTCGGACGCCACGTTCCCCGTGAAGATCTTCGTCACGGCGAGGTTCGCGCCCTGAAGGATCAGGAACGAGCCAAGGGTGACCAGGAAGCTCGGCAGCCCGGTCTTGATCAGCAGCCAGCCGTTGAACGCCCCCACCGCCAGCGACACGACCAGCGCGACGATCACGCCCGTCCACACGTTCATCGACAGCTGGAAGCTGAGGATCGCGGCGGTGAGCGCCGAGGTGGTGACCGCGACACCGGCGGACAGGTCGAACTCCCCGCCGATCATCAACAGGGCCACCGGCAACGCCATGATGCCCATGACGGAGGCCTGGTAGAGCACGGTCGCGAGGGCGCTGGTCTCCCGGAAGGAAGGCGCCACCGCGAAGAAGAACACGTACACACCGATGGCGGCGATGAGGGCGCCGACCTCGGGGCGGGCGAGCAGCCTGCGCCCCAGGGACCGCTGGTTGGTGCGGCCGTCCTTCTGAGTGGCCGGCGGAGCCGGCGGCGAGGAACTCGCCGCCGGTGCCGTTGTCTGACTCATGGTCATCACCGAGTGCCCTTGGCGGCGAACGCGGCGATCTCCTTGACGTTGGTCTTGTCGACGAAGGCGGGACCGGTCAGCACGGGCTGCTCGCCACCACCGCTGTAGTTGCCGTTGTTCTTGAACAGCCACAGACCGTCGACGGCCAAGTAGCCCTGGAGGTAGGGCTGCTGGTCGACCGCGAACTGGATGGTGCCCGCCGCGATGGCGTCCGTCAGCTCCTTGTTGAGGTCGAAGGTCGCGACCTTCGCCTTGCTGTTGGCGTCGCTCACGGACTGGACGGCGGTCAGCGCGTAGGGGGCGCCGAGCGCGACCACGTAGTCGATGGCCTTGTCCTGGTTGAGCTTCGCGGTGATCGTCGACTTCACGGACGGCATGTCAGTGCCGTTGACGTTGAGGACCTCCAGCGTGCCGGTGAAGGTCTTCTTCACACCGTCACAACGCTGCGTGAGTCCGACGTTGCCCTGCTCCTGGACCACACAGACGGCTTTCTTCGAGCCGAGTTCGTTCAGCTTCTTGCCGAACGCCTCGCCCGCGACGGACTCGTCCTGACCGAAGAACTGCTGGAGACCGAGGGTCTGCCAGTCGCTCAGACCGGAGTTGAGACCGACGACGGGGATGCCCGCAGCCGTCGCCTTGGCCACGACGTCCTTCATGGCGTCCGGCTTGGCCAGCGTGATGGCGATGCCGTCGACCTTCTGGTCGATCGCGTTCTGCACCAGGTTGGCCTGGTTGCCCGCGTTCGGGTCGGCCGAGTAGATGAGCTTGACGTTGTCCTTGTCCGCGGCGGCCTGGGCGCCCTTGCGGACGATGTCCCAGAAGGTGTCACCGGGGGCCTGGTGGGTGACCAGGGCGACGGTCATCTGGGGGGTGGTGGCCTTGCCCGCAGAGGCGTCGGTGCCGCCCTCCTCCGAGTCCTTGCCGCCGGAACTGCTGGAGCAGCCCGCAAGGACCAGGGCCGCTGCCGCGGCAGCGGCAACAACGGGGGCGATTCTGCGGGAGCGAGAAGAGCGGTCCATCTTTCCTGCACCTCACTGTGCGACCGGGGAGAGGGTGGGGATCTTAGCGATCCCGGGCCCGGGTCCCGGAGGTCCGGGCCGTGTGCCGCGAACACGGCAGTCGTGTTGGGACCGAATCCAAATGCTTGGAACTGTCCGCTGTCAATACTTTGTTAAGACATCATTTCACAAGCAGGTCAGAATGTAAGAACAAACCCTTGACAGCGTCGCCCTCCGAGTCCTACACCTGGGAGACGACAGGCCCCTCGGGACCCGCATCCTCCGCAGCTCGAAGGAGCATCGCATGACCGAGTCAGCCCCGCCCTTCGACCTGGTCACCATGGGCCGCATCGGAGTTGATCTCTATCCGATGCAGTCCGGTGTACCGCTGACCCTAGTGCAGACGTTCGGAAAATTTCTCGGTGGGTCCGCCGCCAACGTCGCGGTCGCGGCCGCCCGTCTGGGCCGTTCCGCGGCCGTCGTGACCCGTACCGGAACGGACCCTTTCGGCGACTATCTGCACCAAGCGCTCAAGGAATTCGGGGTCGACGACCGCTGGGTGACGCCCGTGGAGGGCCTTCAGACTCCGGTCACATTCTGCGAACTTTTTCCGCCGGACGACTTCCCGCTGTACTTCTACCGTCGGCCGACCGCCCCTGACCTGCAGATACGCACCGAGGAGCTGGACTTCTTCGGAATCCGGGCGGCCCGCGTCTTCTGGATCACCGGCACCGGCCTGAGCGAGGAACCGAGCCGCTCGGCCACACTCGCCGCCCTCAAGGCCCGCGACCGGTCGGGCACCACGGTGTTCGACCTGGACTGGCGGCCCGCGCTTTGGGGCAGCACAGCCTGGGGAGACCCCGAGGAAGCCCGCCCGTACTACGCCGAGGCCCTGCGCCACGCGACCGTGGCGGTCGGCAACCTCGACGAGTGCGAGATCGCCACCGGCGTACGCGAACCACGCGCCTGCGCCGAGGAGTTGCTCGCCGCCGGGGTCGAACTGGCCGTCGTCAAGCAGGGCCCGAAAGGCGTGCTGGCGGTGCATCGCGACGGCACCACGGCCGAGGTCCCGCCGGTGCCCGTCGAGGTCGTCAACGGCCTGGGCGCGGGCGACGCGTTCGGCGGCGCGCTGTGCCACGGGCTGCTGTCCGGCTGGGAGCTGGAGCGGACCATGCGGTACGCCAACGCGGCCGGCGCCCTCGTCGCCTCCCGCCTCGCCTGCTCGTCCGCGATGCCGACCGAGTCCGAGGTCGACGGCCTCCTCGCGAGCGGATCGCGCCGATGAAGCCACCCCGGCCACCGAAACGACTCAAACCTGTGCAGCCCCAGCAACCTGTGAACGAGCACGGGACGGCGGCGACCCCGGCGATCCCCGCAACCCCGGGGACGGCCGACCGGGCGCCCCTGCCCCCCGAACGGAGCCTGTTTTGACCATCAGCATCGCCGATCTCGCCACGCTGAGAGCCCGGCACCCGGAGGCCGTCGCGGAGGCCGCCGCCCGCCGGGTCCGGCGGCCCCTGATCGGCGACAGCGGGCGGCTCATGATCGTGGCCGCCGACCATCCGGCGCGCGGCGCCCTGGGCGTCGGCGACCGTCCGCTGGCCATGGCCAACCGCGCCGACCTGCTGGAACGCCTGTGCGTGGCACTGTCGCGGCCCGGTGTGGACGGGGTGCTGGCCACCGCCGACATCCTGGACGACCTGCTGCTGCTCGGCGTGCTCGACGACAAGGTTGTCATGGGGTCGATGAACCGCGGCGGGCTGGCCGGCGCGGTCTTCGAGATGGACGACCGCTTCACCGGCCACCGCGCCGAGGACATCGCCCGGCTGCGCTTCGACGCGGGCAAGCTGCTGCTGCGCATCAACTACGACGACCCGGGCTCGCTCACCACCCTGGAGTCCACCGCGCGGGCCGTGGACGACATGGCGGCGCTCCGACTGCCGCTGTTCGTCGAGCCGTTCATCTCGCAGCGGGTCGACGGCCGGGTACGCAGCGATCTGTCCGCCGAGGCGGTCACCCGCTCGATCGCCATAGCGTCGGGGCTCGGCGGCACCTCCGCCTACACCTGGCTGAAACTCCCCGTCACGCACGACCCGGACGACATGGCCGAGGTGCTGGAGACGTCGACACTGCCCGCCGTGCTGCTGGGCGGCGAGGTCGGCGACGACCAGGAGGGCGCGTACGAGAAGTGGCGCAAGGCGCTGCGGCTGCCGACCGTGCAGGGTCTGGTCGTGGGCAGGTCGCTGCTCTACCCGTCTTCGGGCAGTGTGGAGACGGCCGTGGACACGGCGGTGGGGTTGCTGTGAACCGAGTCAACGGCAGGCTCGCCGTGAACCGTGGCCGCGAAGGCGTGGCCGTGAACCGAGGCAACGAAGGCACGGCTGTGAACAGGGTCAACACGGGACCCACTGTGAACGCGGCCGAAACGGAATCCGCCGTGAACCGGAGCGACACGGATCCCGCTGTGAACACGGGTGACAACAGATCCGCCGTGAACAGGAGTGACAGACCATGACCACCGCCTACCACCTCCCGGCAGGCAAGGCCCTCGGCGGCCCGTACGTCGTCGATGTCAACCCCGAGAAGGCCGGCTGGGGCTACTCCAGCCTCCGGGTGCTGGAGCTGCCCCCGGGCGGCTCGCACGCCGTCTCCACCGGCGACAGCGAGTGGATCGTGCTCTCCCTCAGCGGTTCCTGCACCGTCGAGGCGACGGACGATTTCGGTCACTCCACCTTCGAGGTGCACGGCCGCGAAAGCGTCTTCAGCGGCGTCAGCGACTTCGTGTACGTGCCACGTGACGCCCGTGCGACCATCACCTCCCCCGCCGGCGGGCGCTTCGCCCTCACCGGTGCCCGCTGCACCCGGCGGCTGCCGGCCCGCTACGGCCCCGCCTCCTCCGTCCCGGTGGAGCTGCGTGGCACCGGGAACTCCTCCCGGCAGGTCAACAACTTCGGCGCGGCGGGTGTCTTCGAGTGCGACAAGCTGATCGCCGTGGAGGTGATCACGCCCGGCGGGAACTGGTCGTCCTTCCCGCCGCACAAGCACGACGAGCACCGGCCCGGCGAGGAGTCCGTGCTCGAAGAGATCTACTACTTCGAGTTCGCGGACCACGAGGGCACGCCCGGCCTCGGCTACCAGCGGGTCTCCCCGTCCGGCCAGGGCCGGAACACGGATGTGCTGGCCGAGGTGCGCGGTGGGGACGTCGTCCTCATCCCCGACGGCTGGCACGGACCCTCCATGGCCGTGCCCGGCCACCACATGTACTACCTGAACGTCATGGCGGGCCCCGAGGCCGACCGTGCCTGGCTGATCTGCGACCACCCCGATCACGCCTGGGTCCGCGGCACTTGGCCCGAGCAGCCCGTCGACCCCCGCCTTCCCCTCTACACGGCCCCGGAGAAGTCCTGATGAGCACCACCCCTACCCGCCGTCTGACCGTCGCCCAGGCGTTGGTGCGGTTCCTGTCCGTCCAGTACACGGAGCGTGACGGCGTACGCCACCGGCTCATCGCCGGAACGTGGGGCATTTTCGGCCACGGCAATGTGGCGGGCCTCGGTCAGGCGCTGCTGGAGGCCGGTGAGGACGCGATGCCGTTCCACCAGGGCCGCAACGAGCAGGCGATGGTCCACGCGGCCGTCGGCTACGCCCGCCAGCTGAACCGGCTCTCGACGCAGGCCGTCACGACGTCCATCGGCCCGGGCGCCACCAACCTGGTCACCGGCGCCGCGCTGGCCACGATCAACCGTCTCCCGGTGCTCCTGCTCCCCGGCGACTACTTCGCGACGCGCAGCGCGGACCCGCTGCTCCAGCAGCTGGAGCACCCGGTCGAGGCGGACCTGTCCGTCAACGACACCCTGCGCCCCGTCTCGCGCTACTTCGACCGGGTGACGCGCCCCGAGGCGCTGATCCCGTCCGCGCTGAACGCCGTACGCGTCCTCACGGACCCGGTGGAGACGGGTGCCGTCACGCTCGCGCTGCCGCAGGACGTGCAGGCGGAGGCGTACGACTGGCCGGAGGAGTTCTTCGCCGAGCGCGTCTGGCACGTCCGGCGTCCCGCGCCCGACCCGTACGAGCTGGCCGAGGCGGTTCAGGCGATCCGGGCCGCCGAGCGTCCGCTGATCGTCGCGGGCGGCGGAATCCACCACAGCCAGGCCGAAGACGCGCTGAAGGCCCTGGTGGACGCCACCGGCATCCCCGTGGCCTCCACGCAGGCCGGCAAGGGCTCCCTGCGCTACGACCACCCCGCCGACCTGGGCGGCATCGGCCACACCGGCACGGCCGTCAGCGACGACCTGGCCCGCACCGCCGACCTGATCATCGGCGTCGGCACGCGCTACACGGACTTCACGACCGCCTCGAACACACTGTTCCAGGACCCCGGCGTACGGTTCCTCAACCTCAACATCACCGCCTTCGACGCCCACAAGCTGGCGGCGCGGACGCTGGTCTGCGACGCGCGGGCGGGCCTCACGGCGTTGACGGAGGCGTTGTCCGATCACCGTGTGAACTCGGTTTACGAAGCCGAGTACGGTGCCGGGAAGGCTCGCTGGGAGCAGGTCGTTGACACCGCGTTCAGCGCTGCCGACGAGAACTCCGTGCCCACCCAGACCCAGGTCCTTGGCGCCCTGGACTCGGTCGTCGGGGACGACGATGTGATCATCAACGCGGCCGGTTCGCTCCCCGGCGATCTGCACAAGCTGTGGCGGGCTCGCAGCCCCCGCCAGTACCACCTGGAGTACGGCTTCTCCTGCATGGGCTACGAGATCCCCGCCGGGATCGGTGTCCAGCAGGCCGCCCCGGACACCCCGGTCTGGTCGCTGGTCGGCGACGGCACCTACCTGATGATGCCGACGGAGATCGTCACCGCCGTCCAGGAGGGCCTGCCGGTCAACCTGGTCCTGATCCAGAACCACGGGTACGCCTCCATCGGCGGCCTCTCCGAGTCGGTCGGCGGCGAGCGCTTCGGCACGCCCTACCGCTTCCGGGCCGCCGACGGCACCTTCACCGGCGCCCCGCTCCCGGTCGACCTCGCGGCCAACGCGGCCAGCCTCGGCATGGACGTCCTGCGCGCCAAGACCATCGGCGAGCTGCGTACCGCCCTGGCGACCGCCCGCGAGTCGGACCGCCCGACCTGCGTGTACGTCGAGACCGACCCGGCGCCGACCGCTCCCCCGGCGGAGGCCTGGTGGGACGTACCGGTTGCCGAGACGGCCGTCCGCGAGGCAGCCGTACAGGCGCGTGTCACGTACGACCGCCAGGTCGTCGACCGCCGCCGGCACCTCTGACCCACCGGCCCCCTCCCCCAGGGGGCCGTACCCCCTGAAAGGCCCGCACCATGAAGACCATCACCCACTGGATCGACGGCAAGCCCGTCGAAAGCACGTCCGGCCGTTTCGGTGCCGTATACAACCCGGCCACCGGAGCGCAGGAGAAGCAGGTCGCCTTCGCGTCGGTGGACGAGGTGGACGCCGCGGTCGCCTCCGCGAAGGCCGCGTACGAGACGTGGGGCGCGGCCTCGCTCGCCAAGCGGACGGCGGTGCTGTTCAAGTACCGGGAGCTGCTGGACGCGCATCGCGACGAGATCGCGGCGCTGATCACCGCCGAGCACGGCAAGGTGCACAGCGACGCGCTCGGCGAGGTGGCTCGGGGGATGGAGATCGTCGAGCTGGCCTGCGGGATCAGTGTGCAGTTGAAGGGCGAGCTGTCGACGGAGGTGGCGACCCGGGTCGATGTCTCGTCGATCCGGCAGCCGTTGGGGGTCGTCGCGGGCATCACGCCGTTCAACTTCCCCGCCATGGTGCCGATGTGGATGTTCCCGCTGGCGATCGCGTGCGGCAACACCTTCGTGCTGAAGCCCTCCGAGAAGGACCCGTCGGCGTCCTACCGGCTGGCCGAACTGGCCTCCGAGGCGGGCCTTCCGGACGGTGTGCTGAACATCGTGCAGGGCGACAAGGTGGCCGTGGACCGCATCCTGGAGCACCCGGACATCGAGGCGGTGTCGTTCGTCGGCTCGACGCCGATCGCAAAGTACATCCAGCTCAAGGCAGTTGAGCACGGCAAGCGCGTCCAGGCGCTGGGCGGCGCCAAGAACCACATGCTGGTGCTGCCGGACGCCGATCTGGACTACGCGGCCGACCAGGCGATCAACGCGGCCTACGGTTCGGCGGGCGAGCGCTGTATGGCGGTGTCGGTCGTGGTCGCGGTCGGTGACACGGGCGACGAGCTGGTCGGCCGGATCGCCGAGCGGGCGAAGAGCCTGCGCATCGGCCCCGGCACCGACCCCGAGTCGGAGATGGGTCCGCTGATCACGCGCGAGCACCGCGACAAGGTGGCCTCGTACGTGGCGGGCGCCGAGGCACAGGGTGCGGAGGTCGTCGTCGACGGCACCGGCTACACGGTGGCGGGCCACGAGGACGGCTTCTTCCTCGGCGTATCGCTGCTGGACAAGGTGCCGGTGACGGCGGACGCGTACCGTGACGAGATCTTCGGTCCGGTGCTGTGCGTGGTGCGCACGGAGACGTACGACGAGGCCATCGCGCTGATCAACGGCTCGCGTTGGGGCAACGGTACGGCGATCTTCACCCGGGACGGCGGCGCCGCCCGCCGCTTCCAGCTGGAGGTGAAGGCGGGCATGGTCGGCGTGAACGTGCCGATCCCGGTGCCGGTCGGCTACCACTCCTTCGGTGGCTGGAAGGACTCCCTCTTCGGCGATCTGCACATCTACGGCAACGACGGCATCGCCTTCTACACCCAGGGGAAGGTCATCACCACGCGCTGGCCCGATCCGTCCGACGGCGGTATCAACCTCGGTTTCCCCAGCCATTCCTGACAGAGCATCACCATCTGACGCAACGTCATTACCTGAAGGGAGGTGCCCCGGTGGCGACACCCGGTGATCGTGCCCGTGCGGTGTCCGGCTCCCCGCTCGACACCCTGGACTTCACGCTGGACCGCTCCAGCCCGGTCCCGCTCTACTACCAGCTGGCTCAGCAGCTGGAGGCGGCGATCGAGCACGGAGTCCTGGCGCCGGGCAATCTCCTGGGCAACGAGATCGACCTGTCGGTCCGGCTCGGCCTGTCCAGACCCACGGTCCGCCAGGCGATCCAGTCCCTGGTGGACAAGGGCCTGCTGGTACGCCGTAGAGGCGTCGGTACGCAGGTCGTGCACAGCCAGGTCAAGCGCCCGCTCGAACTGAGCAGTCTGTACGACGACTTGGAGGCGGCCGGACAGGGGCCGACCACCCAGGTCCTGCGCAACGAGGGACAGCCGGCGTCCGCCGAGGTCGCCGCCGCTCTCGGGGTGAAGGAGGGCAGCGAGGTCGTCGTGCTGGAGCGGCTGCGCTGCACGCACGGCGAGCCGGTGGCGTTCCTCGTCAACTACCTGCCCTCGGGACTCCTCGAACTCGACGCCGCCCGGCTGGAGTCGACGGGCCTGTACCGGATGCTGCGCGGCGCGGGAATCACCCTGCACAGCGCCCGGCAGACCGTCGGCGCCCGCTCGGCCACCGAGGCCGAGGCCAAACGCCTGGAGGAGCCGGAGGGCGCCGCCCTGCTCACCATGCAGCGCACGGCGTACGACGACACCGGACGGGCCGTGGAGTACGGCACGCACATCTACCGGGCGTCGCGCTACGCCTTCGACTTCCAGCTGCTGATGCGACCCTGAGTCCCGTCCCCGCTGCCCTCGTCGTCCTCCTCCGTGAGGTGCGCGAAGTCGGTGACGACGGGGGCGAGTCGGCCGGTTGCCCACAGGGGCAGCTGGTCTCGGTGGTGTGCGTTACCGGCGACGCCGATCGCGCCCAGCGGGACGATCCAGAGGCTGTTGTCACGGTCGGCGAGGTCCCATACGTACCGGGCGGAGGGGCCTCGTGAGCTGAGGTCGGTGAGGCCGGGGACGCTGGAGGTGGCGAGGACGCAGTCGTGGTCGCCGCCGAGTCCGGGCCACGGCTCCTCGTCGCCGCTGCCGGGGAACACCCTCAGCGGGGCGAGGCGGTGCAGTTCGCCCCAGGTCACCGGGTCAGCTCCTGCGGTCTCCTCCAGCGCGTCGGCGACGATGCCGGGGAGGTCGAGGCCGGGGAGCAGGTCGGTGGCCAGGAGGTTCTCCAGGGCGAACGCGACCTTGCCGGTGAGGTTCAGCCAGGGCTCGAACACCGCCGGACAGGGCAGCGGCCCGGCGAGGCTCTTCAGCTGCGGGGCGGCGGCGATCCGGCGTACGACGGCCGAGCGAAGGCGGGCGTAGTCCGCGGCGGCCGTGCTGTCGGCGTCCATCCGGCGGTCCCAGGCGAGGAGACGCTCGCGCAGGCCTGCGGCGGCGGGGGTGCGGGGGTCTGTTTCCGCGACTCGGTCCAACAGGGGTGCGGCTGAGGGGAGTTGGGTGTCCATGTGGACGGTCGTCATCTCCGGGGCCGTCCAGTCGTGGGAGCGGCGGAGCAGTTCGGTGATGCGGTCGGCGCGGTGGGGCGGGGCGAACTCCGCGCCGAGGGGGGTGGCGATGCCGCGGGCGTTGGCCATGACGGCGAGGTCGTCGACCTCGGCGCGCGGGGTGTCGTGGCGGCCCCGCCAGTCGTGGCCCGGCTGCCAAGCGGGGACGACCCGCAGGGTGTTGTCGCGGTGGCGGACCGGGACGAACCCGGCGACCCGGTGCAGCAGACCACCCTCCGTGTCTGCGGCGTGGACGACGTTCACGGGCTCGATCCAGCGGTCGAACGCCCGGTCGACGTCGGCGACGGTGCGGGCGTGCAGCAGGGCCGGGAGCGCGGCGAAGCCGAGGTCGGCGGTGACGCGGGGCGGGTAGCGCAGGCTGATGACGGTCGCCTCGCCGCCCACGCCGTCGAGGTTCCCGGTGTCGCCGATGATGACCGGGCCGCGTTCCGTCTCGATCACGTCGACGTCGACCGGGTCACCGCCCGCGACCTCGACGGTCTCCCGGCGCCGGTGGAGGACGGGTCGCCGGCCGTCGGGGCCCAGCGCCTCCACCTGGCCGCCCTCCGTACCGCGCAGCTGCTCCTCGTACAGGTCGTGGTAGTCGGCCATGGCGTTGGTGATGGCCCAGGCGACCGTGCCGGTGTGGCCGAAGTGGGCGATTCCCGGGACGCCCGGTACGGCGAAGCCGACGACGTCGAACTCCGGGCAGGAGAGGTGGAGTTGCTGATAGAAGCCGGGGTTCTGGAGGGGCCGGTGGGGGTCGCCCGCGATGATCGGGGCGCCGTGTGCGGTGCGGTGTCCGGGGACGAGCCAGCCGTTGGAGCCGGCGGTGCCGGGGCCGTCCGTGGCGAAGAGTTCGAGGGCGTGGTCGCCGAGGCGGCGGGCGACCTCCTCGCGCCACAGCTTGGTCGGGAAGCCCGCGAACAGGATGTGGTGGGCGAGCCAGACACCGAGGGGCGTCCACGGCCGCCAGGGGGTCGGCGCGAGTCCGGTCGCCGCGAACTCCGGTGCGGCGGCGGCCCCTTGCTCCAGACCGGCGTTGACCCCGTCGACGTACTCGGTGACCCAGGCAGCGGTGGCGGGGTCGAGGGCGTCGAAGCAGCGGCGGGCGGTGTCGTCGAGGCGCGCCCGGCGGGCGAGGAGGTCCCAGGAGAGGGCGGGGGTGCCGAGGAAGGCGGCCGCGGTGCCCTGGGAGCGGTGGCGTTCGACCTCGATCTGCCAGGCGCGGTCGCGGGCGGCGTTCCGGCCCTGTCCGTGGGCGAGTTGGAGGGGGTCGGCGGCACGGAGGTGCGGGATGCCCCAGGCATCGCGGTAGGTACGGCTCCTGCTCGGCACTGGCTGGGCTCCCTGCACTCTGGGCATCCTGTCGACCGGATACCCCTGAACACCGACACGGAAAGTTAGCTTAGGCTAAGCTAACTTCACGGGAAGCGGCTCGTGTCATGCACGCCGTCAGGGGGAGGTACCACGCCATGGGCGCACCAGTCGTCGGCTCCTATCCGATGCCCGACAGCTCCGCCGTACCGAGCCCGGCCCATCCCTGGGCCATCGATCCGGCACGCGCCGCCCTGCTCGTCCACGACATGCAGAATCCCTTCGTCCAGGCGTTTCCGGAGGGCGGCTCGCCCGTCGTGGAGCTGGTCGAGAACATCGCGACCCTGCGCGAGCTGGCCGGCACGCTGGGCATGCCCGTCGTCTTCAGCGCCGAGACCAACGCGGCCTCGATCGTCCCCCGGCTCGCTCCGCGCGTGGGCGAGCATCTGCTGCTGAACGTGCGCCACAACGCCTTCCTGCGCAGCCATCTCGGCCGGCTGCTGCGCGAGTCGGGACGGGACCAGCTCATCCTGTGCGGGGTCCGCGCCCACCTCGGAATACTGCTGACGGCGGCGGACGCCTTCATGCACGACATCCAGCCGTTCATCGTCGCCGACGCGGTGGCCGACGACTGCGCGGAGGACCATGTCATGGCCCTCAAGTGGGTGGCACGCACGGGAGTCGTGTGCACCACCGACCAGCTGCTGCGGGAACTGCTGCACGGAAAGGCCGCCGCACAAGGGTTCTGATGCTTCGTCAAAATCCTGTACTCATACGGCTGTTGGGATACCGCTATCGGGAGCAGGGCCGTCCCGGATACTCCGCGCTCTCCGGTACGCCCGCCGCGCGCATCCTGCGCAGCACCTCGCCCCGGATCGCCTCGTCGTCGATGTAGAGGGGGCAGTTGACGTCCCGGTCGAACACCAGGACTTCCCCGGCGGTGTCCCAGAGCACCCATCGGGGTGCGTGGGGCGAGTCCTGCCACAGCTGGGTGTAGTCGCCGATGACGTCCGTCGTCGGAGCGCTCACAGCGTTCCCTCCTCGGTCTCCCGGCCGTCGACGAGTGTCGCCACGACCTCGATGTCCCCGATGCGCGAGCTGTCGACGCTCGTGGGATCGTCTCCCAGAACGACGACATCGGCACGCCTGCCCGGCGTGAGGCTTCCCACGCTGTCCTCCCAGCGGCAGGCCCAGGCGCCGTCGACGGTGTACGCGCGCAGCGCCTCGTCGACGGTGACGCCCTCGTCCGGACCGATCAACTGCCCTGACAGCGAGGCCCGTTCGACCATGAACTGGATGGCCCGGAGCGGCGACCCGTCCGTCACCGGCCGGTCGGAACTGCCCACCAGCCGGATGCCGTGCTCCAGGAAGCCGCGCCCCCGGTACAGCCAGGGCGCCCGCTCCTCCCCCATGATCGACGCGTAGTCGTCGCCGAAGTACCGCAGGAAGTTGGGCTGTACGACGGCCGTCGCACCGAGCGCCGCCAGCCGGGGCAGCTGATCGGGCCGGATCAGCCCGGCGTGCTCGATCCGGTGCCGGGCGCCCGGCCGGGGCCGCAGCCGCTGCGCCTCCTCCAGCGCGCCGATCGCCACGTCGGCCGCACGGTCGCCGATGGCGTGCACCGCGAGCTGCCAGCCGGCGAGATGCCCGTCCACGATGGTCCGGGTGAGGAGTTCGGGGTCCTCCTGCAACTGCCCTGCGGTGTCGAGCCCTTGATAGGGGCTGCTGAGCGCGGCGGTACGGGCCATCATGCCGCCGTCGGTGTACACCTTCAGCGCGCCGACGGACAGCCAGTCGTCGCCGAGGCCGGTACGCAGCCCGAGGTCGATGGCGCGCGGGATGCCGTCGTCCTCGTGCGCGGTGACGGGGTGCAGCCGGTCGGCGGCCACCATCAGCTGGACCCGCAGGGGCAACAGGCCACGTTCCCGGGCGAGTTGGTAGGCGCCCAGCTCGACCGGGCTGTTGCCGAGCAGGGCGCCGCCGATGCCCGCCTCGGCGCACGCGGTGACTCCCTCGGCGAGGCAGGCCCGGGCGGCCCGTCCGATGGCCTCCGCCAACTCCTCCTGGGAGTGCGGGAGTCGGAGCGCGCGGGCCGCGCCCATGGCTCCTTCGGCGAGGAAGGCGCCCTCGTGCGGGACGAGGCCGGGCAGCAGGTCCAGCACCGGGCTGCTGACCGCGCAGCCGTGCCCGGAGTCGTGCATCAGGAGCACCTTGCGGCCGGCGGCGGCCTTGTCCAGTTCGGCGAGGGTCAGATGCCGGCCGAGCCCCCGCTGGTCGTACCCCGCGACGTCCACCCAGCCGCCGGGCGCCACCTGCGCCGCCGCCTCGGCCACGACCGCGAGCACGTCCTCGACCCGGTCGCACGGCGCGACCGTGGGCGTGGCCGCCTTGAACCCCGTCCAGGCCAGGTGCCCATGGCTGTCGATGAACCCGGGCAGCACGGTCGCGCCCTGGAGGTCGATCACCCGCTCGGCGGGCAGCCCGGTCACCGCCTCGTCCAGGCCCACGATCCGGCCTCGCCAGATGCCCAGGTCGTGGGCGACGGGGTGGTCGGGGTCCATGGTGAGGATGCGGGCGTTGGTCAGTCGCGTGGTGAGCATGGGGAGTCAGTTCCTCGTCGAGAGTACGGATCCGGGCTTCAGGCGCTCGGCTCCATGCGCTCCACGAGGCTCTTGGGCCGCATGTCCGTCCAGTTGGTCTCGATGTGGTCGAGGCACTCCTGGCGGGGCGCCGGGCCGTGGACGACGGTCCAGCCGGCCGGGACGTCGACGAAGTCGGGCCAAAGGCTGTGCTGGCCCTCGTCGTTGACGAGCACGGAGTAGACGCCGTCGGGGTTCTCGAAGGGGTTCGTCATGGGGGTGTTCCTCTCTCAGTGGCTACTGCGGGTGCAGGGGGTTCGGTGGGTGGTCCGTTGGTCGGTCGGTCAGTTGGTTCGGCGGGAGTCGGCGAGGGTCTCCGCCCGGTCCACCAGCGCCCCGAGCGCCCGGAACCAGCGTTCGGCGAGATCCCGTACCGCCTCTTCGGGCAGGACGCCGGGGGCGTAGGTCCAGTGGGCGGAGAGTTCGGGGCCGCCCGGGAGGTCCTCGGTCAGGGCGTTGACGGTCAGGGCGTGGGACAGGGGCATGCCGGGATCGGCTTCCAGGTCGGACGCGTCGGCCTCGGGGGCGTACGACCAGTCGGTGGCCTCGGGGACGCCGAAGCGGCCCATGTAGTTGAACTCGATCTGCGGGCGCGCGAGTTGGGCCAGTTCCGGGCCTGTCTCGGGGTTGAGGTACCGGAGCAGTCCGTGTCCGATGCCGGACATCGGCGGGGCGGTCACGTGCTCCCGTACGCGGGCGAGGGCCGTATCGAGCGCGGGGCCGCCGGCGAGCGCGTCGCCGAGGTCCACGGTCCCGGTGTCCAGCCGTACCGGCACGACCGTGGTGAACCAGCCGACCGTACGGGACAGATCGGCGTCCCCGGCCAACTCGTCCTCGCGGCCGTGTCCTTCGAGGTCGACGAGGACGGACCCGCCGGACGCGGACCCCCGCCAGTCGGCCACGGCGAGGGCGAGCGCGGTCAGCAGGACGTCGTTGACGCTCGCCCCGAAGGCTGCGGGTACGCGGCTGAGCAGCGGCTGCGTACGGTCGGCCGGAAGGGTGAGGGACAAGTGGCGCGAGGCCTCGGTGACATCGCGTTCCGGGTCGAGGGGCCGCAGCAGCGGAAGGGGGTCGGCGTCCGCCAACACCCGGTGCCACAAGGGGAGTTCGTCCTCGGTCGCCGGCTCGACGGCTCGCTGGGCGAGCAGCTCCGACCACCTGCGGAAGGACAGGTCGACCGGTGCCAGGGCGGGCGTCCGGCCCTCCTTCACCTCGCTCCATGCGGCGGCGAGATCGGGCAGCAGCACGCGCCAGGACACGCCGTCCACGACCAGGTGGTGGATGAGCAGGAGCAGTCGGCCGGGGCTGTCCGGGCCCGCGTCGAACCACACGCCCTGGATCATCCGCCCGCCGTCCGGGTCGAGCCGCGTCTGCGCGGCTCGTGCCTGCTCGGCGACGACCTCCCGCAGCGCGACCTCATCGGCACCGGCGATGTCCGCCCGGACCAGCCAGGACTCCGGGGTGAGACTTCCCGTCGGCGGTACGTGCAACGACCAGCGCCCGATCCGCTCCAGCCGGGCCCGCAGCAGGTCGTGCCGGTCGGTGACGGCCTGGAGTACGGCGTGCAGCGCGGCCCCGTCGAGTCCGGCCGGGGTCTGGACGAACGCGGCCTGGTGGTAGCCCGCGATCGGTCCGCCGAGTTCGCGCAGGGCGTGCATGATCGGCGTCAGCGGCACGGTGCCGGAGCCGTCGTCGTGCGCGGGCCGGGCGGAGTCGGCGTCCAGTTCCGTGGCGACGGTGGCCAGGGCGGCGACCGTACGGTGCTGGAAGACCTGGCGCGGGGTGATCCGCAGCCCGGCCGCGCGGGCCCGGCTGACCAGTTGCATGGCGACGATGCTGTCTCCGCCGAGGGTGAAGAAGTCGTCGTCGGCGCCGATCTCGGGCAGGCCGAGGACTTCGGCGAACCGGGCGCAGAGGGTGCGTTCGAGGTCGTTCGCGGGCGCCCGGCCACCGGCGGCGCCGGTGAACTGCGGGGCGGGGAGCGCCCGGCGGTCGAGCTTGCCGTTGGAGAGCAGCGGCAGCTCGTCGAGGACGACCACGGCGGCCGGGACCATGTAGTCGGGCAGGGCTGCCGCGACCTGGGCGCGCAGGTCGGAGGGGTCCGGGGCGGTGGCGCCCTCGGCCGGGACGACGTACGCGGCCAGTTGCTTGATCCTCGGGCGGTCCTCGCGGGCGACGACCACGACCTGGCCGACCGTCGGCTGCCGGTCGAGGACAGCCTCGATCTCGGCGAGTTCGATACGGAAACCGCGGATCTTCACCTGGTCGTCGGCGCGGCCGAGGTATTCGAGCGTTCCCTCGGTTGTCCAGCGTGCCAGGTCACCCGTGCGGTACATGCGTGAACCGAGTTCACCAAAGGGATCGGCTGTGAACCGTTCGGCCGTGAGTTCCGGGCGACCGAGGTATCCACGGGCCAGCCCCTCCCCCGCGAGATACAGCTCACCGGTGACACCCGGCGGCACGGGCCGCAGCCCGGCATCGAGCACATACGCACGCGCGTTCCCCACGGGCCGCCCGACGACCGGCCGCTCGCTCTCCCGCACCCGTGCGGCGAGCGCGTCGACGGTCGCCTCGGTGGGCCCGTACAGGTTGAAGGCCTCGGTGTTCGGCAGCGCGGCCAGTTCGCTCCACAGCGCGTCCGGCACGGCCTCGCCTCCCACACCCACCACCGCGAGCGGGCACTCCCCGTCCTTGATCAGCCCACTGTCGGCCATCTGGGCCAGGAACGACGGCGTGACCTCGATGAAGTCGATGCCCTCCGCCCGGATGGCGGCGGCGGTCAGCTCGGGGTCGCGGCGGGTCTCGTCGTCGAGGATGTGCAGCGCGTGCCCGTCGAGCAGCCACAGTTGCGGCTGCCAGGACGCGTCGAACGAGAACGACCAGAAGTGCCCGACCCGCAGATGCCGCCGCCCGGTGTTCGCCTTGGCAAGATCGTGCAGGGCGCGCCGGTGACTGTGGAAGAGGTTCGCCACGCTCCGGTGGCAGACCACGACTCCCTTGGGCCGCCCGGTGGAACCCGAGGTGTAGATGACGTACGCCGGGTGCTCCGGATCGGGACCGGCGGCCGGGTTGTCGGCGGGCTGCGCGGCCAGTCGTACGGCGGTGTCGTCGGTGTCGAGCAGCAGGCGCGGTACGTCGCTGTCGGGCAGGCCGGCGGTGAGCGCCTCGGTGGTGAGGACGAGCTGGGGCTCGGCGTCGTCGAGCATCGCGAGTACGCGCTCGGTGGGCAGGTCCGCGTCGATGGGCAGATAGGCGGCGCCCGACTTGAGTACGGCGAGGATCGCGAGCAGGAAGTCCGCCGTGCGCGGCAGCGACAGGGCGACGATCCGCTCGGGTCCGGCGCCGTGTTCGGCGAGCAGCCGGGCGAGTCGGTTGGCGCGCTCGTTCAGCTCGGCGAAGGTCCAGGCGACGGGCCCTGCGACGACGGCCACGGCATCGGGAGCCGCAGCGGCCTGTGTCTCGAAGAGCGCGGGCACGGTGGTCGGCCCGTCGGTGTCCGGCAGGCGGGTGTCGTTCCAGGTCTCCAGGACGGTGTGGCGTTCCTCGGGGGTGAGGATGTCGACACGGCCCAGGGGCTGTTCGACGTCGGTGGTCATCGCCTCGAAGAGGCGGACCATGGCGGCGGTGATGCGTTCGGCCGCCGTCCGGTCGAAGAGGTCGGTCCTGAACTCGGCGGTCAGGCGCAGCCGTTCGGCCGGTTCGACGGCCCAGGCGAACGGATAGTGCGTCGAGTCCTGGTGGTCGCGCACCTCCATCCGCAGTCCGCCGCTGCCCTCTCCGCCGATCTCGCCGCCGTCCGGGTAGGACTCGAAGACGACGAGCGTGTCGAACAACTCGCCTAGTCCTGCCCGCCGTTGGATGTCGGCGAGCCCGAGGTGCTGGTGGTCGAGGAGCCGTGACTGCTCGTCCTGGAGCCGGTCGAGGAACGCGGCGAGCGACTCGCGCTCGTCGATACGGACCCGCACCGGCACGGTGTTGATGAACAGCCCGATCATCGCTTCGACACCGGCCAGCTCCGGCGGCCGTCCGGACACGGTCGCACCGAACACCACATCGGTACGCCCGGTGAGCCGACCGAGTACGACGCTCCAGGCGCCCTGTACAAGGGAGTTGACGGTCAGCCCGCGCGAACGGGCCAGTGCGGTCAGCGAGTCGGTCAGCTCGGGCGTCAGGAAGGTGGTGAGCGTTTCGGGCACGACCGGCGCCCGGTTGGGGTCGGCGGGGACGAGATGCGTGGGCTCCTCGAGCCCGTCGAGGGCCTCGGCCCAGGCGGCGGCGGAGGCATCGGCGTCCTGCTGACCGAGCCAGGCCAGATACTCCTTGTACGGGACGGGAGTTGGGAGTGCGGAGGCGGATGCGGTTTCAGCTTCCGCGTACAGGGCGGACAGTTCGGCCGCCAGCCGGGGTACCGACCAGCCGTCGAGCAGCAGGTGCTGGTGCGACAGCACGAGCCGGTGCCGGGCGTCCCCGAGCTTCACCAACATCAGCCGCAGCAGCGGCGGTTGGGCCGGGTCGAAGCGCCGTCGCTCCTGGTCGAGCGCCTTGGTCCACCGCTCGTCGCGGGTGTCCGCGTCGAGTTCCGAGAGGTCGAACTGTCGCCAGGGAAGTGCGGCGGTACGCGGTACGACGGCCACGGGGCGCCCCGACGTTAGGTACCGGAAGCCGGCGCGCAGGTTCCCGTGCCGGTCGAGCAGCGCCTGACCGGCGTCGCGCAGCCGTACGGCGTCCAGCGGCCCGTCGATGTCGTACGCCACCTGCACGGTGTAGACGTCGGGTCCCTCGTCCCCGGAGTCGAAGGAGGCGTGGAACAGCAGCCCTGCCTGGAGCGGCGTCAGCGGCAGGATCTCGGCGGCGCCGAAGCCGGCGACCTCGGTGCGCTCCTCGTCGGTGAGGGCGAGGAGCGCGGTGAGCGAGGCGTCGGTGGCGGGTGTGTCGCCGGGCCCGTTGTCACCGTTCAGGTCGCGGGCCGCGGCGGCCAGCCCGGCGGCCGTCTTGTGGCGGAAGACGTCACGCGGGCTGACCGCCAGCCCAGCCGCACGCACGCGTGCGACCAGCTGCATGGCGACGATGCTGTCGCCGCCGAGGGTGAAGAAGTCGTCGTCCACGCCGACTCGTTCGAGGTTCAGTACGTCCGCGAACAGTCGGCAGAGGATCTCCTCGCGCGGGGTGCGCGGGAGCGTGTCGGTGGTCTCGGTGGCGAAGTCGGGGGCGGGGAGGGCACGGCGGTCGAGCTTGCCGCTGGGGGTGAGGGGCAGCGCGTCCAGGACGACGAAGGCAGCGGGGACCATGTGCTCGGGGAGCGCGGCGGCCGCGTGGGCGCGGAGGGCGGCAGAATCGGGCGTGCGTTCGGGGGTGGCCGGTACGACGTAGGCGACGAGTCGCTGATCGCGGGCGACGACACTCACGTGCCCGACGGTCTCGTGGCGGGCGAGAACGGACTCGATCTCACCCAGCTCGATACGGAAGCCGCGGACCTTGACCTGGTCGTCGGTCCGGCCCAGGTATTCGAGCGTTCCCTCAGTTGTCCACCGTGCCAGGTCACCCGTGCGGTACATGCGTGAACCGAGTTCACCAAAGGGATCGGCTGTGAACCGCTCCGCCGTCAGCCCCGGCCGACCGAGGTAACCACGGGCCAGCTGGACACCAGCCAGGTACAGCTCCCCCGCCACACCCGGCGGAACCGGCCGCAACGCCCCATCCAGAACATATGCACGCGTGTTCCACACCGGACGACCGATCGACACCCGGCCGGAGCCCTCGGAGACCTGACCCGCCGTGACGTCGACCGACGCCTCCGTCGGCCCGTACAGGTTGTGCAACTCGGCCGGCAGCACGGCGTGGAACCGCTCCGCGAGTTCGAGAGGCAGTGCCTCGCCGCTGCACAGGACGCGACGCAGACCCGTGCAGTTCGCGGCGGTGGGCTCGTCGAGGAAGGCGCGCAGCATCGAGGGCACGAAGTGCACGGTGGTGACGGCCTGTTGCCGGATCAGCTCGGCCAGGTAGACGGGGTCCTTGTGCCCCTCGGGCTTGGCGACGACGAGGGTCGCGCCGGTGATGAGGGGCCAGAAGAACTCCCACACCGACACGTCGAAGCTGGACGGCGTCTTCTGGAGCACACGGTCGTCCGCGCCCAGCCCGTACTCGTCCTGCATCCACAGCAGACGGTTGACGATGCCCTCGTGCGGCACCACAACACCCTTGGGACGCCCGGTCGAACCGGAGGTATAGATGACGTACGCCGGGCTCAACGGGTCGTACGAGAACGGGAGTTCAGGGCCCGCCGGTCCATCCGGGAGCGCGTCCCGGATGACGGTCACCGGGCGGGCGTCCGCCAGCATGAACGCCAGCCGCTCCTCCGGGTAGTCGGCGTCCAGCGGCAGATAGGCGGCCCCGGTCCGGTGGACCGCGAGCAGGGCGACGATCAGTTCGGTGGAGCGGGGCAGTGCGACGGCGACGGTCTGTTCGGGAGCGGCGCCCAGGCCGGTCAGGACGCGTGCGGTGTGCTCGACCCGGGAGTCCAACTCGGCGTATGTCAGGCGCTGTTCGCCGAAGACGACGGCGGTCGCGTCCGGCGTACGGGCCACCTGGGCCCGGAACAGCTCGGGCAGGCTGGTGGCCGGGACCTCGCGGGTGGTGCCGTTCCAGTCGCCCAGAACGAGCTGCCGTTCGGTCTCCTCCAGCACCTCCAAGTCCCGTACCCGCACGTCGGGTTCGGCCGCCACCTGCTTCAGGAGCCGCATCAGCCGCCCCGCGAGCCGCTCGACCGTGCCGTGGTCGAACAGGTCGGCGCTGTACTCGATCCACCCCTGGATGCCGGACCCGTCGCCCTGCTCGATGAAGTCGAAGCTCAGATCGAACTTGGCGCTCTGCTGCCGGAGCGGCTCACGGCTCGCCGCCAGCCCCGGGAAGTCGGGGCTGCCGCCGGGGTCGCCGAGGTAGACGACCATGACCTGGAACAAGGGGTGCCTGGCCAGTGAGCGGGTCGGGTTGAGGGCCTCCACCAGGCGTTCGAACGGCAGATCCTGGTGCTCGTAGGCGGCGAGGTCGGTGTCGCGCACCCGGTCGAGCAGTTCGGCGAAGGTCGGGGCGCCCGACAAGTCGGTACGCAGGACGAGGGAGTTGACGAAGAACCCGATCAGGTCCTCCAGCTTCTCGTCGCCACGGCCCGAGATGGGGGTGCCGAGCGGGATGTCGTCCCCGGCACCGAGCCGGTGCAGCAGCACGGCCACGGCCGCCTGGGCGACCATGAACATGCTGGCGCCGTGCCGGTTCGCGAGGCCACGCAGGGCGCGTTCCAGCTCACCGTCGAGGGTCAGCCCGACGGCACCACCACGCTGGCTGCCCTCCGGCAGACGCGGGCGGTCGGCCGGGAGGACCAGCTCTTCGGGAAGCCCGGCCAAGGCCTGTTCCCAGTAGGCGAGTTGGCGGACGTGCAGGCTGGCGGGGTCGGAGTCCTCGCCGAGGAGCCGGTGGTGCCACAGGGTGTAGTCGGCGTACTGCACGGGCAGCGGCGCCCACTCCGGCGCACGGCCTTCGCATCGGGCGCGGTAGGCCGTGGCGAGGTCGCGCCACAGGGGACGGTCCGACCATTCGTCGCCTGCGATGTGGTGCAGGACGAGGAGCAGGATGTATTCCTGCGGAGCAGTCTCGAACACATGGGCCCGCAGCGGCAGTTCACGGTCCAGCTCGAAGCCACGCGCGGCGGCGCCGTCCAGCCGCTCGGCGAGTTCGGCCTCGGTGACCCGCTCGTGGTGCACCGGGATCTCGAACTCGTCCGGACCCAGGACGAGTTGGTGGGCGCGGCCGTCGTGGTCGGGGAACACCGTGCGAAGGCTCTCGTGGCGCACCGCGAGATCCCGGACGGCGGTGGTCAGGGCGTCGAGTTGCAGGGCGCCGGTCAGCCGCCAGGCCGCCGGGATGTTGTACGTGGCTCCGGGGCCGTCGATGCGGTGCAGCAGCCACAGCCGCTGCTGGGCGAAGGACAGGGGCAGGGGCTCGTCCCCGTCCCTGTCGTGGGCGAGGGGTGCGAGCGTGGGCAGGGCCGTGTCGGTGCCCTCGCCGAGACGCTCGGCCAGGCGGGCGGGGGTGGGGGCCTCGAAGACGGTACGGACGGTGAGGTCGGTGCCCAGCGCCGTGCGGACACGGCTGACCAGTCGCATCGCGAGGAGCGAGTGACCGCCGAAGGCGAAGAAGTCGTCGTCCACGCCGACTCGTTCGACGTTCAGTACGTCCGCGAACAGGCCGCAGAGGATTTCTTCGTGCGGGGTGCGCGGCAGGCCCTCGCCCGCTCCGGCCGCCGCCGAGAAGTCGGGAGCGGGGAGGGCCTTGCGGTCGAGCTTGCCGTTGGGAGTGAGGGGCAGCGCGTCCAGGACGACGAAGGCGGCGGGGACCATGTGCTCGGGGAGCGCGGCGGCCGCGTGTCGACGGAGTGCAGAGCCGTCGATGGCAGCGGCGGCGGCCGGGACGACGTACGCGACGAGCCGCTGATCGCGGGCGACGACACTCACATGCCCGACGGACTCGTGACGAGCGAGAACGGACTCGATCTCACCCAGCTCGATACGGAACCCACGAATCTTGACCTGGTCATCGGTCCGGCCCAGGTATTCAAGTGTTCCCTCAGTTGTCCAGCGTGCCAGGTCGCCGGTCCGATACATGCGTGAACCGAGTTCACCAAAGGGATCCGCTGTGAACCGCTCCGCAGTCAGTCCCGGCCGACCGAGATAGCCACGCGCCAACTGCACACCGGCCAGATACAGCTCCCCCGCCACCCCCGGCGGAACCGGCCGCAACGCACCATCCAGAACATACGTACGCGTGTTCCACACCGGACGACCGATCGACACCCGATCGGTCGCCTCCGTCACCTGACCGGCGGTGACGTCCACCGACGCCTCCGTCGGCCCGTACAGGTTGTGCAGCTCGGCGGGGAGTACCGCACGGAAGCGCTGGGCCAGCTCGTCCGGCAGCGCCTCCCCACTGCACATCACCCGCCGCAGCCCCAGGCAGCCCGCCGCCGAGGGCTCCTCCAGGAACAGCTGGAGCATCGACGGCACGAAGTGCACGGTCGTGATGCCCTGCTCCTGGATCACCTCGGCCAGATAGGCGGGGTCCTTGTGCCCCTCCGGCCTGGCCACCACCAGCGCGGCGCCGGTGATCAGCGGCCAGAAGAACTCCCACACCGACACGTCGAAGCTGGACGGCGTCTTCTGGAGCACACGGTCGTCGCCGGTCAGCCCGTACTCGTCCTGCATCCACAACAGACGGTTGACGATGCCCTCGTGCGGCACCACGACACCCTTGGGACGCCCGGTCGAACCAGAGGTGTAGATGACGTACGCCGGACTCAACGGATCGTAACTGTCCGGAAGTTCAGCGCCCACCGGCCCCTCCGGCAGCGCATCCCGGATCACCGTCACCGGGCGGGCGTCCGCCAGCATGAACGCCAGCCGCTCCTCCGGGTAGTCGGCGTCCAGCGGAAGATACGCCCCGCCCGCACGATGGACGGCCAGCAGCGCCACCACCAGGTCCACCGAGCGGGGCAGCGCGACGGCGACCGTCCGCTCCGGGCCCACTCCCATGCCGGCCAGCACGCCCGCCGTACGCTCGACGCGTTCGTCCAACTCGGCGTATGTCAGCCGCTCTTCGCCGAAGACCAGGGCCAGTGCGTCCGGTGTACGGGCCACCTGCGCCCGGAACAGTGCGGGCAGGCTGGTGGCCGCCACCTGGCGGTCGGCGCCGTTCCAGTCACTCAGGACAACCTGCCGTTCGGACTCCTCCAGTACCTCCAAGTCCTGTACCAGGACGTCGGGTTCACCGGCCACCTGCTCCAGCAGCCGTACCAGGCGCCCGGCAGTGCGGGTGGCCGTCGCCTCGTCGCAGAGGTCGGTCGCGTACTCCAGGAGGAGGGCCAGGCGGTCCGAGTCGTCCACGAAGGTGAAGTGGAGGTCGAACTTGGCCATGCCGGTGTCCATGTCGAACCAGTCGGTCGGCATGCCGAGCACATCGGGGTCGCCGTCAGGCCGGTAGTGGTAGCCGAGCATGACCTGGAAGAGCGGGTTGCGGCCGGGCACACGGGCCGGGTTGACGGCCTCCACGACTTGGTCGAAGGGCAGATCTTGGTGCTCGAACGCGGCCAGGGAGGATTCCCGCACCCTTGCCGCCAGTTGACGGAACGTCAGCTCGTCGCCCGACACGTCCGTCCGCAGCACGAGCGTGTTGACGAAGAAACCGACGAGGTCGTCGAGCGCGTCGTCCGTGCGGCCCGCGATCGGGGCGCCGAGGGGGATGTCGTCCCCGGCGCCGAGGCGGTGCAGCAGCGCGGCCGTGGCGGCCTGGAACAGCATGAACATGCTGGTGCCGGTGGTACCGGACAGATCGCGCAGGGCGAGGCCGGTGTCGGCGGGCAGTTCCAGCCTGACCTTGCCGCCGCGCCCGGTGGGCTCGGCGGGCCGGGGCCGGTCGAGGGGCAGGTGCAGCTCCGCCGGGAGGTCCCGCAAAGTCTCAGTCCAGTGGGCGAGTTGGGCCTCGCCGACCTGCCCGAGCAACGACTCCTGCCAGAGGGTGTAGTCGGCGTACTGGACCGGCAGCGGCGCCCACTCGGGGGCGCGGCCCGCGCGCCGGGTCCGGTAGGCGGTCGTCAGATCGGCCAGGAAGGGGCGGTCGGACCACTCGTCAGTCGTGATGTGGTGGAGGACGACGGCCACGACATGGTCGGCCGGGCCGACCCTCAACACCTCGCACCGCAGCGGGAGTTCACTCGTGAGATCGAAGGGGCGGCGCTGCGCAGACTCGATCCGGTCGGCCAACTCCCCCGCCCCGCAGTCCGTCACGGTGAACTCGGGGTCGGCCTCGGCTGCCGCGACGATGAGCTGGTACGGCTCGCCGTCCTGCTCGGGGAACATCGTCCTGAGCGCTTCATGGCGTCCCGCGACATCCCGTACGGCCGCCCGGAGCGCGTCGAGGTCCAGGTCTCCACGGAGTCGGAAGACGAGCGGGAAGTTGTAGGCGACGCCGCTGCCGGTGATCCGTTCGACCAGCCACAGGCGGCGCTGCGCGGCCGAGAGGGGGATGCGCTCGGGCCGGGTGGCGGGAGCGACGGCCGGTCGGGCCGGGCGTGAGCTGTCGGCGCGGGCCGCGAGCTGCTCGGGCGTGGGTGCCTCGAACAGGTCCCGGATGGCCAGCTCGGCGCCCAGTTCGGTGCGGGCGCGGCTGATCAGACGGGTGGCGAGGAGAGAGTGGCCGCCAAGGTCGAAGAAGCCGTCCTCGGCGCCGACTTCGGGCAGGCCGAGCACCTCGGCGAAGAGCCGGCAGAGCACCTCTTCCTGCGGGGTGCGCGGGCCTCGGCCGGTGCCGAGGGCGACGGCAGGTTCGGCGTCGGGCAGGGCACGGACGTCCAGCTTGCCGTTGTCGTTCATGGGCAGCCGGTCGAGGGTGACGAACGCGGCCGGGACCATGTACTCGGGCAGCCGCTGCTTGAGGTCCTCGCGGAGCTGCCGGATCAGGCTGTTGGCGTCGCGGGCGGCCGTCGGGGAGTTGGCGTACGGGGCCGCCCCGCCGCCGGGGAGATAGAGCCCGGCGGTGAGTGAAGGCACCTCGCCGGGGACGAACACGGCGTCGTACGTGCCAGGTTGGGCGGACCAGGTGGTCAGGACGCGGTGACCGAGTTCGGCCGCGAGGTCGCGCAGCGCCTCCGAGTCGACTCCCCCGGCGGTGCCGATACGGGCGTCGGGGATGCCGGTGAGGCGCAGGGGCACCTCGGCCAGCAGCTCCGCCAAGTCACCACCTTCGGCGCCGAATCGGTCGGCGTCGAAGGGGAGGGTCGGCACATCGGCCAACCGCAGGCCCGGCTCGTCGGCGTACAGGACGGCGTCGTAGCGGTAGCGGGTGAGTTCGTTGTGGTGGCGGGCCTGCTTGGTGCGGAGGTCGACGCCGTAGCCGAGGGTGGTGAAGTAGTCGGGGTCGACGAGGAGTTCCTTCTCCAGGCGCAGGCCGCGTTCGACGGCCCGGCCCAGCGCATCGCCGCTGACGCCCTTCGCCTCCTGGATCTCGGTCTGGAAGGTGCGGGCGAGCCGCAGGTTGCGGACGTCGCCGACGAACAGCGCGCCGCCGGGAGCCAGCAGCCCCATCGCGCCCTGGATCACCGAGGTCAGGTAGTCGATGCTGGGGAAGTACTGGATGACGGAGTTGATGACGACGGTGTCGAAGTAGCCGTCGCCGGGCAGGCCGGTGAGGTCGTCGGCGGGCTGGGCGCGGAGCGTGACCCTGGAGGCCAACTCCGGGTCCTGGAGCAGCTCCTGGCCGATCTTGCGGATGACGGGGGCGGCGAAGTCGGTGGCCCAGTAGGCCTCGGCCTCCGGGGCGAGCTTGGACAGGAGCAGGCCCGAGCCGACGCCGATCTCAAGAATCCTGCGCGGCGCCAGGGAGCGGATGCGCTCCACGGTGGCCTCGCGCCACTCCCGCATGTGGTCGAAGGGGATGGGCTGACCGTCGTACGACGAATCCCAGCCCGCGTACTCCTCGGTGAAGACGGCGGTGCTGATCTCCTCGTACTCGTCGGAGTAGATCTCCTGCCACTCGCCGACCTGGTCGCGCTCGGCGGAATCCCGGTCGGAGCCCGCGAGTTGGGCGGGGACGACGTAGCCGACGAGGCGCTCGTCGCGGACGATCACGGCGGCGTGGGCGACCCGCTCGTGCTGGGCGAGGACGGTCTCGATCTCGCCCAGCTCGACGCGGTAGCCACGGATCTTGACCTGGTCGTCGGTGCGGCCGAGGAAGTCGAGGTTGCCGTCGGGGTTGCGGCGCACCAGGTCACCGGTGCGGTACATGCGCTCGCCGGGTTCACCGAACGGGTCGGCGACGAACCGTTCGGCGCTGAGGGACGGCCGGTTGAGGTAGCCGCGTGCCAGACCGATCCCGGCGATGTACAGCTCCCCCGGCACACCTTCCGGCACCGGGCGCAGCCAGGCGTCCAGGATGTGGGCGCGGGTGCCACGGATCGGACGACCGACGGTCGGGGTGGCACTGTCGAGGGTGCCACCACCCAGCGTGTTGATCGTGTACTCGGTCGGCCCGTAGAGGTTGTAGCCGTACGTGCCCTCGGTGTCCCGGAGCCGGTTCCACACCGTCTCCGACACGGCCTCGCCGCCGAGGAGGACCAGCGGCGGGCAGTGTCCCTCCAACAGGCCTTCCTCGATGAGGAGATGGGCGTAGGTCGGGGTCACGTTGACGACGTCGACGCGATGGCGTTCGCAGTAGGCGACCAGGGCTTCGGCGTCGCGCCTCAACTCCTCGTCGCAGATGTGGACTTCATGTCCCTCGACCAGCCACAGCAGCTCCTCCCACGACATGTCGAAGGCGAAGGACACGGTGTGCGCGATGCGCAGCCGCCGTCCGCCCGCCGACGCGATCGCCGGTTCGAAGATCTCCTTCTGGTGGTTGAGCTGCATGTTGGTGAGGCCCCGGTACGGCGTGACGACACCCTTGGGGCGGCCGGTGGAACCGGACGTGTAGATGACGTACGCCGGGTGTTCCAGGCTGAAGGCGACGGAGACCAAGTCGCCGGGCAGCGCGCCCAGTTCAGTGGCGATCGCCGGGTCGTCGAGCAGGACGCGAGGTGTCTCGCCGATGAGCCGCGCGGACACGGCGGCCGTGGACAGGAGCATCGTCGGGCGGGCGTCGTCGAGCATCGCGGCGAGCCGGTCGTCCGGGTAGTCCAGCTCCAGCGGCAGATAGGCGGCGCCCGTGCGCAGTACGGCGAACAGGGCGACGACCATGTCCAGGGAGCGGGGCAGCCCGAGGGCGACGACCCGCTCGGGGGCGGCGCCCCGCGCGATGAGCAGCCGGGCCATCTGGTTGATGCGGGTGTCGAGTTCGGCGTAGGTGAGGGTGCGGTCGCCGAAGACGACGGCCGTCGAGTCGGGGGTGGCGGCGGCCTGGGCGGCCAGCAGGTCGGCGATCGTCTCCGTGGGGTCGGGGACGCGTCCGGCGGCCCGCTCCTGCTCCAACTCGGTGTGTTCGGCGGGGAGTAGCGGGTCGAGGCCGCCCACGGGGGCGTCGAGATCGTGCGTGAGCCGGTCCAGGAGGAGGGTGAAGCGGTCGAGCAGGTCCTGGGCCTGGGGGCGGGCGATGACGTCGGCCCGGTGGGTCAGGGTGACCTGGATGGAGCGGCCCGGGGTCACGACGAGGTTGACCGGGTAGTGGGTCGCGTCGACGTTGGCGACGGCGGTGGCGCCGTGCCGGTCGCTCAGCTCGGCGAGCCGCTCCTCGGTGTCGTTGTTGCGCAGCACGAACAGGGTGTCGAAGAGCCGCCGATGCCCGGTCTCGGCTTGCAGCACACCCAGGCCGAGGTACTCGTACGGCATGACGGCGAGGCGCTCGTCCTGGACGCGGCGCAGCAGCCCGAGCACCGGCTCGGCCGGGTCGTAGGCGATGCGGGCGGGGACGGTGTTGAGGAACATGCCGATGACGTTCTCGATGTCCGGCACCTCGCTCGGCCGGCCGGCGACGGTCGTGCCGAAGACGACGTCGGTACGGCCGGTCGCGCTCGCCAGGGTGAGCCCCCAGGCCGCGTTGAGCACGGTGTTGAGGGTCAGCCCGTGTGCCCGTCCGAGGGCGCGCAGCCGCTCGCCCACCTCGTCCGGGACGAGGGTGTCGAGGCTGGCCGGGATGTCCGGTTCGAGGCCCTGGTCGGCGGCGGCGAGCAGGGTGGGCTCGTCGAGTCCGGCGAGGGCGCGGCGCCAAGCGCCGGTGGCGACGGCCGTGTCCTGGACCTCCAACCAGGTCAGATAGTCACGGTAGTTGCCGGGCGCGGGCAGGGTGCTCGCGTCGCCGCCGTTCTCGTACAGGGCGAAGAGCTGGTCGAGGAAGATCCAGGCGGACCAGCCGTCCCAGAGGAGCAGATGACGCCCGACGACCAGCCGGTCGCCCCGGTCCGCGCCGAGGCGGACGAGGAGCATCCGGAAGAGCAGCGGCCGGGTGAGGTCGAAACGGCGGGAGCGCTCGGCTTCGGTCAACTCCCGCAGCCGGATGTCCTGTTCGTCCGTCGGGAGCCCGGACAGGTCGACCTCTTCGAGCGGGATCTCGGGGTCGCGCACGATGAACTGCACCGGCTGGCGCAGGCCCTCGCTGGTGAACCCGGCGCGCAGGCTGGGGTTGCGGGTCAGCAAGACCCGTACGGCGGCACGGAGTCGGTCGGTGTCGAGGGGTTCGGCGAGGTCGAAGGACTCGTGGACGGTGTAGACGTCCAGGGCGCTGTCGTCGTACGTGGAGTGGAAGAACAGGCCTTCCTGGAGGGGGGCCAGCGGCCAGATGTCCTCGACGGGGTCGGGGCTGAGCCGGTGGACGCGCTCGGTCTCCTCGGCCGTGAGGGCGAACGAGGAGCGCAGGGCGGCCACTTCGGCCACGAGTGTCGCCGCTGCGGCGAGGGCGGCCGGGGTGCGGTGCTCGAAGACGTCACGCGGATTCAGGTCCAGGCCGGCCCGGCGGGCGCGGCTGGAGACGCCGATGGAGGTGATGCTGTCGCCGCCGAGCATGAAGAAGTCGTCGTCGATCCCGACCTCGTCGAGCTTCAGTACGGCCGCGAAGATCCCGGTGAGGGCGTGCTCACGCTCGTTGCGCGGGGCTCGTGTCTCCGCCCGTACCGCCTGCGGGGCGGGCAGCGCGGCCCGGTCGAGCTTGCCGCTCGGGGTGAGCGGAAGGGCGTCGAGGACGACGTAGGCGGCCGGGATGACGGCGGCGGGCAGTTCCTCGCCGAGCGCGGCCTGGAGTTCGGCGGGCGACGGGACTTCGGCGTCGCGGGCCGGCACGACGTACGCGACCAGTTGGCCGCCGTTCACGGTGACGGCGGACTGCGCGACCGTCGGCTGACGGGTCAACGCGGCCTCGATCTCGCCGAGTTCGATCCGGTTGCCCCTGATCTTCACCTGACGGTCGGTGCGGCCGAGGTACTCGATCACCCCGTCGGCGCGGCGGCGCACGAGGTCACCAGTGCGGTACATGCGCTCGCCGGGCTCCCCGTACGGGTCGGCGACGAAGCGCTCGGCGGTCAGCTCCGGCCGGGCGTGATAGCCACGCGCCAGCTGAACACCCGTCAAGTACAGCTCGCCGGGGACCCCTTCGGGCGCCGGGCGCAGGCAGGAGTCGAGGACACGCAGGCCCGTGTTCCACACCGGACGTCCGATGGGCACGGTGGTTCCGGGCGTGCCGTCGTACGGGTGGTAGGTGACATCGACGGCGGCCTCGGTGGGGCCGTACAGGTTGTGCAGCGGTACGCCGGTCAGCTCGCGCCAGCGGGCGGCGGCAGCGCCGGGCAGCGCCTCGCCACTGCTGAAGACGTTGCGCAGGGACACGGCCCAGCTCGGGTCGGTCGTGATCTCGTCGGACTGGAGGAAGGCCTCCAGCATCGACGGCACGAAGTGCATCGTGGTGATGCCCTGTTCGCGGATCAGCCCGGCGAGATAGGCGGGGTCGCGGTGTCCGTCCGGGCGGGCGAGGACCACGGCGGCGCCCTCGCACAGCGCCCAGAAGAACTCCCAGACGCTGACGTCGAAGCTGGCCGGGGTCTTCTGCAACACCCGGTCGGCAGCGGTCAGTTCGTAGGCGCCCTGCATCCAGGACAGCCGGTTGACGATGGCCCGGTGAGTGACGACGACACCCTTGGGGCGGCCGGTGGAGCCGGAGGTGTAGATCAGGTAGGCCGGGTCGTCGGGGTGGGCGGGGAGCGGCTCGGGGCCGATCTCCTCGGCCGGGGTGTCGAGCAGCAGGAGGGCCTGCCCCGGGGGCAGTTGGGGTGCCGTCGCCGAGGTGGTGACCACCGTTTCCGCGCCGGAGTCGGCGAGCATGTGCGCCACCCGGTCGGCCGGGTAGTCCACGTCGACCGGCAGGTAGGCGGCACCCGACTTCAGGACGCCGAGCAGCGCGACCATCAGCTCGGCCGAGCGCGGGACGGCGACGGCGACGACCGTGCCGGGGTGTGCGCCCCGGGCGGTCAGTCGACGCGCCAACTTCCCTGCTCTGGAGTCGAGTTCGGAGTAAGTGAGCGCCTCGCCGTCGTACACGACCGCGGTCGCTTGCGGAGTGCGGGCCACCTGAGCCTCGAAGGCCGCGGCGAGGGTCGTGGCCGGGATGTCACGCTGCTCGCCCGCCGGGTGCGCGGCGAGGAGTTCGTCGGCCGACAGCAGGTCCACGTCGGCGGCGGACTGTGCCGGGTCGGCTGCCAGGGCGTGCAGGATGCGGGAGAGCCGGTCCGCGATCCGGCGTACCGCGTCGGCGTCGAGTCGCTGGGCGTGGTGCTTGAGCCGCAGGTCGAGGCGTCGGCCGGGCTTGACGATCAGGGCGAGCGGATAGTGGACGGCGTCATGGAACTCGTGGCCAGTCAGGCGGAGCGTGCCGCTCGGGTCGGCGAGGTCGGTCGCGGCCGGGTAGTTCTCGAAGACGACGAGGGTGTCGAAGAGTTCACCGGCGCCCGCGAGGCCCGCGACGCGCTGGAGTTCGGCGAGGCCGAGGTGCTGGTGGTCCAGCAGCTGGGACTGCTCGTCCTGGAGGCGAGCCAGGAGACCGGCAAGGGTGTCGGAGGGCTCCCAACGGAAGCGCGTCGGGAGGGTGTTGATGAACAGGCCGATCATCGACTCGATGCCCTCGACCTCGGCGTCACGCCCCGAGACGGTGGTACCGAACACCACGTCCTGGCGTGCCGTGAGCCGGCCGATGAGCAGGCCCCAGGCGCCCTGGACGACCGTGCCGAGGGTCACGCCGTTCTCCCGGGCCCGCGCGGCCAGTCGGGCGGTGACCTGCTCGGACAGTTCGAGGCGGACCTGCGCGGGCTCGACGGGCGTACCGTCGGCCGGGGTCTCGACGAGCCGCGTCGGCTCCTCGACCCCGGCGAGAGCCGTCCGCCAGGCGGTACGTGCGGCCTCACGGTCGGCGCCGGCCAGGCGGCGCAGGTAGGCGCTGTACGGCGCGGGCTGCGGCAGCGCGGCCGGGATCTCCCCGTAGGAGGCCATCAGTTCGCGATGCAGGACGGGCAACGACCAACCATCGGCGACGATGTGATGGAACGTCAGAAGTAGTCGGCTGCGGTGCTCGTCGAGGCGGATCAGCGCGCAGCGCATGAGCGGCGGGTTCGCGAGGTCGAAACGGCGGGTGCGTTCGGCGGCGGCGACCGCGTCGGCCAGCGGGACGCGGGCGGGCCCGTCGTGGACGGTCAGGTCGACTTCCCGCCAAGGGAGTTCGAGGTCCCCGGCGATGATCTGCACGGGCTGCCCGTCCGGGCGGCGACGGAAGCAGGCGCGCAACGGGGCGTGCCGGTCCAGGATGCGCTGGGCGGCCTTGCGCAGGGCTTCGCCGTCGACCGGGCCGGTCAGTTCGAGGGCCTGCTGGACGACGTACGCGTCCAGGTCTGCGCCGTCGACGAGGGAGTGGAAGCAGAAGCCCTCCTGGAGGGGGCTCAGCGGCAGCGCCTCCTCGACGGTGACCGGGAACTCGCCCTGGATCTCGGCGAGTTCGGTCGCGGTGAGAACGACCAGCGGGGCGCCCGGCTCGGCGGACTCCTCAGCCACTTCCCCGGCCGCTGCCGCGAGTGCGGCGACCGTGCGGTGTTTGAAGACGTCCCGTGAGCTGAGGCGCAGGCCCGCGCGGCGGGCGTGGACGAGGAGTTGGATGGCGGTGATGCTGTCGCCGCCGAGGGCGAAGAAGTCGTCGTCGATGGTGACCGAGCGCAGCCCGAGGACGTCGGCGCAGGCCGCGCAGAGGAGTTCCTCGCGGGCGTCGCGGGGCGGGCGGCCCGCACTGAGGGCGCCGTAGTCGGGGGTCGGGAGTGCGGCGGCGTCGAGCTTGCCGCTCGGGGTGACCGGGAGACGGTCGAGGGGGACGACGGCCGCCGGGACCATGTACTCGGGGAGTTGGTCGGCGGCGTACGAACGCAGCGTCCGCATCAGGGCGTTGATGTCCCGGAAGGGTGCCGGGCGGTTGGCGTGCGGGGCGGTGCCGGACGGGCGGTAGAGGCCGGTGAGCGGGGTGTCCCCGAGGGCGAACACGACGTCGAGGCTGCCGTCGTCGGCGGTGCCGTTCCAGGTGACGGCGGTCCGGTGGCCGGAGCGGGCACCGAGAGCGTGGAAGACCTCGGGGTCCGGGGCGTCCGCCGTACGGCTGCTGTCGTCCAGGGCGGACAGGGCGGCCAGGTCCTCGGCGAGGCGGGCATTGGGCACACCGGTGACCCGGAGCAGTCCGGGCCCGTCGGCCAGGAGGGCTTCGAGGGCCTCGGGACCGCTCCAGACGATCTCCGTACCGGCGACCGGTGCCACAGCCGCCGTCTGCTTGCTGAGGACGACGTCGTAGCGGTACCGGGTCAGTTCGTTGTGGTGGGCGCCGCGCTTGACGTGGATCTCGGCGTCGAAGCCGTCGAGGGCCGCGAAGTAGTCGGGGTCCAGGAGGAGTTCGCCCTCCCAGGCGACCGACCGCTCGACGGCGGCCCGCAGGGCCTGCTTGTCGTCCGCGTCGCCTGTTCGGCGGCTCTCGACGGCCGCGCGCAGGCAGCGCAGGAGGCGGGCGTTGCGGACGTCGCCGATGAACAGCCGGCCGCCGGGCGCGAGGAGCGTGCCGATCGCCCGGACGACATCGGTCAGATAGTCGGCGCTCGGGAAGTACTGGGCGACGGAGTTGATGACGACGGTGTCGAAGTGAGCGGCCGGAAGTCCGCTCACATCGTGCGCGGGCTGGGCCGACAGCCGTACGCGGTCGGCGAGTTCGGGGACCGCCTCGACCTGGGTGCGCAGGGCGCGTACGGCCTCCTCGGAGAGGTCGGTGCCCCAGTACTCGTCGCAGTCGGGAGCGATACGGGCGAGGATCAGACCGCTGCCGACGCCGATCTCCAGTACGCGGCGGGGTGCGAGTTCCGTGATGCGGGCGACGGTCGCCGCACGCCACTCGCGCATCTCCTCGACGGGGATGGGCAGCCCGTCGTACATGCTGTTCCAGCCCGCGAAGTTCTCGCGCAGCCCTGCCGGACCTTCCGTGCCGCCCTCCGATCCGGCGGCGGAGTAGAGCAGTTCGTGCAGGTCCTTCCACTCCTGGACCTGGTCGGCGGTGTCGTGGTGGGCCGTGTCGGCGTCCAGCGCGGGCACGACGTACGCGGCGAGGCGGCGGTCGCCGGGGCGGTCCTCGCGTACGACGACCGCTGCCTGGTCGACCGCAGGGTGGGCGCGGAGCACGGACTCGATCTCGCCGGGCTCGATTCGGAAGCCGCGGATCTTGACCTGCGAGTCGGCGCGGCCGAGGAACACCAGCCGGCCGTCGGCCTGCCGGCGGACCAAGTCGCCTGTGCGGTAAAGGCGTTCGCCGGGTGCGCCGAACGGGTCGGCGACGAACCGCTCGGCGGTCAGGTCGGGCCGCCCGAGGTAGCCACGGGCGAGCCCGGCGCCGCCGAGGTACAACTCGCCCGGGACACCGGCCGGGACGGGCTTCAGACGGGCGTCGAGGACGTACGCGCGCGTGCCCGGGTCCGGGATGCCGATGGGGACGATCGAGCCGGCCGGGATGTCGGGGTCGCACAGGCCGAGGGTCGAGTTGGTGGTGGCCTCGGTGGGGCCGTACGCGTTGAACATCATCCTGCCCCGCGCGTACCGCCCGACCAGCTCGGGCGAGACGCGCTCGGTGCCCGCGAGCAGGGTGGCGGGCGGGAGTTCGACGTCCTCGGGCATCGCCGCCAGCAGGGCGGGCGGAAGGATCATGAACGTGATGCCGTGGGCGTGGGCGTAGTCGGCCAACGCCGGGCCGGGCACCCGGCGTTCGGACGGCACGACGACGAGCCGGCCGCCGGACAGCAGGCCGAGGCACAGGTCCCAGAAGGCCACGTCGAAGCTGGGCGAGGCGAACTGGAGCACCCGGCTGTGCGGGCCGATCCCGAACCGCTCGCTCTGCGTGGCGACCAGCTTGGCGACGCCCGCGTGGGTGAGGACGACGCCCTTGGGGCGGCCGGTGGAGCCGGAGGTGTAGATGACGTACGCGGCGTTGGCGATCGTCAGCGCGCTAGGATCGGCGCCCGTCGGCTGCTGCCCCGCCAACTCCCGTACGGTGTCCGGCGCGTCGAGGACCAGGATCTCCGTGCCGTCGTTCGCCGGGATGTCCACGGCGACCTCGGCGGTCGTGACCAGGCAGACGGGGTGGGCGTCGGCGAGCATGTACGAGATGCGGTCGGCCGGGTAGTCGGTGTCGACCGGGAGGTAGGCGGCGCCGGACTTCAGCACCGCGACCTCGGCGACGATCAGCTCCGCCGAGCGGGGCACCGCGAGGGCGACCACGCGCTCGGGTCCGGCTCCCCGGGCGATCAGGGCGGCGGCCAACCGGCCCGCCCGCTCGTCCAGTTCGGCGTAGGTGAGCGAGGTGTCCTCGAAGACCAGCGCGATCTCGTCCGGGCGCTCCCGCACCTGGTCGGCGAACATCTCGGGCCAGGTGCGCAGGGGGATGTCGTGGTCGGTGTCGTTCCAGTCGCGCAGGACGCGGCCGTGCTCCTCGGCGTCGAGCAGCGCCAACTCGCCGACGGGGGTGTGCGGGTGGGCGAGGGCGTCGGCGAGCAGGGTCGTGTAGTGGCCGGCCATGCGCTCGGCGGTCGCGGCCTCGAAGAGGTCCTCGCGGTAGGTCACCCGCAGTTCACCGGCGTGGACGGCGAGAGCGAGGTCGAGCAGCTCCTCGCCGGTCGGCACGTCACCGAACGCCGCGTTGAACAGCAGTCCGCCGCCCCGGGTGGGCTCCGGCCGCAACCAGTCCGCCAGCGTGGCGTGTTCGACCCGGTGGGCCAGGGCCTCCTCGCGCGCGTCGGTCACCCGCCGCACGAGGTCCGTGAAGGAGGCGCCGCCGTCGACAGCGATCCGCAGCGGCAGACCCTCGTACCCGAAGGTGATGTCGTGGGCGCCGCTGTAGCGGTGCAGCAGGGCGGCGTACACGGCCAGCAGAATCGATTCGGTGGGTGCGACCGGCGCGGCCAACGGGCGACGCAGCGTGTGTCGTTCACCGGAGGGGCGCAATGGGTACGGAAAGTCGACCGGGAGAGCGGTCTCCTGCGGGAGCGGTTCGAGCAGCCGTCGCCAGAAGGCCGAGAGCGCGCCTTCCGCGTCGTCGTCGATACCGAGCACACGTACTTCGAAACCGGACACAGGCGACCGTGCCTCCAGGGTGTACGGACCGGCTCAGCCGGAGGACCGCGGGCCATACTAAGGTAAGCATTACCTAACCAAAAGACCCCAGTCCTGGCAGACCCCATTCCCACCACTACTATTAAGGTCTGCCTAACCTAAGGGAGTTACCCGTTGGAGACCGCACGGTGACGCGGGGCAGAAGGGTTCGCCCCGTTCTTCTTGTGGCGGTGCTGGGCGCCGTCCTGCTCGGACTGTGTCTTCTGTCACTCGCCCTCGGCGCGGCCAGTATTCCGCCCGATCAGGTGGTGCGAGCGCTGTTCGGTGACGCGCCCAGCCGGTTCGTCGACAACGTCATCTGGTCGGCACGGGTGCCTCGTACGACCCTCGGGCTGGCGGCCGGGGCGGCGCTCGGTCTGTCGGGCGCGCTGATGCAGGCGCTGACCCGCAATCCGCTCGCGGACCCGGGGATCCTCGGAGTCAGCGCCGGTGCCTCGTTCGCGATCGTGCTGGCTGTCGGCGTGTTCGGATTCGGGTCGTTCTACGGGTACGTGTGGTTCGCGTTCGCGGGTGCGATGGCGGCCAGCGTCCTCGTGTACTTCCTGGGCAGGCTCGGGCGCTCCGGGCTCACCCCGGTCAAACTGGCGCTCTCCGGCATCGCGGTGACCTCCCTCCTCTCCTCCCTGACCAGCGCGATCGTCCTCACCGACGCCGACGCGCTCAACCGCTACCGCTTCTGGTCGGCGGGTTCGATGGCCGACCAGGACGGCGACACCGTCCTGCGGATCCTGCCCTTCCTCGCCGTGGGCGCACTGCTGGCCTTCGCCTCCGCGCCCGCCCTCAACAGCATGGCCCTGGGCGACGACGTCGCGGCCTCGCTCGGCCGGCGCCTCGGCCTGGTGCGGCTCCAGGGCGTCACGGCGGTCACTCTGCTGACCGGGGCGGCGGTCGCGGTCATCGGCCCGGTCGTCTTCATCGGGCTCGTCGTGCCGCATGTCGCCCGGGTGCTGGCCCAGATGGCGGGGATCGGCCCCGACCAGCGCTGGCTGCTGCCGATGTCCGCCGTACTCGCGCCGAGTCTGCTGCTCGCCGCGGACATCATCGGGCGCCTGATCGCCCGGCCCGTCGAGGTCCAGGCCGGGGTGATCGTCGCCTTCATCGGGGGGCCGTTCTTCATCGCCCTGGTGCGGCGGCGGAAACTGGCGGAGGTGTGAACATGACGAACCCCAAAGCCACGTTGGAGCCCGCTCGCCCTTCCGGCCGCGTCCAGCGCACCTATCGCCTGACGGTCCCCCCGGTCTCCGGGATCCTCCGCCCCCGCCTGGTGACGGTCGGCGCACTGCTCGCCGTGGGCACGTTCCTGCTCTTCTGCTGGAGTCTGACGATCGGCGACTACCCGATCGCCTTCGGGGACGTCGTACGCGCCCTGGTCGGCTCCGGCGACCCCGGTACCGTGCTCGTCGTCCAGGAACTGCGGCTGCCGCGCGCCCTGGTGGGGCTGCTGGCCGGGATCGCGTTCGGGGTGTCCGGCGGGCTGTTCCAGACCATGACCCGCAATCCGCTGGCCAGCCCCGACATGATCGGCCTCACCCAGGGCGCGGGCATGTTCGTGGTCGCCGGCATCGTCCTGGGCTGGGACGGCGGCCTCGGCACCCAGACGCTCGGGCTGCTCGGCGCCCTGACCACGGCGCTCCTCGTGTACGCGCTGGCCTGGCGACGTGGGACCACCGGCTACCGGATCATCCTGGTCGGCATCGGCGTCGCCTGGATCTGTACGAGCGCCACCGACTACCTGGTCGCCAAGGGCGGCCGGTTCCAGGCGCAGGCCGCGCTGGGCTGGCTGGTCGGCAACCTCAACGGCCGTACGTGGTCGGACGTCGGGCCGCTCGCGATCGCCCTGGCGGTCCTCCTCCCTACGGCGCTGCTGCTGGGCAGGCTGCTGCGTACGCTCCAGCTGGGCGACGACGTGGCGACCGGTCTCGGGACCCGCGTCCAGCCCGTACGCCTGGCCATCCTGCTCTCCGGCGTCGGCCTGATCGCCTTCGCGACGGCCTCCGCCGGTCCGGTCGCCTTCGTGGCGCTGGCCGCCCCGCAGATCGCCCAGCGCCTCGCACGCACCGCCTGGCCGCCCACGGTCGCGTCCGGTCTGACCGGGGCGCTGATGGTGCTGGGCAGCGATCTGATCGCCCGTACGCTGATCTCCGGCACGGAACTGCCGGTCGGAATCGTCACCGGCGTGCTCGGCGCGCCCGTCCTGCTCTGGCTGCTCGTCCGCGCCAACCGCGCGGGTTCAGGAGGCTGATCCCCCATGTCGACGGACCCCACGATGCCGGCTGACGCCCTGTCCACGGCCGAGGCCACGACCACCACCGAGGACGCCATGCTCCCGGCGGACCCTCTGCCCACCACCACCCGGGAGCCGGTCGCCGACCCGGACCTGAGAGCGACGGGCCTGCGGCTGTCGTACGACAACCGGGTGGTCGTGGACGGCCTGGATCTGGCGGTGCCGCCCGGCCGGATCACGGCGATAGTCGGCGCCAACGCGTGTGGAAAGTCAACGCTGTTGCGGGCCCTGGCGCGGCTGCTCGCACCGCGCGAGGGCGCGGTCCACCTGGACGGCCGTGCCCTGCACTCCATCCCCACAAGGGAGTTGGCGCAGCGCCTGGGCATCCTGCCCCAAAGCCCGGTGGCGCCCGAGGGGTTGACGGTCATCGACCTGGTCAACCGGGGCCGTTCGCCGCACCAGACCTGGTGGCGGCAGTGGTCGAAGGCGGACGAGCAGGCCGTGCACGAGGCGCTCGCCGCGACCAACATGACCGACCTCGCGGATCGTCCGGTGGACGAGCTGTCCGGGGGTCAGCGGCAGCGGGCGTGGATCGCGATGGCGGTCGCCCAGGGCACGCCCGTACTCCTGCTCGACGAACCGACGACGTATCTCGACCTGGCCCACCAGATCGATGTGTTGGACCTCATCACGGACCTCAACCGGCGCGAGAACCGCACGGTGGTGATGGTCCTGCACGACCTCAACCAGGCCTGCCGGTACGCCGATCACGTCGTCGCCATGAAGTCCGGGCGGATCGTGGCGGAGGGACCGCCGGCGGAGGTCATCACGGCGGAGACGGTGGAGGACGTGTTCGACCTGAACTGCCGCATCACGCTGGACCCGGTCAGCGACACACCGATGGTCATTCCCATGGGCCGCCACCATCAGGACGTACGTGCTAAGACAACCCCATGACCTTGAGAACCGAGCGAACCGACGCGCGTACGTGGCCGGTTGAGCAGCTGAAGGAACTGTTCAGCGAGAGCTTCCCGGAGTTCATCACGGCCGACCGGCTGGTGCCGGAGTACATAGGCCGGGTCCGGGAGTGGTTCGCCGCCTGGAACCTCACGCTGGTGGACGAAGGCGAGGTGCCGGTGGCGGCAGGCTGGGGTGTGCCGGTCCGCTGGGACGGGTCGGTCGAGGGGCTGCCGTCCGGGTACACGGACTCCCTGGTGCGGGCGGTCGAGGGCCACGAGCAAGGCGTGCCGCCGGACACCCTGGTGATCTGCGGCGCGGTCGTCACCCCCGCGCTCAAGGGGCGCGGCCTGGCGGGCGAGACACTGACGGCACTGCGTCGCACCGCCCTGGACTCCGGTCTGACCCGAGTGATCGCTCCGGTCCGCCCGACGACCAAGGCACGCTACCCACTGACCCCGATCGAGACCTTCATGCACTGGCGCCGCCCCGACGGCACCGCCCTCGACCCGTGGATCCGCACTCACGAACGGCTGGGCGCCGAACTCCTGGCCGCGGCCCCGGTCTCCCAGACGATGACCGGCACGGTCGCCGAGTGGGAGCGGTGGACCGGCCTCGCCCTCCCCGCGTCCGGCGAGTACGTCATTCCGGACGGCCTGAGCCTGCTCCGCGTCGACCGCACCGCCGACGAGGGCGTGTACCAGGAGCCGAACATCTGGATGCGGCACGTGTAGGCGTACTGCGTACCGGTCAGCCCGCCTTCGCCGGGTCGGTTCCGTACAGGGTGGCGGCGGCCACGGCCTGCTTCACCGCACATGTCTCCTGTTCGTCCGCCGGGGCGGCCCACAGGGGTATCAGGCGTGACGCGTTGGACGAGGAGTCCATCCGCAGGTAGTGGCAGACGCCGTTGACGCGCAGGGCGACGACGTAGACGTCGGCGCCGAGGACCTGTCCGGCGACCTCGCTCACGGTGTCCCCCGTGGCAACCAGCCTCCTCTCCTTCAGGAAGTCCGTGGCGCCCTGCGGGGTGTGGGCGTAGCCGGCAGTCGCCAACCGCCGGTACGCGAACGCCCCGGTGGGCTGCCGGTCGAGCAGCACACCCAGCTGCGCGACGAGGCTGCCGGGCTTGCCGTCGGTCCTGGTGTCCGGACAGGTCATGGCCGACCGCTCCACGCTGTGGGCGCCGAAGCCGAACGTGTAGCGGTAGCAGCGGACGGGATAGGCGTTCGCGGCGACGGTATCCTTGCCGGGCGGCACCAGTCCCAGCATCACCTGTGCCGTATGGACTTTGGCGCCGGACCTGCCCTGCGCCGTACCTGCGCTGAGCACCACTCCGCCGTGCGCCTCGGTCTGGGCGACGATCGTGCCCTCGGTGAACTGGCCCCCGTAGGTGTGCCCCGGTGAGTAGAAGCCCGAGTTCAGGTCGCCGCGCAGATCCTGGGCGAGCCCGGCGGCCTGTGCGTCGACGGCGGACGTGTCCCGAGCGGTGAGCCGCTGGTGGAGCAGGGTGCCGGCCACGCCCGCGGCCCCGGCGACGAGCGCCGTCGTCACGAACAGCAGGGCCCGCACCCAGGCGCCACGCCCGCGCACCGACCTGGCCCCCGCAACGGACTCCCGGTCCCGCGGAGCCTCCACCATGCGCGCCGCCATGTGCTTCCCCTGCCCGTTAGCCGCCTCAACTCGCTTTCCGCAGCCAGATATTGCCACTTGCCGGTGACGCCTCCGCAGTGCCCCTGCACCCAGGCGTCGGCCCGAACCCCGGACACCACGTTCCGCCGCGGCGGTCCCTCCGGGACGGTCGGGTCGTCGAAGTCCTTGGCCGGATCGTGGGTCACGCCCAGGCGGCGCATCACCGCCCGGTCCGGTCAGCGATACGCCGATGGTGATCCCGATGCGCCGCCATCACGGGGATCGGTGGTTTTTCCTCGCCCCCGCCGCCCCTACCCGTCCCATCCTCGGGGCGCTGCCCCCGAACCCCCGTATCGCGCTGAACGCGCTCGTCCTCAAACGCCGGACGGGCTGGATGTGGTGCCGGCCGATGCTTGATCTTTCAGCCCAGGCCCAGGTATCTCAGCCCGTCCGGCGTTTGAGGACGAGGCCGTTCAGGCCGACAGCGGGGGTCTGGGGGCGCAGCCCCCAGGGATGGGAACGGGTAGGGGCGGCGGGGGCGAGAAACGTCAGGGACGCGCCGTCAGGTACCCGCCCATCGTCCGGAAGTACTCCGTCGCCGCGATCTCCGACCCGTCCTCCGTCCGGACCCGCTTCACCAACAGGCCCCGCAGCCGCCCGTTCCGCGCCTCCGCGCCCGCGACCACCACGATGCCGTCGCCCTCGCGGATGAAGATGCGGCCGGGGGTGCCGCCGTAACAGCCCTCCGAGACCGCGGCCTCGACTATGCGTATCCGCTGACCCTTGTGGTGGGTGAACGCGTTCGGGTACGGGTCCGACTGAGCACGGATCAGGCGCTCAATCGCCTCCGCCGGCCAGCTCCAGTCGATGCGGCTGTCCTCCAGCGACCGCTTGTGGAAGAAGCTCGCCCTGCTGCGGTCCTGCGGGATCCACTCCGCGCGGCCCGATGCGATGAGTGCGAGGGACTCGTGGACCACCGGTGTGATCAAGTCCACAGTGCGGTGGAAGAGATCAGTCACCGTATCGCGCGCGCCGACCGGGATCGCGCGCTGAAGCAGCACGTCACCGGCGTCCAGCTCCGCGTTCATGCGATGGGCGGTGACTCCGACCTCCCGTTCGCCGTTGATGAGCGCCCAGATCAGCGGGGAGAAGCCCGCGTACGCCGGGAGGAGGGAGTCGTGGATGTTGAGCGTGCCGTGTGCCGGGAGGTCGAAGATCTCGGGGGGCAGCACCGTGCGCCAGTTGTTGGCGACGATCAGGTCCGGCCCCAACTCCCGCAAGGCGCCCAGGAGTTCGGGGTCGTCCGGGCGGTTGCGCAGCAACACGGGAATGCCGTGCTTCTCGGCGAGGTCGGCCACCGAGTCGTCCCAGATTTTTTCGTATACGTGGTCGCTCTTGGGGTGGGTGACCGCCATGACCACCTCGTGATCGGAGTCCAGCAGGGCCTGGAGCGTGCGGTGCCCCCAGGTCTGATAGCCGAACATGACGACCCGCATAGTCGATCCTTCCGTAGGACACACCATTGCAAGGTAAGGCTAACCTTATTTAACATCAGTGCGCCTAGGGGAAGGGAAGTTGCGGTGAACGCACTGCACGACGAACCGGACGCCATCCATGACGTGCTCGGTATCGGCTTCGGCCCGTCAAATCTGGCGCTGGCCATAGCCATCGCGGAACACAACGCACAAGCCGCGCCTGAGGAGCGCATTCGCGCCGAGTTTCTGGAGCGCCAGCCACGGTTCGGCTGGCACCGCGGCATGCTCATCGACGACGCGACCATGCAGGTGTCCTTTCTCAAGGACCTGGTCACCATGCGCAACCCGACCAGCGACTTCAGCTTCCTGTGCTTCCTGCGGGACCGTGGCCGGCTGGTGGACTTCCTCAACGCGAAGACGCTCTTCCCGCTGCGGATCGAGTTCCACGAGTACTTCGAGTGGGCGGCGGGCCGGGTCGCGGACCAGGTCACGTACGACGCGGAGGTCGTGTCCGTCGAGCCTGTGCTGACCGAGGGCGGCGAGGTCCGCTGGTTCGACGTCGTCAGCCGCGTACCCGGCCGGCCGGAGCGTACGGTGGTCCGCCGGGCCCGCAACATCTCGGTGGCCGTCGGTCTCGAACCGCATGTGCCGCCCGGCACCGCGCTGTCCGACCGCATCTGGCACAACAGCGAACTGGTCCCGCGCACCCGCGAGTTGAGCGGTACGGGTGCCTCCGTGGACCGCATTCTCGTCCTCGGCGCGGGCCAGAGCGGCGCCGAGGCGGTCGACTTCCTGCACCGCTCCTTCCCCGACACCGAGGTCTGCGCGGTGTTCGCCAAATACGGCTACACGCCCGCGGACGACAGCCCGTTCGCCAACCGGATCTTCGACCCGGAGGCGGTGGACGTCTACTTCCGGTCCCGGCCGGAGGTTAAGCAGTCGCTGTACGACTACCACCGAAGCACCAACTACTCGGTGGTGGACATGGACCTGATCGAGTCGCTGTACGCCACGATGTACCGCGAGAAGGTCCAGGGCAACGAGCGGCTGCGGATGCGCAACGTCTCCCGCATCCGGGACGTCGAGCAGCTCGACGACCGGCTGGACGTCACCGTCGAGTATCTCCCCACCGGGGAACGGGAGGTGCTCTCCTGCGACGTGCTCGTGCACGCCACCGGATACCGGCCCCGGGACCTCGACACCCTGCTGGGCAGAGCGGCGAAACTCTGCCTGCGCGACGACAACGACGCCGTCCGGGTCGGCCGCGACCACCGGGTCGAGGCGGCGCCCGAAGTCACCGCCGGCATCTACCTCCAGGGCGCGACCGAGCACACGCACGGTCTCACCTCGACGCTGCTGTCGACGACCGCCGTTCGCTCGGGAGAGATCCTCGACTCCCTGCTCGACCGTCGCACGGTCGACGCGGGCGCGAGCGCTGGGCAACCATCTTCAACTTAGAGTAGCCTCACCTAAGTTTTAGGCCTGCCCAAGTGCACGTACACGCACTTAGGCAGGCCTTACCGGCCCAAACCGTCGTCCGATCCCAGAGGGGTTACGGGTGAGTAGTCCTTCACAGCTGTCGGGGCGGGACGTCCTGCGACAGACCGTCAGAGGGCAGCGGCGCGATGTCGCCGTCGGCTCGCTGCTCGGCTCCGGCCACCAGTTGGGCGAGGCCATGGTGCCGGTCCTGATCGGTCTGGTCATCGACCGCGCCGTCACGGACTCCGACACCGGCTCCCTGGTGAGCTGGCTCGTCGTCCTCGCCGTCGTCTACGTCGGTCTCGCGCTGAGCTGGCGCTTCAGCGCCTGGTCCGCCGACCGGGCCGCCGCCCAGGCCGAGCACACCCTCCGCATCTCCCTCGTACGCCGGGTCCTGGCCCCCGGGGGCGGCGCGGAGGAGGGCCGGCTGCCCGGCGCCCTCGCCAACATCGCCACCGAGGACGCCAAACGAGTCGGCGCCGTCAACATGGCCGCCATGGCCGGGATTTCGGCCCTCGCCGGCGTCCTCGTCAGCGCGGTCGTCCTGCTGCGTACGTCCGTCACGCTCGGCCTGGTCGTGCTGCTCGGCACTCCGGTGCTGCTGTGGCTGGGCCATCTGCTGAGCAAGCCGCTGGAGTCGCGCAGCGAGGCCGAGCAGGAGCGGGCCGCGCACGCGTCGGCGGTCGCCGCCGATCTGGTGGCAGGTCTGCGTGTCCTCAAGGGCATCGGCGGCGAGTCGACCGCCCTGGCCCGCTACCGCACGACCAGCCGCGACTCCCTCCAGGCCACCCTGAAGGCGGCCCGCGCGCAGGCCTTCCAGAGCGGCATGGTGCTCACCCTCACGGGTTGCCTCATCGCCGCCGTCGCCCTGGTCGGCGGCCGACTCGCGGCCCAAGGGGACATCAGTCTCGGCCAGTTGGTGTCGGCGGTCGGACTCGCCCTCTTCCTCCTCGGCCCGTTGGAAGTCCTCGCGTGGGTCAACGCCGAGCTGGCCCAGGGCCGCGCCTCGGCGACCCGGATCGCGGAGGTGCTGGCCGCACCGCACACCATCACCCCGGGCACCGCGGCCCTGGCCGAGCCGGTGCGCGGCGCGGTCCGCCTCACCGGCGTCAGCCTCGGCGGACTCCGGGGCCTCGACCTCGACATCGCGCCGGGCGAGCTGCTCGGCGTGGTCGCGACCGACCCCGCGCACGCCACCGACCTGCTGCGCTGTCTGGCCCGTCGCTCCGACCCGGAGACGGGCACCGTCGAGCTGGACGGCATCCCCCTGCGGGACCTGGACCCGGCCGAGCTGCGCACCGCGCTGCTGGTGGCCGAGCACGACGCTGACCTCTTCGAGGGCACCGTCCGCAGCAACGTCACGGCGGCCGCTCCCGACGGGGCCGACCCGGAACCGGCGATGACGGCGGCCGGGGTGGCCCAGGTCGCGCAGACCCTCCCTGACGGCGAGGACACGGCGGTCAGTGAGCAGGGCCGTTCCCTCTCCGGCGGGCAGCGTCAACGCGTCGCGCTGGCCAGGGCGTTGGCGGCCGAGCGGCCCGTCCTGGTGGTCCACGATCCGACGACCGCCGTCGACACGGTGACCGAGGCGGGCATCGCCACCGGAGTCCGGGAGATCCGCAAGGGCCGTACGACGGTGCTGGTGACCACGAGTCCCGCACTGCTGTCGGTCACCGACCGGGTCGTCCTGCTGGAGGACGGACGGGTGACCGAAACGGCCCCGCACGCCGATCTGATACACCGTCACGAGACCTACCGAGCGGCGGTGCTGTCATGACCGACCACGAACTCCCCGGCACGACACGGGAGTTGCTGCCCACGGCGACGCCCCGGCGCACCCGTGCCGCCGTCGGCGAACTGGTCCGCCCACACCGCGGGCTCGCCATCGGCGCGTTCGCCGTGATGGTCGCGGCGACCGGTGTCGGACTGCTCGTCCAGCCGCTGCTCGGCCGCATGGTGGACCTGGTCGCCGACCACCGCCCGCCGGACGAACTCACCCTGCCCGTCGTCCTCCTGGTCCTGGTGGCCGTCGCCCAGGGCGGCACCACCACACTCGGGCTGTCCCTGGTGTCCCGGCTCGGCGAGACCGTACTGGCCCAGCTGCGCGAGCGGTTCGTCGAGCGGGCGCTGCAACTGCCCCTGGAGCAGGTGGAGAAGGCCGGCTCCGGCGACCTCAACGCCCGCGTCACCCGGGATGTCTCCGTGGTCGGCGAGGCGGTGCGCAACGCACTGCCCGAGCTGGCCCGTTCCCTGCTCGCCATCGTGCTGACCTTCGCCGCGCTGGCCGCACTGGACTGGCGCTTCCTGCTGGCCGCACTGCTCGCGGTGCCCATCCAGGCGGGGACCGCGCGGTGGTACGTACGCAACGCGGTGCCCCTGTACGCCGAGCAGCGCATCGCCATGGGGTCCCAGCAGCAGCAGCTCCTGGACACGATCGCGGGCGCCGGGACCGTACGGGCGTTCCGGCTGGAGGAGCCGCACACCGAGTCGGTGACCCGACGGTCGTCCGCCGCCGTCGCGCTGACGATGCGGGGCGTGCGGCTGGTGCTGGGCTTCTACAACCGGCTGCACATCGCCGAGTACACCGGTCTGGCTGCCGTCCTGGTCACCGGGTTCCTGCTGGTTCGCGCCGACTCCGTGTCCATCGGTACGGCGACGGCAGCCGCGCTCTACTTCCACAGCCTCTTCGGTCCGGTCAACCAGGCCCTGGCCCTGCTCGACGACGCCCAGTCGGCGACGGCGGCGCTGGCCCGGCTGGTCGGCGTCGCGGACGTACCGGCCCCCGAGGCCACTCCCCCGGCGCCCACCGCGCAGCACCGGGAGCCCGGCACGGTCACCGTGACCGGCGTGCACCACGAGTACGTACCGGGGCGTCCCGTCCTTCGGGACGTGCATCTCACGCTCGCCGCCGGGGAGCGCGTCGCGCTGGTCGGGCCGAGCGGCGCGGGCAAGACGACGCTCGCCAAGCTCATCGCGGGGGTGCACGAGCCGACCTCCGGCACGGTCCACCTCACCGGTGCGTCAACGAGCGCCGACAGCTTGCGAGTTGCCCTGGTCACCCAGGAGACGCACGTCTTCGCGGGCCCGCTCGCCGACGATCTGCGGCTCGCGCGCGCCGACGCGACGGACGAGTCACTGCGCTCGGCCCTGACCGAAGTGGACGCGCTGGACTGGGTGTCGGCGCTGCCCGAGGGCCTGGACACCGTCGTCGGCGAGGGCGGGCACCGGCTCACCGCCGCCCAGGTGCAGCAACTCGCCCTGGCCCGGCTGGTGCTGGCGGATCCGCCGGTCGCCGTGCTGGACGAGGCGACGGCCGAGGCCGGCAGTACCGGAGCGCGGCTGCTGGAGAAGGCAGCCGACCGGGCGATCGAGGACCGTACGGCCCTCGTGGTCGCCCACCGCCTCACCCAGGCCGCGGACGCGGACCGGATCGTCGTCATGGACGGCGGCCGGATCGTGGAGAGCGGAACCCATGACGAGCTGTGCGCGGCAGCCGGCACCTACGCCTCCCTGTGGCAGGCCTGGTCCGGCACCCGTTCCACAGCCGAGAAGCCCCCCACGCCCCGTCCCAGCACCGACACCACCACCATGAAGGACCACTGATGCTCGGCTCTCCCAGAGGCACTCGGCTCGCCGCGGCGCTCACCTCCGTACTGCTCCTCTTCGGTACCGCCACCGCCTGCGGTTCCGACGACGACTCCTCAGACACGGCGGGCTCCGAGGCCACCGCGTCGACCAGCTCCGCGTTCCCGGTGACCCTGACGCACAAGTACGGCAGCACCACCATCGAGTCCGAGCCGAAGCGGATCGTCACGGTCGGTCTGACCGACCAGGACGCCGTGCTCGCGCTGGGCAAGGTGCCGGTCGGTACGACCGAGTGGCTGGGCGGCTACAAGGGCGCCATCGGCCCGTGGGCCGCGGACAAGCTGGGCAGCGCGGCGGTGCCGACCGTCCTCAAGGACACCGGCACGGGCCCGTCGGCGGAGAAGATCGCCGCGCTCAGGCCCGACCTGATCCTCGCGGTCTACAGCGGTCTGACGAAGGCGCAGTACGACACGCTGTCGAAGTTCGCCCCGGTGGTGGCCCAGCCGAAGGAGTACAACGACTTCGGTGTGCCGTGGCAGGACCAGACCGAGATCATCGGCAAGGCGCTCGGCCAGGAGGCCAAGGCGAAGGAGCTGGTCACCGGCGTCGAGACCGACTTCAAGACGGCTGCCTCCGAGCACCCCGAGTTCGCCGGCAAGACCGGCCTGATGGCGACCCCGTACGAGGGCATCTTCGTCTTCGGCAGCCAGGACCCGCGCTCGCGCGTCCTCACGAACCTCGGTTTCAAGCTGCCCACCGACCTGGACAAGGTGATCGGTGACGAGTTCGGCGCGAACATCAGCAAGGAGCGCACCGACCTCCTGAACACGGACGCGATCGTGTGGATCGTCGCCGACACCACCAAGGACAAGGCGACGCTGCGCAAGGACGCCCTGTACGCGGACCTGAAGGTGGCCAAGGAGGACCGTGAGGTCTTCGTCAAGGAGAGCAGCGACTACGGCAACTCCGTGTCGTTCGTGTCGGTGCTGAGCCTGCCGTACATGCTGGAGCGGCTGGTCCCGCAGCTGTCGGCGGCCGTCGACGGCAAGACGGACACGAAGGTGACCGAGCCCACGAGCTGACGTCTCCTCACATGGCTGTGGCCCGACCGGAGTTGCGGTCGGGCCACAGCCACATGGGGACTACTGCCGGCTCACGTGGTGGGCCTGATCTGCCACTGCTGGCAGTTGTTGTTCAGCCAGGTCCACTGGCGTACGTCGGCGCCGTTCGCGCCGGAGCAGTCGGCGACGTCGGCGACCTTGCCGGTGGACTCGTTCACGATGCGCACGTAGTCACCGGTGGCCGTGTAAACCAGCCTGAACTTCTGGCAGTTGTTGTTCAGCCAGGACCACTGGCGCAGATCCGTGCCGTCGGCGGTGGCGCAGTCAGCGGTGTCCATCACCTTGCCGGTGGCGACGTTGACCAGCCGGCTGGTGTCGTTGGCCTGGTCCTCGATGCGCCACTTCTGGTTGGCGCCGCCGTTGCACGTCCACTGGAAGATGTTGGTGCCGTCGGCGGTGTTCCCGCCCTCCACGTCGAGGCACTTGCCGCTGTTGCGATTCACCAGCGTGTACGCGGTCGGGGTCACCGCGGTCTCACCCGCCGGGCCGGGAAGCGTGGTGCCGAGCGCGACCGGGGTGCCGAAGTTCGGCGTGCCGTCGGCGTTCCAGGTGAACTTCTGGGCGCGGGTGGTCCGGCCGTTGCCGCAGCCGCCCGAGGCCGAGTTGTTGGCGTGGTAGACGATCCAGTTCTCGGTGCCGTCCGGCGAGGTGAAGAACCCGTTGTGGCCCGGCCCGTAGACCCCGGCGGCGTCGTTGCGCTGGAAGACGGGCGTCTGCTTCTTCGTCCAGGACGATGCCAACAGCGGGTCGGTGCCGGTGAGTTCGAGCTGACCGAGCTTGTAGTCGGCGGTCTGGCAGTAGCTCGCGGAGAAGGTGAGGAACGTCCGGCCGTCGTGGTAGAGCGGCTCGGGCCCCTCGTTGACGGGCGCCCCAGAGGTCTCCCAGGCCAGCGTCGGCTGGGAGATCAGGCTGAAGGTGGAGCCGCTGATGGTGTACGGGTTGGTCATCGGCGCGATGACGAGGCTCTGCTTGCTGCCGCCGATGGCACCGCTGCCGACCAGGTAGAGCTTGCTGTTGTACTTCAGCACGGTGGCGTCGATGAGCCAGCCGCCCGGGTCGAGGTTGGACCCGGTGAGCTGGTTCTTGAAGGTGTACGGACCCATCGGGTCGGTGCCGGCACTCTCCACGACGTACGTCCGCTGCTGGTCGCAACAGGCGGCCCCGCTCGGCGCGCCGGAGTAGTACAGATACCAGTGGCCGTCGAAGAAGTGCAGCTCGGGCGCCCAGAAGTTGTTGTTGCGGGTCGAGGTGGTGTCGCTCCAGACCTGCACGCTGGGAGCCGTCGAAAGACCGGCCAGGGTCGGTGACTTGCGCATGGTCAGGACGCCGGTGAAGGACGTGGTGACCAGGTAGTAGTTGCCGTTGTAGTACTCGAGCCAGGGGTCGGCGCCCTTCTGCGACTTGACCGGGTTCGTGTACGGGCGCCCCTCGGCCGCGACGGCGGGCTGAATGCCCACGACGGGCACGAGCAGCGCGAGAAGCGCTGCCAGGAGGGTCAACCAGTGACGGGTACGGAACACAACAGGTCCCCTTCTTATGGCCACATTGTTCACGTTGTTCGAAATCCCGGACTATGTACGTAACTTCGACCAGAACATAGGTACGCGAGGTGCACACGTCAACGCTTGTGACAGCTTCGGTTCCGGTTGACGTCCGGCGCGTTAAAACAAGTTGTCCGACCTGCCGAACGTCGTTCGAAAAGTCTTGACGCCCCTGGTCGCAGCGATTGACACTCTCGCAACGCGAGGACACACAGACGAAATCTGCGCCCCTCCGTCACCTCCCCCGTGCCTGAGCAGAGGAAGCCGAAACGATGCACCTCCCGAGATCGCGCGGCCGTACCAGACGCTGGTCGGAACGGCTCGCCGGACTGACCGCCGCTTCGCTTCTCCTCGGCCTCGCCGGGCCGTTGGCGCTGTCCGCCCCCGCCCAGGCAGCCGCGGCCGACATCACCGACGGTCTGGCCCTCTGGTACAAGCTCGACGCGGCCTCCGGCACCGCGGTCGCCGACGCCTCGGGCAACGGCCGTACCGGCACGGTGAACGGCACGGCCGGCTGGTCCAACTCCGGTGAGGGGCTCGCCTTCAACGGTTCCGACACCTACATCAAGGTGCCGGACAACATCATGAGCGGGCTGAACTCGATCACCGTCTCGATGGACGTGAAGGTCGACACCGCCCAGTCCAACCCGTACTTCATCTACGGCTTCGGCAACACCAGCGGCTCGGCCGGCAACGGCTACCTGTTCACCACGGGCAACTCCTTCCGGACCTCCATCGCCAGCGGCAACTGGTCGACGGAGCAGACGACCCGGTCCGCGGGCACCAACCTCCAGCGCGCGGTGTGGAAGCAGATCACCTACACCCAGACCGGCAACACGGGCGTGCTCTACGAGGACGGCGTGGAGGTCGGCCGCAACACCGCGATCACCCTCACCCCCGGCTCCATCGGCTCGGGCACGACCACCGCCAACTACATAGGCAAGTCTGTCTATCCCGGCGACAACCTCTTCAAGGGCAACATCCGCGACTTCCGGGTCTACGACCGGGCACTGGCGAACACCGAGGTCGAGGAACTCTCCCTCCCCGTCGCCACACAGGGCGTCGCCGCCGACAAGTCGGCCCTGACACTGGGCGACACGAGCGCGGTGATCGCCGATCTGACCCTGCCGAGTGCGGGCCCGGCGGGCGGTTCCGCCATCACCTGGGCGACCGACAACGCCTCGGTGGTGTCGGCGACCGGCGCCGTGACCCGCCCGGCCGCCGGCCGGCCCGACGGCCACGTGACGCTCACGGCGACCCTCAAGAAGGGCCCGGTGAGCGACACCAAGACCTTCGACGTCACGGTCCCGGCCACCTTCGACGACACGACGGCCACCCAGAAGGCCGCCGAGGCACTCACCGTCCCGAACATCGACGACGTACGGGGGAACCTCACGCTCCCCTCAACGGGCGTCTACGGCACGGCGGTTGCCTGGTCCTCGGCGAACCCGGACGTCATCACGGCCGACGGCGTGGTCCACCGCCCCGCGCACGGCGACGGCGGTACGACGGTCGACCTGACCGCGACCGTCACCAAGGGCACGGCCACCACGACCCGCACGCTGACCGCCGAGGTCCCCGAACTCCCCGCGAAGGAAGCCCTCAAGGGCTACATGTTCAGCTACTTCACCGGCGAGGGCACCTCGGACGGCGAACAGCTCTACGCGGCCCTCAGCAAGGGCAACGACCCGCTGAAGTGGCGGGAGTTGAACGACGGCAAGCCCGTCCTGACCTCCACGCTCGGCGAGAAGGGCCTGCGCGACCCGTTCATCATCCGCTCCCCCGAGGGCGACAAGTTCTACCAGATCGCCACCGACCTGCGGATCTACGGCAACGGCGACTGGGACGCCTCCCAGCGCACCGGCAGCAAGTCCATCATGGTGTGGGAGTCCACGGACCTGGTGAACTGGACCAACCAGCGCCTGGTGAAGGTCTCCCCGGACTCGGCAGGCAACACCTGGGCCCCCGAGGCGTACTACGACGAGAAGCTCGGCGAGTACGTGGTCTTCTGGGCGTCGAAGCTGTACACCACCGCCGACCACTCCGGCGACACGTACAACCGCATGATGTACGCGACGACCCGTGACTTCTACACCTTCAGCGAGCCCAAGGTCTGGGTCGACCGCGGCTACTCGGTCATCGACTCCACGGTCGTCCAGCACGACGGCGAGTACTACCGCCTGTCCAAGGACGAGCGGAACAACAGCTCCTCCACGCCCAACAGCAAGTTCATCTTCGAGGAGAAGAGCGACTCGCTGAAGAACCTCTCCTGGACCGCCGTCGCCGAGGGCATCGGCAAGGGCGTGATGAGCGCGGCCGAGGGTCCGTTGGTGTTCAAGTCGAACACCGAGGAGAAGTGGTACGCGTTCCTCGACGAGTTCGGCGGTCGCGGCTACATCCCCTTCGAGACGACGGACCTGGACTCCGGCGTCTGGACCCCGTCCACCGGCTACGACCTGCCGTCAAAGCCCCGCCACGGCACGGTACTTCCGGTCACCCAGTCCGAGTACGACCGGCTCCTGAAGACCTACCAGCCGGACCAGATCATCACGAGCGCCGAGGACGTCAAGGTCGAGACGCGCATCGGTGACGCCCCGGTCCTGCCCGCCACCGTCATCGCCGAGTCCGCGGACGGTGTGAAGCGGCCCGTCGCCGTCACCTGGAAGGCCGTGGCCGAGTCGCAGTACGCGCAGGCCGGCACCTTCACCGTGCAGGGCGATCTGGCGGGCGACTCCGCGATCGGGGTCACCGCCGAGGTCACGGTCTCCGCCGAGGGCCCGGACGTCCCGGCCGACCTGCTCCTGCACTACGACTTCGACGAGACCGGCGGCAGCATCGCCCGCGACTCCAGCGGCCACGGCTACCACGGCACCTACGTCCGAACTCCCGACTTCGGTACGGGAGTCGAGGGCGGCTCCTTCAAGATGTCCGGCGGCAACAGCAGCTCCAGCTCGCCGTACGTCAAGATCCCGGGCGGGGTCCTGAAGGACACCACCAGCGTCACCGTCTCCACGTACGTGAAGTGGAAGGGCGGCGACAACTTCCAGTGGCTGTTCGGCCTCGGCCCCGACAGCAACAAGTACCTGTTCGCCACGCCGTCCAACGGCGGCGGGAAGCTGTTCTCCGCGATCACCAGGGCGACTTGGTCCGGGGAGAAGCAGATGATCGGCGGCTCGCAGCTCACCGCCGGTCAGTGGAAGCACCTCACCGTCACGCTGAACGGCGAGACCGAGACGGCGATCCTCTATGTCGACGGCGCCGAGGCGGCCCGCGTCAGCGGTGTCACCGTCAAGCCGTCCGAGCTGTACGACTCCGCGAAGGACTACTCCGGCTACATCGGCAAGTCCCTGTACTCGCCGGACCCGTACTTCGGCGGCGAGGTCGACGACTTCCGGATCTACAACCGGGCCCTGACGCCCGCCGAGGTCCTGGAGATCAGCGGCAACACCACCGGCATCGCCGCGGCGACCCACCCGGCGCTGAAGACCGACGCGATCATCACCGACAAGGACAGCAGGATCGTCCTGCCGCTCACCCCGGGCAGTGATGTCACCGCCCTGGCACCGGAGTTCACCCTGGCCCACGGCGCGAGCATCAGCCCCGCCTCCGGCACGCTGCGCGACTTCACCAAGCCGGTCACGTACGAGGTCAGCGGCTCCGACGGCAAGAAGCGCACCTGGACGGTGTCGGCCGTGGAGATGAAGAGCCCGGTGCTGCCGGGCCTGAACGCGGACCCGAACATCGTCCGCTTCGGCGACACCTTCTACATCTACCCGACCACCGACGGCTTCGAGGGCTGGAGCGGTACGCAGTTCAAGGCGTACTCCTCCAAGGACCTGGTCCACTGGACCGACCACGGCGTCATCCTGGACCTCGGTCCCGACGTCTCCTGGGCCGACAGCCGCGCCTGGGCGCCGGCGATGGAGGAGAGGGACGGCAAGTACTACTTCTACTTCTGCGCCGACGCGAACATCGGTGTCGCGGTCTCCGACTCGCCCACCGGCCCGTTCAAGGACGCGCTCGGCAAGCCGCTGCTGAAGGCCGGTGACTACACGGGCCAGATGATCGACCCGGCGGTCTTCACCGACGACGACGGCACGTCCTACCTCTACTGGGGCAACGGCCGCGCCTACGTGGTCCCGCTGGGCGACGACATGGTCTCCTTCGACGCCTCGAAGGTCACCAACATCACGCCGAGCAACTACAACGAGGGCTCCTTCGTCATCAAGCGCAAGGGCACCTACTACTTCATGTGGTCGGAGAACGACACACGTGACGAGAACTACCAGGTCGCCTACGCCACCGGCCCCTCGCCCACCGGCCCCTGGACCAAGCAGGGCGTGATCCTGGAGAAGGACCTCTCGCTCGGCATCAAGGGCCCCGGCCACCACTCGGTGGTCAACGTCCCGAACACCGACGACTGGTACATCGCCTACCACCGCTTCGCGATCCCCGGCGGCGACGGCATGCACCGCGAAACGACCATCGACAAGCTGGAGTTCGACGCCGACGGTCTGATCAAGAAGGTCGTCCCGACTCTGTCGAGCATCGACCCGGTGACGATCGTCCACGCGGGAGCGGACACAACGGGCCAGGAGGGCAGCGCGATCCCGCTCACGGGCACCATCTCCGGGGCAGGCACCCCGAGTTGGAGCGTCGGGGCGACAACCCCCTGCACGATCTCGAACAGGACGGCCATCCCGGCATCCCTCACCTGCACGGACAACGGCACGTACGAGGTCACCCTGACCGGAGGCCGCAGCACCGACACCCTGACGGTGACGGTCACCAACGCACCCCCGTCGATCACCTCGGCCCAGGGCCCCAAGACCCCGGTACCGGCGGGCAAGCGCACCCCGGCCGCCCTCACGGTGAAGTTCACCGACCCGGGCCGCTCCGACACCCACACCTGCGCCATCGACTGGAAGGACGGCACCACCCCGACGCCCGGCAGGGTCACCGGCGGCCTCTGCGAGGCGACCCACGCCTACCTCACGGCGGGCATCTTCCGCCCGACGGTCACGGTCACGGACGACGACGGGGCCTCGGACACGGTCCAGCTCCCCGAGCTGGTCGTGTACAACCCCGCCGGCCGCGCGACGGGCATCGGCGTGATCCCGTCCCGGGCGGGCGCCTACCCGGCCGACCCGGCACTGACCGGCAAGGCGGGCTTCTCCTTCGGCGCCTTCTACAAGAAGGGGGCGACGGTCCCGACGGGCACGGCGTCCTTCGACTTCGCGGCGGGCGGCAAGTCCAAGGTGGGCGTACGACTGCGCTCCACGTCCTCCGACTGGCTGGTGGTGACGGGCTCCAAGGCCGTGTACCAGGGCTCCGGCTCGGTCAACGGCAAGAGCGGCTACGCCTTCCTCATCACCGCGACCGACGGACCGGACACCTTCCGCATCCGGATCTGGCAGAAGTCCACCGGGGACGTCGTGTACGACAACCTCACAGGGACCGCGACGAAGGGCATCGCCATCGGCCACTAGGCCGGATGCACTGATCGCGCCGGACAGCAGCACCCGAGGGCGCGTACACCGAGCAGGGCCCGACAGCCCGCCCGGTGTACGCGCCCTCGGCGTTCTGGTGCCCGGCGCTCCCCATGTGGTTACCTGGCCGCATGACCGTGCTCGTGTCCCGCCGCCACGTCGACTACGCACGTGTCACCACCATGGGTTGTCCGTCCGCGAGCTGACACCACGCTCCGGCGTCTCCGGCCTCCGGCCGCCCCCCCCTTCTCGTCACCGCAACCGCGCTGCCCATGAAAGGCACCTCGCATGTCCCCCCGTACCGCGAACACCGCCGTGGCCGTCCACCCCCTGCTCGCCGAACGCTGGAGCCCGCGTTCGTTCGACGCCGCCCACACGATCGGTGACGAGGAGCTCGTCTCCCTGCTGGAGGCGGCCCGCTGGGCTCCCTCCGCCTACAACAGGCAGCCGTGGCGCTTCCTGGTCGGCCGCCGTGGCGACTCGACGTACGAGCAGATCCTCGGTGCCCTCGGGAGCACCAACCGCCGCTGGGCGGGGAACAGCTCGCTGCTCGTCGCGGCGGTCGCCGGGGAGCGCCTGGACGACGGGACCCCGCTGTACGGCTCCGCGTACGACACCGGGCTCGCGGTGGCCCAGCTGTCGGTGCAGGCACACGCGCTGGGGCTGCACACCCACCAGATGGGCGGCTTCGACCGGGACCGGCTGCGCACCTCGCTGGGCGTCCCCGACGGCTACCAGCCCCAGTCCGTCACCGCGATCGGAGCCCTGGCCGCGCCGGACCGCCTCCCGCCGGACCTGCGCGACCGCGAGACCGCCACCCGTGAACGGCGGCCCCTGTCGGAGACCTTCTTCGCTGAGCAGTGGGGCACGCCGCTCCCGGTCCGGCACGAGGACTGAGAGCGCCACTCCGGGCACCCACCGGGCCGGCAGGCTTGCCTCTGACGCATACGTCAGGGATTAGCGTGCGTCGACCGCCACGGCCGAACTGCGGCCGTGGCGCCGATTTCCGACGCCCCGTCAACTGACGCCTGGAGTTGCCGAGATGAGCACCGACACACCGTCCACGACCCGGGAGATCCGACTCGTCGCCATGCCCGGTCACCTGCCCGGGCCCGACCACCTGTCCGTCGTCGAGACGCCGCTGCCCGCGCCAGGACCGGGCCAAGTCGTCGTCCGCAACAGGTACTTCCTCGTCTTCCCGGGGCTGCGCACGCTCATCGGGGGCAAGGCCGACGGCGTACCGCTGCCTCCCGTGCGTGTCGGTGACGCGCTGTTCGGTCCCGCCGTCGGCGAGGTCGTCGCCGTGGGCCCCGGCAGCGGTCTGCGCCCGGGCGACGAGGTGACCCATCTGCTCGGCTGGCGGGAACACGCCCTGCTGGCCGGGACCGACTGCGCACCGCTGGGCGACGCGCTGCCCGACCCCGTGGCGTATCTGTCGTCAGGGGCACCCGCGTACGCGGCGTTCTCCCGGATCGCCGCGGTGCGCCCCGGCGACACGGTCCTGGTCACCGGAGCGGCGGGAGCCGTGGGCACCCTGGCGGGACAACTGGCCAGGCTGCTGGGGGCCGGCCGGGTCATCGGCAGCACCCGCTCCCCGCACAAGGCGGAACGGCTCCGGGCCGAACTCGGTTACGACGCCGTGCTGCTGCCGGGCGCGACCCCGTTCGCCGAGCAACTGGCCGCCGCCGCGCCCGACGGCATCGACGTCCTGCTGGACACGGTCGGCGGCGAGCAGCTGACCGCGGCCGTCGGCGCGGCCCGTCGCGGCGCACGGTTCGCGCTGGTCGGCGCGCTCTCCGGTCAGCTGTCGGCGGACCCGGACGGCGACGGCGCCACTTCCCCCGCGGAGATCGACAGCTTCCGGATCATCAACCTCGGCATCACGCTCCACGGAATCAGCAGCACCGACCTCGGCCCGATCACGGCTGAGTGGACCAAGCGCTTCGGCGAGTGGCTGCGCTCCGGCGAGATCGTCCTGCCCCAGATGCGGATCCCGGGCATCGATCGGGCTCCCGGAGCGTTGCAGGAACTGTTCGAGGGGCGGCACACCGGGACGGTCGTCGTGGAACTCCCGTGACGGTGAGGTGACGGCGCGCTCCTCGAACCTGTGAACGACACGACACGGGTGAAGGCGAGGAGCGGGATGCGGATCGGGGACGCGGCGGCAGCGGCGGGCACGACACCAAGGGCACTACGGTTCTACGAGGAGCGCGGTCTGCTGCCCTCGCCGCCGCGCACGGCAGCCGGACAGCGCGAGTACGGTCAGGACCACGTGGCCCGGGTCAGGGTGATCCGCGAACTGCTCGCCCTCGGGCTCACCGTGGACGACCTGTGCGGCTTCGCCGACCGCATCCCGCTGCTCGTCGACAACCCGAGCCGCCGGTGCAGCGGCTCCGAACCGGACGGCCCCGGCAGCGGCGTCGTGAACCGCAGGCTGGCGGCCCTCGACGCCGAGATCGACCGCCTGACCCGGCTGCGCACCCGGCTGGCGGAGCAGACGGCCGCGCCGAAATAGATAATTGCAGACTGTGCGACAAAAGTACCCTCGCACACCGGCCTGCCGACATCGCTTCACCCATAACACCTGTACTCATAGTCCGCCGGCTGCTATTATCACCCGACTAGGCCTTTGAGTAGATCCGGGCTTCGGGGGGCGAGATTGATCGTCAAAGCGCAGCAAGTGGCCGCACGAAATGTCAATTCCGACTTAGAGATCCTGCCACTGTACAACGGTGCGGGATTTCCTTTCGACGTGGCGCGGGCAAAGCTGGACGGTGAGCATCCGCTTTGCGTCAACCACGTAAGCGACAGAATCTACTACTTCCTCTCCGGCGAAGCGAAAGTAACCGTCGAGGACAGGACCTATGCGGCCGGTCCGGGTGACACAGTGATCGTCCGGAAGGGCGAACCCCACGGGCTCCTCGGATCTGCGGAATACCTTGTGGTGACATCACCCTCCTTCAAACCGGAAAACGAGTCCTGGCTTTAAGGAAGCCGTATGAGGACGATCAGGATCGGCAATCCTGGACGGGGGCGGGAGACCCTCCCCTGCGGTGTGGGTGAGCGAACCGTCATCATCGCGAGCGTCGGCACATCACAGTCTTCGGACTCCACGGGCGACGAGTTCAACAAATGTCTCGCCGCCGCGCGCGCCGGCGCTCAGGTGGTCGCCGACCACAGTTTCTACGGCGACATCGCCGCCTTCCACAACCGCGTCGCGAAAGAAGTGGACGCCTGTCTTTCGACAGTGACCTGCTACGAGTTCGCCGCCAGACACCCGCAACGCGAGTGGAACACCCTCGACGGCCGCCGCATGCTGGACCTCGTCGCCGAACAGGCGGCGCGCGGAGTCGACCTGATGACCATTCACGCGTCCTTGACCCGTGAGGACGCCGCCCATGTCGACGACAACGCCCGGCTCATCCCCACGACGAGCAAGGGCGGCGGCATCATCGCCAACTACATCCGTCTCACCCGTCGCGAGAACCCCTACTTCGAATACTTCGACGACCTCCTGGACATCCTGGCCGAGGCGGGCGTCACCCTCTCTCTCGGTACGACCTTTCGTGCCGCGTCGGTGTGCGACGGATGGGACGAACTCATGGCCGGCGAAATGCGCCGCATGGGAGCGCTGGTCGACCGGGCGCTGGCCCGCGGTGTGCCCGTCATGGTCGAGGGCATCGGACACTCCGCCGTCTCCGCAATACCCACCTACATCCGTCTGGCCAAGGCGTACTGCCGTGGAGTGCCGTACCGCGTACTGCCGATGGCGACCGACAGGGCACTCGGGTTCGACCACATCTCAGGGGCGATCGCCGCCACCGTGGCGGTTGCCAACGGCGCCGACGTGGTGACCGCGATGAGCCGGGCGGAGCATATCGGTCTTCCCACCTGGGTAGATATGGAAGAAGGCATCGTGGCCACCAGGGTGGCCGCGGTCTGTGGGGAACTGACGAAACTCAAGGATTACGAGAGTGAGCGTCGGATGAGCCGCGCCAGATGGGCTCAGGGCTGCAAGGGGGACTGGAGAATGGCCGTTTATCCCGAGGGTGCGGAAAGAGCACTCCAGCAACACGGACGCTTGGACGACCATCTGATCCGGTGCAGCATGTGCGGTGATTTCTGTGGAATCACCGCGGGGATCGCGGCCGTGAACCTCGGCCCCACACGGTTGATCGATGATTGAGTGGATATCCCGTCGGGCCAATCCGGTCACCCTCGGCATCACCTTCCTGACAGCGGCGCTCACCGGGCTCTACACCAACATTCTCACCTCCCGTATGGACGGCGACCGCGGGATCGGATTCGGAGAGGCGTTCGGTAATCTCGGTCTCTGGCATGGACTGCTCCTTCTCGTCGTCGCACTGCTGGTATTGCAGTACAGGATCTCCACGCACACAGAGAGATTTCTCGGCACTCAGTCCGACGACCTGATCGATGAAATCCTGAAGGCGGCGGCACAGTCCCTGATCTTCCCGAACACCCACAGGAACATCCGTGGCTTCGTCAAGGTCTACGAACCCCGGGGTGATCAACTGCGCGTCCGTTACTCCCACAACGCGTACGCCGATGCCGAGCGCATAGTCTCCTATCCCGCCAGTTTCGGGGTGAGCGGGCAGGCATTCACCCAGCAGCACGCGGTCTTCGGCGAATTGGCGCCCGGTCATCTGGACCAGTACGGACCTGAACTCCGGGCCCAGATACACCCCGACATCCGTATGGTCATCGCCGCCCCGCTGATGAGATCGGTGGACGCGCGGACCCGGCCCCTGGGTGTGCTGACCTTCGACAGCACCCTGCTGGCGCACGAACTGGGCATGGAGAAGCCGGAGGCGAAAGCCCTTGTCCAACAATGGGCGGACGTGATCGCCCAGTTGCTGATCGCGAAGGGGATCTGATCAGGGATGCCGATCGAACTCACCCTCACCCCAGGTTTCCCCCGCTACGCCAGGGCCCTGCTGACGACAGCGGCACAGCTCTTCCACCCCGCCGACGGCACGGGGCCCGTCGGCGGGGTGCGCGCGGGAGCGGTCCTGCAGGACGGGAGCGGGCGCGCGTTCACAGCCGCGTCACCGGCGTACCCCGGCGGCCCTTGCGCGGAAGCGGCGGTCCTCGCCTCGGCCCGGTCCGCCGGCGACCCCGATCCGCGCGTCCTCGCCGTGGTGAGCGCCGCCGCACACGGCACCGGCATCGCACTGCCCTGCGGCGGCTGCCGACAGCTCCTGTGCGACGCGGCGTACGCCAACGGCAGGGACATCGAGATCTACTGCGCCGACACCTCCCTCTCCGCCGTCGTCCTGGTCACCGCCACCGAGCTGCTCCCCCTGTCGCCGGGGATCCCGGTCGCCCCCGGCCTTCCCGGCGCCACGGGGTGAGGCGGCCGGGCCATGCGAGAGTACGGATTCGTACGTACCCGGAGAGCCGTCTACCGTCTGTTCGGCCGTCACCATCCCCCCGGCCAGGTCCTGTTGCTCCTGCGCTACTACTGGTCGGCGGGAATGTGGCGCAAACCCCCGGTCTTCGCGGCCGAGGTCATCGCCGGTGACATCCTCGACCGGTACGACCTCCCCCTGCGCGAGGTCCAGCACTACGGCATCACTCTTGGTGCCGGTGCGCCGGATCCGGGCTCGTACGCCGAGTACTTCGACCCGCTGAGGACAGCCGACGACTCCGCGGCCCGCGACATCGCACGATCCGCGCATCTCCCCGAGGGGCAGGTGGGCGTCACCGGCTCCCATCTCGTCGGCCTGGCCCACCCCGGCTCCGACCTGGACCTGGTCGTCTACGGCAAGGACGGCCCCGCCGCCGGGGCGGAGATCCTCAGGGCCAGATCCCTCTCCCACGAGGCCGCCGCCGCGACCTCCACCACCATGCAGAGGCTCCGGGCTCTCAACGGCGCCCCCGTGCCGCGCGAGGACCGGCGCAACATCTTCAAGGGCGCCGTCCGGGAGGGCGCCACCGTACGCAAGCTCGATCTGCACTATGCCATGAGCCCGGAGGATCTCGTGCCGGGCGGTCTGCCCCGAAGCAGCCGGTTGGGTGAGCGGTGGCTCCGCCGGATGACCGTCGTCGAGGCCGGCGACCGCCATCTGTTCCCCGCGCACGTGATCTGCCGTATGGCGAACGGGTACGAGTACCGCACCTGGATCAGCGACCACGTGCTCAGCATGCTCCTGCCCGGCGACCGGTTCTCGGCCGTGTGCACCGAGGTCGCGGTCGAGCCGGACGGTGTCGTCCAGTACGTGGCGCGAGCCGTCACCGAAGTCGACCTGCGGTGAGTGCCGCCACCCTCATAGCGTTCGAGGGACTGAACGGAGTCGGCAAAACCACACTGGCCCGAGCGGTGGCGGAAATACTGAGCCTGCCCTGTGTGGCGACCCCTCCCGCGGCCGCCGCCGCGGCACGCGCCGTCTTCGACGAAGCGCCGTTCTCCCAGGCCGCGTTGTTGTTCTACCTCAGCTGGGTCAAGCACGTCAGCGACGAGGTGTCAGCGGGCCGTCTCGGCCCGGTCGTGCTCTGCGACCGCTATGTCGCCTCCACCCGAGCCTACTTCACGGCGGCGGGCCTGCGCTCGGCCGAACATCTGATCCACGGCCTGGACATCCTCCCGCCGACCCTGACCGTCCTGGTCACGGCCGACGAGCCCGTTCGCCGCAAACGCCTCAGCTCCCGCCCCCGCCGCCGGTCCATCGACCTGTCCACCGAGGACGACGACTTCCGACGAACGGTCCTCGCGGTCTACCGCGACTGCCACCCCCTGTACGAGGCCGACTCGACGACCTGCCCCGCCGAACCCCTCGCCCGCCGCACGGCCGCCGACCTGCATGCCGTCCTCAGGGCGCGGACACAGCGGAGGTGACGGTGGCGAGGACGGGCTGGGCCGACTCGTGCGTGAGAAAGAAGTGCCCGCCGGAGAAGGTGTGCTGGGCGAAGGGGCCGCTGCACACGTCGGCCCAGGACGCGAGGTCCGAGCAGTTCGGGGTCTTCGAGTATCTCCTCCCCAACTCATCGGCCTGCTCGCGCAGCGCAGCATCCGTGAGGACAACATCCGCGCCCGTCTCGACCGTGATCGTCTGACGGTGGGCGAGCGGATAGCGCACGTCCAGCGGCACGTAGAAGCCGCCCGTCTTCATCACCGCGAGCAGCGCCACGACCAGCTCAGCCGAGTTCTCCATCAGGACGGCGACCCCGCGTTCAGGGCCGACGCCCGCCGCGACCAGCCGCCCCTCGCGCACCGTTCCACTCGGTCAGGAACCGCTCCTTCTCACCGGGCAGCAGCACATTCACCTGGCTCAGCGGCCGGTCCGGGGTCTCCACCACATCACGCAGGAAGCCCGCCCACCGGTGGAAGATATCCACCGCGGTCGCTTCGTCGAACACGTCGGTGCTGTACTCGATCAAACCCTCAATCCCCTGAGGCGTTCCGTCCTCGGCAAAGAAATCGAGCATGTTGAAGTTCGGATCGAACTTCGACGTCCCCCAACTGACCTGGAAAGTGGACAAACGCAGGCCGGGAAGCTCCAGTTCTGCCTGCGCATTGTTCTGAAGCGCCAGCATCACCTGGAACAGCAGATTGTGCGCCACCGTCCGCGCCGGGTTGAGCACCTCAACCAGAAGATCGAACGGAACATCCTGGTGGTCATAGGCCGTCAGCGCCACCTCCCGCGCCCGGCCGAGAACTTCAGCGAAACTCGGATCCCCCGACGTGTCCGTCCGCAGAACCAGAGTATTCAGAAACAACCCGACGAGATCGTCCCAACGCATCATCCATGCGCCCGGGGACCGGCGTACCGATCGGAATGTCCGTCCCCACACCAAGCCCCCTCAGCAAAGCCGCCAGGCTCGCCTGAGGTTTCTACGGCTACCCCGTTGGGGAGGTTCACTGACTCCGCCCGAAATTTTTGAACCTGACCCCGACCGGTCCCCAAAATGATCGAGGGGCGGTTTCGGATTTCTCCGAAACCGCCCCTGACCTGCGACTCGTTCGAGTCGGGACGACAGGATTTGAACCTGCGACCCCTTGACCCCCAGTCAAGTGCGCTACCAAGCTGCGCCACGTCCCGGTGCGTCCATCCGCGGTTGCCCCGCGTGATCACGCGAACAGAACTTTACCCCACGTCAGGGGCTGCCCCGAAGCCGACGGGATCCGCGCGACAATCGGTGTATGGGCAGTGCATCGGAGCGTCGGGCGGCAGTGGGCGGTCGGGATCGGGACGAGGAGGGGCGGGCGCGCAACGCCCGGCCCCGGGACGGGCTCGGGCGCCCGCTGCCGTACGGCGAGCACGGGGTGGCCCGGCAGCCCGAAGGCGTCGTACGCCGTCCCGAGGAGACCGTCGCCGAGGCCCAGGCGCTGCTGGACGCGGGGAAACCGTTCCACGCGCACGAGGTCTTCGAGGACGCCTGGAAGTCGGGCCCTGATCAGGACCGCGGCCTGTGGCGGGGGCTCGCGCAGCTGGCCGTGGGGCTCACGCACACCGCGCGCGGGAACGTCACCGGCGGGGTGCGACTGCTGCGGCGCGGCGCCGGTGCGGTCGAGGAATGGGCAACCGGGGATGCGCGTTCGAGGCCGTACGGGATGGACCTCGCCGGGGTCGTGGCCTGGGCGCGGGAGCTGGCGGCGGAGGTGGAGCGGGACGCCGTGGCCGTCGACGCGGGGGCTCGGGCGCCGCGTCTGTCGGGCGGTACGGCCGGCGGCTGACCAGGGGCGACCATCGCGTTGTCAGTGGGGTGGGGCAGACTCGGGGGCGTGCGGAAGATTCATGTCATCGGTATCGGCGCGGGCGACCCCGACCAGCTCACCCTGCAAGCGGTCAGGGCGCTGCGGAGCACCGACGTGTTCTTCGTCCTGGACAAGGGCGAGGCCAAGTCCGACCTGGTCGGGCTGCGCAGGCAACTGCTCGACACGCATGTGCCGGAAGGGACGTACCGCCTGGTCGAGGCGCGCGACCCGGACCGCGACCGGACGGCCGGGGGCGGCGCGTACGCCCCTGCCGTCGGGGACTGGCGCAGCGCCCGGGCCGAGATCTACGAGCGGCTGATCGCCGGGGAACTCGGCGCGGACGAGAGCGGGGCGTTCCTGGTGTGGGGCGATCCGTCGCTGTACGACAGCACGCTCGGGATTCTGGAGGAGATCCTCGGGCGGGGCGCGGTGGAGTTCGAGTACGACGTCGTGCCCGGCATCAGCAGTGTCTCGGCGCTCGTCGCCCGGCACCGCACCGGGCTCAACCGGGTCGCGCGGCCCGTCCAGATCACCACCGGGCGGCGGCTGGCCGAGGGTTTCCCCGCCGGTGTCGACGACGTGGTGGTGATGCTCGACGCACATCAGGCCTTCCGGGAGTACGCCGGTGAGGACATCGACATCTACTGGGGTGCCTACATAGGCACCCCGGACGAGATCCTGGTCTCCGGGCCGATCGCCGAGGCCGGTCCCCGCATCGAGCGGCTGCGCGCGGAGGCCCGGGAGCGCAAGGGCTGGATCATGGACACGTATCTGCTGCGGCGGAATCCCGAGGTTCGCGCGCCCGGGAACCCTTACCCGGAGTAGCCGTGATCGGTGGCGCCCGAGCGGACCGTCACCCCTTGCACGGGTGCACCACCGGTGTGATCGTGACCTCGTGACAGTCGCCGAGGACACCGCGCCTCCCGCCGCAGCGCAGCCACCCGTGCTGGACCGCCGCCGACGCAACGTCGTCTTCGTCACGATCATGCTCGGCATGCTGCTGGCGGCCTTGGACCAGACGATCGTCGGCACGGCCCTGCCGACGATCGTGTCGGACCTGGGCGGTGCCGAGCACATGTCGTGGGTGGTGACGTCGTATCTGCTGGCGGAGACCGTGGCCACGGTGCTCGTCGGCAAGTTCGGCGACCTGTTCGGCCGGAAGGTGGTCTTCCAGGTCTCGGCGATCGTCTTCATCACGGGGTCGTTCCTGTGCGGGCTGGCCACGAACATGACGCTGCTGATCGCCTGGCGGGCCTTGCAGGGCATCGGCGCGGGCGGGCTGATGGTCACGGCGATGGCCCTGATCGCGGATGTGATCCCGCTGCGGGAGCGCGGCAAGTACCAGGGCGCGATCGGGGCCGTGTTCGGGGTGGCGACGGTCATCGGGCCGTTGCTCGGCGGTCTGTTCACGGACCATCTGACCTGGCGCTGGGCGTTCTACGTCAACGTCCCGATCGCGATCGTCGTCGTGATCGCGGCCGCCCGCACCATCCCGGTGGTGAAGTCGGCGGTGCGGCCGGTCATCGACTATCTGGGCATCACGTTCGTGGCGATCGGCGCCAGCGCGCTGATCCTGGCGACGAGTTGGGGCGGCACCGAGTACGCGTGGGGTTCCGGCGTCATCATCGCGCTGTTCGTCGGCGGCGCCGTCTCACTGGGCCTGTTCTGCTGGGCCGAGTCCCGCGCGGCCGAACCGACGCTGCCGATGCGGCTGTTCGCCAACCCCGTCTTCACGGTCTGCTCGATCCTCAGCTTCATCGTCGGCTTCGCGATGCTCGGCGCGATGACGTACCTGCCGACCTTCCTCCAGTACGTGGACGGCGACTCGGCGACGGTCTCCGGCGTACGGACCCTCCCCATGGTTCTCGGCCTGTTGATCGCGTCGGTCTTCAGCGGCAACGTGGTCAGCAAGACCGGCCAGTACCGCTACTTCCCGATCATCGGCTCGGCGGTGATGGGTGTGGGCCTGTATCTCCTCTCCCTGATGGACGCGTCGACGAACACCTGGCTGGCCTCGCTGTACATGTTCGTCCTCGGCACCGGTATCGGCCTGGGCATGCAGGTGCTGACGATCGCCGTGCAGAACACCGTCGAGTACGCCGACCTCGGCACCGCGACCTCCGGCGTCACCTTCTTCCGTACGCTCGGCAGCTCGTTCGGCACGGCGGTCTTCGGCACGATCTACACCAACTCGCTGACCCCGAACCTCTCCGAGGGCATCGAGGAAGCCGTACGCACGGGCGCGGCGGACACGGCCACCATCACCCAGGCGGCGACCAGCCCGGAGGGCCTGCACAACCTCCCCTCCGAGGCGGCCGATCCGATCATCCACGCATACGCGGACACCATCCAGACCGTCTTCCTGTGGACCGTGCCGGTCGCGCTGGTCGGCTTCGTCGTCGCCCTGTTCCTGAAACAGGTCCAGCTGCGCGACAGCGCCCGTATGGCGTCGACGGACATGGGCGACGGCTTCGCGAAGCCGTCGACCGCGGACTCACGGCGCCTGCTGGAAGCCTCCGTCGGAAAGATCATCGGCAGTACGGATCTGGACACCGCGCGCCGGATCGTCAGCGACTCCGACACCCGGCTCGACATCGCGGGCGCCTGGGCCGTCATGCAGGTCGAACTGTTCACCCGCATGGTCGGCCACGCGAGCCTGGGCCTGATCGCGGCCCGCCGCCATATGCCGCCCGAGGTACTCCTCCCGGTCTTCGACCGCATGGTGGAGGAGGGCTACCTGACCCGCACGGGCACCTTCTTCTCCCACACGGAGGCCGGGGCCCGCGAGGCACAGGTGATCGGCAAGGCATGGGGCGCCTGGCTGGCCGGCCGAGTGGAACAGGACCTGGGGCACCCCTCGGGCGACGACCTGCGCACCGCGGTGGACACCATTGCCAAACGCCTCCTGGTGGAGGACCTCAGCAGCGGCTTGCCGAGCCGGCCTGCGGCACTGGCGGGTTCGGGTTCGGGTACAGGTGGGGGGACGTCCGGTTCCCAGCCGAGGCAAGGGTGAGCCACGGACAGGTGTCGGACGTCCGGCTGCGGGAGGCCGTCGCCTCGACAATCCAGGTGCCCCGAGGCCGGGGTCGCGGCCATACTCCTGTCATGTCCCCGACCCCGGTCCGCTTCCGCGATCCCCGCAGCACGGTGTACGACTTCATCGGCTCGGTACTGGTGCGCTGCCCGCGTTGCGACCGGACGGCCCATGTCCAGCGGAACCCGCACGAGCCGGACCTGGAGCCCTCGTCGGTGCTGTTCGCGCCGCGGCGTCTCGTGTGCACCGGCTGCGGGCTGTCCCGTACGTGGTCCGGCCGATCGGTCAGCTTCTCGGGCAGCTCGGCCGCCCCGGCGCGCGACCCCTACTTCGGCATCCCGGTCCGGCTACAGACGGAGACCCGCCACGGATGGCTGTGGGCGTACAACCTCGAACACCTCGCCCACATCAGGCAGTTCGTCGCCGCCTCCCTGCGCGAGCGGGCCCCCTGGTACGACACCGGTCGGAAGATGACCCTGGTCGCCCGGCTACCGGTATGGATCAAGAGCGCCAAGAACCGGGACGAGGTACTGCGCGCCGCCGACCGCGTCCAGGCAACTGTGAGCACAAGCCGCCACCCGAACCCCCGCTGATCAGCGGAGCAGCAGCTGCGCCCCGCCCACCACCGTCGCCGCGATCACCAGTTGTTCGAACAATCGCTGGTTGATTCGGCTCACAGCCCATTTGCCGATGAACGCCCCGGGGATCACGAACACCACGAGTGCGGCGTCAAGGAGCAGGGAGTGGCCGTCGATCAGGCCCAGGCCGGCGCTGAAGGGGACCTTCGAGACGTTGACGATCAGGAAGAAGAACGCCGACGTGCCCAGGAAGCCGAGCTTTCGGAAGCCGGCCGACAGGAGGTACATCGACATGACCGGGCCGCCCGCGTTGGCGACCATCGTCGTGAAGCCGCCGAGGACTCCGTACGAGCGGGCCTTGATACGGCCGGCGGGTGTGCTCACCGCGTCCGGATCGTCCTCCTCCGCTTCCGCCTCCGCCCGGCGTCGGCGCCACACCGTCACCCCGGCCATCAGCAGCAGGATCGCCCCGATCGAGGTCCGTACGACCTCGTCGTCAGCCCACACCAGGAACACCGTGCCGACGACCACGCCCACCGCGACCGCCGGGAACAGTCGCCACAGCGTCGGCCAGTGGGCGTGTCTGCGGTAGGTCAGGACGGCGAGGACGTCCCCCGCGATCAGGATCGGCAGCAGTACGCCGGTGGACTCGCGGGCGGGCAGGACGGCCGCGAAGATCGCCAGGCTGACCGTGTTGGCCCCGCTGACGGCGGTCTTCGAGAAGCCGACGAGCAGCGCCGCGGCGGCCAGCGCGGCGAACTCCCAGTGCGTTATGTGCCAGAGCGTCATCGTGTTCATGCGGAGACCGATGCTATGCCCACCGAACTGGCCGCCGTAAGGAGCGTCTCGCCAGGTGACCCCTGCCCCACGTGGCCCCTGTCCGAGTCGGACCATCGACGGTGGCCGACGCGTCACCGTGGACCGGCCGCCCCTCCCCTGGGAAGATCCAGCCACACCCTTGCGCGCAGCACCTTCCACTCACCCCGTCCACGACGCAGCCGGAGGAGCCATGGCCGAGTTCCGCGAGTACGTCCTCACCGGCACCAGAGGTGCGATCGCCGTCCGCGAATGGCCCCGCCCCGCCCCGAGCGATTCCGAACGTCCGCTCGAACCGCCCCGCTATCTCGCCCTTCTCTCCCACGGGTACGCCGAACACGTGGGCCGCTACGAGGAACTCGCCGACGTCCTCGTGGCCCACGGCGCGACCGTCCTCGGCCCCGATCACCAGGGGCACGGCAGGTCGGCGGGCGAACGGGCGGTGATCGACGACTTCGAGGACGTCGTCACCGATCTGCACACCGTCGCCGACCTTGCCCGGGCAGCCCACCCCGGCGTACCGGTCGTCCTGATCGGCCACTCCACCGGCGGTCTCGTCGCGGCCCGCTTCGCCCAGCGGTACCGCGGTGAACTGGCCGCTCTCGTGCTCTCCGCGCCCGTGCTCGGCAACTGGGACCTCCCGGGGCGGCTGCTCGCGCTCGACGAGATCCCCGACCGGCCCATCAGCCCGGCCGCGCTCTCCCGCGACCCCGCGGTCCGGGCGGCGTACGCGGCGGACCCGCTGGTCTGGCACGGTCCGATGAAGCGGCCGACGTTGGAGGCCTTCGTACGGACGCTGGAGACCGTCGCGAAGAGCGGTGACATCGGAGCGCTGCCGCTGCTGTGGCTGCACGGCGACGACGACCGGCTCGTCCCGCTCGCCGGGAGCCGCGTCGGCGTCGAGGAGCTGCGCGGCTTCGACTGGACCGAGCGGATCTTCCCGGGCTCCCGGCACGACGTCTTCCTGGAGACGAACCGGACGGCGGCCTTCAACGAACTGACCGCCTTCATGGACCGCGTGCTCGCCACCCGGGTCGCATGACCCCGTTCCCGCCCGGCTGATCCCCCTCCCCTCCTGCCCCCGCTCACCCTTCCCCCGCTCCACGCGGCCGATTCCCTCACGTTTCCGCCCATCCGTCCTGGGAACCCGCGTCCCCATGGAGTGGTTGCGGCAAGCAGCCTGCGCGGGAGAGGACCCGGAACTGTTCTTCCCCGTGGGCACGGCAGGGCCGGCGCTGCGGGACATCGCCACCGCGAAACGCGTGTGCGCCCGCTGCCCGGTGGCCGCGCAGTGCCTGGACTGGGCCCTGCGCAGCGGCCAGACGTCGGGTGTGTGGGGCGGCACCTGCGAAGACGAACGCGCCGAGCTGCTCCGTCCCGCCAGAGAAACCGCCAGAGACCGGGTCCGGTGACGGGAGGACGGGAAACCGGGCCACCGCAGCACACACGCCGTATCACGAGGAGGAGCACCCATGACTGTCGTCAAGAGCAGCCTGCCCGAGCCGGAGCGCCGGATCACCGGTGACGCCCTGCAAGGGACCCTGGTGGATCTGCTGGCGCTGTCGCTGATCGGGAAGCAGGCCCACTGGAACATCGTGGGGCCGAGGTTCCGTTCGATACATCTGCAACTCGACGAGGTCGTGACGGCGGCCCGCGGGTTCTCCGACACCGTCGCGGAGCGCGCGGCGGCGCTCGGTGTGCCGCCGGACGGCCGTCCCGAGACCATCGCCTCGTCCCTCCCGTTCCAGGACCCGAAGGACGGCTGGCTACAGGACACGGAGGTCGTACAGCTCCTTGTCGACGCGCTGGCGACGGCGATCGGCCGTCTGCGCGAGCGCATCGACGCGACGGAGAAGGCCGACCCGGTGACCCAGGATCTGCTGATCGGCATCACGGCCGAACTGGAGAAGCAGCGCTGGATGTTCGAGGCGGAGAACGCACAGCACGCCAACTGACCTGCTCCTCTTCGGACTTGCGGACTGCTCACCCCAACAGCCAGCCCCCGTCCACGCTCAGGTCGATCGCGTTGACGGACCGGTTGCGCAGCAGGAAGTCCACGGCGTCCACCACGTCGGCCATCGTGGCGAGTCGGCCAGCGGGTGTGCGGGCGCGCAGGCCCTCCAGCACCTCCGCGGGCTTGTTCCGCCAGTACGGGCTGTCGCCGACCACCCCCGGGTGCACGGCGTTCACCCGGATCGGCGCGAGTTCGACCGCGAGGGTACGGACGAGCCCGGTCACGCCTGCGTTGACGGTCGCCACCGTCGTCGCACCCGGGTAGGGCCGTTCCTTGGCCTGACCGCCGAACAGCACGATGGCACTCGCGTCGTGGAGACGCGGGCGCAGCGTGTGCACGACCTCGGTGTAGCCGACGAGTTTGAGGGTGACGAGATGGAGGGCCGCGTCGATGTCGTACTCGGTGACCCGGTTCTCGTCACGCGAGACACCGGCGAGGACGAGATGGTCGACCCGCTCCACGTCGGCGAGCGCGGCGGCGATGTCCCGAGGCCGCGAGAGGTCGAGGGCCAGCCCCCGGGCGCCGATCTCCTTGCCCACCGTGTCGGCGCGATCGGCGTCGCGGCCGGTGAGGACGACCTCGTCGCCGCGTTCGACGCGGGCGCGGGCGAACTCGCGGCCGATTCCGGACGTACCGCCGACAACGACCACACTGCTCATGCCCGTTCCTCCCCGTCGCCCGCGTTGCCCAGTACGTCCCTCAGGTGGTCCCAGTCCCGGGTGAACCGGTAGGAGTGGCGCGGCGGTGGCTGCGGGGCCTGGGTCTCCAGCCAACGGACGGGCCCGTCACCGGCGTTGGTGAAGCCGTGCACACAACCGGCGCCCGCCCAGGCCGTGTCGCCGGGGCGGAGGCGATGACGTTCGCCGTCGAAGGTGGCGTCGACCACCCCTTCGAGGATCAAGTACGTCTCCTCGAAGGGGTGGTCGTGCGTCCCGGCGACGCCGTCGGGCGCGTACTGCACCATGAACATCGTCGACGCGACCGCACCCAGATCGCTGTCGACCATCATCTTCACGGTGATCCCGCTGTAGACGAGCAGCGCGGTGCGCATGCTCGCCGACACGGCCAGGAGATCCTGGGACTGTTTTCCGGGGTCCATCTGGGCGGGCTCGAAGTGGCCGAACGACCGGGTACGCGGGTCGCGTACGTCGATCCGCACGGGCTCGCGCTCCGGCAACGCGAGCACGGCCCAGGTGTCGTGCCCGTAGCGGGCGCGCGGCACGGGCGCGAGCATGTCGGCCCAACGCCCGCCCGTCCCACCGGAGTTGTCACCGCGCCAGGCATGCGCCACGCCGGTCGGGAGGAGCCCGTAGTCGCCCTCCTCCAGGAGGTACGAGCCCTCGGGCACATCGAGGATCACGCTCCCGTCGAGCACATGGAAGCTCTCCTCGTACGAGTGCACGTGCGCGCCCACCGCGCCGTCCGGCCGTATCTCGCACAGGCCGAAGCCGGTGTGTACGCTCCCGTCCTCCTCGCCGATGACCGTGCGGCGTCTGAACCCGCCGCTGTCGTACGGGAGTTGCGGCGCATCCGCCGCGTACCGCACCACGAAGTCCGTCATGCCCCGTTCCTCGCCGCCTTCGCCGCATGTTCCGCCTTCGCGGCCAGCAGCCGGTCACGGGACTCCTCGACGAGCCGCCTGGCCCGTCCGGTGTCGGCGAGCAGTTTCCCGTCGCGCTTGAGCACGGCACCGTCGACGATCACCGTCTCGACGTTGGACACGTCCGCCGACAGGGTCACCGCGGCGGTCGCGTCGTGCACCGGCGCCATGTTCAGGGCCGTCGCGTCGAGTGCGACGACGTCGGCACGCTTGCCGGGGGTCAGGGAGCCGGTGCGGTCTTCGAGGCCCGCGACATGGGCACCGTTGACCGTGGCCAGCTCCAGCATCTGACGTGCCGTCAACATCGTTGCGGGAACCGGGACATCGGCCTGCCAGGACTCGGCGTTCACGCGAGCGCGTTCGGCGCCGAAGGCCGCGCGGATCTGGGTGAACATGTCGCCGGGCACGGTGGTGACGACGTCGATGCTGAGCGACGGCCGCAGTCCGTGCTCGATCGCCTTCATGACGGGCGGCCAGCCGTGCCCCATCTGCGTCTCGACCTGCGGCGCGATCGACACCGTACCGCCGCTGTCGGCGACCATCCGCCACTCGTCCTCGCTGAGGTAGCAGCAGTGGATGTAGGTGGTGTCGGCGCCCAGCAGGCCCAGTTCGTGGAGCTGCTTCACCATGCCGAAGCGGCCCGCGAGCCGGCCCATGGCGACGTGCACGGTGATCGGGATGTCCAGTTCGCGGGCGAGGGCCCATTCGGCGGTGACGACGTCGTTGGTGCAGAAGCCGGGGCCGCGCGTGGCCAGCGCCATCGTCAACAGGCCGCTGTCGGAGGCGAAGTGGCTGGAGCGGATGCGCCGTACGTCGTCGCCCGGTATCGCGATCTTGCTCTCGAACCAGTAGTCGGCGAGGGAGGTGTTGGCGCTGCCGTAGGCGTACTGGGCGCGGATTCCCGTCTCCGTGAGGGCCTTCACGGCGGCGTCCGGGTGCTCGGGCGTGTTGTTGATGTGGGACCAGTCGACGAGGGTGGTGATGCCGGCGTTCAGGCATTCCAGCGCGCCCGCGAGGTTGCCCGCGTACACGTCCTCGGGGGTGTAGAGGGGGGCGAAGGTGTCGAGGACGTCCACGAAGTAGTCGTCGAGGGTGGCGTCGGGGGCGCAGCCGCGGATCGGCGCCTCCCAGGTGTGGCGGTGGGTGTCGACGAAGCCGGGGATCACGATGCGGCCCGTCATGTCGAGCACGTCGGCGTCCGCGCCGATCTCGCGCTGGACCGCGACGATCCTCCCGTCCTCGATCAGGACGTCGCCCTGGGGCAGTTCCCCGATGTCGGGGTCCATGGAGATCACATGGCCGGAGCGCAGAAGCAGACGATCGGTCATCGCCCTTCCTCCCATGGAGAGTTGGTACGGATCTCGGTAGGCGATCTGGCTGGGCGATCTCAGTAGGCCGAGAGGGCACGGACGGCCGTCACGACCTTGTCCACGGTGGGGATGACGCGCTCCTCCAGCGCATCGGCGAACGGCAGCGGGACGCACTCCCCCGCCACCCGTCGCACCGGCGCGTCGAGCAGTCCGAACCCCTCGTCGGCGACGACGGACGCGAGCGTCGCGCCCCATCCGCCCTGGTAGGGGTTCTCCTCGACAATCGTAAGTCGCGAGGTCTTCCCCAGCGAGGCGAGCACGGTGCTGACGTCCAGCGGCACCAGACAGCGCAGGTCGACGACCTCCGCGTCGATACCCTCCGTGACCAGCCGTTCGGCGGCGGCCAGCGCGACCGGGACCATCGAGGCGAGGGCCACGAGCGTGATGTCGGCGCCCTCGCGGACGACGGCCGCCTTCCCCAGTTCCACCACATGGTCCGGTGGCGCGGGCGGGCCCTTGCTCGCGAAGAGCCCCTTGTGCTCGAAGAAGACCACGGGGTCGTCGCTGCGAATGGCGGCCGCCATCATGCCGACGACGTCGGCGGGTGTCGACGGTGCTGCGATCTTCAGTCCGGGCACGGTGAACGCCCAGTTCTCGGTGGCCTGCGAGTGCTGCGCCCCGAAGCCGAGCCCACCGCCGTTCGCGGTGCGGACGACGAGCGGCACGGTCACCTGACCACCCGTCATATACCGCACTTTCGGTATCTCGTTGGCGAGGTAGTCCCAGCAACAGGCCAGGAAGTCGGAGAACATGATCTCGGCGACGGGCCGCATCCCGGTCATGGCGGCGCCCATCGCGGTGCCCACGATGGCCTGTTCGGAGATGGGCGTGTCCCACACGCGCTCGGGCCCGAACTCCTTGAACAGTCCGGCGGTCGTCTTGAACACCCCGCCGGCCTCACCGATGTCCTCCCCGAGGCACACGACCGCCGGATCGCGCCGCATCTCCCGCGCGATGCCCTCGGCGACGGCTTCCCGATAGGTGATCTGCCGCTGTGCGGAAGCTTCTTGAGTCTCCGTCAGGTTCGCCATGCCGCACCTCCGTCCGCCCATACGTCGGTCAGCGCCTCGGCCGGATCGGGCGCGGGCGCCGCCTTCGCGGCCTCAACCGCGTCTCGTACGACCGCAGTTGCCCGCTCGTCGACGGCGACGATCGCCTCCGCCGGAACACCCAGTTCGGCGAGCCGACCCCGCGCGAGGTCCAACGGGTCGCGCTTGAGCCAGCGTTCGACCTCCTCGGCAGGCCGATAGGTGGCCGGGTCGGCGCGGCTGTGCCCGTAGTGGCGGTAGGTCTCGGCCTCCAGGAGGGCGGGCCCGTCTCCTGCCCGGGCCCGCCGCGCGAGCCGGTCCACCGCCTCCCGGACCAGCACCACGTCGTTGCCGTCGACGACCTCGCCCGGAATGCCGTACGCCGGGGCCCGGTCGGCGGCCGGCCGGGGCACCGCAGTGACGTCCGCGATCGCCGTGTACTCCATGTAGAGGTTGTTCTCGCAGATGAACAGCACGGGCAGTTTCCATACGGCGGCCAGGTTGAGGGCCTCGTGGAAGGCGCCGATGTTGGTCGCGCCGTCGCCGAAGAAGGCGACCGCGAGCTGGTCGGTGCCGCGCAGCCGGGCCGACCAGGCGGCGCCGACGGCCATGGGGAGATGGGCGCCGACGATGGCGTACGAGCCGAGCATGCCGGCGGACGCCTTGGTGAGGTGCATGGAGCCGCCCTTGGCCTTGCAGAGCCCGGTCGCGCGGCTCATCAGTTCGGCGAGGCACTCCTCGGGGGTGGCGCCGCGCGCGAGGGCGTGGTGGTGACCCCGGTAGGTGGCGAAGACGTAGTCGTCGTCGCGCAGGGCGGCGCTCGTACCGACGGCGATGGCCTCGTGTCCGGCGGCGAGATGGGTGGTGCCCTTGACCAGTCCCGACAGGAAGAGGTCGTGGGCCGCCTTCTCCGTACGACGGATGACGGCCATCTGCTCGTAGAGGGCGAGGAGTTCGTCCCCGGTGATGCCGGCGACCGTGGCGCGTCCGGTCTCCCTGGTGTCCATCAACCGCTCCCGTTCCTGCGGGTGTTGAGGTGGGACTGGGCTTCGCGGCGGGTGTTGAGTTCGCCGCCGACCGTCCAGTACTTGCGGCCCGCGACCAGGAGTTCCTCGGCCGGGAACTTGGTGATGACCTCGCAGCCGTCGGCGGTGACGACGATCTCCTCCTCGATGCGTGCCGCCGTCCAGCCGTCGGAGGCCGGCCAGTAGGTCTCCAGGGCGAACACCATGCCCTCTTCGAGGACTTCGGGGTGGTCGAGGGAGACGAGGCGGCTGAAGATGGGCTTCTCCCAGATGGACAGGCCGACCCCGTGGCCGTACTGGAGCGCGAAGGCCGCGGTCTCGTCCGGGAAGCCGAACTCCTCGGCGCGCGGCCACACTTGGACGATGTCGGCGGTGGTCGCGCCCGGCCGGACCAGGGCGATCGCCTCGTCCATGTACTCCCGGCAGCGGACGTACGCGTCGCGCTGGGCGCCGGATGCGCTGCCGACGGCGAACGTGCGGTAGTAGCAGGTGCGGTAGCCGAGGTGGCTGTGCAGGATGTCGAAGAAGGCGGGGTCGCCGGGACGGATCAGGCGGTCGCTGTAGACGTGCGGGTGCGGTGAACAGCGTTCCCCGGAGATGGCGTTGACGCCTTCGACGTACTCGCTGCCCAGGTCGTACAGCACCTTGCTGACGAGTCCGACGCACTCGTTCTCGCGGACGCCGGGGCGGAGGTAGCCGTACAGCTCCTCGTAGGCCGCGTCGACCATCGCGCAGGCCTGGGTGAGCAGGGAGATCTCGTCCGGGGTCTTCGTGCGGCGGGCCTGGAGGAAGACCTGCTGGCCGTCGACGACGTCGATGCCCTCGGCGCGCAGGGCCATCAGGATCGGCATCTCGGCGAGGTCGACGCCGAGCGGTTCGTCTCCGAGGCCGTGGGCGCGCAGCTCGGTGGCGATCTTGCGGGCCACGTCCTCGGCGATGCCCGCGTCCGGGTGGAAGGCGCCGCGCAGGGTGGAGATCCCGGCGCGGGCGCCGGTGGGCGGGACGTCCTTGCCGTCGCTGTAGTCGAGCCAGGGGTTGTAGAGCTGGTGGTGGCGGGCGGCGGAGCCGAAGTCCCAGAGGACCGGTTCGCCGCCGCGCACCAGCAGTGCGAAGCGGATCAGCTTGTCCATGGCCCACGTGCCGATGTGGGTGGACGTCATGTAGCGGATGTTGGCGAAGTCGAAGCTGAGAACCGCGCCCAGCTCGGATCGGTTCAGGGCCTGGTGGAGCCTGGCCAGCCGCTCCCCGCGCAGCCTGTCCAGGTCGACGCGCTGTTCCCAGTCGACGGCATTGGGTCCGAAAGTGCGGATCGCCATGGCGACCACCCCCACTTCGGAGTGAACGACTCGACGGCCCGGGTGTCAACTATTACTGAACAGTCTGTTCGATGTCAGGAGCTGCTCTCGCTGAACACGAACCACACGCCGACGGCCGGTTCCGCCCTGTCATTGCGGTACCGGTGCGGGGTCGTCGACTCGAAGCACACGGCATCACCGGGACGCAGGGTGTGCTCGTCGAAACCGAGGGTGAGGACCAGCTCGCCCGAGGTCAGATAGCCGTACTCGGTGCCCGCGTGCCGCATCAGCCCGCCGCTGCTCGACGAGGAACCGCCGGGCCGGTAGGTCACCAGCAGGAAGTCGACATCCGTCCCCGGGACATGCCCGAGCCGCTCCCACACGACGCCCGAGTCCAGCTCGATCGTCTCCCGCTCACCCGCTCCCACCAGCGGGCCGATCCGTCGGCCGGGGTCGGCGGCGAAGGCGGCGAGGGCATGCATGACGGTGGCGCCGGCGACCAGCGGGGACTCGCGGACGGCTTCTGCGGGCGTGTCGAAGAGGGACTCGACGGAGATGGCGAGGGCTGTGGTGATCGCGTACAGGGTGCTGACCGACGGCTGGCTCTTGCCGGTCTCGATCTGGGAGACGAGGCTGGCGGAGACCCCGATCTCACGCGCGAGCCCCCGCAGGCTCATCCCCCGTTCGAGGCGCGCCTGCCGGATCCGCGCCCCTACGGGCGGCACGCCGGCGGATGGCACGGGCGGCTCTCCTCACTGTCAGTGGTGTGTAGTGTTATTGAACAGCACATCTCGGCCGTGCCACCAGAGAACTCCACCGGGTCACGCGTTCTCCGTGGGGAAGAGTGCCCACACCTCCCATCCCTCCGTGTGTCCGGCCAGTGGCCCGGCGCGCAGGTCGCCGCCGAGGGCCGTGACGCGTTCCGTGAGGCCGACCAGGCCGAAGCCGCCGCCGTGCGCTGCGGCCGGGAGCTGGGTGCCGCCCCGCCCGTCGTTGGTCACGGCGACCTCCAGGCTGCGGCCGTGATAGCGGAGCCGGACGGTGATCTCGGTGGCGTCGGCCGCGTGCCGTCGTACGTTCGTCAGCGCTTCCTGCACCACCCGGAACGCGGCGGCCTGCACCTCGTGCGGAAGGTCGTCCGGCACGGCGGGTTCGCGGTCCAGGGTGACGTGCTGGACCGGGCTCGCGAAGCCGTCCGTCAGCTCCACGATGCCGGCCAGGTCTCCGACGGGTCTGCGGTCGGCGGAGTCCGGGCCACTGTCGCGGAGCACGCCCACGGTCCGGCGCATGGACGCCAGGGCCTCCGTGGCCGCCCGTTCGATGCCCGCGAGGACCGTGTCGAGGTTCTCCGGCTGGGTGGTCGCCATCATGCGGGCCATCTGGGTCTGGACGAGAATGCCGGTGACATGGTGGGCGACGAAGTCGTGCAGGTCGGCGGCGATCGCCACCCGTTCCGAGCGCCGCGTCGCGTTGATCGCCATGTTCCGCCGGTAGTCCAGCGCGCGCAGATACCCGGCCAGTCCGGCGACGAGGCCGACCAGGACGAGGCCTATCAGCATGAACCCCAGCAGGCTTGACTCGTCGTGCTGATAGAAGCGCGCGGGGGACGCGAGCAGCGCGGCACCGTTCAGGACCCCGCAGACGACGGCCCAGGGCTGAGGGCAGCGCCGGACCGCGATGAACAGCAGGCTAAGCAGGATCCCGGTCTCGCCCGGGCCGAACGGGGCCTGCTCGTCAAGCAGCACCGAACCGGCCGTGAACAGCAGCGAGGCAACGGCCGGTACGCCCGTACGCAGCGGCGGGGTGAACCAGTCGGGGCGCCGCCCGGCCGGCCACAGCAGAGCGGCGAGCCCGATGACCAGGACGACCACGGTGGGCCAGACGTCGTAGCCACTGTCCTCGGCACTGAGCAGGTCCACGACCGCGGCCATGACCAGGAGCGAGACAACGAAACCCCGGACACAACCGCGGGGCGGATCCGATTGCATGCGGATCACCGTAAGCGCGGACGGCGGCGACGGGATCGGCCGAATGGTCGAGAAGCGGTCCGTGAAGGATGGCCGGACGGCCGAGGCGGGCGCCTGGGCCCGGGGGAGAGAGTGGAGCCACTTCCCACCCGGCCCCACCGTCAGGAGTACAACATGCAGCGCAAGGCTCTCATCAGCGTGATCGGCGGTGCGACCGCCGCGGTCGCCCTGGCCGGTGTCGGCACCCATCTGCTCGCGGGTACCGAGTCGACGACCTCCCTGGACCGGTACACGACAGTGACGGTGGACGGTCACAAGGCCCTGTCGGCCAAGATCGTCGCGGGCCGCGCCGAGAGCAAGTTCCACCCGCTCCCCTGGGTGGGCACAGAGGTCTCCGGCGTCTCCTGTCCGACCGGCCTGAAGGCCGTGACCGGCGCGAGCATCACGTGCACGGGCCGCACCGGCAAGGGCAAGGACATAGACATACCGGTCACCGTCGTGAAGGCGACGAATACGTCCGTGACCTGGAAGTTCGAGCGCTGAGCAGCGACGAGGAGAACGAGCAAATCATGAGTACTGTCCTGGCCGGTCACGGCCTCACCAAGAAGTACGGCTCCACCACCGCGCTGCACGGCGTCGATGTGGAGGTCGCCGCCCGGGAGTCGCTCGCGATCATGGGTCCGTCGGGGTCCGGAAAGTCGACCCTCCTGCACACCCTCGCCGGAGTCGTCCGGCCGGACGGCGGCGAGGTCCTGCTGCACGGCGAGCGCATCGACAACCTGGGCGAGAACCGGCTGAGCGATCTGCGCCGCAAGCGGTTCGGATTCGTGTTCCAGTTCGGCCAGTTGCTGCCCGAACTGCCCGCCGAGGAGAACATCGCGCTGCCACTGATGCTGGACGGCCTGCCCCGCGGCCGGTCCGTCTCCCTGGCCCGCCGCTGGTTCGCCCCGCTCGGCCTCGACGGCCTGGAGAAGCGCCGCCCGGGTCAGCTGTCCGGCGGTCAGGCTCAGCGCGTCGCGATAGCCCGGGCCCTGGTCGTCCAGCCCGACGTGGTCTTCGCGGACGAGCCGACCGGCGCTCTGGACCAGGCCACGAGCGAGGAGGTCATCCGGCTCCTGACCTCGGTCACCCGCGAGCAGGGCGCCTCCCTGGTGATGGTCACGCACGACCCGGACGTCGCCGCCCACTGCGACCGCGTCCTCCAGGTCCGCGACGGCCGGATAACGAGCCACCAGCAGTACACGGTGAGGCCCTGAGCGGACGGGGCAGGGCCTGCGAGGCGCCGCCCTCCTTATCGGCCACCTCTGCCACGAACCACGGCGCCGACGCCCCACCTGAGACAAGCGGCCCCACCGCACAGCCCTCCCGCTGCCACCGCGCTCCCGACCCACCTCTTCTCTGCCACGACCCTCCACTCCGACACCCCGCCGACCAAGCGACCCCGACTACATCGCCGTCCCGCCGCTCCCAGCCCCTCTCTTCTGCCACGGCCCGCGACTCCGACACCTCTCCTGCCAAGCGGCCCCACTGCATCGGTCCCCGGCATCGCTCTCCGCGGCCACGGGCCAGCCGCTCCGACGCCCGGCCTGACAAGCGGACCACCACGTCGCCCTCCCGCTGTCCCCCTCCTCTGTCACGGCCCGCAACTCCGACGCCCCGCTGGCCAAGCGATCCCCACCGCATCGCCCTCTCTCCGTCCTCCCCTCTGCCACAGGCCGCCGCCCACGCCCCTCGACCGCCGGCGGCCCCGCCCTCCAGCACGCCCACACCCCTTGCCTCCGCCCAGCCCCTTGCCCTCCGGCCGTTCCCGTCCCAACCCACCGCGCCCGCGTCCCACGCCCCACGCCCCACGCCCCACGCCCCACGCCCTGCGCCCCACGCCCTGCGCCCTGCGCCCTGCGCCCGCACACCCGATCACGCCCCCTCTCCTCTCCCTCTCCACTCGTCCCAATCCCCCCGGAGCCCAAATGTCCTCGCCCGTCCCACAGTTGACGTGGTTCCTCGTGCGCCGATCCGGTCGGCGCGGTCTGTACAGCCAGTTGCTGGCGGCCGGTGCCGCGGCCGTCGGTGCGCTGATCCTGCTGGTGCTGACGGCCGCCTACTTCGGCAGTGACACCCGTGCCCACGCCACGGCCTGGCGCACCCCGGCACCCGACCGGCACGGCACGGCCGTACAGACACTCGGCACGACGTACCTCGGCGACCGGCCCATCACCGTTGTGTCGCTCGCCCAGTTGTCCGGCCGCAGAGCCACTCCCGCACCCCCGGGGCTGACCGGGTTCCCCAAGCCGGGGCAGGTGTACGTCTCGCCCGCCCTGGCCGACCTGCTGCACAGGACACCGGCGAAGCAACTCGCCGGTCGATTCCCGAAGGTGTCCTCGTACGGCACCATCGGCGAGGCCGGTCTCGGGGCGCCCCAGGAGCTGGTGGCGGTCGTGGGGAGGGCCGCATCCGACCCCGCGGTCTCCAGCGCGGCCGAACCGCTCGGCATGTTCGGCCAGTTCGGCGGTCAGACCGCACGCGCGGTGGTCTCCGGCTTCGACGGCGGCGAGGTCAGTGTCTTCACCTCGTCGGACAAGCCCGCGGTGTCGATCGGGGTGGCGATCGTCGCCGTACCCGTGATCGTGCTCGCGGCGGCAGCCGGTCGGCTCGGCGCGGCCCGGCGCGAGCAACGGCTCGCCGCGCTGCGGCTGGCCGGGGCGACTCCGCGCCAGATCCTCGGGATGACCGGCCTGGAGTCGGCGGTCGTCGGCGCGGCCGGGGCCCTCGTCGGTGCACTCGCCTATTGCCTGCTGCTGCCCGCACTCGCGGAGATCCCGTTCGGGATCGGCACCTGGTACACCGACCAACTGTGGGTGGGGCTGCCGTGGCTGCTGGGGATCGTCACCTTCGTGGCCGGACTCATCGCGGTGAGCGCGATGTTGACGCTGCGTCAGGTGGCGACCTCGCCGTTGGGTGTGGCCCAGCAGGCGGACCCGCGCCGCACCAATCTCATCCGTCTGATCCTCTTCGTGGCCGTCCTGCTCTACATCTATGTGACGGCCTCGTCGGGCGGTTCCGGCCCCGGTCAGCAGCTCGCGATGCTGCTCATGTTCTACGGCGCCTTCTGGCTGCTCGGCCCCTGGGTCGTGGACCGGCTCGGCCGGATCACGGCCCGCTTCGCCCGCCGTCCGGCGACCCTGCTGGCGGCGCGCCGGCTGAGCGACGACCCGCGCGGGTCGTGGCGTACCGTCAGCGGCCTGGTCCTCGCCGGGTTCGTGGCCGGATTCTTCACCGTGGGCAACGTGGGCATCGACGACTACCGCTTCCCCGGCCAGGTCGCCATAGCCACCTCAAGCACCGCCACGGCCCGCACCGCCGCCACCGAGGCCCGTACGTTGCTCCACGCGGCCGGGGTGAAGGCGACCGTCACCGCGAGCGACGGCGACGCCGAGATCCTGAGCAGCACCCCTGGAGTCGTGGTCCACGTCTCCGGCGGAGCGGCGCAGGTAGACACCGCGGTCACCGCCCTGTCACACGTGGTTCCGGGCCAACTCCCGTACACCCAGGCCTACGTCAACGCCGAGAACCAGGTCTTCACCGGCCGGCTGGGCGAACTCGGCACCGCCGCTCTCGCGGTCAGCTTCCTCGTCGCGACCGCATCCGCCGGACTGACCGCCGCCGCGAACGTCCTCGACCGGCGCCGCGTCTACGCCCTGCTGCGGCTGGCCGGCACCCCGTTGAAGCTCCTCGACCGGGCCAGGTTCCGCGAGACGGTCCTCCCGCTGGTCGTCCTCGCCGGGGGCACCACCGCGGCCGGTGTCTATGCCGCCTTCCAGGTCAACAAGCTGTTCGACAGCACGATCAGCACCTCCGGCGCGGTGACCCTGGCGGTGTGCGTGACCGTGGGCGCGCTGGCCATGTTCGCGGCGATCGGAGCGAGCAGGCCACTGCTGCGGGCGGTCACACAGGACCCGGCGCAGACGGCGGACTGAGCGGGCTGAACGGACCGACAAGAGACCGCGCCCTCCCCCGACCACAGACCACACGCCGCCGCAGACCACACACCACTCCTCCCCCTCCCACCCCTGAGGCATGATCGAGCCATGACCCCCGCCCCGCCGAGTCCCCCGATCCGCGTCCTGATCGCCGACGACCAGGACATGGTCCGTACGGGTTTCCGTTTCTTCCTGGACGCCCAGCCCGACATCACCGTGGTCGCGGAGGCCGCCGACGGCGAGGAGGCGGTGGCGCTGGCCCGCAGTGAGCGTCCGGACGTATGCCTGCTGGACATCCGGATGCCCAGGCTCGACGGCCTGGAGGCGACCCGGCTGCTGGCCGGTCCCGGGGTCGCCGACCCGATGCGGGTCGTCGTGGTCACCACCTTCGACCTCGACGAATACGTGTACGGAGCACTGCGCGGGGGCGCCTGCGGGTTCCTGCTCAAGGACTCGGGGCCCACCCTGCTCGCGGAGGCGGTACGGGCCGCGGCGGCCGGTGACTCCCTCGTGTCGCCGTCGGTCACGGTCCGGCTCCTCGAGCACATCACCGGAGCCCAGACCACCGGGTCCCGTCCGACGGCCCCGCCGCCCCCGGTCTCCGCGGCGATACTCAAGGAACCGCTCACCGACCGGGAACTCGACGTGGTCCGGCTGGTCGCCCTCGGGCACACCAACGCCGAGATCGCCTCCGCGTTGTTCGTCTCCCTCTCCACGGTCAAGACGCACCTGTCGAGCGTGCAGCTGAAGCTGGCCGCCCGGAACCGGGTGGAGATCGCGGCCTGGGCCTGGCAGAACGGGCACGCGCGCCCGGAGGCGTGAGGTCCCGCGCCTCCGATGTGGCGCGTTCGACGTGGAACGGCTATGCAGAAACAGGACGAGTTGAAAGTACGATCAGCCAATGTCTGACATGATCGAAACCACGCCCGGCTGGCTGGCACCCGACGAGCTCGAACAGGCTCGCGCGAAGATGCCGATCCTGTACGTCGAAGCCGTACCGGTGCGCGTCGACGACAACGGCGAAGTCTCCAGCATCGGCCTGCTCCTGCGCATCGGCTCGGACGGCACGGTCAGCCGCGCCCTGGTGTCGGGCCGCGTCCTGCACCACGAGCGGGTGCGCGACGCCCTCCTGCGCAACCTGGAGAAGGACCTCGGCCCGGTCGCCCTGCCCCGGGTCCCGGCCTCCCCCCAGCCCTTCACCGTCGCGGAGTACTTCCCGACGCTGGGGGTCACCCCGTTCCACGACCCGCGCCAGCACGCGGTGTCCCTCGCCTACATCGTCCCGGTGGCCGGCGACTGCCGCCCCCGCCAGGACGCCCTGGACCTGGTCTGGTTCAGCCCCGAGGAAGCCTCCTCCCCGCTGGTGCAGAACGAGATGCCGGGCGGCCAGGGAGTCCTCCTCAAGCAGGCCCTCGCCCATGTCGGCCGCCTGTCCTGAGCTGGGCGGACAATCAAAACCCAGGAATTACCAAGGTTCTCACAGCATTCCCATGGCAATTGAATTCTGAGATTTCGACTAACACCGCACGAGGCCGTGTTAAGTTTTCTTTCATCAGGGCGGCGGGAAAGTCCGGGGCGAGAGCCCTGAGCCTCTCTCCGTCCAAGCGGAATCGTCCCGTGCAGTACTGGAAACTCAGAAGGAGTCAGTATGAGCTTCAGGATTATTGCCCCGCTCACCCCGCAGCGGAACGCGAACGCGAACCCGAACGCCAACCAGTTCCCGCAGCCCCCGCAGGACGCGCAGCAGGCACGCCGTCGGCGCCCGCGACCCGGCGAGCCCGTCCCGCCCCGGGCCGGCAACTGACGCAATCCCTGCTCACACGGGAGGGCCGGTGGTGTTCCACCGGCCCTCCCGGCGTTTCCGCACCGCTCCGCTGCACTGTGCACGGACTGTGGATCTCCCCGGAAACACCTGGCGATCGGGCAAAGTCCCGGAAACCGCGGGAGCTTGCTCCGTAAAGTCATGCATCACAGGAGAATCATGCGTGCGACCAAAACCAGGGGCAATTCAGGGACCGACCATCCGCGAAGCGTCCCACCGGGTATCGAATTGTCCGAATACGGGTTCCCGATCAATTCGGAAAAGAATGCGGGGAGCAATTCGGGCGAGATATACGACGAACCGGACGACAGCTACGTCGAAGACGAATACGAATCGTCCGCCACCCCCACCGTCCCCGCCCGTACGGCCTTCCGTCGTTTCTGGCCGCTGACGAAGGGGCTGCGGCGCTGGCTCGTGGCCGTCTGGCTGTGCACGGTGCTCGGCGCGCTCGCCGAGACGTCCGCCATCCTGCTCTTCGGCGACCTCACCGACAACGCGCTCCAGAACGGCTCGCTGGACGCCTTCTGGACACCCGCGGCGCAGTGGCTGGGCATCGCCGTGGTGGGCGCGGCCATCGGGTACGCGGGCGGTTCCCTCTCCGTGTGGGTGTCGGAGCGGTTCGTGATGCGGCTGCGCGAACGGGTCTTCGACCATGTGCAGAAGCTGCCCCCGCACTTCTTCCAGCGCCACCGCCAGGGCGATCTGCTCTCCCGGCTGACCGGTGACATCGAGGCCATCGAACAGATGGCCGTCTCCGGCCTCATCGGCACCGCGTCCGCGCTGTTCAGTGCCGTTTTCTACGCGGCGGCCGCGTTCTGGCTGCAGTGGGACCTGGCTGCGGTGACCTTCGCCCTCGCCCCTCTGTTCTGGCTGGCCGCACGGAGGTTCTCCGCCGGCGTCAAGTCCGTGGCCAGGGACGGCCGGGTAGCCGACGGCGCGGTGACCTCCGTGGTGGAGGAGTCCCTCGGCAACCTCGTCCTCACCCAGGCGTACGGCCGTGAGGACGCCGAGCGGCGCAAGCTGAAGCAGGAGGCGACGGCGTGGTTCCGGGCCTCCGTGCGCTCGGCCCGGCTCAACCAGGCGTACGGGCAGCTCGTGCAGGTCATCGAGACGATCTGTGTGCTGGCCGTGATCGGTATCGGCGTGTGGGAGATCTCCGAGGGGCAGATGACGCTCGGTCAGCTGCTCGCGTTCGCCGCCCTCCTCAGCTACCTCTACCCGCCGATCCGCAGCCTCGCCCAGCTGGGCCTCGTCATCACAGCCGCCACGGCCGGCGCCGAACGGCTCATCGAGGTGCTGGACTCCCGACCCGCCGTCAGCGACCCGACCGGACCCGAGCGCGCCGGGACCCGGCGTCCCGACGGCAGCGTCGAGGTGCGGGACGTCTCCTTCCGCTACCCGGGAGCCGACGCCACGGCGCTCGACTCACTGTCCTTCACCGTGCGCCCCGGTGAACTGGTGATCGTCACCGGGCCGAGCGGCGCCGGAAAGTCCACCCTGTCCAAGCTCCTGCTGCGCTTCTACGACCCCGACTCAGGCGCCGTCCTCCTGGACGGCACCCCGCTCAGGGACTTCCCCCTGGACCGGCTGCGCGAGTACATCGCCCTGCTGCCCCAGGAGACCCTGGTCCTGCACGACACGGTCCGCGCCAACATCGCCTGCGGCCGGCCCGGCGCCAGCGACCACGCCATCGAGGAGGCGGCCCGTACGGCCGACGCGCACGACTTCATCACCGCGCTCCCCGACGGGTACGACACCCGGGTCGACCCCAACTCGGCACGCCTGTCCGGCGGCCAGCTGCAGCGCCTCGCCATCGCCCGGGCCGTACTGCGCGACGCGCCGGTCCTCGTCCTCGACGAGCCCACGACCGGCCTCGACGCGATCGCCTCCCGCCGCATCGTCGAACCGCTGCGCCGTCTGATGGCCGGCCGCACCACCATCGTGATCACACACGACCTGGATCTGGCCCCCGACGCCGACCGCATCCTCGTCATCGACCGGGGCCGCATCACAGAGTCCGGCCGCCACGACGAACTCCTCGCCCTCGGCGGCACCTACGCCCACCTGTACAGCTCCCGGACAGAGACGTCGGCGGGACCGGCCGAGCCGTTCCCGCCGATGTTCGCGCCTCCCCAGTACGCCGTGTTCACCGGCCCCGAGGGCTACTACTACGGCGGACAGGCGTCCTGAGTCCCCTGAGAACCCTGAGAGCCGACTGTGGCGGCCTCAGCCGATCTCGACGAGCAGATCGCCGCCCTCCACCTGCTGGATCCGGTTGATGGCCAGCCGCGTCACCTTCCCTGCCTTCGAGGCGGTGACCGCGGCCTCCATCTTCATCGCCTCGATGGTGGCCACCGTGGCACCGGCCGCCACCTCGTCGCCCTCGGCGACAGCTAGGGTCACGACCCCGGCGAACGGCGCGGCGACATGGCCGGGGTTGGCCCGGTCGGCCTTCTCCGTCGCCGGGATGTCTGAGGCGACCGAGGTGTCGCGCACCTGGATCGGGCGCAGCTGGCCGTTCAGGGCGGACATCACCGTACGCATACCGCGTTCGTCGGCCTCGCCCACGGCCTCCAGCTCGATGAGCAGCCGTACACCCGGTTCGAGGTCGACGACGTACTCCTTCCCGGGACGCAGCCCGTAGAAGAAGTCCTTGCTGTCCAGGACGCTGGTGTCGCCGTAGGTCTGACGGTGTGTCTCGTACTCGCGGGTCGGCCCGGGGAACAGCAGCCGGTTGAGGGTCGACCGCCGCTCCTTCACCAGCCCCTCGCGGTCGTCCGCGGTCAGTTCCTGGACGGGCTTGGGGGCGGCGCGGCCCTCCAGGGCCTTGGTGCGGAACGGCTCCGGCCAGCCGCCGGGCGGGTTGCCCAGCTCGCCGCGCAGGAAGCCGATGACGGAGTCGGGGATGTCGAACCTGTTCGGCGTCGCCTCGAAGTCCTTCGGCGAGACATCGGCGCCCACCAGGTGGAGCGCGAGGTCACCGACCACCTTCGACGAAGGCGTCACCTTCACCAGCCGGCCGAGGATGCGGTCGGCGGCGGCGTACATCGCCTCGATCGCCTCGAAGCGGTCGCCGAGACCCAGCGCCACCGCCTGGGTGCGCAGGTTGGAGAGCTGACCGCCGGGGATCTCGTGGTGGTAGACCCGCCCGGTCGGCGCGGCCAGGCCCGCCTCGAAGGGCGCGTAGATCTTGCGGACGCTCTCCCAGTACGGCTCCAGGTCGCCCACGGCGGCGAGGCTCAGCCCGGTGGACCGCTCGGAGTAGTCGGTCGCGGCGACGATGCCCGACAGCGACGGCTGCGAGGTGGTGCCCGCCATCGACGCCACCGCCCCGTCGACCGCGTCCACGCCCGCCTGGATCGCGGCGAGGTAGGTGGCCAGTTGACCGCCCGCCGTGTCGTGGGTGTGCAGATGCACCGGCAGCTCGAACTCGCGGCGCAGTGCCGATACGAGGGTCGCGGCGGCCGGAGCCCTCAGCAGGCCCGCCATGTCCTTGACGGCCAGGACGTGCGCGCCCGCCTCGACGATCTGTTCGGCCAGTCGGAGGTAGTAGTCGAGGGTGTAGAGCCGCTCGGACGGATCGGACAGGTCGGCGGTGTAGCAGAGGGCGACCTCGGCGATCGCCGTGCCCGTCTCCCGTACGGCGTCGATCGCGGGCCGCATCTGCCCCACGTCGTTCAGCGCGTCGAAGATCCGGAAGATGTCGATGCCGGTGGCCGCGGCCTCCTGCACGAAGGCGTCGGTCACCTCGGTGGGGTACGGCGTGTAGCCGACGGTGTTGCGGCCGCGCAGCAGCATCTGGAGGCAGATGTTGGGCACGGCCTCGCGGAGTGCGGCCAGGCGTTCCCACGGGTCCTCTGCGAGGAAGCGAAGGGCGACGTCGTAGGTGGCGCCTCCCCAGCACTCCAGGGAGAGCAGCTCGGGCAGGGTGCGCGCCACGACCGGGGCGACGGCGAGCATGTCCTTCGTACGGACCCGGGTGGCGAGCAGCGACTGGTGGGCGTCGCGGAACGTGGTGTCGGTGACGCCGATGGCCGGTGACTCGCGCAGCCAGCGGGCGAAGCCCTCCGGGCCGAGTTCGACGAGCCGCTGCCGGGATCCGGCGGGCGGTTCCCCTGCCGACAGGGCCGGGATCTTGGTGACCGGGTCGCTCAGCTCGGGCCGTTCGCCGTGCGGCTTGTTCACGGTGACGTCGGCGAGGTAGGTGAGCAGCTTCGTGCCCCGGTCGGCGGAGTGACGTGCCGTGAGCAGATGCGGGCGCTTCTCGATGAACGACGTCGTGACCCGGCCGCCCCGGAAGTCCGGGTCGTCGAGCACGGCCTGGAGGAACGGGATGTTGGTGGCCACGCCCCGGATGCGGAACTCGGCCACGGCACGCCGGGCCCTGCTGATCGCGGTCCCGAAGTCACGGCCCCGGCAGGTGAGTTTGACCAGCATCGAGTCGAAGTGCGCGCTGATCTCCGTACCGGCGTGGGTGGTGCCGCCGTCCAGCCGGATGCCCGAGCCGCCGGGTGAGCGGTAGGCGCTGATCCGGCCGGTGTCGGGGCGGAAGCCGTTGGCCGGGTCCTCGGTGGTGATACGGCACTGGAGTGCGGCCCCGTGCAGGGTGACCGTCTCCTGGGAGAGCCCGAGGTCGGCGAGAGTCTCGCCGGAGGCGATGCGCAGCTGGGACTGGACGAGGTCGACGTCGGTGACCTCCTCGGTGACCGTGTGTTCGACCTGGATGCGCGGGTTCATCTCGATGAAGTGGTAGTTGCCCTCGCGGTCGAGGAGGAACTCCACGGTGCCGGCGTTGCGGTAGCCGATCTCCCGGGCGAACCGCACGGCATCCGCGCAGATCCGGTCGCGCAGTTCCGGGTCGAGGTTCGGCGCGGGGGCCAGCTCGATCACCTTCTGGTGGCGGCGCTGGACCGAACAGTCGCGTTCGAACAGGTGGATGACATTGCCCTCGCCGTCGGCGAGGATCTGCACCTCGATGTGACGGGGTTCGACGACGGCCTTCTCCAGGAAGACCGTGGAGTCGCCGAACGCGGAGGCCGCCTCGCGCGCCGCGGCCTCGATGGACTCGCGCAGCTGGGCGGGGTCCTCGACCCGCCGCATCCCGCGCCCGCCACCGCCGGCGACGGCCTTGACGAAGACCGGGAAGCCGATGTCCTCGGCGGCGCGGACGAGTTCGTCCACGTCGGAGGAGGGTTCCGAGGAGCCGAGCACCGGTACGCCGGCCGCGCGGGCGGCGGCCACCGCACGCGCCTTGTTGCCGGTCAGCTCCAGCGTGTCCGCGCTCGGCCCGACGAAGGTGATGCCGGCCTCCTCGCAGGCCCGCGCCAGATCGGGGTTCTCCGACAGGAACCCGTAGCCCGGGTACACGGCGTCCGCTCCCGCCTGTCGCGCGGCGCGAACGATCTCCTCCACGGAGAGGTACGCCCGCACCGGGTGTCCCGGCTCGCCGATCTCGTACGCCTCGTCGGCCTTCAACCGGTGCAGTGAATTGCGGTCCTCGTGCGGGAAGACGGCCACGGTCCGCGCGCCCAGCTCATAGCCGGCTCGGAACGCCCGAATCGCGATCTCACCACGGTTGGCGACCAGCACCTTGCGGAACATCAATGGATCCCTTCAGCCTGCCGGTGACGCGCCCCATGGTGTCGGCCCGGCCCGACTTGCGCCATGTGAACCGGGCCACTAACAGCCACGAATGCCACGTCTAGAGCAGATCGGCCCGCGCGGGGCTGTCGTCCACAGGGTCGTCGAAGGACTCGTCGTCGAGGAAGCCGCCCGACTGGTGCTGCCACAGCTTGGCGTACGCGCCCTCCGTCGCGAGGAGTTCCTGGTGCGTGCCCTGCTCGACGATCCGGCCGCGGTCGAGGACGACGAGCCGGTCCATGGAGGCGACCGTGCTCAGCCGGTGCGCCACGACGAGCGCCGTCCGTCCCTCCATGAGCCGCCACAGCGCCTCCTGGACGAGGATCTCGCTCTCGGAGTCGAGGGCGCTGGTGGCCTCGTCGAGCAGCAGGATCGGCGCGTCGCGCAGGATCGCCCGCGCGAGGGCGACCCGCTGGCGCTGGCCGCCGGACAGCTTGACCCCGCGCTCGCCGACCATGGTGTCGAAGCCCTCCGGCAGCGCGTCGGCGAACTCCGTGACATGGGCCGCCTCGGCCGCGCGGCGGATCTCGGCGTCGGTGGCGTCCGGGCGGGCGAACGCGATGTTGTCCCGCAGGGTGCGGTGGAACATCGCCGGGTCCTGCGGCACGTAGGCGATCAGGCTGCGCAGATCGGTCTGGCGCAGTCGGCTGATGTCCTGGCCGCCGATCAGGATCCGGCCGGAGTCGATGTCCGTCATACGCAGCAGCAGCCTGCTGAGCGTGGTCTTGCCTCCGCCGGACCGGCCGACGAGCCCGATCCTGGACCCGCTGGGCACGGCCAGGTCGAGTCCCTGGAAGAGAGGTTCCGCGCCCGCGTGGGCGAAGGTCACGTTCTCGAAGCGGACGTCGGCGGCCCGGGACAGCAGGGCCTCCGGGGACTCCGGGTCGAGCACGGTCGGCGACGTCAGCAGCAGCTCGGTGAACTGCGCGGCCTCCGTCATCGAGCTTTCGAGCCGACGGTAGATCTGGTTGAACTCGAACATGATCCGCGTGGCGTTCGTGTAGTACGTGAAGGCGACGACGACCGCCTCCACGCCGTGCCCGCCTCCGGCGAGGGTGACCGCGAGCAGCAGACCCAGGGCGTTGGTCAGCACGGACAGGGGCGCGACCAGCGTGTCGATGCGCAGGTTGCCGTAGTCCCACGACCGCAGCATGAGCCGCCGCGAGGCCGCGACACGGGACCGGTGTTCGGCCGCCTCGCGCTCCTCGGCGGCGAACGCCCGCACGGTGTCCATGTTCATGAGGCTGTCGGCGACATGGCCCGAGACCCGGGCGATGGCCTCCTCGCGTTTGTCGACGAGGGCCTGACGGCGGCGGATGAGCGGCACCACGCACACCGCCGTCAGCGCGATCATCGCCAACAGGCCGACGACGAGCAGGGGTTCGTAGCGCCACAGCACCACCGACCCGAACAGGAGCGGCACCAGACTGCCCACGACCTGGAACGTGATCGTGTCGACGAACTCCTCGAACCGGGAGGCGAAGCTCAGGACCCGTTTGGTCAGCGACCCGGCGAAGTTGTCGTGGAAGAACGAGGCGTCCTTGGCGAACAGTTCGTCCATGCCGATCACGTACAGATGCTCGATGCCCCGGGCGTCGACGCGGTTCAGACAGTGCAGGCCCCCGCGCCACAGCACCTCCGCGAGGAGCAGAACACCGCCGAAGCCGAGGACGTACGGCAGCGTGGCGCCGACGCTGATCCCGTCCTCGCCCGCGATACGGCCGACGAGCTTCGCGACGATCAGCGGCGCGATGTAGTTGATCCCGATATTGCCGAGCGCCGGCAGCAGCATCGCGGGTACGGTCAGCCGCCGGAGGCGGGCCAACTCCCGTCCGTAGTAACGAAGGGCGAGGAGCACCGAGCCTCGGCCCGGTGAGAACTCGCGCGATTCAGGCGATTCCATGCCAACCCTGTGGTGTCGAAACGGCGGCCCGCTACGCATTTCGGGCATCGCAGTGTCCCGCGACGACGCCGGGGCAGTCCAAGCGTTTTTCTCAGCCACGGACTTGGCCGACAACCCGGCCAACAGGGGGCCTTGCAGGGGCGACGTATTCTTCGACCATGGCTGACACCGAACCGATGCGGCTTCCCGACATGCCGCTGCACGATCCGTTCGTCGTCGCCGACGAGGAGACCCGCACCTACTACCTCTACACGTCCAACGACCCGTCCGTGTCGGGCGTGGACGGCATCGGCACGATGGTCTACCGCAGCCAGGATCTGCGCGACTGGACGCGCCCCGTCGTGGTCTTCCTCGCCGCCGAGCAGCAGGGGATCTGGGCGACCGACGGCGGCTGGGCGCCGGAGGTGCACGAATGGGGCGGCCGGTACTACCTGTTCACCACACTCCACAACGAGGACCGACCGCTTCCGCTGCCTCCGCCCGACCAGTGGGGTACGCCGTTCCAGGTCCCGTCCTACATGCGCGGCACGATCACGGCCGTGTCCTCCTCGCTGCTGGGCCCGTTCACGGTTGTCGACCCCGCGCGCCCCACCCCGCCCGCGAACCTGATGACCCTCGACGGCACGCTGTACGTCGACCCGTCCGGGCAGCCGTGGATGGTGTACGCGCACGAGTGGTTGCAGACCATCGACGGAACCATGGAAGCGATCCGCCTGGCCCCGGACCTGTCCCGCACGATCGGAGACCCGGTCTTCCTGTTCAAGGCCTCGGACGCGTCCTGGATCACCGAGGAGATCCCCGCAGGCCGGCCGCACCAGCTCGCGCCCTACGTCACCGACGGCCCCCAACTCCACCGCACCCCCGACGGCTCCCTGCTCATGCTGTGGTCGACGTACGAGAAGAACGTGGCCGGCAAGGACGGGACGATCAGCGGCGGTTACGTGCAGACCTACGCCGCCTCGAAGTCGGGCGGCATCGAGGGGCCTTGGCGGCAGCACCGGCCGCTGGTCCGCGAGGACAGCGGCCACGGCATGCTCTTCCACACGTTCGAAGGCCGACTGATGATGATCCTCCACCGCCCCTTCGAGAACGCGCGGGGCAAGCTGTACGAGATGGAGTTCGCCGGCCAGGAGCTACGGGTGCTGCGGCGACGCGCCGACCTGGACGGCGGCGGCTGACATTACTCCGCGGACACACCGGAGGCCGCCTTCCCCTCACTGAGAACGGCTGCATCGTCGACTCGGATGGCGGCATCGACTGGACGGAGCCCGACGCGCATGTCTTCCGCTTCTGGATCGACGAGATCCGACACCACGAGCGCCGCGTGGACCTCGAAGTCGTCGAGACCCGCACCTTCAACTCGAAAGTCGTCCACCTCCGCCACCGCGTGGCTCGCTGAGTTCCACCGGCGCTCCCCGCTACCCGGTGGCGGCGCGGATCCCGGCAATACGACCCGAACTGATCGCCCAGGACAGCGGAGTGCCGAACCGGTGCTCGTCAAAGCCGATCCAGCCGCCGACGACCGAGCCGGCCCCGAACAGTCCAGGGATGGGCCGGGACCGCGGGTCGAGCACCCGCAGGTGCTGGTCGGTCCGCAGCGGCCCGGCGGTGTCGATCATGAGCGGCCGGAACCGCAGCGCGTAGAACGGCGGCTTGCGCAGCGGGACCAGATGCTCGGGGTCCTTGGCCCACATCGCGTCACGCCCCGCGTCGCAGTAGCCGTTGTATTCCTGCACGGTGGCGCCCAACGCCTCCGGGTCGGCACCGATCCAGCGCGCGATCTCCGACCAGTCGTCGGCCGAGACACACCAGTCCTTGTTCGCCGGATCGGCCAGAGTGTCACGCAGCGTGGTGCGGTAGCCCCCGGCGACCCAGGTTCCCGGATCGTCCTCACCGGGACGCGCCTCTCCGGCGAACGGGTCCGGCTGGTCGATGACGTACTGCACCAAGGCGTCGTCGAACAGTGCGAACCCGGCCATGCCGGGCTGGGCGATCAACGCGTTGGTGGTGGCGTTGACCGTGCCGGTCGACTCGTCGAGGAAGCGATCGCCGCGTGCGTTCACCCAGAGGCAGCGAGGCTCCATGCCCGCGCGGTTCGGCTTGTTCTTCTTGGTCTTGAAGCTGTAGCAGTTCTCCTTGATGAGGAACGAACGGCCGCCGGTGTCGGCTCCGACCGCACGGGCGAGGGCGATTCCGTCGCCCGCGAGTCGCTTGGTGTCGGTCCAGTACACGTCCTCGTCGTAGACACCGGGGAACTTCTCGTGCAGCAGGTCGACGTTTCCGGTGAAGCCCCCGGTGGCGAGTACGACCCGCGGGGTCCCGATCGTGATCCTGCCGTCCCTGGTGTCGGCCACCACCGCGCTCACCCCGGTGTCCGGCGAGCCGATGATCTCGACCGCCGCTGCCTTGGTGAGAATCTGGCCACCATCGGCGGTGAAGCGCTTGGACAGCGCCTCCATCACCCGCTGGAAGCTGCCAGGGTGGTTGGACCATCCGCTGGGCTCCACACCCAGATCCCTGCCCACCATGGGCCGGTAGCCGATACCGCGGTCCTCCAGCCACTGCACCGTCTCGTCGGCCTCGTCCACCCACAGCCGGACAAGCCTGGGATCCACACCGTCGTAATGGTGATACGCCATCGTGTCCCGGAAGACGGTGTCGGGCGAGTTCCCGAGGCCGGCCTCACGCTGGGACCTGCTCCGCACCGCGAACAGGAACCCGCCGGACATACCGGCGTTGCCGCCCACGAGCGGGCGCTTCTCCAGCACCACGACCCGGTCAAGTCCGTGTTCCTGTGCGGTGATCGCGGCCGGCAGCCCGGCCCCACCGGCCCCGATCACCACCAGGTCCGCCGTCAGTTCGCCGCTGAGCGGCGCGGGCGCCACGTTCAATGAGTAGGGCTGGTCCGGGGTCATATCGCTCATGCGGTTGCTCCTTCAGGTGTGGGGTTGTCGGCGGTGTAGAGGTGGCAGGCGACCGTCCGGCCATCGAGGAGGGTGGCGGCCGGCCGCCGGCTCCGGCACGTCGGCGTGGCATGCGGGCAACGTGGTGCGAAGGGGCAGCCTTGCGGCGTGTGCCCTGTCCCCTCCCGGCCGGCGACCGGGTCGGCCTGCTTCCGGGCTGCTCGGCGTTTGCGCTGGCGGAGCGGGTCGGCCACGGGTGAGCTGGCGATCAACGCCTGGGTGTAGGGGTGCAGCGGCCGGCACAGGACGTCCTGCATGGTTCCGCTCTCCATGACTCGCCCGCGGTAGAGCACGACCACTCGTTGGGCGATGGCCGCGACCACCGCGAGGTTGTGCGCGACGAACAACATCGCTGTTCCCCGTTCGCGGCTGAGGCCGGTCATCAGGTCGAGCATCCGTGCCTGGGTGACCACGTCGAGGGCGCTGGTCGGTTCGTCGCAGATGACAAGCGCCGGATCGGTGGAGATCGCCCTCGCGATGGCGATGCGCTGACGCTGGCCTCCGGAGAACGCGCTCGGGTAGCGGTCGATCGCGTCTGCGGGCAGGCCGACCCGGGTCAGCAGCTCCTCGATCCGTGTGCGGGCGTCCGCGGCATTGAACCTGCCGTGGACTTCGAGGGGTTCACCCAGCGTCGTGCCGATGGTGCGTGCCGGATTGAGCGAGGCGTAGGGGTCCTGGAAGACGACCTGGAGCCCGGTGGACAGATCCCGTCGTTCGGCGGCGTGCCGGTGGGTGATGTCCTGGCCGCCCAGGTGGATGGTGCCCCGCGCCGGGGCCGTCAGGCCGAGAATCGCCCTGCCCACCGTCGACTTGCCCGAGCCCGACTCGCCCACCAGGCCCACGATCTCCCCGTGGCCGACCGTGAGGCTCACGTCGTCGACCGCCTTGGTGGGCCTGGAGCGCCACCCGCTCCTGTACTCCACGCAGAGGTCCCTGACGTCCAACAGGGGTGTGCTCATCCCCAGCTCCTTTCCTCGCCCGCGTCGACCGGAAGCCGGGGTGTCGCCGCGACCAGCGTGCGGGTGTATTCCTGGGCGGGCGACAGCAGCACCGCCTCCGTGGTGCCCTCCTCGATCAGACGGCCGTCCGACATGACCGCGACCCGGTCGCAGATGTCGGCGACCACACCGAGGTCGTGGGTGACCAGCAGAAGCGTCAGTGAGGACTCCTCCCGCAGATACAGCAGGAGATCGATGATCTCCGCCTGGACGGTGACGTCGAGCGCGGCGGTGGGTTCGTCGGCGACCAGCACATCGGGCTCGCCGCTGAGGGCGAGCGCGATCGCCACCCGCTGTGCGATCCCGCCGGAGAGCTGGTGGGGATAGCGGCGGGCGACCGCGGCCGGATCGGGCAGGCCGACACGAGTCAGCAGACTCAGCGCGATCCGCCGGGCCTCCCGCCGACGCACGCGCCGATGCAGGCAGATGATCTCGTCCAGTTGCGAGCCGACGGTGAAGGAGGGGTCGAGCGCGGCCATCGGTTCCTGGGCCACAAGGCCTATTCGGGACCCGCGGACCTTGCGCAGTCGCGCCTCGTTCAGGCGCAGCAGGTCCTCGCCGTGGAGCAGCACGCGGCCGGAGGTGACCCGCCCGGGCGGCGGCACCAGCCCGAGGATGGACAGCGCGGTGGTTGTCTTGCCGGATCCGGACTCGCCGACCAGGCCGAACACCTCGCCGCGCCGCAGTTGGAAGCCGACGTCCCGGACCACGGCCCGGTCGCTGCCGCCCTGTCCCGGGTAGCACACGTGCAGCCGATCGACCGTCAGCACCGCGTCCGACGCCGGCGCGGGCGCGGCCGCTCCGTCCGCGGGCACATCCGGCACCGGCCGTCGCGGGTCGGGCAGTTGCGAGGGACGCCGGTGCCCGCTCAGCGCGTCCAGCAGGGCGTGGCCGACGAGGTTGAGGGCCAGCACGGTCGCGGTGAGGGCGACTCCGACCGGCACCATCAGCCACGGGTGCTGGTCGATGTTCTGTGCGGCGTTCAGGGTCATCTGACCCCAGCTCGGGGTCTCCGGCGAGAAGCCGAGGCCGAGGAAGGACAGGGAGGTCAGGAACAGGAACGTGCCGCTGTACTGGAGGACTGTCTGGACGATGAGGGGACCGGTGACGTTGGGCAGGATGTGCCGGGCCAGGATCCGCGGGCGCGACAGCCGGGAGACCAGCGCGGCGTCGACGTAGGACAGGTCTCGTGCGGCGGCCGTCGAGGTGCGCACGACCCGGAAGAGGGCGCCGCTGGTCAGCACGCCGAAGGCGATGGCCATCACGATCAGGTTGTTGTCGGTCACCGCGGCGATGGCCAGCACCACCACCAGCCCCGGCAGCGCGAACAGGATGTCGACGACGAAGGTGGCGGCGGCGTCGACCCGCCCCGACAGGTAGCCCGCGAGCAGCCCGCCGGGTACGGCGATCACCAAGGACACGCCTACCGGGATGAGCGCGGTCAGCAGCAGTCCGCCTCCGCCGTGCAGCAGCCGCGAGAAGATGTCGCGGCCGAGTTCGTCGGAGCCCAGCCAGTGCAGTGCACCGGGCCCGCTGAAGGTGTTGGACAGGTCCTGTTCCAGTGGGTCGATGGGCGCGAGCACCGACGCCAGCGCACACGCCACGCTGATCCCGATCAGCCAGATGAGGCTCGCCCAGACCGCCGGGCGGGCGAGCGCCCTGCGCAGGGCTGTGAGGGACGGGGTCATGAGAACCGGATCCTTGGGTTGAGGGCCGCGGCCACCACATCGGTCAGCAGGTTGACGGCGACGATGATGAGGCTGAAGGCCAGCACCGCGCCCTGCACGACCGGAAGATCGTGCTGGCGGATCGAGCTGAGCATCAGCGTGCCCACGCCGGGCAGGTTGAAGATCGCCTCGATCACCATGACCCCGCCGAGGGCGAACACGAATCCGAGGCTGGCCACGGTCACCACCGGGCCGCTTGCGTTGCGCAGCACGTGCCTGCACACGATCCGCCTGTGGGACAGCCCGTTCGCCGCGAGCGTGCGAACGTAGTCGCGCGAGAGCTGCTCGACAACGCCCACGCGCGTCTGGAACGCCACCGGTCCCACCCCCGCCAGCCCCACGGCGACCATCGGCAGGATCAGGTGCGACAGCCACTCCCCCGGTGAGGCGGTGAAAGCCACGTACCCGGTGGCCGGAAACACCGGGAGCCGGATGGCGAAGGCGAACACGAGCAGTCCCGCGAGCCAGAAGCTCGGAACCGCCATGCCGATGCTGGCCCCCCACATGACCGCACGGTCCACCAGGCCGCCCCGCACGGCCGCGACCGTCCCGAGGGCGACGCCGACCAGGAGGGTGAACACCGTGGCGAGCACGGCGACCGACAGCGTGACCGGCAGCGCGCTGACGAGGGAGTCGGCCACCGTCTGGTTCGACACCAGCGACACCCCCAGGTCGCCGTGGAACAGGCCGCCGAGCCAGTCGCCGTACTGGACGATTGCCGGCCGGTCCAGTCCCAGCGAGGCCCGGAGTTCGGCCACTTGGTCCGCCGTGGCTCCCGTACCGAGCAGAAACGACGCCGGGTCCCCAGGAACAAGCTGGACCAGCAGAAACGTGAGCGTGGCGACGATCGCCATGATGGGCACCACGGAGGCGAGCCGCCGCAAGCACAGTCGGAGCATGGTCACTCAACTCCGACCGGCGTCAAGTGGTACAGCATCGGTGCACCGGCCCGAGCGGGCTCGACCACCTTGACGACGGCCGGGTCGTAGGCGTGCAACTGGCTGCTCAGCGCCGGGATCACGTACCACGCCTGCTCCGCGGCGTACTCGGCCAGCTCTGCGTACAACCGCTTCTGCTCGTCTCCTTCGGCTGACACGGCCTCCGCCAGCAGGGCATTCACCTTCGGGTTGCTGTTGCCGAGCGGGTTCATCGCGGAACTCTTCGTCATCGTGAAGGTGAAGTCGCTGTAGGGGAGCCCGGTCACCGACAGGAGACCCGTGGCCATCGCCCACTTGCCGGAGTTGGTCTGCTGCACGAGGTCGTCACCGTGGTTGCTGAGCTGCACGTCGATACCGACCTTGCGGAGATAGCCGGCGAGGGCCTGGGCCATCTGGTCCCACTGCGGGTTGTTCAGCACCTTGACCGAGAACCCGTTCGGGTAGCCGGCCTGGCGCAGGAGCCGCTTGGCCTTGGCCACGTCGTAGGTGTAGTAGCTGTCGATGCTCCGGCCGTAGCCGAGACTGTCCGGTCCGAACGGTGTCGAGGCGTTGGCGACCCCTTGGCCGTCGAGCACGGACTTGAGGATCGTCTGCCGGTCGATCGCGTAGTTCATGGCCTGCCGGACGCGCACATCACCGAGCGGCTTGTTGATCTCGCCGGCGGTGTCGAAGATCGTGAAACCGAAGAAGGCGGCTGCGGCGCCCTGGGCGACCTTCCACCCGCTGATCTCCGTTCCCGCCGCCACGATCGTGTAGTCGATCTGGCCGCTGCGCGCCGCGTTGTCGGTGGCAGTGGGGTCGGCCATCAGCTGCACCACCAGCTTTTCGAAGCGGGGCCACTGGGCGGCCGTCGCCCAGTAGTTCTCGTTCCGGGTGAACGCGTAGGTCTTGTTCGGCGTCGTGCCTCTCTTGTCGAGGACGTAGGGGCCGGATCCGACCGCTGTGTCGGCGAGCGCGGCGGGGTTCTTGAGGGCGGTGGGGCTCACCATCCAGCCGGCCTGCTGGGAGAACCCGTAGGGCAGGTCGGGCTGCGGAGCCGTCAGGTTGAAGCGCACCTCGGTCTTGGACACGACGTCGACCGACCGGATGTATGAGAGGTAGGGCTGCGCCGCCACGTTCGACGGGGTGACCGACTTGGCGTACTCGATATTGGCCTTGACGGTCTCCGCGTCGAAGCTCGCGCCATCGGTGAAGACCACATCGGTGCGCAGCTCCATCACCAAGGTCTTGGCGTCGCTGTAATCCCATGAGGTGGCCAGCCACGGGACCACGGTGCCGTCGGCGTCGATATGGGTGAGCGTGTCGTACGTAGCGGCTGCCACGTACTGGCTCAGCTGGGTCTTCCACGGGTCCATCGAATTTCCCGTCGGGAACGCGGACATCGTGAAGGTTTTCTGTCCGGATCCGCCCGTGCCCGTGCCCGAGCCGGCACAGCCGGTGGCGGCCACCAGGACGGATGATCCGATGAGGGACAACGCTGTACGCCTCAACACCATGAACTCCTCAATGTCGGCTCTGGCTCAACGAGGTATGTGCTGGTCTCTGGGTGGAAATTCGGCGACGAGCGGGGCGTCCGCCGATATCGGGCCGGTCGCGGAGGCACCTCCTGGAGAGCCGAGGCCGGCGAAGAAGACCTCACCGGCGTGGGTGAATGCGGTCCACTCCGGCGGCATGTCCTCGGAATAGAAGATCGCCTCGACCGGGCACACGGGTTCACAGGCGCCGCAGTCGACGCATTCCTCCGGGTGGATGTAGAGCATGCGCTCGCCCTCGTAGATGCAGTCCACGGGGCATTCCTCCACGCATGCCCGGTCCTTCAGGTCCACGCAGGGCTGTGCGATGACGTACGTCATGGGGTGTTCCTCCGATCCGGTTCCACGGTCCAGGCGTCGCGGCCTCGCAGCAGGTCCCGCAGGGTGGCGCCGCCCCCGCTCAGCGCCGCCTGCTGCCGTACCAGGTCGTCGTAGGTGGGACGCCGGGCCGCCCTGAACACCCCGACAGGCACGACGGGGCCGTGGCCCCCGCTGTCCAGCCGGGACAGGGCGAACGCCTGCGTGGGGTCGTCGGCCGTGGCGTCGTGCACGACCAGGGCGTCCTCGCCCGTCTCGGCGACCGGGGCCACCCGCAGTCCGCCGGTACGGGGGTCGCGCGTGACGCCGTACTCCCCCTCGGCGCCGAAGCGCACCGGCTCCCCGTCGCACAGCGGGACGATCCGTTGGACGCGCTCCCGGGGATCCTTCACGGCGTCGAAGGCGCCGTCGTTGAAGACCGGGCAGTTCTGGTAGATCTCCACCAGGGCCGTCCCCCTGTGTTCGGCCGCCGCCCTCAGTACCTCGGTGAGTTGCGCGCGGTCGGAGTCCAGGGCCCGGGCCACGAAGGTCGCCTCCGCGCCGAGGGCGAGCGAGACCGGGTTGAATGGGTGGTCGACCGAGCCCAGTGGGGTCGACCTGGTGACCGTCCCGGGTTCCGAGGTGGGTGAGTACTGGCCCTTGGTCAGTCCGTAGATCCGGTTGTTGAACAGCAGGATCTTCAGGTTGACGTTGCGCCGCAGGGCGTGGATGAGGTGGTTTCCCCCGATGGACAGCGCGTCACCGTCACCCGTGACCACCCAGACGCTGAGATCCGGGCGGGTGACGGCGAGGCCGGTGGCCAGGGTGGGGGCGCGGCCGTGCACGGAGTGCATTCCGTAGGTGTCGAGGTAGTACGGGAAGCGGGACGAGCAGCCGATGCCCGAGATGAAGACGATGTTCTCGCGGCGCAGTCCGAGTTCGGGCAGAAAGGACTGGACCGCGGCCAGTACGGCGTAGTCCCCGCAGCCGGGGCACCAGCGGACTTCCTGGTCCGAACGGTAGTCCTTGGCGGCCTGCGGCCCGTCGGCCGAGGGCACGCCGTCCAGGCCGTGCCTGCCCGGCATGCCCAGCTCGGTCGTGGTCATGCCGGTTCTCCTTTGATCACGGACACGAGGGCGTCTGCGAGTTCCTCGGCTCCGAAGGGTTGGCCGGTGACCTTCGAACGGCTGACCACATCCACTCCGTACGCGGCGCGCAGGAGCCCGGCGAGCTGGCCGAGGTTCATCTCGGGCACCACCACCTGCCGGTAGGCACGCAGAACCGTGCCGAGATTGGCGGGGAAGGGCCGCAGATGCCGCAGATGGGTCTGGGCCACGGGCAGTCCGCGCGCCCGCACCCGGCGGCAGGCCGCACCGATCGGCCCGTACGTCGAACCCCAGCCGAGCACCAGGACGTCCGCCCGCCCGTCGGGGTCCTCGACCTCGATGTCGGGCACGTCCACGCCGTCGACCTTCGCCTGGCGCAGCCGGACCATGCGCTCGTGGTTGGCCGAGTCGTAGGAGATCGTTCCCGGACCGTCGGACTTCTCCAGGCCGCCGATGCGGTGCTCCAGGCCCGGCGTGCCCGGGATCGCCCACGGCCGGGCCAGGGTGGTCCGGTCGCGCAGATACGGCCAGAACGCCCCTGACCCGTCCGGGGCGTTGGGCTCGGTCGCGAATTCCACGCGCAGGTCCGGCAGGTCGTCGGGCTCCGGGATCCGCCACGGTTCGGAGCCGTTGGCCAGTGCTCCGTCCGACAGGAGCAGGACCGGGGTGCGGTAGGCGAGCGCGATCCGGGCCGCTTCCAGAGCGGCGTCGAAGCAGTCGCCGGGCGAGCGCGGGGCGATGACGGGCAGCGGGGCCTCACCGTTGCGGCCGTGCATGGCCTGGAGCAGGTCGGACTGCTCGGTCTTGGTGGGCAGTCCGGTGGACGGGCCGCCGCGCTGGACGTCGATCACGACCAGTGGCAGCTCGGTCATCACCGCCAGGCCGAGGATCTCGCTCTTCAGGGCGAGCCCCGGCCCTGAGGTGGAGGTGACTCCCAGCGCCCCGCCGAAGGCCGCGCCGAGGGCGGCTCCGATCCCGGCGATCTCGTCCTCCGCCTGGAGGGTGAGGACGCCGAACTCCTTGTGCCGGGCGAGTTCGTGGAGGATGTCGGAGGCCGGGGTGATCGGGTAGCTGCCGAGCAGCACGGGAAGACCCGCTCGCTGTCCGGCGGCGGTCAGTCCGAGCGCGAGCGCGGTGTTGCCGGTGATCTGCCGATACGTGCCGGGCGGCAGATCGGCGGGGGCGATCTCGTAGGTGGTGGCGAACGCCTCCGTGGTCTCACCGTAGTTCCAGCCCGTCCGGAAGGCGGTGACGTTGGCCTCGGCCACCTCCGGGCGGTCGGCGAACTTCCGCCGCAGGAAGGCCTCGGTGCCGGCGGTGGGGCGGCCGTACATCCAGGCGATCAGGCCCAAGGCGAACATGTTCTTCGCCCGCTCCGCGTCCTTGCGGGACAGACCGCTGTCGGCGAGCGCGCCACGCGTCAGGCTGCTCATGGGCACCTGGTGCACGACGCGTCCGCTCAGGGTCGCGTCCTCCAGCGGTGACGTCGCGTAGTCCGCGCGCTGCAGGTTGCGGCGGGTGAACTCATCGGTGTTGACGATCACGGTCGCGCCGGGCGGCAGGTCGGCGGCGTTTGCCCTGAGAGCCGCCGGGTTCATGGCGACGAGCACGTCGGGGCGGTCGCCGGCAGTGAGGATGTCGTAGTCGGCGAAGTGCACCTGGAACGAGGAGACACCCGCCGCCGTGCCCTGCGGGGCGCGGATCTCGGCCGGGAAGTCCGGGCGGGTCGCCAGGTCGTTGCCGAACGCGGCGCTGTCGGCGGACAGCCGGTCGCCCGCGAGTTGCATGCCGTCGCCGGAGTCGCCGGCGAAGCGGATGACGACGCGCTCCAGGCGCACGGGAGGACGCGGGACGGTGCGTGAGGTGACGCGCGAGGTCACAGCAGTCCTCCTGGATCGCCGCAGGCGAGCGGGGCACGGCGGTTCCGCGTGGCAGGCAGAGGGGACACGAAGGCCTCCAGTACGTTGCTTTCGACGTCTGACGTGCTGTCAGTAGCTGAAGGTCTCGCTGAAGGTGCGGTACGGCTCGGGCATGCGTGGCAGGTCCTGCGGCAACTGGGTGTGGCTGTAGACCTTGTAGGTCTCCTCCTCGATGTCGGGGCGCGGCATTTCCACCGGAGGGCCGCCGACGCCCATCGGCGCTTCGGCGGTCAGATCCGCCCAGCTCTCGCCGACCGGGGTGAAGAAGTCCGTGTAGACGTGCATGTGCCAGATCTTCCAGTGGCCCTTCTCGCGGACGAGGTCGACGCCGTACTTCTCCCAGATCCAGTGCGCGACGGGCTTGTAGTCGGGCGGCATGATCTCGGTGACCTGGCCCGGGGAGTACCACATGCCCTTGGCGGTCTCTCCGTCGCCGGCGATCTCGATGATCGGCGTGGTCAACGGGTGCATGAGCAGGGTGCCGACGCCCAGGTTGTCGTCGGACTCCGCCAGTTCGGGGTAGTGCTGACGCAGCAGCTTGAGGTTGGCCCGCTGCATCATGCGGCACAGCTCGCCGTAGTAGTAGTTGATGGACTCGTAGCCGACGAAGTAACCCTGGTTCTGCGCGAAGGTGGGCTCCGGGGTCTCCTTGACCCAGATCGCCTCCAGTTCCTCGGCGTTCTTGCCGAGCCCGTGGTAGTAGGCGTGCCGGCTCATCACGTTCTGGACCTCGTGGATGTCCAGGACCTTCTGGATCTTCTGCTCGGCGGTCAGTCGGGCGGTGTCGCTCATGTACGACTCCTCTGCGATGGGGTTGGTCAGGCGGGCCGGTCGGTGTATGACCAGGCTTCGTCGAACGTCCGGTGCGGCGGCCGGCGGATCGAGGACTCGACCCGGTTCTGGTGACAGGTCGTGCGGAAGACGGTGCAGATGTGGAAGTGCCGGAACTTCCACGCGCCGCCCTCCTCTCTTCTCGTCCCTTGTGGTCGAAGGCCGTGGCCGAAGCCGTCGTGGCGGGAGCGAGCACCCTGGGCACGCGCGGGCGGCGCTGCTCGGCATGGGTGTCGATACGCGTCGCGGGGCAGCTCACCGACGGTCGTCACCAGCCCGTTCACCGGTCCCGCCGGCGGCCCGTCGCCGACGGCGAACAGTCGGGACGCCGAGTTCGGGGGGACGCGACCGTCGCTGGAGAAGGCGGGGTGGCGCAGGTGAAGGGTGCGGTGACGCCGTGTCAGGCGTGACGCGCGAGGCCGTGGACCGGCCCCGGGCGGGACCCGTCTCTCAGCAACGTACGGGCGCTGGGCGTCGCGTGGGCCGGGCGGCACGGCCGGCCCGTGTACATCACCGTGGAAGCCTTCTTGCAGCCCCTCGGCGTGGGCATCGAGCCGCCGAGAGCGCTCATGGACGGTCCCGCGTCATGACGACGGCCGTCGGGGAAGGAAAGGAGCCGCCGCGTGGCAGCGGACCCGACCGGCACGCACCGCACGGCGAGCCTGCCGCAGCGGCGGCCCGGCTCGAACGTGATGGTGGTCATGCGGCGTTCCTTCGGTTCTGGGGACCGCATCGGCGGCTCCGGTGTCGTCACACTAGCGAGCGCGGTCCGTGGTCGGAAGCGGCCGGAAATCGCGTCACGGCATGCATGGCATGCGACATGAGTATGTGCACTCCAACCCCTTGTGCGTCGTCCGGGGAAGGAGGCAGGCCCCCTCAAGCTCCACGTGGGGCGCACCGCACCTACTCGCCGGTGGCGACGCGAAATGCCTGTTGTGCGGAAGATCGCGTACGTTGACGCCCACGTCGTCGGCTCCGGGGTGCGGGCCGGTCACCCCGCCATCGCGCTGTCGCCGCCGTCGACCATGAGGTTGGCGCCGTTGACGAAGGCCGCCTCGTCGGAGCAGAGGAACGCCGCGGCGCGTGCGATGTCCTCCGGCTGCCCCACCCGACCTACCGGGATCCGCGCCTCCAACTGGGCTTTCGGCCCGTTCGGGTCATCGAGGAAGGGCGCGGTCGCGGAGGTGCGGGTCATACCGGGCGCGACGGTGTTGACGCGGATGTGGTGCGGGGCACCGGCCGCACAGAGGTGCTTGCTCATCGCCAGTACCCCGCCCTTGGCGGCACCGTGCGGCACCATCGGCATGAACGGGGCGCCCCGCACGGCGGCGACCGACGCGACGTTGAGAACCGCGCCGCCGCCCCGGGCGATCAGGTACGGCCAGGCCGCCTGCGTGCAGAAGTACGGGATGTCGAGCTCGTTCTTGATGGTGAAGTACCAGTCCTCGGCGGGCATCGTCTCGAACGGCCCGTTCCGCAGCGCCGAGGCGTTGTTGTAGAGGATGTCGATACCGCCGAAGGCGGCGATGCCGGCCTCGATCCACTCCCGGGCACCGCCCTCGGTCGACAGGTCGACGCCTGCGAGGGACTTCATGGCGCCCCCGGCTTTCTCCACGAGCGCGACCGTTTCGGCGGCGGAGTCGGCATCGATGTCGCAGCCGAATACCGTGGCCCCTTCCGCAGCGAATATCTGGGCAGCGGCCCGTCCTATTCCGGCCCCCGTTCCGCTGATGAAGGCGATTTTTCCAGCCAGTCGATCCATGATGGCCATTCCCCTTTTCCCATGCCGCCGGAGTGCGGTGCTGGAAGCGTAGTTACGCCTTATGTGCGAGAACAAGAATTGGCGTCATACAGGGGCATCGCGTTCTCGGATGGCTGGTATGACCGCCGCTTCCACATCCCCTTCAGGGAGACCCGAAGCATGCCGACGTCAACTACACGGCCGCAGCGATCGCGAATTCGGTGGAGTTTCCCGAAAAGGAGGAATTAAAAACATCCACCGTTGACCTGGACAATGCCGGTGGCCAGCGGCATGCGCAACCTCGAAGATCGGAACCAACCCACACGAAAAAGGGCCCCCACAAGCTCTCGCCTGTGAAGACCCTTCGTCTCACACCGTCGGGACGACAGGATTTGAACCTGCGACCCCTTGACCCCCAGTCAAGTGCGCTACCAAGCTGCGCCACGTCCCGGTGCCGTCTGACCTGGGGTTTCCCCTGGCCGAACGCGCATGGAAACAATACCGCACTCGGGCCGATGATCGCGCACTCCTTTGTTCGCGCTGGTATCCACGCCGCCGGCCCTTGACCTCAAGTTTGGTCGAGGTCGCACGATCGTCTGCATGACGATCACAACGGCACACGGTCACACGTACGACTACGCCGAGTTGTCCCAGCTCATGGGGCTGATGACCGGCGACGAGAAGCACGGGCCGGCGGCGACCTCCACGCTGGACGTGCTCTGGGTGCTCTACGACCGGGTCCTGCGGGTCGGCCCGGACCGGGTGACGGACCCCGAGCGGGACCGGTTCCTCCTCTCCAAGGGGCACGGGCCCATGGCGTACTACGCGGTGCTCGCCGCCAAGGGCTTCCTGCCCGTGGACTGGCTGCCGGGCTTCGGCTCGTACGACTCGCCCCTCGGCCACCACCCCGACCGGGTGCTGGTGCCGGGGGCCGAGATCGGCAGCGGCTCGCTCGGGCACGGTCTGCCGATCGCCGTCGGTACGGCACTGGGGCTGCGCGCCCAGGGGCTGGACGGGCCGGCGGTGTGGGTGCTGACCGGGGACGCCGAACTGGACGAGGGCAGCAATCACGAGGCGATCGCCTTCGCCGGTCCCGCCGGTCTCGACCGGCTGCACACCGTCGTCGTCGACAACTCCTCCGCCAGCCATGCCCGGCCCGGCGGTATCGCCGCCCGCTTCGAGGCCGCGGGCTGGTCCACGGCAACGGTCGACGGCCGTGACCACGAGGCCCTGTACACCGCCTTCACGGCACCGCATCCCGGCCGCCCGCACATGGTCGTGGCGCGGGTCGAACCGAAGACCGGCTGAACGTACGGCTGCCAGTCCAACCAACCCGAAAGGAACTGTTCCCCATGGACACCATGCGTGACCGCTTCGCCCCCGTTCTCTCCCAGCTGCTCGACGAGGACCCGCGCATCGCCGTCGTACTCGCCGAGATCGGAGCAGACGGGTTCACGGAGACACGGGCCCGGCATCCCGACCGGGTGATCAACGTCGGCATCCGTGAGCAGCTGCTCGTCGCCGCGGGCGCGGGCCTGGCGCTCACCGGTATGCGCCCGGTCGTGCACACCTTCGCGAGCTTCCTCGTCGAGCGGCCCTTCGAGCAGGTCAAGCTGGACCTCGGGCACCAGGACGCCGGCGCCGTGCTGGTGAGCGCCGCCGCCTCCTTCGACTGGCCCGCGGGCGGCTTCACGCACATGTCACCGGGTGACCTGGCCCTCCTCGACACCCTGGACGGCTGGACCGTCCATGTGCCGGGGCACCCCGACGAGGCCGAGACCCTGCTGCGGCACGCGGTCGCCGCGGGCGACGACAAGGTGTACGTACGGCTCTCGGTGCAGTCCAACGCGGACGCGCTCCCGGTCGACGGCGCCCGGGTCCTCACCCTCCGCGAGGGCCGCTCCGGTGTCGTGATCGCCGTCGGACCGATGCTCGACGCGGTACTCGCCGCCACGGACGGGCTCGACGTCACCGTCCTGTACGCGACGACCGTACGGCCCTTCGACACGGCCGCGTTGCGCCGGGCCACGGAGGCGGCGGGCACCGACGTCGTCCTCGTCGAGCCGTACCTCGCGGGCACGTCGACGGCCGTCGTGAACGACGCGCTCGCCGATGTGCCCCACCGGGTGCTGGGCCTGGGCGTGGGCCGCCGCGAACTCCGCAAGTACGGGGAGATCGACGAGCACATCACCGCGCACGGGCTCGACGCACGGACGCTCCGGGAGCGGATCCAGGTGTTCGTGGCGGCCGGGCACCTCTCCTCCGTACGTACCTGAGCGCCCCGTTCGGGTTCAGCCGGCACCTGGCGGCCCCAACTCCGGGTAGGCGTCCACCAGTCGGGGCGGGGCCGCCTGGCGCCAGGAGTCGGCGAGGATGTCGCGCAGCTCGTCCTCGTCCTCCAGGGCGGCCAGGCGGACCCTGACCCAGGCGAACCCCGCCTCGTGGTCTGCGATCCAGAACTTCTCCGGCTCCGCCAGGACCAGTTCGTCGCGCTCCTCCTTCGGGCAGCGCACGGCGATGGAGGTCTCGTCCTCGGGCAGCGTGGCGAACATCTTCCCGGCGACCCGGAACGTGGGCATGCCCCAGGCGATCTTCTCCGTCGTGTCCGGCAGGGAGAGGGAGATACGGCGTACGTCTTCGGCTTCCGGCATGCAACGCACCGTAGCCAATGCCACTGACAATCACCCGGCGAGTGCGTCGCGCTCCGCGCCGGGGTGTACTCGGGGTGCCGGTGAACGGGTCTGGTGCGTCGAACCAGGAGAAGACGGAGCCTCCGACATCAGCCGCCTGCGCGGCGGGCAGCACGACGCCGGTCCCGCGCGAGCCAGGTCGAGCGCGGCGCGAGCGGGCAACCGCCGGCAGCCACACCGAACGCGGGGCAAGCCGACAACCCCCGGCAGCGCCGCCGGCCGCCGATCGACGGGGCAAACTCGCGTCCGCGACCCGAACCGCCGGACCGGTGTCCCTACCCCTACGCCAGCACGCCGAACGCGGGGCATACCGACAACCCCCGGCAGCGCCGCCGATCGGCGGGGCAGCCTCGCGTCCCCGACCCGAACCGCCGGACCGGTCCCTACCCCTGCGCCGCGGCGCCGAGCGCGGGGCAAGCCGGCAACCGACGACAGCCCCGCCCATCGGCGGCAGCAAGCCCGCGTCCGCGACCCGATCCCCCGGACGGACCCCTACCCCTGCGCCGCCGCGCCGAGCGCCTCCAACACCGGGCGGATCAGCGGGTGTTCCTCCGCTCCCCTGCGTACCGCCGCGAAGACCCGCCGCGTGGGAGCGACCCCGTCGACCGGGCACACGACCACGCCCGTCAGGTCCATGCCGCGCAGGGCCGAGCGCGGTACGAGAGCCACGCCCGCGTCGGCCGAGGCGAGGGCGACGACCGCGCGGAAGTCGTCGGAGGAGTGTTCGAGGCGGGGGCGGAAACCGGCGTTCTCGCAGGCCAGGACGACCACCTCATGGCAGGGATTGCCGGGGTAGGGGCCGATCCACGAGTCCTTGGCGAGTTCGGCGAGCGGCACCTCCCGGGCGTCGGCCAGGCGGTGGGTGACCGGGACGACCGCGTCGAAGGGCTCGGCGTAGAGCGGGACGTGGGTGAGGCGGGGGTCGTCGGCGGGCGGCGCTCCCCGGTACTCGACGGCCACCGCGACGTCGACCTGCCGGTCGAGCACCATCGGCAGGCTGGCGTCGCCCTCGGCGTCCTGGACGCGGATCCGGATGCCGGGGGCGGTCCCGGCGAGGCGGGCCAGGGCGGGGGCGACGACCAGGGCGATGCCTGTCGCGAAGGCGGCGACGGTGACCGTGCCCGCTGCACCCGAGTCGTACGCGGCCAGCTCGGCCTCGGCGCGCTCCAGCTGGGCGAGGACGACGTTGGTGTGCGCGAGCAGGATCTCGCCGGCCGCGGTCAGCCGTACGCCCTTGGCACCGCGCTCCACCAGACGGTGGCCGGTCTCCTGTTCCAGGGCGGCCAGCTGCTGGGAGACGGCGGAGGGGGTGAGGTACAGCGCGGCGGCAGCCGCCGTCACCGTACGGTGGTCCGCCACCGCACGGAGGATGTGGAGCCGCCGCGCTTCGATCATGCGATCGATTATCCAGTACGTCCGGAACCGTATGTCCGGGGCGATCCGCTCAGCCCTCCAGCTCCGCCCGAGCCGCGACAAAGGCGTCGACCGCCCGGTTCACGTCCTCGATGGAGTGCGCCGCCGACAGCTGGACGCGGATCCGGGCCTTGCCCTGCGGCACGACCGGGTACGAGAAGCCGATCACGTACACACCGCGCTCCAGCAGCAGCTCCGCCAGACGGCCGGCCTTCGTGGCGTCGCCGATCATCACGGGCGCGATGGCGTGGTCGCCGGGGAGGACGTCGAAGCCCTCCTCGGTCATCCGGCGGCGGAACAGGGCGGTGTTCTCGGCGAGCCGGGTCCGCAGGTCGTCCGCCGACTCCAGCAGGTCGAGCACCTTCAGGGAGGCGGCGGCGATCACCGGGGCAAGCGTGTTCGAGAACAGGTACGGGCGGGAGCGCTGACGCAGGAGTGCGACGATCTCGGCACGGGCGGCCACGTAACCCCCGGAGGCTCCGCCCAGCGCCTTGCCCAGCGTGCCCGTGATGATGTCCACGCGGTCCATGACGCCGTGCAGTTCGGGGGTGCCCCGGCCGCCGGGGCCGACGAAGCCGACGGCGTGCGAGTCGTCGACCATGACCATCGCGTCGTAGCGGTCGGCGAGGTCGCAGATCTCGCCGAGGGGTGCCACGTATCCGTCCATGGAGAACACACCGTCGGTGACGATCAGACGGCGCCGTGCGTCGGACGCGTCCTTCAACTGCCGTTCCAGATCGGCGAGATCACGGTTGGCGTAGCGGAAGCGGCGGGCCTTGGACAGGCGGATGCCGTCGATGATCGAGGCGTGGTTGAGGGCGTCGGAGATCACCGCGTCCTCGGCGTCGAGGAGGGTCTCGAAGACGCCTCCGTTGGCGTCGAAGCAGGAGGAGTAGAGGATCGTGTCCTCCTGTCCGAGGAACGCCGAAAGACGGGCCTCCAGCTCCTTGTGCACCTCCCGCGTACCGCAGATGAAGCGCACGGAGGCCATGCCGTAGCCCCAGCGGTCGAGGGCCTCGTGGGCGGCGGCCACGACCTCGGGGTGGTCGGCGAGGCCGAGGTAGTTGTTGGCGCAGAAGTTGAGGACCTCACCGGGGCGCCCGCCCGAGGTGACGGCGACGGTCGCGGACTGCGGGCTGCCGATGACGCGCTCGGGCTTGTGCAGCCCGGCGGCGCGGATCTCGTCGAGGGTGGCGCGCAGGTCGTCGCGCACGGAGTCGAACATGCCAAAGCTCCTAAAGATGCAGGTGACTTACGCGGTCCAGTCGAGGATGACCTTGCCGCCCCGGCCGCTCGCCGCGTCCGCGAAGGCGGCCTCGTGGTCGCCGATGTCGTACCGGCCGGTGATGACCGGGGTGAGGTCGAGGCCGCCCTCAAGGAGCACCGACATCGCGTACCAGGTCTCGAACATCTCACGGCCGTAGATGCCCTTGATGGTGATCATGGAGGTGACGATCCGGGCCCAGTCGACCGGGAACTCCTCGGACGGCAGGCCCAGCATGGCTATGCGTCCGCCGTGCGTCATGTTGGCGATCATGTCGCGCAGCGCCTCGGGGTGGCCGGACATCTCCAGGCCGATGTCGAAGCCCTCGCGCAGGCCGAGGGCGCGCTGGCCGTCGGCGACGGTCGCGCCGGAGACGTTCAGCGCCAGGCTCGCGCCGATCTTGCGCGCCAGTTCCAGCCGTTCCTCGCTGACGTCGGTGACGACGACGTTCCGCGCCCCCGCGTGCCGGGCCACCGCCGCCGCCATCAGCCCGATCGGACCGGCCCCGGTGATCAGGACGTCCTCGCCGACCAGCGGAAACGACAGCGCGGTGTGCACGGCGTTGCCGAAGGGGTCGAAGATCGCCGCCACGTCGAGGTCCACGGGCACCCGGTGCACCCACACGTTGGCGGCGGGCAGCACCACGTACTCCGCGAAGGCACCGTCCCGGCCGACTCCGAGCCCCACCGTGGCCCGGCACAGATGGCGGCGCCCGGCGAGGCAGTTGCGGCACCGGCCGCACACCAGGTGTCCCTCGCCGCTGACCCGGTCGCCGACAGCGATGTCGGTGACATCGCGCCCGGTCCCGACGACCTCGCCGACGAACTCGTGCCCGACGACGAGCGGCGTACGGATCGCCTGCCGTGCCCAGCCGTCCCAGGCCCGTATGTGCAGGTCGGTGCCGCAGATGCCGGTTCTCAGCACCTTGATCAGTACGTCACCGGGGCCGACGGCCGGTTCCGGTACGTCCACGAGCCACAGCCCGGGCTCCGCCTTCTCCTTGACGAGCGCCTTCAACGCAACGGCTCCTGTGGGTAGAACCCCGGGGCAGGGCACACCGAAGCAGCCCGTGCCGGGGAGAGGGATGGCATCGACGGCCAGACCGACGAGAACGCGAGGTGAAATCTGCCGTACGGCGACTCCCGGGTCCATCGAGGTTTTCTTAAGCGCCGCCGCAGCTTTCCTTCACGCCCGGCGCGCAGCCGTTGATCCGACCGGAACCAGCAGCCGTATCCCTTCCGAGAGACCGCGCGAACTCATATGTGAACCCGCTCATGTGCAAAGCCGATGAAGGAGTCAGGAACCGACATGCCCGCACCGCACTTGGCGCTCCCGCCCAACGACCGGGTCCTGTCGCTGTTCACCGGCTGGACCCGGGCACACTGGGAGGCGCTCGCCGACCGGCAGTTGGAGGCGCTGGTCCCCCATGCGACGCCGGGTCTCGCGCAGTACCGGCTGCCGGGCCGGAACTCCTCGGCGGGCGTGGTGTCGGACGGTCTCGAGGGTTTCGCTCGGTCGTTCCTGCTGGCCTCCTTCCGGATCGCGGGGGCGGCGGGCGACGTGGATTCACGTCTCGTGGAACGCTACGCGCAGGGTCTGACAACGGGCACGGACCGTGACAGCGGCGAGGCCTGGCCCGAACTCACCGACCGCTCCCAGCCCATGAACGAAGCGGCCTCGATCGCCATCGGGCTGCACGAGACCCGCCCCTGGATCTGGGACCGGCTCGACGTGGACGTCCAGGAGCGGATCGTCGACTGGCTGTGGGGGTTCGTGGGCCGCCGCACCCGGGACGACAGCGGGCGGCTGTGCCAGGTCGTCGCCGAACAGTTCCTGGCCTCCGTGGGCGCGCCGCACCGCCAGGAGGACATCGACGGCGGCCTCGACCGGCTCGACGACTGGTATGTCGGCGGCGGCTGGTACAGCGACGGAGACGGCCGTACGTTCGACTACTACGTCGGCTGGGCGCTGCACCTCTATCCGCTGCTGTGGTGCCGGATGACGGGCGGCGAGGACGGCGGGCGCGGCCGGGTCCACCGTCGCCGGCTGGCCCAGTTCCTCGCCTCCTACCCCCAGTTCTTCGGGGCGGACGGCGCCCCCGTCCACCAGGGCCGCTCCCTGACGTACCGTTTCGCCGCGACCGCCCCCGTCTGGCTGGGCGCCCTCGCCGAGTGCACTCCCCTGGCCCCGGGGCTGACCCGGCGGCTGGCCTCGGGCGCGGTGGCGCACTTCGTGGAGCGCGGGGTGCCCGACGAGCGCGGGCTGCTGCCGCTGGGCTGGTACGGCACGTTCCTGCCGGCGACCCAGGCGTATTCGGGGCCCGGATCGCCGTACTGGTCGAGCATGGCCTTCCTGGGCCTGCTGCTGCCCCCGGAGCACCTGGTGTGGACGGCACCCGAACGCCCGCTGCCCGTCGAGGAGTCCGACCAGTACACGGCGCTCCCGGGACCGGGCTGGCTGCTGCACGGCACGCGGCACGACGGCATCGTGCGGCTCGTCAACCACGGCAGCGACCACAACCCGATGGAGGGACCCGCCGCCGACGACCCGCACTACGCCAAGTTCGGCTACTCGACCGCCACCGCACCGGAGACGGGCGCGGTGGCCTGGCAGCGGAACGTGGACGGCCACCTGGCGCTGCTCGCCCCCGACGGCACGGCGTCACGGAGGTGCAGAATCCTTCCGCTGCACTGCTCGGGGAAGGTCGCCGCCTCCCGGTACGAGGCCGAACTCCCCGGCGTGGAAGGAGAGTTCCGGGTCGAGTCGACGAGCGTGCTGCACGGCTCCTGGGAGATCCGCGTGCACCGCGTCCAGGCACCGGCCGAGGCTTCGGTCCGGGAGGGCGGTTACGCGGTGGCCGACACCGCCCTGCCCGAGGCCGAGCGGGGCGACGGCTGGGCCCTGACCCGTAACGGCGCCGGGCTGACCAGTGTGGTCGTCGCGCTGCACGGCTGGGACGAGGCGACGGGCGTGGCCCGCGAGGTCGACGCGAACGCCTTCGGCCCGCACTCGGCGACGCCGTACCTCCAGCGCGCGGCCGAATCCCCGGGCGCGAGCAGGCTGTTCGTGACCCTGGTCGCGCTGACCCGGGACGCGGTGCATCCGCAGGCCCTGCGCGAGGCGGTGTCGTGCGCGGTGACGGAGGAGGGCCGTGCCCTGATCATGTTCCCGGACGGCGAGACGGTCTCCGTGTGACGCGGACGTCCCGCGCCGGGACAGGCCCTACCCGGGCGCCAGCTGCCCGACCAGCTCCGCCGCCATCGCCTTGATGGTCTCCAGCCCCGCCCTCCCCCAGGGGCGCGGTTCGAGGTCGGCGGCGCACACCGTGCCCAGCGCCATGCCCGTGGAGTCGATCAGCGGCGCGCCCAGATACGAGCGGATGCCGAACTCGTCGACGACCGGGTTGCCCGCGAACCGCGGATAGTCGCGGACGTCCTCCAGGACGAGCGCCTTGCGCCGGACCACGACGTGCGGGCAGAACCCGTGGTCGCGCGGCAGCCGCCGGCCCACGCGCGGCTTCTCCTCGTCGGAGTCGGCGCCGGTCCGTCCGGAAGTGCCGGTGTCGGCCGGAACATGGAGCCCGGCGAAGAACTGCCGTTCCTCGCCGATGAAGTTGACCATCGCGTAGGGCGCGCCGACCAGCTCCGCGAGGCGGTCCGCGAAGGCGTCCAGGGCGGGCTCGGGCCGTTCCCCGAGGCCGAGTCCACGCAGTCGGCGGATGCGGGCGGGGGCGTCCTTGTCCTCGGGAGTCAGCAGCAGACGACCGGCCGGGCGCGGCGGGTCGTAGCTCATGGGCGGGCTCCCTCACTGTGGGCGGTGGGTGCGGGCGCGGGCGCGTGGGCGAGCAGATGCCGTACGAGGGTGAGCAGGGTCTGTACCCCCGAACTGGAGATCCGGGCGTCGCAGCGCACGATCGGGATGTCGGGGTCGAGATCGATCGCGGCGCGCACCTCCTCGGGGTCGTAGCGGTACGAGCCGTCGAACTCGTTGATCGCCACGATGAAGCCGAGGCCGCGCTGTTCGAAGAAGTCGACGGCCGCGAAGCAGTCCTCCAGGCGCCGGGTGTCGGCCAGGATGACCGCGCCGAGCGCGCCCTCGGACAGTTCGTCCCACATGAACCAGAACCGTTCCTGTCCGGGCGTACCGAACAGATAGAGGACGTGTTCGGGGTCCAGGGTGATACGGCCGAAGTCCATCGCCACGGTGGTCTCGACCTTGTTCTCGATGCCTTCGAGACTGTCGGTCGAGGCGCTGACCGTGGTGAGCAGTTCCTCCGTGCTGAGCGGCGCGATCTCGCTCACCGCGCCGACGAGGGTCGTCTTGCCGACTCCGAATCCTCCCGCCACCAGGATCTTCAATGCGGTGGGGAAGGGATCAGAGCTGTCGTCGTAGTCCATCGAGCACTGCCTCCAGAAGAGACCGGTCAGTGGGGTTGTGGTAGAACTCGGGCGGTTTCGTCGTGAGTGCCCCGCAGTCGACGAGGTCGGACAGCAACACCTTGGTGACGGCCGCCGGCAGTTTCAGATGGGCGGCCACCTCGGCGACCGAGACGGGCACCCGGCAGAGGTCGATCGCCTGGGCGTGTTCGGGGCCGAGGTAGCCGAGCGGGGTGTTCCCGGTGGCCATCACCTGGGACATGAGGTCGAGGGCGGTGGTCGGCCGGGTCCGGCCGTTGCTGACGGTGTAGGGGCGCACGAGCCGTCCGGCCGCGTCGTCGAGCCAGGGCCCGTCGCCGGCCGCCGTCACGCTCAAGGCCTCATCGCCGAGGGTTCGGCGGACTGCCGGGGCGCGGTCATCAGGTAGGGGCGGACGCTCTTGACCAGCATCGCCATCTCGTAGCCGAGCACGGCGGCGTCGGCCTCGCGGCCGGCCAGCACGGCGAGACAGGTGCCGGAGCCGGCAGTGGTGACGAACAGGAGGGTCGAGTCGAGTTCGACGACGACCTGCCGGACCTCACCGCCGTCCCCGAACCGGACGCCCGCGCTGCGTCCGAGGGAGTAGAGACCGGAGGCCAGTGCGGCCATGTGGTCGGCGCTGTCCGGGTCGAGGCCGTGGACGGACTTCACGAGTCCGTCGCAGGACAGGAGTACCGCGCTCGTGGTGTGCGGTACGCGCTGGACGAGGCCGCTCATCAGCCAGTCGAGATCGGATACATGGCCGGTCGGCACATCGCTCGCCATGGTGGATCGACTCCTTGGGGTACGAAGGTCTGCGGGAGCGCTGGAGGTGGGGGCAGGGGTGGAACAGCGGGGGGTGGTCATCCGGCCGGTGCGCTCCCGTCGTGCCGGGCAGTGAGGTCCAGGTCGTGTCCGGGCGCGCGCAGTCGGTGCACCTCGGCTATGTGGGACGGGTCCGGGGACGGTACGTCGTCGATACGGCCCGCGGCGGAGGGCGGCGGAGGGGTGTCGGGGCCGGTCGGCCGCATGGAGACCCGCTCCCTGGACAGCGGCTCCAGGGGTACGGCGTCCGGCGCGGCGGGGCGCGGGGGCTCCGCGTACGTCGGTTCCGTGGGCGCGGACGGCCTGGCGGCCGGTTCCCCGTACGCAGCCGCGTACTCCCTCTCCATCGCGGCGATGGCCGGGTCCGTGTAGCCGGGCTCCAGCTGGCGCGCCTCGGCGAGCCCGATGCCGCGCTGGAAGGCGGCCATGAGGCCGGGGTCGTGTCCGACGAGTTCGCCCTCGGGGCGGGGCGCCGCCGGGCCGCCGCGCAGCTGGGGCGCGATGTGTTCCTGGGCGCGGCGGCGGGGCAGCTGGGGCTTGCCCATGGTGCCGCGCACGGCGCCGTTCCGGGGAGCGGTCGGCGCGGCCACGTTGTCCGCGACGGTCCGCCGGTCGTCGGGTCGGATGCCGGGCATCGCCTCCGCGGGGTTGGGCCGCTCCCCCTGGGCCCCGCGTACGGGCAGCGGCACCGGGCCCCGGCCGTTCGGCGCCGGTGCGGCTGGCCGGGCCGCCTCCGGGCGTCGGCGCGTCGAACCGGCGGACGGTGTACCAGGTCCGGGGGTTCCGGGCGCCGACGGCCGTCCCTCTTGGCCGGCGGCCGACGGACGCTGCCGGGGTGGCTCGGCCACCCGACGCATGCCGCCGGTCTCCTGGACAGGGGGCTGAGCCGGGTCCTGGGGTCGGGACTGCGGTACGCCCCCGGATCCGCCCGGAGGCGTGTCCGTGCCCAACAGCCCCTGCGGCACGACGAGTACGGCCTGCACACCGCCGTAGATGTTGGTCTGGAGGCGGACGTGGATGCCGTGCCTGCGGGCCAGCTGGGAGACCACGAAGAGTCCGATGCGGCCGTCCTGGAGCAGGCTGGCGACATTGACCTGGTCGGGGTCGGTGAGCAGCGTGTTCATCTTGTGCTGTTCGCCCACGGGCATGCCGAGGCCGCGGTCCTCGACCTCGACGGCGAGCCCCGAGGTGACGAGGTTGGCGCGCAGCAGCACTTGGGTGTGCGGGGCGGAGAACACGGTGGCGTTCTCGACGAGTTCGGCGAGGAGGTGGATGACGTCGGCGACGGCGTGGCCGCGCAGGGTGCCGTCGATCGGGGGCACGAGTTTGACCCGCGAGTACTGCTCGACCTCCGCGATGGCCGAGCGGAGCACCTCCGTCATGGAGACCGGGTTGCTCCACTGGCGGCGGGAGACGGCGCCGCCGAGCACGGCGAGGTTCTCGGCGTGCCGCCGGATGCGGGTCGCGAGGTGGTCGACGTGGAAGAGGCCCTTGAGAAGGTCGGGGTCCTCGATCTCGTGTTCCAGCTCGTCGAGGATGGAGATCTCGCGGTGCACGAGCGACTGGAGGCGCCGGGCGAGGTTGACGAAGACCTCGACCTTCTGTTCGCTGCCCGCCTGGCTGGAGAGCTGCGAGGCCTGGACGACGGCGGTGACGGCACCGTCGTGGGCACGGGCGAGGTCGGCGCCGAGGAGTTCGAAGTCGTCGGCGTCGGCCGCGGGCACACCGCGTGTCCTGCGGGCCGGCGGTGCGTCCCCGCGCCGCAGCGCCTCGACGAGGGCGCGCAGGTCGGCCTCGCCGCGGGCGCTGGTGCGGCGCAGGGCGGCGAGGCGTTCGTGCACGGATCTGGCGGCGCGGTCGGCGGCCACCAGTGCGATCACGATGCCCCCGAGGGCGACCGCGAACGCGCCGGCGAGCACGGCGAACAGGGTGAGGGTGGGCCGCACCCCGGCGGAGCGGACGATGAACAGGACGGCGGCGCAGGCGCTGAGGGCGACCGCGAGCGGCGGCAGCACGGCGAGCCGCATGAGCTGGGGCCGTATGTGGGTCTCGGGCAGCGAGGGGACGGAACGGGCGACCGGCCGACCGTGCCGCCCGCCCTCACGGCGGTCTGCGCGGGGGGCCGGTGCTCGGAGGTGAGACATCTTCGTCCTCGTACTGGTGCGTCGGGACCTGGGGATCGCGCGTCGAGAGCCGAAAAAACGGCCCTGTGTCGCCCGGCGGCCACTCACAGTAGTCGCCAACGCAACATGTGCGGTGGTCAGTTGACAAACTCCCCCGGAGAGCGCCCCGCTCTGGTATGAGACCCCGCACGGCAGACCGACAATCACCTCGGACGTACGTTCCCCTACCCCTGCCAATCGATCGAGGCTGGTCAGAACCGGTCACGAGCAAAAGGCGAGAGCCGGGGAGCAGCCTGCTCCCCGGCTCTCGCCGTCCGTACGACTGTCCGACTGTCGCCCGTTTTCGCCCCGCGCGATCAGCCCGCGGACACCGCCTTGGGCTCCCCGCTGCCGTCGGCAGCACCCCCCTGAATGTCACCGGCCGTGTCGGTCGGGGCGTCATCCACATCAGCCGTACGAGTGATATCGGCCGTACGACGGACATCGGCCGACTCGTCGGCGTCGAGCGTCGGCCAGCCGCCCGGCGGGGTCAGGGCCACGCCCCGCCACCAGGGATCCGAGGGGACGGTCTCGGCCGTGGGTTCGAAGGGCTCACCCGGGTGCGGCAGCCCGATCCGCGTCCCGGCCTTGCGGGCGGCGGCGATCGTGCCCTCGCCGGGGTCCGACCACGCGTGCGCCGCCAGATTGAACGTGCCCCAGTGGATCGGCAGCATCAGACCGCTCGGCGTCCCGCCCTGGAGGTCGAGGTGGGCGCGCATGCCCTCCTCCGGGGTCATGTGGATGTCGGGCCAGAACTCGCTGTAGGCCCCGATCTGGATCATCGTGGCGTCGAACGGGCCGTGGTCGGCGCCGATGTCCCGGAAGCCCTCGAAGTACCCGGTGTCACCGCTGTGGTAGACGCGGTGCTCCGCGCCCTCGACGACCCAGGAGGCCCACAGGGTGTGCTGGGTGTTGCGCAGTCCCCGGCCGCAGAAGTGGCGGGCCGGGGTGGCGGTCAGGGTGAGGCCGCCGACCTTCGTCGACTCGTGCCAGTCCAGCTCGCGCAGCCGGTCGGCGGAGACGCCCCAGCGCTCCAGATGGGCGCCGACGCCGAGCGGGACCGCGAACAGCGTGTCCGTGTCGGCCAGCGCCTTGATCGTGGGCATGTCCAGATGGTCGTAGTGGTCGTGCGAGATGACGACGACGTCGACCGGGCCGAGCGCGGCCAGCGGCAGGGGCACCGGATGCAGCCGCTTGGGCCCGGCGAAGGCGAACGGCGAACAGCGCTCGCCCCAGACGGGGTCGAAGAGCACCCGCTGTCCGTCGATCTCGGTGAGCACGCTGGAGTGGCCCATCCAGGTCAGCCGGAGACCGGTGACCGGGGGCTTGGCGAGGTCGGCGAGCGTCGTGGCGTGCACCGGCACCGTGCCGGCCGGGGCGCGGCGGACCCGGTCCTCCTTGCGCAGGGAGGATTTCGCGAACTCCAGCATGGCGCCGTCCGGCCGGGGCGTACCCGGCGGGTTCTGGAAGACGCCGTCCGCGAAGTGGGGCGATCTGCGGATCCGTGCCAGGCGCTCCCCGCTCGGGTCCGCGCCGAAGGCGGCGGGCCGCAGCGCGCGCAGCCGGGAGCTCGGAGGGGGGAATCCGGTCACGGTACCTCCAGGTGGAGTCGGTCAGGCATTCCATTATGGTCGCCGCCTCTGACACTCCGGCGTCGCGCGAGCGTCGGCCGGGTCTTTCCAAGGAAACTCCAACGCTCGGGACGGCGAATCGATTCCGGGGCGACGAAGAGCGACCACCCGGACACAGGTGGTGCATGCGGCGGCGAGGCGCGCGGAGCCGAGGGTGCACGGACGCACGTAACTGAACGGCGAGTCAGTATATTGCCCGCATGGCAACCTCTCAGGGCACTCCCCTGCTCTCCCTCACCTGGACCGATCACCTCACCGGCCGCCAGGGCTTCCTCGTCGTGGACAGACTGGTGCGGGGCGTGTCCAGCGGCGGGCTGCGGATGCGCGAGGGCTGCACCCTGGACGAGGTCGCCGGGCTCGCCCGGGGCATGACCATGAAGGAAGCCCTGCACTACAACCCCGAGGGCCGCTACGTCCCCCTGGGCGGCGCCAAGGGCGGAGTCGACTGCGACCCCCAGGACCCGGGGGCGTACGGCCTGCTGGTGCGCTATCTGCGCGCGATGCGGCCGTACGTCGAGAGCGTGTGGACCACGGGCGAGGACCTGGGCCTCACCCAGGATCTCGTCGACCGGGCGGCGGCCGAGGCCGGGCTCGTGTCGTCGATCCAGGCGGTCTATCCGCTGCTGGACGACGAGAGCGCGGCCCGCGCACGGCTCGCCGACGCGTTCGCGGCCGAGGTGGACGGCATCGGGCTCGACGAGCTGGTCGGCGGCTGCGGGGTCGCGGAGTCCGTGCTCGCGGCGCTCGACCGGGCCGAGGTGCCGTACGCCGGGACACGCGTCGCCGTACAGGGGCTCGGCACGATGGGCGGGGCCACGGCACGCTTCCTCACGCGCGCGGGACTCACGGTGGTGGCCGTCTCCGACATCAAGGGCACGATCGCCAACCCGGCCGGACTCGACATCGAGGCGCTGCTCGCGGGCCGCGACTCGTACGGGACCGTGGACCGCGCGGTGCTGCGCCCCGAGGACCGCGAACTGCCGGGCGAGGCCTGGCTGTCCGTGCCCGCGGAGGTGCTGGTGCCGGCCGCGGTCTCGTACGCCGTCGACACCGGGAACCAGGAGCGGATCACCGCCCGTTGGGTTGTCGAGGCCGCCAACATGCCCGTACTGCCGGAGGCCGAGGAGCTGCTCGCCGCGCGCGGCATCGTCGTACTGCCGGACGTGGTCGTCAACTCCGGGACGAACGCCTGGTGGTGGTGGACGCTGTTCGGGGACATCGGCGCGGACCCGGAGGAGGCGTTCGCGTACACCCGGCGCTCGATGCGCGCCCTGATCGACCAGGTGCTCGCGCGCGCGGAGACCGACGGGACGACTCCCCGGGCGGCGGCGCACGCGATCGTGGAGGAGCGGCTGCCGGTGATCGCGGAGCGGTTCGGCTGGTATCGGTGACGGTGTCCGGCCGCGCGCCCCTTCCGTGCGAACCGGCCACATCGGCGGGGATTTACAGGCATTGACGGACCTGCCCCGACATCGTGTCCGGTGACGGATTACTGTGACGGCGTGGCAAGAGTGCGGTTGAGCGTGGCCGAGCGGCGCGAGGAGTTGCTGCGGGCCGCCATCGAGCAGATCGAGGCGCGGGGCGTGGCGGCGGTCAGGATCGCCGACGTGGCGGCCACCCTCGGGGTGAGCAACGCGCTGGTGCTGTACCACTTCTCGACCAAGGAGAAGCTGGTCGCCGCAGCGTTCCGGTACGCGGCCGAGGCCGACCTCGCCCACCTGGCCAAACTCCTCGGACGCCGCTCCCCTGCCCTGCGCCGACTGCGGTCCGCGGTGCGCTGGTACGCACCGACCGGTCAGGCCAAGGGCTGGCGGCTGTGGATCGAGGGGTGGGCGGTGTCCCTGCGCGACCCTGCGCTGCGGGAGGTCGCCGGGGACCTGGACCGGCGTTGGAAGGCCGCGATCACCGAGGTCATCGCGGAGGGCGTCGCCGCCGGCGAGTTCGAGTGCCCCGACCCGACGGGTACGGCGATGCGGCTCACGGCGCTGCTGGACGGGCTGGCGGTCCAGATGACGGCGTACGAGGGGGTGTCGCGTGCGCGGGCCGAGCAGTGGGTGGACGCTGCGTTGGCTGGGGAACTGGGGCTTGAGCGGGCGGCGTTGACTTCGGGCAGGTGAGTTTCGTGGCCGTCGGCTGGGGACTGTACCCCCAGACCCCCCTTCGGCCTCAACGGCCTCGTCCTCAAACGCCGGACGGGCTGGGATGACCGGGACCGGCGCTCAAAGGCAACCGAAGGCCGCGCACCCGCACCCGCACCCGCACCCGCACCCGCACCCGCACCCGCACCCGCACCCGCACCCGCACCCGGGCAGTGCCCCGAGCCCTAACCCGAAACCCTCACGCGACCCACTCGATCCGGCTCTTGATGTCGTCCGGCGACAGACTCCCCTTCGCCGTCACATGGTCCCCCGACGACTCGCCCCGCAGCCGCCGCCCGATCCACGGCACCAGATACTCCCGCGCCCAGTGGACGTCGTCGCGGCGGATCTCCAAGGTGCCTCGGGGAGGCAGTGCGGGCCAGGGCTGGTCCGGGTCGGCCGGGATCTCCAGGCCGAGGACCTGGCCCGCGCGCAGTGCCACGCGTGTGTGGCCCTCGGGCGAGAGGTGCAGCCGGTCGCCGTCCCAGGCCCTGCGGTCCTGGATGGTCTTCAGGGACCACAGATCGAGCACCGGACAGCCGTAGCGGTCGGCGATGGCCCGGATATGGCCGTTGTACGTGGCGATCTTGCCCCGCATGTGCTTCAGCACGGGCACGTTGCGGGTGTCGAAGCCCGTCGTCACCATGACCGTGCCGACCACCGAGGTGAGATCGACGATCGCCCGCTCGAAGCGCTCGGCGAGTTCGTCGGGGTCGCTGCCGGGCCGGATGATGTCGTTGCCGCCCGCACAGAACGAGACCATGTCGGGCGCCAGTTCCTTGGCCTGCGGAAGCTGCTCGGCCACGATCTGGTCGAGCAGCCTCCCGCGTATCGCGAGGTTGGTGTAGTCGAAGTCGCCCTCCGGGCGCCGGTCCGCGAGCAGTACCGCGAACCGGTCGGCCCAGCCGACGAACGCCCCGTCGGGGCCGGGGTCGCCGACGCCTTCGGTGAAGCTGTCCCCCACCGCCACGTACGACCCGATCACTGCTCTGCTGCCATTCTTCGAATCGTCTGCCACATCGGTCCATGATTCACCTAGCGATGTGAGCTACGCGACCGTAGGAAAGGGTTGACTCGCGGTGAGATAAGCCACTCGTCAAGTATTGGTCAACCCGGAATAACAGGGAGACGCAGCTCACGGACGCTGAAATCGGTGATCCGGAAGTGACTCCACGTCGTACGGAAGGCGAAGTGCCCACTCGTGTACGGCTCCGGGTCGCTGTAGTCGAAGACGAGCCGCCCGTTGTTCCACCAGCGGACCGTCGAACCGGCCGAGACGATCCGCACCCGATGCGGCTCGTTCGGGACCAGCAGCGGCTCCGTGTAATCGTAGATCAGCGGGCGCACACCGGCCTCACCGACGTAACGGCGCAGCCTGGTCGTCGTGTTGGTGTTGGCGCCGTAGCCGACGTAGTACGTCTTGAGGTAGTCGTACTCCGCGAGGGCGCCGCCCCGAGGGGTGGCGAAGAGGTCGTCCGGGGAGCGGACGTCGACGGCGTTCCAGAAGTTGTTCAGGTCGGACACGCGGTCGTTGACCCCGCCCGCCGAGACCGGCGTCGCCGTGTACTCGATGACGTACGGGCCTTGCAGCTTCCGCTTGAACCAGATCGTCGCGCCGCTCGGTACGTCGACCTCCAGCACGCCCCGGGCCGCCGTGACGCTGCCGCCGTCCTGGAGTTCGACGGCCCACTGGCCCAGGCCGTGCCGGAAGTCGTCGCGGGCGATGAGCCGTCCGCGGTGGTGGTGGACCGGCGAGGCACTCGCCTGGCCGGCCGGGGCCAGGGCCGCCAGCGCCCCGCCGACGGCCAGGGCTCCGAAGGCTCTACGGGTGGTCGTCACGAGGCAGCTCCCTTGGTGGTCGTGATCGAGGGCTTCGGCACCCTGCGGGTCTCGGTGCCGAGGTAGTAGTCCGTGTACGTCGACTGGAGATAGCCGCGAACGGTCCAGCCAAGGCGGTACGCGGGGTTCTGGGCGAGCGTGTAGACGCGGGTGCTCGTCGGTTCGGTGGTCGTGTAGAGGCGCAGTGCGCTGTGGTCGGCGGTCTCGGCGAGGATCTCCTCGCGCCAGTCGCCGATCAGGTCACCGTAGAAAGGGGTTGCGTTGCGCGGGCCGGAGACGACCTCGGACGGCTCGAAGATCCTCGTGCTCGTCTCGGTCTTAGGATCCCACTGCTCCACGTGCGTGTAGTCGAGGAGTTCGGCCGCCTTGTCGCCGTCCCACCAGATGCGGAAGTTGACGCTCGGCGTGGTCGTGGAGACCTTGCCGTCCTGGACGTTGCGTACGCCCGCGCCGGGGGCCGTGACATCGGCGGTGGAGGTCCAGTACTCGTAGCCGGGGTGGCCGGGGTCGATGTCGGCGGCGTTGCCCCGGCCGACGTCGATGTCGGTGTCGTTCTCCCAGCTCGCGGGGTGCTGCCCGGTCACCAGACGCTCACCGGTGTCGGCGTCGTAGTAGTACCAGGGGAACTTCGGTACGACGCCCAACTCGGCCTGCTGGATGGCGAATCCCTCCAGCCCCGGGCGGTCGGGGTCGAGGTCGGCGATGTCGAAGCGGTCGCCGTGTCCGGCGCCGTCGACGACGTACCGGAGGGTGCCGTCGCTGTTGACCACGTAGTTGCCGTCGGCGATCTCGTCCCGGCCGTCCTGGTCGACGTCGACCGTGCGGATCTGGTGGAAGCTGGTCGCGCCGCTCGCCGCCGGGACCGCGTACTTCCAACGCCTGCTCAGATCCTGGCCGTTGAAGTCCCAGGCCTGGATGAGGATGCGGAACGCACCGCGCCTGGCGCCTACCCGGGTGACCAACTTCGTGACCAGGCTGGGGTGTTCACCGTCGAGGTAGGCGATGCCGAAGTGGCCTCCGGACGGGCCGTCGGCGAACAGGTCGTCGGGCACGGGCTGGCGGGTGCGTTCGGTTCCCGTGGCTCCGTCGATCACCGAAACGAACTGGTCGGCTGGCGAGTTGGCGGTGACCTTCGCTCCGTCCGCGAAGATGGTGCCGTCGGCCGTGTGCACCAGCACCTCGGCCCTGCCGTCGCCGTCGAGGTCGTACACCGTGACGTTGTCGTCGTTGCGGTAGCCGCCGATGGGCGTGGAACCGCTGATCGCCGCGGGGGCAGGGTCGTTGGCGCCGTTTCCGCTGACCTGGGTGTAGGAGCCGGGACCCAGGTCGACCCGCCACAGCCGCTCGCCGGTGAGCGCGTACGCCTCCAACAGGTCGGGCCTGTCCCGGGTTTGGGAGAGTCTGCTGACGACGAGTTCATAGCGTCCGTCGCCGTCCAGGTCGCCGGGCCAGGCGTGCTGCACGCTGTAGCCGTCGGCGGCGGCGAGAGGGATCTCCGCGTAGCCCTTGTCGAACGCGAGGGCCGAACTCGGCCGCAGCTCACGCCCGTTGACGACTGCCCGGACGCTGTAGGCGCCCACGCCCCGACTGTTGTCCTGGTACGTCGTGGACCTGACGATCGGCGCGGTGTTGAGGCGACGCCCACCCTTGTACACGTTGAAGGCGATCGCGTTGCCATGGCGTGCGTACTCGGTGCCGAGCAGCCGCCAGCTGAGGAAGGTGCCCTTGCCCGACGGTACGGCGACCAGGCCTCGGTCGAGGTTCTCGACCACCCGGCGCGGGGGCTCGACCGCGTGTCCGACGGGCGCGGAGAGCGCCCCGGCCGTCAGGATCGCGGCGACGACGGCGCCGGTTCTTCGGCGTCGACTGGAATGCACAGGTCCTCCGTAGACAGTCGCAGAGAGTAGAAAGCGCTTGCGCAGCAACGGAGTTCACTGTGCCCCCACCTTCTCGCCCTGTCGACGCTCCGGGCACACGCGCCACAAGACTGCAATGCGATGATCATGGAAGGACACATACGGACACGCCGAAGGCCGGACCCGGGGATCGGGGTCCGGCCTTCGGCGGATGCTGCCTCGGAGAGCCTGTGTCAGCCGACGGCGACACCCTTCGAGCGGAGGTACGCGACCGGGTCCACGTCGGAGCCGTAGTCCGGGGTGGTGCGGATCTCGAAGTGCAGGTGCGGTCCGGTCACGTTGCCGGTGGCACCGGAGAGGCCGACCTGCTGACCCTCGGTCACGGTCTGGCCGGCCGAGACGGAGAGCTGCGAGAGGTGGGCGTACTGGGCGTAGTAGCCGTCGGCGAGCTTGATGACGACCTGGTTGCCGTACGCGCCGCCCCAGCCCGCGGAGACGACCGTGCCGGCGCCGACAGCCTTGAGGGAGGTGCCGGTCGGGACGACGAAGTCGACGCCCGTGTGGTAGCCGCTGGACCACATGCTGCCCGACACGTGGTAGGCGGTGCCGATGGTGGCGCCTGCCACGGGGAGGGTGAAGCCGCTGGAGCTGCCGGTGTCGGCGGCCTCGGTCGTCGTCGAGGTGTCGGCCTTCGCGCTCTCGGCGGCCGGCTTGGACGTCTCCGTCCGGGTCGACTCGGAGGACGACGTCTTCGACTTCGCCGAAGACGAAGAGGAGGAAGAAGAGGAAGGCGAAGAGGTCGACGCGGCCTTCTTGCCGATCGTCAGCTTCAGACCGGGGTGGATCAGGCTCGGGTCGGCGCCGATGGCGGTCCGGTTGTCCGAGTAGAGCTTCTGCCAGCCACCGCTGACGCTCTGCTCCCGGGCGATCTTCGAGAGGTAGTCGCCGGCCTGGACCGAGTAGGTCCTGACGCTCGCCTTCTTGGCGGCGGAAGGCGTGGAAGCGGCGGCCTTTTCCGTCTTCGCGGAAACGGACTCGGCCGATACGGACTTGGCCGATTCCGAAAGTGAGGAAACGGACTGGGCGGTGGACTCCGCCGTGGCCGCATGGGCGCCGGTGGCTCCCAGAAGCGGCAGTGCGAGAGCCGCTCCGCCGGTTCCGGCAACGGCTATCGAACGGGTGAAACGCTGGGACCTCGGACGGCGGTGCTTACCCTTCGCGGGCATGACGAATTCCTCTCCGTCGCCTGCGAGGTGAGCTGTCGGGTGCGGACTGGAGATGTCCGGCCACGCCTGAACGTGACTTAACCCCAAGCCTGTTCCAGAGACCGGAACAGGCGTTCTACCTGTGGGTCCCCCGCTCCTGCCGTTGTCGGGTGTTCGATGCGGGCTCCGGGCGGCGGCAGGATTGGGCGTCCGTCCGGATTGGTGGCGAACGTAAGCGACCAAGACGCACGGAAACAAGCCTGAGGTTCCCTGTGTACGGGTTTTCTGTGATCCTCCCCAGAATTCCCCGTCACTGTCCGTGAATTACGGATCTTTCCACCCCATGAAGTCCCTTAAAACACGCCGAAATTACGTGAACATGACGGCGACGCACGGTCACGAATATGACGCTGCTCACTCGCCTGATTCACAGCAACCTTTATTCCCAGGCGAGTTGGAACGAAGACGCCATAGAGGCTATATAGGACAGAAGCATCAGATGCGACGCAGCCGGAGAACTGCCGCATCGAGGTCACCCTTGAGGCCGGTCCGCAGTCCGTGGTGCAACAGCACGGCACCTCGGTGGACTTCGCCCGTTTCGCGGCATTCGTACGTCGCCGAGGGGTCGAGTCCGCGCAGCCGCAGCGCCGGTACCGGCTCGCCGTGGTGCTGCGCCTGGAGCCAGGCGAGGACGACGGCCTCGTCCCCGAGCACGTACTGCACAGCGCTCAGTCCGCCGGTCGGCCGCCGCAGCCGGTAGAGGTCTCCGCGCTGCACGACGGACCGGATCTCCTTGTACAGCGCCACCCACTCCCCCGCCTCGGCCAGCTCCTCCTCGGTCCATGTGGTGAGGTCGCCACCGACGCCGAGCACCCCGGCCATCGCGCTCACGAACCGGAACCGCAGCGAGCTGACCCGGCCGTTGAGCTGGGTGTTCGGGCTGTCGGTGACCCACGCGGCCATGACCCGCGCCGGATGGATCTGACTGAAGCCCTCCTGGATGGCGAGCCGGTCGAGCGGGTCGGTGTTGTCGGAGGTCCACACCTGGTCCGTACGGGCGAGGACACCGAGGTCGATCCGGCCGCCACCGCCCGAGCAGGACTCGAAGGCGACGTCCGGGTGGGCGGCCCGCAGGCGGTCCAGCAGGGCGTACAGCCCGTGCACATGGTCGACCCACAGGCGCTGCGGGTAGTCCTCGCCGGGCCAGCCGGCGTCGGTGAAGCAGCGGTTGAAGTCCCACTTCACATAGTCGATCGGGGCGCTGGAGAGCAGCCCGTCGAGCTGCTCCCAGAGGTACTGCCGGACATCCTCGCGCGCGAGGTTCAGTACGAGCTGATTGCGGAACTCCGTCCGCTTTCGTCCCGGTTGGAACTGCACCCAGTCGGGGTGCGCGCGGTACAGCTCGCTGTCCGGGTTGACCATCTCGGGCTCGACCCAGATGCCGAACCGCATCCCCAGGGCGTGCACGTACTCGGCGAGCGGCTTCAGTCCCGCCGGGAAGCGGTCGGGGTTGGGCGTCCAGTCGCCGAGGCCGGCCCGGTCGCTGGTGCGGGTCCCGAACCAGCCGTCGTCCACGACGAACAGCTCGACACCGATCGCGGCGGCCCGCCGGGCCAGCGTCCCCTGCTGCTCCTCGGAGATGTCGAACTCCGTGGCCTCCCAGGAGTTGTAGAGCACGGGCCGGTCCCGGTCGGCGTCCGGCACGACGAACGCGCGCTGGTACGCATGCCACGCCCGGCTCGCCCCGCCGTGCCCGGAGTCGGTCCACAGCCCCGCGAAGACCGGCGTGACGAAGGACTCCCCGGCCGACAGCCGAAGCAGCCCGGAGTCGTCGTACCCCGCCCCGCCGGTGATCTGCACGCGCGCGTCGGGCAGTTGGGCGACGGCGATCCGCCACGACCCGGACCAGCCGAGCGCGCACGCGTACACCTCGCCGCGCTCCTCGGTCGCGTCGGTGTCGAGCGCCACCCAGGGCAGATGCTGATGCCCGGTGTGTCCGCGCCGGCTGCCGATGACCTTCTCACCGTAGGTGAGGTCGGTCCTCACGAGCCGGGACTCGGCGGCCCAGCGCCCGTGCAGCTGGGAGAGGCACCACCCGTCGCGGTCGGGGAGCGTCCAGGTGGCGGAGTCGGCGCGGAGCAGCTCCAGGGGGCCGGTTCCGTCGGGCGCGTCATGGGTGAGGGTCACCCAGCGCTCGACCACGTCGTGGCGCATCCGGTAGTGGAGCGTGATGGCCAGCCCGGTGTCCCGGAACGTCAGCCGGAGCTCGTCGCCCTCCGTCTCGTACGCCTCGAACCGCCATTCGGTGCCCCGGCGCTCGTCGGTCCGCACGGACAGCGCGGGCCGTACGAAACGGGGGCCGCCCTCGACCGGGTACTCCTCGCGGCCGTCGAGCGGGGACTCGAAGGGCCAGTAGTCCGGCAGCGGACGGAGGGCGAGCGCCTCCGCGTCGGCGAGGGCGATCCGCGGGCCCCAGTGCAGATGCAGCAGTTCGTCGTCCTCGGTGAGATGGACGGCGTAACTGCTCGTGGGCCCCGAGAGAAGCCACGTACGACCGGTTCCGGCGATTTCCAGCATCATGTCCCCACAGATCCGAACAGGCACGCTCAAGTCTCAACATCATCCGCGCCAGGGCCCTGGACGGCAACGCCTGTGGATAACTCCTTGGCCCGTTCACCCATGTCGTATCGTCGAAGCGCGCCCGTCGACGAGCAGCGTCCGCGGGGCGGTGTGGGAGGGAGCCCTCGTGACGCAGCAGGTCCCGTCGACCGAGCCCGAGCTGGGCGGCGTACGAAACTTCCGTGACGTGGGCGGACTGCCGACCGTGGACGGCCGGCGGGTGGCGCCCGGGAGGCTGTTCCGCAGCGGTCATCTCGCCCACGCGACCGACGAGGACGCGGCCTTCCTCGGCTCCCTGGGGCTGCACACGATCTTCGACTTCCGGAACGCGGCGGACATCAAACTGGAGGGGCAGGACGTCGAGCTGGCGGGTGTGCGCAACGTGAACATCCCGCTGTCCGACCCGGCGCACGGCGCGGAGTTCTGGAAGATGGTCCGGGACGGCGATCTCGACGAGCTGCGCAGCCTGCTGGCCGACGGCAAGGGCGAGCAGCGAATGATCAACTCCTACCGCGAGATCATCCGGGACCGCACGGCGGAGCACTCCCGGATGCTGCACGCGCTGGCCGAGGACAGTGTCCCGGCCCTGATGCACTGCGCGGCCGGCAAGGACCGCGCGGGGCTGTCCATCGCGGTGACACTGCTCGCCGTCGGGGTGGAGCGCGACGCCATCGTGGCCGACTACATGGAGTCGAACGCGCAGCACCGCCGCTACAAGGTGCGTCGCAACGGCTCCGGCGCCCAGGTCTACAGCCCCGAGGTCCTGGAGCTGCTCAATCCGCTCTTCGGCACCCGGCCCGAGTATCTGACGACGGCCATGGAGACGGTCGAGGAGACCTGGGGCAGCGTCGACAGCTATCTGGCGCAGGGACTGGGTGTCACTCCGGAGACCCGGGAGCGGCTGCGCGAGCGGCTCCTGGACTGAGCCTGCCGCCGCCCGTGCGGACTACTGGTTCGCGCCCACCTCGAACAGCAGGTAGATGAAGGCCGCGAAGACGTGGCCGACCGCGATGTAGATGATCAGCCGGACCCACAGGGCCCGGGGGAACTTCTCTTCCATGTCGGTCATGGCGTGACTCCAGGGGTCGGGCCGAGGCAGAGTCCGGCGGAGGGGCTCTGTAGGAGGGTGTGGACGAAGAGCAGGTCGGTGCCGTCGCGGCCGTCGGCGGCGAGGCGGTGCGGGGTCAGCGAGTCGAAGTGGGCGCTGTCCCCCGGCGCGAGGATGTGCGCGGTGTCCCCGAGGCGCAGCCGCAGCCGCCCCTTGAGGACGTACAGCCACTCCTCGCCGGGATGGACGCGCACGATGTCGCCCTGCGCCCCGTACGGCACATGGACGCGCAGCGCCTGCATCCCGCGTCCGGAGGCACCGGCCTGCCAGTACGACCAGCCGCCGGCGGCCGTCGGCTCCATGTCGGCGGCGCGCACGACGGCGTCCCGGTCGGCGACCGTCTCACCGAGCAGTTCGGAAACCGTCGTACTGTAGATACGCGCGAGCCCGAGCAGCATCGGCAGCGAGGGCTGGCGCTGCCCCGTCTCCAGACGGGAGAGGTGGGCGGGCGACAGCCCGGCGGCCCGGGCGGCGGCCTCCAGGGTGAGGGCGGCCCTGCGGCGCAGCGCACGGAGCTGCGGTGCGACGGCGGGCAGGTCCTCGACCGGCCCGGACTCCTCGGGAAGGCTCATGCCCTCCATTCAGCCGCAGTTTTGCCTCCGGGGCAAACTTCTTGCCTCAGAGGCAAAATCGTTCTGTTCCACTCCCCTCGCCGCCCCGTGCTCCCTCCCCTACCTGTTGGCCACCGCCTGCTTGACCAGCGTCTTTCCGAAGTCCCACATCAGCCCGCTCCCGCCGTGCGCGTCGTCCATCACGGCGGTGAAGGCGTCCACGAACCGGTCCACCTCACGTTCGCCGACGACGAGCGGCGGAATCAGCTTGATCACCTCCAGGTGATCGCCGGAGACCTGGGTGAGGATCCGGTGCCGTTGCAGCAGCGGTACGACGACCATCTGGGCGAAGAGCCCCTTGCGCGCCGCCTGGAGCATGGTCCAACGGCTGCGCAGCTTCAGCGACTTGGGCTTCCCGAACTCGATGCCGATCATCAGGCCCCGGCCGCGTACGTCGGCCAGCAGCTCGTACTTGTCGACCAGTGCCGCCAGCCGCGACCTCAACTGGTCCCCCGTGGCCCGGGCGTTGGCGACGATCTGCTCGTTCTCCATGACCGACAGCACGGCGAGGCCCGCCGCCATGGCCTGGGCGTTGCCCCCGAAGCTGGCCGAGTGCACGAGGACGCGGTCGATCGACGAGTAGACCTTCTTGAAGATCCACTCCTTGCCGAGCGTGGCCCCGACGGGCACATACCCGCCGGACAGCGCCTTCGCCACGCACACCAGGTCGGGCTCGACCCCCTCCTCGTGCTGGTAGGCGTAGAAGTCGCCGGTCCGCCCGAGCCCGGTCTGCACCTCGTCCGCGATGAGCAGCGCCTTGTGCTTGTGCAGCAGTTCCTGGGCTGCGCGCAGATATCCGGGCGGTGCCTCGTGCACGCCCTTGCCCTGGATCGGCTCGACGATCAGGGCTGCCACGTCGCCCTTCTTCAACTCCCGTGCCAGGGCGTCGAGATCACCGAGCGGGACGGCGGTGTCGGGCAGCAGCGGGGCGAAGCCGTCCCGGAAGCCGTCCTCGCCGTTGACGGAGAGGGAGCCGGTGGTCAGTCCGTGGAAGGCGTGCGAGCAGTAGAGGACGCGCGGCTTCCCGGTGGCGTACCGGGCGAACTTGAGCGCGGTCTCCACGGCCTCCGTGCCGCTGTTGCCGAAGAACACCCGGTCCAGATGCGGACTGTGGGTGAGGAGCCGCTCCGCGAGCAGTCCGGGCAGTGGCTGGCAGTCGAAGCGGGTGAGGTCGGCGAGCTGGGCGTCGAGGACGTCGTGCAGCGCCTTGCGGACCACGGGGTGATGGCGGCCGAGGCCCATCACCCCGAACCCGGCGAGCATGTCGAGGTAGTCGGCGCCGTCCGCGTCCCAGAAGTACGCGCCCTCGGCCCGCTCGTAGACCTTGTCGAAGCCGATGGTGTGCAGCATGCGCGGGAGCTGGTGGTTGAGGTGCCTGGCGTGCAGCTCGTAGCGTTCGGCGCCGCGCTCGGCCAGCAGCGCGCCGAGGTCGAACTCCCCCGACGGGGAACCGGGTTCAGCGGTCGTCATTCCTGTTTCTCCTTGGCCTTCCCCTTGGGCGGCTCTTCCTTGGACAGCTCTTCCTTGACGGCCAGCCCGGCGCTGATCCGTCCCGCGATCTCGACGGGCGTGAGGCCGATGTCGGCGAGCACCTCACCGCGCTTGGCGTGCGCGAGGAACTGCTCCGGGATCCCGAACCGCCGTACGGGCACGTCGACATCGGCATCGCCGAGGGCCAGCGCGACCGCCGCGCCGACGCCGGACGCCCGGCTGTTGTCCTCGACGACGGCCACCATGCGGTGTTCGGCGGCGAGGCCCGGCAGCGCGGGGTCGACGGGCTTGACCCAACGCGGGTCCACGACCGTGCAGTTGATGCCGCGTGCCTCCAGCAGCTCGGCGGCCTGGAGGCATACCGGCGCCATCACCCCGACGGCCACCAGCAGCACGTCGGCGGCCTTCTCGGACCGGTGCAGCAGATGCATCCCGCCCACATGGCCGACCGCCTCGATCGCCGGCCCCACGGACTCCTTGGGGAAGCGGATCAGCGTGGGCGCGTCGTCGACGGCCACCGCCTCCCGCAGTTGGGCGCGGAGTTGGTCGGCGTCGCGCGGGGCGGCGATGCGGAGTCCGGGCACGACCTGGAGGATGGACAGGTCCCACATGCCGTTGTGCGACGCTCCGTCAACTCCCGTGACACCGGCGCGGTCCAGCACGAAGGTCACCCCGCACCGGTGCAGCGCGATGTCCATCAGCAACTGGTCGAAGGCACGGTTGAGGAAGGTGGCGTACACGGCGACGACGGGATGCAGACCCCCTGTCGCCAGTCCCGCCGCCGACACGGCCGCGTGCTGCTCGGCGATCCCGACGTCCCACACCCGGTCGGGGAACCGCTCGGCGAACTTGCCGAGGCCCACGGGATGCAGCATGGCCGCGGTGATCGCGACGACGTCGTCCCGCTCCTCCCCGATCCGCACGATCTCGTCGCCGAACACCGACGTCCAGGAAGGCCCGTTGGAGGGCGCGAGCGGCTCGCAGGTGAGCGGGTCCATCACCCCGACGGTGTGGAAGTGGTCCTCTTCGTGCGAGCGCGCGGGCTCGTAACCGCGGCCCTTCTCCGTCAGACAGTGGATGAGCACGGGCCCGTGGAACCTCTTCGCGCGCCGCAGCGCGGACTCCACGGCCCCGATGTCGTGCCCGTCGATCGGGCCGACGTACTTCAGCCCCAGGTCCTCGAACATGCCCTGCGGCGCGAACGCGTCCTTGAACCCCTTCTTCGCGCCGTGCAGCGACTCGTAGATGGTGTTGCCGATCACCGGGGTGCGCAGCAGGACGTCCTTGCCCCAGGCCAGCACCTGCTCGTAGCTGTCCGTCGTGCGCAGGGTCGCGAGGTGGTTGGCGAGGCCGCCTATGGTCGGCGAGTAGGAGCGTTCGTTGTCGTTGACGACGATGATCAGCGGCCGGTCCTTGGCCGCCGCGATGTTGTTGAGCGCCTCCCAGGCCATCCCGCCGGTGAGCGCGCCGTCGCCGATCACCGCGACGACATGCCCCTTCTCGCCCTGCACCTGGCGGGCCTTGGCGAGCCCGTCGGCCCAGCCGAGCGCGGTGGACGCGTGGCTGTTCTCGATGACGTCGTGCTCGGACTCCTCCCGCGAGGGATAGCCGGACAGGCCACCCTTGCCGCGCAGCTTGGAGAAGTCCTGACGCCCTGTCAGGAGTTTGTGTACGTAGCTCTGGTGGCCGGTGTCCCACAGGATGCGGTCGACCGGTGACTCGAAGACCCGGTGGAGCGCGATGGAGAGTTCCACCACCCCCAGGTTGGGCCCGAGATGGCCGCCGGTCCTGGCGACCGCGTGCACCAGGAACTCCCGTATCTCGTCGGACAGTTCACCGAGTTCCGCCTCGGACAGCGCCTTCAGGTCGCGTGGTCCCCGGATGTTCTCCAGAATCGTCACGCTCGGGCCCCCTCTTCTTCCGTACTCATCAGCCCGTACTGATCAGCTCACGGTGACCGCCGGCTCCCCCGACGCGACGCCGTCCTGCTCCATCTGTTCGGCGATCTTCATCGCCTCCTCGATCAGGGTCTCCACGATCTTCGACTCGGGCACGGTCTTGATGACCTCGCCCTTGACGAAGATCTGCCCTTTTCCGTTGCCGGAGGCGACCCCGAGGTCCGCCTCGCGCGCCTCGCCGGGGCCGTTGACCACACACCCCATGACCGCGACGCGCAACGGCACTTCCATGCCCTCCAGACCTGCCGTGACCTGGTCGGCGAGCTTGTACACGTCGACCTGGGCCCGCCCGCAGGACGGGCAGGACACGATCTCCAGCCGCCGTTGCCTGAGGTTCAGCGACTCCAGGATCTGGATGCCGACCTTGACCTCCTCGGCGGGCGGCGCGGACAGCGAGACCCGGATGGTGTCCCCGATGCCCTCGCTGAGCAACGCCCCGAAGGCGACAGCGGACTTGATGGTCCCCTGGAAGGCGGGACCGGCCTCCGTCACACCCAAGTGCAGCGGGTAGTCGCACTGTTCGGCGAGCTGCCGGTAGGCGTTCACCATGATCACCGGGTCGTTGTGCTTGACGGAGATCTTGATGTCCCGGAACCCGTGCTCCTCGAACAGCGACGCCTCCCACAGCGCCGACTCGACGAGCGCCTCCGGCGTCGCCTTCCCGTACTTCTGGAGCAGCCTCCGGTCCAGCGAACCGGCGTTGACCCCGATCCGGATCGGCGTGCCGTGATCGCCTGCGGCCCGCGCGATCTCCCGCACCTTGTCGTCGAACTGCTTGATGTTCCCGGGATTGACGCGAACCGCCGCACAGCCGGCCTCGATCGCGGCGAACACGTACTTCGGCTGGAAGTGGATGTCCGCGATCACCGGGATCTGCGACTTGCGCGCGATCGTCGCCAGGGCGTCCGCGTCGTCCTGCGTCGGGCACGCCACGCGGACGATCTGGCAGCCGGACGCGGTGAGTTCGGCGATCTGCTGGAGCGTGGCGCCGATGTCCGACGTACGCGTCGTCGTCATCGACTGCACGGACACCGGGGCCCCGCCCCCGACCGCCACCGGCCCGACCTCGATGCGCCGGGAGACCCGGCGCTCGGCGATCGGACGGACCGGTACCTCGGGAACGCCCAAGGAGATGGCGGTCACGACGTCACTCCCTGTTCCCGGCGACGGTCTCGCGCATGGCTCGCAGCGACTCCTTCAGGGACCCCATGGTGGCCATGACGGCCGTCGGCTCGTACCCGCAGTGCGCCATGCAGTTGGCACACCGGTCGTCCTTGCCACGGCCGTAGGAGTCCCAGTCGGTCTTCTCGATGAGGTCCTTGTACGTGGTCACGTACCCGTCGCTCATCAGGTAGCAGGGCTTCTGCCAGCCGAACAGCGAGTAGTTCGGGATCGCCCACGCCGTGCACGGGAAGTCGGCCTTGCCCTCCAGGAAGTCCAGGAAGAGCGGGGAGTGGTTGAGCCGCCAGCGCCGCCGGTTGCCGCCGCCGAAGGCCTTCTTGAACAGCTCCCGGGTCTGCTCGACGCCGAGGAAGTGCTCCTGGTCGGGGGCCTTCTCGTAGGCGTAGGCGGGCGAGATCATCATCTCGTCGACCTGGAGCTCGTCGTTGAGGAAGTTGAGCACCTCGATGACGGTCTGCGGGGTGTCGGTGTTGAAGAAGGTCGAGTTGGTGGTGACCCGGAAACCGCGCTTCTTCGCCTCCTTGATGGCGGCCACGGCCTCGTCGAACACCCCCTCCTTCGCGACGGACTCGTCGTGCCGCTCACGCAGACCGTCGATGTGCACGGCGAACGCGAAGAACGGCGAGGGCTTGAACTTGTCCATCTTCTTGCGCAGCAGCACGGCGTTGGTGCAGAGGAAGACGTACTTCTTCTTCGCCACCAACTGCCGCACGATCTCGTCGATATGAGGGTGCATCAGGGGTTCGCCGCCCGCGATGGACACCATCGGCGCCCCGGACTCCAGCACCGCACCGACCGCCTGGGCGACCGGCATGCGCTGCTTGAGCACACCCGCCGGATGCTGGATCTTGCCGCAGCCCTCGCACTTGAGGTTGCAGGCGTAGAGCGGTTCGAGTTCGACGATCAGCGGGAACTTGTCCCGCTTGCGGAGTTTCTGTTCGGCCAAATATGTAGCGATCTTGATGGTCTGGCGGAGCGGCATGGCCATCTGACTCACCTCCTGGGGAGCAGCAAGGAACGGTGCCATTCGACAAATGCTGGAAGGACCGAACGAAGAACGCGGAAAGCCGATATTCCACCGCGTACCGTGCCGATCCGGACGAGTTCATGTTCTGGAGCGTCCACGACCACCCGTACGGCCGCAACCGGGCGCACGCCCGTGCGCACGGCGCTGTGGAGCGTGGCCGCCGATTCCATGTCGACCGCGATTGCGCCGGTCGCAAGCAGATCCGACCGTTCGTGACCTCGTACGACGTGGTCGGAGCCGGTGAGAGGGCCGGTGTGGACGGTGCGCCCGGGTACGGCACGCACCAGTTCCCTGACGAGAAGTTCGACGCCGTCACAGCGCGTGACGCCGCGTGGATCCCGGGTCTCCTCGGCGACCACCAGGTCACCGGGGTGCATTCCGGGGGCAAGTCCCGCGCAGAAGCCCGTGGCCAGCACGACGGCGTCGCGCAGCGCCGGGTCGGCGAGGGCCCGGGTGACGGCCGCCTCGGCCGCCTCGGGCCCCATGCCCGTACGCAGCACGGTGACGGGCCCGTCGCCGCGGGTGCCCCGGCGCAGGGCGAGCCGTTCGATGCCGAGCGCGCAGGCGATCAGCAGCGGGGCCGGCTCGGGCTTCCTGTCCATCAGCCCCCCTTGGCGTCGGCGAACGGCTCTCCGTGGACGTACCGGCCGAGCGCGGTGAGCGGGAAGACCTGGCGGTAGAGGTGGTAGTTGATCGAGAAGTCCCAGGGGAAGCCGGTGCCGGTGAAGTACGGCTCGTCCCAGGAGCCGTCCGGCAGCTGGGTCGCGGCGAGCCATTCGACTCCGCGTTCGACGGCCTTGGAGTCGTGCTCCCCGGCGGCCAGCAGGGCGAGCAGCGCCCAGGCCGTCTGGGAGGCGGTGGAGGCACCCCGGCCGCTCCAGCCCTTGCTGTCGTTGTAGGAGCGCAGGTCCTCGCCCCAGCCGCCGTCGTCGTTCTGGACCTTCTCCAGCCAGTCCACCGCGCGCCGGATCGCCGGATGTGCGGCGGCCAGACCTGCGGCGGTCAGCGCGGGCACCACCGAGCCGGTGCCGTAGACGTAGTTGACTCCCCAGCGGCCGAACCACGAGCCGTCGGCCTCCTGTTCGGCGAGCAGCCACTCGATGCCGCGCCGGGTGCGCGGATCGTGGGACATGCCCTCGACGGCGAGCATCTCCACGACATGCGCGGTGACGTCGGCGGACGGGGGGTCGATGACCTCGCCGAAGTCGCAGAACGGCAGCTTGTTGGGGAGCGGGCTGGTGTTGTCGACGTCGAAGGCACCCCAGGCGCCGTTCTTCGACTGCATCCCGAGGTTCCAGCGGACCCCGCGCCCGATGGCCTTCTCGACCCGCTCCGGATCGTGGTGCCGGACGCGGCGCAGTGCGAGGACGACCTCGGCGGTGTCGTCGATGTCGGGGTAGTTGTCGTTGTGGAACTCGAACGCCCAGCCGCCCGGCGGGAGTTCGGGCCGGCGTACGGACCAGTCGCCGGGCCGGACGATCTGCTCGCCCAGCATCCAGTCGGCGGCCTTGACCAGTTGGGGGTGGTCGGCGGGCACACCCGCGTCGGCGAGGGCGATGACCGCGAGGCAGGTGTCCCACACCGGCGACTGGCAGGCCTCGATCATCCGGGCGCCGTCCTCGCGCCACACCGTGAAGCGGTCCAGGGACTCCAACCCGGCCCGCATGACAGGGTGTTCGAGGTCGTAGCCGAGCAGGTGCAGGGCGATCACCGAGTAGACGGCGGGCGGCTGGATGCCGCCCCAGCAGCCGTCGTTCTCCTGGCGCTCGATGATCCAGCGGGCGGCGGCGTTCATGGCGGCCTTGCGCAGCCTGCGCAGCGCGACCTTGCGGTAGCCGTGCAGGGCCTTGTCGAGCCGCTGGAAGGCACCGTCCCAACTCACCAGCGGAGCAAAGGACTTGCCCGGGTTGGGCACCTCGGGGTCGGTGTGCAGCTCGTCGAGCGGGAAGGGCGCCGGACGGACCGGACGCTTGGCGCTGACGATGGTGAGCGGCACGATGGTCTGCCGGGCCCAGCAGCCGAAGTCGTAGATGTTGAGCGGCATCCACTTCGGGAAGTAGATGAGTTCCGGCGGGAGTTCGGGGAGGTCGTCCCACTTCCACCAGCCGAACAGGGCCAGCCAGATCCGGGTGAAGACCCGGGCGGCGGCGATGCCTCCCCGGTCACGGATCCAGGCGGACGCCTTCGCCATGTGCGGCGCGTCCGGGGCGTCCCCGGCCAGCCGCAGGGCGACGTACGCCTCGATAGTGGCGGAGAGTTCGGCGGGTCCGCCGTAGAAGGTGGCCCAGGTGCCGTCGTCGCGCTGCTCGCCGCGGATGAACAACGCGGCCGCCTGGGTGGTCTGTTCGTCGCGGATGCCCAGGAACTGGCGGAGCAGCAGATCCTCGGCGTCCATCGTGACGTTGGTCTCGAGGTCGCCCTTCCACCAGCCCTGGGCGTCCTGCCGCGCGAGCAGATGTTCGGTGGCGCGCCTGACGGCACGCGCGGCGGCATCATGAACCCCTGCCGCCACTGGGGCGTCGGTGTCGGTTTCGCTGGCCGAGGCAGCGCGGGGCTGTAGTGCCCCGGTGCTTCCGTCGGTCGTCGCTGTCATGGCTTCCCCTTCGTGCAGTGGATGTCTCTGCTGTGGGTCCGCCGTCGGCCGATGCGCCGCTGGAACGCGGCGCCGGCCGGCGACTACGCGAGGCTTATTCGACCGATAGTGATCATCTCTTTCGTACGACGACGAAGTCGGCGAGCGCCTTGAACTGCGCACGCACCCGGTCGGGCATGTCGATCGCGTTCAGCGCGTCGACGGCGATGGTGTGCTGTCGGCGCGCCTCCTCGGCGGTCCACTCCCGGCCGCCCGCCTGTTCGATCAGGGCGGCGCGGACGGCGAACTCCTCCTCGGAGAAGTTCTCGAAGTCGCTGCTCTTCGCGTCGGCGGCGAGGAGTTCGCCGAGTTGTTCGGCGGCCGGGCCGCTCGCCGCGAGGGCGGCGACGACGGGCAGGGACTTCTTGCGCTGGCGCAGATCGCTCCAGGTCTGCTTGCCGGTGGCCTCCGGGTCGCCCCAGATGCCGAGGAGGTCGTCGACGGCCTGGAAGGCCAGGCCGAGGTGGTAGCCGTACTTCTCCAGGGTGTCGGCGGTGCGGTCGTCCGCTCCGCCGAGTACCGCGCCGATGGAGCTGGCGCAGGCGAGCAGGGCGCCGGTCTTGTTGCCCTCCATCTCCAGGCACTCCTCGACGCTGACGCGGTCGCGGTGCTCGTAGGAGATGTCCTGCGCCTGGCCGTCGATGAGGGCGCGGGTCGCGGTGGTGAGGCGGCGGGTGGCACGCCCTGCCTCTACGGTGCCGAGTTCCAGGAGGATCTCGTTGGCCAGCGCGAACAGGGCGTCGCCGACGAGGATGGCCTGGGCGGGGCCGTGCACCTTCCAGACCGTGTCGCGGTGGCGGCGCTGTTCGTCGCCGTCCATCAGGTCGTCGTGCAGCAGCGAGAAGTTGTGCACCAGCTCGACGGCGACCGCACCGGGGATGCCGACCTCGGGGTCGGCGCCGGTGACCTCGGCGGACAGGACGGCGAGCGCGGGGCGTACGGCCTTGCCGCCGTCGCCGGCAGCGGGCCTGCCCTGGGCGTCGATCCAGCCGAAGTGGTAGGCGGAGACGGTGTCCATAGGGGCCGCGAGACGGTCGATCGCCGTCCGCAGCACCGGAGTTGCCAGGGTCCGGCCGCGCTCCAGGAGCGCGGTCACGTCCACTACGTCGGCAGCCTTCGGGGCCGGGGGCACAGTGGGCACAGTCTCTCCTCTTGATGCGGTGCTGGGGGTGCGGTGACCTGCCGCGTGCTGATGATCGAGCATCAGGCTGCCTCCTCCACGTCGAAGAGGTGGTGGCGGGGCCGGCCCAGGGCGCCCAGCGCGGCGCCGGCCGCACTGACGCCGCTGCGGACCGCACTCTCCATGGTCGCGGGCCACCCCGTGGCGGTCCACGAACCGGCCAGGTACAGGCCGGGGGTCTTGGTGCGGGCGCCGGGCCGCAGCCGTCCGACGCCGGGGGTGGGGGCGAACGTCGCTGTCCGCTCCCGGGTGACGAAGAAGTCCCGTACCTCGGCGCCCCGCGCGCGGGGCAACAGCCGCTCCAGCTCCGGCAGATACCGCTCGCGCAGCGCCGCCACGGGTTCGTCGATCTCGTTGTGCGCCGCCGACTGCGACAGCGCCAGGTACTGGCCGTCGCCGCCGAGCCCGGACGCCTCGGTCCGGTCGAACACCCACTGCACCGGGCTGCCGAGCGCCGCGAGGAACGGCGTGCTCAGCACCTTCCGGTCGTACACCACATGCACGTTGAGGATGGGCGCGGTGCCGATCTCCAGCAGTCGCTCGGGGGCGTCGAGCGCACCCGCGGGCAGAAGATCGTGCGCCTCCTGCTGGGCCACGGCGAGCACGACGGCGTCCGCGTCGAGCGTCTCGCCGGGAACCTGAACGGTCCAGCGGCCGTTCTCGCTGTGTTGGATGGTTTGGATGGAGGTGACGCGTGTACGGACTTCGGTACGCACGCCCGCGGAGTCGAGCGCCTTGCGGGCCAGAGTGTCGTGCAGTTCGCCCAGCGGGACGCGCGCCCAGCCGATGTCGGCCGCGCCCGGGTCGGACAGCAGACCGGTCTTGAACACCATCGCGGCGAGCCCGAGGGACGAGTCCCCGGCCACCGCGTTGAGGGTGGCGACCCCCACCAGGTCCCACAGTGCCTCGACGGCACGCGGCGACTGACCGTGCGCGGCCAGCCAGCTGCCGAAGTCCTGTGCGTCCAGCGCCGGGTCGGCGAGGTCCAGTGCCTTGAGCGCGACTGCGGCACGCCCTACTCTGGCGCGCTCCGCGAGCGAGAGGTGCGGATACGTGGCCAGGCTGCGCCCGAGATGCAGAGGTACGGGCAGCGGATCGCGCCGAAGTCTGCCCAGGCGCCGTCCGGCGGGTTTCGCCACGTCGACGACCGGCACGTCGAGACGTGCCTGCACCGGGGCGAGTTCGGCGGCGTCGATGCGGTCGAGGAACCAGCGGTAGGCGGTGCAGCAACGCAGGTACACATGCTGGCCGTTGTCGACGGTGAGTCCGTCGCGCTGGAAGGAGAAGGCGAGCCCGCCGAGCCGCGGCCGGCCTTCGAGCAGGGTGACGCGGACCCCGGCGTCGGCCAGGGACAGTGCCGTGGTGATGCCCGCCAGTCCGCCGCCGACCACCACGGCGGTCTTCTCGCCGTGGTGGCCCGGACGTTCTCCGGGCTGCGTACCGTCGCTCATCGCGCACTCCCCCCTGTGCACCCGCCGCGCCGGATGGACGCCGCACGGCAGGCCGTTGAAGTCAGGGACGCCGTCCCCGACCGGAGGGTTGCGCGCCGTTTCGTCTCGGTCACATCACCTTGGGACGAATTGTCCATCAGGCCCGCCTCCTGACGGTCCGCCGGGAGACATACCGGGCGTCCAGACCGGACAGACCGCGCACCGCGACGTACGCCTTCTCGCGTCCGGGCAGCGAGACCCGGCCGCGCAGCACGGCCTCCGGCTCGCGTTCGATGCGGTCGAGGAGCCGTCGGTAGATGCCGGCCATGGCGGCGACACAGGCGCCGCTGCGCCGGTCGAGCATCGGCAGCAGCCGGTAGCCCTCGGCGAACAGGGCGCGGGCGCGCCGTACTTCGAAGTGGACGAGGCCCGCGAAGTCGGAGCCCTCCGGCGGGTTCGGCCCGTTGAACCCGGCCGAGCAGCCGAACTTGGCGAGGTCGTCGGAGGGCAGATAGGTCCGCCCGCCCTCGGCGTCCTCGCGGACGTCGCGCAGGATGTTGGTGAGCTGGAGCGCGAGCCCCAGCGTGTCGGCGTACTCCGAGGCGCGTTCCGCTCCCCGCGCGCCCTTCTCCGTGCCGAACACGCCCAGGGACAGCCGCCCGATGGCCCCGGCCACACAGCGGCAGTAGACCTTCAGGTCGTCCCAGGTCTCGTAGGTCTCACCGCGTACGTCCATCAGGACGCCGTCGATGAGTTCGTCGAGGCCGCCGAGCGGGATCGGGAAGTGCGTCCCCGCGTGACTGAGGGCGACCGCGACGGGATCGGTGTCGTCCTCGTCGACCGCACCCTCGCGCACCCGGGTGAGCAGTGCTCTGGTGTCCTCCAGTCGTGCCGCCTTGACCTCGGGGGCCAGTGTGCCGTCACCGATGTCGTCGACGCGCCGCGAGAACGCGTACAGGGCGGACATGGCGCGCCGCTTCGGCGTCGGCAGCAGTCTGATGCCGTACGCGAAGTTGCGGGCCTGCTGCCCGGTGACGGACTCGCAGTAGGTGTAGGCGGCGAGTACCGGTGCGGACACGTGTGGTTCCGACTCCACGGTCCGGATCACCCCTCTCCTCGCAGGGTTGTGCCCACCTGGCGCAGCAACTGGATCCTGCCGGGCTTGGGCGGGCCGGGAAGTACGTCGTATTCGGCGGCGGCGATCGCTTGGATTGCCGCTTTTCCCCCCGCCACGAAACCCGCGAGCAGCAGCTTCAGCCTGCCGTGGACGCTACCCACGAGGGGGGTGCCTTCATTCAGCAGGTCACGCGCGCGTTCCGCTTCGTATGCGATCAGTGCGCGCACCGACGCTCCTGCGGTGGGGACGGCGAGATCCGCCTCCTGGACGTGAAAGCGCTTCATGTCCTGGGCGGGCAGATAGATCCGGTCGCGGCCGAGGTCCTCGGCGACGTCCTGGAGGTGTTCGACGATCTGGAGGGCCGTGCACACGGCGTCCGAGTGGCGGATCCGCTCGGGTGTCGCGGTGCCGGTGACGGCGAGGACGAGGCGACCGACGGGGTTGGCGGAAAGCTCGCAGTAGGCGAGGAGGTCGTCGTACGTCTCGTACCGCTTGACCTGCTGGTCCTGGCGGTTGGCGGCGATCAGGCCGAGGAACGGCTCGGGGGTGAGGGCGCGGCGGCGCACCGTCGGCCGGAGCCGGCGCAGGAGGGGGTGGTGCGGGGTACCGTCGAAGACTCTGCGCAGGTCGGTCTCGAAGGCGTCGAGGAGGGCGAGCCGGTCGTCGGCCGCTTCGGGGGCGACGCCGAGCAGCCGGGCGTCGGCGCCGCCGGGGGCCAGGTCACCGTCACCGATGTCGTCGACGAGGCGGGCGAAGCCGTAGACGGCCATGAGGTCGGTGCGCCAGGCCTTGGGCAGGAAGAACGGTGCCACGGGGAAGTTCTCGTCCGCGGCCTTGTCGAGCGTGCCGCGCTCCGGGTCGGCGGCGGTGCGCGCATGACCGGTCGCCGTCACCGTTCACTGCCCGGGGCGGGGACGGCACACGCTGTGGGGAGCTGGGGAGTTTCCGTAGCCATCGCCGTCACATCTCCCGTTCTACACTGCTGACCCAATGGGCACTATTTCGGACACGCCGCCCAGCCGTCCGCGCGGCGGTCCGATGCCGGGTGTCGCGCGGTATCGCCCTACTTGCCGCGATTCAGCACTGGTACAGCTTACGTTGTACAACGCGGCGTGGTCCGTCGGGGTGTCCTGCGCATCACAAGAACGAACCGATTGGCGTCAAGATTCCTGGGGCGGGCCGGAGTTGACGTTTCCTTTGCAGACGCGGGGCCCCGCCGGAACAGTTCCGGCGGGGCCCCGATTTCACCCGGCGACCCGCCGGGCGACTGTCCGCTACTTGCCGGTGAACTTCTCGTACTCCTTGAGCACCTCGTCCGTCGGCCCGTCCATGCGCAGTTCACCGCGTTCCAGCCACAGGACGCGGTCGCAGGTGTCGCGGATGGACTTGTTGTTGTGACTGACGAGGAACACCGTGCCCGCGTGCTTGCGCAGTTCCCGGATGCGGTCCTCGGAGCGCTTCTGGAAGGACCGGTCACCGGTCGCCAGGGCCTCGTCGATCATCAGTACGTCGTGGTCCTTGGCGGCGGCGATGGAGAACCGCAGCCGCGCGGCCATGCCGGAGGAGTAGGTGCGCATCGGCAGGGTGATGAAGTCGCCCTTCTCGTTGATGCCCGAGAAGTCGACGATCTGCTGGTAGCGCTCCTTGATCTCCTCGCGGGACATACCCATCGCGAGGCCGCCCAATATGACGTTCCGTTCGCCCGTGAGGTCGTTCATCAGGGCGGCGTTGACGCCGAGCAGGGAGGGCTGCCCGTCCGTGTACACGTGCCCCTTCTCGGCGGGGAGCAGGCCGGCGATGGCGCGCAGCAGGGTCGACTTGCCCGAGCCGTTGGAGCCGATCAGACCGACGGCCTCACCCCGGTAGGAGACAAAGGAGACACCTCGTACGGCGTGCACCTTGCGCACACCCGGTGACTCGCCGCGCTTCACGATGCGGCTCAGGGCGGAGGTGGCGCTGCCCTTGCCGGTCTTGGCGCCGTTGACGCGGTAGACGATGTGGAGTTCGTCCGCGATGACAGTGGGGATCTTGTCCCCGGGAATCGGGTCAGCCACGGCCGTACCTCTCCTCCGACTGCCAGAAGTACACGAAGCCGCCGAGGGCGAACAGCACGGCCCAGCCGCCCGCGACCGCCCAGACGTGCGGCGGCAGGTTCTCCGAGCCGTAGCCGTCGATGAGCGCGAAGCGCATCAGGTCCATGTAGATGGCGGCGGGGTTCCACTGGAGGACGTCGGCGAGCCACTGGGGCTTGTCGGCGAGCATGACCGGGATGGAGAACATCACGCCGGACGCGTACATCCACGTACGCATCACGAACGGCATCAGCTGGGCGAGGTCCGGGGTGGACGCGCCCCACCGGGCCATGATCAGCGCGAGGCCGGTGTTGAAGAGGAACTGGAGGACCAGCGCCGGGACGATCAGCAGCCAGGACAGCTTGGGGTAGCTGCCGAAGCCGATCGACACCACGAACAGCACGATCATCGAGAAGAGCAGCTGCTGGAGCTGCTGGAGCGCGAAGGAGACCGGCAGGGCGGCGCGCGGGAAGTGCAGGGCGCGCACCAGACCGAGGTTGCCGGAGATCGCGCGGACGCCCGCCATCACCGAACTCTGCGTGAAGGTGAACACGAAGACGCCCGTGACGAGGAACGGGATGTACACCTCGCGGGGCATACCGCGGTCGGCTTCGAGGATCACGCCGAAGATGAAGAAGTACACGGCCGCGTTCAGCAGCGGTGTGGCCACCTGCCACAGCTGGCCGAGTTTGGCCTGGCTGTACTGGGCGGTCAGTTTCGCCTGCGAGAAGGCGAGGATGAAGTGACGCCGTCCCCACAACTGGCGGACGTACTCGACGAGTCGGGGACGGGCGCCGCTCACGGCGAGCCCGTACTTCGCGGCGAGTCCGGCCGCGGAGAGGCCGTCGTCGGGTGACGGTCGGTCGCTCACCGCGACACCGCCGTCATGCGTTGTCTCACTCACAAATGGAAACTTTCGTCTTCAATATGCGCAGCTGAACGGGGCAGAGCGCGGGCCGGGGAACAGAGTGCGGTCGGCCCGCGGGGGCACTGGGTAAGAGCTTCTCAGATCACTGGGGGGCGGCCCAGTCGGGTCAGCCGCCACACCGTACGCCACCGGATGGGCCGGCGGGGTCCGCACGGGGTGGTCAGGCCCTCCTTGAACCCGCCCCACCAGGCTCTGAGTGCCGGGCGGGAGGGCCTTCGGAGGAGTGTGAGGAGCAGCCAGTCCCCCAGGTACACGGGTACGAGGGGGGCCGGAAGGTTGCGGCGGGCCAGCCAGACCCGGTTGCGGGCGACCATGCGGTGGTAGACCGCGTGCCGGGAGGGCGCGGTCGTGGGGTGGTAGAGCAGCATGTCGGCCCGGTAGTCGATCATCCAGCCCGCGTCGAGGGCCCGCCAGGCCAGGTCGGTCTCCTCGTGGGCGTAGAAGAACTCCTCGGGGAGGATGCCCACTTCGGCGAAGACCTTGGTGCGGACGGCGTTGGCGCCGCCCAGGAAACTGGTGACGCGGGAGCTGCGCATCGGGTCCGTGGTGCCCGGGCGGGGCACATGGCGGCGCTGGGTGAGGCCGGTGTCGGGGTCGGCGATGCGGAAGCTGATGATGCCGAGTTCCGGGTCGTCGGTGAAGGCACGGCGGCACAGCTCGGCGGTGTCCTGGTGGCCGAGGAGGCCGTCGTCGTCGAGGAACATCAGGATGTCGACCTCGCTCCCGGCCGGGCCGAACGCCTCGATGCCCACGTTGCGTCCGCCGGGGATGCCGAGGTTCTCGGGCAGTTCGATGCTCCGTACGCCCTCGGGGAGGTCGGGGACGGGCGAGCCGTTGCCGACCACGACGACCTCGACCGGGTCGCCCTCCTGTTTGGCGATGGAGTCGACGAGGGCGCGCAGTTCGTCGGGGCGGTTGCCCATGGTGATGATCACCGCGCCGACTCTCATGGCGCTCCTCACCGGAGCCTGCTGGAGGCGAGGATGGACACGAGGTGCAGCACGGTCTGGAGGATGGCGATACCGGCCAGTACGGCGATTCCGAGGCGGGTCCAGAACAGGTCGCCGCCGAAGGCGTCGAGGATCGCCACGAAGAGGATGAAGAGGCTCGCCTCGACGCCGCCGATCAGCCGGTGGAACTTCAGGGCGGCGGCGGCCTTGCGGGCCAGGGCGAGCCCCTCGGACCGCGGCACCGACAACTCCTCCTTGGCGGCCTCCAGGCCGCTGCGGGAGCGGGCCACGTCCACCAGGTCGGTCTCCGCCTTGATCAGGATCGCACCGAGGGCGGCCAGGGTGCCGAGGAACGCCCACAGCCACTCGGGGCTCCCGGAGCCGTCCCAGAGGTCGGCGCCGCGCAGCCCGAAGCCGATGAGCAGGGCCGACTCGGAGAGGTAGTGGCCGATGCGGTCGAGGTACACGCCGGTGATCGAGGTCTGGTTCCGCCAGCGGGCGATCTCGCCGTCGACGCAGTCGAGGAGCAGGTACAGCTGGATCAGTACGGCACCGAGAATCGCCCCGGTGAGGCCGGGCACCAGGAGGGCCGCGCCCGCCAGACCGCCCGCGACGACCATCAGGTACGTGAGCTGGTTGGGCGTGATCCTGGTGTCCACCAGGTACGGGTCGACCCGCAGGGACACCTCGCGCATGTAGAGGCGTCCCGCCCAGTGCTCGCCGCTGCGCCGGTCCTTCACCCCTTCGGGGTGGACGACGGGGCGTAGTTCAGCTACCGATGGCCTTGACATAGTCCGCGTACGTGTCCTTGATCTGGTCGTTCGTGAGGTCGAGGTGTTCCAGGATCGTGTAGCGACCGGGTCTGGTCTGCGGGGCGTACTCGACGACCCGTACGAACTCGTCCGTGGTGAAGCCGATCTCCTCCGGCAGCACCGGCAGCCCGTGCCGGCGCAGCACCTCGGCCATGTACGCCGCTTCCTCGGCCGCGCCCCGCAGGTACATGGCGAAGGCGGCGCCGAGGCCGCACTGTTCGCCGTGGCTGGCGGCGCGCTTGGGGTACAGCAGGTCGAAGGCGTGGTTGATCTCGTGGCAGGCGCCGGAGGACGGGCGGGAGTCGCCCGACACCGACATGGCGATACCGGTGAGGACCAGTGCCTCGGCCAGCACCTGGAGGAACGCGTTGTCGCCGACCCCGCCGGGGTGGCGCAGGACCGCCTCGCCGGCCTGGCGGGCCATCGCGGCGGCGAGGCCGTCGACCTTCTCGCCGTTGACCTCGCTGGCCAGCTCCCAGTCGGCGACCGCCGAGATGTTCGACATGGCGTCGCCGATCCCGGAGCGCACGAACCGCGCAGGGGCCTCGCGGATCACATCGAGGTCGATGACGACGGCGATCGGGTTCGGTACGCCGTACGAGCCACGCCCCGCGTCGTTGTCGAGGGTGGCGACCGGGGAGCACAGGCCGTCGTGCGCGAGGTTGGTGGCGACGGCGACCAGCGGCAGGCCCACGCGGGCCGCGGCGAACTTGGCGCAGTCGATGATCCGGCCGCCGCCGAGGCCGACGACGGCGTCGTAGTGGCCGGACTTGATGGCGTCGGCCAGTCGGATCGCGTCGTCGATGGTGCCGCCGGCGACCTCGTACCAGCTCGCGCCGGGCAGCGCCGGGGCGAGCCGGGCGCGCAGCTTGGCGCCGGAGCCGGCGCTGATCGCGACGGCGATCTTCCCGGAGTGCGAGATCCGCTGGTCGAACAGCACGTCCGCCAGATGGTTCAGGGCCCCCCGGCGGATGTCGACGACGACCGGCGAGGGGATCAGCCTCGTCAGTACCGGCACGCGATCTCCCGTCCTCGGGCGAGATCGTCGTGGTTGTCTATCTCGACCCACGGGACCTCGCCTATGGGTGCCACGTCGATCCGGAAGCCGCGGTCGACCAGTTCCTGGTAGCCGTGCTCGTAGAACTGCTGGGGGTCGGTCTCCCACACGGTCTTCAGGGCGTCGGCCAGGTCGGCGGCGGCGGCGCCCTCGATGAGGGTGACGCCGATGTACTCGCCGGTGGCCTCGGCCGGGTCCATCAGCTTGGTGATCCTGCGCACGCCCTTCTCCGGGTCCACGATCACCTTCATCTCCTCGTCGGCGAGATCCTTCACCGTGTCGAGGGCCAGGATGATGCGCTTCCCGTCGCCGCGCGCGGCGAGCAGGGTCTTCTCGACGGAGACGGGGTGCACGGTGTCGCCGTTGGCGAGGATGACCCCGTCGGCGAGGGCGTCCCGGCCGCACCAGAGGGAGTAGGCGTTGTTCCACTCCTCGGCGCGGTCGTTGTCGATGAGGGTGAGCTTCAGCCCGTACTTCTCCTCCAGGGCCGCCTGCCGCTCGTACACGGTCTCCTTGCGGTATCCGACGATGATCGCGGCCTCGGTGAGGCCTATCTCGGCGAAGTTGGCGAGGGTGAGGTCGAGGACGGTGGGGCCGTCCTCGTCGCCCGCGGGGCCGACCGGCACGAGAGCCTTGGGCAGGCTGTCGGTGTAGGGGCGCAGACGCCGTCCGGCGCCGGCCGCCAGCACGAGGCCGATCATGCGGGTTCTCCTTCGTCGTGTACGGCGGGCGCGCCGCCCTGGTGGGCGGTCACCCAGTAGCGGATGCTCTCGGCGAGCACCAGCAGGGCCACGGCCACGGCGAGGACCGTGAGCGCGACCACGAACTGCGAGGCACTGAGCAGTGCGGCCAGTACGACGACCACCAGCGTCCGGCCCTCGTGCCCTCCGCTCGCCCGTACCAGCCAGCGCGGGGGCGCTCCGGCGTTGCCACGGATGCGGTACACCGTGTCGTAGTGATGGTAGGCGACGGCGGCCACGAGGCCGAAAGCCGCGGGAAGTGCTCCGTTTACCTCCGCTTTGCCCGCGAGAAGGAGGACTGTGCCGTATTCGGCAGCCCTGAAGACCGGGGGTACGAGCCAGTCGAGGCGGCCCGTGAGGGGCAGTGCGACCGCGCCGGCCGCGCCGAGCACGTACAGCGCGGCGAAGGCGACGGACACCCAACTGCCGTAGGGGAACAGCCACACGGCGCCGGTCAGCAGGACCGTGAATTCCAGCGCCGCGAGGAAGCGCGAAGTCGGATTGGGCATGGGGATGCGCCCGAGCAGCTCCGCGAGCGGACCGCTGTCCGCGAGGTCCGCCAGGGCGCGCGTCGCCCGTTCGGTGCGCTGGGCCGTTCGGGTGAGTGAACGCAGGACACGGCCCGCCGTGGTGTACGTCGCGGCGAAGCCGCAGCCGATGAGCAGCACGGTCAGGGTGGTCCGGGGGGTGGTGAGCGCCGTGAGGACGGCGATCAGGGCCCAGCGCTCGCCGATCGGCAGGACGATCATCCGCCGTACCCAGACCGTCCAGCCGACGCTGTCGAGGCGGTCGGAGAGGGCGGCCGTGGGGCTGGTGTTGGCGGTGGCGTCGTGGTTGGCCTCGTTGAAGGAGAAGTCCACGACGTGCCGGCAGGTCTGGAGGATCATCGCGCCGAGGGCGAGGGCCCATACGTCGTCGCCGCCCCGGGCCGCGCCCAGTGCGAGGCCCGCGTAGTAGGCGTACTCCTTGGCGCGGTCGAAGGTGGCGTCCAGCCAGGCGCCGAGCGTCGAGTACTGGAGGGAGTAACGGGCGAGCTGACCGTCCGTGCAGTCCAGGACGAAGGAGACGAGCAGGAGCACGCCGGCGAGGACGAAGCCGCCGCGGGTGCCGGTGGCCGCGCAGCCGGCCGCGATCAGCGCGGTGAGCAGCGAGGCGGTGGTGACCTGGTTCGGGGTGAGGCCGCGGCGGGCGCACCAGCGGGCCAGGTAGCGGGAGTACGGGCTGACGCAGAAGGTGGTGAAGAAGCCGTCCCGGGACTTCACGGCCGACTTCAGGCGTACGGCCTCGTCGTCGACGCCGGCGACGGCCTGCCGTGCCTCGTCCAGGGCCTGCGGGTCCGCGGGGACCGCGGCGGTCAGGCTGCCCAGCTCGGGGCGGTGCACGTCGGCGCCGTCCGCCTCCAGGGCGAGGGCGACGCGGTCGGCGAGACTGTCCACGGCGACGGCGGAGCCCGCCTTGCCGGGGCCCGTCGGGGCGTCCGCGTCCGTGGAGATCTCCCGGGCCAGCACGCGGGTCAGGGCCGTGCGGCCGGCGTCGGGCTGGGCCGTCACGGCGCCCGGTACCGCGGCGAGCGGAAAGCGGGGGTCGGTGAGGCCGAGGCGCAGGGCGTGGAGGTGGCCGACGAAGCGGGCGTCGACGATGGCGACCCGTTCGTCGCAGGGCGACTCGGCGAGGAGGGTCTCGGTGCCGGCGACGTCGGTCGCGCTCCGCACGTCGAAGCCGAGGGACCGCAGATCGTCCTCGATCGACGATCCGGGAACCGGCTGACCCGTGAGGATGGCGGTCGGCAACCGAACTCACTCCCTGGACACCGACGCGTGCACGCCGGTCATTTACATGATGGTGGGGGAAACCCTGACCCACGGTGGCCGGGCAGCATGTCGGCAGAGGCTATCGGATGAGGCCGCGCCCGTGTTCACCGGCTGTTCACGGCCCCCCGCCGTGACCGAGGTCGGGGACCATCGCGACCGCTGCCGCCGAACCCGTACCCGGGCGATCTCCGCACCCCTGACCTGCGATTCGTTTCCGCAGGTCAGGGCACATGACAACGGTGTTCAGCGTCGCGTTGCCACATACCCCCCACCCGTAGTTCACTGTGATCACGGGACGGGGTTCGGGACGACACAGGAGGCGGCTTCCATGGGGGCTGGGCATGATCACGGACACGCGCACGGCGCGCCGACCACGGGTACGGCGGCAGCGGCGTACCAGGGGCGGCTGCGTATCGCGCTGGCCATCACGCTCACCGTCATGGTGGTCGAGGTCGTGGGCGGGGCCGTCGCCGACTCCCTCGCGCTGATCGCGGACGCGGCACACATGGCGACGGACGCGCTGGGGCTCGGCATGGCCCTGCTCGCGATCCACTTCGCGAACCGCCCGCCGAGCGGCAACCGCACCTTCGGGTACGCCCGCGCCGAGATCCTCGCCGCGCTCGCCAACTGTCTGCTGCTGCTCGGCGTCGGCGGATACGTCCTGTACGAGGCGATCCAGCGGTTCGTCACGCCCGTCGAGACCGCGGGCGGCGTGACCGTCGTCTTCGGTCTGATCGGTCTGGTCGCGAACATGATCTCGCTGACGCTGCTGATGCGCGGCCAGAAGGAGAGCCTGAACGTGCGCGGCGCCTTCCTGGAGGTCGCGGCGGACGCGCTGGGCTCGCTCGCGGTGCTGATCTCGGCGCTGGTCATCATGGCCACGGGCTGGCAGCGGGCCGACCCCATCGCCTCGGTCGCCATCGGACTGATGATCGTCCCGCGCACCGTGAAGCTGCTGCGCGAGACCCTGAACGTGCTCCTGGAGGCCGCTCCCCGGGGCGTCGACATGGCGGAGATGCGGGCCCACATACTGGCGCTGCCCGGCGTGGAGGACGTACACGATCTGCACGCCTGGACGATCACCTCCGGTATGCCGGTGCTGTCGGCGCACGTGGTCGTCAGTTCGGACGTGCTGAGCGGGACAGGGCACGAGAAGATGCTGCACGAGCTCCAGGGCTGCCTGGGCGACCACTTCGACGTGGAGCACTGCACCTTCCAGCTGGAGCCGGGCGGGCACGCGGAGCACGAGTCCATCTGCCACTGAGCCCGTTCCTCGGGCCGTCCCGACCGGAACGCAGCCGTCCGGCGCGCGCCCGCGTCCCCTTCTTCAAGCCCCCCTTCCGGGCGGTTCCACGGCCGGGGAACAGGGCACGATTGACTATCCGGTCGCTGTCCGGGGGCTTTCGCGCCGGACATGCGGGGGGTGCCGCGAAGTGCCGGGAGTGCCGGATTCGTACGGCAGACTTGGGGCTCGAAGACCGAGGCGAAGGATGGGTATGCCGATCACACCTGCCACCGCGACGCACAACAGTTCGTCGAACGGCACCGCAGAAGCGATCTTGCTCGAGCTGGTCGACGAGAACGGTACGACGATCGGAACCGCCGAGAAGCTCTCCGCCCATCAGCCGCCGGGTCTGCTGCACCGGGCGTTCTCCGTCTTTCTCTTCGACGAGCAGGGCCGGCTGCTGCTCCAGCAGCGCGCGCTGGGCAAGTACCACTCCCCCGGTGTCTGGTCCAACACCTGCTGCGGCCACCCCTACCCCGGTGAGGCGCCCTTCGCGGCGGCGGCCCGGCGGACGTACGAGGAGCTGGGGATCTCCCCGTCGCTGCTCGCCGAGGCGGGCACGGTCCGCTACAACCATCCCGACCCGGAGTCGGGCCTGGTGGAGCAGGAGTACAACCATCTGTTCGTCGGGATGGCGCAGTCGCCGCTCGCGCCGGACCCGGAGGAGGTCGGGGACACGGCCTTCGTGACCCCGGCGGAGCTGGCGGAGCGGCATGCGAAGGAGCCGTTCTCGGCCTGGTTCATGACCGTCCTCGACGCGGCCCGCCCGGCGGTCCGGGAGCTGACGGGCCCGACGGCCGGCTGGTGACGACCGGGTGACCGCTAGGGCAGCAGCGGTGCGGGTTTGAGCGGCAGGGCCGCCCAGACGACCTTGCCTCCGCTCGCCGTGTGTTCGATGTCGCACACCCCGCCCGCCTCCCTGGCGATCTCGCGGACCAGGAGCAGTCCGCGTCCGCCGGTCCGGCCGTGGTCGGCCTCCAGGGCGGTCGGGCGGTAGGGGTGGTTGTCCTCCACGGACACCCGCACCCACTCCGCGCCGACGGCGACCTCCACGGCGAGCGTCGGCGACAGCAGCGCCGCGTGCCGGACGGCGTTGGTCGCCAGCTCCGAGACGATCAGCAGCAGTCCGTGCACCAGGTCAGGCGAGGCGGGTACGCCCTGCCGGTACAACAGGTCCCGGACGGCGTGCCGCGCCTGCGGGACGGAGGCGTCGACAGCGGGAGCGGTGAACCTCCAGACCCCTTCGTAGGGAAGCGGATCCAGGGGTCTCCGCTCCAGGGGCACGCCGTCGTCCGCTGGGCGTGCGTCCGACTCGCGCCCATGGTTCTCCATCGTCCGGTCGCCGCCCTCGCGCTCGATTGTCACCACACGACGAGTGTTGGTAACGCCGGGCCCCCACCGGAGAACTGAACAGAAGTCAGCACGTATCGAGCGCTTCTGATGGATGAGGCGCTGCGCATGCATATATGCGATCGCGCCTGGTCACAACCTGTCGCCTTCATGAACTATTCGGGTTGTACGGGTTTGCCTGCCGCCCTCGTCGGGCGTTCGGCACCGGCGGATACGATCCGGCCCATGGAGCCGCAGCTGACCCACAGTGCCGCCGACGGTATCGCCACCGTCGTCATCCGCAACCCGGCCAAGCGCAACGCCATGACGGCCGGCATGTGGCGGGCGCTGCCGCCGCTGCTCGACACCCTGGCCGCCGATCCGGACGTACGGGTCCTGGTGCTCACGGGGGCGGGCGGGACGTTCTGTGCGGGGGCCGACATCTCGACGCTCCAGGGCTCGCCGGAGGAGGCGCAGCGGCTGGCCGTGCGGGCGGAGGACACGCTCGCGGCCTTCCCGAAGCCGACGCTGGCTGCGGTCCGCGGGCACTGTGTGGGCGGCGGGGCGCAGCTCGCGGCGGCCTGCGATCTGCGGTTCGCGGAGGAGGGGGCCCTGTTCGGGGTGACACCGGCGAAGCTGGGCCTGGTGTACCCCGCGTCGTCCACCCGCCGGTTGGCAGCCCTGGTCGGCCCGGCGACGGCCAAGTACCTCCTCTTCTCGGGCGAGCTGATCGACACGGAACGGGCGCTGCGCACCGGCTTCCTCGACGAGGTGCTGCCCGGCGACGAACTCGACAAGCGGGTCGCGGAGTTCACCCGCGTCCTCGGCTCACGCTCAGGCCTCACCCAGGCGGCGGCGAAGGAGTTCGCGAACGGGCGCACCGACCGGGACGCGTACTGGGCCGAGCAGGCGCGGGAGAGCGGCGAGGCGGCGGAGGGGGTCGCCGCGTTCCTGGAACGCCGGCGGCCGGAGTTCTCCTGGACGGGGCCGGTGTCGTCTACGTGACGACGAACCGGCTGCGGGAGCGCAGGAGTTCGACCACGTGGGCGGGTGCCTTGTGCGGGGCGCCGGCGTCGTAGGGCGGCTGCGGATCGTACTCCGTGGCGAGTTGTACGGCCTGGGCGTGCTCGTCGCCCGCGATCCGGCCGGTCAGTGCGAGGGCCATGTCGATGCCGGAGGAGACCCCGGCGGAGGTGACGTACTTGCCGTCCGTCACGACCCGCTCTCCCGTGGGCTCGGCGCCGTACTTCGTGAGCTGTCCCAGCGCGAGCCAGTGCGAGGTCGCGCGGCGGCCGTCGAGCAGTCCGGCAGCGGCCAGGAGCAGGGAGCCGGTGCACACGGAAGTCGTCCAGACGCTGGTGGCGTCGGCGGTGCGCAGCCAGCCGAGCAGGGCCTCGTTCTCCATCTGCGCGGACTGACCCGGGCCACCGGGAACGACCACGATGTCGGGGTTCGGCACGTCGGTGAGCGTGCGGTCGGCGGTGAGCGCGAGGGTGCCGCTGTCGTTGCGGACGGGCCCGGTCTCCTCGGCGACGAAGACGGTCTCCGCGTCCGGAAGCCGCGCCAGGATCTCGAACGGGCCGACGACGTCGAGGGCGGTGAAGCGGTCGAAGAGCAGCAGGGCGATCTGCATGGCAGGCCTTTCAGCAGGCGGTGGACACGGATCAGGGGGTGGCCGCCGGGTGAAAGCGGCGGCGGTATTCGGCCGGGGCCGTGCCGAGGCCCCTGACGAAGGCGCGGCGCATGGCCTCCGGGGTGCCGTAGCCGCTGGCCCGCGAGATGCCCTCGATGCCGTCGGAGGTGTCCTCCAGGAGGCGGCGGGCGTGTTCGAGGCGGACCCCGTCGACGTACCGGCCGGGGGTCATGCCGGTCTCGGTGCGGAAGGCACGGGCGAAGTGGCGGGGTGAGAGTCGGGCGCGGGCCGCGAGGGACTCGACGCTCAGGTCGTCGTCCGGGTGTTCGGAGATCCAGTGCTGGACCTCACGGAGCGGCTCGCGCTGCGCGGTCTGCACGGTGAGCTGGGCGCTGAACTGGGCCTGGTTTCCCGGCCGGCGCAGGAAGACGACCAGATGACGGGCGACGGCGAGCGCGGTGTCGCGGCCGAGGTCCTCCTCCACGAGCGCGAGGGTGAGGTCGATCCCGGCGGTGACACCGGCCGAGGTGGCCACCTTGCCGTCGCGTACGTAGATGGGCTCGGGGTCGACCTCGACGGCCGGGTGGTCGCGGGCGAGCTTGTCGCAGTAGGCCCAGTGGGTGGTCACGCGCAGGCCGTCCAGGAGACCTGCGGCGGCGAGCAGGATCGCTCCCGTGCAGACGGACACCAGCCGTTCGGCGCGCGGCCCGTGCACGCGCAGCCAGTCGACCAGGCGCGGGTCGGCGGAGCGGCTGCCCCGCCCGCCCGGGACCAGGAGGGTGTGCGGCGCGGGTGCGTCGGCGAGAGTCCCGTCCGGTACGAGGGTGAGGCCGCTGGAAGTGCGTACGGGATCGCCGGTCAGCGAGGCCGTACGGACGCGGTAGCTGCCCGGGCGCTGTGTGGAGGCCCCCACGAGCACCTCGACAGGGCCCGTGACATCGAGGCTCTGGACGTCGTCGAACAGGACGACGAGGACGGTTCGCTGCACCATGTCCCGATTCTTGACGGGCACGGGCGATGGCGGCAATGACAAGTTTCCCACCTTTCCTGCCAACGGCGCAGCGGGACGGGCACGCATGGGAGGCGATCTCCGAGGTACCCGGTTGTTCCGGCCGTGGTGGCCGGGAGACGAGAGGAGAGTCGCGTGTTCCGTGCGATCGCAGACGTACTGCGCCAGATCGGTGGCGCCATAGCCACCGTCGTGACCCTGCCGTTCCGGGCGCTGGCCCGGTTGTTCGGCGGGGCCTCGGGGTCGACTCGTCGCCGACGAGCCTGACCCGGGGGCCGCCCCGGCCCGCCGGTCCGGCGGCCTGATCCCCGGTTGTCGGTGCCACCTGCCACAATTGCCGCGCAACCTCAGTGGAGAAGGCGGTACGGGATCGTGACGACACCCCTCGTAGGGTCCATCGAAGGCAGGATCGCCGAGGAACTCGGCGTACGGGAGCGGCAGGTGAGAGCCGCCGTCGAGTTGCTCGACGGGGGTTCGACGGTTCCCTTCATCGCCCGCTACCGCAAGGAAGCGACCGAGATGCTCGACGATGCGCAGCTGCGCACGTTGGAGGAGCGGCTGCGCTATCTGCGGGAGCTGGAGGAGCGGCGGGCCGCGATCCTCGAATCGGTGCGCGAGCAGGGCAAGCTGACGCCCGAGGCCGAGGCGCAGATCCGCGGTGCGGAGACGAAGGCGCGCCTGGAGGACATCTATCTGCCGTTCAAGCCGAAGCGGCGGACGAAGGCGCAGATCGCGCGCGAGGCGGGCCTGGAGCCGCTGGCCGAGGGCCTGCTCGGCGACCCGTCCGTCGACCCGCTGGCGGCCGCCGCGGCCTTCGTGGACGCCGACAAGGGCGTCGCCGATCCGCAGGCCGCGCTGGACGGCGCCCGCGCGATCCTCACCGAGCGGTTCTCGGAGGACGCCGACCTGATCGGCGAGGTGCGCGAGCGCATGTGGGTGCGCGGGCGGCTGGCCGCCAAGGTCAAGGAGGGCAAGGAGGAGGCGGGCGCCAAGTTCGCCGACTACTTCGACTTCGCCGAGCCCTTCACCGCCCTGCCCTCGCACCGCATCCTCGCGATGCTCCGCGGCGAGAAGGAGGACGTCCTCGACCTGGTCCTGGATCCGGAGGAGCCGACGGAGGGCCCTTCCTCGTACGAGGGGATCATCGCCCACCGGTTCGGGGTCGCGGAGCGCGGCCGGCCCGGCGACAAGTGGCTGATCGACACCGTGCGCTGGGCCTGGCGGACACGGATCCTGGTGCACCTCGGCATCGACGTACGCCTTCGGCTGCGTACGGTCGCGGAGGACGAGGCGGTCAACGTGTTCGCGGCGAACCTGCGCGACCTGCTGCTCGCCGCTCCGGCCGGCACGCGCGCGACGCTGGGGCTCGACCCCGGGTTCCGTACGGGCGTGAAGGTGGCCGTGGTGGACGCGACGGGCAAGGTCGTCGCCACGGACGTGATCTATCCGCACGTCCCCGCGAACAAGTGGGACGAGGCGCTGGCCAAGCTGGCGCGGCTCGCCAAGCAGCACGCGGTCGAGCTGGTCGCGATCGGCAACGGTACGGCGTCCCGCGAGACCGACAAGCTCGCCGGTGAACTCATCACCAAGCACCCGGAGTTGAAGCTCACCAAGGTGATGGTGTCCGAGGCGGGCGCGTCCGTGTACTCGGCGTCGGCGTTCGCCTCGCAGGAGCTGCCGGACATGGACGTGTCGCTGCGCGGGGCGGTGTCGATCGCGCGGCGGTTGCAGGACCCGCTGGCCGAGCTGGTGAAGATCGACCCGAAGTCGATCGGGGTCGGGCAGTACCAGCACGACCTGTCCGAGGTGAAGCTGTCGCGGTCGCTGGACGCGGTGGTGGAGGACTGTGTGAACGGTGTCGGGGTCGACGTCAACACGGCGTCCGCGCCGCTGCTGTCGCGGGTCTCCGGCATCTCCTCCGGGCTCGCGGAGAACATCGTCGCGCACCGGGACGCCAACGGGCCCTTCAAGTCGCGGTCCCAGCTGAAGGGGGTCGCGCGGCTCGGGCCGAAGGCGTACGAGCAGTGTGCGGGGTTCCTGCGGATCCGGGGCGGGGACGATCCGCTGGACGCGTCCAGTGTGCACCCGGAGGCGTATCCGGTGGTGCGGCGGATGGTGAAGTCGGCGGGGAGCGGGGTGGCTTCGCTGGTCGGCAACACCGCAGTACTGCGATCACTGCGGCCCGATGACTTCGTCGACGAGACGTTCGGTCTGCCGACGGTGACGGACATCCTGCGCGAGCTGGAGAAGCCCGGGCGCGACCCTCGGCCCGCCTTCAAGACGGCCACTTTCAAGGACGGGGTCGAGAAGATCGGCGACCTGTCCTCCGGGATGGTGCTGGAGGGGGTGGTCACGAACGTGGCGGCCTTCGGGGCGTTCGTGGATGTCGGTGTCCACCAGGACGGGCTGGTGCATGTGTCGGCGATGTCCAAGACGTTCGTCAAGGACCCGCACGACGTGGTGAAGTCCGGGGACATCGTCAAGGTGAAGGTGCTTGACGTGGACATTCCCCGGAAGCGGATTTCGCTGACGCTGCGGTTGGACGACGAGGCGGTGCCCTCCGGGGAGGGGCAGGGGCAGGGCGGGGGCCGGCCTCAGCAGCGTGGCGGGCGGCCGCCTCAGCCTCGGCAGCAGCGGCAGGGGGGCGGGGGCGCTCGGCAGGGGGCGCCCGCGCCGGGGAACAGTGCGATGGCTGATGCGTTGCGGAAGGCGGGGTTGGTGGATCCCAAGCGACGGTGAGCTCTGATGCCGGGTGCCCTTTGTTGTCAGGGCACCCGGCGCTGGTGCCGAGGGGTGGGTCGCGCAGCCCGGCGCTCACGGGGTGCCGCCTGCGCCCACCCGTGCCGCCCCTAGCGGCACGCATGCCCGCAGCTAGGCGGGGCGTGCCCCTTCAGGGGCGCGGGGAACTGCGCGCTCAACCCCCACCGGCCCGCAGCCGAACGGATCGGGACGGACGGGCTTTAGGGGCGCGGGGAACTGCGCGACCAGCCCCCACCGGGCCGCGGCCGAGCAAACTACGGCAGCTCCGACACCTTGCCGTCCGCTACCTCGAAGCGGCGCGTCACCCGTACCGCGTCCAGCATTCTGCGGTCGTGGGTCACCAGGAGGAGCGTGCCCTCGTAGGAGTCGAGGGCCTGTTCCAGTTGTTCGATCGCCGGGAGGTCGAGGTGGTTGGTCGGTTCGTCCAGGACCAGGAGGTTCACGCCCCTGCCCTGGAGCAGCGCCAGGGCTGATCTCGTGCGCTCGCCCGGGGAGAGGGTCGCTGCGGGCCGTAGCACATGCTCCGCCTTCAGGCCGAACTTGGCCAGGAGGGTGCGGACCTCCGCCGGCTCCGTGTCCGGGACCGCCTCGCAGAACGCGTCCAGCAGGGCCTCCGGGCCGTGGAAGAGCTTGCGGGCCTGGTCCACCTCACCGACCACCACACCCGAGCCGAGCGCCGCGTGCCCCGCGTCCAGGGGGACCCGGCCCAGCAGGGCGCCCAGGAACGTCGACTTGCCCGCGCCGTTCGCTCCCGTGACCGCGATCCGGTCCGCCCAGTCGATCTGGACGCTCACCGGACCGAGCGTGAAGCCCGCGCGGCGCACCTCCGCGTCCCGCAGGGTGGCGACGACCGAGCCGGAGCGCGGCGCCGCCGCGATCTCCATGCGCAGTTCCCACTCCTTGCGCGGCTCCTCGACCACGTCCAGGCGTTCGATCATGCGCTGCGTCTGGCGGGCCTTCGCGGCCTGCTTCTCACTCGCCTCGCTGCGGAACTTGCGGCCGATCTTGTCGTTGTCGTTGTTCGCCTTGCGCCGGGCGTTCTTGACACCCTTGTCCATCCAGCCGCGCTGCATCTGGGCCCGGTCCTGAAGCGCGGAGCGTTTGTCGGCGTACTCCTCGAAGTCGTCGCGGGCGTGCCTGCGGGCGACCTCCCGCTCCTCCAGATACGCCTCGTAGCCACCGCCGTACAGCCTGATCTGCTGCTGGACAAGGTCGAGTTCGAGGACCTTCGTCACGGTGCGGGTGAGGAACTCCCGGTCGTGGCTGACGACGAGCGTGCCCGCGCGCAGCCCCTTGACGAAGCGTTCCAGGCGTTCGAGGCCGTCGAGGTCCAGGTCGTTCGTCGGTTCGTCGAGGAGGAAGACGTCGTAGCGGGACAACAAGAGTGAAGCCAGGCCCGCTCTTGCCGCCTGGCCGCCCGACAGGGATGTCATCGGCTGGTCCAGGTCCACCGTCAGGGCCAGGGAGTCCGCGACCTCCTCCGCCCGCTCGTCGAGGTCGGCGCCGCCGAGGTCGAGCCAGCGCTCCAGGCTTGTCGAGTACGCGTCGTCCGCACCCGGGGCCCCGTCCACCAGCATCTGTGTCGCCTCGTCCATGACCCGCTGGGCTTCGGCCACACCCGTGCGGCGCGCGAGGAAATCGCGTACGGTCTCGCCCTCCCGGCGCTCCGGCTCCTGCGGGAGATGGCCGACGCTCGCGGTCGGCGGGGAGAGGCGCAGTTCGCCCTGCTCGGGCGGGAGCAGCCCGGCGAGCATCTTCAGCAGCGTGGACTTGCCCGCGCCGTTGGCTCCGACCAGCCCGATCACGTCTCCGGGCGCGACGACGAGGTCGAGCCCGGAGAAGAGCGAGCGGTCGCCGTGGCCGGCGGCGAGGTTCTTGGCGACGAGGGTGGCAGTCATCAGGGTGCCGATCCTAGCTGCCGTCCATGGGCCGCCGCGTCCACGATTTCACCTCGCCATCGGCTCCACCAGCACGGTTCCCGACGTACGCGCCACGATGAACGACTCCCCCTTCACCGCCTTCGCGTCCAGGGCGATGCGGTGCCGACCCGGTTCGAGGATGCCGTCGAAGACCTCCTGGGCCTGGGTGCGGTACAGGCGGTCCTGGCGGTACGCGGTGAGGTGGACGCGGCACGTGGAGGTGACCTCTATGCCCGCCTCGCCGTCGGCCGCGACCAGGCGGGTGAGGCGGCGCCGTTCCAACGGGCTGCGGTCCAGGGCGTGTTCGATCTGGGCGACGAGGAGCGGGACGATCGGGGCGAGCCCGTCGACGTACGCCACCTCGACGCCCGCGTGTTCGAAGGAACGGCGTACGGAGGCGCGTTCCTCCTCGTCGATCGCGCGGCCGAAGGCGACGGCACCGTAGCCGCGCAGCTCGTCGGCGGGGACGTCCGTGGCGTCCCGGGTGATGTCCGCGCCGATGCCGATGGTGCGCAGGGCGGCGGCGAGCTTGGCGAGGACGGCGACCCGGGCGCCGATCAGCAGGACCCGGCGGCGGGCCGCGCCCGGCTCCACGGCCTCCGCCGCCTCCGCGGTGTCGAGGAGGGACCCGAGGGCCTCCCGGTATTCGGCGCCCGGGAAACGGAAGGGCCCGATGCCGTGGTAGCCGTTCTGCTCCAGGTCGGCGTGGGTGTCCGTCTGCCAGGCGAAGTCGCGCCACACATAGTCGTCGCCGTCCTTCTCGATGGCCGCCGTCACGGCACCGCACGCGAGGTCCGCGCACTCGGGACAGCCGTAGATGATGTAACGGCCGCCCTCCAGGGGAGCCTCGGCCTCCAGGAGCAGGCCGCGGACCTGGGCGGTGAAGATCGCGGGCGGGACGTCGGAGGCGAGCGGGGAGACAGCGTCGAGGTCGGAGAGCTGGTAGAGGAGGGGACGGCCGTCGACGATGAAGTCGAGGAAGTCCCGGTGGACTTGGTAGTCACCGTTGGCGAGGACTCCACCGGCACGCATCGCCGGTGCCAGGCCGAAGGTGGCGTACTCGGCAGACATGTTGTGAGTATCCCCAGACTGGGAGTGATCTGAGCACGGCATGACATATTCCGCTAACGTCCCCGCGTGGAGACGCGGCGGAGTGGTGAAGTGATCGTGGTCGGCGGCGGGGTCATCGGCCTGACGACTGCGGTGGTGCTGGCCGAGCAGGGCCGACGGGTCAGGGTGTGGCAGAGGGAGCCCGCCGAGCGGACCACCTCGGCAGTTGCGGGTGCGCTGTGGTGGCCGTACCGGATCGAGCCGGAGGCGCTCACCGGGGAGTGGGCGCTCGCGTCGTTCTCCGTCTACGAGGCGTTGGCGAAGCGGCCCGGGGAGACGGGCGTACGCATGGTCGAGGGTGTACAGGCCGGGCAGCGGCTGGACGAGCTGGGTCCCTGGGCCGCGCGGGTACCGGGGCTGCGGGAGACGGGTGAGGGGCTTCGGGTCCGGCTGCCGTTGATCGACATGCCGGTGCATCTGGGGTGGCTGCGGGAACGGTTCCTCGCGGCGGGCGGGGTCGTGGAGGAACGGTCCGTCGAGAGTCTCGCCGAGGCGACCGGGGCCGACGGGGTGGATGTCGTCGTCAACTGCACGGGGCTCGGGGCGCGCGATCTTGTGCCCGATCCGGCGGTACGTCCTGTACGGGGGCAGTTGGTCGTCGTGGAGAACCCGGGGATCACTACGTGGTTCACGGCGGCGGACCACTCCGGCTCGAAGACCACGTACTTCTTTCCGCAGCCGGGTGGGCTGATCCTGGGCGGTACGGCTGAGGAGGACGAGTGGTCGCTGGTGCCTGATCCGGCGGTGGCCGAGGAGATCGTGCGGCGCTGTGCGGAGGTTCGGCCGGCGATTGCCGCTGCGCGGGTGCTGGGTCATCGGGTTGGGCTGCGGCCCGCCCGTGACGCGGTGCGGTTGGATCGTGAACTGGTCGATGGTGGGCGGGTGTTGGTGCACAACTATGGGCATGGTGGGGCGGGGGTCACGGTCGCTTGGGGGTGTGCGGCCGACGCTGCGCGGCTTGTCGGGGGGTGAGTGGTTTTTTGTTCTTTGGCCGCGGGTCGGTGGGGGCTGGTCGCGCCCGCGCGGCGGAGCCGCATATATCGACACAGCCCCGCGCCCCTGTCGGGGGGCGCTGTCGCGCCTCCCCGACTTCAACGCCCCGCACCGTCCGCCCCACGCCCTGCGCCGCGGACGCTCGCTCAGCAGTCCGTGTCCTCCTCCCCCACCGTCAAGTTGTACGGGGCCCGCTCGTCCAGAAGCAGCGGTACTAGGGCGCGCAGCGACTGGCGCAGGGGGACATAGGCGCCGTCCCCCTCCGACCTCACCCGTACTCCGTGCAGCGCCAGCTCGTCGGCCACCTCCTCGTACTGCTCGCCCGTGAGCCGGTAGCCGCATGCCGGGTTCTCGATGACCTCGGACGGTTCGGCCGGGTCGTTGTCCGCGCCGCCGAGGTAGACCGGGCCGGTGTCCCGGTAACCGGTCAGGCGGGCGGCGGCGGTTGCCGTGTCGACCTGTCGGCCCCGTTCTCCGGCGAAGCTGAACAGGCCCTTCAGGGCGGCCAGTTGGGAGTTCACCCGGCGTCGGTTGTTGTCCGGCTCCGGTGTTCCCTCCGTCAATGGCTCCACGCGGCTCTCGATCAGCAGTCCGACCGAATGCTTCACGCCGGACATGTTCCGCAGGATGCGCTCCTGCCCGTCCCCGGCGACCCGGCGGATCGGGTCACCGGTGACGGGGTCGGTCCAGATGCCGTACGTGCCGGTGGTGAACCCGGCGCTTCCGGCGGCCGGCCGAACGTACGCCTGGGACAGGGTCTGTGCCTCGGTGTGGACGGCCGCGTCGGTGTTGAGGTTGCGCGGCCAGAGGTCGAACAGCTCCTTGTCGTAGTAAAGGGGTGTGGCGCCGTACTCGTGCAGGTCGTAAACGACGTCGGGTTGGCGGTCGCGCAGGACCGCCGCCATCGCGCGCGCTTCCGCCGTCTGGAGGGACAGGTGGTCACGGTTGATGTCGATGCCGTCGCTGTTGCCCCGGGTGTCGGCGGCCCGGCCGTCGGGGTTGGCCGTGGGGACGACGAGCACGGTGGTGCGGGACAGGAACTCCTTCGTCCGCGCGTCCTTCGCGTACGCCAGGTCGCGGATCGTCGTCAGGCAGGCCTCGCGGCCGGACGGCTCGTCGCCGTGCTGGCTACAGATGAGCAACACGGTGCGGGTGGTCGGGCGTTCGCCGATGCGTACGAGTTGGAGGGGGCGGTTCTGTTTGGTGGTGCCGATGCCGGTGAGGGTCACGCGGTCGCTCGCCCGGTCTACGGCGGTGAGGAAGTCCTGCTCCTCGGGCTGGCTGGTCCAGCGGGCGCCGTTCGTCTGCTCGAATCCGGTGCGTGGGCAAGCCGACGGGTTCGTGGATTCCTGGAGGGGAAATCCAGAGAACCGGAGGGTGGCTGCGCCTCGGGAGGCAGAGTAGCCCGTGGGTTCCGGGCTGCTGGTTGGCTTCGACAGTTCACTTCGGCTCCGCGCTTGATCCGCGCCAGTGCCTGGTGCGGAGTGCTTGGCCATGGCTTGACGCTCTGGCGCGTCTCAGGCCCTGCATGGCGAAAAGGAGCTGAGGGGCGGAACCTGGCCGTGCTTCCATGGGCGCCATGGTGTCTGCTGAGCGTTTACTTGCCTTCGCGGCTATGTCGTTCCTGTTGATCGTGATCCCCGGGCCCAGTGTGCTGTTCGTGATCGGGCGGGCGCTGGCTCAGGGGCGTCGGGCTGCGCTGACCACTGTCGTGGGGAACACGTTGGGCGCCTATGTGCTCATCGTGGCCGTGGCTCTCGGGGTCGGGTCGATCGTGGAACGCTCCGTCTTGGTCTTCACGGTGCTGAAACTGGCCGGGGCCGGCTACTTGGTGTATCTGGGTGTCAAGGCGTGGCGGCAACGCCGCTCGTTGCAGGCCACGTTCGCTGCTGACAAGGCCCCGCAGGGCAGACTGCGCACGTTGTGGGAGGGGTTCGCGGTCGGTGTGGCCAACCCCAAGACCATTGTGTTCTTCGCCGCCGTGCTGCCGCAGTTCGTCGACCGCGCCCAAGGACACGTCGTGGTTCAGATGCTGTTGCTCGGGCTGGTCTTCAACATCATCGCGGTGGCCTGCGACAGCCTGTGGGGACTGGCCGCGGCGACCGGACGGGACTGGTTCGCCCGCTCACCCCAGCGGCTCTCTCTGGTCGGAGGAGTCGGCGGGCTCGCGATGATCGGCCTCGGTGTCACTGTCGCCGCGACAGGACGCAAGGACTGATCATCCCGTATCAGGCAGGCGTGCCGGGTCAGCTGGCGGCGGCTCGTTCGGCCTGGCTTTTGTATGGGCGAGGCGGTAGGAGTCTGTGCTGGTCTTTATGATGCTCCCACCACAAGAAGAGGGGTGGGGCCGCCCCTGACCAGCGAGCGGGGCCGCGAACCGACGTCAAAGCCAGTTGGTCATGCCTGAGTTGGATCTTTGATGAAGCGGTGAGGATGTGCGGCCTTGACGTACTTCATCGCTGTATCGGGGGCCATCCCGAAGACACGCATGAGGTGGACGGGGTCGGCGGTCTCGTGCGCTTCGTCGAGGATCCGGTCGATCAGGAGCTTCTGCGGCTGGAGCCCGACGTGCCTGAAGATCGGCTGGAGACCGTATTTGGCAACCGGTGGCCCGCCGGGATCGAGTGCGGTGACCTGCGTGACGAACAGGTGTGGATTGGTGCTGCGGGGCCAGCGCCCGGCTCGTTCGCGAAGCCATTCGGTGAGGAGTCTCAGGGTCAGCTCATCGAGGTAGACGGTGCGCTTGTCGCCGCGTCGGTGAGCGATCAGACGGCCGGTGGACCGGTTCAGGTCCGTCAGTTGCAGGCGTCGGATCTCCGTCGATCCCAGCGCATGGATCGCGACCAGGGCGACAACGGCCTTGGCCATTGCGGTCGGTGCCCTGTCCAACAGGCCGGCGAGACGGTCGGACGGAATCCGTCGTGGTGCGTTGTTGACGTAGGTGGCGGAGACATTGCGGGCGGGATCACGGAAGATGATCCGCTCCCGCTTCAGGGCCCGAAACAGGGATCGCAGGGCGCCGTGGACGCCGTGGGCCGGATTCCCGGTGCGTGCGCTGACGGCGTCTTCGATGTCCTTCGGTGTGATCTCGCGCAGGCTCTCGACGCGCCTGCCCCACTTCTGCAGGACGGGGACGTGGTAGTGGGCATAGCGGCGGATGGTGCCCCAGTCCATCGCCGGGGAGGGGCGGCGGCCTTCTCCCCGAAGGACGCGGACCCAGACCTTCACCTCGTCCTGCAGGTGCTCGGGGACCGTATCGAGGAGCCTTTCGACGGCTGCCTGTTCGGGGTCGGTCCGCTCCAGCGGGACCAGGAGGCCGCGCTCGCTGAGGAAGGGGACGATCCGTCGGCCGCCCCAGCTGGAGCCGAACCGGGCGACCTCCCGGACGTCGGCCTCGTGAAGGGGGGCGTCGACGCCGAGCCAGGCGGCGAGGAACCGCAGAGTCCGCAGGTTGACGGCTCGGGTCATGGTGTTCCACTGCTGCTCTTTGGCGAACGTCCGGAATTCTTCGGTGAGTTGAGTTGCCTGCGGGGTGAGTACGGGTAGTTGCGCGTACTTCAGACGGCCCCATTGGCGAGCATGGACCGGAGCGGAGGTCGGGAAGAGTTCCAGCTGTCCGGGGCTGACCAGCATCGCTGAAGGGACGCGGGAATCTTCCCGGGTGACCTTCTCCCGCTGCAGAACGGAACGACGCCCCTTGCCGCGGACGTAGTCACCAGGCCGGGCGTTGTTGAGGCCGGGAGCGTAGCCGCCGAACCAGAGCTGCTCGACCACGGGGCCGTCATCGAGGTGTTCGTAGAGCACCTGGTGACAGAAGCGGCACTTGCCGTCCTTGAGCGGCCAGGTCCGGCCGCAGCGGTCGCAGCCAGCCGTCACCCGACCCGGGTGGCGGGCCCACTCGCGGCAGCAGTCGCAGAGCGGTTTGGCGTCTCCGGCCCAGGCCAGGCAGTGCTCGCAGGAGACCATCTGCCGCCATTGGCACTGATAGTCGGCCTGGGCGAGGCCGGAGCCGAGGCGGCGCCGGAGCAGTCCGGCCTCCTTGAGGACCGAGGCAACCGTGGGCCGCATCCGTGGCAGTTCCGCGACGACGTACTCGTCGATCAGGCGCTCTCCGGGCTCTCTCGCGGCCAGCGCCAGCACCACCATTTCCACCGCGCTGAATCGCCAACCGGCGCTCAGGCCACGTCGTTCACGGATCCGGTCGGCGGCGTGAAGGACGTCAGGCATCTCCGCAAAGGGCCGGTCGGCGATCCGCTGGGCATGCTCGCTGGTGAACGTCCTTGCCATCCGGGGCAGCAGGGGAAGCTGCCCTGCGACCTGCGGCGGGCAGACGCGGGGATCGTTCTGCAGGTCCCGGACGCCACGACCGTGGCGTCCCTTCCAGGCATCGGCGGGCGGTGCGTCGATGGGCCGGGCCCGCCTGCGGCAGACGTATCCGTTCGGGTTGCGGACACCCGGCATCCGCAGGGAGAGCTGGAGGTCACGGACCGGCCCAGGGCTGTTCCGGACCGCGCTGCGAGTCCACTCAAGATCCGGCATCAGCCGGACCTCGACCGTGCAAGGGCGGCAGATTCCGTCCTGGTCGACCCTGGACTCGTGCCGACAACGGCGGCAAATGCTGTCGCCGCCGCCACGGGGTGCCCAGTTGATGCAGGTGGTGCAGCTGCCCATGGGCCGCAGCGGCCCCCAACCGTGGCAGCGGTCGCACTCGCCGATCTTCACTTCCCTCGGGTGCATCAGTTCGGCGGCAGCCCACGCCGAGCATTGCCACCACTCCGGGGGACCGGCCGGACAGAACTGCCGTCCCTCTGCTGGCCGACGGCCCGCTGCTGCGGTTGGTCCCGCTCAGCCTGGTGCTGCTGCGGCTCGGCCTCCATCAGGTCGGCGACCGTGCAGTCCAGAGCCGCGCAGATCTTGTCCAGGTCTTCCAGCCGGACCGTGATCGGCTTGTTCGACCACAGGGCAGCGACCTTGCTCAAGGATGGGGAGAACCCCACCTCCTGAAAGGCCGTCTGCAACTGTGTCGGCCGCCAGATGTCCCGTTGGGCCGCCACCATGCGCAGGTTCCACTTCACCGTCTTATGCCTCTCCACTCAGGCGTCGCACCGCGCGGTGCGACGCTGCCAGACTCGCCGTTTCCGGGTCGGCCTTGACCGATCCGAGGTATCCGACCGTGGTGGTCGCCCACTCGTGCCCGAGGATCTTCTGGACATCCCACAGCGGCATGCCCGACTCGTAGTGGTGCGTCGCGCACGCGTGTCGCAGCAGGTGCGGGTGAAGCTTGGTGACCGGGCCGCTCAGGTGCAGTTTTGAGGCGGCTTTGAGAGACCTGCGGAAGGCGTCCGAGCCGACCGACGGCGCGATCGGGAGGTTCAGCGAGGCGACCGCCGTCGGCAGTCGCTCCGAGGGCCAGAGCGGAGCACACGGGTCAGTGGGGTCGTCGGCGAATTCTCCGCGGATCTCCTCGATGTACCACCACAGAAGCTGGCGGCCCTCGGCGAACAAGTATGCCTCCCGCTCGCGCGGGCCCGAGGCTCTCGCGCCCTTGCCCTGGACTACGAAGCGCCCCCACTGGCCGAGCTCCCAGTGGATGTCGCCGATACGCACCGTGCACAACTCGGTCGCGCGGACGCCGGAGATGTAGGCGATCTTCGCCATGCAATAGTCGCGTACGGCCACCGGATACTTGCGGGCGTTCGGCAGGTCGTGGCGCCAGGCGGCAAAGAACTCCGTCGTAGCCCGCTTCGACGGCGGGATGCGCAGGCCGAACTCGCCCCGGTGGTGCGGGCGGTTGAACGGGTCGATCGGCGACTCGACCGACGCACCGAACCGCCGGAAAATCTCGCCCGCGTAGCGCTGTTCCAGAAAGGCGAAGAAACCATCGATGTTGACCATCTTCTGGCGGTTGGTGCGATGTGAACGCTTGCCTGGACCTGCGAAGTAACAGTCGAGCTGCCGTGAGGTGAGTCGCCACGGAACGGTGTCGTAGAAGCCGCAGACCTCGATGACGGGCTGAACGAGCTTGCGCAGTGTCGTCGCCGCAAGGCCGGCCACGTCCCGGGCCCAGGTGTACTCGGCGACGACGTCGTGGAAGAACGCGACCTCGTCTCCGTTGTCGGCGATCGCGGCAGCTCGGCGCTGCAAGGTCAGCACGTCCGCCAGACCGTCCCCCGGCGGCTGTGGCTCGCTTGTCGCCGGGGCTGCCGGTGGCACCACCGACAGCCGACGACTTCCTGAATCCACCATAGACAGGCAAATTACGGGGATCGCTCGCAGAATCTGCTAGTTATCCCCAAGTTCCCACACCAACGAGTGACTGACGGGTACACAGCATCGACCTGCCGAGATGCGGTTACGCCATCATGAGATCGACAAGGGAACCCGTCGGACAACCACTTGGCGCCGGTTGGGCCTCGGCGGCATAGGCGGGGGCCGACAGTAAGGGTGCGGCGAGAGCCGCTGCGATCAGCACGGCCAGACGCGGGTTCATATCGCTCCCGGGATGCGGTGGGCGGCGCGCGGGTCGCGTACGCCGTCGAGGACGGACGGGGTCGGGGTGGCCGCGACGGTACCCGTCGTGGCCCGCGCGAACGCGCCCGCACCGCCGACGAGGGGGACCCTGGCCGTCGTACGGGACAGGTCGAGCGTGAGGGTCGGAGTGGTCGACGGCGGGTCGATGAGGTCCTTGTCGGTGCCCGCGACGATCAGGGCGAGGCGGTGGCCCGCCGGGATCACGTGGTCGGTGGCGTGGAGATCGAGGGTGATCGTGTAGCGCTTGCCCGGGGTGAGCGGGACGCCCTTCGTGGCCGAGGCGTGGTTGCCCAGGTCGGCCCAGCCGCGGCTGATGATCGTGTAGTCGACGGCGGTCGTCTTCGCCTGGGTCGAGCGGAAGCAGGAGCTGTCGCCGGTGGTGCTCGGGCCCCAGCAGGTGCGGTCGGTGAGGGTGGTGATGCCCTCGGCGGGGTCGGCGTAGTCCCGGATGGTGTCGGGGCCCAGGTCGACCAGGACGGCGGTGAGGTGGGCCGTGGTGGTGCTCGGGGTGGCGGTTACGGTCACCGTGGACGAGCCGGACACGCGCAGGTCGGCGGCCAGTGGCTCGGTGGTGAAGCCGGCCTTGCCCGGTGTCGAACTGTCGATCTGCGCCGACCAGTCGGTCTCGCTCAGGGTCGGGTCGTCGGTGAACTTCTCCGTGCCGGACTGCTTGCGCAGGCCCAGGGTGCCGACGCCGGGCTGTGCGCCGCTGCCGGGGCGCAAGGCCACCGTGTCCGTGGCGCGGGGCGGCCAGGTGTTCGAGGTGACCCACTGGTCGGGGTGGCGCTCGATGTCGGCCATGGGCTCGTCGTCGATGCCGTTGTCGTAGCCGAGGAGTTCATGGTCGAACCAGCGGTGCAGGGTGTCCACCCAGGCGGCCCGGCGGAAGTCGAAGGGGTCGACGTGGCCGGTCTGGGAGAGCCAGATCTTGCGCTCGACGCGGTTCTTCGCGAGGGCGTCCCACCACTGGCCGAAGTGCTTGGGGCGGACGTTGAGGTCCTGCTGACCGTGGATGACGAAGACGCTGGCCTTGATCTTCCGGGCGTCCTTCACATAGTCGCGCTCGGTCCAGAAGCGGGTCCAGTCGCCGGTGCGCGGGGCTCCGTCGACGATCTTCTGCTGGACGGCGGCGCACTTGGCGCGGGCGGCCGGGCTCTCCACGTAGTTCGACAGCCATTCGGGGCCGGAGTCGTAGAGGGGGGCGCCCTTGGCGAAGTAGTAGTCGTACCAGGAGGAGATGGCGCTGATCGGGACGATCGTCTCCAGGCCCTTGACGCCCGTGGCGGCGACGCCGTTGGCGATCGTGCCGTCGTAGCTCTTGCCGATCATGCCCGTCTTGCCGTTGGTCCAGGTCGCCTTGGCGCGGTCGGTGCCGGTGCGGGTCGTGTAGCCCTTGGCCCGGCCGTTCAGCCAGTCGACGACGGCCTTCGCGGACTGGATGTCGGAGCGTCCGCCGACGTCGACACAGCCGTCGGAGCGGTTGGTGCCGGCCAGGTCGACACCGACGAAGGCGTAGCCGCGCGGTACGAAGTAGTTGTCGTAGAACAGCGGCATCTGGACAACGTTGCCGTTCGCGTCGTATGTCTTGCGCTGGCTCTCGTTGCCGCGTCCGCAGCAGGAGTAGTAGGGGCTGGCGTCCATGATCACGGGTATCTTGCGGCCCTGCGCGGCGAGTTCGCGCGGCCGGACGATGTCGACGGCCACGCGGTCGGTCTTCCCGTCGCTGTCGCCGTCGAGTCCGGTGTCCACCCAGACGGCCTCGCGGATGGCGTTGTCGTACGAGTAGACGGGTCTGCTCTCCCGTGGGGCGCTGTGGGCGACGGCCGGGGTGAGCAGGGCGGCCACGAGGGCGGCGGTGGCCGCCGTCGCGAGCGTTCTCCAGGTCGTGAGGCGCGTGCGTTTCGGCATGTGCCGGACGGTACTGCGGTCAACTCCCGTGCAAAAGAGGGTCTCTTGGGCCCATGACGGCCGAATGGCGATCGTGTGACAGGGGTGGTTGTGGACACTCCCGCTCCCACAGGTGATGAATAGGCTGCGAACAGACTTCACGCCCCCCACGACTTGGAGCTTTCGTGCACCGCAGATTCATCCCGTCGGGCGCACTCGCGACGGCCTCGCTCATGCTGGCGATCCCGGCGTCCGCCGCGAGTTACTCCCCCGGCGCACCGGGCATCGGCGACCCCTACTATCCGGCGTACGGCAATGGCGGATACGACGTCTCGCACTACGACCTGCGGCTCAAGTACCAGCCCGCGACGGACGAGTTGGAGGGCACGGCGACCCTTCTCGCGAAGACGACCCAGGATCTGTCGCGGTTCGATCTGGACTTTCTGCTGGACGTCAGCGAGGTACGGGTCAACGGCATCCGCGCCGCCTTCGCCACCTCCGGCGAGCACGAGCTGGAGATCACTCCGCGCACTCCCCTGGCCAAGGGCACGGCGGTCACGGTCGTCGTGCGGTACAGCGGAGTTCCCTCGTCGAAGCAGGCGTACGGCTTCACGAGCTGGCACCGCACCCCTGACGGTGGCGTGGGCGCCAACGAGCCCGAGGCTGCCTGGTGGTGGTTCCCCAGCAACGACCACCCGCTCGACAAGGCCACGTACGACGTCTCGGTGCTCGTCCCGGACGGCTCGCAGGCGATCTCCAACGGCACGCTCCAGTCGACGAGTTCACGCCTCGGCTGGACCCGCTGGAACTGGCGCTCCAACAAACCGCAGGCCACGTATCTCGCCACGCTCGCGGTCGGGAAGTTCGACGTCACGACCGGGACGACCGAGAGCGGCATTCCGGTGGTCAACGCCTACAGCAAGGACCTCGGCGACAACTACGGGGCCGCGCGAGCGAGCATCGAACGGACCGGGGAGGTCGCCGACTGGCTGGCGGAGTACTTCGGCCCGTACCCGTTCAACGCGCTCGGCGGATACGTCCCGAACACCAACACCGGGTACGCCCTGGAGACACAGACCCGGCCCTTCTACAGCCCTCGCCAGTTCGCGAACGGGACGAACGTCTCCGTCGTCGTCCATGAGCTGGCCCACCAGTGGTACGGAGACGCGGTGTCCGTCGCCGGCTGGAAGGACATCTGGGTCAACGAGGGCTTCGCGCGGTACGCGCAGTGGCTGTGGTCCGAGCACGAGGACGAGGGCACGGCACAGGAACTCGCCGACTACGTGTACGCCGTCCACCCGGCCGACGACCCGTTCTGGACCGTGAAGCCGGGCGACCCGGGCCCCGAGAACCAGTTCCACCTGGCCGTCTACGACCGGGGCGCACTGGCCCTCCAGGCGCTGCGCAACGAGATCGGCGACGCGGACTTCTTCGCGATCCTGAAGGGGTGGCCCACGAAGTTCGCGTACGGGAACGCTTCTGTCGCCGACTTCCAGGCGTACGCCGAACAGGTGTCCGGCGAGTCGTTGGGGGCGCTGTTCGACACCTGGCTGTTCAAGGCGTCGAAGCCGACGGTTCCGGCGACGGCGCGAGCATCGGCATCGGTGGCTCCCGTGATGCCGAAGTCGTGGAAGGAGATCGCGGCGACCAACTCGGTGCACGAACAGGGCCATCGGGCTTCCGGGCCTCACAAGTAGGCAGATCCGCCTGATACATTGAGGGTCTGGCCGGTCAGGAATCCGCTGCCCTCGTCGATCACGTACAGCAGTGTCGAGACGAGGTCGGACGGCAACTGCGTGCGAGGTACGGCCTGTTGGGCGCGGACGTGCTCGAAGCCGCCGTCCGCGCCGACGGTCCGTTCGGCGGTCGCCGTGCGGACCATGCTGGGGGCGATCGCGTTGACCGTGATACCGCAGGGGCCGAGGGCCGAGGCCAGGGAGCGGGTGAAGCCGATCAGGCCCATCTTCGAGGTGACGTAAGGAACCATTGTCGGCGGGGCGGTGAGGACGGCCGCCGAGGCGATGTTCACGATGCGCCCCCAGCCCGCCGCCCTGAGGTGCGGCAGCACGGCCTGGGTGACCAGGAACGGTGCCTCCAGGTTCACGCGCATCACGCGCCGCCACTCCTGCGGGGTCGTCTCCTCGAAGGGCGCGGAGGGGTAGACGCCCGCGTTGTTGACGAGGATGTGCAGGGTGCCGAAGCGGTCGATGACGCGTTCAAGTGCCTGCCGTACCTGGGTCTCGTCGGTGACGTCGGCGGTCAGCTCCAGGTAGTCCAGGACCTTTCCGGCGGTCTCGGGTTGCGGTACGAGGTCCAGGCCCGCGACCCGGTAGCCGTGGCCCGCGAGCGCGACGGCGAACTCGTGGCCGAGGCCCTGTGCCGCGCCGGTCACCAGTGCGGTACGCGTCTCCATGGGGCGAGTGTGATGAGGCACCGGCCGCTCGGCAAGAACGCATTTCACTCGCCGGAACGGCCCGGTTGCCGCCCGCGCCCAAGGGGCCCACGCTGCGGGGCACCCCCCAGCCGCCTTTGCAGCCGCCCGTACGGGAGCCGTGCCCGATGACCGAGACCGAGCGTGCCGTGGACGACGCCGAGCGCGCCCGCGAACAGGACGGCGGGCGGCGGCGGTTCAGGGTGCCGCCGCGGCTCGCCGGGCTGTTGCCGCGCCGGGTGGTGCGGGACGAACTGGGCGTTCTGCTCGTCCTGGGGCTGCTGATCGCGGGCATCGGCATCCCGTATCCCGACTTCCTGGCCGGCGACAATCTGCTGTCCACCGCGCACAACTCCGTGTACATCTCGCTGATGGCGTGCGGGATGGTGTTCGCGCTCGCCATGCGCGAGGTCGATCTGTCGGTGGGCGGCAGTTACGCGATGTGCCTGGTGGTGGGGGCGCTGCTGGTGCGGGAGGGCACACCTCCTTGGCTCGCGGTGCCGGTGATGCTGGCCACCGGGATCCTGCTCGGGGTGTTCAACGCGCTGGTCACGACGCTGCTCGCGCTGCCGTCGTTCATTGTCACGCTGGGCACGCTGCTGCTGTTCCGGGGTGTCGGGCTGGCCCTCGCGGACGGCAAGCAGATCACCGATCTGCCGTTGGACGACTCGTTCTTCACCCTCGCGGGCGGCGACGCGGGCGGAGTCCCGTTCGCGCTCTGGGTGCTGCTCGCGGTGGTCGTCGTCCTGTCGGTGGTGCTCGCCCGCACCCGCTTCGGAGCCCGGGTGCGGGCGATCGGGTCGAATCCCGACGCCGCCGAGTTCAGCGGAATACCCGTCGTACGGACCCGAGTTCAGGCCCTCGCCCTGTCCGGCCTCACCACGGCCTGCGCCGCCGCCCTCGCCCTCGCCTTCTACGGCGCCGGCGACCCGACGCTCGGCCAGGGCTACGAGTTGCAGGCCATCGCCGCGTGCATCATCGGCGGCACCCCGCTGGCCGGCGGACGCGGTTCGGTGATCGGCGCGGTGGCCGGGGCGATGATCCTGTCGGTCGTGGCCGCCGGGCTCGTGTTCTTCGAAGTCCCCATCAACTGGACGTCGTTCGCGACCGGCGGGGTCATCCTCGTCGCGGTCGCGGCCGACAGCGCGCTGCGGCGGACCGGACGCCGACGCAGGTAACTCCCTCCACCTCGCTGCCGATCCCCCACACCGACACACCAAGTGCCCCTGTGAGCCGCTCCCTTGGAGGCCCTGAATGCACCGCCGACTCCGTACGCTGTCCGCCGCCCTCGGCGCGCTGGTGCTGATGACCGCCGCCGGATGCGGCGACTCCGACAGCAGTTCCGCCGGTTCGGGCGGAAAGCTCAACATGGGCATCGCGGTCGCCAACATCTCGCTGAACTTCGCGCACGAGATGGTCCTCGGCGCGGAGAGCGCCGCCGACCACGCGGGGAACATCGACTTCAAGGCGGTCGGTCCACCCAACACCGACGGCCCCGCCGAGGTGCAGCTCTTCCAGAACCTCACCGCCCGCGCCAAGGACGGCATCGTCCTGGAGAACCTCGACCCGCCGATCTTCACCCGGCCCGCCGCCCGCGCCGTCGACCAGGGCATCCCGATCGTCGCCCTGGACACCTCCCCCACCGACGGCAGCAAGGTCACCTTCTATGTGGGCAACGACAACTACGCGCTGGGCGAGTTGATGGCCACGGAGGCCCTGAAGCGGCTCGGCGCCGACCCGAAGGGCGAGATCGTCATCGGCGTGCCCAACCCCGGGACGCCGGTGCTCGACAACAGGGCCAAGGGCATCGCCGACACGTTCAAGAAGGAGGCGCCGAACGTGAAGATCCTCGGCCCCTTCCAGACGTACAGCGATCCCGGCCAGAACTACAGTTCCTGGTCGGCGCAGGTCAACGCGCACCCGGACGCGCTCGCCTTCCTCGGGGTCGGGGACGCCGACAGCTACAACCTCGCCAAGATCAAGAAGGCGGAGGGCGGCGAGTGGCTGACAGCGGGCTTCGACGTCGACCCCAAGACGCTCGACGCGGTCAAGGACGGCTCGAACTTCGTCACCATCGACCCGCAGCACTTCCTCAAGGGCTATCTGTCGACGGCGATGATGATCGAGGCGGTCCGGGAGAACGACGGGAAGCTGCTCGACGGCTGGTTCCTGTCTCCAGGCGGGGTCGTGGACTCCACCAACATCGACGAGATCATCACCCGCCAGAAGTCCGCTGACGCGGCGTACGACTGGTACAAGCCGACGATCGACAAGCTCCTCGGCGACCAGCAGGCCAACCTCAAGCCGCTGAAGGACGCACGCTGAGATGACGTACGGCGATGTCCTGGTGGCGCAGGGACTGGTCAAGTCGTACGGCGGGGTACGGGCGTTGGACGGGGCCGGGATCAGGCTGCGGGGCGGTGAGGTGCACGCGCTGGTCGGTGAGAACGGGGCCGGCAAGTCCACGCTGGTACGCATCCTTTCGGGGACGCTGACGGCGGACGAAGGGGCGGTACGACTGGCCGGCGACACGCAAATCGCGGTCGTCTCCCAGGAGTTGAGCCTCTTCCCCGACCTCACCGTCCGGGAGAACCTCTTCCCGCACCGGCCGCCGCGCCGCTTCGGCCTGCTCGACCACGGCGCCATGGACCGGGCGGCCCGGCCGGTCCTCGCCGACCTGGGCCTCGATGTCGAACCGGGCACCCTGCTCGGCGAACTCCCACTGGCCGACCAGCAGTTGACGGAGATCGCCCGGGCCCTGCTGCGCCGCCCCGGACTCCTCGTGCTCGACGAACCGACGTCGGCGCTCCCGGCCGCCGCCGTGGACCGCCTCGAACGGGTTCTGCGCACCCTCACGGGTCGGGGCATCGCGGTCCTGTACGTCACCCACTTCCTGGAGGAGGTGATGCGCTTCGCGCAGCGCGTGACGGTCCTGCGGGACGGCCGGGTCGCGCTGGCCGGGGTGCCACGCGCCGAACTCGACGTCCCCGAGCTGGTGACGGCGATGCTCGGCGGCCGGCCCGAGCCACCGGCCCGCCGGACGCGCAGGGCGGCCGACACCTCACCGCCACCGGTGGTGCTGTCCGGGGTGAGCGTGCCCGGGCGGCTCACGGATGTGACGTTCACCGTGCGGGCGGGCGAGGTCGTCGGGGTCGCGGGGCTCCAAGGGGCGGGCCATCTGGGCGCGTTGGAGGTGGTGTGCGGCCGTACGGCGGTCTCCGCGGGGCGGGTCGACATAGGAGGCCGGGGGCAGCCCCGCTCGCTGCGGGACGCGGTACGGGCCGGGGTCGCGTTCGTACCGAGCGACCGGAAGCGGTACGGACTGATGACCGGGCGCACGGTGTGGGAGAACGCGACGGCGGTGAGCTGGCTGGCGCTGGGGCGGGGTGGTGTCATGCCGTCTCGCACCGAACTCGTCGGCAGGACCGCTGAACTGACGGAGCGTCTGCGGCTGCGCGGTGGCCCGCACGACGTCGTGGGCCGGCTCTCCGGCGGCAACCAGCAGAAGGTCGTCTTCGCGAAGTGGCTCGCGACCGAGCCGAGGATCGTGGTCCTGGACGATCCGACCCGGGGCGTCGACGTCGGCGTACGGGCCGAGATGCACCGTATCGTCGGCGAGTTGGCGGCGGGCGGCGCGGCCGTCCTGGTCGCCTCGACGGACCTCGCCGAACTGACGGAGGTGTGCGACCGGGTGCTGGTGTTCGTGCGGGGGCGGATCACGGCGGAGGTGCACGGGGAGCGGCTGACGGAGCACGAGTTGGCGGTGGCGATTCAGCGGGGGGTGCCGAGGGCGGAGTGAGGGGGAGTGCGGTGCGGGCGCGCGTGGCTGAGGCGCGGTGCGAGTGGGGGCGCGTTAAGCGGTTCGTCGCTGAAGCGCGGTGCGGGTGAGGGGCCGGCGGAGGGGCGCGGTAAGCAGTTCGTGGCGAGCGGCAGGCGGTGCTCGGTTCAGGCCGAGAGTCGCCTCGTCAGTGCCCGGGCCGCCGCGCACACATGGGCGCCGACCCGGTCCACGTCGAGGCGGCGGGTGCCGCCGGTGACCGAGATGGCGGCGACGGGACGGGAGCCGCGGCCGTAGACCGGGGCCGCGACCGCCGAGATGCCGACCTCGGCCTCCTCCAGGTTGACGCCGTAGCCACGGGCCCGGGTCAGGGCCAGGTCGCGGGCGAGCTGGCCGGGCAGGGTGAGGGTGCGCGGCGTGAGGCGGGGCAGGGAGGCCCGGGGCAGCCGGGGGTCGTGGGCGAGGAAGATCTTGCCGGTGGCCGTGCAGTGGGCGGGGAGCCGGCCTCCGGTGCGGGAGACGATCGGGGTCGCGCGGCGGCCGGTGATCTTCTCCAGGAACAGGGTGTCGGTGCCGTCGGGCACGGCCAGGTGCACGTTCTCCTTCGTCGCGTCGTGCAGGTCGCCGAGGAACGGCAGTGCCGTGTCCCGGAGTTCACGTATCGACGGCGCGGACTGGCCGAGGACGAAGAGGGCCAGACCGATGCGGTACGAGCCCTCGGGGGTGCGTTCGACGAGCCCCAGCCGGACGAGTTCGCCGATCAGCCGGTGCGCGGTCGGTTTGGGCAGCCCGGTGCGCAGGGCGAGTTCGGCGAGGCTCAGCGCGGTGTCGGCGTCACCGCAGACTCGCAGCAGCGTCACGCCCCGCGCGAGCACCGACTTCGGAACCGGTCCGTCCGTCATGGGGAGATGGTCGGGCCCGGGGGGCCGGGTGACAAGACGCGCGTGGCTATGAGTCCGGAACGTCTCCTTACTGCTGCCGCAGCGGTACGTCGAGCAGCAGCGGCCGTGTCAACTCCCCTGCCCCGGCGACGATCTCCCGTACGTGCTCGGCGCCGGTCGCCCGTACCGCGTCGACGCCGAAGAAGCGGGCCGCCTGGGTGAAGTCGAGCGGCCCCAACTCCGTGCCGGGGCACACACCTTGGCCGCCCATCGCCGCGTACGTGTCCTGGAGGGTCTGGTAGACGCCGTTGTTCATGACGACGAAGAGCACGGGGACCTGCGTACGGGCCGCGCTCCACAGCCCCTGGAGCCCGAACAGGGCACACCCGTCCCCGAGTACGGCGACGACCGGCCGCCCGGGCTCGGCGAGCGAGCGTCCGACGGCGGCGCCGATGCCCCAGCCGAGCCCGCCGCCGACGGTGTGCGTATAGCTTCCGGGCCGGTCGAGCCGTACGAGCCGGCGCAGCAACAGCCCTGCCGTGATGGCCTCTTCGACCACCACGGCGTCCGGCGGCAGCCCCCGGGCCACGGCGTGCGCGGCGGCCCAGGGCGCGAGCGGCGCCGGGGAGTACGCGGCCAGGGCGGCGGCCTCCGCGCGCTCCCGCTCGGCGGTGTGCCGCTCACCGGCGCGCAGGATCCGGGCCTTCGCGGTATGCGCGGGCACCTGGCTGCGCAGCAGCTCGGCGAGCTTGTCGAGGGAGGGCGCGAGCGCGCCCACCAGCCCGGCGGCGACCGGGAAGTTGCGGCCGATCTCGTCCGGGTCGGAGTCCAGCTGTACGACGTGGATGCCGGGCGGGAGCGCGGGCCCGGGCGTGTAGTGGTGGGGCGTGAAGGCGTGGGCGCCGACGATCAGGACGGTGTCGTACGGGGAGAGCGCGGCGCGGATCGCGTCGTGGCGGGGCGGGAGCATGCCCGCGTGGAGGGGGTGGGTGGTCGGGAAGTCGAGCCAGTCGGCCATGGGCTGGTGATGGACGGTGGCACCGCAGGCCTCGGCGGTCCTGACCAGGGCGTTCACCGCGTCCTCGCGGCCGACTCCGTCACCGGCGACGATCACGGGGCGGGCGGCGGCGCCGAGGATGACGGCGGCCCGGTCGAGGCCTGCGGCCTGGCCGGGCGGGGGTGGGACGCTCCGGACCGGCACCTCGACCTCGGTGTCCTCGGCGAACAGGTCCATGGGGACGGAGAGGAAGACGGGCCCGGCGGGGGGCCTGACGGCCAGGGCGAAGGCGCGGCGCAGGGCGAGGGGGAGGTCGTGGGCGTGCTGGATGTCGAAGGTGGCCTTAACGGCGGGGGCGGCGAGGGAGACGAGGTCGCCGGAGAGCATCGGGTCCTGCTGGAGGTGCCTGCGGTCCTGCTGGCCCGCCATCACGACGAGGGGGGTGCGGGAGCGGCGGGCGTTGAGCAGTCCGATCAGGCCGTTGGCGAGTCCGGCGGCGATGTGGAGGCTGACGAAGGCGGGGCGGCCGGTGGCGCGGGCGTATCCGTCGGCCATGGAGACGACGGCGCCTTCGTGGACGCCGAGGATGTAGGCAGGGGTGTCGCCCTCGGAGTCGCCCTCGGTGTGCGCGAGGGCGGCGAGGAAGGGGAGTTCTGTGGTGCCGGGGTTGCCGAAGACGCGGTCCACGCCTTCGCCGCGCAGGATCTCCAGCAGGGCGAGGGCGGGACGGGATCCCATGGGGGCTCCTCGGGGGCGGGGAGATGAGGACCGGTTGCTGGTCAGCGTCCGGGGCGAGCGGACGAGGAGCAAGCGAGTCGTGTCGCTGAGCGATACGCTTCCTCGCCCCCGCCGCCCCTACCCGTCCCATCCTTCTGGGGGCTGCGCCCCCAGACCCCCGCTGTCGGCCTGAACGCCTCGTCCTCAAACGCCGGACGGGCTGGATGGTGCCGACCGGTGCTTGATCTTCTAGCCCGTCCGGCGTTTGAGGACAAGGCCCGTTCAGGGCCGGAGCGGGGGTTTGGGGGCGGCAGCCCCCAAGGGACGGGAACGGGTAGGGGCAGCGGGGGCGAAAGAACTACCGGTCCCCGAACGGCTCCCCCTTCTCCGCCCGCTCCACCAGCAACCCCGGCGGAGCAAACCGCTCCCCGTACCGCTCCGCCAACTCCCGCGCCCGCGCCACGAACCCCGGCAGGCCGCCCTCGTAGCCGTTGATGTACTGGAGGACACCCCCGGTCCACCCCGGGAACCCGATCCCGAAGATCGAGCCGATGTTGGCGTCGGCGACCGACGTCAGTACGCCCTCCTCCAGCAGCCGCACCGTGTCCAGCGCCTCAGAGAACAGCATCCGTTCCTGCATGTCCTTGAAGGGGACCTGTACCCCCTCCGCGCTCTCGCCGCGCCCGAAGTGCTCCCGCAACCCAGGCCACAGCCCGGCCCGCCTGCCGTCCACCCCGTACTCGTAGAACCCCGCGCCCCCACTCCGCCCGGTGCGCCCGAACTCGTCCACCATCCGGTCGATCACCGCCTCCGCGGGATGCGTGGGCCACGTACCGCCCGCCTCCTCCACCGCCCGTTTGGACTCCGCCCGGATCTTGCGCGGCAGCGTCAGCGTCAGTTCGTCCATCAGGGACAGCACCTTCGCCGGGTAGCCCGCCTGCGCCGCCGCCTGTTCGACCGACGCGGGCTCGATGCCCTCGCCGACCATCGCCACACCCTCGTTGATGAAGTGCCCGATGACCCGTGAGGTGAAGAAGCCACGCGAGTCGTTGACGACGATCGGGGTCTTCCTGATCTGGCGGACCAGGTCGAAGGCGCGCGCCAGCGCCGCCTCCCCCGTCCGCTCGCCCTTGATGATCTCGACGAGCGGCATCTTGTCGACCGGCGAGAAGAAGTGCAGCCCGACGAAGTCCGACTGGCGTTCGACTCCTTCGGCCAGGGCGGTGATGGGGAGTGTGGAGGTGTTCGAACACAGCAGCGCGTCCGGATCGACGATGTGCTGGATCTCCTGGAACACCTTGTGCTTCAGCGCCGGGTCCTCGAAGACCGCCTCGATGACCGCGTCGCAACCGGCCGCGTCCTGCGGGTCGGCGCTCGGCGTGATGCGGGCCAGCAGCTCGTCCGCCTTCTCCTGCGTCGTACGCCCCCGGGAGACCGCTTTCGCGCACAGCTTCTCGGAGTAGTTCTTGCCCCGTGCCGCCGCTTCCGGCGACACGTCCTTCAACACCACCTCGATGCCCGCGCGGGCGCACGAGTACGCGATTCCCGCGCCCATCATCCCGGCGCCCAGCACCGCCACCTTGCGCACCGGGCGCGGCTCGAAGCCCTTGGGCCGGTTGGCGCCCGAGTTGACGGCCTGGAGGTCGAAGAAGAACGCCTGGATCATGTTCTTCGAGGTCTGTCCGGCGGCCAGTTCCACGAAGTAGCGGGCCTCGATGACCTGCGCGGTCTCGAAGTCGACCTGGGCGCCCTCGACGGCCGCCGCGAGGATGGCGCGCGGGGCCGGGTAGGGCGCGCCGTTCGTCTGCTTGCGGAGGTTGGCGGGGAAGGCGGGCAGGTTCGCCGCGAACCTGGGGCTGGCGGGGGTGCCGCCCGGGATGCGGTAGCCGGGCTTGTCCCAGGGCTGCTGCGACTCGGGGTTGGCGTCGATGAAGGCGCAGGCCTTGGCCAGCAACTCGTCCTGGGTGGCGGCGACTTCGTCGATGAGGCCGTTCTTCAGGGCGCGCGGGGCGCTGTACTGGGTGCCCTGGAGCAGCACCTTCAGCAGCGCGTCGGCGATGCCCAGCATGCGTACCGTACGGACGACCCCGCCGCCTCCGGGGAGGAGACCGAGGGTGACCTCGGGGCAGCCGATCTTCGTGCCCGGCGTGTCCAGCGCGATCCGGTGGTGGCAGGCCAGCGCGAGTTCGTAACCGCCGCCCAGGGCCGCGCCGTTCATCGCCGCGACCACGGGCTTGCCCAGGGTCTCGATGCGGCGCAGGTTCCGCTTGATGGCGAGGCCGCCGTCGAACAGTTCCTGGGCCGTGTCGGGGGTGACCCGGATGAGGTCGCGCAGGTCGCCGCCCGCGAAGAACGTCTTCTTGGCGGAGGTGAGGATGATCCCGCGGATCGTGTCCTTCTCGGCCTCCAGACGGTCGGTGACCACCGCGAGGGAGTCCCGGAACGCCTGGTTCATGGTGTTCGCGGACTGGTCCGGGTCGTCGAGGACGAGGGTGACGAGACCGGTGCGGTCCTGTTCCCAGCGGATGGTGGTGCTCTGTGTCATGACGGGGATCTCCGTAGAAGCTCAGAAGTCTCTTGATGCCGCCGAATCCCTCGAATCCGCCGCTGTGGACAACCCGGCCGATTCGGCTGATTCAGCTGATTCCGCCGGGAGTTCAGACCCGCTCGACGATCGTCGCGATGCCCATCCCGCCGCCCACGCAGAGCGTGGCGAGGCCGTACCGCTTGTCCTGGCGCTCCAGTTCGTCGATGAGCGTGCCGAGGATCATCGCGCCGGTGGCGCCCAGCGGGTGGCCGAGCGCGATGGCGCCGCCGTTGACGTTGACCTTGTCGAGGGAGAGGCCCATGTCGCGGGCGAAGCGGAGGACGACGGCCGCGAACGCCTCGTTGATCTCGACGAGGTCGATGTCGTCGATGGTCAGCCCGGCCTTGGCGAGCGCCTTGCGGGTGGCGGGCGCCGGGCCGGTGAGCATGATGGTGGGCTCGGATCCGGAGACGGCGGCGGAGACGATCCGCGCGCGCGGACGCAGCCCGTAGCGCTCGCCGACCTCCTTGGAGCCGATGGCGACCAGCGAGGCGCCGTCGACGATGCCGGAGGAGTTGCCCGCGTGGTGGACGTGGTCGATCTTCTCGACCCAGTGGTACGTCTGGAGGGCCACGGCGTCGAAGCCGCCCAGGTCGCCGATGTCCGCGAACGACGGCTTGAGCCGGGCCAGGGAGTCGGCGGTGGTGCCGGGGCGCAGGTGTTCGTCGTGGTCGAGGACGATCAGGCCGTTGCGGTCCTTCACCGGAACGAGGGATCGCTCGAAGCGGCCGTCCTTCACGGCGCTCGCCGCCCGCTCCTGGGACAGCGCCGCGTACTCGTCGACGTCGCGCCGCGAGAACCCCTCGATGGTGGCGATGAGGTCGGCGCCGATGCCCTGCGGCACGAAGTTGACGGCCAGGTTGGTCATCGGGTCGTTGAACCAGGCGCCGCCGTCCGAGGCCATGGGTACCCGGGACATGGACTCGACGCCGCCCGCGAGGACGAGGTCCTCCCAGCCCGAACGCACCTTGGCGGCGGCCATGTTGACGGCCTCCAGACCCGACGCACAGAAGCGGTTCTCCTGGACGCCGGCCACCGTGTCCGGCAGTCCCGCGACGACGGCGGCGACGCGCGCGATGTCGGAGCCCTGGTCGCCGACCGGTCCGACGACGCCCAGCACGATGTCGTCGATCGCGGCCGGGTCGAGGTCCGGGAAGCGGTTCCTGATCTCGTGGATGAGGCCCACGACGAGGTCGACGGGCTTGGTGCCGTGCAGGGATCCGTTCGCCTTGCCGCGCCCGCGCGGGGTGCGGATCGCGTCGTACACGTACGCTTCGGTACTCACTGGAGGGCCTTTCGGGGTGGGGTGGGCGAGCGGGCGTCGGCCGGGGTCAGCCGCCATCCTTCAGGAGTCGGGGCACGTCCCAGTCGCGCGCCACGTCCGCCGTGTCGGCGCCGGGCTGGGCGGGGCCGCTGTGGATCGACGTGTGGGTCACGGAGAAGCGGGGCGCGGGGGCGGGCTGGGTGATGCCGCCGTGGTCGGTGAAGGTGCCGCGGGCGGCCAGGTGCGGGTGGTGCGGGGCCTCGCGCAGCGAGAGGACGGGCGCCACACAGGCGTCGGAGCCCTCGAAGACCGCCGTCCACTCGTCCCTCGTACGGGCCTTGAAGCGGGCGGTGACGGCCTCGCGCAGGTCGTTCCAGCGGGTGATGTCCTTGCGGGCTGCGGAGTGGTCCTGGAGGCCGAGCAGGTCGAGGAACTCCTCGTAGAACTGGGGTTCCAGCGCGCCGACCGCCATGTACCGGCCGTCGGCGGTCTCGTACGTCCCGTAGTACGGGCAGCCGCCGTCGAGGAGGTTGGCGCCGCGCCGGTCCTGCCAGCCGCCCGCCGCGAGCATGCCGTGGAGCATGGTGGCGAGGTGGGCCGCGCCGTCGACGATCGCGGCGTCCACGACCTGCCCGGCGCCCGTGGCGCGCGCGTGGTGGAGGGCGGCGAGGACCCCGACGACCAGGTAGAGGGAGCCGCCCGCGTAGTCGCCGAGGAGGTTGGCCGGGGCGGGCGGCGGGGCGTCCGGGCTGCCGATCAGGCCGAGGGTGCCGGTCGGGGCGAGGTAGGCGATGTCGTGCCCGGCGCGGCGGGCGAGCGGGCCCTCCTGGCCCCAGCCCGTCATCCGGCCGTAGACGAGCCTCGGGTTGCGGGCGTGGCAGCTCTCGGGCCCGACGCCGAGGCGCTCGGCGACACCGGGGCGGTAGCCCTCGACCAGGATGTCGGCGCGGGCGGCGAGGTCGAGGACGCGGGAGGGACCGTCGGGTGCCTTGAGGTCGACGATCACCGATCGTTTGTTGCGGTTCGTCACGTCGTACTCGGGGTCGATGGCGAGTCCGGTGCCCCCGGGCCGGTCCACGCGGACCACGTCGGCGCCCAGGTCGGCGAGGAGCATGGCGGCGAACGGACCGGGCCCGATGCCCGCCAGCTCGACCACCCGCACCCCCGCGAGCGGACCGCTGCCCGCCTCCCCTGCCACCGACATCGAGCCCCCCACTCCCGTGACACAACCGACATGACACCAGCGATGCTAGGAACGCCCCGCTGCTCCGCACAAGGCTTCGCCGGGCACATATTAAGCAAGCGCTTGGCCAAAACTCCCTCGTTCCGGCCGTGGACCGGCCGGCGAATCGACGACGGACCGGGCGCACGACCCCACGCTCCCTCACGCTAGCCTCGACCACCGACAACGGCGCGGGACCGCACAATGAGAGGTGTCATGAGCAGGCCGAGCAGGATGGAACGCCCGTACGACATCGTGCTGTTCGGAGCCACCGGCTTCGTCGGCGCGCTCACCGCCGAGTACCTCGCCGCGCACGCGCCCGACGGTCTGCGCTGGGCGGTCGCCGGCCGCAGCCGGGACAGACTGGAGTCGCTGCGCGAGCGCCTCGCGGGCGTCGGCAAGGCCGCCGAGGTCGGGGTGCTGGAGGCGGACGTGTCCGATCCGGCGTCGCTGCGCGCCCTCGCGGAGCACGCGCGCGTGCTGGCCACGACGGTGGGCCCCTATCTGACGTACGGCGAGGAACTGGTCGCCGCCTGCGCGGACGCCGGCACCGACTACCTCGACCTCAGCGGTGAGCCCGAGTTCGTGGACCTGATGTACGTCCGGCACGACGCACGCGCGCGGGAGACCGGTGCCCGGCTGGTGCACGCGGCCGGTTTCGACTCCGTACCGCACGACCTGGGCGCGTACTTCACCGTCGCCCAGCTGCCCGAGGGGGTGCCGCTGACCGTGGACGGGTTCGTGCGCGCCGACGCGATGTTCTCGGGCGGCACCTTCGCCTCCGCGCTCAACCAGTTCTCCCGGGGACCGCGGATGCTGGCCGCCGCCCGCGACCGCCGACGCCACGAGCCACGGCTGCTGGGCCGCCGGGCGACCGCCCCCACGGGCACTCCCCGGTACGCCAAGGAGGTCGACGCCTGGGCGCTGCCGCTGCCCACCATCGACCCGCAGGTCGTGGTGCGTTCGGCCCGCGCGCTGGAACGGTACGGCCCCGATTTCCGTTACCGCCACTACGCGGCGGTACGGCGGCTGCCCTTCGCGCTGGGCGGGGTGGCCGGGGCCGGTGCGGTGTTCGCGGCGGCCCAGGTTCCGCCCGTGCGGCGCTGGTTGTCCGGGCGGCTGGAGCCGGGGGACGGGCCCAGCGCGGAGAAGCGGGCGAAGAGCTGGTTCTCCGTGCGGTTCGTGGGCGAGGGCGGCGGCCGGCGGGTGTTCACGGAGGTCGCGGGCGGCGACCCAGGCTACGACGAGACGGCGAAGATGTTCGCCGAGTCGGCGCTCTCCCTGGCCTTCGACGACCTCCCGCCGACGTCCGGGCAGGTCACCACCGCGGTGGCGATGGGCGACGCGCTGATCGAACGCCTGCGCAAGGCGGGGATCACGTTCCGGGTGGCGTCGAGTCGCTGACGGACGGGCCCGTCAGAGGGTCACTGGGCCCAGCCCGTGACCGTGTAGATCATGCCGAAGATCCAGGCGAGTCCCGCCAGTACGGCGACGATCAGCGCGGCCGTGACGGCCCGCTCGACGGGCTGGGCGGGGCTGGCGGCGGGCTTCGGGGCGCGGTGCGTGGTCATGGACACAGCCTGCCGACAGCTCCGGCCCACCGACATCCGTACAGATACTCAGAACACATACTCAGATGATCATTCGAGTCCGTCACCGGCGGCTTCCTTCAGTGCCCGCCGGCACAGGGCGTCCGCCCGGCGGGTCGTCTCCGGGAGGCGGTAGTCCGGGGTGAGCGCCAGGACGTGGGCGCAGGCCGTGTCGAGGGTCATGCGGTGACCGACCGAGACGAACACCGGCTTGACGGCCTCCCGGGTGCGCAGGGCGCGGCCGACCTCCTCGGGGCCCGCCAGGAGCGGGGCCGCCGATCCGCGCGGGGCGCCCGGCTCCTCGTACGAGAAGGTGAACGGGTTCTTCGCGACGCCGATCGTCGGGAGCCCGGTGAGGACGCCGAGGTGGCTGGCGAGGCCGAAGCGGCGCGGATGGGCCAGGCCGTAGCCGTCGCAGACGACGAGGCCGGGCGGTACGGGCAGCGCCTCCAGGGCGGCCAGGACGGCCGGGATCTCACGGAACGCGAGCAATCCGGGCACGTACGGGAAGGGGACCCGTCCGACGGCCGTGGCCTCGGCGACGACGTCGAGGCTCGCCGCGTCCAGGACGACCGCGGCGGCCACGACGAGGTCCCGTTCGTCGTCGTAGGCGACGTCGACACCCGTGACGTGTCCCGTCCCGGCCGGCGGTCCCGGCTCGTCGAGCACCACCCGCAGCCGCAGCTCGTCCTGGACCGCGCGGGCGTCCGCCTCGGTCGTGGGCCAGTCCGCCGGAACGGGCACGCTCGTCGTCATCTCCATGATGACGACGAGCGTACGACCCGCGCGCGCGGGAGGTCACTTGCCGCCGAGGGCCCGCTTCAGCTGCTCCTTGTTCATGTCCGAGCGGCCGTGCACGTTCCGCCGCCTGGCCTCCTCGTAGAGCTGGTCGTACGTCGGTCCCTGGGCGCCCTTGTGCGAGCGCCGACCGCCGCGCTCGGCGGACGACATGTCCTGGACGGACGTACGGCTGGCGGTCTTCGACTCGCCGGCGCGGGCGCGTTCCTTGTTGACGGTCCGCGCGGCGATCTCCTCGGCGCGCTTCTCGCTCTCGCCCCGGTCGAGCGCGCTCTCCTTGATGTGTTCGTACTGGCGTTCCCGCTTGGGGCTCGCACCGCGTGGCATGGCCGTTCACTCCCTTCGCTCGGGTCGGTGAACGGGTACCCAGGCCTCATGATTCGAGCCGGGCCACGCGCCCCTTCTCCCCGGCGGCCCAGCAGCCCAGGTCGGGGGTGCAGTCCACGGTGTCGTACGAGCCCGTGTCGACGGTCTTCCAGGTGCGCCCGGCGTCCGTGGTGAGGTCGGTGCCGGTCGGGCCGACCGCCAGCGCGGCCGTGCGGCTGTGCGGGAGCCAGGCGACGCCGGAGCGGTAGGCGGGCGGGGGCGTGGCCGCGGTGGTCCAGGTACGGCCGCCGTCCGTGGTGACCGCTCCCGCGCGCGGGGAGGCCTGGTCGGCGCGGTAGTCGCCGCCGACGGCGAGTCCGTGCGTACGGTCGCGGAAGGCGAGCGCGAAGACACCGCGCGCCCCGTCGCCCGCCGGGATCGGTGTGTCGGACGCCGTCCAGGTGAGCCCCCGGTCCGCGGAGTGCAGCACACGCGCGCGTGCACCCCCGCCCGTGGCCAGCCAGACATCGCGCGGCCCCGAGCTGACCAGGCACTGCCCGCTCGCCGCGAAGCCCGCCTCGCCCTCCAGCGCGGCCGGCATGCCGTCGTCGGGGAGCACCTTCCAGGAGCGTCCGCCGTCGCTGGTGGAGAGGATGCGGAACCTGCCGTCGACCGGGTCGCTCATCGCGAGGCCGTGGCGGGGGTCGAAGAAGGTGAGGCAGTCGTAGAAGGCCTTGGCGTCGGTGTTGCGGAAGGACTCGGTCCAGGTCTCACCGCCGTCGTCGGTGCGGTAGACCCGGGAGGCCTCGCCCTCGCCGATGGCCAGGACCACGGCCCGCCGCGCGTCGAACGCCTCGATGTCCCGGAACTGGAGTTCGGCCGCGCCCGGCGGAGAGACGTTCCGCCAGCTCGCCCCGCCGTCGGTGGTGCGCAGTACGGTGCCCGCCGTGCCGGCGACCCAGGCGGTGTTCCGGCTGACGGCGGACAGTCCGCGGAACCGCACGTCGGCGGCGCCGCTGTCCTTCGGCGCCCAGTGCGGCGCCCGGTGCCCGGAGACGGCTCCGGTCGCCTCGTACGCCTGTGCGGGGGCGGCCAGTCCGGCGGCGACGGCGGCGAGTGCCGCCGCGTACGCACCCGCCACCACGGCCCGCTTCGTCCGGCTCGCCCGTATCGTCCGTCCCGGCTGTCGCTTCGCGCTCAAGATCCTCATGGCGGGCGAAAGTAGCAGGGAATGAACTCGGTGACAGAGGTCACTAGAAATTCAGGTGCACTGATTGGCTCATTCCGGCGTCTCCTTCAGTGTGCGGCCCGTTCCATCCAGGAGTCCGGCCAACCGTCACAAGGGAGCAGGCGTTGTCCACCACCGTCATCGAACAACTCGTAGAAGCCCGTCTCGTCGCCGCCGCACCGCGGATGCCGAGCATTCCCGCAACGCTCACCTACGACCGCAGCGACCCGTTCGCGGTCCGGATGACCTTCCCCGCGCCGGCCACGCTGGAGGGCGTGGAGGTCTGCTGGACGTTCGCCCGCGAACTCCTCTCCGACGGCATGCGGGAGCCGCAGGGCCACGGCGACGTCCGGGTGCGGCCGTACGGCTACGACCGTACGGTCCTGGAGTTCCACGCCCCCGAGGGCACCGCGGTCGTCCATGTCCGCTCGGGCGAGCTGCGGCGCTTCCTGGCGTCCACGACCGAGCTGGTGCCCGTCGGCCTGGAGCACCTCCAGACCGACCTGGACCACGACCTGGCGGAGCTGATGCGCGACGCCCTGTGACAGCCCCGCTCGATGCGTTTAATCCTTTGACAGCCTGAAACGCCTCTTCCTACGCTGACAGCGGTCCTGTTGCCGTCGATTGGAGAAGGACGTTGCTCTACTGAGGTCCTGAGACACCGCGCCCCACACCCTCCAGTGGTGTGTCCGCGCAGCGTGCGACCTCGGTGTTCGAGCCGTCCGTGCCTCCCTCCGGAGCAGGGCCTTTCTCGTGTCACCCGGACACTCCCGCCCGCCGCCCGTCGGTGTCTCGATACGCGCTTGCCCAGACCCCATCAAGCAACCGCGAGGCCGTATGTCCGCCACCACCTCCATCGCCGTCACCTCCCTGTCCTTCGCCTGGCCCGACGGCACCCCCGTCTTCGAAGGCCTCGACGTAGCCGTCGGCCCCGGCCGCACCGGACTCGTCGGCGTCAACGGCTCAGGAAAATCAACCCTGTTGAAGCTGATCGCCGGTCAGCTCCGCCCCGTCGACGGCATCGTCCGTGTCGCGGGCGAGATCGGCTACCTCCCGCAGAACGTCACCCTCGACACCGCCCTGCGCGTCGACGAGGCCCTCGACATCTCCGCCAAGCGGGCCGCGCTGCACGCGATCGAGGCGGGTGACGTGTCCGAGGGGCACTTCGAGACGATCGGCGACGACTGGGACGTAGAAGAGCGCGCCCTTGTCACGCTCGGCGAACTCGGGCTCGGCCACATCGAGTTGGACCGCACGATCGGCGAGATCTCCGGCGGCGAGTCGGTCCTGCTGCGACTGGCCGCACTGCTCCTCGACCGTCCGGACGTCCTCCTGCTGGACGAGCCGACCAACAACCTGGATCTGTACGCGCGTCGACGCCTCTACACGGCCGTCTCGTCCTGGCCCGGGGTGATGGTCGTCGTCAGCCACGACCGTGAACTCCTGGACCTGGTCGACCAGATCGCCGATCTGCGCTCCGGCGAGGTCACCTGGTACGGCGGCAACTTCTCGGCGTACGAGGAGGTGCTCGCCACCGAACAGGAGGCGGCCGAGCGGATGGTGCGCGTCGCCGAGGCCGACCTGAAGAAGCAGAAGCGCGAACTGGCCGACGCACAGGTCAAGTTGGCCCGCCGCAAGAAGTACGGGCAGAAGATGGCCGAGCAGAAGCGCGAGCCGAAGATCGTCATGGGGGCGCGCAAACGGTCCGCCCAGGAGTCGGCGGGCAAGCACCGCATCATGCACGAGGAGCGGCTCGCCGGCGCCAAGGAACGGCTCGACGAGGCAGTGGACGCCGTACGGGACGACGACGAGATCCGCGTCGACCTGCCGTACACGGCCGTGCCTCCGGGCCGTACCGTACTCACGCTCCTGGACCTGGAGTTGGCGTACGGAGCGAGCGTGGGCTCGTTCGATCTGCGCGGGCCCGAGCGGGTCGCGCTGATCGGGCGCAACGGCGCGGGCAAGACGACCCTGCTGCGGACGGTCTCCGGGGACCTGGCCCCGGTCTCCGGAGAGGCACGCGCGCACGTGCCGCTGCGTTTTCTGCCGCAGCGGCTCGACGTTCTCGACGACGAGCTGACCGTCGCCGAGAACGTGGCCCGGTTCTCGCCCGCCGCCACCAACAACCGGGTCCGTGCCCGGCTGGCCCGCTTCCTGTTCCGGGGCGCCCGCGCCGACCAGCCGGCGGGGACCCTGTCGGGCGGTGAACGCTTCCGCGCCGCCCTGGCCGCCCTGATGCTGGCCGAGCCCGCACCCCAGCTGCTGATGCTGGACGAGCCGACCAACAACCTGGACATGGCGAGCGCCCGACAGCTCACGACGGCCCTGGAGTCGTACGAGGGCGCGCTGATCGTCGCCAGCCACGACCTGCCGTTCCTGGAGTCGATCGGGATCACCCGATGGCTGCTCCTGGACGGCGAACTGAGGGAGATCGGCCCGGAGGAGGTGGGGTGACGCGAGAGTCCTGGGCGGACGTGCGGGCCCCGTTCTGACCTCCGGGGCTTTTGTCCGCGCCGACCCGCCCTGCATGATGTGCGCGGACGCCCCCTGCGATTCGGAGTTCCGCCCGTGCCCAGCAAGAAGGCCCTCATACGTCGCCCCAGCCCACGCCTGGCCGAAGGCCTCGTCACGCACATCGAGCGCGAGGAGGTCGACGCGGACCTCGCCGCACGGCAGTGGGAGGCGTACGCGGAAGCCCTGCGCACGCACGGCTGGGAGACCGTCGAGGTCGATCCGGCGGACGACTGCCCGGACTCGGTGTTCGTCGAGGACGCGGTGGTCGTCCACCGGAACGTCGCGCTGATCGCCCGGCCCGGCGCCGCGTCCCGGCGCGGCGAGACCGGCGGCGTCGAGGAGGCGGTGGCCCGCCTCGGCTGCTCCGTGAACTGGGTCTGGGAGCCGGGCACGCTGGAGGGCGGCGACGTCCTCAAGATCGGCGACACCCTCTACGTCGGGCGGGGCGGGCGGACGAACGCCGCCGGGGTGCAGCAGCTCAAGGCCGTGTTCGAACCGCTCGGCGCCCGGGTCGTCGCCGTACCGGTGAGCAAGGTGCTGCATCTGAAGTCGGCGGTCACGGCGCTGCCGGACGGGACCGTGATCGGGTACCCGCCGCTGGTGGACACCCCGTCCCTCTTCCCGCGCTTCCTGCCGGTGCCGGAGGAGTCGGGGGCGCACGTGGTGCTGCTGGGCGGCGGAAAGCTGCTGATGGCGGCGAGCGCGCCGAAGACGGCCGAGCTGCTCGCCGACCTCGGCCACGAGCCGGTGGTCGTCGACATCAGCGAGTTCGAGAAGCTCGAGGGCTGTGTGACATGCCTCTCGGTGAGACTGCGCGACCTGTACATCTGACCGGGCGATCGGGGTACCCGTTCGGCCCTGGCCTGCGGGTCCGGGGCCGTGGCGCGTCCTCGGCACGCATCGGCGCGTACCCGCTGATCAGCGGTCTTTACAACACCCTTAACCTACGGTGTCGTAACCTACGGGAACGTAGCCTACGATGCCGTAGGTTGAGTTCCCGAAAGTCCCCGGCAGTCCGCGCGTTCCGCTCGCACGTCATTCTGGAGCATTCATGACGATCACTTCTCCGCACCTCGGCAGTCCGTCCGGCGCCTGGACCGACGCCCGGCTGCTGTTCGCCCTGGAAGAAGTGGTCGAGACGGAACTCAACCGGCATCTGAAGGTCGCCAAGGACTGGATGCCGCACGAGTACGTGCCGTGGAGCGACGCCCGCAACTTCCCCGGTTTCTTCGAGGACGGCGAGGCCTGGGGCAAGGAGCAGTCCAAGGTCACCGAGCTGGGCCGGATCGCCCTGGTCGTCAACCTCCTCACCGAGGACAACCTCCCCAGCTACCACCACGAGATCGCCAGCCTGTTCGGCCGCGACGGCGCCTGGGGCACCTGGGTGCACCGCTGGACGGCCGAGGAGGGCCGGCACGGCATCGTGATGCGCGACTACCTGCTCGCCTCGCGCGCGGTCGACCCGGACAAGCTGGAAGCCTTCCGGATGGCCCACATGGCAGAGGGCTTCGAGTCGGACAACCGGCACTCGATGCTGCACTCGGTGGCGTACGTGGCCTTCCAGGAGCTGGCCACCCGCGTCTCGCACCGCAACACCGGCCACCAGTCCGGCGACCCGGTCTGCGACCGCATGCTGGCCCGCATCGCGACCGACGAGAACCTGCACATGGTCTTCTACCGCAACCTCCTGAAGGCCGCCTTCGACCTCGCGCCCGACCTGACCATGCAGGCCGTCCGGGACGTGATCGTCAACTTCCGGATGCCCGGTCACGGCATGCCCGGCTTCGAGCGGGCCGCCGCGCAGATGGCGATCGGCGAGGTCTACAACATGCGCATCCACCACGACGACGTCCTCCAGCCGGTCCTGCGCCACCTGAAGGTCATGGACATGAGCGACCTGGGCCCCGAGGGCCTCCAGGCGCAGGAGGAGCTGGGCATGTTCATGGGCGGCCTGGACTCGGAGGCCTCGAAGTTCGACGAGAAGCTCGCGGCCCGCAAGGCCCGCATGGCGGCCCGCGCCGCCGGCTGACCTGCCCCGGCACAGGTGATCCCGACCGACCCGCTTTTCTGCTGGGAGTCCGGCGGTCGCCCAACGCGAAGACTCACTCGTACGCCGTCACCTCATCCAGCGCCGCGTCCCGCACGTCGGCCTCGGGGTGACGGCGCAGTGCTGCCAGGCCCTCGCGCCAAGGCGCTACGGGCGCCCAGCACTCGCGGGCCTCCGGCGGGCCCGCTTGCCCGCCGGAGGCCCGCAGCGGAGCCGCCGGCATCACAACCCCCGGGAAAACTCACTCGTACGCCGTCACCTCATCCAGCGCCGCATCCCGCACATCAGCCTCCAGGTGGCGGCGCAGAGCTGCCAGACACTCGCGCCACGGCCCCGCCCAGTCCGTACGGCCGCCCGCCGCGCCGACGACGGCCACCACGAACACCGGTGACCCCGGCCCGGGCCTGCTTGACCGCCGGAGGCCCGCAGCGGAGCCGCCGGCATCACAGCCCCCGCGAAGACTCACTCGTACGCCGTCACCTCATCCAGCGCCGCGTCCCGCACGTCGGCCTCGGGGTGGCGGCGCAGTGCTGTCAGGCGCTCGCGCCAGGGTGCGGACCAGTTCGTGCGGTTGCCGAGTGCTCCGGTGACGGCGACCGCGAGCAGGCCCTCGGTATGGCCTCCGTGGGTGGTCAGACGGCCGGCCTCGGCCAGCAGGGCCTCGGGGTCGCCCTCCTGTTCCCGGCTCTCCAGGCGTGCGCCGAGTTCGGCGGCGGTGCGGACGGCGAGGGCGGGGCGACCCGCGGTGAGCGCGGCCAGCCGGCCGAGGTGGGGCGGCTGTGCGTCGAGGTCCAGGTGGTGCGCCGCCAGGGTTGCGGCCTGCGGTACGTGGGTGTCGTACCCGGCGAGCAGCTCGCTCGCGGCGAGGGCGGCGGGCCGGGCTGCTTCGGTGGCCGGCCTGCCGTGCTGGACGAGGCAGGAGACGAGGTACTCCACACGCCGGCGGGCCGGACGGTCGCGCCGCTCCCCCGCGTCCAGGTCCGCGTCGTCGGCCGCCGGGTGCTCGGCGAGGGTCCGCAGGGCCTCCAGGAGCCAGTGGGCGCCCTGCGGGGAGCCCTCTGCGACGGTCACCAGGCCTCTGGCCGCCACCTGCCAGTTCGTCCGGTCGTCGAGGTCGGTCGCGGCCCGGACCAGCACCGCGGGCGCGTCCGGCGACCAGGGCGTCCAGTGGGCCAGGGCGCCCAGGGCGAGGGCCGCGGTCTCGGGGTCGTCGGTGGCGCACACGGCGTGCACGAGGTGGGCGTAGCGCTCGCGGTGGGGTTCGGGCAGGTCGAGGGGGCGGACCCGCAGCACGGCCCGGCGCAGCACCGGCTCGGCGCCGGCCGCGTCGCGCAGCACCTCCCAGACCGGCTCGTGTGCGACCAGCGCGCCCGCGAAGGCCACACACGCGGTACGGACGTCACGGTGGGCGCCGGGCCGCCCGTACGTCTCGCAGAGCAGCGTCGCGGCCGACCGGGCCGGGAGACGGGTCGCGGCCAGCCGGACAGCCTCCTTGCGGCTGGTCACCTTGACGTCCGGCGCGCGCAGCACCTCCGCCAGTTGTCCGGCCAGCAGCGACGGCGGCGCGGAGCGGGAGGCGCGGGTGGCCGCGTATACGGCGACGCGGGCCCGGTCGCCGCCCGCGTGCGCGAGCAGTTCGGGCAGCGCCTCGTGCGGCCGGTCGGTCCGGGAGAGCGCGGCGAGGGCCGCCTCGGCGAGGACGACGTCCCCGGACCCGGTCCACTGGCGGACGAGCGCGGCGCCGAACTCCGGGACGTACGCGGCCTGTTGGATCGCGCCGACCCGACGGTACAGCGGCAGCGCGGAGTCGTCGGCGACATCCGCCAACTGCCGTACCAACTCCTGCTGCTGGCGGGGCCGCCAGCGTCGGACGCCATCGTGACCCGGTGCGGTCCAGGGTTCGCGCTTCGGCAGGAAGCGGCCGTACGGCGGGGTCTCGGCGAGGAACGGATCGAGCAGATCGGTGCGGCGGTGGGCGAGGACGCGCCACACCGACGGCAGTGCTCCGGCGGAGGGTTCGTGGGCCAGGATGCGCGCGACGCGTTCGTCGCGGGTGGCGTGGGGCTCCAGCCAGAGGTCGATCGCCGTGCGTACGGTCGCGTCCTTGCCGCCGTAGCGGATCGCCTGCCAGAGCAGGTCCTGGAGTTCGGGCATACCGGCGGCGCGACGTCCGACGGCCCGGGTGAGGGCGAACACGAGGCTGTAGTCGGCCTTTTCGGCGCCCGCCTCGATCCAGGGTCGCAGCGCCTCGTACACACGGTGTTCCTGGCCGCGCGGGAGCGTCCGGTCGAGACGGCCGAGGTCGGCCGTGCCGGTGTGGCCGGTGATGCGGACCAGGGTGCGCAGCGCCCAGTTCACCAACTCCCTCGGCCCGCCCGCCGCGTGCTCGCGCAGCACCCCGAGGGCGAGGGTGCTGAGCCGCTGCCGGGTGACGGCGGAGGAGTCCCGGGCCTCCACGGCGTCGGCCGTGATCCGGTCGAGGTGCGGTTCGGCGTCCTCGGTGAACAGCGCCGCGCGAACGTCGACCAGCGCCCCCAACGCGGCCGAGCGAACGGGGTCCTGCTCGTTACGCAGCCGTCCCATGTCCGACAGCACGGCGGTGACGGCGTCCGGGTCGGCGGAGCGCTCGGCGTTGCGGATCAGCAACGGCCAGGCCAGGGCGCGGTCTTCGGCGGCGGGGCGGCGGGTGGCGTCGATGAGCGCGGGGCGTGCCTCGTCGACGGGCAGGAACGATTCGACGAGGAGTACGGCGTGCCAGGCGGCGCCCCGCTCACGGGCGGCGGCGGCCGTCCGACGGGCCTCGTCGGGTGCGTGGGTGCGCGGCAGCGCCGCCAGGACGGCGTGGTCGACGGTGGCGGAAGCCGTACCCCGCCCCTCCTGCACGGCCGTGAGGAAGGCATGGCGCCGGCCGGGCGGCATGGCGGCGAGCAGCACCGGGAGGTCTCCGGAAGCCGCCAACACCCTGCCGTAGGCGATGAGTTCGGGGGCTCCGGAGCGGGCCAGTGTGCGCAGCGCGGAGGTGTTCAGCGAGCGCACACCCACACCGGCCCAGCCGGGCGTGCCGAGCAGGCGCAGGACGCGCTCGGGGGCCACGGCGGCGAACAGGCCCATGCGGGAGGCGAGTTGACGGGGGAACACCCTGGGCGGCCGTCGTTCCAGGAAGCCGAGGACGCGCAGCGGATCGTGCGGTGCGACGGCGGCCACGGCTCCGCCGAAGGGCTCCCACCAGGAGTCGTACAGCGCGGTCGGCAGTTCGGCCAACTCCCGTTCCAACACGTCGAGCAGGAGGTCGGGATGGCGTCGGGCGAGCGCCCGGGAGCCGTCGAAGGCGTGGAACATCTCGGGGAGCAGCCGCGCCACCGTCTCCGTCGAACAGCCGGGCAGCAGTCGTGCCGCCTCGGCGTCTCCCCAGTCCTGCCGTACTCCGTCGAGCAGCCGGTCGGCGAGTGCGGTGCGCCCGCCCGCGACGATCGCGCGCAGCAGATCCCGGCGTACCGTCTCGGAGGCGTCGGTGAGTCCCGACTCGTAGGCGGAGTCGGGGACTTGGAGGCTGTCGGCGACCTGAAGGGCATGGCCGCGCACAAAGGGGTCGGGATCGGCGATCCGGTCCGCGATCCATTCGGCGTCGCGCCCGACGGCCGCGGCGACGATCGCCAGGTCACGTCCGTACGACCCGCGTTCCTCCAGCTCCGTCAACACCTGTCGCAACGGCGCGAACTCCCGTGCGCGTGCGGCGAGTTCGCGCATGCGCTGCGGATACGGAAGCGGGTCGAGAGCGTTCAGCAGACTGTCGACCTGCTGGTGCGGGGTACGGAGCATGAGCTGGATTGTGCCCGCTCGGCAGCGGTCGGCGTACGGGAATTGCCGTCCGAGAGGCCGGCGGGAGGTGGGCGGGAAGTCAGTGGGAGGTGGGCGAGGTGCGCCGGAGGTGGAGCCGCTCCTTCTCGGAGAGGCCGCCCCAGACCCCGAACCGTTCGTCGTTGGTGAGCGCGTACTCCAGGCAGGCGGGGCGCATCTCGCACATCCCGCAGATGCGCTTCGCCTCGCGCACCGAGCTGCCCGGCTCGGGGAAGAAGAAGTCGGCCCCGGTCTCCGCGCACAGGGCCTGCGCCTGCCAGGCGCTGTCCATCGGGGTGATCGTCTCGTAGTGCATGCACGAGATCGTGCCGGACGGTGAAAAACGTTCGCTCAACGTCCGATCAACGCCGGACACCGGGGCCGTCCGTCGCGCGGCCCCGGCATCCCGCCGGTCGCACGATCATGCTCCCGCCGGATGCGCGAGCGCACGGCGGCGCGCGGAACGTGTTGGAACAAGGCGCGCCTTCGTCCTCACTCAGGGTGACCACCTCCAATGCCTGCCGCCCGCTGCGGCACTCCGGCAGCGATTGTCAGTGGGCGGTGCAAGACTCGGCAGAGCAGGCAACGGGGGCTCCGCACGAGGGCGGGCCCCACAGAGGAGGGCAATGATGCTCACCACCCGTTTCGTGACCGGCGCTCCCAACTGGATCGATCTCGGCACCCCCGACATCGAGGGCGCCACCGCCTTCTACCGTGCGCTCTTCGGCTGGGACTTCCGGTCGGCGGGCCCCGAGGCCGGCGGGTACGGCTTCTTCCAGCTGGGCGGGAGGACCGCCGGGGGCGGTATGCAGATGACCGAGGAGCAGGGGGGTGCGCCGTCCTGGACGGTGTCCTTCCAGACCTCGGACGTCGACGCCACCGTCAAGGCCGCCGAGCAGGCCGGGGGCGCCGCGCCGATGCCGGCCATGGACGTGATGGACGCGGGCCGGATGGCCGTCCTCACCGATAGCGCAGGCGCGGTCTTCGGCCTCTGGCAGCCCGCCCGGATCAAGGGCCTCGAAGTGACCGGCGAGCCCGGGTCCCTGTGCTGGGTGGAGCTGTACACGCATGACGTGCCCAAGGCCGCCGCGTTCTACGGCAAGGTGCTGGGCCTGGAGACGTCGGGGGTGCAGTTCCCGGGCGGCTCGTACACCTGCGTGAACCCGGCGGGCGCCGGGGAGGACGCGATGTTCGGCGGCGTCATCGACATCGCCGACGACCCGACCGGCACGGAGACCACCCCGTACTGGCTCCCGTACTTCGAGGTCCCCGACGCCGGTGCGACCGTCGCCAAGGCCCAGGAACTCGGCGGCCAGGTCCGCATGCCGGCCACGGAGGTGGCGAGCGTAGGCACCATCGCCAAGCTGACGGACCCGTACGGAGCGCGGTTCGCGGTGATCAAGAGCGTGCCGACGCAGATGTAAGGAGGGCGCCCAAGGGCGCGCCCCAAAGGGGCGCGGGGAACTGCGCGACAAGCCCCCACCGGCCGACAGCCAACAGCCTGCCTGTCCCGCAGAGCACTACGCAGAGTCACGCCGAACCAACGTCGTCGGCAGCACCACACTGGACGCCGCATCCACCCCGCCCCCCAGCAACAGCCGCGCCATCAACCTCCCCATCTCCTCGATGGGCTGCCGCACCGTGGTCAACGGGGGATCCGTCTGCTCAGCAACCGCCAGCATGTCGTCGAAGCCAACCACAGCAACATCCGACGGCACCCCCAGCCCACGTTCACGCAGAACACGCAACGCACCCGACGCGGCAAGATCGTTCGCGGCGAACACGGCGTCCAAGTCCGGACGCCGGTCCAACAGTTCACGCATCGCGCGCTCCCCGCCGGCCGGCGTGAAGTCGCTCTCGGCGATCAGCCGCAGGTCGGCGTCGGGCGCGACCTCCCGGAACCCGTCGAGCCGGTCCGCCGCCGAGGTCTGGTCGAGGGGACCCGTGATGTGCGCGATGCGCGTCCGCCCGAGGTCGACGAGATGCTGGACGGCGGCCCGGGCGCCGCCCCGGTTGTCGCTGTCGACGTACACGGCGTCGCGCGTGCCCTCGCTCCAGTCGGGCCGGCCCCCGAACACGGTGGGTACGCCGGCGCGCTGGACCAGGCCGGGCAGTGGGTCGTCGAGGTGCAGGGAGAAGACGAGCGCGCCGTCGACATGCCCGCCGGCGAGATACCGGCCGACGCGGGAGTGGTCGTCGCGCCCTTCGGTGAGCAGCAGCACGAGCTGGGAGTCGTGGGCCGTCAACTCCTTGCTGATTCCGCGGAGTTGGAGGGCGAAGAAGGGGTCGGCGAAGACCCGGGTCTCCGGCTCGGCGATGACGACGGCGACGGCGTCGTGCCGCCGGGTCACCAGGGAGCGGGCCGCCTGGTTGGGCACGTATCCGAGTTCCTCCACGGCCTGCCTGACCCGTTCGACGAGGGGTTCGCGTACGCCGTCCCCGCCGTTCACGACCCGCGACGCGGTGGCCCGGGAGACCCCTGCCCGTGCGGCGACGGCCTCCAGGGTGGGACGCGACGCGGTTTCGGTCACTTCGGGGCTCCTCATCGGCGGGTTGCCGATCAGGATAGTCCCGGCCGGGCACCGGATGAGAGCGCTCTCGGGCCGGGTCAGTGCTCGTGCGACAGCTGCTGCTCCCCCGCCCCGCCAGAAACACCCGCAGTACCCGCAGTACCCGCGGAGCCCGCCGCACCGTGCGGCTCGTACCCGGGAATCGTCCCGTCCGTCTTCTTCACCAGGAACAGCCCCGCCATCCCCATGTCCGAGTGGCTCTGGACATGGCAGTGGTACATCCACGCGCCCGCGCCGACCCCCTCCCCCGCGATCACCTGGAAGCCGAAGGAGTCCGCCGGGCCCACGATCTTGTTGTCGAGGACCTGACTCGGGTCGTCGGGGCCGGTGAGCAGGCCGGTGCGGTTGTCCGCCCAGCGATGACCGTGCATATGGAAGGTGTGGTAGTACTCGCCGTGCGTGATCATCACGAACTCGACGCGATCCCCCACCGTGGCCTCGAAGTCGGGGCCCTGATGCCCGGGCCGGTTGTTGATCGTCATGTCGTTGAAGACGATCGTGTACGTCGTGTCCGGGAGGATGTCCCCCTTGCGCCGGACGATCACCGGGCCGTAGAGGCCCTTGCGGATGCCGCCTGTGCCGTGTTCGGTGCCGACGACATGGTCGTGGTAGTGCCAGTAACCGGCGCTGCCCGCCCGCCAGGTGCCGTCCGTGCGACGGCCCGGGGAGTGGGTGCGCCAGGTGTAGGTGCGGCTGCCGCCGGGCTCGACCTCGCTGCGGCTCAGCTTCGTGCCGTCGCTGGAGATCTCGTAGTCCAGACCGTGGACGTGCAGACTCACGGCCACGTCCGTCGTGTTCTCCAGGGTGATGTGCGCCGTGTCGCCCTCGTTCAGCTCGATCAGGGGGCCGGGGACGGACGCGGTGCCCTTCGCGAAGCCGTAACCCATCTGCCCGTCGGCGAGCCGCTCGGCGTACAGCTGGATGTGCCGCACCTCGCCGCCGGCGGGGGCCGTCTTCGGGGGTAATACGGCTGCGGCGGTCGCGCTGCCTGCCTCCGGGGCGACCGACAACGATGTCGCGACGGCCGCGCCGCCGAGCAGCATCCGCCGGTTGAAGTCACGTCTGTCCATGCCGAACTCCCCACCCTGGTACGGAAGATGCGCAGCGGGAACGAGAGGAACCGCTGAGACGGTAGCGGCCCGGCACCCGTTTATCCACACCCAGGACAAAGTTCGTGCGATCCCGGTCATTCCTCTTGGCGGGCCGCCCAAAGGGGTCTAGCTTCCTTGGCGTTTGCTGTGACCGAAGAGGGGTGGGTGACCACGTGCGGTTCACATCGCATCAAAAACCTATGGCCTTACGAGGGTTGAGCGGGCGGAGACGTACCTGGGCGGCCACCGTCGCCGCCACGGTCGTCACCGCCGGGCTGCTGTCGGGGCCCGCCGCGAGTGCGCGGCCGGCTCCGGACCCGTCATTGACAACGATGTCCGTGAAGTCGCCGCCCGGCGGCAGCGGTGTACGTGTCCTGGTCTTCCACGGTTCGGCGGCGGCCGGGGACGAGTCGCCGGTCGTGAACGCCGGGATCGAGGCGATCGAGCGGATCGGGCTGTCCGGCCCGGTGGAACAGCGCTACGAGGTCGAGGCCACGGGCGACGCCTCCGTGTTCACGGACGGGGCCCGCCTCGGGACCTTCAACGCGATCGTCTTCCTGACCGGGGGCGGTGACGTCCTCGACCCGGAGCAGGAGGCCGGGTTGGAGACCTACATGGAGGCCGGCGGCGGCTTCGTCGGTATCCATGACGCGGCCCGGGCGGAACCGTACTCCGACTGGTTCACGGGGCTGGTGGGCGCCCGACCGGCGGCGACCAGCCCAACGGCCGTACAACGGGCGACCGTTGAGGTCGGCGACCGTCGGCATCCGGCCACCAAGGATCTGCCGGTGCAGTGGAAGCGGCCGGACCAGTGGCTGAACTGGGTGAAGAACCCGTCCGGCGAGGTGCACACCGTGGCCCGGGTGCGCGAGTCGACGTACACGCCCGGTGCGAGCGCCAACGGCTGGGACCACCCGGTGAGTTGGTGCCGTGACTACGACGGCGGGCGCTCCTTCTACACCGCGATGGGCGGCACGGTGTCGTCGTACGACGAGACGGACTTCCGTACCCATCTGCGCGGGGCGCTGCTGTGGACGACACGGCTGGCCCAGGCCGACTGCAAGGCCACCATCAACGCCAGTTACAGGGCGGAGCGGCTGACGCAGCCCAACCAGGCGGGGCAGAACGACCAGATCGGTGAGCCGCACGGGCTGGTGACCGCGCCCGACGGGCGGGTGTTCTACATCGGCCGGGGCGGCGCCGACTCCTCCCAGCCGGTGGTCACCGACTGGAACAACCCGAACATCGGCAAGGGCAGGGGACAGATCCACGTCTACGACCCGAGGACCAAGAAGGTCACTCTGGCGGGCGAGTTGAGCGTCTTCGGCAACAAGGGCGGCGGGGACGAACTGATCAAGGTCGAGGAGGGGCTGCTCGGGATCGAGCTGGATCCGTCCTTCGAGCGCAACGGCTGGGTGTATCTCCACTACACGCCCCACTCGCGGATCAACCGTGACACCAGGATGGCCGAGCGGTACGTCTCCCGCTTCACGCTGGACCTGGCCACCAACCGGCTCGACCTGAACAGCGAGAAGGTGCTGCTCAAGTGGCCGGTGCAGATCCACAGTTGCTGTCACTCGGGCGGCGGGATGGCCTGGGACTCCAAGGGCAATCTGTACATCGCCACCGGTGACAACAACTCCAGTCAGTTCAGCGATGGTTACTCCGGCAACAACCCCCAACCCGCCTACAAGGGCGTGTCGTTCGCCGACGCCCGGCGCACCGCCGGCAACACCAACAACCTCAACGGCAAGATCCTGCGCATCCATCCGGAGGCCGACGGCACGTACACACTGCCCCAGGGCAACCTGTTCACGGGCCAGGAGACCGACGAGGGCGGTGGCAAGACCCGCGGTGAGATCTATGTGATGGGGGTCAGGAACCCGGCCCGTATCGCCGTCGACAGGACGACGGACACGCTGTACGCGGGCTGGGTCGGTCCGGACGCGGGCGCGCCCTCGACGACCTGGGGTCCGGCGAAGTACGACACGTTCGCGGTCATCACCAAGGCGAGCAACCGGGGTTGGCCGTACTGCATGGGCAACAAGCAGCCCTATCGTGACCGCAATCTGCCCGATCCGTCGAAGCCGCTGGGCTGGTACGACTGCGACCACCCGAAGAACGAGTCGCCGAACAACGACGGTCTGGTCAACCTGCCGCCGGTCACCGGCAACAACATCTGGTACTCGCCCCAGGGCGGCGCCCCGGACTTCCCGCGCGACGCGAACGGCATTCCGTCCTACAAGCAGGCGGAGAGCACCTACCTGCTGCCGTGGCTGAAGGGCGGCGGCCAGGCCGCGATGAACGGTCCGGTGTACCGCTACGACGCGGCGAGCGCGAGCACGACCAAGTGGCCGGCCTACTGGGACGGCAAGTGGTTCGTGGGCGACTTCTACGACGCCGACCAGCCGCGCAACGCGGTGCTCATGGATCCGAAGACCCAGGGCGACGGCGGACTGCCCGTCCACTCCGAGTCGTTGAAGAAGATCGTGCCGATCGGGAACGACGGCATCAAGAACCTCATGGACTGGAAGTTCGGTCCCGACGGCGCGCTGTACGTCCTCGACTACGGCCGGGGTTTCTTCACCTCGGACGCCAAGTCGGCGCTGTGGCGGGTCACTTACACCGGCGGGGGCCCGACGCCCGCGGTCGGCGATCTCGCGAGGGGAGCAGCGGAGTGACACGCGGACGCAGACACCTCTGGACGGCCCTGTTGGCGTCCCTGTTGATGGTCCTCGGACTGACGTCGGCGGCGGGGGCACGCACCGCTGCCGAGCCGACGGCCGAGCCCGCCGCCGCTCAGGTCCTCACCTGGACGGCGGGCGACGACATCACGAAGTACGCCTCCGCACCGGCAACCGCCGTGGCGGGCGCGACGACGATCGTCTTCGAGAACAGCACGGCGACCGGCAGCACCATGGGAATGCCGCACACGTTGACGTTCGACGTCGTCGACCCCGAGTACAACAACGACGTGCCACTCAACATCCTGGCCAACCCGAACGACGACCAGGGCGGCCGGCACACCGCCGAGGTCACGCTCACCCCCGGCCGCTACCGCTACTACTGCACGATCCCGGGCCACGGCCAGATGCAGGGCATTCTCGTGGTGACGGAGGGCTCCGGCTCCGACACGACGGCCCCGGAGACCTCGGCGACCGTGACCGGCGCACAGAACTCCCAGGGCCAGTACGTCGGTTCGGCGAGCGTGGCGATCGGCGCGACCGACGCGGGTTCGGGCGTCGACCGGGTCGAGTACGCGGTCGGGGCGGACGGCGCGTGGCAGGCGTACACCACGCCGGTGGTGATCGACCAGGTCGGTGACCATGCGGTGCGCTACCGGGCGTTCGACAAGGCGGGCAACGCGGCCGCCGAGAAGAGCGTCGCGTTCACCGTGGTCCCGCCGCCGACGGAGGACACGGCGCCACCGGAGACCTCGGCGACGGTGAGCGGCGAGCAGAACCCGGACGGGGCGTATCTCGACATGGCGACGGTGACCGTCTCCGCGTCGGACACCGGGTCCGGGGTCAACACCGTCGAGTACGCGGTGAACAGCGGGAGTTGGCAGCCGTACACCGGGCCGGTGATGGTGCATCAGGTCGGCAGTCACACCGTCCGATACCGCGCCACCGACAAGGCGGGCAACGTCTCCGCCGAGAAGAGCGTCGCGTTCACGGTCGTCGCACAGCCCGCCGAGGACACGACTCCTCCGGTGACCGGCGTGACAGTCGAGGGCACCCGGAACGCGAACGGCGCCTACGTCAACACCGCCAAGGTGACCATCAGCGCCACGGACCACGGCGGCTCGGGTGTCGCCACGGTCGAGTACTCGCTCGACGGCGGTCCCTATCTGGCGTACACCGCGCCGGTGGTGGTCGACCGGGCGGGCGCGCACACCGTGACGTACCGGGCGAGCGACAAGGCGGGCAACACCAGCGACGCCCGCTCGGTGAGCCTCACGATCGTGGCGGGCGGCGGGGTTCCGGCGCCCAACTGCCCCGAGTACGACGAGCGGTTGACGGTGATCGTCGGCACGGTCGACTCGGGTGTGCCGAACCGGGTGACGAACAACCGTTGCCGGATAGGCGAGTTGATCGAGGACGAACGCGAATGGACGTCCCACGCCCTGTTCCTCAAGCACGTACGGACCGTCCTCGACCAGCTCTTCAAGGACGGCGCCATCGACGAGCGTGAGGACGCGGCGATCGACGAGGCGGCCCGCGAGTCCGGCATCGGCAAGCCGGGCCAGACCGAGGGCTACCGCACGATCCTGGACGGTACGGCCGCGGCCTTCGCCAAGTGGCAGCAGGTGGGCGGCGGTTCGTTCGCGCCGAACGGCGACGGGTCGATCACCAGCGGCACGACGGTCGGGGGTCTGGGCATGCTGTGGTTCCCGGAGCGGAAGTACGGGGACTTCTCCCTCAAGCTCCAGTGGCGTGACGACGCACCGGGCACGGGCAACGCCAACTCCGGTGTGTTCGTGCGCTTCCCGTGGGTCCACGACCACCCGGAGGAGGCACGCCCGGAGTGGGTCGCCATCAAGTACGGGCACGAGGTGCAGGTGCTCGACCGGCCCGACGGCGACATGTACAAGACGGGCTCGATCTACGGCTTCGACCGCGTAGGGCTCGCCGGGGCCGGGGTCACCCAGAAGGGCACCTGGAACGACTACGAGATCCGGGTGGTCGACCAGCACTACTCGATCTACCGCAACGGCGTCCTGATCAACGAGTTCGACAACAACGGCGGCCAGGACTTCACCCCGCCCCGCTCGGACGACCCGGGCACGGACGGGCGGCGGTTCGCGTCCGGATACATCGGCCTCCAGGTGCACGGCACGACCGACGTGGTCTCGTACCGGGACATCCGGATCAAGGACCTGTGAGACGGGCGATACCTCCAACACCCTTGACAGAAAGGCGAGTCAGAGAGAACTAGGCAGTCTCCGTGGCAGCCAAGTCGGCGAACTCAGTCCTTCCGGGCCCGACTTGGCTGCACACGTTTGGGCTCACCCGGCATCTTCGGGTACTCCGGCGGATACGGCAGATCGCCGAGTCCGTGCTCGTGTTCGTCGCGGCGGGCGAGTTCGAGCAGGGCGTCGAGGGAGAAGGCGTGGTCGTCCATGTCGCCGTGCACGTCGCCGAGTCGGGCGAACCGCTCGGGCATGGTGGCGAGGTCGAAGTCGCGGGGCTGCGCGTCACCGACCTCGTCCCACGTCAACGGCGCCGAGACAGGGGCGTGCGGCCGAGGCCGTACGGAGTAGGCGGAAGCGATGGTGCGGTCCCTCGCGGTCTGGTTGTAGTCGACGAAGATCCGCTCCCCGCGTTCCTCCTTCCACCACTTGGTCGTCACCTGCTCCGGCATCCGCCGCTCCAGCTCCCGCCCGACGGCGATCGCCGCCCGCCGCACCTGCGTGAACGTCCACCGCGGCTCGATCGGCACGAAGACATGCAGCCCCCGCCCGCCGGAGGTCTTGGGCCAGCCGCGCAGCCCCCCGAACTCGTCGAGCACGGCCCGCAGTTCGTGCGCGGCCCGGACGGCGTCGCCGTAGTCCGTTCCCGGCTGCGGATCGAGGTCGATCCGAAGTTCGTCGGGACTGTCGACATCGGCACGCCGCACCGGCCACGGATGGAAGGTGAGAGTCCCGAACTGGGCGGCCCACAGCACGGCGGCGACCTCGGTCGGACACATCTCGTCGGCGCTGCGACCGCTGGGAAAGGTGATGTGGGCGGTCGGAATCCAGTCGGGCATGTTCTTGGGCGCCCGCTTCTGGAAGAAGTTCTCCCCGGCCACCCCGTCCGGGTACCGCTCCAGGGTGGTGGGCCGGTCGCGCAGCGCACGCAGGATGCCGGGGCCGACGGCGAGGTAGTACTGGGCGAGATCGAGCTTGGTGAACCCACGCTCCGGAAAGAAGACCTTGCCCGGGCTGGACAGCCGTACCGTCCGCCCGAACGCCTCCAACTCCACCGCTTCGCCCATGGGAGCCACGGTAGGCGTCCCGCGTGAAGCTCGCATACCGGGCGATTACGGGCGGGGGCGCGCAGAATCGAACCATGGATCTCCCGGTCATGCCCCCCGTAAAACCCATGCTCGCCAAGTCCGTCGCCAGGATCCCCCCGGACATGCACTACGAGGCGAAGTGGGACGGCTTCCGGGCCATCGTGTTCCGGGACGGGGCCGAAGTCGAGATCGGGAGCCGCACCGGCAAGTCCCTGACCAGGTACTTTCCCGAACTGGTGGCCGCCCTGCTGGAGCGGTTGCCCGAGCGCTGCGTGCTGGACGGGGAGATCGTGATCGCGCTCGGTGGGCGGCTCGACTTCGACGCGCTGACCGAGCGGATCCACCCGGCCGCGTCCCGGGTGCGGACGCTGGCCGAGCGGACGCCCGCCTCGTTCGTCGCGTTCGATCTGCTGGCGCTGGCCGACGAGTCGCTCCTCGACGTTCCGCTGACCGACCGGCGCGCGCTGCTCACCATGGCCTTGTCCGGCGTGACCGCGCCCGTGCATGTGGCGCCGGCGACCACCGACATCGAGGTCGCGCAGCGCTGGTTCGAGCAGTACGAGGGGGCGGGGCTCGACGGGGTCATCGCCAAGCCGCTCAGCCTGCTCTACCGGCAGGACGAGCGGGCCATGTTCAAGGTCAAGCACGAGCGGACGGCCGATGTCGTGGTCGCCGGGTACCGGCTGCACAAGAGCGGGCCGATCGTGGGTTCGCTGCTGCTCGGGCTGTACGACGCCCGGGGCACCCTCCAGCACGTCGGGGTGAGCGCCGCGTTCCCGATGAAGCGGCGGGCCGAACTCGTCGAGGAACTGGAGCCGCTGCGGCTGGCGGACGTGAGCGACCATCCGTGGGCCGCCTGGGCGGACGAGGCGGCGCACGAGGCCTCGCGGCTGCCGGGGGCGCCGAGCCGGTGGTCGACGAAGAAGGACTTCTCATGGATCCCGTTGCGGCCCGAACTGGTGGCCGAGGTGGCGTACGACCACATGGAGAACGGCGTGCGCTTCCGGCACACGGCCCGTTTCCGCCGCTGGCGCCCGGACCGTACGGCCGACAGCTGCACGTACGACCAGTTGGAGGAGCCGGTGGGGTACGACCTCTCGGAGATCCTCGGTCCGGAGGGCTGAGGCCACCGCCGGGGAACCTCAGCCGTGGGCCGTTCGACCCCTTCGCCCCGCGCGATCAGAATCAATCGGGTATGGCCACCAATGAACAGATAAGCGCACAATCGTAGAGATACGGACTGGTGGCGACGGTGGACATGCGACAGATCGCGCGAACGGCACGCACACGGCGCCGCGGAACGGCCACGGCGGCGCTGGTGGCGGCGGCCGCGGTGACGGCCTCCCTGATGGCCGGCTGCACCTCGGACGACCGCCCCTCCGACGACGGGCGCGGGCAGACCCACAGCCGCAGCCAGGAGCCCGACCAGCGCGAATCCGAGGGGCACGACCCGATGAGCGTCGGCTCGGCCCTCGCCGTGAAGATCGACAACGTCCCCGCGGCCCGCCCGCAGACGGGCCTGGAGGCGGCGGACATCGTGTACGCCGAGCAGGTCGAGGGCGGTCTGAGCCGGCTGATGGCGGTGTACGCGACGCGGCTGCCGAAGGCCGTCGGGCCGGTACGCAGCGCACGCGAGTCCGACCTGGAGCTGCTCCGCCAGTTCCACGAGCCGACGCTCGCCTTCTCCGGCGCCCAGGGCAAGCTGCTGCCGCTGATCGACAAGGCGCCGCTGAACGCCGAGTCGCCGTCGGCGGCCGCTTCCGGCGCCTACTACCGGGGCGCCGGCAAGGTGGCGCCGCACAACCTTTACCTGCGACCGCAGCGGCTGCTCGACGCCGTGCCCGGAGCGGCCGCGCTGACGACCGGCTTCCGGTACGGCGCCGCCCCCGAGGGCGGGACCCCGGCGAAGTCGCGCACCGTCCGCTTCCCGTCGGCGCGCTTCACCTTCACCTGGGCCGCGGACCGGCACGGCTGGCTGGTGTCGATGGACGGCACCCCGACCCTCGCGACCGACGGCAAGCGCCTCGCCACTCCGACGGTCGTCGTGCAGTACGTGAAGGTGCGCGAGTCGCGGTTCCACGACGTCCTCGGCAACAACTCCCCGTACACCCAGACCGTGGGCTCGGGCCGGGCCCAAGTCCTGCGCGACGGACGGGTGTTCGAGGTGGAGTGGCGGCGCGGGGCAGCCACGGACGGGACGGACTTCACGACGGCGGACGGCACGCCGGTGAACTTCGCGCAGGGGCAGGTGTGGGTGGTGTTCGCGACGGCCTGACCGAGTCCGACCGCGCGCAGGGCTCAGGCGCCGCGTAGGGCTCAGGCGCGGTGGCCCAGGCGTTCCTCGATCGCCGACTCCGCGTCCGCCCGGGCAGCGCCGAGCACCTCCCGCGCCTCCTCGGCCGAGGCGAGACCGAGGGCCGCCGCAATCTCCGGCCAGCCTGTCCCGGCAGCGAGCAGTGCCTCGGCGGCCGCTCCGGCGGCGACGAGCGAGGCACGACGGGCGCGGTCCAGTTCGGCGAGCGTACGCAGCAGGTCGGGCGCCGTCGCGGCATCGGCGAGACCGTCCTGCGCCGTGCGGCGGGCCTGGTCTGCGGTGACCCACCAGTCGGCGGGGGTGTGCGGGGGCCGGGTGACGAGGGTCGGGCTCACGGGGGTTCGCCTTCCGTACCGGGTGGCGCGCTGTGCGGGCTTCCAGGGTAACCCTGATAGTCCGTACAGCGGAACGCTTGGTCCGGCCAGCGGACCAACACTGTTCCATCGCCGGCCCCGACCGACCACCTCACGCTTCGAACGGCAACCCCGCCCGCCCCAGCTCCCCCGCCGCCCCGCGCAGCGCCCCCGCGAATCGCGCCACCCGCTCCTCCGTGAACCGTGTACTCGGTCCACCGAAGGACAGCGCGGCCACCACGGCCCCGCTCCTCCCCCGTACCGGAACGGCCACCGCAGACAGACCCTCCTCGCGCTCGCCGTGGCTGACGGCATACCCGTGGTCGCGGGCCTCCTCGATCCAGCGCCGCAGGGTCGTCAGATGTCCGGCGCCGTACGGTGAGGCCTCCGCGACCCGGAGCAGCAACGCGTCCGGGGCGTCGAGAAGCAGGGCCTTGGCCACGCCGCCCGCCCAGAGCGGGAGTTCGTCGCCCACGCGCACGACCTGGCGCAGCGCCTGCGGTCCCTCCTCCTGAGCGATGCAGACCCGGCGGATGTCCCGCCGTACGTACAGATGCACGGTCTCCTTGTGCTCGGCGGCGAGGTCGCGCAGCAGGGCCTGAGCCATGGCCGGGAGCCGCCAGGCCTGTTCGGCGAGCCGGGACCAGCGCAGGAGCGCGGGGCCCGCGATGTAGCGGCCGTGCTCGTCGACCCAGAGGAGTCCGTTGAGCCGCAGGGTCTGGAGCAGGCGCAGCACGGTGGTCTTCGGCAGACCGGAGGCGCTGACGATCTCGCGGATGGTCAGCGCGGGACGGACCTCGTCGAAGAGCCCGAGAATGTCGATGGCCCGCTGGACGGTACGCATCCCCGCGGGTTCGGACTCGGTCGCGGTCCCTGCCCCGGATGCTCCGGCTGCCATTCCTGTTCCTCCTCGGCTCCTGACCGGCCGTCCCCTGGTCCGTGCGGCGGTCTCGCCCTGCACGGTATCCGTTCCAGGTCCGCTCAGCGGACCCGGTGGCAGGGAGGGAACCAGGTCAGCGCTGGGAGGCGAGCGGTTCCGCCGGGTTGCGCAGGCCTTCCGCCGCGTCGGCTACGCGCTGGATCAGGTCGAGGAACACGGCCTGTTCGGCGGCGGAGAGCGGGGCCAGGAAGACCTGGTTCATCCGGGCCGTCCGCACGGTCAGCTTGCGGTGGGTGCGCACACCGTCGTCCGTGGGGCGCAGCAGGGAGCGGCGGCCGTCCTCCGGGTCGCGCACCTTGTCGATGAGGGCCCGGCGGCCGAGCCTGCTGACGACCTCGGCGACCGTGGACCGGTCGAGGCCCACCCGCTCCCCGACCGTGCGCTGGTCCATGCCGGGTTCGGCGACCAGCGCGTTCAGGACCGCGAACTGCGGTGAGGTGATCTCCTCGGAGACCATCGTGTTCCACAGCAGGTAGTGCGCCTGCTGGAGTCGCCGGGCGAGGTGCCCGGGGTGGGTGGAGAGGTCCACCGCGGCCATGTCCGCTCCTGGGGTCGTCTGCTTGAGCGCGCAGAATTTCGTTGGTGTACTGACGATACAGCCCGACGCCCACCCTGTCTCCAGCTTGTCGATACGGCCTCCACCTGCTGTTTTCTCGCACCTCTTGACGGCATGACCAGCGAGTGGCAGCGTGAGGGAAACCTCGCCGAAATACTCAGTGCCCTGAGTAATCGCGCACGGGACACGCACAGAGCACGCTTGGAAGACGCTCGGAAGAGATGGGGCTTCACGGATGGACAAGGTGGTCGCCACGGCTTTGGAGGCGGTGGCCGATGTGCCGGACGGTGCGTCGCTCGCGGTGGGTGGTTTCGGGCTGAGCGGTGTGCCGAACGTGCTGATCCAGGCGTTGTACGAGCGCGGGGTCGCGGGGTTGTCGGTGGTGTCGAACAACTGCGGTGCCATGGAGTCGGGTCTGGCGGTGCTGCTCGCGGCGGGCCGGATCGCCCGGGTGACGGGTTCGTACATCGGTGCGAACAAGGAGTTCGCGCGGCAGTATCTGGCGGGTGAGCTGGAGGTGGAGCTGATCCCGCAGGGCACGCTGGCGGAGCGGCTGCGGGCCGGCGGGGCCGGCATCCCGGCCTTCTTCACTCCGGCCGGGGTGGGCACCCAGGTCGCGGAGGGCGGACTGCCCTGGCGCTACGACGGCCAGGGGGGTGTCTCGCTGGCCTCGCCGGCGAAGGAGGTGCGGGAGTTCGACGGCATCGAGTATGTGCTGGAGCGGGGGATCCGTACCGACTTCGCGCTGGTGCGGGCGGCGAAGGGCGACCGGCACGGGAATCTGGTGTTCAGCAAGTCCACCCGGAACTTCAACCCCCTCTCCGCCATGGCCGGCCGGATCACCGTCGCCGAGGTGGAGGAGCTGGTCGAGCCGGGCGCCATCGACCCGGACGCCGTGCATCTGCCGGGCATCTTCGTGCAGCGGGTGATCGCGCTGACGCCCGGGCAGGCGGCCGACAAGAAGATCGAGCAGCGGACGGTGAGCAGCTGATGGCCTGGACACGTGAACAGATGGCCGCCCGTGCCGCCCGCGAACTGCGCGACGGGCAGTACGTGAACCTGGGCATCGGGTTGCCGACGCTGATCCCCAACTACCTCCCTGCGGGGGTGGAGGTGGTCCTGGAGTCGGAGAACGGCATCCTGGGCACCGGCCCCTACCCCACCGACGACCAGGTCGACCCCGACCTGATCAACGCGGGCAAGGAGACCGTGACCGTCCTGCCGGGGGCTTCCTTCTTCGACTCGGCGCTGTCCTTCGGGATGATCCGGGGCGGGCACATCGACGTCGCCGTGCTGGGCGCGATGCAGGTCTCGGCGGGCGGCGACCTGGCGAACTGGGCCATCCCCGGGAAGCTGATCACCGGGATCGGCGGCGCCATGGACCTCGTCCACGGGGCCCGCACGGTCATCGTCGTCATGACGCACACCGCGAAGGACGGCTCTCCGAAGATCCTGGAGCAGTGTGAACTGCCGCTCACCGGCAGGGCGTGTGTGAACCGGGTCATCACCGATCTGGGTGTTCTCGACGTCACCACCGGCGGGCTGGTGCTCGTCGAGAGGGCGCCGGGTGTCACGGCCGAGGAGATCGTGACGAAGACCGCCGCGAAGATCCGCATCCCCGAGGAGATCCAGCCATGACGCACGGCCTGTCCCGCGGCCTCAAGGACGTCTACATCGTCGACGCCGTCCGCACCCCGATCGGCCGCTACAACGGCGCCCTGGCCTCGGTGCGCCCGGACGACCTCGGCGCCCACGCCCTCCGCGCACTCCTCGCCCGTACGCCCGGCCTGGACCCTGCCCGGATCGAGGACGTGTACTTCGGCAACGCCAACGGCGCCGGCGAGGAGAACCGCAACGTCGCCCGCATGGCCGCCCTCCTCGCTGGCCTGCCCACCTCCGTCCCCGGAGTCACGGTCAACCGCCTGTGCGCCTCCGGCCTCGAAGCCGTCATCCAGGCCGCCCGCGCCATCGCCCTCGGCGACGCCTCCATCGCCCTGGCCGGCGGTGTCGAGTCGATGACCCGCGCGCCCTACGTCCTGCCCAAGAACGACCGCGCCTTCCCCGCCGGGCACACCGAGCTGTACTCGACCACCCTCGGCTGGCGCATGACCAACCCGAAGATGGACCCGCAGTGGACCATCCCCCTCGGCGAGAGCGCGGAGTTGATCGCCGACAAGCACAAGATCACCCGGGAGCAGCAGGACGAGTTCGCCCTCGCCAGCCACCACAAGGCCGCCGCAGCACAGCAGGCGGGCCTGTTCGACGCCGAACTCGCCCCCGTGACCATCCCCCAGCGCAAGGGCGACCCGGTCGTCTTCGGCGCCGACGAATGCGTCCGCGCCGACGCCTCCCTCGCCGCCATGGCCAAGCTGAAGCCGTCCTTCCGCACGGAGGGCGGCACGGTCACCGCGGGCAACGCCTCCCCCCTCAACGACGGCGCCGCCGCCCTCCTCCTCACCGACGAGGAGGGCCTGAAGGCCACCGGCCGCGAACCCCTCGCCCGCATCTCCGCCACCGGCGTCTCCGCGCTCGACCCGGACTACTTCGGCCTCGCCCCCGTCGAAGCCGTCAACCGCGCCCTCGCCAAAGCCGGCAGGACATTCGACGACCTGACCACCCTCGAACTCAACGAGGCGTTCGCCGCCCAGGTCCTCGGATGCGTCGCCGAATGGCCCGAGTTCGACCCCGCCATCCTCAACCCCCAGGGCGGCGCCATCGCCCTCGGCCACCCGCTCGGCGCATCCGGCGCCCGCCTCGCCACAACCGTCGCCCACCAACTCGCCCGCCAGGGCACGGGAGTCGGTGTGGCCACCCTCTGCATCGGCGTCGGCCAGGGCCTCGCCCTCGTCCTCGAACGCTAGGAACTCCCCATGGCTCTCACCCAGTCGGACATCGACAACGAAATGGGCGACCTCCAGGACGCCTACGACAAGGCCGTCGCCGAAGGCGCCCCCGTACAGAACCATCCGCCACGCGACTACGCCCCGTACCGCAGTTCGCTGCTGCGCTACCCGAAACAGCCGCTGGTCGCGGTGAACGGCGGGGACCCGGAGACGGTCGAGCTGTCGGGGCCGGTGTTCGGTGCCACCGACATCACCGACATCGACAGCGACCTCACCGTCCAGCACCAGGGCGAGCCGCTCGGCGAGCGCATCACCGTCTCCGGCCGGCTCCTCGACCGCAACGGGCGTCCCGTGCGCGGCCAGTTGATCGAGCTGTGGCAGGCCAACGCCTCCGGCCGGTACGCACATCTGCGGGACCAGCACCCGGCGCCGCTCGACCCCAACTTCACCGGTGTGGGGCGGGTCCTGACGGATGCTCAGGGACGGTACAAGTTCACGACGATCAAGCCGGGCGCGTACCCGTGGCGCAACCACACCAACGCGTGGCGGCCCGCACACATCCACTTCTCGGTGTTCGGCACGGCGTTCACGCAGCGGCTCGTGACCCAGATGTACTTCCCGAACGACCCGCTGTTCCGCTACGACCCGATCCTGCGCTCGGTGACCGACGAGGCCGCCCGTGACCGGCTGGTCGCCCAGTACAACCACGACCTGTCCCAGCCCGAGTTCTCGCTCGGCTACGAGTGGGACATCGTCCTCGACGGTCCCTCCGCCACCTGGATCGAAGAAGGCCGCGACTGATGAGCGTCTCCCAGAAGTCCCAGCTGTCCCCGACGGAGACCCCGGAGTCCCCGGAGTCCCCGGAGTCCCCGGAGTCCCCGGAGAACCTTCTCCCCACCCCGTCCCACACCGTCGGCCCCTTCTACGGGTACGCCCTCCCCTTCCCCGAGGGCGAGCAGGTCGCGCCCAAGGGCCACCCGGACACGATCACCGTCCACGGGTACGTCCTGGACGGCGAGGGCGACCCGATCCCCGACGCCCTGCTGGAGTTCTGGCAGGCGGCGCCCGACGGCTCTCTGACCGGCGCCCCCGGCTCCCTGCGCCGCAACCCGGTGACGGGCGGCTATCTGGGCCGCAACGGCACCGACTTCACGGGCTTCGGTCGGGTCGCCACGGACGCCGACGGCCATTTCGCCCTGTACACACTGCCCCCGGGCAACTCCGGTCTGCCGTACATCAGCGTGTGCGTGTTCGCGCGCGGTCTGCTGCACCACCTGTACACGCGGGCGTATCTGGCGGACGGCGCCGACCCGCTGCTCGACTCCCTGTCCGCCGAGCGGCGCGCCACGCTGATCGCCGCCGAGGGCGACCGGCGGACGTACCGTTTCGACATCCGCCTTCAGGGCGAGGGCGAGACGGTCTTCCTGGAGTTCGAGTGACACCACCTGCCGATGCCGCTACCACCGACGACGCCGACACCGGCCTGCTCTCCCCCGGGTGGGCCGGTTCCCCGGCGGCCTCCGCGACGAGCGACACCGCGTATCTACGGGCGCTGCTGGACGCCGAGGCCGCGCTGACCCGTGCCCAGGCCGGGCTGGGGCTGGCTCCGGCGGAGGCGGCCACGGCGGTCGACGCGGCAGCCGACCAGGCAGCCTCCTTCGACGTACGGTCGATCGCGCTGCGCGCCCGGTCCGGCGGCAACCCGGTGATCCCGCTGGTCGCGGACCTGACGGCGGCGGTCGGCGCGGAGTACGGGCCGTACGTCCACCGGGGTGCCACCAGCCAGGACATCCTGGACACGGCGACGATGCTGGTCGCCGCCCGCACCCTGGACCTGGTCCTCGCGGACCTCGACCGCACCGCCCGGGCCCTCGCCCGGCTCGCCGCCGAGCACCGCGACACCGCGATGCCGGGCCGCACCCTCACCCAGCACGCCGTACCGACGACCTTCGGCTTGAAGGCGGCGGGCTGGCGCTCGCTGGTCCTGGACGCACACGACCGTCTGACGGCCGTACGTCACACACTCCCCGCCCAACTCGGCGGCGCCGCAGGCACGTTGGCCGCGTTCGCCGCGTACGGAACCACCGACTCACAGGCCCTTGTCGCCGCCTACGCCCGTGAACTCGGCCTTGCCGAACCGCTGTTGCCCTGGCACACCCTGCGGACCCCCGTCGCGGATCTCGCCGGAGCACTCGCCTTCACCGCGGGCGCCCTCGGGAAGATCGCCGCCGACGTACTCACCCTCGCCCGTACCGAGATCGCCGAGGTGTCCGAGGGCAGCGGCGGCGGTTCGTCCGCGATGCCGCACAAGGCAAATCCCGTACGGTCGACGCTGATCGCGGCCGCCGCCCGGCGCGCACCGCAGCTCGCGGCCACCCTGTACGGCGCTCTCGTCGCCGAGGACGAGCGGCCGGCCGGTGCCTGGCACGCCGAGTGGGAGCCGCTCAGGGAGCTGTTGCGGGTCACCGGAGGCGCCGCCAGGGACGCCGTCGAACTGACCGGGGGACTGCGGGTCCACGCGGACACCATGCACCAACACCTGGGTCTCACCCACGGGTTGATCGTCTCCGAGCGGCTGGCCGCCGAACTCGCGCCCGTGCTGGGCCGGGCCCGTGCGAAGGCCCTGCTCACCGAAGTGGCCGCCCGTACCTACTCCGAGGGCCGGACGCTTGCCGAACTCCTCGCCGAGGAGCCGGAGTTGAAGGATCTCCCTCTCGACGACCTGACCGACCCCGCCCGTTACACCGGCTCCGCCGGAGACCTCACCGACCGTGCTCTGGAGCGACCGTGACCGACAAGCTGCTGCACCACCGCGTCGAGGGCTCCGCCACCGCTCCCCCGCTGCTGCTCGGGCCCTCGCTCGGGACGTCGTACGCCCTCTGGGACAAGGTGGCGCCCGAGCTGTCCGTCACGCATCGCGTGGTCCGCTGGGACCTGCCGGGGCACGGGGGTTCGGCGCCCGGCCTGATCGGACCGGGGGCCACCGTCGGTGATCTCGCCGCGCTGGTACTCGCCCTCGCCGACTCGCTCGGGATCGAGCAATTCGCCTACGCGGGCGTGTCGTTGGGCGGTGCCGTCGGTCTGCATCTGGCCCTCCACCACCCCGAGCGCGTGTCCTCGCTCGCCGTGCTCTGCTCCTCGGCCCACTTCAACGGCAGCAAGCCGTGGGAGGAGCGGGCCGCACTGGTGCGGAGCGAGGGGCTGGCCGGGCTCGCGGAGAGTGCCGACGCGCGCTGGTTCACGTCCGGGTTCACCGTGCCGGAGCTGGTGGCGGATCACCGGAACGCCGATCCTGACGCGTACGCCGCCTGCTGCGACGCGCTGGGCGCCTTCGACCTGCGCGACCGGCTGGCCGAGATCGGTGTGCCCACGCTGCTCGTCGCCGGACGGCAGGACCCGGCCACTCCCCCGGCCCATCTGCGGGAGATCGCGGACGCCGTGCCCGGTGCGACGCTCGTCGAGCTGCCGGGCGCCTCGCATCTGGCGGTCGCGCAGTGCCCGGAGGCCGTACTGGCCGCGCTGCGCCCGCACTTCGGGGCGGTGCCCCTGCGGGGCATGGAGGTGCGGCGGCAGGTGCTCGGTGACGCGCACGTGGACCGGGCCCAGTCGCGCCAGACGCCCTTCACGGCCCGTTTCCAGGACTTCATCTCGCGCTACGCGTGGGGCGAGATCTGGACCGACCCGACGCTCACCCGGCGCGAGCGCAGCATGATCACGCTGACGGCGCTGGTCGCGCACGGCCACTACGACGAGCTGGCGATGCATGTCCGGGCCGCTCGCCGCAACGGGCTCACCCCCGAGGAGATCGGCGCGGTGCTGCTCCAGACGGCCGTGTACTGCGGGGTTCCGGCGGCCAACTCGGCGTTCGCGGCGGCACAGCGCGTCCTGGCGGAGGAAGACAGTACGGAGGAGGACCGGACGGAAGGGTGACCCTGCCGGTCGTAGTCCCAGCAGCATCTCGTACGTGTCCGCCTCCCGTGCCTACCGTGGAGGCATGTCCACTGTTCTGATCACCGGCGCCACCTCGGGGCTCGGCCGGTACGTAGCCTTCGAGCTGGTCCGTTCCGGGCACGCCGTGCTCGCCCACGGGCGCGACCCCGACCGCACCGAGCGGCTCGTCACAGAGCTGCGGACCGAGGGCGCGGCCGAGGGGTTCGTCGCGGACCTCGCCTCGCTGGCCGCCGTACGGAAGCTGGGCGCCGAGGTCTCGGCCGCGCACCCGAGTCTCGACGTGCTCGTCAACAACGCGGGCGTCGGGGCCGGTCCGCGCGGCTCGGGGCGTGAACTGAGCGCCGACGGGCACGAATTGCGGCTCGCGGTGAACTACCTCGCGCCGGTCGTCCTCACCCGCGCCCTGCTGCCTGCGCTGCGCGCGGGCGCGCCCTCACGGATCGTGAACGTCGGCTCGGCCGGTCAGGCGCCCCTCGATTTCACCGATCCCGAACTCACCCGCGGCTACAGCGGGACCACGGCGTACGTCCGCAGCAAGTTCGCGCTCGCCGCCCATACCTTCACCCTGGCCGAGGAGTTGGCGGCCTGGGACATCTCCGTCAACGTGCTGCACCCGGCCACCTACATGGACACCACGATGGTTCGCGAGGCCGGTGTCACCCCCTGGTCGAGCGTCGCCGACGGCGCTGCGGGGGTTCTCGCACTGGTGACCCGGGAGTCGGGCAGCGGACGCTACTTCGACGGCACGAGCCCGGCGCGGGCGCACGAGGAGACGTACGACGAGGACGTGCGGAGGCGCCTGGAGAAGGTCACGGAGCAGTTGCTCCGGGTGTGACCCACGTGCCAGGCGCCTCGTCGGTCAGCGCAGGCCCCGGCCCGTCTCCAGGACGTCCCGTGCCTGGGCCACCAGGCCGTCCGCGCCGCACGACTTGGCCAGGGTCAGGCCGCGTTGGATCTCGGCGACGGAGCGGGCGAGGATGCCGTACTCGACGCGGGCCGCCGCGTGTTCGTACTGGCAGGGTGACGCCTCCAGGTAGGCGACCGCCTGGGCGGCCAGCCGGACCGCGCGCTGGCCGGTCTCCAGGCTCGCCGCGCAGCGGAGGGCCTCGCCGATGGCGGTGTCCGTGCCGAAGCGTTCGGCGTGCCGGCGGGCGTCGGAGGCCAGGGTGGCGGCGCGGAGCGGGTCCTCCGTCGCCAGGGCCCGGGCGAGGTCGACGGCCCAGGTGGCGAGCACCGGGTTGTGGAAGCCGCGCACGGTCGCCGCCTTCTCCGCGGCCTCCAGTTCGTTGATGCCCTCCTTGGTGCGGCCGACGGCGAGGAGCAACCGGCCGCGTACGGCGCGGGGTTCGGGCAGCACGATGGTGGACGGGTAGGGCGGGGCGAAGCCGTACTGCTCGGCGATGGACCAGGCCTCCTGGACATGGCCGCGGGCGAGCAGCGTGTCGACGAGGTTGCAGGTCGCCGACCAGTACAGGGGCAGCCCGCGCCCGACGCGTTCGGCGAGGCGCAGGGACTCGCGCAGAGAGGTCTCGGCCTCTCTGAGCCGGCCCCGCCTGCGGTGCCCGAGACCGACGTAGGCATGGGCGAGGGAGAGGTGGCCGCCGCTCCAGCCCGCCGCCTCGTAGGCGCGCAGGGCCTCGTTGTAGAGGGCCTCGGCGCGGTCGAGACGGTCGGTGTAGGCGTACGAGCAGGCCAGCATCAGCAGCAGTTCGATGCCCCACTCGGGGTCGGTCCAGCCGAGTCCCGGGGCGAGGCGGCCGTTGACGAGGGCGCGGTCGCACACCTCCACGACCTCCTCGGCGTTCTCACCGTGGGCCATGGCGTCGAAGCCGCGCAGCATGAGCAGCGCGCGCTCGGAGTTGTCCCGGCCGGTGCAGGGGCGGGCCAGCTCGGCGAGACGCTCGGAGCGGCCCGGCGCGGGCGCGTCGCCCCCGTGGAGGCACTCCAGCATGAACTGCGCGCCCTGCAAGCGCATACGGGCGGGGCCGGGCTGGTGCCGGGCGGCCTCCTCCTCGACCGTGCGGACCGCTTCCTCCATCTGGTTGTTGTGCAGCAGGGCCTGGGAGAGGCGGACGATCGCGTCGACGCGGAGGGTGCCCTCCAGGCCGGGCAGCGCGAGCGCCGTCTGGAGGTGTCCGATGGTGGTGGCGGGCGAGGTGAGGAGGGTGACGCAGCCCAGTTCGTAGAGCACGTGCGCGTGGCTCTCGGGGCGGGGCGGTTCCAGCAGGGCGCGCTCCAGACAGCTGCGGGCCGCGTCCGGGGCGCCGACCGCCTGGTGCTCGCGGGCCGCCTCGCGGAGCTGGTCGACGAGTTCCTCGTCGTCGTCCGGATAGACGTGCAGCAGGTGACGGGAGGCCGCTGCGGCACCCTTGCCGGACTCCGTGACGACCTGGGCGGCGATCCCGTGCATGGCGGTGCGCATGCCGTCCGGGATGGAGTCGTACACGGCGGTGGCGATCAGCGGGTGGACGAACTCCAGCTCACTGTCGGTGACTTGACCCGCCGTCAGATCGGGTTCGGTGAGGATGCGTTCCGTGCAGAGGAGGTTGGCGCAGCGGTAGGCCTCGTTGGGACCCAGGGTGGCCAGCCGGGCCACGAGGTCCACCCTGATGCCCGAGCCGAGAATGGCCGCGGCCTGGGCGAAGCGGGTGGCCGCGAGCCCCAGGTCCTGGAGGCGGGCGACGAGGCCGCCGCCGCGCGCCGAGTTGTTGAGTTCGCGCAGGCTTCCGCAGGACGCCTCGACGGGGGCCAGTCCGGCGTCCTGGACCTTGGCGAGGAGTTCGACGGTCTCGTACGGGTTGCCCGCGGTGACCGCCCACACCTCGCGGCAGAACGGGCCGTCGGCGTGCGGGCCGAGGGTGGCGCGGGTGAGGCCCGCGGCGGCTGCCGGGGTCAGCGCGTCGAGCGCGGCGACGGGGCCCACCGCCGTTCTGGCGATCGCCTCCAGGTGGTCGGCGCGGTCGCCGGTGGCCTCGTCGGGCCTGCGGGCGACCACGACCAGGACGGACAGGTCGTCGAGCCGCTCGGCGAACGCGGCCAGCCAGCGCAGGGTCTCCTGGTCGGCCCAGTGGGCGTCGTCGATGAGCAGGACGAGCGGCCAGTCACGCTTGGCGAGCCGTCGTACGGCCGCGACCAGGCCGTCGCACACGCCCTGCGGGTCGGCCATGCGGTCGCCGGGTTCCGCGATGCCGAGGGCGGGGCCGGCGATGTCGTACCAGTCGCCCAGGTATTCGCGGGCCTCCTCCGGCATCAGCGAGAGGAGCGCGGGCTGTAGCAGCTGTCGTACGACGTTGAAGGGGACCGACTTGAGGGTCTCGCCGCCGCGCGCCGACCACACCGTGCAGTTGCGCCGCTCGGCGATGCGCCGGGTTTCGGCCATCAGCGCGGTCTTGCCGAGGCCCGCCTCTCCGGTGAGGAGCAGCAGGCTGCCCGAGGAGGCGGCGTCGGCGCACAGGGCGTCGATCGCCCGCTCGGCGGCGGCGAGTTGTGTGTCGCGCTCCCACAGGGCGGCAGAGCCGGCCGTCCCGGGCCGTTCCTCCGTCATCCCGCTACCTCCCCGGTATCGCCTGAACGACGTACAGAACTTGAGACTAGCCGTCCGACTGCCGAAGTGGAGGCGGGTCCGCGCAGGTGTTGCCGGGACGAGTGACAGGGAGTACGGCAGGGCGACGCGGCGGGCCCGCCACCAGGCGTCGTGAAAGTTATTGACAGTCAACAACCCCTGAAATGAAGCTAATTTTCCGTCGCGGCGGGCGCACATCCGCCCCTTGACGCGCCCCCTCGACCGCCCTGCCCGCGCCCCCGGAAAGGATCTCCATGAGCGCGCCCGCGCCCGCCCCCGACCTGCGGCCCCCTCGGCCGGAGCACTCCCGCAGAGCCCTCTTCGCGGGCTCGGTGGGGAACTTCATCGAGTGGTACGAGTTCGGCGTCTACGGCTACTTCGCGACGGTGATCGCGGCCCGCTTCTTCACCCCGGAGGGCGGCGGCGAGGCCGAGGCGCTGGTGAAGACGTATGCGTCCTTCGCGCTGGCGTTCTTCTTCCGGCCGGTGGGCGCGGCCGTGTTCGGCCGGCTCGGCGACCGGATCGGCCGGCGGCCGGTGCTGATCCTGGTGATCGCGCTGATGACGGGCGCCACAACCCTGATCGGCGTGCTGCCGACGTACGACACGGTCGGCGCCCTCGCCCCCTGGCTGCTGACGCTGCTCCGGGTGGTCCAAGGGCTGTCGGCGGGCGGGGAGTTCGGAGGCGCGGTCTCCGTGATGACCGAGTTCGCGCCACCGGGGCGGCGCGGGCTGTACGGGTCGTGGCAGTCGTTCACGGTGGCGCTGGGGCTGCTGGCCGGGGCGGGCGCGGCGGCCCTGCTCGCCACACTGCTCACCGAGGCCCAACTGGCCGACTGGGGCTGGCGGTTGCCGTTCCTGATGACGCTGCCGCTGGGGCTGGGCGCGCTGTGGCTGAGACTGCGGCTGGACGAGACGCCCGCCTTCGCACGGGCGCCGGCCGCGCAGAGCCCGCCGGCCCGCGAGGTGGCCCGAGCCGTCGCGATCGGCGCCGGGCGGATCATGGGCTGGGCGGCGGCCGGTTACACCTTCCTCGTCGTACTCCCCTCCTATCTCCAGAGCACCCTGCACGCGAGCTTCCAACAGGCGCTGCTCGCCACGGTGTCGGCCAATCTGGGGTTCGCGTCGACGATCGTCCCGGCCGGGTGGTTCAGCGACCGGGTGGGGCGGCGGCCGGTGATGCTGGCCGGGGCGGTGCTGGTGGTGGTCCTGGCGGTGCCGTTGCTCAACCTCCTTCAGGACGCGGGTACTTCGAACGCGGTGAAGGGGGTGGCGGTGTTCGGGGCGGGTGCGGTGGTCGGGCTGATGGCGGGTCCTGGCCCGGCGATGCTCGCCGAACTGTTCCCGACGAGCGCGCGCTGGACGGGCCTCGGCCTCGCCTACGCCCTCTCCAACGCGGTGTTCTCCGGGTGCGCGGGCCTGATCATCACGGAGACGGTGAAGCGGACGGGGAACGTGGACATCCCCGCGTACTACGCGGCGACGGTGTGCGCGGTGAGCGTGCTGGCGCTCGCCGCCTCCCCCAAGGCCGGTACAGGAAAGGCGGGTTGAGGGCATGCGGGTGATCGGTCTGATGTCCGGGACGTCGTACGACGCCATCGACGCGGCGGCGGCCGAGCTGACCCTCGTCGGCGACAGCCTCGTACTGCGCCCGTTGGGCATGGTGAGCGAGCCGTACGACGCCGAACTGCGGGAGGCGCTGGCGGCGGCGCTGCCCCCGGCCGCCGCCTCCCTGTCCGAGGTGTGCCGCCTCGACACCAGGATCGGCCAGGCCTTCGCGAGGGCGGCCGTCCGCGCGAAGGACGAACTGTGCGGCGGGGAGGCGGAGTTGATCGCCTCGCACGGTCAGACGGTCTACCATTGGGCAGACGCCGGACGGGCCCACGGCACCCTCCAACTCGGCCAACCGGCCTGGATCGCCGAGGCGACGGGACTGCCCGTGGTCGCCGACTTCCGCCCGCGCGACATCGCCGCCGGCGGCCAGGGCGCCCCGCTGGTCAGCCTGGTCGACCTGCTGTGGCTGCGCGGCCGACCGGGCACCCCCGTCGCCCTGAACCTCGGCGGCATCGCCAACCTCACCGCCCCGGACGGCACCGCCTTCGACACCGGCCCGGGCTGCGCGCTGATCGACGCGGCGACGAAGGGCTTCAGCGGCGGCAGGCTCACGTACGACGCCGAGGGCGCCCTGGCCGCCCGGGGCACAGTCCACGGCCCTCTGCTGCGACGCCTGTTGGACGAGCCGTACTACGCACTGCCCGCACCCCGCACCACCGGCAAGGAGCTGTTCCACCTCGGCTACCTCCAGGACGCCCTGGCCGGCCTGGGCACCCTGGCCGCCGAGGACGTGATCGCCACGCTGACGATGCTCACGGCCCGTACGGTCGCCGACGCCGTCCGCGCGGTGGGCGCGACAGAGGTGATCGCCTCGGGCGGCGGCACCCGCAACCCCGTACTGATGACGATGCTCGAAGCCCGCCTCCCAGGCCTGCCACTACGCACCTCCGACGACCTGGGCCTGCCATCCACCGCCAAGGAGGCCTACGCCTTCGCGATCCTCGGCTTCCTGACGGCCCACGGCCTGCCAGGCACCCACCCGAACAGCACCGGCGCCCACCACCCGAGCATCCTCGGCTCGATCACCCCGGGCCGAGAGGGTCTACGGCTGCCCCCGGCGGCGGAGAAGGCCCCGGTGCGACTGGTGGTGGAAGGCGCCTGACCGCCCGTCGAGCCGGGGCCGCACTCCACCACGATACAGACGCACGCTTTCGCGACCTTCGGACCCCTGACCACCCACGGCCTCGCCGCGCACCCGCCCGGACAGGACAGGCGCCAGGCGTCCTTAGGTTCGCGCACCCCCGGTCGGGAGGGACTGCGGCTGCCGCCGACAGCGGAACAGCACCGGTACGGCTGGTGGTCGGGAGGGCCTGCCCCCTCCCCGTCCCGGGACCTCCGCCCACCTTCGCGGCCTCACGGACACTCGCCCGGAAGGCAACGGCGCCCGGCACCGAGCATCCCCGGCTCACTCATGTCCAGCCGGGACGGGCTGCGACGGCTCAAGAGGCGCCTGCGCGGCCGCTGGTCGAGGGCGCCTGCCCCTCGTCGTCCCGGCATCTCAGCCCGCCTCTATGGCCTCGCGGGCGCCTGCCCGGAAAGCACCAGCGCCCGACACCCGAGCATCCCCGGCTCGCTCCCCCAGCCGTTGTCCCCCGGCGGCCAAAGGCCCCGCTGCGGTTACTGGTCGACGGCCCCTGGCCTCCCGTATCCCGCTATCTCGGCATCTCGGACCGCCTTTCTGCGTCTTTCCCCGAGGAAAGGGGACTCCTCTCATCCGGCTTTCACCCTTGCCTCATACGGTGGGGGCATGACGCAGGAGACTCCTCCCGGCTGGTATCCCGACCCCGGGCAGACAAGTGACGGCCCCGCCACCGAGCGCTGGTGGGACGGTAAGGCATGGACGGAACAGACCCGTCTCGACGGCTCGGCCCCCGCCTGGGGTCCGCCGGTGCTGGCCGCCGGCGGGTCGTATCCGGCGTATCCGGACCACTCACCGACGGACACCGGCACCCGGCGCGGGCTGCGCACCGGTATAGCCGTCGCGGTGGCGATAGCCGTCCTCGCCGGTATAGGCGGCGGTGTGTACGCGCTGACCAAGGATGACGGCAGCAGCGGCAGCAATGTGGGCTCGCAGGTGCCCGGCGGGCAGGGCGGCACCGGTGGACAGGGCGGGCCGGGTGGCCAGAGCGGGGGCGGTCAGGGCGGGCCCGGTGGTGGCACCGGCGGCGGCTCGGGCGGGCAGACGCCCGATCCGCAGCAGTCCGAGCCCTCGGAGAGCCCGAAGATCGACAGCGGGTCCGTGCCCGACTCGGTCAACGGGATCAGCATCCCGATCCCCGACGGCTGGTACGGCCAGTCGATCAGCGTGGGCGGGCAGGTGACCTCGGACAGCTCGTACAAGTGCCCGGGCGATACGACGAAGTCCTGCACGAAGGGCGGGGCGTACTCGGCGCCCGCGCTGGCGCTCGGCACCGCGGGCAGCACCGCCGAGGCGGTCGCCAAGGCCGACATCGCGGCCAACGCCGAGGAGTCGTACGGCGGTACGACCTACGGGAAGATCACCTCGCACGAGGTGCTGGCCTCCAAGGCGGTGACCGTGGCCGGGCAGAAGGGCTATCTGGTCCGCTGGAAGGCGATCACGAGCAAGGGCGCCGACGGGTTCGTCGAGTCGCTCGCCTTCCCCGCGCCTGCCAACCCGCAGCAGATCGTCGTCGTCCGCTTCGGTGTCGACGCCGACCAGAAGGAGTCGGTGATCGACGAGATAACCGCCGGCATCAAGGTCTCGTCGGGGGACGGCAGCGGGCAGAACGTGTGATCACGTGGATCGGCCGGGTGGGGCGCCTCTCCGCTCAAGAGGAACCCCACCCGGCCGGGGGGTGCGCGCCGCCCCCGTCCCCACGGGTCGGCGCGAACAGGTCACCGTCCGGTCATGCCACGGGCGGCGGCCTGCGTCTCAGGTGAGTCCGAGTGCGGGCAGCACCGCGGCCTCCACGAACCTCACGAGATACTCCGGGTCGGCGTACTGCCCCTCCAGGACCGGGCGGACCCGCAGGACGCCCATCATCTGCGCCGGTACGTACTCCAGCGCCGGATGGTCGGCGGCGATCTCGCCGCGCTCGATCCCGCGCCGGATCATCTCGCGGAACGCGCACAGCTCCGGCTCGACGAGCGCCTCGCGCAGCGCCTCCTGGAGCTCCGGGTCCTGCATGACGGCATGGCCGAGGGCCTGCATCAGCCGGGTGTCGTGGCCCGACCACTCGCCCGCCGCCCGCGCCGCCTCGCGCAGGTCCCCGGCGAGGGTCCCCGTGTCGACGTCGGCGAAGCGGGCGCGCCGGTTGGCGCGCAGCGCGGCGGCCACGAACTGCGGCTTCGTCTTCCACTGCCGGTAGAGCGTCGACTTGCTGCAACGTGCGCTGGCGGCGACACCCTCCATGGTCAGCGCCTCGTACCCGCACTCGCGGATCTGATGGAGCACGGCGTCGAAGTACTCCTGCTCACGCTCCGGCGTGATCTTGGAGCGGCGGGAGGCGACGACCGGTTCCGGTCCCTCCGCGGCCTGCGACGTCATGCCTGCGCTCCTCATTCCTGTCGCTTCTGTCGTTCGTGTCGGGCTGCTCTGTGGCTTATTCCCGATTCCAGTGTGGCGTAAGTCCATCGATACGCCAGTGTACCGGAACGGATTCGTTTCGGTACACTCTCGTATCGGTACACCAACGTATCGATGAGCGGAGCACCCGTACAGACGAGTTCACGCCCATAAACGCACTACCGAAGGGGTCGGGGGATGGAAGCCCGCACCGCGCCTGCCAAGGCGGAACCCGCCGGTATACGACGGCCGCCGCTCGTCCGTGAACTCCTGCTGGTCGCGGGCCTGTTCCTCGTCTACAAACTCGGCAGGCAACTGGCGACGGGACACACCGCCGAGGCCTTCCACAACGCGACCCGCGTCTGGGACTGGGAGCGTGCCCTCCACCTCCCCGGCGAGGGCGCCGTGCAGTCTGCGCTGCTGCACAGCGACACCGCCGTCCACGTCGCGAACACCTACTACGCGACCGTGCACTTTCCGGCCACCGCCGCCTTCCTGGTCTGGCTCTACCTGCGGCGCCCCACCCACTACGTCTGGGCCCGCCGGGTCCTCGCCGTGGTCACCGGGGCCGCCCTGGTCATCCACCTCGCCTTCCCGCTGGCCCCGCCCCGGTTGCTGGGCGCGGCCGGCCTCATCGACACCGGCCAGGTGTACGGGCCGACGGTCTACGGCGCCTCCCCCGAGGCCGACACCCTGTCCAACCAGTTCGCGGCCATGCCGTCGCTGCACTTCGGCTGGGCCCTGATGGTGGCGATCGGCCTGATCGTCGCGACCCGCTCCCGCTGGCGCTGGCTGTGGCTGCTGCATCCGCTGGTGACGCTGCTGGTCATCGTCGGTACGGCGAACCACTACTGGCTCGACGCGATCGTGGCGTCGGTCCTGCTGGGCATCGCCCTCGCGGTGGTCCACCTGCCGCACCGCACCGAGTCGACAGCCGGGCAGGGGCAGGGCAGCAGGCTCGCCCCGGCCGACGAGCCCGCCCTCGTGGGAGCGGGACTGGGAACGGGACTGGGGGCCGGCAGATGAACACCGCCACCCTCGTCGCCGTCGCCCTCTCCCTCCTGTCCGCCGTCGCCTACGCCGCCGCGGCCGTCGCCCAGGAACGGCTCGCCTCCCGCAACGCCGACGCGGGCATACGGCGGCTGCTGGCGACCGGCGCCTGGTGGGGCTCGGTGCTGCTCAACGCGTCGGGCGCGCTGCTGCACGTGGTCGCCCTCAAGTACGGTCCGCTCACGGTGGTGCAGCCGCTGGGCGCGCTCACCCTGGTCGCCGCGGTACCGCTGGGGGCGCGGGTCGCCGGGCGGCGGGTCAGCGCGGTGGAGTGGCGCGGCACCGCCCTGACGCTGCTCGGTCTTGCGGCGATCCTGGTCACGGCGTCCGGTCCGGCGCCCGACGACGTGCTGAGTCTGCCGGAGGCCCTCGCGGTCGCCGGTACGACGATGGTCCTGATCGGGGTGCTGGCCCGTCCCGGCGCCAAGCCCGGGCTGCGGCACGCGAGCGCGTCCGGCATGGCGTCCGGAGTGGCCTCGGCCCTCACCCAGACGGTCACGGTCGCGGCGACGGCCGGCTCGGGTGCGCTGCCCGGCTGGCAGGTGATCGGGGTGGCGCTGCTGGTCTCGGCGTTCGCGGCGGGCGGCCTGATCCTGTCCCAGACCGCCTACCGGGGCGGCCTCGGCGGCCCACTGGCCCTGGTGACCCTGGCCAACCCGGTCGCGGCGGCGGTCATCGGCCTGACACTGCTCGGCGAACGGCTCCAGGGCGGAGCGGCGGGGCTACTGCTGGCGTTGGCGGGCGCGGGGCTCGCGGGGTGGGGCGTGGTGACGCTGTCACGGTCGACACCGGACCCCGTGTCGCTGCCCGCCTCGATCCCGGCCGCGGATCAGGTCTCGGTCCTGGACGACGAGGAGCACCCGGTGGCGTCGGTTCTCGCGCTGGAGGCCCACCCGGCCCATCCGGCGCCGTACGAACCGTCGTTGATGCCCCGGCAACCATCGGAGCCTGGACACCTCACATCGCTGTGAACCGACCGGTTCCTGTGAACCGACCGATTCCTGTGAACTGACCGATTCCCGTTAACCGGCCTCGGAGCCTGAGCCCCTCACGGCTCTGTGAACCGACCGGTCCTTGTGAACACGCCGCGGAGCCGGGGCACCACACCCCTCTGTGAACCGGCCGACACCTGTGAACCGACCGGCCTCTGTGAACCAGCGGCCGCCATCAACACGCCCGTGAACAGAGACGTCGGTCGGCCCCTGTGAACCGACCGAACAGCCCCGCCAGCCGTGAACAGCCCCGTCAGCCCAGACCCCGTGAATCCTGCTTCAGCGCCGTGTCGACCGTCAGCGCCGTCGCCACCACCAGGCTCAGCAGGGGCTCCGGCAGCTGGTAGTGGATCTGTAGGACGTAGTTGTCCGAGGTCGTGAACATCGTCTTCGCCAGACCTTCCCAGGTCTTGGTGATCCGGGCGACCTCGTTCTCCGCGTGGTCGACGATCGCGAAGTTCCAGGCCCGCCAGTTCTCGGCCTTGATCGCGCCGACCTGCTGACCGCCCGCGTTGATCGCGAAGTTGATCTTCCCGATCATGTTCTGCTGGACGATCTCACCGACCGGCGAACCGTCCGGGCGCTGCACGATCACCCGGGACTTCAGGAACTTCCGAGGCCGCGTCAGCAGCAGCACGGGCTGCCCGTAGGCGTCCCGGATCTCCAGCTTGTGCGTCATGAACTGGTCGAGGCTGGAGACGAACCGCAGGATCTTCTTCAGCGCGCTCTGCCCGACCTGGACGACCGAGCCGAGGTCCCGACCCTGCTGGTCCATGACCTTGTACTCGTTGGTCAGCTCGATCAGCTTGGCCTTCTGGTTCACGACCAGCACCGGCTCGCTGAACAGCGTGCCGCCACCCGCCCCGCCCGCCGCGACCCCGGCCTGCTGCTGCACCTGCCGCTGGACCCGCGGGTCGGCACCGGCGGCCGGCTGCGCCGACCCGAACCCCTTCTGCGGCTGGCCCTGGGGCTGGCTCTGTGGCTGGCCGAATCCCTGCTGGGGCTGCTGAACCGGCACCGCCTGCGCCTGCTGGGCCTGGGGCTGCTGCGCCTGCTGCTGGTCGGCATTGGTGTGGTCGGTCCACTGAGATCCGTCCCAGTAGCGGAGCGTCTGAGGGGCTCCGTGGGGATCCGGGTACCAACCTGCAGGTATGTTCGATTGCGTGGTCACCGGGGCACACTACCGTGGCGTGGCTGGATGACAACCATGTCCCGGTCAAGGCACCCCGGCGCACTCACCGACCCCCTCAGCAGGCCGCTATCGCCGGATCGCTCACGCCCGCCCGGCCGTTCTCCACGTGCCCGGCGAACCGGCGCAGGAACGACGCGTCCGCGCCCGAGGTGACCGTCAGGTCGTACCAGCGCCTGCTGGCGCCCAGGTCCACCCGGTGCCGTACGGTCGCCCCGGCCCGCACCCTGATCTTCCGGGACTGTCCCCCGTACCCGTTGCCCACCGTCAACTCCACTGTGCCGGAGCCCTTGTTGGTGAGCGTCAGCTCGACGTCGTCGCCGGTGTGCCGTGCGGTCACCTCGGGTCCTGCGGTGCCCTTGCCCCGGCCCTTGAAGACCCGCAGGAAGCCGTTCGGGCCGTGCACCGTCAGGTCGTACACGTCCTTCGAGTAGGCCGAGTTCCAGGTGTCCGAGACGGTCTTGCCGGCCTCGGTGGTGTAGTGCCAGGGGCCGTCGGTGCGGTTGCCGGACGTCACCACGAAGGCGGCGCCCGCGTGGCTGCCGGAGGCGAAGGCGAGCGTGAACTTCCCGGCCGCCGGGTCGGCCGAACCGTCCACGTACGGGGCGTACTTGAGCGGGCGGGCCGGGCGGGTGCCGCGCTCCTGGCGGGGCATGCGCGGGTCGGCCGGCGGGGTGGGCTTGTAGTCGGGGTGGCGGTCCCGGTCCTGCGGCTCGTAGCCGTCGGTCTCCGGCAGCGGGACCGGGTGCGCGTCCTTGCGGGAGAAGTCGAAGGCGGCGGTGAGGTCGCCGCAGATGGCCCGGCGCCAGGGCGAGATGTTGGGCTCGCGCACCCCGAAGCGCTCCTCCATGAACCGGAGGATCGACGTGTGGTCGAGGGTCTCGGAACAGACGTAACCGCCCTTGCTCCAGGGCGAGACGACCAGCATCGGCACGCGCGGGCCGAGACCGTACGGGCCGGCGACCCGGCTCGCGTCGCCCTTGTAGAGGTCCAGCGTCACGTCCACCGTGGACTTGCCCTGCGCGGCGGACTTCGGCGGCAGCGGCGGTACGAGGTGGTCGAAGAAGCCGTCGTTCTCGTCGTACGTGATGAACAGCGCCGTCTTCGCCCAGACCTCGGGGTTGGAGGTGAGCGCGTCCAGCACCTGCGAGATGTACCAGGCGCCGTAGTTCGAGGGCCAGTTGGAGTGCTCGGAGAACGCCTCGGGGGCGGCGATCCAGGAGATCTGCGGGAGCGTGCCCGCCTTGACGTCGGCCTTCAGGCGGTCGAAGTAGCCGTCGCCGTTCTTCACGTCGGTGCCGGTGCGGGCCTTGTCGTACCAGGGGTCGCCCGCCTTGGCGCCCCGGTACTTGTTGAAGTAGAGGAGGGAGTTGTCGCCGTAGTTGCCGCGGTAGGCGTCCTGGATCCAGCCCCAGGAACCTGCCGCGTCCAGACCGTCGCCGATGTCCTGGTAGATCTTCCAGGAGATCCCGGCCCCCTCCAGCCGCTCGGGGTAGGTCGTCCAGTCGTATCCGACCTCGTCGTTGCCGAGGACCGGGCCGCCCCCCTTGCCGTCGTTGCCGGTGTGACCCGTCCACATGTAGTAGCGGTTGGGGTCGGTGGAGCCGATGAACGAGCAGTGGTAGGCGTCGCAGACCGTGAACTTGTCGGCGAGGGCGTAGTGGAAGGGGATGTCCTCGCGGGTCAGGTACGCCATGGTCGTGGCGCCCTTCGCGGGCACCCACTTGTCGTACTTGCCACCGTTGTAGGCGGCGTGCCCGTCGGGCCAGGAGTGCGGGAGGCCCTCCAGGAACTGCATGCCGAGGTCGTCGGCCTCCGGGTGGAAGGGCAGCAGGTCCTTGGTGCCGTCCGACTGGTGCCAGACCGACTTGCCGTTGTCCAGGGTGACCGGGTGCGGGTCACCGAAGCCCCGCACTCCGCGCAGCGCACCGAAGTAGTGGTCGAAAGACCGGTTCTCCTGCATCAGGACGACGATGTGCTCGACGTCCTCGATCGTGCCGGTGCGGTGGTGCGCGGGAAGGGCGGCGGCACGCTCGATGCTGCTGGAGAGCGCGGTGAACGCCGTGGTCGCGCCCGCGAGTTGGAGGAAGCGGCGCCGGTTGACTTCGGGCATGGGTGAAGGGCCTCTCGTCCTGATGACGGCGATGAGCGTTACGTGACGGAATGGGGGCGCCTGGAGTTTCCCAGGGTTACCGAACGGCACGGAAGGGTCTGGTGGCCTCGGTGTGAAGGTCGTCGGTACACGAGATGAGGGGCGGGCCAAGACCGGCCGACGACGCCTTCAAGCCGACCCCAAGAGACCCCTACGCTTCTCCGGCACCGCCGGTCCGCCACTCGGCGGGCAGGTTCGGCAGGACGAGACGGAAGACGCAGCCGTGGCCCGGTGCCGTGTCGAGTTCGAGGCGGCCGTCGTGCCCCTCGGCGATGGTGGCGGCGATGGCGAGTCCGAGCCCGCTGCCGCCGTGGACGCGGGAGCGGGAGGGATCGGCCCGGTAGAAGCGTTCGAAGACGTGCGCGGCGTCGTGCCGACCGAGCCCCGGGCCCGAGTCGGCGACTTCGACCACCGCCACGGAAGGCCCCCTCGGGCAGGGCGGCCGAGGCGCCGACGCGGCCCTGGCGGTCCGTGCCCACGCGGATGTGCACGGCGGTGCCGGGAGCAAGCGGGGAATTGACGAGGAGTCAGGTCGGTGTGTGCGCCGGGCGCACCGGGAACAGCTCCGGGCCTTTTGTTGGGACGTCCTGACATACCCGTTGACATCACCGTTGGACGGATCCATAGTACGTGCCACTAGAGCGCGCTACTAAAGCGCGCCAGTGGCACCGGCGGGCGGCCCCGCCGATGGCCGTTTCCCATCCTGACCAGCACAGCGAGGTGCACGGGACATGCGCAGAATCCAGCGAGCCACCGGCCTGACCGCCACCGTTCTGGCCGGCGTGCTGTTCGCCGCCGGCTGCTCAAGCGGCTCCGGCGGCAAGAAGTCCGAGGAGGGCGCGGACGCCGCCTCGGCCGGGAAGGCGACCACGCCCCGGATGACGGTCGCGATGGTCACCCACGCCGCCCCCGGCGACACCTTCTGGGACCTGATCCGCAAGGGCGCCGAGGCCGCCGCGGCCAAGGACAACATCAAGCTGATCTACTCCAGCGACCCCAGCGCCGGGAACCAGGCCAACCTGGTGCAGAACGCGATCGACCAGAAGGTCGACGGCATCGCGCTCACCGCGGCCAAGCCGGACGCCATGAAGGACGCGGTGGCCAAGGCCGTGGCGGCCGGCATCCCGGTCGTCGGCTTCAACTCCGGCCTGGACAACTGGAAGCAGCTCGGCATGCTCGAGTACTTCGGCCAGGACGAGAACATCGCCGGACAGGCCTTCGGTGAGCGGCTGAACCAGCTGGGCGCCAAGCACGCCCTGTGTGTCGTCCAGGAGCAGGGCCAGGTCGCCCTGGAGGCCCGCTGCGCCGGCCTGAAGAAGGGCTTCAGCGGCAAGACGGACAACCTCTACGTCAACGGTACGGACATGCCGTCCGTGAAGTCGACGATCACCGCGAAGCTCCGGCAGGACCCCTCGATCGACGAGGTGGTCACGCTCGGCGCCCCCATCGCGCTGACCGCCGTCCAGTCGCTGACCGACGCCGGGAGCAAGGCCAAGCTCGCGACCTTCGACCTCAACAAGGACCTGGTCAAGGCCGTCCAGGACGGGACCGTGCAGTTCGCCGTCGACCAGCAGCCCTACCTCCAGGGCTACTTGGCCGTCGACGCCCTGTGGCTCTACAAGACGAACGGCAACTTCAGCGGCGGCGGGACGGCACCGGTCCTCACCGGGCCCGCCTTCATCACCAAGGAGAACGCGGACTCCGTCGCCGCGTTCGCCGCGAAGGGCACGCGCTGACCGGCTCAGGCCACCCCTTCCGGGGGTGGCCCGCTGGAGCCCCGTACCACCAACTTCGGTTCCAGCACCGCCTCCTGGGGCGCCAGCTCAGGGTGCTCCAGCCGCCGGACGGCGAAGTCCACCGCGTGCTCAGCCATGAGTACCGCGTCCTGGCGGACGGTGGTCAGGCCGATCGGCATCAGGTGGGAGAGGTGGCTGTCGTCGTATCCGACGACGGACAGATCGCGCGGGACCTCGACGCCGCCCCGGGTGAGGGCCATCAACAGGCCCATCGCGCTGCGGTCGTTGCCCGCGAGGACGGCGGTGGGCAGCGGCTGCCCCTGGTCGCGTTCCGCGAGGAGCAACTGCCCGGTCTCGATGCCCGACCGCTCCGTGTGATCGCCGGGAATCACCCGGATCTCGGGCTCCAGTCCGTGCCTGCGCATGGCCGCCCGGTAGGCGCGCCTGCGGTCGGCCGACCCGGGGCCGCGTCCGCCGTCGATGTGTGTGATCCGGCGGTGCCCGAGTTCGACGAGATGGTCCATGGCCTGCCGTACGCCCTTGCCCTCGGCGCTGTGCACGAAGTCCAGGGGGGCGCCGGGAACGCGGCGGCTGACCGAGACGACGACCGTGCGCCGGCCCAGTGCGTCCAGGTAGGCGGCATCGGCGAAGGAGCCCAGCACGATGAGCGCCTCGCAGCGGTGGCTGAGCAGGGCTTCGACGGCCTTGGCCTCGCTGCGGCCCTGGGCGGCGGCGGAGAGCAGCACGTCGTAGCCGAGGTGTTCGGCGGCCGGGTAGATGCCCTCGATCAGGTCCGTGTGGAAGGCCTGGTGGACGGTGAACATCACGCCGAGGGTGCGGCTGCGGCCCCGGGCGAGGAGCCGGGCCGCGTTGTCGGGGCGGTAGCCGATCTCGTCCGCGATCCGGAGCACCCGTTCCCGGGTCTCCTCACTGGCTCCCGGCTGGTTGCGGAAGACGATCGAGACGAGCGCCCGGGAGACGCCCGCCTTCTCGGCGACGTCCGCCATCGTGGGCCGCTGCCTGCCCGATGCATCCACCTGTGAACCAACCCTCCGAAGCCATTGACATGACATTTGAACAGGGGTCATCGTACTCGCAGCAGTGAACTAGCGCGCGCTAGTAGAGCGCGGCAGAGCGATATGGGAACCCTGCGTGTCCCCGCGGAAAGGAACACCACTCATGACTGTGCGTGTAGGCGTCATCGGCGCCGGCTGGATAGGCAAGGAGCACATCCGGCGCCTCACCGACGCCGTCACCGGCGCGCGCGTCACCGCGGTCACCGACATCGACGCGGCCCGCGCCGAGGAGGCGGCGGCGCCGGCCGGGGCCCGGGTGCTGCCCGACGGGGCGGCCCTGATCGCGGCGGACGACGTGGACGCGGTCCTCGTGACGTCCTGGGGTCCGACCCATGCCGAGCACGTGCTGAACGCGGTGGCCGCCGGGAAGCCGGTGTTCTGCGAGAAGCCCCTCGCCACCACCGTCGAGGACTGTCTGCGGATCGTCGAGGCCGAGACGACACTCGGCCGCCGCCTGGTCCAGGTCGGGTTCATGCGCCGCTACGACGCCGGTTACCGGAAGCTGAAGCAGGTCATCGACTCGGGCCGGATCGGCGAGCCGCTGATCGTGCACTGCGCCCACCGCAACCCGACCGTTCCCGAGTCGTACACGTCGGCGATGGCCGCCCTGGACACGGCCGTGCACGAGGTCGACGTACTGCGCTGGCTGCTCGACGACGAGATCGTCTCCGCCCAGGTGGTCGTCCCGCGCGCCACCGGCAAGCGGTTCGACCATCTCAGGGACCCGCAGATCATGCTCTTCGAGACCGCCAAGGGCGTCCGGATCGATCTGGAGGTCTTCGTCAACTGCCAGTACGGCTACGACATCCAGTGCGAGGCGGTCGGCGAGGAGGGCGTCGTGCGACTGCCCGACCCCGCCTCCGTCGGGCTGCGCAGCGCGGGGCGCCACAGCACGGAGATCCTCACGGACTGGGTGCACCGTTTCGCGGACGCCTTCGACACCGAGTTCCGTGAGTGGATCGCCGGTGTCGCGGCGGGCGCGCAGCCCACCGGCCCGTCCGCCTGGGACGGCTACGCCGCCACCGTCATCACCAGCGCGACCGTCGAGGCCCTGGAGTCGGGCACCGTCGTCGCCACCGACCTCAAGCCCCGGCCCGCGCTCTACGGAGGTGCCGCGTGAAGATCGCCCTCGACCCGTACATGTTCCGCGCCCTGCCGATCGACGACATGGTGCGCACGGTCGCCGAACTCGGCTACGAGTACATCGAGTTGTCGCCGCGCGACGACTTCATGCCGTTCTTCCTGCACCCGCGCGCGGACGACGAGCGGATCGCCGAGCTGAAGAACTCCCTGCGCACGCACGGCGTGCGGCTGTCGTCCGTGCTGCCGCTGTACAAGTGGTCCTCACCGGACGAGACCGAGCGGCAGGCCGCCGTCCGCTACTGGAAGCGGATGATCGAGATCACCGCCGACCTCGAATGCCCCCTGATGAACTCGGAGTTCAACGGCCGCCCCGAACACGCCGCCGAGAGTGAGGCCGCGTTCTGGCGCTCGCTGGAGGAACTGCTGCCCCTGTTCGAGCGGGAGGGCATCGCGCTGAACCTGGAGGCGCACCCGGACGACTTCTGCGAGGAGAACACCCCGGCCGTCGACCTGGTCCGGGCCGTCAACAAGCCCTGGGTGAACTACCTCTACTGCGCCCCGCACTCCTTCCATCTCTCCGGCGCGTCGGAGGTCGGAGCGGACATCGCGGCGATGATGCGGTACGCGGGCGACAAGCTCCAGCACGTCCACATCGCCGACTCCTTCAACCACAAGGGCTCCTCGGGCCTGCGCTACATCCTCAACCCGCCCGGCACCACCGCCCGTATCCACCAGCACCTCGACATCGGCCAGGGCGAGGTCGACTGGAACGCCTTCTTCGGCACCCTGCGCGAGCTGGACTTCGACGGCGTCGCCACCGCCTGCGTCTTCGCCTGGGAGGAACGCGCCCACGAGTCCTCGGCGTTCATGCTCGACCGCATCCGCAAGGAGCTGGGGGCGTGAACTGCCGCCCCACCGGCGGGAGTCGACGGTGGGGCGGCCCATGCGTCAGGTGTTCACGGAGTACGAGTGCGCTCCGGTGCCGGCGAGCGCGCCGCCGTCGACGATCAGATACTCGTCGCGGATCGGCCGCCCGCCGAACCACGACTCCAGGATCTCGCGGGTGCCCGCCGCGTAACGGGCCTGCGCGGAGAGCGAGGAGCCGGAGATGTGCGGGGTCATGCCGTGGTGCGGCATCGTGCGCCACGGGTGGTCGGCGGGGGCGGGTTGCGGGTACCAGACGTCGCCCGCGTAGCCCGCCAACTGCCCGCTGCGCAGGGCGCGTTCGACGGCGTCACGATCCACGATCCTCGCGCGGGCCGTGTTGATGAGATAAGCCCCGCGCTTCATCGCGGCCAGCATCTTGTCGCCGAAGAGGCCCTCCGTCTCCGGGTGCAGAGGCGCGTTGATCGTGATCACGTCGCAGTGCGGTGCCATGTCGACGGCGCTCTCGTGCCAGACCAGCCCCAGTTCGCCCTCGATGTCCTCCGACAGCCGGTGCCGGTCCGTGTAGTGCAACTTGACGTCGAAGGGGGCGAGGCGGCGCAGTACGGCGAGTCCGATACGTCCGGCGGCGACCGTACCGACGTGCATGCCCTCGACGTCGTACGAACGGGCCACGCAGTCCGCGATGTTCCAGCCACCGTCGAGCACCACCTGGTGAGAGGGCAGGTAGTTGCGGACCAGGGAGAGCGTCATCATCACCACGTGTTCGGCGACGCTGATGCTGTTGCAGTACGTCACCTCCGCCACCGTCACACCGTGCGCGATGGCCGCGTCCAGGTCGACGTGGTCGGAGCCGATGCCGGCGGTGACGGCCAGTTTGAGGTTCCGGGCGGCGGCGATCCGCTCGGGGGTCAGATAGGCGGGCCAGAACGGCTGCGAGATGACGATGTCGGCGTCCGGCAGCTCCCGGTCGAAGACGGAACCGTCGCCGTCCTTGTCGGAGGTGACGACCAGGGTGTGGCCGCGCTCCTCCAGGAAGCGGCGCAGCCCGAGTTCGCCGGAGACGCTGCCGAGCAGCTGTCCCGGGGTGAAGTCGACGGCCTCGGGGGTGGGGGCCGTCTGGCCGCCGGGATAGTGGTCGATGCGCGGGAGGTCGTCACGGGCGTACGAGGTCGGGTATCCGTCGGTCGGGTCGTCGTACAGGACGCAGAGCACCTTGGCCATGTCACGGCTCCTCAACTCCGTTGCGGGAACGTGCTCTTCACGATCGTCGGAGTCGATTGCGCAGGTCAAAGCGAACGTCGCTATGTCGGGATAGCCGCCGCCTATCAACTCCCGCCGACTGCTCGTCAACTCCCGTCGCCCAAATAGCTGTTGAGGAGTGCGTCCAGGGCGTCCCGTACGCCCGCCTCCCGCGCCACCTTCACCAGCGCCTCGGCGAGCACGGACTGCGGCTCGTCCCGTACGACGACGAGCCCGACCCTCGGCCCGTGCGCGGGCCCTTCCAACGGGACCACCCGCATGCCCTCCGGTACGCCGAACATGTGCAGCCAGGCGTGCGAGATCACGCTCGACCAGCGGCCGCCCGGCAGATGCGCGTACAGCCCGGCGACGCTGTCGGACTCGATGGCGGGCGCGGCCGTGGCGCCGTCGGCGGCGAAGCACTCGTCGATGATGCGGCGGTTGCGCATACGGGAGTTGAGCAGACACAGCGGGAGGTCGGCGGCCTGCGCCCAGCGGGCCTCGGAGGTACCGGCGAGGGGGCCGTCGACCGGCGTGAGCAGCACGTACCGCTCCTCGTAGAGGGGAAACCGGCGTACGTGGCGGAGGCTGTCGTCGTCGAGGTACGTCATCGCCGCGTCCAGCTCGAACTCGGCGAGCCCGTGGGTGATCTCGGCGGACGACAGCGACTCCAGGCTCACCCGGGCCCGGGGATGCCGGTCGCAGAACGGGGTGGTGAGGAGGGAGGCGGCGGGCAGCGCGGTGGGCACGACACCGAGCCGCAGAGTCCCGGTGAGGCCGCCGCGCATCGCGGCCAACTCCTGCCGCAGGGCGTCCTGTTCGGCGAGGATGCGATGCGCCCAGGCGAGGACGACTTCGCCCTCGGGGGTCAGTCCCTCGTACCGTCTCCCCCGCCGGACGATCGGCACGTCCAGTTCGTGTTCGAGCCGCCGGATCGCGGCGGACAGGGACGGCTGGGACACGAAGCAGGCGGCAGCGGCTCGGGCGAAGTGCCGCTCCCGGGCGAGCGCGACGAGGTACTCCAGCTGACGGAGCAGCATGTGCCACCTTCCGGGCGGGTCACCAGGGCAGGGTCCGCGTGACCCGTCGTACAGCATCGGGTGTCGCGCCCAGGACGGGTAGTCGGCGAGGGGACCCGTCGGCACGTCGAACCGTCGGGCTCCCAAGGCGACACAGAGCCACGCGGACTCCGCCTGACCCGGGCCCCGCGCCCGCCCCGGCTAGCGTGAGGTTCGCAAAAGCACCGAAGACCGACATTCCCCACCCACTTCCCATGTGAGGCGTTCCGCCATGAGCCTGAGCATTCGCAACCAGATCCCCGGTACCGTCACGGCCGTCACCACCGGGGAGGTCATGGCCACCGTCAAGGTCCGTCTCGACGGCGGTCAGGACATCACCGCGGCGATCACCCGGGAGTCCGTCACGGAACTCGGCCTCGCCGAGGGCACCGCCGTGCGCGCGCTGGTCAAGTCCACGGAGGTCTCGCTGGCGACGGCCGCCGTCGAGGGCGTCTCCATCCGCAACCAGCTCCCCGGCACGGTCGCCGGCATCACCACGGGCGCGGCCATGACCTCCGTCAAGGTCGCCGTCACGGGCGGTGAACTCACGGCCGCGATCACCACGGACGCCGTGAAGGACCTGGCCCTGGCCACCGGTTCCCCGGTCGTCGCCCTGATCAAGTCGACGGAGATCTCCCTCGCGACCGGGTGAGCGGGCGGCCGGGTGGCCGAGTGAGCGGGTGGCCGGGCGCGGGCCCATCGGCCGCTCCCGACCGTCGCGGCGCACACTAACCGGAGACTACAGTCCGGTTGCTAGGCTGGGCGTATGGCGGCGACGGAGAGCGCGAAGGCGGGCGAGCGGGGGCTGCGGGCCGACGCTCTGCGGAACAGACAGCGGATCGTGGCCGCCGCTCGCCGGATCTTCGAGGAGCAGGGGCTCGACGCACCGCTGGACGAGGTCGCGGAGCGCGCCGGGGTGGGCGCCGGCACGCTGTACCGGCGGTTCCCCACGCGCGGGGAGCTGGTCGAGGCGGCCTTCGAGGACGAGTTGCGGAGCGTGGCGGCCATCACCGAGGAGGCCCTGCGCTGCGCGGACCCCTGGGTCGGGTTCAGCACCTATGTCGAGCGGCTGTGCGAGGCCATGGCGACCGATCGCGGCCTCAGCGACCTGTTCACCCTCCGGCTGCCCGACTCGGAGGTCGCGACGATCCTGTGCGACCGGCAGTCCGAAGCCCTGACCAGGCTCGTGCGTCAGGCCCAGGAGGCCGGAGCCCTTCGGGACGACTTCGTTCCGGAGGACGTTCTCCTGTTCCTCCTGGCCAATGCGGGGGTCGTGAAGGTGACCCGGTGCGCCGCCCCGCACGCGTGGCGACGCCTGGTCGCGTTCCTGCTGACGGCGTGCAGGGCGGACCGCACGGACCCACTGCCGGCCGCGCCGACACCGCTTCAGGCGGAGCGGGCCCTGCTCAGCCACGCGGAGACGAAGGGCCTGGGCTCGAACCGGCCGTGACGGCCGTTCCGGGGACCCGACGCACCCGATTCGATGTCTCGCGCATCACACCCATCGCTCTCGTCGCAGCGGGAATAAGCGGAGAGTTCAGTCCAGTTACCTGATCCAAGAGCATCCAAGTACAGGGTGTCGACGCGTCCACCGAGGTGACGTGTCCTCGGCCGATCAGGAGGCTGTCGGACGATGAGCTGCATCACCGCGTGTGCCCCGCGCCGCCGCGCACACCGCGAGGAACCCCGGGGCCGGCTCGCGCCGCCGAAGGTGATCACGCGCAGGGGCCTGCGGCGCGGGGCGGCGGGTGTGGCGGTGACGGGACTGGTGTACGGCGGCCTCCTCGCCGTGACGGCGGACGACAACCCCCTCTTCGGCGTCGACTGGGCGGGGTCCGCCGCCGAGAACGCCCGCCCGTTCGGGACCGCCGTGACAGCCGGCTGGACGACGGCCACTGAGGCCACGACGTTGGCCCTGGGCCGCGTCGAGACCTTCGCCGCCTGGCCCTTGATGGCACTGACCCTGTTCTGGCTGGCGTCCCGGAACCAGCCGGTCTATCTGCGCGGCGCCCTCGCGTTGTTCGTGTCGAACGCGGCCGGCCTGGCAGTCTTCGCCTCCGTCCAGGGCTTCCCGGCGGACGAGGCGGCCCTCGTCGGCGGCTACTTGGCGTTGCCAGGCGTGCTGGCGGGCGGGTACGTGCTGATGGCGCTGGCGGTCGTCGCCCTCACGGCGAGGTGCCGGGTGCGGGCCGCGGCGACGGCCGTGGCGCTGTTCGCGGTCACGGCGGCGGTCCTGTCCCCGGACCACCACGCCCTCGGCACGCTGTCGGCCGCGGTCGCGCCGCTGCTGGCGTGGTACGGCATCGCGGCTCTCGAGTCCCGCCGGGCAGCCGGGCGCCGAAGTGTCGATGCGATCCCGCCCGTCACCGTGCCGGAGGCCGGCGTGGTCGCCCTCCGGCCGCGTGCCGAGGCCGCCCCGGAGGAAGGGGCCGGCTCCGATCCCGTACCGCTGCCGAGGGCGGGCTGACGGCAGGTCACTTCGAGCGCCGACACTCACCACTGGACCAGGGCGAGGATCCCACCCGCGAGGGCGTCTGGTCTCTCTCGCACGCTCCCCCGCAGCTGCGCTCCAGCGGCAGCTGCGGGGGTGTTTCGTCATGTCTACGGGCAGGTCTCCTCGAACTTGACCGCGGTGAACTCGACGGGCTGTCCGGTCAACGGCGTGGCTGCGGAAGGGGTCTGCGTGCACACCTTCCAGTTCGACTCGACCAGCACCCAACGGCCGTCCGGAAGGGCGTCCTTCACGGTGATGGACGTACCGGAGTCGAGCACGGCCCGAGCCGCCTTCACCGACTTGCCCGCCAGGTCCGGCATCTTGCCACCTGCCGCGGCCAGCGGCTTCTCCTCCTTCGCGGGGCATGCCTCTTCCAGTTTCACCGCGCCGAAGTCCAGGTCCGTGTCCGTGGACCTGGAGACGCCGGCCTTCACGTTCTGGGTGCACACCTTCCAGTTCCGGTCGAATGCCTGCATCCGGTCGCGGCCGAGCGCGTCATGCGAGGCGAGCCCGTGGAAGCCGGCCTCCTGCGCCTTGTCCTGGGCGGACTGAAGGCCCATCCCGACGAAGTTGGGGACGGTCGCCGTCTTGTCCTCGTCGGCCGCGGGCTTGTCGTCGCCCGTCTGCTTCCCGGCTTCGTCCTTGGCCGGCTTCGCCACGGCGGTCTTCGTGACAGTGACGGTGGGCTGCGGCCCGGCCTCACTGCTGGCAGCGGCCTTCTCCTCGTCACCGCCGCCGGAAGAACCGATGCCGACGCCGAAGAAGAAGATGAGCAGCGCGGCCGGGACAGCGATCCGTTTCCGCGCCCACGCCGGTCTGCCCTCCGGCTCACCGGCCGCTGGTGGGGTGAACGGAGGCTGGACAGGCGGCTGTTGGTTGTACGACATGTGTCCCCCAATAGGTCAGTTGGCGCCAGATGACCGTAGGCGGCGAAATACCCCAGCAGGCCGCTTCAGGGGGTAAGGGATGCGACTGTGACGCAAGTGCGAATAGTGAACGACGGCTGGACGCCCGCCCGCGGCACCGCCGTCGCGGCGCGGCGTCGCCGATTCGCCTTCCCGATACACGCACACAACAACAGGGCACTTCGCCCCAGCGGACTCGCGCTGGCCGGGAGTTTCACCTCGACGTCCCTGCTGCTCACCGTCACCGGTGTGGTGGCGACCGTGGGCTTCGACGGGATCACCATGGCGACCAGCATGTTCCTGTCGCTGGGCCTGCTTCTTCTCCTCGCGCGGCCCATCCGGCTCAGCGGCGCCTGCACCCTGGGCGATCTCTTCGTACTGCGGGCGTCCGGCACCGCTCCCCGGATGGCCGCGGCGGTGGCCACGCTCCTCGTGACCGGGCCGTTCCTGATCGTGCAGCTGATGGCCGCGGGGAGTGTGACCGCCGCCCTGCTCGGCTTCACAGGTGTCGGAATCCAGAAGGTCTGCACGGTACTGATCGGCGGTCTGGTCGTCACCTGCGGTGTACTCAGCGGCGCCAAAGGGCTCACCTCGGTGCAGACACTGGCCACGACGGTGGTCGGCGCGGCGATGCTCGTGGTCTGCGTGTGCACGATCCGGGCCTTCCACGGAGACATCGACGCCCTCATCGGCGACGGCAGCACGACGCGCCTCGGCTTCGCGGGCGGCCAGCTCTCACTGGTCCTGGGCGGCGCCTGCATGCCCCATGTCCTCAACCGGGTCTACGCGATGAGGGACACCGCCACCGCACGGCGCTCCATCCGATACGCGACCGGTGTCGTCGCCTTCCTGTGCGCCGCCGTGGTCCTGCTGGGTTTCGGGGCCGCGGCACGGATCGGCGCCCGCGAGATCACCGGCGGGCAGGGGAACGGTGACGACGCGCTGATGCTCCTGGCTCGTGACCTGGCGGAGGGCAAATGGAGAACGGACTCGGCGGCCTGCTTTTCACCGCGGTCGCCTGCGCCCTGTTCCTGTGCGTTCTGGCGGTCGTCGGCGGCACCACGTCGGCGGCGGCCGGCGCACTCGCCCGCGACGCCTACCGGCACAGCGCACGACGCGAACAGCCGAGCCGCGCGGGCGAGTTGACCACGGCCCGGGTCGCCGTGGCGCTCTTCGGCACCGTGGGCATCGTGCTCGCGGTGACTGCCCAGGGGCACTCCGCCGGCTTCCTGGCCCAACTCGCCACGACCGTGGCCGCGTCGACCGTGGCACCGGCCCTGCTCTACACCTTCTACTGGAGCCGGTACAACAGGACCGGGCTGTTGTGGACGGTCTACGGCGGAGCGTCCCTGTCGGTCGGCCTGTACCTGTTCTCCTCCGCCGTGTCGGGCAGCCCGACGGCACTCGTCCCGGCGGCCGACTTCGCGTGGTTCGGCCAGAGCAACCCCGCCGCGATCTCCGTGCCCGCCGCCTTCCTGTTGGGATGGGCGGGCAGCGTGGTGGGACGCCGCCGTGCCGGGGGAACTCCGGCCGCGGGAGAGGATCCGCCTGACACCGACATGCTGCTCCTGACCGGCCGGCTGCCCGCATCTGTCACCTATCGCCGCCGGTGAGCGAGCGCCCGGACGGGAGGATCAGCGAGGTTCCTGGCCGGCACCGGCCGTGGGGAACACCAGGCGGAAAGTGCAGCCCCGCCCCGGTGCGGTGTCGAGTTCGAGCCGGCCTCCGTGGCCCTCGGCGATGACCGTGACGATGGCCAGGCCGAGTCCGCTGCCGCCGTGGTGGCGTGAGCGGGCGAGGTCGGCCCGGTAGAAGCGCTCGAAGACGCGCTCGGCGTCCACGGGGTCGAGGCCCGGTCCCTCGTCCGCCACTTCGATCACGCCGATCGGGAGGCCCGTCGGCAGGGGCGGCGAGGCCGCGGTGCGCCCGGGGCGGTCGGTGCCGCCGGTGCCGGGACCGGCCTCGGCGGTGCCGACCCGGACGTGGACGCGGGTGCCCGGCGGGGTGTGGATTCGGGCGTTGGAGAGCAGGTTCTCCAGGATCTGGCGCAGGCGATGCGGGTCGCCGACGGTCTCCGCGAGGTCGAGTTCCTCGGCCCCGGTCGGATCGGCCGCGGTGTGGAGCGGGCCGAGGTCGACGGGGTGGGTGGCGCTGTGCAGGGCGGCCGCGCTGACCGCGTCGGCCGCGAGGGACAGCAGGTCGACCGGCTCCCTCCGGTAGGAGGGCTCCTTGTCCAGCGTGGCGAGGAGCTGGAGGTCGTCCACGAGCAGACTCATGCGTTCCGCGTTCTGGGCGATGAACCGGTTGGCCTCGTCGCGTTCGTGGTCCGAGCGCCGCTCCGGACGCAGGGCGAGTTCGGCGTAGCCCTGAATGGCGGTGAGCGGGGTGCGCAGTTCGTGCCCGGCGTCGGCGACGAACCGGCGCAGCCGGGCCTCCGAGGTCTCCCGGGCCAGCAGTGCCCTCTGTAGGCGGTCGAGCATGGAGTTGAGGACCCGGCCCAGGCGTCCGATCTCGGTGCGCGGATCGGTGTCCGACAACCGCACATCGAGCCGGCCCGCGGTGATGTCCTGTGCGGTCCGTTCCATTCGGGTCAGGGGGAGCAGGCCCAGCCGGATCACCCAGCGGCCCAGGGCGAGCAGGGTGACGATCGTGACGGCGAGCAGCACGGCGTTCAGCCAGAGGATCTTCGAGGTGGCGCCGTCGACGGTGTCGAGCGGCAGGGTGACCACCGCGCTCATGCCGTCCGGGCCGGGGTTCAGCAGCACCCGCCAGCGGCCGTCGCCGCTGACGGCGGGCACGGTCTCGGGGTGCCCGTCCCGCAGCCCGAGGTTCTGCGCGTCATCGGCCAGCTGGGGTCCTGGCTTGGTCTCGGAGCCCAGGGAGACGTTCAGACGGCGCCCGGAGGAGTCGTAGAAGTAGACATGGAAGTCCGAGGGCAGTGCGTCCAGGCGTTCCCCCGGACCCGGGAGCGTGCCGTCGTGCGCGTCCTGGAAGGCGGGAGCCGGTGGATGGAACTCGACGAGCTGCGCGTCGACACGGTCCAGGAGCCAGGAGCGAAGCACCACGAAGCCGACGGCCTGGGAGGCCAGGACGGCCGCGGTGGCGAGCAGCGTGACGCCGAGGACGAGGCGCCGGCGCAGCGACTTGGGCGGCGGGGGCAGGAGCCGGGTCACTGGTCGTGGATTCCTCCGTGGTCGCGAGGCAGGCGCAGGCAGTAGCCGACGCCGCGCACGGTGTGGATCAACGGAGGGTCGAAAGAGTCGATCTTCTTGCGCAGGTATCTGATGTACGTCTCGATGATGCGGGCGTCACCGGCGAAGTCGTAGCTCCAGACATGATCGAGGATCTGGGCCTTGCTCACCACCTGGCCGGCGTTGGCCAGCAGGTAGGCCAAGAGCTTGAACTCCGTCGGTGACAGCGGAACGTACTGCTCCGCGCGGTGCACCTCGTGGGCGCCCTCGTCGAGTTCCAGGTCGGCGAAGCGCAGGACGCTCTGCGCCACCGGCACCTCGGCGGCCGGGGTCGTGCGACGCAGGATGGCCTCGATGCGCAGCAGCACCTCCTCGATGCTGAACGGCTTGGCCACGTAGTCGTCCCCGCCGACGCCCAGTCCGTTGAGGCGGTCGTCGAGACCGGTGCGAGCGGTCAGGAACAGGACGGGACAGTCGTTGCCTGCCGCCCGCAGCCTGCGGGTCACCTCGAATCCGTCCAGATCGGGCAGCATCACGTCGAGCAGCACCAGATGCGGCGCCAGGCGTTCGACCTCCAGAAGGGCCGACCGCCCGGTCTCGGCGCTGCTCACCTCGTATCCGGTCAGACGAAGCGTTGCCTCCAGCAGGGTGCGGATGCTGGGCTCGTCCTCGACCACGAGGAGCCGGTGTCGCGGCCTCACCACTGCGGGCTGCTCGATCATGACTTCTGCTGGTCCGTTCTGCCGTCTGACGGCCGTCGCTCTGACGTCGGTTACTCCGCGGCGCAGTCGTAGAGCACGTTGCTTCCCCCGAATCCCATCGCACCGCCGGCGTCTTCCTGCGACGACGTGCCCGAAGTGCCGCCGTACGCCGACGCCGGAACCTTCGTGCAGTTGTCGGCGATCCAGTCGGAGCGCTGCTCGGTGTATCCGCCGGACAGGGCCCGAAGTCCGCCGCCGTTCGTGTCGGATCCCAGGATGTATCGCAGTTCGCCGTTCTTGGTCCACTCTTCCAGCTGAGCCACCGACGGTGCGTTGTCGCTGTTCGTGAAACCGCCCATGCCGATGACGGTCTCGTCCGTGCCCAGGATGAAGACACTGGCCGCGGTGGCCCCGCCCTCGACGGCGAGCTTGATCCGGGCGTCGGGTGCGTGCTCGACGGCGTACTGAAGGATCTTGCGCTGTTCGGTGGTGAGTTCCGCGTTTCCGCCGAAGCCGCCACGCCCGCTCGGGGCCGTTCCCGAGTCCGTACTCGGGAACGAGGGCGTGTCGCTGTCGTCGGAGCCCGAACCTCCGGGAGCGCCGGGCATGCCGGTCGCTCCACCCGTGGGTATGCCTGAGGGCATCCCGGACGGCATGCCCGACGGAAGGTCACCACTGTTCGAACCCTGTCGAGGCATGCCGCCGCCTCCACCGAATCCGAAGGTCAGGGGACCGGCCGTCGGGTTGGTGCCCCCCATGCCGGTGGTGCCGGGCACGGTCACGGCCCAGGCTCCCGGGGCCAGCAGGACCGATACGACGGCGGCGCCCGCGGCTGCCGTGAGCAGCCGACCACGGCGGCGGGAGAGCAGCAGCAGGACGACCGCGGCGCAACCTGCCAGCAGCACCGGCCACATCAGCCAGCCGTTCCAGTCGGGCTCACGGCGGATGAGCACCACGGCCCAGACCACGCTCACCGCGACCGCGACCACGCCGACCGAGGGCGCCCAGCGCAGGCCTGCGCGGTGAGCACGGACGAGGGCGGCCATCAGTCCGCCGCACAAGGCGGCGATCGCCGGGGCGAGTTGCGTGGTGTAGTACGGGTGGAAGATGCCTTTCTGGGTCGAGAACACGGCTGCGCAGACCACCAGCCAGGTCCCCCACAACAGCCAGCCGGAGGCCGGCAGCACGGCGGAGTCGGGCAGCCTGCCGCGTCGGCGCAGGACGACGCCGACGACGGCGGCAGCCAGAGCCAGCGCGCAGACCGGCAGCAACCAGCTGATCTGACCGCCCACCTGCGCGTTGAACAACCGGCCGAGGCCGGACCGGCCGCCGAATCCGCCGGCGAGTCCGCCCATCGTCTGGGACGTTCCGTCGCTGGAGCCGAAGACCCGGCCCAGCCCGTTGTAGCCGATCACGAGATCCCAGGCCGAGCCGTCCTCGCTGCCGCCGATGTACGGGCGGTCACCCGGCCACAGGGCCACCATCGCGACCCACCACAAGGAAGACGCCGCCAGGATGGCTCCCGCGCCCAGCAGACGCCGCACTCGCGGTATCCAGGCGCCGCTTCCTCCCACGAGCCAGGCGACGGCGAACGCGGGGGCGACCATCCAGGCGGCGAGCATTTTGGTGAGGAACCCGCACCCGATCAGGAAGCCGCTCGCGCACAGCCACCAGGTCGTGGCCCGCCCCTCGGTCCGGAGCGCCCGGGTGAGCGCGTACGCCGCCGACACCAGCAGCAGGACCAGGAGCGTGTCCGGGTTGTTGTCCCGGTTGATGGCCACGGTGATGGGCGTCAGGGTGAGCACCAGCGCGGCAAGCAGAGCCGCCCCCTCCCCCGCCCAGCGGCGCACGGTGCGGTGCAGCACCAGCACCCCGGCGACGCCTTCGAGGACCTGCGGCAGGATCAGCGCCCAGCCGTGCATCCCGAAGATCTTGCTGCTGATCACCTGGGGCCACAACGCGGCCGGTGGTTTGTCCACCGTGATCACGCCCGCTGGATCGAAGGAGCCGAAGAGGAAGTTGGTCCAGCTCTGCCCCATCGACTTCACGGCCGCCGAGTAGTAGCTGTTGCCCCACCCCAGGGAGCCCAGGGCCCATCCGTACAGGACGGCCGCGAGCACGAGGACGGCTCCGAGGGCCGCGGGTGCCGCCCAGGCGGGCAGCGAGCGGACGGACGTGTCCGCAGGCCTCCTGTCGTCAGCCGATGCCGCAGGTACGGGCATGATGTGCGCGGAATTGCTCATGTCGGGTTTCGCTCTCATCAACGGGTACGACGACGGGGGCTTGCGAAGACGGCCAGCCGCAGCACGGCGAAGCGCACACCGGTGACGACGACGGAAGCCGCGGCGAGGACCAGGGTCTCCGCGGCCGGTGAGGCTCCGGGATCGAGCCGCTTGAACCACAGCACCGCCCCCGAGGTGACCAGATAGCCGAGGACGAACAGGGCCCCGGCGCCGAGGTGCGCACGTGCGGGCGGGGCGGTGGAGTGCCGGAAGGTGAGCCGGCGGTTCGCCTCGGTGTTGAGGACGGTGAGCGCCAGCAGCGACACGAGGTTGGCCGTCGCGGGTGACCACCAGGAGCGCAACAGCCAGTACAGCAGGGCCTGTCCGAGGGTGGAGACGATCCCGATCGCGACGAAGCAGCCGACCTCCCACGACAGCGCGCCGCGTCGCGTGGCGGGTGCGAGGACGGCGTCGGGGTGCTCGGCGGCCGGTTCGGGACGGGACGGTACCTCGACCCGGGCGGCGCCGGAGGCCTTGAGGCGCGCCATGCGCCACAGGCCCCGCAGGTCGTCCGTGGCGGTGCTCACCACGTCCACCCGGGTGTCGACGTCCTCGACCCAGTCGACCGGTACCTCGTGGACGCGCAGTCCGTTGTGCTCGGCGAGCAGCAGGAGTTCGGTGTCGAAGAACCACGCGTCGTCGCGGGTCACTTCGAGCAGGGGCCGCAGTACGTCCGTACGGGCCGCCTTGAATCCGCACTGGGCGTCGGTGAAACGGACCCCGTGGGTGAGCCGGATGATGCCGTTGTAGCAGCGGGAGACGAACTCGCGGCGTGGGCCGCGCACCGTGCGCGCGCCGGGAGCCAGCCGGGAGCCGATCGCGATGTCCGAGTGGCCGCTGGCCAGCGGGGCGACGAGCGGGAGCAGCCCGTCCAGCCCGGTGGACAGGTCCACGTCCATGTACGCCACGATGTCCGCGTCGCTGGCACCCCAGACGGTGCGCAGGGCGAGCCCGCGGCCCTTGCGGTCCAGGTGGACGACGCCGACGCCGGGCAGTTCGTCCGCGAGGCGGCGGGCGGTGGCGAGGGTCTGGTCGGTGCTGGCGTTGTCGGCGACGGTGATCCGCCACGGGAAAGGGAAGCCCGCGCTCAGGCGGGCGTGGAGCGTGCGCAGGCAGCCGGGCAGGGCCCGTTCCTCGTTGTGGACCGGCACGACGATGTCCACCGTCGCGTTACCGGCGTGCGGGAGCACAGAGCGCTCGGCGGGCTGGAACTCGGCCGGACGCTCCGTGCGGACGGCGGATGCGGTGAGGTGGGGGGTGGGAGTCATGGCTTCCTCAGGCATGAGGGGACGGCAGACTGCGGCTCACAGGCCCTGGTCCAGGGCCGCGACCTCACTGTCGCCGCGTCGCCTGTGGGGGTGGGGGGAGAATGCAGGGAACTGACGGGGAGTCAGATCAATGGCCGGAATCGTTCCCGCGGTTCACTGTGACCACGACCGCATCACGGCGTTCCGGAGTTCACCGAGACCTCTGATCGAGGCGACCACCTTCATTCCCGGACGGAGGCACATTCCGGGTTCGCGGCCGGTGCGCGAGGCGGCCGGCGTTCCGGTCGTGATCAGGTCTCCGGGCAGCAGGGCGACGACGGTGCTGACGTGGGCGATGACCGTGGCGACGTCGAATATCAGCTCCGAGGTGTTCGCCTTCTGTCTGACACGTCCGTCGACGAGGCCGCTCATCGTCAGGCCACGACCACCCATCGGTGCGTCCTCGATGGTGACGAGGGCGGGCCCCACAGCGGTGGCGACGGCTGGAGACGGCCCGGAGTCGAGGACAGCGCCCTCGCGACTTCGTACGGTGACGTCGTTGACCACGGTGTAGCCGGCGACGTGGCTCAGGGCGGTTTCGGCCGTGACCCCACGGGCCCGGCGCCCGATCACCAGGCCCAGCGCCACACCCCAGTCCACGTCCTGTTCCTCGGACGGCAGGCAGATGTCGTCGTGGGCCCCGACGACACGGCGGCCGTCCCGCACGCGGAACTCCGGAACGGCCGAAAGGGGCCGCCCCGTCTCCCGGGCACGGGCCGCGTAACCGGGATCGACGCTGACGACCTTGCCCGGCCGGACGATCAGTGGCGCGTACGAGACTTCGTCCAGTCTGTGACGCTCTCCGGTCTCGGCGGCGGCCCGTTCCCGCCAGCCGTCGCCGGACGCGATCAGCGCTCCGACGTCCCGGTACGGCAGCACCACGCAGTGCTTCTTCTGCAGACGCGCGGCGGCCGTGCGGTCTCGTCCCAGTCGTACGGTGCTGAGCTTCACCGGTGGAGCTCCTTCGGTGGGGAGAACGGACAAGGGTCTGCGTCAGGTACTGGCGGCCGGAATGGGCAGCGGTCGGTCCGCCTGTTCCCCGGGGTGCCGGGTGAACTCGGTGACGGTCCGGTACGGCAGGAGCAGGCGGAAGGTACAGCCCTCGCCCGGCCGGGTGTCGAGCTCCAGACGCCCGCCGTTGGCCTCCGCGGCGCCGGCGGCGATCGCCAGTCCCAGACCGGATCCCGCCACGGCCCGCGCGGCGGAGTCGGCGCGGTAGAAGCGCTCGAAGACCCGCCGCGCGTCCGGCGCGGCGAGGCCGGCCCCTTCGTCGGCCACCTCGACGGCACAGACACGGATGCCTGGGGCCAGCGGCGGGTTGACGCTCGTACGGCCCGGCACATCCGTGCCCCGACCGTGCGGGCGGACGCGGAAGGTGCCGACGCGCACCTGGATCCGTGTCCCGGGCGGGGTGTGGAGGCAGGCGTTGGTCAGAAGGTTCGACAGGACCTGCGCCAGCTGATGAGGATCACCGACGGCATCCACGACGTCCAGCGCGGCCTCGTCACCGGAGTCGTCCCGGCTGTCCGCGAGGGCACCGAGGCCGATACCGCGATCGGGATGGCGTACGGCGACGGCTGCGATGCTGTCGGCGGCCAGCGAGAGCAGGTCGACGGACTGCCATCGCGTCGCGGGCACGTCCCCCAGCCTTGCCAACTGGGACAGGCTCTCGACGAGGCGGCTCATGCGCTCGGCGTTCCGCACGATCAGCTGCTGCGCCTCCTGGCGTCGCTCCGGACTCATCCCCGGTTCCTGTTCGAGCAGTTCGGCGAAGCCCTGCATCGAGGTGAGCGGCGTGCGCAGTTCGTGGCCGGCATCCCCCAGGAAGTGGCGCAGCCGCTGTTCGGACGCCTCGGCCCGGTGCAGGGCGGCCCGCAACCGGTCGAGCATGGTGTTCAACGCGCGGCTGAGGTGACCGACCTCGGTGGCCACGTGCCGGTCCGGAACACTCAACTGCAGTTCACCGTCGGCGATGCGTCGGGCGGTGCGCTCGACACCAGCCAGCGGCCGCAGCCCCAGTCGCACGACAAGATTGCCGAAGAGGATGACGCCGGCCGCGACGGCCGCTCCCACAACGAGGCTGAACCACAGCATCCTGGAGGTCGCGTCGTCCACCCCTTTCAGAGGCAGCGCCACCACGACCCTGGTGCCGTCCGTGCCGGTTCGGGCGATCACTCGCCAGGTACTGCCGCCATCGGTCGCGGCGACCGTGGTGGGCCGGCCGTTCTCCAGGCCGAGGGCCGACTCCGCTCGCGGCAGCCGTGGCCCGGCACTGCCCCCGCTACCGTTCAGCGACGTGGCCAACCTGTGACCGCCGCTGTCGTAGAAATACACCCGGTAGTCCGAGGGGAGCGCGTCCTTCCCGGCGGGCTCCCCTGCTGCTGTCCGACCGTCGGCCGCGTCCTGGTAGAGCTGGGGCACTGGCTGGAAACGGGTGAGCCTGCCGTCGACCTGGTCGGTCAGCCACGTGTGGAGCAGGGCGAGCCCCGCGGCCTGGCAGAGCAGCACCGCCGAGGTGGCCAGCAGTGTGGCCCCGAGAACAAGCCGGGCCCGGAGCGAACGCGGCTCCAGTCGCCGCAGCCAGGGCCTCACAGCGCCGCCGCTCCCCGGCCGTGGTGTTCGGCCCGCAGACAGTAACCGACGCCGCGGATCGTCTGGATGAGCTGAGGTTCGAACCGGTCTATCTTGCGCCGCAGATTGCGTACGTAGGTGTCGACGATTCGGGCGTCGCCCGCGAAGTCGTAGTGCCAGACCTGGGACAGGATCTCCTTCTTGCCCACCACGCGCTCCGGCTGGGTCAGCAGACAGACCAACAGCCGGAACTCGGTGGGTGACAGCTGGATGGGCAGACCGGCCCGCCGCACATCGTGGGTCTGCTCGTCCAACTCCAGATCCGCGTACCGCAGCGGCACCCGCTTGGTCCCGCCGCCCGGTGGCATGTCGCTGCGGCGCAGGATGGCGCGGATACGCAGCAGCACCTCCTGTACGTGGAACGGCTTCGTGACGTAGTCGTCGCCACCGGAGCTGAGGCCGATGATGCGGTCCTCGACGTCGGTACGGGCCGTCAGGAACAACACCGGTGTGTAGACGCCCTCCGCTCGAAGGTGCCGGGTCACCGCGAAGCCGTCGATGTCGGGGAGACCTACGTCCAGCACGATCAGATCAGGCTGGCCACGGCCCGCTTCGAACATGGCCCTCTGGCCGGTGTCGGCGGTGCTCACCGCGTATCCGGCGGCTTGGAGGGCCGAGGTGAGCAGGGTGCGGATGCTGGGGTCGTCCTCGACGACGAGCACGGTGTGCCTGGGCAGTGCGGGCCCTGACGGCGTGACGGGCATGGAAGTTCCTTCGCTGGTACGGGGTTCGAGGTGCACCGAGATCCCGGACGGCGTCCCACGGGGGACGCCGTCCGGGCCCCTGAGATCAGCCCGTCACCTCCTTGTCCTTCGCCAGTGCCTCGGTGCGCTCGGTGACCGTCTTGCGGAGCTTCTCGACAGCGGAGTTCAGTTCCTCGCCGTCGGCGCCGGCCTGCCGGGCCTGTTCGGCGATGCCGTCCAGCGACTTCAGGGCGGCTCCGGAGCCGTAGAACTTCTCGTACAGCTCCTTGTACGCCTTCTTGTAGACGGAATCGAAGGCGTCCGAGTCCAGGAAGCGATCCTTCAGAGGGTGGCTCATCATGCCGCCGAACCCACCGGCTTGGCCTTGATCGCCCTGGCCGTTCTGGTCGCCGCCTGCCGCGCCGCCCGGCATGCCCGACGGCATCCCTTCCGGCATCCCTGAAGGCATGCCCGATGGCATTCCGTCGGGCATCCCGGACGGCACTCCCTCCGGCAGGTTCTCGGGCATCCCTGACGGCGCCCCGGAGGGCGTGTTCTGCTCGTCCTGCCCATTGGCGGTGCCTCCGCCCCCACCGAAGGCGCCGCCGATGCTTGTCTCATCGTCGGGCCCCGACGTCGCGTCGCCGGTGAAGGTGAGGTTGTAGTCCCAGCCCAGGACCGAGAACTTCTTGGTGTCCAGGTCGTAATAGAGCAGGTAGTTCTTGCCGGGGCCTGCCATGTCGTCGAAGTTCATCAACAGGTTCTGCGCGGCCAGGTACGTGGCCAGGGCCTCCACGTCCACGTACTGGTCGAGCTCCTCCTCGAACTCCTTGTCCGATGCCTGGTCGGCCCACTTGATGAGCTTCATGACCGGCTCCAGGTCCTGGCTGCCGACCTTGTTGAGCTGCTCGAAGGACGTTTCGTAGTCGCTCGGGTCGTCTCCGCGGTACTCGAAACTGCCGCCTGCCCGGGCCTTGTAGAGCACCCCGTTGCCGTCCCCGACGGACTCGGCGTACTCGGTGTCGGGGCTCTCGACCATCAGGCGGCTGGTGACCGGGCGGTTGTTGACCTTCACCGAGGTGAAGGCGTACCGCTCGTTCTTCTGACCCGTGGTGTCCGTCAGGCTCAGCGCGAGCGCCTCGTTCACCGGCACCTGGCCGTCGCTGCCGGGCCGCAGCGAGATCTCCCGCTCGCCCTGATAGGCACGGCCTTCGACATACTCGTCGATCTTGATGAGCCAGGGCAGTTCCTCCGGCTTCTTCTCGGAGAGGTTGTACTGCGTGATCCCGCCCATGCCCCCGGCCATACCGCCGGCTCCTCCGCCGTTGCCCCGCCCCCCGGCCCCGTCGCTCTGCGACGGGGCCGGGTCGCCCTGCGCGACGCCTTCGGGCATGTCCCGGCCGCCACCGGGCATGGTCCCGCTGTCGCCGCGCAGGGACATCAGGGTGGAGTTCCCTTTGAGACGGATCCCGACGTCCTCGAGATACACGCCGTCGACGGTGAGGTCGGCCTCGATGTACTCCTTGGTGCCGTCCTCCCGGAACTCCTTCATCATCTTGTCGAACTCGGTCTGGTCGTACTCGAGTTGGACGGAGTGGGACACGGACGTGTCGTACAGGCCGACTGTGCCCCGCACGTCGTCCGTGATGACGTCCGCCTCCACGCTGGAGGAGGAGGTGACGTACGGCGATATGCGGGCGTCGCCGAAGAAATAGACCATCATCGCCAGGCCGGCGCACAGGGCCGCGGCCGGCTTCCAGTGGTGTCGCAGACGTACGGGGACGCGATCCCGTAGTCGCCTCGGCCTGCGTACCGTCTCGCCGCTGGACATCACAGGTCGGTCGTGTCGTAACCGGTCAGCACGGTCACCCGCTGGCCGGAGGTGCGTTCCTGCAACGAGGTCACCAGGTCGCCGGGTTCGGTCCCCTTCTTCATGCGCACCGTGTAGAACACCTCGTTCAGCGCGCCGCCGCGGATTGTCTCGGTGCTCACCAGCTCGAACTCGCTGGTGTAGCGGATGAGGACGTCGCGGATGGCCGCCGAGTAGTCCTCGCCCGCCGGGACCTGGACCTTGACGACCTGACGCTGGACGTTGAGCGCGAACCAGTTGAACTTGAACATCACGACGATGACGACGCAGATCACCACGGCGCCGACTGCGGCCAGCGTGTAGAAGCGGGCGCCGCAGGCCATGCCGATCGCCATCGCCAGGAAGATGAAACCGACATCCCTGGTTTCCTTGACGGCGTTGCGGAACCGGACCACGGACAGTGCTCCGACCAGTGAGAACGCCCGGGCGAGGTTGGACCCGACGACCAGCATGATCAGCGCGACGATCATGCCGACGATGACGAGGGTCTGGACGTAGGACTGGCTGTAGGAGACGTTGCGGTGCGTGTACCTGTACACGTAACCGATCACCGTGCTCAGGATGAACGACAGCGCCATGGCCGCGACCACGTCGGCGACGCTGAACGTACCGCTGAGTTCCTGCAGATCGAAGTTCACTGTGCTCCTGCTTTCAAGGGCGCGTCATGCGCCGACCGCTGCTGGGGCAGCGACTGCTCGGTGGGGGTGGGCGACGGGTAGTCCGTCTCGTCGACATGGAAGACGGATCGGGGTGCCAGGCCGAACGCCTCGACGGACTGCACGTACTTGGAGACCCGGATGAGGTTGAGGTTCCGGCGAGCGGCGAGGTCCGTGATCCAGTGCGGGGTGCGCTCGTTGACCTTGATCTCCATCACCGACATGTGGGACGGGATGGTGAACCGGTTCTCGGGCGTGGCGATGCCGAAGTGGAAGTCCCGGTCCCGGCCGCGGATGCGCCGGTCGAAGGTCACCCGCAGTCCGGTGTCCGCGTCACGGCCGACCAGTGCCTCGCGCTGGTAGCCGGTGATCGCGGTGGGCTGTAGGTTCAGCCGTACGACCAGTTCGAGCACCTCGTGGATGAAGGCCCGCTCATTGGGCGAGTGCTCCACCAGCTGCCGGCCGTCGCACAGTTGCCGGGCGGTGCCGTAGGGGAGAGTGATACGGCGCTTCTGCGTGACCCGGTTGACCCGTTGCTTGATCTCCACACAGACCGGGGACTCGTCGGTGACGCCGTCCAGGTTCCCGTAGTGGCGGATTCGCAACTTGCGCCGGAACTTCAGGCCCTCGATCTTCTCCCAGTAGAACCGCAGCTGCGGGGTGTCGTAGTACAGGCTCCACACGCCGTAGCCGCCCACAGGGCTGTTCAGATCGCGGTCCATCCGTTCGGCCAGCTCGTCCCGGATCTCGGCCGCCTCCTCGACCGGCACGAGGTACTTCAGCTCGAACCGGTTGAACGCGTGGAGCCTGCTGGCCACGTGCAACGGCTGCTCCCCCGCCGGGTCCTGGTCCTCCTCCTGGCTCGGGGACTTCCGCCATGTGGTCACCGGTAGCACCACCATGCGCCTCCTTCGTCGTACGGCCCGGTCGGGCGACGCAGCACACGAAACCGGCGGGACGTGAGAAGCCGCTGAGAATTGCGGGGTAATTACAGGGGTATCTGAAGTGACCACCAGGTGAACTGCGCGCGTTGACAGAAGCACCGGTGCGGCCAATTGCCGCATTCAGCTGATCTCTGACCGTCGGGCTACGGGATCCGGACCGTCAGAGGGGTGCCCGCGAGCAGCCGCGACTCTCTCGGGCACCTACCTGGCGCGTGACTCGCATGACCGGGCGGACGTGTCAGCGGGGAGCGGGGGGGAATCCGACGATCGCTCATCTCGGCTCCCCTTCTTCATTTCCGCCTCAGCGGCGCTGCCTCACCGGCACTTGGAGTCACCGGATCCGTTCCGGGGCCATGGCCGTCGGCCAGCCTCTTCTCCGGGAGGAGGAAGGCCAGCACGAGGCCGAAGGCGAACAGCGGGGTCATGTAACGGAACACCGGGGTCAAGGCCTGTTGGTAGGCGAGGATCACGGCTTCCTGGATCTTGTCCGGCAGGGCGTGGACGAGGGCCGGGGTCAGCGAGTCGGTCGACCCCACGACCTTGGCGTCGGCGGCCGAGAGCCGACTGGTGAGCTGATCGGTGAGGCGGTGCGTGAACACAGCGCCGACCGCGGCGGTGCCCAAGGTGGCGCCGATCTCACGGAAGAAGTTGTTGGCGGAGGTGGCGGTGCCGACGTCACTCGGCGGGAAGGCGTTCTGCACGGCCAGGACGAGGTTCTGCATGATCAGGCCGACGCCCGCGCCCAAGAGGAACAGGTATCCGCAGACGACCGCGATCGAACTGCCGGTGTCCAGGGTGGACATCAGCCACACGGTGACGCCGACGACCGCGGTGCCGAGGATCGGGTAGATCTTGTAGCGGCCGGTCCGGCTGATCAGCTGTCCGGACGGGAGGGCCGTGGCGATGATGCCGACGACCATGGGGATGAGCAGCAGTCCGGACTCGGTCGCGCTCTTGCCGTACACCATCTGCAGGTAGGTCGGCATATAGCCGATGACCGCGAACATCCCGACGCCGATCACGACCATGCCGAGCAGCGTGGCGATGTCGAAGATCCGGCTCCGGAACAGGCGCAGCGGGATGATCGGTTCGGCCGCGCGGCTCTGGGAGAACAGGAACAGGGCCCAGGCGGCGACGGCGCCTGAGGCGAGGCCGAGGACCAGCGGGTCGGTCCAGGCGTAATCGGTGCCGCCCCAGTCGGCGACGAGCACGGTGCAGGTGACGGCGACTGCCATCAGCGTGATGCCGAGGTAGTCGATCGCGACCTTGACGCTCCGGCGGGGCAGGCGCAACGCGAACGCGGCGACTGCGAGGGCGAGCGCGCCCAGCGGCAGATTGATCCAGAAGGCCCAGCGCCAACCCACACCGTCGGTGAACCAGCCGCCGAGCAGCGGTCCGGCAACCGAGGAAAGGCCGAAGACGGCACCCATCGGCGCCATGTACTTGGCGCGCTGCCGCGGCGGCACCAGGTCGGCGATGATCGCCTGCGCGGTGATCATCAGGCCCCCGCCGCCGAGGCCCTGTACGGCACGGCCGATGATCAGCAGGGTCATGTCCTGCGCCATGCCCGCGGTCGCGGATCCGGCGACGAAGACGACGATGGCACCCAGGAAGAGCGTCTTGCGGCCCATCAGGTCACCGAGGCGACCGTAGACGGGCATGGCGATGGTGGCGGCCAGGATGTACGCGGTGGTCACCCAGGCCATGTGGTTCACGCCGTGCAACTCGCCGACGATGGTCGGCAGCGCGGTGCTGACGATGGTCTGGTCGAGCGAGGCCAGCAGCATCGCGGTCATCAGACCCGCGAATATCAGGCCGAAGTGTTGCGGAACCCCGGAGAAGCCCTGCTCCTCCGTCTCCGCCGGATTCAGTCCACTCATGAAGTTCCTCAACAACGAAGGGGGACAAGGTCGCACAGGGGACGGGGATCAGTCGGCCGAGAGGGTGCGCAGGAGTTCCATGACCCGCTCGACGTACGGGATCGGAGAGTCGTTCTCGGCGCTCTGCGGGACCTCGCGCGACCAGCGCTCCAGGCCGGTGCGCACCGCGGTCAGCGCGAGTGCTGCGATCAGGCTCGGCATCTCGTCCTCCGGCCGCTGCCCCATCCGCCGGGCGACCACGTCGGCGAGGGACCTCTGGAAGCCCTCGATACGGGCCAGCAGCGCGGCGTGGATGAGGGGATGCGTCTGCGCCAGCGCGAAGACGTCGTGCATCGTCGCGCGCTCGGGCGAGTTGTCGGCCATTTCCCGCAGGAGCAGCCGGGTCACGTCCGCGAGCACCTCCCTGGGTGACGCGGTGCCGGCCGCGACGAACTCCGCGGCCAGCGCCGGGGGCACCTCGGTCGGCCCCAGCAGCAGCGCCGCCTCCTTGTTCGGGAAGTAGTTGAAGAAGGTACGGGGCGAGACCCCGGACTCCGCACTGATCATGTCGACGGTGATCTTGTCGAAGCCGTGCTTCCGGGCCAGCCGCAGTGCGGCCCGGTGGATTTCCAGCCGCGTCTCGCGCCGCCGTCGGTCACGCAGACCTTCACCCTGGGGAGTCATGGACCAATTCTTGCATGCTCTGCAAACTTTGCGGACTATGCAAGATATGCCACTGATTCGATACCTGAGCCGCCGTCCGTACCTGGGTGACGAGCCGCCACCGGACGCGCCCCGCCGGCGGGCTTGAACCAAGGGACGATGCACGAATTCTCGTACGACGAAGGGGTGTCGCTGACGAAGGCGTGACTCTGGGGACGTCCGTCAGAAGCAGCCGCCCAGCGGATCGATCGCACCGCTGAGCTGCGGTACGTGATCGAAGTCGCCGCGCTTCTCGCGCCAGCCGCGCTGCTCCTCCGAATCGGCGACGGCCTCGACGAAGCCCCGAGCCTGCCGCGCCCCCGACCGCTGGTCGCGCACGAAGCCGCCGAAGCGGGCGACCGGGCTCCAGGCCGGGCTGATCTCCGGCAGCGGAGCGGCGATGTTCTCGTAGTCCCCGGCCGCGTACACGACCTTGCCGCCGGCCACCGCCAGCAGGGCCTCGATACGGTCGATGTCCTCGTCGGCCACGGCGAAGTAGTCGGCGGACAGCACGGCCAGGTCGCCGTACCTGCCCTGGCTGATGGTGCCCTTCACATCGGCCTCGCCGGTCAGTTCGGCGCCCGCCCTGGTGTACATCTCCAGCGCGGTGGCCCGGTCGACGCGGTTCTCGGCCGGGTACAGGAGGGTGCCGCCGATGGTGCGGCCGGTGACCAGCCAGGACAGCGACAGCCAGGGGTTGTGGCTGGAGACGCGGGTGGCGTCCGTGCCGGCGGCGACCAGCAGGCCCGTCTCGCGCATGGCGCGGATCGGAGGCGCGGTCGCGGCGCGCTCGGCGCCGTAGCGGTCGATGAACGCCTTGCCCTGGAACATCATGCGGTTCTGCACGGACACAGCGCCGCCGAGTGCCTTGATCCGCTCCAGGCTCTCCCGGCTGACGGTCTCGGCGTGGTCGAAGAGCCAGCGGGTGCCGGGCGGGAAGCCCCCGTCAGCGGCGATCTTCTCGAAGACGTCAAGGTCCTGACGGATCGTCTCGTCGTAGGTGGCATGAAGGCGGAAGCCCCAGCCGTTGTCGAGCAACAGCCGGGCCGCCGCCTCCAGCTCGTTCTTCGCACGTGCGGACAGCTCGGGGCGCGGTTCGGCGAAGTTCTCGAAGTCGGCCGGGGACCAGGCCAGGTTCTCGCCGGCGCCGTTGCAACGCAGCCACTCGTCGCCGTCGCCGGGGCTGACCATGCCGATCCAGCGGCGCAGGTCGTCCACTTCCTGCCCGGCGGTCTGCGGGAAGAGGTGGTAGGCGATACGGACCGTCAACTCACCGCGTTCCGCGAGCTCGGTGACGGCCGCGTAGTTGTCGGGGAAGTTCTGGAAGCCGCCGGCGGCGTCAATGGCGCTGGTGATGCCGAAGCGGTTCAGCTCGCGCAGAAAGTGGCGGGTGGAGCCCAGTTGGTCCTCGGAGCCGAGGATCGGACCCTTGGCGAGGATGGAGTAGAGCAGGCCGGCGGCGGGGGCGGCCAGTAGCACGCCCGTCGGATTGCCGACGAAGTCGCGGACGATCTCCCCGCCGGGCGGGTTCGGGGTGTCGCGGGTGAAGCCGACAGCCTCGACGGCGGCCCGGTTGAGGATCGCCGACTGGTACAGGTGCAGGACGAAGACGGGGGTGTCGGGGGCCGCGGCGTTCAGCTCGGCGACGGACGGCAGCCGCTTCTCGGCGAACTGCTCCCCCGTCCAGCCGCCGACCACGCGCACCCACTGGCCCTCGGGCGTGCGCTCGGCCTGCCCCCGCAGCATCCGCAGCGCGGTGCGCAGCGACCGTACGCCGTCCCAGCGCAGCTCCAGCAGGTAGTTCAGGCCACCACGGATGACGTGCAGGTGGGAGTCGTTGAGGCCGGGGATCACCCGCCGGCCGAGGGCATCCACGACACGGGTGTCGGGGCCTATGTGAGCAGCGACGGTCGCATCGTCACCGACGGCCGTGAAGACCCCGTCGGTGACGGCCACGGCGGACGCGTGCGGACGGGCCGGGTCCCCGGTGTGGATGCGGCCGTTGCGGACGACGAGCTGGGCGGGGTGCCGGACGCCCTCGCTCGGGCGTACGCCGCCCACGGGCATGGTGCTGCTGGACAAGAGGGGCTCCTTGGCACGGAAGCGGAGGATGGGTCGTCGCGCGACGCCTCGACGCCAGGTCTGCCACAATGAATCGGTCCAACACATGGTTTCTCTCGAATCAATCGGCGTAAGAGATCGGAGGCCGGGATGGACCTGCGCCACCTGAGGTACTTCCTCGCCGTCGCCGAGACGCGCAACTTCACGCAGGCCGCCGCGAACTGCTACGTCGCGCAATCGGCGCTGAGCCAGCAGATCGCCCGCCTGGAAAAGGACGTCGGAGCCCAGTTGTTCAGCCGCACCAGCCGCTCCGTCCGCCTGACGGCCGCCGGAGAACTCCTCGAACCCCTCGCCCGACGCATCTTCGCCGACGTCGACAACGCCCAGGCCGCCCTCGACGCCCTCTCCGGCCTGCGGCGCGGGCGGCTGCGCCTGGGGCTCGTCCAGACGCGTGCCTCCCTGGTCGACCTCGTCGAGGTGATGGCCGACTACCACGCCCGCCACCCCGGCGTCGACTTCCACGTGACCAACGCGCCCAGCTCCGAGATGGCCGCGGCGGTGCTGGCCGGGGATCTGGACATCGCCGTCGTCGGCCTCGCCCCGCGGCAGCTTCCCGACGGGCTCGACCACACCGTCCTGGCCGACGACCCGCTCATCCTGATCGTGCCGGCCGACCACGCCCTGGCGGGCCGCGAGGTGGCCGATCTCGCCGACCTCCCGGACAGCCACCAGCTCATCCAGTTCACCAAGGGCACCGGGCTGCGCCGCCAGGTCGAGTCCGCCTTCGCCCGCGCCGGAGTGGAGCCCGGCCAGCACTTCCAGGTCGGCCAGATCTACGACATGATCCGGCTGGCCGCCCGGGGCATCGGCGTGACGGTCGTCCCCCACTCGTCCGTCTTCGGCGCCGGGTCCCTGCTGGGCCCGAACCCCGACAACACCCTGCCGTACGGCGCCCACGCGCTCCGCCTGACGGACGAGGCGGCGGTGCACACTGTGTGCGCGGTGCACGACAGCAAGCGGCTGGCACCGGCGGCCGCGGCGTTCCTCGAAGTGATCGGACGGCACGCCGTGAAGGAGTGATCGGTATGGCCGATCGCTGAACCCGTATCCATATGTTGGACGGAACGCTCCTTCGGGCCGGAGGCTGGGGACCGGTCCCGGAAGCCACGCACTCCCGGGAACCGACCTACTCCCCTGCCTGCGATTCGGAGCACCGCCATGCCTGCCGCACTACGGGACGCCTGGGCCACCGTCGTCCCCGACATGAGGGGCCGCCACGGCCCGCTCCCTCCGCTCATGCTCACGCTGACCGTGGTGACCGGCCTTGTGGACGCGTTCAGCTACCTGGTCCTGGGCCATGTCTTCGTCGCCAACATGACCGGCAACGTCGTCTTCTCCGGTTTCGCGCTCGCCGGCGCGGTCGGCTTCTCTCTGGCCGCCTCGCTCGCGGCGCTCGCCGCGTTCGGCGTGGGCGCCCTGCTCGGCGGCCGCCTGGCCCACGGCGCCCGCGCCCACCGGGGCCGGGTGCTGCACCTGGCCCTGCTGCTGGAGACCGCTCTGGTACTGGTGTCGTACGTCATCGCCGAGGCTTCCGCCACCCCGTACGCGGGCACGGCCCGGTATGCCCTGATCGCGCTCCTCGGCCTCGCCATGGGCGTGCAGAACGCCGCCGCACGCGCGCTGGCCGTACCCGATCTGACCACGACCGTGCTGACGCTCACCATCACGGGGATCGCCGCCGACAGCCGCGCCGCCGGCGGGGCGGGAGGCAGGGCGGGCCGCCGCTCGCTCTCGGCGGCGGCCATGTTCACCGGCGGCCTCGTCGGAGCGGTAGTCGTCCTGCACGGCAGCCCGGCCCTGCCCCTGATGTTCGCCACGGTGCTCCTGGCAGGGGCCACGGTCACCGCGTTCACGCTGACCCGTTCCGACGCCGGCTGGACGCAACCGCTGTGACCGCGAACCCCGTCCAAGCGGGCCCAGGTCTCCGGAAGCAAGCGCAACAGTCCGCCTGGCGGCGCACCCTCCACTCCGCGCTCCTCGAACTGGCCCTGACTGCCCTCATGATGTTCGTCGTGGTCACCACGGTCCGCTGGCTGATGGGCACCCTCGACCCCGCCGGGGACGGCTGGTGGAACACCACCGAAGGCAGACTGCTCGCCCTCGCACCCGTCTCCGGCTACACCGTCACCGCCGTCATGCTCTCGCCCTGGGGCAGGGTGACGGGAGGTCACATCAACCCGGCCATCACCCTGGCCATGTGGCGCTACGGCCGCACGCCGGGCCGTGACGTCGCCGCCTTCATCGCCGGGCAGCTGGTCGGCTCGGTCCTCGGGGTCGCGGTCGGTCGACTGGTGTGGGGACCGATGACCGCCGCTCCGGCCGTGGACTACGCCGTCATCCGGTCGGCTCCGGGCTGGTCCTGGATCGCCGTCGCCGTCGTCGAGGCCACCACGATGTTCGTCATCGTCGCCGCCGCCGGAATCGGCATCTCCAGCCGCAGACTCCGCCCGTTCACCCCATGGGCTGTCGGCACCATGATCGGTATCCAGATCATCGCCTTCGGCACCCTCACCGGCGCAGGCGCCAACCCCGCCCGCGAGTTCGGCCCCGCCCTGTTCTCAGGCGACTTCTCGCTCCTGCCGACTTATCTGCTCGCCCCTCCCGCGGGAGCATTCGCCGCAACCGTCATGATCCGGCGGATCGACGCACGCCGTCGAAAGGCGTAACGGCCGCACGTTCCACTCGGGTCGAACACCGAGGCATATCCATCAACCCTCTGAGCAGGCCTTTTACAGCGACCCTTCTGCCAGGCGGAAGCGGTGTTGCGTCCCTGTGACGCCCTTCCGGACGATGTCGCCATCACACAGAGACGGGAGCCGCAACGATGCCGCACACCACCGCCTTCGCCAGGAACCAGTGGTACGTCGCCGCCTACAGCCACGAAGTGGGCCGGGAGTTGCTCGGACGGACGATTCTCGGCGAGCCGCTCGTCTTCTACCGCACCGAGGGCGAGGGAACGCCGATAGCCCTGCACGACCGCTGTGTGCACCGCAGGTACCCGCTCTCCGAGAGCGGACTCGACGGCGACCGGATCGTGTGCGGCTACCACGGCTTCACCTACGACACCACGGGTACGTGCGTCTACGTGCCGGGGCAGAAACGGGTGCCGCGCACCGCCCGCGTCGCCTCCTACCCGGTCGTCGAACAGGACTCGCTGATCTGGGTCTGGATCGGTGATGCGGCGCTCGCCGACCCGGGGACCATCCCGCGCGCCCGGCACCTCGACTCCCCCGGCTGGACCACCATCCAGGGCATGGAACCGATCGACGCCGACTACGGGCTTCTGGTCGACAACCTCCTCGACCTCTCCCACGAGACCTATCTGCACGGCGGCTACATCGGCACCCCCGAGGTCGCCGAGACCCCGATCACCACCGAGGTCGACGAGGGCGCCGGGATCGTCCGGGTCAGCCGGCACATGGCCGACGCCGAGTGCCCGCCGTTCTACGCCAAGTCGACCGGGATCGAGGGGCGGATCACGCGCTGGCAGGACATCGAGTACCACGCGCCGTGCCTGTATCTGCTGCACAGCCGGATCGCCCCGGTGGGTGTGGTGCCCGAGGCGGACGGCAGCGACCCGAACGGCTTCCACACCGAGATCACCTACGCGATCACGCCGTCGTCCGACGGCAAGGTGTACGACTTCTGGATGGTCTCGCGGGACTGGGCCACGGACGACGACGAGGTCACCGAGTTCCTGCGGAGCAACAACCACACGGTCGTCATGCAGGACGTCGTCGCGCTCAACCTCCTTCAGGAGACGCTCGGTTCGGAGCGCACCGGCTACCAGGAGCTGAGCATCAACATCGACACAGGTGGTCTCGCCGCCCGCCGTATCCTCGCCCGGCTGGTCGAGGAGGGCGACAAGCCGGTGGAGAAGGTCCTGTGAGCAGCCCCACGGGCGAGGTCTACCGCATCGACTGGCTGCCGGGCACGGACATCCTGCACGGCACCTGTCACTGCGGCCGTGAACACAGCTCGCAGGACCCCATCGAGATGTGGGAGTGGATGCTCTCCCACCCGCAAGGACACGAACCCCAGGGACATCAGCCGCAGGCCGACCAGCCGCAAGGAAGCAGCTCATGAGCGTGTACGAAGCCGAACTCGTCGTTGATCGGCGCGAGTTGGCCGCCGATGGCGTGCTCGCGCTCACTCTGCGGCATCCACTGGGTGAAGAACTCCCGCCGTGGGAGCCCGGCGCCCATGTCGACGTCGTGCTCGGGCCCGAGCTGGAGCGCCAGTACTCGCTGTGCGGCGACCCGGCCGACCGGTCGGCGTGGCGGATCGCGGTGCTGCGCGAGCCGGACGGGCGCGGTGGATCGGCGTATGTGCACGGGCAGTTGGGGCTCGGCGACAAGGTCCGGGTACGCGGGCCGCGCAACCACTTCGCGCTCAAGCCGGCGCCCCGCTACCGCTTCGTCGCGGGCGGCATCGGTATCACCCCGATCCTGCCGATGCTCGCCGCCGCCGAGGCCGCGGGCGCCGAGTGGACGCTGCTGTACGGCGGGCGCACCCGCAACTCCATGGCATTCACGGAGGAGTTGGGGCGGTACGGGGACAAGGTCACCTTCGCTCCGCAGGACGAGACCGGGCTGCTCGACCTCGACTCGGAGGTCGGGCGGCTGGCGGAGGGCACTCTCGTCTACTGCTGCGGTCCGGGGGCGCTCCTCGACGCGGTGGAGTCCGTCTGTCCCGGCGGTGCCCTGCACGTCGAACGGTTCACGCCCAAGGTCCAACAGGGCGGTGACGACAGCGAGTTCGAGGTCGTGTTGCAGCGCAGCGGTCGTACGCTGACCGTGCCCGTCGACGTGTCCGTCCTCGACACCGTGCGCGGGGCCGGGGTCGAGGTGCTCTACTCCTGCACCGAGGGGACCTGCGGCACCTGCGAGACGGACGTCCTCGAAGGCACCCCGGACCACCGGGACTCGGTGCTGTCGGACGAGGAGCGGGAGGCCGGCGAGACGATGCTCATCTGTGTGTCCCGGTGCCGTGGTCCGCGGCTCGTCCTCGACCTGTAGCCATCGCCAGGTCCGCCTCGATCCGGGCGACGGTCGCCAGGAGATGGGGCAGCAGGTCCCGGCGTACCGACTCCACGGAGTTGCGGCCGGCGTGGACGGGGATGTTCACGCCGGCCACCACCTCGCCGTCCCGGTCGCGCACCGGGGCGGCGACCGAGCGCAGTCCCTCCTCCAGTTCCTGGTCGACGACGGCGTACCCCTGTCGCCGTACGCGCTGAAGTTCCGTCCGCAGTACGGTCGTCGAGGTGATCGTCCGGTCTGTCAGAGGGCGCAGGTCGGCGCGGGCGAGGAGGGCGTCCAGCTCCTCCTCGGGCAGATGCGCGAGGATCACCCTTCCCACTGACGTGACGTGGGCCGGGAAGCGGGTGCCGACGGTGATGGCCGCGGTCATGATGCGGCGGACGGGGACGCGGGCCACATACACGATGTCGTCGCCGTCCAGGACGCACAGCGAGGACGACTCCCTTACCTGCGCGACGAGTTGCTCCAGATGCGGCTCGGCGATCTGCGGCAGGGTGAAGGCGGCGAGGTACGCGTAGCCGAGCTCCAGCACGCGCGGGGTGAGCCGGAAGAGCCGGCCGTCGCTGTGGACGTAGCCGAGGTCGGCGAGGGTGAGCAGGAAACGGCGGGCGGCGGCGCGGGTCAGTTCGCAGGCGCGGGCGACCTCGCTGAGCGTCAGCGCCGGGTGTTCGGCGTCGAAGGCGCGGATGACGGCCAGGCCGCGTTCGAAGGAGCGGACGAAGTGCGGGGCGCGGGCGGCAGCGGTCATCGTAGCCTCCAGGGGGACGTACGAGTGTGCGCTGTGCGCACGCTATGAGTGCGTGCCGTGTACGTCAACAACCAGGTACGGCACGGGCATTGACCCTGGCTGGCGTGGGGCTCTACGTTCCCGCTGAGACGTTCCGAGACGTTCTCCCTGAGCACGCCCGTGCTCTCCGCGCACAACTCGCCACCATCTGGCACAACCTGTCGGAGCACCAGGATCGGTCCCACAGGAGGAGTCATGCGTCGTCTGTTCACCGGCCTCACGGCCGCCACGCTCCTGGTCACCGCGACGGCCTGTGGTTCGTCGGACGGTTCCGGCTCGTCGGGCGGCACCACGTCGTCCGGCGGCATCACCACGGTCAAGGTCGGCATCATCCCCATCGTCGACGTGGCACCCCTCTACCTCGGTCAGCAGAAGGGCTTCTTCAGCGAGCGCGGGCTCAAGCTGTCCCTCACCCTCGCGCAGGGCGGCGCGGCGATCGTGCCGGGTGTCGTCAGCGGCCAGTTCCAGTTCGGCTTCAGCAACGTGACGTCGTTGATGATCGCCCAGTCCAACGACGTGCCGGTCAAGGCCGTCGTCAACGGCATCGCGTCAACTGGTGTGGCGGGCAAGGACTTCAGCGCGATCACCGTGAAGAAGGACAGCCCGATCAAGTCGGCGAAGGACCTGGAGGGCAAGAAGGTCGCCGTCAACACCCTCAAGAACATCAACGAGACGTCGGTCCGAGAGTCGGTGCGCAAGGCGGGCGGCGACCCGGACAAGGTGAAGTTCGTCGAGCTGGCCTTCGACCAGATGCCCGCCGCCCTCGACAGCGGCCAGATCGACGCCGCCCAGGTCGTCGAGCCGGCCCTGGCGACCGTCAAGAGCCAGGGCGGTGTGGAGATCGGCTGGCCGCTCGTGGACGTCGCGCCGAACTGCACCGTCGCGATGTACTTCACCTCGACCCAGTACGCCCAGCAGAACCCGGAGTTGGTGAAGAAGTTCCAGGAGGCCACCGCCGAGTCCCTCGCCTACGCCGACGCCCATCCGGACGAGGCCCGGCAGATCGTCACGACGTACACCAAGATCCCGGCGGACGTCCTGGCGAAGGTGACCCTGCCGAAGTGGCCGGCCGAGGCGAACCGTGCCTCGATCGAGGCGCTGATGAAGCTCGGCGAGGAGGACGGGCTCTTCAAGAAGACCCCCGACCTGGACAAGCTGCTGCCGTGAGAGGGACGAACGCCGTCCTCGGCGCGACCGGGCTCGCGGTCTTCCTCGCCCTGGGCGAGGCGGTACCGCGGCTCGGTCTCGTCAAGGAGGCGTACTTCCCGCCCGTCGCCCGGATCGCCGGCGCCCTCGGCGACGAGCTGTCCGACGACACCTTCTGGACGGCGCTCGGTGACACGCTCACCGGCTGGGCGCTGGGGCTGGCGATCGCGGTGAGCGCCGGTATCGCCGTCGGGGTGCTCGTGTCGGTCGTGCCGTATCTGCGCGAGGCCACGGCGTCGACGATCGAGTTCCTGCGCCCGATCCCGTCGGTCGCGCTGATCCCGCTCGCCGTCCTCCTCTACGGCAGCGAACTGCGCTCGGTCCTCCTCCTGGTCGTCTACGCCTCCTTCTGGCAGGTGCTGGTCCAAGTCCTGTACGGCATCCAGGACTTGGACCCGGTCGCGGACGAGACGGCCCGCTCGTACGGTCTGGGCAGCTGGGCGCGCATCCGGTACGTGCTGTGGCCGACCGCGCTGCCGTACGTCATGACCGGCGTACGGCTGGCCGCGGCCGTCGCGCTGATCCTCACGGTGACCGCCGAACTGGTCATCGGGGCACCGGGGTTGGGCGCGCGCATCGCCATCGCGCAGAACTCGCAGGCGGTGCCCGAGATGTACGCGCTCATCGTGGTGACCGGCCTGCTCGGCCTGGTCATCAACGTGGGCGCACGTACGGTGGAACGGCGGGCGCTGGCCTGGCACCAGTCGGTGCGCGGGGAGGTGGCGGTGTGACCCGGTTCCTGCTCCGGCTGGTCTTCGTGCTCGCCCTGCCCCTCGTCCTGCTCGGGCTCTGGTGGCTCGCCTCCGACGACAGCACCAACCCTTTCTGGCCACCCCTGCGGACGATCCTCACGGCCTTCCCCGACGTCTGGACCCCCGAGCGGCTGCGCGCCGACGTGCTGCCCAGCATCCTGCGGCTGGCCGCCGGGTACGCGGTGGCGGCCGTCGTCGGGGTGGCCCTCGGCACGGTCATCGGCTCCTACCGGCGGGTGCGGGCCCTGTGCGAACCGGTGCTGGAGTTCCTGCGGGCGATCCCGGCGCCCGTCCTGATCCCCGTCATCATGCTGTTCGCGGGCATCGACGACACGATGAAGATCACCGTGATCGCGAGCGGCTGCGTCTGGCCGATCCTCCTCAACACCGTCGAGGGCGTGCGCGCGGTCGACCCGGTGATGGCCGAAACGGCACGTTCGTACGGGATCACGGGAGCAGCCCGGCTGCGGAACGTGGTGCTGCGCTCGGCGAGCCCGCAGATCTTCGCGGGGCTGCGCCAGGCGCTGTCCATCGCCATCATCCTCATGGTCATCAGCGAGATGTTCGCCGCCAGCAACGGCCTCGGTTTCACCATCGTGCAGTTCCAACGCGGCTTCGCCATACCGGACATGTGGACCGGGATCCTCGTCCTGGGCCTGCTCGGCTTCGTCCTCTCCGTCGTCTTCCAGCTGGTCGAGCGGCGCGTGCTCGGCTGGTACCACGGTCTGCGCGCCTCGGCCCGGCGGTCGCAGTGAGCCTCTCGAACGTGAAAGGGCGGTCCATGGGCGCGCTTCTCGATGTATCCGGGCTGAACAAGGTCTACGAGGGGTCCGGGCGCCGGGTCGAGGCGGTGCGGGACCTCACCTTCGGCATCGAGGCGGGCGAACTCGTGTGCCTGGTCGGCCCGTCGGGGTGCGGCAAGACGACGCTGCTGAAGTGCGTCGGCGGGCTCATGACGCCGACGGCGGGCCAAGTGACGCTCGCGGGGCGGCCGGTGAGCGGTCCGCCGCCCGGGATGGCGTTCGTCTTCCAGGAGTACGGCCGCAGCCTCTTCCCCTGGATGCGCGTCGGCGACAACGTCGAACTCCCGCTGAAGCAGAAGGGTTTGTCCAAGTCCCGGCGCCGCGAACTGGTCGCGGACGCGCTGCGTTCGGTCGGGCTCGCGGACGCCGCCGGGGCGTATCCGTGGCAGCTGTCCGGCGGTATGCAGCAGCGGGTCGCGATCGCCCGCGCGCTCGCCTACGAGCCCGAAGTCCTGCTGATGGACGAGCCGTTCGCGGCGGTCGACGCCCAGACCCGCGCCGACCTCGAAGACCTCGTACGGGGGCTGTGGCGGCAGCGCGGGATCACGATCCTGTTCGTCACCCACGACATCGACGAGGCCGTGTATCTGGGCCAGCGGGTGCTCGTCCTGTCCGCGTCCCCGACCGTCGTCAGGGAGCAGCTGACGATCGATCTCCCGGACGAACGCGACCAGTTGCACACCCGGGTCGCTCCACGCTTCGCCGAACTGCGCACGCATGTGTACGAGCAGATCCAGACGGCCAAACGCGGAAACCCGGCCCCCGGCCCGACGGACAGGATCGAGGACGTCACGGACAGGGCGGTGGACAAGAACTGATCCGGGAATGGTGTCGGGGCCGGCAGGGCGGCGGCCCCGGTGCCGTCGGCGACCTGAACGCCGACGGTTCCGGGGCCAGGTCCCCGTGTCACGCCTCCGGGGCCGGCACCACACTCAGGTGGCTCGCCGAGCGCCGCGGGCGGCGTGGTCCTCGCGGGGCGTCCGCCGGGCGCCGCGTCTCGCGGAGCACCAGCGTCAGCCTCGTGTAGCCCATGTCCTCAAGGGACTTGGAGGTCTCGCCCACGACCCGGCACTCGGTGGCGCCCCAGCGCGGGTCGGGGTGCAGCAGCGGTCGTACGGCGGCGTCGTGCTGGACGGCCCCGGCGCCGACCGCCCGGATCCAGTGCGGCAGGCCCTGCCGGTAGGCGGCCTCCATGATCGGGTCCTGGGCGATGTCCCGGCGGATGGCCTGGAGGCCGCGGTCCTGGCTGTGCCGCTCCACGGCGGCGGCGAAGTGCGCGAGCATCGGCAGGCACCAGCTCGACTCGTGCTCGCCGAGGACCGTGCCCGCGTCCGGGTGGAAGAGGACGAAACGGAGGAAGTTGTCGCCGGGCATGGCAGTGGGATGCGGGCCGACGGCGCGGAAAAGTGTCTCGAACGCGGTGTTGGAGAGGACCACGTCCCACCGGTGGTCGAGGACGACGGACGGAAAGGGCACGGCCTCCACGAGCTTGGCGTAGTCCCGCAGATACGCCTGGGCCTCGGGACTCTCGGGGACCGGCCGCGGCGCCGGCCGCTGCCCTCCTGCCTGAAATGCCATCGGGAGGTCACCCCTCTTGCCTATGCGGCCTTCACGCGGCGCCCTGATCCTGCTGCCCCGGCACGAGCCGTGTCAACTATCGTGGCATTTCATGCCTGTTGACGGCTGAATCTGGCCACAGATGTGGCGAGAGCTGGATGTGAGTTCGAACAACCCGCTACTCTCTCCGGGCAGTTCGCGGCAACAGCGATGCCGGACGAAGACGAAGACGGACCAAGACGTGGGAGACCTGTCGGTGACGGATGGCTACGAGGTTCCGGGCGCCACGGCGACGGTTCTGCTGTCCGCCGTAGTGGCCCGTGTCACCGCACTCGCGGACCGGCTCGGCGTACCGCACGCCGAGGTCTTCAGGACGGCACAGCTCTCCACCGCCTCCGGTGTGCCCGAGAGCGTCGTCAAGGCGCTGCTCAGCGGCCAGAGCGCCGGCGAACCCGATCTCCAGGCCCGTTTCCTGCAACGGCTGGGCCTGCTGCGCCGCACCCGGCTCAAGCCGAACGGCCGTAAGTACACCCAGCAGGAGATCGCGGACGGTGCCGGTATGTCGCGCCAGCAGGCGGGCGCCCTCATCAACGGCGACCGGCGCCCCACGATGGAGCACTGCGACGCCATCCAGCGCTTCTTCAGGGTGCACGCCGGATTCCTCACCGCGGAGGACCCCGAGGCGCTCGCGGGCGCCCTCCAGCGCACCGAGCAGGAGCTACTCCAGCAGCTCGCCGACCGTGAGCGCGAGGCGGCGGCGGCCGCCTTCGACCCGCTGGAGCGGCTGTTGCAGGACCACGGAGTCCGCGGAATCGCCTGGCGGGCCGCGCAGCTGCCCTCCGACCAGCATCGCGACAAGGTCGCCGAGTGGCTGGACATGCTTCTGGAGAGCGTCAAGCGGCCGGAGTCGTGATCCGAGGGATGACTGTGAACATCGGCAAGGAAATGCGCCGCCTGTGCGGCGAGTTGGTCACCGAGCTGAAGCTCCCGGTACCGGCGGAGCCCGCCGACCTCTATGCCGCGCTGTGCGATGCCATGAGCAGGCGCCGCGGCCGTCCCGTCCTGTTCCGCGCGGCGCCCTTCCCGCCCGGCACGGCCAGCGGGCTGTGGCTCGACATGGCCGACCAGGACCTCATCGTGGTCGAGGAACGCACCGCGCCCGACCACCAGTTGGTGATCCTGGGCCATGAGCTGTGGCACATGCAGTCCGGGCACTGCGGCCATCATGTCGACGGCGCCGCGGTCGCCGCCCGGCTGCTCAGCGACACCGCGGACCTCCAGGCCACGGTCCGCAAGGTGGCCGCCCGTACCCGGTTCGACCTCGCGGACGAGCAGGACGCCGAGAGCTTCGGCCTGCTGCTGGCCAGCAAGTGCCGTACGTGGCTGGCCGGTTCGGCGCTGCGCAAGCCGGTTCAGCGGGATCAGCTCGCGGGCCGGATCGAGGCCTCTCTCGGCTATCGCGGGCCGCAGAGCTGAGGCGGCGCCCGCCGTGAACGACTCCAGCTACTACGTGCCGTCCGCCGCGATGGTGATCGTCCTCCTCCTCAAGGGCCGGACGGTACTGCGCGCCTGGCGGGACCCGCTCCAGCGGTCGGTGTACGCGCTGCTCCTCCTCTCCGTCCTGGTGTTCCTCTTCGCGGCCCCGCCGACGATCTCCTGGGTCAACCGCGTCACCGGCGTCCCGAACATCTCGGCACCGCTCGTGTACTGCCTGCTGAGCGCCTTCAGCGCCTCCTGCCTGGTGCTGATCATCAACTGGCGCGGCGGCCCGCCCGAGTCCACCCGCCGCGCCTCACGCCGCTGGATCGCCGGGTACGCGGTGGTGATCGTGGCGACGGCGGCCCTGTTCGCCCTGGGCGACGCGCCCGAGCAACGCCTGCGCGACTTCGACACGCACTACGCGAACACGCCGTACATCCGCGAAATGATCGTCCTCTACCTCGTGGCACTGACGGTCGCGAACATAGCGATGAACATGATGTGCTGGCCGTGGGCGCTCCAGGTGCACGGCTGGCTGCGGGTCGGCCTGCTGGTCATCGTGGCCGGCTTCTTCTGCAACATCGCCTTCGCGGCGGCCAAGATGACGGCCGTGATCGCCCGCTGGAACGGCGAGAACCTCGACTATCTGAGCACGTACGTGGCCCCCGCGATGGCCGCCGCCGCAGAGGTCGTCACCGCGGCCGGCTTCTGCATCCCCCTGGCCTTCCAGCGCGTCGGCGACGTCTGGAGCACCTGGTCGACGTACCGCCGCCTGAGCCCCCTGTGGCGAGAACTGGCCCCCCTCTCGGACCACGGCGACCGCGGGGTCCGCATCGCCTGGTGGTCCCCGGCCGAACTCCAGGTAACCCGACGCGAGTCGGACATCCACGACGGCATGCTCAGCCTGTACCCGTACTTCGACCCCACGGTCCGAAGCAGGGCCTACGAGGCCGCGGTCGCCGCCGGCTCGTCCCCCGAGGGCGCCAGGGCGGAGGCGGACGCGGCGATGGTGACGGCGGCGATACAGGCCAGAGCAGCGGACCCGGAGGGCAGGGTGATCAACGCGGCGGCGGCGGAGAACGGCACGTCAGCACCGCCCGAAGGCCCCCGAGACCTGCTGGCCATGTCACACGCGTTGCGCAAATCACCGGTGGTAGCGGCGGTACGAGAAGGAACAGTGGCTCTGCACTAGGGGCCGCGGTGGGTCTTCAGGGGCGCGGGGCTGTGTCAATTTGCGGCTCCGCCGCGTGGGCGCGACCAGCCACGACGGCGCCGCACCCGAAAAACTACGTCGCACTACGCTCACTCACCTCCCGCAACTCCTCCACCCCCACCCCGTCCCCCACAGGCCGCCCATCCACCAACAACTCCCGCCAGTGCTCCCGACTCCAGTCAGCCGGCGCACTCCCCCCGGTGAACTCCTCCACCAGCTCCACAAACCTCACCGGATCACTGTGGAACGGAAAATGCCCCGCCCCCTCAAAGATCTCCAGCCGACTACCGGGCATGGCCTCGTGCGCCCCGTAAGCGTGCCGCACCGGCACCACACTGTCCCGGTCCCCCCACAGCAACATCGTCGGCATGCCCTCGGTGAGATAACACCGATCGAGCATGGTCACGACCTGCCCCCGCCAGTCCACCACCGCCCGCAGCGTACGAATGAAGGCGTTGCGCGAGGTCTCGTCGGGCAGCGCGTCAACGAGCGTGAGCAACTCAGGCGCGTCCTGCCCCAGATCCGTGTCCAGCAGCTTCATCAACCGCACAACCAGCCCCACTTGCAACCGCATCCCCGGCAACCGCAGCGCGGACAAGGCGAGATGGGCACCGGGCAGTGACACGGCCCGCAGAACCGGGTTCACCTCACGCCCCACACCCCCCGCACTCACGAGGATGAGCCGCTCGGTGCGCTCGGGAAACTGATAGGCGAACTGCATGGCCACCCCGCCCCCGAGCGAGTGTCCGACGAGCGTCGCGGACTCGATGCCGAGGGTGGTGAGCAGATCGCGCACGCCGTTGGCGTAGGCGGCCACCGAGTAGTCGGCGCGCGGTTTGTCGGACGCGCCGTGGCCGAGCAGGTCGGGGGCGATCACGGTGTGGCTGCGGGCGAGGTCGGGGATCAGCTCGGCCCAGGTCGCCGAGGAGTCGCCGATGCCGTGGATCAGGACGAGCGCGGGACCCGAGCCCGCCATGCGGAAGGCCCGACGGTACCCGTGCACGACGCGGTACCGCAGTTCCAGTTCGTCGTCGCCCACCGAACGCAGCCGTACGGCGCGTGCCGGTCCGTGACGCGGGACGTCCGTCACACCGCCCACCTCCCCGTGTTCCTGTGCGCTGACGCGCCGACCCCTTGCTGAAAACCCTTTCCCCTCAGCGTAGAACCCCATTCTCACGAGGCGTTTCGAGGAGGTTTCGCCTCCGCTAAGCGAGCGAACCGACGCGTACGGGAACCGGATTGTCAGTGGCGGGCGGCAAGCTGGGAGGTGCAGGAATGACGCCGACACGGGGAGAGCCGACCGATGCCGACCGCCGTACTGACCGACCGTGAGCGCACCGCCGTACAGGCCTACTTGAGGCTGCTGCACACCGTGCGCGCAGCCTTCGACGTGCCACCGGGGAGCCGCCGACCACCCGTCGTGCCGCCGGCCGTTCTCGCCGAGGCGGAGGCGGCGCTGGCGGCGGCGGGCCTGTCGGGCAACGAGGAGCGGTTCTTCGAGCTGCTCAGGCAGGCTGGTGCGGCACGCTGACCGCCGTGCCCAGCAGCCCGCGCCGCACGGTCCAGCGGCCGTCGAAGTACCCGAGTTCGTGGCCGTCGACAACCGGTCCCGGCACCAGCAGCCGGGCCCGGAAGGTGCCGTACGGGTGCGCGCCGGGGACGGCCGTGAACGCGATGTCGGCCTCGCTGAAGTCCAGCCACTTGCCGGTGAGGGGGAACCACGCCTTGTAGACCGACTCCTTGGCGCTGAACAGCAGCCGGTCCCAGTGCACGGGGATTCCGTGCGCGCCGGGGCCGCCCTCCGCGAGCACCCGCAGGTGTTCCCGTTCCGTGGACAGGGCCACGGAGTCGAGGACGCCCTCGGGCAGCGGCTGGTGGGGTTCGGCGTCGATGCCGATCGAGGCAAGGTCGGTGGCGCGGACCAGTGCGGCGGCGCAGTAGCCCTCGCAGTGGGTCATGCTGCCGACCAGCCCGGCCGGCCACTGCGGGGCGCCCCGCTCGCCGGGCAGCACGGGCTGCGGCGGCACGCCGAGCTTCTCCATGGCCCGGCGGGCACACGCGCGGACGAGGGTGAACTCGCGCACGCGCTTGGGCACCGCCCGGGTCACGAGCGCCTGCTCCTCCGGATACAGTGTCGCGCCCCCAAGACCACCGGCCCCAAGACCGCCGGTCCCTAGGCCACCGCCCTCAAGACCGCCGACGCCCAGCCCACCGGCCCCTGGGCCACCAGCGCCCAGCCCACCGATCTCGGGCCCACCGGCCCCGTCCCCACCGCCGACGGTCTCGTCACCGTGCGTTTCCACGGCCACCACCGTGGCCGGAAGCAGCTCCTCGATCACCGGATCCGACCTCCATCGGCAGTATGCGGCGCAGCCTTCCCGGGTCTCCGGGGCGCTTCTGCCACTCGCGGGGGTAGCCCACCGACACTTCTTCGAAGCGGACGCCCTCGTGCCAGGTGGTCCGAGGGATGTGCAGATGACCGTAGACCATGGTCGCGACGCGGAATCGGCGGTGCCAGTCGGCGGTCAGCGTGGTGCCGCACCACATGGCGAACTCGGGGTGCCACAGCACGTCCGTCGGATGCCGGTCCAGCGGATAGTGGTTGACGAGCACCGTCGGCAGGTCCTCGGGCAGCTCCGCGAGCCGCCGCTCGGTCTCGGCGACCCGGGCCCGGCACCAGGCCTCGCGGGTCGGATAGGGGTCTGGGTGCAGGAGGTACTCGTCGGTGCAGACGATGCCGGTGCTCTCCGCGTACGCGAGGCCCTCCGCCTTGGTCGTGCAGCCCTGCGGCAGGAAGGAGTAGTCGTAGAGGAGGAAGAGCGGCGCGACGGCCACGGGGCCGCCGGGGCCCTCCCACACGGGGTACGGGTCCTCGGGCGACACCACGCCCAGCTCGCGGCAGAGGGCGACCAGGTGTTCGTAGCGGGCGACGCCGCGCAGGGTGACCGGGTCCTTGGGGTGGGTCCACAGCTCGTGGTTTCCGGGTGCCCAGATGACCTTCCGGAACCGGCCGACGAGGGTTTCGAGGACCCAGCGGATGTCGGCCACGCTCTCCGACACGTCGCCGGCGACAAGAAGCCAGTCGTCGTCCGAGTGAGGGTGCATCCGTTCGACCAGGGCGCGGTTCTCCGGGTAGCCGATGTGCAGATCGCTGATCGCCAGCAGCTGTCCGGCACCGCCGGTCGTCGTCTCCACCCCAGCCCCTTCCGCATCCGAACTCCGCCCCCGCGGGCGCGCGTTCGGACCCACAAGAACACATCCCCGGCGGCCGGACAAGTAGGGCTCCCCGCGCTCGGGAAGCCCCCTCCACGAAGATCCACGAGCGGCGGTGAAGATCACTACCGGGGCCACTGCCGGTGCACAAGGCAACACACGGTGTACTGCTGTCAATTCCGTAACACGCACGTAGCAGTATCAAGGTCTGCGGAGCCTTATGATCGCCTCAACACTTCCGCCACAAATCCGGTTCGCACCCGGCGGCTTGTCGTGTTCCCAACTCTCCCCTGGCCGGGCTCGGCCTTGCTCCGCCGTGCCCGTGATCCTTGAAAGGTGGCCCCTGCATGGTCTCTCGCGTACGCGTCTGGCTCAACCGCACGTACGCGGAGAACGTGTTCTTCATTGAACAGCTGCGGAGAAATCCCAGCGACCGCGCGGTCGAGATCCACGCCACCCACGGGGACGCCGACTCCCCCGTCCTGGCCGCCGCCGACACCGCCGCGATGGAGCCCGAGGGCCTGTCCCCCGCCGCGTACGTCGAGTACGCGCTCGACCAGTGCGACCGCCGCGAGATCGACGTGTTCGTGCCGCGGCTGCACCAGGACGCGATCGTCGAGCACCGCGCGGACTTCGAGGCCGTCGGCACCAAGCTGCTCGCGCCGACGCCCGAGGCGGTGGCCGTCTTCCAGGACAAGGCGACCGCGTACCAGGCCGTCGAAGCGGTCGGGGTGCCGGTGCCGCCGTGGTGGCGGGTGCGCAACGCGGACGAACTCCTTGTCGCGGTCGAGCAGTTGGAGGCCGACGGCCACAAGGCGTGCTTCAAGCCTGCGGCGGGCGCGGGCGGTGTGGGCTTCCGGGTGATCACCCGCGCCCCCTTCTCGATGGCGCACCTGAACGGGTTCCCCAGCCCCTACGTCCAGTTGGACATGGTCCTCGACGTGCTGCGGAACTCCGAGGAGGGCGTCGACTGGCTGGTGATGCCCCGTCTGGAGCAGCCCGAGGTGTCCGTCGACTGCCTCACGGGCCCCGACTCGCGCATCCGGATGGCGATCGGCCGCACCAAGAACGGCAGGCGGCGCGGCTTCACCCTCGACGAGGCCTGGCTGGAGCCCGCGCGGCTCATCGCCGAGGGCTTCGGACTGCACCACCTGAGCAACATCCAGTTCCGGATGTACGGGGACCGCCCCGTACTGATGGACGTCAACACGCGCCCGGCCGGCGGACTGCACCAGCTCCAGCTGTGCGGTATCAACGCCCCTTGGGCGGCAGTGCAGTTGGCACTCGGCGAGGACCCGGGCGATCTGGTGCCGCCGTTCCTCGGCCAGGACTACGCCGTGGTCTCCGCACCGCGCCCGGTGCGCGCGGCATCGGTACCGGCCCACGCGGACGAGGTCCCGGCGCCCACGCTGTCCGCCGTACCGGCACCGGTGACCGTCGAGGAGCCGGTCGCCGAGGCGACGGCCGAGGCATCGGCGGGAGCGCCGGCGGCGGCCACCGCGTAAATCCCCGCCCTCACCGGGCACACCCACATCGGTCTGGACCAATCGGCGCTCAGTCTCTTGACAGCCCGACTGGTCCAGACCAACTCTGTTTGCGCACCCCTTTGCATACCTGTGCACTCCCGAACACCCCCATGACTTCAGGGAGATCGCTGTGCGCTTCGTCAACCTCACGCATCCCGGAAGATCACTCCGGCACCGTCTGCTCGCCCTGGCCGGCTCCGCCGCCCTGGCCCTGGCCGGGGCGATCGCCCTGCCAGGTACGGCCCAGGCGGCCAACGTCCTCACCAACCCCGGCTTCGAGTCGGGTGCCCTCTCCCCCTGGTCGTGCACCGGCAACCTCGGCTCCGTGGTCTCCTCCCCCGTGCACGGCGGCACCAAGTCCCTTGCGGGGGCGGCCAGTTCGAGCGACAACGCCAAGTGCGCCCAGACCGTCACGGTCCGCCCGAACACCGCCTACGTCCTCAGCGCGTGGGTGCGCGGCTCGTACGTCTACCTCGGCGTGGACGGCGGCCCCTCGACCTGGACGACGTCCTCGTCGGCGTACGCGCAGCTGTCGGTCTCCTTCACCACGGGGGCCGCGCAGACCACCGCCACGGTCTACACCCACGGCTGGTACGGCCAGGGCACCTACTACGCCGACGACATCAGCCTGGACGGCCCGGGCGGCAGCTCGGACACCCAGGCCCCGACCGCGCCCGGCACCCTCCGCTCCACGGCCAAGACCTCCTCGACGGTCTCCCTGGCCTGGAACGCCGCGTCGGACAACGTCGGCGTCACGGCGTACGACGTCTACCGCGGCGCGAGCCAGGTGCTGAGCGTCTCCGGCACGTCGGCCACGGTGAGCGGACTCGCGCCGAGCACCGCGTACTCCTTCACGGTGAAGGCGAGGGACGCGGCGGGGAACGTCTCGGCGGCCTCCAACGCCGTGAGCGTCACGACGGACGCGGGCAGCGGCGGCGGAACCGGGTTCAAGCAGGCGGCGCCCTATCTCTACCTCGGCTGGGGCGACCCGCCGAGCGCGACCTCGGTGATGAGCGCGACGGGCGTCAAGTGGTTCACGATGGCGTTCGTCCTGTCCTCCGGCGGCTGCAACCCCGCCTGGGACGGCACCCGCCCGCTGACCGGCGGCAACGACCAGACCGTCATCAACTCCGTCCGCGCGGCGGGCGGTGACATCGTCCCGTCGATCGGCGGCTGGAGCGGCAACAAGCTCGGCCCGAACTGCTCGACACCGGAGGCACTCGCGGGCGCCTACCAGAAGGTGATCGACGCGTACGGGCTGAAGGCGATCGACGTCGACATCGAGAACTCGGACGAATTCGAGAACGAGGTGGTGCAGGACCGCGTCCTGGGCGCCCTGAAGATCGTCAAGGCGAACAACCCGGGCCTGCGCACGATCCTGACCTTCGGTACGTCGACCACCGGCCCGACCTACTGGGGCAACCGCCTCATCGAGCGGGCGTCGGCCCTCGGCGCCGACATCGACGTGTTCACGATCATGCCGTTCGACTTCGGCGGCGGCGCCGACATGTACGCCAGCACCGTGAACGCCACCGAGGGACTGAAGACGAAACTGAGGTCGACCTTCGGCTGGGACGACGCCACGGCGTACGCCCACATCGGCATCTCCGGCATGAACGGCCTGTCCGACCAGCAGGAGCTGACCAGCCCGACGACCTGGACCCAGATCCGCGACTGGTCCAACTCCCACCACATCGCCCGCCTCGCCTACTGGTCGGTCAACCGCGACCGCCCGTGCCCCGGCGGCGGAGTGGTCAGCAACTGCTCGGGCATCAGCCAGACCACCTGGCAGTTCACGTCGATCACGGCCGGTTTCACGGGCTGAGCGATCTACGGGAAAAGAGTCCGTACGAGGCCCCCGCATCGGGAAGAATCGTCCGCGCGGTCGCGCGGCCCGATGTGGGGGCTGCCCGTGTGTTCGGGGGGACGGTCATGGGGGACACAGAAACGGTTCGGCACATCGGCGGCATCCGCACCCGTACCCTGCTCGCTCTCGGACTGCTCCTCGTCGCGGCCGTCGGCGTCCTCAGCGCCTGCGACACAGACACCTCTCCGTACGGGGACCAGGCCGCGTTCCAGGCCGACCTGGCGAGCGACCGCGGCCAGCTCTTCGACGGGCGCCTCGACTACCGTTCCCAGCTCGCGACGTCGGTGGGCGAACCCCGCACCTTCCGGATCACCCTGACCGGTCTGAGCGCCGAAGCCGCGAGCCGGAGCAACCTGGAGGGGACGCTCATCGAGACCCGCTCGTTCCCGGTGGGCGGGGTGGAGGGAGCCACTCTGACCTCCGCACACCCCGATGTGCGGGTCGCGCTCCTCACCGACGCCAGGGCGAGACAGGTCATCGCCCGGCCGGGGGACGGCGTCGAGTGGCGGTGGAGCGTCTCCTCGAACGAACCGGGCGACTACGAACTCCTCCTCACCGTCACCACCTACCAGGGCGACTCCGACCGTGCCCTCGCCGCCCTGACCCCACCCATCACCGTGCACCTCCACGTCACCGAGACCTGGTCGTACCGCGTCAGCTCCATGGTGAGCACGATCCTCGCCTGGGGCGGCGCCGCGGTGGCCCTGACCGCCCTACTGGCCTTCCGCACCCCGATCGTCACCTTCGTCCGCACCCGCAGAATCGCCTGGCAGGAACGGCACCGGGACAACTACCGCGACGGTTACCGCTGACACGAAGACGGGCGGGCCGCAAAGAACACGGCCCGCCCGACCCCGCGCCCCTAGGGGCGCGGGGCTGTATCGATCTGCGGCTCCGCCGCGGGGCGCGACCAGCCCCCACCGGCCCGCAGCAAAAAACGAACCCTCAGCCGCGCGTCAACCGCAACGTCTGCACCTCGAACGGCCGCAGCGTCACCGCCACTGAGTCACCCTCCACCGCGGCCTCCGACAATGGACGCTCCAACAGGTCGGTGATCTTGGCGCCCGCAAGGGGGAAGCCCGTGCACAGCACACCCTCCGCCCGACCACCCCGCGACTCATAGAGCCGCACGACGACATCACCGGACGCATCGTCGGCAAGCTTCACCGCCTCGATGGTCACACCGTCGCCGTCCGCCCACACCACCGGCTCCGACGCCCCCGCCGCGTCCGCGACCCGCAGCGGCAGGTTCAGCGAGTAGCCCTCGGCGACCGCGTCCTCGATGCTCGCGCCGGGCAGCAGCGAGTACGTGAAGCGGTGCTTGCCCTGGTCGGCCCCGGGGTCGGGGATGCGCGGGGCGCGCACCAGCGACAGACGGACCGTGGTCGTCGTACCGCCGTCCTCGCGGACCGTGCGGGAGACGTCGTGGCCGTACGTCGAGTCGTTGAGGACCGCGACGCCGTAGCCGGGCTCGGCGAGGTGCACCCAGCGGTGGCCGGAGACCTCGAACCGGGCCGACTCCCAGCTGGTGTTGGTGTGCGTGGGCCGCTGGACGTGGCCGAACTGGATCTCCGCCGACGAGTGCGCCGCCCGGATGTCCACCGGGAAGGCCGCCTTGAGGATCTTCTCGGCCTCGTGCCAGTCGATCTCCGTCTCGAAGTCGATCCGGGGGCTGCCGGCCCGCACGGTGATCGTCTGGACGATCTTCGAGTCCTTGCCGAAGGCGCGCTCCACGCGGATGGCGCCGAGGAGCGGGTCCTCGTCGACGACCGTGACGGCCGACGCGTCCAGCAGGTCCGTGTAGCGATTCTTGTAGTGCTTGTCGATGTCCCAGGCGTCCCAGTAGTTCGGGAGGTCGGTGTGCAGGCGGAGCAAGTTGCCCTTGTCGGCCAGGACTTCGCGGTTGGCCCGCAGGTCGCGGACCGACGACAAGGTGCCGTCCTCGGCCAACTCCACCCGTACCAGGCCGTTGTCAAGGATCCGGCCGCCCGTGACCGTCACCGGCTGCGGGGGCTCCGCGACGGCCAGCGGGGCGCTGCCGCTCGCCGGGACCTCCACGTACATGGGGACACCCGTCGAGGTGCGGACCACCTCGGCCCGGTCGTACGGGCTGGTGTTGAACGCACGGGACTCGCCACCGCCGAGCGCGGCCACCGCCTCGGCGGTCAGCGCCTCCAACTCCTCGGCCACGCGGGCGTATTCGGCCTCCGCCTCGCGGTGCACCCAGGCGATGGACGAGCCCGGCAGGATGTCGTGGAACTGGTGCAGCAGGACCGTCTTCCAGAGGCGGTCCAGGTGCTCGTACGGGTACGCGTATCCCGGCGCGTGCAGCGCGGCCGTCGTCGCCCACAACTCGGCCTCGCGCAGCTTGTGTTCGCTGCGCCGGTTGCCCTGCTTGGTGCGCGCCTGGGAGGTGTACGTGGCCCGGTGCAGCTCCAGGTACAGCTCACCGACCCACACCGGGGCGTCGGGGTACTCCTCGCGGGCCTTGGCGAAGAAGTCGTCGGGGTGCTCGACCTCGACCGTCGCGGAACCCTCCAGGTCGGCGAGCCTGCGCGCCCGTTCCATGATCTCGCGGGTGGGGCCGCCACCGCCGTCGCCCCAGCCGAAGGGGGCCAGCGAGCGGTTCGCGACGCCCTTCTCCTGGTAGTTGCGCGTCGCGCGGGCCATCTCCTCGCCGCTGAAACGGGCGTTGTAGGTGTCGACCGGCGGGAAGTGCGTGAAGATGCGGGTGCCGTCGATGCCCTCCCACCAGAAGGTGTGGTGGGGGAACTTGTTGGTCTGGTTCCAGGAGATCTTCTGGGTGAGGAACCAGTCGTTGCCGGCGAGCTTGGCGAGCTGCGGGTAGGCCGCGGTGTAGCCGAAGGAGTCCGGCAGCCACACGCCCTTGGTCTCGACGCCGAAGTGCTCGATGAAGAACCGCTTGCCGTGGATCAGCTGGCGGGCCATCGCCTCGCCGCCGGGCAGGTTTCCGTCGGCCTCGACCCACATGCCGCCGACCGGCGCCCACTGGCCCTTCTTCACGGACTCCTGGATGCGCGCCCACACCTTGGGGTAGTTGTCGCGCACCCACTCGTACTGCTGGGCCTGCGAGCAGGCGAAGATGAAGTCCTCGTACTCGTCGGCCAGCGAGGTCACGTTGGAGAAGGTGCGGGACGTCTTGCGCTTGGTCTCGCGGATCGGCCACAGCCACGCCGAGTCGATGTGCGCGTGCCCGACACCCGAGATCTTGTGGGCGCTGGCGTTGGCGGGCTTGGCCAGGGTGGGTGCCAGGGCCGCTCGTACCGCCGCCGCCGAACCGGCCACGTCGTCCAGGTCGAGCAGGTCGAGCGCGCGGTCCAGGGCGTGGGTGATCTCGTGGCGGCGCGGGTCGTGCTCGCCCAGCTCCAGCATCAGCTCGCGCAGCACCTGGATGTCGAGGTCGAGGTGGAAGACCTCCTCGTCCAGGATCGCGAGGTCGGCGCGCTGGAAAGTGTAGATCGGCTTGTCGCCCGCGGTGAGGATGTCACCCATGGGGGTGATCTTGGAGAAGTTGTCCGCCAGGATGTCCGGGTTCGAGGCCGCCTCGACCAGGTAGTCGATCTCCTCGCCGCCGACGGCGGGGTTGGCGATCGGCACGTACTGGTTGAGCGGGTTGACCGCCTTCAGCGGGGTGCCGTCGGTGAGGTGGACGAGGGCCTCGGCCTGGTTGCCCGGCCAGTCGCCGATGAAGCCGAGGTCGATGACCGCCTCGACGCGCCGCCCGGCCCACTCGGCGGGCACCTGTCCGCGCATCCGGAACCAGGTCGTGCCCCAGGGCGGGCCCCACGGGGTGTCCATCGCGAAGGGCGCGTAGGTAGCGGCCGACGCCTCCTCGAAGGAGACCGGCTCGCCCGGCGCCTGCCAGGCCTCGACCGTGAAGGGCACCGTGGCCGCGTAGATCGCCGCCTTGATCCGCTGGTCGTGGAGGCGCTGGACGCGCTCCTCGATCCGCTGGCGTTCGTCGTGCATGAGAAGTCTCCAGATACGAGCGGGGGAAAGCGCTTACTTAAGGTACGCCAAGCCAGGGTGGACGGCGGTGTATCCGTCGACCAGCCTGCGGGCCACGTTCACGGAGTCGACGAGCGGGTGCAGCGCGAACGCCTTGACCGCCGTCGCACGGGAGCCGGACTCGGCGGCGGCGAGCACCTCGCGTTCGACCGCCTTGACCGAGCAGACCAGGCCTGAGGCGTGGTCGGGCAGCGGGTCGACCGTGACGGGGTGGGCGCCGTTGGCGTCGACCAGGCAGGGCACCTCGATGACGGCCTCGGCGTCGAGCACCGAGAGCGTCTTCCGGTTGCGGACGTTGAGGATCAGGGTGGTGCGCTCGTCGCGGGCGATGGCCCGCATCAGGGCGAGGGCGACCTTCTCGTAGCCCCCGGACAGGTCGTCGGCGTCGCGTTCGCCGGCGCCCGCCGTCTCCCTCGCCTCGGCCATGTAGGTCGCCTCGCGCTCGGCGCGGGTGCGGTCCCAGGCGGTGAGGGCGGCGGCGTCGGGCCGCTTCATCTCGTCGTAGAAGCCGGCCTGCTGGTCGCGCAGGAAGGCGCCGCGGGTCTGCTCGGCCTCGCTGTAGGCGCGTACGGCCTCACGGTTGAAGTAGTAGTAGTGCAGATACTCGTTCGGGACGGCGCCCAGGGACTGGAGCCACTCGGTGCCGAAGAGCTTGCCCTCCTCGAAGGAGCCGAGGAGGTCGGGGTCGGCGAGCAGGCGCGGGAGTTCGTCGCGGCCGTTGATCCTGAGGCCGCGCACCCAGCCGAGGTGGTTGAGGCCGACGTAGTCGATCCACGCCTCGCCGGGGTTGGCGCCGAGCACGCGGGCGATCCGGCGGCCGAGGCCCACCGGGGAGTCGCAGATGCCGATGACGCGGTCGCCGAGGTGGCGGGACATGGCCTCGGTGACCAGTCCTGCCGGGTTGGTGAAGTTGATGACCCAGGCGTCGGGGGCGAGCCGGGCGACGCGCCGCGCGATGTCCTCGGCGACCGGGACCGTGCGCAGGCCGTAGGCGATTCCTCCGGCGCCGACCGTCTCCTGGCCGAGGACGCCCTGGTCGAGGGCCACCTTCTCGTCGTTCGCCCGGCCCTCCAGGCCGCCGACGCGGATCGCGGAGAAGACGAAGTCGGCGCCGGTGAGCGCCTCGTCGAGGTCGGTCGTGGCGCTCACCTCGGGGGCGTCGGGCACCCCCGCCGCCTGCTCGGCCAGGACGCGGGTGACCGCCGAGAGGCGGCCCGCGTCCAGGTCGTGCAGGGTGACATGGGTCACCCGGCCCTCGGCATGGTCGCCCAGGAGCGCCCCGTACACGAGCGGCACGCGGAAACCGCCGCCGCCCAGAATCGTCAACTTCACGGTTGCACCTTTCCTGCCGTGATGACCTGCACCCCGGCCTCCTGCAAAGAGGACTGCGTCGCCGGGTCCACCGGCGCGTTCGTCACCACCATGTCCAGTTCGTCCGGGCCGCAGACCTTCGCCATGCCCGTGCCCGGGAACTTGGCCCGGTCGGCGAGCAGCACGACCCGGTCGGCGGCCTTGATCATGGCGCGCTTGACCGGTACCTCGACGACTGTGGTGTCCATCACCTGGCCGCCGGGGCGGACGCCGCTGGTGCCGAGGAAGAGCCAGTCGGCGTGCAGCTGGCGCAGGTTGTCCTCGGTGAGGAAGCCGACCAGGGAGCGGTACTCGCGCCGGACCATGCCGCCGAGGAGCACCAGTTCGATGCCCTCGTCGTCGACCAGCTCCTCGAAGACCACCAGGTTGCTGGTGATCACCGTGAGCCGGCGGCCGTGCAACTGGCGGGCCAGCCGGTAGGCGGTGGTGCCGATGTCGAGCAGCACGGACTCGCCGTCCGTGACGAGCGACGCGGCCTTGGCGGCTATCGCGTCCTTCTCCGCGACGCGCACCTCGGCGACCTCGGCGAAGGGCTGGTCGCCCTCCTCCACCACGGCGCCGCCGTGGACACGGGTGAGCAGGCCCTCCTCCTCCAGTCTGACCAGGTCACGCCGGATGGTGGCGGGGCTCACGCCCAGTTGCTCGGAGAGATCGGTCACGGCCGCGGGGCCGCCCGAGCGCAGGGCCCGCAGGATGAGTTGATGTCGTCGTTCTGCCAGCACGCGCTGAACAGTACTCGTCATCTTCAATCATTTCTATGCTCAGTTCTGCTCGACTCTTGCCAAATCTTCCGAAGGCGCGCACGATTCCGGTCATCAAACTCATCAGACTGACGAGTTTTGACGAGAGGATGCGCGCGTGGACGACGAACGGCCCGATGTGCTGCTGACCGGGCTGCTCTTCTTCGACCTCGTCCTGACCGGCCTGGGCAAGCCCCCGACGCCCGGCGAGGAGATCTGGACGTCGGGGATGGGCACCAGCCCCGGCGGGATCGCGAACCTCGCGGTGGCAGCCTCACGCTACGGTCTGAAGACCTCGCTGGCCACGGTCTTCGGCGACGACGCCTACGGAGCCCACTGCCGTGCCGTCCTCGCGGACCAGGAGGGCGTCGACCTCTCGCTCTCGCGCACCGCGGACGACTGGCACACCCCCGTCACCGTCTCGCTCGCCTACGACGGCGACCGCGCCCTGATCACCCACGGGCAGCCGCCGCCGTACTCCCAGGACGCCCTGCTGGGCGACCCGCCCGAGGCGCGCACCGCGCTCGTGCACATCGAGGCCGAGCCCCACCGCTGGCTGGCCAAGGCGGCGGCGAACGGCACGCAGATCTACGCGGACGTCGGCTGGGACCCGACCCAGCAGTGGTCCTCCGACCTGCTCGACCAGCTCGCCCTGTGCCACGCCTTCCTCCCCAACGAGACCGAGGCGATGGCGTACACCCGTACCGACACCGCGGTGGCCGCCCTGGGCACGCTCAGCGAGCTGGTCCCGGTGGCCGTCGTCACACGCGGCGGGGACGGCGCGGTCGCCGTCGACCAGACGACCGGCGAGTACGCGGACGTCCCGGCGTTGCCCGTGGACGTCGTGGACTCGACGGGCGCCGGTGACGTGTTCGGCGCCAGTTTCGTCGCGGCCTCGCTCGGCGGCTGGCCGCTGGAGGAACGGCTGCGGTTCGCCGTACTGGCCGCCTCCCTGTCGGTGCGGCATCACGGCGGCGCGCTGGCCGCGCCCGGCTGGTACCACGTCCACCGCTGGTGGCACACGCTCGACGACCCCGAACTGCGGCGCGCCTACGGCTTCCTGGCCGACCGGCTGCCGGCCGATCCGGGCCCGCCGGTGCGGTTCGCACCCGTCACACCCTGACCATTCCTTTCCTTCCCCCCTTACGCACATACGCACATACGCACATACGCACCGAACAGATCCGAAAGGCGGTGGGAGCTGTGCAGCTCTCACGAAGAGGCCTACTGCGCGCGGGCCTGGCCGGCACGGCCGCCACCGCGCTCGGCGGCCTGGCGAGCGGCTGCGCCGTTCCGACCGGCTCCACCGGGCGCAACATGGTCCTGTGGTACTGGAGCGGCGGTCTGAGCGACACCGTCGTCAAGAACGCCAAGGCCCGCTACGACAGCTCGGTCGACCTCCGGGCGATCCAGATCGGCGGCCAGTACCGCTCGAAGCTCATCACCACGATCACCGGCCAGGCCCATGTCCCCGACATCGCGGGGCTCAAGGGCGAGGACATGGCGGCCTATCTGCCGAACGCGGACCAGTTCATCGATCTGCGGACGCTGGGCGCGGAGAAGTACAAGAGCCAGTACCTGCCGTGGAAGTGGGACCAGGGCATCGCCGACGACGGCACGATGGTCGGTTTCCCGATCGACTGCGGGCCGGTCGCGCACTTCTACCAGTACGAGGTGTTCCGCAAGGCGGGTCTGCCGTACGAGCCCGCCGACGTGTCGAAGGAGCTGAGCACCTGGGAGGCGTTCTTCGCCGCGGGCGAGCAGCTCAAGAAGCGCATCCCGGGCACCCAGTTGCTCACGGACGTCAACTCCGTCTTCGAGAACGTCGTACAGCAGGGCTCGAAGCGGTACGTCGACAAGGACCGTCACTTCATCGGTGACGAGCAGCATGTGCGCGACGCCTGGGCGCTGGCCGTCGAGGCCAAGCAGCGCGGGATCGTCTCGGACCTGGTGAACGGCACCCCGGACCAGCTGTCGGCCGTACAGGACGGCAAGCTGCCCAGCCAACTGGGCGCCTCCTGGGCGACGTTCGACCTCAAGAACGGTGTGCCGAAGACCAAGGGCAGGTGGCGGATCGCCGACATGCCGGTGCGGCCCGCGAACAACGGCGGCTCGTTCCTGTCGATCACCAAGGCGTGCCGGGAGCCCGAGCAGGCCTTCCAGATCATCACCTGGATCCTCAACGCGGCCAACCAGGCCCAGGGTTACGTCGACGCGGGCCTCTTCCCCTCTACACCCGCCTCCTACGACCTGAAGCAACTCCGGGAGGCCGACCCCTTCTTCGGCGGCCAGGTCACCACGGACGTCTTCGGGCCCGCCGCGCAGAAGATCGTGGTCGCCTACAACAGCCCGTACGACATCGCGCTCGGCACCCCCATCAAGGACGAGATCAAGAACGTCGGCGTCCTCGGCAAGGACCCCAAGAAAGCCTGGAGTGACGCCATGAGCAAGTGCCGTCGCATCGCGAAGCACCTGGGGGTGAGCTACTGATGGCGGTCATCGAGCAGTCCCCTCCTGCTGTGGCACAGCGGCCCTCGCCGGCCGGGCCGAAGAAGGGGTGGCGCAAGTACTGGCACCTCTACGCCGCGATCTCGCCCTTCTATCTGATCTTCCTCGGCTTCGGCCTGTTCCCGGTGGGCTTCTCGCTCTATCTGTCGTTCCACCGCTGGGACGGCCTCGGTTCGATGGAGTGGGCCGGGCTCTCGCAGTACCAGTACCTGCTGACCGACAGCGACTTCTGGAACTCGATCGGCAACACGATCATCATCTGGGCACTGGCCACCTTCCCGATGATCCTGCTGGCGATGGTTCTGGCCGTGATGCTCAACTCCGCGGTCCGGTTCAAGAGCTGGTACCGCGTCGCGTACTTCCTGCCGAACGTCACCTCGGTCGTCGCCATCGCGATCGTCTTCGGCTCGATCTTCTCCACCAACAACGGCGTGGTGAACGCCGTCCTTCAGGGCGTCGGGATCGACCAGATCGCCTGGCTGAACACCCCGTGGGGCATCAAGGTCACCATCGCCGCCCTGATGACCTGGCAGTGGACCGGCTACAACGCGATCATCTTCCTGGCCGGGCTCCAGACCATCCCGAGCGAGCTGTACGAGGCGGCGCGCGTGGACGGCGCCAACCCCTTCCAGACCTTCTTCCGGATCACGCTGCCACTGCTGCGGCCCACGCTGCTGTTCGTGCTCGTCGTCTCGACGGTCACGGGGCTCCAGAGCTTCTCCGAACCACAGGTGCTGCTCCAGACCTCGTCCAACGACTCGACGTTCGCGGGCGGTCCGGGCCACTCGGGACAGACGATGGTCCTCTACTTCTTCCAGCAGACCTTCGACAACAACGACTTCGGGTACGGAGCCGCGGTGGCGTGGGGCATCTTCCTCGTCGTCGTCCTCTTCTCGATCATCAACTGGCGCCTCGTGCAGCGCCGGGGCGACTAGGAAGGGCCCGCAAAATGGCATCCATCAAGGGGTCCCGCCGCAGAGGGCTCGCGCTGCACCTACCGCTGATCATCGGCACGCTGATCTCGGCCTTCCCGTTCTACTGGGCCGTGATCATGTCGACGCACAGTTCGTCGGAGATCTTCTCGTACCCGCCGAAGCTGCTGCCGGGCACGCACTTCCTGGAGAACGTCCGCAATCTGTTCGACGCCATCGACTTCTTCGGGTCGATGTGGAACTCGCTGCTCGTGGCGACGGCGGTGACCTTCCTGGTCCTGCTCTTCGACTCGCTCGCGGCGTTCGTCTTCGCCAAGTTCGAATTCCCGGGCAAGAACGCGCTGTTCGGGCTGCTCATGGTGATCTTCATGGTCCCGGCGCAGCTGTCGGTCATCCCGCAGTTCGTCGTCATGGCGAAGATCGGCTGGATCGGCTCGATGACCGCGCTGATCGTGCCGGCCGCGGCCAACGCCTTCGGCATCTTCTGGATGCGCCAGTACATGAAGACGGCCATCCACGACGAGCTGCTCGACGCGTCCAAGCTCGACGGCGCCAACTTCCTGCGCCAGTACTGGCATGTGGCGCTGCCGGTGGTCCGACCCGGCCTCGCCTTCCTCGGCATCTTCACCTTCATGGGCCAGTGGAACGACTTCGCCTGGCCCCTGATCGCCCTCACCAACCCGGACAACGTGACCCTCCAGGTCGCGCTGTCCCAGCTCAACGGCACCCACGGCACCACCGACTACGGCATCGTGATGACCGGCGCCCTGCTCGCGCTCATCCCGCTGCTGATCGTGTTCGCGATCGGCGCCAAGCAGATCATCGGCGACCTCGCGAAGGGAGCGGTCCGCGGATGACGAACGATCCGCTGCTGGCCCTGCGCCCCTGGGAGTCACCCGAGGTGACTTCCTGGGGGCGCCTGCCCATGAACGCCGTGGACCGGCGTTCCGGCGCCCTCTCCCTCGACGGCGACTGGCGCTTCCAGCTCCTCCCGACACCGACGACACCGGTCGGCGACGACTGGTCCACGGCCCGGGTCCCCGGCGCCTGGACCCTCCAGGACACCGACGACCTGCCCTGGTACACCAACGTCCAGATGCCGTGGGGCGACTTCCCGCCCGCGTCGCCGGACGCCAACCCGACGGGCGTGTACGAGCGTGAGTTCGACGTTCCGGCCGAGTGGGCTGGCCGGCGGATCGTGCTCCAGGTGGGCGCCGCCGAGAGCGTGCTGCTCGTGCACGTCGACGGGCGGCCGGTCGGGATCTCCAAGGACTCCCATCTGGCGGCCGAGTTCGACCTCTCCGACGTCGTCTGGCCGGGCCGCTCGGCAACCGTACGGCTGACGGTCGTCAAGTGGTCCGACGCCACCCACATCGAGGACCAGGACCAGTGGTGGCACGGCGGCATCACCCGCTCGGTGCTGCTGTACGCGACCGACCCGCTGCACCTCGCGGACATCACCGTACGGGCCCCGGCCTCCGGTGAGCTGCGGGTGGACTGCCGGGTGCGGGACGCGGGCGGCGCGCTGCCCGGAGGCTGGTACGTGAGCGGCGAGATCGACGGTCAACTGCTCACGCAGGACGCCGAGTTCGACCGCTTCAACGCCGAGGACGACCGGGTCTCCGACTTCCTCGGCGAGCCCCGGATGTGCGCCCGGGTGCCCGACGTACGCACCTGGACCGCCGAGACGCCCGAGCTGTACGGCCTGACCGTCCGGCTGCACCGCGCCGACGGAACGGTCGCCGACACCTCGTACCGGCGGATCGGTTTCCGGGACGTCGAGATCGTCGGGCGGGACCTGCTGGTCAACGGCGAGCGGATCTACATCCGGGGCGTCAACCGGCACGACTTCCACCCACTCACGGGGCGGACGGTGTCGTACGACGACATGCGCGCCGATCTCGTGCTGCTGAAGCGGTTCGGGTTCAACGCGATCCGTACCGCGCACTACCCGAACGACCCGACGCTGTACGACCTCGCGGACGAACTCGGTTTCTACGTGGTCGACGAGGCGGACATCGAGTCGCACGACCACGCGCACGAGATCGCGGACGACCCGCGCTATCTGAACGCCTTCGTGGACCGCGTCTCGCGGATGGTGCTGCGGGACAAGAACCACCCGTCGATCATCATCTGGTCACTCGGGAACGAGTCCGACTACGGCGCCAACCACGACGCGGCGGCGGGCTGGCTGCGCCGCCACGACCCGACCCGGCCCCTCCAGTACGAGGGCGCGGCCAAGACGGGCTGGGCCGACCCCGCCGTCGCCTCCGACATCGCCTGTCCGATGTACGCGCCGCTGGAGGACTGTGTCGCGCACGCCCTGTCCGGTGAGCAGACCAAGCCGCTCATCCAGTGCGAGTACTCGCACGCCATGGGCAACAGCAACGGCACGCTCGCCGACCACTGGGCCGCCATCGAGTCAACGCCGGGACTTCAGGGCGGGTTCATCTGGGAGTTCTGGGACCACGGCATTCTCCAGTGCGTGAACAGCGGCAGACCACTCGGACGCACGGGCGCCGGGCTCTATGACAACGGTGTCGCCGCCCCCGGCCTGCGCTGGGCGTACGGCGGCGACTTCGGCGAGACGATCCACGACGGCGCCTTCATCGCCGACGGGGTCGTCTTCCCCGACCGCACGCCCAAGCCGGTCATGTACGAGCACCGGGAGATCGCGGCTCCGGTGCGCCTGGAGGCTTTCCGGCACGAGGGGCTTGTGCTCTCCAACCACCAGTCCTTCCGGGGCCTGGACTGGCTCGCGGCCACCTGGGAACTGACCCTCGCGGACGGCCGTACGCTGACCGCGCCCGCCGAACTCCCGGACCTGCGACCGGGCGAGACGGCGGCCGTGCCGCTGCCCTTCGAGCTTCCTTCCGACGGCGGCGAGGCCTGGCTGACCCTGCGGGTGACGACGGCCGACGACGAGCCGTGGGCCCCGCGCGGCACCGAGATCTGCGTGCCCCAGCTGCTGCTGCGAGCCGCACCGGAGGCACCGGAGCGGGCGGTCGCGGGACCGCCCGTCAAGGTCGACGGCGACGGACTGCTGGTCCACCCGCTGCTGACGTCGGCGCCCACACTGTCCCTGTGGCGGGCCCCGACCGACAACGACGAGCTGGGCGGCATGGCGGCCCGCTGGCAGGACTGGGGCCTCGACTCCCTCGTACGCAAGGCCGTGGACGTACGGCACGACGGCGGTCGGGTGACCGTGCTCGCCGAGTACGCCGGGACCGCGGGCGTCATCCGCCACGAGCAGGTGTTCACTCCGGTCCAGGGCGGTATCCGCGTCGAGGAGCGGGCCGAACTGCCGGACGCGTACGCCGATGTGGCGCGGGTCGGTTCCGTGTTCGAGACGGTGTCCGGGCTCGACCTGCTGGAGTGGTACGGGCAGGGCCCCTGGGAGTCCTACCCGGACCGCGCCGCCGGAGCGCCCGTCGGGCATCACTCGGCGCCCGTGGACTCCCTGTTCACCCCTTATCTGCGGCCGCAGGAGAGCGGCGGACGGCACGGTGTACGACAGTTCAGGCTGTCGGCGCCGGACGCCACCGGTCTCTCGGTCGTGCTGGACCGGCCGCGCCAGGTCTCCGTGACCCGGTTCCGCGCCCAGGATCTGGCCGCCGCCACCCACCACGACCAGCTGAAGCCCCGGCCCGGCTGTGTGGTGCACATCGACGCGGCACACCGGGGGCTCGGCACGGCGTCGTGCGGCCCCGACACCTTCCCCTCCTACCTCGTACAGCCGGGCACCCACAGGTGGGCCTGGACTCTTCGCATGCTCTGACCCCCCACACCACTCCCCTCGACTCACGGAACCACTTACGGAGTTAGTTGTGTGCACCTCGCACGAGTCCGGGCACGAGCCTGCCCTCGAAGCGCCCCAGGCGGGCGCCGGCCGGCGTAGTTTCCTGCGGGCGACCGCGCTGATCGGGGCGGCGGCGACCACGTCCGTCGCCCTGCCGACGGCCGCCGAGGCCGTGACGGAGAAGGCGGCATCCGCATCCTCGTCGTCGTGGCGACCCGACACGGAGAGCCGTCGGTTCACTCTCGCCGTGATGCCCGACACCCAGTACCTCTTCGACGGGCCGAGCATCAACCCCGCGCCGATCGAAGCCTCGTTGCGCTACCTCCTGGAGCACGGCAGGGACGAGAACATCGTCTTCCTCACACATCTGGGCGACATCACGGAGAACGGCGCACAGGCCGAAGTCACCGCCGCCGGCAAGGCGTTCGAGCTGCTCGACCGGCGCGGCGTGGGGTACAGCGTCCTCGCGGGCAACCACGACGTCCGCTCGTCCACCACCGACCAGCGCGGGGCGACCCCCTACCTGGACGTCTTCGGACCGGAGCGCTTCCGCGGCAGGCGGACCTTCGGCGGTGCCTCGGCCGACGGATACAACACCTTCCACATCTTCAAGGCGGCCGACCGCGAGTGGCTCGTCCTCGCCCTGGACTGGCGGCTGTCGGACAAGGGCTACGCCTGGGCCGAGAGCGTCCTCGCCCAGCATCCGACCCTGCCGGTCGTCCTCACCACGCACGAACTCGTCTACGAGGACGACACGCTCTCCGCGTACGGGCAGCAGCTGTGGGACAAGCTGGTCAAGAACCACGACCAGATCTTCCTCACCCTCAACGGGCACTACTGGCCCGCCGCCCGCGCCACCCGCAAGAACGCGGCCGGGAACGACGTCCATCTGCATCTGACGAACTATCAGAACCGTTACTACGGCGGCGCTGCGATGATCCGCCTCTACCACTTCGACCTGGACCGGAACACCATCGACGTCGAGACGGTCTCGCCGTGGATCCTGGGCCGGGCCGCCAAGGGGCTCAACGAGCTGGAGCGCGAGGAGATGGAGCTGTCCGGCGACGCGGACCGCTTCTCCGTGGACATCGACTTCGAGCAGCGGTTCGCGGGATTCGCGCCGGTCGCTCCGCGCCCGGCGCGGCCGGTGGCGAAGATGCTGGTCCCCGGGACGGTCGCGTACTGGCGCTTCGACGGACAGCAGGACGGCGCGGCCGTGACCGGCACGGTCCGTGACCAGTCGGGCCGTGGCAACGACCTGACCCTCGTCACGGTCGGCGCCTCCTCACTCACCTGGTCCTCCGACCACCACCCGGACCAGCCGGGCCACGGCAGCCTGGAGTTCCAGGGCTACAAGTCCCCGCTGCGGGGCACCTATCTGCGCACGGCCGACGACGCACCCCTCAACTCGGCCACGTTCAAGGCCGGTTACACCATCGAGGCGTTCTACCGCCTGCCCGCCGACTGGGACCCCGCGCATCACGCCTGGGGCGGGCTCGTCAGCCGTACCGGCACGGGCGGGGCCGCGGGCAAGACCGCGGACGACCCGGACGAGCCGCTGGCCACGCTGTCGCTCTCGGACGGGCCCGGTCCGCAGTGGGCGGTCCGGCCGCTCAACCAGGAGGGCATCGCGACCAACTGGGGCGACGAGACCGCGCGCGAGGTGTGGTGGCACGTGGCCGTGGTCAACGACGGCCGGCACACCACGATGTACGTCCAGGGCTGCCCCGTGGCCCGCAATCCGCACGCCACCGCGATCGGGCTCACCTCGGTCGGGCTGCCGTGGCTGCTCGGCGGCTACACGTACGCGGGCGAGATCGACCAGATCCTGCACGGCCGCCTCGGTGACGTACGGATCGTCGAACGGGCGCTGCCCGTCAGCTCGTTCATGAACCACTGACCCGACCTGTCATCCCCTCCCACCGATCCGCTGATCCCAAGGGACTCTCACGACCATGACAGAGCAGCAGCTGCCTGCCTGGGCCGACCCCGCCGTCTCTCCCGCCGGTCTTGACGCCCAGGGCGTCTCCCGGCGTCAACTCCTGCACCGGGCGGGCCTGTTCGGCGCCGCCTTCGCCGCCGGGTCGCTGGCGACGCCCGCCGCCGCCTCGTCCTCCGGCCCACGCCGGCTCGGGGGCAGCGATCCGCGTCTCGCCTATCTCGTCGGCGACCATCACATCCACACCGTGTACAGCCACGACGCCAAGTACACGTTCTCCCAACTGGCCGCCGCCGGTGAGAAGTTCGGCCTCGACTGGATGGTGTTCACCGAGCACTCCAACTTCGGGCACGCCCAGTACGGGGCGCCGCTGGAGCACGCCGAGATCCTCAAGGCGCGGAAGGAGAACCCGCGTCAGCTGATCTTCCAGGGCCTGGAGTGGTACATCCCGGGCGCCGAGCACTGCACGGTCTTCTCCCCGCCCGGCAAGAACGAGGTCGACCTGCTCACCAAGTTCGAGAGCGCCTACGACGGCAAGCTCCTCGGCTACACCGAGGGCTCGGCGGGCGCCACGGACACCGCCCGCAACGAGGCGCACGCCGTCAAGGCGATCAAGTGGCTGGCCGAGCAGCGCCGTACCGGATACGTCGACGACGTGCTGGTCCTCGCCAACCACCCGATGCGCCTGGGCATCGACTCCCCGCACGAGATGCGCAACTGGCGAGACGCAGGGCGGGAGGGCGGGAAAGAAGGAGACCCCGGGATCATGATCGGCATGGAGGGCGCGCCCGGGGCCCAGGGCGCTGCCATCCCCGGCTGGCGCGGGGCGACCTCGATCCGCGGCGAGTACGAGAACAAGCCCTCGGCGCAGTCCTGGGCGGGCTATCCGGCGGACGGGTATCTGACGTACGGCGGTTTCGACTGGGCGACCGCGACGGTCGGCGGTCTGTGGGACTCGATGCTGGCCGAAGGCAGCCTGTTCTCGATCACCACGAACTCCGACGCGCACCGGATCGTCTTCGACACCTGGAAGAACGGCGACTGGCCGGCCGGGCAGAACTTCGACAACACCGGCAAGCTGCCCGACCCGGTGAACACCGACGCCCCGCAGCCCGGCAGCGACTTCTGGCCCGGCCAGTTCAGCCGCACCCACGTCGGCGTCACGGGCTACGGCTACCGCGCGGTGATGCAGGGCATGCGCGCGGGCCGGGTCTGGCTGGACCACGGCCACCTGCTGGACGGGCTCGACGTCCGGCTGACCCGGGACTGCGAGTCCGGCCGGGGCGTCACGCTGGGCGGCCGACTCAGGGTCCGCAGGGGCGAGAAGCTCACGCTCAACATCACCGTGACCTCCGCCTCCCGGCTCAACCCCCAGGGAATCCTGCCCGAGTTGGCACACGTGGACGTCATCCGGGGCGCGGTGCGCGGCCCGGTGACCGACCGGGACACCTGGAAGGCGCCGGACACCAAGGTCGTCAAGTCGAAGGACGTGACGGGCCGCACGGGGACGTACACCCTGCGCGTGCCGATCACCGCCGGCGACGAGTCGTTCTACGTCCGGCTGCGCGGCAGCGACGGCAACCGGCACGGCGCCGGTTACCTCGGTGCCTCGGTCGACCCGCACGGCCCGATCCCGCACGAGCCCGGAAACGGTGACCCGTGGGCCGATACGTGGTTCTATTCCAACCCGGTGTTCGTCGACGTCGTAGGCGGCTGATCTGATGAAGCGTCAACTCCTGTCCCTGGTAACGTTATTAGGCCTTTCGGGGGCGTTCGCGCGCGGTGGACGGACAGCCGGTCACAGGCCATGTGACCAGCCTGTTCGCGCTCCCCCAGCGCAGCAGTTGCACGGGGACGGCGTACGAGGCGGAGGGCGTCGACTACGACGTGAACAGCGGCACCCTGCGCGCCGAGGTGGTCCAGCCCGGCATCTGCGCACTGGCGACCACCGTCTACTCGTACCAGCAGGTCACGGGCTGACGTACTGATCGCCGGGGCGTACCGTTGACCGCGTGACCACCGAAGAGTCGCTGCGGCCGCAGTCCCTGATGCTGACGTTCCTGGGCGACCAGGTGCTCGGGCGTGACGTCTGTGTCTACTCGGGCAGCGTCATCGACGTGTTCGCGCGGGCGGGCGTCGGCGAACAGGCGACCCGCTCGACGCTGACCCGGATGGTGAGCCGCGGTCTGCTGCGCCGACAGCGCGAGGGCCGCCGGATGTACTTCGGACTGACCGGGCGTTCGGCGGACGTGCTGGGCGACGGCGAGCGGCGCATCTGGCACACGGGTGCGGTCAACCGGCAGTGGGACGGCACCTGGACGCTGCTCGGCTTCTCCCTCCCGGAGTCCTGGCAGCGCCAACGCCACGATCTGCGCTCGCAGTTGACGTGGAGCGGCTTCGGCCCGCTGTTCAACGGGCTGTGGATCGCGCCGGGCGAGGTCGATGTCGCCGCCCTGGTGGCCGAACTCGGCCTGTCCGCCCATGTGAAGGTGTTCCGGGCGCACGCGGACTCGGGCATGGACATCGGCGCGATGATCGAGGAGACCTGGGAACTGTCCGAACTGGCCGCGCGCTACGAGGCGTTCGTACGGCGGTGGCAGCCCTGGGAGGCGGAACTGCCGGCGGCGGACGACGCCCTCTCCCTGCGCCTGGTCCTCCAGGCCGAGTGGCTGGGGATCATCCGCCGCGATCCGCGCCTCCCGGTGAAGCACCTCCCGGACGGCTGGCCGGCGGAACCGGCCGAGAAGACGTTCCGGACGGTGTACGAACGACTCACACCGCTCGCCCAGGACGCCTCGGAACGCCTTCTCGACCTGGTGCCCGTACGCGGGGATGCGGACAGCGACTCGGATCAGGCGTAGAAGCGGGACAGGCTCTGAAGCACCGCCGCCGGCTTCGGGGCGCCCTCGATCTCGATGGTGCCGTCGACGGTGATCTGCACCCCGCCCGGCACGTCCTCGACGTCGGCCAGCCTGCCGACCAGGCGGATCTTCGAGCCGACCTTCACGGGCGAGGGGAAACGCACCTTGTTGAGGCCGTAGTTGACCTTCGTGGTGACGCCCTGGACGTCCAGCAGTTCGGTGAAGAGCGGGATGAAGAGGGAGAGGGTGAGGTAGCCGTGCGCGATCGGGGCGCCGAACGGGCCCTCGGCGGCCTTGTCCGGGTCGACGTGGATCCACTGGTGGTCGCCGGTGGCGTCGGCGAAGGTGTTGATGCGTTCCTGTGTGACCTCGATCCACTCGCTCGTGCCGAGGTCGCTGCCGGCGAGCTTCTTGAGTTCGTCGATGCCGTTGACGGTGATGCTCATGTTGTGTTCCTTGACTGGGAGTTGGGCTGAGAGAGTGTCTTGTCCGCGGGCCGGTGGGGGCTGGTCGCGCCCGCGCGGCGGAGCCGCAGATTGGATACTGCCCCGCGCCCCTTACGGGGCACCCGCGCCGTAGGCCTTGCGCACACGGGACTTGAGGAGCTTTCCGGAAGCCGTGCGGGGGAGTTCGTCCGCGAGGACGACCGACTTCGGGATCTTGTACTTGGCGAGCCGGCCGGACAGCGAGGCCAGTACCTCGTCGGCGTCCAGGGCCGCGCCCTCGCGGAGCACGACGACCGCGCGCGGCACCTCGCCCCACTTCTCGTCGGCGACGCCGATGACCGCGCACTCGACGATGTCGGGGTGGGCCAGGAGCAGATCCTCGATCTCAGCGGGGTAGATGTTCTCCCCGCCAGAGATGATCATGTCCTTGATGCGGTCGACGATGAAGACGTATCCGTCCTCGTCGATCCGGGCGGCGTCCCCGCTGCGGAACCAGCCGTCCGTGAAGGTGGCGGCCGTCTCCTCGGGCAGCCCCCAGTAGCCCGGCATGACATGCGGGCCCCGGACCACGATCTCGCCGGGCTCGCCGACCTCCGCGAGGGTGAGGTCCGGCCGTACCACCCGCACGTCGCTGAAGAAGTGCGGTACGCCCGCCGACCCGGCCTTGCTGACGGCGTGCTCGGCGTCCAGGAACAGGGTCCCGGGCGAGGCCTCGGTCATGCCGTAGCCCTGGAGGAAGGTGAGCCCGCGCTCCTGGAACCTGGCGATGAGCGGGGTCGGTACCGGTGAGCCGCCGCAGGACAGCATGCGCAGCGAGGACAGGTCGGCGTCGGCCCAGCGCGGATGTCTCGCCACTTGGTCGAACATCGTCGGCACCCCGAACATGAAGGTGATCCGGTGCCGTTCGATCAGGTCGAAGGTGTCCTCCGGCACGAAGGACTCGACCAGGACGCACAGTCCGCCCTTGAGCAGCACGGGCAGGGTGAGCATGTTCAGCCCGGCCGTGTGGAACAACGGGGCGGAGACCAGGGCGCGTTCGTCGGTGATGACGTCCTGGTCGACGAGGACGTTGACGGCGTTCCAGGTCAGGTTGCCGTGTGTGAGCATGGCGCCCTTGGGCCGGCCCGTCGTGCCCGAGGTGTACATGATGATGCAGGTGTCGTCGGCGGTGACGGGCGCGTCGATCGGCTCGACGGAGGCACCGGCGAGCGCCGCCTCGTACTCGGCGCCGACCTCGACATACGTACGCACGTCCGTGTTGCCCGGCAGTCCGGCGACGAGACCGGCGTGCGAGGGGCCGTAGACGAGGGCCTTGGCGCCGGAGTCGGCGAGCTGGTAGGCGATCTCCGGGCCGGCGAGGCGGGTGTTGAGCGGTACGAAGACCGCGCCGAGCGTGCCCGCCGCGAACAGTGTCTCCAGGTAGGAGGGGTGGTTCGGGCCCAGATAGGCGATCCGGTCACCGCGGCGCACACCCCGCTCGCGCAGGGCGTGTGCGAGGCGGGTGGTGCGCTCGTACAGCTGTGCGTAGCTGAGCGTGGTGTCGCCGTGGATCAGGGCGGTGCGTTGGGGGGTCTTGCGGGCCCGGCGGGCGGGCCAAGACCCCAGTCCCTCGTTGCGCATCGTTGCGCCCCTCTACGAGTTACGGGTTACGAGATACGGATCACTGACTCATGGCTTCGTCAGGCCGAGCAGGCGGGCCGCGTTCTCCTTGAGGATCTTCGGCCTGACCTCGTCCTTGATCGGGAGCTTCTCGAAGTCGGCGAGCCAGCGGTCCGGGGTGAGCACGGGGTAGTCCGAGCCGAAGAGGACCTTGTCCTTGAGCAGGGTGTTGGCGTACTGCACCAGCTGCGGCGGGAAGTACTTCGGCGACCAGCCGGAGAGGTCGATGTGCACGCCCGGCTTGTGCGTGGCGACGGCGAGCGCCTCGTCCTGCCAGGGGAAGGAGGGGTGCGCCAGGATGATCTTCATCTCGGGGAAGTCCGCGGACACGTCGTCCACGTGCAGCGGGTTGCTGTACTTCAGGCGGATTCCGCCGCCGCCGGGGACTCCGGCCCCGATGCCCGTCTGGCCGGTGTGGAAGAGGGCGATCGTGCCGGTCTCCTCGATCACCTCGTACAGCTCGTACGCGACCGAGCGGTCGTTGGGGAAGAAGCCCTGGATGCTGGGGTGGAACTTGAAGCCCCTGACCCCGTACTCCTCGACCAGACGGCGGGCCTGCTTCACGCCCGCCCGGCCCCGGAACGGGTCGATGGAGGCGAAGGGGATCAGCACGTCCGGGTTGGCGGCGGCGGCCTCGGCGACCTCCTCGTTCGGGACGGGCTCGGTGCCGGTCGCGGACTCGGCGTCGACCGTGAAGATGACGGCGGCCATCTTCCGCTCGCGGTAGTACGCGGCGGTCTCCTCCAGGGTCGGCTTCCGCTTGCCCTCGACCTTGAAGTAGGCCGACGAGGCGTCGTGGAGGTCGTCGTCCAGGGACGAGGTGCCCTTGGAGGAGATCTCGGCGTGGGTGTGGACGTCGATCGCGACGAGTTCCTCGACGTTGAGGTTCGCCATGGTTACGCCTCCGGGAACTTGGGGGCGGGGATGCCCACCGACTGGAGTTCGGCGCCGACCGAGGTGGGCCAGGCGTCGGCCAGGGACTCCGGGGTCCAGCCGCCGTCGGCGTACGCGGTCTTGATCTCCTGCGGATGCGACCAGAGTGCCACCTTGTCGCCGCCGATGCCGATGGCCTGGCCGGTGATGCCCCGGGCGGCCTCGGAGGCGAGGAACGGGACGAGGGCCGCGCAGTCCTCGGGGGTGCCGAAGCCCTCGCCCTTGCGCAGGAAGGCCGGGAACGGCTCGCCGTTCTTCAGTGCCTCGACGTACGGCGCGAAGGCGGGGATCGTCTCGGTCATGGCGGTGGCGGCCACCGGCACGATCGCGTTGACGGTGATGTTCGCCCGGCCCAGCTCCATCGACCAGGTGCGGGCGAAGGCTGCGATGCCCGCCTTGGCGGCGGCGTAGTTCGTCTGCCCGAAGTTGCCGCGCTGGCCGGCCGGGGAGCCGACCAGGATCAGCGTGCCGCCCTCGCCCTGCTCGCGCATCCGTACGGCGGCGGCGCGGGCGCAGGTGAAGGTGCCCTTGAGGTGGGTGGTGATCACCGCGTCGAAGTCGTCGTCGGACATCTTCCACAGCACCTTGTCGCGCAGGATGCCCGCGTTGGTGACCAGGATGTCGAGGCGCCCGAACTCCTCGACCGCGCGGTTCACGAGCCGCTCGGCGGCCTCGGTCGTACCGACCGGAACCACCTCGGCGACGGCGGTGCCGCCCGCCGCGGTGATGGACTTCACGGCCTGCTCGGCCACGCTCTCGTCGATGTCGTTGACGACCACGGAGGCGCCTGCGGCGGCGAGAGCGTGCGCGTAGGCGAGGCCGAGGCCACGGCCACTGCCGGTGACGACGGCGACCTTGCCGGTCAGATCGATGCTGGGCACGAGGTGTCCCTTCACATGGGGTGCGGCTTCACAAGGGGTGCGGCTTCGAGATCGAAGTTAGGAGCAATAATTGTTGACGTCAATAGTTGTTGATGACATACGGGTGCGTCATGCTGGAATCTGCGCAGGACAGACCGACCCAGGGAGCCCGCCATCACACGCCAGGACGTCACGAACCCGAACCCGATCGACGCGGACGAGCCGTGGATGCGCGGGCTGCACGCCGACACGGGCTATCTGCTGTACCGCCTGGGGCTGCGCTCGGGGCAGTTGTTCAACACGTTCCTCCAGGAGTCGGGGCTGCGGCTGCGCCACTACGCGGTGCTGCGCTTCCTCGCCGGTTCCGAGGGCGCGCTCCAGCGCGAGCTGAGCGCGCGGCTCGGCTACGACCCGTCCGCGATCGTCGGCCTGGTCGACGACCTGGAGAAGCAGGGCTTCGCCGAGCGCCGCCCCTCCCCCGACGACCGCCGCAGCCGGATCGTCGTCCTGACCGAGGACGGCCGCGCCTTCCTCCGGGACACCGACGAGGCCGGCCAGCGCGTGACCAACGACCTGCTGGGCCCGCTCGACCAGGCCGAACGCGACTCCCTGCACACCCTGCTCCAGCGGATCGCGGAGGACGGACTCGGCTGACGCGGGTGATGCGGGGCAATCAATGTTGTGCAAGTTATTGACTGCCGCATGACTGTTGCCTAACTTCACCGTGGCACCGGTACGGTCTCCCCACCGGTGACGTCCCCCACGGCATCGGCATCAGGGAGCTTCCCGTGCAGCCATCCCGCTCGTCCCCCGGCTCCGCCCCCCAACTTCAGCCGGACACAAGGGAGTTGCGCCGCGTAGCGCTCTCCGGCCTGCTCGGCACGACCGTCGAGTTCTACGACTTCCTCGTGTACGGCACGGTCGCCGCGCTCGTCTTCGGCGAACTGTTCTTCCCCCAGGCCGACCCCGCCGTCGGCACGATCGCCGCGTTCGGCACCTTCGCCGCCGGTTATGTCGCCCGGCCGCTCGGCGGCATCGTCTTCGGCCACTTCGGCGACCGGCTCGGCCGCAAGTCGATGATGCTGCTGACGATGACCCTGATGGGCTGCGGCAGCTTCCTCATCGGACTGCTGCCGACGTACGACGCGATCGGCGTCTGGGCCCCGGTCCTGCTGGTCGCCCTCCGCGTCGTCCAGGGGCTCGCGATCGGCGGCGAGTGGGGCGGCGCGACCCTCATGGTCGTCGAGCACGCCGAACGGACCCAGGGTTCCCGGCGCGGCCTGTGGTCCAGTTTCACCCAGCTCGGCGCCCCGCTCGGCTCCGTGCTCTCCGCCGGAGTGGTCACCCTCGTCGCCACGCTCCCCGACGACCAGTTCCGCTCCTGGGGCTGGCGCGTACCGTTCCTGCTCAGCTTCGTGCTGCTGGGCGTCGGCATGTTCGTCCGGCTGCGGGTCGCGGAGAGCCCGCTGTTCGCCGAGGGCAGGCGGGAGCGGTCCGCCACCCCTCCGATCCTCGAGGTGCTGCGCCGCCCGAAGCCGGTCCTGCTCGCCTGCTGCGTCGGCATCGGCGCCTTCACCGCCCAGTCGCTGCTGACCGGCTTCATGATCTCCTACGCCACCGGCAACGGGTACAGCCGGCCGCAGGTCCTCACGGCCGTGACCATCGCCTCCTGCGTGGCGCTGGTCGTCCTGCCCACCGCCGCCGCGCTCACCGACCGCGTCGGCCGCCGCCCGGTGGTCCTCGCCGGTGCCGTCGCGTCGGCCGTGCTCGCCTTCCCCGTCCTCGCGCTGGTCGACTCCGGCTCGCCCGGCCTGCTGATCCTCGCGCTGGTCCTCGGTCACGGCATCGCGCAGTCCACGATGTACGGGCCGCTGGGCGCCCTGTTCTCCGAGATGTTCGGCACCGAGGTCCGCTACACGGGCGCCTCGCTCGGCTATCAGGCGGCGACGCTGGTCGGCGCCGGGTTCTCACCGCTGGTCGCGAGCAGCCTGCTCGCCTCGAACGGCGGCGGCAGTACGCCCGTCTCGCTGCTGCTGTGCGGCGGCGCGGCGATCACCGCGGTCACCGTCTGGCGGATGCGCGAGACCAACACCGACACGCTCGACTCCCCCGCCCTCCCCCAGGAAACCCCCACTCCCGAAGGGATCCGCCCGTGAACTCCCGTGTGCTCGTCCTCCTCGCCGCGGCCTTACTCGCCACGCCTCTGGTCTCCGCGCAGGCAGCCACGACGACCGCCGCCGAGCGAGTGGAGGGCCAACTGCCTTCCGGTGCCGCCTACTTGATGGAGATGCCGGCCGACTGGAACGGGACGGTGCTCCTGTTCAGCCATGGCTACCGCCCCGCCGGATCCCCCAACCCGGCCCAGAACACGCCAAGTTCGGACGTACGGCAGGAACTGCTCGACTCCGGGTACGCGCTCATCGGGTCCTCGTACGCGACGACCGGGTGGGCCGTCACCGACGCCGTGCCGGACCAGCTGGCCACGCTCGACCTGTTCACGGCACGCTTCGGCGAGGCCCGGCGAACACTTGCCTGGGGCCAGTCGTACGGCGGCTTCGTGACGACGACCCTGGCCGAACGGCACGCCGACCGCTTCGACGGCTCGTTGTCGATCTGCGGTCTGGTGCAGGGCGGCGTCGCCAACTGGAACAGCACGCTCGACCCGGTCTTCGCCCTGCGTACGCTCCTCGCCCCCGACTCGGGCATCCAGCTCACCGGATTCGCCGACCAGGCCGCCGCCCAGTCGGCCGCCGGGGCGCTCGCCACGAAGGTGACCGCAGCCCAGCAGACGCAGGAGGGCCGGGCCCGGATCGCGCTCGCCGCCGCCCTGCACAACATCCCCGGCTACAACGACGCCTCGCAGCCCGTCCCCGGCCCCACGGACTGGGCCGGCCAGCAGGCCAACCAGTACGCGGCGGTCTCCGGCCTGATCCGGCTGCCCGCGTTCAGCTGGCGCCAGGAGGCGGAATCCCGGGCCGGCGGCAACCCGTCCTGGAACACGGGCGTCGACTACACCCTGATGCTGCACCGGTCCTCGGTATACAAGGAGGTGACCGAGCTGTACAAGGAGGCGGGACTCTCGTTGCGCGACGACCTGAAGACGCTGAACAAGGCCCCCCGGATCACCGCGGACGCCGAGGCGACGGCATGGATGAGCCGTACCAGCGCGTTCACGGGCCGCCTCACCGATCCCCAGCTCAACATCCACACCACCGGCGACGCGCTGATCCCCGTCCAGGCGGAGAGCGCCTACCGGCGGGCGGCGACCGCGGGCGGCTCGGGCACGCTGCTGAGCCAGGCCTACGTCGACGGCCCCGGCCACTGCACGTTCACCACCGGCGAGACCGTCGCCGCCGTACACGCCCTGGAGGACCGCTTGGACACGGGCCACTGGGACACGTCGGCGACCGCCCTCAACTCCCGTGCGGAGCAGGCGGATCCGGCGACGGAGGGGCGTTACGTGACGTACCGCCCGACGGAGTACCCACGCCCGTACGACGTGGCCCGCACCCACCCCTCCACGCCCCCGGGAGCTGCCCGCCCATGACCACCCGCTCCGCGCCCGACCGGCTGCTGTCCGTGCTCAGCGCCTTCGACCACGAGCACCCCGCGCTGTCCCTCACGGACATCAGCCGGCGGGCCGGGCTGACCCTCACCACCACCCACCGCCTCGTGGGCGCCCTCACCGACTGGGGCGCCCTGGAGCGGGACGAGGCCGGCGTCTACCACGTCGGCCTCCGTCTGTGGGAGGTAGCGGCACTCGCCCCACGCGGCCTGGCCCTGCGCCAGATCGCCCTCCCCTATCTGGAGGACCTGTACGAAGCGACGCACGAGAACGTGCAGTTGGCGGTACGGGACGGCGGCGAGGTCGTCTACATCGAGTGGCTGTCGGGCCGTTCGGCGGTCGGCGTCCACATCCGGGTAGGTGCCCGCTGGCCCCTGCACGCCACGGGCGTCGGCCTCGTCCTCCTCGCCCACAGCGACGCCGACTTCCAACAGACCTACTGCGAAGGCCCGTTGACTGCCTTCACCCCCCACACGATCACCGACCCGACCAAACTCCGCCGAGTCCTGGCCGAGGTCCGCCGCACGGGCGTGGCGATAAGCAGCCGCCAGGTGACGGACGACGCCCTGTCGGTGGCGGCCCCGGTACGCGGACAGACCGGCGGGGTGGTGGCAGCGGTATCGATCGTGGTCCCCCAATCAGACGCCCAGGTACCGGTCTTGGTCCCGGCGGTAAGACTGGCGGCAAGAGGCATCTCCCGAGCCCTGGGCTGGCGCCCTTGAGGGAGGGGGCGAAGCTCCCCTCCCTCAAGGGTCGCGGGGAACTGCGCGACCAGCCCCCATCGAACCCGCACCCGAAATCCCCCACACCGGCGAGGACACACCCACAAACCCCCAGCGATACTGACCCGGCCCCTTGCCCCGAAGGAGCCGACATGCCTCCACTCACCTGGCCCTCATCAGCCCTGGCCCGCCTACGCACAGCGAACCCCTACGCCGTCGACTCCGCCCTGGCAGCCCTCGTCCTCTTCGCCGCTTCCCTCCAGTGGATGTTCCCTGACGAAGGGGACGACCAACTGACCTGGCAGGGCTGGCTCCTCGCCGCAGCCACCGCACTCCCCCTGGTATGGCGCCGCCGAGCCCCCTTCGCGTGCGCCTGCGCGGTCTCGGTGGCCACCCCGGCGATGGCCGTCTACCACGCGCCGCCGCCCGACGTGGAGTACGCCGGCCTCGTGGTCCTGTTCACCATGGCCTCCCAGGCCCCGCCCTGGCAGCGCCGCTCCATGCTCGTGGGCTGGGTGACCGGCGGCATCCTGGTCATGCAGCACAAGGAGAACGCTCTTCCCTTCGAGTACGCCTTCCATCTGACCAGCCTGGGCTGCGCGTACGGCCTCGGCGTGCTGACCCGCGTACAACGCGCCTACACCGCCGCCGTGGAGGACCGTGCCCGCCGGCTGGAGCGGGAGAGAGCCGCCGACACGGCTCGCGCCCTGGCCCAGGAGCGGGCCCGCATCGCCCGCGACATGCACGACATCCTCGCCCACGCGGTGAGCCTGATGGTCGTACAGGCGGAGGCCGGACCCGTCGTCGTACGCAGCGATCCGGAACGCGCGGAGGCGGCCTTCGACGCGATCGCAGGGGCCGGCCGGGACGCGATGCGGCAACTGCGGCTGATCCTCGGGGTGTTGAAGGAGGATGAAGACGAGGACAGGAAGAGAACCCGGAACGGGACCGGACGCCACCTCCCACAACCCGGCATCGCATCCCTGCCCACCCTCATCCAACAAGTACGGGACTCCACCGCTCTACGCACCGAACTGCTCACGACAGGCACCCCCCGCCCCCTCCCCCCGGACACGGAGGTGGCCGCCTACCGCGTGGTCCAGGAAGCCCTGACCAACACGGTGAAACACGCGTACGCTGCGAGCGCGCGGGTCGAACTCGACTGGGGGGAAGACGAGTTGAAGCTGACGGTGACGGACGACGGGCGGGGCCCGGAGCAGGACGCGCACGGGGGCGGCCACGGTCTGATCGGCATCCGGGAGCGGGCCGCCGCCTGCGGGGGCAGCGCGACCGCGGGCCCCGGCCCGGGTGGCGGCTTCCGCGTCGTCGTCCGCCTGCCGACCGCCGCGGACCGGCAGACGGCCCCCGGGTGATGCGATGAGCATCCGGGTGGTGGTCGCCGACGACCAGGAACTCGTCCGCAGCGGCTTCAGCATGATCCTGGAGGCGCAGCAGGACATCGAGGTGGTCGCGGAGGCCGGGGACGGTGCCGAGGCCGTCGCAGCGGTCGTCCGCCACACCCCCGACGTCGTCCTCCTGGACATCCGGATGCCCGGCATGGACGGCCTGGAGGCGGCACGCCGGGTGTGCGCACAGTCCACCTGCAAGGTGGTCATGCTGACCACCTTCGACCTGGACGAGTACGTCTACGAGGCCCTGTACGCGGGCGCCAGCGGCTTCCTCCTCAAGGACGTCCGCCGCGACGACCTGGTCCACGCGGTACGAGTGGTGGCGGCCGGCGACTCCCTCCTGGCCCCCACGGTGACCCGCCGCCTGGTCGCGGACATCGTCCGCAGCCGCCGCGAGAAGGCCACCGCCGAGCCGACTCCACAGCGCCTGGAGATCCTCACCGGGCGCGAGGAGGAGACCCTGCGGCTCCTGGCGCGCGGCCTGTCCAACGCGGAGATCGCGACGACCCTGTTCGTGAGCGAACACACCGTCAAGACGCATGTGAGCAACGTGCTGAGCAAACTGGGACTCAGGGACCGGGTGCAGGCGGTGATCTGCGCGTACGAGACGGGGTTGGTGGCGCCGGGCTCCCCCTAGGGAGTGAGACGGACCCCCACCTCGCTCCTGCGGGCGAGCCCTCGAAACCCCTCCCCCCGGCGATCCCCCCATCCCCCGCCCGGCAGCAGCCTGTTCGGTGACACCAAGTCCACCGATCCCGTGGGAGGGACCGTGCTCGCCACCGTCACCCGGGCGACAACTCGCCGCCCGCTCACCGTCATTGCCGTCTGGGTGCTCTTTCTGCTGCTGGGGTTCGGTCTCGGGACCGGTGTCTTCGGCAAGCTGTCCGACGATGTTCCGGACGTTCCGGGGACCGAGTCCGAGGTGGCCGCCGCCTATCTCGACGGGGTGTCCCCGACCGGGGAGACCCTCACCGGTGTCGTCGCCGGACTCGCCGTGTCCGATCCTGGGCTGCGGGCCCAAGTCGAGCGGGCCGTCGCCGAGTTGCGGGCCGTCGACGGTGTCGCCACCGTGCCCGATCCGTATGTCACCGAGGGGCTCGTCGCCGAGGACGGACGGGCCGTGATCATCCCCGTCACGTTGAAGAGCGGGCTCGACGACGATGCCGAGGACTCCGTCATCGACTCGGCCGTCGATCGGATCGAAGCGATCGACGCGCCCGAAGTACATGTCAGCGGCGGGCCGTTGCTCGGGAAGCAGTTGGGCGGGCAGGCCCAAGAAGACGTCAAGAAGGCCGAGTTGATCTCCCTGCCGGTCGTGCTCGTGCTCCTGTTCCTCATCTTCGGCGGGCTGCGGGCCGCCGGGCTGCCCCTGCTCGTCGCCGTCAGTGGCATCGCGGGCGCGTTTCTCGCGCTGTTCCTCTTCAGCCAGGTCACCGACATCTCCGTGCACGCCATCCAGGTGACGACCATGCTGGGGCTCGGACTCGCCGTCGACTACGCCCTGTTGATGGTGGTCCGGTTCAAGGAGGAGCGCCGGCACACCGACGACGTCGTCGAGGCCGTGCACCGAACCGTCACCCGCGCCGGACGGACCGTGCTGTTCTCCGGACTCACCGTCGCCGTGTGTCTGACCGGGCTGCTGGTCTTCCCGAGCACCTTCCTGCGCAGCATGGGGCTGGCCGTGGCCGCCGTGGTCGTCGTCGACATGCTGGCCGCGCTCACCCTGCTGCCCGCCCTGTTGACGCGGTTCGGCGCGAAGATCGCCCCGGCCAAGGTGCGGGCCGACGGTGAGGAGGGCAAGGTGTTCGCCCGGCTCGCCACCTTCGCCGCGCGCCGTCCGGTCGCCGTGCTCGTGGCGGTCGTACCCGTGCTGCTCGTCCTCGCGCTGCCCGTGACCGGCATGAAGATCAACCTCGGGGACGCTACCCAGCTGCCGACCAGCAGCGAGGCGCGCCAGTTGCAGGACACCGTACGGACGCACTTCCCGCCCGGTGTCGGGGTCACGCCCATCACCGTCGTCGTGAAGCCCGGCGCCGACCCGGCGACCGCCGACCGGATCAGCGCCCTCTCGCCGACCACCCGGGCCCGTACGCTGCCCGGTGGGACGACCGTGCTGGAACTCCAGCCGGGCGGCAGCGTCGACGGGAAGGCCGCAACCGATCTCGTCCAGCGGATCAGGGACGTACGCGGTCCCGAGCCCGTGCAAGTCACCGGTCCAGCAGCCCAGTTGGTCGACTTCCGGGAGATGCTCGGCGACCGGGGGCCCTGGGCCGCCGTCACCGTCCTGATCGGGATCTTCGCGCTGCTGTTCGCCTTCACCGGGTCGGTGCTGATCCCGCTGCGGACCATCGCCACGACCCTGCTCAGCCTCGGCGCCGCGCTCGGCGTGGTGGTCTGGGTGTTCCAGGACGGGCATCTGGCCGGGCTCCTCGGCTCCGAGGAACTGGGCTCGCTCAGCCTGACCGCGCCGCCGCTGATCATCGCCATCGCCTTCGGGCTGGCCATGGACTACGAACTGTTCATCCTGGCCCGGATGCGCGAGGCCCGCGCCCGGAGCGGTGACGACCGTGAGGCCGTGGTGACCGGGCTGCGCCGCTCCGGCCGCGTCGTCACCTGCGCCGCGCTGCTGCTCGCCGTCGTCTTCGGCGCCTTCATGACGGGCGGCTTCGCGCCCATCCTTCAGATCGGGCTCGGGCTGACGCTGGCCGTGCTGATCGACGCGACGATCGTACGGATGCTCCTGGTGCCGGCGACCATGGCGCTCCTGGGACGCCGGGCCTGGTGGGCGCCGCCGCCGCTGCGCCGCGTGCACGACCGGTTCGGACTGCACGAGGAGGCGCCGGCCCCGGAGCGGGTGACGGCCGACGCCTGAGCCCCCGGGGTGCGGGGCGGTCCCTCGCCAGGGGCCGCCCCCTTGGCGCGCTCTGGCGTCCTTACCTGAATCTCAGACGGCGAGCCCCCGTTTCAAAGAACAAACCCATACAGAAAGCGCACCATGCACGCGCAGCATCGATCACTCCTGGTCGTTTCAGAAAGGCGTGCCGTGGGCGTTCCGCACATATCGAACCCGTCCGAGCCGAGCGGGCAGGGGCCTGCCAACTGGTCCCGACGCGGGATCCTCGCCGTCCTCGGTGCCGTACCGGCCGCCGCCGTGCTCACCGGTTGCAGCAGCTCCGCCGACGCCTCGGCGGCGACCAAGGCGAGCGCGAGCGCCTCCGCGAAGGCCGCCAGGAAGGCCGTCGTCACCGTCACCCCGGCCGACGGCACCCAGCACGCCGACTTCGCCGCCCCCGTCGAGGTCACCGTCACCGACGGCACCCTCGCCTCCGTCACGGTCACCGGCGGCGACGGCAGCGTGCTGGCCGGGGCCCTCGACGCGGCCCGTACGAAGTGGACGTCCACCGGGAACCCGTACTCCGGGACGACGTACAAGGTGTCGGCGCAGGTCACCGACGCCGCCACGCACACCGCGACCTTCACCACCGCCTCGCCCTCCGCGACCTTCGTCGGGTACTTCACGCCGGAGGCCGACTCCACCTCCGGTGTCGGCATGCCGGTGTCGATCAACTTCACGGAGGCGGTCACCGACCGGGCCGCCGTCCAGAAGGCGATCACCGTGACCGCCGAACCGGCCGTCGAGGTGGTCGGGCACTGGTTCAGCGACACCCGGCTCGACTTCCGGCCGGAGACCTACTGGGCCGCCGGTACGAAGATCACGCTCGGGCTGCGGCTCAAGGACGTCGAGGGCGCGGACGGGGTCTACGGCACCCAGTCCAAGGACGTCACCTTCCACATCGGCCGCGAGCAGATCAGCACGGTCGACCTGGCCGCGAAGACCATGACCGTCCAGCGGGGCGGCGCGACCACGGCGACCTATCCCGTCTCCGGCGGTGACGCCGAGCACACCACGTGGTCCGGGATCATGGTGATCAGCGAGCGGTTCAAGCAGACGCGGATGGAGTCGTCGACGGTCGGGCTCGGCGACGAGTACGACATCTCCGACGTCCCGCACGCCCAGCGCCTGACCACCTCCGGCACCTTCGTGCACGGCAACTACTGGGCCTCGACCTCGGTGTTCGGCAGCACCAACACCAGCCACGGCTGCGTCGGCCTGCACGACACGAAGGGGGCGAACGACACCTCGGTGCCGGGCTACAAGTTCTACGACAGTTCCATGCTCGGGGATGTGGTGATCGTCAAGAACTCGGGCGAGGTGACGGTGGACCCGGCGAACGGCCTCAACGGCTGGAACCTGTCCTGGGCGGACTGGAAGGCGGGCAGCGCGGTTTAGCACGTATGCGGTGTTCATGACGTGAACTTCCGTACCCGGAAAGGACTTTCCCTGCTTTAAGTCTTGACGGCCCCGGTACCGGAGAGCACATTGGGCCCACTTTGAGAGCGCTCTCAAGCGTTCTCAAGGACACCCGCGCTCACTTCTCCGTACCCGAGAGGCACCCCCATGAGTGAAACCTCCGGCATACCCAGACGGCGACGGGCTCTCGTCGCCGTCCTGAGCACCCTCGGTCTGGCCGCCGCCGTGGCGACGGCGGCCACCCTCCCCGCCGACGCCTCCGCGCCCACACCCCCCACCGGCTGGACGCAGGTCTTCGTCGACGACTTCAACGGCACCGCCGGGACCGGCGTCTCCACCACCAACTGGCAGTACGCGACCGGGACTTCGTATCCCGGCGGGCCCGCCAACTGGGGCACAGGCGAGATCGAGACGATGACGAACAGCACCAACAACGTCTCGCTCGACGGCAGCGGAAACCTCCGGATCACCCCGATCCGCGACTCCGCCGGCAACTGGACCTCGGGCCGCATCGAGACCAACCGCACCGACTTCCAGCCCCCGGCGGGCGGCAAGTTGCGCGTCGAGGCCCGCCTCCAGGTACCGAACGTCACCGGCGCTTCCGCGCTCGGCTACTGGCCCGCGTTCTGGATGCTGGGTGCGCCCTACCGGGGCAACTACCAGAACTGGCCGAGCGTCGGCGAGCTGGACATCATGGAGAACACCCAGGGCCTCAACACCATTTGGGGCACCATGCACTGCGGGACGAGCCCGGGCGGCCCCTGCAACGAGACGACCGGCCTCGGCGGTACGACCACCTGCTCCGGCACGACCTGTCAGGCCGGCTTCCACACGTACAGCATGGAGTGGGACCGCTCGGTGAGCCCGGAGGCGATCCGCTTCTACGTCGACGGCACGAACTACCACACGGTGACCGCGAATCAGGTCGACGCGACGACCTGGTCGAACGCCACGAACCACGGCTTCTTCATCATCCTGAACGTGGCGATGGGCGGCGCCTTCCCGGCCGCGTTCGGCGGCGGCCCGGACGCCAACACGGTCTCCGGACGCCCGATGGTCGTCGACTACGTCCAGGTGCTCCAGTCGACCACCGGCGGCGGTACGACCACTCCCCCGCCCACCGGCTCCCGGGACGCGTACAGCGCGATCCAGGCCGAGTCGTACAACAGCCAGTCGGGCACCCTCACGGAGACCACCACCGACACCGGCGGCGGCCAGAACATCGGCTCGCTCGCCAACGGCGACTGGGCGCTCTACCAGGGCGTCAACTTCGGCTCCACGGCGGCCACCCAGTTCGTCGGCAGAGTCGCGAGCGGTGCGGGCTCGGGCGTGAGCGGGCTGGTCGAGGTGCGGCTCGACAGCCGTACGAACACCCCGATCGGCAGCTTCTCGATCGGCAACACGGGCGGCTGGCAGAGCTGGCGGACGGTACCGGCGAACATCAGCTCCGTCACCGGCACGCATGACGTCTATCTGACCTTCACCAGCGGCCAGGCGCAGGACTTCGTGAACGTGAACTGGTTCAACTTCGGTCACTGATACGACTGTTGCATTGCCGGAGGGGCGGGCCACCAGGTCCGCCCCTCCTCCCTTGTTCGCTCAGCGCAGTTCCGTGCGGAACGCCACCGGCGTGGTCCCCGTGTGGAGTTGGAAGAACTTGGAGAAGTTCGCCGCGTCGGGAAAGCCGACGGCCACGCCCACCCGCCCGATCGGCAGGGAGGTATGGGCCAGCAGCCGCTTCGCCTCCAGGACCACGCGCTTGTCGATGAACCCCTTGGGCGTCTCACCGGTCGCGGCGCGCACCGCGCGGACAAGGGTGCGCCGGGAGTAACCGAGCGCGTCGGCATACGCGCTGACGCTGTGATTGGTCGCGAATCCCTTCTCGACCGCGTCCCTGAACAGGGTGAACGTGGTGTCCGTCCGGCCGCGCGCCGCCTCCGCCGAACTCGTCGCGAGATGGGAGAGGCGCAGCAGGAACGCCGTGAGGGAGTGGCGCAGCACCGAGGTGTGCACACCTATCGGGAGGGTCGCCGTGTCCTCGTACTCGCGGCCCAGTTGCGCCAGGGCCGCCTGGAGACCCGCGAGTCGGGGAGCGTCCGGGCGGAGCAGCGGGGGCAGGTCGTAGCGGTAGAGGCCGGTCGCCTCGACCGTGGCGCGGGGCAGGAAGCCGGGTTGCATGGTGAGGACGGTGCCGTGGTACCCGCTGGTGCGGGAGAAGCGGTGGACCTGACCGGGGCGGATCCACAGCAGGTCGCCCGCCGCCACCTCGTACTCGGCGAAGTCGATCATGTGGGTGACCGGGCCCTCGTCGAACAGCATCACGATGTGGAAGTCGATGCGATGGACGCGCTCCAGCGGGGCGTCGTCCTCGTGCCAGGTGCGGTCGGGTGACATCGGGCCGACCTGCATGCCCACGCCCAGGACGCTCAGCCCGACCGGGAAGGGAAACGTCCTGATGCCGTCGCCGTCCCGGAGAGTGTCCTGGCCGGCGCCTTGGGTTGTTCTGTCCGCCATGTCCTTCTCTTGCCGACTCGGCCCCGCTGTCCGTGTCCCACTTTCACCAAAGGGTGACACACAGGCACCTGGCCCCGTAAAAGTCAGACTTTTAAATTTGAACACGCCCGAGCACTTCGTAGCGGTTCGCACCGCCCTATCGAGGATTTCTTGAAGATGAGTACGCAGACATCCGACAGCCTCCAGTGGACCGATCTCGACCGACGTGCCGTCGACACGGCCCGTGTACTCGCAGCTGACGCCGTGCAGAAGGTCGGCAACGGGCACCCCGGCACGGCGATGAGCCTGGCCCCCGCCGCGTACACGATCTTTCAGAAGGTGATGCGACACGACCCCGCGGATCCCGAGTGGACGGGCCGCGACCGCTTCGTCCTCTCCCCGGGGCACACCTCGCTGACCCTCTACACCCAGCTGTTCCTGTCCGGGTACGAGCTGGAGCTGGACGACCTCAAGGCCTTCCGGACGCACGGTTCGAAGACCCCGGGTCATCCCGAGTACGGCCACACGGCCGGCGTCGAGACCACCACCGGGCCCCTCGGCCAGGGCGTCGCCAACGCGGTCGGCATGGCGATGGCCGCCCGTTACGAGCGCGGCCTCTTCGACCCCGAGGCACCGGAGGGCGAGTCTCCGTTCGACCACACCATTTGGGCGATCGTCTCGGACGGCGACCTGGAGGAGGGCATCTCCGCCGAGGCCTCCTCGCTCGCCGGCCACCAGAAGCTCGGCAACCTCGTCTTCGTCTACGACGACAACCACATCTCCATCGAGGGCGACACGGCGACGGCGTTCTCCGAGGACGTGCTCAAGCGGTACGAGGCGTACGGCTGGCACGTCCAGCGGATCGAGCCCGAACTCGGCGGCGACATCGACGTGAGCGCGCTGTACACGGCGCTCAAGGAGGCGCAGGCCGAGACCGCGCGCCCCTCGATCATCGCGATGCGCACGATCATCGCCTGGCCCGCCCCGAACGCCCAGAACACCGAGGCCTCCCACGGCTCGGCCCTCGGCGCCGAGGAGATCGCGGCCACGAAGCGTCTGCTGGGTTTCGACCCGTCGCTCTCCTTCGAGGTCGCCGACGAAGTCCTCGCCCACGCCCGCCAGGCCCTCGACCGGGGCGCCGAGGCGCACGCGGCCTGGGACAAGCGGCTCGCCGAGTGGCGCGGCACCAACCCCGAGCGGGCGCAGCTGTTCGACCGGGTCGTCGCAGGTCAGCTGCCCGAGGGCTGGGAGGACGCGCTGCCGGTGTTCGAGGAGGGCACGTCCGTCGCGACCCGCGCGGCCTCCGGCAAGGTGCTCCAGGCCCTCGGCCCGGTCCTGCCCGAGCTGTGGGGCGGCTCGGCCGACCTGGCCGGCTCCAACAACACGACGATCGACAAGACGTCCTCCTTCCTCCCGGCGGGCAACCCGCTGCCGGAGGCGGACCCTTACGGCCGTACCGTCCACTTCGGTATCCGTGAGCACTCGATGGCCGCCGAGATGAACGGCATCGCCCTGCACGGCAACACCCGTATCTACGGCGGCACCTTCCTGGTCTTCTCCGACTACATGCGCAATGCCGTACGGCTGTCGGCGCTGATGCAGCTGCCCGTCACCTACGTCTGGACGCACGACTCCATCGGGCTCGGTGAGGACGGCCCGACCCACCAGCCGGTCGAACACCTGGCCTCCCTGCGCGCGATCCCGGGCCTGAACATCGTCCGCCCGGCCGACGCCAACGAGACGTCCGTCGCCTGGGCCGAGATCCTCAGGCGGCACGCCACCCACCCGGCCCCGCACGGCCTCGCCCTCACCCGTCAGGGTGTACCGACGTACGCCAGGAACGAGGACGCCGCGAAGGGCGGCTACGTCCTCCGCGAGGCCTCCACCGGAACCCCGGACGTCGTCCTGATCGCCACCGGCTCCGAGGTCCAACTCGCCGTCGCCGCCCGCGAAGCGCTGGAAGCCGAGGGTGTGGGTACCCGCGTGGTGTCGATGCCGTCCGTGGAGTGGTTCGAGGAGCAGCCGCGCGAGTACCGGGAGAGTGTCCTGCCGCCGTCCGTGAAGGCACGCGTGGCGGTCGAGGCCGGGATCGGTCTCACCTGGTACCGGTACGTCGGTGACAACGGACGCATCGTCTCCCTCGAACACTTCGGCGCCTCCGCCGACGCCAAGACCCTGTTCGCCGAGTTCGGCTTCACCCCCGAGAACGTGGCCCAGGCCGCGCGGGAATCACTCGCCGCCGCCCGCGGTTGATCCGTTCGCCAGAAGGAAGATGATCATAGTGACCACCGAAACGACCACCACCGCGGGAACACTCAAGCGCCTCTCCGACGAGGGCGTCTCGATCTGGCTGGACGACCTGTCCCGGGGGCGCATCACGTCCGGCAACCTCGCCGGCCTCATCGACACCCACCACGTCGTCGGCGTGACCACCAACCCGTCGATCTTCCAGGCCGCCATCGGCTCCGGCGAGGGGTACGAGGAGCAGCTCGCCGACCTGGCCGCGCGCAGGGTCACGGTCGACGAGGCCGTACGGATGATGACGACCGCCGATGTCCGCGCCGCCGCCGACATCCTGCGCCCGGTGTACGACGCCACGGCCGGCCGGGACGGCCGGGTCTCGATCGAGGTCGACCCGCGGCTCGCCCATGAGACGGCGGCGACGATCGCCGAGGCCAAGCAGCTGGCCTGGCTGGTCGACCGCCCCAACGTGATGATCAAGATCCCGGCGACGAAGGCCGGTCTCCCGGCGATCACCGAGGTCATCGGCCTCGGGATCAGCGTCAACGTCACGCTGATCTTCTCCCTGGAGCGCTACAACGAGGTCATGGCCGCCTATCTGGCCGGTCTGGAGAAGGCGCAGGCCAAGGGCCTCGACCTGGCGGACATCCACTCCGTCGCCTCCTTCTTCGTCTCCCGTGTCGACTCCGAGATCGACAAGCGCCTGACGGCCCTCGGCACTGCCGATGCCCTCGCCCTCAAGGGCAAGGCGGCGCTGGCCAACGCGCGGCTCGCGTACGAGGCGTACGAGGATGTCTTCGAGGGTGACCGCTGGACCGCCCTGGGCGGCGCCCGCGCCAACAAGCAGCGTCCGCTGTGGGCCTCGACCGGCGTCAAGGACCCCGCGTACAAGGACACCCTGTACGTCGACGAGCTGGTCGCGCCCGGCACCGTCAACACCATGCCGGAGGCCACCCTCAATGCCACCGCCGACCACGGTGACATCCACGGCGACGCGGTGAGCGGCGGCTACGCCCAGGCCCGTGCCGATCTCGCGGCCGTCGAGGGTCTCGGGATCTCGTACGACGAGGTCGTGAAGCAGCTGGAGGACGAGGGCGTCGCGAAGTTCGCGGTCGCCTGGAACGACCTGCTCGACGCCGTGACGAAGTCGCTGAACAGCAAGGGAGTTGACGGGGAATGACCGAGGCACCGACTCTGCCGGCCGCCGACATCGAGGCGACCGCCGGCATCGAAGCAGTTGTCGAGGCAGCCGCCGACTGGGAGAACCCGCTGCGCGACCGCGGCGACCGCCGGCTCCCCAAGATCGCGGGGCCGTCCGGGCTGGTCATCTTCGGGGTGACCGGTGACCTGTCCCGCAAGAAGCTGATGCCGGCCGTGTACGACCTCGCCAACCGTGGTCTGCTGCCGCCGGGCTTCTCGCTCGTCGGGTTCGCCCGCCGGGACTGGGAGGACGAGGACTTCGCGCAGATCGTCCACGACTCGGTGCGCGAGCACTCCCGTACGGAGTTCCGCGAGGAGGTCTGGCAGCAGCTCGCCGAGGGCATGCGGTTCATTCCCGGCGACTTCGACGACGACCAGGCGTTCAAGCAGCTGCGCTCGGCGGTCGAGGAACTGGACGCGTCCCGGGGCACGAGCGGCAACTACGCGTTCTATCTCTCCGTACCGCCGAAGTTCTTCCCCAAGGTCGTCCAGCAGCTGAAGAAGCACGGGCTGGCGAAGGCGCCGGAGGGTTCCTGGCGGCGCGCGGTCATCGAGAAGCCGTTCGGGCACAACCTGAAGAGCGCCCGCGCGCTGAACAAGGTGCTGCACGACGTGTTCGACCCGGAGCAGGTCTTCCGGATCGACCACTACCTCGGCAAGGAGACCGTCCAGAACATCCTGGCGCTCCGCTTCGCCAACCAGATGTACGAGCCCATCTGGAACCGGTCGTACGTCGACCACGTACAGATCACGATGGCCGAGGACATCGGCATCGGCGGCCGGGCCGGGTACTACGACGGCATCGGGTCGGCCCGTGACGTCATCCAGAACCACCTGCTCCAGCTCATGGCCCTCACCGCCATGGAGGAGCCGCTCGCCTTCGACGTCGACTCGCTGCTGACCGAGAAGCTCAAGGTCCTGAAGTCGGTGAAGCTGCCCGAACACCTGGGCGAGCACACCGTGCGCGGGCAGTACGCGGGCGGCTGGCAGGGCGGTGAGCAGGTGCTCGGCTATCTCGAAGAGGACGGCATCAACCCGAAGTCCAGCACCGACACCTACGCGGCCGTCAAGCTGGAGGTCGACAACCGCCGCTGGGCGGGCGTCCCGTTCTATCTGCGGACCGGCAAGCGGCTCGGCCGCCGGGTCACGGAGATCGCGGTCGTCTTCCAGCGCGCCCCGCACTCCCCGTTCGACTCGACGGCCACCGAGGAACTCGGCGCGAACGCGATCGTCATCCGCGTCCAGCCCGACGAGGGCATGACCGTGCGCTTCGGTTCCAAGGTCCCGGGTACGTCGATGGAGATCCGGGACGTCACGATGGACTTCGCCTACGGCGAGTCCTTCACGGAGTCCAGCCCGGAGGCGTACGAACGGCTCATCCTGGACGTCCTGCTCGGCGACGCCAATTTGTTCCCCCGTCACCAGGAAGTGGAAGAGTCCTGGAAGATCCTCGACCCGATCGAGGAGTACTGGGGCACGCACGGCAGGCCCGCGCAGTACGCCTCGGGCAGTTGGGGCCCGCAGGAAGCCGACGAGATGCTCGCACGAGACGGACGGAGCTGGCGCAGGCCATGAAAATCGACCTCACCGACACCACGGCAAGCAAGATCAACAAAGCACTGGTGAAGGGGCGACGCGCCATCGGCACCCCTGCCGTGGGCATGGTCCTGACGATGGTGATCGTCACGGACGAGGAGAACGCCTACGACTCGATCAAGGCGGCCGAGGAAGCCTCGCACGAGCACCCCTCGCGCACCCTGGTCGTCATCAAGCGGCACGCCCGCAGCCCGCGCGACCGCACCAACTCCCACCTCGACGCCGAGGTACGGGTGGGCGCGGACGCCGGCACCGGCGAGACGGTCATCCTGCGGACGTACGGCGAGGTGTCCGACCACGCCGACTCGGTCGTCCTGCCGCTGCTGCTGCCGGACGCGCCGGTCGTCGTCTGGTGGCCGGTGGACGCCCCCGAGGTGCCCGCCAAGGACCCGCTGGGCGCCCTGGCCCAGCGCCGGATCACCGACATGTACGCGGTCGAGAAGCCGCTGATCGCGCTGGAGGCCCGGGTGCGGTCGTACGCGCCCGGCGACACCGACCTGGCGTGGACGCGCCTCACCCCGTGGCGCTCGATGCTCGCGGCAGCCCTCGACCAGGCCCGTACGAAGATCATCTCGGCGGCCGTCGAGAGCGAGGCCGAGAACCCGAGCGCCGAACTGCTGGCCCGCTGGCTCGGCGCCCGCCTGAAGGTCAAGGTGGACCGGGTCGTCACCCCGGGCCCGGTCGTCACGGCCGTCCGCCTCGGCACCGACAAGGGCGAGATCGTCATCGACCGGCCCGAGGGCCCGCTCGCGACGCTCACCCTGCCCGGCCAGCCCTCCCGCACCCTCGCGCTGAAGGTGCGCCCCACCTCCGAACTGATCGCCGAGGAACTGCGCCGCCTCGACGCCGACGAGATGTACGCCGTCGCGCTGCGGGGCAACGGCACCAAGGAGACCCCCAGCCATGTCTGACTCCTCTGACTCCCCCAGGCTCACCCGGCGCCCCGAGTGGACCGCGCTGGAGGACCACCGCTCCGACGCGCTCCCCCAGCCGCAGCTGCGTGAGCTGTTCGCCGCCGATCCCGGGCGCGCGGAGCGGTACGTCGTGCGGGTCGGCGATCTGCACATCGACTACTCCAAGCACCTGGTCACGGACGAGACCCTCGCCCTCCTCCAGGAACTCGCCGCCGCCACCGATGTGTTCGGGCTGCGGGACGCCATGTTCCGGGGCGAGCGGATCAACATCACCGAGGACCGCGCGGTGCTGCACACCGCGCTGCGGGCACCGCGCGACGCGGTCGTCGAGGTCGACGGGGAGAACGTCGTACCGGCCGTGCACGCGGTCCTGGACAAGATGGCGTCCTTCGCGGACCGGGTGCGCTCCGGCGAGTGGACCGGGCACACCGGCAAGCGGATCAAGAACGTCGTCAACATCGGCATCGGCGGCTCGGACCTCGGTCCCGCGATGGCGTACGAGGCTCTGCGGGCCTTCACCGCACGGGAGTTGACGTTCCGGTTCGTGTCGAACGTCGACGGCGCAGACCTGCACGAGGCCGTGCGGGACCTGGACCCGGCGGAGACGCTCTTCATCATCGCCTCGAAGACGTTCACGACGATCGAGACGATCACCAACGCCACCTCGGCCCGCTCCTGGCTCCTCGCGGGTCTCGGCGGCGAGGAGAAGGCGGTCGCCAAGCACTTCGTGGCGCTGTCGACGAACGCCGACAAGGTCGGCGACTTCGGGATCGACACGGCGAACATGTTCGAGTTCTGGGACTGGGTCGGCGGACGGTACTCGTACGACTCGGCGATCGGCCTGTCGCTGATGATCGCCATCGGCCCGGACCGCTTCCGCGAGATGCTGGACGGGTTCGCGCTGGTCGACGACCACTTCCGGACGGCCCCGGCGGAGGCCAACGCGCCTTTGCTGCTGGGCCTGTTGGGGATCTGGTACGGGAACTTCCTCGGCGCCCAGTCGCACGCCGTACTGCCGTACTCGCACTACCTCTCCAAGTTCACGGCCTACTTGCAGCAGTTGGACATGGAGTCCAACGGCAAGTCGGTCGACCGTGACGGGCTGCCGGTGGAGTGGGAGACCGGACCGGTGGTCTGGGGCACGCCCGGCACCAACGGGCAGCACGCCTACTACCAGTTGATCCACCAGGGGACGAAGCTGATCCCCGCCGACTTCATCGGCTTCGCCGAACCGGTCGCCGAGCTGGGCGACGAACTCAAGGCGCAGCACGACCTGTTGATGGCCAACTTCTTCGCCCAGACACAGGCGCTGGCCTTCGGCAAGACACCGGAGGAGGTTCGGGCCGAAGGGGTCCCGGAGGAACTGGTCGCCCACAAGACGTTCCAGGGCAACCACCCGACGACGACCGTGTTGGCGCGCGAGCTGACTCCGTCCGTGCTCGGCCAGTTGATCGCCCTCTACGAGCACAAGGTGTTCGTCCAGGGCGCCGTCTGGAACATCGACTCCTTCGACCAGTGGGGCGTCGAGCTGGGCAAGGTCCTCGCCAAGCGGATCGAACCCGCGCTCACCGCCGGGGCCGATGTTCCCGGCCTCGACTCCTCCACCGCCGCCCTCGTGGCCACGTACCGCACTCTTCGTCACGCTCAGGAAGTGAACTGACATGCAGCTTGGTCTGATCGGTCTCGGCAAGATGGGCGGCAACATGCGCGAGCGCATCCGCCGTGCCGGCCACACCGTCATCGGCTACGACCGCAACCCCGAGGTCTCCGACGTGGCGAGCCTCGCCGAACTGGTCGAGAAGCTCGAAGCGCCGCGCGTGGTCTGGGTGATGGTCCCGGCGGGTGCCGCCACCCAGTCCGTCGTCGACGAGCTGGGCGAGCTGCTGGAGTCCGGCGACACGGTCGTCGACGGCGGCAACTCCCGCTGGACGGACGACGAGAAGCACGCCGAAGAGCTGGGCACCAAGGGCATCGGCTTCGTCGACGCCGGTGTCTCCGGCGGTGTGTGGGGCCTCCAGAACGGCTACGCCCTGATGGTCGGCGGCGACAAGGGGCACGTCGAGCGGCTCCACCCGATCTTCGAGGCGCTGAAGCCGGAGGGCCCGTACGGCTATGTCCACGCGGGCAAGGTGGGCGCCGGGCACTTCTCGAAGATGGTCCACAACGGCATCGAGTACGCCATGATGCAGGCCTACGCCGAGGGCTGGGAACTCCTTGAGAAGGTCGACTCCGTCACCGATGTGCGCGAGGTCTTCCGGTCCTGGCAGGACGGGACGGTCATCCGGTCCTGGCTGCTCGACCTCGCGGTCAACGCCCTTGACGAGGACGAGCACCTGGAGCGGCTGCGCGGGTTCGCGCAGGACTCCGGCGAGGGCCGGTGGACGGTCGAGGCGGCCGTCGACAACTCGGTGCCGCTGCCCGCGATCACGGCCTCGCTCTTCGCCCGGTTCGCGTCCCGGCAGGACGACTCCCCGCAGATGAAGATGATCGCGGCGCTGCGCAACCAGTTCGGCGGTCACGCCGTCGAGTCCAAGGAGTAGAAAGCCGTGGGTGACCTTCTCCTGGTCCGCCACGGCGAGACGGAGTGGAGCGCGTCGGGCCGGCACACCAGCTGGACCGACCTGCCCCTCACCCCGCACGGCGAGGAACAGGCCAAGTCCCTCGCTCCGCTCCTCGCCGGACGGATCTTCGCGCGCGTCCTGACCAGCCCGCTCCGCCGCGCGGTCCGCACCGCCGAACTCGCGGGCCTGTCCGGGGCGTTGACCGACCCCGACATGCACGAGTGGGACTACGGCGGGTACGAGGGTGTGACGACCGCCGAGATCCATCGCACCCGGCCCGACTGGTACCTGTTCACGGACGGCGTCACGCCGGGCCCGGACGGGCACCCGGGCGAGTCGCCCGACGAGGTGGGCCGGCGCGCGGACCGCGTCCTGACCCACCTCAAGGACGCACTCGAAGAGGGTGACGTGGTCCTGGTGGCCCACGGGCACTTCCTGCGCGTGCTGACAGCCCGTTACCTCGGGCTGCCGGCCGCCGACGGAAGGCTGTTCCAGCTCGCCACGGCCACGGTCAGCAGGCTCTCCACGGAGCACGACCGTCCGGTGGTCGCGGAGTGGAACTCCCGCCAGGGATCGGCTGGTTGAGCCGAACGTTCGGATCGGCGGGCTGAAGTGGCGATCGGGCCCGGGGCGTTGTCCCCGGGCCCGATTGACATGTGTGTCGGGGGCGCGTCAGAGTCGCCCCGGTGGAGATCAACGAGCTGACTGCGGCCGAAGCACAGGTGTGGCAGGCCTTCCGCACGGGTGAGCCCGTGGACTTCCGTGAGGCGGGCGGCGACAACGCGGCCGACGGCGCCGACTGGGGACCGGAGCGGACCGTACGCGCCCCGGTGCTGCGGACCCTGCTGCTCAGCACCCCGCAGGAGGACGGCGAGATCCCCAGACTCAGGCTCTCGGGCGCCCGCATCACCGGGCATCTGAACCTGATGTACGCGATCGTGGACCACCCGCTGCATCTGCGGTACTGCCACTTCGACGAGTCGCCCGACCTCTACGGCACCCGGCTGCGTCAGCTGAATCTGCGTGGCTCGGTGCTCCCTGCGGTCAACCTCGCCAGTACGCGCATCGACGGTCCGCTGCGCATGACCAACTGCCGGGTGCGGGGACCGGTGCGACTGGCCGGTGCGGAGATAGCGGGCGCGCTCTTCATGGACGGCGCCGAAGTCACCACATCCGACACCTCCGTGGCGGTGCTCCAGCTCCATCAGGCGGTGCTCGGCGACGGGTTCGCGGCGCCGGGACTGCGGGTGCGGGGCGAGGTGCTCCTCGACGGTGCCACGGTGGGCGGGTCGATCAATCTGGAGGGCGCCGAGCTGAGCAATCCCGGCGGCCACGCCCTGCGCGCACAGTCCCTCGAAGTGCGGGCCGACGTCCGGGCGCGGAGACTGCGCGCCGAGGGCGGGATCGACCTGCGCGGCGCCCGCATTCCGGGGCGGCTCGACCTCATGTGGTCACGGTTGTCGAACCCCGACGGCATGGCCCTGCGGGCCAGCAGTTCCACCATCGGCGAGTTGTGGCTGTTCCGCAGCGAGCCGCTCGACGGCACCCTCCATCTCCGCCGCGCCCGCATCGACGTCCTGGGCTTCGAACCGGAGGTCGTACCGGGCGAGGCGCTCTTCAACAACCTCAGCTACACGGCATTTACCCCGTACGAGCCCGCAGAGCGTCGGATCCCCCTACTGGAACGCGACGGCGACGGCTATATCTCCCACTCCTACGAACAGTTGACCGCCGCCTACCGGCATATCGGCGACGAGGCGTCGGCCCGCAAGGTCCAGCTCGCCACGCTGCGTCGCCACCGGACCACCCTGCCCTGGCTCGGCCGGGTGTGGGGCCACCTCCAGGACCTCACCGTCGGCTACGGCTTCCGCCCGCTGCGCGCCGCCGTCTGGCTGCTGTCCCTGCTGGCGGCCGGCTCGATCGCGTACGCGGCACACCATCCGCGCCCGCTCAAGGCGTCCGAGGCCCCGGAGTTCAACCCCGTCTTCTTCACTCTGGACCTGCTCCTCCCGGTGATCTCCTTCGGCCAAGAGGGGGCCTTCGCGCCCGCGGGCGGGTACCAGTACCTGTCGTACGTCCTCATCCTGACCGGCTGGATCCTGGCGACGACGGTCATCGCCGGTGTGAGCAGGAGTGTCACCCGGCAATAGCGGTGCGGGACAACTCCCTTTACCGGACCGGGCGTTGTGCGTGCTGAGCGGCGAGCCGCACGGGTGCGTTCTGGGCGCCGTAGCCCTGGTAGCCGCCGTCGCGCTGGACCAGTTCGAAGAAGACGCGGCCCACGGTCCGGGTGTAGCAGTGCCTGAACTCGCCCTGTGCGTCGCGGTCGTAGAGGATGCCGAGTTCGCGGTAGGTCGCCAACTCGCCCTCGGGAAACTCGTATCGGGCCGCGAGGTCGTCGTAGTAGTTCGCGGGCATCGGGAGCAGTCGGCCCCCTGCCGCCCGGAAGCGCCCGGCGGCGGCGACCACGTCGTCGGTGGCCAGCGCGATGTGCTGGGCGCGGGTCTCGGCCTCGGTGGGTGCGGGGCCGACGGCGAGCGCGATCCGTACGCTGCCACCGGAGTTGGTGACGGCCCGGCTGCGGAAGAGGCCGTACGGGTCGGCGACGTCGACGCTCTCCCGGCCGTTCAGGCCGAGGACGCTGCTGTGGAAGAGGGCGGCCTCGTCGAAGTGGTGCCAGGGCTGGGTGAGGGCGAGATGGTCGATGCGGCCGACGCCGGGCTCGGCTGTCTCCAGGGTCTCGAAGTCGGTGCGCCAGTCGGGGAGTTCGGGGCGGTCCGTGGCGCAGAAGAAGAGTTCCGTGCCGTCGGGGGCGGCCACCGCGTCGAGCGGGGCGTCCTCGGGGGCGCGGCGGCGGGGCAGGACCGGGGCGAGGAGAGCCTCTGCCCTGCGGGCGGCGCCTGCGGGGTCCGGTGACTCCAGGCCGACGGCGGCGAGCCCGGTGCCGTCACGGCGGGCGGACGGTCCGGTGTTGACGAGGATGCGGGCCTCCCCGCGCTCCCAGAGGTCGACGGGCTTGCTGCGATGGCGTGCCGTACGGGTGAGGCCGAGCGCGCCGAGGACCGCCGAGACGGGCTCCGCGTCCGGGGTGACGAGTTCGGCGAAGGCGATGCCGGTGGGGACGACGGGCTCGGGCAGCGGGGCGAGGCCGATGCTCTCCTGGAGGACGAGGAGGGAGCGCCGGGCGTCCACGGCGGTCGGTCCGGCCTCGGCCTGCCGGAAAACGTCGTTGAAGACTTCGAGGGAGAGCGGTCCGTCGTATCCGGCCCTGATGACGTGCTGGAGGAGGCCCGCGACGTCGAAGCCGCCCTGCCCCGGGAAACAGCGGTAGTGGCGGCTCCACTGGAGCACGTCCATGGCCAGCAGGGGTGCGTCGGCCAGTTGGAGGAAGAAGATCTTCTCTCCGGGGATGTCCTCGATGCCCTTCGGGTCCGAGCCCCGGGAGAGGATGTGGAAGCTGTCGAGACAGGTGCCGAGCGCGGGATGGCCGGCCGTCTCGACGATGCTCCAGGCGTGGTCGTACGTACTGACGTGCCGTCCCCACGCAAGCGCCTCGTAGGCGACGCGGACGCCGAACTCCTGCGCCAGGTCGGCCAGTCGGCTCAGCTGGGCGGCGGCGAGGGCGTCGTCGTCGAGGGCGAGCGGGGAGACGCTGGAGCAGACGAGCACGGTGTCGGTGCCGAGCCGCCGCATCAGCTCGAACTTGTGCCGGGCGCGACGCAGATTCCGGGCGAACTCGTCCTCGGGCACGGCCTCGATGTCACGCATCGGCTGATAGAGATCGATGGTGAGACCGAGATCGGCGCAGCGCGCCCGGATCTCCTCGGGCGAGAGCGGGCTGGCGAGCAGATCGTTCTCGAAGATCTCAACCCCGTCGAACCCGGCCCGCGAGGCGGCGGTGAGCTTCTCGGTCAGAGAGCCACTGAGCGACACGGTGGCGATGGATGTACGCATGGGCCCACTCCTTGAAGATGCCTGTACTACAGCGCCCCTTCAGGGGCGCGGGGAACTGCGCGACCAGCCACAACCAACCCGCAGCCGCCACACCACCTAGCCCACCGAGCTCTCCGCAGCCCCAGCCAACTCCGCGATATCAGCCAACATCCGCCCGCCATCAGGCTCACGCCCAGTAAAGAGACGGAACGCATCCGCAGCCTGAAACACAGCCATCCCACCCCCGTCCAAAGCGGCGCAGCCAACCGCGCGTGCCGTACGCAACAGCTCCGTCTCCAACGGCCGATAGACCACCTCGGCCACCCAAAGACCCGCATGGAGCAGCTCGGCCGGGAAAGGCAACCCGGGGTGGGCGGCCATCCCGGTGGGCGTCGCGTGGACGATGCCGTCGGCCCGGCCGATGAGCGCCGCCAGCCGGTCAGGGGTCGCGGCGGTCGCCCGCCCCGCACCGAAGTGCCGGTTCAGGGAAGCCGCAAGATCAGCCGCCCGGTCGGGCAACGCGTCCACGACGGTCACCTCCCCCGCGCCGAGCGTGAGCGTGGCGTGCGCGACGGCCGCGCCCGCCCCGCCCGCACCGAGCTGCACAACCCGCTCCAGCGGAGCGTCGGGCAGCCCACGCGCAAAGGACGCGGCGAACCCGGTCACGTCCGTGTTGTGGCCGATCGCGCGGCCGTCCTCGAAGACCACGGTGTTGACGGCGCCGAGCGCCTCGGCCTGCGCGTCGAGCCCGTCGAGGTGTTCGATGACGAGCTGCTTGCAGGGGTGCGTGATGTTCAGCCCGTCGAATCCGAGGTCCCGTGCGGCCCGTACGAGATCGCCGACCGCCTGCGCCGGAACGCCCAGCGTGTCGATGTCGATGAGCCGGTACAGATAGCGCAGCCCCTGCCGGTCGGCCTCCCGCTCGTGCAGCGCGGGGCTCAGTGACGGACCGATGCCGGAGCCGATGAGCCCGACGAGAAACGAGTCCTTGGCCACGACCGACCTCCACTAATGTACGAACTAGTACGTTAGCTATATCAGCATCACCGGGCCACGGGGAAGCCCCTCGGTGTGCTTCTAGAATTCACGGCACTGGCCCCTCGCCCGAAGGAACCCGATGACCAGCGTCGAAGAACCGGCACACAACGGCGGGCGCATCCGCGACGCCGTCCGCACCAAGGCCGAGATTCTCGACGTGGCCACCAAGGAGTTCGCCCGGGCCGGTCTGGCGGGGGCCCGGGTGGACGAGATCGCCGCCCTCACCCGCACCACCAAGCGGATGATCTACTACTACTTCGGCGGCAAGGAGCAGCTGTTCACGGCCGTCCTGGAGCGCGCGTACACGGTGATCCGGCAGGCCGAGCAGGACCTCGACGTCGAGCATCTGGACCCGGTCGCGGCCATCCGGCGCCTGGCGGAGCTGACCTTCGACCACCACGAGGCGCACCCCGACTTCATCCGCCTGGTGAGCATCGAGAACATCCACGAGGCCCAGCACATCGCCGGCTCGGAGCAGCTCGGGCGGATCGGCTCGCCGGCACTGGAGGTGATCCACCGGATCCTGGAGTCGGGCCGCAAGTCGGGCCTGTTCACGGCCGACGTGGACGCCGTGGACCTGCACGCCATGATCAGCTCCTTCTGCTTCTTCCGGGTGGCCAACCGGCACACCTTCGGCGCGCTGTTCGGCCGCGACCTGACGGCCCCTGACCAGCGGGAGCACTACCGGACGATGCTCGGCGACATGGTCATCGCCTATCTGACGGCGGACCGTACGGCCTGAGGACCGGCGGAAAGATCCTTCGGCACGACCTCTTGACACCCGGGAAACGTGAGCGCAACATCCGTAGCCAACCGCTACTAACTATCCAGTGGGTTAATTAGCCGGGCAGCGGCAGCTCCCGGCACGGCCGTCCCATCACCCCCCGGGATCCGGCACTTCTCCCCTCCGCTCACTCCGCCTACGTTGGAGTTCCCTCGAAGGAGCACGCCGTGTCCGTCCCCGCAGCACCCCTCGACGCCCCACCGGGCGGCCAGCCAAGGAAAGCCGCCACGGCCGCCTGGATCGGCAGCGCCCTGGAGTACTACGACTTCTTCATCTACGGCAGTGCGGCTGCCCTGATCTTCCCGAAGATCTTCTTCGACGACTCGGACCCGGCCACCGCGACGCTGCTGTCGCTCGGCACCTTCGGTGTCGCGTACGCCGCCCGCCCGGTCGGCGCGCTCTTCCTCGGCCACTTCGGCGACCGTCTCGGCCGCAAGAAGATCATGGTCTTCACGCTGATCCTGATGGGCGTCTCGACGTTCCTCATCGGCTGTCTCCCCACCCGCGACCAGGTCGGCACCCTCGCCCCGGTCCTGCTCGTGCTCTGCCGTGTCCTCCAGGGCATCTCGGCCGCCGGCGAGCAGGCCAGCGCGAACTCCATGACCCTCGAACACGCGCCACCGGGCCGGCGCGGCTTCTTCACCAGCTTCACCCTGAGCGGCACACAGGGCGGTCAGCTCCTGGCCACCCTCGTCTTCATCCCGATCGCGGCCATGCCGGAGGACCAGCTGCTGGCCTGGGGCTGGCGCATCCCGTTCTGGCTGAGCATCGCGGTGGCCGTCGTCGGCTATGTCATCCGCCGCAAGCTGGAGGAGACCCCGGCCTTCGCCCAGCAGGCCGCCTCCGAGGGTGTCGTGAAGCTGCCGCTGCTGATCCTGCTGCGCGAGCACTGGGCGGACGTCCTGCGGGTGATCGCGGGTGCGCTGGTCGCCTCGGTCTCGACGATCTTCACGGTGTGGGCGCTGGCGTACGCGACCAGCGACGCGGTGGGCATGGACCGCTCGTCCATGCTGTGGGTGGCCGCGCTCGCCAACCTGGTCGCGCTGGCCGCGATCCCGCTGTGGGCGACGCTGTCCGACCGCATCGGCCGCCGCCCGGTGTTCCTGGCCGGCGCCGCGGGCAGCGGGGTCATGATGTTCGTCTACCTGTGGGCGATCTCCACGGGCTCGTACCCGCTGATCCTGGTCCTCGGCATCATCACCTTCGGTGTGGTCTACAGCGCCGCGAACGGCATCTGGCCCTCCTTCTACGGCGAGATGTTCTCGACCCGGGTTCGTCTGTCGGGCATGGCGATCGGCACGCAGATCGGCTTCGCCGTCGCCGGTTTCGCGGTCACCTTCGCCGCGGAGATCGCCGGCCCTGACGGGGACGACTGGTTCTCCGTCGCGCTGTTCACGGCGGCGCTGTGCATCCCGCCGGTGCTGGCCGCGATCACGGCGCGCGAGACGCACCGGGTGCCGACGGAGCGGCTCGGTGAGCGTGGCGCCGAGAACGTCGCGGAGCGCGCGACGGTCTCCGCCTGATCCTCTCCCCCCAAGTCCCCGAACAGCCCTGGGCTGTCCGGGGACTTGGTCATTTCCATCCAGAGTGCCCCACTTGACACCTGCTTGATACCCGTCGCATGGTTGACAGTTGACGTTTCACGCAACAACATCGGCCAAAACGAGCACAAAAGAACAGAGCCTCCGCGCGTACCGGCCGATTTCAGGGGCGGCCGGTGCGCGCGGTTCCGCGGTTGACTTATCGTTGCCCGATCACAGGCGCGAGAGGCGGGCGGGCGAGGGAGTGTCGGGGGCCGGGTGGATACGGGTGCCGGTCGGGGACGACTCGGCACGCTGGGCCACGCGGGGCCGGAGCCTCAAGGTCCTGCTCGTCGTCCACAACGTGACCTCGGCGACCCGACTCCTCGACATAATGCCGCTCTTCGACGACGACTTCAGGGTCCAACTGCTCGTGACCTGCACGGAGTCGTCGGCGTTCAGGTCGGGGGTCGATGAGTTGCTGGCGGGGACGGGGGTGCCAGTGCTGCCGTGGGAGCAGGCGGTCGAGACTCCGGTCTCGTTGGCTGTCTCGGCGAGCTTCGGCGGTCAACTCTCGGACATTATCGGACACTTGACTATATTGTCCCACGGAATCGGATACACTAAGAGGCTGACGACACCCAACACCCAACACCCAACGGCGGGCGGCGGGAGTTCGGAAGTCGGCGGGCCGGTTTTCGGGATGTCGCCCGAGTGGTTGCTCGACGAGCACGGCGTTCCCGTCGCGGACGCGCTCGTCCTCTCACATCCGGAGCAGTACGCGCGACTGCGCGCCGCCTGCCCCGAGGCGGCGCCCACTGCGGTGCTCGCCGGGGACCCCTGCTGGGACCGCATCCTCGCGGCGCGCCCGTACCGCGAGCGCTATCGCCGGGCCCTCGGTGTCAGGACGGGCCAACGACTGGTACTCCTCAACTCCACCTGGAACCCCGAGTCGTTGTTCGGCGACGGTGGCGGGGACGACGTCCTTCCGTCGCTCCTCCCCCGGCTGGCCTCGGAGTTCCCGGCCGACGAGTACCGGTTCGCGGCCGTGCTGCACCCCAACATCTGGCACGGCCACGGCCCCGGGCAGATCCGCGCGTGGCTCGACCGCGCACAGCGCGCCGGGCTCGCACTGATCGACCCCCTGCACGGCTGGCGCCAAGCACTGATCGCGGCCGACGCGGTGATCGGCGACCACGGCTCGGTCACCTACTACGCGGCGGCCCTGGGCACCCCCGTTCTGCTGGGCGCCGCTCCCCTCGTCGGCCTCGCGCCCGACGCCCCCGTCCACGACTTCGTGCGCGACGCCCCACGTCTCGACCCGGCACTCCCGTTGCGCATCCAGCTGGAGCGGGTGGTCCGCGACCACCGGCCCCGCCCCGAACCCGCCGAGTTCATCAGCTCCGTACCCGGCGAGTCGGCCACCCGGCTGCGCCGCCTCTTCTACGACGCCCTCGGCATCCCCGAACCGGACGAACCCGCCCTGCTCGAACCGCTCCCCCTGCCACCGTACGAACCCCCTTCGCACACCGTGCCGTTGCTCGTACTCACCCGCTTGCTGGGCGCCTGCGAGATCGAGGTCACCCGGTACGCCGGACCGCACCCGCCCGCCGACAGCACCGGCGAGCTGCACACGGCCGCACATGAGGACACGCGCGAGACCCACCAACTCGCCCTGGCGGACGTGGTGTTCCGGTACGGCGAACCGGACGACGCCCGCTTCGGCTCACCGGAACAGTGGACGACGGAGGCGTTGTCCCTGCACCCGCAGTGCGCGATGACCGCCTACGTCAGCGCCCCCGGCGACTGCACGGTCCGCACCCGCGACGGCGAACTCCTGTCCCTGCACGCCGAGTCGGGTGCGGACGCCGACCCGTCCTCCTACGCCTCGGCCCTGTACGCATGGCTGGCCGCAGGCAAGTCCCTGGACGAGCTGATCGCCCAGGGCCTGACAGTACGAACGGGCGGGGTCGCCCACCGGGCCACGGTCACACGACGCTGACGCACGGCTGGCGCAACGTGCACAGGTGGGTCAGGTGGTGGCTGCCAGTCTCATGGCCAAGGCCCGCGAACTCCGCACCGACCAGGCACGTTTCAGCGAAGCCGATGCGTCACCGAACCCCAGTCACCCGCCGCACCCGCGACCTCCGCAGGCCGACCAGACAATGGCCGACAACCTCCCGACCGAGGGCCTCGATCACCACCTCGACCAACGGCAGCGCAGCCACAACCTCCCCGCCGCCCAGGCACGTTACGGCGAGGCAGGCGCCCGCCCCACCTCAGTCACCCGCGGCTCACGCACCGCTCCCGCAGCCTCCGCAAGTGGGCCAAGTGGTAACCGGCGTTCTCCTGGCCCAGGGACGCGATCGCCTCCTCGACCAGGGGCAGTGCTGCCGTGAACTCCGCTTCGTCGAGGTGCGTTTCGGCGAGGTCGGTGAGGGTGCGGGCGGTGTTGTACGCCTCGCCGGTGGCCCGGAAGAAGCACAGTGCCTGTTCCAGGTGGTCGCGGGCCTCCTCGCGGCGGCCGAGGCCCCGTAGTGCGCGGCCCCGGTGGCGCTCCAACAGGGCGCGGGCGCGTGGGAGATCGGCGGCGCCCTCGTCGGTGGGGCCGATGCCGTCGAGGATGCGGTACGCCTCGTCGAAGCAGTCGTGTGCCTCGGTGAAGCGCCATTGGCGTAGGCGGAGCAGGCCCAGGAACTCGACGGCGGAGGCGTGGCCGCGCGTGTGGCCGGCGGCCTGCTCATCCCGGGCCGCCGCAACGGCCTCCGGTTCTGCCTCGTCCCAGCGGCGCAACTCCGTGTAGGTGTGCGCCAGTTGGGCGTGCAGGGAGCCTGCCGTTCGGCTGCCCGGGAAGTGGGCGTCGGCGGTTCGTGCGCCTGCCTGGAGTGCGGGGAGCAGGATGTCGTGGTGGCCTGCCTTGAGTTGGAGCGGCCACAGTGCCTGGCACAGGCGTACGACGGTGTCCCAGTCGTTGAACTCCTCGGCCGCGCACACCGCTTGGACCAGGTTCTGTGCCTCGGCGGTGAGAGCGGCGACAGCTGTGCCCCGGTCGCCGTACGAGATCGGCGAGGTTCCGGCGGGGACGCGCCAGCTCTCCGGGAGGGCGGCCTGGGCGGCGCCCACCGCGAGGTGGAGATAGTGCTCGACCGTGCGGGTGACGGCCGCCGAGCACGCGGCGATGCCGTCGGTGGCGGCGGCGGTGCGCTCGGCGTGGGCGCGTACTGCCGGGCGGTAGCGGTAGCGGCCGACCTCCGTGGGGTCCAGGAGCAGCGCGGCGGCCAGTTCTTCGAGGAGGCGGGTCGCGTCCGCCTCGTCCAGGTCGGCGGCCCGTGCGGCTGCGGCGGCGTCCAGGGCAGGCCAGGCGTACAGGCCTGCCAGGCGGTAGAGACGGGCTGCGGCAGGGGGCAGCAGGCGGTAGGAGTCCTCGGCTGCCCTGCCCACCGCGTCCCGGGCCGGATCGGCGGCGGGGCTCTCAGGGGAGGGGACCTCTGCGGTCAGGCGGGGCGCCGCTGCCCGTAGGGCGTACGGGGAGCCGGCGCAGCGGTCCAGTACGCCGGGCAGGGTGGCGCGGGCCGCGCCGATCGCCGGTTTGCCGACCAGGTCGGTGAGCAGCTGCTTGGCATCCTTGCGGGCCAGGGGGCCGACCGGGACGCGCAGCGCGTCGAGACCGGCGAGCGGCTGCCGGGCGACGACCACGGTGACGACGCCCGGGGCCGAGGTGAGCAACGCCCTTACCTGGCCCGCCGATTGGGCGTGGTCGAGGACCAGGAGGAGCCGTCGGTCGCTGAGGCAGCTCCGGAAGAGGTCGGCTCGGTCGGCTGCGGCGGGCGGTATCTCCTCGTCGGGCAGACCGAGTTGGCGCAGGAGGGTGCCGAGGGCGGCGTCTGGTCCGAGGGTGCGCAGATCGGCGTAGAGCTGTCCGTCGGGGAATCGGGCCTGTTGCCGCCAGCCCCAGTGGATGGCGAGGGTGCTGGTGCCGATGCCTTCGGGGCCGTGCAGCAGGGCCAGCCGGGGGCGGCCGTCGAAGGCGCGGGTGGCCTCCTTGTCCAGGGCCTTCAGCGCTTCCTGACGGTCCGTGAAGAAACGCGGAGAGGCCGGCAGTCCGGGCCGACCCGCGAAGGTGCCGGACATGGCGCCCTGTGCGGGCACACCCTGGGCGAACAGGGTCCAGGCGCGGGCGAGTTGGGGGTCGTTCCGCACTCGGTCGTGGACGAGGTGGGCGACCTCGGTCAGCTGTCCGGGGGTCGTGGGTGCGACGACTTCGCGCCCCGCGATACGGCGGACCACACCTCCGGCGGACTCCCACGCCCACCGTCCGGCCTCGTTCGCCATGCCCGATCCGACGGCTCCGAGTACCGCACCGATGGCGCCCATCGACATCGGATCCATGATCCCGTGCCCTCCCCGTCTCCCGTGCCCAGCACGGCCGTTGTGCCGCCTTGTGGATCAACCCTAGCGGCAGAACGGACACCCTGACGGAGGGTCAGCCACCCTCGTTCGCTCAGCGAGGCGGAATCCCGTACGCCCTCTCCACCCTGATCCGCAGCACGAGCCGCCCATCCCGGACCATCGCCGTGCGGTAGTCGTCCCAGTCGGGATGCTCGCCGCGCACGGCCCGGTAGAGGCGGATCAGCTCCTCGACCGTCTCGTCGTACGGGTCCCGCGCCACCGGCGTCAGGTCGGCCGTGCCCTCGACCACGGTGTACGCCCAGCGGTCGTCGCTGGTCACGTGGTAGGAGACGCGCGGGTCCCGGCGCAGGTTGCGGGTCTTGGCGCGGGTGTCGGTGAGGGAGACGCGGACGGTGCGTTCGTCGGGGTCGTAGGCGTGGTTGACGTTCGAGAGCTGGGGGCGGCCGTCCGCCTTGAGGGTCGTCAGTACTCCGCCGGCGTACTCGGAGAGCAGCTTGAGGAGCGCGTCCTGCGTGTCGTCCTGAGTCATGTCTTCATCAACGGTGCGCCCATGCGACTCCATTCCGAGCTGCGCCCGCTTGAGCGCGGTAGACACTGTCTACCGCGCACTGGTAGACAGTGTCTATGAGTGACTCCCTACGCACCCGCCTGATCGATGTCGGCGTCGACCTGGTGACCACGGAAGGCATCCACGCGCTCACCCTCCGGGAGATCGCCCGCCGCGCCGGCGTCTCCCACGGCGCCCCCCGCCGCTACTTCCCGACCCATCTGGAGCTGCTGTCGGCCATCGCCCGCCGTGGCTTCACCGAGCTGGCGGCCAGGGGCGAACGGGCGATCGAGGAGAGTCGGTACGGGACCGGCGGTTCGGCGGGGCCCCGGGAGCAGATCGCCCTGCTCGGGCGGGTGTACCTCGACTTCGCGCTCGCCAACCGGGGCATGCACGAGCTGATGTTCCGTCACGATCTGCTGGAGAGCGACACGTTGGGGCTGCGCGAGGCCAGTCTGCCCGTCTTCGCGCTGCTGGTGGATCTCGTCGGGCAGGTCCGGCCGGATGCCGACGCCCGGCTCGTCTCGGGCGCGTTGCTCGCGAACCTCTACGGCATCGCCCAGCTGTGGGCCTGGGGCAGCCTCCAACTCACCACCGGGGCCGACGACTTCGTACCCCTGCTGCGTACCGCCCTCGACGCGCACCTCGGGCCGGAGGAGCGGTGAGCGCGCATCGACGGGTCACTTTCGCAAGCAGTGTGATCGGGGCGGTGGTCGTCGCTCTCGACGGCACCGTGCTGACCATCGCGCAGCCCACCCTGCAACAGGACCTGCACGCCTCCTTCGCCGAGGTCCAGTGGACGAGCACCGGGTATCTCATCGCGGTCGCGAGTCTGCTGGTGTTCGCCGGACGGCTCGGGGACCGGTACGGGCATCAACGACTGTTCGCCATCGGGGTGTTGGGCTTCGGGGCGGTGTCGGCGGGCATCGGGGTCGCCTCCGGAGTGGGCTGGGTGATCGGACTGCGCGTCCTCCAGGGCGTGTTCGGCGCGCTGCTGCAACCCGCCACGCTCGGGATGCTGCGCGCCGCGTTCCCGCCCGACCGGCTGGGGATGCCGATCGCGTGGCGGACCAGTGCGATCGGGGTGGCCGCGGCGGCCGGTCCGCTGGTGGGCGGGGTGCTGGTGACCCACCTGGGCTGGCGGTCGGTGTTCTTCCTCAATGTCGTACCGGCGCTGGTGCTGGGCGTCCTGGCGTCGGTCGTACGCGCTCCGGGCCCGCCTCCGTCTCCCGAGGCCGGACGTGCGCGGCTCGACCTCCCCGGTGCCGCCCTGCTCGCGCTGGCCCTCGCCGGCCTCGTGCACACGCTCGTCGGTGTTCCGGAGCACGGCTGGAGTGCGTCAGCCGTCCTCGGGCTGCTCACGGCGGCCGGCGCGGGCCTGCTCCTCGTACGCCATGAGCGGCGTGCCGCCGATCCGCTGTTGCCGCCGGAGGTGCTCGGGTCGGCGGTCGTGGGGGCCGCTCTGAGCATTCTCGTGGCCGCGTCCGCTGCGATGTTCGGCACACTCTTCGTGGCCAGTTATGTGCTCCAGGACGAGCTGGGCATGGACCCGTTGCGGACGAGTCTGGCCGCGCTGCCGGGTGGCGCGGCGATGGTGCTGGGGGCGCCGGTGGCCGCCGTGCTGCTGCGTCGCTACGGGGCCCGGCGTACGACCGTGGCCGCGCTGGCGCTGCTCGCGCTCGGGGTGCTCGTGCTGTTCCGGGCGGCCGGGACGGGGGCGGTCGGCGGTGGATTCCTGCTGCTCGGAGCGGGTTTCGGCACCGTGATGGTGACCGCGACAGCCGTCGTCGTACGGCATGTGGCGGCCGAGTCGGCGGGGGTGGCGGGCGGGTTGCAGCAGACCGCGATGAACGTCGGACCGGTCCTCGGGGTGGCCACGGCGGCCACGCTCGCCACCGTCACCGGCGGGCTGCGGACTGCGTTGCCCGTGCTCGCGGGTATAGCGGTCGTAGGGCTTCTGGGCACCCTGAAACTGCCGGATCTTGGTGATCGCAGGGCGACGGCCACCCACTCTCTGCGTCACCATGGGGGTTCTGAGGCCTGAGGTGGTCCTGTCGGGGTATGACAGGACGGCACTTCAAGCGACCGGAGGGGAACGATGGCACAGCTGCGACAAGAGGTCGATCCGAGCGAGGTCGGACTGGACGTGAAGGCGCTCGACCGCCTCGACCAGCACTTCGCCCACTATGTCGACGAAGGGCGGCTGCCCGGCTTCCTCGTGTCCGTGGCCCGCGCCGGTCGCGTCGCGCACCTCACCACGCACGGCCGGCGCGACATCGCGGCCGACCTGCCGGTCGAGGCCGACACGATGTGGCGGATCTACTCCATGAGCAAGCCGGTCACCTCGGTGGCCGCGCTGATCCTGGTGGAGGAGGGCCGGCTCGGGCTCACGGACCCCGTGTCCCGCTTCCTGCCGGAGTTCGCCGACCCGCAGGTGTACGCGGGGGGCTCCGGGGACGACCTCACGACCCGGCCCGCTGGCCCCCTCCTGATCCGCCACCTGTTGACCCACACGGCGGGCCTGACCTTCGCGTTCTACCACTCGCACCCCGTCGACGCCCTCTACCGCGGGGCCAACCTGGAGTCGTCGGTGGTGCCGGGCTCGACCCTGGCCGAGACCTGTTCGGTGTACGCGGGTCTGCCGCTGCAGTTCGAGCCGGGCACCCAGTGGAACTACTCGGTCGCCACGAACGTCCTCGGCCGGGTCATCGAGGTGGCGTCCGGGCAGCCGCTCGACGAGTTCGTCGCCGACCGGGTCTTCCGCCCGCTCGGGATGACGGACGCCGGTTTCTGTGTGACGGGCGAACAGACGGACCGGCTGGCCGAGTTGTACGGGGAGACCGAGGACGGCGGAATCGAGCCGACCCTCGGTCTGCCGCTGAAGGGCCGGCCCCGGTTCCTGTCCGGCAGCGGCGGCATGGTCGTCACCGCCCACGACTACCACCGGTTCATGGAGATGCTCCGCCGGGGCGGCGAACTCGACGGCGTCCGCCTCCTGTTGCCCGAGACGGTGGCCCTGATGACCTCCAACCACCTTCCGGGCGGCGCCGATCTGCGTACCTTCGGTGCCCGTCCGCACGACGAACCCGGCAACGCGGGCGTCGGTTTCGGCCTCGGGGTCTCGGTGGTGATCGACCCCGACCGCACCCTGGCCCCGAGCGGCCTCGGCACGTACGGCTGGAGCGGGGTGGCGACGACGACGTTCTGGGTCGACCCGAGCCGTGATCTGACCGTGCAGTTCATGACCCAGGTACGACACAGGACGAGCCAGTCGTACTGGCAGGATCTCCGACGGCTGGTGCACGAGGCCGTCGTCGCCGAGTAGGTGCCCCAGGAAGCAGACAACAGGCGGGGAGCGCGCCGCCGTCAGCCGACGGTGAGCCTGAACTCCAGTCCCTCCCCGCCGAGTTCGCTCAGCCATTCCTCCGAACGCCGTGCCGTCTCGGCGGCGCGGCTCAGGCCCGGCGGCAGCGAACCGTCGAGGATGTGCCGGACGCCCAGGGCAAGTGTGCGGGAGACACAGCGGGCCATCGCGCTCTCGGCCGCGTCACCCTCCAGGTCGAGGAGATAACGGCCGGACCACGTCCGCCGCCCCGAGCCGGTGTCACCGTCCGCGTCCACCTCAAGGGACACCGCGAGCACCACCCGGTCACGGTCGGCGTCGGTCGTCGGATAGCGGGCCGCCAACTCCCTTGCCAGGGCGCCGATCCGCTCGTCGTCGCCGCCCTTCAGCTCCTCGAAGACGGAGTCCCAGGCGCTCAGCCAGCCGTCCAGGCGCAGGGTGCCCCGCACGAAGGTCTCCGCCTTCCACGCCGTCGGCAGTTCGTACTGGCCGACGAAGGGCAGGCTGTCCCGGTTCGGGTACACCTCGAAGGTCTCCCCGTCGATCACATGCGGGCGCGTGACCTCCCAGGGCCGGTCGGCGACCGTCTCGGCGCCGTCCTCGATGTAACGGGCGGGCGAGCGAAGGGCGTTCAGGACTCCGGCGGGCGCCCAGCTGAACCGGTACCTGAAGTCGTTGGGCACCGCGGGGATGCCTCCGCAGTACGAGGTGAGGCGGTACGAGGCCGCTGTACCGGCACCGATCGCGTGCTCGGCGCGGGTGACCAGGCTGTGGGCGAAGAGGTGGTCGATGCCCGGGTCGAGCCCGCACTCGGTGAGGACGACCAGACCGGCCGCCTCGGCTGCGGGAACCTGATCGAGTACCGCCTCCGACACATAGCTTGAGCACGCGAAGTGCGCCCCGCCCTGCACGCAGGCCGCCAGCAGCGGGGCGTGTTCGGGTGCCGGGAGCATCGAGACGACCACGTCTCCGGGGGCGAGTTCGGCGGTGAGCGCGGGGAGGGTGTAGGCGCGGGGTTCGGCGCGGCCGGTGAGGCCCAGGTGGGCGAGGGCCTCGGCGGCGCGGTCCTCGGTGCGGTGCCACACACGTACCCGCTCGGCCGTCTCGCACAGCGCGGCCAGGCCGCCGCCCGTGGACAGGCCAGCGCCGATCCAGTGGACGGTGCCGCTCGCGGGAACCAGATCACTCATGGCCCAACTCCTCCTTGACGATGCCGAGTTCACGGCACACCTGATGGAACCGGTCCAGACAGCGCCCCCACGCCCCGCCCACCTCGAAGTCGAGGAGCTGGGGCACCAGGGCGGCCGAGAAGTCCGTGCTGGCCTCGCGGGGCAGCAGGGACGGCAGGTTGTCGATGGCGATCAGGTCGAGCGGGGGCTCGTCCCGGAGGAGGCGCACCGGGTCGTCCCAGGTGGTGGCGGTGTCGTAGACCGGGAGGAGGTTCATGGGTGAGCCGACGTCGACGGTGACGTCCGAGAGGGTGCGGAGGCGGCGGCCTGGGGTGTCGAGGTCCTCGTCCGTGAGGAAGGGCGGGACCGGGCTGGTGGTGAGGACGGTGTTGACCAGCAACTCGTGGGCCAGCAGGGCCGGTCGGTCCAGATTCCGGGTCTCGGCCAGGTCCCAGCAGGTGGGGTCGACGCCGGCCTCGTCGAGCGCGACGCGCGCGCCCCGGCCACTGCGGCCCAGGGCGCCGATCACCAGCGCGCTCATCCGGGTTCCGGGTGACCGGAGTTCGGCCTCCAGGGCCTCCTTGGTGGTGGGCAGCAAGGGAGTCGTCAGCTTCCCCCGGTGCTGGAGCACGGCGAGAGCGGCGCCGAGATATCCGGCCCAGTAGCCGAAGGCGGCCAGCCGCCGCCCCTGGTCGTCCGCCAGGTACTCCAGGTCCAGCAGGGCCCCGCCCCCGGCGACAAAGCGCTTCAGCAGCTCGGCCGCGCCCGGCTGGCCCTTGTAGGCGTGCCCGAAGAAGATGTGCCGGTGGCGCAACTCGCCCGGCTCGTCGGGGAGTTCCTTGAGGCCGACGATCACCGCGTCCGAGGGTGCGGAGACCCAGGACCCGGCGTCTGCGACACCGCAGCCGACCGCCTCGTACTCCTCGATCGGGAAGATCCGCTGCGGGGACTCTTCCACGGTCAGTCGCACTCCCTCCTCGACGAGTCGCTGGGCGTCGGACGGGACGACAGCGGTACGGCGTTCGGTCGTGCGGGTCTCGTGGCGCAGCCACAAGTGGAGCTGGGTCATACGGGGGTGACCTCCGGGCGCGGGGCATCGGCCGCGAGACGGCCAGCGTTCATGGGGCTTATGTCGACGAAGGGTACGCGGCCCAGGTAGAGGGGGCGCAGATCACCCCACCGCCCGCCGGTCGAGCGGGCCGGGCCCCTCGGTGGGCAAGCAGAGCCCCCTGCTGAAGTCGACCGCGTCCCCTACGCCCGGCCGAGGCGAGCCTGTAGGCGATGCCCGCCCCCATCACCCCACCACCGATCACGACGGCGCCCGCCCGCCGCAGGGCGCTCATCGCCCCGCTCCCCGCGCCGCGCGCACGACAGCCCAGGCCGCCGCCGCGTCCTGCACACCGAGCCCGACGCTGTTGTAGAAGACGATGTCGTCGGGGCTTGTGCGGGCGGTCCGGGCGCCGGTGAGGACGTCTCCGAGGCCGATCAGATGCTCGCGGGTCAGTAGGTGGTTCCGTAGGGCGTCGATCACCGGGCCTGCGTGCTCCGCCGCGGTCTCCGGGTCGTCGACGACCACGGCCGCCGACCTCCGTAGGACCTCGGCGTCGACCTCCTTGCGGGTCGGTTCGAACGAGCCCACGCTGACCACCGTGCAGCCGGGCGCGAGCCAGGCGCCGTGTACGACGGGGGTGGTGCTGAGCGTGCAGGTCGCGACCATGGAGGCCCCGGACACCGCCTCCTCCGGGGTGTCGGTCGCCTCGGCGGCGATACCGAGTTCGGCCGCGAGGTGGTCCGCCGCCCGCTCGCGGCGCTCCGGGGTCGGGCTCCACACCCGTACGGACTTCAGGTTCCGTACGCGGGCGACCGTCCGTGCGTGGGCGAGGGCCTGGGTGCCCGAGCCGATGAGGGCCAGTTCGGCGCTGTCGGCGGTGGCCAGCGCGTCGAAGGCCACCGCGCTGGCGGCGGCCGTACGCAGGGTCGTGACCGCCGTGCCGTCCATGACGGCGGCGAGTCGGCCCGTCACCGGGTCGAGGGCGGTGACGACGGCGTGAACGGTCGGCAGTCCGGCCGCCGCGTTGCCGGGGTTGACGCTGCCGAACTTCGCCACCGCGCCGGTGTCCTTGGACAGCCGGGAGACGTACGCGAAGACCACGCTGTCGTCGAAACGGCTGGGGTGCATGATCTTCCCGGGCAGATCGGGTGGATCAGGCAGGCCGGGTGCACCGGCACCACCCGCGCCCAGTGCCGCGAACGCCGCGCGCTGCGAGGCGATCGCCGTGTCGGGGTCGAGGAGGGCCGTCACCTGGTCCCGGGAGAGGAAGAGGACATCGTCGGTCATTCCCTCTTCCTTTCCGGAATCGGGGCTTCTGGCACCCCCCGCGCGCATCCGAATGACGCGCGCCCCCTGATCGGGACTCCCGGCCGGGTCTCCCGGTCAGGTGGTCAGGACCAGTGTGCCACCGCGTCCAGGTGCGGCAGGACGTGGTCGAGGCGCTCGCGCTTGGTCCGCAGGTAGGTGATGTTGTTCTCGCACGGCGGGATCAGCAGCGGCACATCTTCGGCGATCTTGATGCCGTGGCGGAGCAGCGCCTCGCGCTTGCGCGGGTTGTTGGACATCAGGCGGACCGAGCGGACGCCGAGGTCGTGGAGGATCTCCGCGGCGACGCCGTAGTCGCGGGAGTCGACCGGCAGGCCCTGCGCGAGGTTCGCCTCGACGGTGTCCAGGCCCTCCGACTGGAGCTGCATCGCGCGGAGCTTGGCGAGCAGGCCGATGCCCCGGCCCTCATGCCCTCTGAGGTAGACGAGAATGCCGCGTCCCTCGGCGACTATCGCGCGCAGCGCGGAGTCGAGCTGGTCGCCGCATTCGCAGTGCTGGGAGCCGAACGCGTCGCCGGTCAGGCACTCGGAATGCAGCCGGGTGAGTACGTCGTCCTCGGTGATCTCGCCGTAGACCAGCGCCACTTGCTCGTCACCGCGATCGTGGTCCATGTAACCGACCGCCTGGAAATCGCCGTACACGGTGGGCAACGGCGCATTAACGACGCGTTCGACTCCCGACGGCTGGGAGGCTTTGCCGAGTACGCCAATTTTTTCTGTCATGATCTGGTTCCTAAGCAGAGACGAAAGGCCGTGAGAACATGGATGATTCGGGAATACGGTTGCCGGTGGACACTACGGAAGACGTACGGACGCGAGCCGCCGGCGTCTCAACACAGGTCGCCGTTCTTCCGGTCGGGAGCTTCGAACAGCACGGTCCCTTCCTTCCGTTGACGACGGACACCCTGGTCGCGTGTGCCATAGCCCGGGAGATCGCAGCCGCATACCCGGTGCACCTCCTTCCGCCGGTGACGATCGCCTGCTCGCACGAGCACGCTGCCTGGCCGGGAACCGTCAGCATCTCCTCCGTGACCCTTCACGCGGTAGTACGGGACATCGCCGATTCGCTGCGCCGCTCGGGCGTGGACGCCCTGGTGGTCGTCAACGGACACGGCGGAAACTACGTACTGGGCAACGTCGTTCAGGAATCCTCCGCGCGCGGTGAGCGGATGGCGCTGTTCCCGGCCGCGGAGGACTGGGAGACGGCGCGCGAGCGGGCCGGAGTCGTGACCTCGCTGCTCACCGACATGCACGCGGGGGAAATCGAGACCTCCATCCTTCTGCACGCTCATCCCGAATTGCTCCGTCCCGGTTATGAGACCTCTGATTTCGTCGCCGACGACCGCCGGCATCTCCTCACCCTCGGCATGGCCGGTTACACCGATTCCGGTGTCATCGGCCGTCCTTCACTCGGTTCCGCCGAAAAGGGGAAGGCGTTGCTGGCGAGCTTCGCCGACTCCTTCGGGGCGTATTTCTCGATGCTCACCGAGTCCGGGGACGACGATTCGGTGAGCACCGAGGGCTCCGTGGGCGACCAGAAGTAGCGGACGACCAGGACGACCGCGCCGGGCAGGGCGGCCACGAAGCTCAGTACGCCGTACACGACGGCGACGCTCAGCCCCATGCTCGCGCCCAGCCCCGCCGCGCCGAACGCCCAGGCGGTGACGCCCTCGCGGGGGCCCCAGCCGCCGACGTTCAGCGGCAGGCCCATCGCCAGCAGCGCGAGTACGGCCAGCGGCAGCAGCTCGGCGGCCGTGGCCGAGGATCCGGCGACCCGGGCGGCGACCACGAACATGCCGAGGTGGCCGGAGAGGACGATCACCGAGGAGAGGGCCACGCCCGGCGCGTTCTCGCGGGAGAGCAGGGCTCCACGGGCCTCGGCGAGCACTGCCCGCACGGCCCGGGCCTTGCGGGCCGCGACGCTCGGGGCCCGGTTCATCCGGATCGCGACGACGACCGCGAGGGCGCCCACTGCGGCGAAGGCGGCCATCAGGGCGACCCGGCGGGCCTCGGCCATCACAGGTGACGGCTGGGTCAGCAGCACGGCCGCGCCGACGGCGAGCAGCGCGATCTGTCCTGCGGCGCGTTCGAGGACGACGGCGCGGACTCCGCGTCCGACGTCACCGGCGCTCTGTCCGTGCCGTACCGCGCGGTGGACGTCGCCGAGGACGCCGCCGGGGAGGGCCGCGTTCAGGAACAGCGAGCGGTAGTAGTCGGCGGTGGCGGTGCCGAGGGGCAGCTTGATCCGCAGGCTGCGGGCGACCAGGGCCCAGCGCCAGGCGCTGAACACGGTGGTCAGCAGGCCGATGCCGAGGGCGATGAACAGGGTCGGTACGTCGATGCGGCGCAGGCCGTCGAGGAAGACGCCGGTGCCGAGGCGCCAGAGGAGTACGCCGAGGATCGTTGCTCCGGCGAGGGTTCCCAGGTGGGGCCTCAGGGCTCGGGCGGCTCGGCGGAGTCGGCTCGGGGGTGTTGCCTGGGGGGTGACCCTGTCCCCGACGAAGCCGATGACTCCGGCGCGGCCGGAGGACGAACGTACCGCCGGATTGGTAGTTCGTCGGGTGCGGGCCGGTGGGGGCTGGTCGCGCAGTTCCCCGCGCCCCTGGCGGGGCGCTGGCGCGCGCCCGCCGATGACAACCTCGGGCGCGTCGACCGTCTGAACGCTCATGACGTCGTCCCGCCCTTCGGCCTCGCCAGTGCCAAGAGGTCGCTGTGGTGGACCTCGACCCGCAGCTCACCCGCCGCGCATGCCTCCAGGCGGGCGGCGAGGTATTTGTCGGCCTTCGGCTTCAGGGACGGGCGTTCCTCCACCGCTGCCGCCACCCAGCCGCGCAGCCACTCCGCGGTGAGCGGGGCCTCGACGGGGCCGAGGCGCCAGGCGCTCGGGTGGACGTGGACGGTGGCGCCGCGCTGGTCGAAGGCCTCGCAGGCCGCCGTGACCGCGTCGGGGCCGAGCAGTCCCGCCCGTCGCTGGTGGGCGTTGAACGCGTCGGCGAGATCCCCGTCGAGCGGGTCGGGGGCGGCGAAGTCGACGCGGCCGGCCACGGACAGGGTCAGCAGGGCCGGGCAGCCGACGCCCGCACAGGCCGTGGCGAGGGCGTCGACCTCCTCGCGGGTGAGGACGTCAAGGAGGGCGGACGCGGTGACCAGTGAGGCGCCGACCAGGGCGTCGGAGGTCAGCCGGGCGACATCGCCGCGCCGGGTCTCGACCGTCACGCGGCTGCCGTCGGCGGCGGCGCGCGGCGAGGCCACGGCGGCGAAGTGCAGGAGGTAGGGGTCACGGTCGTGCAGGACCCAGTGCTGGGCGCCGTCGAGCCGGGGTGCGAGCCAGCGGCCCATGGAGCCGGTGCCGCAGCCCAGGTCGTGGACGACGAGGCCGCCCGCCTTGCCGGGCAGGTTGGCCAGCCGGATCCGGAGCGGGTCGAGCAGTTCGGCGGCGCGCGCGGCGGCATCGGCGCCCTCGCGCAGCTCCAGCCAGTCGGGCGCGTACCGGGGCGGGTCGTCGGGCCCGGCCTCGCGCAGCCGGATCGTGCCCCGCTCCCCCGGGCCGACCGGCCCGGCGCCGGCCTTGACGTCCCGGTGCGTGGGCTGGGCCGGAATCCCGGCGGCGGGCTTGGAGTTCGTGTCCACCGGAGTCACCGGTCCCCGTCGCTGGATCTCGGACGCCGCCGAAGTCGTGATCGTCGTCGCCTTCTTCATGCCGCGCTCCTTGCTTCTGGGGGAGTCCGCTCCGGCGTCCTCATGAGACTCCGCAGCGCGGCCACCCGGCGTCCCCGAGCGGCGACCAGCTCCACGTCGGCGTCCACGGGCGTCGTAGAACCCCGCGGCGCCGCCTCCGACCCGGCGGAAAACGCCGTCGTCATCGCCTTCTTCATGCCGCGCTCCTCGCTCGCCCGGGAGCCCGCTCCGACATCCCGACCAGGCTCCGCAGCGCGGCGACCCGGCGTCCCCGAGCAGCGGACAGCTCGGTGTCGGCATCCACGGAGGCCACCGAACCCGGCGAGGTTCCCGAGGGAATCCGCCCCCGCACCCCGACGGCACTGCGCAGGGCAGCGACCCGGTGTGCCCGGGCGACGGCCGACTCGACGTCGTCGTCCCTGAGCACCTTCGAGCAGGTCGAGGGCGTCGTCGTCGCGTTACTCACGTCCGCCTCCTCAACTCCCGGGAGAAGCGCCCGTCGTAGCAGTGCCACTTCCCGGCGTGCCTGGACGGCCGCCGCTTCGGCGTCGGTGGCCACGAGGAGCACCACCAGCCCCGGCTGCCCGGCCGTCGGCATGGTCATCGCCCTCTTCATGCCGCCCTCCGAGGTTCCCAGGGGATCCGGCCCAGTACTCCGGCCAGGCTTCGTGCCGTGGCCGCCCAGCCGTCGAGGGCTGCTCGGCGGCCTCGTGCCGCTGCCTTCAGGCGGCGGCGGACGTCCGCCTCGCCGAACCAGCCGCGCAGTTCCGCCGCGAGGGCCGCCGGGTTCTCCGGGGGTACGAGGATGCCGGGGACGCCTCCGTCGGGGGCGCGGCCGACCGCCTCGGGGAGGCCACCGACGTCCGTGGCGAGGACCGGGATGCCGCGGGCCAGGGCTTCCGTGACCGCCATGCCGTAGGTCTCCGCGTAGGAGGTGAGGACCATGAGGTCGGCTGCCGCGTAGGAGGCGTCGAGCTGGGCGCCCGCCTGGGGGCCGGCCAGGTGCAGGCGGTCCTCCAGGCCGTGCTTGGCGATCAGGGCGCGCAGGTCGGAGACGTACTCGGGGTCCTGTTCGAGGCCGCCTACGCAGACGCAGCTCCACGGCAGGTCGGTCACCGCGGCCAGTGCCTCCACCAGGCGGTGCTGGCCCTTGCGCGGGGTCACCGCAGCCACGCAGAGGAGGCGGGAGACGCCGTCCGTGCCGGAGGCGAGGGGGGCGATGTCCGCGCCGGGGGCCGCCATGTGCACACGGTCCGGGGCGAGTCCGTGGTGGGAGACGAGGCGTCGGACCGCCCAGTCGCTGGTCGCGATCACCGAGGGCACCGCCCGCAGGACGGTCCGCTCCAGGGCGTCCAGCTCGGCCGCGACCGCCGGGTCGAGACCCGTCTCGTCGCCCAGCGGAAGGTGTACCAGCACGGCGAGGCGCAGCCGTTCGGCCTCCGGGACGATGATCTCGGGGACCCCGCAGGCCACCAGACCGTCGAGCAGGACGACCGTGCCGTCCGGCAGCTCGCGCAGCGTCCGCGCCAGTTCCGCGCGGGCGTCGGCGCCGGGCCGGGGCCAGTCACCGGCGACGGCGTGCTTGTGCACCTGCCAGCCGAAGCCGGGCAGATCGAGGCTGATCCGCCGGTCGTAGGCGTTGCCCCCGCTCGGCGTGGCCGGGTCGTCGACCCCGCCCGGCATCACGAAGTGCACGGAGCGCAGGGACATGGGGATGATCGCCGCGTTCTTGAGGGCCGCGTTCTGCACCGGCACGTAGTTGAGCGTCTTCTGCACGTGAGCCTGTACCTGTACCTGAGCCGGGGCGACCGAGGAGGCCGCCGGGGAAAGGGGAACCGCGCGGTCGAGGGTCGTGTCGGTCACAGGGCACGCTCGTAGCTCGCCCAGGCGACGTGGGATTCGTGCAGGGTGACGGTCAGGCCTGCCAGGCCCCGGGCGCCCTCGCCCAGCGCACCCTTCTCGATACGGGCGGCGAGCCGGTCGGCGATGACCTTGGCCAGGAACTCCGTGGAGGTGTTGACACCGGCGAAGTCGGGCTCGTTGTCCAGATTGCGGTAGTTCAACTCACTCACCACGGCACCCAGTTCCTGGGTGGCCAGGCCGATGTCGACGACGATGTTGTCCTCGTCCAGCTGTTCGCGGCGGAACGTGGCGTCGACGAGGAACGTCGCTCCGTGCAGGCGCTGCGCGGGCCCGAAGACCTCTCCGCTGAAGCTGTGGGCGATCATGATGTGATCGCGGACGGTGATGCTGAACAACGGACGACCCTCCAGGTGCGGCGCGTCTTGCCCCGTGCTGATCGCTGCCGGGGCATGCCGAGTAGTACGGCTGCTCAGGGCAGCTTGTTCAACGGCTTGTTCAAATGGAATAGCGGACGCGGTGGCAGAGGGCCGGGATCTCTCCGGAGGCCAGCTTCGGCAGCACGTCAGGGAGTTCCTCGAAGTCGCTCTCCCCGGTGATGAGGGCGTCGAGCGCCGGGTCGGCGAGCAGGTCGAGGGCGAGGGCGAGTCGGTCGGCGTACGTACGGCCGGGGCGCGCGGACGGGGACACCGTCCCCACCTGGCTGCTGCGGACGGTGAGCCGCCGGGAGTGGAACGCCTCGCCCAGCGGCAGGCTGACGCGCCGGTCGCCGTACCAGCTCAGCTCGACCACCGTGCCCTCGGCGCCGAGGAGTTCGAGCGAGCGCGCGAGCCCCGCCTCGGTGGCACTCGCGTGGACGACCAGGTCGCACTCCCCCGACGCGTCCTGCGGCAGCGCGAAGTCGACGCCGAGCGCCTCGGCGGTCTTCGCCCGCCCGGGATCGGCGTCCACCAACTGCACACGCACGCCCGGGAAGCGGGCGATCAGGGCGGCCACGGAGCAGCCGATCATCCCGCCGCCGACGACCGCGATCCGGTCCCCGGCCAGCGGCGCCGCGTCCCAGAGGGCGTTCACGGCGGTCTCGACGGTCCCGGCGAGCACCGCCCGCTCGGCGGGCACCGAGTCCGGCACCACTGTCACCGCGCCCACCGGGACGACGTACCGCGTCTGATGCGGATAGAGACAGAAGACGGTACGGCCGACGAGCGCGTCCGGCCCCTCCTCCACCACACCGACGTTGAGGTAGCCGTACTTCACCGGCCCGGGGAAGTCGCCCTCCTGGAACGGCGCCCGCATGGCCGCGTACTGGCTGACCGGGACCCCGCCCCGGAAGACGAGTGTCTCCGTGCCGCGGCTCACGCCCGACCACAGGGTGCGGACGAGCACCTCGCCCTCGCCGGGCGCCGGCAGCTCGACGTCACGGATCTCTCCGCGGTCCGGCGAACCGATCCAGAACGCACGTGCGGCGCGCTTCATCGGAGTCCTCCTGAACGCTTGGGAAGTTGTTCACGTACCGAGATGTGCACAGTCCGCGCACAGTACGCGGCATGATCCACTCTGTACATACGGCGGAGGACGAGCGGTGGCCCTGAACTACACGTACGACGTAAGGCCGGCACAGCAGGAGACCGCTCTGGGAGCGGGCATTCAGATCCTGTTGCTGGCCCTGCTGGGCTCCGCGATCGGTCTGGGCCCGGCGGGCTGGCTGACCGGGCTGACGTTCGCGTTCGCCACCTGGGCCGTTCTGTCCCGCGCGCTGCACCGGTCCGGGTCGAAGTCCTTCGGCCCTGCCAACCGTGTGACCCTCGGCCGGGCGACCCTGGTCGGCGGGGTGACGGCGCTGGTCGCGGACTCCTTCGAGAGCTCGCCGCCGGTCACGCTGTTCGTCGGTCTGACGGCCGTGGCCCTGATCCTCGACGGCGTGGACGGCAAGGTCGCCCGCCGCACCGGCACCTGCTCGACACTGGGCGCGCGCTTCGACATGGAGGTCGACGCGTTCCTGATCCTCGTGCTCAGCGTGTACGTGTCCATGTCGCTGGGCCCGTGGGTCCTGCTGATCGGCGGTATGCGCTACGCCTTCGTGGCCGCCGCCCGCGTCCTGCCCTGGCTGAACGCCCCGCTCCCCCCGAGCACCGCCCGCAAGACCGTGGCCGCCCTCCAGGGCATCCTGCTCCTGGTCGGCGCCTCCGGCTACCTGCCCCTCGCGGCGACGCAGGCGGTCGTCGCGCTGGCCCTGGGCACCCTGGTCTGGTCGTTCGGCCGGGACATCCTGTGGCTGTACCGGACGTCCCACCCGCGTACGACGCCGGTCGCGTCGTACGCGGACGTGGAACAGCAACTGCGCGCACTGGTACCGGCCGAGTCCGTGTCCCGGTGAGGTACGGGCCTGGTGAAGGAGGGTGCGCGCAGCGCCCCGACAGGGGCGCGGGGAACTGCGCGACCAGCCCCCACCGCCCCGCGGCCGAGGAACCGCCCAGTCCTTAACTCGACGAACGTGAACCCCGGCTCCTGATCAACGCGAACGCCGCCGCACCAAGCCCCAACACCCCCACAACCAACCCGGCGATCCCCAACCCACGAGCGGTCGAGTCACTGGCCGAGGCCTGACCGGCCTCGCTCTTGACGGAAGCCACCGCCGGTGAAGTCGCAACCGTCAGTTTCAGCGTGGGCGCCGGATTCTCCGGCTCCTCCTGCCCCGCCTCGGGCGTCTCGATCCACCGGACGACCTTGCCGTCGGAGTACGTCTGGAGAGTCTTGAAGGCCAGCTGCCCCGTGTCGTCGGGGAGTTGACCGAACGCGACGTCGAAGTCCTCGTACTCCCCCTTCCCGATCCTCCCGCCGGACCAGGTGATCTCGGAGACGGCGTCGGTGATCGTCCCGTCGTCCGTCTTGATCGGCGTCTTGAGCTTGGTGGTCGTCACCTTCGCGGTCCAGCCCTCCTCCGGGGTGACCAGCACGCCGAGGACGGGATGGTCGGTGGGCAGGAAGACCTGGACCTTCGTGGTGCTCGCGGTGTCCTCCTCGTTGGGGACCCGGAAGGTCAGGACGCCGTCCGTGGCGCCCTTGGCGTAGCTCTCGGGGTGCACGGCGACGTGCGCGAAGGCGGAACCGGCCGCCGCGAGGACACCGGCGGCGGTGAGTCCGGTGACGACGCCGGCGCGGCGCAGGGTGAAGCGTGTGGGGAACATGGGCGGAACTCCGTATTTCCGTACTGGTGACTACTGTCGAGGACCTTCAGGGCGTGTACGGAATCCCTGTCGGCGGTCCTCGACCGCTCACCGCGTATCGGAGGAGCAGCCGGCGCGGCCGGACGACCGACGACGACATGCGCCCCGGGGCCGGGCGGGGCGGCACGGCGGGCGCGTCCCGCCACCAGGCGGCGAGGCCCGGCACGAAGGCGACGGCCCAGCGCAGCAGCGACCACAGCGCGGCCTCGCCCCGTCGCAGGCACCAGGAGGCGGCCAGGGCGGCGAGGACGTGCGCGCTCATGACGTGGGAGTGCGCGTGGGCCATCGACATCCCGGGGTGGTGCATGGGCGCCATGGTCCGGCCGCGCACCGCCCCGAACGCGAGGTGCAGCCCCGCCTGGGTGGCCAGCGTCAGACCGCCGATCCCCGGCAGCGACCGTTCCCGTCCGCCGAGCAGCCACCCGGCGGCGAACACGCCCACGAACCCGGCGCCGTCGGCGGCCAGGGCCGGTGACCGGCCGGTCGCGAGGCCGTGCGCGGCGGCGGCCAGCAGCACGCACACCGCGGCGAACACCACGGCGCGCAGACTCCGTACGGCCGGGGAAGCGTCGCTCATCGTGCCGGGATCCTCCCACAGGCGATCCCGGCACCCTCCAGCCCGTCCGGCGTTTGAGGACGAGCGCGTTCAGCGCGATACGGGGGTCTGGGGGCGGAGCCCCCAGGACGAGACCGGGGAGTCACTCGCCTCCTGCGGTCTCCTCGTCCTCCAGTTCCTTCGCGAGGCGGCGCAGATGCGGGCCGTACTCCGGGTCGTTGAGCGCTGCCGCGAACTGGGCGGTCAGGTAGGCGAGGGGGTTGCCGGTGTCGTACCAGCGGCCGTGGATCACCTGGCCGTAGACGGCGCGGCTGGCGGCGTAGGCGTTGATGGCGTCGGTGAGGTAGACCTCGCCGGTGCGATGGTCGTACCAGCGCTTGGTCTGTTCGCGCAGTTCGTCGATGATGCCGGGCGTGATGACGTACCCGCCGATGGCCGCGTACGACGACGGCGCGTCCTGCGGGCGGGGCTTCTCGACCAGGCCGGTGATACGCAGCAGACCGTCGTCGAGGTCCTCCTTGACGACGGGGACGCCGTAGCGCTGCGAGTCGCCCGGGTCCATCGGCATCAGCGCGAGGACCGGGGAGTTGGTGGCCTCGTACGCCTTGATCAGCTGCTGGGCGCGCGGGACCTCGGCGACGAACACGTCGTCGGGCCACAGCACCAGCAGCGGCTCGTCGCCGATGTTGCGCGAGGCGTTGAGGACGGGGGTGCCGTTGCCGTAGGGGCCCTGCTGGTAGAGGTAGGTGATGTGGCCGAGCCGGGACAGCTCGCCGACCTCCTCCACGGCGTCCGCGTACGCCGACTTGCCGTCGGCGCGCAACTGGTCGACGAGGCCGGGGTTGGGCCGGAAGTGGTCCTGGATCAGCCCCTTGTCGCCGGACACGACGATGGTGATGTCGGTGATGCCGGAGGCCACGAGCTCCCGGACGGTGTGCTCGATGACGGGCTTGTCACCGACGGGCAGCATCTCCTTCGGTGTCGCCTTGGTGAGCGGCAGCAGCCGGGACCCCAGTCCGGCTGCGGGAATGACTGCCCTGCGAATCGTGGCCATGGGCCCCCCTGTACGAAAACGCGTACGTTTCATCGGTCGGTGGTACTTGTGGTGCGTGGTCCTGCTCGGCGGTGCTCCGCACCGCTCACCCGCGCGTGTCGGCGCGGGTGGAGTGACGCTACCAATCGGCATGCCCCACCGCCGCACCCCCCAGACCCCGCAGGTGCTCCCCCGGCCACCGGTTCAGGCCCGTCGCGGCAGTACGGCGATGGCCGCGAGTGGTACGGCGGCCAGCACCAGCCAAGGGACGGCGGCGGGCAGTCCGGTGTCGAGGAGGGTGCCGGTCAGCGCGCTGCCGACCAGCACGACCAGGCCGGAAACCGACGACAGGGCGCCGGTGTAGAGCCCGAGCCGGCCCTCTTCGGCGAGGTCGGGGACCCAGGCGCGGGCGACCGGCGCGACCAGCATCTGGCCGAGGGTGAGCAGGACGACGAACCCGGCGGCGGGCAGCAGCCCGACGGTTCCGGTCCAGGCCGCGGGCCTGGCCAGGGCCACTACGGCGAATCCGGCGGAGATCAGGAGCATGCCGACGACCATCGAGCGGCGCAGGTCGAGACGGTCGCCGACCCAGCGGGTGACCGGCAGTTGGGCGGTCACGACGAGCAGCGAGGAGAGGGCGAACAGCCAGGCCAGGGCGGTCTGCGAGCCGGTCGCACGCTCGACCTCGTCGGGGAGTGCGAGGTACAGCTGGTTGTACGCGAGGAGATAGGCGCCGTACGCGGAGCAGAGTGCGAGAAACCGACGGTTGCGCAGCAGTGTGTGCACGCCCCCTTTCGCGCGTATGCGCTCCCTGCCGGGTATGTGCTGCGGGAGCAGCCAGGCGTGCCCGGCGAGGACGAGGACGAGGATTCCGGCGCCCGCGAGACAGACGACCCGGAAGTCGACGGACAGCAGCAGTCCGCCGAGCAGCGGTCCGACGAAGGCGCCCGCCTGTCCGGCGACGGTGAACAGGGCGAGGACGCGGGTGCGTGAGCCGCCGCCCTGCTCCTCCCGGACCACGGCCTGCCGGGCGACCTCGGACTCGACGGCGGGCGAGAAGAGCGCGGCGGCGAAGCCGATGAGGAGGACGGCGCCGATGACGGTCCCGGTCGAGTCTGCGTAGCCGAGCCAGGCGAAACCGGCGATGCGCAGGGCGCACCCCGCGAGCACCACGGGCCGGATGCCGTACCGGTCGGCGAGCGCGCCGCCGACCACGAACAGCCCCTGCTGACTGAAGGTACGCAGCCCGAGCACGAACCCGACGAGCCAGCCGGCCATGCCGATCGCCTGCCCGAGATGCTCGGAGAGAAAGGGCAGAACGGCGAAGAACCCGACGTTGAAGGCGAGTTGGGTGAGGATGAGCAGCCGCAGAAGCGGCGACAGCCGCGCCCGGGCGGGCGTCCCGCCCTGAAGACCGGCGGTTGCGGGGGTGGTCACTGGAGAGCCAACTCTCGTGAATCCGGGAGGTGTTGGGACGCGGGCGCAGTCATCCGGGGCGGCGGCGTCCTGAGCGGCGGCGACGGGCACATCCGGGCAGGCGGCTCACCGTTGCGGGCAGTTGCGGAGGCGCACGCCGGAAGGCCGGCCTTCTTGTCTCTCGGCGAGGTCGGGCCGCGCACACCGTCTCCTGCCGGGACAACCGGGATCATCGGAAGGCCAACTCCCGCTTCTCCGGAAGCGGTTGGGCCGCCCGCACCGCCCTCCGGGGACTGCGCACCCTGAGCCCCGCAGCCGTCACCGCCAACGCGCCCAACAGGGCGAGTACGGCGGCCGGGGCGAGGACCGCCCAGGGGGCGCGTTCCGCGTACGGCTGGTTCTCGGCGAGGAGCAAGCCCCATTCCGGGGACGGGGGTTGGGCGCCGAGGCCGAGGAAGCCGAGGGCCGCGAGGGCCAACGCGACTGCGGGCAGGCGCAGTAGGGCGTGCCGGGTGACCGGGGGCAGTGCGGCGGGCAGGAGTTCGTGGCGCAGGACGTACCAGCGGTAGGCGCCCAGCCCCCGGGTCGCCGTGACATGCAGCGTGGCCCGTTCCTGGCGCAGCAGGGCGGCGGTGTGCGCGGCCAGCGGTGCCCAGGCGACGGCGGTCACGGCGAGCGCGGGGGTGGCCCCGCCGCTGCCCACGACCGCCGTGACGAGCAGCGCGGCGAGTACGGGCGGTATCGCGTTGACCGTGTCGACGAGCGGTCCGGACACCCGGGGCACCAGCCCCAGCACCAGTCCGATCAGCAGCGCGGCGGCGCTGATCGCGGAGGCGAGCAGGAGCGTGTCGAGGGCGCCGTGCCCGACGCGGGCGAGGACGTCGCGGCCGAGCGCGTCCGTGCCGAACGGGTGTGTCCAGGACGGGGGTTGGAGCCGGGCCCGGGTGTCCAGGGCCAGGGGGTCGCGTGGCAGGCCCAGGGCTACGACGCCGAGCAGCACTCCGGCGTACAGGAGGGGCGGAGTGCGGCGGGCGGGCGGTGCGGGCCGGTGCAGGGAGGAGAGGCCGCCGTCTCGCAGGGCGGGGCCGATCAGCAGCCGGGCTGTCAGCCGGGTTCCGCCCGCTGCCAGCGCCGCCAGCAGGACCAGGGCGAGGGTGCTCGCCTGGAGGACGGGCAGGTCCTGGGCGATCGCGGCCTGGAGGGCGGTGCGGCCGAGGCCGGGGATGTCGAAGATCTGCTCGACGGCGACCGAGCCGCCGGTCAGCCCGACGACGAACAGGCCCGCGTTGGGCAGCAGTCCGGGCAGACAGCGGCGTACCGCCTGGCTCGCGATCCGTCGGGCCGGGATGCCGCGTGCGGCGGCGGCCAGTGCCCAGGGTTCGGCGAAGGCGCCGGGCAGCAGGTCGTCGAGGAGCCGGCCGAGCAGCGCGCCGGCGGGCAGGCCGAGGGCGAGTCCGGGCAGGATCGTCCACTGGAAGCCGTACCAGCCGAGCGCGGGCAGCCAGCCGAGTTGGACGCCGACGACGGTGGCGAGCACGGACGCGGTGAGGAACTCGGGCAGCGCGGCGACCATCGCCGAACCGCTGCCGCCGCCATGTCGCCCGCCGCTCCACAGTGTTCGGGCGCACACCAGCGCCGCGACGAGGACGGCGATGGTCAGCGCGACGGCCATCAGCAGCAGTGAGGCGCCGAGCGCCTCCAGCACTCCGGGCATGACCTCGCCCCCGGAGATCCAGGACCGCCCGGCGTCCCCACGCGGCAGCCCGCCGAGCCACTCCCCCAGCAGCCGCAACGGCCCGGCGTCCAGGCCGAGTTGCTCCCGGATGGCGGCCAGTACGGCCGGAGTGGCCTCGCGCTCCGCCGACCGGGCCTTGAGCACGGTGAGCGCCGGGTCGGTGCGGGTCAGCCAGGGCAGCAGGCCGATCCCGCACACGAGCAGCGCGGCGAGCAGGGCACGCCACAGGAGCGTGCCCACACGACCCCGCACGGGTCAGCGCCGGGTTCCGGTACCGACCAGCGTGCGCTCGTACGGATCGAGGAGTACGCCCTGTACGTCGGCGTCGACGCCGGTGATGATCCGCTGGTGGACCAGCGGGACGACGGCGTCGGCGCCGAGGATCAGGGCCTCCGCCGCCATGGCCGCGTCCTGCCGCTTCGCGGTGTCCTCGATGCCCTCGGCCTTGGCGACGGCCTGGTCGACCTTCTTGTCGGCGAGGAGGGAGAGGTTGTAGCCGCCGTCGGAGGTGTAGTCGCTGGCGAGGACGGAGACGGGGTCACCGGAGTCGAGCATGGTGTTGCGGGCGGCGACGACAGCGTCGAACTTGCCGGCCAGCGCGTCGCTCTCCAGGCGCGAGTACTCCCGTACCTCCAGCGTCACCTTGAACCCGGCCTTCTCCAGCTGCTGCTTCAACACCTGGGCGGCTTCCGGGAGTTCGGGCCGGTTGTCGTACGTGGCGAGGGTGACGGCCGTGCCGTCGGGCGCCGCCGCCTTCGCGCGCCCTGTGGGCTGGACGCGCTTGCCCTCGGCCCAGCTGAGCGCCGGGCCGTAGATGCCCTGGCCGGCGTCGGCGTGGCCTTCGTAGACGCCGTCGGCGATGGCGGAGGTGTCCACGGCGGCGCGGGCGGCGGCGCGCAGCCCGGCGTCCTTGAAGGCGCCGGACTTGGTGTCGAGGTGCAGGTAGGTGGTGCGGGCCGTGGCGGTCTCGCGGCGGGTCGCCTTGTCGAGGGAGGCGGCCTGGGCGACCGGGATCGACTCCGCGATGTCGACCTGGCCGGTGCGCAGGGCGTTGGCGCGGGCGGTGCCGTCGGCGATGAACCGGGCGTCGATGCCGGCGGCCTGGGCGCGTCCGCCCCAGTAGTCGTCGAAGCGGTCGAGGGTGGCGGCGGTGGAGCCGGTGGTCTTCGTCAGTTCGAAGGGGCCGGTGGCGGTGCCGACCGGGTCGACGGCGTCCTTCTTCGCGAACGCCTTGGGCGCGAGGACGGCGAGGCCGGGGCTGGAGAGGCGCAGCGGGAGCACGGGGTCGGGCTCGGCGGTGGTGACGGTTATTCGTCCGTCGGTCGCGGCCTTCGCGGTGAGGGTGACGCCGGTGAGGGCGGCGGGCTCGGGCTCGGCCTGGGTGGCACGGGTGAGGGCGGCGGCGACGGTGGCCGCGGTGACTGCGGTGCCGTCCTGGAAGGTGGCCTGGCGCAGCGTGAACTCCCAGGTGCGGTCGTCCTTGCGGGTCCAGGACTCGGCGAGGGCGGGCGCGGCGGAGCCGTTGGCGTCGAGGGAGGTCAGCCCCTCGGTGACGCCGAGGCGGCTGAGCAGGGTGGCGTCGGCGCCGTACGGGGAGAGGTTCTCGGCGGGCGGGAAGGCGAGCGCGACCTTCAGCCGGGAGCCGGACCCGGCGTCCGACGACGAGTCGCCGTCGTCGCTGCCGCTGGAGGCGAAGCAACCGGTGAGCAGCGGGGCGAACAGCAGTCCGACGAGCAGTCGGCGACGGCGGGGGGTGCGCATGATCCTCAGTTCTGTGAAGGGGGCGGTGCGGCACGGACGGAGGCCGCACGGAAACTGGACCCTATATGATTATCATTTCCAGTAGCCAGCCCGGGTGGTCGCCTGCGATCACAGCTCCAGCGGAACCTCGAAGTGGACGACGCCCTGCCCGCCACCCACGTCCTCGCGCTCGTCGTGCACGACCTTGCCGAGCGACCGCCAGAAGCCCTCGGCGCCGGTGACCGCGGGGTCCGTGTGCAGATACACGGCGCGATAGCCGCCGTCGGCCGCCGCGAAGGCCAGCAGTTCGGTCACGAGCCGCCGGGCCAGTCCGCGCCTGCGGTGCTCGGGACGGACGTACACCCGGCGCAGTTGCGCGGTCGCGCCCGAGGGGTAGCGCTCGGCGACATGGCGGGGGTTCGGCGGGTGGAGGGGGCCGCGCGAGTCGAGGGCGGCGGTGGCGACGACGCTCGCGTCGCGCTCGTCGACCGCGACCAGGAGCGTGTGGCGGGCAGGTACGAGGTAAGCGGACGCGGGATCGACTATGTCGCCGTGCCAGCGGGGCACGTAACCCGTCCCGAAGTCGCGGTAGACGGTGTCGAGCATGACAGCCCGCGCGCCGTCGAGGTCGTCGGGGGTCGCCGTCCTGATGCCATATTGATGCACCTGCACATCATATGCATTTAGGAACGTCGAACAAACGGCCACCAACTCGACACCGTCGCACCTCAGTTGAGGGTGAGGTGATTTGACAGAGCCCCCGGCGCCGCATAAATACTTGCCACATGACATTCATTTTCAAAACGGCTGGCAAAGAGGCCACCAGCAGTCGAGGGGCGGCCAGGTAATGCGCGTCGCGTTCGTCGGCAAGGGCGGCAGCGGCAAGACCACGCTGTCCGCACTGTTCTCCCGCCATCTCGCACGCTCCGGCGCGCCCGTGGTCGCCATCGACGGCGACATCAACCAGCACCTCGCCGAGGCACTCGACCCGGTCGGCGGCGAGGCGTTCGCCGCGCCGCCGCTCAGCGCGCACCTCGGCGACATCAAGGACTTCCTGCGCGGCACCAACCCGCGCATCGAGTCGCGCGAGGCCATGGTCAAGACGACCCCGGCCGGCCGTGGCTCCCGGCTGCTGCGTCCGCTCGGCGACGACGAGATCCACGCCCGGCACGTCGAGCGCGTGGGCGGTGTGCCGCTGATGGCGACCGGCGCCTTCGAGGAGAGCGACCTGGGTGTCGCCTGCTACCACTCCAAGCTGGGCGCGGTGGAGCTGTACCTCAACCATCTCGTCGACGGACCCGGCGAGTACGTCGTCGTCGACATGACCGCCGGCGCGGACGCCTTCGCCTCCGGGCTGTTCACCCGGTTCGACATGACGTTCCTGGTCGCCGAACCGACCCGCAAGGGCGTCTCCGTCTACCGCCAATATCGCGACCACGCCCGCGAGTTCGGGATTCCGCTCGCGGTGATCGGCAACAAGGTCACCGGTGAGGACGACCTGCTCTTCCTCAAGGAGGAGACCGGCGACGACCTGCTCACCCACTTCGTCCAGTCCTCCTGGGTGCGCGCCGCCGAACAGGGCCGCGACCAGGGCGAGTTGGAACCGCACAACCGGCACGCCCTGAACCAGCTCAAGGACGCGCTCGACGCCCGCCCCAAGGACTGGGCCACCTTCCAGCGGCACGCCGTCGAGTTCCATCTGCGCAACGCCCAGGCCTGGGCGGACAAGGCGACGGGCCTCGACCTGGCCGATCAGGTCGACCCGGAGTTCGCGCACGGGCCCGCCGCCCTCGCCTGACCACACCCCCACTGCACCACTTCGTGAGATCGAAAGAACAGGACACCCCTTTCATGTCGCTCGACGTCTCCCCCCAGCTCCTCGCCGAAGCCGAACAGGGTGACATCCGCGAGGACGACTTCGTCGAAACCGTCCGCACCTCCCTCCCCTACGCCTACGACCTCATCGCGGACCTCGCCTCCGAACTCCAGGGCGGCACCGCCGAGTTCGCCGACAACCAGACCCCGCCGCCCTCCGAGCAGGAACGCGGTCAGCTGCTGCGGGCGCTGGCCAGCGACGCGATCCGGGGCAGCCTGGAGCGGCACTTCGGTATCGCGCTGGCCTTCCAGAACTGCCACCGGGTCGCGGCGTTCCACCCCGGCGCCCAGAACGGCGAGACCTACGCCCGCTTCACCTCGCTGCGCTCGCAGGTCCTCAACCAGTCCCCGGAGTTCCGCGACTGCTGACGGGACGATCCAGATCTCCCGGCCCCAAGAAAGTTGATAACGATTCGGCAGCCCTACGGCCCCCTGCCCTCTACGGTCGAACGGGTGAAAGACCGCATCGTCATCAAAGGCGCCCGTCAGCACAATCTCCAGGACGTCTCCGTGGAGCTGCCCCGGGACGCGCTGATCGTCTTCACCGGGGTGTCGGGTTCCGGGAAGTCGAGTCTCGCGTTCGACACCATTTTCGCCGAGGGACAGCGGCGTTATGTGGAGTCGCTGTCGGCGTACGCGCGGCAGTTCCTGGGGCAGCTCGACAAACCCGATGTCGATGTCGTCGAGGGCCTGTCGCCGGCCATCGCGATCGACCAGAAGACGACCGGCCGCAATCCCCGTTCCACCGTCGGCACGATCACCGAGGTCTACGACCATCTGCGGCTGCTGTACGCCCGGGTCGGCCGCCCGCACTGCCCGGTGTGCGCCGAGCCGGTCAGCCGGCAGACCCCGCAGCGGATCGTGGACCGGCTGCTGGAGCGGCACGAGGGTGCCCGCGTCCAGCTGCTGGCCCCGGTCGTCCGGGACCGCAAGGGCGAACATGCCGAGGTCTTCCGCCAGTTGATGTCGGACGGCTTCAGCCGGGTCCGGGTGGACGGCGTCACCCTGCCGCTGTCGGGCGGAACACCCGCACTGGACAAGCGAGTCAAGCACTCCGTCGAGGTCGTCGTGGACCGGCTGACGCTGAAACCGGGGGTACGGCAGCGGCTGACGGAGTCCGTCGAGACGGCCCTCGGTCTCGCGGGCGGTGTCGTCTGGGCCGACTTCGTGGACCTCGAAGCCACCGCTCCCGAGCGGGAGTCGAGGTTCTCGGAGCGGATGGCATGTCCCCGGGCCCACGACATCGACCTGGAGTCGCTGGAGCCGCGCCTGTTCTCCTTCAACGCGCCCTGGGGAGCCTGCCCCGAGTGCACGGGCCTCGGCGCCCGTACCGAGGTGGACCCCGAACTCGTCGTACCGGACGAGGAGTTGTCGCTCGCCGAGGGGGCGATCGCGCCCTGGACCAACACCAGCGGCGCCGACTACTTCACCCGCCTCCTCGAAGCACTGGCCGCCGAACTCGGCTTCGGCACCGCCACGCCCTGGCGCCAACTGCCCGCCGCCGTAAGGAAGTCCGTGCTGCACGGGACCCCGGGGCAGCTGCACCTCACCTACCGGAACCGGTTCGGGCGCGAGCGTTCGCATCTCACCCGGTTCGAGGGGGTCGTGCCGCACATCCGGCGCCGGCACGCCGAGGCCGACGGCGAGGGGCGGTTCGCGGGCTATATGCGGGAGGTGCCGTGTCCGGCCTGCGCGGGGGCCCGGTTGCGGCCGAGCGTGCTGGCCGTCACCGTGGGCGGCCGGAACATCGCCGAGCTGACCGCGCTGCCCATCGATGAACTGGCCCTGTTCATAGGTGAGTTGAAACTCGAAGGCTGGGAACTCCGGGTAGCCGACGCCGTACTGGCGGAGATCACCGAACGGCTCCGCTTCCTCCTCGACGTAGGGCTCGACTATCTGTCGATGGACCGGCCCGCCGCGAGTCTGTCGGGCGGGGAGGCGCAGCGCATCCGGCTCGCGACGCAGATCGGTGCCGGGCTGGTCGGGGTGCTGTACGTCCTGGACGAGCCCAGCATCGGGCTGCACCAGCGCGACAACCGGCGGCTGATCGAGACGCTGCTGCGGCTGCGCGACCGGGGCAACACGGTGATCGTCGTGGAGCACGACGAGGACACCGTGCGGATCGCCGACTGGGTCGTGGACATCGGTCCGGGCGCCGGTGAACTCGGCGGACACGTGGTCCATTCGGGCAGTACGGAGGAGCTGCTGGCGCACCCCACCTCCCTCACCGGCGCGTATCTCTCCGGCCGCCGCCGGATTCCGCTCCCGGCGACGCGCAGACCGCGCACCGAGGGCCGTGAACTCACCGTCCACGACGCGTCCGAGCACAACCTGAGGAACATCACGGTGTCGTTCCCGCTCGGGCAGTTCGTCGCGGTCACCGGCGTCTCCGGTTCGGGCAAGTCGACGCTGGTCAACGACATCCTCCACGCGGCCCTCGCCAAACGCCTGTACCGGGCCCACCAGGTGCCGGGACGGCATCGGACGATCACCGGGATCGAGGAGATCGACAAGGTCGTCCAGGTCGACCAGTCCCCCATCGGCCGCAGCCCGCGCTCCAACCCGGCGACGTACACGGGCCTGTTCGATCATCTCCGCAAGCTGTTCGCGCAGACCCCGGAGGCGAAGGTGCGCGGCTATCTGCCGGGCCGGTTCTCCTTCAACGTCAAGGGCGGGCGCTGCGAGCACTGTTTCGGCGACGGCACGATCAAGGTGGAGATGAGTTTTCTGCCGGACGTGTATGTGCCGTGTGAGGTGTGTCAGGGCGCGCAGTACAACCGCGAGACCCTGGACGTGCACTACAAGGGGAAGTCGATCGCCGACGTCCTCGCCCTGACGATCGAGGAGGGTCTGGCCTTCTTCGACGGGCACGGGGTCATCTCCCGGCATCTGGGCGTCCTGCACGACGTCGGTCTCGGCTATGTGAAGCTCGGCCAGGCCGCCACCACCCTCTCCGGCGGCGAGGCGCAGCGGGTCAAACTCGCCGCCGAACTCCAGCGCCGTACGCGGGGGCGCACACTGTACGTACTGGACGAGCCGACGACCGGGCTGCACGTCGACGACGTCCGCCGGCTGCTGGCCGTACTGCATCGACTCGTCGACGCGGGGAACACGGTCGTCGTCATCGAGCACAACCTCGATGTCGTCAAGACGGCGGACTGGGTGATCGACATGGGCCCGGAGGGCGGGACCGGTGGCGGCCGGGTGATTGCCCAGGGCACTCCGGAACACGTGGCGGCCGAGGCTCGTTCTCATACAGGGACGTTCCTGCGTGCACTCCTGGAGAGGAAGTGAGCACGATGGCGACCGACACCGAGGTGACCGATGTGTTCGACCCGGCCACCGAGGACGAGAGCGATGCTCCCCTCCCCCGGCTCAGCAACGCGGGAGGTTCGGTCGACCAGGTGCGGGACTATCTCCGGCTCATCGCCCGGGTCCGGCTGCTCAGCGCCGACCAGGAGGTCGACCTCGCGAAACGCATCGAGGCCGGGCTGTACGCCGAGCACAAACTGTTGGAGGAGCCGCCCGAGGACACCGTGCTCCGACGCGAGCTGGAGATCGTCGCCGCGGACGGGGAGCGCGCCAAGTCCCACCTCATCGAGGCGAACCTCCGGCTGGTGGTGTCCGTCGCCAAGCGCTACACGGGCCGGGGGCTGCTGTTCCTGGACCTGATCCAGGAGGGCAACACGGGCCTGATCCGGGCCGTCGAGAAGTTCGACTACGCGAAGGGCTTCAAGTTCTCGACGTACGCGACCTGGTGGATCCGGCAGGCGATCTCCCGCGCGCTGGCCGACCAGGGCCGGACCATCCGGATCCCCGTCCATCTGGTCGAGGTCATCAACCGGGTGGCCCGCACCCGCCGCGAGCTGATCCAGGACCTCGGCAAGGAACCCACCCCGGAGGAACTGGCGGAGAAGGCGGGCGTCGACGTGGAGCGGCTGCCCGAACTGGCCATGTACACCAAGGAACCCGTCTCGCTGCACACCGCCCTCAGTGAGGACGGCGACGGCGAGTTCGGCGACCTGATCGAGGACCGCGACAGCGTCACCCCCATGGACATGGTCACGTTCCTGCTGCTCCAGGAGACGATCCAGTCCATCCTCGCGGACATGACGCCACGGGAGGCCGGGATCATCTCCCTGCGCTACGGCCTGTCCGGCGGCCGGACGAGAACCCTGGAGGAGATCGGCCAGGTGTACGGCGTGACGCGCGAGCGGATCCGTCAGATCGAGTCCAAGACGATGTCCAAGCTGCGTCACCCGTCCCGCTCCCAGATCCTGCGGGACTACCTCGACGCCATGTGACCCGGCCGTTCTCCAGGCTTACGGGCTCAGGCGGTGCCGAGTGCCGTACGCAGGGTGCTGATCGCCTGCCCGATGGCGGCCTCGGCGGCGTGCGTCCCGCGCAGGGCGTTGAGCATCACGAAGTCGTGGATGATCCCCTGGTAGCGGACCGCGGTGACGGGTACGCCGGCCTCGCGCAGCTTGTTCGCGTACGCCTCGCCCTCGTCGCGCAGGACGTCTGCCTCGGCGGTGATGACCAACGCCGGGGGCAGACCGGTGAGTTGGGCGGTGGTGGCGCGCAGCGGGGACGCGGTGATCTGGGCGCGCTCGGCCGCGTCGGTCGTGTACTGGTCCCAGAACCATTCCATGGCGTCCCGGCGCAGGAAGTAGCCCTCGGCGAACTGCCGGTAGGAGCCGGTGTCGAAGGCGGCGTCGGTCACCGGGTAGAAGAGGACCTGCTGGACGAGCGGCACATCACCCCGCTCCTTGGCCATCAGCGTCAGCGCGGCGGCCATGTTGCCGCCGACGGAGTCACCGGCCACCGCGATCCGGGTGGCGTCCAGGTAGTGGTCGGCGCCGTCGGAGACGATCCAGCGGGCGACGGCGTAGTTCTGCTCGATCGCGACCGGGTAGCGGGCCTCGGGCGAGAGGTCGTACTCGGGGAAGACGACCGCGGCCCGGGCGCCGACGGCCAGTTCGCGCACCAGACGGTCATGGGTGTGGGCGTTGCCGAAGACCCAGCCGGCGCCGTGGATGTAGACGATCACCGGCAGGACGCCCTGGACACCGGCCGGGCGGACGATCCGGGCCCGGACCTCTCCGGTGGGGCCGCCGGTGACGGTGACCCACTCCTCGTCGACGGCGGGCTTGTCGATCTCGCCCGACTGCACCTCGTCGACCGTCTTGCGGCCCTCGACCGGGCCGAGGTCGAAGAGGTACGGCGGGTTCGCGGTCGCCTCGGCGAAGCCGGCGGCGGCAGGTTCGAGAACGGGGCGGATGTCGGTCGTCATGACGATCTCCTCGGATCGGGTGCCGGGGCAGGCTCCACCTGCGGGTTTCACCGGGGAGCGGCGGCACACCAGAAGAGTAGCGCCCGATTAGATCGTGCGCTACTTATTCGACCTCTATTTGTTGGCGCCCTATGGAATCGGGAGGACGTGAACGTTAGGGTGGAAATCACCGTGCACGGCGTCATGCGGACACGGAACCGACCAAGGACAACGCGGAGACCAGGAGCCCTACCGTGAGCGCACCCGGAAGTGCACCACCACAGGAGGGCTCCCTGCTCCTCGACGACCAGCTCTGCTTCGCCCTCTACGCGGCCTCCCGGGCGGTCACCGCCCGCTACCGGCCACTGCTGGACGAGCTGGGGCTGACCTATCCGCAGTACCTGGTGATGCTGGTGCTGTGGGAGCAGGACTCGATCACCGTGCGGGATCTCGGGCACGCCCTCCAACTGGAGTCCAGCACCCTCTCCCCGCTGCTGAAGCGCCTGGAGGGGAACGGCCTGCTGCGGCGCGAGCGGCGGGCGGAGGACGAGCGTTCGGTCGCCCTCCGCCTCACCGAGGCAGGCGCCGCGATGCGTGACCGGGCGGGCACGGTGCCGCTCGCCATCGGCGACGCGATGGGACTGACGCCCGAACAGGACGCGCTCGCCAAGCAGTTGCTGCGCCTGCTGACGGCCAACGTGAGCGGTGGCTGACGCCGGCGCTCCGCCTCAGGAGGATCCGCGGGACATGTGGTTCGTTCACCGCGGGCCGGTGGGGGCTTGCGCAGTTCCCCGCGCCCCTGAAAACCGGGGCACGGGCCGACTCCCCCGGCTGAACCTCGGTCAGGTGCGGGTGGCGGTTTCGGGCTGCGCGGGTGACGGGTCGGCGGCGGTTCGGGCTGCACGCAGGGGCTGTTCTGTACTGGTGGTCGGTACCAGGAGGGCTGCCAGGGCCGCGGCCAGGCAGAGGACGGCCAGCAGGGCGAAGCCGTGGGTGTAGCCGGATTCGTACGGGAGGCCTGAGGGCTGGAGGCTGCTGGTGACCAGGACGCTGGTCAGGGCGGCGCCGATCGAGCCGCCGATGGTGCGGACGTTGGCGTTCATGCCGGTCGCCGCGCCGGTCTGCTCGGGCGGGACGCTGCCGACGATCAGGTTGGCCATCGAGGCGAAGGCCAGTCCGATGCCGAGGCCGAACACGCCTGCCACGAAAGCGACTTGCCACTGCTCGTCATGCCAGAGGGTGAGGAATCCGCAGGCGACGGCGCCGAGCGCGGCACCGGCCGTGAGCAGTTTCCTGGCGCCCAGTACGGGGGTCAGCCGGCCGCCCAGGACACCCGCGAGGAACATCGCGACCAGCATCGGCAGCATGAGCAGTCCGGCGGAGGTGACGCTCGCGCCGAATCCGTACCCGGCGGAGGCGGGCGTCTGGACGAAGCCGGGGAGGAAGGACCAGATCGAGTACATGCCCGCACCGAAGAGCAGCGCGGCGGTGTTCGTGGTCCACACGGCGGGCAGGCGCATGATCTTCAGGTCGATGAGAGGGGTGCGCGAGCGCGCCTCGGTCAGCAGCCAGAGGGCGAAGAGGAGTACGGCGGCTGCGAACAGGCCGATCGTCCGGCCCGAGCCCCAGCCCCATCGGGTCGCCTGGCTGAGCGGCAGCAGCAGGGCGACCAGCCAGGCGGACAGCAGTACGGCACCGAGCCAACTGACGCGCCCGGCAGCCCTGTTGGGCGACTCGGGGACATAGCGGATGGCGATGAGCGTGGTGACGGCGACGACGCCGACGGGCAGCCAGAACAGCCAGCGGTAGTCGAGCGCGGTCACGATCGGCCCGGCGGCCACCATGCCGACACCGCCGCCCGCCGCGATGACGGCGGACAGGTTGCTGATGCTGCCGCTCACCTCACCCGGCGGGAACTCGTCCCGGATGATGCCGAACGACAGCGGGAACAGCGCGCCGCCCGCGCCCTGGACGACCCGGGCGAAGATCAGTACGCCGATGTTCGGCGCAAGCGCGGCGAGCAGACAGCTGAGCGTCACGACCACGAGGACGGCGACGAGGGTGCGTTTCTTGCCGATCAGGTCGCCGACACGGCCGAGGATCGGGGTGAACACCGAGGCGGACAGCAGAAAGGCCGTCATCACCCAGGTCGCGGTGGACTGCGAGGTGTCCAGGGCGTGCTGGACGGTCGGCAGGGCCGGCGCGATCAGCGACTGGAGCATGGAGAACACGCCCGCACCGGTCGCGAGGACCGCGAAGGTGAGGCGGGTGGAGCGTGTGGAGCTCGTGGAGCTCGTGGAGCCAGTGGACTTGCGGGGCATGGAAAGGCATCTCCGAACAGAGGTGGCGGAGTAGACGTAGACGTGGTGAGGGCCGCGTTCGCGCACGCCTGCTATGCGCACGGCCGTACGCGTCGCATGGGGGAACGCACCCCGACTGCTAAAGTGGAGGTACGCCTCCACTCTAGCGGAGGCCAACCTCCGCTTCAATACCGGAGGCCAGCATCCGTTTCGAGCGCGCCCGACCGGCGCCCGGCCAGGGAGGCATCCGTGACGGCACAGCCGTACCCCGTCAGCGGTTTCGTCGCGGCGCAGCGCCCGCACCGCAAGGACGCGGCACGCAACTACGACGCCCTGCTGACCGCCGCACGCGAGGCGTTCGCGGAGCACGGCTCCGAGGCGTCCCTGGAGGACATCGCCCGGCGCGCGGGCGTCGGCATCGGCACGCTGTACCGCAACTTCCCCACCCGCCGCCATCTCTTCGAGAGCGTGTACGCCGACGAGGTGGACGCCCTGTGCCGGTTCGCGCTGGAGGTCGCCGACCGGCCCCCGTGGGAGGCGCTCACCGCGTGGCTGCGCCGCTTCGTGGGGTACACCGTGACCAAACGGGCCGTCCGCGAGGCCCTCAACCACGAGTCGGAGATCTTCCTGGCCTGCCGGGACTCGATGTACCAGGCGGGCGGCCCGCTGTTCGAGCGGGCGCAGGCGGCCGGGGAGGCACGCAAGGACATGACCTTCGACGACCTGGTGCGTATGCTCGCCGGCATCACCTCGACGAACTTCCTCGACGAGACCCAGCGCGACCGCGTCCTGGCGGTGGCCCTCGACGGGGTCCGGGTGCACACGGCTCTGTAGTCGTACGCCCGTCGTCACCGGTCCGGCGAGTCGCAGGCGCGGCCGTGCCGCCGTACGCACGATCCTGGCCGGGCGGGCGGCGACCACCTCCGGTCCCGGGCCGCCCCAGAGCCACCGGAGAACCATGCCAGCCGACGACAGTCCGTCCTCCGAGACGTCCGCCGAAACCCCCTCCCCCGCCGGCCGGGTCCAGGCGCGCGCCACCGCGCTGCTGGGTCGGCCCAAGCTGTGGCTGCTGCCCACCGTCCTGACCGGGCTGCTCGCGCTGCTGCTGTCGCTCCTCTACATGGGCGGCATCGTGAGCCCCAACCGGGATCTGCACGATCTGCCCATCGGCATCGTCAACGCGGACCGGGGCGAGCCGCTGACCGGGCAGCAGGAGAACCTGGGTGCGCAGATCGTCCGGGCCGTCACCAGCGACACCTCCGGCGGCGACAAGGCCGAGTGGCGTGAACTGAGCCTCGCCGAGGCCCAGGACGAGCTGGACTCGGGCAAGCTCTACGGAGCGCTGGTCGTGCCCGACGGCTTCACCGCCTCCGTCGCCGCGCTGACCGGCACGAGCGCCTCCGCCCGTCCGACGCTGACCGTGCTCACCAATCCCGGCAAGGGCAGCCTCGGTTCCTCCCTCGCCAGTCAGATCACCACGGCCGCCGCCCACCAGGCCTCGCAGAACATCGGCAAGCAGCTGACGGCGAGCGCGACGCGGGCCGATGCGACGGCGAAGCTGCTGCTGGCCGACCCGGTCGCGGTCACCACGCAGGTCGGGCATCCCATCGGCACCAACAGCGGCCTCGGGCTCACCACCTTCTACTACACGCTGCTGCTCGTGCTGGCCGGGTTCATGGGCGGCAACGTCATCAGCAACGCGGTGGACACCTCGCTCGGTTACGCCGACAACGAGATCGGCCCCTGGCACACGCGCCGCCCGACCGTGCCCATCGACCGCACCCAGACCCTGCTGCTGAAGATGGGCATGACCGCCGGGATCACGCTCCTCAGCGTCTCCCTGGTCATGCTCGCCACCGTCGGCATCCTCGACATGGACGCCGGTCATCTGCCCCTGCTGTGGCTGTACTCGTACTGCGCCACCCTCGCGGTCGGTCTCGGCGTCCAGGCCATCAACGCGGCCTTCGGCGGGATCGGGCAGCTCGTGTCGATGTTCGTGTTCATCGTCCTGGGGTTGCCCTCGTCCGGGGCCACGGTCCCGCTCCAGGCGGTCCCGGACTTCTACCGCTTCCTGTCCGCGTTCGAGCCGATGCGGCAACTCGGCGACGGGGTGCGCGCGATCCTCTACTTCGACGCCCGCGGGGACGCCGGACTCACCCGCGCCTGGATCATGATCGCGATCGGCACCGCGCTCGCGCTGCTCTTCGGCTTCGCCATGACCCGCTACTACGACCGCAAGGGCCTCGAACGCCTCACTCCGCAGCCTTCCTGAGTCCCACGGGGCCTTCCTGGGCCCTCCCGGGCCGGAGTGGACGCCGATCGTTGCCCGTTCACCCTTTCGAACGTCGGTCTCGCGCTGACACACTCACGAGGGTGCCCGACTTCGACATGCTTGTCATAGGATCCGGCCCGGGCGGCCAGAAGGCTGCCATCGCGGCGGCCAAGCTCGGCCGCCGGGTCGCCGTCATCGACCGCCCCGACATGGTCGGTGGGGTCTCCATCCACACCGGCACCATCCCCTCCAAGACCCTGCGCGAGGCGGTTCTCTACCTCACCGGCCTCACCCAGCGCGATCTGTACGGCCAGAGCTACCGTCTCAAGGAGGACATCACCGTCTCCGACCTGACCGCGCGCACCGAGCACGTGGTCAGCCGCGAGGTCGATGTCATCCGCAGCCAGCTGTCCCGCAACCATGTCTCCCTGTTCGCCGGAACCGGCCGCTTCGTCGACGACCACACCGTGGCACTCCAGGAAGTGACCGGCAACGAACGGCTGTTGAGCGCCGAGAACATCATCATCGCCACCGGGACCCGGCCGGCCAGGCCGGACAGTGTCGAGTTCGACGAACAGACGATCCTGGACTCGGACAACGTGCTCAACCTGGAACGGGTGCCGCGTTCCATGGTCATCGTGGGTGCGGGGGTGATCGGCATGGAGTACGCCTCCATGTTCGCCGCGCTCGGCAGCAAGATCACGGTGGTGGAGAAGCGGGCCGGGATGCTCGACATGTGCGACGTCGAGGTGATCGAGTCGCTCAAGTACCACCTGCGGGACCTGGCCGTCACCTTCCGGTTCGGGGAGACGGTCGCGGCGGTGGAACGCCATCCCCGGGGCACACTCACGCTCCTGGAGAGCGGCAAGAAGATCCCCGCGGACGCCGTGATGTACTCGGCGGGCCGCCAGGGCCTCACCGACGAACTCGCCCTGGACAAGGCCGGGTTGTCCGCCGACCGGCGTGGCAGGATCACGGTCGACGAGCACTACCGCACCGAGGTGCCGCACATCTACGCCGTCGGCGACGTCATCGGCTTCCCGGCCCTCGCCGCGACCTCGATGGAACAGGGCCGGGCGGCGGCGTACCACGCGTGCGGCGAGCCGGTGGACCAGATGCACAACCTCCAGCCCATCGGCATCTACACCATCCCCGAGATCAGCTTCATCGGCCGTACCGAGGACCAACTCACCGAGGACAGCATCCCGTTCGAGGTGGGTATCTCCCGCTACCGCGAACTGGCCCGGGGCCAGATTATCGGCGACTCCCACGGCATGCTCAAGCTCCTGGTCTGCCCGGAGACCCGCAAACTCCTCGGCGTCCACTGCTTCGGCACGGGAGCGACGGAACTGATCCACATCGGCCAGTCCGTGATGGGCTGCGAAGGCACGGTCGACTATCTGGTCAACGCGGTCTTCAACTACCCGACGCTCGCGGAGTCCTACAAGGTGGCTGCTCTGGACGCGACGAACAAGCTGCGCCAGATCGACCGGTTGCGGGACTGAGTCCCCGCCGCCCGTCCTGGTCGGCCCCTCACGACGCCGGTGGCGGCGGATCGTGGCAGCGGGCGGACCCCTCGATTCCCGCCAGGGCAATAGGGGGGTCCGCGCCACGATTAAGGGTTGGAATGCGGAGATCCCGATCGTAGCGTCGCGACGAGTGCCCGCAGCTGCCCGCCAAGCCCGCCACTTGGTTTCCGAGGAGAAGTCATGACCACGAGCCAAGAACTCAAAAGCCCGACAGGGTGCCCGGTTTCCGGACTGGCTGCCTCGTTCGACCCGTTCGGCACCGAATACCAGTCCCACCCGGGCGTGTCCATGGCCGACGCGCGCGAAGAGGAGTCGGTCTTCTACAGTCCGGCGCTGGACTACTGGGTGGTCACCCGGTACGAGGACATCAAGGAGATCTTCAAGGACACCGACACCTTCTCCGCCTCCATCACGCTGGACCAGATCACACCGTCCACCGAGGAGACCGTCGCGATCCTGGTGGAGCACGGCTTCAACCCCGGACTCGCCCTGGTCAACGAGGACGGCGAGTCCCACCGGGAGCGCCGGAAGGCGCATCAGGACCCGTTCAAGGGCAAGGAGGTGGAAGCCCTCACCCCGCGCATTCGCGAACTCGTCACCGGCCATATCGACAGGTTCGTCAAAAAGGGTCGCGGCGACCTGATGGTCGATCTCTTCCAGGAGGCGCCCATCACCATCGCCCTGATATTCATGGGAATTCCGGACGAGGACATCGCGGCCTGCCGGCAATTCACTCTGGACCAGACGGTGTTCATGTACGGCCGCCCGTCTCCCGAGGAACAGAAACAGGTGGCCACCAATCTCGGGCGGTACTGGGAGTTCACCGGCGACCTGGTGGAGAAGATCAAGCAGATGCCCGACGCGCCGGGCTGGTTGCCGCATGTGATCCGCGAAGGCCGGAACAAGCCCGGGCTGTTCGGCGACAACGAGTTGCAGACCACGGCTCTGGCCGGCCTGGTCGCCGCGCACGAGACCACCACCAACGCCAGTGGCAACGCCATGCGCGCGCTGCTGGAGAACCCCGAGACCTGGGCCCGTGTCTGCGACGACGCGAGCCTCATCCCCAAGGCGGTCGAGGAGTCCCTGCGTTACGACGGCTCGGTGGCCGCGTGGCGGCGGCTGGCCGTCAAGGAGACCACGGTCGGCGGCGTGACCATACCGGCCGGCGGCCGGGTGATGATGATCACCTCCTCCGCCAACCACGACGAGGCGGTCTTCGAGAACCCGGAGACGTTCGACATCGACCGGCCCCATCCGAACCGTCACATGACCTTCGGGTTCGGCGCGCACGCCTGCATGGGCGCCACGCTCGCCCGTCAGGAGATGCGGATCTTCATCGAGGAGCTGGCCCGCCGGCTGCCGCACATGCGTCTGGTCGAGGACCAGGAGATCACGTATCTGCCCAACACCTCCTTCCGCGGGCCCCAGAACCTGCTGGTGGAGTGGGATCCGCAGCTCAACCCGGTGCTCGCCGACCGCCCCTGACGGACCCCGAGCGGCCGGGCCGTCTCTTCGGGCGGTCCGGCCGCCCCGCCCCACACCGGACAGCTGACGGCTCGCCCGCCATGTGCCGCTGCCGGGGCTTTCTGTCGCCCGTACGCAGTTCCGACTCGTCCGAGTGTCGCTCCAGCAAGGAGAAAGCACCGACATGAGCAGCCCACGGGAGAGTTCTCTGCCCTCGCTCACAGGGATGAGAATCATCGCCGCGGTCCTGGTGGCCGCCTTCCACATCGGCAGCCTCGCACCGTTCGCCGACCTCGACATTGCCAAGACCTATCACTCCCTGTTCGACCAGGGCGGCTGGGCCGGTGTCACCTTCTTCTTCGTGCTCAGCGGCTTCGTACTGACCTGGGCCGTCCGCCCGTCCGACACGGTCACCGCCTTCTGGCGGCGGCGGGTCCTCAAGCTGTTCCCGAACCACGTGGTGACCCTGGTCGCCGGGATCTTCCTGCTCCTCTTTCTCGGGACCTTCCCGGGTGCCGGTGTCGCGACCGCCAACCTGCTGCTGGTGCACGCCTGGGACTGGCGGTTCGAGAGCTGGTGGGGCGTCAACCCCGTCTCCTGGTCCCTGTGCTGCGAGGTGTTCTTCTACGCCTGCTTCCCGTTGATCATCCGGCTGGTGAACCGGGTGCGGCCGGGCCGGCTGTGGTGGTGGGTCGTGGGGATCGCCACGGCCGTCGTGGCGATCCCCTCACTCGCCGACCTGGTGATACCGGACGAGGCGGTCAGCCCGGCGACGCCGATCGGTGTCACCAAGCTGTGGTTCATCAACGGCTTCCCGCCGGTCCGCACCCTCGACTTCGTGCTCGGCATCTTCCTGGCCCGGATGGTCCGGGAGGGCCGTATCTTCCGGATCCCGCTGCTGCCGGCCGCGGGGCTCGCGGTCGGGGCGTACTACGTGTCCACCCAGGTCCCGTACGCGTACAGCCTGGCCGCCTGCACCGCGCTGCCGTTCGGGCTGCTGATCGTGTCGGCGACGCAGGCCGACCGGGAGGGCCTGTGGTCGCCCTTCCGCAGCAGGGCGATGGTGTGGCTGGGGCAGATCTCCTTCGCCTTCTACCTCTGGCACTTCCTGGTGCTGATGTGGCTCGGCGACCTCTTCAAGGAGCGTCAGCCGCTGTCCACGGCCGGCAACCTCGGGTTCATCGCCCTCGCGCTGACCGTGACGGTCCTGCTGTCGTGGGCGACGTTCCGCTTCGTGGAGACGCCCATGATGCGGAACTTCGCCTCGCCGGGCCGGCGTCCCCGGCTCGACGCCCCGCCCCCGGACCGTACGGCCCGGCCCGCGGCGGTGGCCGAGCGGGTCGAAGGACAGCAGGGCTCCGCGGGCTGAACCGGCACTCCGCTCCGGTACCGCGCTCCGGCGGTACCGGGGCGGAGTCCTGTGCCAGAACATGATCGGCTGGTGCACAGGACCAGTAGGAGCTGGACAACACACTGTAAAATAATTTGTCATGGGACAGCCGAAGATGAGTCGTCGCGAACGACTCCGGGCCGAGACGGCCGCGGAGATCAAGGCCATCGCGCTCAAGCACATGGCGGCGGGAGGCGCGGCCGCACTGTCCCTTCGCGCCATCGCCCGGGACATGGGCATGACGGCGGGCGCGATCTACAGCTACTACGAGACACGCGACGCGCTCATCAACGCGCTGATCACCGACGTGTACACCTCGCTCGCCGACACCCTCGAAGCCGCGCACGAACAGGTGGACGAGCACGACACCGCGCAGCGGATCCTCGCGCACGGCACCGCCTACCGGCAGTGGGCGATCAGCCATCCCGAGGAGTTCCAACTCGTGTACGGCGATCCCGTTCCGGGCTATCAGATGCCGGAGGGCGGCCCCGCCACCGAGGCCGAGCTGCGGGTCTGCACGCTGCTGGGCCAGCTGGTCGCCGCGGCCTGGCCCCACGCGGCGGCGGCCCAGGCCGGTGAGGAGCACTCGTGGGAGGACTTCCAGCCGGACCTCACGGACGCGCTGCACACCAAGGAGCCCGATCTGCCGCCCGCCGCGCTCGCGCTGACCCTGCGGATCTGGGGGCGGATGCACGGGCTGGTCGCCCTTGAGGTCTACGGCCACCTGAGGACGCAGATCGTGAATCCCGCCAAGCTCTACCAGCAGGAACTCCTCGACCTCACCAGCTCGTTGGGCCTCCCGGTGCCTGCCGCGAGCGCCGGCCGCTGACAGCGGAGCGGCGGAGCACGAGAAAACAGGAGCACGAGAAAACAGAGGAGACCCGGCCGGGGGCAACAGACCCGGCCGGGTCCTCTGCAACTCGTGCCCGGCGACGGGGGATTGCGCCGGCCACGAGGATCAGGGGGAGACTTCGCAGAGCGTCAGGCGGTGGCGGCGCCCGTCGTCTGGTCGGCCTCCGTCACACCGGACTCCGCGACCACCGCTGTGGGCGGCTCGGGGTCCTTCAGGAAGAAGAAGGTGATCACGGCGCCGACGGCGACCACGATGCCGGCGATCACACCCGCGAGCTGGAGCCCGTCCACGATGTCGGTCACGGCCGGGGCGGCGTCGTAGTCGATGCCGTGGTTGGCCACGGCCACCAGGGCCGCCAGACCCACCGCACCACCGATCTGCGCGAGCGTCGACGCCATCGAGGACGCCACGCCCTGCTCCATGGGCGAGATGCCCATGCCCGCCGCCGCGAACGTCACGGTGAATCCGACGCCGCCGCCGAAGCCCCAGAGGAAGATGCCCGGCATCAGCGCCCAGAACGAGCCGCCGACCGACATACCGAGCGCTGTGGCGGCGACACCCGCGCCGTTCACCAGCAGCGTGCCGGTGAACACCTTGCGCAGACCGAACTTGTTGAGCAGGGGCGCCGTCAGCTGACCGGCGGCCATGGAGAAGGCACACAGCGGAAGGAAGGCCAGGCCCGCCTTGATGGGGCTGTAGCCGAGCACCGGCTGGAGGTAGGTCGTGAGGATGTAGTACCCCGTGGACAGCGTGGCCATGAAGAGGAACGCCACCGCCATCGTCACTGCCAGCGTCCGCGTACGCACCAGCCGCAGCGGCATCAGCGGAGACCGTGTCCGGGCTTCCACCAGGAAGAACACCACCAGGAGCACTGCGCCGATCGCCTCGGTGCCCGCCGACTGGAAGGAGGTCCAGCCGGAGTCGGGACCGGATGCCAGCCCGAACACGATCAACGTCGCTCCGCCGGTCGCCAGCAGGGCGCCCGGTACGTCGAAGTCGCGGATGCCCTTCTGCGCCGGAGCGTCGGCGGGCAGCAGCTTGATACCCGCCAGGAAGGCCAGCGCCGTCAGCGGCACATTGACGAACAGGACCGATTCCCAGCCCCACCAGTCGGTGAACAGCCCGCCGAGCAACGCCCCCGCCGCGAGCCCGCCGCCGCCGATCGCGCCCCAGACCGACAGGGCGCGGTTGCGCTCCGGGCCTTCGGGGAAGCCGATGAAGATCAGCGTCAGAGTGGCCGGGAAGAGCAGTGCTCCGCCCGCGCCCTGTACCGCACGCGCCGCGATGAGAGTTCCCGGACTGTTGGCGAATCCGGCCACCAGCGACGACAGTCCGTAGATCACGATCGCCGCGAACCACACCCGCCGGGCTCCCAGCCGGTCGACCATTCGGCCGCCCAGCAGCAGCAGCCCTCCGTAGCCCACCGCGTACGCGGACACGACCCACTGCAACGACTGGGCCGTGAACCCCAGGTCCGTGCCGATCTCCGGCAATGCCACATAGACGATGTTGTAGTCCACCGCGATGATCAGCTGCGAGAACCCCAGCAACACCAGCCGCCACCCGAGCCGCACCGGCGCCCTGCTTAACGTATCTGTCATGGCCCTGATCAATCTCCTATAGAGGCGATGCGGAAGTCGCGACCCACGGGCAGCTCGCCCGGTATGCCCGTCGGCGCCTACACGGCGCACTACTTCCTACACGGTGTTCAAATTACGAATGCAGTATAGGAATCGCGCGCCGTGAAGTGTCAAGTGGGCATAAGAAGCTGGGCGCTCGCCCCGGCCCGACGGCCGATACCCGGCCGGCCGTTCCCCCCTTTCCCGCGCTGGGGTCGTCCGGGCCCCGCACCACCCCTAGCGCGCCGACGGCACGGCGCGTACCTGGGCGCTTACCGGTTCGGCCGGCGGTGCGGCATAGGGGTCGGCAAGGAGCGCGGTCGCTCCGGACGCCCGGAGCGCGGGGGGAGGGATAGGGGGCGCGGCACAAGCCTGGGGTTGGCCGGGACGGGGCGGGCGACTTAGCGTCCCGGAGGGCGTCCCAGCGCCGTGCCGGGGGTGCCTTGCCGGCCCGAGGCCCCCGTCAGCACCACCGGCAGCGCCGCCGGCCCCTCTCCTCCAAACCCCGTACGCAGCGTGGCGTGCGGCAACCTTTCGGCCAAAGGGATGTCATGGATTCATTGGCAAGTGCGGTACTCGCCGGGGCCGGTCCGGACGAACTGGCCCGCGAGGAGGTGCCCACCGACTACCTCGCCGCCCATCTGCGGGCGGAGGACATGGCCGGGGTTCTCGCGACACCGGATCCGGATGTCCGCGACTCCCTCCGGGTGGGCCGGGTGCCGATGCCGGAGCTCGCGCCCGACGAGGTCCTGGTCGCGGTCATGGCGAGTTCGATCAACTACAACACCGTGTGGTCGGCGACCTTCGCCCCGGTGCCCACCTTCAGGTTCCTCCAGCGTTTCGGCGCGCTGGGCGGCTGGGCGGCGCGGCACGACCTGCCGTACCACGTCGTCGGCTCGGACGCGGCCGGAGTCATCGTCCGGGTCGGTGAGGGCGTACGGCGCTGGCGGGCCGGCGACCATGTGGTGGCGAGCTGTGTCCAGGTCGACGAGCAGGAGCCGGCCAGTCACGCGGACGCCATGCTCGGCGGCGACCAGCGCATCTGGGGGTACGAGACCAACTTCGGCGGGCTGGCGCACTACACGGTGCTGCGGGCCGGCCAGCTGCTGCCCAAGCCCGCCCATCTGACCTGGGAGGAAGCGGCCGGCAACATGCTCACGGCGGCCACCTCGTACCGGATGCTGATCAGCGAGCGCGGCGCCCGGGTCAAGCTCGGGGACGTCGTGCTGATCTGGGGTGCGACCGGTGGACTCGGGGCGTTCGCCGTGCAGTTGGTGAAGCAGGCCGGCGGTATTCCGGTGGGTGTGGTCAGTTCCGGGGCCAAGGCCGGGCTGCTGCGCGGTCTCGGCTGCGACGTGGTGATCAACCGCGAGGAGATCGGCATCGGCGGCGAGATACCGCGTACCCCGGAACGCACCGTCGAGCTGGGCGAGCGGCTGGGCCGGGCGGTCCGTGCCGCGGTGGGCGAGGACCCGCACATCGTCTTCGACTTCGTCGGCGAGGCCACGTTCGGTCTCTCGGTCCATGTCGTGCGGCGCGGCGGGACGGTGGTCACCTGCGGATCGAGCACCGGCTACCAGCACCACTACGACAACCGCTCCCTGTGGACGAACCTCAAGCGCATTGTGGGCAGCCACGCCGCCAATCTGCAGGAGCAGTGGGAATGCAACCGGCTGTTCCAGCTCGGGCTGCTCAACCCCGTCGTCTCCACGGTCCATCCGCTGGAGGACGTGGCCGAGGCCGCCCGGCTCGTACAGACCAATCGGCACATCGGCAAGGTCGGCGTCCTCTGTCTGGCACCCCGGACGGGACTCGGCGTCACCGATACCCAGTTCCGGGCCCGTATCGGCGAGGACCGCATCAACCCCCTGCGGACCGGCGAGACAGTCACCCCCACACCTGCACTGGCGGGCTGATCCCGCGACCACGGAAGGTGGACTCGACAGTGGCGACACACGCTGCCGGAATAGTTGCGACCGGCTCTTACGTCCCGAAGGAAGAAGTCAGCAACGAAGAGGTGGCGGCCCGTTGCGGCGTCACCGCGGACTGGATCGAGCGCAAGACCGAGATCAGGAGCCGGCGGTACGCACCGCCGCACGAGGCCACCTCCGACCTCGCCGCCCGGGCCGGCGCGGCGGCGCTCCGGGCCGCGGACCTGCCCGCCACCGAGATCGACTACCTGATCGTCTCCACCTCCACCGGCGACTCCCCACAGCCGCCGACCTCCGCCCTGGTGCAGCACGCCCTCGGCGCCTACGGCGCGGCCTGCTTCGACGTCAACGCCGTGTGCAGCGGCTTCGTCTACGGCCTCGAACTCGCCCGGGCACTGATCGCCTTACGCCCCGACGCCCACGTCCTGGTCATCGCCGCCGACCTCTACTCCCGGATCCTGGACTTCTCCGACCGCCGCACCGCGCCGCTGTTCGCCGACGGTGCCGGGGCGGCCGTGGTCGGCGCGGTCGAGGAGCCGTACGGCATCCTCGACACCGACCTGTCCACCAGCGGCGACGCCCATCACCTCATCCGGGTCGAGGCAGGCGGCAGCCGTCGGCCCGCCTCCCCGGAGACCCTCGCGGAGGGCGACCACTTCTTCCGTATGGAAGGCCGGGCCGTCCGCGAGTTCGTCAACCAGCATGTGCCGCCCGTGCTCCACCGGCTCGCCGAACGCACCGGCCACCACATCACGGACGTCGACCACTTCATACCCCACCAGGCCAACGGAGTCATGATGCGCGAACTCGTCGAAGCCGCCGGGCTGTCCCGGGCCACCACTCACCGCACGGTCGAGCGATACGGGAACCTGGGCTCCGCTTCGGTCGCCGTCACCCTGGACGAGGCCAACAAGGCCGGTCTGCTGCACCGCGGCGACCTGGTGCTGCTGGCCGGCTTCGGCGGTGGCATGGCGGTCGGCTCCTCGCTGCTGACCTGGCGGGGGGACGCGATATGACAGCCGCCCTGGCACCCGAAGCGGCCGTTTCCGTGCCGGACCGGGCACCGGAGATCCAGCGGGTCGGTGTGGTCGGCTGCGGCCTGATGGGGGCCGGCGTCGCCGAGATCGCCGCCAAGGCCGGGCTCGACGTACGGATCGTCGTCTCCTCCGAGGACTCGCGCGGTCGCGGTCTGCGCCGGATCACCGGCTCCCTGGACCGCTCCGTCGCCAAGGCCAGGATCAGCGCGGCCGAACGGGACGCCGTGCTCGGCCGGATCTCGTTCACCACCGCGCTGGAGGACCTGGCCGACCGGCAGTTCGTGGTCGAGGCGGTCGCCGAACACGAGCCGACCAAGCTCCAGATCTTCTCCCTGCTCGACAAGATCGTGGAGGACCCCGAGGCGGTGCTCGCCTCCAACACCTCCTCGCTGTCGATCGTGCGGCTCGCCGGCGCCACGCAGAACCCCGGCCGGGTCGTCGGCGTGCACTTCTTCAATCCCGTCCCGGTGCTGCCGCTGGTCGAGCTGGTCGGCTCCGTCCTCACCGACGAGCGCACCATCGGCCTCGCCGAGCGCCTGGTCACCGAGGTCCTCGGCAAGACCGCGATCCGGTCCCCCGACCGGGCCGGCTTCCTGGTCAACGCCCTCCTCTTCCCGTACCTGCTGTCCGCCGTCCGCATGGTGGACACCGGGGTGGCCACCGCCGAGGTCATCGACCGCGGTATGGAGGCGGGCTGTTCCCATCCGCTGGGCCCCCTGCGCCTGCTGGACCTGATCGGCCTGGACACCACCGTGTCGATCGCCGACGCGCTCTACGCGGAGTTCAAGGAGCCGCTGTACGCACCGCCGCCGCTGCTGCTGCGCATGGTCGAGGGCGGGCTGCTCGGCAAGAAGACCGGCCGGGGCTTCTACTCCTACGGCTGAGGATCCCGCGTCTGAGGACGACTTTCTCCGGCTCGGACCCGGGCCAGGCCGTCACGGCCGGGTCCGGGTCCGGGCGTGCGGGCCTGCCATCGGAGTCCGAGGCCGTCGTCTCGGCGAGCGGACCCACCCGCACCAATCACACCCGGAACGATTTCTGAACCGCTCGGCGAGAGCCGCGCACCATGGGGAGGGCAGATCAATGGCGTCAACGGCCAAGGACCCTGAGGACACGTCATCCGCCGATGCGGTGGTCGCGGCGCTGCGGGACTCGTTGAAGGAGACGGCCCGACTGCGCCGGCGGAACCGGGAGTTGACGGACCGGGAGCGGGAGCCGGTGGCGATCGTCGGCATGGCGTGCCGGTATCCGGGCGGGGTCGTCTCCCCCGAGGGACTGTGGGACCTGGTGGCGGACGGCGGCGACGCGATCACGGAGTTCCCGGAGGACCGTGGGTGGGACGTGGAGGGTCTGTACAACCCTGATCGGGAGGTGCCGGGGTCGTCGTATACGCGTCGGGGTGGGTTTCTGCATGGGGCGGGGGGCTTCGACGCGGAGTTCTTCGGTATTTCGCCGCGTGAGGCGTTGGCGATGGATCCGCAGCAGCGGTTGCTGTTGGAGATCTCCTGGGAGGCCCTCGAACGCGCCGGCATCGACCCGACATCCGTACGGGGGTCGCGTACCGGCGTGTACGCCGGGGTGATGTACCACGACTACGGTCCCCACCTGCACCGGCCCGTGCCCGGAGTGGACGGTCACCGGCTCACCGGCACCCTCGGCAGTGTGCTGTCGGGGCGGGTGTCGTATGCGTTCGGTTTTGAGGGTCCGGCGGTGACGGTGGATACGGCGTGTTCGTCGTCGTTGGTGGCGTTGCATCTGGCGGTGTCGGCGTTGCGTCGGGGTGAGTGTGATGTGGCGTTGGCGGGTGGGGTGACGGTGATGTCGACGCCGGGGACGTTTGTGGAGTTCTCGCGTCAGGGTGGGTTGTCGGCGGACGGGCGGTGCCGGTCGTTCGGTGCGGGGGCTGATGGGACGGGGTGGGCCGAGGGTGCCGGGGTGCTGTTGGTGGAGCGGTTGTCGGATGCGCGCAGGTTGGGGCATCGGGTGCTGGCGGTGGTGCGGGGGTCGGCGGTCAATCAGGACGGTGCGTCCAACGGGCTGACCGCGCCCAACGGTCCCTCCCAGCAGCGCGTCATCCGCGCCGCACTCGCCGACGCGGACCTGAAGGAGGGGGATGTGGATGCGGTCGAGGCGCACGGCACGGGCACCCGGCTGGGCGATCCCATCGAAGCGGACGCCCTGTTGGCGACGTACGGGCAGGGGCGGGTGGCCGAACGGCCTTTGTGGCTGGGGTCGTTGAAGTCGAACCTGGGGCATGCGCAGGCGGCTGCGGGGGTGGGCGGGGTCATCAAGATGGTGATGGCCATGCGCCATGGGGTGTTGCCCCGGACCCTGCACGCCGAGACACCCTCACCCTTCGTCGACTGGGACGCGGGTGCGGTGGAGCTGCTGGCCGAGTCGCGGGAGTGGCCGCAGACGGGTCGGCCGCGTCGGGCCGGGGTGTCCTCCTTCGGCATCAGCGGCACCAACGCCCACGTCCTGCTGGAGCAGGCCCCCGAGCCGGAGCCCCGGCCCGAGCCGGAAGAGGCAGCGCCGCAGGACACACCGACCATGCTTCCCGTACCGCTGTCCGCCGCCAGTGAGGCCGCGTTGCGGGCGCAGGCGGTGCGGCTGGGGGAGTTCCTGGCCGCCGACCCGTCACCGTCCCTGACCGAGGTCGCGCACGCGCTGGCTACGACGCGGGCGCTGATGGAGCACCGCGCGGTGATCCTGGCCACCGACCGGGAGGAACTGCTGACCGGTCTCGCCACCCTCGCGGCCGGGGAGGAGAGCCCCCGGGTGGTCACCGGACAGGCTGGGCCGGGTGGCGGGCTGGCGGTGGTGTTCACCGGCCAGGGCAGCCAACGCCCCGGCATGGGCCGCGAACTCCACCACACCTTCCCCGTCTTCCGGGACGCCCTCAACGAGACCTGCGCCCTCCTGGACAGGGAACTGGCCGCCGAACTCGCAGACGCGGGAGCCGGCTCGCTGCGGGACATCATGTTCGCCGAGCCCGGCACCCCGCAGGCCGAGGCCCTGGACCACACGGTGTTCACGCAGAGCGCCCTGTTCGCCTTCGAGACCGCCCTCTACCGCCTGCTGTCCTCCTGGGGCATCCACCCCGACCACCTCGCCGGACACTCCGTCGGCGAAGTCGTCGCCGCCCACACCGCCGGCATCCTCACCCTCCCCGACGCCTGCACCCTCATCGCCGCACGCGGCCGACTGATGAACTCCCTGCCCACCGGGGGTGCGATGGTCTCCGTCCAGGCCCCCGAGGAGCGGGTCGCCGAGGTCATCACGGCCGCCTCCACCGACGGTGGTGGAGTGGAGATCGCCGCCGTCAACGGGCCCGCCTCCGTCGTGATCTCCGGCGAGAAGACCGCCGTCCTGGCCATCGCCGGTCAGCTGGAGGAGCAGGGCGTCAAGACCCGCCGCCTGCGCGTCAGCCACGCCTTCCACTCACCCCTCATGGACCCGATCCTCGAAGACTTCCACACCGTCCTCGACACGCTCACCTTCACCCCGCCCCGCACCCCGGTGATCTCCAACCTCACCGGCCGCATCGCCGACCCCGACGACATCACCACCCCCGACTACTGGATCCGCCACGCCCGCCAGGCCGTCCGCTACGCCGACACCCTCCACACCCTGGACACCCTCCACACGACCACGTACCTCGAAGTCGGCCCCGACACCACCCTCACCACCCTCGGCAAAGCGGCCCTCCCCGACCTCGACACCACGCTGCTGGTCCCCACGCAACACCGCACCACCCCCGAAACCACCGCCCTCCTGCACGCGACAGCCACCCTCCACACCCACAACCGCTCACCTCTCCCGCCCGCCCCCGACAGCCACAGCCCCACCATCGATCTCCCCACCTACCCCTTCCAGCACAAGCACTACTGGCTGCCGTCCGACGCCGACACCGCGCGGGCCGCCACGGGACACCCGCTGCTCGGGCTGACGATGTCGCTGGCGGACTCCGGCAGCGTGGTGCTGAGCGGCCGGCTGTCGCGGGACGCACACCCGTGGCTGGCCGATCACGCCGTACTGGGCACCGTCCTCTTCCCCGGCACCGGACTGGTCGAACTGGCGATACGGGCCGGCGCGGAGACCGGCTGCGCGGCCGTGGAGGAGCTGACGCTCGAAGCACCGCTCGTGCTGCCCGCGACGGGTGGACGTCAGGTGCAACTGGTCGTCGCCGCCCCGGACGCCGACGGACGGCGTGAGGTACGGATCTACTCGCGGCCGGACGCGGACCCGGCCGACCGAGCCCTGTCCGGCGAGGACACCTTCGACGTCGACGCGGCCGAAGAGTGGACCCGCCACGCGACGGGCGTACTGGCGGCCGAAGACACCACGCTCACGGAGGGCACGGATCTGCTCGCGTGGCCGCCGTCCGGTGCGGACGCGGTGGATCTGGACGGCTGGTACGAGACGTTGGCCGGGAAGGGCTTCGAGTACGGTCCGGCGTTCCAGGGCCTCAGGGCCGCCTGGCGACGCGGCGACGAGATCTTCGCCGACATCGCCCTCGACGAGACACAGGCCGAGACCGCCGGACGCTACGGGCTCCACCCGGCCCTCCTCGACGCGGCCCTGCACGCCATCGAACTCGGCGCACTCCCCGCCACCCCCGGCGAAACCCACCTCCCCTTCGCCTTCAACGACGTACGACTCCACGCCACCGGAGCACCCGCAGCCCGCATCCGACTCGCACCCGCCGGACCGGGCGCGGTGTCGCTGACCGTCGCCGATGTCGCCGGGCAGCCCGTCGCGGAGATCGGTTCGCTGTCGCTGCGGCCCGCCGATCCGGCGCAGTTCGCCACCGCCGGCGCGTCCGCTCCACGGGACTCGCTGTTCACCCTCGGCTGGGTGCCGGTGACCGCGACGGGTACGGAGACCGTGCCCGCGTACGCCGACATCGCCGACGCTCTGGCGGAGGCCTCCGGATCCGACGCGGCGGCCGTACGGCTGACCTCCGCACCGGGTCTGGAGACGCCGGGCTCGGTGCACGAACTGACCCACCGCGCCCTGGCCGCCGTACAGCAGTGGCTGGCCGAGGAGCGTACGGCGGAGACCCTGCTGGTCGCCGTCACCCATCAGGCGGTCGCCGCCGATGTGCGGGAGGACGTACGGGATCCGGCCGGGGCTGCGGTGTGGGGTCTGCTGCGGTCGGCCCAGACCGAGAATCCGGGCCGTGTCGTCCTGGTGGACCTCGATGAGGAGACCGCCGCCGACCCCGCTCGGCAGGCCGCCGCCCTGGCCGCCGCCGTCGCCTCCGGTGAGCCCCAACTGGCCGTGCGCGGCGGGCGGTTGCTGGCTCCCCGGCTGCATCGGGCCGTACCGGCTGCGTCGGCGCCCACCGTCTGGGATCCCGAGGGCACTGTGCTGGTCACCGGTGCCACGGGGGCCCTGGGTGCCCTGCTGGCCCGTCATCTGGTCGCCGAACACGGTGTCCGCCGACTGCTGTTGACCAGCCGCCGTGGCCGACAGGCTCCGGGGGCCGACGAGTTGGCGGCCGAGCTGGCCGGGCTCGGCGCCGAGGCGGTCTTCGCAGCGTGCGATGTGAGCGACCCGGCGGCCGTGGCGGAGCTGCTGGCCGCGATCCCGGCCGCGCATCCCTTGCGGGCCGTGGTGCACGCGGCGGGCGTCGTGGACGACGGAGTGGTCGCCGCGCTGACCCCGGAGCGGCTGTCCGGGGTGCTGCGGCCCAAGGCCGACGCGGCCTGGCACCTCCACCGGGCCACCGCCCAACTGGACCTGAAGGCCTTCGTGCTCTTCTCCTCGGTCGCCGGTACCTACGGCACTGCCGGGCAGGCGAGTTACGCGGCGGGCAACGCCTTCCTCGACGCCCTCGCCGCCCACCGCCACGCACAAGGACTCCCCGCCACCTCACTGGCCTGGGGACCCTGGGCCGAAGGCGGCATGGCCGCCGAACTCAACGCCGCCGACCAGGCCCGGCTGACCCGCGCCGGGATGCGGGAACTGACCGTCGCGCAGGGGCTCGCCCTCTTCGACACCGCCCTCGCCCTGGACGCGCCGGTGGCGCTGCCGGTGGGGCTCGACACCGGCGCCCTGCGCGCGCTCGGCGACGAACTCCCGCCGCTCATGCGGGCCTTGGTCCGTGTCCCGGCCCGCCGCGCGGCCACCGCCGCCGATGCCACTCCCCTCACCCAGCGGCTGGCCGGCCGGACGGCCGACGAGCAGCGCGAAGTCCTGCTGGAGCTGGTCCGGGCACAGGTCGCGGCCGTCCTGGACTTCGACGGCGCCGGGAGCGTGGAAGCCCGGCGCGGCTTCAAGGAACTGGGCATCGACTCGCTGACGGCCGTGGAACTGCGCAACCGGCTCGGCAAGGCGGTCGGACTGCGGCTGCCCGCGACGCTGGTCTTCGACCACCCCTCGGCCGCGGCGGTCGCCGACTACCTGGTCCAGGAGCTGGGGACGGCGCAGACGTCGGCCGAGGCGCCCGTGCGGCGGCCCGCGGCGGCCTCCGTCCGTGGCGTCGACGAGCCGATCGCCATCGTCGGGATGGCGTGCCGTTATCCGGGCGGGGTCCGCTCGCCGGAGGATCTGTGGCAGCTCGTCACCTCCCGGGGCGACGCGATCTCGGAGTTCCCGGCGGACCGGGGCTGGGACGTGGCGAACCTGTTCGATCCGGACCCGGACCGGCCGGGCACCTCGTACACGCGCGAGGGCGGGTTCCTGCACGACGTGGCCGAGTTCGACGCGGAGTTCTTCGGGATCTCACCGCGCGAGGCACTCGCCATGGACCCGCAGCAGCGGCTGCTGCTGGAGACCTCCTGGGAGGCGTTCGAGCGGGCCGGGATCGATCCGGCGACGCTGCGCGGCAGTGACACCGGTGTGTTCACCGGCCTCATGTACCACGACTACGTGAGCCGGCTGCCGGAGATGCCGGGCGATCTTGAGGGGTATCTGGGCACCGGCAACACCGGCAGTGTCAGCTCGGGCCGTATCTCGTACACCTTCGGGCTCGAAGGCCCGGCCGTGTCGGTGGACACCGCCTGCTCCTCCTCCCTGGTCGCGCTGCATCTGGCGATACGGGCACTGCGGTCGGGCGAGTGCTCACTGGCGCTGGCGGGCGGTGTGACCGTACTGGCGTCGCCTTTCACGTTCATCGAGTTCAGCCGGCAGCGGGCGTTGTCGCCGACGGGCCGGTCACGGTCGTTCTCGGCGGACGCGGACGGCACCGGGTGGGCCGAGGGCGCGGGGATGCTGCTGGTGGAGCGGCTGTCGGACGCGCGGCGCAACGGGCACCGGGTGCTCGCGGTGGTGCGCGGTACGGCGGTCAACCAGGACGGCGCGTCGAACGGGCTGACGGCCCCGAACGGGCCCTCCCAACAGCGGGTGATCCGGGCCGCGTTGGCCGACGCCCGGCTGACGCCCGCCGATGTCGACGCCGTGGAGGCGCACGGCACCGGCACTCCGCTGGGCGACCCCATCGAGGCGCAGGCGTTGCAGGCGACGTACGGGCAGGAGCGGGCGGACGCGGATCCGCTGTGGCTGGGTTCGGTCAAGTCGAACATCGGGCACACGCAGGCCGCCGCCGGGGCCGCGTCGGTGATCAAGATGGTGCAGGCGCTCCAGCACGGGGTGCTGCCGCCGACGCTGCACGCCGAGACGCCTTCCCCGTTCGTGGACTGGGACGCGGGCGCCGTGGAACTGCTGGCCGAGGCCCGTGACTGGCCGGAGACCGGGCGGGTGCGCCGGGCCGGTGTCTCCTCCTTCGGGATCAGCGGCACCAACGCCCATGTGATCCTGGAGCAGGCTCCGGAGGAACAGCGCGCTCGGCCCGACGGGCCCACGGAGGAGCTGCCCGAGCCGAACGCGGCGGCGCTGCCGCTGTCCGCGGCGGATCCGGCCGCGCTGCGCGACCAGGCGCGGCGGCTGGCCACCCATCTGTCGCGCAACCCCGGGCTGCGGCGCACCGACGTGGCGCACGCCCTGGCCACCACCCGGGCGGCGCTGCCCCAGCGGGCCGTCGTGCTCGGTGAGGGTCTGGACGTTCTGGCGCGGGGCGAGTCGGCCCCGAACGTGATCACCGGGACGGCTCGGGAGTGGGGCCGTACGGTGTTCGTGCTGCCCGGGCAGGGCTCGCAGTGGCGCGGGATGGCGGTCGAACTGCTCGACTCGACACCCCTGTTCGCCGAGCGGCTGCGGGAGTGCGCGGCCGTGATCGAGCGTCATGTGCCGTGGCGGGTGGAGGCCGTGCTGCGCGGTGAGCCCGAGGCTCCGCCGCTGGAGCGGATCGAGGTGTTGCAGCCGGTGCTGTTCGCCGTGAACATCGCCCTGGCCGCCCTCTGGCAGGCCCACGGCATCCACCCCGACGCCGTCATCGGCCACTCCCAAGGCGAAATAGCCGCCGCCCACATCAGCGGAGCCCTCACCCTCCACGACGCCACCCGCATCGTCCTCATCCGCTCCCAGCTCTTCGCCGACCACCTCACCGGACACGGCGCCGTCGCCTCCCTCCAGACCACCGAAGAAAACGCGCTCCGGCATCTGGCCGCCTATCCAGACCGGTTGTGGATCGCCGGCGTCAACGGACCCACCGCCGTCACCGTCGCAGGCGACCACGACGCCCTGGAGGAACTCGTCACCACCCTCACCGACCAGGGCGTCCGCGCCCGCATCGTCCCCTCGACCGTCGCCTCCCACAGCCCCAAAGTCGAACCCCTCCGCGACCGACTCCTCACCGCCCTCGCCTTCATCCAACCCCGCAAAGCCCACCTCCCCCACTACTCCACGGCTACGGGCGCCGTCCTCGACGGCACCGAACTCACCCCCGACTACTGGTACGAGAACTGCCGCCGACCCGTCACCTTCGCCCCCACCATCCACACCCTCCTCACCACCGGACACACCACCTTCATCGAGATCAGCGCGCATCCCGTCCTGACCATGGCCATCGAGGAGACCGCCGAGGCGGCGGGCGCCGAGGCCCTGGTCCTTGGCACGCTCCGGCGTGACGAGGGCGGGCCGGAGCGGCTGAACGCCTCGCTGGCCGAGGCGTGGGTGCGGGGCCTGCCGGTGCGCTGGCCGGAGCCCGCGCGTCCGCGCCGGGTGGACCTGCCGACGTATCCCTTCCAGCGCAAGCGGTACTGGGTCGAGGCGCCCGCCGACCGTTCGGCGGCCGGGACCGGGGACGCGGTGGAGACCGGGTTCTGGGAGGCGGTGGAGAACGACGACCTGGAGACGCTGGCGGCCACCCTCGGGCTGGACGACGGTGACGCGCTGGGCGCGGTGTTGCCCGCGCTGTCGTCCTGGCGGCGGGGCCGTGTGGCGCGGTCGGCCGCCGATGCCTGGCGGTACAAGGTCGCCTGGCGGCCGGTGACCGAGCCGGCCTCGGTGCTGCTGTCGGGCACCTGGCTGCTGGTGGCTCCGGAGGGGCACGCGGAGGCGGCTGAACTGGCCGGGCGGGTGGCCCTGGCACTGGAACGGCACGGCGCCCGGCCGGTGCGGCTCGATGTCGCGGCCACCGTGGACCGGGCCGAACTCGCCCTGGCGATAAGGGAGTCCGCCGCCGGAGAGACAGCCGGAGAGGCAGCCGGGGAGGTCGCCGGAATCCTGTCCCTGCTCCCGCTGGACGAGACACCGTCGGCCGGGCGGCCGGCGCTCACCGCGGGCACCGCCGGCACCCTGCTGCTGATGCAGGCGCTGGCCGACACGGAGGTGCCGGTCCCGCTGTGGACGGTCACTCGGGGCGCGGTCGGCACCGCCGACGCCGATCCGCCGACCGCTCCCGTGCAGGCCCAGGTGTGGGCGCTGGGCCGGACGGCGGCGGTGGAGCACCCCGACCGGTGGGGCGGTCTGGTGGACCTCCCGGCCGCACCGGACGACCGTGACATCGCCCGGCTGGTGGCGGCGTTGTCCGGCCTGGCGGACGAGGACCAGCTCGCGGTCCGTGGCGCGGGGATGCTCGCCCGCCGCCTGGTGCGGTCCCCGCTGGCCTCGGTTCCCGTACGGCGTTCCTGGACACCGCACGGCACGGTGCTGGTGACCGGCGGCACCCGTGGCATGGGCGCGCACACCGCGCGCCAGTTGGCCGCGCTGGGCGCCGAACACCTGCTGCTGACCACGGACATGGACCTGGACGTGTCCGAACGGGTGGCTCTGGAGGCCGAGTTCACCGCCGTCGGGGCGCGGGTGACGGTCGCGGTCTGCGATGTCGCGGACCGTACGGCGCTCGCGGCGCTGCTGGCCTCGGTGCCCGAGGACACTCCGCTGACCGCCGTCGTGCACGCCGCCGGGGAGCTGGACGCGGCCGCGCTGACCGACCTCGACCCGGCCGAACTGGAGCACTCCCTGCGTACCAGGACCCTCGGCGCCGCCCATCTCGACGAACTGCTGGCGGACACCGCGCTGGAGGGCTTCGTCCTGTTCTCCTCCATCGCCGGTGTCTGGGGCAGCGGCGCCCAGGGCGGGTACGGGGCCGCCAACGCGTACGTGGACGCGCTCGCCGCCCATCGGCGGGCCCGTGGTCTGCCCGCGACCTCCGTCGCCTGGGGCCCGTGGGCCGATCCCGGCACCGGTCTGGAGGACGAGGAGGCCGAGGCCGAACGCCGTGCGCAGCTCCGTCGCCGGGGTCTGACCCCGCTGCCCTCCGAGCAGACGGTCGCCGCGCTGATCGACGCACTGTCCCGGGACGAGACCGCGCTGGTGCTCGCCGACGTGGACTGGGAACGGTTCGCGCCCGCCTTCACGGCGGTGCGCAGCAGCCCGCTGCTCGGTGAACTACCGGAGGCCGTACGGGTGTTGACGGACTCCGGGCCGGACGACGGGGGCGCTGCGGCGACCACCTCGGAGGCGCTCACGCAGACCCTGGCCGGGCTGTCCGCGAGCGACCAGGAACGGGTACTGACCGATCTGGTACGCGCCGAGACCGCCGTCGTCCTCGGGCACACCGACAGCGAGGCGGTGGACGGCCAACGGCCCCTGAAGGACCTGGGGTTCGACTCGCTGGCCGCGGTCACCCTGCGCAACCGGCTCGGCGCGGCGACCGGTCTCAAGCTGCCGGCCACGCTCGTCTTCAACCACCCCACCCCGGTGGCCGTCGCGGCCTTCCTCCGTGCCGAGCTGCTCCCGGAGCGGCCCGAGACGTCGCTGGACGCCGAACTCGACCGGCTTCAGGAGGTGTTGGCCGGCAGTGGTCTGGCCGACGACGCGGCGGCCCGTGATCTGGTGGCGGCCCGGCTGCGGCGGCTGCTGGACACGGTGACGGACGAGGCGTCCGGTGCCGGGGCCCGTTCCGAGGTCGAGGAACAGCTCGCCTCCGCATCCGACGACGACATCTTCAGCTTCATCGACAACGAGCTGGGACAGTGAGGATCCGATGACCACCGGCAAGGCGACTCCCGACGAGCAGAAACTGCGCACCTATCTCAAGCGGGTCACGGTCGAACTCGGCGATGTCCGGCGGCGGTTGAAGGAGCTGGAGGAGAGCGGGCGGGACCCGGTCGCCATCGTCGCGATGAGCTGCCGGATGCCCGGCGGGGTCCGTTCGCCCGAGGACCTGTGGGACCTGGTCGCGGCCGGGAAGGACGCGGTACGGGAGTTCCCCGACAACCGGGGCTGGGATCTGGCGAAGCTGTACGACCCGGATCCCGACCGGCCCGGCACCTCCTATGTCCGGCACGGCGGGTTCATGCCGGAGGTCGGGGACTTCGACGCCGCGTTCTTCGGCTTCTCCGAGGCCCAGGCGCTGGCCATGGACCCGCAGCAGCGGCTGCTCCTGGAGACCACGTGGGAGGCGCTGGAACGGGCCGGGATCGACCCGACGTCGCTGCGCGACAGCGCGACCGGGGTGTATGCCGGGTGCAGCGTCGACGACTACACGATGCTGCTCGCCGACCCGCCCGAGGAGGTGGCGGAGCACCGGCTGACCGGTGGTGGCAACGCGCTCGCCGCGCGGGTCGCCGACGTCTTCGGGCTCACCGGTCCCGCGATCACCATCGACACCGCCTGCTCTTCGTCACTGGTCGCGCTGCATCTGGCCGCTCAGGCCCTGCGCCTGGGCGAGTGCTCGCTCGCGCTGGTCAGCGGGGTGTCCGTGATCTCCACGCCCCAGGTGTTCGTGGACTTCAGCCGGCAGCGCGGTCTGGCACCGGACGGCCGGGTCAAGGCCTTCGCGGGTGCGGCGGACGGTACGGCGTGGTGTGACGCGGTGGGCACCCTGGTGGTCGAGCGGCTGTCCGACGCCCGCCGCCTCGGTCACCGGGTGCTGGCCGTGGTCCGTGGCTCCGCCGTCAACCAGGACGGCGCCTCCAACGGCCTGACGGCGCCCAACGGGCCCTCGCAGCAGCGCGTGGTCCGCGCCGCGCTGAACAGCGGCGCGCTGTCGCCCACCGAGGTGGACGCGGTCGAGGCCCACGGCACGGGCACCCGCCTCGGCGACCCGATCGAGGCGGAGGCTCTGCTGCGGACGTACGGGCAGGGCCGGCCCGTGGACCGGCCGCTGTGGCTGGGCTCGGTGAAGTCCAACTTCGGCCACGCGGGCGCGGCGGCCGGTGTCATCGGCGCCATCAAGATGGTCCAGGCCATGCGGTACGGCGTTCTCCCGGCCACCTTGAACGTGGACGAGCCGACGCCGATGGTGGACTGGGACGCGGGCGCGGTGAGACTCCTGACCGAGTCCCACCCCTGGCCCACCACGGACCGCCCCCGCCGAGCGGGCGTCTCGGCGTTCGGCGTCAGCGGAACCAACGCACACGTGATTCTCGAACAGGCGCCGGGGACAACGGAGTTGGCACCGGCGGAGCGGGGGCCGGGCCCGGCGGCGCCGGCATTCGCGGCACGGGAACCGGCGTCGCCGGGCAGTGATTCCTCGTCGGCACGGGGGACGCGGCCGGAGGCACGGGAGCCCTCGTCGGCACCAAGGAAGGCGCCGCCGGAGACGACGGAGCGGGGGGCGGCCTCGTCGGCGTCGGGGCCGGCGTTCACGGCACGGGGGACGGGGTCGGAAACAGGGGAGCCCACGTCGGAGACACGGGAGCCGTCCTCGGCGGCACCGGAGCCCTCAGCCGCGACACCGAACCCGTCCCCATCGGCGGCACGGGAACCGTCACCGGCGGCATCCGAGCCCTCGTCCGAGACACGGGAGCCGTCCTCGGCGGCACCGGAGCCCTCAGCCGCAACACCGAACCCGTCCCCATCGGCGGCACGGGAACCGTCACCCGCGGCATCCGAGCCCTCGTCCGAGGCGCTCGAACCGTCCCTGGCGGCACCGGGGCACGGCGACGCCGCCGCAGTCGGGGCCGTCGGTGTGCCGTTGGTTCTCTCGGCGGCCACTCCTGAGGCGTTGCGGGAACAGGCGCGGCGGTTGTCCGCGTACCTGGAGCTGCACCCCGGTACGGCGCGTGCCGACGTCGCGTACGCGCTGGCCCGCACCCGCGCGGCGCTGACCCATCGGGCGGCGGTTGCGGACGGGGCCGGGTCCCCTGTCGAGGGTCTCGGCCTCGTGGCGCGTGGTGCGTCCGGGCCCAGCGTCTTCACGGGTACGGCCCGTGAGGCGGGCCGTGTCGCGCTCGTAGTGCCCGACGACGGAGCCGAGTTGCTGGCCACGGCCGCCGAACTGCTCGACGCCTCCCCCGCGTTCGCCGCCCGGCTGAGCACCTGTGCCACAGCTGTCGAGCGCCAGGTGCCGTGGCGGGTCGAGGCCGTGCTGCGCGGTGTGCCCGGCGCTCCCTCGCCCACGGCCGACGAGATCCGGCGGCCGGTCCTGTTCGCCGTCACGACCGCCCTGGCCGGCTTGTGGCAGGACCACGGGATACCCGTCGACACGGTGGCCGGCCGGTCCCCCTGCGGGATCGTCGCGGAGCACCTCACCGGCGCCCGCACACTGGAGGACGCCGCCCACGCCGCCGTCGCCGGGGACCCGTCCCGCACCGCCGGCCCCACGGTCGGCGAACTCACGGCGGACGGTTGCCGGACGTTCCTGGTCGCCGGTGCCGCCCCCGACCGCACCCCGGACACCGGTACAGACGCCGAGGTCCTGGTGCTGGCCGCGCTCCCGGTGGGTGACGGGCTCGCCGAGGCCTGGGTGAACGGGTTGCCCGTGGTGTGGCAGGCGCCCGAGCGGCCGCGACCGGTGGACCTGCCGACGTACCCCTTCCAGCACCGCACCTACTGGGTCGACGCGCAGCCGATCACCGCACCGGCGGCCGACGAGCCCGACGCCGACTTCTGGGCGGCGGTCGAGGAGCGGGACGCGACAGCGCTCGCCCGGCTGCTCGGCGTGAGCGGACCCGACGCGGTCGAACCGGTGCTGCCCGCCCTGGCGGCGCTGCGCGGCGAGTCGCGCGAGGACGCCGCGGTGGAGCACTGGCGCTACCGCACGGTGTGGCGGACGGTACGCCCGTCCATGCCCGGGACGCTGTCCGGGCACTGGCTCGTCCTGGTCCCGGCCTCCCTGGCGCCGACGGAGACATGGAGCGGGGCCCTGCGGGACGCGGGAGCCACCGTGAGCCGTCTCGCCGTACCGCCCGGTGCGGGGCGGGAGACGCTCGCCGAACAGCTCACCGCGACGCTGGCCGCGGGACCGGTACGAGGCATCGTGTCGGCGTTGCCGCTCGACGAGACACCGTGCCCCGGGCATCCCGCGCTCATCGCGGGGCTGGCCGCCACGATGCATCTGGTGGGCGCCCTGACGGACCTGGGTGCCGAGGTGCCCGTGTGGTCGTTGACCCGGGGCGCCGTGGCGGCGGCCGCGGAGGACACGGTCGACTCCCCGGCGCAGGCCGGCGTGTGGGGACTGGGCCTCGCTCTGGCCGAGGAACACCCGCACCTCTGGGGCGGAACGATCGACCTGCCCGTCGACGGTACGGCCGCCGGCCTGCTGGCCGGAGTGCTCGGCGGCGCGGAGGACCGGATCGCACTGCGCGAGTCCGCCGTACTGGCCCGGCGGCTGGTCCGCGCCCCCCTCGACGGTCTGCCGGGCCGCCGTGCCGCGTGGCGGCCACGCGGCACCGTACTGGTCACCGAGGGCACACGCGGTACGGGTGCCGAGGTCGCCCGGTACCTGGCCCGTTCGGGCGCCCGGCATCTGCTGCTGACCGCGGCCCAGGAGCCGGCTGCTGCCGAACGTGCCGCGCTGGTGGGCGAGTTGGCGGCACTCGGCGCACAGGTAACCATCGCGGACTGCGACTTCACCGACCGGGCGGAGGGTGCCCGGGTGCTGGCCGCGCTGCCGGCCGACGAGCCGCTGACCGCGGTGTTCCACTGCGCCGAGCTGCTGGAGGAAAGCCCGCTGGAGGACTTCGAACTGTCCACGCTGGAGCGCGTCCTGCGGACCAAGGCGGTCGCGGCCGACACCCTGGACGAGCTGACGAGGGACCTGGACCTGTCGGCCTTCGTGCTGTTCTCCTCCATCGCCGGGAGTATCGGGGTCGGTATCGGCCTCGGCGGATTCGCCGCCGCCAATGCCCACCTGGACGCGCTCGCCCAGCGGCGACGGTCCTGCGGGCGGCCGGCCACCGCCGTCGCGTGGGGCGTGTGGACCGAGGCGTACGCCGATCCGGCCCGGGCCGCGTCGGAGGAGGCGCGGCACGAGCGACTGCGTCGCCGGGGCATTCCGGCGATCGCTCCGGAGCACGCGCTGACCGTACTGCGGCAGGCCCTGGACGCGGACGACACCGCTCTGCTGGCCACCGAGATCGCCTGGCCCGCCTATCTGCGTGCCACGGCGACCGGGCGCGGTCCGCTCTTCGCCGAACTGCCGGAGGCGTCCGCCGGCACCTCCTCGCAGACCCTGGGTGTCCCCGACAGGGCGGCGCTGCCCTCGCGGCTCACCGGTCTGGGCGCGGCGGACCGTCACGAGGTGCTGCTCGGTGTGGTGCGGGCGGAGATCGCGGCCGTCCTGGGCCTGCCGGGGCCGACGGACGTGGACGTCCGGCGCGGCTTCCTGGAGCAGGGCATGGACTCGCTCACCACGGTGGAGCTGCGCAACCGGCTGACCGCCACGACCGGTGTACGGCTGACCGTCCGCGAGATCCTCGACCGACGGACCCCGTACGCCCTCACCGACCGCGTCGCCGCCGAACTGGGCGCCGCCGCGACCGCCGCACCGGTCGAGGTGTCCGCCAAGCCGACCCTGACCGGGCTGTTCCGGTCGGCCGTCGAGTCGGACCGGGCCGGGGAGTTCACCGGACTGCTGTCCACCGCCGCCGGGTTCCGCCCGGTCTTCCACGACGCGGGCCGTGTCCCGTTGTCCGATCCGGTGCTGCTCACCCGTGGCGACGCGGGCCCGCCGGTCTTCTGTCTGCCGACCGTGCTGGCCACCTCGGGGCCCGAGCAGTTCGCCCGGCTCGCGGCCGGCTTCGGCGGTGACCGGGACGTCTCGGTGCTGCGACTGCCCGGATTCCGGGCCGGCGAGGAGCTGCCCGCCACCCAGGAGGCGCTGACCGGAGCGCTGGCCGACCTGGTCCGCCGGGCAGCCGGGGCCGGGGCGTACACCCTGCTCGGCTATTCGTCCGGTGGGCTGCTGGCCCACTCGGTCGCCGCCCGACTGGAGGCCGGGGGCGGCGGCCCGGCCGCGGTCGTGCTGCTCGACACCTTCCCGATCGGGGCGGGCCGGCTTGAGGAGTTCGGTCCCGCACTGCTGTCGGCGATGGCCGTCCGGGCGGAGGTCACCGGTCTGGACGATGACGCGCTGAGCGCCATGGGCGGCTATCTGCGGCTGCTGGCGGACTGGCGTCCCGAACCGCTCGCCGCACCCGCTCTGCTGGTGCGTGCCGCCGGCCACGACTGGGGAGGTCCGGGTCCGGACCGGGCCGAACTGGCCGCGCTCTGCACGGTGCTGGACACACCCGGCGACCACTTCACCCTCGTCGAGGAGCACGCGGCCGGTACGGCACAGGCCGTGCGGGACTGGCTCGCGGCTCTGCCGACCGTCGCCCGGGCGTGACCACGCGGCAGCCGGATCCGGCCGGGGGTCGACAGACCTCGGCCGGATCCTCTGTGTGTCCTGCTCGCTTGTCCGGCGTGTCTGCTGCGGACCCGCGCTGCACCTGCCTACACAGTGTTCAGATTACGCATGCAGTATAGAAATCATGCACCGTAGAATGTCAAGTATGGGAATCCCGGGCCAGAGCCGACGAGAGCGTCTGCGGGCAGCCACGACCGCGCAGATCAAGGCCACCGCGCTCGACCATCTGGCCGGCGGGGACTCCAACGCCCTGTCACTGCGCGCGATAGCCCGTGAGATGGGGATGACGGCGGGGGCGATATACAGCTACTTCGACACCAGGGAAGCCCTGATCAGAGAGCTGATCGCCGATCTCCACGCGGCCCTGGCCGACCGGTTGGAGACCGTGTGCCGCAGCGCCTCGACGGAGGGACCGGCCGCCGCGATCTTCGCGCTCGGCCACTCCTACCGGGACTGGGCGATCGCCAACCCGCAGCACTTCCGGCTGATCCACGGCCACCCGACCGACGAGCTGCGGACGGTTCCGGCGGCGGCCCACCGCGTACCCGGCCTGCTCGCGGGCCTGGTGGGGGCGTGGACGGGGCGTCCGGACGTACCGGAGCCCGAGCTGGGTCCCGCCTATCACGCGTACGGCTGGGCCGACTTCGAGCCGGAGTACGCGGCGCTGGTCCATGCCGCGCACCCGCATGCCTCCCCCGCCGCCGTCGCCTTCGCGCTGCGGCTGTGGGCGCGGATGCACGGGCTGGTGTCCCTGGAGGTCTACGGGCATCTCAGCGCCCAGACCCGGGAGCCGGCGAAGCTGTTCCACGCCGAGATACGTCACTTCACGCAGGTCCTCGGCGAGTGCTGAGCGCCCCGGGACCGGGCCGGTGACAGCAGAACGCCCGGCCGGAAGACCCGGCCGGGCGCCTGCGGTGACCGATCCGGCAGATCAGTCGAAGAAGCCGTGGATCCGCTTGATCCGGCCGCCCTCGAGCAGTACGAAGTCCTCGCCACTGGCGACCGGATTGCCCACGCCGCCCGGGGCCGCGCTCCAGCTGAACAGCACGGTGTCGTGGTGCTGCCGGATCTCGCCCAGCGCGAAGATCAGGCCCGGGGCCTGCTTGCGGAAGTTGCCGAGATGGCCGTTGACACCACCCCAGCCGTGGACCTCGGCCGTGGGGTCGGAGTAGATCGCGTCCTCGGTGAAGACCTCGGCGATCCCGGCCTGGCGGCTGGTGTCGTCCGTCTCGTTGAAAACGTCGATGTATTTCTTCAGAAGATTGGCGACGTCGCTCATTGCTGTCCTCTCGGATTCGGAGGTGAGCGCGCACCGCAGCAGACATGGATCACTCTACACGGCTGACGCGCTCGGACCGCGGGTCCTGTCAGGTCACCCGACGGGGTGCAGGGTCACCGGGATCTCGCTGTAACTGCGCTGTGTGATGGCGCCGTTGGTCGGCGGCGTGGGGGTCAGCAGTTCGGGCCTGAACCGCCCGAGCAGGACGTTGAGACCCACCTCGCTGACCATCTTGGCGACCGGTGCCGCCACGCAGTAGTGGATGCCGTGCCCGAAGCCCATGTTGCGCTGCCCGACCCGGGTCAGATCGAGCTTGTCCGGGTTCTCGTACACCTCGGGGTCGCGGTTGGCGGAGCCGAACATCAGGTAGACCTCCTCGCCCGCCTTGACCTCGAAACCGCCCACCTCGGCGTCCTCCAGCGCCAGCCGCTCGGCGAGCTGAACCGTGCTGTCATAGCGCACCAGTTCGTCCATCGACCGGTCGGCGTGCTCCGGGTGCGCGAGGTAGTACGCCTGCTGGTCGGGGTGGTTCAGCAGCGCCACCACCGAGAGGCCCAGCGTCGCCTGCGGGGCGGCCCAGCCGGCCAGGAAGAGGTTGGCCACGGTGGTGAGCACCTCGTTCTCGGTCAGCCGGTCGCCGGCCTCCTCGACCCGGATCAGGTCGCTGACGATGTCCTCGCGCGGGTTGGCGCGGCGGTCGGCGATCATCTCCAGGGTGATCTCCACTGCGCCGTGCCGCACGTTGACGCGCTGCTGCTCCTCCTCGGGTGTGAGCGTGAAGCCGGGGTCGAGGCCCCGGCCGCCGTCCCGGCCGAAGTTCACACACCGCTCCGTGTACTCCTCGGGCACGCCGACCAGGTGGTTGACGGACCGGACGCCGAGCGGGCGGCAGAACTCCGCGGAGAGGTCCACCGGTCCGTCGCCGTGCTTCTCGACGGCCGTGGTGAGCAGTTCGACGGCTATCCTCTCGACGGCCGGCCGCAGCCGCTGCACCACCCGATGGGTGAAAGCGCGGTTCACCAGGGCCCGCAGCCGGGTGTGGTCCGGCGGGTCCATCAGCATCAGGGAGTCCCGCGGGCCCTCCGGCGTGGGGATCTTGGCGTCCTGCGCGCCGAGGCCGTCGCCGTGGCCGAAACGGTTGTCGCGCAGCACCTTGTTGACCAGGCCGTACGTCATCACGGCCAGACCGGCGTCCGTGCGGTGCACCGCGGCCTCTTCGCGCAGTCTGGCGTAGTTCCCGTACGGGTTGGCGAGGAACTCCGGGTTCAGCGGGTCGTACGGCAGGACCTTCGGCTTCTCCGACTCGCTCAGCACCGAGATCTCGGACATGTGTGCTCTCCTTCAGGGGTCAGGCAGGCAGCAGCGCGACCGGCAGGTCGAGCAGCACGGTGTGCTTGTTGTAGGGGGTGTGGATCGCGGGGCCGGTGAGCCGGATCTCGGCCACCCGGTCGAGCAGCAGGTCCAGCAGCGGGCGCAGGGCCAGCCGGCCCGCCTCGCCTCCGGCGCAGTCGTGGGTGCCGGCGCCGAAGGACAGGTGCGGGTTGGGGTTCCTGCGGATGTCGAACGTGTCGGGCCGGGTGAAGACCGTCTCGTCGCGGTTGGCGGAGGGCCACCACAGGGTGACCTTGTCGCCGGCCCGGACGAGCTGTCCGTGCAGTTCGGTGTCCCGGGTGGCGGTGCGGCGGTTGTACGGGTTGGGCGGGGCCCAGCGCAGCAACTCCTCGACGGCGCCGGGGAGAAGCGTGCGGTCCTCACGCAACTGCCGCCACTGGTCGGGGTGTTCGGCCACGGCCAGGAGTGCGTCGGCCATGACGTTGCGGGTCTGTTCGTAGGCGTGCATCAGCAGGACGAGGTAGTTGTGCTCCCGCTCGTACGGGGTCAGCGGCAACTCGCCGGTTTCCTCGGCGAGTTGACCGTGCGCGAGGAGGGAGCCGAAGTCCTGGCCCGGCACCTCCCGTTTGGCCGCCAGCAGGTCCTTGAAGTACCCGGCCATGGCCTGGACGGTGACGCGCGAGTAGTCGTCGGGCAGGCTGGTGCGGCGGTTGACCAGACCGACGACCCCGTGCACCCAGGTCAGCAGCCGGTCCCAGGTGTCCTCCGGGGCGCCGAAGAGGCCGGCGACGGTACGCAGGGCGAAGGGTTCGACCAGGTCGTCGACGAGGTTTCCCGAGCCCCGGGCGACCGCCGCGCCGACGAGTTCGGCGGCGTGGCCGCGCAGTTCGTCCTCGTGCAGCAGCGAGCCGCTCCCGGTCAGCGACGGGGTGATCATGTCCTTGAGCGCCTGGTGGCGCGGGTCGTCCATCATCGGGAGCAGCACGCCGGCGTGCACGCCGACCGCCATGTCCTCCAGGTGGGTGCCGCCACCCTTCCGGCCGCCGCCACCCTGGGAGGAGAAGGCCGGGTCGGCGGCGACGGCGGCGATGTCGGCGTACCGGCTGAGCACCCAGAAGCCCTCGCCGTCCGGGCTGTTGACGCCCGGCGGGTGGTACAGCAGCGGTGCTTCCCGGCGCAGCCGGGCGAACACGTCGTAGGGCACGCCGTCGGCGAAGCGGGCGTGGTCGGTCAGGTCGAAGCCGTCCAGGACGTCGGGCAGTTCGACGGCCTCGGGGGTTGTCGTCATGAAGGTCTCCAGGATGGTCAGCCGCCGGCCGTCCAGGCGCGGCTGATCTTGGCGTAGTCGGGTGCCTCGGGCTCTTCCTCGGCGTACAGCCGCCGGGTCAGGTCGGTGACGCGGTGCCGGGCGGCCGTGGCGTACACGTCGGCCAGGTCCTCGGCCGGACCGCTGCCCGGCCGGGCGGCCCGGCCGAGGACCGCGCAGATGCCGAACAGTTCGGTGGCGAGCCGGCCGACGAGGATCACCGCCTCCTCCCGCTCGGCGAGTTCGGCGGGGTCGGGGTGGCGGTCGGCGAGCCGGCGGCAGATCCGGTGCAGTTCCTGGCAGGCGCCGACGGCACTGTCCAGGTGACGGCGGTTGGCGGCGGACAGGCCGGTGCCCGAGGTGTCGGGCACCGGCAGGGCGTCGGCGGTCCCGGGCCCGTAGCGGGCCAGCAGGAGCATGCCTGCCCGGTGGTCGTTGATGAAGTCGACGTTGCCGACGGTGCGCAGGGTGCGCGCGTCGCGGTGGTGGCGCTCCACAGGGTGCGGCACCGCGCCCCGGCGGCGCTTGCTCCGCGCGGTCTCGATGCCCTCGCCGCCGAGCAGGGCCACGGTACGGTCACTGGCCTGCCAACTCCGTTCGGCGGCGAGGTTCTTGGTGACGTACATCTCGAAGGACCGGTCATCGGGGCCGGGTTCGAGCATCGTCCAGCGCACCGCGCTCTCCACGGCGAACTCGTCGGCGAGGGTGGTCGCGACGATCCGCTGGACCTTGTCGTACTCGCCGAGACCCCGGCCGTTGACACGGCGCCGGGAGACGAACTCGGCCGAGTGGTCGAGGCAGTTGCGGATGACCGCCAGGGCGCCGGCCGCGCTGAAGGCCGTACGTCCGTAGGAGCCCTGGAGGGCGATGGCTCGGGGGAGGCGGAGCGTGCCGTCGCCCAGGAGGGTGTGCTCCGTGGGGACCCGCACGTCGGTCAGCCGGATCGTCGCCGAGAGGCCGTTGACGCCGATGAAGTCGTTCGGCGCGACGACCTCGAAGCCGCGGGTGTCGGTGCGCAGGAAGAAGACGCCCGCGCGTGGTCCGTCCGGCTCGGTCACGGTCGCCGAGACACCGATCACGTCGGCGATGCCGGCGTTGGCGATGAACAGCTTCTCGCCGCGCAGGAGATACGCGCTCCTGTCCCCGGTGAGGGTCGCGCTCGTGCCGGGCAGGCTGTTGTTCTGGCCGGCGGGGTCCGTGTCGCCGAAGGCCGCGATGCTTCCGGCGGCGATCTCGGCGCTCAGGAAGTCGTGCAGCGGGCCGGGCGGGATCGCGGGGAGCAGCGCGGCTCCGGCGATGCCGTTCTGCACGCACAGCATCTGTCCGACGCCCATGGCCCGGCGGTTCGCCCGGACGACGGCACGGAGCAGGTTGTAGGGCGACAGTTCACGGCCGCCGAGTTCCGCCGGGGCCAGCAGCTGGAAGTATCCACGGGCACGCAGTTGCTTCAGGAGCCCGTCCGGCCAGGTGCCCGTGCGGTCCAGTTCGTCGCCGTCCACCTGGGCGTCGACGAAGGGGCCGAACTCCGCCAGGAACTCGTCTCCCGCCGCGGTCTCCTCCCGGCCGGGTTCGGGAAAGTCGGCGAACAGCTCCCACGGGAGCCGTCCCGAGGTGAGGCCCTCGACGAAGCTCCGGGGCGCGGCGGATCGTTGCTGTGGCATTCGCTGCTCCTTGCGTCCGTTCACGGGTGCGGGTGTACGGGGGTACAGGTCAGGTGGGTGGGTTGCCGTGCTTGCGGGCGGGCAGGTCGGCGTGTTTGGTGCGCAGCATCGCCAGCGACCGGATGAGGACGACGCGGGTCTCGGCCGGGTCGATCACGTCGTCCACCAGGCCGCGTTCGGCGGCGTGGTACGGATGCATGAGTTCCGTCCGGTATTCCTCGATCTTCTTCGCCCGGGTCGCGTCCGGATCCGGGGAGTTCTGGATCTCCCGGCGGAAGACGACGTTCGCCGCGCCCTCCGCGCCCATCACCGCGATCTCGTTGGTCGGCCAGGCCAGACAGAGGTCGGCGCCGATCGAACGCGAGTCCATGACGATGTACGCGCCGCCGTACGCCTTGCGCAGGATGAGTGAGATGCGCGGGACGGTGGCGTTGCAGTAGGCGTACAGGAGTTTCGCGCCGTGCCGGATGATCCCGCCGTGTTCCTGGGCGACTCCCGGCAGGAAGCCGGGCACGTCGACCAGGGTGATCAGCGGGATGCTGAAGGAGTCGCAGAACTGGACGAAGCGGGCGGCCTTCTCGGACGCGGAGATGTCGAGCACCCCGGCCATCGCCTCGGGCTGGTTGGCGACGACGCCGACGACCTGGCCGTCGAGGCGGGCCAGCGCGCAGACCACGTTGGTCGCCCAGGCCGGGTGGACCTCGAAGTAGTCGCCGTCGTCGACGATCTCCTCCAGCACGGCCCGCATGTCGTAGGACTCCTTGCCGGACAGCGGGACCAGGTCGGCCAGCGCCTCGGTGCGCCGGTCGGGCGAGTCCTCGCTCTCGGTGCGCGGGGACAGCTCGCGGTTGTTCTGCGGCAGCAGGGACAGCAGGTAGCGGACCTCCTCCAGGCAGGTCTCCTCGTCGTCGTAGGCGAACGTGGCGACTCCGGAGGTGGCCGCGTGGACGTCGGCGCCGCCGAGTCCGTCCTGGGTGACCTCCTCACCGGTGACCGTCTTCACCACGTCGGGTCCGGTGAGGAACATCTGGGAGATGCCGCGGACCATGAACACGAAGTCGGTGAGCGCGGGCGAGTAGGCGGCGCCTCCCGCGCACGGCCCGAGCATCACGCTGATCTGCGGGATGACGCCGGAGGCCTTGGTGTTGCGCTGGAAGATGCCGCCGTAACCGGCCAGCGCGGTGACGCCCTCCTGGATCCGGGCGCCGGCGCCGTCGTTGAGCGACACCAGCGGAGCCCCGGCCGCCAGCGCAAGGTCCATCAGCTTGTGGATCTTGGCGGCGTGGGCCTCGCCGAGGGCGCCGCCGAAGATCCGGAAGTCGTGCGCGTAGACGAAGACCGTACGGCCGAAGACCGTGCCCCAGCCGGTGACGACGCCGTCCGAGGGCGGCCGGCGGTTCTCCATTCCGAAGCCGGTGGCACGGTGCAGCCGCAGCCCCTCGATCTCGCTGAAGGAGTCCTTGTCGAGCAGCAGATCGATCCGCTCACGAGCGGTCAACTTCCCCTTGGCGTGCTGCCGTTCGGTGGCGACGGGGTCAGGCCCCTGCTCGACGGCCTCCTTGCGCCGCCCGAGCTCGGCCCGGAGGTCGGCGACCGTGGGCTGGGGGGCGGGCTCGTGTGCGGCGGGCGGTGGGGCGGGAATGGGGGCTGGTTCGGCGGGGGTTGGTTCAGCGGGGGCTGGTTCGGCGGTGACCACTTGGGCCGCGGTCGATTCACCGGAGGCCGACTCGGCGACGATCCGCTCGCCGGTGGCCGACCCGGCGGCGGCCCACTCTGCGGCAGCCGACTTGGCGGTGACCGGCTCGACGGTGGGCTGTGCCTCGGCGACAGGCTCGCCCGTAGCCAGCCCGGCGGTGGCGTGTCCGCCGGTGGTCGGTAAGGCCTCGCTGACGGCAGTGCTCTGCATGCGTGTGTCCCTCCTCCTGGTCAGACGGATGCGCTTCCCCGGCCGGCCGTCAGCCCGATGAGCAGGCGTTCCACATGGTCGAGGCCGGCCGGTTCGGTGCCGGACGCCGCCACGTAGCCGTCGGGGCGCAACAGCAGGAAGCCGGCCGTGCTGCGCCGCTGGTGGTGTTCGTGTTCGAGGGCGGTGCCGTGTGCCTCGGCCAGCCATCGCCCGCGCCGGGCCAGGGCGGAGTCGGCCGCACGGCCCACGGTCAGCAGCCGGAAGCCGCCGCCGCTGCCGGGAGCCGCGGCCGGCACCCAGTGCGGCGGGCGGGTGCCGGGCAGCGGCAGGGCGCGGCCGGCCAGGCGGAGCGCGGCGCGGCGCCGACGTCCGGATCCGGTGTCCGGGGTGGGCACCAGGGCGTCGGGGTAGCGGACCCGGCGGCCGGCGAGCAGCGGGACGAACCAGCGGCGGAGCACTCCGGTGGCGCCGAGCAGGTTCCAGGACACGTTCTGCACCCGGGAGGCGGTCGGGCCGAGGGTGAACATCCTCATCAGCCGGTGTGTGGTGCCGACGATCTGCCGGGCGGCCTGGAGCCGTTCGGGCTCGTACGTGTCCAGGATCTGGGGCGTGTACCGGCCCTTGATGACGCCGGCCAGCTTCCAGGCCAGGTTGTGCGAGTCCTGAAGTCCCAGGTTGAGGCCCTGGCCGCCGACCGGTGTGTGGGTGTGCGCGGCGTCGCCGACCAGGAAGGCCCGCCCCTTGCGCATACCGGTGGCGATCCGCTCGGCGGTGGCGAACGTGGCGAGGGTGTCCAGCTCGACGACCCGCAGCCCGCCGCCGGTGCGCTCGTCCAGGAACTCCTGTACCGCCTCGGCGGTGAGCGGGAAGCCGGGGGCCAGGACACCGGAGACACGGACCTTGCCGCCGGGCATCGGGCCGAAGACGACGGACCCCTTGGGGCCGATGTAGTAGTGGAGGGTGCCGGGGTCGTAGTCGCCGTCGATACGCCCCTCGGCGAGCAGGAAGTCGAGCGGCAGCCGGACGCCCCGGAAGTCGAACCCGAGCTGTTCGCGGACCACGCTGTGCACACCGTCGGCGCCGATCAGCCAGTCGGCCTCGACCAGTTCGGTGGTGCCGCCGGGCCCCTCGGCCTTGGCCGTCACACCGGTGTCGGTCAGTTCGATGCCGGTGACCCGCACGCCTCGTTCGACCCGGCCGCCCAGCCTCTCCAGGGCCCCTTCCAGCAGTTCCATGGTCTGTTCCTGGGGCAGCAGCAGCGGCTCGTTGTCCTTGCCGAGCGCCACCGTGAGGACGCGGTCGCCGAGGTGGTAGATGTTGCTGTGGACGCGCAGGCCGCGGTCCAGTGCCTCGTCCAGGATCCTGACGGTCCGCAGCACTTCGAGGCCGAGCGGCCACAGCTGCACGGCACGCGAACCGACGGCCCGGTCCTCCCTGGCCTCCAGGAGCCGTACGGGGATCCCGAGTTGCAGCAGTTCGCAGGCCACGGCCAGGCCGCAGGGCCCTGCGCCGACGATCAGGATGGGAGTCCTGCCACTGTCCTGCGCCGGCATGGTGCGTTCGGTCATGTGACGTGCTCCTTCACTTCGCGGGTTCGAGTGCTGACCCGACACGGACGGGAAGCCACGCTCGGACGAGCCGGGCGGTCGACGCGGCATGCTCCGCGAGCAGGGAAACGCGGTCACCGGGCGCCCGCACGGCACGGTGCGGGGCGGCCCAGGACGGCCGCCCCGGCGCACCGTCCGCGGCTCGTACCAGCAGGGTGGGCACGGTGAGCGAGGCGGGTTCCGGGCCGGTGAGCAGGGGAACATAGGCGCCCAGGGCGGTGAGCCGGACGTCGTCGGGCGGCTCCTGGGCGGGACGGGCGTCGAGGAACGGGCCGCCGGGGCCGGCCAGTTCGGCGGCGGTCGGCGGTGCGGTGTCCAGCAGTACGACGCCTGCGGCGGGGTGTCCGGCTGCCTCGAGCCCGGCCGCGACGGCGTACGCCAGGAGACCGCCTGCCGCGTGGCCGACCAGCACGGCCGGAGTCGCTCCGGCCTGCCGGAGCAGCACCAGCGAGACGGCCTCGGCGACCGCCGCCGACGTCAGCGGCACCCGCTCACCGGCCCGGAACCCGGGCAGGGTGAGGGCGGTGACGTCATGCCCGCCGTCGAAGTGCGCGGCGAACGCCGCGAACTGCTCCGGTACGGCGCTGCCCAGCGGGCTCGGCAAGCAGAAGAGCGGCACCCCGTCCGTACCCCGCGCGAGCCGTGTCGCGTCGGGCAGATCGCGTTCCTCGGGCGACTCCCCGAAGGACGGACGGTATCCGGCGAGGCCGGTCAGGAGCCGTACGAACTCACCGGTCCGGTCCTCTTCCCGGGCGCGCCGGAGCAGCGGGCCGAACAGGCCGGGAACCGCGAGGGGGGTGGGAAGGGGCGGGGGTTCGGTCGTCGCGTCCGCCGCCGGGACCAGTTCGGTGCGCAGGTGTGCGGCCAGGGTGTCCGGGGTGCGCTGCTCCAGGATCGTCCGGGCGGTCAGCCGGGAGCCGGTGGCGGCGGCGAGGCGGTTGCGCAGCTCGACCGTGGTCAGGGAGTCCAGGCCGAGTTCGAGGAACGTCCGGTCGGGGTCCAGGGAGGCGGTGGCGGAGTGGCCCAGGACCCCGGCGATCTCACCGGAGACCAGGGCGAGCACCGCCTGGTGCTGCTGGGCGGCGGTGAGTCCGGCCAGCCCGGCGCGGAACGCGTCAGGTGTGGCCCGGTTGTCCACCGCGCTGGAGCCGGCGGACGTGCTCGCCTCCGGGCGACGCGCCTGTGCGGCGCCGGGGATCTCCGTGAGCAGGAGGTCGGGCGCGGCCTCGCCGTGCTCGGCGAGATAGTCCGGCCAGCGGATGTCGGCGACGACCGCGGTGGTCTCGGCCCGGGCCAGGATGCCGTCCAGGGCGGCCAGCGCCGGTTCGGGGTCGAGCGGCGGAATGCCGCGCCGGGTCAGCCGGGCGGCGCGGGCCGCCTCCTCCCGCTCGGGCGCGTCGGCGTCGACCCACACGCCCCAGGCCACCGAGGTGGCGGGCAGCCCTTCAGCGACGCGATGTGCGGCCAGCGCGTCGAGATACGCGCCGGCGGCTCCGTATCCGCCGAGTCCCGGCGCGCTGCGGAGCGTTCCTGCGATCGTGGAGAAAAGGACGAACGCGGACAGATCGAGGTCGCGGGTGAGCCGGTGGAGCTGCCAGGCGGCAGCGGCCTTGGGGGCGAGCGTCTGACCGAGCTGCTCGGGGGTGACGCTTTCGAGCGGTCCCTCACCACGCGGGTCGGCCGTGTGGACGACGACGGTCAGACGGAGATCGGCGGGTACGGCGGCCAGCGCGAGCGCCAGCTCCTCCGGGTCGGCCGGATTCGTCTCGACGACAGTCGTCCCGGCGCCCAGCAAGGCGAGTTCGGCGGCCAGTCCGGCGGCCCGCGCGGAGTCCGGGAGGCTGCCGCAGGTCAGCACCAGGTGGTCCGCCCCGGCCCGCGCCAGCCACCGTGCGACATACGGACCGGCACCCGTGAGCCCCTCGGTGACCAGCGCCGCCCCGCTCATGGACCAGCGGCCGATACGGCTTTCGGCGGCGCCCGTACGCTCCTCGGCCCCCGGTGCCCGCCCGTCGGCCACCGCACGAACCGGCCGGTCGGCGAACACACCGGTACCTCCGACGACGAGTTCAGGCTCCCCGCCAGGGGCGGCGGGCAGGGCCGCCCCACTCACGGACCAACGGCCGGTGGGGGCTTCAGCAGCGCCCGTACGCTCCTCGGCGCCCAGTGCCCGCCCATCGGCTGCCGCGCGCACCGGCCGACCGGCGAACACACCGGTACCTCCGACGACGAGTTCAGGCTCCCCGCCAGGGGCGGCGGGCAGGGCCGCCCCGCTCATGGACCAGCGGCCGATACGGCTTTCGGCGGCGCCCGTACGCTCCTCGGCCCCCGGTGCCCGCCCATCGGCCACCGCACGAACCGGCCGGTCGGCGAACACACCGGTACCTCCGACGACGAGTTCAGGCTCCCCGCCAGGGGCGGCGGACAGGGCCGCCCCACTCACGGACCAACGGCCGGTGGGGCCTTCAGCAGCGCCCGTACGCTCCTCAGCGCCCAGTGCCCGCCCGTCGGCCGTCGCACGGACCGGCCGGCCCGCAAACCCGCCGGTGCCTCGGACGGCGACCTCGCCCTCCCCACCGGGAACGGCGGCGGACACGGCCGTCCCGCTCACCGACCAGCGGCCGGTGGGATCCTGGGCAACCGGAGCCCGGTCGCCCGTACGCCCCTCGGCGCCCTTCGGCCACCCGCCCGCAGCCGCGCGGACCAGTCGGCGGGCGAACACGCCGGTGCCTCGGACTGCGAGTTCACGCTCCCCGCCGGGAGCGGCGGCGGACAGGGCCAGGGCCAGCCGGGCGCCGACGCGCGTGTCCAGGTGGGCGGGCAGGTCGATCAGCCCGCCCCACAGTGCCGGGCTCTCCAGGGCCGCCGTCTGGGCCAGACCCCAGAGCTGTGCCTGGGCCGGGCTGGTCAGCGGGTCGCGCGTGCCGGTGGAGACCGCGCCCCGGGTGAGGGACCACAACCGCGAGCCGGTGCCGAGCGTGGCCAGCGCCCGCAGCAGCGTCACCGTGCCGCCCACCGCGGCGCCCGGCATACCGCCCGCCGCGGGATCATGCGGGTCGTCGGCCATGGCCAGCAACGACACCACGCCCGTCGCCTCCGCCGCACCCGCGTCCTTGAGCCGGGCGGCGAGCCGATCGGCATCGCTGTCGTACGGATCGACGTCGGCGCGCAGCACACGGGCGCCGTGCCGGGCGAGGGCCGTCGCGACCGCGTCCGCCGTCCCACTCGCGCCGGGGGTGACGAGCAGCCAGTCCCCCGGCAGGACGGCGGAGTCAGGTTCCGGCAGCGGTCGCCATACGCTCCGGTACTGCCAGGAGTCCAGCGCGGTCCGGATCCGCCGGTCGCGGCGCCATGCGGTCAGCGCGGGCAGCAGTTCGCGCAGCGCACCGGCGTCGGCCCCGTCGCCGAGGCGCAGCGCGTCGGCGGCGCCGGGTGCGTCGCCGCTCTCGACCGCGTTCCACAGCGCGGCCGACGCGGCCCCCTCCCCCACCTGGCGGGCGGCGGCGGACTCCGGCTCGAACCAGTACCGCCTGTGCTGGAAGGCGTAGGTGGGCAGGTCGACACGGCGGGCTGCCGTGCCGGTGAACTCCGGCCGCCAGTCGACGGCCAGGCCGCGTACCCAGGCCTCGCCGAGGGAGGCACCGATCCGCCGTCGGCCGCCCTCGCCGCGCCGCAGGGTGCCGAGGGCGACGACCTCGACGCCGTACGCCTCGGCGGTCTCCTCGACGGCGGCGGTGAGCACCGGGTGCGGTCCGCACTCGATGAAGGTGGTGTGTCCGGTGGTGAGGAGGGTGTGGATGGTGGGGGCGAAGGTGACGGGTCGGCGGCAGTTCTCGTACCAGTAGTCGGGGGTGAGTTCGGTGCCGTCGAGGACGGCGCCCGTAGCCGTGGAGTAGTGGGGGAGGTGGGCTTTGCGGGGTTGGATGAAGGCGAGGGCGGTGAGGAGTCGGTCGCGGAGGGGTTCGACTTTGGGGCTGTGGGAGGCGACGGTCGAAGGGACGATGCGGGCGCGGACGCCCTGGTCGGTGAGGGTGGTGACGAGTTCCTCCAGGGCGTCGTGGTCGCCTGCGACGGTGACGGCGGTGGGTCCGTTGACGCCGGCGATCCACAACCGGTCTGGATAGGCGGCCAGATGCCGGAGCACGTTTTCTTCGGTGGTCTGGAGGGAGGCGACGGCGCCGTGTCCGGTGAGGTGGTCGGCGAAGAGCTGGGAGCGGATGAGGACGATGCGGGTGGCGTCGTGGAGGGTGAGGGCTCCGCTGATGTGGGCGGCGGCTATTTCGCCTTGGGAGTGGCCGATGACGGCGTCGGGGTGGATGCCGTGGGCCTGCCAGAGGGCGGCCAGGGCGATGTTCACGGCGAACAGCACCGGCTGCAACACCTCGATCCGCTCCAGGGCGGTCGCGTCGCCGAGCACACGGACGGGGTCCCAGTCCACGAACCGCCGTATCACCTGGGCGCATTCCTCGAAGCGCTGTCTGAACACCGGTTCCGTGGCGAGGAGTTCCTCGGCCATGCCGACCCACTGGCCGCCCTGCCCGGGCAGGACGAACACCGTCTTGCCGCGTTCACGGGCACCGGCCGACCCCCGGACCAGATTGCGCGCGGGACGGTCCAGGGCCAGCGCGTCGAGGCCGGCGAGCAACTCGGCCCGGTCCTCGCCGAGGACGACCGCGCGATGGGTGAGGGCGGAGCGGGTGACGGCGAGCGACAGACCGGTGTCCGCGAGGTCCGGCGCCGGATCGGCGGCCAGGAAGGCCCGCAGCCGAGCGGCCTGGGCGCGCAACGCGGCCTCGCCGGCACCGGACAACGGCAGCGGGAGGGCGACCGGGCCCCGCGGCGGTGCCGTCCTCTCCGGCTCGGGAGCCGGGTCCGGCTCGGGAGCCTGTTCCAGGATGACGTGGGCGTCGGTACCGGTGATCCCGAAGGCGGACACGCCCGCGCGGCGCGGCCTGCCGGTCTGCGGCCAGGGTGTCCGGTCCGCCGGCAGGGCCAGCGGGCCGTCGGCGAAGTCGATGTGCGGCGACGGTGTGCCGACGTACGGCGTGGGCGGCAGTTCGCCGTGCCGCAGCGCCATCACCGTACGGACGATCCCGGCGAGACCGGCGGCGGCCAGGGTGTGGCCGAGGCTGGACTTCACCGTCCCGACGAGCAGCGGCCGCGCCGGGTCCCGGTCCGGACCGTACGCCGCTGCCAGCGCGGTCGCCTCGGCCAGATCGCCGGCCAGGGTGCCGTCGCCGTGCGCCTCCACGGCGTCCACCTCGGACGGCGCCAACCGGGCGTCGGACAGGGCCTGTTCGATGACCCGGCGGCGCGCCCGGCCGCCGGGCGCACTGCCCGTGGCCTCCTGCTCGACCGCCGAGCCGCGTACGACGGCCAGTACGGTGCGGCCATGGCGGCGGGCCTCGGAGAGCCGCTCGGCCACCAGGACGCCGACGCCCTCCGCGAGGGCGGTGCCGTCGGCCCCGGCGGCGAACGCCTTGACCCGGCCGTCCGGGCTCAGCATGCCCCGCCGCCCGAAGTCCGTGAAACTGTCGGGCGTCGCCAGCACCGTCGCCCCGCCGACCAGGGCCAGGGAACACTCCCGGCTGCGCAGCGACCGTACGGCCAGATGCAGGGCGACCAGCGAGGTCGAGCAGGCGGTGTCCACGGTGACCGCCGGTCCCTCCAGGCCGAGGATGTACGACATCCGGCCGGACAGGACGCTGCCGGCGAGGCCGGTCAGCCGGTAGGGCTCGATCTCGTCGCTCGGGTCGGCGAGGACCAGACCGTAGTCCTCGGTGACCCGCCCGGCGAAGATGCCGGTACCGCTGCCCCTGAGCGCCTTGGGATCGATCCCGGCGCGTTCGAGCGCCTCCCAGGCCGTCTCCAGGAACAGCCGCTGCTGCGGGTCCATGGCGAGTGCCTCGCGCGGCGAGATCCCGAAGAACTCCGCGTCGAACTCGCCCGCGTCCGGCAGGAATCCCCCCGCACGGACACCCGACACAGGCATGGTCCAGCCCCGGTCTGCGGGGAACTCGGTGCTCGTGTCCCCGCCGGCCAGCAGGAGGTCCCACAGGTCCTCGGGCGAACGCACTCCGCCGGGGAACCGGCAGCCCATGCCGACGATGGCGATCGGCTCCGACCGGTCCGCCTCGGCCTCCTTCAACCGCCTGCGGGAGTCGTGCAGTTCGACGGTCGCGCGCTTGAGGTACTCCCTGAGCTTGTGTTCGTCTGACATGTGCTCCGTGATCCTTCTGGGCGATCCGGGGGTACGGGGCTGGTCGGCAGGGTCTCCTGGGCCGGGGTCGAGTGGACCGGGGTCTCATGGACCGGGGTCTCATGGGCGGTTCAGGACTCGGCGTTCTCGCTCGCCATGCGGATCAGGTCCTCGATGTCCATGGCGTCGATCAGGTCCGGTTCGACGGCCTCGGGCTCGGCGTCCTCGCCCCTGGCCTCGGCCGCACCCGGTGCGTCGTCCGGCTCCACGGGGTCGGGCAGGAGTTCGGTGACCAGGCGCCCGGCCAGTCCGGCCGGGGTGGGGTAGTTGAAGACGAGGGTGGCGGGGAGCCGCAGGCCGGTCACCTTGCCGAGCCGGTTGCGCAGTTCGACGGCGGTCAGGGAGTCCAGCCCCAGGTCCTTGAATCCCCGGGCCGCGTCCACACCGTCGGCGGACTCGTAGGTGAGAACGGCGGCCACCTCGGTCCGTACGAGGTCCAGCACCGCCTTCTCGCGTTCCGCGGCGGAGAGCGCGGCCAGCCGCTCCGCGAGGGAGGGGCCGGACGTCGCCCCGCCCCGCGCGGCCTCCGCGGCGACCGCACGCCGGACCGGGACCCGGACCAGGCCCCGCAGCAGGTGCGGGAGTTCGGCGCCCCGGGCACGCAGGACGGTCGTGTCGTAGAGGACGGCGGCCAAGGAGGCCGCGTCGACGGTCAGGGCGGTGTCGAAGAGTGCCAGACCGCGGTCCGGCGGGAGCGGGGCCATGCCGGCGCGGCTGAACCGGGCCTGGTCGGCGGCGCTGAGTTCGGCGGCCATGCCGCCTTCGGCCCAGGGTCCCCAGGCCAGGGAGGTGGCGGGGAGTCCTTGTGCGTGGCGGTGGGCGGCGAGGGCGTCGAGGAAGGCGTTGCCCGCCGCGTAGTTGGCCTGTCCGGCGCCACCGACCCAGCCCTGGATCGAGGAGAAGAGCACGAAGGCCTTCAGGTCCAGATGGGCGGTGGCCCGGTGGAGGTGCCAGGCCGCGTCGGCCTTGGGCCGCAGCACGGCGTCTAGGCTCTCCGGGGTCAGCGCTTCGAAGGTCGCGTCGTCCAGGACACCGGCGATGTGGACGACACCGGTGACCGGCCGCTCGGCGGGGACACCGGCGAGCAGCGCGTCCACGGCCGTCCGGTCGGCGGTGTCGCAGGCCGCGAAGCTCACCCGGGCACCCAACTCGGCCAGTTCCGCCCCGAGTTCGGCGGCACCGGAGGCGTCCCGGCCGCGCCGGCTGGCGAGCAGCAGGTCCCGTACGCCGTATGCGGTGACGAGATGCCGTACGAACAGTCCGCCCAGCGCTCCGGTCGCACCCGTGACCAGTACGGTGCCGTCGCCGAACCGGTCCCCGTCGGCGTCCGGTGTCGCGGCGGGCGCCTCGGCCCTGGCCATCCGGGGCACCAGCACCGACCCGGCCCGCAGGGCTGCCTGCGGCTCCCCCGAGGCCACGACGTCCGGCAGTACGGCCCAGGACTCGGGGGCGTCGTCCACGTCCACCAGCAGCAGCCGGTCCGGGTGTTCGGTCTGGGCCGACCGCAGCAGACCCCAGACGGCGGCGTGCGGCAGGTCGGCCGCCTCGTCACCCTTCGCCGCGGCGACGGCGCCCGAGGTGGCCACCACCAGGCGTACCCCCTGGAAACGGTCCTCGGCCAGCCACTCCCGCACCAACGCCAGGACGTCGCGCGTCACTTCGTGCGTCGAGCGCACGACATCGGTTCCGGAGGAGTCCGCGAGCCGCAGCAGCAGTACGTCCTCGGTTCCCTCGACCGAGTCCAGGCCGGTGACGGGCACCGTCTTCACACCCAGGCCCACGGGCACCGCGCCCAGCACCGCCCAGCGCTGCTCGTCGTCCGTCGGTGCGGAGGGGCCCCGCAGCTCACGCCAGTCCATCCGGAACAACGCGTCCTCGGTACCGGCCCCGGCCGCCTTCAGCTGGTCCTTCGAGACAGGACGGCGGTCCAGTGACCCGACCGTCGCGACGGGGTTCCCCTCGGCGTCGGCCACCTCGATGGACACGGCGTCGGGTCCGGCGGGTGCCAGTCGGATGCGGGCTGCGGGTGCTCCGGTGGCGTGGAGTCGTACGTCGTTGAAGGCGAAGGGGAGGTGGGTTTCGCCGGGGGTGGCGGGGAGTGCGCCGAGTTCGATGGCGTGCAGTGCCGCGTCGAGGAGGGCCGGGTGGAGTCCGTAGCGTCCGGCGGTCTCGGCCTGTGTGTCGTCGAGGGCGATGTCGGCGAAGATCTCGTCGCCGCGTCGCCAGGCGGCCCTGAGGCCCTGGAACGCCGGTCCGTACTCGAAACCCTGCGCCGCCAACTCCGCGTACCAGCCGGTCAGTTCGACGGGCTGCGCACCCGGCGGCGGCCAGGCGCCGCCCAGTTCAGTGCTCGCGTGCGCGGCCGGCGCGGCGGCCGGGGCGAGGACGCCCGTGGCGTGTCGCGTCCACTCCCGCGCGGACTCGTCCCCGTCCTCGGGCCGTGAATGGACGGTGACCGACCGGCGGCCGGTCTCGTCCTCCTCGCCCACGATGACCTGGAGCTGGACACCGCCCTTGGCGGGCAGCACGAGCGGGGCCTCCAGCATGAGTTCTTCCAGCGCACCGCTGTCGGCCTGGTCACCGGCCCGTATCGCCAGTTCGACCAGCCCGGTGCCGGGGAAGAGGACGGTGCCCAGTACGGCGTGATCGGCCAGCCACGGACGGTCCGCCGTCGACAGCCGGCCGACGAGCACCGTGCTGTCGCGGTCGGCGAACGGCACGGCGGCACCGAGCATCGGATGCCCCGTCGCACCGAGACCGAGCCCGGCGGCGTCGGCGGCTTCCGGGGCTGTCGGTATGTGCCAGTAGTGCTTGTGCTGGAAGGGGTAGGTGGGGAGGTCGATGGCGGGGCCGGTGTGGCGGGGCGTGGGCCACTGGAGCGTGGAGTGATGGGTGTGGAGGGTCGCGAGGGTGGTGAGGAGGGCGGTGGTTTCGGGGGTGTCGCGGTGTTGGGTGGCGAGGTGGCGAACGGTGTCGTGATCGAGGGTGGTCTTGCCGAGGGTGGTGAGGGTGGTGTCGGGGCCGACTTCGAGGTAGGTGGTCGTGTGGAGGGTGTGGAGTGTGTCCAGGGTGTCGGCGTAGCGGACGGCCTGGCGGAGGTGGCGGATCCAGTAGTCGGGGGTGGTGATGTCGTCGGGGTCGGCGATGCGGCCGGTGAGGTTGGAGATCACCGGGATGCGGGGCGGGGTGAAGGTGAGCGTGTTCAGGACGGTGTGGAAGTCTTCGAGGATCGGGTCCATGAGGGGTGAGTGGAAGGCGTGGCTGACGCGCAGGCGGCGGGTCTTGACGCCCTGCTCCTCCAGCTGACCGGCGACGGCCAGCACCGGAGCCTCGTGACCGGAGATGACGACCGAGGTGGGTGCGTTGGCCGCCGCGATCACCACCCGACCGCTGGCACCGTCAACAGCCCTGATGGCGTTGGTGACATGGTCTTCGGGGGCCTGGACGGAGACCATCGCACCCCCGGTGGGCAGGGAGTTCATCAGTCGGCCGCGTGCGGCGATGAGGGTGCAGGCGTCGGGGAGGGTGAGGATGCCGGCGGTGTGGGCGGCGACGACTTCGCCGACGGAGTGTCCGGCGAGGTGGTCGGGGTGGATGCCCCAGGAGGACAGCAGGCGGTAGAGGGCGGTCTCGAAGGCGAACAGGGCGCTCTGCGTGAACACCGTGTGGTCCAGGGCCTCGGCCTGCGGGGTGCCGGGCTCGGCGAACATGATGTCCCGCAGCGAGCCGGCTCCCGCGTCTGCGAGTTCGGCGGCCAGTTCCCTGTCCAGGAGGGCGCAGGTCTCGTTGAGGGCGTCCCGGAAGACGGGGAAGGTGTGGTGGAGTTCGCGGCCCATGCCGGGGCGTTGGCTGCCCTGGCCGGTGAACACCACCGCCAGCCCGCCACCCGGCCCAGCCTGTCCGGTGACCACCCGGGGGCTCTCCTCCCCGGCCGCGAGGGTGGCGAGACCGGTCAGCAGTTCCTCCCGGTCGGTGGCCAGGATCACCGCGCGGTGCTCCATCAGCGCCCGCGTCGTAGCCAGCGCGTGCGCGACCTCGGTCAGGGACGGTGACGGGTCGGCGGCCAGGAACTCCCCCAGCCGCACCGCCTGCGCCCGCAACGCGACCTCGCCCCGAGCCGATATCACCACCGGCACCGGCAACCCCACCGCATCGGCATCAGCGGACCCGGCCGGCGACTCCGGCTCGTCCGATCCGTACGCGGGCTGCTCGGGTGCGCTTTCGAGGACGACGTGGGCGTTGGTGCCGCTGATGCCGAAGGAGGACACCCCGGCCCGACGCGGCCGACCCGTCTGCGGCCACTCCCGCGACTCGGCCAGCAACTCCACCGCACCCGCGTCCCAGTCGACGAAGGGTGAGGGTGTCTCGGCGTGCAGGGTCCGGGGCAACACCCCATGACGCATGGCCATCACCATCTTGATGACCCCGCCCACCCCCGCAGCCGCCTGCGCATGCCCCAGATTCGACTTCAACGACCCCAGCCACAAAGGCCGTTCGGCCACCCGCCCCTGCCCGTACGTCGCCAACAAGGCATGCGCCTCGATCGGGTCACCCAGCCGCGTCCCGGTGCCGTGCGCCTCCACCGCGTCGACGTCGGCGGGCCCCACACCCGCGTCGGCGAGTGCGGCGCGGATGACGCGCTGCTGGGAGGGACCGTTGGGAGCGGTCAGCCCATTCGACGCACCGTCCTGATTGACCGCCGACCCCCGCACCACCGCCAGCACCCGATGCCCCAACCTGCGCGCATCCGACAACCGCTCCACCAACAGCACCCCGGCACCCTCGGCCCACCCCGTCCCATCAGCCTCCGCACCGAACGACCGGCACCGCCCGTCCGCCGACAACCCACCCTGACGCGAGAACTCCACAAACGTCCCCGGCGTCGACATCACCGTCACCCCACCCGCCAACGCCACATCACACTCACCCCGACGCAACGCCGACACCGCCAGATGCAACGCCACCAACGACGACGAACACGCCGTATCCACCGTCACCGCCGGACCCTCAAAACCAAACGCGTACGACACCCGCCCCGACAGCACGCTCCCGGCGCTGCCGGTCATGTGCTGGCCTTCCAGGGGGTCGGGGCCACCGCCGGGGGTGGTGTGGTCGCGGAACATGAAGGTGCCCGCGTAGACGCCGGTGTTGCTGCCCCGCAGGGTGGTCGGGTCGATGCCGGCGCGTTCGAGGGCCTCCCAGGAGATCTCCAACAGCAACCGCTGCTGCGGATCCATCGCCAACGCCTCACGCGGCGAAATACCGAAGAACTCCGCGTCAAAGCCCCCCGCCCCATGCAGAAACCCACCCCGACGCGTATACGACGACCCCGGCACCTCCCGATCAGGGTTGTACAGACCCTCCACATCCCACCCACGGTCCTCCGGGAAGTCGCCGATGACATCGCGGCCTTCGGTGACCAGGTCCCACAGCTCTTCCGGGGAGTCGACTCCGCCGGGGAGACGGCAGGCCATGCCCACGATGACGACGGGGTCGTCGTCGGTGTCCCGGGTGGGCCGGGCCGGAGTCGGCGCGGGGAGGGCGTCGGCGCGCAGGTGGCGGATCAGGGCTTCGGGGCTGGGGTGGTCGAAGACCAGGGTGGAGGGCAGGGCGACGCCGACGGCTTCGGTGAGCAGGTCACGGAGTTCGACGGCGGCCGACGAGTCGAAGCCGAGGTCCTTGAAGGTGTGCTCCCGCTCGACACGTTCGATCGAGTCGTGGCCGAGGACGGCGGCGACCTGGGTGAGGACCAGTTCGGCCAGCGCCCGTTCGCGGTCCGCCTCGGGCAGCGCGGCGAGGCGTGCCCGCAGCGGGTCGGCAGGGCTCCGGGGCTGCTCGGGGGCGACGGCGTCCGCCGCCGGTTCCACGGGCCGCGCGGCTGCCGACGGGCGGACCGGCCGGGCGCCCTTCGCGGGGTCCAGCCAGTGGCTCTCCCGCTGGAAGGCGTACGTGGGCAGGGTTACGCGGTGTCCGCCCCGGCCTTCCTGGACGCGCGCCCAGTCGACGGGGACACCGTGCACGTGCAGCCCTGCCACGGCGGCGGCGAGCGTGTCCGGCTCGGCGCGGCCGGCCCGGGCCGTGGGCAGGAAGACCGCGTCGGCGGTGACGCAGTCGCGGCCCATCGTGGCGAGCACGGCGTCGGGGCCGACTTCGAGGTGGACGGTGATGCCCCGCGCTTCGAGGGTGCGGATGCCGTCGAGGAAGCGGACTCCCCGGCGGGCATGGCGTACCCAGTGGCCCGGGTCGAGGAGTTCGCCGGGGGTGACCGCGCGGCCGGTGAGATTGGAGACGACCGGGAGGGCCGGCGGGTGGTAGGTCAGGCTCTCGGCGACCTGGCGGAAGTCGTCCAGCATGCCCTCCATGTGCGGGGAGTGGAAGGCGTGGCTGACCCGCAGCCGTTTGGTCTTGCGGCCGCGCGCCCGCCAGTCGCCGGCGATCGCGAGGACGGCGTCCTCGTCGCCTGCCAGCACGGTCGCGGTGGGTCCGTTGATCGCGGCGATCTCCACGCGACCGGTGAAGTCGGCGAGCCGCGGGGCGAGTTCGGTCTCCGACGCCTGGACGGAGACCATCGCGCCGCCCTCCGGGAGGGCCTGCATCAGACGGCCGCGTGCCGCGACGAGAGTCGCCGCGTCCGCCAGTGAGAGGACGCCGGCGGCGTGGGCGGCGGTCAGCTCGCCGATGGAGTGTCCGAGCAGGGCGGCGGGGGTGATGCCCCAGTGCTGGAGGAGCCGGAAGAGGGCGGTCCCGTACGCGAACAGCGCGGCCTGGGTGTATCCGGTCCGGTCGAGCAGCGCGGCGTCGGGCGCGTCCGGGGCGCCGAGGACCAGTTCGCGTACGGACCGGTCGAGGTGGGCGTCCAGTTCGCGGCAGGCGTCGTCGAAGGCGGTGGCGAACACCGGGTGGGCGGCGTACAGGCCGGCGCCCATGCCGGGCCGCTGGCTGCCCTGGCCGGTGAAGAGGAGGGCGAGGTCTCCCCCGGCCGGTCCTGCGGTGCCCCGTACGACACGGGGTGAGGGGCGGTGTCCGGCGAGGTCGTCGAGGGCGGTGGCGAGGGTGTCGCGGTCCCCGGCGAGCAGCGCGGCCCGGTGGGTGAGGTGGCCACGGGCCAGGGCGGTGGTGTGTGCGAGGTCGGGCAGGCCGGGGCCGGGGTGGACGGCGAGATGGTCGCGCAGCCGCCGGGCCTGGTCGCGCAGCGCGCCGTCCACGTGTCCGGAGAGCAGGACGGTGTGCGGTCCCGGGTGCGGGCCGGTACGGGAGTCGTCCTGGGAGTCGCCGCCGGCGGGCGCCGGAAGTCCGGTGGTGTCGGACAGCACGAGGTGGCAGTTGGTGCCGCCCATGCCGAAGGAGCTGACGCCGGCGAACACGGGGTTGTCGTCGCCGTCCTCCGGGGTGAGGTCGACGGTGGTGTCGGCGACACGGAGGCCGAGGGTGTCCAGCGGGATCGCGGGGTTGGGGTCGCGGTAGTGGAGGCTGGGCGGCAGGGTGCGCTCGCGCAGGCTGAGGGCGGCCTTGAGGAAGCCGGCGACGCCCGCGGCGCCTTCGAGGTGTCCGATGTTGGTCTTGACGGAGCCGACCAGCAGGGGCGAGGCGTCCGGCTGGGCGCGGCCGATGACCGCGCCCAGCGCGGACGCCTCTATGGGATCGCCGACGGTGGTTCCCGTTCCGTGCAGTTCCACGAAACGCACCTGCGCGGGGTCCACTCCCGCGTTTTCATAGGCCCGTTGCAGGACGTCGCGCTGCCCGCTCGCCCGGGGCGCGGTGAGGGTGTCACCGCCGCCGTCGTTGTTGACGGCGCCCCCTCGGATCAGACAGTGCACGGTGTCGGCGTCGGCGAGGGCCTGACGGAGGGTTTTGAGCACGACGACACCGCCGCCCTCGCCGCGTACGTAGCCGTCGGCGCGGGCGTCGAACACAGCGGCCCGGCCGGTCGGCGAGAGGGCACCGAACCGCTCGGCGACGGTGAAGCCCTCGGGGAGGAGATTGAGACTGACCCCGCCCGCCAGAGCCAGGTCGGTCTCTCCGCTGCGCAGGCTCTCGCAGGCCAGGTGGATGGCGACGAGCGAGGAGGACTGTGCGGTGTCGACGACGACGCTGGGGCCCTGGAGGCCGAGGAAATAGGAGACGCGATTGGCGATGACACCACGGCTCAGACCGGTGAGGGAGCGGCCGTTGACGGCGTCGGGCCCGTGCTCGTGGGCGAGTTTGGCGTAGTCGTCCCAGATCGCGCCCAGGTAGACGCCGGTGCGGGTGTCCCTGCGGCTGCCGGGGACGATGCCGGCGTCCTCCAGGGCCTCCCAGGCGAGTTCGAGGGCGAGCCGCTGCTGGGGGTCCATGTCGGCGGCTTCACGGGGGGAGATGCCGAAGAACTCCGGGTCGAACCGTTCCACGCCGTCGACGAATCCGGCCCGCAACGGCCGGGCGCCCTCGGGTCGGGGGGTGAACCCGGGCCGGCCCGGCGGTACGTCGGTGATGGCCTCGGTGCCGTTGCTCAGCAGCTCCCAGAACGCGGCCGGGTCCACTGCGCCGGGCAGACGGCAGGACAGACCGACGACGGCGATGGGCTCCGCCGGGACCGGCTGCGCCTGCGGGCTGCTGTCGGAACGGGGTTCGTCGGTCATGGGCGTGACTTCGCCTTCCTGTCGGGCATCCTCGGACATTCCTCGGGCTCCGGCGCCCGCACGGCGAAGGGCGCGCCGACCGCATCCCGGGGGAAGCGGACGGGAAAGTTACACACCGGTTTCCGGCGCGTTGTGTTCGCCGCTTCCTCCGTACCGGCTTCCCGTCCGTCGACACCGGCGGTATACGGCAATGAACTGCTTTTCGCGTTCCCTTGTACGAAACAAAGGACCCCTCGTGCGAAACAAAGGGCGCAGCCGACGGACCTCCGCATTCATCCGCCGAATTCGGACGGTGAAACGCTACTTGCGGGCCGACCGGAGGCCAACCCTTAGTTTCGTGCCCCTATCCCCGCGTTGCGCTGCTATTGCGGTATAGGGGTGGCTCATGGAGCGCGGGGCCCGACGGGCAGGAGCGCGGTCGATGGAGGGGGCGCGGTGCGCGGCAGACCCGATCGCCGCCGGTGGCAGGGCCAATAGGGGTTGACCGATAGGGGGTGCGCAGAGCTATTTTGGCCCGTCATAACTGGACCAGACCACTCTGGGCAACTCTGGAGGGCCGCTTATCACTGACCGTAGCGGTACCGGAATTGCCACTTCCTTTACGTGCGCTTTCAGGTATGCACTTTCGCACCCAGGCAGTTTCTTTGCGCCAGCTTAACCAGCCGCCGAGTTAGAATCGGTCAGCGGCCACCGGCCGCACCGGCCACCTCGGCGACGGGGGAATAAATGACCTTTGAACGAGGAAGCTCAGGCACCATAACGCGCAGCGAGGCCAGAGGCCGCGCAAAGGGGAATAATGTGACATTCGTTGAACGGGCGGAAGAAATTCTCCTCCTGGAAAGCTTACTCAACGAGGCCCTGGGTGGCGCCGGGCGAGTCGTCTCCGTCACCGGCCCGGTCGGGTCGGGCAAGACCGAACTCGCCCACCAACTCGCCGCCAGGGCCACCGACCAGGGCGTCCGGGTCGTACTGACCCATGCCTCACCGGCCGACGCCGGAGCAGGTTCGGGAATCTTCGGCCAGCTCCTGGAAGCCTGTTCGTCAGCGGCCGAACTGCGCCACCGGCTGGCCGAGACACGGTCCGGCCACGCCATGTCGTCACAACTCATGCTCGCCATCTGCCACGACCTGCTGCGCTCAGCGGCCCAGACCCCGCTCCTGCTGATCGCCGACGACGCCCATCTCACCGACGCCGAATCCCTGCGCGGGCTGCTCTACCTCGTCCGCCACGTCCGTGTCGCACCGGTCATGCTGGTGCTGGTGACCAGCGAGTATTCGCAGCAGACGATCCCGCTCTTCCACGCGGAGCTGTTCCGCGAACCGCACCACCGGCAGATCCAGCTGCCCCTGCTGTCGGTGGACGGAGTCACCAGCATCCTCTCCGAGCGGCTCGACGACGCCACCGCGCACCGGCTCGCCCCGGCCGCCCACTCGGCCACCGGCGGCAACCCGCTGGTGGTCCGGGCCCTGCTGGAAGAGCACCTGATGGACCCTTCGGCCGCCGGCGGGGAATCCCTGAGCCCCGGCGACATCTCCGCCACGGCCGTACTCGCCTGCCTGCACCACAGCGGACAGCCCGGCCTGGACGTGGCCCGGGGCATCGCCCTGCTCGGCGATCGCGCCACCCCCGAACTGATCTCCAAGCTGATGTCCAGGCCCCGCCGCCAGGTCAAGAGGTTCAGCGCCGCACTCTCGCAGGCCGGTCTGCTCGGCCCCGACGGATCACTGCGGCACCCGGCGGCCCGCTCGGTCGTCCTCAACGACCCGGGCTTCGAGAACGCGTCCGAACTGCGCTACCGCGCCGCCGAGTTGCTGCACAGCGAGGGCGAGACCCCGCTGCGGGTCGCCGAGCATCTGATCGCCGCCGACCGGCCCGTCCGCCACTGGCACATCTCACTGCTGCGCCAGGCGGCGGAGGACGCGCTGGACTGCCAGCAGGCCGACCTCGCCCTCCAGTGCCTGGACCTGGCGCTGCGGGACTGCCCCGACGGTGAGGAACGCGCGCTGATCACCGCGGCCAAGGTCCGGGTCGAGTGGCGGATGAACCCCGCCCGGGCCATGTCCCACTTCGCCGGGCTGCTCAACGCCTTCGAGCAGGGGCACCTCCCCGACCTGGAGGCCATCATGCTGGCCCGCGCCCTGATGTGGCACGGGCGGGAGGAGGAGGCCGCCGGGATACTGACCAGGATCCGCGAGCGTCCGCACTCCCCCGAGGTCGGCGAGGCCCTGCTCAGCACCGACCAGTCGTTGCGCAGCACCCACCCGGAGTCCGTCGTACTCCTGCGGGAGCGGCCGACGGATCCCCGTCCGGCCTGCGAGGACCCGACCGCCGGACCGCTGGTCGACTCGGTGATGTGGGACTTCATGCAGGCCGGGAACTACGACGCCACCGCCCGGGTCGCCGAGGGTGTCCTGCGCAACGACCACTCGCCGGACTACTGGCGCGGCCCTCACTCCAACGCGCTGTGCGCGCTGCTCTACGTCCATGAACTCGACCGTGCCGAGTACTGGACCACCCGGATCTACCAGAGTGCCGAAGCCGAGGGTTTCCGCACCTGGCAGGCCGTGCGGTCGGGGATCCTGTCCGAGGTGGCCCGCCGGCGCGGCAACCTGCCGACGGCGGTCCGGCTGGCCCGGGAAGGGCTGCGGCTCATGGGACCGAGGGCGTGGGGTCCCCAGATCGAGATGCCGCTGTCGACCCTGATCTCCGCCGCCACCGCGGCGGGCCATCACCGTACGGCGGCGGAGTGGCTGGCGTTCCCACGCCCCGAGGGAGCCTCGAAGACCCGGTACTACCTGCACTTCCTCGAGGCGCGTGGACAGCACCACCTGGCGATGGGGCGCCATCTGCCGGCCCTGCGGGACTTCCTGGCCTGCGGACGGCTGATGAAGAACTGGGACATGGACGTCGCCGGGATCGTGCCCTGGCGGCTGGGGGTGGCCGAGGCACTGCTGCGGCTCGGTCGCCGAGAGCGGGCCGCGCGGGCACTGGACGAGCTGGCGGAGCGTCCCGACGCCCAACACCCTCGCGTACAGGGCCCCCTGCTGCGGCTGCGCGCCGGGACGATGAGACCGCGTCAGGCAGTGGTGCTGCTGCGCAAGTCCGACGACCTGCTCGACAGCAGCCGGCTCCCGGTCGAACTGCTGGCCACACTGATGGAACTCAACCGGGTGTACGTGGAGCTGGGCGACTCCCACCAGGCGCGTTTCACCGCCCGCCGGATCTGGCGTACGGCGGCGCAGTCCGGCGCCGAGGCCCACGTACGGCAGACGCTGCTGCCGGAGTTCGCCGCCCCGCACTCCGGCACGGGGGCACCCGCGGTCGCCGAGGACGACATGCAGACAGTGCTCAGCGACGCGGAGCTGCGGGTGGCCGAACTGGCCGCTCGCGGGCACACCAACCGGGAGATAGCCGGCCGCCTCTACATCACGGTCAGCACGGTCGAGCAGCACCTCACCCGGGTGTACCGCAAGCTCCAGGTGGACGGCCGGATCGATCTACAGATCCGGCTGAACACAAAACTCCAGGGCACCGCGTGACAGGGCGAGTGGCCGGGCCGTGCCAGGGCGCCACGTGATCGTGGACGGTGGCCGGCGACGGTGACCGCACCCGGTGGGTGGCGGGTTCCTGATCCGGAACCCGCCACCCACCGGCCCGTGTCCGGCGGACCCCGCGTACGCCAGCCCCACGTACGGCCGGTCCCTCAGCCCGCCAGGGCCCGGGACCGGAAGGGTGTCAGTTTCCGCTCGCCGATCCGCGCGCGCAATCCGGGATCGGTGACGCCCAGTCCCTCCTCCGCCGCCAGGCACAGCACACCGACCTTGCCCAGGTGCTGGTTGCTCTGCACCAGACGGGCGGCCTCGCCCACGTCGGCCAGCGGGAAGGTCCGGGACAGGACGGGCGAGAGCCGGCCCAGGGTGAAGAGCCGGTTGCAGTCCCACGCCTCCTGGTAGTTCGCGATGTTGCTGCCGATGACGCGTTTGAGGTTCATCCACAGATAGCGGTTGTCGAAGTTGTGCCAGTCCCCGGAGTCGGAGCCGCAGGTGACCACGACACCGCCACGCCGCACCACGAAGACAGAGATCCCGAAGGTCGCCCTGCCGGTGGTGTCGACCGCGATGTGCGGGTCCTCGCCGACCTTGCTCCGGATCACCTTGCCCAGCCGCCGGCCGAGCTCCGCGGTGTCCCGGCCGGGTTCGTCCAGTCCCAGCTCGGACCGGTTGATCACCACGTCGCAGCCCAGCTCGGTCAGCTGACGGGCCTTCTCCTCGCTGGAGACCACGCCGACCGCGATGCCGCCGGCATTCCGTACGAGCTGCACCGCGAAGGAGCCGAGCCCGCCGGCGGCGCCCCAGATCAGCACGATGTCGCCCTGTTTGACCCGGGCGCCGTGCTCTCCGACCAGCATCCGGTACGCGGTCGTCGCGCACAGCGTGCCGGAGGCCGCCTCCTCCCACGTCAGGTGCGGCGGCTTGGGCAGGATCTGGTCGGCGCGTGCCACCGAGTAGTGGCCGAGGCCTCCGTAGTTGGTCTCCAGGCCCCAGGTCCGCTGCTCGGTGCCGAGCATGCCGTCCATGTGGGTGCCCGGCTCCTGGGAGTCGACCCACGCCCCGGCCACCACGACGTGGTCCCCCACCTTCCAGCGACGGACCGTGGAACCCACCCGGACGATCACGCCTGCGGCGTCCGAACCGATCGCGTGGAACGCCTGGTCGTGCCGCTGGTCGAATCCGCCCTGTCCGCCGAGGCGTTCCAGGAGATCGAATGTCGGCCGCGGTTCGAACGTCGCCGCGGAGACGGTGTCGTGACTGATGGAGCCGGCCATCGTGGCGATCAGGACCTCGTCGGGAGCCAGCCGGGGCATGCGCACCGTTCCGACGTTCAGCGACTTCCGCACGTCCTTGTCGGCCACGCCGCGGAAGATCTCCGTCTGGTCCTTCCGCAGATGCGCGGCGGTGTACAGGCTGGGAACCGCGACATTCTCCAGTTCACTCGGCGGGGCGCCCGAGATCACCGCTTCGGCCAGAGCGTCCATGGCAGTTGCCTCTCCGTTGGCGACGACACCTCCGTCCGGAGAACGTTACGGCCGTGAATCAGGCCGCCCCAACCCTTAGCCGCGTTGCCCGACCCCCTACTTTTGAGCCCCTAGGGAATAGAGCACGGCGGGCCGGCCGACCGCTGGAACGGTCGGCCGGCCCACTCACTCAGGCTTTCGCGACCGAGAGGTTGAACTCGGGGGACTGGAACGTGGTGTAAAGGCGGACGAACAGCAGGAGCGCGGCCTCGGTGGCACGCGCGCTGGTCACATCGCCGATGTCGAGGATCTGGGCGTCGGACCAGCCGAACGACTTCAGCAGATCGGCGACCTCGGCCTTGGCCGTCGGGTCGTCGCCGCTGAGGAAGACGGTGTGGTGGCCCGGGATACGACCGGGATCGACCATGACCTGACCGGCCATGGTGTTCAGCGACTTCACGATCCGGGCCTCGGGAAAGGCCGACTGGAGCTGCTCGGCGATGCTCCCGCCGTTCGGGGTGACGACCGCGAGGCCGCCGTCCCTGGTCTCGGTGGCGTTGGAGACGTCCACGACCACCTTGCCGCGGAGACTGTCGGCGCCGGCAGCGGTGAGGACATCGAGGGAGGAGAGCCCTGGTGCGGTGTTCACCACCAGATCGGCGCCCGCGGCGGTCTCCCGCAGACCGTCGACCTTGGCGCCGTTCTCCTCGGCCCACTTCACGGCCGGGGAGTTCTCGGGGTCGCGCGACCCCAGGGTGACCTCGTGCCCGAGGGAAACCAACTTCGAGCCAACGACCTTGGCGACATTGCCAGTTCCCAGTAACCCGATCTTCATTTCATACACTCCGCTTCTACCTGGGTACTGCTGTGACTACTCTCCGACGCCAACCACAGCCGGAGAACGGCCATTCCCGTTCCAGCGATCTTTTCCGGGGCGGACACGCGACGGCTGCGCCGTCGTGGCCTCCGGCCCGCCTCGGTGATCCGGGCCGCCGGCCACTCTGGTTACCGTGTAACCGTTCACGAGCAGCGAGGTGGTCCCGACATGGAGGGTAGAAGCGCGGCTTGAGCTGTGATAGAGGATCGTCGCCGCGAGCCGCGAGCCGCTGACCGGCTGGGGGAACTGGTTTGTTAGAGGCGGGTGCCTTGTCCGGTAGCCGGCCCCTTCGCGTGCCCGTGGGGCACGACGCCCACCGGTGGAGCACCTTCCACGGCGAACGCACCCTCGTCGTGGCCGCCCGCACGGTCACCTCGACCGTGCGCGTCCTCGAATCGCTCCCGGCGCTGCTGCGCGGCGACCACCGCGTCACCGTCGTCTTCGCGTACGACCCCACCTCGGCCTTCGACTCCGGCGTCCTCAGCCTCCTGCACGACGCAGGGTGCCGTGTCATGCCCTGGGAACAGCTGGCAGACGTGGCCCCGGATCTCATCCTGTCCGCCAGCGAGAACATCGACGTGCCGGAGGGCGACTGCCCTGTCCTCGTGCTGCCGCACGGCGTGGGGTTCCAGAAGCTCGTCCCGGACTCGCGCGGCCCGCACGAGCGCCTGTCCGGCGTCGTCCCGGACTCGCTGCTCGAATCCGGACGGGCCTGGCTGGCCGTCTCCCACCCGTCGCAGGAAGAGCAGCTGCTCGCCACCCACCCGAAGGCCGCGGGACGCACTCTCCTGGTGGGCGATCCCTGTCTCGACGAGCTGCTGAGCAGCAGGCCGAGGAGACCGGCCTACCGGGAGGCACTGGGTGTCCGGGTGGACCACAAGCTGGTCATGGTGAGCTCGACCTGGGGACCGACCTCCCTCCTGGGGACGCAGCCAGACCTCCCCGCCCGCCTCCTCGCCCAACTCCCCTACGACGAGTACAAGGTCGGCGCCATCGTCCACCCCAACGTCTGGTCGGCGCACGGCGCCTGGCAGCTGCGCACGCTCCAGACGACCGCGCTGGACGCCGGTCTGCTGCTGATGCCCGCCGTGCACGCCTGGCGCCCGGCCCTCGTCGCGGCCGATGTCCTGGTCGGCGACCACGGATCGGTCAGTCTGTACGGCGCGTCCCTGGGTACGCCGCTGCTGCTCGCCGCGTTCGGCGCCGACGCGGTGCCGGGCACCGCCGTCCACACCATGGCGGACCTGGCACCCCGGCTCGCCCCACGCGGAGACCTGCACGAGCAGATCGAGGACGCCGTACGCGAGCACACGCCGGAGCGGTACGCGCCGGTCGCCGCGAGGGCCTTCGCCGAACCCGGCCATGCCCTGGCACGCCTCCGCACCGCCCTCTACCGCCTGCTCCGGCTCCCCGAGCCCGATGCGGCGCCGCCGCACCCGCTCGCCGTACCCCTGCCTGACACGCCCACCGCGCCGGTCACCTCCTGGCGGGTGACCACCGAGGTAGGCGAGGACAGCGGCGGGCCGACCGTCGCCGTACGGCGTGTTCCGTCGGCCGTGGCCGGATACGCCGGTGCGGCACCCGAGGATCCCACGCTCTTCTCCCATCTCGCCTGCACGGACGACGAACGCGACGGGCGAGTGGCCACGAGCGCTTCGGTGATCGTCCGGCGCCGGACGGACCCGACGACCGCCGGTGCGCTGCGCTGGATCCAGGACACGCTCGCGCGGCTTCCGGGGAGTCTCCTGGCCGTGTCGGACGTACGAGGACAGACCTGCCTCGCAGGGCTCCGGGACGGCCGGATCGTGGAGGCGACAGCGACGGGAGAAGCCCGGGATCCGGGGGTGCTGGCCTCTACGAGCAAGATGCGCAGGTCGCTGGAGCAGGACCGGAACAGGTTCGCGCGCGCCTCGACGGTCCGCGGCATGGCGTCCTCTCCGACGCCCAAGGCGCTCAGGCACATGGCCAGCGCCTCGCCGGCATCCGTGATGTCCCTCCCGACCGCGGGCGTCGACGCCGACTGGTCGCGCAGATCGGCGAAGGGCACGTACAACTGACCGTCCGGATAGAGGTCCTGAACCATCTCCGCGAACCGGAGGGCCGTCGCGGTCTTGCCGACGCCGGAGACCCCCGACACCACCACGAGGTCGACGCGGTCGGAGCCGGTCCGGGCCGCGGGGAACGCCTGACGCAGCTCGTTGATCTCGTCGCCCCTGTTGACGAATCTGAAGGTCCGAGCGGGCAGTTGGTTCGGCCGCGGTCCCGTCCCCGCCGGTACCGGCGCCGGAACGGTGAAGTTGACGTTGCCCAGAAAGCGCGCGCCCTGGAAAGAATGACCGTGCTGCACGCCGCCGCGGACCGAACTGACGTACGTGACCGGTGCGGCCGGCGCCAGTTCGGCGATCAGCCGCGCCAGCTCTCCTGGGGCCTCCGGGTCGTCCCGCAGCACGCGAAGGAGACGCTCACGCAGCTGCTCCTCGACCCGTTCGACGGCCCGCTCATCTCCGTCCGCGCGGGCGCGCGCCAACTCGTCGCTGTCGGCCTGGAGTTCACCCTGCGGGTCCTCGTCCACGCCACGTCGCCGCAGCCACTGGCCGAGTCTCAGCTTGGCCTGCTCCCACGACTCCGTCACCATCAGCCCGGTCAGAGCTGTCACCGCCGTCGCCGCAAGCGCCGTCAATCTGGCTTCCGCTGAGTCCCCTTCGTACCCGGTGCCCCGGCGGGGCGGTCGGATCCAACCGTAAGGAGATCTTGGCAGCTTGCACAGTCACGCCCCGCCTGCTCGCCCTTCGCGGGCGGCGACGGTGACACCGGAACAGGACAGCGGCACCCATCGGATACCGCCCGGGCCGCACTCACTCACCGCAACGAAGCAGACACCATCCGAAAAACGGATGGTGCCGACCGAAACCCGGCCGGCACCATCCGTGCGCATCTAGAGTGTGTCCGAGGGGGGACTTGAACCCCCACGCCCGATAAAGGGCACTAGCACCTCAAGCTAGCGCGTCTGCCATTCCGCCACCCGGACTAGGTGTCTGCCGCCGTGGGAGTGCTCCCCGCGGCGACACGAACAACAATACCAAGCTTTCAGAGTGGCTTTCACCTGCATATCTCTCACCACGGGCAACGAAACGGTCACCGAGCGCCCACCCCGCTACCGCTCCCGCTGGTGGTACATCTTCCGGGTGTGTTCCGTGTGGGCCCGCATGACCTCCGTGGCCCGCTGTCCGTCGCCGTCCGTGATCGCCGCGATCAGTTCGCGGTGCTCGATCCACGACTGCCGGCCACGCTGCCGGGCGACCGGCGTGTAGTACCAGCGGACCCTGCGATCGACCTGTGCCGCAAGCTCCGCGAGGACCGTGTTCCCGGCCAGCTCCATCACCTTCGCGTGGAGCTGGGCGTTCATCGCCACCGCGCCGTCCACGTCGTCGGCGGCGACCGCGCGCTCGCCCTCCGCGCACATGTCCTCCAGCACGGTGATGGCCGCGGCACCCGCGTTGGCTGCGGCGAGGCGGGCCGCTTCCGCCTCCAACAGGGTGCGGACGGTGAGGAGTTGGTCGGCCTCCGCCTCCGTCGGCTCGTGCACGAACGCACCTTGGGCAGGCCGTAGGTCGACCCAGCCCTCGGTGCTGAGCCGTTGGAGCGCTTCGCGGACGGGCTGGCGGGAGACCCCGAGGTGTCCGGCGAGTTCGCTCTCGACGAGGTGCTGGCCGGGTTGCAGGGCACGGGTGGTGATCAGTTCGAGCAACGCCTCGTACACCCGGTCACGCAGCGGACCGGGACGTTCGAGCTTCGGTACCGCACCCTGCGGCAGTCCTGTCGTCGACAGCATGACGGCCCCTCCTCCGCAGCGTCGTCGCCACATGTGAGAGCCCAGTATGAATTGGCTTTCGCCTACAGTCTACGGCGCACAAACGACCGGAAACCCAGCTCACGCGGCCCCAGGCGGCCGTCCGGGCGCCGTCCCGGACCCTTGCTGCCACCACTTCCATCCTGTAGACAATATTTCGTCGACAGTTTTCGACAGTTCCGCGGTACACCCTCGACCGAACGGAGCGCCACCCAGTGAAAGTCGCCATCCTCGGCGCCGGAGCCATCGGTGCCTATGTCGGCGCCGCCCTGCACCAAGCAGGCGCCGACGTCCATCTTGTCGCCCGTGGACCGCACCTCGCGGCCATGAGGCAACACGGCGTACGGGTTCTCAGCCCCCGCGGTGACTTCACCGCGCACGCCCACGCCACCGACAACCCCGCCGACGTCGGCCCCGTCGACTATGTCTTCCTCGGGCTCAAGGCCAACTCGTACGCGGCGTGCGGGCCGCTCATCGAGCCGCTGCTCCACGAGTCCACCGCTGTCATCGCCGCCCAGAACGGCATCCCGTGGTGGTACTTCCACCATCACGGCGGACCCCACGACGGCCAGCGCGTCGAGAGTGTGGACCCCGGCGGCGCGGTCAGTGCCGTACTCGCACCGGAACGGGCCATCGGCTGTGTCGTGTATGCGGCGACGGAACTGGAAGGGCCGGGCGTCGTCAGGCACTTGGAGGGCACCCGGTTCTCGATCGGCGAACCGGACCGCTCCCTCTCCCCGCGCTGCCACGCCTTCAGCGAGGCCATGCGGGCCGGCGGGCTCAAGTGCCCCGTCGAGCCCGATCTGCGCAACGACATCTGGCTCAAGCTGCTCGGCAACATCTCCTTCAACCCGATCAGCGCCCTCGCCCGCGCCACGATGCGCCAGATGTGCCACCACGGCGGCACCCGTCAGGTCATCCAGACCATGATGGAAGAGACCCTGGCCGTCGCCGAGGCCCTCAACTGCCGTGTCGGCATCTCCATCGAGCGTCGCCTCGCCGGCGCCGAGAAGGTGGGCGACCACCGCACCTCCACCCTCCAGGACCTCGAACGCGGGAAGCCCCTCGAACTCGACGTCCTCCTGACCGCCGTCATCGAACTCGCCGACATCACCGGCGTCGACGTCCCCACCCTGCGGACCGTCCACGCCATCAGCGATCTCCTCGCACTCGGGACCGCCGCATGATGCCGGAGTAGTCGAGCCACGGCCCACGACGGCGGGGCCCCTGGCGGCGGGGAGCGCCCCCTGCGCCGCGGGGGTCCCGCCTCTGTTCGGAGCACAGGTCCCGAACAGACAGTATGGATTCTGTATACCATCTATCTGTATACTGTCGGCCAGAATGCGTTCGTTATCCAACTGCCCCTGCACGGAGGCGACATGGAAGATCTGCATCCCGAGGTGGTGCTGGGAATGGCCGCCCAGGCGCCCGACGGCATAGTGATCATCGACGGCGAAGGGCTGATCCGCTTCTGGAACCGGGGCGCGGAGCGCATCTTCGGGTTCTCGGCGGGCGACGTGGACGGCCGAAGTCTGGACGTCATCATCCCCGAGCGGCACCGGAAGCGTCACTGGGACGGGTTCGCGGAAGCCATGGCGCGGGGGACGACCAAGTACGGGGACGCAGACCTGCTCAACGTGCCCGCGCTGGCGGCGGACGGCCGCAAGCTGTCCATCGAGTTCAGCGTGGTCCTGCTGCCCGGCCCCGACGGCAGCACGTACGTCGGGGCGGTCATCCGGGACGTCACCGCGCGGCGCGACCGGGAGCGAGAGCGGGAGCGGCGACGGGCCGAGGCCGAGACCCAGAGCAGGGCGACTGTCTGAGGCGCCGCCGGACACGTGGAAGTGGCCGTGACCCGAAGGCCACGGCCACTTCCACGTCATCCGCCTACTGGACGATCTAGACGATGACCCCGCTCTCCTTCAGTCGGCCGATGGTCTCCTCGTCGTAGCCCAGCTCGACCAGCACCTCGGAGCTGTGCTCGCCCAGCAGCGGGGCACCGGCGATGTCCGGCTTGAAGGAGGAGAACTTCACCGGGCTGCCCACGGTCAGGTAGGTGCCGCGGCCCTTCTGCTCGACCTCGACGACCGTGCCGCTCTTGCGCAGGTCCTCGTCGTAGGCCAGCTCCTTCATGCTCATGACCGGGGCGCAGGGCACCTCCCACTCGCGCAGGATGTTCACCGCCTCGTACTTGGTCTTGTCCGCGAGCCACTTCTCGATCTCCTCGAAGATCTCGAAGATGTGCGACTGGCGGGCGCGCGCGGTGGCGTACGCCGGGTCCTCGGCCCACTCGGGGCGGCCGATCACCTCGGCGGTGCGCTTCCAGTTCTGCTCCTGGACGGTGAAGTAGATGTACGCGTTCGGGTCGGTCTCCCAGCCCTTGCACTTGAGCACCCAGCCGGGCTGGCCGCCGCCGCCCGCGTTGCCGCCGCGCGGTACGACGTCGGTGAACTCGCCGTTGGGGTACTGCGGGTACTCCTCCAGGTAACCGACCCGCTCCAGACGCTGCTGGTCGCGCAGCTTGACCCGGCAGAGGTTGAGCACGGCGTCCTGCATGGAGACGGAGACCTTCTGCCCCTTGCCCGTCTTGTTGCGGTCGATGATCGCGGTGAGGATGCCGATCGCCAGGTGCATCCCGGTGTTGGTGTCGCCGAGGGCGCCGCCGGAGATGGTCGGCGGTCCGTCCCAGAAGCCGGTGGTGGAGGCGGCGCCACCCGCGCACTGGGCGACGTTCTCGTAGACCTTGAGGTCGTTCCAGGACGAGTCGTCGTTGAAGCCCTTGACCGAGCCGAAGATCAGCCGTGGGTTGAGTTCCTGGATGCGCTCCCAGGTCAGGCCCATCCGGTCCAGGGCGCCCGGGGCGAAGTTCTCCACCAGCACGTCGGCGTCGGTGATGAGCTTCTCCAGCACCTCAAGTCCCTCAGGGGTCTTGGTGTTGATGGCGAGGGAGCGCTTGTTGCTGTTGAGCATCGTGAAGTACAGCGCGTCGAGGTCCTCGATGTCCCGCAGCTGCTTCCGGGTGACGTCGCCGCCGTTGGGGCGCTCCACCTTCAGGACATCGGCGCCGAACCAGGCGAGCAACTGTGTGCAGGCGGGGCCGGCCTGGACCCCGGTGAAGTCGATCACCTTGATTCCGGCGAGCGGCTTTTCACTCATGTCTGCTTCTTCCTTTTCGTGAACGTACGCGTACGGAGCGGGAGTTCGAGATACAGAAGGGGGTCGGGGTCACTTCTTGGCGGGCGTGATGTTGCCGACGGTGATGCCCTTGGGGTTGAGGTGCGAGATGTGGCCGCTCTCGGTGCCGGCCGAGGGGTCGATCACGCAGTCGATGAGCGCCGGACCGCCGGAGGCCAGCGCCTCGGTGAGCGCGGCGGTGACCTCGGCGGGCGTGGTCGCGCGGTAGCCCTTGCCGCCGAACGCCTCGATCAGCAGGTCGTGTCGGGCCGCGCCCATGAGGGTCGTGGGTGAGGGAGCGTCGTCGTACGGGTTGGTGTCGTCGCCCCGGTAGACCCCGCCGTTGTTCATGATCACGGTGACGACGGGCAGGTTGTAGCGGCAGATCGTCTCGATCTCGATGCCGCTGAACCCGAAGGCGCTGTCGCCCTCGACGGCGACGACCGGATCCCCGCTCTCGACGGCGGCGGCGATGGCATATCCCATACCGATGCCCATGACGCCCCAGGTGCCGCTGTCGAGGCGGTGGCGCGGTACGTGCATGTCGATGACGTTGCGCGCGATGTCCAGGGCGTTGGCGCCCTCGTTGACGATGTACGTTTCCGGGCGCGCGCGCACGACGTCGCGTACGGCCTTCAGGGCGCCCATGAACTGCATGGGGTGCGGGTCGGCCTCCAGCCGTTTGGCCATCTTGGCGACGTTCTGGGCCGAGCGCGCCCCGAGTTCCTCGCGCCAGGCCGAAGGGACCGTGATCTGGCCGGGCTTGGTGCGTTCGGCGAGGGCGTCGAGCACCGACTCGATGTCACCGACGAGGGGGGCGGCGATGGGCTGGTTGCTGTCCATCTCCTTGGGGTCGATGTCGATCTGGACGAACTTGGCGTCGGGGTTCCACCCCGTCTGGCCGTGCCCCAGCAGCCAGTTGAGGCGCGCGCCGATCAGCATCACGACGTCGGCCTTCTTCAGCGCCAGGGAACGCGCCGTGGCCGCCGACTGCGGGTGGTCGTCGGGCAGCAGGCCCTTCGCCATCGACATCGGTACGTACGGGATTCCCGTGGACTCGATGAACTCCCTTACCTTGGCGTCGGCTTGGGCGTACGCAGCGCCCTTGCCGAGCACCACCAACGGGCGCTCGGCGGAGGCCAGCAGCTCGATCGCGCGGTCCACGGCCTCCGGGGCCGGGAGTTGGCGCGGCGCCGGGTCGACGAGGCGGCTCAGGGTCTTCGCGCCCTCATCGGCGGGCATGATGGAGCCGAGCACCGCGGCGGGGATGTCGAGGTAGACGCCGCCGGGGCGTCCGGAGATCGCGGTGCGCAGCGCGCGGGCGATGCCCCGGCCGATGTCCTCCACGCGGCTCACTCGGTAGGCGGCCTTCACGAAGGGCTGCGCGGCGGCGAGTTGGTCCATCTCCTCGTAGTCGCCCTGCTTGAGGTCGACGAGGTGGCGCTCGCTGGAACCGGAGATCTGCACCATCGGGAAGCAGTTGGTGGTCGCGTTCGCCAGCGCGACCAGGCCGTTGAGGAAGCCGGGGGCCGACACGGTCAGGGCCACGCCTGGCTTCTTGGTGAGGTAGCCGGCGGCGGCCGCCGCGTGTCCGGCGTTGCTCTCGTGCCGGAAGCCGATGTAGCGGATGCCCTGGGCCTGGGCGAGACGGGCCAGGTCGGTGATCGGGATGCCGACCACTCCGTAGATGGTGTCGACGTCGTTCATCTTGAGGGCGTCGACCACCAGGTGGTACCCGTCGGTGAGTTCGGTCGGAACGTCGGCTGCTGCCGCGGTCTCCAGTGGCGAGGGGGCGGTCATGGTCCGAGGTCCTCCTTGGGCAGGTCCTGCCGGAGCGGCTACTCCTCTCACCATCCGCAGCACGTCGGGCCGCGTCCAAGACCCATCGGCGACCAGCCGATAAACAGCGTCTATCGACGGCTGGTGGAGGGGTCGCCAACTCCCTTGATAGACAGCTGCTATCGGCCGTTCACCAGCGCGTATTGGACGCCGACCGCAGGTCACCCCACGCTCGCAGAGGACTGTTCCGTCAGAACTGGCGCGAGGGGGTGGGGTCATGGCTGTTCCGGCCGCGGCATCCGTGCGCGACGCCGACCGGTACCAACCTCCGACGGTCACGGGCCTCGCCGATCTACTCGACCGGCAGGCGCGTGAACGCCCGTACGCCCGGGCTCTCGTGGTCTCCGGTGACCGGGTGCACGTGTCCTATCGGGGGCTCGCCGCGCTGGCTGACGACGTGGCGACACGGCTCGTCCGTGCGGGGCTGGGGAGCGGTGACGCGGTGGGGCTGATCTGCGCCAACACCGCCGAGTTCGTTGTTGCGTTGCTCGGTGCGGCGCGGGCTGGTGTGGTGGTCGCTCCGCTGGATCCGGCGCTGCCCGGTGCTCAACTCTCCGCGCGGTTGGCGGCGTTGGGGGCGCGGGCGGTTCTCGTCGGTCCGGCGGCGAGCGGGGGCGCTCTGCCGGTCCCGGTCTGGCCGCTGCGGGTGGAGGTGTCCCGGGCGGGCACTGCGGCGGTCTCGCTCGAACCCGGTGTCGTTCCCCACGTGCCAGGCGCGGCAGGTGAGTTGTCGGACCGGGATGCCCTCGTCCTGTTCACCGCCGGCACCACCGACCGGGCGAAGATGGTCCCGCTGACCCACGCCAACGTGGCCGCCTCCGTCCAAAACATCTGTGCCACCTATGAGTTGGGCCCCGGTGACGCGACGGTCGCGGTGATGCCGTTCTTCCACGGCCACGGGCTGTTCGCGGCGCTGCTGGCGTCCCTGGCCAGCGGGGGCTGCGTACTGCTGCCCGAGCGGGGGCGGTTCTCGGCGAGCACGTTCTGGGGCGACATGCGGGCGGTGAACGCCACTTGGTTCACCGCGGTGCCGGCCATCCACGAGATCCTGCTCGACCGTTCGGAGCGCGAGTACCCGGGGTCGCAGGCACCTCCCCTGAAGTTCGTACGGAGTTGCAGCGCGCCCCTCAACACAGCGACGCAGCGCGCGCTGGAGCGCACGTTCGGGGCGCCGCTGCTGTCGGCGTACGGGATGACCGAGTCCTCGCACCAGGCGACCAGCGAACCGCTGCCGCAGCGCGGAGAGTTGAAGCAGGGGTCGGTCGGGCGGCCGACCGGGGTCGAGGTGCGGGTCGTCGACCGGAGCGGGCGGGTGTGTCCGGTGGGTGTGGAGGGCGAGGTGTGGGTGCACGGTCCGACCGTCGCCCGTGGCTATCTCGCCGACCGTGACGGGACGGCGTACACCTTTGTCGACGGGTGGCTGCGCACCGGTGATCTTGGGGCGCTGGACGAGGACGGGTATCTGTCGCTGACCGGGCGGATCAAGAACCTCATCAACCGAGGCGGGGAGAAGATCGCGCCCGAGCATGTCGAGGACATCCTCGCCGGGTGCCCTGGGGTCGCCGAGGCGGCCGTGTTCGCCGTACCGGACGCGGTGTACGGGCAGCGGGTCGGTGCCGTCGTGGTGGTGCGCGAGGGTGAGAGCGTCGGGCCCGCCGAGATCCTGCGGTACTGCCGTGACCGGCTGGCCGTGTTCGAGGTGCCGGACCGGATCGAGCTGGTCGCGGCACTGCCGTACACCGCCAAGGGGGGACTGGACCGGAAGGCGGTGCAGGCCCGGTACGCGTCCTGACGGCGGGGCTCAGCGCACGCGGGGTTCGGCCGTCGGCAGCGGGCGGGCGAAGAAGTCGTCCAGGGACAGGCCCGTGGCGGCGTTGACGAAGGCGCGGGCGGCGACCGAGCCGGGGGTGGCCGCGTGGATCGCGACCGAGACCTGCGCTCCGGCCTCCGGGTCGACCAGGGGCAGGGCTCTCGTCCGGCCGACGACCGGCATGGCGCGCAGCCAGGTGTGCGGCACGATGCTCGCCCAACCGCCGCCGCCCACATGGGCGTAGAGGGAGGCGATGGAGTCCGTCTCGACCTGTGGGGTCACCACGAACCCCTTCTCCGCGAACACGGTGTCTACGATCTGCCGGATCCGCATGTCGGGCGTCAGCAGGGCGAGGGGCAGCTGGGCGGCGTCCGCCCAGGTCACGGTGGCGGACTGGGCGACGAGTTGGTCGTCCGAGACCAGCAGCATGTACCGCTCCTGATAGAGGGGGACGACCTGAAGTCCCTCCTGGTCGCCCGGGTCGAAGTGGGCGATCGCCACGTCCAGCTCGAAGTCCCGTAGCTGGCGGTGGAGTTCCTTCGTCGAGAGCCGGGACCGTACCTGCACCTTGGCCAGCGGGTGCGCCGCGCAGAAGGCGGCGACGGGCAGCGCGAGGGTCGTGGATGCCGTGGGGTCCGTCCCGAGCCGCAGCGTGCCCGTGATGCCGGACTGTACGGCGGCCACCTCGGCCTTGAACGCGTCCTGTTCGGCGAGGATGCGCTTGGCCCACACGACGAGCCGTTCGCCTTCCGGGGTGAGGCCCTGGTAGTTGTGCCCGCGGTTGATGAGCGTGACGTTCAACTCCCGCTCCAGCTTGGCGATCGCCGCCGAGAGCGCCGGCTGGGACACGTAGCAGGACTCCGCCGCCCGGGCGAAGTGCCGTTCCCTCGCCACCGCCACGAAGTACTCCAGCTGCCGGAACAGCATGAACGACTCCTCTCCGTCCGGGGCCGCCCCAGCCTAGGGGTCAGCGCAGGAGCTTCACGGCGGCCACCACCAAGGGGTCCAGGCCGTCCGCTCCGGCGTCGACGAACTCGTACAGCCTGGTACGCATGCGTGGGTCCCAGAACCTGCCGATGTGCCCCGCGATCTCCTCGGCGGCCCGCTCCCCCGGCAGGTGTCCGAGGTTTCTGGCGATGTCGTTCGCCATCCTTCGCTCCGACGGCACGGTCGCTGTCATCTCAGTCCACCACCATGATCAGGTCGTCGGCCACCGGATTCGCCGTCGGTTCCGCCGTCGGTTCCGCTTCAGCGGTCTCGCTCGGGCGGGCGAGGCCGACCTGGACCGCGGTCACCTTGTACTCCGGGCAGTTGGTCGCCCAGTCGGAGTTCTCCGTGGTCACCACGTTGGCGCCGGTCACGGGGTGGTGGAAGGTGGTGTAGACGACCCCGGTGGGCATCCGGTCGGAGATCTCCGCGCGCAGAGTCGTCCGCCCGACGCGGCTGGCGAGGGTGACCATGTCGCCGTCCTTGATGCCGCGGTCCTCGGCGTCGTGCGGGTGCAGTTCGAGGATGTCCTCGGGGTGCCAGGCGACATTGCCGGTACGGCGGGTCTGCGCGCCGACGTTGTACTGGCTGAGGATGCGTCCCGTGGTGAGGACCAACGGGAAGCGACGGGTGCTGCGTTCGTTTGTCGGTACGTACGACGTGACCACGAACTTGCCCTTGCCGCGCACGAATTCGTCCACGTGCATGATGGGCGTGCCTTCCGGCGCCTGCTCGTTGCACGGCCACTGGACGCTGCCGAGCTTGTCGAGGAGGTCGAAGGAGACTCCGGTGAACGTCGGTGTGACGGAGGCGATTTCATCCATGATCGCGCGCGGATGGTCGTACGACATCTCATAACCCATCGCGGTGGCGATCTCGCTGACGATCTGCCACTCGTGCTTGCCCGTCTTCGGTTTCATCACCGCGCGCACCCGGTTGATCCGGCGTTCGGCGTTGGTGAACGTGCCGTCCTTCTCCAGGAACGACGCGCCGGGCAGGAAGACGTGCGCGAACTTGGCCGTCTCGTTGAGGAACAGGTCCTGTACTACGACCAGTTCCATCGCTTCGAGGGCTGCGGTGACGTGCCCCAGGTTGGGGTCCGACTGGGCGATGTCCTCGCCGTGGACGAACAGGCCCCTGAAGGTGCCGTCGATCGCCGCGTCGAACATGTTGGGGATACGAAGTCCCGGCTCCGCGAGGAGAGTTCCGCCCCAGAGGTTCTCGAAGACGGTGCGTACCGCGTCGTCCGACACGTGGCGGTAGCCGGGGAGTTCGTGCGGGAACGAGCCCATGTCGCAGGAGCCTTGGACGTTGTTCTGGCCGCGCAGCGGGTTCACGCCGACGCCGTCCCGGCCGATGTTGCCGCATGCCATCGCGAGGTTGGCCATTCCCATGACCATGGTCGAGCCCTGGCTGTGCTCGGTGACACCGAGGCCGTAGTAGATGGCGCCATTGCGGGCGGTCGCGTACAGCCTTGCGGCGGACCGGAGTTCGGCGGCCGGTACGCCGGTGATCTCCTCGACCGCTTCAGGGCTGTTCTCCGGTCGGGCGACGAACTCCGCCCACTCGTCGAACCCTTCGCACCTCGCGTCCACGAAGGACCGGTCGACCAGCCCCTCGGCGACCACCACGTGCGCCATCGCGTTCACGACGGCGACGTTGGTGCTCGGCCTGAGCTGGAGGTGGTGCTCGGCCTCGACGTGCGGCGAGCGTACGAGGTCGATGCGGCGCGGGTCCACGACGATCAACTTGGCGCCCTCGCGCAGCCGTCGCTTCATCCGGGACGCGAACACCGGGTGTCCGTCAGTGGGGTTGGCGCCGATCACCATGATGACGTCGGCCTCGGCCACGGAACGGAAGTCCTGGGTGCCCGCCGACTCGCCGAAGGTCTGCTTGAGTCCGTATCCCGTCGGGGAGTGGCAGACGCGGGCGCAGGTGTCGACGTTGTTGTTGCCGAAGGCGGCGCGCACCATCTTCTGTACGACGTACACCTCTTCGTTGGTGCAGCGCGAGGAGGTGATGGCGCCGACCGAGCTGGTTCCGTACCTGTCCTGGAGTTCGCGCATGCGGCGGGCCACGGTGCCGATCGCCTCGTCCCACTCGACCTCGCGCCAGGGGTCGGTGATCCGCTCGCGCACCATGGGCTTGAGGACGCGGTCGGGGTGGGTGGCGTAGCCGAAGGCGAAGCGGCCCTTCACACAGGAGTGGCCCTCGTTCGCCCCGCCGTCCTTGTGGGGCACCATGCGGACGAGTTCGTCGCCGCGCAGTTCGGCCTTGAAGGAGCAGCCGACGCCGCAGTACGCGCAGGTGGTCACAACTGACCTTGTGGGCATGCCGAGTTCGACGACCGAGCGCTCCTGAAGCGTCGACGTCGGGCAGGCCTGGACGCAGGCGCCGCAGGAGACGCACTCGGAGTCCATGAAGGACTCCCCCGCCCCCGCCGCGACCTTGGAGTCGAAGCCGCGCCCCTCGATGGTGAGTGCGAAGGTGCCCTGCACCTCGCCGCAGGCCCGGACACAGCGGGAGCAGGCGATGCACTTGGACGGGTCGAAGTCGAAGTAGGGGTTGGATGTGTCCTTCTCGGCTTCGAGATGATTGGCGCCCTCGTAGCCGTACCGGACCTGCCGGAGCCCCACCACGCCTGCCATGTCCTGGAGTTCGCAGTCGCCGTTGGCCGGGCAGGTGAGGCAGTCCAGGGGATGGTCGGAGATGTACAGCTCCATGACGCCCTGGCGGAGCTTCTCCACCTTCGGCGTCTGGGTGCTGACCTTCATCCCGTCGGCGCATGGTGTGGTGCAGGAGGCCGGGGTGCCGCGTCGGCCGTCGATCTCGACCACGCACAACCGGCAGGAGCCGAAGGCCTCCAGGCTGTCGGTGGCGCACAACTTGGGTATGTCGACGCCTGCTTGTGCTGCCGCGCGCATCACGGAGGTGCCCTCCGGGACGGTCACCGGCAGGCCGTCGATCTCCACCGACACCGTTGCCGGGCCGGGCCGTTCGGGGGTGCCGAAGTCGGGTTCCTTGAGCAGGCTCATGCCGTGCCCTCCGTCGCTCGTACGGGGTGGATCTCCAGGAGCCGACGGCCGCCGAGGAAGTCGTCGGGGAAGTGCGTGAGTGCGCTGCGTACGGGCATCGGGGTCAGCCCGCCCATCGCGCACAGCGAGCCGTCGGTCATCAGGTCGCAGAGGTCTTCGAGCAGGGCCAGGTTCTCGTCCGGGTGCGTACCGGCGACGATCTTGTCGATCACCTCGACCCCGCGCACCGAACCGACCCTGCACGGTGTGCACTTGCCGCAGGATTCCTCGGCGCAGAACTCCATCGCGAAGCGGGCCTGCGCGGCCATGTCGACGCTGTCGTCGAAGACGACGATCCCGCCGTGCCCGAGCATCGCGCCGGCCTCGGCGAACGCCTCGTAGTCCATGGGCAGATCGAACAGCGACTCGGGCAGATACGCCCCGAGCGGTCCGCCGACCTGCACGGTGCGGACCGGACGCCCGGTGTGCGTCCCGCCGCCGTAGTCCTCGATCAGTTCGCGCAGAGTGATGCCGAAGGCGGTCTCCACGATGCCGCCGCGCGCGATGTTGCCGCCGAGCTGGAACACCTGGGTGCCGCGCGAGCGGCCGACTCCGAGGTCCTGGTAGGCCTTCGCGCCGTCGGCGAGGACGACCGGGACGGTGGTCAGGGTGAGGACGTTGTTGACCACGGTCGGCTTGCCGAACAGGCCCTCGATCGCCGGGATCGGCGGCTTCGCGCGGACCATCCCCCGTTTGCCCTCCAGGCTTTCCAGCATGGAGGTCTCCTCGCCGCAGATGTACGCGCCGGCCCCGACCCGGACATGCAGGTCGAAGTCGAGTGCGGAGCCGAGGATGCCCTTGCCCAACCAGCGGTGCTCGCGGGCGAGTTCGATCGCCTCGCGCATCGTCGCGATCGCGTCCGGGTATTCGGAGCGGATGTAGACGTAGCCCTCGCTCGCGCCGACCGCGTGCGCGGCGATGGTCATGCCCTCGATGAGCAGGAACGGGTCGCCCTCCATGACCATGCGGTCGGCGAAGGTCCCGCTGTCCCCCTCGTCGGCGTTGCAGCAGACGAACTTCAGCTCGTCGGCGCAGTCCAGCACCGTCTTCCACTTGATGCCGGCCGGGAATCCGGCGCCGCCGCGACCGCGCAGGCCTGACTCGGTGACCTCGGCGACCACGTCGGCGGGTGCCATGTCCAGGGCGGCACGCAGTCCCGCGAGGCCGCCGTGGTCGACGTAGTCCTGTGTCGACAGGGGGTCGGTCACGCCGACTCTGGCGAAGGTGACGCGGTTCTGGCGGGCCAGCCACGGCAGTTCGTCCACGAGGCCGAGGCGGAGTGGGTGGTCCGCACCGTCCAGCATGCCTGCGGCCAGCAGTGCGTCCACGTCCTCGGGGGCGACCGGGCCGTAGCCGACGCGGCCCTGCGGGGTGACGACCTCGACCATCGGCTCCAACCAGAGCATGCCGCGCGATCCGTTGCGTACGACATCGATGGCGAAGTCCCCACGCGTGGCGGCGCGTTGGAGGGCGGCGGCGACCTCGTCCGCGCCGACGGACCTGGCCGCCGAGTCGCGGGGGACGTAGACCGTCGCCGTGGAGCGGGAAGGGCCGGAGGAGTGGGATGAGGTGTTCATCAGGAGACCGTCCCGTCGAGGAGGGAGCCGAGTCGGGCCGGGCCCACTCGTCCGTACAGCCGTCCGTTCGCCTCGACCGACGGCCCCAGCGCGCAGTTGCCCAGGCAGAAGACCTGCTCGACGGTCACCGAGCCGTCGGCCGACGTCTCCCCCAGGGTCAGGCCGGTCTCGCGCGCGTAGTTGACGAGACGGTCGGCGCCCAGGGCCTGGCAGGCCTCGGCTCGGCAGATGCGTACCGTGGTGCGGCCCGCGGGCTCGCGGCGGAAGTCGTGGTAGAAGGTCACCACTCCGTGGACGTCCGCCCGGGAGAGGTTGAGCGCGTCCGCGAGCACCGGGATCGCCTCCTGCGGCACATGGCCCAACTCGGCCTGGACCGCGTGCAGTACGGGCAGCAGCGCGCCGCGCCGGCCCCGGTGATCGGCCACCACCCTCCTGACCACGCTCTCGACCGTCTCATCGCTCCCGCTGGTCGTCATGATCGCTCCGCCTTCCGAAACGCGGTCCCCGGCGAGGGGTGCAGGAGACTCAGACGATACCCCATACAGGCTTCTGTATACAGACGACAGTCGAACGCGTTTCACACGATTGACTGAACGTGGCTGCATGATCGGCGACCCACGCCATGTTGCATACCAAAACCTGTATGCTGAAACCGTCGTCGGCGGCCCTCTCGACGACCACCCTCCTTGGCAAAGCCGTCGGCCCGGCGGCGGAACGGGACAACCATGCGCGAGGCACTCACGGCCGCAGCGTCCCGGCGCGTCACCCGCCCGGCACCCCTGCGCCAGGCCGTGTACGACGCCCTGACCGAACTGATCGTCAGCGGCTCCCTCAAGCCGGGCCAGCACCTGGTCGAGGCCGAACTCGCCGAGCATCTCGGCGTCAGCCGGCAGCCGGTCCGTGAGGCCCTACAGCGGCTCCAGACCGCCGGCTGGGTCGACCTTCGGCCCGCCCAGGGCGCCTTCGTCCACTCCCCCACCGAGGAGGAGGCCGCCCAACTCCTCGGCGTCCGCTCGGTGTTGGAGACCTACTCGGCCCAACTCGCCGCCCGCAACGCGAAGCCCGAGGACGTCGAGCAGCTCTGCGAGCTTCAGAACGAGGGCGTCGAGGCACTCGCCGCCGGTGACGTCGAGCGCCTGGTCGCGGCCAACTCGGCCCTGCACGCGTACGTCACGTCCGTGGCCGCCAACGACGTCCTGGCCGAGATGCTGTCGCAGGTGGGCCAGAAGGTGCGCTGGTACTACACGCCCATCGCCAAGCCTCGCGGCAAGGAGGCCTGGAACGAGCACACGCAGCTCATCAAGGCCATCGCCAAGGGCGACGCGGACCGCGCGGGCGAGATCATGCGCAAGCACACGGAGCGTACGGCCGAGTTCTATCGCAAGCAGATCGCGGCCGGGGCCAGCTAGGACCGACATTCGCAGGAGCACGTGAACGGGCCGTCCGCAGGACGGAGTTCATGCCCTGCTTGAGGACGGCGTGAGGAAATCGGCGGGCCGTGCTCCGACGGGCGGGCGGTGGTGCGCCCGCCCGGTGGCAGCGGCGGCGGCCCCCAGTTCGCGCAGCCACGGCAGGACCGTACCCAGCACGATGTCGAGCCCGCCGCCGTCCGCACCGAGCCTCGCCTCGGCGGGCACCAGCACCGGGTCGGCGAACACCGTGGACGTCGAGCTGCCGGGTGGCCCCGTAGCGCCGGGCCGGGCCGGCACGAACAGGTCCGGGGCGTGCGCCGGAACCCCCCAGAGGCTCAGCCCGTCGGGCGTGCCGAGCGGCCGGGAGGACCAGACGTAACTGTCGGCCTCCCCCGCCGCGACGACCCCGTGCTTACGCCCACGCAGGGCGACCACCCCGCCGGAGCGAACAGCCGTGGCGTGCGGCATGAGCAGTTGTGCCTCCGTCTCCTGCCCGCAACCGGTGACGTCCTCCACGAGGGCGAGGCTGCTGAGATGACGTCCGGCGGCGATCTCGCCGCGCACCCAGGGGCTGCCGTACGACTCGATGACGGCGACCGCCGTGTAGTGCGACCGGAGTACGGCGGCTGTCGCCGGGCAGACCCGGGCCGTGAGGGCCACCACCTCGGCGGCTTCCAGTAGCCCCAGTCCGGCGCCGCCGAACTCGGCGGAGACGGTGAGCCCCAGCAGCCCGGTGGCCCCGAAGGCCGTCACCGCCCCACGGGGGAACCTGCCCTCCATGCCGGTCAGTTCGGCGCAGGGCGCGACGGCCCGGCGTAGGACCTCTGCGAGAGCGGTGCGGTACGACACGGGGTGCCCCCTTCGGACTTCTTCTGCTTCTTCTGACTTCTGACTTCTTCAGGCTTCGGAGTGATCGCGCACGGCATCAGGTCGTGGGTCCGTCTCCCACAGCAGCCCGGTCGCCACGTCGAAGACGAAGCCCCGGACGTCGTCCGTGTGCGGCAGGAACGGATTGGTGCGCACGCGCTGCATCGACTGGCGTACGTCCTGGTCGACGTCCCGGAAGGCCTCCACCGCCCAGGCCGGCCGTTGTCCGACCTCCAGCTCCAGTTCGTGCCGGAAGTCCTCGGTCAGGGTCTGGAGACCACACCCGGTGTGGTGGATGAGTACGACACTGCGGGTGCCGAGCGCCCGCTGACTGATCGTCAGGGAGCGGATCGTGTCGTCGGTGACGACGCCGCCCGCGTTCCGGATGGTGTGGCAGTCGCCCAACTCCAGGCCGAGGGAGGCGTGGAGGTCGATACGGGCGTCCATACAAGCCACGACGGCCACCTGGAGTACCGGGCGGGCGTCCATCCCCGGGTCGGTGAAACCGGCGGCGTAGGCGCGGTTGGACTCCACGAGCCGGTCTGTGACCGTCTCGGTGGCGAAACGGGGTGCGTGTGTGGACATGGCTGGACTACCTCACTCGGGACGGAGCAGAGGCGACGTCGGCCGCCGTCGGTCAGATCACGCCCTGTGCCTTCAGGGTCGACAACTCGTCTTCTTCCAGGCCGAGTTCGCCGATGAGGATTTCTTCGGTGTGCTGCCCGAGGAGGGGCGGGGAGGTGACGTGGGTGGGGGAGTCGGAGAGTTTGAGGGGGTTGCCGACGGTGGTGAACTCACCCCGCTCGGGATGCCCGACCGTCACGATCATGTCGTTCGCGGCCAGCGAGGCGTCCTCGATGATCTCCTTCGTGGACAGGATCGGCCCGCACGGAATGCTGTATGCGTTCAGCCGCTCCAACACCACCCACTTCGGCAGCGTCGACGTCCACTCCTCGATCAGCTGGAACATCTTCGCCAGCTTCGGCAACCGCGCCTCCGGGGTGGCCCACTCGGGGTCCTCGGCGAGTTCGGGCCTGCCGATCAACCCGGCGAGGGGTTTCCAGCCGGGCGGCTGCACGATCACGTACACGTAGTCGTTCGGCCCGCCCGGCGCGCACCGCACAGCCCACCCGGGCTGACCGCCCCCCGACGCGTTCCCCGAACGCGGCACCTCGTTGCCGAAGTCCTCATTCGGATACTCCGCCAACGGCCCGCGGGCGAGGCGCTGCTGGTCGCGGAGCTTGACCCGGCACAGATTGAGCACCGCGTGCTGCATCGCCACATTCACCCGCTGCCCCCGCCCGGTCGACTCCCGCTGGAACAGGGCGGCCAGAATCCCCGCCACCGCGTGGATACCGGTCCCGGAATCCCCGATCTGCGCCCCCGTCGCCAACGGCGGACCATCCGGAAACCCGGTCGTCGCCATCGAGCCGCCCATCGCCTGCGCGACCACCTCATAGGCTTTGAAGCCGGTGTAGGGGCCCTCCCCGAAGCCTTTGATCGACGCGTACACGATCCGCGGGTTGATCTCCCTGATCCGGTCCCAGGTGAAGCCCATCCGGTCCACCGCACCCGGACCGAAGTTCTCCACCATCACATCCGCACCCCGGATCAGCTCGGTCAGGATCTCCCTGCCCCGCCCCGTCTTCACGTTCAACGTGACACTGCGCTTGTTGCAGTTCAGCATCGTGAAATACAACGAGTCCGCACCCGGCACATCCCGCAACTGACCCCGCGTCACATCCCCGCCCGGAGCCTCCACCTTCACCACATCCGCACCCAGCCACCCCAGCAACTGCGTCGCCGACGGACCCGACTGCACATGCGTCAAATCCAACACACGCACACCCTCAAGAGCCTTCGTCATGATCGCCACCTCGCTTGTGTGTCGACGGTTGTCGGGGTCACGGCATGAGCTGGTACTCGGGGAAGTTCCCGGGCAGCCGCTCCCCCACCGGGCCCTGGGTCACCGCGCGCACCAACAGCTCACCGCCGACGAACGCACCGCGCCAGGACGCGCCGAAGCCGCCGAACAGCTCGTCGCGGTCGCCTCGCGAGCGCGGTTTGCCGTGGCCGACCTTGAAGGCGCGGATCTGCGGGGCGAGCCGGTCGAAGGTCGCCCGGTCGTCCGTGGAGAGCGTGGCCACCAGCGCGCCGTTCGAGGCGTTCATCGCGGCCAGCAGCTCCGCCTCGGTGTCGACGAGGACGATGGTGTCGACCGGCCCGAACGGCTCCGCGTGGTGCAGCGGCGAGGACGGCGGCGGGTTCAGGAGGGTGACGGGTTGGACGTACGCCGAGGTGTCCTGGCCGGGCAGAAAGCGGGCGTCCGCCAGGCTGCCCCGGTGTACGGGCACGGCGCCGCGGTCGATGGCCTCGGCGATCTGGTCGTGCAGTTCCTTCGCCTTGGCCGCGTTGATCACGGGCCCGAAGTCCAGTGCCGGGTAGGGGTCGTCGGCGTCGGCGACGGCGAGCGGGTGGCCCACGCGCAGGGTGCGCACCGCCGGGAGGTAGGCGGCCAGGAACTCGTCGAACAGCTGCCGTTGGACGACGAAGCGCGGGTACGCCGTGCAGCGCTGTTTGCCGTAGTCGAAGAGCTTGGGGACGACGGCCTTGAGGGCGTCCCAGTCCGAGTAGTTCCAGATGCCCCAGGTGTTGAGTCCTTCCTGTTCGAGTACATGACGCTTGCCCAGGTCGGCGACGGCCGTGGCCACCGCGGCGCCGGTGTCGCGACCGCCGACGAAGGAGACGCAGCCGATCTCGGGCGCCCGCACGAGCGCCTCGGACAGTTCTCCCCCGCTGCCGCTGACCAGGGTGACGGGAATCCCCTCGCGGGCGGCGAGCGCGCAGGCCAGGGTCAGACAGGCGACACCGCCGTCGGTCGGGGTCTTGGCGATGACCGCGTTGCCTGCCAGTGCCTGTACCAGCAATGCGTGAACGAGCACGCTCATCGGGTAGTTCCAACTGGCGATGTTGGACACCGGACCGTCCAGCGGGCCCCGGCCGGCGACCATCGGTTCGATGCCGTCGACGTACCACCGCACACCGTCGATGGCCCGGTCGACGTCCGCCTGCGCGAGCCGCCACGGCTTGCCGATCTCCCAGACGAGCAGGAGTGCGAGGAGTTCGCGGTGCTGGGTGAGGGCGTCGAGGGTGGCCGCGACGCGGGCGCGACGCTCGTCGAGCGGGATGTGCCGCCAGGCGCGGTGCTGGTCGAGGGAGGCACGTACGGCCTGGTGGGCGACGTCCCGGTCCAGGCGCGGCGGGCCGGCGATGGGGCTGCCGTCGACGGGGCTGGTGGCGGGCAGGGCCCGGCCGTCGGCCTGCCAGGCGGAGTTCCAGAGGTTGAGGACGCGGTCGTCACGGAACGCCTCGGGGGCGACGGCGAGGCATCGCTGCCAGGCGTCGGTCCAGGAGGTGCCGGACTTCACCACGAGGTGGGTGGAGTTGAGGGTGGTTGCCATTCGGTGTCTCCGCTCTCGGTGCACAGTCGGGGGCGGGTGATGCGGTGGGGCGCGGTGGCGCCGTGGGGTCCGGCGGTCAGCGCCTGTCAGCCATGGGTGGCGTCGCGGTCGGCTTCCAACAGGGCGAGCGCAAGGCGGGCCGTCTCGGTCGGGGTGGTTCCCACCTGGACGCCGACCGCCTCCAGCGCCGCCTTCTTGGCCTGTGCCGTGCCCGCCGAGCCGGACACGATGGCGCCCGCATGTCCCATGGTTCGGCCTTCGGGCGCGGTGAAGCCGGCGATGTAGCCGACGACGGGCTTGGTGATGTATCGCTTTATGTACTCAGCGGCGCGTTCCTCCGCGTCGCCGCCGATCTCCCCTATGAGGACGACGAGTTCGGTGTCGGGGTCGTCCTGGAAGGCGGCCAGGCAGTCGATGTGGGTGGTGCCGACGACTGGGTCGCCGCCGATGCCGACACAGGTGGAGAAGCCGATGTCCCGCAGCTCGTACATGAGTTGGTAGGTGAGCGTGCCTGACTTGGACACCAGGCCGATACGGCCCGGCTTCGTGATGTCGGCGGGGATGATGCCCGCGTTCGACTGGCCGGGCGTGATCAGCCCCGGGCAGTTGGGGCCGACGATCCGGGTGCCCGCCTCCTTCGCGTACGTGGTGAAGGCGACGGTGTCGTGGACGGGGATGCCCTCGGTGATGACGACGGCGAGTCCGATGCCGGCGTCGCCCGCTTCGACGACGGCCGCCTTGGCGAAGGCAGGCGGTACGAAGACGACGGTGACGTCGGCTCCGGTCGCCCGTATACCGTCGACGACCGACCCGAACACGGGCACGGCTCGGTCGTCGAAGTCCACGCTACGGCCCGCCTTGCGCGGGTTGACGCCGCCGACGACGTTCGTGCCTGCCGCGAGCATGCGCCGGGTGTGCTTCATGCCCTCGCCGCCGGTCATGCCCTGGACTAGGACCCTGCTCTCCTTGGTGAGGTAGATCGCCATGTTCCGTCTCCTCAGGCCGCGTTGGCGAGTTGGGCGGCTCGGCGGGCGGCGCCGTCCATGGTGGTGGCCTGCTGGACCAGCGGGTGGGCGTACTCGTCGAGGACGGCCCGCCCGCGCGCCGCGTTGTTGCCGTCGAGGCGCACGACGAGCGGCTTGGTCAACAGGACGGCGTCCAGGGCTCGTACGATGCCGTCGGCGACCGCGTCGCACGCCGTGATCCCGCCGAAGACGTTGACGAACACCGACCTCACGTCCGGGTCGGAGAGGATGACGGACAGCCCGTCGGCCATGATGCGGGCGGATGCCCCGCCGCCGATGTCGAGGAAGTTGGCGGGGCGGGCACCGCAACCGGCGACCACGTCAAGGGTCGACATGACCAGGCCGGCGCCGTTGCCGATGATGCCGACCTCGCCGTCGAGCTTCACGTAGTTGAGACCCTTGGCGGCGGCCGCCGCCTCCGGCGTGCCTTCGTGCTCCACCTCCTCCGCACCCCAACGCGCCTGCCGGAAGCGGGCGTTGTCATCAAGAGTGACCTTGCCGTCGAGGGCGAGAAGCTGCCCTTGCCGGGTGCGGACAAGCGGGTTGACCTCGACGAGGACGGCGTCCTCGCGCACGAGCACCTGCCACAGCCGTACGAGGACATCGGCGGCCTGCGGTGGCAGCCCGGCGGCCTCGGCGATCTCCTGCGCCTTCGCGAAGGTCACGCCCCCGGCAGGGTCGATGTGCGTACGGACCACCGCCTCGGGCCGAGCGGCGGCGACCTCCTCGATCTCCGTGCCGCCCGCGGCGGAGGCGATCGCGAGGAAGCGGCCCGCCGTGCGGTCGAGGACGTAGGAGATGTAGAACTCGCTCTCGATGTCCGCGGGTTGGGCCAGCATGACCTTGCCGACCGTGTGGCCCTTGATGTCCGTTCCGAGGATCTGACGTGCCGTGAGTTCCGCGGCGGCCGGATCGGCGGCGAGCCGCACACCGCCCGCCTTGCCCCGGCCCCCGGTCCTCACCTGAGCCTTGACGACGACGCGACCGCCGAGCCGACGGGCCAACTCCCTTGCTCCCTCAGGCGAGTCGGTGACCTCCGCCCTCGGTACGAGGATGCCGTGTTCTTCGAAGAGTCCGCGGGCTTGATGCTCGTACAGGTCCATGATTCGGCTCCCGTCTTAAAAGTGCTGCACGCCCCCTGGACATCACCCATCGGATGCGGGATAACAATCTTCATACAGTATTCGTCGACTGTATGCAATGTGCCAAGCGAGGTGACCCTGATGGCAATGAAGGCTCTTGAGGGTGTGCGTGTGTTGGATTTGACGCATGTGCAGTCGGGTCCGTCGGCGACGCAGTTGCTGGGGTGGCTGGGTGCGGATGTGGTGAAGGTGGAGGCTCCGGGCGGGGATGTGACGCGGGGTCAGTTGCGGGATGTGCCGGGTGCGGACTCGTTGTATTTCACGATGCTGAACTGCAACAAGCGCAGTGTCACGTTGAACGTGAAGACGGGGCGGGGCAGGGAGATCCTGACCGAGCTGATCCGGGGTGCGGATGTGATGGTGGAGAACTTCGGTCCGGGTGCGGTGGACCGGATGGGCTTCACCTGGGACCGGATCAGGGAGATCAACCCGCGGATCGTGTACGCGTCGATCAAAGGCTTCGGGGAGGGCCCCTACACCGGCTTCAAAGCCTATGAGGTGGTCGCGCAGGCGATGGGCGGCTCGATGGCGACGACCGGGTTTCCGGATGGTCCGCCGTTGGCGACGGGGGCGCAGATCGGGGATTCCGGGACCGGTATCCACGCGGTGGCGGGGATTCTGGCCGCCCTGTTCCAGCGGGAGTCGACCGGGCGGGGGCAGCGGGTGAATGTGGCGATGCAGCACGCGGTGCTCAATCTGTGCCGGGTCAAGCTCCGCGACCAGCAGCGCCTCGCCCGCGGGCCGTTGGCGGAGTATCCGAATGAGGACTTCGGCAACGAGGTGCCGCGTTCGGGGAACGCGTCGGGGGGCGGTCAGCCCGGGTGGGCTGTGCGGTGCGCGCCGGGCGGGCCGAACGACTACGTGTACGTGATCGTGCAGCCGCCCGGCTGGAAACCCCTCGCCGGGTTGATCGGCAGGCCCGAACTCGCCGAGGACCCCGAGTGGGCCACCCCGGAGGCGCGGTTGCCGAAGCTGGCGAAGATGTTCCAGCTGATCGAGGAGTGGACGTCGACGCTGCCGAAGTGGGTGGTGTTGGAGCGGCTGAACGCATACAGCATTCCGTGCGGGCCGATCCTGTCCACGAAGGAGATCATCGAGGACGCCTCGCTCGCCGCGAACGACATGATCGTGACGGTCGGGCATCCCGAGCGGGGTGAGTTCACCACCGTCGGCAACCCCCTCAAACTCTCCGACTCCCCCACCCACGTCACCTCCCCGCCCCTCCTCGGGCAGCACACCGAAGAAATCCTCATCGGCGAACTCGGCCTGGGCGACGAGGAATTGCGTCTGCTCAGGTCGAGCGGGGTGATCTGACGTGGGGGCCCTGGAGCGCACCGCGAAGGTGAAGGTGCGGAGCCGTCCGGCTGTTGGGGGGCGGTTCATGACGTAACCGAGCACAGGGAGCGGCCGACGGTGCGCGTCGGCAGCCCCGGGACCCATGCGCGCACGAAAGGCATTTGGACAGGGGGCGCTGGCCAGATCTTTCGACGCAAGGAGTCTTGACCAAGATGACAACCATCGACTACTCGACGTCCGTCCCGTACCGGGAGGTGACGGATCCCAACGGCCGCAAGTACCGCATCGGAGAATCCGATGTCGACATCATGGGCCGTGGGCGCAAGTGGATGGTCATCCTGCCGTGGATCGGCATGATGGGCATCAGCTCCGCCGAGTACGCGTTCACGTCCGCGGAGGACACCCTCCACGAGGCCCACCTGTGGGACAGCGGACACATCTTCTGGCTGATGGGCGTCTGGGTGTTCTTCCAGGCGGCCGTGGCCTTCCCCGCCGGTCAGTTGCGGGAGAGCGGCAAGCTGCCCGCGCGTACGGCGATGATGATCGGCGCGGTCGGCACCATGCTCGGCTATCTCTCACTGGCGTACGCGCCGAACGTGCTCGTGGCGTACTTCGGCTTCGGCATGTGCAGCGGTATCGGTGCCGGTCTGGTCTACGCGACCTGCGTGAACATGGTCGGCAAGTGGTATCCGGAGCGCAAGGGCGGCAAGACGGGCTTCGTCAACGGCGGGTTCGCCTACGGCTCGGTGCCCTTCGTGTTCCTGTTCACCTCGTACATGGACATCAGCAACTACCAGACCGTGCTCGCCTGCGTAGGCGTCGGACTGTGCCTGGTCGTGGCGTCGGCCGGCTGGTTCTTCAAGGACCCGCCGAAGAACTGGTGGCCCGCGCACGTCGACCCGCTCAAGGCCACGGACGACCCGAAGATCCGCCGGGCGCTGGAGAAGAACCCGCCGGCGGTCAAGCAGTACACCCCGAGGGAAGCCTCGCGTCAGCCGGTTCTGTGGATGATGTGGTTCTGCCTGCTCTGCACGGCGGGCATCAACATCTTCGGCATCGCCTTCCAGGTGCCGTTCGGCAAGGACATGGGCTTCGCGGGCGGGATCGTGGCCACGGCGATGTCCCTGAAGGCCATCGTCAACGGCACCGGTCGCGGTGTGATCGGCTGGATATCCGACCGTTACGGGCGGCGCAACACGCTGATCATCGTGTGTCTGGTGCTGGGCACGGCCCAGTTCGGTGTCCTGGTCTCCGGCCAGATGGGCAGCATGCCGTTCTTCCTGTTCTGCTCGATGGTCTCCGGCTTCGGCGGCGGGGCGATCTTCCCGCTGTTCGCGGCCATGACCGCGGACTACTTCGGTGAGAACAACAACGCCTCCAACTACGGAATGGTCTACAGCTCGAAGCTCATCTCCGGCCTCGTCGGCTCCGGAGTGGGCGCGGTCGTCGTCGACAACTGGGACTACGAGGGCGCGTTCGTCCTGGCCGGCTGCATCGGTCTGGCCTCCGCGGTGCTCGCCGTGTTCCTGAAGGCACCGGGCAAGCCGACGGCCGCCCGCCGGGTCTCCCCCAATCCCCAACCGCTCGGCGAGGAAATGGCCTGACCCACCGGCAAGGAACTGACCCGACGCAAAGGATCCACCCTGAGATGACGGCAGATCCCCTCGCGACGAACACTTCGTCGTCCGACTCACAAGCCGCACACCGTCCCTGCCGAGAAGTCACCGACTCCCGAGGCCGCGTCTACCGGATCGGCGAGACCGACCGGGACATCCTCGGTCACTCCCGCAAGCTCATGGTGTATCTGCCATGGATCGCCATGATGGCCATCAGTGTCTTCGAATACGCGTACGGCTCGGCGGAGGACACCCTGTCCCACGCGCACGGCTGGACGCAGAGCAACACCTTCTGGATCCTCAGCGTCTGGGTCTTCTTCCAGGCCGGCATCGCCTTCCCCGCGGGCTGGCTACGGGAGAAGGGCGTCCTCACGGCCCGTAGAGCCATGTACATCGGCTCGGGGCTGTGCGCCCTCGTTCTCGCCCTGTCGCACCTGAGCAACGTCTGGCTGGCGATCCTGGGCTTCGGCGTCGTCGGAGGCATCGGCGCCGGGCTGGTCTACGCGACCTGCATCAACATGGTCGGCAAGTGGTTCCCCGAGCGCCGGGGAGCAAGGACCGGGTTCGTCAACGGTGGGTTCGCGTACGGATCGCCGCCGTTCACTACCGAACACTTGTCCAGTGCTCCGTCCTTCAGGGAGGAGGTGAAGGGCAGCCGGCCCGGAAGGCCGCAGCACCACCGTTGAAGTCGCCCTGTCCGACAACATAGTTCTACCCGCTGTTCACGGCACTCACCCCGGACTACTTCGGGGAGAACTACAACGCCTCCGACTACGGGCAGGTGTGCGGCGGAAAGCTGATCAGCGGCCTGTTCGGGGGCGGCCTCGGCTCCATGGTGGTCGCCGCCTGGGGGTACATCGGGGCATACGCCCTGGCCGGCGCCGTCTCCATGGTGGCGGCGGCGATCGCCCTACTGCTGCGGCAGCCGGGGCACACCACGGCCGCTCGGACCGCGGAGCCGCAGCCCGCGGGATGAACGGCACGCGCGCGTGAGGAGGCCCTCCCGGAATCCGCCGACCCCGGGAGGGCCTCCTCATGCGCACACGGTGCCGTCCGTCAGCACTTCTCGCGCAGCGAGTGCAGGTGCTCGCTGGAGCGACGCGCGAAGGTGAAGGACTCGGTCGGGTTGTCGTGCTCGGCCTGCCAGTGGTGGGCCAGCCGCTCACCGCGGAGCCGGGTCACGGCGGAGATGAACCGCTGGTAGTCGATGTCGCCGTCACCGACATCGGTCATGCGGTAGCCGTACTGGTTGCCCGGGTCGCTGACACCGTCCTTCACATGGAAGAGCGGGTAGCGGTGGGGCTGCCTGAGTACGTAGTTCAGCGGCTCGAACGGCGCGGGTGTGCCGTCGGGACGCTTGGAGAAACGGAACTGGCCGGAGTAGGCCCAGAAGATGTCCATCTCCAGGTACACGAGCTTGGGGTCGGTCTCGGCGAGGAGTACGTCGTAGAGGCGGACCTTGGGGTTGTCGGTGGCGAAGGAGAACTCCTCGGAGTGGTTGTGCTGGTAGAACTTCATGCCGCGCGCCCGGGCCGCCGCGCCGTACGTGTTGAACTCCTCCGCCGCCCGCTTCCAGGCGTCGACGGTGGAGCCGTAGCGGAACGGGCCTGAGGCGGTGCCGATGTGCTTGAGGCCGAGGGCCTGGGCGTCGTCGAGGACCTTGTTCAGGTTCTGGGCGAAGGTGTAGGCGTTCGGGTCGCTGGAGTAGTAGCCGACGTGGCTGCCGATCGGGTTGAGGCCGTTGTTGCTGGCCAGTCGCTTGAGCTGGGCGAGGGTGATGGGGCCCGCCGAGCCCTGGGTGTATCCGGCGAACTCGACCTCGTCGTAGCCGTACTTCTTCAGTTCGGCGAAGACGGGTGCGAAGCCCAGCGTGGAGACCTTGTCGCGCAGGCTGTAGAGCTGGATGCCGAGCCGGCCGGGCGGCAGGACGGGACGGCCCCGGCCCGCGCCGCCGGACGCGGTCTGGGTGGCGGCGCCGGCGGGGGCCGCGGCAGCGCCGAGCAGCGCGGCTGCGGTGGCCCCGGCGGCCACGCCGAGCATGTTCCGTCTGCTGAGGCGGTGGGCGAGTTCGGGGTCGGTGTGCTGGATGCGGCTCATTGCTGGAACTCCTCGGGATCGGAGGGCGTTGTCAGTGGTGAGTGCTTCACTTGTGACCAGTCAGGAGAGACCGGCCAGTTGGAGCAGGAGTGACTTCACGTCGGTGGCCGCGATACGGCCGTCGACGGCACGGGGGGTGGAGCAGATGAGGAGCGGACCGTCGTCGTCGCTCGCCGGAAGGCGGCCGTGGCTGCCGCGAATAGGTGAGGGATCCAGGGGCACGACCGCCATGCGGTAGCGCAGGCCGAGTTTCTTGCGGGCCAGTGCGGTCGCCGCCTTGACCTTGACGTAGGGGTCGCGCGGATCCATGAAGAGTTCGACCGGGTCGTATCCGGGTTTGCGGTGGATCTCGACGAGCTGTGCGAAGTCGGGCGCGTGTGCGTCGTCGAGCCAGTAGTAGTACGTGAACCAGGCGTCCGGCTCCGCCACTGCGACGAGTTCGCCGGCGCGCGGATGGTCGAGATGGTGGGTCTTCTTGCCCTCGTCGTCGAGGAGTTGCTCGATCCCGGGCAGCTCGGCGAGCGCTCCTTTGACGTTCTCCAGATCCTCCGTTCGCCGCACATAGATGTGGGCGATCTGGTGGTCGGCGACGGCGAAGGCGCGTGACGCCATCGGATCGAGGTACTCCATACCGTCCTGGGTGTGCACTTCGAGCAGTCCCGCGCGGCGCAGCGCCCGGTTGATGTCGACGGGCCGGCCGACACGGGTGATGCCGTACTCGGAGAGCGCGACGACGGTCCGGCCTTCGGCCCGGGCGTCGTCCAGGAGCGGGGCCATGGCCGCGTCCAGGTCGGCGGCGGCCTTCAGGGAGCGCGGGTCGTCGGGGCCGAAGCGCTGAAGGTCGTAGTCGAGATGGGGGAGGTAGCACAGGGCCAGGTCGGGCCGACGGGTGCGCAGGATGTGCCGGGTCGCGTCGATGATCCAGCGGCTGGAGGTGAGGTCGGCGCCGGGGCCCCAGAAGTGGAACAGGGGGAACGTGCCGAAGCGGGCGGTGAGTTCGTCGTGCAGGGCCGGGGGCCGGGTGTAGCAGTCGGGTTCCTTGCGGCCGTCGGAGTAGTAGATCGGACGGGGGGTGACGGTGATGTCGGTGTCGGCGCCCATGGCGTACCACCAGCAGATGTTGGCGACCTTGTAGCCGGGGTGCGCGCGGCGGGCGGCGTCCCACAGCTTGTCGCCGGCGACGAGTCCGTTGTGCTGCCGCCACAGGAGTACGTCGCCGAGGTCGCGGAAGTACCAGCCGTTGCCGACGATTCCGTGCTCGGCGGGGAGGGTGCCGGTGAGGAAGGTGGACTGGGCTGCGCAGGTGACGGCGGGCAGGACGGTGCCCAGCGGGGCACGGGAGCCGGACTGGCCGAGGGCCTTGAGCCGGGGCATGTGGTCGAGGAGACGGGGGGTGAGGCCCACGACGTCCAGGACGAGGAGGGGGGTGGGGTCAGTGGGTGCGGGGTCTTCGCCTGCGGGGCCGGGGCTCATGGCAGCTCCTTCAGGCCGAGGTCGGTCAAGAGGTCGCGGGCGAGGGTGAGTTCGGCGGCTATGCCTTCGGTGAGTTGGGCGCGGGCTCGGGGGCGTAGTTCGGGCGGGAGGGCCTGCCAGGTGTACGTCTCGACCTCCAGATGGCGGGTGAGGGGGTGCGGGCCGCCGACGAGCCGGGTCAGGGCGGACTTGAGTACGGGGAGTGTGGAGGTGAGGGGTGCGGCGGGGGCCGCGTGGAGCGGGACGTGGAAGTGGGCGCGCCACGGGGAGGCGTCGGGCAGGGTGTCGCCCTTGAGGGCCTCGCCCAGGTCGTCCGTGCCGCGCAGGCCGGCGGCGGTGGCCGTGCGGGTCTGGTGCAGGAAGCGGGGTTCGTCGAAGGCTGCGAGTGCCTCGCGGACTTCGGGGAGGTGGGGGTGTTCGGCGTGCAGGGCGGCTGAGAGCTGGGACTTGACGACGGGGACGCGGGCTTCGGTGAGCGCGTCCAGGGCGGTGTGCGGATCCTCGAAGGAGGTGGCGAGGTGGCAGGTGTCGACGCAGATGCCGATGCGGTCGTGGCCGATCGCGGTGAGCGGGGCGATGGCGTCGGCGGTGGTCTCGACGGTGCAGCCGGGTTCTGGTTCCAGTCCGACGCGGATGGAGCGGCCGGTGAGTTCGGCGAGGGCGTCGAGGCGTTCCGCGAGGGTGCCCAGGGCGGTCATGGCCGTGGCCGCGCGCTCGCCGTCGTATGCGGTGCGCCAGGCGAGCGGCAGGGTGGAGATGCTGCCCTCGGTGACGTCGTCGGGGAGGAGACCGGCGAGGACCCGGGCCAGGTCGGTGGTGTGGGCGAGCCGTTCGGGGTCGGCCCAGTCCGGCTTGTAGACGCGGTACTTGACCTCCTCGGCGCCGAAGCCCTCGTACGGGAAGCCGTTGAGGGTGACGACCTCGAGGCCGCGCCGGTCGAGTTCGGTGCGCAGGCCGCGCAGGGCGGAGGGGTCGGTGACCAGGGCGTGGGCGGCGTCCTTGGCCAGCCACAGTCCGATGCCGAGGCGGTCGCGGCCGAGGCGTCTGCGTACGGGTTCGCAGTGGTCGCGGAGTTGGGCGAGGACGCCGTCGAGGGTTTCGGCGGGGTGGACGTTGGTGCAGTAGGCGAGGTGGACGGTGGAGCCGTCGGGGTGGCGGAAGCGCATCGGTCACTCCCCGCCGCGCAGGATGGAGTTGCCCTCGTGGGTGGCGTCGGTGGCGTCGACTTCGAGGTCGAGCCGGCCGCTGAGCCCGTAGAAGGCGACCGGGTTGCGCCACAGGACGCGGTCGACGTCGTCCTCGGTGAAGCCCTCCGCGAGCATCAGGTCGCCGACCTTGCGGGTCTTGAGAGGGTCGCTTCTGCCCCAGTCGGCCGCGGAGTTGACCAGCACCTGCTCGGGGCCGTAGGCGCGGAGGATCGCGACCATCCGGTCCTCGTCCATCTTGGTCTCCGGATAGACCGAGAAGCCGAGCCAGCAGCCGGCGTCCTTGGCCTCCTTCACGGTGGTCTCGTTGAGATGGTCGAGCAGGACGTGCTCCGGGGGCAGCGCGGACTCCCGTACGGCGTCGAGGGTGCGGCGCAGTCCTGCGAGCTTGTCGCGGTGCGGGGTGTGGACGAGCGCGGGCAGTTCGTGGTCGGCGGCGAGCTGGAGCTGGGCGGCGAGGGCGGTGTCCTCGGCGGGGGTCATCGAGTCGTAGCCGATCTCACCGACGGCGACGACGCGGTCCTTGACGAGATAGCGGGGCAGTTCGTCGAGGACGGGGAGGCAGCGGGGGTCGTTGGCCTCCTTGGGGTTGAGGGCGATCGTGCAGTGGTGGGCGATGCCGTACTGGGCGGCGCGGAAGGGTTCCCAGCCCAGGAGGGAGTCGAAGTAGTCGAGGAAGGAGGCGGGTGAGGTGCGGGGCTGGCCCAGCCAGAAGGAGGGTTCGACGACGGCGCGGACACCTGCGGTGTGCATGGCCTGGTAGTCGTCGGTGGTCCGTGACGTCATGTGGATGTGGGGGTCGAAGATGCGCATCAGGACTCCTTGGCTTCGGACGCCGTCAGGGCCAGGACTCGGTGCAGGTCCTCGGGGACGGGGCGGCCGGCGGCGGTGCGTTCGGCGGCGTAGTCGTCGAGCATGCGGGCGAGTTCGGTGTCGGCACGGGCCCGATGGTGGAGGTCGGCCACGGCGTCGACGGGCACTCCGGTGAACAGGCACTTCAGTACGGCGTGGCGCCAGTTGTGGGCGTCCAGGTGCCGGGCGGCGTACGGGCCGACGGCTGCGGCGACGAGGCGGGTGTCGTTGGTACGCAGGGCGTCCTCGACGAGGGGGAGGGCGTCGGGGCCGGGGACCAGGTGGGGCAGGGCGTGCAGGACGGCTCGGCGCTCGGCGGCGGTGCCCTGCCGGTAGACGCGGGTGAGGGCGTCCGGGTCGGCTTGGGCGGCGTGCAGGATCAGGACCCGTACGGCGTCGGCGTGGTCGGTGCCGCAGCGGCGACCGGCTTCGGCGAGACGCAACTCCCAGGCGGAGATGGGCCCGTGGGACCCGGAGCGGGCGGCTGCCTCGTCCAGGGCGCGGGCGAGCCAGGCGCGGGCGGGTTCGGTGAGGTGGGCGGTGAGGTGGGTGCGGAGGTCGTCCAGGGGGGTGAGGGAGGTGCCAGGGCCGGTGCGGGGCTGGGTCATGGGGTGCTCCCTTCGGCGACGGCCGTTGGAGCTGGGGCCGTCGGGGCGGAGGGCGCCGTTCGGCGGAGGAAGTTGAGGGAGTGTTCGGCGTAGTGGGGGCCCGCGTGGGAGTGGCGGGGGAGTTCCACGACGGTCAGGCCCTGGTAGCCGATGGCGGACAGGGCGGCCAGTACGGGCGGGAAGTCGATCTCTCCGTCGCCGAAGGGGAGGTGTTCGTGGATTCCGCGGCGCATGTCCTCGATCTGGACGTGGCGCAGCCAGGGTGCGGCGGCTCGGACGCAGTCGGCGGGAGGGAGCGGTTCGAGGCACTGGCAGTGGCCGATGTCGAGGGTGAGGCCGAGGGCGTCCGGGTCGTCGAGTGCGTGGCGGAGGTGGTGGAAGTCGGCGATGGTGGCGAGGAGTTGGCCGGGTTCGGGTTCGACGGCGAGCGGGATGCCTGCTGCGGTGGCCGCGTCCAGGACGGGGGTGAGGGCGTCGGTCAGTCGGTGCCAGGCGGTGTCCTGGTCAGTGCCGGCGGGGGTGATGCCGCTGAAGCAGTGCACGGCGTGGGCGCCGAGGTCCGCGGCGACTCGCACGGCCCGGAGCAGGAGGTCGACGCGTCGTCGGCGGTCGTCCGGATCGGGGTCCAGGAGGGAGGGGCCGTGCTTGCGGCGCGGGTCGAGTACATAGCGGGCACCGGTCTCCACGGTGACACCCAGACCGAGGGTGTCCAGGCGGCGGGCGAGCTGCCGGGTGCGGGCCGGGAGGTCGGGGGCGAGCGGGTCGAGATGCATGTGGTCGAGGGTCAGGCCGACGCCGTCATAGCCGAGGTCGGCGAGCAGGCCGAGGGCGTCGTCGAGGCGGAGGTCGGCCAGGCCGTTGGTTCCGTAGCCGAGGCGGAGGGGGGTGGTGGCGGAGGCGTCGTACGGTGCGTTGGACCAGGCGCGTGCGTGCTTGCCCCGGTCCCGGGCGCCGTCTCGGGGGGTCCCGCCGGGTCGCGTGTTCACCGGCGTTCCCCGTCCCCGTCGGCCGGTCGCGTGCCCAGGGGTCCTCCAGGCCGGGGGCCCTCCGCCCAGGCGCCCGCGTCCTGACCCGGCCTCACACCCGAAGGGCCGGCTGATCCCGAAAGCTCGGCGGGATCCGAAAGCTCGGCCGGTCCCGAAAGCCCCGCCGATCCCGTCGACTCAGCCGACGCTGAAGGCCCCGTCGGTCGCAAAAGCCCCGCCGATCCCGAAGACCCTGCCGGTTCCAAAAGCTCGGCCGGTCCCGCAAGCCCCGCCGGATCCGAAAGCCCGGCCGGATCAGTGAGCCCAGCCGACCCCGACAACCCCGCCGATCCGGAAACCCCCGCCGGATCCGAAGGCCCCGCCGGTTCACTGGACCCGGCCGACCCCGAAAGCCCCGCCGATTCCGACGACTCGGCCGATCCCGACGACTCGGCCGATCCCGACGACTCGGCCGATCCCGACGACTCAGCCGACCCTGAAGGCCCCGCCGGTCGCAAAAGCCCCGCCGATCCCGAAGACCCTGCCGGTTCCAAAAGCTCGGCCGGTCCCGCAAGCCCCGCCGGATCCGAAAGCCCGGCCGGATCAGTGAGCCCAGCCGACCCCAACAACCCCGCCGATCCGGAAACCCCCGCCGGATCCGAAGGCCCCGCCGGTTCACTGGACCCGGCCGACCCCGCAAGCCCTGTCGGTTCAATGGACCCCGCCAGCTCCAGCGACACCCCCGCCCCTCCCCCACCCCCCAACCGCCCCGCGAACCCCACCAACTCCGCGTACTGCTCCCCCAGCCCCGACGGGCCGTCGCCCACCGGGTCCTTGAAGTAGAAGCCGAGTTCGCGAAGGGGGCCGGAGAGGCCGGCCTCGTGGGCGCGGGCGGTGAGGCGGGCCAGGTCCAGGATCAGGGGGGCCGCGAGGGCCGAGTCGCAGCCCTGCCAGGTGGTCTGGAGGACCATGCGGGTGCCGAGGAAACCGTCGAAGGCGATGTGGTCCCACGCGGTTTTCCAGTCGCCGAGGGACGGGACGTCGTCGATGTGGACCGTGCCTTCGGGGGTCGTGCCGAGGGTGTCCGCCAGTACGCGTTCCTTGCCGGCGTTTTTCGCCGCCGCCGCTGAGGGGTCGGCGAGGGACGCCCCGTCGCCGCCGCCGAGGAGGTTGGTGCCCGACCAGGCGCGGACCTCCAGAGCGCGTTGCGTGAACATCGGGCCGAGGACCGACCTGAGGAGCGTCTGGCCTGTCTTGCCGTCTCGGCCTGCGTAGGGGAGACCGCTCGTCTCCGCCGCTCGTGCCAGTGCCGGGTGGTGCAGGCCTGTCGACGGGGTGAAGTTGACGTACGGGCAGCCCGCGCGCAGGGCCGCTGCCGCGTAGAGGGAACTGGGCGGGAGTGCGGTGCCCGTTGGAGTGGGCTCCGTGGAGGCCACGTTCACCACGACCGCGCGGGCCAGGGCGTGGCGTCGTACGAAGTCCTGGATGTCTGCGGCGAAGGCGGCCACCAGGTCGTCAGGCGTTCGGTCGATCTCATCCGGAGTGGGCGCGCCGGGTCTGATCTCCCGTTCCGCTGCGGCCAGTTCGTCGGCGATCGCCGACGTGAGGCCGTACGGCAGGACGCCTGCCGCCGTCAGCGCCTCCGCGCGTTTCGGGAGTGGGCAGTCCACCGTGTCGTGGCCGCCGAAGACCAGGGCGGACAGGGGTGGGAGGCCGCAGTCGGTGAACGGGGGTGTCTCGGTGACCATGCCCGTGGGGCGGTGCAGGCCCGCTGTCACGGCGGCGCAGCCCGCGACGACGGTGGTGGCCACGGAGCCTCGGGCTCCGATCAGCCATACCCCCACACGAGTTCGAGGTTGGGACGACGACGTGGACATGGGCAGCAGCCTCCTTGTCGTTCACGCGCCCCGGCGGCGGGCCGGGTGGAAGGCGGCGGGCGGGGGTCCGGCGTCCCCCGCCCGCCGCCGCTCAGTGGCCCGTGGCGGCCGGGGTCGCCGGCGCCTTCACGGGCGGCACGGGCAGTTCCTTGATCCGGATGTCACGGAAGGACACCTGGTCGTCGGCTCCGTGGTTCTGGATGCCGATGTGGCCGTCCCGCAGGCTGCGGGCCGGATCGGTATTGGTGAAATCGTTGATCCGCACGCCGTTGAGCCAGACGCGGAGCCGTTCGCCCTCCACGCGGATCTCGTACGTGTTCCACTCCCCCGGCGGATTCAGCGCACGGTCGCGCTTCTTCACGTCGGCGGACTTGAACCCGTACACGGCCCCGGTGGTGCGGTCGGGGGCGTCTGTGGCGTCGATCTGGATCTCGTATCCCTGGGAGACGGCCGACCAGGGGTCGTCGGAGGGCGGGAAGCCCACGAACACCCCGGAGTTGTCGTCGCCTTGGGCCTTCCAGTCGAGCTTCAGCGAGTAGGCGCCGAAGCTCCGGTCGGCGTACCAGAGCATGCCCATCCCGCCCGACGAGGTCAGGGTGCCGTCGTCGGAGAGGGTGAAGGTGCCCGGGCCCGCCTGTCTCCAGCCCGTCTGGGAGGTGCCGTCGAAGAGCGGCTGGTAGCCGTTCTCCGGGCGGCAGTCCGCCTGGGCCTTGCCGGTGGCCCAGCGCAGGCCGCCCAACAGGTGCTGTCGGAGGGCGGGTTCGGCGTACGCGGACGGCAGGTGGCCGACGCCGGTGTAGAAGGAGCGTCCGCCCGCGTAGTTCTGGCACCAGGCGATCGGATGGTCGCCGTTCATCGTGCCGCCGGTGTACGACGACTCGTCGAGGGAGGCCAGGACATGCACCGAACTGCGGGGATTCGAGCGGTAGTTGTACCACTCGTCGGTACGGTTCCAGTCCGCGCCCAGGGCCGAGGTGGCCGGGTGGGCGCGATCCTCGACCACCGTCCGGGCCGGCTGGATCGCCGGGTGGCCCTGGAAGTAGGCGCCGACGAGGCCGCCGTAGAACTGCCAGTCGTACTCCGTGTCGGCCGCCGCGTGGATGCCCACATAGCCGCCGCCGTGGTGAATGTAGCTTTCGAAGGAACGTTGTTGACGGTCCGTCAGGACGTCTCCGGTCGTCGAGAGGAAGACGACGGCCGCGTACCGGCGGAGGTTCGCCGGGTTGAACGCGGTCGCGTCCTCCGTCGCGTCGACCCGGAAGCCGGCGCTCGTGCCGAGTTCCTTGAGCGCCTTGATGCCGTCGGGGATCGAGTCGTGGCGGAAGGCCGCCGTCTTGGAGAAGACGAGCACCCGGTCGGCGTGCCGTGACGGTGCGGGCGTGGAGGCGGCCGGGGTCGACACGCATCCGAGGAGCAGTGCCGTGCCCACAACAGCGGTGACGGTTCTGCCTGTTGGTCGCATGGCGCACTCCCCTCAGCCAGTGGTGAAGTGGAAGTCGTCGACCTCGTACAGGTCGCCGCTCGCCGCTCCCTTGAAGACCAGGTAGAAGGTGGTCGTGCCCTGCGGGGTGTGGGAGAGGGTGGCGGTGACGTCCTGGTAGGTGTCCCAGCCGCCGGTCGCCGGTACGGTCGTCCGGCCCAGCACCCTGCCGGTCGGTGAGCCCGCGCGGATCTCCAGCCTGCCGCCCGCGCCGGCCGAGGCGACGCGTGCCGTGAGCGACTTGGCGTTGCTCAGGACGTACGGCGTGAAGGCGATCCAGTCGCCGTTGTCGATGTCGCCGACGGTCTTGGCGCCGTTGGCCGACTCGCGTGAACTCACGGCCGTACCCGAGGAGTTGTTGAAGTGCTCGGCCTGGCGGTGGGTGGGCTGGACGACGTTCTGGTCGTGGGTGGTCAGGGGTGCCTGGCCGCCGCCTCCGAGGTCGGTGTACTGGGCGTCGAAGACCCCGAAGATGTTGGCGTTGGGGTCGTGGCCGCCGTCGGCGCTGGTCTGGATGGTGCCGGAGCAGCCGTTGGCCGAGGTCTGCGGGTGGCCGTGGCTGTCGTGCCCGAGGATGAAGGTGACCTCGACCTTCGAGCAGTCGATGTTCCGGCCGTCCTCGCGGTCGGCGACCTTCACCTTGAACGGGATGGCGTCGCCGAACTCGAACAGCTGGCCGTCCTGCGGGAGTTGGAGGACCACCTTGGGCGCGGTGTTGCCGACGACGACCTGGACGCTCGCGCTGCCCGTACGGCCTGTGGTGTCCTTGGCGGTCACCGTCGCCGTGTACGTGCCGTTCTTCTTGTACTTGTGGGAGGGGTTCGCCGAGGTCGACGTACCGCCGTCGCCGAAGTCCCAGCTGTACGTGAGGGCGTCGCCGTCCTGGTCGGTGGTGCCGGCCGAGGAGAACTTCACCTTCAGCGGGGCCTGACCGGAGGTGACGTCCGCGGCGGCCTGGGCGACCGGGGAGTGGCCGTCGGTGGCGTTCTCGATGCGGTACAGGGCGGAGTGCTCGTCGCCGCCGAACCACGAGATGCCGTAGTCGAGGACGTAGAGCGCGCCGTCCGGACCGAAGGCCATGTCCATCACCTGGGTGCCGGTCCACGGAATGTCGTCGATGGACTGGACGGTCCCGTCGGCGTCGCTGCTGATCCGCTTGATCCAGCGGCGGCCGAACTCACCGGCGAAGAAGTCGCCGTCGTAGGCCTCCGGGAACTTGACCGGGGAGTCGAGCGAGGGGTCGTAGTGGTAGACCGGGCCGCCCATCGGAGACTCGGAGCCGTCGCCGAACTCCGGTACGGACGCGCCGTTGTACGGGATCCAGGCGGCCTGCGCCGGGGGAAGGTCGGTGAGGCCGGTGTTGTTGGGCGAGGTGTTCTTGGGGGCGGCGCAGTCGAACTTGGCGCCCGAGGTGCCGGTCGCGAAGTCGTAGTCGACGTAGGCGTCGTTGGCGCCGGTGCAGTACGGCCAGCCGAAGTTGCCGGGGCCGGTGACCCGGGCGAACTCGACCTGGCCTGCCGGGCCTCGGTTCGGGTCGGCCGCGCCCGCGTCGGGACCGTACTCGCCGATGTAGATGATGCCGGTCGCTTTGTCGACGCTGAAGCGGAACGGGTTGCGGAAGCCCATCGCGTAGATCTCGGGGCGCGTCCTGTCCGTGCCGGGCGCGAAGAGGTTGCCGGCCGGGACGGCGTAGGAGCCGTCCGCGTCGACCTTGATACGCAGGATCTTGCCGCGCAGGTCGTTGGTGTTGGCGGACGAACGCTGGGCGTCGAAGGCCGGGTTGCGGTTCGCGCGCTCGTCGATGGGTGTGAACCCGTCGGACTGGAAGGGGTTGGTGTCGTCGCCCGTCGACAGATACAGGTTGCCCGCCGCGTCGAAGTCGATGTCGCCGCCGACATGGCAGCACAGGCCGCGCGAGGCCGGGACGTCGAGGATCTTCGTCTCGCTGGCGTTGTTCAGGGTGCCGTCGGCGTTGAGGACGAACCGGGAGAGCCGGTTGACGCCGTCGAAGGGCGCGAAGTCGGCCGCGGTGCCCGTCTCGGGAGCGTCGCCCGCCGGGGTGTTCAACGGGGGTGCGTAGTACAGGTAGATGAAGCGGTTGGTGCTGAACTCCGGGTCGACGCCGATGCCTTGGAGGCCCTCCTCGTCATGGGAGTAGACGTCGAGCTTGCCGGCGAGCCGGGTGTTTCCGGCGGCGTCGGTGATACGGAGTTCGCCGTCGCGCGAGGTGTGCAGGACCGAGCGGTCGGGGAGGACGGCGAGCGACATGGGCTCGCCGACCTCCGGTTCGCCCTTGGCGAGGGTGACCTGCTGGAAGTCCTCGGCGGCGGCTGCTCCCACGGGGGCGGCCGCCTTGTCGGCGACGGCTGCGCCGGCCTGGGGAACGGCCAGTGTCAGTGACGCTCCCGCGAGCACCGCGCCCGTGAACAGGGCGAGCGCTCTGCGGAATCCGGGGTGTCGTCTGTGACTCTTGGTTCTGCCGGTGCGGGTGGTGCCGTCTTTCGCGTGCACGAATGCCTCCGAATGGGGCTCGTTGTACATGCGGGTGCGATACGCCGGGGTGCGCCGTCACCCCGGAACAATTCGGGAAGTACTCCGGAACATTCGGGAAGTACTCAGGAAGGGCTCAGTCGTTGCTGCCGAACGCCGCGTCGAACGAGGCCGACGGCGGCTCGAAGTCGTACGCCTTGAGGTGCGCCAGTGCCTCGGGGGCGCCCTGGAGCCGGTCCATGCCGGCGTCCTCCCACTCCACGGAGATGGGCCCCCGGTAGTCGATGGAACGCAGCATCCGGAAGACGTCCTCCCAGGGGACGTCGCCGTGGCCCGCCGACACGAAGTCCCAGCCACGACGCGGGTCGCCCCAGGGCAGGTGCGAGCCGAGGCGGCCGTTGCGGCCGTCGAGCCGCTTGCGGGCCTCCTTGCAGTCGACGTGGTAGATCCGGTCGCGGAAGTCCCACAGGAAGCCGACCGGGTCGAGGTCCTGCCACACGAAGTGCGAGGGGTCGAAGTTCAGCCCGAACGCGGGCCGGTGGTCAACTGCCTCCAGGGCGCGCTGGGTTGTCCAGTAGTCGTAGGCGATCTCGCTCGGGTGGACCTCGTGCGCGAACCGCACACCCTGGGCGTCGAAGACGTCCAGGATCGGGTTCCAGCGGTCGGCGAAGTCCTGGTAGCCGCGGTCGATCATCGACTCAGGGGCGGGCGGGAACATCGCGACCAGGTGCCAGATCGCGGAGCCGGTGAACCCGATGACGGTGTCGACACCGAAGGCCGCGGCGGCCCGTGCGGTGTCGGCGATCTCGGCAGCCGCACGCTGCCGTACGCCCTCCGCCTCGCCGTCGCCCCAGATGCGGGCGGGCAGGATCGCCTGGTGGCGTTCGTCGATGATGGCGTCGCAAACAGCCTGGCCGACCAGGTGGTTGGAGATCGCCCAGCACTTGAGGCCGTACTTGTCGAGGAGTTGGTGGCGGCCGTCCAGGTAGGAGGGGTCCGCGAGGGCCTTGTCGACCTCGAAGTGGTCGCCCCAGCAGGCGAGTTCGAGTCCGTCGTAGCCGAAGTCACGGGCGAGGCGGCAGACCTCTTCGAGGGGCAGGTCGGCCCACTGGCCGGTGAAGAGAGTGAAATCGCGCGGCATGCTCGTCGAGCCTCCTCAGACCGATACGGGCGAGACCGTGGTGGGTGGGGCCGTGGTGGGTGAGACCTTGATGGGCGTGTAGACGGAGTTCTTCTCCGCGCTCTCCTCGACCGCCGCCAGGACGCGTTGCACCTGGAGGCCGTCCGCGAAGGACGGCCGGGGCCGGCTGCCCGCCGCGATGGCGTGCACGAGGTCGCGGGCCTGGTGGACGAAGCTGTGCTCGTAGCCGAGGCCGTGGCCCGGCGGCCACCAGGCGTCCAGGTAGGGGTGGTCGGGTTCGGTGACGAGGATGCGGCGGAAGCCCGCGTGCGTGCCGGGTTCGGTGCCGTCGTGGTAGGCGAGTTCGTTGAGGCGCTCCAGGTCGAAGGCCAACGAGCCGTGTTCGCCGTTGAGTTCGATGCGCAGGGCGTTCTTGCGGCCGGTCGCGTACCGGGTGGCCTCGAAGGAGGCGAGGGCGCCCGAGGGGAAGCGGCCGGTGAACAGGGCCGCGTCGTCGACGGTGACCTCTCCGACGCCGGCGGTCGCGGCGGCGGACAGGCCGCTCGTCGGACCGCCGGGCAACGGGCGTTCCCGTACGAAGGTTTCGGTGAGGGCGGAGACTCCGGCGAGTTCCTCGCCCGCGAGGTACTGGGCGAGGTCGACGATGTGGGCGCCCAGGTCGCCGAGCGCGCCCGACCCGGCCGCCTCCTTGCGCAGCCGCCAGGTGAGCGGGAACTGCGGGTCCACCAGCCAGTCCTGAAGGTACGTCACCCGGACGTGCCGCAGGCTGCCGAGCCTGCCCTCGGCGACCATGGAACGGGCGAGTGCGGTGGCGGGGAGGCGGCGGTAGTTGAAGCCGACCATCGCCAACTGGCCGCGCTGCTCGGCCTGTTCGGCCGCCGCCACCATGGCTTCGGCCTCCTCGACGGAGTTCGCGAGGGGCTTCTCGCACAGGACGTGTTTGCCTGCGGCGAGGGCGGCGAGGGCGATCTCGGCGTGACTGTCGCCGGGGGTGCAGATGTCGACCACGTCGACGTCGTCCCGTTCGAGCAGGGCGCGCCAGTCGGTCTCGGCCGCCGCCCAGCCGTGGCGGTCCGCCGCGGCTTTGACGGCGTCGGCGTCACGGCCGCAGATCGCTGCGAGCACCGGGCGGGTCGGCAGATCGAAGACGCGGCCCACGGTACGCCAGCCCTGGGAGTGGGCTGCGCCCATGAACGCGTATCCGATCATGCCGACGCCCAGTGCCGGCTTGTCTGCGTCTGCCTGCGGCTGTGCCATGCGGAGGTCCTCCTCGGGTGGTGGGGGGTTGGTCCAGGCGGGTCGGCTGCGGGTTCGTTGTGGCTGGTCGCGCAGTTCCCCGCGCCCCCTTGGGGCGCGGCAGAACCGCACGCCTGAGAGATCGCCCCCAGCCCCGGCCCAGTCCCGCTACTTGAAGCCCGTCGGCATGTACTGGTCGACGTTGGTCTTGTCCACGACGGCCGAGTAGAGCGTGATCGACGACGGGATCTCGAATTCGGCGAGGCCGCTCACCCCCTTGGCCTGGCCGAGGGCGCGGGCCAGGTCGATGGCCGAGGCGGCCATGGTGGGCGGGTAGAGCACCGTCGCCTTCAGGACGCCGTTGTCCTGCTTGATGGCCTGGAAGGCGGAGAGGGCGCCTGCGCCGCCGACCATCAGGAAGTCGTCGCGACCGGCCTGTTCGATGGCGCGGAGCGCGCCCACGCCCTGGTCGTCGTCGTGGTTCCACACGGCGTTGAACTCGGGCTGGGCCTGGAGGAGTTGGGCCATCTTGGCCTGGCCCGACTCGACCGTGAACTCGGCGGCCTGGCGGGCCACCTTCTTGATGTTCGGGTAGTTCTTCAGGGCGTCGTCGAAACCCTTGGTGCGCTGCTGGGTCAGTTCCAGGTTGTCGAGGCCCGCGAGTTCGATGACCTTGGCGCCGTCCACGTCCTTGAGCTGCTCGCCGATGTAGTGACCGGCGTTGAGGCCCATGCCGTAGTTGTCGCCGCCTATCCAACAGCGGTACGCCTGCGGGGTGTTGAAGATACGGTCCAGGTTGACGACCGGGATTCCGGCACGCATCGCCTTGAGGCCGACCTGGGTGAGCGCCTTGCCGTCGGCGGGCAGGATCACCAGCACGTCGACCTTCTTGTTGATCAGCGTCTCGATCTGGCCGATCTGCGCGGCGGTGTCGTTGGAGCCCTCGGTGATCTCCAGGGTCACGTCGGAGTACTTCTCGGCGCGGCTCTTGGCGTTGTCGTTGATCGCGTTGAGCCAGCCGTGGTCGGCCTGCGGTCCGGCGAAGCCGATGGTGACGGCCTTGCCGGGGGTGTCGGCGGCGGCCGGCTGGTCGTTCGACGCGGGCTCGTCGTCGGACTCGTTGCTGGTGCATCCGGAGAGCAGGACTCCCGCCCCGACGGCGGCGGTCCCGAAGAGCAGCCCTCTGCGGCTCGTGAAAGGCGTCGACTCTGGCATGGCGGTGAACCCTTCCCTCAGGTCGTGCTTGCGGTACGGCGCTGGACGAGCACGGCGGCGACGATGATCGCGCCCTTGGCGATCTGCTGTACGTCGCTCTGTAGGTTGTTCAGGGCGAAGATGTTGGTGATCGTGGTGAAGATCAGGACGCCCAGGACGGAGCCGACGATGGTGCCGCGACCCCCGCTGAGCAGGGTGCCGCCGATGATCGCGGCGGCGATGGCGTCCAGCTCGTACAGGTTGCCGTTGGTGTTCTGGCCCGACCCGGACAGGATGATCAGCAGGAAGGCGGCGATCCCGCAGCACAGTCCGGACAGCAGATAGAGGTAGAGGCGCTGGCGGCGTACGTCGATGCCGGCCAGACGGGCCGCCTCCGCGTTGCCGCCGACCGCGACCGTGCGGCGGCCGAAGGTGGTGCGGTTCAGGATCAGCCAGCCGATGATCGTCACTACCGCGAAGACCAGCACCAGCGGCGGGATGCCGAGGATGTACGCGTCGCGCTCGCCGAGGTCCAGGACGCTGTCGATGGTGACGATCTGCGTCTTGCCGTCCGTGATCTGGAGGGCGAGTCCGCGCGCCGAGGCCAGCATGGCGAGCGTGGCGATGAACGGGACCATCCCGCCGTACGCGATGAGCAGCCCGTTGACCAGGCCGCAGCCCACTCCGACGAGCACCGCGGTGAAGAGGATGCCCGCGAAGCCGTACTCCTGGGTGGCGACGGTGGTCGCCCAGACCGAGGCGAGTGCCACGATCGCGCCGACCGACAGGTCGATGCCGCCCGACATGATGACGAAGGTCATCCCGACGGTGACGACACCGATCACCGAGCCCTGGGTGAGGACGAGTTGGAGGTTGCGGGTGTCGAGGAACTCGTCGGGCTTGGTGATGCCGCCGACGAGGATCAGCGCGGCGAGCACGCCGAGGAGGGAGAGGGTACGGACGTCGGCGCGGGCCACCAGGCCCTTCCAGGCGGGGAGTTGACCGGCCGACGGGACCTTGTCGGTGCTGTCGCGCGGCGGGGAGACGGGCTGCGTCATGATGCCGGGCCCCTTCCACCGTCCGCAGAGCGACCGGCACCAGAGCTACCGGCAGCAGAGCGGTCGGCCACAGAGCTGCCGGCCGCTGAGCTTGCGCTGGCCACAGGGGCTCCTTCCATCACGAGGTCGAGTACGCGGTGTTCGTCGAGTTCGCGGGCCGGTGCCGTGTGCACGACGCGGCCCTCGCGCAGTACGAGCACCCGGTCGGCGAGGCCGAGCACCTCGGGCACTTCGCTGGAGACCAGCAGGACGGCGAGGCCCTCGTCGGCGAGGCGGCGGATCACCGCGTACAGCTCGGCGCGGGCGCCGACGTCGACGCCCCGGGTCGGTTCGTCGAGCAGCAGGACCCGGCAGCCGCGCAGCAGCCAGCGGGCGAGGACCGCCTTCTGCTGGTTGCCGCCGGAGAGGGTGCGGACGGGTACGGAGGGGTTGTCGGGCCGCAGCGACAGTTCGCGGGTGGCGGCGCGGGCGGCGCCGAGTTCGGCGCCCCGGTCGATCCAACCCCCGCGTGCGAAGCGGGACATGGAGGAGACCGACACATTGCGGGTGACGGACTCCAGCATCAGCAGGGCCTGCGCCTTGCGTTCCTCGGGGGCGAGGCCGAGTCCGGCGCGCACGGCGGCCCGTACGCTGCCCGGCCGCAACACCTTGCCGTCGACGATGACTTGACCGGCTGTCGGCTTGCGTGCGCCGTAGATCGTCTCCAGGATCTCGGAGCGCCCGGACCCGACCAGCCCGGCGAGTCCGACGATCTCTCCGGGTCGCACGGTGAGGTCGACGGGCGCGAACTCGCCCTCCCTGGCGAGCCCTTGGACTTCGAGGACCGGTGTGCCGACCGCGTCTCTCGGGGTCGCCGACCGCTCCGGGAAGACGTACTCGACGTTGCGTCCCGTCATCAGGGAGACGACCTCGCGGGTCGGCGTGGACTTCGCGGGGAGTCCGCCCGCCACCGCCCGGCCGTCCTTGAGGACGGTGACCCGGTCGCCGATACGGCGGATCTCCTCCAGTCGGTGGGAGATGTAGACGACGGCGACCCCGTCGGCGGTCAGGTCGCCGACGATCCGGAAGAGGTTGTCGACCTCCTCCGGGTCGAGCGCGGCGGACGGCTCGTCCATGACGATCAGCCGTACGTCGTGGGAGAGTGCCCGCGCCATCGACACGATCTGCTGCTGCGCCGCCGACAACTCCCCCACCAGCCGCCCGGGATCGACCTCCGGGTGGCCAAGTCGCTTGAGGAGAGCGGCGGTTGCGGCCCTGGCCGCCTTTCCTCGTACGACGAATCCGGCGGTCGTGGGTTCATGGCCCAGGTGGACGTTCTCGGCGACCGACAGGTGTTCCACCAGGTCGAGTTCCTGGTAGATGGTGGCGATGCCGAGGCGCATGGCGGCGATGGGCGAGCGCAGGGTGACCGGCTCGCCGCGCCAGGTGATGGTGCCGTCGTCGGGCTGGTGGGCGCCGGCCAGGACCTTGATGAGCGTGGACTTCCCGGCGCCGTTCTGGCCGAGCAGACAGTGCACTTCACCGGCCTGGACGTCGAGGTCGACGCCGTCGAGGGCCCGGACGCCGGGGAACGACTTGGTGATGCCGGACATGCTGAGCAGCGGTGGTTCTGGTGCCATGACGGTTCCCCTTGGCGGGCGTGCGGGCCGGTTGCAGGGCAGATCCCAAGGTGGGCAAGTCGCTTGCTGGGCAGGCGTTTTCGAGCAGGGCAGAGCAGGGCGCTGTACTGGTGAGCCGTAGGTACGGGACTGACGAGCCGTAGGTACGGAGTGGCTACGCGGGTGAGAACAGGTGGTCGCTGATGAGCCGGGCCGCGCCGATGACTCCGGCGGTGGGGCCCAACTCCCCCAGCACGATGGGCAGGTTGCCGGTCGCCAGCGGCAGTGACTGCCGGTAGACCTGGGTGCGGATCGCGGCGAGCAGGGTGTGGCCGAGGCCGGTCACCCCGCCGCCGATCACCACCAGGCCGGGGTTGAAGAAGCTGACCAGGCCGGCGATGACCTGGCCGGTGCGGTTGCCGCCCTCGCGGATCAGGTCGAGCGAGGTGGCGTCCCCGGCGGCAGCGGCGGCGGCGACGTCGACGGCGCTCAGGGCGCCGCTCGCCTCCAGCCGGGCTGCGAGTTCCGCCGAAAGTCCCTGCTGGGCCGCCTCTTTGGCGTCGCGGGCGAGTGCGGCGCCGCTGAAGTGGGCTTCCAGGCAGCCCCGGTTGCCGCACGCGCACGGGCGGCCGTCGGGCACGGCCTGGATGTGTCCGATGTCGCCGGCGCTGCCCGTCACCCCGCGGTGGACCTCACCGCCGACGACGATGCCGCAGCCGATTCCGGTGCCGATCTTGACGCAGAGGAAGTCGCCCACGGAACGGGCGACGCCCGCGTGCTGCTCCCCCATCGCCATCAGGTTCACGTCGTTGTCGACCATGACCGGGCAGCCCAGTTCCTGGCTGAGCGCCTCCCGTACGGGGAAGCCGTCCCAGCCGGGCATGATCGGCGGGGCGACCGGTACGCCCTCGGGGAAGCGGACCGGGCCCGGGACGCCGATACCGGCGCCGTCGAACCCCTCCGCGAGCCCGGAGGCCCTCAACTTGGCCGCCATGGACAGGACTTGCTCGAAGACCGCGACCGGGCCCTCACGTACGTCCATGGGCTGGTTGAGGTGTCCCAGCACTTCCAGTTCGGCGTTGGTGACCGCGATGTCGATCGAGGTCGCGCCGATGTCGACGCCGAGGAAGCGCAGGGCGGGGGCGAGCCGGATGTTGTGGGAGCGGCGGCCACCGCGTGAGGCGGCGAGTCCGTCGGCCACGACCAGGCCCGTCTCCAGGAGCCGGTCCACCTCCACGGCCAGCTTGGACCGGGACAGGTCGACCTGGTCCCCCAACTGGGCCCGGGAGTTGGGCCCACCGTCACGCAACAGCCGCAGCAGCCGGGCCTGATGGGCGTTCGCGGGTCGTGCGGTCATACGTCTCACAAGCCCCTCCCCGCCTAGTCAGGCACCAACCGGCCATGATTTCCGGCCACTTCGCCGGGCTTTCGAGTGGAACGTAGCAGCGGCTGCCGGGGCTGGGAAGAAGTTGCGCACAGATTGCCGCCCACTTTTTCCTCTGAGAGGACAAAGGAGGGGCCGCGTACCGGCACCGGGCGCATTACCTCGCGGGTCATCGACCCGGCCCGCCCGCGAGGCCACACTGGCTCGGCCCGCGCCCGTCACCGTGAGAGGACAGCCATGACCACGCCGCCCGAAGCTCCCCGCCCCGGCGAACTCGCCGCCACGATCCTCGCCGCGCTGCCCTTTGCGGGGGAGCTGGGCATCGAGCTGGAGGAGGCCGGGGCCGAGCGCACCACGGGCGTGCTGGCCTGGTCCGAGCGGCTGTGCACGGTGGGCGGCACCCTGCACGGGGGTGCGCTGATGGCGTTCGCGGACACCGTCGGCGCGGTGTGCGCGTTCCTCAATCTGCCGCCGGGCGCGGGGACTTCGACGGTGGAGTCGAAGACCAACTTCTTCCGTGGCGTCCGCTCGGGCAAGGTCAGGGCCGACGCACGGCCGCTGCATATGGGCCGGTCCTTCGTCGTCGTACAGACGGATCTGTACGACGACGAGGACAGGCGGGTGGGCCAGACGACACAGACGCAGGCGGTGCTGCGCGGCAAGTAGGGCATGCGGTACACGGCCAGCGGACGCCCCGGATACGGCAGTTGCCGGAAGCCCGGCGGAGCGCTCAGGCGCGCGGACGCTCGTGGTACGTCTTGCGGGTGTGTTCCGTGTGGGCGCGCATGACCTCCGTGGCCCGCTGCCCGTCGCCGTCCGCGATCGCCGCGATCAGCTCACGGTGCTCGATCCACGACTGCCGGCCACGCTGCCGGGCCACCGGCGTGTAGTACCAGCGCACCCGACGGTCCACCTGCGCCGCCAGCTCCGCCAGAACCGTGTTGCCGGCCAGCTCCATGACCTTCGCGTGGAAGCGCGCGTTCATGGCGACCGCGCCGTCCACGTCGTCCTCGGCCACCGCCCGCTCGCCCTCGGCGCACAGCTGCTCCAGCACCTCGATACCGGCACGGCCGCCACCCGTGGCGGCGAGGCGGGCGGCTTCGGCCTCCAACAGGGTGCGGACGGTGAGGAGTTGGTCGGCCTCCGCCTCCGTCGGCTCGTGCACGAAGGCACCCTGGGCCGGCCGCAGATCGACCCACCCGTCCGTGTTGAGCCGTTGGAGCGCCTCGCGGACGGGCTGGCGGGAGACCCCGAGGTGTCCGGCGAGTTCGCTCTCGACGAGGTGCTGGCCGGGTTGCAGGGCACGGGTGGTGATCAGTTCGAGCAACGCCTCGTACACCCGGTCACGCAGCGGACCGGGACGTTCGAGCTTCGGTACCGCACCCTGCGGCAGTCCTGTCGTCGAGAACATCGCGGTCCCCCTGGGTCAGCGCCGAGCAGAGCAGCCGGGACGCCAGTATGAATTGTCTTTCGTCTACAGTCCACGGTGCACAGGAGCCGGAGGGCGCACGGACACCGGGGCACTCAGGGACAGCGGACGACCTGTCCGGCGTACGAGAGGTTGCCGCCGAAGCCGAACAGCAGGACCGGGTCGCCGGTGGTGATCTCCGCGCGCTCGACCAGTTTCGAGAAGGCGAGCGGGATGCTGGCGGCCGAGGTGTTGCCGGACTCGACGACATCGCGGGCCACTACGGCGTTCACCGCGCCGATCTTCTCGGCCAGGGGTTCGATGATGCGCAGGTTGGCCTGGTGGAGGACGACGGCGGCGAGGTCCTCGGGGGCGAGTCCCGCGCGCTCGCAGGCCTGGCGGGCGATACGCGGCAGCTGGGTGGTGGCCCAGCGGTAGACGCTCTGCCCCTCCTGCGCGAACACCGAGGGGGTGCCCTCGATCCGTACGGCGTGCCCCATCTCGGGCACGGAACCCCACAGCACGGGCCCGATGCCGGCCAGCCCCTCGGTGGGTGCCGGACAGGCCTCGACGACCGCCGCGCCCGCGCCGTCCCCGACGAGTACGCAGGTCGTGCGGTCGGTCCAGTCCGTCACGGCGGACATCTTGTCGGCGCCGATGACGAGGGCGCGCTGCGATCCCCCGGCCCGTACGGCGTGGTCGGCAGTGGCCAGGGCGTGGGTGAAGCCGGCGCACACGACGTTGAGGTCCATCGTGGCCGCCGAGGGGACGCCGATCCGGTTCGCGACCCGGGCGGCCATGTTCGGCGAGCGGTCGACGGCCGTGGAGGTGGCGACGAGGACGAGGTCGATGTCGCTCGCGGCCAGGCCCGCCGCCGCGAGGGCCTTGGCGGCGGCGTGCGCGGCCAGCTCGTCGACGGGCTCGTCGGGGCCGGCGATGTGGCGCGTACGGATGCCCACCCGGCTTCTGATCCACTCGTCGTTGGTGTCGACCAGACCCGCCAGATCCTCGTTGGTGAGCACCTTGGCGGGCTGGTAGTGACCGACGGCGGCGATGCGCGAGCCGTTCATGAGTGGGTCCCCTTACTGCATTTCGGTAGCGGGATCCACCAGTCTGATCAGTGACTCACCAGTACGACGGCACGCGATGCCACAGGATTCGCGCGGCAGGGTTGTCGGCTTCCATCAGACTCCCCGGCGACCGAACACCTACCCCGTGAACAGCTGTGTCGCCTTCTGTACCAGTTCGTAGACCCCGTAGCAGAGCGGGGCCCCCACCCATACCCAGGCGAACGCGATCAAGGGCCGCCGGTCGGGCGGTCCCGCGCTCTCAGACGGACTGCTCTCGCTGGACATCGGCGGCCTCCTTCGGTGCGGGGATGTGGTGGCGGGGGTCGACGGGACGGACGAGTTCGTTGGCGACGAAGCCGACGGCGAGCAGTCCGATCATGATGTAGAACGACATTCCGTACAGGGCGGAGCCGGTCTTGCCGGCCTCCTCCTGCCGGTCGGCTATCCAGTTCACGATCAGCGGGCCGAGGACACCGGCCGTGGACCAGGCGGTGAGCAGCCGCCCGTGGATCGCGCCGACCTGGTAGGTCCCGAAGAGGTCCTTCAGATAGGCGGGGATGGTGGCGAAGCCGCCTCCGTAGAAGGAGAGGATCACCAGCGCGCACAGGATGAACAGCGGCTTGGAGGAGTCCCCGAACCAGGCGATCGAGGCGTACATCAGCGCGCCCACACCAAGGTAGACGCGGTAGATGTTCTTGCGGCCGATCAGGTCGGAGGTGGACGACCAGCCGATCCGGCCCGCCATGTTGGCCGCCGACAGCAGCGCGACGAAGCCGGCCGCCGCCGACACCGAGACCGGTGTGGAGCTGTCCGCGAAGAAGTCCTTGATCATGGGCGCGGCCTTCTCCAGGATGCCGATGCCCGCGGTCACGTTCATGCAGAGGATGACCCACAGGCACCAGAACTGGGGGGTCCGCACGGCACTGCGCGCGGAGACCTGGACGCCCGAGAGGGAACTGGGCCCGCTCGCCCCGACCGCGGCGGGCTTGTCGCCGCGCGGCACCCGGACGAGGAGCACCCCGAGCGACATGAACACGGCGTACGACAGTCCGTGCACCAGGAAGGCGAGCGCGATCCCGGAGCTGTCGGAGCCGAACGACTCCAGCATCTGCGCCGACCAGGGCGAGGCGATGAGCGCGCCGCCGCCGAAGCCCATGATGGCGATGCCGGTGGCCATGCCGGGCCGGTCGGGGAACCACTTGATCAGGGTGGAGACGGGCGAGATGTACCCGATGCCGAGGCCGATGCCGCCGACGAAGCCGTAGCCGAAGACGATCAGCCAGTACTGCTCGGTGGCGGCGCCGAGCGAGGCGAGCAGGAAGCCGGAGGAGAAGCAGACCAGGGCGACGGTCATGGCCCAGCGCGGGCCGTTGCGCTCGACGAGGGTGCCGCCGAACGCGGCGGACAGGCCGAGCATGACGATGCCGAGCTGGAAGGGCAGCGCGCTCTGCGTGCCGCTGAGGCCGAGGGCGGATTCCAGGGGCGGCTTGAAGACGCTCCAGGCGTAGGCCTGGCCGATGGAGAGATGGACCGAGAGGGCGGCGGGAGGAACGAGCCAGCGGCTCCAGCCGGGTGGCGCTACGGGGGGACTCATGATCCCGGACGATAGGAACCGGCCGCATCGTTGGGAAGACGGCCCGTCGAACTCGCCGACCGTATGCGGTGAGCGGTATCCGGGGTGCGCCGAACGGTCGTTCGGACCGGACGAACGGTATCCGTGGATGGGCCGCAGTGCCGCTTCCGAGCCACGCGCATCCTTCGCCTCGCGTCGCACCCCTTGCCGACACAATATCCATACTGTAGACAATATTCGCGCGACGGTTCCGCCGCTCGGCCGTCGCACCTCACCCGTGCAGGACAATGAGACCGTGAAGGCCACCCACCAGCACGTACAGAACCGGGGCTGATCAACGACATGGGACGAGTCACGGAACGACGCAAGGTGATCCGCATCCGGGACGGCGCGGTCTCCGCCCGTCCGGACACCCTCGTCGCCGAGGAACCCATGGAGATCCGGCTGAACGGCAAGCCGATCGCCATCACCATGCGGACGCCGGGCGACGACTTCGCGCTCGCCGCCGGCTTCCTGGTGAGCGAGGGCGTGCTCGCCGAGGGGCGCGAACTCCAGAACATCGTGTACTGCGCGGGCGCCACGGAGGACGGCTCGAACACGTACAACGTGGTCGATGTGCGGACGGCCCCGGACGTGGTATTGCCCGACATCACGCTGGAGCGGAACGTGTACACGACGTCCTCGTGCGGTCTGTGCGGCAAGGCGAGCCTGGACGCCGTCCGTACGACGGCCCGCTGGCCCATCGACGACGGCGCAGGCGCTCCCCCGGTCCGGCTGGCACCCGAACTGCTCGCGAGCCTCCCCGACCGGCTCCGCGCGTCCCAACGGGTGTTCGACCGGACCGGGGGCCTGCACGCGGCGGCCCTGTTCACGGAGGAGGGCGAGCTGCTCGACATCCGTGAGGACGTCGGCCGGCACAACGCGGTCGACAAACTGGTCGGGCGGGCGCTCCAGAACGGCCGGCTGCCGCTGTCCCGGACGATCCTGCTGGTCTCGGGGCGGGCCTCGTTCGAGCTGGCGCAGAAGGCGGTCATGGCCGGGATCCCGGTGCTGGCGGCCGTCTCGGCGCCCTCGTCGCTCGCCGTCGACCTGGCGGCCGAGTCGGGGCTGACGCTGGTGGGGTTCCTCCGGGGCTCCAACATGAACGTGTACGCGGGCGAGGACCGTATCGCCCTGACGGCCGCGGCCTCCCAGGGCTGACCGGCCGCCAGGACTGACCGGCTTCCCCGCGGCACGGCGGCGGGGCCCGAACGGCGGGGAGCGCCCCCTGCGCCGCTGGGGCCCCGCCTCTACCACCGGTCCTCCGCTACCCGGCGCCCGATACCCGGGTGAGCAGGGACGTCAACAGTTCGCGTTCCACGACGGTGAGCGGCGCGAGCAGTTCGTCGTTGGCCCTGCGCGCGGCCCGTTCGCAGCGGGCCAGCAGCCGCCGTCCGTCCGGGGTCAGCGTCACCGCGTTCTTGCGCCGGTCGTGCGGGTCGGGTGCGCGGACGACCAGTCCGGCGTCCTGGAGGTCGTTGAGCACGCCGACCATGTCCTTGGCGTCGAGCCCCACCCCGCGCACCAGTTCGGCCTGCGCGACCGGGCCCAGCTCCGCGACGGCGGAGAGCACCACGTGATGCCACATCTTCAGCCCTTCACGGGCCAGCGCGGCGGCGACCAGCGCCCGCCCGCGGTCGGCTGCCCTCCCCAGGATCCAGCTGGGGAGGACGCGTATCGAACGAAGTTCGGCAGACATAAGAAAAGCCTAGCCAATAATCATTGGACCTCCCAACGGTTATATGTTTATCGTTGGGACTCCCAACGGTTCTCACGGAGGTGCGGTGTCAAGGTGCGGTGTGGTCGATATCGGCGGCGTGGCCCTGCCCGGCCGAATAGCAAGGTTGTCCTGATACCGCGTCACGCGGTTCTTGTGGGGCAGCTGAGCAGCCAACTACCGTCTGGTGCGCGCAAGTTGGACGTAGGTTGTCCGGATTTCCGGATGCCCTGTTGTTCAGATGTCCAGACCTCTGAAATCACCGACTCACGTTCCGAACTCTGAAGTCCAGACGCATGAAGTCCAGACGTTGAAGGGCAGGGCCGCACATGCCGTCAAGTCTTCGCGCACGTCTCAGATCCACCCTCACGGCCGTGTGCACCACGGCCGCTCTGCTGTTCGCGCTGCCCAGCCCCGCGGGCGCCGAACAGGCCACCCCGACGGCCACGTTCGAGCAGCAGGTGCTCTTCCGGGCCTCCCAGGACCCTGGCTACGCCTGCTACCGCATCCCGGCCGTCGTCCGGACCCTGAAGGGCACACTGCTGGCCTTCTCCGAGGGGCGGAAGGACAACTGCGGGGACGCCGGTGACATCGATATCGTCGTCAAGCGGTCGACCGACGACGGGCTGACCTGGGGCCCGCTCCAGGTCGTGGACGACGGCGGGGTCGACACCCACGGCAACCCGGCGCCGATCGTGGACCGGAATACCGGCCGCATCCTCCTCGCGGAGACCTGGAACACGGGCCGGGGCGGCGGCAACTGCCCGGTGCCCTGCGACCGCAGCCCCCATTTGCAGTACAGCGACGACGACGGACTGACCTGGTCCGAGCCGCGCGACCTCAGCGCCGAGATCATGCCGCCCGAGTGGAACTCCTGGTACGCGACGGGCCCCGTACACGGCATCCAGCTCACCCGGGGCGCGCACGCGGGCCGGCTCGTCTTCGGCGTCAACACCGAGACGTGGGACGGCAGCCGGATCAGCGCCAACCACGCCGCGCTGATCATCAGCGACGACGGCGGCGACCACTGGAAGGTCGGCGCGACCGACACCTGGCCGATCGCGGCGGACGGCACCTTCCGGCAGAAACCCTCCGAGGTGACGCTCTCCGAGCGCCCGGACGGGGTGATCCTGGTCAGCGGGCGCGAACAGGACGGTACGGATCTCGGACACCGCACCCAGGCCTTCAGTGCCGACGGCGGCAGCAGCTTCCAGACCCCGTTCCACGCCCTCCCGGACCTCTACGCGCCCCAGGTCCAGTGCTCCACCGTCGGCTTCGGCGCCCGCGTACTGCTGGCCTGCCCGGGCGACCCCGACCGGCGCCGGACGATGATGATCCGCTCGTCGTACGACGGCGGGCGCACCTGGGACAGCGTGGACCGGGGCACGGTCGTCACCCGGGACTGGTCGGGCTACTCCGATCTGGTGAAGATCGACAACACGATGGTGGGTCTGCTGTACGAGGGCGGCACCGTCGACGCACGCGACGAGATCCGCTTCGCCCGCTTCTCCGAGGACTGGCTGACACCGGCACGCGGCCCGGACCCGACCACCCGTGACCTGGCCCCGGGCGCCCGCCCGGCCGCCGTTCTCGGCGGCGCCGCGCAGACCACCGGCGTGTTCGGCGGTGGCGCACTGGAGTTCGACGGCGTGGACGACGCCGTACGCCTCCCGTACAGCGACCGGCTGCCGCTCGGCACGAAGGACTTCACGGTGGCCCTCTGGTTCCGGACCACGGCGACGACGGGCGACCGGCCGCTGCTGTGGATGGGCGGGGTCGGCTCGACCCAGCCGCAGGTCTGGCTGCGCGCCGAGCCGGCGAGCAACCGTGTCCGGGGGCTGATGACCGTCCGGGACGGCGCGTCGGCGGTCAGGACGGCGTCGGCGACGTCCGTGGGCACGTACAACGACGGGCAGTGGCACTTTGCCGCTCTGCGTCGTGGCGGTGGGCAGTTCACGCTCTTCGTCGACGGTACGGCGGTGAGTGTCGCGGACGTTACCGGGTCCGTGAGTCGCAACTCGGCGTTCGGGGTGCACATCGGGGAACGGATGGACAGTTTGCAGCACTTCAGTGGTGCGATCGACGATGTGCGGGTGTGGGACCGGGCGTTGAGTTCGGCCGAGCTGTCCGCGGCGGCCATGACCGCGACGGTGGATCCGGGTGCGGCCACTAGCGATACGGTGCTTTGGCTGCCTCTGGACCAGGTGACCGCGAGTCGCTCCGGGCGATAGGTCGTTCGTCGGCCGCGAGCCCGGTGGGGGCTTGTCGCGCAGTTCCCCGCGCCCCTTTCGGGGCGCGTTGCGCACCCGAACCCACCGGGTCCTGCGAGCGGCGTTTGGCTATCACCGCGCAGACCATCAGTTGCATCTGGTGGAAGAGCATCAGGGGCAGTACGGCCAGGGAGGCCTGGGGGCCGAACAGGACGCTTGCCATGGGGAGGCCGGCCGCCAGGGACTTCTTCGAGCCGGCGAACTGGATGGCTATCCGGTCCTCGCGGTTGAAGCGGAGCGCCTTGCCGCCGTACCAGGTGAGCGTCAGCATCACCGCGAGGAGTACGGCCTCGACGACCAGCAGTCCGGCGAGCCGCGCCGGACTGACCTGGTGCCAGATGCCCTCGACCATGCCCTCGCTGAACGCGGTGTAGACGACGAGGAGGATCGAGCCCCGGTCGACCAGTCCGAGCACCTTCTTGTGCCGGGTGATGAACGCGCCGATCCAGCGGCGGAGAAGCTGCCCGGCGACAAAGGGGACCAGCAGCTGGAGCACGATCTCCAGGAGCGAGTCGAGCGAGAAGCCGCCGCCGGTGCTGCCGAGCAGGGTGGCCGCGAGCAGCGGGGTGACGACGATGCCGACGAGGGAGGAGAAGGAGCCCGCGCAGATCGCGGCGGGCACATTGCCCCGGGCCATCGACGTGAAGGCTATGGACGACTGGATCGTGGACGGGACGAGGGTGAGGAAGAGCAGACCGGTGTAGAGGTCGTGGGTCAGGAACACCGGTTCGAGTCCACGGGCGGCGAGGCCGAGCAGCGGGAAGACGACGAACGTACAGGCGAGGACCGTGGTGTGCAGCCGCCAGTGTTTCAGTCCCTCCAGCGCCTCGCGGGTGGAGAGGCGGGCGCCGTAGAGGAAGAAGAGGAAGGCGATGGCGGCCGTGGAGGCACCGGATGCGACGTCGGCGCCCGTCCCGCGCGCGGGGAGGAGCGCCGCGAGGCCCACCGTCCCGAGCAACAGCAGGATGTAGGGGTCGATCGGCATCCAGCTCGGCCACTTCAGGCGTTTCACGGTGCTCCACTACTCAGGGACAGGGACGTCAGGTTCAAGGACGGTCGTGCCCTTTCCATCGTCCTCCTCGGGTTCGTGATCGGGAATCCTGTACACCGCTCTGACTGTCATCACGTTTCGCGATGACGCGCTAGCGTGGAGGGTGTGTACGACCCCTCTCATCTGCGGACCTTTCTGACCGTGGCCCAGACGCTCAGCTTCACGCAGGCCGCCCGGCGGCTCGGGCTGCGCCAGTCGACGGTCAGCCAGCATGTGCGGCGCCTGGAGGACGCGACCGGACGGCAGCTGTTCACCCGGGACACGCACTCCGTGGAGCTGACCGAGGACGGTGAGGCGATGCTCGGTTTCGCCCGCCGCATCCTGGATGTGCACGAGCAGGCGACGGCGTTCTTCACGGGCACGCGGCTGCGCGGCCGGCTGCGGTTCGGGGCGTCGGAGGACTTCGTACTGACCCGGCTGCCGGAGATCCTGGAGGGCTTCCGGTACGACCATCCCGAGGTCGATCTGGAGCTGACCGTCGAGCTGTCGGGCACCCTGCACGAGCAACTGGCCGCCGGAAAGCTGGACCTCGTGCTGGCCAAGCGGCGCCCCGAGGATCCGCGCGGCGAGCCGGTGTGGCACGACGAGCTGGTGTGGATCGGCGCGGAACGGCTCCGGCTTGACCCCGACCGCCCGGTGCCGCTGATCGTGTACCCGCCGCCGGGTATCACCCGCGCCCTCGCCATGGAGGCCCTGGAGCAGCAGGGCCGGGCCTGGCGCGTCGCCTGCACCAGCGGCAGCCTCAACGGGCTGATCGCGGCGGCCCGGGCGGGCCTCGGTGTGATGGCCCACTCGCGCGGACTGATCCCGCCCGGCCTGGTCCGCGTACCCGACCGCTTCGGGCTGCCGGAGCTGGGACGCGTCGACTTCGTCCTGGTCCACGGCCGTCGTCGTACGTCGGCCCAGAGCGCGGCGGACGCGCTGGCGGCGGCGATCCTCACGAGCGGGAACCGGCTGGTGACTACTGGGCCGCCTCCCAGAACTCGGTGAAGCGTTCGCGCCGCTCGGCGACCCGGTCGGCGCGGAGGTTCAGCGTCGTCCTGGCGTTCCGTCCGTCCAGGTCGAGCCCCACCTCGTAGGTCAGCGAGTCGTCGAAGACGATGAAGTCGCTCGACGGTCCGCGGTTCGTGGTCGCGGGGAGGTCGCTCACGGCCAGCACCCGCACCTCGATGCCCAGGTTCTGGTGGCTCTCCCGCTGAAGCTCCAGGTCGGCGTCGACCTCGTCGGACGTGGCCACAAGGAAGATCCGGCGAATCCGCACCCCCCGCGTCTGGATGGCCTCACGCTGGGCCCACAGATAGCGGCGGCCGGTCGTCGTGGTCCAGAACCCGCGGTCCGCCGCGGGGCTGACCGCGTCGATGGACGAGACGGCACACTGGGTGAGCGTCACCAGCCACTCGTGGTCCTCGCCGTCGTGATCGACGATTCCCTGGTTCATGTCCTCCATCAGGGAGGCCAGTCTGTCCATCTCGGCGCGCGCGAACGTACGCATGAGATCGGGTCCGCCGGCCCCCACCTGCGTGGCGCCGCGCGCCAGCCTCGTCACCTCGTCGGTGCGCAGCGCCGACCCCTCGACCATCCCGAAAAGCCGCGTCGCCTCGTTGATACTGGCGAAACTGCCGCTCACCAGTTCCCGCATCTTCTCGTGGTAGTCGTGCAGATCCTGGTCGAGCGCCATGATGCGACGCTCCATGTCGACCACGTACTGAATGATCAGAACGGCCGAGGCGATGACGACGGCAAGGGTGGCCCGCCACGCCCCCGGCATGTCATAGAGATTGGTGACCACATAGGCCAGGCCTCCGGCCATCAGGGTGACCAGCAGTCTCGACAGAACCGCCAACCTGTTGCTCATCCTGTCTCCCCTAGTTCCCCTCGGCCCACAGGGCGTCGAACCGCTCGATCCTCTTGTCGACGTCCGTGGTGCGCAGGACGAGTTTCGTGCTGGCGATCATCGGGTTCACCGGTTCGTTCGTCTGTCCCCGGGCCGTACTGAAGTCAGGGCTCACTTCGTAGCTGATCGCCCCGTCGAAAACCACGAAGTTGTTCACCGGGAAGATCTTCAGTTCCTCGGGCAGCTCCGAGAACGCAGCGATCTTCACGTCGATATTGGCCCGCACCTGCCGGACCCTCAGGTTCTCGATCTCCCGAGTGATCTGCTCCGGTGTGTCCACGATGATCAGCCGCCTTATCGTCACCTGGCGCCGGTCGACCGCCTCGCGCTGGGCCTCCAGATAGCGGCGCCCCAGATCGGTGTTCCAGAAAGCGAGGTCCTCGTGCGTGCTCGCGGCGTCGATGGTGCTGTTCGCGCAGCGCGCCAGGGTGAGCAGCCATTCGCGGTCCTCCCCCTCGTAGTCGACGTATCTTCCGCCCAGGTCGCCCAGCAGTCCGGCGACCCTGCTGATCTCCGCGTCGGCGAAGGCCTGGAAGATGCGCGCGCGGGCGGGGTCCAGTGCGGCGACATTGCGCACGAGCCGTTCGACCTCCTCGGCGCGGCCGGTGTCCGTGTCGAGCCGGCCCAGGAAACCGGTGATTTCCCCGAATCGCGCGAACCCCTCCTTGACGCGTTCCTCGACGGCCTGCGCGTGATCGTCGAACTTCTGCTCAAGACGCCTTGTACCGCTCTCGAAATCCATCATGAACTGGACGATGAGCGCGGAACCCGCGACGAGTACGGAGAGCGTGATCTTGGCGACCTCGGAGGATTCGAAGAGATTGGTCAGTGCATAGCTGCCGCCTCCGAGAACACCGGTGATTCCGACTTTCAACAGCACCTTCGACGACGACCAGGGCTGCGCCATCAGTTCCCCCGCTCTTCCTCAACTTCCGGGTCCACCGAGAATGGCTCGCAGGGCCAGCTGATCCCTGATCCGCTGCGCGAGTGTCTGCCACTGCCGGGTGAAACCGGGCTCCCTCTCCAACGTTTCCCACAGCGCGGTCGTGGAATTCTCCGTGCGTGCCATCGGCATCCACAGGTGCAGCAGACCGACGGCCGGGCGCAGGGCCCGTACCGCCTCATGGCCGTCCGTGGAACCGAACCCGCCGCGCTCGACCAGGCGTGCCAGGGTGGTCAACAGCCAGTCGTGCAGGGCCAGATCCGCGCAGAAGGTCTCGGCCGCGGCCCAGTCCGTCCCCTCCGGCAGCCACAGCTTCACCGTGCGCAGGCCGTCCTCGGCGAGAGTGAAGCGCTCGATCGACGGGCGGGTGGCCCCCGTTGCCCGCAGGGCCGCCCAACGCAGGTGCGTGCGCCGGGACTTGACGGGTGGCCGGTGGTCGAGGAGCGGATGCCGCAGCACCTGTGCCAGCAGCCGCTCGGCGACCGCTCCGAGGGCCGGCCGGCCGGACTGCTCCCGGTCCTCCAGAAACCCCTCGGCGACGGACGACGGTTCGGGCAGCCGGCCGACGGGCCGCAGGACTCCGGGTTCCGCCAGATAGCGGCCCCAGGACCGGCGTTGGTCGTCTCCGGCGGCGGAGACGCAGAAGCGCGCGGAGGACTGGAGGACACGGCCCTCGGTGAGGGCGGCACGGGCGCCGACCGTGCCGACGGCACGGACCCTGGTGCCGGTGGCGGTCGGCAGCAGACAGTCCACCCCGGTGAGCACGTCCGGTGAGACGACGTACAGATTGGGGCGCGTCGAGTGCCGGACCCCGTCCGCCGCGCCCAGCCGCAGCAGTTCGCGTGCTTCCCCGACCGCGAGCGAACGGGAGTTCGCGAGCAGCGTGGTCCGTACTTCGCCGCAGGCCAGCACGGTGTCCGGCCGCTCCCCCGCGGCGGCCATCTCAGGGCTCCGGGTAGAAGACGTAGAAGGCTCTCTCGGCGATTCCCGCCGGCACCGGAACGCCCTCGCTCGCCGAGCGCCGGGCGACCTGGTCGAGCGCTTCCGGGTCCACGGCGACCTGGTCGAGGACGACGGAGACCGCGTGCTCGATCGCCAGGAAGCTCGACGGAAGCACGGACCAGGTGAGGTACGCGCAGAAGGGTGCCGCGGCGGGGTTGAGCCGGGTCAGCGGCGGCAGTTCCTTCCAGTCCCGTGGAAAGCCCTCGCCGTGCCGGTCCCGGGGGTGCGGTGCGGGGCCGCCGCGGTCGCGCAGCAGGCCGAGACGCGCCAGCTGCCAGACGGCGGCGAGAAAAGCGCAGGACCAGGTGCGCCGCCCCTCGTGCTCGTCCCACAGCTCCACGTCCGTGAAGATCGAGTGTCGTCGGGCCGCGTTCTCGGCGGGTGGCCGCCACACGGTCGCCGGGGCCATGGCCTCGCGCGGCCCCGTGCCTGGTCCGCGCCGGCCGTTGGCGAGCCAGCCTGTCTCCCGTACGGGCGGCCGGGAGCCGTCGCTGCCCGGCGGGGGCGACTCGATGAGCCGGTGTTCGACGAGTTCGGCGAGCGGTACGCCGTCGGCGACCGCGCAGGCCGATTCCCGGGCCAGGTAGTCGATGGTCACCCCGGTCCGCTCCGCCTCGGCCAGCACGACCGGAATCACCTCGGCCGGCGAGGAGAAGGGCGTGAAGTAGTCGTCTACCAAGAAGCAGGTGCTGATCCGGGGCCGCGCCGCCCCGACGCCGGCCAGCGCCCGTACCGCTTCGAGCAGGGGCTTCACCCGGGCGAAGTGCGCGCGCACCCGCTCGGGGCCGGCCTCGAAGTCCTCGCGGTACAAGTGGCCCAGTTCGAGGGAGACATGAGCGAGCGGCACGGATCGGATACGTGGCTGCGCGGTGCTCTCGCGGAACACGGAACCGGGGGACGGGGAGGGCGGAGAGCCGGCGCCCGGGGAGCCGGCGGGCGGGGTGTCCGTACGCGGGGCGTCGGCACGCGGTGAGTCCGTCACGGCTGCCCCCACGCATCGTCGTCGGACAGCTTGCCCGCGAGATCCTCCAGGGCCCGGTGGGTCTCCATGGTGACGATCCCGGAGCCCAGTACGTCCTCGTCGGTGATGAGCTGTTCGCGCCACTGGAGGACGGGCTCCAGCGGGATGCGGCCCAGCACCCTGCTGAACCCGACCTCGCACTGCGCGGCGAGTTCGTCGAGCAACTGGCCGCGCTCGCGCATCCACGCGGACTGGGCGGGCGTCACATGGGACCACTGCGGCGAGTCGAGGTCCGGCACCGCGGCCCGTACGAACCGTATGGCGCCGCGCAGTTCGTCCTCGGTGTGGCCGTGGGCCGTGCCTCCCGCGACGATGCCCCGGTCGCCGAAGGCCAGTCCGGCGGCGGCGATCACATGCTGCCGGGTCCAGCGGTGGTAGACGAGCCACCGGACCACGAGGCCGCTCAGTTCGCGCCGGGAGGTCGCTTCGAGTACCAGATCCATAGCGAAGCTGCGCCCCGCGCTCAGGTCGACCATGATCACGTCGAACTCGTTGTTCAGCCGCAGGAAGAGGTCGACGCAGCGGTGCGGGGCGTCCCGGTCGAGGCTGAACTCGCCGCCCCCGCGGTCACCGGGCAGCAGCACCAGACGGCCCGAACCCGTGGGCCTCGGCCGCAGTTCGGGGTGCTCGGTCCCGGCCCACACGTCGAGGCGGGCCGGTTCGCTGCTCCGGCCCTGGAAGTAGGAGTGCAGTCCGCCCTTCTCGATGCCGCGCAACGCGCTCGACACCTCGAAGACGGCCGCCGCGGTGGGCGATCCGAAGTCGAAGTCGAGATAGCAGACGTCGTCACCGGCCAGCGCCCTGCGGTAGGCGAGGTTCGCGGTGGTGACCGAGCGCCCGGTGCCTCCCTTGTCGGAGGCCGCGAACACGATCACGGCTCACGCGCCGCGGTGTGTCTGGCCAAGGCGAGCGTGTCGAGGTCGGTGAGGACGCCCAGGGTGAGGGCGGCGGCCGTGCCGGGCTGCTCGTCGGCGAGCTGCCGGGCGCGGCGCAGCCGGACCGTGATGCTCTTCAGCGCGAGACCGTGGGCGCCGTCGGCCCGTACCAGGGGTTCCTGTTGTTCGACGCCCAGGAGATGGGTCGCCTCACTGATCAGGTCCCGGGCGAACGCGGCCAGGTCCGCGCTGCGCAGGGGTGGCCGTGCGAAGAGCTGACGGGCCACGACCATGCCCTCGACGACGCGTTCGGTGAACCTCCAGGAGAGCCGTTCGGGCGTCCGCGCCCCGGGCAGGGCACCGCGGACGCCGTCCCACAGTCCGACGCCCTCGCCCTCCGGGACGCGTCGCAGCCACAGATGCCCCATGGTGTGCTCGGCCAGCCGCAGCAGCCGGTCCTGCGCGGTCAGGTTCCGTGCCAGGTCGGCCAGTTGCACGGTCCGCTTGAGGAGCTGCGCCGAGAAGTCGTTGACCGTCCACCGCATGGGCGGTCCGAGGAGTTCGCCGCCGGCCAGCGGCAGGCTGATGCCGGGTGTGTGCAGGCGCAGTGCCGTGTCGTCCTGGGTCAGCCGGCTGGTGACGCGGCCCCGTTCGGCGAGCCGTTCCATCACGCCGACGACCCGGGTCAGATCGTCGTCGGTGGCCCTTCTGCGGACCAGGTCATGGACGAGGATGGCCGCCACGGAGAGGGAGAAGTACTCCGATTCGAGCTGGTCGGCCGTCGTCCGCCAGGGGATGTCCTCCAGGGGCCACTTGTCCTGGCTGAACCGCGCGATGCCCGACCAGTACTGCTGGGTGACCTCCCAGCGCAGCCTCAACGCCTCGGCGAGCCGCTGCTGTTCGATGGTGAGCAGCCCCATGGTGAGGGTGCGATCGGAGAAGAGGTCCGCGATGCCGTCGAGCGCCACCACGGTGAAGTAGAGCGACGGGACCGGTTCGGCGCAGCCTTCGGGCTGCCGTCCGATCTCCTCCGCGGTCTCCACCTGCGGTGCGTCCCGGACGATGCCCCACGCCCAGCCGCACTCGAACAGCTGATGGTCCTCGGAGAGGCCCTCGCTGACGTCGACCCCGAGTACGAGGGCGTCCCGGAGGGTGGCGCGCAGGGATCTGAACCTGCGCTGGAACTCCCGTACGACGACCCGGTCGGCCGATTCGCCCTGCCGGATGAGGCGGCAGAACCGCCGGCCCTGCTCGGACTCCGCGTCGAAGGCACGCACGGTGAAGGAGCGCAGGAGGCTCACCATGGCGGCGGTGAGCCGGGCCTCGCAGGCCTCCTTCAGGTCCTCGGCGAGTTGCCATCGGGGACTGTGGGGCGGGATCACGGTGGTGTGGACCTTGAGGAAGCCGAGGGTCGCGAGGCAGAGCGAGACGGACATGGAGAACGAGTCCACGACTCCCAGCGCCCGCTGCTCGTCGGTCAGTTCCTGCCCGGGGTCCTGCGGCGCGAAGTAGCCGCCGCCGGAGAAACTCGGCCGCAGGTCCTCGGCCGTGTGCATGGTGACGAAGTCCTGGAGGATCTCGCAGAGGGCCGCCGGTATCTCCTGCCGGCCGCCGAGGCCCTTCAGGGCCGCCTCGACATCGGACTGCATCAGGTCGGGCTGGACCAGTTGGAACGTGGGGATCTCCGTGGCCGGATACATCAGGCAGAGCAGGCGTTCCGCGTCCTCGACGCTGCTGGGGGTGTCACGCTCGCCCCAGTTCCACTTCCCGTCGGCGACGGAGTGGCGCACGAGGCTCGACCAGATGTCCAGCAGCTGCTGCCGCGGGTTGATCTGCATCCGCTCCCCCTTCCGTCAACGGTCGTGGTGTCCGGCCAGTTCGGAATTGCGCCGGCCGCACGCGACGATCATTCCGGTGTAGCCCTCGCGCAGCGGGCGCTCCGCCGGGTAGACGACACTGACCTCGACCTTCTCGGCGTACTGGTCCAGGCTGTCGCGCACCTCCGTCTCGTCCACGGAACAGGCGGGAAAGAACTGGGAACCCACCGGATACCCCTTCGACTCCCGGACGAAGGCGGCGGCGAAGGGGGCGCCGGGTTCGAGCGCGCGCAGGAAGCAGGCGACGGCTTCCTTGAACTCGTCGTGGGAGGTGGACATCGACTCGGCGACGAAGAACATCGTGCCGACGTCCCAGGTGACGGGCGGCAGTTGGAACAGGTTTTCGCGCTGAATCCGGATGGCGGCACCGAGGCCGCCGCGCGGTTCCTCGATCGAGTGGTACGCCGTCCGCTCACGCAGGATGTCCCAGAAGTGGCCCCACATCCATTCGCCGCCGGAGGCGAGCAGGGCGGCCTTCTGCTCCTTCAGCCAGCCCACGTTGGACTCGGAGCGGTCGCACAACGTGATCTCCCGGCACCAGGGGAGTATGGCGAGTGCCGGGTAGAGGTTTCCTCCGGTACCGACGTCCAGGCCGCGTAACGCCGCCTGTCCGCCGTCCCGGCCGGCGCGGACCTGGGTGCTCTCGCGGAAGTGGGCGGCGAAATGATCACGGACGATCGCGAGGACCTCGGAGTCCTCAGGCGCCAGGTTCTGGTAGTTGTGCTCCACATACGCGGAGACGTCGAAGGAGTCCCACGGCACATCCCGGTTGAGAACCTCGACAATCGGCTCGCGCACTCCCTGCCCCCCTCGGCCCGATCGACCCATGATAGAAGCCAACGGCGCGCGCGGCCCCAGTACGGGCACAAGTCCCGGGACACGGAAGCGCAAGTCCGTCTCCGACAACTCGTCTCCCATATGTTCTCCCCGTGCTCCCGCTCTCCCACTTGCTCGAAGGAACGGCATGACTCCACTCCCCGGTGATCCACTTCCGATTCCCTTCGCGGGACGCGCTCTTGTCATCTCAGGCCGGCAGGTCAGGATGCGGAGTGCGACCGAGCAGGACCTGCCCGACCTGGAACGGCTCGACACGGAGATCTTCACGGACTTCGCCTATCCCTTCTTCGTGCTCCGGCAGTTGTTCGACGTGCACGGACCGGATCTGCTGGTCCTGGACGACGGCACCGAACTGCTCGGCTACGCGCTCGCCGGCACCAGCCCCGACAAGAAGCAGGGCTGGATCCTCGGACTCGGCGTCGACGCCCGGCTGCGCGGTCACGGCCTGGGGCGCCGGCTGATGGCGGCGGTGCTCGACCAGCTGCGGGCCGAGGGCGTGGTCGAGGCCAAGCTCACGGTGGACCCCGAGAACAGCGCGGCGATCGCGCTCTACGGCTCCTGCGGCTTCGAACAGATCGACGAGCGGAAGGACTACTTCGGCCCGGGTGAGCACCGTCTGATCATGACGCTGCATCTGTGACCGTCGTATGCCCCTGCCGGACCCGCGTCGTAGCGGCGCGGGTGTGACAGGAACGGCCTCCGAAACGCAGACAGAGAGAGCCGGGCCGTCACCCGAGAGGAATGCCGGAAGCTTAAAGACCGTCCCAAGAGGCCTGGTACGGGCGGTGATCGGCTCGGTCGGATTCGGTGGAGATTACGGGACCGGAACTTACTTCGACGTAAGAAATTCTGTCCGTCCCCTACCCATACAGACGTATTTTCCGCCCGGTGGCAGCGTCGAAGCTGAACACCGCTCGGTTTGGCACCCCCTCCCGCGACACAGGGCTGTGAGGTAGCTTTCACCGCGCCGAGCCGGAGCGTCACTAGGAGCGGGTTTGCGCGAATTCACCAACCCTCCGTTGGCGTTGGCGCCGCCCGTGGGCGGACTGGCCGACGTGGTCTACGAGCATGCCCAGGAGGACCCCCTCCGGGTCGCGCTCGGCCGCAAGGACGAGGCCGGTCAGTGGCGGGACGTGACCGCGGGCGAGTTCCGTGACGAGGTCCTCGCCCTCGCCAAGGGCCTGCTCGCCCAGGGCATCCGGTTCGGGGACCGCGTCGCGATCATGTCCCGTACGCGCTACGAGTGGACGCTCTTCGACTACGCGCTCTGGACGATCGGCGCCCAGGTGGTGCCCGTCTATCCGACGTCCTCCGCCGAGCAGGTCTTCTGGATGCTGTACGACGCCGAGGTGACGGCGGCGATGGTGGAGCACGAGGACCACGCGATGACCATCGCCACGGTCATCGACCGCCTCCCTCAGCTGCGTCAGTTGTGGCAGCTCGACGTGGGGGCCGTGCAGGAGCTGTACGAGGCCGGGGCGCACCTCGACGACGAGATGGTGCACCGGCAGCGGCTCGCGGTCACGCCCGATTCGACGGCGACGATCATCTACACCTCCGGCACCACGGGCCGCCCCAAGGGCTGTGTGATCACCCACGCCAACTTCATGTTCGAGGCGGACACGGTCATCGAGCGCTGGGAACCGGTGTTCCACTCCCGGAAGGGCGACGAGGCGGCGACGCTCCTCTTTCTCCCCCTCGCGCATGTCTTCGGCCGGATGGTGCAGGTGGCCGCGATCCGTGGCGGGGTGCGTTTCGGCCATCAGCCGCAGCTGAACGCGGCGGCCCTGCTGCCCGACCTCGCCGCTTTCAGACCCACCTTCTTCCTCGGGGTGCCGTACATCTTCGAGAAGGTCTTCAACGCGGCCCGCCGCAAGGCCGAGCGGGAGGGCAAGTCGGGCCCCTTCGAGAAGGCCGTCGAGGTCGCGGTGCGCTATGCGGAGGCCGTGGAGGAGAAGGCCTGGGACGTGGGCCCCGGCCCGTCGGCGGGCCTGCGGATGCAGCACCAGCTCTTCGAGAAGCTCGTGTACTCCAAGATCCGGGCCGCGATGGGCGGGCGCGTACGGCACGCCATGACGGGCGGTTCGGGCATGGACCGGCGGCTCGGGCTCTTCTTCGCGGGCGCGGGCGTCCACATCTACGAGGGTTACGGCCTCACGGAGACGACGGCCGCGGCCACCGCGAACCCGCCCGAGCGCACCCGGTACGGCACGGTCGGCCAGGCCATCCCGGGCATGACCGTGCACATCGCGGACGACGGCGAGATCTGGCTGCGCGGCGACAACGTCTTCCAGGGCTATCTGAACAACCAGAAGGCGACGGACGCGACCCTGCACGACGGCTGGCTCGCCACCGGCGACCTGGGCTCCCTCGACGACGACGGTTTCCTCACGATCACCGGCCGCAAGAAGGAGATCCTGGTGACCTCGGGCGGCAAGAGCGTCTCCCCCGGGGCCCTGGAGGAACGCGTCCGGGACCACCCGCTCGTCGCCCAGTGCATCCTGGTCGGCAACGACCGCCCGTACATCGCGGCCCTGGTCACCCTGGACCAGGAGGCGGTCGAGCACTGGCTCACGATGCGCGACAAGCCCCAGCTGACCCCGACGGAACTGGTGCGCGACCCGGACCTGGAGAAGGAGGTGCGGCGCGCCGTGGTCGCCGCGAACACCCTGGTCTCCAAGGCCGAGTCGATCCGCACCTTCCGCATCCTGGCCCAGCCGTTCACCGAGGAACACGGTCTGCTGACGCCGTCCCTGAAGCTGAAGCGCAAGGCGATCGAGAACGCGTACGCGAAGGAGGTCGAGGCCCTGTACCGGGCCTGACCCCCTTCCGTCCCTAGGTGATGTCCACCCCCGCCCGGTGGTTGTACGGCTTCCGGGCCGCCGGCGTCGCGTACGCCCTGCCGATCCACGCCTCGTCGATCCGCAGCCGCTGGTGGCGGGTGGTGTCGGTGGCGGCGGCCCACGTGGAGTCGATCTCCACGCGGACGTACCGGGCATCGGCCGCGGTGAGGTCGATGACCTGGATTCCACGGTGGCTTGGGAGCTGCCCGGCCTTGACCGCGCTCCCCCAGTCGGAGCCGTCGTCACTCAGATGGACCTGGTAGTCCTTGATCCGCGCCGACTGCTCGGTGGCGGAGCGGGCGTAGGCGACGGAGTCCTCGCGCTGGTTGAGCCCGATGTACCGCACCCGCTTCACCGAGCCGAGATCGAAGGTCAGGTCGACGGGCAGGGCCTTGTCGCTGTCCCAGTAGGTGAGGTGGTCGCCGTCGGCGGCGGCCGATCCGGCGTGACCGCTCGTCGAGGCGCTCGCGCTGGTCGTGACGCCGGTCAGGATGCCCTGACGGCCGGCCGTGGTGACCTTCAAGACGGTGTCGTACGGATCCCAGTCGCCGAGCCCGGTCAGGGTGAGCACGCCGCCGGACTGGGACCACGAAATGGCCGCTCCGGTACGGAGGTTGGTGACCGAGGCGATGCGGTAGCCGTTGTCTCGGATGCGCAGGGTGCTGGTGCTGGGCGGGGTCAGGACGTGGACGTACTGCCGGTCGGGGTTCGCCCTGCTGATCGTCGTGACGCCGTGCGCGCCGTCGTTCCAGAAGCCGGGCTTGAGGCCGCCGTACATGTAGCCGCCGCCCTCGGTGCCGCGCAGGGACTCCCTGATGGGGTCCAGGTAGGAGTCGGCGAAGTCGTTGAAGGCGGCCTGGTTCGCCGGGAACCTGCCGTTGACCTGGGCGGTCTCGGCCATCAGGGCCTTCACCGAGGAGCCCACGTTGGTGATCAGACGGCCCAGGGTGAGTTTTCTGTCGACGGCCGGGTCGGAGCCGTCGTACCACCATGCCCCGGTCGAGGGCAGCTTGAAGTCGGCCTCGGTCAGGCGGGGTTGGGCGGTGTAGACGGCCTGCGGATAGTCGTAGGCCGGGGTCATTCCTGTCTTCTGCTCGTTGCTGACCATGTCCATGATCGGCGTGTCTTCGTTGTTGTTGCTGAGCGTGTAGTGCGGGCGCTTCTCGTAGATCTGCCGGTAGAGGTCGTGGCTCTCCCAGTACGCGTTGTCGTTGTCGATCCAGAACCCGCCGAGGTCGGGGTAACGGTCCATGACCTCGAAGAAGTTGTCGTAGCTGTACTGCCCGAAGCCCTCACGGGTGGTCAGGTCGACGTCCGTGCCCTTGTGGGCGGAGTACGCGGCCGAGTCGAGCCACTCGTGACCGCCCTCGGCGTGCCACTGGGGGTCGTCGGTCATGTAGAGGATGACCTTCAGGCCCTTGGACTTGGCCGCGGTGATCAGCTCGCCGAGGAAGTCCCGCCGGGTGGAGCAGGATCCGGGGATGTCCGACGGCCAGGCGCGGGCGTAGCCGAGGCGGCTGTGGAAGCTGGCGAGGACGAGGTACTGGGTGTGCAGCTTCTGCGCCTCCCGCACCCAGTAGTCGGGCGTCCAGCCGCCGTTGGTGACGTCGTTCTCCCAGGCGGTGCAGTCGGTGTGGGCGGGCGCGGTGCGCAGACCCCAGTGCAGGAAGAGGCCGCCGACGGAGTTGCGCAGGAACTCCTGGCGGGGGTTGTCCAGTTCACGCGGGGCGGCGGCAACGGCCCTGTCCACGGCGGAGGTTGGGACCGGTTGTCGCGGGGCCGGGAGAGCGGTCGAGGGGTTGGTCAGGCCCAGGACGACGGTGAGGACGAGCAGGACCATCGTCGCCGCGCCACGGGTTCGGAGCGTGGGGGGTGGTGGCATGTGACGGCTCCTCAGACGAGTTGGTAGCCGCGGAGGTTGGTGAGGAGCAGGTAGGTGTCCTGGAGGGACCCGGAGGTGTCGCCGAGGGAGCGGTAGATGCCCCACTTCGGGCGCACCCGGTCGGCCAGGAAGGTGTCGACACCGGTCTTCGAGGCGTCGATCACCGTCGAGCCGCCCGACGTGAGGATCCAACGGACCGTGCCCGCCGAGCCGTTGCCGACCTTGATCTGGAAGTCGACGTCGGTCCATTTGTTGTGCAGCGGCTCCAGGTTCGTACGGCCGATCAGGATGTTGTCGATGGCCAGCTTGAGTTCGATGGTCTGCACGCCGTTCACCCGGCGCAGCGACTGCACGACGAGCGGCGAGGTGCCGCTGCCCGGCTGCTTCATCTGCATGATGTGGGTGAAGGTGGTGGTCGCCTTGAGCGAGCTGGGGATGTACATCGAGTAGGTGACCCGCCAGGTCTGGCCCTCGGTCCACTTCAGGTAGTTGCTGCCGCTTCCGTTGCGCAGGCCCGTGACCTCCTGGCGCTGGCGGTCGGTCGAGGTGTCGCGGTCGACGGTGTGCATGTTGAAGCGCCAGTTGTTGCCGGTGGCGTAGATGTGCGGGCTCGCGGAGGTGTGGGAGTCGGCGCGGTCGTCCTCGATGGTCTCGAAGGCGCCGAGGCCGTTCGCGCTCGCCGACGGGGCCCATTTCTGCTGCCAGGAGGCGGCGTGGGCGGTGGTGGCGGTCGGCAGACCGACGGCCGCTCCGGCGGCCCCGCCGAGGGCGGCACCCAACAGGGTCCTCCTAGATGTGCTCATGACACTCATCACCTCTCAGTAGTTCGTCGCAGTTGTTCGTTCATGATCAGGAAGGCACCCAAGCCATGGAAGTCGTTGGTGGCCCGGGTGCGGGCGATGTGGCACGCGTAGTCGCCGACGTTCGTACGGTCAGGGTGGCGGCGGTGAGGGCGAGGGATCGTCAGTGCCGTCTACAGATGTCGTCTCATGGTGAGGCGGTCACCTTTTCATCCGATGTTTTCCGGTGCCTTCCGATGCCTTCTGCCGCTCCGACTGTTCGGTGGGCACGGAAAGACGAGGGGTGGGGGGTTGCGACTGCCCAGACGGGCACAAGCGTTCACATCCATGTACCAAGTTCATCGACTCAGCCGTCGGCGCGAACCAGCGTCGCGGCAGGGACGTTCCTGGGTCAATGGTCCGGACCGAAGACGTCGGATGGATTTCCGGCCAATCTCGCTCCTCCGACGCCGACTCATCGGTCAGTTCCGACGGATTCCCCGGACAGGAATGCACCACGGCCCGTGATCGTTGACGATGGGAGCACCACTCCGACGACTGAAGGATCGAGAGCTCGTGAGCAGCAAGGTCCCCCCGATCATCCTGAACAACGGCGTCGAGATGCCCCAGTTGGGCTTCGGCGTCTGGCAGGTGCCGGACGACGAGGCGGAGCGAGCGGTCGCCACCGCGCTGGAGACCGGGTACCGCAGCATCGACACGGCCGCGATCTACGGCAACGAAGAGGGCACCGGCAAGGCGATCGCCGCGTCCGGCGTCCCCCGCGAGGACCTCTTCGTCACCACCAAGCTCTGGAACGGCGACCAGGGGTACGAGTCGACGCTCCGCGCCTTCGACACCTCCCTGGAGAAGCTCGGCCTGGAGTACGTCGACCTGTATCTGATCCACTGGCCGCAGCCGGCCAAGGGCAGGTTCGTCGACACGTACAAGGCGTTCGAGAAGCTCGCCGTGGACGGCCGCGCCAAGGCCATCGGTGTCTCCAACTTCCTTCCGGAGCACCTCGATCGGCTTCTCGCCGAGACGTCGGTCATCCCGGCCGTCAACCAGATCGAGCTGCACCCGCATCTCCAGCAGCACGCGGCCCGCGAGTACCACGCGGAGCAGGGCATCGCCACGGAGGCCTGGTCCCCGCTCGGCTCCGGCAAGGGCCTGCTGGAGGTCCCCGCGATCGTGGCCATCGCCCAGAAGCACGGGCGTACGCCGGCCCAGATCGTGCTGCGCTGGCACCTCCAGCTGGGCAATGTGGTGATCCCCAAGTCGGTGACGCCGTCCCGGATCAAGGAGAACATCGAGGTCTTCGACTTCAGCCTGGACACGGAGGACCTCGCGGCGATCAGCGCGCTGAACGAGGACCGGCGACTGGGCCCGGACCCGGCGACCTTCGAATCCGGCTGATCCTTCAGACAGTTGCCGTGGGCTGGGCGGCGCCCGCGTTCACCGCGAACGCGGCGCCCCACGGGTCGAGGAGCGTCGCCTGGCGTCCGATCGCCTGCTGGGTCTCGGCCGGGTAGACGAGCGTGGCGCCCCGGGCGAGCGCCGCGTCGACGGTCGTGTCGCAGTCGTGGACCGTGAAATACGGCAGCCAGCGCGCCCCCGGCTCGAACCAGCTGGCGGGCGGTGTGATCCCGAGGGCCTCGGCCGGTGTCGTCATCAGGGCGCCCTGGGCTCCCGGCAGCCCCTTGCCGGCGGGCGAGAGGATGGTGCAGGCGGCGCCGCGTTCCAGGACGACGTCCATGCCGTCCCACGCGAACACCGCCTGGTAGAAGGCCTTCGCCCCCGGTACGTCCATGGTGTAGTACTGCGTCCACCACAGGGCGCCGGGGGCATCCACGAGGCCGAGAACCGGGGCCGGTCCGGGCTCGCGGAGGCCGAAACGGACGCCGTCGGGGTCCGTGACGTACAGGGCGCAGGTGTCGGCATCGGCGTCCTCCGCCCGTTCGCCACCGGCCGCCGTCACCGATCCGGCCGCCGCCTGCGCGTCCCGCGTGTGGAACGAGAGCACCCAACCACCCGCCGCCGCCTGGGCCTCACGCACCCCGGCCACCACAACTCCGTCGAGCCGGAACACCTCGGCGTCCCGCTCCCAGCCGAACAGAGCCGCGTAGAACTCGCTCGCCGCCCGCACGTCCGGCGTGCGCAGCTCGACCCAGTTCGGCGCGCCCGGTACCTGGTCGGTCGTGAGCATGTGCGACCTCCGTGCCAAGGGGAACTGCCTGGACGTTCTTAGCATCCCAGGCAATTACCCTTCCCCGCACGGCGGTTGATCGACTCCCGGCCGATCGGGAGGCCGTCAGACGGGTTGCCCGATCGGTCGTACGACCACGGTGTTGACGTCGACTCCCTCCGGCTGCCGGATCGCCCAGACGATCGAGTCGGCCAGTTGGTCGGCCGTCAGCAGGTGCCCCGGCGGGAGGCTGCCGTAGCTGTCCCAGAACGGGGTTTCCACGCGCCCGGGGGCCACCAGCGTCACGCCGACGCCGAACTCCGTGACCTGACGTCGGGTGTTCTCGGCGAGGCCGGTCACCGCCCACTTGGTCGCCCCGTAGATGTTGCCCGGCCCGTGGATGAACCCGGCGACGCTGCCGACCAGCACGATCCGGCCCCGGGTCTCCTTCAGCGCGTCGATCGAGGCCCTGATGAGCAGCGCGGGCCCGAGCACGTTGGTGAGCACCATCTCGGTCCAGCCGGCCGGGTCGCCCTCGGCGACGGTGTCGTGGGTGGCGAACCCGGCGTTGGCGACGACCGTGTCCAGCCGCCCGAACTCCTTGAGTGCCGCCTCGACGGCGCCGCGCACGTCGTCGTACTCGGCCGCGTTCCCGGCGATCGTCAACAGCCCTGCCGGGCGGCCGAGTTCCTCGGCGAAGCCGCGCAGCCGCTCCTCTCCCCGGCCGGTGACGACGACCCGGTGACCGGCGCCCAGCAACTGCCGCGCGACGGCGGCACCGATACCGCTGCCGCCACCGGTGATGAGCGCGACGGGTGCTTCGGACATGGTTCCCCCTGTGTGCCGTACGAGTGTCGTGAACGGCGGAGAGTCCATCACTTGAAGCGCTCTCCAAGTCAAGGACGTCAGGGACACTCGGAAGCGACGGCCCCTGAGGGCTACTCCCCCGGCTTGGTGCCCGTGTAGAGCGTGAGCGCGGACAGGACGAAGAGGTCGGGGCGGTGGTGCAGGCCCGCCTTGTCGTCGGGGTCGAGCAGGCGGTCGAGGGTGGCACGGTCCTCGGTGTCGAGTTCGTCCCCGAACATCGTGCGGCGCCGGTCGAAGACGTCGATCACGTGCGCGCGGGCCTCGTCGGTGAGCGGGGCGGGGAGGTCGAGGAGGAAGGTGCGGGTGCCGGAGGGGCGCAGACCGGCGGCGGTGAGCAGGGCCGGCCAGTCCTCGGTCTCGCGGACATGGCCGGGAAGCGTCGTACGCATCTCGGTGAACCAGGTCTGCTCGATCAGGTCGAGACGCGTCTCCAGTCCGGGGCGCCCGAAGCCGAGGTCGCGCGGCAGGTTCCGCTCCGGGAGGCCGCCCTCCATGACGGCGAGTGTGCCGCCCGGCGCGAGGACGGCCGCGAGCGCGGTGAGCGCGGCCCGTTGGTCGCCGACGTGGTGGACGACACGGCTCGACCACACCAGGTCGGCGGGGTACTCCAACTCGCCGAGTCCGTCCGGGAGTTCGGCCTCGATGGTGCTGAAGCGGTCGGTGTTGCCGAGGCGTTCGGCGTTCTCGCGGGCCCGATCGAGGAGCGCCGCCGAACTGTCCGCCGCGACGATGCGCGCCTCGGGGAACGTCTCAGCGAAGAAGCCCGAGATGATGCCGGGGCCGCTGCCCGCGTCCACGATCAGCCCTGGTTCGGGCTGCTGCCGGGACAGCCAGGCAAGCGCGTCGGTGTAGAGCGGGGCGAACAGCTGCGCCTGTCCCTCCAGCATGGGGATCATCTTGGCGAAGTCGATGTCGCCGTGGTTGTGTGCCTGGGCGTGCTCGTGCGTGTGCTCGTGCCGGTGCTGATGGGCCATGGTCTACGGGCCTCCCGTCGTCGTTGCCACCAGCCTGCTCCGACCCCGCCGACCAGGCCAGTTCTGTTGCCGATACGGCAAACCGGGACGACCTCCTCGAACGCGCACGGCAAAAACCGGATGCGCGGGCCCGCCGCTCTCCCCCACGATGTGCACATGGACGACAAGCTTGTGGAGCGCTTCCTCGAAGACGGGTTCGTGAAGATCGAGGGCGCCTTCCCGCCGCGTGTCGCGGAGCACTGCGCGCGGCTGCTGTGGCGGGAGACGGGGTGCGACCCGGACGACCCCGGCACCTGGACGAAGCCCGTGCACTGGGTGTCGGACATGGCACAGGGCCCGTTCGCCGCCGCGGTCAACACCCCTGTGCTGCATGAGGCGTTCGACACGCTGGTGGGCGAGGGCCGCTGGGCGTCGCGCTACTCCCTGGGCAGCTTTCCGCTGCGCTTTCCGCACGAGGAGGAACCGGACGACGCGGGCTGGCACATCGAGGGGAGCTACGCCGTCGAGGGCGCCGACTGGCCGTATACGAACCTCCGCTCCCGGGACCGGTCGCTGCTGATGCTGTTCCTGTTCAGCGAGGTCGGCGAGGAGGACGCCCCGACACGCATCCGGGTCGGGTCCCATCTGGACGTACCGCCCCTGCTGGAGCCGTACGGCGAGGAGGGCGTCTCGGGCCTGGAGATAGCCCCGCAACTGGTGGAGGCCTCGGCACACCGCCCGCTCGCCTACGCCACCGGCAGCCCCGGCGACGTCTACCTCTGCCACCCCTTCCTGGTCCACGCGGCCCAGCCCCACCACGGCACCCGCCCCCGCTTCATGGCCCAGCCCCCACTGCACCCGACGGTGCAGTACGACCTGAACCGCAAGGACGAGAACTACTCGACGGTGGAGTTCGCGATCCGCCAGGGCCTGGGGAAGAACAACTGAAGAACCCTGACGGACCGCGCCCAACTGTCCAGACGGCACAGATGAACACCGGCGCACACCCACGCCCCGCTTTTAGGGGCGCGGGGAACTGCGCGACCAGCCCCCACCGGGCCGCAGCAACCAAACCGCCGAACCAGCGGAGCTAAAGTGCCGGGTACGCGTTCCTCATCAGTTCCTGGAACTGCGCGGAGAACCAGTGCCCCGAAAGCGGCGAGTTCGCCAACGCCCCCGACAGGTTGTTGTTGTTCCGCGGGTTACCGGTATACGTCGGGTCGCACATCCGGTCGAACCCCTTGCCCTCGTCGTTCGGAATCGCCGTGCTGGACCCGTCCGACTCCCCCGGAGGCTTCATCCAGACGTACGCGTCGATCCCGGTAGCCGGAGCAGCCGTGGGCCGTTCGCCCAGACCCGCACCGGACTGGTTGCACCAGTTCCCGACATGGATGCGCCGGTCATACCGCCCACCGTCGACATACGTGTCGACGGTCGTCGTCGCACCGGGCCCGGCCGGCCTCGCACTGCCACCCCACCCGTTCCTGGACGTGTCGATCAGCATGCCGATCCCGGACGGGAAGCCGACCGTCACCAGCTGGTTCCGGAACGCCTGCGCGAAGGACAGCTCGTCGGTGTACCGGTTCCAGTCCACCCACTTCGACTCGCGGACGGACTTGCCGGCCACGGTGTCGTTGATGGTGAAGTTGTTCTCCTTCAGGGCGCTGTAGTTCGCCGTGTTGGTGATGAACCCGTGCACGTCGCCCACGGTCGCGCCCTCGGCGGTGGCCGCCTGCTTGAACACATCGGCGGAGGCACCGAAGTTGTCGTCCCAGCCGATCCAGCCGTGGTGGCCGGCGTCGACGTAGTTGTAGACGTTCGGCACGTCACCGAGCTTGCCGAGCGCGTAGCCGACGCCCTTGATGTAGTTGCCGTTCGCCTTCATCACATCGCACGCGGCCGTGGCCGTCGGACGACTGCCGGTGTTGGTGACGAGGTTGGGCAGCGAGTCGATCTCGACGGTCGTGACGATGCGCAGACCCGCGTACTTGGTGTCCGCGAGGATCGCCGCGATCGGGTCGATGTACGCGGTCTTGTAGCGGTCGATCTCCGTCGGGCCGAGTTCGCCGTTGGAGGCGAGGGCGGCGCAGTCGCGGCCGGGCAGGTTGTAGATCACCAGCTGGACGACGAGTTCGCCGGTGCCCTTCTGCTGGAGGGCCGCGTCGAGGTGGGCGCGCAGCCCCATCCCGCCGTTGACGCCGTTGATCGCGGCGATCCGGTCCAGCCAGACGCCGGTGGGCTGGCTGGAGATCCGGCTGCCGCCCGTCTCGGCGGCGGCCTTCGCGGACCACTCCGGGTTCACGTACACCCGGGCGCCCGCGTACGGGTTGTCGACCCGGTTGGACGGCGTACCGGGATCCGGGTCGGTGCCGCCGCCGTCGTCGACGTTGCAGGTGACGCCGTCGAGGATGAAGGAAGTCGGGAGCGCGTTCGTGCCGCTGTAGCTGCCGTTGAAGCCGAAGCTCACCGAACCCCCGGTGGCGAGCGTGCCGTTGTAGGTCTCGTTGGCGGCGGTCACGCCGGTCCCGCTCTGGGTGATCTTCGCGTTCCAGCCGCTGGTGACCTGCTGGTTGCCGGCGTACGACCACTTCACGGCCCAACTCGACTTGGCCGCGCTGTTGTTGGTGATCGTCACGGCGGCGGTGAAGCCGGTGTTCCACTGGCTCTGCACCTTGTAGTCGACGGTGCAGGGGATCGCGGCGATGCCGACGTCGGCCGGTGCGGCTGCGACGGCGGCGCCGGTGGCACCGGCGACCAGCGCCATGGCGGCGAGGATCGCTGTTCTGGTACGGCTCATGAGTGCGGGTGTCCTCTCGTGTTCCGGTTGTCTTCCGGGTGGGGTGAGAAGCGCCTTGCCATAAGGGGGAGTTGAAGCACTAGCCGATGGCGCGCAGGTGGTCGCGCAGTCCGATGCCGAAGGCCGTGGGTGTGCCGTCGTAACCGGAGATCAGGGACGGGCCGGAGGCGCAGTTCCAGGTGTTCCAGGTCCAGCCGAGGTACGACAGGGAACGGTCGTCGAACCACTTCATGACCCGGTCGATGAAGGAGTGCGCGCAGGTGTTCTCGCCGATCTCGCCCGCGACCAGCGGGACCTGGGCGGCGACCGGCGCGAGTGTCGAGTCCCAACAGCTTTCGTTGGAGCAGGAGTTGAAGTTGTAGACATGCCAGGCCGCGGCGAGATTGCCCGTCGGGTCGGTCGGCTTGTACGTCAGCCACTGGCTGAGGTCGTTCGAGTAGGCGAGCCCGCCGGCGAGGATCACGTTCTGAGCACCGGTGGCCCGGACCGCGTCGATCAGATCCTGCATACCGGCGACCTCGTACCCGATGCCGGGGCAGGTGCCGCCGTCCCGCCAGCAGGTCCAGGCCTGGGCCGCCGTGGAGGTGGCGCGGTCCGGGTAGGGCTCGTTGAACAGGTCGAACACGACGGCCGGGTCACCCTTGAAGGTGTTGGCGACCGAGGTCCAGAAGGCGGGCGTGTACTGCATGTCGGGCATCGGCTTCTGGCAACTGGCGTGTACGTCGGAGCAGCCGGCCGAGTTGCCCGTGTACTGGCCCCAGGTCCAGTGCAGCTCGACCATCGGCGTCATGCCGTGCGCCTTCACCTTCGCCACCAGGTCCTTGACGGCGGCGATGTAGTTGGCGCCCGCGTACTCGGACCTGATGTTGGACAGCCCGAGCCAGCACTCCTCGTTGAGCGGGATGCGTACGGTGTTGACGTTCCAGTCGGCGATCGCCTTCACCGAGGCGTCGTCGACGGGCCCGTCCCAGATGCCGTTGCCCTGGACGCACGCGAACTCGCCGCCGGAGCGGTTGACGCCGAGCAGTCGCCGGGTGGCGCCGCCGGAGTCGACGAGCTTGTTGCCGGACACGTGCAGGGCTGGCGGTCCGTCCTCGGGGACCGGCGGATCGGAGGGCGACGGAGTCGGTGTGGGGGTGGAAGTCGGGGTCGGAGTCGGGGTGGGCGCCGAATCCACGTTGCACGTCGTCCCGTTGAGCTTGAACGACGCCGGTACGGGATTGCTCCCCGACCGTGAGGCGAGGAACCCCGCGCTGACGCTCGCGCCCGTGCCCAGCGAGCCGTTGTAGCTCTCGTTGGCCGCGGTGACGGTGACACCGGACTGGGACCACTTGGCGTTCCAGCCCTGGGTGACCTTCTGACCTGCGCCGAAGTCGAAGGTGAGACTCCAACTGCTGAGCGCCGCCAGGTTGTTGGTGACCTTGACGGAACCCTGGAAGCCGGCGTCCCACTCACTGGTGACCGAGTACTCCACCGTGCACGCGGGGGTGGCTCCCGACGCCGTGAGGACCGGCGCGACCGCGGTGCCCACAAGGGCGACGGCGGCGCCGAGCACGACTAAAAGACCTGAACGCGGGGGGTGTCGCATGAGCGACTCCTTGCAGATCGGGCGCGTCGTGACGGACGCGTCGACTGATGGAACCGCTCCCACTGGTGTCAACGAAGCTAGCGCCAAGTGACGGTAAAGGACAGAGGAGTTGACGTGTTTCCATCAGATGTCGCCGTCGAATCTTTTCGACTCTTCAAGCACCTTGACCCTTGACACGCCTGTCCCCACTATGGGAGCGCTCCCACTGGTTCAAGGCTTGTTGCTCTCCCCACTTCTTACGCGAGCACCTCCGAGCCGCTAGGAGGAACCAGCACCATGCACCCCCGACACAGACGCCGCCTCGCGCGGCGGTTCTGGACCGCTGTCGTGGCGGCCCTCGCCCTCCCCCTGACCATGCTCGCAACAGGTACAACTCCCGCGCAGGCGGCGGCAGTTCAGTGCAGCGTGGACTACAAGACGAACGACTGGGGGTCCGGTTTCACCGCGGACGTGACGATCACCAACCGCGGTACGGACGTCATCAACGGCTGGACACTGACGTACGCCTACGCGGGCAACCAGAGGCTCAGCAATGGCTGGAACGGCACCTGGTCCCAGTCCGGCCAGACGGTCACCGTGCAGAACGCCACGTACAACGCGACGATCGCCGCCGGCGCGGCGGTCAGCACCGGTGGGCAGTTCACGTACAGCGGCTCCAACGCGGCGCCGACCTCGTTCGCCATCAACGGCACGACCTGCGCGGGGGCCCACCAGCCGCCGGTGACCGTGCTGACCAGCCCGGCCGCGGGCGCCGTCTACTCGCAGGGTGACGCGGTGCCGATGGCGGCCACGGCAGCGGCGGCGGACAGCGCGACGATCACCAAGGTCGAGTTCTACGACGACACGACGCTGCTCGGCACGGACACGACCGCGCCGTACACGTACTCCGCCACCGGCCTTGCCGTGGGCAGTCACTCACTGCTGGCGAAGGCATACGACAGCCTGGGCGCCTCGGCGCCGTCAACACCGGTCGGCATCACGGTCGCCTCGGGTCCCGCCGTGGTCGCCGTACCGACCCAACTCGGCGTCCAGCAGGGCCAGTCGGCGACGTACGACGTGAAGCTTTCGACGCAGCCGAGCGCCAACGTGACGGTGACGACCGCTCGCGCGAGCGGCAACACGGGCCTGTCGGTGACGGGCGGAGCCTCGCTCACCTTCACGCCGGCGAACTGGAACACGGCCCAGAAGGTGACCATCACCGCCAACGCGACGGGCACCGGAACGGCGGCCTTCGACTCGACGGCCACCGGCCATGCCAAGGCGACGGTCACCGTCACCGAGCTGGCCGCCTCGAAGGTGTACGACGCCCGCTTCCTGAACCTCTACGGCAAGATCACCAACCCGGCGAGCGGCTACTTCTCCCCCGAGGGCATCCCCTACCACTCGGTGGAGACGCTGATCGTCGAGGCGCCGGACCACGGCCACGAGACCACGTCGGAGGCGTACAGCTACCTCCTGTGGCTCCAGGCCATGTACGGCAAGGTGACGGGCGACTGGAGCAAGTTCAACGGCGCCTGGTCGATCATGGAGCAGTACATGATCCCCACGCACGCCGACCAGCCGACCAACTCCTTCTACAACGCGTCGAAGCCGGCGACGTACGCCCCCGAGTACGACCTGCCGAGCCAGTACCCGGCCGCGCTCAACACCGGGGTCTCGGTCGGCACCGACCCGATCGCGGCCGAGCTGAAGACCGCGTACGGCACGGATGACGTCTACGGTATGCACTGGCTCCAGGACGTCGACAACGTCTACGGCTACGGCAACTCACCCGGCAAGTGCGAGGCGGGTCCGGCGGACACCGGCCCCTCCTACATCAACACCTTCCAGCGCGGGCCGCAGGAGTCGGTGTGGGAGACGGTTCCGCAGCCGACCTGCGACGCCTTCAAGTACGGTGGTACGAACGGGTACTTGAACCTGTTCACCGGCGACGCGTCGTACGCCAAGCAGTGGAAGTTCACCAACGCCCCGGACGCCGACGCGCGTGCCGTGCAGGCCGCCTACTGGGCGGACATCTGGGCGAAGCAGCAGGGCAAGGGCGCCGATGTCTCGGCGACCGTCGGCAAGGCGGCGAAGATGGGCGACTATCTGCGCTACTCCATGTACGACAAGTACTTCAAGAAAATAGGGAGTTGTGTCGGCCCGACGACCTGCCCGGCCGGTACCGGCAAGGACGCCTCGCACTATCTGATGTCCTGGTACTACGCGTGGGGCGGCGCCACCGACACCGCGGCGGGCTGGGCCTGGCGCATCGGCTCCAGCCACACGCACGGCGGCTACCAGAACCCCCTGGCCGCCTACGCGCTCAGCTCGTACGCCGACCTGAAGCCCAAGTCGGCGACAGGGCAGGCGGATTGGGCGACCTCCCTGACCCGGCAGATCGAGTTCTACCGCTGGCTCCAGTCCAACGAGGGTGCCATCGCGGGCGGCGCGACCAACAGCTGGGCGGGGCGGTACGCCACTCCCCCGGCCGGTACGCCGACCTTCTACGGCATGTACTACGACCAGCAGCCGGTGTACCACGACCCGCCGTCCAACCAGTGGTTCGGCTTCCAGGCGTGGTCCATGGAGCGGGTCGCCGAGTACTACCAGCAGACGGGCAACGCGGCGGCGAAGACCGTCCTGGACAAGTGGGTCGACTGGGCGCTGTCCAAGACGACCATCAACCCGGACGGCACATACCGGATCCCGTCGACACTCCAGTGGTCGGGCGCCCCCGACACCTGGAACGCGTCGACTCCGGGCGCAAATGCGGGACTTCACGTCACCGTCGCCGACTACACGAACGACGTGGGTGTGGCGGCGGCGTACGCGAAGACGCTGACGTACTACGCCGACCGCTCCGGTGACACCGAGGCGGCGACGACGGCGAAGGCACTCCTCGACGGCATGTGGGCCAACCACCAGGACACCCTGGGCGTCGCCGTCCCGGAGACCCGCGCGGACTACAACCGCTTCGACGACGGTGTCTACGTGCCGTCGGGCTGGACCGGCACGATGCCGAACGGCGACGCGATCAACTCGTCGTCGACGTTCGACTCGATCCGCTCCTTCTACGAGGACGACCCCAACTGGTCCAAGATCGAGGCGTACTTGGCGGGCGGCGCCGCGCCCTCGTTCACCTATCACCGGTTCTGGGCCCAGGCGGACATCGCCCTCGCCATGGGTTCGTACGCGGAGCTTCTCGAATAGCCCCCGCTGAGCGCTCCGCGGGTTGGGCCGTGTTCGGCTGCGGGCCCGTTGTGGCTGGTCGCGCAGTTCCCCGCGCCCCTATCGGGGCTCGGGACAAGCACCGCTCGTTCTGTGGAACCGCTTGAAGGCTCCGCGTGCGCGGTCTCGTCACCTGACGACGAGACCACCTGGCCGGGCGGCCCCCTCCCGCACTGGGGGTCGCCCGGCACCTCTCGCAATACGAGGAAAGCGCTTACCACCCCACCTGTACCTTCCCGATTCCCCCCACCCGGAAAGGACCCCCCGTGCGAAGAACCCGTATCCTCACCGCCGTACTGGCCCTGGCCGCAGGCCTGTTGGCGGGCAGTCCGTCTGCTCTCGCGGCCCCGAGTGCGCCTGAGGTGACGCTCGCCGCGGACACGTACACCTGGAAGAACGCCCGGATCGACGGCGGCGGTTTCGTCCCCGGGATCGTCTTCAACCGTAGCGAGCGGAACCTGGCGTACGCGCGTACGGACATCGGCGGTGCCTATCGCTGGCAGGAGTCGACGAAGACGTGGACCCCGCTGCTGGACTCGGTCGGCTGGGACCGCTGGGGGCACACCGGGGTGGTCAGCCTCGCCTCCGACTCCGTGGACCCGAACAAGGTGTACGCGGCTGTCGGGACGTACACGAACAGCTGGGATCCCGGGAACGGTGCCGTGCTGCGGTCCGGTGACCGGGGCGCGAGCTGGCAACGGGCCGATCTGCCCTTCAAGTTGGGCGGCAACATGCCCGGCCGGGGCATGGGTGAGCGGCTCGCGGTCGACCCGAACCGGAACAGCGTGCTGTATCTGGGCGCGCCCAGCGGCAAGGGCCTGTGGCGGTCGACGGACTCGGGGGCGACCTGGTCGCAGGTGGCGAACTTCCCCAACGTCGGCAACTACGCCCAGGATCCGACCGACACCAGCGGGTACGCCAGCGACAACCAGGGCATCGTCTGGGTCACCTTCGACGAGTCGACGGGTACGGCGGGCAGCGCGACCCGCACGATCTATGTCGGGGTCGCCGACAAGGACAACGCGGTGTACCGCTCGACGGACGCGGGCGCGACCTGGTCGCGGGTGGCCGGCCAGCCCACCGGGTATCTGGCCCACAAGGGCGTACTGGACGCCACGAACGGCTATCTGTACCTGCCGTACAGCGACAAGGGCGGTCCGTACGACGGCGGCAAGGGCCAGTTGTGGCGGTACGCGACGGCGACCGGCACCTGGACGAACATCAGCCCGGTCGCGGAGGCGGACACCTACTACGGGTTCAGCGGGCTGACGATCGACCGGCAGAAGCCGGGCACGGTGATGGCGACGGCGTACAGCTCGTGGTGGCCGGACACGCAGCTCTTCCGGTCGACGGACAGCGGCGGCACCTGGACGAAGGCCTGGGACTACACCTCGTACCCGGGCCGCTCGAACCGCTTCACGATGGACGTCTCGTCCTCGCCCTGGCTGACCTTCGGCGCGAACCCGTCGCCGCCCGAACAGAGCCCGAAACTGGGGTGGATGACGGAGTCGCTGGAGATCGACCCGTTCAACTCGAACCGCATGATGTACGGAACGGGCGCGACGATCTACGGCACCGAGAACCTCACGAACTGGGACAGCGGAAGCCAGTTCGGCATCAAGCCGATGGTCCAGGGCCTGGAGGAGACGGCGGTCAACGACCTGGCGGCTCCCCCGTCGGGCGGGGCCGTGCTGCTCAGCGCACTCGGCGACATCGGCGGCTTCCGGCACACGGATCTCACCAAGGTCCCCTCGATGATGTTCACTTCACCGAACTTCACGTCCACGACGAGCCTCGACTACGCGGAGACCAACCCGGGGATCGTGGCCCGCGTCGGCAACCTGGACTCGGGTCCGCATGTGGCGTTCTCGACGGACAACGGCGCCAACTGGTTCGCCGGGAGCGACCCCTCGGGTGTCTCGGGCGGCGGGACGATCGCGTCGGCGTCGGACGGCAGCCGGTTCGTGTGGAGCCCGACGGGCACGGGCGTGCAGTACGCGACCGGCTTCAGCAATTCGTGGTCGGCGTCGACGGGCATCCCGGCGGGCGCGATCGTGGAGTCGGACCGGGTGGATCCGAGGACCTTCTACGGCTTCAAGTCGGGCCGGTTCTACGTGAGTTCGGACGGCGGAGCGTCCTTCACGGCATCGGCCGCCACAGGCCTCCCGGCCGGCGACAGCGTGCGGTTCAAGGCGCTGCCCGGTACGAAGGGCGACATCTGGCTGGCGGGCGGCGCGACGGACGGGGCGTACGGCCTGTGGCACTCCACGGACGGCGGTACGACCTTCGCCAAGCTGTCGAACGTCGAGCAGGCCGACACGATCGGCTTCGGCAAGGCGGCGACGGGGTCGACGTACCAGACCCTCTACACGAGCGCGAAGATCGGCGGCGTACGCGGCATCTTCCGCTCCACGGACAAGGGCGCGACCTGGACCCGCATCAACGACGATGCCCACCAGTGGGGTTGGACGGGCGCGGCGATCACCGGTGACCCGAGGGTGTACGGGCGCGTGTACGTGGCGACGAACGGGCGCGGTGTCGTGTACGGCGAGTCGTCGGACTCGACCGGTGGCGGGGGCGGCGGCACGGATCCGACCCCCACGGGGGCCTGCGCGGTGACGTACAAGGTGACCAGCGAGTGGTCGGGCGGCTTCCAGGCGGACGTACAGCTCAGCAACACGGGCACAACTGCCTGGACAGCATGGTCACTTGGCTGGTCCTTCCCGAACGGCCAGACCGTCTCCCAACTCTGGAACGCCGAGTACACCCAGTCGGGTGCGGCGGTGACGGCGAAGAACGTGAACTGGAACGCGAACGTGGCGGCGGGTTCGTCGGTGAGCTTCGGGTTCACGGGAAGCTGGTCGGGGACGAACGGGAAACCGACGGCGTTCAAGCTGGGCGACCAGGCTTGCACGGTGGCCTGACACACCTCGGTGGCACACGGGACGGCGGTCGTGCGGGCTCCGCACGACCGCCGTCCTTGATTTCCGTCCGCTAGGGCGTGTACACCGTCGGCCTAGGCGCCGTAGGCATCCCGTTGCCGATGAAGAAGCTCGGGTGCGGGGGTTGGTTGTATGCGGTGTTCTGCCAGGCGATGCCCGTGCGGTACATCGTGTCGTGGAGGAGGGTGGTGATCCTCGTCGTCGTTTCGGTCGGGGTCGAGTAGATGCGCAGGGCCGTGTTGTCGCTCGTCGCCCAGACGATTTCCTCGCGCCAGTCGCCGAAGAGGTCCCCGGAGAGGGCCGGGGTGGCCTTCGTGCTGTTGTTGGAGTGGACGGACGCGCCGGTCAGCAGGCGGGTGTCGGAGGATGTGCCGTACTTGTCGATGTGGGTGCCGTCGAGGAGTTCGCGGACCGGGTCTCCGTCCCACCAGGAGAGGAAGTTGACGGAGGAGGGTTCACGGCCCTTCGTGGCGCCGGCCTCGTCACGGATCGACGAGTCGGAGGCCGACCAGACCTCTGCCCCGTCGTTGCCCGCCCAGATGTCCCCGGCGACTCCGCGACCGTTGTCGCAGCACGCGGCGAGGCTCCAATTGACCGTGCCGTTGGCCGGGTTGATGTACAGCTCGGCCGGCTGGGAGGTCGACTCGGAGACCTTGAAGTACTCCAGGCCCGCGTGCGCCGGGTCCAGGTCGCCGAGGTGCTGGGCGTCGCCGTGGCCGGTCTTGGTCGTCCACAGGCCGTTGCCGTTGTCGTCGACGGCCATCGCCCCGTAGACGATCTCGTCCTTGCCGTCGCCGTCGACGTCCCCGACGGACAGGCTGTGCGAGCCCTGGCCGTCAAATCCCTTGCCGGTGTTGGTGGATGAGCTGGAGTCGAAGGTCCAGCGGCGCGTGAACGCCCCGTTGCGCCAGTCCCAGGCCGCGAGCACCGTACGGGTGTAGTAGCCGCGCGCCATGATCAGGGACGGGCGGACGCCGTCCAAGTAGGCGGTACCGGCGAGGAATCGGTCGACCCGGTTGCCGTAGGAGTCGCCCCACGAGGAGACCGTGCCGCGCGCCGGGACGTAGTCCACCGTCCCCATCGCCTTGCCGGTCTGCCCGTTGAACATCGTCAGGTACTCGGGCCCGGAGAGGACGTAACCGCTCGAATTGCGGTAGTCGGCCGACGAGTTGCCGATGACGACGCCCGTCCCGTCGACCGTCGCGTCAGCCGTCTTCATGGCGACCTCGGCCTTGCGGTCGCCGTCGTAGTCGTACACCTGGAACTGCGTGTAGTGCGCGCCCGAGCGGATGTTGCGGCCCAGGTCGATCCGCCACAGCCGCGTACCGTCGAGCTTGATCCCGTCGACGATCGTGTTGCCGGTGTAACCGGACTGGGAGTTGTCCTTGGCGTTGGTGGGCTGCCACTTGAGTACGAAGTCGAGGGCGCCGTCACCGTCCAGGTCGCCGACCGAGGCGTCGTTCGCCTCGTAGGTGTAGGCGACCCCGTCGGGGGTCGTACCGCCTGCGGGCGGGGTGATCGGGACGTCCTTGTATCCGGTGCGGAACTGGATCGCGTGCACGGAGTCGACCTGTTCGACGCCTCCGACGATCGCGCGGACCGTGTAGTCGGCCTGGGACGGGGCGCCCGAGTGGAAGTAGTTCGTCGACCCGGTGATCGGCGTCGAGTTGACCTTCGTACCGGCCCGGTAGACGTTGAACGACACGTCGTTCGGATCGGTGCCGAGCCAGCGCCAGCTGACCAGGTTGCCGCTGTCGGTGTGCACGCTGACGACACCCCGGTCCAGCGCCTCGACCTGGCGGGCGGTGGCGGCCTCGGCCGGTGCGGCGGAGAGCGACATCAGCCCTGCGGCGGCGAGCACTCCGGCGGTCACGGCGGACAGGAGAGTCCGGCGTCTCGTGCGGATCGGGGTGGGGGGACGGGGTTGTGCGTGCGGCTGCGGGTGCTGCACGGTACCTACCTCCTGCGGGGGGGGACGGACGGGTTCCACCCCTCAGTCGCCGCTGCCCGCAAGGGAGTTGCCGCCCTGGTGCGCGAAGTTGCCGTGTCCGGCGTATCAGGCGTATCAGGCGTGTCCGGCCGCGTATGTTGCGGCCAGTTCCGTCACCGTCCTCGCGATCCGCTCCCGCAACTCGGCCGGCGCCAGCACCTCGACGCCTGCCCCAAGGCGCAGAAACTCATCGTGCGCACGCTCGACGGACTCGATCGGCACCGTCGCCAAGGTCCAACCCTCTTCATCCGTACGGCCGTTGGCCTCGACCGCGCGTCCGGCGGGCCCGGCCAACCGCACGCCGGGCGCCAGCCGCACCACCGCCTCGCCGCGATAGAGCCGGTCGTGGAAGTCCCGCTGGTACGCCGTCCAGTACGCGGCCAGGTCGAAGCCCTCGGGCCGCTCGAACTCCTCGTCCCACGCCGCCAGTTCAAGGATCTGGTCGACCCGGAACGTACGCGGCCCGGGCCCGGCCACCACGTACCAGCGCCCCGCCTTCAGCACGAGCCCGTACGGTTCGAGCCGCCGCTCCACATCCGTGGGCTCGCGCCAGCGCCGGTACCGCACCCGCAGCACCCGCCCACGCCAGACCGCGTCCGCGACGGCCGGGAGGTACGGGGTGTCGTCGGCGTCCGCGTACCAGCCGGGCGCGTCCAGGTGGAAGCGTCCGGCGACCCGGTCGGCGTGCGTGCGCAGCTCGGCCGGGAGCGCGGCACGCACCTTGAGCTGGGCAGCGGCGAGGAACGGGCCGAGGCCCAGTTCGGCGGCCGGGCCCGGGGCGCCGGCCAGGAACAGCGCCTCGGCCTCGTCGGCGGTCAGGCCGGTCAGCCGGGTGCGGTAGCCGTCGAGCAGCCGGTAGCCACCGGCGTGGCCCGCGTCGCCGTACAACGGCACGCCCGCCGCGCTCAGCGCCTCCATGTCCCGGTAGACCGTACGCACCGAGACCTCCAGCTCCTCGGCGAGCTGGGCGGCGGTCATCCGCCCCCGGGTCTGGAGCAGCAGAAGCACGGACAGCAGCCGACCGGCCCTCACGGGAACCTCACCCACACCTTCGCCGGCTTCACTGACACAGGATGACAGTGAAGTGGACCTAGCGTCCCCCCATGCCCCTCACCACCTTCACCGAGAAGCTGCTGACCGTCCCCCCGCCCATCGAGGTGGCCGGCCGGCACATCAAGCGCTACCACGTCACGTCCGACCCGGACGGCATCGCGCCCGAGGTCGCGGAGGCCGCGTACGCGATGCTGCCGAAGCTGCTCCCGGAGCCGGACGGCACCCCGCCCGCCACCTTCGTCGTCCTGCACCGGGGCGGCGACGACGGCGCCTACCTCAACGCGTACAGCTGGGTGTGGGACAACGTCCTGCACTTCCGGGGCGCGGCGGCAGGCCAGCCGGTGCTGGGCTGCCCGGACCGTGACCCCACGCACTTCGTCGCACCCGACCTCCCCTGGATCGGCTGCGTCTGGGAACTGCCGCCGATCCTGCACGAACGCGACGCCTGGGTACGGCACTTGCTGGCGCCCCAAGTCCCCGACCTGGCAGCCTACTTGGCCGACACCCTCCCCGAGGGAACCACTGGAGACCGCTCATGAGCACCCCGCACGACTTCGACTTCCTGCACGGCGACTGGACGGTCCGCAACCGCCGCCGCACCGATTTCCTCGACCCCGAAAGCGGTTGGGAGGAGTTCGACGCGACGAGCCGCTGCTGGAGCCTGTTCGACGGGGCCGCGAACCTCGACGAGATCGACATGCCGCACCTCGGGTCGAAGGGGCTCACGCTGCGGCTCTTCGACCGGGAGACCGAGAAGTGGTCGCTCAACTGGTCGGCGAGCGGCGGCGGCCGACTGTTCCCGCCGGTGACGGGTGACTTCGCCGGTCAACAGAGCGGTCTCCAGAGCGAGTTCCGGGGCGAGTTCCACGGTGATGACGTGTACGACGGCAAGGACGTCCGGGTGCGGTTCGTCTGGTCGGGGATCTCGGACCGCACGGCGCACTGGGAGCAGGCGTTCTCGGCCGACGGCGGGGCGACCTGGGTGACCAACTGGACGATGGCCTTCAGCCGAGTCACCGCCGCCACCCCGCAACAGCCGCTCCTCCCGAGGACTACGGCTTCCGGAACGCCCGCAGGGTGAACACCGGGTCCGGTCGGGGCAGGTCCTGGTCGGGCAGGGCCTCCAGGCGGGTGGCGAAGCCGTCGGCCAGGGGGTGACCCGGCGGCAGCGTCATGAACCAGCCGCGCCGCAGGTCGGCGACGGCCCGCCGGGGGCTGCGCCCCTGCCCGCACCCCCGGAACCGCGCCTCCCCGGCCGGCACCAGCCCGTGCCGGACAGCATGCGCCTCGACGACAGCCGCCGTGTCCGGCGCCGCGCGCCAGGGGCGCGAGGCGAGTACGGCGTCGATGTCGCTGCCCACGTTGTGCGCGGCGCCCTTGTCGACGGTGGTGACGTACACCCCGCCCGGCCTCAGCACCCGCGCGCACTCCCCGATGATGGCCCCGACGTCCTCGGGCCGCCCGGCGAGATGCAGCACCCACACACTGGTCACGGCATCCAACTGGCCGTCGAGAAAAGGCAGTTGGCGGCTGTCGGCGAGTACGACGGCACCGGGAAGCCGGACGGCGGCCCGTCTGGCCATCGCGTCGGTGAGGTCGACGCCCGCCACCCGCATCCCGGCCCGCGCGGCAGCGAGCCGCCGGGTCACGATGCCCGTACCGCATCCCACGTCGAGCAGGCTGCGGGCCTCTTCGGGTACGAGGCTCAGTACGGCGTCCGCCGCTGCGGCGGCCCTGGGTTCGCCGCCGCGCAGGGCGTCGTACCGCTCGGCCTCCTGGCTGTAGTCCAGCACGATCGTGATCCTGTGGCCCGGTCAGCTCGCCCCGTGCCCCGGTGCGAGGGCCTCGACTCTGCGGGCCAGCTCGAAGTCGAGGTCCGTGACGGCACCGCCCACGCTGTGGGTGTTCACGGTGAGTGACACGGTGTGGTAGCCGAGGGTGAGGTCGGAGTGGTGGTCCAGTTCCTCCTGGACCTGGGCGATGTGGAGGACCAGCGCCGCCGCCGCGAAGTGCGAGCCGAGGCGGTAGGAGCGGGCGATCCGGTCTCCGTCGAGCGACCAGCCCGGCAGTTCCGCCAGCCGGTCCTCGATCTCCTTCTGCGACAGCGGTTCGACAGGCATGGCCACGCTCCTTCCACGATGGTGGGGTGCTCTCCCAGCGTGCCACAGTCCGCGCCTTCCGGCCCAGGTCAGGAGGGTACCTGCCGGCCTCTCGGCTACCGTCGCCGTATGACCAGCGTCCCCACCGGCAGCACCGCCCGCCCCAGCAGCCCCGCGGACACGGCGTACGAGGGGGTCGGGCCGCTGCTGCGGGCCTGGCGGGAGCGGCGGCGCGTCAGTCAGCTCGAACTGGCGCTGCGGGCCGACTCGTCCGCCCGCCACATCAGCTTCGTCGAGACGGGCCGCTCTCGCCCGAGCGAGGAGCTGCTCCTGCGGCTCGCGGAGCACCTGGACGTCCCGGTCCGGGAACGCAACGCCCTTCTCCTGTGCGCCGGTTACGCCCCGCGCTACCGCGAGACTCCCCTGGACGACCCGGCGCTGGAATCCCTGCGTGACGGCGTGGAGCGGCTGATCCAGGGGTACGAGCCCTACCCGGCGTTCGTGGTCGACGCCACGTACAACGTCGTGGCCGCCAACCGGGGCATCCTGATGCTGCTCGACGGCCTCCCGGAGTCCCTGCTCACGCCGCCGGTCAACGCGATGCGCCTGACCCTGCACCCGGAGGGCCTGGCCCCGCGCATCCGCAACCTCCGCGAGTGGCGCGGACACCTGCTGGCCCAGATGGAACGCGAGATCGCCCTGCACCGCTCGGCCCCGCTGCGCGCGCTGTACGACGAGGTCGCCGCGTACCCGGTACCGGAACAGGAGGAGAGCCTGGCGGACCACACAACCGGCCCCATGCCCCAGGTCGCGCTCCCGATGCGGATCGAGCACGACGGCCGGCTGCTCTCCTTCATCTCGTCGATCTCCACCTTCAACACCCCGATGGACATCACCGTCGCCGAGCTGGCCATCGAGACCCTTCTCCCGGCCGACCCGGCGACGGTCAAGTACCTGCACTCGATGACGAGTTGACGGAGACGCCTGCATGGGGGAAACCCGGGTTCCGGACCGGAGTGCGCCGCATCTCCATGGCTCGAACCTGTCGAGGCGGCAGCTGAACGTGACACACTGCTCGCTGTACTTCGGCGCGTAGGGGAGGCGTGGCGTGAGTGAGCGGCGGGCTGCGCCCACCGTGGGCCAAGTGGTGCTCGGGAGACGGCTCCAGGAGCTGCGCGAGGCGGCCGGGCTGAAGCGGGAAGAGGCCGCGCGGGTTCTGCGGGTGGCCTCGGCGACCGTACGGCGCATGGAGATGGCCGAGGTCGCCCTCAAAATCCCGTACGTGCACGCGCTGTTGACGGCGTACGGCGTGCCCGAGGACGAGGCGTCCGTCTTCGTCGACCTGGCCGAGGAGGCGAACGAGCCCGGCTGGTGGCAGCGGTTCGCCGATGTCGTACCGGACTGGTTCAGTCTGCATGTGAGCCTGGAAGGCTCCGCCCGGCTCATCCGGTCGTACGAACCCCACTTCGTACCCGGCCTGTTGCAGACCCCGGAGTACGCGCGTGCCGTCATGGAGGCCGGGACGATCGGGCACACGGGCCCCGAGGCGGTCGAGCGGCATGTGTCGCTGCGGATGGCCCGGCAGAAGCTGCTGACCCGCGAACACCCGCCCCACCTCTGGGTGATCGTCGACGAGACGGTGCTGCGGCGGCCCGTGAGCATCCGTGGCGAGGTCATGCGCGAGCAGCTGGACCGGCTCCTCGACGTGTCGGAGAGCGGCCATGTCACCATCCAGGTCGCCGAGTTCAGGGACGGCCCGCATCCAGGCACATCGGCGCCCTTCGAACTGTTCCGCTTCGCCGAGCCCGAACTGCCCGACATGGTCTACACCGAGTACCTGACCGGTGCGCTCTATCTGGACTCCCGCCGTGAGGTCGCCGCGCACCTGGAGGTGCTGGACCACATGACGGCGGGCGCGGCATCGGCCCAGCGCACAAAAGAGATCATCGCCGAGTACCGAGACGGCTACTGACCCCACAGCACCTGCTCCACGTCCCCCCACCCCACCCCCTCACGCGAACCCAAGCCATGACACAGGACCCAGGACCCAGGAGCACAGACGGCATGACCGGACCCGAGGGCGCAGCCACCCGTATCGACACCAGCAGACCGCACCCGGCCCGGGTCTACGACTGGTGGCTCGGCGGCAAGGACAACTACCCGGTGGACGAGGAACTGGCCCGCAGGATCCTCGCTGTGGACGGCACGGTGCTGCGCGGCGCGCGCGCCAACCGCCGGTTCATGCAGCGGGCGACGCGGACCGCCGCCGAGGCCGGGATCCGCCAGTTCCTGGACATCGGCACGGGCATCCCCACCGAGCCGAACCTGCACCAGGTGGCCCAGAGCGTCGCCCCCGAGTCCAAGGTGGTGTACGCGGACAACGACCCGATCGTCCTGCGGCACGCGCAGGCCCTCCTGCACGGCACACCCGAGGGCACCACCGACTACGTACACGCCGACGCCCGCGACCCCGAGAAGATCCTGGGCCTGGCCGCCGGGTCCCTCGACTTCACCCGGCCCATCGCACTGTCGCTGGTCGCACTGACCCACTACCTGAGTGACGACCCCGACGGCGACGACGTGCACGGCCTGCTGAAGACGTACGTCGACGCGCTCGCCCCGGGCAGCTACCTGATCCTCTCCCAGGTCACCCCGGACCTCAGCCCCGAGGCCATAGCCAAGGCAGCCGAACACTTCCGCCGCAGCGGCACCCCCTTCTTCCCCCGCCCCCTCACCGAGTTCCACCACTTCTTCGACGGCCTGGAACTACTCGGCCCCGGCGTGATCCCGGTCTACGGCTGGCGCCCGGAACCGGAGGACGTAGCGGCCCAGGCGGAAGGAATCGTCCCGGTGTACGCGGGCGTGGCCCGCAAGCCCTGAAGGAGCGCGGAGCGCTTCCTTCAGGGGCGCGGGGCTGTATCGATGTGCGGCTCCGCCGCGTGGGCGCGACCAGCCACAACGCACCCGCACCCCGCAACGCACCTACACCCCCGGCCCCTTCCCGTCACCACCCCCCGCCTCCCGCTCGTCATCAACAATCTCCGCGTCCACAACCCCCTCCTCCTCAGCAGCAGACCCGTCCTCCTGCTGTGGAGGAGCCTGCGCATACATCGCCTGCCCCATCCGCTGACTGACAGTTACAAGCTTCTCGACACCAGCCCGAAGCGCACTGATGTCACTCTCCGACGAGAGCAACCCCTTCACCTCGGCAACAGCCGAGGCAACCTCCCCCTTCGCCTCCGCAGGAACCCGCTCCTCGTTCTCCCGCACGAACTTCTCGGTCTGATAGACGAGTTGCTCCGCATGATTCCGCGTCTCGGCGGACTCCCGCCGCCGCCGATCCTCCTCCGCGTACTGCTCCGCCTCCCGCATCATCCGGTCGATGTCGTCCTTGGGCAGCGCCGAGCCGCCCGTGACGGTCATCTTCTGTTCCCGGCCGGTGGCGAGATCCTTCGCCGAGACATGCATGATCCCGTTGGCGTCGATGTCGAAGGCGACCTCGATCTGTGGCACGCCACGCGGGGCCGGCGGCAGCCCGGTGAGGTCGAAGACGCCCAACTTCTTGTTGTACGCGGCGATTTCACGCTCGCCCTGATAGACCTGGATGCCGACTGAGGGCTGGTTGTCGGCGGCCGTCGTGAAGATCTCCGAACGCCGGGTCGGAATGGTCGTGTTGCGCTCGATGAGCTTGGTCATGATGCCGCCCTTGGTCTCGATACCGAGGGACAGCGGGGTGACGTCGAGCAGCAGGACGTCCTTCACATCGCCGCGGATGACACCCGCCTGGAGGGTGGCGCCCAGCGCGACGACCTCGTCCGGGTTGACGCCCTTGTGGGGTTCCTTGCCGGTGAGTTCCTTGACCAGTTCGGTGACGGCGGGCATCCGGGTCGAGCCACCGACGAGGATCACATGGTCGATCGCGGCGAGCTTCACCCCCGCGTCCTTGATGGCCTGGCTGAAGGGCGTCTTGCAGCGGTCGAGCAAGTCAGCCGTCAGTTCCTGGAACTGAGCCCTCGTCAGCTTCTCCTCAAGGTGCAGCGGCCCGTCCGCGGACGCGGTGATGTAGGGCAGGTTGACGGTCGTCTCGGACGAACTCGACAGCTCGATCTTCGCCTTCTCGGCGCCCTCGCGCAGCCGTTGCAGCGCCATCTTGTCGTTGCCGAGATCGATGCCCTGCTGCCCCTTGAAGCGTTTGACGAGGTGGTCGACGATCCGCTGGTCCCAGTCGTCGCCGCCGAGTTGGGTGTCGCCGTTGGTCGCCTTGACCTCGATGACGCCGTCGCCGATCTCCAGGAGCGACACGTCGAAGGTGCCGCCGCCGAGGTCGAAGACGAGCACGGTCTGCTCCTCGCCCCGGTCGAGCCCGTAGGCGAGGGCGGCGGCGGTCGGTTCGTTGATGATCCGCAGCACCTTCAGACCGGCGATCTCCCCGGCCTCCTTGGTGGCCTGGCGCTGGGCGTCGTCGAAGTACGCCGGCACGGTGATCACCGCGTCCGAGACGTCCTCGCCGAGATAGGCCTCCGCGTCCCGCTTCAGTTTCTGAAGCACGCGCGCGGAGAGCTCCTGGGCGCGGTAGCGGGTGCCGTCGACGGACCCCTGTTCGGGGAACCGCCATTGCCCGTCGCCCATATGGCGTTTGACGGAGCGGGCCGTGCGCTCCACGTTCGTCACGGCCTGCCGTTTGGCGACCTCGCCGACGAGCACCTCGCCGTTCTTCGCGAAGGCCACGACGGACGGTGTGGTCCTCGCCCCCTCGGCGTTCGCGACGACGGTGGCTTCACCGCCCTCCAGCACGGCCACCACCGAGTTCGTGGTCCCGAGATCGATCCCGACCGCACGCGCCATAGCTGTCCCCTTTCTCCGGATCCCTCCTATGAGGTACCCGGAAACGACGATGCCGCGCACCTCGGACATCGAGGGGCGCGGCAGGGGCGTGAAAAACTCCCGGCGAACGTCAGGCGAGCTTCGCCGACAGGGTGATCGTCGTGCCGGTCAGGGCCTTGCTGACCGGGCAGTTCTCCTTGGCGTCCTCGGCGGCGGCGACGAAGGCGTCCTCGGCGAGGCCCGGTACGGTGCCCTCCACGATGAGGTGGATGCCGGTGATGCCCTCACCCGGCTGGAAGGTGACGTCGGCCGAGGTCACCAGCTTGGTGGCCGGGGTTCCGGCGCCGGCGAGGGCGTGCGAGAACGCCATCGAGAAGCAGCTGGAGTGGGCGGCGGCGATCAGCTCCTCGGGGCTGGTCTTGCCGTTCGCGTCCTGGGCGCGCGACGCCCACGTCACGGGCTGCTCGGCGATGGCTCCGGAGGAGTCGAAGGTGACAACGCCGCTGCCCTCCAGCAGGTTGCCTTCCCAGACGGTGTGTGCAGAGCGCGTGGTAGCCACGGTTCTTCCTTTCGCGTGTGGTCCCGATGCCGGGGTTCCGTACCCCCCATCCGATCACACTCCGGCCCACTTCCGGCTCACTGCACGCGAAAGACCGGCCCCCGTGCGGTGAACGGCAGACGAGCGCCCTGCGGAATCAGATAGGCGTGCTCGCGCCGCACCCGCAGGACGTCGCACCAGCCGTCCGTGATCACCAGCACGGGCGCGCCCGGCGGGAAGTCGTCGGCCCGGTGCAGCAGATCGACGCCGGGCTGGAGCACCGTCCCGCCGCGTCCGCGCACCCGGACCCGCCCGGCGATCTCGGTGACCGGCAGATAGCCCGCGTCGTGGGCGGCGGCATCGCAGAACACGACGCGCGCCGCCGGTACGTCCCGTGCGCCGGCGTACGAGGCGATCGCGCCCAGCGCCTTGCCGAGCAGCGTGCGGTCCATGGACCCGGAGGTGTCGAGGACCACGCCGAAGGTGCAGCGGGCGATCTCCTCGGGCGGGAAGTACCGCCCCGCGCGCGGGATGTCGGGCGTGGAGGACTGGCGGCGGGAGGGGCGCGCGTACGACCGAACGGGTTCCGGCCGTGGCACGAACTCGTCGAACCAGCGGGCGAGTTGGGCGTCCCAGGGCAGCGGCGGATGATTGAGGGCGCGGATCTCCTCCACCAACCCGCCGGGCAGGTACCCGCGTTCCTGCTGCTCGTGCAGGTTCAGGCCCTGGCCGAGACCGCGCCGGTAGAACTCGTCGAGGTCGACGTAGTCGCGCGGTGAGCCGAGCCGACTGCCCAGCACATCGCAGGCGCCCTTCCCGCGCAGGGTGGACAGGCGGCGCATCCGGCGCAGGTCGGTCGCGATCCGGTCGTACACCTCCTCCGCCGAGAGTCCCTTCAACTCGACGTCGTACAGCAGGCCTTGGGGCGGTGTGCCGACGTCCATCTCGGTCAGCCAGTCGTTGATGACGTAGTCGCAGGCGACGTTGAAGAGGTACGGGTCGCGGGTGCCGCAGCGGTCGCCGTGGCGCAGGGCGGCGTGCAGCATCTCGTGGGCGAGGACGAACCGCCATTCCTCGTCGTCCAGTTGGCACAGCGGGTTGAGGTAGATCTCGCCCGCCTCCGCGTTGACGGCGGCGACGGAGATGCCGTGGGCGTGGACGAGTTCGAGGTCGGCGACGAGCTTGATGCCTGCCGCGATCCCGCCGAGCAGCGGGTAGGAGGTGACGAACCAGCTCAACGCCTTTTCCCAGGGCCGCAGTCGAGCGGCGTCGTCGGACATGGACTCGCGTCGGCCGCCGGCCACGTCCATCGCCGTCGCCATGGTGCGGGTCAGTGCGGAGGCGAAGGCGAGCTGCCAGTCGGGCACCGCCGGGGCCCACTTGTCGTACGGTTCGAGCCACTGGTCGGGCTCGCTGCCCGCCGTACCGCAGCGCTCGAAGGCGACCGGGATCGAGCCCGCGCGCCGCCAGCGGGCGGCCAGTTGCTCCTCGTCGCCGTCGGGGTAGGCGCGCGGCAGGAGTTCGGGGGCGGTGCCGACCGGGAAGCCGAGCAGGAAGCGGTTGACGACGACACAGCGGGCGGCGAGGTCGTAGCGGTCGGGCTGGACGCGGTCGCCCTTCGCCGCCGGGACATGTCCGAAGCCGAGGTGGATGAGACCGTGCGCGACCGCCCACGCCCACTCGTCCGGTTCGGCCCGCCGGGTGGGGTGGACATGCAGCACGCCGTCCGAGTCGACGCACACCAGTCCGTCGCGGGGCGAGAGGACGCAGGCCTCGCTCCGGCAGGTGCTGACGTGCACCGAGCCGAGCGCCGGGTTGGCGCGTACGAGGGCCAGCCCGGCCTCGTACGCCTCCCGCGCGAGGTCCTTCTTCTTCTGCGCCTGCTTGCGCGCGCGGCTCAACGACGCGCCTCCACCAGCCGGGGCATGTCCCGCGCCGCCTCGACCAGGAACCAGGCGGGCAGCAGGGGGTTGCCGTCGGCGTCGGAGGCGATGACGCTCTGCGCGACCTCCACCGAGATCTCGGCGAGCTGCACGAGCAGCGACTTGGCGCGGTACGCGGCCTCGCGGCCGTTCGGCGACATGTGCCCCTTGCTGACGGGGAGTTCCTTGACCAGCCGCCCGCGGAACGACTCGGCGAGGTAGTAGAGCAGGTCGCGGTCCTCGATGCGGTGCGGCCAGCGCGCGTCGCCCTTGATGATCGCGTCGATGCCGAACCGGCTGCGCACGATCTTGACGTACCCGCAGAACGCGGTGGCGTGCGTCGGGGTCAGCGCGCCGTGCGCGATCACCTTCAGGGTCTCCTCGTCGAGGGCGGGCCCGAAGGAGTGCAGGGCGTCGGAGAGCATGTGCCAGGAGCGGGGCGTGGAGAAGGGCTCCTCGGTCTTCGGCGGCTTGGACCAGAGGTGGTCGGGGCGGTCGGTGAGGTGGTCCACGACCCACGGGTGGATGTCGTTGTTCGCGGCCCACACCAGCCAGTCCGTCGGCGAGGCCTCCAGGTGGACGTGGGCGAGGCGGTTGACGAGGGCGGAGGCGATCGGGCGGGCCAGTGCGTTGTCGGTGGCGCGGTTGCCTGCGCCGATCACGATCGAGCCCTTCGGCAGCTCGTAGTTGCCGATACGGCGGTCCAGGATCAGCGAGTAGAACGCCTTCTGGACATCGGGCGTGGCCGCGTTCAGCTCGTCCAGGAACAGGCAGTACGGCTCGTCACGGGCGATGGCCTCCGGCGGACAGAACACGGACCGCCCGTCCCGGATCTGCGGTACGCCGATCAGGTCCTCCGGCGCCAGCTGGGTACCGAGCAGGCTGACGCACTCCAGTCCCAGCGACTCCGCGAACTCCCTTACCAGGGAGGACTTTCCGATGCCGGGCGCGCCCCAGAGGAACACCGGTCGCACGGTCGCGAGACCGAGCAGCAGCTCCGGAATCCGGGCGGGAGTGACGGTGACGGCAGCCTGCATACAGAAAGCTCCAAGGGGTTCGTAGCGGACGGAGTGCGCGCAAAGGGCGCGATGTCCGGTACGAACAGTGTGGGTACGGAGGCGTCCGGGCGCAGCCGATTATTCGGGCGCCCCCGGCTGCCCCACCCACTACAGCTCAAGCCGCGCGCTGGTCCCCCGGACCCCGGGGAGCCTCCAGCGGCACCTGCGGACCGTTGCACTCGCGCAGCCAGCGGCGCAGTACGCGGTGGATGTGCTCGGCGCCGACCAGTTCCTCCCCGTCCTCGACCGCGGCGGACAGCGCGACCGGCGCCATCAGGAAGGGTCTGCCCTGCGCCCCGCCGAGCCCGCCGTGCGAGCCGATCTGCTCCTCGAAGGCGAGCACCTCGCCCTCGGCCGGGTCGTACCAGGAGTTGACCATGATGTCGGCGGTGTGCGGGAAGGAGTGCGTACGGCGGACCGCGTCGGCCGCGCCGGGCCCGAAGTCGGCCAGCGGACCGGGGTGTTCGCCGTCCGGCTCGTCCAACTCGTCCACCGGGATCTCCGCGCCGTGCGCGCCCAGCACCACTCCGCCGTGCTCCTCGCTGCGGACGAGGACGAAGCCGACGCCGGGATGGTTGGCGAGGGTGGTGAGCAGCGCGGGGTGACGGGCGTCGATCTCCTCCTTGGTCATGCGGTGATGCACGTCCGGGAAGGAGATCAGGCCGAGGTTGCCAGAGGCGAGCACCAGGGGTTCGGAGTGGCGGCCCGTGGGCACGTGCCGGCCGCCGTTCTCCTCGACGGGCCTGCGCAGTGCGGCGCGGACGGCGGCCCGTGCCTCGGCCCCACTGTGGGTGCGCTGCGCCTTGCGCGGTACGGGCAGTCCGCAGCCGGCCCGGACCAGGTCGCCGAGGGTGAGCCCGTACCGTCCCCGGAAGGTCTCGCCGGGGCTCTGGCCATGGTCGGAGAGGAGGACGATCCGGTAAGGGCGCGGGGCGTGTTCGGCGACGTTCGCGATCAACGCGAGGGAACGGTCCAGGCGTTGGAGGACTTTCTCCGTGTCGCGGCTGTGCGGTCCGGAGTGGTGGGCGACCTCGTCGTAGGCGACCAGGTCGGCGTAGACGGCGGTGCGTCCGGCGAGCATGTCGCCCATCACGGCGGCGACGACCACGTCCCGTTCGACGACGGTCGCGAAGGCACGGACGAGGGGGTAGAGGCCGCCGCGTGCCACGCGCGGGCGCTTCTCTCGCATCCGCGCGCGGGTCGACTGACCGATCTCGCGGCCGACCTCGGCGACGAAGGACAGGGCGGTGCGGACCGCGTTGGCGGGGTCGGAGAAGTAGGCGAAGTAGCCCGCCCGGGAACGGTTCTCCCGGCCGCGCCGCCGTACCGCGATGGACAGCACGAGAGCCTGCTGGTCGGCGCCACCGCTGAACAGGTTGCCCCGGCTGGCGCCGTCGACGGTGAGCAGGCCGCCGTCACCGGTGCGCTCGACGGCCCGGCGCTGGAGTTCGGCGGCGCTGGTGGGCCGGTTGCAGACCATGACCTCGCCCTTGTCCTTCTCGTACCAGCGGAAGGCGGGGATGTCGTGGTTGGTGCCGTGCAGGATGCCGAGCTGGCTGGCGCCGGTCTGGCTGGACCAGTCGGTACGCCAGGGAGTGAGCCGGTGGGTGGCGTCCAGCAGGCCCGCCACGGTCGGCATCAGCCCCTTCTCCACGGCCCGCACCAGGACGTCGTGGCCGACGCCGTCGAGTTGCAGGAACACCACACCGGGCGTCGTGGGACCCGGGAGCGCCCGTGCGGTGCCGCGTCGGTCGGCGAGCCGGTAGAGCCGTCTGCGGTAGGCGTCGTCGTCCCGGACGGCCAGGGCCGCACCGGTCGCCGACGCCACGGCGGACATCACCGCGGCGACCACCACCGCGGTCTCCGGTGCCACCTCGGGGCGGTCGGCCGGGGTCAGCCGGAGGGCGACGAGCAGCAGGAAGCCGTTCAGGAAGAAGACCAGCAGGCCCAGGACGAGGGCGGGCACGAGCAGCAGCAGCCGGACCAGCACCGGCCAGGCCAGGGCCGACAGCAGACCGAAGGCGCCGGCGCCGATGGCCGCGGTGATCGCGATCCGGGTGGCGCTGTCGCCGTCGTCGCTCCGGATCTGGAAGTCCGGCAGAATGCCCGCGAGCACCAGCATCGTGAGCGTCGACACGGCCCACACCGCGACGCTCCGCCCGATCTGGCTGGCGATCCGCCGCCAACGCCCCGCACCCACGCCCGCACACCTCACGTTCCGGCCCGTCCCCGTGGCGGGCCTGCACCCACCCTGTCACAACGGGCGGGCGCGGCCCGGCGTGCCCTGTGCGGGATCAGCGACCGTCGTACCCGGCGGTAGGCATGGACAGCCGGCGGTGCACCCGGGCCTTCATCTGAGCGTCGTACGACGGCTCCGCGCGCCCCACCGTCTCCACCCGCACCCCGCGCCGCTCGCACTCGGCGGTGAACTCGTCGACCGAGGTCAACGCCTGTTCCAGGACTCGCTGGCTGGGTGCCACGAAGAGGTCGAGGCCGGGTTCGACGCCGTCCCAGAGGGCGGAGTGGTCGGGGCGCAGACTGTTGACGAGCAACTCACGAGTGACGACATACCCATGTTCGGCGGCCCAGCGGGCGCACATCGCGTGCTGGCTGCGGGAGTCGACGAGGAACGGCTCCTCGTCGAGTTCTTCGAGCGGCGTCAGGCTGGCGATCGCGGTGACCCGCGGTGGCTGGCCGGGCAGGCCGGAGGCGGCGTGCGCGTGTCCCATGGCGTCCCCCTCAAAGCTCCGGGCTTCCCCGTTCACCTCAGGGTTTTCCCCACTCGCCCCGGGTTTCCCGCCGACCCTACTCCTGCCCGTAGTCTTCGGGGAGTCGCGCGAAGGAGGCAAAGGGGTGCCGGTGGACATCACGTGGTGGGGGCACGCCACCTGTACGGTCGAGGACTCGGGCGTACGTCTGCTGACCGACCCCCTGTTCGTGCGCCGGCTCGCCCATCTGCGCCGTCGACGGGGCGAGTTGCCGCCGCCCGGCGCCTGGAGCGCGCAGGTGGCGCTCGTCTCCCACCTTCACTCCGATCATCTCCATGTCCCCTCCCTCGCGCGCCTCGCGCCCGGCGCACACCTGATCGTGCCCCGGGGCGCACCGAGGGCGGTGCCGGGCCTGACGCGCCGCCTGGCGCACCTGCGGATCACAGAAGTGGCCCCCGGGGACCACACCAAGGTCGGTGACCTGGTCGTACGGGCCGTGTCCGCGCGGCACGACGGGCGGCGGCTCAACTTCGGACCGCAGCGGGCTCCCGCGCTCGGCTATGTGATCGAGGGTGAGGCGCGGACGTACTTCGCCGGGGACACGGGCCTGTTCGAGTCGATGGCCGAGGAGGTCGGGCCGGTCGACGTGGCGCTGCTGCCGGTGGGCGGCTGGGGCCCGTACCTCGGCGAGGGCCATCTGAACGCGGAGCGGGCGGCCGAGGCGCTGGCCCGACTGGCGCCGAGCACCGCCGTGCCGGTGCACTACGGCACGTACTGGCCGATCGGCATGGACGCCGTGCGCCCCCACGAGTTCTATTCGCCAGGTGAGGAGTTCGTGCGCCTCGCGGCGGAGCGGGCGCCCTCGGTCGAGGTGCACCGGCTGGAGCACGGGGAGAGCGTACGCCTAGAGGTCGCGCCGTGAACGTGCTCCTGGCCGCCGCGGCGACCTCGGGGCAGGGGGCGGCCGGGCAGGCGATCGGCTACCCGACGCTGTTCCTGCTGGTGCTGATCGGGGCACTGGTGCCGGTGGTGCCTACGGGGGCGCTGGTGAGTTCGGCGGCGGTGGTCGCCTTCCACGAGACCTCCCCGCTCGCCATGACCTTGGTGTTCGCGGTCGCCGCGCTGGCCGCGTTCCTCGGCGATGTGGCGCTGTACTGGCTGGGCCGGCGCGGGATGGGCTCGAAGAACGGCTCGCGCTGGCTGGCGGCGATCGAGTCGCGGGCACCCGAGGACCGTCTGGCACAGGCCCAGGAGAGGCTGAGCGAGCACGGGGTGACGGTCCTGGTGCTGTCCCGGCTGGTGCCGGCCGGCCGCATCCCGGTGATGCTGGCCTGCCTGATCGCGAAGTGGCCGGTACGCCGCTTCGCCCGCGGCGACGTCCCGGCCTGCCTGGCCTGGGCGGCGACGTACCAGCTGATCGGCGTCCTGGGCGGTTCCTTGTTCGACGAACCCTGGGAGGGCGTGGTGGCGGCGGTCGCCCTGACACTGGCGATCAGCGCGGCGCCGGGCGTGTGGCGCCGGGTACGCGGGGTCCGCGGGGCGGCCTGAGCGAACGGCCCGTTTCTCGCCCCCCCTTTGTCCTCAAACGCCGGACAGGCTGAAAGGTCAAGCACCGGCCGGTACCACATCCAGCCCGTCCGGCGTTTGAGGACGAGGCCCGTTCAGGGCCGACAGCGGGGGTCTGGGGGCGCAGCCCCCAGGTGATGGGAACGGGTAGGGGCGGCGGGGGCGAGAACAACTCAGCCCAGCACCCGCGAACCCCCCACCGGCAGGTCCCACAGGTCCTCGCGGGGCAGGCCGGTCTTCTCCCAGGCAGCCTGGACCCGCGTCAGCGGTTCGAGGACCGGCTCCGCCGACAGGACGAACGTCGCCCAGTGCATCGGAGCCATCCGGCGCGCCCCCAGGTCCACAGCCGCCTGCACCGCCTCCTCCGGATCGCAGTGGACATCGCTGAGCCACCACCGGGGGTTGTACGCACCGATCGGCAGCAACGCGAGGTCGATCCCCGGATACCGCTGCCCGATACGGGCGAACCAGTGCCCGTACCCGGTGTCACCCGCGAAGTAGACCCGCTGACCGTCCAGGTCGGTGAGCACCCACCCGCCCCACAGCGTGCGGCAGGTGTCGGTGAGCCCGCGCTTGGACCAGTGATGGGCCGGCACGAAGTCGAAGCGGACGCCGCCCAGTTCGGCCGTCTCCCACCAGTCCAGCTCGGTGACATGAGTGAACCGGCGGCGCCGGAACCAGCGTCCGAGCCCGGCCGGCACGAACACCGGCGTGTCGCGCGGGAGTCTGCGCAGCGTCGGGGCGTCCAGGTGGTCGTAGTGGTTGTGGCTGATGACGACGGCGTCGACGCGCGGCAGCGCGCTCCAGGCGACGCCCACGGGAGTGATCCGGGCCGGCGTGCCCAGGATGCGGCGCGACCAGACCGGGTCGGTGAGGACGGTGAGCCCGCCGATCCGGACCACCCAACTGGCGTGCCCCGCCCAGGAGACGGCGACCGTGCGCGCGTCCACGCGGGGCAGCGGGCCGGGTTCGAAGGGCAGGCGCGGAATGTCGGCGAGGCCTTCCGGCGTCGGCCGTACCGCGCCCTCCCTGGCGAATCTGGCCATGCCCCGGAGGCCGGGAAGCGGGGCGGTCAGGCGGTCGGCGAAGGAGCGCGGCCACACCCGGTCGCCGTGCGGCGGCTGAAGCACCTCAGGCGTCGGGCCGGTGCTGATGCTCGTGGTCGTAGTCGTGGTCGACTCGGACTGCTGCGTCATCGAGGAGGCTCCCGTCGCTGAGCGTCGTCACGGAGATCGTCGAAGATCGATCCCATCAGGGTCAACGCGCGTCGCACGTGTGGCAGTTCCAGTGGTTCGGGTGATCCGAGCGACTGCGCCCGTTCCCCGGGCGTGTCGCCGAGCAGCGCCCCCGTTGCCAGCCGGACGCGCAGCGCCGCGAGGTCGTCACCGAACCGGTGACCGCCCGGTGCGGGTATCCCGAGCCGGGCGGTGAGGAAGTCCTCCAGCTCCTGGGCGTCCCCGACACCGTGGGCGCCGAGGGCGGTCCGCAGGGGGCCCAGATCGACGTACAGATGGCGGCCCGCGCGCGGGGGCCGGGCCAGACAGCCCGCGGCGGTCACCGCGCGGTGCACGGCGACGGCCACGCGCGCGTGCAGGCGTACGGCGGCGGTGAGCCGTTCGGTGACCGGGTCGGGCTCGCCGAGGGCGTAGGCCGCCGCGGCGGCGACCGGTTCGGCGATCCGGGCGTCGAGCGCGGTGAGGACGTCGAGCACGCGCGCGCGTAGGGCGTCGCCCTCGGCGTTCGCGGGGAAGCGGGCGAGGGCGGCGGGCCAGCCCGGTGGCAGCAGCGCGCCGCACAGGTCGGTGACGACGGTGACCTGGTCGGGCAGCATCTCGGCCGGGCTGAGCAGCACGGTGTCGTGCGGCCGGTGCAGGGTGTCGCGCCAGGTCTCGTCGCTGACCAGATGCAGGCCCTCCGCCGCCGCTGCCTCGACGGTCTCGTGCAGGAGTTCGGGCGGGGCGACGGTCGCCGTCGGGTCGTCGGCCACGGAGAGGACGAGCAGCCGGGGATCACCGCCCTCGGCGCGCACCCTCCGTACGGTCTCCAGGAAGGCGTACGGGTCCGGCACGCCCCCGCACTCGGCGGGCGTGCCCACATGGAACACGGATCTGCCCAACGCCCGTACCTGGGGCGCCCACCAGGCCGCGCAGGGCCGGGGCACCAGGACGTCGCCGCCGATCGCGGCGGTCAGTGCGAGCAGCAGGGCCGGGGCGCCGGGGGCGGCGGCCACCCGGTCGGGTTCGGCGGACAGTCCGCGCCGGGCCCAGTAGCCGCAGGCCGCGTCGAGGAGCGCGGGGCCACCGCCGGTCGGCTGGGCGTCGGGGCGGGTGGCGGCAGCGGCGAGCACGACGGCGAGTTCGGGCAGTACGGGGAGTCCGTCGCCCGGGAGCGGCGGGCCGTAGCGGACGGGGCCGTGCCCCTGGGGGTCCGTCCGCCGCATGCGTACCTCCGCGCGGTTGCTGGTGCGGTGCCTGGTGGCTGCTTGTGGGTGCTGGTACCCACGGTGACAGGGACCCATGGGAGCCCGCTCGGGTTGCCTCGGCCGGCCGCGCGGGCGGCGCGGGCGGCATCCCGGGTCACCCGCGCGCGGACGTGTTCCTGCGGCGCAGCCGGTGTACGGCGGCCCCGGTGGCGCCCGTGATCAGCACTCCCCCGGCGACCAGCGCGGGCACCGAGTCGGTGAAGGCACCGCCCTGACCGGCCTCCACCCCGCGCTGCACCGGAGCGGGGGTGGGCTCCCAGGGGGGTGTGGGGACGTGTGTCGGGATGTGCGTGGGAGTGTGCGTCGGGCAGGTGCCCACGCCCTGGAAGTCACCGGTCAGGGAACCGCCGCTCTGGGTGTCCACGCCGTGCGACGCGGTGCCGCAGGTGCCGGTGCCGTCGCGCGTGACGGTGAACGTCGCCTGCCACGCCTTGCCCTGGCCCCCGGCCTGCCCGGGGCACGTACCGTCGGCGGACCACTCGGAGGCCGGCGCACCGGCGCTCTGGTCGGCCTCGAAGGTCAGGTCGGGCGCGATCTTCGCCGTGCCGCTGTAGGCGGGGCCGACCGTCGGGTCGTCGGTGCCGGGGACCTGCTGGAGCTGGACGGTGCCCAGCTCGAAGCCCTGCGAGTGCGCGTCGATCGACGCGGGCGGGGTCCCGCCGGTCGCCTCGCAGGCCACGGAGACGGTGACGGTGCCGCCGGGGCCGACGGTGCCCGGGCTGACCTCCCCGGCGGTGTCCGCGGACACGGCCGAGGCCGCGGCACCCAGGGCGGCACCGGCCAGGGCGGCGGCGGACAGGACACGGGCGGTGCGACGCATGGCTGGGCTCCTTCGAGCGGCGGCTGCGGAGCACGTCGGGTGATGCCCCGCATCCCCATGACAGCCCGACGGGGCGCGGGGCGCGCGCGGCCGGACACCATTCGCGGGACGCGCACGCCCGAGCGGGTGACGCCCCGGCCCGCCGGTGGCCGCCGCATCCGCCGGTGCCTGCCCGCGCCTCCCCCGCCGGGACCCGTACCTGCACTGCCGACCTGCGCGCGTACCCGTGCCGACCCGTATCCGCCCAAGTCGACCGGCACCTGTAGGTGCCGGTGCCGGCTGACCCACGCGCGTCCCCACCCGCACTCGCCCGACCACCCACCCCCGACCCGACCGTCAGTTCGACAGCGAGACCAGTTCCCCTTCCAGCCCCCGCCCCCGCCGCGCGACCACACGTGCCGCCACCTCCGACAACTTGCGGTTGGTGGCCTGTGAGATCCGGCGCAGTACACCGAAGGCGTCGTCGGCGTCGCAGCCCAGGACGTGCATGACGATGCCGCATGCCTGGTCGACGACGGGCCGGGTGCGCAGGGCGGTGCCGAGCTGCTCCAGCTCGGTGAGCGCGGCGCCGTAGGAGCGGTCGCGGACCAGACAGGTGGCCGCGAGGTCGCCGAGCGCCCGTACGGGACCGTGCGGGGCGTCCTCCAGGGTGCCGGGCCGGAAGCTGTAGAGGCTGAGGGTGACCGTCAGCCCGGAGCGCCGGAAGGGCAGCGTGACACTGGAGCGGACCCCCGAGTCGAGCGCCACGGCACGGTACTCGGGCCAGCGCCGCTCGCTCAGCAGGTCCGCCGAGTCGACGGGCGTACCGCGTTCGAGGGCGGCCGGGATGGGCCCGTCGCCGGAGCGGAGCTGGACGGCGACGAGGCCCGCGAGGTCGGGATGGGTGACGGCGGCCGAGCGTTCCGGCCCCGTCTCCTGTGCGGTTCCGGTGCCTGTCTCGGTCACCATGCTGCTGGCCCCGCAGCAGTCGGTGGTGCAGCGGACGGCCTGCTCGACAAGCTCCGACAGTCTGCGCCCGGGCACGGTCGATTCGGTCGACTCCCTTGCCCAGTGGCCGAGTTGATCGCTGTCCGGCATGGCGCCCACCTCCTTCTTTTCCGCGCCTGCCCGCTTGTCCACAAGGAAAACGGGTTAGGTTCATGTCATGGCGCAGACTGACGAATTCGGTGAGGAACTTGTGGATTTTGTGCGCAGGGTCGCCGAGTTGAAGGCTGCGAGGTCCGTACCGCCCGACGATCTCCCGACCGTCCTGGACGCGGCCATCTTCGAACTCGACCATGTGGCCGACCAGTTGTGGCCCTGGTACGAACGGCTGTCGTCCACCCTGCCCTCCGCGGGCGCGGGTCAACGCGACCGTCAGGACCAGCAGTTGCTGCGGATGATCTTCCAACAGCTTCCGCTGCCCGTGGTGTTGACGGACCGTGAGACGGTGGTGCGTCGCCTGAACCCCGCGGCGACCGCCTTCACCGGCGCCCGCGCGGGCTATGCGACGGGCCGCCCGCTGACGGGCTTCCTCGTGCACGCCGACCGGGCCGCGTTCCGCTCCCAGGTCGCGGCGGTGGCCCGTGGCGAGGGCGACCGGGGCCTCACCGTACGGCTCCAGCAGCGCCCGTCCTTACCCGTGCACACGACCCTCACCGGGCTCAGACCGAACGGCGAACCCCGCGCCACGGTCCTGGTGGTGCTCCAGCCCGCGGACCTGAGCCTGCCGCCGGGCCAGCCCGAACCGGCGGGGAACCCGGCCGCGGCCCTCCCCGATCTCTCCGAGGCGACCCGGCACGCGACCCTGCTGGACCTCCTGGACGCCATGACCTCGGCCCTGCTGACCTGCCCGTCCGATGATCCGCGGACGGTTCTGGAGCGGGCGGCCGAAGTGCTGCACGGCCGGTTCGCGGACTGGGTGATCGCCGACACGGGCGGCGCCCGCCCGTCCCGTACGACCGTGCTGGGGCCGTCCGGGACGGACACGGCAGGCGTCGCGGCGCAGGATCCCGCCGACTGTCCGCTGGTCGTCGAGGCGGCGCGGGGTGGCTCCCCCGCGCCGCGGGTGCGCCCCGACGACCCGGACGCCTTCGGCCTCGACGCGACCGGCGCACCGGTCCTGGTCCAGGCGAACGTGACGTCCCTGCTGTGCGTACCGCTGACCCGCGACGGCGTCGTCCACGGTGTGCTCACCCTGTTCCGGAGCGGCACACGGCCGGCGTTCTCGATGGCGGAGGCCCAGACGACGGACATGATGTCCCGTCACATCGCACTGGCCATGGGCGAGTTGACGCAGAAGGCGGACGAGGACGACGGATCACCCGGTCGTTCCGGATCTAGGCGACGTCCTTCATGACCTGGTCCCGCAGCCGGTCGCAGGAGCGGCTGATCAGGCGGGAGACGTGCATCTGGGAGATGCCGAGCTGCTCGGCGATGCGGCTCTGGGTCATGTCCCCGAAGAACCGCATGTAGAGGATGTCGCGTTCCCGCTCGGGCAGCGCCCGCAGCCGGGGCTTGACCGCCTCGCGGTCGATGACGGTGTCGAGCGCCGGGTCGGGTGCGCCGAGGGCGTCGCTGAGGGAGTATCCGTCCTCGCTGCCGGGGAGTTCGGCGTCGAGGGAGAGCGCGGTGAAGCTCTCCAGGGCCTCCAGGCCGACCTTGACGTCCTCCTCGCTCATGTTGGCGTGCTCGGCGATCTCGGCGACGGTGGGCCTGCGTCCCGGGATGGTCTGCGCCAGGTCCTGGGAGGCGAACCGTACGCGGTTGCGCAGGTCCTGGACCCGGCGCGGTACGTGCAGGGTCCACATGTGGTCGCGGAAGTGCCGCTTGATCTCACCGGTGACGGTGGGTACGGCATAGCTCTCGAAGGCGTTCCCGAGTGCGGGGTCGTAGCGGTCGACGGCCTTGACCAGGCCCAGCGCGGCCACCTGACGCAGATCGTCCATGTTCTCGCCGCGGTTGCGGAAGCGGCCCGCGAGCCGGTCGGCCATGGGCAGCCAGGCCTCGACGATCCTCTGGCGCAGGGTGTCGCGCTGCTGACCCTCGGGAAGGGCGGCGAGCTTGCGGAACAACTCGGCGGTGTCGGGGGCGTCATGGTGGGGATGACGCTTCGGACTCACTTGGCTTCGCATGGTGCGTCGCAACTCCCTCGGAGTGCTCTGGGATGGACGGACGGTCACCGTGGAAGCGCGTGTCCAGCCCGGACGGACACACCCGGGTCTGCGATACACCGCTCCCACGGACGTGCCTCCTGTCCGAAGCACTGATGTTGCGGCTGCCCCGCCCCATGCCCGCCAAACAGGTTCTCGGGAACGGGACCTGGTGACTGGTATCCCGGCGACGGCATCAACGGTCTGCTCGCCGCCTGGGTCCGGGCCGCGGACCGGCCCCACGGGGTCCGGGGTGTCCCCGGAAAAGCACAGCATCCAGTCCCGGCACGAGGAGATGTCCGCGTTCCAGGCGGTCGGTCACGCCAAGTTCAGCGGCCGTCTCGGGGTGTGCGCGGCGACCTCGGGTCCTGGCGCGATCCACCTCCTGAACGGCCTGTACGACGCCAAGCTGGACCATGTGCCGGTGCCGGCGATCGTCGGCCGGACGCATCGCAGCGCGATGGGCGGGTCGTACCAGCAGGAGGTCGATCTGCACTCCCTCTTCAAGGACGTCGCCTCGGACTTCGTGGAGACGGTCACCGTGCCCGAGCAGCTGCCGAACGTCCTGGACCGGGCGATCCGCACCGTATACGCGCGCCGCGCCCCGACGGCGGTCATCATCCCCGGCGACGTCGAGGAGCTGAACTACTCCGCCCCCACGCACGAGTTCAAGATGGTGCCCTCCAGCCTGGACCGCAGCGCGTGGACGACGGTCCCCTCCCAGGAGTCCCTGGCCCGGGCCGCCGAGATCCTCAACTCCGGTGACAAGCCCGCGATCCTCATCGGCCAGGGTGCGGCGGGCGCCCAGCCGGAGGTCGAGCGGATCGCCGAACTCCTCGGCGCGGGCGTCGCCAAGGCGCTCCTCGGCAAGGACGCGCTGAGCGACGAACTCCCGTACGTCACCGGCGCAATAGGGTTGCTGGGCACGCGTCCCTCGTACGAGCTGATGCGCGACTGCGACACCCTGCTGACGATCGGTTCCTCCTTCCCGTACTCCCAGTTCCTCCCGGGCTACGGCCACGCGCGTGCCGTCCAGATCGACATCGACCCGCACATGGTGGGGATGCGCTATCCGTACGAGGTGAACCTCGTCGGCGACGCCAAGGCGACGCTGGAGCGGCTGATCCCGCTGCTGGACACGGCGGAGCGGGGCCGTGAGTGGTACGACACGGTGTGCGCGAACGTCGTGCACTGGCAGGACGTGCTGGAGCGGCGGGCCGCGCTGTCGGCCGATCCGATCAACCCGGAGTACGTGGCGCGGGCCCTGAGCCCGCTGCTGCCGGACGACGCGATCGTGACGTCGGACTCCGGATCGACGGCGAACTGGTACGCACGGCATGTGTCGATGCGGCCCGGGATGCGCTCCTCGCTCTCCGGGACGCCGGCGACGATGGGCTGTGCGGTCCCGTACGCGATCGGCGCGAAGTTCGCCCATCCGGACCGGCCGGTGATCGCGCTGGTCGGGGACGGGGCGATGCAGATGAACGGGCTGGCGGAGATGATCACCGCGGCGAAGTACCGCGACCGCTGGACGGACCCGCGGCTGGTGGTGGGGGTGTGGAACAACCAGGATCTCAACCAGGTCACGTGGGAGATGCGCGCGATGGAGGGCGCCCCTTCCTTCCTCCCCTCGCAGGAGCTGCCGGACATCCCGTACGCGGCCTTCGCCCGTTCCCTGGGCCTGACCGGCGTACGGGTGGAGCGGCCGGAGGACGTCGAGGCGGGCTGGCGGGCGGGTCTTGAGGCCGACGGCCCGGCGGTGATCGAGTTCCGCACCGACCCGGCCGTCCCGCCGGCGCCCCCGCACGCCACCTGGCAGCAGCTGGAGGCGACGGCCTCGGCCGTCCTCAAGGGCGACGCCGACCGGGGCCCGATGATCCGCCAGGGCCTCAGGGCCAAGGTCCAGGAGTTCCTGCCGGGCCGGGATCGGGGCGCCGAGAGCCGCGCGGGGAGCACCCGGCACAAGAAGCACCGCTGAGGCGGTCCTGCGGTGTGTCGGCACCGGATCTTCGGGTACGCGGCGGGCACCCCCGAAGGCTGGAGGCAGTCATGCAGCAAGGCAGCGGTCGTGTCAGCGCCCATCGCGACGACGAGATGAAACACCAGGTCCAGGGCCTGCTGAGGTCCGGCCACCCGACCAGTACCGAGGAGTGGCACGACCCGGAGCCCGCCGCCGAGGACGACCCGCCGATCGCGGGCGGCCCGGTGGCCCCCGACCGCTCCCCGGCCGGGCTGGAGACGGTGCGCTTCGAACTGGCCCGCTTCCTGGGCCGTACGTCGTTCCCGGCCGGCCCGCGCGAACTGCGCGGCCTCCTGCGCGCCGGCCACGCCCCCGACACCCTGGTCGAGCCCCTGGAGCGGCTCCCCAGGAACGCCCGCTACGCCTCCGTGCAGAAGCTCGCCGAGGCGATCGTGAGCGGCGGCCCGGAGTCCCGCCCGCGCGAGCCCTGACCGAAGCGGGCCGGGCCGCCGAACCGAGAAAGGACACAGAGGACCATGCGTATCGCGTTTCTGACCGCACCCGAGGGTGTCGAGCAGATCGAGCTGACCGAGCCCTGGCAGGCGGTGACCGACACGGGCGACGAACCCGTGCTCGTGTCGACGAAGCAGGGCCGGGTGCAGGCCTTCGACCACCTCGACAAGGCGGACACATTTCCCGTGGAGGAGGTGGTCGGCGAGGTACCGGCCGCGTCCTTCGGCGGGCTCGTGCTGCCCGGCGGGGTGGCCAACCCGGACTTCCTGCGCACGGACGAGCGCGCCGTCGCGTTCGTACGGGACTTCTTCGACCGGGGCCGGCCGGTCGCCGCGATCTGCCACGCCCCGTGGACGCTCGTGGAGGCGGACGTCGTCCGTGGCCGCGTGCTGACCTCGTGGCCGAGCCTGGCCACCGACATCCGCAACGCGGGCGGGGAGTGGGTCGACGAGCAGGTGCGGGTCTGCGACCACGGGCCCAACATCCTGATCACCAGCCGCAAACCGGACGACCTGAAGGCGTTCTGCGCGGCGCTCGTCTCCGAGTTCGACAAGTCCGACGTGGCCGACGAGGAGGCCGTCTGACGGACAAGCACGAGCAGCACGAGGCGTTCCGCGCCGCCCGTCCTCGTGGGGTTCTCGACCGTGCAGGGGCCGCGCGGATCGGCGGACGGTGTTCTTCGTCCAGGACGGGATCAAGTTCCCCGATTTCGTGCACGCGGTGAAGCCGGAGCCGCACAACGACATCCCGACGGGCGCGTCACCGAACCCGGGAGCCCGGCACACAGCTGACGCCGCCGGCCGGACGGCCGCCGCCTCACGCCGAAGCCGGCGCGCCCTCGTCGCAGCGGTCGCGGTCCACCGGTACTGGGGTCGTCCCCCGGTGCGCCGCTGAGAGTCATCGCTGTGGCCGGTGCCGCTGCCGGGAGCCCATGGGCCCGGGCAGCGGCACCGATGTTCATTCGTCCGTGCAGCCTCGCTCCCGGGCGCCCTCGCGGGTGCGGCCCGCGGTGATCGGGCGGCGCGGGTGGCGGCGCAGGTACTCGCCCTCCAGCCCCGCCATGCGCGCGTTGTGGGTGCGCAGGGCGTCGTTCGAACCGTGCAGGAGCGTGTCGTGGCGTGTGCGGTGGATCGTCTCCAGCTCGCGCATCAGCTGCTGGTCGTCCAGCCGGCTCGGGTCGACTCCGGTCATGGTGACACCCCGCTCGTCGTGGCGTCCTTCCACTGTACGAAGAACCGGGCGCGCGGGCCTCGTGTGCTACCGGGCCCGCTCCACGCGCCGCTCGTCCCACACCGGCTCCGGCGTCTCCCGGACCCGCCCGTCGCTGCCGAAGACCAGATAGCGGTCGAACGAGCGAGCGAACCAGCGATCGTGGGTGACGGCGAGAACCGTGCCCTCGAACGCCTCCAGCCCTTCCTGGAGGGCCTCGGCGGACTCCAGGTCGAGGTTGTCCGTCGGCTCGTCCAGGAGCAGCGCGGTGACGCCCTCCAGCTCCAGGAGCAGGATCTGGAAGCGGGCCTGCTGGCCCCCGGAGAGCCGGTCGAAGCGCTGCTCGGCCTGCGCGGTCAGCTCGTAGCGGCGCAGCCGGGAACTGGCCGCGCCCCGGTCCTGCGCGTGCTCGGTCCACAGGATGTCGAGGAGCGTACGGCCCTCCAGCTCGGGGTGGGCGTGCGTCTGGGCGAAGTGCCCGGGCACGACCCGCGCGCCGAGCTTCCACTCGCCGGTGTGGTTCACGGTGTCACCGGCGAGCAGCCGCAGGAAGTGCGACTTGCCGGAGCCGTTGGAGCCGAGGACGGCGACCCGCTCCCCGTAGAAGACTTCGAGATCGAAGGGCTTCATCAGTCCGGTCAGCTCAAGTCCCTTGCAGGTGACGGACCTTACGCCGGTCCGGCCGCCCTTGAGCCGCATGGTGATGTCCTGCTCGCGCGGCGGCTCGGGCGGCGGCCCCGCCTCCTCGAACTTCCGCAGCCGAGTCTGGGAGGCCGCGTACCTCGACGCCATGGCCGGGCTGTTCTCAGCGGCCTGACGGAGGTTCAGCACCAGCTTCTTCAACTGGGCGTGCTTCTCGTCCCAGCGTCGACGCAACTCGTCGAAGCGCGCGAACCGTTCGGCCCGCGCCTCGTGATAGGTGGCGAACCCGGCACCGTGCACCCACGCGTCCGCACCGGCGGGACCCGGTTCGACGGACACGATCTTCTGCGCCGACCGGGAGAGCAACTCCCGGTCGTGGGAGACGAAGAGAACCGTCTTCCGGGTCTCCGCGAGCCGCTCCTCCAGCCACCGCTTGCCGGGCACGTCGAGGTAGTTGTCCGGCTCGTCGAGCAGCAGCACCTCGTCGGTGCCGCGCAGCAGCGCCTCCAGCACGAGCCGCTTCTGCTCACCGCCGGACAGCGTGCGCACCTGCCGCCACTGCGCCTTCTCGTACGGCACTCCGAGCGCGGCCGTGGTGCACATGTCCCACAGCGTCTCGGCCTCGTACCCGCGCGCCTCGGCCCAGTCGGACAGGGCCTGTGCGTACTGGAGCTGGGCGGCCTCGTCGTCGACGGTCAGCATGCCGTGCTCGGCCACGTCGACCGCCTTCGCGGCCTCCCGGATACGGGGCGTGGCGACCGACACGAGCAGGTCCCGTACGGTCGTCTCGTCCCGTACGGACCCCACGAACTGGCGCATCACCCCGAGCCCGCCACCCACGGTGACGGTCCCACCGTGCGGTTTCAGCTCACCGGAGATCAGCCGCAGCAGGGTCGTCTTCCCGGCGCCGTTGGGCCCCACCAGGGCCACGACGGCCCCTTCACCGACGCGGAACGACACATCGCCGAGCAGCGCCCTCCCATCGGGGAGGTAGTACTCAAGATGCGCCGCTTCCAGATGTCCCATGGAACCGCATTCTGCGGCCCCACGACGATCCCGGGCAAACCCATAAACCGACGGCCACGAAGACGCGCCCCAAAGGGGCGCGGGGAACTGCGCGACAAGCCCCCACCGGCCCGCAGCCAAAAAACCGCCTACCCGGCGGAGCCAACCGCAGCCAACACCGCCCCCGCCCAGGACACCGCCTTCCACCCATCCACCGGCGACCCCTCCAGCACGACCACACCGGTGTTGTCGAGCCGATGCTCGGCAGCGAAAGCCACGTCGACATTGTCCGCCCGGGCCGCCGCCCACATCCGGACCGCGGCGCCATGACTGACCATCGCGACGGTGCCGGCCCCACTCCCGGCGGCCTCCGCCACCACCGCGTCGAACCGCCCGAGCGCCTCGACCCCGTTCTCCCCACCCGGCATGCGCAGCTCCGTGTCACCGCCCGCCCAAGCGAACACGGTGGTCATGTACAGGTCCGCCGCCTCGGCGTCCCCCCGCATCTCCAGGTCCCCGGCGGCCACCTCCCGGATCCCGTCCCGCACCAGGATCTCCAGGCCACGCGCCCCGGCCAGCGGGGCAGCGGTCAGCTGCGTACGGATCAGGGTGGACGCGTACAGCGCGTCGATGTCCTCACCCGCGAGCGCCTCCGGCAGGGCGGCGGCCTGCCGCTCCCCCAGCTCGGTCAGTGCGGCCCCCGGAACTGCGGTGTCCAGCAGATACAACACGTTCGACGGGGTCTGACCGTGCCGGATGAGGAGCAGACGCATACGGGTTTTCCTCTCGCCCTACGACACTTGCGACAAGCCCCACAACACGTACAACCGACGCGTTCGACAAGACAAAAGGGCTCACTTCAGGGTACCCAGAGCGTCATGACCGCAGACATCGACCTCACCGTCCCCCTGCCCGGCCGGCACGCCCTGCGCAAGAACCTGCTGAATCTCGACTTCCGGCTGTTCGAGACCGCCGCCACCCGGCACTGGCCGGGCGCCGAACGCGTCCTGCCGAGGCTGAGCCGCAGCGCGAACCACGGCGTCCTGTGGATGGCGACGGCGGCGGCGCTGGCGGCCACCGGGAGCCCCAGGGCGCGCCGGGCCGCCGTCCGGGGCCTGGCCTCCCTCGCGGTGGCCTCCGCGACGATCAACACGGTCGGCAAGCGCTCGGTACGCCGTCCACGCCCCGTACTGGACCCCGTACCGCTGGTCAGGCAGCTGAAGCGGCAGCCGATCACCACGTCGTTCCCGTCCGGTCACGCGGCGTCGGCGGCGGCCTTCGCGACCGGGGTCGCCCTGGAGTCCCGGGGCCTCGGGGCGGTGGTGGCGCCGGTCGCCTTCTCGGTGGCGATGTCCCGGGTGTACACCGGCGTCCACTTCCCCAGTGACGTCCTGGCGGGCGCGGTCCTGGGCGCGGGCGCCGCGTTCGCCGTACGGGGGCTGGTGCCGACCCGCGACCGGTCCACGCCCCCGGGCCCGCCGCACGCGACGGCTCCTGCGCTGCCGGACGGCGAGGGGCTGATCCTGGTGGCGAACACGGCGGCGGCCACCGCCGACCGGGCCCGCGCGCTGGGTGACGTACTGCCGCTGGCGGAGATCGTGGAGTGCGCGCCGCAGGACGTACGGGACGAGCTGGAGAAGGCGGCGGCCCGCTGTCAGGTGCTCGGGGTGTGCGGCGGCGACGGCACGGTGAACACGGCCGCCGAGGTCGCCCTGCGCCACGGCAAGCCGCTCGTGGTCCTGCCCGGCGGCACGCTCAACCACTTCGCGCTCGACCTGGGGGTAGCGGACGTCCGGGACGTCGGCCGGGCGGTGCGGCAGGGCGAGGCGGTGCGGGTGGACGTGGGCCGGTTCCGGTCCGGGGAGCAGGAGGGCGTCTTCCTCAACACGTGCAGCCTGGGCGTCTATCCGGAGCTGGTGCGCGAGCGTGAGCGCTGGTCGGACCGGATCGGCGGCTGGCCGGCCGGGGTGGTCGCGGCGGCACGTGTCCTGCGCACCGACAGTCATCCCCTGGAGGCCCGGTTCCGGGGCGGTACACACCCGTTGTGGCTGCTCTTCGCGGGTAACGGCACCTACCACCGCCTGGGCCTCGTACCGGCCCGCCGGCTCGACCTGGCGGACGGGCGGCTCGACGTACGGGTGGTGCACGGCGGCCGACGGCCCGCGCTGCGCCTCCTGGCGGCGGCCGTTGCGGGCCCGCTGACCCGCTCCCCCGCCCACGCGGGTGTCCGGGTCCACCGTCTCCACGTGGACGACGTGACGCCGGGGACCCTCCTCGCGTACGACGGCGAAGTCACGGAGGTGACGGGCGGGGTGACGCTCGAAAAGCTCCCGGAGGCGCTGACGGTCTACCGCCCGCTCGGCCGGAACTGACCGCCGGTTGTCCACATCCCAAGACGCGGGTCTCATTATTCGGCACGGCTGCGTACGGTGAAGGAGAACGAGCCGAGAAGACGAGAAGGGGCACGGTCATGTCCAAGTCGCAGCCGCAGGAGACCGCCGTCTACACGCACGGGCACCACGAGTCCGTGCTCCGCTCGCACACCTGGCGCACCGCCGCCAACTCGGCCGCGTACCTCCTCGGTTCGCTGAAGCCGCACATGCGGATCCTGGACATCGGCTGCGGCCCGGGCACGATCACCGCCGACCTGGCCGAACTGGTCCCCGACGGCCATGTCACCGGCGTCGACCGGGCGCCGGGCATCCTGGACCAGGCCAGGGCCACGGCGGCCGAACGGGGCCTCGGCAACGTCGAGTTCGCGGTCGCGGACGTCCACGCGCTGGACTTCCCGGACGACACGTTCTGTGTGGTCCACGCCCATCAGGTGCTCCAGCACGTGGGCGACCCGGTGCGCGCGCTGCGCGAGATGCACCGGGTCACCAAGCCGGGCGGGTACATCGCCGTCCGCGACGGGGACTACCGGGCCATGGCCTGGTATCCGGAGTCGGCGGGCCTGGACGACTGGCTGGACCTGTACCGGCGGGTGGCCCGCGCCAACGGGGGCGAGCCGGACGCGGGGCGCCGGCTGAAGTCCTGGGCGCTGCGGGCCGGTCTCACGGACATCACGGCCACGTCCAGTACGTGGACATTCGCGGACACCGACGAGATCGCCTGGTGGAGCGGTCTGTGGGCGGACCGGACACTGGCGTCGGCGTACGCGGACCGGGCCACGGAGGGCGGCCTCGCGACCGTGGAGCAGCTGCGGGCGGTGTCGGAGGCGTGGCGGGAGTGGGGACGCCGGGAAGATGCCTGGTTCACCGTGCCGCACGGCGAGATTCTCTGCCGAAAGGCGGTCTGATTCACCCGCCAGATGTCTGAGTCGTGGATTTCTGGAAACCCGGTGTGCAGGAGGTTCACACTATGGTTCCCATTCTGCTCGTACTGCTTCTGGCCCTGATTCTCTTCGGTGCCGGATTCGCGGTGAAGATACTCTGGTGGATCGCGCTGATCGTCCTTGTCGTCTGGCTACTGGGATTCCTGGTGCGGGGCACGGGTGCGGGCGGCGCAAGGGGCCGCTGGTATCGCTGGTAGCCGGTATCGACAGAGAAATTGACAGAGAAGTTGTGGCCCGAGGACCTGGTTCAGGCCCTCGGGCCACACCCTGTGCTGCTCCCACAGAAGGAGTAGACGGCCCAGGGCCCGGTGAGTTCGACCCTCGGACCGTCGACGTCACTGTTTGTCCGGTCGACGAGTTCCACGAATTGTTCGGATTCCTCACGCGTGACCAGATAGGCCGCGTCGAGCAGCGCATTCGGCGACGCGTACAGCCGGTGGTCTTCAGCGTGCCGGGAAAGAACGCGGTGCAGTCGGCCGACGAACGCCTCGGCGTCCCTCTCGTCGCCTTTTTCACGGTCTTCGAGATACGCCTTCACGCGCCACTCCACCCGCCCGGAAAACCGGTCGAGAGCGCGCCGGAAGTCGTCCTCGCGTTCCTCGATCATCACGCGTACGGCGCTGTCGTCCCGGAAGACGGTGGCGGGCCGTAGTGGCAGCGGGGTCGTGACGGCGGTCAGCGCGTCGATCACGGCGTGGTGGGCCCGGTCGCCGTCGTCCGTCCGACGCCGGAGCGGCTCCTCGGCGAAGTCCGCCTCCGGCACCGTGCTGACGACGGCGACCAGGCCGTGATGGGTGAGCAGTCTCGGCGGGACACCCGCGACCCCCGTCAACTGGGCCTGGAGGGCCGCGTCGAAGGGACGGCAGACGGCGTACACGTACCGCAGTCCGGTCATGGGGGTCTCCTCGTCCTCACGGCGTGATCGCTTCCTCCACGAGCAGCCGACCCGCCGCCACGATCGAGTCGGCGTCGATGCCCGCGGCGTGCAGCTGCTCGTCGGGCGTCGCCGAGCCGGGCATCGTCCGGACGGCGAGGCGTACCAGACGGGGCATGGGCCGTCCGTCGAGGAAGGCGTCGAGGACCGCGTCGCCGATGCCGCCCTCCTCGCGGTGGTCCTCGACGGTGAGCAGACAGCCGGTCTCCTCGGCGGCCCGGCGCAGGGTGACCTGGTCGACGGGCTTGACGGAGTACAGGTCGACGACCCGGACCGGGATGCCCTGGGCGCCGAGCGCGTCGGCGGCGGCCAGGGCCTCGTGGACGGTCACGCCCGCCGCGACCACCGTCAGCCGGTCCTCGCGCCCGGCGGTGCGCAGCACCTTGCTGCCGCCGACGGGGAACTCCTCGCCGGGCCCGTACAGACCCGGTGTCCCGCCGCGTGAGGTGCGCAGATACGCGATGCCGTCGAGGCCTGCCATCGTGGCGACGAGCTGTGCGGTCTGGTGGGCGTCGCACGGATACAGCACCGTCGAGCCGTACAGCGTACGGAACATCGCCAGGTCCTCCAGGCCCATCTGGGAGGGCCCGTCCTGCCCGATGGCGACGCCGGCGTGCGAGCCGACGACGTTGATCCGGGCCCCGCTGACCGCGGCCATCCGCAGGAAGTCGTGCGCGCGGGTCAGGAAGGCGGCGAACGTCGACACGTACGGGATCCACCCGCGCGCCGCCAACCCGACGGCGGCGCCGACCAGTTGCTGTTCGGCGATGTAGCACTCGAAGAACCGGTCGGGGAACTCCTTGGCGAAGGCCTCGGCGCGCGTCGAGTCGCTCACCTCGCCGTCGAGGGCCACGACATCGCCCCGCGCGTGGCCGAGCGCGGCGAGCGCCTGCCCGTAGGCGTCCCGGGTGGCGACCTCGTCTCCCCTGTCCCAGCGGGGCAGTTCGAGGTGTCCGGCGCGTACGGCGTGCAGGGCGCGGGCTGCGCGCGGCTCGGGCGGGCGGACGCGCAGGTCGCGTCGGCCGCCGAGTTCGGCGATCGCCTCGTCGGCGTCCGGCAGCGGTTTGCCGTGCAGTCCCTCGCGGTCCTCGACGGAGGCGACGCCCTTGCCCTTGAGAGTGCGGGCGAGGATCACGACGGGCTGCCCGGTCGTGGACTCGGCCTCGGCGTAGGCACGGTCGACGGCCTCGACGTCGTGTCCGTCGATCTCGACGGTGTGCCAGCCGAAGGCCTTGAACCGGCGGGCGTACGCGTCGAGATCGTGCCCGTGCCGGGTCGGCCCGCGCTGCCCCAGCCGGTTGACGTCGACGACGGCGACGAGGTTGTCGAGATGCTCGTACGAGGCGTGCTCGGCGGCCTCCCACACCGAGCCCTCGGCCAGCTCGCTGTCCCCGCACAGCACCCACACGCGGTACCCGGTGCGGTCGAGCCGCTTGCCGGCCAGCGCGATCCCGACGCCGACGGGCAGCCCCTGGCCGAGCGACCCGGTGGCCGTCTCGACCCAAGGCAGCCTTCGGGGCGTCGGATGCCCTTCGAGCCGGCTGCCGAGCGTACGGAAGGTGAGCAGCTCGGCGTCGTCGATGGCCCCGACCGCCTTGTAGGCGGCGTAGAGCAGCGGCGAGGCGTGTCCCTTGGAGAGGACGAAGCGGTCGTTGCCGGGGTGGGCCGGGCGGTCGAAGTCGTAGCGGAGGTGACGGGCCAGGAGCACGGCCATCAGGTCGGCGGCGGACATGGACGAGGTCGGATGCCCGGAGCCCGCGGCGTCGGCGGCTCGGACGCTGTCGACGCGCAACTGCTGTCCCAGCTCGGCGAGTTCGGCGGCGCTGTGCAGGGGTTCGAGGGTTTTCACGACTTTCCTTCCGTTGCCTCGGACGTTGCCTCGGGCTGTTCCGGAGCCTGCCCCGAGGGCTGTTCCGGCACCCGTGCCAGCTCCGGCGACGCCGTGTCCAGTGGCACCGACCAGGACCGTACGAGCCCCAACTGCACGCCCTGGCGCGGCAGTACGGCGTCCAGCAGCCAGTCGGCCGCGACACGCACCCGGTTTCCGGGCATCGCCGCGAGGTGGTAGCCGCGGGTGACCGCACCGGCGAGCGGCCCGGACAGGGAGACGCCGAGCGGGTTGGCGGCGGCCTTGACCCCGCCCAGATCGACGACGAACCCCAGGTCACGGTGGCGGTAGGCGCGGCGGGAGCCGATTCCGAGCGAGGCGGCGACATTGCGGGCCGCGACCTTGCCCTGCCGCCAGGCATGTTGGGCCGTCATCCCCGCGAACTGCCCGGGATTGTTCAGATCGGGCACGGCGGCGGCGTCACCGCACGCGAACACCTCGTGGTGGCCCGGCACTTGGAGGTACGGGTCGACGATCAGCCGCCCGCGCTCCAGGGGCGAGCCGATGCTCTCGACAAGAGGATCGGGCCGAACCCCGACACACCACACCAGGGTGCGCGACTCGACGAACTCCCCGTCGGACAACAGGACTCCACCGTCGGTGGCCTCCTTCACGGAGGTTCCGGTGCGGACGTCGATGCCCCGTTGCCGCAGCACCCGGTCGGCGGTGCGCGACAGCTTCTCGTCCAGCTCGGGCAGGACACGCGGTGCGATGTCGAGGAGCAGCCAGCGTGGCCGCAGGCCTTCGCGCAAGGGCTGCTTACGGACCAGCGCCTCGGTGAACAGCTGTCCGTGCGCGGCGACTTCGGTTCCGGTGTAGCCGGCGCCGACCACCACGAACGTACAGCGGGCGGCGCAGCTCTTGGGGTCGTCGGCGGTGGCCGCCAGCTCGATCTGCCGGGTCACGTGGTCGCGCAGATACAGCGCCTCGGGCAGTCCCCGGAAGCCGTGCGCGTTCTCGGCGACGCCGGGCACGGGCAGCAGCTTGTTGACGCTGCCGACGGCGAGGACGAGCCGGTCGTAGCCGAGGGTGCCGTGTCCGCCCTCGGGGTCGGTGTAGCGCACGGTGCGCGCGTCGAGATCGATGCCGTCGGCCTCGGCCTCGCCGAGCACCAGACGCACATCGCGGAGCGTGCCGGGGAGGGAGACGGTGACCCGGCGGGGTTCCAGGACACCGGTGGCGACCTGGGGCAGCAGGGGCAGATACAGAAAGTGGTCGGTCGGGTTCAGCAGCGTGATGTCGGCCTTCTGCCGGGTCAGCCGGGCCAGACTACGGGCCGTCCGGTACCCGGCGAAGCCGGCACCGACGATCAGGATGCGGGGTCGACTCACGTTTCGCCTCCGGCGATGTCGCGCGTACGGAACCTTCCGCGTCCCCCTGGCCGGAGCCCCCAAACGTCGTGCGCCCTGCACGGCCGAACCCGCGCGTTCACACAGGCGGCAACCTGATCGCGCCCCCAAAGGGGCGCGGGGAACTGCGCGACCAGCCCCCACCGGGCCGCAGTGAACGAACCGCTCAGCCCTTCAGCATGTCCGACGTGACAGCCCACCGCTCGTGGTCCCGCCAGGCCCCGTCGATGTACAGGAAGTCCGGCGAGAACCCCTCCAGCCGGAACCCGCAGCGCCGCGCGAGGGCGATCGACGCGGTGTTGCCGGGCTGCACGTTGATCTCCAGGCGATGCAGCCGCAGCGGCGGCCCGAACGCGTACCGCACGACGAGATCGAGCCCCTCGCCCATCAGTCCCCGCCCGGCCGCGTGCGCGAAGGCCCCGTATCCGAGGGCCCCGCACAGAAAGCCGCCCTGGACGATGTTGTTGATGTTGATGAACCCCGCGACGGCACCGCCGTCGTCCTTCTCGCACACGAGGAACCCCGCCTTGGTCGGGTCCTCGATCAGTCGCCCGGCGTACGCCGCATACGCGTCCGGACTCGCCGGCGGCGCCAGCCAGGGATGGTGCAGCTCCCTGCTCTCCCGCACCCGGGCGATGAACTCGGCACCGTCCTCGTAGGTGAACGGGCGTATGCCCACGCGGGGCCCTTCGGCGAGAAATCCATGGCGCTCAGACACCCGGACACCTTACGCGAGCCGCCTGTTCACCGCCCCCACCTGCGCTCTTTCCTACTGTCGGCGCCGCATGAAGTAGGCCCCGCAGAGGGCGCCGATGACCGCCGTGCCGAGCAGCGCCATCCACAGCGGCATGGTCACCTCGGGGATCAGCAGCCGGATCTCGGTGGCGCGGGTGTTCTCGAAGATGAAGATCAGGGCGAGCAGGGCGAGCGCCCCGACGGCGACCCTGGTGGGCGTGAGCAGCCCCCGGGGACCACCGGCCTTGCCGCCGCTCTCGGAGGTCTTCGGGCTCATACAGCCAGCATGGGCCGATCCGGGGCTTCCCGCGCGCCCGGAGATACGCCGGACGGGTGAGGGCACACCGAAGGCCGACGCCCGCTCACCTCGCCGCAGCTCACCTCACCGCAGCGCCGGTTCCTCCAGCGTGAGCGTCCCCGCGTCAGCGTCCAGCTCGGCGGCCACCCCGAACGGGATCGTCAGCGCCCCTTCGCAGTGCCCGAACCCGAACCCCTCCAGCACCGGCACCCCGAGCCCGCCGAGCCGGTCGGCGAACACCGCACGCAGCACCTCGTACGGACCGCACCGCTCCCACGAGCCGAGGGCGATCCCGGCGACGCCGTCGAGCCAGCCCGCGCGCAGGAGCTGGGTGAGGGCGCGGTCGACGCGGTACGCGCTCTCCCCCACGTCCTCGATCATGAGCAGCCCGCCACGCGCACCGGGCCGGGCGTGCCGCGTGCCCAGGTCGCTGGTGAGCATGGCCAGGCAGCCGCCGAGAGTGACACCCCGGGCCCGCCCGGGCACCAGCGCGGAACCAGCCGACGCGCCGATGACCCGTACCGACTCAGGATCGAACAGCGTGGCCCGCAGATGCTCCTGTGCCCGCGTGTTCTTGACGAAGTCGACGCCGGACGCCGCCGGTCCGTGCAGGGTGGCGAGGCCCAGGCGGACCGCGAACGCCTCGTGCAACGCGGTGATGTCGCTGAAGCCGACGAACACCTTGGGCCCGGCCGCCCGCAGTGCGTCCCAGTCGAGCAGGTCGACCATGCGCTGCGCGCCGTAGCCACCGCGGGCGCAGATCATCGCGTCGACCGTGGGGTCGCACCAGGCGGTCTGGAAGTCGGCGGCCCGGTCGGCGTCCGTACCCGCGAGATAGTCGAACTCCCCGTGCCGGTCCAGGACATGGGGTGCGACGACGGGGTCGAGATCCCAGCCGCGCAGGATGTCGAGCCCGGCCTGCAACCGCTCCTCGCGCACGGGCCCGCTGGGCGCGACGACGGCCACACGAGCGCCGGGGGCCAGCCTCAACGGCCGTACCAGTGGCTTCACTTGGTGAGTTCCAGAGTCGGGATGCCGGGCGGGTTCAGGCCGAAGACCTGTGCGTACAGGGAGAGTTCGGACTCCAGGACGCGTACGGTCGTGTCCGCCCGCCGGAATCCGTGCCCCTCCCCCTCGAACGCGATGTACCGGTGCGGCACCTGCCGTCCCTCCGCCGCGAGCCGGGCGAGGAACCGCTCGCACTGCACGGGCGGGCAGATCACGTCGTCCAGTCCTTGCAGAAGCAGGAAGGGCGCGGTGATGTCGGCGGCGTGCTCGGCGGGCGAGCGTTCGAGATAGCGGCCAGGGACCTCGGCGAGCGGGCCGACGAGGGTCTCCAGGTACTGCGACTCGAAGTCGTGGGTCTCCCCGGAGCCCCAGCCGGCCAGGTCGAGGATGGGGTAGAGGATCGTGCCGCAGGCGTAGACGTCGGTGCCGGTGAGGGAGGCCGCCGCGGTCCAGCCGCCCGCGCTGCCGCCGCGGACGGCGAGCCGGGCGCGGTCGGCGGTGCCCTCGTCGGCGAGGGCGAGCGCGACGGCCGCGCAGTCCTCGACGTCGACGACGCCCCACTGCTCGCGCAGCCGGTTGCGGTACTCGCGCCCGTGCCCGGTCGAGCCGCCGTAGTTGATCTCGGCGACGCCGATGCCGCGCGAGGTGAAGTAGGCGATCTCCAGGTCGAGCACGAGCGGCGCCCGCCCGGTCGGCCCGCCGTGCGCCCACACGACGTACGGGGGCAGTTCGTCGGCGGGCGCCCTGTACCCGGGGTGGTGGGGCGGGTAGATGTGCGCGTGGATGTCCCGGCCCTCGGGGCCGGTGAAGGTGCGGATCTGCGGCTCGGGATAGTGCACGGGGTCGACCGGGTCGTGATGGGCGGCGCCGATCACCCGGGCCCGTCCGGTACGGGTGTCCAGTTCGACGACCTCGTACGCGCTGCGCGGGCTGGCCCCGACGGCGACGACCCGCTCCCCGTGCACGGCGAGGGTGGACCCGAACTCGGTCCAGGGTCCCGCCGCGTCGACGACGTCGCCGGTCTCGGTGTCCAGTACGCCGAGAGCGGTCGCCCCGCGCCCGTGCACGACGGCGACGAGACCGCCCTCCAGCGGTGCGAACCAGCGCTGCCCGACCTTCCACAGCGCCCCGCCGAACTCCTCCGGCCGGGGGCACACGGGCACGTCGTCGCGGTACAGGTTCCACCAGCCGGAGCGGTCGCTGACGTACAGCAGCGCTCCGTCGCCCGCCCAGTCCACCTGCGCGATCGACTCCTCGGGCCCGCCGGCGACGGTCCGGGCACCGCTCAGCGTGCCGCCGTCACCCACATCGGCGAGGACCAGCTCGGTGCCGTCCCAGGGCATCCGCGGATGGTCCCAGGCGAGCCAGGCCGCGCGCCGTCCGTCGGGCGAGATCCGGGGCCCGGTGACGAACCGGTGCCGGTCGTCGGTGAGTTCGCGTACGGCGTCCCGGTCGTCGGCCGCCGATCCGTCGAGCGGCACGGCGGCGAGCACCCGCCGCACATCGGTGGGCCCGTCGCCGGTGAACTCCTCCAGTACGCACCAGACTCCGCCGAGTTCGAGCCGCAACTGCGGCTCCACCCACCGCAGTCCGCCCCCGACCGAGGACAACGGCGTGAGCGGGCGCGGCTCTTGCCCCTCCTCCAGGCAGTACAGCCGCTGGTCGGCGAAGTTGACGAACACGACCACCGAGCCGCCGTCGCGCACCGCCCCCGCCCACGGATGCCCGCCGTACTCCATGACCCGGCTGCGCACGTTCCACGGCGCGTCCAGGACCTGCTCCTGGGAGCCGTCCACGCGCCGCCGCACCAGGGTGCGCCGACCGCCCTCGGTGGGCCGGGGCTCGGTCCACCAGGCCTCGTCGCCGACGAACCCCACGTACTCCGGGGACCCGTCGTGCTCGGCGGCCAGTGCCGCGTCGATGGGCGAAGGCCATGATCCGTACGGCAGTGTCTGCACTGTCTCCCCCACTGGTCAGGCCGTCCGCAGAAACCGGTCGAGAACCCGGACGCCGAAATGCAGCGCCTCGACCGGGACACGCTCGTCGACACCATGGAAGAGTGCCTGGTAGTCGAAGCCCTCGGGAAGCCTGAGCGGCGCGAATCCGTAGCCGGTGATGCCGAGCCGCGAGAACTGCTTGGCGTCGGTGCCACCGGACATGCAGTACGGCACCACATGCCCCTCGGGCGCGAACTCCTCGACGGCGGCCCTCATTTGGGCGTACGTGGGTGAGTCCACCGGCGCCTGCACGGCCACCGAGCGGTGGTGGAACTCCCATGCGACGTCAGGACCGGTGAGTTCGTCGAGGGTCGTACGGAACTCGTCCTCGCAGCCGTACAGGAAGCGTCCGTCGACGTAGGCGACGGCCTCGCCGGGGATCACGTTGACCTTGTAACCGGCGTTCAGCATGGTCGGGTTGGCGCTGTTGCGGACGGTCGCCTCGACGAGCCGGGCGGCCGGTCCGAGCTTGGTGAGGAGTCCGTCGACGTCGTCCAGGTCGGGTTCGATGCCGTACAGGGCGGCGAGTTCGGTGAGGGCCGCCCGGACGGTGGGAGTGAGGCGAAGTGGCCACTCGTACGCGCCGATTCGGGCGACGGCGGCGGCGAGACGGGTCACGGCGTTGCTGTGGTTGACCTTCGAGCCGTGCCCGGCGCGTCCGCGAGCGGTCAACTTGAGCCAACCCGTGCCGCGTTCACCTGCGGCGATCGGATACAGCTGCCGTCCCGCGCCGTCGTGGAAGGTGAACGCCCCTGATTCGCCGACGCCTTCGGTGCACCCCTCGAACAGCCCGGGGTGTTCGGCGGCCAGGAACTCGGAGCCGTCCTCGGCGCTGTCCTCCTCGTCGGCGGTGAACGCGACGACGATGTCCCGGCGGGGTCTGACGCCCTGCCGGGCCCAGTCGCGGACGACGGCGAGGATCATCGCGTCCATGTTCTTCATGTCGACCGCGCCCCGCCCCCAGACGACGCCGTCGCGGATCTCCCCGGAGAAGGGGTGCACGCTCCAGTCGCCGGCCTGCGCGGGTACGACGTCCAGGTGCCCGTGCACGAGCAGCGCGTCGGCGGTGGGGTCGGTGCCCTCGATCCGGGCGACGACGTTGGTGCGCCCCTTGGTCCGTTCGAGCAGCGTGGGTTCGAGGCCCGCCTCGGCGAGCAGCGCGGCGGCGTACTCGGCGGCGGGGCGCTCCCGGCAGTCGCCGCCGCCGTGGTTGGTCGTGTCGATCCGGATGAGATCCGAGGTGAACGACACCACCTCGTCGAGCGCCTGCTGCTCAGCCATACTGCTCCTCCACCGCGGCCGAGACGATCGTCGTGACCGCCTTGAAGGTACGAATTCCCTCGTACATTGTGCCGCTGGTGTACGCCACCTTCCGCTCGCCGATCCGCGCCACACCGGGCACGACGGTCGCGGCCATGGCGAGATGCTCGGCGTCGAACTCCAGCGCGACGGTGAACGGCCCGCCGACGACGGGCTCGTGCCGTACGGCCAGCGCGGCGGCCTCCTTCGCGGCGGCCCGGATGTCGGCGGCGGTCCTGGCGGGCGTACGGCACACGGCGGCGTACCGCGACACATGGTCCTTGACTGCGACCTTCAGCGCCTCGGGCGCGTATCCGAGCGCGTCCTCACAGGCGAGGTCGTCGCCGGTGACGAGGACGACCGGCACGCCGTACTCGGCGACCACATGAGAGTTGAGGAGCCCCTCGCTGGCGCGTACGTCGTTCACCCACACGCCGGTGATGGAGTTGGCGAGGTAGGTGTGGGCGAGGACGCCCTCCATGCCGGCGCCCGCGTGATAGCCGACGAAGGCGATACCGTCGACGTCACCGTGCTGTACGCCTTCGACCATGGACAGCGACTTGTGGCGCCCCGTGAGCATCTCGACCCGCTCGTCCAGCCGCTCCAGGAGCAGATTGCGCATGGTCCAGTGGGCCTCGTTGACCAGCACCTCGTCGGCGCCGCCGTCGAAGAAGCCGAGGACGGCGGCGTTGACGTCCGAGGTGAACATCGAACGGCAGCGCTCCCACTGCGGAGTGCCCGGCAGGACATCGGCCGGCCAGGTGACGCCGGTGGCGCCCTCCATGTCGGCGCTGATGAGGATCTTCACGCTGCGTCACATTACGCGGCGGCGAACCTCGGTGCCAGGGCCGCTCGGGGGTCGTGAATCTCCCTCTCATTGCCGGGGCAGGCACTCGTCCAGAAACGCGTGGGCCCGCAGATGGTACGAGCGGGCCGTCCAGCCGAGGCTGATGTTGTGGCCGGCGTCCGGCTGCCGGTCGACGACCACGCGCGGGGAACCGGTGAAGCAGGCCGCCATCCCGGCCAGGGTCTCCGGATCGTGGCGCCACCAGCCCTCGTGCTCGGCGAAGGTCATCCGCACCGGCACGCGCACGCGTGCGGCGATCCCGGGAAACAGCTCCGGCCAGCGGGACACGTCACTCCGCTCCCGGTGCGGCATGGGCGCCACCACCGAGGCGCTGGCGCGGAAGGTGTCCGGCGGGTACAGGCGCAGCGGCCCCCAGTTCCTGACCCGGTGTCCGGGACCGGCCGGGTCGAACGGTTCGTGCCCGCCGACGGCGTACACATGGCCGCAGCCGGAGATGTCCAGCCCCAGCAGGTTCCGGGCGGCCGGGTCCGCGGCGGCGCTCAGCGCCACCTTGGCGCCGTAGGAGTGGGCCAGCAGGAACAGTCCGGCACCGGTGTCGTAGCGGGAGGTGAAGTCGTCCAGCGCCGCGAGCACGGAGTGCGCCTGGCTGGCGAGGTGCTGTCCCTCGGGCAGACGGGCGGCGGAGTGCCGGTAGCCGGGGCGGTCCAGGGCCAGGACCGTGTAGCCGAGGCTCGCGCCCTGGGTCAGCAGGGAGAGATCGGGATGGGCCTGGCCGTCGAAGTAGCCGGCGTTCATGCCGCCGCCGTGCAGGGCGACCACCACCGCGCGCGGCGGCGTCCGGGGCTCGCGGAGCAGCGCGGACAGGACGACCCCGTCGGCGTCCAGGGTGATCGTCCGTACACCGGGTGAGACGGGCGCCAGGGCTGTGTCGGGAGGGGTCATGGCGGGGCTGCTCCCTTGTCCGTGGCGATCCGGTCGCGCTCCAGGGGTACCCCGGAGCGCGGTCGGGCGGTGCCCGACATCGCGGTCCCGCCCTCCCGACCGTAGGCCCGCCCGACGCCCGTCAGCACGTCGGCCGCAGCGAACGTGTACGTCCGGGGCCTCGGGAGGCGTACGGCTGCTCGGGCCCTGTCGACGGGTGCGACGGCCTGAGAGACAGGCCGGGAGGCCGGTCCAGCGGATGCCGGGCTTCTGCGTGCCGGGTCCGGCACGACCAGCGCGTCCACGGCCGTCGTCAGCGAGGAACCCCTCGATCCTCGCCGCACGGCGGGCTCAGTCGGCCCGTTTCACGACCACCCACTTCGACGGCAGCACGACCCGTGTTCCCTCCGAGGTGTACTCCGTCGTCGTGAGCGGGAGTTGACCGCTCGCGAGGATCTCCAGGCCCGCCGCGCCCAGGTACACGGGCACCGCCGAGTCCGCCACCTCGCCGGGTGCGATGCCGTGCTGGAGGATCGGGCGCAGCTTGGGCGGCGGGCCCTCGGGGCTCTCGGCGAGGCCCATCAGGATGGGGCGCGCGTCCTGCGACAACTCGACCAGGAAGGCCCGGCCGCGCCGTCCGACGAGGGTGGCGATGCCGTCGACGAGGGTCTGCCGGTCGTCGGCGTCGCACTGGTGGAGCACCCCGCGCATGTACACGTTGGTGTCGCCGAGCTTCGCGTGCAGTTCGTCGACCTCGGACTTCTCGGCGCAGTCGAGCAGTTCGTACTCGGCGGCGGCCTCCGGGTCGGCGCGGCGGGCGCGGTCCAGGGCCGCGGGCGAGAGGTCGGCGCCGATGACGCGGGTGAAGCGGTCGGTGAGGAAGCGGGTCTGGGTGCCGTTGCCGCAGCCGAGGTCCAGCAGGGGCAACTCGAAGTCCGCCATGTGCGGTTCGAAGACGGCGAGGTGGAGGCCCGCGGTCAGCATCGGCTCCGAGTCCCAGAAGACGGCCCCCTGTCCGTGGGGAGCCTCGCGCCAGAAGCCCTCCCAGGACTCCCTGTACCGACTCGACACGCTCATGGCCAACTCCCCAGGGTGCGACGGCGGCCCGTCCGAGGTGACGGGCCAGTTCGGTCTACCGCGCCCCGGTTGCGCCGACAAGCGCACCGCGCATACCTTCACTGCTCGTTCGAGAGGTATACGCCGGTGTGCGTCTCGCACGCCTCCCCCGACCCCGTGGCACGATCAATCCAAACACAGGGCACTGACAATCCCGGAGCGGCCCCAGTGGCCGCCCCGGTCGGAGCGTCAGCGCCGTCGGGGCAACGTGAGTTCGAACCACACGGTCTTGCCCGCGCCCGTACGGCTCGTGCCCCACTCCCGGGCCAGCGTGCTCACCACTCTCAGTCCGCGCCCGGAGTCGGCCGTGGGCTCGGTGTCGAGCAGTGTGGGCAGGCTGTGATCGTCGTCGTCCACCTCGCACAGCAGCGTCTCGCCCCGCACGAGCCGCAGTTCGATCGGGCGCCCGTGGGAGTGCCGTACGGCGTTGGTGACGAGTTCGCCGACCAGCAGCGTGGCACTGTCCACCAGCTTGTCGAGGCCCCAGTCGTAGAGCTGTTCGCGGACCACGGCACGGGCCCGGCCGACCTCGGCCGGGTCGAGACCGATCCGCCATTCGGCGACGTCGTCGGGTTCGATGCCGTTGAGCCTGGCCAGCAGCAGCGCCACGTCGTCCTTGCGGCCCCCGGCGGTGTTGAGGGCGCGGATGATGGTGTCGCAGGCGTCGTCCATGGAGGCGGCCGGGTGGGCGGCGGACTCGCAGAGGGTCGCCAGGCCCACGCCGATGTCCTCCCCGCGCACCTCGACCAGTCCGTCGGTGCACATGACGAGCCGGTCGCCGGGCTGCACGCGCACGCGTACCGCCTCGAAGGGCACTCCGCCGACGCCGATGGGCGCACCGGTGGGCAGGTCGAGCAGTTCGCTGCCGCCGTCCTCGGCACGGACCAGCACGGGCGGGATGTGGCCCGCGTTGGCGATGTGCAGCTCGCTCGCGATGGGGTCGTAGACGGCGTAGAGGCAGGTCGCGAGGTAGGTGTCGCCGAGGCGCTGGGCGAGGTCGTCGAGGTTGCGCAGGAGTTGGGCGGGCGGGATGTCCATGGCGGCCATGGTCTGGACGGCCGTACGCAACTGGCCCATCATCGCTGCTGAGTTGAGGCCGTGTCCCATGACGTCGCCGACGACGAGCGCGGTGCGGGCGCCCGGCAGTTTCACCGAGTCGAACCAGTCGCCGCCGACCCGGCCGAGGAGCGTGCCGGGCAGATAGCGGGTGGCGATGTCGCAGCCCGCCATGCGCGGCGGGATGTGCGGCAGCATGCTGTCCTGGAGGGTCTCGGCGACGCTCTCCTGGTAGGTGTACATCCGCGCGTTGTCGAGCACGAGGCCCGCGCGGGCGGCGAGTTCGGCGCCGGTGACGCGGTCCATGTCGTTGAACTCGACGCGCTCCGGGTGCCGCAGCAGGATCATGAAGCCGAGGACGACGTTGCGTGCCTTCAGCGGTACGACGAGCATGGAGCGGCCGGTGATCAGCGGCCGGATGTCGCGCTTCTCGAACTGCGAGGCGATCATGTGGCCCATCTGCTCGCTGATGCGCGGCACGAGGACGGGCTGACCGCTGGTCATGCACTGGAAGAACGGGGTGTGTGCCGGGAAGGGCATGGCCTCGCCGACCGGTACGACGTCGTCCCAGCGCCCTGGTTCGTCGGTGTGTTCGAGGGCGACCCGGTGCCACATCGTCGTCGTGTCGGGCACACCGTCGGGGAACCCCTCGCCCGCGACGACCTGTTCGCGCAGGTAGGTGCCCGCGACGTCCGTGAAGCGTGGTACGACGGCCTTGCTGACCTCGATGATCGTGCGGGACAGGTCGAGCGAGGTGCCGATGCGTCCGCTGACGTCGTTGAGGAACTCCAGTCGCTCGCGCACGGCCGCGTATTCGAGGTCTTGGACATCGTCCTCGATGCCCTCGGGCAGGGGTTCGCCGGCCTGCGCCGCGCGGGCCGCCCGCTCCCGGCGGGCCTTGCGCTCGGTGCGCCGGGGCACGCCCCAGTCGGGGGTGACCGGCACCAGGTCGTTCTGGCTGAACTCCAGGACGGGATAGCCCAGTTCGAGGATCTGGGCGACGATGCGGGCGCTTTCCCCGACACTCATGCTGGGCAGGATCTCGGGGAGCCTGCGGGCGAGTTCCTCGGCGCCGGGGAAGTTGGTGTGCAGGGCGAAGCCGGGCGCGATGCGCTCGACGGCGATCTCGTCGTCCTCCTGGCGCAGTACGTCGGTGTCGGCAGCCAGCACCAGCAGGCGCCCATGGCCGGGGCCCACCAGGGGGTACGCCCACCACAGGACGTCCACGCGGTCACGCCCCGGCACGGTGAGGCGGGCCCGGCCCGACGCCGGGTAGGACAGCCGGCCGTCGAGGGAGGACTCCAGGTCGGGTCCGAGGCCGTCGTCGGCCAGGTGGGCGCCGTACGGCGTGGTGTCCTCGTCGCCATCGCCGTCGCCGTCGTCGGGAAGCGCCCCGGAGACGGGCAGCAGATCGACGGCGGGCTGGCCGAGGGCCTCCTCCTTGGACGCGCCGAACAGACGCCGGGCGCCCCGGCTCCAGTGCGAGACGAGGCCTTCGCGGTCGACGACGACCACGGCCAACGGGATACGGCCCGCAGCGGCGTGCTCCGCCGGTGCGCCCTCCCCGGCCCCGCGGCCGGGAGTCGCGCCCGTCTCGGTGCCACGGTCCATGGCGCAGGCCCCTTCTTCCCACGGCTCCGCAAGATCTGTGCCGTCGCCACCACCGTACGGGTCCGGTCGGTCGCGATGTGTGGCAATCCGCTAATTGGTCTTCACCGCTCCACTCCGGCGCACAGCCACGCGCCCCGCACGCCGGTACGGCCACGCCGACCGGCCGGTCGGCGCCCTGCTCGGCGCCCTCACCTGTGACTCAGTCGTCGTGCCCGAGCTGAAGGTCGCGTTCCGTTCGGTCGCCGCCTGCCACCTGGAGGACGGTGGCGACCGGCGGGTAGCCGGAGGCGATGACCGTGTACTCGCCGCAGGAGAGGTCGACGAACCGGAACGTTCCGTCGGCTCCGGTGGTGAGCGTGTCCACGACGTTGCCGGCCGCGTCGAGCAGCGTCACGCGCGCGTCCTCGACCGGCCGTCCGCCGCCGGCCCGCACGGTGCCCTTGAGGACGGCGCCGCCCGCGAGTTCGACGTCCTGACGGGTCTCCCGGGAGGCCCGCACCAGGACGGGGAGCGCGGTCGGACGGAACGCGGGCGCGCTGGCGGCGAGGGTGTACTCGCCGGCCACCAGCTCGGTGATGACGTAGCCGCCCTCGCGTCCGCTGCGGGTGGTGGCGACGACCTCGCCATGCGCGTTGGTGAGCGTGACGGTGGCGTCCCGGACCGGCGAGCGGTCCGCGGTCAGCACCTGGCCCACGAGATGCCCCGCGCCGCCGAGGACGACGTCCAGCTCGACGGGACGTTCGCCGACGGTCACGGTGACCGCCTGCGGCTGGTGGCCGCCCGCCGCGGCGATCAGGACGTACGCCCCCGCGCCGGGCGTGGACAGCGCGTACCGCCCGTCCTCGGCGCTCGCACCGCGCCCGATCTGCGCCCCCGTGACGTCGATGAGGGTGAGTGCCGCGCGCGGTACGACGGTTCCGTCCGGGTGCTGGACGGTGCCGCACACCGGGATTCCGGCGGTGTACGGCGCCCGGGCCTGCGGGATCGCCAGGGGGGCCGTGGGTCCTGGGGAGTCGAGGTCGGCGGGGGCGGTGTGGTGGGACACCAGCGGTTTCTCCTTGAGGAAGAAGGCGATGAGGAGGCCGAGGACGAGCACCGGCACGAGGTACAGGAAGATGCGCGGCATGGCGTCGGCGTACGCCCTGATGTAGCTGTCGCGCAGCGCCGGGGGGAGCGCGTGGACGAGCGGCGGGGTGATCGAGTCGGGGTCGGGAAGGCGGGCACCCGCGCGCGTGGGGAGGCTCTTTTCGAGGGACTCGGCGAGCCGGTTCGCGAACAGCGTGCCGAAGACCGCGGCGCCGACGCTGCCGCCGATCTGGCGGAAGTAGTTGTTGGCGCTGGTCGCGGTGCCGAGGTCGGCGGGGCGCACGGAGTTCTGCACGGCGAGGACGAGGACCGGCATCACCATGCCGATGCCGGCGCCGAGGACGGCCATCCAGAGGCTGTAGTGCAGCCGGGGCGTGTCCACTTCGAGGCGGGAGAGCAGCCACATGCCGAGCACGGACAGGGCGCCGCCCAGGATCGGCCAGATCTTGTAGCGGCCGGTGTGGCTGATGAGCTGCCCGGAGACGATCGACGCGCCGACGATGCCGGCCATCATGGGCAGCATCAGCAGTCCGGACTCGGTGGCGGTGGCACCGTCGACCATCTGAAGGAAGGTCGGCAGATAGCTGGCGGCGCCGAACAGCGCCACGCCGATCACCAGGCCCACCAGACCGGTGACGTTGAAGACGGAGTCCCTGAACAGCCGTAGCGGGATGAGGGGTTCGGGCGCGAAGTGCTCGGCGACGAGGAAGAGCACGGTGGCGGCGACCGCTCCGGCGCCGAGCCCGAGGACCTCGCGCGAGCCCCACGCGTACTCGGTGCCGCCCCAACTGGTCAGCAGCACCAGGCAGGTCGAGGCCACGGCGAGCAGCAGCGCCCCGAGGAGGTCGAGCCGGGCCTTGACGGCGGGCTTCGGCAGCTTGAGCACGACGGTGACGACGGCGAGCGTCAGCAGCCCGAACGGCACGTTGAACCAGAAGCACCACCGCCAGGAGAGGTGGTCGGTGAAGTAGCCGCCGAGGAGGGGCCCGGCGACCGAGGCGAGGCCGAACGCGGCGCCGATCAGGCCCATGAAGCGCCCGCGTTCACGCGGCGGCACGATGTCGGCGATGATCGCCTGCACACCGATCATCAACCCGCCCGCGCCGACGCCCTGGAGGGCGCGGAAGGCGATGAGCTGGTCCATGGTGCGCGACCAGCCGGCCAGCGCCGAGCCGACGACGAACACGACGATCGCGAACTGGAAGACGCCCTTGCGGCCGAGGAGATCGCCGAGTTTGCCGTAGACCGGCAGCCCGACGGTGGCCATGAGCAGATACGCGGTGATCGCCCAGGACATCTTGTCCAGGCCGTGCAGCTCACCGACGATCTTCGGGAGCGCGGTCGCGACGATCATCTGCTCCAGCGCGGCGAGCAGCAGCGCGAGCATGAGCCCGAAGAACACCAACCGGACCTGGCGCGGGCCGAGTTGCGGGGGTTCGGCCGGGGGTGGCGCGGGTGCGGTCGTCGGCTCGTCCTGCACCAGAGTGATCCCGCCCATGTACCGCTCCCCTCGTCGCACCTACCGCACAATTCCCGCTTTGGGCGACAACTGTGAGCAAGCGCGACGAGTTACGGCGTACCGGTGCACGGGGGCGGAGATCCACTCGAACCGGTGAGGGGTACGAAGGGGCGAGCCAACGCCCCTTGGGAGGTTGCCCCTTGGGCTACTTCTCCACCTCGGTGGCGAGCTTGTCGAGAACGGCGTCGTAGATGCGGCCGAGGCCCTTGGGGGCGAAGGTCCGCTCGAAGAAGCCGCCGACGCCGCCGGCGCCGTCCCAGACGCTGGTGACGACGACCCGCGACTTGCCCTCGCCGGCCGGGGTGACACGCCAGGTGGTGACCATCGAGGAGTTGCGGTCCTTCTCGACGAGTTCGCCGTCGGTGGGCTCGCTGACCTCCAGCAGACAGTCCCGGACGCGCTTCTTGGTCGCCTGGAGCTTCCAGTGGACGAGGGTGCCCTCGCCGTCGCCGCCCTCACGCACCTCGTACTCGCTGAACTGCTCGGACAGCACCTTCGAGCGCGTGCCGCTGTAATCGGCGAGGGCGTCGAACACCGTCTCCGCGTCCGCCGCGACGATGCGCTCCGTGGTGGCCTCGACCTGCGCCATTGCGTTCCTCCAGCAGCTGGGTGTTCGGGGGTTCGCGCTCACCCAACCACCCCGCCGCCCGCCCACCCAAATCGGGGTCCGGACTATCGAGGAGCTTCACAGGACTCGAACATTCGATCGCACGATCAAGGGAACATGTGTTCTATTCTCGGGTCAGTGCTACCGAGGAGGTGTCATGCGCTGGGAGAACCTCACAGTGGAATCCGGCTCCGGCTCCAGCCGGACCGACGCCGCGTTGTTCGGCGCGGACGCGGTGACCACCCGTACCTTCGACTCCCCCGAGTTCCGCGGGATCACCTTCCACGAGATCCGGGCCCGTTCGATCATCAACCGGGTCCCGGGAGCCTCCCGCATGCCGTTCGAGTGGACGGTGAACCCGTACCGGGGCTGCACGCACGCGTGCGTGTACTGCTTCGCCCGCAAGACGCACAGTTATCTGGACCTCGACACCGGTCTCGGCTTCGACTCCCAGATCGTCGTCAAGGTGAACGCGCCGGAGCTGCTGCGCCGCCAGCTCGGCTCACGGCGCTGGCTCGGCGACCACATCGCGATGGGCACCAACGTCGACTGCTACCAGCGCGCGGAGGGCCGCTACCGGCTGATGCCGGGCATCCTCACCGCCCTGCGCGACCACGCGAACCCCTTCTCGATCCTGACGAAGGGCACGCTGATCCTGCGCGACCTCGACCTCCTGGTGCAGGCGTCGCAGGTCACTGACGTAGGCATCTCCGTCTCCGTCGGCTTCACCGACCCGGCGCTGTGGCGCACGGTCGAGCCGGGCACACCCGCCCCGGAACGGCGCCTGGACGTCGTACGGACGCTCGGCGAGCACGGCATCGGCTGCGGGGTGCTGATGGCCCCCGTGCTCCCCTTCCTCAGCGACCACCCGGCGCAACTGCGGGCCACGGTGCGGGCGATCGCCGCCGCCGGAGCGACCTCCGTGACCCCGCTGGTGCTGCATCTGCGCCCCGGCGCCCGCGAGTGGTACATGGCCTGGCTCGGACACCACCACCCGCATCTGGTGCGCCGGTACGAGCGGTTGTACGCGGAGGGCGCCTACGCCCCCAAGTGGTACCAACGCCGGATCACCGGGCTGGTCCACGACCTGGCCCAGGAGTACGGGATTGGCCCCACGCGCGCGGGGATGCCCCGCAGGATCCCGGCCCCCGCCGAGCCCGACCCCCTCGCCCCCGGGGCCGCGGCGCCCGAACCGGTCCAGTTGACCCTCCTCTGAGAGCGCGGACCAGGGCCCGAAAATTCGGAGGTCTCCGCGCGGGCGGTACGCCTAGGGTGCCGCCATGAACGACCCGAACGACCCGATCCTCGTCCGCGAGATGACCCTCGACGACTGCGAGCGCGTCTCCGAGATCCGCGTCCGGGGCTGGCAGCACGCCTACAAGGGCCTGATGCCGCAGCCGTATCTGGATGCCCTCAGCGTGGCGGCCGACGCCGAGCGGCGGCGTACGTTCTTCGTGGGCGCCGGGTCCGAGGTCGTGAACCTCGTGGCGGAGCGGGCCGGCGAAGTCGTCGGCTGGGCCTGTCACGGGCCCTACCGGGAGGGCGAGGTCCGCACCGACGACGCCGAGTTGTACGCGATCTACGTGGCCGTCGGGCAGTTCGGCGCCGGGGTCGGGCCGGCGCTGCTGAGGGAGGCGGTCCGCCGGTGCGCCGATTCCGGGCACCGGCGCATGCTCCTGTGGGTCCTCAAGGGCAACGACCGCGCACGACGGTTCTACGAGCGCGAGGGCTTCGCGGCCGACGGCGCCGAGGAACCCTTCGACGTGGACGGGGTCGCCGTACCGGAAGTGCGGTACGCGCGCGTGCTGCCCCGCTGACGGCTCACCTCTGCTTCGGGATGCGCGCGAGCGCGTGCACCGCCGCCTCCGCGAGGGCCGGGTGCGCGAGGGCCTCGTTCAGGACCGGGGCCGCGCGCCGGTCCCCCAGCGTGCCCAGCCCCTCCACACAGGCGAGCGCCACCCGGCGGTAGGGGTCGTGCGGCTTCAGCCGGCGGGCCAGTGTGGTGATCAGCGCGGGCACGGACTCCGGGGCGTGCAGCTCGGCCAGCAGCCGGACCGGGTGCAGGGCGTAGGCGACGCGCAGCTCGTTGGTCGCGAGGGCCGCCGCCGCGCGGGCCGTACGCGGGTCGCCGAGGCGGGCCAGGGCGTACGCGGCGGAGGCACAGCGCTGCGGATCACGGTGGTTGAGGAGGAGGACGAGGGCCTCGAAGGCACGCCGGTCCCCCGCGAGCCCGAGCCTGAACGCGGCCAACTCCCTTGCCCACAGCGGCTGTCCGGGCGCGGTGAGGACATCGGCCAGCGCGTCAGGGTCCTCGGTCGCCGCCAGGTCCTCGTACACCTTCGAGGCACCCGCCCCAGCCTCGGCCCGTAAGCGCTCCGTGAGTGATCGCAACTCTTCGTCCATGAAACCGAGATTAGGTGCGGCAACAGGGCCGCGTGGGCAGGATCTCGGGACGTACATCACAAATTCGGGGGCTGGCGCGCTCGTTACCCACCGGTTAAGCTCAGACGAGCGAGTCACCCACTCGCATGATTGCTTACGACGGCCTGGTGACGCAGCCGTCGTGAGTGCTGGTCGGTTCGGTACGCCAAGTACCGCAGTACGGCACGGCCTTGGGACAGGGCCGTCGGATCCACCTTTCTCCGGGCGTGTGCGCTCGCGGCCCGGCAACACCCGCACTCCTTCTCGCACCCGGTGCGCCCCCTCGGCGCACCCGTCGTGCTCCCAGTCGTCACCACCCTCATTCCTGGAGTCCCGCGATGGCCACTCCCCTGTCCCACACCTCTCCGTCCGCGCTCATGACCGTCGCCGTCGTCGGCCTCGGCACGATGGGCACCGGCATCACCGAGGTCCTCACCCGGGCCGGCCGCGAGGTCGTCGGCATCGACATCAGCGAGGCCACGGCCGCGAAGGCCGTCGCCGCCCTTGAGTCCTCGACCGCCCGTGCCGTGGTGCGCGGCCGGCTCACCGAACAGGAGCGCGCGGACCTCCTCGCCCGCTTCCGCACCTCCACCGACCTGCGCGATGCGGCCGACGCCGACCTGGTCATCGAGGTGGCGCCGGAGTCGTACGAGATCAAGCACCAGATCTTCCGCGCCCTCGACGACATCGTGCGCCCCGAAACGATCCTCGCGACCGGCACCAACGCCCTCTCCGTGACCCGTCTCGCCGCCGACTCGGCGCGGCCCGAGCGTGTCCTGGGCCTGCACTTCTTCAACCCGGCACCGGCGATGAAGCTGGTCGAGGTGGTCTCGTCGGTGCTGACCGCGCCGCAGGCCGTCGCCGCGGTCACCGATCTGGCGATCGAGCTGGGCAAGGAGCCCGTCGCGGTCGGTGACCGCCCCGGATTCGTCGCCGACGGACTGCTGTTCGGCTATCTCAACCAGGCCGCCGCGATGTACGAGGCGAAGTACGCCTCCCGTGAGGACATCGACGCGGCGATGCGGCTCGGCTGCGGTCTGCCCATGGGCCCGCTCGCCCTGCTCGACCTGATCGGCGTCGACACGGCCCGTACGGTCCTGGAGGCCATGTACTCCGAGTCCCACGACCGGCTGCACGCCCCGTCGCCCGTCCTCAAGCAGCTCAGCGAGGCGGGCCTGACGGGCCGTAAGTCGGGACGCGGCTTCTACTCGTACGAGGCCCCCGGCAGCGCCACAGTCGTGGCGGACGCGCTGACGCCGCTCTCCGGCGCTCCCGAGACCCCCGGCCGCACGGTCCGCTCCGTCGGCGTCGCCGGCTCCGGGACCATGGCCTCGGGCATCGCAGAGGTCTTTGCCAAGGCCGGGTACGAGGTGGTCCTGGCCGCCCGCAGCGAGGAGAAGGCGCAGATCGCCAAGGCCCGGATCGGCAAATCCCTCGCGCGCTCCGTCGACAAGGGCCGCCTGACCGCCGAGGCCGCCGCGCAGACCCTCGACCGGATCACCGCGGCGGGCTCCTACGACGCCTTCGCGGACGTCGATCTGGCCGTCGAGGCCGTCGCCGAGGACCTGGAGATCAAGCAGCAGCTGTTCGCGACGCTGGACAAGGTCTGCAAGCCGGGCGCGGTGCTGGCCACCACCACCTCCTCGCTCCCCGTCGTCGCGTGCGCCCGCGCCACCTCACGTCCGCAGGACGTGATCGGCATGCACTTCTTCAACCCGGCGCCGGCGATGAAGCTGGTCGAGGTCGTCCGTACGGTGTTGACGGCGGACGACGTCCACTCAACGGTCCGAGAGGTCTGCGTCAAGATCAAGAAGCATGCCGTTGACTGTGGCGACCGAGCTGGATTCATCGTCAACGCATTGCTTTTCCCGTATCTCAACAACGCGATCAAGATGGTGCAGGAGCACTATGCATCTCTTGACGACATTGACGCGGCGATGAAGCTGGGCGGCGGCTACCCGATGGGCCCGTTCGAGCTGCTGGACGTGGTCGGACTCGACGTCTCCCTGGCCATCGAGAAGGTCCTGCACCGCGAGTTCCGCGACCCTGGCCTGGCCCCCGCGCCGCTCCTGGAGCATCTGGTGGCCGCGGGCTGCCTCGGCCGCAAGACGGGCCGCGGCTTCCGCGAATATGCCCGCCGCTGACGGGGAGGGCGACCGGTTCGAGCACGTCTTCGGACAGGAGGACGACTGGGGCGGGCTGCTCGACCCCGCCTCGGCACCCCCGCCCGTACAGGGCGGGGGTGGCCCGGGACGTGCGCGCCACCCTGCACACATGCAGTACGTTCGGGTCATGTCCCAGGCCGCCAAGTCCTCCCGTACCCCAGCCACTCCCGACGCGCCGGAAAGCGCCGCGGGCAGCCGTGCCGCCGCCCAGCGGCTCAAGATGCGCCGAGAGCTGGCGGCCGCGGCGATGGAACTGTTCTCGACCAAGGGCTACGAAGGCACCACCGTCGACGAGATCGCGGCCCGGGCCGGCGTGGCCCGCCGCACCTTCTTCCGGCACTTCCGCTCCAAGGAAGAGGCGATCTTCCCGGACCACGACGACACGTTGATCCGGGCCGAGGCGGTGCTCAACGCGGCGCCCGCGCACGAGCACCCCCTCGACACCGTGTGCCGCGGCATCAAGGAAGTCATGAAGATGTACGCGGCCCGGCCGGAGATCTCGGTCGCCCGCTACAAGCTGACCCGCGAGGTCCCCACCCTGCGCGAGGCGGAGATCGCGTCGGTCGCCCGCTACGAACGCCTCTTCACCCGCTACCTCCTGGGCCACTTCGACGAGCACGCCCACGACGACGACGCGAACGACGACCCGCTGCTGGCCGAGGTCGCCGCGTCCGCCGTCGTCACCGCCCACAACCACGTGCTGCGGCGCTGGCTGCGGGCGGGCGGCCAGGGCGACGTAGAGACCCAGCTCGACCACGCCTTCGGGATCGTACGGAAGACCTTCGGTACGGGCATCGGGGCCGGGCGGGACACCGCGCCCCGGACGGCGCCGGCCTCGGTGACCTCGCAGGGCGAGGTGCTGGTGGCGGTCGCGCGGACCGACGCGCCGCTCGACGAGGTCATGCGGACGATCGAGCAGGCGCTGAAGGAACGCTCGTAAGGAACGGACGTACCAAGAGGCGGGCCGCGGGTGACTGCGGCCCGCCTCTTGCGTTTCCGCGCGCCTCTGTGTCCCCGCGAGAGCTACTTCTCAGTAGCCTTTGATCGATCATCGCTCATTTGTTACGTAAAGATTTCATCTGAGGCCACTTTCTGGCACCCAGTGCCTTGCTACCTGACACGGGGTGCCATACCTTGAAGGTGTCCGGGCGGCCGGCGTGCAGAGACCATTCGTACGCCGGCTGTCCCCGCAAACCACGTGATTGCGCGCCCGGACGCCTGCGTCACAGGCAACCTCCCGCGCCACCACGCGCTGCCGAAACACCACCGCCGAACCGACGGCACGTCTCACCCCAACCCTCAGCAGCACCGACGTAACCCTCAGCGTCTTCCCTCAAGACGCCATTCGCCGGAGGCACCACCGTGACCGTTAAGGACATCCTGGACGCGATCCAGTCGCCGGACTCGACTCCGGCCGACTTCGCCGCCATTCAGCTTCCCGAGTCGTACCGTGCGATCACCGTGCACAAGGACGAGACGGACATGTTCGCGGGCCTCGAAACCCGCGACAAGGACCCCCGTAAGTCGATCCACCTGGACGACGTCCCGGTGCCGGAACTCGGTCCGGGCGAGGCCCTGGTGGCCGTCATGGCATCGAGTGTCAACTACAACTCGGTCTGGACGTCGATCTTCGAGCCGCTGTCCACCTTCGGCTTCCTGGAGCGCTACGGAAGGCTCAGCGAGCTGACCAAGCGGCACGACCTGCCGTACCACGTCATCGGTTCCGACCTCGCGGGCGTCGTCCTGCGCACCGGTCCCGGTGTCAACTCCTGGAAGCCCGGCGACGAGGTCGTCGCGCACTGCCTGAGCGTCGAGCTGGAGTCCTCCGACGGGCACAACGACACGATGCTCGACCCCGAGCAGCGCATCTGGGGCTTCGAGACGAACTTCGGCGGACTGGCGGAGATCGCCCTCGTCAAGTCGAACCAGCTGATGCCCAAGCCGGACCACCTGTCGTGGGAGGAGGCCGCCGCACCCGGTCTGGTCAACTCCACCGCGTACCGCCAACTGGTGTCGCGCAACGGCGCCGGGATGAAGCAGGGCGACAACGTCCTGATCTGGGGCGCGAGCGGCGGCCTCGGCTCGTACGCCACGCAGTTCGCGCTGGCCGGCGGCGCCAACCCCATCTGTGTCGTCTCCAGCGAGCAGAAGGCGGACATCTGCCGGAAGATGGGCGCCGAGGCGATCATCGACCGCAACGCCGAGGGCTACAAGTTCTGGGCCGACGAGCACAACCAGGACCCGCGCGAGTGGAAGCGCTTCGGCAAGCGCATCCGTGAGCTGACCGGCGGCGAGGACGTCGACATCGTCTTCGAGCACCCCGGCCGCGAGACCTTCGGCGCGTCGGTCTACGTCACCCGCAAGGGCGGCACGATCGTCACCTGCGCCTCCACCTCGGGCTTCAACCACGAGTACGACAACCGCTACCTGTGGATGTCCCTCAAGCGCATCATCGGCTCCCACTTCGCCAACTACCGCGAGGCCTGGGAGGCCAACCGCCTGGTCGCCAAGGGCAAGATCCACCCGACGCTCTCCAAGGTGTACGCCCTGGAGGAGACCGGACAGGCCGCCTACGACGTCCACCGCAACCTCCACCAGGGCAAGGTCGGCGTCCTGTGCCTGGCCCCCGAGGAGGGCCTCGGTGTGTGCGACGAGGAGAAGCGCGCCCAGCACATCGACGCCATCAACCGCTTCCGGAACATCTGAGAGGCGTAAATGAGCGAGCGTCAGACCGTGCCTGCGGCGCAGGGCGCGCCGGTGTCGAAAGAGACGAAGACAAGGGAGCGCAGCGACCGCGGGCTGAGGAACGTCGACACCGGCATACAGCGCCCTGCGCCGCAGGCGCAAAAGGAAAGGGACCGGCCGTGGCTCATGCGCACGTACGCCGGTCACTCCACGGCCGAGGCGTCCAACGAGTTGTACCGGCGCAACCTCGCCAAGGGCCAGACAGGTCTGTCGGTGGCCTTCGACCTGCCGACCCAGACCGGGTACGACCCCGACCACATCCTCGCCCGGGGCGAGGTCGGCCGGGTCGGTGTGCCCGTCTCGCACCTCGGTGACATGCGCCGGCTGTTCCAGGACATCCCCTTGGACCAGATGAACACCTCGATGACGATCAACGCCACCGCCATGTGGCTGCTGGCGCTCTACCAGGTCGTCGCCGAGGAGCAGGGTGTCGACATCACCACGCTCCAGGGGACGACCCAGAACGACATCGTCAAGGAGTACCTGTCCCGGGGCACGCACGTGTTCCCGCCGGGACCCTCGCTCCGGCTGACGACGGACATGATCTGCTACACGGTCAACCACATCCCCAAGTGGAACCCGATCAACATATGCAGCTATCACCTCCAGGAGGCGGGGGCGACCCCGGTCCAGGAGATCGCGTACGCGATGTCGACGGCCATCGCGGTCCTGGACGCCGTACGGGACTCGGGGCAGGTGCCGCCCGAGAAGTTCGGTGATGTCGTCGCCCGGATCTCCTTCTTCGTGAACGCGGGTGTCCGGTTCATCGAGGAGATGTGCAAGCTGCGGGCGTTCGGGCGGATCTGGGACCAGGTCACGCGCGAGCGGTACGGCATCGAGAACCCCAAGCAGCGGCGCTTCCGGTACGGCGTGCAGGTCAACTCCCTGGGGCTGACCGAGGCGCAGCCGGAGAACAACGTCCAGCGGATCGTGCTGGAGATGCTGGCCGTGACCCTCTCGAAGGACGCACGCGCGCGTGCCGTCCAGCTGCCCGCCTGGAACGAGGCGCTGGGGCTCCCCCGGCCCTGGGACCAGCAGTGGTCGCTGCGTATGCAGCAGGTGCTCGCGTACGAGAGCGATCTGCTGGAGTACGAGGACATCTTCGCCGGGTCGCACGTGGTCGAGAAGAAGGTGGCCGAGCTGGTCGAGGAGTCGCTCGCCGAGATCGGCCGAATCGAGGAGATGGGCGGCGCGATGGCCGCTGTCGAGTCGGGCTATCTGAAGTCTCAGCTCGTGGCGTCCCACGCCGAGCGCCGGGCCCGTATCGAGTCCGGTCAGGAGAAGATCGTGGGCGTCAACATCTTCGAGTCGACCGAGCCGAACCCCCTCACGGCCGACCTCGACGCGGCGATCCAGACCGTCGATCCGGCCGTCGAGGCACGGGTGACCTCGGCGCTCCAGGGCTGGCGCGACACGCGGTACCAGCCGCCCTTCAACCACCCGCGCCCGTGCAAGGCGCTGGAGCGGCTGAAGGAGGCCGCGAAGGGCACGGACAACCTCATGGAGGCCACCCTGGAGTGCGCCCGCGCCGGGGTCACGACCGGCGAGTGGGCCGGGGCCCTGCGCGAGGTGTTCGGGGAGTTCCGGGCACCGACCGGGGTCTCGTCCGCGCCGGTCGCGGTGACCGCCGAGGAGGGCACCGCGATGGCGCTGGTGCGGCGCAGGGTCGCGGACACGGCGAAGGAGATGGGCGTCGGCAATCTCCGCTTCCTGGTGGGCAAGCCGGGCCTGGACGGGCACTCCAACGGGGCCGAGCAGATCGCCGTACGCGCGCGTGACGCCGGGTTCGAGGTGGTGTACCAGGGCATCCGGCTCACCCCGGAGCAGATCGTGGACGCGGCCCTCGAAGAGGACGTGCACGCGGTCGGCCTGTCCATCCTGTCCGGATCGCACGCGCAGCTCGTGCCGGACGTGCTGGAACGGCTCCGTGTGGCCGGTGCCACAGATATACCCGTCATCGCCGGTGGGATCATCCCCCATGGTGACGCCGAACAGCTGAAGGCTGCGGGCGTGGCCGCGGTCTTCACCCCGAAGGACTTCGACATCACCGGAATCATCGGCCGCATCGTCGACGAGATCCGGAAAGCGAACAAGCTCGACCCCCTGGAGGTCCCCGCATGACCACGCCCGTCAACCGTCTGCGCCCCCGGCGTTCCTGTCTCGCGGTCCCCGGGAGCAACCCCCGCTTCCTGGAGAAGGCCCAGGGGCTGCCGGCCGACCAGGTCTTCCTCGACCTGGAGGACGCGTGCGCGCCGCTCGCCAAGCCCGAGGCGCGGCACACCATCGTCAAGTTCCTCAACGAGGGCGACTGGACGGGCAAGACGAGGGTCGTGCGCGTCAACGACTGGACGACGGAGTGGACGTACCGCGATGTCGTCACGGTCGTCGAGGGGGCCGGCCAGAACCTCGACTGCATCATGCTGCCGAAGGTGCAGACCGCCCAGCAGGTCGTCGCCCTCGACCTGCTGCTGACGCAGATCGAGAAGACGATGGGATTCGATGTCGGCAAGATCGGCATCGAGGCGCAGATCGAGAACGCGCAGGGCCTCAACAACGTCAACGAGATCGCGACGGCCTCCCAGCGCGTCGAGACGATCATCTTCGGCCCGGCCGACTTCATGGCGTCGATCAACATGAAGTCGCTGGTCGTGGGCGAGCAGCCGCCCGGCTACCCGGCGGACGCCTACCACTACATCCTGATGAAGATCCTGATGGCCGCCCGCGCCAACAACCTCCAGGCGATCGACGGCCCCTACCTCCAGATCCGCAACATCGACGGCTACCGCGAGGTCGCCCAGCGTGCCGCCGCGCTCGGCTTCGACGGCAAGTGGGTGCTGCACCCGGGCCAGGTCGAGGCGTCCAACGAGATCTTCTCGCCCTCCCAGGAGGACTTCGACCACGCCGAACTGATCCTGGACGCCTACGACTTCTACACGTCCGAGGCCGGCGGCAAGAAGGGCTCCGCGATGCTCGGCGACGAGATGATCGACGAGGCCAGCCGCAAGATGGCGCTGGTCATCTCCGGCAAGGGCCGGGCGGCCGGCATGGAGCGCACGTCCAAGTTCGAAGCCCCCCTCGGTTAAGGAGCCCTGAGCACCATGCAGTTCGGACGCACCTACGAGGAGTTCGAGGTCGGGGCGGTCTACAAGCACTGGCCCGGGAAGACGGTCACGGAGTACGACGACCACCTCTTCTGTCTCCTGACGATGAACCACCACCCGCTCCACATGGACGCCAACTACGCCGAGAACACGACGGACTTCGGCAAGAACGTCGTGGTCGGCAACTACATCTACTCCCTGCTCCTGGGCATGTCCGTGCCGGACGTGTCGGGCAAGGCGATCGCGAACCTGGAGATCGAGTCGCTGAAGCACGTGGCGCCGACCTTCCACGGCGACACGATCTACGGCGAGACGACGGTCCTCGACAAGACGCCCTCCCGGTCGAAGAACGACCGCGGGATCGTCTACGTCGAGACCAAGGGCTACAAGCAGGACGGCACGCTGGTCTGCGTGTTCCGCCGCAAGGTGATGGTGCCCACCGAGACGTACATCAAGGAGCGCGGCGGCGAACAGCCCGGCCGGCCCCAGCTCAAGGAGCAGGAGAAGTAGCCATGGCGCGACTCGCCCAGACCGCCGGTCTGACCGACATCCAGCAGGAGATCCTGTCCACGGTCCGGGACTTCGTGGACAAGGAGATCCTCCCGGTCGCGACCGAACTGGAGCACCGCGACGAGTATCCGCAGCAGATCGTCGACGGCCTCAAGGAGTTGGGCCTGTTCGGCCTGATGATCCCCGAGGAGTACGGCGGTCTGGGCGAGTCGCTCCTGACGTACGCGCTGTGCGTCGAGGAGATCGCGCGTGGCTGGATGTCGGTCTCCGGGATCATCAACACGCACTTCATCGTGGCGTACATGCTCAAGCAGCACGGCACGCAGGAGCAGAAGGACCACTTCCTGCCGAAGATGGCGCTCGGCGAGATCCGCGGTGCCTTCTCGATGTCGGAGCCGGGGCTCGGCTCGGACGTGTCGGCGATCACCTCGAAGGCGGTCAAGGACGGTGACGAGTACGTCCTCAACGGCCAGAAGATGTGGCTGACGAACGGCGGAACGTCCACTCTGGTCGCCGTACTCGTCCGAAGTGACGAAGGACACCCGGAGGGGACCGCGCCCCACAAGTCGATGACCACCTTCCTCGTCGAGAAGGAGGCGGGCTTCGGTGAGGTCCGGCCCGGGCTCACCATCCCGGGGAAGATCGACAAGATGGGCTACAAGGGCGTCGACACCACCGAACTCATCATGGACGGACTGCGCATTCCGGCTGATCGCGTCCTCGGCGGCGCCACCGGCCGGGGTTTTTACCAAATGATGGACGGCGTCGAGGTGGGTCGCGTCAACGTGGCGGCACGTGGTTGCGGGGTCGCTCAGCGTGCGTTCGAACTGGGTGTCTCGTATGCCCAGCAGCGTCACACTTTCGGCAAGCCGATCGCCCAGCACCAGGCGATCCAGTTCAAGCTGGCCGAGATGGCTACCAAGGTCGAGGCCGCGCATGCGATGATGGTGAACGCAGCGCGCAAAAAGGACTCGGGAGAACGAAACGACCTTGAGGCAGGGATGGCGAAGTACCTCGCCTCCGAGTACTGCAAAGAGGTCGTGGAGGACGCCTTCCGGATCCACGGCGGCTACGGCTTCTCCAAGGAGTACGAGATCGAGCGCCTCTACCGCGAGGCCCCGATGCTGCTGATCGGCGAAGGTACCGCCGAGATCCAGAAAATGATCATCGGGCGCAGGTTGCTCGAAGAGTACAAATTCCAGGGCTGATTGTCCGGTTCGGGGTGTTTTCTTCGAGAAGAAGATCACACCCCGTCAGCACTCTTCAGCCGCCGACTCGGCTTCCTGGCTTACCCAGTTGTGGCTGTGAGCCGCTACGATCGCCGGAAAGCCGCCGTCCCCTGATACAGCGCGGCATCATCCGCTACGAAGGTCATCCATGCCCCACAGCCAAACCTCTGCACCTCGCGACAGCCTGGCAGGCGTACGCCTGGCGCGCGGAGCATCGCCGTGGCTCCTCCCGACCGTCGCCACCGCAGCCCTCAGCCTGGTACGCGCGCGCAAGTCCGGCGCCGCCAAGGCCGTGGCCGTACCCGCCACCGCGCTGGCGGCGGGCATGCTGTGGTTCTTCCGTGACCCCGAGCGCGAGATCACCCAGGGCCGGGTCATCTCTCCCGCCGACGGCGTGGTGCAGAGCATCATGCCGTGGAAGGACGGTCGCACCCGCGTCGCGATCTTCATGAGCCCGCTCAACGTACACGTCAACCGCGCGCCCCTCTCCGGCACGGTGACGTCCGTCGAGCACATCCCCGGCGGGTTCGTTCCGGCGTTCAACAAGGAGAGCGAGAACAACGAGAGAGTCGTCTGGCACTTCGACACCGAACTCGGTGACATCGAGATGATCCAGATCGCCGGTGCGGTCGCTCGCCGCATCGTCCCGTACGTCCCGCAGGGCACGAAGGTCGAGCAGGGCGACCGGATCGGCCTGATCCGCTTCGGCTCGCGCGTCGACATCTACCTCCCCGACGGTGTCGAGGTCGCGGTCGAGGTCGGCCAGAAGACGGTGGCAGGGGTGACTCGCATTGACCGTGATTGATCCCGAGACACAGGCCGGCTGGGTGCCGGAGGCCGACGAGGTGGGTGACGACGAGGAGGAGATGCCCCTTTCTCTCCGCCTCTCAATAGCGGACACCCTCACCCTCGGCAACGCCACCTGCGGCTTCATGGCGGTGTACTTCACCACCACCGGCATCCTGATCCCGCACCTCACCGGCAGTGACGAGTCGGGCATGGCCCGTCACTCGGCGGCGACCGCGGTGATCCTGATGCTCTGCGCGGCGGTCTTCGACCTGTTCGACGGTCTGGTCGCCCGCAAGCTGCGCTCCTCCCCCATGGGCGCCGAGCTGGACAACCTCTCCGACCTGATCAGCTTCGGTCTGGCACCGGCGTACTTCGTCCTGGTGTATGGCATGGTCGCGGACGACGCGTACCAGAAGGTGGCCGCGGTCGGTGCGATCGTCGTCCTGCTCGCGGTCGTGCTGAGGCTCGCGAGATTCTCCTGTGTGACGGTGAAGGACGGCACCTTCCAGGGCATGCCGAGTCCCTTCGGCGCCCTGACGGTCGTCTCGATCGTGCTCCTGGAGCTGCCGTTCGTGGCCACGCTCATGGCCATCGTCGGCACCGCCTGGCTGATGGTGAGCCGGGTCGAGTACCCCAAGCCGCGGGGTCCGCTCGCGGTCGCGATGCTCTCCTGGATCGTCGCCGCGATGGGTCTCCTGGCGGCCTGGGCCTTCGACGCCCCCGGCGGCCAGCTGCTCCTCCAGACCGGCTGCGCCCTGCAGCTCGTCCTGGGCGCGGTGATCCCGCTCTTCGCCACGGCCCGCCGCGTGAACAACTTCCGCGGCAACCGCCGCGAGGCACGGGCGGCACAGCTGCCGTAGCGGCAATCGCTGTACGGAGGGCCCCGAACCGGATGACGGTTCGGGGCCCTCCGCGTTGCGCGTACGGCGTCTCGGGTGGTCACTCGGCCGGCGAGTAGCCCTCCGCGACGGACGACGCCTCGGACTCCCGTACGACCTTCATACCGCCCGTCACGCTCTTGTCGGGCTGGAGGATCACGCTCTCCTTGGAGGAGGGCGACTTCGGGTCGCTGAAGTCCTGCGGGCTGCCGAAGCCGACGTCGAACGCGTTGATCGTCAGCAGGGCCTTGTCCACACCCTCCCGGGTGAGGTCCTTGCTCGCGCAGGCCTTCTTCAGGGCCTCACCGAAGACGGAGACCGCCGTCCAGCCGGCCACCACACCGTTGTCGAGCGAGTCGTTCGGGTACGCCGCATGGTAGTCGGCCACCAGCTTCTTGGCCTCCGGGGTGTCCGCCCCGATGGGCAGGGACGGTGACGCGACCCAGTAGTTCTTGGACAGGGCCGGGCCCGCCTGGGTGGCCAGGAGCTGCGGGGCGAAGGCCGAGTTGTTGCCGATGACCGGGACGTTGAAGCCACCGGCCGCTGCCACGCCCACCAGCGAGGCGGCCTGGCGCGGGCCCGCACTGATCACGATCGCCTTGACGCCCGCCTGCTTCAGCGCGGCGACCTGGGCGGTCATGTCGTTGTCGGTCGGCTTGATCTTCTGCTCGACGACCGTCAGCCCCGATTTCTCCGCCATGTACTTCGAACCGACCAGGGCGCTCTCGCCGTAGTCCCCCTCGAAGTAGACATGACCGATCTTGTCGCCCTTCTTGATCCCCTTCTCATTGATCAAGAAGTCGACCGCATTGATCGTCTCAATGTCGTACGTGGATCCGATCACGCGTATGTACGGGCTGCCGAGCAGCGAGGCGGCCCACGCCTGTGGCAGCACGAGGACCTTGTCCTGGCCGTCGACGCGCTGTTTCACCGCCGCGACGAACGGCGAGCCGATGAACTGGGCGAACCCGAGCACGTCCGGTTCCAGCTCCGTGTAGCCGGACACGGCCTTCTGCGGGTCGTAGCCGTGGTCGCGGACGGTGAGGGTCACCTGGCGCCCGCAGACGCCTCCGGCGGCGTTCAGCTGCTTCACGTACAGCTGCTGGGCCTGGGTGACGCTCTTGCCGAGGGTCGCGTAGACCCCGGTCATGTCGGTGAGCGCGCCGAGCGTGATCGTCTTGGCGGACACCCCGACGTCGGTCTTGACGCCGCCCGCCGAGGCCGAGCCCTTGTCGCCCCCGTCGTCGTCCTTGGCCTTGGAGCTGCACCCGGCCACCGCCAGCAGCACGGCGAGCGCGCCCGCAGCGGCTCGGGCCGCGTATCTCGTGGTCATCGTTCCTCCCCTGGATTACGTGCGACGCGGCGCCGGGCGGCCACCCTGACCAGCCCGCCCGGCAGGAAGAGCACCACCGCCACCACGGCGGCGCCGTACAGGTACCGGGACGCCTCGCCCGGTGCGATCCCGCCCGTGCCCGGGGCGGAGACCAGGGGCAGCGCGTCGCTGTAGCGGGTCAGCAGCTGGGGCAGCAGCGAGACGAAGGCCGCGCCGATCACCGCCCCGGAGACCGAGCCGAGCCCGCCGATGACGATCATGGCGAGGTACTCCAGCGAGAGGGTGATGCCGAAGTAGTCGGGCACGGTCCGCTGGAAGACGAGGGCGAGCAGGACGCCGGCCAGCCCCGCGTACATGGACGACAGGACGAAGACGGCGGCACGGTAGCGGGCCACGGGCACGCCGATCACCCCGGCGGCGATGCGGTGGTCGCGGATGGCGTTCATGGCCCGCCCCGGCCGCCCGCGCAGGACGCCACGGGCGAACAGCGCGCAGCCGAGGAGCAGGACGAGTCCGGCGTACCAGAGCTTCTCCGCAGAGCCGAACGGCACGTTGGCGACGAGGAGTTCGCTGTCGTCGAAGGTGAGGCCGAAGAGGCTCAGCGGGGGTACGTCACGGCCGTTGAAGCCGCCGGTCAGCTCGCGGGCGTTGAACAGGACGTGCTGGCCGATGAAGATCAGGGCGATGGTGGCGATGCCGAGGTAGGGGCCTTGCAGGCGTCCGGCGATCGGGCTGAACAGGCCGCCCGCGACGCCCGCGACGAGCGTGGCCAGCACGGCCGCGAGCCAGGTCGGCAGCCCGAGCCCGGTCAGTCCGTCGCCGCCCTCCGCGGCGAACACGCAGTAGCTGTAGGCGCCGACCGCGAGGAAGAAGGCGTGCCCCATGGAGAGCTGGCCGGTGGCGCCGGTGAGGAGGTTGATGCCGATGGCGCCGATCGCGGCGGCCATGGCGAACAGCCCGGCCAGGAGCCAGAAGCGGTCCACGTAGAACGGGAGGGCGAGGAGCAGGATGGCGCCCGCGGCAGCCGCGTACGTGCGCGCGTGCGGCTGTCGGAGTGTGCGCCGGGGCTCGGCCGGCGTGTCGGCGAGGACGTCAGACACGGGCCAGCTCCTTCGTGCCGAAGAGCCCGGCGGGCCGGACGAGCAGGATCGCGACCATGACGAGGTAGGGCGCGAGGTCGCCGAGGCCGCGGCCCATGAAGGTCAGGTCGCTCTGGTAGCCGGTGGCGAGGGACTCGGTGACGCCGACGACCAGGCCGCCGACGAGGGCGCCGGTGGTGGAGTCGAGGCCGCCGAGGATGGCGGCCGGGAAGGCCTTGAGCGCGGTGAGGGAGGTGGCCCGTTCGAGGCCCGGGGTCGGGAAGACGGTGAGGAACAGGGCGGCGACGGCCGCGAGTCCCCCCGCGACGGCCCAGGCGCCGAGCGAGACCCGGCCCAGCCTGACCCCCATGAGGGCGGCCGTCTCGCTGTTCTCGGCCGCCGCGCGCATCGCCACGCCCCAGGTGGTGTAGCGAAAGGCGAGCAGGAATGCCGTGATGAGCAGCGCGGCGGCGACGAAGGCGGCGATCCGGGTGTGCGCGAGCGAGATCGGCCCGAGGGTGAGGACGGCGTCGCCCCAGGGGTCGCCGAGCGCGAGGACGTCCGTACCGAGGCGGCGGGTGAGTTCGGTGGTCAGCAGGATGTCGACGCCGATGGTGACGATGGCCAGCACGCTGTGGTCGTTGCCCCGGGAGCGGCGCATGACGAGGAACTCCACGGCGGCGCCGACGAGCGCGGCTCCGGCGATGCCCGCAAGGAGCGCGGGCCAGAAGCCGATGTCGTCGTGGAGGGACGCGGTGACATAGCCGCCCGCGAGCAGCAGCGAGGCGTGCGCGAAGTTGACGACCTCGGTGGCCCGGAAGATCACGACGAAGCCGAGGGCGATGAGCGCGTAGACGGAGCCCATGGAGATGCCGTTGAGGAGCAGTTCGGCGAAGGTGCTCATGGCGTGGCCTCCTCACCGAGATAGGCCCGTACGACCTGCGGGTCGTTCTGTACGTCGGCCGGGGCCCCGTCCGCGATCAGCCGGCCGAAGTCGAGCACCGTGACGGTGTCCGCGAGTCTCATCACCACCCCCATGTCGTGCTCCACCAGGACGATCGAGATGCCGAGGCTGTCGCGGACCCCGGCGATGACGGCGGCGACCCGGCGCCGTTCGTCGGCGGTCATCCCGGCCACCGGTTCGTCGAGAAGCAGCAGCCGTGGCTCCATGCACAGGGCCCGGGCGAGTTCCGCGAGCTTCTGTAGCCCGTAGGGCAGGGAGCCGGCGGGGCGCCCCAGGTACCCCTCCAGGCCGACGAACTCGGCGATCTCCCGCACGCGCGCGCGGTGCCGGCGTTCCTCGCGTGCCGCCGACGGCAGCCGAAGCCCGGCGGCGACGAAACCGGTCCTGGTGAGCCGGTGGCGGCCGAGCAGCAGGCTGTCCTCGACGGTGGCGTGCGGCGGCAGGGCGAGGTTCTGGAAGATCCGGGCGACACCGAGGGCGGCGATGCGGTGCGGGGGCATGGCGGTCAGCTCGTGCTCGCCGAAGCGGACGCTGCCGGAGGTGGCCCGGTAGACACCCGACAGGACGTTGAAGCAGGTGGACTTGCCGGCGCCGTTGGGGCCGATCAATGCGTGGACGGTGCCGGGGTCGACCGTGAAGGTGACGTCGTCGAGGGCGAGGAGGCCGGCGAAGCGGACGGTGAGGCGATCAACGTGGAGGGCGGGCACGGCATTGTCGTCAATGGTGGACGGTGATCCGTCAATAGTGGCCAATGTGGATCAACCCTCCCATCTGGTCAACCTCGACATGGACGGGGTCAACCCTGGGGCAGCCGATCCACCCGTCGCGTCCATCGCCCCGGCCGCATCCGCCGCCGCGTCCTCGTCCACCACGCCCAGATAGCGGCGCCGCACCTCGTCGGAGGCGGCGAGTTCGGCGCAGGGGCCGGAGAGGGTGACCTCGCCGACCTCCAGGACGTATGCCTGGGTGGCCAGCCGCAGGGCCAGGGCGGCGTTCTGTTCGACGAGCAGGACGGAGGTGCCCTGGGCGTTGATCTCGCGCACGGTGTCGGCGATGCGCGCGGCCATCAGCGGGGCGAGGCCGAGCGACGGTTCGTCGAGGAGCAGCACCTTGGGGGTGGCCATGAGGGCACGTGCGACGGCGAGCATCTGCTGCTCGCCGCCCGACAGGAGTCCGGCGCGCTGCTGGGCGCGGTCGGCGAGGACGGGGAACAGTTCGTGGACGCGGCGCAGGGCGGCGGCCCGGTCCGCACGTCCGCCGCGTCCGCCTCGCGCGCCGAGGGCTCCGGCGCGCAGATTGTCGGCGACGGTCATCCGGGCGAACACCCGCCGTCCTTCGGGGACTTGGGACACCCCGGCGGCCACCACGCGGTCGGGGGCGAGCCCGTCGATCCGGCGTCCGCCGAGCGTGACGGTGCCGCCGGTCGTCGCGCCGCCCTGGAAGGAGAGGGTGCGGCTGATGGCGCGCAGCAGCGTGGACTTGCCGGCGCCGTTGCCGCCCAGCACGGTCACGACGGCTGCCTCGGGGACCTCCAGCGACACCTGACGCAGGGCGCGCACGGGCCCGTACCCGACCGACAGATCCCGTACGACGAGATCGGCGCCGCCCGGAGATCGCCCTCCGGAACTTCCCGGAGATGCCCCTCCGGAACTCTCCGGAGATCCTCTTGTTCCACCGCCCATGGCGTCCGCCCCTCCCGCACACACGTCCGGTGTGGCGCTCACCCCAGCACCGGGGCGGGCGTCCGTCCACGGGTCGCGGCCGAAACTCCGCCGAAACGTGGCCGGTGACCAGCGGACGCCACCGCCCGTTGTGCGCGAGCACAACACTGCGTGTCAGGGGCCTGCCGCAGGGGCGCGGCGAGTGACATCCTCCGCTCATGGGCCCCCGCAGAAGGCGTACCGGTCATGACTGGAAGGTGCTCGCGGAGTCCTGCGCGGCGCTGCTGGAACGGGTGCCGGAGCTGGTCGACGAGCATCTGCGGCAACTGACGGAGCACTCCCCCGTCTACGGCCAGGTCATCCCGTACGACCAGCAGTGGCGGGAGGCCGAGGAGGCGATGCGGATCGGCATCGGGACGATCTCCGCGCCCCGGGGCTCGCCGCGCCGCGACCTGGAGTACGCGGAGGACGCGGGCCGGCGCCGCGCCCAGCAGGGGTTACCGCTGGAGCTGCTGGTGCACGCCTACCGGAGCGCGGGCTATCTGGTCTGGGACGCGCTGCTGGAGGGGGCGGGCGGCCAGGAACCCGAACGGCTCGGGGTGTTGATGCGGTCGGCGACCCTGGTGTGGTCGGCGATCGACGCGCAGGCGGCGGTGGCGTCGGAGGCGTACCGGGCGACCGAGATGGAGCTGCGGCGGCGTACGGACGAACAGTTGCAGGCGTTGCTGGACGCGCTGCTCGACGGCCAGGAGTCGCCGGGGCTGGCCGCGCGGGCGGCGGCGGGGCTCGATCTGCCGGAGCGGGGCGCGTACGCGGTGGTGGTGCTGCGGGCGGACCGGCGGGATCCGAGGGAGGCCTTCCACCGGCCGTTGCGGGGTGCCGGGTACCGGTTCGTGTGGCGGATGCGGGCCGACCAGGAGGTGGGCGTGGTGCTGCTGGGGCCCGACCAGGGGCTCGACGCGGTGGCGCGGGCGCTGAGCGGGCGGTGCTCGGGGGCGGGCGGGATCAGTCCCGTCGTACCGGGACTGGCGGAACTGGGGCGGGCCCGGCGACTGGCCGAACTGGCGTTGCGCACCTGCCCGCCGGACACGAGCGAGGTCGTACGCCTTGACCAGCGGATGCCGACGGCCCTGGTGGTGAGCCAGCCGGAACTCGCGAACCGCCTGGTGTCGTCCGTCTTCGGCGCCCTGGTCGGTCTGGAGCCCGCCGACCGGGAGGTGCTCCTGGAGACCCTCGACGTGTGGCTGACCTGCGAGGGGTCGGCGGGCCGGGCGGCCGGACGCCTGTACTGCCACCGCAACACGGTCTTCAACCGATTACGACGGCTGGAACAACTGACGTCCAGGTCCCTGGCCAGGCCACGGGACCTGATCGAGATGACGCTGGCGCTGGACGCGTATCGGTTGTCGGGGCCGGCGGGGGTGCCGGAGGAGACGCGGCTGGCCGGGAGCGGGTAGCCCTGGAATGAGCCCCGGGCTCCGGGCCTGAGACCAGGAAAATCCCGCCCGGTGTTCGCCGCGACCCGCTCCGGGGCCGGCCCGGCGTCGGTGACGCACGCCGCGCTGGAGGAGGACACGCGGCTCGCCGGGAGCGGGTGCCCCGGTTGGCGTCCTCCGCCGCTCAGACCAGGAAGTCCCGGCCGATGTTCTCCGCGACCCGTTCCAGGATCGGGCCGGCGTCGGAGATGCACTTGGCGAGGTCCGGTTCGATGTCCGTCAGGGGGTAGGCGCGGCGGATGCCGGCCCGGCCCAGGGCCTCGGGGCGCAGGGCGAGGCGGCCGCAGACCGCGACGACCTCGCGGCCCTCCGCGCGGGCCGCCGCGGCGACGCCGGCCGGGGCCTTGCCGTGCAGGGTCTGTTCGTCGAGGGAGCCCTCGCCGGTGATCACGAGGGTGGCGCGGTCCAGGGCGGGCCCGAAGCCGAGGACATCGAGCATGACCTCGATGCCGGGCCGGAAGCGGGCGCCGAGGACCAGGGCGCCGTAGCCGATGCCGCCCGCGGCACCCGCACCCGGCGCGGCGGCGTACTCGGCGGCCTTCGGACCGATCGCCGCCTCCAGGATCTTCGCGTAGTGCGCGAGGGCCGCGTCGAGGGCGGCCACGTCGTCCGGGGAGGCGCCCTTCTGCGGGCCGTACACCGCGGGCGCGCCCTTCGGGCCGGTCAGCGGGTTGTCCACGTCGCTGGCCAGCACGAAGTCGACGTCCGCGAGGCGGGTGTCGAGGCCCGAGAGGTCGGCCGTGGCGAGGCCCTCAAGGCCGCCGCCCCCGGGCGGCAGCGGCTCGCCGTCCGCGTCCAGGAAGCGGGCGCCGAGCGCGGACAGCATGCCCGCGCCGCCGTCGGTGGTGGCGCTGCCGCCGACCCCGAAGACGATCGTGCGCGCGCCCGCGTCCAGCGCGGCCCGCAGCAGTTCTCCGGAGCCGTACGTCGATGCCGTGAGCGGCGCGAACACGCCCGCGGGCAGCCGCTGGAGGCCGCTCGCCTCGGCCATCTCCACCACCGCGGTGCCGTCGCGCAGCGCGAACGCGGCACTCACCTCGTGCCCGAGCGGCCCCGCGACCCGTACCTCACGCCGTTCGAATCCGGCGGCGACCGCGGCGTCCACGGTCCCGTCGCCGCCGTCGGCCACGGGAAGCGACTCGACCTCGACATGGGGGGCGGCCTTGCGCAGCCCGGCGGTCACCCGCTCGGCGACCTGTACGGCCGTCAGCGACCCCTTGAACTTGTCGGCGGCGATCAGCACCCGAGCCGCCCGCACACCCGTCGCCTTCGCCGTACCCGCCGTACCCGAACCGTCCGCCACCCTGCACATCCCTTGCTTTCCGGCCCTGTCGACGTCAGGGCAGTCGCGCCGCTGCGACCTTAACCGCAGGAGGCGCGCCCCGTCATGCCTTCCCGGCCGCTCACAGCCAGGGCACGGCCGACGACCGCACATGGTGGTAGACCGGAGCCATGACCCATGCAGGCACCGAGCCCGACCTCGCGGACCGTGTTCTCGGAGGCTGGCTGGGCCGGATCGCGGGCAACATGCTCGGCAAGCCGGTCGAGCGGGGCGACTACTGGACGCGCGACCGCATCGACCGCTACCTACGACGGACCGATGCCCTCCCCCTCACCGACTATCTGCCCGGGCCGCCGCCCGGAGCCGAGAAGGACGGCTTCGAACTGCGCCCCGAGTGGCGTGAGTGCGTACGCGGCCGGATCCACGGCAGCTGCCGCGACGACGACGTCGACTACGCGATCCTCGGCCTGGACCTGCTGGAGACGCACGGTTTCGACTTCAGCACCGAGCAGGTCGGCGAGCTGTGGCTGCTGCGGCTGCCGTTCCTCCAGACGTTCACGGCGGAACGCGCCGCCTACCGCAACCTCGCGGCCGGTCTCAAGCCGCCGCTGACGGCCACCCACGACAACCCGTACCAGGAGTGGATCGGCGCCCTGATCCGCGCCGACATCTACGGCTGGACCTGTCCGGACGCCCCGCACCGCGCCGCCTACCTGGCCCGCAGGGACGCCGTCCTCTCCCACACGGGCAACGGCGTGTACGGGGCGATGTTCGCGGCGGCCCTGATCTCGGCGGCGTTCACGGCACCCGACGTACGGCACGCGCTGGACACGGCGCTGACGGTGATCCCGGCGAGCAGCCGCCTGGCCCGTACGGTACGCCGGGTCATGGCGCTGCACGAGACCCGGCTGACCTGGGAGGACACGCTCACCACGGTCTCCGCGGAGACCGCCGGGCTCGGCTGGATCCACACGGTCCCGAACATCGCCGTCCTCACCGCCGGGCTCCTGTACGGCGACGGCGACTTCACCAGCACGATCGCCCTGACCGTCCGGGGTGGCCTGGACACCGACTCGAACGGCGCCACCGCGGGCTCGGTGGCCGGTGTGCTGTGCGGCGCGGAGGCGATCCCGAGCCGGTGGAAGGACCCGCTGGAGGACACCGTACGCAGCGCGGTGTTCGGTTTCGACGGGGTGCGGATCAGTGCGCTGGCGGCCCGGACCGTGCGGTTGGGACACCCACAGGTGTGACGGGAGGCCGACGGGCGACTGTCCGTCATCTCCGCTGGTTACGCTTCCGGGATGACCATTCAAGACTTCGCCACATACATCGCCGGCCTGCCCCGCGTCCTCGCCGGTGCCGCCGCGCTCTTCCGTGACGCCGACGGACGGATCCTGCTCGTCGAGCCCAACTACCGCGAGGGCTGGGCACTTCCGGGCGGCACGATCGAGTCGGACGACGGGGAGACCCCGCGCCAGGGCGCGCGCCGGGAGACCCTGGAGGAGATCGGCCTCGACCGGGAACTGGGCCGCCTGCTGGCCGTCGACTGGGTCCACATCGCGGGCCACATGCCGCTGGTCGCCTATCTGTACGACGGTGGCGTCCTCGACGAGGAGACCCTCAAGTCGATCAGACTACAGGAGGAGGAACTGCTGTCCTGGCAGCTGGTGGCCCGCGAGGATCTCGGCGAGTACCTCCTGGGTTCCCTGGGACGACGGGTGCTGCACGCCCTCGACGTGCTGGCGGAGGGCACGGGAACGGTGGAGCTGGAGAACGGGGACCGGGTGGTCTGACGGGCACCGGCCCGTTAACCGGTCGCCGCCCCGACCCCCGCGACCTACCCTCGGCACCATGACCAAGCCCCTCGTCGCCGTCCTCAGCGGCGCCGGAATCTCGACCGACTCCGGCATCCCCGACTATCGCGGCCCCAACGGCCTGTGGCGGCGTGATCCCGAGGCCGAGAAGCTCGTGACGTACGAGTACTACATGGGCGATCCCGAGATCCGGCGCCGCTCCTGGCAACTGCGGCGCCAGAACCGGACCCTTCAGGCCGAGCCCAACGCCGCGCACCTGGCCGTGGCCGAGCTGGAGCGGGCCGGGGTGCCTGTGCGGGTGATCACGCAGAACGTCGACGGGCTGCACCAGCTCGCCGGGTTGCCGGCTCGCAAGGTGCTCGAACTGCACGGCACCGCACGGGAGTTCGTGTGCACCGAGTGTCATGCGCGCGGGCCGATGGAGGACGCCCTCGCCCGGGTCGACGCCGGGGAGGACGACCCCGCCTGTCTCACCTGCGGCGGAATCCTCAAGTCGGCGACCGTCATGTTCGGTCAGCGGCTCGACCCGGTCGTCCTCGGCGACGCCCTCGCCATCACCAAGGCCTGCCAGGTGTTCATCGCCGTCGGGACGAGCCTCCAGGTCCAGCCCGCCGCCGGCCTCGCCGGTGTGGCCGCCGACCACGGCGCCCGCCTCGTCATCGTCAACGCCGAGCCGACCCCGTACGACGACCGGGCCGACGAAATCGTCCGGGAGCCGATCGGCACGGCGCTGCCCCAACTGCTGCGTGAACTGCGGGAGTCAGCGGTCTAGGCACGCGGGACCGCACACCCACCTCCCCCAGAGCCGCACAAGTCACGCTGCCCGCCGCCTCGTTGATCACAAGATCAGAAGAGTGCCGACCCCCGTTCGAAGTCCAGCAGCCGCTGCTTGCGCTCCAGCCCGCCCCCGTACCCCGTGAGACTGCCGTCCGCGCCGACCACCCGGTGGCAGGGCACGATGATGCCGACCGGGTTCTTGCCGTTGGCGAGGCCCACGGCGCGGGAGGCCTTCGGATTGCCGAGGGCGTCGGCGAGTTCGCCGTACGAGCGGGTCTCGCCGTACGGGATACGGCACAGCTGCTCCCACACGCTGCGCTGGAACTCCGTTCCCGACAGCCGGAGTCGCAGTGTGAACTCCTTCAACTCGCCCTCGAAATAGGCCTTCAGCTGGTCGATCGTCTCCCCGAACGGGGTGTCGTCGCGGGCGCCGAAGTTCTCCTCGGGCGGGCGGTGACGCTGGTCGACCATGTAGAGACCGCTGAGGACTCCGTCGTCGGCGACGAGGGTGAGGGGGCCGTACGGGCTGTCGATGACTGTGTGCTGCTTCATGTTCATGGGGATTCCCTGGGGTTCCTCAACGTCGTTATACCGGCAGGAAGTTGATGGGGTGGCTGTCCGTCGCCCACAGGTACTGGACCGCGTACGCCCGCCACGGCCGCCAGGCCGCCGCGCGTGCCGTCAGTGCGGCGGGTGTCGACGGGAGGCCCAACTCCTGGGCCGCGCGCCGGATTCCGAGGTCCGTGGGGAGAAACGCGTCCGGGTCGCCGAGGGCACGCATCGCGATGACGTCGACCGTCCAGGGGCCGAAGCCGGGGAGGGCGAGGAGCCGGGCGCGAGCCTCCGGCCAGTCGCTCTCAACGCCCAAGTGGAGCGTCCCGTCCGCGAGTTGGGCGACGAGTGTCGTGAAGGTGGTCCGGCGGGTGCGGGGCATGGCCAGGGACTCGGGGTCCAGAGCGGCCAGCGCCTGTGGCGTCGGGAAGAGGTGGGTCAGGCCGCCCTCCGGATCGTCGACCGGGTCGCCGTACGCCGTGACGAGACGGGCCGCGTGGGTACGGGCGGCGGCCGTCGAGACCTGCTGGCCGAGCACCGCCCGTACGGCGAACTCCGCCTCGTCGACCGTGCGCGGGACGCGTCGCCCCGGGGCCTTCGCGACGAGCGGCGCCAGCACCGGATCCATACGCAACTGCTCGTCCACCGCGACCGGATCGGCGTCCAGGTCGAGCATCCGGCGGCAGCGGCTGATGGCGACGGGCAGGTCGCGCAGGTCGCTGAGGGTGAGGCGGCACGCGATGTGGTCGGGCCTCGGGGTGAGGGCGACGATGCCGTGTCCGTACGGGAGACGCAGGGTCCGGCGGTAGGCGCCGTCACGCCACTCCTCCACACCGGGTACGGCGGTCGCGGCGAGGTGGCCGAAGAGGTTGTCGGGGTTGAGCGGGGCACGGAAGGGGAGGCGGAGGTTCAGGGCGGCCGGGGTGCCGACGGCCGTACTCCCGCCGGTTGTCTGCGTGCGGGTCTTCGGGAGGCGGGCGCGGAGTTCGCTCGGGGAGAGGGCGAAGACCTCGCGGACGGTGTCGTTGAAGGTACGGATCGAGGCGAAGCCCGCCGCGAAGGCGATCTCCGCCATGGGCAGCGCGGTCGTCTCGACGAGGAGCCGTGCGGTCTGGGCGCGCTGGGCGCGGGCGAGGGCGAGCGGGCCGGCGCCCAGTTCGGCGAGGAGCTGCCGTTCGATCTGGCGGGTGCTGTAGCCGAGGCGGGCGGCGAGGCCCGGGACGCCCTCGCGGTCCACGATGCCGTCGCCGATCAGCCGCATCGCGCGGGCCACCAGGTCGGCCCGCTGGTTCCACTCCGGCGAGCCGGGGCTGGTGTCCGGGCGGCACCGCTTGCAGGCCCGGAAGCCCGCCTGCTGGCAGGCCGCCGCACTCGGGTAGAAGGTCATGTTCTCGGGCTTGGGCGGCACGACCGGGCAGCTGGGCCGGCAGTAGATCCGGGTGGTCAGGACCGCCGTGAAGAACCAGCCGTCGAACCGCGCGTCCTTGGACCGGACGGCACGTACGCAGTGCTCGGTGTCGGTGTGCATCGCGTTCCGCATACGTCCAGCATCGGCGATGGGCCGGGGCGGAGCTGGCGGAAATCCGACATCAAGGTGACGTGTCCAGGGACGTTCCGGATCACCTTCACCGCTTCACCGCATCCCGCCACGCAGCCTCCCGCAGCAGCCGCAGCCCATTGAGGCCGACCAGAACGGTCGAGCCCTCGTGACCCGCGACGCCGAGCGGAAGCGGCAACGTGCCGAACAGATCCCAGGCGACGAGGCCCGCGATGAACACCCCGGCGATCACCAGATTCTGCACGACCAGGCGTCCGGCCCGCCGCGAGAGGACGATCACGGCGGGCACAGTGGTGAGTTCGTCCCGCACGATCACCGCGTCCGCCGTCTCCAGCACGAGGTCGGAACCCGCCCGCCCCATGGCCACGCCGATGTGGGCGGCGGCCAGTGCCGGTGCGTCGTTGACACCGTCCCCGACAACCATGACCCTGCGCCCGGCGGCCTCCAACTCCCTTACCGCGCCCAGCTTCTGCTGGGGAAGCAGCCCGGCCCGTACGTCCTCGATCCCGACCTCGGCGGCCAGTCGAGCGGCGGCACGCGGGTTGTCGCCGGTCAGCAACACGGGTGCGGTACCGGTGAGTTCGGTGAGCGAGGTGACGGTGCCGGCGGCACCGGGACGGAGCCGGTCGGCGAGACCGAGGACTCCGATCGGCACGTTGTCGGCGACGACGAGGACGGCCGTACGACCGAACGCCTCAACCTCCTTGACCAGCAGCCGAGTTGCCGAGCCTTCCGACGCCCCGGAACCGTCCGGCGCCCCCGCACTGCCCATCAGCCGCCCTGGTGCCCCCACCGCGACCACACACCCGTCCACGACAGCCGTCACGCCCACTCCCGGCGTCGAGTCGAAGTCCTCCGCCACCGACAGCACGAGCCCCCGCTCCCGCGCCGCCTCCACCACGGCCCGGGCCAGTGGGTGTTCGCTCGGATGCTCGGCAGCCGCCGCGAGCGCCAGCAGGTCGTCCGCGTCCAGGTCCGATCCGGGCAGCGGCCGTACGTCCGTCAGCCTCGGCGTGCCCTCGGTGAGGGTGCCGGTCTTGTCGAGGGCGACGGCGTCGACCTGGCCGAGACGTTCCATCACCACCGCCGACTTGACCAGCACGCCGTGCCGCCCGGCGTTGGCGATCGCCGAGAGCAGCGGCGGCATGGTGGCGAGCACGACCGCACAGGGCGAGGCCACGATCATGAAGGTCATGGCGCGCAGCAGGGCGTCGGTGAGTTCCGTACCGAAGACGAGCGGTACGGCGAACACGGCGAGGGTCGCGGCGACCATGCCCAGCGAGTAGCGCTGCTCGACCTTCTCGATGAACAGCTGGGTGGGAGCCTTGGTCTCGGACGCCTCCTCGACCAGGCGTACGATCCGGGCGATCACCGAGTCGGAGGCGTCGCGCTCGACCCGTACGCGCAGGGCGCCGGTGCCGTTGAGGGTGCCCGCGAAGACCTCGTCGCCGGGCTCCTTCGGAGCGGGCAGCGGTTCGCCGGTGATCGTCGCCTGGTCGACCTCGCTCGCGCCGTCCAGTACGCGGCCGTCGGCCCCGACGCGTTCTCCGGGGCGTACGAGAATGGTGTCGCCGACGGTCAACTCGTCGACGGGGAGGGTCAGTTCGTGGCCTTCGGAGTCCAGCCGGGTCGCTCTGGCGGGGGCCAGGTCGAGGAGGCCGCGTACCGAGTCGGCGGTGCGGGCGGTGGCGAGGGCCTCCAGGGCGCCGGAGGTCGCGAAGATGACGATCAGCAGGGCGCCGTCCATCACCTGGCCGATCGCGGCGGCGCCGAGGGCGGCGACGATCATCAGCAGGTCGACGTCGAGGGTCCGTTCCCGCAGCGCCTTCAGGCCTTCCCGGCCGGGCTCCCAGCCGCCGGTGACGTACGCGAGCGCGTAGAGCGCTCCCCAGGTCCAGGCCGGCGCGTCGGCCAGTTGAAGGGGCAGTGCGAGCAGGAACAGGGCCGTGGCCGCCGTGGCCCAGCGGGCCTCGGGGAGCGCGAGGACCCGGGTGCGGCGGCGGGGTGCGGTCGGCGCGGTGGATGAAGGGGCGACCGGCGAGTGGGGGGTGGACGGGGGTGGGGGCGTGGCGAGGGTGGCAGACACGGGAAGCACCATACAGGAACACATGAACACTCATTCATTCGTTCATGTGCGATGAGTAAGATACGGCCATGGGTCATGGAGCCGTCGTCACCGCGCAGGACGCCGCCGAGCGCGTACGCCTCGACGCGGACAATGTCGCGAAGGTGGCCACCACGCTCCAGGCCCTGTCGACGCCCTCCCGCCTGCTGATCCTGGCTCGACTGCGCGAAGGTCCGCTCCCGGCGACCGAGTTGGCGGCCGAGGTGGGCATGGAGCAGTCCGCGTGCTCGCACCAGCTGCGGCTGCTGCGCAATCTGGGCCTGGTCGTCGGAGAGCGCCGGGGCCGCTCAGTGGTGTACGCGCTGCACGACCACCATGTCGCCGAGCTTCTCGACCAGGCGGTCTACCACGTGGAGCATCTGCGGCTGGGCCTCAGCGACACGGACGGCGACGCCGAGACCGGAAGCGCCGGGTAACTCTCCCGGCAGGCCGCTCTCCCGACGGTCCGGTCAGGCGCGGCCCTTCGCCGCGTCGTAGCTCTCCCGCGCCCGCTCCACCTGGCTCAGCCGCTCGTTGGTCCAGAGCGCCAGGGCGCGGACCTGTTCGGCGGCCTCGTGGCCCAACTCCGTGAGGGAGTAGTCGACATGGGGCGGGATCACCGGCTTGACGTCACGGTTGACGATGCCGTCGCGCTCCAGGTTCTGCAGGGTCTGCGCGAGCATCTTCTCGGTCACCGGACCGACGGACTCGGTGGAGTCGATGGCGCGGCGCAGTTCGGCGAAGCGGTGCGGGCGCTCCAGGAGGCGGATGAGCACGAGGACGCCCCAGCGGCTGGTGACGTGCTCCATGGTCAGGCGTTGCGGGCACAGGGCCTTGGGGCCGACCGCCGTCGTGCCGCCCGCTGTGGTGCTAACAGCCATGTCAGTACCGTACTTCAAAGTACGTACTCACGCAGAGTGACCGCAGCTCCTAGGGTTGGCGACAGAGCCGATCACGAGGAGTTGTCCGCACCATGAGCATTGTCGTCACCGGAGCCACCGGGAATCTCGGCCGTCTGGTCGTCGAGGGCCTGCTGGAGCAGGTCCCCGCCGACCGGATCACCGCCGTGGTCCGCAGCGCGGAGAAGGGCGCCCGTTTCGAGGCCCTCGGGGTGCGGACCGTGATCGCCGACTACAACGTTCCCGAGAGCTTCGAGGGCGTCTTCACCGCGGGTGACAGGGTGCTGCTGATATCCAGCAGCGAGATGACCGCGGACCGCGTGGCCCAGCACCGGGTCGTGATCGACGCCGCCGGGTCCGCCGCGGTGGCGCTGCTCGCGTACACCAGCGCGGCCGGCGGCCACGAGAGCCCGCTCACCGAGGCTCATCGCCGTACGGAGAAGGTGCTGGCGGAATCCGGTCTGCCGTACGTCCTGCTGCGCAACAACTGGTACAGCGAGATCTTCGTCGACGGGCTGGCGACGGTGGTGGAACAGGGTGTCCTGGTGCGCGCCGCCGGTGACGGCCGCATCGCCTCCGCCACTCGCGCCGACTACGCGGCCGGTGCCGTCGCGGTGCTCACCGGCGAGGGCCACGAGAACCGGGCGTACGAGCTGGGCGGGGACACCGCCTGGAACTTCCCCGAGTTCACGGCCGAGTTGGGCCGCCAGACCGGCCGGGAGATCGTCTACACGCCGGTCACCGCCGAGGCGTACACCGACCTGCTGGTCGGCGCGGGGATGCCCGAGCTGTACGCGTCGATCCTGGCGGGCGCGGACGCGTCCTTCGCCAGTGGTGAACTCGCGGGTACGAGTGGAGAGTTGGCGCGGTTGATCGGGCGCCGAACGACACCGATCGCCGACACGGTCGCGGCGGCGCTGAAGCGCTGACGCCCCACGCACGATCCCGGCCGCTTCAGCACCTCAGCACCTCAGCCATCGAAGGAATCCCATGCGTACCATCCTCGTCAGCGGCGGCAACAGCGGAATCGGGCTCCGCGCGGCGCGTGAGTTCCTCGCCCGTGGTCACCGTGTCGTCCTCCTCGGCCGCGACCGGCGCAAGGGCGAGGAGGCGCTCGCGTCCTTCGGTGACGCGGCCGACCGGGCGTCGTTCCACTCCGTCGAGCTGTCGACGCACGACGGTGTCCGGGACGCAGCCCGACGGGTCCTCGCCGAGCACGACCGTCTCGACGCACTCCTGCACTCGACCGGCGTCCTCACCTTCAAGGAACTGCGCACGGCGGACGGACTGCACCCGTTCTTCTCGGTCAACTACCTGAGCCGCTACCACCTCACGCAACTCCTGCTGCCGGCGCTGCGTCGCACCGAACACGCCCGTGTCGTCATGATGACGGCGAGCATCCCGCCGTCCACACCGGCGGAGTTCGAGAGGTTCCCCGCGTTCGAGCAGTTCAGCTTCCGGCACGACAGGGAGGCGGTCCAACTCGCCAACCACCACTACGCCGCCCACCTCACGCGTGCCGAACCGGGGCTGCGCGCCGGGGTGGTGAACGCCGGCGCCGCGAAGACCGACATCCTGCGGATGTCACCGTGGTACATGCGGGCGATGGCCAAGGCCGTGGGCCCGTTGTTCTTCGATTCCGTCGAGAAGAGCGCCCACAACGTCGTCGAGGCCTGTCTGCGCGAGGACTGGCCCTCGGCGATGTACTGGCCGAAGCCCGGGGACTTCGAGCAGCGGCTGCCGATCGATCTCGACAAGTCGACCACGCGACGCCTCATGGACGTCTCCCGGGACCTCACGGCCGTCTGACGTCAACGGCACAAGGACGAAACCCCGCTACTCTCAACGGAGTTGCGCCGCGAACACCTCGTACGCCCCCTCGTCGAACAGCACGAACCGCACCTCCTCCACGGCGGTCTCCGCCTCCCGTACCGCCGTCACCGCGATGCGTGCCGCGTCGTCCATCGGCCAGCGGTAGACGCCCGTGGAGATGGCGGGGAACGCGACCGTCCGGGCGCCCAGTTCGTCGGCGACGCGCAGGGACTCCCGGTAGCAGGAGGCCAGTTGGTCCGAGCGGTCCTCCGATGCACCGCCGAACACAGGTCCTACCGTGTGGATCACCCAGCGTGCGTCCAGTTCGCCCGCGGTCGTGGCGACGGCCTTGCCGGTGGCCAGGCCCTTGCCGTAGTGACCGGCGCGCAGGGCTCGGCAGGCGGCGAGGATCTCGGGGCCGCCTCTGCGGTGGATCGCTCCGTCGACTCCTCCCCCGCCCAGGAGTGACGAGTTCGCCGCGTTGACGATCGCGTCGGCACTCTGTCGGGTGATGTCGCCCTTGACGAGTGTGATGGCGGTCATGACTGTCTCAGCCTTCTCCAGACGGCCTTCGCCGCGTTGTGTCCCGACATGCCGTGCACGCCCGGGCCCGGCGGGGTGGCCGACGAGCAGATGAAGACGGCCGGGTGCGGGGTGGCGTACGGGAACAGGGAAAGCCTGGGGCGCAGCATCAGCTGGAGGCCGCTGGCCGCGCCGGAGCCGATGTCACCGCCGACGTAGTTGGCGTTGCGGGCCGCGAGTTCGGGCGGGCCCGCGGTCGCGCGGGCGAGGACGCGGTCGCGGAAGCCGGGGGCGAAGCGCTCCAGCTGGCGCTCGATGGCGTCGGTGAGGTCGCCCGTCCAGCCGTTCGGGACGTGGCCGTAGGCCCAGAAGACCTGCTTGCCCTCGGGTGCCCGGGAGGGGTCGGCGACGCTCGGCTGCACGGTGATCAGGAAGGGGGTGTCGGGTGCCCGGTTCTCGCGGGAGGCGGCGCGCAGGGCGGTGTCGATCTCGGCGCTGTTCGCGGCGACCTGGACGGTGGTCGCCGTGCGGGCCTCCTTCGCCGTCCAGGGCACCGGGCCGTCCAGCGCGTAGTCGACCTTGAAGACGCCCGCGCCGTAGCGGTAGCCCTCGTAGTAGCCGCCGAAGCCCGCGATCCGGGCCAGTGCGGTGGGTGAGGTGTCGAAGACGTATGCACGTGCGGGTGGAAGGTCGTCCAGCCGCTTGACCTCGTAGTCGGTGTGGACGGTGCCGCCGAGGTCGGTCAGATACGCGGTGAGCGCGTCGGAGATCGACTGGGAGCCGCCGCGGGCGACCGGCCAGCCGCGGGCGTGTGCCGCGAGGGCGAAGACGAGGCCCACGGCGCCGGTGGCGACCCCGCCCAGAGGGGCCATGACATGGCCGACAAGGCCTGCGAACAGGGCTTTCGCCCGCTCGTCGCGGAAGCGGCGCATCAGCCAGGTCGAGGGCGGCAGCCCGGCCAGGCCGAAGCGGGCGAGGGTGACCGGGTCGCGGGGCAGCGAGGTCAGGGGCAGGGACATGAAGTCGTGGGCCAGGGTGTCCCACCTGCTGAGGAACGGCTCGACCAGCCTGCGGTACGCGCCCGCGTCACGCGGTCCGAAGGAGGCCGCCGTCTCGGCCACGGACCGCGAGAGCACCGCTGCCGTGCCGTCCAGGAAGGGGTGGGCCATGGGCAGGTCGGCGTGCAGCCACTCCAGCCCGTACCTGGCCAGCGGCATCGCCCTGAACGCCGGGGAGTTGACGCCGAGGGGGTGCGCGGCCGAGCACGGGTCGTGCCGGAAGCCGGGCAGCGTCAGCTCCTCGGTGCGGGCGCCGCCGCCGACGGTGTCGCGTGCCTCGAAGACGGCCACGGAGAAGCCGCGCCGGGCCAGCTCCACGGCAGCCGTCAGCCCGTTGGGCCCCGCCCCCACCACGACCGCATCGAGCATCGACGGCACCTTCGGACTCCTTCGTCAGCCGACGGCCTCCTGAGATCAGGATATGCCGGGACACCGACACTGCCCGGCGCGGGTAACCTCGGCCGGATGACGCGCCGTTTCCGCATCCAATCGCCCGGCGAGGACGCCGACGACACCGCCTGGTACTGGTTCGAGGTCGAGGACGACGGCTGGGTGCTGCGGCAGGCGGTGTTCGAGGCGGGGCTGGCGATCCCGCGCTCCTGCGAGCCCCTGCAGAACGCCGACGGCACCACCTCGGGCGGTGCCTCGATGGCCGCCGCCCAGGCCCAACTGGCGCTGGTGCGCGAGCGGTTCGGGCGCCTGGGCGTCCAGCTCTACCAGACCGTGTACGGGGCGTTCACCGAGGGCGCCGTGGAGGTGCCGCCGGAGGCGGTGGACGTGACGGATTCGGAGTTCGAGCGGGCGTGGTCCACGGCCCTGCGGCACCGGCACCTGAGCCACTACACCACGGGCCCGCTGCCGGAGGGCTCCCTGCTCACGGGCATGGTGTGCGCGCTGCCGTGGGGGCCGGGCCGGACGGGTCTGTTCGTCGACGTCAACCTGCCGGTCGACGCCTTCGTGGACATCGCCTGGCTGCCCTTCGACCCCGGCGACTGGCCGGTGGTCGGCACCGTGGCCGAGTTCGAGGTCGTCACCCTGCGGTTCAGCTCGGCCCGCCCGCAGATCAGGCTCCGCCCGACAGTAGTTCCACCACCCGGCCAGCCGTGGCCGCGTCCCGCGCCGCGGTGAACGGCAGGACGTTGCCGCCGGTTATGCGGAACGGTTCGCCCGCGCGGGTCAGATGGGCGCCGCCCGCCTCCTCGACGAGGAGGATGCCCGCGGCGTGGTCCCAGGCGGCCTCCCAGGAGAACGCCGTGGCGTCCAACTCGCCCCGGGCGATGGCCAGGTACTCCAGGCCCGCCGAGCCGCACGCGCGCGGCTGCACGCCGTCCGTCCACAGGCCCAGCAGCGCGCGCTTCTGCTCGTCCGTCGTGTAGTCCGGGTGGGAGGTGGCCACCCGGAGGTCACGGCCGGGCTCGGGCGAGCCCGCGTACAGGCGGGTGCCGTCGAGGAACGCGCCCTGGCCACGGATCGCGGTGGCGAGCTGGTCTCGGGCCGGGGCGAACGTCCAGGACGCGCGGACGACGCCGCGGTGAGCGAGCGCGACGAGGGTGCAGAAGCCGGGGTCGCCGTGGACGAACTGGCGGGTGCCGTCCACGGGGTCGACGATCCAGACCGGTGCGTCGCCCTGTATCGCCTCGTACGAGGCGGGGTCGGCGTGCACCGCCTCCTCGCCGACCACGACGGAGCCGGGCAGCAGCTTGGGCAGCACCTCGGTGAGATACAGCTCGGCCTTGCGGTCGGCGTCCGTCACCAGGTCGTGCGGGCCGCTCTTCTGGTCGACCTCGTGGGCGGCGAGTTGACGAAAACGCGGCATTATCTCGGTGGCCGCCGCCTGGCGGACCGCTTCCTCGACGTCGGACGCGTGCCGTGCGAGAAACTCTTCGATGGTTTCGGTGTCTCCGATCATGTCTCCATGAGAGCATGCGCCACTGACAATCCCCGCCCGGCCGGTGGACATGGGGTGGAATCGCCCTGAACACCCGGATTCGGACATCAGCGCCCCACGGCGTACCCCTGCATCCCCCGGGGATTGGCCGCCGCCGACAGGAGACCCGTCTCCGGGTCCCGGGCGACCGCGCACAGCCGGCCCTCGGACCAGCCGCCGCCGACCGTCACGTCGTGCCCCCGCCGACGCAGCTCCTCGACCACCTCGCCCGGCATCCGGGCCTCCACGGTGACGCTCCCGGGGCGCGTCCCGCGCGGGTAGAAGGAACTCGGGAAGCTGTCGTTGTGCCAGTTCGGGGCGTCGATCGCACCCTGGAGGTCCAGGCTGCCACGCACCCTCGGGCGCAGGGCGACCGCGAGGAAGAAGTGCAGCTGCCACTGGTCCTGCTGGTCCCCACCGGGCGTACCGAACGCCAGCACCGGCACCCCGTCGCGCAGCGCGACCGAGGGCGTGAGGGTGGTCCGGGGCCGGCGGCCCGGAGCGAGAGAACCCGGCAGCCCCTCCTCCAGCCAGGTCATCTGGAGCCGGGTGCCGAGCGGAAAGCCCAGCTCGGGCACGACGGGGTTGGACTGGAGCCAGCCGCCGCTGGGCGTGGCCGCGACCATGTTGCCCCAGCGGTCGACGACGTCGAGATGGCAGGTGTCGCCCCGGGTACGGCCGTCGGCGGCGACATCGATCTCGCCCAGGAGCGCACTGCCCCCGACCGTCGGCTCCCCGGCCCCCAGAGCGCTGGACCCGGGCTCGTCCGTGGCCACCACGCGCGCGCGTGCGCACAGCTGCGGGCTGCGACCGCCGGGGCTGCCGGGCCGCAGCTCGTACGAGGCCTTGTCGCCGACAAGGGCCCGCCGGGCGGCGTTGTAGTGGTCGGACAGCAGCTCGTCGAGCGGCACGTCGGCCCCGCCGGACGCGTCCCCGTACCAGGCCTCCCGATCCGCCATGGCGAGTTTGCAGCCCTCGATCAGCAGGTGGACGTAGTCGGCGGACCCGTACTCGGGCAGCTCGGGCGGGAGGAGCGCGAGCTGCTGGAGGAAGGCGGGGCCCTGGCTCCAGGGGCGGGCCTTGCACAGGGTCCAGCCCTGCCAGTCGTACGTCGCCGGGGCCTCGTAGGCCGCGGACCAGGAGGCGAGGTCGCCGGCGGTCAGCGTGCCGGTGTGACGCCTGCCGCTGGTGTCCATGGTGGGCCGCGCGGACTGCCGTACGAGGGCCTCGGCGATGAAGCCGGTGCGCCACACCTCCCGTGCCGCCTCGATCTGGGCGATACGGTCCCCCGCTCCGGCGACCTCGGCGAGCAGGCGCTTCCAGGTGGCGGCCAGGGCGGGATTGCGGAACAGCTCGCCGGGCCGGGGCGGCTGTCCGCCGGGCAGGTACACGTCCGCGGACGAGGTCCACTCCGTCTCGAACAGTTCCCGTACGGTCTCGACGGTCGCGGCGATGTTCTCCACGGGCGCGTGCCCGTCCTCGGCGTACCCGATGGCGTACTTGAGGACGTCGGCGAGCGGCTTGGTGCCGTGGTCGCGGAGCAGGAGCATCCAGGCGTCGAAGGCACCGGGCACGGCGGCGGCGAGGGGCCCGGTGCCGGGTACGAGGTCGAGCCCGAGCCCCCTGTAGTGCGCGATCGTGGCCCCGGCGGGCGCGACGCCCTGCCCGCACAGCACCCGCACCTCGCCGTCGGCCGGGGCGAGGATGATCGGCACCTCACCGCCGGGCCCGTTGAGGTGCGGTTCGACGACATGCAGGACGAAGCCTGCGGCGACGGCGGCGTCGTACGCGTTGCCGCCGTCCTCCAGGACCGCCATCGCCGACTGCGAGGCCAGCCAGTGCGTGGAGGACACCATCCCGAAGGTGCCCTGGAGCGTGGGTCGGGTGGTGAACACGGGCGGCTCCTTCACTACGGCACACGATCCGATGATCGTACGTACCCCACCCCAACGCAGAGCGCCAGTCGCCTATGAGGCATTCGGAAAGATTGATCGTATTGACAACCATTGATAGTGAATTGCGCACTGTCGACGCCGATTTGCGCATTCTGACGGACAGTCCGGGCGGCCGATCATGAAGGACAGTCATCGCACAGCCACGGAGCGAGTTCTTACTTCCGCCCCACAGGCAGTCATGTGACACTGGCGTCCCGTCCGGAGTGCGGACCCCCCTCCGCACCGTCCCCCACGAGAAGTGCGCCTTGAGCCTTCCTCTGCCGCTCGCGCTCGTCACACGCCTGGCGCCGGTCGCCGTGCTCGCCACCGCCGGCTGGGCGTTGTCCTCGGGTCCGCTCGCCGCGTCACCGACCGCCGACGAACCCGAGGCGGCCGCCAAGGGCGCGTCCTCGTCGCCCACCGCGCCCTCGACCTCGGCGGCCTCGAAGACCTTCACCGCCGCGCCCGCGCCCTGCTCGGCCATACCCCCGGGCACGATCAAGTCCCTTGTCCCGGGCGCCAAGGCGGCCGGCAAGGAGATCCCGTCGACGGACACGAAGGCGCGCCGCACCTGCTCCTGGAACGCGCTCAAGGGATACGACTACCGCTGGCTCGACGTGTCGTTCGAGCTGTCCGACACGGACGCGGCGGCGGAGAAGACGTACAAGGAGCGGATGACGGAGAAGAGCGGCGGCGGGGTCGTGCCGGGTCTCGGTGACGCCGCCTACTCCGTCGTGAACCTCACCACCGAGGACAAGCAGCAGACCCGCGAGGGCGTGGTGCTGGTCCGCGCGTCGAACGCGCTGGTGGTGATCACGTACAACGGCAGCGACTTCGAGTCGAAGAAGGCGCCCAGCACGGACGTGATCAACAAGGGCGCCATCAAGGCCGCCCGGGACGCGGTGGCAGCGCTGGAGGGCGGCCGGTAGAACCGGCCGCCCTCCGTCACGTGTCGCAGGGTCAGGTCTGCGCCTTCACCTCGACCTTCCCCTTGCCGGTCGCCACCATCAGCACCAGGTAGAGCACCATCGAGGTGCCCAGACCCACGGCCCAGCCGTAGTTCGCCAGTGAGGACAGCGCCGGGATGGGCCGCCCGTCGATCAGCGGGGCGAAGTTGGCGCCGCCGATCGCCAGCACACCGCCGACCAGGAACGCGACGACCGCGCGCCAGTTCCAGCCGTTCTCGTACCAGTAGCGTCCGCCCGCCTTGTACAGGTCGGCGAGGTCGAGCTTGCCGCGGCGCAGGATCCAGTAGTCGGCGATGAGGATGCCGGCGACCGTGCCGAGCAGACCGCCGACCAGACCGAGCCAGGTGAAGATGTAGCCCTGCGGGTCGGAGTACAGCTTCCAGGGGAAGATCAGCACGCCCAGTACACAGGTGGCGAGCGCGCCGGCCCGGAAACTTATCTTGCGGGGCGCGATGTTGGAGAAGTCGAAGGCCGGGGAGACCAGGTTGGCCGCGACGTTCACGGACAGGGTCGCCACCAGCACGGTGACCAGGGCGAACAGCAGCCCGAAGACGTTGTCGGTCTTGGCGGCGAGCTGTACCGGGTCCCAGATGGCCTCGCCGTACACGGCCTGCGAGCCCGAGGTGACCATGACGGACAGGAACGCGAAGAGCGTCATCGTGGTCGGCAGACCGAGCGCCTGCCCCCATGTCTGGGCCTTCTGGCTCTTCCCGTACCGGGTGAAGTCCGGGATGTTCAGCGACAGCGTGGACCAGAAGCCGATCATGCCCATGAGGGCGGGCGCGAAGATCTTCCAGAAGTCCGCGCCGTAGCCCAGCTTGGAGGGCTGGTCGAGCAGCGGGCCGAAGCCGCCGGCCTTGTCGGCCATCCACCACAGCATCACACCGGCGCCGACGAGGACGAAGGGCGCGGCCCAGTTCTCGAAGCGGCGGATCGTCTCCATGCCCCGGTAGATGATCGCGACCTGGATCGCCCAGAAGATGGCGAAGGACAGCCACATCGTCCAGGCGTAGCCGCCGATCTTCCCGGCGTCGCTCCAGCCGTTGCCGATCAGCTTGCCGGCGAGGAAGTAGATCGCCTCGCCGCCGATCCAGGTCTGGATCCCGAACCAGCCGCACGCCACCAACGCCCGTACGACGGCGGGGAGGTTGGCGCCCCGGATACCGAAGGAGGCGCGGGCGAAGACGGGGAAGGGGATGCCGTACTTGGGCCCGGCGTGCCCGGTGAGCAGCATCGGGATCAGCACGATCACGTTCGCCAGGGCGATCGTGAGCACGGCCTGCTTCCAGTCCATGCCCACGGCGATCAGACCCGAAGCAAGGGTCCAGGAGGCCGTGTTGTGGGCCATGCCCACCCAGAGAGCCGAGAAGTTGTACGTGTTCCAGGTGCGCTTCTCGACCGGAACCGGCAGCAGGTCCTCGTTGGCGTACGGCCCGCTGGGAGCGGGCGCGTCGGGGGAGATCTCCACCCGGCCGTCGGGGAGGGTGAGTTGGGAGGACGGCGGTATGGCCGTGGGAGCGGTGTCGGTCATGGGCAGGCCAATCAAACGAGGGGCGGATCCGGAAAGGCCGTGCGGGCTCCGGCCCCCTCTCCCGGGACGGCGGGAGAGGGGAGAACTGGAGTGGGGGGATGGGGAGTTGTCCGGTTGCGTGGGTCAGCTGTTGACGGCGGGGATGACCGTCGTGCCGTACGCGTCGATGACCTTCTCCTGCGCGTCGTGCATGTCGTAGACGGCGAACTGGTCGACGCCCAGCTCGCGCAGCTTGTTGAGCTTCTCGATGTGCATCTCGGGGGTGCCGATGATGCAGAACCGGTCGACGATCTCGTCGGGCACGAACTGGGTGTCGGGGTTGTCGGCGCGGCCGTGATGGGAGTAGTCGTACCCCTCACGGGCCTTGATGTAATCGGTGAGTTCCTCGGGTACGGCGGCGGAGTGTTCGCCGTACTTCGACACCAGGTCGGCGACGTGGTTGCCGACCATCCCGCCGAACCAGCGGCACTGCTCACGGGCGTGGGCGAGCGCCTCGGGCGAGTCGTCCTCGGTGATGTACGCGGGGGCGGCGACGCAGATCTTCACCTCGGACGGGTCACGTCCGGCGGCGACGGCCGCGTCCTTGACCGTCTTCACCATGTACTCGGTGAGGTAGAGGTCGGCGAGCTGGAGGATGAACCCGTCGGCCTCCTCGCCGGTCATCTTGAGCGCCTTGGGGCCGTACGCGGCCATCCAGACGGGGAGTTCGGCGCCCGGCTTCACCCACGGGAACTTGATCACCGTACCGCCGAGGTCGGCCTCGTCGCCCCGGCCCAGCGAGCGGATGACCTTCATCGCGCCGCTGATCCGGGCCAGCGTGTTGGGCGAGCGGCCGGCGACGCGCATCGCGGAGTCACCACGGCCGATGCCGCAGACCGTGCGGTTGCCGAACATGTCGTTGAGGGTCGCGAAGGTGGAGGCGGTGACCTCCCAGGTGCGGGTGCCCGGGTTGGTGACCATCGGGCCGACCGTCAACTTCTCGGTGCTGGAAAGGATCTGACTGTAGATCACGAACGGTTCCTGCCACAGCACGGCGGAGTCGAAGGTCCAGCCGTACGTGAAGCCGTTGCCCTCGGCGCGCTGCATCAGCTCGATGACACGCGAGGCCGGCGGGTCGGTCTGGAGGACGAGTCCGAAGTCCATCTGCTCCACTCCTAGTTCAGGTCAGGTACTGACAGGTGGAGCGGGGGGTGTAGACGCCGTGACCCGCGCGTCCGGTGAACTCCCGCTCGGTGATGACGAGTTCGCCCCGCGAGAGGACGGTCTCGACGCGGCCGGTGATCCGCTTGCCCTCGTACGCCGAGTAGTCGACGTTCATGTGGTGGGTCTCGGCGGAGACGGTCTGCTCGGCCGCCGGGTCGTAGATGACGATGTCGGCGTCGGCGCCCGGGGCGATGGTGCCCTTCTTCGGGTAGAGGCCGAACATCCGCGCCGGGGTGGCGCAGGCGATCTCGATCCAGCGGCGGCGGCTGATGTGTCCGTCGACTACTGCCTGGTGGAGCAGGTCCATGCGGTTCTCGACGCCCGGGAGCCCGTTGGGGATCTTCGAGAAGTCGCCGCGCCCCAGCTCCTTCTGGCCCTCGAAGCAGAACGGGCAGTGGTCCGTGGAGACGACCTGGAGGTCGTTCGTGCGCAGCCCCCGCCACAGCGCGGCCTGGTGGTCCTTGGGCCGAAGGGGCGTCGAGCACACGTACTTGGCGCCCTCGAAGTCCGGCTCGGCCAGGTTGTCCGTCGACAGGAACAGGTACTGCGGGCAGGTCTCGCCGAAGACGTTGAGCCCCTCGTCGCGCGCCCGTGCCAGCTCGGCGACTGCCTCCTGCGCCGAGACGTGGACGACGTAAAGGGGTGCGCCGGCGACCTGCGCGAGCTTGATCGCGCGGTGCGTGGCCTCCGCTTCGAGGAGGGCCTTGCGGACCTCGCCGTGGTAGCGGGGGTCGGTCTCGCCGCGAGCCAGCGCCTGTTCGACGAGGACGTCGATCGCGATGCCGTTCTCGGCGTGCATCATGATCAGGCCGCCGTTCTCGGCGGAGCGTTGCATGGCGCGCAGGATCTGGCCGTCGTCGCTGTAGAAGACGCCCGGGTAGGCCATGAACTGCTTGAAGGAGGTGACGCCCTCCTCGACCAGCAGGTCCATCTCCTTGAGCGTGTCCTGGTTCACGTCGGAGACGATCATGTGGAAGGCGTAGTCGATGGCGCAGTTGCCGTCGGCCTTGGCGTTCCAGGTGTCGAGTCCGTCGCGCAGCGACTGGCCGACGCTCTGCACGGCGAAGTCGATGATCGTGGTCGTACCGCCCCAGGCGGCGGCCCGGGTGCCGGTCTCGAAGGTGTCCGAGGCGGCCGTACCGCCGAACGGCAGTTCCATGTGGGTGTGCGCGTCGACGCCGCCGGGGATGACGTACTTTCCGGTGGCGTCTATGGTCCGCTCGGCCGTCCACGACTCGGCCGCGGTGGTGCCTGCGGCGGCGAGGGCGACGATACGGCCGTCCTCGATGAGGACGTCGGCATGGATCTCGTCGGACGCGGTGATGACTAGTCCACCGCGGATGAGAGTACGGCCGGCCATGGGTTCACGCTCCGTTCGGTTGTCTCGAAGGTGCCGGTTGGATGTGGCTGGTCGCGCAGTTCCCCGCGCCCCTAACGACGGGGCGCGGGTGTGAGCGTCTGCTTGTTACGGCGCCGTAAGGGGGCCGTAGGCCTCCGGGCGGCGGTCGCGGTAGAACTGCCAGCGGTCGCGGACCTCTCGCAGCTTGCCCATGTCCAGGTCGCGGACGACGAGTTCGGTCTCCTTGTCGCTCGCCACCTCGCCGACGAACTGTGCCTCCGGGTCCACGAAGTACGAGGTCCCGTAGAAGTCGTTGTCGCCCAGTTCCTCGACGCCGACCCGGTTGATCGCGCCGACGAAGTACTCGTTGGCGACGGCCGCAGCAGGCTGCTCCAGCTGCCAGAGGTAGGCGGACAGGCCGCGCGAGGTGGCCGACGGGTTGAAGACGATCTCGGCGCCTTCGAGGCCCAGCGCACGCCAGCCCTCCGGGAAGTGCCGGTCGTAGCAGATGTAGACGCCGATCTTGCCCACGGCCGTCTCGAAGATCGGCCAGCCCGCGTTGCCCGGACGGAAGTAGAACTTCTCCCAGAACCCGGCGACCTGCGGGATGTGGTGCTTGCGGTACTTGCCGAGGTACGAGCCGTCCGCGTCGATCACAGCGGCCGTGTTGTAGAGGACGCCCGGCTGCTCCTCCTCGTACATCGGCAGGACGAGGACGATGCCCAGTTCCTTGGCGAGCGCCTGGAAGCGCTTCACGATCGGGCCGTTCGGGATCTGCTCGGCGTACTCGTAGAACGCCTTGTCCTGGACCTGGCAGAAGTACGGTCCGTAGAACAGCTCCTGGAAACACATGACTTGAGCACCCTGCGCCGCGGCGTCGCGGACCGCCTGCTCGTGGACCTGGATCATCGACTCCTTGTCGCCCGTCCAGGCAGTCTGGAAGATGGCGGCGCGAATCACCCTGCTCATCGGGACCTCCGGTCACTCGGTGTACACCGAGCCTAGGAAGCCTGGAGATCGGGTTTGAGTTGCACGGTGTCACGCCTGCGGGCGTTCGGCGTTCCACGGTGTCACCCTGACTTGGGCCCATGTTTCACCACTGTTTTCCCAGGTCCTTTGATGTTTCGGAGCGGTAAGACGGAGCATCGGGGAGTGCGGTCATCGGCCTTGCTGAGCGTCGTGCGCGAGGAGCGCGATATGCACGGAGGCGGCCTGCTCGAAGTCGTCGAGATCGAGCCCGAGCCGCGCCTCTATCGCCTCCAGGCGGCGGTAGAGCGCGGGGCGCGAGACGTGGTGCAGTTGCGCGGTACGTGATTTGTTGCGCCCGGTGGCGAGATAGGTCCGCAGCACGGGCAGCAGCTCCGACTCGCCCTCGGCCCCGCACAGCAGCCCGTCCAGCTCGCGCTCGGCGAACGCCTGGACATGCGGATCGTCCCGCAGCAGCCGGACAAGCCCGCGAAGGCGTACGTCCCTCAGATGCACCAGGACCGGCAGATCCTGCCCCGCCGGGGTGTCCGCGACGGCCGCCGCGACATGCAGCGCCTCGCGCAGTCCGGTCGGTACGTCGTCCCAGGAGCCGAGCGCCTCGGCGGCGGCCACGACGGTCCGGGCCCCGGCGGTCTCCGTACGCAGCCGGAGCGCGAAGTGCGCGGCGAGCGCCTTGGCGTCCTGGTCCCGGGCGAGGCTCAGCAGGACGGCGGTGGCGTCGTCGGCCAGCTCGGCCACCAGTCCCGGCAGCCCCAACAGGCGTAGTACGCGGTCGAGTTCGGCGGGGTCGCCGTCCCGTACGACGAGCGGCACGAAGGTCCGCCGGTTGACCGGCAGCCCGGCCGCACGAGCCCTCGGCAACAGTTGCCTGGCCGGTACGACCCCGCTCACCAGGTCCGTGAGCAGGCTCTGCGCGGACTGCTCCTCCCACGTGTGCACGGAGCCCCCGAGCATGCGGTGCAGGACGAGGGCCTCGGCGGCCCGGTCGGCGAGCAGCCGCCCGGTGGCGACGTCGCCGCGATATCCGCAGAGCACGATCCGCCCCCACCTCTCCCCGCGCCCGCCCAGCTCGGCCCGGATCCATCCGTCGCCCTCGCTCCCGCCCGCCTGCCGGGAGATGCGCTCCCAGTCCCGCAGCACGTCGTCGACGGCCGACCTCTCCCCCGCCGTGGCGAGGACGCGATGGGCGAGGTTGGTGACGACGACGGGACAGCCACTGTGCGAGGCGACCTCGTCGAGGAGCAGTTGCATGGGAGCACCGGAGGTAATCAGCCCCGTAAGAGCGGTCCTTACCGTCTCCGACAGACTCACGGCGGCGAACTTCCGCCGTACGAGCCGGGATTGGACCTCCTCCGTCAACTCCGCGAAGGGGAACGGCCGGTGGAGCACCACCATCGGCAGCCCGCACCGCTCGGCCGCGCGCCGCATGACGTCCGGCGGCGCGGGAAAGGCCCGGCCGAGCCCGAGAACGACGGCGGCGGCCTCCGCCCGGTGCAGCGACCGGATGTACTCGGCCTGGGCCTCCTCGTCCCCCGCGAGCAGCACGCCTGTCGTGAGGATCATCTCGCCGCCGCTGAGCATCACGCCGACGTCGGCGGCCTCGGCGACATGCACCCAGCGCACGGCCCGGTCCAGATGCCCGGCCCCGGCCACCACCTCGGGCTCGCCCGCGAGCACCCGTTCCAGGCCGAGGACCTGACGGACGGAGAGGGCGGGTTCCAAGGTGGTGGTCGTAAGCATGGGGCCGACTTCCTTGCTGTGGTCCTGCTCTGGTGTTACTGGACGCAGCTCCTCAGAGCGCGTTCGAGGATCGCGGCGCCCTCCTCGGCCTCCGCGACGGTGAGCGACAGCGGCGGTGCGATGCGCAGCGCGCTCGTGTTGTGGCCGCCGCCCTTGCCCAGGAGCAGCCCCTCCGCCCGGGCCGCTTCGAGCACGGCGGCGGCGGTCTCCGGGTCGGCGGTGTCGGTACCGGGCTTCACCAGCTCGACGCCGATCATCAACCCGCGCCCACGGACCTCCCGTACGCCCGGCAGCTGCGCGGCGACGCCCCGCAGCCGTTCGATGAGCAGTCCGCCGACGCGGCGGGCGTTGCCCTGGAGGTCGTGTTCCAGGAGGTAGGTGAGGTTGGCGAGGCCGGCCGCCATGGTGATCTGGGTGCCGCCGAAGGTCGAGATGGAGTTGGAGTCGAGGCAGTTCATGATCTCGGCGCGGGCCACGACCCCGCCGATGGACATGCCGTTGCCGATGCCCTTGGCGAAGGTGACGATGTCCGGCGGACCGTTCTCCGCGTGTGCCTGCCAGCCCCAGAAGTGCTCGCCGGTGCGACCCCAGCCGGTCTGGACCTCGTCGGCGATCCAGAGGATGCCGCGCGCCGCCAGTACCTCGCGGAAGGCCGCGTACAGGCCGTCGGGCGGCGAGGTGAAGCCGCCGACGCCCTGGATCGGCTCGGCGATCAGGGCTGCGGGGGGACGGACGTGCCCGAGCAGATCCTCCAGGTCGGCGACGCAGGCGGCGATGAACTCGTCGTCACTCAGATCCGCGTACGGGCCTCGGCTGCGGACGCCGCCGTGGACGTACAGGGTCTGGAGCGGGGACAGGGAGGTCGGGGACCAGCCCTTGTTGCCGGTGATGCCGACCGTGGAGAAGGAACGCCCGTGGTAGCTGTTGCGCATCGCCAGGATCTGGTTGCTGCGCCGGTAGGAGGTGGCGAGGAGGAGGGCCGTGTCGTTGGCCTCCGTGCCGGAGGTGGTGAAGAAGACGCGGGCGTCCGGGATGCCGGACAACTGGGCGATCCGCTCGGCCAGTTCGACCATCGGGCGGTTCAGGTAGAGCGTGGACGAGTGGATGATCCGCCCGGCCTGTTCGCTCACCGCCTTGGTGATCTCGGGGAGGGCGTGCGCGGTCATCGTCGTGAGGATGCCGCCGAAGAAGTCGAGGTACTGCTTCCCGGCCGAGTCCCACACGTACCGGCCCTCGCCGTGCGTGATCTCGATCGGGTCCTCGTAGTAGAGGGCGAGCCAGTCCGGCAGGACGGCCTTGTGACGCCCGTACAGATCGCTCACGGCTGCACCAGCCCTTCGTACGCGTCCGGCCGCCGGTCCCGGTAGAAGGCCCACTGCTGCCGGACTTCCTCGATGAGATCGAAATCCAGGTCCCGCACGACGAGTTCCTCGTCCTTGTCGCTGGCGACCTCGCCGACGAACTGGCCGCGCGGGTTCACGAAGTACGAGGTCCCGTAGAAGTCGTTGTCCCCGTACTCCTCCTGCCCCACCCGGTTGATGGCGGCGATGAAGTACTCGTTGGCGACGGCCGCAGCAGGCTGCTCCAGCTGCCAGAGGTAGGCGGAGAGACCGCGCGAGGTGGCGGACGGGTTGTAGACGAGTTGCGCGCCGTTGAGGCCCAGCTGCCGCCAGCCCTCCGGGAAGTGCCGGTCGTAGCAGATGTAGACGCCGATCTTCCCGACGGCCGTCTCGAAGATCGGCCAGCCGAGGTTGCCGGGCTTGAAGTAGTACTTCTCCCAGAAGCCCTTGACCTGCGGGATGTGGTGCTTGCGGTACTTGCCGAGGTAGGTCCCGTCGGCGTCGATGACAGCCGCGGTGTTGAAGTAGAACCCGGACTGCTCGACCTCGAACACGGGGACGACGATGACCATGCCGGTCTCGCGCGCCAGCTCCTGCATACGAACCACCGTCGGCCCGTCGGGCACGGGCTCGGCCCAGCTGTAGTGCTCGGGCTCCTGGACCTGGCAGAAGTAGGGGGCGTTGAAGACTTCCTGGAACCCGATGACCTTGGCGCCCTGCCGGGCGGCCTCACGGGCGTGCTCCACATGTTTGGCGACCATGGACTCGGTGTCGCCGGTCCAGGTCGCCTGAACCAGAGCGGCACGTACGACGTTGGCCATGACCCGTTCCTTCCGGCTGGACGTCAGAGAGCCTCTACGCCCGTAGACAGAGGTCGTAGGGGCTTGAAAGTAAGCCTCCGGAACAGCCTTGCCAAGACCATCGCCGTTAACCCGCGGAGTCGATCACGTTTCACACCCCGGTGGGCGAGTCCCAGGCACCCGGGTCACGCACTGTGGCCTGCCACCCGGAGGGCGTGCACCAGATCCCAGTAGCAGTCCTCGGACGCGCCCCGGGCCGCCTCCAGGAGCAGCGGTACGAGGTGCTGGGGGTCGGGGCCGACGCTGCGGGCGGCCTCCTCGGGGGTGCGGACGCGGACGTACGCGTCGAGCAGCGCGCGCGCCTCACGCTGTCTGCCCTCCTCGACGAGCCCGAGCACGGCCTCGCCGACCTCGTGCGCGGGCCGCACGATGCCCTGCCGCAGGATCTGCTGGCCGTCGTTCCCCCGCCCGGCCGCGACGAGCGCGTCGGCGGCGGCGACCAGCTGGCCGGCCGGCAGGGACGCGGCCTCCCAGAGCAAGGTCGCCCAGTCGGCGCCCAGCCCGGCGCGGTGCAGTTCGGCGGCGAGCAGCGGGAAACGGGCTGCGGGCCAGTAGGCGGCCTCGACGAGCAGCGCGTGCGCCTCACCGCTGCGTCCCTCGCTCCGCAGTCGTACGAGGCTGCGGACGGCGTCGATGGTGTCGTGCCGGGCGTCGTCGTCCAGCGCCTCCCGCTTGGGCGCGGCGGGCTTCGCGGCAGCGGCGGACCCGGCGAAGCGTGCCCCGCGCGGGGTACGGCGGGTCGGGGCGGCGGGCGTGGGCATGACCGGCATGGAGGTGGGGTCGACGGTGGGCGTGGCGCCGGTGTCCGCGTCGTCCATCATCCCGGCGAACCGGGCGCTGCCACGGGTACGGCGCTTGGAGCGCTGCTTGGAGGCGCGGCCGGGTGCCGGCACGGGCTCGGGTTCGGGTTCGGGGGTGACGGCTGGGGCCGGGGGGTCGTACCAGTCGGCGGGGAGCTGTGGTGTCGTGCGCCCGACCGGAGGTTCCGGGGTGTCGGGGGCGTCGACCTGACGGGGGTCCTCGTGGTCGTCCGCGCCGCCGGAGCGGCGGAGGTGGCCGCGCCAGGGGCGCAGGTCGTCGTCGGAACCCGGCCGGTCAGGGCCGTGATCGTCTGCGTGGCGGGAGGTACCGGCGCCGTCCGGGGCCTGCGTCTGGGAGCCGCGTCCGCTCTCGTACCCACCGACCTGCCGCTCGTCCGCACCCTGCCGGCGGGGGCCGCGCTCGTCGTCGTACCAGCCAGCCGTGTCGTCGACCGCACCCTGTCGGCGAGCGCCACGCCCGTCCTCGTACCCGACAGCTCCACCGTCGACCGAGCGCTGTGCCCGGGCGCCGGGCTCGCCGTCGTACCAGCCAGCCGTGTCGTCGACCGCACCCTGTCGGCGAGCGCCACGCCCGTCCTCGTACTTGACAGCCGCACCGTCGGCCGAGCGCTGTCCGTGGGCGTCGGGCTCGTCGTCGTGCCAGGCGGTCGGGTCGTCGGTCGGGCGGCGTTCGTCGGTGTCGAGGTCGGTGCGCTGCCTGGGCAGGTTGAGGGCGTCGGCCGGGTGCTGGACGTTCTGGACGCGGGCGGCGAACAGGCCTGCCTCGTCGTCGGGGTCGCGGCGGGGAATGGTAGCGCCGCTCACCGCCCGGCGGGCCAACTGGTCCAGGCGGGACCGGAGTTCGGCGCAGCGCGCGGTGGCGCGTTCATGGTCGTCGTGGGCCCAGGCGAGGTCGAGGCGGAAACCCTCCGCCTCCTCGTGGGTACCGGCGGAGTTGAGCAACCGGCCCAGTTCGGCGAGCCGTTCGGCGGCGTACTTCTGCTCGCGGAGCATCACGTCGAGCCGGTCGCCGAGGGTGTCGCGGGCGCCGGGCCGGGTGTCGAACGCGGTGAGCGAGGCCTGGTGCAGGGCACGTGCCCGCTCGGCCTCGGGGGTCACGGCACCGGTTCCGTATTCGGTGGCGAGATCCTGGAGCAGCGCCTCCACGACGTCCCAGGGCGGCACTTCGTGCCCCTCGAGACAGGCGCGCATGCCGTCGGGGTCGCGCTGCCAGAACACGCCGCACCAGCCCGCGCCCTGGTCGAGGCGGGCCAGCAGGCCGCTCAGATACCGCGCGAACTCCCGCACCTGCCCCGGGAGTTGTTCCACCGCCATGATGTCCACCCCATGCCCGAACGGAGTACTCCGCCCCGTAGAAAACACCAGTCGTGTTACGGAAGGGCTACGGGGGGTTTTCGGACCGGACGCAGAGTACCGCGCACCCAGCGGAACGTGATGTGAACCACGGTCACAATGGCCTGAACCGCGCGACGGGGCTCATGCCGCGACCGGGGCGAGTGGCGCGCACCTCCCGACGAGTTCGTCCATGGACAGTCCGAGGACCCGCGCGAGGGCCGCGACCGTGAAGAACGCCGGCGTCGGCGCCCGCCCGGTCTCGATCTTGCGGAGGGTCTCGGCGGAGATTCCGGCGCGGGCCGCGATCTCTGCCATGCTGCGGCCACCACGCGCCTCACGCAGCAGCCGGCCGAGCCGCTCGCCGCGTTCACGCTCTTCGGGGGTGAGAGGAGTGCGTACCATGCCGCCATTCTAATACCGGTATAGTAATTGGCATGGTGGAACTCAAGACAGACACAGCGATCGATGCCATGTACGAGACGGGCCAGGTGGTCGGCAGCGGCCTGACGGCCGTCCGAGCGGCCGCTGACGTGGGCGTTTCCCTGCGGGAGCTGGACGAGGTGGCGCACGAGGTGCTGCGTGCGGCGGGAGCGACCTCCCCCTTCCTCGGCTACCGCCCCTCCTTCGCACCGACGCCGTTCCCGGCGGTGCTCTGCCTCTCGGTGAACGACGCGATCGTGCACGGCATCCCGAACGACTACCGGCTGCGCGACGGCGACCTCGTATCCGCCGACTTCGGCGCCGAGCTGGGCGGCTGGGCGGGCGACTCGGCGATGAGCTTCGTCGTGGGCGAGCCGCGCCCGGCCGACGTACGGCTCGTCGAGACCGCCGAGCGGGCCCTCGCGGCGGGCATCGCGGCGGCTGTCGTCGGCAACCGCATCGGCGACATCGCGCACGCGATCGGCGAGGTGTGCCGCAGCGCGGGGTACGGCATCCCGGAGGGCTTCGGCGGCCACGGCATCGGCCGCCGGATGCACGAGGACCCGCCGGTCCCGAACGAGGGCCGCCCCGGCCGGGGCATGCCGCTGCGCCACGGGCTGGTCCTGGCGATCGAGCCCATGCTGATCGGCAGCGGCAAGGACGGCTACCACGAGGCCCCGGACGGCTGGACCCTGCGCACGAACGACGGCTCCCGCGCGGCCCACGCCGAACACACGGTGGCGATCACGGAGTCGGGGCCCCGGATCCTCACGGCACGCCAGGAGGCGCACACGAGCCGGGCGTAACGTACGGCTCCATGCGCATCAGGAACGGCACTTCGGCGGACGCGGAGAGCATCGCGGCCCTGCACACGGCCAGTTGGCGCAGCGCGTACACCGCGCTCATGCCCGCCGCGTACCTGGCCGGCCCGCTGGCGGCGGAGCACCTCGCCAAGTGGCGGGCCCGCACGGCCGACCTGTCGGCAGCCGACCGATGCCTCCTGCTGGCCGAACAGAACGACGAACTCCGCGGCTTCATCCACCTGGACACGGCCACGGACGGCCGCGTCCACGTGGACAACCTGCACGCCCGCCCGGACCACGTCGGCACCGGCATCGGCCGCACCCTTCTGCACGAAGGCTTCGCCTGGGCGGCCCGCCACCACCCCGGCCAGGACATCTACCTGGAGGTCCTGGCCGGCAACACCCGCGCGATCGCCTTCTACGAACGAGCGGGCGGCCTACGCACGGCCGAACGCCCACTGCGGCTGCCCGCGGGCTTCACGGTGGCGGAGATCGAGTACACGTGGCCGTCGGCGGAGGTCCGCATGTACGGGGACGGGCCGCCGGCCTCCTAGCCGCGCACGCGGGTAGATCCTCCCCGCGACAACCGCCCGCGGCTACGAGGACGAGCCACCGGCCCCACACACCGCCGCCCGCCCTCAGCGGCCCAAGGACGCCGCGCCACGAGCACGTGCGCCCTGCGCCTGTGCTCCGCCGCTCCAGACGCGGCCAACCGCCCGGACCCCCCGGCCGGCCAAGGACGCCGACCGCACACGAGCACACCTGCGCCGCAGCCGTGATCCGCGACCACGAGGAGGGCAACCGGCACCGAACACGCCCCACCCGCCCCGCCCCGCCCGCAGGCCGCAGGCCGCAGGCCGCAGGCCGCAGGCCGCAGGCCGCAGGCCGCAGGCCAGTCTGCCCGGCCTCGTTGTCGGAGGCCGCGACCGCGAGGACGGGCGGGCGGCCTGCGTCAGTCAGGCGCCGCCCGCCCTCGGTCGGCTCAGGACGCCGGCCGGACCACCATCGCCGAGCCGCCGCCCCGGCGTACCGTCTCCGCTGCCGCCAGCCACTTGCCGTTCGGGAGGCGTTGTACGCCGGTTGCCGCGCCGATCTCGGGGTTGAGGCGGAAGCCGTGGCCGATCGCCTCCAGTTTCGTCCTCGACTCGCTGGTCCACAGGGCCGGTTCCAGCTCGGTGGTCGTCTGGTTGCGCTGGCTCGCGCGTGGTGCCGCGATCGCGTCGACCAGCGGGACCCCTCGGTCGAGGAAGCTCGTCAGGGTCTGTAGGACAGTCGTGATGATGCTCGCGCCGCCGGGTGAGCCGAGGGCCACCACCGGCTTGCCGTGGGCGTCCAGGACGATCGTCGGGGACATCGACGAGCGCGGTCGCTTGCCCGGACCGGGCAGGTTCGGGTCGGGGACGGCCGGGCTGGCCGGGGCGAAGGAGAAGTCGGTCAGCTCGTTGTTCAGGAGGAATCCGCGGCCCGGGACGGTGATGCCGCTGCCGCCGGTCTGCTCGATCGTCAGCGTGTAGGACACGACGTTGCCCCACTTGTCGGCCACCGTCAGATGCGTCGTGTTCTCGCCCTCGTACGTCGTCGGCGCCGCGACCCCGGCGGTGTTGCAGGCGGCGGGGTTGCGCGGGTCGCCCGGCGCGACCGGGCTCGTCAGCACCGCGTCGTCCTTGATCAGGCACTCGCGCGAGTCGGCGTACGACTGCGACAGCAGTTCCTTCGTCGGTACGTCCTCGAAGGCCGGGTCGCCCACCCAGCGCCCCCGGTCCGCGAAGGCGATCCGGCTCGCCTCGATGTAGCGGTGCAGGAACTGGACCTCGCTCGCCTTCGAAAGGTCCGTCTTCTCAAGGATGTTGAGGGCTTCGCCCACCGTCGTCCCGCCGGACGAGGAGGGTGCCATCGAGTAGACGCCCAGGCCCCGGTACGAGGTCTTCGACGGCGCCTGACGCTTCGCCCGGTAGGCCGCCAGGTCGGTCAGCGACAACTTGCCGGGGCGCGCGTTGTAGCCCGAACCCGGGTCCACCGGCGGCTCGTTGACCGTGTCGACGATCTCCTTCGCCAGCTTCCCCCGGTACAGGGAGCCGACGCCCTTGCGGCCCAACTCCTCGTACGTCCGCGCGAGATCGGGGTTCTTGAACGTCGACCCGACCACCGGCAACGCGCCGCCCGGCAGGAACAGCTCCGCCGTGTCCGGGAAGTATCTGAACCGCGCCTCGTTGGACGCGGTCTGCGACCGGAACGTGTCGTCCACCGTGAAGCCGTCGCGGGCGAGCCGCTCCGCCGGCTTCAGCAGCGTACCGAGCCGCTTGCTGCCCCAACTGTCCAGCGCCGCCTGCCAGGTCGCCGGTGTGCCCGGCGTACCGACGCCAAGGCCGCTGGTGACGGCGTCGGCGAAGGCGATCGGCTGGCCGTTCTCCAGGAACAGACCCGAGTCGGCCGTCAGGGGTGCCGTCTCACGGCCGTCGATCGTCTGTACCGTACGGGACTTGGCGTCGTAGTAGACGAAGTAGCCGCCCCCGCCGATGCCGTTGGAGTAGGGCTCCGTGACCCCGAGCGCGGCGGCCGTGGCGACGGCGGCGTCCACCGCGTTGCCGCCCTTGCGCAGGATCTCGATCCCGGCGGCCGAGGCGTCCGCGTCCACGCTCGCCACGGCACCGCCGTACCCGACGGCGACCGGGACCTTCTCCGGAGCGGCATCCGCCGACGCGGCGCCGGAGGGTGGCGCCGCCGCCCCCACCGACACCACAGCAGCCGAAACCGCCAGGACCGCCAGATTCCGCGCGACAGGGCGACGCATCGATACCTCCAGTCAACAGCCGTCCGCGCAGCGTAACTTCATCCCCGTGGTCCCGTAAGGGCCCCTCGAACACCGGTCCGGTCGACCGCTAACATGCGCGCCCATGACTGACGATGTGCGCAATATCGTCCTCGGTGTGGTCGCGGCCGGTATCAGCGCAGCCCTCGGCTGGCTGGCCCGCACCTATCTGTGGAGGCGCAAACTCCGCCGCAAGCAGGCCTTCTTCGGGCTGCCGGACAACTCCGAGTCGCTGCTCGTGGTGAACCGCGAGGCCGGTGGCCCCGAGCTGACGGTGATGCGCCACGACGTGTTCGCGCTCCTGGAGCTCTCCGCCCTCATCAAGGACTGCAACGCCCACGCCCAGGTCGTCGCCCACGACGCCGCCCAGCAGGGCTTCGGCGAGCGGACCGAGTTCTGTGTGGGAGGTCCGGCCTCCAACCGCCGCATGCTGGCCCATCTGCACTCGCTGCTGCCCGGCGTACGCGTCAACGTCGACGCCGAACCCGGCCCGGACCGCGGCGCCTTCCAGATCGGCACCGAGCGCTACCGGCTGGAGGGGGGCAAGAGCGAGTACGTGATCCTCGCACGGCTCACCGCCGGCCAGAGCGGCGAGGCCCGGCCGGTCTTCCTCTTCTGCGGCCAGCGCGCGATCACCAACCAGGCGGCGACCCGCTATCTCGCCCGCAACCACGAACGGCTGGCCCGCAAACACGGCAACAACTCGTTCGCCCTGCTCCTGAAGGTCGTCAACTCGCAGGCGTACGGGCCCGATGTCGTCGAGGTCGTCACGGACATCACCCGGGTGGCACAGACACCGCTGCCCGCCGTCGCCCCGCGCAGCACCCACCGCGCCTCCTAGCTCGCGGTGGAGGGTCGCGGTCTCCGGAACCAAGGAGAGCGGCGCCCACGTCGCGTACCTCTGCGACGTGGGCCCGCTCGGCCTCGGCGAGCTGGTCGGCCCGGGCGACCCGCTCCGCGTCGAGCACAACCCGACCGGCGCGCAGCTGACCTCCTCCTCGCCGGAGCACGACGCCTCACTTACGTCGGTACCCCTGCGCGAGCAGTGATCTCCGGCTGCCGCCGGTCGAACGCATGCCCTTCTACTACTGCCCGCCTGGCAGCAGCGTCCCTGATTCGGCCGGTGCCACGTCCACGGCCTCGGTCCCCATCCCCGTCGCGGACCGGCCGGGTCGCCAACACCACGGGGATGAACCGCAAATCGTAGTCGAGGTTCGCCGCGGCCGATTTCCCGCCCCGGCCGGCGTCGTCCGTCAGTGCTTGAGGATCTTGGAGAGGAAGTCCTTGGCGCGGTCGCTGCGCGGGTTGGTGAAGAACTCGTCGGGGCTGCGGTCCTCGACGATGCGGCCGTCGGCCATGAACACGACCCGGTTGGCGGCCGAACGGGCGAAGCCCATCTCATGGGTGACGACGACCATCGTCATGCCCTCGCGGGCCAGTTGCTGCATGACCTCCAGGACTTCGTTGATCATCTCCGGGTCGAGTGCCGACGTCGGCTCGTCGAAGAGCATGACCTTGGGGTCCATGGCGAGGGCGCGCGCGATGGCCACACGCTGCTGCTGGCCGCCGGAGAGCTGGGCCGGGTACTTCGGCGCCTGCGAGGCGAGGCCCACCCGGTCGAGGAGTTCACGGGAGCGTCTGTCGGCCTCGTCCTTCTTCCGCCGCCGTACCTTGACCTGCCCCAGCGACACGTTCTGCAACACGGTCTTGTGGGCGAAGAGATTGAACGACTGGAACACCATCCCGACTTCGGCCCGCAGCCGAGCGAGCGGCTTGCCCTCGTCGGGCAGCAACTGTCCGTCCAACCTGATCGTCCCGGACTCGATCGGCTCCAGCCGGTTGATCGCCCTGCACAGAGTGGACTTGCCCGACCCGGACGGCCCGATGACGACGACCACCTCCCCCCTGCCGACGGTGAGGTTGATGTCCTGGAGAACATGCAGCTCACCGAAGTGCTTGTTGACTTCCTTCAGCTCGATCAGCGGATCGACGGCCATGCCCAGCCCTACTTACTCTCAGCTGTGTCGTGGTTGCCGCAAACTATCCACACAAGAGTGGAGCGAGGACACGACACGCACTTTTCGGGCATAAGCCGTATTTACGTCAGCCATACCCCGGCACTCCCCCCTCGGCTACGACTCCGCGACCTCCGCGTACAGCTGCGACAGCTCGGGGGCACCGCTGGACGCCCACGCGTGACCGGAGGCGACGACGTCGAACTCACGGCCCGACGACAGCCGTACGACGGGCTGGCCGTTCGGCCAGAAGTCCCAGGTGGCGCCCGGGACGGTCCGCACGATGACCGTGCCGAGGTAGAGGCCCGCGTCGTTGCCGAGCCAGGACAGCGCCTCCTCGTCGTCCCGCCAGCCCGGCAGCAGCTGGTCCAGCGCCTCCAACGAGGCGGCGGAGTCGTCGAGTTCGACACCCTCCCGGCCTGCCTGGGAGCGGAGCAACTCGCACTCGGAGAGAAGCCCGGCGACCGCCTCGGGGTCGTGCTCCCCCTCGGAGAACACCGCCACCCCTCGGGCGAGTCCATGCTTCTTGCGCCAGTTGCCCAGGAAAGGGATGTTCATACGTCCAGCGTGTCATTCACACCGCCGACCGCACCACTGGGCGCGCGGGGCCGCCGGTTCCGGCCAACTTCCTCGTAGGCCCGGGCCCGGCGCACCTGCCGCATTGACGGGCACCTGGTACCTCTTTAGCTTCACACTGCATTGAGCGGCGGGCCGAGTCGACCGGGGGGACGCACATGCGCCGAGGGAGCCGAGTCGGGCGGGGACCGGGACTCCGAGGTCTCTGGGGCCCGGGCGTCATCCTCGCCCTGTTCGCGACGCTCACCCCCCTGTCGTCGACGGCCGAGGCCACCGAACCCCTCCCCCTCACCCAGTACTTCGACAACACCGCCATCAGCGACGACACCCTCCCCGGCGCGGCCGACTTCGACGGCTCGGGCGCCTCCCTGTCGTCCCAGGACCTGACGGCAGCCGGCTGGACCAGGGGCCGCGCCCTCACCGTCCAGGGCGCCAGGCTGACCTGGCCCTGCCGGAACCCTGGCGAGCCGGACAACGTCCGCGCGGCCGGCCAGCCCGTACGGGTGCGCGGGGAGGGCGACGCCCTCGCGTTCCTCGTCGCCGCCACCGGAGGCTCAGAGGTGAGCGGGGCGGGCACGGTCTCGTACGCGGACGGCACGGAGTCCTCGTACCGGCTGACCGCCCCGGACTGGCGCACCGGCCCCCTCGGCACCAAGGCGGTCGCCCTGCCGCATGTGAACACGCCGACCGGCCAACTCGCCGAGAAGGCACGGCTGTACGTCGTCACGGTGCCGATCGCTCGCGGGCACGAGGTCGAGTCCGTCCGGCTGCCGTACGCGGCCGACCTGCATGTGTTCGCCCTCTCCGTACGGCCCGACACGGCCGCCTGGACGGGCAGTTGGGCGGCGCCGACCTCGACGTACGCGACCGTCGGCCCCTGGACCGACCGGACGCTGCGGCTGGTGGTGCACTCGTCGGCCGGCGGGCCACGGGTACGGGTCCGCTTCGACAACACCTTCGCGTCGGCGCCGGTACGGATCGGCAGCGCGACGGTGGCCGTGCAGTCGGCGGGCGCGACGGCGAGCGGTACGCCGGTGCCGCTGACGTTCGGGGGCGCGGCCGGGGTCGAACTCCCGGCCGGGGCACAGGCGTTCAGCGATCCGCTGGACTTCGCGGTGCCCGCCGACACCAACCTGCTGGTGAGCTTCCATCTGCCGGGCACGGTCACGGCGGCCCCGCTGCACCGGCTCGCGCAGCAGCGTTCGTACGTCAGCGAGCCGGGCGACCACACGGCGGACGGCTCCCCGACGCCGTACACCTCGACGCTGACGACCTGGCCGCTGCTGACGGGCATCGACGTGGGTGACGGTCCCGGGTCGGTGGTGGTGCTCGGCGACTCGATCACCGACGGCGAGCGCTCGACCCTGGACACCAACCGGCGCTGGCCCGATGTCCTCGCCGACCGGCTGCGGGCCCAGAGCGCGGTTCCGCAGTACGGCGTCCTCAACCAGGGCATCGCCGCGAACCGCATCCTCACCGACCGCTACCCCGGCGACGGCGTCTCGACCGACTCGGGCGGGGTGAGCGCCCTGCACCGCCTGGACCGGGACATCCTCGCCCAGACATCGGCCCGAACGGCGATCGTCTTCCAGGGCGTGAACGACCTGCGGACGGGTGCGTCGGCGGGCGATGTCATCGCCGGGCTGCGGGAGTTGGCCGAGCGGGTGCGGGCGCGGGGGGTGCGGGTGCTGGTCGCGACGATCGGGCCGTGCGGGGGTGAGGCGCGGTGCACCTCTGTCGTCGACGGTCAGCGCGCCGCCGTCAACACGTGGATCCGCGAGGAGGCGGTGTCCGACGGTGGTTTCGAGGGGGTCGTGGACTTCGACGCGGCGCTACGGGATCCGGCACAGCCGACGCGGTTGCTGGCCGCGTACGACAGTGGGGACCATCTGCATCCCGGTGATGCGGGGTTGGCCGCGCTGGCCGGAGCGGTGCAATTGGGAGCGCTGGTTCCGTAGGCGCCGTGGGTTTGCGTGGCCGTACCTGGGGGCTCCGCCCCCAGACCCCCGTTCGCGCTGAACGCGCTCGTCCTCAAACGCCGGACGGGCTGGAGATGCCCAACCGGCGCTGAAATGATCCCCCTACACCTCCAGGTCCACCACCACAGGGGCGTGATCCGACGCCCCCTTCCCCTTCCGTTCCTCCCGGTCCACGTACGCGTCCTTCACCGCTCCGGCGAACGGCTCGTTGCCGTACACCAGGTCGATGCGCATACCCCGGTTCTTGGGGAAGCAGAGTTGGCGGTAGTCCCAGTACGTGTACGGGTGGTCGTACTTCAGGGGGCGGGGGACGACGTCCGTCAGGCCCGTCTCGCGCAGGGACGTCAGGGCGGCGCGCTCGGCCGGGGTGACGTGGGTGAGGCCCTCGAAGGCGGCGAGGTCGTAGACGTCGTCGTCCGTCGGGGCCACGTTGTAGTCGCCCAGGACCGCGAAGGGGCGGCTGCCTGCCGCGTCACCGGCGACCGCCGCCTTCAGGGCCTCGAACCACTGGAGCTTGTAGGCGTAGTGGGGGTGGTCCACCTCGCGGCCGTTCGGCACGTACACCGACCAGACGCGGACCGGGCCGCAGGTCGCGGAGACGGCACGGGGCTCCTCGACGCCCTCGTAACCGGGGTCGCCGGGCAGGCCCCGCACCACGTCCTCCAGGCCCACGCGGGAGATCACCGCGACGCCGTTCCACCTGCCGGTCGCGTTGACCGCCGCCTCGTAGCCCAGCTCCCGCAGCTGGTCGGTGGGGAACTGCTCGGCGGCGACCTTGGCCTCCTGGAGGCACAGCACATCCGTGCCGGTGCTCTCCAGCCAGGCCAGCAGCCTCGGCAGGCGGGCGGTGATCGAGTTCACGTTCCAGGTCGCGATACGCATGCCCCACAACCTACCCGCCGGGTCTGACAACGCGGCTCAGACCTCCGCCGAGGCCCCCGATGCGAGGCGCTGGTGGTCGGCGCCGCCCAGGCCGCCGACCAAGCGGTCGTAGATCGGGCGGGCGAGGTCGGTGAGCAGGGCGTCGTGGATGTCGTACGCGCGCTGCGGCTTGACCTCGCGGACGTAGTCGACGACCTCGGAGAGCTTGCTCCACGGGGCCATGACCGGGAGCAGCAGGGTGTCGACCGGGTGGTCGGGGACGGTGAGGGCGTCGCCGGGGTGGAAGACGGCGCCGTCGACGAGGTAGCCGACGTTCGTGATGCGCGGGATGTCCGGGTGGATCACGGCGTGCAGTTCGCCGTGGACCTGGACGTCGAAGCCCGCGGCGGTGAACGTGTCGCCGTGGCCGACGGTGTGGACGCGGCCCGGGAAGGCCGCGGAGAGCTGCTCCGCGACCGAGGCGAGGGTCCAGAGTTCGGCGGCCGGGTTGGCGTCCAGGGCGGCGCGCAGGCGGCCCTCGTCGAAGTGGTCGGCGTGCTCGTGGGTGACCAGGATCGCGTCGGCGCCGGCCGCGGCGTCCTCCTCGCTGAATCCCCCGGGGTCGAGGACGAGCGTCTGCCCGTTCTTCTCCAGACGGATGCAGGCGTGCGACTTCTTCGTGAGCTTCATGTGTCCCATCCTGCCGCGTTGGCCGGGGTGGTGGGCCGCCGAGACTGGTGGTTTCACCACCAGTCTCCCTCCGTCACTCCTCGGGGGTCGTCTCCTCGCGGATGACCTGCTGGGCCACCTTGAACGCGCTGTTCGCGGCCGGGACCCCGCAGTAGACGGCGGCCTGGAGCAGCACTTCCTTGATCTCGACCGGGGTGAGGCCGTTGCGGAGGGCGGCGCGGGTGTGGAAGGCGAGTTCGTCGAGGTGGCCGCCCGCGACGAGGGCGGTGAGGGTGACACAGCTGCGGGAGCGCCGGTCGAGGCCGGGCCGGTTCCAGATCTCGCCCCACGCGTATCTGGTGATGAACTCCTGGAAGTCCCCGGAGAACTCGTCCGCCTGCGCCAGCGCCCGGTCGACGTGCGCGTCGCCGAGCACCTCGCGCCGGACCTTGATCCCGGCGTCGTACTGGTCCGGGCGGCTGTGCCCGCCGGACTGTGCGGCGGCCGGCGCGATCTCCGCGATGGGGGTGATCGGCTGGGCGGCGGTCAGCACCGGCTTGAGCGGCGCCGCCGAGATGGCCGTCTGGCCGGTCGGGTTGTCGTACGCGGGCTGCCAGGCCGTCGAGAAGTGGCGTACGAGGAGATCGGTGACGGCCGCGGGCTGCTCGACCGGGACCAGGTGCGAGGCGCCGGGTACGACCGCGAGGCGGGCGTCCGGTATGCCCGCGACCAGGGTGCGGGCCTCGGCGGGGCCGGTCACCTGGTCGTCGGAGCCGACGAGGACGAGGGTCGGCACACCGACGCGGGCCAGTTCGCCCCGTACGTCGAAGGAGGCGAGGGATTCGCAGGCCGCGATGTAGCAGCCGGGGTCGGTGGTGCGGACCATCTGTACGGCCCACTCGGTGATCGCGGGCTGCGCGGCGGCGAAGCCGCTGGTGAACCAGCGCTCGGGGGAGGTACGGGCGATGGGGTCGAGCCCGTTCGTCCGGACGATCACCCCGCGCTGGCGGAACTCGTCGGGCGTCCCGAAGCGGGGCGAGGCCGCGATCAGCGCGAGCGAGGCCAGCCGCGCCGGGTGGCGCAGCGCCAGTTCGACACCGATCGCGCCGCCGAGCGCGCAGCCCGCGTAGCCGAAGCGCTGCACGCCCACCGCGTCGAGCGTGGCGAGCAGGCGGGTGGCCAGGTCGGTGACCGATCCGGCGGGGTGCGCGGGGGCGCCGCCGTGTCCGGGCAGGTCGAAGCGGAAGACCCGCCACTGCTTCACCAGCTCCGGCACCTGCCGGTCCCACATGTGCCACGTGGTGCCCAGCGAGGGACCCAGGATCAGGACAGGTGCGTCTTCCGGCCCGTCAAATCGGTATTGCAGGGTCTCTTTCGTCGTCTCACTCACCCGCTTACGCTCCCATATCTCACATCCCCTCCCGGGACGGGGCCGAGTAGCTCACGAGACCTCCCCATTGGTCCGCAGCCGTACGAAAATCCTCCACATCCGGCGGGTGACCAGGGGGTGGAGGGGGCGGACGACCGCTCCGGGGCCTACCAGGCCAGCCTGCGCACCGACTGCCTGATGACCAGCTGTGTGCCGAGCACCACATGGTCCTCGCCGCCGAGGAACTCCTCGCGCTCCAGGGCCAGGCGCACGGCGGTACGGCCGAGTTCCTCGTAGGGCACCCGGACCGTGGTGAGGGACGGGGTCAGGTCGGTCGCGAACGGTACGTCGTCGAAGCCCACGACGGACACCTCGCCCGGTACGTCGAGACCGCCCTCGCGCAGTGCGGCGAGTGCGCCCAGCGCGACCATGTCGGAGGCGGCGAACACCGCCGTGAACTCCAGCCCGGCGCGCAGGGCGTCCCGGGTGCGGGCATAGCCCGAGGCGCGGGTGTACGTCCCCTCGGTGTCGAGTTCCTCGGCGTGGTCGGCGCCATGGGCGCGCAGTGCGTCCCGGTAGCCGGACCGGCGCTCGTCGCCGCTGCTCAGCCCGGTCTCCCCGCCGAGGAACAGCACCCGGCGGTGCCCGGAGGCGAGCAGGTGCGAGGCGGCCTGGAAGGCACCGCCCCGGTTGTCGTAGTCCACGACCGTCAGTGGCAGGTCCGGGGCCGGGGCCGGGCGGCCCACCAGCACGAGCCGCGACCCGGCGGCGTCCAGCGCCCGCGCGTAGCCGGCCATCCGCCGCTCGTACGCCGCGTCCGGCACGACTCCGCCCACGAGGAGGACGGCGGCCGCGTGCTGCTCGCGCATGAGCTGGACCAGGGCGTCCTCCCGGGTCGCGTCGTCGTGCGTGGCGCACACGAGGCTGAGCCTGCCCCGGTCGGCGGCCTCCTGCTCGACTCCGGCGGCGACATGGGCGAGGGACGGCCCGGTGATGTCCTTGATGACCAGGGCGACCGGGCCCGCGACCCGCCCGGAGAGGGCTTTGGCGTGCACGTTGACCACGTAGTGCAGGGACGCGACGGCGGCCATGACCCGGGCCCGGGCCTCGTCGGAGACCGGGTAGTTACCGGCGAGGGTTCGGGAAACGGTTGCTACGGAGACACCGGCCTTCCGCGCCACGTCACGGATCGTGCTGGGCCGCTCTTTGGCGCCGTGGTGCGCGTCGGCCCGCTTCCGCTGCCCGGGGCGGCCCGCGCGCGCGGATGGCCGTTCGCTGTTCCCGTTGTCCGTCACGGCTCGACGTTACTGCATGTGGGACGCCCTGCGGCATGCGTCGGGGAGCGGCCGACGGGACGGTTCGGGATACGTTTTCTATCCGTTTCTATCCGTCTTTCTGCCTCTCGTCGCCAGGGTTGCCGAGGCCGGTGAGGGCGCCGACCGGGTCCAGGTCGGGGGTGCCTCGGGGCCACCAGTCGTCGTGGCCCGGTTCGGACTCGTACGCGTACCAGAGGCCGTCGCGGCCCAGGCGGAGCTGTATGTGACCGCGCGGGTGGGTGAGGTGGTTGCGCCAGGGCCTGAAGGCGGGGAGGTCGGCGGCGCGGAGGAGGGGCCGGGCGCGGTCGAAGCGCCCCGCCGGCGGGTCCCACACCTCCTCGAGGACCTCCAGTCCGTCGAGCCCGCCCTGCCGCCAGGCGGCCACCGCGCGCGCCAGGTCGGCCGGGGTGCGGCCGGCGGCTCTGGCGAGCGAGGAGTAGAGGGCGCGGGTGCCCGCGGTGAGGCCGGAGCCGGGGCGGGCGGCGGCGAGCCGTACGGCGTCCTGCCACAGGGTCAGCTCTCCGACCGGGTCGTGGCCCGCGGTGAGCAGCGTGTGGGCGCGGGCGGCGGCGTCCGTCGCCAGCTGGTCCAGCGCGAAGGGGTCTGGGCCGCCCGGGGCCGCCGGGTAGGCCGGGGGCGGCTCGGGGTGCGGGCGGGGAGGCAGCGGGGCCGGGAGCGGCGGGAGGGTGCGCGGGGTGAGCGCGCCGGAGGCCCGGACCCCGGGGAAGGCCGCCGTCTGCTGCTCCTGAGCGGCTCGGGCGGCACGGGCCGCGTTACGCCGGGACAGCTCGTCCAGCACTTCCCGTTCGCCCCGGCCCCGCAGGAGGAGCAGGACGAAGGGGTCGGCGTCGAGGAGGCGGGCGGTCTGGTAGCAGAGGGCGGCGGCGTGCTTGCAGGGGTGTCCGGAGTCGGGGCAGCTGCACCGGGGTTCGAGGTCGCCGGGGCCGGGCAGCAGCGGGGCCCCGCAGTCCGCGAGGGACTGGGGCAGCTCCTTGTCGAGCAGCGCGGCGATGTGCCCGGGCCGCTCCACGGCGGCGTCCAGGAACCGCTCCCACTCCTGGCCGCCGAGGGTGCGCAGCCGCACCTGTACGCGGTACGGCCGGGGCCGGGAGCCCTGTACGTAGGCGAGTACGAGCCCCGGTGTCACGGTGATGGCATCGACGTGCCCCTTCTCGGCATACCCGCGCCCCCGCACCAGCCGGGCGACATCCAAGGCACCCTCCTCCAGGGCGGTCACCCAGGCGTTCCCCCACCAGCTCTCCGCGAAGCCTGCGCCCTCGGACGCGTCCCGGTTCCCCGGGGCTCGCAGGGCGGGGAAGGTGCGGCGCAGCTCACCGTCACGGCCGGGGGCGGCCATGGAGGAGGGCACGGAGGCGGCCCGTGAGGTGTCGTTGTCACTGTCGCTGTCGCGGGGATCGGCGAGGGGCGGCGGTGCCTGTCGGGCCCCGGTGGTGGACCGGAGGGACGTGACTACCGTCTCTTCGTCGGCCTCGACACCAGGATTGTCGTCCCCCGAGGCCGGTGAGGCGACGGCACGCAGAACCTCTCCCACGGTCACCGGTGGCGAAGGGTCGTCCGTGCGCGGCTCGGCGTCAGGAGCCCTGAGGTCCCGCACCGAAGCCGCCGGGGACTCGCCGGTGGGCAACTCGAAGGAACCGGCGAGCAGTTCCCGCACGTCCCGCGCCCGGTCCCCGGGACTCCGGTCCTGCGGGTCCCGCGCACGCAGCGGCCGAACGGGCCGCCGCGCGGCCTGAGCTGCCGCCGCCTCCGCGTCGAGCCGGGCCCGCAGAGCCTCACCGCGCGCGGCACGCAGCGCCTCACGGGCGACGTCTCCGGGGCGTCCGACCTTGCGGTCGCCCGCGTCGGTACGGGCCTGCGGGGCATCGGAGACGTCCGGGGCGACGTCGGGTACGTCCGGATCCTCCGGGCCCGGCCCTGGCGAGGCACCTGACGAGCGCTCACCCCCGGCCGATGTTGCCGCGCCCCGCAGCCCCCCACGAGTCACGTCACCAGAACTCCCACCCCAACGGCCTCCCGCATCAGCACGAGCCTGCCGGACATCCGAGACACCCGCAGCACCCTCGGAAACGTCCGGGGCCTTCGCACCCTGCGCGGCCGAGGCGCCTGACGGACGCTCGCCCCTGGCCAGTGCCATCGCGTCCCGCAGCGCCGCACGAGCCGCGTCCCCCGGCCGTCCCTCGGGCCCCGCGGCGCGCAAAGCTGCTCGGGCGGCATCCCCGGGACGTCCGCCCTTGTGGTCTCCCGCGTCGCTACGAGCCTGCGCGACATCCGGAGCCTCCGGCCCAGGCCCTGCCAAAGGGCCTGCCGGGCACTCACCCTCGGCCGGTGTCGTCGCGTCCCGCAGGGCCGCGTCCCCCGGCCATGTCTCGGACCCTGCGGCCTCCGCGGGCCTCCCGCGCTGCCCAGGCTTCTCGGGTTCCGCGAGCTTCCCGGCCGCCGCCGCGCGTGCCGCGCCCCACGCGGACTCCGTCCCCGGCACTGCGCCCTGTGTCGCAGACGTCGTCGTCTGGGCAGCGCGCTCCCGGGCGGCTCGCAGGGCCCTGCGAGCGGCGTCGGCCGGTCGGTCCTGGCCGGGATCATCGGGCAGGGGGCGTTCGCCCGGAATCGGCTCGTCGGCCGGTCGGTCCTGCCCGGGCGCGTCCGGCAGGGGGCGCTCGGCCCGCACCGGCTCCTCCCCCGCCGGGCCACGCCCGTTCTCGTGTTCCTCCGTCGGCATCACACCGTCCTCCGCAGTGAGACCAGGTCGGACAGTGCGCGGTCCGTCAGTTCCGTGAGGGAGGACTCGCCGGAGGTGAGGATCGCGTCGGCCAGGGCTCGCTTGGATTCGAGCATCTCCGCGATGCGGTCCTCGACCGTGCCCTCGGTGATCAGGCGGTGCACCTGGACGGGCTGGGTCTGGCCGATGCGGTAGGCGCGGTCCGTGGCCTGTTCCTCGACCGCCGGGTTCCACCAGCGGTCGAAGTGGATGACATGGCCCGCGCGTGTCAGGTTCAGGCCCGTGCCCGCCGCCTTCAGGGAGAGGATCAGGATCGGGGTCGCGCCGGCCTGGAAGCGGTCCACCATGCGTTCCCGTTCGGGGACCGGGGTGCCGCCGTGGAGCAGTTCCGCCGGAACCGCGCGGGCCGCGAGGTGGGACGTGATCAGGCGGGCCATCCCCACGTACTGCGTGAACACGAGGGCCGAGCCGTCCTCGGCCAGCAGGGTGTCCAACAGCTCGTCCAGCAGGGTGAGTTTGCCGGAGCGGGCCGCCATACGGTCGCTCGCGGCGGGCGTCGGCGCCTCCTCCTTGAGGTACAGCGCGGGGTGGTCGCAGATCTGCTTCAGGGAGGTCAGCAGCTTCAGGACCAGGCCACGGCGCGCGATGCCGTCCGTCGTCTCGATGGCGAGCATCGACTCGCGCACCACCGCCTCGTACAGCGCGGCCTGTTCGCGGGTCAGGGGGACCGGGTGGTCGGTCTCCGTCTTCGGCGGGAGTTCCGGGACGATGCCCGGGTCGGACTTCTTGCGGCGCAGCAGGAACGGGCGGACCAGACGGGCGAGTCGGGCGATTGCCTCCTCGTCCTCGCCTGTCTCCACCGCGCGCGCATGCCTGGCCCGGAAGGACTTCAGGGGGCCCAGGAGGCCGGGGGTGGTCCAGTCGAGCAGGGCCCAGAGTTCGGAGAGGTTGTTCTCGACGGGGGTGCCGGTGAGGGCCACGCGCGCGGGGGTCGGGATCGTGCGCAGCGCCTTCGCGGTCGCCGAGTACGGGTTCTTGACGTGCTGTGCCTCGTCCGCGACGACCATCCCCCACGGCTGCTCGGCCAGCCTGGGCGCCGTCGACCGCATGGTGCCGTACGTCGTGAGGACGAAGCCGCCCCCCATGTCCTCCAGGGTGCGGTCGGGGCCGTGGTAGCGGCGGACGGGGACGCCGGGCGCGAACTTGGTGATCTCGCGCTGCCAGTTGCCCAGCAGGGAGGCCGGGCAGACCACCAGCGTCGGCTCGCTGCGGGCCCGCCGCAGATGGAGGGCGATGACGGTGATCGTCTTGCCGAGCCCCATGTCGTCGGCGAGGCAGCCGCCGAGGCCGAGGGAGGTCATGAGGTCCAGCCAGGACAGTCCCCGGAGTTGGTAGTCGCGGAGGGTGGCTTTCAGTCCCGGGGGTGGTTCCACGGGGGTGATGCCCGCCGTGAGGCGGTCGCGCAGCGTCGCCAGCGCGCCGACCGGGACCGCCTCGACGGTCTCGCCGTCGACCTCCACCTCGCCGGAGAGTGCGGCCGAGAGCGCGTCGACCGGGTCGAGCAGGCCCAGTTCGCGCTTGCGTGCCTTGCGGACGAGGGCCGGGTCCACCAGGACCCACTGGTCCTTGAGGCGTACGACGGGACGGTGGGCCTCGGCCAGCAGGTCCATCTCGGCCTCGGTGAGCGGGTCTCCGCCGAGCGCCAACTGCCAGCGGAACTGGAGGAGTTCCGCGCTCTCGAAGAAGCCGGTGCCGTCCTTCGCGGAGCCGGGCGCCGGACGGACGACCGCCTGGGCGGTCAGGTCCTGGGCGAGGTCCCGGGGCCAGTGCACGGCGACTCCGGCGGCGGCGAGCCGGGTCGCGGCCACCCCGAGCAGGTCGTACAGCTCCTCCTCGGAGAGTGCCAGTACGGCGGGCGCGTCCTGCTCGGTGAGGCGGTCGAGCGGGGGCCACACGCGGGCCGCGCGACGGACCGCCAAAGCGGCGTCCACGCGGGCGCGTGCCCCGAAGGCCGCGTCCGCGGTGCCCGCCCACAGGGTCGCCGCGTCGGTGACCAGGGTGGGGTCGGCGAGGCTGTGCACCTGGACGATCGCCGCGCCCGCGCTGCGCACCCGGTCGGGGTCGTCGAACAGTTCGTACGCCGACAGGTCGAGGCGGAGCGAGATCCGCACGCCCGCGTCCATGCCCGCGGCGACCTCCGCAGCCCAGTCGTGGGCGTCCGGCAGCCGCTGTGCCGCGCGCGCGGCGAAGGGCAGCCCCGCCGCGTACGGAGCCGCCGGGGTGCGCGGGAGGGTGTCCGCGACGGCGTCCAGGAAGGCGCGTACGAGCGCCTCCGGCTCGGGCAGTTGCAGGGCGCCCGCGCCGGGGAGGGGCACCGCGTGGCCCTCGTACGGCAGCGCTGCGGCGATGGCCCTGAGGTGGGCGATGTCGTCGGGGTCCAGCGGGCCCGCGCGCCAGGCGTCGCGGCCGGCGGGGGTGAGACCGGGCAGCAGTCTGCCGCGGGCGGTGAGCCGCAGGGCGTGCAGCGCGGCGGCGCCCCAGCAGGCCGTGGCGGGATGGGCGGCGGGGTCGCGGCGGGCCCGGACAAGCAGCGGCAGGGCCGCGTCGACGGGCAGCGTCAGCGCGGGGGTGGTCCGGCGGCGGACTCCGGCGCCGTGTCGTCGTACGACCGTCAGTTCCGTGAGCCGGTCGTGGCCGTCGCTCTGCCCGGGGAGGGAGACGTCCCCCTCCGGGTCCCAGAAGGCGATGCGGCCCTCGCGCGGGAGCGGGGCCGGGAGGAAGACGGCCGCGAGGCGCACGGACACGTCCGCCACCGCTGTCGCCGATGCCTCTTCGCTCATGCCTACGTCGCCTCCCGCCCCTCGTGTCGTGTCCGTCGAGTCGGACGTCTTCGACTGTACGGGCGGGGTCTGACAATCGGTCCCGGCGACGGGCCGGAGCCGGTCGCCCGGCCCGTCAGGGGGTGGTGCGCGAGACGACGTACACCATGTAGTGGTTGGGGTGCGACCACTTCACGACGATGTGCTGGGTGGGTGCCGGGTTCTTCTGCTGGTGGGCGATACCCCACCAGGGGCCCGGCTCCTTGAACTCCCAGCCGACGATCTTCTGGTCGCGGGCGCTGATGGTGAACTTGTCCTTCTTCAGGCTGGTGCGGGGCACGCCCATGGCCTTGAAGAAGTAGTCCAGTCCCGCGTTGGTGGTCATGAACTGGACGTACAGACGGCTGGTGCGCCAGTTGTTCGTCTCGTAGTACGCGACCTTCGTCGACAGGATGCCCTCGCCGTCGGCCTGGCGCGGGACGGGTACCTCGTAGATGTGGCGCTGGACCTTCGAGGGCCAGGCCTCGGTGAGGCCGCGCGCCGCCCACTTGCGTTCCTTGTCCTTGCCGCTGTCGCGGCTCTGGTTGGCGGAGATCACCAGATAGCCGGCCGGGACACCGATGAGCAGCACGATGATCAGCAGGGTCAGGGCGCGGCGGCGGATCATGTGGCCGCGGTCCTCGGGGGGCCCGGGCGGCTCGTGCGGGACCATGGCCTGGCGGGGCAGGGAGGCGGTCACAGCGGCCCCTGGGAGGTGCGGCGGGTCTCGGCGTACTTCTCGTAGCGTTCGTACCGCTCGACGCGCCGTCGGTTCGCTCGCCGGAAGCGGCGGGCGACCAGACGGGCGAGGTCGGCGGCGCCCACCATGCCGGCCTCGGGGCCGAGCTGGGCGCGGGCGATACGGGCCTCGGGGCGGTAGCCGCGGCCGGTCAGCTGGCGTCGGAAGGCGTCCCGCGCGGGGCCGATCAGCAGGTCGTCGGCCGCGGAGACACCGCCGCCGATCACGAAGCAGGAGGGGTCCAGGGCGGCGGCCAGGTTGGCGATGCCGACGCCGAGCCACTGGCCGATGTCCTGGAGCAGTTCGATGCACATCGCGTCGCCCTCACGGGCCAGCTCGGTGATCATCGGCCCGGTGATCTCGGCGATGTTCCCCTTGACGTGCTCGATGATCCCGTAGGCCACCGGGGAGTCGGCAGCCGCGAGTTCACGCGCCTCCCGGACGAGCGCGTTGCCGGAGCTGTACTGCTCCCAGCAGCCACGGTTGCCGCACGGGCAGCGGTGCCCGCCGGGGACCACCTGCATATGGCCGAACTCGCCGGCGACACCGAACTTGCCGCGCTTGACCTGGCCGTCCTCCAGGATCGCGCCGCCGATGCCGGTACCGAGCGTGATCATGACGAGGTGGTCCTCGTCGCGCCCCGCGCCGAAGCGCCACTCCGCCCAGGCGGCGGCGTTGGCGTCGTTGTCCACCAGGACGGGGACGGCGAGGCGGCTGGAGATGCGGTCCCTGAGAGGCTCGTTGCGCCACGACAGGTGGGGCGCGAACAGGATCCGGTTGCGGTCGGCGTCGACCCAGCCGGCCGCGCCGATGCCGACCGCGTGCACGTCGTGCCGGTCGGACAGGTCCAGGACCAGCTCGACGATGGTGTCCTCGACGACCTTGGGGCTCTTGGACTTGTCCGGCGTCTCGGTGCGGAGCTTCTCCAGGATGTTGCCGTCGGCGTCGACCACTCCCGCCATCACCTTCGTGCCGCCGATGTCGATGCCGACGGTGGGCACGCGGGGGGCTGTGAGGTGGGAACGGCGCTCGCGCGTGCCGACGGTACGCAGTGCGGGCGCCCTGCGGGAGCCGATCGGGGCGCTGCCCTCTCGGCCGGAGCTGGAGAGTGCCCTGGGGAGTGCGAGGTCGCGGTAGCTGCTCATCGGGAGTGATTCTGCCTCACCGGCAAGGAGGGTGCCCTCGCGGGGAGCAATGGGGCGGTGCGGGTGTTTTGCCGGGTGCGGGTTTCGTCGTGGTTGCTCGCGCAGTTCCCCGCGCCCCTGAGGGAAGGGAGGGGCTGCGCCCGCTCCCTTCCCTCAGGGGCGTACCAGGAGCTGGAATTCGAACGAATATCGCGTGGGGCGGTAGGTGTGGGTGCCGAATTCGACCGCTCTGCCTGTGTCGTCGAAGGTCGTGCGCTGCATCGTGAGGAGGGGGGCACCTTCTCGCTCCGTGAGGCGTTCGGCCTCCTCGGCCGTCGCTCCGCGGGCGCCGATCGACTGGCGGGCGCTGTGGAGGGTGATTCCGGCGGCGCGCATCAGGCGGTAGAGGCCGGTGGCCTCCAGCTGGGCGGTGTTCAGGTCGAACAGGCCCGGCGGCAGGTAGTTGCAGAGGTACGCCATCGGCTCGCCGTGGGACAGCCGCAGCCGTTCCACGCGGTGTACGTCGCTGCCCTCGGCCACGTTGAGGGCAGCGGCGACCTCGGCGGAGGCCGGCACGACCGTGTTGACGAGGACCTTGGTCGCGGGGCGCTGACCTGCCGCCTCCAGGTCGTCGTACAGGCTGCTCAGTTCGAGCGGGCGTTTGACCTGGCTGTGCACGACCTGCGTGCCGACGCCTCGCCGGCGTACGAGGAGGCCCTTGTCCACCAGGGACTGGATGGCCTGGCGCACGGTGGGGCGGGACAGGCCGAGTCGTCCGGCCAGCTCTATCTCGTTGCCCAGCAGGCTGCCGGGGGTGAGCGCTCCGTGCTCGATCGCGGCTTCGAGCTGCTGGGACAGCTGGAAGTAGAGCGGCACCGGACTGCTCCGGTCCACGCTCAGCTCCAGCGGCGCTGTGGGATCCACATCTGGTTTCGGCACGGGCCGAGCGTAGCTGCGGGGATTGTTGACGGGAAGTTGTGTAGTTCGATTGTCCGGACATACGCATTGACAGCGCGCCTGGTCGGACCCCAGTTTGGTTCTCATGCGCATCGGAGTCATCGGGACGGGCCGCATCGGTACATTCCACGCGAACACCCTCAGCCGCCACCGCGAGGTAGGGGGCTCACTCATCGTCACGGACGCGGACAGCGGGCGGGCACAGGATCTTGCACATCGTTTAGGAGCCACGGCCGCACCGGGTGTCGACGAGATCTTCACCTGGGGCGTGGACGCCGTGGTGATCACCGCTGCCACCTCGGCCCACGCCGAACTGATCGGTCGGGCAGCACGCTCGGGTCTGCCGGTGTTCTGCGAGAAGCCCATAGCCCTCGATCTGCCCGCCACCCTGGCCGCGATCGCCGAGGTGGAGGCAGCCGGAACGATCCTTCAGATGGGCTTCCAGCGCCGGTTCGACATCGGCTACACGGGCGCCCGGGACATCGTGCGCTCCGGGAAACTCGGCCGTCTGCACACCGTCCGCATGATGACGTCGGACCAGACGCCGCCCCCGCCCGAGTACCTCCCGCTGTCCGGCGGGCTGTACCGGGACACCCTGATCCACGACTTCGACATCCTGCGCTGGGTGACGGGGCACGAGATCGTCGAGGTGTACGCGACCGGGTCGGACACCGGTCCCTCGATGTTCCGCGAGGCGGGCGACATCGGTACGGCGGCCGCCGTACTCACCCTGGACGACGGCACGCTCGCCACGGCGACGGCGACGCGCATGAACGGCGCGGGCTACGACGTCCGCATGGAGCTGGCCGGGGAGCTGGACCAGGTCGGCGTGGGCCTGGACGACCGTACGCCCATCGCGTCCACCGAACCGGCCGGACCACCGGCCGCGAGCAAGCCCTGGACCGGCTTCCTGGAGCGTTTCGGGCCCGCCTACGAGGCCGAGCTGTCGGCGTTCGTGGAGGTGGTGCGCGGCGAGCGCGCCAACCCCTGCGACGGCCGCGAGGCACTTCAGGCCCTGCGCGTCGCCGAGGCCTGCGAACTCTCCAGACAGGAGCACAGGCCCGTACACCTCGCGGAGATCCCGGGCGGGTGGGACTGAGCACGGGACCGACGGCCGAGGAGGGACGACGGCGGCGACTCCCCGGGGCGTTCCCGGGCCGGCCGGCCATCACCACACCGGGCGGGGCGGTTGCCTACGCGCGGGAGCGGACGACTGTCGGCGCGCGGGAGCAGACGACTGCCCGCGCGCGGAACAGGACGGCTACATGCGCGCGGAATCCGGACGGCTACGTGCGCGCCAGCCCGGACGGCTACGTGCGCACAAGCCCGGACGGTTACAGGCGCACATGCCCGAGCGGCAACCGGCGCACAGGACCGGAGGGCCGCCGGCACACCGCACCGGACGGACACCGGTGCTCGGGACCGGCCCGCTACCAGCGCACCGGCAGGCTCCGTACCCCGCGCATCAGCATCCCGGGCAGCCAGTCGCCGGGCGGGCCTGCCAGGGCCAGGGCGGGGGCGCGGTCCAACAGGGTGCCTATCGCCGTGCGTGCTTCGAGGCGGGCCAGTGGGGCGCCCAGGCAGTAGTGGAGGCCGTGGCCGAAGGCCATGTGGCCCCGGGTGTCGCGGTGGATGTCGAAGCGGTCCGGGGCCGGATAGCGGTCCCCGTCGCGGTCGGCCGCGGTGAGGCCGATCATCACCGCCTCGCCCTTCTCGACGGCTGTGCCGCCGATCTCCAGGGGTTCGGCGGCGAACCGGAACGTCGCGTTCTCCACCGGTCCTTCGTAGCGCAGCATCTCCTCCACCGCGCCGTCGAGGAGGGTCATGTCGGTGCGCAGTTCGGCCAGTTGGGCGGGGTGGGTGAGCAGGGCGTGGACGCCGCTGGTGATGAGGTTGACGGTCGTCTCGTGGCCCGCTATCAGCAGGATGAACGCCATGCCGCGCAGTTCCGCGGGGGACAGCCGGTCGCCGTCCTCGGCGGTCGTCCGGATCAGGTCGCTGAGCAGGTCGCCGCTCGGCCCGGCACACCGCTTGTCCTCGATCAGGTCGGTGAGATACGCGGCGAGCTGCACGAACGCATCGTGGTGGCTCTCCGCGTCGGTGGGCGCGACCGCCTCCGAGGACAGCTTCCGGAAGGCCGTACGGTCGATCTCGGGCACGCCGAGCAGCTCGCAGATCACCATGAGGGGCAGCGGATAGGCGAACGAGTCCACCAGGTCGGCCCGGCCGCCCGGGATCATCGCGTCGAGGAGTTCGTCGGTGATCTCCTGGATCCGCGGCTTCAGGGCCTCCACGCGGCGTGCGGTGAAGGCTCGGGTGACCAGCGCGCGCAGTCGGGTGTGCTGCGGCGGGTCCGCGACGAGAAGGTACTTGCCGATCAGCTCCTCGTCCAGGAACCGCATCCCGATCTTGTTCACGTCCTTGGCCAGCCGGGGGTCGGCGAGCGCCGCCCGCGCCTCCTCGTACCCGACGACGAGCCAGGTCTCGTGGTGCGCGTCGTGGCCCGGCAGCCGGACGCGGTGCACGGGGCCGCGGGCGCGCAGCCGTGCGTACACCGGATGCGGGTCAACCCTGAACCCGTCGCCGAACTCCCCCAGATCGAGCACGTCCGCTTCCCCCACGACGACCCTCCTGACAACCACCCTCGCGGCCGGTCCCGCAGCCGGGCCCGGCCGTCCCCGTTGCCATGAGAACGTGCGCCGCCACTGGCTAGTGCCCGTCGTGCCCGTTTTCTTCCAGGAGTCCGGCGTCGTACGTCAACAGGGCGATCTGTACTCGGTTGTTGAGGTCGAGCTTGGCGAGGATGCGGGAGACGTGCGTCTTGACTGTGGCGACGCTCATGAACAGGGCGGCGGCGATCTCGGCGTTCGAGCGGCCCTGGCCCACGGCGACCGCGACCTCGCGTTCCCGGTCGTTCAGGGCGCCGATCCGTTCCCGGGCGCCGGCCCGCCGGGTGTCGGCCGTGCCGCCCGCCGCGTGGGCCATCAGCTGGCGGGTCACGGCGGGCGACAGGACGGGGTCCCCGGCCGCGACACGGCGTACCGCGGCGAGGATCTCGGCGGGCGGGGTGTCCTTGAGGACGAAGCCGGCTGCGCCCGCACGCAGGGCGCGCAGTACCTGGTCGTCGGCGTGGAAGGTGGTCAGGACCACGACCTGCGGGGCGTCCTTGAGGGCGCGGAGGCGTTCGGTGGCGGCGAGACCGTCCACCGTCGGCATCCGGATGTCCATGAGCACGACGGCCGGGCCGGTGCGGCCGACGAGCGCCTCGACCTCGCAGCCGTCCGCGGCCTCGCCGACGATCTCGATGTCGTCGGCGCCGCCCATCATCAAGGACAGGCCTGCCCGCACCAGGGGGTCGTCGTCGACGAGGAGCAGTCTGATCACGGTCATGGCCCTACGAAATCACGGTTGTGCGGCGCCGGGTCGGACACGGACGGAGCACGGCTACATTGCCCGCCTGAACATCCGTCGAGTGAGGGGCCTTTCGTGCGTTACCGACTGCTGGGCCGGACCGGCCTGCGCGTCTCCGAACTCTTCCTGGGAGCCATGACCTTCGGTGAGCAGGGCGGGGTGGGCGCACCCAGGGAGGAGTGCGCACGCATCCTCGACGCGTACGAGGCCGCCGGCGGCAATGTCGTCGACACTGCGATCAACTACCGCGGCGGTGCCAGCGAGACGATCCTGGGCGAACTCCTCAGGGGGCGGCGCGACCGGCTCGTGCTGTCCACGAAGTACACGATCTCGCGCGACGGCGCCGATCCCAACGCCGCGGGCAACCACCGCAAGAACCTCACGCTGTCCCTGGAGACGAGCCTGCGCCGGCTCGGCACGGACTACGTCGACGTCTACTGGGTGCACATCTGGGACCGCGCCACGCCCGTCGAGGAGACCATGCGTGCCCTCGACGACGCCGTGCGCTCGGGGAAGGTGCTGTACGTCGGCATCTCGGACGCCCCGGCCTGGGTCGTGGCCCGGGCCAACACCCTGGCGGAGTGGCGGGGTTGGTCCCAGTTCGCCGCGCTCCAGGTGCCGTACAGCCTGCTGAACCGGGACATCGAGCGTGAACTGCTGCCGATGGCCGAGGCGTTCGGGATGTCGGTGGCGGCCTGGAGTCCGCTGCACAATGGCATTCTGTCCGGCAAGTACACCCGCGCGCGGGGCATCGCCCCCGACGAGTCGGTACGGCTGTCCGCGGACGCGATCGGCGAGCACGAGCACACGGTGGCGCGGGCCGTGCAGTCGGCGGCGGACGAACTCGGCGCGTCCCCGGCGCAGGTGGCCATCGCGTGGACCATGGCGCACTCCCCCGCCGTGCACCCGATCGTGGGCGCGCGCCGGGTCGAGCAGCTCATGGACAACCTCGGCGCGGCCGAACTGACGCTCCCCGAGGACCTGGTGGTCAAACTGGACGAGACGACCGGATTCCAGCCGGGTTTCCCGACCGAGTTCATCGAGGAGACCTCGGGCTGGGTGTACGGGGAGGCGGGGCATCGGGTGGTACCGCGTACGGCGCGCGGCTGAAAGCGCCCTCTTCTTTAAAGAGGTCCCGCACTGAAGGGGTTCCGCTTCACAGAGGTCCGCCCCAGGGCAGCCAGGCTCGTACGGCGAACCCCACGCGCGTGTGCCCGTGTCCGCCCTCTCCCCCGTCCGCCTCCGTGCCGTGCTCCAGCTGTCCGCCCGCCAGCGCCGCGCGCTCGGTCAGGCCGATGAGGCCCTGCCCGGAGCCGGGGACGTGCGGGATGTCTCCCGGGGGCGCGGGATTGCGTACGGAGACGGTCAGGCCGTCGCCCGGGGCGCCCGCGAGGGACACCGTGACCTCGGCGCCCGGGGCGTGCTTGCGGGCGTTCGTGAGGCCCTCCTGGACGATCCGGTAGGCGGTGCGGCCGATGGAGGCGGGAACGGCCGCCGGTGCCGTCACACGGCTGTCCAGCACGATCTTCATGCCGGCCTCGCGGGATTCGGTCACCAGGGTGTCGAGCGCGGCCAGGGTCGGCTGTGGGCGCCCCGCCTCCTCCGCGTCGCCGGCCCGCAGGACCCCGATGATCTCCCGCAGGTCCTGGAGTGCCTCGTGGGCGCTCTCCCGGATGACCCCGGCCGCCCGCGCGACCTCCTCGCGGGGTGCGTCGGGCCGGAACTCCAGGGCGCCGGCGTGGACGCTCAGCAGGGTGAGCCGATGGGCGAGTACGTCGTGCATCTCGCGCGCGATGGCCTCGCGGGCGAGCCGCTGCGCCTGTTCGGCCCGCAGCGCCGCCTCCGTCTCGGCCCGTCGCAGCCGGTCCCGCAGGCTGAGCATGAGCTGCCGCTTGGACCGTACGAACATGCCCCAGCCGACCGCGGTCGCGGTCAGCAGCACACTGAGGATCACCGAGACGACGTACGGCAGGTCCGGGTCGGGGCGCAGCCAGTAGAAGAACGGGATCACGGCGACGGAGGCGGCGGCGACCAGGCCGACGTACCGGAAGGGCCGGTGCACGGCGAGGGAGAAGAGGGCGACGAGGCCGGCGCCGCCCGCCGTGCTCGACACGAGGCTGACCGCGAGCATCGCGACGGCGAGGCCGAGCGGCCAGCGGCGCCGCAGCCAGACGGCGGCGCAGGCGAGGGCGCCGAGCCACTGGTCGACGAGAGCGAGGGCGTGGGGGGTGTTCGGGTCGTCGGCCAGGGCGTCCGCGCCCAGCACTCCGATGACGACGGCCAGCAGGAAGCAGGTGAAGTCGACGACCCAGTCGCGTGCGGTGCGCCGGGGCCGTGCGGACATGCCAAGGCGGCCAAGCCGTCCGAACCGTCCGGCCCGCTCGTGTTCGGAGCCGGGGCCAGGGACTGAACCGGGGTCGGGGGCGGGGTCCAGTCCGTCGAGCACGGCCGACGGGAAGAGCCACCGCCGCCCCGGGAACGCCGTAGGGGCCTCGGGAACGGATGTCGGCCTGTCACCACTCACAGTCGACAAATCTACGCACTTCTGGCCCGTGTCACCCCTGCCGAGTAGCGATGGTCGACCAAAGTCGCGCCGCCGCAGACTTTCGACGGTGCCTCCGGGAGCGACCGACGACTTCGGGACAGCAGACCTCGCCCTACGGCCGATGGAAGAGGGCGGTGCCCGGGGCGAGGATCCCGGCATGAAGCAGCTACTGGAGATCGTCGGTTTCCTCGCCCTGGTGCAGGGCGCCGCGGGTCTGCTGCACGAATTCACCGACGTGCACTGGGGCCTCGTACAGAAGATCGGTTTTCTCGACGGCTACGAGGTCTACGCGAGCGCGGCACTGCTCGTGCTGTCGTTCGCACTGTTCGCGGCCGCCGAGAGCCGGAAGCGGGGGTGACCGGGGTGGCCGATCCCGAAGTTAACCTCGCGCTTTCATGAAGCGGGCTGTCCGATAGGCGGTCAGGCAAGCAGAAAGTGCCTCTGACCAGCAAGAATGAGGATTGTCTAGGTCCTTGTTCCCGCTGAAACCAAAGGCACTTTCCAGGTGAAGAAGCCTATCGGGTCCTACCCCCGTGTCCGTATCCGGGAGGACGGCCGGGCCGTGGTCTCGCAGGCCGGTTCGGTCCTGCTGATCGAAACTGTCCGCAAGACCGGTCTTGACCAGGCCTTATCCGCAGCCCTGACCTTGTGGCGGAAGCCGCGGGCCGTCCACGACCCCGGCAAGATACTCGTGGACCTCGCACTGGCGGTCGCGCTGGGCGGGGACTGCCTCGCCGATATCACCCTGCTGCGGTCCGAGCCTGCCGTGTTCGGGCCGGTCGCCTCCGACCCTACGGTCTCCCGGCTGATCGACACCCTTGCCGCCTCGGGCGAGAAGGCGCTGACCGCCATCCGCGCCGCACGTTCCGAAGTCCGCCGACGCGTCTGGGAGTTGGCCGGCAACCGGGCTCCGGACACCGGCGGACAGGTGACCGTGGACCTGGACGGGGTCCTGGTCGTCGCGCACTCGGACAAGCAGGACGCGGCCCCGACCTGGAAGAAGTCCTACGGTCATCACCCGCTCATGGGGTTCGTCGACCACGGTCCGGGAGGGACCGGTGAACCCGTCGCCGCCCTGCTGAGACCCGGGAACGCGGGCTCGAACACGGCCGTCGACCACATCGCAGCCGCCCGCCTGGCCCTCGCTCAACTGCCCAAAAAGTACCGGCAAGGACGGCGGACGCTGATCCGCTGTGATTCTGCGGGCGGCACCCATGAGTTCGTGGCCTGGCTCGCCCAGCGCGGGCGTTGGCTGTCCTACTCGGTCGGCATGGTGATCACCGAGGCCATCCACCAGCACGTTCTTCAGATCCCCGCATCGGCCTGGACGCCCGCGGTCGAGCCGGACGGCGAGGTTCGTGACGGGGCCTGGGTCGCCGAACTCACCGGAGACCTGCTCGACGGCTGGCCGCAGGGCATTCGGTTGCTCGTCCGCAAGGAACGTCCCCACCCCGGAGCCCAGTTGCGGATCACGGATGCGGACGGCATGCGTCTCACGTGCTTCGCCACCAACACCGCCGACCGGCCGATCGCCGAACTCGAGCTCCGTCACCGGTTGCGGGCTCGCGCGGAGGACCGGATCCGAGCCGCCCGGGCCACCGGGCTCCGCAACCTTCCCCTGCACGACACCGCGCAGAATCAGGTCTGGCTGGAGACCGTCCAGATGGCGCTCGATCTGCTGGCCTGGATGCCCATGCTCGCCCTGACCGGCCAGGCGAGACTTTGGGAACCGCGTCGCTTGCGGTTCCGCCTGTTCTCCGCGGCCGGCCAGCTCGTCATCACCGGCCGGCGCCGCCTCCTCCGCCTTGCCCGCCACTGGCCCTGGACCCGCGAGATCACAGACGCCCTCGAACGGCTCGCACTCTTGCCGAACCCCGGCTGACCAGCAGCTTTCCCACCCCTACGAGCAGCATCACCCTCACCCGGAACAGTGGAAACCGGCGTCCACCCGAGACGACACCCGGGCCCCCGGCCTGCCCGGTCTCGGCCATCGACAACGAAATGGGCCGCCGACTTCGTCGACGGCCCATCAAGAAAGATCGAGGTTAACTTCCGGAAAACTCATCGGACTTAACGGGAAATTCTTCGGGGTTGTCATTGACATGCCACTGTCTATGCGCGTCGTCGTGAGGGCATGAGATTCCCCCCACGAATCACTCTCGCATCGGCGCCGCAGCCGCCGTTCTGTCCGCTCTCCTGGTGGGTGGCACCGTCACCGTCGGCACGGCCGGTGCCGCCACCACGGCAGTGGGCAGCATCTGCTACGACGATCTGCCGTCGCAGGCCTACACGACGCTCAACCTGATCGCGCAGGGCAGCCCCTACCCGTACTCGCAGGACGGCAGCGTCTTCCAGAACCGGGAGGGCGTCCTGCCCTCGCAGTCCACCGGTTACTACCACGAGTTGTAGTTCTTGGTCGAAGTGCAAGGGCATTTATGCAGGTCATGGCCATGATCCAGACCCGATTGGGGCGGTGGGGGTCGATTCGGGGTCGAGTTCGATTGCGGATTACTTGAGGAAACGGCAGTGCCCTGGAGGCTGGGGGTCTCATCCTGGGAACTGCTGACTGGGGCATCCGGAGTGGTGCCGTCTCGAACAGAACCCGGCGTACAGCCCGACTCGTCTGCCGCTACCTGCGGCTTTACCTTGGAAGGATCCCTCTGATCTGCGGCGGAGGCCCTTCCCGGTCTTTCGGGGCTTCCCGTGCTAGGCGGCGAAACGTCCCTGGCGCGGAGGGGTGGATGACGCCTCCGGGCTGGTTCGGGTCGATGGGAGAACGCTGTCGCTCTACCCCGCAGTTTGCAACTGCCGTCAGGCAGGAGGAGGTCTGCGGTGGAGTGTTCGTGGTCTGGGGCCGGTGCACTCGTGGTGCGTAGGTCTCGGGTTCGAATCCCGAAGGCGGCTCCGGTAAATCGGGCATGCGCGTTCTACGCATCGCAATGCGTAGGTCTTATGTTGGCGGGGCGTAGCCAGTAAGCGTTATGGGGCTGTGACCTGCTCTTATGTGCCACTCGGCGGGTCTGCTCCTGTCTGCCCGGTTCGACCTGGTGGCCAAATGTGCAGCGAGCGTGCGGAGGCATCCGTGTCAGCTGTCAGTGGCCAGTTGTGTTTCCCCGCCGGCGGCCACTTGACGGGGAGTCATCTGGCCGCCAACGGTGACACCGCGTTGATGTTCCGGGGTACCGGCTCGACGGTCGCCTCGGCCGGCCGGAGCTACGGACGGAGCACGATCTTGCCGTGGGTGTGCCCCCGTTCCAGTTCGCGGAACGCGTCTCGCACCCGCTCCAGCGGGTAGGTGCGGGCGATCGGCACCTCCAGCTCCCCGCGCGCGGCAAGCCGGGCCAGCTCGCCGAGCACGACCGCGCACGCCGCCGCACCTTCTCCGTAGGTTTGCGCCCCGACCCTGGCCGCGGCCTGCCAATCGCGGATCGTGTTGATCCGCTCGGGCCGCACACCCAACTCCACCGCCAGGTCCACGTAGCCGTCGCCGAACGTGTCGATGAACGCGTCGACGTTCCCGCCGGAAGCCTCCCGGATCCGTTCGGCCACGCCCTCCCCGTATGCGACCGGGACGACACCGCGCTCCTTCAACCAGGCATGGTTCCCCTCGCTCGCCAGCCCGATCACCGTGGCGCCGCGCCGCCGCGCGAGCTGCACGACAAGAGACCCGACGCCGCCCGCCGCACCGGACACCACGACCGTGTCCGCCGGCCCGGGATCCGCCGCGAACACGCAGGCGTACGCGGTCGTGCCGGCCACGTACAACGACCCGGCCACGTCCCAGGACAGCCCCTGCGGACGCGAGACCACGTCCACGTCGTCGACCACGACGAACTCCGCATGGCTCGCCCTGTCATGGGTGAAGCCCAAGACCTCATCGCCCACCGCGAAGCCGCGCACCTGCGGGCCGACCTCCACCACGACACCGGCCAGATCACTGCCCTGCCCGGAGGGGAACGTGGCCGGCCAGCGTCCGTGCCGCGCACCCTTGCGGATCATCACCTCGCCGGGCTGGATCCCGGCCGCGCGGACCTCGACCAGCACCTGTCCGGGGCCGGGCGTCGGCTGCTCCACCTCCTCCACCCGCAGCACATCGATCCCGCCGTACTCGTGGAACCGCACCGCCTTCATCGCGTGACCACCCCTTTCCCTCGCTCGGACAAGCCTTGGACGGCCACGCGCCGGATGCCACACATCGACCGTGCCATCGCATACAACGGCTCAGGGACGGGGTTGTCTTCCCAGGACTGCCGCCGACAGCGATGACGCCCGCGCCGACATCGGCCCCGCCGGGAAAGCACCCCTGGCCTGATCTGCACCGTGCAACCCGAGCACGCGGGACGTCGACGGAGAGTGACGGCACAAGTGGCCGTACGTGGGGAATTCTCAATGGCCGCCGACAGTCAGCCTTGTATTTGGTCGGAACGACCGCGTGAGGGTTGTGCGATCTCGACAATCAAGCCCGCGCAGATGTGCCTCTCCAGTGGACCTGGATGGGGTGGTGTGCCTTCTGAGACCGTGTCCTACGTGGTGAGGCGGACGTTGGTTTCGGTATGGGGCGGGGTACGTGGAGTTGGATTGTTCCGGACGGACTGTGGGGGATCGCGAAGCCGCTGATCCCGCCCTCGAGAGTGCGGCCGCAGGGCGGCGGAACGCAGGACACCCCTGATGAGACGCTGTTCGCGGCGATCATCTACGTCCTGGTCAGCGGCTGCGCCTGGCGCCAACTGCCGCCCTGTTTCGGCATATCGAAGTCGACGGCTCACCGTAGGTTCCTCATCTGGTCGAGAGCCGGTGTCTGGGGCCGCCTCCATGAGGCTGTGCTGCACCGGCTCGACGACGCCGGCCTCGTCGACGTCACCCGCGTCGTCCTCGACACCGCCCACGTCAGGGCTAAAAAGGGGGCGACCACACAGGTCCGAACCCCGTGGACCGGGGAAAGCCGGGTTCGAAGATGCACATCTTGTCGGACGCGAACGGACTGCCCCTTCTCGTCGGCGTCTCGGCCGGCAACACCCACGACAGCGAAGGGCTGAAGCCCATGATCGAGGGTCACCAAACGAGACACGACCCCCACCGCGGCCGCCACTTCAAGCCCCAGCGCCTGCACGCGGACAAAGCCTACGACCGCGCCGACCTGCGGAAATGGTTACGCGGCAAGCGCATCGGAGTTCGGATCGCACGCAAAGGAATCGAGTCCAGCGAACGATTGGGCCGCCGCCGCCGGGTGATCGAACGCGCCATGTCGCGGCTGTCCGGCTACCGCCGACTCAGCCCGCGCTACGAACGCAATCCCCGCAACTACCTCGCCTTTCTCGGCCTCGCCGCCGCCATCTGCTGCTACAAACGGCTTGTCCGCCTCACCACGTAGGACACGGTCTAAGCCAGCAGGATCGGTGACAGCATTCTTACCAGCGTCCCAAGGGGCATCTGCACGCATCGAGATCACGACCCGCAACTCCACCTGGCGTGGATCGGCCGGCGGCACCATACGCATGGTGCCGCCGCACCGCCGAAGGCGTCCGGGCCGAAAACCTTCCTGTCTCACCCCTCAAACGCCCCGGAGCCTCACCCTTCCCCCAGCTTCTTGGTCAAGGCGCCGACCGTTCGCCTTCCGGCTCCGGCGGGAAAGAAGAAAGGATGCCTCGGTGCCGCCTCCACTACGGCCATCCGGTCGTCAGTCACAGTGACGTGGACTCTGGCGAGCCATCGAGCGGGACCTTTCAGAACTACGCCCCAACTCTGGTCACCCAGAACTATGACGTTGCCGACTCCTGGCACCGACTGAAGTGTCTCCTGGATACCGTAGGGAGCGGATCCGGTCATCGCGAGAGGTATATCGAAGCGCTCGACGCCAAGCATTGAGCGCGCGGTGACGCCTGACCCGGTTTTCGCTTTCTTGAGCTGCGAGAGGGTGACTACCACGGCAAGCACCACGCCCGCTATCGCAGCTCGCTCGAACGCATGCCGCAATGCCACACGTGCCCCAAAATGGAGCATTCCTTCAGCGAAGAGCAGTATCAGGAACACCAGGTAGAAAACAACGGTCTGGGCAAGCAGCATCCGCGCCGTGAGCACGAGCGGATGCGCGTCACGTTCACTCACTTCTTTTGACAATTCTTTCCCCCTACTTCCTCAGGATAAAGTGGTAGGTACCCGAGAAATCTATGGCCGGAAAAATATCCGACTGCCGGTGACGTGGTCTTGATGGCAAGACATTTGTGATCCATGTGAGCCTCGTCCGTGACATCGATGATCTCTGACGCCCAGAGGAGGAACCAAGCCTCGATTGCGCCCATGCACCAGTAGTTGCCATGGCACAACAAACCTCCGACAACACCGCCTAGAATCCCGGATCCAGCCGCGAAGGTCCAGCCATGCCGGGCGAAGTAGGTGTAGAGCTGCTCCGTGGCTTTGCGTGAAATATAGACGGTGCACGTGATTATTCCGCAGGTCCGGTGGGCCGTGTGGGTACCAGCAAGGTCCACCTGGTTCACGGGGTCCTGGTCGGTGTAGTCGTACGCGTTCGCGCTGCCTCCCACAACAGAGTCCACGGAAAGGAATCGCCCGGTGCCCGGATTGTAGAGACGAACTCCCATGAGCACGATTCCGGACTGGGCATCTGAATTGCGTTGCGCCTCGCCGAGCCAACCATAGCGAGCCGATCCCGTCGCGTTTCCGAATTCGTCGTAGCTGAGTGCTGTGGCGGTGGTCGTGCTCAGGGCGAGTTGGACGGCGATGTCTCCATGGAGGTTGGCGAACTGCAGCGTGGTGCCGCCGGTGGCCGAGGTGGTGGCCGCCAGGCCCGTCGCGAGGTCGGTGACGTTGCGGGTGATGGTGCCGGAGGTGTCCTCGGTGGTCCAGGCCGGGCTGTCGGAGTCGTCGTCGTAGTGGCTGGCCCGGGTTGCGGTGGTGGCCCAGGTGGTGCCGCCGTCGGTGCTGTTCTGGGTGGTCCAGGCAGCCAGGCGATGGGCTGCGTCGAGGGTCCAGGTCTGCTTGGTGGTGCTGGTGGTTTCCTGGCGGACGAGGTCACCTGTGTAGTAGGCGAGGGCAGTGCCGTCGGGGAGTGTGGTGGTGCGGCCGAAGGCATCGTAGGTGTAGCCGGTGTCGGTGATGCGGTCGGCGCTGTCGTAGGTGTGAGTGGCCGCCGTGGTGGTGGTCGTGCCGGTGGTGGTGTCGGCACAGTCGGTGGTGCTCGCGGCGGTGGTCAGTGAGGTCCGGTTGTAGCTTGTGTTGCCGGCGAAGCCGTAGCTGCGTGTGGTGCAGGCGGAGCCGGTGTCGTCGCTGGCCTGGGTGAGGCGGTTGGCGGCGTCGTAGGTGTAGTTGCTGGTGGTGGCGGCGCCGTTGTTCTCGGTGTGGCCTGCCTGCTGGCCGCCGGTGCTGTAGTCGGCGGTGTCGGTCAGGACTGGCGTCTGGTTGGGGTCCGCGTATGCGCGGGTGGTCTGTGCGCCGGTGGTGTCGTAGGTCTGGGTGAGGGTGTAGCTGCCGGGGAGGGTTTCGCCGGTGAGGTTGCCGTCGGCGTCGTAGGCGGTGGCGGTGAAGGTGCCCGCGACGGAGTCGGTGAGCGTGGCGGGCAGGCCTGTGGTGGCGTCGTAGGTGTAGGTCGTGGTGGAGGGGGCCGAGTCGGTGCGGCTGACCGCGCGGTCGGAGCTGTCGTAGGACGTGGCGGTGGTGTTGCCGGTGCCATCCTTGTACGTTGCCTGACGGCCGAGTTCGTCGTAGGCGGCCGTGATGGTCTGGCTGTTCGAGGTCACCGTGGATGGGGCGCCGGTGGTGGTGTCGTAGGTGTAGGTCGTGGCGGGAGTGGTCGTGCCCGTGCCACCGGTGGTCGTGACGGCCTGGGGCCTCTCGGCGCTGTCGTAGGTCGTGGTGGTGGTGCGGGTGGTGCCGTTCGCGGTCTCCGTCAGGGTCTTGACCTGGCCGTAGTTGTCGTATGTGTAGGTCCGGGTGGGGAGTTGGTCCGGGTTGCTGCCGCCGCCCGTGATCGTGCTCGCGGGGGCCTGGGTGCATACCAGGTCGGCCCACTCGGGGTGGCCGGCGCAGGTGCCGGTGCCGGTGTAGTAGGTGGTCAGCGTGGTCTTGGCGTCGGTGCCGGAGGAGGTCGGCTGGACTTCCTTGGTCTGGTTGCCGTCGCTGTCGTAGCTGTAGGTGGTGGTGATGGCCAGGCCGGAGGGGTCGGTGACGGTGGTCAGGGGCAGGCCGGTGGTCCAGTCGTAGGTCGTGGCCGTCGTCTGCTTGTCGCCGTCGGAGGGGTAGAGGGGGACCGCGGCGCCGGTGGTGACGGATGTCAGCAGGTCGGAGACGTCGGCGCTGCTGGGGCGGTTTTCGTCATAAGCAATGGACGTGTGGGAGCGGGCGAGTGTCTCCGATCCCGCCGGTAGGTCCGCCGTGCTGGCCCCGCCTGCGAGGTTGTGCCGGAGGGTGATGGTGTGCAGGGGCCCGGAGACATCGGACACGAGCGAGGAGCCGTCGGCGGCTGTCGTGTAGTTCGTAGTGGTCGACAGCAGACCGGCGGCTTCGGCGGGGGAGCCGGCGTTGGCAATCGCGCCGGCCACCAGGGGGTCGGTGCTGGTCGTGGTGCCGAGGGCAAGTTCGCGGTTGGCGGCGGTCAGTTCGCGGGTGGTGTTGCCCAGGGTGTCGTACTCGGTGGTGGTGAGGTGGCCGCCCGGGCTGGCGGTGTTCACGTCCAGGCCGCGCTCGTCCAGGTAGGTGATGGTGGCCTTGGTGTAGGCGCCGGACCCGAGGGTGGTGCCGTCGTGGCTGGACGGGACGGAGGTGGGCGGGAAGACGGCGGTGCCGAGGGTGGGGTTGTCGTTCTGCGCCCAGGTGGAGGTCTTGGTGGAAGACAGGTCGTAGGGGGCGGTAGTGCCGGAGACCGGGACGTCGTAGACGACGCTGGTGGTGGCCGTCCCGCCGTCGGTGGTGGCGGTGGTGCCGGTCTGGAGGGTTGGGCGGGAGGCGGACACCAGCATGCCGTCCCCGGCGTCGCCGTTGTTGCCGACGTGGTCGTAGGTGAAGGTCCACGGCAGTTGGCCGGGCGGGGTCAGGGTGGAGACCCGGCCGGCGCTGTCGTAGGTGTAGCTGGTCTTGAGAGGGGTGGACAGCCGTGGGTCCCAGGCGTCGGCGAGCCGGCCGCTGCTGGTGTAGTCGTACGCGGCGATCGGGGTGGAGATGGAGGACGAGGCTCCCGGGGCGGTGGCCCACAGGTTGATCTGCTGTACCTGGCCCGCGTAGTTGCCGGTGGTCGAGGCGGTCGCGGTGGTGGAGGGCGCGTAGACGAACTCCAGGACCCGGCAGCCCAGTGTGGACGGGTCGCCCGCGCAGGTGGCCGCGGAGACGGCGCTGGTGGGGGCGATGACGTACTGCGGCTCGGACAGGTACTCGCTGCCGCCCGACACCGCGACCGCGTGCGAGACCACCGTCGTGGTGGTCGCCGAGCCGCTGGTCACCGTGTAGGACGTGGCGAGCTGCCAGGTCACCGAGCCGGCGTTGGGCTTGGTGAAGGTGGCGGTGGTGCCGTCGGTGTCCTTCAGAGTGAAGGAGGCTCCGGACAGGGTGCCGGTCAGGGTCAGGCTCTCCGAGCCCGGCTGTGGGGTCCAGGTGCCCGCGGTGGCGTTCAGGAGGGTGAAGCCGGTCGAGGCGCCGCTGGAGTCCATCACGGCAACCGAGCTGGGCGATGTCTGTTTGATGTATCCCCAGTCGGCCTTGGTGGCGGTGATGCCGGAGAACCAGTTCGGGCCGAAGATCGCGACCTGGCCGTCCTGCCCGGATGCCCCCAGCGGGTCGCGGGAGGAGAACGTGCGGGTCACCGACGCCCCGAACGCGGAGGCGTCCGTAGCGTCCAGGCCGTAGTCACCGGTCAGCAGGTTCACAGCCCCTGGACCGAGATCCGCAGTCGGCGCGTTGTCGGCCTTGCGGTCGATGGTGACGGTGGCCGGGCTGGTGGCGTAGGTGTTCGTGCCGTCGGTGAACAGTGCCCGCACCTGTACCGGGCCGTCGTCGTTCAGCTGGCTGGTGGAGGCCCAGTCCAGGTCGACGGGCTGGGCGGAGGCGGAGAAGGCCAGGGGCCAGGACGGCACCGCCGTGCCGTCGGCGGCCTTGGTGACGTGGGTCAGGGGGATCGGCTGCCAGCCGTTGGGGTCGGCGGACCCGATCTCGAACTGGTACGTCACCTCCGTGAACGCCCCGGACTGCGTCGCCGACAAGGTCACGTCGTCATCGGTGGTGTCACCGGTCGTCGGCGAGTTCAGGCTCGCCTTGCCCACGCCGAAGGAGTAGGAGGTGGTGGCGGTGGAGAGATTGCCGCTGGAGTCGATGGTCTTCGCGGAGAAGGTGTGCCAGCCGTTGGCCGGGGTGATGTGGACGGTCAGCGGGTCTCCGCCGTTTCCGTCAGCCGTGTCGACCACCTTGTTGGGGACGGCCGAGTTGTCCAGGCCCCACTCGTAGCCCTGCCCGTCACTCGCGGAGGTGTCGAGCGTGCACGTCGCGCCACTGCTGGACTTGTCCGTCCAGACACCGGAGGGGTACGCGTCGCAGGAGACGGTAGGGGCGGCGGGCTTGGCGACGTTCGGTACGAAGTAGAGGTAGGACGACCAGGCGCCGTAGTCGGTGCCGTCGTAGCCCCGCACCCGCATCCGCAGATGCGCGGCAGCGAGCTGGCTCGCGGACGGGATGGCCAGAGTCGCGGTGGAGCCCGAGGAGACCGAGGAGGAAGTCGCCGTGTAGGAGTACGACGTCTCGCCGGTGTAGGCCGGGTCGTTGGTGATCTCGAACTGGGCCTTGACCGTCGAGCCGTCCGGGTCGGAGACCTTCGCGGACAATGTCGGGGTGTACGTGGTCACGTACCGCGTGCCGTTGTAGGTGTTGACGGCGGACGGCGACACCGCGGCCGAACTCGGCTTGGCGGGGTAGGAGTTGTAGGTGACCGTCAGCTTGGGGGCGTATCCGGTGGTGGTGTAGTTGGCGGAGCGGAAGCGGCGCCAGGTGGTGGAGTCGGTTTCGCTGGTGCCGTAGACCATGAGGCCGTAGTTGGTGGCGCCGTCGGCCCATGCCTGGACGATGGTGTCGATGTCCCAGTTGGACCAGGCGGCCGGGCAGGCCGAGGAGTAGCCGCGCGGCACCAGGTTGTTCACCGCACCGGTCCCGGACGACGACGGCCGGGTGCCCCAGGTCAGCGAGGTCGACGACCAGTCGGAGGTGATCCGGCGGACCGTGGTGCCCGCACCGTCCGTGGCGCAGGTCGACGAGTAGTAGCTGTACAGGGCGAAGTTGGTGTCGGTGATGTGCTTGCCCACGAACTTCGACACGTCGAACTTCAGGTACGAACGCGCCAGGTCCGCTCCGCCGTCGTAGGTACCCGACTTCAGCTCCTGCGAGGAGACCTGGGAGTCCGGGTAGTCAGGAGTCTGGATCCAGGTGTCCGTGGTCACCGCGAGGGTGGTGGTCGGGTCGACCGTCACCGGATAGGTCGCGGTGGCCAGGAAAGCCTGGTCGGGGGTGAGGACGAGGGTCTGTGCGCCGTCGGCAGCTGTCTCGACCTTGGTGGCGACCTGCTCCTCGTGTGCGGACTCGCCGGAGGCGGGGTTCTTGGACGCGTCCCACATCATCGGCGCGGGCGCCTCGGCCACCATCTTGCCGTCGGAGTCCTTCAGCAGGAGGTGCCCGGAATCGGCCTGGGAAAGGGCCAGGCCCTTCAGGTCCAGGGGGATCCGGTACGTCAGGGACTGAACGGCCGGCTGCTGGGCGAGGGTGATGTTCTCGGAGAAACCCTGCACTAGCGCGGTCGCCGTGAGGGTCTGGCCGTCGCCCAGGGCGTAGGAGGCGGTCGCGTCGCGCACGGTCGGCGTGGGCAGCTTGTCCTCCCAGCCTAGGCCGAAGGACCTCCCGCTCTTGGTCACCGAGGCGAGGTCGGTGTCACCGCCGTCGGACACCGCGATATCGGCCGCAGCAGCCTTCGGCTCCAAGTCGTCCCCGGCGTCGGTGAGACTGGTGTCGATGTCGTGCCAGGCCCCGTCCTGCTTCACCCGCACCGGGCCTGCGTAGGCCTCGGTCTGCATGCTTCCGTCCGCCAGCGCATACGTCGTCGAGTCCGTCGTCCGCTCCGACAGGATCTCGATCCTCCGGTTCTGCAACCGGGCCATCAGCAACGCCGACGTCTCATCCTGTGCCTCGGCCGGGCCGTAGCTCTGGTCGGAGGAGGAAGAAGCGCCGCTGGCGGTCGTCTCGGCGGGCAGGGCGAACGCAAGCCCACTGTTCTCCGCGACGAGGGCCGCGTCGATACCGAGAAGCAGCACCACTGCTGTCGCAACCTGTCGGATCCGTCTGTGCCTGGTTCTGAGCATGGGTCGGTGACGCATGGCTGGCCCCCGTAAGTCATGTGCGGAGAAATAGTGAGCGGATCTTCGCAGCCACCCGCAGAGACCCCCATGCGGAATCTGATGTTCCGGTAAAAGCGAGATCAAGAAACACGACCGCCCGGCAACCCGGAGGACTGGATCGCCATCGAGCACTGGGCGTTTTATGTACTTTCTAAGCATTTAATAGATACATAAAGCGGCTCACCGTTCAGCAATCTTTGAGTAATTCTTGATGGAAATTCCTGCTATTTATTATTGAATCGTCACATAAGGTCACATTTGGCCTCAACTGCCGCTTCCGAGGCTGCAGATGACCGCCACGCGAAGGCGACTGAGCCATCGCCGGACACCCCGACGAGACGGTCATCGGCACCCGATTCGCCCGCGTCTACGTCCTCCCCACCGACTGAACGGCATCGCAGTTCGGGGGTACGCCAGTCGGACCCGGGCGCCTGCACCAGGTCCGCACGCAAGCCGGGCCGCTTCGCGAATGTCCGGAGGCGCCTCGACCGGCCGGCCCGAGTGCCGATCACGGGGGCGGGCACCGAGATCGGAATGCGGTGGCGGCGCCATTCCGCCGCTCGTCATGGCCAACGCACTGGCAGGGGCGCAGGATCCGGCGCCTTCGGATCCGGCGGGACAGCAGCCTTTTGCCCTCCGCGTTGATCGCCACGGCGTAGTGATGTGTCTTGCCGATGTCCACACCGGCCCAGATATCGGGCACGTTCCCTTGAGCCAGCTCGTCGCACATGGAACCCGCAGACGACCTCGCCTGCGTTGTCCTACAGCAGCGATCAAGTCGCGTATCCCAATTGGCGGTCGGGTCGTCGTGGGGCTTCGGGCGGCCAAGTCCCGTAAGCCATCTAGCGGCTCAATCTTTACACCCATACCCGAAGCCCCCCGGGCCCTCCGATCCTACGAACGGCCAGAGCAGGCCCACGTCAAGAAGGTAGGACAACCCTTAGCCATCGCAGGAGGCAGGGAGATGACCGACGGAGGTTGTGCATAGGTGTCCCAGGTATCGGAAAACCTGGCATGACGGGATAGGACTTGAACCGTCTTGGGGTCGTGGAGTCCCGACGTTCCCAGCATGGAAGTATAGAAGCGCTTCAGGTACTGGAAGCGGGTTCTCGCCGGAAGCCCTGCCCTGTCGAGGGCCTGATGCCATTTGCGATGGAAGTGATCCGCCCGTACAGGCCCGTCGTGAATGTTCATCACCACAGGGCCGCGGCTTCCAGTGTCGCAGAGCTCGCCTTCGTCTTGAGCGGTGCGGCCTGTCCGTGCTGCTGTTGTTCTTTGATGCACAGGAAATTCTGTGACCAGTCGACGTGATCCCACTTCAGTCCGAGAACTTCACCACGGCGCAGCCCGGCACAGGCGCCCAGCCAGACTGCGATCTCGAAACGCGGCTCCACCTGCCGCATGGCCGCTGCCGCAGCGGCAACCTGCTCGGGTCTGAGGGCGACCTCGATATGCCTGTCGATCTCGGGTAGTTCGACGCGGGACACGATATTGGCGGGGAGCGGGACATCTTCGTCCAGCACGTAGTGCATGAGGAGGCGCCATGTCGTGAACACCTGAACCACCGAGCGCGGTGACCGAAGGCTCGGAGTGCTCATGAGGTGGTCGACGAACGCTGTGGAGTCACAGCGTCGCAGAGACGCTGCCGGTCGGCTGCCGATGAACGGCAGAATGTGGTTACGAAGATGCCCCTCGTAGGCGATCACCGTGTTGTGTCGTTTGCTTCTCTCCTTCTTCCTCTTGATCAGCTGCGTCGCGTAGAAGGAACCATCGCAGGCCGTGCAAGTGCGGTTTCCCCGGCGCTCTTTGACACTGTGCAGCGACACCTCACCCAGGTGGGCATGCGCTTCATTCTGCTCCTCGAACGAAACGCGTCGCTCCTGCCCGGCGTGATCGACGTAACGCGCTTGCCATCGCAGCCCTCATCCATGATCGGATGAAGGATAGAGAAGGCGATTCCTGGTTCCGCATTTGCAGGCAACGTCGCCACGGTGCGGTTTCGGGTAGGACTTATGCCAACGGTCAAACGGCAGCGCTGATCTCATCATGCCTCTCGCCGGAATACGCCACTTGGCCAGGCCGATTCGGTCACAGCGGCAACGAAGTGACTCCGATGCCTGCGGATTCCGGATCGTCCCGGCCGGCGGGACTGTTACGGCATCAGCATTTCCCTCCCCAAGCGCGATTATGCACAACTGTTCATGGCGTCCGGTGTGGCATGCGGATGGTGTCACTGTGTGCCAGATCGTGAACCGTCGCCAGACCCGCGACTCCTGTCCCTCAGAATGCAACTCCGCCGCCTCAGAGAGGAACGGGGCTACACCCTGGAAGAGCTAGCAGAACGCAGCGGGTGAGCTTTCGAGGTCTCATCTACATCGAACACGGGAAGCGCAATCCCGGCGCGTTGACTCTCGTGGACATCGCCACGGCGCTCGATGTCGCACCCGGCGAACTCATCGATCACCTGACGGAAGGGCACTCCGACAAAGCCCCGCAGTAGCAAGATCGGCGCGTCGGCACAGACGCCGGCCAGCACTTGTCCGTGCGGCCACGGTTGCGCCAGGAACCCCCGCTTGCGCTTCCGGGCCTCCCCCTCGACCGCTGGGCCCCAGCGGCGCTTCTGGCAGACGTTTCCGTCAGGGGATGCCCAGCGCGTCGTTGCGGACGCCCAAGTACCTCATCCGAACACTCTGGAGGGCATAGGGGCAGGGCGAGTTGAGACGGGGTACGGAGTGCTGTCGCCGCGGATAAGGCGGCGCGCCCAAGGGCGCCCACCCCGAGGGGCAGGCTCAGATGGCGGGCCTGTGAGGTGCTACCGGCGATGAGTGCCGAACACCGAGGCCGAGTTGGCGGCGAGTGCCGTCGCAACTGCCGCTGCTCGCAGCCGAACTGCCTTGCCCCGCGCCCAATATCAGTGGGGGGTACGCGGGGCAAGGAGCTCTGCGGCTAGGGACCTGGCCAATGCCCACCGCGCGCTGTTGCCGTACAGGCTCGCCGTACTGCGCTGCCGGGAGTCTGCCGTCGAGCGACGGGTCTGCTTCATCGGCCGGGGCCACATGCGCCTGTTCAGTGATGCATGCCAATTACGGGTGACAGCTGGGGAGCCGGCTGAATACAGGGCCGGGTCTCCAGCGGATTGCACCGTTCCTCGGATCGAGTCGTGGGGGACTCAGCAGCCGTAGTCGATCAGGTCGAACGAGGCGTAGTGGTCGGAGGTGTAGTAGTCCTCCTGGTACTCCTCACCCGTGACGATGCGACGGGCACCGCGCGTGGAGGAGCCAGGGGTCTTGACCGTGTACTCGTGATAGTAGCCAGTGCTCTGGCTGGGGAGGACGCCCTCGCGGTTCTGGAAGACGCTGCCGTCCTGCGAGTACGGGTAGGGGCCGCCCTGCGCGATCAGGTTGAGCGTCGTGTAGGCCTGCGACGGCAGATCGTCGTAGCAGATGCTGCCCACTGCCGTGGTGGCGGCACCGGCCGTGCCGACGGTGACGGTGCCACCCACCAGGAGAGCGGACAGAACGGCGGCTGCGGCGCCGATGCGAGTGATTCGTGGGGGGAATCTCATGCCCACATGATGACGCGCGTAGACAGTGGCATGTCAATGACAACCCCGAAGAATTTCCCGTCAAGTCCGATGAGTTTTCCGGAAGTTAACCTGGCACCCGGCGCCCCCACGCGGTCCCCGCACACCGTGGTACCGCCCGGTGACGCACGGGCGGAGCTGCTTGCTCTCCAGCGCAGCGACGGTGCGCACACCTGGAGCTGGCATGCGGCTGCTCACCTGCGACACAAGGGAGAATCCGCCCACTGGCAGCGGGTCTGCGCTGCACGTCCCAGAGTCCAAGATGCGTAACTGGTCTGGCTTGGAATGTATTTCACGGGTGGATGGTGCCTGAAGCGAACCAGGCGTGGAGTGTGGGCTCTGTTCCGTCCGGGAGATCGTCGATGAACACCACGGCCAGGCCGCGCTGGGCTCGCGAGCAGCAGACGTAGAACAGGTTGCGTGACCGTTCGGTGCGGTCGGGCTTGTCAGTGCCGGCGAGCATCTTGCCGATGCTGTACCTGTTCCAGGCACGGCCTTCGACCACCACTACGACGTTCTCGAATCCGTCGCCCTTGACACCGTGCTGAGTTGAGAACGGGGTGAGTTCGTCGATGAAGTGGGTGACGCTGATGACTTCTCGGTAGGACACGCTGCGGAGGTTGTTCGAGAAGTCCGCTCGCCGCTGGTCGCGCTCGTCCAGGTCCGTTGCGGATCTCCGGCGTTCCAGGTCCTTGAGTTTTCCCGGCAGGGCGAGGAGATGGCCGTCGGCCATCAGATCGAGCACCTCACCGATGGTGCCGGTGCTGCGTACGGCGTCGAGTGCACGGATTGCGTCACGGATGGCGCGTTTGTGGGCGTGACTGGTGATGCGTGTCCGTCCCTCGTCCAGTAGGTCGGTCAGCCCGGCGAAGTCGCTGTTGCGGAACGCGGTGCTGATGGCCTCGACGCGGGTGAGGTACTGGATGTACGGCTCGTTGCGTGCCATGAGGTCGTCGGGCCCGTAGCGGCCCAGCTTTCGGTACTGCTCCGGGAGGTTGGCGTACTCCAGGGTGCCCGCTATCCCTCGGTGGGTGAGCAGCAGGTATTTGCTGTTCTCCCGTGTCCAGCTGTTCCGGGCGAGTACTGCTTCGGCGGCGGTGAGTCGCTCAGGGCCGGCCGGGATGCTGCTGTTGAGGAACAAGTGGACCTCTCCGGTCCGCTGCTTGCCGACGGCGTCCTGGGTGAGCTCGGGACGCATCCGGTTGAGCACCTCGACGACCGGAGGCGAGCACCGGTAGTTCTCGTGCTTGGTGATCTCGGTGAGAAGGCCGGGCCGTTTTACCGCTCCGACGCCCGACTCGTAGATCTTCTGCATGGAGTCGCCGAAGAGACCGACCACGCATTTCTCGCGGCCGGCGCCCGCCAGGTGGTCCAGCAGCAGCTGGATCGTCTTGGGCGAAGTGTCCTGGCACTCGTTGACAAAGATGACCGGGTACTTGCTGGTGATGATGCGTATGAGCTTGGGGTGGGCCGAGACGAGACGGAGCGACAGCGCGATGACGTCGTCGTGGGAGATGCGCCCCTCGTGCAGCCTGCGCCCGCGGTCGGAATACTCGATGACGGGAGGATCGGTGACATCATCAAGGTCTTCCGGTTTGGACAGGTCCTTGTTGTAGTCGAGGATCTGCTGCCAGAGCTCAAGCTGGTACGGCTGGATGACACTCCACAGGAATTCGTGGATGGTGTCGACGTCGACGAGCGGGTCTGCGGCGATGCGTTCGACGATCTTTTTCTTGGCGACGTTGGTGTAGGTGATGCAGGCGATCCGCCGGCCGTGTGCCTCCAGATCTGCGCGGTGGTGGGTCAGGAGGTGCTGCAGGGCGCGTACCAGGGTGGTCGTCGCCCGCGTCTGGAGACGCCCCGTGCTGCGAGACGTGCTCGGCCGACGGCGTGGGCTGAGCCGCAGGTGCTGAAGGCTGCGCAGCCGGCGCTACGGTCTGCCCCTCCATCGACACCACAGCAGTTTCTGTTCCCGCCTCGGAGGCGACGACGGCTGGGCGGGCCGACTGACTGGCAGCAGGATCCTGCACCGGGCTGCCCGGCGCGGCCTCGACGCGCGGATGGGCGGGCGGTGCCACGGGCGCCTGCGCCACCTCGGCCATCATCTCGGTCGGGTCCTGCGTCGATACCCCAGTGGGAACGCTGGATGCAGCGGGCTGAACCTGCGGCTCGCTGGCAGCGGGAGGGCCCTCACCCCGTGCGGCGGCCTGTTCGGCGGCGAACTGCTCGGGCGTGAGCTCGGCGGCCGGCGGAGGGGGCGGTGGGGCCGTCTTCTTGGCCCCGCCCAGGGGACGCCCGCTGGTGCGGCGGGACGGCGGCTTCGGCCTGTCGTTGTTCTCGCTCATGCCTCGGTCAGCTCCTTCATGAGGTTGGCGTATTCGCTCAGTTCGGTGGGGATCTCGCCGAAGGCCTCCATGTAGTGCACCCACGAGTGGATGGTGGTCTCGGCGAGCGGGAACGCCTCGTCGCGGTCCGGGCCGATGCCCTCACCTGCGGCGGGCTCCAGCAGCTGGTCCTTCGCCCGGCTGGGCAGGCTGGTGCGGTCGTCGGCCTTGACCATGACGACGTGGGCGATGACGCCGTGCTCGTTGCGGGCGGCGGCGCGTTCGGCCTCGTCGAAGGTGGCCACGAGCTTGCGGCGCTCGATCTTGGTGGGGGCGACCGGCACGAGCAGCAGGTTCGCCTCGGTAACAGCCTCGTGGAAGATGCGGGTGCTGCCGCCACCGACGTCGACCACGATCGCGCCGAACTCGGCGCGCTTGGCGCTGATGTACTCGGCGATGTCGTCGAACGGGTACCGCGTGATGACCAGGTTGGCGGGGATCTCGAAGCCGGCGGCCTGGGCGACCTTGAACCAGTCGTAGGCGGACTGGCTGGTCGCGTCCGCGTCCAGCAGCAGTGTCGGCAGGTCGAGGACGACCGCGTGGTAGAGCGCGATGAACCAGGCGGAGGTGGTCTTGCCGGTGCCGCCCTTGAGCATGCCGACCACGATGACGAAGGCGTCCCAGGCGCTCGCCGTGGCTGCGGCCAGGGTCTTGGGTCGGGTGTTCTCACTCATGTGTGCTTGATCTCCTGAATCTGGAAAGGTGGGTTGACTTGCGTGCGCCAGCGAGGAGGCCGGCGTTGGGTTGTGGGTGTTTGCCGTCGACGGAGGACCCCGTGCTGGAGTGCTGGATCCGGGATGGCGCGCTGTCGGTCTTTTGGCCTGCCGGGCCTGGCCGGGGACAGGTGCGGGGGCGCTCATGACCGCTTCTTCGGGGTGCGGGACGGGCCGTGGTTGTGCTTGGGCCGCATCCGGGTGCCTGCCTGGTGGAGGAGTCGACAGACGGTGCCGATGGAGTAGTTGCACTCCTCGGCGAGGTCCGGCACGGTGGCGCCGGCTTCGTATCGCGCGCGGAGGGACAGCGCGAGCTTCTTTCGCCGTGCGGCGTTGGCTGCGGAGCGGATGCGGAGTGTCTGCTGGGCGGTGCGGGGCGCGCCCCCGGCCTCGATCAGCAGCCGCCGCGCGGCACGTCGCGTCACGGACGCTGCCGTGGCCAACTCCGTGAGCGTGGCGCCCTGTTGCTCGTAGAGGCGGCGCAGACGAGCCGCGAGATTACGGCGGGCTTGCCCGTCGCGCATCCTGCGCGTCTGCCACGAGGTGCGCATCACGGTCCCGGCCTCGCGCAATCGGTTGAGGACCGTGCCGTACGACAGCCCGCTCGCGGCGACGAGTTCGGCGACGGTGGCGCCGGACTCGTACTGCTCGCGCAGGCCTTGAGGAGTGACCGATGCGCTCTCGGCATCGGCGGGTGGAGGTTGTGGAGTCACGCGGCGGAGTTCCATTCCCTGAGGGCTTCGGCATGGGCAGTAGTCATCTCGTCGTAACTGCGCTGGTCAGCAGGGGTGATGAGGATCAGTCGGCCGTCGGTGGCGAAGCGCCAGTCGGCGGCAGTCCGACCGGTGACCGGGTCGAGGACGCTGCCGTCCGGGCTCTGCCACGCGGACGGGATCTCGTCGGGCCGGGGTGCCGGCACCAGGACCTGGCTCCCGTTGCGGACGATCACGGTGGCTTTGCTGCGGTGTTCCGCGCGCCGGTCCAGTGCCTTTTGGTATGCCGCTCGCTCGATCGCGTGCAGAGTCCTGCGCCGGACTGCGGCGCCCGCCGTGCCGTAGCACTGGGCGATGCCGTCCCAGCCCTGTGCCGGCCGGGTGCCCGGTTCCGTGGCGGCATCCAGGGGGCTGTCGCCGAAGCCGTCCACTGCACGGGGAGCGAGGGTCCAGGTCTCGCCGGTGTGCTGGACGAGACCCTGGTCGGCCAGGCGCTGCAAGGTCCGGTAGGCAGTGGCACGGGACACGGAGGCCGTGCCGGCAAGCTGGCTGACCGTCTGAACGGGCCGGACGTGCAATGCCCCGATGATCATGAGGGCGGAGCTGCCGAGGCCGCGGTGGGCGAAGGCGTCGTGGTCCATCAGGCGGGCGATGACGGTGGAGTCGATGTCGGCCGTCGTGGCCGTCCCAGGGGTGGTCCACTCCTCAAGTGCCAGGTCGGGGGGGTACTGAGTGGTCCAGAAACGAGACAGTGAAGCGGAGCCACGACGGCCACCGGCGCTGCCGTGGTCGAGGTACCAGGAGGAGCCCTCCCGGCCGTGCCCGACCCGCAGCCGACGCAGCCAGCCCCCGGGCTTGAGGACGGTCTCGTAGACCACGCGCAGCGTCGTCCGCGAGATCCCCGCTTCCTCCGCGGTCTGCCGCTCGCTGGCGTGGTGCAGCGGGCCACCGGCAATCTCGGCGAAGTTCAGATGCGCCCGCAGCACACGCAACGCGGTCCGTCCCCGCTCGCCGCGCCAGGGAGTGGTCTCGATGCGGTCCCGCAGCGCGGCGAGAACCTCGTAGGCGTCGTGAGGTGAGTCCAGCGTTCGGGTTCCGGAGATCACAGCCGAGGCACTGGCTCACACCCGTCGGATGTAGTCCAGGGCGCGGGCCTGCCCCGAGCGCAGTGCGATGTGCTGGGCGTGCCGGCCGCCCTCGTGGTCGGGGTGCAGCAGCAGCCGGGCCAATTCCTCGATGCTGCCGCCGGCCCGAGCGACATGGCAGGCGATCGCCGCTGTGACGCGGTGCCCGTGCTCGGCTGCCCCCGCCCGGTCGGGGCGCACGGTCACGGTCCGGCCGTCGGAGCCGAGCCTGCTGTAGCTGCCCGTCGCGTAGCGGCCGGTGAGATCCCCGAGCAGGGTGAGCTCGGCGGCTGCCGGGCGGAGGTGGTGAAGACCGAGTCAGCTGAATGGGTGAGTGGTCTGCCGCTGTGGTTCTGCGGGGTGGTTGTGGTGTGCCACGGTGAGGTCGTCTCGCAAAGACAAGGGAGCCACCCAGGCCCGCTAAAACCACGGGTGACGCCCGGAACCGAACTCCGATCGGTGCCAGCAACGCCTCCAGGATTGCCGTCCTGGAGGCATTCGTATGCCTGGCCCCGCTCTGGAGGCAGGCGTCCCCATCGCAACTCGACCAAGGCGGGAACAGAGAGCCGTCGAGGTCACCGCTCCTGATCGAACTCCGTCAACTCGGGTCCCTCGGAGGCAAGTTGCAGAGGGATCACCTCTGACTGCCTCTGAGCGGCCCAGGTCGAACCGGGGTCGAATCAGAGCGTTTTCCTCTGACCGCCTCCGATCGCCTCTGCAACCCGTCCTAGCAGGTCACAGCCGGTTCGGCCTCCATAAGTGCAGGTCAGAGGGGTGCGGTCGGATTACCACGAGTACACGGTCAAGACCCCTGGTTCCTCCACGCGCGGTGCCCGTCGCATCGTCACGGGTGAGGAGTACCAGGAGGACTACTACACCTCCGACCACTACGCCTCGTTCGACCTGATCGACTACGGCTATCGACTACGGCTGCTGAGTCCCCCACGACTCGGTTCCAGGAACGGCGCGACCTGATCGGCATGTGCCGCTGAACTCCTTGCCCCGCGTACCCCCCCCCACACCTCCATAGGGCGCGGGGCAAGGCAGTTCGGAATGGCGCGAAATGACGCGGCGCTTCGACATCTCGAACACGCGGTATTTGCTCGCGATATCGCGGTGTCTCGCACAGATCGCATTGCTACGCCTATGCCTGCGCCTACGCGTTCTCCGGAAGCTCGTAGGTGCCGTATTCCGGGCGGCCCGCGGACTCGTACGTCTGGATGGAGACGCCCGCCGCGGTCGTACGGCCTCCGATGTGCCGGAAGGCGGTCGGAACGGCGCCCTCTGCAAAGAGGCGGCGGCCGGCGCCGAGGACGACCGGGAAGGTCAGCAGGTGGACCTTGTCGACCAGGTCCAGGGCGAGGAGGGACTGGGCGAGGGCGCCGCTGCCGTGCACCTGGACCTCACGGTCGGTGCGCTCCTTGAGGGCGGCGACCTCCTTGCCGAGATCACCGCTCAGCACGGTCGTGCCGGCCCAGTGCGGTTCCCTGAGACCGGCGGAGACCACGTACTTCGGCAGAGCGTTCAGCCGGGACGCGACCGGGTCGGCGGGATCGGTGACCTTGGGCCAGTACGAGGCGAAGATGTCGTACGTACGGCGGCCCAGGAGGAAGACGTCGACGCGTTCGAAGACCTCGGTGATGAACCGGCCGAAGTCCTCGTCCCCGTACGGGACGCTCCAGCCGCCCTGTGTGAAGCCGTCACGCGGGTCCTCGTTGGGGCCGCCAGGTGCCTGGTAGACGCCGTCGAGGGTGACGAAGGACGTGAGGGTGAGGGTGCCCATGGCGGATGCCTGCTCTCTGGGAGGGGTCCTGGTTGTCATCAGCTCAGACCCTTCCGGGGCCCGCAACTCATCGGCCACCGCCCCAGCGGTTCCTCGCCCCCGCCGCCCCTACCCGTCCCATCCCTGGGGGCTGCCGCCCCCAGACCCCCGCCATCGGCCTGAACGGCCTCGTCCTCAAACGCCGGACGGGCTGGGTTTCTCAGCCCGTCCGGCGTTTGAGGACGAGAGGGTTCGGGGGCAGCGCCCCCGAGGATGGGACGGGTAGGGGCGGCGGGGGCGAAAACAAGCCCCGTGGCACCCCCGCCCGTCTCACCCCCCGAGCTCTCGATACCGCCCCGCCAGTTCCCCCGCGCCCTCCTCCGTCAGTGAGCCGAACAGGCGCAGTCGGGCGATCCCGCCGTCCGGATAGATGTCCACGCGCGCGTGGGTGCCCGTTGCCGGGGTCGGGAGGACGAAGCGGTGGTTCGTGTCGGGCTGGAGGCGGGTGCGCGGGAGGATCTCGGTCCAGCCGCCGTTCTCTCCCTGCTCCCCGTTCTCTCCCTGTTCCCCGTTCTCGCCGTCCCGGAGCGACACCGTCGCCCAGCCCGCGCTGTTCCCCTTCAGGTACGCCGTGTCGATCTCGATCGCCCGGATCTCCGACCGCGCCACCAGGCGGTAGCGGATCCAGTCGTTGCCCTGGTCGCGGCGGCGACGCGTCTCCCAGCCGTCGTCCATCTTGCGGGAGCGCCCCGGCTGGATGGTGTTCGACGCCGGTGAGTAGAAGAGGTTGGACGCGTCCTCGGCGCGGCCGCCGTTCTCCAGGGCGACCACGTCGAAGGTGCCCAGCACCGCCAGCCAGGCGGGGTCGGGGACGACCTCGCCGTACACCCGCAGGCGCGCGATGCCCCCGTCGGGATGCTGGTTGACGCGCAGGTGCGTGAAGCGCTGTTCGACCGACACCTCGAAGCCGTTCGCCGCGTGGCCGCCGACCTTCGTGCGCGGTACCAGCGTCGTCCACTTCACGTCGTCCGACAGAAGGTCCTCGGGGGACGGTGAGCCCGGTACCGACACGCCCTCCACCGACACGGCCTGCGGATAGTTGCCGCGGAAGTGCGCCGTGTCGACCACGATGCCCCGTACGACGCCGGGCGCGCCGAGCCGGACGAGGGCCCAGTCGTGGTCCTCGGCCGTCGGCCACGGGTGCTCCGCCGACGCGCCGCGCCTGCGCCGGGTCTCCCAGCCGTCCATGACCTTGCCCTTGTGGCCGAAGTCCTCGGGCACGAACTCGGCGGGCTCGGGCACGAGCATGTTCTCGCGGTGGGCGAAGAACTCGTCGTTGGCGGCGATCACCCCGGCCCCGAGACGGCGGTCGGCGAGGTCGGCGTACTGGGTGAAGGGGAAGTCCGCGGTGCGGTAGTCCGCGTACGGGTCGCCGCCTCCGTAGGGGTTCGCGTCGCCGGTGAAGCTCGGAATCGCGGTCACGGTGATCAGTTCTGCCTTTCGGAGTCGGCGCTGCGGGTGCCAGGGGGGGCGGAAAGCCGGGGACGGGTCAGGGGATACGGGTGAGGAGTTGCCCCTTCGGGTCGGTGAACTCGCCGTCCGCCACGATGCGTTCGCCGCGCAGCCATGTCGACTTGACGACACCGGTGAGGGTCTTGCCCGCGTACGCCGTCACGCGGTTGCGGTGTTGGAGGGCCGCCGGGTCCACGGTGAACGTCTCGTCCGGGGCGAGCACCGCGAAGTCGGCGTCGCGGCCCGCCTCGATGGCGCCCTTGCGTGCGTCGAGGCCCACCAGGGCGGCCGTACGCGTGGACATCCAGCGCACGACGTCCTCCAGGGAGTGGCCCCTCCCCCGCGCCTCCGTCCACACCGCCGCGAGGCTCAGCTGGAGCCCGGAGATACCGCCCCACGCCGTCGCGAAGTCGGCGGTCTTGAGGTCGGCGGTGGACGGGGAGTGGTCGGTGACGACGCAGTCGATCGTGCCGTCGGCGAGCGCCTGCCACAGCAGGTCCTGGTTGACGGCCTCACGGATGGGCGGGCAGCACTTGAACTCACTGGCGCCGTCCGGGACTTCCTCGGCGGTGAGGGTGAGGTAGTGCGGACAGGTCTCCACCGTGATCCGCACGCCCTCCGCCCTCGCCTCGGCGATCAGTGGCAGCGCGTCGCTCGACGACAGGTGCAGCACGTGCACGCGCGCGTGCTGCCGCTTCGCCTGGGCGATCAGGTTCGCGATCGCCGTGTCCTCCGCACCGCGCGGGCGCGAGGCGAGGAAGTGGGCGTATTCGGGGCCGCCCCGCTGCGGGGCCGTGTCGAGGTGGTGCGGGTCCTCGGCGTGCACGATCAGCAGTCCGTCGAAGTCGGCGATCTCGGCCATCGACAGGGCCAGTCGGTCCTGGTCGAGGTGCGGGAACTCGTCCACGCCGGACGGTGACAGGAACGCCTTGAAGCCGAAGACCCCGGCGTCGTGCAGCGGGCGCAGGTCCTTGACGTTGTCGGGCAGCGCGCCGCCCCAGAAGCCGACGTCGATGTGCGCCTTGGAGGCGGCCACGTCCCGCTTCGTACGGAGGTGGTCGACCGTCGTCGTCGGTGGGAGGGAGTTGAGGGGCATGTCGACGAGGGTGGTGATGCCGCCGGCCGCCGCCGCGCGCGTGGCGGTCCAGAAGCCCTCCCACTCCGTGCGGCCGGGGTCGTTGACATGCACGTGGGTGTCGACGAGCCCGGGCAGCAGGACGTCGTCGCCGAAGTCCTCCAGGCGCGCGCCGGGCGGTACGTCGGCCTCGTACGGGAGTACGGCCGCGATCCGGCCGTCGGCGACCGCGACCGTGGCCGCGCGCGTCCCCTCGGGCGTGATGACGCGCGTCGAGCGCAACACCAGTTCGACGTCGGACACTCGGAGACCCCTCTCTGCCGCCGTGAATCCCGCCGTTAACTTCCACGTAACGGAATTCAACGTTCTGTTGAAGGAGTCTTCCCCGCCCTCCTCGTACCGTCAAGAGTGACCCCGGCGACAACCTGGATGTTTCCACAGAACGGAATTACAGTTCCAGAAATCAGAACGTAGCTACATACAAGCAGGCCGTCAAGCAACCGACCGGTAGGCTGCATCATCGCCTGTCAGCCGTGAAAGGAACGCGCCGTGCCGACGCCCAGCGCCAGCTCCACCGACGCCGCCAAACCCGCCGCCGCCAGCGGTGGTGTGCAGTCCCTGGAGCGCGCCTTCGATCTGCTGGAGCGTATGGCCGACGCGGGCGGTGAGGTCGGCCTGAGCGAACTGTCCGTGAGCAGCGGGCTGCCGCTGCCCACCATCCACCGGCTCATGCGCACGCTCGTGGTCTGCGGCTACGTACGACAGCAGCCCAACCGCCGGTACGCGCTCGGCCCGCGGCTCATCCGCCTCGGCGAGTCCGCGTCCCGGCTGCTCGGCACCTGGGCCCGCCCCTACCTGGCCCGACTGGTCGAGGAGACCGGCGAGACGGCGAACATGGCGCTCCTGGACGGCGACGAGATCGTGTACGTGGCGCAGGTGCCGTCCAAGCACTCGATGCGCATGTTCACGGAGGTGGGCCGGCGCGTCCTGCCGCACTCCACCGGCGTCGGCAAGGCCCTGCTCGCCGACGTCCCGCCGGACGAGGTGCGTTCCCTGCTCGCCCGTACGGGCATGCCGGCCGCGACGAACAAGACGATCACGACCCCGGACGACTTCCTGACCGCCCTGGAGGAGGTACGCCGACTCGGCTTCGCGGTCGACGACAACGAGCAGGAGATCGGCGTCCGCTGCCTCGCGGTCTCCGTGCCCAACTCCCCGACCGCCGCCGCGATCTCGATCTCGGGCCCGGCGGGCCGGGTCACGGAGGAGGCGACGGAGAAGATCGTCCCCGTACTGAAGCAGGTCGCAGCCGAGTTGTCGGAGGCCCTGGCCAGCTCGGGCAGCCCCGCGCACTGATCTCGGGTGCGCCACAGCGCCCCAAAGGGACGCGGGGCTGTGTCGATCTGCGGCTCCGCCGCGGGGCGCGACCAGCCCCCACCGGCCCGCGGCGTACAAACCACCCGTCCAACGGAGTTCTCAGCGCCGCTGGTCCCCGAACAGTTCCACCGCCGCCCGCACCTCCGACAGCCCCCGAGCCAGCGCACTGACCGAGCCGATCGCCCCGGCGACCAGGAGTAACGATCGCCGCAGGCGCGGGATCTCGGGGCGGCCGGTGATGGCCATCGCGGCCAGGGAGGCCAGTTCGTCCTCGGCGATGCCACGGTCGGGGAACTCGGCCGGGTGCGCGGCAAGTTCGCGGCGCAGCCGGGACACCGCGGTCCGCAACTCCGCCACTCTCGGATCTTCGTCGCTGCCGGTCACCGACCTCTGCCCCAAGCTCCGCAACACAGCTCCCCCACGGCCCCCACATGCGCCCCGCACGCCCCCATCGCGCTGGTCGGGCGCCGGGGACGCCGGACAGTAAACGCCACCCGCGCGACAGGCGCCACACCATGGGCCGAAATTCAGCCCGCGAACGTCCGTGAACACCGCCGGTTCGCCTCCGCGTCAGGTATGCAGGAGGCATGACGGAGAAGCCGGACCAGGTACCGGACCAGGTGGCGGGGCTGCTGCTCGCGGCGGGCGGGGGACGACGGCTCGGCGGTCACCCCAAGGCCCTCCTCGAACACCGCGGACGCCTCCTCGTCGAACACGCGGCCGACGCCCTGCGTACGGCGGGCTGCGACCCGGTCCATGTCGTCCTTGGGGCGAGCGCCGACGACGTACGGAAACGGGCCGTCCTGCCCGGGTGCGTCCTGATCGACAACCCGGAGTGGACGGAGGGCATGGGCTCCTCGCTGCGGGCGGGGCTGACGTCCCTGCGGGCCACGTCGGCCCGCGCGGCCCTCGTCTCACTGGTGGACCAGCCTGGCATCGGGCCGGAGGCCATGGCCCGCGTTCTCGCCGCGTACGCCTCCGAGAAGTCCCTCGCGGCGGCCTCGTACGGCGGAACGCGCGGCCATCCGGTGCTGTTCGGCGCCGCGCACTGGGCGGGTATCACGGCGGTCGCGGTCGGGGACCGGGGCGCCCGCGACTATCTCAAGGACCACGGTGACGCGCTCACCCTCGTCGAGTGCGATGACGTCGCACAGCCGTACGACATCGACACGGCGGCCGACCTGGACCGGCTGGAGTAGAGAATCTCGACATCAACAAATTATTGAACTTCCACGATGAGGAAACTAGCATCCGTTCAGCAGAAACACCCGTTCCAGCAGCACCCAGCAACCCACAGCCCAGCCCGCTGAAGGAAGTGACCGCTCATGTCCGCACCAGCGCCGTCCCCGCTGGCCATCGTCGACGCCGAGCCCCTGCCCCGGCAGGAGGAGGTGCTCACCGACGCGGCGCTGGCCTTCGTGGCCGAGCTGCACCGGCGGTTCACGCCCCGGCGTGACGAGCTGCTCGCGCGCCGTGCGGAGCGCCGCGCCGAGATCGCCCGCACCTCGACCCTCGACTTCCTCCCGGAGACGGCCGAGATCCGCGCCGACGACTCCTGGCGGGTCGCCGAGTCCCCCGCCGCGCTGAACGACCGGCGCGTCGAGATCACCGGCCCCACCGACCGCAAGATGACGATCAACGCCCTCAACTCGGGCGCCAGGATCTGGCTCGCGGACTTCGAGGACGCCTCCGCACCGACCTGGGAGAACGTGGTCCTCGGTCAGGTCAACCTGGCCGACGCCTACACCCGGAACATCGACTTCACCGACGCGAAGAGCGGCAAGTCGTACGCCCTCAAGGCGAACGAGGACCTCGCGACCGTCGTCATGCGGCCCCGTGGCTGGCACCTGAACGAGCGCCATCTCCAGGTCGACGGGGAGCAAGTGCCCGGCGCCCTGGTCGACTTCGGCCTCTACTTCTTCCACAACGCGCAGCGGCTCCTCGACCTGGGCAAGGGCCCGTACTTCTACCTGCCCAAGACCGAGTCGCACCTCGAAGCCCGGCTGTGGAACGAGGTGTTCGTCTTCGCGCAGGACTACGTCGGTATCCCGCAGGGCACGGTCCGTGCGACCGTCCTCATCGAGACGATCACGGCCGCGTACGAGATGGAGGAGATCCTCTACGAACTCCGCGACCACGCCTCGGGGTTGAACGCGGGCCGCTGGGACTACCTCTTCTCCATCGTCAAGAACTTCCGTGACGGCGGCGCCAAGTTCGTCCTCCCGGACCGCAACGCCGTGACGATGACCGCCCCGTTCATGCGCGCCTACACCGAACTCCTCGTCCGCACCTGCCACAAGCGCGGCGCGCACGCGATCGGCGGCATGGCCGCGTTCATCCCGTCCCGGCGCGACGAAGAGGTCAACAAGGTCGCCTTCGAGAAGGTCAAGGCCGACAAGGACCGCGAGGCCGGCGACGGTTTCGACGGCTCCTGGGTCGCCCACCCCGACCTCGTCCCGATCGCCCTGGCCTCCTTCGACGCGGTCCTCGGCGACCGGCCGAACCAGAAGGACCGGCTCCGCGAGGACGTCCACGTCGAGGCCGCCGACCTGATCGCCGTCGACTCGCTGAAGGCGAAGCCGACGTACGACGGACTGGTCAACGCCGTGCAGGTCGGCATCCGTTACATCGAGGCGTGGCTGCGCGGGCTCGGCGCGGTCGCCATCTTCAACCTCATGGAGGACGCGGCCACCGCCGAGATCTCCCGCTCCCAGATCTGGCAGTGGATCAACGCGGACGTCGAGTTCGAGAACGGCGAGAAGGCAACCCCGGAGCTGGCCCGCAAGATCGCCGCCGAGGAACTCGCGAACATCCGCGCGGAGATCGGCGAGGAGGCCTTCGCGGCCGGCCACTGGCAGCAGGCCCACGACCTGCTGCTCACGGTCGCCCTCGACGCCGACTACGCGGACTTCCTGACCCTGCCGGCGTACGAGCAGCTCAAGGGCTGATCCTCTGGTCTTCTAGGAATCCGGCTTGTCCGAGTGGCCCAGGGATCTTCCCGGGGCCACTCGGTCGCGTACGGCCTGCTTCACGGCCGTGGGCTCCGGGAAGCCCTGCTCCTTGCGGTCCCAGATCACTTCGTCGTCGACCCGGACGACGAACACGCCGCCGGTGCCGGGCTTGAGCGACAGCTCGCCCAGCTCCGTCTCGAAGGTGGTGAGCAGTTCCTGTGCCAGCCAGGCCGCGCGGGGCAGCCAACGGCACTGGGTGCAGTACTCGATCTGTACGACGGGGGCGTGGGGGCTCATCCGAGATGCACCGACCAATCCTGTTCCGCCGCCGGCTTGCCGTGCAGGTCGGGGACCCGCTTGAGCCAACTCGGGCGGCCTCGTTGTGTCTTCGCCGCCCGGAGGGCCTCCTCGGCGGCGAGTTCCTCCCGGGTGGGGAAGTCGGTGGGCAGCCAGGCGGCCGAGGCCCGCACGCGCGCGTGCAGGTAGCCGACGTACGCCTCCCTGACGTCGTCCGGTGTCGCGAAGCCCGGTTCGCCGGCCAGCCAGGCGTCCGGCACCTCGGCCGCGATGCCGCGCAGCAGGTCCTCGGTCACCCGGGGGGCCAGTTCGGTGTCGGCGGCCCGGGTGTCCGGGGTGTAGTGGCCGAGGGCGTGGTGGCGGAAGTCGTAGGCCTTCGTGGGGTCGGCGCCGTCCCAGCGGTGGTGGAAGACGAGGGCGGCGCCGTGGTCGATGAGCCACAGACGCGGGGGCGCGATGCCGAGCGTCGGCCAGATCATCAGGTTGGAGCTGTGGACCGTACGGTCGACGTTGACGGTCAGTGCGTCGAGCCAGATGATCTTTCCGGCCTCCAGCGGGTCGACCGTGCAGTTCGCGGCGACCTCCGGGGTGAAGTCCCGCGCGCCCGGCAGGTAGTCCATGCCGAGGTTCAGGCCGGCGCTGGCGCTGTGCAGGTCCCGTACTTCCTGGTGGGGTTCCTCGTCGGCGATCTCCGGGTCGAAGTGGACGAGGACGAGTTCGGGGAAGCGCAGTCCCAGGGCGCGGGACAGCTCTCCGACGATCACCTCGGCGACCAGTGCCTTGCGGCCCTGCGCGGAGCCGGTGAACTTCACGACGTAGGTGCCTAGGTCGTCGGCCTCGACCACGCCGGGGACGGAACCGCCCGACCTCAGGGGCTCTACGTAGCGGGTTGCCGTGACCTCTCTCATGACGCGAGCATAGTGATCAGGTGTGACAGCCACTACGGCGTTTCTCGGCGCCGACCTCAGCGCCAGGAAGGGTGCCCCTCCGGTGTGCTGCCGGTGGTGAGCTTGCGGGCGCCCGTGCCGTCCGCGCGGATCGCCCAGATCGCCGGCCGGTCGAACGGCCCCCGCACGAAGGCCACCCACTTGCCGTCCGGTGACCAGACCGGGTCCATCTCCTGGGCGGCCGTCCGTACCAGTGTCCTGTCGCCGCTGCCGTCGGTCTTGGTGATGTGGATGTCACCCCCCGTCCCCTCGTCGGGTGCTCCGGCGGTGTACGCGAAGTAGCGGCCGTCCGGGGACCAGACGGGGTCCAGCGCCCGCCGGGACTGGTGGGTCACCTGCCGGGGTTCGGCGCCCGGCTGTGCCGGATCGACGACGTGGACCTGCCAGCCCGACGTCTTCTGTAGGCAGACGGCGATGCGCTTGCCGTCGGGGGACCAGGCCGGGTCGTCCACCTTCCCGGTGCCGGTGGTCAGTTGCTGCGCGGAGCCGTCCGAGACGTTCACGGCGTACAGCTGCTGCACACCGTCCGCGTCGCGGCGCAGGACGGCCAGTCGCTCGCCGTCCGGGGACCAGGAGACCCGGCCGCCCGAGATGGCGCCGATCCGGCGGACGTCGCTGCCGTCCGCGTTCGCCGTCCACACGGCCGATCCGTCCGCCGTCTTGCGGGTGAACGCGAACGACTCGCGGTCGGGGGACCACTGCGGGAGGGCGTCACAGGTCCCGTCGATCAGCTGTTCGGGATTGTCCGTGGTGGAGTCGCGGCGGCCGATCACGCTGTGGCATTCCGACGATCCGGGTTCCGTGTCCAGCCGGACCAGCAGCGGGGCGTCGGGGAACACGGCGGGGGTCGAACTCCGGGGCGACGGCGAGGCGCCATCGGCGTCGGCATCGCCCTGACCGGAACCGGTCCAGGGATGCCACACGAGCAGCCCCGCGACGGCCGCCGCGACCAGCAGCGCCGCCAGGGCGACCGTCCCTCGACGCCCGCGCCGCGCCCCGTCACCGCCGGGCGGCACGAGCCCTCCGGGCGGCTGTACGGGCGTGACGTCCGGCGGGGGCCCGAAGCCGGGGCCGGGCGGCGACTGGACGGTCAGGGGGTAGGAGCCCACGGCCCGGCCGTCGGCTGGCGCCGTCGGGGTGGGCGTGGCGGGGCGCGGGTCGGTGGCCGGGTGTTGCCCTTCGGCGCCCGGGGGCGGCGCGTGGACGGTCGCGCGCTGGTCGCCGACCAGTGCCTGCCCATCGCCGACCGGCGGCGGCACGGACACCGTCGCGCGCCGGTCCATCGCCAGGGGCTGTTCATCGGCGACCGGCGGCGGCCCGAACGCACCCGCGCGCGGGTCGAGGGCCGAGGCCGGTCCATCACCGACCGACGGCGACGCAGACACGGTCGCGCGCCGGTCACCGGCCAAGGCCTGCCCGTCAGCGACCGGCGGCGGCCCGAACGCACCCGCGCGCGGGTCAAGGGCTGAGGCCGGTCCATCACCGACCGACGGCGACGCGGACACGGTCGCGCGCCGGTCACCGGCCAAGGCCTGCCCGTCAACGACCGGGGGCGGCACGGCCACCGTCGCACGCTGGTCCATCGCCAAGGGCTGCCCATCGGCGACCGGCGGCGGCCCGAACGCACCCGCGCGCGGGTCGGTGGGCGCCGCCGACGGGCGGTCCGTCACCGGTGCCTGTCTCCGGATGAGTGCGGTCGCCTCGGCGGGCAGCCAGGTGTCCGACGGGTGGCGGACCGTGAGCTGGTCGAGGAACTCCGACGGGTCGGGGCGGTCGAGCGGGTCCTTGGCCAGGCAGGCCGCCACCAGTTCGCGCAGCCCGCCGGGAAGGCCCGTGAGGTCGGGCTGCTCGTGGACGACACGGTAGGGCCAGGCGGCCGACGCCCCGTCGCCGAAGGGAGCGCGGCCCGCCGCCTGGCTGAGCACCACGCCCAGGGCGAACATGTCCACCGCGGGAGTGAGCGTGCCGCCGGTGAGCTGTTCCGGCGCGAGGAAACCGAGCGTGCCGATCTGGAACCCGGTCTGCGTGAGGGCCGTACCGTCGAGGGCCCGTGCGATGCCGAAGTCGATGACCCGGGGGCCGTCCTCCGCGACGATGATGTTGGCGGGTTTCAGGTCGCGGTGGATGACCCCGGCCTGGTGGATGGCGGCCAGCGCCTCGGCGAGGCCGGCGGCCAGCACGGTGAGCGTGTCCGCGGGCAGGGGGCCCACCTGGTCGAGCAGGTCCCGCAGGGTGGGGCCGGGTACGTAGGCCGTCACCAGCCAGGCCGGCTCACCCTCCGGGTCGGCGTCCACGACCGGCGCGGTGTGAAAGCCGCCGACGCGGCGGGCCGCGGCCACCTCGTCGGCGAATCTGCGCCGGAAGCCCGGTTCCGTGCTCAGTTCCGGTCGTACGACCTTGACGGCCACCGCCCGGCCCGACCGCGACCGGCCGAAGTAGACGACGCCCATTCCGCCCTGGCCGAGCCGTCCGACCAGCCGGTATCTGCCCTCCCCGACAGAGGCGGGATCACCTGCTCCGAGCGGTTTCATGACTCCCCCATCCCCCGTCGAGCGGCCACAATCAGCCGCAAGTCTCCCCAATACCGGCCATCAGTCTAGATGTCTCGCTCATGACGTCACCGGGTCCGGAACGGTTCCCCTCCGCCTCACTAGTTCACCCCGCCAGCGGGTTCGGCAGCGGCAGATAGCGGGCGTCGGCCCCGTCCGCGCCGGTCCAGCGCAGCAGCAGGTTCGTCTTTCCCGGGAGCGTGGGCGCGGCGAGCAACTCCGCGACCTCGGGAAGGTCGTGGCGGGAAAGTTCCCGGCGTACGGCCTGCCAGGGGTCGAAGCCCGGATGGCGTTCCCGCAGCGCCTCCGCGACCTCCGTGAGGTGGTTGACGACCAGGCAGTACACGAGCCGCTCCCAGCCCGCCGCCCGCGTCACGTCCGGCAGCAGCTTGACGCCCTCCGCGTCCCGGTACAGGGCCTGTACGGGGGTTCCCTGGGCGTCGACCGCGATCAGGCAGTTCTGGAGGTGGGCCTCGATGACGACGCCGTGGCGGGCGAACAGGTCGACGACCGGTGGCACGGCACAGCGCAGATACGCCGTCCACCAGGCGGCCGGGTCGCCGAGCCCGTCGAGCGGGTTGCCGTCGAAGCCCTCGACCAGCGCGGCGGCGAGCAGCGGGGTGGCGCCGGGGACGACATGGTCGTACAGGCCGTCGCGGACCAGGACCGCCAGTTCCTCGAAGGCGAAGGCGGCGGTGCGGTAGCCCCGGTCGCTCAGCCAGGAGCCGCCGGGGGTCCTGGCAGCGGCCGCGACGACCGTCGCGTCCGTGCGGCGCAGTGCGAGCAGGTCGTGGCGCCAGAGCCGGCGTACGTCGTTGGTGATGCGGACGTCGAGGCTGAACTTGACGAAGAGGTCGTGTTCGGGCGCGTACAGCGTGCGGATCGCCGCCGTGGGCCAGGTGTCGGACGTCGTCGTGCCGAGCCGGATCAGCCGGCCGTCCGCGAAGGCGTCCGTCAGGCCCGGGCCGACGAGGTCGAGCTGCCACGGGTGGGCGGGCAGCAGCCGGTAGCCGGGCGGGGCCGTGCCGAAGGCGTCCAGGGCGGAAACGTCGCCCTCCTCGGCGACCGCGTCCTCGCGCACGCCGAGCAGCACCAGCGGGAAGGCGGCGTACGCCTCGGGCGCGTACGGCAGCCAGCGCGCGACCGGGCCGCCGCCGCGCGCCTTGGGCGCCGGGTGGTAGGGGTGCCCGGTGAGGAGGGACTGCTCGGAGCGGCGGTACGGGTCGTCGGGCGGGGTGGCCAGGTCGCGGGCGGTGAGGAGCGCGGCGACCGCGTCCCGGCTGTCGGCCATCTCGGCGGGCAGCTCGGGGTTGGACAGTCCGGTGTGGGCCTGGAGTTCCTCGGCCACGAGCTTGACGAGTTCGGCGTGTCCGACCGGGTACCAGGTGCCGTCGCCCGTGGTCACCTCGGGCGCGGCGGGCCGCCGGGTGCCGTGCACACGCAGCAGGCGCTGTCCGCTCGGCAGCCGGTACACGCGCGGCTCGCCCGTGCCGGGGACCGGCTGGGCGACTTCCCGGAGCAGACAGTTGAGCAGAGGCGCGACCGCGTAGGCGTCGGCGCGCGCTCCGGTGTCCTCGTGCGCCCCCGCAGCCGGGGGCACGGCGGGGTGCATGGTGGGGTCCACGCGTTCCCTCGTTTCTTACGGTGCTTCCCTACGGTGCGGTTTCCCGCGGTGCGCCGACGATCAGTATGTCTGTCGTCGGCCCACCCGCTCACCAGCACATACCCGCACCCAAACCCGCACCTGAGGAGCCCGCCGTGCACCGTCCCTCCAGCGCAGAGGCCGAGGTCGCCGACGAACTGGCCGCCGTACGCCCGGACCTCGCGTCGCGGTACGCGGCCGAGCTGCCCGGCGCGCGGGCCGCCGTACTGACCCGGCTGTGGCGGGCGCTCGTCCATGAGCCACTGCCGTGGATCGTCCGCCGCGAGGGCGGCACGGGTCTCCTGCTGGCGGACGGCCGCCGTCTGGAGGGCCCGTACGCCGATCCGTACGCCGTCGACGGCCGCGTGACCGCCGTACGGCTCGGGAGGGTCTCGTACGACGATCCGGCGCGGCTGCTGACGGACCTGGCCCTCCCGCACGGTGCCGCCTTCGCGGTCGAACTCGGCCACAGTGTCGCCTCGTTGGCGCTCTCCCGCGCGAACCAGGACAGCTCCCTGCCCGCCCCTCTGGCGAGCTGGGAGTGGGAGCAGCGGGTCGTCGACGGGCATCCCTTCCACCCCAACTGCCGTTCCCGGCCCGGGTTCTCGGTGGCCGAGCAGCTCGCGTACGGACCCGAGCACCGTCCGGTCGTGGAGCTGGCGCCGGTCGCTGCGGACGACTGTGCCGTGCGGGGCGAGTGGCCCAAGTGGCTGTGGGACGGGGAGCGTCCGCTGATCCCGGTGCATCCCTGGCAGTCGGCGCATGTGCTCCGACTCCCCGGCGGGGGAGGGCTGTCGGCGCATCCCCTGATGTCCCTGCGCAGCCTTGCCCTCCCGGACGGCGGCCCGCATCTCAAGACGGCGTTGAGTGCCCGGCTCACCTCCTCGGTACGGGACATCTCGCCGTACTCGATCGAGACGGCGGCGACGGTGTCGGCGTTCATGGAGTCGATGGCCGCGCGTCTCGACGGACTGCTGCACATCACCCGCACCCTCGGCGCGGTCACCGCCAACTCGCCCGATCTGGCGGCGGTGTTGCGGGAGCCGCCTGACCAGTACGCGGACGTGGTGGCGGGCGAGCGGGTCGTTCCCGTCGGGGCGCTGGCCGCCACGGGACTCGCCCGATCCCCCTCCTGGCTGGCCGAGTTCACGCGTCTCGCCCTCACCGTCGGGCTGCGTCTGCTCGATCTGGGTGTCGCCCTGGAGGCGCACGGCCAGAACCTGCTCGTCGTGCTGTCGGCGGACGGGGACCCGCTGCGGCTGGTCTACCGCGACCTCGCCGACATCCGGGTCAGCCCGGCCCGGCTGGCCCGGCACGGCATCCCGGCGCCGCAGCTGACCGGACGGATCGTCACCGACGACGAACCCACCCTGCGCCGCAAGCTGTTCGGCTCGCTGGTGGCGGGGGCGCTGGGCGCGACCGCCGGTTCGGAGGCGGCGCTGCGCGAGGCGCTGGAGACGGCCGTACGAGGGCTGCCGCGCACGCCCGATCTGCTCGCGCTGCTCGAACAGCCCCTGCCCACCAAGGCGTTGACCCTGATGCGGCTGTCGCCGGAGACACCCGGGGACCAGTGGACCCAACTCCCCAATCCCCTGGGAGAAGTCAAGCTGGAGGGCGGCTGACGGGACCCGTTTTGAAGCGGGTCGCCCTGGGTCAATAGGATCCGTCGATGATCACAAGACAACGGCTGGCGGCGGGCGCCTGCGTCCTGTTCGCCGCCCTGGCGGCCGGGATCGCGGTCCCGGCCGGAGCCGTCGCCGACGAAACCACCGCACTCGCGCCCAAGGTCAACCTCCTTCTCGACGTCAGCGGTTCGATGCGGGCGAAGGACATCGACGGGCAGTCGCGGATGGCCGCGGCGAAGCAGGCGTTCAACGAGGTGCTCGACGCGACCCCCGAGGAGGTCCAGCTCGGTATCCGCACGCTGGGCGCCAACTACCCGGGCGACGACCGCAAGGAGGGCTGCAAGGACACCGCGCAGCTCTATCCGGTGGGCCCGCTCGACCGTACCGAGGCCAAGACGGCCGTCGCGACGCTCACGCCCACCGGCTGGACGCCGATCGGCCCCGCGCTGCTGAAGGCCGCCGACGATCTCGACGGCGGCGAGGGCACCAAGCGCATCGTGCTGATCAGTGACGGCGAGGACACCTGCGCGCCGCTCGACCCGTGCGAGGTGGCCCGGGAGATCGCGGCCAAGGGCATCGGCCTCACCATCGACACCCTCGGTCTGGTCCCGAACACCAAGATGCGGCAGCAGCTGAGCTGTATCGCGGAGGCGACCGGCGGGACGTACACGTCGGTCGAGCACACCGACGAACTGGCCGACAAGGTCAACCAGTTGGTCGTCCGGGCCGCCGACCCGGTGGTGACGCCGGTCGCGGTCACGGGTGCGGCAGGGTGCGCGAACGCCCCAGCCGTGAAGTCCGGTCTGTACACGGACCGCGAGGAGTTCGGGCAGCAGCGCTGGTACAAGGCCGAGGTCCAGCCGGGGCAGGAACTGCGCGCCTCGGTGAGCGTGTCGGCCGACCGGGCCGTCAACCCCGACTACGGGGTGCTGCTGCGGGCGGTGACCGTGCACGGCCGCGAGATCGTGCGCGGCGAGGGCAACGGCACCGGGCGTACCGACGTCATCTCGACGGGCCTGCGCTATGCGAAGGCGGAGGCCGACGACGAGGACGACGCCGAGCAGACGGCCGCCGAGACCGTGTGTCTCCAGGTCACCAACTCCTTCTCGGCGGCCAGTGGTGTGGCGTCCACACCCGGTCTGCCGCTCGAACTGACCGTCGACGTCGTCGACGGTCCGAGCCAGGCGAGCGATGTGGCCTCCTTCGGTCTCGGCCGTGGCTGGTGGCTGCTGGGCGCACTCGTCCTGGTCGGCTTCCTCACGGGCGTCCTGTGGGGCTGGCTCTCTCGTTGGCGGCTCGCGGTCTGGAGGACCAGCTGATGCGTGCTCTCAACAAGCAACTGATGCGCGGCACCCGCGTGTTGGGCTCGACCCTGCTCCTGTCAGGGCTGGCCGTCACCCCGGCCGTCGCCGACGAGACGCCCTCCCCGAGCCCCTCGGACGGCAGCTCGGCGCCCACCTCGGCGGGCACGTCGTTCCGTACGGCGACGGAGATCGACCAGGGCGAGCAGGCCACCGCGAGCGGCTCGGCGGGCGACTATCTGTACTGGTCGTTCCCCGCCGACGCCGGCCAACGTCCCACGGTCAGGGCGACGGTGAAGCTGCCGGACACCCACGCGTCCGAGGCCTGGCAGCTCGACGTGTACGACGGTCTGCGGCGCCGTCAGGCCTGCCAGTACGGCGCCCAGACCCGCACCGCCGCCGCGGGCACCGCCTCCGTGGAGCTGGCGTGCACGCTGCGCACGGTCCGGGCCTGGTCGGAGCAGTGGGCCAACGACCCGCTGCCGGGCACGTATTACGTCCGCCTGACGGCCGTGAACCTCCCGACGTCCGACCTCGGCCTCCCGGTCGAAGCCGAACTGCGGGTCGACTCCAAGGACATCGGCGGTTCGGCGGCCGTGGACGGTTCGCTGGCCGAGCCGCTGGTTCCCGGAATAGCGGTCAAGTCCGAGGACACGGAGGACAGTTCGACGACGTCCGCCGTGCTGTCGAGCATCGAGCCCGACGACGGCTGGGCCTCCGGCTGGTGGTCCGACCGCTGGGTCTGGACGGCGATCGGCGGCGCGCTGGCAGCCCTGGCGGGCGTCGGCGGCTACGCCCTGACGCGCGGCTCGGGCCGGCCGAGGCAGGTCCCGCCGGGAGTCTGATCAACGCCTGACGGTTCGTCAACATGCCCGCCGCGCACGGCTGTACGCGGCGGGCATGTCCCGTTCCCGGGCCCTGGTCGTGTCGATCAGGCCTCGCGCAGGGCTTTGGCGAGCGTCCCCTCGCCGGCCACCTCGATACGTCCGCCCCGGACCGCGTCCAGCACGCTCACGTCCCCCCGGCCGACCGCCGCACAGGTGCCGGTGTCCATCGACAGCCGGGCGTCGGGCTCCTCGGGGGCGGGCCCGGCGCCGTAGACCGGAACGTCCTCGGCACCGACGTACAGATGGAACTCGCCCTCCTCCAGCCGGACTTCGACGAATCCCCCGCCGCTCACGCTCTCCAGCCCGCGCAGCAGCGGCAGCGCGAACCAGTGGGCCCGTACCGCGTCCGTTGCCCGGCGTTCGGTCAGCTCGGGGGCGCCCCACTCCCCCAGGGCCTGGAGGACGGGCAGCAACTGCCGTCCCCGGGCGGTGAGTTCATAGACGTACGCGGCACCCGGCGGGGGCAGCCGACGCCGGGTCGTCAGGCCGTCGCGTTCCATGTCCTTCAGCCGGGAGGCCAGTACGTCCGTGCTGACGCCCGGGAGATCCGCGTGCAGGTCCGTGTAGCGGCGCGGGCCGGCCAGCAGTTCGCGGACGATCAGGAGGGTCCAGCGGTCGCCTACGACGTCGAGGGCGCGCGCGGTGGAACAGTACTGGTCGTAGCTTCGGCGAGGTGACATGCGACGCAGTCTAGACATGTCGTTGGACTTTCCAAGCTGGAACTTGGTAAAACCAAGCAACACACGAAACCGGAGGGGCGAGCGCGCATGGAGTTCCGGCAGTCGAACAAGCTCAGCGAGGTCTGTTACGAGATCCGCGGCCCGGTGATCGAGCACGCGGACGCGCTGGAGAAGGCGGGCCACAGCGTGCTGCGCCTGAACACCGGCAACCCCGCACTGTTCGGCTTCGAGGCGCCGGAGGAGATCCTCCAGGACATGATCCGCATGCTGCCGCAGGCCCACGGCTACACGGACTCGCGCGGCATCCTCTCCGCCCGCCGCGCGGTCGCCCAGCGCTACCAGACACTCGGCCTGGAGGTCGGCGTCGACGACGTCTTCCTCGGCAACGGCATCTCCGAGCTGATCTCGATGGCCGTACAGGCACTGGTCGAGGACGGCGACGAAATCCTCATCCCCGCCCCGGACTTCCCCCTCTGGACGGCGGTGACGACCCTCGCGGGCGGCAAGGCGGTCCACTACCTCTGCGACGAACAGGCCGACTGGTACCCGGACCTGGACGACATGGCGGCGAAGGTCACCGACCGCACCAAGGCCGTCGTGATCATCAACCCGAACAACCCCACCGGCGCCGTCTACCCGAAGGAGATCATCGAGGGCATCCTCGACCTGGCCCGCCGGCACGGCCTGATGGTCTTCGCCGACGAGATCTACGACCAGATCCTGTACGACGACGCCGTGCACCACTCGGTCGCCGCGCTCGCCCCCGACCTGGTCGTCCTCACCTTCTGCGGGCTGTCGAAGACGTACCGGGTGGCCGGCTTCCGCTCGGGCTGGCTGGTGGTCACCGGCCCGAAGCAGCACGCGAAGAGCTATCTGGAGGGCCTGACGATGCTGGCCTCCATGCGGCTGTGCGCCAACGCGCCCGCGCAGTACGCCATCCAGGCCGCGCTCGGCGGCCGCCAGTCCATCCACGAGCTGACCGCCCCGGGCGGGCGGCTGCACGAACAGCGCACCGTGGCCTGGGAGAAGCTCAACGAGATCCCGGGCGTCTCGTGCGTGAAGCCCAAGGGCTCGCTGTACGCGTTCCCGCGTCTGGACCCCAAGGTGCACAAGATCCACGACGACGAGAAGTTCGTCCTGGACCTGCTCCTCCAGGAGAAGATCCAGGTCGTGCAGGGCACGGGCTTCAACTGGCCCACCCCCGACCACTTCCGCATCCTCACCCTCCCGTACGCGGACGACCTGGACGTGGCGATCAGCCGGATCGGGCGGTTCCTGAGCGGTTATCGGCAGTAGTGGCAGCCGGGCGGTCGACCGCGGTCCGTCATGGGTAACCCTTCCCCATGACGGACCGACCGCTGCTGCTCCTCGACGTCGACGGCCCCCTCAACCCGTTCCGCGCCCGGATCCTGCCTCCACGCGGTTACGTGACCCGCCGGATGCACCCCCCGAACTGGTCGGCCAGGCAGAAGCCGGGCTCCCGGCGGCTCCGGCGCGGTCTGCGGATACGGCTGCACCCCGGCCACGGCGCCCGGCTGCTCGCCCTGCCGTACGACCTGGCGTGGGCGACGGTCTGGATGCACGGGGCGAACAAGATGATCGGCCCGGCGATCGGACTGCCGGCCGACCTGCCGGTCATCGAGTTCACCAATATGTTCGCCGAGGATCCCGACGGGCTGTTCTGGAAGACGCGCCGCGTCGTGGAGTGGGCGGACGGACGCCCCTTCGCCTGGGTCGACGACATGATCACCGACCTCGACGTCCGCCATGTGGCCGAGCATCACCCCGGACAGGCGCTGCTGCTGCGGATCGATCCGCGCAAGGGGCTGCGGGAGCGCGAGTTCGCGGAGCTGGAGCGCTGGGCCCGCGATGTCAGTGGTGGGTCGTAGTCTTCGAACGGGTCGAATCCACCGAATCGGCCCATGATCGAGGAGACCCCTGACCAGGGCGACTCATGACCGGGGAGGAGTCCGCCATGACACGACCGCCGACCGCCGCCCAGCGACGTGTCATCGACGCCGCCGACCCCGTCACCGGCCGGCTGCGGGGTACGGAGTACCAGCTCGCCGCACTGGTGAAGCGCGGCCTCGCCTTCCGGCACCCTCGCCCACCGCACGACCACTTCCTGACGCCGACGGGCCATCGCATACGGGAGGAAGCGCCGCGCACGGACACACCGGCGGCCACCGAGGTCGCGCCTGCCTCCGCCGGGGCGACTGGCGTGTTCGCCGCGCGGGTGGGCGGCGAGGAGGAGATACCGGCCGCCGGGCCCGCCCGGACGCGTGAGGTGCACAGTGCCTGGCAGGGGCTGCTGGAGCTGCGCCGGATGACCAACACGGACGGGGCCGTGGACCGTCCGTGCGGCTGGGAGCGTACGCATCTGGTGCAGGCCGCCGCGCTGGCGCTGGAGGCGGCCGGTCAGCGTCCGGCCGACGGAGGTGGGAGTGGTGGCGGCTATCGGGTGCGGGCGACCCCGCAGCCGGAGGCCGTCGCCGTGCGCGAGCCCGACGGTGACGCGCTGCGGGCCTGCGCGGCCACGCTGGAGAAGGCGGGCTGGCAGGTCGGCGAGCACACCGAGCCGCGTACCGGCGCCCGCTATCTGCTGGCGTCGCCCCGACGGACGTAACAGCTGTTCACACAAAGGCAGTTGACGCCTATGAGCGACCGCTCAGTACGCTGGCTCGGTCATCGTGAAGCCGAGCAGTCGTGAAGGGGAAAGTCGTGGCCGAACCGTTTTCCGTCCCGGTGACCGTGCGCGGGTACGAGACCGATGTGCAGGGGCACCTCAACCAGAGCGTGTACGTCAACTACGCGGAGCACGCCCGCTGGGCGTTGCTCAAGGAGGCCGGGATCAGCCAGTCGGGGCTGATCTCGAAGGGCGTCGGACCGGTGGCCCTGGAGACCACCATCCGGTACCGGCGGGAGCTGCTCGCGGGCGACGAGGTCGAGGTGACGTGCGACTTCGTCTGGGGTGAGGGCAAGACGTTCCGTATCCGGCAGACGATCCGCAAGACCGACGGCACGGTCGCCGCCGAGATAACGGCGGTCGGCGGACTGATGGATCTCAAGGCGCGCAAACTGGTCACCGACCCCAAGGAGTACTTCCGGGCCCTGGCGTCGGAGCCGCAACTCTTCGGACTCTGACCGGTACTCACAGCGACCTCCTACCCGCACCCCACGGCATTCCCAACTTGGCGCGCGACCCTCAACCTCTTCCTTTCGCGCCCTTTTTGGAGTTCACGTGCCGATGATGCACAGAGCCGCCGCCCGCCGTACGCTGCTGGCGGCGCTCGGCGCCACCGCGATCCTCACCACCCAGCGGATCGCGTCCGGTGCGACCACCGACACAACCACGACCGGGCTCGACGACCCGGACAAGAAGGACATCGCGATGCGGCTGGTGTGCAGCGCGGAGAACTCGTCCCTGGACTGGACGGCGCAGTACAAGTACATCCAGGACATCGGCGACGGGCGCGGCTACACCGGCGGGATCATCGGCTTCTGCTCCGGTACGAGCGACATGCTGGCCCTCGTCGAGCTGTACACCGAGCGGGTCCCGGACAACGCCCTGGCCGCTTTCCTGCCCGCCCTGCGCGCGGTGGTCGGCACGGACTCGCACGAGGGCCTCGACCCTGGCTTCCCCACGGCCTGGCGCAAGGCCGCCAAGACGTCCGCGTTCCGTGCGGCCCAGGACGACGAGCGCGACCGTGCCTACTTCACCCCGGCCGTGGCCCGCGCCAAGAACGACGGCGTCGGCACGCTGGGCCAGTTCGTCTACTACGACGCCATGGTCATGCACGGCCCCGGCACGGACGGTGTCTCCTTCGGCGGGATCCGCACACGGGCCCGCTCGAACGCGGCCACCCCGGCCGAGGGCGGCGACGAGACGACGTATCTGAACGCCTTCCTCGACGCCCGGACGTGGGCGATGGAGCAGGAGGCCGCCCACGAGGACACCAGCCGCGTGGACACGGCCCAGCGGGTCTTCCTCGACCAGGGGAACCTGAACCTGGACCCGCCGCTCGACTGGAAGGTGTACGGGGACAGTTACTACATCGGCTGACCGGCCGATGCCGGCCGGCGGTGACAGCAGGACTCCGGCCGAGGGCCGTCCCCCTCGGCCGGAGGTCTTTTCGGGCCCCCTGTTTCAGGCCTGCGCCGCGATGGCCGCCAGCCGCCGGGCTTCGGTACGCGTCGAGCGGGCGATCTCGTCCTCGTCGACGTGCAGCAACCGCCCGTTCTCGACGATCTGTTCGCCGTTGACGAAGGACGCGGTGACCGGGGCCGCCGCGCCGAAGACAAGGGCGGTGACCGGGTCGGCGATCGACGCGTGGGCCAGCGTGTCCAGGTTCCAGAGGACCAGGTCGGCGAGCTTGCCCGGCTCCAGCGAGCCCGTCTCCCTTGCCCGGCCCAGGACTTGGGCTCCGCCGTACGTCCCGAGGCGCAGCGCCTGTCGGGCGTTCAGGGCGGCCTCGCGGTGGGGGCCGAGTCGGTTGATGAGCAGGGCGTTGCGCAGCTCGGTGTGGAGTTCGCCCGACTCGTTGGACGCCGTGCCGTCGATTCCGAGGCCGACCGGGACGCCGGCCGCCAGCATGTCGGGGACGCGCGCGATGCCCGCGGCCAAGCGGGCGTTGGAGGACGGACAGTGGGCCACACCCGTCTTCGTACGGGCGAAGGCGGCGATGTCCGAGTCGTTCATGTGGACGCAGTGCGCCATCCACACGTCCTCGCCGAGCCAGCCCGTCGACTCGAAGTAGTCGGTCGGGCCCATGCCGAACAGCTCCTTGCAGAACTGCTCCTCCTCGACGGTCTCGGAACCGTGCGTGTGCAGCCGTACGCCGAGTCGGCGGGCCAACTCTGCACCCTCACGCAGGAGTTCGGTCGAGACGGAGAACGGTGAGCAGGGGGCCACAGCCACCTGGGTCATGGCGTCGAAGGAGGGGTCGTGGTGCTCGTCGACCGTGGCCTCGGTGGCGGCGAGCGCGCCCTCCAGGGTCTCGACGGCGAAGTCCGGGGGCAGGCCGCCGTCCTTCTCGCTGCGGTCCATGGAGCCACGGGCGAGGGTGAAGCGGACGCCCATCTCGCGGGCCGCGCCGATGATCGCGCCGGACAGGTCGCCGGAGCCCTTCGGGAAGACGTAGTGGTGGTCCATGGCGGTGGTGACTCCGCCTCGGGCCATCATGGCGAGCGAGCCCTGCGCCGCCGCGCGGACCATCGGCTCGTCGATGCGCGCCCAGGTCGGGTAGAGCGCCACCAGCCAGTCGAAGAGGTTGTGGTCGGTGGCCAGGCCCCGGGTGATCCACTGGTAGTAGTGGTGGTGCGAGTTGATCAGGCCGGGGGTGACGAGGTGACCGCTCGCGTCGATGCGCCGGACCACGTCCGTCAGGCCCTCGGGGGCCTTGCCCGCGCCGACCGACTCGATCCGGTTTCCGGCGATCACCACATGACCGGACGCGTACTCGGTGTCGGCCGCGTCCACGGTCGCGACCGCGCAGTTCTCGATGACGATGCGCTGACTCATCGTACGAACGTCCTTAGAGGTCTCAGAGGTTGGGGAGGTCGGCGGGGATGCGCGCCTCGGCGCCGTCGCGCAGGATCGTGCCCTCGATCAGGCCGTACGGCCGGTCGGCGGCGAAGTACACCTCGTTGTCGTTCTTGAGCCCGAAAGGCTTCAAGTCCACAAGGAAATGGTGCTTGTTGGGAAGGGCGAACCTCACCTCGTCGATCTCGTCGCGGTGTTCGACGATCCGCGCGCCCATCTGGAAGAGGGTCTGCTGGAGGGAGAGCGAGTAGGTCTCCGCGAAGGCCGAGAGCAGGTGCTTGCGCGTCTGGTCGTACGACTCCTCCCAGTCCGGCATCTCCTGTGCGTCGTCGGACCAGTTGAAGCGCCAGCGCGCGGACACCTGGGTCGCCAGGATGCGGTCGTACGCCTCGGGGAGCGTCGTGTACTTGTCCTTGACGTAGCCCCAGAACTCGGAGTCGGTCGTGTTCATCACGACCAGGTCCTTGAGCCCGGAGATCACCTCCCACGCCGAACCGTCGTAGGTGATCTGGGTCAGCCGGGTCTCCTGGCCCTGCCGGGCGAAGGAGTGCTCGCCCTCGCCCGCCGCCTCGATCCGCGTCCAGGAGTACTCCTCGATCCGGATGCGCGCCTTCTCGATCGGCTCCTGGCCGGTCACGAAGTGCCGGGCCAGATGGATGCCGAACTGCTCGGCGGAGTCGATGCCGTGCTCCTTGGCGAAGGCGTACACCGTGTTCTTGGTGGTGTCCGTCGGCAGGACGTTCGCGTTCGAGCCGGAGAGGTGGACCTCGTCCATGTCGCCGGAGAGCGACACGGAGACGTTGAGGTCCTTGATGTGGTGGGTGGCGCCGTCGCGGGTGACGCGCACGACGCGGTTCTCGGCCTTGCCGTACTGGTTCTGTCCCAGGATGGGCATAGAGCTAGCTCCCTCGGTATACGGAGTAGCCGAACGGGTTGAGCAGCAGCGGTACGTGGTAGTGCTCGCCCGGTACGACGGCGAACGTGATCGCCACCTCCGGGAAGAACGCTCCCGCCGCACCGCTGTCCCGATTCGCGGGGGCGTCCTGCTGCGCATCGGCCTGGTTCTGCTTCAGCTTCTGTTCCAGATACGGCTCGACCTCGAAGTCGAGCCGCACATGGGTCGTGCCTTCCGGCAGCGCCGGCAGGTCCTTGCACCGCCCGTCCGCGTCGGTCGCGCTGCCGCCGAGCGCCTTCCAGTCCGCATGCCGGCCGCTGCGCGCGGCGAGCCGGACGGCGACACCTGCGGCGGGTCGGCCGACGCTGGTGTCCAGGATGTGCGTGGACACGGAGGCGGTGGTGTCGGTGCTCATGCCTGCTCTTCCTGTACGAGGTTGCCGAGCCGGATGCGGTTGATCTTGCCCAGTTCGGTGCGGACGATCTCGCGCTCCCGCTCCGGCGTGTTCCCGATCCGGTCCCTGACCGCGTCGCGCATCTGCTCGCCGGTGCGGCCGGTCGCACAGATCAGGAAGACATGGCCGAAGCGTTCCTGGTAGGCGAGGTTCAGTTCGAGCATCTCCGCCTTCAGCTCGTCGGAGGCACCGGCCATACCGCGCTGCTCGCGGGCGGAGGTCGGGTCACCGGGCTTGGGGCGGCCGATCGGCGGGTGGCCGGCCATCGCCTCGGCGAGGTCGTCGGCGGTCAGTTCCGTCATCGCCGCGTCGCTCGCCGCGTACAGGTCCTCGGCGGTGGCGTACGGCCGTCCGGCGAGCAGGTGGCGCCCCCAGGCGGCGGAGGCGCAGGCCTCATGGAGGGCGGCGCGGGCCTCGGACTCCTCCAGGGCGTTGAACCGGGCGAGGCCACCAGGGGTCGTACTCGACGTCACGGCAAGCCTCCGTGGCCTTGTGCGTACTGGACGGGCTCCGCACAGCTAACGCCTTCCCGCGACAAGACGTCAACACTTTGTTGAAAATTCCGGGTTACGGCGTCACCCCCGACGGCGTCCCCCGAGGCCCGTCAGGCCTGTTTCTCGCGGTTCAGGTAGTTGTAGACCGTGAAGCGGCTGACCCCGAGGGCGCCTGCCACGGTCTCGACCCCGTGCCGCACGGAGAAGGCGCCGCGCGCCTCGAGTATCCGTACGATCTCCTGCTTGGCCTTGCGGTCCAGTTCGGCCAGCGGCTTGCCGTGCTTGCGCTCCAGGGCGGCCAGGATGTGATCGAGCGAGTCGGCGAGCTGCGGCAGTCGTACGGCGACCACGTCGGCGCCCTCCCAGGCGAGCACGACGTCGTCGGGGCCGGCCTGGCCGGGCGGGACCATCTCGCCGCCCATGGCGTCGACCAGCGGTTTCACGGCCGCGACAAAGGCCGCGCCGGCCGACCCGTCCCCGCCGCCGGTCACTGACCGCCCTCCCCGTCGATCACGTTGACCTGGAGCGAGATCCGGGTCGCGCCGGCTTCCAGGGTCTTGCGCAACAGCGCGTCGAGGGCGGTGAGCACGGCGTCGGCGCGACCCTCGGCGGTGTTGCCGAACGGGCCGACGTCCACCGCGTCCAGATCGGCCGCCTCGATGACCTCGCGGGCGACCAGCGCGTGGGCGGGTGCCTCGTCGAGGTCGAAGGGCTCGGTCGTGAACTCCACTCTCAATCGCACTGTGCCCCCATGGCATCGGCTCCCGGTCGCTCGGGCTCGACCCTAACGGACTCCCCGGCGGCAATCACCAGCGATGCCCGCTCGGGCCGACGACCGTGCCCCCGAGACCACCAACCGGCCTACAGGCGCAGGGAGTTCACCTCCAGGTCAGCATCCGGTGCGGTGTCACGCACCCGGGTGGCACGCCCTCGGCGGGCGAGGGAGACGGCCAGTGCCGCCAGCGCTGCGAGCGTCGCCCAGCAGGCCGCCAGAGCGGGCAGCGGGGTGGCGGCTCCGCCCGCCTGGCGTACGTAGGCGAGTGCGGCCGAGTCGGCGTGAGCGCCCAGCAGTTGGGCCGCGGCGAGCGCGCCCGCGACGAGCACGGCAGCGGCGGCCACGACCGACGACCGGCTGAACCAGAGCGCCGTACCGGCCAGCAGACACAGCACGGAGACGCCGAGCGAGGCGGCCAGTCCGTGTCTCGGCGCGTCGACCCAGTCGAGCGGGAAGTGGGCCGCGGCGCAGAGCAGGACGAGGACTGCGGCGGCGCGGCGGAGCCAGAGGCGGGCCGGCCGCTCCTCGCCCTGCGGTGCGGTGTGCGCGGGGGCGGGCGTGGGTGCGGACGCGGGATTCCGGCCCTGGTCATGGACCTCGCCCTGGCCAGGAGCCTCGCCCTGGGCCTCGTCGAAGCGGCCGATCAGCTGGACGAGGTCTTCCACGGGTCTGCCGGTGGCCGCCGCGTGCAGGGCCTGGGCCTTGGCGTGTGCGGCGTGCGGGGCCGCGTGCAGGAGGGCGACCAGACGGCCGACCTCGGACACGGGCCGCTGCTCGGCGGCCGTCCGGATCGCCTCGTCCATCCGGTCGACGCCGCGCTGCGGCGGGCCCAGCAGTTCCACGAGGCGCGAGACGTCCTCCACGGAACGCGCCACCGCCGCCACCCGCAGGACGGACGCGGCGATCGGCAGGCCGTCGGGCGACTGCTCCAGGAGGGTGACGAGTTGGACGACGTCGTCCAGGGGTCTGGCGACGACCACTGTGCGCACCAGCTCGTCCGTACGTATTCGGGTGACGGGAGGATGTTCGCCTGTTCCGGGGGTCTCCGGGCAGACAGGGAATGGCTCGACGGCCATGTTCGCCTCACAACTTCAGGGCACTGACACACGGGCAACGTGCGCCCCGCTCATATGAACGTTTCACCTGTCTAACCTCCCTCTTCCCGCCCCGCCACTTGGGAGACCGCTCGGGGGAGCCCTCTTGACAAGCTCCGACACCCGGCGGCAATCTTCCAGTAAGCAGAAACATATTTCCATCATACGGAATTAAGATCGCGAAGATCGAACCAAGAGGGGCGTCGACGGCCATGGGATTCACCGAGCAGCGCTTCAACGTCAACCTGTCGATCCTCTTCACGGAACTCCCGCTCCTGGAGCGCCCGGCGGCGGCCCGTGCGGCCGGTTTCACCGCGGTCGAGCTGTGGTGGCCCTGGCTCGACTCCCCCACCCCGGAACAGTCCGAGCTGGACTCCCTGCGGGCCGCGATCGAGGACGCGGGCGTCCGGCTCACCGGTCTGAACTTCTACGCCGGACAGCTGCCGGGCCCGGACCGGGGCGCCCTGTCGGTGCCCGGGGCGGAGTCCGAGCGGTTCCGCGCCAACATCGAGGTGGCCGCCGGTCTGGCCGAGTCGCTCGGCTGCGGCGCCCTCAACGCGCTGTACGGCAACCGGATCGAGGGCGTGGACCCGGCGGAGCAGGACGCGCTGGCGCTGGAGAACCTGGCGCTCGCGGCCCGGGCCGCCGACCGTATCGGCGCGATCCTCCTCGTAGAAGCGCTCAACAGGCCGGAGTCACCCCGGTACCCGCTGGTCAGCGCCCCGGCCGCCGTGGAGGTCGTCGACCGGGTCAACGCGGCGACGGGTCTCGACAACGCCCGTTTCCTGATGGACCTCTACCACCTGTCCATGAACGGCGAGGATCTCCCGTCGGTGATCGACGAGTTCGCCGCGAAGACGGGCCACGTCCAGATCGCCGACAACCCCGGCCGTGGCGCCCCCGGCACCGGCACGCTCCCCCTCGCGGACCACCTCGACCGGCTGCGCAAGGCCGGTTACGCGGGCTGGGTCGGCCTGGAGTACAAGCCGGGCGACCGGCCGAGCGCCGAGGCCTTCGACTGGCTGCCGCGCGAAGCACGCCGAACCCCCTGACACCGCAGAGCAGCAGACCGACAAGGAACCAAAGAGCCAGAGAGGCACCCCATCATGAGCAATCTCCCCCGGGTCGCCTGGATAGGCCTCGGCATCATGGGCTCCCCCATGTCCGAGAACCTGATCAAGGCGGGTTACGACGTCACCGGCTTCACCCTGGAACAGGACAAGCTCGACCGACTGGTCGCCGCCGGCGGCACCGCGGCCGGCTCGATCGCCGAGGCCGTGCGCGACGCCGACGTGGTGATCACGATGGTGCCCGCGTCACCGCAGGTCGAGGCGGTCGCGTACGGCCCCGAGGGCATTCTGGAGAACGTGCGGCCCGGTGCCCTGCTGGTCGACATGTCGTCGATCACCCCGCAGACGTCGGTGGACCTGGCGAAGGCGGCGGCCGAGAAGGGGATCCGGGTGCTGGACGCGCCCGTGTCGGGCGGTGAGGCGGGCGCGGTCGAGGCCGTGCTGTCCATCATGGTCGGCGGCGAACAGGCCGACTTCGACACGGCGAAGCCGATCTTCGAGGCGCTGGGCAGGACCATCGTGCTGTGCGGTCCGCACGGCTGCGGCCAGACGGTGAAGGCCGCGAACCAGCTGATCGTCGCCGTCAACATCCAGGCGTGCGCCGAGGCCGTGGTCTTCCTGGAGAAGTCGGGCGTGGACCTGAGTGCGGCGCTGGAGGTGCTGGGCGGCGGACTGGCCGGCTCGACGGTGCTGGCCCGCAAGAAGGACAACTTCCTGAACCGTGACTTCGCGCCGGGCTTCCGTGTCGACCTCCACCACAAGGACATGGGCATCGTGACGGACGCGGCCCGTACGGTCGGCGCCGCGCTGCCGGTCGGCGCGGTGGTCGCCCAACTCGTCGCGTCCCTGCGCACCCAGGGCGACGGGGGCCTGGACCACTCGGCGCTGCTGCGGGGCGTGGAACGCCTGTCGGGCGCCGAGGCCTGACCCGCCCTCCCTCGATCTTCCGGGCGGCGCCACCGCTGACAACTGTCCTGTCGCGCCCAGGCGTTGGCGCCGCCCGGAAACCCACAGTGCTTCCCCCTGCCCGCGTGGCCCGGTTCCCGATGTGCGGAACGGGTGCGCGGGCAGCACGCTGGGAGCATGGACGTACCCAGCATCGTCGTGCATCCCCCGGCCCTGGACGGATCGAGGCGGGTCACCGCCGGGGACGAGACACTCGGGGTCGCCTCCCACCTCGACGATGTCGTCGAGGCGCTGCGACTCGCCGATCTGGAGTGGATCGACCCCGAGACGAGCGATCTCGTCGAGTGGCAGGGCGGCGGGCCCGAGGACTGGCCGGGGCTCTCGGAGCATCACGGGCAGTGAGGGTGCCGCGCGGGGAGGGCGCTCGTACGGCCGCCTGCGTACGGCGGCTTGCGTACGGCACCTACGCAACCCTCAAATCTAGCTCTGAACACGACCCGGGGGGCTTCAACTGCCGCCGGGTTCGGGCACATTGAGAGCAGCACGGGGAACAACGCACGAGGGAACACCGCACGGGGGAACAACGGGGGAAACAAGAAAGGGGTGCCCAGGCGGGCACCCCTTTCTCGCGTGTCGTCGCGGTCAGACCTTCAGCGGCCTGATCGAGGTCGGCGCGTGCCCCGGTTCGGTCGCGATGTCCTCGAACTCCACCACGTTTCCTATGTCGTTGGTCGTCGACATGGAGATGTTCGTGACGCGTTCCAGGATCGCCTCGACGACCACCGGGACCCGGTGTTCGGCCGCGAGCTTCTTCGCCTGCTCGAAGGCCGTGGCCAGTTCGGCCGGGTCCGTCACGCGGATCGCCTTGCAGCCCAGCCCCTCGGCGACCTTGACGTGGTCGACGCCGTAGGCGCCCAGTTCGGGCGAGTTGAGGTTCTCGAACTCCAGGTTGACCTGGAAGTCGATGTCGAAGGCCCGCTGCGCCTGTCGGATCAGGCCGAGGTAGGAGTTGTTCACCAAAACGTGGACGTACGGGATGCGGTGCTGGGCGCCGACCGCCAACTCCTCGATCATGAACTGGAAGTCGTAGTCCCCGGAGAGGGCGACCACGGACGCCTCCGGGTCGGCGACGGCGACGCCCAGCGCGGCGGGGATCGTCCAGCCGAGGGGGCCCGCCTGGCCGCAGTTGATCCAGTGGCGGGGCCGGTAGACGTGCAGCATCTGGGCGCCGGCGATCTGGGAGAGGCCGATCGTGGTGACGTACCGCGTCTCGGGGCCGAAGGCCTTGTTCATCTCCTCGTACACGCGCTGCGGCTTGATCGGGATGTCGTCGAAGTGGGTACGGCGCTGGAGACGGGCCCTGCGTTCCTGTGTCGCCGCAGCCCAGTCGGAGCGGTCGGGGAGGCCGCCCGCGTCCTTCGACTCCCTTGCCACCGTGACGAAAAGCTCCAGCGCGGCCTTCGCGTCGGAGGCGATGCCGTAGTCGGGGGCGAAGATACGGCCGATCTGGGTGGGCTCGATGTCGACGTGCACGAAGGTGCGGCCGGCCGTGTAGACGTCGAGCCGGCCGGTGTGGCGGTTGGCCCAGCGGTTGCCGATGCCGAGGACGAAGTCGGATTCCAGGAAGGTGGCGTTGCCGTGGCGGTGCGAGGTCTGGAGGCCGACCATGCCGGCGTTCAGCTCGTGGTCGTCGGGCAGCGCGCCCCAGCCCATGAGGGTGGGGACGACCGGGATGCCCGTCAACTCGGCGAACTCGACGAGGAGTTCGGCCGCGTCGGCGTTGATGACGCCGCCGCCGGCCACGATCAGCGGCCGGTGCGAGGCGTTGAGCATCGCGAGCGCCTTCTCGATCTGGGCGCGGGTGGCGGCCGGCTTGTGGACGGGCAGCGGTTCGTAGGTGTCCGGGTCGAACTCGATCTCCGTCTGCTGGACGTCGACCGGCAGATCGACCAGTACCGGCCCCGGGCGGCCCGACCGCATCAGATGGAAGGCCTGCTGGAGGACGCCGGGCACCTGGGCCGCCTCCAGGACGGTGACGGCCATCTTGGTGACCGGCCGGGCGATGGAGGCGATGTCGACGGCCTGGAAGTCCTCCTTGTGGATCACGGCGGTGGGCGCCTGTCCGGTGATGCAGAGGATCGGGATCGAGTCGCCGGTCGCGGAGTACAGGCCTGTGATCATGTCGGTGCCGGCGGGGCCAGAAGTGCCCACGCAGACACCGATGTTGCCGGGGTGGGTGCGGGTGTAGCCCTCGGCCATGTGCGAGGCGCCCTCGACATGGCGGGCGAGGGTGTGACTGATCCCGCCGGAGGCCTGGAGCGCCGCGTAGAAGGGGTTGATCGCCGCGCCGGGCACACCGAACGCGTGCGTGACGCCCTCCCGCTTGAGGATCTCGACTGCCGCGCGGGCAGCGGTCATACGTGCCATGGAGCAACTCCTCGGATTCGTACTCCCGTCGCGCCCCGCGGAGAGTTGAACCTTCCGTGACAGTTTCCGTATTGCGGAATCTACTTTCTGCTATCTGGAAACAATGTAAGTGGGGCCGGAAAGGCCGTCAAGAGACGGACAAGCGGGGGTTCCGTGCAGCACGATGGGGCTCTGACCCCGACATCACGTAGTGGAGTGGGCCATGGCCGAGAGCATGCCGGTGCGATGTCCGGCCTGCCTGCGCGAGCATCTGTACGCGGCACCCTCGTATCCGTGCGCGTGCGGTACGCCCGTCAGCCCGTCGCTCGACGAACGGGCGCCCGCGACAGCCGTCACCCACCGTGTCTGGGACGAGGAGTGGGTCACCGTGCGCTGCTCGGCCTGCGGCCGGGGAGACCAGTGGCCGCACCCCGAACTGGGCTGCCCCTGCGGCACGGTCCTGCGCATTCCGGTGACACGGGCGGCCCAGGACGCTCCCGAAGACCGTCCCCGGCCGACGGACACCCCGCCCCCTCCGAGTGGCACCGCGAAGCTCCCGGGCGTCCTCCGCGCCCCGCGACCCCACCCCTCCGCCCGCCCCCGGCGCGCCTTCCAGCCCGTCACCATCCGCACCGCACGCGACGCCGTCACCGCCGCCGCCCTCTATCTGCGCTGGCTCGGCTACCAGGACATCCGCCGCGCCGACCAGCGCCCCCCGTCCGGCGTCGGCCTGGCCGCACGCGGAGTCCTGGCACAGGTCGACCCGACGGTGAGCCCGGCATCGCTGCGGGACATCGAGTGCCTGTGGCTGACGGCCATGACGGAGTCCTCGAACTGCGTCTACTTCTCCCTCGCCGGCTACGACAGCGACGCCCGAGCCCGAGCCGACACCCTGGGCATCCCCCTCTTCGTCCTCGACCTGACGGGCACGCCGCAGCCGGTCAACAGCCCCGCCGACGACCTGGACGCCACCGGAGTCTGAGCCCGAAAATCCAGATGCCCGAAGCGCACGCCCGCCGGATACTCGGCAAATGCGCATCCGCCCGGCCAGCTCGGCAGAGCTTCCCGTCCTCCGCGCCATCGAACGAGCGGCCGGTGCCCCTTTCCGTACCTTGGCCGCACCCCGAAGGGGCGCGGGGCTGTATCGATATGCGGCTCCGCTGCGGGGCGCGACCAGCCACGACAGCGCAGCACCAAACCGACAACCCCCCACGGCACCCCCCGACATGGCGGAGATCGCCGACGACGAACCGCCCTCCCTCGAAGTCCTGGAGCGATACCGAAAAGCAGGCCACGCCTGGGTAGCCGCCGACGACGAGAACCACCCCGTCGCCTATCTGATCGCAGAACCCGTGGACGGCGCCCTCCACATCGAACAGATCTCCGTCCACCCCGACTTCGCCCACCGCCGCATCGGCGAAGCCCTCCTCGCGTACGCCACCGACCGCGCCGCCGAGGAAGGCCTGACGCACCTCACCCTGACCACGTTCACCGAGGTCCCCTGGAACGCGCCCTACTACGCCCGCCTCGGCTTCCGCACCCTCGACGAGGCCGAACTCACCCCGGGGCTGCGGATGATCCGCGCCGCCGAGGCCGAGCACGGCCTCGACCGCTGGCCGCGCGTCTGCATGCGCAGGCCCTGAAGCAACGTCCAGCACGCAGCGCGTCGTCCGCCGCTTGCGGACCTGGTCGGATGAGCGTTTCAGAGTGTCGGCAGGCCGAGCGCGATGATCGTGGACGACAGTCCCTGCCAGGTGCGTACGTCCCAGTCGGTGAGTTGTTGCCAGCGCTGTAGGCGGTACTTCACGGTGTTCGGATGTACGTGCAGGACGCGGGCGGTCGCGCTGAGCGAGAAGCCGTTCTCGGCGAACCTGAGCACTGTCTCCGCCAGGTCGGGGTGTTGTCGCGCGGCCTCTCTGCGCGGCTCGAGCAGCACCGCGAAGCGTTGCGCGGTGGGTGCCAGGGTGGCGAGCAGCCAGTGGTCGGCAAAGGACTTCACCTGTCCCGGATCCGTCAGCGGCAGCGCCGCTCTCGCGTCCGCCATGCTCATCGCGGCGCCGGGGAGCCCGGTCCGCAACAGGCCGATGCCGAAGCTCGCATCAGGGTTCTGCCGCTGGGCCGCTTCGACCACGGCCTGCGGCGGGATGTCCTGGACCAGGGCGATCATGAGGTTGCCGCGGGTCGCGCAGCGCAGCGTGCCCGGCCACCGGCGGTGCCGCAGATCCATCATGCGCTCGTCGGGCCAGGCCTCGGCCGGTGAGCACAGAGCCTGGAACTCGCCGGCCGGGTCGAAGGTGAGGGCGGCGGCCAGTTGCTCGAGGTCGACGCCTGCGGGCGTGGCGGTGGCAAGGCCGTCGAGGAACTGGTGGGTCAGCCTCAGGAGCGTGGCATCGGCGGCGCGGACGGCGACGCCGTACGCCTCGGCGGCCGCGCTGCTGGAATGCTGCACCCACGTCCAGACCATCCCGACGATCGAGACGAGTTGCGCGACGACCCGGGTGTCGTGCGACTGAGCGCGAGCGAGCAGCACGTTCCACATCTCACGGTAGCCGACGTGGTAGGCCTCGACGAGGGCGTGCAACGGCAGCCCGGTGGCGGCGCGTTCGGCTCCGAGTGCGTGTGCGGCCTCGACCTCTTCGCGGGTGGGCGAGCGGCGTGCGGCCACGCCGGTCAGCAGTCCCTGGTAGTGGCGGGTGACGTCGCGTTCCTGCTGATCGCGGTCCACGATCTGATAGCTCGGGATTTCGAACCGTATGCGGTCGACGATGTTCGGGATCACCGTGGGCAGTTCTGCGGCGAGTGACTCGCAGAGTTCGACGACGGGCTGCCACGTCACGGCGGTGTAGGGCTGTGCCCCGGCCCCCTCGGTCACAGACTCCACCATCCCGATGTGGATTTCATAGTGATCTCTCTCGCGATTGTATGGCAGCTTCCTGTGACCATGCGTGGACGAGAGGCGATCAAGAACGCGCATGCCGCCCTTTTGTGGACTTCGCAAAGACGACGCCGGGAAGTTCTCGGATTCGGTTCTGGTCCCGCCGACCGGTCGTCGGCAGGCTGGACAGCGGACGGCGCGGGGGCCTGGTCCCCAGCGGGTGGGCCGAAAGCATCTGGGTGCACTGGAGGACGCGTGGAGACTCCGATGGAGTTCAGTCATGAATCGGTCGTGATGCGACGCGGGCGGCGGAGCCGGCTGCCGATCGTCGTCGCCGTGCACTCCACCGCTCTCGGCCGTGCGGTCGGCGGCTGCCGCATGTGGGCGTACGACAGCTGGGAGAGCGGCCTGCGCGACGCGCTGCGCCTGTCGGAGGGCATGACCCGCAAGTGCGCTGCCGCCGGACTGCCGAACGGCGGCGGCAAGACGGTCGTGGTCGTCCCCGCCGGGCGGAGCCTCACCGCAGACGAACGCCGCGCGGCGCTGCACGACGTCGGCGACATCGTGGCGGAGTTCGACGGCGCCTACGTGACCGGTCCGGACGCGGGTACCGGGCCGACCGACATGGCGGTCATCGGCGAACGGACCGAGTACGTGTTCTGCCGACCGGAGGCCGTCGGCGGCAGCGGCGACCCCTCGCCGTTCACGGCCCTGGGCGTCGTCGCCGCGCTGCGCTCGACCTGCCTGGCGCTGTTCGGCTCGCCGGACTTGATGGGCAGGCGATTCGCGGTGGTCGGCCTGGGACACGTCGGGGAGCAGATCGCCCGGCAGTTGGCGGCGGCGGGCGCCGACCTGGTCCTGAGCGATGTCGACCCGGTGAAGCGCTCGCTCGGCGCGGAACTGGGCGCGGTGTTCGCCGAACCCGACGCGGCGGCCACCGCCGAGGTGGACGTGCTCGTCCCCGCCGCGCTCGGCGGCCTGCTGACCCGGGATCTGGTGGCGCGACTGCGATGCGGCGCGGTCGCGGGCGCGGCCAACAACCAACTGGCCGATCCCGGCGTGGCGGAGTTGTTGCGGGAGCGCGAGATCCTCTGGGCCCCCGACTACATCGCCAACGCCGGAGGTGTCGTCAACGCGGTCTCGCGCGAAGTCCTCGGCGACGAACCGGCGGAAGCGGTCAAGCGCATCGAGTCGATCGCCGACACCCTGACCGGTCTGTTCGAGACGGCCGCGCGCACGGGGAGCACGACAGCGCGGGCCGCCGACGACCTCGCGCGCCGGCGGCTGGCCGTACCTGTTCCCACCGCGCCGGAACCGGCATGAACCCCCGGATCTACGTGCTGGCCCTGGCCACCTTCACCGTCGGTACCGAGGGCTATGTCATCGCCGGCGTACTGCCGGCGGTCGCGGACTCCATGGACGTGTCCGTCTCGGTGTGCGGACAGCTGGTCACGGTCTTCGCGCTGGTCTACGCCCTGGCCGGGCCGCCACTGATCGGCGCGTTCCGGAGGGTGCCGCCGAAGTCGGTGCTGATCTGGGCCATGCTGGTTTTCGCGCTCAGCAACGCCCTCGCGGCGTGCGCACTCGACTATGCCGTGCTCGCGGCGGCGCGCGTGCTGGCCGCGGCGAGCGCTGCCCTGCTGGCCGGGCCGGCCGCCGCGGCGGCGGCCGCGCTGTGCCGTCCGCAGGACATGCCCAACGCGATCGCGGTCACCGCCAGCGGCAACGCGCTGGCGCTCACCCTGGGCGCACCGCTCGGCACCTTGATCGGCGGGCTGTTCGGCTGGCGGGGTACGTTCCTGTTCGTCACGGTCCTGGCGCTGACGACCGCGCTGATACTGGCGGTCCTGCTGCCGACGGTGCCGGCGGCTCCCCTCGGCACCGGCCGGACCGAACTGCTGCGCAGCCCGGCCGTCCGGTGGAGTCTGCTGACCACCTTCGGGGTCTTCCTCGCCGCGTACTGCACTTACACGTATCTCGCGCCGATCGTCGAGCGGGCGACCAGGATGGGAAGCCAGGGTGTCGCGGCGCTGATGATCGTCTTCGGCACGGGCGCGTTCCTGGCCGGGCGCACGATCGGCAAGGTCCTGATCAAGGTGCCCGTGGCGCGGGTGCTGCGCGTGGCTCTCTCGCTGATGGCGCTGCTCCTCGCGACCATCGCCGTCGGCACCGCCTGGCATCCCCGCACCGTCGCGGAGATCGCCGCGTTTCCGGTGCTGTTCTGCCTGGGTGCCGCCTGGTGCTGCGGCGGGATCTCCCAGCAGACACGGATCGCCGCCCTGGCGCCCGCGCAGCGGTCCCAGGCTCTGGGGCTGCACTTCTCCGTGCAGTTCCTGGGCGTCGCCGTCGGCGGCGCCGTCGGCGGGCTCGCCCTGTCGACGGGAGGACCGGTGGCCATTCCGGCCCTGTCCGCGCTGATCGCGTGCGTGTCGCTGCTCTCCGTGCGGCATACCGTCTCGGAAACAGCAGGCTCACCGGATCGCGTGGCGCCCGCGAAGATCCCGCGGTGATCACCGCGCGGGAGTGAGCGGCAGATCGGCCCGGAGCGTCACCCAGAAGCGCCTCCACATGTGGAGGCGCTTCTCTGCTTGTCCACATGTTCGCCTCACCATGACGGACCCCGGGAAAGTTCGATGAAATCCACAGAATACCTGGCCTCAGATTTGCGAGAATTGCAATCGACGATTCCGAATTACCTGCTCAGCGCGCACTAGATGTGTCATGAAACATGGATTCAATCTCGTGTTCCGTCGCACCGCCGAATGTGGCCGTTGTCAAGCCGCCCGAGGGGACGGTACGTTCGAGTTGAGCAAGCAACAAAAGGGCCTGAGTCTGTTTTCGGTCGACTTCAATGCGTTTGGAGAACTGCCATGCATGTGTTGCGTGATGCTCGGTTGGATCACGTCGAGTTCTATGTCGCAGACATTGACGCGACCGTCGAAGATCTTGTCTCGAAATACGCCTTCGAGATAGCGGGAACGTCGAGCACGAGCGTCCGGTCCCACCGCTCGATCGCGTTAAGGCAGGGGGACATCGTCCTCTTGGTCACCCAAGGGCTGACCGAGGGCTCCCCGGTGTCCACCTGGGTCCGCACCCATGGCGACGGCGTGGCCACCATCTGGCTGCGCACGCCGTCGGTCCGTACGGCCTTCGCGGAGGCCGTGGCCAACGGCGCCGAAGCCGTGCTCCAGCCGGTCGAGCGCGACGGTGTGCCGGTCGCCGGCTTCGGCGCGTTCGGCGACGTCCGGCACGGCCTGGTCGAACGCCCGGACGACGCAGCACCCGGGCAACTGCCGCCGGGCATCGTCCCGGCACAGGAGTCCGCGTCGCGGGCGCCCGCGGAGTTCGGCGTGCTCGACCACTTCGCCTACCTCGTCGGCGCCGGCGACCTTCGGAACGCGGTGAAGTTCTATGAATCCGTCCTGGGTTTCTCGGTGATCTTCGAGGACCGGACCATGGTCGGCGGTCAGGGTATGGATTCCCAGGTCGTGCGCAACGCCGCGGGCGACGTCACGTTCACCATCGTCGAGTCCGCCGCGAAGCCGGGGCAGGCGCTGGACTTCATCGCGGAGTTCGTGCAGAACAACGCCGGGCCCGGGATCGAGCACATCGCGTTCGGCTGCGCGGACATCGTGACGGCCGTCCAGAAGCTGCGCGGGCGCGGGGTGGACTTCCTCGACACTCCGGGCGCCTACTACGACCTGCTGCCCGACCGCATCGGCGGCGTGGCCCGCCACGAACTCGAGCAACTGCGCGGACTGGGCATCCTCGCCGACCGGGACCACGGCGGCGAGCTGTTCCAGATCTTCACGCACTCCACGCATCCGCGTAACACCTTCTTCTTCGAGGTGATCGAGCGGGTCGGTGCCGAAACCTTCGGCAAGGGCAACGTCAAGGCGTTGTTCGAGGCCAGGAAGGCGGAGCGGAGCCAGCGGGAGGAACGGTGACGGAGGCCGGGCAACCGAGTCGGCCGCAGTCCGTGGCCGAGTTCGCCGACGCGGCCCGCGCCGTGATACCGCCCGCGTCCTGGGACTTCGTCTCCGGTGGCAGCGGTGCCGAGCTGAGCGTGGCCGCCAACCGGCGCACCTTCGACAACCTGTACGTGGCGCCGCGGATGCTGCGGGACGTGTCGCAGGTGTCGACCGCGTCCCGCCTGGTCGGCACCGAGGCGAGCCTGCCGGTGGCCGTCGCCCCGATGGCCTACCACGGGCTGGTCCATCCGCAGAGCGAGGCGGCCACCGCACGCGCGGCGAAGAAGGCCGGCGTGCCGTTCACCGTGGCGATGCTCAGCGGGACACCGGTGGAGCGCATCGCCGAGTCGGGTGCCGACCTGTGGTTCCAGCTGTACTGGCTGCGGGACCGGGGCGCCACGACGGAACTGGTGAGCCGGGCCGAAGCCGCGGGCTGCCAGGCGCTCATGCTCACCGTCGACGTGCCCCGGCTGGGCCGCCGACTCAAGGACCAGCGCAACGGCTTCGCACTGCCGCCCGATGTCTACGCCGCCCACTTCCGCGGCGAGGCCGCGATCGGGGCCCAACGGGCCTCGGCCGAAGGCTCGGCCGTCGCCTCGCACACCACCGAGATGTTCGACCCCTCGTTGTCCTGGAGCGACATCGAATGGCTGCGGGCGCACACCCGGCTGCCGCTCGTCGTGAAGGGCATCCTGACGCGCGAGGACGCCCTCAGGGCGACGCGCGCGGGCGTGGACGCGCTGGTGGTCTCCAATCACGGCGGGCGTCAGCTCGACGGAGCCGTGCCCGCACTCACGGTGCTGCCGGAGATCCGGGCCGCGGTGGGGGACACGGTTGAGGTACTCGTCGACGGCGGCATCCGGTCAGGGGCTGACGTACTCAAGGCCCTGGCTCGCGGCGCCGACGGCGTCCTGCTGGGGCGGCCGGTCCTCTACGGGCTCGCCGTCGGCGGCGAGTCGGGCGTCGACACCGTGCTGTCACTGCTGCGCGAGGAACTCGAGACGGATCTCGCCCTGTCCGGCTGCCGCACCGTCGGCGAGGCCGCCCACCTGACAACGTACGAATTCAGAGCTTCCAGCAGTACGGGGACTGCAACATGGTGAAGCAGGACGTCATCAAGACGCTCGGTCCGTCGGGGACGGACGCGCACGCGGAGGCCGTACGCATCGGGGGCGAGAACATCGAGCTCTTCCCCTCCTTTCGTGCCGCCATCGACGATTCCGAGACACACGGCGGCAGGGCGCTGGTCGCCGCCGGGTATCTGGACATGAACAACGGATCAGTGGTCGACTCCTGGGTCGATCTTCATTTCAGCAAGCTGCGATCGATGACGATGGTCGGGGTCTGGGAATCGCCGACCAAGCCCATGTGCGTCGCGGTCCATTCGGAGTTCTCCGGCGAGATCGCGGACATCCGCTCGGCGGCGTCACACCCGGCCACCCTCCAGTTCGTGCGCGAACACATGCCGGTCGACGTGGCGGTCTCGACGGTGCGGGCGAAACCGGAGGCCGCACGGCTGGTGAGCGAACAGGTCGTCGATGCCTGCATCGGATCGGTGGACGTCGTCGAATCCATCAAGAATCTGAAGATCTTGAAGAAATTGGAGGCGACAATGGTGTGGTGCCTTTATGAGCATCGCTGAAGTCGCCGCGGACGCGTGGGTCCGGATCGGGTCCCTGCGGGTCGCGCGCGCGTTTCGGGATTTCGTGGAACTGGAGGCTCTCCCCGGCATCGGCGTGGCTGCCGGGGAGTTCTGGGCCGGGTTCGAGCGGCTGATCGACGACCTCGCGCCGCGCAATCGCGCGTTGGTGGACCGGCGCCGCGAACTGCAGGACAGAGTTGACGCCTGGCACACCGAACACCGCGGCGAGAACGTCGACGCGGACGCGTATCGCCGGTACCTGACAGAGATCGGCTACCTGGTCGAGACACCGGAGCCCTTCACCGTGGACACCGCCGGCGCGGACGCGGAGATCACGCGGATCGCCGGCCCGCAGCTGCTGGTGCCGGTGGTCGACGAGCCCTTCGTGCTCGAAGGGGTCAACGCCCGGTGGGGGTCGCTGTATCGGGCCCTGTACGAGACCGACGTGATCCCTCCGGGCGACGCCGCCGAACGCCGCAAGGCGGTCATCGACCTCACTCGGGGCGTTCTCGACATGATGGCGCCGCTCGACGAGGGCTCGCACACGGAGTCGACCCGCTACCAAGTCATCGACGGCGCATTGCGCGTGCGGTTGTCCGACGGCACGTTCAGCACACTGGCCCCCACGGCGCGGCTGGCCGGATTCCGCGGTGATCCCGCTCGCCCGTCGGTCGTGCTGATCGAACATCATCATCTGCACGTCGAGATCCTGTTCGACCCGGACGGCGAGTTCGGCCGCCTCGACGCGGCCGGCATCCAGGACGTGGTCCCGGAATCCGGGATCAGCACGATCATGGACTTCGAGGACTGTGTCGCCGCCGTGGACGTCGCGGACAAGATCGAGGTCTACCGTGCCTGGTTGCGTCTGATGTGCGGCAGCTACACCGCGCGGCACAGTGGCGTCGGCATGGATCCCGATCGCCGGTACACCGCCCCGGACGGCGGCCGAATCTCGCTGCCCGGGCGGGCACTCCTGTTCGCCCGGATCGTCGGGCAGCTGATGACCACGGACGCGATCCTCGACCACGAGGGCGCCGAGGTGCCGGAAGTCGTCGTCGACGCCGTGATCGCCACCCTCGCGGCGCTGCACGACCTGCGGGGCGACACCTCCCGCGTGAACTCCCGTGCCGGCGCGGTGTATCTGGCGGTGCCGAAACTGCACGGGCCGGACGAGTTCGCCTTCGTCGACGAGCTGTTCGGCCGCGTCGAGCGCCTGCTCGGACTGCCGGATCACACGGTGAAACTCGGGCTGCTGGACGAGGAGCGGCGCACCACCGTCAACCTGGCGGCGTGCCTGAAGGCGGTCCGGCATCGGGTCGTCTCCACCAACAACGGCCTGCTCGACCGGACCGCCGACGAGATCCACACCTCGATGGCGGCCGGGCCCATGGTGCCCAAGGCCGCCATGAAGACCCAGCACTGGCAGCTGGCCTACGAGCAGTGGCACGTCGACACCTGCCTGGCCCACGGCCTTCAGGGCCGGGCACTGATCGGTCTTGGCATGTGGCCCACGCCCGACCGGATGGGCGACCTGTTCGCGTCCAAGATCGGCCAGCTCTCCCTGGGCGCGGGGATGACGTGGGTGCCGACCGCCGTCGCCGCGACCCTGCACGCCGTGCACTACCACCAGGTGGACGTCGCCGACGTACAGCGCGGGATCGCGGCGGCCGGACCGCGCCGTTCGCTCGGCGAGCTCCTGCGCCCGCCCGTCGCCGAGACCGAGACCCTCACCGGTCTGCGGACGGAGCTGGACGCCCACTGCTACACCGTTCTCGGCTACGCGGTGCGCTGGATCGAGCGTGCCGTCGCCAGTTCCCCGATGCCCGCCTTCGACGGTGTCGTCGTACTCGAAGACCGCGCCACCCTGCGGATGTCGACCCAGCTGCTGGCGAACTGGCTGCACCACGACGTGATCACCCTGCGGGACGTGGACGACGGTCTGCGCCGGACGGCGGCAGTCCTCGACGAGCGCCTCCGCGACGAACCGGGCTACCGGCCGCTGTTACCCACGGGGGAAGCCTCCCTCGTGTGGCAGGCGGCCCGTGAACTGATCACCCGGGGCGCGACGGCGCCGAACGGCTACACCGAACCGGTGCTGTACCGATTCCGCCGCGAACAGAAGGCCAAGGCAACGTGATGCGGTCGGACCGACGCGAGCGAGAAAGGGAGACCTCGTGCACGCAGTAGTGGTGACCGAGCCCGGCGGCCCGGATGCTCTCCGTTACCGCCGGATGCCGGACCCGGTTCCCGGGCCGGGCGAGGTGCTGGTGCGGACCAGGGCGATCGGCGTGAACTACCGCGACGTGTACGTGCGCCGAGGGGAGTATCCCGCCGAACTCCCCGTTCCGGGCCTCGAAGGAGCAGGCGAGGTCGTGGCTGTGTGCGAGGGAGCCGAGGTCGCCGTCGGGGACCGGGTGGCCTGGGCGTACGGCAGGGCCAGCTATGCCGAACTCGTGGCCGTGCCGGCCGACCAGTGCGTGCCGGTGCCCGACGGGATCGACTGGCAGGTCGCCGGTGGCGCGTTGTTGCAGGGAATGACCGCGCACTACCTCCTGGAGTCGGTGTACCGGCCGACGCCGGGAGACCCGATCCTGATCCACGCGGGCGCCGGCGGTATGGGCCAGCTTCTGGTGCAATGGGCCGCGGCGCGAGGCGCCGAGGTGATCACCACCGTGTCCACCGACGAGAAGGAGAAGCTCGCCCGGGAGGCCGGGGCCGGGCACGTGCTGCGTTACGGCGACGAACTCGCCGCTCGGGTCCGGGAACTGACGGACGGCGAAGGTGTCTCCGCCGTCTACGACGGCGTCGGCGCCGCCACCTTCGAGTCGAGCCTCGCCTCGCTCCGGCCGCGGGGCACCCTCGCGTTGTTCGGCTCCGCGAGCGGCCGAGTACCGCCGTTCGATCCGCAACGTCTCGCCGAACTGGGTTCGCTGGTCCTGACCCGGCCGGTGCTGCCGCACTTCGTCCGTACCCGCGCCGAGGTGCTGTGGCGCGCGAACGAGGTCTTCAGCGCGATATCCGAGGACATACTGCGCATACGGTTCGGTGGCACCTACGCCTTGTCCGACGCGGCACAGGCCCATCGGGCGATCGAGTCCCGCGCCACAGCCGGTTCACTCGTGCTGCTGCCGACATGACGGTGGACCTCGGATGACGAGCGCGCCGGTCCCTCGGGTGCAGGAACTCACCGAACTCACCGGAAGTCCTCCTCCCGGTACTCGTCCGCCGAGCCCGCCGCCGTCGCCTCGCGCAGTTCGATCCGGCGGATCTTGCCGGAGACCGTCTTGGGGAGGTCGGCGAACTCCAGGCGGCGCAGGCGCTTGTAGGGGGCGAGGACCTCGCGGCTGTGCTCGAACAGCACCTTCGCGGTGTCGGGTCCCGGCTCCCAGCCCGCCGCGAGCACGATGTACGCCTTCGGTACGGCCAGGCGCAGTTCGTCCGGCGCGGGGACCACGGCAGCCTCCGCCACCGCCTCGTGCTCAAGGAGCGCGCTCTCCAGCTCGAAGGGGGAGATCTTGTAGTCGGATGCCTTGAAGACGTCGTCGGCCCGGCCGACGTACGTGATGTAGCCGTCCTCGTCGCGCGAACCGATGTCCCCGGTGCGGTAGAAGCCGCCGGCCATCGCCTCCGCCGTGAGGTCGGCGTCGCCGTGGTAGCCGGTCATCACACCGACCGGACGGGTGGCGAGGTCGAGCGCGATCTCGCCCTCGTCCGCGCCCGGTTCACCCGAGACCGGGTCGAGGAGGACGACCTTGTAGCCGGGGCTCGGGCGGCCCATGGAGCCCGTCTTCAGGGGCTGGCCAGGGCTGTTGGAGACCTGGACGGCGGTCTCCGTCTGGCCGAAGCCGTCCCGGATCGTGACACCCCAGGAGCGGCGCACCTGTTCGATGACCTCGGGGTTGAGCGGCTCCCCGGCGGCCACGGCCTCGCGCGGCGGAGTGCGCAGCTGGGTCAGGTCGGCCTGGATGAGCATGCGCCAGACGGTCGGCGGGGCGCAGAAGGAGGTGACGCCCGCGCGGTCCATCTCCGCCATCAGCCGGGCCGGGTCGAAGCGGGTGTAGTTGTGGATGAAGACGGTCGCCTCGGCGTTCCAGGGCGCGAAGAGATTGGACCAGGCGTGCTTGGCCCAGCCGGGCGAGGAGATGTTCAGATGCACGTCGCCGGGCTTGAGGCCGATCCAGTACATGGTCGCCAAGTGCCCGATGGGGTACGACGCATGGGTGTGCTCGACCAGTTTGGGGCGGGCGGTCGTGCCCGAGGTGAAGTAGAGCATCAGGGGGTCGTCGCAGTGGGTCGGCCCGTCCGGCGTGAACTCCGCGGGGGCGTCGTACGCGTCCTCGTACGGCTGCCAGCCCTCGGGGGCGCCGCCCGCCGCGATCCGGGTGTAGTCGCCGGGCACCTCGTCGAACTTGCCGGTGTCCTCGGCACGGACCAGGACATGGGCGACCCGGCCGCGGTCCACGCGGTCGCGCAGATCGGCGGGGCCGAGCAGGGGTGTGGCGGGGATGACGACGGCGCCGAGCTTCATCGCGGCGAGGGCCGTCTCCCACAGTTCGGCCTGGTTGCCGAGCATGACGAGGAGCCGGTCCTCGGGGCGGACCCCGCGCCCGCGCAGCCAGCCCGCGACCCGGTCGGAGCGGGCGGACAGTTCGGCGAAGGACAGCTTGGTCTCGGAGCCGTCCTCCTCGACGACGTGCAGGGCGGTGCGGTCGTTCCCGTCCGCGATGACGTCGAACCAGTCCAGGGCCCAGTTGAAGCGCTCGGGGCGGGGCCAGCGGAAACCCTCGTAGGCGGTGGCGTAGTCCTCGCGGTGGGCCAGCAGAAAGTCCCGTGCCTCGCGGAAGCGCTCGGTCACCGTCGTCATCAGTCCTCCTCGATCCCGGACCGTCGCCGGGCGACTCCCCGGCATCGTGTAATCCGTGTCGCAGGTCTCCCTACCCCTGAACGGGGGTGAGCGCCACGTCCGATCGGGCAACGACTTGCGATCGGCGAAGAATCTCGTCACGCTCCGCACACGCATAGGGCGTATTCATTCACAAGTGACTTGAATTTCCCCATGCCGCTACCGTCCTGTTATTCGGCTCACCACACCGCCGGTCCGAAATTCAAAGATCTGTTGCCTAATATTGGGGCCCACACGACACAGGAGGGGAGCGGTGACCGTGCGACGGGACTTCCAGGAGTCTGGCCGATGCCGCTCTGACCTGCTCATAGGCCGGGACGAGGCACTCATCGCGGCCCGCGAGCAGCTTTCGCGGGGCGGCAGCGTACTGCTGCACGGACCCGCCGGAATAGGAAAGTCCACCGTCTTGCGGACATTGGCCGCGGAATACGGCGAATCGGCACGAACCGTGTTGCGCTGCTCCGCCACCGAGTCCGAATCGCATCTCCCCTTCCTCGCACTCGCCGACCTTCTCGGCCTCGCCCTCGACGAGGTGTCCGCCCAGCTGCCCGTCGCCCAGCGTGTCGCTCTGGAGGCGGCGCTCACCGGCCGCGGCGAGTCCACGCTCCAGCGCGACGGCCTCGCGTTGCGGCTGGCCGTGCTGTCCGCACTGCGCGCGCTGGCCGCCAAGGGCCCCGTCCTCGTCGTCGCCGACGACCTCCAGTGGCTGGACACCGCCAGCACCGAACTGCTCGGCTTCGCCGCCCGCCGCCTGGGCGACGACCCCGTCCGCATGGTGTTCGCCGGCCGGTCGGACGGCCAGGAGTACGACCGCTATCTACGCGCGTCCACACCCGACACCCTCGCCGTCCGGGTCAACCCGCTGACCCACTCCCAGGTGGCCGCGCTCCTCGAACACCGGGGCTACGGCGGCCTCCCGCGTTCGACCGTGCGGGAGATCCACCGCACCAGCGCGGGCAATCCGCTGTACGCCCTCGAACTGGGCCGGGCCCTCGCCGAGAGCCCCACTCCCCCGCGTCCGGGCGAACCCCTGCCGGTGCCGACCTCGCTGCGCGCGCTGGTCCTCAGCCGTCTGGAGATGCTGTCGGACGACGCCCGCCGCACCCTCCTCGTGGTGAGCGCCGGCGCCCGTCCCACCCTGGCCCTGCTGCACGAGGCGGGCCGGGAGAACGCCGAGGCCGAGACCGCCCAGGCCGCCGCCCTCGGACTGCTGGCCACCGAGCCCGAGGGTCCGGCCGTACGGTTCGCGCATCCCCTCGTCTCGGCCGCGCTGTACGCCGAGGCGAGCGCCCAGGAGCGCCGGGCCGCGCACGCCGCGCTGTCCACGGCCGCCTCCGACCCCATCGAGCGGGCCCGGCACCTCGCCCTGGCCACCGAGGGCACGGATCCGGAGGTGGCCGCCCGGCTCGCGGAGGCCGCCGCGCTGGCCCGGGACCGCGGTGCGCCGTCGGTGGCGGCCGCGCTCGGTCAGCTCGCCGTGCGGCACATGCCGGCCGACAGCGTGCCGAGCCCGGACGAGCACCGGCTGCGGGCCGCCGAGGACGCGATCACCTCCGGTGACCTCGATCTCGCGCGGGACATCGCCCGTCAGGTGCTCGACGGGACGGCCGTGCCCGACGAGCGGGTGCGGGCCTGGATGATCGTGATCGACACGGCGGGCCACGCCATGACGGAGGTCGACTCCGTCTTCCCGCAGGCGCTGGCCGACGCCGGCGACGACCCTCGGCTGCTCGCCCTGATCCACTACCAACTGGCCTGGCGGGCGGTGCTCGTGGAGGGCGACTTCGCCGAGTGCCGTGCGGAGGCGGCACGCGCGGCGGAGCTGGCCGCGCGCGGCGGCGACCGGCACACGGAGCTGATGTCGCTCTCCTTCCAGGCCCAGACCGAGACCCTGATGGGCCACCCGGACGCGCCCGCGACCATCAAACGCGCGCTGAAGGAGCCCCAGGACCCGGAGGTGACGGTCCATCACAACGGCATCGGCTCGACCCGGTTCCGCTGGCTGATCATGAGCGACCAGCTGCCCGAGGCGCGGGCCACCATCACCACCCTGCTGCGCGAGGTGCGCCGGCGCGGATCGGTCGAGAGCGAGGTCCACTTCCTGCGCGGCCTCGCCGAGACCGAACTGCGCTGCGGGCACTGCGGCCGGGCGCTCGACCTGGCCCGGGAGAGCCTGCGGCTGGCCCGGGACACCGGCATCGGCGAGGTCGCCTCCGCGATGCTCGCCGCGCTGGCCGAGGCGTCCGGCGGGGACGTGGACCGGGCGCTGGCGCTGGCCCGGGAGTCGGTCGAGCAGGCCGAGGAGAACGGCGACCTGATCTATCTGTCCCGGGCCCAAGCCGCCCTGGGATACGCCCGGTTGGTGGCCGGGGACGCGCCCGGCGCGGTCCAGTCGCTGCGCCGGGCGCGGGAGTTGGAACACGATCTCGGCGTCGACGACCCGGCGCGCGGGCGCTGGCAGGGCGACCTCGCGGAGGCGCTCGTACGCGTCGGCGAGATCGACGAGGCGCAGGAGGTCATCGACGTGTCGCGGGCCCACGCACTGCGGCTGGGGCGCGAGAGCGTGCTCGCGGTGCTCGACCGGGCCGAGGCGCTGGTGCGTGCCGCGCGCGGCGAACACGACGCGGCGCTCGCCCAGTTGACGTCCGCGCAGGACCGACTGGCCAAGCTGGGCTATGGACTTGAGGAGGCGCGCGCCGCGCTCGCCCTCGCCGAGCTGCGCACAGGTCCCCCCGGGCCGACACCTGCCCCGACGTCGTACGACGAGGCCGCACGGCTGTTCAGACGCTCCCGTGCGCTGCCCTGGCTGCGCCGGGTGGACGCGGCCACCGTGCCCAACCCCGCGCCGCAGCCCCTCGTACAGCAGCCGCAGGCCGTCGCCGCGCTCGACGGGCTCGCCGCGATGGAACGTCAGGTCGCGGCGCTCGTGATGGAGGGTGCGACCAACCGCGAGATCGCCGGACGCCTGTTCATCAGCGTCAAGACGGTCGAGGCGACGCTCACCCGGGTGTACCGGAAGCTGGGGATCCGGTCTCGGGTGGACATCGTCAGGCTGGCGGCGGGACGCCACACCAAGTAACGCACACATACCAGGTACGGCTGCTCCTGCGCGGGATCCATCCTTGCGCTCTCACCGTACCGCGCTGTCGACCCCGTACGACCGAGGGTTTTCCCTCCCCCAACTCCCCTAGGGGGTTCCCTCATTGGGGAGGCCCTTATCCGGCTCCTACCTTGTGGATGTGCCGCAACGCCGGGCACACGGGGCAGCACCACCGCCCCGTGCACCACCCCCCACACCCGCGCGTCCCCCCACCGGCAATTCCCCAAGAGGAGAACCCATGTTCGGGCTCGCTCGTGCCAAGAAGGCCGCCGCCGTGCTGACGGCCATCGCCGCCGCCGCCACGACCGCGTTGATCGCCGCCCCCGGCGCCGTCGCCGCCCCCCAGCCCATCGTGGGCGGAACCACGACCACCGCCGCGACGTACCCCTACGTCATGCAGATCACGGACTCCTCGCAGAACCAGTTCTGCGGTGGCACCCTCGTCTCGGCCACCAAGGTCGTGACCGCCGCCCACTGTATGGTCGACGAGACCACGAGCAGCGTGAGAGTCGTCGGCGGCCGCACCTACCGCAACGGCACCAACGGCACCGTCAGCCGGGTCACCAAGATCTGGATCCACCCGAGCTACGTCGACGCCACCGAGGGCGACGACGTGGCCGTGCTGACCCTCGCCACCTCGATGCCGTACACCACGGCGTCGTACGTCACCTCGTCCCAGACGGGCGTGTACGCGGCCGGCACCACCGCCCGCATCATCGGCTGGGGCACCACCTCCGCGGGTGGCAGCTCCTCCAACCAGCTGCGCACGGCGACGGTCCCGACCGTCTCCAACGCCAGCTGCACCAGCTCGTACGGCTCCAGCTACATCGCGAGCGACATGGTCTGCGCCGGATACACCTCCGGTGGCGTCGACACCTGCCAGGGCGACAGCGGCGGCCCGCTGATGATCGGCGGCGTCCTGGCAGGCATCACTTCCTGGGGAGAGGGCTGCGCGGAAGCCGGCTACCCCGGGGTCTACACCCGGCTGACCACCTTCTCCAGCCTGGTGGCGACGCAGGTCGCGTCGTAACCAGCGGAGCGACACCAGCGGTATAGCCACTGGTACAGCCACCACAGTCTCCTGAGCACCCCTCAGGTGAATGCCAGGGGGCGTTGCGGACCGGCCACGAGCGGTCCGCAGCGCCCCCTATCCATGTCTCCGGTCCGCTTCTCCGGTCCGCTTCTCCGGTCCGCTTCTCCGGTCCGCTTCTCCGGTCCGCTTCTCCGGTCCGCTTCTCCGGTCCGCTTCTCCGGTCCGCTTCTCCGGTCCGCTTCTCCGGTCCGCTTCTCCGGTCCGCTTCTCCGGTCCGCTTCTCCGGTCCGCTTCTCCGGTTCGTGTCTCCGGTTCGCTTCTCCGGTCCGCTTCTCCGGTTCGTGTCTCCGGTTCGCTCTCATCCTCGTAGGACGGTGCCGAACCGGATGTCGTACGCCGTCCCCGCGTGCAGTGTCCCGAGCATCCGCTCGCCTTCCTCAACCACCGCCGCCCGCACGCCCTTTGTGAGGCTGCCGAAGGGCTCGACGGTGAGCGTGCCGTCCGCGAGGCGCCACAGGCCCGCGACGAGGCCGTCGACGAGCAGGACGCAGTGCGCCTGATTGCCCGTCCACGTACGGCCCTTGAGGTCGGCGGGGACGAGACGGGTGCGGTCGGCGTGCGAGAGGAGCAGGTTGTCGAACTCGGGCAGGAAGCGCGGCGGGGCCGGGGTGTCCGGGTCGGGGCGGGGAGCGTCGGGCAGGTCGAACAGCTCGGTGCCGTGCTCGTCCCGGAAGGTGAGGAGCTGCGGGCGCAGGCGTTCGAAGGCCGCGCGCAGCCGGGTGAGGCCGGCCCAGGTCTGCATGTCCTTGACGGAGGCGGGGCCGAAGGCGGCGAGGTAGCGGAGCACGGTCGCGTCGATCGTCGATGCCGGGTCGGGGTCCGGTTCGGCCCGGCGGCCGAGCCAGTGTTCGGCGGTGGTGAGGGCGACCTGGCCGCTGTGGCCCCAGAGCCCGCGTGGGGTGACCTGGACGAGCGGGAGCCGGCAGCGGGCGGCGACGCTCAGGGACTGCGGGTCGGCATCGGGCCACTCGACGAGGAGCGCCTCGCGCAGCTGCTTCATCGTGCGCGGCTCGGTCTCGACGAGGTCACGCGCGAGGGTGGCGAGCCGGTCGAGGTCGACGCCCACAAGTCCCTTGCGGAAGTAGGTGAGTTCGCGGTCCCGGGCGGGCTGGACGAGCGGGCGCAGGGTGAGGCAGTCGTCGGCGGTGTGGGTGTGGATGGTCGAGCGCATGGTGACGATCCGGACGGCCTCGCGCTCGGCCATCAGCCGGGAGAGTTCCTCGGGGTCGAAGCCGTCGAGGCGGGCGGCGAGCGCGTAGTACGGGGGCTTCACGTTCTGCGCCTGGAGACCGAGGAGGTGGGTAAGGGCGTCCTTGGCGGACATCGGCGACCTGGCAAGGAGCAGCTGCCGGGCGAGGGTGGCGCGGTTGAGGGCGCGGGGGCCGAGGACGGGAGCCGCGGTGGCCGAGGGGCTCGCCGTGGTGCCGGTTGCCGAGGTCGTCTTCGTCATGTTCCGCACGCTAGCCCTACTTGCGGACAGCTACTGTCCGCATTCCTTACCGAACCCGAGGCCCATGTCATTTGACCCGTATATCCTGCTCCGTGATCGACTCAGCCGCACCTGAACGCATGTTCGAGCACCGTCGAGACGGGAGCCAGCCGCGATGTCCGAGCGACGTGCCCGCCCAGCCTCGAAGAACGGACGGAAGCCGGCCTGGCGACGCGCCCTGACGCCGCCCTCCGCGCCGCCCGCGAAGCCCGCCGTCCCCCGGACCGACGCACCGCCCCCGGCACCGGCCGAACCGACCGACAGCATCGTGCACGCGGCCCTCTACCGCGACGGCGTACGCGTCTCGACGCCCAGCACCCTCGCGGAGACCTTCCGCGAGCTGCGCGACGAGCCGGACGGCATGGCGTGGATCGGCCTGGCCCGCCCCACGGAGGCCGAACTCCTCACCCTGGCCGACGAGTTCGACCTGCATCCGCTCGCCGTCGAGGACGCGATGGAGGCGCATCAGCGCCCGAAGCTGGAGCGGTACGGCGACACGCTCTTCGTCGTCCTGAGCGCCGCGCGCTATCTGGACGCGGCCGAGGAGGTCGACTTCGGCGAGCTGCACGTGTTCGTCGGCGCCGACTTCCTGATCACGGTCCGCCATGGCGCGGCCCCTGACCTGTCGGCCGTACGCCGCCGTATGGAGGAGACCCCGGAGCTGCTGAAGCTGGGCCCGGAGGCGGTGCTGTACGCGATCCTGGACGCGGTGGTCGACGGTTACGCGCCGGTCGTCGAGGGCGTCCAGAACGACATCGACGAGATCGAGACGGAGGTCTTCCGGGGCGACCCGGAGGTCTCCCGCCGTATCTACGAACTCTCCCGCGAGATGGTCGAGTTCCAGCGCGCGACCCGCCCCCTGGTCGGCATGCTGCACAGCCTGATGGCGGGCTTCGCGAAGTACGGCACGGACGAGGAACTCCAGCGCTACCTGAGGGATGTGGCCGACCACGTCACCCACACCAGCGAACGCGTCGACGGCTTCCGCCAGGCCCTGGCGGACATCCTGACGGTCAACGCCACCCTGGTGACCCAGCAACAGAACGCGGAGATGCGGGCGTTGGCGGAGGCGGGGTTCGAGCAGAACGAGGAGATCAAGAAGATCTCGTCGTGGGCGGCGATTCTTTTCGCTCCGACGCTGGTCGGGACGATCTACGGGATGAACTTCGATCGGATGCCGGAGTTGCACTGGGTGCTCGGGTATCCGTTCGCGATCCTGCTGATGGCGGTCGTATGCACCAGTTTGTACGTCATCTTCAAGCGGAAAGACTGGCTCTGAGTAATCGCCCTGGGAGGCGCTCCCGTGAGTGGGCGCGGCCCGGATCGCAGGCTCTGCCGACGCATTCGAGGCCGCTGGGGAGAATCTGGGGAGAATGAGCCGCGCTCCGATCTGGGCGGTCTCCTGCGATCGAGTGCGTTGACCTGCGGGAGCCTCGCCGTTGAAGCGCAGGCCGGGAGCACTGATCGGCACGGAGAGTAGCGAACTTCCCTTGAGGAACGCCGAAACGGGTGGGCACAGCAGATCGCTGTGCCCACCCGTTTCGTGGGTCGTGTGGAGCGGACGGCTACGCAGCCAGTGCAGGCTGGCCGAGCAGAGCGTCGATGGCACCGCGCCCCTTGCCGCCGGCCTCCGGCATGAAGTGGGCGTAGTAGTCCAGGGTGATGGTCGGGCTCGAATGGCCGAGCCAGCGGGCCAGGGTGACGACGGACTCGCCCGCTTCGAGGATGACCGAGGCGTACGTGTGCCGAAGCACGTGAAAGCCGTCCTTGCGGGACACCTTCCACCGCTCGCCCTTCTCCCGCAGGGGGATGATGCCGACGGCTGCCAGAGCTGGCTTCCACACATCGACGTTGAAGATGTTCGCGCGCAGGGCGTTTCCGTACGTCGTGGTGATGACGAGCGGGAACTGCTTCGTCTCCCGTTCGGGCTCCGGGCCGCCCCACGGCAGCTCCACCTCGACCGCCGGGTACTCCATGAAGTACTGGGCCAGGGCCGCCGCGACCGACGGAGGCATGTCGACGACGCGGGTCTTGCCGCCCTTCGGCAGGGTGAAGTACAGCCGCCCGCCGAGGAGTTGGACCTGCCGGCGGATGCGCAGGACTCCACGAGCGAAGTCGACGTCCTCCGGCGACAACCCGAAGACCTCGCCCTGCCGCAGCCCGCAGCCCAGCGCAAGCACGACGGCGATGCGGTACCGCGCGTTGATCGCCTCCCGTACGCGCTGCGCGGTCTCCAGGGGCCAGGCTTCCCTCTGGTCCTCCGGTGCCTTGGGCCAGCGCACGGACTTGGCCCGCATCGGGTTGCGCACCAAGCGCTTGTCGTCGATGGCGGTCTCGAAGATGTTCGAGAGCGTTCCGAGGATCTGCCGGGCGTATCGCGGTGAGAGCTCGCTCTCCAGCGTGGCTATGTATCCGCGGAGTACTGCCGGGCTGATGTCGCGCAGGGCGACGGTGCCCAACTGAGGCTGGATGTGGAGGCGGACGCGTTCGTCGATGCGTTTGACCGTGCCGGGCGCACCGCGAACTCCCGTCTGCCAGAAGCGTGTTACGTAGTCGTCCAGCGTGATGGAGCCGTCGCGGGGATCGACGAACTCGCCGCGTTCGCTGTCGGTGCCGGCCCTGCGCAGCCACGCCTTGGCGTCTTCGAGCACGTCGAACGACTTGTCCCGGACACCGGGGATGCCGGCGACCCGGTACCTGGAGCCCTTGCCGTAGCGGGCGGTGCGTTCCCGCTTGCCGGTGTCGGGGTCCTTCTTTTTCTTGATCCAACGGTCTTCTATGTAGCCGGCCAAATACTTCCCTCGATGGCAGGTTGCGTGCGGTGGGAGTCAGCCAGGTCAGGCGCCCGTGGCGTAGTCCGAGCGTTTCTGCGGTGCGGCGCCCAATGGGCTCAGAGTCGTGTTGGAGCGCGAGTCGGCGCGCTCCTGTTCTCGAATCCAGGCGTCGAGCGCTTCTATCCGGTACATGACGCGGCCACGCGGCCCCATCCGGAAACTGGGCGGGCCGTTTCGGCGATGCCGCCACACGTAGAGGGTGTGCGGGGACAAGCCGAGGTATTCGGCGGCTTCTTTCACGCTCAGGAATGCCTGGCGCATTGTGGGGGTGGCATCCGGAACTTGGATAGAACTCGGCTTCGGAGCAGAAGGCAGACGTGCAGGCATAGTTGGCCTCCGTGTGCGTGGCGCGGGGGTGTGTGGTCTGCCAGGCGGCGCGACATTGGAAAGGGGCGCTCTCTGGCGAGCGCGGTCGGCGAACACCATCAATGGTGCGGAGGATCCCCGGTTTCGGTAACCGGGGATCTCGTGCTATATGCCCCAGCGAGTACGAGCCGTACGGCCCGGGGCAAGCGCTCACCGACGGTCCCCGGACTGTGAAAACAGCTCCGGGGACAGGTCAGACGAGTGCGAGGTCTCCGAGGAGCACTGGGGGTGCGACGTGCAGTGCCTCTGCGAGAGCCACGAGGTCGTCGATGTCGCACCATCGCTGAGCGCGTTCGATGCGAGACAGCATGGTGTTGGACATCGGGTGGCCAAGTGCGGTGACGTGGCGGGCGAGTTGGCGTTGCGACAAGCCACGTTCGGTGCGGAGTATTTCGATGGTGCGGGCCGCCCGCATTCCTGCGGGACCGATTTCCAATGAGCGTGCGGGCATGGCTCCAGTTGTAGCGTCCATTCGCCGGTTTGGTTAACCGGCGATCGTGGTCTATGTTCCCCCCGCGTTGTCCGCATGCGGAGCGGTTCCCCGCGCTGACATGACCCGAGAGCCGTCGCACCGATCGCCGCTCAGCGACTGCTGCGACATGGGGTGTTGTGTTGTAGCTTGCCCGTCGCCGACACGTCAACGGCTTCCCGCTGTGATGCTTCTGGCTCGGAAACCGGCACAACTATTTGGTCAACCGGCGATCGTGCCTTACCGTTTTCCCACCGCCCTCTACCGCCTGCCTTTACGGCTGCCTTTCTGCCGTAAGAGATTGCGCGGGATGGGGCTGGACTTGTGCGAACTGGGTGTGGCTATGTTGACGACACCCCCGGAAAGTGCGAGCGGCCATCAGCGCGCCCCGTGCCGCCGGCCGGTCAACTCCCCCACCCCGTACGCCCGTACCGCCGATCGACGGTGAGCCGTGGGCTCCTGCCCACCTGCAACCGAGTGAGGACCCGCCCCTCTTGGCACGAATCCGCACCATCAAGCCCGAAGCCTTCGTCTCCGAATCCCTGGCCGCCGTCACCCTGACCGCGGAGCGCACCTTCCTCGGCCTGCTCCCCCAGGCCGACGACCAGGGCCGCCACCGCGACCACGCCGCGATCATCGCCGGACAGCTGTGGGTCCTGCGCCCCGAGCACACCCCGTCCGACGTCGAGACAGACCTCGCCCAGCTCTCCGACGCCGGGCTGATCTGCCGCTACACGGGGCCGGACGACAAGCGCTACCTGCACATCGTCACCTGGCACCAGCATCAGAAGATCAACCGGCCCAGCGTGAGCCGCCTCCCCAGCTGCCCGCACCACGACGCTCGGGCCGGAGCCGCGCCGAGCGTCACAAGAGTCGGCTTCACGGAGTCCTCACCGCTGCCTCCCGGAGCCCTCCGTGAAGGCACACCGGAGATGCGCGATCCTGCACCGAATCCGGGCACCGATGACGAAGCTCCAGGTCAGGAAGGATTCACGCAGTCCTCCGTGAGGGCTCACGGAGGACTCCCGGAGTCGTCGGTGAAGCCTCACTGCCCGGATCTAGGACCTAGGATCATGGATCTAGGAAGTACTCCTTCGGGGGGCGCAAGCGCCCCAGCGCCCGACACGGTCTCGGCGCAGCAGCTCATCACCGAGTACGTCGCGGCGTGCAACCACCGCCCGCCGGGCGACTTCCTGGGCCATCTGGGCCGGCAGGTGCGCAAGCTGCTCGACGAGGGCGTCGCTCCCGCCCACCTCCGGGCCGCGCTCGAACGTCACCGGGTCAAGGGCATGCACCCCAGCTCCCTGCCCAGCCTCGTGAACGAGGTCATGAACGCCACGCCCAACGCCCCTGCCGTGCACCAGGCGTGGACCAACCCCACCGATGTCGCCGCCGCCTACGGAGATGAGCTCTGATCGCCACCCTCACCCGCGAACCCCAGTGCGTCGGCCCGCTCGCCAACCGACTCAACAGCATCCTGGCCGGCCGCGGTATCGACACCACCGCCGCCGCTGCTGCCGAGGAGCCGCCGACCGAGCCCGTCACCGCCCTGGAACTCGCGGACGCCCGCATCCCCGCCCGCTACCGCCGCGCCCTGGCCGACCACCCCCAGATCACCGCCTGGGCCGACCAGATCTCTGGAGCAGGACGCCCCGGCCCCGGCGGACCGGGCATCGCCGAAGGCCCGTCGCTGCTGATCGCCGGCCCCACCGGCACCGGCAAGACCTACCAGGCGTACGGCGCCGTCCGCGCCCTCCTGAGCCGAGGCGTCCGGCTGCGCTGGGAAGCCACCACCACCGCCGACCTCTACGCCCGCCTGCGCCCCCGCGCCGGCCACGACGCCGAACGCGACCTGCAGACGCTGGCCCGCTGCCCGCTGCTCCTCCTGGACGACCTCGGCGCGGCCAAGACCAGCGAGTGGACCGAGGAGCTCACCTACCGGCTGATCAACCACCGGTACGAGCACATGCTCCCCACCCTCATCACCACCAACCTGCCGATCCCTGAGCTGCGCACCGCGCTCGGTGACCGCGTCACCTCCCGCCTCGCCGAGATGACCGAACGCGTCGTCCTCACCGGCCCCGACCGACGGCGCCGCACCGCGCCCGCCGTCTGACCGGCCCGCGCGTCCTTTCCACCTCCCCCTCCACCTCGCATCGTCGGGCAGCGACGTGGCACCGCCCCGCTCAGACATCCGTCGGTCCCCGGCCGGCCGTGCGCGGCGAACGGGGACCGTGCCGACGAGCACCATGCCGGACCGGGGACCGAGCACAACGAGATCGGGGACCGGGCCTCGGTCCCGGACGTTCCCCAAGACCAGGATCGAGACGGGGACCGTCCCGCGCGGAGCAGCGCAAGAGCGTCCACCGGGACCGAGAAGGACGAAGCCGGGGACCGCTACAACAGTGCCGTCGGGGACCGGCATCGACAGTGGCGGGACGGGACCGGTTCACTCTGGGAAACCCCTGCTCAGGGCGCTATGAGGCCGGTCCCCACAGCGGTCCCCGACGGCGGGGACCGGTCCCGCAACCGGCCCTGGCACCTTGGGGACCGTCGCGTGCGACGACACGGGGACGGGGACGGTCCCCCTGACTCGACGTCAGGGGGACCGTCCCCAACAAACGTCGCAGCGTGGTCCCCAACGATCCGGGGACCGTGGATCACATCGCTTCGGGGACCGGGCCCGAATGAGCCCCGTCCGCTGGTCCCCGCCGACCCACGGTCCCGAACCTCTCCGGCGACCGGTCGAGAGCAGCTCCGGCACGGTCCACGCTCCTCACCCGCCCGATACGACGGCCCGCTCTGCCAAAACAGCACGACCGCCCCTCATCACGCAGACCCCACGGAGAACCGAGCATGCGCAACCGGCACCACGAACGCCCCACCGCACAGCAGGAGGCGAACACTGCCCCAGACAACCGCACAGCAAGTTGTACCGGGAGCAATGCTCCCGGAGTTCCCGCCCCAGGGGTGGCGGGAGCAGCCCGGCGCCAGGGGGCACCGGACCGTCAGGCAGCGACCGAGGGCGGACCGCAGCTGGGAGGAAACCGGCAGGCCGAGCCCCTCGCGAAGAGACGTCAGCGCGCGCGTCAACCGAAGTCGCGCAAGCGTGTGCACCAGCCCAGCTGTCGCATGAACGACAACGAACTCAAGCGTTTCACCGACGCCGCCGCCCACTGCCAGATGTCCAACGCCGCCTTCCTCGCCTACGCCGTCGACAAAGCCGCCCGCGACCTGACCCGCACCGCCGCCGAGATCGCCACCGAACGGGAGGTCATCGACGAGCTGTTCGCCGCCCGCCGGCACCTGGGCCGCATCCACGGACTGTTCAACCAGGTCGCCAAGGTCCTCAACTCCGGCGCCGACGCACCACACCTGGATGCCTCGGCCGAGGCCGTCCGCAGCGCCGCCCGCCGTATGGAGGAAGCCGCCGATGCCCTGCTCGCCCACCGCGACGGCGGTGCCCCTGCGTGATCCCCAGCATCCACAAGACCGGCAGCGAGACCATCGGGCTCATCAACTACCTCTACGGCCCCGGCACCGACGAAGTGCACATCGACCCGCACCTGGTGGCCGCCTTCGACCCGCTCACCCCCGACCCCGGCCGCGACCCGAAGGCCACCTACGAGCAGCTTGAGCACCTGCTCGACCAGCCCGTCAACGCCCTGCCGGCCAGCAAGCGTCCCGAGAAGCATGTGTGGCACCTGTCGGTGCGGGCCGCCCCCGAGGACCCGATCCTGTCCGACGAGGACTGGGCCGCCATCGCCCGCCGCATGGTCGCCGCCACCGGCATCGCCCCCGACGGCGACGAACAAGCCTGCCGGTGGGCAGCCGTCCGCCATGCCCACGACCACATCCACATCATCGCCACCCTCGTCCGGGACGACGGCCGCCGCCCCCGCCGCCACAACGAGGCCCGCCGCGCCCAGGCCGAATGCCGCCGCATCGAAGCCGACTACGGGCTGCGTCGCGTACCGCCCGGGGACGGCACCGCCGCCAAGCGCCCCACCAGCGCCGAACTCCACAAGGCGGAACGAGAAGGCAGGGAGCGAGCCGCCCGCGAGGAGTTGCGGGAAAACGTACGGCGGGCAGTGGCGGGAGCAGCGAGCGAGGAGGAGTTCTTCGACCGACTGGCCGCCGCCGGTCTGCTGATCCGTAAGCGCGTCGCGCCGTCCGGCGACCTTCTCGGCTACAAGGTCGCCCTACCGGACAACCGCAACGGCGAGAAAGAGCCGGTGTTCTACGCGGGCTCCACCCTCTCCCCGGACCTGTCCCTGCCTCGTATCCGCAAGCGCTTCTCCGGCGACAGCGACTCCCCCAGCCTGAGGGCGCCTTCCCCTGAGTCCGCCGGTCCGGCCGCCGCGCGGCGGAGTACGGCCACCGCAGCGTGGCAAGCGCTCCTGATCATCGACCACGGTGAGGACAGCCTGGTGGCCGCGCACATTGCGGCGGCCGGGGAGGTCCTAGACGCGCTCGCCACAACCTCAGCCGCACACACCCGCACCGAACTACGGGAGGCGGCCTTCGTGTTCGAGCGGGCCACTCGCTCCCACATCCAGGCCGAGCGCGGGCACGACCGGGCCCTGCGCCAGGCCGCCCGCGACCTCGTCTACAGCGGGCCCGCGCTCGGCCGCGGAGAAGACGGCGCCACAACCGCGATGGCGATCGACATGCTGTTCTTCCTCGTCACCGCCGCCGCCCACTGGCATGCGAAGAAGGAGCATGCCCAGCAGGCCGCCGCAGCCCGCGAGGCCGCCGAACACCTACGCACCGCCTACAAGGCCACCGCCGGCGCCCCGTTGGGGGTGCTGTACCTGCGAGGGCGGCGCCTGTCCCAGCCCCTGCGCCAGAAGCAGGCCGCCCATCTGCGGGCGGCCGTGCCTGAGCTCGCCGAGCAGATCCTGGCCGAGCCGGGCTGGCACGCCCTGGCGGCCACCCTGGCCGATACCGAGAATGCCGGCCACGACCCGTCCGCGCTGCTGAGGGAGGCTGCCGGACGGCGGGAGCTGGGCACTGCCGACTCGATCAGCGACGTGCTGGTGTGGCGCCTGCGCCGCCTGGCCAACCTGCCCGCCGACGCCACCACGATGCCCGGCCACACCCCAGCTGCGGCCAGGGGCAACGGGCGCGCTGTCTCACCCATCCCGAACCGAGACGACCTGCCCGGCAAGACGCGGTGATGCAGCGCATGCGCCGGTGCGGCGAATAGCAGAGGCCACGATCAGAACCACAGCCTCCACCTGGGAGCCCGGGATCGTCAGCTGCGGCGGACAACGGTGAGCTGGCCCTCCGTACTCCTGGGCAAGGTGCGGCGCGGCACCGGAACAGATGATGCGAGGGAGGAGGCGAACGCGGCGACCAGGTCATACGGGACGCTGGCGCTGAAGCTGGCGCACCATAGGTACGGGGCGCCGACGACGGGTTCTGCCCACGCCTGCCAGCCCAGCAGATCAGGACGTGGGTCGGCGTCCTGGATGAGTGGCGGCACCATCTCCAGGGAGACGCTGGAGGCGAAGCCGGGGTCCATGGCAGTGGTGGTGGGCCGGTCCACGTCGCGGATCCAACCTCGGGCCCCGAGCGCGTTGAGAACCATCTCAGGCTCCGTGAAGCCAACGTCGGGCGCCTCGCGGGCGTCAATCGCGAAGAGGAGATCGGCGAGCGCTTCGTACGGGACACCGGTGGTGAAATACGCGTTCCACTCAGTCATCGCGGAGTGGACGTGCGGGCGGACGCTCAGCTGCCAGGCTACGGGCAGCCCACCCAGCTCGAACGGATAGGCCGCGAGAATCCATTCGGCACCGCGCAGTTCGTCCCGACTCACGTAGAGCAGGGTGTGGCGGGCAGTTGGCCACATGCGCCAGCCAAGGCCGGCCAGCGTGTCGCCGATCCGCTCGGCGAGCGCGTCATCATCACCGGCCAGGTGACGTGGGGTGACCCAGTACACCGGGTCCGGCGAGTCGGGACGGGAGGGATGGGTGAGGTGGTGCAGGGCGCCTCCGTGGGCTCGGGGGACGGGCATTGGCCGTCGTTGACCTGGGGATTCGGAAGGTCATCCACGTTGACAGCTCTTCCAGCAACGCACCAGTCGTCTCGGGGATCTTCCCTGTCTGCCTCCGGCGAACTGGTGACCTCCCACCTTGTCTGGGGTACGCCTCCCTGCCCGTCTCACTCTCGGCGCGCGCGGATCACAGGTGAGCTAACCTGCGCGCATGCGCGGACAGTTCACCGGCTGGCCGGAGCAGGCCATGGACGTGTTGTGGCAGCTCCAGGGCGAACCGACCCACGCGACCCGCGAGCGCTATCGCGCGGACCGCGAACGCCTGGTCCGGCAGCCGATGATCGCCCTGCTCAACGAGGTCGCGGACACCGACCCCCGGTACGAGGACTTCTCCGTCTGGCACTACCGCACCGACTCCTGGTGGTGGCAGCACCAGAGCGCGGTGATCCGACTCGGCCGCAAGATCGAGATCAATCTCCGGTTCGCCCTGGACGGCCTGCAGATCCAGGGCGCCTGGTGGTACCCCGATCCCGGCCAGGTGGACATGTTCCGCAAAGCCGTGGCCTCCGAGGGGAGCGGCCGCGAACTGTCCGCCATCGTCGAGGACGTGCGGAAGAAGGGCTACGACATCTCCGGGGACATGATGAAACGCCCCCCGCGCGGCTATCCGACCGACCACTCCCGTACGAACCTGCTGCGCCACCGTTCGCTGATAGCCGCCCGTCCCCTCGGCTGCGAGGAGTGGCTGCACACCCCCGAGGCGGTCGACCGGGTCCTCTCGGCCGCCGCCGACCTGGACGCCCTGCTGATGTGGCTGGTCCGCCACGTGAAGCGCGCCGCCTGACATCACGAGGGCGCCAGGCGGCACGGGAGGAACCACACCCGTGCCGCCGGCCCCCGCACTCTGACGGTGATGCGCACTTTCAGCGCCGACCGGTCGTCCATCGCCCGATAACCGTCCGGCACCTCGGCCAGGGAGACGGCACCGTCGAAGACGGGCCCGGGATCGAGGCCCCCGCAGAGCGCATCCGGCAAGAGTTCGGGACTGCAGGCGCGGACCGGGGCGACGCCCCCGCGCAGCGTGATGCTGCGGTCGAGCATCCGGCGGCAGAACGACCTCCGCGTTTCCCGCCGTACGGCACCCCCACACAGCCGACCGCACCTCCGTCCCGGGTGACAGCGGGCCGTGAGACACCGCAGGTCAGCGATCTGCCCGTCCGGAGCGGCCTCAGCAGGGACAGGAGCGCTCACCCTTTGGGCTGACGAAGTGCCCAGTCGCGGTCGCTTGGCGTCGGCTCGGTTCGCCAACGGGCCCGGAGGACTCCGTCGTTGTCGGGCATGACGGCAGTGCACAGGGGCACACGTTCGCCCGCATACACAGACAGGAGCGCGGCGGCATGGGCACGGGATATCCGGGCGGTCAGTTCGGGGAACTCGTTCTCGTCGGCGATAGCGCTGCGGATGTTGCCGTCATCGTCCTGCCACACGCCTTCGATGAGGCCATCAGCGGGCAGGGTTCTCAGGACGGCGTCGATGTCGGTGGACAGGGACGGCCAGACGGAGAGACGGGCCCGGGGGGCCAGTCCAACGCGAACGGGGTCGATGGTGTCGCTGGTGAGGTGGTGCCATCGTGAGGCACCTTCGAGATACGTCTCTTCCAGGATTCCTGCACGTCCGGTGACGACTGCCCTGTGCAGGTCGGCCCAGAAGTCGTCATCGCCGGGCCGCTGGATGACCTGCTTTTCCTCCTCGGTCTCGAAGGCGTACGGGGAGGCGTGCAGGCGTTCCGGGAACAGTCCGAGCTCGCGGGTGCGGGCCAGTGCTTCCTCGCAAGGCCGGCTGCTGCTGATGTAGAGGTACTGGTCCCACCCTACGTGGACCGCGAACGTGTTCTCCACCTCCAGTCGGCACCAGGCCCCGCTGTCGCGCAGCATGACCCGCACAAGCTCCAGCGCGAAATCGAGCAGCACCGGTGCCCCGTCGTGGAAACCGGCTTGGCCGGGCGGGAAGAGCTGTGCCAGCCCGAAACTGTCCACCGGAGGCTCAACTCCGAAGTGCGCGAGGGAGGGAACCTGCGGTTCGCGTACGACTAGGTGATCGATGCCGGTGTCCGCAGCAAAGGCAGCGACCGCCCGAAGATGGGCCGCCTCGACCTCGCCGTGGTCGCTGACAGTGTCCTCAGGACCGGTGTAGCGGCCATGTCCATCGCGGTCGGCGGGGTCGTACTTGGTAACGCGGTACACGTAGGTCAGCACGGCCTCATCCTTCCGCGCGGGCCCGACACCACGCCGAGGAAATACCAGGGGAGCTGAGACACCGGGATAGGGACACGCTCTGAGACATGTCCGAAACTTCCTGGTCAGAGCGATGCTCTATGTCAGGAGCCGCGAGGTCGTACACAAAGATGGACCGCCCCGGGGACGCCGTAGCAACTGGTGGACGCCGTGGCGATGCTGGCCAGCGCACTAGGGCGAGCCCACGCACGCGTCAGGTGGCCTTCAGCCGGGCTCGTACCGACCCACACCGCCTTCGTCTGATGGCGCCAGCGCTCCAGCCGTTGCATGAGCTGGAGCGCGCCCCTTTCCGTAGATGGTGGCCCTTGCTCCAGGGGGGCGACACTGCGCTACCCCTGCATGGCGTACCCGACGAATGCCGTCCAGCTGTCGCGCTCCACGGCCAGGTATCCCTGATCGCGCGCCTTCGTGTCCCGAACCATCACCTTCGTCGGGTCGTTGTCGGCCACTTCAACGCAGTTCTCTGTCCCTGTGTAGGAGCTGGTACGCCAGTTCGGGGTCGCGGGCTGCATGGTGTTCTCCTAATCGTTCGGCATCTGATCGAAGTGGTGGATCGCTGTGAGGATGAGGTCTCGGACTGCGGTTCCGTAGACCGCTGACTGCTTCAAGAGGGCGAACGCCTTGGTGTACAGCTCGATTTCGCGGGGCTGGGTGACGGAGAACTCCGCCGAGTAGGTCTCGACGAGGACGAGCTTGTCGTCGAACATCGAGAAGGAGTTGCCGGGCCAGATGCCCACGGGCGCGGATCGCGGGATGATGCCCAGGCTCAACCTGGGTAGCCGCATCACCGCCAGCAAGCGGTCGAGCTGGCCCTTCATCACCTCCGGGCCGCCGAAGTTGGTGTAGAGCGCCTGCTCGCCGAGGACCACGTTGAAGATCCGATTGCCCTGGTACAGGTATTGCTGGCGTTCGAGGCGCTTGGCGGTGGCGGCTTCCGCATCGTCGGGGATCTCGAAGTAGTCGACGACGTGTCTGAAGGTCTCGGCCGCGTAGTCCGCCGTCTGGAGCGTTCCCCATATGAGTGTCGGGTGCCAGATACGGAAGACCTTGGTCTTGGCGTAGACCGGCAGTGCCTTGCGCTGGCGTTGTTCCACCCCGGTCTGGAACTGCCGGCGCCACTCAAGCCAAAGCTCGTCGATGTGGCGCACCGTGGCTATCAAGTCCTCAAGGTGTTCTTGCCGTTCGGTCTTGATGCACCAGACACGGATGTCGTCTTCGCTGGGGTTCTGCTTGCCGTTCTCCAGCCGGGAGACCTTGGACTCGGCCCACCCCGTGGCCACGGCGAACGCCCGGCCGCTCGCGAACCCCGCGTCCTTCCGGAATCCGCGCAGCCGGGCGCCCAGCGCCTCTCGTGCTTCTTGAGCCTGGTTATTCACTGATCGGTCAGAGCTTGTACTCGGCGTGGGGGATGGCGGCGTCCCAGAGAAGGTCGCGCACGCGGACGCACTCGGCCACGGTGTCCGAGTCGGCGACGATTTCCGACCCCAGCACCCGGCCCTCCGGGTCGAAGTGGCCGACGGCGAGGAGGCGATCGTCGTACAGCCACCAGTCGTTGCCATCGGCCGGGAAGGTGATGCCATCCGGCAGCCGGTGCCGCGGAAGCCACCGGATGTCCTCGCCGGCCTCCAGGTTGAGGTGGGTCAACGAGTGCTCCCAGCCGACGTACTGGGAGTGCGGCTCCGTGACGACACGGACGCGCCGGACAGTCTTCCCTTCGCCCGAAACTCGCTTCATAAGCCCCATCCAGGGGGTGAGCCACGCGTAGTCGTCGGGCTCGCCCCGCTGCCACCGCGCGTAGGGCGTGTCCTCGACGGGAGACCCGTAGTCGTCCCTCAGCTCCAGGTGGAAGGCGTCGCGTTCGAAGCTGTTGAACAGCTCGTCACGCTGGGCTGGGGTGATCAGGTCCACTGTTCTCCTCCAGTAGGGCCGTGATCGAGGACTTGGGAACCTCGATGCAGGTCTCATAGTCGGGCATCCGCATCTGGCTCAGAGCCTCGGGATCCATCATCTCCGGGCCTTGCAGGATGCAGGTGTCCTGCTCCGTGACGAGCATGATCGGGGCGGTGAAGCGCTTGATCTCGCCGGTCGTGTGTCCGTCGTTCGTCAGGTGCTCGAACAGCTCCGGCGGTACCTCGATCACCGTCTGGCCTTCGGGCACGTCGAGTTGCATGAGCAAGTCGTTCGCGAACACCTTCCAGCCTTGGATGACGTAGCTGTCCTCGTCACTGGCGTACAGGGTGGGGCTGTCTCCGGGGGTGGAGTTCTTACCAAGGAACCGTAGCTTCACGGCTGCTCTCCCGTCCGCTGCCTTGCGCCGGTTTGCGCGACACCTCGATATTCTTCGAGGCATTTCATGCCGTCAATCGGCTTGCTGCAAACTCGCGCAATCTACTTGGGAGTTGAGAGACGCCCGTTCTACGGTCGTCTCGAAACCCGAGCAACCAGGGGAAGTCGGCGAACGCACCCGAGGTGCCGTGCCGAGAGCAACCTTCCTGCCCGTGACCTGCGGAGGACAGCGATGGCCCTTGCCTTGCAGAGTGCAACCGCTCCCGAGGCGACGTGCGGGAGATTACGGAGCGCTTCCGGCGGCATAGCCAGCGCTGTTCCGCCGCAGGGAAGGGTTCCGCAAGTCCGCGGTCCGGGGAGAGACATGGACCAGCCCGCTCGCTTCGTCATCTCCTGCACCCGCGCGCCGCAGCGGGTGCGGCAACTACGCCGGATCAGTGCCGCCCATCTCCGGCTTTGGGGGGTCGGCTCCTGCATCGACACAGCCGGCCTGCTCATCAGCGAGCTGGTCACCAACGCCATCCGGTACGGCACGACGGACGACGTAAACCTCTCCGTCTCGTACTGGCGGGGCGAGGTCCGTATCGAAGTAGCCGACGGAACTCCGGGCCGGCCTCAAGTGAAGAGCCCGACCGACGACGAGGAGAGCGGTCGCGGCATGCTGATCGTCGAGGCCCTCGCCGAGGACTGGGGTACCAGCGAGGACGGCACCCTCACGTGGTGCACGATCGCCGTACCGGAGCCGGTGGTACCGAAGTCGGGGTTCTGGTGCGAGTGGCGTCAGGAGGACGGCAAACTGCTCGCGGTCGCAGCCATGCCCACACCGGACCGCGCGATCCGCTGGGCCCGCATCCAGATGCGCGTCATCGCCTCGGCCATCAACGCCTCGCTGGTCGGCTACGTCTGGGACTGGCTGTCCGACGGATGGCGGGAGCCCGCCGAGGCGCTGAAGAACGGGGAGGAGTTCGCACTCCCTCTCTCGGCCGGGCCGTACACGTTCGTCTGGCACGCCCGGCCGGTGCGCTTCGTGCCCATCGTCGGTGGAATCCCTCTGCCTCACACCTCGGAGGAGGAGCCGGAATGGGATTGAAGCCTTGTGAGCTGTGGGGCCGCTTCGGCTGGCAGGACGGAAGCTGCTTCAGGTGCGAGCGGACCGGCGTTCCCGTGGCGGACATCGGCGAAATCACGGTGGTAGGAAGGGCCTTCCCGCTTTCCGCCTGCCAGTGGTGCGTGTTCAGGCTTGAACAGCTCCACTACACGATGAGCGAGCGAGCCGTCCGCCGGCCGAACGCCCCCTCACAGCCGCGCCCCATCGGCCAGTGGCCCACCAGCGCACCACTCGACAGACCGCCCGCCCAGGTCGCGTAGCAGGGCGGCCGTGCCGTGGGCGGGCCTTCAACTCCCGTCCCTGCCGTTCGAACTGGAGGTTCCCCGGCCTCAGAAGGACAGGTCACGACAGGGACGGGATCACTGCGCCGAGGACGGACGTAGGGCCGAGCGCCTCGCCTCGCGCAGACTCCCGCCCGGCAGGCACCAACTGCATGTAGCCCTGTGCCTGCTGGCGGGCCGATCGCGCCAGCCGACGAAACGAGGGACTGGTGAGCGTCCAAGGACCCCATTTACGGCGGCGCGTAATCGTCCTTCAGAGCCAGAGCCAGCTCCCTGGCTAGCTCCTTGCCAGCCGCTAAGCCCGAGCGGAATCACTGCGAGCACGCCCCTCAAAAGAAGTTAGGTGACCGAATGACTGCCATCGATGACTCGACTGTGCGCGACCCCGACACGCTGCGCGCGAGCATGGTCCGCGCACTCCGTGACCAGGACGCGATCACGTCCGAGCCCGTCGCCGCCGCCTTCGCCACCGTGCCCCGACACCGGTTCGCGCCCGAAGCGCCTCTGGAACTCGCCTACGACCTTCACCGCACCGTGCCAGTCAAGAAGGACGAACACGGCCTGGACATCAGCGTCATGTCCGCCGCGCACCTCCAGGGCGTGATGCTAGAGCAGGCCGACATCAAGCCCGGCACGAAGGTCCTGGAGATCGGCTCCGGCGGCTACAACGCCGCGCTCATCCAGGAACTCGTGGGCGGCGACGGAGTGGTCACCACCGTCGACATCGACCGTGACGTCATCGACCGCGCCCGTCAGTGCCTGGACGATGCCGGGTACGGCCAGGTGAAGACGGTCCTCGCCGACGGCGAGAGCGGTGTCCCCGACGGCGCGCCGTACGACCGGATCATCGTCACCGTGGCTGCGTGGGACATCCCCGCCTCGTGGATCAACGGGCTCACGGGGAACGGCCGGCTCGTCGTCCCTCTGACCGTGCGCGGTACCACCCGCTCCATCGCGTTCGACCGCGAAGGCGAGGGTCTACTGAGCCGCTCCTACCGTCTGGCGCGCTTCGTTCCCATGCAGGGCGAAGGCGCCGCCAAGGAAGAACGGAAGGCACTGCTGCGGGACGGGGTCGCCGTGCAGACCGACGACGCTCGAGTACGCCTCGCCCCGGAGGCGCTGAATCACGCCCTGGACACGCCCAGGCTGGTGCGCTGGTCGGGGGCGGCCTACGACCTGCCCGACGAGCTGGAGCTGTACCTCACGCTGAACCTGCCGAACGCGGCCCGACTGCACGCGTCCATGGACGTCGTCGAGAGCGGGCTCGTGGAGGCATCGGCCCTGCTCGGCGTGCCGGCGCTGGTCAGCGAGGACAGCATCGCGTACCGCACCCGTCGCGAGGACGGGGACACCGAGGGCTTCGAGAGCGGCGTGGTCGCTCACGGCCCGCAGGCCGAAGCTCTCGCGGACCAGTACGTGGAGCTGCTCCGGCGCTGGGCCCAGAAGCACCGCCGCCGGGGAGCGGCCGAGATCCGCTACCTGCCGGGTCCCGCTCCGTCCCCTCTGCCCCGGGGCGCCGTGCAGAAGCGGCACGGCGTCGTCGCGGTGACCTGGCACTAAGACCCCGGGGCCCGCTCCCGGGCCTCGGTACCTCGCACCATCACTCTCTGCCAAGGAGGCAGGCATGACCGTTCAGCTGGAGCGCCCGCTTGTTCAGCCGATCGCCGAGCAGGAGGAGCCCGGACAGGGCGACTTCGACCTGGACATCACGATCGTCGAGGGCGGCCCCGCGGCGGACCAGCTCATCCGTCTGACGAACGACGGCTGCGGCTCGACGTGCGCGTCCGCGTGCACGAGCTGCCCGTAGCCGCACCTGACCGCGTCCATCGCGGTGCCTGGCCACGCCTGCTCCTCTGGGCGTGGCCAGGCACCGCGGCCACAGGAGGGGTGTGTGTATCACTACATTGACGCCGCGGTGATACGGGCGGCTGCGCTGAGCTTCGACCGTCCAGAGGTCTGGCCCGCGCTGACCGGCCCGACCGCCAATTCGGCATCGTGGCGGGAGTGGCTGCAACAGACCTGGCAGAGCGCCGTCTTCGCGACCGCCGTCACAGCCGCGAGCCCGGACCTCGCGAGTCGAGTGGACCAGGTCTGTGCGGGCCGGCCGCTGCCGGAACCCGCGGTACGCCGCACTGTGCTCTCCGTACTGCGCTACCTGTTGCGGGCCCGTACACGCGCCACCCCGTTCGGTCTGTTCGCCGGGGTCGCGGCAGCGCGTATCGGAGCCGCCCCGGCGCTGTGCATGGGAACCGGGCACCAGGCAGCCGCCAGACCCGACGCGACCTGGACCACGGCCTTCGTCGGCCGCTTCGAGGAGCACCCCGGGCTGCGGCCCCGTCTGATGCTGCTCGCCTCCAGCCTCGCCGTCGAGCGTGACGGGTACGTGGTGATCGAGCACCGCCCCAGCGGGACACGCGACGCGGCCCCCGAACACGTGCGGATACGCGTGACCGGACCGGTCCGCGAAGCCCTGGCCAGCGCGCGGACTCCGATCCTCTGGAACGATCTCACCGCGAAGCTCTCCGCCGGTTTCCCGACCGCGCCGCTCGCCACGATCGAAAAGCTGCTCGCCGGCCTCATCAGCCAACGATTCCTGATCAGCAGCCTCCGCCCGGCGATGACGGCCACCGACCCGCTCGCCGTTCTCCTCAACCACACACGGCATCTCCCGCCGACCGAGACAGTGGAACTGCGGGAGGCCCCCAAGTCATCGCTCGACCTGCGAGTGGACTGGGACCTGGTCCTCCCGGAGACCGTGGCCCTGGAGGCAGCGGCTGCGGCCCAGACGCTCATCCGTCTCGCGCCCCGTGCGGCGCTGACCGGATGGACCGAATGGCACAGCCGGTTCCTTGAACGGTACGGGCCAAGGGCGACCGTCCCAGTCATGGACGCCGTTGAGGCGCTCGGATACCCACCCGGCTACCTCGGGTCCACCTCCGCCCCGACACCCTCTCCGCTGCCCGACCGCGACAGCCAACTCATCAAACTCGCCCACACCGCCGGAATGCGGCACCGCCTTGAGGTCGAACTCGACGATGCCGCAATCGAGAAACTGGCCACCACTGCTCCCGGCCACCCCGTCCAGCCGAGCACAGAGGTGACCGTCCGCATCGACGCGGCCAGCGTTCCGGCACTGGAGCAGGGCGAGTTCACGCTCCACGTCGTCGGAGTGGCGCGCTCGGCCGGAACGACCACAGGCCGCTTCCTGGGCATCCTGGACGACGAGGACCGACGCCGCATGACCAAGGCGTACGCCAGCCTCCCGGGCGTACACCAGGGCGCGCTCGTCGCACAGATCAGCTCTACTCCCCTGTCCGTACGCGCCGAGAACGTCGCGCGTGCCCCGCAGGCGACCGAGCTGGTGATCTCACTCGGCGACCATCACGGCTCGGACACCAGCCTCGTGCCCCTTTCGGACCTGGCGGTGACCGCCGACGCCGAACGGCTGCACCTGGTCTCGCTCTCCCGCAGGCGCCCGGTGCACACGCTGCTGCTGAACGCCGTAGACCTGGGCCACCACTCCCATCCGCTGACCCGCTTCCTGGCCGAGGCACCCGTCGCGCTCGCCGTCCCCTGCACCGGGTTCATGTGGGGCACCGCTGCCTCCAGCCTGCCGTTCCTCCCCGCGTTGCGATACGGACGCACCGTCCTGTCCCCGGCCCGCTGGCTCCTCGTAAAGGACGACCTCCCCGCCGCGTCAGCACCGTGGCCGCAATGGGACGAGGCCCTGACCCGATGGCGCCACGACATGCGCCTGCCCGACCTCGTATACCTGAGCGAAGCCGACCAGTGCATGGCCCTGGACCTGACGGAGCCCTCGCACCGGGCCCTGCTGCGCACCCACTTGGACCGCCCGGGCGCGGTGACTCTGCGCCCCGCACCCGCTCCACGGGATCTGGGCTGGACAGGCGGTCGCGCCCACGAAGTAGTCATCCCCTTGGCCACAGAACAGAACGTGACCCCCGTCCGGCCCGGGGCCCACGTCGTCGGCCGCGAGCACGGCCACCTGCCCGGCTGCGACAACCGCGTCTACCTCCAACTCCACGGACACCGCGACCGGCAGAACCCTCTCCTGACCCGGCACCTGCCCACCCTGCTGAACGAACTCGGCGACCCTCAATGGTGGTTCGTCCGATACCGAGACCCCGACGACCACCTCCGCCTCCGCCTGGCCTGCTCACCCGGCACACTCGGCACCACCGTCGAACAGATCGGCAAGTGGACCCGGCAGCTCCAACAGAGCGGCCTGATCACCCATGCCGGCATGGAGACCTACCACCCGGAGACCGCGCGATTCGGCGGGCCCTCAGTGATGGACTCGGCCGAGCAGTATTTCGCCGCCGACTCCGACGCCGTCCTGGCCCAACTCACCGCCCAGGCCCGGAAGAACGCACCGGACGCCCGGGCGATAACCGCCGCGAGCATGGTGGACATCGTCACCGGCCTGCTCGGCAACGACGACACGGCGATGCGCTGGATCACCGAGCACACGCGCACCGACCAGACGGCTCCGCCCCGCGACGTCTACCGCCAAGCAGTCGACCTGGTGAACGCGGACCCTTCCGGTCTGGACGAACGCATCACCACCGCCTGGTCCTCACGACGCGCGGCACTGGCCGCGTACGACCACGCGCTCAAGGGCACGGCCACGGACGCCCACGACCTGCTCCCGGACCTGCTGCACCTCCACCACGTCCGAATGCACGGACCAGGACTGTCCGAGGAACGCGCCCACCTGCACCTGGCCCGAGCTGCCGCCCTGAGCCGGAGGGCACGGGCGAGGAGGACATCGTGACCACCACAGCCCCCGTTCGAGCCGCATTGTCGACCGCCGACCGGCTGGCTCTCGCACTGGCCGACCCCAGCACTGCATGGTCCGGCGGGCGGCCCGAAGGCGTGCGCGCCTGGCCGCAGTCACTCGCCGGAGGAGCCTCGGGGATCGCCCTGCTGCACATCGAGCGCGCCCGGACCGGCCGCGCCAACTGGGACACTGCGCACACCTGGCTGACCGCAGCCGTGCACGGCGAAGTGAGCGCGGCGGCCAACGCGAACCTCTACTTCGGTGCTCCCGCCCTCGCGTTCATCACGCACCGCGCAGCCACTGCGTCGAGCCGATACCTGCGCATCCTGGAGCGGCTGGACGCGGCGACTCTCACCGTCACCCGGAACCGCCTGCGCGAGGCCCACCAACGCATCGACCGCGCCGAGCGGCCTCCCATGGAGGAATTCGACCTGATCCAGGGCCTGTCAGGGCTGGGCGCCCACCACCTGAGCCGCCATCCCCACCACGAGATCACCCGGGACGTCCTGGCCTACCTGGTGCGGCTGACCGAGCCCCTGCCCAATCGGTCAGGGCTGCCGGCGTGGTGGATGAACGTCTCGCCCACCGGCGCCCAGCACGCCGACTACCCCGGCGGGCACGGCAACTTCGGGCTCGCCCACGGAATCGGCTCCGCCCTGTCCATCCTGTCCCTCTCCCTGCTGCGCGGGGTGGACGTACCCGGCGCGGTCGACGCGGTCGAACGGATCTGCGCCTGGACCGACCAATGGCGTCAAGGCGACCAGACGGCCCCTTGGTGGCCGGGCTACCTCTCGATGCGGCAGGCAACCGACAACCACGTCCACTCCGCCCTTCGCCCCCGCCCCTCCTGGTGCTACGGGGTCAGCGGAACCGCCCGCGCCCAGCAGCTGGCCGGACTCGCCCTCCGAGACCCGGTACGCGTGCAGGTTGCCGAGAACGCGCTCCTCGCGACCCTGCGTGACCCTCTGCAACTGGACAAGCTCCCCGAGACCGGGCTGTGCCACGGCATGGCCGGACTCCTGCACGCCGCCTGGCGGATGGCCACCGAGACAGGCAACGCCGAGATCACCGCGGAGCTACCGCGCCTGACCGACCGTCTGACCACCGCGCTCGACCAGGACGAAACCGAGAACCCCGAACTCCTCGACGGAACCGCCGGAGCAGCCCTCGTCCTTCACACCCTCGGCACCGGCAGCGCACCCCCACCCCACTGGGACGCCTTCCTCGCCCTGGCATGAACACCCCGGAGACCCGCCTCATGAAGTCACCCACCTGGTGCCAGACCAACGTCGCGTTCCCGGACTGGGAGCGCGCCGAGACAGCCGCCGTGGCCCGACTCGCCCCACTCCTACGCGCCGCAGAAGACGAAGGAACCCTCACCGCGTGGTTCATCATCCGCAAACGCCCCTGCTGGCGCCTGCGTTACCTCCCCACCCCGGGGGCGCACGACCACATCGGCCGGGGCCGCGACGCGCTGATCGCCGAGGGAACCATCACAGCGTGGACGGAGATCATCTACGAGCCCGAGGCCCATGCCTTCGGCGGTACGGAAGCCATGGCGTCCGCGCACCGCCTCTTCCACCGCGACAGCCGCAGCGTCATCGACTCTCTCCGGAACAACGCCGGCATACACCGACGCGAGACCTCGCTCATGCTGTGCAGCCTCATGCTGCGCTCCGCGAGGCTGGACTGGTACGAGCAGGGCGACGTCTGGGCGAGAGTCAGCGCCCACCGAGCGCGGCCTGCGGGTGCCGAACGGGGCGACAGCGGGCGCCTGCTCTCCGCCGTACGTCGGTTGGTCTCCGTGAACGGCGAGGACATGATGCGCGCGGGTGGACCGCTGGCCCACGCCGCCGAATGGGCCGACGCCTACCGCGTCGCCGGAAGTGAGCTGGTCCACCTCGCAGACTCCGGGCTGCTTCACCGTGGTCTGCGTGACGTCCTGGCCCATCACGTGCTGTTCGCCTGGAACCGGATCGGCCTGACGTACGCGATGCAGGCTGCCCTCGCGTCCGCCGCGAGGACCGTCATCTTCGGCCCGGACCCCACCACCGAAAGGAGCGCTGCGGAGCATGTGGAGACTTCCTGACGCTCTGGCCCAGCACTTCCCGCTCGTCGCGCGCCCCCGTCCGGCCTGTCTCCCTCTTCCTCAACGCGTGAACGGGCTGGCCGAACTCGCCGACACCGCAGCGAAGACGGGCGACGCGAGCGTGGCCTCCACGGTCTACAACCAGGCCGCCCTGATCGCCTCCGACGTCGGCGTCCCGGACACCGCCCGCGAGATGTGCCACCAGCACGCAGCCGCCTACCTGTACGCGACCCCCTTGACCGCAAGGACAGCGATCCACGCCCTCGAACCCGTGGTCAACCTCGCGCGCCTTCAACTCCGCGCCGGGCAGTCCGAGACTGGCCGCCAGTACCTCCTGTCGCTGCTCGACGCCGTGACGACCGGCAGCGCCGTGCAGATCGAAGACATCGCGTTGCCCGCGGACCTCGTCGCGAACGCCGCCGACCGCCACGAGGTCCGCTCCTGGCTGTGGAGCGTCATCCTTGCCGACGGCACACGCGCCCTGACCGCTGCCGGCCGCTGGACCGAAGCTCAAACCCATGTCGAGACACACCACGGCGTCGGACACCGCATGCTCGACGGCCGCCAAGTCGCTGTCCTTGCCGCCCTCGCCACCGGAAACCACCTCACCGCCGAGAACCTCCTAGCCACTACAGCGCCAGGAGAAGCATGGGAGAGGGTCGTCACCGACTGCCTGGCTGTCCTGTGCCGCCGCATGTCGGGGCGCCCGTGGCGACGCTCCGTGCAAGATCTGGCGACCACCTATCTTGAACGCCTCGATCAGCGCGACCTGGCCGTCTTCGACACCAGACTCGGACTTGCGGTACTGGACGTGGTCGAATCGTCCGAAGACCCGGCCGCGCGCGTGCTGGTCGCGAAGCTGCACCGCCGGGCGATGAACACGAGTAGCGGCTACGCCGCCCGAGAAGCCTTGAGGCACCCACTGTTCACAGCCGTCGCCACCGACCGGGAAGCCCAGGACCTCCGTACGCTCGTTGATGCCTGCGCACTCGAAACCGGAAGGTTTCCCGAGGAGTTGAGCAACCAACTCGACGTCGCCCTATGCACAAGTAACGGAGTCATTCGGCAAAGCCTCGCCCATCCGGAAAGGCTACCAGCGGACTGGATGAGGTGAACACGCAGGCATTCGGGAACATGACGAGGAAAGAAAGCGTCACAGTGCAGGAGCACAGACCCGGCACGGCTTGTAGTTTCTTCCGCCCTTGGGGCCCGTGTTCTGGGCGGTCCAGGCCCTCGCTTCAGCAACTGTCATGGGGCGAAAGGTTGGATATGTTGCCGCCCTGTTCCAACAGCCGTCAAAATCCTCGTAGTTACCGGTGTCCATGAACGGGTTGGCTGCGTGCGCGTACTCCCGTAGTGCTTGGCTGAACTGGCTTCCAACTGGACGAGAGAACTGCTTCGGCATCGCACGCTTTACTACAGAGCAGCCGGTTTCATGCAGCCCCTTCTTCCCTGCGGTGAAGGGGTACTTCTCCGGCTGCTGATATCTGCGCCAGAATCCTTCGGCATCCGCAACGAGGCGCTCGAAGTCGCTCTGGTGACGACGACAGGCTTCGCATCCTCCGTCTCGCTCGCACCAAGCCTGCCGGTCCTCAGCCGATTCGTAGTCAAAACAACCGTTGGGCCCATACATGCGGTTCACTGCTTCGAGAAGTCCCTTGCGCGCGTCGTCGGCCGACACCAGCCCAGCGCTCACCGCCTCAAGGATGTCAAGGACGGCCAGCAGTTCTATGTCGAACCCCCACCCCTCGCAAACGGTCCGCTTCCGAAGCTCCGGAAAGTGATCCCCGATCATGAACCTGGTCTCGGGGATCGCGATTGACCCGATGGTCACGTCGTCCGTGTCAAATGTGGGCACCGGGGAGCCTCCTAGCGTTCAACGGGCGAAGCACGCCAAACTACAGGAGTGGGGCCGCCGCCGAGGTGGGCGTCGATATATCCGCCTCAGCTACGTGCTCGCCCCACCCACCTGCGGCCCGGACAGCGGCCGATGCGCGCCTTTCTGCAGGTCACCGGCGATTGCCAGTACCCTTCTGCACGCTCGATTCATGCGCAACCACAGCCGCTTCGGAATGGCCAAAGGCGCCGAACTCCTCGGCCGCCAAGGGGATTTCCTGAAGATGCAGGTCAGCACCCCTCTCGACGACGAGGGGTTCCTCGGTCGCCAGTGCCCCGACTGCTCCCTGATCACCGGGGTCCTTGCAGCGCGAACTGACGGTCCGGGGTTCAGGATCCGGTGCGATAGCGGGTGAGCATGAGGGCGACGGCTTCGTCCACGATCGTGGTGTCGGTGGGGTCGGGCGGGACGAAGTCGGTGCGTACGAGCTGGGGCCACAGGAGCTGGCCGCAGATCATGCCGAGGAACTGTTCGGCCACTGCGGATGCCGGCTGGGTCTGTCCGTCGGCCGAACGGAAGTCGAGTGTGCCGGCCTGCGCTTCGGCGTCCAGGTAGTCGCGGAGCCGGTCGAAGAAGGGGCCGCGGTCGATGGCGAAGCCGGTGCCGACGATGTCGGCGAGTTCCGGCATCTGGGGAAGTTCGGTGATGATGAGGCGGCACAGCGCCGCCGTGCCGGGCCGCGAGACCAGGCAGGCGTAGTCGCGGCCGATGTGGTCCAGACCGTACCGGGGATCACCGGGCGGGGGCGCTTCGGCGTACTGCACGTCCAGCTGCCACTGTTCGGAGGTGACGGCCGCGAACAGCGCAGCCTTGGAGGGGTACCGCTTGAAGAGGGTGCCGGTGGAGACGCGCGCCTCCCGGGCGATCTGGGCCAGGGAGGTCTTGTCGTATCCCCGGGCGAGGAAGAGGTCGCGGGCGGCGCGGATGATGCGCGCGCGGTTCTCCGCTTTGATCTGCGCGTGATATCCGGCCTGGCACGTATCGCCACCGGTTTCCGTTTGGTCACGGTCCGCCACCGACATACCCACGCCCCTCGCCCGTCTCCCAGCCGCATCCTCGCTGTCAGAGAACGGTCTGGCCACCGTCCAGGATAAGGTCCTGGCCCACAGTGAAGGCGGAGGCATCGGAGGCCAGGTACACGACGGCTTCCGCGACCTCCCCGGGCATACCCATGCGTTCCAGAGGGATGCCGGAGCTGATCGCCTCCAGAACCGCCGCCTGCTGGGCAGGATCCTCGATCCCGAGCTTCGAGTACAGCGGGGTGTTCACCGGGCCTGGGCTGATCGCGTTGAACCGGATGCCGTGCGACCTGAGCAGGTCCGCGTTCCACGACCGCATCAGGGAACCGACAGCCGCCTTCGTCGCGGCGTAGGCGTTCGACTGCCCGTAGCCGCCGTGCGCGCTGTTGGACGCGTTGAGGATGACCGAGGACGAGTTGGACAGCACGGGCACCAGGGCCTGTGTAAGAAAGAAGACACTCTTGACGTTGATGTCGAAGAGCCGGTCGAAACTGTCCTCCGTGTGATCCTCGAACGGCCGCCAGTCCGAGACGCCGGCGTTCAGGAACGCCACGTCCAGCTCCCCGAAATGCTCACGCACCCGCTCCGCCAGGCCGCGCTGCGCATCGAGATCGCGCGCATCGGCCTGCACCACCGGCACCTTGTCCCCGAGGATCTGCCGCGCCTTGTCGATGCTGGCCGGGGTGACCCCCGTGACCAGCACGTCGGCCCCCTCCGCGATAAAACGCTGCGCGGTCTCCAGACCGATCCCACTCGTGCCGCCGGTGATGAGGGCGCGCTTGCCCGCAAGACGATTCATGTTCATTGTTCCTTGCCGAGTCGTGAGGTAAGTCGATGGACTCACCATGTGAAGGTAGCCCCCGCGTCATCCACAAGGCAAGTCGATCCACTTACCATCGGGGGGGATCGGCGGCGAGACCTACTGATCATGGAGACGCCAAGCGATGAGGTGACGCGTGTGCGTACGCTGCCGGAACGCTGGTGACGAGTTACTGCATCGAAGGACGCGGAGGGCGCGCCGCGCGGTCGCGGCGGCACACAGTTGATCCTTTCTCTGAAACAGGCAGAAGGGTCCCATAGGCTGCGGACACCCCCCTTCGACGCGAGAGCCCGGACCTTATGGGCGGTCTCCCCGTCGTCCACGATCGGGTGGTCGACGCCCAGCGCCCGCAGTTCGTCGGCACGTTCGGTGTGACGCGTGGTGGAGATGACGGCAGCGCGACCCGCTGGCCCGACTCCGAGGCGCCGACGGGCGTGGACCTGGGCTTCCCGCGCAACCACTGAGCCCTGCGGCGAGGGGACGCTGTGCACCGTCCGCCCCCTCGCCGTCGTATTAGCTGGAGCGGTCGGACAAGCCGAGTGTGCCGCTGCCGTAGTCCATGGTCAGGCCCACTCCCCCCAGCATTCCTGGCCCGGCCAGCACGCGGAGAGGGTGTGGGCGTTTGACGATGCCTGTGGGGTGAGCTTGTTCTGGCCGTTGTCGGCGGAGGCGATGCCGACGGCTGTGGCGATGAGGGTTGCGGTGGCCACGGCCGTGGTCAGGGCCTTGGTTACGAGTCGTTGCATGACTGCGCTGATTCCTTCGCATAGCGAGTGGGGGGTGCGATAGATCATTCTTGTGGGATTGCCACCTGGATCAATGTGAAGTTTCAAGTTTTTCTGTGAGAACTCAGTAGATCGCTCAGGTGAAGTCCCAGGTCACCACCGAGCACGTTCCGTCGTCCTTGCCGCCCTCACTGCGGTGGCACGTCCCATCCTTGCGTCGAAGCCGACGGGAAGGGCGGTAGGCTGCGGACACGTGATGGTCGACAAGTGACACTCCGGGCCGAGGGGGCAGGCTGGACCGGCTGCGGTTCCGCTGTACGGTTTCCAGCCCCCGGTCGGTACTCCCTACGGCCTGGAGGTGAGTACCGTCGAGGAGTTCTTCGCCCAGCACGACGACTGGCCGTGGAACCCGCCCCGTCCGGTCCGCGCCACCTTCCACTACCTCATCGCCGTCACCGAGGGCGAGCTGCGGCACGACGTCGACCACGTCACGCGGACCATCACCCCCGGCCAGTGGCTCTGGGTGCGTCCCGGACACACACTGTGCTGGCATCCGCCCGGCTCCGCCCGCGGCCCGTTCATCCTGTTCGAACCGGACGTGCTGCGGCCCGCGCTTCTTCCGCGACCGCACCGGCCTCACCCCGGCCGCCTTCGCCACCCGCGCAGCGAAGACCGACGCGTGACGGAAACCCGGCACAGGCCCCTTTCCAGGCCACGGATGCCCGCCGGGCTATTTCCGCTTGGTGAACCGCCAGAAGGTTCTGGCCAGTTCTCTGCCCTCACCGGTCCGCGTCTTGTCGGGCAAGACCGTCGAGGATGACGTTCATCAGAGGCCGTGCCCTTGATCCCCACTCATCCTGGTCCAGTCGGCCGAGGTATGCGACGAGGAGGAGGACCCCGTGGGTGTCCACGTCCGTACGGATGGAGCCGGCCGCTTTCTCGGCGTCCAGCAGGTGACCGAGGGCGCCCTCGATGGGATTGCGGCTGTGGGCGAGAAGGTCCTGCCACGCCGCCGTCTCAAGGGCTGCCAGGACGCCGTGCTTGATCTCGGCGTAGTCGATCAGTCGGTCGAGCCAGTGACGCAAGGCTTCGACGGGCTCGTGTTCCGCCAGCAGTGCGGAGGCGGCGGCCACCAGTTCTTCGACATCGCGCCGATAAACCTCGGCGAGAAGCGCCTCGCGGTTGGGGAAGTTCCGGTAGAGCGTTCCCTGTCCCACACCGGCGCGCTTGGCGATCTCGTTGAGGGGGACGTCGTGGGACTCGGCAACGGCTGCGCGGGCGGCCTCCAGGATGCGGGTCCGGTTCTGCGCCGCATCCCGACGGCGTGCTGGCGCACTCATAGGCTTCTCCTGATGTTCCACCCACCACAAAGGGACACGTGTCGTGGGCCGCGCACGGGAAGGCAGAAACGAGGAGGAAGCAGCCAACTCCTGCCTTCGCTGCGGCGGTTGCCGCGATTTCCACGCCCTGCCCGTCGACGGCGTCCGCCTGTCGCGGGCCGGCTCCGCTCGCGCCCGCGGTGACGACGACTGCGTCGGCACCTTCCAGACGGGCAGCTGGAATGTCGGCGCTGAGCGACGTCAAGTCGCCGAGAACCGGCTTTGTTCCGTCGGATTCCAGGGTGTACGCCTGCCCGGCATGGCGGTGAAGGCCCACGACCTAAGCGAGGGAAAGGCGCGGTCGCGGGCGAGTAGCGCGGTCCCCGCCGCGAGGCCGCCGCCGCCACTGACTCCGGCGATCAGGAGCCGCTCGGGGTCGATGCCGAGCTCGTCCGCGTTCTTCGCCATCCACACCAGCCCCGCATAGCAGTCCTCGACCGGCGCGGGCGGGATCGGGGTGCTCCGGCGCCAGTCGGTACTCGACCGACACGACGACCGCATTCCCCTCGATCGCATGGGGGAGGAGATGACTCACGTGGTCCCGGCGTCCCCCCATGATCATCCCGCCACCGTGGAGGCTGAGGATGCCTCCCTTGGGACCTCGGTCCTCGACGGGGCTGAGAATCAGCACAGTGAGGTCCGGCGCGCCTTCCGGCCCCGGTACCTGGCGCTCCTCCATCCGCACTCTGCCGCCTGCGGTCAGAGCCTCCGACTCCAGCCCAGGGGAACCCGCGGCGATCTGCCGTCGGATCTCTGGCAGGGTCTCGTCCGACAGGGCCGGAAAAACAGCTCCCCGCGCCTCCTCGACGGGCGCGAGCTCCGGGTCCAACGGGGGCCGGATGGTCACGGCACCGAAAGAGTCTGCTGCTGTCTGGTCTGCCATCTGTTCTCTCCTTCGGGGAAAAACGACGGGGAGTAGGTGAACCTCGTCCTCGGATGCGGCGCAGGCTCGGGTGAGTGCACGTCACGGGCAACTCGGGCGCGCTGTCTTCACTCCTCCGGCCGTGATGATTCCTCGCGGGCGTCGGCCGGTCAGCCGCGTTGCCGGCGGGCACGCAGGGCGGCCCAGTGGCGCAGGCGCTCGGTGATCTGGGCTTCGTAGCCGTTGCGGGTGGGCTCGTAGTACGTCTCGCGATCCATGTCATCGGGGAAGTAGTCGTCACCGGAGAAGCCGTCGGCTGTGTCCGGGTCGTACTGGTAGTCCTTGCCGTAGCCGAGGTCTTTCATCAGCCGGGTCGGGGCGTTGAGGATGTGGGCGGGTGGCATGAGTGAGCCGGTGTGCCGGGCTGCTCGGTGTGCGGCGTTGAAGCCGCGGTAGACGGCGATGGACTTGGGGGCGGTGGCGAGGTAGACGACGGCCTGGGCGATCGCCAACTCGCCCTCGGGGGAGCCGAGTCGTTCGTACACGTCCCAGGCGGCGAGGGCCTGCTGGACGGCGTGCGGGTCGGCCATGCCGATGTCCTCGCATCCGAAGCGGACCAGGCGGCGGGCGACGAACAGCGGGTCCTCGCCGCCGTCGAGCATGCGGGCGAGCCAGTACAGGGCCGCGTCCGGGTCGGAGCCGCGCATCGACTTGTGGAGCGCGGAGATCAGGTTGTAGTGGCCCTCCTGCGCCTTGTCGTACAGCGGGGCCCGCTGCTGGATGTGATGGGCGAGCCCGGCGGTGTCCAGGGTGGTTTCGGTGTCGGGGAGGGCCTGGAGCTGTTCGGCCATGTTGAGGAGGTAGCGGCCGTCGCCGTCCGCCATGGCGATGAGGGCGCGGCGGGCGTCGTCGTCCAGGGGCAGATGGTGGCCGGTGAGCTGCTCGGCGCGGTCGAGGAGCGTGGACAGTGCGGCTTCGTCGAGGCGCTTGAGGACGAGGACCTGGGTGCGGGAGAGGAGGGCGCCGTTGAGTTCGAAGCTCGGGTTCTCCGTGGTGGCGCCGATCAGGGTGACGGTGCCGTCCTCGACGTAGGGCAGGAAGCTGTCCTGCTGGGCACGGTTGAAGCGGTGGATCTCGTCGACGAACAGCAGGGTGCCCTGGCCGATGCCGCGCCGGCTGCGTGCGGCGGCGAACACCTTCCGCAGGTCGGCCACGCCGGAGAAGGTGGCGGACACTGGTTCGAAGGCCAGGTTGCCGGCGTCCGCGAGGAGCCGGGCGATGGTGGTCTTCCCGACGCCGGGCGGGCCCCACAGGATGGCGGAGCCGAGGCGCTGCTGGGCGACCATGCGGCCCAGCGGGGCGTCCGGGGCAAGGAGGTGGTCCTGCCCGACGACATCTTCCAGCCGGGTGGGGCGCAGACGGTCGGCGAGGGGCCGGGCAGGCTCCTCGTCGAAGAGCGGCAGGGTCGCTTCGGTCGGTTCCATCGGTCTCTCGGGTCGCAGGCGGACGTGTGCGGACGTGGCCAGCCGTGCACGGGGCACTGACAGGCGCCGGCTCAGCCGATCGTGGGGAAGCTCGCGGCGTTCATCGGGCGCCGGGGCGGTCGCTTCGCGGCAGCCGCTCGGCGACCAGGTCGTAGGAGTCCTGGACCGCGTCGGTGACCAGCCGCTCGGTGATGCCGGGTCCGGGCCCGAGTGAGATCCAGTGGCGTTTGTCGAGGTAGCGGCCCGGTGTGATCGAGGCGTAGCCGTGTGCGTGAGCGCGGGCGTGTTCGGGTTCGCACTTGACCGTGATGATCTGGTCGTCCGGGTCGTCGGTGACGATCAGGAACACCTTGCCTGCGACCTTGTACACGTCGAGGCCGGGGGTGAAGGGGTAGCCGTGGCTGACGTCGGGGAGGGCGAGGGCCGCCTGGCGGGCGGTGTCCTGGAGCCGGTCACCGGCCGCGCTCACCGGGCCGCCCGCGTGCCGGTGCCGTAGGTGTGCGGGTCGACGGGCTGCTCGGCCTTGGGCAGGTGGGCGACGACGAGCCGGTAGGAGTCGGTGACGAGCTCCCTGACGAGCTCCTCGTCGATGCCTTCTCCGCTCTCCAGGGTGATCCAGTGCTTCTTGTTCATGTGGTAGCCGGGGGTGATGTGGCTGTACTGCTGCCGCAGGGAGTGGGCCTCGCCGGGGTCCGTCTTGAGGATCACGACGGGACGCCCGGGGACCTCGGTCATCAGCATGAACACCTTGCCTCGTACCTTGTAGACCTCCCAGTCGTCACCGAAGGGATGCTCCAGCTGGGCTCCGGGAAGCTCCTCGGCGCAGGCGGCGGCGGTCTTGTGCAGGGTCGTTTCGTTCATGAACGTTTCCTTCATCGGGGGAGCGCGGGCTGGGCACCCCATGACGCGAGTGGCGCGCCGCGCGGTCGTGGCGGCACCTCCCACTCTCTCCCCGAAACCGACATAAGGCGCCGTAGACTGCGGACACATGATGGTCGGCAAGCGACACCCCAGCCCAAGCGGACGGGCTGAACCGGCTGCGGTTCCGCTGTACGGTTTCCAGCCCCCGGTCGGTACTCCCTACGGCCTGGAAGTGAACACCGTCGAGGACTTCTTCGCCCAGCACGACGACTGGCCGTGGAACCCGCCCCGTCCGGTCCGCGCCACCTTCCACTACCTCATCGCCGTCACCGAGGGCGAGCTGCGGCACGACGTCGACCACGTCACGCGGACCATCACCCCCGGCCAGTGGCTCTGGGTGCGTCCCGGACACACGCTGTGCTGGCATCCGCCCGGCTCCGCCCGCGGCCCGTTCGTCCTGTTCGAACCGGATGTACTGCGGCCCGACATCGCCCGTCTGCTGGCCCCGCTCACCGCGCACGACGCCCCTGCCGTGCTGAGCCCGCAAGCCGACGACGCCGCCTGGCTCCAGCAGACAGCGCTCCAACTCCTGGACGAACACCGCGCACTCGGGCGGCGCCCCCTCGACATCCACCACGCCCTGCGTCGCAGCCTGCTCGAATCGCTGCTGCTGCGCCTGACCAATGCCCCGGGCATCACCCCCACCGGCACGGCCACGGCCGGCACGGGCCGCACCGACAGGTACGGACGCTTCCTGGACGCCCTGGAACTGCACTTCCGGGAGCTGCACCAAGCCGCGGACTACGCCGAGCTGCTCGGCTGTTCGGTCCGCACCCTGAGCCGCGCCGCCCGGGACGCCACCGGCAAGGGAGTACGTGAACTCATCGACGAACGCCGCCTCCTCGAAGCCCGGCGTCTGCTGGGAGGTGCCCGGTGGGACGCCCGGACGGTGGCCGCCCACCTCGGCTTCAGCGACCCCGCGAACTTCGGCCGCTTCTTCCGCGACCGCACCGGTCTCACCCCGGCCGCCTTCGCTGCCCGCGAGGCGAGGACCGGGGCGTGACGCAAACGCGGCGGAGGCGCCTTGCCCGTCAGGAGGAGACGGCTGCCTTCGCGGTCTGCGTGAACGCCCAGTGGGAGTGCCCGACGTGCCACTCGCCGTCGATCATCCGGTACGCCTCGCGCCGGCCGTGCGGAGGTCGCGTTCGCAGACGGCAAGAACGTTGCCGGAGGGGTCGGTGAACCAGGCGAACCAGGGGCCGTTGGCGCGGTAGATCCCGTCTGAGTCGATCTGCACTCCCTCATAGTGCTCGAAATCCACGCCGCGTCGGGTGAGGTCCGCGACAGTAGTGGGGAGGTCAGGGACGACGATGTTGAGGATGGTGAATCGTGCCGGTTGGTGGTTGCGGGAGGCGTACGCGACGGTGCTCGCACCGCCGGGGAGGCGGATGGTGAGCATTGCGTCCCGGTCTTCGACCTGCAGCCCGAGTACGTCGTGGTAGAAGGTGCGGGTCGATTCCAGGTCGGTCACGGTGAAGGAGCTGTAGGCGTCGGTTGCGGTGTCGGTCATCATGGGATCCTGACGTTCGGTCATTCGATGCGCTGGTGTCGCGGGGCGTGTCTCGGAGCTGATCGGTGCGGCTGGGACGACCACTGGCCGGATGCCGGCGGCACAGGCGGGGCCCCTTTCGCCATGCCGGAGGAAACCCGGTCAGGCTGGGGCCCACAGGCTGCGCGGCGGTCAGGAGGCGATCCTTTCGGTCACGGTCTGGGAGAACGCCCAGTTGGAGTGCACGATGAGCCACTGGCCGTCGACGAGCCGGTAGCCGTGCGTGGCGTTCCAGGCGCGCCGCTGCTTCTCGTTGCCGTCCTCGTCGAGCACATAGGTCTTCAGGTTGTAAGCCAGGACGGCGAAGTCGCCGCTGTCGCCGACGTGGACCGTCGGGTTGAGGTACTCGCTGCGCACGATGTGCGGGTTGGAGTAGAGGGACGACAGCCACGCGACGGTCTTGTCCTTGCCGACGACGATGTTCTCGAGGATCGGGTCGAAGTAGCTCACCTCGTCCGCGAAGCCGTCCAGGTAGCCGCCCGGGTCGCCGACGCTGAAGCGTTCGTTGTACGACTTCTCCAGCTCGATGATGGTCTTGCTGACTTCTTCCTTGTTGACGCCCACGGCGTCCTCCCTTTCTTTGTGCATGCCCCCGCCGGTGCCTGTCGGCGAACCAGGGGATGTGTTTCTTTCAGTCGTCCAGGACGACGACGTGCTTGCCCGGCGTGGTGCCGGATTCGAGGTCGGCCTGGGCGTCTCGGACTTGTTCCAGGCCGTGGTAGACCTTCGCGACCGGGACGTTGAGGCGTCCGGCGGCGATGGCCTGGAGCTGGTGGGCGAAGACGTCGGCCGGCAGGTCGCTGGCCTGACCGCCGTAGGAGGTCAGGCGTACCCCGAAGGGGATCATGAACGGGGTGAAGTCCGGGATGGACCACTGGCCTGCCAGGGCTCCGGTGAAGCAGACGGTGCCGTGCCGGCGGACGGTGCGCAGGGTGTCGGGGAGGACCGAGCAGCCGACCAGTTCCAGGGCGGCGTCGACGCCATCCGGGATTAGCTCGCGCACCTGGTCGGCGAGGGTGCCGTTGTCGACGAGGGGATGGTCGACGCCGGCGGCCCGCAGTTCCCCGGCCCGGCCGGGGCTGCGGGTGGTGGAGATGACGGTGGCGCCGAGGTCCTTCGCGATGGTGGCCGCGCTCAGCCCGACCGTGGAGGTGCCGCCGCGGATCAGCAGCGTCTGCCCGGCTTTGAGGTCCAGGCCGCGGGTCAGGGATCCGTAGGCGGTCTGGAACATCTCCGGCAGCGCACCGACGACGTCCCACGGCAGGCTGGTCTCGAACGGGATGACCTGCACGGCGGGGACGGTGACGTACTGGGCGTACGCGCCGTCGTACGAGCGGCCCATGCCGCCCATCATCGTGGCCACCTGCTGTCCCGGCCGCAGCCCGCTGTCCTCGTCGGCCTCATCGACCACGCCGACGCCCTCGATGCCGGGCACGCGCGGGTAGGTGACCACCGCGTCCGACTCGCCCTTGCGGGTGGTGACCTCGGACTCGTTGACGCCGAACGCCTTCACCTTGATCCGCACCCAGCCGGGCTTGCGGACGGGCACCGGCACATCCTCGATCTCCAGTGCGTCGAGGCCGCCGGGCCGGGTGACGACGACGGCCCGCATCGTCACCTGTGCGGCGCCGCCGGTTGCTGTCGATTGACTCATGCCGAGCTCCTTGTTCTGTTCGTCCCCCGGGAATGTGAAAACGGAGCCGGGGCTCCAGGCACAGGTGCCCGGGTGATCAGTCAGTGGTGACCCTGCGCCGTTGCGCATCTCGGGATCGCGCGGTGACCGTCAGGGGCGGTCGATGCCCTCCCACAGGTCGAGGGCCGCCTGGTAGTGGGCGGTGGCCTCGAAGGGCGGGTTGCCGACGCTTCCCGAGATGGGTTTGTCCGTGACGGCGGGCCACAGACGGGACTGCTCACCGGTGGCGAAGTCGAGCACGATGTCGCGGATACGCGTGTCCCGCTCGGCCTGCTCGGCGCTGCGGCCCGGCTTGTCCTGACCGACCAGGGCGTACATCTCGGTGCCGTGCACGGCCGGCGCGCCCTCGGCGGGCCCGATCATGAGCAGATGGGCATTGCCGCCCGCGGCGGCGTGCGCCAGGGCACCGCGGACGGCCGGGAGCGCGAAAAGGTAGTCCGCCATAACCGCGGCGCGGACCTCGGCCGGGGTACGGCCGCCCTGGTCGTAGACGTCGACGATCTTCTTTGCGCGGGAGCGGGAAATACGCCACCCCGCAACCTCGTCGACGACGCGGTCGAGGGCGTGCGGGTCGAAGCGGTCGAGGTCGTTCGCCACCCACCAACCCATGTCGTCACTCGCCATACTCAGCAGCACGTCGACATCGCGGTGCGCGCCCGAGGCGAGGACGTCCATGGGATGGGCGTGCACCACCGCACCCGGCTGCCCGATGTCCAGGACGACGCCGGTGGCCTTGTTGTCCACCCCGCCGCGGACTCCGAGGTCCGTCGGAGCGACCTTGCGCAGGACGTCCCTCAGGGAGACCGCGTCGAGGTCGAGCAGCTTCTCCGGGTTGTCCGCCACGCCGAGTTCGGTGACGAACAGGTGCGCGAGCTCCTCGGCCCACCAGGCCGGGACGCTACGAGCGGGCCCGCCGGAGAACCCGGCCAGGCGCCGGTACAGGCCATCGGCGGAGGAGGCGCCGAGCAGACCGAAGGTGGAGTAGGCACCGGCACTGTGACCGTAGACCGTGACCTGGTCGGGATCGCCGCCGAAGTGGGCGATGTTCCGCTTGACCCAGGTCAGCGCGGCGATCACGTCCTGCAGGAAAAGGTTGCTGGCCTCGGCGAGCCGCCCGCCGTACTGCGAGAGCGAGAGCGCACCCAGGGCGCCGAGCCGGTAGTTGATGGACACGCCCACCACGCGCCCCGTCGCGGCAAGACCGGCGGCGTTCGAGGTGGTCTGCGTGTTCGCGCCGTACTCGAATCCGCCGCCATGGACGTATACGGCCACCGGCAGCGTCTTGTCGGCCGGCTGCTCGGGGGCCCACACGTTCAGGTTCAGGCAGTCCTCGCCCGTCCCGCTGTCCGCTTCGAGCCAGTCACCGGCATCGGGCTGGACAGGGGCGACGCCCTTGCGGTCATAGGGGCGGTCCGGATCGAAGTCCGCGACCACGGGGCGGCGATACCGCTCGGCGGTGGCGTACGGGATTCCCCACCAGGACCGCACCCCTGGTGCAGTCGGAGCCTTGGGCGCGGGCGCGGTCATGACGTGTCCTTCCAGCGCGGTTCGGGTATTCGCGCGGTGCTGCGGCGGCTGGTTGCTCGCGGTGACGTCTCCCATCGTTTCCCGGGATCCGACAAAGCGCCCGGTGGGTGGCGGTCACCTGATGGTCATCAGGTGACACTTGTCCGCTCCTCCTCGGTGATCGAGCTGACCGACGGATCCCTGCTCACCTGCGACGAGCCGAACGTCACCTTCGATGACTAGGAGGACGCGCCTGATCCCCGTGATCCCGCAGGCGCGTCGGCGGACCCGTAGCCGTCGACGCCGAGGACAGCGAGCGATCCGTCAGACCAAGGCTGGTTCGGCCGCCGCTGAGACCCGCTCCGTGTGCTCCCGCAACCGCGCCCTTCCGGCCAGCGCTGCTCCCAGAGCTCGGTGGTTCGTCAAGTCCCCAGGAGGAGCCTTCCGCGCCTCCAGGCCGACTCCGTGCCCATAGCGTGCCCATAAGACCGGTAAACCACGGTCAACTACGGTGCGATCGTGCCCTCCCGGTCGCCACGCAAGAAAACGTATGACCAGGTCAGAGGCTATCCGGCTCCCCAAGCGCCGTCGCTTCCCAAGCTGAGAGTGCAAGTCCGACAGCGTCAATCCACCAGCCCGGCGAACTCACCAGGGTCGGCTGATGTCTCCGTCGGCGGTCAGGCCGTATCGCCTGAGCCTCACCCACTCGCTGTCGGTTCCCTCCGCCCAAGTACGGCGAACCGCCAGCCGCAACAAGATCCCTGCGTAGCCGGCATCAGCAGCACGATGAGCCAGCCATCGCGCTGCCGGAAGGTGGTGGTGCTCGCGGCGCTCCACCAATACTTCCAACAAACGCAGCACCCCCTGAGCGTCAGCTGCGAGTACCACACGTTCCTCCAAGCCAGCACCGCCCCCGCGAGTGGCCGCACTGGACGCCGAGCGGCATCTGGCCGTGCTTGCCACAGAAACTCCGAGATGGTTCCGACGGTCGTGCCAGCCTGACCGCCTGGAGCGTCGGGGTGCAAACAGTCGTGGGCAACGTGCAGTCTGGGCCGTGGCGTTCCGCACCCGTCCTTTGTGGCAGTGCACGGAGGACAAGCGCCCCAGGCCCTCTACTCAACGGAAAGCTTCACTGCACTGCCGCTTCGGGTTCGTCCGACGCAGACGGATGGACGTATCTGCCCTCGTTGAACGGGGTGAACCACGAATTGAATGCCATGGGCGCGACTCCGAGCGCGGCACTCTCGGAGGCTTCGTCGATCCCGTCCATCGAGTCGTCGTAGAGCCACTCGTGGTCCATGTCTTCATAGACGTTGTCGGCGAGCGCGTCGAGGGCGGAAGACACGTCGTCGTCGAGTAGCTCGTACAGCTCCAGGGCCATGGTCGCCTGGCTCAGAAGGAATCTCAAGGCGAGTTCCTCGGCGACGCAACTGAGTCGTTCGAAGCTCCCATCGGTGAAGCGGGTGGTCATGGCGATCACCGTCACCAGGAAGCGACGGGCGAAGCGAGCGTCGTACTGGAGGGCATACCGGTCCGGAAGGCGCTCCAAATGCCACAAGGGACCCTCGCATTCCGCGACGCTTGCCTCCTCCTGTGTCAGGATCTGCACGTCTTCGAACAGCTCGTCCACCAGGATGTCGGTCGCGTAGACCAAGGCGCCGGCGGCAAGTCTGGCGCTTTCCGGCGGGACAGCGAACTCGTCATCGCCGCTTTCCCTCTCGTCGTCTTCGCCGTCGATCACACCGAACATGACCGGAGGGAAGGAGCGCAATTCGTCCGCCAGTCCCAGCATCCGGCTTCGCACGGCCGCGACTTTCGCCTCGGCGTCGTAGCCCCCTTCGGTACCTTCAGCTGTTGGGCCGTCGGTGTGCCGGGCCTTCCGGGCAGCAGGATCATCGGGCGGGGCATCCGGACCTTCAGCTGCATCGAGGCTCTCCCTGGCCAGATCCTGGTGCAGCTCGACCTCGCAGCGCTCAATCGTCCAGTCGGCCAACAGCTCCGAGCGCTCCAGCAGTTCATCCACAAGCGCCTGCACCGATTCCTCGGCGACCTCCAGTGCGGGAGCATCCACGAAGACCTTCAAAAGGGCACCGCCGGGATGGACGGCCACAATGGTGTCCAGAAGATCGACTTCCACACCGTCGGGCCCTTCGACGGCCCGGACAGAGCCGAATCCGTCCTCGATGAGCGCCACGGCGCCGGCGCGCTGAAGCGGGTCCATCTCCGGAGTTCCCTCCGGGATGCAGGTGTCCACAGTCACTACGTACGTCACGTGTCCGAGCCTGCCAGGAAGGAACCGTCCCGCGCGAGGGAATGGGCCCGTCTACAAAAGGGATTTGGCCCATGCGACCTGCGCTGTCAGTGGCATGGGTCACGGTGGGCTGAGCGCGAGGACGCCCTTGGGGGGCTCCCATGACCGCTGAAGAGCCGCGCTCGGGGCTGCCCATCGGAGCTTCTCCGTACGGTCGCCGCAGAGGCGAGCCCAGGCTTCCCGCCGGTTCGCATGGAAGTGGAGAGAGCACTGGAGCTACCGAAAGGGCACTCCTGCAATGCCCCCTGACAGCTCTCCTCCATGGTGCGCCCGGCGTCTCTGCCCAGCTGGCCGCCAGACCTCCAGAGGGCGCCACAGACCCACCACGATAGTGCTGACAAATCTCAACCGCCCTATGACGTTCCCGGCCGCTGCGTCTCTGCCCCATGGCGCACTTGGCAGCAACCGGCGGTGCCCGACCGGGAATATTCCGGGACGAGGCCGTTTGGTCCCTGCCATCCTTAGCCATGGCGACCGCGTGGAGATCATGGAGTTTGGACTGGCGCCGGCTGGACTGCCTGGCTGGTTGTGGGGTGCTCGTCAAGCGTGCCCGCGACTCGTGGGTCGAGATAGGGGGCACACGCTCCGGGAGTTGGCTGATCGGATCCCGAGTCGACGTGGGCCGGGCATTCGCCGACCCTCTGCCTCCACCGGCCGACGAGCCGCTCTACATGTTGGGCGCGGCTCACCGGTCGTGTCTCGAAACTGCCGTCAGGCTTCTCCGGACACGTAGAGCCCAACTACCCGAGGTCCTGACCACGATGGACGTCGAACTGATTCTCGACGGCCCCGCCCACACCAACTGGATGGCGCCGCCTCCGGGCCGTTGCCCCTTTTGCCAGGACCTCTCCGCTCAGCCCACGGACGAGGACATCTACCCCAAGTGGCTCGTGCGCGAGATGGAGCGACACGGCGCGAGGAGCTCGGACCCACGTCGGCGGCGTATCAACTGGCCAACAACGACTGTCTGTCAGCATTGCAACAACACATGGATGTCGACGCTGGAAAACGACGTCAAGGACATCCTCGTCCCGATGTTCTTCCAAGTGAGATCGCTGGACGAGCATACCCAAGGCCGACTGGCGCTGTGGGCTGCCAAGATGGCCGTCCTCCTGGACGTGGTGGGCGACAACATCGTCCCCCACGGGGCTGGGCAGGGCCTGGAAATCTTCCGCCAACCACATCACGGGATGCAGGTCTGGATCGCGGCGTACCACGACGTGAATCCGCTGGCTGTCGTGTCGCGCCCGATCTACATGCCCGAGAACGACTCACATGACGGCTTTCTCGGCCTGTGCGTCACCTTCTCGGTGGTCAAAGTCGCATTTCAGGTCTTCATCCCCTTCTGCGAGGGAGACCTCGCCCAGCTTGAGGACTTTCACGGCTCTGTCCTGCAGATATGGCCACCCGCCGACCCGCTGCTGGACTGGCCACCTCGATACCGGTTCGACAGCACGTCCATCCAGGCACTCGCCGCAAGGATCAACGACAACCGCGAGAACGTGACGATGAACGTGAACCTCAGCGCGGCACAACGCGTGGCGAAAGCCCCTCCAGAGAACGAGCCTGTCGGCGAATCTCGGCAGACGGAATGACCCGCACCCAACATCACTCGGGGCCAGTACGATCCTTCCCGAAAACGCCGGAAAACTCGCTGACAGCCGGTCAGGAGATCACGTAGGGGCAGGTCAGAGGCGCAGCGGACGTGTCCTCGCTAAGCGCCTTCTAAGCGCCTGCTCCGTCCGGGGGGACCAGGTTCCCTCCTTGGTGCGGTCGGGTGCGCGTCAGCGGTCCTCCACGATGAAGCAGGCCCGTTCGTAGAGTTCGTCGAACGTGATGACCTCAACGTCCTGGATAGATCGCCTGTACTGCTCGAAGGAGGTGATCTTCTCCGGGTTCGTCGCGCCCCGGTCGGTGAACTCGTTGAGGCTTCCAATCACCAGCACCTGTCGGGGACGGGCGGTGGAGATTTCGATGTCGGTCGGAACGCCGTCGTCCCGGTAGAGCCTGTGCAGTGCGCCGGTGACCAGTCGTAGGGCCTTGTGGGCGGTCTTCTGCACCTGCGCCACGGCACCGACGACGTCCTTGGAGACCTGGTAGACGTCCGGAGGCCGATACGGCGCGCTGGCCAGCAGAGGTGTCACGTGAGTCTTGATCTCGCAGAGCAGCAGGCTGCTGATGAAGCCCTTGGAACGCATGACAGCATCACTACGCTTCCCCGCCCCGGTAAAGATGTTGGCGCCAGTCGTGATGCGCTCCAGTTTTCCGTCGTCGAGGGGTTCACAGGCGACTAGGTTCAGGCCGTACCCGAAGATCCACGGATTCTCCTCGAAGAAGCCCTGCCAGACCGCTTCCGGCCCTGCCGCCCGGCCACGCTCCTGCTCGAAGAACTCCGGATCGGTCAACAGTCTCTTGAACCGCTGGAGTTGCGACTTGCGGTTGCTGACTCGCCGAATGTCTTCTTCAGTGAGGGCGCCGCCGATGGCGGTCCTGACTGCTTCGAGGAGCGTCGTCCGGTCTTGGCCGGCAAGCAGCCGACCCAACTCGGCCTCGCCGTCGACGGCTGGCCGTCGTCTGCCACCAGGGATGTTGTCCAGCCCAACGCAGTTCTGGATGAAACAGATGACCTTCCAGAAGTTCTCGTGGACGTCATTGGTGTCGACGAGCGCCTTGATGATCTGGGTGGATTCGGTCCCGGGTATCGCCTCCATGGCCACTGTCCTCGCGGCTTTGGTCTTGTCTTTCTTCCACAGTTTGATTCTTGGAGAGAGGGCGCCATCCCTGTTGATGAGGGTGACGTTGCACAGAGTTGCGACCAATGGCCGGTCATCGAGGAGAAAATCAGTGATCATCCGGCCCGTGCGGGTGTCGTAGAAATAGGAGAACCCACGGCCGCGGATCTCAAGGTCGGCGAAGTCCTGCCGTGCAACAACGAACTCTGTGGGCGGGAAGTCGATTCGGAAGCGTCGAGCCCCCGAGGGATCGAGCTCAGGCTCGGCGGTCTGGTTCCTCCAGTCCGGCGGGACGGCCAGGAGCGGCCCGATGTCACCATCGACCACGAGGGACTGAACGTCTTCGCGCTGGAGCCAGGTGAGAACGGATCTCAGTCGCTGCCAGATCGCGTCGGTGACCGCTTCCGTGAACTCGGGCAGAAGCGTGCGATCCACCGTAAGGACGGCCTCGTATGTGGCGGCCGTCCAACCGTCGCCGGGCATGGGGTGGTAGACGCAGCCGTCGCCGCGCAGCGTGAGGACAGCCGAGCGGAGCAGGTCGCGGGCAACCTCCTCGCCGTCGCGGTCAAGGAGTCTGTAGGTCTGGCCCAGAACGAGGTCGAGTTTGCCAGTGTCGTCGTCATCGACAGGCAATGAGACCTGTGGGCCGGTGGCCTGCGTGGGGACCGGCGTGTAGAGCGGCCGACCCAACAGGAAATCGAAGGGGCGGAGAGTCCAACCGTCCGGCCCTAGGAGGCGGTTCAGCTCCTCAACGCGTTGGGATGACTGGTCGACGTCGGACTGTACTTCTGGATGAACGAGCCGTGCCAGAAAGGAGAGAAGCACCTCATCGGGGCCATCGACAAGTCGGAAGCGCGGGTCCTCGAAGAGCCAGTCGTCGTCCCAGTCCAATGGGTTGGTGAACCGGTGCTGGACGATGTCGCCGCGCGCTGTCGTAAACCGGGGATCCGTAGACGCCAACCTGTCCAGGTCGTACAAGCCGACCAGAAAGTCGATCTCGTCAAGCCGTCCCCACCAGGGGCCGCCCTCGCCGCGCAGGTAGTCAAAGATGTCGCGTCGCGTCAGCGCCGTGATCCTCTGCGCCCTGTGCGGTGCCGGGGAGGCGTCGGACTCAGTCATGCGCCCAGGATGGACGTGCGTCGGCCCACCAGGCGGGCCATTGGAACTCTTGGGCCTCTTGACTTCAGCGGGTGCCGTCGTTCGCTGGCACTGACGTGGCGAGGTCGGTCCGCCATGCGAGTCCTTGGCAGTTCCCGAGGACGCTGACGGCGACGTGTCCACCAGCCCAAAGGGGACTTGGACTCGGGACCGGCGCCCCGTCGGCTTAGGGCTGATGTCAACCCCGGACCTCCGTGGGGGTACACCACGCTGATTTGGTCGGCGCGAGTGGCACCGCCCCCGGAGTTTGTCAAGTCCGTTCGAGGCGATGGCCGTTGCAGCATAGCTTCGAGGAGCAGGTCTCAACTGGTTCGAAGGGCAGGCACCGTGAAGAGTAAGGACAGCACGCGAGGTGCAAGCGGCAAGCCGTCTGAACCGGTGCGCCGGGAGGTATGGGTGCGTAGTGGGGGCAGGTGCGCACTCTGCAACGCCTACCTGTTGGAAGGTTCGATGTCGTGGCGGACGCTGAATCTTGGCGAGCTGGCTCACATCGTCGGCCGCGGCAGCAGCGCCCGCTCTCCACGGGGCGAGCATCCCCTGGACTGCGCACATAGGGAGGACGCCTACAATCTGATGCTGTTGTGCGCCGATCAGCACAGTGAGGTCGATGCGGTAGGCGGGCTGGATCTGTTCACGGTGGAGAAACTGCGCCGGGTAAAGCAGGAACATGAAGACCGGATTCGCCATGTGACGGGTCTGGGTTCGGACCGCGCAACCACGGTGGTGCGGATGGTGGGTTCGGTCCACGGCAATCAGGTGGAGTTGTCCCGGCAGACCGCTGCGACTGCGGTCATCGCCGGGGACCGATATCCGCTGTTCCTGGAGTCCTACGCGCGCCATGGCCTCGAAATCGACCTGCGTGGTGTGCCCGGCGAATCGTCGGCCGCCCCGTGCACGGCGTCGCGGGCTGCTGCCAGTCGTACCTACTACCGCATGGCTACCCAGCTGGTCGACGACGTGATCGAGCTGCAGCTACGGCCCGGCATCACGCGCGATGCCGTGCGGCATGTGAGCGTGTTCGGCTTCGCACGCCTGCCACTGCTGGTGCATCTGGGTTCCCGGCTGGACGACACGGTGCCCACCGACATCTTCCAGCGGCACCGTGAGAACGAGTCCTGGGTGTGGCGCGAAGAGGATGGCCTGGCCCCAAGTTTCGCCGCACGGGTCGATCACGATGTGCTGGTCGGGAGTGAGGCCGTGGTGGTCATCAACGTGTCGGGGGCTATCGGGGTACAGGAAGTGCCGGCCTCGCTGAGGGGAATGCGTCGCTGGGAGATCCGTCCAGTTGGAGTGCCGACAGGCCCGGACATCATGCGTGCTCGCGGGTGCCTGGAGCGTTTCACAGGCGCACTTCGGGGCTTCTTCGCCGAACTGGAGTCAGAGGCGAAGACGTTAGAGCGACTGCATGTGCTGCCCGCGCTGCCGATGTCTGCCGCGGTCGTATTGGGCCGTGTCCATCACCCGCAGGTCCACCCTCAGTTGGTGGTGTACGAGCGGCTGGCCGGACGCTACGCACCAACGCTTGAGGTGGGCGGAGACAGCGGGACAGGCGTGGAGGCAGTGGCAGGAGCGGCGGCCGGGTCTTCGGGGCGGGATGTGTAGGGGACGAAGTGCTGAGCCGGCTGGGTTCCGGTATGAGGCAGAGCACACAGGTGAGTTCCGGAAACCGGGTGGTGCATCTGCGTGCCGAGGAGGATGACGAGGGTCGCGGTGATTCCGACGAGGTCAGCGGCAGATCCATGGAAAGTAGGCACGGAGCAACCACGGGTGGGTCTGATCTCCTGGCCTGGCTGTGGTTCGCTCCACAGCAGGTGGTAGGGCTCCAGGGCAGGGTTGGCCAGGACCTGCTTGCCGGTGGTGTAGTCGATGAGCGCAGGGCCGTGGCTGGTGTCGGGGGCTGAGACCGAGAGGATGCCGTGACTGGCGGTGGTGACATCGGTGGTCATCTGAGCAAGCACTGCTCTACGGCCGGGGAGGCGTGCCAGGAGGTCGAGGAAGCGTCCGGCGGTGATGCTGACGGTGGCGTCGATGACGACGTCGGCTTGGTGGGCCGCGTCAAGCAGTTCGGGTGAGGGTGGCGATGGGCAGATGTCGATGGTGAGGTCGTCGCGCAGGCTGCGGAGGCGTTTGGCCAAGGCCACCGCTTTGTTCTCGCCGATGTCAGCTTCGGTGTAGTTCTGTCTCACCAGCAATCCTCCGGTGACGGGGGTGCCGGGGTCACTGAGGCTGATACGGGCGGCTCCTGCGCGCGCGATCAGTTCCGCGACCCAGGAACCGATACCGCCGCAGCCCCAGAGGTGAACGTGGGTGTTGTAGAAGGCGTTGACTGGTCGTTGGACGTCACGGCGAGTGGTCACGGCTTCCCGTTCGTCGGAGAGGTAGCACCATTCGATGGTGCTGTTGCGTACGTCGGCGGGCAGTACGGACAGACCCTGTGTCACGCGGGGTATGCGACGCAGGGCATCACTGACCTGGGCGGGCAGGCGGCCGGCCAGGAGGAAGCGGGGTTCTGCCGGGAGACGGGGGTGGGGTACGGCAAGGACGAAGTACTGACTGGTTCCCTGGGGGTTGCGGCGGGCTGTGTGGATCAGGGCCGTCAGGAAGGCGGATGAGGGGCGTCGGGGCTGGTGGGGGGTTCTTGTTTCGCTGAGCGTGGGGTTGTCGATGCGGTCGAGGAGAGCGGCGAGGGTGTGGCCGGCCGCCAGCGGCAGATGGCGGCTGAGGGGTAGTACGGACAGGCGCTGACTGTGCTCGTTGGCCTGGCGGTTGGACAGGTCAAGTCGCTGACCGGAGCGCGGGGTGAGCCAGGCGATGTGCGCGATGCGGTGCTCGTCCGGTTCCCGGGCGACGATGGTGGGTGTGCCATCAGTGCGGTGGAGAACTCCCCCGACGGCGTGGTAGAGGGCGGTGGTGCCGTCGAATCGGTTGGAAGCAGCGTCGGTGAGCCACTGCCACAGTCGATTCAGGACGGCGGGGATGCCTCCTTCGGGGTTCCACTCTCGGTCGGCATCGAGGTAGATGCACAGACGCATTCCCTCCAGTACATGCGGAGTGCCGGCGAAGCGGGTGTGCGGGGTGAGTACCTGCGGAGGCACCCGCTCGGTGGGCGGGAGGCCGAGGACGAACTCCTCGGCCTCGCCCAGAGCGAGACCGCCCTCGACATGCGGGATGCTGGCTGTGAACAGGCGGATGGAGACCAGAACCGTGCCGCTCGGCAGGATCTGGGGGTCACCCAGGACCCGGAGGTCTGCTGGGTGCTGGGCGGCAAGTGCTTTGAGGTCGGACAGCAGGTCCTGCTGCCACTGGTTCGCCTTGAGAGCGGGAGGCTTTCGCTTGGTCATCCGGCACGTCCAGTCCGGGTAGGGGTAATCAGGGGCGGCACCGGGAACTTGGGACCAGCCGCCGGCGCGGTGGACGAGGAGGACGTCTCTGGCGGCTCGGGGAAGCGGCTGCCGAACAGATCCCGCCACAGGCGCACGCTGGTGGCGGAGTCCGTCTCGTCGTAGGCGGCGCGGATCTCCCGCGCGTGGGTGTTGATCCGGTCGCGGAAGTAGGCGTAAGTGGCCTGGTTCCAGCGGTGGTCGAAGGTGAGGCCCGATTGGGACGGATCAGGGATGGAGGGCTTGTAGGGGCGGGCCTGCAGCCACTCGTCGAGGTCTTCGACGATGGTGAGGAGCGCGGTGGGCACGTTGGCGTAACAGCCCGTCTCAAGCAGGGCGGTGGACTGGGTGACGCGTTCGCCGAGGAGTGTGGTGAGGATGATGGAGCGGGTCCCGGTGAAAGAGTTCCTGTGGTCACGCAGGTACTTCATCAGGCGGATGACCTTGCGGAGGTTGCCGCCTGCGATGTCGTCCTTCTCCTTCATCCAAGCCGTGAACCCTGCGGGGTTGGTCGGCTCGAACCGGTTCTCGTCACGGCTGACGATGACTTCGCGGCCGTCGGCGAGGTGCAGGTAGGGGACGATGTCGACGTGCATGGAGTTGGCGTAGGTCAGCTGCACGCATCGACATTTGCGGGTGTGCGGCATGTCCTTGTAGGTGCTGTGCCGGTGAAGCGCGGCGTAGATCTTGTCGATGTAGGTTGCGGGGTTACCCGCCCAGTCCAGGACTTCCTGGAGGTGGAGCATGAAGTCGGCGTCGAACTCCTTGTCCCCGACCGGGTTGATGATGGTGCGCTGTGCCCACGAGCCCTGCGGTTTCTTGCCGAGGATGAGCGGTCCAAGTTCCGGGTCGCTCTTGAGTGCCTGGTAGATGGCCTCCACCCGGCAAGCAAGGAGATCGAGCTTGGCCTGGCTGAGGTTGACGACGTCCCGCAGGAACGTGGTGAAACAGTTGACGTGCTGCATGGGGGGTCCTCTTCCTTTGACGGCGTGGAGAATTGCCCTGTCCTCTGTACGACTGCGTGCATGCCGTAAGCGTCGGGGAGTACTGCGCGGCCCTCGGGCATGGGCAGCGCGCAGGCCACGTGCCGGCTGGCCGGTTCGTCGCCACGGACACACCAGAGAGGTGTGCTACGGGGCTGTCCGCGCAGGGCAGAGGTGACAGGGTGGCCGCGTATCCAAGAAGGTGCGGGAGAACACGGCAGACGGTGAGTACATCTGGCGTTGCTGACGCCTTGAACCCCGAGCGACGTGATCAGAGACCGACTGGCCACTGTGCGCGGCTGGCTGGAGCGGCGCCTGTACGGCAGACCAAATGTGCAGTGGTGCCGTCCGGCCAGTGCTGCGGTCCGTCGTCACGGCCCGGCATGCAATGCGCGGTACGACCCTGGTCAGGTGGTCACCTGCCTGGCAAAACGCCGGGTAAGTGCACATTGTCCCCAAAGAGCTTGCCTGCTCTCTGGCGTAACAATCACAGCACACACAGCGACCACTACGCAAGGCATTCTTTGATGGTCAGTTTCGCTGACATCGCTTCACTGGGCGTCTACCCAGGGTGAGTCGGGCCGACAGCGACCACCTGCGAAGGCGCGGAGCGCTTGAACTCTATTGCGGAGGGCCTGAGATGATGCCCAGGTTCATCAAGCGATAGGTCATGGCGATCTCGCTGAGCACGAATGTGCGCCCCAACTGGGTCACCAGCTCTCCAACGGTCCGGAAGGAGGTCTGGTACACCGAGGACCGGACCAACACCTCGGGAGCGAGCAGAGCCGCAGCAAAGCGGTTGGCCTCGATCTCCTCGCGGTCGGTCGCCATACTTGACACCGTATTGCGGTAGTTCACCCGTGTATCCGTGTCAAGGATCAAGGGGCGGCCACGATGCATCCGCAGGTGCCCGAGTTCATGCGCCACGGTGAATCGCTGCCTCAAGGGAGAATGGGTACGGTTCACACCGATCACACACCGGCCGTCCCGCCGCAGCAGCATGCCTGAGACATCGTCATCCAAGTCCCGCAGCACGACCTGAGCATCAAGGCTCCCCGCCAGCGCAAACGGGTCGATCGGAGCGGCGTTGATCTCGAACTCCCGCAGCAGAGCCCGCGCGGCAGTGTCAGCCCTGGCCATGAGCATCTTTCAAATTCTCGGAGTCGGACCATACCGAAGCGACATCGGCCGCGTACTGGGCCGGAAGGCCAGCGGCCTCCTCCGGCAGAAGCTGCGGAAGCAGTTCGGCTGGCTGCACGTGCAGCGCCGCCGCGATGCGGACGAGACGGTAGAGCGGGGGCGCCTGCGTCCCGCTCTCGATGTTCGTGATCGACCCCCGCGACAGCCCGGCCTGGCGCCCGAGCAGTTCCTGCGTCAGCCGCGCCCTGATTCTGGCCTCCCTGATCCGCCGACCCACAGCGGCGTTGAACGCCTTCTCCTCCACGCTGCCCCCAAGCAGTGCCAGCCTCACTGACAACCTACTTGCCCAACTATGGCGCTACCAGGCCCGGAGCGAACGCGTGATCGATCACTCCGTACCTCGCCACATCACCACACGACTCACACTTCGTTGCACGCGCCTCTCTTGGCACTCCACAGTCAAAGTGACCGCAGCCGGGATGCCAGCGACAGAGCGTGATCGACACCTCGGGGTGCTGCAGTATCCCAGCACTGTCCGAACTGGGTCCGGCACGAGCCGCGCCATGGGGAGAATCTGGGGAGTTCGAGCCGCTCCGGGGAGCGCGTGGGGAGAATCGGTTGCGCAACCGGACACGAGCACGAAAGACCCGGAAAGACGGATCCGCCCAGGCCAGAGACCTATAAGGTGACATCAGCGCAGGTCAGCGCCCCCAAGTAGACAACTTCAAGAAGATCTCCAGCTGGGCGGCGATTCTGTTTGCTCCGACGCTCGTAGGAACTATTTACGGCATGAACTTCGAGGACATGCCTGAGCTGGGTTGGAGCTTCGGATACCCCTTTGCCATCGGCCTGATGGGGGTGGTTTGCGTTAGTTTGTACGTGATCTTCAAGCGACGGGACTGGCTCTAGGATCCCGACGTGAGGCTCAGTTCCCGTTCACGATTTGCTCACGCACCCCTTGCGGATCGAGCCAGGAGCGGCCATGGGGAGTCCCTGGGGAGAAGTGATGCGGGTGATCTCCTCGCCCTGCCAGCGAAGGGCCCCTGACCTGGCCTTATGGGCGCCGCCGAACGCCGGGGAGAATCCGGGGAGAAACGACTGACAACCCGCGCTTCGCTCCTCCCAAACGAGGATCGCCTGCCACCTCCGACGCCTCAAAGCCGTCCTGGCCAATGCGACACCGGGAGGAAGCGTCTCGGGCACCCAGCGACTGCTGGTGACCCATGGCGACGCACTCCATGTGATGCACATGCAGAGAATCACTGACCGCCCGCCCACCACTTCGTCCGGCGTACGGCAGAAGAGCCGCCAGCGTGGGCCCGACACGTGGAGGCTGGTGAGGGAACAACGCCGAAGGGCGCTCGGGCGGCTCCCAGCAGGCCGCTTGCGGTGCCTGACGTTCCGCGCTCGCCCGTTCCGACGTGAGTCGATCCGGTGGACCGAGGCGTGAGGCCGGGGCTCGAAGCCCCATCGACAGGCGGGCGGCGACTCAGTCGTCAGCAGCGGCCACCGCTACGACCGCGGCGGCGACATCGTCGACCGCAACACGCGCCCGCCGCTCCGGCACACCGGCCGCGACGAGCGTGACGACGGTGGCCCGTCTGCCGTCGTCCTCCAGCGCTCCGGCGTTGACCTGCTCCAGCAGCGCGACAGTCATCGCCTCCGACCCGGCGCTGAGAACGGCGGGCGGCACATGGCCGTGGAAGACGCCATGCCGCACGATTAGCCATGGGCAGCCTGTCGGCACACCTTGGAACCTGGTGCTGGGGCAGGGACAGGTTGTGCTGTCCCTCCCCGCCTTCGGTTCACCGTGCCGCGAGGGCTGCGGTCAGAGGACCGGGTTCCAGCCGTCGCTGCCAGCCAAGTACTTCTGTGCGGTGTAGTCGGCCGCCTCAGAGTCGGGCAACATGGGGCGGTTGGAACCCCCGGGGGCGGAGCTGGTGCTGCACACCTGATCCACACAGTAGACGGAGGAGTTGCTGTACTCCTTGAACCGGGCCCAGCTCCAGGGGTATTCGGGCACCATGTCGGTCCAGGGGTGATCGCTCTTGATGCCTGAGTGGATCTTGGTGCCGCGGATCACAGCCTGGGGCCAGGCTTCCTGCACGTTGTGCCACGGCCGACCAAGGTACATCGTGTTGTCCGGCACGCCGTTGGTGAAGATCTCGCTGCCGGTGATCAGGATCCCGTACTTCTGCCGCCAGTCGGTGTTCGGCGCCAGCACCGTGCCGCCGACCCAGTTGCGCATGGCGATCTTGCATCGGTCGAACACTGCCGTGGCGTTGCCGAAGATGAAGTCGATCGAGCCCTCGATGTAGCTGTTGACGAAGTACTGCCGGGTCTGGTCGGTGACAACCGGCGACTTGACGAGCACCGTGTCCTGGCGGCCGATGATCCGGACGTTGTTGTACACCTGCCGATCGCCCATGGCGGCCAACGCTACGGCCTGGGTCTCGTATGGGTTGATCTCCGGGTGGGCGGCAGGGTCGAACGAGTTGGCGATCGTGAGATTCGAGACTCGCAGGTCGATCGACTTGAAAGTCGCCACGGCGCTGCCCTGGGTGCCCCACTGTGTGCCGTCGGGCTTGAGCATTCCGTGGGCCCTGTCGCCGGTGATGACGACATCGGCGGCGTTGGCGCTGACGCCCTCGAGCATCATCCAGGGCTTGCCCGCCGGGATGTTGATGAATTCGTGGTAGGTGCCCTCGTCGATGAAGATGGTGTATGGCTGGTCGAAATAGGGGACGTAGTCGATCGCGTCCTGCACGGTCCAGTGGTCGCCGGTGCCGTCGGGCGCGACGAGCAGCCACGCCCCTTCGATTTTCTTGCCGCCCCTCTTGGTGTGCTTGCCCCCGTGGTGGGCCAGCATGATCACGGCCGCGAGGGCCACCACGGTTTGGTAGGTGGCGCCGATTGCTTCGATTTCAGGCGTGAGGGCGACGGCACCCGCGACCATCGCGCCCAGGAGCACACCGCTCCACAAGGACCAGTTGTTGTGATGCTCTATGTGTCTCGCGGTGACGGTGAACGGCAGACCGTTTCCGAAGGCGGTCGCGGTTTCAGCCGCTTGATGCCGGAACCGGGAAGCTTCGGCGATTCCCACGATGATCTGAAGGATCGCCGCCGCCGCGTTCCTGGTCGTGGCCTGGGCACCGCCCTGGAGGGTCAGCACGGCGTTGTGGAGGCTGGAGGGGCTGATCTGCATGCCGTCGCGGGTGGCACCCTGTTGCTGCAGGTCGCTGTAGTTCGCCAGATTCTCGAACCGCGTGTTCGTGTTCGCGTTCGTCACACCGTTGCCTGGGCGGATCGAACCCGGAAGCTGCACGTGGGGATCCAACGTGAAGAAGGTGCTCAGGTACGCGACATCACCGTCCCGGGTGGCCGACCGCCATCCCATGATGTAGGCGTCGGACCGGCGTATGAACAGCCGGATGAGTTCGGGCCTGTCCTCTGCCTCCAGATCGACGGTGATGAACTCATTGTCCCCGTCCTCGTCGGTGACCAAAACGGGGCGGCCCGTGGTTGTGCGCTGCGGGTTGTCATCGCTCACCAGCCTCCTGATGCCGTTGAGCAGTCGGGCATAGTCCATCTTGGCCAGTTCGGGCTCACTGGAGATGGTCCAGGTGAGGTTCGCGGTGGGCGTGGCGCTGGCGCTGGGGGCGGCGGCGACCACCAGGCCCAGGCCGCCGACGGCCATCGCACTGACGGCCGTCGCGGCGGCGAGGAATGATCTACGGGAAGGTCGGCCCTGCTCTGCGCTCGTCACTTGAGCTCCGTTTCGTTGTTGGTGGCCCATTGGTGGGATGGCCATGTGCAGCGGTTTCCGATCTCGACGGTGTGCCGGCGGTGACCGAGTGCTCCGGGTTCGCGCAACGCGCGCTGTCGGCGGGCCCGGCCGACTGCCGTGTCCGGCTGTCAGCTGCTGCCGCAGAGGTCTGAACTGCCCCTGGAACCGGTCTGTGCCGAAGGTGGCCACGGCAGTCGTGCCTCGAAAGATGGCGGGAGGGTCAGGCCGCGTCGCGGCGCCATATCCCGTCTCCGACATCGACGGGTGTCTTCAGCCGGGCCGCCTCGGGTCGTAGGTCCGATGCCCGCGGTACTGGATCGTCCGCTTCGGTGTGTGTCATGCGAGCAAGGGTCAACGCGGGGTCTGCCGCCAGGCCATACGTATTTCTGCGCTGCGGGCCCCGCCCCGGGTCCGCGTAGTTTTGCGGGGTTGTCCTACAGGGTGGGCGCCTGGTTGGCTGTCCACCAGGACGCGATCCGGGCGCGGGAGCCGAAGCCGAGCTTGGCAAGGATGTTCTTGACGTGGCCGTCGACCGTGCGCGGGGAACGTCCGAGTGCGGAGCCGATCTGCCGGTTGCTCATGCCCTGGGCCACGAGCGCGGCCACCTCCCGCTCTCTGCGGGTCAGGAGGCTCGGGGCGGTGGCCGGTTCCGGGGCGGCCGTGTCGGAGTCGGGGCCGGCGAGAGTGTGGGTGCGGGGCTCCACAGCGAAGGCGATGGCCCGGTCGGGGCTACCGTGCGGACTGCCTTCCTCGAACACCGTCTGGTACGAGGCCGGGCCCAGGGCGTCGATGACCTCTGCCTCGCAGCGCGCGTGGTGCTCGGCCATCCGCGGGTCGAACGCGGTGATGGCGGTGCCGGCGTCCCTCCACAGGTGGTCCGCGGCGCCCAGGAGCCGAGCGGCCTGCTTGCGATCGCCCACGGAGGCGGTGGCCCAGGCGAGCACTTCCAGCATCCTCGCGACCGCTGAATGGTCGTTGAAGCCCCTCATGCTCTCGAGCGCGGCTCGGGCGTGTGCCCCGGTCCCCTCCTGGTCACCCCGCTGCCAGGCGTCGAAGCCGAGGGCCAGCAGCACCTGCGCGCGTCCCCATCTCTCTCCAGTCGCCTCGGCGGCGTTGATCAGGTGCCCGCCCGTCTGCGCCGCACGCGGGTCCCCTACATAAGCCTGGAGGCAGGCCAGCGCGAGCAGCCAGCCGGCCGCCCCGCGTTCGTCGCCCAGCGCCGTCAGGGTGGCCAGCGCGTCCTCGTACCGGGTCATGGCTTCCCCCAGCCGCCCCCGGAAGTGCGCCGACACTCCGCGAAAGCCCCGCACGTCGGCCAGCAGGGCCGGGTCGCCCAGCTCCTCGCCGATCGCGTCGGCCTCATCCAACCACCGGTCGGCCACCGCCAGATCACCCTGACACAGCGCCACCCAGACAGCGCTCACCAGCGCCCGGGCCCGTGCCGGTGTGGGCTCGGACGCCACCGCCAGAGCCCGGTCGAGCTGACGGCGTCCCTCGCCGAGGAAGCCGCCGACGCACCAGTGGAAGGCCAGCGCGGCGGCCAGCGCCAGCCGGGCCTGGGGGTCGGCTCCGCCGAGGGCCGCCAGCAGGTTGCCGTGCTCGGCGCGCAGCCGGGTCAGGTTCTCCACCTGGCCGGGGCCGTACCAGCCCTTGTCGACGCGCTGGGCGAGGGCGAGGAGGAAGTCGCGGTGCCGCAGCAGCAACCTGTCCTCCTCGCCGGACTCGGCGAGTCGTTCCCGTCCGTATTGCCGGATGGTCTCCAGCAGCCGGTAGCGCGGCAGGCCCTCGGCCTCGCAGGTCAGCACCACGGACTGGGCGACGAGTCGGTCCAGGAGGTCCAGCACTTCGTATGCTTCGATGCCCTCGCCCGCGCAGACTTCCTCGGCCGCGTCCAGGCCGAAGGTCCCGGCGAAGACCGACAGTCGGTTCCACAGCAGCCGCTCGACGGGAGAACACAGCTCCCAGCTCCAGTCGACCAGCGCACGCAGCGTGCGCTGCCGTGGCGGCGCGGTCCGGCAGCCACCGGTGAGCAGCGCGAACCGATCCGCCAGCCGATCCGCGGCCTGGTCGACGGTGAGGGTGCGCAGCCGGGCCGCGGCCAGCTCGATCGCCAGCGGCAGCCCGTCCAGGTCGGCGCACAGCCGGAGGACCTGTGCCCGGTTCGCGTCGGTGACCTGGAAATCCGGCCGGACGGCGGAGGTTCTGGTCCGCAGCAGTTCGACTGCCTCGTCCGGGGGCAGCGGGGGCACGGTGAAGACATGCTCGCCCGTGATGCCCAGTGTCTGCCGACTGGTCGCCACCATGCGCAGCCCGGCGGCGGCCGGCAGAAGCGTCTTCGCCAACTCGGCGCAGGCGTCGACGAGATGTTCGCAGTTGTCCAGCACGATCAGCGCGTGCCGCCCGGCCAGATATCCCGTGAGCTGCTCCAGGACGGGCCGGGTGCCCATGTCCGGCACGCCCAGCGCGGCCGCCAGCGTGTCTGCCACCGCCGACGGCACCCGCACCGGGGCCAGGTCCACTACCCACGCACCGTCCGCGAACTCCTTGCGGGACTCCGCGGCCACCTCCAGGCCCAGCCGGGTCTTGCCCATCCCGCCTACCCCGGTCAGGGTCAGCAGCCGCGCCGTGGCCAGCACACGCCGGACCTCGGCGACCTCCCGCTTCCGCCCCACGAAAGGGGTCAAGGCCGCGGGCAGGTTCCCCGCTTCGGATACCACACTGGTCGGGACAACCATGTTCACTCTCACCGGCAATCGTGTGGGCGACGTACCGAAGCACCATCGGCGCGGTGCGGCCGCAGCACACCGTTGCGCCCGCGGCCTCGGCCACAGCCGAGGCATCTGCCCCTCGACCTGTGCAATAGCGTCATCCGCCCGGCAGGGGACAGGGACCGCCCCCGGCGACCGAGGCTCTCAGCGCAACAACGACGGCATACCTGCGTGAATTGCTTTCCGCGTGTGCGCGTGACGAATATCGGCACCGCACTATCCCTTTCAACTGGAGCAGCCAGGCCATAATTGCACACATGCGAGCAATTATCTAAATGACGGTGCTCACAGTCCGCTGCGGCAACATCTGGATGCTCGACGCCCACAGCAGAGACGAAAGACGTCCCGACCTGCCTCGTCACGACCGGCCCGGCACCCGTGCAAGGACTCCCACTGTCATGCGGCATGGCTTGCCGCCGGGTGGGCGCGAAGCGCACCGGAGGCATTCGTCATGATCAAGCCCAGCCAGTGTCAACGACGCTCGTGATCAATACGCCTGGGCCGGTCAGCCCCCCCCCATTTGGCAGGGCGAGTTGGGCGAGGCTAAGGACTTCCCGCGATACACGTCCCGGCTTCCGACTCCGGGGATCGCTGCTGTGGTATTGGGAGCCCGAAGGCTACCTAGGGGGTCGTGGCTACGAGGTTTCAGGCGTTGCTGCCACACCTGGAGTAGCGCAAACGTCGGCTGACCACAGAGGCGGAGGTTCGGCCGCTGGCAGGGCGGGATCAGGCTCGTCGCCGCTGCGACCGGGGTCCGGAAGGCCACGGTTCGCACGGAGAGTTCTGACCGACGCCCCGGACGCCACCTGAGAGCGGATTCCGTGCGGAGACGGCGCGAAGGCCGGCCCGTCACAGCCCGTCCCGCCTTGAGGAGGTCGCCTACTGCCTCACCTTCGCCCTCGCGGAGGCAGACGTCTCCGAACTGGTCCGCCTGGCCGGCTCCCGATGGGCCGTTGAGGAGTCCTTCCCGGCCACGAAGAACGAGCGCGGCCTGCACCAGTACGAAGTCCGCCGCTACGTTGGCTGGTACCGCCGCATCACTCCGCCCATGCCCGCGCACACCTTCCTGGCCGCGATGGCCGCTCACGCCCTCGAAAAGGACGCCGAAGACACGGTCCGAGCAGTCTCGTTCCCTTCGCCGTGGCCGAAGTGCGACAGCTCCTGGATCTTGCCTATTCCCAGCAGTCCGGCTGCCGCGGCCCGTCATGAACCACCACCTAGCATGACAAATAAACAAACCCAACTAGATTACTGGCCGAGCAGCCCGCTCACTCCTCTGATCGTGATGGTCAGGCCGAGGATGGTCACGACAGCCGCGGAGACCATCGGCAGCCACCGGATCAGCGGGCTCCACCTGTCCGGGCGCTGGAACCCTTCCAGCCTCGTACGGGCGCTGACCAGGATCAGTCCGAGTCCGACCAGCACCCCGGCCAGCCCGACACTGAACGCGACGATCATGGCCAGGCCCAGCGCCGTGCGGTTGAGCCCGATGGCGAGCAGGAGCACGCCCAGAGCCTCGGGACAGGGGATGATCCCGCTGGAGACGCCCATGGCGGCGAGACCACGGAAGGTGGTGGGGACGGTCAAAGGCGCGTGATGGTGGTGACCCTCTCCGTGACTGTGGCTATGGCTATGGCCATGGCCATGGCTGTGGCTGTGGCTGTGGCTGTGGCTGTGGCTGTGGCTGTGGCTGTGAGCGTGCCCGACGCGCTGCTGCCAGCGGCGCAGTAGCAGTCGCGCGCCGAGGACCAGTACGACCGCCCCAGCGGTTATCTCCAGTACCGGCACCAGGACTTCGGGTACGACGAACCGGCCCGCGAACAGCACCAGCGTGCCGAGGGCGATCACGGAGGCGGTGTGGGTGACGGTGATGACCGCGCCGAGGCCGACCGCCTGCCGGGGGGTGCTGTTGGCGCCGACCAGGTAGGAGGCGAGGAGTGCCTTGCCGTGTCCGGGTGTCAGGGCGTGGAAGGCGCCGAGCAGGGCGCAGGTGCCGATCAGCAGGAGCAGTGCCCAGGGGGAGGTCAGCGGGGCGCGCAGGGCACTGAGCATCGTCCCCTCGCCTTCCCCCGCGTCGGCGGAGCTCGGAACGGTGTCTACCTCTCCCTCCCCGAACATGAGCGTCATGGCCCGCCCCTCGTCTCCTCTCTCGAACCCGCTGGGGCGCACCGCGTCCGTTGCCGCGACCAGCACGTCCGCCTGGACCGTCGTACGGACGCCGGGGTCGTACGCGTTGGTGAAGACGACCTGGCCGAGGCTGCCGGGCGACGGCAGTTCGGCCGTCAGGCCGACGCGTACGGCGCCGCCGGCTGCGGCGAGCAGCGCGTACTCGGCGTACTCACTGCCCGTCACGGTCAGCTTCACCTCCCGGCCGTCCACGCGCAGCGCGAGGGCAGAGGTGACACGGTGCAGGTGGACGGCCCGCTCGCGGGCGTCCAACTCCCCGTCACCGTCGGTGTCGAGGGATTCGGCGAAGGCGGGTGCCACCAGCACGCCAGGTGTGATGGCGAGTTCGACGTCGAGGCGGGTGGTGGTGGGCGTCAGGTATGCCTGCTGCGCCACCTCGTCGGTCGGGTGCGCCTCGGCGGGTACGGCGGCCATGCCCGACCCGGCGACGGCCAGCGAGAGGGCCGCCGTCCACCGGGCCAGGCGACGGGTGCGGGGGGAGATCACGGACGTCAGTCCTCGGCGCCGTAGTCGTTGCCGTTCTCGCGGTAGATGGCGTGGATGTGGGTGACCCCGCCGGCGTTGGCGCCCTGGCCCTGCTGGTGGGCGAACTCGATGGTGTACGACGGGCTCTGCACCCGGTAGTAGATCGGCTGGTCGCTCTCTGTCGAGCCGTACCAGGCGAAGTAGGTGCTCTTGAGGTTCTTCTTGGCGTCCGCCAGCTTGGCCTTCGCCTGCTCGTCGTTGAGCGGGGTGATCCACTCGTCGATCAGGCTGAGCAGCAGCTTCTGCTGCTTCGCGGTGAGGTCGGACGCCTTGACGCCCTCGCTCTCCAGCGTCTTCCCGTCCTGCCCGGCGCCCAGCACGATCTCGGTGACCGCAGTGTCCAGCTCGGCCGTCTCGAACTGCTCGTCGTCCAGCGACTGCACGACCTTGAATGCCTTCTCGGTCTCGCCCTTCAGCGGCTCGACCTCGTTGCCGTCCTTGTCGTAGTACGCGGGCTGGGCGGCCCACAGGGTCGGGCCGAGCGTCATGGTGTCGCCGGTGAGGGTGATGTTGGTGCCGAGGTGGTGGCCGCCGTACTGGAGTGTCCACTGTCCGGTCTCGGACGGGGTGCCCAGGACGCGGATCCAGTAGTGGTCCGCGCCGAAGTCGAGGTCGATGCCGCCCGCGTCCTTCAGGACGCCGTCGCCGTACGTGATCCCGGTGACCTGCTCGTAGCCGTCCTCGCTGAGCGCCGCCTTGAGGATGGCGAGCACAGCGGCCTGCTGCTCGTCGTCGAGGGAGTCCATCCTGAGGCCCGCCCGCTCGAAGAGCTGGTCGGGCAGGTTGGACCACTGCGACAGGTTGGCCTGGGTGCGCTCGGCCTGCACGGACGACTTCTGCGAGTCGTCCAGGGTCGCCAGGAACGCCTTGGTCGCGGTCAGGACCTGGGCGGCCGCCTTGCCGCCGCCGGAGCCGGAGCCGGACGACGTGGTGGCGGAGGCCGAGGCGTCCGTGGACGTCGACGACGACTCGGAGTCACCCGACCCACAGGCAGTCGCGAACAGAAGCACGGCGGCAACACCGGCCGCGAGACGGTATTCGGACACGGCAGTTCTCCAATGGAGGGGAAGGGAGAGGAGGGGAGAGCGGGGAGCGGGGAGCGGGGAGCGGGAGGGGACGACGCTCCAGGCGGTGATCATGGAGAAAACTGATGGAAGCGTCAAGTGTGATCGGGGCCGATCACGTTGCCTGACGGTAGGCGAAAACTCTGTTTACGCAGATGAGGCATGCGTTCGCCGCGCGATCGCTGACGAAATTGCTAACAAAATGACAGCTTCGGCCCCGATGCGAGACGGGCCGTGCGGAGCTGGTCGACGAAGCCGCGGATGGGTTCGAGGCTCTGGATGGCGGACGGTGCCGCAGCCGATTGCCCTTGGCCGGCAGCGCGGCACGCCGGGCAAGGAAATGTGCCCCGCACCCGCCGATCGGGACCGGCGTCGACGCCGGTCCCGACAGGGGCGCTGTCACTCGTCGGGGATACCGGCGCCACTGAGGGCCGGGACGGCGTTCTCCGGGTGGGCGAGGGAGCGGGCTCCGAGCCGGAACTGGTCGAGTTTGTCGACGATGGTCTGGCCGACCGGGGTGTGGCCCCAGATGCTGATGCCCTGGTGGGTGCTGGGTTCCCAGGTGGACTCGTCGACGACGATCGGGTTCCAGCCGACCTCCCACTCGAAGCCCGAGGGGGTGCGGGCGTAGTAGGAGAGTTCCCTGTCGTTGGTGTGCTGGCCGACGGACAGCGCCATGTCGAAGCCGAGTTCACACACCCGCTGGTAGCTGCGGGCCACGTCGTCGAGGCTGGTCACCTCGATGTTGAGGTGCTGCACCCGGGTGCGGATCGGGTCGATGGGCAGGCCGCGGACGGCGGCGATGGCGATGGAGTGGTGGCGTTCGTTGACCCGCAGGAAGCGGATCTTGAGCTTGACTCCGCTGATCGTCTCGTCGATGTAGTCGGTGAGGCGGGCGTCGAAGACCGTGTTGAAGTAGCCCCGCAACTGGGCCGGCTTGGTGGACGTGATGGCGACGTGGCCCATGCCCGAGTCGCCGGTGACGAACCCGGAGGCGAGCATCCGCAGCGGCTCGGCGGACTTCACCGGGGTGGTGTAGATCTCCTGGGTGATGCCCTTGGGGCCGGGGAAGCGGAGCAGACGCTCGACGCCCCGCAACTCCGCCTCCTCCTTGGTGCCTTCGACGACGGGGACGCCGTGGGCGCGGATGCGGGCCTCGATCTGCTCGAACGTGGCGTGGTCGTCGAGGTGCCAGCCGGTGGCGACGACGTCCTCGGCGAGCCCGCGCCGGAGCAGGAAGCGGCACTCCTGGTCGTCGAGGCGGAACCGCATCAGGCCGGCGTCGAGGTCGTCGCGGTGCATGCCGATGGCCTCAGTGCCGAAGCGGCGCCAGTCGGCGAAGCGGTTGGTCTCGATGACGACGTAGCCGAGGTGGACGGCGCCGAAGACCGAAGCGGTGGTGTTCATCGGCGGCCTGCCAGGAAGTCGGCGCACAGCCGGTTGAACAGCTCGGCGCGTTCGAACTGGACCCAGTGCCCGGTGTTGGCGACCTCGTACAGGTCGCAGTTGGGCATCCTCCCGGCCAGCATGGGACCGCCGGAGGGGCGGTTGACCTTGTCCGCCGCGCCCCACAGCACCAGGGTGGGCACGGGCAGCCGGGCCAGTCGCTTGTCGCGGGTGAAGTCCATCTTCCACAGGGTGCGCAGCGCGTTCGGGCCGGACGGGCGGCGCAGCGGCGGCGCCGCGACGACGTCCGGGTCGATGCTGTCCTGGTACCGCGCGTCGATCACACTGTCCGGCACGTCGGCGGCGTTGAAGACGAGGTAGTTGCGGATGAACTTCTCCAGCTTCAGCCGCGAGGGCCCGTCCCCGGAGTAGTAGTTGAGCAGGCTGTTCAGGCCCGGGGTGGGCAGCGCACGCGTGGTGCCGATGCCGCCGGGGCCCATGAGGACCATGCGGTCGACGCGGTCGGGGGTGTCCAGGGCGAGGCGCAGGGCGCAGGCGCCGCCGTAGGAGTTGCCGACCAGGTGGGCCTTGTCCAGGCCGAGTTGGTCGAGCAGAGCGCGGATCGTGTCGGCGAGGTACCCGAAGGGGTCTGCGCCGTCGACGCCCTTGGTGCTTCGTCCGTAGCCGGGCAGGTCCGGGACGATGACCCGGTACTCCTTGGCCAACTCCGCGATGTTCCGAGCGTAGTTGGAGACACCGGAGGCACCGGGTCCGCCGCCGTGCAGCAGCAGGACGGGCGGGCCCTCTCCGGTCTCCGCGACGAAGATCTTCTTGCCGGCGGCGTCGAGCAGGGACTCCTGCATCGACGGCAGTTCGGCGTGCGTGGTCATGGCAGTCCTTACGGGGCGATCGAGGCGGTCGGGTGCGCTGCCGTAGCGAAACCGGCGGGAGGCGGCGGGAGTGGGGCGCCGGTGCGTGCGGCGGCGTAGACGTAGGCGTCCGGGCGCAGGGCGAGGGTGGCCACGCGGTGCTCGGCCAGCCAGGGCAGCAGCACGCCCTCGCTGTCGACGACCGTGCCCTCGGCCGGCTCGGAGCCGGCGGGCGTGACGGTCAGCGAGGGAACGCCGGCGCGGTCCCACGCGGGCTGGGGCACGGACGGGCCGCCGTGCAGGAGCAGCCAGCGGCCGCCGAGTACGTCGTCAAGGCATACGCGTTCACCGTCGGGGCCGGTGACCCAGGGCTGCGGGATCTGGTGGCCGGACGCCTTGGTGCGGGGGCGGGCCTGGAAGCCGTCGGCGTAGTGGGCGATGGGGATCCAGTTGGAGTCCTGGAGCCAGTTACTGAAGCCCGGTATGCGGTTGAGGCCGCGCAGTGCGGTGTTCCTGATGCGGGTTACCGGGAGGCGCCGTTCGGTGATGATCCGCCCGACGAACACCGCCCGCTTGGTGATCTCCTTGACGTGCGGCTTGCGTTCGGCCTCGTAGCTGTCCAGCACTTTCTCGGGCAGTTCGCCGCGCAGCACGGCGGCCAGCTTCCAGCACAGGTTGGCCGCGTCGCGCACTCCGGCGGCCATGCCCTGGCCGATCCACGGCGGCATCGCGTGGGCGGCGTCGCCGGCCAGGAAGACCCTGCCCATACGGAAGCGGGCGGCGAAGCGAACGTGGTGGCTGTAGACGGTGGCCCGCAGGATCTTGATCTGGTCCGGGCTGATCCCGTACCGCGACACCATCGAGTGGATCGCGTCGTCTGTGGTCAGGTACTGCTCGTCGTCGCCGGGGAGGATCGGGAACTCCCAGCGGTGATGGCCGAGCGGGGTCGGGCAGTCCACGGCAGGCCGCGTGGGGTCGCAGCGGAAGCGCAGCCGGTCGTGGTCCGGCCAGGGCTTGAGCATCTCGGTGTCGATGACGACCCAGCGGTCCTCGTACGTCTTGCCCTCGTAGCCGATATTGAGCTGGGCACGGGTGAGGCTGGAGCCGCCGTCGGCAGCGATGACGTAGGAGGCTCGCACCCGGTGCAAGGAGTCGTCGGCGGTCCCGACCACCGTCAGCTCCACGCCCTCCGCATCCTGCCGCAGCCGTAGACACTCGTGCCGCAGCAGGACGTCCACGTTCGGGTAGCGGCCGACGCCCTCTCGCAGCACCTGTTCCAGCGCCGGCTGGTAGATGAACATCTGCGGCGGATGGCCATGGCCGCGCGGGCTGGGGTGTGCGCTGATGAAGGCACGGCCCTTGGCGTCGACGAAGTCCAGCGGCCGCTCGGCCAGCATGTCTTGCTTCAGCCGCTCGGCCAGACCGGCGCGCTGCCAGATCCGCATGACCTCCTCGTCCGTGGAGATCGCCCTGGCCCGGGAAAAGATCTCGGCGTCGCGCTCGAGTACGACGACCCTGAGACCCATCGCCCCAAGCAGGTTCGCCGCGGTCACTCCTGTGGGTCCGTAGCCGATCACGGCCACGTCATACGCCTCGTCTTCGGCTCTGTCCCTGGCACGGGTTCCGCTCACCAGGCCACCTCACTGTCATCCCTGAACTACATCGGCTCTTGCTGTAGCATTCACTCCAATTAGAGTAATCGCTACGGTAAAGTGGGTACACGACGAGGTCAAGAGCTGGACTGAGGGAGGGGCGGATTCGATGACCAGGCCGCAGGGGGCGCGCCAGAAGCGCGCGAACGGGGTGGAGTCGCGGCAGCGGATCCTCGACGCCGCGGTGGAGATCGCCGGTGAGCGGGGGTACGAGGGCACGTCGATCGCGGCGGTGAGTACCAAGTGCGGGCTGCCCGCGAGCTCGATCTACTGGCACTTCAAGGACAAGGACGATCTGATCGCCGCCGTCATCGAGCGCAGTTTCGAGACATGGCTCGCGGCCGTGGAACTGCCGGGGGAAGAGACGGGCACGCCGCTGCAGCGGGTCACGAGCATGGCGGCGAACGTGGCGAAGTCGCTCGTCGACGCCCCGGACTTCCTGCGCCTGGGTCTCATGCTCGCCCTGGAGCGACGGCCCACCGAGCCCCGGGGCCGGACGGTGTTCCTCCAGGTCCGTGACATCGCAGGCCGGAAGATCACCGAGGTGATCGAGATCCTGGCCCCAGACCTGGACGAGGACGCCGTACGCACGCTCACCACCTATGCCGTCGCCGGCGCAGACGGACTGTTCATCCAACGGGAGGTCGTCGGCGACGCCGTCGACCTCGTCGCGATGTTCGAGCTGCACGCGCAGTTGGTCTATGAAGCGGCCATCTGTATGGCTGCGAGGAGCGGGGGGCGACTCTGAACGCCTGACAGCGGGTCCGGCCGGGTGCGACGACCCGACGGAACCCGTCGCTGCGGGCTTCCGGCTCGGCACGCGGATGGACGAGTCCCACCCGGAACTCATCAGGTCCTGCGCCCCGCTGCCTCGGACAAGTCCACTCGGGCCGCTTCACAGCCCTCGAACCTCGCCGAGACGGCGCTGCGCATGCTGGGCGTCCCGACGGTCGACGCCCGCCAGGTCGACGCCCGTTGCCCGACCTCGGCCGAGAAGGAGGGCGGCCGGCCGCCCCTCCCGGCACCGCCCCGGCCGTGCGCCGCTCAGGCACGGCCGCCCTGGGATGGAGGAGTACGGCGGATCCGCCGGGCGGCCTCCTCCTGAACCGCCCCGCCTGGAGCCTCAGGCGACGCCCGCGCGCTCCGCCTCCGCCGCATCCTCCTGAGCAGACTTTCCGGCGCGCTTGCGTCCCGGCAGGACGACGAGAACGATCAGGGTGCCGGCGGCCATGATGATGCCGCCGATGAGGCTGGTGTGCGCGACGCTGTGCGCGAAGGACTCGTTCACCGCGTCCACCAGTGCCTGCGCCTGCTGGGCGCCGGTGGTGGAGGTCTTCGCGAGCTGTTCGGCGACCGCGAGGCCGCCGCCCACGGATTCCTTGGCGGTCTCCAGCGCATCGGCCGGGAGCTGTCCGCCGACCAGGTCGGTCAGCTTGTCCTGGTAAGCCGTGCCCAGCAGTGAGCCGAGGATCGCGATGCCGAGGGAGCCGCCGAGTTCCATGGAGGTGTCGTTGGCGCCACCGCCGACGCCGAGTTCGGACTCGGGGAAAGAGCCCATGATGGTGTCGGTCGCCGGGGACACGCTCAGGCCGATCGCGAAGCCGAGCAGCATCATCGGTGTCAGGAAGTCGGTGTACGTGGAGCCCTTGTCGACCTGCGTGAGCAGGAAGACACCCGCCGTGCCTATCAGCATGCCGGCCACAACCATCGGCTTCATGCCCAGCTTCGGGGTCAGCTGCCCGGTCACCGCGGCGCCGAGGAAGACGGCGCCGGCCAGCGGCAGCAGCCGTACGCCGGTTGCCAGCGCGTCGTAGCCGAGGACGAACTGCAGGTACTGGGTGGAGTAGTAGATGGCGCCGAAGGTGCCGAAGAAGAAGAACAGCACCGCGAGCATCGCACCGCTGAAGGGGCGCAGCCGGAACTTGCGCACGTCCAGCATGGGGTGCGGGTGGCGTAGCTCCCACGCGACGAAGGCGACCAGGCCGACACCGGCGACCACCGCGGCGGCGATCGGGCCGGCGCCCCAGCCGAAGTGCGGGCCCTCGATGGTCGCGTAGACCAGGCAGCCGACCGAGACGATGGAGAGCAGACCGCCCACGTAGTCGATCCGGCCCATGCCTTCAGCCTTGGACGGCGGGATCAGGACCAGCGCGCCGATGACGGCGACGACGGCGATGGGGACGTTGATCAGGAAGGTCGAGCCCCACGCGTGGTCCTCCAGCAGCCATCCGGCGACCAGCGGGCCGACGGCGATGGCGAGACCGGACGTGGCGGTCCAGGCCGTGATGGCCCGCGTTCGCTCGCGCTTGGGGAAAGTCGCGACCAGCAGGGACAGTGTGGCCGGCATGACCACGGCGGCACCCACACCCATGATCGCGCGGGCCGTGATGACCAGTACGGTCTGGTCGACCAGGCTGCCCATCACCGAGCCGCCCGCGAAGATCACCAGGCCGGTGATCAGGGCGCCACGGCGGCTGTACTTGTCGCCGATCGAGCCCAGCACCAGCATCAGCGCGGCGTACGGGACGGTGTAGCCGTCGATGACCCACTGCAGATCACTGCTGGACAGACCCAGGTCCGTGGTCATGTCGGGCGCGGCCACGATCAGCGATGTGTTCGCCATGACCACGATCAGCAGACTCAGGCACAGCACGATCAGAGCCCACCAGCGGCGGGGATACGGCCCCGTCATCTTCTCGACGGGTGTGGTGGCGATCAAGGGCATGGGGGCTCCCAGGGGCGGGTTAATTGCACATCGATGGGTAGATTATTTCATTGCTCACCTATGTGCAAATTCTCCGAGGCCCACCACCCGTTCCCCTTCAAAAGGTGCTGATGTGACCAACGGACCACCCCCACACGCGCCACAGCGCCGCACGGCGCGCACCACCCGCGAACGCATCCTGGAGGCGGCCGGGCAAGAGCTGGGCCGCAACCCTGACAGCAGCCTCGCCGACATCGCCGAAGCCGCGGGCGTGGCACGTCGCACCGTCTACGTCCGCTTCGCCGGCCGGACCGCACTCGTCGAGGGACTCGCCGCGGATGCGGGGGAAGGGATACGCCTCGCGGTCACCGTCGCGAAAACGCCGTCCCCCGACCCGGCGAGTGCCCTGGCGCTCTTTGTCCTCACCCTGTGGCCGGTCGGCGATCGCTACCGCACACTCATCGCCCTCGCCTGCCGGGATCTGGGGGCCGATCGGGTGAGCGAACTCCTCTCCCCCGCCCGCGACACGGTCGCCGAGATCCTCGCCCGCGGCCAGCGGCAGGGCGTCTTCCACACCAGCGTTCCGCCCGGCCCCCTCAGCAGAGCCCTCGAAGCACACCTGCTGGCACTCCTGGACAGCGTCAACTCCGGGACCTGGGGCGACGACGGCACCGGCGCCGCCACCGCCGCGCTGATCGCCGCAGGCGTCGACCAGGACGACGCAGCTTCCACGGTCCAGCGTCTGCACGGCGCCGGGCACAGTCACCCCTCTGAAGGAGTCTCATGCGCCAGCCCCGCTACGGATATGAGGACGACGTCCCGTACGCGTCATTCGAGCCACCCGCGGCGCCCCGCAGGGCCCGACGGCCGGTCGTCGTCGGCGTCGTCCTGGTCGCGCTGACCCTCGTGCCCCTCGTGGTCGACCGGGTCGCGGCGGCCCACGTGGAGTCGCGCACGGCGAAGGCATTCCAGCAGGGCATGGACACGCCTGAACGGCCCGAGGTCCACGTCCGCGGCTTCCCGGTGCTGGCCCAACTGGCCTCCGGCACCCTGCGGCACGTGGACATCACCGCGCACGACATACCCGCCGACGGACCCGACCGCCCACTTCCGGTCTCCCGACTCGACCTCGCACTGGACGGACTGTCGAAGTCCGACGACGACACCGAGGCACTGGCACACTCGGCGGAGGCGACCGCCTACCTGTCGTACACGGACGTGTCCCACACTCTCGGGCTGGAGGTCTCCCAGGGCACCCGCCCGGGCCGGATCACTGCGCGCGTCCCGCTCCCCCTCGGCAGCGACGTCACCGTGACGGCCACCGTCTCGGCGGTCTCCGGCAACCGCGTCTCCTTCAAGGACTTCGAGGTCGCGGGCGGCGCACCGGCCACCACCCAAGCGCTGCTCGACAAGATCTTCGAGCAGCCGATCCCACTACGGAACGTCCCCGAGGGCCTGCACCTGCGCTCGGTCACCCCCACGGCGAGCGGACTCAGCGCCCGCTTCTCCGGCGAGTCGGTCACGTTCCGCCCCGACGGTGGGTCACAGAGCAACTCGGCTCAGGACAACTCGTCGTATCGCCAGGCGTGAGAACGAGGATGAGCCCTCGGCCGTCCACCGTCGCCTGAGCACCCGCGAGGTGGGGGCTGCGTACGGACCTGGCTCGCCGCCTTCGCCGCAGTCGGCCCTTACGAGGTCACCTCGCGCTTCTACCGCCCCATCCCTGAATGCATCGCCGGGGGGGACGTGGCGCCCGGCATGATCGACACCGACATGCTCTCCGCTCACCGAGGAACCCGGGATGCGGCGGTCCGCGGTGGAGGCCGTACCGCTGGGCCGGATCGGCACCGCGGGCGAGGGATTACCGGTTGCCGCGACGAAGCGCCGTCGGCGTCTGTCCGAACCAGCGCCTGCAAGCACGCGTCAGGGCCGACTGTTCGGAGAAGCCCAGGGCGAGTGCCACGTGCGACATCGAAAGGGAGGACTCCGTGAGGTACTGGTGCGCCAGTTCCCTCAGCGCCTCGTCGCGCAGGTGGTCGAAGCTGGTTTCCTCCTCGGCCAGGCGGCGCTGCAGTGTCCTGGGGTGGAGCGCCAGCATTCTCGCCACCTGCTCAAGGCCCGCTCCCGCCCGCCCGCCGGGAGTTCGCGCCATCGCGGTGCGGACGAGGTCGGCCGTGGACGAGCCGGGCGCCGGGTAGTTCGTGTCGAGGTAGCTGGTCGCGACCCGGCGGATCGTCTCGTCGACGTCCTGGAGAGGGACGTCCATCAGACGCTCGTCGATGATCAGGGCACCGTGGGCACGTTCCGGTCGCACTTCGGCTCCGAAGAAGCGCACGTAACTCGACAGCGGGGCAGCGGGCGAGTGCGGCAGCAGCACGGCCCGGGGCCGGTATCCGCTCCTGACGACGAGACCGAGAAGCCGGTGGGCCGTGGCGAGACCCAGCTCCATCGCCTGACGGGCGGGCGGGCGGGGGTCGAGCACCATCTCGAAGCGCATCGCGACGTGGCCGGGGAACTCCTGGCCCGCGGGGACCAGCGCCAGGGTGAGCGACGGGCTGTGCACGAACAGGTACTGCGCCGCGGTCTGGATCATCTCCCGCACGGTCGGCGTGTTCTGCAGGACCAGGGCCAGTGGTCCAAGTGCGGTCGGGTCCTGCGCATGCGCCATCCGCAGACCGAAGTCCGGGCAGCGCAGACCTACCGCCGACGCCTCCAGCAGATGCATCGCAGCGCGCGCCGGAACCAGGGCATCCTCCTCGTCCAGCGCCTGACCGGGCAGACGCGCCGATGCGAGTAGCGCGTCCGGGTTCCCGCCGAGCTGGCGGACCAGACTCGCCCAGCCCCGCAGGGTCGCGGCCCGCACCAATGGTTCCATGTCGTGCAAAGTAAAAATTCTGTCGCATGATGTCAAGCAAACCCTCGTGCACCGCGCCACACTCACTGCTGGCGCCCGTTACTTCGAGTAGCGGACACGCCTCTGCGGGCCCAGGGACAGGCTCGCCAGCCAGCGGGTCACACGCCAGGTCCGGCCGCCGGGACGCGTCGCGGACAGGGCAGGGTGACCGCCCGACTTCAGTCGGGCTGCTGCCCTGAGCCCACCCGCCATCGACCTGCGGCCCGCCCGCACCCATCGGAAGGCATCGAGCCGCGTGAACGCATTCGCAGACAGGGTCGCCGTCATCACCGGAGCGGGCTCCGGCATCGGCCGGGCGCTGGCCGTCGCACTCGCCTCCAAGGGGGCCAGGCTGGCCCTGTCCGACGTCGACACCGCAGGGCTCGCCGCAACAGTACGGCGAGTCGAGGCGTTCGGCGCCGACGTCGAAGCAGCGCGGGTCGACGTCTCCGAGCGTGAGGCCGTCTTTCGCTACGCCGGTGAGGTCGTCGGTCGGTTCGGGCGGGTCCATCAGCTCTACAACAACGCCGGCATCGAGTACCACGGCGCGTTCGAGCGCTCCGCTCTCGAGGACGTCGAACGGATCATGAACGTCGATTTCTGGGGCGTGGTGAACTTCAGCAAGGCGTTCCTGCCGCACCTGATCGCGTCGGGGGACGGACACCTGGTCAACGTCTCGAGCCTGTTCGGCCTGATGTCGGTGCCCGGGCAGAGTGCCTACAGCTCGGCGAAGTTCGCGGTGCGTGGCTTCACCGAGTCGCTGCGCCAGGAGATGCTGGCAGCCGGCCACCCCGTCAAGGTCACGTGTGTGCACCCGAGCAGCGTCAAGACGGCCATCGCACGCAATGCGGGTGTGCCGGCCGGCGACGACCGAGCCGCAGTGGTCAACCTCTTCGACCGCAAGCTGGCCCGCATCTCCCCCGACGACGCGGCACGGACGATTCTGCGCGGCGTCCGCAGGAACAAGGCACGTGTCCTCGTCGGCGCCGACGCGAAGTTCCTCGACGCCTTCGTCCGCATCGTGGGGCCTTCCTACCAGCGCGTCACCGCGGCCGTCGCGGCGCGAGCACTTACCGACCACTGAACCGGCAGCACTGGCAACCGGCCGTCGTGGACGACTCGGCCACGACGCGCCCGAACATCACAGCATCCATGAGGTAGAGGAGAGCCACCGATGCCTACTCCCCCGACCAGCCCGCTCCTGCGCCCCTTGCGGATCGGCCCGCTCACCGTGCCGGGCCGGCTCTACAAGTCGGCGACCAGCGAGACCCGTGCCACCGACGACGGGTACGTGACGGACGAACTGCTCGAGTTCTACGAACCGATGGTGCGGGCCGGTACCCCGCTCATCGTCACCGGCAACCTCTACGTCTCTCTGCAGTCCAAGTCCGCGGGACGTCAGGCGGGCATCGACGCCGACGACAAGAAGGCCGGCCTGCGGGACTGGGTCGACCTGGCGCACAGCGGCGGCAGCCTCCTGATCGCCCAGCTCAACCACGGCGGCCGTCAGATGGTCAGGTCGGCCGACCCGGGCAAGGCACCGGTGTCCGCGTCAGCGGTGCGCGAGCCCCTGTACGGGACGAAACCGAGGCCCCTGCGCCGGGACGAGATCCCGGCCGTGGTGGAGACCTTCGCGGCCGCCGCGGAGCGGGCCCGGGGCGTGGGGTTCGACGGCGTACAGATCCACGCCGCCCACGGCTACCTGCTCGGCCAGTTCCTCACCCCGCACACCAACCGCCGCACTGACGGGTACGGCGGCAGCCTCGACAACCGGATGCGCCTGCTGCGCGAGGTGTACCGGGCGATACGCACCCGCGTCGGCGACGACTTCCCCGTACTGCTCAAGCTGAACGGCACCGACATGCTCCCCCTGCGCCGCGGGGCGACGACTGCCGAGCTCGTGCGCGTCGCCAAGGTGATGGAAGGCGAAGGCATCGACGCGGTCGAGATCTCGAGGGCGCACTACGAGTCGTGGCCGGGCATGATCCTGGGACACTACAAAGGGTTCATCCGCGGACAGATCACCGAGGGCTCAGGGATGTCGATGACGCGTCGGCGACGCCTGGCGATGCTGGCTGCCGCCCCCGTCATCGAACGTGTCGCAGAGCGTCTCGCCCCTGGCGGCGAGGGCTTCAACCTCCCCCAGGCCGAGCAGTTCACCGCGCGGCTGGACATCCCGGTGATCTGCGTCGGTGGGTTCCACACGAGGGAAGGGATGGAGTCGGCCATCGACAGCGGCCGCTGCGATGCCGTCTCGGCGGCCCGAGCCATGATCGCCGACCCGTTCCTGTTCAGGAACGTGCAGGACCCCATGCCGGGTCGGCCGGTGTGCGAGTACCGCAACGGATGCATCGCCCGTTTCGGCGGCAAGGCGATCGACTGCTACGTCGAGCCGATCCGCATCCAGAAGAACCACATGCTGCGACGGACGGAGCAGGCGTGAACCACATCCCGAGCGACCACGAGCCCTTTGGCACCCGCCTGGGCAGCCCGATCACCGGGAGTAGGACGGCTCCGGTACCGACCACTTCGGGAATCTTCCCGGTGTGGCTCCGCGAGGACCTGCCGAGAGAAGTCGCCCGCCAGTACTGGAAAGGACCGCACGCGCAGATCGTCGCGCGGCTGCCCAGCATCGCCGAATACCTCCAGCATCACTTCTCCCCCACCGATCACGGCTACTGGCCCGCGTCTCCTACGGTGGGCACCGTCGTCCCCCCGAACTGGCGCTGTGACGGCATCGCCGAGGTCCGGATGGTGAGCATGGCCGGCGCGCTCACCATCCCGGTCCATATGCGAGAGGTGTACCTCGACGAGCAGAACGTCTTCGACCGGGTGCTCGGAAACCTGACCGGCCCACGGGGAGGCCGCTGGTGGACCGACGGCCACGACGTCGGCGTCGGCCACCGCACCGTCCTGCTGCTGCGACGACGTCGCGGATTGAGCCGCCGCGCGTTCCGCAGATACGTGCACGAGCGCATCGGTCCCGCGCTCCACGAGGCTGGTGCGCGTGACCTCCGCACGTACACCTTCCTGCCCTGGACCTCGCTTCCGCATCCCACGCCCGGCATCTCGCACGACAATCCGACCTTCCGCCGCTACCACGGATGTGTCGTCCTCGGAGCCGACAACCGCGCCGCCGTGGACGAGATCCTGGCGTCCAAGCAGATCGCCGATCTGGTCGCCGATCAGCACACGGTCATGACGGCCGTCCACGCATTCACTGTCGAGCACACCGAGCCGGTCATCAGGACGGGCGCTCCGGTCCGGCCCTGAGGCAGGCCACCCGGGGGGGCTGCGCGAGCTCGGTCAGTTGATGGCGGCACGGCGTCTCCCACAGGCGCGGGGGCAAGGTCACGGTAGTGACTGCAAACGGATGGCATGGAGAAGCCATGAGCAACCGGGCAGACGTCACCTTCGAGTCGGGCGGTGAGAGGTGGGCGGCATGGGCTGCCCGGCACTGTTTCAGCTGTGTGAGAGAGAATTGATGATCAACGGCCGGTGGCCGGCGTCGGGCCTCACCGGCCGTGCACAGCCGTGATCGGTGCGGCGCCATCTCCGGTCGGCACGGTGGTCGGGTCGTCGAGGATCCGGTCCCGGCCCACCTGGACGGCCCCGTGGAGTGTGGCGTCGGCGCCGAGGACGCCTACGGACACGGTGAGCCCCACGCCCGGGATCTCGGTGCGGCGTCCGGTGAGGCGGGCGTCGATGCCGGGGGTCAACCAGGGCGCCCACTCGGCGAGATAGCCGCCGAGGACGGCCTCGCCGGCGTCGGTGGCGCTGGCGACGGCCAGGAGTGCGGCGCCCAGGGCATGGCCGGCGCGGTCGAGCGCCGCAAGCGCTTGAGGGTCCCCGGACCGCAGGCGACGGCTGAGTTCGGCGCGGTCGTCGCCGGGCCGTTGCCCCGGGGCCGGGGCGCCCATCCCGGCAGCAGCGATCAGGGCCCTGAGACTGAGATAGGAGTCCAGGCAACCGCGCGAACCGCACAGGCAGGACCGGCCGTCGAGGGACACCGGGACATGGCCGATCTCGCCGGCCATGCCATGGCTGCCCTGATGGACACGGCCTCCTATGAGCAGTCCGCCGCTGACTCCGATCTCGCCCTTGACGTAGACGACGGTGTCGGGCCGGCTGACGCCGGCGGCGGCCAAGGCGTGGTACTCGGCGAGTGCGGCCACGTTCGCCTCGTTGACGACCTCGACCGGACAACCCAGGTCAGGCAGGTGTCCGGTGACAAGTCCTGCCAGATCGGTCACCCCCCACCCGAACCCGATGGCCGCCCCCACCACACCCTCGATCACCGGCCCAGGCACAGCGATGACAACCCGCCCCACATGCGCACCCCCGGCCCGAGCGACAGTCCGCTCGACGGCCCGGGCGATCATTGCGGCCACGGGCCCGGGCTTCCGCCCGGCCTTCCACCTGGGCATCAGCCCACCGGTCGGCCCCGTTCGCCGCTCGGCATCCGGCCCAGCCACCGCTCCCGCATCCGGTCCGGTCACAGCCCCGGCCGTCCGCCCCACCGCCCCTTCCCCCGGCGGACCGCCCGGCGGCCCAGGAGCCCCCAGCGGCACGTCATGCGCCACCCGCTCCGCATGAACCACCGCACCCCCAAGATCGGCGGCCCACACACGCACGTACTCCCACGACACCTGGACGGCCACGGTCCACACCCGCCCGGGAACCTGCCGCAGCAGACGTCTAGGCCGCCCCCGCCCGCCCGAGAGCGCGGCGCCCGCCTCCTCCACCAGCCCCCGCTCGATGAGATCCGCGACCAGCGCAGTCACCGAGGCGTGCACCAGCCCGGTGGCGGCGGCGATCTCGGTGCGCGCACAGGGGCCGAACGCCTCGATATGGCGGAGCACGAGGGACAGGTTGGCGCGGCGCACGTCCGCGGAGTCGGCTGGACTGATCACGCAACCGATTGTCCCCGACCGGTCTGGTAGCGTGGAACCATATTTTTCACACGTTGAAAAATTTAGCTGAGGGTTCCCTGAGAAGTCGACGAAATTGTTGACGATCCGCTCGAAACATCACTAGCTTCACGAATGCCAACACAAAGGGCAGGCGATGAACCGCGTGATGAGGAGAGCGACCATGCAGCACAGGGCAATCAAGCGAAGGAACGTCGTCATCGGGATCGGCGCGACCGCCGGTGTCGCCGCGGTCGGCGGCATCGCGCTGACGGCGCAGGCGTCGAGCGACAAGCAGGGCTCCACGACATCCTCCGACGCCCTGGTCTTCGACAAGGACGACTACACCGAACTGACCGAGACGCTCGCGGACGCGTCCGGTACCGACCACTCGGTGACGTACCACTTCTACAAGCCCCGCAACTACGTCACCAACCCCAGCGACGACACCCACCAGAGCCTGGTCGTCAGCGTCCCCGTCAAGATCGACGGCAAGGCCGTCGACGCCTCCAGGGCGCCGATCGTCCTGGCGAACGCGGTGGGCGCCTACATGCCGTCGACCGTCGCGACCGCAACGGGTGTGGGGCAGGCCGCGCTGGAAATGGGCGCCATCGGCGGCGGCACCGGAACCGGCGGGATGCCGTCCGGGATGCCCACCGACGGGTCGATACCCAGCGGCATGCCCTCGGGCGGTCCGGGCGGCGGCACGGGGGCCATCAACGGCATGGTCAACCTCGCGAAGCTCGCGCTGGTGGCGGGCTACGTCGTCGTCGAGCCCGGCACCCGCGGCCGCAGCCTGACCGACTCGTCCGGTACCTACTACGGAACGGCCCCGGCGGTCATCGTGGACCTGAAGGCCGCGGTGCGCTACATCCGCTTCAACAAGGGCCGCCTGCCCGGCAACGCCACCCGGATCGTCTCCACCGGCACCAGCGCCGGTGGTGCCTCGTCCGCCCTGCTCGGCGCGTCCGGCGACAGCAAGATCTACGACACGTACCTGAAGGAGGCCGGTGCCGCCGAGGCCTCCGACGCGATCTTCGCGACCGGCGCCTGGTGCCCGATCACCGACCTGGAGCACGCCGACGGCGCCTACGAGTGGAACTGGGGCACCAACGTCACCCAGTCCACCGGCAAGGTCGTCGACCAGACGGTGTCGAAGGAACTGCAGTCCCAGTTCGCGGAGTACCAGGCGAAGTTGAAGCTGCGCGGCCTGAACGGCTACGGAACCCTGACCGCCCGCAACTACGACGACTACCTGCTCCAGACCTATCTCCAGGCGTCCGCGACCAAGTACCTCGCCGCCCTGTCGGATTCGGACCGCGAGACCTACCTGGCCAAGAACACGTTCATCACCTGGTCCGGCGGCAAGGCGACCTTCACGTGGGAGGACTACCTCGCGCACGTGGGCGCGCGGAAGAAGACCACGCCGGCCTTCGACGCCTTCGATCTGTCTGCGGGTGAGAACAACGAGTTCGGCACCGGTACGACCGAGTCGCGCCACTTCACGGCGTACAGCGCCAAGAACGACAGCACGGGCCTGAGCAGCACGCGCGTCGCGAGCGACATCCCCGAGAAGCTGCGGCTGATGAACCCGATGTACCACCTGCTCGAAGAGCGCAACCCGAACCGCTCCAAGCACTGGTGGATCCGGCTGGGCACCAGCGACACCGACACCTCGCACGTCATCTCCGCCAACCTCGCCGCCGCCGTGGACAACCTCGGCGACAACGTCAACCACTCCTTCTACTGGGACCAGGGCCACGCCACCAACGAAGACCCGGGCGACTTCCTCGAGTGGGTCGCCAAGGTAACCGGCTACAAGAAGTAGCCCGGGTCGGGCACCCCCGTAACGAGTCGCCGGCGTCTCACCGAGTACGTCACCGAAGGGCCCCACCGTTTACGGTGGGGCCCTTCGGCGTGCCTTGATGCAGTCGGCCCGCCTCAGGGGCGGTTGACGTCCTCGTACACGGCGAGCAACCCGCGCACCGCACCGCCGACAGCGGCGACGTACATCCGCAGCACGTGGTCGAGCTCCTCCTCGGGGTGGGCCAGCCACCAGTGGCCGAGCTGCTCACCGATACCCGAGATGACGTGGGCGGCCGCCAGGAGGCTTGGTCGATCGAGCCCTACGGGATAGGGCGAGGCAACGTCCGCGATGCGCTCGATGGTCTGCCGCCGGAGCTTGATGAGCTGTTCGGCCATGTCGCCGCCGAGCCCGGAGGAGGAGGTGAACAGCAGCGCCCACCGGCGTGGGTCGTTGGCGACGAGTTCGAGGAAGACGCGGCCTCCGGCGGTGATCAACTCGTCCATGTCGCCACCGGCCGTCGCGATCGCCGTGACAAGGGTGTCCTCGAACTCATGGCGGGCCCGTCGCACGCACGCCACGAAGATGCCCTCCTGTGATCCGTGGTGCTGGTACACGACCGGACGGCTGACGCCGGCGGCACGGGCGATGTCCTCGACGGAGACGCCTTCGTAACCGCGCTCGGTGAACAGGTCCTCGGCGACGTCGAGCAGCTGCTCTTCCCGCTGCTTGCCGGTCAGGCGTCGGCGTGCTGCGACGGCCACGTGTCCTCCGAATGGTTCCGTACCTGGCGGGCTCATTGACAATCCAACTTACGAACCGTAACTTACGATCCGTAAGTTACACATCGTAACCTTCTGGCCGGGAGTATCGCATGAGACTGGGGATGGACCGCGGGGCGCTGGTCGCGTGGGACCCGGACGGCAAGGAGTGGGTCGTTGTCGGCGAGCGGTGGAACCACGACCTGCTGGCCTTCCTGGCCGACGGGGAAGAAGCGGTGCGTGAGGCCGAGCGCGTGTTCGCCGATCCGGAGCGGGCCTCGGGCCGGGCGCCGGGTGGGCTGCCGTTCGCGCCGGCTTCGCTGCGCGCGTTCGCCCTGTGGGAGTCCCACATGGTCAATGGGGCGAGGGGCATGGTCGCCGTGTTCGGCTCATCGGGCGTCCGTCGGCTGACGCGGGGATTCGAGGCGGTGACCGGTCGCGTACTGCCTCCGTTGCGCCCCAAGGCCAACTACTACCGCGAGCCGCAGTTCTACATGGGCAATCACCGCTCGGTGCTGCCGGACGGAGCCGACGTGGCATGGCCGTCGTTCGCCCAGGTCCTTGACTTCGAGCTGGAGTTGGGCGTCGTCATCGCCCGCGAGGTCAGGGACTGCACGCCGGCCGAGGGACTGGCCGCCATCGGCGGCTTCGTCGTCATGAACGACTGGAGCGCCCGTGACACCCAGTGGGACGACACCCGGCGCGGCACGTTCGGCGGCGTGGTGAAGGCCAAGACGTTCGCCGGTGCCATGTCGGCGGTGGTGGTGACGGCCGACGAAGTTCTGCCCCGGTGGCGCGACCTGACCGGCCGGGCGCTGGTCAACGGGGAAGTATGGGCGCAGGGCAGCACCGCCTCACCCCTGCATGACCTGGGGGCAGCCGTTGCCTATGCCGCACGCGGTGAGTCCCTCGGCCCCGGCGAGATTCTGTCGAGCGGCACTCTGCCGGGCTGCTGCGGGCTGGAGATGCGCCGCTTCCCCCGTCCCGGCGACGAGGTTCACCTTGAGCTCGATCTGGCGGCCGGGGAACCGGTCACGCTCACCAACACCCTTGGTGCGCGTCCGCGCCGTACCTCCGAGGACAAGCGGGGCGTGGCCGTGGTGACCGGCTGCGACTCCGGCATCGGCAAGGAACTGGCCAGGGAGTTGCACCGCCGCGGCCGCACCGTGTACGCGACTGGACTGAAGGCGGAGGCCATGAACGACCTGGCCGCCGCCGGACTGCGGGTCGCCGCCCTCGACGTCACCGACCCCGCGAGCGTGAACGCATTGATCAAACGCCTCGCCGCAGACGGTGAAACGGTGGACCTGCTGGTCAACAACGCCGGCTACGGCGCCATGGGCCCGGTGATCGAGATGCCGATCGCCGATGTGCGCCGACAGTACGAGGTGAACGTCTTCGGCCTGCTCACGACCACACAACAGTTGGCTCAGGGCATGATCGAAGCCGGTAGAGGCACCATCGTGAACATCGGATCGACCTCAGGGCTGCTGACCTCACCCTTCGCCGGCGTCTACTGCTCCACCAAGTCCGCGGTCCATGCGCTCACCGATGCCATGCGGATGGAGCTCGCACCCTTCGGAATCGCCGTCGTGCGCATCGAACCGAACCAGATTCGCACCCGCTTCGGCGACACCGCGACCGCCGGCCTGACCGCTCGCATCTCAGCGGATTCGCGGTACTTCAGACTGCGTGACGCGATGACCTCCCGCGCCCAGGGATCGCAGACCAGCAACGCCATGCCGGCCGATGCATTCGCCCGGAAGGTCGCCGACGCCGTGCTGTCCGACAAGCCCCCCATCAGGCTGAGGCTCGGCCGCGAAGTGTGGCCCTACACCCTGCTCAAGCCATTCCTGCCCTCCCGCCGGATCGACGCGATCCTGAGCAATCGCTTCGGCCTGGACAGGCTCAGCGCATAGGGGCGATCGTGACCCGCCGCACACTCGTGTCGTCATAAGCCAGTTCGTCTTCCGGGACGGGCGCGAAGTTGTGGTTTTGCCACGCTTCCGCGACCAAGCGGACCGTCATGTCGGTGGCCAGGGAGCGAAACTCGTTACGGGTGGCACGACTGACCAGGTCGCGACGGTACGAAGACATGCTGAGAAGATACGACGCATCATCGTGGTGAGGCTGCCCGTTTTCCATCGAACGACCAGAGACCGCCGCGAGTCTGGCGGTAACGGAAGGTGAGCGGTGCCCATCACGCCTCGAATACCGCCACAGCATCACACCGGCTCTCCCACAGGCGGCTCTCTGGGGAGAATCTGGGGAGTACGGGCGACGCTGGGGAGCGCGTGGGGAGAATCAGCTGCGTAACGCGGCATGCCACTGAAAGACGCGGAAAGAGCCATCCGCGCAGGTCAGAGGCGCCTGAAACCGTATCGCCGCAGGTCAGAGCCGCCAAGTAGACAACTTCAAGAAGATCTCGTCGTGGGCGGCCATTCTGTTCGCCCCGACGCTCGTCGGGACCATCTACGGCATGAACTTCGAGGACATGCCGGAGCTGGGCTGGAGCTTCGGGTATCCGTTCGCGATCGGTCTGATGGGGGTCGTCTGCGTGAGTCTGTACCTGATCTTCAAGCGGCGGGACTGGCTCTAGGGTTGAGGACTCGACTGACGAGACCGACCGGACGTCCGTCGGTTCGACAGGTGGGACCGAGCACCTCTGCGACGGCTCTGGACGTCACGCCGTACTCGGCGAGCCGACCGGAACGGGCGCCGGCTTCACCCGGGCGACGGTCATGACGTACAGGAGCAGGCCCGCGGTGGTGAGAACGAAGCCGGCCCACACGGTGGACAGGGTCCCCCAGCCGGCGTCGAGGGCGACCGCTCCGCCGATCGCGCCAAGACAGTTGGCCAGGTTGAGGGCGGCCAGGTTGAGCGTTCCCATCAGGGTCGGGGCGTCCGGTGCGAAGCTGGTCAACCGGACCTGGATGGTGGGGATGGCGAACATCATGGTCGCGCCGACGCCGAACAGGCAGGGCAGCAGAACCACCAGCTCTGCGCCTGCCACGCCGATCAGCACCAGGAACGCCAGCGCACCGCCGTAGCCCAGGATCAGACCCCGGTTCTCGTACCGGTCGGCGACACGTCCGCCGACGTGGTTGCCGACCGCCATGCCGAGGCCGAAGACGGCGAGCGCGATCGGGATGAGCGAGGCGTCCCGCAGCGCCGCATCGGTGACGAACGGGCCGATGAACGTGTAGACGGCGAAGATGCTGGAGACACCGAGCGCCGCGACGGTGACCATCAGCCAGACGCCCCGCCGCCGGAGGGCGCCCAGTTCGCCCGTGAGGGAGCTGCCGCGCAGGTCGTCGGTGCGCGGCAGCCAGGCCAGCAGGGCGGCTCCGGCGAGCAGGCCGACGGCGACCACGGTCCCGTACATGGCGCGCCAGCCGGCGTGCTGGCCGATGAAGGTACCGAGCGGCGACCCGGCGATGGTGGCGACGGTGAGTCCTCCCATCACGGTGGCGAACGCCTTGCCGCCCTTGCCCGGCCCGTACACGTACGCGGCGACGACGGCCCCGGCGCCGAAGAACGCACCCTGCACGCTGCCCGCGACGAACCGGAAGACGACGAACGACGCGATGTCCGGCGCCAGGGCGGAGAGTCCGTTGCCGACCAGGAACAGCCCGATCAGGCCGAGCAGCAGAGTGCGCCGGTTGACCCGGGCGGCGAGCAGGGTGATCGCCGGAGAGCCGATCATCACCCCGAAGGCATACGCGGTGATCGCGTAGGTCGCGACCGGAACGGACACGTCGAGGTCGGACGCGAACAGCTGGATGATGCCGTTGCTGCCGAACTCGCCGGCGCCGATCGCGAAGGTGCCCAACGCCAGTGCGAACAACGTCAATCTCGGATTCCTGATGGGCGACTTCGCGGAGGTGTGCCGCTGCTCCTCGGCAGTGCACTGGCTGTCGTATGCGCGCTGATGCATCGTCTCGCCTCTCGTCCTTGGCAGGAGGGTCAGTTGGTCGGCGTACTGGCCGGTGCGGGACGGAGATCAGGCGTGGGGGGCGGGTCGTCGCCCTCCCGGAGGCCGTCGCGGGCGTAGAAGCGCCGCAGGGGCGCCGGCGCCCACCAGTTCGCGTTCCGAGCAGGCCCGTCGTTGCCGGTCCGGCCCAGCGTCGCCTCGGCACGTGCGGCCGCGCGCGAGCTCTGGCCGACCGGATCGTCGAACCCTCCGGTGGTCAGCGAGCCGAGGACCCCGTGCCCCAGATGCCGCCCAGCGCCAGGAAGGCCGCGGCCAGGCCGATCACCCACCACCGTCAGCTGACGATCGTCCGGCCCAGCCTCTCGAACATCGCCGTCCCCTCCTGGCTTCGTCGGCTCGGTGGTGTCAGCGCGCGGCGCGCTTGATGAGGGCGGCCGTAGCCGCGGGCCGCGCGATCATCGCGACATGCGAGGTGTCGGCCTCGAAGGTGTGTGCGCCGGCCCGGCGCGCCATGAACCGCTGTGCCGCCGGGGGCAGCACCTGGTCGTCGCGGCCCACGAGATACCAGGACGGAACGGTCTTCCAGGCCGGGGCGCCGGACGGCTCCCCGAGGGTGCGCACGTCCGCCGGCCGCTGGCCCGCCCACATCAGCTCGGTGGTCGCCTTCGGCAGGTCCCCGGCAAACACGTCGTGGAAGAACTCCCTCTTGATGTAGCCGTCGACGAGGCCCTCACCGTAGGGACGGAAGTCCAGTGCCGCCTCGCTGAGTCTGCTTCCCGGGTACTTCGTCTGAAGGCCCAGCAGCGTCTCCCCCTGATCGGGCACGAACGCGGCCACGTAGACCAGCGCCTTCACGTTCGGGTTGCCGGTCGCGGCGTTCGTGACGACGATCCCGCCGTAGGAGTGCGCGACGAGGACGAGCGGGCCGCTGAGGGTCGCGAGGATGCCGGCCAGATAGGCGGAGTCGGAGGCCACGCCGCGCAGCGGGTTGGGCGGTGCGATGACCGGATAGCCGTCGCGGACGAGCCTGGAGGCGACCCCGTTCCAGCCCGACGCGTCGGCGAACGCGCCGTGTACGAGGACCACGGTGGGCTTGCTCGTGGTGTGTGCCTGTGCGGCGGGCGCGTCGAGCGCGGCGCCCACCACGACCGCTGCGGATCCGGCCAACAGCCCTCTGCGAGTTGTCGTCATCGTTGTACGCCCTTCGGTATCCGGTGTTCTCGTTGATGAACGTAGAGCCGGTTACTTGACGGGCACTGAACAGAAATCCGGGCGCTCTACAGGGACTGCTTCACTGTGAGTTCCGTGTGAGCGTGCTCGTCCAACGTGTACCGGCGTTGCAGCACGATGGCGATCGTCATGAGCACGGCCGGCACCAAGGTGAAGCCGTAGCGGACGGCCGCCAGCGCGCCGGAAGGCTGCGTGGTGTGCTCGCCCGCGCTACTGGCCACGAACCCGCCCGCGGCCAGGCAGGCCGAGTACACGTACGGCCCCAACGCGCCGCCGGTGGCCTCGGCGGCGGTCCACACGCCGGTGTAACTGCCCGCACTGGCGGTTCCGTTCGGCCCGACGGCGGCGATGACGTCGGGCACCATCGACAGCGGCATCAGCTGCATCGCGGCGAACGAGACGCCCAACACCGCCACGGCCGCGAGCAGCAGGGGCAGGCCGGCCCCGGCGCCCAGGGCCAGCACCAACGACGCGGCCACGAACGCGGCCTGGGCGACGAGCAGGCTGCGCTGCTTGCCGAGACGCCGGGCCACCAGTACCCACAGGGGCGTGGTCAGGACCGCCGGCGCCATGAACGCCGCGATGAGCACGGTCGTGAGGGAGGAGCGGCCCAGCTCGTACTCGGCGAAGTACGGCATGCCGGCCAGTACCAGGTTCATCGTGATCGCGACGGTCAGATAGGACGCGGTCAGGGCACGGAACTGCCGGTCGCGCAACGCCACCAGCAGCCCGCCCCGGTGCCCCGGCTCGGCCGGGGTGCCGGGCGCGGCCCGGTTGAGGCGGGCGACGCCGGTGATGCCGACCAGCATCGCCGCGAGCATGACCGCGCCGAGCAGCAGGGCCATCCTCGTGTAGTCGCCGACGCCCGGATCGTCGCCGGCGACCAGCGGCGCGGCCACTCCGGCGAGCAGGACGCTCACGATGATCACGACACTGCGGTAGCCCATGAGGCGGGTCCGCTCGTGGTAGCCGATACCCAGGTCGGCCGGTGTGGCGAGGTAGGAGACCTGGTAGAGCGAGTAGAGCAGGTTGCCGACGACCAACGCCACGGAGACCCAGATCGCGGCGGTCGTCCCGTGCAGGTCCGACGGCACGGCGAACAGGGCCACGAAAGCGAGCACCACGACGCAGCCGACCACCATCGCTCTCCGGCGGTGGCCGGTGCCGGCCAGGTCGGCATCGGAAAGCCGGCCCACCCACGGGTGTGTCACGATGTCGGCGACGTTCGGCAGCAACAGCGCGAGGCCGGCCACGGACGGAGGCACGGCCAGGACGTCGGTCAGGAAGTACAGCAGGAAGATGCCCGGCACGGTGACCCAGATGCCCATGCCGACCGAACCGGCGGCGAACGGGACGAGTGCGCGCAGGGGAAGTCGAACGTCGGTCATGAGCCGCCTCCAGGAGATCCGCGGTAGGGGACTGTCGTTGCTCGCTTGCGTCCTCAGAAAGCCAGGGCCAGCCGGCGTACGGCCTCCCGCAGTTCCTCCGGAGTGCGGTCGCTGTAGGACAAGCGCAGGTGCCGGGCCGAGGACTGCCGCCGGGGGTCCGCCGCGTCCGCCGCGAAGTACTCGCCCGGCTGGTAGACCACGCCGTGGGCGGCCGCCCGCCGGAACAGCGCCGCGGGGTCCACTGCGTCGTCGGTGAGCCGCGGCCAGAGGAACAGCCCGCCTTCGGGGGCCACGATGTCGAGGGCGCCCGGGAGTTGTTCCCGCAGGGCGTCGACCAGCACGCCGGCGCGTTCCCGGTAGAGCGCGGTGGCGCCGCGCACGACCCCGTCGAACCATTGGGCGTCGTCGGTGAGCAGCCGTTCGATGATCGCCTGGGTCACCGAGGACGTGTGGACGTCGAGACGGTTGCGCAGCCGGGTCACCGGGTCCACGAGGTGGTGCGGCAGCACCAGCCAGCCCACGCGCCAGCCGGGGCCGAGGGTCTTGGTGAAGGAGTTGACGTGGATCGCCCGGTCCGACTGGTTGAAGACCGCGACACCCTGGTCCTGGCCGCCGAACCGCAGTTCGCGGTACGGATTGTCCACGATCACGTAGAAGCCGTACCGCTCGGCGAGTTCGATCAGTGCCTGCCGCTTCGGCGCCGAGAGACTGACCTGGGCGGGATTGTGGAAGTCGGGCACGGTGTAGGCCGCGGCGATCCGCGCGCCGGTGGCGAGCCGCCGGGCGAGGTGTTCGACGTCGAAGCCGTCGGCCACGACCGGTACCGGCAGGATCCGTGTCGTCGACACCTCCAGGGCCCACAGGAAACCCGGGAACACCGGATCGTCCACCGCGACGGTGGCACCGCGCTCGACGACGGTCAGGACCGCCAGGGAGAGGCCGTGCATGCCGCCGTTCGTCACCACGATCCGACTCGGGTCGACGCCCTCCCGTCGCGCGATCCAGTCGCACAGTGCGGCGGATCCGCGCGCCGGCGCATACTGGAGGCTCGCGACCGCGGCGTCGGGGGTCTGCCACAGCTGCGCCGATGCCTTGCCGATCGCCTCGACCGGCAGGGCCGTGGGCGCGGGGATGCCACCCAGCAGGCGAATCGTTCCGGGGGCCGGGGAGGCGAAGCTGGCGTCGACGAAGCCTTTCGGCGCCGAGAGCCCACGGGCCAGGGCCGTCAGCCCGCCCTGTTCCTCGTCAGGGCCTGCGGTCATGCATTGCCTCCAAGTCCTGAGAGAGCTGTTCGGCGCGTCGCGCGAACAGGTGCGCCTCGCATCTGGTGGATTGCGTGGAGGCGCGTTCGGCGGCGGCCCGGACAGCGGTGAGCGGTGCACCGCGGGCCTGTAGCAGGCGCGCCCTCAGCAACAGGAGGAGCCCTTCGGCGTAACGCTGGCCGAAGTCCCATATGGCCCGGTCGGCTCGGTCGAGAGCCGCTTCGGCCCGATCGGGCGATCCGGCGGCCAGCCACATCTCGGCGATCAGTGCGTAGTGGTAGGCGATGCCCCATTGCGGCGGATCGAGCAGGTGGGCGGCCAGGAGTTCCTCGGCCTCGGTCGCGGCGCCGGCCGGATCCTCACCGGTGAGGGCGCGCGCCCAGCACCAGAACTGCCGGATGTAGAGGTCGATGTTGGAGCGGAGACGTACGAATCCGACGGCGGCCCACCGCTCGCCGGCTCGCCGTGCCGCTTCGGCGTCCCCGGCCATGGAAGTGATCATGGTCGTGTAGTAGACCCAGACCGAGGCCGCGTACGGGTCCCCCGGGGTGTCCCAGGTGTCGACGAAGGCCAGCGCCGCGTCGACATCACCGTGCAGCGCGGTCATGACTGCCCGCCAGCCGGGCCCTTCCCCGGGAATGCTGCCGTCCCGCCGGAGCGGCGTCTCCTCGTCCGGGGCGATCGTGCCGCCGACAGCGGCTACATCCTCCTTGACGAAGGACCGGTACGCCTCGCCGATGTTGCCGATGTCCCACTGATGCAGGCCCCAGGCGTGCCGGCCGTAGCGTCGGACGGCCGGATCGGAGGACACCTGACCGAGCTCGTGCAGTCGGCGGGCCAGCTCCCCGCGGCCCTTCTCGATGGAGGTGTAGGCACCCATCATGCGGATGAAGAGGAAGTCTGCGGCTTCCGCCTCCCGGCCGAGGGTGCTGGCCAGGTATTCGGCCCGCTCCAGCAGATCGAATGTCGAGGCGTCGTACCCCGCCTGTCGTCTGACGACGATGGCGAGCAGTGTGAGGGCGGAGAACTCCAGCTCCATGAGTCCGGAAGCCCGGGTGACCTGTATCGCGGAGCGCAGCTGTCGATTGGCGGACTCGAAGGCGAGTTTGGCCGCCGCGCGGCGCCCGGCGCGGATCAACGCCTCCGCGACGCGCACGGGCTCGGCGAGGGGGCCGGCGGCCCACAGGTGGTACGCGAGGCGTTCGGCGACGTCCTCGTCGTCGGCGTGGATCTGTTCGAGCGCGTCCGCGACGCGCAGATGCAGCTGGGTGACCTGCACTTTCGTCGCGGTCTCGGAGACCGACTCGCGCACCAGGTCGTGCGCGAAGCGGAGCGAGGACGGGTCCTGCGGCCCGGGTTCGAGCAGCCCGAGAGTATGCAGCGGTTCCAGGCGGTGGAGGCAGTCCGCGACGTCCACACCGGTGGCGCGGGACAGCAGTCTGAGGTCGACGTCGCGGCCGATGAGCGCGGCCACGCGCAGCAGGTCGCGGGCGCGGTCGTCGAGCCCGGCCATCCTGTCGCGGACCACGTCATGGACGGTGGACGGGACCCTGGCCGAGGCGGACGTGTCGCCGTCGCCGATCGCGCCGTTCCCGCTGAGGAGCCGGGACAGTTCGCGGACGAAGAACGGATTGCCGGAGGTACGGGCGTGGATGGCGCGGGCGACGGCGTCGCCGGGATCCTGGCCGGCCTCGTGGCGGACGAGTTCGGCCACGTCGGCCGGACCGAGCGGACCGAGCCGGAACCTCCGGTGACCGGGCAGTCGGCTGACAGCGGCCAGCACCCGGGAGAGGTCCGGGCCGAGTGTGGGTGCGCGGTCACGTAACGCGCCGATGATCGCGGCACCCTGGGGCAGCCGTCCCGTCACGTGCTGCAACAACTGGAGGGAGGTGACGTCGGCCCATTGGAGATCGTCGAGTATCAGGAGTGTCGGCCGCCGTGCCGAGGCTTGTCCGACGAGGGCGACGACCTGTTCGAACAGCCGGAACTGGGCGTTGCCGTCAGGAAGTTCCCGGGTCGCGTCGTCCCGCGCCGCGAGGAGGCTCCCCAGCCCGCCGGTGAGCCACTGCTCGCTCGCCGGAGCGGGCAGACTGTGGACGACCTGGCTCAGCGCCTGCTCCCACGGCCACATCGCCGGTGTCCCGTCGCCCTCCAGGCAGGAGCCCCAGACGGTGAGTGCGCCCAGTCGGCCCGCCACGGCGGCGGCTTCCTCCAGCAGCCGGGTCTTGCCTGCGCCCGGTTCGCCTTCGACAACGCCGATCGCGGTGTCGCCGGCGAGTGCGCGCTCCACGATGCGCCGCAGCGTGGCGAGCTCCTCGGTCCGGCCGATCAAGGTGGCCGCCGTGGTTCGCCCTGCCTCCGCGTCCGTCTCCCGCACGAGCGGCGACGCCGGGGACTGGGTGAGAATCCGCCGCTGTGCGTCCTCCAGCGCCGGACCCGGGTCGATGCCGAGTTCCTCGGAGAGCCGGTCGCGGACCTGACGAAACACCTTCAGCGCCTCCGCCTGCCGGCCGGCAGCGCCCAGAACGCCGACGAGACCGGCCAGCACGGGTTCGTTGAACGGTGCCATCGATGCGGCCAGTCGCAGAGCCGCGAGCACCCGCTCCGGCTGGCCCGTCGACACGGCAAGCTCCGCCGCCGCCGTGCACGCGTCGTAGAACTCGTTGTCGAGTGCGGCGAAGACAGCCGTGATGTTCGTCCCGTCGGCGATGCCGTCGCCCGCCGGGCCGTGCCAGAGCCCGAGCGCTCCGACGTAGTGATCGAGGGCCGCCTCGTGATCGTGTCGAGTCAGCGCGGCCCTGGCGGCGTCGACGAGTTCGCGGAAGACGACGAGGTCCAGGGTGGCGGAGCCGACGGTGAAAAGGTAGGAGTTGCCGCGACGCTGGAGGAACGAGCCGGCTTCGCGGACGGGCCGCAGAGGCTCGAACAGCCGTCGCAGTGAGCCGACGTACTTCTGGAGAATGTTCACGGCCGACGCCGGGACGTCCTCGGCCCAGATCAGGTCGACCAACTCGCTCGTACTGATCGGCTCGCCCGCGCGGGCGAGCAGCACCGCGAGCAGGTACGACTGCTGCCGCGGCCCGGTGTCCAGTTCGACGCCGTCCCGCCAGATCCGCAACGGACCGAGAATCTGCAGACGCAGATGTCCGCCGGAGGAAGCCATGCCCACCCCTACCCCTACTCACGGCCCGACCACGTTCGACTGCGGCATATTCATTTTACGGTTGCTCTGCGGCTCGGGTCCATGCGCCGAGGCGGCCGGTGGGCAGTGCCGTCGCGGCGGAACCAGGTGCCCGATCGGCCGGTACCGATGCATCGGCGGCCCACGGCCGGTCCACGTGCCGATGGCCGCGCGCCGCACAGGGCTCGCGGACATGTCTCCGCGCGCCCGCACACCGTTCCGGCGATGGCAATGAGGAGCCCGTACCAGGTTGCCGGGCCCGAGCGTGGCCGGTCGGAAGCCGTGGTCCGTCGTGCTGTCGACGGGACGGCGTGGACGGTGACCGCGGCCGGACCGCCGCCCTACCGACCGATCACCAGGTCCTCGGTGGGCAGTGTCTGGCAGGCCAGCCGCCAGCCCGCCGCCAGCTCGTCGGCGGAGAACATCCCCCGGTCGTCGGTCTCGTGGGCGCCGGAGAGCACCCGCACCCGACAGGTACCGCACGCGCCTTCGCCGCACGACTGGGGCAACGCGACGCCGACGGCGTTGGCGGCGTCGAGGACCGACTGCCCAGGGCTGCACGGGAACGCCGGGGCCCCGTCCACCGTGCCGATCACGAACTCGGTGACACCGGCCGCCGCGGCGGCGACGGCGATGGCGTGCGCCTTCTCCCGGCGGGTCTCCTTGCTCCGGCCCGAGACGAACGCCTCGGTGTGGATGGCCTCTCGCGGCACCCCCAGTTCGGTCAGGCGGCCGATCAGGTCCTGCATCATGGGCGCCGGCCCGCACAGGTGCACCCGGGTCGTCGGGCTCGCGTGGGGCAGCAACTCCTCGCGGCCGATCCGCCGTTCCCGGTCGGTCGCGAACACCGACGTCTCCAGCCCCGGCAGCCGGAACCGCAGCGCTTCGATCTCCGGCCCGAACAGCACCTCGTCCGCGGTCCGGTGGCTCGCCAGCAGGACGATCCGCCCCGTGTGACCGGCGTCGGCGGCCGCGCGCAGGACGCTCATCAGCGGGGTGATCCCGACGCCCCCGGCGATGAGCAGAAGCGTGTCCGCCTCGGTGCCCGGCTCCCAGGTGAACTCGCCGTGCGGGCCGCTCACCCGCAACGCGAGCCCGACCTCCAGTTCCTCATGCAGGAATCCCGAGCCCAGCCCGTCCGGCTCGTGCTTCACCGCGATCTCGACGAAGCCGCTCTCCCCGGGACTGCTGCATATCGAGTACGACCGTTCGATCGGCTCGACGGCGACGGGCAGATCGACCTTCACGTACTGCCCGGCGGCGAACGAGAACGGCATCGCGTCGCCCGCCAGGGGTTCGAAGCGGATCCGCCGGACCGTCGGGGTCAGTTCCTCGATGCCGGCCACACGCAGATAGCCCTCCCAGGGCGTGGCCGGATCCCGGGGCATCCCGCCGGCACGGATGGCCTGCCACATCGTCCCGAGCTGCCGCGGTTTCAGGACCGCGTTCGCCGCCATCAGCCCGCCCGCCAGCGCCCCCACCACACCGGATCCCCAGGCGTCCTGCCCGGCCACGAACAGACCCTTGACCGGAGTACGGCATCCCGCCCGCGCCGAGCGCAACCGCTGGGGAGTCGCCGCGAGTCCGTAGAAGGATCCCCGCACGCTGTGCTGATAGGTCTCGAACGACAGCGGCGTCGCCAGTTCGGCGAAGGCGATCGTCTCCCGGAAACCGGGCCACCGTTCCTCCAGGCGGGCGATCAGCCGGCCGGTCAGCTCGTCCTTGAACTTCCGGTAGCTGTCCGGACGTTCGTTCTCGGGCGTGCCGCGCCACTGGTCGACCACCTTCGGATCGACGAGTTCCAGCAGCTCCACCGTGTGGAACCGGGCGGCCGGGTTGTTGAGCGAGGCGAACGAGACGTACAGCGTGCCTTCCCCCGGAGGGCGGTGGATGCTGTCGTGCTCGTCGAGATCCGGCATGAACCAGTGGTTCTCGCCGCGCAGCCCGAACTCGGCCGGCGACCGGTCCAGCCCGAGAAACAGCATGACCGCCGACCGTTCCGCGGGCAGCTCCGCCAGTTCGTGGCTCTTCCCGATCAGGGCGTACGTGTTGCGCACCCCGGCCGCCGAGACGACGGTGTCCGTCCGCACCCGGTACCGGCGGCCGGTGCCGGTGTCCTCGACGTCGACACCGGCCACCCTGCCCTCCTCGACGACGACCTCATGGACCCGCTGCCGGGAGCGCAGCACGACGCCGTACCGCGCGAGGATCTCCAGCACGACCCGGTTGAGCTCCTGCGGGCCGCCCACGGGATGTGCGGTGCCCTCCATGAAGAAGGTCAGCGGGACCGCCGCGTGATAGCCGAACGCGCTCGATGCCGGCGGAGTGCCGTACAGCCCCCACCGCGCGGCCAGCACGGCCCGCAGCTGCGGATCGCGGAAACTGCGGGCGACCTGGTCCCGCAACGACCGGTACGCCGACGGGAAGAGCCGCTCGACGACGGGCGCGCCCGCTCTGCGTACGCCGGCGGGGAACGACGCGAAGACATTGCGCGCGGTCAGCCCGGCCATGGCCCAGCGCGTGGTCCGGAAGAATCGGTCGATCGCGTCGGACTCGGCAGGGAACCGTTCCTTCAGACGCTCACGGAACCGTTCCTTCGTGGCGGGGACGGCGAAGTCGAACCCCGGGAAATGCAGTGCGTCGTACTCGTCCGGCAGGGGGGAGAGCTGCGCCCTTCCGTCCGTCATGAACCCGAGGAACGGGCCGGCACCCGCGCTCATGTAATGCAGACCGGTTCCGAACCGGTATCGCCCGGCGCGGGAGAACTCGTGCGTCATCCCGCCGAGCGTGTAGTGCTGTTCGAGGACGAGCACACGCTTCCCGCCGAACTGCGCGATCGTGCGCGCCGCCGCGAGACCGCCCATACCCGACCCGATCACCACCACATCGGCTTCCTCGTCCGACACCATCGGCACCCCCCAGTCAGCTGTCCTCCGAGGCGCTCAGATTGGCCGAACCGGCTTGACGTCGACTGAATGATCACTGAAGGCCACCCGGAACCAGGTCCCGGCCTCATTCATTTCCCGTCCAGTGCGACGCCATAGCTTTGCGTCGATCCGCACGCCCGAGGAAAGGCTGGTCCATGGTGAACGGAAAACCGACGATCGTGCTCGTACACGGAGCCTTCGCCGACAGCAGCGGCTTCAACGCCGTCACCAAGCGGCTTGTCGCCGACGGCTATTCAGTGATCGCCGCGCCGAATCCACTGCGAGGGCTCGCCTTCGACGCAGCCAACGTCAAGGCTCTGCTGGACAGCATCGAGGGACCGATCGTGCTGGTCGGGCACTCGTACGGCGGTGCGGTCATCTCCGCTGCCGCCGAGGGGAACGCGAACGTGAAGGCGCTGGTCTACCTGGCGGCGTTCGTGCCGGAGACGGGCGAGAGCGCGCAGGCACTGGTCGAGAAGTTCCCGGGCAGCACCGTGGGCGAGTCCCTCAAGCCTGTGCCGCTGCCCGACGGTCAGGTCGACCTGTACATCGACCCGAAGGTCTTTCATCCCCATTTCGCCGCCGACGTGTCGGCGGAGGAAGCCGCCCTCTACTCGATCACGCAACGCCCGGCCACCGGCGCCGCCCTGGGCGAGCCCGCCACCGGTCCGCAGGCATGGCAGACGATCCCGAGCTACAACCTGATCAGCGGCGCCGACAGGATCATCCCGCCGGCGACGCAGGAGTTCATGGCCCAGCGCTCCGGTGCGAAGACCCAGGTGGTCGAGGGTGCCTCGCACATGGTGTTCGTCTCGCGGCCGGGGGCGACGGTGGGCCTCATCGAGACGGCCGTACAGGACACGCAGGAGGCGTGATGCACAAGAACGAAAAGGCCATGAGGTGGGGCCTGCGGATCCACCTGTTCTGGTACGTCATCGCCAATGTGGCCCAAGTGGTGCTGTGGGGAATTCTCACACCCGACCACTTCTTCTGGCCCTTGTGGTCGATTGTGGGCTGGGGCATCGGGCTGGTGATCCACTTCTGGGTGATTCGTGCGAAATCCCGACCGCTCGTCCGGCCGTGAAACAGAGGAGATCCATGTCCGAGAAAGTAGCTCCGGGCCGTCAGACCTCCGCCGCCGAAGGCGACATCGTCGTCTTCCACATAGGGCTACGGATCAACCGGCTGCGAGCATTCTCCAGTTGGCTGCCGGCGTTCATGTCGATGCCACGCATGCTTCGCGAACTGTCGGAAGAGAAGGGCAGCGGACTTCTCGGCTACAAGGTGCTCTACGGCAGCCTCCGGGACTTCTACGTCGTCCAGTACTGGACCGACAAGGAGCGGCTCCTCGCCTACGCCCACCAGCAGGACAAGGAACACCGGCCCGCATGGACGGAGTTCAACCGACGAGCACGCGCCGGGAAGGGCCATGTGGGTATCTGGCACGAGACGTTCATCGTCCCGGCGGGCTCCTACGAATCGGTGTACGTCGACATGCCCCCTTACGGCCTCGCCGCCGCGACAGGTGTCGTACCGGTCGGCCGACGCGGCGACACGGCGGCCCAGCGTCTGCGGGCGGCGGAGAGGTAGGCGTCCGCTCCGCGAGGATCGCTCACACTGAACGGCCCAGCACTTGACCAGAGCATCTCTTGCCTGGGCCGTGGACGGCCCGGGCAAGGTCCCCCTCGATCTTGCTCCGGCAGTCACGCTCGCCGGGAACTGTCCCGCGGACATCGCCGTGCTGCGGGCCGAGCGGGTCCGGGGGAACCGGTGGCCGCCCCACCCCTGAACTCTCCGGATGGTTCCAGCAAGTCCTCGCGCGTACCTCCGCCGGCATCGCCCATGCGGCCACCGACAGCGTCCAGGACTCCGCGTACACCCTGCTCGGCATCCCGTTCGTGGGCACCGACCACGCCTTCCGCCTCGACGGAACACGCGTGGAGGCATTCTCCGGAGTCCATGCGGACCTCTTCGGCCAACTGAGCCTCTGAGCCTCCTCCAGAGGCCGTCCGCACCTCCCCCGGCGGCCGCCCTCTCGCACTCCCCGGCGCGCGTCCCGGTCGATGCGCGTGGGCGTCAGCCAACGCACCCCCGCTCGCGTGTCCCCCTTCTGGGCGAGTCCGTCGCCGGCTGCCAGGCTGATGTCCTCCGCAGCCGCACCCCAGGGGGACCCCGCCCCGGCGGACACCGGATGCGAGGACCTCCAGGAGGCGCCGTGAAGTCCGTGAAGCGGTATTCCCTTGTCGCCGCCGTCTCGGGGACGGCGGCCTTCGCCCTGGTGCTGGCGTCCGCGCCGACGGCCACCGCGGACTCCCTGCCGTGCACGCCCCAGACGCCGGCGAACTGTCCGGCACCGGGGACGTACGCCCCCGGCGGTGACGGAGTCGTCCGCGTGGAGCCCGGCTGGAGCCTCCACTGGTCGTGGTCGGAGGTGGAGAAGCCGCCGTCCGGCCAGGTGCCGCAGTACCTCCACGTCTACGTCACCTACCGCAACGACAGCGACCGCGTCCTGTACTTCACCTGCCGGGGCTGGGAGGACCCCGAGCTGTCCAAGGAGTGGTTTCTGCGTGACGGCCGGAAGATCGGGTACGTCGCCGCCGACGCGACCCTGTGCAGCACGCAGCCCCAGGCCGACTTCACCCTGGGGCCGGGGCGCAGCTTCGTCTCCTGGGCGACGTTCCACAACGTTCCGTGGAAGGGCGACCGGATCTCCGTGGAGTGGGGAGGGCTGGGCAGCAGCAGGTATCTCGATCCCTATTGGCCGCTCAACCCATGAGCGCTCGTCAGCCCTTCACCGCGCCGGAGGTGAGTCCCTGGACGATGTAGCGGCTGGCGAAGGCGAAGAGCAGCATCGTGGGCGCGATGGTGAGCACCGCCGCCGCCGACATCGAGCCCCAGTCGATGTTGAAGCTGGAGATGAAGCCGTTCAGCGCGGTCGGCACTGTCTTGTTGGCGTCGCTGTTCATCAGGGTCACCGAAAGGAACAGCTCGTTCCAGCAGTTGACGAAGTTGAAGATGAACGCGGCGATGATGCCGGGCTGCATGACCGGCAGCAGCACCCGGAAGAGTGCCCCGAGCCGTGAGCAGCCGTCGATCATCGCGGCCTCCTCCAGCGCGTCCGGCACGTTCTCGAAGAACCCGCGGAGCATCACCGTGCAGAAGGGGATGCAGACCGCGACGTAGACGAGGGTCAACCCGAGCCGGTTGTCGACGAGTTGGAGTTCCGTCATCAGCATGTACAGCGGCCCGAGCGCGATGAAGGACGGGATCATCTGGGTGACCAGGGCCGCCATCAGGAGCGCGGTCTTGCTCCGGAACTCGAAGCGCGCGAGGACGTATGCCGACAGGAGGGAGATGACGGTCGCCACCACGCCGGCGACCGTCGCGATGACCAGGCTGTTGGTGAGGTAGACGCCGAACTGTGCCTTGCTGAACAGGCCGGTGTAGTTGGCGAGCGAGAAGTGCTCGGGCCAGTAGGCGATCGAGGGGCTGAAGATCGTCCCGGGGCTCTTGAGCGAGGTGATGGTGATCCAGTACAGCGGGAAGACCGTGACGATCAGCCAGCCCGTCAGGAATGTGATGCGTACGGCGCGTCCGGCGGTGGACTCCTTGTTGATCATGACGTCTTTCCGTTCCGCTCCCGGGTGGCCGTGAGGTAGAAGACCGAGAAGACCATCAGCATGGCGACGACGATCAGCCCGACCGCCGAGGCCTTCCCGTAGTCGCCCTGCTGGGTGATGGAGATCATCCAAGTCGTGACGATGTGCGTCTCGTTGGACGGGCCGCCGCCGGTCATGCCGAAGATGATGTCGGGGAAGTTGAAGATCCAGATGACCCGGAGCAGGACCGTCAGCGCCAGCGTCGCGCGGATGGAGGGGATGGTGATCTGGAAGAGCGTACGGACCTTTCCGGCGCCGTCGAGGGCAGCGGCCTCGTAGATCTCGTCGGGGATCGACTGGAGCGCGGCCAGGATCATGATGGTGAAGAAGGTGACCCCGTACCAGATGTTGGCGATGACGACGGCGGTCATCGCGGTCTTCGGGTCGGCCAGCCACGGGATCGGGGTGTCGATCAAGTGGGCTTTTTCCAGCAGGTCGTTGACGACCCCGAACTCGCTGTTGAACATCCAGCGGAACAGGATGCCGATGAGGAACCCGGAGATCGCCCACGGGAAGAAGATCAACGCCTGGTAAAGCCCACGGAGGCGGAACCTGCGGCGCAGCCACAGGGCGATGGCGAACCCGATGACGAACTGGGGCACGATCGAACCGACCACCCAGACCGCGGTGTTGCCGAGGACGGTGTAGAAGACCGGGTCGTCCAGGATGCCCTTGAAGTTCTTGAGGCCGACCCAGGAGGTGTCGGTGAGGTCGTTCAAGTTCCAGTTGCGGAAGGCCATTTGACCGCCCGCGATCATGGGGTAGTAGACGAACACCGCGACGAACAGGGCCGCCGGCGCCATGAACGCCGCGATGCTCAGGCCCCGGCGGCCGGTGAAGACCGGCCTGCGCGGGCGCGGCGCGGGCGCCGAGGTCTTCGCGGGTGGCGGGGCCGCCTGCCGGGGCCCCGCGTCGGTGGTTGAGGGATTCACGTCCGGCCTTCCCGCCAGCCCTACTGGCTCTTCCACTTCTCGGTCCAGTAGGTGTCCCAGCCGGCCAGGAGCTCCTTGGGTGTCATCTTGCCGAGCAGCACCTTCTGGATCTCGGAGTCGGACTTCTGGATCCACTCGGTCCACCAGGAGGAGTTACGGGGCTGGGTGACCGTGATGTACGTGTCCGGGTTCTCGGTCATCTTCACGTAGCTCGCCCAGGCGCCCGTCTTGTAGAACGTGTCGTCGGCGGAGCTCTTGAGGATGGGGACGAGGCTGTTCTTCTTGTCGAAGGTGGTGGCCGCGTCGCCCTCGGAGAGGAACTCGATCAGCTTGACGGCCTCCGCCTTGTGCTTGCTGCCGGACGCGATGCCCCAGCCCGCGGTCGCCACCGGCTGCACGGCCTTGCCGCTGGGGCCGGTCAGCAGCGGCGCCGTATTCCATTGCTTCGTGGTGATCGACTTCGACTCCGCCACCGTGGCGATCACTTCGGGGTCCTGGAGGAGGAAGGCGGTCGAGCCGTTGGAGAAGCCCTCGACCATCTCCGGGTAGCCCCAGGCGACGGACGACGGCGGCGACGCCTTCTTGAAGAGCTTGAAGTACGTCTCCAGGGCGGTGAGCGCCTCCGGTGCCGAGAAGATCGTCTTCCCGTCGGTCAGCTTGAACCCGTTGTCCCGGTCGATCCTGTCGGCGACGTACGCCTCGATGACCGCTACGGCGTTGCTGTTGGCGTTCGTTCCGCCGCGGAAGGCGTAGCCGTACCGGCGCTTGTCGGGGTCCTGGATGGCGGTGGCCTGCTTGAGCAGGTCGTCCCAGCTCGCGGGCGGGGCGCTGAAGCCGGCCTCGGAGACCAGGTCGGTGCGGTAGTAGAGGCTGAGGCCGTAGAAGCCGTACGGGATGTAGTACGTCCGGTTCTTGGCGTCCTTCGCGTACTTGACAGCGTTGTCGGTCAGCGCGTCCCAGCCGCTCCAGCCCTTGAGGGGCTTGCTCATGTCGTAGAGCCAGCCGTTGGTCGACCACGGCCCGGCCGTGATGTCCCGGACCTCCATGGTGTCGATGCCGCTGCCGGACTGGAGCATCTGCTGGATCTTCTGGTCCGCCTGTTCGGTGGGCGGGGAGATCAGGTCGACCTTGATCTTGGGGTTCTGCTTCTCGAACTGGCCGATGAGGGTCTTCAGTACGGCCGTACGGGCCGGGTTGGTGAGGCTCTCGACCATGTGGAGCGTGACGGTTCCGTCGCTCGTGCCGGAGCCGCCGCCGACGGCACAGCCCGACGCCGTCAACGCGGTGGCGAGCCCGAGGGCGACCGCTGCTGCCTTTCTGCTGCTCAACACTGTGCTCTCCCAGTTCCGGGGGGTCTGTGATGGATCTGATGGATCTGATGGGTCACTGCGATGTGAGGTGTGCGTCGTGCTGGGTGCGGGCCCATGCGCCGAGCACCGGAACGCAGTGCTCGGCGAAGTACTCGAAGTCGGCGGCCGTGTTGTACACGTGCGTCGACAGCCGGAGGTAACCGACGCCTCCGAAGCTGGTGAAGGCGGCCTCGACGCCCAACTCCGCGGCGACACGGTCGCGCAGGGCGTCGGCGGCGGCATGGGTGGCGCCGAGACCGTCGGGGAGCCGGACCAGGCGCAGCGCGTTGACCGGCATGCCGACGTCAACCGAGCTGCTCTCCCCCGTGAGTTCGGCGAAGGCGTCGCCGACGATCCGTTCCGCGTAGTCGGCCAGCGTCCGCATGTAGGCGCGTGCTGTGTCCCAGCCCCAGGTGTCCTCGACGAAGCCGAGGGCGGTCGGCGCGGCGAGGTAGCTCGTGACGTCGACGGTGCCCTGGGTGTCGAAGCGGGCGGGGTACGGCTCCGGGGCGCCCCACGAGTCGATCAGCGGGTGGAGGTCGTCGCGGAGCGGACCGCGGGCGACCAGGGCCGCCGTACCGCGGGGCGAGCAGCCGAACTTGTGGAGGTTGCCGACCCACACGTCGCAGTCCAGCCCCGCGAGCGGATCCTCGGCCAGTCCTGGCACATGTGCGCCGTCCACCAGCAGCGGGATGCCGCGCTCACGCGCCACGCGTCCGATCCGCTCCACGGGCATCCAGCGGGCGGTCGCGGAGGTGATGTGGTCGAGGACGATCAGGCCCGTCGCGTCGGTGATCCCGGCGAGGACCGCCTCGTACGCCCGGTCCTCGTCCGCGTCGAGCGGAACGTGCGCGGTGCGGACGGTGCCGCCCCAGCGCCGGGCCAGGCGCTGCGCGCCCATGGTGACGGCGCCGTAGCCGTGGTCCGTCACGAGAACCTCGCCGCCCGGCCTCGCCGGTACGTTCGTGTAGACGACGCTCGCGCCGCCGCTGGCGTTCGGCACGAGGGCGAGGTCGTCCACGGCGACCCGCAGGAACGCGGCGACTTCGGCCCGGGCTGCCGCGACCCGGGCCGACAGCCCCGGGAACCACACGCCCGGCGAGCGGTCCATCTCCGCCCGCAGCCGGTTCTGCTCCTGCTGTGCGACGACCGGAACCGCCCCGAACGACCCGTGGTTGACGTGCTTGTGCGCGGGGTCCAGCGACCACGCCTCGGCCGCCGGTCTTCCGTCGGCGAGCAGCAGGGGGCTCGGCGCGGTGGTGACAGTGCTGACATCCAGCTCGCTCACGTATGACTCACGATCTCCTTGGCCCCACGACAGCAGGCCCACACATCGGACGGCAACGAAAATAGGTCAGATGACTTGCGGCGCATCGTGGCATCGAGGCCCTGGGACAGGCAAGGGGCCGGGGGCGTCGACATCAGACGGTCACGCGGAACGGAGGGGCGACCCGTACTCGTATCGCATCATTGAGCATCCAAAAAATGCCCTCTCACCTGCAAAGATGCCAATGGATGGGACTCGGTGACGCAATCCTCGGGGCGGTCGGCGACTTGATGGCGTCGTGACCGACCGATTACGTCCTCGAAATAAGTCATTGGATGACTTGAGGGGAGATGCCGTAACTCATCAGATGACTCTGTAGGCTGCCGAAGGCCGAGTGAAGCGGCCGAGTCCTCAGGAGGCGAAGAATGTCCGCAGTTGACCAGGCGTTCCACGGACTACGGCACATGATCTCCACCGGCCGCCTGGTGGCCGGGCAGCGCATCCCGCCGGAGGGCGAGCTGTGCGAGGAACTGGGCGTCTCCCGGGGCTCCTTGCGCGAGGCCGTGCGGATGCTCGCGGCCCTGCGGGTCATAGAGCCCCGGCACGGCTCGGGCACCTATGTCTCACAGCTGCGGCCGGAGGACATCGTGGGCAGCCTGTCGCTCACGGTCGATCTGCTGCCGCTCGCCGGACTGCTGGAGATGTACGAGATCCGGCGGATCCTGGAGTCCCACGCGGCGGCGCAGGCGGCGGCCCGGATGACCCCCGAGACACTGAAGTCGATCTTCGAGCACATCGAGGCGATGGAGGCGACCGAGGACCCGGAGCGGGTCTCCGCCCTCGACCAGAGCTTCCACGCTGAGATCGCCCGCGTCGGCGGAAACCCCACGCTCGGCTCGCTGCTCGGGGTGTTCCGGGCCCGGTCCCGCGCCTATCAGGTGTTCACGCTTCCCGACGGCCCGCACATCAAGCGCGCCAGCGACGAGGACCACCGCGCGATCGCCACGGCGCTCGCCAACCGCGATCCCGTCGCCGCCGCGGGCGCGGCCGCGGCCCACGTGGCCCATACGGAGAAATGGCTCACGGTCTTCCTCCAGCAGCAGCCGGCCGCCGACGGTGACGCGGGCGCCGCCCAGGAATAGCTGCCCCGGTCGGCGTTGTCCGGTGGTCGCCGCCGTGGCCGGGGGCAGCGTGCGGCGCTGTTCATTCGGACCGTCCCCCCGGACGGTCATGGCTGATGACCAGGTGTTCCAGGCGGTCGAACCGGTCGTGCAGGGCGCGGGCGGTGTCCTCGCACAGTTCGTGGGCGGTGTGCGCGAGGCGATGTCGGCGTTCCTCCTCCCGGCCGACGAACCAGGTGGCGAGGGCCGCGGTGACCATGCCGTACGTGGTGATGCCGACGACCATCACCACGGCGCCGACGATCCGGCCCCACAGGGTCACCGGGTAGAAGTCGCCGTATCCGACGGTCGTCGCCGTCTCGACCGACCACCACAGGGCCTTCGGGTACGACGTCAGGTTGGCGCCCCTGGCGCCCTCCTCGGCGGCCACGACCACCCACGAGCCGAGGAGCATCACCGCCCCGAGGGCCGCCGTGGCGCCGCCCGCCGCCTTCAGATGCAGCGAGCGGCCCTCACGGCCGAGGAGGAACTCGACCGTCCGGGTCCAGAACTGGGGCAGCATGCACCGGATCCTGCGGGACGGACGGCGCGCTGGCCGTGCGGGCGCGCGGCGGTGTGCGGGCATGTCATTCCATCGGCCGGTGCGGGGAGGGCGGCACGGGTGGGGCGGAGACGAAGGCGCGCGCGGGATCGGGGCGGGGTTGCCTTTCCTCGCCCCCGCCGCCCCTACCCATTCCCATCCCCAGGGGCTCCGCCCCTTCGACCCCGGTCAGGAGCGCGGCCTCCTGAACCCCCGACGGGGCGCTGCCCCTGCACCCCGGCGGGGACTGCGTCCCCTGCACCCCGCTCGGGGCTGCCTCCCTGAACCCCCGGCGGGGACTGCGTCCCCTGCACCGCGCTCGGGGCTGCCTCCCTGAACCCCCGGCGGGATCTGCATCCCCTGCACCCCGCGTCCGGGCGCGCGCCCGGACGTTCCGTGGGGGTGGGTCCCGCACATCCCGCTCGGGGGTGCGAGCCGGAACCCGGGGCGGGACTGCGCCCCTTGGTGGGGGTGGGGCTGCGCCTCCGGGGCTCCCGTGAGGGCTGCGTCCCGTGCGCCTCGCTTCGGACTGTGTACCTACCTGGAACCCCGCGGGCACCGCGCCCCCGTGGCGCTACCTCTGGGCTGTCTCCGCCTGCTTCGGGCGGGTGGCCATGGTCCTCAGGGTCTCGAAGGCCGTTGCCGTCTGGCTCGCCGGTTCGGCTTGGTAGACGACCAGTTGTTGGTGTGGGGATCCGTTTACCGTGAAGGCCGCGAATTTGATGTGCAGGTCGCCGACCTGGGGGTGTTTGAGGTGCTTGCCCTCTTGGGATTTGCCTTTCACGTCGTGTCGCTTCCAGAGTTCGGCGAATTCCTTGCTCTGGGCGGAGAGTTGCGTCACGAATTCGGCGATTCGGGGTGATTTGGGGTCGTGGCCGTAGGCGGCGCGGATTTCGGCGGTGCAGGAATGTGCGGCCCGCTCCCATTCCTGGTAGAACTCGCGGCCCGCCGGGTCGACGAACACCATGCGGGCGAGGTTGTCGAAGGCGTCGAAGCCGCTGTGGAGGGCCGTGGCCAGGGAGTTGCCCGCCAGGATGTCGAGGGCCGGGCCGACGACGAAGGCCGGGGTGTGCTCCCAGCCGTCCATCAGTTGCAGCAGTTGTTGGCTGACGGCCGTCTCGCCCCGGTCGCGCGGGCGTTGCGAGGCGGTGAGGCAGAGGCGGTTGAGGTGGTCGGTGGCTTCCGCGTCCAGTTTCAGCGCCTGCGCCACGGCGTCGAGGACCTGCGGGGACGGGCTGTTCTCGCGGCCCTGTTCCAGCCTGATGTAGTAGTCGGAGCTGACTCCGGCGAGCAGCGCGACTTCCTCTCGGCGCAGGCCCGGCACCCGCCGTCGCCCGTGTTCGGGCAGTCCCACGTCGTGCGGCTTCAGGGCTTCTCGGCGGGCTCTGAGGAAATCACCCAGGGGTGTCCCGTTGCTCATGGGGCAAGACTACAAACCTTCGCCTCCATGGGGGCTCGCCGATCCTGGGTGTAATACACCCACCGTCGGCCGAACTCCGCCCGCCCTTCTCCGCCTAGCCTTGACGGTATGGACAACGACATTCGGCATGACCCGGTTGGAGGGCTGGGTCCGTTCCTCCGCTCCCGTAGGGAACGCCTCAGCCCTGACGCGGCGGGCCTGTCCGGCGCCGGCCGGCGGAGGGTGCCCGGTCTGCGGCGTGACGAGGTCGCGACGCTCGCCGGTGTCAGCCCGAGCTACTACAGCCGGCTGGAGCAGGGCCGTGAGCTGAGCCCCTCACCCCGAGTGCTGGAGGCCCTCGCCCGCGCCCTGCGCCTCGGGGACGAGGACAAGGGGGAACTCTTCCGGCTGGCGCAGCCGGCGGCCCGGCGTACGAAATCCCCGGTTCGGGTCGAGCGGGTCCGCCCGCACCTGCGGCAGCTGATCGAGAGCTGGACCGCGACACCGGCCTTCATCATCGGCCACGCCCAGGACCTGCTGGCCACGAACGCCCTGGCCGACGCCCTCTACGGCGACTTCGCCCAGCACGACAACGTACTGCGCATGCTCTTCCTCGACCCCACGGCCAAGACCTTCTACCGGAACGCGGAGCGGGCCAGGCACCGTGCGGTCGCCGACCTTCAGCGGACCGCCGCGAGCACCCCCGAGGATCCCCGGATCCTGGAGCTGGTCGGTGAACTGTCGGTGCGCAGCGGCGAGTTCCGCGCTCTGTGGGCACGCGAGTACACCCGGGTCCCGCCCTACGACGTCAAGCATGTGCGCCACTCCGTCGTGGGAGACCTGGAGCTGCGGCACGAGGCGCTCAGCATCCGCAGCGTCCCGGGACAGCAACTCGTCGTCCTCCAGGCCGAGCCCGGCTCCCCCTCCGCCGACGGGCTTGCTCTGCTGGGTTCCGTCAGCGCACCCGAAGCGCCTCGCCTTTCCTAGCCTTTCCTACCTTTCCTGGCCTTTCCTAGGTGTGGGACTCCCAGGAGAAGCGCGGCCTTCATCATTCCTGGGCCGACGGGCAGACTCGAATTCGTCAACAGGAGATCTCCGAAAAGGGGATCCGAAAAAGACGAAAGAGGTTTTCCCATGGCTACGTGGTTCGTCACCGGCGCCTCCCGTGGAATCGGTGCGGAAATCGCCCGTGCCGCCCTGGCGGGAGGCAACGATGTCGTGGTCGCCGCACGGAATCCGGAGCGCGTGCCGGACGATCTGAAGAACTCCGACAAGGTCTTCGCGGTCGCCCTGGACGTCACGGACAACGACAGCATCCCGCAGGCGGTCGAGGCCGCCGTGGAGCGGTTCGGCGGCATCGACGTCCTCGTCAACAACGCCGGCCGGGGTCTGCTCGGCGCGCTGGAGGAGATCACCGACGCGGAGGCCCGGTCGCTGTTCGACCTCAACGTCTTCGGGCTGATCAACGTCACCCGCGCCGTGCTGCCCGTGATGCGCAAGCAGGGCTCGGGCCGGCTGGTGCACATCGGTTCCCGCTCCGGGTTCGAGGGCGAGCCCGGTGTCAGCCTGTACTGCGCGTCGAAGTTCGCCGTCGCCGGCATCAGCGAGGCGCTCTCCGTCGAGATGGCCCCGTTCGGGATCCAGTCGATGGTCGTCGAACCGGGCGTGTTCCGTACGGACTTCCTCGACGCCAGTTCCCTGTCGGTCGCCGCGGACCGTATCGCCGACTACGACGACACCCCGGCGCACGTGACGCTGGACTGGATCGACCGGGCCAACCACGCCCAGCTCGGCGACCCCGTCAAGGGTGCCGCGCTCATCGTCGAGGCCGCCTCCACGGAGAAGCTGCCCACACATCTCTACCTCGGGCGCGACACCTTGGAGCGGCTGGACGTCAAGTATCAGCAGGTGCAGGAGGATCTCGCCGCCTGGCGCGAGAAGTCCGCCGCCACCGGCCATGACGACGTCGCCTGACGCATCGTCAGAGATCGGTCCCAGAAACCGGAAATCGGTCCCAGAAACCGTACCCAGCAAAGAGATCGAGGTTTTGTGATGTCCGCTGCCCTGCTCACCGGCACGCCCCTGGCCGGCCGTGACGCCGTCGTCTCCGGTGCCTCCAGCGGCATGGGTGCCGTCACCGCCCGGCGCCTCGCCGAACTCGGCGCCACCGTGGTCGTGTTGGCCCGGCGGAAGGAGCGTCTCGACAGTCTGGTCAAGGAGATCGAGGCCGGTGGCGGCTCCGCGCTCGCCCTGGCCGTCGACGTGACCGACCGTGCCGCCGTCCGGAGCGCCGCCGACCGGGTCGCCGCCCGCTTCGGCAAGGCCGATCTGGTGTTCAACAACGCCGGGGTCCAACTCATCTCCGGCATCGAGGAGTTGAAGGTCGACGACTGGCAGCGCCAGATCGACCTCAACATCGGCGGCCTGATGAACGTCATCGCCGCGTTCCTCCCCCACCTCACCCATTCCGCCGCCCAGGGCAGGCCCGCCGACCTGATCAACACCTCGTCCATCGCGGCGACCCGCATCCTGGCGAAGTTCTCCGTCTACTCCGGCACCAAGGCGTACATCAGCCATCTCACCCGGCTGCTCCGCGTCGAACTCGGTCCCAAGATGGTCCGCGTGGCCACGATCGAGCCCGGCATGGTCGAGACCGAACTCCCCGACCACGTCACCGACCCGGACGCCTCGAAACTGATGGCGGACCTCATCCACGACATCGACTGTCTGAAGTCCGCGAACATCGCGGAGACCGTCGCCTTCATGGCCGCCGTCCCGCGCCATGTCAACCTCACCGAGATCACCGTCATGCCCACCGCGCAGGCGATCTGAGGTCGTCCGTGCGGACGCGAGGGGCGCTCGGCGGGCAGCCTGAACGAGGCCGCCCGCCGGGCTACGTCGCCTGGAACTACGTCACTTGACGGAATCGGTCGAACTCGCGCCCGTCTAGCTTCGGTTGCGTGGCCACAGCGGCCCGGTACGCGGAAGGAGCGGTCGATGAGCGCGAGTTCGGGATCGAGGAACGTCGTCCTCGTCCACGGAGGTTTCGTGGACGGATCAGGCTGGCAGGGGGTCCACGAGATCCTCGAGCAGGACGGGTACAACGTCAGCGTCGTCCAGAATCCGACGCTGTCCCTCGAGGGGGACGCCGCCGCGGTACGGCTCGTACTGGACGCGCAGGACGGCCCGGTCGTCCTGGTGGGGCATTCGTACGGCGGCGCCGTCATCTCGCAGGCGGGCACCCATCCGAAGGTGGCGGCGCTGGTCTACATCGCCGCGTTCGCGCCCGACAAGGGCGAGTCGGTGAACACGCTCATCGCCGACCCGCCGCCGGGCGCCCCGGTCCCGCCCATCCTGCCGCCCAGGGAGGGCTTCCTGTTCCTGGACCCGGAGAGGTTCGCGGAGGCCTTCGCCGCCGATCTGCCCGCCGGGCAGGCGGCGTTCCTGGCCGACTCCCAGGTCCCGTGGGGCGTCGACGCCCTCACCGGTGCCGTGGTCGAGCCCGCCTGGCGGGTGAGGCCGAGTTGGTACCTCGTCGCCACCGACGACCGGATGATCCCGCCGCCCGCTCAGCGCGTGATGGCGGAGCGGGCGGGCTCCCAGGTCGTCGAGGTCGCCGGCAGCCACGCGGTCTACGTGTCGCGGCCGACCGAGGTGGCCGCCTTGATCAAGCAGGCCGCCGACCACTGATCACGGGCACGCCCCCACCCCCCTTTTCCTCGCCGTCTCCCCCGGCCACAAGGCGCCCCACAGGGTGCTGACCGGCCGGCGCACCCGGGCGTAGAGTGCAGCGGGCGTTAGGGGGACGCGGATGGACGGTGGGGGCTCCTTACCAGCGGATACGGCGGGTACGACGGGTGCGGCCGGGCAGTTGATCGGGCGCGAGCGCGACCTGGAGCTGGTGCGGGGGTTCGTCGTCGGGGCCATGCACTCCGGCGGCGCGCTCCTGCTGTCCGGGGAGGCCGGCGTCGGCAAGACGGTCCTGCTGGACGCCGCGGCCACACAGGCTCATGACCTGGGCTCGCGTGTCGTACGGGCCGCCGGTGTGGAGTTCGAGAGCACCGTGAGTTTCGCGGGGCTTCATCAGGTGCTGCGCCCGTTGCTGGCCGGGCTCGAGCGGCTGACCGATCCGTACCGCGGTGCGCTGAGCGTCGCGCTGGGCCTGGCCGACGGGGCGCCGTCCGATCAGCTCCTGGTGTCGAACGCGACGCTGACCCTGCTCTCCGAGGCCGCCGCCGAGCGCCCGTTGCTGGTGATCGTGGACGATCTGCCGTGGCTGGACCGGGCCAGCGCCGTGGTGCTCGGCTTCGTCGCCCGCCGGCTCGACGGCAGCCGGGTCGGTCTTCTCGGCGCGTACCGCTCGTACGAGGGCAGCTTCTTCGAGCGCGGCGGGGTGCCCGAACACGACGTACGGCCCCTCGACGCGACCGCAGCGGCGGAGTTGATCCAGGACCGCTTCCCCTCCCTGGCACCCCGGATGCGCGATCGGCTGCTGGCCGAGGCACAGGGCAATCCGCTGGCCCTGTTGGAGCTGCCCATCGCCCTCAGCGGCAGTCGGCGCTCCGGAGCCGGGGTACCCGACGTCCTGCCGTTGAGCCGCCGGCTCCAGGCCGTGTTCGCCTCCCGTGTCGAGGCCCTGCCCGAGGCCACGCGGCTGCTCCTGCTCTACGCGGTCCTGGACGGCACCGGTGACCTGCGGGTCCTGGCGTCGGCCGGGTCCGAGGAAACCGGAATGGAGGATCTGGCCCACGCGGAGCGGGCCGGCCTGGTGCGTGTGGACGACCGCACCAGCAGGCTGGCGTTTCGCCATCCCCTGACGCGATCCGCGGTCGTGGAGCTGTCGACCAGCGACCAGCGGCGCAAGGTCCATCGCGCGCTGGCCGAACACCGGGCCGACCGGCCCGAGCGGCGCGCCTGGCATCTCGCCCACGCCACCGTCGAACCCGCGGAGGACGTCGCGCGGCTGCTGGAGGGGGTCGCGCACGACATCGTGCGGCGCGGCGACGCGGGCGGCGCCATCGCCGCGCTGCTGCGTGCCGCGGAACTGAGCCCCCGTGGCTACGACCGCGGCCGCCGGATCGCCGAGGCGGCCTACCTCGGCGCGGATCTGACCGGTGATCTGCGTGATGTGCCCCGACTGCTCGAAGAGGCCCGCCAGGCCGACGGCGGACGCGCGGGGCCGCTGGTCGCCGCGGTCGCCGCCGCCCATCACATCCTCCTCAGCGGCGAGGGCGACCTCGACACCGCCCACCGTCTGCTCGTCGGCGCGATCGAGATGCAGCACCAGCCGTACGACGCGACCGACGACACCATGATCGAGGCGCTGTACACCCTGGCCTGGGTGTGCCACGGCAGGCAGCGCGCCGAGCTGTGGGAGCCCCTCCACCGGGCACTCGGCCTGCTGAAACCGCAGGTCCCGGACCGGCTGGCCCTCATCATCGGCACGATCGCCGATCCTGCGCGCACCGCACCGCCCGCGCTCGAAGGGCTCGACGAGGTCATCGCCTCGCTCGACCAGGAGATCGACCCGGTCCGGATCGTCCGGATCGCCATGGCGTCCGTGTACGTCGACCGGCTGGCCGGGTGCAGAACGGCGCTGCGGCGGGTGCTCCGCGACGGGCGGGACAGCGACTCGGTCACCCTGGAACTCCAGGGGCGGCTCTTCCTCGGCCGGGACCGGTTCGCGGCGGGTGAGTGGGACGAACTGGAGGCACAGGCCGAGCAGGGCCGACGCCTCGGGGAGACCCACAGCTACCGGTTGTTGTCGACGGACTTCGCGTACCAACGGGCCCTGGTCGCCGCCGCGCGCGGTGACGAATCCGCGACCAGGGCGCTGACGGACGAGATGACCCTGTGGGCCGCGCCCCGCCAGGTCGGCTTCTTCCTGTCGTGCGCCTCGCACGCCAGGGCGCTCGCCGCGCTCGGCCGGGCGCGGTTCGAGGACGCCTACCGGCATGCGTCCGCGATCAGCGGCGCGGGAGAGATCGCCTCGCACGTGCCCACCGCGCTCTTCGTCGTCATGGACCTCGTCGAGGCCGCGGTCCGAACGGGCCGGGGTGCGGAGGCGGTGGCTCATGCGGCGGCGGCACGTGAGTCGGGCATCGGCGCGATCTCGCCCCGGCTCGACATGGCCGTGCAGGCGTCGGCGGCGATCGCCGCCGCCGATCACGGCACCGCGGTCGACCGGTTCGAGGAGGCGCTCGCGGTTCCCGGTACCGACCGCTGGCCGTTCGAGCTGGCTCGGGTTCGGCTGGCCTATGGTGAGCGGCTCCGGAGGGCGAGGTCGACGACGGAGGCGCGTGCGCAACTCGGGGCCGCGCTCGACGCCTTCGAGCGGCTCGGCGCGCGCGCCTGGACGGCCCGGGCCGGCAACGAGCTACGGGCGACCGGGCAGTCCGCCCGACGCCTCGATCGCCACGGGCCGGTGTCGCTGACCCCACAGCAGCGGGAGATCGCCCTGCTCGCGGCGGCCGGTCTCACCAACAAGCAGATCGGCGAACGGCTCTTCCTCTCCCCGCGCACCGTCTCGACCCATCTGTACCAGCTCTTTCCCAAGTTGGGGGTGACGTCCCGGGCGGCGCTGCGGGACGCGTTGGCGCGGCAGTCTCCGGACTAGGCGGTGGGAGGGCGTGGTCGAGGCGGTTGGGGGGTGCGCTGCTTTTTCTCGCCCCCGCCGCCCCTACCCGTCCCATCCCTGGGGGCTGCGCCCCCAGACCCCCGCTCCGGCCCTGAACGGGCCTTGTCCTCAAACGCCGGACGGGCTGAAATACCGGCCGGCGTCGGAGGACGAGCGCGTTCAGCACGACCCACCCGCGCCCGCCCCCTCCAGCCCGTCCGGCGTTTGAGGACGAGGCCGTTCAGGCCGATGGCGGGGGTCTGGGGGCGGCAGCCCCCAGGGATGGGAACGGGTAGGGGCGGCGGGGGCGAGGGGCTGTTCAGGTGGACGGGGTGTTCAGGACGTGGTCGCGGGAGGCGTGTACCTCGTTGCGCAGGGCGGTGAGGTCTACGTCCAGGACCTGGGCGTTCCACTTGCGGGGTTCGCCGTTGATGAGGACGGCGCTGATGTTGCGGGCGTCGGAGCCCAGCACAACCGTGCCGATCGGGTCGTTGAGCGGCATGTTGTTGAGGTCCTCGGCCCGGATGACCAGCAGGTCGGCCTTCTTGCCCGGGGTGAGTGAGCCGGTGACGGCTGCCAGGCCGTTCGTCCGGGCGCCCTGGAGGGTGGCGAAGTCGAGGACGTCGTACGTGGTGATGCGGGAGGGCTCCACGTCGGTGCCGTAGGCGGCGTTGACCGCGCGCATCCGCTGGATGGCGTGCAGGGCCCGCATCTGGGTGAACATGTCGCTGGCCAGGGCGACTTCGACGTCGATGCTCAGTCCGGGGCGGATGCCGACGGCGAGGGCCTCGTCGGCGGCGGGGATCGCGGTCTCCAGGCCGATCTGCGCGTCGGAGGTCGGGGCGAGGGCCACCGTGGTGCCGGACTCCCCCATCGCCTTCCAGGCCTCGGGGGTCAGTCCGGTGGAGTGGATCAGAGTGACGTCGGGGCCCAGAACGCCGTCCTTGGCCCAGCGCAGGACCGCCTCGGAGCCGGACGCGCCGAAGACTGCGTCGACGCTCACTCCGATGCCCAAGTCCTTGGCGACGCGGGCGAGTTCGGGGCCGTACGCGAGTGCCGGGCCCGCGATCTCGTCGGTGGCCAGGGTCGCCAGGCGCAGGGTGAGCAGCTGGTCGTCGCTGCTGAAGTACGTGTCCTTCATGCGGGTCAGGTCGCCGGGCCACTGGCGGTCCCACTCGCCGAAGTGCGGGCCCATGGACGCGTGCACGCCTCGGATGCCGGTGTCGACGAGAGCCTCGACGGCGGCGTCGGAGTGCTCGGCGGTGCGGGAGTTGTGGGAGAAGTCGAGCATCGTCGTGATGCCGCTGTCGATCGCGGTCAGGGCGGCCAGGCGAGTGCCGGTGTACATGTCCTGGGGCCGGTAGACCGTGGCGTAACCGGCGAGGGTGGCCATGACGTAACCGCCGAGGTCGTCGACGTCCGGCATGATCCGGCGCAACTGGGCCTCCCAGGCGTGCCGGTGGGTGTCGACGAAGCCGGGGGTGAGGACCGTACCGGTGGCGTCGACGACCACGGCGTCGCCCGCGTCGAGGTCGCGGCCGACGGCGGTGATGGTGTCGCCCTCGACGAGGACGTCACCGCCGTCGATGACGCCGAGACCGGGGTCCATGGTGACGACGGTCGCGCCGGTGAACAGGATGCGCCGCCGGTCGGCGGGGCGGCGCCGAAGCTCTTCGAGGACGGCGGTGCTGGTGGTGTCGTTGGCGTTGCTGGTCATGGGAGGTCTTCCTTCGGCTTTCGATTCGGCGGGGAGGGGAGGTGGGGGGAGGGATGGTGGGGAGGTGGGGTGGGGAGGTCAGGCGAGCTTCATGACGTAGCCCGCGTGGTGCAGTTCGTCGTACTGGAACGCTCCGTAGGCCCAGAAGCCGAGGTCGTCCAGGTAGTCGATGCGGTCGCCGTCGATCCAGTAGCGGCCCTGGTAGGCGTGCGGGCGTCCGCCCCGGGTCTCGTCGTAGCGGCCGTCTGCGGTGAGTTCCTGGTGCAGGAAGTCGTTCCGGTCGATCCAGACGCCGACGCGCGGGCTGCCGGTCAGGTCGGCGGCGGCCGGGATGCCCGTCTCGGGGGCGGTGACGCGGCCGGGGACGTCGGTGCCGGCCCACAGGACCGGGCTGCCGGCCGCGACGAGGGCGCGGATCTGCTCCGGCCGGGTGAAGAGGGCGGCCACGGCGCGGGGCACGTCGACGGCGAGTTCGTCGGGCAGGACCAGGAAGTCGGGGGTGTTGCCCGGGGTCAGTGTCGCGACGAACTCCGAGCGGTGGCCACGGCCGCCGGTCAGCGCCACGGTGTCCACGACGGCGGGGGCGATGGTCAGGCCGGTGCAGTCGACGACGATGGCGTTGTCGTCCCCCGCCGCGGTGATGATGCCGGGTCCGACCCCGACGACCAGGGCGCCGACGAACAGCAGGTCGGCGCCGGTCATGGTCCCGATCAGCGGGTCCGCCGTCAGGATGCGGGCGTTGGTGAACAGGACGGGACGCCCCTCGTCGTTCGAGAGGATCTCGGCGAGGGCCTCGGGGTTCCAGCCCACGGCGCCGGAGTCAGGGTTGGTGGCGGTGTCGGAGATGGCGTGGGTGACGGTCATCGCGTCCTCCTCGGTGGATTCGTCTCGTCGGTGTCACCGCTGCGCGAACTGAGCGCCGGTACAGGTCCCGAGGCGAGTGTTTCGGCAGCCGCTGCGGCTGCTCGACCACCAGATTCGTCGCGCCGGGGAATCGGAACCAGGCCGCGGTTTCCCCAGGTGTCACGCACCCAGGATCCGGCCCCCGCGTACGAGGGAGTGAGCCCGGGGAGGTCGCTCGCGATGGTGGGTGTGCGGCACCCAGGAGGCGCCCACCTGGGGAGACGGCGGCCTGGTCGCCCCCGGCCGGCGGGGCGATCGTAGAGCCATGACCAGCAACGACGCGCCCCGCGCCCCGCACCCGTACGTCGGGATGTGGGTGACCGCCGACGGGTTCATCCGCCAGGAACTGCTGCCGAACGGCCGCTACGACGAGGCCCGCGGCAACCGCCGCAGCGCCTACACCGGCAGCTACACCGTCACCGGCGACCACATCGACTACGTCGACGACACCGGCTTCACCGCCACGGGCGATGTCCGTGACGGTGTCCTCTTCCACGAACACCTGGTGCTCTACCGCGAGGGCGCGGAGCCCGCCCGGCGGTGAACCGGAGCGCCCGGCGTCGCCAGGGCGCCGGGGGGGGGCGGGCCAGGGTGACGGTCGGGGCTGGGGCCGCGATCGGGGTCGAGTGTGCCGTGGTCGGGTCGGGGCCGGGGGGCCGGGCCGGGGGCCAGGCGCGCCGCAGACGGTGGAGCCAGGGGCGCCGGGGCCCGGGCCACGATCGGGCCGGGGGGGCCGGGGCGCCGCAGCCCGGGCTGGGGTCACGGTCAGGGCCGCAGCCTCGGCCACGACTGGGGGCGGGGCCGGGGGCGCGGCCGGGCCTCCGCCATAGGGACCGGGCCGCCGTCGTCAAGGCCAGGGCCACAGCCCCACGGTCAGACCCAGGGCCGCGGCATCAGCCACGACCGGGCCGCCACCATCGAGGCCGGGCCGCCACCAAGACCGGGTCCGAAGCCGCCACCATCGGAACCGGGCCGCGGACGTCAAGACCGGGTCCGAGGCCGCCACCGTCAAAACCAGGGCCACAGCCCCGCGGCCAGACCCAGGGCCGCGGCATCAGCCACGACCGGGCCGCCACCATCGAGGCCGGGCCGCCACCAAGACCGGGTCCGAAGCCGCCACCATCGGAACCGGGCCGCGGACGTCAAGACCGGGTCCGAGGCCGCCACCGTCAAAACCAGGGCCACAGCCCCGCGGCCAGACCCAGGGCCGCGGCATCAGCCACGACCGGGCCGCCACCATCGAGGCCGGTGCGCCGCCGTCAAGGCCGGGTCCGGGGCCGCCACCATCGGGACCGAGCCGCGGACGCCAAGACCGGGTCCGAGGCCGCCACCATCGGGACCGAGCCGCCGCCGTCAAACCAGGGCCGCCGCCATCAAAGCCAGGCAACCCATCGACACCGATGGGTTGTTCATGCGCTGCGGCGTCAGGATCCCGCCACGACCGGCCCCGTGTCCGTCCCCACCGGAGTGAAGGCGACGTCCAGGCGCGTGAGCCCGCGGAAGTTCAGGCTGCGCTGCCACTTCGGGGGCTCGGTGCCGTCTAGGCGGAGGTTCGGGAGGCGGTTGAGGAGGGTGTCCAGGACGATCTCGCCCTCCATGCGGGCCAGTGCCGCGCCGAGGCAGAAGTGCGGGCCGTGTCCGAAGGACATGTGCCGGCCGCCTGAGCCGGAGCGTTCGAAGTCCAGCGTGTGGGGGTCGGGGAAGACAGCCGGGTCCCGGTTGGCGGCGCCGCACACCAGCAGCACCGTCTGCCCCTCCTCGATGGCGCGGCCCGCGAGGTCCAGGTCGTGCCGGGCGCGGCGCAGCATCAGCTGTACCGGGGCGTCGTAGCGCAGGAGTTCCTCGACGGCTGCGGGCATCAGCTCGGGTTTGGCGCGCAGTCGGTCGGCGGCGTCCGGGTCTCGGAGCAGGGCGAGGGTGGCGTTGCCGATGAAGTGGGTGGTGGTCTCGTGGCCGGCGATCAGCAACAGGGCGCAGTTGGCGAGGAGTTCGTCGAGGTCCTGGTCGTTGTTGCCGGCCTGGGCGTTCACCATCGCGCGCAGGGTGTGGGGAGTCGGCGTGGCGTCCTGGCGGGTGAGGAGTTCCCGCAGGTACGCGAGCATGTCCGCCATGCTCTGCGAGGCCTCGCGGTTGCGGTCCTCGTCGAGCCGGGAGTTGCCGATGGCCTCGGCGACCGGCTCGGACCACGCGGCGACGGCGGCGCGGTCCTCCTCCGGTACGTCGAGCAGGTCGCAGATGATGGTCAGAGGGAGGGGCTTGGCGAGGTCCGCGACGATGTCCATACGGCCGGTCGGCGCCGCCTCGGCGATGATCCGGTCGACGGCCTCGACGATCCGCGCGCGCAGTGCCGCCACCGCACGCGCGGTGAACGCCTTGCCGATCAGGGCCCGGAGCCGGGCGTGGTCAGGGGCGTCGTTGTAGAGCATCTGTCTGCTCAGGACCCGGGCGAGCGGCCGTAGTTCCTCGGGGACGGCCTCGATGTCGGGGTAGCGCACCGAGGACAGGCCGGGCGCGTTCGCGGCGCTGCTGACCACGGCGTGCCCGGTCGCGATCCAGGCGCCCGTGCGGCGGTCCCAGAACAGGTCGTCGGCGCTACGGAGTTCTTCGTAGAAGTCGTAGAGACGCTCTTGGACCTTGGGACGAAACGCCGACAGAAGTGAGGAAGGGGTGCTCATCGGGCCATCCTTTCAGTCCTGTCGGCCCGGAGATCACCGGGTGCCGAGCCGTGGACGACTGTCCCTGGACGTCTATCCGATGTGGACCACTCGCGCCCAGTCGGGCGGTGAGTCCGGTACGTAGTCGTCGTCGCCCTCGCTCTCGCCCCACCGCCTGGCCGTGGGCTGCCGGGGGAACAGGCCCACCACCGTCCGGCACGGCGGCCGGGTCTCCGGCCAGGGTGTCTGACCGTCGGTCAGGACCACGACGGCGTCGGGGCGCGGGTTGGCCCTCAGCGCCTTGGCGAAGCCGGTGCGCAGGTCCGTACCCCCGCCGCCCAGCAGGGGAATCCCCTCGGCGCTGCACAGCGGGTGCACGAACTGGGCCGACGCGTCGCACGGCACCACGGTGACCAGGTCCCGTCGGCCGCCCACCGCGCGGGAGATCGCCGCGACCTCCAGGAGCGCGCTGCCCAGTTCTGCGTCGCTGACCGACCCGGAGGTGTCGATGACCACGCAGACCCGGGGCGGTCTGCGCAGCAGGCTCGGCAGGACGACGCCGGGCAGCCCGGCCGAGCGGCGCGACGGCCGGCCGTACGTGTAGTCCTCGCCGACGCCACCGCTCGAGGCCGCCGAGCGGACCGCCGCGCCCAGCAACTCCCGCCAGGGCTGCGGCGGATGGAACGCCTCCTCCGCCCAGCGCCGCCATCCCTTCGGGGCGTGCCCGGGGCGGCCGTTGATGCCCTGCGCCACCCGGAAGCGGACCGCGTCCCGTTCCTGCTCGCTCAGGCCGTGCGCGCCGTCGGGGCCGAGATCCCATTCCCGGCCGAGTCCGTCGGCGCCGCTGCCGCAGTCCAGCCAGTACAGGCCCATCATGTTGGGTGCGAGCTTGAACCGGGTCAGGTACTCCTCCATGAGCAGGCCTTGCGGAAGCCCCGCCGATCCTGGCTGGACGGCGCCTTCGGGGTGGACGAGCCCGTCGCCGAACACGTCGTCGTTGATCTCGAAGTCCGCGGCGATGTTCATCCGCAGTCGTTCCCCGGGGCCGGTCAGCCCGTGCTCGCGGGCGAAGCGGTCGCTGCGGCCATGGTGGTCGCGCAGCAGGTGCGACACCTCGTGCACCCACACCCCGGCCAGTTCCTCGACCGGCATCCGGTCCACGAACGCCGGCGAGACATAGCACCGCCAGTGCCGGTCGACGGCCATCGTCGGGACCTGCCGCGACTCGACGGGGTGCAGGGCGAACAGGGCCGTGGCCAGGTACGGACGGGCCCGCACGGCGTGCAGTCGGGCGGCGAAGAGTTTGCCGAGGTCCAGAGCGCCCGGTGCTTCAGTGTTCATCGGCCGCCCTCCGCTCCCGCCCCGGTCCGGGCCGCGACACGGTCCGCCGCCCGGTCCGCCCGCCGGGACAGGGACACCACACCGGCGAGCTGCTCGATCGCCGTCGGGACGTCCCAGTCCTCCTGCCGCAGCGAGGCCAGTGTGGTCGCCGGGACGACCACCAGGTCCGGGGCCCCGGTCTCCAGCGCCCGGACGAGCAGCGCCCACGCCGCGTCCCAGCGGGACTTGTCCGGGCGCCCCCGGACGGCCGCCACCACGCCGTCGAGCACGGCCTGGCGCAGATCCCCGCGCTCGGGCAGTTCGGCACTGGCCGGGTCGGCGAGCAGCGACTCGGGGTCCGGGAGGTCCAGCCGGTCCAGGCTCGCCATCAGCTCCAGCCCCGGGCCGTCCCCGACCGCGCCCCTGACCAGCAGCGAGAGCACTTCCCGGGAGGAACCGGCGGCGGTCACGAAGGCGATCAGGCTCAGGGTCATGTCCCAGCTGCGGGGTGACGGCCAGGCCCCGCCCCGGCGCGTCTCGTTGCTGGGCAACTGGTGTACGAGTTTGGGGCGGGCGGCGAGCAGCGCGCACACCGCGCGGCGGGCGAAGTCCACGGCCTCGGGCAGCTTCTCGGGGTCGAGCCGGGGCAGCGTGGCCCGGGGCCAGGTCCCGCCGAGGCCGCGTACGACGACCTCGTGGTCGTGGGTCCACCGGAGATGGACGAAGCGGTTGGCGAGCGGCGGGCTCAGTTCCCAGCCGTCGGCGGCCGAGGACCGGGGGTTGGCGGCGGCCACGATCCTTACGCCGGGCGGCAGTTGGAGGGCGCCGATCCGCCGTTCCAGGACCAGCCGGAGCAACGCGGCCTGAACTGCGGGCGGCGCGGTGGACAGTTCGTCGAGGAACAGCAGTCCCCGGCCGGCCCGTACGAGTCGTACCGCCCAGTCCGGTGGGGCCATCGGCACACCGTGCGTCGCGGGGTCGTCGCCGATGACAGGCAGCCCGGAGAAGTCGGACGGCTCGTGGACACTCGCGATCACCGTGGTGACGGGCAGGTCCAGGGCGGCGGCCAGCTGTGTGAGGGCCGCGGTCTTGCCGATCCCCGGTTCGCCCCACAGCAGCACGGGCAGATCGGCGGCCACGGCCAGCGTCAGTGCCTCCAGCTGGATGTCGGGGCGGGGTTCGGTCGTGGTGTCGCGAAGCAGGGTCAACAGGTCGGCGGCGATGTCGAGTTGGGGGGTGGGGGGTAGGGCCGAGGCGGACTCGGGGGTGGCGAAGGAAATGTCTGTGGGCATGTTTGATCACCTTTGGGTTCGTAGTAACTAGCAGCGATTCAGGGGAACTTGGAGCGACTCTCAGTGAGTTCGGCGGCCGTGAGGGCGGCCCCGGGATCCAGGTCCCGGTCCGGGTCCAGGTCCGGGCCCGGCTCCGATCAGACCCGCCCTGAACAGTCCGTACGTGATCCGCCGCTCGGCGGCCCGCTCCAGCTCGTCGCGCAGGGCACCGCCCCGCAGCACCGCCTCAGGGCCCAGCAGTCCTTCTACGACGGCCAGCGCACCGGCGATGTCGCCGTGGTCCAGGCGCTCGCGGACGCCGGTGAGGCAGTCCGGGTGGCGGTGGGCCTCGTCGATGGCGCGCAGACAGGGCATCGGGGTGCCGGTCAGCTCGGCCAGGAGTTCTTCCCGGCGTAGCTCGGCCGGGTCGTGGTCCAGCGGGGAGAGCACCCCGTCGACCAGGGCGATCCGGTGGCGGGCGCCCCGGCACTCGACGAGGCGTGGCTCGCCCGCCCGGTCCGGGATCCGGGGCGGGCCGGCCGGCGGACGGTCCGGACGGTCCGGTACGAGTGCCGAGGCGACCAGCGGGTGCAGCCGGTCCACCTCGATCGCGCCGGCCCGGAGCAGCTCCAGGTCGGGCGGTACCCAGGTCGACGCGTCCGGCAGGACCGGGAGCCCGGAGGCGTGGCTGCCCTTGGGCGCCTCCGTGATCCGCAGCGCGGGCGGGGCGCCGCCGTCCGGGGCCGCGACCAGTTCCAGGAGCAGTCGGCGCCTGGCCCCGAACCGTACGGTGACGGCGCCCGCGCCGGTGCCGGTGGACCGTCCGTCGGCGTCGAGCAGCAGCTCCGCCTCGGCCGCCCACCGGTCCACGGCACAGCGGCGCCCCTGCGGGACCCGGTCCAGCAGATCCGGGGCCGGTGCGGGACCGTCGCCGCCGGGCGGCCGGTCGGCCCCGGACCGGGTCCGCAGCTCATCGGTTCTGCGCGCGTCCCAGAGGTGGCGATGCAGGTCGAGGCGGAACCGTCGGCTGGGGTGGGGGTGCGGATGGCGGCGGGCGCCCGCATCGGCGTGGGAGGCGAGGAAACCGTAGGAGCTGTGAGAGCCGAAGGAACTGTGAGACCCGTAGGAGCCGTGCGCGCCGCGGAAGCCGTCCCACAGCGTGAGGCTGATCCGCTGGCCGGCGTCCGCCCAGGCGGGCGGGGTCCGGGCCACGAGGTGCACCGGGTGGGCGCCGGGCTGCCCGGTGGCGTCGTACCGGGCCAGGCTGATCGTCAGTCCCGGGCGCAGGAGTCCGTCGGGGGCGATCCTCGGCAGGTGCCAGCGCAGCAGGTCGGGTGCCAAGTGGCGGAGATCGGCGCGGAGTCGGGCGGCGAGTTCGCGGCCGTGGGTGCGGGCCACAGACCGTGAGTTCAGGTCGACGTCGACGCCCGCGGCGGCACACGCGCCCGCCCAGTCCCCGGCCAGACGGCGCGCGGTCGCGGTCTCGATCATGGACGGAGGCACGGCGAACTGTCGTACGCGCGGCCAATAAGAGAGGTGGGTGTCCCCGGACGCGTGGCGAGTGAGCATCAGCACTCACCTTGCGCGGACGGGACCCCCGATCTGTCAACGGAGTCAGTAGTCATCGTGCGGGACCGTACCGACCCCCGGCCGTGGTCCGCCACCTCTTTTCCGCTCGACCATTACCTCTCAAATGCTGCAAATCACCATCAATAGATTTCGCTACAAGTTCCGAAATTATTCGTGACGGCGGTGCCACTCGACCGAAATACCTCGCTCATACCTTTTCGCCATCAGTCACTGGCACACCCCCTGCACAGGAGTCCCGAGTGTCCATACCCTCCAGACGCGGCGCCCTGAAGCTGACCGCGGGCCTCGCTCTCGCGGGCGCCTTCGCCCTCACGGGCTGTGGACGCAGCGACGACACCGCCGCCGCGACAACCACCGCCGAACCCGTCGACAGCTCCCCGGCCACCGGCACTGTCACCGTCTGGGCCGCCCAGGGCGACGCCGACGTGCTCGACAAGGTCATCAAGCCCTTCAAGGCCGCGAACCCCGACGTCACCGTGAAGCTGACCCTGATACCGAACGGCGAGTACTACACCAAGCTCCAGTCGGCGATCGCGGCGGGCAAGGGGCCCGATGTCGCCCAGTTCTTCCCCGAGTCGCAGGCGCAGTTCCTCGACCCGGCGATCCTCCGGCCCGTCCCGGACGGCCTCGTCGACAAGTCGGCCTTCTTCGAGAGTCTCTGGGCCGCGGGCGTGGCCGGAAACGTCGCCTACACGGTGCCCTGGTACGCGTACACCTACGCGCTCGTCTACCGCGCCGACCTCGCCAAGAAGGCGGGCGTGAGCGTGCCGACCAAGTGGGACGAGACGGTGCCGTTCCTCAAGGCGCTCCAGGGCGCGGGCGCCAAGCGCGGTCTCGGGGCCGACATCGGCTGGGACATCTTCAACGGCCAGGACGTCGCGATGTACGCCTGGCAGGCCGGCGGCTCGCTGCTCTCCTCCGGCGGGAAGTGGACCCTCGACACTCCGGCGATGGTCGACGCGCTCCAGTACAACGCGTCGTTCTTCACCTCCGGCGTGGCCGACACCAGCGGGCCCACGTTCCTCGACGCGCAGCCGTACTTCGTGTCCGGGAAGACCGCCATGATGATCACCGGGCCGTGGGTCGTCGGCCAGCTCGACGCAGCCGCGAAGAAGGACGGCTGGACGGCCGCCAATGTCGCCACCGCGCCGCTGCCCGCCGGATCCTCGGGCAGCAAGTCCTTCTCCGCCGGGGGCAGTTGGGGTGTCCTCGCGGGCGACGGCGACGCGGACGCGTCGTGGAAGCTGGTCCGGTATCTGACGGAGCCGAGCACGCAGGTCGCGCAGTACAAGGCGTACAGCTCGCTGCCGGCGGTCATCTCCGCCTGGGACGACCCGGCGATCGCGGACCAGCCGCTCCTCGACGCCTTCCTCACCCAGCTGAAGAACACCGAGGCGTTCCCCCAGGTGAGCACCTGGCAGCAGGTCGCGACGCGGCTCGGCAAGGAGATGGAGGCCGTGGCCAAGGGCAAGGAGACCGCCGCGAAGGCCGCCGCGAACGTCCAGTCGTACGCCGACAGCCTCGGCGCGGGCACGAAGTGAGCCGCCGACGATGACCACCATCAGTCCGGGGGCGCCGCGCCGGGCGCGCCGCTCCCGGAGCCCCCGGGGCGGTCGGCGGACCGCCGTCGCCTGGCTGTTCCTCGCGCCGTTCGGCGTCGTGTTCCTCCTCTACACGGCGATCCCCACCGTCGCCGCGCTCGGTTTCAGCCTCACCGACCTCCGGGGCGCGGACCTGCGGCACCCGTTCGCGGTCAACTTCACGGGGCTGGAGAACTATCTCCGGCTGTTCCAGGACGAGAGCTTCCTGCGGGACATCCTGAACACCGCCCTCTTCGTGGTCGTCGGGGTGCCGCTGACCATGGGCATCGGATTCGCGCTGGCGCTCGCGCTGAACTCCGGCATCCGGCGGCTGCGCGGGGTGTTCCGTACGGTCTTCTTCGCGCCGGTCGTGACCAACATCGTGGCGGTGGCCCTGATCTGGCAGTACGCCTTCAACGCCGACGGCACCGTCAACAAGGTGCTCGGCGCGGTCGGCCTCGCCGGACCGAACTGGCTGGACGACCAGAACCTGGCGATGCCCGTCGTCATCCTGCTCGGCATCTGGCGCAACTTCGGCACCGCGATGGTGCTGTTCCTCGCCGGGTTGCAGGCGATCCCGCAGGACGTGTACGAGGCCGCCGCCCTCGACGGAGCGGGCCGCTGGCGGCAGTTGAGGCACATCACCCTGCCCCTGCTGCTGCCGACCACCCTCATGGTGTCGGTGCTGCTGACCGTCTTCTATCTCCAAGTCTTCGACGAGCCTTACCTGTTGACCAACGGTGGCCCCTTGGGCTCCACCGAGTCGATGGCGCTGTACACCTACCGCCAGTTCGGCTCGGGCGAGTTCGGGGTCTCCTCGGCCGCGTCCTTCGTGATGCTGCTGCTGGTGGCCCTGGTGAGCATCGTCCAGTTCCGACTGCTGAGGTCCCGCACATGACCGCCCTCGCCGCACCGGCGAACGCCCACGCGACCACCGACCTGGCCGCCGCGCCCCGCCGTTCCCTCTCCCGGCCGCTGCTGTACGGCGCACTGGTTCTGTGCGCGCTGCTCACCCTGCTCCCGTTCGTCTGGGTGGCCAGCGGCTCACTGCGCAGCCTCGACGAGATCCGCTCCGACCCCGGCGCCTGGCTCCCGCACCACGTCACCCTCGACAACTTCACCCGGCTGTTCCGGACCGAGGGCTTCGGACGGTTCCTCGCCAACAGCGTCGTGGTCGCGGGCCTCGTGGTGGTGGGCAACATCGTGGCCGCGTCGGCCGCCGGTTACGCGCTCGCCAAGCTCGAATTCGCCGGCAAGCGGCTCGCGTTCGGCGCGGTGATGGCGGCGATGATGGTGCCGCTGACCACGGTGTTCGTCCCGCAGTTCGTGCTCACCGTGGACATGGGGCTCGCGGACACCCTCACCGGAATCGCCCTGCCCGGCGTCGCGTTGCCGCTGTCGGTGTTCATCATGCGGCAGTACGCGATGTCCGTCCCCGACGAGCTGCTGGAGGCGGCGCGGATCGACGGCGCGGGCGAGTTCCGGATCTTCTTCCGGATCTTCCTGCCGCTGGCCGGCCCGGCGGTCGCGACGATCACGATCATGTCGTTCCTCACCTCGTGGAACAACTTCATCTGGCCGCTCATCGTCGCCCAGAGCATGGACACCTACACGCTCCCGGTAGGCCTCGCGGCGGCCAGCCAGGCGGCCGCCCACGTCACCGACTACGGCCTGCTGCTCGCCGGCGCGATCGTCGTGATGCTGCCGGTACTGGTGCTCTTCCTGTTCCTCCAGCGCTACTTCGTCCAGGGCATCTCCGGATCGGGAATGCGGTGACCGCCGTGGACGACGCCGCCGACATCGCCGTCACCGTGCACTCCCCCGCCGGTGCCGTCGTCGGCCGTCGCAGCGGCCCCGTCCAGCGTTTCCTCGGCATCCCGTACGCCCAACAGCCCTCCGGTGTACGGCGGTTCGCGGCGCCGGTCCGACGCGGCCGGTTCCCGGAGCCGTTCGACGCGTCCCGGCCCGGGCCCACCTCGCAGCGCGTTCCGCTGTTCGCCACGACCACGATCCCGGAGCCGTCGGTGCCCGGCGACGACATCCTGAACCTCTCCGTCGTCGCACCGGCGCCCTCCCCGGCCGCCGATCACGCGCCCTTCCCCGTCCTGGTGTGGATCCACGGCGGCGGCTTCCTCGCGGGCAGCCCGGCGAGTCCCTGGTACGACGGCCGTTCCTTCGCCCGGGACGGCGTCGTCTGCGTCACCGTCGGCTACCGGCTGGGCGTCGACGGATTCGCCCCGCTGGACGGCGTACCCACCAACCTCGGTCTGCGCGACCTGCTGCTCGCGCTCGACTGGGTCCAGGAGAACATCGGGGCGTTCGGCGGTGATCCGGGCCGGGTCACCGTCGCCGGTCAGTCGGCCGGGGGCGCGGCGGTGCTGGCGCTGCTCTCGTCGCCCGCCGCGAGCGGCCTCTTCCAGCGGGCGGTCAGCCTGTCGGGCGGCCTCTTCGACGGGGACGGAGTCGTCGCCCGCGAGTTCGTCGAGCGGCTCGGGGAGCGGGTGGGCGTGCCGTCGACACGGGCGGGGTTCGGCAACCGTCCCGTGGAGCAGCTCCAGGAGGCCGTGGTCGCACTGCGGGACGAACTCGGCGCCGACATCCTCCCGTTGGGCCCGATCGTCGGCGACGACATCCTGCCGGTGCCGGTCGCCGACGGACTCGCGCGGCACGGACACGGCGTACCTCTGCTGCTCGGCGCGACGGGCGACGAGTTCGACTGCGTCGCCGCGCCGGAGAACCCGCACCCGAGCCCGTACAGCCCCGCCGAACTCGCCGCCGCCCGCGCGGCCGGCACCAGGGCGACGGACACCCTGTTCCGTGCCGCATGTCCACGCGTGGCGGCGGCGCGTCGTGACGCGGACGCCGGTACCTGGCTGTACTCCTTCGAGTGGCCCTCCCCCGTGCTCGGCGGCTCCGCGCACTGCGTGGACATCCCGTTCTTCTTCGACGTACTCGACGCACCGGGCTGCGCGGAGGCGCTCGGGCCGTACCCGCCCACGGAGTTGGCCACAGCCACGCACACCGATCTCGTCGGCTTCGTCCACGGCCGGGAGCCGGGCTGGGCGCGGGCGACCGGTGAGCCCGGTGATCCGGCGCGCGAGTACGGTCGGCCCGGCGCAGCGGTCGTGGCCGACACCACGGGCGTGTTCGATCCCGTCGCGCGTGCGGTGTCCGGGGTGGTGGGGGCATGCTGAGGTCCGGGATGAACGGCATGAACCAGACCGCGGTCCGACGCGTCAACACCTCGGTGATCCTGCGGGCGTTGGCGGTGTCGGCCGAGCCGATGACGCTGACCGCGCTCGCCGAGCGGGCCGGTCTCTCGCGCCGCACCATCGAACTCATCCTGGACTCGCTCGTCGAGGCGGGCTGGGTCACGGAGTTGGAGCGCGTACCGACCAGCGGCTGCGCCGGGCGCCCCGCCCGACGCTACGAACTGCGCGCCGAACACGCCCTGTTGGCGGCGGCGCAGATCACCACCTCGGGCGCGTCCGCGGTCGTCGCCGATGTCCGCGGCCGTATCCTCGGCCGGGCCCACCGGCCGCTGCGCGCCTACCAGGATCCCCAGGCCACCCTGGACGACGTGGCCGCGCTGGTGCTGGAGGCGCTCGACGACGCGGGCGGGTCGGTGGACCGGCTGCGGGCCGGCGCGGTCGCGGGCCTCGGTGCCATCGACGACGACGGAGTCGTACGCCGACTGGTCCACACGACACGGTGGGAAGGCGTGAACCTGCCCGAGGAGCTCACGCGACGCATCCGGGTGCCGTGGTTCGCGGACAACGACACCAACCTCGGTGCCCTCGCGGAGCGTTGGCGGGGCGTGGCCGGCGACCACGACAACGTCGTGTGGGCGATGCTCGGGAACAGGACCGGACTCGGCATCCTCATCCGAGGGGCCGTGCACCGGGGTCTCGACGGCGCCGCGGGTGAGATCGTCGAGGCGGCCTCGATCCCGGCCAACTCGGTCGAGAACCACCCGGTGGCCTGGCTCACCTCGCCGGATCCGGCCCAACGCGCGGTCGCGCTCGGCCGGTTCGAGGCGGCCCGCAAGGGTGACGCGACCGCCCTCGGCGAGGTCGACGAACTCGTGGAGCACATCACGTCGATCCTCACGACCCTGTCGTGGACCGTCGCGCCCTCGCTCATCGTGCTCGGCGGCGGCCTGGAGGAGGCGGCCGACATGCTGCTGCCCCGGGTGCGCGCGGCGCTGCGCGAGGCCCGCAACCCCGCAGTCGAACTGCGTGCCACGCTCCTGGGCCGCGACGCCCCGCTCGTCGGAGCCGTCAAGCTGGCCCTCGACCGCATGGACACCGAGCTGTTCGGCCCCCTCGTCCACAGCGTGTAGCGCGCCCTCATCTGCGTCAACCGCGGTACAAGACATGGAGCTTCACTGTGACCGACACCCCCCACACCGATGTCCTCGTCGTCGGCAGCGGCATCATGGGAGCCGTCGTGGCCCGGCTGTTGCGGGACACCGATCCGGCGCTGTGCATCACGATGGTCGACGGCGGCGAGGCGATCGGTACGGCCCCCGGTGTGCATCTGCACGACGTCGACGACCCGGTCCTGTGGGAGCGCTACAACGAGCAGGTCACCTCCGGCATCCAGGGCATGTACACGGGCGCCGAGGTGGTGCGCGAGGTCGCGGACGGCCTCGACGCTCTGACGCCGGGCATGTTCCACGCGCTGGCCTTCGGCGAGGACGCCGAGGCGATGCCCGCGACGGCGCTCGCGTGGAACGCGGGCGGCATGGGCGTGCACTGGACGGCCGCGACGCCGTGGCCCGCCGGGGACGAGGTGTTCGACTTCGGCGACCCGGCAGGCTGGGCGGCGGATCTGGCCACCGCCCACCGGATGCTCGCGGTCACACCCGCCCCGATCGGCCCGACCAAGGTCGGCGAACTGGTCCTCGACGTCCTGCGCCGACGCTACGACGGCACCGGACCCCATGACCGGCGTCCGCAGCCCATGCCCATGGCGGTCACCGCGACGCCCTCGGGCCCGCTGCCACGCACCGCCCCGGGGACGATCTTCCCTCCGATCGCGGCAGGCGGGGACCCCGCCTTCACCCTGGTGACCGGCACCCTCGCGACCTCGCTCATCGTGTCGGAGGACGACGGCCGGATCGCCGGCGCCCGGCTGCGGCGCGTCACCGACGGCGCCGAGTCCGAACTCCACGCCGACACCGTGGTGGTGTGCGCCGACGCGCTGCGCACCCCGCAGCTCCTGTTCGCCTCGGGCATCCGCCCCGACGCCCTGGGCCGCCACCTCAACGAGCACGCCTTCGTCACCGGCCGGGTGCTGCTCGACCTCGACCGGTTCGGCATCGCCCTCGACGCCCTGCCGCTGGCCCGCGTCGGCGAGTTCTGCACGGACTCGCTGTGGCTGCCACGGAACGGAGCGGCACAGCCGTTCCACGGCCAGATCATGAACCGGACGTACGTGGACGAGGCCGGCCGGCCCCTCGCGCACAACGTGGGCCTCGCGCTGTACGTCCCCGTGGAGTCGCGTCCCGAGAACCGGCTCGTGTTCTCGGAGTCGGCCACCGATCTCGCCGGACTGCCGCGCATAGGCGTCGAGTTCGCCTACTCCGACGCCGACCGGGCACTGCTCAGGCGCGCGCTGGACGAAGTCCGGGCGATCGCCGAGGAGTTCGGCCCGTTCGATCCGGCGACCGAGTCGGCGCTGCTGCCGCCCGGCTCGTCGCTGCACGTGACCGGCACGGTCCGCTCGGGTACGGCCGACGACGGCACCAGCGTGTGCGACCCGGACGGCAGGGTGTGGGGCTTCGACAACCTGTACCTCGCCGGCAACGGCGTGATCCCCACGGCGATGGCCGCCAACGTCACCCTCACGGGCGCGGTGACGGCCGTACGGGCGGCCCGTGCCGTCGCGGCTCACCGCACCGCCCTCACCGCGCACTGACCTCTATTGAACCGCCGTACACCGCAAGGGAGTTGGACCGTGATCGAGATCGCGAGGGAATACCGGGTGGCGCTGCCGGCCTGGATCGACGACGAGTTGGCGGACGTGCCCGGCGTCGTCCCGGACCGCGACGACCGGATGCGTCTCGTGCACCGCCTGGCGGACCGCAACTGGCGTGAGGGCAACGGCGGTCCGTTCGCGGCACTCGTCGCCGAGCAGGACACCGGCCGGATCGTCTCGGTCGGCGTGAACGTCGTCCTCGCCTCCGGTGTCTCCAGCGCGCACGCCGAGGTCGTCGCCCTCGGGCTGGCCCAAACGGCGCTCGGCGGCTGGGACTTGGGCGGAGACGGCCTGGCGGCGCACGAGCTGGTCGTCAACTGGCGTCCGTGCGTGCAGTGTTACGGCGCGACCCTGTGGTCCGGGGTGCGCGGTCTGGTGGTCGCGGGCGAGGGACCCGAGCTGGAGGAGATCACCACGTTCGACGAGGGCCCGCTGGGCGCGGACTGGGCCGAGCAGTTCGAGGCGCGTGGCATCAAGGTCGTACAGGACGTGCTGCGGGAGGAGGCGCTCGCCGTGTTCCGGAACTACCGGGACGCGGTCGACGCCGACGGTGTGGTCGTCTACAACGCCCGTGGGGGTGCGGAGTGACTCCGCCGACCGCCCACGCGGAACCGCGGTTCGCCACCGACGTCATCACCTTCTACCACCCGGCGTTCTGGGGGCTCGAAACCGCGGACGCCGTAAGGGAGTTGGCGCTCGCCGACCCCGGGGGCTTCTGGGAGCGGGTACTGGACGCGCTGGCCGAGGCCGGGGTCACCGGTATCGAGTTGACCTTCGCGCCCGGCGACATCGAGTCGGCCCTGCGGGCGTTCGGCAGCGCGTCCTCGTTCCGGCGCGCGCTGGAGGCACGGGGGTTGAGCGTCGTGAGCGCGTTCATCGCCGGGAGCGACGCCCCCGACTGGCGGCAGGGCGACAACCTGCCCGCGATCGTCGCCGACGCCGAGCGGCGCGCGGCCTTCCTCGCCGAGGTCGGGGCGGACCTCCTGATCGCCGGGCTGCCCATGCGGACGACGTTCGGGACGCTCCCGCCCTTCTTCGTCGACGCCGCGTACATGTCCCGGATGGCCGACATCGCCCACGCGGTCGGCGACGCGGTCACCCGGCACGGCGTGCGGCTCGCCTTCCACACGGAGTCCAACAGCACGCTCTGGTACGAGCGGGACATCGACCTGTTCATGGCGCTGACCGACCCGCGCTATGTATGGCTGTGCCCGGACTCGTGCCACATCGCGCTCGGCGGCGGGGATCCGGTGGCCGTCGCGCGTCGGCACGCGCAGCGGATCGCACTGGCGCACTGGAAGGACGCGGTCCGGCCGATCGACGTCGAACTCACCATCGACGAGACGGTGTTCGCCCAGCAGCAGCCCTACATGACGGAACTGGGCACGGGCATCGTGGACTGGCCCGGCTGGGCCGACGCGATGTCCCGCACACCCGGCGCCGGCACGGTGCTCATCGAGCTGGACGAGGCACCGGATCCGGTGGCTGCGCTGCGGGCGGGGGTGGCTGTCGCACGGCGGGCCCTCGCGTGACATGACCGCCCCCTCCGGGGCCCGTCCCGTCACCCGGCGATATCGGCGATGTGCAGGAACTCCCGGGTCAGGGGTTCCTCCGTACCGCCGTCCCGCGACACGAGTGAGAGTTCGACGAGGTCGGCGCGGGCCTTGAGCGGCCGGAACGGGACCGGGGGTTCCGTCGAGGCGGCCGTGATGTTCGGGACGAGGGTGACGCCCAGGCCGCAGCGCACCATCGCCAGCTGGGTCAGGATCGACTGGGCGAGGTGGCGTACGTCCGGGGTGAGTCCGGCTCTGCGGCAGGTGGCCATGAGCTGGTCGTGGTAGTCCGGTGAGGCCTCGCGGCGCAGCCACACCCAGGGGTCGTCGGCGAAACGGGCGAGGTCGACGGGGTGCGGGGCGTCGGCGGCGAGCGGGTGGTCCGGCGGAAGGGCGATCACGAACTCGTCGTGACGCCAGGGACGGGCGCGCAGCCCACGGACCGGTGCGCTGGGCCGGACGACCGCGATGTCGATCTCGTGCTGGAGCAGGGCCTGTTGGGCCGATCCGGTGTCCCACTCGGTGATCCGCAGTTCGACGCGCGGGCGGGCCTGCCGGAAGGCGGCGAGGGTGCCCAGCAGGGGTTCGCTGAGCGCCGAGGTGACCACGCCGATGCGCAGGGTGCCGACCAGGCCGGCCTCGGCCTGCGTCGCGACCTCCTCCGCGTGCCGGGCGGCTGCCACCAGCGTGCGGCACTCGGCGGCGAACGCCCGGCCGGTCTCGGTGAGCGTGACCTGACGTCCGCTGCGGTCGAACAGCCGGACACCCAGGCGTCGTTCGAGCTGGAGGATCGCCTGGCTCAGGGGCGGCTGCGACATGGCAAGCTGCTCGGCGGCGCGGCCGAAGTGGAGGGTCTCCGCGACGGCCAGGAAATAGCGGGCCTGCCGTACCTCGATCATCAGTCGCTCCGCATATCGAAGGGAGAGGAAACCAGACCTTCAGTATATGAATCGGTCTTGTTTGACTGAGGGCCATGAGCACCGCCACGACACCTGAAGCGACCCTGTTGACCCAGTTCACAGCGCTGGACACCGCCACGGTCTCCGACGCGTTGGACGCCTGCGGACTGCCACCGGGGCAGGGCGGCCTCCGGCCCATGTGGGGCCGTCCGAGGGTGGCCGGGTTCGCGGTGACCGTCGAACTCGAACCACTGACCGACGAACACACCGGCACCGGCGCCCACATCCACACGGACGCGATCGCCGCCGCGGGGCCGTACGACGTCGTGGTCGTCGCCAACGGCGGCCGTACGGACGTCTCTTCGTGGGGCGGCATCCTGAGCGTCGGCGCCTCGGTGCGCTCCGTCCGGGGTGTCGTCACGGACGGCGCCTGCCGGGACGTGGGCCAGGCCCGCCAGCTCGGCTTCCCCGTCTTCGCCCGCGCCCAGGTGCCCGCGACGGCACGCGGACGCCTGCGCCAGCGGGCCACCGGCGAGCCCGTCGCCCTCGGCGCGGTGACCGTCCACCCCGGCGACGTGGTGCTGGCCGACGAGGGCGGCGTCGTGGTCGTCCCCCGCGAGCGGGCCCCGCAGGTACTGGAGACCGCGCGACGCCTCGCCGAACGTGAGGCGGCCATCGAGGCCGACGTACGCGCCGGAGTCCCGCTGCCCCGCGCGATGCGCGACGCCCGCCTGGCCGGAACGGAGGGCACCCGATGACGTACGACATCGACGCCGACGTCCTGCGCCGACTCCGCGCCCTGCCCACCGCAGCCGTCTCGGACGCCCTCGACCGGGCCGGCGTCCCGGGCGCGGTCCACGGCCTCGCTCCCCTCGCGAACGACTTCCGGGCCGTCGGCCCCGCCTTCACCGTGCGCTACGCACCGCTGGACGACACCACGGGCCGAGGCACGGTCGGCGACTTCCTCGACGACGTACCGCAGGGCGCGGTGATCGTCATCGACAACGGCGGACGCACCGACGTCACCGTGTGGGGCGGCATCATGACCGGGATCGCGGCCGTACGCGGCATCTCCGGCACCGTGATCGACGGTGTCTGCCGGGACGTGTCGGCGTCACTCGCGCACACCTACCCCCTGTTCACCCGGGGCCGTTTCATGCGGACCGGCAAGGACCGGGTGCGTCTGACGGCCGTCAACGAGCCGGTCACGATCTCCGGCGTCGACATCCGGCCCGGCACCCTCGTATGCGCCGACGCGGACGGAGTGGTCGCCGTCCCGGCAGCGGACGCGGAACGGATCACGGAGAGCGCGGAGCGGATCGAACGTGTCGAGGCGGACATCGTCGAGGCCGTGCGCGCGGGCAGCACGTTGCGGGCGGCCCGCGAGCAGTCGGGCTACCACCATCTCCAGACGAGGCAGTCATGACGGACACGGGTACGAGGGCGGGCACGGATACGGATTCCGACGCCGCGCGCGGCCACAGCACCGCCACCCTCTACGAGGCGTCCTCCTCGTACACCCGCGTCTGTACCCCCGCACTCCGTGCCGTCTGGTCCGGGGCCCGGGTGGCCGGGCCGGCGTTCACCGTGCAGGGTGTCGGCGGAGACAACCTGGCGCTGCACCGCGCGGTCACCGAGGCGCCGGTCGGCAGTGTCCTGGTCGTCGATCTGCGGGGTGCCGCGCACGGCCACTGGGGGGAGATCCTCGCCGTGGCCGCCCAGCAGCGCGGCCTGCTCGGGCTGGTCGTCGACGGCGGGGTACGGGATGTCGCCGAGCAGGCGCAGCTTGGCTTCCCCGTCTTCGCACCGCACGTCACGGTGGTCGGCACCGGCAAGGAGCACCCGGGCGTGTTCGGCGTACCGGTCCGGGTGGGCGGGGTGGTCGTCCGGCCCGGTGACCTGGTCGTCGGTGACGCGGACGGCGTGGTCGTCGTACCGGCGGCGGCCGTGCCCGCGACTCTCGACGCCTCGGACGCCCGGGTCGCCGACGAGCGCCGGGCCCTCGCCGCCATCCGCGCCGGTGTCTCCACACTCGACCTCTACGGCCTCAGGGAACAGACGGGCCATGGCTCATGACGTCCGGTCGGATTCAGTTGTCGAGTCCGCCCCGCTTCACCAACTGGCTCGCGATCACGTTCCGCTGGATCTCGTTCGTACCCTCGCCGACGATCATCAACGGCGCGTCACGGAAGTAGCGTTCGACGTCGAACTCGGTGGAGTAGCCGTAACCGCCGTGGATCCGGACGGCGTTGAGGGTGATCTGCATCGCGGTCTCCGAGGCGAACAGCTTGGCCATGCCCGCCTCCATGTCGACCCGTCGGCCCGCGTCTGCCTCCCGGGCCGCGTAGAGGGTGAGTTGACGGGCGGCGGTGAGCGAAGTCGCCATGTCGGCGAGGTAGTTGCCGATGGACTGGTGCTGCCAGATCGGCTTGCCGAACGACTCGCGCTGCTGTGCGTAGGCGAGGGCGTCCTCGAAGGCCGCCCGGCCGACACCCAGCGCACGGGCGGCGACCTGAAGGCGTCCGGTCTCCAGACCCTTCATCATCTGGGCGAAGCCCTTGCCCTCAACCTCGCCCAGGAGAGCGTCCGTTGGTGCCCGGTGGTCCTCGAAGGTCAGCTCGCAGCTCTCGACGCCCTTGTAGCCGAGCTTGGGCAGATCACGCGAGACGGTGAGTCCGGGGCCGTGCTCGACGAGGAGGACGGAGATGCCGTGATGAGCCGGTTGTGCGTCCGGGTCCGTCTTGCAGAGCAGGGCGATCAGCTGGGAGCGCCGGGAGTTGGTGATCCAGGTCTTCGCACCGTTGACCACGTAACCGTCGCCGTTGGCGTCTTTGCGGGCGACCGTCCGCAGGGCCTGAAGATCGGAGCCACCGCCCGGCTCGGTCAGGGCCATGGTCGCGCGGACCTCACCGGTGGCCATCCGGGGCAGCCAACGGCGCTTCTGCTCCTCCGTACCGAAGGCGACCAGCAGCTTGGCGACCACCGTGTGCCCGCCCATGGCCCCGGCCAGGCTCATCCAGCCACGGGCGAGTTCCTCGGTGACCAGGACGTAGCAGGGGGTGGAGACCGGGGTGCCGCCGTACTCCTCCGGGACGGCCAGCCCGAAGACGCCGAGCCGTTTCATCCGTTCGATGAGGGCCTCGGGGTAGGTGTCGGCGTGTTCGAGTTCGCGCACGACGGGCCTGACATCCCTGTCGACGAAGTCGCGCACGGTACCGACGACGGACCGCTCTTCCTCGGACAGTGTGTCGAGTGCGCTCATACGGTTCCGCTCCCTCGTCCGACTCGCCCGCACCCCGGGCGTACCATCATGAATGGTCATGCGACCGCAAGTGAAATAGCAATACGTGATGGGATCATGCGTGGCTCGCATGACGCGCCGCACACGCACCGAGCGGGCACCGGAGGCTCACCCGTGGACGTCAAGCAGCTCAGGGCGCTGGTCACCGTGGCCGAGGTGGGCAGCGTGACCCGCGCCGCCGAGCTGCTGCGCCTGGTGCAGCCGGCGGTCACCCGCCAGATCCGCACGCTGGAGGAGGAGTTGGGCGTCCCCCTCTTCGAACGGACCCGGCAGGGCATGCGCCCCACCCCGGCCGGCACGATCATGGTGGACCGCGCCCGCCGCGCCCTGGGCGAACTCGAACGCGCCCGTGCCGAGATCCAGCCGACCCCCGGCGAGGTGACCGGCATCGTCACCGTCGGCCTCCTGGAGAGCACCGGCGACCTGCTCGCCGAGCCGCTGGTGTCGGCCGTGACCCGCGACCACCCGGGCGTCGAACTGCGCCTGCTCACCGCCTACTCCGGGCACCTCCAGCAGTGGCTCGACGAGGGCGACCTCGACCTGGCGCTCCTCTACAACCTCGACAGCACCCCGTCCCTCAACGCCCTTCCGCTGGTACGGGAACGCCTGTGGGCGGTCGCTCCCCCGGCCGCCGGACTCCGCGCCGACCGGCCCGTCCCGTTCACCGAGGCCGCCGCGCACCCCCTGGTCATGCCGGCCGCCGGCCACGCCCTGCGCACCCTCATCGACGGGGCGGCGGCGCGGGCGGGGGCGGCCCTGGACATCGCCGTCCAGACCAACTCGATGCGCGTACAGAAGCAGTTGGTGCTGGCCGGGCACGGCTGGACGATCCTGCCGGGCGTGGGCATCGCGGAGGACGTCGCCCAGGGCACGCTGAGCGCGGCGCCGCTGTGCGAGCCCGAGGTGTGGCGGTCGATCGTGCTCGCCACATCGAGGTCCGGCCGGACACCACCGGCCGTGGAGGTGGTCGCGCGGGAACTGGTCGGCCATATCAACTCAGCAGTGGAAGAAGGACGTTGGAACCGATGACAGACACCACCGGCCGCCGACTCCACGCCGTCGCCCGAGCCCAGGACGGCACGGCCCTCGCCTATCAGCACCAGGGCGCTCATGACGATACGGCCCGCTCCCTCCTGCTCCTGGCCGGCCAGGCCAACAACCACCACTGGTGGGACGGCCCGCGCGAGGACTTCGACGCCACGCACCGCACGATCACCATGGACCACCGGGGCACCGGCGCCAGCGACAAGCCCCGACAGGGCTACTCCACCCGGCAGTTCGCCGAGGACGCGATCGCGGTCCTCGACCACCTGGGGGTGGAGCGCGCGGACGTCTACGGCACGTCCATGGGCGGCCGGGTCGCTGGGGGTACCCCCTCTGGGGGAGGATCGCCGCCCGCCACCCGGACCGGGTCCGACGACTCGTCCTGGGCTGCACCTCCCCCGGCGGGCCGTACGCCGTAGAGCGCGACGTCTCCGTACGGCGCGCCCTGGCCGGGCCCGACCCGGCCGCCGTACGCGGTGCGCTGATCGACCTGATGTACTCCCCCGGCTGGCTCGCCGGCCACCCCGGCCCGTACGCCACCCTCGGCGATCCGGACATGCCCCCGCACGCCCGCCACGGCCATCTGATCGCCAGCAACACGCACGACGCCTGGGAGGTGCTCCCCCTGATCACCGCGCCCACACTGATCCTGCACGGCGACGAGGACCGCCTCACCCCGCCGGACAACGTCCCGCTGCTCGCCGCCCGCATCCCGGACACCAGGACGCACCTGTTCCCAGGCGCCCGGCACGCGTATTTCGAGGAGTGCCGGGACGAGGCCGGGAAACTGGTCCAGGACTTCCTCAGCTGATCCGGGCATGGAAATCGGCGATCCGGTCCCACATCGTCACCGGGTTGGAATACATGGGCCAATGCCCACTGTGCGGAATCTCCGCCAGCTCCACACCGCCCGAAGTCAACTCGCCCAGATAGGAAAGGGAAGCGTTCTGCTCGCCGTACATGAACATGCGCGGAAAGGGAAGCGACAGGAACTTCTTCATCAGGTCGCCGTGGTCGGAAAGGCCGACCATCGACTCGAAGATTCCGCGTACGGCCCCGGGGCGGACCTTGTGACGCAGGCTCGACGCGTAGAGGGCACTGGCGAGGGAGGGTGCCTGGCGGGCCCGTTGGGTGAGGTCGGCGAGGAAGGTCTCGGGATCGTCCGTCGCGTGGGTGAGGATCTGCCTGCTCAGGAAGCAGTCCTCGGGGGCGAGATTGCCCTCGATGTCGACGAAGCTGAGCACACGGCCCGGTTCCTCGTGCGCCAGCAGCAGCCCGGTCAGTCCGCCCATGGAATGGCCGACGAGATGGAAACGCCGGATTCCGAGGCTGTCGAGCACGGCCCGGGCGGTCTTCACCAGGAACGGGATCGACATCCCCGCCAGGTCGTCGCACGCACTGTCCCCGCATCCCGGCGCGTCGTACGCGAGGAACGGCCGCCCGGCGAATTCGGGCCGGTACGCGAGGTCGGCGTAGTCCTCCTTCGTCGAACCGAAGCCGTGCAGAAAGACAATGGGGGCGTGTTGTTCTCCGCCACGGCGGATGGCGGCGACCTCGACACCAACGCCAACCCGACCGGCACCCACACCGTCGACACGAAGACACACTTTCTCACTGGTCAATTCCACGACAAAGAGTGCACCAGAGACCGCCGACGGACTCCAGGACCAATCCCGTCTCCCGCCAAGACGCCCGGCATCTCGATCCGGAAGGACCTCCCCGACCATGCCTCCCTCCTCCCCCGCCCCGCTGGCCTCGTACGTCGAGTCGTGGCACCCCGAGCCGGTCAGGGACGAGGACCCGCTGCCGCCGGGCCCGGTGGCGGCCGTGTCCGCGCTTCTCGATCTGCCCGAGACGGTCGCCGGGGCCGGGGACCCGCTGCCGCCGCTGTGGCAGTGGTTCTACTTCCTCCACTGGCCGCCCCAGCACGCACTCGGCCCCGACGGACACCTGCGGGACGCGCTGTTCCTGCCGCCCGTCCCCGACCGGCAGCGCATGTGGGCCGGCGGGCGCTGCGAGATCGCCGAGCCACTGCGCCTCGGTGAACCGGCCGAGCGGATCAGCAGCTTGAGCGCGGTCTCACCGAAGCAGGGCCGCACGGGGGAACTCCTGTTCGTCACGGAACGCCGCGAGTTCCGGCAGTACGGCCGTACGTGCGTCGTCGAGGAACAGGACATCGTCTACCGGTCGGGCCGCGCCCCCGGCAGGCGGCACGCCGAGACACCGACCGACCGCGCACCTGCCCCGACAAGCCCCTGGCACCTACGCCTCCAGCCCGACCCGACCCTCCTCTTCCGCTTCAGCGCGCTCACCGCCAACGCCCACCGCATCCACTACGACACGCCGTACTGCCAGGACACGGAGGGCTATCCGGGCCTGGTCGTCCACGGCCCACTGCTGGCACTGCTCATGCTCGAACTGGCCCGCCGCAACGCCCCGGAGCGCAGGGTCCGCTCCTTGTCCTACCGGCTACGGCAACCGGCGTTCGCCGGCGAGCACCTCTTGGCCGAGAGCCAACTCACGGGCGAGGGAGCCGAGTTGCGCGTCAGCACCGCTCGCGAGAAGCAACACGCCACGGCGGAGGTGACGTTCACCTGACTCCCGGAAAGGGAATCTTTGGCGTGATCATGGATGTATCATCCCTTTCACTCTCATGACAGCACATACCGCTTCCCCCACGCCCGACGGCACGTCGACCCCCGCCCGCCGGGACGTTCTGACCCACGCCGCAGCCCTCGCCACCCTCGCCGCGGCCACCTCAGGCTGCACCGGCGAGTCACGCTCCCGTCCCCCTGCCGCCGCCGGTCCGCCCGCGTTCCGCTTCCGGGGCCCACGCCAGGCCGGCGTGACGACCCCGCAGCAGTCCGCCGCACTCGTCACGGCGTACGACCTCGCCCCTGCGGTACGGGGAGCGGGCGGCGTACGCGCCCTGCGGGAGGTGCTCGGCCGCTGGACACGGGCACTGACGGAAACCCTGGACGGCGAACTCCGGCCACCAAGTCCCGTACGGGCAACGGAACTTGAAGGAGCAGCCGGGAAGTCCCGCTTCACCGCGACCGTGGGAATCGGTCCCCGGCTCCCCCAACTCCTCTGTGTCGCCGCGCCGCCTGGCCTGCGCGAGCTGCCGCCGTTCCCCGACGACCGGCTCGACCCCGCGTACAGCAGCGGGGACTTGGTCGTCCAGCTCTGCGCCGACGACCCGCGCGTCACCCGGGCCGCCGCGAGCGCGCTCACCCGGCTGGCGGGCGACACCCTGCGCCCGCGCTGGCGGCAGACCGGGTTCCTGCCGCCGACCCCGGCCGGGCAGACACCGCGCGACCAACTCGGCTTCGAGCACGGCACGGAGAACCCGACTCCCGAGGAGTGCGAGCGCTGGGTGTGGTCGAACGACGCCACCTTCCTCGTCGTACGGCGGATCCATGTCGACGTGGGCGGGCTCGCGCGGCTCGGTACGCGGCGGCGGCAGGAGGTCGTCGGCCGGGAGCGTGCGAGCGGGGCGCCGCCGGGGCACGGGCAGGACGACGTGATCCCGCCGCGCTCGCACGTACGGGCGGCCGGTCCACAGCTGGACGCGGGCGCCCGGATGCTGCGCCGGAGCTACAGCTATGACGCCGGACCGGACGACCGGGGCCTGCTGTTCCTCGCCTTCATGCGGGACCCGGCATTGTTCGCACGCGTCCAGCGCCGGATGGCGGCGACGGACGAACTGAGCCGCTTCACCGAGCATCGGGGTTCGGCGGTGGCGTACGTCCTTCCGGGCGCCCTCCCGGGCGAAGAACTGGGCGCACATCTGCTGGCCTGACCGGATCCGCGGGCCTCGACGCCGAGCATCGTGCGGTGAGTCGCGAGGCCCGCGATCGGTGGCGTCAGGCCGGTCGGACTATCCGGCGGAGGTGCGTACGTCGATCGCCGTGAGCGCCATCGCCAGGGGTCCCGGCGCCAGGAACGCGAGCGGGAGCAGCGTCCAGGCGCACAGGGCGGCCGTCGCCAGGGCGAGCAGGACGAGGGCGCTGCCGCCCGGGTCGCGGGCGGTGTCCCGGGCGGCGGCGCGGACGGCGGCCGGCCAGTCGGTGAGCGACTCGGGGCGTCCGCAGGCGCGCAGGCCGGTCACGGCGGCGTACGCGCCGATCACGGCGGCGACGACCGCGAAGGCCGGTCCGCCGGGCAGGCCGGTGCGCGCGAGCGCCAGGTCGGCCAGCACCAGCAGGACGCCCGCCACGGCGGCGAGCCCGGCGATCAGGTCGCCTGCGCGCAGCCGCTGCCGCAGGAGGCGGAAGTAGCGTCCGGCGGTGGCGGGGCGGTCCTCGCGGGTGCCGCGCAGGATCTCGCAGGCCGTGGAAAGCGCGGCGGGGGCGGTGAGCAGGGGCAGGCTCGCGACCGCCGTGGCGAGGCCGACGCTGAGGACGTCCGCGAAGAGGGTCATGCGCGGGCCGAAGATCTCGCCCGGCTCACGGGTCGTACCGCGTGTTCCGCTCATCGCTTCACCCCTTGATCCCGGAGTTGGCCATGCCCTCCACCAGGAACCGCTGGAAGGCGAGGAAGAACAGGACGATCGGCAACAGGGCGATCACCGACATGGCGAACATCGGGCCGAACGCGGAAGTGCTGGACGCGTCCACGAACGACCTGAGGGCGAGCGTGAGGGTGAACTTGTCCGGCGAGAAGAGATAGATCAGCTGGGTGAAGAAGTCGTTCCAGGTCCAGATGAAGGTGAAGATCGCGGTGGTGATCAGCGCCGGGCGGGTGAGAGGGAGGATGACGAGGAAGAAGGAGCGGAACGGGCCGCAGCCGTCGATGCGCGCCGCCTCCTCCAGTTCCCTCGGCAGTCCGCGCATGAACTGCACGATCAGGAAGACGAAGAACGCCTCCGTGGCAAGGAACTTGGGCAGGATCAGCGGCCAGTAGGTGTTCACCATGCCGAGCTGGTTGAAGATGATGTACTGCGGGATCAGCACCGCGTGGTGCGGCAGCATGATCGTCGCGATCATGAACGCGAACAGCGGCCCCCGGAAGCGGAACCGGAGCCGGGCGAAGGCGTAGGCCGCCAGGGAGCAGCTGAGTACGTTGCCGAGTACCGCGCCGCCCGCGATCAGCAGGGAGTTGGTCAGCAGGCGCCAGACCGAGACGTCGTTCACGCCGTCAAGGGCGGTCTTGTAGTTGGACCATTCCAGGTGGCTGGGCAGGAGGTCGAGGCTGGCGATGACCTCGTTCGCGGGCTTGAGGGAGGTCGCGAGCAACCAGGCCAGCGGGTAGAGCATGACGAGGAGCGCGGCCAGACAGCAGAGGTGGAGAGCGATCCGGCGCCACGCAACGGGCTTGCGCACACCGGGAGTCGGGGACACGGTGGCCGTCATCGGACGCCCCCTTCGGTGTCGGAGGCGTAGAAGACCCAGGAGCGCGAGGTCCGGAACAGTACGGCGGTGACGGCGCCGATGACGATCAGCAGCACCCAGGCCATCGCGGACGCGTAGCCCATGTGGGAGGCGACGAAGCCCCGGTCGTAGAGGTAGAGCGTGTAGAAGAGGGTCGAGTCGGCGGGTCCGCCCTTGCCGCCGCTGACCGCGAAGGCGGGGGTGAAGACCTGGAAGGCCTGGATCGTCTGGAGGACCAGGTTGAAGAAGATCACCGGAGACAGCATCGGCACGGTGATGGACAGGAACTGGCGCCAGCGGCTCGCGCCGTCCACCTCGGCGGCCTCGTACAACTCCCCCGGGATCTGCTGGAGTCCGGCGAGGAAGATGACCATCGGGGCGCCGAACTGCCACACCGTCAGCAGGGCCACGGTGACGAGCGCCCAGCCCGGCTTGAAGATCCAGCCGCCGGTGCCGAAGAGGTTGTCGACGGTGCCGCCCTCGTTGAACAGCGCCCGCCAGACGAGGGCGACGGACATCGAGGCGCCGAGGAGGGAGGGGGCGTAGAAGGCGGAGCGGTAGAAGGCCCGGCCGTGTTTCATGTTCTTCAGGGCGAGGGCGACGACGAGGGCGAGTCCGAGCTGGAGCGGGACCGCGATGACGACGTAGCTGAGGGTCGCGACGACCGACCGCCAGTAGCGCGGGTCCTCGGTGAACATCTGCGTGTAGTTGCGCAGACCCACCCAGTTGGGCGAGTTGAACAGGTCGTAGTCGGTGAAGGAGAGATAGAGCGAGACCGCCATGGGGAGCAGGGTGAGCACGCAGGCGCCCAGCACCCAGGGGGACAGGAACACCCAGGCGGCGCCCTCGCGTTGGCGCTTGGGCCGCTTCACGGGAGGGGTCTGTGCGGTGCGGGCGGGGGTCGGTATCTGGGTGGTGGTCATGACCGCAGCTCCGCCTTCGCCTCGGTGACGTAGTCCTGGGCCGCCTCGCGGGGCGACATGCGCTCGTACGACACCTGGTCGTAGTCGCGCTGGAAGGTGGTCTGGAGGGCACTGTCGCCCGAAGGGGGCGCCTGGGGCGGGGTGTTGAGCTGCCCTTCGAGGGTGGCCTGGTAGGCGTAGATCGTCTTGTCGAAGTCCTTGAGTTCCGGGGCGAGTTCCTCGCGGATGGACTCGTTGACGGGGATGCCCCGGGTCGCGCCGAGGATCTCGGCGGCCTCGCGGTCGTTGAGCATGAAGTCGATGAGCTGGGCGGCCTGTTCGGGGCTGCCGGTGTCGGCGGCGATGCCCATGAACATGGAGGGCTTGAAGTACTGGCCGGGGGTGCCGTCGGCGCCCGAGGGCATGGGAGCGAGGGCGATGCCGTCGGGGATCAGGGCGAGGTAACCGCTGGCCGGGGCGTCCCAGTTCATGTCGGAGAAGGCCTTGCCGCGGCCGAGCGGGGTGTTCTCGACCGTGCCGTCGAGCTGGGTGGTCTGCTCGGCGGGCGAGACGGCGCCCTCGCGGCGCAGTCCGTCGGTGAAGGTCCACCAGCGAGTCAAGTCGTCGACGGTGAAGCCGAGTTCATGGGTCTCCGTGTACAGGGACTTGCCCTGGCCGCGCAGCCAGACCTCGAAGGCGTCCTCGCTCTGCCCGGGGTCGGTGCCGCCGGGTGTGCCGGTCCTCTCCTTCAACACCCGCATCGCGTCGGCCCACTGGTCCCAGGTCCAGCCGCCGTCCGAGGCGTCGGCGGGCGGTTCGAGGCCCGCTTCCTTCCACCGGGTGGGGTCGTAGACGACGGTCTCGGTGCCACGCCCCTGCGGGACGGCGTACTGCTTGCCGTTCAGCTTGCCGGTGGCGAGCAGCCCGGGGTCGAACTCCCCTGTCTTCAGGGTGGCTTGCTGCTCACCGAGGTCGAGAAGGACGCCTCCCGAGGCGTACTGGTCGATCATCCGGTAGTCGAGCTGCATGACGTCGGGGGCGTCGCCGCCGGCCGCCTGGGTCGCCAACTTCTGCTTGTAGGCGTCGTATCCGGCGAACGAGGTCTGTACGTCGACGTCCGGATGCTTCTCCTCGAAGAGGTCGACCGCCTCCTGGGTCCTGGCCGCCCGGTCCGGGTTGCCCCACCAGGTGTAGCGCAGGACGACCTTGCCGCCCGCGCTCGTCGAACCGTCCGGACCGGAGCAGGCGGTGAGGACGGCACCGAGGGCGAGACCGGCGGCCAGGGCCGCCTTTCGACGCCTCATTCGACACTGCTTCCGAGGCCACCAGGACGCCGTTGTCCTGTTTCCGGGCATGAGTGGGTCACCTCTTTCACCAGAAAGCGCTTCCACCCCCCTTGAGGGACCCTAGGGAAGATCCGGATGTCAGAACAAGACCCGTGCACCGGTCACCCGGTTTGTCACCGGGTCCACGACCGGTTCTGTCACCAGGTCAGGTGCAGGCTCTCCGGAGATCGGTGGATCATCGTCGGCCGCATGGTGACCGGGTGGTCCTCGGACAGTCGCAGGCCCGGCAGACGGCTGGTCAACTCCCGCAGGGTGAGGCGGAGTTGTTCCCGGGCGAGCTGGGAGCCGGGGCAGGCGTGGGCGCCGAAACCGAAGGCCAGGTGGCGGGCCGGGGTGCGGGTGATGTCGAAGTCGTCCGCGCCGGGGTACCGGACACCGTCCCGGTTGGCGGCACCGAAGGCGACGAACAGCGTTGCCCCGGCCGGGAGTTCGGTGCCCGCGAGGGTGACCGGGCGGGTGGTGACACGGCGGAATCCCTGGACCGCGGCGTCGTACCGGGCGGCCTCCTCCACGGCGGCCGGGATCCGGTCCGGCTCGGCGCACAGCAGCTCCCACTGGTCCGGGTGCCGGAGCAGATGGAGGACCGTCGTGCCGATGAGGGCGGTGGTGGTGAGGTGCCCGGCGATCAGCAGGTTCTGGAGGTGGGACGCGGCTTCGTGACGCTGGTCAAGGGTGAGTTCGGCGCTTCCCTCGTCCGCGACGGAGGCGACGATCTCCGTGCAGAGATCCTCGCGGGGTTCGGCGTGCCGGGCGCGGGCGTACCGGTCGAGGATGCGCTGGGTCGCGACCACGTCCTCGGCGACGGCGATCTGCTCGTCCTCCGGCAGGGGCCGGAAGAGGAGTTCCTCGGCGCGGTAGCCGCCGTGCACGACGGCCGGGATGTCGGCGGGGTCGAGTCCGACGATGCGGCCGATGACGTCTCCGGGGAGCCGCCGGGCGTAGGCGGACATCAACTCGACTTGCCCGCCCTTGTGTTCGCCGAGCTGGTCATTCATGAACGCGTCGACCAGGGCGGCGGCGCGCTCGGCGGCGTACGGCACGGCGGCGGCGACCCGGGCGGGCGAGAGGCCCCGGACGATCGGCGCGCGCAGTTCCTGGTGCCGGTCCCCGTCCGCGCCGACGACCACGGGCCGCCCGCCGAAGCCGCCGCCCAGCACGGCCAAGGCGGCGGGAGCAGGCATGACGTCGGGGCGGAGGGAACCGGCCGAGGAGAAGTCCTCGGCGCGGCGCAGCACTTCACGTACGTCGGCGTCCCGGGCGACCAGCCAGGAGCCGAGTTCGGCGACGAAGGTCAGGCCCTGGGCGTCGCGAGCGCGGGCGTAGTGGGGATAGGGATCGCGCTGCAACTCGTCGAGTTTGTCGTGCGGTTGGTCAGCTGTGCCGTGGGATTGCTCGGCTGGGTCGTGGGATTGGTCGACTGCGTCGTGGGATTGACCGAGTGTTCCGTCAGGTTGGTCGAGTGTGTCGTGCGGTTGGCTGTCCACGCGGGCGCCCTCCGGCCGGGATACAGGTCACGGGATACAGGTCACGGGTCACGAGATCGCGCCCATGCTGCCGTACACCGTGCGGGGGCGGAAGCGGTCGAGAGGGCACAACCGCGCCGCCCGCCGCTCCCGCCCGGTCCCCCGCTCAGAACACCACCGTCCAGCCCTCGCGTCCGGCGTCCTCGGCGGTGTAGGAGACGCCGTGGGCCTTGAGGCCGGCCGCGTCCAGCAGGGTGATCTCGCCGCCGTGGTTGCCGAGTTGGGCGCCGCCGGTGAGCAGGACGGGGAGAGCGGCGCCCGCGGCGATCGGCACCGGTGGCAGCGGGCTGCTGTGGCCGAGCCGGTCGAGGAGGCGCCAGCCGGTGAGGTCGACGGTGGCCGGTGAGGCGTTGAGGAGGGTGACCGTCTCGGCCTCGGGGGCGGGGCCGCGCGGGTTGACGAGGGCGGCGACGATCCGGACGGGCTGGGTTCCCGGTGCGGGACGCCCACCGCCGGTGTCCGTCCCGGTGTCGGGAGCCGTACCCGGGAGGGCGTGGCCGGTGCTGTCGTCGGTGTGCCACTTCTGGCTCTGGAAGGCGAGGAAGACGGCGACCCACCGCTCCTGGGCGGGCTCCTGCCCCGGGAAGCGGATGAGGAGCCCGCCGTCCTGCCAGACCCCGTCGTCGCCCTGGAAGCGGCGGCTGTTGCCCTGGTTCATGTGGATGTCGTGGACGCCGTTGCCGGGCAGGAAGCCGAAGATCTTGTCGCGGACGTCGGCCTCCGGCCCCCAGCGCTCGCCGAAGACGTACAGGCGCGCGGCCGGATCCTCGATCGCACGTCGTACGTAGTGGTCGAGGAGGTCGGCGAGGTCGTTGTCCGGGCCTGCCACGTCAGGCGGCAGGACGCGCATCTTCGACGGGTCGAAGAGATTGCCGCGCACGAAGTCGAGGTTCGGGCCACCGGGCCCGGCCGGAAGGGTGTTCCAGCCGCTCGCCAGGCCCGCGAGGCGGGCGGTGACGGGATGCCGGAGGTCGTCGTCGACGAGGTAGAGCAGCTCGTTCGGCCGTTCCTGCGACTTCACGTTGACGGAAGCGCGGTAGTGCGTGCCCTGATCGTCCGTCAACTCGATCTGGTAGTGCGGGGTGTTGGCGGAGCCCTCGCGACGGGCGTCGACGGCCCGCGCGATCAGTACGCCATAGGTCTTCAGCGGCATGACGAACAACTCCCCGTGAGCGTGAGCGTGGCCGGATTGCCGGATTGTCCACTCCTGCGGCAAATGTTAGTGCGTGGCGGCTCATCGTCCCCCGCCGCGACAGGAATTGACCGCCGGTGTCCGTCCTACGTCACCTCGTGAATGCGCGACTGGGCCATCTGTGTGAGTCATCTGTGAACAGGGGTCGCGGGCCCCCGGATCGTGCCGTACCGCCCGCCGGGTTCCCTACGATCGTGCCGTGGTCAACTTCCTCCTCGAACGCACGGTGCCGCTCCCCCTCGACGAGGCCTGGCGCCGGCTCACGGAGTGGCCCCGCCACGCTTCCGTGGTCCCCCTCACCCGCGTCACGGTGCTCACGGCGCCGCCGACCCACGAGGGCACGGTTTTCGTCGCCCGCTCGGGCATCGGCCCCCTCGCCTTCGACGACCGTATGGAGGTCACCGTCTGGCGCCCCCCGACCGAGGACACCCCGGGCCTCGTCCGCCTGGAGAAGCGCGGCCGGGTCGTCCTGGGCTGGGCGGAGATCGAGGTCCGCCCGGGCCCGGGCGGACGCTCACGGGTGGTCTGGCGCGAGGAGTTGCGCGTACGCCTGCTGCCGTCGCTGTTCGACCGTCTGCTGGAGTCGGCGGCCCGGTATGTGTTCGGGCGGGCGGTGAACCGGCTGCTGAGGATGGGGTGACGGACGTTACGATCGACCCCACGTGCCGGCGGCCCGGCCGGTCGGGGGAAGGGGAGAACGTGCCCGAGGAGAACGTGCGGCTGGAGCTTCGGATCGACTCGGGTCCGGGAGCCACCGCGGAGCAGACCGACCGTCAGGTCCGCAGTCTGTACGGCGATCTGCGGACCCTCGGCCTCCTCCGCGTCGAACGCAAGACCGTTGCCGCACCCGCCAAGTCGATGGCCGGCGTGGGACACGACCTCGCGGTGCTGGTGGTCAGCGGCGCCTTCTCCGCCGCCGCGCTCAAGGCCGTGAGCAATGTCGTCGTCGCCTTCGTGCAGCGCTCGAAGGCACGGTCGGTCGAGTGGGAGATCGACGGTCACAAGGGGTCGTTCGGCGCCCTGTCCGCCAAGGACCAGCAGGCGCTGGTCGAAGCGGTGACCGCACGGATCGGAGCGGGCACGGCCGCCCTGACCGGCACCACGAACGACCCGGGCACCGCCCCGGCCATCGACCCGAACACCACCAGCGATCCGGGAGTTGGCGATGGCGGGACGCCGGATCGCACTGCTCGTCGCGACTGACGGCTACCAGGATCCCGGGCTCAACCGGCTCAGGGCACCCGCCCGGGGTGCCGCCGAACTGAAAGCCCTGCTGCGGGACCCGGCGATCGGCCGCTTCGACTTCGTACGCGAACTGCCGAACCGGCCCAAGGAAGAGATCGAGACCGCGGTCGAGGAGGTCCTCAGCAACCGCGACCCCGACGATCTCGTCCTGCTCTACTTCGCCTGCCACGGCATCCGCAACGACGCCGACCGGCTGTTCTTCGCCACGCTCGGCACGCAGTTGAAGCGTCCGCACACCACCGCCATCCCGGCCGCCTTCCTGCACCAGCTCCTCGACGAGTGCGAGGCCCGCACCAAGATCGTGCTGCTGGACTGCTGTTACAGCGGGCTCTTCCACCGGGGTTCCCCCATGTCGCCCGCGCCCGTGGACGTGGAGGCGGCGCTCGCCGGGCGCGGCACGTTCGTCATCACGGCGTCGACAGCGCTGGAGTACGCGTACGAGGGGGAGTTGCTGACCCTCGACAACAGTCTGTCGGCTCCTCGGTTCACGGCGGCCGTGATCGAGGGGCTGAGCACCGGCCTCGCCGACCAGAACCGGGACGGAGTGATCACTCCGGAGGAGCTGTACACGTACGTCCACGACACGGTGATCAACCAGGCGGGGCCCGAGCAGACGCCGACCAAGTCGGGCCGGTGCGAGGGGAATGTCGCCCTCGCCTACGCGCCCTGGATCGACGCGTCCGCCGGGCCCGCCGCCCGGGCCGCGATGGCCGAGGAACTCACGCTCGGCTCGCTGCTGCCGCCACCGGTGGAGACCGTCGACCGGGGTTTCATCTGCGACGCGTGGGAGGGCTCGTCCCGGCTGCTCGTGCCCGTCGGGCGGCTGGAGAACAGCACCGGGGGCGATCCCATGTGCGTCGACTTCGCCGGCCGGGACGGGAACGCGGCGGTGGTCGGCAAGCTGGGCAGCGGCAAGACGACTCTGCTCCGCTCCATGATCATGTCGCTGGCGCTGACCCACACCGCGCACGAGGCGGAGTTCCATCTGCTGGAGGGCGCGGTCAACCGGCTCGGGGTGCTGCGTTCGCTGCCGCACGTACGGACGTTCGCGGCGCCGCACGAGCACAGCGCCGTCGAGGCCGCCCTGACGGCGGTCAAGGCCGTGATCTCCACCCGGCGCACCCTGTTCCGCGACCTCGACATCGACTCCGTCGAGGCGTTCCGCGCGCTGCGCACGACGGACCGGATCGAGGAGGGGACGGCAAGCGATGTCTTCCTCGTCGTGGACGGATGGCTCGACTTCACCTATGAACACCCGGAGTTCGCGGACACGGTCCAGAAGCTGGCCAACGCCGGTCTGAACTACGGCGTCCATCTGCTGGTCTCGGCCCGCCGCTGGAGCGACTTCACCACGGACCTGCGGGGGCTCCTCGGCACCCGGCTCGAACTCGCCCTGGACGACCCGGAGGAGTCCTTCTTCGACCCCGCGCTGGCTTCGGGGGTCGCGGTCGGCTGGGCACTGTCCCGGCGCCGGAGGTTCCGGGTGGCGGTGCCGCGCTTCGACGACGGGGTGGGGCCGGTGGCGGCACTGGAGTCGTTGACGGGGACGGCGGAGCTGGTGCGGGCCGGGTGGGAGGGTCTGCGGGACGAGGACAGCACCGACACCGAGTCCGCCGACGGCTGGCAGTACGCCTCTCACCGGATGCTGCTGGGTGTCGACGACCCGGCCTCGCTGGATCTGACGGCCCTGCGCGAGCGGCCGGCCGCCGGGGACCGGCTGCGGGTGCCGATCGGTGTCGGCGAGGGTGGCCGGCTGGTGATGCTCGACCTCAAGGAGGGCGCTCAGAACGGCATGGGGCCGCACGGACTGTGCGTGGGGGCGACCGGGTCCGGCAAGTCCGAACTGCTGCGCGCGATCGTGCTGGGGCTCGCCGTCCGTCACTCCCCCGAAGAAGTCACCTTCGTCCTGGTCGACTTCAAGGGGACCACGGCCTTCGCCGGGCTGGCCGAGCTGCCTCATGTGTCGGGGCTCGTGACACAACTCTCCGACGAGCCGCTGCTCGTCGCACGGCTGCGCGAGACCCTCCGCGGTGAGCTGTACCGGCGTCAGCAAGTGCTCCGTAGCGGCGGCTGGGCGAACGTCCAGGACTACGAGAAGGCCCGCACCACCCGCACCGACCTCGATCCCCTTCCCGAACTCGTCGTCGTGGTCGACGAGTTCACCGACATCCTGCGCGCCCAGCCGGACTTCCTGGAGCTGCTTCTCCAGGTCTGCCGGCTGGGCAGATCGCTGGGCGTCCATCTGCTGCTGGCCACCCAGCGGATGGAGGAGGGCGACAGCCGTCGGCTGGACACCTACCTCTCGTACCGCATCGCTCTGCGCACCTTCAGCGCCTCGGAGTCCCGCTCGGTGCTGGGCACACCCGACGCCTTCCATCTGCCGAACGTCCCGGGCAACGGATTCCTCAGGACCGACGCGCCCGACGAGGTGGTCCGCTTCAAGGCCTCGTACGTGTCCACCCCCCTCGCGGGTTCGGACGACGCCTACGGCTCCGCCTCGCTGCTGGACGTCGTCGTCGGCCAACTGGCGGCCACCCGCCCGGTCGCGCGCCGGATCTGGCTGCCGCCGCTGGACAGATCACCCGCCCTCGAACAACTGCTCCCCGCGAAGCTGGTCGTCGACGAGCAGCGTGGCCTGCACTCCCCGCGATCCGAGCCCCTGCGCGCTCCGTTCGCGCTCGCGGACGAGCCGTTCCAGCAGCGGCGTGCCGTCGTCTCCTTGAACGCCTCCGGGGCCGAGGGGAACGCCCTGGTCGTGGGCGGCCCGCAGTCCGGCAAGTCGACCCTGCTGGCCACGCTCATCACCTCGTTCGCCCTCACCCACACGCCCGCCGAAGTGCAGTTCTACTGCCTCGACTTCGGCGGCGGCGGACTCGCGCCCCTGGCCGGACTGCCTCATGTCGGTGGCGTCTTCTCCCGGCTGGACCCGGACCGGGTCCGGCGTACGGTCGCCGATTTCTCCAGGATCCTCGCCGAGCGCGAGGACTCCTTCCGCGTTCACGGCATCGAGTCGATCCACGCCTACCGTCGCCGCCGCGCCGCCGGCGAGTGGCCGGACCAGGGCCTGGGCGACATCTTCCTCGTCGTCGACGGCTGGGCGACCCTCCGGACGGACTTCGAGGCGCTCGAACCGGTGATCACGGACATGGCTGTCCGTGGCCTGGAGTACGGCGTGCATCTGCTGATCAGCGCCTCACGGTACGGGGAGATCCGCCCGTCCCTGCGCGATCTCCTGGTCAGCAGAATCGAGCTGCGTCTCGGCGATCCGACGGAGTCCGAGATCGACCGGCCACAGGCGCAGTACGTCCCTCTGGGAGCACCCGGCCACGGCCTGTCACGCGACAGGCTGCACTTCGTGACCGCCCTGCCGGCACTGGGAGGCGGGGCCGAGGAGGAATCCGGCGAGGCGAGGGACCGCCTGGTCGCCGCCGTCCGCGACAACTGGCCGGGCCCGACCGCTCCACCCGTACGCACTCTCCCGACCCTGGTCCCCCTCGGCGAACTCCCCGGCCCCCACGGGTACCCCGGCCACGGCATCGCCATCGGCATCGACGACGCCGGCCTCACCCCCGTGTTCCTCGACTTCTCCAACGACCCCTTCTTCCTCGTCTACGGCGAGCCCGAGTCCGGCAAGAGTTCGTTTCTGCGCATGCTGGTGCGTCAGCTCTGTGCGTGGGCCTCGCCGGAGGAGGCCCGACTGCTCGTGGTCGACTACCGGCGCTCGCTGCTCGGCGAGGTGCCCGAGGAGTACTCGCTGGGCTACTGCCCTTCGGGGCCCCCGGTCGCCGAGGTCGTCAAGCAGCTGACCGCCGTCCTGGAGGCCCGGATGCCCGGCCCCGACGTGACAGCCGAGCAGCTGCGGGCCCGCAACTGGTACGAGGGCCCGGACATCTATCTGCTGATCGACGACTACGACCTGGTCGCCACCAGCAGCGGCAACCCCCTCACCCCGCTCGTGGACTACCTGCCGTTCGCCCGCGACCTTGGCCTGCACATCGTGCTGGCCCGCAACTCGGGCGGGGCGTCGAGGGCCCAGTACGAACCCTTCGTGACGCGGTTGCGGGAGCTGGGCGCGCAGGGCCTCCTGCTCTCCGGCGACCCCACCGAGGGCTTCCTCCTGGGCACCGTCAAACCGAGTCACCAGCCGCCCGGACGCGGCACGCTGGTGACCCGCAAGTCCACCCATGGCGTCCAACTCGCCTACACGGATCCGAAGTTGGACTGAGCGACCGGGGTCAGGCCACCACCCCGATCCGCCCCACCGCCGACGACGCCCCGTCGTGATGGATCGGCGTATGCGCCCCCGTCAGCGAAACCCCGCTCCCGCCCCGCCTGTTGGCGACGATCTCCGACGCGATCGACAACGCCGTCTCCTCGGGCGTACGGGCGCCCAGGTCCAGCCCGATCGGTGACCTGAGCCGTGCCAACTCCAGCTCCGTCACGCCGACTTCGCGCAGCCGCTCGTTCCGGTCGAGGTGGGTCCGGCGGGAGCCCATCGCGCCGACGTACGCCACCGGCAGGCGCAGGGCGAGTCGGAGCAGGGGTACGTCGAACTTGGCGTCGTGGGTGAGGACGCACAGGACCGTACGGGCGTCCACCGGCGTCCGTTCCAGGTACCGGTGCGGCCACTCGACGACGATCTCGTCCGCGTCGGGGAAACGGGCGGGCGTCGCGAAGACCGGGCGGGCGTCGCACACCGTCACGTGGTAGCCGAGGAACCTGCCGATGCGGACCAGCGCCGACGCGAAGTCGATCGCGCCGAACACGATCATGCGGGGCGGCGGCACCGACGACTCGACCAGGACCACGATCGGCGCTCCGCAACGCGAGCCCTGCTCCCCGATCTCCAGGGTGCCGGTGCGGCCCGCGTCGAGGTAGGCGCGTGCCTCGGCAGCCACCGTGCGGTCCAGCTCGGGGTGGGCGCCGAAGCCACCCTCGTACGAGCCGTCCGGGCCCACGAGCAGGGCGCGCCCCAGCAGTTCCGCCGGACCGGAGACGATCCGTGCCACGGCCGCCGCCTCCCCGCCCACGGCGGCGGCCAGAGCCGACTCCAGCACCTTGCGGACGGGATCCGACCCCCGTACCGGCGTCACCAGGATGTCGATGATCCCGCCGCACGTCAGGCCTACCGCGAAGGCGTCCGCGTCGCTGTAGCCGAAGCGTTCGAGGACCGACTCGCCGTCCGCCAGGGCCTGTTGGCACAGTTCGTACACCGCGCCCTCCACACAGCCGCCGGAGACCGAGCCGATCGCCGTGCCGTCGGTGTCCACCGCGAGGGCGGCACCCGGCTGGCGGGGCGCGCTGCCGCCCACGCCCACCACGGTGGCCACGGCGAAGTCACGGCCCTGCTCGACCCACCGGTGCAGTTCTTCGGCGATGTCCAGCATCTCGGTCTCCTCATCAACGGTGTGCGTACATCGTGGGCTGCTAGTGGACGCCCAGCCAGCTCTCAATAGGACTGAGGGCGAAATAGACGAAGAAGATGCCTGTCAGGGCCCACATGAAGGCACCGATCTCGCGCGCCCTGCCCTGCGCGACCTTGATCGCGACGTACGAGATCACGCCGGCCGCCACACCCGCCGTGATCGAGTACGTGAACGGCATGATCACGACGGTCAGGAACACCGGGACCGCGGTGGCGCGGTCGGCCCAGTCGATGTGCCGGGCGTTCGACATCATCATCGCGCCGATGACCACCAGGGCGGCCGCCGCGACCTCCCCCGGCACGATCGCCGTCAGCGGGGTGAAGAAGAGGCAGGCCGCGAAGAACAGGCCGGTGACGACGGAGGACAGGCCTGTACGGGCCCCTTCGCCGACGCCCGTCGCCGACTCCACGAACACCGTCTGGCCCGACGCGCCGGCGACGCCGCCGATCGCCCCGCCCGCGCCGTCGATGAACAGCGCCTTGGAAAGGCCCGGCATCCGGCCCTTCGCGTCGGCGAGCCCGGCCTCCGTGCCGACGCCGATGATCGTCGCCATCGCGTCGAAGAAGCCCGCGAGGACGAGGGTGAACACGATCATGCCGACCGTCATCGCGCCGACCTCGCCCCAGCCGCCGAACTCGACGTCCCCGAAGAGCGAGAAGTCCGGCATCGACACCGCGCTGCCGTGCAACTCCGGTGCCCCGCCGGCCCATTGCTTGGGGTCGATCGCGCCGACCGCGTTGAGCAGGACGGCGATGACGGTCCCGCTGACGATGCCGATGAGGATCGCGCCGGGGATGCCGCGCGCCTGGAGCATGAAGATGAGGAGGAGGGTCGCGGCGAACAACAGCACGGGCCAGCCCGTGAGTTCGCCGTTCGGGCCGAGGGAGAGCGGGGTCGCCCTGCCCTGGTGCACGAAGCCGGCCTTCACCAGGCCGATCAGTGCGACGAACAGGCCGATGCCCATGGTGATCGCGTGCTTCAGGGCCAGCGGGATCGCGTTCATGATCATCTCGCGCAGGCCGGTGACGACCAGCAGCATGATGACCACGCCGTACAGCACGCACATGCCCATCGCCTGCGGCCAGGTCATGGCGGGCGCCACCTGCGAGGACAGCACGCCGGACACGGAGAGGCCGGCGGCGAGCGCGAGGGGGACCTTGCCGACGAAGCCCATGAGGAGGGTGGTGACGGCTGCGGCGAACGCGGTCGCGGTGATGAGCGCCTGTTGGCCGAGGGTGTTTCCGGCGGCGTCCTTGCCCGAGAGGATCAGGGGGTTGAGGAGCAGGATGTACGCCATCGCCATGAAGGTGGTGATGCCGCCGCGGATCTCTCGGGCGAGGGTGGAGCCTCCGGCGGTGATGCGGAAGTAGCGGTCGAGCGGGGTTCGGGTGCCTGGGGGCGCCTCGACGGGCCTCGGCTGTACCGACTGCTGGGTCATGGTGCGGTCTCCCAAGGTTCATAGGGGGTTGGGAAGGTGCACGACCCGGGGGACGGCCCGAGACGAGTGGGGGTATTTGTGGGGTTCGTTATGGGGTTCGTTGTCGGGTGCGGGTCCGGTGGGGGCTGGTCGCGCAGTTCCCCGCGCCCCTAAAAGCCCCGGCCCTGCGGGCCGAAAGGCGAGGGGCACAGCCCCTGCCTTTCAGGGGCGCGGGGAACTGCGCGAGAAGCCCCACCGGACCCGCACCCGACAACGAACCGACTACGCCGTACCAGTCAGGTGCTCCGGCCGTACCGGCGTCTTCGTCAGCTCCAAGCCCGTCGCATTCCGAATGGCCGCCAGGACAGCCGGAGTCGACGACAAGGTCGGCGCCTCGCCAACCCCGCGCAACCCGTAAGGCGCATGCGCGTCGGCGAGTTCGAGGACGTCGACCGGAATGGTCGGGGTGTCGAGGATGGTCGGGATCAGATAGTCCGTGAAGGACGGATTCCGTACCTTCGCCGTCTTCGGATCGACGATGATCTCCTCCATCACCGCGATGCCAAGACCCTGCGTCGTACCGCCCTGGATCTGCCCCACCACCGACAGCGGATTCAGCGCCTTGCCGACATCCTGCGCACAGGCCAGCTCGATCACCTTCACCAAGCCCAGTTCCGTGTCGACCTCGACGACCGCCCGGTGCGCGGCGAACGAGTACTGGACGTGGCCGAAACCCTGCCCTGTACGGAGGTTGAAGGGTTCGGTCGGCCTGTGCCGCCACTCCGCCTCGACCTCGACCGACTCCTCGCCCAGGACGTCCACCAGGTCCGCCAGGACCTCGCCGGCGTCCGTCACCACCTTGCCGCCCTCCAGGAGCAGCTCGGCCGTGGCCCAAGCCGGGTGGTACGAACCGAACTTGCGGCGCCCGACCTCCAGGACCTTCTCCCGCACCAGCTCGCACGAGTTCTTGACGGCGCCGCCGGTGACGTACGTCTGGCGGGAGGCCGAGGTCGAACCGGCGCTGCCCACCTGGGTGTCGGCCGGGTGGATCGTCACCTGGGTGACGCCCAGCTCGGTGCGGGCGATCTGGGCATGGACGGTGACCCCGCCCTGCCCGACCTCCGCCATCGCCGTGTGGACCGTGGCCACCGGCTCGCCGCCGACAACCTCCATACGGACACGGGCCGTCGAGTAGTCGTCGAAGCCCTCGGAGAAGCCGACGTTCTTGATGCCGACCGCGTAGCCGATGCCCCGGACGACGCCCTCGCCGTGGGTGGTGTTGGAGAGGCCGCCCGGCAGCTGGCGTACGTCCGCCGCCTCGCCCGCCGCCAGCCACTGTTGCTCCGGCGGAAGCGGCATCGCCTTGACGCGGCGCAGGAGTTCGGCGACCGGCGCCGGGGAGTCGACCGCCTGTCCGGTGGGCAGCAGGGTGCCCTGTTCCATCGCGTTGAGGCGGCGGAACTCGACCCGGTCCATGCCCACCGCGTCGGCGAGCTTGTCCATCTGGGCCTCGTAGGCGAAGCACGCCTGGACCGCGCCGAAGCCACGCATCGCGCCGCAGGGCGGGTTGTTGGTGTAGAGGGCGATGCAGTCGATGTCGACGTCGTCGATCACGTAGGGGCCGGCGCCCAGCGAGGCCGCGTTGCCGACGACCGCCGGGGAGGCGGAGGCGTACGCGCCGCCGTCGAGCACGATCCGCGCCTTCAGGTGGGTCAGCTTGCCGTCCTTGGTGGCCCCGTGCTCGTAGGTGAGCTTCGCGGGATGCCGGTGGACGTGACCGAAGAAGGACTCGAAGCGGTTGTAGACGATCTTCACGGGTTTGCCTGTGCGCAGGGCGAGCAGGCACGCGTGGATCTGCATCGACAGGTCCTCGCGCCCGCCGAAGGCGCCGCCGACGCCCGACAGGGTCATCCGGACCTTGTCCTCGGGCAGGCCGAGCACGGGCGCGATCTGGCGCAGGTCCGAGTGCAGCCACTGGGTGGCGATGTAGAGGTCGACTCCGCCGTCCTCCGCGGGGACCGCGAGGCCCGACTCCGGGCCCAGGAACGCCTGGTCCTGCATGCCGAAGGTGTACTCGCCGGTGACGATGAAGTCGGCCCGGGCACGGGCTGCTTCGACGTCGCCCCGGATGACCGGCTGGCGGTGGAGGATGTTCGGGTGGTCGACGTGGCCGATGTGGTGGTCGGTGCGGTTCTCGTGGATGAGGATCGCGTCCGGGGCCGTGGCAGAGGCTTCGTCCGTGATCACCGGCAGGTCGCGGTACTCGACCTTGATCTTCGCTGCCGCGCGGCGGGCGGTCTCCGGGTGGTCGGCGGCGACGATGGCGACCGGTTCGCCGTGGTGGCGGACCCTGCCGTGGGCGAGGACCGGGGTGTCCTGGATCTCCAGGCCGTAGTTCCTCACGTCGGTCGGGAGGTCGTCGTACGTCATGATCGCGTAGACGCCGGGCAGGGCGAGGGCCTCGGCCGTGTCGATCGAGACGATCTCGGCGTGGGCGACCGTGGAGCGCAGGATCTGGCCCCAGAGCATGTCCTCGTGCCACATGTCGGACGAGTACGCGAACTCGCCGGTGACCTTGAGGGTGCCGTCCGGGCGGAGCGTGGACTCGCCGATGCCGCCCTTGGTCTGCGAGCCCTGGGTGACCTTGGTGGGCGTCCCGAGGGGAGCGCTCTTGCCGGGCATGTCAGACCGCCTCTCCCTGTCGGGCCGCGGCCAGCCGGACCGCGTCCATGATCTTCTCGTAGCCCGTGCAGCGGCACAGGTTGCCCGACAGCGCCTCGCGGATGTCCGCGTCGGTCGGGTTGGGGTTCTGCTCCAGCATCTCGTCGGCGGCGACCAGCAGACCGGGCGTGCAGAATCCGCACTGGACGGCGCCGGCGTCGATGAACGCCTGCTGGATGGGGGCGAGTTCGACGCCCTCGCCGGTCTGGGAGTCCGTGCTGCCCTTGGGCTCCCAGCGCTTGGCCGCGTCAAGTGACGTACCGCAGGCGCCCGTTCCGCAACTGCCGTGTTCCGTACGCTGCTTGGCGTAGTCGGCGAGCCCTTCGACCGTGACGACCTCGCGCCCTTCGGCCTGGCCCGCCGCGACGAGACACGAGCACACGGGTACGCCGTCGAGGCGGACGGTGCACGATCCGCACTCGCCCTGCTCACAGGCGTTCTTGGAGCCGGGCAGGCCGAGCCGCTCCCGCAGGACGTACAGCAGGGACTCGCCCTCCCACACGTCGTCGGCCTCCTGCGGACGTCCGTTGACCGTGAAATTGACGCGCATTACGCGACACTCCCCTTCTTATGGGTCCGGCCGTCACTGCGGTACGACTCCCAGGTCCACGTCAGCGTGCGGCGGGCCATCACGCCGACCGCGTGGCGGCGGTAGCTCGCGGTGCCCCGGACGTCGTCGATGGGGTTGCAGGCGGCTGCGCACAGGTCGGCGAACTGCTTGGCGACCGACGGCGTGATGATCTTCCCGTTGTCCCAGAAGCCGCCCTCGTCGAGCGCCGCGTTCAGGAACTCCTCGGCCGCCTTCGCCCGGACGGGTGTGGGCGCTGCCGACCCGATGCCCGTACGGACAGTCCGGGACTCCGGGTGCAGCGCGAGGCCGAAGGCGCAGACCGCGATGACCATGGCGTTGCGAGTGCCAACCTTCGAGTACTGCTGGGGGCCGTCCGCCTTCTTGATGCGGACGGCGCGGATCAGCTCGTCGGGCGCGAGCGCGTTGCGCTTCACGCCGGTGTAGAAGTCGTCGATCGGGATCAGCCGGGTCCCCCGTACCGACTCGGCCTCGACCTGCGCGCCCGCGGCGAGGAGCGCCGGATGGGCGTCACCGGCAGGGGAGGCGGTACCGAGGTTGCCGCCGACGCCGCCACGGTTGCGGATCTGCGGGGAGGCGACCGTGTGCGAGGCGAGGGCCAGGCCCGGCAGCTCGCCACGCAGCTGCTCCATGATCTTCGTGTACGGGACCGAGGCGCCCAGGCGCACGCTGTCACCGTCGGTCTCCCACTCGTACAGATCTCCGATACGGGTGAGGTCGAGCAGGTACTCGGGCCGGCGGTGGTCGAAGTTGATCTCGACCATCACGTCGGTGCCGCCCGCGATCGGCACAGCGGTGGGGTGCTCGGCCTTCGCGGCGAGCGCCTCCTGCCAGCTGGCGGGGCGAAGGAAGTCCATGACCGGCTCTTTTCCTCTTCGTCTCGGCGTCTCGTGAGTCGTACCGACGGGTCGCGCCAATGGCTCGTTCATGTGCTGTTCACAGGGGATGAGATCAGTACACAGCGCTGTACTCCGCCCGGGTCAGTCACGGAAACCATGAAGGAGTTGGCTGGCCAGGGCGATCGTCTTGTAGATTCGTATGAACAGAGGTCATCAGTAACCTCTCTGATTTTCCCCGGAAACAGTGAGCGCCGCGCAGGCGGAAAAGCGCGGCTCGCAAAGAGAACGGCGGCGACGAGAAATGCGGCTGCGCGCACTGCTGGACACCGACGCGCTGGGCCTCAGGCTGCTCGGCGGCGAGGACGAGCTGGACCGCACCGTCCGCGGGGTGATGACCACCGACCTCAGGGACCCCAGCCGCTACCTCTCGGGCGGCGAGCTGGTGCTCACCGGCCTGGCCTGGCGGCGGGACCCGGCGGACTCCGAGCCGTTCGTACGGCTCGTGGCGGGGGCCGGGGTCGCGGCCCTGGCCGCGGGTGAGGCCGAGCTGGGGGCCGTCCCGGACGACCTGATCACGGCCTGCGCCCGGCATCGGCTGCCGCTGTTCGCGGTGCACGAGTCGGTGGCGTTCGCGTCGATCACCGAGCATGTCGTACGGCAGGTGTCCGGCGAGCGTGCCGGGGATCTGGCGGCGGTCGTGGACCGGCACCGCCGGATGATGACCTCGGGTCCGGCGGGCGGCGGCCCGGACGTGGTCCTGGACCTGCTCGGCTCGGACCTCGACCTGCGCGCCTGGGTCCTGTCCCCCGCCGGACGTCTCATCGCGGGCTCGAAGGTCTCGGGCCCGGCCCCGGCCCCCGACGTGTGCGCGGCCCTGGCGGCCGAGCATCTGACGGCGTCCCGCACCGGCCGACGCGGACCCCACCGGGTGGCGGTGGGCGGCACGACGTACTCCCTGTTCCCCGTCCGCGGCAACGGCCGTACCGCCACGCAGAGCGGCTCGCGGGACGTACGCGAAACCCTTCTCTCCGACTGGCTGCTCGCCGTGGAGGCGGACGCCGGGGACTGGCCGGCGGAGCGGCTCGACCTGCTCCAGGGCGTCACGCAGCTGATCGCGGTCGAGCGCGACCGGCGCGACACGGCCCGTACGGTACGGCGGCGGCTCGCCCAGGAGGTCCTGGAACTGGTGCAGACGGGCGCCCCGCCCGCCGAGATCGCGGCCCGGCTGCGGGTCGCCGCGCCGGTACTGCTGCCCGGCCTCGGCGCGGCCCCGCACTGGCAGGTCGTCGTGGCCCGCGTGGACTGGGCGGGCGGCGAGATCGAGGGCGGTCCGGTGGCCCAGGCGTTGCTGGAGGAAATCCTCGTCGACCCGCTGCTGGCGGGCCCGGAGCACTCCGACCGGATCGCGGTGGCCCAGACGGGCGACGAGGCGATCGCCCTCGTACCGCTGCCGGCGGTGTCGTCGGAGCACGACGGTTCGGAGACGGGAATCCTCGCCGAGGAGCTGCTGACCGCCGTACGGGACCCGCTGTCGGCGGGCCTGGACGACGACGGGCGACTCACGATCGGCGTCAGCGCGGCCGTGCACTCGGCGGAGGGGCTGCGCGGGGCCCTGGAGGAGGCACGGCACGCCCGCCGGGTGGCCGCGGCGCGCCCCGGCCGGGTGTGCGCGGCGGGCCACCAGGAACTGGCCTCGCACGTCCTGCTGCTCCCGTTCGTCCCGGACGACGTCCGCCGCGCCTTCACGGCCCGCCTCCTCGACCCCCTGCGCGACTACGACCGACGCCACCGCGCCGAGCTGATCCCGACCCTGGAGGCGTTCCTGGAGTGCGACGGCTCGTGGACGCGCTGCGCGACCCGGCTGCATCTGCATGTGAACACGCTGCGGTACCGGGTGGGGCGGATCGAGCAGTTGACGGGGCGTGATCTGTCACGGCTGGAGGACAAGCTGGACTTCTTCCTGGCGCTGCGGATGAGTTGAGCCCGCGGCGGCTTCGCGGCCACGGGTTCGGTGACAGGCCGTACGGGGCGTGCGGTCCTGGCGTGCGCCGGGTGAGAGCGGTTGCGTGGCAACCGGGCGATCGATCTTTCCCGACTTTGTGAAATCCTTCACCTACCCCCTTGGCCCGGTGCCGGGATTCATGCTGAGATGCCGCCACCACTCAACAAGCTCGATGGCGTGCTCGGGGAGGGCAACGTGGCGCATACCGCCATGTCTGGTTACGGAACGACCTCTGGTGACGATCCTCTCCAGACCGCGGTATGGCGGCTGCGCTCGCGCGCCTGCTGGGCGGACGCGGCGGCGCTGCTCGACCCCACCACGGCCGACGCCTCGCTCCAGCGGGCCGTGCTGCTGGTGGAGCGGTGCCTCTACACCGAGCAGGGCTGGGGAGAGGCCGAGGACGCGCTCCGTACGGCGGAGGCGCTGGCCCAGAGCGACGACGAGCGGGGTGCGGCGGCATGCGAGCGGGGGCAGTTGGCGTACGCGTCGACGCTGCTCGGCGTACGGGACCGTGCCGACGAGGCTCGGGCCGCGCTGGGGCGGGCCGCCGCGCTGATCCCGCCGGGGGCTTCCGGGCGGGCGGTGCTGGACTTTCGGCGGGGGTTGCTGGCGGAGAACCTGGCGGGGTCTCCGCAGGCTGCGCGGGCCGCGTATCGGCGTGCCCATGCGGGGGCGACCGCGCATGCGGATCCGCTGCTGCTGTCGTTCACCTGGCGTCATCTGGCCGGACTCGCCCTGCGGGACGGGGAGTTGGCGGAGGCGCGGCACGGGTTCGGTGAATCGCTGCGGATTCGGGAGGAGTTGGGGTATCTCGTGGGGACCGCGCCGGCGTTGGCCTCACTCGCCGATGCGGAGTCCGAGCCGGAGGCTTCGCGGTTGCGGGCGGAGGCTGGGCGGTTGTTCCGGTTGTTGGGTGGGGTGCCTACGTGGTTGGCGCGGCAGTTGGCTCCGCCGGCGGCGTCTGCCTAGTTGGTTGGGTGCGCCAACTGGGTGGGGTGGTTCTGTTGGCCGGCGGGTGCGGGTGCGTCGTGGCTTGTCGCGCAGTTCCCCGCGCCCCTTGAGGGCGCGTCAGTGGGCGCCTGTTACATGTTCTCGTGTCAGTGACTGGACCAACTGCACGTCTCTTGCCGTCAGTGCGTCCAGCAGGGCCATGTGATCCGCCGCGTCCGCCATGAGGGCCGCCGGCTTTGCGCCCACCAAGGGCCACTGGGCCCGGCGGTGGAGGTCTTCTGCTATCTGGACGAGTTGGGTGTTGCCGGCCAGGGACAGGACCGCCCGGTGGAAGGCCCGGTCGGATTCGGCGTAGGTGGCTCGGCAGCCGGTGGAGGCCGCTCGGGCCGTCGCCTCGGCCAGGGGGCGGAGTTCCGTCCAGCGTTCCGTCGGCACCGTGCGGGCCAGGCGGAGCATCACCGGGAGTTCGATCAGGGCGCGGATCTCGGCCAGCTCGGCCAGCTCGCGGGCGCCGCGTTCCACGACGCGGAAGCCACGGTTCGGGACGACCTCGACGGCGCCCTCCAGGGCGAGCTGCTGCATCGCCTCGCGGACGGGCGTCGCGGAGACCCCGAAGCGGTCGCCGAGCGCGGGGGCCGAGTACACCTCCCCGGGCGCCAGCTCGCCCCCGACGAGCGCGGTGCGCAGTGCGTCGAGGATCTGGCCGCGCACGGAGGAGCGCTGGACGACGGGGCGTGCCTGCTCGGTACGAGGGAGCGGGATCGGCCGCTCACTGTGCGTGTGCTCACCCCGGGCGTCGCCTCCCCGGGCGCCCGCTCCCGCGACCTCGCGGGCCGTCGGGCCGCTCGCCCCCTGGCGCCACCCCCGGTCCACGTCCGCGGCCCTGGGCTGCGGTGGGACGCGTACGGCACCCGGGCGTGAAGCCGGGACCCCTGTCTCGGGCGAGCCGTGCGCGCCCTGTGGGCCGGCGTGCTGCACGGGGGCCTCCTCCGGGCTAGATGGCACCTTGACGGCACATGGGGTCATTACGGCGGGTTGTTACTCGCCCGTCAAGCACCATAGGCGCACATTCCGTCAGTTCAAATCCCGATTCGCGTCCAGGTTCGATTCCGGGCCGGATCCGGTGTTAAATCCGGATCACATCTTGGGCATGATGGGTAAGGTAAGGCTTACCTTTGATCTTCGAACTGTCTCTCGAGATGCGGTGGTCCCGACATGTCCGCTCCCGCACAGGCCCGGTCCGCCGTCACGGACTCCTACGACCGGCTCGCCGAGGCCTACTCGCACGCGACCGTCATCGAACTGGGCCCTGGGCAGGAGCATCCGCGCGGCGACGGCTGGGTCCGGGCCGCCGGGCTCGCGGCGGCCGACACCGACCTCGACGCCTTCCTCGCCTGGGACCACGAGCAGGTCGTGCGGGACTACGAGGAGCCGGGCCGTCCGGACGTCGTCGCCGGTTTCGGGCTGCACCGGTACGCGTGGACCGCCTGTCTGCTGATCACCGTGCCGTGGTTCCTGCACCGCCGGGTACCCCGGCTGCCCGTGGAGGACGTCTCCTACCACCGCGTGGACGGGCGCTTCCGTGTCCGTCCGGGCACCTTCGCCTGCCTTCCCGGCGACCCCGCGGCCACCCTGCCCGGCGCCCGCGTCGTCGGCGACGAGGAGGCGCTGCGCGCGGAGGTCCGGGCCGCGCTCACCGAGCACCTGGAGCCGCTGCTCGGCGGTTTCGGGCCGCGGATGCGGCGGCGCGGCCGGGCCCTGTGGGCCGTGGTGACCGACGACGTCGTGGAGGGCCTGCACTACATAGGGCAGGTCGTCGGCGAGGCGGACCGCGCACAGCGGGAGCTGGAGCTGCTGCTGCCGGGCTCGACCAGGCCGTTCGTCGGCTCGGCCGGCTTCCGTGAGGTGACGACGCCGGACGGCGCGACGCTGCCCACCCGCGACCGCGCCAGCTGCTGCTTCTTCTACACGATCCGCCCGGACGAGATGTGCGACAACTGCCCGCGCACCTGCGAGAGCGAACGCGTCGCCAAGCTCGTGGCCGCCGCCGCGAGTTGAGGAACCCTCAGGGAATCCCCGGGAAACCGTCAGGAGTACCCCCCTGCCGCACGGGCCGGCGTGACGTGTCGTAAGATCCCCGCCGTAAGATCACGTTCGATTAGGTCTCCCTACGGTTACAGCCACTTCACAAGTTCCTCACTTGGCGCAGGAACTTTCCGTGGAACCACCCGTACGGGTAGTCTTATTCGAACTCAACTCCCGCCCCTCAAGCGGCAGTTCGAGCAGAATGTCGCCCTGAGTATCCCCTTGCACCTCCTTAGGCGGCCTCTTGCCCCGAAACCCCCTGAGGGCTGAGGGGATTGGGCCACTATGGCGGGCGTTACGCCCTATCCCAATGCAAGGGACCCCAGATGAGATTGACCGACATATCGCTTAACTGGCTGCTTCCGGGCGCCGTACTGCTCCTGGGCGTGCTGGCGGCGGTGGCGGTGCTCGCGCGCGGCAAGCGCTCCTCCGGGGCGAAGGCCGGCCAGGACGACTCGTGGGAGCGCACCGAAGAGCGCCGCAGGCGCAAGGAAGCCATATTCGCCACAGCTTCCTACGTACTCCTCTTCTGCTGTGCGGCGGTCGCCGCGGCGCTCTCCTTCCACGGCCTCGTCGGCTTCGGCGAGCAGAACCTGAACCTCACCGACGGCTGGCAGTACCTCGTCCCGTTCGGTCTGGACGGAGCGGCGATGTTCTGCTCCGTGCTCGCGGTGCGCGAGGCCAGCCACGGTGACGCGGCGCTCGGCTCCCGCATACTCGTGTGGCTGTTCGCGGCCGCCGCCGCCTGGTTCAACTGGGTGCACGCGCCCCGGGGTCTCGACAACGCGGGCGCCCCGCAGTTCTTCGCCGGCATGTCCCTGTCCGCCGCGGTCCTCTTCGACCGCGCGCTGAAGCAGACCCGCCGGGCCGCCCTGCGCGAGCAGGGTCTGGTGCCGCGTCCGCTGCCCCAGATCCGTATGGTCCGCTGGGCGCGGGCGCCCCGTGAGACGTACAAGGCCTGGTCGCTCATGCTCCTCGAGGGCGTGCGCAGCCTGGACGAGGCGGTCGACGAGGTGCGCGAGGACCGGCGCCAGAAGGAGCAGGCGCGACTGCGCCGCCGGGAGCAGGAGCGGGCCGAGCGCGCGCACCTCAAGGCGATCAGCCGGGGCCACCGCGGCCCGTTCGGCGGCGGTGGCGGCGGCGGTGGCCACCAGCAGGTCGAGGTGGAGCGGGCGCCCGCCCAGGTCACCTCGGAGCCTGCCATATCCTCCGCGGAGCAGCTGCCCTTGCGCGCCCGTCCCTCCCTCCAGCCCGTTCGTGGCAGCAGTGACTCGATCACGGTCGACCTCACGGCGGAGGACGACACGATGGCCCTGCCCCGCCTCGACTCCCTGGAGCGCAAGCTCCGGGACCTCGAGAAGCAGTACGGCTGAGCACTACCGCACGTTCTGAGCGCGACCGATACGGGGGCGCGGCCGATTCAGGCCGCGCCCCCGTTCAGTTCGAACCACACCGCCTTGCCCACGCCGTGCGCCCTGACCCCCCACGCGTCGGCGAGGGACTCCACCAGGACCAGACCTCTGCCGTGCGTACCGTCGTCGGCGTCCGGTACGCGCAGCCTCGGCCTGCGTCCCACGAAGTCCCGTACCTCCACGCGTAATCCGTGCGGCGAGACGGTGGCCGTCAGCACCGCGTCGCGGTCGGTGTGGACCAGTGCGTTGGTGACCAGTTCGCTGGTCAGCAGTTCCGCTATCTCCGAGCTGCCGGGCCTTCCCCAGTGCCGCAGCAACTCCCGCATGGCCCTGCGGGCCTCCGGTACCTCTCTCAGATCCGAACAGCCCAGCCTGCGCCTCAATTGCGACGCCTCCCCCCGGTTCACGCCATCGCCGTCGCGGATGCCGTGGTCTGTGTCGTTGTCGCTGCCGTTGTCGGTGTCTTCCTCCGCCTTCGTCGAGAAGGCCCCGATGGTTACGGGACCGCCTCCTCGTGCCTGCCTCTCCATGACCCCCGCCCGGACGCCGGTGTACTGTCCCCTCCTGATCGAACGCGTTCACGGGATCCATGCCCCCGACCTGAACACGGCAGTCATGTCGAATCGTCAACGACCGGATGTACGGGGATGGTTGGACCGTTCCTGGCCGGATCAGGACGTCGACCGCGCCCACCGGGCGCTGCTGGAGAGGCATATGGAGCGGACGCTGCGGCAGTTCACGCGCCCGGCCAGTCCGGGGCCGGGCGCGTGGCGGCGCCGAACCGGCCCAACTGTCCAGCAGGGGCTGCCGATCCGGCCGTAGGCCACTTCCTTCGACAGCTCCTGTCACGCCTCCCAGACCGCGGCGGCCGTACGGTCGTCCGCGTACCCCTTGACCCGCACCTGGGTGTCGGCGAGGAACGCGGCGAGGCCGGGCGGGGTGGGGCCGGACCAGCGTCCCGTGAGGTACTCGCACAGTTCGGGCTCGCCCCGCAGCGGCTCGGCGAGGCCGCCGGTGCACAGCAGGAGCGTGTCCCCCGGGCGGGCGACGGAGGCCCGGAACCGGAAGGGTTCGCGGGGCGGTTCGGGGGCGGGTTCGTACGGGCTCGGCGGGGTCGTGATCCCGAGGTCCATGGTGAGCCGGTCCCCGTCCGGGGTCTCGTGGGGCAGCGAACCGAATCCGACGACGGGCTCACCGGCCGGGATCTCGGCGACCCGGGGTTCGATGTCCTGCCACTCGCCGTCCCTGAGCCGGAACAGTCCGCCCGCGCCGACGCCGAAGAAGACGCGCGTACGGCAGTCGGGGTCGGCGGGGAGCAGCAGGCAGCGCAGGCCCGCGGTGTACTCCTCGGGCTCGATGCCCTGCTCGGCGGCGCTCGCGCGGAGCTTGCCGAGGCTGCGGTCGGTGAGCCGGTGCAGCCCCGACTTGAGGTCGCCGCGCCGGGCGGCCCGGATGTCCTCGGCGAGCCGCACATGGCTGCGCCCCACCGCGCGCCCGATCCACTGGCACGCCTCGGCGGCGGCCCGGTGCGCGCCGGGCGTGGCGCGGGCGCCGGTCGCCATGGCGATGAGGACGAGCGCCTGGTCACCCGCTCCGAAACGGGCGGTGAGGAGGGAGTCACGTCGGGGCTCCCCCCGGAAGCGCGCGGAGTCCCCGCGCAGGGAGACGGCCCGGAGCGTGCTGGCACCGTACTGCGCCCCGTCGAGCACGGTGTCCGCGACGAGGTCCCCCAGGTCGTCCGGGTCGGCGGGCGGAAGGGCGGTGGGCTCGGGCGCGTAGGTGGGGGGACCGGAACCGACGTGGTCGACGGCGGTGGGCGGCCCGTCGGCGTTGATCGCGGAGGAAGGGGCGGCGGGGTCAGCCACTCCGGAGCCCTCCCGCCGCTCCTGCGGCTCCTGCGGCTTCGGTGCCCCGGGCGGGATGGCCGGGATGTCCCGACGGGTCGGGGTACGGAGGAGGGAGGAGTCGGCCGGGGGACTGTCCTGGACGGCATCGCGCCGGGGTCCCCTCTTCGACGCGGCCCAGCCGGAGAGGGGCGCCGCCCCCGAGCCGGGCCGCCTGTCCGGAGGATCCTCCCGGGCGTCCGCGGATACGGGGCCGGTCGCGGCGTCCGAACGCGGCGGGGCGCCCCACACACCGTCCGCGGCACCCCTGATGTCGCCGCCTGCCTCCCGGGCACTCTCGCCGACGGGCCCCTCGGCGCCGGGCGTGGGCGCCTGCGGAGACGGCGGGGCGTCCCACACGGCATCCGTGACGTCCTTGGCGTCCGCGTTGTCGGCGCCTGCTTCCCGTTCGCTCTCGCGGGCCGACCCCTCGGCGCGGGGCGTGGGCACCTGCGGACGCGGCGGAGCGTCCCATACGGCATCCGCACCATCCGTGACGTCCCTGATCCCGGCGCCTGCCTCCCGGGCACTCTCGCCGACAGGCCCCCCGGCACCGGACGCGGGCGCCTGCGGGCGTGGCGGGGTCTCCCACACGGCATCCGCGCCGTCCCTGGCGTCCCTGATCCCGGCGCCTGCCTGCCGGGCGCTCTCGCGGGACGGCCTCTCGACGCCGGGCGTGGGCGGCTGCGGAGACGGCGGGGCTTCGTCCCACACGGCATCCGTCGTGTCAGCGCCTGTCTCCAGGGCGCTCTCTCGCGCCGGCCCCTCAGCGCCGGACGCGGGCGCCTGCGGACGCGGCGGGGCGTCCCACACGGCATCCGGGACGTCCTTGGCGTCCGTGTTGTCGGCGTCTGCCTGCTTGGCAGGGCCGCCGGGCGCGGGGGGCTGTGTGCGGTCCCGGAAGCCCGGGGGCTTGGGGCCGGGCGGGAAGGTCGCGGGGCCCGGGGGCATGGCGGGGGGTGGCTCCCAGGGGGCGCGGGGGCGCGCGGGGCCGTTGCCGCGCGGGGTGTCCCACATGCCGTAGGGGACCCCGCCACGCTGCGGCGGAAGCGAGACCGGGGCCGGAGGGGGAACGGGCGCCGGCGGAGGCACGGGAACCGGAGGGGGTACGGACCGCGACGGCAGCGGTGGCAAGGCCTCCGCCGCCAAGTCGTCCCACTCCTCGAAGGCACCGGATGCACCGGAAGCACCAGAGGCGCCGAAGGCATCCCCCGACACGGTCTCGCGCCCGAACACCGCTTCGTCCTCGTATCCGGACCCGTACTCCGGCTCATAAGCCGAGGACCCCTCCGGGGCATCCCCGTCCCGTCCCGGAATCGCGTCGACCGTGCCCGCCGCCGAGGCGAACCGGTCGTCCAGGGAGTCGCCCGCGGCCGTGGGCCCGGTGTCCTCGGTGGAGTCGTCGTACAGCTGCCCCCACCAGTCGTCCTCGTGACCGGTGGACCTCTCCCCCTGCTGGCTCATGCCCCCAATTGTCCACCGCACGGGCCGGATGAAAACGGGGCATCAGGAAAATCCGGCGGGGTGTTCCGTCGCGAACGGCGTGTTCGACGGCGTGTCGGATGACACGACGAACAGCCGTACGAAACAAGTCGCCGGGCGGCCCCACCCCCCACGGGAGAACCGCCCGGCGACGCCGGGGTGACCTGACCCACGAGCCCCCGCAGGCCCCACGAGTTCCAGGCCTGCGAGAGCCGCACAGCGCGCGCCGTACGTCGAACTGCCGTGCACGCCGGTCCGCTCCGACCCGAGTGTGACCGGTCTTCCTTGGGTTCCGCTGTGGTTGGCGGTGGCGACACCTTGGCAGAGGGAAGGGTGGTACGGCGATGATGTACCGAGGCGGGTTTGCGTCGTGGCCGGTTCCCGCCACGGACAACGTTGGGGAGGGCGGCGCCCGGTGCTTGCGGCGATAGGTCTGGACGAGGCGCACGAGTCGGCGTACCGGGCCCTGGTGGCCGTGGGCGCCGCCGATGTCCCCGATCTCGCACGACGGCTCTCGCTCGGCGAGTACGTCACCGAGCGCGCCCTTCGCCGACTGGAACGGCACGGACTCGCCGCCCAGTCGTCGGCGCGGCCCGGACGCTGGGTCGCCGCGCCGCCCGGGGTCGCGCTGGGCGCCCTGCTCACCCAGCAGCGGCACGAGCTGGAGAAGGCGGAACTGGCCGCCGCGCTCCTCGCCGAGGAGTACCGGGCCCAGGCCGCCGAACCCGCCGTGCACGACCTGGTCGAGGTGGTGACGGGCGCGGCGGCGGTCTCGCGCCGGTTCCTCCAGCTCCAGCTGGGTGCGAGCGACGAGGTGTGCGCGCTGGTCACCGGGAACCCGGTGGCCGTCACCGGCCCGGAGAACCACGCGGAGGAGCAGGCCGCCGACCGCGGCGTCGACTACCGCGTGGTCGTCGAACGGGCGGTGCTGGACCTGCCCGCCGGTGTCACCGAGCTGACCGCCGCGCTGAACCGGGGCGAGCGGGTCCGGGTCGTCGACCGGGTGCCGACGAAGCTGGTGATCGCCGACCGCTCGCTCGCCCTCGTCCCCCTCACCTCCCGTACGGCGGAGCCCGCCGCTCTCGTCGTCCACGCCAGCGGCCTGCTCGAACTGCTGTCGGCCTGTTCGAGTCGGTGTGGCGGGACGCGCTCCCGCTGCGCCTCGGCGTGGCGGACGACGGGTTCACGGAAGGTACGCCGGACCAGCCCGACGCCGCCGACCTGGAGATCCTGTCCCTGCTGCTGGCCGGGCTGACCGACGCGAGCGTCGCCAAACAGCTGGACCTGGGGCTGCGGACCGTACAGCGCCGGGTGAAGCGGCTGATGGAGCTGACGGGCGTGACGACCCGGCTACAGCTGGGCTGGCACGCGTACGAGCGGGGCTGGGTCGTCCGCGACCGACGCCCCTGAGCCCTCGCCCGGGATTCCTTCCCCTCCCCTGACCTGCGGTTTCGCCCGTACTCAGGCACGCTGGACAGATGGGAGCGTGGGATCTCCTGCTGATCGGCCTGGTGATGCTGTTCGGTCTGTGCGGAGTTCTGGTGCCCGGGGTGCCGGGGTCGTGGCTCGTATGGGCCGCGGTCCTGTGGTGGGCGCTGAAGGATCCGGAGGCGGTCTCCTGGTGGGTGCTCGTGGGTACGACCGTCGTCCTGTTCCTGTCCCAGGTGGTCCGCTGGCAACTGCCCCCGCGCCGACTGCGCGCGAGCGGCGCAACCCCCCGAATGGCGGTGTACGCCGGGACGGGCGCCCTGCTCGGCTTCTTCCTGTTGCCCGTGCTGGGCGCGATCCCCGGTTTCGTGGGCGGTGTCTATCTCCATGAGCGGCTGCGGCTGGGCCGGCACGGTGAGGCGATGGCGGCCGTGCGGAGGGTGATGCGGTCGGGCGGCACCAGCGTGCTCATCGAACTCTTCACCTGCCTGCTGATCGCGGGCGCGTGGCTGGGTGCCACATTCTGGGGCTGACACATCGGATCTCTCTCACCTTATTGACGGCATCTCGCACCTTCTCTACGTTGCTTTCCGGGATAGCTCCGATGAATGAACGAATGATCCGAGCCGCCGGGAGGCAATGTGCCCAGCCCGTCCAGACGTACCGTCCTCGCCACCGGATCTGCTTTGGGCGGCGGGCTCCTCACCGGAGGACTGCCCACGCAAGCTCAGGCCTCCGTCGACCCCTGGCACACCGTCCTCGACGACGCCGACCTCGTCTGGCAGCGGATGCCGACCACCTGGTACGAGGGCCCGTATCTCGGCAACGGCTTCCTCGGCTCCGGCATCTACGCCGACCCCGACTCCCCCACCAAGGCCGTCCGTTTCAATGTCCAGCACTCCGAAGTGCAGGACCACAGGCCCGAGTTCGGCTCCCTCTTCGGACTCGCGCGGCTGCCCATCGGCTACTTCACGCTGGAGCCGGTGGGCACGATCACCGGTCTCGACTGGCGGCTCGGGCTGCGCGACGCCGAACTCACCGGCACGCTCACCACCGACCGGGGCACCCTCGCCCTGCGCGCCCTGGTGCACAACGACCGCTCGGTCCTCGCCGTCGAGGTCACTCCGAGCAAGGGCGAGCGCGGCTTCCGCTGGGTGTTCCACCCGGCCGACGCGATCAGCCCGCGCGCCGCCTCCAAACCGCTGCCGGACGGCTACCGGGGCAACGACCCCGCCCAGGTCGCCGAGTACGACGAGCACCACGGCGTCTCCGCCGCCGTACAGCCGCTGCTGGCGGGCGGCGAGCATGTGACGGCCTGGCGGGAGCGCGGCCGGGGCACGAGCCGGACGCTGTACGTCCATGTGACGCACTCGTACCCGAGGCGTACGGCACTAGGGCGAGCGCTCAAGGAGGTGCGCGGTGCCTCCCAACTCCCCTACTCCGCCCTCGCGTCGAGCCACCGGGCCTGGTGGAACGCGTACTACCGCAAGAGTTTCCTGTCCGTCCCCGACGCCAGGATCCAGCGCTTCTACTGGATCCAGCTCTACAAGACGGCGTCGGCCGCGCGCCGGGACGCGCCCGTGATGGCGACCTGCGGCCCCTGGCTGGAGCCCACGCCCTGGCCGAACACCTGGTGGAACCTGAACGTGCAGCTGGAGTACTGGCTGATCCACGGCTCCAACCATCTCGAACTCGACGCCGTGACAAGGGCGTTGAGCGAGTTCCGGGACAACCTGACCAAGGAGACGGCCCAGCCGTACCGCGCCGACTCGCTCGGCATCCCGCGCACCACCGACCCCCAGCTCGTGAACGGCGCGGTGAGCCCTCTGATGGGTTACGGCGTGGGCATCCCCGGCCAGGACCCGCCGACTCCCGAGGTGGGGAACCTGACCTGGGCACTCCACAACGTCTGGCTCAGCTACCGCCACACCATGGACGAGCGAATCCTCAGGGACGTCCTCTACCCGCTCCTCCGCAAGGCGATCAACTACTACCTGCACTTCCTGGAGCCTGGCCCCGACGGCAAGTTGCACCTACCGCCCACCTTCTCCCCGGAGTACGGCGGCAACTCCCGCGACTGCAACTACGACCTGATGCTGCTCACCTGGGGCTGTCGCACCCTCCTCGAATCCGCCGAACTGCTGGGCATCAACGATGAGTTGGCACCGCGCTGGCGCGAGGTGCTGGCCAGGCGGGTGGCGTATCCGACCGACGCGAACGGCTTCATGATCGGCGCGGACATCCCTTTCTCGAAGTCCCACCGCCACTACTCCCACCTGCTCGCGATCTACCCTCTCTACGAGCTGACCGGCCGCACACCGGACGAACGGGCCCTGATCGAGCGGTCGTTGGCCCACTGGGTGGGCTTTGAGGGCGCTCTCCAGGGCTACACGTTCACGGGCGCGGCCTCGATGTCCGCGCTCCTGGGCAAGGGCGAGGACGCGCTCGCCTACCTGGGTGAGCTGATGTCCCGCTTCATCCAGCCCAACACCATGTACAAGGAGTCGGGCCCGGTCATCGAGACGCCGCTCTCGGCCGCGCAGTCCCTGCACGACATGGTCTGCCAGTCCTGGGGCGGGATCATCCGCGTGTTCCCGGCGCTGCCGGCCGCGTGGGCGGACCTCACAGTGCACAACTTCCGTACGCAGGGGGCGTTTCTGCTGAGTGCGGTCCGCGAGGACGGTGTCACCCGCTGGGTACGTCTGGTCAGCGAGGCGGGCGCGCCCTGTGTCGTACGGCATGGCATCGCGGGCCGGATCGACGTACGGGACGAGCGTGGCCGCACCCTGCGCTACCGGGATCTCGGCGAGGGGACGATCCAACTCGCCCTGTGGAAGGGCGAGTCGGCGACCGTCACGGGCCGGGGCGACCGCCCTGACCTGACGATCGCCCCGGTCCGCCCGAATACCCAGGCCCCACGCTGGGGCCTGCCACCGCTCACAGCCGCATGAGGTCCGCGAGGTTGATCGCGTCGGCCATGGCGCGCATGCCGGCGTCGTTGAAGTGGAGGTGGTCGCCGGGGTCGTAGGCGGCGCGCATCCGCTGCGGGTACTCCGGGTCGCGGACGGCGGCGTCGAAGTCGACGACCGCGTCGAAGAGGCCGCTGGTGCGGATGAAGGTGTTCACGGTCCGGCGTACGGACTCGCGGTCCTCCTTCCACTGGGCGTGGCCCGCATACGGGGTGATGGTGGCACCGATGACACGGATGCCGTGGGCGTGGGCGCGGGCCACGAGGGTCCGGTAGGCCCGCTCGAAGGCGCGCGGATCGGTCTCGGCCGGGGTCCCGTTGATGTCGTTGATGCCCTCGAACACGATCACCGCACGGACCCCGGTCCGGGAGAGGACGTCGGCGCCGAAGCGGCTCAGGGCGCGCGGGCCGACGCCGTCGATGAGGAGGCGGTTGCCGGAGATACCCGCGTTGAGGACGCCGAGGCGGCGGTTCGGGGGCAGTGCGGCGAACCGGTCGGCGAGGCGGTCGGGCCAGCGGCGGTTGGTGTCGGAGGTGGTGCCGCCGCCGTCGGTGAGGGAGTCGCCGAGCGCGACCACGCTCCCGGCGGCGGGTGCGTCGAGGACGTCCACGCCGGTGACGTAGAACCAGGAGGTGGTCGTCCTGGTGTAGGCGTCACCGTTCTCCACGTCGGCCCAATCGCCGCTCGGGGCAAGGAAGTTGGTCTGCTTGGCCGCCCGGTGGTAGGTCGCCGGTCCGGAGTCGTCGGGTGTGTGGACGGTGACCAACAGATTGGCGCCGTACGGCACGACGAGGTCGACGGCGTCGGTGACGCGGTCCTGGCCCGCCGGGATGGTCACCGTGGGGGCGCCCGCGAAGGTGGCAGTACGCATCGAACCGGGTTCGGCGTCCGGGCTCCTGGGCTCGCCGGGTTCCTGGAGAGCGACGGTGACCGCGCCGAGACGGAGGGCCTCGGTGCCGAGGCGGTTGGTCAGGCGGACGCGGAGCGCGCTGCCGCCGACGCTGAGATGCAGGACGTTGCGGAAGGAGGCGCCGGGCCGGGCCGCGGCGGTCCCGGAGGCGGCGGCAGCCCAGGTGCCGGTCCAGAGCCGCGGAACGGGGGTTTCCGCAGCGGCAGATACAGGAGACAGGACCGAGGTCGGGGGCAGGAGGAATTCGGTGGCCCCCTCGTCGGCTGTCGCAGCGGGCGGGACGAGCGCCAGGGCGGTCACCAGGGCCGCGAGGATGTGCCGAACCATGATCGCGCGGGTCATGGGCGCATGGTTCCCCGAACGATCACCGGCGCCACCGCGACGTCACACCCATGGCGGCACGCACTTACGTTCGCACGTACACCCGTGTTTCCGCTGCGCCTGCCCGGCCCGCCGTGTTTGGCTGCCGACATGACCGAATTCAGCGCGGCCGAGCGCGCCTACCTCCGGACCCAGCGGCTGGGACGGCTGGCCACCGTCGACCCCCACGGGCAGCCCCAGGCGAACCCCGTCGGTTTCTTCCCGCAGGACGACGGGACGATCCTGATCGGCGGCCTCGCGATGGGCCGCACCAAGAAGTGGCGCAACCTGGAGAAGAACCCGAAGGTGGCACTGGTCGTAGACGACGTGGTGAGCGTCCGCCCCTGGAAGGTACGCGGCGTCGACATCCGCGGCGAGGCCGAACTCCTCACCGGCCCACACGAGTTGGGCCCGCACTTCAGCGAGGAGGTGATCCGCATCCACCCGAGGCGGATCCACAGCTGGGGCCTGGAGGAGCAGGGCGAGGGCTGACCCTACGGAGCGAGCGGGACGCCCTCCAGCCCGAGCAGCCGGCGCTTGCGGTCAAGACCGCCGGCGTACCCCGTGAGGGACCCGTCCGCGCCGATCACCCGGTGACAGGGCCGGACGACGAGCAGCGGATTGGCGCCGATCGCACCGCCGACGGCCCGTACGGCGGCCCGGGAGGCCCCGATCCGCGCGGCGATCCGCCCGTACGTGGTGGTCTCCCCGTACGGCACCGAGTCGAGGGCGTCCCAGACCCGCTGCCGGAATTCGGTCCCGCTGCTCCTCAACTCCAGCTGGAAATGGGTGAGTTCACCGGCGAAGTAGGCGGCGAGTTGTTCGCCCGCCGTACGGAAGGGCCCGGGGTCCTGCCGCCAGCCGTCCTGTACGGTCCGGCCGCCCTTCTGTCCGGGTACGGAGAGGGAGGTGAGGGCGCCCGACTCGTCGGCGGTGAGGAGGAGTTGGCCGAGGGGGCTGTCGAGGGTGGTCCAGTAGGAGGTGGTGGCGGAGCCAGTGGTGTGCGTATTCGTGTTCATGACGATGAGGACTCCCACTCGCCTGCGGCGATGAGGTGATGGAGGGCGTACGAGCGCCAGGGGCGCCAGGTGTCGGGGACATCCACGCCGGGTGGCGCGACGTCGGGGTCGCCGAGCGCGCGGGCCCGGACGACGGCGACGGTACGGGGGTCGAGTCCCGGCAGGGCGAGCAGGGCTCGGTGGGTCTCGTCGCGGTCGGCGCCGGGGTCGAGTCGGAGGGCGCCGTCGGCGAGGGCGGCGGTGAGGGCGCCGAGCGGACTGTCGTCCTCCCGGGTCACCTCCGCCAGTACCGTCGGCTCGGGAAAGAGATGAGTGAGGCTGCCGGAGGGGACGTCGAGCACTTCGCCGTACCGCGCCACGAGCCGCTCCGCCGCCGCCCTGCCGACCAGCGCCCGCACGGCCAGCTCCGCGGGATCGGCGGCACCGGGCGAACGCAGTCCGGGCCGGAGCGCGACGAGGTGGGCGAGGCGGGGGTCCGCGCCGAGGCGCTCGTCGACGGCGTACGGATCCGAGTCGAGGTCGAAGAGGCGTCGCAGCCGCTGTACGGCGGTCGTCAGGTCGCGCAGGTCGGTGAGGTGCAGCCGGGCGTCCAGCCAACGTCCCCGGGGCGCGCTCCCGCGCTCCTCGACGGCGACGATTCCGGTGCCGTACGGGAGGCGCAGCGTCCGGCGGTACGTGCGGCCGCCCGGGCTGCCGCTCACCTCCTCGATACCGGGGACGGCCTCGTGGGCGAGGAGGTCGAAGACGGCGGCGGAGTGGTAGGGGCCGCGGTGGGAGAGGCGGAGGGGGATGCCGGGTGGGGTGGATGCGGGCGCGGGGGTGGGGGTGAGGTTGGGGGTGGTACTGGGCGCTGTCGCGCGGAGGGTGCTCGGGGTGGCCGCGTACACCGTTCGGATCGTGTCGTTGAACTGGCGGACGCTGGCGAATCCGGCGGCGAAGGCGATCTCCGTGACCGGCAGGCCGGTGGTCTGGAGCAGGACGCGGGCGGTGTGGGCCCGCTGGGCGCGGGCGAGGGCGACGGGGCCCGCGCCCAGTTCTGCGGTGAGCTGGCGCTGGACCTGGCGTGCGCTGTATCCGAGCCGTACGGCGAGCCCGGCGACGCCCTCCCGGTCGACGACTCCGTCGCCGATCAGGCGCATCGCCCGGCCTACGACGTCCGCGCGTACGTTCCACTCGGCGGAGCCGGGGACCGCGTCCGGGCGGCAGCGGCGGCAGGCTCGGAAGCCGGCGCCGTGTGCTGCTGCGGCGGTCGGGTAGAAGCGGACGTTGTGCCGCTTCGGGGTGACTGCGGGGCAGCTGGGGCGGCAGTAGATGCCGGTGGTCTCGACGGCGAAGAAGAACTCGCCGTCGAACCGGGCGTCCCTGCTGCGCACAGCCGCGTACCTGGTGTCTTGGTCGGTCACGCTGTCCAGTTTGCGGCAGGTGGGGAGGGCGGGGCTGGCGGATATCGGACACGGGGTTTGTCTCGCCCCCGCCGCCCCTACCCGTTCCCATCCTCGGGGGCTCCGCCCCCGAACCCCCGCTCCTCAAACTCCCCCAGAGGGGGGACCCCCAAGGGGCTAGGTTTTTCAGCCCGTCCGGCGTTTGAGGACAAAGGGGGGTCTGGGGGCGCAGCCCCCAGGGATGGGACGGGTAGGGGCGGCGGGGGCGAAAATGGCTCTGCACGCCCCAGCGGCCGCTACCGCTGGCGCCCCCGCTTCGCCTCCATCGCCGCCCTCCCCTCCGCCCCCTTCTTCTTCCAGTCCTTGCGGATCTCCGCCCGCAACCGCGCATCCGTCTTCGCGACGATGTACTGGTTCTCCCGCAGCAGCTTGCGGTAGCTGTCCAGGCGCCGCTGACCCAGCGCGCCGGAGTCGACCGCGGCCAGCACCGCGCACCCGGGCTCCGCCGTGTGGGCGCAGTCCTGGAAGCGGCAGTCGACGGCCAGTTGCTCGATCTCGGCGAAGACCTGCCCGACACCGGTACCGGCGTCCCAGAGGCCGACGCCACGCAGCCCCGGTGTGTCGATGAGGACGCCCCCGCCGGGCAGGGCGAGCAGGTTGCGGGTGGTTGTCGTGTGCCGACCCTTGCCGTCGGCGTCACGGGTGGCCTGGACCTCCATGACGTCCACGCCGAGCAGCGCGTTCGCGAGCGTCGACTTGCCCGCCCCGGACTGCCCGAGGAGCACGGCCGTACCGTCGGAGACGACCGCCGCGAGGACGTCGATGCCGTCCCCGTTGGTGGAGCTGACGGTGAGCACCGGCACCCCGGGGGCGGTGGCCTCCACGTCCTGGACGAGGTAGGAGAGCGTCGTCGCGTCCGGTACCAGGTCGGCCTTGGTGAGCACCACGACCGGCTGCGCACCCGATTCCCAGGCCAGCGCGAGGAACCGTTCGACGCGGCCGAGGTCGAGTTCGACGGCCAGCGACACGGCGACGATGGCGTGGTCGACGTTGGCCGCGAGGATCTGACCCTCGGACCGCTTGGAGGAGGTGGACCGTACGAACGCACTCCGGCGCGGCAGATACGTACGGAGGTAACGCGGGTCGCCGGCCGGTTCGACCACGGCCCAGTCGCCCGTGCAGATGACCCGCATCGGATCGTTGGGCGTGACGAACGTGGTGTCGGCGCGCAGAACGCCATCGGCGGTGGCCACGTCGCACTGGCCCCGGTCGACGCGGATCACGCGGCCGACGAGCAGCCCTTCGGCGGCGTACGGGGCGGATTCGGCTGCCCATGCGTCGTCCCAGCCGTACGGGGCGAGCGCGTGTGAGGAAAGAGAAGTCAAGGGAGACCCTTCACAAGGGTGGCCCCGGCGCGCGCACTCGGGCGCGAAGGAACTGGAGGTCAGCCGGTGGCCACGGAGGTGGACTTGATGCACTTCTGAATGCGGGCAGCGCCCATCTCAAAGACAGCCATCGGGTCACACCTCCTGGTCCTGCTCAGCGTCCTGCTCAGCCGACGTCGGCAGCCGATCGGCCGCCGACGGAACAACAGAAACCCTAGCCCCGAGTCCTGGAGGGAAGCCAACTCTTTTTCTGCTTCTGCCTCAACGCCGTCGAGCCCCCACCGTCATCGTCACTGTCATTTCACCGAACACTTCGCCCCCGAGGTCGCCCAGGACATCCTCGCCGTACTCGTAGACGCCGGTTACCGCCCCACCCTCACCGGCGAAGAGGTCTGCTGCGGTCTGACCTGGATCTCCACCGGCCAGTTGGACGAGGCCGCCCGCGCGGGCGTACCCATCGTGGGTATCGAGCCGTCGCGCACCGCCGCGCTCCGGCACGACGCGGTCGAACTGCTCGGCACGGACGCCGCCCGCCGGGTGGCCGCGGCGACCCGCACCCTCGCCGAACTGCTCGCCTCGGACGGCGACTGGACCCCGCCCGACCTCACCGGCGTGGAGGTGGTCGCCCAGCCGCACTGCCACCAGCACGCCGTCGGTGGCTGGGACGCCGAGGCCCGGCTGCTCGCCGACGCGGGCGCGCGGGTGCGACGGGTCGGCGGCTGCCGCGTCGCGCCGCCCGTGGTGACCTGGGCGGTTCGGGACGCGACGGCGCGGCATAAGGATCGCTGATGGTCACCTGCGACAACCGTGTGCTGGATCCTCTGTCCCGGCCGGTACGGCACGGCAATCATGAAAGGCCTCGCCGAAACGCCTGAGGAGGGTGCAACCTTGCCGAACGACGCTTTCGACCTCATGGACGAATGGGGCCCGGAGAAGGTGGTCTGCGTCTCCGACCGCCGGACCGGGATGCGGGGAGTCCTGGTCCTCGACAACACCGCCCGTGGCATGGGCAAGGGCGGCACACGGATGAGCGCCGGCCTGAGCGTGCTGGAAGTCGCGCGGCTGGCCCGGGCCATGACCTGGAAGTGGGCCGCGGTCGACCTCTTCCACGGCGGAGCGAAGGCGGGCATCCTCGGCGACCCGAACTCCCCGGACAAGGAGCGCATCCTGCGTGCCTTCGCCCGCGCCCTGTCCAACGAGGTGCCCAGCGAGTACGTCTTCGGCCTCGACATGGGCCTCACCGAGACCGACGCGGCGATCTTCGTGGACGAGCTGGGCGACCGCGGCGCCGTCGTCGGTCTGCCGCGCGCGCTCGGTGGCCTGCCCTACGACGAGCTGGGTGTCACGGGCTACGGCGTCGCCGAGGCCGCCGACGCCGCCGCGCAGAGCATCGGGCTGCCCCTCGCCGGCGCGCGCGTCGCACTCCAGGGCTTCGGCGCCGTCGGTCTGGCCGCCGCGCACCGGCTGGCCGAGCTGGGGGCCGTCGTGGTCGCCGCGTCCACCGCCCGGGGTGCCGTGCTCGACCCCGAGGGCCTTGACATCCCCCGGCTGGCGGAGCTGCGTGCCGCCCACGGCGACGACTGCGTGCGGGAGTACGGCGGTACGGTCGACACCGACGCCGTCCTCACCGCCGACGCCGACATCCTCATCCCGGCCGCGCGCGAGGACGTCATCGACAAGGACCTGGCCGGCACGACCTCCGTACGCCTCGTCGTCGAGGGTGCCAACCTGCCCACCACCCCGGCCGCGCGCGATGTGCTGCACCAGCGCGGCATCGCCGTGGTGCCCGACTTCATCGCCAACGCGGGGGGCATCGTGGCCGCCGCGCACTCCATGGACGCCCGCTACTCGCCCTTCACCGTCGACCCCGACGACGTCTTCCCCATGGTCTCCGCCAAGATGCGCGCCAACACGGCCACCGTGCTGGCCGAGAGCGCCCGGCACGACGTACCGCCCCACCACGCAGCCCTGCTGCTCGCCCAGGAGCGGGTGCGCGAGGCGATGCGGTTGCGCGGTCAGTACAGCCCCGGAAGGCTCGGAAGGTGAGGTCCATGCGGTTCGTCGATTCCACCGAGCTGCGCGCCGGCTTCGCGGCGCGCCTGTCCACGCTCTACGGGACGGAGGTACCGGCGTACACCACGCTGGTCGATGTCTCGCACGAGGTGAACCAGCGGGTCATGCGCCGTGACCCCGAGGCCGCCCAGCGGCTGGGCACCATCGCGCGCGTCACCGCCGAACGGCACGGCGCCATCCGCGTCGGCAGCCCCGCCGAACTGGCCCAGGTGGCGCGGATCTTCGGCGCGCTCGGCATGTACCCCACCGGCTTCTACGACCTGCGCGACGCCCGCCCACGGCCGATCCCGGTGATCTCCACGGCCTTCCGCCCCACCGACCGGGCCGAGCTGGCCCGCAACCCGTTCCGCGTCTTCACCTCGATGCTGGTGCCCGAGGACGGACGGTTCTTCGACACCGACCTCGCGCAGAGGCTGCGTACGTTCGTCGGCGGCCGTCGCCTCTTCGGCGACGAACTCCTCACCCTCGCCGACCACGCCGAGGCCGAGGGCGGCCTGAAGGAGACCGACGCCGAGCGTTTCCTCACCCTCGCGACCGCCGCGTTCGCGCTGTCCCCGGAGCCGGTGGACCGGGCCTGGTACAGCGAACTGGAGCGTGTCTCCGACGTGGCCGCCGACATCGGCGGTGTCACGTCGACCCACATCAACCACCTCACCCCGCGCGTGCTGGACATCGACGACCTGTACGCCGACATGAGCAGCCGCGGTATCGCGATGATCGACCGCATCCAGGGCCCGCCGCGCTGGGAGGGCCCCGACGTGCTGTTGCGCCAGACGTCGTTCCGCGCCCTGTCGGAGCCGCGCCGCTTCCGCGAGCCGGACGGCAGCGTCCGCGACGGCGAACTGCGGGTGCGCTTCGGCGAGGTCGAGGCACGCGGTGTCGCGCTCACCCCGGCGGGCCGTGACCTGTACGACCGGCTGGTGGCCGCCGTGGACGAGCGGACCGCCGCCCGGCCGGACGACGACCGCCAGGACGTCGCCGCCGAGGTGTGGCGCGAGGGCATGCCGCGCACCGAGCGCGAACTCGCCGAGCGGGAGCTGGCGTTCTTCACGTACCGCGTCCGCGAGAACGGCCCGGCCGGCCCGCCACCGGCCACCGCGTCCGCCGCCGACCTGATCACGGGCGGCTGGGTGGAGCCGGAGCCCATCGTCTACGAGGACTTCCTGCCCCGCTCGGCCGCCGGCATCTTCGCCTCCAACCTCAGCGGCGCCGGCCACCTGGACACCGACGAGGGCGGCACCGATCGCGACCTGGCCTGGCTCTCCGGAGCCGTCGACCGCGAGATCCACGTACCCGAGGAGCTGTACCGGGCGGAGAGCGAGGCATCGCTGGCGGCAGCGCTCGCCGAACTCGGCACCACGCCCCGGCCCTCCTCGCCCGCGTAGGGAGTGCCCATGAGTGGGGTCCGATCAGTCCCCGGGCCCGGCACAGCCGACGTCCGCCACGCCCGCGCCGTCGAGCCGCGGTGCGGACGCGGCGGGAGTCCTTGCATGCACCGACATCCGGCGTGGCGGTGCTGCCCGGGGCGAGCCGGGGCTGCCCGGCGATTGGGGCTGCGGGGGCGACGGGACGTGGACGGACGGTACTTGCCCAGCGAGGGAGAGCTGGCCCGCAGGTCAGCAGGTCATGCTGTCGCCGACGTCGCCGTGATGCCGATGCCGTTGGCGGCGACCTCGCGGGCGGAGGTGTGCAGCGCCGTCAGCATGGTCCGCCACACTCCGTCGGTGGCGCCCGGTGAGCGCAGGGCCACCACCTGGCGGTAGGCGTCCGGGTGGGCGAGGGGGGTGCAGGTGACCCCGGGGGCGGGCGCGTAGCCCAGCGCCGGTACCACGGCCACGCCTAGACCGGCGGCCACCAGGCCCCGTAGCACTGCGTAGTTGTTGCTGCGGTACGCCACCAGGGGCTCGAAGCCCGCCGCCGCGCACAGCCTGCGCAGCATCGAGGCGGCCGATGTGCCGGGACGGGTGGTGATCCACGTTTCCTTGGCCAGCAGCTCGATCGACGGCCCGGCGCCGTCGCCGTCGGCGATCAGGGGGCGGTCGGCCGGGGTGAGCAGCAGCAGGTCCTCGGTGAGCAGCCGTTCGGCGCACAGGCCCTTCGGCCAGCGCCGGGGCACCAGTCCGTAGCGGTAGACCAGCACGACGTCCAGCTCGTGGCTCTCCATCATCGGCAGCAGCTCGGCGGGCTCCCCCTCGTCGAGCTGGACGTCGACCTGCGGGTGGTCGGCGGTGAACGCCGACAGCGCGCGCGGCAGCAGATGTTCGCTCGCGGTCGGGAAGCTGCCCAGCCGCAGCCGGCCCACCACGCCGTCGAGCAGCAGCGCGACATCGTCCTCCAGGGCCCGCAGGCTGCCGAGCGCCTCCAGGGAGCGCCGGGCGATGAACTCGGCCGTCGGCGTCGGCCGGACACCGTGCGCGCCCCGTTCGAAGAGAGGGGCGCGCACCTGTCGTTCGAGCGCGGACATCTGCTGGGAGACGGCCGAGCCGGTGTAGCCGAGTTGCCGGGCCGCGTCGGCGAAGGAGCCGGTTCGCAGGACCGCTTGCAGGGTATGGAGATGGATGGGATTGAGCATAAGGAACACTAACCTCCCGCTCTCACCGGACCTTCTCTTATACGCGCGTATATAGAGTGTGAATCCGGCACCCGTTATCCGTTCGACGCTTGGTTAACCGGTGTCTCACCTGCCGAAACACAGGCGGAACGGGGGCTCCGGGCGCGACTTGCAGAGCTTCTTCCCGCGCCCTGCAAGTAATTTCACCGCTCGGCCGCGCCCGTCGCGTCGAGCCCAAGCATCACTTATCGCAGCGTAATTCTTCCTGCGTCTTGAGCCACTTCCTCAAGAGTTAATCATTCGGGCAGTGTGACTCGCCAGAGATCAGTCGCGGTGATCGCGGCGGAACCGATGACGGGCAGGACACACGATGTCGCAGCGGCACCGACGCGACGGACGGCCGGACCACCCCTCGCCCGCCCACGCCAAGGTCCTGGAACACGACACCACCCGATGCCTCGGGCGCTCCCCCCGGGGCGACACCGGACAGGCCGACGCTCTTCTGTGGACCGCCGAACAGCCCGGCCACCCCTGCCCCCTGCCACCCCTGCCACCCCTGCCACCAGGCATGCGATGCTCAGACTCACCCCGGCCCCCGCACCGGCAGGCAACCGGGCCGCCGCCCCCGGTGGCCCTCCCGACCGGCGGCTCGACGTACTCGCCCCGCCGCTCAACCGCAGAACGGCGGCCCGACCGGCCGTCCGGCACACCCCGACGCCGGTGGGCGGCCCGGCAGCCGACCGGGCACCCACCGCACCAAGCCACCGCACGAACCGGAGGAACTCGTGACCACGACAGCACGCCATGTGCCGCCCGACGCGGCCGACGTCGTCATCATCGGCGGCGGCATCATGGGGCTCAGCGCCGCCTACCATCTCGCGGCGGCGGGCGTCGAACGGGTCGTACTCGTGGAGCGCGGCGCTCTCGGCGAGGGCTCGACCTGCAAGGCGGCCGGCGGGGTCAGGGCGCTGTTCTCCGACGAGATCAACATCAAGCTCGGCCTGCGCAGCCTGGAGACCTTCGAGCGCTTCGGCACCGAGTTCGGGCAGGAGATCGACCTCCACCAGGTCGGCTACCTCTTCCTCCTCGACGGCGAGGAGGACCTGGACACCTTCGCCAGGAACGCCGAGTTGCAGAACGCCCTCGGCGTGCCGAGCCGCGTCATCGACGTCGCCGAGGCCAAGCGGCTCTCCCCGCTCATCGACACCGAGGGCCTGGTGGGCGCGCTGTACTCGCCCCGTGACGGCCACTGCACCCCGGAGTCGGTGGTCCTCGGCTACGCCGGCGCCGCCCGCCGCGCCGGCGCCCGCCTCGTAACCGGGTGCGCGGCCACCGGGATCGACACAGAAGGCGGGGAGATCACCGCCGTACACACCGAGCACGGCACGATCCGCACCGCCACCGTCATCTGTACCGTCGGCGCCTGGGCCAAGGAGGTCGGCGCCTGGGCGGGGGTGACGCTGCCGGTGGAGCCGCTGCGCCGGCAGATCGTGATCACCGAACCGGTGCCGGGGCTGGCCCGCGACACCCCGTTCACCATCGACTTCTCCACCTCGTTCTACTTCCACAACGAGGGCAAGGGCCTACTCATGGGCATGCCCGACCCCGTCGACTCCTGGGGGTTCGACCAGACCCGCGATCCGGAGTGGCTCGCCGACCTCGCCGAGGTGCTGGAGCGGCGCGTCCCCGCCCTCGGTGACGTCGGCATCGCGAGCGGCTGGGCAGGTCTGTACGAGATGACGCCCGACCACAACGCGTTGATCGGGCGCTCGGCTCAGGTGCCCGGTTTCCTGTACGCGACGGGCTTCTCCGGGCACGGTTTCCTCATGGGCCCCGCGGTCGGCGAGGTGCTGCGCGACCTCTACATCGGCGCGACCCCCTTCGTGGACGTCAGTGCGCTGAGCGCGGACCGGTTCACGAACGCGGACATACGGCGCGAGCTCAACATCGTCTAGACGGTCCAGACCCTGTCCGGCACAACCCGCGAGGAAGCTGATCCACCCATGACCCGAACCCACATCCCCGGCCCCGGCCTCCTCGGCGCCCAGGCCCTGGAGGCCGCCCGCAGCTGCGGCGTCGACGTGGCCGCCGTCGCCGGCGACGCCCCGCACCGCTCGCCGGTGAACGGCGGTTCGCTGGGCGGTGTCGCGTGGAGCGAGCCCGTCGGCCTCGACGAGGTGGTGGCCCGGTCCCGGGAGGCGTTCCTGGCCTGGCGCAAGGTCCCCGCCCCGGCGCGCGGCGCCGTGGTCAAGCGCCTGGGTGAACTGCTCACCGCACACAAGGCCGACCTCGGCGAACTGATCAGCCTGGAGGCCGGGAAGATCACCTCCGAGGCGCTGGGCGAGGTGCAGGAGATGATCGACATCTGCGACTTCGCGGTCGGTCTCTCCCGCCAGCTCTACGGTCGTACGGCCGTCTCCGAGCGGCCCGGGCACCGGCTGATGGAGACCTGGCACCCGCTGGGCGTGGTGGGTGTCATCAGCGCCTTCAACTTCCCGGCCGCGGTGTGGGCGTGGAACACCGCGATCGCCCTGGTCTGCGGCGACACGGTGGTGTGGAAGCCGTCCGAGCAGACGCCGTTGACCGCGTGGGCGAGCGCCGCGCTGCTCGACCGGGCGCTGACGGAGGCGGGCGCGCCGCGCGAGGTCAGTCAGGTCGTGGTCGGTGGCCCGGCGGTGGGCGAGGCCCTGGTCGACCACCGGGACGTGGCGCTGGTCAGCGCCACCGGCTCGACCCGGATGGGCCGCGCCGTCGGCCCCCGGGTGGCGAACCGCTTCGGCCGCTCGCTGCTGGAACTGGGCGGCAACAACGCCGGCATCGTCGCGCCCTCGGCGGATCTGGACCTCGCCCTGCGCGGCATCGTGTTCAGCGCGGCGGGCACGGCCGGTCAGCGCTGCACCACGATGCGCCGCGTCATCGCCCACCGCAGCATCGCCGACGACCTCACCGAGCGCCTGGTCGAGGCGTACGCCCGACTGCCCATCGGCAATCCGATGGTCGCGGGGACCCTGGTGGGCCCGCTGGTGAACCGGATCTCGTACGAGGCGATGGCGGCGGCGGTCAAGCAGGCCACGGCCGAGGGCGGCACGGTCGTCGCGGGCGGCGGCCGCGAACTGGCGGACGAGGCCCCGGACGCGTACTACGTCCAGCCGGCCATCGTGCGCATGCCCGCCCAGACGGACGTCGTCCGCGCCGAAACGTTCGCCCCGCTCCTCTACGTGCTGACCTACGACGACCTCGACGAGGCCATCGCGCTCAACAACGACGTCCCGCAGGGTCTGTCCTCGTCCCTCTTCACCCGCGACCAGGCGGAGGCGGAGATCTTCGTCTCCGACGAGGGCTCGGACTGCGGCATCGTCAACGTCAACATCGGCACCTCGGGCGCCGAGATCGGCGGTGCGTTCGGCGGCGAGAAGGAGACGGGCGGCGGCCGCGAGTCCGGCTCCGACGCCTGGCGCGGCTACATGCGCCGCGCCACGAACACCGTCAACTACTCGGGCGAACTCCCGCTCGCCCAGGGGGTCGACTTCTCGATCTGACCGAACGTTCGCGAGGGGCCCGGCCGGTCGTCGGCCGGGCCCCTCGTTCTTCCCGTCACCGCGCTTTCGCTCCAAGCGCACACCCGCTCGGCACGCGACCCGATATCCGGCTGAACAACTGGGGCCCCACCAGCCGTAACTGATCAGTGCGGCGGTTGGACCGCGCCGAGCGACCGCACCGAGCGAAGGAGCACACCATGAAGGCGACCGCGCAGATCGGCGTCACCGGCCTGGCGGTGATGGGCCGGAACCTGGCCCGGAACTTCGCCCGGAACGGTTACACCGTGGCCCTCCACAACCGGACCCCCGCCAGGACGAAGGCGTTGGTCGAGGAGTTCGGGCACGAGGGCGACTTCGTGGCCGCCGAGACGGCCGAGCAGTTCGTGGCGGCCCTGGAGCGTCCCCGGCGGCTCATGATCATGGTGCAGGCCGGGGCGGCCACCGACGCGGTGATCGACGAGTTCGCCGCCCTGCTGGAACCCGGCGACATGATCATCGACGGCGGCAACGCCCACTTCACCGACACCCGCCGCCGGGAACAGGCCCTGCGCGGGCTCGGGATCCACTTCGTGGGAGTGGGCGTCTCGGGCGGCGAGGAGGGTGCGCTCAACGGGCCGAGCATCATGCCCGGCGGCTCCGTGGCCTCGTACGCCGCGCTCGGGCCGATGTTCGAGACGATCAGTGCCAAGGTGGACGGCGAGCCCTGTGTCACCCATGTCGGCACGGACGGCGCCGGGCACTTCGTGAAGATGGTGCACAACGGCATCGAGTACGCCGACATGCAGCTGATCGGCGAGGCCTACCACCTGCTTCGGCAGGTCGGCGGATACGAGCCCGCGCGGATCGCCGAGGTGTTCCGGCAGTGGAACAAGGGGCGCCTCGACTCCTATCTGATGGAGATCAGCGCCGAGATCCTCGCCCACACCGACGCCGCCACCGGCAGACCCTTCGTGGACGTGGTGGCCGACTCCGCCGGGCAGAAGGGCACCGGCCGCTGGACCGTACGGACCGCCCTGGACCTCGGTTCGCCGGTCACCGCCATCGCCCAGGCGACCTTCGCCCGCGCCGCGTCCGGCCAGAGCGCCCTGCGCGCCGCGTACCGCGAGCTGCCCGGCGGCACCAGCTGGGACCTCACCTCGTACGAGGCCGAGCGCTTCGCCTGCATCGTCGAGCACGCCCTGTACGCGTCGAAGCTGATCGCCTACGACCAGGGCTGGAAGATGATCATGGATGCGTCGGCCGAGTACGGCTGGGACATCGACCTCGGGGCGATCGCGAGGATCTGGCGCGGCGGCTGCATCGTCCGGGCCGCCTTCCTCGACCGGGTGCGGGCCGCGTACGCCGCCGATCCCCGCCGGGTCACCCTGCTCACCGAGGAGGGGTTCGCGTCCGAGATCGCCGACGCCCAGGTCCCCTGGCGCGAGGTCGTCGCCACGGCCGCCCGGCACGGCGTCCCGGTCCCGGCCTTCTCCGCCGCCCTGTCGTACTACGACACCCTGCGCACCGAGCGCCTCCCGGCCGCCCTCACCCAGGGCCAGCGCGACTACTTCGGCGCCCACACCTACCGGCGCACCGACCGCGAGGGCCGCTTCCACACCCTCTGGGAGCGGGCGGACCGGAGCGAGAGCGAAGTGATCTGACCCCGGTCGGCCACGGCCGCCCGGCACGGCCGTGGCTCTCGGAGGCGTCTGCTTCTAGGGCGAAGTGGGGCTGCTCTGCCGGAGGTTGTCGGTGAGGGCGCTGGTGGGGATGAGAACTCCGCTGCCGGGTTCGTCCTTCTTCCAGGGAGCCCACGGTACGACGTTCGGATCGCGTCGGAGGGTGACCTGCTGGTGGGTCTCGCTGGTGACCAGTCCGGAAGCGCGGTCGGGGTGCAGCAGGTGTTCGAACTCGACGTACCGCTGGGCGTAGGTCCAGCGGCACGGCATGTAGTCCTCGGGAATGTCGCCGCTGACATGGGCGGCCCGAAGGCCCTGCCACTGCCGGCCGTTCCAGATCTCCTCGAAGCTGTGGTCGGCCAGTGATCCGAAGGTGTAGTCGCTGTCGCCGCCGATGAGGTGGTCGCAGAAGCCGATCTGCCCGTTGTAGCGCACATAGGCGTAGCTCCACGGGTGCATGCACGCCGGCCGCCGCACCATGTCGGGCAGCGCGAGGGAGGGGTCGGGTGCGGCTCCGAGTTGCACCACGACGCCTTCACGTCGGCCCGTTTCCGCGGCCTCCTCGTACGCCTGCTGCGTACGTTCGAGATCGTTGCGCAGATGCCCGGGGTCATCGAGGCCCGTGACCAGGGGGTGGATGGACACCAGCGGCACATCGAGTCGGGCCGCGAGCCGTACGATGTCCGCGAGTTCGCCGAGGTTGTCGATACTGGAAACGACGTTGAGGCACACGTTCTCCCGGGGAGCTCCATGACGGTCGCGGGCCTCGACGAGGGAGGTGACGGTGCCGACCAGGCGTTCGATCGTGCCGCCCGCGCGTAACTTGGCGAACAGGTCCGGTGAGGCCGCGTCACAGGAGACCGTCACCATGGCGTGGGCGCGCATCATCATGTCCCACACGGGTCGGCGGTTGACCATCCCGTTGGTGACGAGCCGCAGTTGGACACGGTGCTTGACCGCGCGTGCGACGAACTCGCCGAACCGGGGCAGCATGGTGCTCTCGCCCCAGCCCCGGAGATCCACCACGTGAGCCGTGGGGAAGAGTTCCTCGGTCAGACGGTCGAAGACGGCTTCGTCCAGGTTGAGTCGAGGGTCGTACTTCTCGCCGAACCGGCACATCGGGCAGCGCAGGTTGCAGTTCTGCGTGAGTTCGATGAACAACGCGAGGGGACGGCTCTTGAGCACTGTCGCGCCGGCCTGGTACTCGGCGATGTTCAGCCGCTGGTTCTCCTTCCGCGGATCGGTCAGTTCGAACGGCGCGCTGGGAAGGTCGAGAAGCAGGTCGTCGGACCTCATGTCATCTCCCGGTGCAGTGGTTTCGCGGCTGCCCTGCCGTCGTTCTCGGACGCGGGCATGCCAGGACTGTCGGCGGGGGCCGAGCAGGAAGATCGCAGACCGGGGTCAGCGCAGGTCGGACTTGCGCAGCGGCTGCCGCCGCTGTCCTGCGGTGTGGCTGCCGTAGGCCCACTCGAGGATCTCGCCGAGGTCCTCGAAGCCGTAGCGATTACCCGCGGCGAAGTAGACGAGGTAGTCGCTCAGCAGCAGACTTGCCCGCTCGTCCCCACGCAGGACGTGGTGTCCGAGGGCTTCGACCGTGCCGCGCAGGTAGCAGCGCTCCGTCCACTCGGTCTCCTCGGGTCCGAGCCACGAGTCGTGCCGCATCGTCGCCTGCGGAACATGGGCGAGGGCCCGGCCGCCGGCCATGAGGGCGTAACCGAACTCGGTGTCCTCACCGGAACCCGTTCCGGTGCCCGGCCCGAGCGTGGGAAGGAAGACGGGCCGCCCCGGCAGCATCAGGCTTCGGCGCAGGGCGACGTTGTTGGACGAGCCGACCACCGCCCAGGTCATCGTCGGTTCACTCGTGGTGATGCCCGGCTTCCAGTTCGGCGAGGTGACAGCGGGGCACCACTGCGGCTCCTCGCCGGGGCCGGCCACTTCGCCCCAGGCGGACTGTCCGATGCCCGGAGCCTTGTCGGTCAGTACCCGGCCGCCCGGCACCGGGACCGGCTCGACACTTCCGTACGCCGCGGCGACGGTCGGCTCGGAGGCCATGTAGGAGGCGAGTTCCGCTGTCCAGGCGGGGTCCGGGAGACAGTCGTCGTCGAAGAAGAGGACCACGTCCGTCGTGGCCTGTTCCAGAGCGAGATTTCGGCCGTCGGAGGTTCCGCCGGGCCCGGGGAGGACACGCAGCGGCAGTGGGGCGAGGACGTCCGACAACTGCTTCTGGTCGAGGGTCGAGTCCCTGGCGTTGTCGACGACGAGGACCTCCGCGATCACCTCGGTCCTGCCCGCCGCGAGGTTGGAGAGAGCCCTGGTCAGGAGTGGTCGGCCGACGGTGCAGACCGCCACCGTGACCATGCCGGGCGAGGCGTCCTCGGTGCCCCGTAAGTCCGAAGTGCTCGAATTGGCCATGCGCGTTCCTTTCCGGTGATTCCCGGTGGGAGCTGCGTCAATGTCGGAGCGATCGGTGTGTCCTGAAATCGATGTGCCTGAATTGCCGTCGGCCCACAGCCGGTTCGGCGTCAGGATAAACGTCCGGACCTAGGTCGCCACAGACGCTGGAACGATTCACCGCCGCAACCTTGACATGCCCACGAATGCTTGTCAAGATCGGCAACAGAACCGTGGGGAACTCTATGGATATTCATAGCCGAAGGGTTTTGGCCGAGGATATGCCTGCTTGACAGCTCCCCCTCGCACCTGCCAGCGTCCAATCGGGTCAACCTCTCGATCCAATCGCACGGGGAGCAGCGAGTGGAGCCGACACTTAGCTTGGTAATACCCTTCTGTGACGTGGAGTTATATCTGCCCGCCTGCCTCGAATCGATCGCCGGTCAGACTCTTGTCGATTTCGAGGCCGTACTGGTCGACGACGGGTCCGTCGACGGCAGTGGAGAAATCGCAGAGGAATACGCCGGGAGGGACGGCAGATTCCACGTCGTCCATCAGGCGAACAGAGGCCCCGGAGCCGCCCGGAACTTTGGGCTGAGGAAGGCTCGCGGACAGTACCTGGGCTTTGTCGACGCGGATGACGTAGTCGCCCGGGACGCCTTCGAGCGACTGGTCGACTCGCTCCGCGAGACGGACTCCGACCTTGCCTGTGGTGGTGTCGAACGCTTCAACAGCACGAGCCGGTGGGCTTCGCCCCTCCACGCCGACATCTTCGAGGAGCCCCGAAAGCGGACGCACATCACCCGGCACAGAGCGCTGCTGGGGGATCGCACCGTATGGAACAAGGTGTATCGCCGGTCCTTCTGGAGGCAGCACGGGTTCCTGTATCCCGAGCACCCCTACGAGGACGGGTTGGTTTCGGTCTCCGCGCATGTACTCGCCGAGTCCGTCGATGTGATCACCGGCCCCGTCTACTTCTGGCGACAGCGCGACGCCGGCCCGCTCTCCATAACGCAACGGGAGCTGGATCTCCGTAACATCGACGGAAGAATCAGACAGATACAGGCGATATCCGAATTTCTGGCGGCGCGGGACGCCGGGCTCCGGGACGCGTATGACCGTGCCGCACTCGAACATGATGTCATCATCCTGCTCATGGCCGCTCCGCGTCTCGAAGCTCCCTGCCGGGACGAAGTCCTGGATTTTGCCAGAGAATTCGCAGGGCGGGTTTCTGAGGACGTTCTGCGGCGGCTCTCCGAAGAGAACCTGAAATTCTATTGTCTGCTCCTCGAGCGGAGAACGGGGGACCTTTTCTGTCACCTGGAGGATCGACGACAGGATGCGCTCCTCTAGCAGGTGCCGCAAGGAAGGTGTCCGGAAATCACTGAGATCAGAATGTCCAGGAGAAAGAGCAGAAGTGAATCGGAATCGGAGGCATTGCGGGCACGTATCGCGATTTGCTTGCTCTTTGCGGCCCTGGGTCTGACCAATGCCGCCTGGTCCTCGCGGATTCCGGAGATTCGCCACAATGTGGGCGCGGACAACGCGACCTGGGGGCTCCTCGGTGCGTCGTCGGCCGTGGGAGATCTGGTCGCCATCGCGGTGACCATGGTCCTGATCGGCACGACCAGGACCCGGAAGCTCACCCGGGTCGGCGCGTTCCTGATGCTGCTCAGCGGGCCGCTGCTCGCCGGGGCCTCGGCATTCGTCGCGCTGGGCGCCGGGCTGGTGATCTGGGGATTCGGTGCGACGCTGCTGGCCACCGCGATCAACACCCAGGGGGTGAGCGCGGAGACGACCTACGGTCGGCGCATGGTGCCGTTCTTCCACGCCTGTTACAGCTGTAGTGTGCTCGTCGGCGGCTTGTACGGTTCGGCGTCAGCCGCTCTGGGGGTGTCTCCAGGACTGCAACTGGCCATCAGTACAGCGGTCTTCGGGCTGCTGCTGCTGGTGACCGCCAACTGGCTGCCGGACGACGCCCCGCAGTCGGACGGTTCGCACAGCACGCTGGCGGAACGGCTCCGGAACCGCTGGGTCCCCCAACTGCGGCTGCTCGCCCTCCTCGCCTTCGTCGCGTCCTTCATCGAGGGCACGGTCGGCCAGTGGTCCGCCATCTACGCCACCGACACCGCCGGCGCGAATGCCGCGCTGGCCGCCGGAATCTACACCGCCTTCACCGTCGCCATCCTGGTCGTCCGCCTGGTCGGCGACCTCGTCATGCAGCGCGTCGCCGTCCGGACATTCCTTCAGTGGTCGCTCCTCGTCGCCGGGCTGGGGATCGCCACGGTGATCCTGTGGCCGTCCACGGCAACGGTCGTCGTCGGATTCGTCCTCGCGGGGATCGGCATCGGCTGCGTCATGCCGGCCGTGATCCGCCTGGCCGGCCAGCAGCCGGACGTCAGCGCGGGTGAGGGCGTCTCCATGGTGACCCTCGGACAGTGGCCCGGCTTCCTCCTGGCGTCGCCGGTCATCGGCGTCGTCGCGGGCGCCACGGATCTCCGTACGGCGCTCATGCTGCTGATCGTCTGCGGCATCGGCGGCGCACTGTTGGCAAGGAAGGTGCAGCAGACCGAGCCCGGCCAGTAGCCCCAAGCACATGAACGCCGGACAGGCCGCCCGGAAGCGGCCGGAAAGCGAGTGACACCGTGCGCACACTGAACTTCGTTGACTTCGAAGGCGGCTTCGGGTGCTACACGCCGGCTGCCGACAACCCGGTATTTGTCGAAGCGGAGATCATCTACGGCGAGCTGTTCCAGAAGGACACCTACCTGAGGAACATGGATCCCATCAGGCCCGACGGGCTCGTCATCGACGCGGGCGCCAACATCGGGCTCTTCGCCCTGTTCATCAAGCGGCGCCACCCCGGAGTCCGGGTGCTGGCCATCGAGCCGATACCGGACAACGTACGGGCTCTGCGCGCGAACATCGAACTGCACGGGCTCCAAGGGGTCACGGTGTGCCCGAAGGGTCTGTCGGACGAGAGCGGCCTGCGCGAGTTCTACTACTTCCCGTCGATGCCCGGGAACTCGACCACCCAGCTGGCCGAGAAGCTCAGGGACCGGGAGACCATGACGACGTACGCGGAACGCCGGGTGGCGGAGGAGGTGTTCCAGCACGAGACGGTGAGCGTTCAGGTGGCCAGGCTCTCCGAGATCCTGAGCGGTGTCGAGCCGTCCGACGAGGTGGACCTGCTGAAGATGGACATCGAGGGCGACGAGGTGTCGGCACTGCGGGGCATAGACGACGCCGACTGGGCGCGCATTCGTCAGGTCGTGCTGGAGGTCCACGCGGCCAGGAACCAACTGCCGAGCGTCCTGGAGCTGCTCACGGCGCAGGGGTTCACGCCGGAGGTCGAGACACCGGCGGACATCCCCGACGGACTCGACAACAAGATCGTCCATGCGCGCCGGGTCTGACGATCCCGTCCCGGTCGTCGTGAGCCCGTGACTCCGGGCTCACGACGGGGCCCGCCGCGCACCGCCTGTGTCAGGTCGTGCTCGTGCAGCGGCTGCCGTTCAACGTGAAGTCGAACGGGGGCGCGTTCGTGCCCTGCCAGTCGGCCAGGAAGCCGAAGGAGACCGTGCCGTCGGCCGCGACCGTCCTGTTGTAGTCGGCGGCGGTGGCCGTGACGCGGGCGCCGTCCTGGGCGAAGCTCGCGTCCCACATCTGGCCGACCTGCTGGCCGTTGCGGAAGGACCAGGCGATGCTCCAGCCGTCGATGGCCTTCGCGGTGGTGACGCTGATGGTGGCCTGGAAGCCGTCGGGCCACTCGTTGACGAGGTCGTACTCGACCTCGCAGGAGATCTCGTCGCTCTTGCTGGGACTCGGCTTCGGCGCCGCGCCGCTCGCGGTGGCCGTGGAGGTGCCCTGGGGCTCCGGGTCGGGCTTGTCGGAGGGTGTCGTGGACGTGTCCGGGGTCGACGGGTCGGGCGACGTGGACGGGGTCGCGCCCGCCGGGACGGTCACCCCGGACGGCAGGCCGCCCGGGTCCACCACGGGCTGGCCGTCGGTCGTGCCGCCCTTCGCGGAGACATCGTTGCCGGAGCCGTCGAAGGGCATCAGCGAGACGGTGAGCGCCAGGGCGGAGACGATGACGGCCGCGACCAGGATCGCCGTACGGCCGATGCGCGGACGGGACTCCCCGACGGTGAGGCCGGTGTCGATGCCCGCCTCCCCGCGCCCGCCGAGCAGGCCGGCCTCGGCGGCGCGGCGGCGCCGTTCCAGGTAGGCGAGCCCGCCCCAGCCGATGACACCGCCGGCGAGCGCGGAGGGCAGGCCGCTGGCCCCGCCGTACAGCCGCAGACACGCGGCGGCCTCGGCGCACTCCACGCAGATCGCGAGGTGCCGGGAGAGGTCGTCGGGGATCTCGGCGCCCTGCGAGCGGGAGACCGCGTCGAGCAGCCGGGCGAAGGCGCGGCAGTCGGAGTGCATCGGGCTGTCGAGGAGGTTGCGCTGGCAGCGGTCCCTGAACAGGGCGCGTACCTGGGTGAGTTCCTCGGTGGCGCTGTCGGGGTCGAGGCCGAGCCGGCGGGCGACGACGGGCAGCGGCAGCGACTCCACGTCGGCCAACCAGAGCAGGGCCGCGTCCGGTTCCTGCATGTCGCGAAGGGCGCGCAGCGCGAGCGGGCGGCGCAGCGGCGGGCCCACGTACCGGGCGGCCTTGTCGGAGTTGAGCCACAGTCTCAGGTCGGGGTCGAGATGGTTGCCGTGCCCGGTCTCCTCCCAGGACGCGGCGGTACTGCGAACTGCCGCCAGGAGCAGGGGTATCCAGGGCAGGCGGGGTATGCGGCGTCCGGTGCTGCGGGCTCCGAAGTCGGCGGCGCGGGCCGCGTGGATGCCGTGCGTGAACGCTTCGGCGGCGAGTTCGGTGCCGGCGGACGCGCCGGACGTGCAGAGGTCGGCGTACGAGAGGACCGCGTCCCAGCACTCCGAGAACAGCGCTGCCTCGGCGGCGTCCTGAGGGGTCGGCAGATCTGGCATATGGGGGGACTCCAGCATCAACGGCTTGCACACGCCAACGTCAAGGTCAACTGACCCCAAGAGCAGGGGAGTTGGGAACCGTTTTGCAAAACGGAGCCCGAGCTTTTCACGTTTCCCGCACAACTGACAAGCGACGTATTCACATGTCGTCACATGTCAACGCGGACTCGCCGTACGGGGTCCGGAGTTACCGGGAACCACGGGTGGTTCCCAGTCCCCCCATACGGATCGATGCGGTGTTCCGTTCAGACTTTCGACCCGGATCCTCAGCCGGATCCCCGACTCAGATCTTCGCCGCCGAGCCCCGGGCCGGCAGGCTGTCCATGAAGGAGCTGACGGAGAACACGGCGCGGCCGGGGCCGGGTTCGCCGTAGCCGGGGGGCGAGTCGAGGCCGAAGTCGTCCATCGTCTGGCGATACGCCTGAAGCAGCCGGATGTGGTACTCCAGCGGCGCGCCCTGGGGGTTGGCCTTGCCGAGCGGGGTCGTCGGCTCGGGGCACCAGGTGGTGAAGCGGGGCGTGATGCCGTGCGACATGAAGAAACGCAGGCCCTCGGTGGTCGACTCGATCGCCTCGTCGACCGTCTTGAAGCCGAAGGGCTCGGCCATCTCCACGCCCGCCACGAAATTGGGGATGACATTGCGCGCGCCGAAGATCTCCGCCGAGTCGAGGATGCGCTTGTGCCATTCGGCGCGGCCGACGTAGCGCTCCTTGCCGGGGCAGTGCAGTTTGAAGAGGTACTCGTCCCACACCTCGTAGTTGGGGTGGTAGATCTGCACGCCGTAGTCCTTGAAGCGCTGTACGTCGTCCTTCGGCAGCGCCTGGGCGACGACCTTGCCGATCCAACGGCCCGGGAAGCGCTCCTCGATGGCCTTGGCGTAGTGGCCGTAGAAGTCGGCCTCGTCGCGGCCCTGGAGCTTGGAGGTGATGGCGCCGCCGGTGAGGGTGTAGGCGGTGGAGGCCTTCGCCGTGTCGTACCGGTCGATGATCTCCAGGGCTTCGAGGACCTCCTCGACGTCCTTGACGCCGGTGTAGGGCCGCCCGGCCGCCTTGTGCTGGCGCCAGTTGTGGTTGATGTCGCAGTACTGGCACTCCTCCTTGGCGCCGAAGTACTGGCAGACCCGGAAGACGGTCAGATAGATGAGGTAGCCCCACTGGATGGTGGGGGCGACCTCCATGACGGACTTCCCGTTGGAGAGCTTGTGCTTGTAGTACTCGGGCATCGGCGGCACGCCGACGTCCGAGATGCGCTTCCCGTCGAGGTAGAGGCCGAGCACGCCGTGCTCGTCGGCGGCCACCCGGTAGGGCGAGGCGGGGTTCACGCGTACGGACACGACGGTCCGGCGCAGGTCGTACGGGCCGCCGGTGAGGATGATCTCCTCCGGCGGGCGGCGCAGCGCGGCCTCGCCCAGCTCGGGGAGGGTGCCGTGGTCGAAGGAGAAGATGAAGTACGACTTCGGCTTGACGTCGCCGCTCTCGTTGTCGCTGAGCGCGGACGGGTCGAAGGCCACACCACCCCTGAGCAGGTCCTCTTTGAAGACGGCCTCGCGCGGTACGTGCGGAAAGCGCTCCATCAGATCCTCGACCAGCGCGGTGCGGCTGCCCATCCCGTGTCTCCTCCAGCTCCGGCGGTAATCCGGCGTTCGACTCCTCACGGTATGCCCCCGCCTGCGTGTCCGTGGCCTCGGGGCCCCTCGGGCATGTCACACACCACTGCGTGAGAAGGTCGACGCATCTGAGCGGAGGGACGGACCCGATGGCCGAGACGCTGACCAACTGGGCGGGCAACATCACCTACACGCCCAAGGAGCTGCACCGACCGCACACCCCGGCCGCGCTGCGGGCGCTCGTCGCGGAGAGCGCGCGGGTGCGGGTGCTGGGCAGCGGGCACTCGTTCAACCCGATCGCCGAGCCCGGCGACGGCGGCGTCCTGCTCTCCCTGGCCGCGCTCCCGCCGGAGATCGACGTCGACACCACCGCCCGTACGGTCCGGGTCGGGGGCGGGGTCCGGTACGCGGAGCTGGCCCGGGTCGTCCACGGGCGCGGGCTCGCGCTGCCCAACATGGCGTCCCTCCCGCACATCTCGGTGGCGGGCTCGGTGGCGACCGGGACGCACGGCTCGGGCGTCGGCAACGGTTCGCTGGCCGCCCCGGTGCGCGAGGTCGAGCTGGTCACGGCGGACGGCTCGACGCTGACGATCGCGCGGGGCGAGGACGGCTTCGACGGCGCCGTCACCGCGCTCGGCGCGCTCGGCGTGGTCACGGCGCTCACCCTCGACCTGGAGGCGGACTTCGAGGTCGAGCAGTACGTGTTCACCGAACTGCCCCTGGAGGGGCTGGACTTCGAGGCCGTGGCGGGTGCCGCGTACAGCGTGAGCCTGTTCACGAACTGGCGGGGGCCGGGCTTCCGGCAGGTCTGGCTGAAGCGGCGCAGCGACCAGCCGCTGCCGGACTTCCCGTGGGCCGCGCCCGCCACCGAGGCGATGCACCCGGTGCCGGGGATGCCGGCCGTGAACTGCACCGAGCAGTTCGGGGTGCCGGGCCCCTGGAACGAGCGACTCCCCCACTTCCGGGCGGAGTTCACCCCGAGCAGCGGCGAGGAACTCCAGTCGGAGTACCTGCTGCCGCGCCCCTACGCCCTCGACGCGCTGCGCTCACTCGACGCGATCCGGGATGTCGTCGCGCCGGTGCTCCAGGTGTGCGAGGTGCGGACGATCGCCGCCGACGACCAGTGGCTGAGCCCGGCGCACGGGCGGGACAGCGTGGCGTTCCACTTCACCTGGGTCGCGGACACGGAGGCGGTGCTGCCCGTCGTACGCCGGGTCGAGACGGCCCTGAACCCGTTCGGCCCGCGTCCCCACTGGGGCAAGGTGTTCACCGTACCGGCGGAGGTACTGCGCGGCCGATACCCACGCCTGCCGGACTTCACGGCCCTGGCCGCGTCCCTGGACCCCTCGGCGAAGTTCACCAACACGTTCGTACGGGAGATGCTCGGCGACTGATCCGCCGGACCAGGCCGGGGACAGCCGCGGCGCCTGACCGCAGGCACGAGCGAGGCGGACGGGGTTTCTCGTGCGGGGTTGTCCGGGCGTTCGGCCGTACGGAGGAAGGGGCCAGGACATCGGCCGCTCCGGGGCGGGGCATGCCGGGCGGTGGCCGATGGCAGCGCGGCCACGCGGCGGGCACGGCCGGCAATCAGCCGCACGGCGGAAGGTACGGGGGTGTCAGCCGCTCCGGGAGCCACCGGACGCACCCGCGGCCTTCGTCTCGCACACGGCCGGCCGGGCGGGTACCGGACGCCCGGCCGCACAACGGGACGGGCAGGAAGACCAACCGCCCCAGAGACCGAACGCCCGCTCGGACGACAAGCCGACACACCCCACCACCACGGCTCGCACACGGCCGGCCGGGCGCGTACCGGGCCTCCGGCCGCACGATGGAAGGGGGCCAGCACCGGGGGAAGGGCCGGCGGACCCCAGCTCCACGCGGCGCTGTCCCGCCGCTCGGGTGCGGTCGGCAGGGCGGAGGCCTGTGCTCGGCCCCGTGCCAAGTGCGGGAAGACTTTCTTCAGCCCCTTTCCTAACCCCTTGTCGAACCTCCCCCGCTGCCCATAGCCTGGCGCGGCGCCGGTGCCGTCGCGCACCGGTCTGTCTGCACTGAGGTCTGCACGGCGAAGGGGCAAGCCCGGTGGTGAAGCGCACATCACGTGACATCCGCACCGCGAACCGCTATGAGGTGCTGCGCCAGATCATCGCCCACTCCCCCACCTCCCGCCAGGAGCTGGCGGCGGCCACGGGGCTGAGCCTGGCCACGGTCGCCACGCTCGTCGGTGAGCTGCTCGATCTGCGGATGATCACGGAGGTCGGGTTCGAGGACTCGGCGGGCGGCCGCCCCCGGGGTCTCGTGGCCGTGAACGCGTCGGGGGGCGCGCTGATCGGCGTCGACATCGCGGAGACGTACGTCCATGTCGAGCTGTTCGATCTCGCGCTGAACGTGCTGGCCCGCGCCGACGAGGACATGCGCCCCGGCGAGAGCCTGCCCGAGCAGGTGGTCAGCCATGTGGCCGCCGCCGTGGGCTCGGTGGTCGCGCAGGCCGGTATCGAGGGCGCGCGGGTGCTGGGCGTCGGGGTGAGCGTGCCGGGGCAGGTGGACCGGGACACCGGCATCTCGGAGTACGCGCCGAACTGGGACTGGCACGACGTGCCGCTGCTCGATCTGCTGTCCGAGGTCATCGCGTACCCCCTCTACCTGGACAATCCGCTGCGCGCCGGCGCGGTCGCCGAGATGTGGTTCGGGGCGGCGCGCGGGCGCGGGGACACGGTGGTGGTCAACCTCGGGACGGGGGTCGGCGCCGGGCTCGCGCTCCAGGGCGGGCTGTACCGGGGGGTGAGCAACAGCGCCGGCGAGTGGGGTCACACCACGCTCGTGCTGGACGGACGGCTGTGCCGCTGCGGCAACCACGGCTGCGTGGAGGCCTATGTCGGCGCGCCCGGCATCATGCTGAACCTGCGGGAGATCGGCCCGAGCAGCCCGCTGCTGCACCCCGACGACCAGACCGCCACCATCGACGCGCTGGCCCGGGGCGTGGAGGAGCGGGACCCCGTGGCGCTCAAGGTCGTACAGGAGACGGCTCGTTACATCGGCGCGGGCATCGCGAACCTGGTCAACGTCCTCAACCCGGAAGTGGTCGTGCTCAGCAGCTGGGTGGCCCGCAGGCTCGGCGAACCGCTGCTGCGTGAAGTGCGCGAGGCCGTCGGGCGGCACGCGCTGCCACGGCCGATGGCCGCCACCGAGATCGTCCTGTCCGCCATCCCCACCGACCCGGCGTGTCTGGGCGCGGCGACGTTCGCCCTCGAAGGCGCGCTGTCCTCGGCCACCCAGCGGTCGTCGTCCGCCCGGCGCACCGGTCCGATGCCCCTGAAGTAGGTCCGGGCTAGCGGCCAACCAGCCCTGCGCGAACCGCTGTTGACGCGGTCCGCGACTTCGTCGTGTCCGCCGTCGACCCGTCGCGTCCGACATCCCGAACGCCCGGCAACGTTTCGAACGGGCTTCGTCCAACCCCTTGCCGAAGCCTTAGCCGAAGGTTAACGTCCCGCTCCGCACCTCCTGTTTCAGCCACTCGGCGTTGAGCCCGTGGCCCGCAGCCGCACTAGAGACAAGGACGTCACCATGTCGGCCATGAGCAGCAACTGGGACCGCCGATCCATCCTCCGGGCCGCAGCCGGCCTGTCCGCCGCGGGCGCGCTGACCGCCTGCGGCGGCAACAACGGCCGCTCCGGCGGAGGCAGTTCGGGCAAGAACCTCACGCAGTTCTTCCACGCGTACGGCGAGGCGGGCACCGAACAGGCCATCAAGAAGTACGCGAAGGCCTATGAGGGCGCGAACGTGACCACGCAGTGGATCACCGGCACCAACTTCGAGAGCAAGCTGTTCTCGTCGCTGCTCACCGACCAGGCGCCGGACGTCTTCGAGTTCCACCCGCAGCTCCAGCTGATCAAGAGCGGTCAGGTGGCGCCGCTGGACGACATCATCAACCCGGTGAAGTCCGACTTCAATCCGGCGGACATCAAGTCGCACACCGTCGACGGCAAGGTCTACGGCGTCCGGATGATCGACGACCCGCAGTTCTTCTACTACCGCAAGTCGCTGCTGGAGAAGGCGGGCATAGGCGTCCCCCAGACCCTCGAGGAACTCGCCGAGGCCGCCGAGAAGCTCACCACCGACAAGGTCAAGGGCCTGTTCCTCGGCAACAACCTGGTGTCGACGAACTACGCCCTCGTCTGGGCGGCCGGCGCCGACCAGCTCAACGACAAGAACGAGATCGCGTACCACACGGACGACGTGGCCGCGGCGCTGAAGGTGTACCGCAAGATGTTCACCAGCGGTCATCTGCTCCTCGACGCCCCCGCCGACTACTGGGACCCCTCGGCGCTGGTCCAGGGCCTCACCGCGATCCAGTGGTGCGGAATGTGGGCGATGCCCGTGATGCAGAAGGCCCTCGGCGACGACCTCGGGATCTTCCCCTTCCCCTCGGCGGCCTCCGGCGCCAAGCCGGCCGTCTACAACGGCGGTTGGTCGATGTTCGTCAACGCCAAGGGCAAGAACGTCGACCTGGCCAAGGAGTACGTGAAGTGGCTGTGGATCGACCAGAAGGAGTACCAGGAGGACTGGGCGCTCAGCTACGGCTTCCATGTGCCGCCGCGCACCTCGCTCGCCGAGTCCGCCACCAAGCTGAAGACGGGCCTGCCCGCCGAGGGCGTCAAGCTCTTCAAGGACTACGGGCGCTTCGACAACATCTCGTGGACCCAGGCCATGATCACCGCCCTTGAGGGTGTGATCGCCGACGCCGTCCGCAAGGGCGTCGATCCCGAGAAGGCGCTCGACACGGCGGACGTGAAGGTCAACCGCGAGCTCAAGACGCTCTTCGGATAGGCCAACGGACGGGTAGCGAACGGACAGGCATCGACATGTCGACCACCACGCGCGAACTCGCGCGCCCCGCCCCGGCCAAGGTCCCCAGGACCAAGCCCCGGCGGGGCGTGGCGGGCGCCACCCTCAACTTCTGGATCTTCACCGGCCCGTTCCTCCTCGGCCTGGTGATCTTCGTCTACATCCCCATCGGCTGGAGCCTGTGGCTCAGCTTCTTCGAGGCACGCTTCACCGTCACACCGGACAAGTTCGTCGGCTTCGACAACTACAGGTGGATGCTGACGAACGACTCGTTCGTCAAGTCCCTGGGGACCTTCACCGTCTTCGCCGCGATCATCGTGCCCGTCACCTGGGCGTTCTCCCTGGCGCTGGCGCTGATGGTGAACCGGCTGCGCTTCATGAAGGCGTTCTTCCGGTCCGTCTTCTTCCTGCCGGCCGCGTGCAGCTTCGTCGCCGCCTCGCTGATCTGGAAGATGTCCCTCTTCAGCGGCGTCCGCTTCGGCCTCATGAACACGGTCATCGGCTGGTTCGGCGTCGAGAACATCGCCTGGCTGGCCAACCCCGACCCGCCCTGGTACTGGCTGGTCATCGTCACCGTACGACTGTGGCTCCAGGCCGGCTTCTACATGATCCTGTTCCTGGCGGCGCTCCAGAACATCCCGCCGGAGCTGTACGAGGCCGCCGCCATCGACGGCGCCAAGCCCGGCTGGCAGACCTTCCGGCACATCACGCTGCCCCAGCTGCGGGCGACCTCGACCGCCGTGATCCTGCTGCTGCTCGTGGCCGCCTACCAGGCCTTCGACGAGTTCTTCAACCTGCTCGCGAAGACGACATGGGGCCGCCCGCCGCTCGTCGAGCTGTACTACATGGCCCTGGGCGACAGCCAGGACTACGGCGCCGGCAGCGCGGGTGCGGTCATCCTGACCCTGCTGATCTGCACGGTGACCCTGCTCCAGGGCAAGCTCATGGGCTTCGGAAGGGGGGAGCAGTCCAAGTGACCACCACCATCGAGACCCGCAAGGCCGACGCCGGGCCCCCACCGCCTCCCAAGCGCCGCGAACGCAGGCGCGACCGGCGCGGGGTGATCGGCTCCGCCGGCCTCTACCTCGCCACCGGCATCTGCGCCCTGCTCTTCCTCGTCCCCTTCTATCTGATCGTCCGCAACGCGCTGTCCACGGACGCCGAGATCACCGGCGAGAACTGGCAGTGGTTCCCCACCGACATCCAGTGGGGCAACATCAGCGAGCTGTTCAGCGACGAGACGGTCCCCTTCGCGCACTCCCTGTGGAACTCCTGGCTGGTCGGCGTCGGGCACACGATCGGCACCCTGCTGGTCTGCTCGCTCGCGGGCTACGGCCTCGCCCGTATCCCGTACAAGCACGCCAACAAGATCTTCTACGCCGTTCTGGTGACCCTGATGGTCCCGGCCGCCGTCACCTTCGTGCCCAGCTTTGTGCTGGTTTCGTCGCTCGGCTGGGTGTCGTCCTTCCAAGGGCTCATCGTTCCGGGGCTCTTCAGTGGTTTCACCTGCTTCCTGTTCCGGCAGTACTTCTTGGGGTTCCCGAAGGAGTTGGAGGAGGCGGCGCGCGTGGACGGGCTCGGTTACTGGAGCGCGTACTGGCGCATCGTCGTACCCAACTCGCTGAACTTCTTCGCCGCCATCGCGACGATCACGTTCATCAGCGGCTGGAACGCCTTCCTCTGGCCCCTGGTCATCGGTCAGGATCAGGAGGCCTGGACGGTGCAGATCGCGCTGTCCTCGTACATGACCAACCAGACAGTCAACTTCCATCTGATCTTCATGGCCACGGCCGTATCGATCCTGCCCCTGGTGTTCGTGTTCCTCTTCCTCCAGCGCTGGCTGGTGCAGGGGGTCGCACAGACCGGCATCAAGGGCTGAGCCGCCCGCCCACCGGGCTGAACTAGGAGACCGATGTCCTCCCGCACCACGGCCACCTCGACCGACTACGTCGAGGACGTCTCACCCGGCAGCGGGGCCCTTCCGCCCCGCGCCTGGTACGCGTCCTCGGACGCCGGTTCGCTGTCCCTGAACGGCAGCTGGAGTTTCCGGCTGTCGCCGACCGCCGACGGCGCGGACGACTCGTTCGCCGCGCCGGGGTACGACGCCGGGGACTGGGCCGAGGTGACGGTCCCCGGGCACTGGGTCCTCCAGGGCGACGGGGCTTTCGGCTCCCCGATCTACACCAACCATCTCTACCCGTTCCCGGTCGACCCGCCCCGCGTGCCGACCGAGAACCCGACCGGCGACCACCTGCACGTCTTCGACCTGCCGTCCGACTGGCCCGATCTGTCGGACGGCGGGGCGGTGCTGCGTTTCGACGGGGTCGAGTCGTGCGCCCGGGTGTGGCTGAACGGCACGGAGATCGGCGAGTTCAAGGGCTCGCGCCTGGCGCACGAGTTCGCGGTCGGGAAGCTGCTGAAGCCGAGCGGCAACGTCCTCGCCGTCCGGGTCCACCAGTGGTCGGCGGGCTCGTACCTGGAGGACCAGGACCAGTGGTGGCTGCCGGGCATCTTCCGTGACGTCACGCTGCTGCACCGCCCGGCGGGCAGCGTCCTCGACTTCTTCGTGCACGCCTCGTACGAACACACGACCGGCGAGGGCACGCTCCGCGTCGAGTCCGACATCGACGGGCGCGTCACCGTGCCCGAGCTGGACATCGATGTCAGGACCGGCGAGCCGGTGACGGTCGCCGTCGAGCCGTGGACCGCCGAGACCCCCCGCCTCTACGACGGAGTCCTGGTCACGGCGGGTGAGCGGGTGCCGTTGCGCATCGGCTTCCGGACCGTCGAGCTGTCCGACGGGCTGATCAAGGTCAACGGCAGGGCGATCCTCTTCAAGGGCGTCAACCGGCACGAGTGGCACCCCGAGAAGGGCCGCGCCCTCGACCTGGAGACCATGCGGGCCGACGTCCTGCTGATGAAGCGGCACAACCTCAACGCCGTGCGCACCTCGCACTACCCGCCGCACCCGGCCTTCCTCGACCTGTGCGACGAGTACGGCCTGTGGGTCATCGACGAGTGCGACCTGGAGACCCACGGCTTCACCGAGCAGAACTGGCGCGACAACCCGGTCGACGACGACCGCTGGACCCCGGCCCTCCTGGACCGCGCGTCCCGGATGGTCGAGCGCGACAAGAACCACCCGTCGGTCGTCATCTGGTCGCTGGGCAACGAGGCCGGCACCGGGCGCGGGCTGACCGCCATGGCCGAGTGGATCCACAGCCGCGACAGCTCCCGGCTCGTGCACTACGAGGGCGACTGGGACTGCCGCGACACGGACATGTACTCCCGCATGTACGCCGACCACGCGGAGACCGAGCGCATCGGCCAGGGTCTGGACGGCGGTACGCAGAAGCGCCGCCAACTCCCCTTCATCCTCTGCGAGTACGGGCACGCCATGGGCAACGGCCCCGGCGGCATCGCCGACTACCAGCGGATCTTCGAGGCCCACGACCGCATCCAGGGCGGCTTCATCTGGGAGTGGATCGACCACGGCATCAAGGACGAACGGTTCGGTTACGCGTACGGCGGCGACTTCGGCGAGGAGCTGCACGACGGCAACTTCGTCTGCGACGGCCTGATCTTCCCGGACCGCACGCCCTCCCCCGGGCTCGTCGAGTACAAGAAGGTCATCGAGCCCGTCCGCATCACGGGCGACGGCTCGGACGGGACGGTCCGGGTCACCAACGCCTACGACTTCGCCGACCTCTCCGCGCTCACCTTCACCTGGTCGTACGACGTCGACGGCACGGCTGTCGAGACCGGCACCCTGGCGGTGCCGGCCCTCGCGCCCGGCGAGTCGGCGGACGTGAAGCTGCCCGAGCCGCCCGCCGACGCGCGCGGCGGTGCCGAGTCGCTGTGGACCGTACGGGCGCTGCTGGCGGACGAGTCGGCCTGGGGCGAGCGGGGGCACCAGGTGGCCTGGGGTCAATTCCCGGCGTCCGCACGGCCGTTGCCGACGGTCGCCGCCTCGGCCGCGCCCGCCTCGGCCGACGGGGTCGTCACCCTCGGTCCCGGCACCTTCGACGCCCGCACGGGCGCGCTGAAGTCGATCGGCGGCCGCGAGGTCCAGGGTCTGCGCCTCGACGTGTGGCGGGCGCCCACCGACAACGACTTCGGCGCGGCCTGGCAGCCCGACATCCGCTACGGCGTGCTGTGGCGCAAGCTGGGCCTGCACCGGATGCAACACCGCCTGGACTCCGTGGAGTTGGGCACGGACTCGCTGACGGTACGGACCCGGGTGGCGCCCGCCGCCGCCGAGGTGGGCCTGAACACGGCGTACCGCTGGACGTCCGACGGCGACAAGCTGAAGCTGACCGTGACCGTCGATCCCGAGGGCGACTGGACGCTGCCGCTGCCGAGGCTCGGCATCCGGCTGGGACTGTCGGCCGCGGACCGGGTGACCTGGTTCGGCGGCGGCCCCGGCGAGGGCTACCCCGACACCGACGCGGCTTCCATGGTGGCCCGTTGGGAGTCCACGGTCGACGACCTCCAGACGCCCTACCTCCGCCCGCAGGAGAACGGCGCCCGGACCGACGTCCGTTGGGCTGAGATCGGCGGACTGCGGGTCGACGGCGACCCGGAGTTCTGGTTCACGGCCCGCCGCTGGACGAGCGAACAGCTCGACGGGGCCGAGCACCTCACCGACCTCGCCCCCGGCGACACGGTGTGGGTCAACCTCGACCACGGCCAGCAGGGCATCGGCTCGCAGTCCTGCGGGCCGGGCGCGCTTCCGCAGTATCTGCTGAGGGTTCAGCCCGCTGAATTCTCCGTTGTCTTCTCGGCCATCGACGACTGAGTATGTTACCGGTCACATCACACGGCCGTCCGGCTCCCCAGCCGGACGGCCGTGTTCGTACGTCGCAAGTTCCCGGAGGTTCCCTGAGTGAGTGGTTCCATCGAGGTCCGCGGCCTGTCCCGGACCTTCCACACCACCGTGCGGCGTCCCGGTTTCACCGGGGCCCTGCGCTCCCTCGTCCAGCCGGAACGGGTCGCGAAGGACGCCGTCTCCGACATCACCTTCGACGTGGCGCCGGGTGAACTCCTGGCCCTGCTCGGCCCGAACGGCGCCGGCAAGTCGACGACCATCAAGATGCTCACCGGCATCCTCACCCCCACGTCCGGCGAGGCACGCGTCGCCGGCGTGGTGCCGTACCTGGAGCGGGAGCGCAACGCCCGCAACATCGGGGCGGTGTTCGGCCAGCGCACCCAGCTCTGGTGGGACCTGCCGGTGCGCGAGTCGTTCTCGATCCTCCGGGACATCTACGAGATACCCAAGCCCGAACACGACGTACGGCTGCGGGAGTTCGACGACCTGCTCCAGCTCTCCACGTTCTGGGACACCCGAGTACGGCACCTCTCTCTGGGCCAACGGGTGCGCTGCGACCTGGCAGCGGCGCTGCTGCACGATCCGCCGGTGGTGTTCCTGGACGAACCCACGATCGGCATGGACGTGGTGGTGAAGGAACAGGTACGGGAGTTCCTGCGCCACCAGGTGGAAGAACGCGGCCGGACGGTGTTGCTGACCACACACGACATGACGGAGGTCGAGCGGCTCGCCGAGCGGGTCGTCCTCGTCAACCACGGCCGGCTCGTGCTGGACGGCACGCTGGACGAGATCAAGAAGAGGTTCGGCTCGACCTGGCAGGTCCGGGCCACCCTGGCCGACCCGCACGCGGAGGTGGCGGCGCTCCCCGGCATCGCGCTCCTGCGCCGCGAAGGCCCGCAGGTGGTCTTCGGCCCCGACGGCCCGTCCGCTCCCACGGTCCACCAGGCGCTCAAGCGGGTCATCGAGCGGTACGAGGTGACGGACATCGCCCTCGACGAGGCCGACCTGGAGGACGTGATGCGGGCCGCGTACGTCCACGCCGACGCCCCGACTCCGCGCGAGGGCGGCTGACATGGCCGTCCTGCACGCCTGGCGGGCCACCAGGGTCACACCCCTCGGTGAACTGCACGCCCCGCCCCGGATGACCGCCGCCCTGGTCCGGCTGACCGTCCAGGTGGTCCTGGTCGCGTCCCTGTGGAACGGCCTGTACCAGCAGACCGGTACGACGGCCGGCCTCGACCGCGAACAGGCGGTGACGTACGCCGTCATGGCCGTACTCGCCTCCCGCCTGCGGGAGTTGGACCAGTACGCGGGCCGCGACTCGGTCCTCCAGCACATGCACTTCGGCACGATCGTCTACTGGTACCTGCGCCCGCTGCCGCCCCAGCGCTACTACGCGCTGCGGGCACTCGGCGAGCAGTTGTACGGGTTCGCCTGGGCGCTCGCCGGGTACGCGATCTGCCTGACCGTCGGGGTGGTCGAGCCGCCCGAATCGGCGGCCGTGGCAGGGGTGTTCGCGCTGAGCCTGCTGCTGGGGCAACTGGTTCTGTATTACGTCATGCTGGTGATCGACCAGCTGTGCTTCTGGACACTGCGCAACGGCGCCGCGATGCTCATCCTGATCTTCGCGCAGAACCTGCTGTCCGGGGTGTACGCACCCCTGTGGTTCTTCCCGGACTGGTTCATCACGCTCAGCTCGTTCCTGCCCTTCCAGGCCACCCTGAGCGTGCCGCTGTCGCTGTACGTGGGCCGCGTCCCGCTCTCGGACGCGGCCCTCCAACTGTCCATCCAGGCCTGCTGGATCCTCGTACTGGCCCTGTTCACCCGGTTCCTGTGGAGCCGGGCCGCCCGACGTGTCATCTCCCAGGGAGGCTGAGCCCGTGAACGCTGTCCGCATAGCGTGGCGCATCACGCGCCTCAACTTCCGCGCCCAGCTGGAGTACCGCTCCGAGTTCCTGCTGATGATCGCGATCGGCGCCGTCTGGCAGGTGTCGGTGATCGTCTTCGCCACAGTCCTGCTGACCCGGTTCACCGGGATGGGCGGCTGGGACAGCTCGGAGGTACTTCTGATCCCGGCGACCCGGATGCTGGCCCACGGCATCTTCGTGTTGTTCCTCGGGAGGATGCACGGCATCGGCCGGATCATCCAGGAGGGGATGATCGACACCTACCTGGTCCGCCCGATGCCGGTGTACCGCCAGGTCCAGCTGTCCGTCTTCCCCACCAACGCCATCGGCGACCTGACGGTGGCCGTCGGCCTCATGGTCGGCGCCCTGTCCCGAAGCAACCTGGACTGGACGACGGGCCGCATCTCGTACCTCGTCGTCTGCGTCCTCGGCGGAATGCTCCTGGAGGCGGCCCTGTTCACGGTGGTGGCCTGCGCGTCGCTGCGCTTCCCGGCCGCGGACTACTGGGGCCGCTGGCTGGAGGAGCTCCTGGGAACGTTCGGCAGCTACCCCCTCAACGTCCTACCGAGGGCGGTCAGCGGCCTCCTCACCTTCGGCCTGCCGCTCGCGTTCGTCGCGTACTTCCCGGCGGCGGTACTGACCGGGCACGGCCACGACACTGGCGTGCCGTACTGGCTGGCGGCGGCGTCGCCGTTGCTGGGGTTGGTGGCGTTTCTGGGGGCGCGGTTGTTGTGGCGGTGGAGTTTGGGGCATTACACGGGGGTCAACGGGTGATCTTGTTGCTCGGGGTTGTCCGGACCTTGTTTATTCGGTACAGGTCATCCGAACCCGAACAACCGCCGAGCCACTAGACCAGGACGCAGGTGAACCCTCACCAGTCGGAGCACTGAGAAGGGAAACGCATGCGAATCTTGGCGAAGTCACTGGTCAGCGCCACCGCGCTCGCCGGAATCCTGGCCGGAAGCCTCGCGGGGGCTAGCGGCAGCCTCGCGGCGACCGAGGCTGCCGCGAGGCCGACAGCCGGTGTCGAGGCGGTCAGCCCGCTCGCTGTGGACCAGCACGGACTGACCCAGACGGAGGCCAGGTGGGTCCAGTGCTGGCTACAGGACTACTGGGGCTACACCGGTGAACTCGACGGCCTGTTGGGCACCGAGAGCTGGAAGGCGATACAGCGCTTCCTCCAGACGTACTGGGGTTACCCCGGCCCGATCGACGGCATCCCCGGGCCCAACACCGACAGGGCGTTGCAGCGCTTCCTCCAATCGAGCTGGGGCTACCCCGGGGCGATCGACGGCATCTGGGGCCCCAACTCCACAGCCGCCTTCAAGCGGTTCGCCGCGGTCTGCTCCGGCAACTGCTGAACCGGGGCCCGTCAGTGGTCCGCGCAGCACGGCGTGGGTTCCGGTACCTCGAACGGGACCAGCGTGCCGCCGACCGCGGGCATCACGGTCAGTACGAGTTCGCCGTCCAGCCACTGTGGGCGGACGTGATCCCGTGTCACCAGCAGTGTGTCCGGGGCGAGTTGGTCCCGGGTGCCGAGTACGGTCACACGGTCGATCGCGGAGTGCTCCAGTAGCTGAGCGACCGTCAGCGTCCCGGTGAGCGAGGAGACACCCGGGTACAGCACCGCGCGACCCACCGCGTCCGGCACCCCGGGTGTCACCTCGTACCCCAGGGCCATAAGCCGCTCCTCGGCAGTGCGCTGGAGCGGCTCCGACGGCAGGGTGAACGACAGGGCCACCCGGGGACGTTCGCCGCGCACGAGGTGGGTGCAGCCGAACGTGCCCTCGGGGAGGGCGAGTTCGGCCGCAAGGCGCAGCAGCAGATGATCGGCCGTGCGGAGGGCCGACACCGGGGTGTCGGCCCAGAGGGCGTGCGGGGTCACGAAGGGAGCACCCATACCGGGTTCGTGTAGAACCACAGGTCGCGCCACGGGTCCGCGTCGCCGACGACGTCGATGGCCGGGCCCGCCGGGTCGACCGCCGCGCCCAGCGAGCCTACGGCGGACCGGTTGCCGTCGCTGCCGCGCAGGCGGACGTACAGCGGGCGGTCTACGCGTCCGAGGTCGTAGGTGAGGCGGAGCGTGCCCGTGGGCTGGTTCACCTCGTATGTCTTGACGACCTTGGCCGAGGGAGCTGTGAAGGTGTCACGGTCCGCGACCGGGCCGGTGACATCGCCCTGGATGACGTCCACCTTCGCCAACTTCGGGAGGAAGCCCGCCCAGTTGGGGCCGTCGGCCAGTGTCACGTCCACCGTGAGCGTGACCTTCGTGCCTCGCTTCACGTGCAGCGCGCCGCCCAGCGTGCTCCAGCGGCCGGCACCCGAGACGCGGACGTCCAGGGCGTCGATCAGTTGGCCGTGGTCGACCCAGATGCGGCCCGCGCGGATGCCGTCCATGACGGCGGCGTAGGAGAAGCCGTCGGAGCCGACGTGGGTGCGGCTGTACTGGCCGGGCCAGTAGTCGCCCTGGGTGATGTCGATCTTGCCGCCGTAGGCCGGGTCCTCGTAGCGGCCGTTGGTTTCGAAGCTGCCGCCGGGGCCGCGTACCGCGGTGTCCGCGTAGACCTGGTGGGAGTCGGAGTTGGCGGTGATCCACCAGGGCTTGCCCTCGGCGATCAGGCTGTCCCAGAGGCCGCCGACGGTGGCGGTCATCCAGTCGAAGCCGCCCCAGGTGCGGTAGCTCTCCAGGGGGTAGCCGGGGAAGGAGTTGGCGCTCGGGTTGTTGTCGTAGATCCCTCGGGCGCGGCCCGGACCGAGCGGGGCGGGCAGGCCCGCGGCCTGGTGGCCGGGCGCGCCCTCGAAGCCGACGGCGATCTGGTGGCTCGCGGGGCTCGCGTCGCGCCAGGCGCGGATCTCGTGCGGGGAGTCGACACCGCGCCGCGCCGGGTGGTTGGCGAGCATCAGCGCGTCCTTGACCTTGCGCCGCTTCACCTGGTCGGAGAGGAAGGCGAGGCCCGCGACGGCGAGCGCCTCGTTGGCGGGCGTGGAGTCGGAGGCGTTCTTCACGCTGCCGTCGTAGTCGGTCTCGAACTGCTTGAGGACGGACACCTCGTTGTTGCCGGGGTGCACGAACACCGTGGCGTGCTCGGCGCCCGGGATGTTCCACTCCAGGCCCTGGAAGACGAGGGTGTCCTCGTACGCGGCGCGGGCCGCCCTGATGTCCGGGTTGACCTTGTCCACACCGATCTTGGCGTGCGTGGCCGAGCCGTGGTCGGTGATGACCAGCCAGTCCATGCCGTGCTTGGCGCCCTGGCGGACCTGGTCGACGACACGGTACTTGCCGTCACTGCTGTACTGCGTGTGGATGTGGTGGTCCCCGGTCAGCCACAGGAAGCCGCCTCTTCGGCGGGAGTTGGTGGTCGCGTAAGCGGGAGCGACGGCCGTCGGGGCGACGACGCTCGCGGCTGCGAGGCCCGCGCCGAGCAGGCCGGCACCGCGCAACAGCGTGCGGCGCGACCGCTGTTCGGGGTTCAGGGCCTCGTCGGGCACGGACGTGTCGAGGGCGGCGGGCAGCGCCGTACCGTCCTCGCCGGTGTGGACGTGTGCGTGATGGTGGTGATGACCGCCGTGTCCGTGCGAGTGCCCTTGCCCCATGGCTGCGCCTCCTCAGTCACGCGGCGCCCGTCGTGCGCCGCCTGAGGAGAATCCGTGCGAAACATGAACCTTGCCCGACCGGCGGGTGATCGCCGGGCGTCCCGGACGCGGCAGATCGCCTCAGCGCTCACTGTTCCCCCAACAGACCTTGTCCATCACACTGTTGGCCGTTGAACCTGAGCAGTGCTCACCTCTCGTCCCCATGGAGACACCCCCACCATGAGAAGACTCATCGGCACCCTCGTGGCCGGCGCGCTCGCGCTGACCGGGCTCGCCACCACCGGCTCGACCCCGGCGGCAGCCGCCACCTCGGGCACCTTCAACGTCCTCACGTACAACGTCGCGGGCCTCCCCGAGCTGCTCAGCTCGGGCAACCCCGAGGTGAACACCCCGCTGATATCACCGCGGTTGGGCGCGTACGACATCGTCAACGTGCAGGAGGACTTCAACTACCACGCGGCGCTCTACGCGAACGACAACCACGCGTACCGCACGGCGACCAGTGGCGGTGTGCCCTTCGGTGACGGCCTCAACACCCTCTCGGACTACGCCTTCCAGGACTTCGAGCGGGTGCAGTGGAACGACTGCACCGGCACCAACTGCCTTACCCCGAAGGGCTTCTCGCTGGCCCGGGTGCGGCTCGCCGAGGGCGTCTACGTGGACGTGTACAACGCCCACCCCAACGCGGACGACACCGACGAGGCGCACGCCGCCCGCCGGGCCAACATCTCGCAGCTGTCCGCCTTCATCCAGGCCAACTCCGCGGGCAACGCGGTGATCGTCGCCGGTGACACCAACACCCGGTACACACGCGCGGGCGACAACATCCGCACGCTCGTGGCGGACAACGGTCTGACGGACGCCTGGGTCCAGCTGGTGAAGGGCGGTGTGCAGCCGACGCAGGGCAGTGACGCGCTGCTCTGCCCGACGACCGCGCCGACGAACGACTGCGAGGTCGTCGACAAGATCTTCTACCGCGGCAGCAAGCTCGTGAACCTCTCCGCGACCCGCTACAACAACGAGTGGGCGTCATTCCTGGACTCCGCGGGCGCCAACCTCTCCGACCACTTCCCCCACACGGTCGACTTCTCCTGGACGCTGCCCTCGAACCTGCGCGCGAGCGATTTCTTCGGCGGCCCGCACGGTACGGCGTTCAGCGACGCCGACGACCTCCCGGCGACGCGCTCGCCCCGCACGCTCACCCTGCGCGGCGGCTCCCGGCTGGACGCGGTCTCCCTGACGCACGACGGCGGAACGACCCTCACCCACGGCGGTACGGGCGGCACGGCCACCTCCCTCACCCTGGCGTCCGGCGAGCACCTCACCTCGGTGAAGCTGACGCAGGGTCAGAAGGACGGCAGGACAAGGATCTTCTCGGCGGCGTTCACCACCGACAAGTCCCGCACCCTGACCTCCGGCACGGCCACGTCGGACACGACGACGTTCACGGCACCGTCGGGCTGGCAGATCGTCGGCTTCACGGGCCGCTCGGGCGACGAGATCGACAAGCTGGGCGTGGTGTACGCGCCGATCGGCTGAGCAGCCCCGATCACAGCTCGTAGTGCTCCCGTTGCCGCCGGCCGGTCAGTGGGCCGGTCCGGCAACGGGAGCCAGGGGGTTCGAACCGGCGGCAGGGGACACGTAGGCGCGGTAACCCGGCCGGGCGGGCGGGTCCGGCAGGTCGAGGGGCCGCCAGGAGCGGGCGTACGACGGGATGCCCTGCCCGCCCGAGAGCAGGACCACGACCGGCCGCCGGACGCCCGCTTCGGCCAGTGCCCCCGGGGTGATGCCGGCGTCGTGGCCGGTGGGCTGGCGGGAGGCGCAGCCCGTGAGGAAGGCGACCCGGATCGCGTCGTCGCCGGTGAGGACGCAGGGCGGCCGTACGCCGTGGGTGCGCAGCACGGCGGCGACGCGGGAGTTGGCGGCGGCCGTGGCACGGGCGCGGCCGGTCACACCGTCGAGGACGAGGTACTGCGTCACCAGGTGGACGGCGAGGCACCCGGCGAGGAGCGCGACGACGGCCGGGCGCCACCGCCGCGGCTGGGCCAAGGCCCGGACCAGGCCGTACGCCGTGGGCACGGCCAGGAGGGCGTACGCCGGGAGCAGGAACCGGGGTGCCGCGTAGCCGACGGTGAACAGGTAGGGCACGGCGAGCGTCGCTCCCACCGCCGCGGCCAGGAGGACCGGGCCGCGCCGCCCGGTGCGGGCCGCCGCGCGGACGCCGCCCGTGACGATCAGGGGCAGCGCGAGGAACCACAGGGCGCTGACGGGGTGACTCAAGGAGCCGTCGCAGGGGCGGCAGAGGGTACGGCCGCCCAGGGCGCGTGCGTGGTCGTCGACGGCGAAGTACCAGCCCAGGTGCCCTTGGATCTCGCTGGCCCGCGCGAGCCGGGCGCCGAGTCCGCCGTATGCCGCGTACGCCTCGACGACCCACTCGGCGCAGCCGAGCACGGCGGAGCCGACGAGGACGGCGAGGAGCAGCGTCCTGCGGCTGTTCGGCACCGACAGGGCGGCCCCGGCGAGCGGCAGGGCCAGCCATACCGCGTCCGTCGGGCGCATCAGCGCGGCCAGTGCCATGCCCGCGCCCAGGCCGATCAGCGCGCGGTGGTCCCCGGGATCGCGGGCGGCGCGCAGAAAGCAGCCGACGGCGGCGAGCGCCCCGAGGGCGACCCAGAGGTTGGGCATGGCCTGCGGACCGTAGAAGACCGTGACCCACAGGCTCGCGAACAGCGCGCCCGCGACCGCGAGCACGGGAGCCGGCAGCAGCCTGCGCCACACCCACAGCGCCGCGAAGAGCCCGCAGCCGGAGAGCAGGGCGAGGTAGACGCGGAGTGCCTCGGTGGAGGTGGTCCACGCGGCGACCGGTGCGACCAGGAAGGTGATGCCCCGCGCGCGGGGAGCGCTGAAGAACGCCGCCGGGGCCTGTGGGCTGATCTGACTGACGTACACGGTCTCGTCCCAGCCGAGCCCCACGCCGGGGACCGCGAGGGCCAACTGGGCGAGGGTGAAGGCGCCGGCGACGGCCAGCAGCCAGGGCAACGGGCGTGCGGGTGCCGTCGTCCGGGGGTCCGTGGCCGGTCCCGGGGCCGCCTCCCGCGCCTCGTGCCGAAGCCCGCCGCCCTGGTACCGCGTGAGGGAGACCGAGCGTGATTCCTGCATGGCCTCCACGCTGTGGGCCGGGGGAAGGGCTCACCACGCGGGGCAGGCAGTCGGCGGAATGAAAGCACCTGCAAGGGTGTGAAGGGGCTCATCGACGGCGTGCGGGCTCACGTCCCGTAAATCATTGCGCTCCGGGCCTTCCCAGCCGGTAACTTCGGGAGGATGAGTGATCACTACGACGTGCGCGGCTCCGGCCCCGTCCTCCTCATCCTCCCTGGCGGCGCCGGACATCCCATGGGCCTCGACGACTTCACGGCCCGCCTCGCACAACGCTTCACCGTCGTGACGTACGACCCGCTCGGCCTCGCCCACGGCCAACTCGGCAAGCCCGTCGAGGAACAGCGCGTCGAGTGGTGGAGCGAGGGCGCGGCCCGGGTGCTGGACACGGTGCTGCCCGAGGGCGAGTCCGCGTACGTGTTCGGCACCAGCGCCGGTGCCGTCCCCGCGCTCGACCTGGCGGCCCGCCACCCGGACCGGCTGCGGCACGTGGTCGCGCACGAGCCGCCGGTCGTGGGGGTCCTGCCCGACGCGGAGCGGCAGCGGGCCATGTTCACCGACGTGTACGACACCTACCGCAAGCACGGCCTGGAGGCCGCCGCGGCCAGGATGAACGCGGGCCTGGAGGAACGCCCGCCGACTCCCCCGGAACCGGACCCGGAAGCCCAACCCCTCTGCCCCACCGACGAGTTGGCCAACCCGATGGCCCTCATGATCACCCGCGTCCTGGTGCCGTTCACCTCCTACGACGCCGACCTCGCCGCCCTCTCCTCCGCCCCTCCCCGTCTCACCCTCGCCGCGGGAATCGACTCCGCCGGCCAGCTCCTGTACCGCACCGCCACGATCCTCGCCCGCCGCACCGGGAACGCCCTCCGCCAGTTCCCCGGCGGACATCTCGGGGGACTCACACACTCGGCGGAGTTCGCCGCACGGCTCACGGAGACACTGGTCCCGGTCGGCTGATCCGGTTCGGTCACGCGCATCCGTGGCGCTGGTGACCGAGGGCCACCACTTCGTCGTACGAGGGTGCCTCGCCCTTCGGCACCCGCCCGGCCCGGATGTCGGTGAGCGCCTCCACGGCCGCGCCGAGCGCCCGCCGGTAGAGAAGCGAACCGAGGCTGACACGGCGTACACCGAGGTCGCCGAGCTGGGCGACTGTCGGTCCCGTGGGCGAGTAGAGGATGTTGAGCGGCACGTCGACGCGCTCGACCAGTGCGGCGATCTGTTCCGGGTCGGTCAGTCCGGGCACGAACACCCCATCGGCGCCCGCCTGTTGGTAGGCGTCGAGGCGGGCCATGGTGTCTCGGGCCAGGTCGGGGGACCGGCGGTCGCCGAGCCAGTACGTGTCCGTGCGGGCGTTGACGAAGAGGTCCGGGGCGGCGGCCTTGACGGCGGCGATCTTGGCGGCGTGCAGGGCGACCGGTCCGGGGCCGCCCTCCCCGTTTCCGTCCTCCAGGTTGATGCCGACGGCGCCGACGACGGACAGCTCCCGGGCGAACTCCCCCACCCGGCACGGGTCTTCACTGAAGCCGCCCTCGGCGTCGACGGACAGCAGGAAGTCCTCCGTACCGAGATTCAGGGCGAGTTGGAGGGTCTGGTCGCGCGTGGCCGCCGTACCGTCGGGCAGTCCGACGGCGGCGGCGACGCCGAGACTCGTGGTGCCGATCGCCGCGAAGCCCTGGGCTGCAAGGGCGACGGCCGAGGCGTGGTCCCAGGCGTTGGGGAGCAGGAGGGGCTCGTCGCGGTGGTGGAGGGCGGCGAAGGCGGAGGCCGGGCCTGAGGGGGTCATGCCGTCACGGTAGGGGCGCGACCGTTCGGCGCCCGCCGAACCGTACCGCGCCGCTGCGAAGAACCTGTCCGATCCGGCTACGAAAAACCCGTCCCATCCGGCGGCAACCTTTCCCCTCTCCCCGGCAACAGACAGGCATGACTTCAGCACCACTCCCCCGCACCTCCGCCCATCGCCGCACCCACGCGGCCCGCAAGCCCCTGATCGGCGGGCTCGCGGCGGCCGGGCTGCTCGCCGGCGCCTGGTACGCGACCGCCGGGGCGGCGACCACGGCGACGCCCGGTCTCGCCATCACGACCACCTCGGTGACGCTGCCGGCCAAGTTCCCCTACGTGTCCGCCGGTTACAACAACACGCGTGAGTGGACGCGCACGGCGACAGCGGTCGCGCCCAACGGCACGATCCGGGTCGCCTGGCCGGCCTCGGACGGTGTGCACGTGACCCCGCTGACCACCGCGGGCAAGCGCGCGGGCGGCGACGCGATCATCAAGGGCGCCAAGGAGGTCGGCGGGCTGGTCGCGCACAACGACGGGTTCGCGCTGCTCACCCGGGTCGCCGACACCAACAAGTGGAAGGAGACGGCGGCGGCGCTGGTCCGCTTCTCCCAGGGCAAGGAGGCCTGGCGGACCAAGCTCACCGGCACCGCGTCCAACGACACGTCGCCGACCCTGGACGGCCAGCTCACCTGGAACGGCACCAAGTACGGCGCCTACTTCGTGGTGCACGGCGCGGGCGGCTTCGCCGACGGCCACTTCGGCGACAAGCTGTCGTACCTCAGCTCCAAGGGCGCGAAGCTCAGCGGCGGTTGGGGCTGGGGCTGCTCCCACAACGAGGGCATCGCCCTGCACGCCGAGACCACCGGCGCCTTCACCTCCCTCTGCTTCGACGACTGGCGCTCGGGCCTGTTCGTGTCGACGGGCATCGGCGCCCCCGACAACGCCCCGGCCGTGCAGCGCGAGCAGTGCTGGGCGGGCTACTGCGGCGGCACGTACGCGGGCCGCACCGGTGACCTGGTGAAGTCGTCCACGGGCCGCTACGCCACCGCGTACGGTTCGCGTGGCTCGGCCTCCGCAGCGAAGAACCCGGACGACTCGAGCGGCCGGGGCTGGACGGTGAAGCCGAGGTGGAGCACGCACCAGGCGGCGGTGTCCTTCCTCAAGAACCGCAACTCCCCTGCGGGCAAGGCCATTTACCTGACGAACTCGCCGGGTACGGAACACGTCAACGTCCGGGTCGCCCCGTACGGCAAGGACCGGCTGCTGGTCTCCTGGGAGTCCCTGAAGAACGCCAAGTGCGCGAGCGGCACCTGCACCGGCACGTTCACGGGCACGCATCTGCGGCTGATCGACTGGAACGGCGTGTACAAGACGCCGGACAAGGTCGTGCAGGCGCGCATCACCGGCGACATAGCGGTCCTGAAGAACGGCTCCCTGACCTGGGCCTACGCACCGGTGACCCCGACGTACGCGACCCCGCTGAACGGCGCGTCCCCGACCACCGCGACGCTGCGGATCGCCCGTCTGGCCCTCTGAACCGGCCGCGCGAGCAACGCATGGGGCGTCCCGACCCGCGAAATTCGATCGCCGGACCGCCGCGTACCGCAGAGCATGACCGCAATGGTGGACATCTCTCTGTACGCGGCCTTCCTCGCCGCCGCCCTGGCCCTCTGCGTCGCCCCCGGCCCCGACATGATCGGCTTCGCCGTCGACGCTTCGGTCGGTCTGCTCGTCGGCCGCCTCTCCTCGGCACTGCGAGGCAGCCGCCGCATCGCCCGCAGCCTCAACATCTTCAGCGGCACGGTCGTCACGGGCCTCGCCGTACGACTGGTCGCGGCTCCCGAGTAGTCACAGCGCGAGGTAGAACCTGGAGCGCCCCGGTTCCGGTCGAGACGCCCCAGGGGCTCTTACCGGGCCGACGGCCCCTAACGCACCCCGCCCCGCGGAACAAGCCGCTGCGCCACCAGCTCGTCGCGCACCAACTCCGCGTACACCGTGGCCCCATGGACAGACGTGTGTGTGTTGTCCCGCTTCTCGTTGTACAGGTACAGCGCCTTGGAGCCCTCGACCCCGAGGGACTCCACCAGCGCCTTCGTCTTTGCCGTGAGATCGATCAGCGGCACCCCCTGTGCCGCCGCCACCGCCCGGATCACCGCCGGATGGTCGACGCCAAGTCCGTTGACCAGCAGGGCGGTTCCGTTGTTCAGGGTGCCGTCGGCGTTGAACCAGCGGCGCACGATCGGGGTCACCAGTACCGGGTTCCCCCCTCGCTCGCGGATACCCGCGACGAGTGTCTCCAGGTTCGCGCGGTACGTCGGTTCGTCCGTCTGCTTGTCGTTGTGGGCGAGTTGGACGAGAACCAGGTCGCCGGGGCGGATCAACGGCTGAACGGTCGGGAAGAGCGCGGAGTTGGCGAGGTAGGTGACCGTACTCTCCCCGGAGTCCGCGTAGTTGGCGACGGACAGGCCCTTGCGGAGGTACTGCGGGAGCTGCTGGCCCCAGCCGGTGTACGGGTCGCCGGGCTGGTCGCAGACGGTCGAGTCGCCGACGAGGAAGATCTGCCGGGTGTGGCGGCTTGCCGGGGTCACGCGGATGTCGGCCAGGGCCGGCGCCGAGCCGCCGAGGACCAGGTCGAGGCCGGGGGTGCCCTCGGGGCCGGTCGGTTCACCCTCGGGTGTACGGACGTCGACGGTGAAGCTGCGGGACACGCGCTCGCCGGCCGCCGTGGCCGTCTCCGGGAGCAGCGCGCGCCGGGTCTCGCCGCTGACGGCCGTACTGGCGGCGGCCTCACCGCCGAGCAGTACCCGTACGTCGTAGGTGCCGGGCGCGACGTCGAAGTGGCATGCGGTGGCTGTGCAGTTGGCGATGCCCAGGGCGTGCGGAGGGCGTGCGTGGGCGGCGGCCGGCACGGCCGACAGACCGGCGGCGGTGCTCAGGGTCACGGCTGCCAGCACGGCACGGTTGAAACGTCTCATCGCGGTTCCCACAGCAGTCCTCCGTCGCTCGACAAGGCCCAGCGGCAGGACCGTACATCGTCCGACAAGCGCTTTCTAGATGTCTGCACGATTTCACACAACTGCCAACTTCCTTACAACGAAAGCCCTTTCGCGAAATCGATTCAACTGTCACTCTTCCGAAAACCACACCCCCCACGACCCGCACCCGCACACCCCCACACCTCCGAAGGAGGCACCCCCACATGTCCTCAGCCAACGACAGACACGCCGGGCCCCACCTCGGCCGCCGTGCGCTCGTCCTCGGCGCCACGGCCACCGCCGCCGGACTCGCCCTCCCCGGCACGGCGCAGGCGGCGACCTTCGGCTACACCGACGACGGCACGAACTACGTCATCGACACCGGCGCCAACCTCGTCTTCAAGGTCCGCAAGTCCAACGGCGACCTGTCCTCGCTGGTCTACCGGGGCACGGAGTACCAGGGCTACGGCGGCATGAACTCGCACATCGAGTCCGGCCTCGGCACCTCCACGGTGACCATCGCGCAGTCCGGTTCGACGATCCTGGTCAGCGTCACGTACGGCACGCTGAAGCACTACTACGCGGCCCGCAGCGGCGAGAACAACGTCTACCTGTGGACCAACAAGGCCGACACCTCGGTCTCGGCGACCCGGTTCATCCTGCGTGTGAAGGCGGGCCTGTTCCTCAACGACGAGCCGGACTCGTACACGTACACGAACAGCACCATCGAGGCCTCGGACGTCTTCGCGAAGTCCGACGGCCAGACCCGCTCGAAGCACTACTCGAAGCTGCGGGTCATGGACTACAACTACGTCGGCTGGACGACCGGCAGCGTCGGCCTGTACGTGGTGCGCAGCAACCACGAGAAGGCGTCCGGCGGCCCGTTCTACCGTTCCCTCCTGCGCCACCAGAGCGCGGACGGCGGCGGTCTGTACGAGATCCTGTACTACGGCCAGAACCAGACCGAGGACCAGCGGTTCGGTCTCCAGGGCCCGTACGTCATCGCCTTCACGGATGGCGGCACACCTTCCTCGTCGCTGTTCCCGGGCACGCTCACCACCTCGTGGGCGGACTCGCTCGGCATCTCCGGTTACGTCGCGGCGGGCGGCCGGGGCCGGGTCGCGGGCGTCGGGATCACCGGGCGCAACACGGCGTACGCGTACACGGTCGGGATCGCCAACTCGGCGGCGCAGTACTGGGCTTCGGCCCGCGCCTCCGACGGCTACTTCTCGGTCACGGGCGCCCTTCCGGGTACGTACACGCTGACCGTCTTCAAGGGTGAACTGGCGGTGTACACCACGTCGGTGACGGTCACGGCCGGCGGTACGACCACGCTCAACTCGATCGCGATCCCGTCGTCGAACGACCCGAGCAACGCGAGCGCGATCTGGCGGATCAACGACTGGAACGGCACGCCGAGCGGCTTCAAGAACGCCGACCTGATGACGTACGCGCATCCGTCGGACGTCCGGGCAGCCTCCTGGACCGGCAACGTGGTGATCGGCAGCGGCAGTGAGACCTCGGCCTTCCCCTGCTACATCTGGAAGGACGTCAACAGCGGTCTGCTGGTGTACTTCAAGCTGACCGCGGCGCAGGCCGCCGCCGCGCACACCCTGCGCATCGGGGTGACGACGGCCTACGCGAACGGTAGGCCGCAGGTCGTCGTCAACGACACCTGGACATCGGCCATCCCCTCCCCGCCCACCCAGCCGAACACCCGGTCCCTGACCAACGGGTCCTACCGGGGGAACAACAACACGTTCACCTACAGCGTCCCGGCGAGCGCGTGGCTCACGGACACCAGTCAGTACAACGTGCTCAAGATCAACGTGGTGAGCGGGTCGGGGACGACCTCCTATCTCAGTGCGGGGACGGCGATCGACGCGCTGGACCTGCTGAGCTGAATCCGGCGGACGGTACCCGGCGCCGTGTCAGTGGTGCCGGGTACCGTCGTGCGGGGCTCTGTCCGGCACCCGAGAAGTCAGTCGCCGCCCCCGAAGTCGCCGCTGCCACCGCCGCCGTACGTGTCCATGTCCGCCAGACCGTCGAGACCGTCGTCGACGTCTCCCGGTCCCTTGCGGGAGCGGGGCGACCGCGGGGGCCTGCGGCCGCCCGCACCGGACCTCCTCTCGCGCCGACCGGGCGGAGAGAACACGGCCCGCGAGACCCTGAAATCGGTCTCCGCGCTCTCGTCGGCCAGCGCCTGCGAGACGGCGACGCGACAGCGGCGGGTGAACCGGGGCCAGGGGCGGGACGACTCCGGCGGCCACAGCGCCGTGAGAGAGGCCAGGACGGCCCACACCGGCATCCACACGATCGTCCACCACCCCGGGTCCTGGTCGGGCAGGCCCGGCACACCCTGGCGCCTGCCCATCGCGTGTATGGCCATGCAGAAAGCCACCGTGAAGGCGGCGGTCACAGCAGGCACGCGGTATCTGCCGAACCGTTCGCGCAGGGGGGCGCGACGCGATTCCAGGACCGTCCGGAACCTCTCGAAGCGCGGCTCGGTGCGGAGTTCGAAGACCGTGGCGCTCCCGTGCCGGCGCAGGCCGGCCACCAGCGCCGCGCGAACCGGGTCCGCGCGCCATCGGGACCGCCTGTGTGTCAGGGTGACCCGGCCGTCCCTGTCGACCTTGGCGTCTCCGGCCGCGATCAGCAGGCGTACGGCCACCTCGGCGGCGTACCACTCCTGCTGTGCCGGCGCGTTCTCCCAGGAGGCGCCGAGCCACCAGGCCGCCTGGACCGGGTCCACGTCCGTGCCCTCGCCCTCCTTGAGGAACCGTCGCTCGGACCGCGTCCGTTTCCAGTACGACACGAACAGCGCCCCGTTGAACCCGGCGAACGCCAGCAGCCAGCCGGCGGCGATCCACGTCCCCTCGCTCATGTCAGCCGCCCCGGTCCCCGCCCTGCGACCCCCGACGGCTCCGCTCGACTCATGAGACGGCCTCCACACCCTCCAACTGGGCGAGACTGCGGGCCCACTTGCCGTGCAGCACGGTGCCGTCACAGGTGGGCAGGTCACCCGACACCTTGTTGACGTTCTTCGCGTCTATGTAGCCGATGGGCCTGCTGCCCTTGTCGGTGTAGTGCTGAGGGCTGGAGTCGCTGTTCTGCCCTCCCGTGGCCAGCAACCGCTTGTTGAGCAGCACGCCGTACCACACGGTGGACGCCCCCGCCGGATCCTTGACCGAGCACACCACGGACAGTTCTTCGCCCCGCTGCGGGTGGCAGTCCGGCTCGGGACTGTTGCAGGTGTCGCGCTCATCGACGAGGACCCTGGTCTGCTTGCAACTGTCTTCGGAGTCGCTCGCGCAGGAGACCGGCGCGAGGTTCAGCGGAATCCTGAATGCGTCCGGAACCCCGCTGACGCGCGCCCACGAGGCGCTGAGGGTCGTCCTGTGGATGTCGGGAAGCGCGCAGAGGTCGATGTCTGCCGTACCGCCGAACACGTCGTCCTCGACGGTTGCTTCGTGCCTGTCGGGGCAATCCTGCGAGCCCGCATCGGCCGCCGTTCCGTCGGCAGTCGTTCCGTCGACGGTCGGCGAGCCCGTGGCGTTTCGCGCCTCGTCCGCTTCAGAGCCGCACGCGGCGAGGGACAGCGCCAGTGCGGCCGCTCCGAAGCCTGCAAGGAAACGAACCCGGGTTGACACGAAAAGTACCTCTTCCCCACCGCTGGACAGCGACACATGGGTGCCTACGCTCCCAGGGCCCGCCCCTGAAAACTTCGGTGAGATTACGCAATTCGATACGCAGGTACAGCCGTACCTTCATGGCCTCTGGCTTCGGCCTCTGCCGGCCACCATGGACGCCAGCGCCGCGCGGGAGGGCGCTGCCGTCTTGCGGTAGATCCGGCTGAGGTGGCTCTCGACGGTGCGTCGGCTGAGATAGAGCTTGGTGGCGATCGCCTGGCTGGTGAGGCCGACGGCAACCAGCTCGGCGATCTCCCGCTCGCGCCGGGTCAACGCGGCCAGGCTGTCGGCCTGGTCGAGTTGTTCGAGTTGTTCGACCGGTGTGGCTGAGCCCTCGAACACCGCCGGGTGCACCAGTTCGGCCAGGCCTGCCAGCAGTCGTGCTCCGCCCTGAGAGGCCAGGCGGGACCCCCGGTGCCACATGGCGGCCGCGCGGGGGCCGTCTCCGGCGGCCTTCGCGAGGGGGGCGCCGAGCAGCAGGGACTGCGCCTCCCGCAGTACTGCCCCGGACCGTACGCTCTCCGCTGCGGCTTCGGCGAACAGCCGGGCCGCCGCTGCCGTGTCGCCGCGGTGTGCCGCGATCTGGGCGTGGCTGCGCAGCGCTGCTCCGCGCTGGGCCGGCAGATGGAGCTGTTCGGCTTCCTTGTGGGCGCGCTCTGCCCAGCGTTCGGCTTCTTCCACGTCACCGGTGCCGAGTGCGGCAACCGTGAGCAGTTCCAGGAAGTTGGGCCGTACCGAGGGCTGCAGCCGCCGCAGGTCGCTTCCGCCGCCCGCCCGCAGCAGGACGTCCCGTACCCGGTGCGGATCACCGGCCATGTACGCGGCGTAGGCGAGCATGCACGAGGCCAGTGACGCCCACCAACTGTCGCTCGTACCGGCGGCGGCCGCTGCCTCCTCGGCGACGGCCAGTGCGCCGGGATCGCCCGGCGGGCGTGCCTGCAACAGGATCTGGGATCTGAACCCCAGGGTGAAGGCGAGCAGTTCGCCGCTGCCGAGGGCCCGCGCGATGGGCTCGGCCTCGTCGGCCAGTTCCAACGCCGTGGTGATCCGGCAGGTGTGGAAGTGGACGTGGGCCTTGCACAGCAGGAACTGTGGCAGCAGATAGAGCTGGCCGGTCCGTCGGGCGATCTCCAGTCCGCGGTCGGCATGCCGTTCCGCGGTGGTGTAGTTCTCCAGGAACACCTCGGCCCAGGCCAGTCTGGACAGGGGGTCGCACAGGCCGGCGAGGTCGTCGTCGGTCAGCGCGTCCGCCAGCTGGGCCGCGGGTTCGGCGAAGCCGCGGGCCGCGGCCATGTCGCCCTCGTACGCCTCGCCCATGGCGACCAGCGCCAGGGCGCGCACCTCGCGGACCTCGTCGCCGAGGGAACGTGCGGTCGCCAGAGCCTCGGTGACCTCCGCGCGCACGTCCGGGTAGCGGGCGGCGGACAGCGCGGAGAAACCCAGTCCGAGGCGTAGCTCGACCGTCTGGGCAGCCGGTCGTCCAGGCGTCCGGGCCAGTTCGCGGCGCAGTAGCGCGTCGCTCTCCGGGTAGCGGCCGAGCCGGCGCTCCATCAGGGCGCACAGGGCGACCGCGGACGTGCGGACGGCGTCGTCGTCCTCACCCGGCATGTCCATCGCCTGGTGCAGCAGCTTCCGGCTCTCTCTCAACCCGCCGGTCAGGCCGAGCGCCTCGGCGCGCAGCAGCATCAGTTCGCGGCGCCTGGAACGGTGCTCCGGGGTGTCCGGCAGGAGACGCAGCACGACCTCCAGCCAGTGGGCGGAGATGGCCGGAGCGGTCATGGCGGTCTGCTCGGCGGCCTCGACGAGTACGGTGGCCGCCTGCGGGTCCCAGCGAGTCAGTGCCTGTTCGAGATGGTGTGCCTGCTCGACGACGGACGCGCCGGCCCGGGCCAGCTCCGCTGCCGCCCGGCGGTGGAACTCCTCGCGCCGCCAGGGGTCGATGCCTTCGTGGACCAGCGTCCGGATCAGCGGGTGGCGCAACACCAGCCCGCGTCCCCCCTGCCCCGGCCGCACCAGATCGCGCCGCATCAGCCGGCGCAGCGCCTCGACGGTGTCGGCCACGCCGGAGCCGGTGAGGTCGCTGATCATGGCGGGAGTGGCCTGGTCTCCGAGGACCGCAGCCGCCTCGACCGTCCGACGCTCCAGCGGACTCAGCGGCGACAACTCGTCGATCAACAACGCCTTGAGGTCGACGGACCGGATGTTCCGCCCTCCCGGCACGGCGGAGGCCGGGGCTGTCGAGGAGGGCGTCCGAGGCAGCCGGGCCCCGCGCCGGGCCTGGAGGAGCGCGAGGAAGTACAGCGGATTGCCCTCGCTCACCGCGTACAGCTCGGCCGCCTGCGGACGTGGCAGGTCGAAGGCCAGTTCCTCGACGCAGTCGCGTTCGCCCAGCGGCCCCAGCGCGAGCCGCAGCACCGCTCCGGTGTCCACACCACGGGCCAGCGTGGTGGCGACCCCCGCCGGTATCTGACGGTCACGTCGTGAGACGACGAGCAGCAACGGAGCCGGCACCGGGTGCCGGACGAGGTGGTCCACGAGCTCCAGCGACGCCGGGTCCGCCCAGTGCAGGTCGTCCAGCATCACCACCAGCCCCGCGCCGCCGACACGCCCCAGCACGGCCGCCGTCGCCTGGTACAGGCCGAAACGGTCACCGGCACCCGGCCTCCCCGGTTCTTCGGCCTCGCCTCGCAGAACCGGGGAGAGCTCCGACAGCGCCGGAAAGGCCGCCAGCGCTCGCCGGTCGAGGTCGGCGAAAGCGTCGGCGAACGGCCGGAACGGGCTGTGGCGCTCGTACTCCGTGGCCCGGCCACGCAGCACGGTCAGCCCCCGGCGGCGGGCCCGCGCACAGAACTCCACCAGCAGCCGGCTCTTGCCGATACCCGCCTCACCGGTGACATCGACGACCGCCGGACCACCCGCCCCCAGCCGCGCCAGCACGGAGTCCAGCCGGCCGATCTCCGCGGCTCTGCTGACGAACGGCGCCGAGTCGGCGTGCTCCTGTGGCCCGTCGTGCGCCCCTGCCACCACGAAACCCCCCACCTCGCGCTTTCCCGAGCGTACTCGTCCATGTCTTGGTCAAATAAACGGAGAGCGCTTCTGACCTGCAACGACAGGACTTGTTCAGGGTCCTGTCGACTGCACGGAAAGAAGCACTCTCCAGACGATCAAGCGTATCAACGGATGTTCAGGTACCGCGCGTCCACTGCTGGTTGGTGCCTCCGTTGCAGGTGTACGTGATCAGTGCGGCACCGTTGGCGGTGGACGCGCCGTTCACGTCCAGGCACTCACCGGTGGCGCGGGACTTGAGCAGGACGTAGCTGCCCGAAGTGGTCACCGACCACTGCTGGTTGGTGGCCGACGTGCCGCAGTTCTCCTGGGTGACGGTGGTGGCTCCCTCGGTCACGCACAACGAGCTGCCCCGGCCGACCAGTTGGTAGTAGCCGCTGTCGACCGACCTGAACCAGAACTTCTGGTTGTTGCCACTGTTGCAGTCGTACTGCTTGATCTGGGCACCCGCCCACAGCGACTGGCTGGTCACGTCCGCGCACTTCGAGGAGTGGCGGGCGATCAGCGTGTTGTACGTGGCGCTGGTACCGGTGATCGTGCCGGTGGCCGTGTCGAGAGTGACCTCGGGGGACCAGGACATGGACATCGTGGTCGTCGTCGGGAAGCTCAACGGCAGCCAGACGTAACGGGAGTCGTTGACGGTGCCGCCGAAGGAGTTGCCCCAGCGGTCGCCCATGTAGAGGTAGGAGGTGCCCGAAGTCCCCTGCACGGGAAGGACGTACGCGGTCTGCGAGCCGTACGTCGTCGAGTCGCCGACGTTGGCCATGGCCGTCCACGGGCCGGTGATGCTGGTCGCGGTGGCGTACTGCTGCTGGTTGGGGCTCCAGCCGGTGGCGCCCGAAGTCAGCATGAAGTAGACGCCGTTGCGCTTGAAGAGGGCCGGCGCCTCGCGGTGGCCGCCGTGCCAGGGGTCGGCGACCAGGCTGTCGATGCCGGTGTAGTCGGCGGTGAGCTTGTAGATCTGGAGGTCGTAGTTCTCGCGGGCGGCCGAGATCATGTACCCGGTGCCGTCGGTGTCCACGAACACCGTGATGTCACGGGACATGTGGGTGTCGAGCGGGCGGAAGCTGCCCTGCCAGGTGTAGTTGCCGTCGACGGTGTCGGACACGGCGACTGCCGCGCGGGCCTCGCTGTAGTCGGCGCCGTTCTCCTTGTGCATCCACATCACGTACTTGCCGGTGGCCGCGTTGTACATGACCTTCGGCCGCTCGATGTTGGCGGTGGCGAGTTCGGAGGAACTGGACTGCGTCAGGACGTGGTTGCGGAACTCCCAGTTCTTCAGGTCGGTGGAGCGGTAGGCGTCCACGTACTGGAAGGTGTTGTCGGCGTTGCGGTGCTCGCCGAACCAGTAGTAGTAGGAGCCGACCTTGATGACCCCGCCGCCGTGGGCGTGCAGGGGGCTGCCCGAAGTGTCGGTGAACTGGGTGCCGTTGGTGATGGTCACGGCTGCGGCCTGGGCGGGTCCGGCGGTGGCGAGGGCGCCGGCCAGGGCCAGACAGAGGGCGAGGAGAACCGCGTACACACGTCTCATGAGCCACTCTCCAAGAGTGAGTTGACCTGCGTGCCTGTCTGTGTGTCGGCGACGGGGATGCCGAAGTCCGGGGTGCCGTCGGTGTTCCAGCCGAGCTTCTGCACCCGGGTGTGGCGGTTGGGGTCGTTGAGCGGGTCGCCGACGATGTCCTTGTACTGCCGTGCGTGGTAGACGAGGACGTCGGTACGGCCGTCCTCGGCGACGGTGAAGCAGTTGTGGCCGGGGCCGTACTGCTTGGTCGTGTCGTTGCTGGTGAAGACGGGGGTCGGAGACTTGGTCCAGTTGGCCGGGTCCATGAGGTCGGCGCGGGCGTCGATGGTCAGCAGGCCCATGCAGTAGTTGAAGTCGGTGGCGCTCGCCGAGTACGACATGAAGATCCGGCCGTTGCGCTTGATGAACGACGGCCCTTCGTTGACCCGGTAGCCGATGCGCTCCCAGTCGAACTCCGGGGTGGTGAGCCTGATTTGAGGACCCGTCAGGGTCAGGGGGTCGGCCATCTTCGACAGCCAGACGGCGGTGTTGTTGTCCATGCCGGGCTCGTGCTGCGCCCAGGCGAGGTAGCGGGAGCCGCGGTGGGTGAAGGTGGTGGCGTCGAGGGAGAAGGTCTCCCAGGCGGTCTTCAGCTGCCCGCGCTCGACCCAAGTCCCCTTGAAGGGATCGGGGTTGGCGTTCTCCAGCACCCAGATCCGGATGTCCCAGATGGCCTCGGCGGGCGCGGAGGCGAAGTAGACGTACCACTTGCCGTCGATGTGGTGGATCTCCGGCGCCCAGATGTGCGCGCCCATGACCCCGGTCGCGTGCTTGCGCCAGATGACGGACTCGTCGGCGGTCGCGATCCCCCGGATGGTGCGGGAGCGGCGCAGGATGATGCGGTCGTACTCGGGGGCGGTGGCCGTGAAGTAGTAACGGCCGTCGGTGTGGCGGTGGATGTGGGGGTCGGCGCGGTTGCGGACGAGGGGGTTGGCGTAGGGGGCGGCCGTGGCACAGGGGGTGCCGGCCGGGGCGGTGGCGGCATGCGCGGTGCCGCCGATGCCGGGGACGGTCACCAGGGCGCCTGCGGCGAGGGCGCCCTTCAGCAGGGTTCTCCGGGCGGAGGGGAGGGGGGAGTCAGCGGACGGACGATGGTCGGCGCGGCTCATACGGGCTGCCTCTCGGGGGTGGGGCGCGAGATGTTGGCGTGTGTGCGTATGTGGGGGTTGACACGAGAAACGTTCGTAATTACGAACAAGATCTGTCATTCCGAACGCCGAAAAGGTAAGCGTGTGTTACGGGAAGGTCAACGGGTCGGGAGAGACCAAAACGGCCGATCAACTTTCTGTTATTACCCGGGAGTCCGTTCCGTCTCCGGCGATGTGCACAGCCACTCCCCCATCACCAGCCCCGCCCGAAGGTCGGCGACCGCTGCCGCGGCCCTCGCGATGACCGCCCTCCTGCTCGGCGCCCCGCCCGCCTCGGCGGCCGGCCCCCGGGACGCCACCGCCGACGTACTCGCCGGCCGGGACGTCACCCTCACCGGCGACACGGTGGTGAGGGTGCCCGCCGGGACGACGACGTACGACGGTGTCTTCCGCGGCGAGGGCACCCTCACCGTGCGCGGCACGGGCACCCTGATCCTGACGAAGGACAGCGACTTCACGCTGCCCAGGTCCCGGCAGGGCCAGCAGGTCGGCATCCCCGGCGGCAACCACCCGTACGTCACGGTGACGAACCCCGACCCACCGGCGGTGACGGTGGAACGGGGAGCCACGCTCCAGTACGGCAACGGCGGCACGACCGGCCTGATCGGCCACTTCCCGTACAACACCCCGGCGTTCCGCCTGAACCAGGACAACATCAGGGTCGACGGCACGCTGCGCCTGTCCCTGAAGAGCGCGTACAACCTCGGCACGATCAGCGGCAGTGGCCTGCTGTCCCAGCCTCGTTTCCTCTGGGGCACCTGGGACCTCTCGGGCACTCACCCCTTCTCCGGGGTGATCGACAACGGCACCCAAGTGAACGCGGGGCGACCGGAGTTCGCGACGTCGCTCCCCCGTGTGCGCAAGGTCCTGAACCAGGGCACCTGGACGGTCGACACCCCGCTCGGCCAGACGGTCACGATGGGGATGGACTTCTACCAGCGCGAGTACGGCAGCGACATCAACGTCCAGTCCCGGCCGGGCTCGAAGGTGATCCTGACCGGCCAGTACAGCTGGTCGAACCAGGGCGGCGACACAAACCCGTCCCTGAGCGACCCCGCCCTCAACTGGACGCCGGCCCGCAAGAACGTCAACAAGCGCGGTACCAACATCAAGGGCGCCAACGTCCAGTGGGGCGACGGCACGACGAACAAGATCTTCATGCCGGGTACGGCCGAGACGGTCTACATCAACCTGCTGGCGGCGAGGGCGCGTTCACTCCTGACGTTCGACTACAACGGCCCGGTGACGCTGGGCGCCCCGATAGGCGGCGGCCGCTTCCACGACACGCTGTCCGCGCCCGGCGCCGGGGACATCGTCATCAAGGGGACGCGCGGCAACGACGTCACGTTCGCGGCGGTGCAGTACTACGACGGCTCGACGACGGTCGAGAAGGGCGCGGTACTCCGCCTGGGCAGCGGAAAGTCGGGCGGCGACGGCGGTCTGTACACGAAGGGTTCGCTCTACAAGGTCGTGAACAACGGCTCGTTGGTGGTACGGAACGCGAGTCGGGGTGTGGTGCTTTCGCGGATCACGGGGAGCGGGTCGTTCACGCAGTCGGGCACGGCGACGACGACACTCACGGGGACTGGAGTGACGTACGGCGGCACCACGACGATATCGAAGGGGACGCTGGCGCTCAGGGGCGGAGCAACTCTGGCCAGCAGCAAGGCGATTCGGCTGACGGCGACGGGCGCACGGCTCGACGTGGGCACGGCGGGACTGCGCGTGCGGAAGACACTCACTGGTTCGGGGACGGTGAAGGGCTCGGTGACCAACGAGGGCGTGGTCGCGGGCGGGTTGACGGTGACGGGTGGATACACGCAGGCCGCGAAGGGCGAACTGGTGCTGCGCGGACGGCCGTTGAAGGTCGGCGGGGCGGTGCGGCTGGCGGGGGCGCTGGACTTGTCGGCGGCAGGAGCGGCCTCTGATTCCGCACCCACGATCAAGGTGCTCGACAATGCCGGGCGCGCGAAGACAGTGGGTACGTTCAGCGGGCTGAAGGAGGGGGCCGCGTTGAAGCTCGGCGCCACGACGTACCGGATCAGTTACCGGGGCGGCGACGGCAACGACGTGGTCTTGTCGGCGGTCACCAAGAGCGCGTCGGCGACGGCGAGTTCGGGGGCCCGCTCGGGATCTGCGGCGGGGTCGGGGTCGGATTCGGTGACATCTGCCGACTCGAACACCAACTCCGTTCCGGCGGCGGCCAGTTCGGGGCTCGGATGGTGGCCGTACGCGATGGCGGTCGGGCTGTTGGCGGGGCTGATGATTCCGGCGGCTCGGAAGGTGCGGGGACACGGGAGCGGGACCGGAAGGCGGCGGGGCGGGCGGCACGCGGCGCAGGACTGACTCCGGGCGGCCGGGACCTGTCGGTGCCGGCCCCCGCTCCGGATACTGGGGGCATGGAATTCGCCGTCCTCATGACCCTGCCCGGGCTGGTCATCCTGCTGACCGTCATGGCCTTCGTGGATCAGCTACTGCTGCGGGCCGGGCGAGCGGGAATGCTGCCCTGGCGGAACAGCGCCCGGCAGGGCCAGATATCGGCGACCGGGTTCGAGCAGCTGCACGCGACCTTCTCACCCGGCAAGCAGAACGAACTCAAGGAGCGACAGTCGTCATTGCTGATGCGGGACGACGAGGAGGACGGGGCGCCGCCGAACCGGACGACGGTGGATCTGGAGGGTGGGGTCGCGGTCGTCCGGATGCGGCAGGCCGACCGGTAGAGCACGGGCCGGTAGAGCACGGACTGGTAGGGCGCGGACCGGTAGGGCGCGGCTCGACCTGAACCGGCGCCACCGGCAAGGGACTTCGCCTGCTCCCGACTGCGCGCTGGGCTGTACTCTCGTGCGACCAGTCGAGCCTGTATGACCGGGGGTCCGTATGGCCGATCAGCCGCTCAAGGCGCACTTCACCGAGACCGTGAGCCTTCCCGACGGCCGGAAGGTACGGGTGAGCGCGTATCCCGACGGCAGTATCCGCTTCCGCGTCGACGGACTGCCGTACGTCCTGACCGAGGCCTACCTGACTGGCAACCCCGAGAAGGACGAGGCGATCGTGAAGCTCTCGCCCGGCAAGCAGGGGAGCAACGCGGCGTACAACTACGTCGACGAGCTGACGAAGAGGAACGCCACGTAGTCACCGTCGTCGCAAGGACTGCGGGACTGCGGGACTGCCGGGGTACCGGATCGGTACCGTCGACGTACGACGTAGCTGTACGCCGTACGGTGGCAACCGACAGTTCTCGCCCTTCAGGAGACCCCGTGCCCCAGTCCGTCCACCTGGTGGCCACGCTCGCCGCCCCTCGTTCGCTCTCGCGAGCCGATGACGCCCCCTACCTGGTGTATTCGGCCGCCACGCGACTGCTTGTGCAGCGGGGCGACACGGAGCTGGTCGTACAGGAGATCGGGCCGCCGGCCGCAGCCTGGGCAACGGCTCCGGAGGTTTCCTTTTCGGCTCCCTGGCCCCGCAGGTTCGGCACTGCCACGGTGTCCCCCGCCGGGGACCTGGCTGTCTTCGCGGGGGTTCACGCGCTGCGGGCCGTGGACCGGTCGGGGAGCGTGCTCTGGGAGCTGAGGCACCGGTGCTGGGCAGGCTGCGCGGGACACTCGGCGTTCGAGGAGTACGCGGAGGACCATGATCACCAGCATGCGAGCGGCGGCTCGGCCGGTTTCTCCGCGGACGGGAAGCTCGTCTGGGCGCACGTCTGCGGCCCGCTGATGCAGGACCGGCTCGACAACGGCGAGACGGCAGAGGAATGGCTGGTGCTCGATGCTGCGGACGGATCGGCGCTCGCACGCGCCGAGACGGACACCGCGGCTGCCGGATCGTTTCACTACATGTCGCCGAACCCGGGCCAGATGGGCCTGAGTATCGGCGAGGGCCAGGACGGGTCCCCGCTCAGATGGGGCCGCTGGGACGGAGGCACCCTCACGGTCGATCGCTTCAATGACGAGGACCGCATCCTGATGGCGGTGAGCCCGTCCGGCGACCGACTGCTCACCGTGACCCACGACCAGGACACCCTTGCCGTCCATCGGGTCGACGACGGCTCCGTGGAGGCCGAGCTGAACGCCGACACAGTTCCCCGGCATCCCGAAACGGAACCAGAGGACGACGAGGCCGGAGCCTTCTTCGACTACTACGGCGGTTTCGTCGACGAAGGCACCGCCGTCGTAGGCACGGTCGAGAGCGACGAGGAATTCGGCCGGGGACGACACTGGCTCGTCGACACCGCGCCCATGCGAATCACCGACGAGCTGATCTACCCGTATCCCGTGTCCGGCCCCCCGACGACCCTCGGCGACGGGACTTGGTACACCCAGTCCGCCACCGAGAACGCGCTCCATGTCTGGGCCCTGCACGACATGGACTGAGCGGGCATGTCGGCGCCCCCGAAGTGCGCACCCTCTCCCCGCAGTACTCACACCGTTAAGGAGCAGTGCACCTTCCATTGAGCGGCATCTCACCAGGGGCATGGCATTCTCCCGATCATGTCACCCTGGAGAACCAAACTGAGACTGACCGTGCCCGCAGGGCTCGCCGCACTCACCCTCGCCACGGCCGGTGCCCTGTCGCCGGCGTCCGCAGCGACCAACTGGTCCTACCGGAACGGCTATGGCTCGTGCCTCAACGTGGGGGGATGGGGCAGCAACGAATACGTCATAACGATCGACTGCTACGACACCACATCGCAGCTCTTCCACTGGGGCTCGGAGTCGAACACGTGGCAGGGGCACACGATGCGCCGACTGGTGAACAACTACAGCGGCAATTGCGTCACCACGGACAACGCGACCGAGTTGAACGCCGTCTGGATGAGCCCCTGCGGAGGCGGCCGTTCCGGACAGTTCTGGACTGCCGACGATGGCCGCATTCAGAACCAGAACGGGAACTTCCTCATCGGCGATGACATCGGTCCGCTCAATACCGTCCGGGAGTTGGGCACAGGGGCCGCATTCCAGTGGATCGGGTCCACGCACTGAAGTACGGGCTTCTCTCAGCAGCAGGCGTCTGAAGATGCCTGCTACTGAGCCAACTCCGGGATGACCGGCGTGATCACGCTCTGCGTGCCCGCCCGAGTCGTCGGTTTCCCCCACGGCGCCGTCGATCCGGGCCCGGAGCATGTGCTGCCGGCGGCGCTTGCTTTCACGGCGGACGTAGGGTCATGCCTATGCGCTTGGACCTGCCGTCGATACGCACGGAGCATCCCCAGAACGCCACGCTGTTGGACTTCCTGAGGGCGCAGGGCGCCCCGCCACACGGACCGAACGACTACGCGCTGGGCGAATGGCAGCTGCACACGCACCCCGATCTCCTGGACAGGTTGACCGAGTTGGCTCCGCACGCACCCCTGCATGCCGCCTACGGCGTCCCGGTCCTGGCATACGAGGGCATCGCGGCCGCCGCTGCCCTGGGAACCTCGACACTGCTGGTGCGCCTGCCCGCAGCGCCGACGAACCTGAAAGTCGACGCGCCCGTCCCTCCCCTGGCCGATCACGGATGGCAGGCAGTCGACGCCTGGCAGAGCGAGCTTCCTTCCGCCGAGGGACACCGGAGACTCTCCGGCACCATCCAAGGAGCCCTTGCCCACGCCCGGGACCTCACCTCATAAGCGTGTTCTGGGGGACGGTGGCGGGGCCGCGATCCGGTCCTCGCCCCTGAATGATCAGGATCTCAACGCCCGCTGGGCGGCCCCGGAAACCCGACCCCCAACGCCAGCTCCCGCGCCTCCGCAGCCCACCCCGCCAAAAACGCGAGCACCAACCCCCGCTGCCGGTAAAGCCGTTCCGCGGACACCGCCTCCGCGCCCCCGTAACCGACCTGCCGCTCCTCCCCCGCACGCGCCAGCATCAGCCCGGTGATCCAGTCGTACTTGACCGCCGACGCGCACACCCCCAGCCGTACGAGCCGCTCGTCGCCCCGCCAACCACCCTCGCGCAGCCCCTCCACATACGCCTCGTACACCGCCGACGCCAGTTCGGGCAGGCGGGCGGCGGGCAGGAACAGGTCGAAGAAGGTGTCCGGGATGTAGTTGCCGATGTCCTCGCCGAGCGCGCCGTCTCCGGTGAAGGACCAGTCGATCAGGGCGCTGTTACGGCCGGTCGTGCGGAGGTTGGCCGGCCAGTGGTCGAGGTGGTTCAGGGCTCGTGGCAACGTCTCCATGATGTGCAGGAACCACTCGCGGTCGTGGTGCAGCCGGACCATGTCCTTGCGCAGACCCGGCGGGAAGTGGTCGCGGATCAGGGGCTGTTGCCAGGCCTCGTCGTCGTCCAGGAGTTCCTGGCCGAGTGTCTTGCTGCCGATGTACTCCCGTAGGAATCCGCGTGACAGCCACGGCCGGTCCGGCGTCTCGCCCACCGAGCCCTCAGCAGCTCCTTGTGCCGCGCCCAGGCGGCGGGCGTGTGCTGCGTGACTCGGGATGCGCCACCTCGTGGCCGGTCTGCCCCGGAGGCGCTCCAGCCACAGCGCGACATCGCCGTCCGCGCGTTCCGCGCAGGCCAGCAGACGGGGTGCCCGGATGCCGTACAACCGCCATGCCTGCGCCAGCCCCGACTCGTACACGTGGGCCTCGCGGCGCCAGTAGTTCCAGTGCCGTGGGTCGTCGGAGGCCGCCCAACCGGCCTCCGACTGCTTCCGACGGGTGAGGACCTTCAGGACCGCGTGCCTCTCACCGGCGCTCACCGTCCATACGCCTGCCGTGACGCCGTTCTTCGGGTTGTGCGTGTTCGTCGCGAAGAACATGGGCCCGGCGAACGGGCCCAGGACCTCACGCACTTCGGCTTCCGTGAAGGGGATCTCCGACATGGCCCCAGGTTAGGCGGCACAGGAACGGCACACCGTGGTCCAGCACTGACGCCGCAATCTACCGGTTTGCCCAGGTTAGCCCCCAGGAGAAGACTGGCCATGTCAGAAGATTTCGAATGTGCGCGCGACTTCAGGGAGTAGTCATGTTCGTACGCGCGGTTTATGCGACCGGTGATCCGGCCAACATCGACACGGCTATTGAGGGGCTCAACACCGAAGGCCGGGAACTGGTCGCGCAGCAGCCAGGATTCCGCGGCTTCGGCATCTTCGTGGACCGGGAGCTCGGAAAGCTGTTGGCGTCCAGCTGGTGGGAGACGGAGGAGGCCCGGAGGAACAGCGACGAGGCCTTGCGCGAGCGGCGGGCGGCGCTCCTGGAGCGGTTCGCGGCGACGACAACGACCGAGAACTTCGAAGCCGCGGTCGTCCACCAGGTCCGCCAGCCCGAGGCAGGAGCGGGACTGCGGATCACCAGGGTGGAGTTCGACCCCTCGGACGCGGATCTGTTCGCCGAGACGTTCCGGGCGACGGTGATCCCCAAACTCGAAACGCTCCCGGGACTGGCCAGGGCGTCCCTGCTCCTCGACCGGGACCGGGGACGCGGGCTGGTCGCCGCCGTGTTCACCGACCGCGAGTCCCTTGCCGCGTCCCGCGCGGGCCAGGCGGCGGCCCGGCATGAGGGCGCCGCCAAGGCACATGTCACCGTGACCGGGCTGGAGGAGTTCGAGGTCGTCTTCTCCGACGTGCGGAGCGAGTGAGGCAAGTGCAGCGAGCGAGTGAGGTCACGCGGGCTTGATGCCCGGCGTGTCCTCGGCGCCGACCGCCTCCGTCGACCCCTGCCGCCCCCGCATCCACACATACACCGGAATCCCCGCGAACAGGAACAGCACCCCCTGATACACCGCCGCATACCCCGCCCCCGCGATCAGCCAGAACGAGAACGCGAAGGACAGGGCGGCGACGATCAGGTCGCGGATCAGGCCTGCCGGGCGGACGCGGTCGCGCGTGCCCTTGGCCAGCCAGTACAGCTGGGCCGCCGCCGAGAAGAGGTACGGGACGCAGCCCGTGAACGTCGTGATCAGGACCAGGACGCGGAACGTGGTGTCCGGGCCCGCCGTGTAGTTGAAGGCGATCAGGATCGTGCCGAGGATCGCGCAGGCCAGGACGCCGAAGCCCGGTACCCCGCCCTTGCCGACCCTCGCGAACCGTGCCGGGAAGAGGCCGTCGCGGGCCGCCGCGTACGGCATCTGCGCCGCGAGCAGGATCCAGCCGTTCAGGCAGCCCACGATCGACGCCACCGCCACCAGCGCGATCGCCGTACCGCCCCAGCTGCCGCCGGTGATCACGTTGACCGCGTCGGCGAAGGGGGCGCCCGAGTCGACCAGCTTGTCGTGCGGGACCAGGCCGAAGACGGCGACCGTGCCGAGGACGTAGACGAGGGCCGAGCCGAGCGTGCCCAGGACGCTCGCGCGGCCCACGTTGCGCTCGGGGTCCTCCACCTCGCCCGCGCTGATCGCCGCCGACTCGACACCCAGGAAGCTGTACAGGAGCAGCGCGGCCGAGGCGGCCAGAGCCCCCGGCACGCTGTCGCCCGACGCGTTGAACGCGCCGAAGTTGTCCGTGTCCATGAAGAACAGGCCGACCGTGGCCACCACCAGCAGCGGCACGAACTTCAGGATCGTCGACACGATCTGTACGCCGCCCACCCACCGCGTGCCCGCGAAGTTCGCGGCGGCCGGGAGCCAGAGGGCCAGGATCGCGACCAGCGCGCCCAGGGCGTGGCTGTCGTTGAGAGGGATCAGTACGTCCACGTATCCGACCACCGCCACCGCCAGCGCGGCGATGCTGACCCAGGTCATCGTCCAGTACGACCACGCCGACAGGAAACCCGCGAAGGGGCCGAACGCGTCGCGCGGGTACACGTACAGGCCGCCGGTGACCGGGCTGCGGCGGGCCAGCTTGCCGAAGAGCAGGGCCAGGAGCACCGCGCCTATCGAAAGGACCAGGAAGGCCAGCAGGCTGACCGAGCCGTACGGGGCGACCGTGGCCGGCAGGACGAAGATGCCGCCGCCGATGATGTTGCCCATCACCAGCGCGGTGGCGGCCGCCAGGCCGAAGGTGCGGCGGCCGGGCGGCGGCTTCTCGGTCGTCCCGGTCTTCGCGGCCGTCTCGGTCGGGTTCAGCTCCGGCTCGTCGGCCTCGGTGGTACTGGGCGCAGTCATGACACTTCCGGTCAGCGGGGAGGGCAGCGGGGACAGGTGAAGGCAGGTGGGGAGGGCGTGATCGTAACTCGCCATCCCACAATGTGGGCCATCTGTTCATGTACTGGACACATACGGTCGCCGGGCCCACGGTGGACTAGCGTCGAGGTATGACCAGCGAGACCAGCGAAACCTCCTTCTCAGCCGCCCTCACCTCGGGCTCCCCCCTCGTCCTCGACGGCGGTATGTCCAACCAGCTGGGGTCCGCCGGGCACGATCTGAGTGACGAGCTGTGGTCGGCGCGGCTGCTCGTCGAGCAGCCCGAGGCGATCGTCGACGCGCACCTCGCCTACTTCCGGGCGGGCGCCGACGTCGCGATCACCTCCAGCTACCAGGCCACCTTCGCCGGCTTCGCCAAGCGCGGCATCGGCCGGGAGCGCGCCGCCGAGCTGCTCGCGCTGAGCGTGGAGCTGGCCCGCGAGGCCGCGCGCCGGGCGGACGCGGAGCGGCCGTTGTGGGTGGCGGCGTCGGTCGGGCCGTACGGGGCGATGCTCGCGGACGGGTCCGAGTACCGGGGGCGGTACGGGCTGAGCGTCGACGAACTGGAGCGTTTCCACCGGCCGCGTGTGGAGGTGCTGGCCGCGGCCTCGCCCGATGTACTGGCCCTGGAGACGGTTCCGGACGCCGACGAGGCCGAGGCGCTGCTGCGCGCGGTGCGCGGGCTCGGGGTGCCGGTGTGGCTGTCGTACAGCGTGGCCGGGGAGCTGACGCGGGCCGGTCAACCGCTCGCGAAGGCCTTCGAGCTGGCCGCCGAAGCGGACGAGGTCGTCGCCGTCGGTGTGAACTGCTGTGTGCCCGAAGACGTCGAGGGTGCTGTGGAGTTGGCGGCTCGCGTGACCGGGAAGCCGGTCGTGGTCTATCCGAACAGCGGCGAGGTCTGGGACGCCGACGCCCGTGCCTGGAGAGGCAGTTCGACCTTCTCCGCCGAGCAGGTGACGGGCTGGCGGGGTGCGGGGGCGCGGCTGATCGGCGGGTGCTGCCGGGTGGGGCCGGGGGCGATCACGTCGATCGCCCGGACACTGAACCCGGCGTGACTCCCGCGCTCGAACCGGCGTACGTCCCATGCCGAACCGGCGTAACTCCGCGCTCAAACCGGCGTGACTCCCGTGCTGAGCCCGGCGTACCTGCCGCGCAGAGCCTGGCGCACCTCCACACGCCGAACCTGGCGTAACTCCCGTGAAGCATGGGCTCAATGAGGGCTTCACGGGCCGGTGATGGAGTCCGGGGCGAACCCGTACGCCGATCACGGAGGCCGTGGTGACCGAGCCGCCCACGCAGGACCAGTTGGACGCCTATGTACGGACCCGGCTGGCGTTGGCCGGGTTCGATCTGTCGCTCCTGCCCGAGCAGGTCGACCCCGCCACCGGAGTCCCGACGCGCTCCCAAGTCCTCGCCTCCCTGCGGGCGTTCGTCGCCTCGACCCCCGGCGCGATATCCGGCTGGACACCGCCCGCCACCGACCCGGCGTACGCACAGCAGGCCTCGCCACCACTCCTGTACCCGTCCATCACCGAGGCGTGGACCGGAAAGGCGGGCGACCGGGCATGAGCAGTCCCCTCAAGAGATCCATCAACAGATCCATCAACCGGCGGATATTCCTGGCGAGTTCGGCAGCGCTGGCCGGCGGACTCACCATGCAGACGGCAACTCCCGTGCACGCGGCCCCGGTTACCGATCGCGCCTCCGACCCCACCATCGCCCCCACCCTCGACATCGACATCGAGATACGGCAGGCCGCACGCAACGACCCGTCCGAGGCGACGCTCGCCGAGGCCGCCGTGCTCATACGGCGAGGGAAGCTCAAAGCGACTGAGCTGACCGAGGCATATCTGGAGCGGATCGAGCGGTACGACGGCACGTACCAGGCGTACGCCGAGGTCACCGCCGAGGACGCGCGTGCGGCGGCCCGGCGCGCGGACCGTACGTCGGCGGGCAGGCGCCTCCTGCACGGCATCCCCCTCTGCATCAAGGACAACTACTTCACGGCGGGCGTACCCACCCGCTGCAACTCCCTCATCTTCGAGGACTTCGTGCCGGACGCGGACGCCACGGCCGTGGCCCGGCTGAAGTCGGCGGGCGCGTTCGTGCTCGGCAAGGGCCAGATGGGGCCCCTGGCCACCACCCGCGCCACGAAGCCGAACGGCACGGTGACGACGGTCAACGCGTGGACGCCGGACGACCCGTCGGTCGACCCGGGCGGTTCCTCGACCGGCCCGGCCTGTGCGGTGGCCGGGCGGCTCGCCTCCTCGTCGATCGGGACGCAGACCGGCGGCTCGATCGTCCTGCCGTCCAACCAGCAGAACCTGACCGGCCTGAAGCCCACGATGGGCCGCGTGTCCATCCACGGCGTCATCCCGCTCTCGTTCACCCGCGACCACGCGGGCCCGCTCGCGCGCGACGCGATGGACGCGGCGATCATGCTCCAGGTCCTGGCCGGACCGGACGCCCAGGACCCGCGCACGCTCGGCCTGCCCGCCGTACCCGACCTGATCCGCGCCGCGACCCCGGTCATGGCGAGAGGCGGCAAGGTACGTCTGCGCCGGGCCACCCGTATCGGCGTCCCCGCCGATTTCCTGTCCGCCCAGCGGGAGTTGAGGACCGCGTTCCTCACGCGCCTGGACGCGATCCCGGGCGTCACGCTCGTCGACGTCGCCTACCCGGACGACTGGGCGCTGCTCACCGGTACGTTCAACGCGGCCCGACTCGCCGAACGTACCGAGCCCTTCCGGCACTGGCTGCGCACCGATCCCACCAAGTTCGGGGTGTCGCTGCTGAGTTGGCTGCAAGGGCTGATGCTCTCGGGCGACGAGTGGATCACGGCCCAGCGCGCCAAGAACCACCTGCTGCGAGAGGTGCTCGACGGTGTGCTGACCACCGCCGACGTCGTCCTCCAGACCGGCCCCGTCCCCTTCGACATCCTCGGCCTGCCCGAGATCGGCTTCCCCATCGGCTTCGACGGCGCCGGCGTACCCGTCGGCACGATCCTCGGTGGCCAACCGTACGAGGAGGAGCGGCTGTTGGAGGTCGCGGCGGCCTATCAGTCGGTCACCGACTGGCACGCCCGCAGGCCGGCCGACCCGGCCCCGGCGACCGCCCGAAGCTTCGGCGCCGCGACCGCCCGTCCGCGCATCTCGGCGGAGGAGGCGGCGGCGAGTTCGGCGTAGAGCTGCGTAGATCGGTGTAGGGCCGAGATGGAGGGGTCGGTCACGGTGAAAGTTTCGGTTCCGGGCCCCTCGCCCTCCCGCTCCCGCCCGCCCACATCCACTGCTAGCCTCCGGACCGGGAACCGGTTGCCGATGTGTTGCCGCAGGTCCCACGGACAGGGGGGCACACACCATGACGCGAAAGAGCAGCACCGGAGTCAGTGCGACACGCAGCACCATCCGGGATGTCGCGGCCCGCGCCGGGGTGTCCGCGTCCACCGTGTCCCGGGTGCTCGGCGGCGACTACCCGGTGAGCACGGCGACCCGTACCAGCGTCATGCGGGCCGTCCGGGAGCTGGACTATGTCGCCGACGCGCGCGCCAAGGCGGTCGCCGGAGTCGGTACGCCCACGCTCGCCTTCGTGCTCGACGACATCACCGGTCCCTCCTTCGCGCTCATGGCGCACGGCGTGGAGCGCGAGGCGACCCGGCTCGGCCATCTCAGCCTGGTGTGCAGCACGGACGGCGACACCGCGCACGAACTGGAGTTCGTCGAGATGATGCGCGCCCAGCGTGCCGCCGCCGTGATCCTGGTCGGCGGCACCGCCGACACCCCCGAGTACCGCACCCGCACGGCCCGCATCGCCGACTCCCTCGCCTCCGTCGGCTCCCGCCTGGTGCTGTGCGGCCGGCCGCCGCTGAATCCCGGTACGCCGGTCACGGTCATCGAGTACGACAACGAGGGCGGCGCCTACGCCCTGTGCGCCCACGTCCTCGCCCAGGGCCACCAGCGCGTCCTCTTCCTCGGCGGCCGACCCGACCACACCACCGCCCAGGGCCGCGAACGCGGCTACACCGCCGCCCACCGTGCCCGTGGCCTGGAACCCGACCCGGCGCTGCGGCTGCACGGCGACTTCACCCGCGACTCGGGCCACCGTCTGATGCGCCAAGCCCTGTCCCAGGGACTGGAGTTCACGGCCGTGATGGCCGCCACCGACATGGTCGCCGCCGGTGCGCTCACCGCCCTCCACGAGGCCGGTCTCTCCGTGCCGGGCGACGTCTCACTGGCCGGGTACGACGACATCCCGTTCGCCCGAGACCTGCACCCGGCGCTCACCACGGTCCATGTCCCCTACGAGGAGTTGGGCCGCCTCGCCGTACGCACCGCCCTCGGACGTACCCAGGACGACCCGGACGAGCACCTGCTCCTGGGCACGCATGTCGTCGTACGGAACTCGGTGGCGGCACTCCGCAGTTGACGTCCTGACTACCGAAGCCGGGCGTACGCCCGCACATCCGCGTCCGCGTCCCCCGACACCGAAGCGAGCGCCTCCGCGACCCCCGGATGGCCGTCGTGGCGGCACAGCGCCCGGACCGCCGCCTTGCGGACGTCGGCGAACGCGTCGGACAGCGCCTCCGCCAGGGCGGGCACCGCCAACTCCGGTGCCGCCGCGCCCAATGCCGTCGCCGCGCCCGAACGGACCTGCCAGGCAGGGTCGTTGAGCGCCGCAGCCGCGGCCGTGTCCAGCGGCGGCGGGCAGCCGGTGGTCGCGAGGGCGGTGAGCGCGGCGGCCCGGACCAGGGCATCCGAGTCGGCGAGCAGGGGCTTCAGGTCCTCCGGGGTGCCGACGGTACCCAGGCCCTGCGCGGCGGCGACCCGCACCTCACGGGACGTGTCGGCGGCGGCACGGGCCAGTTCGGGCACCGCGTCCACCGACACCAGCGCCCGCACCGTCTGGATGCGTACCCCCAGGTCGGGGTCGGCAAGAGTGCGGGCGTACAGGGCGGCGTCGCCCAGGCGCAGCGCGCGCAGGACGTCGAGCGCGGCGGCCCGTACGCCCTCCCGGCCGGGATCACCAAGGGCCAGCGCGGCGACCAACGCGTCGCGCAGCGCGTCCTCGGGCGGCAGCACCTCGACCAGTTCCCGAAGCGAGCCTGCCGCCAACTCCCGTACGCCCGCGTCCTGATCGCCGAGTGCGGTGGCCAGGGCCGGACCTGTGCCGTCGGGGGCGGTTTCCGTGAGCGTGGCGACAGCAGTCCGGCGTACGGCCGGGTCGGGGTCGGTGAGATAGGGACGCAGGTCGGACAAGCCCGGCTGGTCCTCGGCCAGGGCGAGGAGTTCGAGGATGCGTGGGGAGGGCGCGGTCGAAGTGGGCAGGACCGTACGGGACTTGACCGTTCCCGAGCCGACCGGGGCCACCTCGCGCGGGCCCGCCGTCGCCACCTGCTCGGGATGCACCTCGCCAATTACCCTCGCCGCGCCGCCTGGTGGTGCGAAGCCCTCGACCGGGACCAGGTAGGGCGCCACCGGCCGGGTCAGGAACTCCATCGAACCGTCCGCCGCCTTACGGACGTTGAGGTGCACCAGCCAGTCCGTGTCGTCGCGCTGCGGGAGGTCGGTGCGCTCGTGGTAGAGGCCCCAGCGGCTCTCCGTACGGGCCAGAGACGAACGGGCCGCCAACTCGGCGCAGTCGCGGATGAAGTCGACCTCCGCGCAGCGCATCAACTCGTGCGGGGTCCGGCCGCCCATGCCGGCGATCTCGTCACGCATCCGCTCGAACGCCTCGACGGCCAGGGAGAGTCGGGCGCCGCTCTTGGGCGGGGCGACGTAGTCGTTGACGAAGCGGCGGAGCTTGTACTCGACCTGGGGCTGCGGAGGGCCGTCCGGGTTGCGCAACGGCCGGTAGATCAGCTCGTGCGCCTCGTGCAGTTGGTCGGGGGGCAACTCACCCTCGTACACGCGGTGTTCGGTGGCCGCGTCGGCGCCCGCCAGGTCGCCGAAGACGAACGCGCCGATCATGTAGTTGTGCGGTACGCAGGCGAGGTCGCCGGCCGCGTACAGGCCCGGGACGGTCGTGCGGGCGTGCTCGTCGACCCAGACTCCCGACGCCGAGTGGCCGCCGCACAGGCCGATTTCGGAGATGTGCATCTCGATGTCGTGGGTGCGGTAGTCGTGGCCCCTGCCCGAGTGGAAGGTGCCGCGCGTCGGCCGTTCCGTGGTGTGCAGGATGTCTTCCAGGGCGGCCACCGACTCCTCCGGGAGGTGGCTGAGCTTCAGGTACACCGGTCCTCTCTCGCTCGCCACCTCCGCCGCGAACTCGGCCATCATCTGGCCCGACCAGTAGTCGGAGTCGACGAAGCGTTCGCCGTGCCGGTTGACCTGGTAGCCGCCGAAGGGGTTGGCGACATAGGCGCAGGCCGGGCCGTTGTAGTCCTTGATCAGCGGGTTGATCTGGAAGCACTCGATACCGCTGAGTTCGGCGCCCGCATGGTACGCCATCGCGTAGCCGTCGCCCGCGTTGGTCGGGTTCTCGTACGTGCCGTACAGGTAGCCGGAGGCGGGCAGGCCGAGGCGTCCGCAGGCGCCGGTCGCCAGGATCACCGCGCCCGCCCGTACGGTGACGAACCGTCCGGTGCGGGTGTCGAAACCGGCCGCGCCGACCGCCCTTCCCCCCGCTGTGAGGACCCGTACCGGCATCACGCGGTTCTCGATGCGGATGCGTTCGCGCATCTCACGGCGGCGCAACTGCCGGTACAGGACCTTCTTCACGTCCTTGCCCTCGGGCATCGGCAGCACGTACGAGCCCGAGCGGTGGACCTGGCGGACCGCGTACTCGCCGTGCTCGTCCTTCTCGAACTTCACGCCGTACGACTCCAGGCGCTGCACCATCGCGAAGCCGCGCGTGGCGGTCTGGCGGACGGTGGCCTGATTGACGATGCCGTCGTTGGCGCGGGTGATCTCGGCGACGTAGTCGTCGGGTTCGGCCCGGCCCGGGACGACGGCGTTGTTGACGCCGTCCATGCCCATGGCGAGGGCGCCGGAGTGGCGGACGTGGGCCTTCTCCAGGAGCAGGACGTTCGCGCCGTGCTCGGCGGCGGTCAGCGCGGCCATGGTGCCGGCGGTACCGCCGCCGATGACCAGGACGTCGCAGGTCAGCTCGTCGGCGTCGTGGAGGGAGGGGATGGGCGTGGCCGTCGTGCTGTCCATCGGGAGGGAGACCTTTCAGCTGCTGAGGGAAGCGAGGATCTCGCGGCGCAGGGCGACCGTCGCGGGCTCGCCGTGGGCCGCGCGCTCGCGGGGTCGGGGGACGTCCAGCACCTGGCCGGTGCCGAGGAGGGCGACGCGGTCGCCGAGGAACACCGCCTCGTCGACGTCGTGGGTGACGAAGACGACCGTCGCACGGGTCCCGGCCAGGACTTCGACCAGCAGGTTCTGCATCCCGGCCCGGGTCTGCGCGTCCAGCGCCCCGAACGGTTCGTCCATCAGCACCGCGCGCGGACGCCCGGCCAGGGCCCGGGCCAGCTGTACGCGCTGACGCTGACCGCCGGACATGCGGTGCGGCAACTGCTCCTCGCGGCCGGCCAGGCCGACCTGGGCCAGCCACTCCATCGCCTGCGCTCGGCGTTCGGCGCGCGGCAACCCCCGTATCGCCAAAGGGAGTTCGACATTGCGGCGAGCGTTGCGCCAGGGCAGCAGACCGTCCTCCTGGAACACCAGCGCCCGGTCTGCCTCGGGCCGGGTGATCGGCCTGTCGTCCTGGCTCACCTCGCCGTCGAGCGCCGGCAACAGCCCCGCCAGAGTCCGCAGCAGCGTCGACTTGCCGCAACCCGACGGGCCTACGACGGTCAGCAGCTCGCCGGGGGCGATGTCGAGGTCGAGGCCGTTCAGCACCCGAAGTCCGGGGCGCCCGATGGTCGCGTCCGCCAGCCGCAGCCGTACACCGCGCGGGGCCTCGGTCTCCACCGTGGACGTGCTGACCTGGATCGTCATGATGCCGCCCTCCCGGACGCGTGCGCGGTGGCGGCCTGGCGCCGCGCCACCCGCAGGGGCGCCTCCCGCTCGGTGGCCGGGCGCGGCAGCCAGCGGGTCACTCGCCGCCCGGCGACCTCGACGGCCGTGAAAGTGAGCCAGCCGAGGAGGCCGATCGTGGCCATGCCGACGAGGACGCCCGGGTAGTTGACGATCGTGTAGTCCTGCCAGGTGCGGTAGCCGACGCCGTACTGGCCGGAGATCATCTCGGCGGAGATCACACAGATCCAGGACACACCGATACCCACCGAGAGCCCGCCGAGGATGCCGGGCAGCGCGCCCGGCAGGACGACCGAGGCGAGGATGCGCAGTCGGCCACCGCCCATCGTCAGAACGGCCTCCTCCCAGACCGGAGTCAGCGCCCGCACGGCGTGCCGGGTCGAGACCAGGACGGGGAAGAAGGCGGCGGTGAAGGTGATGAAGACGATGCCCTGCTCGTTGGTGGGGAAGAGCAGGATCGCCACGGGGACCAGGGCGATCGCCGGGATGGGGCGCAGCACCTCCACCAGCGGGCCGAGCAGGTCGGCGGCGAGGCGTGAGCGGGCGATGGCCGTGCCGACCGCGATCCCGGCCACCGCGGCGAGGGCGAAGCCGGTGAGGATGCGGGTCAGGCTGTCGGTCAGGTCCTGCCAGTAGACGGCCGTGCCGAGGCGGTGCGCGAACTCGTCGGCGACCTGGGTGGCGGTCGGGAACTGGGCGAACCGCAGCCACAGGTTGACGTGTTGGCTGGTCAGCAGCTGCCAGATGCCGAGCGCGGCGAGAAGCGAGGCCGCGCGCAACGCGTATCGGGCGTACGGGGATGAGGGGGCGGTCACTTCGCTGCCTGCCGGAGTGCGTCGGCGTAGCTGACGATGCGCGAACCGGGGTGCTCGGCGGCCCAGGCGTCGGCGGCGGACTCGGTGACGAAGGGCTCCAGGTCGGTGCCGTCCTGGACCCAGACCGACCTGTCGGCGAACCAGCGGGTGCCGGTGGTGGCGTCGGGGACGTACGCGGCCCTCACGGTGTCGCTGTGCTCGGCGATCGAGCGGAGCAGCGCGGTCGGGTCGGCGTAGGTGCTGGTCGTGGAGGCGCCCTTGAGCCAGACCTCGGGCTTGGAGGCGGGGGCCGTGGTGGCGGCGGCCTTGGCGTATCCGGTGCCGTACGCCTTCTTGAGGTAGCTGTCGTCGACGAAGTCGGAGACGTCCACCGTGCCCGCGAGCTTGGCGGAGACCAGCAGCGGGACGTCCTTCTTCAGGGCCGCGACCAACTCGGGCTTGAGGGTGGGGTCGAAGGTGGCGATACCGCCCTTGCCGTTGTAGAGGTACACGACCTCGGCGGGGAGCCCGGTGACCTCGGCGACCTTCTCGGCGGCTTCGACCGGGTGCGCGTCGAGGTAGGCGGTGGCCTTGATCTGGGCCGCCAGGAAGGCCTCGACGACCGCCGGGCGCTGGTCGGCGAAGGCGCCGCGCACAGTGACGCCGTGCAGGGTGGGCAGACCGAGCGAGCCGCCGTCGTACAGGGCCTTCGCCTTGCCCTGGAAGGCCAACAGGCCCGGCCACGCGACGAATTGGGAGAGCGCGTCGGCGCTGCCCGCCTCCAGTGCCGAAGCACCCACCGCGGGCTGCTGGTTGAGCTTGCTGATGTCCTTGTCGGGGTCCAACCCGGCCTGTTCCAGGGCCCGTACGAGGGTGCCGTCGGCGGCGGAGCCGACGCTCGTCGACACCTTCTTGCCGCGCAGGTCGGACAGCGACTTCAGGTCTGAATTCGGGGCGGTGACCACGGTGTTGAGGGCGCCGCGCGAGTTGTAGCCGGTGACGGAGACCAGCCGGGTCGGGGCGTTCAGCTGCTTGCCCCGGGAGGCGTTGATGAGCAGCGGGAAATCGCCCATGGAGCCGATGTCGACCTTCCCGGCGACCATCGCGGCGGTGATCGGGGCACCGGTCGCGTAGTCCTGCCACTCCACCTTGTAGGTGATGCCGTCGCGGGCGCCCTGGGCCTTCAGCGCGCTCTCGAAGTAGCCGAGGGAGCGCAGGAGCGTGCCCGCAGTGACGGTGTTGATGGTCTTGGACTGGTAGCCGACGGTCACGGTGACCGACTTGCTGTCACTCGCGTCGGCGGAGCCGCCGCAGGCGGTGAGCGGGAGGAGCAGCGCGGCGGCGAGGGCGGCCGGAGCGATTCCGCGAGGCAGGCGGGACAGGCTGGACATGCGGGCGGGACCTTTCACCGGAGGAGGTAGGGCATGTTGACGGTGACCGCGCCCGTGGGGCAGCGGGCGGCGCACGGGCCGCAGTACCAGCACTCGTCGACGTGCATGTACGCCTTGCTGGTGTCCGGGTCGATCGCGAGGGAGTCCAGCGGACACATGTCGACGCAGAGGGTGCAGCCGTCGATGCACTTGGACTCGTCGATCGTGACGGGCACGTCGGCACGCTGGGGGACGAGAGGCATGGCTGTCTCCGGGAAGTGGGTGAAAGGGGGTACGAAAGAAGGAAGTCGGGAATCAGCTGGACCGGTGCAGCAGTCCCCGCATCGTGATCCGGTCACCCCGGAAGCGGATGAACTCCAGATCCACGGGCCGCCCGTCGGACAGACAGGTGAGCCGCTCCAGCATCAGCACGGCCGCACCGCGCGGCGCCTCCAGTACGACGGCGGAGTGCGCGTCGGCCGTGACGGCCTCCAGGGTGATCTCGGCGGTGCCGAGACGCTTGCCGGTGATCTGCTCCAGCAGCCGGAAGACGTCGGTGTTCTCCAGGTCGGCGCCGAGGAGTTCGATGCCGATGTCCATCGGGATGTAGGTGAGGTCCAGGGACAGCGGCACCCCGCCCAGGCGGCGCAGCCGCTCCACGTACAGCACTTCGGCGCGCGGCGGCAGTCCGAGCCGGTCGGCGACCGGGCCGGGCGCGGGGACCGGGCTCATGGTGCGGACCTCGTTGGTGACCCGGCCGTGCTCGTGCAGGGTCTCCGCGAGCCCCATCAGCCGGTCCAGGCCGTGCGGGTACTTCTGACAGGTGACGACCGTCCCGACCCCGGGCAGTCGCTCGACCAGCTGTTCGGTGCGCAGCAGGTCCAGGGCCTGCCGCACGGTGTTGCGGGACGCGCCGTAGTCGACGCCGATGGCGTCCTCATGAGGGAGTACGCCGTCGGGGAAGCCCTCGGTCAGGATCTGGTGGCGCAGCAGGTCGGCGAGCTGCCGTGCCCGGTCGGCGCGCAGCCGGCGGCGCCGCGCTGCCGCGACGGGCGCGGTGTGTTCGCGAGGGCGGTCGGCGGGCATCGGGGGCTCCCAGAGGGGCGGGGGTACGTTTCCCCCGGACCATATCCACGCCTCGCCCGCCATGGTGTTGCGGCAGTGTTGCGCCACCCCGGTGACGGTCGGGTACGGGTCTGAGCTGGCGTTTTGCCGTCGCGGGCGGCACACCTGCCACCTGGGGGCGGCCGGTGGTCAGCGCCTCGGGACACTGCCGGGGAGGCGGAGCCGCCGTACGACCGACCGGGGCTCCACGGCACGCATACGCGAGCCGGGTGAAGGGGCCGATGCCGAGGTGAGCCCTGGGTCGGCCGCCCACAGAGCCAGTTCGGGGTCCCGTGGGCCTCGTACGGTGTGCGGGGCGCCGTCGCCGAAGACGCGCACCGGGTGGGAGGCGTCCCAGGGCTGCCAGCCCGGGTCGCCGTCGACGGCGAAGCGGACCCACGCCGTGTGCATGGCCTCGGCGAGATCCTGCGGGGCGCCCTCGCCCGCGAGCTTGGCCGACTCGGGTGCCTCGTGGGTGTCGAACACGAATCCGAGTTCGAGGGCGTGGCAGGCGCCAAGGCCAGGCTTGGTGGAGGGCCAGGCGAACTCGTACACATGGGCCCCGCCACCGTGCCGGGCGTCCGCGAGGCGGTGCAGCGGTACGCGGAGCAGGTGGTCGGTGACCAGCTGGCCGACCAGGTCGGCCGTACTGGCTTCGGGGTGCAGGGTGCGGTAGCCGCGCGGGACCTCCGGGCCGCAGCGGCAGCGGGCCATGGCGCCGGCCAGGGCGACCGCGCCGAGCCGGTCGACGCGGTCCAGGAGCCCGCCCGGCACCAGCCAGAGGCGGTACTCGTCCCGGGTCCAGCCCAGCATCAGGTCGACGTCGGCGGCGGCTCCCTCGACGAGGGCCTCCAGGGGGTCGCGGGGTACGAGGTCACCGTCGACGACGATGCCGAAGGCGGGCCCGCCGAGGACCGGGCTGCTCAGTCGGCCGACCTCGCCCTGGACACGCAGCAGCAGCTCCCGGTCGACGGCGGCGAAGGCCTCGGCGGTCGCCGGGATCTTCAGCCGGGTCGCCATCCGGCGCACCATCCGCCGCACCTTGTCGCGCTCGCTCACCTCGGGCGGCCCGCTCTGGAGCACCGCCCGCCGGAAGAGCCCCTGGGCGCGGGGAGCGGCGAGCAGCGCGCCGATGCTGATCGCGCCGGCCGACTGGCCGAAGACGGTGACCCGGTCGGGGTCGCCGCCGAAGGCCGCGACGGACGCCCGTACCCACTCCAGCGCGGCGAGCTGGTCGCGCAGTCCCGGGTTGGCCGGTGCGTCCGGGAAGAGGCCGTAACCCTCCACGCCCAGACGGTAGTTGACCGAGACGAGGACCACGCCGTCGCGGGCGAAGGCGTGTCCGTCGTAGACGGGGACGGCCGAGGAGCCACGGGTCAGGGCGCCGCCGTGGATCCACACCATGACGGGAAGCCGCGCGTCCCGGCCCAGCTCCGGTGTCCAGACGTTGAGGTTGAGACAGTCGCCGCCGGGGACCACCGGGTCCGACAGCAGCCGGGCGAAGGCCTCGGAGTACGGCGGTTTCGGCGCGGTGGGACCGAAGCCGCCCGCGTCGCGCACCCCGTCCCAGGGGGTGGGCGGCACGGGCGGCCGGAACCGGCGGGGGCCGAAGGGCGGGGCGGCGTACGGGATGCCACGGAAGACCGCGATCCCGTCACCCTCGTATCTGCCACGGACGTCCCCATAGGGCGTCCGCACGACAGGCTGCTCCACGGACTCCCTCGGTTCTGCCGTCATCTGCCCACCAGCTCCCTCGCCGCCGCGCGTGAACCGTTCAGATCAGAGCAACACATGACCTGGCGGTATTCCCGCGGAAGAAGCCATTCGGTGGGTGACGGAGCGGCTATTTGGCGTACATCAGCGTGCCGAAACCGGTCTGGTCGAAGCCGCCGCTCGTCGTGCCGTAGTCCCCTCCCCCGCCCTCGGGCCGGACGCTCTCGGCCATCGCCTGGATGTACGGCACGGACAGACCGCGCCGCTTCGCGTAGTGGTAGTAGAGGATGTCCCAGACCGGGCGGACCTGGCCCCGGCTCGCGGAGGAGATCACGGTCTGCGAGGACTGGGCGCAGTTCTGGCCGGTGCCCCAGGTGTAGGTGGTGAACGGGACGTCGTTGCCCAGGTTGTACTTGGCGACGTACTGGGCGGCCTTCATGAACCGGTTGCTGTCGTAGCCGTACAGGTCGTCGCCCTGCGACCAGGCCATCTCGCAGAAGGCCCCCATCTGGCCCATGCCCATCACTGTGTGGCCCTGGTCGCGCCCGGACTCCTGCCACTGGCCCAGCGCGTAGCCGGCGGAGTCGGTGTAGAGGTACGGGACGGCGTGCGCGATGGAACCATTGCCCGCGCCGGTCTTGAAGTAGTTGACCGCCTGGTCGTACTTGGCCGCGTCGTCGCACAGGATCCCGATCGCGAGGATCGAGTTCATGTTGCAGAGGTCCCAGTTGGCCCAGTAGTTGGTGATGCAGGCGTCGTTGTGGCCGGTCAGGAACTGGTTGTTGAGAGGGTAGAAGACGTTGAGCATCATCTCCTGGAAGGCGGCGAGGTCGAACCCGCTGTAGCCGCGCATGAGTTCGGCGGCGTTGGCGAACTGGTAGCCGTAGATCCCGGCGGCCAGGAAGCGGTCGGCGTTGCCGGTGACGCTGGTGAGGGTGGACGCCCACGCGTTGAGGATGGCAACCGCCGTGTCCCCGTTGGCCGTTGTGCCCGCGATCTTCCAGCGCAGGGCGTTCTGGTAGGCGGCGTGGATGTCGTTGTAGAGGATGCCGTAGTTCTCGCCGGTGCCGCCCCGGATGATCGTGGCCTGCGGCCGGGCCGTCCAGGTCGACGCCGAGTGGGAGTTGGCGGTGAGACGGTTCCAGCCGGAGAGCCAGGGGTCGGTCCCTGCGGCGACCCGGACCTTGGCGCGGTTGAGTTCACCGTAGGCGTGCAGCATGCCGGGGTGGGTGAAGGTCGCGGGTGCGGCCTGGGCGGAGGGGGCCGTGAGCGCGGCGGCTGACGCGCCCACGGCGAGTGCGGCGGTGAGACCACCGGCGGACTTCAGCAGTCCCCGGCGGCTCAACCGGGTTGGATTCTCAGGTGGGTTGTGGGGGTGTTCGCGGCTCATTGCGATGCATCTCCAATCCCAGGGGAATTCTGGGGATTCAGGTGGGGCTGATGCTCACCTCGTCGAAGACCGAGGTGCAGCGGGCCAGGGGGTCGCGGGAGCAGACCACCAGGCCCACGTAGTAGGCGGCGTCGCCGAAGCCGGGGATCTCTCCCTCGGCGAGGGGGGTCCAGCTGACGCCGTCATCGGTGGAGAAGGCTGCGGAGAAGGCGGTCCCGACGCGCTTCAGCCGTAGCAGGCAGGGCAGTTGGAGGGCGGGGGTGGCGGTTCCGGTGAAGGCGGAGGCTCCGGCCACGGTCTTCCGGAGCATCAGCTGTGCCGTGGTGCCGCCGGTGACGATCGCCCCGGCCGCCTGGTCGAACGGCGACAGGGACTTGGCCATGAGCAGCCCGACCCGGTCGGCGGCCGTGGCTCCGGTACGGGAGACCAGCCGGGCGGTGAGGACACTGTCCCCGGTGACCGCTTGCCGGACGAACTGCCCGGTCATTCCCTGCCCGTTGACGTTCAGGTCGGTCCCGGCACCGCGTACGACGAAGGTCCCGTTCCCGTCCTCCTCCTTGTACGAGGTCGAGCCGGGCGTACGGATCGCGACCACGCCGTACGTCCCCAACTCCCGTTCGTCGAGGACGACATCGCCGAGGTCGCCGTACGTCAAGGGGGCGGGCGGCGGCGCGGAGACGGTGAGCGTGAGGGTCGCCGTCGCCGTGCCGGAGGCGTTGCTCGCGGCCGTGGTGACGGCGAACTCCCCGCTCTCGGCGGGCGTTCCGGAGACGAGACCCGTACGCCGGTCCAGGCGCAGCCCCTTCGGCAGCCCGGCGGCGGCAAACCGTACGGGCTCGTGCGAGGCCCGGATCAGGTGCTGGAAAGGGACGCCGACGTTGGCGAAGGCCGTGCCCGCCGACAGCACCTCCGGCATGGACGGCACCGGCATCACGGCACCACTCGGCGCCGAACGCGGCCCACGGCCACCGGAGTTGGTCTTGGCGACGGTGTAGTGGTACGTCCGTCCGGGCACCCCCGTCGCGTCCGCGTACCGCACCCGGGTGCCGAACCCGACCGGCCCGACACCGGTCGCGACACTCTCGTACGGGCCCTCCGGACGCGTGCCCCGCAGCACCGTGTACCGCGCCGACAGATCGGGGTCGGTCCACGTCAGCTCGACGGCGTCGGCTCCGGTGGCCGCCCGCAGATCGCCGGCGGCGCGTCGAGGACGCGGCACACACCAGACGGACCCGGAGTCCGAGGTCACCTGGACGTTGTCGAAGGCGCCGGTGCCGGTCTCGGCGTACTCCGCGTCGACGCCCAGGCACGAGGCGAGGGCGAGCCCGGCGTACACCGTGCGCCCCAACTCGACCTCGGTGGAGCCGACTTGGGTCCAGTGCTCGCCGTCCGGGGAGACGGACCCCGTACAGCGGCGGCCGTTGCGCTCGACCCGCACCCAGTAGGGGGCCCGGAGGCGGTAGCCGTCGCCGGCGCCTTCGACGTACGGCGCCTCCAGCGGTGTCGCCGATTCGGGGAGCGTGCCGAGGTCGGAGATCGGGAAGGACGCGGCCGTGGTGATCGCCTTCTGCTGCGAGGGCGGTACCGGGGTGCTGCCGGTCGCGGAGATCGGCGCTCCGGACGCCGGGCGTACGGTCCACACCCCGCTCCAGGTGTGCAGCGGCAAGCCCTGGATCAGCATCGACGCGTGCGGGGCGGCGGGGTCCAGGGAGGCGCGCAGGGTGACGCCGATCTTGGAGTACTGGGAGCTGAGCGGCCAGACGATCCGTGCTGTGACGGCGCCGTCGCCGCGCAGGGGCACGTGGGCCAAGCGGTGGGTGTCCGCCGTACCGCCCGCCTCCAGCACGAACCGTTCACCGTCGAAGACCGCCGAGCCGGGGACGCCCGTCTCCCCCACGTCCTGACCGGACCAGGGCGCGGGCAGGCCGACGCTCGCCGACGCCCAGCCAGAAGTACCGCTCGTGCCAAGGGAGTTGGTGGCGGTCACCGTGTAGTAGTACGTCCGGCCGCGACGGGCGTCCCGGTCCGTGTACGTGTCGGTGGTCACCGCGTCGGCGATCGTCTCGTACGGGCCCTCCGGGCGGGTGGCCCTTCGTACCGTGTAGCCGGTCGCCCACGCCGACGGCAGCCAGGAGACGGTGACTGTGTCGTCCTCGCCGAGTGTCGTGATGCCCGCTGGAGCTGTGGGCGCGGTCGGCGCCGGGGCCGTCGTACCCGCGAAGGTGAAGGTGCCCCAGCTCGGCAGGTCGTCGTTGCTGCCCTCGATGAGGCGGGTGCCGCCCGACCCCCTGAAGACGGCGGCCTTCGTGTACGGGGTGTCCAGGCCCCGTACGCCCGCGTAGTGCGCGTACGCCATCTCGTAGATCGGGGGCAGGGTGCCGCGGACCTTGTCCGACACCGTCGTCTTGATGTACTTGCCGGTGCGGTCGAGGTCGGGGGTGAAGGGGACGGTGTTGCCCAGGTTGTAGCGGGCGGCGTACTCGACGTTGGCGAGGAGACGGTTGTCGTCGTCGCCGTACAGGTCGATGCCCTGGTTCCAGGCGACCTGGGCGGCGTCGGCGTGCAGGCCGACGGCCAGTTGTTCGTGGCCCTGGTCCCGGCCGCTCTCCTGGCCCTGGCCGGCGTCGGTGACGATGCGGTGGCGGACGCTGCCGTTGCCCGCGCCGGCCGCCAAGTACCGCAGGGCGTCCTCGAAGAGGGTCGGCTCCTCGCAGAACACGCCGATGGCCAGGACGGTTTGAAGGGCCGTCAGATCCCAGTTGCCGTTGGCGTAGAGCATGTAGCCGGAGACGGCCGGATACCAGACGTCGAGGAACGACGCCTCGCAGCGGGCGATGTCGGCGGCCGTCCAGCCGTCGTAGTCGCCGCCGTGGCGCAGGAGTTCGGCCGCGTTGACGAACTTGAAGGCCTGGAGGCCCGCGCCGAGCGGTCCGTCGGCGCCGGTGACGGCGGTCAGTGACGCCGACCACGCGTTGAGGATGCCCCGGGCCTTGTCGGCGTACGCGCGCTCGCCGGTCACGCACCACATCAGGGCGTTCTGGTAGGCGGCGGCCGAGTCGGCGACGGCCTGGTTCTGGAAGTTGGCAGGGCCGCGACCCCAGGAGGTGATCTGGCCGGTGTTCTGCACGATGTACGTCGACTTCGAGCGGGCGTGGGCGGCGAGCGCCAAGTAGCCCTCGTACACCGGGGATTGCTTTGCGGCGACCGCTTCCTTCATCCGGGTGAGGTCGGTGGCGCTGTGCAGCAACCCCGGGTGGGCGAAGGTGCGTTGACGCGCCGCCGCCCAGGCCGGGCCGGGGACGGCGGCGAGGCCGGTCCCGCCCGATGCGAGCAGCAGAGCGGCGGCACCGCTCCCGCCGAGGAAGCCCCGGCGGCTGAGTGGGGAGGTCGTCATGACGTCGCTGCCGCCTCGGCCTCGGCTTCGGCGGTGGTGAGGAAGCGGAGGTTCGTCACGTGCTCGTTCGTGTGCATCGGGATGGTGTCGGTGGTGAGGTACCAGGTCGGCTTCTTCATCGAGTCGGCGATCACCAGGCCGTTGACGACGAGGTTCTCGAAGGTCACGTCCTTGATCGCGTGCTTGGCGTCATAGCCGAGCAGCAGGCACGTGGCGAGCGGCTTGCCCGTGTAGGACAGGTCTTTGACGTGGACGTTCTGGATGCCGCGGCCGACCGAGGTGTTGTACTTCGTGTTGTACATGATCCGCATGTGGATGAGCTGACCCCAACGGAAGTCCTCCACACGGACGTTGTCGACCTTCACGTTCTTGATCAGGTTGCTGTCACCGGCGTTGAGCGCGATGCAGCCCTGGTAGCCCATCTGGGGCTCGCGGTGGTCCAGGATGTCGAGGTTCCTGAAGGTGAGGTTCTTCAGCACCTCGGGGTTGTCGGTGTTGCCGTGCGTGCCGACGTTGACGGGGTGGGCGACATCCGCCCAGAGGGTGGAGTTGCGGACGGTGATGTTCGTCGTGTCGCCGTAGTACTCCCAGCGGTGGGTGTAGATGGCGATGCAGTCGTCGGAGTTGCGCATGAAGACGCCGTCGATGACGACGTTGCTGCTACAGAAGACGTCGATGCCGTCGCCCCAGCCCTTCGAGCTGAAGGAGCCGAGACCCTTGATCGTGACGCCCGTGGCCTCGCCCAACTGGACCGCGTAACCGTTGGGGTTGAGGACGGTGACGGCGCCGATGGAGATGTTCCGCGCGTTCTCCACGAGGGCCCCGCCGCCCGCCGTCCCGGCGAGGACGCCCCGGCCGGCGATCCCGGCGTGCTCCACGTCGCGGAAGATCACGGTCGCCTTGAGGACGGCGCCGCCGTCGAGGTAGACGGTCTTGCCGGAGGGGACGAGCAGGGTGCCGTCGGCCGTGGTGTGGACGCCGGGGCCGTAGTAGATGACGTTCGGGTCGTCCGCCGAGGGGCGCTTCTTCTCGACCGCGCGGGCGAACAGGTGCAGGCAGTCGAAGATGTCGTCGTTGATCTGGACGACGACGTTGCGCGGCCGGTCGAGCGTGAACCGCAGGGTGTCGCCGAGGAGTTCGGGCGTGATGCCGTACGAGTCCGGTCTCACCCGGGCCTTGGTGGTGCCACCCTTGAGGTAGGTGACCTCGATCTCGACGGAGCCCTGGAAGTCGAAGTACGCCAGCGAGGAGTTGTAGACCTTGCTCGACCCGGTGGTGGGGTTGATCTCCCCCAGCTGGGGCCGCCAGATGTCGATGGTCTGCCACTCGCCGTCGGGGGCGGTACGGACCCGCACCTTGAAGCTGGTGTTGGTCGGCATGGCGGACGGGCGCGGGTAGGTGACGAGCGTCGGCGCCGCCGCGACTTCGTCCGCCTGGGCCGTCGTGGCCGTCAGGTTGGTGAGACCGGCCGCGAGCGCGGTGGCACCGGCCGCCTGGAGAGCGGTACGGCGGGACAGGAACGGGTTCATCCGGAACTCCTTGCAGGGTGAAAAGAGACAAGGGGCGAACGAGGAAGACGGGAAGGTCACTTGAGGCCGGTGGTCGACATCCCGGCGACGAAGCCGCGCTGGGCGATCAGGAAGATCAGCAGGATCGGCACGACGTACATCACGGACCCGGCGGCCAGCAGGTTGTTGACAGGGAGCCCGCCCGGAGTGACGTACTGCGTCATGATCGCGACGGAGAGCGTGGTGCGGTCGCTGGACAGCAGCAGCATCGGAGCGATGAAGTCGCCCCAGCTCCAGGTGAAGGCGATCACGAAGCTCGCGGCGAGCACGGGCCGGGACTGCGGCAGGAAGATCCGCCAGAAGATCGTCGCGTAGCCGCAGCCGTCGATGATCGCGGCCTCCTCCAGCTCCCTGGGCATCCCGGCGAAGAACTGCCGGAAGAGGAAGACCAGATAGGGCGCCGCCGACAGTCCCCACAGCACCCACGGCCAGTACGTGTCGACCATGCCGACCTTGGCGAAGATGAGGTAGGTCGGGAAGAGCGTGATCATCTGCGGCAGCATCATCGAGCCGAGCAGGATGCCGAACAGCACCTTCTTGCCGGGCGCGTCGAGCCGGGCGAAGCCGAAGCCGACCCAGGCGGAGCTGAGGGTGACGAGGGTGGCGTAGATCAGGGCGATGATGAGGGAGTTGCGGGCGTAGCCGAGGAAGTCGATCTGGGTGAAGGCGTCGGCGAAGTTGTGCCACTGGACGCTGTCCGGCAGCCAGTGCACGGGGGACGCGGCGAGTTCGGGCGTGGTCTTCAGCCCGGTGATGATCAGCCAGCCGAAGGGGCCGATCATCAGGCCGGTGATGACGACGAGGACGGTGTAGAGGACGAGTCGGGAGGTACGTATCCGCACGCGGGCTGCGGAGCCGTCGTTCCTCGGTGTGACGGTGGTGGCGGTGGTGGTGGCGGTCACTTCTTCGCCTCCGGATCGACGTTGTAGAACACCACACCGGAGGTGAGCTTGAAGATCAGACCGGTCGCGATGAGGATCAGGACGAAGAGGACCCACAGGAGCGCGGAGGCGTAGCCGTAGCGGCCGAGCGCGAAGTACTCCGCGAACACGTGCATCATGTACATGTAGTTGGTCTGCGGAATCGCGGTGACTCCGGCGGGAGTCGGATTGGCCGCGATCAGCAGCGGCATGATCGTCTGGACCGAGGCGATCATCCCGGTCACCGCCTGGAACAGCAGCACCGGCGAGAGCAGTGGCACGGTGATGCTGCGGAAGGTCCGCCAGGCGCTCGCGCCGTCGATCCGGGCCGCCTCGTGGAGTTCGCGGGGTACGTCCTGGAGCCCGGCCAGCGAGATGATCATGACGTTTCCGGCGGCCCACAGCACCGCCATCAGGATCACGTAGCGGGCGTACGGATCGTCCAGCCAGGCGACGGCGTCGATGCCGACGATGTCGAGGACACCGTTGGCGGCGCCCGAGTCACGGTTGAACAGCGCCTTGAAGACGAGGCCCGCGCCCACCGGCGGTACGACGGCCGGCAGATAGAGCAGCGTGCGCCACAACCCCCTTGCCCGCAAAGGGCGGTTGACCAGGACCGCCAGCGCGAGCCCGGCGACGATCGACAGCGGTACGGAGGTGAGGGCGAACACCCCGGTTCGGCTCAGCGCGTCCCAGGTCACCGAATCGGACAGCAGCTCACGGTAGTTGGCGAACCCGACGAAGCTCCAGTTCGGGGAGATCCCGTCGAAGGTGGTGAAGCTCAGCCACAGCGCGTACGCCATCGGCCCGACGGTCAGCAGCAGCAAGCCGATGATCCAGGGTGCGGTGAACATGTAGAACGCCCGGTGTCTGCGGGCGGTCATGGAGGTCCGGGGCAGGCCGCCGGAGCGGGTGGCACCGGTGCGGGCGGTGGACGGCAGCGGCCGCCGCACGGCTTCGGGTATCTGACCGACGGTCATCCCACCTGCTCCTTACCGCGCTTGAGCTGCTCGTTGATCGACGCGTTGAGGCGTCCGGCGAGGGTGTCGACGGAGATCCGGCCGTTCATCGCGGCCGGCAGGACCTGGTTGATCAGGGCTTCGAGCGCGTCCCACTTGGCGTAGGGGGTGAAGGGGGTCACCGAGAAGTGCTTCAACTCGGCCTCCTGCACCCGGAAGACCCGCTTCTGGTACTCCTCCTTCTGCGGCATCAGCGGCCGCAGCGACTTCAGCGTCGGAATCCCCCAGCCGCCCTCCGCGCGGGCCTTGGCCGGCCCCTCGCCGAAGAACCACTCGAAGACCCGCCAGGCGGCGTCCTTGTTCCGCGCCTTCTTCGGCATCCACATGCCCGTGCCTGCCTGGCAGGAGCTGATCCGGGGACCACCCTCGAACACGGGGGCGGGCGCGAGCCGGGACACCTCGGCGATCTTCGGCTCGGCGTTGATCATGCCGCCCAGCCAGTAACCGTTGCCCGACATGGCCATGCGGTTCGCGACATAGGTCGGCCCGTCCCAGGCGTCGGGGTTGGGCTGGATGAGGCTCGGCCCGACCTTGGCCTTGGCGTAGTCGACGTACCAGGTCAGCGCCCTGCGGGCCTCGGGAGTGGTGAAGTCGACCCGGGTGAAGTCCGGGGAGAACAGTTCCCCTCCGGCGGCGGCGACCAGATTCGTCAGCAGGATGACGACGTTCACACCGTTGTAGCTGCCGCCGTAGACGGTGGTCTGGCCGTTCTTCCGTACGACCAGACGGGCGGCCTTCGCCGACCACTCCTCGTAGGTGATCGGCTCGGTCTCGGACGGATAGTCCACGCCCGCCCGGTCGAACTGGGCGGTGTTGAACCAGAACATCGCGTCCTGGGAGAAGTCCTTCGCCATGCCGTAGCGAGGGCCCTTGCCCTGGGTGGTGCCGTCGAACCGCCACAGGTCGTTGGCCGGATCGAGGTCCTCGACCTTCAGGACACTGGACTTGGCGAAGTACGGGTCCAGGTTCTCGGCGACGCCCCGGGCCGCGTAGAACGGCGCGTCCAGGGCGCCGACGCCACGCACCAGGTCCGGCGGCCTGCCGCTGGTGAGCATCGCGATCAGCCGGGTGATGTCGTCCTGTACGACAGTGATGTCGATGCCCAGCTCGCGTTGCGCCTGCTGGATCAACTCCGTGGAGATGTCGTCGAGTTTGACCATCATGGTGATGGACTCACCGCCACCCGTGGCCGCGCCGGCCACCCGCAGGGCGCAGCCGCTCAGCGCCGTCGCGCCGACCGCCGCCCCACCGGCCGCCGAGAGGGCGAGAAACCGGCGGCGGCTCGGGGGTGTACCGGCGGCCTGTGCGTGCATGAACGTCCCACCTCCTGCTGTCTGTTGTTCGGTACCGGGCATGGGCAGCAACCGGTTGTCGTATGTCGTGCAGAGCTTCTTCCGGTCAACAGGCGACGTCAAGAGTCTCGACGACTTTCGAAAAGACTGGGTGAGCCGGTCGAAGCGGGTAATTTCAGCAACCGGTTTCTCACACGTCAGCGAGTTCTCGTACAGGGAGTTCTCGTACGTCGAACCAGTCGAAGTCCGCCGGGGTGCGGGTGCCGCCCAGATCCTGGGCGCAGACGCCGACGAACGCACCGGTGAAGCGCAGGCGTTGGCCGTAGTCGTCGGAGAGCCTGGACGCGTCGAGGACGGGCCCGACCGGCCGCCAGTCCAAGCCGTCCGGGGAGGCGGAGAAGCGGAGTTCGGCACCGTCGAAGCGGGCACGCAGGTGCACCAACGGCCAGTCGTCGACGTCGAGTTGGGAGTCCGGGAGTTCTCCGTACGCCCCGTCGTCGGTGAGGACGATGCCCAGTACCCGACCCCTGCCCTCGGTGTGGGTGAGGCGCAGATAGTAGTGCTGGGTGGTGTCGTACCAGCAGATCAGGCCCGCCAGTTGGGTGAAGTGGGCGGGGCGGAAGTCGACCACCGTCGTCACCTCGCAGCGCACCGAGGTCAGCCGGCGCGCCACCAGGCTCTGGTCGTAGCGGGAGTGCGGGCTCTGTCTGCCGCGCAGCCGGAGATGGCCCGGGCGCTCGGTGAGGGTGAGCCAGTCGGGGGTGGCGGGGACGCGCAGGGTGCTCCAGTGGGCGGGGAGGGTGGGGGCGTCGAAGTCGTCGCGGTCAACGGCCTTGGGCGGAGCGGCGCTTGGAGGTTCCCCTGACCTGGGTTCCGCTGCCTTGGGTGCGGGCACCTCCAGGCTCGGTCGGCGGCCTCCGTCCGCCAGTCGCAGCCAGCCGTCGTCCGTCCAGGTCACGCGTTGCAGACAGGTCTCCCGGCCGAGTACGCAGCGTGGTCCGTCGGGGGTGGCCACGGGACGCGAAGCGAGGTGGGCGAGGTACCATTCCCCCGCCTCCGTGCACACCAACTCCCCGTGCCCGGCCTTCTGTAGCGGCCAGTCGGGGATGTCACGGGTCGTCAGGAGCGAGCCCTGGGGGTCGAGTTCGTAGGGTCCGGCCAGTTCGCGTGAGCGGGCCATCAGGATGCCGTGGTTCCAGCCGGTGCCGCCCTCGGCGAGCATCAGGTAGTACCAGCCGTCCCGCCGGTACACGTTGGGTCCCTCGATCAGCTCGTCGTGGGTGAGGATCGTGCGCGGCAGTCCGATCAGGGCCTGCTTCCGGGCGTCGTACTCCTGGAGCAGGATTCCGGCGAACGACGGGTGCCCCTCGCGGGGGTCCCACTGCATGTTGAGCAGCCAGCTGCGGCCGTCCTCGTCGTGGAAGAACGACGGGTCGAACCCGGAGGAGTTCAGGAACACCGGTTGTGACCACGGGCCGTCGATCGACTCGGCGGTCACCAGGTGGTTGTCGACGTCCTTGTAGGGGGAACCGACGGTCCGGACGATGCTGTAGACCATCCAGAACCGTCCCTCGTGGTACGACAGCGAGGGCGCCCACACTCCGCCCGAGTCGGGGACTCCGCGCAGGTCGAGGAGGTCGGCGCGGTCCAGGATGTGCCCGGCCGGCGTCCAGTGGACGAGGTCCGTCGAGTGGTGCACGGAGACGCCCGGGAACCATTCGAAGGTGGAGGTGGCGAGGTAGTGGTCGGCGCCGACCCTCAGGATGCTGGGGTCCGGGTGGAATCCGGGGAGCACGGGGTTGTGGATGGGGCCCGGCAACATACAGGTCCTTCGTGTTCGGTATGTCGAAATTTTCGGTCCGGAACGATCAGGTGAATCCCTGTGTCTTCACGCCGCGTTGAGGCGGGCTTAATGTAGAAAGCGGTTGCTACGCGGTCAATGTTTCCGTCGTGTGAGCAGCGCTATTCGAAATTTTCGATGGCCCTCGGGCAGGTCGGAGAGGCGGTTGCAGATGGTCCGCACCGGAGATGGCACCACGTCGACCGGGCCCACGCTGGCGGTCGTGGCCCGGGAGGCCGGGGTCTCCGTACCGACCGCCTCGAAGGTCGTGAACGGCCGGGAGGACGTGGCGCCGGAGACCCGCCGGCGGGTCACCGAGGCGCTGGACCGGCTCGGCTATGTGCGCAGACCCCGCTTCGACGCGTCGAAGGCGCCCGGCCTGGTCGACCTGATCGTGCACTCGCTCGACAACTCGTGGTCGGGCGCGGTCCTGCACGGTGTGGAGGAGGCGGCGCACGACGCGGGCCTTGAGGTGGTCGTGTCGGCGGGCCTGACCCGGACCCGGGGCGGGCGCCCGGAACGCGGCTGGCTGGACAAGCTGACGACCCGCGGCTCCTCCGGCGTCCTGTTCAACCTCGCCGAACTGACCCCGTCCCAGTACGCCTGGCTCGACCAGCACCACATCCCGTTCGTGATGATCGACCCGGTGCTGGAACCGCCACCGGGGGTGGTGTCGGTGGGCGCGGCCAACTGGCACGGCGGAGTGACGGCGGCGGAACATCTGCTGGGCCTGGGCCATGAACGTATCGCGGTCATCGCCGGGTACCGGCGCAAGATGTGCAGCAGTGCGCGGGTGGCCGGGTATCGCTCGGCGCTCGTCGCGGCGGGCGTGCGGTTCCGGCACGAGTACGTGCGGTACGGCAGCTTCGACGAGACGGTCGCGTACCGGCGGATGGTGGAGCTGCTGGACCTGCCGGAGCCGCCGACTGCGGTGTTCGTGTGCTCGGACAAGATGGCGCTCGGTGTGTACCGGGCGTTGGCGGAGCGGAAGTTGAGAGTGCCGGAGGATGTGAGTGTGGTGGGGTTCGACGACCTGCCGGAGTCGCGGTGGGTGTCGCCTGCGCTGACCACTGTTCGGCAGCCGTTGTCGGAGATGGCGGGGGCCGCGTTGCGGTTGTTGGTGCGGATGATGGCCGGGGACCGGCCCGAGGGGACTCGGACGGAGTTGTCCACGCGGTTGGTTGTGCGGGGCAGCACGGCTGCGCCGGGCTCTCCCGGTTCCTGAGGTTTCCCGAGCTGACCGTGCACCGCTACCGGACCGAGCTGTCGGCGGTGTCGCAGAAGACCCCGGGCGCGCTGGCCCGCACGCAACGCATGGCCGCCGAACGGGCGAACCCGATCGCCGTCGCGGTGGCCGCCCGGGACGAGGCCGGAGTCTTCCTCAACTCCGGTGACTTCGCCGGCGGGTCGGCCATCGTGGAGCGCGCGGTAGATGGCCCGAGTCCACCCGTCCTCTTTCGACAGGTGGAGCCTTGGTCGTGCGGATCGGACCGGAATCGAATCGGATGGATATTCGGTGTCTGCCTGCCCCATGAGGACACAAGATGGTGCGCATGACTTTGGCAACCCCCGTACTGCACACCGCTCGCCTGCGACTGCGCCCCTTCACCGACGCCGACGCGGACCCGCTCTTCGCCCTGCACAGCAGCACCTACGTGATGCGCTACTGGGACTCCCCGCCGTGGAAGGAACCGGCCCGCGCCGAACGCTTCATCGACATGTGCCGGAAGATGGCGGACGAGGGCACCGGGGCCCGGGTGGCCATCGACCGCGCTTCCGACGGGGCCTTCGTCGGCTGGTGCGGCCTGACCGGATGGAACCCGGACTACCGCAGCGCGTCGTTGGGCTACCTCCTCGACGAGGCGATGTGGGGACACGGCTACGCCACGGAGACCGCGCACGCCGTGCTGCGGTGGGCATTCGACACACTCGACCTGAATCGAGTCCAGGCCGAGGTCGATACGCGCAACATGGCGTCCGCCCGGGTCCTGGAGAAGATCGGATTCGTGCGTGAGGGGACGTTGCGGGAGGACTGCGTCGTGAACGGCGACGTATCCGACTCGTGGGTGTTCGGATTGCTCAGGCGAGAGTGGCGGCCGGCGGCCGTGCCTGTTCCAGCCGGCGAAGGGCGGCGTTGAGTCCGCCTCCGGCAGCCGCCGCGTCCGGTGCCTTGGCGTAGTGCGTGGGCGCTGCCTCGTCAGCGCTGCATTTTCGGGAGTTGTTTGTTCGGGCCGTCGGACCGAACGCGAACAACCTCTGAGCCGCTACACCTTGAGCGAACGGTCAGGTCGGTTGCGACTACGGAGGAGATCAAGTGAGCTTGAGAGGCATCAGGAAACGGGCGGCTGCACTGGTCGTGACGGTGATCGCCACAGTGGCCCTTGTTCCGCTGGCGACGCAGGCACCAGCACAGGCGGCACCGAACGTCGCGGCCGGACCGACCGCCTGGACACCGGGGATCTCCCCACTGTTCTCGGGCGAGTGGGTACAGCGGAATGTGTCGAGTGCCGATCGGAACACGGCGCTGGTGGCGTGCTCCTTGGCAGCTGGAATCGCCTGCGTGTCGGTTGGCCAGGGCGACGGCACACACAGCGTCTTCCATCTGTTCAGGTGCGAGACGCGGTCGCTCTCGAACTTCTTCAACGCGCTCGCTGTTCGCAACAACCAGACCGGCGGAGCCCAGGTCCACTTCTGGGGGCCCACGTACCAGGTCTACATCCCTGCGGACGGCCTGATCCACACGGTCCCGGACTACGCGACGTACGACTTCAACCGCCTCGATCTCTGCTGAGGGCACATCGACCCGGACACGCTGTCACGGTGTCCGGGTCTGAAGCCTTTGCGGTGACGGCTGCGGAGTGACGACTGTCTGACGCACAGGTGGCCGAGACCCTGGTCGACCACGCTGCGCCGGGCGATGGTGAACAGCCAGGCCTCCTCCACGGCCGCATCCGCCACGAAGGCGCCGTCGCCGTGCTCGACCTCGACCACGCCCTCAGGCCGCCATCAGCGCCGCCAGGGCGCGGTCCATCGCGGCGTTGAACTCTTCCGGCGTCAGCGGCAGACGGGACTTGACGTCCCGGCTCCACCGGTCGGCGAGGACCTCGGCGGCGCCCGCCTCGACACCGTCGAGCGCCGCGTCGGCCAGGTCCGACGGAGCGATCTTGGCCACGGGCCAGCCCGCCGCCATGTCGGTGTCGGCCAGGCCGAGGTGTACCGCTGTGACGAGCGTGCCCTGCTCGGCGAGCTCCAGGCGGACGCCGTTGGTCATGGCCCAGGCGGCGGCCTTGGTCAGGTGGTAGGCATTGGCGCCCTTGCCCCCGAACCACGACATGGCGGAGAGGACGTTGACGATCGCGCCCCCGCCGTTCCCGGCGAGCGCCGGCGCGAACTCCCGGATCATTCCCAGGTGGCCGAACATGTTGGTCTCCAGCTCGTGCCGCACCGCGTCCAGCGAACCGGTCACCAGGTCGGTCCCCGTACTGATTCCCGCGTTGTTGATCAGTAGCGAGACGTCCGGGGCGGCCTCGGCGGCGGCCCTCACGGATGCGGGATCGGTGATGTCGAGGGGCAGCACCTCGACCCCGGGCAGGTCCACGGTCTCCGGTCGGCGGGCCGTCGCGTAGACCTTGCGGGCGCCCCGTTCGAGCAGGCGCTGGGCGAAGGCGCGGCCCAGGCCGCGGTTGGCTCCGGTGACAAGGGCGACGGAGTTGTTGATGTCCATGGCCGGTACGCTAAAACCTGACGCTGACGTCAGGGGCAAGCGCTGGTCGTCAGGGCCAGGGGGTGAGAGGAATCACCATGACTGTCACAGTGGCCGCAACCGAGCGGCTGATCCGCATCGGCGAGGTGGCACGAGGTGGCGGCGTCTCGGTGCGCGCCGTGCGCTACTACGAGCAGCAGGGGCTGCTCATCGCGGAGCGCAGCCCGTCCGGCCAGCGCCTGTACCGGCAGGACGCCATCCCCCGGGTCCGCTTCTTCCAGCAGATGTTCGCCGCCGGCCTCACCAGCCGAAGAATCACCGAACTCCTGCCGTGCTGGGACGCCGGGCACACCGACGCCGGGCAACGAGCCATGCTGCGAGCCGAGCGCGAGCGCATCCAGGCCAGGATCGACGACCTGCGGGCCACCCTGGACCACCTCGACGAGGTCATCGCGATCACGGACACGCACCCGTAGGCGCGGCCGGCCAGACGTCTCGTCAGCGAGCCGAGAAATGGGACTGCCCGCGCCCCTGAAGGGGTGCCCCTAACTCAGGCCCGTTGCCCAGGTGATGCCGCCCAGCAGGTGGGTGCGGAAGTCCGGGTCTTCGTATGCCTCCTCTGCGTGGCCCAGAGCGGTGTAAAAGACTCGGCCGTTGCCCGCACCGTGCTCTCCGCACCACGCCAACGGGTGGTCGTCGCCCATTCGTCCGCCCTCGTAGGAGGCCTCGTCTGCGGATATCAGTACCCGTACCGTCCCTCGGGGGTTGGTGCGGAAGTCGTACCACTCGTCGGTGAACTGCCAGACTTCCGGCAGGTGGGCGGTCGCGGGGTGGTCGCGGTCCTCGACCACCGCCTTGCCGGGCTGGTACGCCGGGTGTTGGGCGAACCGGGCGCCGAGCAGCTCGCCGTAGTACGGCCAGTCGTACTCCGTACAGGCCGCCGCGTGTATGCCGACGAACCCGCCGCCCGTCTCGATGTACGCGGCGAGCCGCTCGCGCCCGGCCGGGGTCAGCACCTCGCCGCTGGTGGAGAGGAAGACGACGGCCGCGTACCCGTCCAGAGGCCGCTCGAAGGCCTCGGGTTCCTCGGTGTGGTCCACCTCGAAGTCGCCGAGTGTGCGTACGGCGGCCACGGCGGCCGGGATGGAGTCGTGCCGGAATGCGGTCGTGCGGGTGTAGACGAGGAGTCTCGGTGCCATGGGCAGCGAGCTTATGCGGCGGGGTCGTCCGGTCCCAGGGGGTCGAGGTGGTCGGCGACGAGGAGGGCGAACTCGTCCGGGGTGGCCAGGCGGACGCCGAGGGTCTCGGCCTTGGCGCGCTTCGATCCGGCGCCTTCTCCGGCGACGACCAGGGTGGTCTTCTTGGAGACGCTGGAGGAGGAGCGGCCTCCGGCGCGTTCGATGAGTTCGTTCATCTGGTTGCGGCTGAGCTTCTCCAGGGCTCCGGTCATGGCGCCGGTGACGACCACCGCCATCCCCGCCAGGGGGCCGTTCGTCGTGTCCGCCGTCCCCGGGAGGCCGTCGGCGGCGGCTTCGGTCGTGGGGGCGGGTGGCGTGGCGCCGGGTTCCGTCATGTTCACCCCGGCTGCGACAAGTCTGTCGATGAGCGGGGCGAGTTCGGTCAGTTCGGCGACGATGGACGGGGCCTTCTCGGTGCCGATGCCCTCGACCTGACGCATCGCTTCGGCGTCCGCGGCACGGATGTTGTCCATCGTGGCGAAGTACCGGGCGATACGGCGGGACATGGAGCGGCCGGTGCCGCGTACCCCGAGGGCGCACAGCACGCGCGACAGGGGCTGGCCCTTCGCCGCGTCGATCGCGGCGAGGAGGTTGTCGGTGCTCGTCTCCCCCATCCGTTCCAGGGCCAGCAACTGCTCCCGGGTGAGGGCGAACAGGTCGGCGAGGTCCTTCACCAGTCCGGCGTCGACGAGTTGGACGACGCGGGTGTGGCCGAGTCCCTCGATGTCGAGCTGGTCGCGGCCGGCCGCGTAGGAGAGTGCGGCGACCAGATGGCAGTTACGGCCGTTCTCGCAGCGCCAGCGCTGTTCGCTGGTGTCGATGGCCGCCCCGCAGCGCGGGCACACCTCGGGGAAGACGATCGGCTGCTCGTCGCCCGTACGCAGGTGCGCGACGGGGGCTTCCACGCGCGGGATGACATCGCCGGCGCGGTGGACCATGACGTGGTCGCCCAGACGCAGGTCGCGGCGGGTGATGTCGTTGGGGTTGTGGAGAGTCGCGTAGGTGATGGTGGCGCCGTCGATCTCGACCGGCTCCAGGACCGCGCGCGGGGCGATGATCCCGGTACGGCCCACGTTCCACTCCACCTCCAGCAGCCGGGTGATCTTCTCCACGGCGGGCAGCTTGTAGGCGATCGCCCAGCGCGGAGCGCGTGACCCCGACCCGGCGGTCTGCTGGTCGACGGCCAGGTCGGCCTTGATGACGATCCCGTCGATCCCGAACGGCAGCTCCGCCCGCAGTGCGCCGATCTCCGTGACCCGGGCCATCACCTGCTCGACCGTGTCGCAGGTGACACCGGGTACGGCGGTGGTCGCGGTGGTGTTCACGCCCAGCTCACCGGCCAGCGTCATGAGGTCGCTGTGCGCGAGCCCGCCCAGCCGGTCCGCGAGCTGTGTCCCGGTGTCGGCGAGGGGCAGCAGGCCGTAGCCGAAGAACGTCATCGGCACGGTGTACGCACGCTCCTTGGCACGCAGGGTGCCCGCCGAGGCGCCGCGCGGGTTGGCGAACGGTGCGCCACCGTGTGACGTGCGGACCTCGTTGGCGTACTCGAACTGGGCGCTGGTCATCAGGACTTCGCCGCGCACCTCCACCGTCACCGGTTCGGCCAGCTCGGCGGGCAGGCCCTCGACGGTGCCGATGGCGTGCGAGACGTCCTCGCCGGCTCTCCCGTCGCCGCGGGTGATCAGCCGGGTGAGACGGCCGTGGGTGTAGCGGGCGGCGATCGCGAGTCCGTCGAGCTTCGGCTCCACGCTGAACCGCTCCACCTCGTGGCCGATGCGGCGGGCCAACGACGCCGTCCAGGCGGTGAACTCCTCCGCCGAGAACACGTTGTCCAGGCTCAGCATCTCGACCGTGTGCGGGACGTCGCCCTCCACGGCGCCCCCGGCGACCTTCCCGGTCGGCGACTCGGGCAGCACCTGCTCGGGATGCTCGGCCTCCCAGGCCGCGATGCCGCGTACGAGCCGGTCGTAGGCGTCGTCGTCCAGCACCGAGGTGCCACCCTCGTAATAGGCGGCCGACGCCTTCACCGCGTCCTCGACCGCCTGCGCGTAGGCGACGGCATCCACGATCACTGCAACTGGTGTGGTCATGCACGCCATCCTGCACGCCACCACTGACAACGCCCCGTGCGCCAGGTGCGGATCACGGCTCGCTCGGGCCCTGGTCGAGGCGGAACGGCGGGTAGACGTCCGTCATCAGTGCCGCGTACGCCACGACGCGGGCCGTCCAGCGGTGCAGGCCGACGTTGAGGTCGTACATGCCGCGCGGATAGCGGCCCGTGAAGAGCAGGGAGACGCCCGCATACAAGGCCAGCAGGCCCGCGAGGCCTCCCACGAAGCGTGCGCCGCCCTCGAAGACGGCGACCACCAGCAGCTGCGGCAGCACCAGCAGCCACCACTTGACGAGCACGAGCCCGCGCGAGAGCTGTTCGGGCCGGGCGACATCCAGGTGCGCCGGGTAGTCGGGCACGTCCGCGAGCGTGAACGGCGGATAGCGGTCGGTGCCGAGGGAGCCGTACGTGTAGTACGCCACCCGCCAACTCCAGCGCAGGACACCGACGTTGAAGGTGAACAGGGCGCGTGGATAGGCGCCGGTGAACAGGATCGCGAAGAAGGCGATCACGGTGACGAGGAGGAAGGCGATCCAGAGGAAGAGGAGGACGACGTAGTGCGGGATCGCCAGCACCCACTTGACCAGCCACAACCAACGGGAGAGGCCGGGTTCGTACACCGCTTCCACGGTCACCGGACTCCTGGGGTACTCGAACAGTGCTGTGTTCATGGTCAACCCGCCAGGTTCAGGTTCCAGGTGCGGGACTGGTCCCTGTCGCAGTCGAACTGCACCAGGGGGACGTTGTTCTCGGTCGAACGGCCACCGGCGACCGTCGCGCACTTGCCCGTCTGGTCGTTGACGAGTTCGTAGGAACTGCCGTCCCAGTTGACGAGGCTCCAGCGGCGCGAGGGGTCCGAGTCGCAGTCGAACTGGACCAGTTCGACGTTGTTCTCGGTCGAGCGCCCGCCCGCGAGCGTCGCGCACTTGCGCGTCTGCACGTTGACGAGCTGGTACGAGTTGTCTTCCCCGTTGGTGAGCCGCCAGCGGCGCGAGGGGTCGGTGTCACAGGTGAACTGGACAAGCCGGACGTTGTTCTCCGTCGAGCGGCCGCCCGCGACCGTCATGCACTTCCCGGTCTGCGGATTCTTGATCTGGAAGGCGGCTCCCGAGATCACGGCCGGGGCGTTCCTGGAGTCGGCGACCGAGGGAGTCGGCAGCAGCAGGACGCCTCCCGCGAAAAGGATCGTCGATGCCGTCAGAAGACGATGTGCCCGAGTGTGCTTACGCATGGCAGTGCTCCTCCTTTTGATCAAGGTGCAGCTGCCCTTCCCACTATTCGCGCCCTCCGCGGGGCTCGCAACCGGGGGTGAAACGGGGGGTCAGCACGTCCGATTTCTTCAATACCGGTCTCCGGCCGCCTGCCTAACCTGGCCATATGACTTCACAACCGACCCCACAGCCCACGCCCCGCTTCGACGCCGTCGGTATCGTCGTCGCCGACCTCGCCGCCTCTGTCGCCTTCTACCGCCGACTCGGGCTCGAATTCCCCGAAGGAGCCGAGGAGCAGCCGCATGTAGAGGCCCAACTGCCGGGTGGGCCAAGGCTGTTGCTCGACACGGAGGAGACCGTCCGTTCCTTCCACTCCGGGTGGCGGCGGCCGAGTGGTGGCGGGCGGATCGGGCTGGCCTTTCTGTGCGGGTCGGCTGCCGAAGTCGACGCATTGTACGAGGAGTTGGTGGGGGCGGGGTATCGGAGTGAGTTGAAGCCGTGGGATGCGGTTTGGGGGCAGCGGTATGCGTGTGTGCTTGATCCTGACGGCAATGGGATTGACTTGTTCGCCCCGCGGGAAGTGCAGTGATTTACCCGCGGGGAGGTGGGGGCTGGTCGCGCAGTTCCCCGCGCCCCTTACGGGGCACCCACTAGCCGCCCCAGCGACGTTCCCGCCAACTCCCTTACGTCCCGTGCCAAATGAGCCTGGTCCGCGTACCCCGCCCGGGTCGCCGTCTCCGCGAAAGGCACCCCCTCCCTCGCCATGGCCAATGCGCGCTGCAAGCGCAGGATGCGGGCCAGGGTCTTGGGGCCGTAGCCGAAGGCGGACAGGGAGCGGCGGTGCAACTGGCGGGCGCTCAGGCCCAGTTCGTCTGCCGTTCGGCCGACCGGGCGGCCGGATTGCAGGGCCGCGACCAGGCCGCCCAGCAGGGGATCCGGCGGGGGCGTGTCCGCCGCCCGTTCCAGTGCCAGCTGCTCAAGCGCCGTCCCCGGATCGGGCGCCGCGTCGACACGTGCCCTCAGCCGCCGTACCTCCGCCGCTCCCCACAGGTCGGCCAACTCGACGCGCCGGTCCCGGAGTTCGTACGCGGGTACGCCGAGCAGGGCCGGCGCCGTGCCCGGGTGGAAGCGGACGCCCGCCCAGTGCGCGGGGGCGCCCTCGGGGACGTACGGGCGGGTGTCGGGGCCCGCGACCAGCAGGCGGCCCTCGCGCCAGAGCAGGTCCATGCAGCCGTCGGGCAGGACGGGCCGCGCGCCGGGCCCGGCCGGGGTGTTCGTCCACACCACCGCGCCCGGCAGCCGGGAGGGCCGTTCCTCGTACACGTACGAAAGGCTACGCCGCCACGAGGCACGTCTGCGCGCCAAGTCGGATTCGCCCCCGCCGCCCCTACCCGTTCCCATCCCTGGGGGCTGCGCCCCCAGACCCCCCTTTGTCCTCAAACGCCGGACGGGCTGAAATACCTAGCCTCTCCGGCGTTTGAGGAGCGGGGGTTCGGGGGCGGAGCCCCCGAGGATGGGACGGGTAGGGGCGGCGGGGGCGAAGAAAAGCCCGGGCCGCGCCCCGCCCCCCGTCACTTCGCGGAGGGCGGCCCCTCCCCCGTCTTGGGTGTGCTCTTCACCTGGGCCCGCAGCCGGGACGTCACGTCCTCCGGGGGCAGGAAGCGGGACCAGCGTTCCGGGAACTCGGAGGGCATGTCCGCCGGGTCGTCGGGGTCGTCGTCGTGCTCGTAGGTGCGGGCGGCGGTCATCCGGGCGACGTACTCGGCGGCCTCCTCCTCACGGAGGCGTTCGTTGGCGGCGCGCGCCGCGGCGGTGGAGGCGGCCGGCCAGACACGGTCGATCGCCGCGTTGACGGCGGCCCCGACGAGCACGGCGAAGGCCGAGACGCCGACCCACAGGAGGACGGCGACGGCCGCCGCGAGCGATCCGTAGATCGTCGCGCCCTCGATCGTCTTGGTCAGGTAGATGCGCAGCAGGAAGCTGCCGAGCACCCACATCCCGAGGGCCACCAGCGCGCCCGGGACGTCCTCGATCCACGGTGAGCGCACCGGGACCGACACATGGAACAGCGTCGTCAGGAAGGCGATGGAGAGGAGGATGACGACGGGCCAGTACAGGACCTGTACGAGCGTCTCCGACCATGGCAGGACGTTGAGTACGGCGTCCGGGCCGGCCACCATCAGCGGCAGCGCGACCGAGCCGATCAGCAGGGCTACGACGAACAACACGAAGGCGACGAGCCTGGTCTTCACGATGCCGCGGACGCCGTCCAGGCCGTACATGACGGTGATGGTGTCGATGAAGACGTTCACCGCGCGGGAGCCGGACCAGAGGGCGAACAGGAACCCTATGGAGATGACGTCGGGCCGGCCGCCCTTCATCACGTCGTCCAGGATCGGCCGGGCGATCTCGGTGACGCCCTTGTCGGACAGGACCGTCCGGGACGCCTCCAGGATGTTGGTCTCCAGGCTGGTGATGGTGTCGGTGCCGGTCCAGTCGTCGACGTAGCCGAGCAGACCGATCAGGCTCAGCAGCAGCGGCGGCACGGACAGCAGCGTGAAGAAGGCCGCCTCCGCGGCCAGACCCAGGATCCGGTACTCGATGCACGAGTTGACGGTGTCCTTGAGCAACAGCCATGCGGTCCTGCGCTTCGAGACGTTCCGGTAGAGGACGCGCGCGCGATGGAGTCGGCCGCTGGGGCTCTCGGGAAGTTCACTTGCTGCCTGCACGCCCTAACGGTATCGGGCGGGCGGTACCCCTCTCACCCTCCGGTGCCCCGCCCAGGGCCCGGCACCCGCACGCCGCTCCCTCCCCTTCCTTCCCGTGACGCGCCAGAAAACGAAGAGAAACCCAGTGGAAACGGAAAGGAACGATTCAGCAGGCAAATCGAATACTATTTCTGTCATGCACTCGGCGGCCATTTTTCGGCGCGCCCAAACGGAATACCGCCCGGCAATTACACCTGCCCCACGGAAAGCTCCCAGGTGAGGGGTCCGTACACGCGGTCGCATTCCGTACGAAAAGTCGTGACTCTGTAACAGGAAAGCGACATTACGCCGGTGACGCTTGACCCATTCATAACCGGGTCGAAACAATTCGGATTGCATTCTCCGGGGCACACCCACCCAAGGGAGTGCGAAGCACCACGACACGGGGGCATCCGGGCTCCGACCAAGCCCGATCGAGCCGCGTTGCCCGTGATCCGTACGGAAACCGTGCGGATCGACACCGTGCCGCACGCCGCGCTCATCGACATTTTCCACTGACACGTCAATTCGTCCCGTACGCCATTTCCCATATCGCGTCAACCGTCACTCCTGCTCACAGCTGTACCGCGGGCGTACGGCGGACGTGAAATCCATCGTGCCAATTTTCCAGTTTACGGAGCTACTCATGCCTATATCGACACCGCGCATCGCCGGTGTGGACGTGGCCCGTGGTCTCGCGTTACTCGGTATGTTCTCCGTGCATGTATTCGGAGCGTTCGAGCCGGACGATTCGCCGACGGTGGCCTGGCAGCTGGCGGGCGGCCGGTCCTCGGCGACCTTCGCCCTGGTCGCCGGCGTCGGCCTGGCCTTCACGACCGGCGGCCGTACGCCCCGGGTCGACCGCGGCTCGCTCGCCTCGGTCGCCGCACGGGCACTGTCCGTCGGTCTGATCGGGCTGACGCTGGGCTACGCCGCCAACGCGGCCGGCCTCGAAGTCGACGTCATCCTCGCCTTCTACGCCCTGCTGTTCCTGCTCGCGCTGCCTCTGCTGGCCCTGCGGGCACGGACGTTGGCGTGTATCGCCCTCGGGCTGGGCGTGGTCGCGCCGTTCCTCGTGCACCTGTTGCAAGGAGCGCTGCCCGAACCCGCCTTCGACGGCGACCCGACGCTCCAGGACGTCGTCACCGACCCGGCCGGTCTCCTCGGCGACCTCCTGGTCCACGGCGACTACCCGGTCCTGGCGTGGACGGCGTACCTCTGTGCCGGTCTCGCCATCGGGCGCCTCGACCTCTTCGACCGGCGCACCGCAGCCCGGCTGCTGACCGCCGGACTGGCGCTCGCCGCCACCTCCTGGCTGGTCTGCTCGCTGTGGCTCTTCCGCTGGGGCGGACTGGCACGGCTCCAGGAGAACGAGTTCTACGACGTGACCGGGCCGCACGCCCGCGACGAGGCCCTGTGGGACACCCCGGACGGCGAGACCTGGTGGTCGATGCTCTCCCGGGCGCCGCACTCCACCTCGCCGTTCGACATGCTGCACACCCTCGGCTCGGCCACCGCGCTGCTCGCGGCGGTCCTGCTGCTGACCCGGATCACCGTGGTGCGGCGCGCGCTGATCCCGCTGGCGGCCGCCGGAAGCATGCCGCTGACCCTCTACACCGCCCATGTCCTGTTCCTCGCCACCGGAGCCCTGAACGGCTCCCCCGACCTCCAGTACGCCGTACTGGTCGCGGGCTCGCTGCTCTTCGCGGTCGTCTGGCGGCTCACCAGGGGCCGGGGACCCCTGGAGGCCCTGGTCGCGGGGGCGGCGCGGGAGGCCCGGACATGGGTGCGGGGACGGGAAACAGGCCGGGAACAGGGGACCCCGGCCGCCGCTCGACCGATCGTCCAGCGATCCGAGCCGACCGAATCAGCCGACCGAACCGAAAGCCAGGACCAGCACCGCTAAGGAGCTTCATCGTGGGGGGAACAGTGGGGGGAAAACCGATCGAGTTGGCGTCCATACCGCCGACCGATCCGATCAAGCAGACGCAGCAGACGCAGTTGTCCGGCGCCGGGGGTGACATCGAGCGGATCCTCGCCGAGGTGCTCGCCGGGGTCGTGAAGACGGACCAAGTACCGCTCGACAGCCACTTCTTCGACGATCTTGGCGCCAACTCCCTGGTCATGGCGCACTTCTGTGCCCGCGTCAGGAAGCGCGACGATCTGCCGTCGGTGTCGATGAAGGACGTGTACGGCCATCCGACGATCCGGAGTCTGGCGGCGGCGCTCGGCAGCGCCCCGGCCGAGGCGCCCGCCGCACCGCCCGCCGAGGCCCCGGCGCCCGGCAGCAGCCTGCGGTATGTCCTGTGCGGGGCCGCGCAGTTGCTGGTCTTCGCCGCGTACTGCTTCCTCACGGGGCTCGTCACCGTCGAGGGCTACGAGTGGATCAACGCCGGCGCGGGGGCCGTCGACGTCTATGCGCGGTCGGTCGTGTTCGGCGGTGCCGTCTTCGTCGGGATGTGCACGCTGCCGGTGGTCGCCAAGTGGGTGCTGATCGGCCGCTGGAAGACGACCGAGTTCCCGGTGTGGGGCCTCGCCTATCTGCGCTTCTGGACCGTGAAGGCGCTGCTGCACGCCAACCCGATGGTCCTGTTCGCCGGGAACCCGCTCTACGTGCTCTATCTGCGGGCGCTCGGCGCGCGGATCGGCAAGGGCGTCACGATCCTCTCGCCCAGCCTCCCGGTCTGCACCGACCTGCTCACGGTCGGCGCGGGCACGGTGATCCGCAAGGACGCCCACTTCCTCTGCTACCGGGCCGTCGCCGGCCGTATCCAGACCGGCCCGGTCACCCTGGGCAGGGATGTGTACGTCGGTGAGAAGACCGTCCTCGACATCTGCACGTCGATCGGTGACGGGGCCCAACTAGGCCACTCGTCGACCCTGTTCGAGGGCCAGGCGGTCCCCGCGGGCCTGCGCCGGCACGGCTCGCCCGCCCAGCCCACGGACGTGGACTACGTACGGGTCCCCGCGGCCCCCTGCTCCACCGCCCGCCGGGCCGCCTACGGCCTCGCCAGCCTGCTCCAACTGCTCCTGTTCTACGTGCCGTTGGCGGTCGGGGGCGGCTATCTGCTGCTGGACCTGGTTCCCCGGCTGGACGCGCTGTTCGACCCGGACGTGGCCGACATGACCTCGCTCCGCTTCTACGCCGAGGCCCTGGGTGTGTCCCTCGCGCTCTTCACCGCCGTGATCGTCGTCGGAGCCGTGAGCGTGTCCGTGGTGCCCCGGCTGCTGAACCTGGTGATCCGGCCGGACCGGGTGTATCCGCTGTACGGCCTGCACTACGGGGCGCAGCGGGCCATCACCCGTATGACCAACCTGAAGTTCTTCCTGTGGCTGACGGGCGACAGCTCGTACGTCGTCCACTATCTGCGGGCCATCGGCTACGACCTCTCGCATGTCGAGCAGACCGGCTCCAACTTCGGTACGGAGGTACGGCAGGAGACCCCCTACCTGGTCTCCGTCGGCCGCGGCACGATGGTCGCCGACGGGCTGTCGGTCCTCAACGCCGACTACTCCGGTACGTCGTTCCGCGTCTCGCGGGCGGAGATCGGGCCGCACAGCTTCCTCGGCAACCACATCGCGTATCCCGCCGGGGGCCGGACCGGCGAGAACGTCCTCCTTGCGACCAAGGTGATGGTGCCGCTCGACGGTGAAGTCCGGGAGAACGTCGGCCTGTTGGGCTCGCCGTCCTTCGAGATCCCCCGGTCGGTGGAGCGGGACAGCAGCTTCGACCATCTGCGCGAGGGCGACGAGTTCGTCCGCCGGCTCGCCGCGAAGAACCGCTACAACCTGCGCTCGATGGGCCTGTTCCTGTTCGTCCGCTGGATGCACTCCTTCCTCCTGACGGTGCTGGGCTTCGCGGCCTTCGCCGTGTACGGCACGCACGGCGTCGCCGCCGGTGCGCTGGTCGGCGCCTCCCTGGTCCTCGGGCTCGTGCTGACCGCCGGGTACTACGTGCTCGTCGAGCGGCTCATCACCCGGTTCCGGCCGCTGGTACCCCGGTTGTGCTCGATCTACGATCCGCACTTCTGGTGGCAGGAGCGGCTGTGGAAGGTGCCCTCCGCCTTCCTGGTCGCGCTCAACGGCACGCCGTTCAAGAGCCTGGCCTGGCGGCTGCTGGGCGTGCGGATCGGGCGCCGGGTGTTCGACGACGGCGCCGCCATCACCGAGCGCACCCTCGCCACGATCGGCGACGACTGCACCCTCGGCCCGCGCAGCATCCTCCAGGCCCACTCGCAGGAGGACGGCACCTTCAAGTCCGATCACATCGTCCTCGGCGCGGGCGTCACGGTCGGCACGGCCGCACTCGTGCACTACGGGGTGTCGATGGGCGACGGGTCCCAACTCGCCCCGGACTCCTTCCTGATGAAGGGCGAGGACATGCCGTGCCTGGCCCGCTGGGGCGGAAACCCGGCGGTGCCGCTGCGCAGCGACCAGATCGTCCTCACCGCACGGTCCAACCGGCCCGCTCCGACCGCACACAACACCGCACTGACGACACAGACCGATCGGCTCGCACAGCCCGGTCGGACCGCAGAGATATCGACGGGGGCAGAACGATGACCACGATTCCACGCTGGATATCCGACCCGGTCCCGGGCGCGGACCCGCAGAACGGGCCCCACTCGGTGTACGCCGAGTACGAAGTCCCGCTCGACGCCACCCTGTTGAGGTCGGCCTCGTTCGAGTCGGCGTTGCTCGCCGCGCACGCCAAGGTGCTCGCCGCGCTCTCCGGTGAGCGGGAGGTCACCACCGGGTACGTGGCGGTGAAGGGGCAGCCGCCCGTGGCCCGCCGGATGCTGGTCGGCCCCGGCTCCTGGCGGGAGCTGCTGGCCCTGACGGACCTCGCCGACGAGGTGGGCGGAGCCGACGAGCCGCCGTACGAGACCGTCCTCGACCCGCACGGCGGCGAACTCGCCGACGACGGCGCCGTGTTGTATCTGAGCGTCGGCGAGCACACCCTGCGGCTGCGTCACCGCACCGATGTCCTCGACGCCGAGGCGGCTGCCCGGATCGCCGGCTACCACCTCACCGCGCTCTCCCTGATGGCCGCCGACCCGGACGCCGACCACGAGGGTCAGAGCCTGCTGTCCGGTGCGGAACTCGCCTTCCAGCTGGACGGGTTGGCGGGTCCGGACCGTGAACTCCCGGACCGCCGGGTGCACGAGCTGTTCGAGGAGCGGGTCCGGAAGCACCCGGACGCGGTCGCGGCCGTGCAGGGCGGCACGGAGTGGACCTACCGTCAGCTCAACTCCCGGGCGAACCAGGTCGGTCGGGCGCTGCTGGCCCGTGGGCTGACCCGTGAGGGGGTCGTCGCCGTGGTCACCGAGCGCAACCTCGACTGGATGGCCGCCGTGCTCGGGGTGCTCAAGGCGGGCGGTGTCTATCTGCCGGTCGAGCCGCACTTCCCGGCCGGGCGCATCACCGCCACCCTCACCCGCGCCGAGTGCGCGTTCGTCGTCACCGAGCACGGCAGCACCACCACGCTCGACGCGACCGGGACGGACGTACCGAGGCTGTACGTCGACGAGATCGAGGCGGAGGGGCACGCGGACGACGATCTGAACGTGCCTGTCACCGCCGGTCAACTCGCCTACATCTACTTCACGTCCGGGTCGACCGGGGAGCCCAAGGGCGCGATGTGCGAGCACGCGGGCTTCGTCAACCACGTCCTCGCCAAGCTGGAGGACCTGGAGGTCGGCGAGGGGCAGACGGTGGCGCAGACCGCTCCCCAGTGCTTCGACATCTCGCTGTGGCAACTGGTGTCCGCGCTGCTCGTCGGCGGCCGGACGCTGCTGGTCGGGCAGGACGTGATCCTGGACGTGGCCCGGTTCGTGGACACGATCGTGGACGGCGGGGTCAATGTGCTCCAGATCGTGCCGTCGTATCTCGAAGCCGTGCTGGCCGAGTTGGAGCGGCGGCCCCGTGAACTCCCCGAGCTGCACTGTGTGTCGGTGACCGGGGAGGCGGTGAAGCGGGAGCTGGTGCAGCGCTGGTTCGCCGCCCAGCCCGGCATCAAGGTCGCCAACGCCTATGGGCTGACCGAGACTTCGGACGACACCAACCACGAGGTGATGGACCGGGTGCCGGACGGTCCCCGCGTTCCGCTCGGGCGTCCCGTACGCAACGTCCGCGTGTACGTGGTCGACGAGCACCTCTCGCCCGTGCCGCTCGGGGCACCCGGGGAGATCGTGTTCTCCGGGGTGTGTGTCGGCCGCGGGTACGTCAACGACCCCGAGCGCACGGCCGCCGCGTTCACCGTGGACCCGTACCGGCCCGGTGAGCGGCTCTACCGCAGCGGTGACCACGGGCGCTGGCTGCCCGACGGCAGGCTGGAGTTCCTCGGCCGCCGGGACACCCAGGTGAAACTGCGGGGCTTCCGGATCGAGATCGGCGAGATCGAGAACGCGCTGCTGCGGGTGCCCGGCGTCCGGGACGGTGCCGTGGTGGTCGTACGGGGCGTGCGGCTGGTGGCGTTCTGCACCGGCGCCGAACTCGTGGACGTACAGGCGCGGTTGGCCGAGTCGCTGCCCGCGTACATGGTTCCGGCGGCCGTGCACTGGCGGGAGCGGCTGCCGCTCACCCCCAACGGCAAGACCGACCGCAGGACGCTCACCGCGCTCGCCGTGGAACTCGACACCGCCGAGGAGGGCATGCGGGGGCCGGAGACGGCCGGTGAGCGGCGACTCGCCGCCGCCTGGGCCGACGTGCTCGGGGTTCCGGCCGACCGGATCGGGCGCCTGGACCACTTCTTCGACCGTGGCGGCACCTCGCTGTCGGCCGTCCGGCTCGCGATCGCCCTGGACCGGGCGATCACCCTCAAGGACGTCATCCGCCACCCGGTCCTCGCGGACCTGGCCGAGCTGCTCGAATCGCCGGCCGCCACCGCCTGACGACGGCCGCACCGAAAGGAACGACAACCATGGCACTCTCCTCCACACCTTCGGCATCGACTCCCGCTCCCCCGGCCGCACTTGCGGGCATCGAGCTGCTCCCCGACCGGCCGCCGACCCTGCGTACCCCGCCCGTCACCGACCCGGCGGAGTGGGCCGGCGCCCACCGGGACGCGCTGCGGGCGGCCGTCGCCGAGCACGGCTCACTGCTGGTGCGCGGCCTCGGACTGCACGAGCCCGCGACGACCGGCGCCGTGCTGCGGCGGCTGACCGACGGCCTGATGAGCGACCAGGAGGCCTTCGCGCCCCGGCGGCGGTACGCCGACGGCGTGTACTCGTCCTCCAAGTGGCCGCCCAACCAGCCGATGTGCATGCACCACGAGCTGAGCTACGCCCAGGAGTTCCCCGGCCTGCTGATGTTCGCCTGCCTCGAAGCGCCCGCCGAGGGCGGCGCGACCGGGGTGGCCGACGCGGCGGCCGTGCTCGACGCGCTGCCCGCCGAACTCGTCCAACGCTTCGAGAAGGAGGGCTGGTTGCTCACCCGTACCTTCAACGACGAGATAGGCGCCACGCTCGCCGAGGCCTTCGGCACCTCCGACCGAGCCTCCGTCGAGCGCTACTGCCGGTCCCACGCCATCGAGTTCGCCTGGGAGCTGGACGGCTCCCTGCGCACCCGCCAGCGGCGCGGCGCGGTGCTGCGCCACCCGGTCACGGGCCGGCGCTGCTGGTTCAACCAGATCGCGTTCCTCAACGAGTGGACGATGGACCCGGAGGTCCACGAGTACCTGGTCGACGTGTACGGCGCCGACGGCCTCCCCTTCAACACCCGCTACGGCAACGGCGATCCGATCGGCGAGGACGTCGTCCAGATCCTCAACGAGGTGTACACGGCGCACACCGTGCGCGAGCCGTGGCAGGGCGGCGATCTGCTGCTCGTCGACAACATCCGTACGGCACACAGCCGCGAGTCGTTCGAGGGGCCGCGCGAGGTTCTCGCCGCCCTGGCCGACCCGGTCCGCCGCACCGACTCTCTCGAAGGGAATGCATCATGACCACGACCCCTGTCACGGTCCCGCCGTTCTCCGTCATCTCCGGTGAGCAGGTCCAACAGGCCCTCCAGGGACGGGAGTCGGACGTCGTCGACCTCGTCGAGGCGGTGTACCGGCTGCACGGGGCCGGGGACTCGGTGAACCCGCCCTCGTACTTCCTGCGGTTCCCGGACCGTCCGTCGTCGCGGATCATCGCGCTGCCCGCGTCGATCGGCGGGGACGTGCGCGTGGACGGGCTGAAGTGGGTGTCCAGCTTCCCGGAGAACGTGGCGGGCGGGATCCCGCGGGCCTCGGCCGTGCTGATCCTCAACGACCACGACACGGGCTATCCGTTCGCCTGCCTGGAGAGCTCGATCATCAGCGCCTCCCGTACGGCGGCCTCGGCAGCGCTGGCCGCCGCCAAACTGGGCCAGGGGCGTGCGCGACCGACCCGCGTCGGGTTCGTCGGCACCGGGCTCATCGCCCGCTACATCCACACCTATCTCGCCGCCACCGGCTGGGAGTTCGACGAGACGGGCGTGTTCGACCTGTCCGCCGACAGCGCGGCCGGCTTCCGTGGCTATCTGGAGCGGTCGGACGGCGGCGGCAAGGTCACCGTGCACGACAGCGCCGAACAGCTCGTCCGTTCAAGCGACTTGCTGGTGTTCGCCACCGTCGCCGCGAAGCCGCACATCCACGACGTGTCGTGGTTCGACCACCATCCGCTCGTCCTGCACGTCTCGTTGCGCGACCTCGCGCCCGAGATCCTGCTCGCCTCGGCGAACTACGTCGACGACGTCGAGCACTGCCTGAAGGCGGAGACCTCTCCGCACCTGGCCGAACAGCTCACCGGCAGCCGGGAGTTCATCGACGGCACGCTGGACGACGTGCTCACCGGCCGCACGAAGGTCCCGGTGGACCGGCCGGTGGTGTTCTCGCCCTTCGGCCTCGGAGTGCTCGACCTCGCCGTCGGCAGGTTCGTCCACGACGAGGTGACCCGCCGCGGCGAACTCCGTGTCGTCGACGGCTTCTTCCACGAACTGCGCCGGCACGGCTGACCTGTTCAGGGGGACAGTCACAGCGCCCGGGTTGCCGGGTGCCGTGCCACAGATCAGGCGCGCCGAGGACAGGCGCGTCACACTCAGGGGGACAACATGCCAGTCATTTCCCAACCATCGGACTTCAACGAGGACGAGCTGTACGTCGACCTGCGGGCCACCGTCGGGCTTCCCCTCTACCTGAAGTGCGAGGGCTTCAACTTCGCCGGTTCGATCAAGATGAAGGCCGCCTGCGAGATGGTCGCGGCCGCCGAACGGGACGGCAGGCTGCGGCCGGGATCCGTTCTCGTGGAGTCCTCCTCGGGCAACCTGGGCGTCGCGCTCAGTGTGCTCGCGGCCAGTCGGGGCTACGGCTTCCTGTGCGTGACCGACTCACGCTGCAACGCACAGGCGATCCGTCTGATGGAGGCGCTGGGCAGCCGGGTGCACGTCATCGACCGGCCCGATCTGCACGGCGGTTTCCTGGGCGCCAGGATCGGCTACGTCCGCGCGCTGTGCGCCTCCGACGAGCGGTACGTATGGCTCAACCAGTACGCCAACGACGGGAACTGGCGGGCGCACTACCGAACGACGGCACCGGCGATCGCCCGCCGGTTCCCGGGCCTGGACGTCCTGTTCGTCGGCGCCGGCACCACCGGCACGCTGATGGGCTGCGCGCGCTGGTTCTGGCAGTGGAACCGGCGGGTGCGGATCGTCGCCGTGGACGCCGTCGGCTCGGTCACCTTCGGGGGGCCGCCGGGACCCCGGATGATCCCGGGCCTGGGCACGAGCGTACGGCCGCAGCTGCTCGACGAGTCGTACATCGACGAGGTGATCCGCGTCGAGGAACCGGACGCGGTGCGGGTCTGCCGGCAGCTGGCGGCCCGGGGCTTCCTGTTCGGCGGGTCCACCGGCACGGTCATCAGCGGGGCCAGGCAGTGGCTGGCCCGGCACGACGGACGTGACCTCACGGCGGTGGCGATCGCCCCGGACCTCGGCGAGCGCTACCTCGACACCGTGTACCACCCCGGCTGGCTGGAGTCCCTCCAGGCCGACCAGGACGTGACCTCCCTGGCCTCCGACGAACTGGCGGCACTCTCCCGACCGGCCTGACCGGCACGGATCGCACGAACGGCACGGGGTGCTGCGCCGCCGGGAACCGGTGAACAACACCGTACCGGGGGGTAGGTTCCTTTTATGGCAGCCAGCACCCACACCGTGACCAACCAGGCGCCGCCCCTGGTCGGATATGACGTGTTCACCGCCGACAAGGCCCTGGTGGCGGCCGTCGAGCGGCATCTGGACCCCGGGCTTCTGGACGAGGCCCGGGACGAACTCTCCACGCTCGGGAAGTCCGCCGGATCCGCGCAGGTGCAGGAATGGGGGGCGCTCGCCAACGAGAACCCCCCGAAGCTGCGCACGCACGACCGGTACGGCAACCGGATCGACGAGGTGGAGTTCCACCCGGCCTGGCACCGCCTGCTCGGCAAGGGCGTCTCCGCCGGGCTGACGGCGGCCTGGACCCGACCGGGCGGGCATGTGCGGCGGGCCGCCGGGTTCCTGGTCTGGTCGCAGGCCGAGGCGGGCCACGGCTGCCCGCTGTCGATGACCCACGCGGCGGTGCCCGCACTGCGCACCGACCCGGCCCTCGCCGCCGAGTGGGAGCCCCGGCTGACGTCCACCGTCTACGAGGAGGGGCTCAGGCCGGCCGACCGGAAGGCCGGTGTGCTCTTCGGGATGGGCATGACGGAGAAGCAGGGCGGCAGCGACGTACGGGCCAACACGACGGTCGCGAGGCCGCTCGCCGAGGACGGGACGTACGAGCTGACCGGCCACAAGTGGTTCTGTTCGGCGCCCATGTCGGACGGGTTCCTGGTGCTGGCGCAGGCACCCGGCGGAGTGACCTGCTTCCTCCTCCCCCGCGTCCTGCCGGACGGCACGCGCAACGAGTTCCGGATCCAGCGGATCAAGGACAAGCTGGGCAACCGGTCCAACGCCTCCGCCGAGGTCGAGTTCGACGGGACGTGGGTGCGCCGGGTAGGGGACGAGGGACGCGGGGTGCGCACCATCATCGAGATGGTCTCGGCGACCCGGCTCGACTGTGTGCTCGGCGCGGCGGCGCTGATGCGGCAGGCGGTCGCCCAGGCCGTGCACCACTGCACGTACCGCGAGGCCTTCGGCGGGAAGCTGATCGACAAGCCGCTGATGCGCAACGTACTGGCCGACCTGGCCCTGGAGTCGGAGGCGGCGACGGCCCTCGCACTGCGGCTGGCCGCCGCCTACGACGACGGCGGAGAACAGGAACGGGCCTTCCTGCGGCTCGCGTTGCCCGCCGCCAAGTACTGGGTGACCAAGCGCTGCACCCCGCTGGTGGCGGAGGCGTCCGAGTGTCTGGGCGGCAACGGCTACGTCGAGGAGTCGGGCATGCCCCGGCTGCTGCGCGAGTCACCGCTCAACTCGATCTGGGAGGGCGCCGGGAACGTCCAGGCGCTGGACGTCCTGCGGGCCATGCAGCGCGAGCCGGCCGCCCTCAACGCGTTCCTCCTGGAGGTAGGCAAGGCACGCGGCGCGGACCACCGCCTGGACGGCGCCATCAAGAACCTGCTGGCCGAACTCGCCGACCTGGACGGCATCGAGGGCCGCGCCCGCCGCCTGGTCGAGCGAATCGCCCTGGTCCTCCAGGGCTCCCTACTGGTCCGCTTCGCACCCCCGGAGACAGCCGACGCATTCTGCGCCTCCCGCCTGGGCAACGACTGGGGCAACGCCTTCGGCACCCTCCCCCACACCCTGAACCTGGCAGAGGTGGTGACCCGAGCAAGACCCCTGATCTGACCCCAAGTGCTGTACCGAGAGTCCTGTACCGATGTCGGGGAAGCGCGCCAGCGCGACCCGACAGGGGCGCGGGGAACTGCGCGACAAGCCCCCACCGGACCCGCACCCAAAAAAACCCACCCAACCCGCGGAGCGCACCGCGGAGGTGGTGCTGCGCCGACACGGCACCACCCCCGCTCGCTGGCCCGCATGGATCGGGAGCGCGGACGCCGCGCGGGCGGCGTCGCCCAAGTTTCAGACACCGCAGGGCAGTTCACCAGGGTTGCAGGGGGTTGCAACTTGTTGGCATCTGTGTGCGGAGTGTGTCGCTCCGGGGCCACGGGACGGCACCATGAGACAACCAGTCAATACGGGGCCCGGGCAGCGTCCCCGAACGGCTCCGGCAACCGGTTGTCGGCACCCCTGTACGGGAGGACCCAGTGGCGAACCCGCCGATGGACGTCACACAACTCGCCGCGCGTGACGCGGCGCAGGCGGCGCGACTGCTCAGCGACGTACGTGCGGCCCGCCTCACCGGACAGCGCCCGCGCCTCGCGCCACGCCCGGTGATCGACCAGTCCTGGGACCGCATGCTGCGCAGCGGCGTCGACCCCGACCACGACTTCCGGGCCGGACTGCTGAGCCGCGAGGAGTTGGAACGGCGGCGCGAGACCACGCGGTTACGGCATGTCCTCCCGGTGCTGCGACAGGGGCTGTTGTCGGTCGCGGACGCCAGCCAGCACATCATGGTCGTCGCGGACGAGGAGGGCCGCGTGCTGTGGCGCGAGGGCAGTACGCCGGTGCTGCGCAAGGCCGACTCGTTCGGCTTCGAGCCCGGCGCCGACTGGGCCGAGGACGTCGTCGGCACCAACGGCGTGGGCACCCCGGTGGTCGCCCGGCGGGCCGTACAGGTCTTCGCCTCCGAGCACTTCGTACGGTCGCACGCCTCCTGGACGTGCACGGGCGCGCCGATCACCGACCCGCGCGACGGCCGGCTGATCGGCGTGGTGGATGTGAGCGGGCCGCTGGAGAGCATGCATCCGGCGACGCTCGCCTGGGTCGACTCGGTCGCCAAGCTCGCCGAGGCGGGGCTGCGGGAGCGGCACCAGCACTCGCTGGAGCGGCTGCGGGCGGTGGCGGCGCCGGTGCTGGCGCGGCTCGCCGGGCGGGCCCTGGCGGTGGACCGGGACGGCTGGACGGCCGCGGTCACCGGCATGCCGTACACGAACCGCGTCACGCTGCCCAAGTCGCTGTCCCCGGGCCGGTGTTGGCTGCCGTCGGTGGGCCTGTGCGCGGTGGAGCCGCTGTCCGGCGGCTGGCTGATCCGCGCCGCCGCCGAGCCAGAGCCGCGCGGTGCCACCCGGATCGTCCTGGACCTGGGCCGGCCGCGCCACTGGTCGGTGGCGGTGTCGGGCCCGGCGGGTTCCTGGACCCATGAACTGAGCCCCCGGCACGCCGAGTTGCTCTACCTCCTGGCCCTGCACCGCACCGGCCGCAGTGCGGCGGGCCTGGCGGAGGACGTGTTCGGCGACCCGGCCCGCACGGTGACCGTACGCGCGGAGATGTCCCGGATACGGCGGTATCTCGGGGCGTTCCTCGACCATCGCCCGTACCGCTTCAGCGAGGAGACGGAGGTGACCGTCCTCCTCCCGGACGACCCGCTCGATCTGCTGCCCCACTCGACGGCGCCGACGGTGGCCCGGGGCCGGGGAGCGGCGACCGAGGGGTGAGAAGGGCGACGCACAGTGACCGGGCGTGACACCTGCGTACGAAAAAGGGCCCGAACGGGCCCCGTGTACAACACAAGCGCATGGATTCCGGGGTATTCGACCAGGCCTGGCGCCCCCTGACGTACCATCCTTCCCACGGCCCCCCACACTGCTGTCCTGGTTCAACGCACGGACCGTGACCAGCAGTTGGCCTGCCACGGGAGGATGTAATGAAACATCGCGGCAGACACCGCAGGCAGAAGAGGGGCAGAGCGCTGCGCGGCGTCCTCGCCGGTACCGCGCTCGCCCTCACCGCCGCGGCCACCATCGTCAGCGCCTCCCAGGCCGTGAGCAGCGACAACCCGGGTCCCCTGAAGTCCGTGACGTCCGCTGCCGAGCTGGCGAACTTCCAGCTCAAAGAGCATCTGACGGCGAAGAGTTCGCTCGACCGGCTCGCCTCCTCCATGGGCGGCACGGTGGGTGTGAGCACCGTCCTGGAACACACCAACCGCACGATGCGCAACACCGCCGAGTGCGCCTCCACCGAGACCGAGGCGCTGCCCGTCGCCCCGACCGCCACCCGCGCGTACTGCTGGGACGACGCCGACTCGGCCAGCCAGCGCTGGCTGCCGCAGTCCGTCACCACCTCCGGCGACGCGGACGAGGACGGCCGCTGGGGCGCCAACCGCGTGATCCTCTCCGGCTGGACGCACAACGACGCCAAACCGGACGAGCCCACGGTCTCCCAGGGCCTGGCACGGGTCGCCGTCATGGACGCGAACGACCTGAGCAGCATGACCTACCGCTGGGTGCTGCTGGTCGTCCCGACGAAGGACGGCTCGGACTACCGCAAGCTGTCCTCGTCGATCTCCGGCATGGTCTGGTACCAGGACAAGCTGCTGGTCACGGCCTCGCCCACGGACTCCGACCACAACTCCCTGTACGTGTACGACATGAACCGCATCCAGCGCGCCTCGGTCGACAGCCCGGCGGTCGGCAAGGTGCCCGGCGGCTGGTCGGCGCACGGCTACGGCTATGTCATGCCCGCCGTCGCCTCGTACAGCCTGACCGGTGGCACGTGCGACCCGTCGTCCGACGAGGGCACCCCCTGTTTCGGCTCCCTCTCCCTGGACCGCAGCTCCACGCCCGACAGCCTGGTCGCGAGCGAGTGGTTCCCGTCCGGCGCCGATCAGCGCAGCCGCCTGTGGCGCTACTCGTTCAGCGGCGCGGGCGACCGCTCCGGCCTCCTCGCCACCAACGCGCTGGGCCGCGCGGACGCGGTGGAGGCCTACTCGACGAAGGCCACCGGCATACAGGGTGTCCTGTCGTACCGCTCGGCGGGCGACGAGAAGGCGGACTGGTACATCGGCCACGCCCCCAGCGCCAAGAACCGCCACGGCACCCTGTGGCGCCTCGACGCCGAAGGCGCGAAGGCCGCCCGCTGCGGCACCGACGACCAGTCCCGCCGCTGCTGGGCCGAACACGCCGAGTCCCTCTCCTACTGGGAGGGCACGGGCGAGGTCTGGTCCCTGACAGAACGGGCGGCGGACCAACGAAGCGGCTGGCAGGGCACAGCTGTCCCGGAACGGGTGCTGTATGCCGTACCCCTGTCGTCGATCACCGGCTCGCTGAAATAACGCCCACACGGGCGGAGCGAGGTTGGTGAAGTGGGGGAAGGCGGCGCTGATGAATTCGGGCGCACGGTGACGCCCTGCTTTTAGGGGCGCGGGGAACTGCGCGACCAGCCCCCACCGGGCCCGCGGACGACAATCGACAGGCAACCCACCCGGATGATTCCCTGGCAGCCATGAGCAACATCGCCGTGACCACCTGGTCCCTGGAACAGACCTCCCCGACCGACCTCCTCCCCGCCGAGGCCCCCGACGGGGACGTCAGAATCACCCGCGCCGAACTCCCCTCCCCGGAGTTCAGCCGCTACCTCTACGCCTCGGTCGGCGGAGACATCCACTGGACCGACCGCCTGACCTGGACATACGCCCGCTGGCAGGAGTACCTCGCACGCCCCGGCGTAGAGACCTGGGTCGCCTACGACCACGGCACCCCGGCGGGCTACGTGGAGTTCGAACCCCAGGACGACGGCATCGTGGAGATCGCCTACTTCGGCCTGCTCCCCGCCTTCCGAGGCCGCCGCATCGGCGGCCACCTCCTCTCGTACGGCACCGCCCGCGCCTGGGACCTCGGCGACCGCCGGCCCGGCCTCGCCCCGACAAAGCGGGTCTGGCTGCATACATGCAGCAAGGACGGGGAGCACGCCATGGACAACTATCTGCGCCGCGGCTTCACCCTCTTCGACACCAAGGTCGAGGAGGAGAAGGAGGTCACCGCCCCCGGACCCTGGCCGGGCGCGTACTCCGCCTGACCTGGCCGGACGCCACCAGAACCGACCCGTTCGACCGGCCGCACCCCCGCCATGTGACCGACAACACCTCGTCTCATCGTACGAGACAAGGGTGTCCGCATGGCGGACAATGCTGGACTGTGTCCAGATTGCCGTGACACGCTTCCGTCATGTCTGGAACTGGGATTGCCTTGGTGAGTCGGCGGCACGTCGACCTCGGCCGCATGTCCAGCGCCATCTGTCCGGCAAGCTGAAGAGCCCTCAGCACCGCCGATCCGCTCTCCTATGCCTCAAGCCCGCGCAGAGCCGCGCGGGCCTGACCATGCGCCCGTACGCGCAGGTAAGAGCCTCTTCCCGCCTGTCCCGGAGGACGTAGAACCATGGCCGCCACCCCGCAGAACCCTGCCGCCGCGCCCCGCCGCAAGGTGAGCCGTCACCGTGGTGAGGGTCAGTGGGCCGCGGGACACTTCACCCCGCTCAACGGCAACGAGCAGTTCAAGAAGGACGACGACGGTCTCAATGTGCGGACACGCATTGAGACGATCTACTCCAAGCGCGGCTTCGACTCCATCGACCCCAACGACCTGCGCGGACGTATGCGCTGGTGGGGGCTCTACACCCAGCGCAAGCCCGGGATCGACGGCGGCAAGACCGCGATCCTGGAGCCGGAGGAGCTGGACGACGAGTACTTCATGCTGCGCGTCCGCATCGACGGCGGCCGGCTCACCACGGAGCAGCTCCGGGTGATCGGCGAGATCTCGCAGGAGTTCGCACGCGGCACGGCCGACCTCACGGACCGGCAGAACGTGCAGTACCACTGGATCCGTATCGAGGACGTCCCGGAGATCTGGGAGCGCCTCGAAGCGGTCGGTCTGTCCACCACCGAGGCCTGCGGTGACACGCCCCGCGTCATCCTCGGTTCGCCGGTCGCCGGGATCGCCGAGGACGAGATCATCGACGGCACACCCGCCATCGAGGTCATCCAGCGCCGGATCATCGGCAACAAGGACTTCTCGAACCTGCCCCGCAAGTTCAAGTCGGCGATCTCCGGCTCGCCGCTGCTCGACGTGGCGCACGAGATCAACGACATCGCGTTCGTCGGTGTGGAGCACCCCGAGCACGGCCCCGGTTTCGACGTCTGGGTCGGCGGCGGTCTCTCCACCAACCCGAAGATCGGCCAGCGCCTGGGCGCCTGGGTCCCGCTGGACGAGGTCCCGGACGTCTACGAGGGCGTCATCTCGATCTTCCGCGACCACGGCTACCGTCGGCTGCGCACCCGCGCCCGGCTGAAGTTCCTGGTCGCCGACTGGGGCGTGGAGAAGTTCCGCCAGGTCCTGGAGGACGACTACCTCAAGCGCAAGTTGATCGACGGCCCGGCCCCGGCCCAGCCCGTCGAGCGCTGGCGCGACCACGTCGGCGTCCACCGCCAGAAGGACGGCCGCTTCTACGTCGGTTTCGCCCCGCGCGTTGGCCGCGTGGACGGCACGATCCTCACGAAGATCGCCGAACTGGCCGAGGCGCACGGCTCGGGCCGCGTCCGGACGACCGTCGAGCAGAAGATGATCGTGCTCGATGTGGAGGAGAACCGGATCGACTCGCTCGTCGAGGGCCTGGAGGCACTCGACCTGCGCGTCAACCCCTCACCCTTCCGACGCGGCACGATGGCCTGCACCGGCATCGAGTACTGCAAGCTCGCGATCGTCGAGACGAAGGCGCGCGGCGCCTCCCTGATCGACGAACTGGAGCGCCGTATCCCGGAGTTCGACGAGCCGGTCACCATCAACATCAACGGCTGCCCGAACGCCTGCGCCCGTATCCAGGTCGCGGACATCGGTCTCAAGGGCCAGTTGGTCCTGAACGACGCGGGCGAGCAGGTCGAGGGCTTCCAGGTCCACCTGGGCGGTGCCCTCGGTCTGGAGGCCGGCTTCGGCCGCAAGGTCCGTGGTCTGAAGGTGACTTCGGAAGAACTGCCCGACTACGTCGAGCGCGTGCTGAAGAACTTCCAGGCGGAACGCGAGGACGGCGAGCGCTTCGCCGCCTGGGCGACCCGTGCCTCCGAGGAGTCCCTGTCATGAGCGAGCGCGCCGCCCCCTTCTACTGCCCCTATTGCGGCGACGAGGATCTGCGTCCCAACGAGCAGGGCCATGGCGCCTGGGAATGCGGAGCGTGCAATCGAGCCTTCCAGTTGAAGTTCCTCGGGCTGCTGGCCCGTGGACTTCAGCCCAAGGAAACGGGAGGGGACGCGATATGACCACCGTTCAGGAAGAGCGTACGACCGACGACTTGAAGGCACTCGCCGAGCAGGCGGGCCGTGACCTGGAGGACGCCTCCGCGCTGGAGATCCTCCAGTGGGCCACCGCCACCTTCGGCAAGCGCTTCTGCGTGACCTCCTCCATGGAGGACGCGGTGGTCGCCCACCTCGCCTCCCGTGCGATGCCCGGCGTCGACGTCGTGTTCCTCGACACCGGCTACCACTTCCCCGAGACCATCGGCACCCGTGACGCGGTCGAGGCCGTGATGGACGTCCGCGTCCTCACCCTCACCCCGGTCCAGTCGGTCGCCGAGCAGGACGCCGAGTACGGCCCCAAGCTGCACGACCGCGACCCCGACCTGTGCTGCAAGCTGCGCAAGGTCGAGCCCCTGGAGCGGGGCCTCAAGGGGTACGCGGCCTGGGCGACCGGCCTCCGCCGCGACGAGTCCCCGACCCGGGCGAACACCCCGGTCGTCGGCTGGGACGAGAAGCGGCAGAAGGTCAAGGTCTCCCCGATCGCCCGCTGGACGCAGGACGACGTGGACGCGTACGTCGCCGAACACGGCGTACTCACCAACCCGCTGCTGATGGACGGCTACGCGTCCGTCGGCTGCGCGCCCTGCACCCGCCGGGTGCTGGAGGGCGAGGACGCGCGCGCCGGCCGCTGGGCGGGCCGCGGCAAGACCGAGTGCGGGCTGCACGGCTGATGACCCGAGCCCAGACCCAGACCGCGAACCCCGAGGACCAGGAGATACCAGTGACGACCGGAGCCACCGTATGGCTCACGGGTCTGCCGAGCGCCGGCAAGACCACCATCGCGTACGAGCTGGCCGGCCGGCTGCGCGAGGAGGGCCACCTCGTCGAGGTGCTCGACGGCGACGAGATCCGTGAGTTCATCTCGGCGGGCCTCGGCTTCAGCCGTGAGGACCGGCACACGAACGTGCAGCGCATCGGCTTCCTCGCCGAGCTGCTCGCCCGTAACGGCGTCAAGGCACTGGTCCCGGTGATCGCGCCGTACGCGGACAGCCGCGAGGCGGTGCGCAAGCGGCACCAGGAGAGCGGCGCCCCGTACATCGAGGTGCATGTGGCGACCCCGGTCGAGGTGTGCTCCGTACGCGATGTGAAGGGTCTGTACGCCAAGCAGGCCGCGGGCGAGCTGACCGGGCTCACCGGGGTCGACGACCCGTACGAGGCGCCCGAGACGCCCGATCTGCGGATCGAGTCGCAGGACCAGACCGTCCAGGAGTCCGCGGCCGTGCTCCACGCGCTGCTCACCGAGAGGGGACTGGCATGACGACGACCGTTGCCAAGCCGGCGGAGGGTACGGGCGCCCCGTACACCCTCTCCCACCTGGACGCCCTCGAGTCCGAGGCCGTGCACATCTTCCGTGAGGTGGCGGGTGAGTTCGAGCGGCCGGTGATTCTCTTCTCCGGCGGCAAGGACTCCATCGTCATGCTGCATCTGGCGCTGAAGGCCTTCGCCCCCGCGGCGATCCCCTTCTCGCTGCTGCATGTGGACACCGGGCACAACTTCCCCGAGGTGCTGGAGTACCGGGACCGTGCGGTCGAGCGGCACGGGCTGCGGCTGCATGTCGCGTCCGTGCAGGAGTACATCGACCGGGGTGTGCTGAAGGAGCGTCCGGACGGGACCCGCAACCCGCTCCAGACGCTTCCGCTGACCGAGAAGATCCAGGCCGAGAAGTTCGACGCGGTCTTCGGCGGCGGTCGGCGCGACGAGGAGAAGGCCCGGGCCAAGGAGCGCGTCTTCTCGCTGCGCGACGAGTTCTCGCAGTGGGACCCGCGTCGCCAGCGCCCCGAGCTGTGGAACCTCTACAACGGGCGGCACGCGCCCGGCGAGCACGTCCGCGTGTTCCCCCTCTCCAACTGGACCGAGCTGGACGTCTGGCAGTACATCGCCCGTGAGGGCATCGAGCTGCCGGACATCTACTTCGCGCACGAGCGTGAGGTGTTCCAGCGGGCCGGGATGTGGCTGACGGCGGGCGAGTGGGGCGGCCCGAAGGCCGACGAGACCGTCGAGAAGCGGCAGGTCCGCTACCGCACGGTCGGCGACATGTCCTGCACGGGTGCCGTCGACTCCGACGCGGTGACGCTGGCCGACGTCATCACCGAGATCGCCGCCTCCCGGCTCACCGAGCGGGGTGCCACCCGCGCCGACGACAAGATGTCCGAGGCCGCGATGGAAGACCGCAAGCGCGAGGGGTACTTCTAGCCATGAGCACGACCACGGAACTCACCGAGACCACGCTCCTGCGGTTCGCCACCGCCGGTTCCGTCGACGACGGCAAGTCCACCCTCGTGGGGCGGCTGCTGCACGACTCCAAGTCGATCCTCACGGACCAGTTGGAGGCCGTGGAGCGCGCGTCGGCTTCACGGGGGCAGGAAGCCCCTGACCTCGCGCTGCTGACGGACGGTCTGCGGGCCGAGCGCGAGCAGGGCATCACCATCGACGTGGCCTACCGCTACTTCGCCACGCCGAAGCGCCGGTTCATCCTCGCCGACACCCCCGGCCATGTGCAGTACACCCGCAACATGGTGACGGGTGCCTCCACGGCCGAGCTGACGGTGATCCTGATCGACGCCCGCAACGGCGTGGTCGAGCAGACGCGGCGGCACGCGGCCCTCGCGGCGCTGCTGCGGGTCCCGCACGTGGTTCTCGCGGTCAACAAGATGGACCTGGTCGACTACCAGGAATCGGTCTTCGCGGCGATCGCCGAGGAGTTCACGGCGTACGCGCTGGAGCTGGGCGTCCCGGAGATCACCGCGATCCCGATCTCGGCGCTGGCCGGCGACAACGTGGTGGACCCGTCCGCGAACATGGACTGGTACGGCGGGCCGACCTTCCTGGAGCACCTGGAGTCGGTCCCGGTCGCCCACGACCTGAGCCACTGCCACGCCCGTCTCCCCGTGCAGTACGTGATCCGGCCGCAGACCGCCGAGCACCCGGACTACCGGGGGTACGCGGGCCAGATCGCCGCCGGTTCCTTCCGCGTCGGCGAGTCCGTGACGGTCCTGCCGTCCGGCCACGCGTCGAGGATCGCCGGGATCGACCTGCTCGGCGAGCCGGTCGACATCGCGTGGACCACACAGTCGGTGACCGTCCTCCTGGAGGACGACATCGACATCTCGCGCGGCGACCTGATCGTGCCCAGCAAGGACGCGCCGCCGACCACGCAGGACGTCGAGGCGACGGTCTGCCATGTCGCCGACGCACCGCTGACGGTCGGCCACCGGGTGCTCCTCAAGCACGGCACCCGTACGGTCAAGGCGATCGTCAAGGACATCCCGTCCCGACTCACGCTCGACGACCTGTCCCTGCACCCGCATCCGGGACAGCTCGTCGCCAACGACATCGGCCGGGTGAAGATCCGTACCGCCGAGCCGCTGCCCGTCGACTCGTACGCCGACTCGCGGCGCACCGGCTCGTTCATCCTGATCGACCCGAACGACGGCACCACGCTCACCGCCGGCATGGTCGGCGAGTCGTTCGCGTCCCCGGAGCCCGTCAAGGACGCGGCCGAGGACGACGGGTGGGACTTCTGACATGAACGCCACCGATTACTACTCGACGTTCGCGAAGGAGGGCGGCCGCGTCGGCAGCGGCGCCCTCGGCAGCGGGCAGGGCGGAGTCGCGCGATGTGCGTGCTGACGTACGCGCACCGCTTGCGCGCCCTGTCCCCCCACCGGACGTCCCGACATCGACGAAGACCTGCCGACCTCCCGGCCACGACCTGAGAGACCGTGACCGCCGGGCCTCCGAGAGGAACACCTCCCGTGCCTGTCAACCGCTCATCCTTCCTCCGCCGCGGCGTCGCCGTGGTCGCCGCTCTCCCGCTGCTGACGCTCGCCGCCTGCGGGTACGGGTCGGACTCCAAGGACGAGAACACCAACGCGAAGGTCGCCGCCGGGGCCGAGAAGATCGACGGACTCGACTCCGTCAAGATCGGCTACTTCGGCAACCTGACGCACGCGACCGCACTCGTCGGTGTCAACAAGGGGTACTTCCAGAAGGCGCTGGGCGCCACCGAGGCCAAGTACCAGATCTTCAACGCCGGCCCGTCCGAGATCGAGGCCCTCAACTCGGGCTCCATCGACATCGGCTGGATCGGCCCCTCCCCGGCGATCAACGGCTACACCAAGTCCAAGGGCACCAACCTGCGCATCATCGGCGGGTCGGCGTCCGGCGGTGTGAAGCTCGTCGTCAACCCGGACAAGATCAAGACCCTGAAGGACGTCAAGGGCAAGAAGATCGCCACCCCGCAGCTGGGCAACACCCAGGACGTGGCGTTCCTCAACTGGATCGCCGACCAGGGCTGGAAGGTCGACGCGGAGAGCGGCAAGGGCGACGTGTCGGTCGTCCGCACCGACAACAAGGTCACCCCGGACGCCTACAAGTCCGGCTCCATCGACGGCGCCTGGGTGCCGGAGCCGACCGCGTCCAAGCTGGTCGCCGAGGGTGCGAAGGTGCTGCTCGACGAGGCGGACCTGTGGCCGGACAAGAAGTTCGTGATCACGAACATCATCGTGTCGCAGAAGTTCCTCAAGGAGCACCCGAAGGCCGTCGAGGCGGTCCTGAAGGCCTCCGTCGAGACCAACAAGTGGATCAACGCCAACTCCGACGCGGCGAAGACCGCGGCGAACAAGCAGCTGGGCATCGACTCGGGCAAGGAGCTGCCGGCCGCGGTCCTGGACCCGGCGTGGAAGTCCATCCAGTTCACCAACGACCCGCTGGCCTCCACCCTCAACACCGAGGCGGAGCACGCGGTGAAGGCCGGTCTGCTGGAGGACCCGCTGCTGACGGGCATCTACGATCTCACGCCCCTGAACACGGTCCTCAAGGCCGCGGGTGAGAGCACGGTCGACGACGCCGGTCTCGGCGTCAAGTAAGCACCGATCCCTCAAGTCCCCAGGAGGTGACGACCATGGCCACCGCTATCGCCAAGGCCGGAACGGCCGAGTCGGTCGAGTACGCCGCCCGCATCGAGCATGTCTCGAAGTCCTTCGCCGGGCCCGCCGGGCAGCAGCTCGTCCTCGACGACATCACGCTCGATGTCGCACCGGGTGAGTTCGTCACCCTCCTGGGGGCCTCGGGCTGTGGCAAGTCCACGCTGCTCAACCTCGTCGCGGGTCTCGACGGCCCGAGCGCGGGCAGCATCAGGACCGACGGGCGTCCTGCCCTGATGTTCCAGGAGCACGCCCTGTTCCCGTGGCTGACCGCGGGCAAGAACATCGAACTCGCCCTGAAACTGGGGGGAGTTCCGAAGAACGACCGGCGTGGCCGTGCCGAGGAGCTGCTCGCCCTCGTCCGGCTTCAGGGCTCGTACGACAAGCGGGTGCACGAGCTGTCCGGCGGAATGCGCCAGCGGGTCGCGCTGGCCCGGGCGCTGGCGCAGGAGAGCCGGCTGCTGCTGATGGACGAGCCGTTCGCGGCGCTCGACGCGATCACGCGTGACGTGCTGCACGACGAGCTGACCCGGATCTGGGCGGAGACGGGCGTCTCCGTCCTGTTCGTCACGCACAACGTGCGGGAGGCGGTGCGGCTCGCACAGCGGGTCGTCCTGCTGTCGTCCCGGCCGGGCCGGATCGCGCGCGAGTGGACGGTCGAGATCCCGCAGCCGCGCCGTATCGAGGACGCCCCCGTGGCGGAACTGTCCATTGAGATCACCGAACAACTGCGTGGGGAGATCCGCCGTCATGGCCAGCAGTGACACCAAGTCGGGCCTGACGGACACGCGTCAGGACCGGTCCGACGGCAACCACCAGACCGCCGGCCTGGAGGCCGGTCTGGACGCCCTGGAGAACGTGGCCACCACACGCACGCCCTTCTCGGTGACCTTCCGCGCCAAGATCCTCCCGCCGCTCATCGCGACCGGCGTGGTACTGCTGGTCTGGCAGGCGCTGATCACCTTCAACGTGGTCACCGACCCGACCAAGCTGCCCTCCCCCGGCGATGTGGCGGCCGAGTTCAAGGACGCCTGGCTGGAGGGCAAGCTTCTCGGCTACATCTGGACCAGCGTCGAGCGCGGTCTGCTCGGCTTCCTGCTGGCCCTGGCGATCGGCACCCCGCTGGGTCTGGTGGTGGCCCGGGTGAAGTTCATCCGCGCGGCGATCGGACCGGTCCTGTCGGGCCTCCAGTCGCTGCCGTCGGTGGCGTGGGTGCCGCCCGCCGTGCTGTGGCTGGGCCTGAACAACTCGATGATGTACGCGGTGATCCTGCTCGGCGCGGTCCCGTCCATCGCCAACGGCCTGGTCTCCGGCATCGACCAGGTGCCGCCGCTGTTCCTGCGGGCGGGCCGCACGATGGGCGCGACCGGCTGGAAGGGTGCCTGGCACATCGTCCTGCCGGCCTCGCTGCCGGGCTATCTGGCCGGTCTGAAGCAGGGCTGGGCGTTCTCCTGGCGCTCGCTGATGGCCGCGGAGATCATCGCCTCCTCGCCCGACCTGGGCATCGGTCTCGGCGCGCTCCTGGAGAACGGCCGCAACGCCAGCTCCATGCCGATGATCTTCGAGGCGATCTTCCTGATCCTGTTCGTCGGTATCGCCGTCGACCTGCTGTTCTTCAGCCCGCTGGAACGGCGGGTGCTCCGCAGCCGCGGCCTCCTGGTGAAGAGCTGACCCATATGTACGACAAGCCGGTCCTCCTCGTCATCGCCCACGGCAGCCGCGATCCGCGGCACGCGGCGACCGTGCACGCCCTCGTACGGCGGGTACGGTCGCTGCGGCCCGGGCTGCGCGTGGAGACCGGCTTCCTGGACTTCAACATCCCGTCCGTACAAGGGGTGTTGGAGTCCCTGGCGGCGGAGGGCGTACGAGATGTCGTGGCCCTCCCCCTCCTCCTGACCCGCGCCTTCCACGCGAAGGCGGACATCCCGGCGGTCCTGCGGGACGCACCGCGCGGGTTGTGCATCCGTCAGGCGCAGGTGCTCGGCCCGTCGCCACTGCTGATGTCCGCCCTCGAACGGCGGCTGTACGAGGCGGGGTTGACGCCCGCCGACAAGTCCTCGACCGGGGTCGTGCTGGCCTCGGCGGGGTCCACCGACCCGGAGGCGATCGCAGTGATCGCAGAAATCGCGCGGGAGTGGCGGCACACCGGTTGGTGCGCCGTGCGGCCTGCGTTCGCCTCCGCCGCACTCCCCCGCACGGAGGACGCGGTACGGGAGCTGCGGGAGCTGGGCTGCGAGCGCGTCGCCGTAGCGCCTTATGTCCTCGCCCCCGGTTTCCTCCCGGACCGCATCGCGCGGGGCGCGGAGCGGGCGGACGTACTCGCGGACGTCCTGGGACCGGCGCCCGAGGTGGCCCGGCTGCTGCTGCGCCGGTACGCGGAGGCGGCGGTGCGGATGCCGTTGTCGAGGCGCGCCGCGGTGAGCGCGTAGGCCGAGCGAGCCAGCGGGCGGGCGAAGCGCCCCTCCTCTCACCAGCTCACGTGCCAGGGGACCCGGGTCACGCCGTTCGCCAGCAGTCGCTGGAGCACGGGGGTGAACGGCCGCTCGTATCCGTGGTCCTGCGTCAGTTGCAGCTCCCGCAGCCGGGGCATCTCCAGCAGGGGCGTCCAGTCCTCCACCCGGTCGCAGCCCAGGAGGCTGAGCCGCTCCAGTTCCGGGAAGGCGCCGATCCCGCCGATGTCGGTCAGGTAACCGTGCCCCAGGTCCAGCGTGGTCAGGGCGGTGAGCCGCTTCAGCGGGGAGAGGTCGGGCCAGGGGAGTGAGGTCGCCCGCAGGTGGGTCACCTGCGCGGGCAGATCCGTCACTTGGGGGCAGCCGAACAGTCGCAGCCTCTTCAGCTCGGGCTTCGCCTCCAGGGATGCCAGGCTCCGCAGCAGGGGCATGCCCATCAGCTCCAGCCGGGGGATGTGCGATCCGGCGAGCGCGTCGATGTCGGTCAGCAGCGGAAAGCCGTTCAGTGTCAGCCGGTCGGTGTCCGGCAGCCCGCCCCGCTCCCCCAGGGTCGTGACCAGGGGCACTTCCCACAGGGTCAGTTCACTCAGGGCAGGCAGATGCCCGATGCCGTGCACCGACCTCAGGGCGTGGCAGCGCCAGATCATCAGCTTCCGCAGCGCGGGGTGGACACGTATGCCGTCCAAAGTGCGCAGGGACCGGCACTCGATGAACCGCATGTGGTCCACCAGGGTCATGACGGGCAGCTGCGAGAGGTCGGTGAGCGCGTCCAGCCCGAGCGCGTCGATTTCACGGAGCCCGGGGACGTGCTCCAGGGCGGAGAAGTCGGCCAGGGCGGGGCAGCCCTCGGCGCGGAACCGGGTGATGGGTGAGCCCTGTAGCCCTTCGAGGGTGGTGAGTTGTTCGCAGTCCTTGACGCAGACATGGGTGAGGCCGGTCAGGGCTCCCAGGCCGCGTACGTCGCGCAGGGCGGAGCAGCCGTCCACCGTCAGTTCGGTCAGGCCCGGGTGGGCTCCCAGGCCGGTGAGGGTGGCCAGTTTGCGGCAGTCGGTGATCCGCAGCCCCGCCAGACCGGTCAGCGCGCGAATGCCCTCCAGGGTGGTCAGCGAGGCGCAGCTGCTGAGGTCGAGTGCGATGAGGGCGGGCAACGTCGTGAGGCCCCGGAGGTCGCGCAGCCCGGTCCAGCCGAGGTCCAGCGTGGTCAGCCGGGTCAGTCCGGCGAGCTGCCCGGCCTCACGGAAGGAACGGCAGCCGCGCATGGTGAGGGTGCGCAGGTCCGGAAGGGCCGCGGGCAGGCCGGTGACGTCACGCACCTTGGTCATGCTGAGGTCCAGCTCGCGCAGACCGCCCAGGGTGAGCAGCGGGCGGATGTCGGTGACCTGACGGCAGCGGTGCAGATTGAGCCGGGTGAGCGCGGTCAGGGTGCTCAACGGGGTCAGGTCGGATATCCCGGCGCAGCCGTTGAGGTCGAGGTCGGTCAGGCCGGTGAGCGCGGCGAGGTCGCCGAGGTCGGTGACCTCCTTGCACCGGTCCAGGTGGAGTGTGCGGAGCATGGTCAGGTGGCGCAGGCCGCGCAGCGACGTGATCCGGCGCAGCCGTAACTCGGTGCGGCCCTCGCGGGCGAGAGCGGGTGCGAGGAGCAGTTCGCAGAAGCGGTCCGGATCGGCGGCGCGGGGCAGTTCACGCAGCAGGAGGTCTCCGGAGCAGGCGGCGGTGGGCGCGAACCGGGCGGCGAGGTCGAGGGCGGCCCCGTCGTCGTGAACGGTGAGCAGTTCACGTATCGCCTTGCGCGCGCGTGCGGGGGTTGCGGTGGCGAGCAGGCCGCGCAGTTCGCCGACCAGCGGGTGGACGCCGTCTGCGTCGGCGGAGACGGGGTTCTGGGATGTCATGGCGTGGAGCTTAGGGGCGGGGTACGACAACGGGGTTGGAGACGGTTCGGGGTGGCCCCTCCCCGGCCGCCGACGTCCGGTCTCGCGCTAGGGACGACCGGCCGCGGGCTCTCGCACGGACGCTACGGCCTCGTCCGCCAGTCGTACGAGTTCCGCCGACGGCAGCGAACCCGCCGGCCGCCGCTCCCGGGCGAATGTGTCGGCCAGCCGTTGCAGCAGCTCGTTCAGCGGAGTCGGTACGCCGTGCAGCCGGCCCAGGAACACGATCTCGCCGTTGAGGTAGTCGGTCTCGATCGTGCCGGTGCCCCGGGCCAGGGACTGCCAGGTGGAGCCGCCGCCGGCCTCGACGCCGGGGAGCGGCCGCAGGGTGATCCTGTCTCCGCGCCTCGCCTTCTCCTCCTCGGCGCTCGTGTACGGGATCCCGGCCGCCGCGAGCACCGACCCGCCCTCGGCGTACACCCGTTGGCGCAGGCGTTCGCTCTCCGCGCTGTCCGCGGCGCCACTGAGCGCCCGGACGGCGTTGCCGAGGTTGGTGAGCAGCTTGGCGTACAGCCACCGAGTGACGTCCGCGACGACGGGTGCCTCGAACGCCGTCTTCTCCAGGTCGGCGGCGATCCGGCGGAGGGTGTCGTCCGTGCCGTGCGGGTACCGGCCCAGGTGCAGGATGCCGGTGAGCGGGGCGCCTGCGGCGGAGACGACGCCGGGTTCCACGTAGGTCGCGGGGAGCCAGACGCAGACCCCGTAGACATGCCGGAAGCGGCGCAGCGCGAGGCGCGGGCCCTCCACACCGTTCTGCGCGCAGAGCAGCGGCAGCCGCTCGACCGCCGTACCGCCACCGGCGACGGGCGCCGGCCCCCAGGCCGCGAGGGCGCCTTCGCTGTCCTGCGTCTTCACGGCGAGGACGAGTACGTCGTCGGCGCGCAACTCCCCGAGTCCGGCGGGTCCGTCGACGGTCGGCAGGCGGTACGTGTGCTGCCCGTCCGGGGTCACCAGGCGCAGCCCGTGCACGCGCAGCGCCTCGTACTGCGCGCCCCGGGCGACGAGGACCACCTCGTGCCCCGCCCCGGCCAGCCGCCCGCCGATGGCACCGCCGACCGCCCCTGTCCCGATGATGATGTAGCGCATACCGATCAGCTTGCCAGCAGAGAACCCAGGTCAGTCAGCCTCGGTCAGTTCCACCAGCTTGACCACCGTGTTCCAGTTGCGGGTGGTCGCGATCAGACCCTTCAGAAAGCGGGGTTTGGCGAGCTGCTCGGCGAGCTTGGAGCGGCCGAGGCCGTCGGGGGCGTACAGGTACAGCACGCGGTCGCCGAGGCGGAACTCCTCAGGGAGGTGGGCGGGTTGGTCGATCTCCGCGAAGCGGGTCTCGTCGACGGGGGTGGAGAAGTAGGTGACGTGGAGTTGCTTTGCTTCCAACTCGGCTGCCGGGAAGGGGCAGTTGTCCCTGACCGACAGCAGGTGGACGTGGTCGCGCACGATCACGTCGACGGTGAATCCGAAGTGCTTCTCGATGGCCCCCGCGATCTCCCCGGCGAGGGACTCCTCGTCCCCGTGGCCGGTGGCGAACACGGCGTTGCCGCTCTGGAGGTAGGTGCCCACGCCGTCGTACCCGAGGCCCTCCAGGAGGGTGCGCAGCTCGGCCATGGGGACCTTCTTGTTGCCGCCCACGTTGATGCCGCGCAGCAGCGCCGCGTAGGTCTTCGTCGCCTGCTCACCTGTCGTCATCCGCTCACCATAGGACGGCCCACTGACAGTCGCCGGGTCACCGCGCCCCTGATGCATCACCCCGAGATCGTCTTTTAGATGTAGGGGACCGGTGTCCTACCCAGTGGGGAGACACCGGCATCCGACGGGAGGACTTTCGCCGGGCGCACCTCACCGGGGAGCACGACGAGACGCTCTTATCCGGCCCATACCTTCGGACTAAAGGTGATGGCAGGGGGCTGTCGCCGCTTACGAGGGGGCAAGCCCGTCATGGGGAACGGAGAAACGCGGGTACGGGGCATAGCCGCCCGGGCCGGCGGCTGGAGCGCCAAGCATCGCTGGGCGGCCGTCGGGATCTGGGTGCTGTTCGTCGTCCTGGCGATGGGGCTCGGCTCGGCGGCAGGCAGTGTCGAGGTCAAGGAGAGCGACCAGCTGGGGGGCGAGACCCACACGGCTGCCAAGATCGTCGAGGATGCCGGGATCGACGAGCCGTCCAGTGAGACCGTCCTCATCCAGGCGAAGGACGGGAGCCTCAAGGCCACGGACCCCGCGTTCCGGGCCGCCGTCGCCGACGTCATGAAGGCGGTCGACGGCACCGGCCGGGTCACGGACGTGCAGTCGCCGTACGACACGGACACCCTCTCGAAGGACGGACGCAGCGCGCTCGTCCAGTTCGACATGCGGGGCGACGCCGAGACGGCGGGCGACCGGGTCGAGCCGGTGCTGAACGCCGTCGCGAACGTCCAGAAGGACCACTCGGAGCTGCGGATCGAGGAGATCGGCGGCGCCAGTATGAACAAGACGTTCGACGACGCCTTCGGTGACGACTTCAAGAAGGCCGAGTACTCCGCCGTGCCGGTGGCCCTCGGCATTCTGCTGATCGCGTTCGGCGCGGTGGTCGCGGCGCTGCTGCCGGTGGCGCTGGCGATCACCGCGATCGTCGCGACGATGGGCCTGATGGGCCTCGTCAGCCACCTCCAGCCGATGGACGACACGGCCAGCTCCGTGATGCTGCTCGTCGGTCTCGCCGTCGGTGTCGACTACTGCCTGTTCTATCTGCGCCGGGAGCGCGAGGAGCGGGCCGCGGGCCGTACGCCGGAGGTCGCGCTCCAGATCGCCGCGGCGACCAGTGGCCGCGCGATCATCGTCTCCGGTGTCACGGTGTGCGTGGCCATGGCGGGCATGCTGTTCACCGGGCTCGCCACGTTCGAGGCGATGGGCCTGGCCTCGCTGATGGTCGTGGCGGTCGCCATGGTCGGTTCGGTGACGGTCCTTCCGGCGCTGCTGTCGCTGCTCGGCAGGCGGGTCGAGAAGGGCCGGATCCCGTTCCTGCACCCGGACAAGCGGCGCAAGAACGGAAATGGCAAGGGTGGCGGGGAGAGCCGGTTCTGGACGGCCGTGTTGAAGGTCGTCCTCGCCAAGCCCGCCATCGCGCTGGTCGTCGCGGCCGGTGCGCTGCTCGCCATCACCGCGCCCGCGCTCGGCATGAAGACCCAGAACCTCACCCTGGACCAGGAGTTCGGCGACTCGCTGCCGATCGTCGGCACCTACAACCGCGTCAACGACGCGTTCCCCGGCGGCTCCGACCCCGCCGAGGTGATCGTCAAGGCGAAGGACATCAACGCGGCCGACGTGAAGTCCGCGCTCGCCGACTTCCGTGAGCGGGCGATCAGTTCGGGTGCCTCGCGCGGCCCGGTGGACATCAAGCTGCACGACGCCGAGAACATCGCCTTCGTGTACGTCCCGCTGGTCGGCGGCTCCGACCTGGACAAGGCCGGCGAAAGCCTGGACAAGCTGCGCGACGAGGTACGCCCGGCTACCCTCGGCAAGGTCGACGGCGTCCAGGCGCCGATCACCGGACAGGTCGCGGGCTCGAAGGACTTCAACGACCAGCTGGCCGGCGCGGTCGCCCCGGTCTTCGCCTTCGTCGTCGTGTTCGCCTTCCTGCTGATGCTCCTGTCGTTCCGCTCCCTGACGATCGCGATCACGTCGATCGTGCTCAACCTCCTCTCGGTCGGGGCGGCTTACGGCATCCTGGTCGCCGTCTTCCAGCACGGCTGGGGCGCGGGGCTGGTGGGCGCGGAGGGTGTGGGCGCCATCATCACCTGGCTGCCGCTGTTCCTCTTCGTGATCCTGTTCGGCCTGTCGATGGACTACCACGTGTTCGTCGTCTCCCGTATCCGCGAGGCGCGGCTGCGGGGCCGTACGACGAAGGACGCGATCCAGCACGGCGTGGTCACCACGGCCGGGGTCGTCACCAGCGCCGCCGTCATCATGGTCGCGGTCTTCGCCATCTTCGGCACCCTGTCCATGCAGTCCATGAAGCAGATGGGCGTGGGCCTCGCGGCCGCGGTGCTCATCGACGCGACGATCATCCGGGGTGTGCTGCTGCCCGCGGTGATGGCACTGCTCGGCGAGCGCAACTGGTACTTCCCGAAGTGGCTGAACCGGCTGCCCGACCTGACGCACGACGAGTCTCCCGAGGCGGTCACGCCGAGGGTGGAGGGCGGCGAGCGGATCAGCGTCTGATCCATCGCCAGTTCCCTTCCAGAGAGGGCCCGTTGGTCACCGGGGAGCCAACGGGCCCTCTTCACGTCATACGCCGGACAGCTCGGCCTCGATCAGGTCGGCGGCCCGCCGGGTGCCACCTTCCCTGGCCATCCCGGCCTGAACTTCCTTGAGCCGCCTGGCGACTTCGGGATCGTCGACGAGGGCGAGGGCTGCCGCGCGCAGCGCCTGGGCGGTCGCCTTCTCCATGGGGAGATGCCGGGCGACTCCGAGCCCCTCCAACATGTCCGCGTTGCCGAACTGGTCGACGGCCTGCGGTACGGCGATCATCGGCGTGGCGGTGGCCAGCCCCTCCTGACTGCCGCCGGCCCCGGCATGCGTGACGAACAGGTCGGCCTGCCGCAGGACCGCCAACTGCGGCACCCAGGACCGCACTTCGACATTGGCCGGTACGGGGCCCAGCTCGCCCGCGTCGACATGCCTGCCGACCTGGAGGACGAGGTGCCACCCCGGCAGGTCGCCGAAGGCCCGTACGCACTCCCGGTAGAACTCAGGCTGCTTGGTGAAGGCAGACCCGAGCGACACGAGGACCACCTTCTCGGCGTCGGCGGGCCGCTGCCAGTCCCCCTGCGCGGAGCGGTCGCCCTGACAGGCGCCGACGAAGGAGTGGACGCGTTCGTCGACCCGGTCGGCGTTCGGCTGCAAGACCTTGGGGATCAGGACGAGGGAGCGGGCGGGGCGGCCGGCGAAGGGGTCGGGGTGCTGGCTGATCCCGTTCTCCTTCAGCCAGCCCTCGAAGCGCGCGTAGTAGGCCCGGCCGCGCTCGGTCTGCCGGGGCTCCGCCCACATCGGCTCGGCGACCTCCTCCTCGTACCCGTCCCAGGCGACGAGGTTCGGCGAGAGGGAGACGGCGGGCACGCCCCAGCGGTGGGCTAGGACGCGGGCCGGGTAGGAGGTGATGTCGTGCAGGACGAGATCGGGCGTATCCCCCTCGTACGCCTTGATGAGCTGCGGCAACGCCTGGATGGCGTCGGCGAGGAAGGGCTCGACGTTGTCGAGGAGGGTGGTGCCCCAGGCCGCCGGGTCGTCGTCGGGGCCCGGCAGCGTCGAGGTGTAGAGCACGGGCCGGGCTCCCGTCTCGGCCACCTTGTCGGCGAAGGCGGGCGGGATCGCGTATGTGACGCGGTGTCCTCGGGCGACCAGCTCGCGGATGACCTCGATGCTGGGGTTCACGTGGCCGTGGGCGGCGATGGAGAACATGGCGATGTGGGCGGGGGTCGTGCGGGTGCCGGTCGCGCGGAAGGTGGTCGCGCGGGAGGTGGTCATGCGGGAGGTGGTCATGTTCTCGACCGTAAGCGAGACGATACGTCTCGTGCAACTTGATTCGAAGCCCTCACCGACGGCCACTCACCGCTGATAGCGGGCCAGCACCAGATTCCCGTCCTTCTCCAGCCGTTTCCGCAGTTCGGCGAGGTCGATCGCCCCGCTGTAGTACTCCTGGAACGCGGGCGTCGCGACCTTGTCCTTCCACTCCGGGTAGCCCCGTACGGACTGGGCGGGCGCCGAGCGGAGGTGGCCGGCGAGGGCGGTACCGGTGGCCCAGCCGTCCTTCTCCGTCCGCAGGGACGGGGACTTCAGTGCCTCGGCGCCGGTGGGAAGCATCCAGTCGCCCGAAGCAAGACGGACCATGTTCTCGGGGCGCAGCATGAAGTCGATGAACTCGGCCGCCTCGCGCGGGTGTTGGGTGTCCTCGGCGATGGAGAGGGTCTGCGGGCTGACGCCCTGGGTGAGTCCGTCGGCGCCCGCCGGGGCGGGCAGCACCTGCCACTCGAAGCCCTTCGGAGCCTGCTGCGCGATCTGCTGCCGGTAGGAGAAGCCGAGCGGGACCATGGCATACCGTCCGCCGAAGAACCCGGGCAGGGTGTCGGAGCCGCCGCTGCCGAGGGTGGTCGGCGAGGCGCTGTGGTCGGTGTTGGCCTGGTCGTGGATGGTGCGCGGTACGGTCTCGTCCGCCGCCTCGAACCGGATCGTCACCTTGCCGTCGGCGCCCCGGTGGAAGAGCTGCCCGCCCGCCGACAGTGACAGGTTCAGGGTGGCGGAGACGGGCTCCTTGAGCGGCCAGGCGACGCCGTACTTGCCGTCGCCGTCGCCGAGTTGTCGGGTGATCCGCCTGAACTCCGCCCAGCTCCACGGCTGTTCGGGGGTCGGGATCCGTACGCCCGCCTCCCGCAGCCACTTGGCGTTGGCGATCAACACGCGCGGCTCCTGGAGGAACGGCACGCCGTAGATGCCGTCCCCGAAGGTCGTCGTGTCCCAACTGCGCTGCGGGATGTCGGACTTGAGCCGCTCGGGCAGCAGTTCGCGCAGATCGGCGAGGTAGCCGCCGTATGCGAAGTCCGCGAGGTCGTCCGAGGCGTCGTGGATGATGTCGGGGGCCTCGCCGCCCTCGAAGGAGGTGAGCAGCTGGTCGTGGACGCTGTCCCAACTCCCCTGTACGTACTCGACCTTGACGTCCGGATGGGTGGCGTTCCACTCCTTCACCAGCGCCTTGTTGGCGGCGACTGACTCGTCCTGCCAGGCGAGGGACTGGAAGCGGAGGGTGATCGTGCCGTCCGTGGCCGTGCCACCGCCGCCGGTGCAACCGGCGAGCAGCAGACCGAGGACGACGAGGAGCCATCGCGCGCGCATCAGGCCTTCACCGCCCCGGCCGTCATCCCGCCCGTGATCCGGCGCTGGATGATCGCGAAGACGACCAGTGAGGGCAGCGTCGCCAGGAACGCGGCGGCGGCCAGCGGGCCCAGGTCCGCCACGCCCTCCGCGCCGATGAAGTGCGTGAGGACGACCGGCAGGGTCTGTTTCTCCGGGGTCTTCAGGAGGACGAGCGCGAAGAAGAACTCGTTCCAGGCGGTGATGAACGCGAACAGTGCCGTGGCCACGATCCCCGGCGCGAGCAGCGGCGCCGTGACGGAGACGAGCGTGCGCAGCCGTCCGGCGCCGTCGACGGCCGCCGCCTCCTCCAACTCGGGCGGTACGGCCCGTACATACCCGACGAGCATCCACAGCGCGAACGGCAGCGCCCACACCACGTACACCATCACCAGCCCGAAGACGGAGTCGATCAGCCGCAGGTTCTTGAGTACCAGGAACAGCGGGATGATCACCAGCACGAACGGGAACGCCTGGCTGACCACCACCCACCCGGTCGCCGCCCGCCCGAGCAGCGTGCGATGCCTGGCCATGACGTACGCCATCGGGGTCGCGATCAGTACGGCGATCAGCGCGGCCGAGGCCGCCGCGAGCAGGGAGTTCAACGCGGCGTGCAGCAGGGGCTGTTCGTCGAAGGCCTGGCGGAAGTTGTCGAGGGTCGGGTTCCTCGGGATCCAGGTGGGATGCAGACTGCCCAGTTCTCGTGGGGACTTGAAGGCGGTGGACAGGAGCCAGAGGAACGGGAGGGCGAGGAAGGCGAGATACGCGAGGAGGGCCGCGTACTGGCCGATGCGGGCGCTGGTGCTCGTCCTCACCTCTCCTCACCTCCCCGCAGCCGGCCGACGAGGAACACGGCGAGCAGGACGGAGATCAGCGCGACCATCACACAGCCCATCGCCGCCGCGTAGCCGAACTGGCCGTAGCGGAAGGCCTCTTCGTAGGCGAAGAGCATCGGCAGGCGGGTACGTCCGCCGGGGCCGCCGTTGGTCAGGACGTAGACCAGGGCGAAGGAGTTGAAGTTCCAGATGAGGTTGAGGGCGGTGATGGCGAGCGCGATCGGTCTGAGCGCGGGCCAGGTGACCGTCCGGAAGCGGCGCCAGGTGCCGGCGCCGTCGATCGCGGCGGCCTCGTGGAGTTCGTGCGGGGTGTTCTGGAGGCCCGCGAGCAGGGCGACCGTCGTCTGCGGCATCCCCGCCCAGACGCCTACGACGATCACGGCGGGCAGCGCGGTCCCGAGGCCGCTGAGCCAGTCGCGGCCGTCGCCCAGGCCCAGGTCGCGCAGCGTCTCGTTGAGGACACCGGCGTCCGGGTTGTAGACAAGTCGCCACATGATGCCGACGACGACCTCGGGCATCGCCCACGGGATGATCGCGAGGGCGCGGGCCAGCCAGCGCAGCCGTAACTCCTGGTTGAGGAGAAGGGCGAGGCCGAGGGCGAGCAGGAACTGCGGCACGGTCACCCCGACCGCCCAGACCAGCCCGATCCGGAACGACTCCCAGAAGAGTGAGTCGTGCAGCAGATCCTGGAAGTTGAGCGTGCCGATCCACCGGGTGGACGCGGTCCGGCCGGACTGGGCATCGGTGAACGCGAGCAAGATCCCGTACAGCAGCGGTCCCACGCTGAGCACCAGAATCGGGATCAGCGCGGGCAGGACGAGGAACCAGGCACCGTGGCCGGTGATCCGCCCGCCACCGCCCGGTCCGGCGCGGGTCGTGCGCTTGGCCGGCCGCCTCACCCCGGTCACCAGTGTCACGTGGTCGGCTCCTTCGGTCGCCCGAGATGGCCCCCGGGAGTGGGCTCCGTCATGGTCGTGAAGCCGATGTACACAGTCAAGGCACTGCGCACACGCCCCCACCAGTGCGAATGCGACACTGACCGGCGGATGGCGTGAACCTGACGCCGTTCACATACGTACACAGGCATCGACGGGACATCGCGCGGGAGGCGGACCATGGACGAGGCACGAGCCCGGGACGTACTGGCCACGGCGGGCGTACTGCCTGCCACGGCACCGGACGTACGGCTTCTCGCGCTGGGCGAGAACGCGGTGTTCGCCGCCGGTGACCTGGTCGTCAAGGTGGGCCGCGACGCCGAACTCCTCGACCGCGCCCGGCGGGAGCTGGACATCGCGCTCTGGCTCGCCGAGGCGGACGTCCCGGCGGTCCGCGCGGCCGACCCGAAGCCGCTCCTCGTCGAGGGTCACCCGGTGACGGTGTGGCACCGGCTGCCCGATCCCGTACGCCCCGCCGAACCGGCGGATTTGGCCGAACTCCTACGGATCGTGCACGCCCTGCCGCTCCCCGCCACCTTCACCCTCCCGCCCCGTGACCTCCTGGGCGGCGTCGAACGCTGGCTGCGGCTCGCGGGCGACGCGATCGATCCGGCCGACGCGGCGTATCTGCGTGAGCGGCGCGACGGTTTCGCGACGGCCGCCGCCGCGCTGGCCCCGCGGCTTCCGCGCGGCCCGATCCACGGTGACGCGTTGCCGCGCAATGTGCACATCGGGCCCGACGGGCCGGTGCTGGTCGACCTGGAGACGTTCTCCGCCGATCTGCGCGAGCACGATCTGGTGGTCATGGCTCTCTCGCACGACCGATACGGGCTGCCGACCTCGTCGTACGAGGCGTTCACGGAGGCGTACGGGTGGGATGTGCGGGAGTGGGAGGGGTGTGGGGTGTTGCGGGGGGCGCGGGAGACGGCGAGTTGTGCGTGGGTGGCGCAGCATGCGCCGGTCAATCCTCGGGCGTTGGGGGAGTTCGTGCGGCGGGTGGAGTCGTTGAGGGAGGGGGATTCGACTGTGCGGTGGTATTCGTTCTGAGCGCCTAGGGGGGTGGGGGGTTGTTGTTGTCGGGCGGGTGCGGGTTGTTGGTGGCTGGTCGCGCAGTTCCCCGCGCCCCTTTGGGGCGCGTTACTCCTCGGCCCTGATTGTCTGTGCTGCCTTGCCCAGTGCCTTCAGTACCGTTCTTACAGCCTTTCTGGCCGTTCGTTCTGGGCGGTGGAGGGCGTCGATTCTGCGTCTGGACTCGACTCCGGTGAGGGGTTTGAGGATCAGGGCGGGGTGAGGGCCGGAGGTCCAGCGGGGCATGAGGGCGAGGCCTCCGCCGGCGGCTACTGCCTCTGCGGCGACCGTGAAGTCGTTGATGCGGTGGGCGAGGTGGGGGCGACGGCCCGCTGCTGTAGCGATGGCCTCGATCGTTGCCATGATCGGGAAGCCGTCGTGTACGGCGATCCAGGGCTCGTCGGCGACGTCGGTCGGGGTCAGGCGTCGTTTGGCGGCGAGTGGGTGGTCGGCGGGCATGGCCACGTCGAGGGGTTCGCGCAGCAGCGGGGTCGCCGCGACCGTGCGCGGCCAGGGCGGGGCGTGGTCGAGGCGGTGGGCGAGGACGATGTCGTACTCCCTGGTCAGCGGCGGGAAGTCGTCCTGCGTGACGTCCTTGTCGGCCAGCGCCAGCACAGGACCGTCCGGTCCGGCGAGGGCGCGCAGCAGCAGCGGGAAGAACGCGGCGCCCGCGCTGTGGAACGCCGCCACGGACACCTCCCCGTCCGGCCGGTCCAGGAACTCCTCGACGGTGTGCCGGGCCCGCGCCAGTGCCGACTCCACCTCGGTCGCCGCGCCCGCCAGCGCCTGTCCGGCGTCGGTCAGCACCAGCCGACGGCCCTGTCGCTCGGTGAGCGGGACCGGGATGGCTCGCTGGAGCAGCCGCAGTTGCTGCGAGATCGCCGAGGGTGTGACGAGAAGCGCGTCGGCGACCGCGGTGACGCTGCCCAGCTCACCGAGTTCGCGCAGGATCCGCAGCTGTCGTTCGTCCACGGGACCAGTGTAGGCAGACTGTGTAGGGAAACTAAAAGATCGTTGAAGAAGGTGGCCCTGGGCTTCAGGGTCACCGACAGTGCACCGTAGTCGCGTGTCCGACTCCCGCCGTACCGATGCGGTACTCCTCCTTGTAGCGCTCGTCTGGGGCTCCAGCTATCTGTCCGCCCAGACGGCCACCTCCGCCCTGCCCGTCCTCGTCGTCCTGTTCGTCCGGTACGCCTTCTCCGCGCTCGCCTGTCTCGGTCTGGTCGCCGCGGGGCGGAAACAGGGCCAGGGGTTTCGCCTGTGGACCCGGGAGGAGGTGCGGGCCGGGCTGCCGCTGGGCCTCACCCAGGCTGCCGTCCTGGTCGTGGAGACGTACGGTGTCGCCCACACGACCGCCGCCAACGCGGGTCTGATCATCAGCCTGACCATTGTGCTCACCCCTCTCCTCGACCGCGCCGGACACCCCGGCGGGCTGCCCCCGGCCTTCTACGCCGCCGCCGGTGTCTGTGTCCTGGCCGTCGGTCTGCTCATGTCCGGCAACGGCTTTCACGCGCCGCGGCTCGGGGATCTGCTGATGCTGGGCGCGGCGCTGGTGCGGGCGGTCCATGTGGCGTTGGTCGGCCGCCTCACGACAGGCCGGCCGATCCGGCCTCTCCACCTGACGACACTCCAGACCGTCATCGGCACGGTCGTGTTCCTCCCGGCAGCCGCGCCCTCCCTGCCGACTCTCACCCACGCCGACGCCGGGACCTGGATACAGCTGGTCTATCTCGCCCTGTTCTGTAGTGTGTTCGCGTTCCTGGCCCAGACGTGGGCCGTGCAGCGGACGTCGGCGAGCCGGGCCAGCCTGCTGCTGGGGACGGAACCGATCTGGGCGGCTGCGATCGGGATCGCGTTGGGGGGCGAGCACTTGACGGTGCTGACGGCGCTGGGGGCGACGCTGATGGTGACGGGCACGTACTGGGGCCAGTCGGTGGAACGCGCCCACCGCGCCCGCCGGGCACCCCAGAGAGTCTCGCCCCCGCCGCCCCTACCCGTTCCCATCCTCGGGGGCGCTGCCCCCGAACCCCCGCTCCTCAAACGCCGGAGGGGCTAGGTTTTTCAGCCCGTCCGGCGTTTGAGGACGAGCGCGTTCAGCGCGACCTTCCCACCCACCCGCCCCCGCCCTCCCCAGCGACGGCCGGCACCACCCAGCCCGTCCGGCGTTTGAGGACGAGGCCGTTCAGGCCGACAGCGGGGGTCTGGGGGCGCAGCCCCCAGAAGGATGGGACGGGTAGGGGCGGCGGGGGCGAGGAAAGCATGCCCCGCCGCACGCGCCTCAGACCCCCGCCCCAACCTCCCGCACAGGCCAACTCCCGTCCACCACCGCGTCCGCCTCCCCCTTGCGCCGCAGAAACCCCTGAAAATCCGCCGCCCATTCCGCATACCACTCGATCTGACGCCGATGCAGCTCCACCGCCCCCAACCCCGCGACCTTGGGATACCGCTCGGCTATCGCACCCGCCAACCGCGCCGCGGCCAACGCGTCCGCGGACGCGTCATGGGCGGCGTCCAGTGCGACCCCGTACTCCGTGCACACCGCTTCGAGGTTCCGCTTGCCACGCCGATAGCGGTCCACGGACCGGTCGATCGTGTACGGGTCGATCACCGGAGCCGGATCCAGCCCGCCCAGCCGCTCCCGCAGGGACGGCAGACCATGCCGCCGCAGCTCCGCGGAGAGCAGGGTGAGGTCGAAGTTCGCGTTGTAGGCGACCACCGGCACGCCCGTCTTCCAGTACCCGGTCAGCACATCCGCGACCGCGTCCGCCACCTGGTCGGCGGGCCGCCCCTCACCGGTCGCGCGCTCGTTGGTGATGCCGTGCACGGCCACCGCGTCCGCCGGAATCTCCACACCCGGATCCGCCAGCCATTCACGGCGGCCGAGCGGCTCACCGCCCCTCACCTCGATCACCGCGGCGGTGACGATGCGTGCCTCGGTCGGGTCCGTCCCGGTCGTCTCCAGGTCGAAGCCGATCAGCAGCTCATGGTGCCAGCCCATGCCTGGCCCCCCTTCTTGGTGGTGCTTTCCCCCAGTGGTCTCCACGATCCCATGAGCCACTGACAATCAGAGGACCGCATTCCGCTTACCGGAGCCGCACAGGCCGGCCAGATCAGGACACCGGCCGCGAATCCGCCCAGGCCACCTCGAACTCCTCGCGGTACGTCGGGAAGATGCCGATCTCCTCCGACTCGTCCGACTTGACCACCCTGCTGCCGCCGCGCAGCACCAGCACCGGCGCCTCCATCCCCCGCGTCCGGCGCAGATACGTCTGCACGATCGCGACCCCGTCCGAGCCGTCCCCGTCGACGAGGTAGGCCGTGAAGCGGGGCGTCTCGTCGAAGACCTGGATCTCGAAGGCGCCGGGGTCGCGCAGCTTCGACCGCACCCGGCGCATGTGCAGGATGTTCATCTCCACGGCGCGGCTCAACTCGCCCCGCTTGATGCCGAGTTCCCGTTCGCGCCGCTTCACCGCGCTGGACGCGGGGTTCAGGAACAGCAGTCTCGTGCGGCAGCCCGACTCCGCCAGCCGTACCAGCCGCCGCCCGGAGAAGTTCTGCACGAGCAGGTTGAGGCCGATGCCGATGGCGTCGAGGCGGCGCGCACCGCCGAAGATGTCCTCGGCCGGGAACTGGCGCATCAGCCGCACCCGGTCGGTGTGCACGGCGACCACGTCCCCGTACCGGTCGCCCACCAGGTCCTCGACCGCGTCCACCGGCAGCCTGCGCGCGGAGGGGACGTCGCCGCCCGCGCCGAGGGTCTCCAGGAGCTTGCCGGAGGCCCGTTCGGCCTGGTTGAGGACGGCCTCGGACAGGGCCCGGTTGCGGGAGACGACGTTGCGCGTCACCTCCAGCTCGTCCAGGGCCAGTTCGACGTCGCGGCGCTCGTCGACGTACGGCTCGAAGCACGGCCAGTGCTGCACCATCAGCTCGCGCAGCTGGGGGAGGGTCAGGAAGCTCAGGACGTTGTCGTCGGCCGGGTCCAGCAAGTAGCCCTTGCGGCGGCTGACTTCCCGTACCGCCACCGCCCGCTGCACCCATTCCTGGCCGGCCGGTCCGGCGGCGGCGACCACCCACTCGTCGCCGTGGACGGGTTCGTAGATGGGGCGCAGGACGGCGGCCACGACCGCGCGCAGTCGCTGTTCGACCAGGTTCAGCCAGATGTAGGCCCGGCCGGCCCGCTGGGCGCGCGTACGCACCTCGCGCCAGGCGTCGGCGTCCCAGTCCAGTTCCGGTCCAATGGAACCCGTCTCCATCGGCCGTGCCAGGGACACCGCGCCGGGCGGGACCTCTGTGGAGTTCCCCTCGTGACCCTCGTCACCAGGGGGCAACTCCAGCCCTCCCGAGCCCACCCGCGCACCGCCTTCCGCTCCCCCGAGCTTCTCCCCGTGGCCGGTCTGGGCCAACGATCAAGGAAGGGTACTCCGGGAGCGGTCGACGGTGCAGCCCGATGGACAGGTCGTTTCTCAACTACCGCTTTCGACATGCCCGTTCTGGTCGGCGAGGGCGGCGGGAGTGAGCGGATTCATAGCCGTGACATCGCGCGGGGCGATGGAGAAGCCCTGCCAGTGGACGGGCATGGGCTGCTGGTCCTCGTCGCGGGCTATGTGGTGGAAGCCCACGTTCACCCAGACCAACGGGTGGGTGAGGGTCTGTCCGTTGACCCATCCGTCGACGGACTTCTTGGCGCCGGCACCGCAGTTGGGCAGGTTGTCGCTGGCGAACTGCTCACACTTGTTGTACTCGGTGAAGTAGATGTCGTGCCGGGTGAAGCTGCGGCCCGGGTACTTGGTGGTGGCGGCGGGGACGATCTCGTACGACCGCGCGTGGCCGTCCTTGTTCTTGCCGGTCGCGCTGACCACCCGCCACCAGCGCATGTTCTTGGCGTCGCCCGCGAGTTCCTTCTTGACCTGGGTGCGGGTCGTTTTGTTCGTGGGTCCCTCGTCGCCGTTGGCGGGCGGGCTGACCACGGAGTCGTACTGCTCGACCTTGCCCTTGGAGGAGCCGTCGAGGCCGAAGTCGAGCCGCCAGAAGACGTTGTGGCTATGGCTGGTGGCGTACGCCTTGGCGCCCTTGCCGATGGGCCAGCCGCGGCCGTCGCCCGCGTCGTAGTCCTCGGGCGCGAGACTGCCGGTGGCGCCGACGTTCATGTTGACCGTGCCGTCGTCCTGGAAGCGCCACTCGGTGATGTATTCGTACCAGCCGACCTGGTTGACCGTGTAGACGAGCAGGTCCTTGCCCTGGGTCTGCCAGACCTTGTTCGCGGTGTCGCCCTGCATCCGGTAGGCGTGGCCGCGTGAACGGGTCGTGGTGCACAGGCCCTTGACGTTCGCCTGGTCCGGGAACCAGGGCTCGGGCACCTTGACCGTCTTGATGGTGCCGCCGGGGCACTCACCGGGCGCCATGTTCATCAGTCCCTGGCCGAAGCCCGCCTGGGTGAGGTCGCTGTACTCGGCCTTCCCGTCGTCGTAGGGGACGTGTATCTGGGCGAGCTTCGCCGAGTTGAGGACCTTGATCGGGGACTGGCCCGGAGGCTGGTACGAGACGTTCTCCAGGACGAGCCCGGCCTCGCTCTCGTAGCGCCAGCACATCCGCCAGGTGGTGCCGGTGGTGAGCTTCTGCTCGATCCGGTACGGCGCACTGCACTCGGCGGGCGGCACGGGCGCGGCCTTCGGCTGGGCGGCGGCCGGCCCCGCCGCCGTGGTGAGGCCGGCGGCCAGCGCGACCACGGAGAGGCCTACGAGCAACGACTTTTCGCGCATGACGAAGAGACTCCCAAGGAGGAGAGAGCTGAAAAGGGTGAGAGAAGAGAGAGGGGAGGGAAAGAAGAGCCCCCGGGTCAGCCGAGCTCGGCCACCTTGCGGGCGCTCAGGTCGACGACGAGCGAACGGGCGTCGATCCACGGCCCGTTCTTCACCTTCGGGAAGAGCCGCACACAGCGGTGGTCGCCGCAGGAGTCGAGCACGGCGGGCTGGGCACCCGGAACGGCCCGGTAGATCATGCTGCTGACGAGGAGCTGGTCCGGCGAGGTGAGTTCCTTGCCGGTGGCGTCCTTGTAGTCGGCCTTCAGGCCCGCGCCCAGCGCGTCGGCTATCAGCAGCTGTGTCGCCTCGGCCGTCTCGGTGCGGCTCAGCGGCGGCTGTACGCCGTGCTGGGTGCCGGTCCGCTCGACCTTGCCCGTCTCCAGGTTGACGGTCGTGGTGACCAGGGTGTCGTCCTTGTAGTCGTAGTACGACACGTCCGCGCGCCGGGGCGCGTTCGGGTCGTCCACCTCGGCGGCCTCGGGGTCGGCGAGGTCGATGCCGATCCGCTGCGGGCCGCGCTGCCCCTCGACGTTCTCGCTGGAGTCGCGCAGCTGCCGGTTCAGGGCGATCCGCTCGACCTTCGCCATCTCGCCGTCGGTCAGCGGATCACGGCCCTTGCCCTGCTCGCCCTCGACGGGCGCCTGTTCCACGACAGCGGGTGGCACCGCGGCCTGCTGCTGCGCGGACCCTCCCGCGCTTCCGCCCGTACTCGTCGTACTCCCCGCGGTGCCCGTACCTCCCGATTCGTCGGCCCCCGCCGATCCCGGCAGTGTCACCGCGACCATCAGGGCCGTACCGGCCACCGCGATCCCCGTACCCGCCACCACCTTGCCCAGGTGGCGACGCACGATCTTGCGCACGTAGTCCCCTTACTCCCCCTCACAGCCCCGGGAGTATGTAAAGAACGAAAAGTTTTGACATACCCGTGTATGCGGGTACGCACTGGTCGACCGGTAAGAGGGACGTAAGTCGTAGGTGGTTCCATCACTTTCGGGGAGACTCGGAGCGGAGTCGACCCAGCGGCGAACCACAACTGAAAGAGTCGGGTGCATGCAGGTCTGGCCAGGAGAGGCGTACCCACTCGGTGCCACGTACGACGGCGCCGGCACCAACTTCGCGGTCTTCTCGGAGGCCGCCGACCGGGTCGAGTTGTGTCTGCTGCACGACGACGGCTCGGAGACGGCGGTGGAGCTCCGGGAGAGCGACGCGTTCGTCCGGCACGCGTATCTGCCCGGGGTGATGCCGGGTCAGCGGTACGGCCTCCGTATGCACGGCCCGTACGCGCCCGAGCGCGGCCAGCGGACCAACTCGGCGAAGCTGCTGCTCGACCCGTACGCGAAGGCGATCAGCGGGGCGGTCACCTGGGGCGAGGAGGTCTACGGCTACCACTTCGGCTCACCCGAGCGGCGCAACGACCTCGACTCGGCGCCGCACACGATGTCGTCGGTCGTGGTCAACCCGTACTTCGACTGGGGCGACGACCGGCGCCCGCGCACCGAGTACCACCACACGGTGATCTACGAGGCCCATGTGAAGGGCCTGACGATGCGCCACCCGGCGCTGCCGGAGGAGCTGCGCGGGACGTACGCGGCGCTCGCCCACCCGGCGATCATCGAACACCTGACCAAACTCGGCGTCACGGCCCTGGAGCTGATGCCGGTCCACCAGTTCGTGAACGACCACCGGCTGGTGGACATGGGCCTGAACAACTACTGGGGCTACAACACGATCGGCTTCTTCGCCCCGCACAACGCGTACGCCTCCTGGGGCGACCGCGGCCAGCAGGTCCTGGAGTTCAAGTCGGCGGTACGGGCGCTGCACGAGGCCGGCATCGAGGTCATCCTGGACGTGGTCTACAACCACACCGCGGAAGGCAACCACCTGGGCCCGACGCTGTCCTTCCGGGGCATCGACAACGCGCAGTACTACCGGCTCGCCGAGGACCAGCGCTACTACATGGACACGACGGGCACCGGGAACTCGCTGCTCATGAGGTCCCCGCACGTGCTCCAGATGATCATGGACTCGCTGCGCTACTGGGTCACCGAGATGCACGTCGACGGCTTCCGCTTCGACCTCGCGGCCACCCTGGCCCGGCAGTTCCACGAGGTGGACCGGCTGTCGTCGTTCTTCGACCTGGTCCAGCAGGACCCGGTGGTGTCCCAGGTGAAGCTGATCGCCGAGCCGTGGGACGTGGGCGAGGGCGGCTACCAGGTGGGCAACTTCCCGCCGCTGTGGACCGAGTGGAACGGCATGTACCGCGACACCGTACGGGACATGTGGCGGGGCGAGCCGCGCACGCTCGCGGAGTTCGCGTCCCGGCTGACGGGCTCCTCGGACCTCTACCAGGACGACGGCCGCCGTCCGCTGGCCTCGATCAACTTCGTGACCTGCCACGACGGTTTCACCCTGGGCGACCTGGTGTCGTACAACGAGAAGCGGAACCTGGCCAACGGCGAGGACAACCGGGACGGCGAGAGCCACAACCGGTCCTGGAACTGCGGCGCGGAGGGCGAGACCGACGACCCCGACGTCCTCGCTCTGCGGGGGCGCCAGCTGCGGAACTTCATCGCGACCCTGATGCTGTCCCAGGGTGTGCCCATGATCAGCCACGGGGACGAGTTCGCCCGCACCCAGGGCGGCAACAACAACGCGTACTGCCAGGACAACGAGGTCTCCTGGGTGCCGTGGCCCGGCGACGAGGACGGCGAATCCGGCGTCGGCGATCTGCTGGACTTCACGCGCGCGATGGTGTGGCTGCGCAAGGACCACCCGGTCTTCCGCAGGCGCCGCTTCTTCCACGGCCGCCCTGTGGAGGGCACCCACGACGACCTGTCGGACATCGCCTGGTTCACTCCGGCGGGCGAGGAGATGGTCCAGAGCGACTGGGACTCGTCGCAGGCGGGCGCGATGAGCGTGTTCCTCAACGGCAACGCGATCTCCGAACCCGGTGCGCGCGGTGAGCGCATCACCGACGACTCGTTCCTGCTGATGTTCAACGCCTCGCCGAAGACGCTGGAGTTCGTGGTGCCGGTCAACCACGGCCGCCGCTGGCAGGTCGTGATCGACACGGCCCGCCCGGAGGGCGTGCCCCCGGGCACGGGCGCGAAGGTGGAGGCGGGCGACCGGCTCACCCTGACGGACCGCAGTCTGACGGTGCTGCAACGACCCGCGTAGCCGTGGCGATGACACGAAAGGCCTCGGGGCGGGTACGTAGGTTCCCATGACACCTGAGCGCCCTGACCCGGTCGTGCCCACGGCCACCTACCGGCTGCAACTCCAGCCCGCGTTCCCGTTCGGTGCCGCGGCGGCCGCCGTGCCCTACCTGGCCTCGCTCGGCGTCTCGCATCTGCATCTGTCGCCGTTCCTGGAGGCCGTCCCGGGTTCGACGCACGGCTACGACATCGTGGACCCCGCGCGCGTGCGCGGTGAACTCGGCGGCGAGGATGGCCTGCGCGCACTGGCGCGCACCGCGCGGGAGCACGGTCTCGGGCTGGTCGCCGACATCGTGCCCAACCACATGGCCATGTCCCCGCGCCACAACCGCCCCCTGTGGGAGGTGCTCCGGGAGGGACCCGATTCGCCGTACGCGCGGTGGTTCGACATCGACTGGGAGGCACAGGACGGCCGGATGCTGCTGCCGGTGCTCGGGGCGCCGCTCGGCGCGGAGCGGGACCAGCTGAAGGTCGGGCACTGGGAGGACGCGCACCTCGGGTACGACGGTCCTGTCCTGCGCTACTACGACCATGTCCTCCCCCTGCGCGAGGGCACCGAGGAGCTGCCGCTGCCGCAGCTCCTCGACGCCCAGTGGTACCGCCCGGTGTGGTGGCGGCTGGCCCGCACCGAACTCAACTACCGGCGCTTCTTCAGCATCTCGGAGCTGATCGGGGTGCGGGTCGAGGACCCCGGGGTGTTCGCGGCGACCCACGGGAAGCTGCTGGAGCTGCTCGACGACGGAGTGGTGGAGGGGCTGCGGGTCGACCATCCGGACGGTCTCGCGGACCCGGGCGGGTATCTGCGGCGGCTGCACGAGGCGAGCGGGGGCCGCTGGACGGTGGTCGAGAAGATCCTGGCCGACGGGGAGCGGCTGCCGGCGGGCTGGCCGGTCGCGGGGACCACCGGGTACGACGCCCTGCGGCACGTGGACGGCCTGTTCACGGACCCGGCCGGGGTGGGTGAACTCCTCGGCCAGTACCGGCGGTTCGCGGCCCCTCAGGCCGACCGGGGCGGGCACTGGGAGACGACGGTCCGGCGGGCCGCGTACAAGGTGGTGACGCACGAGCTGGCCACCGAGGTGGACCGGCTGACCCGCGTGGCGAACCGTATCTGCGCCACGTCCCCGGATCTCGCCCTGCGCGACCGCGCGCCCTGGGCCCTGCGCACCGCGCTGCGCGAACTGCTGGTCCGCCTGGAGGTCTACCGCCCCTACACCCCCGGGGACGCGGCCTCCCTGGTCACCGAGGAGGCCGCCGAGGAGGCCCGGCGGGCGTTCGCCGTCCCGGAGGAGGGCGGGGCGGTGGACGTCGTACGGAATCTGCTGCTCGGTCGGTACGGGGACGGGCCCGACCACGTCGAGTTCCGGAACCGGTTCGCGCAGACGGCGTCGGCGCTGCGGGCCAAGTCCGTGGAGGACACGGCGTTCTACCGCTATGTGCCGCTGCTGTCGGCGACCGAGGTCGGCGGCGGTCCGGGCAGTCCCGCGGTGTCCCCGGAGGACTTCCACGCCTACTGCGCGCGCGTGCAGCGCGACTGGCCGGCCACGGGGACGGTGCTGTCGACGCACGACACGAAGCGCAGCGCCGACGTACGCGCGGCGCTGGCCGTCCTGACCGAGTGCCCGCAGCGCTGGGCCGACGTCCTGGCGGAGGTCACGCGCACCGGCGAGGGCGTGCCCGACGCCCAGTTGGCGTGGGCGGCCTGGCAGACGGCCTTCGGGCTGGGCCCGGCGGCCCCTGAGAGGCTCCAGGGCGCCCTGCTGAAGCACGTCCGGGAGGCGGGCCTGCACACCGCCTGGACGGAGCAGGAACCGGCGTACGAGGAGGCTGTGGCGGCCTTCGTGGCGACGGGCCCGTGCGGGGCGCCCGGTGAGGTCGTGGCCGCGCTGCGGAGCGCCCTGGAGCCGTATGTCCGGGCGAACGTCCTGGGGGCGGCCCTGGTCCATCTGACGATGCCGGGGGTGCCGGACCTCTATCAAGGCACGGAGAGCGAGTACCGGGCGCTGGTCGATCCCGACAACCGCCGCCCTGCCCGATTCCCTCCGGAGGACCCCGGCGAGAAGGCCGAGTTGACGGCTGCCGCGCTGCGACTGCGCGCGCGGCGGCCTGCGGTGTTCGGCGACACGGCGACGTACACGCCGCTCGTCGCGGAGGGCCCGGCGGCGGCGCACTGTGCGTCGTTCGCGCGCTCCGGGGAGGTGGTCACAGCGGTCACCCGGCTGTCCCTGCGGCTGGCGGACACGGGCGGCTGGCAGGACACGCGGCTGCCGTTGCCGCCGGGCCGGTGGACCGATCTGCTGGCTCCGGAGGGGGAGTTCACGGGGCACGCGCGCGTGGAGGAGCTTTTCTCGCGGCTGCCGGTGGCGCTGCTGGAGCGTGTCGGCGAGGAGTGACAGCGGGGGCGCGGGCTCGTTGCGCGCGCTCCTTTTAGCGCCCTGGCGCCCGGCTCACGGCGGCGCGCACTCCCGGAGCGCGTAGTGCGTGACCGGCGCATGGTGGTGAGCGGCGTCGCTCCCTCGGCGCCCCGTCGATTGCACGCGTACACGCTCCCGGCGGGGCCCACGCGTGCCGTTCCGCACGGCGGATGTCCCCGTCGGCCGTTCCCTCGGCCGCACTCCCCCTCACCACCGGCGGTGAGTACTCCTTGGCGCCCCCTGGAGCCGCCCCCGTCGCCTCCTTGACAGTCCTCGGACGCCATGGGGTACTGCGGATTGCGACGCAGGGTGGACCAGACGGGGGTGAGTCTCCTGCCGGAGCTGCGCTACCCCAGTGTGAACGAACTCGTCTCGTCCGCCCGGGCGCTGGCGGCTCACCGGCCCGGCCTGTGCGCCCTCAGGCAGGTGGGCTCCTCCCGCGCGGGACGGCCCCTGCACCTGCTGTCCGTGGGCCACGCACGGCGCGCCGTGCTCGTCGTCGCGGGCGCCCACGCCAACGAACCCACGGGCGGCTCCACACTCCTCGCCCTCGCCGAACGGGCCCTGTACGACCACGAGCTGCGGACGGCGACCTCCTGGCACTTCCTGCTGTGCGCGGACCCGGACGGCGCCAGCCTGCACGTCACCCCGGCGCCGCGCAGCCTGCTCGACTACCACCTCGGCTTCTACCGGCCCGCCGGGGCCGAGCAGCCGGAGTGGTCGCCCTCCGTACTGCCGCCCGACCGGCTGCCGCCCGAGACCCGCGCCCTGATCCGGGTCATCGACGAGTTGCGGCCCTACCTCCAGGTCACCCTGCACGGCACCGACGTCGGCGGCAGCTGGGTGCAGCTGACGAGGGACGTCCCCGGGCTCGCCGAGCCGTTCGCCAAGTCGGCGGCGCAGCTGCACATCCCGGTGGAGACGGGCGCCTCGGACGCGGCGGGCTGGCCCGCGTCGGGGCCCGGTGTGCATGTGATGCCGCCGCCGGGCTCGGACGCGGCGTACCCGAGCATGCCGGACGACGCCCGGCACAGCACCTGGTACCACGCCCACCGGTACGGCGGTCTGACCGCGGTCGTCGAGGTGCCGATGTGGGCGAGCGACCTGGTGGACGACCCGGCCCCGCACCCCGCGCCCGCGGCGGCGTTACGGCGGCTCGCGGGCCGGCTGCTGCGGGACGGGCTGGAGGTCGAACGGGTCCTCGCGGACGCGCTGCCCCGGCTCAAGGGCGCCGAGGGGCCGCTGCTGCGGGCCGCCCAGTGGGCGCTGGAGCTGGTGCCGGGGCTGGCCGCCGACTGGACGCACACACCGCCCGCCGACACGACGATGGCGTACGTCGGCAGCGTGGACGCGTTCGGCCGCCGGCTGCCGCTGCGGGCCGCCGCGATGCTGCTGCGGGTCCTGCGGGAGACCGACGACCGCGCGGCACCGCGCCTCGAACACCTGGTCACGGTCTGGAGCGAGGCCTTCATGGACCGCTTCCGCGCGCGCTGGGTGCCCCTGGAGCACCAGGTCGAGCACCAGGCCCGCACGGTGGTGGCGGCGGCGCGGCACGCGCGCGAGGGGGCCGCCCGGAGGAGCTAGGCGCTCCGCCGGATGTGCCGTGCCGGGTTGTCTTTCGACTGCGGCGCCGTCGCGGCTGGTCGCGCAGTTCCCCGCGCCCCTTGGCGGCGTCGCCGGACCGCAGTCGACTTCACCGGGTCCGCTTGGAGGAGCCAGGAGAAACCGTTCGCCTCTCTCCCTGCCGTTCGCCCGGCCGGGGCGCCCCCGATGGGCACCTACAGGGCGAACACGGCCCCGGTCCGCGCGCCCAGTTCACAGCCGTTGGAGAAGGTCCTGTCGTACTCCCGCGGGTGGCCGTTCCACTCCCCGTGCGCGTGGACGGTGACCGGGGAGTAGAGCATCGGGCAGATGACCTTCTTCGGCGGGATGCCGCCGATGTCGCCGTCCGCGGCGGCGAGGTCCGCACAGGCCCTGGCCGCCTGCGCGTGCCCCTGGGGCGGGTCGCACAGCACCAGCGTGCCGCGGGTGTCGCCGGAACCCGACTCGCCCCGGGTGACGGTGACGTAGAGCCAGTTGTCGCCGGCGCTCCCCGGGGAGACTGCCTGGGCGGGGGCCGAGCCCGCGACGAGGAGACCGACGGCCAGCAGGGCACCGCGTACCGCTCGCACGGTCCTGACGGTCCCGTCGGTCCGGACGGGGCTGATCGTGTTGCCGGCGTTGATCGTGTGGGTCATTCCCTGTGCATCGGCACCGCGGACTCCGTGCCCCAGCCCGAGTCACCCGAACGGGAGCCCACGCGCGCGTGGCGACCCGCCAGTTCGAACGCGGCGAGCACCACCCGCGACTGGTACTCCACCTGACGGGCGACCGGTATCCAGCGCGCCCCGCAGCCGTCGCGGTAGTCGGCGCACCACTCGTCGATCAGCCGGTCGAGCGCGCACCGGACGTCGGCGGCCCCCGGACCGGCGGCGCCCGCCAGCTGGTGCAGCAGCCCCGCCGTGCGCAGGGCCAGCTTCCGCCCGGCGATGCGGAGGGTCGCCAGGTGGGCGGTGCTGAGCGGGGGCAGGGGGCGTGCGGTGCCGCCGTCCGTGTCGGGGTCCCAGGTGTCGGCGAGGCCGGGGCAGACCAGGAGGTAGTCGTCCACGGGGGCAAGGAGACGGTCCGCGTCCGGCACACGCGCGAGGTGGGGTCTCAGGCGTCCGAGGGCCAGCTCCAGATACCGCGTGTCGTGCCGCAGCGTGTGGCTGATGGTGCGCAGCACGGCGTCGGCGTCGGCGGGCGGGCTGTCGTCCTCCACGGCGGCGACGCCCCACATGGGCGACTCGACGATCGCGGTCACGGTGCCGTGCCGGTGCGGATGGAACCAGGTCGACTCAACGGCGGCCTCGGTGATGGCGGCGGCCAGGTCGCCGCGCCTCGGCGGCGGTATCCGGTGCACGGCGGGTCCCAGGCGGGGCCAGTACAGGGTGTCGAACGAGCCGAGTTCGCGCGGTATGCCGAGCCGGGCCGCGGTCTGCGCGACGCGCTGCGGGAGGCCGGGCAGGTCGCGGGTGAGTTCCACGAAGGCGCCGCCGACGTCGACGCCGTGCAGCGAGCACTGGAAGAACGGCCGCAGTTCGTCCTGGACGGCGAGGAGTGCGCGGGTCTCCGGCAGGGCGGCGCCGGCCGCGCCGTCGGGCAGCCATTCGGGCTGTTCCAGGAAGCCGGGCCGGAAGAAGTTCCGGAAGTAGTGCCCGAGCGTGTACGGGCCCCCGAGCCAGCCCTCGTTGCGGCGCGAGCCGTCGGGGTCGAGGCACAGCAGCAGGTTCCAGGTGGCGTCCGCGCGGAGGGCCGGTCCGGGGTCGGCGAGGGCCCGCTCGGCCAGCCGGAGGGCGGTCGCGCCGCCCACGGGCTCGTTGGCGTGCGGTCCGGCGACGACGAGGGCCTGGCGGTCGCCGTGCCCCACGGAGAGCAGCCACAGGGGCGTACCGCCGCGTGAGGTGCCTACCGTGCGCAGCCGGGCGTCGGCGGGATGCCGGGCGACGAGTGCGGCGGCCCGGTCGGCCAGCTCGTCCACGGACGGGTAGCGGAGGAGCGGCGACAGGGCACACCTCCACAAGCGGGGCCGTCGATTCACCTGGTGTACATGGTGCACGCACAGTCAGTCACGACTCCGGGGGTACGTCAACACCGCGGCAGGCAAAGTGAACTGCTCCCACGGGGACGGTCCCGCGGGGATGGTGTCACTCGGCGGCGAGCCTGAACGCCATGTGCCCGAAGCCGATCTGGTCGCCGTCCCGGACGACGGCCGCGCCGATCACACGTCGGCCGTTCACCGTGGTGCCGTTGGTCGAGCCGAGGTCGCGCAGCACCCACAGGCCGCCCTGGTGCCGGAGTTCGGCGTGGACGCGCGAGACCGTCTCGTGGGTGAGCCGCAGACCGTTGGCGGGGTCGCGCCCTATGCGCAACGGGTGGCCGCTGCCGGGATGGGGCAGCAGCAGCTTGGGGAGCCGCTCGGACTGCCAGGCCCTGCGCAGCCGTACCGTGAAGCCGGAGACCGCCTCGACCGTCCCGAACACCAGGCGGGACAAGCGGCTCTCGGTGGGCAGATCCGCGGTGAGGACGGCCAGTTCGTCGGACCGGCGGGCGATGAGGGCGAGTTCCATCCGGCGGATGAACGTGTCGTGGGAGAGCCGGCCCAGGGCGACCCCGTCCCGCAGCACCTTCAGCGCCCGGTCGCGCTCCGCGTCGGAGAGACGAGCCGGATACGTGTGGAACTCGAAGGACGACGTCACGTTCGTGATTGTCGGGCAGCGCGCGCGGGGTGTCCAGAAAACGCGGAAACGGTGGCCCGTCGGTCAGGCCCGACGACACCCGGGGCAAACGTGAAGATTCAAGCGCGGAGCGGGGGTGTTTGAAGCACGATGGGACGGGCTACCTCCCGGGCACCACCCGGCAGACGAAGGGGAACCGTCCGTGCACTTCGAGGTGTGGGCACCGCAGGCCAGTCGTGTGACGCTCCAGTGCGACTCGGGCACGCGCGCGTTGGAGCGCGATCCGGAGCGCGCGGGCTGGTGGTCCGGCGAGGCGGAGGCCCGGGACGGGTCGCGTTACGGCTTCGCCGTGGACGACGGCCCCGTACGGCCCGACCCGCGCTCGCGCCGCCAGCCGGACGGCCCGGACGGGTTGAGCGCCGTCGTCGACCACGGGCTCCACACCTGGCGCACCGAGTGGGCGGGCCGGGCGCTGCCGGGCGCGGTCCTGTACGAGCTGCACGTGGGCACGTACACGCCCGAGGGCACGCTGGACGCGGCGGCCGGGCGGCTCGGCCACCTGGTGGAACTGGGCGTCACGCACGTCGAGTTGATGCCGCTGTGCCCGTTCCCGGGTCGGCACGGCTGGGGGTACGAGGGGGTCTCGCTGTGGGCGGTGCACGAGCCGTACGGCGGTCCCGAGGCGCTGAAGCGATTTGTCGACGAGGCGCACGCGCTCGGTCTCGGTGTGGTCCTGGACGTCGTGCACAACCACTTGGGCCCGTCCGGCAACTATCTGCCCGCCTTCGGCCCGTACTTCACGGACACGCATCAGACGCCGTGGGGTTCCGCCGTGAACCTGGACGCGCCCGGGTCGGACGAGGTGCGCGCGTATCTGCTGGGCAGTGCGCTGGCCTGGCTGCGCGACTACCGGATCGACGGGCTGCGGCTGGACGCGGTGCACGCGCTGCGGGACACACGCGCGTGCCACTTCCTGGAAGAGCTGTCGACGGCCGTGGACGCCCTCGCCGCCGAGCTGGGCCGGCCGCTGTCCCTGATCGCCGAGTCCGACCTCAACGACCCGCGGCTGGTCACCCCGCGCGCGGGCGGCGGTCTCGGACTGCACGCCCAATGGAGCGACGACTTCCACCACGCCCTGCACACGGCGCTGACCGGTGAGTCGCAGGGCTACTACGAGGACTTCGCGCGGGCCCCGTTCGCGGCGCTCGCCAAGACGCTCACGGGCGGCTACTTCCACGACGGCACGTACTCGACCTTCCGGGGCCGGCTGCACGGCCGCCCGCTCGACCGCACCCGGGTCGCCGCACACCGGCTGCTCGGCTTCACCCAGACCCACGACCAGATCGGCAACCGCGCCCAGGGGGACCGCCTTTCGGCCTCCCTCTCCCCCGGTCTGCTGGCCTGCGGGGCCGCGCTGATGCTCACCGGGCCGTTCACGCCGATGCTGTTCATGGGCGAGGAGTGGGCGGCGGGCACTCCGTGGCAGTTCTTCACCGACCACACGGACGCGGACCTCGCGGAGGCCGTACGGCGGGGCAGGCGGCGGGAGTTCACGGCGCACGGCTGGGCCGAGGAGGACGTTCCGGACCCGCAGGACCCGGCGACCCGCGACCGCTCCTGCCTCGACTGGTCCGAGCCCGGACGTGAGCCCCACGCGCGCGTGCTGTCCTGGTACCGCGAGCTGATCGCCCTGCGCCACGCCCAGCCCGACCTCACGGACCCCGATCTGTCGGACATCAAGGTCGCGTACGACGAGGAGGCCCGCTGGCTCGCGTTCCGGCGCGGGGACGTACGCGTGGTGGCGAACCTCGCCAAGACGTCGGCGGCGATCCCGCTGGGGCCGCGACGGGCAACGGTGCTGGCCGCCTGGGAACCGGTCGAACTGCCGGGCGCGGACGGACTGCTGCACGTCCCCGGGGAGTCCTGCGTGGTGCTGGAGCAAGGGTGAGTGCAGGGGGCTTATTCTTCCTCGTCCTGCTCCCGCAGTTCCGTCACCCGTTCCAGCAGGATCGCCTCCCACGCGCGCCGCAGCTGCACCCGCAGCAGCGGTCGCGGGGCGGCGTCGCGGCCGGTGAGGCTCTCGGCGAGCCGGACGACCGTGTCGCAGCGGGCGAGCCACAGGCCGCGCAGACAGGGGCGGGCCGCGTAACCGGCGAGGGTGGCGGCGCGTACGGCGGCGGGCGAGCCGACCGCGAGGGCGAGCCCGGCGATGTCCTCGGCGGGGTCGCCGACGACCGCGTCGGTCCAGTCGAGGACACCGCGCACCCGCCCGTCGGCGCTCACCACGAGGTGCTCGCCCCGGAGATCGTGGTGGACGAGGACCGCCGTTCCGGCCTGTGCGGCGAGCTGCGTGGCGGCGGCCGGGGTCAGCTGGTGGAGCCGTGCGGCGTCGAACTCGTCGGCCGCGGCGAGGCGTTCGGCCGCGCGCTCTGCGGCCCGGCGCAGGGCCTCCAGGGAGCGTGGCGCGACCCGTGGCACCCCGAGCGTCTCGGCCTGCCGTGCGGGCACCTCGCGCAGGCCCGTGAGCAGCGCGGCCAGGTCGGCCTCGCCGACGGCGGAGACGTCGTGCTCCTCGGCCGAGCCGCCGGGCACCCTGGTGTCCAGCGTGTAGGCCAGTCCGGCGGCCCACTCGCCGTGCGCCACACCGACGGGGACGGCGACGCCGAGGTGCGGGCGTACGAGGTCGCGCAGGCGCAGTTCGCGGCGCAGCCGGGCGGACGCGTCCCGGTCGGGGGCCAGGCGCAGGACGTGCCGGGCGCCGACCCACCAGGTGGCCGCCTCGCCGCCCGCGCCGACGGGCCGGACCTCGGGCCCCGGCGTGGCGGACGTGCCGAGGACGCTGTCCGCGAGCAGGGAGCGGACCAGTCGGCGGACCGTGTCCGCGGTGGGTGTCGGTGCCTGTGTCATGGTCGCGCCATTGTCGTCCGGAGGGGTGCTGGCGGGGCGGAACTCCTGATGAGGGGGCGGTCAGTCCACGACGACCAGCTCGCGCGTCGTGTTGTTGAGGCGTCGGCCGCCGTCCTCGGTCACCGTGACGATGTCCTCGATGCGTACACCGAACCGGCCCGGCAGGTAGATGCCGGGTTCCACGGAGAAGCACATGCCGGGGACGAGCGGCCGTTCCTCGCCCTCGATCATGTACGGCGGTTCGTGCGTGGTGACGCCGATGCCGTGGCCGGTGCGGTGGATGAAGTACTCGCCGTACCCCGCCTCGGTGATGACCGCGCGGGCCGCCCGGTCGACGTCCTGGCAGGCGGCGCCGGGCCGTACGGCGCGGAAGCCCGCCTCCTGGGCCTCGCGCACGATGTCGTGGACCCTGCGCTGCTCGGCGTCCGGTTCGCCGACGTGGACCGTGCGGGAGGTGTCGGAGCCGTAGCCGTGCAGGAGGCCGCCGAAGTCGAGGACGACCATGTCGCCCCGCTCGATGACGCGGTCGCCTGCCTCGTGGTGCGGGTTGGCGCCGTTGGGGCCGGAGGCGACGATCGTGAAGTCGACCTCGGAGTGCCCGAACCGCCGCAGCAGATCGGCGAGATCGCCCGCGACGTCCCTCTCGCGGCGGCCCCCGAAGGGAACCTTCCGGATCTCCTCGTACGTTGCGTCAGCAGCCGCTCCCGCGGCTGCCAGGCGTGCCAGTTCCGCCGCGTCCTTCACGGCGCGCAGCATCGGCAGTCCCTCGGTGAGGGAGACGTACGAGGTGCCGGGCAGCGCCTTCTGGAGTGCCAGCAGGTGCAGTGCCCAGGCGTTGTCGCTGACCCCGAAGCGACCTGCCGCGTCGAGGAGGGGTGCGGTGGCCGCGTACGGGTCCTTGCCGTCGGTCCAGTCACGCAGGGTCAGGGCGGGTGCGCCCGCCGCGTGGGCCGCGTCCGGGGCCTCCAGGGCGGGGACGACGAGGACCGGGTCCTGTCCGGCGGCCAGGACCAGCAACGTGAGGCGTTCGGTGACCGCGGTGGGCGCGTAGCCGGTGAGCCAGACGAGGTCGGGCCCTGGGGCCACCAGGAGCCCGGCGAGCCCCGCGTCCTCGGCCGCCCGTGCGGCGCGCCGCATCCGGGCCCGGTAGTCGTCGGCGGTGAAGGGCGCGGGGCTGCTGCCGGTCATCCGGGCCTCCGTGGAAGGGCGAGGGGCTACGGGCAGCATCCTGCCCGGATGCGCGGGGCGGCGCGAGCCGGTTTGCAGCTCTCACCACCCGTCTCGCGCCCATCTCCCGCCCGCTCGCTTCCATTTCGGCCCGCCCGACTAACGGATAGGAGTTGAGCAACCATTAGATCTAATGCTTAGATCTACCTGAACCATTAAGGGAGGCGGAAGTCCATGCTCGTACTGGCCCACATCAGCGATCTGCACCTCGACGGAACCGCGCGGTCCATCGCGCGCGCCGAACAGGTGCGCGACCGGCTGTGGGAGCTGCCGGGGCATGTGGACGCCCTGCTGGTGACCGGGGACATCGCGGACCACGGCACGGAGGCCGAGTACGAGGAGGCCGCGCGCATCCTCGGGCTGCGCACCGGCGACGCGCCCTTCCCCGTGCTCACCTGCCCGGGCAACCACGACAGCCGCGCGCCCTACCGCAAGGCACTGCTCGGCCTGCCCGCCGCCGAGGGGCCGGTGAACAGCGCGCACGTCTTCGACGACGCCGCCGTCCTGATGTGCGACTCCAGCGTGCCGGGCCGCGACGAAGGCGCCCTGGACGACGAGACGTACGACTGGATCGACGCGACGCTCGACGAACTGGACGAGGGCGTCCCGGCGCTGCTCGCCTTCCACCACCCGCCCGTCGCCCTGCACCACCCCCTGCCGGACTCCTACCAGCTGGGCCGGCCCGACCGGCTGGCGGCCCTGATGGAGCGCAGGCCGCAGATCGCCGGGCTCATCACCGGTCACGCGCACACCCCGGCCGCCACGGCCTTCGCGGGCCGGCCGCTGGTCGTCGGCCCGGGGGTGACGTGGACCCTCCGGCTGCCCTGGGAGGGCGAGGAGGTCGCGGACCGGGACGCGCCGGTCGGCCTCGCCTTTCATGTACTGGCCGACGACGGGCGGCTGACCAGCCACTTCAGGGTGGTTGTCTGACGGCGGGGTCAGGTGGCGGACACGCTGGGGTGACCGAGCCGTCAACTGACGGATGCGGTCAGGTGACGACTCCCGGGATCGCCACCAACTGCTGGTAGCCACCGCTGCGGTGACGGACCGTGAGGGTGATCTCCGTACCGGGGCGGGCACGGGCGACCACCCGGGCGAGGTCGGCCGCCGAGTCGACCCTGGCCCCGCCGAAGGTCAGGAGTACGTCGCCCCGGACCAGGCCCGCGGTGTAGCCCGGGCCCGGGATGTGGACGCCGACGACCAGGGCGCCCACTTTCTCGGCGTCCACGGCCTCGACACCGAGCGTCGCGGTCACGGCCGACGCAGAGGAGGCCGGGCTCGCGCCTCCCGAGGGCTGCCGGGAAGGGCCCGACCCGGATCCCGGCCCGGACCGGGACTCGGCCCCAGGCCCTGACTCGGCGGGCGCGCCACTTCGCGCGCCCGCCGAGTCGGTGCCCTGCCCCTGTTGCCCTGCCTGCCCGTCCTGTCCCGCCTGACGCTGTAGGTCCGCGAGCTTGCTCATGCCGATCACCGTGGCACCGAGCGTGCCGAGCCCGATGCCCGCGAGGACCAGGACGGTCCCGACGAACAGGCCGAACAGCAGGGTCGTCAGCCGTCGGCCGCGCCGGGGCGCGGCATGCGGGCGCCGGGCCGGACGGGTTGTGGTGCCGCCGGCCGGTTCCTGACCGGGCATGGGCTTGGGACGCAGTGCGGTCTGTTCCATGGATCGCCTCCGGCAGGTGCTCTACCCTGCGCACCGGCGCACAACGAGCCACGAACGAGTGAGACTGACACAGGGTCAGAAATGGGCAGCCATAGGCGTCCGCCCGGACCCCTCAGGCCGTGTGACCGTCGTGGCCGCCGTGTCCCGCCCCGTGGTCGAACTCGAGCACCTCCTTGGGCATCACCACGAAGGGCCGCATCATGCCCATGTCCTCGTGTTCGAGGAGGTGGCAGTGGTACATGAACCGGCCGTACGCACCGTCGAACTTCCCCATGACGCGCAGGATCTGGTTCCCGGGGACCCGGAAGACGTCCTTGTAGCCGCGCTCGTTGGGCGCCAGCGGTATCTGTGTGGCCGCGTCGAAGGCGATCGGACTCCGGGTGCCGCCGACCGCCGGGTCGAAGCCCGAGACGTTGTAGGCGTCCCGGCCGAGGAGCTGGAAGTCGGCCAGGTGGATGTGCATCGGGTGGACGATCGGAGCGAGGTTGAGGAAGCTCCACTGTTCGTGGCTGCCCTCGGCGATGGTGAAAGCGAGGCCGTCGTTGAACGTCCGTGCCGTACGCCGGTACGTCTTGGTCGTTCCGTCCTGGCCGGTCACCTGGATGACGCCCTCGGCGGGGAACTGGATGCCGGTCGGGTCGGCGACCTCGGCCATCTCCCAGATCTCCGGATGTCCGCCGCCTCCCTTGGTGGCGGGCGGGGTGAGGACGATCAGCCGGTGCCCGTGCTCGATGTCGTGCGTGAGGCGACGGAAGGAGCCGGAGAGCACCTCGGGCAGTTCGAAGCCGTCGTTGACGCACTCCTCGCGCACCCGGAACTCCATGACCTCCGGGTAGCGCACGTCGCTCGCCGGGTCGGGCACGCCCGGCGCCTGGACGCGGCCCTTGTTGACCAGGCGCAGCTTCCGGCCGGCGAGCCCCCTGAAGTCGACGAGCAGGTCGAAACGCTCGGCCGGTGCGGCGGTCAGGGTGGGCAGCGCTCCGTCGAAGTCGACGGGGACCGGGCGCGGCAGCAGTCCGCCGTCGCTGCCGATCTGGTGGACGACGCCCGGGACCGGGTTGTCGTCCTCGTCGACCAGGACGAGGTTGTAGATACGCGCGTTGGACGCGTTGACCAGCCGGAAGCGGTACCAGGCGGCGTCCACGTCGGCGTACGGCCAGATGCGGCCGTTGACCGTGGTGTACGGACCGGTGAACGGGATGGAGACCGGCTTGCCCGTCTCCGGGTTCTCCTGCTGGACGACGACGGTCTTGTGCAGCAGACGTCCGTTGAGACGGCCGTCCTCGTCCGTGTCCAGGTTCCGGTCGGCGAGCAGCAGTGGTATCTCCCGCTCCCCGCAGGGGAGACGGAGGGCGTCCTCCTCGTCGTCACGGACGAGGTAGGTGCCGTAGAGGCCCGCCAGCACGTTCCACCGGGTGATGTTCATGGCGTGGTCGTGGTACCACCACTGGACCGCCTGGTGGTCGTTCGGATACTCGGAGAGCTGGGCGTCGCCGAAACCCACGGCGTTGTCCGCCCAGCCGTCGTTGCCGCCGCCCGTCTGGGCGCCGTGCAGATGGGTCACCGACCAGGCGGGCAGGGCCGCAACGTCCTTGTCGGGCTCGACGCCCTCGCGGCCCGGTTCGGTGGTCGCGGGCGGGGTCCCCGGTGCGCGGACCGGGACCTCCACGGCGGTGACCGGGTATTCGCCGTCCGCGGGAATGCGGTTGGTCCAGGCGATCCGGACGCGCTGCCCGCGGCGCACCTCGATGGTCGGGCCGGGCACCTGTCCCTCGTACCCCCACATCAGGGTCGGCGGCAGCTGCGGGTGCAGGCGCACCCAGGCCGGGCGCAGGGCGATCTCGGTCTCCTTCAGCACGTCCTCGGACGCGGGCCGCAGGACCGGCGGGACGGGCAGCGGCGCCATGTACGGAGTCAACTCCCCCGGCGCGGGCGCCTGTTCTCCCGAAATGCTTTCCGTGGGCCTCTCAATGATGTCGGTCAAGGTCGAACACCCCCGTGTTCTGGTGGTCAGTCATTCCACTCCACTCACCCCATAAGACTCTTCGCGAATTGCCGAAGTTCCCTGAATATGACGTTCCGTACGAGAAAGTTGGGAAATTGGTAGTGGACGGCGATATTCCCGTTGTCAGTGGGGACTGTTACGTTCTGCGGCATGACCGATCACGCCCTGCGGCTGCTGCGACAGAGCCGTTCCGCCGCCGAACTCGCCGCGTTCCCCTTCGACTTCGACCTCGACCGCGCCGACCACGGGGAGGAGGTCCGCCTCGCCTCGGGCGGAGAGCTGACCCCGGTGGCCGGCGACGGCACGGGAGGCACGTTCTTCGTGTGCGCGGACGGGTCCGTGCTGTACGCCGACTCGGAGGGCTCGGCCGGGATCATCGGCTCCAGTGTCGACGAGGCGCTGGAGACAGTGATCGGTCTGCCCGGCTGGCACGACTACCTGGACCTGTCGCCCGCCGACGGTACGGAGAAGATCCTCGCGCGCGTAGCGGAGACGGAGCAGGAGATGCGCGAGGACTTCGACATCGATGCCGAACGCGCCGAACTGCGCGGCGCCCTGGGCCTGCCCGAGCGCTCCCCCGTGGAGCTGATCGGCCTGCTGCACAAGGCACTGCTGCGCACCGAGCCCGACTTCCTGCTGCTCAACGCGGAGGAGGGCGGGGCGTACGAGCGGCTCGGCCGGCATCCGCGCCCGCCCCTGTGGGAGCCGGTGCTCGCCCGTGGCCGGGCCGACCTGGCCGAACTGCGGTCCGGTGACGGCCCCGCAGCGTGGGACGCGGTGGCCCGGGATCCGCTGCGCCGCCGACTCGCCCTGCGGGCCGCGCAGTTCGACCGCGCGGACGGCGATCTGGGCCTGTTGCGGCATCTGGTGCGGTGCGAGGCGGAGTCGTCGATGACGGACGAACTGCGCCTCGGAGCCGTCCTCGTGGGCCTGCACGGACTGGCCGGGGATCTGCCGCTGCTGCACGAGGTCCGGGACACGGACTTCGACACCGCGTGCGGTCTGAGCGAGCTGCCCGGGTCCGGAGCCCCGGGCGCCGAACTGCGGCAGTGGGCGCTGGACATGGACGCCTCGATGTTCGGCACGGACCCGTCGGACGAGCCGCTGTTCACCTGGACGGAGCTGGCCCGCGCCCAGGGCATGACCGAACTGGCCCGGGTCGCGCTGATCCGTCTGCTGGACGAGATCGATCTGGGCCTGTATCAGCATCGAATCGGGCGGCCCGGCGGGACACCGGAGGCTCTGGACACCTCCCCGCTGCGTGGCCTGAGCCGGGAGTTCCAGGAACTGGGCGACCGGTTCCAGGCATTGCGCGCCCAGCGGCTGTTCGCCGGCCTTCAGGACACGGCCTGGGCCCGAGTGTCGGCCCGGCTGGACCAGGCCCGCCTGGAACGGGAGCTGGGGCAACTGCCGCAGGCCACGGCCACGTTGGAGAGCCTGCGTGCCATCCTCACGGACCCCCGGGACACGTCCCTGCGGCTCTGGCACGGGGTGAACCTCGGCCGCTACATCGCCGAGGAGCACTACGCCCTCACCCGCGCGCTGGCCGACGCGGACCTCCCTGAGGAGGCCCGCGCCCTGCTGGCCTCCGCGGACGCGATACTCGGCGAGCTCTCGGGGAACGCCGCCACGGGCGTACGAGAACTCGCCGAGGAGACGGCGGAACGGGTGCGCGACCTCGGCTGACGGAGGACGGGCGCGGATGTACCGGCGGGCGGGGAGCCGTCAGCCGACCGCCAGTACCGAGCTGCTGCGGTCCGGCAGGAAACCGTGCGACCTGCGGGCCAGGTAGTCCGACTTGTAGCGGGGTACCTGCTGGTGCCAGTGCAGGATGCCGGACAGCCAGTTCCGCAGCTCGTCCACATAGCCGTCCATGATCGCGCGTGCCTCGTCGGTGAGCTTGAAGTCCTCGTACAGGACCGGGAATTCATGCGCGGCGACATGCTCGAACTGCTGCATGCGCTGGGTCATCAGATCGTGGATGACGCCGAGCGCGGTCGGGTAGTCGCAGTCGAAGAAGTTCTGGACGACGAGGATGCCGTTGTGGATCTCGCCCTCGTACTGGATCTCCTTCTGGTACGAGAAGACGTCGTTGATGAGCATCGCGTAGTCGGAGGCCGCCTTCTCCAGCGACTGGACGGGGCCGCTGCGGTAGACCTCCGGCGGGACCGTCCGGCCGTGGCCGATGCGGCACAGGCTCATGGTGAGGTCCGAGCCGAAGGTGGCGCGGCGCATCTCCAGGTAGTCGATGGGGTCGGGGATGCGGTTCTGGCTCATGTTGGACAGTTCCCACACCCAGCTCTCGGTCATGACGTCCACCGCGGCACGGAACGTGCGCCGCTGGTCCGGGGTCATCTCGACCGTCGTACGCCGCCACAGGTCGATGAGCCCGCGTTCCATGCCGTTGACCGGGACGGGGAACGCGTCGCCCTCGATGGGCATACAGGCGGAGAGCCGCTCGGTGCACAGGCGGGCCGCGGCCAGGTCGCGGCGGTGGCCGAAGACGAGGGGGTAGTAGTCGTCCCCGTAGGTGCCCCAGGACAGCCATGCGGAGCTGAGGTCGAGGGCGTCGGCCGTCGCGTCCGGATGGATGCCGGCCGCGCACAGGGGCAGGTCGGCGGCGGCGAGTTTGTCCTCGTCCCAGACGCCCTCCTGGAGCATGCCCATGCTGTGCATCCAGTCGGTCAGGCGGTACCGGGCGCCGTCCAGGTGCGGGCTGAGGGTGAGGCCGAACGGCATGTAGAAATCCGGCAGTCGGGACGGGCCGACCTTCTGATAGGGCACGTGCGTGTAGGCACGCAGGCGCTCGGCGCCGGCCGAGGCCAGCAGTGCGCCGATGTTGGTCGCGGACGTGCCGAAAGCGCCGACCCCGAACGGCCGCGACTCCTCCAGGGCCCCCTCGTTCATGTACCGGCTGGAGCGCAGATGCCACTCGTGGCCCCCGGACTGCCAGTCCTGCAACCCGCGCGTGTACGCGGCCACCGCGGCGACCTGGTCCGGGGCGAGGCCCTTCTCCAGGGCCAGGCCGGGCACTTCGGTGAGCGCGGTGTGCTCGAACTGGTGGAGGCGTGAGGTGAGGATGTCGTTGACGGTGTCGGCGGCCTCCTGGGTCGTGCATCCGAAGAAGGTCTCCAGGACGAGTACGCCGTTGCTCAGTTCGCCCTCGTCCTCGACCTCCCGCTGGTAGGAGAACAGGTCGTTGCGCAGATGGACGCCGTCCGAGAAGGTCTCCATCAACACCCTGAGCGGCCTCGACCCCGCGACGGACGCGGGCACTTCGGCGGTCGCGTACTCCACGAGCCCCGCCGACCAGGGCGCACCGCCGACCTTGCGGCGCATCTCGATGTACTCGACGGGGTTGGCGATCCGGCCCTCGTTGATGTTGGACAGTTCCCACATCGATTCGTTCAGCAGATGCTCGGTGGCGACGGAGAACCGCCTGCGCCAGTCCACGGACATCGACGGAACGGTGCGTGCCCACAGGTCGGCGAGGCCCGCCTCCACCGGATTCTGCGGCTCCGGTACGGGAGTCGAGAGGTCGAGCGGCATGAAAAGGGGCAGCCGGTCCAGATAGGCCTTGCCGCCGTCCCGGTCCTGGCTGCGCTTGAAGACCTCCAGGAAGTGGTCGTCGAAGAAGAAGACCCACACGTACCAGTCGGTGATGAGAGAGAGGTCGGGCCCGTCGCAGTCGGGGTGTGTGTACGCGCACAGCAACCCGTAGTCGTGCGCGTCGAGATCGGACTGCTCCCAGACGCCTGAGCCCTCCAGCATTCCCATCTCCCGCGCCCAGACGGTCGAATGGGCACGCGCCTCGTCGAGATGCGGATTCAGGCGCGCGGGATACGGCATGTAGAAGTGCGGGAGTACGAACGGCTGTGTCATGGGCGGGGCCTTACCCCTGCCCCGGACGTGCCATCCACGGAGCGGGACATGATCACACCATCGCGTGAATCAGGACCGATTCCGGGATTCCGGACGAGCGCTGTGAGTTCACTCGACATGCGAGCACTACGAGATGTCCTGCGACTGCTACGAGACCTCACCCGCCCCCGAGCGCACCGCCCTTCCGACCTGCGCCCTCAGCGCCACGAACTCGGGCAGCCCCCGCGTCCCGATCTGGTCGCGCGGGCCGGGGAGTCCGACCGGGAGGTCGAGGAGAACCCGGGAGCCGGGGCCCGGCGACAGGACGACGACGCGGTCGCCGACGTACACGCTTTCGTCGATGTCGTGCGTGACGAAGACGATGGTCGCGCCGTCCGTGCGGTGCACCTCGAGGAGCAGGTCTTCGAGGTCCTCCCGCGTCTGGGCGTCCAAGGAGCCGAAGGGCTCGTCCATGAGGAGCAGGGAAGGACGGCAGACGAGGGCTCGGGCGATGGCGACGCGCTGCTGCATACCGCCGGACAGCTGCCAGGGGTGGCGGCGGGCGGCACCGGCCAGACCCACGCGCTCCAGGATCCGTTCCGCCTCACCGCGTCGTTCGGCCCGGCCGAGACCACGGCGGCGCAGCGGCAGCGCGACGTTCTCGCGCACGGTGAGCCAGGGGAACAGGGAGCGCCCGTAGTCCTGGAAGACGACGGCGAGCCGGTCGGGCACTCCGGAGACGGGCGTGTCGTCGACGGTGACCGTGCCCTCGTGGGCGGGCAGCAGTCCGGCGATGGTGCGCAGCAGCGTGGACTTGCCGCAGCCGGACGGGCCGACGACGCACAGGAGTTGGCCGTCGGGCACGGTGAGGCTGATGTCCCGCAGGACGCTGTGGTCGCCGTAGTGCCGGCTGAGGGAATCGAGGGTGAGCATCCGGATCGGTCACCTGTCCTGAGGGGCTGGGGTCATGTGGGTCGCCTGCTGCCGATCAGCCGCTTCTCGACCGCCAGCAGGCCGGTGTTGAGGAGGTATCCGAGGGCGCCGAGCAGGACGAGGGCCGCCCATACGGTCAGCAGGTCGGAGCGGGACTGGGCGTCGGTGAGGGTGAAGCCGATGCCGTTGGCGGTGCCCGGCAGCAGCTCCGAGAACACCATGAGGATGAGGGAGAGCGAGAGGCTCAGCCGAAGCCCGGCGAAGATGCGCGGCAGCGCGGAGGGCAGAAGCAGCAGCCAGAGCCGTTCGAACGCGGTCAGGCGCAGCACGGTGGCCACTTCGAGCCGCAACGGGTCGACATTGCGCGCTCCGTCCGCCGTGTTGATCAGCACGGGCCATACGGCGCTGAAGACGATCGACGCGATCTGCATCTGCGTACCGAAGTCGAGCACGACGACGAAGACGGGTACGAGGGCCGGGGGCGGGACGGCGCGCGCGAACTGGAGGACCGGGTTGCAGAGGGCGTACGCCCGGTGCGACCGCCCGACCGCGATACCCAGTGCCACCCCGGCGACGGCGGCGAGCGCGAACCCGACGGCCATCCGGCCGAGGCTGGGCAGGATGTTGTCGACGGCGGCGTCGGTGAGGAAGAGCTGGCTGACGGGGCCGGAGAACCACAGATCGTAGGCGTGGCGTGCGATACGGCCGGGAGGAGGGAAGTAGACGCTGCCGTGCGCACGGGCGGCGAGCTGCCAGGCGCCCACGGCGAGGGCGAGCACGAGCCAGCGGAGCAGGGCGCCTCGGGCGAGGGAGCCCACACGGGCGGCACGGGAGGCGAAGGGGGTGGGGGCGGTGGTGGAGGCAGAACCGGTCCCGGCGGTCCCGGTCTTCTTGGTGGTGTCCGCGCGCGGGGGCTGGTCGGCCGTGGGTCCGGGGCGGCCGCTCATGGGTGGACCTCGTGGTCGGAGACGTCGGCGGCGGACCGCTCGCCTCGCACAGATGCGGACGCAGGGCGTGCTTGGCGCTCGCGTGGCCGGTGTTCCGGTGTCCATGGAAACGCTCTGCGTTCGCACCGCACGAGCACCCCGTCGATGACCAGGCCCAGGGTCCCGGCCCACACCACACCGGCCAGGACGTCCCGGGTGCCGTCGGTCGCCGTGCCCGCCTGGGCGATGAAGATGCCGAGGCCCTCGCCGAAGCCGGCGAGGATCTCCGTGGCGACGGCGAGGATGAGGGCGATCGCGGCCGAGATGCGGATACCGGCCGCGATGAAGGGTGCCGTGCCGGGGAGTTCGACGTGGAGCAGCACGGAGAGGCGGCCGAAGCCGAAGGCGCGCAGGGTGTCCTTGGCGAGGGGGTCGGTCTCGCCGAGTCCGTAGACGGTGTTGAAGAGGATCGGCCAGACCGAGGCGTAGGTGATCAGCGCGACCTTGGTCTCGGTGCCCGACCCGAGGAGGAGGGAGACCAGGGGGATCAGTGCGACGGACGGCAACGGGCGCAGGAACTCGACGATCGCGCGTACGGCGGCGTCGACGACCGGCACGCTCCCGAGCAGCAGCCCCAGCGGGATCGCTATCGCGCAGGCCAGGCCCAGCCCCAGGGCCCATGCGCGCAGGGTCGCCCCGAGCCCGTCCAGAAAGGCCCGGTCACCCGCCAACTCCACGGCCCGGGCCAGGACTTCGGACGCCGGCGGCAGATAGCTGCGCCGTACGATCCCGGCCCTGCTCACCGCCTCGCACACCCCGAAGGCGAGGAGCACACCGAGAACACCGAGCACCGGCTCCTGCCGTACACGCACCCGACCCCGGCCCAACTCCCGTACCCGCGCACGTACTCGTGCCCGTTTCACCGCACCAACAGCGTCGCCGGATCGATCGCCTTCTTCAACAGCCCCTGTTTCTCCATCAGTTCGGTCAGCCGGGCGATCTGCGTGGCGTCCATGACCGGTGGGAAGACCGGCAGGTCGATGGATTTCGCCTGGTCCGCCGTCACCTTCGTGTACGTCGGCACCACCGCGCGTACGGCCGACGGGTCCTCGCCGGCGATCTGCGCGGCGGCCTTGATGGCCCGTTGGAAGGCGGCGAGGGTCTCCGGGTTCTCGGTGGCGTACCGGTTGGTGGTGACGTAGCCGCTGAGGGGGATCGTCTCGACGGGCGGGGACGAGCCGTCGATGAGCACCCTTGCCTTCAGTTCGTCCTGGATGACGCTGTCGAAGGGCTCGACCACGTGGATGGCGTCGACCTGTCCCTTCTCCAGCGCGGCGCCCATCTGCGGGAAGGGGACCTGCCGGTAGTCGGGAAGCCCGGCGCCCGCCTTCTCCAGGATCTCGTTGAAGGTCAGCGACTGGACGTTGTTCAGGACGTTGACGGCGACCTTGCGGCCCTTGAGGTCGGCGACGGTCTTGATGTCCGAGTCCTTCGACACCAGGACGTCCATCATGTGCGGCGCGGCTCTGATCGACTCGGCGACGATGCGGATGTCGAGAGTGCCCTTCTCATGGGCCTGGAAGTAGGTGACGTAGTTCGCGCTCGCGACCACGTCGACCTGGCCCTTCGCCAGCGCGGGCAGCGCCTGGAGGCTCTGCTGGACCTGCGTGATACGGACGTCGAGGCCCTCCTTCTCGAACAGACCGCGGTCGCGCGCGATGTAGAGCGCGACGCAGTCGATCAGCGGCAGGGCGGCGACATTGATCCGTTCCTTGCCGCCGTCCGAGGAGGACGAGTCCGAGCTGTCGCCGCCGCAGGCCGCGACGGCCAGAGTCAGGGCGGCCAGTGCCGCCGCGAGTTTTCCTCTTCCCGAGCGCAATGGACGTAACGCCATGGGCGCATGCCTATCAAAGATTTGACATGATCACCACAGGTCAACGAGCCACCTGGACGACCGCACGCGTACCGCTCGTCCGCCAGCGCTGCCCCTCGGCGGCCACGAGCGCGGTCTCGGTACGGGCGTCGAGGCCGACGATCACGTCCGACTTCAGGGTGCGCAGGGCGGCCACCGGGCCGGGGAAGTAAGCGGTGACGTCCGCGAAGGGGGTGGTCGGGGGCCGGAGCCGGTCACCGACCAGGCGGCGGTAGTTCAGGTCGCCCTTCATCACGGTGACCGTGGCCGAGGCGAAGTCCTCGCGCAGGTCGTCGGGCATCTCCGCGTACGGCAGCGGGGCGCAGGAGAAGGGGTGGGCGCGTACCGCGAGGCGGCCGTCGGCCATCGCGGACCAGAGGCGGTGGCCGTACGCGGCGGCCTCGCCCGGAGCGCGGGTCAGCCGGCGCAGGGCGTCGACGACGTCGGCGGTGGTCGCGTCGGAGACGAAGAACGGGTGCGGTTTCACATGCAGGACGGCACGTTCGGCGTACCCCCGGGTCAGCAGGTGGTCCAGGAGCAGCAGGTCGGGGACGAGTTCGCGGCCCGCGTTGTCCGCGACCAGGCACACCGTGCCGGCGTCGCGTCGGGTGGGCCGGAGCAGCGACCAGAGGGACTCGCTGTCGTCGGCGACGAGTCCCGCCGCCTCCCCGCCCTCGTCCGCGCCGGAGAGCCGGAAGCCGAGGTCGGCCCGGTTGCCCCACAGCGACCCGTGGAGCAGGGCGCGCGCCTGTTCCTCCTCGGGCCTGCCCACCAGGTCGTCGAGCGCGGCCAGTTCCTCGTCGGTCTCGGGGGCGTCCAGTTCGGCGAGCTTGAAGGGACGGAAGGGGTCGATCCCGCGCCAGGCACCGGCTCCCCCGCCTCCGCCTCCTCCGAAGTACCCGACCGCTTCGAGGAGTTGGCGGTAGAAGTACCCCTCCGCCCACAGCCACGGCACGTCGAACCAGGACCGGCCCGTGTACTCCCGGGTCCCCCACTCCTCCCACTGCTCCCGGTCCTCGGCCCCGGCCGGGAGCGGTTCGACGGCGCCCTCGGTGCAGCTCTTGAGCAGCGCGTCGAGCGCGCGGTGCTGCTCGGGACCGTACGGGAAGGCGTCCCGCACCTTCTGGATGAGCGCGGGGTGCCGTTCGGCCAGCACGCTCCAGGGGAACGAGCCCGGCTCGTTGGAGAGGATCACGGGCGGGGACACGGAGTCGGAGACAGGCATGAGCCTCACGCTACCGCCCACGAAACACCCGGCCCGGAACCCGCAGCGCGGCGACCTGAACGGCCGGGAAACCCCCTAGGGGCGCGGGGAACTGCGCGACCAGCCACAACTGACCAGCCACCCGGCCCGCAACCGCGAGCCCCTCCCCAGTAGCCGCACGGCCCGTCTCACGCCACCACCCTTATCTCCCGCTCCAGTTGCGCCACCAGGCTCAGATACCGCGCCCGCCTCGGCGTCGGCACCAACGCCCGGATGGTGAGGCGCCACATGTCCGCCGTACGGCGGGGCTGGCGGGCCACCGGCTCCACCGCCCTGCTGACCACGCGGCTGCCGACGAAGAAGCTGACGAGGGAGTGCGCCATCGCGTCGACGTCGACGTCCGGGTGGACGTCGGACTCCTTGACCGCGCCGAGGAGTTTGCCGGACGCGATCTCCGACCACTCGCGGAACGGGTGCCGCAGCGGCGGCCGTACGACGACGTCGCCGGCGGCGAGGCGCAGGCCCGCCCGGGAGATCGGGCCCTCGACGGCCATCCTGGTGATCCCGAAGGTGATGCGGATCAGCGCTTCGAGCGAGGAGTAGCCGCGGCCCTCGATGTCCCTGGCCATCCGCCGGGAGGTCCTGGACTGGATCTCCAGGATGGCGTGGGCCAGATCCTCCTTCGCCGCGAAGTGGAAGTAGAGGGCGCCTTTGGTGACATGGGCGTGCTCGACTATGTCGCTCAGGCTGGTCGACTCATAGCCGTGGCGGTCGAACAGGTCGGCCGCGGCCGTGATGATCGTCGCGCGGGTCTGCTCGGCGCGTAACTGCCTCGCCATCGGCGCCCACCCCTTCCCACACCGTCCCCGGCGCTCCCGAACTCCCTGAAGAAAAACGGGATATGCCGTTTGTTTCTTACTGCCTGTACAAGATAGCCGACCGTTCCGCGGTGCCCACCACACACTCGAAAACCGTGTGTCCCTCCTGTGTTCCCACCACCTTCAGGGCCCCGTCACCTTGATCGGTGGACTCTATCCAGGTGGGCAGGTCCAGTTCGGCGAACTGATGGAAGGTCGTGTCGAAGGACACGGGTATCAGCCCGCCGTCGGGGCCGGTGCGCGCCAGCGCGGCCTGGCGGGCGGCCTCCAGGAGCAGCATGCCCGGTATGTGATCGAGAGGATGGTCGAAGAAAACAGCATGACCGGTATCAACTCGCAACTGCCAGTCACGATCGGCCTGTTGAGGCCGCGCCAGGACGACGTCCGCCGCCGAGTCCCGGCCCACGTCGGCGGCCGGCAGCCCCGGCGGGACGGGCAGCGCGGTCACGCCGGCCGCCGTACGACCGCCGCGCAGCCTGCTGAAGACGGCGCCGCTGGTGCAGGTGAAGGCGACGTCGGCATGCGCGACCAGCTCACCGTCCAGCAGTACGTCGGCCGCGTAACGGGCCGAAACCAGGCGCTTGCCTCGATGGCGGATGTCGGAGAAGGTGATGTCGACGGTGGGTTCGGCAGGGACCGGCCCGACGCCCAAGTGCTCGGGGAACGTGGTGATCCGGAACTCCTGGAGCACGAACTGGTGGTCCAGGGGCACCTGGTACTCGGTGTGGTTGAGCAGGGTTCCGGCCTGACGCACGGTCTCCACGACGAGCAGCGGATCGTAGGCCGTCCGGTCGGGCGACACGTGTAAACAGTGGACTCGCGGCCACTGCGCGGAGACGCTGAACCGGTCGGTCTCCGTTCGGGACCAGCCGGTGGGGAACGTCTCCGCGATCGCCGCACGGTGCACGAGTTGGCGCGGAACGCTCGCCGTCATGAGTGGGATTTCGGCAGACTGCGGCACTGGAAGCAATGTCTCTCCCTCGGTCCCCCGAATGGCGTGGCAGACGGAAAGGCGCCCGCTCCGGTGAGCGTTAGAGTACGAGGCGACCGGTTTGTTTTCAACGAGATCAGTCGGTCCGGCCCTATGATCGGCGGTTCCGGCGCACCAGACCACGCGCCGTCACGCACCAGCACGGCACTGAATACGGCACCGAATACGGACACCGGCCAACTGGGCGCCAGGGAGGGGCTCTTATGGCGAAACAGGAGCGCGCCATCAGGACGCGCAGGGCGATCCTGGAAGCCGCGGGCGCGGTTTTCGACGAACACGGCTACACGTCCACGACCATCGCGATGGTGCTGGAGCGGGCCGAAGTCACCAAAGGCGCCCTGTATTTCCACTTCCCTTCCAAGGAATCCCTCGCGCAGGCGGTGCTCGACGAGCAGGTGCCGTTCGGCACGGTCCCGGAACAGCCCTGCAAGCTGCAGGAGATCATCGACATGACGTTCGTCGTGGCGCAGCGGCTGCTGACCGACTCCCTGCTGCGAGGCAGCGTGCGGCTGACGGTGGACCAGGCGACGCCCCCCGGGGTCGACCACTCCGGACCGTTCCGGCAGTGGGGGGAGCGGCTGATCGTGCTGATGGAACAGGCCGGCGCCCAGGGCGAGTTGCTGCCCACGGTGAAGCCGCAGGACACGGTGGAGCTGCTGGTGGGGGGCTTCGCGGGCATCCAGTTGATGTCGCGGGCCCTGACCGACCGGGCGGACCTCGCGCACCGTATCTCGGTCCTGTGGTCCCACATCCTGCCCGGCATCGCGGTACCGGGGCTCCTGCTCGGACTGGACAGCCGGGCCGACCGCGGCGTCCGCATCCTCTCCCCGGCCCCGGTCCCGGTCCCCGTCCCGTGATTCTGCTGACGGGGGCCACCGGCACCGTCGGTCGGCTGGTCGCCGAACGCCTGGCGGGCACCGGCCCGCTGCGCCTGCTGACCCGCGACCCGCACCGCGTCACCCTCGCCGGTCCCGGAATCGAGGTGGCGCGCGGGGACTTCGACGACCCCGCCGGGCTGCGCGCGGCGCTGGCCGGCGTACGGTCCGCTCTGCTCGTCACCGCGAACCCGCTGGCGCCGGCCCAGGACGAGAACTTCGTGGCGGCCTCCCGAGCGGCGGGGGTGTCTCAGGTGGTGAAGCTGTCGGCCCAGGCGGTCACCGACCCCGGGGCCACCGACCTGATCACACGGTGGCAGCGGTGCAACGAGGAGCTCCTGCGCGCCTCCGGCCTGGCGTGGACCTTCCTGCGTCCGCGCGCCTTCATGTCCAACACCCTGGGCTGGGCCCGCTCCGTCAGGGAGGAGGGGGTCGTCCGGGGCCCCTACGGCACCTCACGGAACGCGAACGTCGACCCGCGGGACATCGCGGATGTGGCGGTACGGGCACTCACGGACCCGGAAGCGCACGCGGGGCGGGCGTACGCGTTGACGGGGCCGGCCGGGGTCACCCCGGTCGAACAGACGGAGATCCTGGGCGAGTTGCTGCAACGACCCCTGAAGTTCGTCGAGTTGACGGAGGACGAGGTTCTGCGGGGGCTGCTCGCCCGTTACCCGGAGGCGGTGGCCCACGCCCTCGTGGAGAGTGCGGCGCGGGGGCGGGACGGCTCGAAGGGGCAAGTGGAGCCGGATGTCGCCGAGTTGCTCGGCCGGCCGGGGCGCTCGTACCGCGAGTGGGCGGCGGAGCACCTGGCGGAGTTCAGCGGGTAGCTCCGCTGGATGGGCGGTTCGTTCGCTGCGGGCCGGTGGGGGCTGGTCGCGCCCCGCGGCGGAGCCGCCGATCGACACAGCCCCGCGCCCCTTTCGGGGCGCTGTCGCGCACCCGAATTCACCCGTATGACAGCGGCGGGTCGGTCGGCGTCCATCCACGCCGACCGACCCGCCCGTCTGTGTCACACCTTCAGCTCACTGGATCAGAAGGTGAGCTTCCAGCTGTTGATCGTGCCGGTGTCCGCGGAGGCCACGTCCTGGACGCGGAGCTTCCAGGTGCCGTTGGCCACCTCGCTGGAGGCGTCCACCGTGTACGTGGTGTTCACGTTGTCGGCGGAGTCCGAGGTGCTGGAGGCCTTCAGCGGGTAGGTCGTGCCATCGGGCGCCACCAGCGTGATGACCAGGTCACCACGGTAGGTGTGGGTGATGTCGACGCCGACCTGGAGGGCCGAGGGGGCGTTGCCGGTGCGGCCGCTGACGGCGATCGAGGACTCGACGGCGGAGCTGTTGTCCGGGATCGAGACGGCGGTGGTGGAGGAGAAGGTGGTGCCCGAGGTCGTACCGCTCACGGCCTGCACGGTCTTGGTCGCGTCGGCCAGACCGGCGCCGCAGCCGCCCGAGCAGGCGCCGGGCAGGGCACGGGAGTTGGTCTTGATCGCCGACTCGATCTGGGCCGGGGTCAGCGAGGAGTTCGCCGACTTCATCAGCGCGGCGAGGCCCGCGATGTGCGGGGCGGCCATGCTGGTGCCCTGGTAGTAGGCGTACGACTCGGTGGACGGGCCCTGGGTGCCGGAGTTCAGCGTGGACAGGATGCCGTTGGCGGTGCCGGTGCTGGTCTGGCCGCCCGGGGCCGCGATGTCCACGGTGGAGCCGTAGTTGGAGTACGAGGCCTTGGCGCCCGTACGGCTCAGTGCGGCGACCGAGATGACGTTGGCGCAGCTCGCCGGCGAGTAGTTGGCCGCGTTGGCGTTGCTGTTGCCCGCCGCGACGACGACCGTGGTGCCACGGTTGACGGCGTTGGTGATCGCCGTCTGGGTGGCCGAGGTGCACGCGCCGGAGCCGCCCAGGCTCATGTTGATGACCTTGGCGACGTTGGCGTTGGCCGGGACGCCGGAGACGGTGCCGCCGGACGCCCAGGTGATGGCGTCGATGATGTCGGAGTCGTAGCCGCCGCACTTGCCGAGGACGCGCAGCGGGGAGATCTTCGCGTTGTACGCGATGCCCGCGACACCCTTGTTGTTGTTCGTGGCGGCGGCGATGGTGCCCGCGACATGGGTGCCGTGCCAGGAGGAGTTACTGGAGCCGGTGCCGGTGCCGCACTCGTCGGTGGCGTACCAGTCGCCCGGGTCGGCCGGGTTGCTGTCACGGCCGTTGCCGTCCACCGAGACGGCGGTGTCGGAGATGAAGTCGTAGCCCGCGACGATGTTGGCGGCCAGGTCGGAGTGGGTGACATAGCCGGTGTCGATGACGGCGACGGTCACGCCGGTGCCGGTCGCGGTGGTCCAGGCGCCCGGGACGCGCATGCCCGCGGTGGTCTCGAAGAGGTCCCACTGCTTGCTGTACTCGGTGTCGTTCGGGTCGGCCTGCGGCTTGTTGAGGCGGTCCGGTACGACGTAGGCGACCTGCGGGTCGGCCTGGTACTCGGCGATGACGTCGGCGACGTCCGCCTTGCTGAGCCGCTCGCCCAGGTCGACGAGGGCGGCACCGGTGCCGAGGCGGCGCTGGAAGTCCAGGCTCTCGCCGGCCTCCTTGCCCTTGGCGACGGCGTCGGCGTCGGCGGCCTGGTTCGACCTGGCCTCGGCGGCGCCGGCCTTGTAGCCGACGATGAGTCGTTCGGCCGGGGCGGCGACCGCCTGCGCGGCGGCTTCCGGGGCGGTGGCGGGAGCGGCGGGCTCCTGGGCGAAGGCGACCGAGGTGGTGGCGGCGGCGACCAGCGCGGCGGAGACCGCGGCGGCGGATATCAGCTTCCGCCCCGTGACACGGGTGGGTGAGGTACGCAAGGGCTTGCCTTTCGTGGCCGTACGCCGGGCAGCCTGGAGGGCGGCGCGGGGTGGCGGTCGATTCGCTTCGTCGTCGAAGCGGCGGGGGGTGCAGTCGAAAAGCGGCGCGGCGGCCGGCCAAGCGCGAGCGGCCCGTTCCGGGGTTACCTGTGGGGCGGCTGTGGTGGAACAGTAGGCAAAGAGAAGGTCATCCGGATACAGGGGAAACCCTCGATCCGTCCGGTTCCACACCCTCGAACGCCGGAAACCGCCCCTGGACGACGGCCAGTTGACCGGGTTGGGCGAGTTACGGGGGATTGGCGGCGTGTGCGGCGGGGCGAGCGGCGGTGGGTGTGGCAGTACGTGTGGCGATTGAACGCGGTCTGCCCGCTTCCCGTACTGCCCGAAGGCGGATCCGTTCCCGGGCGGGCCCGCAGCAGACCTGTTCAGACCTGTTCCCCCTCGGTCGAGGAGACATCCCGATGACCGCCCACCGCCGTACTCTCTCGGCCGCCGCACTCTCCTGCACCGCCGCCGTCGCGGCACTGCTGTTGCTGACGTTGTCGGCGGCGGCTCCCGCCCAGGCGCACGGTGCGCCGACGAAACCGGTCAGCCGCGCCTACGCCTGCTCCCCCGACGGTGGCAGCACGGCCGGTACGGCGGCCTGCCGGGCGGCGCTCACCGCGAACGGCGGGGCGCCCTTCACCTTCTGGGACAACCTGCGGGTCGCGGACGTGAACGGCCGGGACCGTGCGGTGATCCCCGACGGCAAGCTGTGCAGCGGCGGGCTGTCCGACTACCGGGGGCTCGACATCGCCCGCGCCGACTGGCCGTCGACCACGCTGTCGCCGGGCGCGCGGCTGACGATGACGTACCGCTCGACGATCCCGCACACCGGCACGTTCAAGATGTTCCTGACGAAGCCCGGGTACGACCCGGCCGAGCCGCTGAAGTGGTCCGACCTGCCGGACAAGCCGTTCGCCGAGGTCAAGGACCCCGCGATGACGGGCGACGCGTACCGCATCGACATGACGCTGCCGTCGGACCGGACCGGCCGGCATGTCCTGTACACGATCTGGCAGAACTCCAGTACGCCGGACACCTACTACTCGTGCTCGGACGTGGTGTTCCCGACAGCGAAGAGCAGCACCAGCGGTTCCGGTGACACCGGCGCGTCGGCCACCGCGACCCCCGCCGCGCAGACCGAGCCCACCCGGTCCCCCACGCCGGCCGAAGCGGCCGAGGAGCCGGCGAAGACGGTGGAAACGGAAGAGGCGGCGGAGTCCGCCGACTCCGCCGCCCCACAGGCCGGAAGCACCGTGGCCGGTGCCCCGGTGGCGTCCACCACCGAGGACACCGGACCGCGGTACGCGGTCGCGGGCGGCGCCGCGGCCGTACTGCTCGCCGTGGCGGTCGCCCTCGTCCTGCGGCTGCGCCGCCGGTGAACTCCGGTGGCCCAGCCGCTCATTGACAGATCGTCAGTTGACGAAGACCGTGGCGTTGCCCTGCGTCACGTCCTGCACGGGGGCGTACTTGGCGGTGAAGTAACCGGCGCTGAAGCACAGCGACGAACCGGACGTCCTGGTGAACGCCTGGGCCGCGAAGTTGATGCTGTTGTCGGCCTCGCCGGTCGTACCGGTCAGGCTGGGCGCCTGGTAGACGCAGTTGATGCTGCCGAGCAGGGTGCGCAGCACGACGGTCGTCTGGATGGTGGAGCCCGCGGCCGGGCTGACGGTGACGGATTCGTCGGAGCCCACCACGGTGGTGTACGGCAGGTTGTTGACGGTCACGCTGGTCACGCCGAGCACACCGAGCACATTGCTGGTGCAACTGCTGAAGGTGTGCGCGGTGACCGACTCGGTCGCGACGCCGGGCGCGGCGGGGTTGTCGATGACCTCGGCCGTGAAGGTGGACGCGGCACACGTGACACCGCTGGTGCCGGTCGCGCTGGAGTAGAGCGTGGCGGTGGTGCCGGAGGCGAGGGAGGCGCTGAGGACGTCGCCCACGGCGACGGCGTCGCCGGCCGCGCTGCCGACGGTCAGCACGGTGTCGGCGGCGGACGCGGGGGTGACCGCGGCGACGGAGAGGCCGACGACAGCGGCGGCGAGGGCCAGGGTGGAACGAGTGCGAGTACGCATGATGCGGGTGCCTCTTTCTGGAACTGGGGGTGTTCGGGGGTGTGTTGGGGGTGAGGTGGGGGGGTGTCCAGGGGGGTCAGGGCATGCGGAAGTACGCGTGGGAACGCGTGCCGAACGCCTGAAGGGCAGGGGAAACGTGAAGGGCGCGGGAAAGGAGGCGTCGCCGGCCCGTGACGCCTTCTCCGTACGTGACGGACCGGCAACGACAACCGGCCGGTGACCGGCAGGAAGGCTTGGAGGGAGGCTTCCTGGCCGGACCGGGCGGGACAGGGCGACCCGGCGACGGCCCAGGGGGGAAACGGCCGTGCCGGCGCCTCGGAGGCGGACTTCGGAATGAGCGTTGAGTCCGGGAAGAGCGGCTCGCACCGCTGCGGATCCGGCGCCACGGATCCGGGGAAACCAGGGCAGTTCTAGACCTGAGGAACCGTCAACGTCAAGGTGCAGAACGGAAGTTGATGTCTCTGACCCCATTTCCCCCTGGTTCTGCGCTTGCCGCTCGAAGGGGTCTCGGAGGGGTCTCAGAGGGGCCTCCGGACCCCCGGACGACCCTCGATCACCCCGCGAAGCCACAGGTGGCGCATAATCCGCACCCTTTTTTCACAACTCCCTTGACCCTCCAAAGTAACCACGGGTAACTTCCTCGGCGGCTACTGGTGCGTAACCGTGAAAGCCCTTGCAATCGCCGGGAGTTGCGAGGAGACGGATACCCCAGCTGCTGTCCGCGCCAGGACAACACGCCACTGAAGCCCGACCAGCATTGACGCATTGACTATGCACTTGGGAGCAGCCATGGCCTCGTCCTCGGACGTCTCGTCGTCCGCCGGATCCAACCCCGAGCAGCCGGAGAGCGGTAACGCCTCCGGTGGCTCCGGGGGCTCGGGATCCTCCAACGTGTCCGAATTCTTCGAAGGCGCCGGAAAGGGCGCCGAGCGACGCGGGCGGGTCCGTGGACGCCGCGCCGCCATGATGGCGGTGCCGGCCACCCTGATCGCCGCGACGCTCGCGGTACTCACCGCCGAGGGCGCCCTGGGCGTCCAGTTCGCCATCTCCGGCATGCCGTTCACGGTCACCGCGACCGAGCTGAACGGCACCGGCTTCGAGCAGTTCGGCGGCCTCGACCACATGATCGAGAACAGCCCGAACGAGGGTGACACCGGCGGTCAGGTGCTGGTCATCACCTCCGCGATCAAGAGCGCGTCGCTCACCAAGCTGTGCCAGAGCGTCGACCTCGGCGGCATCAACCTGCTGATCAAGGCCGGCAGCAGCGGCACTCCGGTGACCGCGACCGACCTGACGACCGACTCCACCGAGCTGTCGGGCAACGCGTCGTTCGACAACATCGAGATCGGCAACGACGCCAGCACGCTCACCAAGGCGGGCGTCAAGGGTCCGGCCGGTGTCTTCAGCCAGCAGGCGGACACCGTCCACATCTCCAACCTGCGGCAGACCAACTACGCGACCACGGCCGCCGTGTTCAAGCTGCCCGGGCTGAAGCTCAGCTTCAGCGAGTCGGGTTGCTGATGTCGGCCGACATACGGCAGGGGGTGCGGCCCGCCTTCAGAGCATGGCGGGCCCACCGTCCGTACCTGGCCGGGGTGCTGCTCACCCTGGGCGGGGCGGAGATCCTGGTCACGATGAAGGTGTCGCTGAAGGTCGTCCTGCACATCGGTATGCAGGGTCTGGCGGGCTATCTGCTGCCGTCGCTGATGATCGTGTGCGGGCTGCTGATCATCTTCAACCCCGCACAACGCCTGTTCTACTCGATCGTCGGCGTCCTGCTGACGCTGGGCACCTGGGTCACCTCGAACCTGGGCGGCTTCTTCGTGGGCCTCACCCTGGGAGTCGTGGGCAGTTGCATGGCCTTCGGCTGGCTCCCGGACCAGGAACCCAAGATCAGCCGCAGGCAGCGGCGCAAGGCCAAGCGGGAGCGCAAGGCCGTCATCGCGGCGCAGACGACCGCGGAATCCAAGGCGGCAGCAACAACGGACGACGGTCAGGAAGACACCGGCGAGGGCAGCCTGCGCGGCTCGATGCGCTCCTCCACCGTCGACTCCCCTTCACACCTGACGACATAGGCACCCTTGCCCGGCAACTCCGCGACCGCCTCGACGAGTTCGGTCCCTCGGTAGACGAGGCCGACCCCGTCGTCGGTGCAGTGCGTGGTGGGCAGGGTGCCGTCGGCAACCAGCGTGTGGACCAGCGGGCGGCGGCCCGCGTCACTGTCGTAGTGCACCCCGTTGCCGTACGGCAGAAACCCCAACGCATCGGTGAGCGGCCGGAGTTCGGGGCCGAAGGAGTCGGTGGTGCCGCCCCTGAACCAGCAGAGGGAGCCCGCGCTCACACCGCTGAGCACCACGCCGGCCTCCCAGGCGCGCCGCATGATCCGGTCGAGCCCGTGCACCCGCCACACGGCCAGCAGGTTCGCGACCGAGCCGCCCATGACCCAGACGACGTCCTGTTCGAGCACCGCGCCCTCGACGTCGTCCACGTTGGGCATGGGGAAGAGATTCAGCGGCGTGAGGTCGAAGCCCGCGACCCGGGCGGCCTCGCCCATGCGGGCCGTGAAGTGCTCGGCGTCCCCGATCGCCGTACCGACGTAGAGGACGCGCGGCCTGCGGCCGTGGGCCCCGGAGAGATCGACGGCGTGATGCACGAGGGCGTCGAACTCCACCATGGTCCGGCCGCCGGAGCGGAGGCCGCCGGAGGTCGCGAGGATGGTCGGTTCGGAAGCGGCCATGCGGATGATCCTACCGATCAACGGCAGGCTCCTACCGATCGGCGACGGGCTCCCGGCGGTCGACGACAGACTCAGTCCGGTGGGCAGCGCCCTCGCCCACCTGCGAAGACCCCTCCCCCGCCGAGCCGTTCGCCGGCTCGCCCACCGTGCCGTCCGCCTTCATGGCCTGCGCCTCGCTCTTGAGGATGCGCATCGAGCGGCCCAGTGCACGCGCCGTGTCCGGGAGCTTCTTCGAGCCGAACATGACGATGAACACGATCGCCACGATCAGCAGATGCCAGGGTTCCAGTCCGTTCCGGAGCACAACCTCACAGCCCTTTCCTTCGTCACACATAACAGTTGCCACTTTGCGCAACTGTACAACCAAGGTGAGACGTGAGAAGGGCGCCGATGACCACCAGCACCAGCAGGCGGGCCGTACCAGCACGACACCGGTCCGCCGCAGGCACCCGGCGGCGCAAATCGGGGCGCCGGGGACGGCTGGCACTGGGGATCGTCCTCTCGTTCCTGCTGCTCGTCGCGGCCGGCGCCGGCTGGGTCTATCTGAAGCTGGACGGTGACATCAAGACCTTCGACTCGGGCGGCATCTCGGACGACCGCCCCGCCGAGGGCTCGTCCAAGGGCGAGAACGTCCTGGTCATCGGCTCGGACGCGCGCAACGACGGCAACGCGGCGCTCGGCGGCGGCGACGTCAACGACATCGGCCGTTCCGACACCGCGTTCCTGCTGCACGTATACGCCGACCACAAGAACGCCGTCGCCGTCTCCATCCCCCGCGACACCCTGGTCACCATCCCGCCGTGCAGGCTGCCCGACGGCAAGTGGACGACCGCCCAGCCGGACACGATGTTCAACGAGGCCTTCTCGGTCGGCGAGACCGAGAAGGGCAACCCGGCCTGCACGCAGAACACGGTCGAGAGCATCACCGGGCTGCGCGTCGACCACACCGTCGTCGTCGACTTCAAGGGCTTCGCCGCGCTGACCGACGTGGTGGGCGGGGTGAAGGTGTGCCTCCCCCAGAAGGTGTACGAACGTGACCTCAAGCCCAAGCTCCCCACGCGCGGCAAGCTGCTCTTCGACAAGGGCGAGCAGGAGGTGTCGGGCCAGAAGGCGCTGGACTACGTCCGGATCCGGCACGGCATCGGCGACGGCTCCGACATCGGCCGTATCAAGCGCCAACAGGCCTTCGTGGCAAGCCTGATGAAGGAGGTCAAGAGCAACGGCCTGAGCCCGACCAAGCTGCTCCCCCTCGCCGACGCGGCCACCAAGTCGCTGACCGTGGACCCCGGTCTGGGCTCCGCCGACAAGCTGATCTCCTTCGCGATGTCGCTGAAGAACATCGACCTGCACAACACGAAGTTCGTCACCATCCCCTGGCGGTACGAGGGTTCACGCGTCGCGATCGTCGAGCCCGACGCGAGTGACCTCTGGGCCGCCCTCAAGGCGGACCGCACCCTGGACGGCAAGGACGCGAGCGGCAAGAAGAAGGCCTCCCCGAGCGCGAGCCCCAAGGCCTCCCCGACTCCCGTGTCCGGCAAGGGAATCGCCGTCGCCGTCTACAACGGCACCACCGTGACGGGCCTCGCCGCGAAGGCCGCCGCCGAGCTGACCGCCGACGGTTTCACGGTCACCGGCACGGCGACCGCCAGCTCCCAGGACCACGCGACGACGGTCATCGAGTACGGCCCCGACCACAAGACCGAGGCCCAGACGGTGGCCCGCGTCTTCCCCGGGGCCGCCCTCCAGCCGGTGACGGTGGACGGCATCAACGTGGTCGTCGGTGAGTCGTACCAGGGCGGCGCCACGGCCTCGCCGACGCCCACCGCGGTCCCGAAGGACGTGGCCGAGGGCGCCCGTTCGGCGGACGACAACCCCTGCTCGAACCTCAGCTACGGCTGAGCCGGACCCACGGCTGACCGATCCCTCGCCGTCGACGAGCGCCGCCGACCGACGGCGAGGGCACCCCCGTACAGCACCGGCACGACCACCAGACCCGCGTAGTACGACCCCGGCAGCCCCACCAGCCCCAGCGAGTCCCCGACCGGAGAGGGGGGCAGCAGCAGCCCGACGGCGGCGAGCGCACCGGCCGCCCGTCCGACGACTCCCGCGCCCCGGCCCCCGCCACCGCCGCGCAGGAGCAGCATCACCACGGCCTGGGTGAGGAGGTTCTCGGTGAACCAGGCCGAGTGGAAGACGGCCCGGTCGTCCAGGGTGTCGGGCCCGTGCAGCGCGAGTGCGAGCACGCCGAAGGTCGCGAGGTCGGCCACGGCGTTGAGCGCGCCGAAGCCGCCGAGGAAGCGCAGGAAGTCACGGGTGCGCAGCACGGTCGGCCGGGCCAGGACACCCGGCGCCGGACGGTCGTACGCGTACGCCAGTTGGGCCGCGTCGAAGCACAGGTTCTGCACGAGCACCTGCGCCGGAAGCATCGGCAGGAAGGGCAGCAGAAGCCCGGCGGCGAGCATCGCGACGACGTTGCCGAGGTTTGAGGAGAGCGTGACGCGCAGATACGTGGCGATGTTGCCGCTGCTGTGCCGCCCGGCCGTGACCGCGTGGGCCACGGCGCCGAGATCCTTCTCCCCGAGGACGACATCGGCACTCTCCCGGGCCACGTCGACGGCGTCACGCGGCGCGATCCCGACGTCGGCGGCACCCAGCGCGGGCACGTCGTTCACCCCGTCCCCGAGAAAACCGACGGTATGACCATCGGCCCGCAGCGCGGCGACGATCCGGGCCTTGCCGGCCGGGGTGCAGCGCGCGAAGACGGTCGTACGCCGGACCAGATCCGCCAGTTCGGCGTCCGCGAGGCCGTCCACCCCCTCCGCCACCACCCCCGGGGCGAGGCCCAGGTCGCGGCAGGCGCGGGCGGCCGTGCCCGGATGGTCGCCGGTGAGGATCTTCACGCCCACGCCCAGCGCGGTGAGATCGCGCAGGGCATCGGCGGCGGTGGGCGCGAGGTCGTCCCGCAGGGCGACGAAACCCCGGAAGGTCAGGCCGTGTACGTCGGCCGGGGTCCAGGCGCGGGTGCGCGCGGGCCGCTCGGCGGTGGCGACGGCGAGCAGCCGCAGCCCGCTCGCCGCCTCCCGGGCGGCGCGCGCGAGCAGCCGTTCCCGCTCGGCGGGGTCCAGCGCGCACCGCCCGACGACCTCGGCGACCGCGCCCTTGACCACGAGGACATGGGTCCCCAACCGCCCTCGTACGACCGCCGTCGCCAGCCGCCGCACCGGATCGAAGGGCAGCGCCGCCACCCCGTCGTACCGCTCCCCGACCGGCCCCGCCGCCGCGAGCAGCGCCTCGTCGAGGGCGTCCGGGGTGGGGAGTTCGGCCAGCTGGAGGGTCCACCAGGCGGCCGTGGCGGCCCAGTCGAGCGCCGGCGGATCGTCCCGACCGTCGGCGTCAAACGAACGTTCGACGACCGGGCGGTCCTGGGTGAGGGTGCCGGTCTTGTCGAGGCACAGGACGTCGACCGCGCCCAGGTCGTGCAGCGCGGGCAGCCGTTTCACCACGACCCCGTGCGTCCGGGCGAGCCCCGAGGCACCCCGCGCCAGACAGGTGCTGACGACGACCGGGAGCATCTCGGGCGTCAGCCCGACGGCCACCGCGACGGCGAACGGCAGCGTCTCGGGCCCCTGTCCGCGCAACGCCGCACTCGCCATCAGCACGAGCGGCGGGGCGAGCAGCATGAACCGGATCAGCACCCAGGAGATCCCGTGCAACGACCGGTCGAAGGCGCTGAGCGCCCCGCGGGAAGTGCGGTGTTCAAGCTGCGAGACCGTTGGTGCGGCCGGCCGCGCCCCTCGGCGGAGTCGCTTGCGGACACAGTGGCACGTGAAGCGCACCGGAGTTCGCCGGATCCGAGCACTCCCGTCCGGGCGCACGGCTCCCCCGTGCGCGCCCGCGAACCGTGTACGCGCCCCCGTGGCCACCACCACGGCGGTGGCACTCCCGGAGGCGACGGCACTGCCCTGGAAGCACAGTTCGGGCCGCGCGAACACGCCCCGGTCCGCCGCATCCGGGTGTACGCCCTTCACCACCGGCGCCGACTCGCCCGTGAGCGGCGCCTGGTGCACGGTCAGGCCGGTCGCGCGCAGCAGCCGTACGTCCGCCGGAACCAGGTCGCCGGGTCCGAGCCGGATCACATCGCCCGGTACGAGTTCGGCGACCGGGATCTCCCGGGCGAGCGGCGGCCCGCCCGCAGCCGGGCGGCGCAGGACGGTCGCGGTACCGGCGACCAACTCGCGCAGCCCACTGAGGAAACGTTCCGCCTGATGTTCGCCCGAGGCCCGCAGCACGCAGCTGACCGCGACCAGGGAAAGGATCACCGAGGCCGTCCCCCAGGCCGTGACGGCCGCGGAGACGAGCCCGAGACAGAGCAGTACGGCGGTGAAGGGGTCGCGCAGACTCCGTACGAACCGGACGGGCCACCGAATCGGACGGGCGGCCGGGACCACATTCCCCCCGACCACCGCCAGCCGCGCCTCGGCCTCGCTGTCCGTCAGGCCACGCGGGAAGTCGTCGAGGCGGCTCGGCGTCCGAAGATCAGACTCCACGGAGGTGCCGTACGGACGTGTCCTCGGCCCGGTCGGTCAGCCGTCCGACCAGCAGCCGTACGACGGTGACGACGTCCGGGTCGTCGACGAAGTACACCTGGCGGCGGCCTTCGCGCCGGGACCGGACGAGCCCGGCGAGTCTCAGCTTGGTGAGGTGCTGGCTCACGGCGGGCAGTGCGCCGCCGACCCGCTCGGCGAGCCCGGTCACATCGCTCTCGCCCTGGGCCAGCGCCCATACGATGTGCAGCCGGGCGGGCGAGGCGAGCAGCCCGAAGGCCCCGGCGGCCTCCGCCAGCACCTCGGCGGACGGATCGTCGGAACCGGAGCTACCCGTACCTGTTACCACTCGCCCAGTTTAGGCCGGTGCGGGACCCGTGCTGCGCCGCACGATGAGGTGGGCGGGGATGACGGTGACCAGGCCCGTGTCCGGCTCCGCACCGACCGTCGTACTCGCGTTCGCCTGGCCGTCGATCCGCGCCAGGAGCAGCCGCAGCGAGCGGGTGCCGATCTCCTGGAAGTCGGTGCGGATGGTGGTGAGCGGGGGCAGCAGATGGGCCGCTTCGGGGATGTCGTCGTAGCCGACGACGCTGACGTCGTGCGGGACCCGGCGGCCGGCCTCGTGGAAGGCGCGCAGCGCGCCGAGCGCCATCTGGTCGTTGGAGGCGAAGACGGCGGTGACGTCCGGATCGCGGGCGAGCCGCCGGCCCAGTTCGTATCCGGAGTCTGCGCTCCAGTCGCCGACGAGCGGTTCGGGCACCTCGGTCCCGGCCTTCTCCAGGGTCTCGCTCCAGCTCGCGGCCCGGCGTTCGGCGGAGGTCCAGCCGATGGGTCCGGCGATGTGCCGGACCGTACGGTGACCCAGGTCCAGGAGGTGTTCGGTGGCCAGGCGCGCTCCGCCCCGGGAGTCGGCGGTGACCATGGGGGTGTCGTCGCCGAGGGCGTTGTCCATCACGACGAGGGGGATGTCGAGGTGAGCCTCGGCGAGCGCCTTGCCGACCCGGCGCTGCGGGGCGATGGCGATGACCCCGTCGGCGCCCTCCGCCGACAGTCGGTCCACGGCCTGGACGACGGTGTCCCGGTCGGCGGTGTCGAGGGCGATGGAGCTGACCAGGTAACCCGCGTCCTGGGCCGCGGTGTTGATCGCGGTGAGCGTGGAGGCGGGCCCGTAGCGGGCCGCGTCGAAGGAGATCACCCCGAGCATCCGGGTCCGTCCGCTGGCCAGCGAACGCGCGCTGCGGCTCGGCCGGTACCCGAGCGACCGCATGGCCTCAAGCACGGCTTCCCGGGTCTCGGCCCGTACGGCCGGGTTGTCGTTGAGCACCCGCGACACGGTCTGCTTGGAGACACCGGCCAGCCGCGCCACGTCGTCCATCACCGGCCGCGTGCCCGCGAAGTTGCGCCGGCTGCGTCCCTTGGGAGCGGCGCCGCCTCCGGCACTTCGGGTCATGGGGATGCTTCCTTCGACGTTGTCCGTGGCGGTCGTGCCCCGCCCGGCTGGCCCACAGGATAGGCCGCCGGGCGACGCTCACCACCGACCGGGACCTACCCGGTGATCACCTGAGTCCGTACGGTGACCCATTCGACGCGCGAGATGCGGGCCTCCCCCGCCGGCACGGGCACCGGCAGGTACACGGGCGGGTCGGCGGCGAACGGCAGCACCTTCATCCGCAGGGCGCCCTCCGGGACCCGGTCGAGGGCGATGTCCCAGATCCGCCCCGAGGAGAACTGGTCGGCGACCAGCGTCTCCCCGGCATACGCGCGGGCCACATCACCGGTCCAGTGGACGCGCAACAGCGTTCCGGTGCGCGGGAGTTGGTCCGGTACGTCGATGAGGTACTCGGCGGCGGACGTGTCGAAGTACTTGTCGGCGGGGGCACTGGCCCGGTCCAGTACGCCGGTGACGGTCTCGGGGGCGGGTCCGGCGGCTCGGAGGAGGGAGACATCGAGCGTGCCCGAGTCGCCGCCCGTGGGGAGCGTGTAGCGGGTGAACACCCCGTCGGCGGCCACGGCCAGGTTCTCGCCGGGAGGCCGCTCGGGTGCGGGCAGCACGGCGAACGAGGTCTCCGCCGCCGCACTGTGCACCCGCACCTCTCCGGCCGGTTCGTCGAAGACGACCCCGTCCCCGGCGTCGCACAGGACCAGCCGCTCGGCCCCCCAGGCCACACCCCGGTAGGCGGTACGGGCGGTCGCCGCGTCCAGCACCAGCAGACCGACCTGTCCGCCGTCCAGCGTGCCGACCTCGACGAGGGCGTCGGTGCCGGGCCGCAGCCCGGTGACGAGGAAGCGCCCGTCGGCGGACACGACCTTCCCCATGGGCGTGTGCACATACCTCAACGTGCTGATGTCCAGGGCCAGTTCGACGTCCACCCCGTCCGTGGCGGCCAGCACGAGAACGGTACGTCCGCCGACGTCGACCGTGCCCACGGGCTGGGCGGTGGCCCAGTCGAGCCGCAGTCCTGCCACATCGAGCCGTAACGGCCAGCAGAAATAGGCACCTTGAGGAACCGTCACCGGTGCGCTGGGAACAGTCAGTTCGGGCCCGTCCGGAAACGCCACCGTGAACGACGTGTCCGGATGGTCGGGCAACGGCTCATGCGGCTGATGGTTGTTGACGAAGAGGAACCCGGAGTCGCCGTCACTCCGCACGGCCCATCGCAGCGTCTCCCGGTCGTCCTGCCCGGCCGGCTGCCGCTCGGGCAGCACGGACTCCATGGGTGCGATGCGCTCGCCGAAGTCCGCCAACAGCAGGTGCTGGAGGCGCAGTTCGTCGTACGAGGGCCGGTACTGTCCGTACTCGCCGAGCGGTGCCTGGAAGTCGTACGTCAGGACGGGCAGGTCGTTCGGGTAGTCGGTGGCGTGGGACTCCTGGAGGGTGCTCAGCTCACCGGCGGGATTCGTGCCGCCGTGGAACATGTAGTAGCCCTGCCAGACCGAGCCGCATCCGATCTTCGTGAGCCCGAGGGCGCCGATGTCGGCGGCGTCGACCCGCGGGCGGCGGTGGTAGGCCACGGCCATCCCGCCGCCCAACTCGCAGGTGGCCCAGGGGAATCGGTCGGTGGGCGCCGGTTCGCCGCCTCGTACGGTCGTCGGTCGCAGGTCGGCGCCGATGCCCTCGTCGTCGCGCTGGTGGGTGAAGAAGAAGTGCTTGCGGCAGGTGTCGGACCAGCCGCCGTCCCACTCGGTCCAGAAGGTCTCGGTGTAGCCGCCGTACAGCGGAAGCAGTTCGTCGGGCGGGAGTTGGACCCCGCCCCAGGCGGTCGAGGTCCAGAGCGGGGCGCTCAGTCCGGCCTCCTGCGCCATCCGTTTCAGGGTGAGGAGGTGGCCGGGCTGGTCGTACAGCTCGTTCTCGATCTGGATGGCGACGATCGGGCCACCGTGCGCCCGGTCGAGCCCTTTCAACTGCTCGGCGATCGCGGTGAACCAGCGGTGTACGGGTCCCAGGTAGTCGGGGTCGTCGGTGCGGGGTGCGGTGGTGCGAGTGAGCAGCCAGTCGGGCAGGCCGCCGTTGCGGACCTCGGCGTGGCTCCAGGGCCCGATGCGCGGGATGAAGTCGAGGCCGTGGCGGGCGCAGAGTTCGGCGAAGCGGCGCAGGTCGCGGTCGCCGTCGAAGCGGATCCGGCCCTCGATCTCCTCGTGGTGGATCCAGATGAGGTAGCTGGCGACGGCCGTGACACCGGCCGCCTTCATCTTCAGCAGTTCCTCCTCCCACTCCCCGGCCGGGTAGCGGGAGTAGTGGAACTCGCCGGAGACGGGGAACCAGGGGCGTCCGCCGCGGGTGAACCAGCGGCTGGTCACCGCGATCGGGTCGGCGACGCCCGGCGCGTCGGTGAAGGGGAGGTGGCCGGTGAGCGGGGGTCCGGCGGGCGCCGGGATCCGGAGGGAGTGATGGGTCACGGTTTCACCGGTCCGAGGTCGGGGGTGTCGGTGAGCAGGGCCTGTGCGGAGGTGGTGGCGTTCAGCTCAAGGAGCACCAGTTCGTTGGCGCCGGGGCGCAGTACGGGCGCGGGGACGTAGAGGGTGCGCTGCGGGCCGCGGTTCCAGTAGCGGCCGAGGTGGAAGTTGTTGATCCAGGCCTGGCCCTTGGTCCAGCCGGGCAGCGACAGGAAGGTGTCGGCGGGGGCGTCGACCTCGAACGTGCCCTTGTAGAAGGCGGGTTGGGTGGCCGGGGTCGCGTCGGCGGGCGCGAAGGGCAGGGCGCTGAGGTCGTCGAGGGTGAGGGGGTGGCTGTCCCAGCCGTGCAGGGCGGTGCCGTTGAAGGTGACCGCCCCGAGGAGGCCCTTGGGCGAGCCGATGCGCGGCCCGTAGTTGACCCCGCCCATGTTCTCCACGAGCACCTCAACTACCGCTCCGGCGAAGGGAATCCGGACGGGCAGGGTCTCGTCGTGCCGCTCGCGTTCGAGTACACCGACGGGGGCGCCGTCGACGAACACCTGAGCCCGGTCGCCCACTCCGCCGGCGAAGTGGAGCAGCCCGTCGCCCGCGAGGGGAGCGGTGGTGCGGTACAGGACGTACCCGGCGCGCAGCCCCAGCTCGTCCATGGTCGCCGGTTCCTCGGTGCGTACGGGCTTGGCAAGAACCCCCACATGGGGCAGCAAGGACGCCCGCTGCCCCAACTCCACCACCGTGGGCGGGAGTTTGCGGCTCGGCGCGGGAACAGGCTCGTCGGGGACGGGAGCGTGCCGGGCGATCACCTCGCGGAAGGCGTGGTACTTCGGTCCGGGGTCGCCGTTCTCGGTGAGGGCGGCGTCGTAGTCGTAGGACGTGACCATGGGCTGGTAGGCATGGTCGTGGTTGGCGCCGTTGGTGAAGGCGAAGTTGGTGCCGCCGTGGAACATGTAGATGTTGACGGACGCGCCCGCCGAGAGCAGCCGGTCCAGGTCGGCGGCGGCGTCCGCCGCGTCCCGGACGTGGTGCTCCTCGCCCCAGTGGTCGAACCAGCCGATCCAGAACTCCGAGCACATCAGGGGCCCTTCGGGCTGATGCTCCCTCAACTGCTCAAGAGACCGGTCGACTCTGCTGCCGAAGGTGCCGGTGGTAAGCACCCCGGGAAGGCTGCCGGCCGCCAGATGCTCGGGGTTGGCCTGGTCGCAGGTGAAGAGCAACTCCCCGATGCCGCGCGAGCGCAGGGCCTCCGCGAGGTGTTCGAGATACGCGGCGTCGTCGCCGTACGCCCCGAACTCGTTCTCCACCTGCACGGCGATGACGGGACCGCCCGACTCGGCGAGATACGGCAGCAGCGGAGGCAGCAGCAGATCCAGATAACGGTCGATGGCGCCCGTGAAGCGGGGGTCGCTGGAGCGCAGCCGGATGTCGGGGTCGGTGGTGAGCCAGGAGGGCAGCCCGCCGCCGTCCCACTCGGCGCAGATGAACGGTCCGGGCCGCAGCAGGACGTGCAGCCCCTCCGCCTTGGCCAGCCGCAGATAGCGCGGCAGATCGAGGATCCCGTCGAGGGCGAGGGTGCCGGGCTCGGGCTGGTGGAGGTTCCAGGGGACGTACGTCTCCACGGTGTTGAGGCCCATCAGCCGGGCCTTGCGCAGCCGGTCGGCCCACTGGTCGGGGTGGACGCGGAAGTAGTGCATCGCGCCGGAGATGATCCGGAACGGCTCGCCGCGCAGCAGGAAACCGTCGGACGTCGTGGTCAGGGCGGGCATGCGGGGGCTTCCCTTCGGTTCGTGGACTCCAGCCGGTCCGCTGGAGGGTGGTGGTCGGTGAGCGAGGGGGTCAGTGGGTGCGGGTCGCCCGGATCAGCCAGATCGTGGCGGCCAGACAGAGCGCCGAGACCCCGCCGAGGAGCAGCGGTACGGCCCGTACGCCGGACCACTCGATGGCCTTGCCGAGCACCGGTCCCGCGGCCACTCCCCCGGCCATCGACGCGGCGATGACCACGGCACCGGCTCTCCGGGCGCGTGGGGCGGCGCGGTTCAGCCAGGGCAGCCCGGTGGGGAAGATCGGCGCGATGAAGAGGCCGACGCCCGCGTAGGCGTAGGGGGCGAGTCCGGGTATCGCGGCCAGCAGCAGGCAGCCGGTCATCCCGGCGCAGGACACCGCGATGATCGACTGGGCGGAGTAACGCAGAGCGAGCGGCGCGACCAGGAACCGGCCGATCGTCATCATCAGCCAGTACACGGAGGTGGCCGTGGCGGCGGCTCCGGCGCCGTACCCGACCGTCTCCAGGTGCGTCGGCTCCCAGCCGCCGACGCCCGCCTCGATGCCCACGTGCAGGACATAGAGGGTGACGAAGACGCCGAGTACGGAGCCCAGGCTGCGGGCGAGCGGCTGCCCGCCGGGGACGCCGGACTCGGGTGCGGGGGTCTGCTGCGGTACGTGTTCCCGTACGCCCCGAAGGCACAGCAGCAGGGGCAGGTTGGCGAGCGAGAATGCGAGGAAAACGGCCGGATAGTGCTCCGAGCCGACCGCGCCGATCAACGCCGGGCCGAGGATCGCGCCGATGCCGAAGTGCGCGTTGAGGACGTTCAGCATCGCCGTCGAACGCTTGCCGAAGCCGACCGCGAAGAGCTGGTTGAGGCCGTAGTCGATACCGCCGAAGCCGAGCCCGGCGAGCAGGGCGGCGGCCAGCGCGACGGGCCAGTTCGGCGCCAGCGCGAAGCCGGCGGCGCCGACGGCCATCAGGACGTACGAGCTGCCGAGGATGCGCCGGTTGCCGATCCGGACGTACAGCCGGTCGAAGAGCAGCACCCCGGCGACCCCGCCGACGAAATGGGCGCTCAGCCCGAGACCGGCGGCCGACGGGGAGAGCCCGAACTCGTCGCGGAGGGCCGGGATCGCCGGACCGTACAGGGCCTGGAGGGCCCCGATCAGCACGAAGCCGAGACAGGAGGCGACCACGGCGGCGGGGCTGAAGACGGGGGCCTCTGGGCCGATGGGGGTGGTCCGTCGCTCGGTGACCGTCGGTCGTGCCGTCGGTTGATCGGTCACGTGGACCCCCGTCACCTGTGGTCGAGAACGCGGCTGAACTCGTCCTCGCGCCGGTGCGGGGACGGCATCGATGTTACCGGTAACATTTGTGCCGTCAAGATCCCCCGAGGCCTTTCGCCTCAGGGGATTCGCAAGGGAGTCGGCAGGATCAGCCGATGGGGCCGAGCGACCAGCTGGGAACGCTGCCGGCCAGTCGGCAGGCGAGGAAGTACAGCGGTATCGGCGGGGTGTACGGGGAGTCGCCCTCGGGGCTGTGGATCAGCCGGGGCCGGACGGACGGGGACGCCGGTCGGGTACGCGTCCAGGACGGGTCGGCGAGCTGGGCGCCGACCACGTAACGGGTGCTCGGCGGCCAGGTGACTCCGATGTGGGAGCCGGACGGCACGATCCACCACCAGCGCTGGTCGTCGGCGAAGACACAGCCGACGCGGGGCAGGCTGTCCATGATGCGCTGCCCGTGCTCACGGGGCGTGCCGACGGCGTCGCAACCGAGCGTGGCGGTCGCCGCGAGGCGTTGTCGGTTCGCTGCGGCGCCGTTGTGGCTGGGCGCGCAGTTCCCCGCGCCCCTTTGGGGCGCTGCCGGACCGTAGCGGATCACGCCGGAGCCGTCAGGGATGCCGGGGCGCCCATGCTGGGGCTTTGTCGCGGGGGGTGCGTGGAGCGGCGGGGGCCTGAGGTAGGTCACCGGGTCGTGCGGGCGCGGGTCAGGAGCGGGAGTACGGGTGGTGCGGGGCGAATGTTCCGTACGGTCCATGTGAGGCGGTTCCTTCGGCCGAGTGGGGGACGGGCCGGGTGCGGTGCGGGGCCGGCGGCTGCCAGGGGGCCGGCGCGGCGACCTGTGCCGCATGAGCGGCGGGTGGGGTCGGGGGTAAGACGGGGGCGGGTCTGACCGGGGCCGGGGTGTCGGGCGTGGCGGGGGCGGGGGGTGTGGCGGCGGGCTCGGTGGTCACGGAGGTCGCGCGGTCGGCGGGAGCCGACGTCTCGCCCGAGGCCGAGGCAGCGGCGGGGGCATGCGGCTCGACGGAAGCCGAGCCGGCCGCGGGGACAGACGCCTCGCCGGAGGCCGAGGCCACGACCGGCGCCGCCGGTTCGTTGGCGCCCGTCACCTCAGCCTGCTCTGCTGAGAGTTCGGCCCAGACGATGCGCCCGGAGCCGTGCGGGGCGTCACGGACGCCCCAGTCGCTGCTCAGGATGCCGACCAGCAGGAGTCCGCGTCCGCACTGTTCGTCGGGACCGGGCATGCGCTGGGCCGGCAGGGTCCCGCCGCGGTTCTCGTCCTCGACCTCGACGTGCAGCCGCCCGGCGGACAGACGCAACCGGCACACGATGCGCTCGCTGGCAGTGTGGGTGAGGGCGTTGGTGACGAGTTCGGAGGTCACCAGGAGGGCGTTGTCGACGGTGTCGTCGCCGACGCTCCAGGCGCCGAGCAGTTCGCGCACCTTCCGGCGAGCCGCGCCGACGGAGGCGGGAGTCGCGGGCAGAGCGAACATGCCCGACTGCGGAGAGTGTTGCGGAGAGTACTCGGAGGGGCCGGCGAGCCTGTCCCTGGGCAGTCGGCCGAGTGGCTGGGGGAGGGAGGGCGGAGCCATCGCCGTTCGCCTTTCGTCTGCCTGCGCACCCTGGCCGGTGCGACGCCACCCCGACGCGAGCCACGAGTAGGTCAACCTGCCTCGAACAAGCGCAGGTTGCAGCCCCTTCTCCCCCAACAGGGCCATTCAGACTCGTCGTTCACCGTTTCCGGGAAGGTACGAACACTGTGACACCTGACAACAACGGCTCGCAACCAGCAAGTTGAAATTTGCAATTCGTGCGGTGCATGCTGCTTCCGTCGAAAGATGATCGTGACAGACTGCGACCCTGAGCCCGGTGTGAGGGGGTAGGTGTGACCGCGGAGACCGACTGGGGTGGCGCCCCCTCCGTCCTGCGCATGATCCTCGGCAGACAGCTGGAGGAACTGCGGACGCGCGCCGGTCTCACGTACGAGGACGCGGGTGTGGCGATCGGTGTCAGCCACTCCACGATCCGCAGGATGGAAGCCGCCAAGGTGGCCCGGCTCCGCCTGCCGGACGTCGAGAAACTGCTACAGACGTACGGGGTGACGGACCAGCAGGAGATCGACACGTTCCTCAAGTCGGTCCGCGAGGCCAACAAGCGCGGCTGGTGGCACAACTACCGGGACGTACTGCCCGACTGGTTCGCCGCGTATCTGAGCCTGGAACAGGCGGCGTTGCAGATCCGTGCGTACGAATCGCAGTTCGTGCCGGGCCTGTTCCAGACCGCGGACTACGCGCGTGCACTGCTGGGGGCCGGCAATCCGCACGCCTCTTCGGAGGCGACGGACCGCCGGGTGGCACTGCGCCTGCGGCGCCAGGAACTGCTCACCCGCGAGGCACCACCGCGGGTGTGGATCGTGATGGACGAGACCGTGCTGCGGTGGCCGGTCGGCGGTCCGGAGGTGATGCGCGCGCAGATCGACCATCTGATCGCGATGAACGCGCTGCCTCATGTGACCTTGCAGATCATGCCGTTCGGCAACGGCCCGCATCCCGCGATGCGGGCCGGAGCGTTCCATCTCTTCCGTTTCAGGGCACCCGAGTTGCCGGACATCGTCTATCTGAGCGGTCTGGTCGGCGCGGTGTATCTCGACAAGGCCGACGACGTCGTCGTCTATCGCGAGGCCCTGGACCGGTTGGGCGCGCAGTCGGCGCCCGCCAGAAAGACCGAGGCCATCCTCGGTGCGATTCGCAAGGAGCTCTGACATGCACCACCCCACCCACCCCCACCACCCCGTACGAAACGGCATGCCCGCCCGTGAACTCGGCGCCCGGGGCTGGTCCAAGCCGTGGAGCGACGACGCGGGCGGCGCCTGCGTCGAAGTGATGAAGCTCGCCGACGGCCGGGTCGCCGTCCGCCAGTCGACCGATCCCGACAGCCCCGCCCTGGTCTTCACCCCGAACGAGATGACAAGTTTCCTGGCCGGTGTGAAGGCGGGTGCAGCAGACTTCCTGCTCTGACGAACAGACCTGCCGTACAGAACTGATGTACTGAACTGACGTACTGAACTGCCTTGTTTCTACTGAGACTTGACTCAGACTCACCACGTGAATGGGAGGGGCGGCGTGCCCGACAACGGATGGCCGGCCGACCGGATCGACACGGAGAACGCACACTCCGCGCGGATCTACGACTACATCCTCGGCGGTAAGGACTACTACCCCGCCGACAAGGAAGCGGGCGACGCCATGTCGCACGAGTGGCCCGCCCTGCCGATCCACATGAAGGCCAACCGCGACTGGATGAACCGAGCGGTGGCCTACCTGGCCAAGGAAGCGGGCATCCGCCAGTTCCTCGACATAGGCACCGGCATCCCGACCTCCCCCAACCTGCACGAGATCGCCCAGTCGGTGGCCCCCGAGTCCCGGGTGGTCTACGTCGACAACGACCCGATCGTCCTCACCCTCTCCCAGGGCCTGCTGGCCAGCACCCCGCAGGGCCGGACGGCGTACATCGAGGCGGACTTCCAGCACCCGGAGGCCATCCTCGACTCCCCCGACTTCCGGGAGACCCTCGACCTGACCAAGCCGGTCGCGCTCACGGTGATCGCGATCGTCCACTTCGTCCTGGACGAGGACGACGCGGTGGGCATCGTCCGCCGCCTCCTCGACCCCCTCCCCTCGGGCAGCTACCTGGCGATGTCCATCGGCACCGCCGAGTTCGCCCCCGAGGAGGTGGGCCGCGTCGCCCGCGAGTACAAGGCCCGCAACATGCCGATGCGCCTGCGGACGTTCCCGGAGGCCGAGGAGTTCTTCGAGGGCCTGGAGCTGGTCGAGCCGGGCATCGTCCAGGTCCACAAGTGGCACCCGGACGAGACGAGCGGCGAGGGGATCAGGGACGAGGACATCGCCATGTATGGGGCGGTGGCTCGGAAGCCGTAGGAGCGACAGGGGACCTGTGGTCACTCCGGCTGCGGTTCGAAGTCCCAGTAAGGCCGTTCACCCTGGCGCACCGCCAGGGTGAACGGGCTGTCCGGCCCCAGCGCCTCGACGAGCTGCCCGAGCGTCTCCCGCTCCAGGCGGTCGGCGGCGTCGGTCTGGCGGAGGGCGCGCAGGTCGGCGGCCAGCGCCGCCTTGCACATCAGGGTCAGGGGATGCGCACTGCCCACCACCCGCGCCGACCGTTCCATACAGTCCCGGCTGTATCCGGCAGCCCCCTCCGGGTCCCCCACGAGGCTGCGCGCTCCGGCGACATTCAGCGAACAGCCCAACGTCCAGGGGTGGTCGGCACCCATCGCGGCGGTCATCCCGCGCAGTGCGCGCTCGGCGATGCGGAGCGCCTGGTCCCGGTCGTCGGACTCCCAGAGCGTGAGGCCTACGTTGCCTGCTGTGCCGACGGAGAAGGGGTGGGCGGTGCCGAGCAGGTCCGCGTAGTCGCGGGCGACCCGGTCGGCGAGGGTCCAGGAGCGGTCCAGGTCGCGGTGTTCGCGGAGCAGGGAGGCGTAGTCGGCGGCGACGAAGAGGGCTTGGGGGTGGCGGGGGCCGTAGAGCTGGCGGGCCAGGTCCACCACCTCGCGCATGCTCCGTTCCGCTTGCGGCAGTTGGCCGGAGCGGCGCAGGCACAGGGCCACGTTGTGTTCGGCGACCATCGGGTTGACGCCGTAACGGCCCATGAGTTGGTGGTAGTCGCTCAGATTTGCCTGTTGCCGGACGAGAGCCTCCCCATAGTGACCTAGGAGGCGCAGCGTCCAGCAGCAGCGCAGTTCGTTGTAGAGCGATCGGTAGTGTCTCCGGCCCACCTCCTCCCGCAGCCGCGCGACTATCGAGGTGTACAACTTCAACGAGTCGTCGTAACGCCCGAGCAGGCCCAGTACGTTGGCGAGGTTGGAGCGAATCTGCCGGCTCCGGATGCCCTCGGCTCCGTGCACTGCCGTCTCGACACGCACGGTGTCCTCGTACAGCTCAGATGCCTCGCGATACGCCCCCAACGCCACCAGGGTTCCGCCCAACCCGTTTTTGGCGCGCAGCAGTTCGTAGTCCTCAGCCTGCCGCCGTTCCGACAGCCGGTCGACGACCGTCCGCCCCACCGCTTCCGCCTCCTGGTAACGCCCCATCCGTCGGAGCATGTTCGCGTGCTGGTGGGTGAGGATGAGCATCTCGCTGCTGTCCGGTGGCATCCGGCTGTGCCACCGCGCGATGGTCAGTTCACACAACCTCAGCCCTGTGCGTGCCTCACCACGGCCGCGCAGGTACTCGACACAGTTCAGGACCAGCCCGGACACCGCGTCGCGGGCGCTGTCCAATGCTCCGGAGATCTCCAGATGTGGAATCAGCTCGGCATAGCGTGACCAGGTCCGGGTGTCCAATGGGTCGCCCGGATCGGCGGCCGCCAGCACACCGCACGCGACCTGCGAGAACAGATCACGCTCGTCCTCGCTGAGGCCGTCCCGCAGCAGGGAGTGGTAGAAATGGTGCACCTCGGCCCGCTCGACCCCGTCGTCGCCGAACACCAGTCGCACCGCCGATGTCTCCGCCAGCATCTGCAACGCCCCGTCCCACGCCTGGCGGTCGGCGGCCAGGGCCGCGATACGCGGCGACAGGCCGGTCGGATACTCCGTCCGCAGCAGCCGTACGGGGACGGAGTCCGGCGAGAAGCAGGTGAAGAGTTCGAGCAGTTCGACAATCGCCGGATGGCGTTGCTGAAGCGACTCCAGCGTGATCGACCAACTGCTCTCCAGCGCCTGCGGATACCCGGCCGCATCGCCGGCCCCACCCCCGCCCGGCTGCCCCAGCCTGGCGGGGTGACCGTTGTGGACACGCTCCAGGTACTCGGCGACGGGCATGGGGTGAGCGTCCAGCCAGCCCGCTGTGTGGGACAGCAGCAGAGGCAGGTCCTGCACAGCCTCCGCGAGCAGATCGGCTTCGGCGAGGTTCAGCCGGGGGGCGCGACTCCTCGTGTACGCGATCGACTCCGCGCGGGAGAAGGCGGGTACGTCGATGCGGTGGACGCGGTCGTTGTCGGCCCAGGCACGGCTGTTGGAGGTGATGAGGACGTGCCCCACGCCCTCCGGCAGCAGGTCCTCGATCTCGGTCATGTCGTCGGCACGGTCCAGCACCAGGAGCCAGCGGTGGTACGGCTGTCCGATACGCAGCGCCGCCTGGACCGCGCGGATCCGGTTGCCGATGCCCTGCCCCGCGGTGAGGCCCAACTTCGGTGCGAGTTCGGAGAGTTGTTCGCGGGCCGTGCCCTGGAAGCCGGCGCTGATCCACCACACGACGTCGTACTCGTTGCCGTACCGGTGGACGTACTCGGTGGCCGTCTGCGTCTTGCCCGTGCCGGACGGGCCGAGCAGCACGCAGCGGTGGCTGTCGGCCGCACCGGGTTCCTGGCCGGGGGCGAGCAGGGTCTGCCGTATCCGGGCAAGAAGGGTTTCGCGCCCGGTGAACCGGGGGTTGCGATGCGGGGCGTTGGAGACGGCGGGTGCGGTGCCGGGGAACCGTGGATCGACGGTTCGGCGGTCGCCGCTTCCGGTGCCGGCCCCCGTCAGCGGCGTACCGAGGAGGTCGAACAGGCGGCGTACGGCCTCGCGTTGGTCGACTCCCCGCAGGTCTGCCAGCGGCAACGCCCCGACGGCGGCGGGCCGTTCACCCGCGCCGACGAGGACTGCCGCCAGTTGTCCCGGCCAGTCGGCGGCCGCTTCGGGCAGGGCCGCGTTCCATTCGGCGTCGCTCCGGCCGCCGAGCCGGCAGTCGGTGTCCCCCAGCACGAGCAGGGTCCGCCCCGGTCCGCGCAGCAGCTCACCGAGTTCGTCCCACAGCACCCGTCCGGGGTCCGGATGCCAGGTCACCGCCGTCACACCGAACCCGGCGTCCTCCGCCTGATCGGCGACCCAGGTGCCCCAGGCCTGGCTGGCGCCGGTGTGGGCGACGGTGATCCGCCGGTCGGCTTCGGCGGACCTCCGCCTCCGCGCCGGTTGTTCGAGCACGGGGCTGGGAGCGGGCAGGGCGTAGACGGCGCCGTCGGCCGCGAGCAGTTGTACGGGCCCCCAGCCGACGCGTTCGGTGACGGTGGCGCCCCGCCTCACCAGCAGGGTTCGGGGCAGCGGGTCGTCGAGCAGGTCCAGCACTCTGGGGTCGGTGTCCGGAACCTCGACGGTGAACCCGCCCACGCCGTCGGCCCGTTCACCGAGCAGCAGATCCGGCCCGTACCGGCGTACCCGGAGCGGGACACGAGGCAGCCGGGCCGCGATCAGTCCGATATCGGTCACCGAGAGGCGTTCCGGGAGCTCGGGACGCAGGGTCACTCCGGACAGCCGGGCACTGGTGACCGTGGCGAGCTGCCAGGCGGTGGTGGTACGGCGGACCGGCTCGGGCAGCCGCGGCCAGGCACCGGCGAACCAGCGGGCCACCCCGTCCCGGCCCTGCTCGACCAGGGCCCGCAGGGCGGGCTCCAGCGCCCGTTCGATGGCCCGGTCGGCGCCTGCACCGTCCCGGATCGCGAGCCAGGTGGCCCACTCCTCGGCGAACAGCGCCGGTGAACGATGCTTGTGCAGCCGTTCGATCACGGACCACAGGGTGTGTACGGGCGCCCCGGTCGGTGAACCGGCAAGCCGGTCGGCGAGTTCGGCACGCAGCGACGGCAACAGGTCGCCGCGGAGCGAGACATAGCCGTACCCGCGCCGCTCCACAAGGTTCCCGAACCACAGGTCGACCTCGGCCGAGACATCGAGCAGCGGCGCCACCGTGATCCGTACCGCACGCATCAGTTCGGGCTCTATACGGCTCGCGACGCTGAGCAGAACGGCGAGTTCATGGCCCTGGCGGGCCGGGGGGCTCATGGGGGACCACCCGCGCCGCTTCCCTGGAGCCCTCCGACAACCCGCCCCACAGTGGTTCCCCGGTCCCAGGCGACCACCCGTAACCGGGACTGCCACCAAGCGGGCCAGAGACGTTCGGGAAGCGGCACGAGGGCGACGGTGTCGCAGCCGTGCTGCCTGATCCGGAGCAGGATCTCCCGCCATTCGTGTTCGGTGCTGCGGTGCGGGTCGAACACCGGGCCGATCCTGCCGAGGCCGGACAGCAGGAGTACCCGAGTGCCGTGCTGGGGCGGCTGGTAGGGCCGCCAAGTGCCGCGCGGCCCCGCGCCGACACCTCGGGACGGGCAGTCGGCGAAGCGCAGCACCCTGGTTCCGGCGACGCCGACGAGGCTTCGGACCTGTTCGATGGCGTCCTCGACATCCCGGGCGAAGGGTTCCATGGAGGCGGAGATGTCGGCGAGGATCTGCACTCCGTAGCGCAGGGTGGGGAGGGGGCGGCGCGGAATCTCGGCGAGGGGCAGTCCGCGGGCCAGATGGTCGGCGGCCCGTTCGACGTCGAGGTCGCCTTCAGGCGTGACACGGGCAAGGGCCGCGTGGAGCACGGCCGCGGTCGAGCGGGGGGCGAGCAGTGGCAGGTGCGGGGCCGCGCCCACTTCGGCCAGGGGGACGGACCGGGGAGCGGGCAGCGGGTCGACGGCCCAGCCGGTGCGGCGCGGCGGCCGGTGGCCGACGGGGACGAGCAGCGTGGACTCCTCGTCGGCACGAGCGGGCCGGGCGGCGTCGGGTGGTTCGGCATACGGCCGCGGATCTCCGTCGCCGACCGGGCCGCTCTGTCCTGGGGCGGAAGCCGGTTGCGGCAAGGCCGTCACGTCCGTCGACGGTTCGGCGGGAGGCGTGGGCCCGGTGCCCGGGCCGAGGCCGAGGAGGGCGGCCACGCGTTCCCAGCCGCTCCTGTCCGTGACGTCGAGGGTTGTGGCGGCGCGGACCACGTCACCGAGCCAGATCTCCCGTGGCACCGGCCTCACCACTCGTCCCCCGCGATCTGCTGGCGCTTGATGAGGACACAGTTCTTCAGCCACTCCCAGCGTTCGCTGCCGAGGGTGATCCCGAGGGTGAGGCAGGCGCGCAGCGCGTCCAGGAACTCGGCCGTGCTGGGTTCGCGCAGCCCGATGGTCATGGCCTGTTCCCGCACTTTGCCCAGCTCCACGGCGAGCGCCTCGGCCAGCCGCAGTTCGCCGTCACCGGCACTTCCGTGCCAGGTCTTCATGTGCTCCTCGGCGATCCTGACCAGGCTCGGCACATCATGATCGGGCAGCGTCTCCACCACGCACCGCCGGAGGAAGGCCTGCGGAAGTTCACGTTCGTCGTTGGTCGTGATGACGACGAGATGCCGGGAGAAGCGCGGGTCGACCTCTCCGGTGGGCCGCTCCAGCCGCACCTCGGTGCCGGTCTCCATGACGGTGAATCGATGCGAACCGAGCGGCACCAGAAGGCTGTTGGGTACGTCGGGATCGGCCTTGTCTATCTCGTCGATGAGCACGACGGCGTGATCGGGACTGCGCCCGGCGTTGACCTCGGCGGACGGGTCCAGGCACTCGGACCCGGGCGCCCTCTCTCCGGCCGACCGCCCTCGCCGTGCCGCGGACTGTGGCGCCAGCGCCCACCACAGCACGCCGGGTTCGACGTACGAGGCGTCGTCGAGACCGACGGCCCCCTGCCGATGGGCCTGCGCGTCGGCGAGCCGACGAACGCTGTCGTAGCGCCACAGGAGTTCGGTGGACCTGGTGGCGTAGGTGATGACGTGGTCGTAGTACCGCCAGCCGCGCTGTCGGGCGATGAATGGGGCCAGGGAGGACTTCCCGGACCCGGGCCGACCACGCAGGAGCAACGGCCGTCCGGTGGCGAGGGCCACCATCACCGCCTCGTCGATGCGTGGGGACATCACATAGATCTCGCCGTCCCCCCGGTCGGGGCTGAGGAACGACTCCTCGGGGCTCCGGTGCTCCGTCATCGGGCTCATCCCCTTCCCCGGGGCCGCCCGGGCCTGTCGTCGTCCCCGCCCCTGCCATGACCCCAGTCGTTCAACATCCCGTAGGCGACCCTGATCGCGATGCGCTCGTCGTCGGCCCCGAACGGCGGCACAAGCAAGGAGGCGTCTGCGAGCCGCCCGGGTCTGGGGTCGTCGTCCGTCAGCTCGTCCCGCGGAATGAGAAGAATGTGCAACCAGGGAATCTGTCCGTGCAGCCAGTCGACGACGCGCTCCGCCTCGTCCAGGGAACAGTGTTCGGCGAAGATCACCACGTAGGTGTCGCAGTCGGGCAACTGCGGCGCACTCGCCAGGCTTTCCCGGTCGGTCATCCCGAACCGGGCCCTGATGGTCCGTTCGCACCGGTACCGGAGCTCCTCCTCCGGGTCCTCCTCGCCCGGAGGCGGAGCGCTGACGACGATGGGCCAATAGCGGCTGTAGTCCATGCAGAAGGCCCGGCCCAGGTAGTACTCCCCGGTGTCCGGGTTGCGCACGCTGAGCACGACGGTGCGGGGCCCGGTGCCGTCACCGCCCGGCAGCACGTGCCGGGCGGAGGTAGCGTCGATCCAGACCGGCAACAGCAGACGGACGAGCTGGTCGAGAGCCGTGCTGTCCATGTGCCGGGCGATCTCCCCGACGGCGTTGCGCAGTGCCACAGCGTTGTGCGTGTGCAGCATCTGCGCGGCGAGGAAACCACAGCTGACATCCGTGACCGGGGCTCCGGCCAGATGCCGGTCGTGCATCCCGAGGGCTCGCCCCATCCGCGCGAGCCGGCTCATCGTACGCACCTGGCTCAACTGTGCGGTGATGTCCTCGGCCCAGCGCCGCACGGGGTCGTCGTCCTCTGGCAGGGACGGAAGTGGGGGAAACGCCCGTACGATGACCGCCGCGGCTTCGGCGGGATCCTGCGGTTCCTTCTCGGCGTCGCCCGCCCCGGCCCGCTGCACGAGCTGAAGGGACATCAGGTCCTCGAACCCGGCCCGGTCCATGTCCTCCGGGGTCACATCGCCGACAGCCGCGGGAAGGACGAAGAACGACTGGTTGAAGTGATGGCGCCACATCAGGATGTCGACTTCCCGGTGCACCCAACCCGAGGCGAGCGCCGTCCTGTTGAGCAACACGACAGCGGCCCGGCATTCCAACAGCCACTCGTACAGCCGCGGATGCCATTTCTCCCCCGGCAGGAGTCCGTCGGCATCGACCAGGACGTCGTATCCGCGCTCACGCAGCCCATGGACGACCTGTAAGCGCACCGCTGTGGCATAGGAGTCGCCGCGCGTGCTGTGGCTGATGAACACCTTGTTCAATCCCCCGCCCCCAAGTCCCCCGGCTCTAAGGGGATTCTGACGGCGGCTCAGCCCTGCCGCAATCGTGCGTCCCCCACGGCCGAGCTGAGCCGCCCGGCAATATGCCTGATCAGATGCTCGAGGTCATGGCAGTAGACGGACGGATTCAGGAATCCGGACTCGGCCCGGAAGCGATGGGCGTAATTCCCGCCCCCGCACACATCAACAAGCTCACAGCCCCGGCACGTCGGTGAGAGCGCGGCGATCCCGAGCTGGCGGGCGGCGATCCCGGGATGGTCGAGCGCCAAGTCGAAGGCGTGCCGAAAGACATCGAACCCGGTGACGGGAGCGCCCGCGTACGTGGTCTTGAGGGAGTCGACCTGCTCGATCGCCCCGTCGGTGTCGACGACAACCGCCACAACGGGCGAGGTCCCGACCGCCTCGGTGGCACTGGCCACTCCCATGAGCAGCCCGATGATCTCGGTGAACAGCCGAATGGTCGTACGCATCCGCCCGGCATCGAACCACTGGTCGAAGACGACGGCCAGCCATCGGCCGTAGGGCGCGGGACCGCCGGCGCCCGGCGGCGGCGCCGACCAATTGGCGTGCGGCAGCAGCAGATCCAGACTGGGCGGCGCGAACGCCAACAGCGACTCGTACACCTCCACGGCGTCCGCGGCGGGGTCGATGGTGCAGAGGATTCCGGCGTACGAGTCCGGGTGCCGCGACAGTACCCGTAACCCCCGAGTGGCGGCGGGCCAGGCAGGGCGCCCCCGGCGGTCGACACGCCCCCTGTTGTGCCGGGCGAACCCGCCGTCGAGACTCACCCCGATCCTGATGCCCGCTGCGGCGAGTTCGCTGACGACTGCGTCGTTGAGCAGCGTGCCGTTCGTCTGCATGGTGACATGCACCCGGCACGACTCCCCGGCTCGCTCGGCCACCGCCTGACGCACGGCGGCGACATAGCGGACGAGGATTTCCGTTCCGGACAGCAAGGGCTCCCCGCCGTGCAGATTGACATGCACGTCGGGCAGTTGATGAGCCGCGGCGTGCTCGGCGATCCGCTGGGCGGCCGCGTCCACGACTCCTGCCGGTACGGCCCGGGGACGCTCACGCCAACTCTGGTCGGGGCCCTCGTAGACGTAGCAGTAGGTGCAGGCGAGATTGCAACGGCTGTGGACCTTCAGCACGAACTGCTGGAAGGGAGTGGGGCCGACGCCGATGGCACGCCTGGCCGCTCGGACGTCCAGGCCCTGGGCGGGCCACGGAGGCGGCGCCACCGTCACGGGAGCAGGAACGGCCGCTCGACCGGGACATAGGGCGCATCCTCGTAGAACGCGCCGCGAGCCGGAGATCCGGCCCGCCGACAAAGAGTCTCGGCCACCTCGGCCAGGACGGGATGATCGACATCCGCAGCCAGGATGGCCAGATCCAGACCGTCGAAATCCGGCAACGACCGACCGCTTCGATACGAGGCGCTGAGAGAAGGCGCCGCGCCCTGAGGAGCAGGCAAACCTTCTCCAGGTGAGAGATAAAAAGCGCGCGTGTGACGGGCGCGACGTTAGCAGTCTCGGCGACGGTGTGTCACATGACGCGCCAGTAACGGGAATCGGTCACGTGGGTTGCGGTTCGAAGTCCCAGTAAGGGCGCTCCCGGCGACCCACCGCCTGCGTATGGGGGTGGCCGGAACCGTACTTCTCCGTGAGCACGTGCAGAGCCTCCTGTTCCAGCCTGGCCGCCTCGTCACCCTGGCGCAGCGACCTCAGATCGGCGGAGAGGGCGGCCTTGCAGGACAGGGTCATGGGGTGATTCTCGCCCATGGTCGCCGCGGCTCGTTCCAGGGTCTCGGCGCTGAGCCGCGCGGCACCCTCCTCGTCTCCGGCGTAGTTGCGGGCGCCGGACAGGTTGAGGGCGCAGCCGAGAGACCAGGGGTGGTCGGCATCGACCGCCGCGGCCATTCCGCTCCAGGCCGTCTCGGCGATCCTCAGGGCTTCCTCACGCTCGCCGTACTTCCACAGGACCAGGCCGATATTGCCCGTCGTACCGATGGTGAAGGGGTGATCGGGACCGACGAGACCGCGATAACCGGTGGCCACCTCGTCGGCCAGTTTGCGGGCCTGGTCCAGATCGCCGTGTTCGCGCAGGAAGGTGGCGTAGTCCGCCTGGGCGTGAAGTGTGTCGGGGTGGCGCGATCCACGTTTGCGCAGACTGCGTGCCACCACACCCGACATGGATCTCTTCGCCCCCTCCAGATCCCCGGCCCGGCGCTGACACAGTGCGAGGTTGTGCTCCGCGAGGAGGGTGCTCGCGTGCCATTGGCCCATGCCTTCCTTGAACAGCCGGTGATTGTGTTCCTGCCGGGACCGGGCCTCCGCGTAGTCACCAAGAAGACGGAGGGTCCAGGCGTAGTACAGCCCCGAGATCAACGTCTTCGGGTGGGACTCGGGCAGTTGCCGCTGCCGTGTGTGCAGGATGCTCTGGTGCAGGGCGGCAGCCCTGGCGTACTCGCCCAGCAGCACCGACGACACGGCGAGGTTGGACTGCTCCTGGAGGCCCTTCTGCGGATCGGTGCCGTCGACCCGCGCGGCTTCCTGGAAGAGCTGGTGCGCCTCCCGGTAGGAGCCGAGAGCGGTCAGCGTACCGCCGAGGCCGCTCTTCGCCCGCAGCAGTTCGGGGTCGCTGGCCCCTCTGACCTGGGTCAATCGGTCCACCACCGCCCGTCCGACGGCCTCGGCCTCCCTGAACCGTCCGACGCGACGCAGCATGTTGGCGTGCTGGTGGGTCAGCCGGAGCATGTCGGGGTCGTCCGGTTGCAGACGGCTCCGCCAACGGGGCAGGGTCTTTTCGCACAGCGCGAGTCCGTCTTTGCCTTCCTCGCGTGCTTTCAGGTACTCGACGCAGTTCAGCACCAGTCTGCGCACTTCCGGCTTGGTGCTGTCGAGTGCCCCCGAGGTCTCCAGCTGTGCGAGCAGATCGGCGTACGTGGACCACTTCTTGACGTTGCCGGGTTCCCGCGGATCCTCACTGGACAGTACTTCACAGGCGACGGCGGACATCGCTTCCCGCCGTTCCTCCGGCAAGGTACTGGTCAGGAAACTGTGGTACAGCCGGTGCATGGTCGCGCCTCCCACTAGGGGTTCGTCCTCCGACGAACTCTCATGGACGAGTTGTACCGCAGTGGACTCGGACAGCCTTTGCAACGCCGAGTACCAGCGGAACGGGTCGGCCGCGAGCGAAGCGAGATGATCGGGCAGGTCGGAGGGGCGAGCCTTCTGGATCAGGCGCACGGGAATGGCGTCCGGCGAGAAGAGCGCGAAGAGGCGCAACAGTTCGTACGCCTCCGGATAGTTCGCCTCCAGGGTGTTGAGCGTGATGGACCAGCTCGTCTGGAACCCCATGGGGTAGTCGTCCGAGATACGGATGCCGATCTGGTTGGCGCCACCCTTGCTGATCAGTTCGATGTAGTCCTTGGCGGGCATCCTGTTCGCGTCCAGCCAGGCAGCCGTCTGCGCCAACAGCAGGGGCAGGTCCTGCACGGCTTCCGCAAGCCTGTCGGCCTCCCGCTCGGTCAGGCGAGGGGCGCGACGGCGTACATAGGCGACCGACTCCTCACGACTGAACGGCAGGATCTGGATCTCCGAGAGGCGGCCGGATGTGGCCCAGTCCTGGGTCAGTGTCGTCACCAGCACATGGCCGTTGCCCTCGGGCAGCAGATCCTCGACCTGCGCCATGTCGTCGGCACTGTCGAAGATCACCAACCAGCGGCCGTGCGGTTTCCCGGTGCGCAGCGCCTCTTGGACGGCCCGGATCCGCTCGCCGAGTTCCGAGCCCACCCAGAGCTGCATCCGGGCCGCGAGATCGGCGAACTGTTCGCGGGCTGTGGCCCGGAACCCGGCGTTGACCCACCACACCACGTCATAATCATTTCCGAACCTGTGTGCGTACTCGATCGCGATCTGGCTCTTGCCCACGCCCGAGATCCCGCGCAGCGCGACTCTCGAAACGCCGTCTCCGTCCTGGTTCAGCCGGGAGTGCAGTTCGTCGAGCGCCATGTCACGGCCGGTGAAACGAAGGTTCCGTCGAGGGATGTTGACCACGGCCGGCGGATCGTTCGGGAAGCGCGGAGCGGAGTCGCCGCTGGGCGGCATCTCCTCGCCCGGCAGCCCCAGACGGACCAGGATCCGCCGTCTGGCCTCGCCTGAGTCCAGATCCCGCAGGTCGACGGGGAGCAGTCGCTCGCCGCCGGGCGGGATGGCACGGGTGGCCACACTGACCGCGGCGAACCGGTCCTCGTGTTTCGGCACGACCTCGCGAAGAGCCGCGATCCACTCCTCGTCGCTGCGTGGCCCCAGATTGAAGTACCAGTCGTCCAGAACGAGCAGAATCCGTCCAGGCGCGTCCAGCAGACTGCGCAGCGCCTCGGTCAACGGCATGCTGACAGGCGGGTCCCAGCGCAACAGTGTCGTCCGATGGCCCAACTGCTCCAGCTGGTACGCGATCCACGTGGCCCACGGCCGGTTGAATCCCGCGTAACTGATGACGTAGTGGCCATGGGACCTGGCTCCCCCGGCCCGGTCCGCCATTCGGATTCTCTCCCTACTCCGTGCCGTCCGGCCGCGTCCCGGAGTCAGGCACAGTCATCTGGTCAGCTCATAGCCCCTAAGGCATTGCCGTGGGAGGACGAGCCGAAACGGCCGGAACAGGACGTTCGTTTCCGGTCGCCGACGCCAGCGCGGCCGCCACGTGCCGGATCAGTCGTTCCAGGTCGTGGCAGTACACCGAGGGGTGTCTGAAGCCACTCCCTTCACGATAGCGATGGGCATAGTTCCCGCCACCGCAAACAGCCATCACGGGGCACGCCCGACAGGTGACACCCAAGGCCGCCACTCCTATCTGGCGCGCTGCCACACCCGGATGGTCGAGCGACTCGTCGAAGGAGTTGTGGAAGACGTCCAGTCCAGTGACCACCGCCCCTTCGTAGGTTTGCTTGAGAGAATCAAGTTGCTCGATCTTCCCGCCCGTCTCCACCACGATCGCCGCCGTCGGCGACAGCCCGACGGCCTCCAACGCGCTGGGCAGGCCCAGCAGCAGCGCGATGATCTCGGAGAAGATCCGGATCCGCGGCGGCGGACCCTCGTTCGCGCGGCTGCCCCACCACTGGTCGAAGGCCGCGGCCAGCCAGTCGCCGTAGGGGGTGGCGCCCCGGGCGCCGGTCCGGGCCGCTTCGGGGGCGCGCACCGGCAGTCCCGGTGGCGGATTCGACCAGTTGCCGTGCGGCAGCAGCAGGTCGAGCACCGGGGGCCGGAGTGCGGCGAGGGAGCGGTAGACCTCGCCGGGGTCGGCCGTGACGTCGACCGTGCACAGCAGCCCGGCGTACGACTGCGGGTTCCGCGCGAGCAGCCGCGCGGCGCGTACGGCCCTGCGCCAGGAGGGGCGCCCCGCGTGGTCGACCCGGCGCCTGTTGAACGCGGGCGTACCCCCGTCCAGGCTCAGGCCGACCCGGATGCCCTCCTGGGCCAGTCGGTCCAGGGCCTGTTCGGTGAGCAGGGTGCCGTTGGACTGGACGGTCGCGCGCAGTGCGCAGTCGGCCGGAAGGGCGGCCCGGATCGTCCGGATGTAGTCCACCAGGACACCGGGGCCCGAGAGCAGCGGCTCGCCCCCGTGCAGGGCGATTCGGACCTCGCTCAGTTCATGGGTGCGCACGTGTTCGGCGATGCGGTGGGCGGTCTGCCGCATGACGGAGGCGGACACCCGGGGCGGATGGTCCCGCCAGGAGCCGTCCACCCCGTGGTAGATGTAGCAGTACGTGCAGGTCAGATTGCATCTGCTGTGGACCTTGAGGGTGAACTGACGTACCGGCACCGGACGCAGACCGGTACGGCGCAGAGCCGGGACGTCGAGCACCGACAGCGGCCAGGGCGCGAGGAACTCACCCAGCGTGGAGCGGTTCTGCTCGCACGACACAGGGAACATCGCGCCGCCACCTCCCCGGGGCATCGCACGTCCGTCGGATGCGGCAGCCCTGCGTCAGGGCGAGTCCTCGTAGAAAGCCACGGCTACGGGCCAATCGGGTGCGCGGGACCTCAGTTCCAGTTCAGCGAGGACGCCGTTCAGGGCGGGGTGGCTGCCGGTTCCCGGCAGTTCGCCCCACTCGACCCCCGTGAGATCCGGCAGGGGTTCATCCCACGCGGTCGGCTCATCGATCGCAGGATTCGACATGCTGTGCTCCTCCCAGACACGTCGGCCATCGGCAATTACCCGTGCGGGGAGCACAAGGAAACCTTTCTTCGGGCCCACCTGAGGCACATGACCGAAAGAACGATCGAATCAGGCCGAACCTGTACCGACCGACCGTGCCGTCAGCGCACGCATCCGCTCCAGCGTCGTACGAGCCTCCGGGTGCCGCGCGTCGCCGCCCGCCCCCTGCCAGGCGACCCAGGCGGCGCGGTACGCGTCAAGGGCGTGGGACGGGCCCGCCGTGCGTTCCAGGACTGTGCCGCGCCGGTGCAGGGCGCGGGCCGTCACGAGGAGGTCGTCGGACGCCTCGGCGGCGGACGCGGCGCGGCGGTAGGACTCCGCGGCCCGGTCCTCGTACTCCGTGGTGCTGTGCTGCGGACGGGCGAGCGCGCGCAGCACATCGCCCCGCTCCAGCCACGCCAGCGCCTCCGTCCGGGCGTCACCGCCGGTCCGGGCGCCCCGTGCCGCGCGAGCCAGGATCCACTCGGCCTCGTGGAGGTCGGTGAGCGAGCCGCCGAGTTCGTGGTGGCGGTGCAGGGCGCGGGCGAAGAGGAGTCGGCGGGCGGGCAGCGCCGGGTCGCTCTCGGGGGTCTGGGCGAGCGCGGCGCGCAGGACGCGTACGGCGTCCGTGGCGACGTCGGCGCCGGCGACGTCGTCGGCGTGGGCCGCCCGGTTCAGTGCCGCACCGCCCCGCGCCGCCAGCAGTTCCGGGCGCCGCGGATCGTCGGTGCTCAGCTGTGCCTGTGCCTGGGCGAAGAACCCGTCGGCCGTGTCCAGTTCGGCCGGTTCGGCGCTGCGGGTCCAGCGCGCGATGTGGGCCTCCGCCAGCCGCCAGAGCGCGCGCAGCCTCAACTCGCCCGTGTGCGCGCCTGATCCGGCGGCCCGCAGGGCCTCCCCCAAGGCCCCGACAACCCCCTCCGCCCCCTGATCCCCCGTCACGACCGCCCGAGCCGCGGCCAGTTCGAGCTGCGCCCGGCAGACGACCCCCGGCGGTTCCCCCGCCCGCTCCGCCGACTTCGCGGCCGATTCGAAGTCGGCCGCCGCCTGGACGGCCAGGGCCCGTGCCTCGTCGGCAGAGTCGCGCTCGCGCGCGTTGGCGCACAGTTCCATCAGCAGCCCGCCGCGTGCCAGCAACGCCGTGCCGGGCAGGGGGTGTTCGCCCGGCCAGCCCTCCAGCAGGGCGTCGAGCCGCACCTGGGCCCCGTACAGCAGCCGTCGGTCGCCGAGGAGTCGGTAGCGGGCGCGGACGACCTCGACGACGTGGAGCAGGACGTCGAGCAGGGGGCCCGGCTCGGAGCGCAGCAGGGCGTAGGCGCGCTCCAGACTCTCGGCCGCCTCGGCCAGTGCGCGGGACCTCGCCTCGTCGTCGGGCTCGGTCGTGGCGCGGGCCCTGAGGACCCTGCCGAGGACGAGGTGCGTCTGGGCCGGCGGCGAGCCGGCGGGGTCCGCCGCCGCGCGGACGGTGTCCTCGGCCTCCCGCAGCACCGCGCGGTCCCGGTGGATGTCCCAGAGGCCGAGTAGGCATTCGGCGAGGAGCGCCGCCGTCTCCGCGCCGGGCGCGGTCGCGCGCAGGATGCGTACGGCGTCCCAGAGGTCGCGGATGCCGCCCTGCCGTTCGTAGCGGGCGAGGCGGGTACGGGCCAGCCGGAGAGCCAGCGATTGCGACTGCGACCGACTTGTGGTGGCGTTCGGGGTGCCGTCGACGTCTCCGGGCTGGAATCTGCGCAGGACCCTGCGGGGTACGTCCGCGAAGGGCTGCGGGACCGGTCTGCCGGGAGTCTCCTCGGTGTCGTCCGGGCGATCGGCCCCGTTCCGGACGGTCGTCCCCGAGAGGTGGCCGACCACCACCGCCGGGAAGTTCCGGGCGCGGGCTCCCCACACCCGTTCCAGATAGCGCGAGCACTGTTCCAGTACCGCGCGGGCCTCGTCCAGCTCCAGTCGGCGAAGCAGCAAGTCCCTTACACCTGGGGCGAATTCGTACCAGAGACCGGGGCCGTCGCTGTCGTCCGCCACCTCCACCAACAGGTCGCTGAAGAGCACTTCGGCCAGTTCGACCGGGCCGGTCCCCGGCAGCAGGGCGCGCTGTACGAGTTGCATGACAGGGTACGACAGCGGCGCAGCAGAGAGGCAGACCGCGAGGCGGCGGGCGGCCGGGGAGGCGGTGGTGCGGAAGTCCTCGACCAGCTGTTCCGGGGTGCGGTCGGGACGGGGAGCGGGTGCCGTTCCCGGGTCCGTGGGCCCGACCATGGCCACGGATACCGTCAGCGTGTCCGCCGACCGTTCCGACAGCAAACGTGCCCAGCCGCCGAGTGCGGCGGGGGTCGGCGGCAGCACGGGAACCGGCAGCGCCCCGCGGTCCCCGGGACCCGGGTCGCGGAACGGCCGGAAGCCGAGCGTCCCGCCGGGGCCCGCCGTGCGCCACAGGGTGCCGGGTTCGGTGGGCAGCAGGGTCTGCGGCCACAGGCGGGCGGGCAGTGGCTGTACGACGGCCAGCGGGCCCGTGCGCAGCCGCCGGTGGATCAGCCGCTGGGCGGCGCCGTGTCGCCACAGCGGGCCCGAACAGTCGCTGAGCAGCAGGGTGACGGTCCGGCCGCTCGGGTCGCGCAGACCGTCCGCCGGGGCGAGCCATTCGCTGCCGCCCGCCCGGCACAGCACGCCGACTCCGCCGTCGGGGTGCGGGCGCAGCCGGTGGACGGTCACCGACCGGAAGGCGCCGGACTGTTCGCAGGCGAGGCGCAGTTCCTCCAGGGTGCGTTCCCAGGCGCCCATCGACGGCGAGTCGTCGGCGAGCAACTGCATCCGGGACTGCCGTCTCCGGTCGGCCCGGAAGACCGGCAGCGCACGGTCCCCGACAGCGCTCGCCTGCGCGGTACGCGACTCGTCGAGCACGTCGTCGTTCCGGGGCCGCGACGGTCCGCCCGGCACCGGCCGGCCCTGGAGGGGACGCAGAGCATGCCCCAGGGACAGCAACCCCGGAAAGGCGGAAGCCGTCGGTACGAGGATCTCGGCGCCCGGCCCGCGGTACGTCCCCTCGGCCCGCTCGTCCCGCACCACCGCGAGGAGCTGCGGAGCCACCGGGCGGTCCCCCTGATCCGACGGGAGGCCGTCGCCACCGAAGGCACCACCCCCGCCGCCAGTCCCGACACCTACCCCACCACCGGCCTCGACCTCGGCCCCGGTCTCCGCCTCGGCCATCCGCCCCGCCAGCCAGAGCGCATCCGCGAGTTCAGTGGCCCCCACCCTGCCCCCCGCCTCCCCCAGACGCCGGATCAGCGCGCCCAGCGGGTCCAGCAGCCCCGACAGGTCTGGCGGCCCCGGCGCGCCCAATTGATCCGGCGGGTCCGGCACGTCTGGCGGCCCCGGCGTGCCTGGCTCCGGCGACCCCGGCGGGTCTGGCGACCCCAGCGGCCCCGAAAGACCCGGCAGCTCCGACGACCCCGGCATGCCCAATTGGTCCGGCGACCCCGGCGGGTTCGGCATGCCTGGCAACTCCGACGGCCCCGGCGCACCCAGCGACTCCGGCAGATCCGGCGGCCCCGGTGGCCCTGGCTGCCCCAGCGGCTCCGGCAGATCCGGCAGATCCGGCAGATCCGGCGACCCCGCCGGCCCCCCTCCCCCGCTCACCTCTGCGGCCGATTCAACGGCCGCATGAGTTGGTCCGCCAGGTGCGTGCGGGTGCCCGGTTCCTCGTTCTGGGCGTGGCGGGTCAGGTAGATGGCGTTGAGGAGCTGGTCGGCGGCTCGTTGTTCGCCGGGCCTGCGTTCCAGGAAGCGGGCGATGACGTCGGCGTGCTGTTCGGCCGCGTCCTCGCCGAAGTGGGCGCGGACCATCGCGGCGAGCCTGTCCTCGTCCGGGGGCTCCAGGTGGAGGTGGACGCAGCGCCTCAACAGCGGTACGGGAAAGTCGCGTTCGCCGTTGCTCGTCAGGACGATGAAGGGGAAGGCGCGGCAGCGGACCCTGCCCTCGTGGACCTCGACGGAGCGTCCGTCGTGGTCGCGGACCCGTACCGCCGGGCGGTGTTCGGCGATCCTCTCCAGCTCGGGGATGCCGAACTCGCCCTCCTCCAGGACCCCGAGGAGGTCGTTGGGCAGGTCGATGTCGCTCTTGTCCAGCTCGTCCACGAGGAGTACCCGGGGTCGCGCCGTGGGGAGCAACGCAGTGCCGAGCGGGCCCAGTTGGAGGTAGCGGCCGATGCCCTGGGCGAGCAGGTCGGTTGCCTCCGGGGGCAGTTGGCCGGGCAGTACCGACACCGTCCCGGCCTCCGGGCGTTCGCGCGGACGCGTGATCTGGAGGTCTTGCAGGCGGCCCAACGCGTCGTACTTGTAGAGGCCGTCGGTGAGTTGGGTGCGGCTGACGATGGGCCAGTGCAGTACCCGGCCCAGGCCCAGTTCATGGGCCACGGCATGGGCGAGTGTGCTCTTGCCGCTGCCCGGTTCGCCTGTGACGAGGAGCGGGCGGCGCAGGTACAACGCCGCGTTGACCAGCTCCAGTTCGGCCGGGGTCGGCCGGTAGTGCTCGGCGAAGGCGCGGCTCTGGCCGAGCCTTCGGGTGGAGACGGTGTCGGCGGCGGCCGGCGGCCGGATCAGTGGGCCGCCGTCGAAGCGGCGCCAGGCGGGCGGGTCCGGGAGCCGGTCGACTCCGTCGTGCGGTTGTCCGGTGCCTCGGTAGATCAGCCACTCGTTCACGTCACGCTCCTCGGTGCAGGACGGGCGAGGCTGCCTGATGACGGTTCGGCCGGACACCGGGGACACGAAAGGGAACCGGAGGTCCCATTTCCCCTTCCATTCCTCCTCCGCACCGGCAATCCTTCAGACACTACCCAGGACCGACCGAGGGGGATCACACGCGCCGGGCACACCCCGAACCGGCTTGTGGACTCCGGTTCCCGCTGGTTGCTCACTTGACTACCGGGCGTCACATCCGATTGGCTCCGCCCCAGCGAAAGTCGGACAGTCAGTGCACGTCGACCGACGATCGCGCAGATTTCGCCGTACCCACTCCCCCTCTCGCCCTTCCTCTCCCTCTACTTGTCCTTCCCCTCCTCGGCCGCGCAGCGAGGTGCCGCACTCCCATGAACACACCCCCCGTCTCTTCCGGTTCCGCACGATCCGCCCGTGTCACCGCCGTTGCCGCCGGTGTGGCCGCCGTATGTCTTCTCGCGGCCGGCTGTTCGGACTCCGGATCCGACGGGTCGGACTCCGGCCAGGGCACCGCCGGTGCCGGCACCGCCCGGATCAAGGTCGCCCTGATCACCCACGGCGCCAAGGGCGACGCCTTCTGGGAGCGGGTGCAGAAGGGCGCGGAGGCCGCCGCCGCCAAGGACAACATCGAGCTGACGTACGAGAGCGACCCCGATGCCGCCGCCCAGGCGGCCCTGGTGCGCGACGCGGTCAAGAACAAGGTCGACGGGATCGCCGTCACCCTCGCCAAGCCCGAGGCGATGAAGAGCGCGGTCGCGCAGGCGAAGTCCGCGGGAATACCCGTGGTCGGTCTCAACTCGGGTATCGACGCCTGGCGTTCCGCGGGCCTGATGTCGTTCTTCGGGCAGGACGAGAGCACCGCCGGGCGGGCCCTCGGCGACAAACTGGACACCCTCAAGGTCAAGCACACCCTCTGCGTCATCCACGAACAGGGAAACGTCGCCCTGGAGGCGCGCTGCGCCGGGGTGAAGAAGACGTTCACCGGTGAGACCGAGAACCTGTACGTCAACGGCACCGACATGGACACGGTGACCGCGGTCGTCGCGGCCCGGCTGAACCAGGACTCGAGCATCGACGAAGTCGTGACCATGGGCGCGCAGTTCGCGCTCGCGGCGGTGAAGTCGGTGGACGAGTCGGGCAGCAAGGCGAAGATCGCCACCTTCGACCTCAACAACGACATCGTCAAAGCGGTCAAGAGCGGCGATGTGCAGTTCGCCGTGGACCAGCAGCCCTACCTACAGGGTTATCTCGCCGTCGACTCGCTCTGGCTGTACAAATCCAACGGCAACTTCAGCGGCGGCGGTTCGGCTCCCGTGCTCACCGGGCCGGCCTTCGTCACCAAGCAGAACATCGCCGACGTCGCGAGGTTCGCCGCCGACGGCACCCGCTGAACCGCCACGTCCCGTATGCCGTTCACCGCCCTTCCGCATCCCCTTCCGGCTCGCTCCCCAACCCTCCCGCGCGGCAACCGTCGTACAACGGCTGCGCCAAGCTTTGGGGGCTCACGGTGCGTACGTTCACTTGTACGGATAGCATCCTGCGGACCCGGAAACATGTTCCGACGCCTGTTCCGCTTCCGCCGCCTCCTGTCTGCTGTCACCTGTCACTCCCGCTCACCGCTGATCGCTCTAGGACGACGATGCCTCCACGCAAAGGTGCCCGGCGCCGTCTCGGCTCCATACGTCTCTCCCTGATCCTGCTCGCACTGGTGCCGAGCGTCACCCTCGCCGCGATGTGGGGCGTGACGACGATTCAGATGTTCTCGGAGGGCCTGCGGCTGCGGGACCAGACGGGGCTCAGCAAGGCGACCGGTGCCATGGGCACCGATGCCACGATGGCGTTGCAGAAGGAGCGCACGCTGTCGGCCGAGTGGCTTGCCTCGCCCAGGGGCGACCGCAGCGCCCTGGACGCACAGCGCAAGGTGACGGACAAGGCGGTCGCTCAACTGGTCGGCCAGACCAAGGCGATCCAGGAGGCCCCCGACCGTATCAGCGAGCGGATGTACTCGGTGATCGCGGCGGCGGGCAGCCTGGAGTACTACCGCGGTCAGGTCGACAGGCTCACCGACATCTCCGCCCAGCAGGCGCTGGACCAGTACTCGTCGATCATCGGCAACCAGATCCACGCCTTCCAGGAGCTGTCCCAGGTCGACGACGGCGACCTCACCTCCCAGGCCGGCCCGCTCGTCTCGCTGGAGCAGGCCGCCGAACTGGTCGCGCAGGAGGACTCGCAGCTCAACCTGGCCTGGACCTCGGGGAGTCTGGACCAGAAGGAGTGGGAGGCGTACGTCAGGCTGGTCAGCGCCCGGCGCTGGGTCGTCGAGGACCAGCTGATCCAGTCCCTGAGCGGCACGGCGAAGACCCGTACCGAGGCGATCCTGGCGGGCTCCGCCTGGAAGACGCTGACCTCCATCGAGGACCAGGTGCTCGCGTCGGGCACGCCCGGCGGCGGCGTCGACCGGAAGATCACCCTGCCGGACAAGCAGAAGCAGTGGTCCGCCGCGATGGACCAACTGAGCGTCCAGTACGGCGCGCTGATCCACGACGAGACCAGGGGCCTGCTCACCCGCAGCGCCGACGAGGCACGGTCGCTGCTGATCAAGGCGGCCTCGCTGAGCGCGGGCGGGTTCGTCGCGCTGCTGCTGTGCATCGTGCTGTCCTGGCGCATCACCCGGTCCCTGTCGCGCAGGCTGCGCGGGCTGCGCATGGCCACCCTGGGCCTGGCCGAGGAGCGGCTGCCGGACGTGGTCGCGCGGCTCAACCGGGGCGAGAAGGTCGACGTCGAGTCGGCCACCCCGCCGCTGGACTACGGCCACGACGAACTCGGCCAGGTGGCCCACGCGTTCAACGCGGCGCAGCGCACCGCCGTACACACCGCGGTCGAACTCGCCGACACCCGGCGCGGGTTCCAGAAGGTCATCCTGGGCATCGCCCGGCAGAGCCAGAACCTGGTCAACCTCCAGCTCACCAAGCTGGACGCGCTGGAACGGGCCCACCAGGACCCGGAGATCCTCAAGGGGCTGTACGAACTCGACTCCACCGCGAGCCAGTTGCGCCGGTACGAGGAGAACCTCGTCATCATCAGCGGTGAACGGCCCGGCCGCAGCTGGACCGAGCCGGTCGCGCTGATCGACATCCTGCGCAGCGCCGTCGGTGAGGTAGCCGAGTACCAGCGGGTCGACGTGCAGACCGAGGAGGACGTGTACCTCGCGCCGCCCGCGGTCGCCGACGTCATCCATCTGCTGGCCGAGCTGATCGACAACGCGACCGCCTACTCCCCCGCGCCCAGCCCGGTCGGCGTACGGGCCGCGATGGTCGCCAGGGGGCTGGCCATCGAGATCGAGGACCGCGGTCTCGGCATGTCCGAGGAGGACTACGCGTCCTTCAACGAACACCTGGCCGAGGCCCCGCAGTTCGACGTGGTAGCGCTCGCCGACGACCTGCGGCTCGGCATGTTCGTGATCGCGCGCCTCGCCGTCCGGCACGGCATCCAGGTCACGCTGCGCTCCTCGCCGTACGGCGGTACGACGGCGATCGTGCTGATCCCGCACGATGTCGTCGTACGCGAACTCGCGGCGCCGGACACGGACTCCTCGGATGCGGAGAAGGCGTCCGCCGAGGTGCCGGGGCCGGTCGCCGCGGAGCGGGCCGTGCACGAGCGCATCAGGGACCGGGAGACTCCGCCCGTCGCGGCCCGGGTCCGGACCGCCGACGCCGGTCCCGCGCCCCGGCCGGCCGCCCTCGTCGGGGCGGGCCGCGGCGGTGAGGGCAAGGCCGAGAAGGGCGCCCCAGCGCGCAAGGGCGGGCTCACCCCGCTGCCGCGCCGGGTGCCGCAGACCAGTCTGGCCGCCGAGCTGCGGGAGGACACCGAGACCGACGGCACGTCCGAGGACGCGCTCGACGAGTTCTCGGCGGAGCGGGCGGCCTCCTCGCTCTCCGGTTTCCAGCGCGGAACCCTCCAGGCCCGTGACGACGACGCCGAAGAGCAGTACGACCATGGGGAGGACGACTCGCCTCAGGAACCCGACGCACCGCTCCCCGACGCAGGCACTCCGGTCACCTCGACTCCGCCCGCAGACCGCTGATGAAGGACAGAGAAATGACACGCCCCACCCCCGCCACGCACACCGAGCTGGACCAGTTGCTCACCGGACTCGTGGACCGGGTAGCCGAGGTGAACCACGCCGTCGTGCTCTCCGAGGACGGACTGGTCGTCAGCAGGTCGACGGCGTTCCTGCGCGACGACGCCGAGCGGCTCGCGGCGACCGCGTCCGGGCTGATGAGCCTCAGCAAGGGCGTCAGCATGGACTTCCGGGGCGGTCCGGTGCGCCAGGCGCTGATCGAGATGCGCAACGGCTACCTGATCCTCACCGCGGCCGGTCCGGGCGCCCACCTGGCCGTCCTCACCAGCCAGGGAGCGGACGTCGGGGTGGTGGCGTACCAGATGAACATGCTGGTGAAGAAGATCGGTGAGCACCTCAGCGCGGCCCCGCGTGCCGGGGTCGCCGGCGCGGCCGGCGAGTGAAGTGACCGGAAGCGACGCGGCCGGCCGGCTCGTCCGGCCGTTCACGCTCACCGGCGGGCGGACCCGGCCCAGCCGCGCCGACTTCACGCTGATCACATCGGTGACGGCGGTGGAGCCGCAGCCCGACGGGGTGGCGCGGCCGCAGCCCGAGCACGCTCGGATCCTGCGGCTGTGCGCACGGCCCGTCGTGGTGGCGGAGCTGGCGGCCCATCTGGACCTGCCGGTGAGCGTGGTCGTCATCATGCTGTGCGATCTGCTGGAGGCCGGCCGGATCACCGCCCAGTCCCCGCGCCAGATCTCGCGCACCACGGACATGGACCTGCTCCAGAAAGTGAGGGACGGCCTTGGCCGGCTCTAGCCCGACCGCGAACGGGACCTCGGCGCCCGACACGGTCAAGATCCTCATCGCCGGCGGCTTCGGCGTGGGCAAGACGACGATGGTCGGCTCGGTCAGCGAGATCGTGCCGCTGCGCACCGAGGAACCGCTCACCGCGGCCGGCCTCGGCATCGACGACCTCGACGGCATCGAGGAGAAGAAGGCCACCACCGTGGCCCTCGACTTCGGCCGGATCACCCTGAGCCAGGAACTGATCCTGTACCTCTTCGGTACGCCGGGACAGCAACGGTTCTGGTTCATGTGGAACGACCTCGCGATCGGCGCGCTGGGGGCCGTGGTCCTCATCGACGTACGCCGGCCGGAGTCGAGCTTCGCGGCGATCGACTTCTTCGAGCGCCGGGACATCCCGTTCGTCGTCGGGGTGAACGGCTTCCACGGGGAGCATCCGTACGAGCCGGACGAGATCCGGGAGGCGCTGGCGCTGCCGGAGCACACTCCGGTCCTGCTGTGCGACGCACGGGACCGGGAGTCGTGCCGGGACGTACTGATCGCGCTGATCGACCAGTTGATCGCGTCGGCGACGCCGGGCGGCGGGAACGCGCACACGGCCTGAAGTCACGTGTCAACACGTCACGTGTCACCGGGTGCCTATGAGCAACCTGTGAGTCCGCTGATTCTCATTCGTCGCTCAGAGTCGCCTCAGGGTCGCCCCAGATACGGCCCCGATCGTCACTGGCATGAACGAAACGAACGCGAGGGGCGTCCGGCAGCGTTCGGTCGAGATCGTGGTGCCGGTGTACAACGAGGCGCACGTACTCGCCGAGAGCATCGGCCGTCTCCACGCCTACCTCGAAGCCTCCTTCCCGTTCCCGTTCCGCATCACGGTCGCGGACAACGCCAGCACTGACGCCACCTGGCAGGTCGCGACCGACCTGACGCTCCACCTCCCCCATGTCCACGCCGTCCATCTGGACGCCAAGGGCCGGGGCCGCGCGCTGAAGCACGTGTGGAGCGACTCCACGGCCGACGTGGTCGCCTACATGGACGTCGACCTGTCCACGGGCCTGGCGGGTTTCCTGCCGCTCGTGGCGCCCCTTCTCTCCGGCCACAGCGACGTGGCCATCGGCAGCCGGCTGCACCGTCAGGCAGACGTGGTGCGCGGCCCGAAGCGCGAGTTCGTCTCCCGCTCCTACAACCTCCTCCTGAAGCTCGGCCTCGCGGCCCGCTTCTCGGACGCCCAGTGCGGCTTCAAGGCGGTCCGCACCGACGTCTTCCGGGCCCTCGCCCCGCACATCGAGGACAACGCCTGGTTCTTCGACACCGAGTTGCTGGTCCTCGCCCAGCGCAACCGCCTCCGCATCCACGAGGTGCCGGTCGACTGGGTCGACGACCCCGACAGCCGGGTCGACATCGTCCGCACCGCCCTCGACGACCTCAGAGGCATGCGCCGGATGCTGCGCAACAGCCTCACCGGCCGCGCCCGGATCGCCGTACCCCACCGCGTACCCGCACGGCGCCCGGTAGGCGCACCCCAGCACGTCACCAGCAGCACCCCCGCCCCCAGCTTGGAGTACGCGTCATGACGACCCTCGCCCCGCCGCCGACCCGCGACAGCGCACCCGCACCCCGCCACCGCGCCGAACCCCCGCCCTCCGGCGGCGGCCTCGCGGCCCGCGCCAAGCGCCTGTTCACCGGCGCCCCCGAGGACCCGAGCTGGACCCGCCCGACCCTCTGGGGCATCCTCCTCCTCGCGACGGCGCTCTACGCCTGGAACCTCTCCTCCATCACCGGCAACACCTTCTACAACGCGGCCGTGTACAGCGGCACGAAGAGCTGGAAGGCGTTCTTCTTCGGGGCGTTGGACTCCGGCAGCTTCATCACCGTCGACAAACCCCCCTTCGCCCTCTGGGTGATGGGCCTGTCGGCCCGCGTGTTCGGTTACGGCACCTGGCAGTTGATGCTGCCGATGGTCGCGGTCGGCACGGGCTCGGTCGCGCTGCTGTTCCGCATGGTCAAGCGGGACTTCGGCCCGGTGGCGGCGACGATCTCGGCCCTCGCGCTCACCCTCACCCCCATCACGGTGGCGATCACCCGGGACACCAACCCGGACCCGATCCTGGTCTTCCTGATGCTGCTGGGCGCGGCCGCCCTGATGAAGTCGGTGCGCACCGGCCGGCTGATGCCACTGGTGTGGTCGGGCGTCGCCATCGGCTTCGCGTTCAACACCAAGATGATGCAGGCGTACGTCGTCCTGCCGGTCTTCTTCCTGGTCTACCTCTGGGCGGCCGACGCGAGCCTCGGCAGGCGCATCCGCAACCTGGCCGTCGGCACGGTGGCCCTGATCGTCTCCTCCGCCTGGTGGATGGTGGTCGTCGACCTGATCCCGGCCTCCTCCCGCCCGTACATCGGCGGCTCGACCGACAACACGGTCTGGGACCTGGTCATCGGCTACAACGGCTTCGGCCGGATCTTCGGGGCGAGTTCGTCGGTGGGCTCGCAGGGCAACGGCGCGAGCTTCGGCGGCGAGGCCGGCCTCTACCGGATGTTCAACGAGATCATGGGCGGCCAGATCTCCTGGCTGATCCCCTTCGCGCTGATCGCCCTGGTCGCGGGCCTGGTCCTGCGCGGCCGTGCCCCTCGTACGGACGCCAAGCGGGCGGCGCTGATGCTCTGGGGCGGCTGGTTCGTCCTGCACTACCTGACCTTCGCCCTCGCCGAGGGCACCTTCCACCCGTACTACGTCACGGCCATGGCCCCCGGTATCGCGGCCCTGGCGGGCGCCGGCGGTGTGATGCTGTACCGCGCCTTCCGTGAGGGTTCGGCGGCCAAGTGGGCGTGGGTTCTCCCTCTGGCCATCGCGGCGAGCGCGGTCTGGGCGGTCGTCCTGCTCCAGCGGGTGTCCGGCTCCGGCACGCTGTACACGGTCGCGGAGATCGTGGTGGCGGTCGCGGGCACCATCGCCGTACTGGGCCTGCTGGTCGGCCGCTTCACCAAGCGGCACCGTCTGATGGGCATCGCGGCACTGGCCGCGGTGGTCGCCCTGCTCGCCGGCCCGGCCGCCTACTCGGTCTCGGCCGCGACCTCCAGCACCAACGGCACGAACCCGACGGCCGGCCCCAGCACGGGTGGCGGCATGGGCGGGGGCATGGGTGGCGGTGGCGGTGCTCCGCAGGGCTCCGGGGGTACGAGCGGCAGCAGCGGTACGAGCAACAGCGGCGGCCAGTCGATGGGGACGCCCCCGTCGGGCAACTCGTCGTCCTCCAGCGGGAGTTCGTCGGAGGCGGCGGCCGAGTCCGGCACGCGTCCGAGCGGTGACGGTGGAGGCACCGGCGACGGTGGCGGCGGGATGGGCGGCGGCACCCAGGTGTCGTCGGACATGATCACGTACCTCAAGAAGCACCAGGACGGCGCGACTTGGCTGCTGGCGGTGGCCACCGACCAGACGGCGTCCTCGATCATCCTGGAGTCGGGCCAGCCCGTGATCTCGATGGGCGGCTGGTCGGGCAGCGACAACGCGATGACCCTGGCCAAGCTCAAGAGCCTGGTGAAGGCAGGCAAGTTGCACTACATCATCGTCAGCAGCGACGGCGGCCAGGGCACCAACTCCGAGATCGCCACCTGGGTGAAGGCGAACGGCACGGCGGTCGACTCCTCGGAGTACAGCACCAGTTCGACGAGCAGCTCGTCGACTTCCACCTCGACGTCCACGTCCACATCCACCACGTCGACCAGCAGCGGCCTGTACCGCCTGGACGCCTCCGACGTGAGCTGACCGATCCCCGTCCCCTACAGGGCGGGCCGCCGGACACCCGGCGGCCCGCCCTTCGTCACAGGCAGTACCGGACCGTCCACTCGTCCTCGTTGTACGCGTTCCTCGCCGGGTCCGGCACCGACGCGGGCTGCCCGGCGACCATGTCCTCCAGGCGGATCCGCTCCGGCAGCTGCCCGAACCGTGTCTGCCGCGCCGCCTCGGCGGTCTCCGTGGTCTGCACTTCGTAGGTCATCCCGGTCCCCGTTCGCTAGAGCCGACTACTCCTCCAGCGTACGTCCGGGGCCGGCTATTCCACGTGAGCCATCAGCAGCCCCGCCAGGAGCGCCGTACGGGCCGGAACGTGGGCCAGCAGCACGTGTTCGTCGCGGGCGTGGGCGCCGCCGCCCACCGGGCCGAGGCCGTCGAGGACCGGGCGTCCCAGTGCGGAGACGAAGTTGCCGTCGCTCGCTCCGCCCACGCCCGTCTCGCGGATCGGCCGGCCGAGCCCGGACGCCACCGACTGCGCCTGTTTGAACAGGAGTCGGGAGGCGGGCGTCGGCACCATCGCCGGACGGTTCCAGCCACCGGTGACGGACACCCGTACCCGGGGGTCGGAGGCCGTGAGGGCGGCCAGTTCGGTGTCGATACGGGCCGCTTCGGCGGGGTCGGCGATGCGTACGTCGACACCGCAGCGGGCGTGTCCGGCGATGACGTTGCGTCCCGTACCCCCGCTGATCACACCGACGTTGACCGTCGTGCCGTGCTCGCGTGAACCCAACTCCGCGATCCTGGTGACCAGTTCGGCCAGGGCGTGCACGGCACTCGCGCCCCCGTACGGGTCCAGGCCCGCGTGAGCCTCCACGCCCTCCACGGCCACCTCGAAGAGGCCGACGCCCTTGCGGGCCGTCTTCAGGTCGCCGTCCGGCCCCGCCGCCGGTTCGCACACCAGCGTGGCCGCCACCCGCTCGCTGAGCCGCTCGATGTGCGGCCGGGAGAACGGGCTGCCGATCTCCTCGTCGCCGTTCAGGAGCAGCCGTACCGTCGGACGCGGCAGGTTCCGTTCGCGCAGCAGGCGCAGGGCCCAAATCGCCTGCACCAGGCCGCACTTCATGTCGAAGGCGCCCGGTGCGCTCACCCGGCCGTCGTCCGTCACGGTGAACGGCCACTCGGCGAGGGTGCCGGCCGGCCACACGGTGTCGTAGTGGGCGAGCAGCAGCACCTCCGTCTCCGAGGTGCCCCGGTAGAGGAGTTCCAGGACGTCTCCGTGCTCGCCCCCGTCGTGGCGCACGGCCTCGTCCGGCGAGCCCAGGCGCCGGTGCGCCCACCCCTCGATGGCGGCGAGTCCGGCGGACAGCAACTCCTTGTCGTCGCTGGGGGTTTCGCATTCCACCAGGGTCCGCAGGTCGTCGGTCATCTCGGGCAGGGCGGTACGGGCCAGGGACTCGATGTCGGGCAGCGGCACGGGCGGCTCTCCTCGTACGGCGGGGAAGGAAACATGGGAAAGCGGGTAACTACCCAGGAAGACCAAGGAACATGGGGAACGTGGGCTTCCGGGGAGCCGGGCTTCAGCGGACGGGCACTCCCGGTCCCAGCGGGATGCCCAGCGCCCACCAGGCGTAGAACAGCAGGGTCCACGTCGCCAGCATGACCAGGCACAGCGGCAGGGTCAGGGAGAGCAGCGTGCCGATGCCCGCGGAGCGCCGGTAGCGCTGGACGACGCCCAGGGTCATCACGAAGTACGCGCTCATCGGGGTCGCCGCGTTGGTGCACGAGTCGGCGATGCGGTACACCGCCTGGGTCACCTCGGGCGGGATGTCGAGCAGCATGAACATCGGTACGAAGACCGGGCCGACCAGCGCCCACTGGGCGGAGCCGCTCGTCACCAGCAGGTTGATCACCGTACAGACGAGCAGGATGCCCAGGAACGCCAACGGGCCGGTGATTCCCGCCGACTTGAGCAGATCGGCGCCCCGGATCGCCATGACCTCGCCGACGCCGGTCCACTTGAAGTAGGCGAGGAACTGGGAGATGGCGAAGAACAGTACGAGGATCGGCGCCATCTCGCGCAGCCCGCTCGCCATGTGGTCGGGGATGTCGCGGCCGGTGCGTACTGTGCCCACCGCGCGCCCGTACACCGCGCCGGTGATCAGGAACGCCACCGCGAGGACGACCGCGATGCCGGTGAGCACCGGCGACTGCACGATGCTGCCGCCCTCGCCCCGCAGCGGCGACCCGTGCGGGATCATCGCCACGACCACGATCGCGGCGTACACCAGCAGGGTCAGGCCCGCGCGGCGCAGCCCGCGCCGCTCCTCGGGCCGCAGGGTCAGCGCGTCGGAGTCCTCCTGCTCCCCCGTCTCCTCTCCGGGCTCGGCCTCCTCCGGCATGGCCGCCACCCGCCGGGCGAGGACCTTCTCCGTGACCACCGTGACGACGGTGGCCAGGACCAGCGAGGAGCCGATGGAGAAGAAGTAGTTGGAGAGCGGACTGACCACGTACGACGGGTCGACGGTGTGGGCGGCGGCCGTCGTGAGGCCGGCGAGCACCGCGTCCATGGGCGTGATCAGCGGGCTCGCGTCGTACCCGGCGGCGACCGACACGAACGCCACCACCGCGCCGAGCATCGGGCTGCGTCCCACCGCCTTGAACGCGAGCGCGCCGAGCGGCACCAGGACGACGTACGCGGCGTCCGACGCGACATGCGCGACCATGCCGGTGAACGCGAGCGTGAACGTCAGCCAGCGGGCGGGGACCCGGGCGACGGCGGCCCGCAGCATCGCGGGGAGCAGGCCGGCCCGGTCGGCGACGGCCACGCCCAGCATGACGACGAGGATCGTGCCAAGCGGCGGGAAGGTGGCGTAGTTCGTCACCGCGTCGCCGATCATCATCTTCAGACCGGCGCCCGAGACCAGGCTGCGGACGGTCGCCGTCTCGCCGCTGGCGGGGTTCGGAGCGGAGGCACCGACGGCGGCCAACACCCAGCTGACCAGGGCGAGTACAACGGCCAGCACCCCGAACAGCCAGAAGGGATGCGGGAGTTTGTTGCCGACGCGCTCGATCCGGACCAGCAGGCCGAGCAGACCGGAGAGCGGTGCGGAGGGGACGGGGGTCTTCTCTTCGGGGGGCGTGCCTTCGGGGGCTTTCTCGACGGAAGTCATCTGGCCGGAGCCTTCCTGATCGGCTGCCCCCATTGACGGCCCTGCCGCCGTAATCATGCAAGTTAAAAGCTTGTTGCGCTCATATCGTTCACATGAAGTGGCTGGTTGGCGGATTCATTCTGTGGGTTGATGGGTGTCATGGAGTACGCGACAGACGGCCCGCACGACGAGATCCCGCTGGACGAGGACGACCTGGACCTCGTCGCCGCGCTCCAGCACGCCCCGCGCGCGCCGCTGAGCCTGCTGGCGGAGGTGCTCGGGCTGTCGGCGAGCACCGTGGGGCGGCGGCTGACCCGGCTGGAGTCGGACCGGCTGCTGCGGGTGATCGGCCAGCTCGACTGGTCGGTGTCGGGCGAGGGCAAGCCGTGGCACGTGTGGGTGACCGCCGAGCCGGGCCGGGCACCCGAAGTCGCCCGCAGGCTCGCCGAGTTGCCCGAGGCGACCCTCGTCGCGGTCACCGCAGGGCAGGCGGACGTCTACTGCTCCGTCCAGCCCGCACGCCGCGCCCGTACCCGCGAACTGCTCACCCGGACCATCCCCGCCACCCCCGGCGTACGGTCCGCCCGCTCGGAACTCGTCCTCGGCGCGACCGCCAAGTCCGACGCCTGGCGGCTGCCCCGACTGGCGGAGGACCAGAGGCAGTTGCTCGCCAAGTACCTGCTGTCCACGGCCGAGGAGCCGGCCGCGCCCGGCACCCCCGGTCCGCCGGGCGGCGACGAACTCCGTACGCTGCGGCTGCTCGCGGCCGACGGACGGATCACGGCCGCGCAGGTCTCGAGGGAGCTGGGCATCGGCTCGTCCACCGCCTACCGCACCACCCAGTCGTTGCTCCAGCGCGGCCTGGTGCGCCCCCGCGTCGAGATCGAACCGGGCCTGCTCGGCTACGCGTTGGAGGCCGTGGTCGCCCTGACCGTGTCGCCGGGCGCGATCCAGCGGGTCGCCGAGGCGCTCGCCCGGCACCCCTCCGCGCGGTACGTCTCCACGACGGCCGGCAACTTCTGCGTCGTCCACCAGGGCGTCTTCCGCGACGAGGACGGCCTTGCCGCGTTCCTCACCCAGGACCTGGCCGAGCTGCCCGGGGTGATCTCCTTCGACGTCTCGGTGGTCCTTGAAGCGCTGCGCCGGCACTGGCTGAACCGCGAGGACGGCCGGCTGGCGGCGGAGGGAAGCCCGACGGCGGGCTCGAAGGAAAGCGCGCAGGAAAACACGCAGGAAGACACGTAGGAAAACCCCGAGGGAAGGGAACGCATGACCACACGGGACACCGCCATCGGCCTGGCCGAGGCGTACTACGACTCCGGTGACTTCCTCGCCGACCTGCGGCGCCGGGTCGCGTACCCGACGGAGAGCCGGCCGCCCGTCGACACGGCCGCGCTGCGGACGTATCTGGAGGACGAACTCGTCCCGGCCGTAGGGAAGTTGGGGGCGGACGTCCGGATCGTCGACAATCCGGAACCGGGCGCGGGGCCCTTTCTCCTCGGCCATCGGCACGAGGGCGACGAGCTGGTGACCGTGCTCGTCTACGGGCACGCGGACGTGGTGCCCGGGCAGGAGGGCCGGTGGCGTTCCGGGCTGTCCCCGTGGGGGCTCGTCGTCGAGGGCGACCGGCTCTACGGGCGCGGCACCGCCGACAACAAGGGCCAGCACACCGTCAATCTCGCCGCACTCGAGCAGGTCCTGGCGGCCCGGGACGGCAGGCTCGGCTTCAATCTGAAGGTGCTCGTCGAGACGGGCGAGGAGTTCGGCTCGCCGGGGCTGCACGAACTGTGCCGCCGGATGAAGGACGAGCTGGCCGCCGATCTGCTGATCGCCTCCGACGGTCCCCGGATCTCGGCGGACCGGCCGACCCTGTTCCTCGGTTCACGCGGTGCCGCCAACTTCCGGCTCCGCGTGGCCCTGCGCGACGGCGCCCACCACTCCGGCAACTGGGGCGGCGCACTGCGCAATCCCGCCACCGTGCTCGCCTCTGCCCTCGCCACCATGGTCGACGCCCGGGGTCGCATCCTGGTGGAGGGGCTGCGCCCGCCGGCCGTACCGGAAGCGGTGGCGGCGGCGCTTTCCGACATCACCGTCGGCGGCGGGCCGGACGACCCCGAGGTCGACGCCGACTGGGGCGAGCCCGGTCTGACGACCGCCGAACGGGTCTTCGCCTGGAACACCCTGGAGGTCCTCGCCCTGGCCGCCGGGGACCCTGCCAAGCCGGTCGGCGCCATCCCGGGCCGCGCGCACGCGGACGTCCAGCTCCGGTTCGTCGTCGGCACCGCCTGGCAGGATCTGGAGTCGATCGTCCGCGCCCACCTGGACGCCCACGGCCTGCCGATGGTCGAGGTCGAACTGCTCCAGGCGGTTCCGGCGACCCGCCTCGACCCGGACGACCCCTGGGTCCACTGGGCGACGGCCTCCCTGCGCCGCAGCACCGGCAAGGTCCCGGCCCTGCTGCCCAACCTGGGCGGCACGCTCCCCAACGACGCCTTCGCGGAGATCCTGGGCCTGCCCACCGTATGGGTGCCGCACTCGCACCCGTCCTGCGCCCAGCACGCCCCCGACGAACACCTGCTCGGTTCGGTGGCGCGGGAGGGCCTGCGCATCATGGCCGGGCTGTTCTGGGACCTCGGCGAACCACTGCCGACGGCCACGCGCTGACACCCGCCGACCGCCTGCCACGCACGAACACCCGTCGCCTGACAACGCCGTCCGACTCCACCATCCGGCTCCGGCACCCCGCCTCGCCGCCTGACTCAACCGTCCGGCTCCACCATCCGGCTCCGGCACCCCGCCCCGGCGCCCAGTTCCGGCGCCCACCTTCCAGCCCCGGCGCCCGATTCCAGCCTCCTCCCGCACCCGACTCCAGCGGCGAAAGTTACGCCGAGATTGCGCGACCCCTTGACGCGCCCCGTCCGACTGCGTAGATATGACTGCGCAGTCATGACAGCGCAGTCAGAAATCCGCGAGGAGTCGCCGTGACACGACAGACAGGACGGGGTGCGGCCTCGTCGACGCCCCGCAGCGTCGACGTGGCACGTCTCGCGGGTGTCTCCCAGAAGACCGTGTCCCGGGTGCTCAACGGCGAGCGGTACGTCTCCGAGGACGTACGGCGCCGTGTTCTCCAGGCCGCCGAGGACCTCGGCTACCGGATGAACAACGCCGCCCGGGCGCTCGCCTCCGGGCGGACGAGGTCCATCGGCGTGGTGACGCTGGGCACCGCCCTGTACGGGCCCGCGTCGCTGCTGATGGGCATCGAGCGCGCCGTCCGGGACACCGGGTACGCGCTGCGGGTCGTCAGCACGATGGAGGGGGACCCGGCAGGCGTCGCCGGTGCCGTCGGCTCACTCCTCGAACAGGGGGTGGACGGCATCGTCGTCTCCGAACCGATCGACGAGGGCGCCGACCTGGCGGAGCTGACCGTGGACGTACCGGTCCTGGTCATCGGTGCACCGTCGCCCTTCGCCTCCTCGCACCCGGTCACCTCGGGCGGCGGGGCGGACCTGCTCACCCGGGCGGCCACCCAACACCTCCTGGATCTCGGGCATATGACGGTCCATCATCTCTCCGGCCCGCCACGCTGGTTCGCGGCCAGGGACCGGCTCGACGCCTGGCGGGCCGCCCTCGCCGCCCATGGCGCGCCCGAGCCACCCGTCGTCGTGGGCGACTGGTCGGCCGCCTCCGGATACGCGGCGGGCCGCCGACTCGCCGCCGATCCCTCGGTGACCGCCGTGTTCGCCGCCAACGACGACATGGCCATCGGGCTGATCCGGGCCCTGACGGAGGCCGGCCGGCGTGTGCCGGACGACGTCAGCGTGGTCGGGTTCGACGACATCCCGGTCGCCGCGTACATCACCCCGCCGCTCACCACCGTGCGGCAGCCGTTCGACGCCGTGGCGCAAGAGGGCCTCAAGCGGCTCCTGCACGCCATCGAGAACCCGGACGCGGACCCCCTGCCGCCGAGCGACCCACCGGTCGACCTCGTCGTACGGTCCTCCACAGCGCCCCCGCCCCACCGGTAGCCACACCCGCAGTCCCAGTCCCACCTGTAGTCCCACCCTCAGCCCCACCGACAAGAGGCCGGCCTGCCCCACCTGTCGCCTCCCCCTGCACTCCCATCACTCCCTTTCGTCCTGGCCGGAGTCCACCATGCCCAGAATCCCCGCCTCCTCCTCTGCCCTCAGCCGCCGTCTCCTGCTCACCGCGGCCGGTGCCACCTCGCTCGGCGCGGCCCTGTCCGCCTGTGGCGGTGGCGGGTCCGACGGCGGCTCGACCTCGTCGAAGCCGGTCAGCCAGGCCGACATCGACAAGGCGATGACGACCCCGACCGAGCTGACGTTCTGGACGTGGGTCCCGGAGATCGCCCAGGAGATCGCCCTCTTCGAGAAGAAGTACCCGGCGATCAAGGTCAAGGCCGTCAACGCCGGTCAGGGCACCCCGGAGTACACCAAGCTGCGGACCGCCCTCAAGGCCGGCAGCGGCGCCCCCGACCTGGTGCAGATCGAGTTCCAGGCCATCCCGACCTTCACGATCACCGACAGCCTGCTCGACCTGCGGCCGTACGGCGCCTCCGCCCTCAAGTCGCAGTTCGTGGACTGGACCTGGAGCCAGGTCAGCGGCAGCGACGGCGAGGTGTGGGCGATCCCGCAGGACACCGGCCCGATGGGCATGCTGTACCGGCAGGACATCTTCGACAAACACGGTATCGAAGTCCCCAAGACCTGGGACGAGTTCGCCGAGGCCGCGCGCAAGCTGCACAAGGCCGACCCGGACGTGTACCTCACCAACCTCGCCGCGAACCAAGTGGCCGCCTGGCACGGCCTGTTGTGGCAGGCCGGCGCCAAGCCGTACGTCACCTCCGGCAAGAGCGACATCACGATCAGCGTCGACGACGCGGTCTCCAAGAAGCTCGGCGCGTTCTGGGGCGCACTCGCCCAGGAGGGCGTCATCGGCGTCGAGCCGGACTTCACCGACTCCTGGTACGCCGCACTCAACAAGGGAAAGTACGCCACCTGGATCGTCGGCGCCTGGGGCCCGGCCTTCCTCTCCGGCTCGGCCAAGGACACCACCGGCAAGTGGCGGGCCGCCCCGCTGCCGCAGTGGGACGCCGCCAAGCCGAGCGCCGGGAACTGGGGCGGCTCGACGACCGCCGTGATCCGCTCCACCAAGAACCCCATCGCCGCGGCCGAGTTCGCCAAGTTCCTCAACAGCGACCCCGAGAGCGCGAAGCTGTTCGCGACGAAGCAGTTCTTCTTCCCCGCCACCAAGGCACTGCTCGCGGACGCGAGTTTCAGCGGCGCCGCCCCCGCCTTCTACGGCGGCCAGAAGGTCAACGAGGTCTTCGCCGGCATCAGCGCCCAGGTCGACCCCTCCTTCCAGTGGCCGCCCTTCCTCGACCAGGTGGCCACCGACTGGACGGAGACCGTCGGCCTGTCCCTGGCCCGGAAGACCGACACGGTCGCCGCGCTGGCGGGCTGGCAGTCGCGGCTCACCACGTTCGCCAAGAAGCAGGGCTTCACGGTGAAGGCGGCGACCTGATGTCCAAGCTCCTCGCACGACCACGGTCGGCGGGCCCGCTGTTCATCGCCCCCTTCATGGTCCTGTTCCTTCTCCTCTTCCTCGCCCCGCTGGGCTACGCGGCCTATCTGAGCCTGTTCCAGGAGAAGTTGGTCGGCGGCACGTCGTTCGTCGGCCTGGACAACTACCTCACCGCGGTCAAGGACCCACAGCTCCGCGAGGGCGTCGTCCGGGTGGCGACCTTCTTCGTCATCCAGGTCCCGGTGATGCTGCTGCTCGCCCTGCTCTTCGCGCTCGCGCTGGACAGCGGCCTGCTGCGGCTCGCCAAGGTGATCCGGCTGGGCATCTTCGTGCCGTACGCCGTGCCGAGCGTGGTCGCCACCCTGATGTGGGGCTACCTCTACGGCCCGGACTTCGGCCCGTTCGCCCAGCTCAGCGACAAACTGAGCCTGCCCGCCCCGCACTTCCTCACCGACAGCTGGATGCTCGGCAGCCTGGCGAACATCGTCACCTGGGAGTTCGTCGGCTACAACATGATCATCCTGTACGCGGCCCTGCGGACCATTCCGACGGACCTGTACGAGGCCGCCGCACTGGACGGAGCGGGCGCCTGGCGGATCGCCTGGTCCATCAAACTCCCGGCGCTACGGCCCGCGTTGACACTCACCCTGCTCTTCTCGGTGATCGGCAGCTTCCAGCTCTTCAACGAGCCCAACCTGCTGATGAAGATCGTCCCGGACGTCATCGACAGCTCGTACACCGCCAACCTCTACGCCTACACGCTCGCGTTCACCAGCCAGCAGATCAACTACGCGGCGGCGGTCTCCTTCCTCCTCGGGCTGGTCATCGTGATCATCTCGTACGCCTTCCTCCTCACCGCGAACCGCAGGAGGCCCGCGTGACCACCACAACTCCCCCCGCGAGCAGCGTGGTTCGCCCGGCGGACCCCGAACCCAAGGCGTCGAAGCAGCGGCGCGGACGCCCGTCCCGCCGCCGCAGCACCCCCCTGACGATCGCCATGCTGGCGGTGCTGGCCTACTTCCTCCTCCCCCTCTTCTGGCTGCTGATCGCCTCGACGAAGAGCACGCAGGACCTGATCAACAGCTTCGGCCTGTGGTTCTCCGACGCCCCGCAACTGCTGACGAACATCCGCGACACCTTCACCCAGGACGACGGCGTCTTCCTGCACTGGCTGCTCAACACCCTGCTGTACGCCGGTGTCAGCGCCGTCGGTGCCGCACTGCTGGCGGCAGCGGCGGGGTACGGGTTCGCCAAGTTCCGGTTCCGTGGGAACGGCGCCGCCTTCAACCTCGTACTCGGCGCGGTCATGGTGCCGGCGACCGCGCTGGCCATCCCGACCTACCTGCTGTTCGCGAAGGTCGGGCTGGTGAACACGCCGTGGGCGATCATCCTGCCTTCACTGGTGAGCCCCTTCGGGCTGTATCTCATGCGGGTGTACGCGCAGGACGCCGTGCCCGACAGCATCCTCGAAGCCGCCCGGATGGACGGGGCCGGGGAGTTCCGGATCTTCTTCCAGATCGTGCTGCGGCTCCTCGCACCCGGCCTGGTGACCGTGCTGCTGTTCACGCTGGTGGCGACCTGGAACAACTACTTCCTGCCGCTGATCATGCTCAACGACTCGAGTCTGTACCCGATCACGCTCGGGCTCTCCTCCTGGGCCGCCCAGGCGCAGAACGGCGGGGCGGGCGCCAGCAGCGACATGCTCGCGCTGGTCGTGACCGGCTCGATGATCTCGGTGGTCCCGCTCGTCGTGGCCTTCCTGCTCCTCCAGCGGTACTGGCAGAGCGGTCTGGCCACGGGCGGGGTGAAGCAGTAACTCGCCGCCCTGCCAAGCAAGTTACCCAACTCCCCTTTCTCCCCTGGAGGTTGACTTCATGGCGGTCCTGCCCGCCCGCGTCCTCTTCGGCGCCGCGTACTACCACGAGTACCAGCCCACCCATGGCCCCGAGTACCATCCCGGCGAACAGCTCAAGGCCGACCTCGACCTGATGGCCGACGCCCGGTTCACCGTGATCCGGGTCGGCGAGTCGGTCTGGTCGACCTGGGAGCCGGAGAACGGTCGCTTCGACCTCGACTGGCTGGAGCCGGTGCTCGACGGCGCCCATGAGCGCGGTATCTCCGTGGTCCTCGGGACTCCGACGTACGCCGTGCCGCCGTGGCTGGCCCGCCAGTACCCGGAGATCACCGGTGAGCGGGCGACCGGGCAGCGGATCGGCTGGGGCGCCCGGCAGGAGGTGGACTTCACGCACCCCGCGTTCCGGTTCCACGCCGAGCGGGTGATCCGGAAGATCGTCGCCCGGTACGCCGGCCACCCGGCGGTCATCGGCTTCCAGGTCGACAACGAACCCGGCAACGAACTCCTGCACAACCGGGGCGTGTTCGAGCGCTTCGTCGACCATCTCCGGGCGAAGTACGGGGACGTCGAGACCCTGAACCGCGAATGGGGGCTCGTCTACTGGTCGCACCGCCTGTCCACGTGGGCCGACCTGTGGACGCCCGACGGCAACGTCCAGCCCCAGTACGACGTCGCCTGGCGGGAGTTCCAGGCCCGCCAGGTCACCGAGTTCATCGGCTGGCAGGCGGACATCGTCCGGGAGTACGCGAACCCGGACCAGTTCGTCACCACCTGCATCTCGTACACTCGCCCGGCGGTCCAGGACGACGAGCTGACCGACCGGCTCGACATCGCGTCGGGCAACCCGTACTACGACATGCAGGACGCCCTCGCGCTCCCCGACCGGACACCGGACGCGCACGCGCAGCGCTGGAAGACGACGGGCGTCTGGGCCCTGTACCAGACCGCCGACTGGATGTTCTCCTCCAAGCAGGCCCCGTTCCTGGTCACCGAGACCAACGCCTCCTCCATCGGCTTCGCGTGGGACAACCGCCCCGCCTACGACGGCCAGTGGCGCCAGGCCGCCTGGGCGCTGGTCGGGCGCGGGGCCAGGATGATCGAGTACTGGCACTGGCACACCCTGCACTTCGGCGCCGAGACGTACTGGGGCGGTGTCCTGCCGCACAGCGGCCGACCCGGTCGTACCTATGCCGAACTGGCCCGACTGGGCGCCGAGTTGGACGCGGGGGGCCCGCTGGTCGCCGGTCTCGAACCGGACGCCGACATCACGCTGGTCTACTCGACGCCCAGCAAGTGGCTGATGCAGAAGTACCCACCGCTCGCGACCGGAGACGGCGGCCCCGACGACACCGCCTACCACCGGATCTTCGACCCCTTCTACCGGGGCGTCTTCGACGCCGGCCGCCAGGTCAGGATCGTCCACGCCCGCCAGCTCCACGACCCGAGCGGCGAACGGGAGGGCCTGAGCCCGGAGGAGGCGGTGGTCCGGCACCCGGTCCTGGTCGTCCCGGCGCTGTACGTCGTCGACGACACGACCCTCGACTGGCTCGCCGCGTACGCCCACGCGGGCGGCCACCTGGTCCTCGGCCCGCGCACGGCGTACGCCGACCACGAGGCACGGGCCCGCCACGAACCCGCCCCGGGGCGCCTGGTGGAGGCAGCGGGCGTCACCTACGACGAGTTCAGCAACCTGACCGACGGGATCCCGGTGCGTGGCGTGCCCGGCGGCCCGCTCCAACTCCCGGACGGCGCAACGGCGTCGCACTGGGCCGACGGTCTCACCGTGACCGACGCCGAGCCGCTGGTGACGTACGAGCACCCGCACTTCGGCCGCTGGCCGGCGGTCACCACGCGTCGGCACGGCTCGGGGCAGGTGACGTACGTCGGCACGGTCCCGGGCCGCGATCTCGCCCGGGAGCTGGCCACCTGGCTGACCCCGGCCGCCCGCAGCGCCTGGGGCGACCTTCCGGAGTCGGTGACGGCGACCACCGGCACGGCGCAGGACGGGCGGCGCGTGCACATCGTCCACAACTGGGGCTGGGAGCCGGTGCGCGTCACGGCACCGGCCGACCTGACGGACGTACTGAACGGCGGCGGTCCGATCCCGGCGGGCAGCGAACTGGAGCTCGGTGCCTGGGACGTACGGGTGTTCAGCACCAACTGATTGCCGGGTAGGGCCTGTTGGCGTCACGTGACGCCAACAGGCCCACTCCGTCGGCAACGGCCGGTCACAGCAGCGAGTAGCCGCCGTCGACCGTGATCGTCGTACCGGTCACATAGGCCGAGGACTCGGAGGCCAGGAAGAGATAGATGCCGGGGAGGTCGTCGGGGGTGCCCCAGCGGCCGAGTGCCGTGTGGTCGACGATGCCGCTGTCGCGTTCCGCGCTGCGCCGCCAGTGCGCGCCGAGCCCGGTGTCGAACCAGCCGAGGGCCACCGTGTTGACGGTGATCCCGCGCGGTCCCAACTCCTGTGCCAGCGCCCCCACCAGGGACTGGACACCGCTCTTGGACGCCGAGTACGCGGCGAGGCCGCCCTTGGGCCGGTCGCCAAGCACGGAACCGGTGACGATGATCCGCCCTCCGGCGCCCATCACCGCGGCGCCCGCCCGGGCCCCGAGGAACGTCCCGGTCAGGTTGACGTCGATGACCTCCCGCCAGGCCTCGGCGCTGGTTTCGGTCACCGCGGCGACCCCGGGCGAGACCCCGGCGTTGCAGATCCAGGCGTCCACACCGCCGTACCGCTCGACCATGCCCTCGGCGACGGACTCGTTGAAGGCCTCCTCGCGCACGTCCCCGGCGCAGATGAGGGGATCGCCCTGGAGCGTCCCGGCGACCTCCTTGAGCGCGTCCTCGGACCGCGCCACGAGCCCCAGCTGCGCCCCGGCGGCGTCGAAGGCCTGCGCGAGAACACGCCCCAGGCCCCGTCCGGCCCCGGTGATCACGACACGTCGCCCGGCGACCTCGGCGTTCCCGGCGGATATCGGCATTCCGTCCTCCAATAAAGTGTCGACCGGTCGGTACATTCTTGAGCGTAATCTACGCCCCGGAGAGAAGAACAGAAACAGTGCGGGCTACGCCTTGGTCTTGACGGGCTTGGCCTTGACCTCGGGCTTGATGCCCCGCAACCCCTGGAGGACGACCCTGCCCTCCGCCAGCTCGCCCTCGGCGCCCGCCCGATCGGCGGGCTCGGTGAGGATGCCGTTGAAGAAGATGTCGCAGTAGAAGGCGGAGAGTTCCTCGACCTGCATGTCCCGGCGGCCGGCCAGCCACTGGTACGTGTAGTTGTGCAGGTTCAGGAAGGCGAGCGTCGCCAGCTCCAAGTCCTCCTGCGGGCGCCCCTGGAGCAGTCCCCGGCTGTTTCCGTCGGCGAGTATGTCGCGGATGCACGACTCGAAACGGTGTCGCTTGTCGCGGAACAACTCGCGGTACTCGCCCTGGAGTTGGCGGTACTCGTGGAGGAACACCCAGACGTGTTCCTGCCTGTTGACGATCTGCCAGAGCAGGGATTCCGACAGCAGTCGCAGCCTGGTCTGGAAGCTCAGGTCGAGTTCGACGATCGCGGTGGCTTCCTTCAGCAGCGGATCCATGACGCGGTCGTGGATCTCGGCGAGGAGCGCTTCCTTCGAGCCGATGTAGTAGTACAGGGCGCCCCGGGCCAGTCCGGCCGCCTCGCCGATGTCGGCGACGCCCGTACCGGTGTACCCGTTCTTCGAGAACAGCTCGACGGCGATGTCCACCACGTTCTCACGCATGCGGTAGTAGCGCTCGGTCTTGCCGCGCTCCCTCCGAGTGGGGGGCATTTCACCAGTCCTTCGAAGCCCGGTACGCCGTCACGGGGTGCCAGAACCGGCGTCCCGGAATTGCCTGTAGCACCGCGTGACGATACACGATCGGTATGCGCCCCCTTGTGGGGAGGGGCGCGGAGAAACGGCAGTTCGGTGCGGGTCGGGGGCAGGATTCCCGACCCGCACCGAACGACTCCGGGGTCGTCAGACCGTGGCGACCGGCGTCAGGGGGCTGCCCTGCGTGCCCGGCAGGTTGAGCGGGGGCGCGGTGAGGAGGAAGCGGCTGCGGTTGTGCTCGCGCAGCCAGGCCGCGAGGGGGCCGAGGTTCCACATCTCGCCGAGGGGGACGCCGAGTTTGAACAGGCAGAGGTGGTGGATCGGCAGGAGGGTGTGCGGACCCTGGGCCTGGGTGACGCCGACCCCCTCGACCGCGTAGTTGTCGGCTACCAGCGCGGAGATCTGCGACTCGGCGATCCACTCCAGCAGTTCGGGGTCGTCGGCGTCGAGATAGGCGGCGGTCTGGTGGATGGCGACGGGGTCGGGGTTCTTCTCCCAGGCGAGCACCTGGGTGGCGAACCCGGTGTGCAGCAGGAGCATGTCGCCGGGCTCCACGACGACGTTGTCGGCGTCCATGATCTCGCGCAGCTGGCGGTAGTTGACGGCCTGGTAGCCGGTGCCGAGGTGGTGGGCGATGTCGATGAGGACACCGCGCCCCTGGACGCCGTGCTCGGCCATGTGCTCCATGCCGAGGTGGCGGGCGTGGCTGAGGCTGCCGCTGCCGTCGCCCTTGGCGTCGTCCTTGGGTCCGACGAGGTCGGTGTCGGGACGGTAGCCGTTGTAGTAGACGGGTTCGGCCACGCCGTCGGCGTCGGCGTCGAACTCGGCGCCCTGGTGGGCGAGGGAGTCCCACTGGGTGGAGTACTGGAGCCAGAGGGTGACCACGTCGTCCGACCAGACGTCGATGAGGTCGGGCGAGAAGTGCTCGCTGGCCTTGATGTTGTAGAAGACGTCCTGGTTGTGCTGGAGATCCTCGGTGGGGCGCAGGATCGGCGGGTAGCGACGCTGGTTCAGCGAGGTGCCGCCGGGATAGTCGAGCGGCAGGCTGAGGCTGAAGGCGATGCCGTGCTCGACCTCGCGCACCCCCTGGAGCACCTTCTCCTTGGTGACCAGGTTGATCCGGCCCAGCTCGTCGTCCTCGCCCCAGTCGCCCCAGGTCGAGCCCGGCGGACGCTGCTTCCAACGCTTCGTCGTCATGGTCATCCCTCTTCCTGGCGCCAGTCCTCGTCGACGGCCTGCCACCTGCATGTTATGTATCGTGTACCGATCGGTCAATGAAATGACCGATCGGGCCTAGGAGCCGGTCCTGGAGAAGGTGAACGTCGTGTAGTCCTTCTCGACGACGTCCGCGATCAGCTCCTGGAGCTTCCAGCGCCCGGTCGGGTTGAGGAGCTGCCGGATCGGCTTGCCGGGGATGTTGGCGCCGTAGAAGTAGCTGCTCTGTAGGAAGGAGGAGACCGACGCCTTGTCGTTCATCATCTCCGTCCACTCCAGCTCGGCCGCGGGGTCGACCTCGACGACGTCGTGCCCGTGCTCACGCGTGCGCACGAGCGCGTCGGTGACGAAGTCCACCTGGTCACCGGCGTACCGCGGGTTGTTGCCGAGGGCGCCGTGCGGCCCGCCCGGGAAGAAGAAGTTCGGGAAACCGGCGGTCACGACCCCGAGGTAGGTGCTCGGACCGTCCGCCCAGTACTCCTCCAGCGGCAGACCTCCCCGCCCGCGCACGCCCAGCCGGTTGAGGGCGCCGGTGCCGAAGTCGTAGCCGGTCGCCCAGATGATGATGTCGACCTCGTGCAGCCCCTCGGCGGTCTCGATCCCGGACTCGGTGATCCGCACGATCGGCGTCACGTTGATGTCGACGAGCGAGACGTCGGGCTTGTTGTACGCCTCGTAGTAGCCGGTCCCGAAGGGCGGGCGCCGGCCACCGTAGGCGTGGTCCTTGGGGATCAGCTTCTCGGCGGTCTCCGGATCCTCGACGATGCTCCGGATCTTGGCCGCGATGAACTCGCACCACTCCTTGTTCACGACCTCGTTGGTGGTCATGTCGTAGTAGTGCTCGGACAGCTTGGTGAAGCCGGGCCCGTTCCACCGCTCCTCGTAGAACGCCTGCCGTTGCTCCGGGCTGTCCTCCAGCCCCGACCGCATCGTGATCTGGTGGAGGAAGCCGCTCGGCGAGGTGTTCAGCGTGTCGCGGATCGACTCGAAACCGGCCTTGAGCTGCGCCTGCTCCTCGGGCTCGATGGGCGCGTTGTTGAGCGGGGTCAGCCAGTCGGCGACCTTCTGGTACACCGTCAGCGAGGCCACCTGGTCGGCGATCGCCGGGACGATCTGCACGCCGCTGGACCCGGTGCCGATGAGGGCCACGCGCTTGCCTGCGAAGTCCACGGGCGCCTTCGGCCACTGGCCGGTGTGGTGCTGCGCGCCCCGGAAGTCCGCGCGCCCCTCGATGCCCGGGATGAACGGCACGGAGAGGATGCCGGTCGCCGCGACGACGTACCGCGCCCGGGTCTCGCCGCCGTCGGCGGTCCGCACGGCCCAGGTACCGGTCGGCTCGTCGTACACGGCCGCGGTGACCTTCGTCCCGAAGGAGATGTCGCGCCGCAGGTCGAACCGGTCGACCACGTAGTTGAAGTACCGCTCGATCTCGGGCTGGCCCGCGAACCGCTCGGACCACTCCCACTCCTCCCACAGTTCCTTGGAGAAGAGGTAGCCGTAGGTGTAGCTCTCGGAGTCGAAGCGCGCCTCGGGATAGCGGTTCCAGTACCAGGTGCCACCGACCCCGCTGCCGGCCTCCAGCAGCTTCACCGAGAACCCGGCCTCCCGGGCCCGGTACAGCTGGTAGATGCCGGTGACACCGGCTCCGATGACCAGCACATCGACATCGACGTCAACGCTGACTGAGTCGCTCATCTGTCCTCCAACTTCACAGGGGTCGTTCGAGGCCCGCACGGGACCGGCCCATAACCTTTTATTGTTTCGACCGGTCGGTCTATCATTGACCCGAGCGTAAAGGAAGCACGGAGTCCGATCAACGGCGGGGGCTCCGGAAGCGCGACAGAGCCGCCATACACACGCCGTACGCACGTCACACGCAAGGGAGCGCACATGACGCCGGCAGGACTGGCAGGAAAGGCCGCGGTCGTCACCGGCGGCGGTCGCGGCATCGGACAGGCCATCGCGACCGTGCTCGCGGCCCGTGGCGCCGCGGTCGCGGTCTGGGACCTGAACCTGGAAAGCGCCGAGGACACCGCCGCCAGGATCGTCAAGGACGGCGGTACGGCGATCGCGGTGGGCGGCGACGCGTCCGACGCCGCCGATGTGGCCGCGGCGGCGGCCCGGACCCGTGAGGCGTTCGGTCCGGTCACGATCCTCGTCAACAACGCCGGGACGACGGCCTACGAACCCTTCACGAGCATCACCGAGGAGTCGTGGGACCGGATGATCGGCATCAACCTCAAGGGGCCGTTCCTGGTCACCAAGGAGCTGGTGCCTGACATGCTGGCGGCGGGCTGGGGCCGGATCGTCAACATCTCCTCGTCGTCCGCGCAGACGGGCGCGCCCGCGATGGCCCACTACGCCTCGTCCAAGGGCGGCGTCATCGGCCTCACCAGGGCGCTGGCCATCGAGTACGCGGCCACGGGCGTCACCGTGAACCACGTACCGCCCGGCTTCATCGACACCCCGCTGGTGCGCCAGGGCCCGGTCGACGTCGACGCGGTCGCCGCCATGATGCCGATGAAGCGGGCGGGACAGCCGGAGGACGTCGCCTACGCGGTCGCGTATCTCGCCTCCGAGGAGGCCGGTTACGTCACCGGCCAGACCCTCAGCACCAACGGCGGGCGGTACCTGGTCTGAGCGCCACGACGGCCATACGAACCGGCCCCGCACGGAGTTCCCGTGCGGGGCCGGTCCACTGCGTGCCACGGCCCCGGCCGCTACCAGGTCACCGGCAGCTCGTAGATGCCGTACGCGAGCGAGTCGCCCTTGAACTCCAGCTCGTCGCGGGGCACCCCGAGGGCCAGGGTCGGGATACGGCGGAAGAGCGTCCCGTAGACGACCTGGAGCTCGATGCGGGCGAGCTGCTGGCCGATGCACTGGTGGATGCCCCAGCTGAAGGTGTGGTGGTGCTTGGCCTCCCGGCCGAGGTCGAGCCGCTCCGGCTCGGGGAAGGCCACCGGGTCCCAGTTCCCGGCCGGCAGCGGTACGACGATGCCCTCGCCGGCCCGGATGGTCTCGCCCTCGAACTCGATGTCCTCGGCGGCGATCCGGCGCTGCCCGAGGTGCGGGATCGTGAGGTAGCGCAGCACCTCCTCGACGGCGTTCGCGACGAACTTGGGGTCGTCGCTCTCGCGCAGCCGCGCCGCCTGCTCGGGGTTCTCCAGCAGCAGGGCCGTACCCAGCGTGATCATGTTCGCGCTGGTCTCGTGACCGGCGATCAGCAGGATCATGCAGAGCATGACCGCCTCGGACAGTTCGAGTTCACCGGCCTTGACCCGGCCGGCGAAGTCCGACAGCACGTCGTCGGAGGGGTTGTCCGTCCGGGCCTGGAGCAGTCCGGTCAGATATCCGCCGAGCGCCTCCATGGCGACCCGGTCGTCCTCGGCGGTCTTGACCCGCTTGTTGGCGACGGCCGCGTGCTCCTGGAAGAACTCGTGGTCCTCGTACGGCACTCCGAGCAGCGCGCAGATCATCAGCGAGGGCAGCGGCAGCGACAGCGCGGTGTTCAGGTCGACCGGCTTCGGACCCGCGAGCATCCGGTCGATGAGTTCGTCGGTGAACCGCTGGATCTCCGGGCGCAGCTTCTCCATCCGGTTGCGGGTGAAGGGGCTGGTCATCGTGCGGCGGATGCGGGTGTGGTCGGCGCCGTCCGCGTTGAAGATGGTCAGCGGGTGGTGCGGGGCGTTCTCGGACTGGGCCTGGGTGGGGTGCGGGAACCCGGGCTGCTTGTCGTTCGAGCTGACCCGGGGGTCGGAGAGGATCTTGCGCTGGGCGGCGTGCCCCGTGACGAGCCACGGGGTGCTGCCGTCCCAGATCCGGGCACGCGACACGGGCCCCTGGTCGTGGAGTGCGAGCAGCCCGGCGGGCGGGGCGAACGGACACTTGCCGTCCCGCTCCCCCGGGTAGTCGAAGATCTCCGCGGCCCCCGCGTCGGGGGCGACCTCTTCGGTGGGCGCCTCGGCCATGGTCTTGCCTCCAGGTGGTTCGGGCGGTGCGGGTGGGTGTGGGGGAGGTCCGGCGGTCCCTGGGGGCGGACGGTGGGGCGGCAGGACGAGCGCCGCCGCTCATTCCTCGATGCGGATGGCGAGCGCGGGGCAGACCGCGGCGGCGTTGCGTACGTCCTCGGCCAGCTCGGCGGGCGGGTTCTCGTCCAGGAGGACGACGATGCCGTCCTCGTCACGCTGGTCGAACACGTCCATGGCGGCGGACACACACTGCCCGGCGGCGACGCACTTCTCCTCGTCGACGACAACCTTCATGGCATCTCTCCTGGTCACTCGGTGAATGGTCGTTCTGTGGGTGGTCGTTCAGTGGGTGATCGTTCAGTGGCTGGGTGCCGGGGCCGCTTCGAGCCCGTCGACGACTTCCTGGCGGGCCAGCCGGGTCTGCTTGGGCATGTTCCAGCCGAGGACACCCGTCACCCGGCCCCCGACCCGATACCGGGCCACGAACCGCCGCGCCGCCAACTCGCCCTCGATGACGTCCACTTCGGCGTCAGCGGGCAGGAAACCGTGGACCTGGAGCTTCGCGTCGAACTGATCCGTCCAGAAATACGGCACCGGTGCATAGGGCCGGTCCTCGCCGAGGATCCCCCCGGCGACCGCCATCCCCTGCTCCGTGGCATTCGTACGGTTCTCCAACCGCAACAACCGGCCCAGGCCCTCGTGATGCCAACGCGCCACATCACCGACCGCGTACACACCCTCGGCCGCCCGGCAGTACGCATCACACACCACACCGTTGTCCAGCGTCAGCCCGCTGTCCGCCAGCCACTCCGTCGCCGGAATCCCCCCGATCGCCACCACGACCACATCCGCGGGCAGCACCTCACCCGAGGCCAGCCGCACCCCCGACACCCGGCCACCCGCACCGGCCAGCCCGACCACACCCTCACCCAGCCGCAGGCTCACCCCACGCTCGGCATGCAGCCCCGCCAGCACCCCCGACACCACCGGACCCACCTGCAACGCCATCGGCCCCGCCAACGGACCCGCCAACGTCACCTCAAGACCCAGCATCCGCGCCGTCGCCGCGATCTCCGACCCCAGCACACCCTCACCCACGACCACCAGCCGCCGGCCCGCCACCAGATCACCCCGCAACGCCAACGCGTCATCGAGGGACCGCAGCACATGCACACCGGCCAGATCGTCCTGACCCGCCAACCGCCGCGCCCGCACACCCGTCGCGATGACCACGGCATCGGCGGCCGCTTCCCGCCCCGAGGCGGTACGCACACTCCGCGCCTTGACGTCCAGCGCGACGGCGGTCTCCCCGTAGAGGAACTCCGCGTCCAGCGACGTCAGTTGCTCCTGCGCACGCAGCGCGGCACGCTCGGGCTCCCAGGCACCGGACAGCACCTGCTTGGACAGCGGCGGACGATCGTACGGAACATGCGGCTCATCACCCAGCACCGTGATCCCACCCGCGAAACCCTTGCGCCGCAACGCCTCCACCGTGGACAACCCGGACGCGGAAGCACCGACCACGAGCACCCTGCCGGGCAGCTGGTCGGACCCCTGGCCAGCACCCTGACCAGCGCTTTTCTCCGGGGCGTCGCCCTCGTTCCTCATGCACGACTCCTGATTGCAGCTCCGTTGCGACCCCCCTCACGAAAGTTAGACCAATCGGTCGGTACAAAGCAACGGTCAAGAGTGAGGAGATGCGGAGGGGCGTGGGAGCGGATGGTGTAGCGGGCTACACCATGCATTCGGGAGAGCGGTCCCTCGTGGCGGCGAGCGGGCGACGGGATCGTAGTCGACAGAGAACACAAGGGGTCCACGGACCGCGTCGGCCCCTCATCTGCTCCCTCCCGTCCCTGCCGAAGGAAAGTCCGTGAAGTCGCTGCTCGCCGCCGTGAAGTCGTTCATCGCCAATCTGCTGCTGTGGTCGTTCTTCGCGGCCGGTCTCGCCGCGAGCACCGCCTCCGGCACCGTCCTCGACGGCACCCAGAAGGACGTCGCCACCTACACAGGCATCGCCGTTTCGATGCTGGCCGGCTCGCGCATCGCCAAGAAGCCGAGGATCAAGGCGTTCCTGTCGAAGCCGTCCACCCTCTGGTTCCTGTTCCTGTTCAACGGTGGTGTGGCCGCGTTCTGCTACTTCACGATGGACGGGGTGAAGGGGATCGCGACCGCCGCAGGCATGGGCCTGGTCTCACTGGGCGCGGCGGGCGGACTCGTCTCGAGCCGCAAGAAGCGGCCGGCACCCGCCCCCGTGGAGCAGCAGCCCTGGGCCTGACCGGCCCGAGCACCACATCTCGTCAACCACTCAAGCGAATGAAGTGAAGGGACCCCTGCCATGCCCTCGAACCGCCGCCGCGGCCGTCGTATCGCCACCGTCGCCACCGCCGTCGCCGCCGTCACCCTGACCGCCGGGCTGCTGACCGGCTGCGAAGACCTCGACAACTCCCTGGGCTGCGTCAGCAACGCCGACTCGATCTCGGACAGCATCAAGGCGATCCACGAGGCCGGCTGGGACGCGGTGAAGGATCCGTCGAAGACCGACGACTCCATCGACACGATCGACAAGAACCTGGACAAGATCAACAAGGACACGGACGACAGCAAGGTCGACAAGGCGGTCGACGACCTGGACAAGGCGATCGACGACTACAACAAGTCCATCCTCAACGGCGACACGAGCCCGGACTCCAGCAAGATCGACGCGGCGGCCGACAGGCTGAAGGACGTCTGCACGTCGTAACGGAAGAAGATGCGCCGGGGCCCTGCCGTACGACGGCAGGGCCCCAGGTCGTTCCCGCTCAGTGCCCCGGCTCCACCGGCTCCTCCAGTGCCTCCGGCGGCCGGGTCGGTGTCGGTCCGGGGGGACCGAACAGCACCGCGCGGGCCACGGGTGGCGCGAACAGGGCGGAGACGGGCGCGGAGAGGGTCAGTACGGCGCGGAAGGCGCGGCCCACGACGGGGTCGCCGGGGGACCGCTCCGTGACCCGGCGCAGGTACCAGTCCGCGACGCGGTCCGTGGGCGCGCCCTCGACCGCGGTGCCGACGGCGCCCGGCATCTTGCGGTCCGCCCCGGCGGAGATGTCCCATGCCAGGCGTGACGCCGCGAGGACCGCCTGCTGCACGCGGCGCGTGGTGGGCGTCCGGCGCCGGTCGGCGAGCGCGTCACGCAGGGCGACCGCGCTCATCGCGGCGACGGCCATGCCCTGCCCGTAGATCGGGTTGAAGGTGCACAGGGCGTCGCCGGTGGCGAGGAAGCCGGCCGGGCGGCGGCCGGGCAGGTCGTAGCGGCGGCGGATGTTGGCGGTCCGCCGGTAGCCGAACGCCGATGAGAGCGGTTCGGCTTCCTCGATCCACCGGTCCAGGAGCGGATGCCCCAGCCGCTTGGTGTACGTCTCGAACTCGTCGTCGCCCTTGGGCGGTTCGTCGCCGCGCAGCCCCGAGACGATGACCAGATGACTGCCGTCCTCCAGCGGCAGCGCACCGCCGCCGTGGACCTGTTCGGGGTTGGGGTAGACGTAGTACCCGAGGGTGTCGCCGCCGAGGACGCCGTCCCTGCCGCGATAGACGCGGGAGGCGTAGGCGAGCCCGGTGTCGATGGTCTCCTCGTGCGCGGTCTCGGCGCCGATCGCGGCGAGCCACTGCGGGGCCTTGGTGCCGCTGCCGGAGGCGTCGACGACGAGATCGGCCTCCAGCTCCCGGTGCTCCGCGTCGGCACCGTCGGAACGGTCCCGCAGCCGTACGCCCCGCACCCGCGAGGCGTCACCGAGCAGCCCGACCACGTCGGTGCCCTCGACCACGCCGATCGCCGGGTCGGCGAGAACGCGCCGCCGCACCAGCCCCTCCAACTGCGCACGGGAACCGGTGTAGATGTGCGTCGACGGGGGCACCCGGCGGAACCAGCGGCCGTTCTGCCACAGCACCAGGTCCGACGGCAGGCCGACCCGTGGCGCCCCCGCCTCCCGCAGCTCCTCCAGGAAGCCCGGCAGCAGCGACTCCATGGCCGACTGCCCGCCCTGTAGCAGGACATGCGGATGCCGGCCCTGCGGCACGCCGGGCCGTGCCCCGGTGCCGTCCGGGAACCGGTCGCGCTCGACGACGGTCACCCGGTCGGCGTGCCCGGCCAGGACGTGCGCCGCGAGCAGCCCCGCGAGACTCCCGCCCACAACGACCGCGTGCCGCCCGCCCCGACCGCCGCTCTCGCCCCAACCGCCCGCCCCTACGGCAGAGTTCACGGATCCGCTCCCCTGGTCGCATTGTCTTGGGAAGCCACAAGTATCCCGCTGCGCGGGGCAGGTTGACCGTGTTCCCGCTCTTCGGCGCGTCCCGTCACCGGACGGGATCAGTCCTCGTCAGTCCCCGTCAGGCGTCGGCCACGGCGAGATGCCGTTGCCGCGGTACGGTCGGCTGCCGAGCCGAGGCCGGGCACCTGGACAACGGACCGTCGGCGGTTCCGCCGAGGTGATCGCAGACCCTCTGGCCTGCCCCGCTCCTACGCGCCCCCACCTGCTGCCGCACTCCCCCCGCCGCCCCTCCGCACATCGCCGGAGCCCATGCCTGACCATGTCATCATTTGTCCCGCAACACCCCGTTGAGGGCACAGTCGGCAGCTCATCCGCCGCTGGACGGGCCGCAGTTGAAGGGACAGCGATGCCACCACGATTCCACCCCGGAAGGGGCCGGGCCGGGCGTCGTCGCATCGGCCGGCCGATTCCGCCCGTCCTCGCGGGTGTCCTCGCCCTGACGACGGCACTCGTCCCCGCTCTGGCCGTCCCGGCCGCGCAGGTGCCCCGGGCGGCTGCCGCGGGAGTGCCCGACCGGCCCTGTCTGCGGGACGCCGGAGACCCGGCCTGGGCTCCCTCGACGTCCCGGCCGGACCGGGCCGACCCCTACCGGGCGTACGTCGCCAACGGCCTCCTCGGCCAGCGCGTTCCCCCCAACGGCATGGGGTACGACGCCACCGGTGAGCGGACCGGCTGGCCCCTCTACACCCCGGCCTACGACGGCGCCTTCGTCGCGGGCCTGTACGCCCGCGACCCGGCCGTGGCCAAGGGGTTCCAGGTCGCCGCCGCCCTCCCCACCTGGTCGACGCTCACCGTGGGCGTCGGCGGGGACACCTTCACCTCGCAGACGCCCGCCGCGGCGATCTCGGGATACCGCCAGACCCTGTTCCAGCGCTGCGGACTCGTCCGTACGTCCCTGACCTGGACCGCCGCCGACGGCCGGGCCACGGACCTGGTCTACGACATCACCACCGACCGCAACAACCCGCACGTGGGCACCGTACGGCTGCGCATGGTGCCCCACTGGCGCGGCCGGACCACCGTCACCGACGTCCTGGACGGCGCCGGGGCGCGACGCATCACCAGGACCGGCGGCGGCCCCCGGCCCGGCAGCGCGGACCGGACCATCGGCCTCTCCTTCCGCACCGACGGCACGAACGTGGACAGCGCGGTCGCCTCCACCCTCGTCCTCGGCGGCAGCGCCGCCCGCGCCGGTGTCGACCGGTCCGACATGCCTCGGCGGCAGGCCGATCGACGCGCCGCCGACATCGGCTCCGAGAGCCAGTCCGCCACCGTCGCGGTCGAGCCGGGCCGGTCGTACGAGTTCGTCAAGTACGTCGGTGTGGACACGGAGTTGACGTCCGGGCGGCCGGAACGCGCCGCGCTCGACGCCTCCAGATGGGCCGCCACGCGCGGCTGGGACACGCTGTTCGACGCACACGCCAAGGCCTGGAACGAGCTGTGGCACGGCGGTATCGAGGTGCCCGGCCGTCCGGACATCCAGTCCTGGCTGCGGTCCGCCCTGTACGGGGTGCTGTCGGCCACCCGGCCCGGTACCGGCACCAGCGTGTCGCCGGTCGGCCTGACCAGCGACAACTACGCGGGCCTGGTCTTCTGGGACGCCGAGACATGGATCCACCCGGGGCTGCTGGCATTCCACCCCGAGCTGGCCAGGACGATCGTGGAGTACCGGTACCGGACCATGCCGGCGGCCCGGGCCAACGCCGCCCGGCTCGGCCACCGGGGGCTGTTCTACTCGTGGACCAGCGGCGCCGACGGCGACCTGGCCACCGAGTGCCACAGCGTGGACCCCGACCACTGCCGGATGCAGAACCATCTACAGAGCGACATCTCCCTCGCCGCCTGGCAGTACTACCTGGTGACGGGCGACACCGACTGGCTGCGCGGTCGCGGCTGGCCCCTGCTCAAGGGCATCGCGGACTTCTGGACGAGCCGGGTCACCGCCAACTCCGACGGCTCGTACTCGATCAACCATGTGGCGGGGCCCGACGAGTACAGCAACGACGTCGACGACGGCGTCTTCACCAACGCCGGCGCGGCGGTCGCCCTGCGCAACGCCACCCGCGCCGGACAACTGCTCGGCGAGCCGGTGCCGGAGGAGTGGACCAGGATCGCCGACCGGCTGCGCATCCCCTACGACGCGGACACCGGCGTCTACCTCCAGTACGCGGGGTACGACGGCACCAAGCCGATCAAGCAGGCCGACACGGTACTGCTGATCTATCCGCTCGAATGGCCCATGGACGACGCGAGGAAGGCCCGGACGCTCGACTACTACGCGCGGCGCAGCGACCCCGACGGCCCGGCCATGACGGACTCGGTGCACGCCGTCGACGCCGCCGAGATCGGCGCGCCCGGCTGTGCGACGTACACCTATCTCCTGCGCGCCTACCGGCCGTTCGCCCGCGATCCGTACGCGCTGTTCGCCGAGGCCCGGGGCGCGAAGGCCGGAGCGTCCGACCCGCTGGCGGGGCAGCCCGCCCAGGACTTCCTGACCGGCAAGGGCGGCTTCCTGCAAGGCTTCACCCACGGCTTGACCGGGCTCCGCTGGCGCGAGGACGGCATCCGGCTCGACCCGCTGCTGCCGCCACAGCTCAAGGACGGCGTGACCCTGCGCGGTCTGCGCTGGCAGGGGCGCACCTTCGACATCGCCGTCGGTCCGGAGCAGACCACCGTCCGGCTGACCGGCGGGGAACCGATGCGCGTGGACTCGCCGGAGGGCGATCGGCTGGTGAGCGAGTCCGTACCGGCCGTCCTCAAGACCCGCCGCCCGGACCGCGACCCCACCGACAACCTGGCACGCTGCGCCCAGGTCAGCGCCTCGACCGAGGAGCCCGGCGCCTACGCGGTGGCCGCGGTCGACGGCAACGACACCACCTTCTGGTCGCCGGACGCCACCGAAGGAGCCGTGACGCTCGATCTGCGCCGACCCCGACGGCTCACCCACGTCACCCCGCGCTGGCGGGACCCGCTCCCGGCCACGTACACGGTCGAGGTCTCCCGGGACGGCAACGCCTGGACGACGGTACGGCCCGACGGTACCGAGGGCACGCTCAGCCCGCCGGTGAACGCCCGGTACGTCCGGGTCACCGCACAGGGCGGCGCCGACGACCGGCCGGCCCTGGAGGAGCTGATCGTCAAGGGCGGCGAGAACAGGCCCTAGCCGCAGACGCGGAGTTGTGTCGTGCCCTGGTTGGCGACGCGTAGTCGTTCCAGGGCCGCCAACTCGGCGTCGAGTGTCTCCGGTGAGATGAGGTAGCGGAGCACCGCCTGGTGGAAGGCGTCCCGTACGACGCGCGGCATCGCGTCCGAGGCATCCCAGCAAAGGGTCCCGTTCAGTCCACGAAGGGTCGAGGCGATCTCCCGCCGCGTCGTCCTGCTGTCGCCCGGCACCGGGACGTCCGCGTTCACCGTGTAGGCCGGCAGTTCGGTCCCGGGGTCGGCCAGATAGCGGATCAGCTGCTTCGCCTCCTCGGTCTCGTTCAGCATGACCGCGAGGTCGCCGGAGACCTCCCAGCGCTTCCCTGGAGCGGACTCGGGGATCACGGCGGCGGAGTGAACGTAGTCGCCGCCGGGCTTCTCCGACCAGTGGTCGGCCCGGAACGACCCCTGGTGCTCCAGCCGTTGGGTGCAGGCCTTGTCGAAGGGGGCCTTGAGCGCCTGCTCGATGCGTTTCCGATCGCTCACGCCCGCCAGCTCGCCCCAGGTGCTCCAGGCCGTACGGACCTTGCCGTCCGTCCACTCCAGGGTGCCGTTGGCCCAGTCTCCGTACGTCTTGGCGTCCGTCTGCTGCAACAGGATGTCCTCCACCCAGTCGGTACCCGGCCAGCCGGAGGTCGCGCCGGACTCCATGGCCAGGCACCAACTACCGGGATTTTTGGCGGACTTGGCGACCTGTTCCGGCTTCATCTCCGAGTACCACACCATGCTCTTCAGGCTGGCCTTGACCGGCAGCCAGTACTTGCCGTTGATCTCCGGCGCCCAGAACTCGTCGTACCGGCCGGCCTCGAACAAGCCGTCCAGCGGGCGGAGTTGACCCTTGTCCGCGTAGGTCATCAGTTCGCCCGGCCCCGGGACCACCGCCACGTCGGGCGGCGAACCGGAGGCGATACCGGCGGCCAGCACCTGACTGAGGGCGGAGCTGCCCTGGTAGTCGACGTGAATCCCGTAGCGCTTCTTGAACCGTTTGATGACCTTCTTGAACTGTTTCTCCTCCTCCCTGCTCCAGTTGGCCAGCAGGGTCACCGAGCCCCTGTCCTGCACCCAGCGCACCCCCGTGACGGCACCGGCCGCGAGCAGGACCAGGCAGACGCAGATGATGCCGAGGGTGCGGGGTCGTGGCCGTCTCATCGCGCCGCCCTGAACCGGTACTCCGCGATGCGCGGCCACAGCCCCGCCACCATCAGCGCCATCAGCAACGCCCCTTCGATCAGTACCCAGTTGGACAGCGAAGCCCAGAGGCCGGCGTTCGCCATGTTCTCCTCCACCCGGCCGGCCACCAGGGGAATCGTCTTCGCCCCCTTCGGTTCGAGGAGTTCGGCGAGAGCGCGGGTCATCGCCGTACGGGCCTCCAGCGTGAGCCAGCCCAGGACCGCGACCCCGGCCACGCACAGGACGGTCGCGGCCAGCAGGGGTGGGTGCACGGAGTGGCGGAACCGCCGCCGCGCGAACCACTGCGCCTCCACCAGCGCCGCGCACAGGGCCGCGTACAGCACCAGGACCGCACTCCAGCCCAGCCGCAACTGCCAGGGGAAGGACGCCTGCCGCTTGGCCTCCTTCACCTGTTCGGCCCGCAGATCCTCAAGGCGGCTCATGATGTCCCCCACGAGCACCTGGTTCGCGTAGTGCAGGTAGACAGTGCTCAGCAGCCGGTTGTCCGGCTCCTTGCCGGAGCGCTCCACGAAGCCCGAGTAGACGGCGATCAGCCCGGTGACGGTCCGGAGGGTGTGGCGGTCCTTGAAGCCGGTGACGTTCTCCGAGGCTGCCAGTGCGAGGTTCTGGTGCGCGACCGAGATCTGGGTGTGGAACTCACCGGTCGTGTCGTTCGCCACCCCGCCGCTGACGACCTTGTTCGCGTTCCTCAGCGCGTTCGTCGCGGTGTCGACCGCCAGAATCCCCGGCGCGCTCGACGACGCCAGCGGCACGGTGTCGTCGTGCACACCCCGGTACGCGCCGAACAGTACGAGGGTGGCGGCGGCCCCGAGGGCCAGCAGCAGCCGGAGTCTGCGGGTCAGGTCCCGCCCGGTGGTGCTCATGGCCGCTCTCCGAAGCGGTGTCGGCAGGACGGACAGAACCGTGCGGTCACCGGCGCCTTCTTCTCGCAGGCCGGGCACGGCATCGTGCCTCCGGCCGGTCCGGCGGGGGCCGTGCCGCAGCCGGGGGCCGACGCGGGGCCGTACGTGCTGTGGCTGCTCGCGGTGATCAGATGCTCGAAGTCGACAGCCGCCACGCCGGGACGCATCCTGACCCGCCCTTCCACGGCGTCGACGATCTCCACGAGCCGTTCCAGCCGACCGAGCGGCCCGGCGCCGCCCATGCCGTGGGCGAGCCGCACGGCCTGGCCCAACTTCCGCTCCGCCAGGTCGTGTTCGCCATTGCGGTGGGCGTCGGTCGCCGCCGCGATGGCCTCGCCGAGCAGCTGGTGCCGCTCGAAGTGCCCGACCTGGACATCGGTGTACCGGGACAGCGCCGGGTCGTCGGTCCAGTGCACGACACAGGCCAGGGGCATCGGCAGCCGCACCCCTTCGCCGCCGGGCACCTCGACGGCCACGAGGGCGAGCGGAAGGTCCTTCCCGGGCTCCCGGCCGGCCGGGTCGGCCGAGAGGCACAGCTGGTAGCGGCGGGTCTCGTCGCCCCACGCACGGGTGACGAACCGCTGGGGCCCGCCGTCCTGCCCGCCGCCGGAGGCGAGTTCGGCCTCGGCGGGGAAGACCTGCTTGACGTAGCGCACCGCGGCCCCGTCCTCGGGGGTCACGGAGATCACCAGTTCGGGAACGCTCTTCGTGAGCAGACGGTGCATCAGCTTCTCGTACTCCTCCCGGAGCGCGGACGCCTCGCGCACCGAGCCGGCGCTGCCGTGCAGGTGGCGGGTGATCTTGAGGAGTTCCCGCCCGTCCCAGCCGTCGCCGATGCCCCAGGCGTCGCACACGAATCGCCCCGCACACTTCCCCAGGACGCCATCCAGCGGTTTCAGCGCGTCGTGCTGGTTCTTGCCGTCGGTGAGCAGCAGGACGTGTCCGATGGGCGCGTCCTGCTCCTCCAGCAGCTGACAGGACAGTTCGAGCCAGGCGCCCATGCAGGTGCCGCCCGCTGCGACCAGCCGGTACACGGCCTCCTCCGCCTCCGCACGCCGCCGGGCGTCCGCCCGGACCATGGCGCCGTCCGGCGGATACGCCACGGCCGCGGTTTCCGCGCCCCGGATCACCGCGAAGGGCGTGCCGTCGGGCAGTATCCGCAGCGCCGCCACGGCCGCCCGCCGGGCCGCCCGGAGCTTCTCCTCCGGAAAGTCCATCGAGCTGGAACAGTCCACGGCCAGGATCTGGGCGAGCAGGGGGCCCGCGCCCGCGCCGCCCTCCGTGCCGTCGACCCGAACGGTCAGGATGGCGTGCATCTCCTGTTCCCCCTTCGCGGCGGACAGGTACTTCGACTGGCTGATCTCCATCCGGACCGCGACCGGTCCTGGTACGTCTACGTCTCTGCTCACGGATGATGCGTCCGTGTCCACCGTGTCCGTGCTCCTCGCCCTCGTCTGCTGACCCCGGGCCCGTCGGCGGGCCCCGCCCCCCTCATGCCGTACGCCGCCACCCCCGAAGCAGGTCCCGGAGACCGACGGTCTCGGGGAGGACCGCGTACGCCCGGTCCAGCAGGTCACCGCGTTCGCCGGCGCTTCCCGCCTGGTCCGCGAGTCTCTTCAGCGACCGGGACAGCAGTTCGCCCAGCGCCCTCGGTGTGTCCGCCGGTCCGAACAACTCCCCGGCGGGGAAGTCCGGTCCCCATCCGCCGGGAGGGCGGGAGGTGACGGCGTGTTCCCGGGCCTCGGCGACCAGCCGGTCCCAGGCTCCGCTGCCGTCGAGGTGCAGTGCGGTCGGCGCTCTCCTGAGCCCTTGCATCCGCTCGGCGGCCTCGACGAGGTGGGCCGTGGTGGGCCCGGCGCCGGGCAGCCGGCCGGTGAGGACCCGGATCGCGGCGACGCGCGCGGCGTCGTAGTGCCGTGAGGTCGTCGGTACCTCGTCGAGCACCTGGACGGCCGCCCGCCGGTCGCCCCGGCGCAGCCGGCTCCGGGCGAGCCCGAAGGCCGCGCTGCCCTGGGTCCGGTCCCGCCGCCAGACGGCCTCGTAGTACTCCTCGGTCTGCCGCTGCCCGGCGGCGAGGTGTTCCGCGCAGTGGCCGAGGGCCAGCTTCGGCGCGGACTCGCCCGGCAGGGCGTCGTAGGCGGCCGTGAACTCGCCCTCCGCCTTCCGCACTTGACCTCGCGTCAGGTGGAGCAGGCCCTGGTGCCAGAAGATCCGCCAGTCGTACTCGCGGCTCAGCCGACGGGCCTTCTCCGCCCACCGGTCGGCCTTGTCCGCTTCCCCGGCGTCCAGGTAGGCGCGGCACAGCCACAGCGCGGTCTCCACCGTGTACAGCGCCGAGCCCTGCTCCGCCTGCGCCGCGATGCGCTCCGGGTTGTCGGCGGCGAGCCCACCGAGCAGTACGGCGGCGGCGTCCCGGGGGTCGGGGATCGGGACGGGCAGTGCCCGGGCCGCGGCCCGGGGTTCCGGCGCTCCGACGGGCAGCTCCGGGACGTCGGCGCCGGGGCGCCGGGTCCAGTGGTCGAGGGGCGGCGCCGTGCCGAGGGCCGAGCCGAACAGCGCGGCCGTCGGCTCGAAGCGGGTGGACCGCTCCGGGTACGGCTCGTGCCCGCTCAGGGCCTGGTGCTCCCTGAGCACCTCCCAGAGCTGGCGGGACATCTCGGCCGCCGAGGTGAAGCGGGCGGCGGGCTCCGGGTGGGTGGCGCGTCGGAACAGCGCGTCGAAGGAGCGGGCGGCGAGTCCGGCGGCCGGGGTGGCCCGTGCGGCGAGGGACTTCAGGGTCCGGCCGACGGTGTAGAGGTCGGTGTCGACCTGGAAGCCGCGCTCGTCGCGTTCCGTCTTCGGCGGTGCGTAGTCCGGGGTGTAGACGAGGCTGGAGGAGCGGTCGTCGATCCGGCGGATGGCGCCGAGATCGATGACCTTGATCTCGCGCCCGTAGTGGATGACGTTGTCGGGCTTCATGTCGCAGTACAGGAGGCCCTGGTCGTGCAGGTACTCCAGGGCGCCGAGGATCTTGCAGCCGTAGGTGAGCACATGGCCGAACTCGAACGATCCGCCGAAGAGCCGCGCCAGTTCCTCGTCCGGGGCGTGCCGGATCCAGGCGAGGGAACGGCCGCCGACGTACTCCATCACGATGTATCCGGTGGCTTCCGCCTCGCCGGGCGCCTGGTGGTGCACGTACGTGACGATGCGGACGATGTCCCGGTGGTGGAGCGTGGTGAGGGAGCGGCGCTCCTCGACGGCCGCCCGACGGGCGACGGCGTCCCCGGTGTTGATCAGCCCTTTGAGGACGACCAGATGGTCCGGCACCCGCGTGTCCTCCGCGAGGTGGACCCAGCCGAGGCCGCCCACCGCGAGATAGCCGAGCACCCGGTAGTGGCCGCCGACCCGGTCGCCCGGGCGCAGTCTCGGCAGGAAGGAGTACGGGTGGCCGCACTCCGGGCAGTAGCCGTGGTCGGGTGGCGGGCCGCCGTCGTAGTCGACCCCGATGGTGCCGACGCAGTTGTCGACACCGCAGCGCCGGCCCCCGGTGGGCGGACGGGCGGTGGTGGCGGCGGCCTCCGCCGGCTCCGGCGAGGGGATGTGCGGCAGGACCAGCAGACCGTCGCGGTCCAGCGCGCGGGCTGTCGGCGCGGGCGGCGAGGGCTCGACCGGACCTGCGGCGGACCGGTCGTCCCCCGGCCCCCGTACCGGGGCGGGTGGCAGCCGGAGGCAGGTGCCGCAGAAGCCCGTCTCCCTGATGTGGCCGCCCCGGCAGTCGGTCCTGGGGCACGGCTGGGGTGCCGATGTCATGGCGAGACGGCACCGTCCTCGTCCGGGTCCGCCCTGTATCCGCGCTCGACACTCAGCACATAGGCGTTCACCGCGTCCTCGAGCGCCTGTACGTCGCAGGGTCTGGCCCGCAGCAGTTCGTGGGCGCGGAGATAGAGCGCGTCCACGGCCAGGTCCTCCTCGCCCCGGGTGGCCTGCTGGTGCAGCACGTGGTACCCCTGCAACCGGCCGCCCAGCATGTCCCGCCGGGCACAGAGCCGTTCGAGGGCTCCGATGGTCGTGACCAGCCCGGATGTCGCCCGGTCGACGAACCGCTCGTACCGCGCCAGGTCCGGACCCCGGCGCGCCTCACCCGCGCCGCCGGCCGCCCGGGTCAGGTCCGCGAGCGCGGCATGGGCGCTGATCAGGTCCGATTCGGCGCGGCGGGTGTCGTCGGCCTGTACGACGGCCATGCGCCCGTACATCGCCGTGGCCAGCGGGCCGGTGGTCTCCTCCAGGCGGGCGACGAGACGGGCCCGGCGCCGCTGCGCGGGCTCGGCGACCAGCTGGTACCGGGCGCGGCGATGGGCGGCGCCCGCGGTGCGGAAGACCAGGAGCAGGCGGCTGCCCTCGGCCCGGAGCATCTCCAGGAGGTCCAGGAGCGCGAGCGGGTCGACCGCCTCGTCGACACCGACGACGACCAGGGTGAGGGTGACCCGCGCGGCCCTGATCCGGTCGACCAGCGGGGCGTCCGGGTGCTGCCACAGGCCCGTGCGCTCGGCGATCCGCTCCTCGATCTCGGCGGAGGTCAGCCCGCCCGCGTCCACGGCCAGGTCGTGGCCGCCGGCCGAGGGAACGGTGCCCGGCGGGTCGTGCGAGGCACGGTCGACGGATGCCGAGGTGCGTAACTCCCGGTCGGCCAGGGTGATGGCGCGGCGCAGCGTGGCCGCCCGTACGGCGTCGGTGTCGCGGACGAGGCTGATCTTCACCTGCTGCCCGTCGTCCCGGAGCCAGTCGGCGAGGCGCTGCGCGAACGGTCCGTCGAGCAGGGCTTCCGAGGCGTCGTCCCTCGTGGATCTGAGTCTGTCGTCGACCGCGGTCCGACCCGAGGTCCACCGGGCGATCCGCGGGAGGTGCCGGACGATGGTCTCGGCCGGGGTCATGAAGGAGAACAGGTTTCCGTGGCGGTCCTGGAGCCCACTGAGGACCATCCCGATGACCTCGCCGGTACGGGTGTCCACGACTCCGGAGCCGCTACAGCCGGGGCTGGCCAGCTCACCACGGCTCGTCGGGCTCAGCTGCACCTGACCGTCGCGCCCGCAACCGCCGACGACGGTGGCCCGGAACCAGATGCCGCCGTTGTGGTCGTACGGGAAGCCGTACATCCGTACGGCGCGGTTGGGTGCGGAGAGCCGGTGGAGCCGCGTCGTGTCTCCCTCGGGCCTGGGGTGTTCCAGCCTCAGCAGGGCGACATCGCCGCTGGGATCGCCGTCGGCGTCCCGGGTCTCCGGCACATACGCGTCCCCGTCCACCCATGCCGCCACCGAGGGCACCACATGGCCGGGCGCCCCGACGAACTCGGCGGTGACCTCGGCTCCCCGCTCCAGCACGTGGGCGCAGGTGAGGACTTGATCGGGGCTCAGCAGAATGCCGGCGCCCGCGATCTCCCCGTTCGCCCGCCGGATGCGCACCGCCCAGGGCGGCGTCCCCAAGGACGAATTGGTATGGATACCCCCGTCAGCAGCCACACCGTCACTATACGGTGGCGGTTGCGCATAATGGTGCGCAAACGGAGTAACAGGCTTTGGGGAGGTACGAGTTGCCGGACGCACCGGGGTTCGTGGGGCTGGCGGAGGTGATCCGCCAGGTGCGGGGCGAACTGGAGGAGGCCCGGGAGGAGGCCCAGGGAAGGGCGTTGGGCTTCACCGTGGAGAACGTGAATCTGACGTTCTCGGTGCAGGTGCACCGCTCCGGCACGGGCCGCGGCGGAGTTCGGATCGGCGTGGTCACGGCCGAACTCGGCGGCACGGTGGACCGACAGACGACGCATCAGGTGCAGGTCGACCTGAAACCGGACGTGGGCGGCGAGCGGGTGCGGGTGGGCCGGGGCGGCGGGGCACTCCCGCCGCCCGGCGAACGATGAACGATGAACGAAGCTGTCAGCCGGCGTCGGGCGTCAGCCGCAACGAGATGCTGTTGATGCAGTACCGCTGATCGGTCGGGGTCGGATACCCCTCACCCTCGAACACATGCCCGAGATGCGATCCGCACCGCGCACACCGCACCTCGGTCCGCACCATCCCGTGGGACCGGTCGGCGATCAGTTCGACCGCGTCGGTGTCCTTCGGGTCGAAGAAGCTCGGCCAGCCGCAGTGCGACTCGAACTTCGTGTCCGAGGTGAAGAGTTCGGCGCCACAGGCCCGGCAGGAGTAGACGCCCTTCGTCTTGGTGTCCGTGTACTCACCGACGAAGGCGGGCTCCGTGCCGGCCTGACGCAGGACCGTGTACTCGGCCGGCGTCAGCTCCGCGCGCCACTGCTCGTCCGGCTTGTCGACGTCGTACGACATGAAGCTCAGCCCCTCACTACGAGTGTGACCGCGAACGTCAGTGCGCCAGGCGGTCCAGGATCCGCGGGCCCAGGTCGGTCACGTCACCCGCGCCCATGGTGAGAACGAGATCACCGGGCTTCGCCATTCCCGCGACGACCTCGGGGACCTCCGCCTTGTCGGAGACGGCCGTCACATCGGCGCCCGCGGCGCGCGCGGCGTCGATGATCAGCGTGCTGGTGACACCCGGGATCGGGTCCTCGCGGGCCGGGTAGATGTCGAGGACGACCGAGGCGTCCGCGAGCGCCAGCGACTCGCCCATCTCCTTGCCCAGCTCCTGGGTACGGGAGAAGAGGTGCGGCTGGAAGACCACCAGGATGCGCGCGTCACCGACCGCCGCCCGCATCGCCTCCAGGTCCGCCGTCATCTCGGTCGGGTGGTGGGCGTACGAGTCGATGACCTGGACACCGGCCGCCTCGCCCTTCAGCTGGAGCCGCCGCTTCACGCCCGTGTACGCCGCCAGCGCGGGCGCCAGCTCACGGGCGGGCACGCCCAGCGCGACGCCCGCGGCCAGCGCGGCGACCGCGTTGTGCGCGTAGTGCCGCCCGGGCACGGAAACCGTGAAGGTGAGCGGAGCCCCGTCCAGCTCGACGGTGACCTCGCTCTTGAGCCCTTGGGCGACGACGGACAGCACCCGCACATCGGCGTCGGCGGACTCCCCGTACGACACCACGCGCACGGAGTCGGGCAGCCGCCGCGTCAGCTCGCGGGCGCCGTCATGATCGGCGGAGATCACGAGCGTCCCACCGGCCACGATCTTCTTCGCGAACGTCTCGAAGGACTCGTAGATCTCGTCCATGGAGGCGTAGTTGGCGTGGTGGTCGAGTTCGACGTTGAGGACGATCGCGACCTCGGGCGCGTACTTGTGGAAGCTGCGGTCCGATTCGTCCGCCTCGGCCACGAAGATCTCGCCGTCGCCGTGCAGGGCGTTCGAGCCGGGCGCGTCCAGGTCGCCGCCGATCGCGTACGAGGGGTTCAGCCCCAGCTCGCTCAGCGACACCGCCAGCATCGACGTCGTGGTCGTCTTGCCGTGCGTACCCGCGACGGCGATCGGCCGCAGCCCGTCCATCAGCCGGGCGAGCGCGTCCGACCGGTGAACCACCGGAATCCCCAGCTCGGCCGCCCGCGCCAGCTCCGGATTGTCGGCCCGAATGGCAGAGGAGACGACGACACAGCTGGCGTCGTCGGCCAGATGCCCGGCGGCATGCCCGATGTGCACGACCACCCCGAGCGCCCGCAGCGCCGCAGCGGTCTCCGACTCCTTGGCATCACTCCCGGCCACAGCAGCCCCACGCTGAGCCAGAATCTTCGCGATCCCAGACATCCCGGCCCCACCAATGCCGATGAAGTGCGGTCGTTCCATGGCGACAGGAAGGCCGGATGCCATGTGCATATCTCCCAGGTGCGGTACGACGACGGACCCCCACCCTATTAGCAGGAGCCGAGCGGACACCTACCTAGGGGCGCGGGGAACTGCGCGACCAGCCCCCACCGGCCAGCAGCCAGAAAACTACGCCTTACTGTGCGAGAACAGCTTCAAAACCGGCACCCCCACCTTGTGCCGAGCCCGAGAAGCCCAGTCCCGATGAAAGAACTCCTCCACGTAATGAGGATCGGTCAGCACGATCACCTCATCCGCCTCCACCTCGTCCACCAACCCCCGAAGCGCATCAAGCGGATGGTCCTCGACAATCCGCCCCTCCGCCTCGTTACCAGACCCCCGCAGCGCCGCCAGCGACACCTCCAACGCCTGCTCCCCCAACGCCGCCGCGTCCTTCCCCTCCGGCGTCTCCCGTTCGTGCGCCGCCTCGTCCAGCTCGCCGAGGGCGATGTCGTCGATGGCGCGCAGCAGCCGGTCGGCCTGGTCGCCACGGGGCTGGAGCAGTACGTGGAAGGCGACGTCCTCGTCGCCGTGCAAGGTGGTGACGAACTCCACGTCGGCGGACGTCAGGGCCTTCTCGATCATCAGTACGCTTGTGAACACGACAGGCGCCCTTCTCCTCCGTGGGCCGTCCGTAGGCCCCTGCGGAAACCATCCTGCCCCGTGATCGCACGGGGGCTGCGAGTTTTAGTGTGCCCAGCGAAAGACAAACGGAACGGCAGATTCCACATCGTGTCTGGTCATGCGGGACCCCCGCACCTCATGGGCGGCAGTACCGACTGAACAGGAAGCCCTCCTCCTCCAGCAAGGACACCAGTTCGAAGCGCCGGGGAACAGCCAGCGAGGGCCCGCCCGAGATCCGCTGGGCGTCCCCCACGGCGAGCATCGGGGAGATCGTCAGGCACAGCTCGTCGAGCACACCGGCCGCCACCAGCTGCCCCAGCAGCCTCGGTCCGCCCTCGGCCAGCAGCCGGGTGTGCCCGAGGCCGGCGAGGGCCTGTACGGCACGTGCCGGGTCCACACCCATGCCGTCACCGGCGACGACCACCCGGGCGCCCGCCTTCTCGGCCGCGGCGACCCGGTCGGGGGCGGCAGCGGCGCCCGTGAGGACCAGGGTGGGCACCAGGGGCGAGGTGAACAGGGGGAGCGAGAAGTCCAGGTCCAGACTCGCGCTGACGATCGCGACAGCCGCCGCCTCCGCCTGTCCGGCCGCCTCCCTGGCCTCGGCGAACTCGGCACGCGCGCGTACCGGCCGATAACCCTCCTGGCGTACCGTTTCCGCACCGACGAGCACGATGTCCGCCAGCGCCCTCAGGGTGCCGAAGATCCGCATGTCGGAGGCGGAGGAGATGGGCTGGGAACGGCCGTCGTGCTGGGCGGCACCGTCGAGCGTGGACACCATGTTGGCCCGTAGCCAGGTTCCCGGGCCCCCGTTCGCCCGCTCGGGGTAGGCGTAGGCGGCGCCCAGCTCCGCCGGGCTCCACTCACGGTCGACCGCCCCACCACCCCCGGGCGAACCACCGGCACCACCGGCGTCCACGGCCCCTCCCGAGGCCCCGGCCACTGTCTCTTCGGTCACAGGGAACAGGCGTCGCATGCCAGGCAGTCTGGCATGCGGCTTAGCATGGTGAACCGTGCCTACCACCCCAGCCACCCCCGGATTCGGCCCGATAGCCGACGCGGCCGCCCCGCTGTCCCTGTGCGTGCGTGAGCCGCATGTTCCCGCGGACCGGCTGGTCGCCGAGATGGTGCCGCCGCCCCGGTTCGACTCGGTGCGCTTCGGTACGTACATCCCGGACCCGAACCAGCCCAGCCAGACCGAGGCCGTGCGCGTCCTCGACGGCTTCGCCGGCGGGCTCGGCGGGGCGCACGCCCTGGGGGGCGGCAAGCGGGGGTTCTTCGGGTTCGGGAAGGCCAAGGCGCCCAAGGTGCCGGCCGGGCCCCGCGGGGTCTACCTCGACGGCGGTTACGGCGTCGGCAAGACCCACCTCCTCGCCTCCCTCTGGCACGCCACCCCGGCCGAACCCGCGCTCAAGGCCTTCGGCACCTTCGTGGAGCTGACGAACCTCGTCGGCGCCCTCGGGTTCCAGAAGACCGTGCAGACACTCAGCGGCCACCGGCTGCTCTGCATCGACGAGTTCGAGCTGGACGACCCGGGCGACACCGTCCTCGTGTCGACCCTGCTCGGCAAGCTCGTCGACGCGGGCGTCGCGCTCGCCGCCACCTCGAACACCCTGCCGGGCAAGCTCGGCGAGGGCCGGTTCGCGTCGGCCGACTTCCTGCGCGAGATCCAGGGCCTGTCCGCCCACTTCCGCGCCCTGCGTATCGACGGCGAGGACTACCGCCACCGGGGGCTGCCCCAGGCTCCGGCGCCGTACTCCGAGGAGCAGGTGACCAAGGCGGCGTACGCCACCGAGGGCGCGTCGCTCGACGACTTCCCGCACCTCCTCGACCACCTCGCCCGAGTGCACCCCAGTCGGTACGGCGCCCTCACGGACGACCTGAAGGCCGTGTGCCTCACCGACGTACGGCCGGTTCCCGACCAGTCGACGGCGCTGCGGCTCGTGGTGCTCGCCGACCGGCTGTACGACCGTGAGGTCCCGGTGCTCGCCTCCGGCATGCCCTTCGACCAGCTGTTCAGCGAGGAGATGCTGAACGGCGGCTACCGCAAGAAGTACTTCCGTGCGATCTCCCGCCTGACCGCTCTGGCCCGCGACGCCAAGGGCCTCGTGGAGCCGTCGTAGACCCTTGCGTCAAGGGTCAGTTCGCGTCATCCCACCCGCGCTTTTCAGGCTCTCTTCAGCCTGAAACGCTAAGTTAACCCTGCAAACAACTTCGCAGGGTTAACGTGTTTCTTGACCTTCGGTTGACCAGCCGTTGACGTACGCGAGGGACCGCGAAACATCTGAAGGGGGGCGCATGTTCCGAGGTACCACCGTCCGGACCGTGATTTCGCTCCTCACCGCCGCACTGCTGGCCCTCCAACTCTTCACTCCCACCGCTTCCTTCGCATCCGCGCACACGGCCCGTCACGCCGAGGCCAAGACCGAGACCAGAAACAAACCCAGGGCGGAAGCCCTGCGCGATGAGTATGTTACCTGCGGTAACGACGGCCGTCCCCACGACCCCGCCTGGCCCCTGCGCATCCGCGACCGACATCGAATCGTCGATACGGGCCCCGAGGCCCCCGGCCGCCCGGCCCTCGTGGCGGATCCCGCACCCCCGCACGAACCGCGGACACCGGTCACCCCCCGCCACCAAGCGCCCAGATCACTGACGGCGCACACCCCGGCCGGACTTCAGGTGTTCCGCTGCTGATGACGGCGGAGACATCCCCCCACGCTCTGTCATGTACGTCCGACGCGCCATCGAGGCGCGCCAGGAGGAGTCACCACATGCAGCCCCTCATCGACAACGCCCGCACCTTCGGTCAGCGCCCTGAGGAGTTCGCCAAGCTCGCCGAAGGCCAGTCCCCCCAGGTCCTGTTCATCACCTGCTCCGATTCCAGGGTCGTCCCGGCCCTGATCACAGGTGCCAGGCCGGGCGAACTCTTCGAGCTGCGCACCGCCGGCAACATCGTCCCCCCGTACGCCTCCGGCCGCCCCACCGGCGAGGCGGCCACGATCGAGTACGCCGTGGAGGTCCTCGGCGTCAGCGACATCGTGGTCTGCGGCCACTCGCACTGCGGTGCCGTCGGCGCCCTGGTGCGCGGCGACGACCTCACCGCCGTACCCGCCGTACGCGACTGGCTCGCGCACGCCGCCGACGAACCCGGCACCACGACCGCGTCCGACACCGACGACCCGACGGTCGCCGCGGGCGTCCAGAACCACGTCCTGGCCCAGCTGCTGCGGCTGCGCTCCTACCCCTGCGTGGAGCAACGTCTGGCGAAGGGTCAGCTACGCCTGCGCGGCTGGTACTACGAGGTCCACACCGGGTCCGTACGCGAACACCGGGCCGCCACCGACGCGTTCGAAGCGCTGTGAGGGCCGCCATGAACGTGCTCGCCAGGGTCCCTCATCTGCGGCAGGACTTCGCCGCCTCGCTCGTCGTGTTCCTGGTCGCCCTGCCACTGTGCGTGGGCGTCGCCGTCGCCTCCGGTGTACCGGCCGAACTCGGCCTGGTCACCGGCATCGTGGGCGGCATCGTCACCGGACTCCTGCCGGGCAGCAGCCTCCAGGTCTCCGGGCCGGCCGCCGGTCTCACCGTGCTCGTCTTCGAGGCCGTACGGGAGCACGGTCTGCCCGCCCTCGGGGTGATCGTGCTCGCCGCCGGCCTGCTCCAGCTCGCGATGGGCGCCCTGAAGCTGGGGCGCTGGTTCCGGGCGATATCCGTGTCCGTCGTCGAGGGCATGCTGGCCGGGATCGGCCTCGTGATCATCGCCGGGCAGCTGTACGCGGCGGCCGGGCTGAAGGCGCCCGCCGCCGGGCTCGACAAGATCGTCGGGCTGCCCGAGGCCGCCGCGAAGGCCGTGGGGAGCACCAGCGCGCTGGCCTCGCTGGCCGTCGGCGCGGGCACGGTGGCCGTGATCGTGCTGTGGCAGCGGCTGCCCAGGAAGGTGCGGGCGGTGCCGGGCGCGCTCGCGGCGGTGGTCCTGGCGACCGTCGTCACCCTCGTCCTCGACCTGCCGGTGGCGACCGTCGAGGTGAAGGGCCTGCTGGACGCCGTCCAGCTGCCCGGCCTCGGCGCCTTCGGCGAACTGGCGAGCCCGAGCGTGCTCGGCACGGTCGTTGCGTTCACCCTGATCGCGTCCGCCGAGAGCCTGTTCAGCGCCGCCGCGGTGGACCGGCTGCACGACGGTCCGCGCACCCAGTACGACAAGGAGCTGATGGCGCAGGGCGCGGGCAACACCGTGTGCGGCCTGCTGGGCGCGCTGCCGATGACCGCGGTGATCGTGCGCAGCTCGGCGAACCTCCAGGCGGGCGCGCGGACGAAGGCGTCCCGCGTGATGCACGGCGTATGGCTGCTGCTGTTCGCGGCGCTGCTGCCCGGCGCGCTGGCGCTGATCCCGCTGCCCGCGCTGGCCGGCATCCTCGTGCACGCGGGCTGGAAGCTGATCCCGCTGCGCGGCGTCGTCTCGCTCTGGCGCGAGCACCGCGGTGAGGCGCTGATACTCGTCGTCACGGCCGTGGCGATCGTGTCCGTGAACATGTTCGAGGGCGTGCTGATCGGGCTCGCCCTGTCGGTGGGCAAGACCGCCTGGGAGGCCTCGCATCTCAAGCTGGAGGTCGTGGACAAGGGCGCCGGGCCCGTCCAGGCGTATCTGTCCGGCAACGCGACCTTCCTGCGGCTGCCGAAAATACTGGACAGTCTGGAGGCACTCCCCCAGGACCGGCCCATCGAGCTGGACCTGTCGGGCCTGCACCACCTGGACCACGCCTGCCGCACGGCCCTGGAGAGCTGGGCGGAGCGGCACAGCGCGGCCGGGACGGAACCGGTCAGGATGATGACGCCGACGCCGTAGCCTCCACGGCCTTCGCACACGAGGTCGCCCGGTCCGGGGCTCGCCCAGAGCCCCGGACCGGGCATATCGTTTATTAAGGGTGCCGATCGGCACGTACGGGACGGCTGCGAGGGGTCGTCATCATGCTTGAGGAATTGCTGGCCGCGGCCATCGCCGCCGGAGCCGCCGGGCTCGTCTACGTCGGGGCGGCGGCACGGGTCGTCAAGCAGTACGAACGCGGGGTCGTCTTCCGGCTCGGCCGGCTCGCCGGGGACGTACGGGCGCCCGGTTTCACGATGGTGGTCCCGCTCGTGGACCGGCTGCACAAGGTCAACATGCAGATCGTCACGCTGCCGGTGCCGGCCCAGGAGGGCATCACCCGGGACAACGTGACCGTTCGGGTGGACGCGGTCGTCTACTTCAAGGTGATCGACGCGGCAAGCGCGCTCGTCCAGGTCGAGGACTACCGCTTCGCGGTCTCCCAGATGGCGCAGACGTCACTGCGGTCGATCATCGGCAAGAGCGACCTGGACGATCTCCTGTCCAACCGGGAGAAGCTCAACCAGGGCCTGGAGCTGATGATCGACAGTCCGGCGATGGGCTGGGGTGTGCAGATCGACCGGGTCGAGATCAAGGACGTGTCCCTGCCGGAGACGATGAAGCGCTCGATGGCCCGGCAGGCCGAGGCGGACCGCGAACGCCGGGCCCGGATCATCAACGCGGACGCCGAGCTACAGGCCTCGAAGAAGCTGGCGGAGGCCGCCGGGGTGATGTCCGAGCAGCCCGCCGCGCTCCAACTCCGGCTGCTCCAGACCGTGGTGGCGGTCGCGGCCGAGAAGAACTCGACACTCGTCCTGCCGTTCCCGGTGGAACTGCTCCGCTTCCTGGAACGGGCGCAGCAGTCCCAGCAGCCGCCTCCAGGCGGGTCATCGGGGTGAGGCACGCTACGCGCGTGGTTCCCGAGGTCCGTACGGCGTGATACACACAGCAAGGTCACAGTCCTGTCCGCCAGCAGGAAGGTTGCCCGCATGTCCGCATTCGGCACGCCCGAACTCGACGACACCTCAACAGTCGTCGGCACCAAGGCAGTTGACGGCCCCCCGGCTGTCGCCTCCCCCGCCTCCCGACGCCAGGTCCTCGCCCGCACCGGCGCCCTGGGTGTCGGCATCGCCTTCACCGGAGCCCTCTCCGAACTCTTCGCCGGCACGGCCGCCGCGCAGGGCGTCGGCCACTCCGGCTACGGCCCCCTGGTCCCCGACCCGAAGGGCCTGCTCGACCTGCCGAAAGGTTTCCGCCATCGGGTTCTGTCCCGGGAGGGCGACCCCCTGCGCTCCGGCGAGGGCCCGGTGCCCTCCAACCACGACGGCATGGCAGCCTTCGCGGGCCGCCACGGCCGCGTCCACCTCGTCCGCAACCACGAGAACCGCGTCACCGGCAGAATCCCGGTCCCGACCGTCAAGGGCCTCACCTACGACCCGATGGGCAAGGGCGGCTGTACGTCCCTCACCCTCGACCGGGACGGGGACGTGCTCTCGGAGCGGGTCGCCATCGCCGGTACGGCCGTCAACTGCGCGGGCGGGCCCACTCCTTGGGGCACCTGGCTGACCTGCGAGGAGACCGAGGACAAGGCCGGCACCAACGGCTACACGAAGGACCACGGCTTCATCTTCGAGGTCGACGGGGCCGACCCGCACCGCACGGGCGCCGTCCCGCTCACCGCGATGGGCCGCTTCCAGCACGAGGCGATCGCCGTCGACCCGAGGAACGGCATCGTCTACGAGACGGAGGACGCCTTCCTGCGCCCCTTCGGCCTCTTCTACCGCTTCCTGCCCAAGAGGCCGCTGGGCGGGGTGGGTTCGCTGCGCGCGGGCGGCCGGCTCCAGGCGATGCGGGTACCGGGCGTACCCGACCTCTCCTCGATCCAGGAGCCGGGCGCCTCCTTCGACGGCGTCGAGTGGGTGGACGTACCGGACCCGCTGGCCGCCCAGACCCCCATCCGCCTCCAGGACTTCGGGACGAAGGGCATCACGCACGCGCAGAAGCTGGAGGGCTGCTACTGGGGCGGGCGGTGCGTCTACTTCGTGTCGTCGTTCGCCCACGCGAGCGAGGGCTCGGCGGCCACCCACTTCGGCCAGGTCTGGCGCTACGACCCCGCCGCGCGCCGCCTCACCCTCGTCATCCTCTTCGGCCCGGACACGGACGTCCAACTCCCGGGCGAATCACCGGACAACATCTGTCTCGCCCCGAGCGGCGGCCTGATGGTGTGCGAGGACGGGGAGGGCGCACAGCACGTGTACGGCGTGACGCGCAGGGGCGAGGTGTACGCGATGGCCCGCAACGCCCAGGCGATCACATCAGCCGCTACCGCGGCGGGCGGCACCGAAAGCGCCCCCGAGTGGGGCGAGTTCGCGGGCGTCACCTTCTCTCCCGACGGCCGGACGATGTACGTCAACTGCTACACGCCCGGCACGACGTTCGCGGTGACGGGCCCGTGGAAGCGATGACGGGCGCCCTCTGAGCGGACAAGGCGGGCAGGCCCCGGGCCTGCCCGCCGGATCGGGTCCGGAGGAAGGCGACGGCGCCGCATCAGCCCACGTGAGCGGGGCTTGATGCGTGCAGCCGCACCGGCGGAGGAGGGCGTCGACGCGCGGGGGTCCCCGCGCTGGGGGGCGTGCCAAGCCCCGCGTCTCCAGCGTGATCCACCGGGCAGGCCCTAGCCTGTCCGCCATGAGCGCATCGGGGGACGTGGTCGACGGCCGGTTCGAGCTGCTGGAGCGGCTCGGGAGCGGTGGGATGGGCACGGTGTGGCGGGCCCGGGACGCCGTACTGCACCGCGAGGTCGCGCTGAAGGCGGTACGGCCCGACGCGGCGGCGACCGACGCCGTACGGGAGCGGGTACTGCGTGAGGCGCGGGCGCTGGCCCGGCTCAGCCACCCCAACGTGGTGACGGTCCATCAGATCATCGACGACGGCCCGCATCCCTGGATCGTCATGGAGCTGGTGCCCGGCGTCTCGCTCGACAAGCGCCTGGAATCGGGCCCGTTGACGCCCGTGGAGGCGGCGCGGATCGGCGGCCAGGTACTGGACGCGCTGCGCGCGGCACACGCGGCGGGCGTGCAGCACCGGGACGTGAAGCCGGCGAACATCCTCCTGCGGCCCGACGGCAGCGCGGTCCTCACCGACTTCGGGATCGCCGCACTCCAGGGCGCGACGGCCCTGACGATGACCGGCGAACTCGTCGGCTCCCCCGAGTACATCGCCCCGGAACGCATCCGCGGTCCCTCCGACGACCCGGCCGCCGACCTGTGGTCCCTGGGGGTCGTGCTGTACGTGTGCGTGGAGGGCGTGAGCCCGCTGCGCCGCGAGACCACGCTCGCGACACTGGCCGCGGTCCTGGAGTCCGAGGTACCGCCGCCGTCCCGCTCCGGGGCGCTGACGCCCGTGATCGAAGCGCTGCTGGTACGGGATCCGGCGGGCCGGCCGGACGCGGGCCGACTGGCGGCGATGCTGCGGGACGTGACGGCCGGCAGGTCGGCGCAGCGGACGGTGACGGCGCCCCAACCCGTGGGCCACGTCCCGGAGTTCGGCGCGACACCGCCCCACTCCGCACACCCGGCGACCGTCGCGGAACAGCGGGGGACGCGCTCTCGCCCCCGGCCCACGTCATCGCCGTACCGCCGCAAGCGGGTCATGTCCACCGCACTCGCGCTCCTCGCCGCCGCCTCCGCGGTGTTCCTCACCCTGCGCGTCCTCGACGGGAACGGGACGGACGGGGCCCCGGGCCCGACAGCCGGTACGAGTACCTCACCCACCCCGTCGGCGACGACCCCCAGCCCCTCGACCACCCCGTCCGCCGTGGGCGCGCGCTGGATCGCCCAGCTCCACTCCGAGCCGGTCGGCTCCGGGACCGCCGCCCGGGAAGCCCTGCTCGCCACGGTCAGGGAGTCCGTGCCGGAGGCGGTGTTCCTGCGCAGCGACGACTACGCGTCCCTGCGCCCGGGCTACTGGGTGATCTACGCGCCGGGCCCGTTCGCCGACGGCCGTGCCGCGCTGGCCTTCTGCGCGGAACGCGGCCGCACGACCCCGAACACCTGTCTGGGCCGCTACCTGAGCACCAGTGCCGCCGACTTCGCCCTCCAGTGCCGCCCACCGGCCACGAGCCCCAGCGGGCGCTGTACACGTCGCTAGGGCCTGTCCGGCGGCTGGCGCACCCCGCTCCCGTGCCGGAGGATCGAAGGACCGGACCGGAAGAGGTGCCCCATGGCCGAGAAGGGCTCGAAACAGGACTCCGGGAGGCGTGCCGAGAATGCCGAGGGCACACTGGGTGAGCTGCTGCGCGTCCCCGGCGGAGAACCCGTGGACCTCGGCGCGTACGACGCCAGGGCCACCCCGGGCGGCCCCGCCGACAAGGTGGCGGGCCTCGCCGCCACCGCCCTGCTGGGCGAGCGGCTCGCGGTCCTCCAGGAGCGGCTGTGGGCGGCGGGCTCGACCGGGGACCGGCGGCGGCTGCTGCTCGTCCTCCAGGGCATGGACACCAGCGGCAAGGGCGGCACGGTCAAGCACGTCATCGGCCTGTTCAACCCGTCGGGCTGCCGGATCAGTGCGTTCAAGGCACCCACCCACGAGGAACTGGGCCACTCCTTCCTCTGGCGCATCAAACGGGCCCTCCCCCAGCCCGGTGAGATCGGCATCTTCGACCGCTCGCACTACGAGGACGTCCTGATCGCCCGCGTCCGCGAACTCGTCTCCCGGGCCCAGCTCACCGCCCGCTACAGCCAGATCAACGGCTTCGAGAAGTCCCTCGCCGAGGATGGCGTGACCGTCGTGAAGTGCCTCCTGCACATCTCGTACGACGAACAGCGCCGCCGTCTCCTCGAACGCCTCGACAACCCCGACAGGCACTGGAAGTTCAACGTCGGCGACATCGAGGAGCGCGCACTGTGGCCCGCGTACCAGGAGGCGTACGAGATCGCCCTGGAGCGGTGCTCGACCGGCGCGCCCTGGTACCTGATCCCGGCGGACCGCAAGTGGTACCGCAACTGGGCGATCAGCCGGCTGCTCCTTGAGCACCTGGAGGCGCTGGACCCGCAGTACCCGAAGGCGGACTTCGACGTGGCGGAGGCCAGGGCGCGGCTGCTCGCCACGTAGGGGGCTGTGGGCTGCGGGGCGGCGGGGGTACGGGTTCACCGGCCGGGCGGGTGACATCCGCGGGCCTTGCCCTCGCGGCGGGCTGCCGGACAACCCCGATATTTCTACCTTCGTACGATGATCACTCTCGTACGAAGAGTCGCCACCGGCTGTGTCCTGGGCGCCGCGCTCGCCGCCCTGGCCGCCTGTGGCACGGCCCCCGTCCCGCAGCGGCCTCCGGTGTCCCCCTCCCCCGTCCCCTCACGCCCGCCCACCCTCGCCCCCGGACCCGGCGGTCTGACCCCCGTCTTCCGGAACGGTCCGCGCGGCCCGGAGAAGACCGTCGCCCTCACCTTCGACGCCGACATGACCGCCGGGCAGGGCGACCGGGCGGCGCGGGGCGAGCGCTTCGACAATCCCCGGCTGATCGCCACGCTGCGGGCGCTGAAGGTGCCGGCGACCGTGTTCATGACGGGACGGTGGGCCGAGGAGTACGCGGTCCAGGCCCGTTCCATCGGGCGGGACCCCTTGTTCGAGGTCGCCAACCACTCGTACAGCCACTACGCCTTCACCGAGGACTGCTACGGGCTGCCGACCGTCGCCGGCTCGGAGGCACGGATGCGGGGCGACGTCGAGCGGGCCTTCGCCTCGTTCCGGGACGTCGGGGTGCGCGGGGTCATGCCCTACTTCCGCTTCCCGGGCGGGTGTTATGACCGGCGTGCGCTGCGGGCGCTGAGTGGGGCCGGGGTCACGGCGGTGCAGTGGGACGTGGTCAGTGGGGATGCGTTCGCCACGGACGCCGATGCCGTGGCCCGGCAGGTGCTGGACGGGGTGAGGGCGGGGTCGGTCGTCGTCATGCACTGCACGCGCAGTGCGGCGCCGGTGACCGAGCGGGCGTTGCGCGTGATCGTGGCTGTGTTGCGTGAGCGGGGGTTTCGGTTCGTGAAGGTGTCGGAGCTCATTGGGGCGCGATGAGTGGGGGGCCTTGTGTCGTGGGGCGGCCGCGGGCAGTTCGTGGCTGGTCGCGCCCACGCGGCGGAGCCGCATATCGAACACAGGCCCGCGCCTCTAGGGTGGATGTCGTGAGCCATGATCAGAATGCGCCCGGCGACAGTCCCTTTCGGTCGGAGCGGTCCCCGCGGGACGAGGCGCCGCAGTTCGTCCTGCCTCTCGTCGCGCGGATCGAGAAGGCATCGCCGCCTGGTCGTACCGATGCGTTGGAGACTGCCGCTCGGGCCGTTCTCGTGATTCTCGGGGATGAGCGGTCCGTCGGGGACGGTGAGTGGGCTCAGGTCATGCGGGACTGGCAGGACGCTCGGATTCGTAAGGTCGTGCGGCGGGCGCGGGGGGCCGAGTGGCGGCGGGCCGAGGCGTTGGCCGGGATCACGGTCAGTGGGAAGTCGGCCGAGGTGCGGGTCTTTCCGCCTGTGCCCTTGGACGGGTGGCCCAAGGATCTGGCCCGACTTCAGGTCTCCGGTACCGAACTGGAGGACCCGGAGCCGCCATTGGATCCGGACCCTGCGGTGCCCGTTCTCTGGCTGAACCCCGAGTTGGACATGTCGGCGGGCAAGGCGATGGCCCAGACAGGGCACGGGGCTCAACTGGCGTGGTGGGAGCTGTCGGACGAGGCCCGGGTGGTCTGGCGCGACGCGGGTTATCCGCTCGCCGTGCGCACTGCGGAGCCGGACCGTTGGCGTGAACTCACTTCCGGTGGACTGCCGTTGGTCCGTGACGCCGGTTTCACGGAGATCGCGCCCGGTTCGGCGACGGTTGTCGCGGACCACCGTCCCCTGGGACGCACAGGGTTCAAACATCTTCGTTGAACATCACCGGGTCCCCGGCCGTACCTTCTGTCGCTGGCCAAGCAACATCTGCCCAACGACCAGTTGGTTTCCCCGGGAGGCTCCTTTGCCGCGCTTCAACCAATCGGCCCTCGTCATCGCGGCCCTGACGACCACCATCGCCGCGCTCGCGTTCCCTGTGTGGTCCTACACCGACCGGTCCGGCACCGGAGTGTCCAACACGGCCGCCGGCACGGTGAACACCCAGTGGGGGCCGCTGACCGCCTCGGACCGCAGCCTGATCGTGCGCGTCCGGCTGGCCGGGCTGTGGGAAGCGCCCGCCGGGGAGAAGGCGATGGCCAAGTCCAGCAGCGCCACCGTCAAGGAGGCGGCCGACCACCTGCTGGTGGGCCACGGCGACCTGGACGAGCGGGTGCGGAAGGTCGCCGCCCAGCTCAATGTCGAGCTGCCCAACCAGCCGAACGAGGCGCAGCAGGGCTTCCTGGCCCAGATGGACGCCGCCCAGGGCAAGGAGTTCGACCGGGTCTGGGCGAGCATCCTGCGGAAGGCACACGGCACGATCTTCCCGGACGTCGCGACGATCCGGAACCAGACCCAGAACTCGCTGGTGCGTCAGCTGGCAACGGACACCAACCAGACCGTGCTCGACCACATCACGATGCTGGAGAAGACCGGCGTGGTCGACTTCGACGCCATCGCCAACGGCACGATCTGACTCGTGTACACGTGACGGCGGCCCAGGCCCGCTCGATGTCCTGACCGCTTCTCACGTACGTCCCCCACCAGCCACGTATCAGTCCCCAACGACCAGTTGGGTTTCCCCCGGGAGGCTCCTTTGCCCCGCTTGAACGGCACGTTCCTCGTCGGCCTCGCCATCGCAGGCACCGTCGGCGCGCTCGCGTACCCCGTGTTCTACTCGTACCCGCACCGCAACGACGCCACGACGGCCGCCGCGGTCACCGGAACCGGAGACACGGTGAACACCCAGTGGGGGCCGCTGACCCCCTTGGACCGCGAGCTCATCGTGCGCGTCCGGCTGGCCGGGCTGTGGGAACTGCCTGCGGGACAGCAGGCGATGCAGAAGTCCAGCAATCCCGCCGTCAGGGAGGCGGCCCAGCACCTGATCACGGGCCACAACGACCTCGACAAGCGGGCGCGGAGCGCTTCCCAGCAGCTCGGTGTCCCGATCCCCAACCAGCCGAACGAACAGCAGCAGGGCTTCCTGGACCAGATGACGGCGGCCTCGGCCGCGGACTACGACAAGGTCTGGGCGAACCTCCTGCGGCAGGCACACGGCAACATCCTCCCGGTCGTCGCGACGGTGCGGAACCAGACCCGCAACACTCTCGTGCGTCAACTGGCCTCGGACACCAACCAGACGGTGCTCGACCACATCACGATCCTGGAGAAGACCGGCCAGATCGACTTCCAGAAGATCGCCGAGAAGGCCGCCGGGCCCAGCGCCAGCCCGACCGGTCCGCCGCCGCCGTCCCCCGGAGTGGTGCCGCCCGTGGCACCCGCGGTGGAGCCGACCGGCGACCCCGTGGTGTCCTCGAAGCCGTCGCCGACGACACCCGGCACGATCAACACCAACCGGCCGGAGGCACCGGATCCCAACGCGGTCGCCACCCAGACCCCGTAAGCGGACGGAAGCTCAAATGTTGCTCTGAAGGTCCCCCGGGAGGGGTTCGATCCCGGGGGCCGGGGCCATCACTCCGTGGACCGAGAAGGTCGTAGAAAGGGACGGACGATGAAGCGACTGGAGCAACTGGGGCACCTGGGTACGGGCATCGGCTGGCGGCCGGAGATCGCGGACGCCGTGGAGGCCATGGCGGGCATCGACTGGGTCGAGGCCGTGGCCGAGAACCTCTGCCCCGGGCATCTCCCCGAGTCGCTGCTGCGGCTGCGCGAGCGCGGCGTGACGGTCGTCCCGCACGGTGTCTCCCTGGGCCTGGGCGGCGCGGACCGCCCCGCCGAGGACCGGCTCACCGCGCTCGCCGAACGCGCCGAGGCACTGCACTCCCCCCTCGTCACCGAGCACATCGCGTTCGTCCGCGCGGGCGGCGCGCTGACCGCCTCCCCCCTCCTGGAGGCCGGCCACCTGCTGCCCGTCCCCCGCACCCGGGACGCGCTCGACGTGCTGTGCGAGAACGTCCGTATCGCCCAGTCGGCGCTACCGGTACCCCTGGCGGTCGAGAACATCGCCGCGCTGATCGCCTGGCCGGGTGAGGAACTGACCGAGGGCCAGTTCCTGTACGAACTGGCCGACCGAACAGGCGTAAGCCTCCTCATCGACGTCGCCAACCTGCACACGAACCACGTCAACCGGGGCGAGGACCCGACGAAGGCCCTGGCCGAGCTTCCGGTGGAGGCCATCGCGTACGTCCATGTAGCGGGCGGCTTCGAACGGGACGGCGTCTGGCACGACAGCCACGCCCACCCGATCCCGGACACAGTCCTAGACATCCTCACGAACCTCGCCTCCCGCGTAACCCCACCCGGCGTCCTCCTGGAACGGGACGACAACTTCCCCGAGGCGGAGGAGCTGGAGCGCGAGCTGGGGGCAATCCGGGGAGCCCTGGCACGGGCCACGTCCACGCAGGCACGGGCATCGGAGACGGCCGAACCGGAAGCATCCGCCGGCGGGGCGCGGGGTAGGGCGACGGCCACGACGAAGGCCCCGGCCGCATCGCAGACGGCGGCCGCATCGCAGGCACCGACCAGCCAGGCGCGGGCTTCAGCGGCAGCCCAGCCGGAAGCCCCGACCGCGCCGAAGACCGCCGCGTCGAAGGCGCCGGCCGCAGCGCAGGCCCCAGCTCGCGAGGCGCAGGCTTCAGTGCCAGTCCCGCCGGAAGCCTCGGCCGCCTCGAAGGCGCCGCTCGCGTCACGGGCGTCGGTCGGTGAGGTGACCGACAGCCACGACTTCGGCCCCGGCGACAGCTTCGCCTCCGCTCCCGAAGGCGCTCGGCAGCGGCTTGCCCTCGCGCAGGCCGCGTTGCTTTCCGCGCTTGTCGCGGGGACTCCCGTGCCGGAGGGGTTCGATCGGGTGCGGCTCGGGGTGCAGTCGCGAGCGCTCGGGGCGAAGCGGGCCGATGTCGTGGCGAAGGTCGCGCCGGAGTTGCCCGAGATCCTTGGGGCCGGATACCGGCCGGCCTTCCTCGCGTACGCGCACGGGCACCCCATGGCCGACGGCTACCGGCACGACGCGCTGGACTTCGCCGCGCATCTGCTGCTCGGCGGACAGCCCGAGGACGCGGAAGCCCGGCGGCGACTGCGCGAGTGGTGGCTGGACCGCTCGGGCCCGGCCCCACGCTCCCAGCGGCCGACCGCCCGGCTGGCCCGCGCCACCCGCCGGGTCCTGCTGCGCCGCTGAGCCACCCCGGCTCCGATCGCCGCGAACTGTGCGGGGGTTAACAGCGCGGTACACACATCTCGCCCACGAGGCAGACTTGTTGGCGTTTCGGGCGGTATGCGCGAGGCGTACGCTCCCCCATCCGTCGTCCGCCCCCTCCCCTCAGCCGTCCCTCCTCGTACGGCAGTTGGCGTAGCGCCCCGCAGTAAGATGCGAACTTCGTGTCCGAAGCGCATTAGCGTGCGGTGCCGCAACAGGAGGCAGAAGGCACCATGCGATCCATCCAACGTTCCGGGCTGGGCGGCACCGGGCTCATCATCGCGGGACTGGCGGCGACCCTCGTCGCACTGATCTTCCCGGTCTGGTCGTACACGGACCGCTCCGGGACCGGCGCGGCCGTGCTCAACGCGCAGAGCGTGTCGACGCGGTTCGGTCCGCTGTCGGCGCTCGACCGCGAGTTCCTCACCAAGGTCCGGCTGGCCGGGCTGTGGGAACTGCCCGCCGGTCAGCAGGCCCAGGAACGCGGCACGACCGAGGCCGTACGGACCGCGGGCCTGCATCTGATCGAGGGGCACACGTTCCTCGACGCCCGGGTCCGGGACGTGGCGTCGCGGCTCGGGCTCGAACTGCCCAACCAGCCCAGCGAGCAGCAGCGCGGCTGGCTCGGCATCATGAACGCGTCCCACGGCGAGGACTTCGACCGTGAGTTCGCCAACCTGCTGCGGATGGCGCACGGCAAGGTGTTCTCCGTCGTCGCGCAGGTCCGCGCGAGCACCCGCAACTCCCTGGTCCGCGCCCTCGCCGACGACGCGAACACGACCGTGCTGGACCACATCAAGGTCCTGGAGGCCACGGGGTACGTCGACTTCGACGCCCTGGCCACCGACATGGCCGCCGCGAGCACCCCGCCGCTCACCAACTCCCCGGCCCCGCCCGGCCCGACGGCCGATCCCGCGTCGGCCGTCCCGGTGACACCCTCGCCGGCCTCGACCTACCCGCTGCCGCCGCCCGCGACCAGCCCGCCGCCGGAAGTCGGCGAGGTCGTGGAGTTCACCGAGCCCACAGAGCCCGCAGAGGCTGTTGAGCCCTCGGAACCTTCCGAGGAACCCTGATCCGGCCACCGCCCATACGTCACGTACCGGCCATACCTCGTCCATATCCTGAAAGCCCATGGCGTTCCGGGACCCCTTCGCATAGAACAACGGCATGTTCTGGTCCTTCCTCCTGCTGCTGGCCTGGATCGCCGCCGGTACGGCGTGCACCCGGCTCTGTCTGGCCGCCGTGCACGCGGCCGCCGTCGATCCGGACGCGGGCCCCGGCGGACGCGGGCGTGACCTGACGCTGTACGAGGCCGCGTTCCTGTCCGGCGGACCGGCCCGGGTCGCCGATCTCACGCTGGTGTCGATGGCCCGTCAGAGACGGCTGCTGCTCGCCCACACCGGCTGGGCGACCGTCGTGGACCCGAGCGGACGCGACGAGATGGAACGGTCGGTGATAGGCGCCATCGGACCGGAGGGCCAGTCCCGTATCGCTCCGGTGCGCACGGCCGCCGCCGCCACCGAGGCCGTACGGGGGCTCGCGGACCGGCTCGTCGCGGCGGGCCTTGCCGTGCCCGACGGGGCCAGGCGCGGGATCGCGTTCGCGGTCCGCCAGGTGCAGGCCGCCGCGCTGGCCGTCGTCGCGCTGGGCACGGTGGCGCTGCTGCTGCCGGGGCGGGACACCGTGCCGCGCGACCTGGTCGCCCTCTGGTTCGCGCTGCCCCTCGTCCTCACCCTGAGCTGCCTCGCGATCGCCCGGATCGAGGTCCACCCGTACTCGCGCTGGGCGTCACCGGCCGGACAGCGCCTGCTCACCGGCCTGTCCCGGCGCACCAGGACCGCCGGCCACCGCGGCGCGGGCGACGACCGGACGTACCTCACCTCCGTCGCCGTACTCGGGGTCCGCGCGGTCGGCGAGCCCGATCTGCGCGCGGCCTTCGCGCACCGGGAACCGCAGGACACCACCCTGCGCGAACGCCTGCGCTGACCGGCTTCCCCGCTGGCCCCGGCGCCCCGGGAGTGTTCGGGGGCGCATAGGAGTGCTCGCGGCGACACCGGGCGGGCGGTGCTTGCCTTCGCCCACCCCCGCCCGAAACATCCCTTCTGTTGCCACCGAAGGGATACGCGAATGCGAGCTGCCGCCCTCTACACGGCTGCCGGGTCCTTGCTGCTGACCACCCTGGCCGCCGCCCCGGCGGACAGCGCCCCGGGCCTGCCCGACCGCCCGGGCGGTCCCGGCTCGGCCGAGTTCCGGGGCTCCGTGCTGGCCGCCGCACGCGCCGGGGCGGCCGGGATCCGCTTCGGGAAGTGCCCGGCGGAGGAGGAGCTGCCGGACAGTCTGCGCTGCGGCACGGTCACCGTGCCGCTCGACTACGCGCGCCCCGACGGCAAGCAGATCAAGCTCACCGTCAGCCGGGCCGAGGCGACCGGCAGGGACCCGCGCAACCCCGAGCACAAGGTGGAGCGCCAGGGCGCCCTTGTCTACAACCCGGGCGGCCCCGGCGCCTCCGGCATGTTCTTCCCGCTGATCGGCGTGATCCCGGAGTGGAAGCGCATCGCGGGGGCGTACGACCTGGTCGGGTACGCCCCGCGCGGGGTGGCCCGGTCGGCGCCCCTGTCCTGCAAGGACCCGAAGCACTTCTTCAAGGGACCCACGCAGGCACCGGTGCACCCCTCGGAGTCGTACAAGCAGGAACGCATCGCCGAGGCGAAGGCGTACGCGCGCGGGTGCGCCGAGCGCTCGGGCGACGCGCTGCGCCACTACCACTCCCTCAACAACGCCCGTGACCTGGACGTCCTGCGCGCCGCACTCGGCGAGGACCGGCTGACCTTCATGGGCGCCTCGTACGGCACTTACTTCGGCGCGCTGTACGCGACGCTGTTCCCCTCGCACGTACGGCGGATGGTGTTCGACTCGGTGGTGAACCCGGCCCCGGGCGGCGTCTGGTACCGCAACAACCTCGACCAGTCGGCCGCGTTCGAGGCCCGCTGGGCCGACTTCCGGGCCTGGGTGGCCAAGCACGACGACGTGTACGGCCTGGGTGCCACGCCCGATGCGGTACTGCGGAGCTACGAGAAGGCGGCGGCCCAGCTCGCCGCCGAGCCGGCCGGCGGGAAGGTGGGGCCCGGCCAGTTGCAGGGCGCGTTCCTACAGGCCGGGTACTACGACGACTACTGGCCGCACCGCGCCCACGCCCTGTCCGCCTACCTCAAGGGCGATCCGCAGCCACTGATCGACCAGGCGGCACCGGTGACGGAGGCGGCCGCCGAGGCGGAGAACGGCAACGCGGTCTACACGGCCGTCGAGTGCAACGACGCGCCCTGGCCGACGAGCTGGCAGGTCTGGGACCGGGACAACACCCGGCTCGCGCGCACGGCGCCCTTCGAGACCTGGGACAACGCGTGGATGAACCTGCCCTGCGCCTACTGGCAGGCGCCCCGGCAGACCCCCCTCGACGTCCGCACCGGCCCGGGTGAACTGCCGCCGGTGCTGATCCTGGCGGCCGAACGGGACGGCGCGACACCGTACGCGGGCGCCCTCGAACTGCGCCGCCGCCTGTCCGGCTCGTCCCTGGTGACCGAGCGGGGCGCGGGCACGCACGGCATCGCGGGCGGCCCGAACCAGTGCGTCAACGCCCACCTGGACGCGTATCTGCTGGCAGGCCGCCTGCCGGGGCGCAGCGCTGACTGCGCCTCACATCCGGAGCCGCGCCCGGCGGCCCCGGTCGCCCGCTCCCAGAAGACACTCAGCGGGAAGGCCGCTCAGGGGGCGTGAAGCGGGCGCCGACGGGCGAAACCCGCGACCGTCCGCCCACCCTCACGACCGGACCGGCCGGTCCGACCCCCGTCTGCCGCAACGGTCCGCGCACCTCGCGGCGCGCGGTGCCGCTTCCCCCGGGAGACGCGGCACCCGGGGCTGCGGCGCCCCCGGGGACGCGGCATCCGGCGCTGCCGCCGCCTCGCGGCGGGTCCGGCGGCCCTCCGGCCGCCCGCAGTGCACCGCCTCCGGTCAGGCGAGACCCTCGACCAGCTCAGCCACCGACTTGCGGCGGCCGGTGTAGAACGGGACCTCTTCGCGGACGTGCATGCGGGCCTCGGAGGCGCGCAGGTGGCGCATGAGGTCGACGATGCGGTACAGCTCGTCGGCCTCGAAGGCCAGCAGCCACTCGTAGTCGCCGAGGGAGAACGAGGCGACCGTGTTGGCCCGCACGTCCGGGAAGCCACGGGCCATCTTGCCGTGGTCGGCGAGCATCCGGCGACGGTCCTCGTCGGGCAGCAGGTACCAGTCGTACGAGCGCACGAACGGGTAGACGCTGATGTAGTTCCGGGGCGTCTCGTCGGCCAGGAACGCCGGGATGTGCGAGCGGTTGAACTCGGCGGGGCGGTGCAGCGCCATGTTCGACCAGACCGGCTCCAGGGCGCGGCCCAGCTTGGTGCGGCGGAAGAGGTTGTACGCCTCCTGGAGCTGGTCGGCGGTCTCGGCGTGCCACCAGATCATCAGGTCGGCGTCGGCGCGCAGCCCCGACACGTCGTACGTGCCGCGCACGGTCACGTCCTTCGCGGCGAGCTGGTCGAACAGCTCCTGGACCTCGTCGGCGTAGCCCGCGCGGTCCACGGGCAGGACGTCCTTCAGCTTGAAGACGGACCACAGGGTGTAGCGGATGACCTCGTTGAGGTCCTTGGCCAGCTTGCCCTTGTTCGGGATCCGGCCGGACTCGGTGGTGGGGGCGTCGTCACTCATGCGCCTATTCTCCCGCTCCGCCGGGACCCGCTGAGCACCGGGTGGCCTCAAACCGCTCCAAGCGGCTCTGCCGAACTCCGCGCGGTCCACCCCGCGCCCAAGGGGCGCGGGGAACTGCGCGACCAGCCACGACGAGCCCGCAGCCTCACAACCACCCTTCCCGCGGAACAGACAGCGCGTCGACTGCCGTGTACGCGCTCGCAATACACGCCGGGATGCCGACACCGTCATACGCCGCACCGCACACCGCGAGGCCCGGGAGCTTGGCGATGTGTTCGCGGATGCGGTCCACGCGGGCGTGGTGGCCGACGGGGTACTGGGGCAGGCCGTCGTCCCAGCGGGTGACGCGGCTCTCGACGGGGGCCGCCGTCAGTCCGGTGGCCTCCTCGAGGTCGTGGCGCGAGACGTCCACCAGGTCGGTGTCGGGGCGCTGGAGGATCTCCGTCTCGGCGTACCGCCCGACGGAGGTCCGCAGGACGAGCAGGTCCGGGTTCTCCTCCGCGATCCAGCCCCACTTCTGGGAGGCGAACGTCGACGCCTTGATCGTGCGTCCGTCGACGGGCGGCACCAGGAAGCCGCTGCCCTCGGGGAGGCTGACGTCCGCGCGGCGGTAGGCCAGGGTGATCAGGGCCATCGAGGCGTACTCCACGCCCGCGAGCTCGGCCGCGGCGGCCGGTGCCTCGGCGCGGAGCAGGTCTGCGGCCACCGGGGTCGGTACGGCGACGACCACCCCGTCCGCGTCGAACACTCGCTCCCCGGCCACGACCCGCCACGCCGCCGACGTCCCGGCCACCCGGCGCAGCTCGCTCACCGGCGCCCCGGTGACGATCTCGCCGCCCCGCGCGCGGACCGACTCCGCGACGGCGAGCGGCAGTTGGCCCACACCCCCCTGGATGCCCATGAAGACCGGGCCGGACTGCTGGGGGGCGGCGGCCATCCGGGCCTGGATGCCGCGCACGCCCTCCGTGAGGGACGCCTGCTTCTTCGCCACCTCGAAGAGCTGGGGCACGGCCGAGCGCATCGAGATGCGGTACGCGTCCCCCGCGTACACCCCGCCGAGTAGCGGCTCGACCAGCCGGTCGACGACCTCGCGGCCGAGGCGCGCGGCGACGAACTCCCCCACCGCCACGTCGTCCCCGACCTCCGTGCGCGGCAGGTCGGCGTCGCGCTCGATCCGGGCCAGCCCCTCCTCCGAGAGGACGCCGGACAGGGCCGAGGCGTTGCCGGGTACGCCCATGACGTGCCCCTTGGGAAAGGGCCGCAGGGCGCCCCGGGTCCAGATCGAGGCCGTAGAGGTGGCGGGCGGCTGGAGGCGGTCGTCGAGGCCGACCTCGCGGGCGAGCGCGACGGCTTCGGGTCTGCGCGCGAGCATCGACTCGGCGCCGAGATCGACCCGCGCGCCCGCGATCTCGCCGGGCAGCAGCTTGCCGCCGACGCGCTCGGACGCCTCCAGGACCGTGACCCGAACACCCCGGTCCAGGAGCCGGTGGGCGGCGGCCAGACCCGCGATCCCGCCCCCGATGACGACGACATGCCCGGCACCCGCACGGGCCTCCACTGCGCTCATGCCACCACCCTCTCAGACCCCGCTGACACTCCCGTCGGCGCACACCGCTCCGCGGTGTCCGACACGAGTCCCGACCGTGACCGCATCGGGACCACAACCGGCCAACGTCTCGAACCCTTCGGGCGTCGAAGGAACGTCAGCCGTGCACCACGGCGGTCCAAGACGGTCCGACGACAGCCCTCGGGGGGATCCGCAAGATGAACAGACTGCGCACAAGCCGTACACGACGCTCCGTACGACCCGTTCAGGCCCTGGCGGGAATCCTTCTCGCCGCCGGCCTGACCCTCACCGGCTGCAGCGGCGGCCTCGGCGACGGCGACAGCTCGAGCAGCGACGCGGGTGGCGAGGCGGCACAGCCCGCCTCGGGCGCCCTGGAGGACCAGGCCGAGGCCGACAGCAAGCCGGGCAGCGCCAAGGACGGCGCCGCCCAGGCCAGCACGGCACCCCAGCCCGCCGCCGGCGCGCACATCATCCGTACCGTGTCCGTCTCCGTGCAGGTCAAGAACGTACCCAAGGCCCTGGCCAAGGTCCGCACCACCGCGCAGAACGCGGGCGGCTATGTCGGAAGCGAGACGACGACCCTGAACGAGGAGGAGGGCGAGGAGGGCAGCGAGAGCACCGAGATCGTGCTGCGGGTGCCCGTCGGCGAGTACGAGGAGGTCCTCGCCGATCTGGAGGGCACCGGCAAGCTGCTGCACCGGGAGGCGGAGGCGAGGGACGTCACCGAGCAGGTCGTCGACGTGGAGAGCCGGATCACCACGCAGCGCGCCAGCGTGAACCGCATCCGCGAGCTGATGGACCAGGCCACCAAGCTCGCCGATGTGGTCACCCTGGAGAGCGAGTTGAGCCGCCGCCAGGCCGACCTGGAGTCGCTGCTCGCCCGCCAGACCTCCCTGAAGGACCGTACGACCCTGGCCACGATCAACCTCTCCCTGTCCGAGACCCCGGCCAAGGAGTCCGACGAGGACGAGGACCCCGGCTTCCTGGACGCCCTCTCGGGCGGCTGGGACGCGTTCGTGACGATGCTGCGCTGGATCGTGGTGGCCATCGCCGCCGTACTGCCGTTCGCGGCGGTGGCGGCCCTGCTGCTGTTCGTCTGGCTGCGCCTGACCCGCACCCGTCGGCAGGGCTCCGCCCCGGCGACGACCACGAGCCCGGCGGCACAGCCGACCGGCCCGGACGAGGACTGACCAGAACTGATCAGAACCGACCGGGACTGAAATGCCAGGTCCCCGTAGCGTGTTCGTATGAGCATGAGCGCGAGCGATGACCGTACGAGGGACACGAAGCGTGGGACCGAGCGGCTGGTCGTGATCGGCGGCGACGCGGCGGGCATGTCCGCCGCGTCGCAGGCACGACGGCTCAAGGGCCCCGACGAGCTGGAGATCGTCGCGTTCGAACGCGGCAACTTCACCTCCTACTCGGCGTGCGGCATCCCCTACTGGGTGAGCGGCGACGTCCCGGACCGGGACCAACTGATCGCCCGTACGCCCGAGGAGCACCTGGCCCGCGACATCGACCTGCGCATGCGGACGGAGGTCATGGAGATCGACGTCCCCGGCGGCCGGGTACGCGCGCGTGCCCTGGACACGGGCGCCGAGTCATGGACGTCGTACGACAAACTGGTGATCGCCACGGGCGCCCGCCCGATCCGCCCGGAGCTGCCGGGCATCGAAGCCCCCGGGGTGCACGGCGTGCAGACCCTGGACGACGGCCAGGCGCTCCTGGACACCCTGGCCACCACCGAGGGCCGACGCGCGGTCGTGGTCGGCGCGGGCTACATCGGCGTGGAGATGGCCGAGGCGCTCATCAATCGAGGCTACGAGGTGACGGTCGTCAACCGCGGCAAGGAACCGATGTCCACGCTCGACCCCGACATGGGCCGCCTGGTGCACGAGGCGATGGAGGGCCTGGGCATCACCATGGTGAACGACGCCGAGGTCACCAAGCTGCTCACGGGCGAGGACGGCAGAGTACGCGCGGTGGTGACCGACGACGCCGAATACCCGGCGGACGTGGTCGTGCTCGGCATCGGAGTCCGCCCCGAGACGAGCCTCGCCCTCGCGGCAGGCCTCCCCCTGGGCGACCACGGCGGCCTCCTCACCGACCTCGCGATGCGGGTGCGCGGGCACGAGAACATCTGGGCGGGCGGCGACTGTGTGGAGGTCCTGGACCTCGTCTCCGGCCGCGAACGGCACATCGCCCTCGGCACGCACGCCAACAAGCACGGCCAGGTCATCGGCGCGAACGCCGGCGGCGGCTACGCCACCTTCCCCGGGGTCGTCGGCACGGCCGTGAGCAAGGTCTGCGACCTGGAGATCGCCCGCACCGGCCTCCGCGAGAAGGACGCACTCCGGGCGGGCCTCCGCTTCGAAACGGTCACCATCGAGTCGACGAGCCGCGCGGGCTACTACCCCGGCGCGGCCCTGATGACCGTGAAAATGCTCGCCGAACACCGCACAGGCCGCCTCCTTGGCGTCCAGATCGTCGGCCGCGAGGGCGCGGCAAAACGCGTCGACATCGCAGCGGTGGCCCTGACGGCCCGCATGACAGTCGAACAGATGACAGCCCTGGACCTGGGCTACGCGCCCCCGTTCTCCCCGGTCTGGGACCCCGTACTGGTAGCGGCAAGGAAGGCATCAGCAGCGGTACGGGTCAATACGCGCTAGGGGCAGCTTGCCTAGGGGCGCGGGGAACTGCGCGACCAGCCACACACAGCCCGCACCCGGCAACGAACCGAACCTCCTGTCGCTAGGCCGTTCCGTTGATCCGATCAATAGCCTGCCGAGCCTGCTCAGCCGGCGGCCGAGACGGCAACGAGGACACAGAAGCCGACGCCGAAACCGCCGGGGCCGAAACCGCCGGCGCCTGCCCCGGCTGCGCCCCCGCGGGCCTGGCGTGGGCGCCCAGCCCGCTGGACCTCAGCCGATGGCTGACAGCCTCGTCCAGCGACACAGGCCGCTGCATCTGCGTAGCCAACCGCCCCGCCTCCTGGCCGAGCCGCGCCACGTCCTCCCAGGGCAGGTGGACCACCAGGGCCAGTTCGGCCTCTCCGTTGGGCAGAGCCACCATCGGAGGAGTAACTCGGTCGTTCATCGCCTGTTCCTCACGTCGTCCCCGCGACGCGCCTTCGTCGTGCCGCGGACGTTGAGGACAGATACGGACACACGGACAGTCGCGTTCACCGATTCACGGGACGCATCGCGGGCACTACTTCCTTGTGGTCATCCCCGTCCATGACGTGAACCCCGCAAGCCGCACCCCTTGGGTCACGTACGCCCTGATCGCCGCGAACGTCCTCGTGTTCCTCTCCATGCCCGGCATCGCGGGCTCGGTGACGGGCGAGAGCGGCCTGGCACAGCTGTGCCACCTCCAGGCCTTCCTGGACCACTACGCCGCCGTGCCCCGGGAACTGATCCACGGCCAGTTGCCGCGCGTGGTCCCGACGGGCGACGTCGGGATCGGCACGGGAGGGCCGGGCTGTGTGATCGGCGCGCCCACCTACGACAAGTCACCCGTGCTGTCCGTCTTCACGGCGATGTTCCTGCACGGCGGCTGGCTGCACCTGCTGGGCAACATGCTGTTCCTGCTGATCTTCGGCAACAACATCGAGGACCGCCTGGGACATGTGCGGTATCTGCTCTTCTACGTCGTCTGCGGCTACGCGGCGTCGTACGGCTTCGCGCTGCTCAACGCCGACTCGGGCGACCCCCTGATCGGCGCCTCGGGGGCGATCGCCGGTGTCCTGGGCGCCTATCTGGTGCTGTTCCCGAAGGCCAGGGTCTGGGTCCTGGTGCCCTTCCTGATCTTCCTGCCGCTGCGGCTGCCGGCCTGGCTGGTGCTGGGCTTCTGGTTCGTGCTCCAGGCGGTGTACTCGTCCGGCGAGGGCGTCTCCGAGGTCGGCACCGTGGCGTACGCCGCCCACATCGTCGGCTTCCTCGCGGGCATGCTGCTCGCCTGGCCGCTCAGGGCCGGCACCCCGGCGCCGCCCGAGCCGGGCCGCCTGCTGTGGGGCAGGCAGGCACGGCATACGTGGTGACGGGCGCCGGCACAGGGCTCAGCGGGCGGTGCTGGTGTGGACGTACTCCACGAGGCGGGTCAGGGCGTCCGGGGGCGTGTTCGGCATGACGCCGTGGCCGAGGTTGAAGACGTGGCCCTCCAGGCCCTTCGCGGAGTCGAGGACCTCGCGTGTCTTGGCCTCGACGGCCTCGGTGGAGGCGAACAGGACCGTCGGGTCGAGGTTGCCCTGGAGCGCCTTGCCGGGGCCGACGCGGCGGGCGGCCTCGTCGAGCGGGACGCGCCAGTCGACGCCCATGACGTCCACGCCGGCCTCGCTCATGGGGGTGAGCAGCTCGCCGGTGCCGACACCGAAGTGGATGCGCGGCACGCCGTACCCCTCGACGGCCTTGAAGACCTTCTGGGAGGCGGGGAGCACCGAGCGGCGGTAGTCGGCCGGGGCGAGGGCCCCGGCCCAGGAGTCGAACAGCTGGACGGCGCTGGCGCCCGCCTCGATCTGGACCTTGAGGAAGGCGGCCGTGATGTCGGCGAGGCGGTCGAGGAGGTCGGCCCAGAGCTGCGGGTCGCCGTACATGATCGCCTTGGCGTTCTCGTACGTCCGGGACGGGCCGCCCTCGACGAGGTAGCTCGCGAGGGTGAAGGGCGCGCCGGCGAAGCCGATCAGCGGGGTGGCGCCGAGTTCGCGGGTGAGCAGGCCGATGGCCTCGGTGACGTACGAGACGTCCTCGGGGGTGAGGTCGCGGAGCTGGGCGAGGTCCGCGCGGGTGCGGATCGGCTTCTCGACGACCGGGCCGACGCCGGGCTTGATGTCGAGGTCGACACCGATGGCCTTGAGCGGGACGACGATGTCGCTGAAGTAGATCGCCGCGTCCACGTTGTGCCGGCGCACCGGCTGGAGGGTGATCTCGGTGACCAGCTCGGGCCGGGTGCAGGACTCCAGCATGGGGATGCCCTCGCGGACTTTGCGGTACTCGGGGAGGGAGCGCCCGGCCTGGCGCATGAACCACACGGGTGTGTGCGGCACCGGCTCGCGTCTGCATGCCTTGAGGAAGGCGGAATCCTGCACGGCGTCGTTCTTGACGGCGGCGGACGTCGCTGTCGGCTGCTGGCCCGCGGGGCTCTGGTTCGCGCTCACGACCCAAAGTCTCGCACGCCCCACCGACAGCCCCGGCGACGGTCCCGAGAACTGCCCCGTCGGCGGCTCCGACCGTACTGTGGCCCGTCCCACGGGTGTCCCTCCCCGCGCGGAGGCCCGGTTCCCTTTAATCTTCCCCGCATGGCTGCGGCTCAGGGACGACTGTCGGACGGCGCTGGCGGAATGGACGACGCGAAGGAGGGGGACCGGGATGCGGACACGGCTCCGTTGCCCTTCCGGGCTGCCGTCGACGCGTTGCGGTCCGCGCGGCTGAGGCCGCAGATCGAGATCGAGCCGACGCGGGCGCCCCAGCGCCTGGCGCCGTACGCGTACGCCCTGGAGGCGGCGGTCGTCGACGGTGAGGAGGATCTGGCCGACGGCCGGCTCGTCCTGCTGCACGACCCGGCCGGGCACGACGCCTGGCAGGGGTCCTTCCGGCTGGTGACGCTGGTGCGCGCCGAGCTGGAGCCGGAGATGGCCGCGGACCCGCTGCTGCCCGACGTGTGCTGGTCGTGGCTGACGGGTGCGCTCCAGGCGCGCGGGCTGTCGTACGGCGAGGCCAGCGGCACCGTCACGCGCGCGAGTTCGCACTACTTCGGCGGGATGTCGGAGCGCCCTGCCGCCTCCCAGATCGAGATCCGCGCCTCCTGGACACCCCGCGAGGGCCTCGGCGGCGTCCCGGACACCGCCTCCCACCTGGCCTCCTGGTGCGACCTCCTCGCCCAGATCGCGGGCCTCCCACCGGCCGCCCCCGGCGACGCGTCGGTGGTGACGCTGCCACAGCGACGGGGCCCTCAGTCCCGCTGATCAAGCGGCTCCGGCAGCGCCCCTAAGGGGCGCGGGGAACTGCGCGACCAGCCCCCGTTATCTTCTTCGCGGTCCTGCAAGAGGACCGCTGGCCTCCGGGCCCGGCATGGCTGTTCCCCCCTGTCGAACCGATGACCTGGGGGGTGGTGCCACCGGGCCCGAGAGGCGCCGTTGGAGACGCTGATGAGAGGTCCGACTACCGCCTGGCCTGGTGCAACGCCCGGCCGCTTGCGGGCGGCAGGTCTGCATAACGTGGATGCGCGCATACGACGCCAACGCCCTGGCCAGCACCGCACGAACCCCGTTCAGGAGGATGGGTTGGACGACATCGACGACGTGGGCGTCTTCCTCGGCCTGGACGTCGGCAAGAGCACCCATCACGGGCACGGGCTCACCCCGGCCGGCAAGAAGGTCTTCGACAAACCGCTGCCCAACAGCGAACCGAAACTGCGGGCCGTCTTCGACAAGCTGGCCGCGAAGTTCGGCACCGTCCTGCTGATCGTGGACCAGCCCGCCTCGATCGGCGCCCTGCCACTGACCGTCGCCCGGGACGCGGGCTGCAAGGTCGCCTATCTGCCCGGCTTGTCCATGCGGCGGATCGCCGACCTGTATCCGGGCGAGGCGAAGACCGACGCGAAGGACGCCGCGGTGATCGCGGACGCCGCCCGGACCATGCCGCACACCCTGCGCGCGCTGGCACTGACCGACGAGATCACCGCCGAACTGACCGTTCTCGTGGGCTTCGACCAGGACCTGGCGGCCGAGGCCACCCGCACCAGCAACCGAATACGCGGCCTGCTCACCCAGTTCCACCCCAGCCTGGAACGCGTCCTCGGCCCGCGCCTGGACCACCCCGCCGTGACCTGGCTGCTGGAACGCTACGGATCCCCGGCCAGCTTGCGAAAGGCCGGTCGCCGCAGGCTCGTTGAGGTGATCCGGCCCAAGGCCCCGCGCATGGCTGCCCGGCTGATCGACGAGGTCTTCGACGCCCTCGACGAGCAGACCGTCGTGGTCCCGGGCACCGGCACCCTCGACCTCGTGATCCCCTCGCTGGCCCGCTCGCTCGCGGCCGTCCACGAACAACGACGAGCCCTGGAAGCACAGATCGGACAGCTGCTGGAGGCGCACCCTCTTTCCGCGGTCCTGACCTCGATTCCGGGGGTCGCGGTCAGGACCGCCGCCACCTTGCTGGTCACCGTCGGCGACGGCACCAGCTTCCCCTCCGCCGCCCACCTGGCCTCCTACGCCGGCCTCGCCCCCACGACCAAGTCGTCGGGGACCTCGATCCACGGCGAACACGCACCCAGAGGCGGCAACCGGCAGCTCAAACGCGCGATGTTCCTGTCCGCGTTCGCCGCCCTGCACGATCCCGCCTCCCGCACCTACTACGACAAATGCCGGGCCCGCGGGAAGACCCACACCCAGGCACTTCTCCGCCTGGCCCGCCAGCGGATCAACGTGCTGTTCGCCATGCTCCGCGACGGCACCTTCTACGAACCCAGAACCCCACGCCTCGCTTGACGAAAGACATAGAGGCACCCCCCCCACACACCGGCCCGCGGGGAAGACACCACGTATCCAGCTGAACGGCCTTGCGGTCCCCGCCCGGGGACCGCAAGGCCGTTCCCCTTTGTCACGCCCGAGCACCCTCCTTTGTCGCGTATCGGCACGCCGTCTTTAGTAGCTCTTTGTCGATACGGCCACTTTCGGCCGCGTATCGACGTAGAGCGAAACCGTTCGATCTTCGGATGATCGAAGGCGTGTCCGAATTGCACGGATTGTTACTCACCAGATCGTGATCTTTCTCTAAAGGAGCACAGGTTTGATGCCGAAGACCTCTGTGACCTTGAAAGCACGCCGCACTCCAGGAGGCCTGGTGTCCGTTCTTCTTGAGCAGCCCGCAAGCCTGGTCGCCTACCGCCCGAACAAGCCGACCGCCATGGTGGTCGTGGCCGACCCCCGCGTCCGCTCCACCGTCACCCGCCACCTGTGGGCGCTCGGTGTACGCGATGTGATCGAGGCCTCGTCCATCGCGGAGGCTCGTCCCCGCATCGGCAACCCCCGCGACATCTGCGTCGCTGACGTCCACCTGCCCGACGGCAGCGGGCTCACCCTGCTGTCCGAGACCCGCGCCGCGGGCTGGCCCAACGGCCTGGCCCTGTCCGCCGCCGACGACATCGGAGCCGTACGCAACGCCCTCGCGGGCGGTGTGAAGGGTTACGTCGTCACCGGCACCCGCAACAACGTCGGGCTTCCCAGCCGACCCGGCGCCGCCCCCATCGGCGCCGGCGCCCGTATGCACCGCCGCCCCCCGGGTGCCCCGAGCCACCCGGGCGGCTACCGCGAGCTGTCCGGCCGCGAGGTCGAGGTCCTTCGACTGGTCGCGGAGGGCCAGTCCAACAAGGCGATCGGCGTCTCCATGGGCCTGTCCGCGCTCACCGTCAAGAGCCACCTCGCCCGTATCGCCCGCAAGCTCGGCACGGGCGACCGCGCCGGGATGGTGGCGGTGGCCCTCCGAACCGGGATCATCCACTGAACCCCGCTGAACAATGATCAACGACCATCACTGACCACTGATCACCGACCGAATTCACTGACACGTGTGACACGTGACTGGTTTACGACCCCAAGGCGCCCGTCGACGGAACGTTCCGTCGGCGGGCGCCGTCCATACACAGATACCCTTGACAGGTGACCGAAGCCCAAGAGACCGCAGCAGACAGCTCACTGCGAACCACCGGAGGCGCTCCTCCGGACGACAACGGATCTTCTGAGGCTCAGGCGCCGATCCCCCTCCTCGAACCCCGTGACGGTATTCCGCCAGTCATCGCCGACGAGAACGCGCTCGCCGAGGTGATCGCCACGTTCGCCGCGGGCAGCGGTCCCGTCGCCGTCGACGCCGAACGTGCGTCCGGTTACCGCTACGGACAGCGCGCCTATCTGGTGCAGCTGCGCCGTGAGGGCGCCGGCACCGCGCTCATCGACCCGGTCGCCTGCCCCGATCTGTCCGGCCTCGGCGAGGCGCTCGACGGTGTGGAATGGGTCCTGCACGCCGCCACGCAGGACCTGCCCTGTCTCCGCGAGATAGGCATGATCCCCGCCACGCTGTTCGACACCGAGCTGGCCGGACGGCTGGCCGGGTTCCCCCGGGTCGGCCTGGGCGCGATGGTCGAGGGCGTCCTGGGCTTCGTACTCGAGAAGGGCCACTCCGCGGTCGACTGGTCGACCCGGCCGCTGCCCGAGCCCTGGCTGCGGTACGCGGCGCTCGATGTCGAACTCCTGGTCGACCTGCGGGACGCGCTGGAGAAGGAGCTGGACCGGCAGGGCAAGCTGGAGTGGGCCCGGCAGGAGTTCGACGCGATCGCGTCGGCGCCGCCGCCCGAGCCCCGCAAGGACCCCTGGCGGCGTACGTCCGGTATGCACAAGGTGCGTCGGCGCAGGCAGCTGGCCGTCGTACGGGAGCTGTGGGAGACCCGGGACCGGATCGCGCAGCGCCGGGACGTGTCGCCGGGCAAGGTGCTGTCGGACGCGGCGATCGTCGAGGCCGCGCTCGCCGTGCCCGCCAATGTGCACGCGCTGGCCGGGCTGACCGGGTTCGGACACCGGATGGGGCGGCGGCAGCTGGAGCAGTGGCAGGCCGCGGTGGACCGGGCGAAGGCGCTCACCGACGCGCAGTTGCCCCAGCCGGGGCAGCCTGTGGTCGGGCCTCCGCCGCCGCGGGCCTGGGCCGACAAGGATCCGGTGGCCGCGGCGCGGTTGTCCGCGGCACGGGCCGGGGTCTCGGCGCTGGCCGAGGGGTTGAACATGCCTCAGGAGAATCTGATCACTCCGGACACGGTGCGGAGGGTTTGCTGGGAGCCGCCTGTCGTCGTTGACGCGGAGGCTGTTGCGGGGGCTCTTGAGGGGTACGGGGCTCGGGCCTGGCAGGTGGAGTTGGTGACGCCTGTTCTGGTTGAGGCTCTTTCCGCCAAGGCGCCGTAGGGGTTCTGTTCGTCGGCGGGTGCCAGCCCGTCGTGGCTTGTCGCGCAGTTCCCCGCGCCCCTAAAAGCTCACCTCGTCGCTCCTCTCATGAAGCCGTTGTAGATGAACCTCTGCAACGACAGGAAAGCGACCAGTGTGGGCAGGATGACCAGGACCGCGCCTGCCGAGATCGTCTCCCAGTGGGCCGCGAAGGGGCCCTTGAAGCGGAAAAGGGACGTCGAAATCACGCCAAGATCCTCGGACGGCATGTAGAGGAAGGGGATGTAGAAGTCGTTGTAGACGGTGATCCCCTTCACTATCACCACCGTCGCGATCGCCGGCTTCAGGAGCGGGAAGATGATCTTGCGGTAGATCGTGAAGGCGTTGGCTCCGTCGAGACGTGCCGACTCGTCCAGGGAGATCGGGATCGAGCGGACGAACTGAAGGAAGATGTAGATCGACACGATGTCGGTGCCCATGTAGAGGGCGATCGGTGCCCAGAGGGTGTCGAACATGCCGAAGCTGTTGACGATCTGGAACGTCGCCACCTGGGTCGTGACGCCGGGGACCAGGGTCGCCACCAGGAACAGGCCGATCACCAGCTTCCGGAAGCGGAAGGTGAAGCGGTCGATCGCGTACGCCGTCATCGAGCCGATGAGGACGGTTCCCGTGACGGTGAAGAGGAGGATGAGGGCCGTGTTGGCGAACGCGGACAGCATCTCGCCGTCCTGGAACGCCGTCACGTAGTTGTGGAGGTTCAGGAGGTCGCCGGGGAGGGAGAGCGCTCCGCTGTCGTCCGCCATCTCCTGCTCGGACTTGAGCGAGGTCAGGACGATCACGCCCAGCGGCAGCAGGACGACCACCGCCGCGAGGACCAGGGACAGGTACACGAACGTACGGGCGATCGCTCGGCGCGTCATACGAGATCCACCCTGTCGTCCGGGACGAGCCGCCGCTGTACCCAGGTCACGGCGAGCACGATCAGCAGGAGTACGACGGCCGCCGCCGAGGCGAGCCCCGTCTTGTTGAACTGGAACGCCAGCTTTACCGTCTGGATCACGAAGGTCTCGGTGCCGGTCGCGCCGCCGGTCATGATGTACGGGATCTCGAAGACCGAGAGGGAGCCCGAGATCGACAGGATCACGCTCAGGCTCAGTACGGGCTTGATGCCGGGCGCGATGATGTACCGGAACTGGTGCCAGCGGTTCGCACCGTCGAGTTCGGCGGCCTCGTACAGCTCCCCCGGGATGGACTGGATCGCGCCCAGGAACAGCACGAAGTTCAGGCCCATGTAGCGCCAGACCGAGACCCCGGCGAGCGAGATGTTCGCCGACGTCGGGGTGCCCAGCCAGGCGTGGTCCGTGTGGACGCCGAACAGGCCCAGCACCGAGTCGAGGGTGCCGCCGTCCTGGAAGAAGTAGAGGAACACGAAGCCGATCGCGACCCCGTTGATCAGATACGGGAAGAACAGCACGCCCTTGAAGAAGTTCCGGAACCGGATGTCGAAGCTCAGGATCGTCGCGAAGTAGAGCGCGGCGACGATCTGGAGCGCGGAGGCGGCCAGGTAGTAGCCGCTGACGAAGAACACCTCGAACAGCTCGGGGCGGGTGAGGAGTTCGGTGTAGTTCCCGGCGCCCGTGTAGTGCAGTTCGGGGCTGACGCCGTCCCAGTCGGTGAAGCTGTACGCGACCATGTTGGCGATCGGTGCGTAGGTGAAGGTCAGCAGCAGTGCGAGCGGGGCCATCAGGAACAGCCAGGGAGTTACGCCTCGCCGCAGGCGTGTCACCGCGTCCCCACTGAGCGCTGTGCCTCGGCCCAGCGCTTGCCGAGGTCCCCGAGGAAGTCGTCGAGGCTGCCCTTGCGGGCGCCACGGGCCAGGTCGACGAGGTCCTGGCGGTAGTCGGGGGCGTAGATGCCGACCTCCGACTCGGTGTCGACGAGCTTGAGTTGGGCCCCGTCGGTGTCGTCGACCTCGATGAACTTCACCCCGGCTTCCTCGTACGGCTGGAGCACGGTGGGCAACGGGGCGTCCTTGAGCGGGGAGATGGCCAAGTTGTCGTCCGCGTAACCCGACTTGTCGGTGAACCAGTCGATCCAGGCGCGGGCCGCCTCCTTGTGCTCGCTGTGGACGTTGACGGCCTGGTTGTAGTCGGGGCCGACAACTGCACAGAACTTGCCGCCCACTTGGGCCGGGAAGGGCATGAATCCGATGTCGGCGGGGTCGACGCCGGCCTTCTTCGCCGCGTCCTGGAACTGGACGATCGCCCAGGTGCCGAGCCACTGCGTGGCGATCTCGCCCTTCGCCAACCGGGGTTTGGACGCCTCCCAGTTGGTGGTCGTCGGGTCCTTCTCGGCGAGCCCGTCGTGCACGATGTCGTAGAGGAGGGTGTCGCCGACGCGCAGGTCGGCGCCCTTGGCCCAGGGATCGCTCTCGACCAGTTCGGTCGTCGCCCCGGTGTCGCAGCCCACCGAGCCGTTGACGTACGTCCAGGACGTGAGCGGCCACTGGGCGGCGAAGTTGGTGTAGTACGGGTCCGCGTCCGTCTTGGACTTGATCGCCTTCAGGGCGGTGATGAACTCGGCGGGTGTGGTGGGCCAGTCGGTGATGCCGGCCTCCTGCCAGATCCTCTTGTTGTAGAGGAAGCCTGGGGTCACGCCGACCGGGCTCTGGCCGTAGACCTTGCCGTCGACCGTGGTGAAGTCGGTGAAGCGGTACTTCTTGGCGCGTTCGGTCTGGGTGCCGAGGGACGCGAAGAACTTCGGGTAGTCGCTCTTCTTGATCACCGCCGGGATCAGCAGGACATCGCCGTAGTTCTCCGTGTTCATACGGATCTTGACTTCGGCCTCGTAGTTGGTGAGTCCCTCGAACTCGACCTTCACGTTCGGATACGTCCTGCGGAACGCGTCGGCGTATTTCTTCAGCGTGCCGTCCTGCACGAGGTCGGTCCGCACGGTGAGGACCTTGATGGTTCCGCTCACCTTTGACGGATCATCAGGCGCCTTGGCGTCGGCGCCCTTTGAGGTTCCTCCGGTTCCGGTGCACGCGGAGAGCAGCAGGCCGGCGGTGAGGAGTGCGGGAATCGTGCGGCGGTTCATGTGCATCAGCTCCGTTCGGGACGGACGAGCACTAACGGGATGGCTGATTCGGCACTCTGACAGCACTTACTGAACCGGTAAAGTCCCTATTTCGCCAACGCTGACACCACTCTTCCCGCGCTTGACCCACGCGGGAGTAGAACGGTTTAGGAGCGCGCATGCTGGAGGCCACACCGCTCACCGAGGGCTGGACCGTGCGGCACGAGGGGGGCGAACTGGCCGCCGCCGTCCCCGGGTGCGTGCACACCGACCTGCTGGCGGCGGGCGTGATCCCGGACCCCTTCATCGGCCGGAACGAGACCGAGGTCGCGTGGGTGGGGCGGCGGGAGTGGACATACGAGACGGACCTCGACGCCTCCTCGGTCCATGACTCGGTTCATGAGCAGACCGACCTCGTCTTCGACGGGCTCGACACCGCCGCCGAGATCCGGCTCGACGGTCAACTCCTGGGCCAGGTAAGGAACATGCACCGCTCGTACCGCTTCGACGTGACCGGGACGACAGGGCGGCTGTCCGTACGGTTCGCGTCCGCCTACACCGAGGCGGAGGCCGTGCGGGAGCGGCTGGGCGAGCGGCCCGGCGCCTATGCCGAGCCCTACCAGTACATCCGGAAGATGGCCTGCTCCTTCGGCTGGGACTGGGGACCGACCCTCGTCACGGCCGGGATCTGGCGACCGGTGCGGCTTGAGCACTGGTCGACGGCCCGGATCGCGCGGGTGCGCCCCGAGGTGACGGTCGATGAACACGGCGTGGGTCAGGTGAGGTTGGCGGTCGACGTCGAGCGCACCCGGGTCGAGGCCGGGCTCACGCTGGAGGCCAGGGCAAGCCGTGGGAGCAGCGAGTTCCGGGTGCGGGGCACGGTCGACGGGACCAGTGGTGTCGTACGGCTGGACGTGCCGGACGTGGAGTTGTGGTGGCCGCGCGGGTACGGAGAACAGCCGTTGTACGAGGTCGAATTGACGCTTCGCCATGGCGATGTCCCGCTGGACGGCTGGCGTCGGCGGGTCGGGTTCCGTACCGTCGGGCTCGACACGTCCGCCGACGCCCACGGGGCCGGGTTCACGCTGGTCGTCAACGGGGAGCGGCTGTTCGCGAGGGGCGTCAACTGGATCCCGGACGACGTGTTCCCGTCCCGGATCACCCGCGAACGGTACCGGCAGCGGCTCGCACAGGCCGCCGACGTCGGCGTGGACCTCGTACGCGTGTGGGGCGGCGGGATCTACGAGAGCGAGGACTTCTACGACGCCTGCGACGAGTTGGGGCTGCTGGTCTGGCAGGACTTCCCGTTCGCGTGCGCCGCCTATCCCGAGGAGCAGCCACTGCGCGGCGAGGTCGAGGCGGAGGCGCGGGAGAACGTCGTACGGCTGATGCCGCATCCCTCGCTCGTGCTGTGGAACGGCAACAACGAGAACCTGTGGGGCTTCAGGGACTGGGGGTGGGAGCAGCGGCTCGCCGGGGAGTCGTGGGGTGAGGGGTACTACCTGGGCGTACTGCCGCGTGTGGTGGCCGAGTTGGACCCTACGCGGCCCTATACGGCGGGCAGTCCCTGGTCCGGGTCCTGGGAGCGGCATCCGAACGATCCGGCGTACGGTACGCACCACTCGTGGGAGGTGTGGAACCGGGCGGACTACGCCGACTACCGGCTCCAAGTCCCGCGTTTCGTGGCCGAGTTCGGGTGGCAGGCACCGGCGGCGTACGCCACGCTGCGGCGCGCGCTGCCCGGTGAGACGCTCGCTTCCGACTCCCCCGGCATGCTGCACCACCAGAAGGCCGACGACGGGAACGGGAAGCTGGAGCGCGGGCTCGGGCGCCATTTCCCTTTGCCTGACGGGGACTTCGACCGGTGGCACTACCTCACCCAGGTCAATCAGGCCCGTGCCGTCGCCGCCGGGATCGAGCACTGGCGTTCGCACTGGCCGGTGTGCGCGGGGACGATCGTGTGGCAGCTCAACGACTGCTGGCCGGTGACGTCGTGGGCGGCGATCGACGGGGACGGGCGCGAGAAGCCGCTCTATCACGAGCTGCGGCGGCTGTACGCGGACCGGTTGCTCACGCTTCAAGTGCGGGGATCCGGGCTGGTGTTGGCGGTCGTCAATCAGGCGGCGGAACGGTGGAAGGGGACCGCGGAGCTGCGGCGGATGTCCGTGGACGGGGGTACGGGGGGTGGCGGGTCGGTGGTGCGGGTCGGGTTCGTGGCGGAGGGGCGGGCGGTCGCCGAGGTGCCGGTGCCGGAAGGGCTTGTGCCCGTAGGAGTCGGGGAGTTCCTGGTCGCCGACTCGGACGGGCTGCGGGCGCTGCACTTCCCCGTGCCTGACCGTGAAATCCCTTACTCCCGGCCCGAGTTCGACGTGAGTGTCGCTCCGGGGGCTGTCACGGTGACGGCCCGTACCCTCGTACGGGATCTGCTGTTGCAGGCCGATCGGCTGGACCCGGGGGCGCGGGCCGATCGTGGGCTGGTGACCCTGTTGCCCGGGGAACAGGTGACCATCGGGGTGCGCGGCTGGGAGACTCCGGATGCCGAGACCGCCCGATCGGCCCTGTACTGCGTGGAGCCAGCACGATGACGGCATCGCCGACACCCCGCGTCACCATCAAGGACGTCGCCGCGCGCGCCGGTGTCTCCAAGGGGGCCGTGTCCCTCGCCTTCAACCACAAGCCGGGGCTCGCCGAGGCGACCCGGGACCGGATCTTCACGGCTGCTCGTGAACTGGGCTGGGAGCCGAACCTCACCGCGCGGTCGCTGGCCGGGGCGCGGGTCGACGTGGTGGGGCTGGCGATCTGCCGGCCGGCCCGGCTGCTCGGGCTCGAACCGTTCTACATGGACTTCATCTCGGGCGTGGAGAGCGTGCTGACCGAGCACTCGTGCTCGCTGCTGCTCAGGCTCGTCCGGAGTCTTGAGGAGGAGGTCGGGCTCCAGGAGTCCTGGTGGAAGGGGCGGATCATCGGCGGAGCGATCCTGGTCGACCTGCGGGCCGACGATCCCCGCGTCCCGGCCGTCGAACGGCTCGGGATGCCCGCGGTCGCGGTCGGGCATCCGTCGCTCGCCCGCGGGCTCACGTCGGTGTGGACCGACGACGCGACGGCCGTGACGGAGGCGGTGCGGTATCTCGCGGCGCTCGGGCATCGGCGGGTCGCGCGGGTGGGGGGTGCGGCAGCATTAGGGCATTCGAACATTCGTACGGCCGCGTTTGACGAGGCCGCGCGAGGGCTCGGTCTGACTGGGGTGTCTCAGGTGGCGACCGATTTCTCCGGGGACGAAGGGGCTCGGGCGACTCGGTCGCTGCTGTCCGTCTCGGCGGTGGACCGGCCTACGGCGATTCTGTACGACAACGACATCATGGCGGTGGCGGGGCTCTCCGTGGCGGCGGAGATGGGACTGAGCGTGCCGGGGGACGTGTCGTTGCTGGCCTGGGACGACTCACAGTTGTGCCGGTTGACTCGACCTACGTTGTCGGCGATGAGTCATGATGTGCACGGGTTTGGGGCGGATGTCGCTCGGACCTTGTTCGGGGTGATCGGTGGGGGTGGTGACGGGTCTCATCCTGTGGCTACACCCGTGCTTACCCCTCGGGGGTCCACTGCTCCGCCCAAGGGGTAGGGGGCTTCTGTTGTTCGTGCGGGCGCGGGTCGCTTGTGGCTGGTCGCGCAGTTCCCCGCGCCCCTGAGGTCAGCCTCTGTAACCGGCGGTAACATGTTGCCCCATGTGACGTTCACCGCTCGGCCGCCCAGGGGTGTGCAGGGCTGTTACTCACAAGTAGCATGGGGCTGAGCGCCCGCTCAGCGGATGCTTATGCAGCAGTGCCGTCCCGCACCTCTGGAGGAGAGCCATCGTGCCTCGTACCGTCAGGGACGTCGTCTTCGTCGACGGCGTCCGCACCCCGTTCGGCAAGGCGGGCCCGAAGGGCATCTACCACGAGACCCGCGCGGACGACCTCGTCGTGAAGGCGATCCGGGAGCTGCTGCGCCGCAACCCGGGTCTCGACCCCAAGGCGATCGACGAGGTCGCCATCGCCGCGACCACGCAGATCGGTGACCAGGGGCTGACCCTGGGGCGGACCGCCGGCATTCTCGCCGGGCTGCCGCAGTCGGTTCCCGGTTACTCCATCGACCGGATGTGCGCGGGCGCGCTGACGGCCGTCACCTCGGTCGCCGGTTCCGTCGCCTTCGGGGCGTACGACATCGCCATCGCCGGTGGTGTCGAGCACATGGGCCGTCACCCCATGGGCGAGGGCGTCGACCCGAACCCGCGGTTCGTGAGCGAGAAGCTCGTCGACGAGTCGGCCCTGTTCATGGGCATGACCGCCGAGAACCTGCACGACCGCTACCCGCACATCACCAAGCTGCGCGCCGACGAGTACGCCGTGCGCTCGCAGGAGAAGGCCGCGAAGGCGTACGCCAACGGCAAGATCCAGCAGGACCTGGTGCCGATCTCCGTGCGGAACACCAACGACCAGGTGGGTGAGACCGGTTGGGGTCTCGTCACCGCCGACGAGCCGATGCGGCCGGGGACCACCCTGGAGAACCTGAGCGGGCTGAAGACGCCGTTCCGGGTGCACGGGCGGGTCACCGCGGGCAACGCGGCCGGTCTGAACGACGGTGCGACCGCGTCGCTCATCGCGTCCGAGGACTTCGCGCGCGAGAACAACCTGCCCGTCAAGATGCGTCTCGTCTCGTACGCCTTCGCCGGCGTCGAGCCCGAGGTCATGGGCTACGGGCCGATCCCGGCGACCGAGAAGGCCCTCGCCAAGGCGGGCCTCGGCATCGGTGACATCGGTCTGTTCGAGGTCAACGAGGCGTTCGCCGTCCAGGTGCTGGCCTTCCTCGACCACTACGGCATCGCGGACGACGACGCGCGCGTCAACCAGTACGGCGGTGCCATCGCGTTCGGCCACCCGCTGGCCTCGTCGGGTGTGCGTCTGATGACGCAGCTGGCCCGTCAGTTCGAGGAGCAGCCGGAGGTCCGTTACGGCCTCACCACCATGTGCGTCGGCTTCGGCATGGGCGCGACCGTCATCTGGGAGAACCCGCACCACAAGGACGCCGGAGGCGACAAGTGAGCACCACCACTGAGCTCTTGAAGGGTGCGGCCGAGCTGTTCCCCGACGAGGTCGTGACGTCCGCGCACGTACGCCACCTCGATCTGCCGTTCGGCGCGGGCCGTTTCGCGTTGATCACCCTGGACAACGGCTTCGACCACACCAAGCCGACCACCTTCGGTCCGGCCTCGCTGGCGAACCTGAGCGCCGCGATCGACCAGGTCGAGAAGGAGGCGTCGGCCGGCGAGATCGTCGGTGTCGGCATCACCGGCAAGCCGTTCATCTTCGCGGTCGGCGCCGACCTCAAGGGTGTCGAGCTGCTGAAGAACCACGACGACGCGCTCGCCATCGGCAAGGGCGGCCACGAGGTCTTCAAGCGGCTGTCCGCGATCGCCGTCCCGACCTTCGCCTACTACAACGGTGCCGCCATGGGCGGTGGCGTCGAGGTCGGTCTGCACTGCGAGTACCGCACGGTGTCGAAGGCCATCGCGGCCTTCTCCCTCCCCGAGGTCTTCCTCGGCCTGGTCCCCGGCTGGGGCGGCTGCACGATCCTGCCGAACCTCATCGGCGCCGAGCGTGCGGTGAGCGTGATCATCGAGAACTCGCTCAACCAGAACAAGCAGCTCAAGGGCCAGCAGGTGCTCGACCTGGGCATCGCCGACGCGCTGTTCGAGGGCGCGGACTTCCTGGAGCAGTCGCTGCTCTGGACGGCTTCCGTCCTCAAGGGCGACATCACGGTCGAGCGTCCGGCGATCGACCGCGGCGAGGCCTGGGACCAGGCGGTCGCCAAGGGCCGGTTCATCGCGGACAGCAAGGTGCACGGGGCGGCTCCGGCCGCGTACCGCGCGCTCGACATCATCGCCGCGGCCAAGAACGGCGACCTCCAGCAGGGGTACGACGCCGAGGACGTGGCCCTCGCCGACCTGATCATGGGCGGCGAACTGCGGTCCGGCATCTACGCGTTCAACCTCGTGCAGAAGCGCGGCAAGCGGCCGGCGGGTGCGCCGGACAAGTCGCTGGCGCGTCCGGTGACGAAGGTGGGTGTGGTCGGCGCGGGTCTGATGGCCTCGCAGCTGGCGCTGCTGTTCCTGCGCCGTCTTGAGGTGCCGGTCGTGCTGACCGACATCGACCAGGAGCGTGTCGACAAGGGTGTGGGCTACGTCCACGCCGAGATCGAGAAGCTGCTCGGCAAGGGCCGTATCAACCAGGACAAGGCCAACCGCCTGAAGGCGCTGGTCACCGGTGTCCTGGACAAGGCGGAGGGCTTCTCCGACGCGGACTTCATCATCGAGGCCGTGTTCGAGGAGATCGGCGTCAAGCAGCAGGTGTTCGCGGAGGTCGAGGCGGTCGCCCCGGCGCACGCGATCCTGGCCACCAACACCTCGTCCTTGTCCGTCTCCGAGATGGCGTCGAAGCTGAAGAACCCCGAGCGGGTCGTCGGCTTCCACTTCTTCAACCCGGTCGCGATCCTGCCGCTCCTCGAGATCGTGCGCGGCGAGCAGACGGACGACGCCTCGCTGGCCACGGCGTTCGGTGTCGCCAAGAAGCTGAAGAAGACCGCTGTTCTGGTGAAGGACGCTCCGGCGTTCGTCGTGAACCGTATCCTCACCCGCTTCATGGGTGAGATCCAGAACGTGATCGACGAGGGTACGTCGGTCGAGGTGGCGGAGAAGGCGGTGGAGCCGCTGGGGCTGCCGATGTCTCCGCTGGTGCTGCTGGAGCTGGTGGGTCCGGCTATCGGCCTGCACGTGTCGGAGACGCTGAACCGGGCGTTCCCGGAGCGGTTCACGGTGTCGCCGAACCTGGCGGCGGTCGTCAAGGCGGGTAAGCGTGGCTTCTACGTGTACGACAGTGGGAAGCCGGAGTTGGACCCCGAGGTTGCCGCGCTGCTCAAGCAGGGGGATGTCGCCCTGAGCGAGGAGCAGGTGCGGGACCGGGTGCTCGACGCGGTGGCCCAGGAGATCGGGCTGATGCTGGAGGAGGGTGTCGTGGCTGAGGCTCAGGACATCGACCTGTGCCTGATCACGGGCGCCGGGTGGCCGTTCCACCTGGGTGGGATCACGCCTTACCTGGACCGTGAGGGTGTCTCCGAGCGGGTGAACGGCAAGCGGTTCCTGGAGGCCGGGGTGGCTTCCGTCCCGGCGTAACGGTCCGTTGGTGGTCGCTGGGTGCCCTGCATGCCGTGTGTGGTGTGCGGGGCACTTGGTTTTTTCGCCCCCGCCGCCCCTACCCGTCCCATCCCTGGGGGGCTGCGCCCCCAGACCCCCCTTGTCGCGCTGAACGCGCTCGTCCTCAAACGCCGGACGGGCTGGATGGTGCCGGCCGGGACTGGAGGGTTGCGGTCAGGGTTGGAGGGCTGCGGTCGGGGCTTGATCTTTCAGCCCAGGTCCAGGCATTTCAGCCCGTCCGGCGTTTGAGGACGAGGCCGTTCAGGCCGATAGCGGGGGTCTGGGGGCGCAGCCCCCAGCAGGATGGGAACGGGTAGGGGCGGCGGGGGCGAGGAAAAGGCCCTACACCGCCCCCCATGCCTCCAGCGCCAGCCCCGGTTCCCGCTTGCGGCGTGCCACCCTCAGGTCGCCGCCCCCGGGTACCACCGTCGCCGCGACCACCCTGCCGTCCACGTCCTCTGTCAGGGACACCCTTGCGTCCAGCGGGAGTTGGGGGCCCGACTCCGTCCACCACGCCCCCGCCGACTCCTGCTCCGTCGGATACGCCGCGAACGCCACCCGCCCGCTCGCCGAGCGCTGTGCGAGCAGCGTGCAGTCGACCTCGTCCAGGGTGCAGCGGATCACCGAGACCGGGCCGGGGCCCGCGCCGGGGAGTACCTCCACCGGCTCGCTCCCCGCCCGCCACGCGCACACCGTGTCCGTCTCGTCCGTGTAGAAGAGGGTCACGTGGTCGTCGGACGTGACCAGTGCCCGCAGGGTGCCCGGACAGGCCGTCACCTTGAGCGGGGTCTCGTCGAGTTCCGGGATCCAGCCGGGGCCGCCCTGCGTCCACCGCACGATGCCGTGGGGCGAGTTGCCGTACAGCTCCACGCGGCCCGAGGTGCGCGTGACCGCCGTCAACTGCTCTTCCACACCTTCGCCCTTGAGGTCGCGCCAGGGACCCCACCCACCGCGCTCCTTCTGGCCCCGCATACTGACCCCGCCCACCGCGTTCCGTACGAAGACATGGGCGCGGCCCTCCGCGTCGACGGCGACCGCCGGTACGCCCGTCCGGTCGCCCTTCTGGTTCGGGTGGCCGAGGGGCGTCCAGTCGAGGGCGGCGAGAGCGGGGCGGAAGTGGGTGGTGTGGACGAGGCCCGCCTCACCCTTGACCGTGGGGCGCCAGGTCGCCAAGTGGGCGTACTGGTCGGCGCCTTGGCCGACGCCGAGCATGGGGTGCACGCGCTGGTCGCCGCCGATGCGCCTGGGTTCGAGCCAGGGCCCGCCGGGCCGGGACTCCGCGCGGCAGACGATCGCGTCTCCCACGGCGTCGTACGTGCTCAGCCGGCCGTCGCGGCCTCGTATCAGCCAGTCGCCGTTGACCGACTCGGGACGCCCCACGGCCGTGGTCGCGGAAGGAGGAACAATGGGCACTGGACTACTTTAGTGTGCTCTTACCTTTGCCGCGCCTCCCGGCCCCCCTCATCCGGTACAGACGATTCCGGTACTCGCCGTTCCCTTACCCGCCCTTACCTGCCATTGCCCGCCATTTCGGTGCCGCGTGCGACCCTGGCCCCATGGACACCCCACTCCTCCTCATCGTCGACGCCGCGAATGTCGTCGGCTCGGTTCCGGACGGCTGGTGGCGGGACCGGCGCGGGGCGACGGAGCGGCTGCGGGACCGGCTGGTCGGGTATGGGGAAGGCGGTCTGCCCGGGCGCACCGGGCCTCTGGAGATCGTCCTCGTCGTCGAGGGTGCCGCCCGGGGCGTCGAGTCCGTTCCCGGCGTACGGGTCGAGTCGGCGGCCGGCAGCGGGGACGACCGGATGGTCGAACTGGTCGCCGAGGCGCAGGGGCGGGACATCCTCGTCGTCACCGCCGATCGTGAACTGCGGCGCCGGGTCGCGGAGTTGGGTGCCGACGTCGCCGGGCCCCGTACGGTACGGAGCGACTAGCCCGCCGTACGGGACGGGGCCCGAGGTCAACTGCGGCGACCCGTCAGGTCAGTTGGCGTCCGCCTTCGTCTCCTCCCGCTGTCCCAGGAGGCTGTGGGAGCGGCCGTACGCGAAGTACACGACGAAGCCGAGCACCATCCAGAGGGCGAACCGGAGCCAGGTCTCGGCGGGCAGGTTCAGCATCAGCCAGAGCGAGGCGAGCACCGACAGGATCGGGATGAACGGCACCCACGGGGTGCGGAAGGCCCGGTGCAGGTCGGGGCGGGACCTGCGGAGGATGACCACGCCGATCGCGACGACCACGAAGGCGAACAGCGTGCCGATGTTGACCAGTTCGGCGAGTTCGCTCAGCGGGGTGAAGCCGGCGACGATCGCGATGATCACGCCCAGCAGGATCGTAGGGCGGTGCGGGGTCCGGAAGCGCGGGTGGACGTGGGAGAAGAAGCGGGGCAGCAGGCCGTCGCGGCTCATCGCGAAGAAGACCCGGGTCTGGCCGAGGAGCAGGATCATGCAGACCGTTGTCAGGCCGACCGCCGCGCCGAAGCTGATGAAGCCCGCGAACCACGGGTGTCCGGTGGCCTTGAAGGCGTCGGCGAGCGGCGCGGTCACCGACAGTTCGGTGTAGTGCTGCATGCCGGTCACCACGATCGACACCAGGACGTAGAGGGTGGTGCAGATGATGAGCGAGCCGATGATGCCCCGGGGCATGTCCCGCTGCGGGTTCCTGGTCTCCTCCGCGGCCGTGGCCACCACGTCGAAGCCGATGAAGGCGAAGAAGACGACGGAGGCCGCGGTGAAGATGCCCATCACGCCGAAGTTGGAGGGCGCCCAGCCGAACATCAGCTGGATGAGCGGCGCTTGGAGGCTGTCGCCCGCCGGCACCTCCTGCGCCTTCGGGACGAACGGGTCGTAGTTGCCGCTTTCGATGAAGAAGGCGCCCGCGATGATCACGGTCAGGACGACGGTCACCTTGATGGCGACGACGACCGAGGTCACGCGCGCGGAGAGCTTCGTACCGAGTACGAGGATGGCCGTCAGCACCAGGACCAGTGCGGCGGCGAGGATGTCGAAGCCGAAGCCGTCGGCGCCGTCCCGGCCGCTGAGCGCCTCCGGCAGATGCCAGCCCGCGTTGTCGAGGAGCGAGTCGATGTAGCCGGACCAGCCGACGGCGACCACCGCCGTACCGAGCGCGAACTCCAGCACCAGGTCCCAGCCGATGATCCAGGCGGGCAGTTCGCCGAGCGACGCGTACGAGAACGTGTACGCGGACCCGGCCACCGGGACCGTGGAGGCGAACTCGGCGTAGCAGAGCGCGGCGAGCGCGCAGACGACGCCGGCGACCACGAACGCCAGGGCGACGGCGGGGCCCGCGTTGTTCTTGGCGACCGTACCGGTGAGGACGAAGATGCCGGTGCCGATGATGACACCGACGCCGAAGACCGTCAGATCCAGCGCGGACAGGGACTTCTTGAGCGCGTGCTCTGGTTCTTCGGTGTCGAGGATGGACTGTTCGACCTTCTTCGTCCTGAAGAGGGTGCTGCTCACGGGCGTACCTCCCACGCTGTGTCGTCCCGGACATGATCGAGAGGGGGCGTGGTGCGTATGCCCCGGCGCGAGGGAATTCACGCTAATGGGCCGCTTTCCCCACCGTAAAGGGTGGTGAAAGCGGCCCATTGAGCCTGTTCCGCAGGTCAGTCGCGCGCGGGCTCCACCGAGTCGACTTCCGACTGCTCGAACCGTCCGTCGATCTTCGAGACCAGCCCGGTGACCTGACGGGCGATGTCCGGCGCGGTCAGGCCGATCTCCGCCATGACCTCGGCCCGCGAGGCGTGGTCGAGGAAGCGCGGCGGGATGCCGAAGTCACGCAGCGGTACGTCGACCCCCGCGTCCCGCAGGGCCTGCGCGACGGCCGAACCGACGCCGCCCACCCGGGAGTTGTCCTCGACGGTGACGACCACGCGGTGCCGCTCGGCGAGCGGGGCCATGGCCTCGTCGACGGGCTTGACCCAGCGCGGGTCGACGACGGTCGTGGAGATTCCCTGCTGCTCCAACAGCCCGGCGATCTCCAGGCACATGGGGGCCAACGCGCCCACGGAGACGAGGAGCACGTCGGGCGTGTCCGTCCCCGGCTCGCGCAGGACGTCCATGCCGCCGACGCGTCCCACGGCGGGTACGGCGGGGCCGACGGCGCCCTTCGAGAAGCGGACGACGGTCGGCGCGTCGTCGACCTGGACGGCCTCGCGGAGCTGGGCGCGGACCTGGTCGGCGTCGCGCGGGGCGGCGAGCCTGAGGCCCGGGACGACCTGGAGGATCGACATGTCCCACATGCCGTTGTGCGAGGCGCCGTCGGTACCGGTGACGCCGGCCCGGTCGAGGACGAACGTCACACCGCACTTGTGCAGCGCCACGTCCATGAGGACCTGGTCGAAGGCCCGGTTCAGGAAGGTGGCGTACACCGCGAAGACGGGGTGCACTCCCCCGGTGGCGAGGCCGGCCGCCGAGACGGCGCCGTGCTGCTCGGCGATGCCGACGTCGTAGATGCGGTCCGGGAAGGCGTCCGCGAACTTCTTCAGGCCGACCGGCTGGAGCATGGCGGCGGTGATGGCGACGATGTCCTCGCGCTCCCGGCCCAGCTCGACCATCTCGTCGCCGAAGACTGAGGTCCAGTCGGCGCCGGAGGCCTTGACCGGCAGGCCGGTGTCGGGGTGGATGGGGCCGATGCCGTGGAAGCGGTCGGCCTCGTCCTGGAGGGCGGGCTGGTAGCCGCGGCCCTTCTCGGTGAGGCAGTGCACGATGACGGGCCCGCCGAAGCGCTTCGCCCGGGCCAGCGCGGACTCCAGGGCCTCGATGTCGTGGCCGTCGATGGGGCCGACGTACTTGAGTCCGAGGTCCTCGAACATGCCCTGCGGGGCGATGAAGTCCTTGAGGCCCTTCTTGGCGCCGTGCAGGGTCTCGTACAGCGGCCTGCCGACGACCGGGGTGCGCTCCAGCAGGTCCTTGCCCTTGGCGAGGAACCGCTCGTAGCCGTCCGTCGTGCGCAGGGTGGCCAGGTGGTTGGCGAGGCCGCCGATGGTGGGCGCGTACGAACGCTCGTTGTCGTTGACGACGATGACCAGCGGGCGGTCCTTGGCGTCGGCGATGTTGTTCAGCGCCTCCCAGGCCATCCCGCCGGTGAGCGCGCCGTCACCGATCACAGCGACCACGTGGTGGTCGTCGCGTTTCTGGACCTGGTTGGCCTTCGCGAGGCCGTCGGCCCAGCCCAGGACCGTCGAGGCGTGCGAGTTCTCGATGATGTCGTGCTCGGACTCGGCCTGCGAGGGGTAGCCGGAGAGGCCGCCCTTCATCTTCAGCTTGGAGAAGTCCTGGCGGCCGGTGAGCAGCTTGTGGACGTAGGACTGGTGGCCCGTGTCCCACAGCACCTTGTCCTTCGGCGAGTCGAAGACCCGGTGCAGCGCGATGGTCAGCTCGACGACACCGAGGTTGGGGCCGAGGTGGCCGCCGGTCTTGGAGACCGCGTCGACGAGGAAGGTCCGGATCTCCTCGGCCAGCTGGTCCAGCTGCTCCAGGCTGAGCCGGTCAAGATCACGCGGTCCCCTGATTCGGGTCAGCAGCGGCACCCGTGCCTCCTTGCAGTAGAGCTGATCGAGCTTTCGCCGGGCGTGTCGAGTCTAGTGTTCCGCCTTCGCGAACAACGCCCGACCTCTGCGTGATACGTCACGCGATCGGCCGTACCCAACAACAGTGCCCGGCATCGCATGGCGATGCCGGGCACATTTGTCTGAAAGGCCGCCGAAGGCGCCTTTCAGGGGCGCGGGGAACTGCGCGACCAGCCACGACGGACCGGCACCAGCAAAACCACCCGCACCCCTACGGCGCGATCAAGCTCGACCGGCCGCCTTCTGGCTCTTGCGGGACACCGAGTCGATCACAACGGCACCCAGAAGCACCGCACCAGTGATCATGTACTGGATCGACGTGTTCATGTTCAGCAGATCCAGACCCGTCTGGATCGACTGGATCACCAACATACCCAGCAGCGCCGACCACACGGTCCCCCGCCCACCGAAGAGGCTGGTCCCACCGATGACCGCCGCGGCGATCGCCAGCATCAGCGTGTTACCGCCACCCGACGTCAGCGAAGCGCTCTGCGTCTGACCGGCGAAGAACATACCGCCGATCGCCGCGAACGCACCGGCGATCGCGAAGACCGCGATCCGGATCAGCGGAACGTTGATACCCGCACGCCGGGCCGCCTCGATGCCACCGCCGACCGCGAAGACCTTGCGGCCGAACGTCGTACGCCGCAGCACGAAGTCGACGATCACCAGGCACGCGAGGAAGATCACCAGCGCGTTGGACACGCCGGAGGCGGAGTTCAGCACGGCCGCCGCGACGAACGCGGCCACCGCGAGGGCACCGACGCGCAGCGCGATCTCGGCGTTGGTCCGGTAGGGCACTCCCGCGGCCTTGCGGCGACGCTGCTCGATGATCGACCCGGCGAGCAGGGAGACGACCCCGAGGCCGGCCAGCAGGTAGGCGCCGATAATGGCCTGGTCCATGAAGAAGGACCGCTGCCCGAGGAGGTGCACCGGGCCCTCGTCGGGGATGTTGATGGTGCCGGTCGAGCCGAGCAGCCACAGCATGAGGCCGTTCCAGCCGAGGAAGCCGGCCAGGGTGACCACGAAGGCCGGTACGCCGAGCTTGGCGAAGAACCAGCCGTGCAGGCTGCCGATACCGATGCCGATCACGATGGTCAGCAGCAGGGCGAGCCAGGCGTTCACCCCGTGGTTGACCACGAACACGGCGAACAGGGTGGACGCCAGGCCGCTGACCGAGGCGACGGACAGGTCGATCTCGCCGAGCAGCAGCACGAACACCAGGCCGATGGCGATCATGCCGGTGGCCGACAGGTAGAAGCTGATGTTGGACAGGTTCTCGGCGCTGAGGAACCGGTCGTTCTTCAACTGGAAGATGGTCCAGATGACGATCAGGCCGATGACGACCGGCAGAGAGCCGATCTCGCCGCCCTTCACCTTGCGCTTGAACTCGGTCCAGTAGCCCTTCAGGCCCTCTTCGCGGACCAGCAGCCGCGGGTCGACGACCTGCACGGCCGCGGCCGTGGGGTCGTCGGCGGGGGCCACGGTGGCCTGGGTCTCGACCACGCCGTCCTTCTTCGCTGTCTTCGACGTGTCGCTCACTTCGCGGCCTCCGTGCTGCGACGCCCCGCACGACGGGTCACGGCGTTTTCCGTGGCGCCTGTGATGGCGGAGATGATCTCTTCCTGACTGGTGTCCTTCACGGAGAAGGAACCGTTGTTCTTGCCCAGGCGCAGCACGGCGACCGTGTCGGCGACCGCCTTGACGTCGGCCATGTTGTGGCTGATGAGGATGACGGCGAGGTCACGCTCGCGCAGCCGCTCGACCAGGTCGAGGACCTGTGCCGTCTGCTCGACGCCGAGGGCGGCGGTGGGCTCGTCGAGGATGACCAGTTTGGGGTCACCGATCAGCGCGCGGGCGATGGCGACGACCTGGCGCTGACCGCCGGAGAGGCTCGCGATCGGGATGCGCACGCTGGGGATGCGGATGGAGAGCGTGCTCAGCAGTTCACGCGAGTTCTTCTCCATCGTGACCTCGTCGATGACGCCGCGGCGCAGCAGCTCCCGTCCGAGGTAGAGGTTGCCGACCACATCGAGGTTGTCGCACAGCGCGAGGTCCTGGTAGACCGTCGCGACGCCGAGTCCCTGGGCGTCGTGCGGCCGGTTGATGCTGACCGGCTTGCCCTCCCACTCGATGACGCCGTCATCGATGGGATGCACACCCGCGATCGTCTTGACCAGGGTGGACTTTCCTGCGCCGTTGTCGCCGACGAGCGCGACCACTTCTCCGGCGTGGACCTCCAGTTCGACATCGGTGAGGGCCTGCACCGCACCGAATCGCTTGGAGACTCCGCGCAACGCCAACACGGGCGTAGCGGACACGTGAACCATCTCCTTCGCCGCCTGACCGGCGGGGATGCCGCGCTGTCAAAAGGCGCGGAGGGTTGTGCACGAGGCACTGGTTTACAAGGTGAACATGCGCGATTCCGCTGCCGATGGCAACGGGTTCCGTCCGACGCCCGTCCCGGCAGCGGGGTCTGAAGGCCGGGGCGGGCGTCGGACAGGTCTCGCGGGACCGCCGGGCGGTCATGTCCGGGTGGGCGCCCGTGAGAGCGCCCACCCGGTGCCGGCGGTCAAGGTGTGCCTACTGAAGACCGGCGGTCTTGCAGGCGGCGGCGAACTCGCCGGTGCAGATCTCGGCGACCGTGTACAGCTTGTCCTTGATCACGGTGTCCTCGATGTTGTCCTTCGTCAGCGTGACCGGGGTCAGCAGGTTCGAGGGAACCTTGTCACCGGAACCGCTGGTCTGCGTCGTGCTGGCGAGCGAGTCGATGCTCTTGCCCTCCAGCAGGGCGACGGCCAGCTCGGCGGCGCCGTCGGCCTCCGGCTTGTACGCCTTGTAGATCGTGCTGGCCTGCGTGCCGGCGAGGATCCGCTGGATGCTGCTCAGCTCGGCGTCCTGGCCGGTCAGCGGGATGGTGCTGATGCCCGCGCCCTTGAGGACGGTGGCGATGCCGCCGGCCATGCCGTCGTTGGCCGAGTAGACGCCCGCGATGTTCTTGGCGCCCAGCTGGGTGATGGCGGCGGACATCTTCTGGGCGGCGACCTTGTCGTCCCAGTCGCCGGCCTGCTCGTAGGCGATGTCGACCTTGCCGTCGAGGACGCTGTGGGCGCCCTTCTTGAACAGCCCGGCGTTCGGGTCCGAGGCCAGGCCGTTGATCATGACGACCTTGGCCTTCGGGGTGGCCTTGGCGCCCATCGCGTCGAGCAGGGACTGGCCCTGGAGCTCGCCGACCTTCTCGTTGTCGAAGGAGATGTACGCCGAGACCGGGCCCTGGGCCAGACGGTCGTACGCGACGACCTTGATGCCCTTGTCGACGGCGGCCTGGATCGAGGACTTGATCGCGGCGGAGTCGACGGCGCTGATCGCGATGACCTTGACGCCCTTGGTGATCATGCTGCTGACCTGCTGGGCCTGGGTCGCGGCGCTGCCGGCCGCGTTCGCGTACTCCAGCGTGCAGTCGGAGCACAGCTCCTTGACCTTGGCGTCGAAGTACGGCTTGTCGAACTTGGCGTACCGGGTGGTGACACTGTCGGGCAGCAGCAGGCCGATCGACTTGTCGCCGCCGGAGCCGGTGCTGCCGCTGTCGTCCTTGTCGTCTCCGGCCTTGCCACAGGCGGCCACGGCGAGAGCCATGGAAACCGCAGTGGTACCGATCACGACTCTACGCATCAACGCGTTCATTTGGGGGTGCCTCCCTGACAGGGCCGCAACGCTGCGGCCGAGGTGGCTGGAAGTCAACTCGGCCACACGTGCGACGTCAAGAAGTAAATCCTTAACGGGTTGGCAACGGCTTTGTTCGTTCTCTAGGTGAAGACAGGAGTGGCTGTGGTCAGCGTGCCGTCCAAAAGGGTCGAATCACCCATCTCGCTCAGCGCGAGAGCGAGTGCTCCGAGCACCTCCGCACGGCCTCCAAGTGCCCCTGGAAGAACGGACAGTTGACGTGCCGCACTGGGGATCGCATAGCGGCCTACGGACTCTCTTATGGGACCGAGCACCAGCTCACCGGCCTCGGCGAGATCACCACCGAGGACCACCCGGCTCGGGTTCAGCAGATTGCAGAGATTGGCGACTCCACTGCCGATGTGTCGGCCGACGTCGGCGATCACGCGACGGCAGCCCGGGTCACCGTCCCGCGCCAGCCGCACGACACCTTCCATGGTCAGGTCGGTTCCGTGGCTGGACTGGAGGAGCGGAAGCACATAGCGCGCCGCCGCGAAGGTCTCCAGGCAGCCCCGGTTTCCGCAACGGCAGACGGGGCCGGATTCATCAAGAGTAATATGCCCGATTTCTCCCGCTGTGCCACCCGGGCCCCGGTAGATCTTCCCACTGATCACCAGCCCGGCGCCCACACCGCTCGCGACCTTGATGTACGCCAGGTCGCGCACCCCCCGGCCACTGCCCCAGACCAGCTCGCCGAGGGCCCCGAGATTGGCGTCGTTGTCCACGTGCACCGGCACGCCGAGGCGGCCCCGCATCTCCTCGCCGGGTCTGGTGCCGATCCAGCCGGGCAGGATCGCACTGGAGCCCAGCGTGCCCGACTCCACGTCGATCGGGCCCGGTACGCCCAGACCCACTCCGGCGATCTTGGAACGGTCGACGCCCGTTGCTGCGATCAGGCGACTGACCAGCTCTTCCGCCCGGTCGAAGCCCTGCGCGGCGGAGGCGTCCACGTCCAGCGGCTCGGACTCCTCGGCCAGCACCTGGTGGGCGAGGTTGCCGATCGCGACGCGCAGATGGGTGTGCCCGAAGTCGATGCCGATCACGATGCCGGCGTCGCCGCTCAGCGAGACGGCACGGGCCCTGCGGCCACCCGCCGAGGTGGGCGTGACCTCGACCGTTCCGCCGTCCTTCAGCTCGCGCACGATGTTGGACACCGTGGCCGCGGACAGGCCGGTGGTCCTGGCGATCTCGGCCTGCGTGAGCGACCCGGCGAGGCGTACGGCCCGTACGACCCGTTCCAGGTTGGCTCGGTGCAGTGACGACTGCGACCCCGGAGTCTCCACGACGACCTCCTGCGCACGGGACCGCTTCGATGAGACCCCGTCTATGTCCAACTAGTGAACTCTAAGCTGAGCCGTTAGGGTCGCCTCCCGTCAAGAGGTTGAACTGCATCCGGGGTCTTGTACACATAGCGGCGCGCGTGCACGGTTTGCGGTATGCACGCGCGCGTACGGCGGCCGAACGAAAGGTTCCGGTTATTTCAGCGCGCCGGCCGTCAGACCCGCCACCACCTGCCGCTGGAAGATGATGTACGCGGCCAGCACCGGCAGCATCGCCATCACCAGGCCGGCGAAGAGACCCGACCAGTCGCCCTTGTAGCCCTGACTGGCGGCCAGCTGCACCAGGCCCTGGGTGAGGACCCGCTTGTCGGGGTCGGTGTTGAGCACCGTCGGCAGCATGTACTGGTTCCACTGGCCGAGGAAGTTGAAGATCCCCACGCTGATCAGCCCGGGCTTGGCCATCGGCAGCATGACCTGGAAGAAGGTCCGGGAGTGCGAGGCCCCGTCGACGAAGGCCGCCTCCGCCACCGAGGTCGGCAGCGTACGGAAGAACGCGGTCAGGAAGAAGACCGTGAACGGCAGCGAGTAGGCGATGTAGACCAGGATCAGCCCGTGGAGCGTGTTCAGCAGCCCCATGTTGTCCACGACGTAGAACAGCGGGACGAGGGCCAGCATGATCGGGAAGCTCATGCCGCCGATGAACAGGAAGTAGATGAACCGGTTGCCCGGGAACTCGAACCGCGCCAGGACGTACGCGGCCATCGAGCCCAGCACCAGGGTGCCGATGAGCGAACCGGCCACCACCAGGATGGTGTTGAGGAAGTAGTCGCTCATGTTGGCGTCGGTCCAGGCCCGCGCCCAGTTGTCGAAGTGCAGCTCGTCCGGCAGGGACCAGGGCGAGCTGAAGATGGCGTTGTCGTCCTTGAAGGACGTCATCACCGCCCACAGGAGCGGCATCACGACCATGAACGCCCAGAGGATGAGCATGCCGTGCGAGAAGACGTTGAGGACCCTGCCCTCGCGCTTCTCCCGGTCGCCCTTCGCGGGCGCGTCCGACTTCCGCACGGGCCCCCCTGCCTGCTGGGGGACCGTGTCCGACGATGTGCTGTCGGTCGTCTTCATAGGTGTCAGTACTCCAGCCGCTCGCGTCGGCCCAGCCGCATCACGAGGGCCGCGAAGGCCAGCGTGACGACGAGCAGGGCGACCCCGATGGTGGTTGCGTAGGCGGCCTGACCGTCGCGGAAGGCCTTCTGGTACACGTACAGGACCATGACGGTCGTCGAGTAGTCCGGGCCGCCGGGCCCGGTCGTCATGATCTGGACGACCGCGAACGACTCGGCGCCCAGCGCGAGAATGCCCATGTAGACCCAGCCGGACTGCACGGTGTCCCACAGCAGCGGCAGGGTGATCCGGAAGAACGTGGTGACCCGGTTCGCGCCGTCGAGCAGCGCGGCCTCGTACAGGTCGGCCGGGATGGATGCCATGCCTGCCGAGAACAGCACCACGAAGAAACCGACCGTCGACCAGACCAGCACCCCCATCACACACCAGAGGGCGAGGTCCGGGTCGCCCAGCCAGAGCGGCTGGACGCTGTCGAGCCCGATGCCGCGCAGCAGCGAATTGATCGCACCGCTCTCCGGGTTGTACGCGAAAGCGAACAGCAGCGCGACGATCGCGATCGACAGAACCTGTGGAAAGAAGTAGACGATCTTGTAGAACGAGGAGCCGCGGACCCCGGAGATCACCGGTCCGCCGCGGCGCCGCTTCCCGCCCACATTGATCATGAAGGCGAAGAACAGCGCCAGACCGATCGTCACCAGCGGCAGCAGCAACGCGAACAGGAGGCTGTGCTGCAACGACTTCCAGAAGATCTCGTCGTCGAACATCCTCTTGTAGTTGTCGAAGCCGACCATCTTGAATTCCGGGCTCAGTCCGGTCCAGTCCGTGAACGAGTAATAGATGGACTGGATGAACGGCCAGACGACGAATAGTGCGTACAGCCCCAGAGGGACCGCCAGGAATCCCACGATGAAGCGGTACTTGCCGTGCTGCATTACCACAGACCCCGTTCCGTACGCGGGTGCCGCCGCCGGTGACTCATCATCAGTTCTCGACCGCTTCGATCACTGGTGCTTGTAGTGCTTGATCGACGTGTCCTTCGCGGTCGCGTCGGCGTAGTCCTGGATCTTCTTGATGGCCTCGGCCGGGGTGAGCCGCCCGGCCATCATCTCGCCGAGTCCCGAGACCCCGATCTGCTCCTTCTGGAGCTGTACGTACCAGTCCTGTAGTCGCGGGTTGACGACGTTGTCGCCGGCCTTCTCCAGCGCCGCCACACCGGACTTGAGGCCCGGGGTGAGGGTGATGCCGTCGGTGCCGCCGTTGTACGCGGTCAGCGACTTGACCTTGGTCGTGAAGTTCTTGGAGGACGCCTCACTGAGCATGATGCGCAACTGCTCCATGCCGCCAGCCGTGTTCTTCGCCTTGGACGGGACGATGAACGGCTCACCGCCGGAGGCCCAGATCGTGCCGAACGGCATCTTGTCGGAGCTGTCGATGCCGGTCGGCGCGGAGACGGCGAGGTCGAAGTCGGCCGGCAGGACGTTCGCCGACTCGTTCTCCACCCAGGAGCCGTTCGGGATGAACAGCGCCTTGCCCTTGGCCCACGCGGTCTGCGACTGGATGTGGTCGAGACCAGGGGTGCCCTGAAGGACGTACCCCTTCTTGTACAGCTCGTAGTACGCCTCGAAACAGGCCTTGACAGCCGGGTTCTTCCAGGCGTTGGGCTCCAGGTTGTCGATCGCGTCGAGGACCTCGACACCGCCGACCTTGCCGATCATCGGGTAGAGCGAGAAGGGGAGGTAGTACGGGTACTTGCCCGCGTAGGTCCAGCCGGCCATGCCCTTTTTCTTGGCCTTCTCGCACACGGCGAGCATCTCGTCCCACGTCTCGGGGTACGTGGCGTCGAGCGAGTCCAGGGCCTTCTGGGAGTACCAGACGCCGTACACCGTGTAGGCGTAGTACATGATCCAGACCGGGTCGCCGTCGAGCTGGCCCATCTCGACGATGCCCGGCCGCAGGGTGTCGCGGACCTTCTTGTTCGGGTCGTCGTAGGACGGGGCGTCCAGCAGCGGGGTGAGGTCGGCGAGCTGGTTCTTGCCGGCCAGGACGCCCATGTCCATCTGCTCGGCGCCGGAGTTGTCGATCAGGTCCGGCGGGGTGCCCTGGTTGAAGCGGGGCTGGAGCGTGGACTGGATCTTCTGGGTGGCGGAGAACTTGACCTTCGCCTTGGGGAAGTTCGTCTCGTAGATCTTGACCGCGTCCTCGGCGTACTCCTTGCCGAAACCGCCGTCGAACAGCACGAACTCCATCTGGGCGGTGTCGTTGACCGCCAGGGGGTTCTTCGCGGTCTTCTTGCCCGCGGCGGCCTTGTCCTCGTCGTCCCCTCCGCCGCTGCTCGCACACGCGGACAGGAAGCTCATCGTGGGGACGGAGATCAGACCGAGCGCCGCGGAACGCTTGATCAGGTCACGGCGCCCCACACCGTTCACAGGGGTGGTACCGGTGGTGCGGCTCTCGCCGGAGGTGGATCCCATGCTCAAGTCCTCGCCTTCTCCAGGACTCAGGCGGTGAACCGGATCCTCCCGGCACCGCGGTCGGGTCGTACTGGGTCGTGCAGGAAGTGCTTAGTGCGTGATGTGCCTTGATCAGAGGGATTACCCGGCGGGCCGCGCGTTCAGCACGTCAAACCACCCTTCCGGCTCCCCCCGCACCTGTCGCCGACCGGTCGAACAGTGGCAGACGCCGACAGGTATAGTCCACTTCCCGTCAAAGGGGCAAGATCGAATGCAGGGTTGGCCGCGGGTCTTTTCCGAGTTGAGACCTCGCGGAAATATGTGGACCGCACGCATCCCTTTGAGCGGGAAATTCGCGATATTGGGCCCGAATGCCACACCCAACGCCCTTGACACCACTGGCCACTTGACTCCCTACTGGTTCCTGCGCAGCCAAGGTGACAACGTTGTCTAGGTGGCAGGGAGGGTGCTCTCGCATGCGGTATGGAGTTCGGCACAGGGCTCGGTACGGATGGGAGTTCAGATCAGTTTCGGCCATCACGGCGGTGTTCGCACTGGTGATCGGCGGGCAGGGCGCGGCAATCGCGCTTCCGGCCACCGCACCGGCCGCCGACCGGGAGTTCGCCTCCTCGTTCGAGGCGGGTGAACCGGCGCCCGACTGGCTGAACACCGTCGACACGGCGGCCGACGGCACCGAACGCGCCGCGGGCGTGGACGGCGGATACAGCACCGGAATCCCGGGCAATGTGACCGACCAGGTCACGGACGTCCGGGCCAGCGGCGAGAACGCCGGCGCGCAGGAGGTGAAGGAGAACCTCGTCGACGTCGAGCCCAGCACCAAGTGGCTGACGTTCGCCCCCACCGGCTGGGTGGAGTTCGACCTGGCCGCTCCGGTCGAGGTGGTCACCTACGCGCTCACGTCGGCCAACGACCACGACGAACGCAACCCGCGGGACTGGACCCTGAAGGGCTCCACGGACGGCACGAACTGGACCACGGTGGACACCCGCACCGGCGAGTCCTTCTCCGAGCCGTTCCAGACGAAGACCTACGACATCGCGAGCCCGGCCGAGTACCGGCACTTCCGGCTGGAGATCTCCAGGAACAACGGCGGCGACATCCTCCAGCTCGCCGACGTCCAGTTCTCCAAGGGCGGCGGCGCCGACCCGCTGCCTCAGGACATGCTCTCGCTGGTCGACAAGGGCCCCAGCGGCTCGCCGACGGCGAAGTCGGGCGCCGGCTTCACCGGCAAGCGGGCGCTGCGCTACGCCGGGCGGCACACCGCCGACGGGCGGGCGTACTCGTACAACAAGGTCTTCGACGTCGATGTGGCCGTGGGACGCGACACGCGGCTGTCGTACCGGATCTTCCCGTCGATGGCGGACGGCGACCTGGACTACGACGCCACCAACGTCTCCGTGGACCTCGCCTTCACGGACGGGACCTATCTGAGCGACTTGAAAACGACCGACCAGCACGGGTTCGCGCTCACCCCGCAGGGGCAGGGGGCGGCCAAGGTCCTGTACGTCAACCAGTGGAACAACGTGGCCTCGCGGATCGGGTCGGTCGCGGCCGGCAAGACCGTCGACCGGATCCTGGTGGCGTACGACTCCCCCAAGGGGCCGGCGAAGTTCCGGGGCTGGCTGGACGACGTGGCGCTGAAGGCCGTACCGCAGGAGAAGCCCAAGGCGCATCTGTCGGACTACGCGTCGACGACCCGTGGCACCAACTCCAGCGGCGGCTTCTCGCGCGGCAACAACTTCCCCGCGACGGCGGTGCCGCACGGGTTCAACTTCTGGACGCCGGTGACCAACGCGGGCTCACTGAGCTGGCTGTACGACTACGCGCGGGCCAACAACGACGACAACCTGCCGACGATCCAGGCGTTCAGCGCCAGCCACGAGCCCAGCCCCTGGATGGGTGACCGGCAGACCTTCCAGGTGATGCCGTCGGCCGCCGCGGGCACTCCGGACACCGGGCGTACGGCACGGGCGCTGGCCTTCCGGCACGAGAACGAGACCGCGCGGCCGTACTACTACGGGGTGCGGTTCGAGAACGGGCTGAAGGCGGAGATGGCGCCGACGGATCACGCGGCGGTGCTGCGCTTCACGTACCCCGGTGACGACGCGAGCGTCGTCCTCGACAACGTGACGGACCAGGCGGGGCTGACGCTCGACACCTCGGCCGGTGTGGTGACGGGGTACTCGGACGTGAAGTCCGGGCAGTCCGCGGGAGCCACCCGGCTGTTCGTGTACGGCGTCTTCGACAAGCCCGTCGAGGAGGGCTCGGCGAGCGGGGTCAAGGGCTATCTGCGCTTCGACGCCGGCGCCGACCGGACCGTCACCCTGCGCCTGGCGACCTCGCTGATCAGCATCGACCAGGCGAAGGACAACCTGCGCCAGGAGGTCCCGGACGGCAGGTCCTTCGACGACGTGAAGCGCTCCGCCCAGCGGGCCTGGGACGGGATCCTCGGCAAGGTCGAGGTCGAGGGCGCCACCCAGGACCAGCTCACCACGCTGTACTCCAGCCTGTACCGGCTGTATCTGTACCCCAACTCCGGCTTCGAGAAGGTGGGTTCGAAGTACCAGTACGCCTCGCCGTTCTCCCCGATGCCGAGTCCCGACACCCCGACGCACACCGGGGCGAAGATCGTGGACGGCAAGGTGTACGTCAACAACGGCTTCTGGGACACCTATCGGACGACCTGGCCGGCGTACTCGTTCCTGACGCCCCGTCAAGCGGGCGAGATGGTCGACGGGTTCGTCCAGCAGTACAAGGACGGCGGCTGGACCTCGCGCTGGTCCTCCCCCGGGTACGCCGACCTGATGACCGGCACCTCCTCGGACGTGGCCTTCGCGGACGCGTATGTGAAGGGCGTCGACTTCGACGCGAGGTCGGCCTACGACGCGGCCCTGAAGAACGCCACGGTCGTGCCCCCGTCCGCGGGCGTCGGCCGCAAGGGCATGGCCACCTCGCCCTTCCTCGGCTACACGAGCACCGACACCCACGAGGGCCTGTCGTGGGCGCTGGAGGGCTACCTCAACGACTACGGCATCGCGCGGATGGGCCAGGCGCTCTACAAGAAGACCGGCGAGAAGCGCTACAAGGAGGAGTCGGAGTACTTCCTCGACCGCGCCCAGGACTACGTGAACCTCTTCGACTCCAAGGCCGGTTTCTTCCAGGGGCGCACCGAGTCGGGCGAGTGGCGCGTCGAGTCCTCGAAGTACGACCCGAGGGTGTGGGGCCACGACTACACCGAGACCAACGGCTGGGGCTACGCCTTCACCGCCCCGCAGGACAGCCGGGGTCTGGCCAACCTGTACGGCGGGCGCGCGGGGTTGGCCCAGAAGCTGGACGCGTACTTCTCGACGCCGGAGACGGCCTCGCCGGACTTCATCGGCTCCTATACCGGGGTCATCCACGAGATGACGGAGGCCCGGGACGTCCGGATGGGCATGTACGGCCACTCCAACCAGGTGGCCCACCACGTGAACTACATGTACGACGCGGCGGGCCAGCCCTGGAAGACACAGAAGAACGTCCGCGAGGTTCTCTCCCGGCTCTACACGGGCAGCGAGATCGGGCAGGGCTACCACGGCGACGAGGACAACGGCGAGCAGTCGGCCTGGTACCTGTTCTCGGCGCTCGGCTTCTACCCGCTGGTCATGGGCAGCGGCGAATACGCCATCGGCTCACCGCTGTTCACGAAGGCGACGGTCCATTTGGAGAACGGACGGGACCTGGTCGTCAAGGCCCCGAAGAACAGCACGCGGAACGTGTACGTCCAAGGCTTGAAGGTCAACGGCAAGTCCTGGACGTCGACTTCACTCCCCCACTCGATCGTCTCCCGGGGCGGAACCCTGGAGTTCGACATGGGCCCCAAGCCCTCGACATGGGGAACGTCCAAGAGCGCGGCGCCGGTGTCGATCACCAAGGACGACAAGGTGCCGACGCCCAGGGCGGATGTGGTGGTGGGTGAGGGCGCGTCGAACGAGGAGTTGTTCGACAACACGTCGGCGACGAACGCGACGGTGACGTCCGTGGACCTGCCGCTCGCCGGTCGCACGAAGGCCGTCCAGTACACGCTGACGTCCTCCGGCCGGGCCGAGGCCCCGACGGGCTGGGTGCTGGAGGGCTCCTCGGACGGCACCAACTGGCGAACGCTCGACCGGCGTTCGGGTGAGTCGTTCCAGTGGGACCGGCAGACCCGGGCGTTCTCGGTGGCGTCGGCGGGGTCGTATGCGCGGTACCGGCTGGTGTTCGACGGGGAGTCGACGTTGGCGGAGGTGGAGTTGCTGGGCTGAGTGCTCCCCGCCCGCTTCGCCGATCAGGGGTCGGGGAAGCGGGCGGGGAGGCGGGGCAGCAACCGGCGTAAGGCGTCCGCGTGTTGGTGGACGCGCTTGAGCAGGGAGCGTCGGTTGTGGACGGTGCCGGGGACGTCCTGGGGTGGGCCGCAGCCAGTGGCTGTGTAGAGGTCGTCCAGATACGCACCCCACCCTCGTGTGCCGTCCGGCGCGATCGGGCTCAGGCGCGTCCACACGCAGGGCTCAGGTCGTCCCAGATGGCAGCAGAGGCGCACTTCCAGGTCGACGCGGCAGTACCTGAGCCCGAGGTCGTGCTCCTCCGGCTCGGCGAAGCCCTCGGTCTCGACGAGGAACGCGAAGGCGATGCGCGCCTCGGACCTGAACTCCTCGGGAAGGTTCGGCCGTTGCCCCATCCTTCGATGGTGTCAGCCGACGGCGAGGGTGAAAACGTGCACGTTCGCATGGGCCGGGAGACGTACGCTCGCGATGCTCCGGCCGGCCGGTGCCTGGAACGGCCTCGTCGCGAAGACGTACGTCGGGACCGGGTCCCGGCCCGCTCCCGAGACGTTCCGGTACGCGGTCCGCGCGACGATCTCGTTGCCGTACTGGACGGTTCCCGTGCCTCCGCCGAGGGTCCAGTCGGTGAGGGCGAGGTCGGTCGTGTCGGTGGTGCCGTCGGTGTAGGTGATGGTCGCCTTCGCCTGCTGGTTGCCGAAGACCGCGCTGCCGATGAACGACAACCGGGTTGCGGGGGTCGCGAGTTGGAGTGTCTGGGCCGTCGTCGACGCGTTGTCCGGGCGGCCCGGTGGCGAGTTCGGCCAGGTGAAGGCCAGGCCTGTCGGGAGGCTCCCCCGCGTGCCCGGGGTCAGGCCCGCCGCTGCCAGGGCCTGGCGGGAGTAGCTCCAGCCGGCGCCGTCGTAGTCGGCCTCCGTGTGGTCGCCGGTGTCGTCGGAGGTGCCCGTGTTGTTGTAGGCGGCGAGGAGGGAGCCGGGGGCCGCCACTGTGAGGGCGATCGGCTGCTCGTACGCCGTGTTCGTCGATGTGACCTTGATCCTGGCCTCGTAGAAGCCCTGGTCGGTCGTGGTCGGTGCGGCGAGCGTGATCCGCCGAGTGCCGTCAACCACCCTGCCGGACGCCGGTGTTGCCGTTACTCCCTGCGGGGTCTCCACCGCGAAGCGCACCTCCGGGGCCTTGCCGTCGGCTCCCGTCAGGGACAGTGCGCGGATGTCCACCCCCGCGCTGCCGCCCGGTGCGACCGTCACCGTGGTCGGGCCCACGCCGATCTGGTACGGCTGCTCGCCCGAGCGGAAGGACGGCGGGGCGTCCGACGGAGCCTTGCCCCAGGTGGGGTGCGGGGTGGTGGCGAGGGTGTAGTCCAGGGTGCCGCCCTGTCGGACGAAGGACGCCGGGAGCCAAGGGCGGGTGCTCGTACGGCCGTTGACCGCGAGGGAGTGGACGTACGGCGTGTTCGCCGCTGCTTCCGGTGCGTGGATCGAGATGTCGTTGCCGTACGGGCGGGTGATCTCGATCCTCGGGAACAGGGGTGACGCCAGGACCAGTTCGGCTCGGGACGGGACCTGGGGGTACATGCCGAGCGCGGCGAAGACGTACCAGGAGGACATCGCGCCCAGGTCGTCGTTGCCGGGGATGCCGCCGGGGCGGGTGGACCAGAGGCTCGTCATCGCCGCGCGTACCGTCTCCTGCGTCTTGTGCGGGGCGCCCGCGTAGGCGTACAGGTACGGGACGTTGACCGAGGGTTCGTTGTCCAGCTCGGACTTCTCGCCGCCGCTGCCGGTGAGGGCCCAGGTGCCGTCGGCGTGGTGGAAGAAGGCGTCCAGGCGGTCGATCGCCGTGACCTTGCCTCCCATTGCTGCGAACAGGCCCGCCGGGTTGTGCGGGACCATCCAGGTGTACTGCGCCGCCGTACCCTCGACGAAGCCCCTGCCGGTGGCCGGGGTGAAGCCGGGGGCCCAACTGCCGTCCGCCCTGCGGTCGGTGATGTAGCCGCCGCTGCGGTGGGCCGCGATGTTGAAGTTGTTCTGCCACCACTGGGCGCGTTTCATGAACTCGGCCGCCGTCCCCTTCCGCCCTGCCGCGTCCGCCAGTTGGGACAGTGCGAAGTCCGCGCCCGACATCTCCAGCGTCTCCGCCGCGCCGGCCCAGGCGTTGGACACCGACGGCATGTAGTGACGGGCCAAGTACTTGTCCAGGGAGGGGCGTTGGCCGACCGACAGGACCGGTCTGCCCGCCGGGGACAGGTCCTGCGGTGTCGGTGTCGTCGCCGCCCGGACCAGGGAGCCCAGCGCGCCTCGGAGGTCGAAGTGGGTGCCGCCGAAGGCGTGGATGCCGGCGAGAGCGGCGGGCGACGGGTCGCCGTTCATGACGTGGGTGCCGCTCGCGCCGTGCAGCCAGCGGTCCCACAACCCGCCGTTCTGGCGGGCGAGTTCGTACAGGGACTGGGCGATGTCCGAGCCTGTGTCGGGGTCGAGGAGAGTCAGCAGCTGGACCTGGGAGCGGTAGACGTCCCAGCCGGAGAAGGTGCCGTACTGGTGGTCGTGGTTCGCGCGGACCCGGTGGACCCTGCCGTCGGCGCCCCGGTAGCGGCGGTCGGCGTCGCTGATGACGTTCGGGTGGAGGAGGGAGTGGTAGAGGGCGGTGTAGAAGGTGGTGCGTTCCGCTTCCGTGCCGCCGCCGATCCTGATCGCGGCCAGCCTTTCCCGCCAGGCCAGTTGGGCTGCCGACTGGACCGAGGCGAAGGAGCGGGTCGGTGGGTTCTCGGCAGCCAGGTTCGCCTCGGCGCCTGCCCTGCTGACGTACGAGATACCGACCTTGACGCCCACCGGGCCCGTGCCGGGCTCGAACTCCACATAGCCGCCTGCCCCTTTGCCCATCACCGGGCGGCCGTTGTCGGCTGTGAAGCCGCCCGTGCCGCCGGACGTGGACGTCGTGCCGGGGCTCAGGCGGTCGTCCTGCCAGGTGCCCGTCGACTTGAAGGCGCGGTCGAAGCGGGCCGTGAAGTGGAGGGTGTAGTACGGGCGTCGGCCCTCCGGGTCCAGGTGGCCGCAGAAGTTGCCGGAGGTGACCGAGCCGGAGACCGTGCGGGCGGCGGGGTCGATCGTGACCGTCGAATCCGTCGAGCCCACCTCGGAGTTGGCGGTACGGATCAGCATCGAGGCCGGTCTGTCGGGTGGGTAGGTGAAGCGGGCCGAGCCGGTGCGGGTGGTCGCCGTGAGGTCGGCGGTGACCCCGGATGCCAGGCCCACCCGGTAGTGGCCCGGCTCCGCCGTCTCGTCGGCGTGGCTGAAGTCGGCCGCGTACACCGCGTCCTGGGTGTCGCTCGCCGGGGAGGACGTGACCTGTCCGGCGTACGGGAAGAACGGGATGTCGCCGCTGCCGCCCGCGCAGCCCGTGCCGGACATGTGGGTGAGGCTGAAGCCCCGGATGCGGGTGGCGTCGTAGTGGTAGCCGCCGGGGGCCGCCGTGCGGGTGGCGTCGCCCCGGGTGTTCTCCGGGCTCCAGGAGAGCATGCCGAACGGGACGACCGCGCCCGGGAAGACATCGCCGCCGTTCCTGGTGCCGATGAGCGGATCGACGTACGGGATGGGGTCCTCGACCAGGGGGCTTGCGGACGCGTCCGCCGGCGTGGGGGCGCCCAGCGCCAACGCGGCGGCGAGCAGCAGGGACGTGGGGCGGACACGCATGACGCGGACCCTCCTTCTTCGGACGGGTCGCGCACCACAGGTCGCACAAGCCGCGGGGACAGTGACGTCCGCCAGCGGTACCACGGGAGGGTGTGGGCCGCCGAGAAGGCGCGGGGGCGGGTCATGCGTACGGGCGATTGCGTGCGCTCCCGCGGGAACCGTCAGGGAGGCAACCGGGTTGACGCTGTTGTCCATTGGGGCGATAGAGTGATCTTTGGGCCACTGGACAACGTTGTCTCCAGTGCTTGGTCCCGTCCCGAGAACCGCTCCACCCGGGCCTCATCCCCCGTGCCGGCCCGGCTCGCGGACCCGGTGGGTATCGACCACCGGGTCCGCCCTGAGCAGGCCGAAGCCCGACAGGTCTAACCGACCCGGCAGGGCAGGGTGGTTGACGTATCACCACCGGAGCCCTGGACGACGTACCCGAAGGTGGCGCTCTGGCCCGGACTGAGCGAGCCGTTCCAGTTGGCGTTGTGGACCATCACCGCCTGGCCGTTGTAGGTCGGGGTGCCGTTCCAGAGGCTGGCGACCGACTGGCCGGCCGGGAGGGTCCAGTCGACCATCCAGCCGAGCATCGGCACCGTGCCGGAGTTGGTGACGGTCACCTCGGACTGGTAGCCGCCGTTCCAACTGCCCGTCGTACGGCGGGAGGCGGTGCACGCGCCGGGCGGGGGCTCGGTGGGCGGGTTGCCCGGGTCCTTGATGCCGGTCACCTCGCCGTTGCCGCCGTCGAAGACGACGTCGGAGCAGGAGTAGAAGGTCTCCGCGCTGTCGGAGCGCTGCCACACCATGTAGATGAGGTGGCGGCCGGACTTGTTCGCCGGAAGCTGGCCGGTCCAGGAGTAGTTGGCCTCGACGTTGCCCGGGGTGCCGTTGAGCGGCGGGTGGTCGACGCTCAGGAACGGCTGGGACTCGATCGCGTCCCAGGTGAGGGTCCGGGTCGGGTCGAAGCCGTCCTTGGTGATGTAGACGTAGAACCAACCCGGATGCGCCGCCCACGCGTTGTACGAGAAGTCGACGGTGGCGCCCGAGGTGAGATGGGTCAACGGCCAGTCGGCGCTGGGGGTGTTGAACCCGGTGAAGTTGGTGTTGCCGCCGCTGCACAGCTCACCGTCCGGGACGAAGCCCCGGGTGCGGCCGGCGCCGTCCGAGCGGAGCACCGAGAACCAGTTGTAGAACGGCGTGGTGCCGCTGACCTGTTGGGCCGTCTTGCAGGCCGGGTTGACCGCCTTGATCTCGCCGGTGTCGGTGAGGGCGTCCTGCCAGCACAGGAAGGTACGGCTGCCGGGCTTCATCGGAGTGCCGTGCGCCTCCGCGTCACCGCCCGCCGTGACGACCAGGCCGAGGGCCGGGATCGCGGTGAGCAGGGCCAGGAGGACGAGGAGGAGGGCTCTGCCTCGGGTGGGGAGGGGTAAGCGGGGTGGGGTGCGAGGGGAGGGTGGGGGCAGGGAGGTGGATGTCATGGCCATGTCATGATCTCCTGGAGGGCGTGCGGGATGTGCGATACGTGGGGGGCGAAGGGGGTGCGGGGCGGTGGGGCGGGAGCCACTCCCGGTTGTGCGGGTTCCGGTCCGCTCGATGTGGGAGCGCTCCCACCCCACTCTTCTTCGAAGCTAGCGCCGAGCGGTGTGGTTGTAAACGGCTGACGCACGAGAGCCGCACCCTGGTGGATGCGGCTCTCGCGATGACAGAAAACCATTCAGGTTGCGGACAACCCCTCGGGGTTGTGTCACCTGTGATGCGGTGACGTCAGGAGATGCTGTCGAAGAAGCTCCTTTCCGTAGTCGTTGCCGTTCGGCGTGCGCACCACGCAGTGCAGATGCTGCTGTGTGGGGTCGCCGCCGTTCGTCTCGCCGTACAGGGAGCCGAAGGCGAACGGCGACTGGCAGTCCAGCTCGATCCAGATGACGGGGCTCTGGATCCGGCAGTAGAACGCCGAGTCGTCGCCGGTGCCGCCCATCCAGGCGAAGTACGTCTCCGAGAGGTGCTTCCTGATCTCGGACATCTTCACCTTGGCGGCATCGTCCTTCGCCTTGCCGACGAAGCGCTGGACGAGAGCGAGGAGCTTGGTGCGCTGGGCCGGGTTCAGCTCGGTGGCCGCGATGCCCTTGTACTCCTGGACCGCGTTGTCGCTGAACGCGCCCGCGGTGATCTCGTCGTTGTCCTTGGTCGCCTTGAGGATCGCGGCCGACTGCTGGGTGGCGTCGAGGGTGTTGACGACGGCCAGGGCCGCCTTGATCTCCTCCTGCATGACGGAGACGGTCGCGCCCTCGATCTCCATGGAGGTCGGCTCGCAGCCCCAGAAGCAGGGGCTCATCACGACCTGGTCGCCGAGCACGAAGTAGTTGACGACCAGGTGGTGGCCGTCGAACTGGAAGCCCCACGGCTCGGTCTCGGACGGGGTGCCCATCACCGTCCAGAAGTACGCCTCGGCGTAGGTGGTCTGGTTGATGGCCTCGCAGGCCGCCTTGTTGATCTTCCTGGTGAGCTGGGTCGTCTCCAGGCCCTGGGCGCTGAGGGCGGCCTTCAGGAGGGCCTCGCCGAGCGCGTTCTGCTCGTCGGACAGGTCGGCGATGGAGACGCCCTGGCGGGAGTAGGCGTCGGTGTTGCTCCACAGCCGCCACTCGGTGGAGTGGACGGTGTACTGCGTCTCCGACTTCTGGGAGTCGCTGAGCGCGGCGAGGAAGGTGGTGGCCGCGGCGGTGACGGGGGTGGTGTCCACGCCCTTGGAGTGGACGGAGTAGAGGTCGTCGATGCGGGTGCCGTCGGTGGTGAGGCCGAAGAAGTCCTCGGTGATCGACTCGTTGAGGCCGCCGCCGGCTCCGCCGCCCGGGCCTCCGCTCGGTGCTCCGCTGGGGGTCGGGGAGGCGGAGGCCTCGGCCGTCGCCGTGTCCGTCGTCTCGTCCGCGAGGGCGGTCCAGGCGGTGGCACCGCCCATCGTGGCTACGGCGGTGGCGCCGCTGGCGAAGAACACCTTGCGCATGAAGGACCTGCGGTCGGCGTGGCGGGCCTTGGCGGGCCGCCTCCCCGCCCCTTCGGTGGTGTCGGTCTCCGTCATCTTCGCCGCTCCCCTTCGTCTTGGGGCCGCCCGTGGTGGGTGGCCTTGCGAGACGACTCTGGGGGCGGCACCTGAGGGAAAACTGAAGAGGAAGTGGTGGGCGGGGCTTGTCTGTTGGGTGCGGCGCCGTCGTGGCCGGTCGCGCCCGCGCGGCGGAGCCGCATATGACTACAGCCCCGCGCCCCTGGGAGGGCGGCTTCGCCGGCCCTCCCAGCCCCTCCTAGCCCTCTGCGGCCTCCGCGGCCTCTGCGGAGGCTGCGAGCCGGGCCCTCAGGTCGGCGTTCTCCGCCTCCAGGGACACGATGCGTTTTCTGGCGAAGTACAGCTCCATCACCGCGTCGTGGAACTCGGAGACCAGTTCTTCGGGGGTCAGTTGCACCGCTGGATCCTTCTGTTCGTCAGGCCGGGGCGATTGTCGTGATCGTGCCGTTGGAGCCTCGCCAGAGGAGGGCGCCGGCCGATGCGTACAGGGCGCCGCCGCCTGTGGTGTCCACCGATGTCGGGACCGTTCCGGCGTTCGCGAGGCGTACCGAGCCCTCGACGAGGAGGGCGGCGGGTGCGTCGGTGCGCTGGACGATGTGGACCTGGGCGCGGGGTGTGGCCGCGCGGTCGATGCCGATGCCGATGCGGCCGGTGCCCTTGACGACGAAGTCGTCCAGGCCCGTGTTGTTGCGCAGGGCGATCAGGTTGCCCTTGGTCGCGCCGTTCGTCGCGGTGAGGTAGATGCCCTGGGCGGCGGTGCCGGACGTGCGGAGGTCGATCGACAGGGCTGCCGCGTTGGCGTCGGAGCCGTCGGCGTAGCCCCGGTGGGTGATCTTCAGGGTGCCGCGGGCCGTCTCGGTGCCGGAGAGGTACATGGCCGAGGTGCCCGGGTTGTCGGAAACCACGTTCAGCGCCGCGCCGTCGCCCGCCGTACCGGCCTGGTAGATCGTCGCCGCGTGGTTCGTCTCCGAGGTCGTCTTGAGGAACGCGGCCTCCAGTGTCGTGTCGGCACTGAATCTCTCGGCGGCCACCGGGCCGTCGAACGTCGTCGTCGCGCCGTTCTCCCCCGCCGCCGAGGCCGTTCCCGTCGCGGCGGCCGTCGCGACGGTCACCGCGCCCGCGGTGAAGCTCCCCAGAAACAGTCTGCGTGCCACCGGCATGCGACTTCCCCCGTCTGTCGTCTGTCGTGTCTGCTGTTGCCGGAGGGACAGGTGAGTCCCCCGAGACACGACAACGATCAACTCCGAATGGTTGTACGGAGATCAGGGCGGGCCGGTGTCGGCTGCGGTGCCGGTGTCGCGGTGGGGAGTTCGACCGTGAACTCGGTGTGCCCGGGGACGCTTTGGACGTCGATGCTGCCTCCGTGGGCGGTCACGATGGCCGTCACGATGGCGAGGCCGAGGCCCGAACCGCCGTCCTGGGGGCTCGTACGGGCGCGGGAGGCGTCGGCGCGGGTGAAGCGTTCGAAGACCGACGGGAGCAGGTGCGGCGGGATGCCGGGGCCGTCGTCCCGTACGCGGATGACGCAGCGCTCGTCCACGACCTCGACGGAGGCCACCACCGTCGTACCGGCGGGTGTGTGCACCCGTGCGTTGGCCAGCAGGTTGGCCACCACCTGGTGCAGCCGGGCCTCGTCGCCGGAGACCAGTGCCGGGGAGTCGAGGAGCAGCGCCAGCTGCCAGTTGTGGTGCTCGCCCGCGGCCCGCGCGTCCCACACCGACTCGGCGACCACCGCCGCGAGGTCCACCTCGGCCGACTGCAACGGCCGCCCCTCGTCGAGCCGGGCGAGCAGCAGCAGGTCCTCCACCAGCCCGGTCATCCGCGCCGACTCCGCGGACACGCGCCGCCAGGCCATCGCGGGCTCGATCCGCTGTGTGCCCCGGTTCATGAGTTCGGCGTATCCGGCGATCGAGGCGAGCGGGGTACGGAGTTCATGGCTGGCGTCGGCCAGGAAGCGCCGCATGCGTTCCTCGCCGGCCTGGCGTTCGGCGAGGGACGATTCGACGTGGTCGATCATCCGGTTGAGGGCGGCGCCGACCTGGCCCGCCTCGCTGCCCGGGTCGGTGTCGCGCTCCGGGACGCGGGTGAGGCCGACGACCGCGCCCCGGCCCAGCGGCGCCCGCGAGACCTCGACCGCGGTGGCCGCGACCCGTCCCAGGGGCCGCAGTTGACGCCGTATGACGACCGCGCAGAGGCAGCCCGCGACCGTCAGTCCGACCGCCGCCACCACGGCCTCGACGACGACCAGGCCCCGGATCATGTTCTGGACGTCGTCCATGGGCAGCCCGGTCAGCACGCGGACGCCGTTGCCCGAGGTGCCGCCGATCGCCGTGATCCGGTAGGTGCCGAGGCCCGGCACGGTACGGGTGTGCATCCTGCCGTCGGCCCTGATGCCGGCGAGTGCCGACCGCTGGGCTTGGTTCAGGTTCTGCGGCGCCGCGTCCTGGGCGACGACCTGGGCGGTGAGCAGTCTGCCGTCGGCGGAGAGGCGGGCGGCCAGGGTTCCGGCGGGCTGGCCGCTCTCGTTGAGGAAGCCGAGGTTGGAGTCAAGCTCGGGGTGGAGCGCGGCGCCGCCCTGGCTGCGGGCGACGGCGTTGGCCACGCGGTCGTCGAGGCTGCCCAGCAGGTACCTCTGCTGGGCGAAGATGGTCGTGACCGCCATGGCGCCGCACACGACGGCCAGGGTGACGCCGATGAAGAACAGCAGGCGGGTCCGCAGTGAGCGCCCGCGCAGTCGTACGGTCATCTCCCGTCCTCCCCCGCCCGGATCGCGTACCCGAGTCCGCGCACGGTGTGGATCATCGGGGCCCGCCCCTTGTCGATCTTGCGGCGCAGGCTGGAGATGTAGACCTCGACGAGGTTGTCGCCGCTGTCGAAGCAGCTGGTCCAGACGTGGTCGAGGATCTGGCTCTTGCTGAGCACCTGGCGCGGGTGGCCCATCAGCAGGCTGAGCAGGTCGAACTCCTTGGCGGTGAGCTGGAGGGGCGTGCCGTCGCGGTGCACCTCGCGGGTCTCCTCGGTGATCACGAGGTCGCCGAGGACGCGTACGGAGTCGTCGGTGCGGGTCTGTTCGGCGCCGCAGCGGCGGAGCAGTCCGCGCAGTCGCAGGACGACCTCCTCCAGGGAGAACGGCTTGGTGACGTAGTCGTCGGCGCCCGCCTCCAGTCCGTCGAGCCGGTGTTCGAGGGCGTCGCGGGCGGTGAGCATGAGGACGGGCAGTCGCGGGCTCTCGTAGCGGAGCCTGCGCAGCACCTGGAGGCCGTCCAGGTCCGGCAGCATGCCGTCGAGGACGACGGCGTGCGGGGCCGAGGAGCGGGCGATGCGCAGCGCGCTCTCGCCGTCGAGAGCCGGGTAGGGCCGCCAGCCCGCCTCGGTGACGGCAACGCACAGCAGTTCCGTGAGCGCCGGTTCGTCGTCGACGATCAGCACACGGACATGACCGCCGCGAACCCCAGAAGTGCCAGACATGTCCTGATCGTGTCCCGGTTTCCTGGGGGAATCCTGTGTTCAACCTGGGCGACGGCCGTGGGACGCCCTCCTGGTGGCATCGGACGCGGTCAACTGCCGTGACCGAAGGGGGCATTGGCACTCCCCGGCCACAGGAATCCCTTGAGTCACTTTGCTTGCTGCACGCACTCTGAGCACTGGCTTCCGCTCCACGAGGGCGGAGGCGTTTCAGCGTTCAGGGGAGGACGTCCACACATGCGAAGACTCCACGCCCTTTGGGCCGTGGCAGGAGCGGCCGGGCTGCTCGCCGGGGCGGTCACGCCCGCGGCGGCAGGTCCCGTGTCCCCGACCATCCAACCGGGCAGCACGCAGACACCACACACCGACACCCAGACCGTCACCCTCATCACCGGCGACACGGTCTCCGTCACCACCGGGCCCGACGGCAGATCCGCCGTCGAGGTCGAGCGCGGCAAGGGCCGTGAGGCTGCCACCTTCCTTTCCACCGAGCGCGACGGCCAGGTCAGCGTCCTGCCGGCGGACGCGATCCCGCTGGTCCAGGCGGGCCGTCTCGACCCGGCCCTGTTCAACGTCACCCAGCTCGTGAAGCAGGGGTACGCGGACTCGAAGACCGGCACCACGCCGGTGATCGCGACGTACACCAAGGGCAGCGTGACCCCCGAGGGCGCGCGCCGGACGCTCGCGCTGCCCGGGATCGACGGGGCCGCGCTGAGCGCGAAGAAGTCGACCTCGTTCTGGGCCGACATCGCTCCCGCCCTCGGCACCGCACCCACCGCGAAGGCCGCGAAGCAGCTCGGCGAGGGCATCGACAAGCTCTGGCTGGACGCCCAGGTGAAGGCGTCCCTCGACGTGAGTGTCCCGCAGATCGGCGCGCCCGAGGTGTGGCAGGCGGGCTACGACGGCACGGGCGTCGACGTCGCGGTCCTGGACACCGGCGTGGACACCGGGCACCCGGACCTCGCCGGGAAGATCGCCGAGACGCAGAGCTTCGTGCCGGACGAGACGGTGCAGGACGGCCACGGCCACGGCACCCATGTGGCGTCCACGATCGTCGGCTCGGGCGCGGCCTCGGACGGCAAGCGCAAGGGCGTAGCCCCGGGCGCGGAACTGCTGGTCGGCAAGGTGCTGGCCAACGACGGTCGCGGCCAGTCCTCCTGGATCATCGCGGGCATGGAGTGGGCGGCGCACTCCGGTGCGAAGATCGTCTCCATGTCGCTGGGCGGTGACGCCACCGGCCCCTCCGACATCCTGAGCGAGACCGTCGACGAGCTGTCCGCGTCCACCGGCACCCTCTTCGTGATCGCGTCGGGCAACTCCGGTCCGGCCGAGCAGACGGTCGGCACCCCGGGCATCGCCGACTCGGCGCTGACGGTCGGCGCGGTCGACAAGTCCGACAAGCTGGCCTCGTTCTCCAGCCGTGGCCCGCGCCTCGGTGACTCCGCGGTCAAGCCGGAGATCACCGCGCCGGGCGTGGCCATCACGGCGGCCCGCGCCGCCGGCACCACCATGGCCGGCAGTACGCCGGTCGACGACTACTACTCGACGGCGAGCGGTACGTCGATGGCGACCCCGCATGTCGCGGGCGCCGCGGCGCTGGTCGCCCAGGCCCACCCCGACTGGACGGGCCAGCAGATCAAGCAGGCGCTGGCGACCACGGCGAAGACCATGCCGGACGCCGACGTCTTCCAGCAGGGTGACGGCCGCGTCGACGCCGTACGGGCCGTGAACCAGGGCGTCTTCGCGACCCCGGCACTGAGCTTCGGCAAGTACGAGGAGGCCGACGCCGAGGTCGCCACCAAGGACATCACGTACACCAACACCACGGACAAAGCGGTGGAGTTGAAGGTGTCCTCTTCACTTCGCGACGCCGCGCTGAACGCGGACGCGGTCACCGTCCCGGCGAAGGGCACCGCCACCGTCGCGGTCACGGTCGACCCGGCCAAGGAGGCGACGGGCCGGTACACGGGCCACATCACCGCGAGCGCCGACGGTGTTCTCGTCACCACGGCCGTCGGCTTCGAGAAGCTGCCGAAGACCTACGACCTGAAGGTGTCGCTGCTGGGCCGCAACGGCGAACCGTCCACGTCCGCGTCGCTCTTCATGCTTCAGGAGCTGAACGGCGCGTACGCGGACACCTACGGGTTCATCGGCAAGGGCTACACCTTCAAGGTGCCGGCCGGTACGTATTCCATGGCGTCCTGGATCTCCACGCGGGACGCGGCCGGACTGGAGGTCGACACCTCGATCGTCGGTGATCCGGAGATCGAGGTCGGCAAGGACACCGAGGTCGTCCTCGACGCCCGCAAGGCGGTCGAGATCAAGCCGAAGACCAAGGAGGACTCCGAGTTCCGGGGCTTCGCCACCACCTGGCACCGGGAAGGGCCGGGCACCGGCCTGGGGGTGACCTACAGCCAGGGCTGGTGGACCGACCACGTCTATGTGGCGCCCACCGAGAAGGTCACCCAGGGCGTGTTCGAGTTCTCCTCGAAGTTCCGTCTGTACGCCAAGGAGCTGACGGCGAGCGTCACCGGCCCGGAGAAGTACGCGCTGCCTCTCGACTACGCGCAGACGTACAGCGGCCTCCCCGTGAAGGTCAGCGGTGATCACACGGTGCGGGCGGTGGACGCGGGCGCCGGAACCGCGGCCGACTTCGAGGGACTCGACGTCAGGGGCAAGGTGGCGGTCGTCCGCGTGGGCGCCGGCAAGAGGGCGGACGAGGCACTGGCCAACGCGACCGCGGCCGGGGCCGGTTACGTCCTCGCCTACCAGGAGACGCCCGGGTACTGGCTCGGCTCCGTGCAGAGCATGACCATCCCGCTGATGCTCGCCACCGGCGAGGACGGCGCGAAGCTCGGCGCCCTGCTGAAGAGCGGGAAGAAGGTCAAGCTGAAGCTGACCGGCACTCCGGTCAGTCCGTACGTGTACAACGTGATGTTCCCGCAGGTGGGGGGCGTCTCGGCCAACCAGACGTACAACCTGAACAGCTCCACCACGGTGAAGCAGACGGTTCGCTACCTCGGGGCCCGGGCCGGTGATGTCGGCAAGGACGCCGTGTACCGGTACCGCCCCTGGCAGGGGGCCGACATCGCGACCACCAGCAACGTACAGCTCGGCACGGAGCGCACCGAGTACTACAACGTCTCCGACACCCGGATCTGGCACGCCGTCTATCCCAACTGGAAGGCGACCCAGCCTCAGTGGGGGGACTTGCGGACCTTCGACAAGGCGGGCAAGCAGCCCGCCGAGGACTGGCTGGGCCAGGTCGTCCGCCCGGCGACCGCCCAGCGGTACGGCCTCTCCCAGCGCACCGGTGACAAACTCTCCTTCCGCATCCCGGAGTTGAGCGATGCGACACCGGGCCACTACGGATCCGTGGACAGCGTCCTGGACACCGCGAAGGGCAAGCTGTACGCGGACGGGCAGTTGGTCGGCGACACCGCCCTCGGCGGCTACGGCACCTTCACCGTCCCGGCGGCGAAGTCCTCGTACCGCCTCGTGGTCGACACACAGCGCACGGCCGACTGGGCGGCGTACTCCACCGGCACCCACACCGAATGGTCCTTCGCCTCGGCACACACGGACCAGCAGACGGCGCTCGGGGTGCTCTCGGTCGACTACGACGTGGCCGGGATCGACCTCCTCAACCGTGCTGAGGCCGGGCACACGTCGAAACTCGGCCTCTCCCTCCGGAACCAGTCGGGCGGCGTCACCGCCGGTTCCCTGAAGGCCTGGGTCTCGTACGACGACGGCACCTCCTGGAAGGAAGTGAAGGTCAAGAACGGCAAGGCGGAGCTCAAGCACCCGAAGAAGAGCGCCGGGTTCGTGTCGCTGCGCGTACGGGCCGCCGACGGGGACGGCAACACGGTCGACCAGACGGTCGCACGGGCGTTCGGCCTGAAGTAGGCGACCTCCGTCAAACATTGCGAAAATCCTTAACAAAGATCGTCTAACGTGCCGGGCCATGGTGAACACGGCATACGACACGGCAAGGGAGACCCCTGCCGCGAGCCCCTGGGCCGCGGTGGGGGTCTCCGCGTTCGACGAGCTGTTGTATCAGGCCATCCTCAACCAGCCCGACGCCGGTGCGGCCGGCTGGGCGCTGCTGACCGGTGCCTCCCCGGCCCGGGTCCGCGAGGCCTGCAACCGGCTTCTCACGCTCGGTCTGCTGCAACCACCGGACTCCATGGGCGGATTACGGGCGGTCGACCCCCGGGTGGCGATCCGCGCGCTGATCCGGCGGCGCGAGACGGAGTCCGAACTGCTGGCCGCCACCGCCGAGGAGATGGCGACCGCGTACGAGGCGGGGCTGCTGCGCGAGGAGCCGACCCGGCTGATCGAGGTGGCGTCCGGCGAGGGCGCCATCGCGGCGCGCCTGGAGGAGATGTACGCGCGCGCGGAGCACGAGGTGTGCCTTTTCGACACACCGCCGTATCTCGCCCCGGCCGGTCCGCAGGTGGATCTCCAGGCCGATCTGCTCAACCGCGGGATCGTCTCTCGCGGGATCTACGCGGCGACCGGCCTGGAGGATCCGAAGGTCCTGTCCCGCGCCTTGAGGATGGTCGAACTCGGCGAGCAGGCCCGGGTGTTGCCTTCCGTGCCGCTCAAGCTGCTGGTGGTCGACGGATGCCGGGCGCTGCTGCCGCTGACCGCCTCCGTGGCCGGCGGCTACTGCGCCGTCGTCGTCTGGCACTCGGCGGTGACCGAGGCCCTGCAGAAGCTCTTCGAGATGGCCTGGCAGCAGGCGACTCCGCTGGGCCAGGCGACGGACGACAGTGAACTCTCCGAGAGCGAGAGGACGTTGACCCGGCTGCTGGCGGCCGGAATGAAGGACGAGGCGGTGGCTCGCCATCTGGGGGTGAGTCTGCGGACCCTGCGGCGGCGGGTGAGCGAGCTCCAGGAGCGGCTGGGGGCGGCGAGCAGGTTCCAGCTGGGGATGCGGGCTTCTCAACGCGGCTGGGTGTAGCCGCTGCGGCTCCTATGAGGCGGAGGGCCGCGCCCCGACCGGGAGCGCGGCCCTCGCTCCGTCGGCCGGCGTGGCCGAAGGGTGCATTGGCACTCCCCGGCCACAGGAATCCCTTGAGTCGCGTTCCGCACAACGCCCACTCTGATCCATGGCTTCCGCCTACAAGGCCGGAAGTCTTTCCAGAGTTCAGGGGAGGAAGTCCACACATGCGAAGACTCCACGCCCTCTGGGCCGTGGCAGGAGCGGCCGGACTGCTCGCGGGGGCCATCGCCCCCGCGACGGCCGGTCCCCGGTCCCCGGTCCCCACGTCCCGTGCCACAAGCACACCGGACCTCACTCGATCGGGCGCCACGAGCACGCAGACCGTCACCCTCATCACCGGCGACACGGTTTCCGTCACCACGGGAGCGGACGGCAAGAACGCCGTCGACGTCCGGCGCGGCCAGGGCCGCGAGGCCGCCACCTTCCTGTCCAGCGAGAAGAACGGCGAGGTCAGCGTCCTGCCGACGGACGCGATCCCGCTGATCCGGGCGGGCCGTCTCGACCCGGCCCTGTTCAACGTCACCCAGCTGGTCAAGCAGGGCTACTCGGACGCGAAGACCGGCGCCACCCCTGTCATCGCGACCTACACCAAGGGCAGTACGACCCCCGACGGCGCGCGCCGGACGCTCGCGCTGCCCGGGATCGACGGCGCCGCGCTCAGCGCGAAGAAGTCCAGCGCCTTCTGGACGGACATCGCCCCGGCCCTCGGCACCGAGCCCACCGCGAAGGCCGCGAAGCAGCTCGGCGAGGGCATCGACAAGCTCTGGCTGGACGCCCAGGTGAAGGCGTCCCTCGATGTGAGCGTCCCGCAGATCGGCGCACCCGAGGTGTGGCAGGCGGGCTACGACGGGAAGGGCGTCAAGGTCGCCGTCCTGGACACCGGCGTGGACACCGGGCATCCGGACCTCGCGGGGAAGATCGCGGAGTCGACGAGCTTCGTGCCGGACCAGGCGGTGCAGGACGGCCACGGCCACGGCACCCATGTGGCGTCCACGATCGTCGGCTCGGGCGCGGCCTCGGACGGCAGGCTCAAGGGCGTGGCACCGGGCGCGGAGCTGCTGGTCGGCAAGGTGCTCGGCAACGACGGCCGGGGCCAGTCCTCCTGGATCATCGCGGGCATGGAGTGGGCGGCTCACTCCGGCGCGAAGATCGTCTCCATGTCGCTGGGCGGTACGGCGACCAGCTCGTCGGACGTGCTCAGTGAGACCGTCGACGAGCTGTCCGCGTCCACCGGCGCCCTCTTCGTGGTCGCGTCGGGCAACGCGGGCCCCTACGAGCAGTCGGTCGGCACCCCGGGCATCGCCGACTCGGCGCTGACCGTGGGCGCGGTCGACAAGTCCGACAAGCTGGCCTCGTTCTCCAGCCGTGGCCCGCGCCTCGGCGACTCCGCGGTCAAGCCGGAGATCACCGCGCCGGGCGTGGGCATCGTGGCGGCCCGTGCGGCGGGCACCACCATGGGTACGCCGGTCGACGCCAACTACACGTCGGCGAACGGCACTTCGATGGCGACCCCGCATGTCGCGGGTGCGGCGGCACTGGTCGCGCAGGCCCATCCGGACTGGACGGGCGAGCAGATCAAGCAGTCCCTGGCCAGCACGGCGAAGACGAACGACGTCAACTCCGTGTTCGAGCAGGGCGACGGCCGGGTCGACGCCGTACGCGCGGTCGGGCAGGGCGTGTTCGCGACCTCGGCGCTGAGCTTCGGCAAGTTCGAGGACGGCGACACGGGAGTCGTCGGCAAGGACATCACGTACACCAACACCACGGACGAGGCGGTGGAGTTGACGGTCTCGTCCAGCCTCGCCGCAGCCGCCCCGGGCGCCGGTACGGTCACCGTCCCCGCCAAGGGCACCGCCACGGTCCCGGTCTCGGTCGACCCGGCCGCACAGGCCCAGGGCCGGTACACGGGCCACGTCACGGCGACCGCCGCCGGCATCAAGGTCACCACGGCCGTCGGCTTCGAGAAGGCGCCGAAGACCTACGACCTCGACGTCTCCCTCCTGGCCCGCGACGGCAAGGCGCCCACCGGGGGTTCGATCTACACGCTCATGGAGCTGAGCGGCGCCTACCCCGACGAGTACGGCTTCCTCGGCACCGGCTGGACCTGGCAGGTCCCGGCCGGCACGTACGCCATCTCGACCTGGATCCCGGACCGTGACGCGGGCGGGACTGCCGTCGGCACCTCGGTCGTCTCCAGCCCCGAGATCAAGGTGGACGGGGACACGAAGGTCGTGCTCGACGCCCGCAAGGCGGTGGAGATCAAGCCGAAGACCAAGCAGGACTCCGAGTTCAACGGCTTCAGCACCAATGTGCACCGCGAGGGGACGGGCAACGCCTGGGGGCTCACCTACAGCCAGGGCTTCTGGACCGACCACGTCTATGTGGCGCCGACCCCGCAGGTCACCATCGGAAGCCTGGAGTTCTCCGCCAAGTTCCGGCTTTACGAGAAGGAGTTGACGGCGAGCGTCACCAGCCCGGAGAAGACCGAGCTGTCCTCGCTCTACTACTCCCAGACGTACAACGACTTCCCGTTGAAGATCAGCGGTGACCGCACGGTCCGGGCGGTGGACGCGGGCGGTGGTACCGAGGCCGACTTCGCGGGGCTCGACGTCAAGGGCAAGGTGGCGGTGGTCAAGGTCGGCGCCGCGGACCGCGCACAGAGCGCCCTGGACAACGCGACCAAGGCGGGCGCCGGTTACCTCATCGTGTACCGCGACAAGCCCGGTTTCTGGATCGAGGCCGTGGACCGCGCGACCACCGTCCCGCTGATGATCGCCACCGGCGAGGAGGGCGCCAAGCTCACCTCCCTGCTGAAGACCGGCAAGAAGGTCACGCTCAAGCTGAAGGGCACGCCGGTCAGTCCGTACGTCTACAACGTGCTCGTCGCGCAGAGCGGTTCCATCTCGGCGGACCAGACGTACAGCCTGGACAAGTCCAACACCGTGAAGCGGCACGCCCGTTACTACGGGGCGACGGCCGGCGAGATCGGCGCGGACGCGCTGTACACCTTCCGCCCCTGGCAGCTCTTCGGCATCGAGAGCAGCGTCTACACGCAGCTGGGCACGGAACGCGACGAGTACTACTACGTCGACCCCGACACCCGTACCTGGCACACCGTCTACCCCAACTGGAACACGTTCAGGGGCCAGTGGAGCCCGCTGCGGACCTTCACCGAGGCAGGCACGGAGAAGACCACGGAGAACTGGCTGCGCCAGGTCATCCGCCCGGGAACCAGTGAGGAGTACGGCCTCTCCGAGCGCACCGGCGACAAACTCACCATGTCGGTGGCGGAGTTGACCGACTCCACGCCGGGCCACTACGGGTACATCAACGGCACCGACAGCACCGCGAAGGGCAAGCTCTACGCGGACGGGCAGTTGGTCGGCGACTCGACGTTCGGCGGGTACGGCATCTTCGACGTCCCGGCGGACAAGGCCTCCTACCGCTTCGAGCTGGATGTGCAGCGGCGGGCGGAGTGGGCCAAGTACTCGACGAGCACACACACCGAGTGGACGTTCGCCTCGGCGCACACCGACGCCGAGACGGCACTGCCGGTGCTCACGGTCGGTATCGCCCCGAAGGGCCTCGACCTCCTCAACCGGGCTGAGCGCAAGGGGGCGTTGGAGGTCGCGCTGCCCGTCTCCGACCAGCTGGGGAGCGTGAAGACCCGCAGCCTCAAGGCCTGGGTCTCCTTTGACGACGGCACCTCCTGGAAGGAAGTGAAGGTCAAGAACGGCAAGGCGGGCTTCAAGGCCGCGAAGGGCGCCGAGTCGGTGTCGCTGCGGGTACGGGCCGCCGACAAGGACGGCAACCAGATCGACCAGACAGTGCTGCGGGCGTTCGGCCTGAAGTAAGACGTCTGCGACGGTCGGGCCGCGCTCCCCACGGGAGCGCGGCCTTTCGCCGTTCTGCCTACTTGGTGATCAGGCTGCGCAGCACGTACTGGAGGATGCCGCCGTTGCGGTAGTAGTCGGCCTCACCGGGGGTGTCGATGCGGACGACCGCGTCGAACTCCACACCGGTGTCGGTGGTGACCTTGACCGTGGCGGGGGTGGTGCCGTCGTTCAGCTCGGTGATGCCGGCGATGGAGAAGGTCTCCTCGCCGGTCAGCCCGAGGGACTCGGCGGACTGGCCCGCCGGGTACTGGAGCGGGATGACGCCCATGCCGATGAGGTTCGAGCGGTGGATGCGCTCGTACGACTCGGCGACGACGGCCTTGACACCGAGGAGCGCGGTGCCCTTGGCGGCCCAGTCGCGGGACGAGCCGGAGCCGTACTCCTTGCCGGCCAGGATGACCAGCGGGACGCCCTGCTCGATGTAGTTGCGCGAGGCGTCGTAGATGAAGGAGACCGGCCCGCCGTCCTGCGTGAAGTCGCGGGTGTAGCCGCCTTCCGTCCCCGGCGCGATCTGGTTGCGCAGGCGGATGTTGGCGAACGTGCCGCGGATCATGACCTCGTGGTTGCCTCGGCGGGAACCGTAGGAGTTGAAGTCACGGCGCTCGACACCGTGCTCGGTGAGGTACTTGCCACCGGGGGTGTCGGCCTTGATCGCGCCGGCCGGGGAGATGTGGTCGGTGGTGACCGAGTCGCCGAGCTTGGCGAGGACGCGGGCGCCGGCGATGTCCGAGACCGGGGTGGTCTCCATCGTCATGCCCTCGAAGTACGGGGGCTTGCGGACGTACGTCGACTGCGCGTCCCACTCGAAGGTGTTGCCGCTCGGGATCGGCAGCGCCTGCCACTGGGCGTCGCCCGCGAAGACGTCCTGGTAGGACTTGTTGAACATGTCCTCGCCGATGGCGTTCGCCACGACGTCGTTGACCTCGGCCTCGGTCGGCCAGATGTCTTCCAGGTATACGGGCTTGCCGTCCTGGTCGACGCCCAGCGCGTCCTTGGTGATGTCCACCTTCATGGAACCCGCGAGGGCGTACGCGACGACCAGCGGCGGGGACGCCAGGTAGTTCATCTTGACGTCGGGGTTGATCCGGCCCTCGAAGTTCCGGTTGCCGGAGAGGACCGAAGTGACCGCGAGGTCATGGTCGTTGACGGCCTTGGAGACCTCCTCCGGCAGCGGGCCGGAGTTGCCGATGCAGGTGGTGCAGCCGTAGCCGACGAGGTTGAAGCCGACCTTGTCGAGGTAGGGGGTGAGCCCCGCCTTGTCGAAGTAGTCGGTGACGACCTTGGAGCCGGGCGCGAGGGTGGTCTTGACCCAGGGCTTCCGCGTCAGCCCCTTCTCCACGGCCTTCTTCGCGACGAGCGCGGCGGCGACCATGACGTACGGGTTCGAGGTGTTGGTGCAGGAGGTGATGGCCGCGACCGTCACCGCGCCGTGGTCGATCTCGTACGTCGAGCCGTCGGCGGCGGTGACCGTGACCGGGTTGGTCGGTACGCCGTTGCTGGTGGCCGGGGAGTCGGAGGCCGGGAAGGACTCCTTGCCCGCCTCGTCGTCGTCGGCGACGTAGTTGCGTACGTCCGACTTGAACTGCTCGGCGGCGTTCGCGAGGACGATACGGTCCTGCGGGCGCTTCGGGCCGGCGATCGACGGGACGACCGTCGAGAGGTCCAGCTCCAGCTTCTCGGAGAAGTCGGGCTCGGCGGCCGGGTCGAGCCAGAGGCCCTGCTCCTTGGCGTACGCCTCGACCAGGGCGAGCTGCTGGGCGTCGCGGCCCGTCAGCTTCAGGTACTTGATGGTCTCGCCGTCGATCGGGAAGATCGCGGCGGTGGAGCCGAACTCCGGCGACATGTTGCCGATGGTGGCGCGGTTCGCGAGGGAGGTGGCGGCCACACCCTCGCCGTAGAACTCGACGAACTTGCCGACGACACCGTGCTTGCGCAGCATCTCGGTGATCGTGAGCACGAGGTCGGTGGCGGTGGTGCCGGGCGTCAGCTCACCGGTGAGCTTGAAGCCGACGACGCGCGGGATGAGCATCGAGACGGGCTGGCCCAGCATCGCGGCCTCGGCCTCGATACCGCCGACGCCCCAGCCCAGCACACCGAGGCCGTTGACCATGGTGGTGTGGGAGTCGGTACCGACCAGGGTGTCGGGGTACGCCTGCCCGTTGCGGACCATGACCGTACGCGCCAGGTGCTCGATGTTGACCTGGTGGACGATGCCGGTGCCGGGCGGGACGACCTTGAACTCGTCGAACGCGGTCTGGCCCCAGCGCAGGAACTGGTAGCGCTCGCGGTTGCGGCCGTACTCCAGCTCGACGTTCTGCGCGAATGCCTCGTGGGTGCCGAACTTGTCGGCGATGACGGAGTGGTCGATGACCAGCTCGGCGGGGGCGAGGGGGTTGATCTTCGCCGGGTCGCCGCCCAGCTCCTTGACGGCCTCACGCATGGTGGCGAGGTCGACGACACAGGGCACGCCGGTGAAGTCCTGCATGATCACGCGGGCGGGCGTGAACTGGATCTCCTGGCTGGGCTGCGCCTGGGAGTCCCAGTTGCCGATGGACCGGATGTGGTCGGCGGTGATGTTCGCGCCGTCCTCGGTGCGGAGCAGGTTCTCCAGCAGCACCTTCAGGCTGTACGGAAGGCGAGCCGAGCCTTCCACCTTGTCCAGCCGGAAGATCTCGTACGACTCGTCGCCCACGCTGAGCGTGCTACGGGCGTCGAAGCTGTTCGCCGACACGACAGTCTCCTTCATTGATGTGCGCGTTCCACCGCATCCTGCCGCCACGCCTACTTGGCCGATCCGCTAAGGTAAGGCTAAGTTAGGTAAGCCTTACCGCTGAACCGGCAGTGGAGTGGGCCGCGGTACGCCCGGCAGATATCTCGATGTCGAGATAACTCTAGTACATGGGTGGCGGATGGTCATGCCCGGCCGCCGTGTGATGTGCCCGACCGTACGGCGGCCACCGCGCGGTGATGTCCCCCGCGGTGGCCGGGCCGGTCAGCCCAGTACGTCGCGGAGCAGGCGCGCGTTCTTCACCACCTGGCTCGATCCGGTGCGCGCGGCGGCCGTCGTGACCTCGGGTATCTCGCCCTTGGCCGCGCAGCGGGAGGCGCAGTCGATGCCGAGGGCGAGCAGGGCTCCGGTGCCCCGGACGACGGGGTCGCGCAGCAGAAGGGGCAGGGCGGCTTCGAGGACCGACCAGATCGTGGCGTACGCGCCGGTCTCGGCAGCCGTGCGCAGGGACGCGGTCACCCGGTTCGCCTCGACCCAGTTGGCGCGCAGCATGTCGCCCAGCCGGCGGCCGAGCAGGCCGGTGTCCAGCCGGCCCCGCCCGGCGAGCACGAGGAGCGCGTCCACGGCCGCGTCGCGCTCGCCCTGCTGGTCGTACGCGAGGGTGGACGCCACGGCCGTGTGCAGCGCGAATCCCGCCGGGCCGCCGGACTCCGCGGCGAACGGCAGGGCGCGGGCCCAGCCCCGCATGGACGCGCGGTACCTGAAGTAGTCGCGGGCCAGGACGAGTTCGCGGTGGTGGGGCAGCTGGGCGAGCCAGAAGGGGACCATCGGGTCGTGGAGACAGTTGTCCTCGTGCGGCCCGATCAGGCTCTCGGCGGCCGGGAGCAGCGGGGGGCCGGGGGCCGGCTCGGGGTGTATGTGCTTCACCAGCTCCGACGGGTGCCTGCCCGAGTCGGCGTCGTCCTCGGGGGCGGAGTCCCGGTGCGGCAGACCGCCCTCGCGCAGCCACTGGGCGAGCCGCTGCCCGGCGTCGGACGCCAGTTCCCCGGCCGCGTCGAGCACCTTCTCGTCGGCGGTCGGGGTGACACGCAGCAGCGCCTGGGCCAGGTCGACGGGCGCGGGCGTGATGCCGAGCCCGTCGAGCACCGAGATCCGCTGTACGAGTTCGGTGGCGTCCAGCGCTCCCGTGGCGTCGGTCGGCACGGCCAGCAGGAACGGCTGTGTGCCGGCCTCGATGATGTCGAGCGCCTCGGTCAGCCGCGCCCTCAGCAGCTCCCCGGCCGGGGAGGCGTGGTTGAACCTGTGGCGGTAGGTGAAGTGGCGCTGCCTCGGCTCGTCGCCCCGCAGCGCCCTGGCCACGTCGTATACGTCGGACTGGGTGACGTCGATGGACTCACGGGGTTCCTTGCGCATGACCGGCTTCAGCGCCTGGGCCAGCGCGTCCCGGTCGAGGTGGGCGTGCCGGACCAGGCCGTCCAGGACCCGCTCGAACGTCACCACGTCCTTGTCGTCGGCGACGACCGCGGCCAGCTCCTCGGCGACCTCCACGGCCGTCCCGATGGGTCCCGGCACCGGGCGGGGCTCGGGCACGGCGGGCAGCGTGTCGGCGTACTGGTCGGTGAGGCGGTCCGGCGCGGTGCCGAGGAGTTCGGCGGCGCGGCCCGCGAGGGCGGGGTTGATCCGTGCGGCTGCCGTGCGCAGCTCGGGCAGGACCGAGTCGCCCGCGGCCTTGAGGTGCCGGGCGATCACGGCGAGGGCGCGTTCCTGGAGGTCGACCTCCCGGTGGTCGAGGGCCGTCGCCGCGTCGAGCACGGTACGGGCGGCTCGCGCGGGGTCCTTCCGGGCCGCGCGGTCGAGCCGGGTGAGCTGGGCGCGGACCAGCTTCTTCTCCGGGCGGAGCAGGACCCGTTCGCACATCTCGGTGAGCACGTCGGGCTCCAGCAGCCCGGCCTCGTCCAGGCCGATCAGGACCTCCTGGGCGTAGCCGGCCACCGGCATCGACAGGTCGAGCAGCGCCACATGGTCCCGGAGCGCGGGCGCGCTCTCGGCCGGGGTGAGGGCGAGGGCGCGCAGGTACTCGAGCGGCGGCGCGGTCTCGTCGCGCGTGCCGTCCTGGAGCAGCTGGGCGACCAACGGCTCGGCGAGCGCGACGCGTTCACGGGTTGTGGCGGCGTGTTCCGCCGGGGTGAGGGCGAGTTGGGTGAGCGCGACAGCGGCGTCCCGCCCCCAGCCGGCGGCGGCCAGGTCGGCGAAGACGCGCCGGACCAGCGCGGCGCGGTCCACCAGGCCCTCCTTGGAGAAGGTGATGAACACGCCGAGCCTGGTGTCCTCCATGATGTACGCCAGGCCTCTGCGGCTGAGCATGTGGAAGAACGAGCCCGCGCCGAGGTGCACGCCCGGTCGCTCCAGCACCAGCGGGAGGAGCAACGGCGTCAGCTCGTCCGCGCGCAGCCGCTCCAGGAAGGTGGCGCCGGGCCGGGGCCCGCCGCGCAGATGTTCGGGATGCGTCCAGGTGCTGTCGCGCCAGCGCAGCCAGTTGTCGATGAACCCGTCGGTGGTCGGGACGGGGCAGCCCGTGTCGAGGACGAGGTGTTCGACGAGGTCGGACCTGAGGCCCTGCCCAGGGATCAACCGCTCGGCGAGCTGTGCGGCCAGCTCGGCCCGCCAGTCGACGGGGTGGAGGTTCACGACGTCGAGCACCCAGACGCCGTCGAGGGGCAGCCGAACCGCGTGCCTGTCGTTCTCGGGCCGCAGGATCCATTCGGCCGCGTCCGCGGGGTCGGTACGGCAGCCGAACTCGGCGGCGAGCTGGGCGGCCTTCCCCTCCTCCGTGACGTCGTGGAACCAGCCGGCCCGCAACGCCGCACGCCGAGCCTCCAGTGCCTCGGCCTGCGCCGCGCGCTCGTCCGGCGTCAGAGCGGCGAGTTCCCGGAGCACCGCATCGACATCGCCCTCTTCCGCGAGGTGGACCAGGTTCATCGGGCGGTCTCCGATCGTGCGGGGGTTGTTGTGGCGGTTGGTGAAGGTGGGGGTGGGGGTGGGGCGGAAGCCGACCCCACGGCGGAAGCCGACCCCACGGCGGAAGCCGACCCCACGGCGGAAGCCGACCCCACGGCGGAAGCCGACCCCACGGCTTCCACGGCAGCTTCCGCTTCCGTGTCCGCCGCCGCGCCGCGCGCGATGCCCGCCGCGAGCACGTGCTTGCAGGGGCCGCGTCCGCCCCGGTACTTCGCCCACCAGAAGCAGGTGCAGCTCAGTTGGCCCGACTCGTCGTCGGTGCGGACCACGTGGGCGTCGTCGCCCTTTCCGACGCGGGTCAGGGGGCCTTCTAGCCGTACCGCGCCGTCCGCGACGAGTGCCCGTGCGCCGCGCAGTCGGGGGTTGCGGGTCTCGGCGGCGGCCGCGCGGTAGGGCAGGTGGCGGTGGAAGTACGCCTCCTCGGCGAGGTCGTAGCCGATCTGGCCGGACGTGCCCAGCACCGTGAGCGCGGCGCGTACACGGTCGGCGGGCAGGCCTGCCTGCGCCGACAGCTCGGTGACGTCGATCCGCGGTTCCCAGGCCAGCAGTTCGGCGACCTGTTCCGCGTCCGCCGCCGAGGGCCCGGTGGCGAGGTCGTTCAGGACTCCGCCCTCGCCGGAGAAGCCGCGCGAGGCGCTCTGGGAGAGCATCAACGTCAGCCGCATGCCCGGCAGTTCGACCTCCCAGGCGGCGGAGGTCGTCCCGTCCGGGGAGTCGACGGCGTCCGGTGCGTACACCCGTACGGTCGTCGCGTGCCGCAGGACCGTACGGAGGGTCAGCAGCCGCTCGGGGCCGGGCAGGCACACGGCCCCCGGTGCCGGCCTGGTCGTGGGACGCAGGGTGCGGCCCGCGGGCACGATCCAGCGGGTCGTACGGGCGTCGGACCGCTGGGTGGGCCGGGGCAGCGCCCGCAGCAGAGCGGCCGCCTCCACGGCGGGCACCTCGGCGCGCAGGGCGAAGCGCGCCGCGAGCACCTGGGCCTCGGCGAAGCCGCGCAGCCAGCGCTCCGGCAGCGGGACCTTCTTCTCCACGAACTCGCCGTCGAAGGTCTTGACGGTCAACTCCTCGGGCCCGACGGCCAGATGGAGGGGGTCGAGCCCACCGAGCCCGGCCAGCGCCCGCCGCAGCGGCGGGTTGACGTCCACGTTCGTGGTGCCGTGGCCGACGTCGTCACCGTCGAGGCCGGGAGCGAGGACGTCGAGACGGGCGTACACACCGCAGCAGCCGGAGAAGGACTCGAGCCGCAGCCGGTCGCCGTCGGCCGTCACCACCGGATCGAGCGAGGTGTTGGCGCCCGGCCGGTAGTAGCGGGCGGCGGCCACGTCGGCGACCGCGAGCAACGCCGTCGCGGCGGCGGTCGGCGCGGTCAGGAATCCGCTGAAGAACCGGGGGTTGGCCGCCTCACCGGCCGGGGTGGCACCGCCGGAGGTCTCCAGCGCGAGGGTGCGTCCGGCCGTGGTCTCGTGCACGGCCGAGGGCCGTAAGTAGGAGTACGTCTGCATGAGTTGGGTCACGCGGCACACGCTACGGCCGAGGACTGACACCGGGCCGCGGGGAAGCCCCCCGCCTCCGGCCACTCGGGCAACCGGCCGTGTCCGCAGGGGCACCCCGGCGACCGGATCAGCAAGTCGCCCCAGCCTGCGACGGTGTTCGCCGTGGCCGGACATCCGACCGCTGCGCTGAGCGGACCCGGTGCCGGTGAAGTCGACCGCGGTCCGGCGACGCGGCCGAGGGGCGCGGGGCTGTGTCGAATTTGCAGCTACCGCTGCGTGGGCGCGACCAGCCACGACGGTGCCGCAGCCGAAAGACAAGCCGAAAGACAACCCGTCACGGTACATCCGGCGGAGCGCTCAGCGCCGATATTCGCCGGCCCCGGCTCCCAGCACGTTCAGAAGCGCCAGCGCCTCGGCGCCGGGCGATCCCGGCGGCGCGCTGTAGAGCACGAGATGCTGGTCGCGGTCCGTGAGCGTGAGTCTGTCGCAGTCGACGGTGACCTCCCCGACGACCGGGTGCCGGAAGGTCTTCGTGAGCATCGGCGCGGCCTGGACGTCGTGCCGCTCCCAGAGCCGGGCGAAGTCGGGGCTGCCGTCGCGCAGTTCGTCGACGAGGCCGGTCACCGCGGGATCGGAGGGGTACCGGGCGAGGGTGGCGCGGAGTTCCATGACGACGTGGTGCCGGAACTCGGCGGCGTCGGAGATCCCGTACAGCGGTGTGTCGGGTCGCGTCGGTCCGAGGAACGCCCGGCGCGCGAGATTGCGGTCCTCGGGGGCGAGTTGGGCGAAGTCCTCCATGAGCGCGGCCGCGAGGTCGTTCCACGCGAGCACCTCGAACGCGGCGGAGACGACGAACCCGGCCGTCTGCGGCAGCCGTTCGAGGAGCGCGAGGACGCTCGGGCGGACATCGCGCCGGTGCAGCCGGGTGCGGATCGGCGCGGTGCCCGCGAGGACGTGGAGGTGGTCGGACTCGGCGTCGGTGAGCCGCAGCGCGCCAGCGATCCCGGCGAGGACCTCGCCCGACGGCCGTGGCGCCCTGCCCTGTTCGAGCCGGACGTAGTACTCCGTGGAGATGTGCGCGAGGACCGCGGCCTCCTCACGGCGCAGCCCCGGTGTCCGGCGTCGCGGTCCGGAGGGGAGGCCGACGTCCTCCGGCCGCAGCCGCTCGCGCCGGCTGCGGAGAAACGCCCCGAGTTCCTGCTTGTCCATACCCCGAGTCTGCACGCAGAACGGCGCCGGATCCTGGTACCGCTTGTGCCTGTATCCGGTTCCTGGGGCCGCGCACGCTGTTGGCATGACAACCGACAACAACACCAGCCCCGCCATCACCTCCACCTCCACCTCCACCCCGATCGGCCTGCTCACCGGCAAGGTCGTGCTCATCACCGGCGCCAGCCGTGGCATCGGGGCGGCCGCGGCCCGGCTCTTCGCCGCCGAGGGCGCCGCCGTCGTGCTGGCCGCCCGCAGCACCAAGGCCCTCGACGACATCGTCACCGAGATCCGCGCCGACGGCGGCGCCGCCGACGCCGTCACCCTGGACCTCGCCGACCGTACGAGCATCCGCGCGGCCGTCGACCGCGTGGAGGAGCTGCACGGACGACTCGACGGCGCCTTCAACAACGGCGCGACGATCCAGCATCCCGGCCCGCTCGACACCACGAGCGACGACGACATCGACGAGCAGTTCGCCGTGAACTTCCGCTCGCACTGGACGGCCATGAACGCCGAGGCCGCACTCATGCGACGCGGCGGTGGCGGGGCGATCGTCAATACGTCGAGCATCGGCAGCCGCCGCGCGAACCCGGCCCTCCCCGCGTACGGCGCCATGAAGCGCGCGCTCAACAGCATCACCGAGACCGCTGCCGCGAGCTGGGGCCCTGAGGGCATCCGGGTGAACGGCATCACCCCCGGCGGCACCGCCACGGAGATGATCGACGCGTGGGAGGCGGCCACCCCGGGCATCGTCGAGCGCATCACCACGTCGATCCCGCTCGGCCGCATGGCCGAGCCCCACGAGGTGGCCGAGGTCGCCGCCTGGCTGCTCAGCGACCGCGCGTCGATGGTGACGGGCGCGATCGTGCCGGTCGACGGCGGCGCGGGCGCCTGAAAGGAGGGGTGTTGCGGCCATCACCACGCCGATCCGGGGTACCCGACGCCCATGGCACTCACATTCCGCAAGAGCTTCCGCATCCTCCCGGGCGTCCGGCTGAACATCAACAGGCGCTCCTGGTCGATCACGTCCGGCGGCGACCACGGGCCGCGGCGCACCCACAGCAGCACAGGACGCCGTACGACCTCGATGGACCTGCCCGGACCGTTCGGCTGGCGTCGCACACGCACCAAGAAACGCCACTGACGACCGTCCGGGAACCGGCAACAACTGACGGTCCGTCACCCACACGGACTCCCCAGAAGGCGCCATCTCATATCTGAGATAGCCTCAACCCCATGGCAGACGACTACCTCGTACGTATCGGCAAGCTCATCCGTGACGCCAGGCAGCATCGGGGCTGGACACAGACGCAGCTCGCCGACGCACTCGGCACCAGCCAGAGCGCCGTCAATCGCATCGAACGCGGCAATCAAAACATCAGCCTTGAGATGATCGCCCGAATCGGTGAAGCGCTCGACAGCGAGATCGTCTCCCTGGGGTACGCGGGTCCGATGCATCTGCGGGTGGTCGGCGGTCGCCGCCTCTCCGGCTCGATCGACGTCAAGACCAGCAAGAACGCCTGTGTCGCGCTGCTGTGCGCCTCGCTGCTCAACAAGGGGCGCACCGTGCTGCGCCGGGTCGCCCGTATCGAGGAGGTGTACCGCCTACTGGAGGTACTCGGCTCGATCGGTGTACGCGCCCGGTGGATCAACGACGGTGTCGACCTGGAGATCGTGCCGCCCGCCGAGCTGGACATGGAGGCCATCGACGCCGAGGCGGCCCGCCGTACGCGCTCGATCATCATGTTCCTCGGCCCGCTGCTGCACCGTATGGACCGCTTCCAGCTGCCGTACGCCGGTGGCTGCGACCTCGGTACGCGGACCATCGAGCCGCACATGATCGCGCTGCGCCGGTTCGGCCTCGACATCGCGGCGACCGAGGGGCTCTACCACGCCCAGGTCGACCGGTCGGTCTCCCCCGGCCGCCCGATCGTACTGACCGAGCGCGGGGACACCGTCACCGAGAACGCGCTGCTCGCCGCCGCCCGGCACGAGGGCGTGACCGTCATCCGTAACGCGTCCTCCAACTACATGGTCCAGGACCTGTGCTTCTTCCTGGAGGCGCTGGGCGTACGGGTCGAGGGCATCGGCACGACGACGCTCACCGTGCACGGCGTACCGACCATCGACGTGGACGTCGACTACTCGCCCTCCGAGGACCCGGTCGAGGCGATGAGCCTGCTGGCGGCGGCGGTCGTCACCGAGTCCGAACTGACCGTGTGCCGGGTGCCGATCGAGTTCCTGGAGATCGAGCTGGCGGTCCTGGAGGAGATGGGGCTCGACCACGACCGTACGGACGAGTACGTCGCCGACAACGGCCGTACGCGCCTGGTCGACCTGACGGTCCGGCCCTCCAAGCTGGAGGCGCCGATCGACAAGATCCACCCGATGCCGTTCCCGGGCCTGAACATCGACAACGTGCCGTTCTTCGCGGCCATCGCGGCATCGGCCCAGGGCAAGACCCTCATCCACGACTGGGTCTACGACAACCGCGCGATCTACCTCACCGACCTGAACCGCCTCGGCGGACGCCTCCAACTCCTCGACCCGCACCGGGTCCTGGTGGAGGGCCCGACCCGCTGGCGAGCGGCCGAGATGATGTGCCCGCCCGCACTGCGACCGGCCGTGGTGGTCCTGCTGGCGATGATGGCGGCGGACGGCACGTCCGTACTGCGGAACGTGTACGTCATCAACCGCGGGTACGAGGACCTGGCGGAGCGGCTCAACTCGGTGGGGGCGCAGATCGAGATCTTCCGCGACATCTGACGGTTTTCCGAGAAGGCGCTGCCACCGAGTGTGGCAGCGCCTGTCGATGCGGTCTGTCGATGCGGCCTGTCGATGCGGTCTATCGATGCGCCTCTCCTGGGCCGCCCAGTAGTTGGTGGACGGTTCCGTCCAGGTCCAGGTGGCGGTCCTCGGTGCCGGTGGGTACCACCGCGAGGGTGCGCAGGAGGAAGGCGTCCAGGGCTCGTGCCGAGGCCGCCACGACGACCTCGCCCTTCCCCGGGGACTGGCGCAGCGCGATGCACGTCTTCCTGACCCAGGAGCATCGTGACGGCCAGACCTGGACGTCGCCGGCGCCGGTGAGTCCTTGTTGTCCGGCCAGGAGGAGATCGCGGCCGAACACCCATCGCACGCTGTCCTCGGCACTCACGTGGAACGTCAAGGACACCGCGTACGGATCGGTGCACTTGTAACAGAGGTCGACCATCACGGGCCGGTCCACGCCCTCGGCGACGACCAGGCGGACAAGTATCCGGGACACCACCAGAGTGAGACTGTCATGTTCTCTCATCACATCACCGCTCGGTAAACCGGTGCGATCAAGGGGCTGCGCGAGTCATCGCCTCACGATCCTCGATGGCGCGGAGAGTTCCGTCATCAGTCAAACGACTCGGCGGCCTTCACGGTTCGACTGCCGGTACGAAACGCAGTCGAACGACTTAGGCAACTCGTCGCCGGAACAAGGAGGCTGAGGTGATCCCCGGACCGGTCGCGACCGTCGGCTCCGGGGCGTCGACACGATGAAAGGAACGCCGTGACGATCTCCCTGCGCGAGTACCGCGGACAGCCCTCCACCGAGCAGACCGGTGGTCTGACCGTGGGAGTCGACCTCGGCGGCACGAAGATCGCCGCCGGAACGGTCGACCCCGGCGGGGCGGTCGTCTCCCGGGTGCGCATCCCCACCCCTCGGGACCCTGACCGGATCGCCGGGGCGATCGCCGAGGCGGTCCAGCGAGTGCGCCAGGGCTGGGACGGTGTCCGGGCGGTGGGAATCGGGGCCGCGGGATACGTGGACGCGGCACGCTCGACCGTGCGCTTCGCGCCCGACCTGGGCCGGCAGGACAAGGCGATCCGGGACATCGTCCAGGAGGCCACGCGGCTTCCGGTCGTCGTCGAGAACGACGCCAACGCCGCCGCGTGGGGCGAGTTCATCCACGGAGCCGGTGCCGGGCACGAGGACATGCTGATGGTCACCGCGGGCACCGGCTTCGGCGGAGGCATCATCAGCAGAGGCCGGCTCCTGCGCGGACCCTTCGGCATGGCGGGCGAGATCGGCCACTACCGGGCGGTCCCCGACGGTCTCCCGTGCCCCTGCGGTCAGCACGGCTGCATGGAGCAGTACGCGAGCGGAGCGGCCCACACCCGCCGTGCCCGCGAGCTGGCGGCCGCCGATCCGGCGTACGCGGCGGCGGTGCTCGCGCTGGGCGACGGCACCCCGTCCGGTCTGCACGGGCGCCATGTGACCGAGGCCGCCCGGCGCGGCGACCCGTTCGCCCTCGACGTGTTCGCGCGATCGGGTCGCTGGCTGGGTCAGGCCCTCGCCGACCTCGCCTCCATCCTCGACCCGTCCGTCCTCGTCATCGGCGGCGGCCTCGGCGACACCGGGGAGCTGATCCGGCGTCCGGCCGAGGTCGCCTATCGCCGGGCCCTGGGCGGCGGCGCGTACCGGGCCTACGCCGAGGTCCGCACGGCCACCGTCGGACAGGACGCGGGCCTCGTCGGCGCGGCGAACCTCGCCCGTCTCCACGAACTCATCTCGTTCCCGGCGGCCGGCCGCTGACAGCCGCGCTCGCCCAGTCGAGGCCGACGGCCGGGGCTCCGGGCCGTGCCCGAAGGGCAGCGCCGAGGCGCCAGGCAGCCGTCGCCCTCGACCCACTTGCTCATCCCACTTGTTCTATCCACTTGTTCAATCCACTTGCTCAAACCACTTCCTCAACCCACTTCGATCCACGCCCGTACGACCGGTGTGCCCGCCCGGCCCGGGAACCCCCGCCTGCGCGCCCCGCGAACCCGGTCCTGTGAAGGAGTCCTGTCCATGACCGCGAACGCCACTCCCGCGGGGTCGGCCCCGCCCGTGGCCACACCCCCCGCATCCGATCTCCGGCGCATCACCTACATCTCGGCAGCCGCGTCGCTCGGCGGCTTCCTGTTCGGCTACGACAGCGCCGTCATCAACGGCGCCGTCACCGGAATCCAGCACCGCTTCGACGTCAGCGCCGGCCAGACGGGCACCATCGTGGCCTCCGCGCTGCTCGGTTCCGCCTTCGGAGCCGCCGTCGCGGGGCGCCTCGCCGACCGCGTCGGCCGGCTGCGGGTGATGCACCTGGCCGCCGCCCTCTTCGCGATCAGCGCGCTCGGCTCGTCGATGCCCTTCTCCGCCTGGGACCTGGGCGCCTGGCGGGTCGTCGGCGGCATGGCGATCGGCCTCGCCTCGCTGATCGGGCCCAGCTACATCGCCGAGGTCGCGCCGGCCGACCACCGCGGCCGGCTCGCGTCGTTCCAGCAGGCGGCCATCGTGCTGGGGATCACCGCCTCCCAGCTCGTCAACTGGGCGATCGCCCAAGGCGCCGACGGGAAGAGCGAGAACCCGCTGGGGCCCCTGCACGCCTGGCAGTGGATGCTCATGGCCGCTGTCGTACCGGCACTCGCCTACTGGTTCCTCACCCTCCGGATCCCGGAGTCGCCGCACTTCCTCGTCGCCACGGGCCGTCTGGTCCAGGCCCGCGCGGCACTGCGCGACCTAGGGGGAACGCAGACCGGCACCGACGACCGGATCGCCGAGATCCAGCACGCGCTCCGCACCGGCCACAAGCCTCGGGTACGCGATCTGCTCGACGGCCGCTTCGGGCTGCTGCCGATCGTGTGGGCCGGCATCGGGCTCGCGGTCTTCCAGCAACTCGTCGGAATCAACGTCATCTTCTACTACTCGTCGCTGCTGTGGCAGTCGGTGGGCATCGACCAGTCGAGCTCCCTGCTGATCAGCCTGTCGACGTCGATCATCAACATCGTCGGGACGGTCGTGGCCATGCTCCTGATCGACCGGGTCGGCCGCAGACCGCTCGCGCTGACCGGCTCGCTGGGCATGGCCGTCTCGCTGGCCTTCGCCGCCTGGGCCTTCTCGTACCGGACAGGCAGCGGCAGCACTCTGTCCATCCCCGATGCCCAGGGGACCGTCGCGCTGATCGCCGCCCACGCCTTCGTCTTCTTCTTCGCGGTCTCCTGGGGCGTGGTGCTCTGGGTGATGGTCGGCGAGATGTTCCCGCTGCGGATCCGCGCCGCCGCGATGTCGGTGGCGACCGCCGCCAACTGGATCGCCAACTGGGCCGTCACCGAGAGCTTCCCCCGGATGTCGGACTGGAGCCTGTCGTCCACCTACGGCCTCTACGCGTGCTTCGCCCTGCTCTCCTTCGTCTTCGTCGCCGGCCTGGTGCGCGAGACCAACGGCAGGAAACTGGAGGAGATGGGATGACGACGGCACCGAACACCCACTTGCCGGTGAGCTGGTGGCAGGCCGCGTACTGCCGCGGCACCGCCATCGAGACCTTCTTCCCGCCTCCGGGCGACGAGGCCACCGTCCAGCGGGCGTTGTCGATCTGCGCCCGGTGCCCGGTGCGGACTCCCTGTCGGCGGTACGCGCTGAGCCACCGGGAAAGGCATGGCATCTGGGGCGGGTTGACCGAGGAGACACGCGCGACCCTCATACGCATCGGGCCACCCTCACCGACCAGGGGATCACAGAGGGATCCGGCCGTTCCCTCCCGCTCCAGCGGGCTGGAGAGCGGCGAGCACGCCGGCGAGCTTGCCCCGGCTCGTGATGCCCAGGCGGGGATAGATCCGGTACAGGTGGGCCCCGACGGTGCGGTGGGAGATGAACAGGCGCCGGCCGATCTCCCGGTTGCTCAGCCCTTGTGACGCCAGTACGGCTATCTGCATCTCCTGCGCCGACAGCTGCTCGGCGGTGTTCGCGTGCCGCCGACGGCTCGACTCGCCGGCGGCACGCAGTTGCTCGCGGGCCAGCTCGGCCCAGGGCTGGGCGCCGACCTGGTCGAACTCGTCGCGGGCGGTGCGCAACGGGTTCCGGGCGTCCACGTTGCGGCGTCGGCGGCGCAGCCAGCGGCCGTGGTGCAGGTGCAGCCGGGCCCGCGACAGCGTCCAGCCGGCGGGCAGCGCGGTGAGTGCGGCGGCGTAGCGCTCCTCCGCCGTGTCGTCGGGAGCCAGCACGGCGTCGGTGTAGGCGTGTGCGACCACCATCATTTCCGAAGGCAGTCGGCGGGCCAGTTCCGGTAGTTCCGCCAGCAGTTCCCGGGCCTGCGGGACAGTGCCGGCGGCCACTGCGGCGTCCGCCAGATCCGGCGCGAGCAGCCAGCGGCTCACGGAGTGGTAGTGCGGGTCGGCCGGATCGAACGCGCGCGCGAGAAGGTCGTACGCCTCGGTCGTGCGGCCGTCGAAAAGGGCGAGCAGGCCGTCGACCTGTTGTGCCATCACCGTGGCGAACGGCATGCCGGGGAACAGTACGTGGGCGCGGAGTTCACGGATCGTACGCGCCGCGGCCTCGGTCTCCCCGCGCAGCGCCGCCACCAGGCCCACCGTCGCCTTCAGGCCCAGCCAGACGATCCGTTCCCCGGTCTCCTCGGCCAGGGCGAGCCCTTCGCCGGATTCCTCGCGGGCCCGGTCGAGCTGACCGAGGTACACCCGTGGCCAGCTGCCGGCCAGCGAGCGGGCCAGCAGCCCGAGTCTGCCCTGCGACCGCCACACCGCGGCCGCCAGCGACAGGTACCGAGCGGCGCGGGTGGTGTCGCCCAGGACCATCGCGCCGCTGCCGAGGAAGTGCAGGATCCGGCCGTCCTGGCTGTCCGGTTCGAGGTCGTCGAGCCGCGCGAGCACCTCGGCCCCGTGCCGGTACGGCTCGGTGTACGCCCGTACCGTCAGCGCGTGCGGGTCGTCCGGATCGGGGTCGCAGCGAGCCAGTTCGGCCGCCGTCTCGGCGCGCACCTGTGCGTCGCCGTCCTGGAAGAAACATCGTGCGGCCGCACGCCACAGCAGGTTCTCGGCGGTGTCCGCGCCTCCCGCGTCGAACGCCCCGGCCGCCGTGGTGACCATCTCCCGGATACGTCGATGCGGTTCGCCCGGGTCGAACGCGGCTCTGTCGGACACCACCATGAGGCGGGCCCGCTCCAGTGGGCCCAGCTCGCGCATGTCGGCGCGGTCCAGCAACAGCTGGGTGTGGACGCGGTCGTTGATCTCGGCGGCAAGCTCCACCGCCCGGATGAGGATGCCGGTCCGGCGGTGCACGTCATGGACGAGGTCGGCCGCCCGGCGCAGGGCGGGGACGGCGGCCGCCACTTTGCCCCGGGCCTGCGACGCGTCGGCGAAACGCTCCAGCCGGGCGGCCAGTTCCTCGTCCAGGCCGAGCGTGGAGGCGGCCAGGTGGACGAGTTGGCGCTCGGGCATGTCGTCCATCACCTCGGCGAGGGCACGGTGGGTGGCCAGCCGGTCGGCCACCGTGGCGCGGGTGTGGATCGCCGAGCGCATCAGCGGATGCCGGAATTCGAGGCTACGGCCGACCAAGGTCACCAGGCCCGCGTCGACGGCCTCCTGCACGGTGTCCACGGAAACCGTCGAACCGGAGAGACGGCTCGACACGTCAAGCAGCCGGTTCAGCGGGGCGTTCGGCTCGGCGGCCAGAGCCAGGAGGAACGTACGGCACTCCCGGCTCGCCGAGTCGGTACGCGCGGCGAACGCCTCCTCCAGCCGTTGCGGCAGCGGCAGATCGTCCGGCTCCGTGGGCATGGCCTTCACCGCCCTGGGCAGCTCGACCAGGGCCAGTGGGTTACCGGCCGCGCGCTCCAGGACGAGTGCCCGCACCGGCGCCGGCAGGCCGGGGGCGCCGGCGTCGAGCAGTTCGGCGGCGGCCGTCCGGCCGAGCGGCTCCAGCTGGAGGTCCGGGTGCGCACTCAGGCTGTTGGCTTCGGGGTGGTGGATCCGGGAGGCGACGATCATCAGTACGGGGAGGTCGCGGGTGCGCCGGGCGACGAACCTGAGCACGTCCCGGCTGGAGGAATCGACCCACTGGAGGTCGTCGACAAGCAGCAGAAGTGGCTGCCGGTCGGCCGCGTCGGCGAGGAGTTCGAGTACGGCCATGCCGACCTGGAAGATGTGGGGCTCGGCCTCCGTGGCGCTCAACGCGCCGCTCAGCGCCAGTCGGTGCGGGGCCGGCAGGTTGTCGATGCCGTCGGCGGCCGGTTGCAGCAGCAGTTGCAGTGCGGCGAACGGCAGCCACAGCTCGGACTCCACGCCGGATGCGCTCAGCACCCTGAAACCGCTCCCGGCGGCTTCGGCGCCGACCGTGCGCAGCAGAGCCGACTTGCCGACGCCGGGGGTGCCGTGGACCAGCAGCGCGCCGCCGCGCCCGGCCGCCGCGTCCGCCAACGCCCCACGGAGGGTTCGCAGTTCCTCGTCCCGGCCGATCATCGCGCGCATGCCGGTGCTGCCGTTCTGCCCCGCGAGTGGGTTTCCGTAGTGGTTGAGAAGCGATTCCACGGTGAACTCCGTGTCATGTTGCGGATTCACCCCTACTGACCGGACCCGCACGGCGATACGTGACAGAAAGCCAGGTGTGACGTCCGTCTCGGCTCTCGGGTCTCGGTGTCCTCCGGTCCGGCTGGGCCGGGCGCCGGCCGCTCCGCGTGCCGATGGCCCGCTACGGCCCGTTCGTCATGCACACGAGAGCGGAGCTTGGGCACGATCCCATCCCGTGCACGGGATGTCCGAGCGCGGGATGTAGGGCTCCTTACCCGGTCGACCCGGAGGTCAGCCGCTCCACCAGGTCCGCCCAGGTCGCCCGCAGCCGTGCGCCGCTGATCCGGCGCTCGCGCAGGTGGTCCACGCTCTCGAAGCTCACGAAGGCGAGGAGGGCGTGGGCGAGTACGGCATGGTCCCCCTCGGTCTTCGCCTCGCGCAGGAGGGATTCCACGTGGTGCTGGAAGGCGCGGCAGGCTTCCGAGGCGATGCGGCGTTCGCAGAGGATCTGGCGGCCCAGCGCGGCGCCCAGGTCCGCGTCGTCGGTGATGCGCTCGATCAGGGCGGAGCCGAACGCCGTCAGCCGTTCTCTCGGCGGTGCTCCCGGGCCCAGCGGAGGGGGGCCGGAGGTGTACGCCTCCTGGAACTCCGCCTCGGCTTCGTCCAGCAGGGCCAGCAGGAGTCCGTCGCGGTCGCCGAACCGGCGGAAGAGCGTGCCCTTGCCGACCCCGGCCGCCCGCGCGACCTCGTGCATCGTCACATGCTCCGCTCCCCGGTCGGCGACCAGCAGGGCCGCAGCCGCCAGCAGCCGGGCGCGGTTACGGGTGGCGTCGGCGCGCTCCGCGGTGGCGTCGGGCGGCGTCCGCGTCACGGTCCGGTCCGCGGTACGACGTGTGCGTACACGCCTCCGTCCTCGACCTCCACCGGGTACACGGGGACGGGACGGGTCGCCGGCCGGTCGAGGGGCTGCCCGGTGCGCAGGTCGAAGCGGGAGCCGTGCAGCCAGCACTCGACCGTGAGGCCGTCCACCTCGCCCTCGGAGAGCGAGACGGCGCTGTGCGAGCAGACGTCGTGGATGGCGAACACCCGCTGGCCGGTCAGCACGAGGCAGACGGGAACGCCTTCCGCCTCGAACCGCTGGGGGACGCCCTCCTTCAACGCGTCGAACTCACAGACGTACGTGTAGCCGCTGCCGGGCATCGCTCTCCTCACCGTGGCTGATCGCCCACGCTAGTGACGCGGCCCGGGGCCGGCACCCGACCCCGGTCCCGATCCGTCTCGGCCCATGGACCTAAGCCTCCGCCGCCACCCCGTACTGAACCTTCCTTGACCTTCCTCGGCCCGTGGGCGCCTACCCGCGGCGACGGTGCGGCTGTAGCGTGACCGGGTGCCGGAGACGAACGAATCGAGCAGGTCGAGCAACTCGTACGACAGCTACCGGGAGTTGGGCGAGGCCGCCTGGTCGTGGGTGCTGGACCGGATCCGCGACGACGACGGACCCTGGCTGCCGGAGACGGTGTCCGAGGACTCGGCACAGGACGGTCCGGGCCCCTCCCCCGCGGAGGACCGGGACTCCCTGTACGCGGGCATCGCGGGCCTGGCCCCCGTCCTGGCGGAGATCGCCCGGCACCGCGAACTCACCGAGCGGGAGCGGTCGTTGGCGGCCGGGATCGTCAACAGGCTGTCGGCGGCGGCCCGGGACCGTACGGAACCCTCGCTGTACGAGGGGCTGGCCGGTGACGTCACCGCGCTGAGGCTGCTCGAACCGGGATCGGAGTCGGTCGCGCTGCGACGGCTGGCCGAACTGGCAACCCCCGACGGCTGGAAGACCACGGTCAGCTTCGAAGCCGGTTCCGACGCGCCCCTCAACGACATCATCATGGGCACCGCGGGTGTGGTGCTGACCGCCGTCTGGGCGGGCGGCGAGCACGCCGAGTCGATCGCGACGACGGGCTGCGAGGCGCTGCTGCGGGTCGCGGACCGTACGGCGGCGGGCCTGGACTGGGGCATCGGCGCGACCACGGAGTGGCGGGCGCCGAACTACTCCCACGGCACCGCCGGAGTGGCCTCCGCGCTGGCCGTGGCAGGGGCGGCGCTCGGCCGCAAGGACTTCGTCGAGGCGGCGGTGCGGGGAGCCCGACATGTGCTGTCCGTGGGCCTGTTGGACGACGGCGGCTTCATCGTCCCGCACACGATCCCGCCGTCGAAGCGGGAGGTCGAGCCCCTGACGTACACGTGGTGCCACGGCCCGGCGGGCACCTCGCACCTGTTCTCGGCGCTGGCCCACGCGGGCGTGACGGAGGTGTCGGGCCTCGGCGTCGGCGAGCTGCGGCGGCGCTGTCTGACCTCGATCCTCACCTCGGGCGTCCCGCAGCGCCTGCGCCCCGGCTTCTGGGACAACGACGGCCGCTGCTGCGGCACCGCGGGCGTGGGCGACGTACTCCTGGACGCGGCCCAGGACAGTCAGGACCCGGATGCCGCCGACACGCTCGTCCGGGCGGCCCGGGTGATGGGCGACGCCTTGGTGGAGCGGGCCGTCCGGGACGGTGCGGGCGCCCGCTGGCGCTTCGTCGAGTACCGCAAGGAGGACCCGCTGCTGCCCCCGGGCACCACGTGGATGCAGGGCGCGGCGGGCATCGCGGCGTACCTCTTCCGGCTCGCCCGGTTCCTCGAGACCGGGCCGGAGGCCGTCGTCGTGGACCGTCCGGACCAGTGGTGGGCGGTCCCGGAGCGGCTGCGTACGGCCGTCTCCTGAGGCTCGGCGGGAGCGGTCAGGTCAGGGCCTGTTCCGCCCAGATCGTCTTGCCGTTCCTGGTGTGCCGGGTGCCCCAGCTGGTGGTGAGCTGGGCGACGAGGAGGAGGCCCCGGCCGCCCTCGTCGGAGATCCTGGCCCGGCGCAGATGCGGTGAGGTGGAGCTGCCGTCGGAGACCTCGCAGATGAGCGTGCGGTCGTGGATCAGCCGGAGCTGGATCGGGTCGGCGCCGTAGCGGATCGCGTTGGTGACCAGTTCACTGACGACCAGTTCGGTGACGAACGCGGCCTCGTCCAGGCCCCACTCCGTCAGCTGGGCGACGGCACGTCTGCGGGCCTCGGCGACCACCTCGAAGTCGGCGGGCAGGTCCCAGACGCGGACGTGGTCCGCGTCCAGGGCGCGGGTGCGGGCCAGCACCAGGGCCACGTCGTCGCTCGGGTGGGTCGGCAGCAGGGCGGACAGGACCTGGTCGCAGCGGTCCTCCAGCGGGCGGGTGTCGTCGCCGTCGGCCAGGGTCCGGGCGAGCAGGGCGATCCCGAGGTCGGCGTCACGCTCGGTGGCCTCCACCAGCCCGTCCGTGAACAGGGCGACGAGGGTGCCCTCCGGCAGGAGGCTCTCGGTGGTCTCGAAGGGCAGGCCGCCGACGCCGAGCACCGGCCCGACGGCGACGTCCACGACCCTGGTGTCGCCGTCCGGCAGGACCAGCACGGGTGGCGGATGGCCGGCGCTGGCGACGGCCAGCTCGCGGGAGACCGGGTCGTAGACGGCGTACAGACAGGTCGCCCCGGTGGCTCCGACGCCGATCCGCGCGTCGCTGGCGTCACTGTCGTCGTCGGCGGCGAGGCGCAGGACCAGGTCGTCGAGGTGGGCCAGGAGTTCGTCGGGCGGCAGGTCGACGTCGGCCAGGGTCTGGACCGCCGTACGCAGTCTGCCCATGGTCGCCGAGGCCTGGATGCCGTGGCCGACCACGTCGCCGACGACCAGGCCGACGCGGGCGCCCGACAGCGGGATGACGTCGAACCAGTCGCCGCCGACGCCCGCGCGGGAGTCGGTCGGCAGATAGCGGGAGGCGACGTCCACCGCCGACTGCCGGGAGGGGCCGCGCGGCAGCAGGCTCTCCTGGAGGGCGAGGGCGGTGGTGCGCTCGCGGGTGTAGCGGCGGGCGTTGTCGACACACAGGGCGGCGCGGCTCGCCAGTTCCTTCGCCAGGACGAAGTCGTCCTCGTTGAAGACGTCGTCCCGGGTGCGGAGCAGGACGGCGACCCCGAGGGTCGTACCGCGTGCGATGAGCGGCACCGCGACCAGCGAGGTGACGACGGTTCCGCGCAGGCTCTCGGCCCGTTCGGGCGCGCTCGCCATCCAGTGGTCGAAGTCGGGGGCGCCGCTGCGGCTGAGCACCGTCTGTCCGGTGCGCAGCGCCCTCGCGGGCGGGGAGTACGGCGGGTACGTGTCCGTGGCGCCCAGCCCCATCACCGCGCCGGGCACCCACTCCGAGCCGGAGGCGTGGGCGAGGCGGCGCAGCACGACCTCGCCGTCCGGCCCCGCCTCGGCGGGCTCGTCGCCGCGCATGACCGCCTCCAGCAGGTCGACGCTGGCGAAGTCGGCGAACCGGGGAACGACCAGGTCGGCGAGTTCCTGGGCGGTGCGGTCGAGGTCCAGGCTGGTGCCGATGGACACGGCCGCCTCGTCGAGCACCGCGAGCCGCTGCCGTGCCCAGTGCTGCTCGCTGCTGTCGAACCCGGCCATCCCGACCGCGCGCACCTCGCCGGAGGCGTCCCGGACGGGCCACAGCTCCAGGTTCCAGGCGTGCTCGCGGATCCCGGAGGGGGCCCGGGTGAAGCTCTCGTAGTGCGCGGGCTTGCCCGTCGCGGCCACGTCCTTCAGCGCCTGGAGCGTGCCGCGCCAGTCCACGTCCTCCGGGACCCCGTGCGGGAAGACCCGGCCGAGCAGCGCGTGCTCCTCGGCGCCCATCACCTGGCAGGCCACGTCGTTGAGCCGCCGGTACCGCTGCTCGATGTCGAACACGGACATCGAGTACGACGCCTGCTGGAACGCCTGTTCCACCAGGTCGGGTCCGGCCTGATGTTCGTCGTCCGCGTGCTCGGAGGCCATGGATTCAGTGTCCTCCCGCCGCCCGGAGGGCAACAACCGAACACGTCCGAACGCGCACGGTGAGTTCGCGTACGCCATTCGCGCAACGGGCGCGGGGAGATTCAGTGGGCCCAGTCGCCCCGGACATGGCCCAGATGCCGGGTCATCGCGGTCCGTACGCCTGCCGCGTCCCGGGCGAGGAGCGCGTCGAGGATCTCCAGGTGCTCCTCCGCGCTGGACGTCAGCAGACCCCGCTCGGCCAGCGCGGTCAGCCCGTACAGCCGGGACCGTTTGCGCAGGTCACCGACGACCTCGACCAGATGCTCGTTGCCGGCCAGGGCGAGCAGCCCGAGGTGGAAGCGGCGGTCGCTGTCGACATAGGCGATGAGGTCGCCGCTCTCCGCCGCGGCCACGCTGTCCGCCGCGTCCTTGCGCAGCGCTTCCAGCGCGGCCGGGTCGGCGGTCGCGGCGAGGCCGACGGTCGTCGGGATCTCGATCAGCGACCGGATGTGGGTGTACTCGTCGAGCTGCCGCTCGGAGACCGTGGTGACCCGGAACCCCTTGTTGGGTACGGGATCGACCATGCCCTCCTTCACCAGGTCGAGCATGGCCTCGCGCACCGGGGTGGCCGAGACGCCGAAGCGGGCGGCGAGGGAGGGCGCCGAGTAGACCTCGCCGGGCCGCAGTTCACCGGCGACGAGCGCGGCCCGCAGCGCGTCGGCGACGCTCGCCCGATAGCTGGGCCGCGGCCCACCGAGGCTGGGCAGGGCGGGGCCGGTGCGCTGAGCGGCCATGGGTGTCTCCTGGATGGATCTCGGAACTCGCTGGTTGTCGGTTGGCTGATCGTTCGTTCGCTGATTCGTGGCGGAGTCAGAGTACGAAGCCGGCCGGGAACGGATCGTCCGGGTCCAGCAGGTACTGGGCGGTGCCCGTGACCCAGGCCCGCCCGGTGATCGTGGGCACCACGGCGGGGCGCCCGGCGACCTCGGTGCTCTCGACGAGCCGCCCGGTGAACGACGTACCGATGAAGGACTCGTTCAAGAAGTCCTGGTGCAACGGGAGTTCACCGCGCGCGTGCAGCTGGGCCATGCGCGCGGAGGTGCCGGTGCCGCAGGGCGAGCGGTCGAACCAGCCGGGGTGGATGGCCATCGCGTGCCGGGACCGGGTCGCGTCCGAGCCGGGAGCCGCCAAGTACACATGGTGGACGCCGTTGATGGTCGGGTTCTCAGGGTGTACGGGGGGACGGTCGGCGTTGATCGCGTCCATCAGGGCGAGTCCGGCGGCGAGGATGTCGTCCTTGCGGTCACGCTCGAAGGGCAGGCCGAACTCGTCGAGGGGCAGGATGGCGTAGAAGTTCCCGCCGAAGGCGAGGTCGTACGTGACGGTGCGACCGTCGGCGAGGGTGGCTTTCCGCTCCAACTCCACCGCGAAAGAAGGCACGTTGCGGATGGTGACCGCCTTGGCCGCACCGCCCTCCACGGCCACCTCGGCGACGACGAGCCCGGCCGGGGTGTCGAGCCGGATGGTGGTGACCGGCTCGACGACCGGGACCATGCCCGTCTCGACGAGCACGGTCGCGACACCGATCGTGCCGTGGCCGCACATCGGCAGATAGCCGGAGACCTCGATGTAGACGACGCCGTAGTCGCAGTCGGGCCGGGTCGGCGGCTGGAGGATCGCCCCGCTCATGGCGGCGTGCCCGCGCGGCTCGTTCATCAGGAAGTTCCGTACGTCGTCCCGGTGTTCGCGGAACCACAGCCGGCGTTCGTTCATCGTGTCGCCGGGGATGGTGCCGATCCCGCCGGTGACGACCCGGGTCGGCATGCCCTCGGTGTGCGAGTCGACGGCGTGCAGGACGAGCTTGCTGCGCATGGGGGCGATCCTCTCAGGTCGGCGGGCAGGCAGAGTTTCGGTTCAGGCGAGGCCGAGGGCGACGGCCTTCTCGGTGGCCTCGCGGACCGCCTTCTCCTGCTCCGGCAGCAACGGCATGCGCGGCGGCCGGACGGGACCGCCGTGCCTGCCGACGATGTCCATCGACAGCTTGATCGCCTGCACGAACTCGACCTTGGAGTCCCAGCGGTGGAGTGCGTGCAGCTGCTGGTAGAGCGGCAGGGCGGTGGCCAGGTCGCCCGCGACGGCGGCACGGTACAGCTCGACCGTGGCCCGGGGAAGAGCGTTCGGGTAACCGGCGACCCAGCCGACGGCCCCGGCAGTGGCCAGCTCCAGCAGGACATCATCGGCGCCGATCAACACATCGAGTTCCGGGGCGAGTTCCTGGATCTGGTAGATGCGCCGGGTGTCCCCGGAGAACTCCTTCACGCCCTTGATGAGCCCGGCCGCGTGCAGCTCGGCCAGCAGCTCGGGGGTGAGGTCGACCTTGGTGTCGATGGGGTTGTTGTACGCCACGATGTCGATCCCGACCTCGGCGACGGCCGCGTAGTGCGCGAGCACCGAACGCTCGTCCGCCCGATAGGCGTTGGGCGGCAGCAACATGACGGCGGCGCAGCCGGCGTCCTTGGCCTGCGCGGCCCAGCGAGCGGACTCGGCGGAGCCGTAGGCGGCGACGCCGGGCATGACCCGGTCCCCACCGATCGCGGCGACGGCGGTCTCGACGACCTTCACCCGCTCCTCGGCTGTGAGCACCTGATACTCACCGAGGGAGCCATTGGGCACGACACCGTCACACCCGTTCTCGACGAGCCAACGGCAATGGTCGGCGTAGGCCTCGTAGTTGACGCTCAGATCGTCGTTGAGCGGCAGCGCGGTGGCGACAAGAACGCCGCGCCAGACGGGGACGGGAGCGGTGGTGCCCATAAGAACCTCCAGTTTTCGAGATACGGGGGGGGAAGCGCCCCTGCTTTTAGGGGCGCGGGGCTGTTTCTAATTTGCGGCTCCGCCGCGTGGGCGCGACCAGCCACAACGGGCCGGCAGATAAATCACTACCGATCGGGATCATTCGCCAGCACGCCCAACGGCACGGGCCGAGCAAACGGCCGCTTGGCCGAACCCACCGAACACCCCGCGACCCCGGCGACCCCGGACGCGCAGACCCGCCCCTGGCACCACCCCATACCGGCCCGGGTGAGCAACTTGACGGTACGCAGATCCGACGCCCCCAACTCCCCCACCGCCTCCCGGACTTCCGCAGCCGTCACCTCCTCGCACCGACAGACGACGGTGTCATCGGTGACCTGCTCCACCCAGTGCGCGGGCGGCGCGTACGCGGTATCAACGGCAGCGAAGAACCTCCGCAGCCGGGTACGGGTCCGGGCGGCAGCCGCCCAGTCGGCAGGACGAGGCTCGACTCCCCCCAGCCGCGCGGCGATCGAGCCCCCGGCGATCTCCCCCTCGGCGAGCGCCAGCACCGCTCCCCCGATGCCGGTGGCCTCGCCCGCCGCCCAGACACCGTCGACGTCGGTGCGCTGCTCGGCGTCGGTGACGACGAAGGGGTCGCCGGTGGCGTCGATCGCGCACCCGAGGGTCTCGGCGAGGTCGGTGTGGGCGAGCATGCCGTGGCCGACGGCCAGGGTGTCGCAGGCGATCCGCCGCTCGGTGCCGGGCCGTACCCGGCCGTCCGGGTCCAGTGCGGCGACGGTGACGGCCTCGACGCGGTCGGTGCCATGGGCCGCGACGACGGTGTGACGTACCGTCACCGGGACCTTGTGGCGCAGGAGTTGGGCCGCGTAGTGAACGGCCTCGGCGATCTTCGCCGGGTTGGCGGCGAGTGTCGCGGTGTGCCGTACGAAGTCGGCGGGGTGCGTGGACTCGACGTACGCGGCGACTTCGGCGCCCGCTGCGGCGAGCCCGGCCGCGACCGGCATCAGCAGCGGCCCGGTCCCGGCGACGACCGCGGTACGACCCGGCAGGACGAGCCCGCCCTTGAGCATGGCCTGGGCGCCACCGGCGGTGACCACACCGGGGAGGGTCCAGCCCGGGAAGGGCAGCACCTTCTCGTACCCACCGGTGGCGAGGAGGACGGCGTCGGCGGTGACGGTCTCGGACTGGGTCTGCGCGGGACCGAGAAGGGCATGCACGCCGAAGCGGTCGGCTCCCCAGAACTCCCGCTCCACGAACCAGACATGACGGTCCGCCAGATGGGTGATCCGACCGGCTTCGACATGCACCGCCAGCCGATCCCGCAGCTTCTCCCAGGTCCCCCAGGCATGATGCAGGGCCTGCGGCCGACGCGCCTTCAGCGCCCCAGCGGGCTGCCGGTAGAACTGCCCACCGGCCTGGGCACCCGAGTCGAGCAGCACGACCCGTACGCCCAGGTCGGCGGCGGTCAGCGCGGCAGCGAGGCCCGCCGGACCGGCACCGACGACCGCGAGCGAGACGCCGAGCGGGTCTGGAGTCCGGTGCGCTGGGCGCGCCCCAAAGGGGCGCGGGGAACTGCGCGACCAGCCACGACGGACCCGCGGGTTCGATACGCCCCTTCCCGGGGAGCTCTCAGTCTCCGAGTTCGTCATGACCAACCCCTTCCTGCGTACGGATCGCATCACCAGGTGCAGCCGGCACCAGGCAAGCCCGCTGGTTGGGCCGGTCGTTGACGGTGACGAGACAGTCGAAGCAGACCCCGATACCGCAGAAGATCCCGCGCGGCGCACCACTCCCCCGGGTGCTCCGCCAGGAGGTGATCCCCACCGACCAGAGCACGGCGGCGACGGTCTGCCCGGGCAACGCGGCCGTCTCGTCCCCGTCGACCGTGACGGTGAACGGCGGCCCGGGTTGGGCCCTGGCCAGCTCCAGCGGCGTCCTCTGTCTCACTGATTGCCCTCCTCGAAGCGGTCCGGACGGAACGGCGCGAGGTCCAGATCGGGCCGCTTCCCCGTCAACGACTGCGCGATCAGCTGCCCCGTACCGACCGCGAGCCCGATCCCCGCCCCCTCGTGACCGCACGCGTGATAGAGCCCCGGCGCCCGGGGGTCGGCGCCGATGGCCGGCAGATGGTCCGGCATGTACGGCCGGAACCCGAGGTAAGCGCGCATCGCGTGCACACTCCCGAGCACCGGGAAGAGCGCCGTGGCCTGGGCGGCCAGTCGACGCACGACCGGGAGTGAGAACATCCGGTCGAAGCCGACCCGTTCACGGCTGGCCCCGATCAGCACCGGCCCCGCCGCCGTGCTCTCGACGACCGCCGAGGACTGGAGCCCGGCGTCGCCGCTGGCCACGTCGGCGACATAGTCGGCGGCGTACACCTTGTGCCGTACGGTGCCGGGCGGCAGCGGTTCGGTGACCAGGACGAAGCCGCGCCGGGGCAGCACGGGCAGGTGCACCCCGGCCAGCGCGGCGACCTCACCGCCCCAGGTACCGGCCGCGTTGACGACGGCCGGGGCGTGGATGTCGCCGTGCTCCGCAGTCCGGACGCCGTGTACGGAACCGTCGGGTGCGCACAGGATGCCGGTGACGGCCGTGCCGGTGCGCAGCTCGGCTCCGGCCCGCCGCGCCGCCCGGACGACCTGGGCGGCGGCGAGGGAGGGCATCACCTGGCAGTCCTGCGGGTACAGCACACCGCCCGCGAGGTCGGGGGCCAAGTGCGGTTCCAGGTCGGCGAGTTGACCGGCGTCGACTGTCTCGGCCTCGATACCCGCCGCCCGTTGCCCGGCGGCGAACCCGGTCAGCGCGGCCATGCCCTCCGCGTCGGAGGCGACGACGACCCCACCCTTCGCCTCGAACTCGACGGCGCCGCCCAGACCCGGTTCGGCGGCGAGGTCGTGCCAGAGGCGGGCGGAGAGCAGCGCGAGGTCCAGCTCGGGCCCCGGCTCCTTGTCGGAGACGAGCAGATTGCCCTCACCGGCACCGGTGGTGCCACCGGCCACCGCTCCCCGGTCGAGGACGAGGGTCGCGAGGCCCGCCCGGGCGAGGTAAAGGGCACACGCGGCACCCACCATTCCGGCACCGATGACCACAACATCGCAGGTCAGTCGCTTACTCACATCAGTACAATGTCACATGTTTCTATTCTCGCCAAGGACGCCCAGGCTCGACGACGAGTCTGCTGCGAGCGAGCTGTTGAGCGCGGCATCTGAAAATGAGAGTGAATACCTCAAAATATTAGTGACGCAGGTCACCCTCAGAAGGTGGGCGCATGCTGCCACGGCGATTGGTGCTGGTCACAGCTCCGCGGGCGGATGAGGCGTTCGCGTCGTGGGTGGACCGGATGGCTCGCGTGAACTGTTGTCCACCGGCTGAGGTCGCCGACCTGATGGGGCAGAGCCTTCGGGCGGTGTATGCGGATGCCCGGCCCCCTGCGTTCGGGGTGCAGTGCGATGAGGCGGTCCGGCAGACCGCGTACGCAGCGACGGGTGTCCCTGGCAGGGGCATGCCCCGCACCTGCTGCTCCGTCAGCCCCGTGGTGAGCCGAACCGATCGGACAACGGCGTCGCTGACGTGGTAGCCGAAAGCGTCCGACACCGAAGGGGCATTGAGCATGCCCGCCATCCGCAGTGCCATGGGCCGGGAAGCCCGGTCGAGTCCCGCAAGCGCGTCCACCCAACTCGGGACAGTCCTCGGACTCTACGAAACTCGGGGCAGCCCAGGTCCTCCCGTACCTGCACCACTGGCCGACCGAACATCAACCTCCAGGACACCTTCCACACTGCCGCCACAAGGCCGGGGAGGTAATGCCGGAGCAGAGGGGGCGGGGTCGATCATCAACGTCTCGTCGGTGCACGCAGGGGCATTGATTGTACCGAGCGGTCGACATATCTTTCGTGTGAGCAATCGAGAAGGCGAGGAACCATGACTGAGAACGTGTCCGGAACCGACGTCGCCGAGGAACTTCCGGAGTTCCCCACCCCCCGGTCGAGCCAGTGCCCGTTCGCCCCGCCGCCGGAACTGCTCGGGCTGCACGAGTCGGGGAAAGCCGTGCAGCGCGTGAAGACATGGGACGGCACCACCCCGTGGCTCGTCACGACCCACGACGCGCAGCGCCGGCTGATGACCGACCCGCGGCTCAGCGCGAACATCGGCGCGCCCGGCTACCCGCACACCACCGAGGCCATGAAGGCCCACGCGGCCGAGATCAAGCCGATGATCAACAACACCGACGGGGCCGAGCACACCCGGTGGCGCCGGATGCTGACGAACTCCTTCACCCGGAACCGGATGGAGCGGCTGCGCCCGGAGATCCAGCAGATCACCGACGACCTGATCGACAGGATGCTGGCGGGTCCCAACCCGGTCGACCTCAACGAGGCCTTCTCCCTGCCACTGCCCTCGCTGATGATCTGCGCCCTGCTCGGGGTGCCGTACGAGGACCACGACTTCTTCCAGGAGCACGCCAGCGTCACCAATGCCCGCTACAAGACGCCCGAGGAAGGCGCTCGGTCGACCGAGGAACTGCGCGGCTACATCGCCGGTCTGATCGAGGCCAAGATGGCCGACCCCGGCGAGGACGTCCTCTCCGACCTCGGCGCCAAGATCCAGGAGGGCGTGCTCACCATGCCCGACGCGGCCGCGCTCGGGCACATCCTGCTGGTCGCCGGCCACGACACCAGCGCCAACATGATCACCCTGGGTACCGCGCTGCTGCTGGAGGACCCCGCGCAGCTCGCGGAGCTGCGGCAGCAAGACGACGACCCGAAGTACGTGCAGAAGGCCGTCGAGGAATTGCTGCGCTATCTCACCATCCCGCATCTGCTGGCCCGGCGGGCGGTGCTGGACGACATCGAGATCGAGGGCGAGACCATCCGCGCGGGCGAGGGGATCATCGCATCGCTGCCCGCGGCCAACTGGGACCCGCAGGCGTTCCCCGAGCCCGGGAAGCTCGACCTCACCCGCACCGCATCGCATCACCACGCGTTCGGCTGGGGCCCGCACCAGTGCGTCGGACAGCAGCTGGCCCGCGTCGAACTGCAGGTCGTCTTCAGCACCCTCTTCCGTCGGATACCGACCCTGCGACTCGCGGTCGACGTATCGGAGCTGAAGTTCAAGGAGGACTCACAGGCGTACGGCATCTACGAACTGCCGGTCACCTGGTAACCGTCCCGCCACAGAACGAGCCGCTTCCATGGCCACCATGAAGTCCGTCCTGACCGACTCGATGCACAAGATCGAGGTCGTGGAGGTCGAGCGGCCCGTGCCCGGCCCCAAGGACGCGCTCGTCCGGATCCGCGCCTGCGGGACCTGCGGGACCGACACGTTCTTCGTCCAGACGTGCGGCACCCATACAACAATCCCGACGGCACGGTGGTCCCGCTGCCGCTCGGTCATGAACCCGCCGGTGAGGTCGTCGAGATCGGTGCCGAGGTCACGCAGCTGAAGGTCGGCGACCGGGTGGTCATGGGCCCGCAGGCGGCTCCGTCCGGGATCATCGGCTGCGGCGGCTCGCTGGGCGGGATGAACGAGTACCTGCTCATCGAGGACGCCGTGCCGGGCGAAAGCGTCGCGGTGTTCCCGGACGAATGGCCGTTCGACGTCGCCGCGCTGAACAAGCCGATGGCTGTCGCCCGACACGCCGTCAACCGCTCCGAGGCGTGCCCCTCCGACAAGGTCGTCGTCTTCGGCGCCGACCCATCGGCCTGGAGCCACCATCTGGCTCGAACTGCGCGGCGTACAGCACGTCGTGGTCGACATCATCCCCGAGCGGGTAGACCGCACTGGCCGTCGGCGCCGACGCGGTCATCGACTCCACCGCCGAGGACGTCACAGCACCCCTGACCGAACTGCACGGCCAGGCCGCCAACGCTCTCGGCCAGCCCCGCCCGGGCACCGACATCTACATCGACGCCCGCCGGCGCCCCCGCCGTCTGCCAAGCGGTGATCGACTCCGCCAAGTGGCACGCCAAGCTCGTCATGGTCGCCATCCAGAAGAAGTCCGACCAGATCGGCCTCGGCAGCATGCCGCGCAGCGAACTCACCCTCATCGCCTCCCAGGGCTACCCCACCGCTGTCGCTCCAACACTTGCGCAAGCCAGTCTCGATGATCGAGTAGAGGCCGTTTCCAGCGGGAGAGAACTTCATGGCGCTGTGGGAGTGGTTGTTCGTCGGGCCGGATACCAGCCGGGTACCGCCGACGCTGTTCAAGAACGTCGTGTGGCGGAAATTGTCGTGCGTGTTGAGCGTCTCGACGTGGGCGTTCGCGGCCAGAGGACGGAATTGGACACCATGTAGTCCAGTTCGTGTCCTCCCTGGTGGGTGGGGCCGCCGACCGAGTACCTGTCATCCGAGCTGGCTCAGGGGCCTGCAACGAACGCCGCGTGAGGCGAGGCGGTCTGCTCGCCGGGGCCTGGTCCGACGTGCGGTCGGTCGTCACGTGTCCATCGGATGCTGGGGATGGGGGCGGAGATGAAGGAGACGACCCAGGAGGGCAGCAGGTCACCGGCCGTGACCGCGACGGTGACGTACACGATGAAGGCAGTCGAGGTCCCGAGCCAGACATACAGGGGGCGCATGTGTGTAGGCGAGGAAGATCAGGCCGAAGACCGTGCGAAGGGCGCCGGGGTCGAAGGCCTGGAGAGCGGCGGATCCTTTCTGCGGGGTCGGACCACTCGGCCCGGCCACCGGTTCTCCCCGGAAGAAGGTGGCCGGCAAGTCGACGATCCAGTGCTTCGGGACTACTACCCTTCACTCTCCGCAAGGTTGCCTGGTGCCCCGGAGTCCGACGGCACCTGTCCACTGGGGCGGGACGGACCCGCACGTGCCGAGCGACGGATTTCAGGAGACGGTGACCGGCATGGCGGCGTCTTCCTCAGGGGTCTCGGTATAGAGCCTGGTCGAGCGACAGGTCCTGATCGTCCGCGACCAGCTCGTACCCACCGCCTGATCAGCTGCGCCCTCCTTGGATCTGTCATCATCGGATCTGCCCCCATGCGTGATCGCCACCTGCGGCGCAAGACGCGAGAAACACGGCACCCGGCGGGTACAGGCTGGAAGCCCGAATGCAAGGTCGCCGCTGCGCCTCTCGAAAAGCGCAGGTCAGAAGCCTTGTCAACTCTCATTTCCAGTGGCCGTGCTCACTGACTGCTGCTGCTTGCTGCGGCGTCACCGCCACCGACCGACCTCCCCTCAAGACGAAGAAGGTGCCCCCAGGTGTCCACGGATTCGACCGGAACCGCCGAGACCGAAGAGACCGCCGAGACCAAGGACCGCAAGAACCGCCTCTACCCGTCCGTCTCCCCCCAGCTGGCCGAGCTGATGACGACCGGCTGGGCCGACACCGAACTCCAGGACCTGCGCCCGATCGAGCAGGCGCCCTACGCCGCCGAGCGCCGCGCCGCCCTCTCCGCCCGCTTCCCCGGCGAGCGTCTGATCGTCCCGGCCGGCAACCTCAAGGTCCGCGCCAACGACACGCACTACCCGTTCCGCCCGTCCACCGAGTACGTCCATCTCACGGGCGACCAGACGGTGGACGCGCTCCTCGTCCTCGAACCCCGCGCGGACGCCGACGGTCACGACGCCGTCGCCTATCTCCTCCCCCGCTCCGACCGGGACAGCGGCGAGTTCTGGCAGGGCGCGGCCAAGGGCGAGCTGTGGGTCGGCCGCCGGCACTCCCTCGCCGAGGCCGAACAGGTCCTCGGCCTGCCCTGCCGTGACGTCCGCGAGGCCGCCGCCGAGCTGAGCGCGGCCCCCGCCGTCCCCACCCGGATCGTGCGCGGCCACGACGCCGGACTCGAGGCCGCCGTGACGACGGACGAGGACCGGGACACCGAGCTGAAGACGGTACTGTCCGAGCTGCGTCTGGTGAAGGACGACTGGGAGATCGGCGAGATGCGCAAGGCGGTCGACTCGACCGTACGCGGATTCGTGGACGTCGTACGGGAGTTGGCGACCGCGATCGCCACCTCGGAGCGCTGGATCGAGGGAACCTTCTTCCGCCGCGCCCGACTTGAGGGCAACGATGTCGGCTACGGCTCGATCTGCGCCGCCGGCGAGCACGCCACGATCATGCACTGGCAGCGCAACGACGGCGAAGTCCGCCCGGGCGAGCTGCTGTTGCTCGACGCGGGCGTGGAGACGAACTCCCTCTACACCGCCGACGTCACCCGCACCCTCCCCATCAGCGGCACCTTCACCCCGCTCCAGCGCAAGATCTACGACGCGGTGTACGAGGCCCAGGAGGCCGGTATCCGGACGGTCAAGCCCGGTGCCGCGTACCGGGACTTCCATGTCGCCGCCCAGCGCCACCTGGCCGAGAAGCTCGTCGAGTGGGGTCTGCTGGAGGGCGACCCGGACGACGTGTACGAGCTGGCCCTCCAGCGGCGCTTCACCATGGCCGGCACCGGTCACATGCTCGGCCTGGACGTGCACGACTGCGCCAGGTCACGGACCGAACTGTATGTCGACGGCATCCTCGAACCGGGCATGGTCCTCACGGTCGAGCCGGGCCTGTACTTCCAGCCGGACGACCTGACCGTACCTGCGGAGTACCGGGGCATCGGGGTCCGGATCGAGGACGACATCCTGGTGACGGCGGACGGTCACGAGAACCTGTCGGCCGGGCTGCCCCGTACGTCCGACGAGGTCGAGGAATGGATGCGGGGGCTGACCGGCGCGTAGCACCGTCACGGGTCGGCCCGCATGACGCTCAGGCTCGGGATGATTGAAAATTCTTCCTTCGGTCGTCCCGACCCTGGGCAAACCTCCCTCTCCCGCACTGCGGTTGCGGGTGCCACCGCGGCGTGTGTGACTGGTGGAGACCCCACCTTTCTCCTCGTCAGGAGATCGTCATGGCTGATCGCCCTTCTCACCGCCCCGGTGCCCGCGCAGTCTGGTCCGACTTCTGCGCCGTGGGCCCCAGTCCGGAGTTGCGGGAGCGGCTCCAGGAAGAACAGCAGCGCATTCGCGGCGCCTCGGCGCTCGGCAACCAGTTCGTCGTGGGCGGCGGGCCGCGCCCCCTCGGGTTCGACGACGGCACGATCGTCCCGCCCGGGGAGTTCCCCGTCGGCACACCGCGTGCCACCATCGCCGCCGCGGCCGCCGAACGCAGACCGCTCACCGGCGCCGTACGCGTCGTCGTCGTCCTCGCCGACTTCGACGACAAGGAGATGACGCAGGACAAGCAGCACTTCGAGGAGCTGTTCTTCTCGCTCGGCGCGATGCCGAAGGGCAGCGTCCGTGAGTACTACCGCGAGGTCACCCACGGTCTGGTCGACATCGTCGGGGAGGTCGTCGGACCCGTCCGGCTGCCGCGGGACCTCTCCTGGTACGCGAACGGCAACTTCGGCATAGGCAAGCCCTCCGGACAGCCCCGGGCCCATCTCATGGCGCGGGACACGGCCATGGCCGCGGACCCGCAGATCAACTACGCGCCGTACGACAACGACGGCAACGGATTCGTCGACGCCTTCATCGTCCTGCACGCGGGGCCGGGCGGCGAGGTCACCGGTGACCCCGGCGACATCTGGTCGCACAAGTGGACCCTGCCGAACGCCCACAACGCGGACGGGGCGCGCATCTTCGCCTACCTCACCATCCCCGAGGACGCCAGGATCGGCGTCTGCGCCCATGAGTTGGGGCATCTGCTGTTCGGTTTCCCCGACCTGTACGACATCGACGGCACATCGGAAGGCATCGGCAACTGGTGTCTGATGGCCGGCGGTTCATGGAACGAGGGCGGTCACCGGCCGGCGCATCCGTCCGCCTGGTGCAAGATCGACCAGGGGTGGGCGACGGTGTCCAACGTCTCCGGCTCGGCGACCCTGTCGATCCCCGACGTCAAGAACAGTCACCAGGTGCACCGGCTGTGGTCCGGCGGGCTGCCGGGCAGCGAGTACTTCCTGGTCGAGAACCGCCAGCGCACCGGCTACGACGCGGCGCTGCCCGGCGACGGGCTCCTGATCTGGCACGTCGACGAGCACCAGCCGGACAACTCCGACGAGACCCACTACATGGTGGGCCTGGTGCAGGCCGACAACGACCAGGACCTCGAGTGGTCGGCGAACCGCGGCGACGCGGGCGACCCGTATCCCGGCAGCACCGGGAACACCACGTTCGGGCCGACGAGCGCCCCCAGTTCCCACTCCCACTCGGGCGCCCCGACCGGTGTCTCGGTCACCGGCATCTCGGCGTCCGGGCCCACGATGACGGCGACGGTCGCGGTCACCGTACCGGGACCGGTCCATGTGCCGGTCGGTGTCACGGCGACGCGGGCCGAGGCGGACGGCACGGTCGGACTGGCAGAGATGATCGACAGCTTCCAGGCGCGGCTGTCGGCTCTGGAGCAGACCATGGCCAGGGACACGCGGAGATCTGCCGAGCCGGTCCTCGAAGGCGGCCCGCGGCACGAGCGTGACGGCGCGGCGCGGACCGCGGAGTCCACCCCGGGCGCCGGACGCGCTCACCGTCGGGGCTAGGACGCCCCGGCCAGGCGGAAGGCGTGAGCCATGGTGCAGGCGATCGAGAATCTCACCGCGCTGACCGTCCGCCTGGTCACGACGGGCCCGCATCCGCAACTGAGTGGCTGGGACCGGCTGGGCACCGACGTCCTCGACGCCCGGCCGGTCGCCGGCCACGCCGACCTGCTGTCCCGGCACATCGGACACCGTCTCGACGTCGCCGTACCGAGCACCCTCGCGGCGGGTCTCGTCCCGGGCGCCGTCGTCCGTCTGCGGGCCAGATTCGCCGGGGGCGAGGCCCTGGCCGAGAAGCGTCCGCCACCGGGCACCTTCGTGGTCGAGCCGCCGCCCTGACCTCCCGCGGGCCGTGGCCCGGCATGCCCGAGGCCCTGTCCATGGGGACAGGGCCTCGGGATCCGTGCGTCAGGCCTGTGTGAGGACGACTTCCTGGATCTGCTCCGAGTGGACCGTCGGCAGCGGGATGAAGCCCGAGCGGCGGAACTCCACCAGGCTGGTCTTGACCCGCACCGGGCCGGGTTCGTACGCGCCCGGCTCGGTGGCCTTGGTGTTCGACCACTGGTGCCAGGAGCCGTCACAGCTCGCGGGGATGCTGTCCAGGCCGTGCCAGACGTTCTCGCCGCGCTCGATCGCGGCGGCGACGCGGACGGAACCGCCGGTGCTGAGGCAGCGGTAGCTGCCGGCGAGGGTGAGTTCGCCGTCGGGGGTGATGCTGCCGGACTCGACCGTGACCTGGTCGAAGCCCTCGTCGGCGGCTGCGGGGGTCGCGGCCTGGGACACGGTCAGCAGCGCGGCACCGGCTGCGACGGCGGCGGCACGGGAGAGGGACCGGAAGGAAACAGACATGGGGAAACCTCCTTGGGGGGACTCCACTGGTACTGGCCCCACGCGCCCGCGCGCGTGATCATCACCCCTTCGTCGGCGAGTCGTGCACGCCGACTGCCCCGCTTTTCGGATCTTCTCGGAACGGCGGAATTGTCAGAGTGGTGTCACAGCACGTCCGCGTGCTGTCACGCTTCCTCGCCTCGACTTGGCGCCGGGCCCCCGGCACGGGCATCGTCAGAACCGGCAAGGAAGCAAGGCCGCAAAGACGCAAGGAAGCACCGCACCCGAGCACCAGCATCCGATCCGGAGGCACACCATGTGTTCACACCAGCCCGCGTGCCCCTCGGCCGACCGCCCCGACCGGGACGCCGCGCACATCGTCGCCTTCCACCCCGAGCAGGGCTGGAACCTCCTGTGCAACGGCGCGATCGTCTTCGACGACACCGGCGAGCTGCTGCCCGACGGCAGCGTGGTCTCCCCGCACCGTCTGATGACCGCGGCCTGAAGAACTTCTGACGGCTTCCTACGGCAACACCGCGAAGCCGTCCAGCTCCACCAGGGCCTCTTCGTCCCACAGCCGTACGATCCCGACGACCGCCATCGCCGGATAGTCGCGCCCCGCCAACCTCCTCCAGACACGGCCGAGTTGAGGGGCCCGGGCGCGATAGTCGGCGACGTCCGTGGCGTACACCGTGACCCTGGCCAGGTCGGCGGGCGTACCGCCGGCCGCGTGCAGTGCGGCGAGCAGATTCCCGAGGGCCCGCTCGAACTGCTCGACCAGTGTGTCCCCCACGACCTTCCCGTCGGCGTCGAGCGCGGTCTGCCCCGCGAGGAACACCAGCCGGGAGCCGGTGGCGACGACGGCGTGCGAGAACCCGGCGGGCGGCGACAGCCCGGCGGGATTGACCCGCTCGACACCGCTCATCCGGCGTGCACCTCCTCGTCCAACTCCTTGTACAACTCCTTGGCGATGACGGTCCGTTGGACCTCGCTGGCCCCCTCGTAGATACGCGGTGCCCGTACCTCCCGGTAGAGGTGTTCGAGGAGATGGCCGCGCCGCAGCGCCCGCGCGCCATGCAGCTGGACGGCCGCGTCGACGACGTACTGCGCGGTCTCGGTGGCCAGCAGCTTCGCCATCGCGGCGCGCCCCGGGACACCTTGGGCGCCTTCGTCGTACGCCGCCGCTGCCGCGTAGACCAGCAGCCGGGCCGCCTCCGTGCGCAGGGCCATCTCGGCGACCTGGTGGGCGACGGCCTGGAGGTCCTTCAACTTGCCGCCGAACGCGTCCCGTTGGGCCGTGTGGGCGAGTGTCGCATCCAGGGCGGCCTGGGCCATGCCGACCGCGAAGGCGCCGACGCTCGGCCGGAACAGGTTGAGTGTGCCCATGGCGACCCGGAAGCCGCGGTCGGGTTCGCCGATGACGTCGTCCACGGTCACCGGTACGGCGTCGAGGGCGAGGGCGCCGATGGGGTGCGGGGAGAGCATGTCGAGGGCGGCGCCGGTGAGGCCGGGCCGGTCGGCGGGGAGCAGGAAGGCCGTGACTCCACGGGCCCCGGCGCCCGCTGTCGTACGGGCGAAGACGGTGTAGAAGTCGGCTTCAGGGGCGTTGGAGATCCAGCACTTCTCGCCGGTGAGGCGCCAGCCGGAGGGGCCGTCGGGGGCAGCCGTGAGGGACAGGGCCGCCGCGTCGGAGCCCGCGCCGGGCTCGCTCAGCGCGAACGCGGCCACCGCGCTGCCCTCGCTCACCCGGGGCAGCCAGCGGGCGCGCTGGGCCGGGGTGCCATGGGCGTGGACCGGATGGGCGCCGAGGCCCTGGAGGGCGAGGGCGGTCTCCGCCTCGGTGCAGGCTTGGGCGAGGGACTCCCGCATCAGGCACAGGTCGAGCGCGCCCGAGGTGAACAGCCGGGAGAGCAGCCCGAGTCGGCCGAGTTCGGCGACGAGGGGACGGTTGACGTGGCCCGGTTCCCCCTTTTCGGCGAGCGGGCGCAGCCGGTCGGCGGCCAGCGTGCGCAGCTCGGCACACCAGGCGGCCTGTGCCGGTTCGAGCGAGAATGCGGGCATCGCCGGTACTCCCTCCGAGGCCGTCGTCCACGGCCCCTCCCCGACGGTATCGCGCACCGTTGACTGCCGTCACCAACACGATACGCTCCTTGTGCAGGACAGCGCAGGACAGGCCCCGGCCCACCACTACGCCGACCACGGCAAGGGGGCGAACCGCCATGGATCCCATGCACCCCATGCGTCCCAGGCATCCCGGGTACGGCAGGGTTCCCGAGGGCCGCGCCGATCCCGCGCGACGGGTCCCCTCGGCCCACGTCGACACGTTCGCGCGCGACAGCCTCCCGCCCCCGGACCAGTGGCCCGGCCTCCGCTTCGACCTGCCCGAGCTGCGTTACCCCGACCGGCTGAACTGCGCCGCCGAGCTGCTGGCCGGCGACGGCGCCGACCCCGGGCGCCCGGTGTTCCGCACCGCCGCCGGTGAGGTGTGGACGTACGGCGAGCTGCGCACCCGGGTCGACCGGGTCGCGCACGTCCTCACCCGGGACCTCGGGGTGGTACCCGGCAACCGGGTCCTCCTGCGAGGCCCCACCACACCCTGGCTCGCGGCCTGCTGGCTGGCGGTGCTGAAGGCGGGGGCGGTCGCGGTCACCGTATTGGCCCAGCAGCGTCCGCAGGAGCTGAGCACGATGTGCGAGATGGCCCGGATAGGGCACGCCCTGTGCGACATCCGGGCCCTCGACGACCTCGCCAAGGCCGGGATACCGGGGCTGCGGATCGTGCCGTACGGCGGTGACCGCCTCGACGACCTGCTGAACCGTCCGGTGCCCGGCACCCCGTACCCCGCCGTGGACACCGCGGCCGACGACGTGGCGCTGATCGCGTTCACGTCGGGCACCACCGGTCGCCCGAAAGGGTGCATGCACTTCCACCGGGATGTGCTCGCCATCGCCGACACGTTCTCGCGGCACGTACTGAAGCCGCACGCGGACGACGTGTTCGCGGGCAGTCCGCCGCTCGGTTTCACCTTCGGGCTCGGCGGTCTGGTGGTCTTCCCGATGCGGGCGGGGGCGAGTGCCCTCCTGCTCGAACAGGCGGGACCCAAACAGCTGTTGCCGGCCATCGCCGAGCACGGGGTCTCGGTGCTGTTCACGGCGCCGACGGCCTACCGCGCGATGCTGGACGGGCTGGACGCGCACGACACCGGCTCGCTGCGCCGGTGTGTGTCGGCGGGCGAGAACCTCCCCGCCGCCACCTGGCAGGCCTGGTACGAGCGCACCGGGCTCCGGCTGATCAACGGCATCGGCGCGACCGAGCTGCTGCACATCTTCATCTCGGCGGCCGACCAGGACATCAGGCCCGGCACGACCGGCGTGCCGGTACCGGGGTGGCACGCGCGCGTGCAGGACGAGAACGGGGAGCCGGTGCCCGACGGCACGCCCGGGCTGCTCGCGGTGCGCGGCCCGGTCGGCTGCCGCTATCTCGCCGATCCGCGTCAGGGCACATATGTGCGGGACGGGTGGAACATCACCGGGGACACGTATGTGCGGGAGGGCGACGGGTACTTCCGGTACGTGGCACGGGCGGACGACATGATCATCTCGGCCGGGTACAACATCGCGGGCCCGGAGGTCGAGGAGGCCCTGCTGCGCCATCCTGACGTCGTGGAGACAGCGGTGGTGGGGCAGGCCGACGAGGCACGCGGGCAGGTCGTGGTGGCGTACGCGGTGCTCAGGGAGGGCGCACGGCGGGACGCGGAGGCGCTGCGCGCGTACGTCAAGGAGGAGCTGGCGCCGTACAAGTGTCCGCGCGAGATCGTCTTCCTGGACGCCCTGCCCCGGACGGCGACCGGCAAGCTCCAGCGCTTCCAGCTGCGCACCGACCCGGCACAGTCCCCGCACATGAAGTGATCTTGACCAGAAATCAACCACCGGAGGTAGTTGACCAGCGGAAATGGCGACAACCAGTGATCCCGGCGGCCTAAAATGATCAACGTGTCCGAACAGCACGCCCCTCGGTCCCTCATCGTCACGCTCTACGGCGCGTACGGCCGTTTCATGCCCGGCCCGGTACCCGTCGCCGAGCTGATCCGGCTCCTCGCCGCGGTCGGCGTCGACGCGCCCTCCGTACGCTCCTCCGTGTCCCGGCTGAAGCGGCGCGGCCTGCTCCTGCCCGCCCGTACGGCACAGGGCGCGGCCGGGTACGAACTCTCGCCCGACGCCCGCCAGTTGCTCGACGACGGCGACCGGCGCGTGTACGCCGCCGCTCCCCCGCCGCACGACGAGGGCTGGGTGCTCGCGGTGTTCTCCGTCCCCGAGTCGGAGCGCCAGAAGCGCCATGTCCTCCGTTCCCGCCTGGCCGGACTCGGCTTCGGCACGGCGACCCCGGGCGTGTGGATCGCCCCGGCGCGCCTCTACGAGGAGACCCGGCACACCCTGGAGCGGCTGCGCCTCGACCCGTACGTCGACTTCTTCCGCGGTGAGCACCTGGGCTTCGCGGCGACGGTCGAGGCCGTGTCCCGCTGGTGGGACCTGGCCGCGATCGCCAAGGAGCACGAGGCGTTCCTCGACCGCCACGCGCCCGTGCTGCACGACTGGGACAAGCGCGCGGACACCCCGCCCGAGGAGGCCTACCGCGACTACCTGCTGGCCCTAGACTCCTGGCGCCACCTTCCGTACACCGACCCCGGCCTGCCCGCCCACCTCCTCCCGGCGGACTGGCCAGGCGTCCGCTCGGCGGCCGTCTTCCAAGCACTCCATGCCCGGCTGCGGGACGCGGGGGCCGGGTTCGTGGGGCTGTGATGCGGGTCCGACGCCGACGGGACGCCGGTGACACGTGCACCCGCGTGTGACCTCAGCCACATCAGGCGTCACTAACGGAACCCTCAGCTTCCTCTTCGCCTCTTCTCAAGTTTCTTACCTAACGTCCGGGGGGCCGCACGCCGGGAGAGAGACGAGGACTGTTGCGTATGACCACCACGGCCAGGCCCACGGGACCGACCAGGGCTCAGGGAGCCACTGTCTGGCTCACCGGGCTGCCGAGCGCGGGTAAGACGACGATCGCCCAGCTGCTCGGCGACCGGCTGCGCAGCGAGGGGCACCGGGTGGAGGTCCTCGACGGCGACGAGATCCGCCGCTTCCTCTCCGCCGGCCTCGGCTTCTCCCGCGAGGACCGCAACACCAACGTCCAGCGCATCGGCCTCGTCTCCGAGGTGCTCGCCCGCAACGGCGTCCTGTCGGTCGTCCCGGTGATCGCCCCGTACGCCGACAGCCGCGAGGCCGTGCACAAACGGCACGACGCGAGCGAGACCCCGTACATCGAGGTCCATGTCGCGACCCCGGTCGAGGTGTGCAGCGAGCGGGACGTGAAGGGCCTGTACGCCCGGCAGGCGGCGGGCCGGCTGACCGGTCTGACCGGCGTCGACGACCCGTACGAGCCGCCGGAGGACCCGGCGCTGACCCTGCGGACGCAGGACCAGACCCCGGCGGAGTCGGCGGACGCGGTGTACGCGGTGCTGGCGGAGCGGGGGCTGGTGTGAGCGGGAATGGTGGGGGCGGGGATGGTGGGGGCGGGTTCGCGTTGTCGCATCTGGACGCGCTGGAGTCCGAGGCCGTGCACATCTTCCGTGAGGTGGCGGGTGAGTTCGAGCGGCCGGTGATCCTGTTCTCCGGCGGCAAGGACTCGATCGTCATGCTGCATCTGGCGCTCAAGGCGTTCACTCCGGCGCCGGTCCCCTTCCCGCTGCTGCATGTGGACACCGGGCACAACTTCGCCGAGGTGCTCGCGTATCGAGACCGGGTGGTGGCGGCCCACGGGCTGCGGCTGCATGTGGCCTCCGTGCAGGACTACATCGACCGGGGTGTGCTGCGGGAACGTCCGGACGGGACGCGGAATCCGCTCCAGACCGTGCCGTTGACGGAGAAGATCCAGAGCGAGCGGTTCGACGCGGTCTTCGGCGGCGGGCGCCGGGACGAGGAGAAGGCCCGGGCGAAGGAGCGCGTCTTCTCCCTGCGGGACGAGTTCTCGCAGTGGGATCCGCGCAGGCAACGCCCGGAGTTGTGGAACCTGTACAACGGGCGGCACGCGCCAGGCGAGCACGTCCGCGTGTTTCCCTTGAGCAACTGGACCGAGCTGGACGTCTGGCAGTACATCGCCCGTGAGGGCATCGAGCTGCCCGAGATCTACTTCGCGCACTACCGCGAGGTGTTCCGGCGCGGCGGGATGTGGCTGACGGCAGGCGAGTGGGGCGGCCCGAAGGCCGGCGAGACCGTCGAGAAGCGCCGGGTGCGGTACCGGACCGTCGGGGACATGTCCTGCACGGGAGCCGTCGACTCGGACGCGGGCACGCTCGACGACGTGATCGCGGAGATCGCCGCCTCCCGGCTCACCGAGCGGGGTGCCACCCGCGCCGACGACAAGATGTCCGAGGCCGCGATGGAAGACCGCAAGCGCGAGGGGTACTTCTAGCCATGAGCAGCACCATCGACACCATCGACACGGCTGGCACGATCGACACGCTGCGGTTCGCGACGGCCGGTTCCGTGGACGACGGCAAGTCCACCCTCGTGGGGCGGCTGCTGCACGACTCCAAGTCGGTGCTCGCCGACCAGTTGGAGGCCGTGGAGCGGGTCTCGGCAAGCCGTGGCCAGGACGCTCCCGACCTGGCACTCCTGACGGACGGCCTGCGGGCCGAGCGCGAGCAGGGCATCACCATCGACGTGGCCTACCGCTACTTCGCCACGCCCCGCCGCCGGTTCATCCTCGCCGACACCCCAGGGCATGTGCAGTACACCCGCAACATGGTGACGGGTGCCTCCACGGCCGACCTGGCGATCATCCTCGTCGACGCCCGCAACGGCGTGGTCGAGCAGACCCGGCGGCACGCGGCCGTGGCGGCCCTGCTGCGGGTCCCGCACATCGTGCTGGCCGTCAACAAGATGGACCTGGTCGGGTACGAGGAGGAGCGGTTCGACCGGATCGTCGCCGAATTCGCCGCGTACGCCGACGAGTTGGGAGGTGAGTCGGGGTTGGCCGGTTTCACGCCGATCCCTGTCTCGGCACTCGCAGGCGACAACGTGGTGGACTCCTCCACGCACATGGACTGGTACGGCGGCCCGGCGCTCCTCGAACACCTGGAGAACGTCCCGGTGGGCGGCGACCCGGCCGACGCCCCGGCCCGCTTCCCCGTCCAGTACGTGATCCGGCACGACGAAGTCCGCCACTACGCCGGGCAGTTGGTGTCCGGCTCGCTGCGGGTCGGCGACCGGGTGACCGTTCATCCGTCCGGGGAGACCTCCGAGATCACCGGCATCGATGTACTGGGGACGGCGGCCCGGACCGCGTACGCGCCCCAGTCGATCAGCGTCAGCCTGGCCGACCAACGGGACGTCTCGCGCGGGGACATGCTCACGGCCGGTGTGGACGCGCCCGCGCTCACCCAGGACGTCCGCGCGTCCGTCTGCCATCTCACCGACCGTCCGCTGCGTGTCGGAGACCGGGTCCTGCTGAAGCACACGACCCGTACGGTCAAGGCCGTGGTCAAGAACCTGGGTGGGGCAACCGAGTTGACGGCGAACGACCTGGGCCGCATCACGCTGCGCACCGCCGAGCCACTCGCCCTCGACGACTACGCGGTGTCCCGCCGCACGGGTGCGTTCCTGCTGGTCGATCCGGCGGACGGCTCGACGCTGACGGCAGGGATGGCCGAGGTCAACTCCCGAGTGTGAGCCGGGGTTTGGGGGCGTCCGTGCGTCCGGTGCGGGGGCGTCGGCTGCCCGCCCGGTACGGCGCCGGCCAGACGACGCCCGGACCCTCGTATCCCTGCTCGGCCGCCGCGTGCAGGGTCCAGTTCGGGTCGTAGAGATGGGGGCGGGCAAGCGCGCACAGGTCCGTACGGCCCGCCAGGATCAGGGAGTTGACGTCGTCCCAGGAGGAGATCGCGCCGACGGCGATCACCGGGGCGCCGGTCTCGTGGCGGATCCGGTCGGCGAACGGCGTCTGGTACGAACGGCCGTACTCCGGGCGCTCGTCGGCGACCACCTGCCCGGTCGACACGTCGATCGCGTCGGCGCCGTGAGCGACGAAGGCACGCGCGATCGCGACGGCGTCCTCGGCCGTGGTACCCCCGTCGGCCCAGTCGGTGGCCGAGATACGAACCGTCATGGGCCGCTCCTCCGGCCACACCTCCCTTACGGCGTCGAAGACTTCGAGGGGGAAGCGGAGCCGGGCGGCGAGCGGGCCGCCGTACGCGTCCGTGCGGTGGTTGGTGAGCGGGGAGAGGAAGCCGGAGAGCAAGTAGCCGTGGGCGCAGTGGAGTTCGAGGAGATCGAGGTCCGCGTCGGCGGCTCGACGGGCGGCTGCGGTGAACTGCTCGCGGATGGCGGCGAGTTGGGTGCGGGTGAGTTCGTGCGGGGTCTGGCTGCCGGGTCGGTACGGGATCGGGGAGGCGGCCACGAGCGGCCAGTTGCCGTCGCCGGCCAGCGGCTCGTCCATGCCCTCCCACATCAGCTTCGTCGAGCCCTTGCGGCCGGAGTGGCCGAGCTGGATGCCGAGTGCGGTGCCCGGGGCTTGGGAGTGGATGAATGTGGCTATCCGCTGCCAGGCTTCCGCCTGTTGGTCGGTGTACAGGCCGGCGCAGCCCGGGGTGATGCGCCCCTCGGGGCTCACGCACACCATCTCTGTCATCACCAGCCCGGCGCCGCCCAGCGCTCTCGCGCCCAGGTGGACCAGGTGGAAGTCGCCGGGGACGCCGTCCGTGGCCGAGTACATGTCCATGGGAGACACGACGACGCGGTTGCGGAGGGTCAGTTCGCGCAGCCGGAAGGGTGTGAACATGGGTGGGGTGGCGGGCTGGCAGCCGAACTCCCGCTCCACGGCGGCGGTGAAGTGCGGGTCGCGCAGCCGCAGGTTGTCGTGGGTGACGCGACGGCTGCGGGTGAGGAGATTGAACGCGAACTGCCGGGGCGGCTGATCGAGATAGAGGGGCAGGTTCTCGAACCACTCCAGACTGGCGCGGGCGGCCCGCTGCGTGGATTCGACAACAGGCCGCCGCTCCTCCTCGTACGCCGCCAGCGCCTCGGCGAGCGTCGGCCGCTCCTCCAGACAGGCGGCGAGCGCGAGGGCGTCCTCGACGGCGAGCTTGGTGCCGGAGCCGATGGAGAAGTGGGCGGTGTGGGCGGCGTCGCCGAGGAGGACGACGTTGCCGTGGGACCAGCGGTCGTTGACGACCGTACGGAAGGTGGTCCAGGTGGACTTGTTCGCGCGCAGCGGGCGTCCGCCGAGGGCGTCGGCGAAGATTTTCGCGCAGCGGTCGACGGAGGGGACTGTGGCTGTGTCCGGTTCGTTTTCGCCTTCGCTTTCGCTTTCGTTGAAACCTGCTGCCCGCCATACCTCCTCCCGCATCTCGACGATCACGGTCGAGGCGTCGGGGGCGTACGGGTATCCGTGGAGCTGCATCACGCCGTGCTCCGTCTCCGCGATCTCGAAGCGGAAGGCGTCGAAGGCGAAGTCGGCGGCGAGCCAGAGGTAGCGGCAGCGGTGGGTGGTCAGGCGGGGGCGGAACTCCTGGGCGTAGGCCTCGCGGGTCGTGCTGTGCACTCCGTCGGCGGCGATGACCAGGTCGTACGTCTCCGCCAGCCATGCCGGGTACGGCGCCTCCGTGCGGAAGCGCAGCTCGACGCCGAGTTCGCGGCAGCGGGTGTGCAGGATCTCCAGGAGCTGTTGTCTGCCGAGGGCGGCGAAGCCGTGTCCTCCGGAGGTGTGGCGGGTGTTGCGGTGGACGATGTCTATGTCGTCCCAGCGGGTGAAGTGGTGTTGGAGGGCTTCGTAGACGACCGGGTCGGCGTGTTCTATGCCGCCGAGGGTTTCGTCGGAGAGGACGACGCCGAAGCCGAAGGTGTCGTCTGGGGCGTTGCGTTCCCAGAGGGTGATTTCGCGGGTGGGGTCGAGGCGTTTGAGGAGGGCGGCGGCGTAGAGGCCTCCGGGGCCGCCGCCGATGATCGCTATGCGTTGGGGGTGGCTGGTCGTCGTTGGCGGGTGCGGCAGCGCTGTGGCTGGTCGCGCAGTTCCCCGCGCCCCTGGGGTAGGCGCGGTCACCGTCCGCTCCATTTGGGAGGGCGTTTCTCTGTGAACGCCTCGTGGAACTCCTTGTAGTCCTCGCCGGTCATGAGGAGGGCCTGGGTGGCGGCGTCGAGCTCCACCGATGCCGCCAGGGGCATGTCCAGTTCGGCCGTGAGGAGGGCTTTGGTCTGGGCGTACGCGAGGGCCGGGCCCTCTGCCAGGCGGTGCGCCAGGGTCTGGGCGGCCTCGTCGGCGCGGCCTTCGTCCGTCAGTTCGCTGATCAGGCCGATGCGCTCGGCCTCGGGGGCGCGTACCGGTTCACCGAGCATCAGTAGGCGGGTCGCGTGGCCGAGTCCGACTACGCGGGGCAGCAGGTAGGCGGCGCCCATGTCGCCGCCGGAGAGGCCGACCCGGGTGAAGAGGAAGGCGAAGCGGGCGCTGGGGTCGGCGACGCGGAAGTCGGCGGCCAGGGCGAGGACCGCTCCGGCGCCCGCCGCCACGCCGTGCACCGCCGCGATCACCGGGAACGGGCACTCCCGTACGGCCCGCACGACCTGCCCCGTCATCCGGTTGAAGTCGAGCAGCTGGGCGGTGTCCATGGACAGGGTCGCGCCGATGATCTCGTCGACGTCGCCGCCCGAGCAGAAGCCGCGGCCCTCCCCGGCCAGCACCAGCGCCCGTACGGACCGCTCCCGGGACAGCTCGGCGAGCAGGTCGCGGAGGTCGGCGTAGGCGCCGAAGGTGAGGGCGTTGAGTTTCTCGGGGCGGGCGAGGGTGACGGTGGCCACGCCGGTGGGGGCGAGGTCCAGGCGGATGTGGTGCCAGGTGGAGGTGCGGGGGGTCGAGCCGGTGAAGGGACTCATCGTTCGAATTTATCACTCGTCTGTGACTGTCGTCATGAGTGCGCGATAGAGGTGGTGGGGTCACGCGGACTGTTTCGGTGATCCGGGCGCGTCACGAGGTGTCAATAGCGCGGTAACAGTGGGAGTGGTTGTGGGAGACGGGCCGTTGGTCTGGGTAAGCCGACGGTGAGCGGGGCCCGAGGTCCCGCCCGGCGCCCGACAAATGCCTCTGCCGGACCTCGCCGTACCATTCCTATTGTTGAAAGCAGGACAGCCTGCTCCATGAACGGAACCGCCTTGCAAGAGCCCTCCGCCCCCGCCTCCTGGCGTATCGCCCTGCCGCACACCGCCGCGGCGGTGCCCGTCGCCCGCGCGCTGGTCCGTACGGCCCTGGCCGAGCTGGAACACGCGGCGGCGGACTGCGACACGGCGGAGCTGCTCACCGCGGAGCTGGTGGCGAACGCCGTGGAGCACACGGCGGGGGACGCGCCGATAGAGCTGGTGGTGGAGCTGATGCCGACCAGCTGCCAGGTCGAGGTGCACGATCCCGATCCGGCGCCGCCGGGGAACCTGACGCGTCCGGTGTCCGAGGAGCCGGACCCCTGGCAGGAACATGGTCGGGGGTTGCTGCTGATCCGCACACTCAGCTCGTCCTGCGGCCACCGGGCCACGGAGTCGGGCAAGGCGGTGTGGTTCAGGGTGCCGGTGGTGCCGGCGCAGTGGCGTCGGTCGTAGGGTTTTCTTCGCCCCCGCCGCCCCTACCCGTCCCATCCTTCTGGGGGCTGCGCCCCCAGACCCCCCTTTCGCGCTGAACGCGCTCGTCCCCAAACGCCGGACGGGCTGAAAGACCAAGCCCCGGCTGGCACCATCCAGCCCGTCCGGCGTTTGAGGACAAGGCCCGTTCAGGGCCGATAGCGGGGGTCTGGGGGCGCAGCCCCCAGGGATGGGACGGGTAGGGGCGGCGGGGGCGAAATCCGCTCACGCCAGCGTCGCGACCAGTACCGCCTTGATCGTGTGCAGCCGGTTCTCCGCCTCGTCGAAGACGACGGAGTGCGCCGACTCGAACACCTCGTCCGTGACCTCCAGCGACTCCAGACCGTACGTCTCGTATATCTCGCGCCCGACCTTCGTACCGAGGTCGTGGAACGCCGGCAGACAGTGCAGGAACTTCACATCCGCGTTCCCCGTCGCCCGCAGCACATCCATCGTCACCGCATACGAAGCCAGCGCAGCGATCCGCTCCGCCCACACATCCTTCGGCTCCCCCATCGACACCCACACATCGGTCGCGACGAAGTCGACACCGAGCACACCCTCCGGCACCGACTCCGTCAGCGTCACCCGCGCCCCACTCGCCTCCGCGAGCTTCCGCGCATCGGCCACGACATCCTCCGCGGGCCAGTACGCCCGCGGCGCGACGATCCGTACGTCCATGCCGAGCAGCGCACCGGTGACCAGATACGAGTTCCCCATGTTGAAGCGGGCGTCGCCGAGGTAGGCGAAGGCAATCTCCCGCAACGGCTTGCCGCCGCCGTGTTCGATCATCGTCAGTACGTCGGCCAGCATCTGGGTGGGGTGCCAGGAGTCCGTCAGGCCGTTGAACACAGGGACGCCCGCGTACGCCGCCAGCTCCTCCACCGCCGCCTGACTGTCACCCCGGAACTCGATCCCGTCGTACATCCGCCCGAGCACCCGAGCCGTGTCCTTCACCGACTCCTTGTGCCCCATCTGCGAGCCCGACGGATCGAGGTACGTCGTCGAGGCACCCTGATCCGCCGCCGCGACCTCGAACGCACAGCGCGTACGCGTCGAGGTCTTCTCGAAGATCAGCGCGATGTTCTTGCCCGCCAGATACCGCGTCTCCGTCCCGGCCTTCTTCGCCGCCTTCAGCTCCGCGGCGAGATCGAGCAGCCCACGGAACTCCTCCTCGCTGAAGTCCAGCTCCTTGAGGAAGTGGCGCCCGGCGAGGGCGGTCGGGACAGTCGCCATGGGGGCGCTCCAAGTGATCCGGCAGTACGTACATGACACAGACGACTGGAAGTCTATACGACTCCTGACATTTATATACGGCCAGATTTCTCCTGGGTCCCCTAGGTCACCGCGTCCCGCTGCACCGGGCAGCTCATACACCGCGGCCCACCCCTCCCCCGCCCCAGCTCACTGCCCGGGATCTCTATCACCTCGATGCCCTGCTTCCGCAGATGCGTGTTCGTGGTCGCGTTCCGCTCGTACGCGACCACGACTCCCGGCTCGACGGCGAGGACGTTGCAGCCGTCGTCCCACTGCTCGCGCTCGGCCGCGTGCACGTCCTGGGTGGCCGTGAGGACGCGGATCTCACTCAGGCCCAGCGCGGCGGCGATCGCCCGGTGCATGTGCTCCGGCGGATGGTCGGTGACCTTCAACTCCTTGTCCCCGACGCCCGGTTCGATCGTGTACGAACGGAGCATGCCGAGCCCGGCGTACTGGGTGAAGGTATCCCCGTCGACCATCGTCATCACGGTGTCGAGGTGCATGAACGCGCGCCGCTTGGGCATGTCGAGCGCCACGATCGTCTCGGCGGACCCGGCGGCGAAGAGCTTGTGCGCGAGCATCTCGACCGCCTGGGGCGTGGTGCGCTCGCTCATGCCGATCAGTACGGCACCGTTGCCGATGACGAGGACGTCCCCGCCCTCGATGGTGGAGGGGTAGTCCGCCTGCCCCTCCGACCAGAGGCGGAAGGTTTCGTCACGGAAGAGGGGATGGTGCCGGTAGATCGCCTCGAAGTGCACGGTCTCCCGCTGGCGGGCCGGCCAGCGCATCGCGTTGATGGAGACGCCGTCGTAGATCCAGGCGGACGTGTCGCGGGTGAAGAGGTGGTTGGGGAGGGGGCCGAGGAGGAAGTCGTCCAGCTCCATGACATGGAAGCGGACCGAGGTCGGCTCCGCGTGCGCGGCGAGGAACTCACGCTTGGTGATGCCCCCGATGAGCAGCTCGGCCAGCTCGGCGGCGGGCAGGTTCTCGAAGGCGGCCCGGAGGTGGTCGGTGGCGAGCGGGCCGTACTCCTTCTCGTCGAAGACACGGTCCAGTACGAGTGTCCGGGCCACCGGGATCGCCAGGGCCTCGGTGAGCAGGTCGCCGAAGAGGTGGACGGCGACGCCCCGGTCGCGCAGGACGTCGGCGAAACCGTCGTGCTCGGCGCGCGCCCGGCGCACCCACAGGAGGTCGTCGAAGAGAAGGGCGTCCTTATTGCTGGGGGTCAGCCTTTTGAGCTCTAGGTCCGGCCGGTGCAGGATGACGCGGCGCAGCCGCCCGGCCTCGGAGTCGACATGGAATCCCATACCCCCATCCTGACCACTCCGCATCGCGTTCACCCACTGGTCGGCACATATACGGCGGATGTGCGGGATAACCCTCGCCACACCGCTCGCCCACCGCTCTCCCACCGCCCCCCATCTCGTCCTCTTGACGATAAGCGGATGGGTCGAATATCGTCTACTTGACGAAAAGCGCTGCGGAGGGACGACAGACACATGGCCGACATCACCCGGCGCCTCGGCTGGCGCCATCTGCGGGGCACGCCCACGGCCCACATCCGCCACCAACGCTCCGGCCGGCTGGCGCACGACGGTCCCGGGCTCAGCTTCTGGTTCCGCGCGCTGACCGCCACGCTGTCCGAAGTCCCGGTCGACGACCGGGAGTTGGCGATGACCTTCCATGCCCGTACGTCCGACTTCCAGGACGTGGCGGTCCAGGCGACCGTCACCTACCGCGTCAGCGACCCCGCCCTCGCCGCCGCCCGCCTCGACTTCTCCGTCGATCCGGACACGGGCGTCTGGCGGGGCGCGCCCCTGGAGCAGCTGGCGACGCTGCTGACGGAGACGGCCCAGCAGCACGCCCTGGACGTCCTGGCCCGTACGCCGTTGTCGGCCGCGCTGGTCGACGGGGTGGCGTCGGTGCGGGAACGGGTCGCGGCGGGACTGGGCGCCGAGCCGCGCCTACCGGCCACGGGCATCGAGGTCGTGGCCGTACGGGTGGTGGCGCTGCGGCCGGAACCCGAGGTGGAGCGGGCGCTCCGCACCCCCGCCCGCGAGCAGATCCAGCAGGAGGCCGACCGGGCGACGTACGAACGCCGTGCGGTGGCCGTGGAACGCGAGCGGACCATCGCCGAGAACGAACTGGCCAGCCAGATCGAACTCGCCCGGAGGGAGGAGCAGTTGGTCGACCAACGGGGTACGAACGCCCGCCGGGAGGCCGAGGAGTACGCGGCGGCCGACGCGGTACGGGCGGACGCGGAAGCGGCACGAGTGGTACGGCTGGCGGAGGCGGAGGCCGCGAGTGTGCGGGGCGTGGGCGAAGCACGGGCAGAGGCCCAGGCGGCGTGGCTGCGTGCCCACGCCGACGCGGATGTGGCGCTGCTGCACGCCCTGACAGGCACGCGGCTCGCGGAGAACCTGCCCCGGATCGACAGCGTGACGGTGTCACCGGACGTCCTGACCGGCCTGCTCGCCAGGCTGGGAGGAGCGCAGCAGTGAGCCTGGCTCCGCGGGCCGTCCTGGTCCACCGCACCACGGAGTACGAGGAGTTGGTGGCCCGGCACGGTACGCACGGCCAGGCCGCCTTCTTTCTCCGTTCCCGGGGCCGGGCCATCGAGGAGGTGGCCGAGCGCCACCACCGCACTCGCCGGTCCATGGCGGAGGTGACTGCGGCGATCCCTCTGACATGGCGTCAAACACAGGTGGAACGAGCCGACTTGGACCGTTTCCTCTTCGCACCCGAGGACGTGGTCGTCGTGGTCGGGCAGGACGGGCTGGTGGCGAACGTCGCCAAGTACCTGGCCGGGCAGCCGGTGGTGGGCATCGACACGGACCCCGGCCGCAATCCGGGCGTCCTGGTACGCCACAGCCCGGCGGACGCGCGGACGCTCCTCCCGTCAGTGCTCGCGACGGCAACAGGCGTCTCCGAACTGACCATGGTCGAAGCGGTCGCCGACGACACCCAACGCCTACTGGCCCTCAACGAGATCTACCTCGGCGCCGCCGGTCACCAGACCGCCCGCTACCGCCTGAGCCTCGACGACGACAGGGGTGTCGTCGAGGCCCAGGCCTCGTCCGGGGTGCTGGTGGGGACAGGGACCGGGGCGAGTGGGTGGTTGCGGTCGGTGTGGCAGGAACGGGGCGGCGCCGGTCCGCGGCTGCCGGGTCCGACGGAGGACCGGCTGGTGTGGTTCGTACGGGAGGCGTGGCCGTCTCCGGCGACCGGGACGTCGTTGGTCGCGGGCGAGCTGGGGGCCGACGGCCGGCTCACCCTCACGGTCGAGTCCGAGCGATTGATCGCTTTCGGGGACGGGATCGAGAGCGATGCGGTGGAACTGACGTGGGGGCAGACCGTTCGGGTGGGGGTGTGCGGGGACCGGCTGCGGCTGGTGGACTGACGCGGAGTCCTCGTCTCCGTCGCCCTTCCCGGATGCCGAAGCGCATCGGGTCCCATTTCCGACTTGCGACTTCTGACGCTGCGTCCGGTTACAGCTACCCAACGCCTGTTCGAGCCCCGATGATGACGAGATGAAGCTTCTGGCTCTCGCCGCTCCGGCTCGTCGGTGGCCCGTCCTTCTCCTCGCCGCCGCGGCGGTCCTGGCGCTCGGTGCGTGCACAGCCCCCGCCCCATCGGCGGACGACAGCTCGCCCGCCGACAGCTCGCCTGCCGACAGTGCGTCCCCGGCGTCGAAGATCTCCGATCTGGCGTACGCCGAAGCGTCGCCCCAGGAACGGCTCGACCTGTACCTGCCGGGATCCACGGCCCGCCGGGCGCCGTTGGTCATCTGGATCCACGGCGGCGGCTGGCGGGTCGGCGACAAGAGTTCCGCCGCCACCTTCCCCGACCCGTCCGCGAGCCTGCGGCAGCCCGCCGACTGCCGTGACATCGTCCAGGTGCAGGTGCCCGATGTCGCGGCGCTGAACGCCAAGGGCTACGCGGTGGCCGCCATCAACTACCGGCTCACCCGAGATCCCGTCACGGCGGTCCAGGACGCCAAAGCCGCCGTGCGCTTCCTGCGGGCCAACGCGGCCCGCTACCACCTCGACCCGGACCGGTTCGCGGCCTGGGGCAACTCCGCCGGGGGATACTCGGCCATCATGCTCGCCCTCACGGCGGGCCGGCACACCGTGTTCGACGACCCGGCGCTGGGCAACCCCGGCGTGTCCAGCGCCGTGCAGGCCGTCGTCGACTGGTTCGGAGCCGCGGAGTTGTCGGATCTGCCGGGGAAGCCCGACCGGGCGAAGGATCCCGGGACCTACATCGCGAGTGGGCGGACACTGCCTCCCTTCCTGATCGCACACGGAGCCGCCGACTGTGTCGTACTGCCGCAGCACTCACGCGACCTCCACGACTCGCTGACGAAAGCCGGCGCGGTCGCGACGCTGACCATCCTTCCCGGCGCCGGCCACGAGGACCCGGCGTTCATGCGTACCGCGGAGGCCCCGGCTCTGGCCTTTCTCTCCCGAGCGCTCGGGCCCTAGCCGCACCGCCAGCGACGTGGCGCGAGTCGCGGGCGGTGCGGGGCACAGACGGGACATGCCCCGTGCAGGACCGTGCCGGACGTACCCGCTACAGCCGCGGGTCCACCGGCTCCGACTCCAGTGCCAGCACCCCGAAGACCGCCTCGTGCACCCGCCACAGCGGCTCCCCCTCCGCCAGCCGGTCCAGCGCCTCCAGCCCCAGCGCGTACTCCCTGATCGCAAGCGACCGCTTGTGGTTCAGGAACCGCCCCCGAAGGCGCGCCAGGTTCTCCGGCCGCGTGTACTCCGGGCCGTAGATGATCCGCAGGTACTCCCGCCCCCGGCACTTGATGCCGGGCTGCACGAGCCGCCCCTTGCCGTCGCGCACAACACCACCCAGCGGCTTCACGACCATGCCCTCACCACCCCGCCCGGTCATCTCCAGCCACCAGTCCACGCCGGCCCGAACCGACTCCACGTCCCCCGTGTCGACGTACAGCCGACGCGTCGTCTGTAGCAGCCCCGTACCGTCGTGCTCCACCAGCCGGTCCAGCAGGGCGAGTTGCTCGTCGTGCGGCAGCCCGGCCAGGCTGCGGCCCTCGGTCGCCAGGACCTGGAAGGGGGCCAGCCGGACCCCGTCCAGCCCCTCCGTGGGCCAGCAGTAGCGCCGGTAGGCCGCCGTGAACGCCGAGGCGTCCGAAGCCCGTTCACGCTGGCGGGTCAGCAGGTCGCCCACGTCGACGCCCCGAGCCGCAGCGCCCTCCAGGGCGGCCAGCGCACCCGGGAACACCGCCCCCGAGGCGGCGCCCACCGCCGCGTACTGCGACCGCAGCAGCCCGCCCGCCTTCAGCGACCACGGCATCAACTCGGCGTCCAGCAGCAGCCAGTCGGTGCCCAGCTCCTCCCAAAGGCCCGCCGTGTCAGTCGCCGCCCGCACCCGACCGAGGATCTCCTCGGTCGTCGTCGGGTCGTCGACGAACGGACGCCCGGTACGCGTGTACAGCGCACCCGTCACACCCTCGGCGTCCACACCGAACCGCTTCCGAGCCACCTCCCCGTCACGGCACACCAGCACCACCGCCCGCGACCCCATGTGCTTCTCCTCGCACACGACCCGCTCGACCCCGTCCGCCCGGTACTGCTCGAACGCCTCCGCCGGGTGCTCCAGGTAGCCGTCCTCGTGCGAGGTCGCCGTCGGAGCCATCGTCGGCGGCAGGTACGGCAGCAGCCGCGGGTCCACCGCGAAACGGCTCATGACCTCCAGGGCAGCCGCCGCGTTCTCCTCGCGGACCGTGATCCGGCCCGCGTGGCGCGTCTCGACGACCCGGCGGCCGTGCACGTCCGCCAGGTCCAGCGGCCGGCCGTCGTGCCCGCCCGGTGCCTCCGGACGCAGCGGCCTGACCGGCTCGTACCAGACCTGCTCCGCCGGTACGTCGACCAACTCCCGCTCCGGCCAGCGCAGCGCGGTCAGCTTGCCGCCGAAGACGGCACCGGTGTCGAGGCAGATCGTGTTGTTGAGCCAGCTCGCCTCCGGGACGGGTGTGTGGCCGTAGACCACCGCGGCCCGGCCTCGGTAGTCCTCCGCCCAGGGGTAGCGCACGGGCAGGCCGAACTCGTCGGTCTCGCCGGTCGTTTCGCCGTACAGCGCGTGCGAGCGCACCCGGCCCGACGTACGGCCGTGGTACTTCTCGGGCAGCCCTGCGTGGCAGACCACCAGCCGGCCACCGTCGAGGACGTAGTGGCTGACCAGTCCGTCGATGAACTCCCGTACCTGGGACCGGAATTCGTCGCTCTCCTCCTCCATCTGCCCGATGGTCTCGGCGAGGCCGTGGGTGTGCTGGACCTTGCGGCCCTTGAGGTAGCGGCCGTACTTGTTCTCGTGGTTGCCGGGCACGCACAGCGCGTTGCCCGTACCGACCATGGACATCACACGGCGCAGTACGCCCGGGCTGTCCGGGCCGCGGTCGACGAGGTCGCCCACGAAGACGGCCGTACGGCCGGCCGGGTGCACGCCGTCCTCGTAGCCCAACTTGCCGAGCAGGGACTCCAGTTCGGCAGCGCAGCCGTGGATGTCACCGATGATGTCGAAGGGGCCGGTGAGGTGGGTCAGGTCGTTGTAGCGCTTCTCCGTGCGGATCTCGGCGCTCTCGATCTCCTCCACGCCACGCAGGACGTGCACCTTGCGGAATCCCTCGCGCTCCAAGTGGCGCAGGGAGCGGCGGAGTTCGCGGATGTGGCGGTGGATGACCCGGCGGGGCATGTCGGCCCGGTCGGTGCGGGAGGCGTTGCGTTCGGCGCAGACGTCGTCGGGCACGTCGAGGACGATGGCGATGGGCAGGACGTCGTACTGCCGGGCCAGCTCGATCAGCTGCTTTCGGCTGCCCTCCTGGACGTTGGTCGCGTCGACGACCGTACGACGGCCCGCCGCGAGTCGCTTGCCCGCGATGTAGTGCAGGACGTCGAAGGCGTCCCCGCTGGCGCTCTGGTCGTTCTCGTCGTCGGCGACCAGGCCTCGGCAGAAGTCCGAGGAGATGACCTCGGTCGGCTTGAAGTGCCGCCGGGCGAAAGTGGACTTGCCCGAGCCGGACGCCCCGATCAGGACGACGAGGGAGAGGTCGGTGACGGGCAGCACACGTCCCTTGTTCTCGACACTCTCGATGTTCTCGGTGCTCTCGACACTGCTCATGCTGCGTTCGCCTCCTTCTCCTTGTTGGCGGTCTCGGTCTCGGTCCTCATCGTGAACACGGCCATCTGTGTCGGCGGGCCGACCTCCGGGTCGTCCGGACCGACAGGCACGAACTCCGTCTCGTAGCCGTGCCGTTCGGCCACCGTGGCCGCCCAGGCCCGGAACTCCTCCCGCGTCCACTCGAAGCGGTGGTCGCTGTGGCGACTGTGGCCGGCCGGGAGGGTCTCCCAGCGGACGTTGTACTCGACGTTCGGTGTCGTCACGAGGACCGTGCGGGGGCGGGCCGCGCCGAACACCGCGTACTCCAGGGCGGGCAGGCGAGGCAGGTCGAGGTGTTCGACGACCTCGCACAGCACGGCGGCGTCGTATCCCTTGAGCCGCTTGTCGGTGTAGGCGAGCGAACCCTGGAGCAACTGGACGCGTGCCGCCTGCCGTTCGCCCATCCGGTCCAGCTTCAGCCGCCGTGAGGCGATGGTGAGCGCGCGCATCGACACGTCGACACCGACGATCTCGGTGAACGCGGTGTCCTTGAGCAGCGTCTGCACCAACTGGCCCTGTCCGCACCCGAGATCGAGGACCCGGGCGGCCCCGGACGTCTTCAGCGCCGCGATGATCGCGTCCCGACGCTGCACGGCGAGCGGGGTGGGCCTCTCCTCCACCTCCGTCTCCTCCTCGACCGCGTTGTCGATCTCCTCGACCTCGCTGTCGTCGGTCTCGGCGAGCCGGACCAGTTCCAGTCGCTCCATCGCCTGTCGGGTGAGCGACCAACGGCGGGACAGATAGCGGCTGGTGATCAGCTTCTGCTCCGGGTGCTCGGACAGCCAGCCCTCGCCCGCCCGCAGCAGCTTGTCGACCTCGTCGGGCGCGACCCAGTAGTGCTTGGCGTCGTCGAGGACCGGCAGCAGGACGTACAGGTGACGCAGCGCCTCGGCGAGGGTCAGCGTCTCCGATTCGAGGACGAGACGCACGTACCGCGAGTCGCCCCACTCGGGGAACTCCTGGTCCAGCGCGACCGGTTCGGCCGTCACCGTCCAGCCGAGCGGCTGGAAGAGGTTCCGTACGAGGTCGGCGCCGCCCCGGGCCGGGACCGCGGGCACCTCGATGCGCAACGGGCGCGCCTGGTCCGGGAGTTCGGGCTTCGCCCGGCACTGGCCCTTCATCGCGCTGCTGAACACGGCGCTGAGGGCGACCGCGAGCAGTGAGGAGGCCGCGTACGGGCGGTCGTTGACGTACTGCGCGAGTGCCGCGTCGGGTGCGCCGCCGCGTCCCTTGCCCTTGCCGCGCCTGACCAGTGCCACCGCGTCGACCTCCAGCAGCAGCGCGGCCGTGCAGCGCTCGGCGGACGCCTCTGGGTAGAGGACGTGCGCGGTGCCGTAGGAGGTGGAGAACGTCTGCGCGTTGTCGGGATGCTTGTGCAGCAGGTACCCGAGGTCGGTCGCGGGGCGTTCGGGGGTGCCGGTGGTGCTGATCGTCAGGAACACGGTGGTTGTACCTCGAAACGGCGTCTGTACCGCCGTACGGCTCGGGGCCGCCACGGCAGTGGATGAGCGCGCCTCGGCAGTCATGGCCCCCGAAGGTGCTCAGGGGCCTCTGACCTGCCTCGGCGCGTTTCCACAACGTACAGCGAACACTCAGAACGCACTCAGGGATTTTCGCTGCCCCCGGCGTCCACCGTGGCGTCCACCGCGGCCGTGAAGTCCCGTATGCGTTCGTTGGTCTGTTCGGCCTGGTCGATCTGCGGGGCGTGGCCGGTGCCCTGGACGATTTCGGCGCGGGCGCCCGGGATCAGGCGCGGGACGCGTTCCAGTTGCCGTCGCGGGTGGAGCAGCAGGCTGCGCTTGCCGAGGACCAGGTAGAGCGGGGTGCGGATGGTGCGCAGTTCGGCTTCGGTGAGCGGGAGAGGGGCCGGGCGGCGGATGCGGAAGGCGCGGACGGAGGCCTGGATCATGGCGCGCAGCTCCGGCACGACGAGCACCGGCTGCTCCAGCCAGGCCGCCAGGCGCGGGCGCAGCGCCTTGGGCGCGGCGGTCGCGAAAAGGCTCACGAAGATCCAGACGAAGAACCGCAGGCCCACCTTCTCCAGGCCGCCCGGGTCGAGGAGGGTCACGGAGGCGAGGCGCCCAGGTGCGCGATGGGCCTGGTTCAGGACGAGCCAGCCGCCGTACGACGAGCCCACCAGATGGACACGGTCGAGACCGAGCCCGGCGAGCGCCTCGTCCAGCCACTGGGCGGCCCGTTCGGGCTGGTGGATGGCCTCGCGCTGGACGCTGCGGCCCGGGTCGCCGGGCGTGTCGAGCGCGTACACGGGCCGGTCGGCGCTCAGCCGGGCGGTGTTCGGGTACCACATCGCGGAACAGCTGCCCGCTCCGTGGACCAGCACGATCGGGGTGCGGGAGGTGGCGGAGGGGGCCGGGCCGTAGCGGTAGACGTGCGTGGTACCGAAGCTCGTCTCGACGTCCAGTTCCTCGTCGATGGGCGCGCCCATCGCGTAGAGCGCGTCGCAGGCCGCGAAGTACCGGTCGCGGCGGGCGTCGTTCACGTACCGGCCGACGTCGGCCGGGACACGGGTCGCCGGGGTGCTGGTCGTGGCTTTGGACACGGCTGGGCCACCTCCTGAAGGGATCCGGGGGCTGCGCGGAGAGTGCAGGGGCTGCGCGCTTTCGTGATACGAACGTACCATGTTCATGGTACAGCGGTACCATCACCCAGAACCGCCGATCAACGGAGTGCCGGATGCCCAAGCGCGTGGACCATGACGAACGACGCACCGAGATCGCGCGAGCCCTGGTGCGGGTCGCGGGGCGGCGCGGGCTGCACGCCGTGGGGATGCGGGAGGTGGCGGTGGAGGCGGGGGTGTCGCTGCGGCTGGTGCAGTACTACTTCGAGACCAAGGAGAACCTGCTCCTCTACGGCTTGCGGCAGCTCGCCGTGGGGTTCGGCGAGCGCGTCGCCGCCCGGGTGCGGGCCGCCGGGGACGATCCCGGGCCGCGCGCGATGATCGAGGCCCTGCTGCTGGCCGCGCTGCCGACCGACGAGGAGAGCCGGGCGCTGCACCTCGTCTACACCTCGTACGCCGTGCTCGCCATGACCGACGAGGCGCTCGCCGCCCAGCCCTTCCTCAAGAGCCCCGACGCCGCCGAGGAGAGTCTCGCGGTACTGCTCCAGCAGGCACGGGCCGCCAGCCTGACGGCACCCGACATCGACGTACGCAAAGAGGCGGTCATGCTGCTCGCCCTGTCCGCGGGACTCGGGACCAGTGTCCTGGTGGGCCAGCGGTCGGCGGAGGACGCCGTCGCGGTTCTCGAGCATCAACTGGACCGGATCTTCCGGGAGTCGGGCCCGGCTCTTGGAGGCTAGTGCGCCTGGGCCTTGCTGGTGTCCCTGTTCGTCGCCGCCAGCAGCCGTCTCGTGAACGGATGCGCGGGATCGGCCAACACCCTTGCCACCGACCCCTGTTCGACCACCTCACCCGCGTCGAGTACGGCGATCCGGTCGGCGAGCGACGCCGTGTCCAGGTCGTGTGTGATGAGGACGACGGACAGGTCGTCGCGCTCGCGACGGAGTCCGGCGAGGACGTCGAGGAGGTCGCGCCGGGTGACCGTGTCGAGGCCGGAGGTGATCTCGTCGCAGATGAGGACGCGGGGCCGGGCCAGCAACGCCCGGGCGAGGGCGGCGCGTTGGAGTTCGCCGCCGGAGAGCCGGGCCGGGAGACGGTGGGCCTGCTCCTCGGTGAGCCCCAGTTCGGCGAGGACGGCGAGGGCCTCGGCGCCTGCGGCCGGAGCGTCGGCGCCGCGCAGCCGAACCGCCGTACGCGCGACCTGCTCGACGACCGGCCGGTACTCGTCGAAGGCGGCCCGCGCGTCCTGGAACACGTACTGCACGGCGGCCAGTTGGGCCCTTTCGCGGTCGCGCAGGCTGCGCGGGAGGGGGCTGCCGTCGAGCGTGACCCGGCCGTCATAGTTCCGGTGGAGGCCTGCCAGGCAGCGGGCGAGGGTGGTCTTGCCGCTGCCCGAACGGCCGACGACAGCCAGGCATTCACCGGCGTACAGGGCGAGTTCGGGGATGCGGAGGATCTGGGTGCGGTGGTGGCGGGCGGTGAGGTCTTGGACGTGCAGGACGGAGGCACCGGTCGGGTCGGCGGTGACACTGCCCGTCTCCGTCAACTGCGCGTGCTGGGCCAGGAGTTCGCGCGTCCACTCGTGGCGCGGCGCAAGCCATACGCGCTCCGTCGGGCCCGACTCCACGACCCGGCCCTCCCGCATCACCAGCACCTCGTCGGCCAGTGCGCGGACCACGTCGAGGTCATGGCTGAGCAGGAGCACGGCGATGCCCTGTGCGGCGACGGCCGTCAGCTCGTCGACGATGCGGCTCTTCGTCAACGCGTCCTGGCCCGTGGTGGGTTCGTCCGCTACGACGACCCGGGCGCCCAGCAGCAGCGCCTGGGCCAGGACGACGCGTTGCTGCTGGCCGCCGGAGAGCTGGTGCGGGTAGCGGCGCAACAGGCTTTCCCCATCGGGTAGTTGGGCTTCGGCCAGGGCCCGCAGCACGCGTGTGCGGGCCTCCGTCCGGCGAGCCGCCCGGGGCAGGCCCCGTACCTGGTCGCGGGCGATATCTTCGAGGAGGGCACCCACCCGGCGGGCCGGGTTGAGGACGGCGGCGGGGTGTTGGGGGACGTATCCGACCGGGCCGCCGCCGGACACCCGTACCTCGCCCGACACCCGGGCGCCGGGCGGGTGTTCGCCGAGCAGGGCCAGGCCGGTGGTGGTCTTGCCGCTGCCGGAGGCGCCCACCAGGGCGGTCACCTTGCCGGGGAGGAGACGGAGGTCGACTCCGTCGACGAGGGGACTGCCGTCGATCTCGACGCGGAGGCTCTCGATCTCGACGGCAGGGGCGACGGCAGGCTCGTTGGCTGACGCGTTGACGGGGGCGTTCATGCCTGTCGTCCCATCTCAGGAGTACGTCGGTTGTCGCCCGTACGACGGACCAGCGCCGCGTCGAAGAGCAGGTTGCTGCCCGTCGTCAGCGCGACGATCAGCAGCGCGGGCACGACCACGGCCCAGGGCTGCACGAACAGCCCGGTGCGATTGCGGTCCACCATGACGGCCCAGTCGGCGGCGTCCGGCGCGACCCCGACGCCGAGGAAGGCGGCCGTGGCCACCAGGTACAGCACACCGGTGAGCCGGATGCCCGCGTCGGCGGCGAGGGTGCGCAGGATGGAGCGGCCGACATAGCCGACGGCCATGCGCCACCAGGTCTCGCCCTGCATACGCAGCGCCTCGACGGCCGGGCGGGCGGCGGCCTCCGCTGCCGCCGCCCGGACGATCCGGGCCGCGTCCGGGATGTTGGCCAGCGCGACGAGCAGGGCGAGCCCGACCGCGCCCGGCTCGAACACCGAGGCCACGAGCAGGACGAGGAGGAGCGAGGGCACGGCGAGCAGTACGTCCAGGGGCCGCATCAGCAGCTCCTCCAGCCAACTCCGGTGCGTGAGCGCGCTGATGAGGCCGAGCGGCAGCGCCACGAGGTAGGCGAGCGCGGTCGCCGCGAGCGCGGTCAGCACCACCGGCCGGCCGCCGTGCAGCACCTGCTGCCACACGTCCCGGCCCACGAAGTCCGTGCCGAGCCAGTGCCCGTCCCCGAGCGTGAACGAGACGGCCCGTGGCCCGGGTTCACCCGCGAACAGCGGTCCCAGCAGGGCGAGTACGAGGGGTACGCCGATGACGGCGGCCCCGAACACGAAGCGCGAACGGCTCCTCACGGGGCCCGGCCGCCCCTGCGTCTCGTGGCTGGATAACAGCATTAGGCAGCCACCCCCGCCCTCGGCGCGAACCGGTGGGCGACGAGATCGGCACCCAGATTGAGGAGGACGGTGAGGACGCCGAACACCACCGCCAGCCCCTGCACCACCGGTACATCACGTTCGGCGACGGCGTTCATGAGGACGGTCCCCAGTCCCGGGATCACGAACAGCGCCTCCACGACGATGACCCCGCACAGCAACCAGTCGACGGTGCGGGCGAGTTGCTGCGCCGCCGGGGCGACGGCGTTGGGCAGGGCGTGGGCGTACCGGACGCGGACGCCCGGGATGCCGTACCGGCGCGCCTGGGCGACGTACGGCGAGTTCAGCGCGTCGACCATGCCGGCCCGGACGAGCCGGGCCAGTGAGCACACCGGCCGGGACAGCAGGACCAGGACGGGCAGGACCAGGGCAGCGGGGTGGCCGAGCAGGTCCGTGCCGTAGCCGACGGCGGTCGGCGGCAGCCAGCCCAACTGGAGCGCGAAGACGGTCACCAGGAGCACCCCGAAGGCGAACTCCGGTACGGCGTACACCCCGAGGGTGACGGAGCTGACGAGCCGGTCCACGAGCCGCCCTTCGTAGCGGGCGGCGAGCACACCGAGCCCGACTCCCAGCGGAATCAGGAGAGTTACCGTGATGGTCGCGAGCAGCAACGTCGGCCCGAAGCCGTCCTCGATGTACGTGCTGACCGGCCGTCCTGACGTCAGCGAGGTGCCGAAGTCCCCGTGCGTCAGCCCCGCCGCCCAGCCCAACAGCCGTTCGTACGCGGGCCGGTCGAGGTGCATGGCCTCACGGATGGCCGCGATGCGCGCCGGGTCGGGCTGGTCCCCGGCGAGTGCGACGGCCGCGTCGCCCGGCAGCGCCTCGGTGAGCGCGAAGACCAGCAGCACGACGGCCACGGTCTGCGCGCCCCCGAGAAGCAGCCGCCGGACGACGAAGGAGCGCAGTCCGCTCACGCCAGCCAGACCTTGTCGAACCGCGCCCAGTCGAGCGAGTTGGCGGGAGCCTTCTCCTCAACTCCCTTCACGCTCTTGGCCGTTCCGAGGATCCAGTCGGCGAACCCCCACACCAGGAACCCGCCCTCGGCGTACAGCCGGCGCTGCATCCGCTCGTACACGGCGGTCCGCCCGGTCTTGTCCTTCGTCGACTGGGCCTGCTGGTAGAGCGCGTCGAAGTCCTTGTGGTGCCACTTCGTCGCGTTGGTGGTGGAGTCGGTGAGCAGCCGCTGCGAGATGTGCGCCTCGATGGGCATGGCGCCGGAGCGGTAGCAGCAGATCGTGCCGGAGTCGAGGATGTCGCTCCAGTACGAGTCCTTGCTGCCCATCTTGACGTCGATGGTGACGCCCGCCTTGGCCGCCTGGTCGCGGAAGATCCCGGCGGCCTCGGTGAAACCGGCGGCGACGGCGGAGGTGTCCAGCGTGACCTTGAGGTTCTCTGCTCCGGCCTGCTTCAGCAGGGCCTTGGCCCGGTCGAGATCCTGGGCGCGCTGCGGGAGATCGGCCGCGTAGTACTCGTACCCCTTCCCGAACAGGTCGTTGCCGACGACACCCGCGCCGGACAGCGCGCCGTCGACGAGTTCCTGCCGGTCGGCGATGAGGAAGAAGGCCTCGCGGACCCGCTTGTCGTCGAAGGGCGCGCGGTCGGTCTTCATCGCGAACCCCTGCATGGCACTGTTGCGCAGCCGCACGATCTCGATCTGCCCCTTGCCCTCGTGGGCACGCGCGGTGGTCGGATTCAGCTCGTGGGCGTACTCGACCTGGCCGCCGAGCAGCGCGTTGACGCGCGCCGACTCCTCGTTGGCGACGACGAACTCGATCTCGTCGAGGTGCGGGGCGCCCTCCCAGTAGTCGTCGTAGCGGCGGAAGAGCGCGGAACGGCCGGGCGCGAAGGACACGAACCGGAAGGGCCCGGACCCGACGGGCTTCTTGTCGAAGTCGATTCCGGTCGCGCCGTCGGGCACGATGTACGCGCCGAACGCGGCCAGGATGTTGGGGAATTCGGCCGTCGGCCGCTTCAGCACGAACTCGATCCCGTGCGTGCCCGTGGCCCGGCTGGCGTCGAGGTCGATCGGCTCCAGGGAGGCCTTCGCCCGGAACGCCTGGTCGGGGTCGGCGATCCGCCGGTAGCTGTACAGCACGTCCTCGGCGGTGACCGCCTTGCCGTTGTGGAAGGTGGCCTGGCGCAGGGTGACCTGCCAGCGGTCCAGGGTCTTGTTGGCCTCCCACTTCTCGGCGAGGCGGGGCTGCGCGGAGAGGTCGGCGCCGTAGTCGGCGAGCTTGTCGTAGAGCGCCTTCGCCCGGGCCGCGTCGGCAAAAAGGCTGGCCAGATGCGGGTCGAGGGTCTCACTGGCACCCCCACCGGCGAAGGCCGCCCGCAGCCGCCCGCCCCGTCTGGGCGTACCGCTGCCGGAGCCGCTGTCGCCGGAGGTGTCGTCCGTGGAGTCGGCGCAGCCCGTGAGGCCGAGCGCACCGAGCGCGGCGGTACCGCCCACGGCGGCGAGGAAGCCGCGTCGGCGCAGGGCAGGAAAGTCGTACATGGGAGTCCTTCGGGGGTCGGGGGAGCGGTGAGTGGTGAGCGGTGAGCGGTGAGCGGTGAGTGTCAGTGCCGTCGGCGTGCGACGAGGTGCAACCGGTCCGCGTCGACGGCCTCGCCGGGCAACTCGCCCTCCTGCCAGGGCGGTTCGGTACGCGGTCCCGGGCCGTCGTGCAGTTCGAGTACGTCGAAGCCGTGCGCGGCGAGTACGTGCCGCAGTTCCTGCGGGAACAACAGCCGCCAGGCGGACCGCTGTTGGACGGGAGCCTTACCGTCGTCGGCCGTCCAGTCCCTCACCCGGCGCAGGAGTTGGGCGGTCCGGTCGACGGTGAGCGTGGTGACGGACCGATAGGCGGTGCCCTGCCAGGTGAACCCTCCGGCGACCGGGGTGTCGAGCAGGTCCGTACGGCCAAGGAAATAGGCCCCGTTGCGCATCTCGGCGACGAGGAGTCCACCGGGGGCGAGGGCGCGTCGGCAGGAGCCGAGGAACCCGTCGAGCTGGTCGTTGGTGTGGCAGTACAGCAGCGCGCTGTCGAGACAGACGACGGCATCGAAGGCGCCGGCGCCCAGCCCGAACCCGGTGAGATCGGCACGGACGTACTCGGGCCCCGGATACCGCTCCCGGGCGTACGCGAGCATCGGCTCGGACAGATCGGCCCCGGTGACGGTACGCCCGGCCCGATACAGATACTCGGCGTCCCGCCCCGTACCGCACCCGATGTCGAGCACCCGCGCCCCGCCACCGTGCCGACGCAGACAGTCCTCGGCCCAGCGCCCGGCGAGCCGGTCGGGGTCGGGGAAGCGGGCCTCGTACAGCTCGGGGTTGTCGGTGAGCAGGTTGCGGCTGTTCACAGGCCCTTTTCCGACTTGGCTGTTCACAGGCCGTTCCCCGGCGTGGGGGTTCACAGCGCGCTCGCCGGCGCGGGTGTTCACAGCGCGCTCGCCGTCAACCCTGTTCACAGACCGCCCGCCGCCGGCGCTGTTCACAGCTCTGTCGCCATCAGCCCGGTTCACACTGCCGCCGGCGCCAGCGGCGTTCACACCGCCCTCGCCGCCACGGCAGTTCACACCAAGACCATCGCCACGGCTGTTCACAGCACGCCCGCCGTCGGATCCGTTCACAACGCGCTCGCCATCACAGCTGTTCACAGCCCCCACCCCTCCAGCCCCGTTCACACCGCGCTCCTCTCCCCCACAGCCACCGGACTCCCCGGCAGCGCCCCCAACCGCTGTAGCCAGACCACGCCGCCCGCCGACGCCAGGCCGAACACCGTGCAGCACGCCCACGGCAGCCACTCCGCGTCGCCCCGGTCGCCGACGTCCATCGCCCAGCCGACGACCGTGTTGCCCACGGCGGCGGCGATGCCGGAGACGACGTAGAAGATGCCGAAGTAGGTGCCCGTCAGTTCGGGTCGGCCGAATCCGGGGATCAGCTCCATGACGAACGGCCCGGCCACCATCACGCCGAGGTAGAGGATCAGCGCCCCCAGCAGCACAGGTACGGCGGCCAGCCACGACGTCTCCCCCGCCCCCGGCCCTGCCCCTGATCCCGCCACCAGCATCGGCGGGACGAACGCCAGCCCCATCAGTGCCAGCCCCGCCGAGATCCAACGGGCCCTCACCCCACGGGACTTGAGGGAACGCGTGATCCGTAGTTGGAGGGCGAGGTTGGCGAGGGTGCCGACGACGAAGACCAGGCCGGCCGCGCCGTCCCAGCCGGTCGCCCGGCGGGCGCCGTCCGGGAGGAGCAGGTAGAGCTGGTTCTCCAGGGTGAACATGCCGACCATGGCGAGCGCGAACGCCACGAAAGCCCGGTTGCCCACCACCTCGCGCCAGTCCGCGAGAACCCCGCTCTTCGCGGGTTCGACCTCCCGCGCGGGCAGGACAAGTGCCTGGGCGACCGTGAGGACCGCGAAGATTCCTGCCGCCGTGAGCGCGGACGCCCGGAAGTCGACCAGGAGCAGCACGCTGCCGAGCAGCGGTCCGACCAGCGCACCCGTGGTGGCGAACACGTTGAACAGCGCGAACGCCTCCGCCTTCCGGTCCCCGGCCTCCTGCGCGAGATAGGCGCGTACGGCCGGATTGAACAGCGCCCCGGCCAGCCCGCTCAGCACGGACGCGGCCAGCAGTACCGGCAGTCCGTCGCCGAGCGCGAACATCCCGAACCCGACCGTCCGCAGCCCGCACCCGGCGATGATCACCCCGCGCGCGCCGAGCCGGTCGGCGGCGGATCCACCGATGATGAACAGGCCCTGCTGGCTGAGGTTCCGTACGCCCAGCACGATGCCGACGACCGCCGCCGACATCCCCAGGTCCTCGCCGAGATGGGTCGCGAGGTAGGGGATGAGGAGGTAGAAGCCGGTGTTGACGCCGAGTTGGTTGACGAGAAGCAGTTGGATGGCGACCGGGAAGCGCCGCATCTCACGCCACGTCTTCACGGGCCACCTCCCCGACTCCGGTCTCCTCAGCTCCGGTCTCCTCAACTCCGAGTCCAGGTCTGCCACTTGTCCGTACAACGCCGTCGGCGCCGCCGATTCCGGACCACGGGTCCCGGGCCAACAGCAGATGCCCGTCGAGGTCGATCCAGCGGGCGCGGTCGGCGAGGTGGACGGCGGGGGCGATGCCGAGGGTGCTGGCGGTGAGGCAGCCGAGCATCAACTCCGTACCGCTGCCCGCGAGAAGCCCGGCGATCCGCAGGGCCGCGTACACCCCGCCGCACTTGGCGAGCTTGACGTTGATGCCGTGCACGCGCCCGGCGAGGCGTCGCGCGTCCTCCAGGTCGACCGCGTCCTCGTCGGCGATGAGCGGCACCGGCGACCACTCGGCCAGCGCCCCGAAGGCCTCCGGGTCACCGGGGGCGACGGGCTGTTCCACGGCCTCGACGCCGAGTTCGGCGAACCGGGGCAGCAACTCCCGCGCCTGGGCGGTGTTCCAGGCCCCGTTGGGGTCGAGGAGCAGCCGTACGCCGGGCGCGGCGTCGCGGATGACGCGTACGCGCTCCACGTCGTCCTCCGGGTCCGGTGTCCCCGCCTTGACCTTGACGATCCGGAAGCCGCGCGCGGCGAGCCGTCGGGCCTCGTCGGCGGCCTGCCGCGCCGAAGTGATGCCGATCGTCCGGGCGGTGGCGGCGACGGGCCCGGCGGACGCCCCCAGCAGCCGGTGCACAGGCACCCCGGCGCGCTTGCCGACGAGGTCGAGAAGCGCGGCCTCGACGGCGGCGGTCACGGCAGCGGGCGTGTTGTCGCCGACCGCCGACTTCCCTTCCCGCAGGGCCTCAAGGGCATCCTCGGGAGACGCGTAGCCGCTCAACTCCACGCCGCCGAAGTCCCGTTGGAGGGTGTCTGCGTCGAGGCCGTAGTACACGCTGGTGACGGCCTCGCCGTGGCCGCGCAGCCCCTCGTGCTCGATGCCGAGCCATACGGCGTCGCGGGCGGCCATGGTGGAGCGGGAGATGCGCAGTGGCTCGGCGAGTTCGAGGCGGACGGTGCGCAGGCTGGCCTTCACTGGTTCCTTTCCTGCGGGGAGAGCGGGTCGGTGACGCGGGTGCAGCGCACCCAGCCGGTCGCCTCGGCGGCGCGGGGGTGCGGAATCTCGACCGGGCGGGTCGCCGCCGCGCTCGGGTCGAGGCCGTGGGCGAGGGCGAAGTCGTCGTCGTAGACGGTGCCGAGGTAGCGGTGGGGGCCGTCGGGGAAGACGGTCGCGACGACGGCGCCGGGGTGGACGCGGGCCGCCCAGGCGGCGACGCGGGCGACGGCGCCGGTGCTCCAGCCGCCGCTTACGAAGCTCTCGCGGGCGAGCCTGCGGCAGCTGTCGACGGCTTCGGCGGGGCCGACCCAGTGGACCTCGTCGAAGGCGGAGTAGGCGACGTTGCGCGGGTGGATGCTGCTGCCGAGGCCGCGCATCAGCCGGGGTCTGGCGGGCTGGCCGAAGATGGTGGAGCCGGTCGCGTCGACCCCGATGAGCCGCAGCGCGGGCCAGCGCCGGCGCAGGGGGCCGGTGATTCCGGCACTGTGTCCGCCGGTGCCGACACTGCACACCAGGATGTCCAAGTGGTCGAGCTGGGCGGTGAGTTCGGCGGCCAGGGAGGCGTATCCGGCGATGTTGTCGGGGTTGTTGTACTGGTCGGGCCAGTAGGCGCCGGGCAGTGCGGCGAGGAGTTCACGGAGGCGGGTGAGCCGGGCCGCCTGCCAGCCGCCCTGGGCCGCGGGGCGGTCGACGATCTCCAGCCGAACTCCGTGCGAGCGCAGCAACTGCCGCATGGACGGCTCCAGTTCACTGTCGCCGACCAGCACGACGGGATGCCCGAGGGCCTGCCCGGCGAAGGCGAGCCCGACGCCGAGGGTGCCGGAGGTGGACTCCACCACCGGTGCGCCGGGCCGGAGTTCGCCCCGCTCACGCGCGCCGAGCAGCATGGAGACGGCGGCGCGTGCCTTCATGCCGCCCGCTCCGAGCCCTTCGAGCTTGGCCCAGAACCCCGGGTGCGGGCCCGGGAGTTCGGCGGTGATCCTGGCCAGCGGGGTGCGGCCGAGGAGCGCGAGCAACTCGTGGCGGGCGGTGGGGACGGACCGTACGGCGGTCGTAGTGGTGGTCATCGGACACCGCCGCCGTAACAGTGGATGGTGCCGGGGCCGCCGTCGAGCCAGAAGAAGGGGTACGGCTCGGCGCACACCGCGCTCACGCCGTGCCCGAGGAAGCGGGGCAGGATCGCGCTGCCGGTCTGGGCGAACATCACCAACTGCCGTCCGTGTGCGCGCGCGTGGCGCCGCAGCGGCTCGAACGTCCCGTTGCCGAGGGTCATACCGGAGGCGAGTACGGCAGCACAGCGCCCGCTCTCCGCCTCGGCGAGGGCGTCCGTGGCCACCGGCTCGCCCCACTCCGTCGCGCCGCCCTTGAGATCGCACGCCACGTATCCGAGTCCGCGTGAACGCAGCGCCTCCAGCAGGGAGTTGACGACACCGACGACGAGGACGGTGGCCCCGGCCGGCAGGTCGAGCAGCTCCACGACGGTCTTCGCCCGGGCCCGCGACTTCGTCAGTGAGGACCCCGCCGGGAGCCGGACCGTCCGGGCGCCGTGCTCCGGGGTGTGCGGGGTGAGGTGCATGAGGTAGGCGTCGAGGGCGGCCACGCGCACGGGGAGCAGGGGGTGTTGGAGGAGCCTGGCGACGTCCGCGCCGACACAGTCGTCGATGGCGCCGTCCGGCAGCTCCCCGGGTTCGACGGCGCACGACCCGACAGCCGCGCCCAGCCGCAGGCTGAGCACCTCGTTGCGGTAGCCGCTGCCCCGCCCGTCGTGCCGTACGGCCTGCCGGGTGGCGAAGGCCACGGCGATGCGTTCCGTACGCGGATCGGGGCCGAGTTCACCGGCGAGAGCACGGGCGACGAGTTCCTCGTAGGTCACCTCGTAGGTCGCTGCGGGCGTACGCAGTCCGGCGTTCACCGGATCACCAGCCCGGCCCGCAGCGCATCCAGCAGGACGTCCACGCGGTCACGCGCGCCGAGGCCGTCCGGGTCGGCCGCCATGACATGGCCCAGGTATTCGTTGTTGCTGCCCGCCGCCTTGACGGTGGTCCCCGGCTCGGCGAGCTGCACCTCCAACACGCCTTCCTGGGCGCGGAGTTGGTCGGCGTCGGGCAGCGACTCCAGCGTCTCCAAGGTGCCCTCCGTCTCCGGGACGAGGAAGCCGATGGCCGCGCTGCGCAGGCCGGTGTCCGTGCGGCGCAGGTCGGGTGCGTGGCCGAGGGAGACGTCCACGAAGGCCGCGGCGAGATCGATGCCGGTGACATGGCGGACGAGTTCGGTGATGCGGTTGCCGGCCGGACGGGGGTTCACCTCGACGACGCGCGGCCCCGCGGAGGTCAGTTTGATCTCCGTGTGCGCCACGACACCGTCCACCAGGCCGAGCGCCTTCAGGGCGCCCAGTGCGGTCTGCTCGGCGGCCTCGGTGTCGGCTGCCGTGAGCGCGGCCGGGAACATATGGCCGGTCTCGACGAAGGCGGGCGCCCCGCCGATGCTCTTGTCGGTCACCCCGACCACCTGGACCGCGCCCGCGTACGACACGGTCTCGACGCTCACCTCGGGCCCGTCGAGCAGCTCTTCGAGGAGTACGACGGGTGGCCGCCGCTGTCCCCGCGCGTTGACCGGGAACGCGTTCAACGCCCGGCAGGCCTCGGCGAGTTGGGCCTCGTAGTCGACGCGGCGCACGTACATCCCCGCGCACAGGTCGACCGGCTTGACGACCAGCGGATAGCCGATGCCAGCCGCCTCGCGCACGATGTCGGCCCACTCCTCGCACACGGCGAAGCGCGGCCCGGGCACCCCGGCGTCCGCCAGTACGCGGCGGGTGGCGTCCTTGCGGCAGGCGTTCTCCACGGCCTCGGGGCCGGAGCCCGGCAGCCCGAGGTGTCCGGCGATCCGGGCGACCGTGGGCAGGTAGTAGTCGCACGAGGTGATCACCCCGTCGAAGCCGAGCACCCGGTGCAACTTCTCGACGTACGGCAGGAGTTCACCGAGGTCGTTGGTGTCGGCGGTGAGCACGTTGCGGGCGCCGAGCAGCGGATGTGCGGCCCCCTCGGGTGCGCCGCGCAGGTAGTGGTGCAGGTCGCGGGTGAGGAAGGTGAACTCGTGCCCGCTCTCCCGGATCGCCCGTGGCAGCAGTCTGCTCATCGATCCGACCCAGCTCTCGACCACCAGCAAATGAGCCACAACTCCCCTTTCCACCCCGGCGGTCACGCCGTCGGGGCAGCGCGAAGGCGCCCCCGTCAGGGAGGGCTCCGGACTTGACCGTGGACACGTTATCGATAATCGTTTTCATTGTCATCTGATGACCTGATGATTACTGGTTCCGAGATTGCGAGACCCGTGACACACCCCCCACAACGCCCACGCCGTACGGCCCTGCTCTGCGCCTTCGCGGCCGGCGCCGCCGTTCTCCTCCCCCTCCCGGCCCAGGCGGCCCCCACCCCCACCCCCACCCGCATCCACTTCGGCCCCTGCCCCGACTCCGTTCCGAGACCGGCGGCGCCCGAGACCGTCGAGTGCGGCCGACTCGACGTACCCCTGAACTGGGACGACCCGGCACCGGACGGCCCACGGCTGCGGATCGCCGTCTCCCGGGTCCGTGCCTCCGGTACGGCCGCCGAGCGGCGCGGGATCCTGCTGGTGAACCCGGGCGGACCGGGCGGCTCCGGACTGCCGTACGCCGTCACGAAACGGGCCAAGCTGCCCGAGAGTGTGCGGCGGGCGTACGACGTGATCGGCTTCGATCCCCGTGGCACCGGCCTGAGTTCACCCGCCGACTGCGGTGCGATGGGCGGCCTGTTCGACGGTGACCGACCGGGCGCGGACCCCGTGCCCGTGGGCCCCCGCGCCGAGTCGGCGTACCTCGGCTCACTGCGCGACCTCGCGGACGACTGCGCGACGGGCGTCGGCGACGAGGCGCTGCCGTACCTCTCCACGGAGCAGACGGCGCGGGACATGGACGCGATCCGTGCCGCCCTCGGCGAGCACCGGACGAGCTTCCTCGGTGTCTCGTACGGGAGTTATCTGGGCGCCGCCTACGCGGCCCAATTCCCTTACCGGGTAGGGCGGATGGTGCTGGACAGCGTCGTCGGACCGTGGGACTGGTACGACTTCGACGTCATCCAGAGCCGGGCGCTGCTGCGCCAGCGCGCCACCTTCTTCGGCTGGACCGCGCAACACTCGGATCGCTTCGGGCTGGGCGACGACACGGAGGCCGTGCGCGACGCGTATCTGTGGGTGCGCGACGGGCTCCGCGAACAGCCCGTGGACGGCTTCGGGGCGGCGGCCTTCGACCTGGCCGTCTACCGCGCCCTCGGCCGCACCGAACGCTGGGCGGGCCTGGCCGACGGACTGCGTACGTATCTGCGGGACGGTACGCCAGGCTCGCTGCGGCCCGCGACCGCCCTCGGCTCGCCGGACTCACGCATCTTCGAGGCGGCGAACCGGACGGTGAAGTGCGCCGACGGGCCCGGTCCGACGCCCGGCCGGATCCTGGCCGACCTCCGCCGCACCCGCCGCCTCGACCCACAGCCGGTACTGACCGGCATGGAGGCGTCGGCCTGCGCCTTCTGGCACCACCGGCCCGCCGGTCGTACGGCCCTGGGCAGCCCCGCCGCCCCGCCCGTCCTGCTGATCGCCTCCGCCCACGACCCGGTGACCCCGATCGAGGGCGCCCGCGAACTGCGCCGCCTGCTGCCCGGCTCCCGCCTGGTCACCCTCGACGACGACTACTCCCACGGCGTGTTCGCGAGCCGGGGCAACACGTGCGTGGACTCGACGGCGGCCGCGTATCTGGTCGACGGGCGGGTGCCGGCAGGGGATGTGCGGTGCGCGGGGCCGGGGCTGCCGGTGGCGCCGGCCGGTTCGTAGCGTGGCCGGCGCGTACCTCCGTACGCACCGGCCGTGCGCCGAGGCGTTACGCCAGCTGCGACTGCACCTGCGAGGAGATCAGCTCCAGGTGGTCCAGGTCGTCGAGGTCGAGGATCTGGAGGTAGATGCGCTGGGAGCCGATCTCCGCGAACCGGCCGATCCGGTCCACGACCTCGGCCGGGGAGCCCGCCAGGCCGTTGGTCTTCAGCTCGTCGACCTCGCGGCCGATCGCGGCGGCGCGACGGGCCAGCTCCTGGTCGTCCTTGCCGACGCAGACCACGAGCGCGTTCGAGTACGTCAGTTCGTCGGCCTTGCGACCCGCCTGCTCGGCCGCCGCGCGCACCCGGCCGAACTGGCGCTCGCTGTCCTCGATCGAGGCGAACGGCATGTTGAACTCGTCGGCGTACTGCGCGGTCAGCCTCGGGGTACGGGTCGCGCCGTGGCCGCCGATGAGTACGGGGATCTTGTCCTGCGCCGGCTTGGGCAGGGCCGGCGAGTCGGTGAGGTCGTAGTGCGTGCCGTGGTGGCTGAACGTTTCGCCGGTTTTGGTGCCCCACAGGCCGGTGACGATCGCCAGCTGCTCTTCGAGACGGGCGAACTTCTCCTGCGGGAAGGGGATGCCGTACGCCTTGTGCTCCTGCTCGAACCAGCCGGCGCCCAGGCCCAGTTCGACCCGGCCGCCGGACATCTGGTCGACCTGCGCGACCTGGATCGCGAGGACGCCGGGGAGGCGGAAGGTGGCTGCCGTCATCAGGGTGCCGAGGCGGATGCGCTTGGTCTCACGGGCGAGTCCGGCGAGGGTGATCCAGGCGTCGGTGGGGCCGGGAAGGCCGTCCACATCGCCCATGTGAAGAAAATGATCCGAGCGGAAAAAGGCGTCGAAACCGAGGTCCTCCGTAGCCTTCGCCACGGTGAGCAGGGTGTCGTAGGTCGCGCCTTGCTGGGGTTCGGTGAAGATGCGAAGATCCATGCTTCCATCCTGCACGGTCGAACACCGGTCAACCCCACCGGTACCCCCTGCCTCACGCCTCCCCGGTCGGGTGAAAAAGCGTCAACCGCGCGTGAGGTGCACCTCTGTGCCAGTGACCCGCCCCGGTGATGATCGTTGGCTCGGGCGGAGCCGGCCCGACCGGCGCCCGCACCGGTACCTGCCGGGCAGCCAGTTCGATTGTCGGCTCGCCCGTTTCCGGGGCGCACCCGCGTCGGCTCCTTCGGGGGCCAGGGGCCGAGGAGGCCGTCATTGTCCGAAGAAGTCGTGCCGCAGCAGGCGGGGCCCACACAGCCGAAGGGGCTGCTGCAGCAGATGGAGGAGCTGATGGCGGCGCTGAACGCGGACTTGTCCGCGCTGGACGCCGATCTTCAATCGGCGGGGGCGTCGGCGGCGCCCGTCGAGGAGGGTGAGGCTGGTTGATGCCGGCCCCCGCTGGGGGCTGCCGCCCCCAGACCCCCGCTTCGGCCTGAACGGCCTCGTCCTCAATCGCCGGACGAGCTGAGATGCCCGGGCCGAGCTGAAAGGCTCGGCCCAACTGGGACTCGGGCGCGGAAGCGCCCCGACAGGGGCGCGGGGAACTGCGCGACCAGCCCCCACCGGCCCGCGCCGGACCACGAACCCCCTACCCAGCGACCCGCTCCGCTCCCCCCGCCGCCTCCCGCGCCGCCAGCTTCCGGAGCATCTCCAGGACCCGGTCGCGGGATTCGTCCGCCGCGTCGATCGACTCCATGCACTGCCAGTACGTCGTCTCGTCGCGTGCCGCACTCGCGATGCCGACCAGGGCGATGCCCGCCTCGCCGAGGAGATTGCCCAGCCAGAGGAGGGCCTGGCGGGCGTCGCCCAACTCCGTGAGCTGGGCCGCGCGTAACGCGCCGGCGGCGAGGCGCGGTTCGTCGAGCACTCCGCAGCCCCGGCCCGCCAGTTCGGTCAACCCCAGTGCCTCGCCTCGCAGTTCGGGTGGCCCGGTGACTGCGAGGCGGCTGCCTATCGCCTGCGCGAGGGCCTGTGCCTGCCACACCTCCGTCAGGGTTTCCGGTACACCGTCGCTGCCCGCGAGGGCACGTCTGCTCGTCAGGATGAGCCGCACCGCGTCCATGCGCTGCCCCCGTCTGTCCCGACGCGCTCTCGCACGTCCGCCCATATTCCACCGTCCACTACCCAGAGTGAAGTGCTGTGGGACGAAAAGCCAGAGGAAGGCGGAAATCTGCGGACAACAAATGGGGAACGAACCGGAATTCGACTCCGGAGAGTGACTATTTCGGCGGGAACCTCCGTTCGTTGCGGTCGATCTTCGCGTCGAGGGCCGCGAGCGCGTCGATCCCGAGCACCTCGCACAGCTGGAGCAGATAGGCGAGCACGTCCGCGACCTCGTCCGTCACGCGGTGGGCGGTGTCCGGATCGTCCATCACCCGCGCCGACTCCTCTGGCGTCAACCACTGGAAGATCTCGACCAGTTCGGACGCCTCCACACTGAGCGCGGCGGCGAGGTTCTTGGGGGTGTGGAACGGCTGCCAGTTCCGTGCCGCCGCGAACTCGGCCAGCCTGCGCTGGAGTTTCGCCACGTCCAGATCCTGCCGCTGTTCGGGGTGTTCCTGATCAGTCACGGCTTCAGGTCTACCACCGTCGCCCCTGCCACTCCCCGCGCCCACGACGCGTCGCTCACCGCCCCGAGCAGGCGGATGTGCCCGCGGTCGCACATCCGCGCCGCCAGGCCCAGGAGTTGCTCGCGCTGGCGTGTGTCCAAGGCGCGGTCGAAACCGTCGGCCAGGACCGTCAGTGTCTGGAGGGCGTCGGGCACCTCGCCGGGGCGGTCGACCGTCAGGACGCCGGGGCCGGTCAGCAGGACGAGCGCCAGGCCCGCGTATCTCAACTCGCCGTCGCCCAGCCTGCCGAAGTGGGTGAGGACGCCGTCGCCCCGGTCGAGTACGGCCCTGACGCGGCCGTCGGCGACCCGGTCGGCGCGTACGTCCGTGACCGGGCCCGCGCAGCCCTCGCGGACGGCGGCGGTCAACAGCCCATGGCGGATGGCGCATTCGGTACCCGTGCGCCAGAGGACCTCTGCCAGGTTGTCGCAGCCGGGGAGGAGGCGTCCGCTGCTCACCGGGACCGCCGCGCGCATCCGGTCGGGGCGTGGGTCGCAGGCGAAGACCGATCGCAGTGCGACCACCATCTGCTCGGCGGCGGCGATGACCCTGCGCTCTCCGTCGGTCCTGCCGGCCACCTTCAGCGGCAACAGGGCCGTACCGAGCCGGTCGTCGGGCATCGAGACGCGCGTGACCGATTCCGAACCGGCGGTGTGCCAGGCGGCCTGGACGCAGCGGCGGCCGGGATCGCGCAGCGCGGTCTCCAGCAGGACCACCCCGCCCGCGCTCAACCGCTCGCCCACGATGCGCAGTTCGGGCTCGGCCTGGACGGCGACGTCGAGTTGTACGGAACCCTCGGGGCCGTCCGCCGTACAGCCGATGCGGAAGCCGCGTCGGCGTTGTGCGTCGGGGCGGGCGCGTTCCGGTACGCAGGCGGCCGGGTCCGGGAAGGCCTCCCCGACGGCGGCGCCGGAGCCGAGGCGGGCCAGTGACTCGTACGCCCTGAGGGCTGTCGTCTTGCCACTGCCGCTCGGCCCGGCGAGAAGGGTGAGCCGCCCGAGCGGCAGGCTCACCCGGCGGTGCCCCGCGTACGCGGAGAGCCGCAGTTCGGTGACGCTCGGCCGCTCGGGGCGCGGCGCTGTCTGTGCTGCGGCGGGCGGTAAGTCCAGTGACAGGGTCATAACCGGACCGTAGGGCTCCGCCCGCGCGGCGAACCGTTCCGTCCGCCGCACCTTCCTACGAACGGGGGATCGCCGGTTTTTGTGGCTGGGTCACTGGCTGGGTCGCTCTCAGTGCCCGGGGACCCCCGCTCCGCCCATGAGGCCCCCGACCTCCGTACCCGGCGGGGTGAGAAGGAACACGTTCCGGTCGACCCGGTGCATCCCGCTCGCCAGGCCGAAGACGACGCCCGTGCTGAAATCGAGGACCCGCTTGGCGGTGTCCGTCTCGGCGCCGGTCAGGTCGAGGAGCACCGGGATGCCCGCCATCAGGGTTTCCGCGACGTCCCTCGCGTCCGCGAAGACATTGACGCGCAGGACGACGAAACGCCGCCTGGCCTCGGTCTCCGCCTCGGGTATCGACCGGTGTCCCACCGCGGACGGCCAGGCGTCCCGGCCTCTCAGCGGTACGACCTGGGCGAGCCCCTCCCACTGTTCGTCGGTGACATCGTGGCTGTTCATCGGCCCACTCCGCCCTGGCTCGCACTGGCTGTCTGCATCAGCCAATTCTTACGCATGGTCACCCGATCGGCCCAATACGACACGCTCAGCGACCCCCTATGTGAGATAAATCCGAACACCTATACGTACCTCACAGCACTGACACTCTGGCTGTGCAGCGGGTGTAACCGCTCATGATCAGGTCATGTGACATCGACGTAACGGGCAATTCGTACGCTCGTCGGCAGCAGGCCCGGTACGCAGAAGGACAGAGCGGTACAGAGGAAGGCAGCACGTGACCACTACCCCCACGACGACGCAGGTGCGGACCGTGTGCTCGTACTGCGGGGTGGGCTGCGGAATCGTGCTGGACGTCGGGCTCGGGCCCGACGGACGGCGTACGGTCTTCAAGGCGTCCGGGGACAAGGCGCACCCCGCGAACGCCGGGCGGCTGTGCACCAAGGGCGCGACCACCGCCGACATGCTGAGCGCGCCCGGCCGGCTGACCACCGCGCTGGTCCGGGACGGTTCGGACGACCGGGGCGAGGAGCTGGTGCCCGCGCCCGTCGCGGACGCGATCGCGGAGACCGCGCGGCGGCTGCGCGCGATCGTCGACGAGCACGGGCCGGACGCCGTCGCCTTCTATGTCTCCGGGCAGATGGGTCTTGAGGCCCAGTATCTGGCGAACAAGCTGGCCAAGGGGTTCGTGGGGACCAACCAGATCGAGTCCAACTCGCGGCTGTGCATGGCCAGCGCGGGCACCGGATACAAGCTCTCGCTGGGCGCCGACGGGCCGCCCGGCTCGTACGACGACTTCGACCACGCCGACGCCTTCCTCGTCATCGGGTCGAACATGGCCGACTGCCATCCGATCCTGTATCTGCGGATGATGGAGCGGGTGAAGGCGGGGGCCAAGCTGATCGTGGTCGATCCGCGGCGTACCGCCACCGCCGCCAAGGCCGATCTGTTCCTCCAGATCAAGCCGGGGACCGACCTCGCCTTCCTCAACGGGCTGCTTCATCTTCTGCATGTCGGCGGGCACACCGATCAGGAGTTCATCGCCGCCCACACCGAGGGCTGGGAGGAGATGCCCGGCTTCCTCGCCGACTATGCGCCGGACGCCGTCTCCGCGATCACCGGGATTCCCGAGGACGACATCCGGGAGGCCGCGCGGATCATCGGGGCGGCCGACGACTGGATGAGCTGCTGGACCATGGGGCTCAACCAGTCCACGCACGGCACCTGGAACACGAACGCCCTGGTCAATCTGCATCTCGCGACGGGTGCGATCTGCCGGCCCGGCAGCGGGCCCTTCTCCCTCACCGGGCAGCCGAACGCCATGGGCGGGCGCGAGATGGGGTACATGGGGCCGGGGCTGCCCGGGCAGCGGTCGGTGCTGGTGGACGAGGAGCGGGCGTTCGTCGAGGACCTGTGGGAGCTGCCGGCCGGCACGCTCCGCAAGGACGGCGCCGGGCACGGCACGATCGAGATGTTCCGGCGGATGGCCGAGGGCCACATCAAGGCCTGCTGGATCATCTGCACCAACCCGGTCGCCTCGGTCGCCAACCGCCGTACGGTCATCGAGGGCCTGGAGGCCGCCGAGTTCGTCGTCACCCAGGACGTCTTCGCCGAGACCGAGACCAACGCGTACGCCGATGTCGTCCTGCCCGGTGCGATGTGGACCGAGGCGGAGGGCGTCCTCGTCAACAGCGAGCGCAGCCTCACCCTCGCCCAGGCCGCCGTGGACCCGCCCGGCGACGCCATGGCCGACTGGCGGATCATCGCGGCCGTCGCCCGCGCGATGGGGTTCGAGGGGTTCGCGTACGAGAGCGCGGCGGACGTCTTCGAGGAGCTGAAGCGGGCCTGGAACCCGAAGACCGGCTGGGATCTCCGGGGCGTGACGTACGAGCGGCTGCGGGAGACTCCCGTGCAGTGGCCGGCCGCCTCGGTGGACGGGCCCGCGCGCAACCCCATCCGTTACCAGGGGGACGAGGGACTTCGGTTCCCCACCGCCAGTGGGCGTGGCGTCTTCTTCGCCCGGCCGCATCTGCCCGCCGCCGAACTGCCCGACGACGACTTCCCGTTCGTCCTCAACACCGGGCGGGTGCAGCACCAGTGGCACACCCTGACGAAGACGGGCAAGGTCGCCAAGCTCAACAAGCTGAACTCCGGGCCGTTCGTGGAGGTACACCCGGAGGACGCACGGGAGTTGGGCGTCGTGGACGGCGACTCGGTCGAGGTCGCCTCGCGGCGCGGGCGGGCCGTGCTGCCGGCCGTCGTCACGGACCGGGTGCGGCCGGGGTGCGTCTTCGCGCCCTTCCACTGGAACGACCTCTTCGGTGAATACCTCAGCATCAACGCGGTGACGAGCGACGCGGTCGATCCACTGTCGCTACAGCCGGAGTTCAAGGTCTGCGCGGTGTCCCTGGTCAAGGTGCACAAGCCCGAGGCCGAGGCGCAGCAGCCCGAGGCCCCCGAGCCCGTGCGCACACAAATCCCGGTGCAGGTACCGGAGTCGGCGTTCACGCCCGCTCCCCCGCCGGTCCTCAGCGCCCAGGAACGCCAGTACCTATCGGGCTTCCTCGCCGGGCTGCCGACCGGTGCCGTGGGGATTCCGGTGCTGCCCGCCTCCGCTCCCTTCAGCGCCGAGCACGCCGACTGGGTGAACGGGATGCTCGCCGGCATGTACTCCCGGGCCGTGGAGGCCCCGCCGCAGCAACAGGTCGGTGTCGAGGTCGAGTTGGCCGGGCGCGAGGTCGTCGTGCTGTGGGCCTCCCAGACCGGCAACGCCGAGGAACTGGCGGGCGCGGCTGCTGAACGGCTGAACGCCGGCGGGCACCGGGCGAGGCTCGTCGGCATGGACGAGGCCGATGTGGCCGCCCTGGCGCGCAGTGCCGATCTTCTCTTCATCACCAGCACGTTCGGCGACGGCGACGCCCCCGACAACGGCTCCGGCCTCTGGGACACGCTCTCCGGGGAGCAGGCGCCACGGCTGGACGGTGTGCGGTACGCGGTACTCGCGCTGGGCGACTCCTCGTACGACGACTTCTGCGGGCACGGGCGCCGACTGGACGCGCGGCTCGACGAGTTGGGGGCGGTACGGATCGCGCCGCGCACCGACTGCGAGCCCGACTTCGAGCCGTCGGCGGACGCGTGGCTAGACCAGGTGCTCGACGGTCTGGAGACGAAGGAGACGGGCGGCGCGGAGGGCACAAAGACAGTTTCCGCCCCTGCCACTGCTCCCGTCGCCCCTCCCGTCATCCGGTCCGCCAAGCCCGCCCCCTCCCCCGCCCGGCTCGTCGGCAACCGGCTGCTCAGTCTGCCCGGCGCGACCAAGGAGGTGCGCCGGTTCACCTTCGACACGAGCGGTACGGGACTGGCGTACGAGACGGGTGACGCGCTCGGCGTGCGGCCCGTCAACTCCGCCTCCCTGGTGGCGGAATGGCTGGCCGTGACCGGGCTGGACGCGTCAACCGGCGTGACGGTGGACGGAGTTGGTGAGTTCTCGCTCTCCGAGGCGCTGCACGGGCAGCTCGACATCACCCGGATCACGTCCGACCTGCTGCGTTTCGTCTCCGAACGGGCCCGGGACAACCGGGAGTTGAAGAAGCTGATGCGGTCCGACAACAAGGACGGGCTGGCCCGCTGGTCCTGGGGCCGACAGGCCGTCGACGTGGTCGCCGAGTACGGGGTGCGGGCGTCCGCGCAGGAGTGGGTGAGCGTGCTGCGGAGGCTTCAGCCCCGGCTGTACTCCATCTCGTCGAGCCCGCTCGTCGACCCGGCACGGGTGTCGCTGACGGTGTCCGTGGTCCGGTACGAGAACCTGCGGGGCGTGCCGCGCGGCGGAGTCTGCTCGCCCTTCCTGGCCGACGCCGGGCCGGACACGGCGGTGCCCGTCTTCGTCCAGCGCTCACCGCACTTCCGGCCCCCGGCGGACGCCTCGACGCCGATGGTGATGGTCGGGCCGGGGACCGGGGTGGCGCCGTTCGTGGGGTTCCTGGAGGAGCGGCGGGCGCTCGGGCACACGGCGCCGAACTGGCTGTTCTTCGGCGAGCAGCACCGCGCCACCGACTTCTACTACGAGGACGAGCTGGCCGAACTGGTGGCCGAGGGCACGCTGTCCCGGCTGGACACCGCGTTCTCGCGCGACCAGCGCAACAAGGTGTACGTCCAGGACCGGATGCGCGAGCACGGGCCCGAGCTGTGGCACTGGCTCCAGGAGGGCGCCCACTTCTACGTCTGCGGCGACGCCTCCCGCATGGCCAAGGACGTGGACCGCGCACTCCGGGACATCGCGGTGGCGCACGGCGGACTGGGCGAGGACGAGGCGGGCGTGTACGTGAAGCAGCTCGCGGCGGCGAAGCGTTACGTGCGGGATGTCTACTGAGCCATCCAGGCCTCAGCCACATAAGCCGAACAAACCATCACAATTACCTACTGGCGGACATTCTTACCGGCCTCACACCGGACCCTTCACCTCCACCCGCACGCGGCACACCAGGCACGATTACGTTCCACTGTCGTGCACTTGGCAGAAACAGCGCCTGACACCAAGGCGAAGAACATCCCCCGCCCGACCTGGGTGGCCGTGCCGGAGGCCGATGCCCCGGCGCAGTGGCATCGCGTTCTGACCCTGCTCGCGACCGTCAGCCTGTTCATCGGTACGCGGGCTGTGTGGACGCAGGCCGCCAGTCACCGGCTGGTCGTCGCCGCCGTCATCTCGCTCTGCTATCTGTCGATCCTGGTCAGCGGGGTGCTGGCGCTGACCGTACGCCGGACGCGTTCACTCGCCCGCCTCGACCTGTGCGTCCTGGTCACCGCCATCACGCTGACCCTGTGCACCTTCACCCTGAACCACGCCGGCGGCGACGAGGGCGTCCTCACCGCACAGGCCGCCCGGGAGCTGGTCGCCGGGCATCCGGTGTACGGGCAGCCCTGGCCGTGGCTCTTCCAGCACAACCCCGACGTCGCCCTCACCCCGACGATGAACGGCGGCTACGACCTCACGTACGGCTACCCGCCCCTCGCCCTGCTGCTGACGGCACCGCTCCTGTGGCTCGGGCACGGCGCGCTGGCCGCGACCGCGGTGACGACCGGGGCCCTGCTCGTCGGCGCGGTGACCCTGTGGCGGCTGCTGCCGGTGCCGTGGCGGTCGGCGGCGACCATGGCGTGTCTGGGTTTCGGCTTCCTGCCGAGTTACGCGCGGCTCGGCTACCCGGCGATCCTCGGGCTCGCGCTGCTGATCCCGGTGGTGGTGCACTGGCCGCGGATCGGCGCGGGCGGGCGGCTCGGGTGGGGCGGGCTCGCCCGGGCCGTCTGTCTGGGCGCGGCCTGCGCGGCACAGCAACTGCCGTGGTTCCTCGTGCCGTTCCTGCTGGCCGGGATCTACGCCGTGCGCCGGGGCGAGCTGGGCGCACGGGCCGCCGCCGGGGTGGTGCTGCGGGTCGCGGGCATGGCAGCCACCGTATGGCTGCTGATCAACACGTACTTCGTCGTGAGCGAGCCGCGCACCTGGGCGGCCGGAATCGCCCTGCCGCTGACGCAGAACGCGACGATCCACGGGCAGGGCCTGGTGGGCCTCGCGCTCTACTACACCGACGGCAGCGACCGGCTGGCCTGGTACTCGCACGCGAGCATGCTGCTGACGGGGGCGCTGCTGGCGCTGCTCGTCCTGTTCGTGCGGCGGCTGGGTCCGGCGGCGACGGTGCTGCCCTGGTGCGCCTTCTTCCTGGCGACGCGTTCGCAGGACGGCTACTACCTGCTGATGACCCCGCTGTGGCTGGCGGCCGCGATCACCACGCCCGCCGCGTCCTTCGCCGGCGCGTGGCAGCCCCGGCCGCGCTTCCTGTCGGGCCCGCGCAGGCGTCCGGCGCTGGTCGCGGCCGCGGCGCTGCTCCTCGTACCGGCGCTGGCGAGTGCGGCCGTGGCGGCGACGGGGTCGCCGCCACTGCGGATGCGGGTGACGGGGACACGTACGGCCGGACCGGCAGCCGTGTCGGAACTGGACGTCCGGGTCACGAACACGGGCGACAGCGCCCTCACGCCCCACTTCACGCTGACCACCGGTCAGGGCATGAGCCACTGGTGGAAGGTGGCCCGGGGGCCCGCCACGCTGCCCGCCCACGCCAGCGCCGTCTACCGGCTCCGGTCGCCCGGGCCGGTGTTCCACGTGCCCCGGCGGCCGGGGACGCGGATCCGGCTGCGTGTCTTCACGGCGTCGCCGGACACCTTGTCGAGCATGGACGTCCGGCTGCCGGGCGAGCGGTAGTCAATCTGACGGGGTCAGGCCGTCTTCGTACGGACGAAGGCGAGCGTGGCGTTGACCGTCGCGAGGCCCTTCATCATGCCCATCTGGTTCCAGCCCATGCCGAACTCGTTCCGGTCCACGGTGAACTCCGCGTCCAGGGCGACCGCGTCGGCGTTCGCCTTGGTGAGGCGGGCCGTGAAGGTCACCGGGCGGCTGATGCCGCGCACGGTCAGCTGGCCGTCTACGTGGACGGTGTCGCCGCCGCGGAGTTCGGCGCCGCGTACCCCGAAGGTGATCTCGGGGTGGTTGTCGGCGTCGAAGAAGTCGGCGGAGCGCAGGTGCTTGTCGCGCTTGGTGTGCTTGGTGTCCAGGGAGGTGGCGTCCAGGGTCACGGTGCCGGTGGCGGAGCCGTCGGACAGGACCTCGCCCTGGCCGCCGACGACGGCGAAGGCGCCCTTCACCGTGACCATGCCCCACATCGTCTTGTGACTGACGGCGACGGTGGTCGCGGTCCGGTCGAGCTGCCACAGGCCGGTTTCTACGGCAACGGTCATGAGGGTCTCCACATACGCAAGGGGGGACGAAAAAGGATGACGAAGGACTGACGAAGGGATGGCGAAGACGCCGACCATCGACGGTCATCCAAATTTGGATGATGCTCACGCTAGCCCGTAATCCAAATCTGAACAACCCTCCGCGACTCCTTCGTGCAAAATTGGACAACCGGTAGGATCGAAACCATGGCCGACCCTGCCGAGAGCGCCCCCGACCTGCCCGCCTGCCCCTCCGCGAGCGAGAGCGCGCTGCTCCCGGCCGAGCTACGGGCCTGGATGATCCTGCTGGCCACGACCGGGTCGATCGAGCAGCGGCTCGGCCCCGTCCTCAAGGACACGCTCGGGGTCTCCCACGACGAGTTCCTGGTGCTGTGTCTGCTGGCGGGCCGGGCCGACGGCGGGCTGCGGATGACCCGGATCGCGGAGCTGCTCGGCCGCCCCAAGACCCGGCTCACCTATCAGATCGCCTGCCTCCAGCACGCCGGGCTCGTCACCCGGCGCTCGGTCTGCGGCGACAAGCGGGGCGTCGAGGTGGCCCTCACCGAGAAGGGCCGCCGCCTGTTCACGGAGGCCTCGCCGACCCTGGCCGACACGGTCAACTCGGGGCTGGCGCGTATCGGTACCGAGGAGCGCGAGGCGATGTGCGGGCTGCTGCCGGAGGTGGCGGGCGGGGAGACGGTGTGACTCTCCTCGCGCCCGCCCGGTCGTCAGGCCGCCAGAACCGCGGGCTCCGGCCGCGACTCCGCCCCTGACTCCGTCACCTCCGTCACGGCCTCCGTCTCGGCCTCGGTGAGCAGGTCGACGAGGGTCGCGCGGGCCCGGGCCACGCGCGAACGCACTGTCCCCACAGGGCAGTCGCTGACCTCGGCCGCCTCCGCGTAGGGCAGCCCCATCAGCTGCGTGAGGATGAACGCCTCGCGCCGCTCGTCGGGCAGCGCGGCCAGCAGGTCGAGGAGCGCGATCCCGTCGTCGAAGCCGGGCAGGCCGCGCGGTTGGGCCAGTTCGGCGGTCAGCCGCCAGTCGTCGGTGTCGCACAGTCTGGGCCGGGCGGCGGCGTGCCGGAAGCTGTCGATCACCGCGCGGCGCGCGATGGACATCAGCCAGGAACGGGCCGAGGAGCGCCCCTCGAACCGGTGCAGACTGCCGAGCGCCCGCAGGAACGTGTCCTGGGCGAGGTCGTCGGCGGCCTGCGGATCGGCGGAGAGATGGGCGACGTACCGCACCACATCACGGTGCAGGGCGCCGACGAACCGTTCGACGGCGGCCGGGTCGCCACCACGGGCGGCGAGCGCCCAGGCGGTTATCGACTCGTCCAACGGACGGGCCGTGGAGGTCGGGCGGGTCGAGGCGGGCAGTACAGGAGTGATCACCTGGAGTCCTTCTCGGATCATCCGGAATCCGGCACGGCGACAGCCCACGAGACGCGACGCACGCGAAGGCGCTGCGAGGCGCGAGACGTGCGGGCACGCCGCTACCGGGTGAGGGAGGACGGCCGTACGCGCTGCGCGGGTACGGCCGGGGCCCGGGCGCCCGCGGAGGCCGACGTCGAGTGCGTCGGCGCTGCGTGGAACGGCCCCGGGAAACCAGGGCCTGTCGTTCGGATCACGCCTGCTTCAGGCCGCGACACCATGTGTGGTGCGGGCAGCCGCAAGGAGGCGGAGGAGGGTGTGCCACTCCCGGCGGCCCGGGCGTGATCCGAACGACAGGTCCTCGCTGTCTCAGATGACAGCGAGCCCCGTCGGTGGACCCCGAGAAGTGATCGCGTGGACGAGCGGGAGCAGGCGCGGCGCCCGGTCCGAGGTGCCGCGTCGCGGGCGGAGGCGAGGGCGGTCCGGTGTCACGGGCCGTGCGAGCGCCAGCCGCAGCGGAGCCACCAGCCGGCCGGCCACCGCCCGCAGGATGCGGAACGCGGCCCGTTCGCCGTACGCCAGCCACAGACCGCAGAGCAGCGCGGCGAGCGTGTGGGCGGCGAGCATGCCGTACGAGGACGACAGGGCGTCCGTGCCGTGGCCGCCGTGGGCCATGTGCCCCAGGCCCATGACCATCCCCGTGTCCATGTCCATGCCCACGTCGGCGTCCATGCCGGTGTGGGTCATGTCCATGGAGTCCGCCGACGTGCCGGCGGTGCTCCGCGCGAACGAGAACGCCGAGTGGAGCGCGCCCTGGGCGACGACCACCACGCCCACGACCAGCGGGAGTCCGCGCTCGCGGCCGGCCAGGCACCAGCCCGCGCCGGCCATGACCACGGTCCCGGCGACGAGCGTCCACCAGGGGACGGAGGAGCCGGACATCAGCACGTGGCCGAGGGCGGCGAGCAGCACGCAGACGGCCGCGAACACCGCGGCCCGCAGCGTGCGTGCACCCCATCCGGCAGTCATGACGGCGCTCATCCTCCCATCCGGCACTCGTTCGTCAGTGGTGGGTACGTAAATTACTGATCAACCGTTCGGCGGGGTACCCCCGGCCGGTCGGCGGGGGTTCGCCGGACGTTCGGCGGATACCTGGTCCGACCTGCGGGTTTCCACTCTGGAACCATGACGCAAAACGCCTCTTTGCCGAATTTCGCCGCCGGTACTCAGATCGAACCCACAGTTCCTGTCAGCCCCGCCGGCACACGTCCCGCACAGCTCGGCCGACTGGTCGGCGTGGACCTCGCGCGTGGCCTCGCCGTCTTCGGCATGTACGCCGCCCACGTCGGCCCCGACCCCTCCTCGGGCGGGGTGACCGGCCATGTCATGGAGCTGTTCCACGGCCGCGCCTCCGCGCTCTTCGCCTTCCTGGCGGGCTTCTCGATCATCCTGATGACGGGCCGCCGGGTCCCGAAGACCGGCCGCGAGGGCCGCCAGGCCGTGGCCAAGGTGCTGATCCGGGCAGTGCTGCTGGTCGCCCTCGGCACCTGGCTGACCTCCACCGGCACCCCGGTCGAGGTCATCCTGGCCTACTACGGCCTCTGCTTCGTCCTGGTCCTGCCCTTCCACCGGCTGCGCGCCGGCGCCCTGGCCGCCATCGCCGCCGGTACGGCACTCGTCCTGCCCCAACTCCTGTACGTCGTCCGGCGGTCCGTCGACGACAGCTCCTGGGCGGAGACGTTCACGCACAACGATCCGCTGGCCCGGGTCAGCGGCACCGACGGCTTCGTCGAGCTGATGTTCACCGGGAGCTACCCGGCCCTGGCCTGGGTCCCGTTCCTCTTCGCGGGCATGGCGGTGGCCCGTCTCGACCTCGCCGCCACGGCCGTACGTATCCGCCTCGCCGCCACCGGCATCGCGCTCGCCGTGCTCGGTTACGGCGGCTCGTGGCTGGCCCTGCACCTCGTACCCGGTGTCTCCTCCGCCCTCGCGGCGGGCGGCGGCGAGGACGGCTCCGGTTCGGTCATGTCGGCCTGGTGGTCGGACACGGCCGGCTATCCGACCGGGGACTCGGCGGCCTGGCTGTGGGTGGCCTCCCCGCACAGCGAGACGACGCTGTCCGTCGTGGGCAACACCGGGGTCGCCATCGCCGTACTCGCCGGTTGCATGGCCGCCGTCGACGCCCTCCCCCGCTTCCGGCGCCTCGCGGCTCCGGTCGTCGCGGTCGGCACGATGTCCCTGACGGCGTACGTCCTCCACCTGGCCGGCATCTGGGCCCTCGGCATCGACGAACTCCCCGGCTCCCCGCTGCACGTGCTGTTCGGCTTCCTCGTGGCCGTGACCGTCTTCGCCGTCGTCTGGTCGTGCTTCTTCAGGCGCGGCCCGCTGGAGCGCCTCATGGGGGACGCGACGAGGATCGCCAGGTCGGTGAAGTAGTAGCCGGTCCGACTGGACGCCCGCTTTTGAACGTGTTCAAATATCTACGCCGGGCTCGCAGCACAGCAGTTCAGCGCACACGCTCAAGTCCCAGGGGGAGCCATGAGGATCGTCATTCCCGGAGGAACCGGCCAGGTGGGTACGGTCCTGAACCGCGCCCTCACCGCCGCCGGTCACGACGTCACCGCCCTGACCAGACGGCCGACGCACGACCGCGAGATCGCCTGGGACGGCGAGACCCTGGGGGACTGGGCCAAGGCGGTCGACGGCAGCGACGTCGTGATCAACCTGGCGGGCCGCAGCGTCAGCTGCCGCTACACCCCCGCCAATCTGCGGGCCATGATGGACTCGCGGGTGCACTCGGCCAGGGTGGTCGGCGAGGCGATAGCAGGCGCCGCCCAACCTCCCCGCCTGTGGCTCCAGATGAGCACGGCGACCGTCTACGCCCACCGCTTCGACGCCCCCAACGACGAGGCGACCGGCGTCATCGGCGGCACCGAACCCGGCGTACCGGACTACTGGGCCTACAGCGTCGAGATCGCCAAGGCCTGGGAGCGGGCCCAGGAGCAGGCACCGACGCCCGCCACCCGCAAGGTCGCCCTGCGGACCGCCATGGTGATGAGCCCGGACCGCGGCGGCGTCTTCGACGTCCTCCTCCGCCTGGCCCGGCTCGGCCTCGGCGGCCCGGTGGCGGGCGGCGCACAGTACGTGTCCTGGATCCACGACCAGGACTTCGTACGCGCCGTCGAGTTCCTGACCGCCCGGGAGGACCTCACCGGCCCGGTGAACCTCGCAGCTCCCCACCCCGTCCCCCAGCGCGAGTTCATGCGGGCGCTGCGCGCGGCGTGGGGGGTCCCGGTGGGCCTGCCCGCAACCCGTTGGATGGCAGAACTGGGCGCGTTCGCACTCCGCTCGGACACAGAACTCCTGCTGAAGAGCCGCCGCGTCGTCCCGGGCCGCCTGCTCGACACGGGCTTCACCTTCGACCACGAGGAGTGGCCGAAGGCGGCGACCGACCTCGTACACAGGGTGCGGAGCACACGAAATCAGGGGCGCCAAAGCGCCCCCTGAGGGGCGCGGGGAACTGCGCGACCAGCCCCCACCGGACCCGCACCAGACAACCAAGCACCCTCGACGGCCGATCTCACACACGAGGCGCACCACAACACCCCCTAAGGGGCGCGGGGAACTGCGCGACCAGCCCCCACCGGACCCGCACCAGACGAACAACCGCTCCCCCGTATGCCCGTCGAGCGCGACTAGGACAGACCAGCCTCCGCGACAGCGAGCGCCGAGCGAAAGCTCGCCGCCAGTTCGGCCCCGGCCGAGGCCGGGTCGGACTCCGCGTCGCCCCCGCGCCAGGCGTCCCGCTCAGCCGCCGCCCGCAACGCCGCATTGAGCATCGCGGCCTGAATAACCGGCCGCACATCATCGGCAGGCAAACCCGCACGCGCAGCCAGCGCACGGGCAAAGGCCGGCTCGGCCTCGTCGTGCGACTGAAGCCAGACGGCACGCAGCCCCGGCTCGGTACGGGTCAGCCGTACCAGCTTGCGCAGTTCCGCGACCCCGGGCCGCCCCGCCCAGTCGTCGATGTCCAGCGCCGGCGCCAGCGCCTCCTCCAGAGGCCGCCCGGGCCCCCACTCCCGCAGACACCCGGCGATCCGGTCGATACCGGCCGCGAACAACGGACTGACGCAGCTCTCCTTGCTCGGGAAGTAACGCCAAACGGTCCGCGACGAGACCCCCACCGCCTGCCCGATCTGCTCCCCCGTCGTGGCGGTCACCCCCTGGGCGACGAACAGCTCCACCGCGGCCAGGGCGATCTCCAGCCGAATCTCGGACTTGCGCTGCTCGGTCAGCCGAGGCCGACCCGTCCGCCCGCGCCCACGACCGGAAGCCTCGCCCTGCCTGCCGTCCGGCACCAGCGACTCCTCGCTTCCACCCCGTACTTCCGCCCCGTCATCGAGGACCGGCCCATTGTAGTGATCCAGAGAAGACACCTCGACTTTATGTCTTTCAGAGACATTAAGTCGTACGGTGGCACCGCAACACCCCGTTGCACCCTCACGCACCACCTCTGGAGCACGTCATGACCACTGGACTCAACGGCCGCAGCGTCATCGTCACCGGCGCCGGTTCCGGCATCGGCCGGGCCACCGCGCTGGCCTTCGCGGCGGAGGGCGCCCGCGTCGTGGTCGCCGATCTCAACGCCGACGGCGCCGCCACGACCGTCAAGGAGATCGAGGAGGCCGGCGGCACGGCGGTGGCCGTGGTCGGCGACCTGAGCGAGCAGACCGTCGTCGACGAGGTGGTCGCCACCACCGTGGAGCGCTTCGGCGGGGTGGACGCGCTGGTCAACAACGCGGCGATCATGGACAGCATGTCGGCCGCGGCGGACGTGACCGACGCGGAGTGGGAGCGGGTCATCCGGATCAACCTGACCGCGCCGTTCCTGCTCTCCCGGGCCGTCCTGCCGCACATGATCGAGGCGGGCAAGGGCGCCATCGTGAGCACCGCCTCCGAGGCGGGCCTGCGCGGCAGCGCCTCCGGGACCGCGTACACGGTGTCCAAGCACGGCATCGTGGGCCTCACGAAGTCCCTCGCCGTGATGTACCGCAACCAGGGCATCCGCACCAACGCCATCGCCCCGGGCGGCACGCGGACCGGCATGATCCCGACTGCCGACTGGGAGGCGCACGGGCCGAAGACGCTCGGCCCGTACCTGGCCAGCGTCGGCCGGGTGTCCGAGCCCGAGGAGCAGGCCGCCGCGATCGTGTTCCTCGCCTCGGACGCGGCCAGCAACATCAACGGCGTGATCCTGGCCGTCGACAACGGCTGGTCCGCCGTCTGACGCCAGACGTTCACCAGGCAGGCGCACCCTGGTGCTTGAGACCTCAAGGGAGTGGAGGAAGCTGGTCGCGACCAACTCTCCCTGGAGGTACGTGAGATGACGAGCCGTCTGCCGCGCCGTACGGTGCTGGGCGGAATGATCGGCGGTCTGGCCCTGGCCTCGGCCGCGGCCGGCACGGGGGCCGGATCCGCAGTCGCCGCAGGCCGCACACCGGGCGCCAGCACCGGACAAGGAGCCGCCGGGACCGTCGGAGCCCTCACCCCCGAGCCGTACGTGTCCCTGGCCGTGGGCGTCGGCGGCGGGCCCGCCGGGACCGACCGCGTCCATGTCCTCAAGGTCGGCCCCGACACGGCGGGCACCGTCCTCGTGCTGGTGCCCGGCATGTTCGGCGCCGCGAACGACTTCCGCCTGCTGGCCCGCGACCTGGTCGCGGCCGTGCCCGGAACACAGGTGTGGGCCCTGGACCGGCGGGAGGAGAACCTCGCCGACCGCACCGGCTTCACCGGCCCGGACCCCCTCGCCCACTACCTGGACGGCCACTACCGCACCCTGGACCCGGCCGCCTCCCCCTTCGCCGCGCACTGGGGCCTGCCCCTGACCCTCGCGGACCTGCGGACCGTCGTCCGGGCGGCGGGCCGGGGCGGCCGGCGCGTGGTGCTCGGCGGGCACTCCTGGGGCGCGACGACCGCGCTGGCGTACGCGGCCTGGGACTTCGACGGCTGCCCCGGTTACCGGGACCTGGCCGCGCTGGCCGTCATCGACGGCGGTGTCCTCGGGGCGTTCGACGGCACGGGCGACCCGGTCGCCGACTCACCGGAGCAGGTACGGGAGCGGCTAGCGGCCATCGACGCCGGGGCGGTGTTCGACCTGACCCTGAGCGGGGTGGGACTGGGCAGCCGCGCGGAGAGCACGCAGATCTGGTACCAGCTCGCCGGCCATCACGCCCTCCACGACCCCGACGGCCCCTCGGTCCTCCAGCCCCGCCTGCCCGAGGCCCTGCGCCTGCCGTACCCCGTCACCAACGCGGCCCTGCTGGGCTTCCTGGTAGACGCGGACTTCGGCTGGCCGAACGCCATCACCGTGCACTCCGGACACCTCGCCGACACCGGGGACGTACGGGGCTGGATCGACACCGGCATCACCCCGATCCGCCGGGTAGCGGAGTCGTACGCCGGCCCGGTGCCGGCCGTGTGGGAGTGGTACTGGCCGGCCCGCCTCTCCATCGACCTCGACGTCACGGACGCCTACACCGACTCCCCCCACACCCGCTCCCTGGCCCTACGCCTCCACCACGCCGCCCGCCTGGACATCCCCCTGTACGCCTTCGGCACGAGCTACGCCAAGGGCACGGTGGAGGAGGCGGCCCGCAGGGTGGTGTCCAACTCCCGCATCCCATACGCCACGTACGAAACCGACACCGGCATGAACCACCTGGACCCCCTCTTCGCGACCCCGTCCGACAACACCCTGACGCACACACTGGCGCGGTTCCTGAGGGAAGTAACGGGTCGCTGAACGAGGGGGATGTCGGGTGGCGCGCCAGCGCCCCCGACAGGGGCGCGGGGAACTGCGCGACAAGCCCCCACCGGGCCCGCAGCCAACAACCCGCCCAACCAACACGCAGCACTACGCGTCGGGCAACGACGCGGCAAGCTGCTCCCACACCCCGTACACATCCACCCCAACCACCCCGAACTGCGTAACAACAGCAACGCACCGCCCGTCCTCGTCGTCCAACTCCAACGCCGAGGTCGGGCCATGCGCCCCCGAGGCCCGCACAAGGTGACACTCCCGCACACCCGCGAGGTCGATCTCCACCGAACTCTCCGCAACCGCCGCGAACACCCGCCCGCCCACGGTCCGGTCGGTCACATGAACCCGCCCCGCGCACGCCTGCATGACCGCCGGGGCGAACACGGCGACCCCGATCGGCAGCCCGACCGAGCACACATGGTCGAGCACCGACGGCACGACGCCGACGTCGACAGCCCGGTGCTCACCGCGATACCGGTCGAACGCAGCACGCCGGGCAACCCCACCGTCCGCAAGCACCGCGTCGAACTGCGCGAGTTGGTCACCGCTCTCCCACGCGGGCACCTCAGGGGCAGCGGACGCCCCAACCGCCGACGCCCCAGCCTCGACCGTACGGGCGAGTCCGACCAGCAACCGGTCCCCCTCCGACAGCAGCCGCCCCTGATGCACGGTCCGCCCGTCCCCGTCGATCAGATGGACGGCCACCGACCCGCTGTTCTCGTCCCGTTCGACCACGGCCGAGGCGACCCCGTCACCGTCGAGACGCAGCGCGATCGACCCCGGCCGGACGGCGAACGCGTCACCGCGCACACTCGGGACGGCATAACTCCCGGCCTGGTCGATCCGCGCGACCGGCCCTCCGGTGACCGCCTGGACGTACTGGAAGAGCGTCAGGCACCGCGCCAGCTCCGGCATTCGCGCGTCGATCAGTCGCACACTCCTGTTCCGCCGGGAGCAGCACCCTTCCAACGCGCAACGCCGGTCGCCGTGCTGCTCCGCCATGTTCAGTACACGTCCCGGACGTAGCGCTTCGCCCGCCGCAGGTCCGCGAGGTACTCCGCCGCGTCGTCGTCACCACGTCCGCGCTGCTCGCCGATGACGCCCAGCAGGGCCGTCTCGACGTCCTTCGCCATGCGGGAGGCGTCGCCGCAGACGTAGACGTGCGCACCGTCCTCCAGCCAGCCGTACAGCTCGCGCGAGCGCTCCCGCATCCGTGTCTGGACATAGATCTTCTCGGCCTGGTCGCGCGAGAACGCGAGATCCAGTTCGGTGAGCACGCCGCGCTGCCGCAGCTCCGTCAGCTCGTCCTCGTACACGAAGTCGGTGTCGCGGTGCTGGTCGCCGAAGAACAGCCAGTTGCGTCCGGCGGCACCCTTCGCGGCCCGCTCGTGCAGGAAACCGCGGAACGGCGCGATGCCCGTGCCGGGGCCGATCATGATCATCGGGGCGTCGTCGTCGGCCGGGACGCCGAAGGAGGCGTTCGGCTGGACGTAGATGCCGACGGACGCGTCCTCGCCGATGCGGTCCGCCAGGTACGTCGACGCCACGCCCTCGTACGTCCGCTGCCCGGTACCGTAGCGGACGGACGCGATCGTGAGGTGGATCCGGTCCCCATGGGCGAGCGGGCTCGACGCGATCGAGTACTGGCGGGCCTGCAACGGCCGTAGCAGCGGCAGGAGTTCGGCGAGGTCCGGGGCGGCGGAACCGGCGTCCTGGAGCAGGTCCAGCACATCCCTCCCCCAGAGCCAGGAGTCGAGGTCGGACCGGTCGCCGTGCGCGACGACGGCGGCCAGCTCGCTCGACGGCGCACGCTCGACGAGGTCGGCGATCAGCTCCTTCGACGGGGTGCGGATCTCCCGTTCGGTACGCAGGAGTTGGGCTGTCTCCGCGTCTCCGCTCGCGCCGAGGTGATCGAGCAGCGTGCCCACGAGGGCGTCGTCGTTCAGCGGTACGACGGCCAGCGCGTCGCCCGCCTCGTACGTGATGCCGCTGTCGCCGAGGTCGAACTCGTAGTGCCGGATCTCCTTCGCGCTGTGCGGGGAGGACAGCAGCCGGTTCACCGTGAGCCGGGACGGGTACGGGGTGCGCTTGTTCCAGGGGGAACGGACGCGCGCCGGTGTCGCCGCGGGCGTGCTCGCGGCGGGCGCGCCGGTCGCACCCGTCTCCGCGACCAGGCGGTCCAGGACCGCGCCCGCCCAGGCCGCCGCCGGTTCCTCGAAGTCGACGTCGCAGTCCACGCGTTCGTGCACCCGGCCGGCGCCGAGCTGCTCCAGGCGGGTGTCGATGAGCTTCGCGGCCTGGCAGAAGTCGTCGTAGCCGCGGTCGCCGAGGCCGAGGACCGCGTACCGCAGACCTTCGAGCCTCGGTGCCGTGTCGGACTGGAGCGCCTCCCAGAACAGCCCGGCGTTGTCGGGGAGTTCGCCCTCGCCGTACGTCGAGACGACGACAAGTACGTGGGACATCGTGGCGAGTTGCTCGGGCGTGACGGCGTCGAGCGCGGCGGTCCGCGCGCCCAGGCCACGGGCCCGGGTGCCGGCGGCGAGTTCGTCGGCCACGAACTCGGCGTTGCCGGTCTGGGTGCCGAACAGGACGTCGATCGTCGCGGCGGGCGCGTCACCCGCCGCCTCGGCCCGGCGTCCGGCTGCCGCTATGCCGGCGATGAACCCGGCGAGCCAGGACTCCTGGGCGGCGGAGAACGGTGCGTCCACCGGGATGAGGGACCCGGTCGGGGGCATGAGGGTCACGCGGTCACCGTCTCGGTCGGGGCCTGCGGGATGCGGCGGCTCGCGATGTCGTCGAGCGCGGCCGTGGCCAGCAGCTCGTCGAACCGGGCGGCGCGGACACGGCCTGCGTTCTTGGTGGTCTGGTGGACGATCCAGCCGTAGGTGCCGGGGGCGTCCACGCTGAGGTTGTTGCGCTGCTTGAGGGCGCGCTTGTAGTCGTCGAGGCGCTTGATCGCGATGAGGGTGGCGAGTTCGCCGTCGTCGAAGCGGTCCAGCGTGCCGCGCAGGTACTTCACGACGCGCTGCTTGACGAAGAAGTCCTCGGTGAGGATGAGGTTCCGTACGGCCTCGGTGACCTTCGGGTCGTCCGGTCCTGTCGCGCCGGGCACCCGCTGGAGCGCGAGGTCCTGCGCGACACTGAGCACGGTGTACGAGGACAGCAGCGAGAACATGTCGTCGCTGCCCTGGTCGCCGAAGGCCGGGGCCCGGCCGCCGAGCACGGTACGCCGGTCGCGGTAGTCGACCTTGAACGCGCGGAGCTTGTCCGTCGCGATGGAGGTCGCCAGCTCGTCCAGGAGTTCGTTGCGGGTCGCCGCCGCCAGGATCTCGGTGGAGTCCTGGTAGAGGAGCAGCGCGCGGGGCATCCCGCAGTACATGTGCTGCCGTTCGGTGTCCCAGTCGTGCAGCAGGCGGGCGGCCAGCTCGGAGCCGGTGGCCTCGACGTGCCAGGCCAGCAGCAGCCGTACGGCCTCCTCGTGGAAGGCGCCGCGCGCGGTGTCGGTCACCGGGAACACCAGCAGCGAGTCGGCGCTCACCCGGTCGCGGAGGTCGCCGGAGGGATCGTACTGGTAGAGGAACCCGCCGCTCATCCCGTTGCCGAGGCCCTTGCCGAAGCCGCCGAGGTTGAGGACCGTACCGCCGGTCATGTACTCGCAGCCGAAGTCGCCGACACCCTCGACGACCGCCGTCGCACCGGAGTTGCGCACGGCGAACCGGTCACCGGCCTCGCCCTCCACGAACGTACGGCCGCCGGTCGCGCCGAACAGCGCGAAGTTGCCGATCAGCACATTGCCGCCGGGCTCGGCGCTGCCGCCGCCCGGGGCGCGTACGACGATCCGGCCGCCGCTCTGGCTCTTGCCGACGCCGTCGTTGGCGGTGCCGGTGTGTTCGAGGGTGATGCCGTCGTTGCAGAACACGCCGTACGACTGTCCGGCGGACCCGGTGGTACGGATGCGGACGGCGCCGTCGACGAGGCGGCGACGGCCTCGGTCGTCGGTCGTGATCGCGGGTCCATCCGCGTTAAGGCTGTGGTTGAGGAGCCGCTCGACGTCGATGGAGAGCTGGCCGCCGACCGACTTGTCGCTGTTGCCGAGGTGGATGCCCTCGACGAGCAGGGACGGCTCGCGCCGGTCGAGCAGCGCGGCCCGGACCTGCTCGATCAGGGCGTCGTCGGTGGTGAAGTCCTTCTCCAGGTACTCCGGGTCGGCCACGACCTTCTCGGGCACGTGTGCGAGCAGGCGGCGGACGTCGAGGCGTCCGACGCTCGCCGGGTGGTCGAGGAGCTGGAGCAGGTCCGTACGCCCTCGTGCCTCGCGCAGGGAGCGCAGGCCGAGCCGGGCGAGGATCTGGCGGACGTCGTGCGCGATGTTGAGGAGGTACTGGGCGAGTGCGCGCGGGTCGCCCTCGAACGCCTCGGAGTTGGTGGTGAGCCCGGCCGGGCACTTCACGTTGCAGTTCTTCGCCATGACACAGCCGAGCATCATCAGCGCGGTCGTACCGAACTCGAAGCTGTCGCCGCCGAGAAGGGCCGACGTGACGACGTCGCCGCCGGTCTGGTGCGCGCCGGAGCAGCGCAGGACGACCTTCTGGCGCAGCCCGTTGGCGACGAGCGCCTGGTGGACCTCGGCGACGCCGATCTCCGCCGAGCGTCCGGCGTACTTGAGGCTGGTGACGGCGGCGGCGCCCGTGCCGCCGGTGTTCCCGGCGACGTTGATGACGTCCGCGCCGGCCTTGGCGACACCGACGGCGATGGTTCCGATGCCCTCCGAGGAGACCAGCTTGACGATGACGCGGACGCGGGCGGCCTTGCAGTCGTGGATGAGCTGGGCGAGGTCCTCGATGGAGTACGTGTCGTGGTGCGGGGGCGGGGAGATCAGCTCGATGCCCGGGGTGCCGCCACGAGCCGCCGCGATATCGACCGTCACCTTCGGCGCAGGCAGCTGACCGCCCTCGCCGGGCTTGGCGCCCTGCCCGATCTTGATCTCCAGCTCCTGGAGCATCGGGTCGGCGAGATAGCCCGCCCAGATACCGAACCGGCCGGACGCGAACTGCTTGATCCGGGAGCCCCGGATGGTGCCGTACCGGGTGTGGTGCTCGCCGCCCTCGCCGCTGTTCGACATCGCGCCGACCATGTTCGTGCCGTGCGCGACGGCCTCGTGCGCGGTCGCCACGAGCGCGCCGTGGCTCATCGCGCCGGAGGCGAGGGAGCGGGTGATCTCGTGGGCGGGCTGGACCTCGTCGAGCGGGACGCTGTCGGGGGCGCCGTCGAGAAGGGTGAGCAGGTGGGCGGCGGTGCCGGTGGCCTCGACTTCGATTCCGTCGGCGCTCACGGCGAGGGTCGTGACCTCGCCCAGGTGTCCGAGCCCTGCGGCGAGGGCCGCGTGGCGCTCGGCGGCCTCGGGGCCCGGGGACGTGAGGCGCAGATGGACGGTGCCCCGCTCGGTGACGGAGGCGACCACACCCCGGACCGTGACGCTCGCGTTGCCGGTCGCCGAGAACCGGCCCAGCTCGCGCGCGAAGTCCTCGGGCGTACGGAGTCCGGTGAGGTCGGCGGGCAGCGCGAGCACGTCACGCAGCGCGGCCGGTCGGCGGGACCGCTCCTCGTGCGTGGTCCGAAGGAAGGCCCGGTAGCCGGGCGTGATCCGGAACGCGTCGATCTCGGCGTCGCTGAGGGCGTCGTACCCCGTGTTGCGGTACGCGGCGTCGGTGATGCCGAACGCGTCGTCGAGCTGGCCGAGGGTGAGGAGGCGCAGTGCCTCCGGGTCGCCCTCGCGGCCGAACTCCGGGCGCTCCTCGACCATGTCGCCGAAGCCGCGCACGGCCGTGACACCGAACGAGTGTCCGGCGCCGTCCGAGCGCTCCTTGAACAGGCCGAGCAGCGGAACCTGCCCCTCGGTCTCAACGGTCCGGGCCCGCTCGTGCCAGTCCGTCGCGGCCTGGGCGATCCGGGCGAAGCCGACACCGCCGACCGGGGCGTCCATGTGCGGGAAGGTCCGCGCGAAGACGTCGTCGCGGGTGTCGAGGTAGTTCGGCTCGAAGAACTCGCCGCCGATGTAGCTCTCGGCGGTGCACAGGCCGACCCGGCCCATGGTCTTGGCGAGGGACTTCTCGGCGGCCTTGCGGAACTTGGCGAGCGCCCGGTCGGTCTCGGTGATCTCACCGGCGGGGGCGGGCGCGCTCGGGAACTTCTCCTCGGCGCGCAGCCGTGCGCTGAGGCTGTAGACGGCGGAGGCGCCGAAGCCGAGCGCGGTCGCGACGTGATGGGAGGAGGCGAGCTGGCCGCTCTCCGCCACCATCGAGACGCGCAGCCGCAGCCCGGTCTCGATGAGCCGCTGGTTCACGGCCGCGACGGCGAGGATCACCGGGAGCGGCGCGCGGGTGGAGGAGACGGCCCGGTCGGTGAGGACGGCGATGCCGCCCCCGCCCGAGGCGAACCGCTCGACGTCGTCGCAGAGCTGCTGGAGCGCGTCCCGGAGGGCGTCGGCGTTGGCCGTCTCGTCCCCGGTCACCGGCTCGTAGAGCATGGGGAACCGCTCCAGCGGCACGATCCGCTGGTCGCGCAGCCGGACCATGTCGAGATGCCCGAGGACGGGCGAGGAGACGACCAGCTGCCGCTCGCTGGTGTTGCCGGTGCCGTCGGGCTTGGGGCCGAGGGCGACCCGCATGCTCATGCCGTCGGCCTCGCGGATGCTGTCCAGCGGCGGGTTGGTGACCTGGGCGAAGCGCTGCGAGAAGTACTTCGCCATGCCGCCCTCGGTGTCGCTGAGCGCGTTGATGGCGTTGCCGTAGCCCATCGCGGAGATCCGCTCGGACCCGGTGTTGAGCATCGGGTCGAGCATGAACCGGAAGCTCTCCTGGTTCAGCGCGTACGCCACGTACCGGCCCGCGAGGCTCAGGTCGCCGTCGTAGCCGAGGGTCGTCGTGCCCCGGTAGTAGTCGGGGGCGGGCAGGTCGTCGAGGTTCACGCGGGCCGCGTCGAGCAGTTCGCTGTACGGGCGGCGCGCGGCGAGCGAGTCGAGCACCTCGCGGGTGCGCATCCGGCGGCCGGTGCGGTGGTCGACGACGAGCATGCCGCCGGCCTCGATACGGCCCCGGTGCACGACCTCGTCGTCGGGGAACGCGACCTGTCCGGCCTCGGAGGCCACCATCAGGTACTCGGCGGTCTCGACCGTACGCAGGGGACGGAGCCCGAGCCGGTCAAGCCGCGCACCGACGACGTCCCCGTCGCTGAAGATGAGGGCGGCGGGGCCGTCGTTCTTCTCCTCGTACAGGGAGAAGTACTCCAGCATGTCCCGCACACCGTCGGGCAGGGTGCGGTCGTTCTCCCAGGCCGGCGGCATGAGCGACACGACGGCCTCGACGAGGTCCAGCCCGTCGTCGAAGACCCGGCTCTGGAGGGTCTGGTCGAGCCTGCTGGAGTCGGACTGCCCCGGCGGGCGCACGATGCTGCGGGTGCGGGCGCGCGCGAGGGCCTCGTCGGAGAGCCGGTTCTTCCTGTCCGTGTTCAGCTCGCCGTTGTGCGCCATGAGCCGGAACGGCTGGGCCATGGTCGGGTGCGGTTCGGTGTTCGTGGAGAACCGCGTGTGGAAGTACAGCGACCGCACGGAGTGCCGGGGGTCGAGGAGGTCGCAGAAGTAGGGGATGACCTCGCCGGAGTTGAGCCGCCCCTTGAGCACCTGCGTGCGCGCGCTGAGCGACAGCGCGTACAGCCCGGCGTACCGGTCCTGGTCGTCGGCGTAGGCGACGGCTTCGACGGCGAGCAGGGCGCGGTTGGCGGCGGTGTCGACGTCGGCGCGCCGCCACTCGTCCGGGGCCCGGAACACCCACTGCACGACGGGGAGTTGGTACTGCTCGGCGGCGGGCCGGGCGACGCTGTGATCGACGGGAACGTCCCGGACCAGCACGACCTCGAAGCCCTGCTCGGCGATGCACCGGCCGACAAGGTCGACCGCGGCGTCGCGCCGTGCGGCATCGGTCGGCACGAAGCAGTTGGCGACGCCGAAGTGCCCGGCGCGCAGGGTCTGGCCGGTGATCGCGCCGAAGAACTCCGCCGACAGGTCGATGCTCACGCCCGCGCCGTCACCGACGCCCTCGGCGGACGCGCCGCCGCGGTGCGGGATCGCACGGAGCGCTTCGTCACCCTTACGGATGACGTCGTGGCTCGGTGTCCCGTCGAGGCGGGTGATGAAGCCGACGCCGCAGTCACTGTGGTCGCGGGCAGGGTCGTACAGACCGAAGGCGGGCTGATTCAAGTGCGGGTCCTATGAGCGGGTTCCGGCTGCGGGTACCTTCCAGGCCCTGAAGGCACTGGGGCAGGACGGCCAGGCTGCGTCGGTGAAGCGCTCGCCGCGGGCCGGCCGGGGTGACGGCCGAGTCCCTGAATGATGCAAGTAGGAACGGTAAGGGTTACCTAACTTCCATCGCAAGGGCGTGTCCAGCACATATTGCCCTGCCGCACCGTATCTCACCCGCCGCTCCAGCCCTATCTCGCAGCTCACACCTGATAGCGTAACTAGCACGTGCAAGTTCAGGTGACCACCGGTCCGTGCCGAACTCCCCGCACCCCATGGAGCCCACATGATCCGTACGTCCTTCAACGACGGCTGGCAGGCCCGCCCCAAGGTCAACCCCTTCGCCGAGCTGTCCGGGACGAAGGTCCCCTTCCGCCCGGTCACGCTGCCGCACGACGCGATGATCGAGCGGGAGCGTGCGGCCCCGGGCGGCGAGGTCACGATGGAGGGCGGCGCGGGCGCCTACTTCCCGGGCGGTGTGTACGAGTACCGCAAGACCTTCGCCGTGCCCGAGGAAGACCGGGGCAAGCGGATCTTCGTGGAGTTCGAGGGCGTCTACCGGGATGCCACGGTGTTCATCAACGGGGACTACGCCGGACAACGCCCGTTCGGATACTCGCACTTCCGCATCGACGCCGATCGTTTCCTGCGCTTCGGCGAGGACAACGAGATCCGCGTGGAGGCCCGCGCCCACCGTGACTCGCGCTGGTACACCGGCGCGGGCATCTACCGCGACACCTGGCTCCTGGTCGGCGAGCCGGTCCGGATCGCGCCCGACGGGCTCCGGGTCACCACCCCGGACATCGACGCGCGGCGGGCGGTGGTGGAGGTCGCGACGCGGGTCGACAACGACTCGATCGCGATCCGTACGGTGGATGTCGCAACGGAGATCCGCGACGCCGACGGGAACACCGTCGCGACCGACATCTCGAAGATCACGGTGCTGCCGGGCGAGCCCGCGACCGTACGCCAACGCCTGTACGTCAGCAGCCCGTCGCTGTGGAGCCCGGACACACCCACTCTCTACACCACCACAGTGACCCTGAAGGACCTGGACACCGAGACCGTCACCTTCGGCATCCGCTCCCTCCAGCTCGACCCCGAGCACGGCCTGCGGATCAACGGCGGGCCGGTCGAGCTGCGCGGCGCCTGCGTCCACCACGACAACGGCGTCCTGGGCGCCGCCACCTTCGCCCGCGCAGAGCAACGCCGGGTCCGGCTCCTCAAGGACGCCGGGTTCAACGCGATCCGCATGTCCCACAACCCCATGAGCAAACCGATGCTGGACGCCTGCGACCGCCTCGGCATGCTGGTGGTGGACGAGGCCTTCGACGTCTGGACGTCCGGCAAGAGCGAGTTCGACTACAGCCTGAGCTTCCCCGAGTGGTGGGAACGCGACATCGAGGCGATGGTCGCCAAAGACATCAACCACCCCAGCGTGATCATGTACTCGATCGGCAACGAGATCCCCGAGACCGGATCGGCGGCCGGCGCCGCCTGGGGCCGTCGACTCGCCGAGAAGGTCCGCTCCCTCGACAGCACCCGTTACGTCACCAACGCGGTGAACGGCATGTTGGCCGTCATGTCCGAACTGGGCAAGCTGCGCGCGCAGTCACAGCAGAGGGCAGAACAGGAGGCCGGCGCGGGTGAGGGTGAGGGTGAGGACAAGGGCATCAACACCCTGATGGCCGACGCGGGCGACATGATGAACGCGATCAGCGCCTCGGGCCTGGTCACCGAGAAGACGGCCGAGTCCTTCGCCGTGCTCGACGTCGCCGGCATGAACTACGCAGAGGCCCGCTACACCCTCGACAAGGACCTCTTCCCGAACCGGATCATCCTCGGCACCGAAACCTTCCCCACCCGCATCGACGGCAACTGGCGCCTGGTGAAGCAACACGGCCACGTCATAGGCGACTTCACCTGGACCGGCTGGGACTACCTCGGCGAGGTCGGCATCGGCCGCCCCCAGTACCTCACCCCCGACGCACCCCGCCCCGCCCACACCGCGCCCTACCCCTACCTCGTCGCGGGCTGCGGCGACCTCGACATCACCGGCCACCGCCGCCCCGCCTCCTACTACCGCGAGATCGTCTTCGGCCTGCGCACCCAGCCCTACATCGCGGTACGACGCCCCGAACACCACGGCAAGACCTGGGCGGGCACCCCCTGGGCGTGGAGCGACAGCATCGCCTCCTGGACCTGGCCCGGCTCCGAGGGCAAGCCGGTCGCCGTAGAGGTCTACGGCGCAGCAGACGAGGTCGAACTCCTGGTCAACGGACGCTCGTCGGGACGCCACCCGGTGGGCGAGGACCACCGCTTCCGCACCGAGTTCGACACGACGTACGAACCCGGCGAACTCCTGGCGATCGCCTACCGCGACGGCACCGAGACCGGCCGCCACACCCTGCGCTCGGCGACCGGCCCGCTGGAGCTGCGCGCGGCAGCCGACCGCCCGGTCATCGCCACGAAGGGCGGCGACCTCGCGTACGTCACCCTCACCCTGACCGCCCCGGACGGCACCCTCCACACGGCGGCCGACCGCCCCGTACGCCTCGAAGTCACGGGCGCGGGCGTCCTGTTGGGCTTCGGCAGCGCCGACCCGGCCTCCGAGGAACGCTTCGACGCACCCGAACGCCGCACCTACGAGGGCCGCGCACTCGCCGTCCTCCGCCCGACCGGCCCCGGCAAGATCCACCTGACGGCCTCGGCACCGGAGTGCGCCCCGGTCGACGTGATCGTCACCGTGGAGTAGACCTGCCTCGGGATTACTCTCGCCGCGACTGATGAGCGAGAAGAATGAAGAGAAGAAGAGAAGAAGAGCGGGGAGGCACTGTGAGTGCGACGGGGCGCAAGCGGGTCACGGCGGCGGATGTGGCCCGGTCCCTGGGCCTCTCGCGGGCGACCGTGGGGTTCGTCCTGAACGACACCCCGGGGCAGACGATCCCGGAGGGCACGCGTCGGCGGGTGTTCTCCGAGGCGGCGCGCATGGGCTACCGCCCGCACCGGGCCGCACAGACGCTGCGGCGCGGAAGCAGCAAGGTGATCCTGTTCGTCCTGCCGGACTGGGCGGCCGGTCTCCCCATGCAGCAGCACCTCGACGAGGCCGCGCTCGCGCTGGACGAGGCGGGGTATTCCCTGGTCACCTGCCCCCGCTACGCCGCCGGCCGGGCACGCCCCCTGTGGGAACTGCTCACTCCGGACGTCGTCGTCGGCTTCAACCCCTTCGACGCCGACGAACTGGCCTCGATGCGCACCGCCGGCATCACCAGCGTCATCCCCGCCCCCGAACACCCGACGACGCTGGACGACTGGCCCGCACTCGCCGCGGGTACCGCCCTACAGATCGACCACCTGCACGAACAGGGCCACCGCCGGATCGCCTTCGCCACCCCCGCCGACCCCCACACGTCCCTACTCGACCACCGCGTGCGCAAGGCCCAACAGGCCGCAGCCCGCCTCGGCCTCGCCCCCCTCGACGTCCGCCCGGTGGACCACCGCGACACCTCCGCCCACGAGGCGGTCCACCACTGGCACACCCAGGGCATCACAGCCGTGGCCGCCTACAACGACGACAGCGCGGCGACCGTGGTGAGCGCGGCGATCCGGGCAGGCATGTCCGTCCCCACCGACCTGGCGGTGATCGGCCACGACGACACGCCCCTGGCCGCCCTGTTCGTCCCCTCGATCTCCAGCGTACGAATCGACATCGTCGGCCTCAGCCGCCACTTCGCCGCCCTCGCCCTCCACGAGGCCGACGGCCGCCCGCTTCCCCCTCGGGACGCGGCGTCCGGCACGGTGGTGATCGCCAGGGAGTCGACGGGGGGCGGCGCCGACACGCCGCGCTGAGCAGGCCTTCACCGTCCCTGACTGCACTACGGCGGGTCAGGAACCCTTGGCCACCGGCTCCCCCGGCGCCGAGGCACGGGCGGGCAGCGCCGGCAGCTCAGAAGCCGTCGGCGCCCGCCCCAGCGGAGTACGGGACCGCGTCCGTCCTCGTCACACAACCCGTCCTCACGCCTCTCGGGCCCGGTGACACCCCCCACGCCATTCTTTCGACAGGGGAGAACCGTCATACCGGGCCCGGAGGGCAGCAGTCCCCTTGCGGAACCGTGAAGAGGACGACAGGGACAGGGCGGAAGCAGGTGCTCCCTCCTCCTACCTCTTAGGACACCTTGACGCGGTCTGGCGTATGTGTTCCGTTCCGGGTGGCCCGGCACTGGCGGACCACGGCGAAGACCACCACGGCCAGGGCCACCAAGGTGGACAGGACGACCTGGTCGCGACCCCCGCCGTCGGCCGTGTCGGTGAGCATGTAGCCCAGGACGAAGGTGATGAGGGCGATGGTGGCCCAGGTCAGGTAGGGGTAGAGCCACATCCGGACGACCAGTTTCTCCGGCGACTCCCGCTCGATGATCTTGCGCATCCGCAGCTGGGAGAAGCAGATCACCAGCCAGACGAACAGGGCGATCGCGCCGGAGGAGTTGAGCAGGAACTGGAAGACGGTGTCCGGCCACAGGTAGTTGAAGGCGACCGCGACGAAGCCGAAGACCACCGAGGCCAGGATGGCCGAGCGCGGGACGCCACGGTCCGTGGTCCGGCCGAACTCGGCCGGGGCGTCGCTGCGGCGGCCGAGGGAGAAGGCCATGCGGGAGGCCGTGTACAGGCCGGAGTTGAGACAGGACAGCACCGAGGTCAGCACGATGGTGTTCATGATCTGACCGGCGTGCGGGATGCCGACGGAGCTGAGGGCGGCGACGTACGAGCCGTCCTTGAGGATGGCCGGGTCGTCCCAGCGCAGCAGCGAGACCACGATCAGGATCGAGCCCAGGTAGAACACCGCGATCCGCCAGATCACGCTGTTGGTGGCCTTGGTGACGGCGGCCCGCGGGTTCGCGGTCTCGCCGGCCGCCAGGGTGACGATCTCGCTGCCCATGAAGGAGAAGACCACCATCAGGACGCCGGTGAGGATCGCTCCGGGCCCGTTGGGCAGGAAGCCGCCATGTGCGGTGAGGTTGGAGAAGCCGGACGCCGGGTGGTCCGAGCCGGGCAGCAGGCCGAAGATGGCGAGACCGCCGACCACGATGAACGCGGCGATCGCGACGACCTTGATGCCGGCGAACCAGAACTCGAACTCACCGTAGGAGCTGACCGAGACCAGGTTGGTGGCGGTGAGGACGATCATGACGATCAGGGCCCAGCCCCACTGGGGAACCGCTGGTATCCAGCCGGCAAGGATCTTGGCTCCGGCGGTCGCCTCGACGGCGAGCACCACGACCCAGAAGAACCAGTACAGCCAGCCGATGGTGAAGCCGGCCCAGCGGCCGAGCGCGCGGTCGGCGTAGGCGGAGAACGAGCCGGAGGTGGGGTTGGCCGCGGCCATCTCGCCGAGCATGCGCATCACGAGGACGACCAGGACGCCGACGAGGGCGTAGGAGATCAGGATGCCGGGGCCGGCGGCGGCGATACCGGAGCCGGAGCCGACGAACAAGCCGGCGCCGATGACACCTCCGATCGCGATCATCGACAGATGGCGGCTCTTCAGTCCGGCCTGCAGACCGGACTCGGGCTCTGTGGGAGGGCTTTTGGGGACGGTTGTGGTCATCTCGACATCCATGGAGGGAGTGCGGACCAGGGCCCCTGGAAATTAGTTCAGTACGATCTAAAAGAACAAGACTTGTTTAACTGTTCACCTTGCTCTATTTTTTCGTGCAGCGCGCACGGCGTCTTCCGTCCCCCATGGCCGCCACCGTGTCGCCCCTGTGCCGTCCCCGTGTTCCGGTCCCCTGGGGAGCCCCCATGCACCACACCGAGGCATGGTCACGAGAACCCTCCGTACGGAGGCCGTCGCCGTGGGCCCTGCCCGCGCTCGACAGGCCGTTAGGGTGGCGTCGTGGTGAATGCAGCGGGCAAGTTCGGTCCCTACAACCAGCCGGTGCCCGCGCGGTCCGCGCCGGTCGGCGGGGCATGGGACACCCGCGTCCTGGCCGGTCGGGGGCCCACGGGAGCGGAGCTGGTCCGGTCCAGGATCGCCCTGCGGGTGCGTCTGAGGTCCGTGGCGCCAGGAGACCGGTTGCCGGACGCGGGCGTCCTCGCCGAGGAGCTGGGGATCAGTGAGATCACCGTGCGCCGCGCACTGGAGGCCATGTGCCAGGACGGCCTGCTCGACCGCCGTCGGGGCCGGGCGGGCGGCACCTTCGTCGCCGCCGACTGGGACACGGTCGTCGCCGTACTGCACGACGCCGACGAGGCCGCCGGGCTGGACTCCTTCCATCTGCTGCTCGAATGCGGGCTCGTGGCGCACAGCACGGGCGAGATACCGGACGGACAGCTCGACGGACTGCGGGCGCTGGTCGAGGAGATGGACCGGGTCGAGGATCCGGTCCGGCTGCTGGAGCTGGAGACCCGCTTCCACCTCGGCCTCGCGGAGGCCCTCGGCGGCGCCGGAATCCGTGAGTTCGCGGCCGATCTGCTCGGCCGGCAGTGCCTGCTGGGACCCGTGCCTGACCCCTCGGTCGTACGGGCCCGCAACCGCTGCCATGCCGATCTGCTCGACGAACTCACCCGCGGCGCGATGGACCCGGCGGTACACGCGGTGAAGGCACACAGGCACGCCGGCCTGCACTGATCTCCTCCCTTCCCTCCCGTCTCTCCCTTCCCCGTGCCGCCACCCCGCAGAAGGAGCTGTCGCCATGCCGGACCCCGGAGCTGTCGACCCGTCGTCGACGTCGGGCCCCGTCGCCGGCGCGCCCCAGCGGCTGCGCGGCGGCGTCCTCGGCATGGCCGACATCGCCGCCGCCACCATGGCCAACGTCGGCCCGGCGATGAGCTTCTTCTTCGGCTTCGCCTTCCTCACCACCACCGCGGGGGTCGCGTCCCCGCTGACCATCGTGGCGGCGGGGGTAGCGGTCGCGCTGCTCGGCAACACGCTGGCCGAGTTCTCCCGGGCACACCCCTCGGCGGGCAGCTTCACCACCTTCGTCGGCAAGACTTTCGGGCCGGTCAGCGCGGTGACCACGGCCCTGCTGGCCGGACTCGGCTACATCATCGCGATGGCCTCGGTGATCGCGATCTCCGGCGGCTTCGTGCAGATCACCTTGTACCACTACACGGGCGTCGACCTGCCGTGGATCATCTGGACTCTGCTGCTGACCGGGCTTTCGGTGGTTCTGATGCTGCGCGGGATCGTGGTCTCCACCAAGTGGGCCGGCTACTTCTTCGGCGTCGAGATGCTGGTGCTCGTCGTGGTGTCCGTCGCGACGATCGTCGAGCACCGCGGTGACCTCTCCGCCACCCCGTTCCAGCCCGACCACCTCACCCACGGACTCAAAGGGCTGGCGGCCGGTTTCCCCCTCGCGGTGTACCTGTTCATCGGCTGGGAGAACTCGGCGGCACTCGCGGAGGAGACGGAGAACCCACGGCGCAACGTCGGCCGCGCCGTGTTCTCCTCCGTCTCGATCATGACCGTGAGCTACATCCTCTTCTCCTACGCCACGGTGACCGGCTTCGGCTACGACGTGGAGCGGCTCGGCGCCTCCCGGATCCCCTTCATCGACGTCGCCCACCACACGCTCGGCGCGCTGGCGCTCCTTGCCTATGTAGGCGGCCTGACTTCCACCCTGGGCGTACTGATCGCGGGCATCAACTCCCAGGCCCGCCTGGTGTTCAACGCCGGACGTGAGGGGCTGCTGCCGTCCTTCTTCGGCTACGTCCACCCCACCCGTCGTACGCCGAACAACGCGATCGTCACCTTCGCCGCCACCGCGCTGCTGATCATCGGAGGCTGGGGTCTGGGCCATCTGCTCGGGTCCGACGGCGGTTCGATGAACCCCGTGGTCTTCTTCACGGAGTCCTCGAGCCTGGGCACCATCCTGATCCTGCTGGTCTACCTCGCGTCCAACATCGCCCTGCCGCTGTACTACCGCAGATACCGTCCTCAGGAGTTCCGGCCCGTCCGGCACCTCGTGCTGCCCGCGATCGGTGCCCTCGCCATCCTGGTTCCGCTCTACTACCTCGCCAAGCCCGGCCAGCCCGCCCCGTACAGCTGGTTCCCGTATGCGGCCCTGGCCACCCTGGTCGCGGCCGTCGGCTACGCGACCCTCCTGGTCCGCCGTGACCCCGGCCTGGCCGAACGGGTGGGCTCGGTCGTCGCCGACGCGGAGTGAACCGGGGGCGCCGTCCACTGTCAGGCCGAACTCAGGTCAGGAGCCCTTGCCCACCGGCTCAAGGATGGCAACGCACTCCACATGATGAGTCATCGGAAACAGATCAAAAGCCCGCAACGTCCGCACCCGATACCCCCCGTCCCGGAAATACCCCAGGTCCCGAGCCAACGCAGCCGGATCGCAAGCCACATAAGCGATCTTCCGCGCCCCCAACCGCACCAACTGCTCAACCGTCTTCTTCCCGGCCCCCGCCCGAGGCGGATCCAGGACGATCAGATCAACCTCGGTGATCCCCGTACGCGGCAACACCGCCTCGACCTTGCCCTGTTCGATGCGGACGCGGTCGAACGAGGCAAGGTTGTGACGCGCGTCCTCGACCGCCCGCTTGCCCGACTCGATGCCGAGAACCGCGCCCTTCTCGCCGACCCGGTCGGCCAACGCACCCGCGAACAGGCCGACGCCGCAGTACAGATCGAGGGCCATGTCGCCCTTGCGCGGGAGCAGGCCCTGCATGACCGCCTTCATCAGGGTGTCCGCCGCCATCGGGTGGACCTGCCAGAAGCCGCCGCTGCCGACCCGGTAGGTACGGCCGTCGGCGCGCTCACGCACGAACGCGCGGCCGTGGACGCGGTGGATACCGCCGTCGTGCTCCTCGACGCGCATCACGGAGACGGGCTTGTTCAACTCGACCAAAGGCAACCGAGCACCCGGCCTCGGCTCCAGGATGACCATGCGGTCCTGGGACCCCGTCGCGGCGATCGCGTCGACGGACTCCATCCCCGACCAGTCGCGCTCCTCGATGCCCAGCTCGCTGACGCCCGGCGCCGCGATCATGCAGTGCTCGATCGGCTCGACCTCGTGCGAACGGTGGCGCCGCAGCCCGGCGTTGCCGTCCGCGTCGACCGCGTACTGCACCCTCGTACGCCACTGAGGGACCTCACCCGGCGGCAGCTTGTCGCCCTCGGCCGGCATCACCGTGCCGTCCCAGCCGGCCTCCTCCGGGGTCAGCCCTGCGAGCCGCTTCAGCTGCTCGGCGACGACCTCGCCCTTCAGACGGCGCTGTGCGCCCGGCTTGGCGTGCTGCCAGTCGCAGCCGCCGCAGCGGCCGGGGCCGGCGTAGGGGCAGGGGGCCTCGACGCGGTCCTTGGACGCCGTGAGCACCTCCACCGCGTCCGCGCGCAGGAACCGCGCCCCCTCCTCGCCCTCCGTCACCCGCGCCACGACCCGCTCGCCGGGCAGCGTGTGCCGGACGAAGAGGACCTGCCCCTCCTCCGTACGCGCGATGCAGTGGCCGCCGTGGGCGACGGGACCGACCTCGACCTCGTACTCCAGCCCCACCAGCGATTTCTTCGGTTCTGCCTGCATGGTGGGGTGACTCCGTAAGAGAGAAAGAGAGAACGGCCGGACAACAGCCCACCAGTCTACGTGGACCCCGCCCGACCGCTCACCACAAGCCCGCAGGGGACCCGTCGGCTCAGCCCTTCGCGCTCGGCTCCTTCGGCCGTTCCTCGGCCGGGCCGCGCCGGACCGATCCGGGCGCGTTCCAGTCCTGCCGCTTGCGGGCGCGGTTCTTGGCCGCCTCGGACGACTGCAACTGGTAGGGCACCGACGTCACCATGACACCCGGGGTGAACAGCAGGCGCCCCTTGAGGCGGAGCGCGCTCTGGTTGTGCAGCAGGTGCTCGTACCAGTGGCCGACCACGTACTCCGGGATGATCACGGACACAGCGTCGCGCGGCGAATCCCGGCGCAGCCCCTTCACGTACTCGATCACCGGCCGGGTGATCTCCCGGTAGGGCGAGTCGAGCACCTTCAGCGGGACGGTGATCCCCCGCCGCTCCCACTCCTCCCGCAGCGCCTTCGTCTCCTCCGGGTCGACGTTGACGCTGAGCGCCTCCAGCGTGTCGGAGCGCATCAGTTTCGCGTACGCGAGCGCGCGCAGCGTGGGCCGGTGGATCTTCGAGATCAGCACGACGGAGTGCACCCGCGACGGCCGTACGCTGTCGTCGCTCGGGCCCTCCGGGGCCGCGATCTCCGCGGAGACCCGGTCGTAGTGCTTACGGATCGCGGTCATCACCGCGTAGAAGATCACCATGCCGAGCAGCGCCACCCAGGCACCGTGCGTGAACTTCGTTCCGAGTACGACGACCAGCACAAGGCCGGTGAAGAAGGCGCCGAAGGTGTTGATGGCGCGGGAGCGGACCATGTGCCGGCGCTTCGCCTGGTCCTTCTCGGTGGCCAGGTGGCGGTTCCAGTGCCGGACCATGCCGGTCTGGCTGAGCGTGAACGACACGAACACACCGACGATGTAGAGCTGGATGAGGCGGGTCGAGTCGGCCCCGTAGATCCACACCAGCAGGACGGCGGCGCCGGCGAGCAGCACGATGCCGTTGGAGAAGGCGAGCCGGTCGCCGCGGGTGTGCAGCTGGCGCGGGAGGTAGCGGTCCTGGGCGAGGATCGAGCCGAGCAGCGGGAAGCCGTTGTACGCGGTGTTGGCGGCCAGGAACAGCACCAGCGCGGTGGCCGCGGCGAGCAGAATGAAGAAGAAGCTGCCGTCGCCGAACACCGCCTCGGCGACCTGGGAGATCACCGGGTTCTGGACGTAGTCGGCGCCCAGTTCGACGCCCTTGTTCAGCAGGTCGTGGGCGGGGTTCTCGGCCATCCGCACCTTGGTGGCCATGGCGAGCCCGATGATCCCGCAGAACATGGTGACGGCGAGGAGGCCCATCGCCGCAAGCGTGGTCGCCGCGTTCTTCGACTTCGGCTTGCGGAAGGCCGGCACGCCGTTGGAGATGGCCTCGACGCCGGTGAGCGCGGCACAGCCGGAGGAGAAGGCGCGCAGGAGCAGGAACACGAGGGCGAATCCGGCGAGGCCCTGGTGTTCGGCCTTGATCTCGTAGCCGGCCGTCGGCGCGCGCATGGTCTCGTCCAGCACCAGCCCGCGGAAGGCGCCCCACGCGATCATGATGAAGACGCCCGCGACGAACACGTACGTCGGAATCGCGAAGAGCTTCCCGGACTCCTTGACGCCCCGCAGGTTCATCAGCGTGAGCAGCACGATGACGGCGACCGCGCAGAGCACCTTGTGCTCGACGACGAAGGGGACGGCGGAGCCGAGGTTCTCGATGCCGGAGGAGATCGACACGGCGACGGTGAGCACGTAGTCGACGAGCAGCGCGCTGGCGACCGTGAGGCCGGCCTTGGGGCCGAGGTTGGTGTTCGCCACCTCGTAGTCGCCGCCGCCGCTCGGGTACGCGTGCACGTTCTGCCGGTAGGAGGCGACCACGGTGAACATCAGTACGACGACAGCGACCGCGATCCACGGGCTGAAGTGGTACGCCGACACGCCCGCGATCGACAGGACCAGCAGCACTTCCCCGGGAGCGTAGGCCACGGAGGAGAGCGGGTCGGAGGCGAAGACGGGGAGAGCGATGCGCTTCGGCAGGAGCGTTTCGCCGAGCCGATCACTGCGCAGTGCGCGCCCGATCAGGATCCGTTTGGGCACGTCGGTCAGTTTGGACACGGACAGGATCGTAAGCTCCCCGCCTTGTTCTGGGCACATCCGGGTGAAATCCCGCCGGTCCGCCGAGTGAAATCCCGACATCCGAGACAGGCAAATACCCCTGGGACCACGTCTTCATGGCTATATGACGAAAACACAGCGCACCTTATGCACCATTCACCCCCATACCCCCTAGCCCCCTCCACGCCTTCCGGGAGCCCCCATGCCCCATCTCGCCGCGGAGCTGATCGGCGCCGGCGCCGCACTCGTCGTTCTCGCCCTGCTCACCCTGGCCAGTGTCCGCAGCATCAGCCGCAGGTAGGGGGGTGCCCTCCAGCCACCGTGCGTGTGTAGCTTGGGCGGGGGTCTGAGACCCTGTTCAAGCCAAGTCGACAACGGCGGGCCTTGACATCGGATCGGAAGGACGGTCGTGCACATCGTCATCATGGGCTGCGGCAGAGTGGGTTCCGCTCTCGCCCAGACCCTGGAGCAACAGGGGCACACGGTCGCCGTGATCGATCAGGACCCCACCGCCTTCCGACGACTGGGCTCCGGGTTCGGTGGCCGGCGCGTCACCGGGGTCGGCTTCGACCAGGACACCCTGCGCGAAGCGGGCATCGAGGAGGCGGGCGCGTTCGCCGCCGTCTCCAGCGGTGACAACTCGAACATCATCGCCGCCCGGGTGGCGCGCGAGATGTTCGGCATCGAGAACGTCGCGGCCCGTATCTACGACCCCCGCCGAGCCGAGGTCTACCAGCGCCTCGGCATCCCGACCGTCGCCACCGTCCGCTGGACGGCCGACCAGATGCTGCGCAGGCTGCTGCCGTCCGGTGCGGAGCCGCTCTGGCGCGATCCCACCGGCGGCGTCCAGCTCGCCGAGGTACACGCGTCGTCGGCCTGGGTGGGCCACAAGATCAGCAAGCTACAGGACGAGACCGGCGTGCGCGTTGCCTTCCTCACCCGCCTGGGCGAGGCGGTCCTGCCCTCCTCGCAGACGGTGCTACAGGAGGGCGACCTGGTGCACGTGATGATGCGTACGGACGACGTCGAGAAGGTCGAGGCGTCCTTCGCCGAAGGCCCCGAAGAGGAGGCCGGTCACTGATGAGGGTCGCCATTGCCGGTGCCGGCGCCGTCGGCCGCTCGATCGCGGGCGAGCTGCTGGAGAACGGCCACGAGATCCTGCTGATCGACAAGGCCCCGACGGCCATCTCGGTCGAACGGGTCCCCCAGGCGGAGTGGCTGCTGGCCGACGCCTGCGAGATCACCTCGCTGGACGAGGCCGCGCTGCAACGCTGCAACGTGGTGATCGCCGCGACGGGAGACGACAAGGTGAACCTCGTCGTCTCCCTGCTGGCGAAGACGGAGTACGGCGTCCCACGCGTCGTCGCCCGCGTCAACAACCCCAAGAACGAGTGGCTGTTCAACGAGGCCTGGGGCGTCGACGTGGCGGTCTCCACCCCCCGCCTGATGTCGGCCCTGGTCGAGGAGGCGGTGAGCGTGGGCGACCTGGTCCGCCTCCTCCGCTTCAGCCACGGCGACGCGAACCTGGTCGAGCTGACCCTCCCCCCGGAGTCGGCCCTGGCCGGCACCCAGGTCGGCGACGTGGAGTGGCCGGAGGACACGTCCCTGGTGACGATCATCCGCGGCACCCGAGTCCTGACCCCGTCCCGCGAGGACTCCCTGGAAGCGGGAGACGAACTCCTGTTCGTAGCCGCCCAGGCAAGGGAGGAACAGCTGGAGGACCTGTTGTCGGTCCGAAAGGACTGACGGGGTTTTTCAGCTCGTGCGGCGTTTCAGGACGAGCGCGTCGTATTTCAGCCTGTCCGGCGTTTGAGGACGAAGGGGGGTCTGGGGGCGCAGCCCCCAGAAGGATGGGACGGGTAGGGGCGGCGGGGGCGAGAAAACCCAACGCCGACCCCCGCACCCCTTACTCAGAAGAAGCCGCGGCCTTCCGCCGCTCCTCCTCCGCCCGCTCCTCCGCCTCCATCTCCGCGAACACATCGATAGGCGCGGGCGCCTTCGCCAGGAACACCCACGTGAGCCACACGGCCAACAGGAACGGCGGAATCTTCAACGCCACCAGCACCCACCCGAGCGACGCCGTGTCCGCCCACCAGTACAGCGGGAACAGAATCGCGCACTTGGCGAGCAGAATGAGCCCCCAGGCCCAACTGGCCTTCGCATAGGCCTTCTTGCGCCCAGGATTACGCGTACGCCAGGAGAGGTTCTCCTTGAACACCGGCCCGAGGATCAGCCCGAGCAGCGGAACACCGGCCAGCGTCGTGATGATGTACGCCAGCGACAGCCCCAGCGTGTAGAGCATGCCGGGCAGATAGAAGTCCTTCGCATTGCCCGTCATCATCGCGAAGACGACACCGAAGGCGACCCCGAACACCCCGCTGAAGGCGTGCTTGACGGTGTCCTTCATGACGAGGCGCACCACGACCATCAGCACCGAGACACCGAGGGCCGCGATGGCCGACGCGTGCAGGTCCTTCTTGATCGTGTAGATCGTGACGAAGAGCAGCCCCGGCAGGACCGTCTCGATCATGCCCCGCAGACCGCCGAACGCCTCGAAGAGCGCGGCCTCGGTCACCGCCCTGGAATCGTGCTGGGCGTCTTCGGTCGGCTTGTCGAGCGACGTCACCGGCTACTCCCGTCCGAGGGGTCTCAGTTCGTATTTCGGATTGAACAGCACACGGCGGCCCCGGCTCATCGAGATCCGGCCCGACGCGATCAGCTTGCGTCCCGGCTCTATCCCGACGATGGAGCGTCTGCCGAGCCACACCACGTCCAGCGCGGCCGAGCCGTCGAACAGCTCGGCCTCCAGGGCCGGAACCCCCGCCCTCGGCCGTAGCGTGACCGTGCGCAAGGTACCAGTAACCGTCACTATCTGTCGGTCGTGGCAGTCACCGATACGCGTACAGCCCGCGGTCTCGGTGTCCTCGCGCAGCTCCTCGGACTCCAGGTCCTCCTGCGACGAGGAGAGCCGGTCGAGCATGCGCCGAAACCGGCCCGTCGGCTTCTCGGAACGAGGAACAGCACTCATACCTGAAGCGTACCGGCGCCCACTGACACCGACGTACCCCCGTGACCTACCGCTCGAACCGGTACCCCATCCCGGGCTCCGTGATGAAGTGCTTCGGATGCGAGGGATCCGTCTCCAGCTTGCGCCGCAGCTGCGCCATGTACACGCGCAGATAGTTGGTCTCCGTCCCGTAGGACGGCCCCCACACCTCCTGGAGCAGCTGTTTCTGGCTGACCAGCCGGCCCGTGTTGCGCACGAGCACCTCCAGCAGGTGCCACTCCGTGGGGGTCAGCCGTACGTCGCGCCCGCCGCGGTGGACCTTCTTCGCGGCCAGGTCGACGGTGAACTCGGCGGTCTCCACCATGACGTCGTCCTCTGTGCTCCCGGTGGGCTCGGCCCGGCGGACGGCGGCCCGCAGCCGGGCCAGCAGTTCGTCCATGCCGAAGGGCTTGGTGACGTAGTCGTCGGCGCCCGCGTCGAGCGCCTCGACCTTCTCGTCGGACGTGTGCCGGGCCGACAGCACGAGGATGGGCACCCGGGTCCAGCCCCGGAGCCCCTTGATCACCTCGACGCCGTCCATGTCGGGCAGCCCGAGGTCGAGCACGACCACGTCGGGATGGCGGGCGGCGGCCAGTTCGAGGGCGGTGGCACCGTCGGGGGCCGCGTCGACCTCGTACTTGCGTGCCTTGAGGTTGATCACGAGCGCGCGCACGATCTGCGGCTCGTCGTCGACCACCAGCACCCGGGTCATGAAACCTGCCTCTCCGCCTGCACTTCTGTTCCCACTGCCACGGTCCCCGTCACTCCATCACGCCTCAGGGACTCGACCCCCGCGCCTGCGTCCGTCCCCGCCGCCCGCACCGTGAGCACCATGCTCAGCCCGCCCCCAGGCGTGTCCTCGGCCTGGAGCGTGCCGCCCATCGCCTCGGCGAACCCCCGGGCCACCGCCAGGCCCAGTCCGACCCCGGCCCCGCGCGGAGCGTCACCGTACCGCTGGAAGGGCTCGAAGATGCGGTCCTTCGCGTCGTCCGGCACGCCCGGCCCGCGGTCCACCACCCGCACCTCCACCCGGTCGGCGATGGCACTGGCGGCCACCAGCACCGTCTCCCCGTCCGGGCTGTACTTGACGGCGTTCTCGACCAGGTTGGCCACCGACCGCTCCAGCAGCCCGGGATCGACGGCGACCATCGGCAGCGTCTCGGGAATGTCCAGCTCGACACTGTCCTCGGGTACGCCCCCCAGCGCCATCGGCACCACCTCGTCGAGGTCGATCTCCCTGATCAGCGGGGTGACGGTGCCGGTCTGGAGCCGTGACATGTCCAGCAGGTTGCCCACGAGGTGGTCGAGCCGGTCGGCGCCGTCCTCGATGCCGGCCAGCAGTTCGGCCCGGTCCTCCTCGGACCACTCCACGTCGTCCGACCGCAACGACGTGACCGCGGCCTTGATCCCGGCCAGCGGCGTACGGAGGTCATGGCTGACGGCGGCGAGCAGCGCCGTGCGGATCCGGTTGCCCTCGGCGAGGGTACGGGCCTGGTCGGCCTGGGACTGGAGGCGCCGGCGGTCGAGGACCACGGCGGCCTGGGCGGCGAACGCGGCCAGCACGCGCCGGTCGGCGGCGGGCAGTACCCGGCCGGACAGCGCGAGCGCCATGTGGTCGCCGACCGGCATGTCCACGTCCGCGTCCTCCGGCCGCTCCACGGCCTTCCGGGTGCCGACGCTGCCCGCGCAGGTCCAGGGATCGACGTCGCCCGCCCGCTCCAGCAGCGCCACGGACTCCATCCCGAAGGTCTCCCGGACCCGTTCGAGAAGCGCCTCCAGGCTGATCTCGCCGCGCAGGACGCTTCCCGCGAGGAAGGAGAGGATCTCCGACTCGGCCCGCAGCCGGGCCGCCTGATGCGTACGCCGGGCGGCCAGGTCCACCACCGACGCCACGGCCACGGCGACCCCGAAGAAGATCACGAGGGCGACGATGTTCTTCGGGTCGGCGATGGTCAGCCGGTGGTACGGCGGCGTGTAGTAGTAGTTCAGCAGCATGGAGCCGAAGGCCGCCGAGGCGAGCGCCGGGTAGAGGCCGCCGAGCAGGGCCGCCGCCACCGTGAGCGCCAGGAACAGCAGCATGTCGTTGGCGAGGCCGAGGTCGACGGCGTTCAGCAGCAGCGCGAGGCCCAGCGGACCGGCCACGCCGACCAGCCAGCCCCAGATGATCCGCGCCCGCCCGAGCCGGGCCCCCCGGGCCACGGGCAGCCCGCGTCCCTTGCCGGCCTCGTCATGGGTGATCAGGTGGACGTCGAGGTCGGGCCCCGACTCCCGGGCCACGGTCGCGCCGACGCCGGGCCCGAAGACGTACTGCCAGGCCTTGCGCCGGGAGACGCCCAGCACGATCTGGGTGGCGTTCACACCCCGCGCGAAGTCCAGCAGCGCCACCGGGACGTCGTCCCCGACCACATGGTGAAAGGTTCCGCCAAGATCCTCGACCAGGGTCCGCTGGACGGTCAGTTCCTTCGGGGAGGCGTTGGTCAGACCGTCGCTGCGGGCGATGTAGACGGCCATGACCTCGCCGCCTGCGCCCTTCTCGGCGAGCCGGGCGGCCCGTCGGATCAACGTACGGCCCTCGGGTCCGCCGGTCAGTCCGACCACGATCCGTTCCCGCGAACCCCAGATCCTGGAGACCTGGTGCTCACTGCGGTACTCGGTCAGGTACTCGTCGACCCGGTCGGCCACCCACAGCAGCGCCAGCTCCCGCAGCGCGGTCAGGTTCCCCGGCCGGAAGTAGTTGGACAGAGCCGCGTCGACCTTGTCGGACTTGTAGATGTTTCCGTGGGCCATCCGCCGGCGCAGCGCCTGCGGGGACATGTCGACCAGCTCGATCTGATCCGCACGCCGGACCACTTCGTCGGGAACGGTCTCCTGTTGACGTACACCAGTGATCGACTCAACCACATCACCCAACGACTCAAGATGTTGAATGTTGACAGTCGATATCACGTCGATACCGGCGGCCAGCAGCTCCTCGACGTCCTGCCAGCGCTTGGTGTTGCGCGAGCCCGGGATATTGGTGTGCGGCAGTTCGTCCACCAGGGCGACCTGCGGCCGGCGGGCGAGTACGGCGTCCACGTCCATCTCGGTGAACACGGATCCGCGGTAGTCCAGGTCCTTTCGCGGGATCTGCTCCAGCCCGTGGAGCATCACCTCCGTACGCGGCCGGCTGTGGTGCTCCACGAAGGCCACCACACAGTCCGTTCCCCGCTCGACACGGCGGTGCGCCTCGGAGAGCATCGCGTACGTCTTGCCGACGCCCGGTGCCGCACCGAGATAGATCCGAAGCTTGCCGCGTCCCATGGCCTCATTGTCTTCCCGCGCCCGCTGTGTACGCAGCGTCGACCTTACGTCGACCAAAGCCGACAAAAGGGACGAGAGTCAGGCCGAAGCACGCCTTTGACGCAACCCTGACGCACCCACGAACGAGCCGCGCCCCTGCTTCGGGGCGAAGCCCGAAGCAGGGGCGCGGGGAACTGCGCGACCAGCCCCCACCGGGCCGGCAGCAAACAAACGACCTATCGAACCTCAGTGATCTCCGGCCCACGCTGCAGCTGGCCCATACCGCCGCCGAAGCGGGACCCCTGCTCCTCCTGCTGAACACCCTCAGGCACCATCTGCGCGTCGTTCGGCAGCTTCAGCACGATCGGGTCCCGAGGCGCCATCGGCCCCTCGCCACGGACGACGACCGTGTCCCGGAAGATCTGCTCCAGCAGCCCGGCCGCCTGCGGCTGCACGGCGCCCTGCCCGGAGATGACCCCCCGCAGGAACCACCGCGGACCGTCCACACCGACGAACCGCACGACCTGGAAACCACCCGTGCCGTCCGGCAGTTGCACCGGAACCTGCGCACGCAGCTCCCAGCCCAGCGGCCCCTCGACCTCGTCGACGATGCCACCCTGCTGGGTGATGCCGGAGGCGATCTCCTCGCGCACCTCGCCCCAGATGCCCTCGCGCTTGGGCGCGGCGAAGGCCTGGAGCTGTACGGCGCTGTCCCGCAGCACGACGGTCGCCGCGACGATCGCGTCGCCCGCGACCTCGACCCGAAGTTCCATGCCGTCGACTCCGGGCACGAACAGTCCGCCCAGGTCCACCCGGCCCTCGCCGGGCTCGCGGACCTCGGTGTCGTCCCAGGGCCCGTCGGGACGCGGCTCCGGCTCCAGCCGGACGCGTCCACGTCCGCCCGCGGCTTCCTCGTCCGCCTCAGTGCCGCTGTCGACGACCTGCTCGGCCTCGCCGGCCGCGTCCTCGGCGGCACCCTTCTTCTTGCGACGTCCGAACACGTCACTGTCCTTCCCGGTCGGATACGACCGAAGCGTATCGATTCCCACCCGTTGTGCCGCCCACTGCGGCCTGACCGCTGTGACCGCTCGCACCGCCCACCGAGGCGTGACCTCCGGTGGACCCGAAGCCCCCCTCGGCCCGCGCCGAGCCGGGAAGTTCCGCGACCTCCCGGAAGCGGACCTTCTCGACCTGCTGGACGACCAGTTGGGCAATCCTGTCGAAGCGCTCGAATCGCACGGGTTCGTGCGGGTCGAGATTCACCACGATCACCTTGATCTCCCCACGGTACCCGGCATCAACCGTCCCCGGGGCATTCACCAGAGCGACACCGCAGCGGGCGGCGAGCCCCGAACGGGGGTGCACGAAGGCCGCGTACCCGTCCGGGAGCGCGATGGACACCCCGGTGGGCAGAACGGCCCGTTCGCCCGGTTTCAGTTCGCACTCCTCGGTCGTCCGCAGGTCGGCTCCGGCGTCGCCGGGCTGTGCGTACGACGGAAGCGGTACGTCCGGGTCGACGCGGCGGATGAGGACGTCCAGGGGCGCACGGCCCATGGGTGCGGGGCTCACGGGTTCACCTCGAATGCGCGGGCGCGCCGGACCTGGTCCGGGTCGCTCATGGCCGCCCGGATCTCCTCCGGGCGGCCGTTGTCGATGAAGTGCTCGACCTTGACCTCGATGAAGAGGGCCTCGGCGCGCACCGCGACGGGCCCGTCGGGGCCGCCGATGCGTCCGGTGGCGGTCGAGTAGATCTTCCGCCGGGCCACCGCGGTGACCTCGGCCTCCAGATGCAGCAGGGTGCCGACGGGCACGGGCCGGACGAACTCGGTCTCCAGCCGTCCGGTCACGGCGATGGTGCGCAGCAGCCAGTTCAGGGAGCCCAGCGTCTCGTCCAGCGCACTGGCGAGCACCCCGCCGTGGGCGAGGCCGGGGGCGCCCTGGTGGGCCTCCCGCACGGTGAACTCGGCGGTGACGGTGACCCCGTCGCCGGCCCGCGCGGCGAGGTGCAGGCCGTGGGCCTGTTCGCTGCCACATCCGAAACACTGTTCGTAGTGGGCACCGAGCAGTTCTCCGGGCGCGGGCGCGTCGGGGTGCCGCACGGGCGCCACGGCGTCGGCGGGGGGCTTCAGAGCTGCGGATGTACCACTCACAGCCGCAGACCTTACCCGCGAGTCGGCCGTCGACCGACACCATGCCAAGCTTGGCTCCATGCAGCTTTCGGCCTCCCCGTACGAAGAACGCCTCACGGCCCCCCGCTCCTGGTGGCTGATCTCCTTCCTGGTCGGCGTCTCCTTCGCCCTGATCCTGCTCCCGTTCGGCACGCTGCCCCTGCTCGGCGGCCTGGTGGGCGGTACGGCGGCGGCCGCGGTGGCGGCGAGTTCGTACGGCTCGATCCGCATCCGGATCGTGGGCGACGCGCTGATCGCGGGCGAGGCGAAGATCCCGGTGGCGGCCCTGGGCGAGGCGGAGATCCTGGACGCGGAGGAGGCCCGCGCCTGGCGCACGTACAAGGCCGACACCCGCGCCTTCATGCTCCTGCGCGCCTACATCCCCACGGCGCTGCGCGTCCAGGTCACGGACCCCGCGGACCCCACCCCGTACCTGTATCTGTCGACGCGGGAGCCCGAGCAGCTGGTGGCGGCGCTGGAATCGGCGCGGGCGGCCGCCGCGCGCGACTCCGGCTGAACCGATCGGCAAATTCTTCTTCGACGGCGGGCAAAGACTTGCCCGCCGCTTCCGTACCCGGGGTGTCCGAAGCCCTGTGGGCCGCTACTTCCCGAGTTCCTTCGGCCCGTTCGCGATGTCCAGTGCGTCGGTGGGCGGCGGCAGCGGGGGCAGTTCCGGAAGCTGGTCCCAGGGGACCTGGAACCTGCGCAGGTCCTTGCGGACGTGGCCCGCGAGCTTTCTGGTGTCGCGCCGGTTCATGACCGCGCCGACGGCCGCGCCCACCATGAACGGGATCAGGTTGGGCAGGTCCCGGACCATCCGCTTCATGATCTGCTGGCGGAGTTCGCGCTTCATCTGGCCCCCGAGGGCCGAGTTGAACGTCGACGGCTTGGTCACGTCGATGCCGCGCTCGCCCGACCACGAGTTCAGGTACGCGGTACTGCGCTGCTTCAGGTTGCCCGGTGGCCGTACGCCGTAGACCTCGTGCAGCTCGGCGATCATCTTCAGCTCGATCGCGGCCACACCGGTGATCTCGGCGGCCAGCTCGGTCGGCATGGCCGGTGGCACCGGCAGCATCGCCGCGGCCCCGATGCCCGCGCCGACGGTCGCCGTGGCGCTCGCGGCGCCGGCGACGAGCTTGTCCGCGATCTCCTCGGGCCCGAGGCCCGGGAACTGTCTGCGGAGGGTGGCGAGGTCGCGTACGGGGATACGCGGGGCGTTCTCGATGATCCGGTCGGTGAGGTACGCCAGGCTCGCCTTCGCCCGGCTGCCGCCCTTGCGGACGCCTTCCCTGGCCCTGTCCCGGATCGCGGCCGTCCGTCGCGGGGCGACGGATGCGGAAGGCTCGGCCGACACCGGGAGGTCATCCCCGTGATCGGCCGGCCTGTCGGCCGGTTCGAGCGAGGCCGATCCTGGATCGGATGAGCCCCGCTCGTCGTCACGCATACCGTGAGGGCCGTCCGGCGGCCCCTGGTCCGCTCCCCGCGCGGGGAAGCGGCGCTTCCAAGGAGGGGTCGAGCCAGTCACGGCCGACCCTTCCTCAGTCGCAGTCGCGGCAGATCGGCTGACCGTTCTTCTCGCGGGCCAGCTGGCTGCGGTGGTGCACCAGGAAGCAGCTCATGCAAGTGAACTCGTCCTGCTGCTTGGGCAGAACCCGGACGGCCAACTCCTCGTTCGAGAGGTCCGCTCCGGGCAGTTCGAGGCCCTCGGCGGCCTCGAACTCGTCGACGTCCACGGAGGAAGTCGACTTGTCGTTCCTCCTGGCCTTCAGTTCTTCAAGGCTGTCCGAGTCGACGTCGTCGTCGGTCTTGCGTGGGGTGTCGTAATCCGTTGCCATGTCGCGCTCTCCCCCTCTGGGTGTCTGCGGTGTCTCAGCGCAGGTAACGCGTGAGAGGCCGGACTTGTGCCCGACCTGAGGCGGAGATTTTGCCTCACATCAAGGTCTGTTACTCAATCGACACCCAACCGACCCCCTCGAGAGAGATCGGCATGGATGGCGATGCGGACCGTACACGGTCCGAATACCGCACTTCAAAGGCGCCCCACCGTGTACTTCCCGTGATCAAGACCCCCGAAAACCCGGATTATCCGGGCCTTATGCCAGGTCGCATGATCACGGACAGTAGATGGCCGGAAATTCGCCCTTGTGATCGATCACACACGAGGTCACCGGGAAGTCGCCCCGGAAATTCCGCGCAAAGCGAACATCCTCGCGTGTCGGCGACATGATCTCAGATGGGAAGGGCGACTCGCATCACGAGCCCACCCCCCTCACGCGGTGTGGCCGAGATGTGGCCGCCGTGAGCGCGCGCCACAGAGCGCGCGATCGACAGCCCGAGGCCCACACCCTTGTCACTGCCCGTTCGCTCCGTACGCAGCCGCCTGAAGGGCTCGAAGAGGTTGTCCACCTCGTACGCCGGGACCACAGGACCCGTGTTCGAGACGACCAGCACCGCCTGTCCGTGCTGGACCACGGTGTTCACCTCGACCCAGCCGTCCTCCGGCACGTTGTACCGCACCGCGTTCTGTACGAGGTTCAGTGCGATCCGCTCCAGCAGTACGCCGTTGCCTTGGACGACCACGGGATCACGCTTCCCCCGGAACTCGACGCCCTTGGCCTCGGCCTCGGCATGCGTCTGGTCGACGGCCTGCGAGGCGACCTCCGCCAGGTCGACCGGTTTCCGCTCGACGATCTGGTTGTCGCTACGGGCCAGCAGCAGCAGCCCCTCGACGAGCTGCTCACTGCGCTCGTTGGTCGCCAGCAGCGTCTTGCCCAGCTGTTGGAGCTCCGGTGGCGCCGACGGATCCGACAGGTGCACCTCAAGGAGCGTGCGGTTGATCGCCAGCGGCGTTCTCAGCTCGTGCGACGCGTTGCCGACGAACCTCTGCTGGGCCGTGAACGCCCGCTGGAGGCGCTCCAGCATGTCGTCCAGGGTGTCCGCCAGCTCCTTCAGCTCGTCGTCGGGACCGTCCAGCTCGATCCGGCGGGACAGGTCCGAGCCGGCCACCGCACGGGCGGTACGGGTGATCCGGCCCAGCGGGGTCAGGACCCGGCCGGCCATGGCGTAGCCGAACGCGAAGGCGATCACGGCGAGACCCAGCAGCGTGAGCAGCGAGCGGCTGAGCAGGCTGTCCAGGGCGTGCTGGCGCAGGGCGTCGCTGCACGCCTTGAGCGCGGCGTTGCGCTGGTTGTCGGTGGTCGCGCTGTCCAGCACCGGGCAGGTGTCACTGGTGATCCGGGTGACGGTGCCCTCGATCTGGAACGACTGGTTGCTGCCCTCACGGATGGCCTGGGCGGCCAGCAGATAGATGATCGACAGCAGCAGGATGCCGGCGATCAGGAACATGCCGCCGTAGAGCAGCGTCAGGCGTATGCGGATGGTGGGGCGGAGCCATGGCAGCGGCAGCTGCTGGGACTTCCTCGGGTCCCAGGTGGGCTTCGGGGGCGCCTTCGGGGGAGCGGGTGTCGTGGCCATCGAATCCTCAGATCCGGTAACCGGAGCCCGGCACGGTGACGATCACGGGAGGCTCGCCCAGCTTGCGCCGCAGGGTCATCACGGTCACGCGTACGACGTTGGTGAACGGGTCGGTGTTCTCGTCCCAGGCCTTCTCCAGGAGCTGCTCGGCGGAGACGACCGCGCCCTCGCTGCGCAGCAGCACCTCCAGGACGGCGAACTCCTTCGGCGCGAGCTGGACCTCCTTGCCGTCGCGGAAGACCTCGCGGCGGTTCGGATCGAGCTTGATCCCGGCGCGCTCCAGGACGGGCGGCAGCGGCAGGCTCGTACGCCGGCCGAGGGCACGCACGCGTGCCGTCAGCTCGCTGAAGGCGAAGGGCTTGGGGAGGTAGTCGTCCGCGCCGATCTCCAGTCCCTCGACGCGGTCGCTGACGTCCCCGGAGGCCGTGAGCATCAACACGCGCGTGGGCATGCCGAGTTCGACGATCTTGCGGCAGACGTCGTCGCCGTGCACCAGCGGGAGGTCACGGTCGAGGACGACCACGTCGTAGTCGTTGACGCCGATGCGCTCCAGGGCCGCCGCACCGTCGTACACGACGTCGACGGCCATGGCCTCCCGGCGCAGTCCGGTGGCCACCGCATCGGCGAGCAGTTGCTCGTCCTCGACGACGAGTACGCGCACGTCGTTTGTCCTTCCTCGGGGTCGCCCGCGGGCCCGGTCGGCACGTTGGCGGAATCTTTTCGTGTGGTCAGGCCTCCATCCTGCCGCTTTCGCCCGTAAACCGGTTGTAAGAGGGCTCAGGACGATCACCGCAGGACACCTTCCCGGCCGCCCCTGGCCGCTCCCGCCGACGGCGGAGGGAAGAATTTTTGGCGGGTTGGGGTTTCCCCGGAACGGAGCGGGGGGAGGACGGCTTTACACCCCGCGATCACGCTCTGCGTGTGCCATGACACCTAGTGGCACAACGGACCGCTTTCCGCAGAGCGGGCGTGGGTGTCCGGCACCGTCGCCGCCCGGCAGGGCAGCGCTGGGCACCCAGTTGGAGACGTGATCGCCCCTTCCGAACGGCACACCCCCGTGCCATCGACCCACGACCCAGGACGAGGGGGCGCAGCATGGACGCATTCACCGCAGGACTTCTGCAGCGCATAAGGGCGACCGAGACCGACCTCACGCGGGCTCGCGACGAGGGCGACGACTTCCTCGTCGAAGTGGAACAGGCCGAACTCGACGACCTGCGCCGCCTCGCCGCCGAACACGGTGTGGAGGTCGGCGCGACGAGCGTCTGACGTAGTGCCTACGCACTACGTCGCAGAAACAGCGGAACCCCGGCGAATCCAGCGCCGGGGTTCTGCTGTGTCCGGCCCCCCGGGGCCGGTTCCTTGTCAGTCGTGCCAGGCGCCCAAGTCCTCCAGGAGGTGCTGGAGGGGTTCGAAGACGCCTGGGGTGCCCGCGACCGTCAGATCGCGTGACGGGGCTTCTCCGGGGCGTCCACCGGTCAGGGCGCCCGCCTCCCGGGCGATCAGGTCGCCCGCGGCCACGTCCCAGGCGTTGAGGCCGCGCTCGTAGTAGCCGTCCAGCCGGCCCGCCGCCAGATCGCAGAGGTCCACCGCCGCCGAACCGCCGCGCCGGATGTCGCGCAGCAGCGGGATCAGCTGCCTCGCCACCTCGGCCTGGTGGGCCTTGACCTCGGCGACGTAGTTGAAGCCCGTCGACACCAGGGCCTGGTCCAGGGGCGGGGCCGGGCGGACGGTGAGCCGGCGCTCGCCCTCCCAGGCACCGGTGGCCCAGGCTCCCCCGCCGAGCACCGCGTGGAACGTCTCGCCGCGCATCGGCGCCGCGACCACGCCGACGATCCGCTCGCCGTCCCGTTCGGCCGCGATGGAGACGGACCAAGTGGGCAGTCCGTACAGGTAGTTGACCGTGCCGTCGAGCGGGTCGATGACCCAGCGGATGCCGCTGCTGCCCTCGCTGGAGGCGCCCTCCTCGCCGAGGAAGCCGTCGTCCGGGCGGTGGTCGGAGATCACGTCGGTGATCAGCTTCTCCGCCGCGATGTCCATCTCCGTGACGACGTCGATGGGGCTGGACTTGGTGGCGGCGACCGCGAGGTCGGCCGGCCTGCCGTCCCGCAGCAGCTCTCCCGCGCGGCGGGCGGCTTCCTGGGCGAACCGGAGGAGTTCGGGCAGCAGGGGGTCGGTCACGGGGTTCCTCACGCGTACGGGCTGTCGGCGCCCGCGGCGGCGGGCCTGGGGGCACGGGACGGGCAGCAGCCCACCGGGCAGAGGTCGCGGGTCGCGCCGAGCGCGCCCAGGGCGCACGGCGTGATGTCCTGGCCGCTCTCGGTGGCGGCGCGCTCCAGGACGAGTTCGCGGACCGCGGCGGCGAAGCGCGGGTCGGCGCCCACGGTCGCGGAGCGGCGCATGGGCAGGCCCAGTTCCGCCGCCTTGGCCTTGGCCTCCGTGTCGAGGTCGTACAGGACCTCCATGTGGTCCGACACGAACCCGATGGGCGCGATCACGACGGCCGGGACGCCGGCGCCGTGCCGCTCCTCCAGGTGGTCGCAGATGTCGGGCTCCAGCCACGGGATGTGCGGGGCACCGGAGCGCGACTGGTAGACGAGCTGCCAGGGATGGTCGACGCCGGTCCGCTCGCGCACCGCGTCCGCGATCAGCCGGGCGGTGTCCAGGTGCTGCTTCACGTACGCCCCGCCGTCCCCGTGGTCCTCGACGGGCCCGGAGGTGTCGGCGGAGGCGGTCGGGATGGAGTGGGTCGAGAAGGCGAGGTGCGCGCCGTCCCTGACGTCCTCGGGGAGGTCCGCGAGGGAGGTGAGCACGCCCTCGATCATCGGCTCCAGGAAGCCGGGGTGGTTGAAGTAGTGCCGCAGCTTGTCGACCCGGGGGAGGTCGAGGCCCTCGGCCTCCAGGGCGGCCAGGGAGTCCGCGAGGTTCTCGCGGTACTGGCGGCAGCCCGAGTACGAGGCGTACGCGCTGGTGGCGAGGACGAGGATGCGGCGTCTGCCGTCCTGGACCATCTCGCGGAGGGTGTCGGTGAGGTACGGGGCCCAGTTGCGGTTGCCCCAGTAGACCGGCAGGTCGAGGCCGTGGTCCGCGAAGTCCTTGCGCAGGGCGTCCAGGAGGGCGCGGTTCTGGTCGTTGATCGGGCTGATCCCGCCGAACAGGAAGTAGTGCTGTCCGACTTCCTTGAGGCGTTCCTTGGGGATGCCCCGCCCACGGGTCACGTTCTCCAGGAACGGAACCACGTCGTCCGGGCCCTCGGGGCCGCCGAAGGAGAGCAGGAGCAGGGCGTCGTAGGGGGTGGCGTCGAGCGCTTCTCGCATGGTTCCGATCCTGCCACCCCCCTCGGGCAGCCGGGATCGCGGCCTGTCTCAGCGGGTGCGTCAGGGGCACCTGACCCGTAAGCTGTATCGGCTTCCTTCACGCCTTACCCGCGCATCCCTCACGTCTCACCGGATCGACCGGAGTCTCCCCGTGCCCAGCCCCTACCGCGCCCTGTTCGCCGCCCCCGGCGCCGGGCGCTTCACCGCCGCGGGGTTCCTCGGCCGGATGCCGCTGTCGATGATGGGCATCGGCGTGGTCACGATGATCTCCCAGCTCACCGGGCGCTACGGGCTCGCGGGCGCCCTCACGGCGACCATCGCCCTGGCCGCCGCGCTGGCGGGTCCGCAGGTCTCGCGGCTGGTCGACCAGTACGGGCAGCGGCGGGTGTTGCGGCCCGCGACGCTCTGCGCCCTGGTGGCCTCGGCGGGGCTGCTGCTCACCGCGCGCTTCGAGTGGCCGGACTGGGTGCTGTTCGTGTGCGGCGCCGGCATCGGCTGCGTACCGAGCGTCGGCGCGATGACCCGCGCGCGGTGGGCGGCTCTGTACCGGGACACCCCGCAGCTGCACACCGCGTACTCCTTCGAGTCCGTGGTGGACGAGATCTGCTTCATCTTCGGGCCGATCATCTCCATCGGGCTGTCCACGGTGTGGTTCCCGGAGGCGGGGCCGCTGCTCGCCGCGTGCTTCCTGGCGGCCGGAGTCTTCTGGCTGACGGCGCAGCGGGCCACCGAGCCCGAGCCGCATCCGCGCGCGCAGCACAAGGGCGGCTCGGCGCTGCGCTCCCCCGGTCTCCAGGTCCTGGTGGTCACCTTCGCGGCGACCGGGGCGATCTTCGGGGCGGTCGACGTGGTCACCGTCGCCTTCGCCGAGGAACGGGGTCATCAGGGCGCCGCGAGCGTCGTGCTGGCCCTCTACGCGGCGGGCTCCTGCACGGCGGGAGCGGTGTTCGGGCTGCTGCACCTTCCGGGAGCCCCGGAACGCCGGTGGCTGCTGGGCATATGTGCGATGGCCGTGAGTATGATCCCCCTCCTACTGGTCGGAAACTTGCCGTTTCTGGCCGTGGCGCTGTTCGTTGCGGGCCTGTCCATCGCACCCACGATGATCACGACGATGTCCCTCATCGAACAGCACGTACCACGCGCGCAACTGACCGAGGGCATGACCTGGGTGAGCACCGGGCTCGCGGTCGGTGTCGCGCTCGGCTCCTCCGTGTCCGGCTGGGTGATCGACGCCGCCGGTGCGAGCGCCGGGTACGGGGTTCCGGTGGCGTCCGGGGCCGTCGCGGTCGCGGTCGGTTTCCTCGGGTACCGCCGGCTGAGCAGGCCGGCTCCGCGTCGGGGAGGCACCGTTGAGCAGCACAGCGAGCGGCAAGAGCGGCACGTGGCGTAACTGGGCGGGCAACGTCACCGCCCGGCCGGCCCGGGAGGTCACGCCCGCTTCCGTGGAGGAACTTTCGGCGGCCGTACAGAAGGCAGCCGCGGACGGTCTGAAGGTGAAGGCCGTCGGCACCGGGCACTCCTTCACGGCGACCGCCGCCACCGATGGGGTGTTGATCCGCCCTCAACTGTTGACCGGTATCCGCAACATTGACCGCGAGAACCTGACGGTCACGGTCGAGGCGGGTACTCCGCTCAAGAGACTCAACATGGCTCTGGCCCGCGAGGGTCTGTCGCTCACGAACATGGGCGACATCATGGAGCAGACGGTCTCGGGCGCCACCAGCACCGGCACCCACGGCACCGGCCGCGAGTCGGGCTCGATAGCCGCCCAGATCAAGGGCCTTGAGCTGGTGACGGCGGACGGTTCGGTGCTCACCTGCTCCGAGAAGGAGAATCCGGAGGTCTTCGCGGCGGCCCGGGTCGGCATCGGCGCCCTGGGGATCATCACCGCGATCACCTTCGCCGTGGAGCCGCTCTTCCTGCTCACCGCCCGCGAGGAGCCGATGACCTTCGACAAGGTCACCAGCACCTTCGACGAACTCTGGGCCGAGAACGAGCACTTCGAGTTCTACTGGTTCCCGCACACCGGCAACACCAACACCAAGCGCAACAACCGCAGCGCGGGCCCCGAGAAACCGGTCAGTCGGATCAAGGGCTGGATCGAGGACGAGTTCCTCTCCAACGGCGTCTTCCAGGCAGCCCAGTTGGTCGGCCGCACGGTGCCGGCCACGATCCCGACGATCGCGCAGATCTCCAGCAAGGCGCTGTCCGCGCGGACGTACACGGACATCCCGTACAAGGTCTACACGTCTCCGCGCCGGGTGCGCTTCGTGGAGATGGAGTACGCCGTTCCGCGCGAGGCCCTGGTGGAGACGCTGCGCGAACTCAAGGCGATGGTCGACAAGTCGGACCTGCGGGTCAGCTTCCCCGTGGAGGTGCGTACGGCCCCGGCGGACGACATCGCGCTGTCCACGGCATCGGGCCGCGACAGCGCCTACGTGGCCGTCCACATGTTCCGGGGGACGCCCTATCAGGCGTACTTCACCGCCGCCGAGCGCATCTTCACGGCGCACGAGGGACGGCCGCACTGGGGCAAGGTGCACACGCGGGACGCCGACTACTTCGCGGGGGTCTACCCCCGTTTCGGGGAGTTCACCGCCCTGCGGGACCGGCTCGACCCCGAACGGCTGTTCCAGAACGACTACTTGCGACGGGTTCTCGGCGCGTAGCGAAGCAATTGGTTCCGTTTCCGATGTTTACGTGAACTGCGTTGCGTCCGAGGTCACGGAACCGGTGGGAGATCGGCCAACTCGCACTCCCCTGCTGGAATTGGGTGGCGTGCCAATCCACGCACGTGGCCCAAATGGAGTACTGTTGCGAGCCCTGGGTCCGGTCTCCCGCCTGGGCGTCCGGGGCCTTCCAGGATCGCCAAGAGGGGGCTCGTTGCACAGGGTGACGGAGTTTGTCACTTAGCGTTGCGAATAGATAACCGTGACATAACGGCGATCTCGGGCCCGCGCCCGACACGCCGGGCAACTCGGCAAGGTTGTGGCAGGCTGCACCCGGGCAGGCCACACTCGACTAGCGGAAGCAGCGACGCACGTGACGTCGGCAGGCACCACCCGGGAGGTCCCCATGCCCGAACTGCGTGTCGTGGCCGTCTCTAACGACGGCACACGGCTGGTGCTGAAGGCTGCGGACAGCACGGAGTACACGCTTCCGATCGATGAGCGTCTGCGCGCCGCCGTTCGCGGCGACCGTCCCCGCCTCGGCCAGATCGAGATCGAGGTGGAGAGTCATCTCCGCCCCCGCGACATCCAGGCACGTATACGTGCCGGTGCGTCCGCGGAAGAAGTGGCGCAGCTCGCCGGGATTCCGGTCGATCGTGTGCGTCGCTTCGAGGGCCCCGTGCTGGCCGAACGAGCCTTCATGGCCGAGCGGGCCCGGAAGACTCCGGTCCGCCGGCCCGGTGAGAACGCCGGTCCACAGCTCGGCGAGGCCGTGCAGGAGCGGCTGACGATCCGTGGCGCCGACAAGGACACCGTCCAGTGGGACTCGTGGCGCCGCGACGACGGCACCTGGGAAGTCCTGCTGGTCTATCTGGTCGCCGGTGAACCGCACTCGGCGAGCTGGACGTACGACCCGCCCCGGCGGCTCGTCCAGGCCGTCGACGAGGAGGCCCGCTCGCTGATCGGCGAGTCGGACGACCTCTCGGCGCCCGAGCCCAGCTTCCCGTTCGTACCGCGCATCGCCCGGCTGCCGCGCGACCGCCCGCTGGACCGTCCGGCCCTGCCGGCACCGTCGCCGGAGGCCACCGAGGAGAGCGCGAGCGAGCGCGATTCACTGACCAGCCTGCTGGAGGCGGTACCGAGCTTCCGTGGCGACATGGTCGTGCCGGAACGACCCTCCTCCACGGAAGCCCCGGAGGAACCGGCACCCGAACCCGAGGTGGAAGAGCCTCCGGCTCCCGCGGCCTCGGCGGGTTCCGCGTACGCGGACGTGCTGATGCCTCGCTCCGTCGGCGCTCACCGTGACCGGCTGGTCGGTGCGACCGACCGCCAGGCGGAGGCGGACGGGGTGCGGCCTGGGCGTAGAGCGGCCGTACCGAGCTGGGACGAGATCGTGTTCGGCACGCGCCGCAAAAACAAGGAGTAGCCCGCAGGGTTCCTCGGTCCGCCGCGGCGCCGCCGTGGCTGGTCGCACAGTTCCCCGCGCCCCTGACGGGGCGCTTCGCGCCCCCCGTTCAGCCGAACGGGGGGCATGGAACTGTTGGGCTACTGCGGGTCCGGGCCCACGGCCACCGGGCGCGTCGGGTCGCTCGACCACTCCGACCAGGAGCCGACGTACAGCGCCGCCGGGATGCCCGCCACCGCCAGGGCGAGGACCTCGTGGGCGCCCGAGACGCCTGAGCCGCAGTACACGCCTACCGCGGTGGTGTCCGTTGTGCCCAGGGTCCTGAAGCGGGCCGCCAGTTCGTCCGGGGGCAGGAAGCGGCCGTCGGGTCCCACGTTCTCGTTCGTGGGGGCCGAGACCGCGCCCGGGATGTGGCCGCCGACCCGGTCGATGGGCTCGACCTCGCCCCGATAGCGCTCCCCCGCGCGGGCGTCGAGCAGCAGGCCGGAGCGGGCCAGTGCGGCGGCGCCGTCCGCGTCCAGCAGTTCCACCGCTCCCGGCGCCGGCGTGAAGTCGCCCTCGGCGGGCGCGGGTACGTCCGTGTCGAGCGCTCCCTCCCAGGACGGCAACCCGCCGTCAAGGACCCGCACGTCCGGGTGACCTGTCCAGCGCAGCAGCCACCACGCGCGGGCCGCCGCCCAGCCCTGTCCGCCGTCGTACACAACGACCGGGACGCCGGACGAGACACCCGCGCGGCGCATCGCCGCGCCGAACACCTCCGGGTCGGGCAGCGGATGCCGGCCACCCGCCCCCGACGCGGAGGCGAGTTCCCGGTCCAGGTCGACGAAGACGGCGCCAGGGAGATGCCCGGCGGCGTACGCGACGCGCCCGTCGAAGGGCGCAGCGCCGGGCATGCTCAGCTGCCAGCGGATGTCGAGCAGGACCGGCGGACGGGAACCAGCCAGCTCGTTCACTAGTTCGGGTGCGGAGATGATGGCGTTCATGGCTCCATCCTTGCGTACGGGGTGGCCGCGACGGCCAGGGCGGGCTACTCTCCCGCCGGACAGGTTCGATCACCGGGCGTACTGGATCGGGCACATGCTGTACGACCGATGGACACCCTGCGGCAATCGCATGGAAACGGGCGGGAAACGGCGGATCGGGCACCCTCACGACGAGGACGTGCGGGGGTCGGCGCGGCCGGAGCGCGCGGTACCGCGGGTGGTGCGAGCATCGGCACGGGGCGTGCGTGCGCGCGGGATCGCGGCACGGCACGACGGACGTACGGGACGAGGCACGCCGTACGACGGTATGCGGCAGGTCCGCCGACGCGGCGGACAGCGGAAGTGACACGGCCACCGCGAGGGGTCGAGGAGAGAGTGACGATGACCGAGGCACGGGAGTCGGCCGGCCGGAACAGCGAGGCGCACGACCGGCACGCGCCCGGCACACCCTGCTGGGTGAGTCTGATGGTGCACGGCATGGCGGCGACCCAGGACTTCTACGGGGAGCTGTTCGGCTGGGAGTTCGAACCTGGCCCCCAGCAGCTCGGCTGGTACGTCCGGGCCCGGCTGGACGGTCATGAGGTGGCCGGCATCGGCCAGCTGCCGCCGGACCGCCATCTCCCCATCGCGTGGACGCCGTACCTCGCCTCGGACGACGCGGACCTCACGGCGGAGATGGTCCGCCACTCGGGCGGCACAGTGGGCGTCGGCCCCCTGGACGCGGCCGAGGCGGGCCGGCTGGCGATCGCCTCCGACCCGATGGGAGCGGTGTTCGGCATCTGGCAGGCCGCCGCCCACCTGGGCACGGACATCACCGGCGTCCCCGGCACACCCGCCTGGAACGAGCTGGTGACCCGTGACTCGTCGAGCGTCGCCAAGTTCTACAAGACCGTCTTCGGCTACGAGGAGGAGCCCGTGGTGTCGGCGAACTTCGACTACGTCACCCTGCACGTCGAGGGCCGACCGGTCGCCGGCATCCACGGCGTGGGCAACTCCCTGCCCCGGGACCGGGGTCCGCACTGGATGACGTACTTCGAGGTCTCCGACGCGGACGCGGCGGCCACACAGCTGGCGGACCTGGGCGGCCATGTCGTCAAGCCTCCGCACGACAGCGCACACGGGCGCGTGGCGACGGTGACGGACCCGGAGGGGGCGTTGTTCTCACTGATCCAGAGGTGATCCGGGAGGGCCCACTGACGGCCCCCTGACGGCCCCTGCGCCGTAGCCCCTACGCCGGCCGCAGGACGCTGTGGATCGCCGCCTCACCGGCCGCGAAGATCGAGTCCTCGCGGACCGTCGCGCCGGGACTCGGTGCGTGCATCATCGTGCCGTCGCCGACACAGATGCCCACGTGACCGACGTGGCCCATGTCGCCGTGGAAGAAGACCAGGTCGCCGGGCCGGATGTCGGCGAGGTGGATCGCCATGCCGGCGCTCGCCTGCTCGTGCACGGCACGCGGGAGCGCGACCCCGGCGGCCTTCCAGGCGGCCTGGATGAGACCGGAGTTGTCGTAGGACCCCGGTCCCACCGCGCCCCAGACGCACGGCCTGCCGATCTGCGCACGGGCGAAGGCGACCGCCTTCGCGGCCTTCGCACCCGGCTCCAGCCCGAACGCGATGCCGTTGCCGATGCTCGCGCCGGCCACGGCACCGGCGCCCAGGAACGGGTCGGTGCCGAAGTAGGTTCCCGTGCCGTAGGACGTCTGTGCGACGTACGAGGTCTGCGCGACGTGGGGCGCCTGGGCGACGTAGGGCGCCTCCGCGACGGGGAACGGGGCGGCGGCCGGGAACGGGTCCGCCACCGGGAACGGGTCCGCGACCAGGGGGAGTTCGGTGACGAGGGCGTAGTTCCCGTCCCGGAGCGTGCCCGCGTACAGGGGTGTGCCTTCGAGGGACGCGTCCGTGCCCGGACCTGCCGACTGGGGCAGTTGCGGCATCTCGGCCGGGAGCGGAGCGGTGCTCGTGGCGGGCGACGGGAACCAGCTGGGCTCGGCGGGCAGCGCGGTCAGGCCCCCCGGGGCTTCCTGACGCGGTGAAGGCACGGCCGACAGCGCGTTCATGGGCGCGGCGGGCAGTTCGGCGACCGGCGCGGGCGGCAGTTCGGCCCTGGGTACGGGCGACAGTTCACGCGCGGATCCCGTGGGCAACGCGGGCATGGGTGCGGCGGTCAGCTCCGGCACGGCGCGGGCGGCCGGTTCGGCGGGAGGGCTCGCGGGACGAGCGGGGCGGGGCTCGGCTGCGCGGGCCGGCCTCCTGTCGGGCGGCAGTACGGCCGGCAGTGTCGGGCCCAGTTTGGCGCGCGCCGCGTCGAACCACGGTCGGGTGACCTCGTCGAGGGCGGGGTCCGAGCGCCTGCGCGCGGTGTCGGGCGTCGGGTTGACGCGCCTGCGCATGCCGACCTTCATCGCGCGGGTGGCGTTGAAGGTCCCGGAGGCGCTTTCGGCCTGGTCGTAGAGGCTGTTGATCCGCTGCTGGACCTCCTCACGGCTCGGCCCATCATTACGGGTTCGTTCCGGCGCCATGCGGGACGAGCTCCTTCCGTGTTCCACCCCCGAGTCAACTGTCTGCTTCGAACAGCGACTTGGGAAGAAGTCGTACGGAGGTCAACTTAGCCAACTTGTGCGGTTCAAGTGAAGGTTGAAGCGCGAAATGTCCGATACGTAATTGTGACCTTCGTCGTATCGGGGGTGGCTCGGGGTTCAGGCGGAGCGTTCTGGGAAGGCTCGGCGGGCCGAGAAGCGGCAGGTGACCGGGCGCCGGAACCGGCGGACCGGAGCGGCCTGTTCGGGCGACGACGATCAGGCAGGGCCGACCGGCAGGACGTCCGGGGAGAGCGCGCCGGCGTGCGCGGAGGCGCTCGTCATGCGGCGACGGTGGTGGCGTCGGCACAACACCTCGTAGCCGACCTCCGCGGCGAGGCTGCTCACATCGCCGACCACGACCTGCTCGCCCTCCACCACCATCTCGCCGTTCACGGTACGGGCGTTGTGCGTGGCACGCGCGCCGCACCAGCACATCGCCTCGACCTGGAGCGTCTCTATCCGGTCCGCCAGCTCGATCAGCCGTCGCGAGCCCGGGAAGAGCTTCGTACGGAAGTCGGTGGTGATGCCGAAGGCGTAGACGTCGAGGCGCAGATCGTCGACCACGCGCGCGAGTTGGTCGATCTGGTCCGGCGCCAGGAACTGCGCCTCGTCCACGATCAGGTAGTCGACCCGGCCGCCCTGCGACACCCGGTCCACGACATAGCCGTACAGATCCATCCCCAGGACCGCCTCGACCGCGTCGGTCACCAGACCGAGCCGCGAGGAGAGCTTGCCCTCCCCCGCACGGTCGTCCCGGGTGAAGATCAGGCCTTGCAGCCCCCTGGCCGACCGGTTGTGCGCGATCTGCAGCGCCAGGGTCGACTTCCCGCAGTCCATCGTCCCGGAGAAGAACACCAGCTCGGACATGGGAAGTTGAGCACCTTTCGGCGAGGGACACGGAGGAGGGGCAGACGGGTCGGGAAGGGGGCGAGCGTCAGGAGCGTACTTGGAGCAGCGGGACGAGCTGTTCCGCGGGGGTCATCGAGCCGTGGTTGCCGACCATCGCCGACTCCCTCGGCTCCCGCTCGGAGGCGACGATCAGGACGTCGTCCCGCGCCGCCGCGACCACGTCGCCGATCCGGGCGTACACCCGTTCGTCGATCGTCGGTCCGAACCAGCCCGCCGCTATCGCCTCGTCCCGCGAGGCCACCCAGAACTGCTCGCCGAGCACCTCGCGCCAGCAGGTCAGTACGTCGGACTGGGCGCCCGGCACCGCGTACACGTGCCGCGCCCGGCCCTCGCCGCCCAACAGGGCGACGCCGGCGCGCAGTTCCCAGTCCTCGTCGAAGTCGATGCGGTGCTGCTCGTCGAAGGGGATGTCGATCATGCCGTGGTCGGCGGTGACGTACAGGGCGGCGCGCGGCGGGAGTTGTTCCGCCAGCCGCTGGACGAGCCGGTCGACGTACATGAGCTGGCCGCGCCAGGCGTCCGAGTCGACGCCGAAGCGGTGGCCCTTGCCGTCCACCTCGGCGTAGTACGTGTAGACCAACGAGCGGTCACCGGCGGCCAGTTGCTCGGCGGCGAGGTCCATGCGGTCCTCGCCGGACAGCTTCCCCCGGAACGTTCCGCCACTGAGCGCGATCTTGGTCAGCGGGGTGTTCTCGAAGGTCGGCGAGGAGACCTGGACCGTGTGCACACCGGCCTGGTGCGCCAGCTGGAACACCGTGGGGTGCGGCTGCCACGCGCGCGGTTCCGTCCACGGCTGCCAGCGCAGCTGGTTCATCAGCTCGCCGGTGGCCGGGTTGCGGACGGTGTAGCCGGGCAGGCCGTGCGCGCCCGGCGGCAGTCCGGTGCCGACGGAGGCGAGGGAGGTCGCGGTGGTCGCGGGGTAGCCGGTGGTGATCGGGCGGCCCGTGTCACCTCGTGAGCTGCTTATGAGGGAGCTCATGAAGGGGGCCTCGTCCGGGTGGGCGAGGAGCTGCTCCCAGCCCAGGCCGTCGATCAGGAACACGCAGTTCCGGTCGGCGGGCGCCAGCTCCGGGATGGCCGAGGACATGCCCGGTACGTCCATGCCGGCGGCCAGGGTGGGCAGCAGGTCGGCGAGCGAGCCCGTGCCGTAGTGCGGGACGGGCGCGGAGGAGACTGCGAGTGGTTCCGGGTGGTCCCAGGTGGTGGGCTGGGACATCAGCGGGCGACGTCCGCGGTCGCCTCGGAGAGGGCCTGCGCGAAGACGAGGGCCTGGCGCACCGTCTCGGGGCCGTCGCCGGCCTCGCTGACGCGCAGGCTCAGGTCGTCCGCCGTGGAACTGCCCGTGTAGCCGTGGTCGGCCTCGCAGTTGGGGTCGCCGCAGGCGGCCGGCTCCAGGTCGATACGGGCGACGGCGCCCCAGCCGATGGTCAGGACGACCTCACGGGGCAGCGTGCCCGGCGTGTACGACTCCGGGTTGGCGACGACCCTGCTGAGCACGACGGACGAGATCCGGCCGAGCTTCACGGACTCCGTGGACGTGGTGGCGTACGGCGTCGGGGACGTGGTGTCCGCGGCCTGCTCGTCCGTGTGGCTGACGATGAACCGGTTGCCCGTGAGGACGAGCACGGTCACGTGCCGACGCACCTCGTTCGCGTCGAACGTCGTCTCCTGGTGGACCAGGTACGACCGGATGGAGTCGCCGCCGATCGCGGCCTCCACCGCCTCGGCCACGAGGGCCGGGTAGTAGCCGCTGCGCTCGATCGCCGCTCGCAGCCCCTGGGTCGTCGTACTGGTCTTGGCCATGTGCCCATCCTACGGGGGCCCACTGACTGCGAGGCACCGCTCAGTACACAGGAAGTGTCCTGGGACCCAGGTCGTCACGGACGGGCGGCGGGGCCAGCCGCACCGACGCCCCGAGCACGCTCAGCCCGTGCTGTGCGACGACCACCGGCTCCAGGGACACGGCGATCACCTCGGGGTGGTCGTCGACGAGCCGCGACACCCTGAGCAGCAGTTCTTCCAGCGCCCCGGTGTCGACCGGCGCCGAGCCGCGCCAGCCGAAGAGGAGCGGCGCCGTCCGGATCGACCGGATCAGTGAGGCCGCGTCGCGGTCGGTGACCGGTATCAGCCGGTGCGCGGTGTCCCCGAGCAGCTGCGAGGCGGGCCCGGCGAGCCCGAAGGACAGCACCGCGCCGGCCGCCGGGTCGATGACCGCCCGTACGACGGTGTCGACTCCCCGCGACGCCATCCCCTGTACGACGGGCCGCACCTCGTGCGGATTCCCGAAGAGGCCGGTCAACTCGGCGTACGCCCGCCGCAGTTGCTCCTCGTCCGCGAGATCCAGGCGTACGCCGCCCAGGTCGGCGCGGTGGCGCAGGTGCGGGGCGGTGGCCTTGAGGGCGACGGGGTAGCCGATGGTCCGCGCGGCGGCCACGGCGTCGTCGGCGCTCAGCGCGGGCAGGGCCCTGCGCACCGGGATGCCGTACGTCCCGAGCAGCTCGCACGTCTCGTCCGTACCGAGCGTGAGCCCCTGCCCACGCGCGAGGAGCCCGCCGATCAGCTCGGCGGCCCCCTTCTCGTCGATGTCCGCGTCGATGGACTCGGGCACCTTGCCGGGCTCGGCGACCTCCCGCCGCCACTGCCCGTACTTCACGGCTTCGGCGAGGGCGCGCACGGCGCGCTCGGCGGCGGGGTAGGCGGGGATGAGACGGGAGCAGGAGTCGGGGGTGGGCGGCGTTGCAGGGGCGGGCACCTCCGGTGCGGCGGGCTGCGGCGGTGCAGCACCCGCAGTGGGTGGCTGGGTTCCCACAGCCGCTGACGTCCCTGTCCTCGCTGCCGCGGTGGGCAGGCGTTCCGCAGGGCGGAACGGGTGGGCACCGCCCGCAACGCCGGGTGCCGTCGAACCCGCCTGTGGTGCGGTGCTCGCGGCAGCCGACAGCGCCTCCGCCAGCCCGCCCAACTCCACGTGCACCACCAGCACCGGCTTCCCCGGAACCTCCGCCGCGGCCGACCGAAGCGCCTCGGCCAACGCGGCGTCCCCGAGGGTGCCCTCCCCCACCGTGGGGATCGCGGTCACCACCACCGCATCGCACCCCTCGTCCGCCAACGCCTCCGACAGCGCCCGGCGGAAGTCCTCCGGCGACGCCCCCGTCGTCAGATCCAGCGGCGCGAGCGGCCGCAGGCCCTCCGACAGGCACGCGTCGTACGTCAGCAGCCCCAGCGACTCCGAGTTCCCCAGGATCGCCACCCGCGGCCCGGCGGGCAGGGGCTGCCGGGCCAGCAGCAGCCCCGCGTCGACCAGTTCGGTGATCGTGTCCACGCGGATCACCCCGGCCTGCCGGAGCAACGCGGACACCGTCGCGTGCGGCAGCCGCGTGGCCCGTACGGCATGCCCCTGTGGAGCGGCGCCGCCGTGCCGCGCCCCCTGGACGACCACCAGCGGCTTCGCCGCCGCCGTGCGCCGCGCGAGGCGCGTGAACTTGCGCGGGTTGCCGATGGATTCGAGGTACATGAGGACGACGTCGGTGTCCGGGTCGTCGTACCAGTACTGGAGTACGTCGTTGCCGGACACGTCGGCCCGGTTGCCGGAGGAGACGAACGTCGACACTCCCGTGACCCCGGTGACGCCTCCCCCGCGCCGGTGCAGCCGGGAGAGGAGGGCGATCCCGATGGCGCCGGACTGCGCGAACAGGCCGATCCTGCCGGGCCTCGGCATCTCGGGGGCGAGCGACGCGTTCAGCCGGACGTCCTCGGCCGTGTTGATGACGCCGAAGGCGTTGGGGCCGATGATGCGCATCCCGTACGTGCGCGCGTGCCGTACGAGTTCGCGCTGCCGCTCCCGCCCTTCGGGGCCGCTCTCGGCGTACCCGGCGGAGACCACGACGAGGCCCTGCACCCCGTGCTCTCCGCACTCGGCGACGACATCGGGGACGTACTCGGCCGGGACGGCGACGACCGCGAGGTCGACGGAGCCCTCGATCTCCCGCACCGACCGGTGGGCCGGCACCCCGTCGATGTCCTTCTGCTCCTCCGGGAAGGCACTGTTGACCGCGTACAGGTCACCGGTGAAACCGGCGTCCCTGATGTGGTCGAGAACGCTGCGGCCGACGCCGCCGGGGGCACGGCCGACGCCGATGACGGCCACCGCACCCGGGACGAGCAGCCGTCGTACGGAGCGTGCCTCGGCCCGCTGCTCCCGCGCGCGCTGGACGGCGAGTGAGCGGTCGGTGGGCTCCAGGTCGAACTCCAGGCGGACGACGCCGTCCTCGAAGCTGCGCTTCTGGGTGTACCCGGCGTCCGTGAACACCTTGATCATCTTGGTGTTGGCCGGCAGGACCTCGGCGGCGAAGCGGCGGATGTCGCGCTCGCGGGCGACGGCCCCGATGTGTTCGAGGAGGGCCGAGGCGACACCCCGGCCCTGGTGGGCGTCCTGCACCAGGAAGGCGACCTCGGCCTCGTGGGCGGGACCGGACGCGGGCAGGCCGTCGGCATCAATGCGGTCATAGCGTACGGTGGCGATGAACTCGCCGCCGACCGTGGCCGCGAGCCCCACCCGGTCCACGAAGTCGTGGTGGGTGAAGCGGTGGACGTCCTTTGCGGACAGGCGCGGATAGGGCGCGAAGAAGCGGTAGTACTTCGACTCGTCCGAAACCTGCTCGTAGAAGCTGACCAGCCGGTCGGCGTCGTCCGCGGTGATGGGCCGGATGCGGGCGGTGCCGCCGTCGCGCAGCACGACGTCCGCCTCCCAGTGGGCGGGGTACTCGTGCCGGTCCGACGAGTTCTGCATGCGCCCCAGAGTACGGCTCGCGTACGACAACGTCGCGAGGCAGTCTGTGGGGACCGAAGTCGGGCCCAGGCCGGGGTCCGAACGCGGTTCCGGGACAGGTTTCCACCTGCCTCCCGGAACGCTTCACGCTATGGAACAATGGTCTAGACAACCCTGAGACAGTGAAGGGCAGCATCACATGGCTGAGCGCCGCGTCAACGTCGGCTGGGCGGAGGGCCTCCACGCCCGCCCCGCCTCCATCTTCGTCCGTGCGGCCACGGCCGCCGGCGTCCCCATGACGATCGCCAAGGCCGACGGCAACCCCGTCAACGCGGCCTCCATGCTGGCGGTCCTCGGCCTGGGTGCCCAGGGCGGCGAGGAGATCGTCCTCGCCTCCGAGGCGGAGGGCGCCGACGCGGCGCTCGACCGCCTGGCGAAGCTGGTGGCCGAGGGACTCGAGGAACTTCCCGAGACGGTCTGAGAAATTGAAGGCGCCGACTGCCGCGGTCAGCCGTCGCCTCAAAGGCACCACCCGCACACGTGAAGGGCTCACCCGGAATTCCGGGTGAGCCCTTCACGTTTATCGTTTATGGGCAGCAGAAATAATCCCCCGCGAATTCCACCCTCTTTGTATACGGCGCCCGTGTTAATGACGCAGGCCCGTCATGTTTACGGGATGTTGCGAAGTCCTCACACGCTCCGGGCGGTCTCCGCCGCCCGGAAAGCGCAGCCGGTGCGCGCCGGTCGCCCGCTCGGTGTGCAGCGCCGTGACGGCTCGCGCCCGCTCACTGTCGCCGCGCGCCACGGCGTCCACGATCGCCCCGTGCTCGGTCCAGGACTCGACGGGATTGGCCGGGGCCTCCACCGCGTACATCCAGGCGATCTTGTGCCGGAGCTGGGTGAGCGTCGAGGTCAGGGCGTGGCTTCCGGAGGCCTGGGCGAGCGTCTCGTGGAACCAGCCGCCCAGGGAGCGCAGATCCTCGCTGTTGCCCCTCCTGGCCCGCTCCTGCCCCAGCCTGACCAGGCCGCGCAGCACTTTCAGATGGGCCTCGGTGCGTCGCTGGGCGGCCCGGGAGGCACCCAGCGGCTCCAGGAGCATGCGCATCTCCAGCAGGTCGGAGGCCTCCTGCTCGGTCGGTTCCGCGACGCACGCGCCCGCGTGCCGCCGGGTGACCACGAAGCCCTCGGCCTCCAGGGTGCGCAGGGCCTCGCGGACGGGGACGCGCGAGACGCCGTACCGGCGCGCGAGCAGTTCCTCGGTGAGCCGGCTGCCGCGCTCGTAGACACCGGCGACGATGTCGTCCCGGATCGCCGTGCATACCGAGTGCGCCGGAATACGCATGTCCGACCTCCGCTTTAATCCCCGTGAAACGTCGACGATTGACGTGTGTTCAGTGACTCTATTGCAGAGAACCGGAATTTCCGACGGCAGGCCGGAATCCGGGGATATTTTTTGGACACAGGGCCGTCGGAAACGCCGAAAGCCCCGGCTCGGGGAGCCGGGGCCACGACAAGAGATGCGCGTGGTTGTCAGACGTTCACACCGTGCGAGCGGAGGTAGGCGACGGGGTCCATGTCCGAGCCGTACTCCGCGGTCGTGCGGGCCTCGAAGTGGAGGTGCGCACCGGTGACGTTGCCGGTGGCCCCGGAGAGACCTATCTGCTGCCCCGGGGTGACCGTCTGGCCGACGGACACGTTGATGGACGACAGATGACCGTACTGAGTGTACGTACCATCAATCATCTTGATCACGATGTTGTTGCCGTAGGAGCCGCCCCAGCCCGCCTCGACGACCGTGCCGGAGCCCACCGCGTGGACGGTGGTGCCGGACGAGGCGTGGAAGTCGATGCCGGTGTGGCTGCCGGAGGACCAGACGGCGCCGCCCGCCTTGTAGCCGGTGGAGATGTACGAGCCGGAGATCGGGGCGACGAAGGTGTTGAGGCGCTTGCGCTCGGCCTCGCGGGCGGCGCGGGCCTCCGCCTCGCGTGCCTCCTTGGCCCGCTCCTCCGCCTCCTTCTTCGCGGCGGCCAGGGCGCGTTTCTCGGCTGCGACGGCCCGCTTCTCGGCGGCGGCCTTCTCGGCGGCCTGCTCCTGGGCGGCGGCCTGCGCGTCGATCTTGTCGGCGAGCGTCTCGCCGATGGAGATCACCGGAGTGAGGCCGGTCTGCTCGACCGTGGACTCTGCGGCGAGCGCCGGGGCGGCGAGGCTGCCGACGGCGCCGGTGGTGGCGAGGGCCGCGACGCCTGCCGCGCGGACGGTGGTACGGGTGACGAGGCTGGGGCGGCGGGGACGACGGTGCTTCCCGGTGGCGCGGGTGAACGCCATGTAGTGGCTGGTCCTTTCCTTCCTTCTCGCCTACCGGGTTAGCTGACGGGTTCGGAGCAGGAAGGTCTCCTACGGACCCCCTCGCTGGGCGCGCGGGCGTCCGATTCACCCCAGGGACTGCACAGTGTGGGTCCCCGGCTCCCCTGGCTCGCGCCATGTGGGGACTCGGCGATGACTGTCCGGGTGCCGCGGCTGCGGCGTGGTGCGTGACGGACAGCCGGACCGACGCTAAGCCGCGTAACTTTCAATCAACAAACCGATCACGGGTTTTGTAGCGCATGCCACAGGGCAGACGGTCAACCTCTCCATCAATACGGGCAACTTGCCCATCAATATGGACAAGAGGGGCCCGGTGACGCTTCCGTCACCGGGCCCCTGTCGTGCATCGCGGTGCCGCTACTCGGCGGAAACGACGCTCACTTCGCCGATGCCGAGGGCCCTGACGGGCTCCTCGATCGTCGCCGCGTCACCGACGAGGACCGTCACCAGCCGGTCCACCGGGAAGGCGTTCACGGCCGCCGCGGTGGCCTCCACGGTGCCGGTGGCGGCGAGCTGCCGGTACAGCGTGGCCTGGTAGTCGTCGGGCAGGTGCTGCTCGACCTGGTCGGCCAGCGTGCTCGCCACGGCCGCCGCCGTCTCGTACTTGAGCGGGGCGACGCCCACCAGGTTCTGCACCGCGACATCGCGCTCGGCGTCGGTGAGCCCCTCGGCCGCGAGCGTGCGCAGCACCTTCCAGAGGTCCTCCAGGGCGGGACCGGTGTTCGGCGTGTCGACGGAGCCGCTGATGGCGAGCAGCGCGGCGCCCGTGCCGTCCGGGGCCGAGCGCAGGACCTGGCCGAACGCCCGCACACCGTAGGTGTAGCCCTTCTCCTCGCGCAGGACGCGGTCCAGGCGGGAGGTGAGGGTGCCGCCGAGGCAGTACGTGCCGAGGACCTGGGCGGCCCAGACACGGTCGTGCCGGTCGGCGCCGATGCGGCCGATGAGCAGCTGGGTCTGCACGGCGCCCGGGCGGTCCACGATCACGACGCGGCCGGTGTCGTCGGCGGTCACCGGCGGCACGGGCCGCGGCTGGGCCGTCGAACCGGTCCACGCCCCCAGGGTCTCGCCGAGCAGCGCGTCCAGGTCGACGCCGGTGAGGTCGCCGACGACCACGGCGGTGGCCGTGGCGGGGCGGACGTGCCTCTCGTAGAAGGCGCGTACGGCCGCGGAGTCGATCTTCGCGACCGTCTCCTCGGTGCCCTGGCGCGGCCGGGACATGCGCGAGGTCTCCGGGAACAGCTCCTTGTAGAGCTGCTTGGCGGAGCGGCGGGCCGGGTTGGCCGTCTCGTGCGGGATCTCGTCGAGCCGGTTGCGCACCAGCCTCTCGATCTCGCTGTCCGCGAACGCGGGTGCCCGGAGGGCGTCGGCCAGCAGACCGAGCGCCTTGGGGAGCCGTGACACGGGGACTTCGAGGCTGAGGCGGACGCAGGGGTGGTCGGCGTGCGCGTCGAGGGTGGCGCCGCAGCGCTCCAGTTCGGCGGCGAACTCCTCGGCGGAGTGCTTGTCGGTGCCTTCGGAGAAGGCCCGGGCCATGATCGTGGCCACGCCGTCGAGACCGGCCGGCTCGGCCTCCAGGGGAGCGTCGACGAGCACCTCGACGGCGACGATCTGCTGGCCGGGGCGGTGGCAGCGCAGGACGGTCAGGCCGTTGTCGAGCGTGCCGCGTCCGGGGGCCGGGAAGGCCCAGGGCCTGGCCTCGCCCGCCTGGGGCTGGGGGTGGAACTTCATCGTGGTGAGCTCGGTCACTTGGCCGCCTCCTCGTCCTTGTCGCCGGCTTCGACCGTGGCCTCGGCCTCGGGGTCCTCGGGGGGATCCGCGTCCTCGGCGGTCTCTCCGGCGACCGGCTCGTAGACGAGCACCGCGCGGTTGTCGGGGCGCAGCCGGTCCTTGGCGGCCTGCTGGACCTCCTCGGCGGTCACCTCCAGCACGCGCTGGACGGCGGTCAGCGCGAGCTGCGGGTCGCCGAACAGCACGGCGAAGCGGCACAGTTCGTCGGCGCGGCCCGCGACCGTGCCGAGACGGTCCAGCCACTCGCGCTCCAACTGGGCCTGGGCGCGCTCCATTTCCTCGGCCGTGGGGCCCTCGGCGGCGAACCGCGCGAGTTCCTCGTCGACGGCGGCCTCGATGACCGGCACCTCGACGTCCGCGGAGGTCTTCACGTCCAGCCAGCCCAGGGAGGGCGCTCCGGCCAGTCGCAGCAGGCCGAAGCCGGCCGCCACCGCCGTACGGTCGCGCCGTACGAGCCGGTTGTAGAGGCGGGAGGACTCGCCGCCGCCGAGGACGGTGAGCGCCAGGTCGGCCGCGTCGCACGCGCGCGTGCCGTCCTCCGGGAGCCGGTAGGCGGCCATCAACGCGCGCGCGGGGACCTCTTCGACGACGACCTCGCGCAGCTGCTCGCCGATGATGTCGGGGAGGGCGCCGGAGCGCGGCGCGGGCTTGCCGTCGTGCCCGGCGATGGAGCCGAAGTACTTCTCGACCCAGGCGAGCGTCTCCTCGGGGTCGATGTCCCCGACGACCGACAGGACGGCGTTGTTGGGCGCGTAGTAGGTCCTGAAAAACGCCCTTGCGTCCTCCAGGGTCGCCGCGTCCAGGTCCGCCATCGAGCCGATCGGCGTGTGGTGGTAGGGGTGGCCCTCCGGGTAGGCGAGGGCGGTCAGCTTCTCGAACGCCGTCCCGTAGGGGACGTTGTCGTAGCGCTGCCGGCGTTCGTTCTTGACGACGTCCCGCTGGTTCTCCATGGACTCGTCGTCGAGGGCCGCGAGCAGCGAGCCCATGCGGTCGGCCTCCAGCCAGAGGGCGAGCTCCAGCTGGTGGGTGGGCATGGTCTCGAAGTAGTTGGTGCGCTCGAAGCTGGTGGTGCCGTTGAGCGAGCCGCCCGCGCCCTGGACCAGTTCGAAGTGGCCGTTGCCCTTCACCTGGCCCGAGCCCTGGAACATCAGGTGCTCGAAAAGGTGAGCCAGGCCCGTACGGCCCTTGACTTCATGGCGTGATCCGACGTCGTACCAGAGGCACACCGCCGCGACCGGGGTCAGGTGGTCCTCGGAGAGCACCACGCGCAGCCCGTTGGCGAGGCGGTGCTCTGTCGCTGTCAGGCCGCCGGAGCCTGCCTCGGCTGTGGCCGTGTGACCCATGGGCATGTACGTCCCTTCGATCGCGGATGCGGTTGTTGCAACCGCTGATTTCCTGCCGGTCCTGCCACTGTATGCAAGCGTGCGGAGTGCTGGCGAAGTTCCCGGCGGACGTACGCCGACAGCGAGATTCCGCAGCTTCGGGACGGTACGTTTCAGCAACGGCGCCCACCGTCGAACACCGCCGCAGGCACGGGCCTTGGTCCGCGTTGTCAGTGCGGCAGTCCACAATGGTCCGCGTCAGATCCCGTTCACGTCCCAGCAAGACACCGACTCAAGCACCCCGTAAGCGAACGACCAGGAAACAGAAGGAGCCGGCAGCGATGGCCCGCCGCAGCACGAAGACCCCGCCGCCCGATGACTTCGAGGAGCGGATCCTCGACATCGACGTCGTCGACGAGATGCAGGGCTCCTTCCTCGAGTACGCGTACTCGGTCATCTACTCCCGAGCCCTGCCCGACGCCCGCGACGGCCTCAAACCCGTACACCGTCGCATCGTCTACCAGATGAACGAGATGGGCCTGCGCCCCGACCGCGGCTATGTGAAGTGCGCCCGTGTCGTCGGCGAGGTCATGGGTAAGCTCCACCCGCACGGCGACTCGTCGATCTACGACGCCCTGGTGCGGCTCGCCCAGCCCTTCTCCATGCGTGTACCGCTGGTCGACGGCCACGGCAACTTCGGTTCGCTGGGCAACGACGACCCGCCGGCCGCCATGCGGTACACCGAGGCCCGGATGGCCGACGCGACGTCCCTGATGACGGAGTCCATCGAAGAGGACACGGTCGACTTCGCGCCGAACTACGACGGCCAGGAGCAGGAACCGGTGGCGCTGCCCGCCGCCTTCCCGAACCTGCTGGTCAACGGCGCGTCGGGCATCGCGGTCGGTATGGCCACGAACATGCCGCCGCACAACCTGGGCGAGGTCATCTCGGCCGCCCGGCACCTGATCCGCTATCCGAACGCGGACCTCGACACCCTGATGCGGCACGTCCCGGGCCCCGACCTGCCCACCGGCGGCCGGATCGTCGGCCTCGCCGGCATCAGGGACGCGTACGAGACGGGCCGCGGCACGTTCAAGATCCGCGCCACGGTGTCGGTGGAGAACGTGACGCCGCGCCGCATGGGCCTGGTCGTCACCGAACTGCCCTTCACCGTCGGCCCGGAGAAGGTGATCGCCAAGATCAAGGACCTGGTCGGCGCGAAGAAGCTCCAGGGCATCGCCGACGTCAAGGACCTCACCGACCGCAACCACGGCCTGCGCCTGGTCATCGAGATCAAGAACGGCTTCGTGCCGGAAGCCGTCCTGGAGCAGCTCTACAAGCTGACGCCGATGGAGGAGTCCTTCGGCATCAACAACGTGGCGTTGGTGGACGGCCAGCCCCTCACGCTCGGCCTCAAGGAGCTCCTGGAGGTCTATCTCGACCACCGCTTCGAGGTCGTGCGGCGCCGCTCCGAGTTCCGCCGCGGCAAGCGCCGTGACCGGCTACACCTGGTCGAGGGCCTGCTCACCGCGCTGGTGGACATCGACGAGGTCATCCGGCTGATCCGCTCCAGCGACAACTCCGCGCAGGCGAAGGAGCGCCTGATGGAGCGCTTCGGCCTGTCCGAGATCCAGACGCAGTACATCCTGGACACCCCGCTGCGCCGGCTGACCCGGTTCGACCGCATCGAGCTGGAGTCCGAGAAGGACCGGCTGGCCGCCGAGATCGCGGAGCTGACCCGGATCCTGGAGTCGGACGCGGAACTGCGCAAGCTGGTCTCGACCGAACTGGCCTCGGTGGCCAAGAAGTTCGGCACCGACCGGCGTACGGTCCTGCTGGAGTCGGCCGGTGCCGCCACCGCCGCCGCGGTCCCGCTCCAGGTGGCCGACGACCCGTGCCGGGTGCTGCTGTCCTCGACGGACCTGCTGGCGCGTACGGCGAACGGCGAGCCGTTCCCGGCGGACGAGGACGGCCGGCGGACGAAGCACGACCTGATCGTCTCCGCGGTCCCGGCGACGGCGCGGGGCGAGGTGGGCGCGGTGACGTCGGCCGGCCGCCTGCTGCGCATCAACGTCATCGACCTGCCCCAGCTCCCCGACACGATGGCGGCGCCCAACCTCTCGGGCGGCGCCCCCCTGTCGGAGTTCCTGTCCCTGGAGGACGGCGAGACGGTGGTCTGTCTGACGACGCTCGACGAGTCCTCCCCGGGTCTCGCGATCGGCACGGAACAGGGTGTCGTCAAGCGGGTGGTCCCCGACTATCCCTCCAACAAGGAGGAGTTGGAGGTCATCACGCTGAAGGAGGGCGACCGGATCGTCGGCGCCGCCGAGCTGCGTACGGGCGAGGAGGACCTGGTCTTCATCACGGACGACGCCCAGTTGCTGCGTTTCCAGGCCGCCCATGTCCGTCCCCAGGGCCGCCCGGCCGGCGGTATGGCGGGCATCAAGCTGACGGACGGCGCCAAGGTGATCTCGTTCACGGCGGTGGACCCGGCGGTGGACGCGGTCGTCTTCACGGTCGCGGGTTCGCGCGGCACGCTGGACGACTCGGTGCAGACGACGGCGAAGCTGACCCCGTTCGACCAGTACCCGCGCAAGGGCCGCGCCACCGGCGGTGTCCGCTGCCAGCGGTTCCTGAAGGGCGAGGACTGTCTGTCCGTGGCCTGGGCGGGCCCGGCACCGGCACGCGCGTCCCAGAAGAACGGCACGCCGGCGGAACTCCCGGAGATGGACCCGCGCCGCGACGGCTCGGGCGTGTCGCTGCCGAAGACGGTGGGTGTGGTGGCGGGCCCGCTGTAGACAGGCCCGGCGCAGGTCAGCCGATCTCTTCGGAGCCCTCCGGGCTCGGCTCCTGTACGTATCTCAGGACGCCCCACATGCTGTGCTCGTCGGCGTGTGGGGCGTCGTCCATGCAGGCCTCCAACTCCTTGCCGAGGGCGGGCAGTCCGATGCCGGACCCGATGAGGACGAGCCGGCTGAGCCGGTCCTCGCCGTCGCCCCAGGGCTCGGGATAGAACCGCAGGAACGGCCCGACGGCATGCACGGCGTACCGGTTGCGCGGGTCGTGCGGCCCGAAGTCGACGTACCCCTTGATGCGGTAGAGCCCTGTGGGCCGGCTGTCGAGGAACTCCATGAGCCGACGCGGGTCGAGAGGCGTCGAGGAGCTGAAGGAGAGACTGTCGTAGGCGGCGTGCAGATGCCCGGAGTGGCCCTGCCCCCCGTCCTCCCCGTCCTCCCCGTGATCGTGCAGGTCGTCGAAGGACAACTGCCCGATACGTTCCTCGGTCGGCCGGCAGTCGAAGAGGAACTCGGGGTCCACGCGCCCGTAGTCGGCGGGGACGACGGCGGCGCGGTCGACCAACCCACGGACGATCCCGAGAACCCGCTCACCCCCGTCAGCGACCTGCCCGACCTTGTTGACGACGACGAGATCGGCGAGGGCGAGATGGCGGTCGATCTCGGGATGCTTCGCCCGCGTGTCGTCGAACTCGACGGCGTCGACGACCTCGACGAGCCCTCCGTACACGACCCGGGGATTCTCACTGGCGAGCACCATGCGGACGAGTTCCTGCGGTTCGGCGAGTCCGCTGGCCTCGATGACGATGACGTCGATCCGGGCCGAGGGTTGAGCGAGTCGATCAAGATAGACATCAAGTTCACTCGCATCAACAGCGCAGCACAGACACCCGTTCCCCAGGGAGACGGTGGAGTCTCCCAGGGCCCCCGCGACCGCCATGGCGTCGATCTCGATGGCCCCGAAGTCATTGACGAGAGCCCCAATACGGCTGCCACCGCTGCGGTGCAGGAGGTGGTTGAGGAGGGTGGTCTTGCCGGAGCCGAGAAAGCCGGCGAGAACGATGACGGGGATCTGGTGACTGCTCGGACCCGGACCCGGCTGACTCAATCTGCGACCTCTCTCACGCGGACGCGCACACCGGCTCACGGCCGCGCGCACGTACGGGGAACGAATGCCGCCCCAGGATACGAGCCGGAGGAATCGTCCCTGAGTGAACGATTGTTAGCAGCCGGGGCGGGGCACACGTCTGACATGGCGCCGGAGTGTGCGACCCTCGCTTCCTTCCGTGCGCCTCCTCTCCGCCTCCCCCGCCGATCAGAGCCACTCGGCACTCTGGAGGCGGCAAGCGCCGCCCATCGCTCGCCGGTCCCCCTCCGTCGACCCGCATTCCGACGACCGGCGGACGGCCGCCTGATTCGGGGGTTGACATGACCATACGGAAGAGCGTGATGCGGGGACTCGGCCCTGCCCTGGCAGCGGGCCTCGGCCTGATGACAGGCGCCCTCGCCACCCTGGCCGCGCAGCGTCACGAGTTCGACTCACTGCGCATGCGGCTCGAATCCCTGGAACAGGTGGCGCTCACGCAACGCCACACCAACCTGGCACACCAACAGCGCCTCCACTGGGAACTGCTGAGCAAGGCCATCGACAGTCCCGATCTGGCCGAGGTGCTCGACATCTTCGAAGTACCGGCTTCCCCGCAGAAACGGAAGCAGTACCTCTTCGCCAACGCCCTGTACACCAATGCCCTTTTCTACTACCGCATCGGCAACCTGAGTCGCGAGGAGTTCTTCGGGCACCTACGCGGTCACCTCCAGAACCCCGTATTCAGGGAGTACTGGTACGCGACGCGAGGGCAGCGGGCGACCATCCCGGACGATTCGGACGAGGCCGAGTTGGGGCACATGATCGACGACCTCCTGCGCCAACTGGAGGATGCGGACATCGACGAGTGGTGGGTGGTCGGCGATCCCCCGGGCTCCGACGAGTAGCGCACACCAGAAATCACACCCACGGGCCATAACGAACGGGTCAAGTTCCCAGTTGTCCCAGGCGGCACTGGGGTTGACTCACACGTGATCGCGCAGGGCAACTCCACAAGACCGTCGCCCACGCCGCCGGACATCGACGCGCACGCCCCACAGGGCCGCCTTCGTCCCGCAGCAGTCGTGCGCAGACTTCTTTCCGCCCGCGAGACGTGAAAAGGAAATCAACAGTGAGCAAGATTGTCCGTCGGATCGGTGTGCCTCCTGTCGACCGGGGGAGCACAGGGGGCGGAAATTGCCCCGATATCTTCGAGTTGTCCGACGGAAGTTTCGCTGTCATCGGCACCGATGCCACCGAATCACTCGACCCCGGCCTTCCTTCCGATGCGTCTCGCGCCGACTACGAAAGAATCGTAGTCATTACTCGCGAAACCCTTATTCGTGCCAAGGCCGACATTCCAGATCTCTGAGCACCGACCGGACGAGCTGACCCGGCCCGCTCGACGCGGCGCCGGGTCGCAGTCGTTCAGGCGACGGCCGGCACCGCCACCGGCGGCACAGGCCCCACATACCGCGCCGCCGGCCGAATGATCTTCGAGTCCTCCGCCTGTTCCAGGATGTTGGCGCTCCAGCCCACCACCCGCGCCGCCGCGAACGTCGGCGTGAACATCTCGCGTGGCAGACCGCACAGCTCCATGACCACGCCCGCGTAGAACTCGACGTTCGTGTGCAGTTCCCGGCCCGGCTTCAGTTCGGCCAGGATCGCCTCCACCCGCCGTTCGACCTCGACCGCCAGATCCACCAGTGGGCCGCCGAACCGCTCGGCGATGCCCCGGAGCATGCGGGAGCGGGGGTCCTCGGTGCGGTAGACCGGGTGACCGAAGCCCATGATGCGGTCACCGGCGAGGACGCGTTCGCGGATCCAGCCGTCGATGCGGTCCGCCGTGCCGATCGCATCCAGGGTGTCCAGCGCACGGCTCGGGGCACCGCCGTGCAGCGGACCCGACAGGGCTCCCACCGCTCCCACCAGAGCCGCCGCCACATCCGCCCCGGTCGACGCGATGACCCGCGCCGTGAATGTTGATGCATTGAATCCGTGGTCAATGGTTGAGATCAAGTATTGCTCGATCGCCCTGGCGTGCAGCGGCTCCGGCTCCGCCCCCGTCAACATGTACAAGTAGTTGGCCGCGTACGGGAGGTCGTCCCTCGGTTCCACGGGATCAAGGCCCCGACCCAGCCGGTACAGCGCCGTCAGCACGGTCGGTACGGCCGCCGAGGCGACCAGCGCGTCCGCCCGCCGCCGCTCCGCGTCGATGTCGTACACGGGCCGGAAGCCCTTCGCCGCACCGAGCAGCGACAGCGCCGTACGCATTCCGGCCAGCGGTCCGGACCGGCCGCTCGCCGCCGCGATCGCGGGCAGCGCCGCCCGCACCTCGTCGGGCAGCCGCCGCAGCGCCGCGGTCTCGGCGGTGAAGGCGGCGAGACGGTCCGCGTCCGGCAGGTCGCCGTGGACCAGGAGGTGCCACACGTCCTCGAAGCCGCGGGTCTGCGCGAGTTCGACGGCGGAGTACTCGCGGTAGTGGTAAAAGCCCTCACGCCCCCGGACGTCACCAATTCGGGTGTCGGTGACGACGACGCCCGCGAGCCCTCGCGGTACGTCGACAGCGGTGATCGCCGCTGTAGCGGCCTGGTTGATCGGCATGATTCCTCCCTGAACTTGATTCGACTGTCCATGATTGACTGAAACGATGTCAATATTGATCGAATCAATGCTCAGTCCATACGGATACGGTGACCCTCATGCGCGATCAAGAACCCGCCCCCGACCACACCGGCCGGCGCCTGAGCACCAAGGAGACCGCCGAGCTGCTCGGCGTGAAGCCCGAGACCGTGTACGCGTACGTGAGCCGCGGTCAGCTCAGCAGCCGACGTGATCCCAGTGGCCGCGGCAGCACCTTCGACGCCAAGGAGGTGGAGGCGCTCGCCCGCCGCAACAAGCGGGAAAGCGCCGGGAGTTCGGGCTCCGGCGGCGAGCTGTCGGTACGGACCCGGCTCACCCTCATCGACAAGGACCGGTACTACTTCCGGGGCGTCGACGCCGCCGAACTGGCCTCGCGTCACTCCTACGAAGAGGTCGCCGAGTGGCTGTGGACCGGCACCCTGCGCCCCGGGGTCACCTTCACCGCCCCCAAGGCCTCCGTCGCCGCCGCCCGCCGCTCCGTCAACGCGCTGCCCGAGCACAGCGACCCGGTCGACCGGCTCCGCGTCGCCGCGATCGCCGCGGCGGCGGCCGACCCGCTCCGCTTCGACCTCTCCGCGGACACCGTCCTGGGCACCGCCCGCACCCTCATCCCCACCCTCGTCGCCGCCCTGCCGACACTCTCGCCGGGCCACCGCGACGAGGGCCCGCTGGCCCACCGCCTCTGGACCCGGCTCGCCTTCCGGGTCCCCGACGAGGCGTCGCTGCGCACCCTGGACACGGCTCTCGGCCTGCTCGTCGACCACGACCTGGCCGCCTCGACCCTCGCCGTGCGCGTCGCCGCGTCCGCCCGCGCGCACCCCTACGCGGCCGTCTCGGCCGGCCTCGGCGTCCTCGAAGGCCCGCTGCACGGCGCCGCCAGCGGCCTGGCCCACAAGATGCTCCTGGCCGTGCTGGAAGAGGGCGACGCGGCTCCCGTGGTCGCGGACGAGCTGCGCGCGGGCCGCCGCGTCCCCGGGCTCGGCCACCGGCTCTATCCCGGCGAGGACCCACGCGCGCGTGCCCTCTTCGCCCTCCTGGAGGAGATGCCCCAGGCCGAGCCCGCCCTCGCCGCCGCCCGCGACGTCGTGACCACCGCCGCCCGCCACACCCCGCTGCACGCCAACGTGGACCTCGCCCTGGCCGTGTTCACGGTCGCCAGCGGCATGGGCGCGTCGGCAGGCGAGACGATCTTCGCCGTGGCCCGTACGGCGGGCTGGATCGCGCACGCCCTGGAGGAGTACGACGAGCGCCCCCTGCGGATGCGCCCGTCCGGGACCTACGTGGGCGAGCGCCCTCCACAACCGCTCCCGGAGTAGCCCGACCCCGCCCGGAGCCACCCCCAGCCACCGTCAACCACCCTCAACCGCCCTGAACCCCCCGTTCCGCGCGGCTGGAAGTCGTCCCGCTCCAAGTCAGGTTAGGCTCACCTCTGTGAGTAGGTGCGCGACCGTCTCCCGGGACCTCGACGAGCCCATCGCGGGAACCGCGGCGACCGCGAGGACATGGCTGCTGCTGGAGCAGCCCGGCCCCTGGGGTGCCCAGGCACTCACCATGAGCCACCTGGACCCCGCACTCGGCCGCGCCCTGGAGAAGGCCGCGGAGGGCACCGGCGTACGGATCGCGCTGATCCGCCGCCCCGGCCGCCACGCCGACTTCGGGACCCCCGCCGTACGGCAGGTGTACGTAGCCCACACCACGCCAGGAAACGCCTGGCTGCACGGCGCCACGACCCGCACCCCCGAGCAGTTGCTCGGCCTCGACTTCGGCGCGCTCGGCACGGGCGACCCGCGATCCTTCGACGCCGCGCTCCAGGGGCAGCCCCACACCGGCGATCCCCTCGCGCTCGTCTGCACCAACGGCAAGCGCGACCGCTGCTGCGCGTTGCTCGGCCGTCCCCTCGCGGCCGAACTGGCCGCCTCCGGGGTCGAGGGTGCCTGGGAGGTCACGCACCTCGGCGGACACCGTTTCTCCCCGACGCTGCTCGTCCTGCCGTACGGCTACGCCTACGGCCGCGCCCAGGCGCCGCACGTCAAGGAGATCCTCCAGGGCGTGCGCGAAGGGCGTGTCGTCGTGGAGGGCTGCCGTGGCGGCTCCGCCTGGGAGCGGCCCGGACAGGCCGCGGAACTCGCCGTCCGCTCGGCGGCGCGCGAGGACACGGCGGACGCGCTGAGCGTCGTGCGGACGGAGGGCTCGGCCCCGCTCTGGGAGGTGACCGTCGCGCACACGGACGGGCGCCGGTGGAGCGTCGAGGTCGCCCAGAGCGCCTCCGCACCGCCTCGTCCGGAGAGCTGCGGGTCGGCGCTGGGTTCGCCGGCGCGGATGGACGTGGTGTCGGTGCGCGAACTGGAGCCGACGGCTCCCACACGCTGATCGAGCAACGTAGAAGACAGCCGTCGTCCACCCGTCAGGCACCCCGTACACGTATTGATCAAGGGATCCACGTCACACCCCACTACGGCAGAACCCACTCGTCCCCGTACCTTCATGGGTATGAGCCCCACTCCCCCCGTACGCCGCCTGCGCCTCGGTCTGCCGCGGCGGATGTTCTCGCAGGTACTGCTGATGCAGGTGGCGATCGCCGCGGGAGTCGCGGTGCTCGCGACCGGGCTGTTCCTCGCACCGCTCAGTGATCAGCTGGACGACCAGGCGATGCGTCGGGCGCTGGCGATCGCGCAGACCACAGCGGCCCAGCCGCAGATCGCCGAGGATCTCCAGGGCAGCGAGCCGTCGGTCGACGGGCCGGTGCAGACCGAGGCGGAGCGGATCCGGAAAGCCAGCGGGGCCGAGTACGTCGTGGTGATGGACATGCGGGGCGTGCGCTGGTCGCACACGGACCCGAAGGAGATCGGCAAGGTCGTCTCCACCGACCCCCGCGAGGCCCTGGCCGGCAAGGAGGTCATGGAGATCGACAGCGGCACCCTGGGCCGCTCGGCCCGGGGCAAGGTGCCGCTGCGCGACACCGGCGGCAGGATCGTCGGGGCGGTCTCGGTCGGCATCGAGTACGACAGCGTGCGCGCCCGGCTGATCCACGCGATCCCGGGACTGTTCGCGTACGCGGGCGGCGCCATGGCCGTGGGCGCCCTGGCCGCCTGGGTGATCTCCCGGAGGGTGCACCGGCAGACGCGGGACCTGGCCTTCTCGGACATCGCGGCACTGCTCGCGGAACGCGAGGCCGTCCTGCACGGCATCCGCGAGGGTGTCGTCGCCCTGGACCGCGCGGGCCGCGTCCGGCTCCTCAACGACGAGGCGCAGCGCCTGCTGGGCATCGGCGAGGAGGCCGTCGGCCGCTCCCTGGACGAGGCGCTCGGCGCCGGACGTACGACCGATGTGCTGGCCGGCCGGGTGACCGGCACCGACCTGCTCACCGTGCGCGGCCAGCGGGTCCTGGTCGCCAACCGCATGCCCACCGACGACGGGGGCGCCGTCGCCACCCTGCGCGACCGCACCGAGCTGGAGCAGCTCGGCCGCGAACTGGACTCCACGCACGGTCTGCTCGACGCCCTGCGCGCCCAGGACCACGAACACGCCAACCGCATGCACACCCTGCTGGGGCTGCTCGAACTGGAGATGTACGACGACGCCGTGGAGTTCGTCGGTGAGGTGGTCGGCGACCACCGGGCCACCGCGGAGCAGGTCGCCGAGAAGATCCGCGATCCGCTGCTCGCCGCGCTGCTGGTCGGCAAGGCCACCGTGGCGGCGGAGCGCGGTGTCGCCCTGTGGGTCTCGGACCGGACGCTGCTGCCGAACCGGCTGATCGACCCCCGGGAGCTGGTCACGGTCGTCGGCAACCTGGTCGACAACGCGCTGGACGCCGTCGCCGGCACTCCGCACGCGCGCGTGGAGGTCGAACTGCGTGCGGAGGGCCGTACCGCGGTCCTCAGAGTGCGCGACACCGGGCCCGGGATCCCGGCGGAACAGCGCGAGTTGATCTTCACGGAGGGGTGGTCCACGAAGAAGCCCCCGGCGCACGGCAAGCGCGGAATCGGGCTCCCCTTGGTACGCCGGCTCGCGGAGCGGCAGGGCGGCAGCGCGCGCGTGGCCGACGCCGAGGGCGAGGGCGCGGAGTTCACCGTCGTGCTGCCTGAGGCACTCGCGGAGCCGGACCCGGCGCCGGAACAGGAGCAGGAGCGAGTCCCGGACACGGGACGACCCCTGGAACCGGCCGCCAGCACAGCCACCACCACCCCCGTCGCCGCCGAGGAGGAGTCGAGATGATCGAGGTCCTGGTAGTGGACGACGACATCCGGGTGGCGCGCGTCAACGCCGCCTATGTGGAGAAGGTGCCCGGCTTCCGTGTCGCGGGAGAGGCGCACAGCGCGGCCGAGGCACTGCGGCAGCTGGAGGCGCTGCCACAGCTCGATCTCGTCCTGATGGACCACTACCTGCCCGACGACACGGGCCTCTCGGTCGTCCAGGAGATGCGTCGGCGCGGCCACGAGACCGACGTGATCATGGTGACGGCGGCCCGGGACGTGTCGACCGTGCAGGCGGCGATGCGGCAGGGGGCGCTTCAGTATCTGGTCAAGCCGTTCGCCTTCGCGGGACTGCGCTCCAAGCTGGAGGCGTACGCGGAGCTGCGCCGCACCCTCGACGGCGGCGGCGAGGCCGAACAGGCCGAGGTGGACCGGATCTTCGGCGCCCTGTCCTCCGGCCCCGAGCCCGAACTGCCCAAAGGGCACTCCCCCACCACCGCGGAGCTCGTGCGCCGCGCCCTGGTGAACGCCGAGGGCCCCCTGTCCGCCCAGGAGATCGCCGAACGGACAGGGGTGAGCCGCCAGACCGCCCAGCGCTACCTGAAGCTCCTGGAACGCACTGGACGAGCCAGACTGACCCTCAAGTACGGCGACGCGGGCCGCCCCGAACACCGTTACGTGTGGGCGACCCGCCCCTGAGGAACCCGGAGGACCGACAGCGGAGGACCACAGATGTGGCGCATGCCACAACATCCGCCTTCTGGGCGCAAACCGCTCCTCTGCTTGCAAGAGTGGTCCGATGATTGACGTCCTGGTGGTGGACGACGACCTCCGAGTCGCGGAGATCAACACCAAGTACGTGGAGAAGGTCCCCGGATTCAGAGTCGCCGCCCGTGCCCACAACGCTGCCGAGGCCCTGGCCGCCGTACAGCGCGGCACCATCGACCTGGTCCTGCTCGACCACTACCTGCCCGACCGGACGGGACTCGAACTGGTCCACCGCATGCGGGAACAGGGCCACTGCACCGATGTCATCATGATCACCGGGGCGAGTGACGTGGTGACCGTGCAGGCCGCGATGCGCCTGGGCGCCCTGCACTACCTGGTCAAGCCGTTCACCTTCACCGCGCTGCGCACCCGCCTGGAGTCCTACGCCGCCCTGCGCCGCACCGTCGACCACGTCGGCGACCGGAACCACACCTGCCAGGAGCAGGTCGACCAGATCTTCGGCGCCCTGCGCACCCCGCCCGCCCCCGCCGCCCCCGACCTGCCGAGCGGCCACTCGGAACCGACCACGGACCTCATCTGCGGCGTCCTCCACCGCGCCGGCCACGCCCTCTCGGCCCACGAAGTGGCCGCCGAGACGGGCCTGAGCCGCTCCACGGCCCAGCGCTACCTCCGCCACCTGGAACAGGCGGGCCGCCTCCGCCTCTCCCTCAAGTACGGCGACACGGGCCGCCCCGAACACCGGTACGTATGGGTGGCCCCCTGAGCGGCCCGCCTGCCCTTCACGGTCGTACGACAGTGAAGAAGTCGTACGACCGTGAAATCGCCGCCCGTTAAACAGCCCCCGCCCCCGTGAGCGACCGCACCTCGGTCTCCGCGTGCTTGGCCGCGTCCGGCTCCTCCGCGGAGGTGACCGTGCCGAGCCAGCCCGCGAGGAATCCCAGCGGGATCGAGACGAGCCCCGGGTTCTGCAACGGGAAGTACTGGAAGTCCACGCCGGGGAACAGGGATTCGGGGCTCCCCGACACCACGGGTGACAGCAGCACGAGGACGACCGACGGAACCAGCCCCCCGTACACCGACCACACCGCGCCCCTGGTCGTGAAGCCGCCCCAGAACAGCGAGTAGAGCAGCACCGGCAGATTCGCGGAGGCCGCGACGGCGAAGGCGAGGCCCACCAGGAAGGCGACGTTCAGGTCGCGGGCGAGCAGGCCGAGGGCGATCGCGACCACACCGATGCCGACCGCGGCGGTACGTGCCACAGCCACCTCGCTGCGCGGCTTGGCACGCGGGCGACGCAGCGACGCGTACAGGTCGTGGGCCACGGACGCCGAGGACGCGAGCGTGATGCCGGCGACCACCGCGAGAATCGTTGCGAAGGCGATGGCGGCGACGATCGCGAACAGAACCGTTCCGCCTGTGGAGTGCGCGCCACCGCCCAGATCGAGGGCCAGCAGTGGCACCGCAGTGTTCCCGGCGGCGTTCGATCCGCGGACCGCCTCGGGTCCCACGATCGCCGCCGCGCCGAAGCCGAGGACGATCGTCATCAGGTAGAAGCCGCCGATGAGCCCGATCGACCAGACGACCGATCGACGGGCGGCACGGGCGGTCGGCACGGTGTAGAAGCGGGAGAGGATGTGCGGCAGCCCGGCGGTGCCCAGCACGAGTGCGAGGCCCAGGCTGATGAAGTCGAAACGCGAGGTCCAGTCGCCGCCGTACCTCAGTCCGGGGGCGAGGAACGCGTCACCGTGACCGCTGCGCTCGGCCGCCGTGCGCAGCAGCTGGTCGAAGTCGCCGTGGAACCGCACCAGCACCAGCACGGTCAGTGCGATCGCCCCGCCCATCAGCAGGACCGCCTTGACGATCTGGATCCACGTAGTGGCCCGCATCCCTCCCAACGACACATAGATCACCATGAGCGCGCCGACCGCGATCACCGTCCAGGACTGCGCCGCCTCGCTCGTCCCGCCCAGCAGCAGTGCGACCAGGCTCCCCGCCCCGACCATTTGCGCCACCAAATACAGAACGGACACGGTGACCGAGGAAGTTCCCGCCGCGATCCGCACGGGTCGCTCCCGCATCCGCGAGGCCACGACGTCGGCCAGCGTGAACCGACCGCAGTTGCGCACCAGTTCGGCGACGAGGAACAGCACGACGAGCCAGGCGACCAGGAAGCCCACCGAGTACAGGAGTCCGTCGTAGCCGAAGAGCGCGATGAGGCCGGAGATACCGAGGAAGGAGGCGGCCGACATGTAGTCGCCCGCGATGGCAAAACCATTCTCCATCGGGGAGAACAGCCGGCCGCCCGCGTAGAACTCCTCCGCGGAGCCCTGCCGACGCCGGCTCACCCAGGTCGTGATGCCCAGCGTGACGGCGACGAACGCGCTGAACAGCATCAGCGCCAGCATCTGGTGATCACCCGTCACGATCCACCGCCCCTGAGGCCACGCGTCAGTTCCTGGGTGTCCCAGCGCAGATCGAGCGCGGCCCGGTCCCTGCGCAGCCGTGCGTGGCGGGCGTACGCCCAGGTGAACAGGAACGTCGTGAGGAACTGTCCGAGTCCCGCCAGCATCGCCACGTTCACCGCGCCCACCACGGGCCGGGCCATGAATCCGGGTGCCATGGTCGCCGTCACGACGTAACCCACGTACCAGGAGAAGAAGACGGCGACGCCGGGGATCACGAACCTCCGGTACCGGCCGCGCACCTCCTGGAAGGCCGCGCTGCGCTGCACCTCCAGATAGACGTCGGCCGCGCCGCCGCCCCGGCGCTCCTGTTCCCGGCGTGCGGGTGGGACGACGGTGGCGGGCGCGCCCGTGCCGTCCAACTCGCCCCAGCCGGAGGCGAGCGCGTCGTACCAGGGGTCCTCGAACGGCGTGTCCCCGCTCACCCCCGCGTGGGTGGGGACGACGTCACGACGTGCGTGGGTCTCGGCCGAACTCTCAGGGCCGCCCCCGCGTCTGCGCGGACGACCGGTGCTTGACTGCATGCCCAAGGATGGACAGAACGGGAAGATCCCCGACTCTTCTTCTCCCTGGGCTTCACCCCATTAGGTGATTCATTCCGTGAGATCGGTTTGCGGTGGGTCGGGCGTACGCCCCGGGGTGTACGCCCGACCCACCGCGGTCACGCGTCGATCCGGGACCTGTCCAGCGTCGCCGCCGAGCTGGAGATGAACTCCTTGCGCGGAGCGACGTCGTTGCCCATCAGGAGGTCGAAGACCTGCTCGGCGGACTCCAGGTCGGACAGGTTGATCCGCCGCAGGGTGCGGTGACGGGGGTCCATCGTGGTCTCGGCCAGCTGGTCGGCGTCCATCTCACCAAGACCCTTGTAGCGCTGGATCGAGTCCTTGTAGCGCACGCCCTTGCTCTGGAACTCCAGCAGCTTCTCGCGCAGCTCACGGTCCGAGTACGTGTAGACGTACTTGTCCTGGCCCTTCTTCGGCTGGACGAGTTCGACACGGTGCAACGGCGGCACCGCGGCGAACACCCGGCCCGCCTCGACCATGGGCCGCATGTAGCGGTGGAACAGGGTCAGCAGCAGGGTGCGGATGTGGGAGCCGTCAACGTCGGCGTCGGTCATCATGATGATCTTGCCGTAGCGGGCCGCGTCGATGTCGAACGTACGACCGGATCCGGCCCCTATGACCTGGATGATCGCGCCGCACTCGGCGTTCTTCAGCATGTCGGTCACGGACGACTTCTGGACGTTGAGGATCTTGCCGCGGATCGGCAGCAGCGCCTGGAACTCGGAGTTCCGGGCGAGCTTGGCCGTACCGAGCGCGGAGTCGCCCTCCACGATGAACAGCTCACTGCGCTCGACGTCGTCACTGCGGCAGTCGGCGAGCTTCGCGGGCAGCGAGGAGGACTCCAGGGCCGTCTTCCGGCGCTGCGCGTCCTTGTGCTGACGGGCCGCGATGCGCGTACGAGCGGCCGCGACGGCCTTCTCCATGACGACGCGGGCCTGCGCGGCGGCGTCCCGCTTGGTGGTGGTCAGGAAGTCCTTGAGCTCCTTGGACACCACGTTCGTCACGATACGGCGGGCCGCCGAGGTACCGAGCACCTCCTTGGTCTGGCCTTCGAACTGCGGTTCGGCGAGCCGCACGGTGACGACCGCGGTGAGGCCCTCCAAGGCGTCGTCCTTGACGATGTCGTCCTCGGCGACGCGCAGCAGCTTCTTGGTGCGCAGCACCTCGTTCATCGTCTTCGCGACGGCCTGTTCGAAGCCCGCGACATGGGTGCCGCCCTTGGGGGTGGCGATGATGTTCACGAACGACTTCAGGGTCACGTCGTAGCCCGTGCCCCAGCGCAGCGCCACGTCGACACCCAGCTCGCGGGTGACCTCGGTGGGGGTCATCTGGCCGTGGTCGTCCAGGACGGGGACCGTCTCCTTGAAGGTGCCCTGCCCGGAGAAGCGGAGGACGTCGCAGACCGGCTTGTCGGAGGCCAGGTACTCGCAGAACTCGCTGATGCCGCCGTCGAAGCGGAATGACTCCTCGCCCTTGCTGCCGCCCTCGCCGAGCCCGAACTCGTCACGGACGACGATGGTGAGGCCCGGCACCAGGAACGCGGTCTGCCGAGCGCGCTGGTGAAGGTTCTCCAGGGAGAGCTTGGCGTCCTTGAGGAAGATCTGCCGGTCGGCCCAGTAGCGCACGCGCGTGCCGGTGCGGGTCTTGGGGATCCGCTTGGTCTTGCGCAGGCCGCCCGTCTCGAACTTGGCGTCGGGACCGACGGCGTCGAAGGAGCCCGGCACACCGCGCCGGAAGCTGATCGCATGGGTGTTCCCCACCCGGTCGACCTCGACGTCCAGACGCGCCGAGAGCGCGTTCACCACGGACGCGCCCACACCGTGCAGACCGCCGGAGGCGGCGTACGAGCCACCGCCGAACTTGCCGCCGGCGTGCAGCTTGGTCATGACGACCTCGACACCGGAGAGGCCGGTCTTGGGTTCGACGTCGACGGGGATGCCCCGGCCGTTGTCCCGCACCTCGACGGAGCCGTCGTCGTGCAGGATGACGTCGATGTGGTCGCAGTAGCCCCCGAGGGCCTCGTCCACGGAGTTGTCGATGATCTCCCAGAGACAGTGCATCAGGCCGCGGCTGTCCGTCGACCCGATGTACATGCCCGGGCGCTTGCGCACGGCTTCGAGCCCCTCAAGGACGAGCAGGTGCCGCGCGGTGTAGTTGGAACCGTCCCGGTCTGCTCCTGCCAGCAGCGCTGTGGACGGCACGGACGTATCGGCGGTCACGCGGTTCGCTCCTCGCTGAATTTGAATTGGGGCCCTGATGGGTAAGGGCCCGGCTTCGGTAGCCGCTCAGAGGGTACCGAGGCCTGGTAGAGCCGATGTAACGCCACCCTCGTCATGAACTCACACTATTCCAGCGTCGCATGCTTGTTCGATCCCTCGATGGAGTGAAGTACATATCACGTTCCCTTCCAGGCATGAACCATTTAGGCTCCGGGCACGTCCTCATGAACAACCGGCAACCCAGCCGGGGGACCCACACACCGACAGACGACAGACAGCGCGAACCCGTACAGACACGAAGACACGCAATACGGCACATTCGCCGCCAACCGGCAGCTGACAGCCGCTTCGAAAAGATTTTTTTCGAGGAAGAGCCGCGAGCGGGAACGTTTTCGGCCTGGTTGGATGTTGACCCTGGTACGACAGCTCGTCGAGCTAGAGAAGAGGCGACGTGACTACTGTTCTGACCCCCGCGAGCCCGCTGACGGCCGCTGATCGCTGCGACCGCTGCGGCGCCCAGGCATACCTTCGCGTTGTCTTGGCGAGCGGCGGAGAACTGCTCTTCTGCGCCCACCACGGCCGCAAGTTCGAGCCGGAACTCAAGAAGATCGCCGCTGAGATACAGGACGAGACGGAGCGCCTGACGACCGTTCCGGCCAGCTCCAACGAAGAAGAACGCTGATACCGCGCTTCGACGACGAGCCAGCTCCGGCCCAGGCCGGTTGATCCGGGCGGCCACTCCTGTTCCCAGGAGTGGCCGCCCGCTTCACGCAGGCTCGCTCACGGAGCGCGAGACGGCCGTCACAGGGTCGTCGCACCCCAGCCGCGTCCCGAGGGACCCCTCAGGCCGCCGCTCACGGGGGCCTCAGGCGCCGCTACCGGCAGTGGTGGCGGTGTTCCACCCCATCGTCCGTACGACGTCGGAGACCCGCGTGTAGACGCCCGGACTCCCGGGCCGTCCGCAGCCGCTGCCCCAGGACACCAGCCCGACCAGCCGCCCCTGGGCGACCAGCGGCCCTCCGCTGTCCCCCTGGCAGGCGTCCGGCCCCCCTGCGGCCTCGCCGGCACACAGCATGCTGTCGGCCTTGTAGGTGCCGTCGGCGCTGCCCGGATAGGCCCGCTCACAGAGTGCGTCGGCCAGCACGTGCACACGCGCGGCCCGCAGACTGCGCGCGTAGTCGGCGCCGCCCGTGATGTCGCCCCAACCGTAGACCGTGGCGTTCGTCCCGGGTTCGTAGGCCGGGTCGCCGGCAGCCGCCATCCCGATGACCGAGGTCTGCGGGAGCGCCTCGGCGAGGGTGAGCACGGCGAAGTCCCCGGCGTTGCTGGTCTTGTCGTAGCCCGGATTGACCCAGGTGTCGCGGACCGCGATCTCCTTGCCCTGAGCCGACGTCAGTTCCGTACGCCCGGTGATGACCTTCAGGTCCTGAACGCGGTCGGGCGGTCCCCCGAGGACGTCGGCGCCCATGCAGTGGGCCGCCGTCAGTACGGTGGTCCGGCCGACGGCCACGCCGCCGCAGAACTGCCCGGCCCGCGTACCCCCGAACCGGTCACGGCTGGACAGGGCCACCGTCCACGGGCCCTCGGACACGTCGACCGGGAAGCCGCCGACGACAACGCTGTCGGCGGCGACAGGGGCGACGGACGCCAGCGGTATCACGCCCGCCGAGGCCGCCAGGACCAGCGACCGGGTCAGCGTCCGGGACAGGGCCCGGACAATGGGACGACGCATGCGCGCTCCTCACTCTGGGATGATCACGAGAAACCCAGAGTGATCCAACCGGCCCCGCCCCGCACGCGCGGGCCACGAAAGAGGGACGCCGTCGGCCGAAGCCCGCGCTCCGCACGCGCCGGGCCGCGCTCCCCGCACGCCGGTGCGACGACCCGCTCTCCGCACAGCACGAAGGCCCGGCTCCCGTCGAGGGAGGCCGGGCCTTTCGTGTCGTACGACCGCGACCTAGTCGAGGTAGTCGCGCAGGACCTGCGAACGCGACGGGTGGCGCAGCTTCGACATGGTCTTGGACTCGATCTGGCGGATGCGCTCGCGGGTGACCCCGTACACCTTGCCGATCTCGTCGAGGGTCTTCGGCTGACCGTCGGTGAGACCGAAGCGCATCGAGACGACGCCCGCCTCGCGCTCGGACAGGGTGTCCAGGACCGAGTGCAGCTGCTCCTGAAGGAGCGTGAAGCTGACCGCGTCGGCCGGGACGACCGCTTCGGAGTCCTCGATGAGGTCACCGAACTCGCTGTCGCCGTCCTCGCCCAGGGGGGTGTGGAGGGAGATCGGCTCACGGCCGTACTTCTGGACCTCGATGACCTTCTCGGGGGTCATGTCGAGTTCCTTGGCCAGCTCCTCCGGGGTGGGCTCGCGGCCCAGGTCCTGGAGCATCTGGCGCTGCACGCGCGCGAGCTTGTTGATGACCTCGACCATGTGCACCGGGATACGGATGGTGCGGGCCTGGTCGGCCATGGCGCGGGTGATCGCCTGACGGATCCACCAGGTGGCGTACGTGGAGAACTTGTAGCCCTTGGTGTAGTCGAACTTCTCGACCGCGCGGATCAGACCGAGGTTGCCCTCCTGGATGAGGTCCAGGAAGAGCATGCCGCGGCCGGTGTAGCGCTTGGCCAGGGAGACCACCAGACGGAGGTTGGCCTCCAGGAGGTGGTTCTTGGCGCGGCGGCCGTCCTCGGCGATGATCTCCAGCTCGCGCTTGAGCTTGGGGGCGAGCTTGTCGGCGTTGGACAGCTTGTCCTCGGCGAACAGACCGGCCTCGATGCGCTTGGCGAGCTCGACCTCCTGCTCGGCGTTGAGCAGCGGGACCTTGCCGATCTGCTTGAGGTAGTCCTTGACCGGGTCGGCGGTGGCACCGGCGACGGCGACCTGCTGGGCCGGCGCGTCGTCCTCGTCGTCGTCGGAGAGGACGAAGCCCTTGTTCTCGGCCCCTTCCTCTTCCTCTTCACCGGGCTTGACGTCCTCGAGGACCTCGTCCTCGGCGACCTCGGCGTCGTCCTTGCCGGCGGTCGTCTTCTTGGCCGCCGTCTTCTTGGCGACCGTCTTCTTCGCGACCGCCTTCTTGGCGGTCGTCGTCTTCTTGGCCGCGGCCTTCTTCACGGGCGCCTCGTCCTCGACGGAGGACTCGGCGGCGGGGGCCGCCGGGGTGGCGGTGGCGGTGGCCTTCTTCGTGGTCACCGTCTTCGCCGCGACCGTCTTGGTGGCGGTGCGCTTGGCCGGACTCTTCGCTGCGACGCTCTTTCGGGTGCGCTTTGGCTCCGCGGCACTGACCATCAGCGTCACACCCTCTTCCTCGAGGATCTGGTTGAGGCTGCGCAGTACGTTCTTCCACTGAGTGGCCGGAATCTGGTCAGCTTCGAAGGCCCGACGCACGTCATCGCCGGCGATCTGCCCCTCAGCCTTTCCCCGCTCGATGAGCGCCATGACAGAGACGGACTCGGCGATCTCCGGCGGGAGCGTACGGGATGTGCTGGCCGACACGAACAACCTCTCGGAACGTTGGAAAACGGCTTCCGGCCCCGTCCACTACGGACAGGAGCCGACGACCGCCGACTGGGGATGGGCCGACGGCGCGGGCGGGGGCCGGGAAGATGCACAGCGCCTTGAACGGCGTCTGTATTCCCTCCTCGGCTGCCACCTCTTAGGTCATCGCGCTGCTTCCACAAGCGTTACGCCCAATCTGCGTGGCCCGAGTCACACCCCGTAAGCACACAAAAGCGGTCAGATACGGCTAGATATGGTCAGCCGTGGTGGCGACCAGGTCGTTCCGGCCGATCCGTGCCCGCGTCGGCAGACACATCGACAGCCAAAACGACAGTCGCATCCACAGCCTTATTCACAGCCGCGACGGACGCTTCAGGACCGGCCGCCGCCCCTTCGCCCCACCGTCACCGCGCCACCTGCCCGCCCCGTCTCCGCCGCCGGGCCCCGCCGGGCCCTCTCGGGATCCGACGGGACCCGGCGGTGACGGTTCGCGGGCCGGGCGAGGTTCCGGGAGGGCGACACGGCCCCCGATCGCGCCGCCCTCGGCTCGCGGTCAGTGCTCGCGCGGGGCCGGCACCACGCGCTCCACCTCGGGGTGCACGATGAGGAGCTGCCGCATGGCCGCCTCCGCACCCGCGCCGTCGCCGGCCGCGAGAGCGTCGGCGATCCGGGCGTGGTGCGCGAGGGACGCCTCGGTGGGCCGGTCACAACCGGTGACCGGACCGCCGGACACCTGGAGGGCGGCTGAGACGATCCCGGAGAGGTGCTCCAGCATGCGGTTGCCGGCGAGCTGGATGAGCAGCGAGTGGAACTCGGAGTCGGCGCGCGAGAACGTCAGCGCGTCGCCCTGGCTCATGGCGTGGCCCATGATCTCGACCATGTCCACGATCCTCTGCTGGACGTCCTCGCGCCCGTGCCCGGCGGCGAGACGCGCGGCGAGCGGCTCGATCGTCCAGCGCAGCTCGCTCAGCTCGCGGCGCTGGTCGTCGCGCTGCGGCCCGAAGGCACGCCACTCGATGATGTCGGGGTCGAGGAGGTTCCAGTCGCTGACGGGACGCACGCGCGTGCCCACGTTCGGCCGGGCGCTCACCAGGCCCTTGGCCTCCAGGACGCGGAGCGACTCACGGACGACGGTGCGGGAGACCTCGAAGCGCTGGCCGATCTCCTCGGGCACGAGGGGGCGGTCCGCGCCCAGGTCGCCGGAGACGATCATCTGGCCCAGCTGCTGGACGAGTTGACCGTGCAGCCCGCGGCCGCGGCTGCCCGCGCTGCGGCGGCCGACACGGCCCAGCTCCGGGTCCGCGGCGTCCCAGGAGGGGACTCCGACGCGGTCGGGACCGGGAGCCTCGGCGTAGGGGTAGCGGTCGAGTTCGCCCGGGCCGACGAGACCGGAGTCTGCGGAGCGGGCGGCGGTCATCATGGTGTGCGCAAGGGTACTCACGGATCTTTTGTCGGCTCCGTCTCCAACTCCCTTGAGGTCTTTGGTGAAAAGCACACGAAAGGGTGATCGCTCACCCCGTCGCAATTGACGCCTTATCGGAAAGAAATGGGCGTTCCCCGGGGAGTTGTGCGCAGGGCGGGACCGGAAGGGTGCGGCCGGTCGTCATCGGACCCTGCTTCGCAGGGTCGTGAGCAGATACGCGCAGAGCAGGGCAGTCAGCGACAACGCCAGTGCGCCACCGACGGGTTGGGCCATCATGCGCGCCCCGGCGGCCAGGTACCGCTCGCCCCCGAACGGCCACTGCGCCAGGAGCAGCTCCCGCAGCCGCACGGAGAACCCGGCCGCGCTCCGCACGGACGCCCCGTCCAGGACCTTCTGTACGAGGGGCACCACGAGGACGGGTACGGCGACCACCGCCGCGAGCCCGGCGGTGGTGGACCGGAAGATCCCGGCGGCCAGCACCCCGGCCCATGAGCAGCCGATCACGAGCCCGATCCAACTCGCGGTCAGCGCGAGCCAGTCCGCGGGAACCTTCGCCAGCTCCTGTCCGTAGACGAGATAGAGCACTTCGGCGTTACAGCCCACGGTGAGGAAGGCCAGCAGCAGCCCGGTGCCCGCGGCGACGAGGAGCTTGGCGACGAGCAGTCCCAGCCGGCGGGGCACGGTGCCTCGGTCCACCGCCAGGGCGGGGTGACGGAACTCGTCACCGAAGGCGATGGCGCCGAGCAGCCCGGCGCCGAGTGCCGCGGGCGGCAGCGGCAGTTCCCGCGGCCAGGCGGCCAGCAGGCGGTGCTGCGGGGTGTGCCCGATGCGGGCCATGAGCACGGCGACGAGCGCGGACGAGACGAGCACGGCGGCCCCGGTGAGAAACCCTGTGCCGACACCGCCGGCCCGGCGCAGCTCGTAGCGGAGGGGGCGCAGCGGACTCGGGGCGGAGCGGACGGAGATGGGGGGTGGCAGCGGGGGCGGGTTGCCGGAGGCGAGGGCGGCGTCGGAGGAACGCGGGTGGGCGGCCCGGGGGCGAGTGGGCGCGGATGCCGCCGGGCCGGGTCCGTCCGACGGCTCGGAGACACCGGCGGCTGTCGCCGAGCGGCCGGGGGGCACGTCCGACTCGGGGAGACGGGTCGCAGGGGTGACCTCGGTTGACGCCTCGGTTGACGCCTCGGTTGACGCGCCGGGGCCGTGCTCGGCAGAGAGTTCCGGGGGCATGGCAGCCCCTTGACGCACGGCCGCGTCCTCGGGAGCCTTCTCCTCGCCCCGGTGGGTCGAGTCGCCGCCGGAGGCCATGTCACCGACCTCGTCGGCGAGTTGGTGTACGAGGATGCCGTGCCGGAACGCGGTCTCGCCGACGTCCGCGCAGGTACTGCCGTACACGGCGAGCCGGTTGCCGGACTCCCGTACGACCTCCACGGAGCGATGTGCCGTCCGGGCCTCCTTGGTCAGCAGGGCCGCGAGACGGGTGGCGTGCGGGCTGCGGACGGCGACCCGGGGCCGCAGTCGGGTACGGGCGAAGTCCGCGGCGGCCTGGTCGGCGACGAGCCGGCCCTGTTCGAGGGTGATGATCCGGTCGGCGGTGCGGGCCGCCTCCTTGGGGTCGGTGGTGGTGAACAGGACGGTGCCGCCCTGGGTCGCGTGGGCGCGCAGCATGCCGTGCAGCCAATGGCTTTCGCGGGCGGACAGGCCCTCGGTGAGGGAGTCCAGCACGAGGGTGTGCGGGTCCGCCAGCAGGGCGCAGGCCAGGCCGAGCCGGCGGTCCATGCCGCGCGACAGGGTGCCCAGACGTTCGTCGCGCAGACTGACGAGGCCGACCACCTCAAGGACCTCGTCTGCACGGCGGGCCGGGACGCCGGCCGCCGCGCACAGCATGCGGAGTTGACCTCGGACCGTGCGCGCGGGGTGCCCCGGCACATCGCCCAGGAGAACACCGACCTCACGGGACGGATGGGCGATGCGGTGCAGTGGCCGGCCTCTGAAGTAGGTGATGCCACGGCCCTGTTGGAGTTCGAGCATGAGCCTGAGCACCGTCGTCTTGCCGGCGCCGGGGGGACCGAGGAGTGTGGTGACGCATCCCGCGCGCGCCTCGAAGGAGACGTCGTCGACGGCGGGGGGAAGCTCCTTGCGAGGGTTGCTGGTCAGTCCGAAGGCCTGGATCACCCGTAGCAAGATAGCGCGTTATGTCCGTTTTCTGGGGTGTGGCAGGGCCCATGTACGCACATCTGTCCACGGCGTTCGTGTGTCAGACCTCGGGGCGCAGCATCGGAGGGTTGAGCAGTGTGGCGCCGCCGGCTCGGAAGAGCTGGGCCGGGCGGCCACCCTGCCTGGTGGTCGTACCGCCGGTGGGGACGAGGAAGCCCGGGGTGCCCGTGACCTTGCGGTGGAAGTTACGGGGGTCGAGGGCCACGCCCCACACCGCCTCGTACACCCGGCGCAGCTCGCCGACGGTGAACTCGGTCGGGCAGAACGCGGTGGCCAGCGACGAGTACTCGATCTTGGAGCGGGCCCGCTCCACCCCGTCCGACAGGATCTGGGCGTGGTCGAAGGCGAGCGGTGCCGCCTGTTCGCCGTCGCGGCCGTAGCCGCCCTGCTGGAGCAGTTCCTCGACGGGCGCCCAGCGCGCACTGTTGGCGTCGCCGCCGGCCCGGGGTGCGGGCAGGTCGGGGGCGAGCGCGAGATGGGCGACGCTGACCACGCGCATCCGGGGGTCGCGCTTGGGGTCACCGTAGGTCGCGAGCTGCTCCAGGTGGGCGCCGTTGTCCTGTGCCGGGGCGTCCGGGTCGTGGGCGCGCAGGCCGGTCTCCTCGGCCAGTTCACGCGCCGCGGCCTGCCCCAGATCCTCGTCGGCCCGCACGAAGCCGCCCGGGAGCGCCCAGCGCCCCTGAAAGGGCGGCTCACCCCTGCGTACCGCCAGCGCGCACAGGGCATGACGACGCACGGTCAGCACGACCAGGTCCACGGTGACGGCGAAGGGCGGAAACGCTGACGGGTCGTAGGGCATGCGGCGATCATAGTCGTCTGCCTGACGATAAACACTCCCCTCTCCAGCCGCACCCATGACTGATCCACGACGGTCGGACAGGGCCGTCACCGACCGCCTCCGGACGCCTTCCCGAGGCATGTCGTACGAGGTCACGCCCCCAGTTGCAGCCCAGCGGCGGCCTCCTCGACCATGGCGACGCCGAGACGGCCGACCCGTACGGAGAAGGGCTCTCCAGCGACCCGCAGCCCCGTCAGGCCGATCTCGCCCAGCGGCACACTGCGTACCGGACGGAGCATGACCGTGTTCGCCGGGGCGTCCGGACGGATGCCGGCCAGGGTGGCTAGCAGCAGGATCCCGGAGGCGGCAGCGGTGGCCGACGGCCGGCAGGCCGCCGGGTGGGGCAGCGGGGCGCCTCCTGCTGTGCGCTGCTCCCCCGCGTACATCTCCGGCAGCCGGTGGTCGAAGGCCTCGGCCGCCGACAGGAGGCCGCGCAGCAGTGAACTCGCCTCCTTCTCGTACCCGGCGGTGGCCAGGCCCGCGACGGCCACCGCGGTCTCCTGGACCCGCACAGCGCCGCTGCGGTGGCCGAACGGGTTGTACCCCGGCTCCTTGACGCCGAGGCCTCGCAGTCCCCAGCCCGAGTCCATGGCCGGGCTGCCGAACAGCCGGGCGAGCTGTTCGGTCTGCACCTTGTCGAGCAGCCCGGAGGCCGACTCGCCCGCGCCCAGCAGACCGGTGTCGAGGAGATGGGCGGCGATCGCGCCGAAGTGCGGCACGATGCGCCCGTCCGGGGTACGGGCGGCGGCCGGTCTGCCGCCGCCCCGGTCCTCGACCCAGAAGTCGTCCCGGAACGCGGTGCGCAGCTCCTGGGCCCACTGCCGCAGCCCGGCGCCGCCGGGTCGGCCGTACGCGTCGAGGAGATCGGCGCCGAGGAGGGCGGCGCGGTGTGCGTGGGCCTGTGTCTCGCAGCGCAGGGGGCCGCCCGGCTGTGGATCGGGCAGGTAGGTGCCGTCGCCCACTGCCGTGCGCAGCCAGGTCAGACAGCGCTCGGCGGTGGGGAGCAGTTCCTCGGTCGTCTGCTCGGGGAGACCCCAGCGGCGGGCCTCGGCGAGGAGTACGGGGAAGAGCAGGGTGGCCTCCGTACCCGTGCAGCCCGGAGGCAGGTGTGCGCCCGCGTCCCGGCGCGGCCCGGGCAGCATGCCGGACCTCGGGCCCGGCCCCGGGATCTGGGTGCGGGCGAGGGTGCGCAGGGTGCCCGCCGCGAGTCCTGTGCCCAGCGGGAGCGTCATCCGGGCGGCGGCGAGAGCCTCGGCCGGGGCCATGCCGCAGCGCCACGGCGCCCCTGCCGCGAGATGTGTGTCGGAGGGGTGCGCGGAGTCGCGCAGGAGCAGGGCCTGGAGGTCCTCGATGCTGGTGCCGAGGAGCGCCTCGACGCGTGGATCGTCACCGACGGCCCGTGCCGGGGCGAGGGGGCTCGTCGCCACGTGACCCACGGCTCGGACGGGTCCCGCGCCGTCCTGCCGTATGCGCAGCTCCAGAGTCGTGGAACCGCCCGGGAGCAGGTCCAGTTCCCAGCGCAGCAGGCCCGCGGAGGCCAGTGCGTCGGCGGGCGGCGGGTCGGCCGTGACGGCCGCGCCGCCGGTGGCGCCGGCCCAGCGCAGGCCGAAGGCGTGGACGCTGGCGGGCAGTTCGGGGCCCGCGGTGCCGGAGGCGATCATGCCCAGGTCGGCCAGGTCGGTCCCGAGTGACACCTCCACCGGCAGGCGCAGCGGGCGCGGTGCCGAGCTGTGCAGGGTGATCCGCTCGGTGCCGTCCGCGTGGCGGATGCGCTCGACGACGACGTCCGGGTCCGGCCCGCCGTCCGGGGAGGCGCGCAGTGTCCCCACGAAGCGGGCGCGGTCGGCGGCGGTCATCCGGGCCTGGACCGCGAGCGGTTCACGGCCGGCCACCCGGACCTGGCACCGGGCGAGCAGGCGCCGCCCGCCGCGATAGAAGCCCTCCAGCCCTCGGCCGGTGAGCTGTCCCTGGTCCGTGGAGATCGCGAGCCCGGGGAGGGCGACGCAGATCAGGGTGGTGTGGGTCGGGGGCAGTTGGGCCGGACGGCGGGCGCCTGGCGGCGGAGCAAGCGGTGGCCGAGCAGCAGGGGACAGTGACGGCGCGCCTCTTGCCGGGGGTGCGGAGGGGAGTCCGGTGCCCTGAAGTGCGGCAGGCCGTCCGATGCCCGGGAAAGGCGGCTCCGAGCCGCGCGGGTCGCCTGCGCTCCCGGGTGCTCCGCCGCCACCTCCCCGCGAGGGCGACGCGGGTGGACTCACGGCACGGTGATCGTCGGCGGCCGAGGGCGGGGTCGGTGGATGCATGGGCGGCTTCTTCTGCGCTCTGGGCGCCGGGGGCGCGCTCGGCGCCTGGTAGGGGGCTTCGGCGGGGCAGGTGTGGGGCGGCGGCTCGGCCCGTCCAAGGGTTCCGCCACTCAGGTGAACGGACCAGGGCTTCCCCGAGTCACGCCCCCGGCGGGACAAGCCGACCGAATGGCGGTGCGGCGGGGCCGGTGTCCGACCGGTGCCGTGACAACCACACCGGCTGCGCGCCGGGGTCGGGATGGTGGGGTGTCCGTCAGCTGTCCTGGCGCCGGTCAGTTGTACGTGGGACGCGGCGGCGTTGCTCAATCGACGGTTGCGCGGTGCGGCCCGGCCGAACCGTCCGCCGCCCATCACGCGCTCGCCGGTATGCCTGTGCCCTGTCCCGTCGCCGGCGAGTCGCTCCTCGGGCCTCCCGTCGCTGCGCAGCCGTCGGCCGCCGATCCCGGCGCTGTTCAGACGCCGGTCGACTGCCCCGCCCTTGTCGATCCGTCCGACCGGCGTCCAGCCGCTGCCCCGGCGCCCGTGGCTTGCCCTACGCCTGTTCACGCATCGTCCCCCTTCGCCCTGCGACCTCGCGGTGTGGCCTCCCCCGCGCCCGGACTGCGACGACGTACGGCGGGCTTGCCCAAGGGCTGGGGACGGGTCCCGCCCGTCCCCCTGGCCCGCGGGCGCGTCTCGGCGCCGTCCGGCGGGCCTACCCGACGTCGTCGCCTGGTGGCCGACTCCAGCGCCCGTGTGGCAGCACTGACCGATGTCGAGCAGGACGGGGGACCCCCGACCTCGTCGTGCGGAGACGTGGCCTCGGTGCCGTCGAACCGGCCGTCGCTCTCAGCCCCCTGCGTGCCATCGATACCGCTCGTCCCCTCGAACCCGTCCATGGCCTCGAACCTTTCGGGGTCCTCGCCCCAGCCGATGCCCATACTCATGCCCTCGCCCTCCTCGCTGTCCTCGTCCTCGATCCACCCGGTGTCCGGCGTCGTCCGGGGCGGCCCGGCAGGCCCGCCTGCTCGGCCGCCGCGCTCGGCGCGCAGGCAGCGGCGGATCGACTCGGGGTCCAGGCCCTCGTTGCAGGCCTGGTGCAGCAGGCGGGCGAACAGGTAGCCGGGGTCGGCACCGAGTGCCATGGCCAGGGCCTCCCTCGCCTCCAGATCGTCGCCGGTCGACCAGGCGACCCAGCCGGCGAGCGTCAGCGGAGCCGCCGCGTGCTCCCGGTAGGACCCGACGCAGCGGCGGGCGAGGGCTCGCCAGAGGCGCAGGGCCGGTGCCGCCTCGTCGCCCTCCATCCACTCCGCCGCCCGGTCGCGGGTCGTACGGTCCTGAAGGCCCAGAATCAGCGCGGCGGCCTCGTCGTGGGAGAGCAGTTCGTCGTCACGGAGGTCCGACAGGAGCGTGCCGGACACGGCGGGAGCCTCGGCGAAACGGTCCCTGACCCGGCGTGCCTCTCGCAGGGTCTCCTCGGCGATGTCCGCGCGGCTCGCGTCGTCGAGGATTCGCGGGACCAGGCGGGCGTTCACAGTGTGGAGCACACGTTCCTGTTCCAGCGCCGCAGCGGTCTCCCAGGGCTGGAGCCTGGCCCGCAACTCACGTAGGGTGCCCCGCACTTGCAGGCCGGCGTAGGTCGCGGCGGCGGCCAGCACCGAGGTGCCGGGCAGGCCCATGGGCACCCCGTCGTCGGGACAGCACTCGGGCGTCACACAGCAGTAGGACCAGAAGCGGTTGTCGGCGATGCACAGCGCCTCGACCACGGGGACGTCGAGACGGCCGCACTCGGTGCGCAGCAACTGGGCGAGCGGGCGCAGCCGTTCCCGCACCTGGTGCCGAGCCTCGCCCTCCGCCGGTTCCTGGCAGAGATACACGACCATGCTCTCGGGCCGTGCGCCTCTGCGCTCGCTTCCGGTCACCAAGCCGTGCGTCAACTGCTGTGCCACGGCGGGCCAGTCGTCCGGGTTCGTGGGAATTCCGAGCCGGGCCCGGCCGCCGAACCGGCCTCGTCCGTCCCTGTCGTGCAGTGCGACCAGGACGATGCTGTCCTCGGGGTGGTAGCCGAGCAGATACGGCAGGGCGTCGGCCAGTTCTGCCGGGGTGCGCAGGGTGACCTGATGCGTTTCGCTGTGATTCGTCATGCGGTGACGATCTCGCGGATCTCCGGATTCCGTTTGAGCCTGTGGATAACCCCAATCAGGGACACGCCAAGGTGGCGCCAGACCGGGCGAGCACGTGTTCGGGCGCGAAAAGCGGACACCGGCGCCCGCCCTGTCCGCCCACGCCCGCACGCATACGCGCGCGCCCGAGAGGTGGCCGTGATGCGACGTCCCACGTCCCGGTTGTCAGTGGCGTCCTGTTGTATGGGGTGCATGGAGCACACGAGCAACGCGGATCTCCGGGCGGCGGCCGACACGGTCCTCGCCCGCCTCGTCGGGGACGCCACCGGCGCCGCCCGGCTGCGCGAGGACCAGTGGCGGGCGATCGAGGCGCTGGTCGCCGACAAGCGCCGGGCCCTGGTCGTACAGCGCACGGGGTGGGGCAAGTCCGCGGTGTACTTCGTGGCGACCTCGCTGCTGCGGGCCCAGGGCAGCGGGCCGACGGTGATCGTCTCGCCGCTGCTCGCGCTGATGCGCAACCAGGTGGACGCCGCGGCCCGGGCGGGCATCCACGCGCGGACGATCAACTCCTCGAACACCGAGGAATGGGACACGGTCCAGGAAGAGATCGCGGCGGGCACGGTCGACGTCCTGCTGGTCAGTCCCGAACGCCTCAACAACCCCGACTTCCGCGACCATGTGCTGCCCAAGCTCGCCTCCGCGACGGGCCTGCTCGTGGTGGACGAGGCGCACTGCATCTCCGACTGGGGCCACGACTTCCGCCCCGACTACCGCCGGCTGCGCACGATGCTCACCGACCTCGCGCCGGGCGTGCCCGTCCTGGCGACCACCGCCACGGCCAACGCGCGCGTGACCGCCGACGTGGCCGAACAGCTGGGCACCGGCGGCGCCTCGGACGCGCTGGTGCTGCGCGGCCCCCTGGACCGGGAGAGCCTGAGCCTGGGAGTGCTGCGACTGCCGGACGCGGCGCACCGGATGGCGTGGCTCGCCGACCACCTGTCCGAACTGCCGGGCTCCGGGATCATCTACACGCTCACGGTGGCCGCCGCCGAGGAGGTCACCGCCTTCCTCCGGCAGCGCGGGCACACCGTGGCCTCGTACACGGGGAAGACGGAGAACGCCGACCGGCAGCAGGCCGAGGACGACCTGCTCGGCAACAAGGTGAAGGCCCTGGTGGCGACGTCCGCGCTCGGTATGGGCTTCGACAAACCGGACCTCGGCTTCGTCGTGCACCTCGGTTCGCCCTCCTCGCCGATCGCCTACTACCAGCAGGTCGGTCGCGCCGGACGCGGTGTCGAGCACGCGGAGGTGCTGCTGCTCCCGGGCAAGGAGGACGAGGCGATCTGGGAGTACTTCGCCTCGCTCGCCTTCCCTCCGGAGGAGCTGGTGCGCCGTACGCTCGACGTCCTCGCGCGCGCGGAGCGGCCATTGTCGCTGCCCGCCCTGGAACCCTTGGTGGAGCTGCGCCGCTCCCGCCTGGAGAGCATGCTCAAGGTTCTCGACGTAGACGGGGCCGTCAACCGGGTCAAGGGCGGCTGGGTCTCCACGGGCCGGCCCTGGACGTACGAGACGGAGCGGTACGAGTGGGTGGCGCGCCAGCGGAAGGCCGAGCAGCAGGCGATGCGCGCGTACGCGTCGACGACGGACTGCCGGATGGAGTTCCTACAGCGCCAGTTGGACGACGAGGGCGCCAAGCCCTGCGGCCGCTGCGACAACTGCGCGGGCGCCCGGTTCGCCCCCGACGCCTCCTCGAAGGCCGTGGACGCCGCGCGCGCGGATCTGGGCCGGGCCGGTGTCGAGGTCGAGCCCCGGCGCATGTGGCCGACCGGGCTGCCGGCGATCGGAGTCGAGCTGAAGGGGCGTATTCCGGTCGGTGAACAGGCCTCCACGGGGCGCGCGTTGGGCCGGTTGTCGGACATCGGCTGGGGCAACCGGCTGCGCCCGATGTTCTCGCCGCAGGCCCCGGACGGACCGGTGCCGGACGATGTGGCCAAGGCTGTCGTCGGAGTACTGGTCGACTGGGCGAAGGGACCCGACGGCTGGGCCTCGGGAGCCGCGGCGGCCCAGCCGCGTCCGGTCGGCATCGTCACCGTCGCCTCGCGCACCCGCCCGCAGCTGATCGCGTCCCTGGGCGCGAGGATCGCGGAGGTCGGGCGGCTGCCGCTGCTGGGCAGCCTGGAGTACGCCGGTGACGCCCCGCCCGTGTCGCGCAGCAACAGCGCCCAGCGGCTGAAAGCGCTCGACGGGGCCCTGACCGTGCCGCCCGCGCTGGCCGCCGCCCTCGTCGATGCGCAGGGGCCAGTCCTCCTTTTGGACGACTTCACGGAGACCGGGTGGACCCTCGCGGTGGCGGCCCGGATGCTCCGCCGGGCCGGTGCTCGGGGGGTCTTGCCACTGGTCCTCGCCCTACAGGGCTGATGACGGGCAGATGAACCGAGGTGGACACCCGGACCAACGGCACGTTCCCGACCACCCCAGGCATCTACAAATGACACACCCGGCAGGGATATAATCCACAGATCACCAGAAGACGGTCGGTGGCCCCATTTGCTCGTTGCCGCAACCCAGTTCGACCGCAAGAATTGGAGTCCGCTCCCCGCACGGCATGTCCGTGGTCCGGCAGGGCTTCGCTGCGGTGTGCGCTCCCCCAAGTCCGATCTCCGCCCGCAGTGTGGGCGCGTAGCCGAAGGGAGGACCGTGACCTTCGGATTCGCTCCGTCTACCGCGGCATCCATGTCGACGTCTGCCGACCTGTCCGCCGCTTCCACCAACTCAGCAGCCCGCATGCTCGAACCCTCGGAGTGGGCCGCAGCCGGAATCCCCCTGCTGCGCAATCCGCGCGAGGTCGTCAGCGGACTGCACTCCAGGCACAGCCCCAGACCCGCGACCGCGATCGTGGCCGTCCTCGACACGGACGAGCGGGTGCGGGCGAGCGCCTCGTTCACCCGTCGCTCGGCGCCCGCCGACGGCTGGATGTTCCGCAACTCGCTGCTCGCGCAGCTGCGCCGGGTCATCCCGCACGACCTGCGCCGCCGTACACCGGTGCGTACGGCCGTCCTGCTCTACTGCCGTGACGGCGACGCCCGTTGGACGGAGGAGGACGGTGCGTGGATGTGGGGTCTGCGTGACGCGTGCACCCTGCACGGGCTGCGCTGCGGCGCGTACATCACGCTGACCCACGACGGCTGGCAGGTGCTGGGCGAGGGCCGCGGCGGGCGACGCCCCAACGCGGACTCGCCCCCGGAGCCCTTCGCCATGTCCGAGGCACCGCCACCGCTGCCGATGCCCCGCACCGGAGGCGCCGCCTCGGACATCCTGCGCCGCGCGGCGGCCCGCTGACCCCGGCGTCCGACAGGGCCGCGCGCGACGGCCCCGGGTGACGTCCACGTCGTACACGTCGTAAAGGAAGAGCCACCGCGGACAACGGCGTCCGCCTGGCACGACGTACGAAGACGCACCAGGGCATGCGGCAGCACACCGGGACATGCGGCAGCGATCAACCCACGCGCGTGTGCACGACGGGCCGGGCGCGCGAGCGCACGACAGCACGGCACACGGCGACTCGCCCGTACGGCATCCACAGCACACGACGGGCGCACGCACACGCGTGCCCCCGTCGACCGTACGACCTCTCCCTGTTGCCCGCGCCATGACATCACCGACGCATGATCACCCGGACGCGTCGAAGCACGTCAGGGCACGTCGAACCGCCCGCTGTACGAATACCGCTTCAGCGGCCCTCCGTCAGCCGGTCCGCTGGCGCTGGACCGGCTCAGACCCCCGCGCCCAGCACCGAGTTGATCTGCTGCGGGTCGCCGCAGACGATCAGCAGGGCGCCGGCCCGGCCGAGGGCCAGGGGAAGGGCAGCGGCTGCCGTGGCGTCGGCGCCGCCGTTGACGGCGACCACGACCACGGGACGGGAGCCGGCACGGCTCAGAGCGGCGGCGTCGGCATAGAAGACGTCGTCACCCGCGTCGTGCTGCGCCCAGTACGGGGCCTCACCGAAGGACAGCTCGTGCGCGGCCCACGGGTGCGGATCGCCGGTGGTGATCACCAGCACCTCCCCGGGGGCACGACCCGACTCCAGGAGCAGGTCGACGGCTTCCTCGGCAGCGTCCAGCGCGCCCTCGGTCGAGGCCGGGATCAGCTGGATCTGCGGGGCCGCCGAAGCCGTGGAGGCAGGGGCGGAGGGGGCGGAAGGGGCAGGGGCGGCCGGAGCCGCGGACGGCCCGGGCTTGACCGCGCCCGCGGTCGCGGCCACGGCGGTCGCCGGCGCGTCGTGCGGTGCGCGCTGGACCGGCGCCGTGGGCCGGAAGGGCCCCGGACGGCCGGGACGCGGCGCGGCCGCGGGGCGGGGGCCGGGTACGGGACGGGGGGTCGGCGCGGTGCGGCCACTGGCCGGAGTGACGCGGGGACCCTGGGCACTCTCGTGAATCTGAGGCTCCTCGGGAATGAGAGGCATGACCTGATATTTATCAAACGCCGGTGCGACTCGCGTCGGCGGGTGGCACATGAGTGCGAACGGAACCGTCAGAAGTCGAAGCCGAGCTGGCCCTCGATCTCCTGAGCGTTCCCGTTCGCCCAACTGCGGGCCTTCTTGAGGTGCCGCCACTGGGGCAGCGCATCAAGATAAGCCCACGACAGCCGGTGGTACGGGGTGGGGCCCCGCTCCTCCAGCGCGGCCTTGTGCACGGGAGACGGATACCCGGCATTGGCCGCAAAACCGAAGTCTGCATGGTCGATGCCCAGTTCGGCCATCATTTTGTCGCGCTGAACCTTGGCGATCACGGACGCCGCCGCGACCGCCACGCACGACTGGTCACCCTTGATCACCGTGCGGACCTGCCACGGCGATCCCAGGTAGTCGTGCTTGCCATCGAGGATGACCGCGTCGGGGCGGACGGGCAAGGCCTCCAGTGCGCGCACCGCGGCGAGCCGCAGCGCGGCCGTCATCCCCAGGTCGTCGATCTCCTCCGGGGAGGCGTGCCCCAGCGCGTACGACGTGACCCATTTCCGCAGTTCTTCCGCGAGTTGGGCACGCCGCTTGACCGCGATGAGCTTGGAGTCGGTGAGCCCCTCGGGGGGCCGTCGGAGTCCGGTGACCGCCGCGCAGACGGTGACGGGGCCGGCCCACGCACCCCGGCCCACCTCGTCGACGCCGGCGATGACCTTCGCTCCGGTCGTGGCGCGCAGGGAGCGCTCGACTGTGTGGGTGGGTGCTTCGTACGGCATGGCGGTCTCAGCCTACGCCGCCCGGAACCCCACGCGACACCCCGGCCCCCCGGGCGACTTCAGACACTTCCCGCCCGCAACAGCGGAACCATCAACTGGTCGATCATCTCTTCGATGTCCGGCTCATGCCATTCACTCGCGCACATCTTCGAGCGGTACATCATCATCGCCGGAATGGCGTCGAGAACATAGCTGTTGGCCGCGTCGGGACGGGTCTCCCCCCGCGCGATTCCGCGGTCGATGATCTCCCGGAGGAGCCTTACCGTCGGCTCGACGAGCCCTCCGAAGATCACGCCCTGAAAGCGTTCCGCCTGCGGGCTGTCGCATTCGTGAATCACCGAGCGCAGCGCGAACCCCGGGCGCGAGAACATCGCCTCACGCACCTGCCGGCACAGTTCGAGGAGGTCGTCCCGCACGTTCCCGAGGTCGGGCGCCAGGTCGAAGCGCGGCAGCCCGGACTGGAGCGCGTCCGCGACGAGGTCCTCCTTCGAGGGCCAGCGTCTGTAGACGGCGGCCTTGCCGGTCTGGGCGCCGGCGGCGACGCCCTCCATCGTGAGGCCGTTCCAGCCGACCGTACTGAGTTGCTCCAGCGCGGCGTCGAGAATCGCGCGTTCGAGTACGGCGCCGCGCCGGCGGGGGGAGGCCGTCTGAGCGGGGGCGGCCGTCCAGCGCGAAGTAACCATCTGATGTGTCTCCAGCGGGCAGGGATGAGCGGGCGGTGCGAGGATTATGAGGATTGTCGGTATTGAGGGGATCGCCGACCAGGTGAATCGCTGAGATTACCCGGGCGACCGGAGTGCGAACCGCGGCGACTTCAGTGAACGCTTGCGTTCACTGTCGGGGACTCACTACCGTTCGAGGCAACAGTGAACGCGAGCGTTCACTAGTGCTCTTATGGGGGACCCATAGTGACTACCTCTTCATTGATGAAGGACCAGAAACCAGGTGCGGCCCGCCGGGAGGGGCATCCCGGCATAGCGCTCACCGTCATCGCGGCCTGCCAACTCATGGTGGTACTCGACGCGACGATTGTGAACATCGCGCTGCCGCACATTCAAGACGCGCTCAAGTTCAGCACCACCGACCTCACCTGGGTGGTCAGCGCCTACACGCTCACGTTCGGCGGTCTGCTGCTGCTCGGCGGCCGGGCCGGTGACATCCTGGGCCGCCGCCGGGTCTTCCTGACCGGCATCCTGGTGTTCATCGCCGCCTCCCTGCTGGGCGGACTCGCCCAGGAACCCTGGCAGTTGTTGGCCGCACGCGCCCTCCAGGGCGTGGGTGGCGCGATCGCGTCGCCCACCTCGCTGGCGCTCATCACCACCACGTTCGCCGAAGGCCCGGAGCGGAACCGGGCGTTCGGGGTCTTCGCCGCCGTCTCGGCGGGCGGCGGCGCCGTCGGTCTGCTGGCCGGGGGCATGCTCACGGAGTGGCTCGACTGGCGCTGGGTGCTCTTCGTCAACGTGCCGATCGGCCTCCTGATCGCCGTGCTCACGCCGTTGTACATCAGTGAGTCCGAACGTCATCCCGGCCGCTTCGACCTCCTGGGCGCGCTGACCTCGACGCTGGGTATGGCGTCCCTCGTCTACGGCTTCATCCGCGCGGCGGAGGAGGGCTGGCGGGACAGCCTCACCCTCGCCTCCTTCGGCACGGCGGTGATCCTGCTGGCCGCGTTCGTCCTCGTGGAGATGCGCGCCAAGGAGCCGATCACCCCGCTGAAGATGTTCGCCGACCGCAACCGCTCGGGCACGTACGTGATCATGCTGAGCCTGGCCGCGGCGATGTTCGGCATGTTCTTCTTCATCGTCCTCTTCGTGCAGAACGTGCTGCTGTACACGCCGATCGAGGCGGGCCTCGCCTTCCTGCCGGTGACCTTCGCCATCGCCATCGGCGCGGGCCTTTCGCAACGGTTCCTGCCGGTCCTCGGGCCCAAGCCGTTCATGGTGGTCGGATCGGCGCTGGCCACTCTCGGCCTCATCTGGCAGTCCTTCATCAGTCCCGACAGCTCGTACGTCAGCGGGGTGCTCGGCCCGATGGTGGTGTTCGGCTTCGGTATGGGCCTGAACTTCGTGACGCTGACCCTCACAGCTGTCTCCGGGGTCGCCGCGCACGAGGCGGGCGCGGCGTCCGGGCTGCTCAACGTCACGCAGCAGGTGGGTGGTTCGCTCGGCCTCTCCATCCTGACGACGGTATTCGGCGCGGCCAGCCGCAACGAGGCAGCGGAACAGGTGCCCAAGTTCCTCGCCGAGGCAACTCCGGAGCAGAAGGCCGAGTTCGCCAGGACCCATCAGCTCCCCGCGCCCTGGAGTCACGAGGTACTGGCCCACGGCATCTCCACGGCCTTCATCCCGGCCGCCGCGATGGCCGTACTGGCCCTCGCCACCGCCTGGTTCGTCATCCGCGTCCGCAAGAGCGACCTGGAGGCCCTGGCAGGCACGGCGAGCACCGCGGGTCCGGCGGGCGGCTGATCTCCCGGCAGCGGGCCCGCAGGCGCCGCCTGTGGGGTCGCGGTGCCCGACGGTAGCCGTACGTCGCTCCGAGCGCCGGAGCGACGTACGGCTGCGGGGCCCTCACCAGGCCGTCGCCCGCGCGGACGGTATCCGAGGGCATGCGGGCACGCGTACGTCACTTCGCGCGCCGCGTCAGCAGCGGCGCTACGATCCGTGCCCTGGCACAGCCCACGCGGACGGCGTCCCGCGGCCTGGCGACGCCACGGCAGCGCCCCGCGCCACAGGCGCCCACCGAGGCAGCCACGACTGCGCGGCACCTCGCCGGGCTCCCTCGCCCGCCCCAGGTGCGCGCTCCTGGACGTGCACGCACGCGCGTGCCGCACACCGTCGAGGCCCCGGTCGACTTGCGTGCCGCATGCGCGCGCATACCGGCGCCACCGGTGACCGTCCCGCCAACGATGAGGTGTTCCACGCCGCACGCGCGCGTGTGCGGCACCGCCCCTCTCCGGCGGCGACGACGTCTCCACACGCGCGGCACTCCCACCCGGCCGCGCACCCCCGGCCCAAGGCCTGGTGCGCATGTGCGGCACGCCGACGACCGCTCGGCCCAAGTGCGGCTCACGCGACGACGCCGCGCCGCGCGTGGAACGGGCCGCCGCACGCCCGGCCGCTCCATAGGACGCGAGTGCTCTCCCCATCCCACGCGTGTGCGTGGCCGCACCTCTACGTCGCCCCCCGGCACCAAACCGGCTCACGGCCCGAGCCCACCGTCCCAGGGCCCCGCACCCAGCAGGGCTACGCCCCCGCAGGCGCCCACGACGGCAGCGTTTCCGTCCGCTCCAGCCACGCCTGCGGCGGTGCCCCCGCCTTCCCCGCGGCGAGTACGCCGCCCACGATGGCGCAGTTCGTGTCCACGTCGCCGCCCGCCTGGGCCGTGGCCCAGAAGGCCTCTTCGTAGTCACCGAGGGCGCGCGCGGCGGACCAGAGCGCGAACGGCACGGTGTCGTGCGCCGTCGTACGCCGGCCACAGCCCAGTACGGCCGCGACCGTGCCCGCGTCGGCGTAGTCGAGCATGTCCCGGGCGCGCCGCAGCCCGGCGGCGACGGCGCTGCGCGGGACGAGTGCGATGACGCCGTCGAGGAGCGCACCGGGGCTCGGCGGGCCGTCCGGGGAGGCCGCCAGGGCGGCTGCCGCGGCGACGGCCATGGCGCCGACCACGGCCTCGCGGTGCTGGTGCGTGGGGTAGGCGGAGATCTCCGCCTGGTGGGTCGCCTGCTCCGGATCGTCCGCGTACCAGGCGCCCAGCGGAGCGATGCGCATGGCCGCGCCGTTGCCCCAGGATCCCTGCCCGTTGAACAGGGCGGACGCCAGCTCGCGCCAGTCGCCGCCCTCCCGGACCAGCCGCAGGAGCCGGTTCACCGCGGGGCCGTACCCGCGGTCGAAGTCGTGGTGGTGCGCGAAGGAGTGGGCCAGCGCGTCCTGGTCGACGCGGCGGTGGGCGGACAGTACGGCCACCACGGAGCACGCCATCTCCGTGTCGTCGGTCCACTGCCAGGTGCCGGGCGGCAGCTCGCGGAGCCCCAGCAGCCGGTGGTTCACGGGTACGAAGAACTGCGACCCCAGCGCGTCCCCCACCGCGAGCCCGCGCAGGCTGGCCAGGGCGCGCTCCAGGCGCTCGTGCGAAGCGGAAGCGGGAGGGGAAGCAGGAGTGGAGTCAACTGTCATCGCCCTGCCACCCTAACCACTCACCCCATACGATTCCGGGTCACGCCAGCGCTCGAACGGCCGGTCAAGGGTGTACCTGCCGTCACTCCCGAGAACGAGCATCCGCTTCTCCGCGTTCCCCGGATTCGACAGCGACTCGAACTCCGCGACCGTCCAGTGGAACCAGCGCATACAGAACAGCCGCATGGCCAGACCGTGGGTCACCAGCAGCACATTGGGCGGATGGTCGGGTGCCTCGAAACTCCGGTAGAGGCTCTCCAGGAAGCCGCCGACCCGGTCGTACACATCGGCGCCGGACTCCCCCTGGGCGAACCGGTAGAAGAAGTGCCCGTACGCGTCCCGGTACGCCTTCTGCAGCTGTACGTCGTCCCGGTCCTGCCAGTTGCCCCAGTCCTGCTCGCGCAGCCGGGGCTCCTCGCGTACGCGTATGAGGTCGGGGTTCAGGCTGAACGCGCGGAGGGTCTCGTGGGTGCGGCGGTACGGGGAGACATACACGCTGACCTGCTCCCGCCCGAACACCTCGCGCAGCCGTTTGCCTGTCTCCTCCGCCTGCCGCCAGCCGCGTTCGGTGAGGGCCAGGGCATGGTCGGGCTCGCGTTCGTAGACGGTGTCATCGGCATTGCCCATTGACTCGCCGTGCCGGACAAGGACGATGCGCCGTGGTCTTACCATGCCAAAACCCTAGATCGGGTCGGCGTCGAGCGGGCACTCGCACGGTCTCTATACGGCGTATGTCACACATGTCGTGCGCATTGGAGCACTCAGAGTGCTGATCTGATGCCGATCTTCAGACTATCCAGCTCGGTTCCAGCTCGACGATGTCGCCGGCGAGGGCCGCGACGTCCGCCTCCAACTGGGCCCGCAGTGCCAGCCGCTCCACGCGTTCGGCCCGGTACTTGCCGTGCTCGGCGGCCGACTGCCACATCGACAGGATCAGGAACTCGCTCCCCGGCGCCTCGCCGAACAGCCCGCGCACCATGCCGGGCGAGCCCGCCATCGCGGGGTTCCAGACCTTCTCCTGCATCAGCGCGAAGTGCTCGGCGCGCTCCTCGTGGACACGGCAGTGCGCCACCCGTACCAGGTCGGAGTCCGTGAAGCGCGGCTCGAAGCCGGTCTTCACGTCGAACCGGTGGTCGAAGAGCTTGACCTGCTGTTCCTTGAAGGTGCCCGACTGAGTGGTGGCGAGCCGGTCATGGGACCGGGCCATGAAGGAGTCGTAGAAGGCCCGGCTCTCCCAGAAGGCGAAGACGTGTGCCACACCGGGACGCCCCCGGCTCCAGCCCCCGCCCTGCCCCCGGAATCCCGGCTCCCCCAGAAGTCCCGCCCACTTTCGCTGCCCCCGTTCGAAACCGCGGCGGTCCACCACGGTGCAGCGAATCCACTTGACCAGCACCGCGCCATCGTAAGGCCACGGAGCGTGGCGCCGGTCACGCTCGGGCGGACTGCAACCGCGCGAGCGCCCCCGCGCACGTGGCACGATGGACAACCAGCTGTGATGTACCGGCAGTTGGAGCATCCGCACACGGCGAACGGGGAAGGGAAGTCTGGTGAAGGCCCTCAACAAGGGGATCCGCAAGGCCGAAGTCTCACTGAAGTGGGATCCGAGTCCGGCGGGGCAGCCGCCCACCGATCTCGACATCGTCGCCGCGACCTACCCGGCGACCGATCCGTACGGCGATCCCGCCTATGTGGTGCACTTCGACAGCCGTTCCCCGGACGGCACGATCACCCTCAACCGGGACAGCAAGGACGGCAAGGGCTTCGGCTGGGACGAGGTCATGACGCTGGAGTTCGACCGCCTGGCCGCGCAGTACGCGCGCGTGGTGGTCGGTGTCATCATCCAACAGCGCTCCACGCACCGGACGTTCGTGAGCGTCATCAAGCCCGGCCTGCGCATCCGCGAGGGCTACAGCGTCCTGGCCGAGGACGACTTCGGCGGCGTCCTCGGGTCTACGGCGGCCACGGTCGCGGAGTTCGTCCGCGACGAGACCGGGTCGTGGGACTTCCACTCCGGCGTCCAGGGCTTCGAGGACGACCCCGCGACGTTCACCAGGACGATGGGCCGCACCCGTCAGACCTGATCCCTCCCCGGAGGGGTGGGCAGGTAGGGGGTGACGATCGCGAGGGTGGCGGCCAGGACATCGAGTACGGCCTCCCGATGGGTGACCGTGCTCGGCGGGCCGTCCCCTCCCGGCGCGAGCAGTCCGCGGTCCGTCAGCAGGTAGAGCATCCGCAGCGTGCGCATGGTGTTGGAGGCCCACGGGGGAACCGGGCCCGGCTCCCCCGTCCGGAACGCCGCCGAGACCGTGTCCAGCCATCCCACCGACTCGGCCACCCCGATCCCGGGCCGGCACAGGACCTGGGCCAGCGCGCGGGCGATCCGGTCGTCCTCCTGAGCGTCGAAGACATGGTCGGTGCCGGCCAGCAGCCGTGCGACGGCCAGTTCGATCAGCGGTGCGGGCTCCTGCTGCGGGCGCCGTGCGAGAGCCGCCAGCAGATCGGCGCCGTGCGCGGCGGCGTGCACCCAGCCGAGCGTGCTGTCGTACCCGCGCAGATCGGCCTCCCCCGGGTACCACCCGGCGAACGCCTCCCACCACTCCTGCCGCCAGTCCCCCGCGTCGACGATCCGGGCTAGGACAAGGGGAGCGAACGCCCGCGCCTGAACGCCGGGATCGTCGAACAGCCCGGCCGTCCGGTCCCCGAGCCACCGCCGCTCCGCCGCGTCGAGGGCGGGTATCCAGCGGACAGCCGCGACATAGGCGCGCTCGTCCCGCACCACGGGATCCGGGGACCGGAGATCCACGACCAGCGCGTCGAGAGCGGCTGCCCGAGCAGCCGCCGAGAGCTCACCGATCTCACCGTCGTGACGCTGCAACTTGTCATCCATGGACGGAGGTTACGTGGCCCACGACACGACGAGGGAGGGGCACCGGCGCGAAGCCGGCGCCCCTCCCTCACTCACTGGTCAGCTGCAACCGCTGGTCGACCCGCAGCCCTCGCAGATGTAGCAGGACCCGGCCCGCTGCATCTTCGTGCCGCAGGAGAAGCACAGCGGGGCGTCCGCCTGGATGCCCAGCTGCATCTCCACCAGTTCGGCGCTGGTGTGCACCTGCTGCAGAACCGGCTGGACCGCTTCCGCGGCGGCCTTCGGGGTCGCCACGGCCTTCAGTTCCTGCGCGCGGGGCGCCGACTGGGCCAGGCCCTCGATGTCGACCTCGTCGTCGATGGACGGCTCGTAGGAACCCGTCTCCAGGTGACGCTGGCGCTCCTCGGCGGAGTGGATGCCGAGGGCGGACCGCGTCTCGAAGGGCAGGAAGTCCAGCGCGAGGCGACGGAAGATGTAGTCGACGATCGACTGGGCCATGCGGACATCGGGGTCGTCCGTCATACCGGCCGGCTCGAAGCGCATGTTCGTGAACTTCGAGACGTACGTCTCCAGCGGCACGCCGTACTGGAGGCCCACCGAGATGGCGATCGAGAAGGCGTCCATCATGCCCGCGAGGGTCGAGCCCTGCTTGGACATCTTCAGGAAGACCTCGCCGAGACCGTCGTCCGGGTAGGAGTTGGCGGTCATGTAGCCCTCGGCGCCGCCGACCGTGAAGGACGTCGTGATGCCGGGACGGCCCTTGGGGAGGCGCTTGCGGACCGGGCGGTACTCGACGACCTTCTCGACGGCCTCACGGATCGTCGCCTCGGCCTTCGCGGTCACCTCGGTCTTCTCGTCCTCCTTCTTCTTGACGGAGAGCGGCTGACCGACCTTGCAGTTGTCGCGGTAGATCGCGAGCGCCTTGACGCCCATCTTCCAGGCCTCGAAGTAGATCTCCTCAACCTCCTCGACGGTCGCCGTCTCCGGCATGTTGACCGTCTTGGACAGGGCGCCGGAGATCCAGGGCTGGATCGCGGCCATCATGCGGACGTGGCCCATCGCGGAGATGGTCCGCTCGCCCATGGCGCAGTCGAACACCTCGTAGTGCTCGTGCTTGAGGCTCGGGGCGTCGATCACATGGCCGTGCTCGGCGATGTGGGCGACGATCGCCTCGATCTGCTCCTCCTGGTAGCCCAGGCGGCGCAGGGCCTGCGGGACGGTGCCGTTGACGATCTGCATCGAGCCGCCGCCGACGAGCTTCTTGAACTTGACCAGCGCGAGGTCGGGCTCGAGTCCCGTGGTGTCGCAGGACATCGCGAGACCGATGGTGCCGGTCGGGGCGATGACGGACGCCTGCGCGTTACGGAAACCGTTCTTCTCACCGATACGGACGACGTCCTGCCAGGCCTCCGTGGCGGCGGCCCAGATCGGGGTGTCCAGGTCGTCGATCCGGACGGCCTTGTCGTTCTCGTCGGCGTGCTGCTTCATGACCCGCAGATGCGGCTGCGCGTTGCGGGCGTAGCCGTCGTACGGACCGACGACCGCGGCGAGTTCGGCGGAGCGGCGGTACGAGGTGCCGGTCATCAGGGAGGTGATGGCACCGGCCAGGGCACGGCCGCCCTCGGAGTCGTACGCGTGACCGGTCGCCATCAGCAGGGCGCCGAGGTTGGCGTAGCCGATGCCGAGCTGGCGGAACGCGCGCGTGTTCTCGCCGATCTTCTGGGTCGGGAAGTCCGCGAAGCAGATGGAGATGTCCATCGCGGTGATGACCAGCTCGACGACCTTGGCGAAGCGGTCGATCTCGAAGGACTGGCGGCCCTTGCCGTCGTCCTTGAGGAACTTCATCAGGTTCAGCGAGGCGAGGTTGCAGGACGTGTTGTCCAGGTGCATGTACTCGCTGCACGGGTTCGAGCCGTTGATACGGCCGGACTCCGGGCAGGTGTGCCAGCGGTTGATCGTGTCGTCGTACTGGATGCCCGGGTCGGCGCAGGCCCAGGCCGCGACGGCCATCTTGCGGAAGAGCTCCTTGGCGTCGACCTCCTCGATGACCTCGCCGGTCATCCGGGACGTGAGCCCGAACTTGCCGCCCGCCTCGACCGCCTTCATGAACGTGTCGTTCACACGGACCGAGTTGTTGGCGTTCTGGTACTGGACGGACGTGATGTCGTCGCCGCCCAGGTCCATGTCGAAGCCCGCGTCACGCAGGGCGCGGATCTTCTCCTCTTCCTTCACCTTGGTCTCGATGAAGTCCTCGATGTCGGGGTGGTCGACGTCGAGGATGACCATCTTGGCCGCGCGGCGGGTGGCGCCGCCCGACTTGATCGTTCCCGCCGAGGCGTCCGCGCCACGCATGAAGGAGACCGGGCCCGAGGCGTTGCCGCCGGAGGAGAGCAGTTCCTTGGAGGAACGGATCCGGGAGAGGTTCAGGCCGGCGCCGGAGCCGCCCTTGAAGATCATGCCCTCTTCCTTGTACCAGTCGAGGATCGACTCCATGGAGTCGTCGACGGCCAGGATGAAGCAGGCCGAGACCTGCTGGGGCTGCGGCGTCCCGACGTTGAACCAGACGGGGCTGTTGAAGCTGAAGATCTGGTGCAGGAGGGCGTACGCCAGCTCGTGCTCGAAGATCTCGGCGTCGGCCGGGGAGGCGAAGTACTTGTACTCCTCTCCGGCCTTCGTGTACGTCTTCACGATGCGGTCGATGAGCTGCTTGAGGCTCACCTCGCGCTGCGGGGTGCCGACCGCACCGCGGAAGTACTTGCTGGTGACGATGTTGACCGCGTTCACCGCCCACTCGGCGGGGAACTCGACGCCACGCTGCTCGAAATTGACCGAGCCGTCGCGCCAGTTGGTCATGACGACGTCACGGCTCGCCCACTCGACCTCGTCGTACGGATGCACGCCGGGGGTGGTGTGGATGCGCTCGATGCGCAGCCCCTTGCTCGCCTTGGTGCTGCCCTTGGCGCGGGAACTCCGTGCCGGACCGCTCGCCGTCTCTGTCATGCCGCCTCCCTGTATCGGGCAAAACGCCCAGAAGTGTCACGTTGTTCCCATGACACGGTGTTGTTTCTCGCGCTGCGGGCACCCTCGATGCCGCCCGCAGCAGGTCCTTGGATCGCCGCCGCTCCGGCCGGTTCCGAACTCCGAACACACCGTCCGGGTCCGGCCCGCCGGTCAGTCGGCGGCGTTGGCGGGCACGGGGACCTGAGGGGCCCCTCCGCTCCCGCGGTCGTCTTCCTGGCGCCCCACATCCGGGTCTTCGTCGTCCTCGGCGGGGCGGCGCGATGTTTCCCTGAGTTCCGCGACGGCGGCCTCGAAGTCGTCCAGCGAGTCGAACGCCCGGTAGACGGACGCGAATCGCAGGTAGGCGACGAGGTCGAGTTCCTGCAGCGGACCGAGTATGGCCAGCCCCACGTCGTGGGTGGTCAGCTCGGCGCTTCCGGTGGCCCGCACCGCTTCCTCGACCCGCTGGCCGAGTTGGGCGAGTGCGTCCTCGGTGACAGGTCGTCCCTGGCATGCCTTGCGCACGCCGTTGATGACCTTCGTACGACTGAAAGGCTCGGTGACTCCGGACCGCTTGACCACCATGAGCGAGCACGTCTCGACGGTCGTGAACCGGCGAGTGCAGTCGGGACACTGGCGGCGCCTGCGGATCGACGTGCCGTCGTCGGTCGTACGACTGTCGACGACGCGGCTGTCGGGGTGCCTGCAGAAGGGGCAGTGCATGGTCTCCAACCCTCCCTCACAGCAGACTCGATGGCCTCTCAGGACCTCTCGGGCCCCTCGAAGCAGCCCCCAGCATAGGTGATGCCCGAGGGACCGAAGACCCGGGGGACCACAACTTCTGGGCTACTGCCGCAATCCAACCACTAGATGTGGGGATTGGCCCGTACATCCATCGCGTATCAGCGTGTCGCAACCGTATTGGCATGTGCCGTACGGCCATACCGCTCGCGAACATGCGGAGATACGGTGAGAACCGCGTGCGACAGGGGGCGAATCCCGGTTGACGGGCTCCCGGGTGGCAGACTTGGGCACCGGCCCACGAGGTCGTCACCCCGGCGGTGAAGGGTACAACAATGAGCCCTTTTGTCCGCCCGGCACGGCATGAGCCATACACCCAAACATCTGATCGCGGCAGGCCATCCTCAATTTTTCACTCGAACGTGTGTTTGGCGCAACCTTTCGAAAGCAACTACCGTTGCACTGCACGGGAGACCATCGAGAGGGGCCGACGTGACCACCACCGCAGACAGTGCCACCATCACTGCCCAGGACCGCTCCCAGGGCCGACTCGAGCCGGTGCATGCGATGAACGAAGCCACGAATCCCGAGGGACACAAGCGGTCCCTCCCTGGGCGACCTCCAGGAATCCGAGCGGACAGCTCGGGCCTCACCGACCGGCAACGGCGCGTGATCGAGGTCATCAGGGACTCCGTGCAGCGACGCGGTTACCCGCCGTCGATGCGCGAGATCGGGCAGGCAGTCGGCCTCTCCAGTACCTCATCGGTCGCACACCAGCTCATGGCCCTGGAGCGCAAGGGATTCCTGCGCCGCGATCCACACCGCCCGCGCGCCTATGAGGTGCGCGGTTCCGACCAAGGGGCTTCCGTGCAGCCCACGGACACCGCGGGCAAACCCGCGGCGTCCTATGTCCCACTTGTGGGACGGATCGCCGCCGGCGGTCCCATCCTCGCCGAGGAATCGGTCGAGGACGTGTTCCCGCTCCCCCGCCAACTGGTGGGCGACGGTGAACTGTTCGTCCTGAAGGTCGTCGGTGACTCGATGATCGAGGCCGCGATCTGCGACGGCGACTGGGTGACCGTCCGCCGTCAGCCGGTCGCGGAGAACGGCGACATCGTGGCCGCGATGCTGGAGGGCGAGGCCACGGTCAAGCGCTTCAAGCGCGAGGACGGCCATGTCTGGCTCCTCCCGCACAACTCCGCGTACCAGCCGATCCCCGGCGACGAGGCGACGATCCTCGGCAAGGTGGTGGCGGTGCTCCGCCGCGTGTGAGTGCTGCGGGAGGCGGCGGGTCTTCGGGACCCGCCCCCGACCGGGCCCCGGAACCCCTGCGCCGGTTCCGGGGCCCTGTGCTGTCCCCGTGTGTGCAGGTGCGTCACTGTGCGGGCCACCGACCGAAGTCGGTGGCCCGCACAGTGACGGCTACGCTTCGGCCGGCTCGGCGTCCTCCGTCTGCTTCGCCGCCGCGTCGATCGCGGCCAGTGAGCGCCTGACCACATTGCGGTCCGTGGTGTACCAGAAGTCCGGCAGGGACGCCTTCAGATAGCTGCCGTAGCGGGCCGTGGCGAGCCGTTGGTCCAGTACGGCGACCACACCGCGGTCCCCCGTCGCCCGTACGAGACGGCCGGCGCCCTGGGCCATGAGCAGTGCCGCGTGGGTGGCGGCGACGGCCATGAAGCCGTTGCCCCCGGCGTCCTCGACGGCCTTCTGGCGGGCGCTCATCAGCGGGTCGTCCGGGCGCGGGAACGGGATCTTGTCCATGACGACCAGCTGGCAGCTGGCGCCCGGGACGTCGACGCCCTGCCAGAGCGACAGCGTGCCGAACAGACAGGTCTTCGGGTCCGCCGCGAAGTTCTTGATCAGCTCGCCGAGCGTCTCCTCGCCCTGGAGGAGGATCGGGAACTCGGGGATACGGGACCGCAGTTCCTCCGCCGCGAGCTGCGCGGCCCGCATCGAGGAGAACAGGCCGAGCGTGCGCCCGCCCGCCGCCTGGATCAGCTCCGTCAGCTCGTCGAGCATGTCCCCGCGGTCGCCGTCGCGCGCGGGGCGCGCCAGATGCTTGGCGACGTACAGGATGCCCTGCTTCGGGTAGTCGAAGGGCGAGCCGACGTCGACGCCCTTCCACTGCGGGAGGTCGTCGCCCGCCGTGCCCTCCGGGGCGAGGCCCAGGGAGGCCCCGACGCCGTTGAAGTCGCCGCCGAGCTTGAGGGTCGCCGAGGTCAGGACGACGGAGCGGTCCGTGAAGAGCTTCTCCCTGAGGAGGCCCGAGACCGACATGGGGGCGACCCGCAGGGAGGCTCCGAAGCGGTCGTGCCGCTCGTACCAGACGACGTCCCACTCGGAGCCGTTCGCGATCCGCTCCGCGACGTCGTGCACGCTCTCCACCGAGGCCAGCGCCTGTTTGCGGACCGCGTCCTCGTCCTGGACCGACTTGTCGCGGGTCGCGCCGATCCCGGAGATCACCGTTCGGGCCGCGTCCCGCAGCGCCATCAGGGCGTACCCGAGATCTTCCGGGACCTCCTCCAGGCGGCCGGGCAGGGCCAGCTCCATCACCCGCTCGAAGCCCTCGGCCGCGGTCTGGAGCTGGTCGGCGGCCTTCTCATTGACGAGCTTCGCCGCGCGGCGCACGGCCCGGTTGACCTGGCCGGGAGTGAGTTCGCCGGTGGCTACTCCGGTGACCCGCGAGACCAGTTCGTGCGCCTCGTCGACGATCAGCACCTCGTGCTGCGGGAGGACGGGCGCGCCCTCGATGGCGTCGATCGCGAGCAGCGCGTGGTTCGTGACGATCACCTCCGCGAGCTTGGCCCGCTCCCGGGCCATCTCGGCGAAGCACTCGGCTCCGTACGCGCACTTCGTGGCGCCCAGGCACTCGCGGGAGGAGACGGAGACCTGCGCCCACGCCCGGTCGGAGACACCGGGGGTGAGGCCGTCGCGGTCGCCTGTCTCGGTCTCGTCGGACCACTCGCGCAGGCGCAGCAGGTCCTGGCCCAGCTTGCTGGTGGGCGCCGCCGCCTCGAACTGGTCGAAGAGGCCCTCGTCCTCCTCCTGCGGCACGCCTTCGTGGAGGCGGTGCAGGCACAGGTAGTTGGATCTCCCCTTGAGCATCGCGAACTCGGGGCGGCGGCGCAGCACGGGATGCAGGGCATCGACCGTGCGCGGCAGGTCGCGCTCCACGAGCTGGCGCTGGAGGGCGAGGGTCGCCGTCGCGACGACGACCCGCTCCCCGTGGGCGAGCGCGGGCACGAGGTAGCCGAGCGACTTTCCGGTGCCGGTGCCTGCCTGCACCAGCAGATGGGATCCGTCGTCGATCGCCTCCGCGACGGCTTCGGCCATGGTCACCTGGCCGGGGCGCTCCGTACCGCCGACAGCGGTGACGGCAGCATGCAGGAGTTCAGGGAGTGAGGGCTTCGTCATAGCCCGACCACCCTACGGGGCGGCACTGACAATCGGGTGATCAAGGCGGGAGAAGCGACGGCGCTACAACGCATCGCGCACGCCTCGGTCCCGGACCATGAGTGCGGCCCTCTTCGCGGGCAGATCCAGCTCGGCGGAGAACCGGAATCCGGCGGTGAGAAAGGCCGACACGGAGGGGGTGTTGCGCAGGTCGGGTTCCGCGACGACGCGCGCGCAGGCAGGGCGATGGTCGAGTACGAGGTCGGCGACGGCTCTGAGCAGGATGCTGCCCAGCCCGCGCCCGCGATCGGCGACACCGCCGAGCAGGAGGTGCACTCCGGTGTCGTGCGGACGGGCGGGGTAGTGCAGGGCCAGTGGGTCGAGGTCGGCCCGGTAGATCTCCCAGTAGCTCATCGGAGTGCCCTCCAGCACGCCGAGACAGGGGACGCTGCGTCCGTCCCCGTCGAGCTGGGACCGCAGATGGGCCTCGGTGACGCATTCGGTGCCGGCGAGGTCCCAGAAGGTGGCCACGGTGGGGTCGTTTATCCAGCGGCCGATCAGCGGGAGATCGCGCTCGACCTCGACGGGAACGAGCTGGAACGAGCCCGCGGGTGTGCGGCTCGGCCCCCAGTCCCCGATGCGGTCGAGGAGGTCGTCGGCGAACATTGCGACGAACTCGGCGGGCAGGCGCAGCTCCAGCGTTTCCTCGCTGTCGCCGAGGGTGCGGAGGTCGGCGGTCGGGGCGGTACGGGCGTCGGCAGGGGGCACGGGACGCTCCTCTCATGAGATGGGGTGTGTCGTGTTCCTCGGGGGTGAAAAGGGGTTTTCGGTGTCGGGGGCGTCAGGAATGCAGGGGGTTGGCGATGGTCACGTAGACGGACTGGGTGTCGACCGGGCCGACCAGTTCGTCGAGTCCGTGCAGCCGGGTGAGCAGGTTGGCCTTGCAGCGCAGGACGGGTGAGTCCAGCAGCCGGCCGGGCAGGGACGTACTCAGCCGGGCGGGTCCGGACGCGATGTCGCCGAGGAAGCGCCGGAAGGCCGCGAGCAGCAGCTGTTCGTCGGCGAGGCGCTGGGAGCCGAACGCGCCGATGAGACCCAGGACGTTGTTGATGCCGAGGTAGTAGGCGAAGCGTTCGTCGGTGACCTCGTCGGAGACGAAGGTGTCGCTCTGTTCGCCGATGCCCGGCAGCCGGGAGTCGAGTTCGGCGCGCCGGGACTCGCGAAAGTAGTACCCCTGGTTGTCGCGGTAGCGGCCTCCCCTGGGCCAGCCGTCGCCGTCCAGCAGGAGCAGGGTGTTCTGCTGATGGGCCTCCAGGGCGATGCCCGCCTCGCTGTCCAGCCACAGGACGGGCCGTACGACCTGCTCCAGGTAGCGCAGGAACCACTCGGCGGCGACGGCACCGCGCGGACGGCCGGTTCGTCCGGCGAGCCGCGTGATGACGGCGGCGAGCCGGGACCGCGGGGCCGGGTCCTCCAGGTGGGCATGCGGCCGGGGCGAGACAAGTCCCGCGATGCAGGCCACGTCGTCCGCCGGGTGGAACGGGTTGTGCCGGATCACCACGTCGAGGCCGGTGACGGGGCCGCCGTCCGGGTCGTCGACGGCGAGCCAGGCCGGGTCGCGGACGATGTCGAAGCCCGGGTGCGCGGACTGCCACTGTTTGGCCAGCCCGCCGCGCAGCAGCCGGTGCACCTCGACACCCCGGTGGAGTTCCTTGCGGAGGTTCTCGCGCCGGGAGTTGGTGATGCGCAGCCCCAGCGAGAGCTTCAGCATCGCGGGAGCGCCCGAGCGATGGACGGTGCGTACGGAGGAGGTGGGGTACCAGGGGGAGCCATGAGCGCAGAGGTCGCGCAGCAGACCGGCTTCGAACAGAGCCGCGGTCTGCGGGCGGTGCCGGGTCTCGCGGATCTGCCAGGGGTGCAGGGGCAGGGCCGCGTAGCCGTCGGGCAGCGGGAGCGGCAGTGCGGCGCCGATGAGCTGTGCGGTGAGCTGCTCGGCGCGGATGGGGCGCCCGCGCTCGGTCCAGGCGGAGTCCGTGGCGAGCACGGAGGGGGCCACCGCCAGCCAGTGCAGCGGGAAGGAGCCGCGCAACTCCGGTGAGTAGAGCCGGGCTTCGGCCTCGGCGAGCCCTTCGCGGCTCTTCGGGGTCGGGTGCAGCGGGTGGCCGAGCAGCAGCGCCTGCTCGGCGGCGAGAAAGAGGTCGGGCCCGTCGGCCGGCTGAGCCCGCCGGTCGCTGATGAAGGCGGCGGTACGGCGGACCGAGTCGGCGACACGTGCGACCAGGTCGACGGCGTCGGGGGGCAGAACGGCGGGGGTGCGAGCGGGAGAGGCATCGTTCCCCGGGCCGCTGTCCGTCCCCGCCGCCTTCGGGCCGTCGTACGCCTCCCTCGCGAGGAGGGTCGCGACGGTGACCGCGTCGGCGGCCGGGGCTCCTGCGGGGGCGTCGGCCAGGTGGGGGAGGCCGAAGCGGTGCCAGCCGGTCGGGGACCAGTAGTGGACCGGGGCCAGCAGGGCGGTGCCGCTGGTGGGGAGGGGGATGCGGAGGGTGCCGTCGGTGGGGGCGGTGAGGTTGTTCTCCCGTACCCAGCAGCGCAGCAGGTTCTCGGTGGCGGCGGCCTGGGCCGCGGTGTGGGGGTCGAGATGCTCCAGGAGGTCGGCCGTGGCACCGCGCGCCCACTGGGCGCTCCCGGCGGCTGCCTTCTGCCGGGGCACCGTGTCCCTCGCGGAGGTGGGGTGGGAACGGCCTTCGGGTACGGGGGTGCTGTTCAAGACGGTTCCTCGTGGGGGTCGGTCGAGTGCGGGGGGGGTACCGGGGTGGGCGTCTGGCCTGGCTATCCCGCTCGCTCGGAGTGGGTGTCGAGCGGGCGTCCTTCGGTGTGGCCGCGTGCCACCGACGCCACGGCGTCGGCCAGTCGGTCGAGTACCGCGTCGGCCTGCTCGTCGCTGATGGTCAGCGGCGGCAGCAGACGGACGACGCTCGCCTGACGCCCGCCGAGTTCGACGATGAGCCCCCGACGCAGGCACTCCCGCTGTACGGCGGCGGCCAGTTGGGGCGCTGCGGGGCGCGGGCCTCCTCCGGCCGGGCGGGGATACACCTCCGGATCGGCGCTTGGGTGACCAGTGGCCACCGCCTGCCGCTCCTCCCCCGGTCCGACCAGTTCGACCCCGATCATCAGTCCCCGTCCGCGTACGTCGCCGATGATCGGGAACTCCGCTGCCAGCTTCCGGAGTTGGGCGAGGATCCGGGGGCCCAGGGTGGCCGCGCGTTCGGCGAGGCCGTGTTCGCGGACGTACGTCAGGGTGGCTGTGCCCGCTGCCATGGCGAGCTGGTTGCCGCGGAACGTGCCCGCGTGGGCGCCGGGTTCCCAGACGTCGAGGTCGTCGCGGTAGACCACGACGGCCAGTGGCAGGCTGCCGCCGATGGCCTTGGACAACACCATCACGTCGGGGGTGATCCCGCTGTGCTCCACCGCCCAGAAGGCGCCGGTGCGGCCGACTCCTGTCTGGATCTCGTCGGCGATCAGCGGGATCGAGCGGTCCTCGGTGATCCGTCGCATACGCCGCATCCAGGCGTCCGGCGCGGGAATCACCCCGCCCTCGCCCTGGACGGGTTCGAGGATCATCCCGGCGGGCAGGGGCACGCCCGACTTGGTGTCGTCGAGGACGGACTCGGTCCAGCGGGCGGCGAGTTCGGCGCCCCGGTCGCCGCCCATCCCGAAGGGGCAGCGGTAGTCCTGGGGGAAGGGCAGCCGGGCGACCCGTACGTCGGCCGCGTGGCCGGAGGCGTCCAGGGAACCGGCCGTCATGCCGTGGTAGGCGCCGGTGAAGGCGAGCATGCCGGTGCGGCCGGTCGCGGCGCGTACGAGCTTGAAGGCGGCCTCCACCGCGTCCGTCCCGGCCGGTCCGCAGAACTGCACGCGCGCGTGGTCGGCGAGTCCTGGCGGCAGGGTGCGGAACAGCTCGGTGATGAAGGCGTCCTTGACGGGGGTCGCCAGATCGAGGACGTGCAGCGGCGCCCCCGAGTCGAGCACCTTGCGGATCGCCTCCAGCACGACGGGGTGGTTGTGCCCGAGGGCCAGGGTCCCCGCACCCGAGAGGCAGTCGAGGTAACGGCGACCGTCGGCGCCCTCGATCGTCAGCCCGCGTGCCCGAACGGGGACGATCGGGAGGGCGCGCGCATAGGTGCGTGCCGACGATTCACGCGCCGACTGGCGCCGCAGAATCCCCTCGTGCGCCCCGCGCGCGCCGGCGCACACCTCGACATCCACGTCGGTTTCCACTGGCGCCCGGGATTCCCGTGCCCCTGTGCGCTCCCCCGTCTCCATGGACTCCCGTAGCCCCAACGCCCCAACTCCCCGCTGCTCCACTGCTCTGCCGCCCCGGCAGCCGCCAACTCGCCGAGACACTCCTCCCGTTACCAACACCCGCCGTGCCACAGGAGTCACGGGTCACCTCAAGATCCTTGCCAGGACGGAACAGTTGCGGGTGTGGCGAGCCCCTTTCGGAACTCCGGAATCAGCCGTGACCAGGCGTCACATCGGCGCCCCGCCGGACGTTTGGCAGCCCGGACCGCCTGTAGCGAAACAGTTGCCGTTCCATCGGATGGCCCCCACAGGGACCGCATAGTGTGTGATGCCGTCCAGGGACAGCACACGGTCCGACCACGCCAGGGGGAGACAGATCATGCGACCCATACGCCCGCCCTTCGTCGGCCGCCGGGGGAGGGGCGCGCGCCGCGGAACCTCCCCCGTGCCGGCCGCCGTCGGCCTCGCGGTGGCGCTCGCGCTCACCGCCACCGCCTGCGGATCCGACTCCGGCGACTCCGACGCGAGCGGGCAGTCCTCCGCCTCCGCGGCCGACGACGGTGCCGGGAAGATCACGATCCCCGACGGGCTCAAGGACAAGCTCAAAGAGCACGGGATCGACATCGACAAGTGGAAGAACGGCGCCTGGAAGAACTGGGACAAGGACGACTGGCTGCGCGAGGCCGAGGACTACGTCAACCCGATCATCGAGGGCCTCTGGGACACGGACCGCATGCGCGAGGCCGACGACCCGGAGAAGAGCGTCGACGAGACCGACCTCGCGGACGACCAGGGCGTCACCGACCCGACGCCGGAGCCGGTGGACGCGAAGGCCGTATCGCCCGCCTACCACGACAACGCGCCCGAAGCGGGCAAGGTGTTCTTCGACGGGCCCGAGGGCACGATGGTCTGCTCAGCGACCGTGGTCGAGGACCCCGCCCACCCCGGGAAGTCGAACCTCGTCTGGACGGCCGGCCACTGCGTGCACGCGGGCAAGAACGGCGGCTGGTACCGCAACATCGCCTTCGTGCCGTCGTACAACAACGCGGCCAGGTCGAGCGCCGAGGCGGAGAACGCCCCGCGCGCGGAGATCGCTCCCTACGGTGTCTGGTGGGGTGACTGGGCGCAGACCTCGGACCAGTGGATCGAGCAAGGGGGCGCGACGGGCGGCGACGGGGCACCGTACGACTTCGCGGTCATCCATGTGACCCCGGAGAAGGGCGGCAGCGGCAAGTCGCTGGAGGAGACGGTCGGTTCGGCCCTTCCGGTGGACTTCGCCGCGCCCGCCGTCACGCAGGTGGAGAGCATCACGGCGACCGGTTATCCGGCGGCGGAGCCGTTCGACGGCGAGACGATGTACCAGTGTGAGGACCGGCCGGGCCGACTGTCGATCGTCGAGGCCGACCCGACGATGTACCGGATCGGCTGCACCATGACCGGCGGTTCCTCCGGCGGCGGCTGGGTCACCACAGGCGCGGACGGCAACCCGGCCCTGATCTCCAACACCTCGATCGGCCCAGTCAGCTCAGGCTGGCTGGCAGGCCCGAGGCTGGGCAAGGTGGCAAAGGGCATGTACGACGAGGTGAGCGAAAAGTTCGCCGACCAGTAGTAAGGGTTGGCCCCCCGATGCCTTCGGCATCGGGGGGCCAACCCAGGGGCGCGGGGAACTGCGCGAACAACCCCCACGCACCCGCAGACGACAACGCACCCGCCCGGCGGAGCCTAAAGCGCCGCAGCCGCCGGAACATACGGCGAAAGATCCGCCGCCAATTCCTCATGCACCCGCGCCTTGAGCAACGTGCCCTCCGCGGTGTGCTCCTCGGAGATCACCTCGCCCTCGGTGTGGGCACGGGCGACCAGCCCGCCGTGGGTGTACGGCACGAGCGCCTCGATCTCGACCGAGGGCCGGGGCAGCTCGTTGTCGATCAGCGCGAGCAGCTCGTCGATGCCCTGACCGGTGCGGGCGGACACCGCGATCGAACGCGTCTCCATCCGCATCAGCCGCTGGAGCGTCAACGGGTCCGCCGCGTCCGCCTTGTTGATCACGACGATCTCCGGTACGCCGGTCGCGCCGACGTCCCTGATCACCTCGCGCACGGCGGCCAACTGCTCCTCCGGCGCCGGGTGCGAACCGTCGACCACGTGCAGGATCAGGTCGGAGTCGCCGACCTCCTCCATCGTGGAGCGGAACGCCTCGACGAGGTGGTGCGGCAGGTGCCGCACGAAGCCGACGGTGTCGGCCAGCGTGTAGAGGCGCCCACCAGGGGTCTCGGTCCGGCGCACGGTCGGGTCGAGGGTCGCGAACAGCGAGTTCTCGACCAGCACGCCCGCGCCCGTGAGGCGGTTGAGCAGCGAGGACTTGCCCGCGTTGGTGTAGCCGGCGATGGCGACCGAGGGCACCTTGTTGCGTCGGCGCACCTGACGCTGGATGTCGCGGCCGGTCTTCATCTCCGCGATCTCCCGGCGCATCTTCGCCATCTTCTCGCGGATCCGGCGCCGGTCCGTCTCGATCTTGGTCTCACCGGGACCACGGGTGGCGAGACCGCCGCCCTTGCCGCCGCCCATCTGACGGGACAGCGACTGACCCCAGCCTCGCAGCCTCGGCAGCATGTACTGCATCTGCGCGAGCGCGACCTGCGCCTTGCCCTCTCGGGACTTGGCGTGCTGGGCGAAGATGTCGAGGATCAGGGCCGTACGGTCGATGACCTTGACCTTGACGACGTCTTCGAGGTGGATCAGCTGGCCCGGGCTCAGCTCACCGTCGCAGATGACGGTGTCGGCGCCCGTCTCGATGACGATGTCCCGCAGCTCGTTGGCCTTGCCGGAGCCGATGTAGGTGGCCGCGTCGGGCTTGTCGCGGCGCTGGACGACGCCGTCGAGCACGAGCGCGCCCGCGGTCTCCGCGAGGGCGGCCAGTTCGGCGAGGGAGTTGTCCGCGTCCTTGATGGTTCCCGTGGTCCACACACCGACGAGCACGACCCGCTCCAGACGGAGCTGGCGGTACTCGACCTCGGTGACGTCCTCGAGTTCGGTGGAGAGTCCAGCCACGCGGCGCAGGGCCGCGCGCTCGGAGCGGTCGAACTGGTCGCCGTCCCGGTCTCCGTCGTTCTCGTGGCTCCAGGCGACGTCCTCTTCCATCAGGGCATCGGCCCGAAGACCTTCGGGGTAGGTGTGCGCGAAGCGCTCAGTGTCCTGGGAAGGGGAAGAAGAGGAGGTCATTGGGTCCTTACGTCGTTGGGGATTCGGTTGCGGCGACGGATTGCGCGTCGTCACTGCTCACAACGCACGAGCATCCCGGGAGATTCCCGGAACCCGTCCCGTGAGGCCGGGGGCAGCGCCGCCGACCCGACGATGGTCGCACGGCACGCCCCGTCTCGTCACGGTGTTATTCCGCGGGGCTATGTCGCGGGCGCGACGGACTTCCAGTCCGGGTGGCCGGGCATCGGCGGCGTCTTCTCTGCGTACAGCCAGGCCTGGAAGAACGCGCTCAGGTCGCGCCCGGCGATGTCGGAGGCGAGGCGCTCGAAGTCGGCGGTGCCCGCGATGCCGTCCTTGTGGAGGCCGACCCATGCCTCCTCGACGCGCTCGAACGCGGGGCGGCCGATCTCCTGGCGCAGGGCGTAGAGGGCGAGGGCGGCGCCGTCGTAGACGTTCGGGCGGAAGATGCCGATCTTCTGGCCGGGCTTGGGCGCCTTGGGGGCGGCGGGCGGTCCGCCGGCGGACCGCCAGCGGTCGGAGGAGCCGTAGGCCGCCTTCATGCGGTCCGCCAGTTTCCGGCCCGCCTTCTCCTCCGCGTACAGGGCCTCGTACCAGGTGGCGTGTCCCTCGTTGAGCCACAGGTCGGACCAGGTGCGCGGGCTGACGCTGTCGCCGAACCACTGGTGGGCCAGTTCGTGCACCATGATCGAGTCGACGTACCACTCGGGGAAGGCGGGCTCGGTGAACAGGTCTCTCTCGAAGAGAGAGAGGGTCTGTGTCTCCAGCTCGAAGCCGGTCGACGCCTCGGCGATGAGCACCCCGTACGTCTCGAACGGGTAGCGGCCGACCTTGCTCTCCATCCACTCGATCTGTGCGGGCGTCTTCTTCAGCCACCGCTCCAGCAGCACCCGGTCCTTGGTGGGCACGACATCGCGTACGGGCAGACCGTGCGGCCCGGTGCGGTGCACGACGGAGGAGCGGCCGATGGACACCTGGGCCAGTTCGGTGGCCATGGGGTGCTGGGTGCGATACGTCCAGGTCGTGGCCTTGCCGACCCGGTCGACGCCCGCGGGCAGCCCGTTGGCGACCGCGGTGTAGCCGTCCGGGGCGGTGACCCTGATGGTGAACATCGCCTTGTCGGAGGGGTGGTCGTTGCACGGGAAGACCAGGTGCGCGACATCGGCCTGGTTGGCCATCGCGAGCCCGTCCTTGGTGCGCACCCAGCCCCCGTCCCGGTCGGGCGCGGACACGGGATCACTGGTGTGCCGCACGGTGATCCGCATCCAGCTCCCGGCGGGCAGCGCCGCCCGGGGAGTCACCACCAGGTCCTCGCCCGCACTGGTGAACGACGCCGGTTCACCGTCGACCTCGACCGCCTCGACCTTCCCGTGGGAGAAGTCGAGGTTGACCTGTTCGAGCGGGGCGGTCGTCCACGCGTCGATGGTCGTGACGGCGGACAGCGGCTTGCTGTTGGTTCCGGGGTAGCTGAAGGCCAGGTCGTACGACGCCACGTCGTACCCGGGGTTGCCCAGGTGCGGGAAGAGGCGGTCGCCGACGCCCAAGGGTGCCGCGGGGGCACTCGCGGCGACGAGACAGACGGAGACGGCGGAGGCGAGCAGCGCCGACGTGAACCGGGTACGGGGGTTGAGCAGCATGCACCACGGCTACCAGCGCCCGCCCGCCGGACGACGGCGACTCGCGCCGGTCCCACCCGAACGGGTACCTCAGGGAACCGCCACGTGATGCTGTGCCCGGCTCACGTCGTACACGCCCGGTACGTTGCGCATGGCCCGCATGAGGGCGGGAAGGTTCGCGGCGTCCGGGAGTTGGAGCGTGTAGGTGTGGCGTACGCGCTGCTGGCTGGGGGGTTCGACGGTCGCCGAGACGATCGCGACGCCCTCCAGGGCGATGGCCTCGGTGAGGTCGGCCAGCAGATGGGGCCGCCCGAACGATTCGGCGACCAGGGTGACCCGCGCCTCGGTGGTGTCCCCCCAGTGCACACCGACCTCCGCGCGCCCCGTGCTCTTCATGCGCGCCACCCCGGCGCACTCCACGCGGTGGACGGTCACCACTCCCCCGCGCACGGCGAAGCCGGTGACCTCGTCGGGCGGTACGGGCGTACAGCAGCCGGCGAGGCGTACGGTCGCGCCGGGCTGGTCGACGACGGCGGTCGCTGCGGCCGGGGAGACGGCGGAGCCGTCAGCTGCCGGACGGACCCCGACGGGCTCGCGGACGGCTTCCACGGGGGTCTCCTCGGCCTCCGAGGAGTCACCGGAGGTCTCCGGCCCGTCCGCCGGTTCATCGTGCGTCGGATGGGCGGCGAGCCAGCGCTGGATGGCGATCCTGGCGACGGGGGTGTGCGCGTGCTCCAGCCACTCCCTGGAGGGCTCGGAGGCCGGGTCCTGCCCCATGAGGAGCTGGACCGTGTCGCCGTCCCGCAGGACCGTGCTCAGCGTCGCCAGCCGGCCGTTGACCCGGGCGCCGATACAGGCGTGCGCGTCCTCGCCGTACTGTGCGTAGGCCGCGTCCACGCAGCTCGCGCCCTCGGGGAGCCCGAGCGAGCCGCCGTCGGCCCGGAAGACGGTGATCTCGCGGTCCTGGGCGAGGTCCTCGCGCAGGGTGGACCAGAAGGTGTCGGGGTCGGGCGCCGCTTCCTGCCAGTCGAGCAGCCTGGAGAGCCAGCCGGGCCTGGTGGGGTCGATGCGCTCGCCGTCGCCTTCGAGTTCGGCCCGCGTCCCGTCGCCGTCGGTCTGCTCCTCCGAAGGAGGAGCGTAGGGATTGCCGAGCGCGATCACGCCGGCCTCGGCGGCCTTGTGCATCTGGTGCGTACGGATGAGGACTTCGGCGACCTGACCGTCCTTGCGGGCGACGGCCGTGTGCAGCGACTGGTACAGGTTGAACTTGGGGACGGCGATGAAGTCCTTGAACTCCGAGACGACGGGCGTCATGCAGGTGTGCAGCTCGCCCAGTACGCCGTAGCAGTCGGCGTCCTCGTTGACGAGCACCAGGACCCGCCCGAAGTCGGAGCCGCGCAGGGTGCCGCGTTTGCGCGCCGTCCGGTGCAGGGACACGAAGTGCCGTGGCCGGATGAGGACTTCGGCCTGGATCCCCGAGTCGCGCAGTACCGCGCGCACCTCGTCGGCGATCTCGGCGAGCGGGTCGTCCGCGCGGGAGGCGTTGTCGACGATCAGCTCCCGGGTGTGCTGGTACTCCTCGGGGTGCAGGATCGCGAAGACGAGGTCTTCCAGCTCGGTCTTGAGCGCCTGGACGCCGAGCCGTTCGGCGAGCGGGATGAGCACGTCCCGGGTGACCTTGGCGATGCGTTCCTGCTTCTCGGGGCGCATCACGCCCAGGGTGCGCATGTTGTGCAGCCGGTCGGCGAGTTTGATCGACATCACGCGGACGTCGTTCCCGGTGGCGACGAGCATCTTGCGGAAGGTCTCGGGCTCGGCGGCGGCGCCGTAGTCGACCTTCTCCAGCTTCGTCACACCGTCGACGATGAAGCGGACCTCGGCGCCGAACTCCTCACCGACCTGATCCAGCGTCACATCGGTGTCCTCGACGGTGTCGTGGAGCAGAGACGCCGTCAAGGTCGTGGTCTCCGCGCCGAGTTCGGCGAGGATCAGGGTCACGGCGAGCGGGTGCGTGATGTACGGCTCGCCGCTCTTGCGCATCTGGCCGCGGTGCGAGGACTCGGCCAGGACGTAGGCCCGGCGCAGCGGATCCAGGTCGGCGTCGGGGTGGTGGGCGCGGTGCGCCTCGGCGACGTGGCCGATGGCGTCGGGCAGCCGGTCGCGGGTGGCGGAGCCGAGGAAGGCCGCTCTGCCCAGCCGACGCAGGTCGATCCGGGGGCGGGCCCGTCGGCGGGGCGCGGGAGTCCCCCCTTGCTCCAGCGAGACCGCGAGCTTGGGCGAGGACGTCACAGCACCTGGGCTCGCGGGATTCGTGGCCTCCGCACTCATGGGCACCTCCGGCTACCTGGACCGGCGGACGGGATGCCCCATGGCGGACGGCGGCTCAGGGGATGACGTTGTTCCCCCGTCCGGGCCGGTGCTTGATGCTACCGAGCCCACCACGCGCGACTGACCACCTCTCGTCGAGCGTGAAACGGATCACCCATTCGAGCGACGGTTCGAGGGCCTGTGCATTCGAGCCACCCGACCCGCGGTCAACCTCGTTTCCGAGTCGCACAGGGCCACAGGGCTACGGTTCCACGGCTCACAGGCCCCATGGGCTGCGATGCCCGACCGCCACCCGCCTCACTTCACCGCGGATTCCAGCCACTCCGCATCGATCTCGCCCTCGGCGACGATCACCGCGGGACCGGTCATCTCGATCTCGCCGTCGGCCCGCTCGGTGATCACCAGGCGTCCGCCGGGCACATCGACGGTGTACGTCACCGGAGTGCCGGTCACGGCCGGGTCCGTACCGTCGCGCCGAGCGGCGGCCACGGCGACGGCACACGCGCCCGTGCCGCAGGACCGGGTCTCACCGGACCCGCGCTCGTGCACGCGGAACGCGACATGGCGCGGACCCCGGTCGACCACGAACTCGACGTTGACCCCGTCCGGGTAGACGGAGGCGGGGCTGAACGGCGGCGCGGTGAACAGGTCGCCCGCGTGCGCGAGATCGTCCACGAAGGCGACCGCGTGCGGGTTGCCCATGTTGACGTTCCGCGCGGGCCAGGCGTGCTCCCCCACCCGTACAGTGACCTCCCCTTCGGGGAGGAGGGCCTTGCCCATACCGACGGTGACGTCGCCCTCCTTGGCGAGGTGCACGTTCTTCACGCCCCCGCGCGTGGCGATGGCGATGTCCCCTTCGGTGACATGTCCGGCCCGCTGGAGATAGCGCGCGAAGACCCGCACCCCGTTGCCGCACATCTCCGCGATCGAGCCGTCGCCGTTGCGGTAGTCCATGAACCACTCCGCCTCGCCCGCCATACCCCTGGCCTCGGGATGCGCGGCGGACCGCACGACGTGCAGCAGTCCGTCACCCCCGATGCCCGCACGCCGGTCGCACAGGACGGCGACGGCGGCCGGGGAGAGGTCGATGACGTTCTCGGGGTCGGGGACGATCACAAAGTCGTTCTCGGTCCCGTGCCCCTTGAGGAAGGCGATCCGCGTGCTCATTCCTCGATCGTACGGCGTAGGAGCGCCCCAGAGGGGCGGAGAACTGCGCGATCAACCACGACGGCGCCGCGGCCGAACCGCTAGCGCAGCCTGGCCACTCTCCACACGGCGAGCGCGATCACCACGGTCACCGTCACGACGTACGCCAGCACGACCCACCAGCCGCGCCGACGGCCTTCGCCCAGCCCCGGTGCCGTGTAGCCCACCCGACGGGCGGCCATCATGCCCCAGCCCGCGGCGCACGAGCAGATGAGCAGCCCGAGCATGGCGATCACGGCTCCGCTGTCGCCGAAGTCGAACGCCAGCGGGAAGGCGAACATCAGGGAGCCGAGCGCGGCCAGGACCACGATCGGGGCGAGCTGCCAGATGCGCAGACGGCGCTGCGGGCGCAGCTCGACCTCGACCTCGGGCCCGAGGAACATCTCGTCCGGTTCGGGTCCGTCGGCGGTCACGCCGCCCTGGGTGTCGTCGGGCCCGTCCGGGCTCAGACGGTCCTCACCCAGTTCCGTTTCGCCACCGTCACCGGTGACGTGTCCCGCGCCTTGTGCGGTGTCGCGAGGGCCGGCCTCCATCGCCACGCGCCCTCCCAACTCGGACTCCACTTGGTCGATCGAAGCTCGATGATGGCACGGCGCCGGAGGCCTGGATGACGGCCGGAGCGTCCCGATGCCATGACGTGATCAGGCTGTGACCGGTCGTTCGAGCAACGCCAGCGCGAGGCGCGGAAGTTCTGTGAGATCCGCCGCAGCCCCACTGAGCCAGTGCACCCGGGGATCGCGTCTGAACCATGAATCCTGACGGCGCGCGAAGCGTTTGGTGGCGCGTACGGTCTCCGCACGCGCGTCGTCCTCGCCGTACTCCCCCGCGAGCGCCGCGAGCACCTGCTGGTAGCCCAGCGCGCGCGATGCCGTGAGCCCCTGGCGCAGGCCGTGCGCCTCCAGCGCGCGTACCTCGTCCACGAGCCCCGCCGCCCACATCCGGTCGACGCGGCGTGCGATGCGCTCGTCCAGTTCGGGGCGGGACACGTCGACGCCGATCTGGACGGTGTCGTACACGGAGTCGTGGCCGGGCAGGTTGGCGGTGAAGGGCTTGCCGGTGATCTCGATGACCTCCAGGGCCCGGACGATACGGCGGCCGTTGCTGGGCAGGATCGCGAGCGCGGCCTCGGGGTCGGCGGCGGCCAGCCGGGCGTGCAGGGCGCCGGAGCCGCGCAGGGCCAGCTCCTCCTCCAGGCGGGCCCTGACCTCGGGATCGGTGCCGGGGAACTCCAGGTTGTCGACGGCTCCACGGACGTACAGACCGGAGCCGCCGACCAGGATCGGCCAGCGCCCCTCGGCGAGCAGCGCGTCGATCCGCTCGCGCGCGAGGCGCTGGTACTCGGCGACGCTGGCCGCGACGGTCACGTCCCAGATGTCCAGGAGGTGGTGCGGGACGCCGCCGCGCTCCTCGGGCGTCAGCTTGGCGGTACCGATGTCCATCCCTCGGTAGAGCTGCATCGAGTCGGCGTTGACGACCTCCCCGCCGAGACGCTGGGCCAGGAAGACGCCCAGATCGGACTTTCCGGCCGCGGTGGGGCCGACGACGGCGATGACTCGGGGGGAGGGGGGTGTGCTGCTCACCGCCCCAGTCTCCCAAACCCGGGACCCCTCCTCGAACGAGTTACGTGACGGTGGGTGTCCGGCGTCGTTGCCAGTTGCGAGGTCGCGCCGCCGGATTCGGGAGGCGGTGACGGGGGCGACGCAAACGGACGCACCGGGCGACGCGGGATTTCGCCCGCACGAGTAACGTATGGAGTGGATATGGGAGTTTTTGCACGGTTTTTTGGGCGGTCGAAGACCGCGGAGGAGGCGTCAGCCGCGGAGGAGCAGTCCGTCGCGGTGACGGACGAGGCCGCGGCGGAGGAGACGGAAGCGGCCACGGGGTCGCCCGAGGCCGGCAGCGGTGCCGGGACGGAGAGCACGGCGGAGAAGGCGGAAGCCGTGGCCGTGGCCGCCACAGAGGGCGTCGAGATCCCCAAGCAGCAGTCCGCCGAAGAGGCCGCCGACAGCGAGGCCGGTGAGGGCGCCCGCAAGTGACCGCCCGCGAGGGAAGGTGAACCATGGGTCTGCTGGACAGTTTGAAGGCGAAGCTCGCCCCGGCCAAGGACAAGGTCTCTGACCTCGCGCAGCAGCACGGGGGCAAGATCGAACGGGGTCTCGACAAAGCCGCGAAGGTGGTCGACGACAAGACCAAGGGCAAGTACAGCGACAAGATCCATACGGGCACCGACAAGGCGAAGGGCGCCGTGGACCGCATCGCGCACAAGCACGGTGACACCACCCGGGACGACACGTTCACGCCGCCCCCGGACGCGCCACCGCCGGCTTCCTGACCGGCACGGACAGCACCACCGCACCACATCGGCGGACGGCCGCGGAGCAGACGCTCCCGGCCGTCCGCCGCGTCCGTACGCCCTCTACGACCAGGCCGCGACCACGTACCCCACGCCGTACGGCGCGTCCTCGTACAGCAGCGCGCCCGCGAGTCCTGCGTCCTCGGCCGCGCCCGCGAGGACCTGCCAGGGAGCGCGGCCCGAGACCTTCAGTTCGTACGCCAGTTCCGCGTCCAGCGTCTTCAGCGCCGCCACGTCCGCCGCGCCCAGCGCCCGTCCGACCGCCTCGTCGAACCCGGCCGCCCGATCGTCCAGATATCCCGGTGCCTTGAGCGTGCGGCAGGCGCTGGCGTCGCCCATCACCAGCAGGGCCAGCCGCTCCGGCCGCCCGCCGATGTCCCTTCCGGCCTCGAAGCATCGCTCGGGCGCGAGCGGTTCGCCCACGCCCAGGCCTTCGACGGGCGCCACGGACCAGCCGGTGCGCTCCAACAGCCAGGCGGCGACGGCGAGCGACGACGGCAGTTCCCCTTCCGCCTCTGCGCCTCCGGTGCCCAGGCGTACGTCGACGTCCACGCCGAAGCCGCGGAACGAGCCGCGTGTGCCCTCCGGGTGCGGTCCGCGCCCGCTCTCCCCCGCCGGCCCGACGACCAGCAGGCGGTCGGGGCGGGAGGCCGCGAGGACGCCCAGCGCGTCCGTACAGGCGGTGCGGGCGGCGTCCAGCTCGGGCGCGGCGCCCGCGGCCACCTCGGGCACGAGGAGGGGCGGACAGGGGCAGATGGCGGCGGCGACAAGCATGATCGGGAGCGTAACCCCGGAGGACGGCCCGGTGTCACTCCTCGAAGAGCACGTCCGTCAGGTCGATGACCGTGAGCACGAGCACCACGAGCTTGCCCTCACTGATCACGTACTCGATGAAGAGATTGCGCGACAGGGCGAGCCCGCGCGTGGACTCGTCGCCGAGGACGGAATGGGAGAGCTTGTGCCGCGGGTCGGTCGCCAGTATGGCCAGGCCACGCTCCAGCAGGTCACGCCTGTCGGCGGTCAGGCTGTCGCGCACTTTGGCGGCCTGTTCGGTGAACGCAACGCTGTACGGCAACATGTGATGCTCCTTCCCTGTCCGCATTGTGCCAGGACGTCAGTCGCAGCCGCAGCCGCTCCCCGTGGCCACCGGCAGCGGAGCCGGTGCCCCGATCTTCGGCAGGCCGAGCATCACGCCCGCCGGCTTCGCGGCCTCCGCGGTGTTGCGCTTCTCCCAGGCGTCACCCGCGCGCGTGGGACGCACGTTCAGGACGGCGCCCTCGGCGAGGAGGTGGTGCGGGGCGGCGTACGTGATCTCGACCGTGACCACGTCCCCGGGGCGTACCTCGGTGTCCGGTTTGGTGAAGTGGACCAGGCGGTTGTCGGGAGCGCGGCCGGAGAGACGGTGGGTGGCGCCGTCCTTGCGGCCCTCGCCCTCGGCGACCATCAGCTCCAGGGTGCGGCCGATCTGCTTCTTGTTCTCGTCCCAGGAGATCTCCTCCTGGAGGGCGGCGAGACGCAGGTAGCGCGCCTGGACGACCTCCTTGGGGATCTGGTTCTCCATGGTGGCGGCGGGCGTGCCGGGCCGCTTGGAGTACTGGAAGGTGAACGCCTGCGCGAACCGGGCCTCGCGGACCGCGTGCATCGTCTGCTCGAAGTCCTCCTCGGTCTCGCCGGGGAAGCCGACGATGATGTCGGTGGTGATCGCCGCGTGCGGGATGGCGGCCCGCACCTTCTCGATGATCCCCAGGTAGCGCTCCTGGCGGTACGAGCGGCGCATCGCCTTCAGGATCGGGTCCGAGCCGGACTGCATGGGCATGTGGAGCTGCGGCATCACGTTCGGGGTCTCGGCCATGGCGGCGATGACGTCGTCGGTGAAGTCGCGCGGGTGCGGCGAGGTGAAGCGGACGCGCTCCAGGCCGTCGATCTTCCCGCAGGCCCGCAGCAGCTTGCTGAACGCCTCACGGTCGCCGATGTCTGCGCCGTACGCGTTGACGTTCTGGCCGAGCAGGGTGATCTCGGAGACGCCCTCGCCGACCAGGGCCTCGATCTCGGCGAGGATGTCGCCGGTGCGACGGTCCTTCTCCTTGCCGCGCAGGGCCGGGACGATGCAGAAGGTGCAGGTGTTGTTGCAGCCGACGGAGATCGACACCCAGGCCGCGTACGCGCTCTCGCGCCGCGTCGGCAGCGTCGACGGGAACGCCTCCAGGGACTCGGCGATCTCGACCTGGGCCTCTTCCTGCACGCGCGCGCGTTCGAGCAGGACGGGCAGCTTGCCGATGTTGTGCGTACCGAAGACGACGTCCACCCAGGGCGCCTTCTTCACGATGGTGTCGCGGTCCTTCTGGGCGAGGCACCCGCCCACGGCGATCTGCATCCCGGGGCGCTTGGTCTTCATCGGGGCGAGCCTGCCGAGGTTGCCGTACAGCCGGTTGTCGGCGTTCTCACGCACGGCGCAGGTGTTGAAGACGACGACGTCCGCGTCGCCGTCCGCATCCTTGGGAGCGCGCACATAACCGGCGTTTTCGAGCAGACCGGACAATCGCTCGGAATCATGGACGTTCATCTGGCACCCATAGGTGCGCACTTCGTAGGTCTTGACGTCCACTGCCGGGCTCCGGTCGTTGCTGCTCATGCGACAAGGGTAGGCGGTCGTGAACGGAGTCCCGGTCGGGTCATCGGTTGACCGCCATCACGGTCTTGCGGCCCGCGCAGGCGTACCAGCCGAGGGCGTCGGCCGTGAGGGCGGTGACGGGGGCGGGAGCTGTGCGGGTGTGCGTCTCGGTGAGGCCCTTCGCGGTCGTCCGCAGTGCCGCGCTGGCGCGGCCCGCTGCCGCGTAGACGGCGGGTGGGCACTGGGCGGGGCCGGTGCCCTCGAACTGCCTCTCCCGGCCGCGGGACCGGCCCGTGCGCGGATCGAGAGGGGTGAGGGTACGGCCGTCCTTCCAGTGCATCAGCAGTCCGCCGGCGACGGCGGGGACGTGGACGCCCCCGGGGCTCCAGGTCAGGCGTGCGTCGCCGAGGCCGAAGCCGTGCAGGGTGGAGCCGGTCAGGAGGAGGCCGCCGATGCCGGTGCGGGCGAGAGCCGTGGCTCCGCGCGAGATGTCGGTCTTCAGGGCGCGGGCGACCGCACGGTCTCCGCTGCGGGCGTCGACGACACGCAGCACGCCCTTCTCGGAGAACAGGGCGAGCAGGTCCGGCGGCGGTGCGCCGCGTACGCGTCTCCGGCCGGGCCCTGCCACAGGCCCCCACCGCCGGGGCGAGACCCTGACCGGCCGCTTCCGCGACCACCACGCGTTCCTGGCCCGCCTGCGTCCGGCGCTCGGCCTGCTCGACGTCGCCACTGGGGCAGAACACCTAGAGCAGGCGGTACGTGGAGCAGAGCCGTACGGGTTACCGCTCGCCCGTGTTCCACCCCTGCCGGCGCAGCACGGCCCCCACGTCCGGGGCCCGGTAGTGGTCGCCCTTGAGTACCTTGCCGTCGGCCCTGCGGGCGACCAGGCCGTCCGGGCCCAGCTTCGTCATGTTGGCGCGGTGGATCTCCGCGATCACCGCGTCGAGGTCGATCCCGTGGACCAGGGCCGTGCCGTACGCGACGTACACGACGTCGGCCAGCTCGTGCGCCAGCCGGTCCAGGGGGCCCGTGATCGCGACCTCGGCGACCTCCGCGGCCTCCTCCGCGAGCAACTCGCCCCGGTGCGCCGCGAGTTCCGGGGAGACCTCGGTGGGCGTACTGCGGGCGGCGAGTCCGAAGGCGAGGTGGAACTCCCGGACGAGGTCGGCGGGCGACGAGGCGGGGGCGTCGGTGGGGCGCATGCGGTGACTCTAGCGATCTCACGGCGCTCCTCCAGGGGCCGGTCCGATCGTCGTACGGGCGACAACCCCGCCCGTGCCGGCTCCCGCTCCCCTGGCCAGTACCGGTGCCGTACTGGCAGGATCGCGCGCATGCTCAAGGTGCTCCCCCGGATCCGCAGGCGTCAGGCCCTGATGGGCTCGGCCGCCGGTTTCGTGGTCTTCGGGCTGCTGCTGTGGTGGCTGCTGCCGCTGGACGAGGAGCCCCCGGACGGGACGATCACGTTCAGCACCGGGACCCAGGCCGGCGTCTACCAGCAGTACGGCTCGCGGCTCAGCAAGGCCTTCGCCAAGGACATGCCGAAGCTCGAAGTACGGCTGCTGACCAGCCAGGGATCGCAGGAGAACGTCGAGCGGGTGGCCACCGGCAACGCCGACTTCACCATCGCGGCGGCCGACGCGGTGGAGACGTACAAGCTGAGTAACCGGCCGGGGGCGAGTTCGCTGCGCGGGGTCGCGCGGCTCTACGACGACTACCTGCAACTCGTCGTACCCCGCGACTCCAAGATCTCGACCGTGCGGGACCTGAAGGGCAAGCGGGTGTCCATAGGGCCGGAGAACTCCGGCGTACGGCTGATCGCGAACCGGGTGCTGACCGCCGCCGGGCTCGACCCGGCCAAGGACATCAAGCCCTTCGCCGACGGCATCGACACCGGTCCCGGTCGGCTCCGGCAGGACCAGATCGACGCCTTCTTCTGGTCGGGCGGGCTCCCGACGAACGGTCTGGTGAAGCTGGCGAAGGACTTCTCCTTCCGCTTCGTGCCGATCGACGCGGACCTGGTCGCCAAGCTGCACGAGACGGGCGCCGCCTCCCGCTACTACCGGGCCGCCGACATGCCCGAGTCGGCCTACCCGACCGTCCAGGACGGCGAGACCGTGGCGACGCTCGCGGTGTCCAACCTGCTCATCACCCGCGAGGACATCGACCCGAGGCTCACCGAGTGGCTGACCCGGTCGGTGATCAACAGCCGGGACGGCATCGGCGCCCATGTCCACTCGGCGCAGCTCGTGGATCTGCGCACCGCCATCTACACCGACCCGCTGACCCTGCACGAGGGCGCCCGGCGCTACTACCGCTCGGTCAAGCCGTAGGGCCCTTCAGGACATAGGCCCCTTCAGGACGCCGGACCCGACCTGGGCACCCGGACGGTCACCTTGAGGCCGTGCGGTTCGTGATGGTCGTACGAGATCGTGCCGCCGCCCGCCGCCAGCAGGACCCGGGAAATGGACAGCCCGAGGCCCGAACCCTTGACGTTCTGATGCCGGCCGCTGCGCCAGAAGCGGTCGCCGATCCGGACGAGTTCCTCGTCGGTGAGGCCCGGGCCGCCGTCGGTGACCACGACCGTCGAGGTCTCGCCGTTCGACGCGACCGACACCTGCACGCGTTCGTCCTCGGGGGTGAACTTCACCGCGTTGTCGATCACCGCGTCCAGGGCGCTGGACAGCGTGACCGGGTCGGCCCACGCGGTGGTGGCAGGGCAGTCGCCGACCAGCCGCACGCCCTTGGCCTCGGCGAGCGGGGTCCAGGCCGCGACGCGCTCGGCCGTCAGCGCGCCGATGTCGGTGAGGGCGAGGTCCGCCTCGGCGTGCTCGGCCAGCGCCAGGTCGAGGAGGTCGTCCAGGACCTCGGCCAGACGCTTGCCCTCGGTACGGACCGAAGCGATCTCCTCGTTGTCCTCCGGCAGTTCGAGTGCGAGCAGTTCGATCCGCAGCAGCAGCGCCGAGAGAGGGTTGCGCAGTTGGTGCGAGGCGTCGGCGACGAAGGCGCGCTGCTGCTCCAGCACGTCCTCGACGTTGTCCGCCATCTCGTTGAACGACCGGGCCAGCCGTCTGAGTTCCGGCGGCCCGCCGGCCACCGCGACCCGGGACTTCAGGCTGCCGGTCGCGATGTGGTGCGTGGTGGCGTCGAGCACGCGTACGGGTCTGAGCACCCAGCCGGTGAGGCGCAGCGCGGCGCCCACGGCGAGCAGCATCGCGGCGATCTCGCCGGCGCCGATGACGATCCAGCCGTGCAGGGTCTGCGAACGCATGTGCCCGGTGGGCGAGTCGGTGACCACGACGGCCACGACATCGCCGTCCCTGATGACCGGCGACGCGACGACGAGCCGGTTCCGCTGCCAGGGCCAGACCTGTTGCGGATCGTGGCTGCGGCGCGAGAGGAGCGCTTCGGCGAACGCGTCGCGCACCTCGCCCGTTTCCGGCAGGTACCAGTCGGCCGGCGCGTTGGCCATCGGGACGTCGTTGCGGTAGAAGACACCGGCACGGATGCCGTAGACGTCGTAGTAGCTCTCCAGTTCCCGCTGGAGGGTCTCGCCGCGCTCGTCGGTGGCCGTGTCCTTGACGCGGGACCCGGTGGGCCGGTCGGTGACGAACTGGGCGAGCGCCGCGAAGCGCGCGGTGTCGTCGATCCGGTCGACGACCACGGTCTGCTGCTGAGCGGCGGCCACGCTGACGGCGAGCGGGATGCCGAGCGCGAGCAGCACGGCCGCCATCAGGACGATGAGCAGCGGGAGAAGACGTGTGCGCACCCGTCCCCGCTACGGCGTCGGGGCGACGAGCCGGTAGCCCACGCCGCGGACGGTCTCGATCAGTGCCGGCATGCGCAACTTGGCGCGCAGGGACGCGACATGCACCTCCAGGGTGCGGCCGGTCCCCTCCCAGCTGGTGCGCCAGACCTCGCTGATGATCTGTTCGCGGCGGAACACCACTCCGGGACGCTGCGCGAGGAGGGCGAGCAGATCGAACTCCTTGCGGGTCAGCTGGACGACCGAACCGTCCACGAGGACCTGTCGGGTGGACAGTTCGATCCGCAGGGACCCCAGAAGCAGCGCGTTGTCACCGGCGTCGCCGGCGTCCTCGTGGAGGGTGCGGCGGCTGACGGCGTGGATCCGGGCGAGCAGTTCCCCGGTGTCGTACGGCTTCACCACGTAGTCGTCGGCGCCGAGGTTGAGGCCGTGGATGCGGGAGCGGACGTCGGAGCGCGCGGTGACCATGATCACGGGGGTGCTGGTGCGCTTGCGGATCTTGCCGCACACCTCGTAGCCGTCCTGGTCGGGCAGGCCCAGGTCGAGCAGCACCACGCCGAAGCCGTTGCCCTCAGGGACGAGCGCCTGGAGGGCCTCCTCGCCGCTGCGGGCGTGCGTGACATCGAATCCGTGCCGCGCCAGGACCGCGGAGAGCGCGGCGGCGACATGGTTGTCGTCCTCGACCAGGAGCAGTCGCATCGCGGCCCCCTTCGGTTCATCGGCCGTACCGCTTCGACTTGTACACCACGGGCGGTGCACCAGCGGAGTACACCATGTGGACACACGCACGCGCGTGCCTGGTTCCGGGTCCGGGTCGCTTCCGTTATCCAGCCGGTACACCTCTTTCGAGGGGCGCTACAAAACGTGTTGACCTGACATCGGATCGTTATCCTCAATTCTCGCTCAGATGTAATGACGCTGGTCTCACGCGGTCACTACTGTCCTCCGAAACCGAGCAGGACGGAGCCAGTCAGCGATGACCGAAGTATCGGTGACCAAGGACGACGTGGCCGCGACCGGCGATCTGGTCGTCCTGAAGAGCGTCAACAAGCACTTCGGCGCGTTGCACGTTCTCCAGGACATCGACCTGACCATCGCCCGCGGCGAGGTGGTCGTGGTCATCGGACCCTCCGGGTCCGGTAAGTCCACCTTGTGCCGCGCCATCAACCGGCTGGAGACGATCGACTCCGGCGACATCGCCATCGACGGCAAGCCACTGCCCCAGGAGGGCAAGGAACTGGCTCGGCTGCGCGCCGACGTCGGCATGGTGTTCCAGTCCTTCAATCTGTTCGCGCACAAGACCGTGCTCGAGAACGTGATGCTGGGCCAGCTCAAGGTCCGCAAGGCCGACAAGAAGGTGGCCGAGGAGAAGGCCCGCGCCCTGCTCGACCGGGTGGGCGTGGCCACGCAGGCCGACAAGTACCCCGCACAGCTGTCCGGCGGCCAGCAGCAGCGTGTCGCCATCGCACGCGCCCTGGCCATGGACCCCAAGGTCATGCTCTTCGACGAGCCCACGTCGGCGCTCGACCCGGAGATGATCAACGAGGTCCTCGAGGTCATGCAGCAGCTCGCCCGCGAGGGCATGACCATGATCGTCGTCACCCACGAAATGGGGTTCGCTCGTTCGGCTGCGAACCGAGTGGTGTTCATGGCCGACGGCCGCATCGTCGAAGAGGCTGTGCCGGACCAGTTCTTCAGCAACCCGCGCAGCGACCGCGCGAAGGACTTCCTGTCCAAGATCCTGCACCACTGACGATCTGCGTCACTGCCAACCTGCGCGTCTCCGACAAGCCTCGCCCGTCAGGCCCCGCACGGCACCGACGGCCCGCGTCTCTCCATCAGCCAAAGGATGTTCACCATGAAGCTTCGCAAGGTCACCGCCGCGACCGCCGCAGCGCTCGTCCTCGCCCTCACCGCGACGGCCTGTGGCGGCGACGACGACAAGAGCGACACCAGCTCCGGCTCCGGCGGCGGTGACAAGATCAAGGTCGGCATCAAGTTCGACCAGCCCGGTATCGGCCTGAAGGAGCCCGACGGTTCCTTCTCCGGCTTCGACGTGGACGTGGCGACGTACGTCGCCAAGCAGCTCGGTTACGAACCCGACCAGATCGAGTGGACCGAGACCAAGAGCGCCGACCGGGAGACCGCGCTCGCCCGTGGCGACGTGAAGTTCATCGCGGCCTCGTACTCCATCAACGACGAGCGCAAGCAGAAGGTCGACTTCGCCGGCCCCTACCTGCTCACCCACCAGGACCTGCTGGTCAAGGCAGACTCCGACATCGCCAAGGGCACGGACCTCAACGGCAAGAACCTCTGTTCCGTGACGGGATCCACCTCGGCGCAGAACGTCAAGGACTCGATCGCTCCGAAGGCCAACCTGCGTGAGAACGCGGGCTACTCGGAGTGCATCGCCGCCCTTCAGAGCGGTGCCGTCGACGCGGTGACCACGGACGCCTCGATCCTCGCGGGCTTCGCCGCCCAGGACAAGTACAAGGGCCAGTTCAAGCTGGCGGGCCTCGAGCTGAGCAACGAGAACTACGGCATCGGTGTCAAGAAGGGCGACACCGCGACCGTCGACAAGATCAACACGGCCCTCGAGAAGATGGTCAGCGACGGCGCGTGGGACACCGCGGTCAAGGACAACTTCGGTCCGGCCGGCTACAAGAACGAGCCGGCTCCGAAGATCGGCGAGATCGTCAAGTAACCCAGGGTTCCGCAGGCGCACCGCCGCCCACCGCGATCAGGGCGGCGGTGCGCTGCGTCTGCCACGTACGCCACATCCGCCACACACCCGGAAGCGCGGGAGATCGTGTTCGACTTTCTTGAAGGTTACGACGTCCTCGGGGCGTTCTGGATGACGGTGAAACTCACCGTCTTCTCCGCCCTCGGCTCCCTGGTCTGGGGCACCCTGCTGGCCGCGATGCGGGTCAGCCCGGTCCCGCTCATGCGCGGATTCGGCACCGCCTACGTGAACATCGTCCGCAACATCCCCCTGACGGTCATCATCGTCTTCACCTCGCTCGGCCTCGCCGACATCTTCGGTATGACGATGGGCGCGTCCGACGACTTCGCGCTCCAGGGCTTCCGGTTGGCGATCCTCGGCCTCGTCGCCTACACCGCCGCCTTCGTCTGCGAGGCGCTCCGCTCCGGTATCAACACCGTGCCCCCGGGGCAGGCCGAGGCGGCCCGCGCCATCGGGCTGAGCTTCAGCCAGGTGCTGGGCCTCGTCGTACTGCCGCAGGCGTTCCGGTCGGTCATCGGCCCGCTGGCCAACGTACTGATCGCGCTGACCAAGAACACGACCGTGGCCGCCGCGATCAGCGTGGCCGAGGCCGCGAGCCTGATGAAGACAATGATCGAGAACGAGGCCCAGTTGGTGCTCATCGGCGCGGTGTTCGCCTTCGGTTTCGTGGTACTCACCCTGCCCACCGGGCTCGCCCTCGGCTGGCTGAGCAAGCGACTGGCGGTGAAGCGATGACCTCCGTCCTCTACGACGCGCCGGGACCCCGCGCCAAACAGCGCAACGTCGTCCTCACGGTCGTCTTCTTCGTACTGCTCGCCCTGCTCCTGTGGTGGGTCTGGCAGAAGATGGACGACAAGGGGCAGCTGAAGTGGTCCCTGTGGGAGCCGTTCACCACCTCCCAGGCCTGGACGACCTACCTGCTGCCCGGCCTCGCCGACACGATGAAGGCTGCGGCGCTCTCCATGGTGATCGCCCTTCCCCTGGGTGCGGCCCTCGGTATCGGACGGATGTCCGACCACCGGTGGGTCCGGGTTCCGGCCGGTGTGGTGGTCGAGTTCTTCCGGTCGATTCCGGTGCTGCTGCTCATGCTGTTCGCCAACGAGTTCTACGTCAGCTCCACGGACGTCAGCAGTGAGTCCCGCCCCCTCTACGCGGTCGTCACCGGTCTGGTGCTCTACAACGCCTCGGTGCTCGCCGAGATCGTACGGGCGGGCATCCTGTCGCTCCCCAAGGGGCAGACGGAGGCCGCCCTCGCGATCGGTCTGCGCAAGGGCCAGGCGATGACGAGCATCCTGCTCCCGCAGGCCGTCACGGCCATGCTGCCGGCGATCGTCAGCCAGCTCGTCGTCATCGTGAAGGACACCGCGCTGGGCGGCGTGATGCTCAACTTCACCGAGCTGCTCAACTCGCGCAGCACGCTCGCGGCCAACTACGCCAACGTCATCCCGAGCTTCGTCGTGGTCGCGGTGATCTTCATCGTGATCAACTTCCTCATCACCAGCTTCGCGAGCTGGTTGGAGGGCCGACTCCGACGCGGCAAGAAGTCGACCGGTGTGGTGCTCGGACCGGAGACGGTGGCCGGCACGGCGGCGACCGGCGCGGGCGGCGGGGGAATGTGACGGACACTCGACTCGGATGATCTGCCCGGAGGCAGCGGCGCGTTCGCCGCTGCCTCCGTTGCGTGCCGTCGGTACCGGGCGCACATGGCGTACCAGGGGAAACGTCGGGTGTGGCGGGGCGGACGCCTGTGGTGCGTCCAGCTTGACCGGGTGGCGTGGAGTCTGTTGCATACGTTCTGTGATCGTGCACCCTGCTCAAACTTCCTGTTCACTTACGTCAATGAAGACGTCGCTCTGGGCAGGGGGCGCCGCGCCATGGACCCGGTGATCATCGTCGGAGCGGGGCCGGTCGGGCTCACGCTGGCGCTTGCGCTGGCGCGCCAGGAGGTCCCCTCGGTCGTCCTCGACGAGGGACCGGGCAAGGACGATCAACGCCCCGCGCGCACGGTCGTGCTGCGCGAGGACACCGCCGCGCTCCTGGCACGGCTGACCGGTGCGCCGATCGCGGAGGCCGGTCTCCACTGGGCCGGATGGCGGTCGATGCGGCGCAAGCAGGTGATGCGTCAGATCTCTTTCGGCGCTGAGGAACCCGAAGAGCCGGCCGACGCACTCCCCTCGGGTCCCGGAACGGAGCCCTTCACCGAGTCCGACATCCCCCTGCACGTCGCCCAGCACGTACTGACCGGCGCCCTGCGGACCGCCATCGCGCGCGAGCGGCTCGTCAAGGTCGCCGTCAACAGCCGCCTCGACTCGATCGAGCAGGAGCCCTCCGGCGTCACGGCGCACACCCGCGGCCCGAACGGCACATGGTGGCGCGGCAGTTACCTGATCGGCTGCGACGGCCCGCGCTCCACCGTCCGCAAACTCCAGGACATCCGCTTCCCCGGACGTACGGCCGTGGAACGACACGCCGTTGCGGCGCTGCGTACGGAACTTCCGTGGCCCGGTGAGGCGTTGTTGCACCGGATGCCGCCGTGGCGGACATCGGGGCCGTCGGCCGGGGAGATCACCGCACGCCCGCTCCCCGACGGCGTGTGGCGACTGGACTGGCTGCTGCCGCCCGGCAAGGACCTGGTCACGCCCGAACTCCTGGTGACCCGCGTCCGGGAGACCCTCGCGGGCTGGAGCGGCGGCAGCACACCGCCGTACGACCTGCTCGACACCGGCGTCCACATCGTCCACCACCGGCTCGCCCGGCGCTGGCGGGCCGGCCGGGTCTTCCTCGCCGGGGACGCCGCGCATCTGCTCGGTGCGCTCGGCACCCAGGGGCTGGACGAGGGGCTGCGGGACGCCGACAACCTCGCCTGGAAGCTGGCCCTGGCCTGGCACCACGGTCCGCACGAGGCACTGCTGGACAGCTACCAGACCGAGCGGCGCGCCGCCGTCTCCGCCCGGCTGCGCGCCGCCGACCAGACGCTGCCGCTGCTGCGCGGCGGCGGAGGGCTGCGGTCGTACGTCCCCGGGTCGGCCCGCGGACACGACGCGCTGCTCACGGACGGTCACTTGGGGCGCGGCATCCTGGGTGCGCCGGGGGCGTACGCCCAGTCTCCGCTGGCGCCTCAGCACATCGAGGCGGAGACCCCGGTGGATACCCCGCCGGGCGCACAGGTGACGGACGTACGCGTCACCGCGGAGGACGGTTCCTTCGTGGGGCTGCGGGAGCGGCTGGGGCGCGGCGCGCTGCTGGTGGTGCTGATCGCTCCGGGTACGGGTGTGTGGGAGCGCAAGCACTGGGTGAGCGCCGGGCTCATGCCCCGGCTCGCGGCCGCGGTGGCCGCGCTGCCGCACCCCGCCGAACTGCTGGTCACCGAGAGCTACCCGGGCGCCGCCGCCCACACGGTGCTGCTGATCCGCCCGGACGGACACCTGGTCACGGCGCTGAGCGGGGTACGCCCGGCCGACCTGTACACGGCGGCCGAGGCGACGCTCGGCGGTCCCGCGCGGGACCGCACGGACGACACCACGGACAAGGCGAGCAGGGCGGGCGGGACCGGCAAGGCAGGCGAGTCGAACGCATCGGCGAACACCGAGGCCGCGGCGAGCACGCGCTGACGTCTCCCGGCAGCCCCGCCCGTCGGCCGCCTCCGCTTACCGTCCGTCCTGTGCTGTCCGCCGCCTCCCACCAGCACCCGTCCACATGGTGACAACGAGTTGACCACTCCGCACCGTCATGCTGTACTCCGGAACGTGACCGATGCCGACACCGATGTGCGCCTGTGGCGGAGGGTCCATATGGACCTCGTCCGCTACGCGGGCTGCGTGTGTCGTCCGTCCTGCTGAATTCGCATCCCCCTATTCCCGCGCACGCCGCTCTCCGGCGTTCCCGCGCTCCCGCGAACGTTCACCAGGACGGTATCCGTGTCCGTGTCACCCTCCGTTTCCGCCCCCGCTCAGGTCTCCGGGACCCCGAAGACCCCGACGCAGGCCGATCTCCTCGACTTCGTACGACGTACGGCCGCCGACGCCGAGCTGATCGCCTCCCTGCCGCTCGACCCCGAGGGCCGCACCTGGGTGCGCCTCGAGGGCCCCGGCGGCAGCGAGGCCTGGCTGATCGGCTGGCCGCCCGGCACCGGTACCGGCTGGCACGACCACGCCGAGTCGGTCGGTGCCTTCATCACCGCGACCGGCGAACTCAAGGAGCACTCGCTCGCCGCCCGGCTGCCCGCCGACGGCTGGAAGACCCTCGAACTCACCGAGGGCGTCGACCGGGAGCGGCGGCTGCCGGCCGGTCAGGGCCGGGCCTTCGGCCGCCACCATGTGCACGAGGTGCTCAACGAGTCCCGCGACCAGCATGCGATCTCGGTCCACGCCTACTACCCGCCGCTGCCCCAGATCCGCCGCTACAGCCGTACGGGCCAGGTGCTCCGCCTGGAGCACGTCGAGCGCCCGCAGGACTGGCAGTGAGTGAACAGCCCGCCGGCATCGACGAGTTACTGGACCGCGTACGCGACACCTACCCGCGCGTGGAGACACACGAGGCGTACGAAGCCGCGCAGGCCGGCGAGGCGCTACTGGTGGACATCCGGTACGCGGCCCTGCGGGAGCAGGACGGCCTGATCCCCGGCGCGCTCGTGATCGAGCGCAACGAGCTGGAGTGGCGCCTGGACCCCCGGGGCAGCCATCGCACGCCTCAGGCGACCGGCCACGACCTGCGGATCGTGGTGATCTGCAACGAGGGGTACGCGTCGAGCCTCGCGGTCGCGTCCCTGCACCAGTTGGGGCTGCACCGGGCGACCGACCTGGTCGGAGGGTTCCAGGCCTGGCGGGCGGCGGGGCTTCCGGTCACGCCGTAGACCCGCTGCCCGCGCGAAGCAGTCGTGCCGTCCGCCCGGCCCTGAACGCGATCGGCGCCCCCGCGCGTCCATCGTGTCCAGGGCCGTGGACGTAGACCTCCCGAGCCGTCAACTGCCTCTCGGGACGGTCGGATCTCGGCTCGACGGCGGGCTCAGTACCCGTCGTCCGCGAGGAACTCGGTGTCCTCGCCCTCTTCCTCCAGTGCCTGCCGGACCACTCTCAGGGCCATGCCCTGGGAGTAGCCCTTGCGGGCGAGCATGCCCGCGAGCCGCCGTATCCGCTTGTCGCGGTCGAGGCCGCGGGTCGCCCGCAGTTTGCGTGCGACGAGTTCACGTGCGGTCGTCTCCTCCTGCTCGGAGTCGAGCTGTCCGACGGCCTCGTCGATGAGCGTCGCGTTCACGCCCTTGGTGCGCAGTTCCTGTACGAGCGCCCGCCGGGCCAGTCCCCGGCCGTGGTGCCGGGACTCGACCCAGGCGTCCGCGAACGCGCTGTCGTTGATCAGCCCGACCTCCTCGAACCGCGACAGCACCTCCTCGGCGACCTCGTCCGGAATCTCGCGCTTGTGCAGGGCGTCCGCGAGCTGTTTCCGCGTGCGCGGGGTCCCGGTGAGCAGGCGCAGGCAGATGCCCCGCGCCCGCTCAGCCGGGTCCCCTGGGGGCTCCGCCGTCTCGGCCCTCGACGAGGAGACGGAACCTCCGTCCTGTGGGTCGCCGCCCGGCTCGCCGAAGCCGCGCTGCCGCCGACGACCACGTCCACCACGCGAGCCCTCGCCGCGTGAACCGCCCGCTCCGTACGAGCTGCTTTCGCCGTTCAGGCCACCGCCGCCACGGCGTCGCCTGCCTCCCGAAGAACCGTCGCCCCGACGCGAACCGTCCCCCGGCGGCTCTTCACCGCGGCGCGGTCCGGCACCGGAGCCTCCGTCGCCCTCGTACCACCCGTCGCCCTCGTGGGTCCCGCGGCCACCCCCGTATGGCCCGGCATCCCCGTCGGCGCTGTCCCCACGCCCGACGGAGCCCTCGCGGCCCCCGTCGCCCCGGTCCTCCGAGGCAGCGGGGTATGCGTACTCGGCCCAGTCGGTTCGTCGTGTCATCGGTCAGCTCTTGGCCGCCGTGGCCTTGGCCTTGGTGGTCTTGGCCGCCGACGCGGGAGCCGGGACCGTCTTGCCGGCCTCGTCCGTGGTCGCGCCCGGGGCCGTCGAGACCGCCGCGTCCGCACCCGGCTCGGCGGTCGGCTTCTCGGGCCGTACGCCGACGCCCAGCTTCTCCAGGATCTTCTTCTCGATCTCGTTGGCGAGGTCGGGGTTGTCCTTCAGGAAGTTACGGGCGTTCTCCTTGCCCTGGCCGAGCTGGTCGCCCTCGTACGTGTACCAGGCGCCGGCCTTGCGGACGAAGCCGTTCTCCACGCCCATGTCGATCAGGCCGCCCTCGCGGCTGATGCCCTGCCCGTAGAGGATGTCGAACTCGGCCTGCTTGAAGGGCGGGGCGACCTTGTTCTTGACGACCTTGACGCGGGTGCGGTTGCCGACCGCGTCGGTGCCGTCCTTCAGCGTCTCGATGCGGCGGATGTCGAGTCGCACCGAGGCGTAGAACTTCAGCGCCCGGCCACCGGTCGTGGTCTCCGGGGAGCCGAACATCACGCCGATCTTCTCGCGCAGCTGGTTGATGAAGATCGCGGTGGTCTTGGACTGGTTGAGCGCACTGGTGATCTTCCGCAGCGCCTGGCTCATCAGACGGGCCTGGAGACCGACGTGGCTGTCACCCATCTCGCCCTCGATCTCCGCGCGCGGGACGAGCGCGGCGACGGAGTCGATGACGATGAGGTCCAGGGCACCGGAGCGGACCAGCATGTCCACGATCTCCAGGGCCTGCTCGCCGTTGTCCGGCTGCGACAGGATCAGGTTGTCGATGTCGACGCCGAGCTTCTTCGCGTACTCGGGGTCGAGGGCGTGCTCCGCGTCGATGAAGGCCACCTGGCCGCCGGCCTTCTGCGCGTTCGCCACCGCGTGCAGGGTCAGGGTCGTCTTACCGGAGGACTCCGGGCCGTACACCTCGACCACTCGGCCGCGCGGCAGACCGCCGACGCCGAGGGCGACATCGAGTGCGGTCGACCCTGTGTGGATGACCTCGATGGGCTCGTTCGGCCGCTCGCCGAGGCGCATCACCGCGCCCTTGCCGAACTGCCGTTCAATCTGTGCGAGAGCGGCGTCGAGCGCCTTCTCGCGGTCAGTACCTGCTGCCATGGGTTCCACCCGATTTGCTTGAGTCGATCGCTTCACGTCAAAGACGCTAACGCCTGCCACTGACAATGCGCCCCGACGCCCGTCCGGCCTGTGGATAACTCGGGCACATCTCCATGAAAACCCTGACGAAATCCCCGTCGAGAGCCTCGCCGGAATCTCCATCAGAATGGATGTTCGATTTTTGTGTCAAGCGTGACACCCGGCACCTCCGAGACTACGTTCGCGGTCCGACAAGGGGCCGGATGCCGGGTGCGACACCCCAGGAGTGCATGACATGGGGGTGCCCTCGACCGGACAGGACGGCGCCGAGCACCCCTGTCACGCGGTTGACGGCGGGGCTACGCGGCGTCCGTCACCGGCGCTGCGGCCCGGGCGCCGCTCACTCGGGCGTGGAGCCCTTCCCGGAGCCGGATTCCGGCGGCCCGGACTCCGGCGCCCCCGCAGAGTCCGCGGAGTCCCCGGGGCCGCCGACCCGCCGCCCCTCCAGCAGACTCCGCACCCGGGTGACGACGCTCGCGCCCCGGCCCCGTCCGCGGTGCCCGTGGACACGGGGGTCGTCCGTGACGTCGTACCGCTTCACGTACGCCCCCAGGAACGCCTGGAGCGTGGCGACCGCCGGGATGGCGATCAGCGCGCCGACGGCGCCGAGGAGCGCGGTGCCGGCGATGACCGAGCCGAAGGCGACCGCGGGATGGATGTCGACGGTCTTCGCGGTCAGCTTGGGCTGGAGCACGTAGTTCTCGAACTGCTGGTAGACCACGACGAAGACCAGCACCCACAGCGCGTACCAGGGATCGACGGTGAAGGCGATCAGCATCGGCAGGGCGCCCGCGAGATAGGTGCCGATGGTCGGGAGGAACTGCGAGACGAGCCCCACCCAGACAGCCAGCACGGGCGCGTACGGCACGTCCAGGAACTCCAGCAGGATGTAGTGGGCCACCCCGGAGATGAGCGCCATCAGACCGCGCGAGTACAGATAGCCGCCCGTCTTGTCGACGGCGATCTCCCACGCGCGCAGCACCTCGGCCTGCCGGGCGGGCGGCAGCACGGAGCACAGCGCGCGGCGCAGTCTCGGCCCGTCGGCGGCGAAGTAGAACGAGAACAGGGTGATCGTCAGCAGTTGGAAGAGACCGCCGAGGACCTGGGCGGAGACGTCCAGAACGCCGGTGGCGCTGTTCTGGACGTAACTGCGCAGCCAGTCGGAGCGGAGCAGCCCCTCCTGGACGTCCACGCGCTTCAGGTCGGTGTTGAAGTGCGCGTTGATCCAGCTGATGACGGAGTCGAGATAGGCCGGGAAGTCCTCGACGATCTTGATGATCTGGCCCGCGAGCATGGAGCCGAGCAGGGTGATGAATCCGGCGATCGCGATGAGCAGGCCGATGAAGACCAGGAAGGTGGCGAGGCCCCGGCGCATCCCGCGCGCGGCCATCCGGCTCACCGCGGGTTCGATCGCGAGCGCGGCGAAGAACGCGATGAGGACGTTGATCAACAGGCCCGTGAGCTGGTGGAAGGCCCAACTGCCCAGCTGGAACAGGCCGACGAGGGCGAGGGCCAGCATCATGGCGCGCGGCAGCCAGCGCGGCATGCGCGCGCCCTGCCCGGCGGCGTCTCCGGCCGGGGGTGTGGGCGGCGTCGTGCCGAACGGGGACGCCTGTTGTCCGAGCTGCCCGGTCTCGTCTGTGGATGCCACGGAGCAAGTCTCGCCCACGCCGCCGACAATCGGTCGCCGCCCTACGATCTTCGCGGCCGACCGACGTCGATTCAGTGCGATTTCACCGGTTTTCCGCCGGAACGTTCATGGCCGTGCACACCACACGCCACACGTCCTTCGCCTCCCAGCCTGCGTCCAGGGCCTCGTGGACGGTCCGTCCGCCGAGTTCCGTCATCACGTGATCGCGCGCGAAGGTGTCGGCGTACCCCGAGCCGAAGTGATCCGCCATCCGCTGCCAGAAGACCGTCAACCGCATGACGTCAGTATCCCGCCCCTGAGAGTGGGCCCGCGCCGGGACCGCTCACCGGGACCGCTTCGCGCCCTACGGTCAGACGCATGGCCGAAACAGGAGCAGCCCCACTCCCCCCGACGCCCCCGGCGCGTTCCCCGCTCTTCCGCGCCGAGCACTTCGTGTGGCTCACCGCGCGCGTGCTGGAACAGCGCCGCTTCGCGTATCACTTCCTGAACGGGGGCGCCGACGCGGTCGAGACCGCGCTGGACGCCTACCGCAACGAGGACGGCGGATACGGCCACGCGCTGGAACCCGATCTGCGCGGCCCCGTCAGCCAGCCCCTGCACACCGGGCACGCGCTGCGGGTCCTGGACGCCATCGGGCGCTGCGGCGGGCAGCGGGTGGAGCGTGTGTGCCGCTATCTGACCTCCGTCTCCACGCCGGACGGCGCGCTGCCGGCGGTCCATCCCAGCCAGCGCGGCTATCCGGCGGCGCCGTTCGTGCAGGTCGTGGCCGAACCGCCGAGCGAACTCCTCGCCACCGGCCCGGTGGTGGGCCTGCTGCACCGCAACGAGGTGTGGCACGCCTGGCTGTTCCGGGCCACGGACTTCTGCTGGCAGGCGGTCGCGTCGCTGGAGAAGTCCCATCCGTACGAGGTGCAGGCCGCCGTGGCCTTCCTGGACTCGGTTCCGGACCGCTCACGCGCGCAGGCGGCGGCCGACCGGCTGGGCCGCCTGGTACGCGAGCACCGGCTCGTGGCCCTCGACCCGGAGCGCGTCGACGCCCACCCGGTGGCGCCCGGCTACGCGGCGGGCGAGCACCACTTCCCGTACGACTACGCGAGGACGCCGGGCTCCCTCGCGCGCGCGTGGTTCACGGACGAGGAGATGACGCGTTCCCTGGACTTCCTCGCGGGCGAGCAGCGCGAGGACGGCGGCTGGCCCGTCCGCCGACGCGCGTGGGCACCGGGCACCGCCCTGGAGGCACGCCCCATGGCGACGGTTGAGGCACTGCGCACCCTGAAGGCGTACGGCCGCCCAATCGGCTGAACACTCAGCCGGTCATCGCCCGTACCCCCGCCGTCACCACCACGGCCGCCGCGACGACCAGCAGGAAGGGAGCACGCACCATCAGCGCCACGGCGGCTGCGGCGAGCCCTGCGGCCTTCGCGTCCAGGACGAGCACCCGCCCGTCGGCGAAGGCCTGCTGGGCCGTGAGAGCGGCGAGAAGGGCGACGGGCAGCAGGGCGGCCAACCGCCTGACGAGCGGACGTTCCAGGACACCGGCGGGCACGAGGAGCCCGACGAGCTTGACGACGTAACAGCCAAGAGCCGTCACGCCGATCGCGATCCAGACGTTCAACGGTCTCCCCCCTTCCCGCCCTTCGCCCCGCGCCGACCCTCCACGCAGAGAATGACCGGCGCCGCGAGGGCGGCCACCAGAACCGGCACACCGCCCGGCAGTACGGGCAGCAGCCCGAGCCCCAGCACCACGGCGAGGCCCGCGACAGCGCGCTCCACACCGGACTTCAGCATCGGTGCGAGCAGCGCCAGGAAGACGGCGGGCCCGGCGGCGTCCAGCCCCCACGCGTCGGTGTCCCCGATGGCCTCGGCCCCCAGCCCGCCGAGCAGTGTCGTGAGGTTCCACAGCACGTACAGGGTGAGCCCGGTGACGGCGAACCCGATACGGGCACCGCGCCGCGTGGGCTGCGCCAAGGCGACCACCGTGGTCTCGTCGATGACCCATTGGGCGGCGAACGGACGCACCGCGCGCGGGAGGGCCAGCAACTGCGACAGCCGCAGCCCGTAGAAGGCGTTGCGCACCCCCAGGAAGAAGGCGCCCGCCGCCGCGGTGAGCGGATTGCCGCCGGCCGCGAGGGCGCCCACGAGCGCGAACTGGGAGGCCCCGGTGAACACCAGGAGGCTGAGCGCACAGGTCTGCAACAGCGTGAGCCCGCTGCCGACCGAGGTCACCCCGAAGGCGAAACCGGACAGTCCGACGGCGACCCCGACTCCGAGGGCGTCGCGTACGACGGCGGCGTCCGGTTTGCCTCCGCCTTGGGCACGTATGTCTGCGAGAGCTGTCTGTTCTGCCACCCGTCGGACGATAGGAGCAGCTGCCCCGAAGGGTCTTGTACGTTCTTGCGCTCACGCTGGTACGCCCCAGGAGGCACGCCCACGATCCGGGCGAAGTGCCGGTTGAGATGTGGCTGATCGGTAAACCCGACCGCAACAGCCACGTCGGCGGGCGCGGTACCCGCGTCCAGCAGCCGCCGAGCCCGCCGCACCCGCGCGTCCGTCAGCCAGGCGTGCGGCGGCAATCCGTACGTGTCACGGAACGCCCGGAGCAGCGCGAAGGGGCTGGTACCCAGATCCTTGGCGAGCCTCTCCAGGGTCGGCGGCTCGGCCATCGTCTCCTCCAGCACGGCACGCGCGCGTGCCGCGATCCGCCCGCCCGCCGTACGCACCGCCCGCTCCTGAAGGACCCCGCCGTTGAGCCGGAGCAACCGGGTCACCGCGACCCGCAGCAACGTGTCGGCGGCCAACGCGTTGCCTTCCTCGGCCGCACGCAGCACCTCATGAACAAGGGTGACCGAGTACGGATCATCAAACACGGGAGCGACGAATCCAGGCGTCCCCCGAATCCCCGTGGTCTCCGCAGCGATCTCCGCGACCACCTCGGGCGCCGGATAGACAGCCCCGTACCGCCACCCTTCGGGAACCCCCGCACGCCCGGTGTGCGGCGTATCGGGATTGACCAGAGCGAGCGCCCCCGACCCCGCGTGCTGATCGACCCCCCGATGACGAAAGACCTCCACGCCCTCAGTGATGGCGGCGATGACGAAGTTCTCGTGGGTGTGCCGGACAAAGGTCTTCTGAATGTACCGAGCACGCAGAAGATCGACACCGGGCAGTTCCACGTACCGCCAGTGCCGAGCCCGCTCCCCCGAACCCGCCATGCCCCCATTCTCCGCGAAGCCGCCCCAGCCCGCCGAGCCGCACCACCACGCACCCGCAGCCGCGCACGGCGAGCAGGGGACGTGTCGGGGGGTGTCCGCCCGCAGCGGCGGGCGTCCAACACCGAGCACATCCACATCAGACAGCACCGCCCGACCGAGGACGGACACCCCCCGGCGCGGCCCCGACCCACCACCCGACCGAAGGCGCGACCACCGACCGGGAGTCGGCACACAACCGCACCCACAGACCACCGCACCGCACCCGCCCCACCGCCGGAGGCAAACCCGCAGGTCAGCCCGATTGTCAGTGCCGAGGTGCAGGATGTACGCATGGTCAGCTCCACGCACCGAGCCCTCGACGGCTTCTCCCCCGCGACCCGCGGCTGGTTCACGGGGGCCTTCTCCGCGCCCACCGCGGCCCAGGCGGGCGCGTGGCAGGCCATCGGCGAGGGCTCGGACGTGCTGGTGGTGGCCCCGACCGGCTCCGGCAAGACCCTGGCCGCGTTCCTGGCCGCACTCGACCAGCTCACCTCGACACCCCCGCCGGCCGACCCCCACAAACGCTGCCGCGTGCTCTACGTGTCACCGCTCAAGGCCCTCGCGGTCGACGTGGAACGCAACCTGCGCAGCCCCCTCACGGGCATCCGCCAGGAGTCCGTACGTCTGGGCCTGCCCGAACCCGAGGTCAAGGTGGGCATCCGCTCCGGCGACACCCCGCCCGCCGAGCGCCGTGCCCTGGCCACCCGGCCGCCGGACATCCTGATCACCACCCCGGAGTCGCTGTTCCTGATGCTCACGTCGGCCACGCGCGACGCGCTGACGGGCGTGGAGACGGTGATCCTGGACGAGGTGCACGCGGTCGCGGGCACCAAACGCGGCGCGCATCTCGCGCTCTCCCTGGAGCGGCTGGACGAGCTGCTGCCGAGGCCCGCCCGGCGCATCGGCCTCTCCGCGACCGTCCGCCCGGTCGACGAGATCGCGCGTTACCTCTCCCCCCAGCGCAAGGTGGAGATCGTCCAGCCCAAGTCCGGCAAGGAGTTCGACCTCTCGGTCGTCGTCCCCGTGGAGGACCTGGGCGAACTGGGCGGCTCCCCGGTCGCCGACGCGAACGACGGCGCCGAACGCCCCTCCATCTGGCCGCACGTCGAGGAGCGGATCGCCGATCTAGTCCAGGCGCACCGCTCGACGATCGTGTTCGCCAACTCCCGCCGTCTCGCGGAGCGCCTGTGCAACCGGCTCAACGAGATCGCGTACGAGCGGGCCACCGGTGAGCCCCTCGCCGAACACCACGCGCCCGCGGAGCTGATGGGCGGCTCGGGCGCGGCCCAGGGCGCACCGCCGGTCATCGCCCGGGCCCACCACGGCTCGGTCTCCAAGGAGCAGCGGGCGCTCGTCGAGGAGGATCTCAAGGCGGGCCGGCTGCCCGCCGTGGTGGCCACCTCCAGCCTCGAACTGGGCATCGACATGGGCGCCGTGGACCTGGTCATCCAGGTCGAGTCACCTCCGTCCGTGGCCTCCGGGCTGCAACGCGTCGGCCGCGCCGGGCACCAGGTGGGCGCGGTCTCCACGGGCGTCGTCTTCCCCAAGTACCGGGGAGATCTCGTCCAGGCGGCCGTGGTCACCGAGCGCATGCGCACCGGCTCCATCGAGTCCCTGCGGGTCCCCGCCAACCCCCTGGATGTCCTCGCCCAGCAGCTCGTCGCGATGGTGGCGCTGGACACCTGGCAGGTCGACGACCTGCTGTCCACGGTCCGCCGTGCGGCCCCGTTCGCCGCCCTCCCGGAGTCGGCGTTCACCGCGGTCCTGGACATGCTCGCGGGCCGCTATCCGTCCGACGCGTTCGCGGAACTGCGCCCGCGCGTGGTGTGGGACCGCGTCGCCGGCACGGTGACCGGCCGCCCCGGTGCGCAGCGCCTCGCCGTCACCTCCGGGGGCACGATTCCGGACCGCGGGCTCTTCGGGGTCTTCCTCGCCGGTGCCGACCCCAAGAAGGGCGGCGGCCGGGTCGGCGAGCTGGACGAGGAGATGGTGTACGAGTCCCGCGTGGGGGACGTCTTCACGCTCGGTACGAGTTCCTGGCGCATCGAGGACATCACCAGGGACCGCGTCCTGGTGTCCCCCGCGCCCGGGGTCCCCGGCCGCCTCCCCTTCTGGAAGGGCGACCAGCTGGGCCGCCCGCTGGAACTGGGCCGCGCGGTGGGCGCGTTCCTGCGCGAGGTCGGCTCGCTGTCCGAGGAGGCCGCCCGCAGCCGCCTGCTCGCGGCCGGACTCGACACCTGGGCCGCGGGCAACGTCATCTCCTACCTGGCCGAACAGCGCGAGGCCTGCGGCCACATCCCGGACGACCGGACCATCGTCGTGGAGCGGTTCCGCGACGAACTCGGTGACTGGCGGGTCGTCGTGCACTCGCCCTTCGGCGCCCAGGTCCACGCCCCGTGGGCCCTCGCGCTGGGCGCCAAGCTCTCCGAGCGGTACGGCATGGACGCCCAGGTCATGCACGCCGACGACGGCATCGTGCTGCGCCTCCCGGACGCCGATCTGATGAGCCTGGACCTGCTCGACCAGGAACCGATGAAGTCCGGCACGGAATACGACGCCGAGCAGGCCCCCGTGGGCGCGGCGGACGTGACCTTCGACAAGGGCGAGGTCGACCGGATCGTCACCGACGAGGTGGGCGGCTCGGCCCTGTTCGCGGCCCGCTTCCGCGAGTGCGCCGCGCGCGCCCTGCTGCTCCCCCGCCGCAGCCCCGGCAAGCGCACCCCGCTGTGGCAGCAGCGCCAGCGGGCCTCCCAACTGCTCCAGGTGGCAAGCGAGTTCGGTTCGTTCCCCATCGTCCTCGAAGCGGTCCGCGAATGCCTCCAGGACGTCTTCGACGTGCCCGGGCTCGTGGAACTGATGGGCGACATCGAGTCCCGCAAGGTCCGCCTGGTCGAGGTCACCACCCCGGAGCCCTCCCCCTTCGCCCGCTCCCTCCTCTTCGGGTACGTCGCCCAGTTCCTGTACGAGGGCGACTCCCCGCTGGCCGAGCGGCGCGCCGCCGCCCTGTCGCTGGACTCGCGGCTGCTGGCCGAGCTGCTGGGCCAGGCGGAACTGCGCGAGCTGCTGGACGCCGAGGTGCTGACGGAGCTGGAGCGGGAGTTCCAGTGGCTCACCGAGGACCGACGCGTGAAGGACGCCGAAGGCGTCGCGGACCTGCTGCGCATGCTGGGCCCGCTCACCGACGCCGAACTGGCCGAGCGCGGCGCCGACCCGCAGTGGGCCCGGGAGCTGGCCGGCGCCCGCCGCGCGATCCGGGTCCGTATCGGCGGCGCCGACCACTGGGCGGCGATCGAGGACGCGGGCCGGCTGCGGGACGCGCTCGGTACGGCGCTGCCGGTCGGCGTCCCGGAGGCCTTCACCGAGCCGGTCAAGGACCCGCTCGGCGACCTCCTCGCCCGCCACGCCCGCACCCACGGCCCGTTCACCTCGGCCACGGCGGCGGCCAGGTTCGGCCTGGGTGTGGCGGTCACCGACGGCGCGCTCCAGCGGCTGGCGGCGAACGGCCGTGTCGTACAGGGGGAGTTCCACCCGGCGGGCATCGGCCAGGAGTGGTGCGACGCGACGGTCCTGCGCCGCCTCCGGCGCCGTTCGCTGGCCGCACTGCGGCACGAACTGGAGCCGGTGCCGCCCGCGGCGCTCGCGCAGTTCCTGCCGCAGTGGCAGCACATCGGCAAGGGCCACGGGCTGCGCGGCATCGACGGACTGGTGCGAGCGGTCGAGCAGTTGCAGGGCGCCTCCGTGCCCGCGTCCGCCCTGGAGAAGCTGGTCCTGCCGTCCCGGGTGGCGAACTACGCCCCGGCGATGCTCGACGAACTCACGGCAGCCGGGGAGATCGTCTGGGCCGGAGCGGGCGCCCTCCCCGGCAAGGACGGCTGGGTGTCCCTGTACCTCGCGGACGCGGCCCCGCTGCTCCTGCCTCCGCCCCACCCCCTGGAACCCACCGCACTCCATCAGTCCGTCCTCGACACCCTCACCGGGGGCTACGGGCTCTTCTTCCGCCAGATCGCCGACCAGGTCCGCGCCACCACGCACCCGGACGCCACGGACCCCCAACTGGCCGACGCCGTCTGGGACCTGGCCTGGTCGGGCCGGCTCACGAACGACACGCTCGCCCCGATGCGTTCCCTCCTGGGCTCGGGTCGCACGGCAGGCTCGACGGCACACCGGGCGAAACGCGCCGTCCCGCGCGGCCGGTACGGCTCACTGACGGCCGCCGCACGCCCCGCCTCACGCACCGGCCCCCCGACCGTGGCGGGCCGCTGGTCCCTGCTCCCCGCCCATGAGCCCGACCTCACCGTCCGCGCCCACGCCCTGGCCCGCACCCTGCTCGACCGCCACGGAGTGGTGACCCGGGGAGCCGTCGCCGCGGAAGGCGTGGAGGGCGGCTTCTCAGCCGTGTACCGCATCCTCTCCGCCTTCGAGGACAGCGGCCAGGCCCGTCGCGGCTACGTGGTGGAGGGCCTCGGCGCCGCCCAGTTCGCCATGGACGGCGCGGTGGACCGCCTCCGGGCAACAGCGAACGCCCGAGACCGCGGCGACTACCGGCCCACCCCGACCTCCCGCCCGACCGACGCGCACGACGCCACCACCCCCGCAGACCACGCCTTCGTAGAAGACCTCGACTTCGACCTCGGCCCCGATTTCCCCCGTACCCCCGCCCGGGACACCCACGGCTTCGCCGAGAGCGCCCTGTCCCGCCCCTACTCCCCTACCTCTGCCTCCTCGCTCCCCTCCTCCGGAGCCACCCGTGCCGTAGTACTCGCAGCCGCAGATCCGGCGAACGCGTACGGCGCCGCGCTCCCCTGGCCCGAGCCCCCGACCGGCGCCGGTCACAAGGCGGGCCGCAAGGCCGGTTCGCTGGTGGTGCTGGTGGACGGAGAGCTGACGCTCTACATGGAACGCGGCGGCAAGACACTCCTGGCGTGGCCCTCCGAACCGGATGTCCACCCCACCGAGGACCCCCGTCTGCGCGCGGCGGCGGAAGCCCTGGCCGCAGCGGCCCGCGCAGGCTCCCTCGGCACGGTCACGGTGGAGCGGGTCAACGGCGCCGCGGCCCTGACCTCCCCCCTCGGCACCCTGCTGGAAGGAGCGGGCTTCATCGCGACCCCGCGCGGCCTGCGCCTGCGCGCATGACCAACCACAGAACCCACCCCGACATGCCACCCTGGTCCCATGCCCGAAGGTGACACGGTCTGGCAGGCCGCGAGGAGGCTGCACACCGCACTCGCCGGGAAGGTGCTGACCCGCTCCGACCTCCGCGTGCCCAAGTACGCCACGGCCGACCTCACCGGCCGCACCGTCCTGGAGGTCACCCCGCGCGGCAAGCACCTCCTCACCCGGGTCGAGGGCGGCCTGACCCTCCACTCGCATCTGCGGATGGACGGCTCCTGGAAGGTGTACGAGAACGGCAGCCGCTGGACCGGCGGCCCCTCGCACCAGATCCGGGCGATCCTCGGCACCGCGGACCGCACCGCCGTCGGCTACCGCCTCCCCGTACTCGAACTCCTCCGCACCACCGACGAACACCGGGCCGTCGGCCACCTCGGCCCCGACCTCCTGGGCCCCGACTGGGACCCCGACCAGGCCCTCGCCAACCTCCTCGCGGACCCCACCCGCCCCCTCGGCGAGGCCCTGCTCGACCAGCGCAATCTCGCCGGCATCGGCAACGTCTACAAGAGCGAGCTGTGCTTCCTCCTGGGCGTCACCCCATGGCTCCCCCTCGGCGACCTGCCCGCCGACCGCACCGCGAAGCTGCCCGCGCTCGCGAAGAAACTCCTCGAAGCCAACCGGGACCGCCCGATCCGCAGTACGACGGGCCTGCGCGGCCAGGACCTCTTCGTGTACGGCCGCGCACCCCGCCCCTGTCTGCGCTGCCGCACCCCGATCCGCGTCGCCGACCAGGGCGACGGCTCCCGCGAACGCCCCACCTACTGGTGCCCGACCTGCCAACCGGGCCCGGCCCCGGCCCCCGGCGCCGCGCGAGCCCGGCGCACGTCACCCCCGTACAACTGACCCGTACACCTGACACCACACACAACTAGTTGACGACCCGTCAGAAACCCTCGTACCGTCCCAGCATGCCCGTACAGGCGTACGACCTCACCGGACGCACCGCATTCGTCACCGGGGCCGCCAGCGGCATCGGACGCGCATCCGCCGTACTGCTCGCCGAAGCGGGCGCCGTGGTGCACTGCGCCGACCGGGACGCGCAGGGGCTGCACGAGACGGCGACCCTGATCAAGGGGATGGGCGGCACGGCCCGTACCCACCACCTGGACGTCACCGACAGGGCCCAGGTCCGGCAGGCCGTGGCCGCGTGCGAGCAACTGGACGTCATGGCGGCGGTCGCCGGGATCATGCACAGCAGCCCCGTACTGGAGACCCGCGACGAGGATCTGGACCGGGTCCTGGGCGTCAACTTCAAGGGCGTGCTGTACGCCTGCCAGGAGGCGGCCCGTCTGATGATCGCCCGGAACACCAGGGGCAGCATCGTCACCATGGCCTCGGGCGCCGTGGACACCGGCAACCCCGGCCTGCTCTGCTACGGCGTGGCGAAGGCGGCGGTCGTCCAGCTGACGAAGACGCTGGCCGCCGAGATCGGACGCCACGGCATCCGCGTCAACGCCGTCGCGCCGGGCTGGATCCGTACGCCGATGACCGACCGCCACGACGGCGAGGCACAGGCGCACACCGAGGCGCTGATGTCCCGGATGGCTCCGCTGGGCCGGGTCGGCGAACCGGAGGAGGTCGCCCACGCGGTGCTGCACCTGGCGTCCGACGCGTCGGCGTTCACGACGGGCCAGATCCTCCGCCCGAACGGCGGCGTAGCGATGCCCTGGTAGAACCGGCTTCCCCACCGGCGCCCCGGCCGACACCCCCGTCAGCCCGCCCCGCAACCGCCACTGCGACACCCGCGGCCCCTGCCCCGCGCACCGCCCGCCCCACCCGCCCCTTCGGCACACAGTGCACCGGCAGCAGACTGAGCCCCCATCCCCCGGCCGCGACCGCCCCCTCCAGCACCCCCGCACCGGGCGCCAGCGCGAGCCGGAGTACGGCCCACCACCACACGGCACCGAGCCCCAGCAGCGCCCCCCAGCGAACTGTCCGCACCGCCATGGCTCACCTCCAGCCTCACGCTAGAACGCCACGCTCACCCGCAAACAGGGCGCATCACCGGCACAGAGGCGCACCGCAATCCCAGCCGCGACAGCCCGGGACCCCGCACGCGCCCGCCTCCTCCCCACCATGACGGCCCCACGACACACCGGCAAACGCACCCATGTGGACAGCCGCCGAGAGTGCGCACAACGCGAAAACCCCGACCGCGCTCCCCCGGGTCTCCCCGGAGAAGCCCCGGCCGGGGCTCTCACACACTCACTGGTCGTGCTGTTCGTGCACCTCAGGCGGCGACGACATCCACCGCCTCGGCGGGCGCCTTGATGGTCACCCGTTCCGGTGGCACACCGGCCACCGAGACGGAACCCAGCATGGGACGCACCGGCGTGGGTACAGGTTCGTTGGCCGCAGCAGACTGGGCCAGCTCGGCGAGGGCGAGTTCGTCACTCACTTCCCGCATGAGCTCGGACATCCGTACGTCCAGCGCGTCGCAGATCGCGGACAGCAGCTCGGAGGATGCCTCCTTCTGCCCCCGCTCCACCTCGGAGAGATAGCCGAGTGAGACTCGGGCGGACGAGGAGACTTCGCGCAGAGTACGGCCCTGGCGCTGGCGCTGCCGACGCAGCACGTCACCCAACAGGCGACGGAGCAGAATCATCGGTGGCTCCCTCCTCGGACCGCGTAGCCGCATCCTTCACGCCCCACCGTACCGCCTTGCGCCGCGGCCGTGCGGGGAGCGATGTCGTGTTCACTCAGGGCTGCAAACATCAGGTCCCCCCGTTCTGTTCCGTATCCTGTGCCCGCTCATTCCCGGTCTGTTCGCCCGCAATCCCCTCCAGGAGGAGTGCAAGTACGCTCCGTACACTCTCCATACGAATTTCCGCCCGGGAGCCGTTCAACCGCAGGGACGCCACTTTTCCGCCACCTTCGGCGCCGGAGTCCGCCCCGAAAGGGCCGTCCACAGCCACGAAAACCGTCCCGACGGGCTGCCCGTCCTGGGACTCAGGGCCGGCCACACCGGTGGTCGCGATGCCCCAGTCGGCGCCGAGAGCCCTGCGGACTCCGGCCGCCATCTGGGCCGCGACCTGCGGATCCACCGCTCCTCGGGCGGCCAGCAGGGTGGCGTCGACGTCGAGCACCCGGTGCTTCAGTTCGGTCGCGTACGCCGTCACCGCGCCCCGGAACGCCTTGGAGGCTCCGGGCACCGATGTGATCTCCGCCGCAACGAGACCACCCGTGAGGGACTCCGCGACAGCGAGCGTCTCACCCCTCACTGTCAGTAGTCTCACCACGTCGGCGGCCACGGAACTCACCGTTCCGCCTCCACCGACGCGGCCTCGCGCTCGGCGATTCCCTGCCTGCGCAGCACAATGGCCTGTCTTACATAGTCGAGCCCGGTCACCACGGTCAGCACGACCGCCGCGGCCATCACCCAGAACCTCAGCGTCGCCAGCGGACCCGTCAGCGCCAGGACGTACATCCCGACGGCCACGCCCTGCGTGAGCGTCTTGACCTTGCCGCCGCGGCTCGCGGGGATCACCCCGTACCGGATCACGACGAAGCGCAGCAGGGTGATCCCGAGCTCGCGCCCGAGGATCACACCGGTCACCCACCACGGCAGATCGCCGAGCGCGGAGAGACAGATCAGCGCCGCGCCCATGATCGCTTTGTCAGCGATAGGGTCGGCGATCTTCCCGAAGTCGGTGACGAGGTCGTACGTACGTGCCAGATGACCGTCGAAGATGTCGGTGATCATGGCAACGGCGAAGGCCGCCCAGGCGAGCGAGCGCCACGCCGGGTCGTACCCGCCGTCGGCCAGCATCAGGGCCACGAAGCCCGGCACCAGCAGCAGCCGGATCATCGTAAGAATGTTCGCGATGTTCCAGAGGCTGGCCTGATTGACGGCCGCGGCGCCCAGTTTCCCGCCGCGCACCGCCTTCACACCCCCCTGAGCACCGGAATCCACGGAGTCGAGAGAGGGAGATCCTGACGTCCCGGAGCCGACAACCGGCCCGACGGACTCAGAGACGACCGAGGAACCGGAGACCCCGGTGGCACCCAACGCGCCCGGCACACCCACCGCTCCCGGCACGCCCTTGGCGTTCCGCGCGCTGGAGGAGCCGCCCGCCGCGGATGCCGGGACTCCGGTCATCTGGCCGCCTCCTCTGACTCCGAACACGCGAGCGAGCCGAGCGAGCCCGGGAGCAGCTCGGCCACCAGGTCGACACCTTCCGTACCGACCACCTTGGCCTCGACGATACGGCCGACGCTCAGGCCTTCGCCGCCCGTGGAGCCCTCGAAGTCCGCGAAGTTGGTGAACAGCACCTGGCCGTCCGTCTCAGGCGCCTGGTGCTCACCACGGCCGTACGCGCCCTCCTCGCCGCCGACCGACTCGACCAGCACCCGCAAGGTCTCGCCGACGCGCTCCTCGGCGCGCTGCGAGACCAGCTCCTCGGCCAGCCGCGAGACCCGGGCGAGCCGGGCCGCGACGACGTCCTCGTCCAGCTTGTTCTCGTACGTCGCCGCCTCCGTGCCGTCCTCGTCGGAGTAGCCGAAGACCCCGATGGCGTCCAGGCGCGCGTTGTTCAGGAACCGCTCCAGCTCCGCCAGGTCGGCCTCGGTCTCACCGGGGAAGCCCACGATGAAGTTGGACCGCACGCCGGCCTGCGGGGCCTTGCTCCGGATGGTGTCGAGCAGCTCCAGGAAGCGGTCGGTGTCACCGAAGCGCCGCATCGCGCGCAGCACGTCGGGCGCGGAGTGCTGGAAGGAGAGGTCGAAGTAGGGGGCGACCTTGGGGGTCGAGGTCAGTACGTCGATGAGCCCCGGGCGCATCTCGGCGGGCTGGAGATAGCTCACGCGCACCCGCTCGATGCCGTCGACGTCCGCCAGCTCGGGCAGCAGCGACTCCAGCAGCCGGATGTCGCCCAGGTCCTTGCCGTACGAGGTGTTGTTCTCGGAGACGAGCATGACCTCCTTGACGCCCTGCTCGGCGAGCCACCTGGTCTCGTTCAGCACGTCGCTCGGGCGGCGCGAGATGAAGGAGCCGCGGAAGGACGGGATGGCGCAGAAGGAGCAGCGCCGGTCGCAGCCGGAGGCGAGCTTCACCGAGGCGACGGGCGCGCCGTCGAGCCGCCGGCGCAGCGGCGCACGCGGCCCGGAGACCGGGGCGACACCTTCGGGCAGGTCGGCGGGGGCCTCGACGGGCTCCACCGGTGCGGCGTCAGCGTCGGTGGCAGTGCCGTGCCCCGGAAGAGCGACCCCGGCACCCGCGCTCTGGCGTTCCGCCGGGCTGATCGGCAGCAGCTTGCGCCGGTCGCGCGGGGTGTGCGAGGCGTGGATGCCGCCGTTCAGGATGGTCTGTAGGCGGTCGGAGATGTCGGCGTAGTCGTCGAAGCCGAGCACACCGTCGGCCTCGGGGAGGGCCTCGGCGAGTTCCTTGCCGTACCGCTCGGCCATGCAGCCCACCGCCACGACGGCCTGGGTTCTGCCGTGCCCCTTGAGGTCGTTGGCCTCCAGGAGGGCGTCGACGGAGTCCTTCTTGGCGGCCTCGACGAAGCCACAGGTGTTGACGACGGCGACGTCCGCGTCCTCGGCGTCCTCCACGAGTTGCCAGCCGTCCGCCTCCAAGCGGCCTGCGAGCTCCTCCGAGTCCACCTCGTTACGGGCGCAGCCAAGGGTGACGAGTGCGACGGTACGGCGTTCAGGCATGGGCTCAAGACTACTTCGTCCCACTGACACCCCACGTCGACGGGGCTGGCCCCGTCTGGGCCAGCCCCGTACCTGTGAACCGTGTAAGCGCGCTGTCGCTCAGCCGACCTCGGGGTCGCCCTTCGTGTAGGTGAGCCGCTCGACGGCTCCGGGCTGGAACTCGTCCTCGATCTTCTTGCCGTTCACGTAGAGCTGGATCGCGCCCGCGTCGCCCAGGACGAGGTTGATCTCCTCGTTGTCCTGGAAGGTCTGGGACTGACCCTGCTTGAGCAGGCCGTCGAAGAGCAGCCGGCCGTTGTGGTCCTTGGCGGAGATCCAGCTGCGCCCGTCCGCGGCGCTCACCTGGACGGTCACCTTGTCGCGCGGGGCCGCCGCGATCGCGCTGTCCGACGGGTCCGGCTTCGGGTCTGCGGGCTTGTCCTTCTTGGGTGTGGGCGAGGCCGACTGGCTGGCCGTGGGCGTGGTGCCCTCGGCGACGCCTGCCTGCGTGCCCTCGTTGTCGTCGCCCCCGTTGACCAGGGTGAAGCCGACGAAGCCGATCACGGCGACGATCGCGGCGACCATCGCCGCGGTCCAGTTCGGACCGCGGCGCTCGGGGCGGATGCGTTCCGCCTCGAACAGGGGTGCGGCCGGGGTAGGCGCCGGACGCCCGCCGCGGGCGTCGGCGAACTCCGCGAGCAGCGGTTCGGGATCGAGGTGGACGGCGCGAGCGAGAGTCCGGATGTGCCCGCGCGCGTAGACGTCTCCGCCGCAGGCGTCGAAGTCGTCCTGTTCGATCGCGTGCACGATGGCGATCCGGACCCGGGTGGCGGAGCTGACGTCGTCGACGGTCAGCCCGGCCGCGATGCGGGCCTGCTGGAGGGCGCGACCGATCGAGGGGCGGGCTGCTTCCTCGCGGTCGTCGCGGTCTTCTTCGGACGGACGCTCGCCTTGTGGAGAGTTGCCGATGGACACGGGGGCGCCTTTCGAGCGTTTAGCCACCTGTGCTGGAGGTTCAGTTTAGGGGGGTTCGGAAAGGGTGGGGCAACTGGGCGGAGGGACTTTGTACGCCATCGGAATGGCCAGGACACGCCGATGGTCAGGTCATGGTGAGGCAACGGTCTGTCGCCTCCCTCAACTTGACGTACGCGGAAGGGAAACGGTTGCTCAATGATCCCTTACGAGTGAGTCACGATCGACCACCCGGTTGCCGCACACACGGACGCCGCACACCGGGCGAGTCCCTAGGACTCAGTCTCCCCACGAATCACCGCGAGCATCTCGTCCAGACCGTCAGCCTTCACAAGAACGTCACGCGCCTTGGAGCCCTCGCTCGGCCCGACGATCCCCCGTGTCTCCATGAGGTCCATCAGCCGCCCCGCCTTGGCGAATCCGACCCGCAGCTTGCGCTGGAGCATCGACGTGGATCCGAACTGGCTGCTGACGACGAGTTCGGCCGCCGCGCACAGCAGTTCGAGGTCGTCGCCGATCTCCTCGTCGATCTCCTTCTTCTGCTTGGTGCCCACGGTGACGTCGTCCCGGAAGACCGGCGCCATCTGGTCCTTGCAGTGCTGGACGACGACCGCGACCTCGTCCTCGGTCACGAAGGCGCCCTGCATTCGGGTGGGCTTGTTGGCGCCCATCGGCAGGAACAGCCCGTCGCCCTTGCCGATCAGCTTCTCGGCGCCGGGCTGGTCCAGGATGACCCGCGAGTCGGCCAGGGAGGAGGTGGCGAAGGCGAGCCTCGACGGCACGTTCGCCTTGATCAACCCGGTCACCACATCAACAGAAGGCCGCTGGGTGGCGAGGACCAGGTGGATGCCGGCCGCGCGCGCGAGCTGCGTGATGCGCACGATCGCGTCCTCGACGTCCCTGGGGGCCACCATCATCAGGTCGGCCAGCTCGTCGACGATCACCAGCAGGTACGGATACGGCGACAGCTCGCGCTCGCTGCCCTCGGGCAGCTTGACCTTGCCGTTCCTGATGGCCTCGTTGAAGTCGTCGATGTGCCGGAACCCGAACGCGGCCAGATCGTCGTACCGCAGATCCATTTCCCGTACGACCCACTGGAGCGCCTCAGCGGCCCGCTTGGGGTTGGTGATGATCGGCGTGATCAGGTGCGGGATGCCCTCGTACGCGGTCAGCTCGACGCGCTTGGGGTCGACGAGGACCATGCGGACGTCCTCGGGGGTCGCCCGGACCATGATCGACGTGATCAGGCAGTTGATACAGGACGATTTGCCGGAGCCGGTCGCACCTGCGACGAGCATGTGCGGCATCTTGGCGAGGTTGGCCATCACATAGCCGCCCTCGACGTCCTTGCCGAGCGCGACCAGCATCGGGTGGTCGTCCTCGGCCGCGTCGGCCAGCCGGAGCACGTCCCCCAGGTTGACCATCTCGCGGTCGGTGTTGGGGATCTCGATGCCGACCGCCGACTTGCCGGGGATCGGGCTGATGATCCGTACGTCGGGGCTGGCGACGGCGTACGCGATGTTCTTGGCGAGGGCGGTGATCCGCTCGACCTTGACCGCGGGGCCCAGTTCGACCTCGTACCGCGTGACCGTCGGACCGCGGGTGAAGCCGGTGACCGCGGCGTCGACCTTGAACTCCATGAAGACGTTCGTGAGGGAGGCGACCACCGCGTCGTTCGCCGCGCTGCGGGTCTTGCCGGGGCCGCCGCGCTCCAGGAGGTCGAGCGAGGGCAGCGAGTAGGTGATGTCCCCGGAGAGCTGGAGCTGTTCGGCGCGCGGCGGCAGGTCGCGCATCTCCTCCGGCGGTGCCTTCGTGAGGTCCGCGACCGCGGCCTTGACCGGCTCCGCCCTGAGCTTCTCCTGCTTGGGCCGCGCCGCCGGTACGGGAGTGGGTGTCGGGGTCGTCTCCTCGCGGTCGCCGCCCGCGCTCACCCCCTGGGTGAGGTCGGCGACGATCGGCGAGGGCGGCATGCCGTGCAGAACGGCCCCGTCGAGGGCTGCGGCGGCCGCTGCGGCGACGTCCACGGCGTCCATGGGCCGCCCGGGGTCGGGCTGCCGTACGGAGCGCCTGGGGCGGCTCCGGCGCTTGGAGAGCGCGTCCTGCTCGGCGCTGTCCGGGTCGTACGCCTCGGGGGCGGACCCGCGTCTGCGGGAGCGCGCGGGCAGCGAATCGCGCCACTGGTCCTCGTACTGCTCGTCGTCCTCGGAGAACGCGTCGTCCTCGGGGTCGTGGAGGATGCCGAGCCGGACCCCGAGCTGCCGCAGCCGCTGCGGGATCGCGTTGACGGGCGTCGCGGTGACCACGAGCAGCCCGAACACGGTGAGCAGCACCAGCAGCGGTACGGCGAGGACCTGGCCCATGGTGTACGTCAGCGGGGTGGCCGCTCCCCAGCCGATGAGCCCGCCGGCGTCCCTTATGGCCTGCATGCCCTCGCTGCGCGCGGGGGCGCCGCACGCGATGTGGACCTGCCCGAGCACACCGATGACGAGCGCGGAAAGCCCGATGACGATCCGGCCGTTGGCCTCGGGCTTCTCGGGGTGGCGGATGAACCGTACGGCGATGACCGCCAGCAGTATCGGCACCAGCAGGTCGAGCCGGCCGAACGCGCCGGTGACCAGCATCTCGACGAGGTCGCCGACGGGACCGCGCAGGTTGGACCAGGTGCCCGCGGCGACGATCAGCGCGAGGGCGAGCAACAGCAGTGCCACGCCGTCCTTCCGGTGTGCCGGGTCGAGGTTCTTCGCGCCCTGCCCTATCCCGCGGAACACGGCGCCGACGGCGTGCGCGATGCCGAGCCACAGGGCGCGTACGAGGCGGTAGACGCCCCCGGTCGGGCTGGGCGCCGGAGCGGGCGCGGCCTTCTTCGCCGCTGTCTTCTTGGCGGGCGCCCTCTTCGCGGGGGCTTTTTTGGCCGCGGCCTTCTTCGCCGGAGCCTTCGCGGGCGCGGCTGCCTTCTTCGCGGGCGGCTTCTTGGCTGCGGAAGGACGTGGGGCCATGTGTGTGAGGTTACCGGTGGAGGCGACAGCCGACACGTGTGTAACTGCTTCACCCGTTCGTGTCGCCCTGGCGTGAGCGCGAAACTGACGCGCGCTCACGCGCAACTACGCCCGACGGACGGGTGAGTTCGACGACTTCGGTGCGGGAAGTGACGACCGGCGTACGGGTCAGTTCTGCGACGGCAGCGAAGCCGCCCCGCTCCCGGTTCCCGGTTCGAGCGCGTCCAGGGCCCGGCGCAGGCCGGTCAGTTTGCGTTCGAGATGCGCCGCCGTGGCCACCGCGGCCGCGTCCGCCGACTCGTCGTCGAGCTGTTTGGACAGCGCCTCGGCCTGTTCCTCGACGGCCGCGAGCCGCGCGGACAGTTCGGCGAGCAGGCCCGCCGGCTCCTTGGCCGCACCGACCGCCGCCTTGCCGCCACCGCCCTCCAGCTGGAGCCGCAACAGGGCGGCCTGCTCGCGGAGTTGACAGTTCTTCATGTACAGCTCGACGAACACCGAGACCTTCGCCCGCAGCACCCATGGGTCGAACGGCTTGGAGATGTAGTCCACCGCACCCGCCGCGTACCCCCGGAAGGTGTGGTGCGGACCGTGGTTGATCGCGGTGAGGAAGATGATCGGGATGTCCCGGGTCCGCTCCCGCCGCTTGATGTGCGCGGCCGTCTCGAAGCCGTCCATGCCAGGCATCTGGACGTCCAGCAGAATGACCGCGAAGTCGTCCGTCAGAAGTGCCTTGAGCGCTTCCTCCCCGGACGATGCCCGCACCAGTGTCTGATCCAACGCAGAGAGGATGGCCTCCAGCGCCAGCAGATTCTCCGGCCGGTCATCGACCAGGAGGATCTTGGCCTTCTGCACCATGGCCCGCCCTCCTCGCCCCGGCTTGGGGCCTCCCCTGTCCTCAGGACTTGGGGCGGCACCACCGCGCGCCGCCCCAGGGGACGGCTCCCTTGCGCCGCCCGTCCTCGTGCCGGTCATGGTAGCCGCACCCCGCCCGTCGCCACACCCTGTCACCGCGATGTCACTGTGCACGTAGCAGAAACGTAGCGGGAGACCAGAAGGTTCCCCGAATCCCGTACTTCTACACGGCTTCGGCCACACTGAGTCAGCAACTCCGTGTGAACACCGGAGGTTCCCGCCCTCGCGTCGGAAACACCCAGCTCAGCCGTCACTCCTCCCGCATCCACTGCTCCATCACCGACAGCAGGTGATCGGGGTCGACGGGCTTGGTCACATAGTCCGAGGCCCCCGACTCGATCGCCTTCTCCCGGTCGCCCTTCATCGCCTTCGCGGTCAGCGCGATGATCGGCAGCCCGGCGAACTGCGGCATCCTGCGGATCGCCGAGGTCGTCGCGTATCCGTCCATCTCCGGCATCATGATGTCCATCAGTACGACTGTCACATCGTCGTGCTGTTCCAGGACTTCGATGCCTTCCCGGCCGTTCTCGGCATACAGCACCGACAGCCCGTGCTGCTCCAGGACGCTCGTCAGCGCGAACACGTTGCGGATGTCGTCGTCGACGATCAGCACCTTCTCGCCGTCGAAGTGGATGCCCCGGCGCGGCTGTTGCGCCGTCTCCTGCTCGCCCGCCGCCGCCCAATGGCCGTTCGCCCTTGAGGAGGCGTTCAGTTCGGCCACCGAGACGGCCCTGCGGCGCCGCCTGAAGAGCGCTGCGGGCCCGTTCTGTGCCTCCTGGTACGACTTCACCTCGGCCGGCGTCTCGATGTCCGCGCCGGCCAGCTCCGCCTCGGAGGCCAGCAGTTCACCGACCTCCAGGGAGGGCGTCAGCTGCGCGTAGCCCTGCGGGGGCAGTTCACTCGGGTGCAGCGGCAAATACAGCGTGAACGTCGAGCCGCGGCCCGGCTCGCTCTGCGCGTGGATCTCGCCGCCGAGCAGCCGCGCGATCTCCCGCGAGATGGACAGCCCCAACCCCGTACCGCCGTACTTGCGACTGGTCGTGCCGTCCGCCTGCTTGAACGCCTCGAAGATCACCCGCATCTTGCTGGCCGCGATACCGATGCCGGTGTCGGTCACCGAGAACGCGATCATGTCGGCGTCCGCGTCCCGCAGCGAGCCCGCCTCCAGCAACTGCTCCCGGATCGCCACCGGGACCTCCGCACCGGCCGGCCGGATCACCAGCTCGACCGCTCCCGTGTCGGTGAACTTCACCGCGTTGGACAGCAGGTTGCGCAGCACCTGGAGCAGCCGCTGCTCGTCCGTGTGCAGCGTGGCAGGCAGGTCGGGCGAGACCCGTACGGAGAAGTCGAGACGCTTCTCCGCGGTCAGCGGCCGGAAGGTGGCCTCCACGTAGTCGACGAGCTGCACGAGCGCGATGCGCGTCGGGGAGACGTCCATCTTGCCAGCCTCGACCTTCGACAGATCGAGGATGTCGTTGATCAGCTGCAACAGGTCCGAGCCCGCCCCGTGGATCGTCTCGGCGAACTCGACCTGCTTCGGGGTGAGGTTGGTGTCCGCGTTGTCGGCGAGCAGTTTGGCCAGGATCAGCAGCGAGTTGAGCGGCGTACGCAGCTCGTGCGACATGTTGGCGAGGAACTCGCTCTTGTACCGCATCGACACGGCGAGTTGCTCGGCGCGCTCCTCCAGGACCTGCCGCGCCTCCTCGATCTCCGTGTTCTTGACCTCGATGTCGCGGTTCTGCTGGGCCAGCAGCTCGGCCTTCTCCTCCAGCTCCGCGTTGGACGACTGAAGCGCCTTCTGCCGGTTCTCCAGCTCGGCCGAGCGCTCCCTCAACTGCTCGGTCAACTCCTGCGACTGCTTCAGCAGCACCTCCGTCTTGGTGTTGACGGAGATGGTGTTGACGCTCGTCGCGATCATCTCGGCGATCTGGTTGAGGAAGTCCTTCTGGATCTGCGTGAACGGCGTGAACGACGCCAGTTCGATGACCCCGAGCACCTTCCCCTCGAACAGCAACGGCAGCACGATCACCTGCGCGGGCGGCGCCTCCCCGAGCCCCGAGGAGATCTTCAGATAGCCGCTCGGCGCGTTCTCCACGAGGATCGTGCGCTTCTCCTGCGCGGCGGTCCCGACCAGCGCCTCACCGGGCCGGAACGACGTCGGCATGGAGCCCATGGAGTAGCCGTACGAGCCGAGCATGCGCAGTTCGTACGCGTTCTCCGGAACGCCTCCCGGGTCCTTGGCGTCGACCGTCTGCATCGCCAGGAAGAACGCGCCGTGCTGGGCGGTCACGACCGGCGTCAGCTCGCTCATGATCAGCGAGGCCACGTCGTCGAGGTCCCGGCGGCCCTGCATCAGGGCGGAGATCCGCGCCAGGTTGCCCTTGAGCCAGTCCTGTTCCTTGTTGGCGATCGTGGTGTCACGCAGGTTGGCGATCATCTTGTTGATGTAGTCCTGAAGTTCCTGGATCTCCCCGGAGGCGTCCACGTCGATCTTCAGGTTGAGGTCACCACGGGTCACCGCGGTCGCCACGCGCGCGATGGCACGCACCTGCCGGGTCAGGTTCCCGGCCATCTCGTTCACCGACTCGGTGAGGTCGCGCCAGGTGCCGTCGACGTCACGCACGCGTGCCTGGCCGCCGAGCTGGCCCTCCGTACCCACCTCGCGGGCGACTCGAGTGACCTCCTCGGCGAAGGACGACAGCTGATCAACCATGGTGTTGATCGTCGTCTTCAGCTCAAGGATCTCGCCACGAGCGTCAATGTCGATCTTCTTCGTCAAGTCACCCTTGGCGATGGCCGTCGTGACCATCGCGATGTTGCGCACCTGGCCGGTCAGGTTGGACGCCATCCCGTTCACCGACTCGGTGAGGTCCTTCCACGTACCCGACACACCCGGTACGCGCGCCTGCCCGCCCAGGATGCCGTCCGTACCCACCTCGCGGGCCACCTTGGTGACCTGGTCGGCGAACGAACTCAGCGTCTTCACCATGGTGTTGAAGGTGTCGGCGAGCTGCGCGACCTCACCGCGCGCCTCGATCGTCACCGTCCGCGTGAGGTCGCCGTTGGCGACGGCCGCCGCGACCTGGGAGATGTTCCGCACCTGGACGGTCAGGTTGTTGGCCATCAGGTTGACGTTGTCGGTGAGGTCCTTCCAGATGCCCGTGACACCCGACGCGTGGGCCTGGCCCCCGAGGATGCCCTCCGTGCCCACCTCGCGCGCGACTCGCGTCACCTGCTCGGCGAACGACGACAGTTGATCAACCATGGTGTTGACCGTCGTGACGAGTTCAAGGATCTCGCCCTTCGCGTCAACAGTGATCTTCTTCGACAGGTCGCCCTTGGCGACGGCGGTCGTGACTTCGGCGATGTTGCGCACCTGGATGGTCAGGTTGTTCGCCATGAAGTTCACGGACTGCGTGAGGTCCTTCCAGGTGCCGGAGACACCCTGCACCTCGGCCTGCCCGCCGAGCATGCCCTCCGTACCCACCTCACGGGCCACACGCGTGACCTCCTGGGCGAACGACGACAGCTGGTCGACCATCGTGTTCAGGGTGTTCTTCAGCTCCAGGATCTCCCCGCGCGCGTCCACGGTGATCTTCTGGGACAGGTCACCCCGGGCCACCGCGGTCGCCACCTGGGCGATGTTGCGCACCTGGGCGGTGAGGTTGCCGGCCATGCCGTTCACGGAGTCGGTGAGGTCCCGCCACACACCGGCGACCCCTGGCACCTGCGCCTGTCCGCCGAGGCGGCCCTCCGTACCCACGTCACGGGCGACCCGGGTCACCTGGTCGGCGAAGGCCGAGAGTTGATCAACCATGGTGTTGATCGTGTTCTTCAACTCGAGGATCTCGCCGCGAGCGTCAACATCGATCTTCTGGGAGAGGTCGCCCCGGGCCACGGCAGTCGTCACCTGGGCGATCTGCCGCACCTGGGAGGTCAGGTTGCCACCCATGAAGTTGACGGAGTCGGTGAGTTCCTTCCACGTACCGGACACGCCGTCCACGCGCGCCTGACCGCCGAGGCGGCCCTCCGTACCCACGTCACGGGCCATCCGCGTCACCTGGTCGGCGAAGCTCGACAGCTGGTCCACCATCGTGTTCACGGTGTTCTTCAGCTGGAGCATCTCGCCGGACACATCGACGGTGACCTTCTGGGACAGGTCGCCATTGGCCACCGCGGTCGTCACCTGGGCGATATTCCTCACCTGTCCGGTGAGGTTCCTGAACGCCGTGTTGACGGAGTCCGTCAGGTCCTTCCACGTACCCGCGGCGCCCGGCACCTCGGCCTGGCCGCCCAGCTCGCCCTCGACACCGATCTCCCGCGCCACCCGGGTCACCTCGGCACCGAACGCGGACAGCTGATCGACCATCCCGTTGACGGTGTTCTTCAGCTCCAGCATCTCGCCGGCGACCTCGACGCTGACCTTCTGCGAAAGGTCACCGCTGGCCACAGCCGTCGTCACCGCGGCGATGTCCCGCACCTGGGTGGTGAGATTCCGGAAGACCGTGTTGACGGAGTCCGTCAGGTCCTTCCATGTCCCCGCCGCGCCCGGCACGTTCGCCTGCCCGCCGAGCCGTCCCTCGCCACCGACCTCGTTGGCGACGCGGGTGACCTCGTCCGCGAACGTCCGCAGCGTCTCGGTCATCTGGTTGATCGTCTCGGCGAGCTGGGCGACCTCACCGCGCGCCGAAACCGTCACCTTCTGCGACAGATCACCATTGGCGACCGCCGTCGTCACCTGCGCGATCCCACGCACCTGGGCCGTCAGGTTGCCGGCCATAAGATTCACCGAATCGGTGAGGTCTTTCCACACTCCCGCCACACCAGGCACCTGCGCCTGGCCGCCCAGCTCGCCCTCGGTACCCACCTCGCGCGCGACTCGCGTCACCTCGGAGGAGAAAGAGGACAGCTGATCGACCATCGTGTTGACGGTGTTCTTCAGCTCCAGCATCTCGCCGGCGACGTGAACCGTGACCTTCCGGGACAAGTCACCCTTCGCGACCGCCGTCGTCACCAGCGCGATGTCCCGCACCTGCGCCGTCAGCCGGTACGCCATGGTGTTGACCGAGTCCGTGAGGTCCCGCCACGAACCGGACATCCCGCGCACCTGGGCCTGACCGCCCAGCTTGCCCTCCGTACCGACCTCGCTGGCCACGCGCGTGACCTCGTCGGTGAACGTCGACAACTGGTCGACGAGATTGTTGACCGTGCGCCCGACCCTGAGGAACTCCCCGCGCAGCGGATGCCCGTTGCCGTCGTCGGCCTGCGCCCGCAGCTCCATCCGGGGCGACAGATCGCCCTCCGCGACCGCGCTGAGCACCCGGCCGACCTCGGATACCGGACGTACGAGATCGTCGACAAGAGCGTTCGAGGCATCGATGGCGGCGGCCCACGAGCCCTCGCTCGCCCCCGACTCCAGCCGTTCGGTCAGCTTGCCCTCGCGCCCCACCATGCGCCGTACGCGCGACAATTCACCCGTCAAGTGCAGATTACGGTCGGCCACCTCATTGAAGACGGCCGCGATCTCCGACATGACGCCGTCACCGGACACCGTGAGCCGCTTACGGAAGTTGCCGTCACGCATCGATTCCAGGGCCGACAGCAACTTGTCCAGAGCAGCCGTGTCCACCTCGGTCGTGCCGTTGCGCGGTTTGCGCCGGTTGCTCAGGGACTGTCCGCCTTTCGCGCGCGTCTTAGTGCCCCGCGTCGCTGCGCCAGACTCCACTGTGTCCCTCCCGAAGGGGTCGACCGTTTCTGCTCTGCGTGCTCTGCCATCACTCGGGCGTACCCGGATACTGCCTGCCGTGCGTAGACCTTCTCCTGGAGCCTGCCCAGTGTTTCACCCAGTCCGAACCCGGCCATAACAGTTCGGCAGCTTCGCACACCGTCCGCACACTCTGGGGACGTAAACACTGCAGACCTGCATCCGCATGGACCGCGAAGGTAAGTAACCTTGCATGCGGCTGTCCAGCCACACCGGTCCGTCCGGTCTGGGCGGTGGCACGACCACGAGCGGGCAGGCATCGGAGGGGCACCGCACCATGACCACCGGACTGCATCCCGGGGAAGCACCCCAGGATCCCCGGCCGACGGGGAACCAGACCCTGCCCCGGCAGGAGCGGATCGGCCCCGGCACGCCGCACTCCGACAACCGGACGAGGAGTTCTGTGATCACCGCGCGCGCGGCAGCCACCTTCGACCCGGTCGGGCGATCGGTCGCGACCGCCCGATCATTCGTCCGCGACACCCTCCAGGGCTGGGGCTTCGCGGACATCGTCGACGACGCCGTGGTCCTCACGAGCGAGCTGGTCACCAACGCCGTGATCCACGCGGGCACCTCCGCGGACGTCCTGTGTCTACGCAGTGACGACGGTGTCCGTATCGAGGTCGCCGACCGCTACCCGGAGCGCGAGATCCCCCTCCAGGGCTCGCCCGTCAACATGGGCAGCCCCGACCGGGAGGGAGGCCGCGGCCTCCAGTTGTGCGCGGCGCTGGCCGGCCGCTGGGGCGTCGAATACACGTCCACGCAGAAACAGGTCTGGTTCCAGCTCGAACTCCCGCACCGCGCGGTGGGCACCCGCTCCGCGGGCCCGTCCCTCCCCGCCGACCTCCTCCCGCTGGCCGACGGCCGCGTCCGGGTCGCGGTCATCCAGATCGACCGCGCCGGATCCATCGCCGCATGGAACGAGGACTCCGAGGAACTCTTCGGCTACGCACCCGAGTCGGTCATCGGCAAACCCCTCACCGACCTCGCCGCCTGGCCGCACACCCCCGGCACCAGCACCGGCATCGTCGAGGCCCTCCAACTCTCCCGCTGGGAAGGCAGTTACGGCATAAGGGGTGCCAACGGCCGCGTCACCCCGGTGTACGCCTCCCACCTCCGCGTCCGCGACACGGACGGCGAGCCCTCAACGGTCTGCCTCCTCGTCCGCGACCACGAACGGGCGGTCCTCCAGACCCCGTTGCGCGGCAGCTCCTCCGACTCGACGTCGTCCTCCGACGGCCCGAACACGGACCCCTTCGAGGTGTTCATCGGCTCCCCGGCCCCGGACGACCTCGACGGCCTCCTCCAGCGCACGGTGGAACGCGCCCGCGACATGCTCGACGCCGACTCCGCCTTCCTCCTCCTGGCCACGGACGACGAAACGGAGTTGGAGGTACGGGCCTCGACCGGCCTCCCCTCCGCCCGCCAGCGCTTCGCCCGCGTCCCGGTCGAGGCCGGCCCCGGCCGCTACGGCTCGGCCCGTATGCCGGCCGTCCACGACGACCTCTCGGCCGTCCCCGGAGTCGTCCCCCTCCTCAGCGGCACGGGCATGCGCTCGGTCGTCACGGTCCCCCTGAAGGTGGAGGGCCGCCTCACCGGCTCCCTCGGCGTCGCAGCGGAGTCCCCGGGCCGCTATACGAACGAAGAGGCCCTGCGCCTCCAATTCGCCGCCGACCGCATCGCGTTGGCGGTGGAGTCGGCCCGCCTCGGCGAACTGGAACGCCTGCGCCGAGGCTCGCTGAGCTTCCTGGTGGAGGCCTCCGACCTCCTCGCGGGAACGCTCGACCGCGACCAGACCCTCGCCCTCATGGCGCAGATGACGGTCCCGACCCTGGCCACCTGGTGCGCGGTCTACACGATCGCCGACCAGGCCTCGGATCCTTACCTCTCGTACGTCCTGCACGAGGACGAGGACCGCATCGACGGCCTCAAGGCCCTCCTCTCGAAGATCTCCCCGCCGGACCCGGTACCCACCCCCGGTGCCCGCGTCTGGTCGGCCCCCGCCGAAGCGGCCCACCAGGCGGCCCTGCGCACCTCCATGCGCAGCCTGGGCCTCAACGCGCCCACCACCACGGTCAGCTCGGGCATCGGCACCACTCTCGCGACGGCGGCGGCAGTCGGCGGCGAGACGGTCGTCCTCCCGCTGGTCGCCCGCAACCGCGTGATCGGCATGCTCACCCTCGGCAAGCCGACGGACGAACACTTCCGCCAGGAAATCCTGGAACTGGCCGAGGACCTGAGCCGCCGCGCCGCCCTTGCCCTGGACAACGCCCGCCTCTACTCGGAACGCACCGCCATCAGCCAGTCCCTCCAACGCAGCCTCCTCCCCCCGGAGTTGCCGGAGATCGACGGCGTCGAGGTGGAGGTCATCTACCGCGCGGCCGGCGAGGGCAACGAGGTCGGCGGCGACTTCTACGACCTCTTCCCCATCCGCGACGGCGCCTACGGCTTCGCCATCGGCGACGTCTGCGGCACGGGCCCGGAGGCCGCCGCGGTGACGGGCCTGGCCCGGCACGCCCTCCGCCTGCTGGCGAGAGAGGGCTTCGGCGGCCCCGCGGTCCTGGAGCGCCTCAACTCGGCGATCCTCGACGAGGGCGCCCGCAGCCGCTTCCTGACCCTCCTGTACGGCGAGTTGTGGCCCCAGGAGGACGGCAGCGCCGTACTGAAGGTCGTCTGCGCCGGCCATCCCCTCCCGCTCCGCCTGCGCCAGGACGGCACGGTGGAACCGGCAGCGGAGCCCCAGCCCCTCCTGGGCGTCCTGGAGGACCTGGAGCTGTACGAGCAGACGATCACCCTCGACCCCGGCGACGTCCTCCTCTGCGTCACGGACGGCGTCACGGAACGCCGCGAGGGCACCCGCATGCTGGGCGACGACGGCCTGACGGACGTCCTCAAGACCTGCACGGGCCTGACGGCCGGCGCGGTGGCGGCCCGCATCATGCGCGCGGTCGAACGCTTCGCCTCCGACGCCCCGTCCGACGACATGGCGATCCTCGCGATGCGCGTGCCGGGCCTCCAGAAGAACTGACGGCAGACATGAGAGAGGCCCCGCCCAATTGGGCGGGGCCTTCTGCGTGGAGCCCCCCAACGGAATCGAACCGTTGACCTTCTCCTTACCATGGAGACGCTCTGCCGACTGAGCTAGGGGGGCCAGTTACTTTTCGAGGTTTCCCTCGCGGCAACGAAAGAGATCATACCCCGAACAGCCCCGTGCTCCCAACTACGCTCGCCCGATCAGTACGCAGGCTGCAACAGCCCTCCGAGCGAGTTGCACGCGGACACGATCCGTTGCATGTCCCGCTTGGTCAACGAGGCGTCCACCGGCAGCGCCAGCGTCTCGAAGGCAGCCAGCTCGGTCTCGGGCAGCGACACACAACGCCGGAACGCGGGCATGCGATGCACCGGCGCCTTCACCGGCACCCGGCAGTCAACTCCCCTGGCCCGCAAGGCCCGAGCGAAGGCATCCCGATCGGGCCGCCCATTGCCGGGCACCCGCACGACGTACTGCTGATAGGTGTGCCCGTCCCCGTCGTCGGGCGTCCGCACACCCCTCAACTTGAGATCGAGAAACGCCGCACGCTGCCGCCGCTGAGCGATCTCGTCGTACGGCGCCTCGGACTCCCCGTGCTGCAACACCAGCAGCCCGTGCCGCTGCCCGACCTCAAGCATCCGCCCCACGTCGGCCGGCCGCCCGAAGCGATGTACGACAACGACGGCCGCTGTCCGAGGAGTTGTGGCCGCCTCGACAGCCGACGGGTCGAGGCAGTACGTCACCGGATCTATGTCGGCGAACACCGGCAGCCCACCGGCCTGGATCACGGCCTCGGCGACTTCCGCGTTCCCGAAGGCCGGCACGACGACCTCGTCACCGACTCCGACGCCGGCGGCCCTGAGCATTGCAGCAGTACCCATGCTCTGGATGGTTGCCGCGCGACGTGAACGTCAAGTGACACACAACAAAAAAGGGTTGGACCCCGAACCGAAGTTCAGGATCCAACCCTTTCAATATTTGTTCGGCGGTGTCCTACTCTCCCACAGGGTCCCCCCTGCAGTACCATCGGCGCTGTAAGGCTTAGCTTCCGGGTTCGGAATGTAACCGGGCGTTTCCCTCACGCTATGACCACCGAAACACGGTGAAACACATCAACCGCACCACCCAGTGGCCCTGGGCGGGGTTGTTCGTGGTTTCAGAACCAACACAGTGGACGCGAGCAACTGAGGACAAGCCCTCGGCCTATTAGTACCAGTCACCTCCACCCGTTACCGGGCTTCCAGATCTGGCCTATCAACCCAGTCGTCTACTGGGAGCCTTAACCCCTCAAAGGGGGTGGGAACACTCATCTCGAAGCAGGCTTCCCGCTTAGATGCTTTCAGCGGTTATCCCTCCCGAACGTAGCCAACCAGCCATGCCCTTGGCAGAACAACTGGCACACCAGAGGTTCGTCCGTCCCGGTCCTCTCGTACTAGGGACAGCCCTTCACAATGTTCCTGCGCGCGCAGCGGATAGGGACCGAACTGTCTCACGACGTTCTAAACCCAGCTCGCGTACCGCTTTAATGGGCGAACAGCCCAACCCTTGGGACCGACTCCAGCCCCAGGATGCGACGAGCCGACATCGAGGTGCCAAACCATCCCGTCGATATGGACTCTTGGGGAAGATCAGCCTGTTATCCCCGGGGTACCTTTTATCCGTTGAGCGACGGCGCTTCCACAAGCCACCGCCGGATCACTAGTCCCGACTTTCGTCCCTGCTCGACCCGTCGGTCTCACAGTCAAGCTCCCTTGTGCACTTACACTCAACACCTGATTGCCAACCAGGCTGAGGGAACCTTTGGGCGCCTCCGTTACTCTTTAGGAGGCAACCGCCCCAGTTAAACTACCCATCAGACACTGTCCCTGATCCGGATCACGGACCCAGGTTAGACATCCAGCACGACCAGACTGGTATTTCAACGACGACTCCCACCGAACTGGCGTCCGATGATCAAAGTCTCCCAGCTATCCTACACAAGCCGAACCGAACACCAATATCAAACTGTAGTAAAGGTCCCGGGGTCTTTCCGTCCTGCTGCGCGAAACGAGCATCTTTACTCGTAGTGCAATTTCACCGGGCCTATGGTTGAGACAGTCGAGAAGTCGTTACGCCATTCGTGCAGGTCGGAACTTACCCGACAAGGAATTTCGCTACCTTAGGATGGTTATAGTTACCACCGCCGTTTACTGGCGCTTAAGTTCTCAGCTTCGCCACCCCGAAGAGTGACTAACCGGTCCCCTTAACGTTCCAGCACCGGGCAGGCGTCAGTCCGTATACATCGCCTTACGGCTTCGCACGGACCTGTGTTTTTAGTAAACAGTCGCTTCTCGCTGGTCTCTGCGGCCACCCCCAGCTCATGAAGTAAATTCAATCACCGGTGATGGCCCCCCTTCTCCCGAAGTTACGGGGGCATTTTGCCGAGTTCCTTAACCATAGTTCACCCGAACGCCTCGGTATTCTCTACCTGACCACCTGAGTCGGTTTAGGGTACGGGCCGCCATGAAACTCGCTAGAGGCTTTTCTCGACAGCATAGGATCATCCACTTCACCACAATCGGCTCGGCATCAGGTCTCAGACTATGTGTGATCCGGATTTGCCTAGACCACGTCCTACACCCTTACCCCGGGACAACCACCGCCCGGGATGGACTACCTTCCTGCGTCACCCCATCACTCACCTACTACAGATCTGGTTCGCCGGCTCCACCACTTTCCATTCCCCGAAGGGTCCGGAACGGCTTCACGGACTTAGCATCGCCTGGTTCGATGTTTGACGCTTCACAGCGGGTACCGGAATATCAACCGGTTATCCATCGACTACGCCTGTCGGCCTCGCCTTAGGTCCCGACTTACCCTGGGCAGATCAGCTTGACCCAGGAACCCTTAGTCAATCGGCGCACACGTTTCCCACGTGTGTATCGCTACTCATGCCTGCATTCTCACTCGTAAACCGTCCACGACTGGCTTCCGCCGCCGCTTCACCCGGCATACGACGCTCCCCTACCCATCCACACACCCGTTGGGGCTGTTGTATGAATGACACGACTTCGGCGGTACGCTTGAGCCCCGCTACATTGTCGGCGCGGAATCACTAGACCAGTGAGCTATTACGCACTCTTTCAAGGGTGGCTGCTTCTAAGCCAACCTCCTGGTTGTCTCTGCGACTCCACATCCTTTCCCACTTAGCGTACGCTTAGGGGCCTTAGTCGATGCTCTGGGCTGTTTCCCTCTCGACCATGGAGCTTATCCCCCACAGTCTCACTGCCGCGCTCTCACTTACCGGCATTCGGAGTTTGGCTAAGGTCAGTAACCCGGTAGGGCCCATCGCCTATCCAGTGCTCTACCTCCGGCAAGAAACACACGACGCTGCACCTAAATGCATTTCGGGGAGAACCAGCTATCACGGAGTTTGATTGGCCTTTCACCCCTAACCACAGGTCATCCCCCAGGTTTTCAACCCTGGTGGGTTCGGTCCTCCACGAAGTCTTACCTCCGCTTCAACCTGCCCATGGCTAGATCACTCCGCTTCGGGTCTTGAGCGCGCTACTAAAACGCCCTATTCGGACTCGCTTTCGCTACGGCTTCCCCACACGGGTTAACCTCGCAACACACCGCAAACTCGCAGGCTCATTCTTCAAAAGGCACGCAGTCACGAGACACCAAGCAAGCTTGATGTCCGACGCTCCCACGGCTTGTAGGCACACGGTTTCAGGTACTATTTCACTCCGCTCCCGCGGTACTTTTCACCATTCCCTCACGGTACTATCCGCTATCGGTCACCAGGGAATATTTAGGCTTAACGGGTGGTCCCGCCAGATTCACACGGGATTTCTCGGGCCCCGTGCTACTTGGGTGTCTCTCAAACGAGCCGTCAATGTTTCGACTACGGGGGTCTTACCCTCTACGCCGGACCTTTCGCATGTCCTTCGCCTACATCAACGGTTTCTGACTCGTCTCACAGCCGGCAGACTGTGAAAGAGAGATCCCACAACCCCGCATACGCAACCCCTGCCGGGTCTCACACGTAAACGGTTTGGCCTCATCCGGTTTCGCTCGCCACTACTCCCGGAATCACGGTTGTTTTCTCTTCCTGCGGGTACTGAGATGTTTCACTTCCCCGCGTTCCCTCCACACACCCTATGTGTTCAGATGTGGGTGACAGCCCATGACGACTGCCGGGTTTCCCCATTCGGAAACCCCCGGATCAAAGCCTGGTTGACGACTCCCCGGGGACTATCGTGGCCTCCCACGTCCTTCATCGGTTCCTGGTGCCAAGGCATCCACCGTGCGCCCTTAAAAACTTGGCCACAGATGCTCGCGTCCACTGTGCAGTTCTCAAACAACGACCAACCACCCGTCACACACCACTTACGTGATGCTGCACCGGGGTCGGCGTCGAGGGGGTTCATTCCCTCAGACACCCAACAGCGTGCCCGGCCCACTCGCCGCTTCCCTCATTCGTTCCACGCCCCGAAGGACAGTACTGGAAGGAGAAGACGATCAAGTGTGCCGAATAATCAACGTTCCACCCATGAGCAACCACCGTCGAACGTGTGCCGACGTAATGGCCCTGGACGCCGACTCCGAAGAGCTGGCGCCTAGATGCTCCTTAGAAAGGAGGTGATCCAGCCGCACCTTCCGGTACGGCTACCTTGTTACGACTTCGTCCCAATCGCCAGTCCCACCTTCGACAGCTCCCTCCCTTACGGGTTGGGCCACCGGCTTCGGGTGTTACCGACTTTCGTGACGTGACGGGCGGTGTGTACAAGGCCCGGGAACGTATTCACCGCAGCAATGCTGATCTGCGATTACTAGCAACTCCGACTTCATGGGGTCGAGTTGCAGACCCCAATCCGAACTGAGACCGGCTTTTTGAGATTCGCTCCGCCTCACGGCATCGCAGCTCATTGTACCGGCCATTGTAGCACGTGTGCAGCCCAAGACATAAGGGGCATGATGACTTGACGTCGTCCCCACCTTCCTCCGAGTTGACCCCGGCAGTCTCCTGTGAGTCCCCAACCCTCCGAAGAGGTTGCTGGCAACACAGAACAAGGGTTGCGCTCGTTGCGGGACTTAACCCAACATCTCACGACACGAGCTGACGACAGCCATGCACCACCTGTACACCGACCACAAGGGGGCGACCATCTCTGGCCGTTTCCGGTGTATGTCAAGCCTTGGTAAGGTTCTTCGCGTTGCGTCGAATTAAGCCACATGCTCCGCTGCTTGTGCGGGCCCCCGTCAATTCCTTTGAGTTTTAGCCTTGCGGCCGTACTCCCCAGGCGGGGAACTTAATGCGTTAGCTGCGGCACCGACGACGTGGAATGTCGCCAACACCTAGTTCCCACCGTTTACGGCGTGGACTACCAGGGTATCTAATCCTGTTCGCTCCCCACGCTTTCGCTCCTCAGCGTCAGTAATGGCCCAGAGATCCGCCTTCGCCACCGGTGTTCCTCCTGATATCTGCGCATTTCACCGCTACACCAGGAATTCCGATCTCCCCTACCACACTCTAGTCTGCCCGTATCGAATGCAGACCCGGGGTTAAGCCCCGGGCTTTCACATCCGACGCGACAGACCGCCTACGAGCTCTTTACGCCCAATAATTCCGGACAACGCTTGCGCCCTACGTATTACCGCGGCTGCTGGCACGTAGTTAGCCGGCGCTTCTTCTGCAGGTACCGTCACTTGCGCTTCTTCCCTGCTGAAAGAGGTTTACAACCCGAAGGCCGTCATCCCTCACGCGGCGTCGCTGCATCAGGCTTGCGCCCATTGTGCAATATTCCCCACTGCTGCCTCCCGTAGGAGTCTGGGCCGTGTCTCAGTCCCAGTGTGGCCGGTCGCCCTCTCAGGCCGGCTACCCGTCGTCGCCTTGGTGAGCCACTACCTCACCAACAAGCTGATAGGCCGCGGGCTCATCCTGCACCGCCGGAGCTTTCAACCCCCACCCATGCGAGCAGAAGTATCATCCGGTATTAGACCCCGTTTCCAGGGCTTGTCCCAGAGTGCAGGGCAGATTGCCCACGTGTTACTCACCCGTTCGCCACTAATCCCCACCGAAGTGGTTCATCGTTCGACTTGCATGTGTTAAGCACGCCGCCAGCGTTCGTCCTGAGCCAGGATCAAACTCTCCGTGAATGTTTTCCCGTAATCGGGACCACACACGAGAGCGGAACAGTCAGGCGGAATAAGCCCGACCGTTCACAGCGTCCTCGCTGTGTTGTGTTACTTCAAAGGAACCTCGACCACCACGAATGTGATGGACGGGGTATCAACATATCTGGCGTTGATTTTTGGCACGCTGTTGAGTTCTCAAGGAACGGACGCTTCCTTCGTACTCACCCTCTCGGGCTTTCCTCCGGGCAGTTTCCCTTCGGTCTTGCGTTTCCGACTCTATCAGACCGTTTCCGGATCCGATTTCCTCGGTGCTTTCCAGGTTTTCGCTTTCGCGTTTCCCTTTCCGGCGGTTCCGACTTTATCAGAAGTTCTGAGTCGGAATTTCCACCCGCTTGGGCTGGTCCCTGGTGCGCAGTTGCACCGGGTTCCCTTGCTGGCGGAGCCGTAAACCTACTGGAGCGGGGCTCCTCGATGCAAATCGAGGAGCCCCGCTCCAGGTTGGGCCGTCAGACCTCCACGACGACCGGGAGGATCATCGGGCGCCGGCGGTAGTTGTCCGACACCCATTTGCCCAGCGTGCGGCGGATGAGCTGCTGCATCTGGTGGGGCTCCACCACGCCGTCCTGTGCCGAGCGCTCCAGCACCTCGGCGATCCTCGGGACGACGTCTGTGAAGGCCGAGTCGTCGATGCCCGAGCCGCGGGCCTGGATGTGCGGGCCGCCCGTGATCTTGCCCGTGGACGAGTCCATCACCACGAAGACCGAGATGATGCCCTCGTCGCCGAGGATCCTGCGGTCCTTCAGGGTGGGTTCGCCGACATCGCCGACCGAGAGGCCGTCGACGTACACGTACCCGGCCTGGACCTTGCCGGAGATCTTCGCCTTGCCCTCGATGAGGTCGACGACCACACCGTCCTCGGCGATGACGATCCGGTCGTGCGGGACGCCCGTCATAGCGCCCAGTTCGGCGTTGGCCCGCAGATGGCGCCATTCGCCGTGGACCGGCATCAGGTTGCGCGGCTTACAGATGTTGTAGAAGTACAGGAGCTCGCCGGCCGAGGCGTGGCCGGAGACGTGCACCTTGGCGTTGCCCTTGTGGACGACCTTCGCGCCCCAGCGGGTCAGGCCGTTGATCACGCGGTACACCGAGTTCTCGTTACCGGGGATCAGCGACGAGGCCAGGATCACCGTGTCGCCCTGGACGATACGGATCTGGTGGTCCCTGTTGGCCATGCGGGACAGCGCTGCCATCGGCTCGCCCTGCGAGCCCGTACAGACCAGCACGACCTCGTGGTCCGGGAGATCGTCGAGGGTCTTGACGTCCACGACCAGGCCCGGCGGGACCTTCAGATAGCCCAGGTCCCGGGCGATGCCCATGTTGCGGACCATCGAGCGGCCGACGAAGGCGACCCTGCGGCCGTACTCGTGGGCCGCGTCCAGGATCTGCTGAATGCGGTGGATGTGGCTCGCGAAGCTCGCCACGATGACCCGCTTGCTGGCGCCCGCGAAGACCTGGCGCAGCACGTTCGAGATGTCGCGCTCGGGCGGGACGAAGCCCGGGACCTCGGCGTTCGTCGAGTCGGAGAGAAGGAGGTCGATGCCTTCTTCGCTCAGCCGTGCGAACGCGTGCAGGTCTGTGAGGCGGCCGTCCAGCGGGAGCTGGTCCATCTTGAAGTCGCCCGTGTGGACCACCATGCCCGCAGGGGTGCGGATGGCGACCGCGAGGGCGTCCGGAATGGAGTGGTTGACCGCGATGAACTCGCAGTCGAAGGGGCCGATGCGCTCGCGGTTCCCCTCCGTCACCTCAAGGGTGTACGGGCGGATCCGGTGCTCCTGGAGCTTCGCCTCGATGAACGCGAGGGTCAGCTTGGAGCCGATCAGCGGGATGTCCGGCTTCTCCCGCAGGAGGTAGGGGACGGCGCCGATGTGGTCCTCGTGGCCGTGCGTGAGGACGATGCCCTCGATGTCGTCGAGGCGGTCCCTGATGGACGTGAAGTCCGGCAGGATCAGGTCGATTCCGGGCTGCTCCTCCTCCGGGAAGAGGACGCCGCAGTCGACGATGAGCAGGCGGCCGCCGTACTCGAAGACGGTCATGTTGCGGCCGATCTCGCCGAGGCCGCCCAGCGGGGTGACCCGGAGGCCGCCCTTCGGGAGCTTCGGCGGAGCGCCGAGTTCAGGATGCGGATGACTCAAAAGACTCTCCTCACCACACGCGCCACGTACCGGTAAGGCACGTGGCGCGCATGACGTTCGTGCAAAAGCAGTTGTTGGATGTGGACTGCGGACACAGTTGTCCCGCGTATTCAGTTGTGAAGTCTGATGTCAGAGCTGTACCCCGCCGGCGGCAAGATCGATCTTGAGCTGCGCGATCTCGTCGGCCGACAGCTCGACCATCGGAGCGCGCAGGGGTCCGGCGGGCAGGCCCTGGAGGGCGAGCGCGGCCTTGGTGGTCATGACGCCCTGGGTGCGGAACATGCCGGTGAAGACCGGGAGCAGCTTCTGGTGGATCTCGGTGGCCTTCTGGACGTCGCCCGAGACGAACGCCTCGACCAGAGTGCGCAGCTCCGGTGTGACGACGTGGCCCACGACCGAGACGAAGCCGACCGCGCCCACGGACAGGAGCGGCAGGTTCAGCATGTCGTCGCCCGAGTACCAGGCGAGGCCGGAACGAGCGATGGACCAGCTGGCCCGGCCGAGATCGCCCTTGGCGTCCTTGTTGGCGACGATCCGGGGGTGCTCGGCGAGCCGGACGATCGTCTCGGTGCTGATCGGGACACCGCTGCGGCCCGGGATGTCGTACAGCATGACCGGGAGTTCGGTGGCGTCGGCGATGGCCGTGAAGTGCCGGTACAGGCCCTCCTGCGGGGGCTTGTTGTAGTACGGCGTGACGGTCAGGAGGCCGTGTGCGCCGGTCTTCTCCGCCGCGCGGGCCAGTTCGACGCTGTGGTGGGTGTCGTTCGTGCCGACGCCCGCGATGATGTGGGCCCGCTCGCCGACCGCCTCCAGTACGGCTCGTACGAGATCCGATTTCTCCGCGTCGCTGGTGGTCGGGGACTCGCCGGTGGTGCCGTTGATGACCAGGCCGTCATTGCCTGCGTCCACCAGGTGGGTGGCGAGCCGCTGAGCGCCGTCGAGGTCGAGCGCGCCGTCCGCCGTGAAGGGCGTGACCATGGCGGTGAGGACCCTCCCGAAGGGGGTCTGCGGAGTGGAGGTCGGAGCCATGGGTACCACGCTACTCGCTGCTCAGGGCGCGGTCTGCCCTAGGGGTGCGGGAAAAGTCAGGACAAATACGGAGCCCGGCACTGCCTGCTCGGGGGTTCAAGCAGTGCCGGGTCCGTTTGATCAGGCTAGATGAACCTCTCGAAATACCGCAATACGGACACTTCGCGAGGCTGATCCGCACATCTGTGCCCGGCGGTAGAACACGCGCGTGCGTCTGCCCTACGGCGCGACCCTGCCGTTCTTGTTGAAGGCCGCGTGCGTCAGCGGCATGAGCCCGGCCCATGCCGCCTCCATCTTCTCGCCGACCATCTCGATCTCCCGCTGCGGGAACGACGGCACCTTCGCCAGCTCGTGCTGTGTGCGCAGGCCGAGGAAGTGCATCAGGGAGCGCGCGTTGCAGGTCGCGTACATCGACGAGAACAGGCCGACGGGGAGGACCGCGCGGGCGACCTCGCGGGCGACGCCCTGCGCGAGCATCTGCTGGTAGTTCCGGTACGCCTGGCGGTACGCGTCCTCCATGGCGTGCTCGACGACTCCGTGCTGCTCGGGGGTGCCCTCGACGAAGACGTACTTGCCCGGCCGGCCCTGCTGGACGAGCTTGCGCGAGGTGTCCGGCACGTAGAACACGGGCTGCAGCTCCCGGTATCGCCCGGATTCCTCGTTGTACGACCATCCCACCCGGTGCCGCATGAACTCGCGGAAGACGAAGATCGGGGCGCTGATGAAGAACGTCATGGAGTTGTGCTCGAACGGGCTGCCGTGCCGGTCTCGCATGAGGTAGTTGATCAGCCCCGTCGAGCGCTCTGGGTCCTTGTTCAACTCGTCCAGGGACTGCTCCCCGACGGTCGACACACGGGCCGCGAACAGCACGTCGGAGTCCGACGCGCTGTGTTTGACCAGCTCGACGGTCACATCGCTACGCAGGTCGATCTTGAACTCGTCGTCGGGGGTGGGCGTCACGGTTCGGAGGGTCCTTCCCATCTCGTCACTTGGCGACGCCACTCTACGACCCACCAAACGGGACTTTCTCCATCGTCACGGAGTTAATTCAGTGAAACCGGGCACCATTTGGGGCGCTCGCTCGTCTGTACAGACAGCAGTGATTCGTTCGACTTCCAGAGTTCGATCCCAAGGGAGAAGTACCCCCATGTTGCGCCGGCGCGAGCCCGTACCGTTCGCCTTCATCGCCGAAGCCGACAAGTTCCGCAGCAATGTCGCTCCACCGCCCCGTGAGCGCGCGTCCGCCGGTGACATAGCCGGGCGCTGGCTCCTGGGGCTCACCATCGTCGCCGGGCTCGTGGGCTCCCTGGTCCTCGGGATGCCCGCCCTGTCGGTCGATCAGGCCGGCGGGCAGACACAGCAGTCCCAGGCGGCCGACAGCCGTTGAGGGCCCGGCGGGCCGCGGCCGAATGGCGTGGTCCGGCCCTCCTCGGACCCCCGAGGCTGGTGACCGGGCAGCCGGCTCGATAACCTCACCGGGCACAGCCCGCGCATGGAATTGAGTGAGGACCAGCCGTGCCCCTGCCCTTCCTTACGGCCGACCGCGCCTCCGACGAGGCCGCGGCCGGCGTCGCGCTGCCGTTCGACGACCGCGACCGCTGGCGGCGCCCGTACCGGCCCGGCCCGTGGCGGGTGGGTGTGGCGGCGCTTCTGCTGCTGCTCGCCTCGTACGTCCTGTTCGCGGCGGTCGTCATCGCGGCCACCGGCGAGTTGTCCGGCGGCGCCGTGTGTCTCGGCATCGCGCTGGGCGTCATCGCCGTGGCGCTGCGACTGCTGCGTGCCGGCGTGTGGGTGAGTGCGCGCGGGCTGCGCCGGGTGGGCTTCTTCGGTACGCGGACGACGCGCTGGGAGAAGGTCGTCGCCGTACGGACGGTGCAGCAGCCGGTCCGTTGGCTGGGCCTGCCGCGCACCGTCCAGGGGCAGGCACTGGTCCTCGTACGACGGGACCGGGCCGCTGACGATCTGGCGCCGCTGCTGACCACGCACAACGCGGACTTCCTGGGCCGCATGGAGGCGTTCGACCGGGCGGCGGACAGCGTCGAGGCGTGGGCCGCCGAGTTCGGGCGGGGTTAGACAGCACCTCAGCGAACAGTGCGAGGGCCGGTCCGCGGTTGCGGGCCGGCCCTCGAAATCTGTGTTCAGGCCGGCTGGGCCGGTGTCCTGCCGTCGTGCAGGGCGATCGCGCGCTGCATCGCCTTGCGGGCGCGGGGGGTGTCGCGGGCGTCGTGGTAGGCGACGGCGAGGCGGAACCAGTTGCGCCAGTCGTCGGGGGCCGACTCCGTCTCGGCCTTGCGCCTCGCGAAGACCTCGTCGGCCGAGTCGCGGTCGACCCGGCCGCTCGGAGTACGCCTCAACTCGTCGGCGGGCAGGCCGCCTTCGGCATCCAACTCGGCGGCGAGACGGTTGGCGTTCCGGACGAACTGCGTGTTCTTCCAGAGGAACCACACGCCGATGACCGGCAGGATCAGGACCGCCACGCCGAAGGTGACGGTCAGGAGCGTGCCGGTCTGTATGAGCATGACCCCACGGCTGCCGACCAGGACGAAGTAGAAGACCAGGACGGCGGCCGTGAGGGCGTAGGAGAGCTTCGCGCGCATGATGTTCCTCAGTCCTCGATCCTCAGCCGAGGTCGAGGAAGTGTTCCAGGCCGAAGGTGAGGCCCGGGGTGTCCACGACGCGGCGCGCGCCGAGCAGGATGCCCGGCATGAAGCTGCTGTGGTGGAGCGAGTCGTGGCGGACGGTCAGCGTCTCGCCCTCGCCGCCCAGCAGGACCTCCTGGTGGGCCAGGAGGCCGCGCAGGCGTACGGAGTGCACGGGCACCCCGTCGACGCTCGCGCCCCGGGCGCCGTCCAGGGCGGTGACAGTGGCGTCCGGGGCCGGAGCCGAGCCCGCCTTGGCCCGGGCCTCGGCGATGAGCTGCGCCGTGCGCGCGGCGGTGCCGCTGGGTGCGTCCACCTTGTTCGGGTGGTGCAGCTCGATGACCTCGACCGACTCGAAGTAGGGCGCCGCGAGCTGCGCGAACCTCATCGTCAGTACGGCCCCGATGGAGAAGTTGGGCGCGATGAGCACGCCCGTCTCCGGGGACTGGGCCAGCCAGCCGGTGAGCTGCGCGAGGCGGTCGTCGGTCCAGCCGGTGGTGCCGACGACCGCGTGGATGCCATGGCGTACACAGAAGTCGAGGTTGCCCATCACCGAGGCGGGGGTGGTCAGTTCGACCGCGACCTGGGCGCCCGTGTCGGCGAGCGTCTCCAGCTTGTCGCCCCGGCTGAGGGCGGCGACCAGTTCCATGTCCTCGGCGGCCTGGACCGCCCGTACCGCCTCGGATCCGATACGGCCGTTGGCGCCGAGGACCGCCACGCGCAGCTTGCTCATCTTCTTGCTTCCTTACCGGATGGACACAGGGGTCGGACGGGTACGGCCGTCAGGCGACGGCCTCGTGCAGACGTGCGGCCTGTTTGTCCTTGAGCGGGCCGATGACCGCCAGCGACGGGCGCTGTCCAAGAATCTCGCGGGCGACCTCGCGGACGGCGTCCGGGGTGACCTCGGCGATCCGGGCCAGCATGTCGTCGACGGACATCTGGTCGCCCCAGCACAGTTCGCTCTTGCCGATACGGTTCATCAGCGCGCCCGTGTCCTCCAGGCCGAGGACCGTCGAGCCGCGCAGCTGGCCGATGGCGCGGCCGATCTCCTCGTCGGAGAGGCCGTGCTCGGCGACGTGGTCGAGTTCGTCGCGGCAGATCTTCAGCACGTCGTGGACCTGCGAGGGCCGGCAGCCCGCGTAGACGCCGAAGAGGCCGCAGTCGGCGAAGCCGGACGTGTACGAGTACACGCTGTACGCGAGGCCCCGCTTCTCCCGGACCTCCTGGAAGAGGCGGGACGACATGCCGCCGCCGAGGGCCGTGTTCAGCACGCCGAGGGCCCAGCGGCGTTCGTCCGTGCGGGCCAGGCCAGGCATGCCGAGGACGACATGGGCCTGCTCGGTCTTGCGGCCGAGCAGTTCGACGCGGCCGCTCGTGCGGAGGCTGCGGCGGCCGTCGCGCGGGGCGATCGGCGTGGCGTCGAGGTGCTTGAGGGCGCCCGCCTTCTCGAAGGCCGCGCGGACCTGGCGTACGACCTTGTTGTGGTCGATGTTGCCGGCCGCCGCCACGACGAGGTGGGTCGGGTCGTAGTGCTTCTTGTAGAAGCGGCGGATGCGGTCCGCGGTGAGGGCGTTGACCGTGTCGACCGTGCCGAGGACCGGGCGGCCGAGGGGGGTGTCGCCGAGCATGGTGTGCGCGAACAGGTCGTGCACGCAGTCGCCCGGGTCGTCCTCCGTCATCGCGATCTCTTCGAGGATGGCGCCGCGCTCGACGTTGACGTCCTCTTCGAGAATCAGGGAGCCCGTGAGCATGTCGCAGACGACGTCGATGGCGAGCGGGAGGTCGGTGTCGAGCACGCGCGCGTAGTAGCACGTGTACTCCTTCGCCGTGAAGGCGTTCATCTCGCCGCCGACCGCGTCGATCGCCGAGGAGATGTCCAGCGCCGACCTGCGCGTCGTGCCCTTGAAGAGCAGGTGCTCCAGGTAGTGCGTGGCGCCGTTCAGGGTCGGCGTCTCGTCGCGAGAGCCGACGTGGGCCCAGATGCCGAAGGTCGCGGAGCGGACCGAGGGCAGGGTTTCGGTGACGATGCGCAGGCCGCCGGGGAGGGTGGTCTTACGGACCGTGCCGATGCCGTTGGTGCCCTTGATCAGGGTTTGGGTACGGGCGACGGCCCGCGCCTCAGAAGAGGTGCGGGCCGTCGCCGTGGAGCTGCTCGACGTCACTGGTCGGTGTCGTCCTTCTTGTCGTCGCTGTCTTCGCCCTCGATGACCGGGATGAGGGACAGCTTGCCGCGGGAGTCGATCTCGGCGATCTCGACCTGGACCTTCTGGCCCACGCCGACGACGTCCTCGACGTTCTCCACGCGCTTGCCGCCGGCGAGCTTGCGGATCTGCGAGATGTGCAGCAGACCGTCCTTGCCCGGGAGCAGCGACACGAACGCACCGAAGGTGGTGGTCTTGACGACCGTACCCAGGTAGCGCTCGCCGACCTCCGGCATGGTCGGGTTGGCGATGCCGTTGATCACTGCGCGAGCGGCCTCGGCCTGCGAGCCCTGCGCGGCACCGATGTAGATGGTGCCGTCGTCCTCGATCGTGATGTCGGCGCCGGTGTCCTCCTGGATCTGGTTGATCATCTTGCCCTTGGGGCCGATGACCTCACCGATCTTGTCCACGGGGATCTTGACGGTGATGATCCGCGGGGCGTTCGGGGACATCTCGTCCGGCGTGTCGATCGCTTCCATCATCACGTCGAGGATGTGGAGGCGGGCGTCACGGGCCTGCTTGAGAGCGGCGGCCAGGACGGAGGCGGGGATGCCGTCCAGCTTGGTGTCCAGCTGGAGGGCGGTCACGAACTCCTTGGTGCCGGCGACCTTGAAGTCCATGTCGCCGAAGGCGTCCTCCGCACCGAGGATGTCGGTGAGGGCGACGTAGTGCGTCTCGCCCTTGATCTCCTGGGAGATCAGGCCCATGGCGATACCGGCGACGGGGGCCTTCAGCGGCACACCGGCGTTCAGCAGCGACATGGTGGAGGCGCAGACCGAGCCCATGGACGTCGAGCCGTTGGAGCCGAGGGCCTCGGACACCTGACGGATCGCGTAGGGGAACTCCTCGCGCGTCGGGAGGACCGGCACGATCGCGCGCTCGGCGAGTGCGCCGTGGCCGATCTCGCGGCGCTTCGGGGAGCCGACGCGGCCGGTCTCGCCGACGGAGTACGGCGGGAAGTTGTAGTTGTGCATGTAGCGCTTGCGCGTCACCGGCGACAGGGTGTCGAGCTGCTGCTCCATGCGGAGCATGTTGAGGGTGGTGACGCCCAGGATCTGGGTCTCGCCACGCTCGAACAGCGCCGAGCCGTGCACGCGCGGGATGGCCTCGACCTCGGCGGCGAGCGTACGGATGTCCGTGACGCCACGGCCGTCGATGCGGACCTTGTCCTTGATGACGCGCTCACGGACCAGGGACTTGGTCAGCGAGCGGTAGGCCGCGCTGATCTCCTTCTCGCGGCCCTCGAACTGCGGGAGCAGCTTCTCGGCGGCGAGACCCTTGACGCGGTCCAGCTCGGCCTCGCGGTCCTGCTTGCCGGCGATGGTGAGCGCCTGGGACAGCTCGTCCTTGACGGCGGCCGTGAGGGCCTCCAGGACGTCGTCCTGGTAGTCGAGGAAGACCGGGAACTCGCCGGTGGGCTTGGCGGCCTTCGACGCGAGGTCGGCCTGGGCCTTGCAGAGCACCTTGATGAAGGGCTTCGCGGCGTCCAGACCGGCGGCGACGACCTCCTCGGTCGGCGCCTCGGCGCCGCCCGCGACCAGCGTGATGGTCTTCTCGGTGGCCTCGGCCTCGACCATCATGATCGCGACGTCGCCGTCCTCCAGGACGCGACCGGCGACGACCATGTCGAAGACGGCGTCCTCGAGCTCGGTGTGCGTCGGGAACGCGACCCACTGGCCGTTGATCAGCGCGACGCGGACGCCGCCGATCGGGCCGGAGAAGGGCAGACCGGCCAGCTGCGTGGACGCGGAGGCGGCGTTGATCGCCACGACGTCGTACAGGTGGTCGGGGTTGAGCGCCATGATCGTGGCGACGACCTGGATCTCGTTGCGCAGGCCCTTCTTGAAGGACGGACGCAGCGGGCGGTCGATCAGGCGGCAGGTGAGGATCGCGTCCTCGGAGGGCCGGCCCTCACGACGGAAGAAGGAACCGGGGATCTTCCCGGCCGCGTACATGCGCTCCTCGACGTCCACCGTGAGGGGGAAGAAGTCGAGCTGGTCCTTGGGGTTCTTGGAGGCGGTGGTGGCCGACAGCACCATGGTGTCGTCGTCCAGGTACGCCACGGCGGAGCCGGCGGCCTGCTTGGCCAGGCGGCCCGTCTCGAAGCGGATGGTGCGGGTGCCGAAGGAACCGTTGTCAATGACGGCCTCGGCGTAGTGGGTCTCGTTCTCCACTAGCGTTTTCTCCGATACTTTTTCGTCTTTTGTCCCGTCCTGCCCGTGTGGCAGAGGGACGTGGGTTCGGAGAAGCGCGCCTTCTGAGTGCGGGCCGGTCTTCGATCGAAGCACCCGGGGGTCGCAGTTCCCGGGGGCCACTACCGAGGACCGGCGGCGGCGAGGTGCACTTCTCCTCGTATGTGTCCTGCGTTGCGTCCTGCGTTTGTGTCCTGCGTATTGCGTTGTGCTACCACACTACAAAGAGGCAGTGACACTCCGCACGTTTCCGCACGTACGGCAAAGGGAGCGGCCCCCTAGAAGTGGGAACCGCTCCCTCTCACAGCGTCTTACTTGGCGCCCGCCGCACCGCGGCGGATGCCGAGGCGGTCGACCAGCGCACGGAAGCGCTGGATGTCCTTCTTGGCCAGGTACTGGAGAAGGCGGCGACGCTGACCGACGAGGATCAGCAGACCACGACGGGAGTGGTGGTCGTGCTTGTGCGTCTTGAGGTGCTCGGTCAGGTCCGAGATACGGCGCGAGAGCATCGCGACCTGGACCTCGGGGGAGCCGGTGTCGCCCTCCTTGGTACCGAACTCAGAGATGAGCTGCTTCTTCACTGCGGCGTCGAGCGACACGCGTACTCCTCGTAGTCTTTGTAGTAGCCACCGAGTGCCCCTGGTCCACTTCTCAGGGGAGCTTCCGTAACTCGGGAGGCCGGGAATCCGCTGGGCGCGGCCTCCGGGGTGAATGACTCCGGGGGTGCGTACACAAACGGCCGTCGCCCAGGATACCAGCAGGCAGCGGCCGTCTTCACCGCGGTGTGCAAACAGTCCGGATGCCCGGGCTCGGCCACTAGGGTGAGAACACAGATCGTAGTTGTCGTATCACGTACGTCGGGAAGGGGTCGCTTCGCCATGGCGGAGGCACAGGGCGCACAGGACACCACGGCCGCGCAGGACGAGGACGTCAAGGCGCGCAAGGAGCGGGAGCGGGACGAGCTGTACTCCCTCGACATCTCGGGCGTCGAGTGGCACAGCGCGCCCGGCACCGAGGAGCACGAGGAGCGGGTCGAGATCGCCTATCTCCCCGACGGCGCGGTGGCCATGCGGTCGTCCCTGGACCATGACACCGTCCTCCGTTACACGGAGGCGGAGTGGACGGCGTTCGTGCTCGGGGCGCGCGACGGAGAGTTCGACCTGGAGCCGACGGAGCAGAACGGCGGGCTCACGGCGGGTCCCGGTGCGGGTACGGATTCCGGCGGGGATGTGGAGTAGTTCGCCGCCCGGAAGAGGGGCGGGGCCGGTGCATCGCGCCGGCCCCGCCCCTCTTTCTTTTTCGTGCGCTTTTCGGCGAAGTGCGGTGTCAGAGAGGCCGCCTACTATGCATGTGAGGTTGTGGCGGGTGTGGGGCGGATGTCGTTCCGGTCGTGTCAACTCTCTTGCCGGAGAAGGCGGTTCGGGCACGGACGGGATCGGTTCCGGTCAGGCTGTGACGTAATGGACGGTCACTGAGGGGTGGACGGGCCTGCCGGGGCGGGGGTCGTGGTGATTAGGCTGGGTCGGGAGTACCGGGGGAAGAGCCAAGCAGATCGGACGACCTCCGCCGCCCGATACCGGACGACGTGGACACAACCCACTGAAGAACCGGCTTCGGACGACACGCATACAGACGAGAAATGGTCGCCCCAGCACGGCAAGCGGGTGCTCGACCACACCAGGAGGAACTGTGAACAGCGATCGGGACGGGATCCGCGGGGGCTGGGCCACACCCGGCGATGACCAGTCCGACGCGGAGTCCGCCAGCGAGATGACGGGCGAGTTCACCATCGATTACGCGACGCCTGCCTGGTACACGCAGAACGCGTCGGGAGGGTCGGGGGCGTCGGGGGACGAGGACGAGACGGATGCCGAATCGAACGACGAGGCGGGCCCGGTGTCGGGCGATGACTCGGATACGAGTTCGGATACGGGTTCGGGTTCGGCTTCGGCTTCGGCTTCGGCTTCGGCTTCGGCTTCGGACACGGGTGTAGACGCGGATGCGGCTACGGATGCTCGTTCGGGTGCCGGTGTCGGCGATTCGAGTCCTGTGGCGGTGAGCGGTGGGTTCCCGCCGGCGGCGCCGCAGTCGGGGGCCGCGGGCGGTCCCGCGAGCCCTACGGCTGTCCCCAGCTTTCCCGTGGGCGGATTCCATGCCCAGTGGACCCCTCCGGTGCCGGCGACTCCTCCGGCTCAGGCCGCTCCGCCGACCGCCGTGCAGCGCGACTTCACGGAACCTGCGGTCTCGGCTGCCGACGGCGGCGAGTCCGGCGACGACTCCGGCGATGCGGCCTTCGAGGCCGAGGACGTCGCCGCTGAGGTGAGTGTCCCGGAGCCCGCGGTGGGTGCCGAGGGTGAGGGTGACGAGGGTACGGATGTTGACGAGGTCACCGACGAGGTGAGCGGTGCCGTGCCCGAGCCGCAGGACGTGGAGTCTGCGGACACTGAATCCGACGAGGAGGACGCGGAGCCCGAGGGAGTAGTGGCAACGGACGTTGCCGCCTCGGAGCCCGTGGACGCCGAGCCGGTGGCTGGCGAGGTCGTCGACGTCGAACCCGAGGACACCGCGCCGGCACCGAGCGCGGTCGACGACGTACGCGACTCCGCGCCGGCCGCACCCGTGCGGGACTCGGTGCCCAGCGCACCGCTCAACCTGCCCCCGCTGCCGGAGGGCGCGCCCGGCACCGTACCGCCCGCGTGGGCTCCCCCGACGACAGGTCAGGGCAGCGGACTGCCGCCGCTGCCCCCGTCGTACCAGCCGGCCGCTCCCGTGACAGCCGGACAGTGGCCCACACAGCCGCAACCCCAGCCGCCGACGCAGCCGGAAGCCGCGCCCGTCCAACCGCAGGCCGCGTCGGCCACGCCGGCACCGGATCAGCCTCAGCCGCCTGTTGTGCCGGGCCAGCAGCCGCCCGTGCCGTCGATGCAGCCCCCGTTCCAGCCGCAGGCCGCGCCGACCGCCTGGAACGCTCCCGCGCCCCCGCAGGCTGGGTACGGCTTCCCGCCTCCCAACCCGGCCGCGGCGGTCCCTGGGGTCCCTGCCCCGGCAGGAGCCCCGGGTGCGCCGCCCGCTGGCTACGGATTCCCGCCGCAGGCGACTCCGGCTGCTCCCACGGGTCCCAACGCCCAGGACGGATACGGCTTCCCGCCTCCGGCACCGAACGCCCAGGGCGGCTACGGCGTCCCGCAGCCGGGCGCACCCTCGCCGACCCCGGCGGGCCCGAACGCCCAGGGCGGGTACGGCTTCCCGCCTCCCGGAGCCCAGCCTCCGGCACCGGCACCGGCACCGAACGCCCAAGGTGACCCCGGCACCCCCCAGCCGGGCGGACCCGCGCCGATCCCGGCAGGCCCCAACGCCAAGGGCGGATACGGCTTCCCGCCGCCTCCGGCCCCGAACACTCAGGGCGGCTACGGCGTCCCCCAGCCCGGAGCGCCCGTGCCGACCCCGGCGGGTCCCAACGCCCCCGGCGGGTACGGCTTCCCACCTCCCGGCGCCCAGCCCCCGGCGCCGAACGCCCAAGGTGACCACAACGCCCCCCAGCCGGGCGCACCCGCGCCGGCCCCTGTAGGCCCCAACGCCCAGGGCGGATACGGCTTCCCGTCCCCCGGCGCCCAACCTCAGCCCCCATCCCAGGCCCCGAACGCTCAGGGTGGCTACGGCTTCCCTCAGCCCGGCGCCCAGCCCCCGGCGCCGAACGCCCAAGGGGGCTACGACCTCCAGCAGCCGGGCGCACCCGTGCCGCCCCAAGCAGGCCCGAACGCCCAGGGCGGGTATGGCTTCCCGCCCCCCGGCGCCCAGCCCTCGACACCGAGTGCCACTGCCCCGGCGCAGGACGGCCCGCCCTCCGGGTACGGCTTCCCGCCCCCGGCAGCTCCGCCCACGGGTCCCACCCCTCAGGGTGGCTACGGCTTCCCCCAGCCCGGCGCGCCCGCCCCTGCTGGCCCCAACCCCCAAGGCGGGTACGGATTCCCGCCCTCCGGCGGCCAGCCTCCGGCCCCGGCCGCTCCCAGCCCGCAAGGCGCCGACGGCGCCCCCCAGCCCGGCGGTCAGCCTCCGGCTCCAGCCACCCCTGCTCCCGCTCCGGGCACGCCGAGTGGCACCCCTGCGTCGGCTCCGGGCACCCCCGGTTCCACTCCCCCGGCTCCAGCCCCCGTCGGCAACCCGGGACCGGTGCCCCCCGCGCCCGCCCCCAACCCCCAGGACGGGTACGGCTTCCCACCTCCCGCCGGTTCCCCGGCGCCGCAGCCCGGGTACGGCTTCCCGCACCCCGGTGGCCCCGGGGGCCCCGCCGGTGCACCCGGTGGGTACGGGTTCCCCTTCCCGCAGGGGCCCGCGCAGCAGGCGCCGCCGCAGCCTCAGGTGCCACAGCAGGCCGACGCGCCCCACCCGCACGCCGGGCCTCCGGCGCCCCCGCATGTACCGGGTGCCGTTCCCCCGTCGCCCCCGCAGCCTGCGTACGGCCAGCCCGGGGTTCCGCAAGCCGGGCAGCAGCAGCCCGTCGATCCCCGTACCGGGGCCGCCTGGCCGCAGCCCATGCAGCACGACCAGCGGCAGATGACCAACCCCGGTGCCGCGCCGCTCGGTTACACCGCGGCCGTCGAGCTGTCCTCCGACCGGCTGCTCAACAACAAGAAGCAGAAGGCGAAGAGCGGGCGGCCCGCAGCCGCACCCTCCCGGTTCAAGCTCGGCGGCAAGAAGGAGGAGGCCGAGCGGCAGCGGAAGTTGGAGCTGATCCGTACGCCGGTGCTGTCCTGCTATCGCATCGCCGTCATCAGCCTCAAGGGCGGGGTCGGTAAGACCACCACCACCACCGCGCTCGGCTCCACCCTCGCCACCGAGCGGCAGGACAAGATCCTCGCCATCGACGCCAACCCGGACGCCGGTACGCTCGGCCGCCGTGTGCGGCGCGAGACCGGGGCCACCATCCGTGACCTCGTCCAGGCGATCCCGTACCTCAACTCGTACATGGACATCCGGCGGTTCACCTCCCAGGCGCCGTCCGGGCTGGAGATCATCGCCAACGACGTCGACCCGGCCGTCTCGACGACCTTCAACGACGAGGACTACCGGCGCGCGATCGACGTACTGGGCAAGCAGTACCCGATCATCCTGACCGACTCCGGTACCGGTCTGCTCTACAGCGCCATGCGGGGCGTACTCGACCTCGCCGATCAGCTGATCATCATCTCGACACCGTCCGTGGACGGTGCCAGCAGCGCCAGTACGACACTGGACTGGCTGTCGGCGCACGGGTACGCGGACCTGGTCTCGCGGTCCCTCACCGTCATCTCGGGTGTGCGCGAGACCGGCAAGATGATCAAGGTGGAGGACATCGTCTCCCACTTCGAGACGCGCTGCCGGGGTGTCATCACCGTGCCCTTCGACGAGCATCTCGCCGCCGGTGCGGAGGTCGACCTCGACATGATGCGGCCCAAGGTCCGCGAGGCGTACTTCAACCTCGCCGCCCTGATCGCCGAGGACTTCGTACGGCACCAGCAGATGCACGGGCTCTGGACCTCGGACGGCAACCCGCCCCCGGTCGCGGCCCCGCCGCTGCCGGGACACCAGCAGCAGCAGGTGCAGCAGGCTCCGGGGCAGCCGTACCCGGCGGCTCCGCCCGTCCCCGGGCAGGGCCAGTACGTTCCGCCGCCGCCCGGCCAGCCGGGGCAGTACCCGCCGCCGCCCCAGCCCGGTCAGCCGTACGCTCCACAGCAGCCCCAGCAGCCGTACGGCTATCCGCCGCAGCCGGGGCAGCCCTACCAGCCGCCTCAGCAGCAGGCCCAGCCCCAGCCGCCCGGTTACCCGCAGCCTCCGCAGCAGCAGTAAGCCGTAGCAAGCAGAAAGGGCGGCCGATGCCCATCAGGCATCGGCCGCCCTTTCTGCTGTACGAGTCGCTACTCCGCCGCCGCGATCAGCTCGCGGCACTTCTTCACGTCCTCGGCCATCTGTACGAGCAGCGCGTCCAGCGAGTCGAACTTGGCCTGGCCGCGCACGAACGCCAGGAAGTCGACGGCGACGTGCAGGCCGTACAGATCGAGGCCGACGCGGTCGATGGCGTACGCCTCCACCGTCCGTTCCGTGCCGTCGAACTGCGGGTTCGTGCCGACGGAGATCGCGGCCGGCATCACCTCGCCGTCCGCGTGCAGCCAGCCCGCGTAGACACCGTCGGCCGGGATCGCGGTGTGGGGCAGCGTCTCCACGTTGGCGGTGGGGAAGCCGAGTTCACGGCCCCGCTGGGCACCCCGGACGACAACACCCTCGACTCGGTGCGGGCGGCCCAGGATCTCGCGCGCGCCCCCGACATCGCCCTCGCCGACCAGCCGACGCGTCAGCGTGGACGAGAACGGCTCGCCGCCGCCCGCCTCACCCGACACATACAGGTCGACGACCTCGACCTCGAAGTCGTACGTCCGGCCGAGTTCGGTCAGGAACTTCACATTGCCGGCCGCCTTGTGGCCGAAACGGAAGTTCGGGCCCTCGACGACCGCCCGGGCATGCAGCTTGTCGACGAGGACCTTGACCACGAAGTCGGCCGGGGAGAGCTTCGAGAACTCCTTGGTGAAGGGGAGGATCAGGACCGCGTCGACACCCAGCTCGGCCATCAGTTCGGCGCGGCGGTGGTGCGGGGCCAGCAGCGGCGGGTGGCTGCCGGGGCGCACGACCTCGCTGGGGTGCGGGTCGAAGGTGACGACGACCGAGGGAACGCCCAGCTCACGGGCGCGCTCCACGGCATGCCGGATGATCAGCTGGTGTCCGCGGTGGACCCCGTCGTAGGAACCGATGGTGACGACGCCGCGTCCCCAGTCCTCGGGGATGTCCTCCAAGCCACGCCAGCGCTGCACTGTGACCGCTCCTCGTCGAACCCGTGTCCGTGTCTGCCTCTTACGCAGGCCTTCTTACGCAGGTCTAAGGGTGCCATGCCGGACGCGCCCGGCTCGCATCGGCATGGAGGCTGTGACGGGGCGCACGTGACGGGGCCGGTCGGCGAGCACCGGCCACCCTTCCGAAGCGTGCGCTATGCGGGGACCCGTACCCCCGCCAGGTTCTCGATCATGCGGCGCGTGCTGGGGCCGACCACGGCGGCCCACTCCCCCGGGGTGTCGGTCAGCCAGCCCGCCACCAGCGCCGCGAACCCGGGGATCCGCCTGCTCAGCTCGACCAGGCAGCAGTCGAACCGCGTCGCGCCGTCGGGAGTGCGTACGAGCAGCAGGCCGCACCGGTGTACGAGGCCCCGCGTGCGTTCCTCGCCATGGCGGGCCATGGCCTCCACCGTGGCGCGGAGCAGCGCGTCCAGGACGGTGGGGTCGTGCTCCCGGGCCAGCAGGGCTTCGAGGAGTTCATGGCGGAGGGGGTGGGAGACAGGGGTCCCGGGCGCGGCGAGCACGGTCGCGAGGGCGGCACGCACCGGGGCCGGGCCGTCGTCGAGGAGGCCGGTGACCAGCGGGAGGAGTACGGGCCTGACGGTCGGTCCCTGGTCGAGGCGCCGGTCGACGTACGCGGCCATGTGCCCGACGGTCTCCGGCCGCCGCTCCACGGCCTGCCGTACGAGCACAGCGACCCGGCGGGCCAGGGCCGGGGGCGTGATGTCGGCGAGGGTGCGCAGCACGTCCCCCGGTTCCGGACCGAGCAGCCTGGTCCGGAACGCTTCAAGGACCGGCTCCGGGTGGGTCGTGAGGGCGGGGACCAGGGCACTCGGCGGGAGGTGCGGATCACCGGCCGTGAAGTGCCGCAGCGCCTGCGGGAGATGCTGGGCGCGAGTACGCGGATCACGGACGAGGAGCGCGAGCGCGCCGCCGTGGAGGGTGCAGTCGCCGGGGCGGGCGAGCAGTGCGAGGGCCGCGTAGCGCAGGAGGTCGAGGTCGGCGTCGGTACGCACCTGGGGTGCGACGCGCGTGCCGTACGCCACCGCCGCGACCCGCCGGGCCGGCCGCTCGTCGTGCGCCCACCGGTCCACGGCCCGGCAGACGGCGGACGGCTCCTCCTCGGCGAGCACGGCGAGGAGTTCGTCCCCGCGCCGGTGCGCACTGTCGACGAGCACCTCGGTCAGCTCGTCCAGGGCCCGGTGGCGGTGGGTGTGGAGCAGCGCCTGGGCGGCGGTCGCCACCGTCGCGTCCGGCGTCGCGGGCAGCGGACGGTCGTCGTCGAACCAGCGGGCGAGGAGCGGTTGTACGGCGGTGGGGTCGGCGGCGAGGAGCTGGGCCACGGCGTCCAGGTAACGGGGCTGGTCGGACTGGCCCGGCGGGTCGTCGCCCACGACGAGTCGGCGCAGGAGGTCGACGGCGGTGGCTTCGGGGAGGCGGAGGGCCGTCCAGAAGGCGGGGCCCAGCTCCGGGGGAACCGTCTGGCTCCGTCGGCGGCGGGCCACGATGCGGTCGGCGAGGAGGCGCAGGACGTGGGTGTACGGGGTTGCGTCGGGGACGTTGCGGAGTACGTCGGTGAGGAGGTGGGTGGCCCACCAGGTGGAGGTGGATGAGTCGGTGGAGGTCGAGGGCCGAGGCTGGGGTTGCGGGTCGATGGCTTGCGCCAACTCCCGCAGGCGTAGGGCCAGTTCGGGGGCTCCGTGCTGGCGGGCGAGGAGCAGCAGCGACTGGACGACCGGGCCGATGCGGTGGTGCGGAACGGGGACCGGCGCAGCGTTCTTGTCGTTCTCCGGGCGGCGGCGGTGGACCAGGGCGTGCAGTGCCTCGTCCAGGTCCAGGTGTGTGCCCTGGATCCAGTCGGCCAGTTCCTCGTGGGCGAAGCGGTAGCCGGTGCCGGCGGGGACGAGGAGGCCCTCGGTGAGGACTGCTGATGCCCAGCCCGTGCCGCCGCCCAGGTGGGCCGGTGCGGGGCCCCAGGGGAACACGGACTCGAAGGACGCGCGGTCCAGTTCGCCCTGGCCGGGGCCCAGGCTGCGGCGGGCGGCCTCGTGGATCTGGCCGGAGACCTTGGCTGCGAGGCGGCGTACGGGGGTGCCGCGTAGGCCGTTCTCTGCGGCTAGGCGGACTGCGATGCGGAGGCACATCAGGTCCAGGTAGGCGGTGAAGACGTCGTGGCGGTCGAGGCGGAGGGTGGGGGCGTCGGAGAGGGCGGGGAGGGCGGCTCGGACTTCCGAGAGGAGGCGGAGGGTGAGGGGGTGGCGGGCGTCCTGGGGGGTGAGGGTGGATGGGGGGATGGCGTAGCGGGTGTGGGCTTGGTGGGCTTCGGATTCGGTGAGGTCGGTGAGGTGGAGTTGGCGTGGGGGATTTTCGCCCCCGCCGCCCCTACCCGTCCCATCCCTGGGGGCTGCGCCCCCAGACCCCCCTTCGGCCTGAACGGCCTCGTCCTCAAACGCCGGACGGGCTGGAATGCCCGAGCCGGCCTCGTCCACGGACGCCGGACGGGCTGAAAGATCCAGGCCCGCCCCGGCCCCTGCCTGCTCCCAGTACTCCGGGCGGCAGGCCACCACCAAGCGGGCGTGTGATTCTCGGAGCCAGGTCTCCGTCGACCTTGTCCATTCCTTCGCTCGGTGGGCCAGGAGTGGGGGCATTTCCTCGGGGCCGTCGAGGAGGAGCAGGAGGGGGCGGGACGTTTCGTGGGACAGGTGGGCCAGGCGTTCCGGGGTGATGTCGCCCAGGTCGGTGGTGTGCTCGCCCGACGCGGAGACGATCCGGGCCGCGCGGTCCAGTGCGCGGCGGGCCGCGTCCGCCACCGAGGTGTCCTCGTCGCGCAGGTCGGCGCCGCGCAGCCACAGGGTGGGGGCCGGTTCCGGGTCGCGGTGGCGGCGGGCGGCGAGGGCCGCGAGTTCCGTCGTACGGCCGCTGCCGGGGGCGCCGACCAGGCCGAGGACGACGGCCGGGCTCTCGCGTGCGGCGGTGAACGCCTTCAACTCCCTTGCCAGTTCCGCCCGTTCGACCGGTTCGACCGCGCCCGCGTCCAGGCCGCCCGAGGTACGGCCGACGAAGCCCGCCAGTGCGCCCGGCGGCCCGTCCGAGCCCACCGAGGTGGCCGTCAGTTCCAGGACGCCCGCCAGATTGAGGTCGGCGCCGTACGCGGGGACCGTCGCCGCGTTGCGGGCCAGGAGGTCCGCAAGGGGGGCCTCCAGGGCCCGCCGGGTGTGGAGGGGGAGCGCGAAACCTGGTGCGCGGTGGCCCGCCGGTTCCGGTGACGCTCCCGTGGGCTGCGGCAGCAGAGCCGTGCCCAGTACCCCCAGCACCGCTCCCGTCGTACGGTCGAGCACCGGGCCGCCGGTCGCGCCGCCGCCCAGTCGCAGCGCGTCGCTGCCCGCCGTGCCGATCGCCAACTCCAGGGCGTCGGGGAGGAGATGGAAGCGGTCCGTGGCCGTGTAGGTGACGTCGGTCGTGCCGAGCACGCGGGCCTCGCGCCAGCCTCCCGCCGCGATCCGTACGTATGTACCAGTCGCCACCCGGTCCCGGACCGAGACGGGAAGCGGGTCCGCGCCCAGGCCCTCCGTACGCACGAGGGCCAGGCCCAGGGTCGGGAGAAGGGTCACCGCGTCTGCCGCCGACACCACACACGTACGGTCTGCGGGGCCGTGCAGGACCAGCCGGGCCAGTCCGTCGACGGCCTCGTGGCTGGTGATCAGTGTGCCGTGGTGGTCGGCCACGAAACCCGTACCGCGTGGACGTCCGGCCAGGTCGCACACCCGCACGAGCGACTCGTCGGCAGCCTCGACGGCCGCTTCGTCTTCTTCTCGCGTCTCAGGCGCGTCGGCCGACGGCCGACGGCCGCCCCCGGCGCGCGGGCCCCGTCCCGCCATCGTCGTCCTCCCCGCCGTACACGCGTGCCTGCGTACGCACGCGTCTGCTTTCGACGGTAGGCAACCGGTGATCAGCAGGACAGAGCGTGCGACGAACGCGCCCCCTTCCGCCCCCTCGGTTCACTCCGAGCGCCTGCCCGGACGGGTGAATGAATCGCGAGGGATGGATACACCCTTGGGTGGGGGAACCGAGGGGGAACCGTGGAGCGGCGGGAACGTGTCCCCGTGAACGCCGCTCCACGGCGCGGAACGTCAGACGAAGACCGCGAGGCTCTTCGCCTTGCCCTTCTCCTCCTCCACCAGGGCGAGGAACTGCCCGGCGGGGTCGAAGACGGCCACGGCGCCGACGCCCGTGTACTCCTCGGGCATCTCCAGCCGTACGCCGTTCGTCAGCAGCCGCGCCCGCTTCTCGTCCACGTTCCAGCGGGGGAACGCGGCGGTGGCCGCGTCGGCGATCGGCATCACCGTCAGCTCCTGCTGCAACTGGTCGAGCGTGCGGGCCGCGTCCAGCTTGTACGGGCCGACGCGCGTCCGGCGCAGTGCGGTGAGGTGACCGCCGACGCCGAGGTCGGCGCCCAGGTCCCGGGCCAGCGCGCGGATGTACGTACCGGAGGAGCACACCACCGACACGACCAGGTCGAATACGGGCGTGCCGTCGGCCGCGACGGCGTCCCTCACGTCGTACACGGCGAAGGAGGAGACGGTGACCGGGCGGGCCGGGATCTCGAACTCCTCGCCCTCACGCGCCCGCTTGTACGAGCGCACGCCGTTGATCTTGATGGCGCTGACCTTGGACGGCACCTGCATGATGCGGCCGGTCAGCTTGGCGACGCCGGCATCGACGGCCTCGCGGGTGATCCCGGAGGCGTCGGTGGAGGAGGTGATGTCCCCCTCGGCGTCGTCGGTGAGCGTGTTCTGTCCGAGGCGGACGGTGCCGAGGTACTCCTTCTCGGTCAGCGCGAGGTGGCCGAGGAGCTTGGTCGCGCGCTCGACCCCGAGGACGAGCACGCCCGTGGCCATGGGGTCGAGGGTGCCGGCGTGTCCGACGCGGCGGGTCCTGGCGATCCCGCGCATCTTGGCGACCACGTCGTGCGAGGTGAAGCCCGACGGCTTGTCGACGATGACAAGCCCGTCGGGCGTCCTGATGTTCTGCTGCGTCATTCGGCGGTGTCGTCCTCGTCGTCCGGCTTCTTGTACGGGTCCGCGTCACCGGCGAACGCGGCGCCCGCGGACGCCTGGCGCACCTGGGCGTCGGAGGCACGGGCCTTGTCGAGGAGGTCCTCGATGTTCTTGGCGGTGTCCGGGAGGGCGTCGGCGACGAAGGCCAGGGTCGGCGTGAACTTCACGCCCGCGGCCTGGCCGACGGCGGAGCGCAGGACGCCCTTGGCGCTCTCCAGGCCGGCGGCAGCGGCTGCCCGCTCCTCGTCGTCCCCGTAGACCGTGTAGAAGACGGTCGCCTCCCGGAGGTCCCCGGTGACCCGGGTGTCCGTGATGGTGACGTGGGTGCCGAGGCGGGGGTCCTTGATCCCGCGCTGGAGCTTCTGGGCCACCACCTCTCGGATGAGGTCAGCCAACCTCTTCGCCCGCGCGTTGTCGGCCACTGGTCCGTCTCCCGTTCTTTTCTGTTCCGCGTTCTGCGTTCTTGCAGGTCGTTCAGGTTGTTCAAGTCATTCAGGTCGTTCATTTGTTCGGCTAGTCGTCGTCGCCGTGGAGCCGTCGTCGTACGGACAGCAGTTCCACCTCGGGGCGGCCGGCGACCAGTCGCTCACACTGGTCCAGCACGTCGGTGATGTGTGCCGTGTCGCCTGCCACCACCGCGAGGCCGATGCCTGCTCTGCGGTGCAGGTCGAGGTGTTCGACCTCGGCCGCGCTCACCGCGTACTTGCGCTGGAGTTCGGCGACGATCGGGCGGACGACGGAGCGCTTCTCCTTCAGCGAGCGTACGTCGCCGAGCAGGAGGTCGAAGGACAGAGTCCCCACGTACATGTGTGTATCCGGATGACCCGCCGGTGCGGGATCGATGGCCCCGCCGACTGTATGGGCGGGGACATCAAGAACGGTACAGCGTACGGGGCGGTGGCTCGACGGGATTGTTCTTCGCCCCCGCCGCCCTTACCCGTCCCATCCCTGGGGGCTGCGCCCCCAGACCCCCCTTGTCGCGCTGAACGCGCTCGTCCTCAAACGCCGGACGGGCTGGGTATGTCACCCCGCCCGGCGTTCGAAGACAAGGCCCGGGCGGCACCATCCAGCCCGTCCGGCGTTTGAGGACAAGGCCCGTTCAGGGCCGTAGCGGGCAGACGCCCAGCTGGCCGGCGGGGACTTCTCCCTGCCGGCCAGCTGAGCTGCACGCACTACCTACCGCTTAGCCGCGCGGCTTCTCCCGCATCTCGTACGTCGCGATGACGTCGTCGACCTTGATGTCGTTGAAGTTGCCGAGGTTGATACCACCCTCGAACCCTTCGCGGATCTCGGTGACGTCGTCCTTGAAGCGACGCAGACCGGAGATGGTGAGGCTCTCCGCGATGACCTTGCCATCGCGCAGCAGCCGCGCCTTGGTGTTGCGCTTGACCTCGCCGGAGCGGACCAGCACACCGGCGATGTTGCCCAGCTTGGACGAGCGGAAGACCTCGCGGATCTCCGCCGTACCCAGCTCGACCTCTTCGTACTCCGGCTTGAGCATGCCCTTGAGGGCCGCCTCGATCTCCTCGATGGCCTGGTAGATCACCGAGTAGTAGCGGACGTCGACGCCCTCGCGCTCCGCCATCTGCGCCGCGCGGCCCGCAGCGCGGACGTTGAAGCCGATGACGATCGCGTCGGAGCCGGTCGCCAGGTCGATGTCCGACTCGGTGACCGCACCCACGCCGCGGTGCAGGACGCGGATGTCGACCTCTTCGCCGACGTCGAGCTGGAGCAGCGAGGACTCGAGAGCCTCCACCGAACCGGACGCGTCGCCCTTGATGATGAGGTTGAGTTCCTGCACCAGACCGGCCTTGAGCGCCTCGTCCAGGTTCTCCAGGGAGAACCGGACTCCACGCCGGGCGAAGTTGGCGTTGCGCTCGCGCGCCGCCCGCTTCTCGGCGATCTGACGCGCCGTACGGTCCTCGTCGACGACCAGGAAGTTGTCGCCTGCGCCCGGGACGTTGGTGAGACCCAGGACCAGGACGGGAGTCGACGGAGTCGCTTCCTCGACGTTGTTGCCGTTGTCGTCGAGCATCGCCCGGACGCGGCCGTAAGCGTCGCCGACCACCATCGTGTCGCCGATGCGCAGCGTGCCGCGCTGGACCAGGACCGTCGAGACGGCACCGCGGCCACGGTCGAGGTGGGACTCGATCGCGATGCCCTGCGCGTCCTGCTCCGGGTTGGCCCGCAGGTCGAGCGAGGCGTCCGCGGTGAGGACCACGGCCTCCAGGAGAGCCTCGATGTTGAGGCCCTGCTTGGCGGAGATGTCGACGAACATCGTGTCGCCGCCGTACTCCTCGGCCACCAGACCGAACTCGGTCAGCTGACCACGGACCTTGGTCGGGTCCGCGCCCTCGACGTCGATCTTGTTGACCGCGACCACGATCGGCACGTCGGCCGCCTTGGCGTGGTTCAGCGCCTCGATCGTCTGGGGCATCACACCGTCGTTGGCCGCCACCACGAGGATCGCGATGTCGGTCGACTTGGCACCACGGGCACGCATGGCGGTGAACGCCTCGTGACCCGGGGTGTCGATGAAGGTGATCTTGCGCTCTTCGTCGTTGACCTGAGTCGTGACCTGGTACGCACCGATGTGCTGCGTGATACCGCCGGCCTCACCCGCGACGACGTTCGTCTTGCGGATGGTGTCGAGGAGGCGGGTCTTACCGTGGTCGACGTGACCCATGACGGTCACGACCGGCGGACGCGCGACGAGGAACTCCTCGCCGCCCTCGTCCTCACCGAACTCGATGTCGAAGGACTCGAGCAGCTCGCGGTCCTCCTCCTCGGGGCTGACGATCTCGAGGACGAAGTTCATCTCGTCCGCGAGGAGCTTCAGCGTCTCGTCGGAGACGGACTGCGTGGCAGTGACCATCTCGCCGAGGTTCATCATCACGCCGACGAGCGACGCCGGGTTGGCGCCGATCTTCTCGGCGAAGTCGGTGAGGGACGCACCACGCGACAGGCGGACGGACTGTCCGTTGCCGCGCGGCAGCATCACGCCGCCGACCGACGGGGCCTGCATGGCCTCGTACTCCTGGCGCCTCTGCCGCTTCGACTTGCGACCACGACGCGCGGGACCGCCGGGACGACCGAAGGCGCCCTGCGTGCCACCACGGCCACCCGGACCACCGGGACGGCCACCGAAGCCGGGACGACCGCCGCCACCGCCACCGGGACCACCGGGACGGCCGGCGAAACCGCCGCCACCGCCACCACCGGGACCGGCCGGACGACCGGCGAAGCCGCCACCGCCGCCACCGGGACGACCGGCGAACCCGCCGCCACCGCCACCGGGACGACCGCCGCCGCCACCGCCGGGACCACCCGGACGACCGCCACCGCCACCGGGACCGCGGCCACCGGGGCCACCGCCGGGACGCGGGGTGCCCGCAGCGGGACGCTGCGGCATCATGCCGGGGTTGGGACGGTTGCCGCCGGGACCGCCACCGGGACGCGGAGCGCCACCGGGACCACCCTGCGGACGAGGCATGCCGCCCGGACTCGGACGCCCGCCGCCCGCACCCTGCGGACGGGGAGCGCCACCCTGGCCGCCGCCCGCACCCTGCGGACGCGGAGCGCCGGCACCGGGAGCGCCACCGGGGCCACCCTGGCCGCCGGGACGCGGAGCGCCCTGCGGACGGGGCGCCTGGGGACGCGCCATGCCGGTGGAGCCACCGGACGTGAAGGGGTTGTTGCCCGGACGCGGACCGGACGGACGGGCACCGCCGGGACGCGGAGCGCCCTGGCCACCCGGACGCGAGGCGCCCGGACGCTCACCGCGGCCCTGGCCACGGTCCTGACCGCGGTCCTGGCCCGGTCCTCGGTCCTGACCGGGACCCGAGGGACGGGCACCGGGACGCGGGGCGCCGGGACGGGCACCGGTGGTGGGACGCGGCGCCTGTGCGGCGGCCGGCGTGACCGGTGCCGACGGCGGAGCGGTGAACTCCGGCGTGGTGGGTGCCGCGGGGGCCGGCTTCGGCGCGGGCTTGGGGCCCGGCGTCGGACGTGAACCCTGCGGGGCCGGGGTCACCGGGGTGACCGGCGCACTCGGCGCGGCGGGCGCCGCGGGGCGCTCGGCCACGGCGGGCTTGGGAGCCGGCGGCCGCGGGGCAGCCGGACGGGCCGACTGCGCCGGGGAGGGCGCGCCGGGCTTGGGAGCCGCCTTGCGGGGGGCGCCGGGCTTGGCGCTGCTCCCGCCCTGGAAGGCGTCTGTCAACTTGCGTACTACGGGCGCCTCGATCGTCGAGGATGCCGATCGGACGAATTCACCGAGTTCCTGGAGCTTGGCCATGACGGCCTTGCTCTCAACCCCGAACTCCTTGGCGAGTTCGTATACCCGGACCTTAGCCACTTCGCTCCTTTTAGGTCCGGGTTGCGGCCGGACCGTCGCTACTTCATGGGCGTACTCATCGCGTGCTCATCGAGTGCTCATCGCAATCTCGACCTACTTCCAACTCGCGGGGGGTACCAGAGCCGCACGGTGGTTCCGTGCGACGCGTCTTACGGTGTTGCCTGCTCGACGTACCGGCGCAACGCCGCCGTGTCGAGCGCTCCCGGGGCACGCAGTGCCCTTACGAACGCCCGGCGACGTACCGCCAGGTCGAGACAGACCAGGGCGGGGTGCACATACGCACCCCGGCCGGGCAGCGTACCGCGATGATCGGGGGCGCATTCACCCTCGATCGCCACGATGCGCAGCAGATCCTTCTTGGCCGCTCGCTCCCGACACCCCACACAGGTGCGTTCAGGGCATACGCGGGCTCGCGTCCGGCCAGACACTCCTAAGTCTACCTCCCCGTACGGACCTCACTCATTCGAGATAAGGATCGAACGGTTGTTGTCGTGATCTCAGCCACCTGCGGCTTGGATCTATTCCCTACTGACCCCGGGGCTGGTCGGCGGGCCGCTCGGACGGCTGCTCGGTGTCCGGGCGGATGTCGATGCGCCAGCCGGTCAGCCGGGCGGCGAGGCGGGCGTTCTGGCCCTCCTTGCCGATCGCCAGCGACAGCTGGTAGTCGGGGACCGTCACGCGCGCGGAGCGGGCCGCGAGGTCGACGACCTCGACCTTGGTGACCCGGGCCGGGGACAGCGCGTTCGCCACCATGTCGGCCGGGTCGTCCGACCAGTCGACGATGTCGATCTTCTCGCCGTTCAGCTCGGCCATGACATTGCGCACCCGGCCGCCCATGGGGCCGATGCAGGCGCCCTTGGCGTTCAGGCCGCTGCGCGTCGACCGCACGGCGATCTTCGTACGGTGCCCGGCCTCACGCGCGATGGCCGAGATCTCCACGGAACCGTCGGCGATCTCGGGCACCTCCAGCGCGAAGAGCTTCTTCACCAGGTTGGGGTGCGTGCGCGAGAGGGTGACGGACGGACCGCGCACGCCCTTCGCCACTCGTACGACGTACGACCGCAGCCGCAGTCCGTGCGTGTAGGTCTCGCCGGGGACCTGCTCCTGCACCGGCAGGATGGCCTCCAGCTTGCCGATGTCCACGAGCACGTTCTTCGGGTCGCGGCCCTGCTGGACGACACCGGTGACGATGTCGCCCTCGCGGCCCGCGTACTCGCCGAGCGTCGCGTCGTCCTCGGCGTCGCGCAGGCGCTGAAGGATGACCTGCTTGGCGGTGGTGGCGGCGATCCGGCCGAAGTCCGACGGGGTGTCGTCGAACTCGCGTGCCTCCTGCCCCTCCTCCAGCTCCTGGGGGTCCTCCTTCGCCCACACGGTCACATGACCGGTGTCCCGGTCGAGCTTCACGCGCGCGTGGCGGCGGCTTCCCTCGGTGCGGTGGTAGGCGATGAGGAGGGCCGACTCGATCGCCTCGACCAGCAGGTCGAAGGAGATCTCCTTCTCCCGCACCAAGCCCCGCAGGGCACTCATGTCGATGTCCACGGCTACGCCTCCTCTTCCTTCTCGTTCTTGTCCTTGCGGTTGAACTCGACCTGGACGCGGGCCTTGTCGACGTCGCCGAAGGCGAGCCTGCGGGCGGTGGCCTTGCGGCCCTTCACGCCCGGCACTTCGAGGTCCATGCCCTCGTCGTCCACGGTCAGGATCCGGGCGACCACTTCGCCGCCGCCCTCGGTGAGCTGGAACCGCACCAGTCGCTCGACGGCGCGGACGTAGTGCCGGTGCTCGGTGAGTTCGCGCTCGGCGCCGGGGGTGCCGACCTCCAGGGTGTACTCCCCCGCGCCCATCGCGTCCGTCTCGTCGAGCTTCGCCGAGAGCGCGCGGCTCACATCGGCGATCGCGTCCAGATCGGCACCGTCGTCGGAATCGACGACGACCCGCAGCACTCTCTTGCGCCCGACGGACTCCACTGCGATCTCTTCGAGATCGAGACCCTGCGAGCTGACGAGCGGCTCCAGGAGCTCTCGAAGCCTCTCGCTCTGGGTGGTGCTCATCCGGGTGACTCCTCGGCCGCGTGTGCTGTTGTGGGTAGGTCGCGTGTCAGGTCAAAGGGTATCCGGTCCCGGGGGGTGTTGCCGTCCACCGGAACGCCGCCGGTGGCTCGGCTGCGCCGGTGGCGAGTGCCGGGCCGGGGCGCGGGTACGGTGATCACGGGCGTGCTGCCCTTCTCGTTGTTTTCCGTGGTCTCCCGTTCGTACGAGCCCTCCGAGGACGTCTGCCGTGCCGTTCCCCCCGCCCTCGCGCCCCCCGCTGGGAGTCCCCGCGGGTCCGCACAGAAGGACCCTGCTCGCCTCGGCCGCGGGCGCCGCCCTCCTGGTGGGCTGCACCTCCGAGTCCGACACGACGGCCACGAGTTCCGGCAGCCCGTCGGTGGCCGAGCGCACGCGCGCGCGTGCGGCGAGCGACAGCACCGGGCTCGTACAGCAGTACGACACGGCGATCGCCGCGTTCCCGGTGCTGGCGGAGCGTCTGTCGGAGCTGCGGGCGGAGGCCGTACGGCACGCGGAGGCCTTCGGGGGCACGGAGCCGACGCAGGCATCGACACCGACCTCCGCCTCGCCTTCGGCTTCGGCCTCTGCGCCGCCGCCGACCGAGCAGGACGCCCTCGCCGGGCTCGCCGCCGCCGAGCGGAGCCTCGCGGACCGGCGTACGAAGGCGCTCCTCGAAGTGCCGGGCGAGCTGGCGCGGCTGCTGGCCTCAGTGGCGGCGGCCGGAGCCGCGCATGTGTATCTGCTGACGGAGGGCGCGAAGTGAGCAAGTCGGGGAAGGCCGAGAAGGACACCGGTGAGCTGACCGCGCTCCAGGCCGCCCTGGGCGCCGAACACGCGGCGGTGTACGGGTACGGGGTCGTCGGCGGGCTGATCGGCGAGGCCCGTCGGAGCGAGGCGCGGGCCGCGTACGACGCCCATCGGGCCCGGCGCGACGAGCTGGCGCGCGCGGTGCGGGCGCTCGGGGGCACACCGGTGGCGGCGGCCGCCGGGTACGCGCTGCCGTTCCCGGTGACCGACTCGGACGCGGCCGTCCGGCTCGCGGCCGAGCTGGAGGAGCGGGTCGCCGGGGTGTACTCCGACCTGGTCCGGGCAGCCGAGGGCGAGCGGCGCCGGACGGGGGCCGAGGGGCTGCGGGAGGCCGCGGTGCGGGCGGTGCGGTGGCGGGGCGGGAGCGTACCCTTCCCTGGGCTCGCCGAGCGGGCGAGCAGGGTGTCGGCGTCGGCGACGCCCACGGCGTAGGCCGGATCGCACCCGCGTACGGACGGAAGGAAACGACTCGCGTATGGCATTCGCACCGCCGCCCCGTCTGGTGAGGGCGCTCGGCGAGACGGCACCGGACGGTGACGACTGGCTGGCGCGGGTGCCTGCGGCGGCTCAACAGGCCGTGGATCTACGCGTGTTGACCGTGGAGCGGGTACAGGTACCGGGCGGTCGGAGCAGTCTGGTGGTGCTGGTGCGGCGGGCGGACGGTACGCCCGCCGTCCTGAAGCTCGCGCCGCGCCGGGCCCGGCCGGAGAGTGAGCGGGCCGCGCTGGCGCACTGGGGTGGGGTGGGGGCGGTGCAGTTGCTGGAGCCGGCCGCCGACTCCCCCGACGCCCCCGGCTTCGCCGAGGAGGGTGTGCTGTTGCTGGAGCGGCTGCATCCTGATGTGTCGGTGCGGTCGCTGCCCGAGGCGAAGGCGCTGCTGGAGGCGGCGGGGACGTTGCGGCGGCTGTGGGTCGAGCCGCCTGCCGGGGCCGACGTCGTCTTCGAGACGGTGGCCTCGCGGACCGGGCGGCAGGCCGAGGCGATGGCGGCGAGCGCCGGTGCGGAGGTGGCGCCGCTGGTGGCGGCGGCGCTTGCCGCTCGGGAGGAGTTGGTGGTCGCACCGCCCGAGGTTCGGTTGCTGCATGGGACGTTTCGGCAGAGCAAGGTGTTGGCCGGTGAGCGGATGCCGTGGTTGGCGGTGGGGCCGGATCCGGTGGTCGGGGAGTGTGCGTTCGACCTGGCTCGGTTGGTTCGGGATCGGGTCGAGGATCTGATCGCTTCGTCTTCGGGGGCGGCGATTACTCGGCGGCGGGTGAAGCGGCTTGCTGAGTCGTTGGATGTGGATCAGGAGCGGTTGCGGGGGTGGACGTTGTTTCGGGCGGTGGAGTCGGGGGTTCGGGCGCTGCGGGTGGGGCGGCCCAAGGATGCTGAGTTGTTGCTGGAGTTTGCTGGGTGGCTTTGAGGTCGTGGGGTGGCTGCGGGTCGGTGGGGGCTGGTCGCGCAGTTCCCTTCGCCCCTTTGGGGCGCGTCACCTCGCCGTCAGTTTGAGGGCTAGGACTGGGCAGTCTGCTGCTGCTCTGCGGGCTCGCTTTGCTGTGCTGGTCGGGATCGGGGCGCCGTCTATGAGTGGGTAGCCCCACTCGTCCAAGGTGATGTGTTCCGGGAGGAGTTCGGCGCAGAGGCCGTGGGCCTGGCAGGCCGTCCAGTCGATGTCGATCGTCGTCTCTTGGGTCATGTCAGGTCCGGTCGTCGGGGACTGGCAGCAGGGGGGTTTGGGTTGTTGCCGTGCAGAAGCCCCTTGCGTGGGCGTCCAGTTCGGGGGCGAAGGTCGTCAGGGCCGAGCGGACCAGGCGGACCGTGCCGTCGGGGTGGTGGCAGGCGCCGCGGCCCTCGACCAGGCCGGACCAGCGGGCGACGTCCGTGCGGGTCGTGCCCTGGGGGCCGGGGGTGGCCAGAGTCTGGAAGGCGGCGGCGATTCGGGGCAGGCCGTTGAGGCAGGGGCCGCACTGGCCGGCCGACTCCAGGGCCAAGTACCGCAGGACGCGGGCGGTTTCGGCCAGGCCGCAGTGGTCGGCGGGGAGCATGGCGAGTACGCCTGCGCCCAAGTAGGTGGTGGTCAGGGGGAGTTGGGCTGCCTCGGACGCCGGGAGCCAGATGCCGTGGTAGCCGCCGATCAGCACCGCTCCGGTGGGGCCCAGCGGCAGCAGTCTCCCTGTCGGCATCCCGAACGGGGCCTCGACCACCCGGACTTCACGGCCGGGCACATGCACCGTGCACAGTGCGCTGCCGGGTTCCGAGGGGGTGCCCGCGGCGCGGAACCAGTCGGCGCCGTAGCGGGCGATCAGTGCGAGGTGGGCCAGGGTCTCGACGTTCTGCACGAGGGTCGGGGCCCGGTGCACCCCGCGCTCCCGCACCGGCGGGCGCTGGTGCTGCGGAAGGGCGGCGCCGCCGGAGACGTACGAGGTGAGGGCGGAGGACTGACCAGACAGGAACCGTTTGGGGACGCGGACCACCTTGACGGACAGGGGGTCGCGGCGGCGCTCGGCCAGGGCCGCCTCCAGGTAGCTGCCGCCCGCCTCCACCGCGAGGTACGCCTCTCCGGCGCCGATCGCCTCGGCCGCCAACTGGAGTCCGTCCAGGACGAGATGGGGCGAGAGGTGGAGGAGCGTCTTGTCCTTGTGGCTCGCGGGCTCGCCCTCGGCGCCGTTGGCGACGACCACCGGGGCTCGGCCGGTGCGGCGGCCGGCGTCGGCCACGGAGACGAGTTTGCGGTACGTGGCGAAGGCGGCTCCGCCGCGGCCGGTGAGGCCCGACTGGCCGACGGTTTCCAGGAGTTGGGCCGGGTTGCCGTACGAGACGGGCCCGTACCGCTGCTCGTGCGTGCCGAAGTCGGCCGGGGCGCCGCCGGGAGCCAGCAGGCGGGGCGGCATGAAGACGTCCGTGTAGGTGATGGTCATCAGCGGACCCCTTCGAGCGTGCGTTCCGGTGTGTGGAGCAGGGCGGTCGGGGTGCGGCGGGCGGCGTGTACCGCGTGGGCCGTGCGGATGCCGAAGGCGGCGAGTACTGCCGCGACGCAGGACACGGTCAGCCAGGTCATCCAGTCGGCGCCCGTGTCCGTGCCGATGCCGATGCCGTGGACGAGGGCGATCGGCCAGGAGGCGTACGCGAGCCAGTGCACGGCACGCCAGGTGCGGTGGCCGAGACGGGCGCGCAGGAGGCTGGTGATCAGCACCGCGAGCATCAGGTCGAGGGCGACCGTGCCCAGGCCCAGCCAGAGGGGCTGGTAGTCGGAGACGAAGGGGACGACTGCGTCGAGGAGCGTGATGTCGACATAGCCGTCGATCACGGCTGCGGCTATGTGGAGCGCGAGGAAGGCCGTGGCCGAGAGGGAGAGGGTGCGGTGGAGGGAGACCGTGCCGAATCTCGGCAGGCCGGGGAGTCTGGCTCGCAGGCGAACCGCGATGCCCAGCAGGACCACGACCGTGAAGAGGACCAGGCACACGGCGCCGGTGGCGCGGTTGGCGTACCAGAGGGTTTCGGAGGTCATGGCGTTGCCTCCGGGGGTGTGGTGGTGCGGGTGGTGGTGGTCGAGACGGGCCAGCCCGGCGTCGTCACGACCGTTCCGTCCGTCGTCACCAGCCGCGCCGGGAGGCGCAGGCCCGTCAGCCAGCGCTCCGCGCCCCTCCCCTTCACCAGGGCCGCCGTGCTCGCCGCGTTGGCGTCGGCGCAGTTCGCCGCCGCGACGGAGACCGTGCGCCAGGGGGTGTGGACGGGGAGGCCCGTGTCCGGGTTGATGATGTGGTGGAGGGTGTGCTCGCCCCGGCGCCAGTGGCGGGCGGCCGTGCCGGAGGTGGCGAGGCCGCCGCTGTGCAGGCCGATCGTGGCGTACGGGCCCTGGGCGGGCGCTTCGTCCACCGGGCCGGTGATGTCCTGGACGCGGATGCGCCAGCCGCCGGTCGGGGGCTCACCGGCGACCGCCGTGTCGCCGCCGAGGCTCACCAGGACTCCGCACCCGGCGGCCTCGGCCAGCGTTCGTGCGGCCCGGTCGGCGGCCCAGGCCTTCGCAGTGGCGCCCAGGTCGAGGCGGATGCCGGACGGGACGGTGACCGTGCCGGTCGCCCGGTCCAGGTGGATCCGGCGCCAGCCGGGGACGCGCCGCACGGTGAGCCGTACCGGGCGGTCGTCCTCCTGGACGAGGGTGAAGTCGCGGTCGTAGCCGAGGGCTTCGAGCGCCGAACCGACCGTCGGGTCCACGGCTCCGTCGGTCGCCTCGGCCGCGCGCAGGGCCACCGCCAGGGCCTCGGCGAGCAGCGGGCTGACCCGGGTCGGGCGGCCGTCGGTGTCGTCCAGGGCGGAGAGTTCGGAGTCGGCGCGGAAGCGGCTGCACGTCGCGTCGACCTCGGCCAGCTGGCGGGCCAGGAGCAGGTTGCAGGAGTCCAGCAGGGCCGGGTCGGTGGTGACGAGCCGGACGCTGGTACCGAGGGCGCGCCAGTCGGCGGCGGCCGTGGGACGGACGGCGGTGGTCATCACGACGCCCCCGAGGTGGAGTCGGCGGAGCCGCTGGAGTCGGAGGAGGTGACGCCGTCGGAGGAGGACTGGAGGTCGCTGGACGACGAGGAGTCCGAGGACTCCGAGGAGGAGCTGTCCGTCGTGGACGAGTCCGTCGACGAGGACGACGTGTCCGTACCGCTGTCGGTGCTGGTGCTCGTGTCCGTGCTGTCGCTCGAACTGGAGGACGTCGAACTGGACGTCGAGTCCGATGTACTGCTCGCGGCCGTCGTCGCGTCCGACTCCATCGTGCCGACGAGGGCGAACACCCCGGCCGCCGCGGCCAGCGACACCGCCGCTGCCACGGCCGCCGTACGCCGTACCCCTCTGCGTACCGCCGCTGCGGCTCTGCGCTCCCGCTCCCTGCCCGTCATGGTCGTTCCCCTCCCGTAGGACGTGACTCTGTGTCACGCCCTACGTTCGGGGACCGACCTGAGAGAAGTCTGTGAGGCGCCCATACGCCTCACGAGAACTACCTGAGAGCGGGATTTAAATAATCAGGCGGTACCGGTCAGGCGGGCGATCGCCTCGTCGACCGTCAGTTCCTCGCGCTCGCCCGTCCGGCGGTCCTTGAGCTCCAGGACGCCCTCGGCCGAACGACGGCCCGCCACCAGGATCTTCGGTACGCCGATCAGCTCGGCGTCCGTGAACTTGACGCCCGGGGAGACGCCGGCGCGGTCGTCGACCAGGACGCGGGCGCCGGCCGCGGCCAGCTTGTCGGAGACGTCGAGGGCCAGTTCGGTCTGGAGGGCCTTGCCCGCGGCGACGACGTGGACGTCGGCCGGGGCGATCTCCTTGGGCCAGCACAGGCCCTGCTCGTCGGCGTGCTGCTCGGCGAGGGCGGCGACCGCGCGGGAGACGCCGATGCCGTACGAGCCCATGGTCACGCGGACCGGCTTGCCCTGCTGGCCGAGGACGTCGAGGCTGAGGGCGTCCGCGTACTTGCGGCCGAGCTGGAAGATGTGGCCGATCTCGATGGCGCGGTCCAGCTTGAGGCCGGTGCCGCAGGCCGGGCAGGGGTCGCCTTCCTGGACGACCACGGAGTCGACGTACTCGTCGACCTCGAAGTCACGGCCGGCGACGACGTTCCTGGCGTGCAGGCCGTCCTTGTTGGCGCCGGTGATCCAGGCGGTGCCGGGGGCGATGCGCGGGTCGGCGAAGTAACGGACCTTCTCCAGGCCCTGCGGGCCGACGTAGCCACGTACGAGGTCGTCGCGGCCCGTGAAGTCCTCGGCGGTGACGAGTTCGACGGCGGCGGGAGCGAAGTGCGCCTCGACCTTGCCCAGGTCGACCTCACGGTCACCGGGGACGCCGATCGCGACGATCTCGCCGTCCACCTTGATGAGGAGGTTCTTGAGGGTGGCGGAGGCGGGGACCTCCAGATACGCGGCGAGCGTCTCGATGGTCGGGGTCTCGGGGGTCGGGATCTCCTCCAGGGCGGGGAGGGCCGAGCCGTCGACCGGCTGGAGCGCGTACGTGATCGCCTCGGTGTTGGCGGCGTAGTCGCAGTTGGGGCAGTCGGCGAAGGTGTCCTCGCCGGCGGCGGCCGGGGCGAGGAACTCCTCGGACTTGGAGCCGCCCATGGCGCCCGCGGTAGCGGCGCAGATGCGGTAGTCGAGGCCGAGACGCGCGAAGATCTTCTGGTAGGCCTCGCGGTGCAGGGCGTACGACTTGGCCAGGCCCTCGTCCTCCGTGTCGAAGGAGTACGAGTCCTTCATCAGGAACTCGCGGCCACGCAGGATGCCGGCGCGCGGGCGGGCCTCGTCGCGGTACTTGTTCTGGATCTGGTAGAGGATCACGGGCAGGTCCTTGTAGGACGTGCACTGGTCCTTGACCAGGAGGGTGAAGATCTCCTCGTGGGTCGGGCCGAGGAGGTAGTCGCCGCCCTTGCGGTCGTTGAGGCGGAACAACTCGGGGCCGTACTCCTCCCAGCGGCCGGTCGCCTCGTACGGCTCCTTCGGCAGCAGCGCGGGGAGCGTGACCTCCTGGGCGCCGATGGCGTCCATCTCCTCGCGGACGACCCGCTCCACATTGGCCAGGACCTTCTTGCCGAGCGGCAGCCAGGACCACAGTCCGGCGGCGGTACGGCGTACATAACCGGCCCTGACCAGCAGCTTGTGGCTGAGCACCTCGGCGTCGGCGGGGTCGTCACGCAGTGTCTTGACCATCAAACGGGACATGCGCTGGACCTGGGCCTGGGCCATGATTCTCGACTCCTGCTGCGTAAGGGTGATGGCAGGAGGTTAGCCGGGGGGTGCGGGGCGGTGGAAATCGGCCGTACGGGCCCTAGCGTCTGCGCAGGGGAAGGGGGGCGCCCATCACCGCGTACGGCTTCGGGGCGCTGGGGAAGAGGACCTGGCGGGCCAGGTCCTCGTAGCCGAGGGAGTGGTAGAGGCCGCGGGCCGGGCTGTCGGTGTCGATCGCGGAGAGGATCGAGCGGGGTTCGGCGGCGCTGTCGGTGATGGTGGTGATCAGGGCGCGGCCGACGCCGGCGTTCTGGAAGCTCGGGTGGACGTGCAGTTCGGTGATCACGAAGGAGTCGTCGAGCCAGCCGTCGTGACCCTGTCTGCGCAGATACGGCTCGACCACCGTGGACCACCAGTGCGTACGGTCGTTCGGCATGCCGTAGACGAACCCCGCGAGCCGTCCGTCGGGGGTGGTCGCGCCGAGTGCGCGGGCCCCGGGATAGGTCAGGTGCCGCAACACGATCTGCCTGCGTACGGCGACCTCGTCGGCGCCGAGTCCGAACGCCACGGCCTGGACGGCGAGCGCCTCGTCGACCCGGGCGGCGAGGTCGAGGGGGCCGACGACCACGTCGTGGGGGCGGGAGTGATGGCGGCCATGACCGGGGAAGCGCGGCATGTCCGGAGACTACAGGGGGTGCGGAGTGCCCTCGGCGGGTGCGGGCCGGATGTGGCTGGGGGTCGTGGTCCCGGTTGCTCGGGGCGTTTCAGAACAGGACGCTCATGAACGCGCCGACTTCCTGGAAGCCCACCCTCAGGTACGTCCTGCGGGCGGGGGTGTTGAAGTCGTTCACGTACAGACTGACCACCGGGGCCACGTCCGCGAGGGCGTAGCGCAGTACGGCGGCCATGCCGGGGGCGGCGAGGCCCTGGCCCCGGTATTCGGGGGCCACCCAGACGCCCTGGATCTGGCAGGCCTGTGAGGTCGCGGCGCCGATCTCGGCCTTGAAGGCGACCCTGCCGTGTTCGTCGAGGCGGGCGAAGGAGCGGCCGGAGCCGACCAGTTCGGCAACCCTGGCCTGGTAGAGGAGGCCGCCGTCACCCGCGAGTGGCGAGATTCCGACCTCCTCGGTGAACATCGCCACGCACGCCGGCATGATCGTCTCCATCTCGTCCTTGCGGACGCGGCGGACGTACGGATCCGGGGCGACGAGGGCGGGGTCGGGCAGGCGGTCGGTGACCATGAGGGGCTGGTGGCGGCGGACCTCCCGGGCGGGGCCCCAGCTCGGTTCGAGCAGCCGCCACAGCTGGGTGGTGGCCTCGGCGGGGCCGACGATCGAGGAGCAGCGGCGGCCCGCTCGCCTGGCCCGGTCGGCGAAGGCGCGTACGGCGCGGGGGGTGGCGCAGATCGGGACGAGGTTGGCACCGGCGTAGCAGAGGCTGGTGAGCATGCCGTCCTCGTACCAGCCCCACATCTCGCCGCCGAGGCGCCAGGGGTCGAGGCCCGCGATCTGGACACGGGAGGTCACGAAGGCGTTCGCGACCGGCTCGCGGCCGAGGACAGCGAGTGCGGCGTCCAGGTCGCCCGGTTCGAGCACCCGGGAGGTGGTCTGCGTCAACACGTGCGGGCCTCACCATGCGGTCTGCTGATCTCCGCACTGTACCTGCGGAAGCTGAGCGGCGCCGCCCTGTATTGGCTGCCGTTGCCTTGCCGAAACCGTCGCTTCTGGTGACCGCCCCTGGGGGCTGCCGCCCCCAGACCCCCGCTCCGGCCCTGAACGGGCCTTGTCCTCAAACGCCGGACGGGCTGGGAGGCTCAGCATGTCCGGCGCTCGAGAGGCACCGCCGGTCCACCCCGGGCCGGGTTTCCCACCCACCCACCCGTTTACTGCTTCTCATCCAGCCCAGGTCGGGGCATCTCAGTCCACCCGGCATTCGAGGACGAGGGCCGCCACCACCCTCCAGCCCGTCCGGCGTTCGAGGACGAGGCCGTTCGGCGCGACTTCCCACCCACCCGACGACCGCCACCACCCCCCAGCCCGTCCGGCGTTTGAGGACGAGGCCGTTCAGGCCGAAAGGGGGGTCTGGGGGCGCAGCCCCCAGGGATGGGACGGGTAGGGGCGGCGGGGGCGAAATCAGCCTGCCACCGACACCGACGGCTCGCCCGAGGCGATTCCGTCCGCCTCCATCTGCTCGGCGATCTTCATCGCCTCCTCGATCAGGGTCTCCACGATCTTCGACTCGGGCACGGTCTTGATGACCTCGCCCTTCACGAAGATCTGCCCCTTGCCGTTGCCGGAGGCGACACCCAGGTCGGCCTCGCGCGCCTCGCCGGGGCCGTTCACCACACACCCCATGACCGCGACCCGCAGCGGAACCTCCATGCCCTCCAGGCCCGCCGTGACCTCCTCGGCCAGCTTGTAGACGTCGACCTGGGCCCGCCCGCACGACGGACACGACACGATCTCCAGGCCACGCTGGCGGAGGTTCAGCGACTCCAGGATCTGGTTGCCGACCTTGATCTCCTCGACCGGCGGCGCAGAGAGGGAGACGCGGATCGTGTCGCCGATGCCCTCGCTCAGGAGCGCGCCGAAGGCGACCGCCGACTTGATCGTGCCCTGGAAGGCGGGGCCCGCCTCCGTCACGCCCAGGTGGAGGGGGTAGTCGCAGGCCGCCGCCAGCTGCCGGTAGGCGTTGACCATGACCACCGGGTCGTTGTGCTTCACCGAGATCTTGATGTCCCGGAAGTCGTGCTCCTCGAAGAGCGACGCCTCCCACAACGCCGACTCCACCAGCGCCTCCGGCGTCGCCTTGCCGTACTTCTGGAGCAGCCTGCGGTCCAGCGAGCCCGCGTTCACGCCGATACGGATCGGCGTGCCGTGGTCCTTCGCGGCCCGCGCGATCTCCTTGACCTGGTCGTCGAACTGCTTGATGTTGCCGGGGTTGACTCGGACGGCGGCGCAGCCGGCCTCGATCGCGGCGAACACGTACTTCGGCTGGAAGTGGATGTCGGCGATCACCGGGATCTGCGACTTGCGCGCGATGGTCGCCAGCGCGTCCGCGTCGTCCTGCGTCGGACACGCCACGCGCACGATCTGGCAGCCGGACGCCGTCAGCTCGGCGATCTGCTGAAGCGTGGCGCCGATGTCCGACGTACGCGTCGTCGTCATCGACTGCACCGACACCGGCGCGTCTCCGCCCACGGCCACCGAACCGACCTGGATCTGCCGGCTCTTCCGGCGTTCGGCGAGCTTGGTCGGAACGGACGGCATGCCGAGAGAAATCGCAGTCATCTGCTGTGCAACCCCAAGTTGTGGTTCAAGGTCCGGTCCCGGGAACGGCGGGCTCCGGCCTTCGAGATTACGGCACCCGCCCAGGCCCGAGCACATCCCACACGTAAACCCACACATTGGGGAACGGCCGGGCACAGTGGGTTCTCCCACTGTGCCCGGCCGTCGTGAACTCCCCGGCAAACCCCGGGTGGCTACGAGATGCGCACCGGGTTGACCACGTCCGCCACCAGCACCAGCAGCGTGAAGCAGATGAAGATGCCCGCCACCACATAGGCCACCGGCATCAGCTTCGCCACGTCGAACGGTCCCGGGTCCGGGCGCTTCAGCACCTTCGCCATGTTCCGGCGCAGCGCCTCCCACAGGGCGCCCGCGACATGGCCGCCGTCGAGCGGCAGCAGCGGGAGCATGTTGAAGAGGAACAGGGACAGGTTGAAGCCCGCGACCAGCATCAATGCCATCGCGAGCTGTTGGGTGGGCGGGATGTCCAGGGTGAAGATCTCGCCGCCCACGCGGGCCGCGCCGACCACGCCCATCGGGGAGTCCGCCGCGCGTTCGCCGCCGTCGAAAGCGGCGTTCCACAGGGCGGGGATCTTGCCGGGCAGGGCCGCGATGGAGTCGACGGCCTCGCCCATGCGGTCGCCCATCCAGGTAAGCGAGTCGCCGAAGTCCTGGCGGACGATGCCGGTGGCCGCGCTGAAGCCGAGGAAGCCGGCCGTGACGTACTGACCCTGGACGATCTGGCCGCTGGAGTCCTTCTTCGCGACCTGGTTGGTGGCGATCTTCGCGTTCAGGGTGACCTGCTCGCCCTTGCGTTCGACGACGATCGCGACGTCCTTGCCGGGGTTGGCGCGGATCTCGTCCGAGAGCTTGTTCCAGCTGTCGACCTGGACCCCGCCGAAGGAGAGGATCTTGTCGCCCGCCTGGAGGCCGGCCGCGGCGGCCGGGGAGGCCGCGTCGGTCTTGCGGCAGTCGTCGCGGCCCTCGCTCTGGGCGATGACGCACTTGGAGACCGAGCTGACGCTGGTGGTCTGCTGGGAGACGCCGAAGCCCATCAGGACGGTCAGGAACAGCGCCACCGCGAGGATGAGGTTCATGAACGGGCCCGCGAACATCACGATGACGCGTTTCCACGGCTTGCGTGTGTAGAAGAGGCGCTTCTCGTCGCCCGGGAGCAGTTCCTCGAAGGACTGGGCGCGCGCGTCCTCGATCATCACGCGCCAGGGGGAGGTCGAGCGGGCCTCGATGCGGCCGTCCGGGCCGGGCGGGAACATCCCGATCATGCGGATGTAGCCGCCGAACGGGATCGCCTTGATGCCGTACTCGGTCTCACCCTTCTTGCGCGACCAGATCGTCGGGCCGAAGCCGACCATGTACTGCGGTACGCGGATGCCGAAGAGCTTCGCCGTGGAGAGATGTCCCAGCTCGTGCCAGGCGATCGACACCAACAGGCCGATCACGAAGACGACTATGCCGAGAATCATCATCAGTGTCGTCATGCACGGGCCTCCGCGGTCGCCATGGCTTGCTCTGTCGTCGTCTGCTGTGTCTTCGTCTGTCGTGTGAGTTCACGGGCCCTCGCCCGCGCCCACGACTCCGCCTCAAGGACGTCCGCGACGGTCAGGGAAGTTCCCGTACGAGGGGTGCCGTGCTCCTCGACCACCCGGGTCACGGTCTCCATGATCCCGTTGAACGGCAGTGAGCCGCTCCGGAATGCTTCCACACACTCCTCGTTCGCCGCATTGAACACCGCGGGGGCCGTGCCCGCGAGCTGCCCGACGTGCCGGGCGAGGCCGACCGACGGGAACGCCTCGGTGTCGAGCGGGAAGAACTCCCACGTCGACGCCTTGCTCCAGTCGAACGCGGGTGCGGCGTCCGGTACGCGCTCCGGCCAGCCGAGGCCGATCGCGATGGGGCCGCGCATGTCGGGGGGCGTGGCCTGCGCCAGTGTCGATCCGTCCGTGAACTCAACCATCGAGTGGACATACGACTGCGGGTGCACGACCACCTCAATGCGTTCGAAGGGAATGTCGTAGAGGAGGTGTGCCTCGATCACCTCCAGGCCCTTGTTGACGAGGGTCGCGGAGTTGATCGTGATCACCGGGCCCATCGCCCAGGTGGGGTGCGCGAGCGCGTCCTCGACCGTCACGTCGGCCAGCTGTGCCTTCGTACGGCCGCGGAAGGGGCCGCCGGACGCCGTGACGACGAGCTTGCGGACATCGGACCGGGTGCCGGCCGCCAGGGCCTGGAACAGGGCCGCGTGCTCGGAGTCGACCGGGATGATCTGGCCCGGCTTCGCGAGCGCCTTGACCAGGGGGCCGCCGACGATGAGCGACTCCTTGTTGGCGAGCGCGAGGGTGCGGCCCGCCTCCAGGGCGGCGAGGGTCGGGGCGAGGCCGATCGACCCGGTGATGCCGTTCAGCACCGTGTGGCAGTCGGCGGCGGCGAGGTGGGTGGCCGCGTCCGGTCCGGCGAGTATCTCGGGGAGCGGCTCCCCTGCGCCGTACCGCTCGCTCAGCGCCTCGCGCAGGGCCGGTACGGCGTCCTCCCGGGCGACCGCGACCGTGCGTACGCGCAGCTGGTGCGCCTGCTCGGCGAGGAGCTCGACCCGGCCGCCCGCGGCGGAGAGCCCGGTGACCCGGAAGCGGTCCGGGTTGCGCAGCACGAGATCGATGGCCTGGGTGCCGATCGACCCGGTGGAACCGAGGATCACCACATCCCGCGGGCCGTCTCCGGCGACGGGGTCGAAGACGAGGTGCGGGTCTGCGAGGGGGGCTGGACTGTCGGTCATCTCTCCATTGTGGCCGCAACCACCGACAGTGAGGACAGTGCGTCCCTCGGGTGAGCGCCTATAAGTGAAACCGACATACAGATCATGTGATATCACTTCTGCCCTGACTGGTGGACGACCGGTCAGTCGTGGACGAAATCCTGGGGGGATCTCGATGCGCATCCGACGTACAGCCCTGCCCGCGCTCGCGGGCGCGGTCGCCCTGACCGGCGCGGTTCTCAGCACTCCGGCCGAGGCGGCCGGGGGTGTGGTCATCCGGCACGTGTGGTTCGACAGTCCTGGCTCGGACAACGGCTCCAACGCGTCCCTGAACGGGGAGTGGGTGGAGATCAAGAACACCAGCTCGGCGTCCATCTCGCTCAAGGGCTGGATCCTGAAGGACGTCGCCAATCACAAGTACACGTTCGGCAACCTGAAGATCGGTGCCGGCAAGACGATGAAGATCCGTACGGGTAAGGGGACGGACACGGCGGCTACCAAGTTCCAGAAGCGGAGCTGGTACGTGTGGAACAACACGAGTGACACGGCGATTCTGACCAGAGCGAACGGGTCGAAGGTGGATGACTGCAAGTGGACGACCAGTGATCCCAGTGACAAGAAATGCTGACAGGTAGTTCGTTGGCTGCCGGCCGGTGGGAGCTTGTCGCGCAGTTCCCCGCGCCCCTTTAGGGGCGCTTGCGCGCATCCCGCTCCACTACCCCGTCCGCCGTGTCCAGTGTCGGGGCGCTGAAGTGGAGGGACTCCGTGCGGTGGGGGTCCGGTTGTAGGTCGGTCGGGGTCGTTTCGATCTCCAGGTTGAAGACGAAGCCGACCGACTCCTCCTTGATGGCGTCGGTCATCGCGCCGAACATGTCGTAGCCCTCGCGTTCGTACTCCACGATCGGTTCGCGGCCGAGGGTCCAGCGCAGGCCGATGCCGTCGCGGAGGTAGTCCATCTCGTACAGGTGCTCGCGCCATTTGCGGTCCAGCACCGACAGCATCACTCGCCGTTCCAGCTCGCGGGTCGTGTCCGCGCCGAGTTCCGTCTCGCGGTCGTCGTAGCGGGCGTGGATGTCCGCCACTATCGCGTCGGCCAGGTGGTCCGCGGTCAGGTTGGCGAGGCCGTCGTACTCCTCCTCCAGGTCCTCCACCGTCAGTTTCGCCGGGTAGAGCTGGCGTAGCGCGCCCCACAGTCTGTCCAGGTCCCATTCCTCCGGGAAACCCGCGCTCGTCTCCTGGCGGACGTACGCCCGGACGGTGTCGTCCATGAAGTGCTGGAGCTGTTCTCGCAGGTCACCGCCCTCCAGGACGCGGCGGCGTTCGGCGTAGATGAGCGTGCGCTGACGGTTCAGGACCTCGTCGAACTTGAGTACGTCCTTGCGGGACTCGAAGTGCTGGCGTTCGATCTGGGCCTGGGCCGAGGCGACGGCCCGGGTGACGACCTTGTTCTCGATGGGGACGTCCTCGGGGAGGTTGGCCGCCGACATCACCCGGTCGACCAGCTGGGCCTGGAACAGGCGCATCAGGTCGTCCTGGAGGGAGAGGTAGAAGCGGGACTCGCCGGGGTCGCCCTGGCGGCCGGAGCGGCCGCGGAGCTGGTTGTCGATGCGGCGGGAGTCGTGGCGTTCGGTGCCGAGGACGTACAGGCCGCCGAGGTCGGTGACCTCCTGGCGTTCGGCGGCGACCCGGTCGAGTACCGCCTGGCGGGCCTCGGGGCTCGCGTCCTCGGGCAGCTCGGCCGCCACCAGCGCCTCCGGGTTGCCGCCGAGCATGATGTCCGTACCGCGTCCGGCCATGTTGGTGGCGACCGTGACCGCTCCCCTGCGGCCCGCCTGGGCGACGATCGTGGCCTCGCGGTCGTGCTGCTTGGCGTTGAGGACCGCGTGCCGGATGCCGCGCTTGGCGAGCTGTCGCGAGAGGTACTCGGACTTCTCCACCGAGGTCGTGCCGACCAGGATCGGCTGGCCCTTCCCGTGCTTCTCGGCGATGTCGTCGACGACCGCCTCGAACTTCGCGACCTCGGTGCGGTAGATGAGGTCCGACTGATCCTTGCGGACCATCGGGCGGTTGGTGGGGATGGGGACGACGCCGAGTTCGTAGATCTGGTGGAACTCGGCGGCCTCGGTCATGGCCGTACCGGTCATACCGGAGAGCTTGTCGTACAGGCGGAAGAAGTTCTGGAGGGTGACGGTCGCGAGGGTCTGGTTCTCCTCCTTGACCCGGACGCCCTCCTTGGCCTCGATCGCCTGGTGGAGCCCCTCGTTGTAGCGGCGGCCGGCGAGCATACGGCCCGTGTGCTCGTCCACGATCATGACGTCACCGTCGATGACCACGTACTCCTTGTCCTTGTGGAACAGCTCCTTCGCCTTGAGGGCGTTGTTGAGGTGGCCGATCAGCGGGGTGTGGTCGGCCTCGTACAGGCTGTCGATGCCCAACTGGTCCTGTACGTGTTCCACGCCCCGGTCGAGGATCGCGACCGTCCGTTTCTTGGGGTCGAACTCGTAGTCGTACGCGGCCCGCAGCTCCTTCAGGCGCTCCTTCTCCTCCAGCCGGATGAACTGCTCCTCCTGGACGGCCGTGCCCCGCATGGTCTTCACGATCCGGGCGAACGCCTCGTACCAGTGGGTGGCCTGGTCGGCGGGGCCCGAGATGATCAGCGGGGTGCGGGCCTCGTCGATGAGGATGGAGTCGGCCTCGTCGACGATCGCGAAGTGGTGGCCGCGCTGCACGAGTTCGTCCTTCGACCAGGCCATGTTGTCGCGCAGATAGTCGAAGCCGAACTCGGTGTTGGTGCCGTACGTGATGTCGCAGGCGTACGCCGCCCGCCGGTCGGCCGGGGTCGACTCCGAGCGGACCACACCGACCGTCAGGCCCATGAAGGCGTACGCCCGGCCCATCCACTCGGCGTCGCGCCGGGCAAGGTAGTCGTTGACGGTGACCAGGTGAACTCCCTTGCCCGACAAGGCGTTCAGGTAGGCGGGGAGGGTCGCGACCAGGGTCTTGCCCTCGCCGGTGTGCATCTCGGCGATGTTGCCCTCGTGCAGGGCCGCACCGCCCATCACCTGGACGTCGAAGTGACGCATGCCGAGGGTGCGCCGGGCGGCCTCGCGCATGGCGGCGAAGGCCTCGGGGAGCAGCTCGTCGAGGCTCGTGCCGGCGGCGTGGCGATCCTTCAACTCCGGGGTCACGGCCGCCAGTTCCTCGTCGGTCATGGACTCGAAGTCCTCTTCGAGGGATGCCACCTGTTCGGCGGTGCGCTGAAGCCTGCGCAGCACCCGCCCCTCGCCGGCCCGCATGATGCGGCCGGTGATGTTGTCGAGTCCGAGAGACGGCACGTGAATTACCCCCACTACAACGAGCTTTACCTTGCTAAACGGCGTCCGTCAGCATGCTGATCCAGTGGTTGGCCCGCTGGAGAATATGGACGCCCTGCTGATTCGCTCTGATCACTTCGCGCAGGACGGGGTCCTGCACGTAATCCGCCGCGCTGCGGAAGAGTTGTTGGATCACGGGCCGTTCGCCCGGCCGTCCGGCGTCGAGCAGATCGTCGACGTCCCGGATGTCGATCCGCCGCACAGGCAGCGGGTCGAAGGTGGGCAGCGGCGCCCTCGGTTCGCCGTCGACCACGGCGAGCGCGCAGTCGTTCAGGAGCACCGCCAGCTCGTCCCGGTGCCGGTCGAGGGTGTCCGGCTGGGTCGCGCGCAGCTTCTCCGCGAGGGGCAGCACCTCGTTGCGTACCGTCCGTAGCGCCCCTACGAGATCTGCTTCGACGAGCTGCCGACGGACGTGCGTCAGCAGACCCGGAAATCCATGACCGAATTCCTCGCCGATCTTTCTTCCTGCACCTTGGCGCATATGTTGCCGTCCCCGTTCGCCATTCTTTTCATTGTTGACGTGCCTCTTCGGTGTGGCAAGCAACAGAATGACGCCGGGGACGACAGTGAATTCCCGGGAGAATATCAGCGGATGGGACGGTGGACGTTCTCCTGTTTCGCCGGGCCGGGTGTGGCGTCCGCGATCCAGGGGCCCTCCCCCGAGAGGTCGACGACGCCCTCCTCCAGCCAGGTGTACGTGCCGGCGAGAACGCCCTTGACCACCGCGCGGTCGACGTCGTCGGTGTTGGTCCACAGGCGGCCGAAGAGTTCCTCGACGCGGACGCGGGCCTGGCGGCAGAAGGCGTCGGCGAGTTGGTAGGCCTCGCGGCCGTTCTCGCCCTGGGCGCGCAGGAGTTCGGCCCGTACGCAGGCCGCGCTCATCGCGAACAGTTCGGCTCCGATGTCGACGATCCGGCCGAGGAAGCCCTGCTTGGTCTCCATCCGGCCCTGCCAGCGGGACATGGCGTAGAAGGTGGAGCGGGCCAGCTTGCGGGCGCTGCGTTCGACGTACCGCAGGTGCGGCGAGAGATCGACCTCGTGCTTGAACTCAGCGTACGAGCGGGGCAGTTGACCCGCGCCCGTGACGAGCTTCGGCAGCCACTTGGCGTAGAAGACACCGGCGTTCGCGCCCGCCTTAGCCTTGTCCGAGAGGGACTTGTCGGGGTCGATGAGGTCTCCGGCGACCGACAGATGGGCGTCGACCGCCTCGCGCGCGATCAGCAGATGCATGATCTCCGTCGAGCCCTCGAAGATGCGGTTGATCCGGAGGTCACGCAGGATCTGCTCGGCGGGTACCGCCCGTTCCCCGCGGGCGGCGAGCGACTCGGCGGTCTCGAAGCCGCGTCCGCCGCGGATCTGGACGAGTTCGTCGGCCATCAGCCAGGCCATCTCGGAGCCGTACAGCTTGGCGAGGGCGGCCTCGATGCGGATGTCGTTGCGGTTCTCGTCGGCCATCTGGGAGGAGAGATCGAGGACCGCTTCGAGGGCGAAGGTGGTGGCCGCGATGAAGCTGATCTTCGCGCCGACCGCCTCGTGCAGCGCGACCGGCTTGCCCCACTGCTCCCGTACTGCCGACCACTCCCGCGCGATCTTCAGGCACCACTTCCCGGCGCCCACGCACATCGCGGGCAGCGACAGCCGGCCCGTGTTCAGGGTCGTGAGGGCGATCTTGAGGCCGGAACCCTCGGGGCCGATCCGGTTGGCGGCCGGGACGCGCACCTGGTGGAAGCGGGTGACGCCGTTCTCCAGGCCGCGCAGGCCCATGAAGGCGTTGCGATGTTCGACGGTGACGCCCTCGGAGGCGGTCTCGACGACGAACGCGGTGATGCCGCCCTTGTGCCCCTCGGACTTCGGGACGCGGGCCATGACGACGAGGAGGTCGGCGACGACCCCGTTGGTCGTCCAGAGCTTGACCCCGTCCAGGACGTAGTCGTCGCCGTCCGGTACGGCGCTCGTGGCGAGCCGCGCCGGGTCCGAGCCGACGTCCGGCTCGGTGAGGAGGAACGCGGAGATGTCGGTGCGGGCGCAGCGCGGCAGGAACTCGTCCTTCTGTTCCTGGGTGCCGAAGAGTTTCAGCGGCTGCGGTACTCCGATCGACTGATGGGCGGAGAGCAGCGCGCCGAGCGCCGGGTTCGCGGAGCCGACCAGGGCGAGGGCCTTGTTGTAGTACACCTGGGTGAGGCCGAGGCCGCCGTACTTGGTGTCGATCTTCATCCCGAGGGCGCCCAGCTCCTTGAGCCCGCCCACGACCTCGTCGGGGATCCGGGCCTCGCGTTCGATGCGGGCGGCGTCGATCTTCGTCTCGCAGAAGTCGCGCAGCTTGGCGAGGAACTCCTCGCCGCGCTGCGCGTCCTCGGTGGGCGGGAGCGGGTGCGGGTGGATGAGGTCGAGCCGGAAGCGGCCGAGGAACAGTTCCTTGGCGAAGCTGGGCTTTCGCCAGCCCTGCTCCCGGGCGGCCTCCGCCACCTGGCGGGCTTCCCGCTCGGTGACGGTGGGTTTGGCCGAGGGCTGGGCTGAGGGTTGGGCTGAGGGCTTGACTGGGCTTGCGGACATGAGGCACACCTCGCCGCGAATCGGGATCTTGAGGACCGTACGTTACTGATCGGTGCTACTCGATCGTTGGTACCCGATTACGGGCGACCTCACCAGTCCTCGCGCGGCCGGTCGGCCGTACAGCCCATGCACACCCCCCGCCCGTCAGCCGATGTCGACCGAGTAGGCCTTGGTGTCCAGCCGGCCCGTGCCCTTGAAGACCTCGGTGCCCGCCTCGATGCCGGAGACGTACTTGTCGTTGGTGAGCAGCTTGCGGCGGACCAGGGCCTGGGTGAAGTCGTCCAGGTTGAGGGTGGCCTTGGTGGTGTTGGCGCGGCGGACGAAGGAGTGGACCTTCCAGCCGATGTCACCCTCGTAGATGTCCCACATCGCGCCGCCGAGGCTGACGCTCGCGGTCTTGGTGCCGAGCGGACCTGCGCCGCCCTGGCGGTTGAGCCAGATCATGATCTCGTCGGTGGGCTGGTCCTGCCAGTCCGCGGTGTTCTTGCCGTGCAGCCACAGGTCGTAGGCGACGTTCATGACGCCCGGGTTCGAGCTGACCGTGAAGTCCCAGGTGGTCTTCACGGGCTTGCGGTCGCCGACGCGGATCGGCAGCTGGGTGGCGGCCTTGTCGGTCTTCCAGCCCCAGTGCCAGCCGAGGACCGAACTGGCGTACGTCTTGACGTCGTAGTCCTTGCCGGTGGCACTGTTGGCCCAGCTGTAGTTCGTGCCCCAGGAGATGGTGGAGCCGGACCGGGAGTTGTCCCAGACGCACTGGGAGCCGACGGCCTTCTCCTGGTTCCAGAGGTTGTTGTTGACGTAGTACTTGCCGAGCGTGACGGTGTCGAAGGCCGCGCACTTCTTGCTCGACTCGCCCGCCTGCGCGACGGTGACGCCGGCGGCGGCCGCGAGGGCGACCAGGGCGGAGGCGAAGGTTTTCGCCTTCTTCGAGAGGCGCGGTCTGCGGTGTTGCATGGGGGTCCTTCCGGGCGACGATTCGCGGAGCACTCCTCAGTGGCCGCCGCCGGGTGGGAAAGTTGCCACGCCGGCCGAGAAAGATCCGAGGAAGCCCCGAGAAACCTTGTCGAAGCGCTTCGACAACATATGGACACCCACCCCCGGTGGGGTTACTGTCGTTCCACCCTCACTCGCCGGTATCCGTCACCGTTATCCGTTACGCGCACTGTCGAAGCGCTTCACACAATGCTTGGAGAGCTGGATGGTCACCCTCGCCGAGGTCGCCCAGCACGCCGGAGTCTCGGCGAGCACGGTGAGCTATGTCCTCAGCGGCAAGCGGTCCATCTCCGCGGGCACCCGGCAGCGGGTCGAGCAGAGCATCCAACAGCTCGGCTACCACCCCAACGCGGGCGCCCGGGCGCTGGCGAGCAGCCGTTCCAACATCATCGCCCTGATGGTCCCGCTGCGTACGGACATGTACGTGCCGGTGATGATGGAGATCGCCATAGCGGTCGCCACCAACGCCCGCACGCACGGGTACGACGTTCTGCTGCTCACCGGCGAGGAGGGCCCCGACGCCGTCCGCCGCGTCACCGGCAGCGGGCTCGCCGACGCGATGATCCTGATGGACGTCGAACTCGACGACGAGCGGCTGCCGTTGCTGCGCGGCACGGACCAACCGTCCGTGCTGATCGGCCTGCCGGCCGCCACCGAGGGCCTGACCTGCGTCGACCTCGACTTCGGGGCCACGGGAGCACTGTGCGCCGAGCATCTGGCGAAGCTCGGTCACCGTGACATCGCTGTCATCGGCGAGGCGCCCGCGGTCTACGAACGGCACACCGGTTTCGCCGAGCGCACGCTCGACGGACTCCGGTCCCGGTCCCGGGAGTTGGGGGTGCGGGTGCTGCACCGGCCGTGCGAGGGCGGGTACGACGCGATGACGGTGACCCTGGCCCGGATCTTCGACGAACGGCCGGGCACCACGGGGTTCGTCGTGCAGAACGAGTCGGCGGTCGAGCCGCTGCTCGCGCTGCTGCGCCAGCAGGGGCGGGCGGTGCCGGAGGACGTGTCGGTCATCGCCGTCTGCCCGGACCAGGTCGCCACCCAGGCCTCGGTGCGGCTGACGTCCGTCGCCATTCCCGCGCAGGAGATGGGGCGGCGGGCGGTGGAACTGCTGATCGCGAAGCTCGAAGGAAGCGGGGGCGACGAAGTCGCGCTGATCGCACCCGAGTTGACGGTGCGGGCGAGTACGGGGCCGGCGCCGGCCCCAGCCACTTCCTGAACCCCGGCCTGATCACCACAACCGACCAACACGCTCCAACGCCCGGACATCCGACGGGCGTTGGAGACCCCTGCCTGTCCCGGATCGGCCCGCGAGAGCCGCGCCGGGGTCCCCACAACCACTCCCCCACTCCTTCCTTCAGGAGCCGCCACGTGAACCAGCCCGCCGAAACCCCGCCCCCGTCAGGCGCGGTCAGCCTCGCGCAGTCCTCCCCCACCGTCGGTACGTTCCGTGAGCGGGACGGTGCGCTGGAGTGGAGCGGCCGTCAGGAGACCGTACGGATCGAGCCCTGGGGTCCGGACGCGGTCCGGGTCAGGACACGGCTCGGCGGGCCGGTCCTGGAGGGGCTGCCGGGTGCCCTCCTCGACGAGCCGCCCTCGACGGCGTACACCGTCAAGATCGAGGACGGACAGGGACAGCTGACCGTCGGAGCGCTGACCGTCGAGGTGAGCGCCGAGGGTCTGATCCGGTTCCTGCGGACCGATGACTCGGCCGAGCTGCTCGCCGAGGAGCGGGCGCACTTCTGGTGGCCGGGCTCGCGTCTCTACACGGCCGTCGGCAACGGCTACCACCGGCTGGAGCAGCGGTTCGCCGCCTACGAGGACGAGAAGCTGTACGGCCTCGGCCAGCACCAGCACGGTCTGTTCGACCAGAAGGGTGTCGTGCTGGACCTGGTGCAGCGCAACGCCGAGGTGTCCGTCCCGGTGCTCACCTCCAGCCGTGGCTACACGCTGCTGTGGAACAGCCCGGCGATCGGGCGGGTGGAGCTGGCGGGCAACGGGACGCGCTGGGTGGCGGATTCGGCCCGGCAGATCGACTACTGGATCACCGCCGGGCAGCCGGCCGACGGCCAGCGGCGCTACAGCGCGGTGACGGGCCGTACGCCGATGCTGCCGGAGTGGGCGGCGGGCTTCTGGCAGTGCAAGCTGCGCTACCGCACCCAGAACGAACTCCTCGGCGTGGCACGGGAGTACAAGCGGCGCGGGCTGCCGTTGCGGGCCATCGTGTGCGACTTCTTCCACTGGACGCATCTGGGCGACTGGAAGTTCGACCCGGCCGAGTGGCCCGACCCGGCCGCCATGGTCGCCGAGTTGGCGGAGATGGGCGTCAAGCTCGTGGTCTCCGTGTGGCCTTCGGTGTCGCCGCTCTCCGAGAACCATGAACTCATGGAGCAGCGCGGCTACTTCATCGGCACGCAGTACGGCCCGATGGCGCACGCCGACTGGCCGGACAAGGGAGTCGCGTCCACCGTCCAGGTCGCCTTCTACGACGCCACGAACCCGGAGGCACGCGAGTTCGTCTGGTCGAGGATCCGTGACAACTACCTTGCCCCGTACGGCATCACGGCCTTCTGGCTGGACGCGTGCGAGCCGGAGCTGAAGCCGGGCTTCCCGGAGAACCTGCGGTACTGGGCGGGCCCTGGCCTTGAGGTCGGCAACCTGTACCCGGTCGAGAACGCCCGCACGTTCTACGAGGGCCTGATCGCGTCCGGCGAGGACGAGGTGATCAGCCTCAACCGCTCGGCGTGGGCGGGCAGTCAGCGGTACGGCGCCGCCCTGTGGTCCGGTGACATCGGCGTCGACTTCCCGACCCTGCGCCGCCAGATCGCGGCCGGGCTGAACACCGCCCTGTCCGGGATCCCCTGGTGGAACACCGACATCGGCGGCTTCCACGGCGGCGACCCGGACGATCCCGCGTACCGCGAAGTCATGGTCCGCTGGTTCCAGTTCGGCGCGTTCTCGCCGCTGATGCGGCTGCATGGGTTCCGGGACCCGGGTATGCCGTTGGGGCCCGACATGACCGGCGGGCCCAACGAGGTGTGGTCGTACGGGGAGGAGGCGGGGGCGATTCTGGAGCGGTATGTGCGGCTGCGTGAGCGGCTGAAGCCGTATGTGCTGCGGGTCATGCGTGAGGCGCACGAGGAGGGGTTGCCGGTGATGCGGCCGCTGTTCCTGGAGTTCCCGGAGGACCAGGCGGCGTGGTCGGTCGACGACTCGTATCTCTTCGGGCCTGATGTGTTGGTCGCGCCTGTGCTTACTGCGGGCGCTACGGCGCGTACTGCGTATCTTCCGGGGGGAGTTGTGTGGACGGATGCGTGGACTGGCGAGGTGTATGAGGGTGGGGCGGCTGTGACTGTGGATGCGCCGCTGGATCGTATTCCGGTGTTTTTGCGGGATGGGGCGAGCCTTCCGATCGCAGGGTAGTGGGGCAGGGGGTTCAGGGGCGGGTGCGGGGTGCTTCGTGGCTTGTCGCGCAGTTCCCCGCGCCCCTTTGGGGCGCGCACTCGTTCGGTACGTTTCCTCTGTCCCCTGCGGAAAGGAACCCCGCCCGTGTCTGGCACCAACCTCCCCCTCACTCTGGCCAATCTGCTGCTGCGGCCCGCGTTCGGTTCTCGGCGCGATCCTGACCGGGTCTTCGAGCGGATCGTCGGGAAGGCGGGGTGGGCGGACGGGGACGAGTGGTTCGTGGACGGATTACGGCCGCTGCTGCGTGAGTGGGCGGCCGATGAAGACCTGTCGCCGGTCGGGTGGCAATCCGCGCAGGCCCATGTGCGCAGGCATCTCACCAACCGGGCCCGGATCCGGCGGCTGATAGCCGAGAACGCCGCCATCGCCCAAGAACCCGTCGAGAAGCCGGTGTTCGTGGTGGGGCTGCCGCGTACCGCCACCACGCTCACCCATGGCGTGCTGTCCCTCTCCGGCGAGCATCGGTGCCCCCGGCTGTGGGAGCTGCTTGCCCCCGGGCTCGAACCGTCGGTCCGTGAGCGGAAGAAGGCGGTCACGGCCGCGCGGCGGACGCTCGACGGCACGTATCTGCTCTCCCCGCGCTTCCGCGAGGTCCACCCCATGACCGCCGAGGGCCCCGAGGAGGACACCTTCCTTCTGCCGCACGCCCTGGTGCCGCTGTCCCAGGCCCGGCTGCCCGAGTACCACGCCCGGCAGTTCGAGCGGGACTTCGTCCCCGACTACCGTCATCTCAAGGAGTGCTTCCAGGTGCTCCAGTACGGTCGCCCTCGGCGCCGCTGGATCCTCAAGTCCCCCATGCACACCGGGAATCTGGACGCCCTGCTCCGTGTGTTCCCCGACGCCACGCTCGTGTGGACCCACCGCGACCCGGCGACCGCCGTCGCCTCGTTCTGTAGTCTGGTCGAGTGCGGGATGGCCATCTCCCGGCGCAGGATCGACCTGCACGCCCTCGGCGCGACCTGGCTCGACCTGCTGAGCCGCTCCGTGCGGCGCGGGCTCGCGGCCCGGGACGGGTTCCCGCGCGAGGCGGTGGTGGACGTGCCGTACTCCTGGCTCGGCACCGATCCGGCCGCGGGCGCCCCGAAGCTGTACGGGGCCGTCGGCGCCCGGTGGACCGACGCGGACGCGGCCCGGCTCCCCACGGTCGCCACGCACCTGAGGGGCAGCCGCCCCCACCGCTACGACCTGGCCCGCTACGGCCTGACCAAGGCCGATGTCGAGGTGGCCTTCACCGACTACAACGCACTGCGGGTCGAGGTCGACCGCGCCTGAACGGCGCGGCCGCCCCCGGCCCCTGTCGGATCGTCAGCTGCTGCTGACGGTCAGGTTGTTGGTGGCGAAGTCCAGACCGCCGGAGGACGAGGTGATCTCGAACCCGAACTGCACGTCACCGATGGTCTCGTTGCCGAACCAGCCCTTGGTGTCCTTGATCCACTTGAGGATCGGCAGGACGTTGACGGTGCCGGAGGTGGAGTCCGAGGTGCGCAGGAACGAGAAGACCTCGTTGGCGCCGTTGTTGCCCTTGTAGACGGTCCAAGTGTGGCCGCCCAGCGTGACGTTGCCCTGCGAGGTGCCCAACGGGCCCACGGCGCCGTTGTAGTTGACCCAGAGCATGATCTCGTAGTCGTAGTCGGTGTCCCAGATGTCGTACGACGTGTTGTACGCGCCGGACGACGGGACGGTGACGTTGTAGCTGCTGGACAGCGAACCGAGCGAGGTGATCGTCTTGTTGATCACCTTCTTGGAGTTGGGGTACGACTTGATGCCGCCGGTGTTCGGGTGGTTGGCCCAGACACCCCAGTTGGTACCGGAGTTGGCCCAGATGCACTGGCTGCCGGCGCCGGAGCCCCAGATGTTGTTGTAGAGGGTGTAGCCGTTCAGCGAGGTGTTGCCCCACTGGTCGCAGGAGTTCCAGACGGCGGCCGAGGCGGGGGCGGAGGCGAGACCGATGGTGGCGCCGAGCGCGAGGGCGGGGGCCAGCAGGGCCTTGGTGATCCGGCGGCTCAGGGTGCGAGTGCGGGTGCGGGTGCGTGTTGCCATGGGGTTGCGTTCCTTCCATGGGTGGGGGGAGATGCGGGTGGTGGGGGGTTGTGTGCTGTTGTCGGCTGCGCTGTTCCTCGGTGCGGTTACCGCGGCCCCAGATCGAGGACGCGGTCTTCTCCGGCGACGAGGTCGAGCGTGCGTGCGCCGGAGGAAGTCCTGAGGTCGATGCGGTGCGTTCGGGTGGGGCGTACGACGGCCCGGCCCCGCCCCGGCCCCCAGTCGAGGTCCACTTCCGCGCCGAACCTCGTGCGTACGCCCCGGAGTCGGCCGGTGGGGCAGGCCGCCGGGAGCGCGGGCAGGAGGACCAGCCGGTCGGGGGTCGACTGGATGAGCGCCTCGATGAGCACGGCGGGCAGGGTGTGCGCGGCGTCCGCGTTGTAGACGTCCCGTTCCGGGTAGTGCGCGCTCATCAGGGAGGCGTGGAAGAAGTCGCCGTCGAGCACCTGGCCGAGGGCCTGGGTGACCCGTTCGCCGTCGCGGAGGCGGGCCGCGATCAGGGCGTGGTGGAGGTGGCCGTGGGCCGAGTCGTTCTCGGCGCCCCGGAGTTGGAGGGCGCGGTACGCGGCTGCGGCGAGGTCGGGGGTGTCGTACGGGTTGATCTCGTCGAGGGGCCAGACACCGTAGAGATGGCTGAGGTGGCGGTGGTCGTAGGTGTCGTCCAGGCCGGGCCAGACCCATTCGGCGAGGGCGCCGTCGGCGTTGATCCGGTGGGGCGGGAGCCGGTCGGCCAACGCCCGCCAGCGATCCGCCCGTTCGGGGTGGTACTTGGCTGCGGTGAGCAGGGCGTGCCGGGCCGCCGAGAGGTCCATCGCCGCGTTGATCGTGCCCCAGCTCGCGTTCGCCGGACGGTTCTCGGGCGAGTACGAGGGGACGACGACGAGGTGGCCGTCGGCGTCGGTCCGTGTGAGGAAGTCCTCGTAGAACAGGGCGACTTCGGCGAGGGCCTGTGCGGTGCGCGCGTCCTGCTCACCACGGGTCTCGTCGTGGTCGACGAGCGGCTTGAGCAGCCAGTCGGCGCCGGCCGTCCAGAGGTGCAGGGGATATTCACGGCTGAAGTGGTACGTCAGCCCGGACTCGCCGTCGGTGTGCGCGGGCGCCATGACACCCCGCGCGCCGAAGACGGTGCGGGCGTTCTCGCGCCAGTCGTCGAGCTGACCATGGATCAGGGAGGCTAGGGCTTCCGTGACTTCGGGGAGGGCGCCTAGCGCTGCTGATGCGGTCTGGAGGTTGACGTTGGCGTCGTTGGTGAACGCTCCCGCCCACGCCGTGTCCCAGTCTCCGGTCCACAGACCGACCAGGCGGGGCGGCAACATCCCGCTGGCGGACAGCAGGTGGTAGCGGCCGGCGGCGAAGAGGCGTTCCAGGAGGGCCGGGCTCTTGGTGCGGGTGAGCAACTCGGCGCCGGGCAGGGCACGTTCGGCTTCGTCGGCGGCGAGGTCGAGGGTGACACGGTCGTAGGCGGTGCGGTGGAGGGGGGTGTGGCGGGCGAGGAGGCGGTCGTACGTCTGCCTGCTCGGCGGCTGTTCGTCGTCCGCGTCCGGGAGCAGCTCACGTAGGGCGTGGGCGATGTCCGCCGTGTCCAGTTCGCCGACGTGCCGGACGACTCGCGTCAGCAGCAGCACGAACTCCGCGCCCTCGACCCGGACGCCGGGCGGGGTGAGGGTCGTAGCGCCGCCGGTGGGGACGACCAGGGTCACGCCGGTGTACGCGCGGTCGCTGTCGGGGTAGCGGGCACGGAGGGTGAGCAGGGCGCCCTCGGGGGTGCGCACCACGCTCTGGCCGACGCCCAACTCGGCCGGGGCGCCCGGGAGTCGGTGGTCGAGATCGATGTCGAGGGTGAGACCCGGGATGCCGGGGCCGCCGGATCCTCCGCTGACGTACTGGACGATGACGTCGTCCGCGCGGGACACGAAAACCCGGCTGCGCCAGCCCTCGCACCCGGCCTCGACGACCCCTGTGGTGAAGTCGACGGACCGGCGGTAGTCCCGTCGGTCCCCCGTCGGACCTCCTCCGCGCAGCCGCACCTGGAACGCCGGATGGAAGGGCTGCACCCATTGCAGCTCCCGCCCGTCGGTGAAGCTCTCGGCGGCCGTGATGTCGCCGGCCAGCAACCGGTCCTGGAGATCGGCCAGTTGATCCGCGAGCTGTGGTGGCCGCGCGTGCTCGCCGCCGTTCGGGCGGACCAGGGTGTGGTGCGTGACGACGACCCGGTCGTTGTCCGCGTCGCCGAACACCAAAGCGCCATGGCGGCCGTTGCCGCTCAGGTAACCGTCCTCCCAGCGGACGGCGGGGAGCGGCTCCCAGGTTCCGTGAACAGGTCCGCCGATGCTCATGGCTTCAGCACCGCCACTCCGTATCGGCCCAGCTGGAGCACGTCCGTGATGGTGTCCCCGGTCAGCAAGTCCCGGTGGGCACCGGACACTTGGACGGTCACCGGGTCGGTGCCGTGGTTGAGGAGGAAGAGCAGCTCACCGCGCCGGACCGCCTCGACCCTGTCGGGCAGCCCCTCCAGCACCGGCCGGACGCCCGCACCGGCGCCGATCCGGGCAAGGAGATCCCGGAGCGCGTCGGGCTCGGGGAGCGTGGAGACGTACCAGGCACGCCCCTTGCGCAGCACCGCCGGCAGCCCGTCGAGTTCGCCGCCCTTGTACGGGGTGACCTCGTCGGCGTCGTCGGCCTCCAGCTCCTCGGACCACAACCGGCCCCGGAATCCGTCGACTTCGACGCTCTCCCCCGCGTCCAGCGGCCACCACTCGTGCAGGGTGCGCAGCCCGAACAGCTCGCGCAGCCGCTCGTCCATGCCGCCGGGGCGTACCCGGTCGTCCTCGTCGGCGACTCCGGTCAGGAAACCGCAGACGAGGGTGCCGCCGTCGCGTACGTACGCGACGAGGTTGTCGATCGCGGCGTCCGTGAGCAGGTACAGCTGCGGTACGACGACGAGCCGGTAGGCCGACAGGTCGTGCTCGGGGTGGGCGAAGTCCGTCGCGAGATGCGCTTCCCACAGGGCCCGGTGCCAGGCCCGTACGACCTGCGGGTAGTCCACCTCGGAGGAGAGCCGCCCGTCCTGGGCGCCGCCCCACCAGGCGTGCCAGTCATGGAGCACGGCGATGTCGTTCGGAGTGTGACCGTCCGTCACCTCGCTGCCGATGGCGGCGAGTTCGGCACCGAGCTGCTTGACCTCCTGGAAGGTGCGGCCCTGCTCACCGGCATGGCTGACCATGCCGGAGTGGAACTTCTCGGCGCCCTGCCTGGACTGGCGCCACTGGAAGTAGCAGACGGCGTCGGCGCCGCGTGCCACCGCCTGGAACGACCAGAGGCGGTTGAGGCCGCGCGGCTTGGGGTGGTTCACGCCCCGCCAGTTGACCGGACCGGCCGCCTGTTCCATCAGCATCCACGGGCCGCGTGCCTGCGAACGCGTCATGTCCTGCACGAGCGCGGCCTGTTGGGCGCCGAGCGGGTCGCGCGGGTCGGGGTAGAGGTCGACGGAGACGAGATCCTCCTCCTGGACCCAGCGCCAGGCGTCCTGGCCCGCCCACATCGGCATGAAGTTGGTGGTCACCGGGAGGTGCGGGGTGTGGCGGCGGACGATGTCGCGTTCCGCGAGGTAGCACTCCAGGAGGGCGTCGGACGTGAAGCGTTTGAAGTCCAGGACCTGGGTGGGGTTCCGCATGTAGTGCGGGAGGCGCGGCGGCAGGATCTCGTCCCAGTCGCCGTACCCCTGGCTCCAGAAGGCCGTACCCCAGGCAGTGTTGAGGTCGTCCAGCGTGCCGTACTTGCCTTGCAGCCAGCGACGGAAGGCGGCGGCCGACTCGTCGCCCCAGTCGTAGGTGCAGTACTCGTTGTTGATGTGCCACATGGTGAGGGCGGGGTGGCCGCCGTAGCGGGCGGCGAGGTCCTCGGTGATGGCGGCGGCGTAGCGACGGTAGGTGGCGCTGGAGTGCGCGAAGTGCTGGCGCCCGCCCCACCATTCGATCCGGCCGTCCTCGGCGACGGGCAGGGTCTCCGGGTGCAGCCGGCCCATCCAGGGCGGCGGCGAGGAGGTGGGCGTGGCCAGGACGACGCCGATGCCGTTGTCGTGCATCAGGTCCATCAGCCGGTCCAGCCAGCCGAACTCCCGCGCCCCGGGCCGGGGTTCGAGCTTCGCCCAGGAGAAGACGCCGAGGGTGACGGAGTTGACGCCGGCGTCCTTCATCAGCCGGACGTCCTCGGGCCAGGTCTCCTCGGGCCACTGTTCGGGGTTGTAGTCGCCGCCGAAGAGGATGCGCCCCCGGGTGGCGTCGCTGAGGCTCGGCATCAGACGGGCTCCCCGTACTGGATGCCCCGCCCGTTGGTGGCGAGGTAGACGCGGCCGTAGACGCGCGGGTCGCCGGTGATCACCTCGCCGGTCCACCCCCACTGATGGGCGTCGTCGTTGATCCGCGTCCAGGTCTTCGCCTCGTCGTCGGAGCGGTAGACGGCGGTGATGGCCTCGGTGGAGCCGACCATGTAGACCGCCGGGTAGGCGGCGCCCTCGGCGGCCCGCCCGAACCCGAGTGTGTAGGAGGCCCAGCAGCTGGCGACCTTGGTGAAGGTGACGCCGCCGTCGGTGGACCGGTGGAGCCCGTTCCACTTGACGCTCAGCCACAGGTCACCGGACCTGCCGGGCGCCGCGACCAGCTCGAACTGGGTGTCGCCTGAGGGCAGCCCGCCCGCACGCACAGTGAACGACAGGCCACTGTCAGTGCTGGCGTATAGCGTTCCTGTGTCGGTGTCGTACGCGTAGAAGAGCGTCGGGTCGGCCGGGTCGGCGACCGGCGTGGCGCCCTTCGGAATGGAGGAGATCTCGGTCCAGGTCGTGCCGTTGTCCGTGGAGCGGTGGGCTGGGTACTTCGTGCCGTCCCAGTGCACGAAGGTCCACAGCAGCACGCTGCCGTCGGCGTTGGTGGCGATCGGCCCCGGTGCGTTCTTGGCGATGTCGGGCTGGGCAGCGAAGGGCGCCCAGCTCCGCCCGCCGTCGTTCGAGAAGGCGCCGTTGCCGTTGTCGCCCCACCCTGCCCGGACGACGTACGACGGCTTGGCCGGGGCCTGGGCGAGTCCCGTCGCCGACCCGAACACGGGGTTCGACGCCATGCCGCGCGACGGAGACGCCGTGAGCCGCTCGTGGTACATCACGCCGATGTCCCCGAGTCCGCTGAGCAGGTGCGCCTCCCCGACCGGGGGCGAGATCAGCTGGCGCACGGACGTCTCCTCCAGGCCACGGATCTGCGGGGCCCAGTGCTTGAGGTCACGGGTGCCGTAGAGGGTCGCGCCGGTCCCGTACACGAGGTGCCGCGAGTCGTACGGATCGAGGGCAAGAGCCTGGATCCACCAGCCGAACTTGGGGGCATCGCCGCCCCACTTGAGGAAAGGAGTCTCGGACACGTCGAACACAGCAGCGTCCTTGAGGGACGTCCAGGTACGGCCGCCGTCCGTGGAGCGGAACAGGGTGTCGATGTCGGCCCAGCGGTTGTTGGTGGAGACGACGACGGTGCCGGCCCGGCAGGCGTCGACGGCGACTCCGCCGTAGGCGAAGGTGTCGGCGGAGCCGTCGGCGGTGGTCCCGCCCGGCTTGACCGGGGTCACGTCCGTCCAACCACCGGTCGTGATGCGCAGCTTGTGCACGCTGCCGTCCGACTGGCCGTTGGGCCCGGGCGCGTTGCCGTACGTCACGTACAGGTCGCGGGTGTGCCGGTCATAGGCGGCGCGGATCGGGACCTTGGCGGAGGTGGCACCGACGGGCTGCCCGGGCACGGCCTCCCAGGTCGTGCCGTCGGAGGTGCGGTACAGGTTGGCCGTACCGGCGGTCCCGTCGCCGTCACCCCACCCGGCGTAGACGGCACGACCGACGGCGACCAGGAAGGTGACACCCTGCCCGCCGGCGCTCGGAGCGGCCGGGAAGGCACTGTCGGCTGCCCAAGTAGCGCCACGATCCGTGGACTTGAGCAGCCCGTCGTGCCGGGTGCCCAGCCACAGGGTGTCGCTGTCACGCGGGTCGACGAGCAGCCGCTCACCGGCACCCCGCCCGTCTTCGTTGGCCCCGAGCTTCACGGCGAGGTCGGTACGCGCCCAGGTCGCCCCTCGGTCCTCGGACCGCAGAACGGCCCCGTTCCCGGCCCACGACTGGGCATAGGCACCGAGAGAGAGGTACACCCGGTCGGGGTGCGCCGGATCGACGGCGATGGCCTCCACCCCGAGCAGATTCCAGTCGTCCCACCCGAGGTGATCGGTGAGCGGGGTCCAACGCGCGGCCCGCTCGTCCCACCGATAGGCCCCGCCGATGTCGGTACGGGCGTAGGCGAGCCCGCGTACGGACGGGTGGAACAGCACCCCGGTGACGAATCCGGTGCCGCCGATGACGGCGGTACGCCACCGGTAGGCGGGAGCAGTAGCTGCTGCCTGGGCAGCCGCACCGGAAACAGACACGGCGGAGAGCGCACCGACGGCAGCGGCCCCGGCAAGAACCACACGTCTACTCGGACGGGACGACGAAGACATGACTTACCTCGATCTGAAATGAGAGGGGGAGGAGACGCGCCCCAAAGGGGCGCGGGGCTGTATCTGTTCTGCGGCTCCGCCGCGTGGGCGCGACAGGCCACAACGCACCCGCAGCCGCCAACGGACAGCAAGAGGCACCCCATACGGCGGAACCTGACCGTCAGCCCTTGATCGCCCCGGTCAACATGCCCTTCTTGAAGTGCCGCTGCACGAAGGGCGACAGAACCGCCACCGGCACCAGAGCCAGCACCATCACCGCCATCTGAACAGCCAGCGGCGACAGCTGCCCCGTGTTGATCTGGGTGGCCAGACCGACGGGCCGTTCCTGCTTCTGGACCAGCTGGATCATGACGTTCTGGAGCGGCATCATGTCCTGGTCGGACAGATAGATCGACGCGTTGAACCAGGCGCTCCAGTATCCGACCGCGTAGAAGAGCGCGATCACCGCGAGGACGGCACGCGACAGCGGCATCACGATCGTCCAGAGGATCCGCCAGTCCCCGGCCCCGTCGATGCGGGCGCTGTCGATGAGTTCCGGCGAGATGCCCATGAAGAACGAGCGCAGGACGAGGATGTTGAAGACGCTCACCGCGCTGGGCAGGACCAGCGCGAGGTAGCTGTCGGTCAGCCCGAGGCCCTGCACCAGCAGGTACGTCGGGATGAGACCGGCACCGAAGAACATGGTGGCCAGCAGCAGCATCAGGAACCAGCGGTGCCCGAGGGACCCGGTGCGCGAGAGGCCGTACGCGGAGAGGACGGACACCGTCATGCTGAACAGCGTGCCGATCAGGGTCACGCCGACGCTGACCAGGGCGGCGCGCTGGACCTGGCCGCCGCTGAGGAGTTCCTGGTAGGCGATGAAGGTGATGTCCTTGGGGATCACCACCAGGCCACCGGTCGCGTCGATCGTCTTCTTCGACGAGAGGCTGGTGACGACGACGATCCACAGCGGGAAGAGGATCGCGAAGCACGCCAGGGTGAGGACGACCCCCTTGGCCGCGAGGCCCGCCCTGGAGGGCTCCTCCTCCCAGGCCGGTCGCTCCGGGGCCGCCCACCGACTCGGCCGATTCTCCGGCGCCGTGTACCTGTCAGGCCTGTCGATGACAGCGCTCACTTCTTGTACACCCCCTGCTCACCCATGAGATGGGCGACCTTGTTCGCGGTCAGCACGAGGGCCAGACCCACCACACCCTTGATCAGGCCGGCCGCCGCCGCGTAGCTGAAGTCCTGGTTGCGGATGCCGTTCCACCACACGTAGGTGTCGAGAACCTCGGAGGCGCCCGGCCCCACCGAGTCGCGTTGGAGCAGCAGTTGCTCGAATCCGACCGTCAGCGCGTCGCCGACACGGAGCACCAGCAGCAGGGCGATCACCGGACGCAGCGCGGGAAGCGTGATGTGCCACATGCGGCGCCAGCGTCCGGCACCGTCCATTGCGGCGGCCTCGTACAGGTCGTTGGAGACGGCGGAGAGCGCGGCGAGGAAGACGATGATCCCCCAGCCCGCGTCCTTCCAGACACCCTCGGCGGTCACCAGGAACTTGAAGATCCCCGGGTCGGTCATGAGGTCGAAGCCCTCGTACCCGTGCTGGCGCAGGGTCTGGGCGATGATGCCCGCGCCGCCGAAGATCTGCTGGAAGACGGTGACGACCAGCACCCACGAGAAGAAGTGGGGCAGGTACATGATCGCCTGGGCGACCGCCCGCACCCGGGGCCTGATCACACTGTTGATGACCAGCGCGAGCAGGATCGGGATGGGGAAGAACAGCACCAGCTGGAGGGAGAACAGCACGAAGGTGTTCTGTAGCGCGTGCCAGAAGCCGGAGTCCTGGAATATCCGCTCGAACTGCTCGAAGCCGACCCAGGGGCTCTCGAACATCGCGACGAAACCGTTGTCGCTGAGATACGGGTCGTAGTCCTGGAACGCGACCACATTGCCGAAGATCGGTATGTAGTTGAAGACCAGGAGCAGCAGGACCGCCGGCAGGCTCATCAGGATCAGCGTGCGGTCGCGTCTGAATCTGAGCCAGAGACTCAGCTTTCCCTGGCGCCGCCTGCCGTGGGGGCCGGTGGCGCCGTCGTCGGACGCCGGAGCCTGCGCGTCGGTCTTCTCGTCGGTCTTCTTCGCCTCGGCCCTGCTCCGAGGCACCGTGCTGTGGGACACGGCGTTCTCCTTGCCTCGGCCCTGGGTCAGTTGGCCGCGGAGCCGTTGTCGTCGAGCAGCTTCTTGTACCAGTCGCGCAGCCCGTCGCCGCCCTTGGACTTCCAGTCGGACACGGCCTGCTGGACGTCGCTGATCTTCTTGCGGCCGCGGACGACGTCGTCCTCCAGCTGCTCGAAGTCGTTGGCGAGGTTGGTGTAGCGGTTGGGCTCGGTGATGGTCAGACCGTAGAAGGAGGACTTCTTGGTGAAGGCGCCCATGCGCTGCTGCCACTCGACCTGGAGCTTGGCGATCTCGGGAAGGTCGGGGTGGGCGAGGTAGGAGGCCGGGTCGCCGGTGTAGTCGTAGGCGCCGAAGACCTCGTTGTTGCCCTTGGTGGTCTTGACGGGCATACCGTCCTTCAGCGTGTAGTCGGTGCCCTCGACGCCGTAGACGGTGAGCATGTACTCCTTGGTGCCGTACGGCGAGGCGCAGTAGTCGGCGAGTGCCAGGAAGTCCTTGATCTGCTGCTTCGACGCCTTCTTGCTGACGAAGGTGAAGATGCCCGCGGGCTGCGTCGCCCACAGCGTGGGGGCGCCGCCGTCGGGGCCGAAGATGTCGAACGCGCCCATCTCGAAGCCGGTCTTCTGGATCTTCTGTTCGGCCGTCGAGGCGTACCAGTAGGAGATGTCACCGTTGAAGACCAGGGACTGGCCGGCGGTGAAACGGTTGGACGCGTCGCCCTTGACGGCCTTGGCGTCGGGGTGGACGACGTCAGCGGCGTACAGCTTCCGCATCCATTCGAGGGCTTCGAGGTACTCGTCGGTCTCGATCCGGTTGACGAGCTTGCCGTCCCTGAGGTCCCACCACAGCGCCTTGTCGCTGCCGTTGAGGACGCCGTAGATGTTGAAGGCGGTCCACTTGAGGTCGTCGCAGGCCCACACCTTGCCCTTGGCGTCGGTGGCCTCCTTCGCCCAGGCGAGGAACTCGTCGGGCGTCTTGGGGAGTTCGTAGCCCTTCGCCGTGAAGATGTCCTTGCGGTAGAAGGGCACGATGTTCGTGACGTAGGAGGCCGGCATCGGGATGGCGCGCAACTGGCCGCCGAAGATGGAGCGTTGCCAGGCATCCGTCGGTACTGCCGCGAGGTTCGGGTACGCCTTGACCTTGTCGCCGGACAGATAGGGGCCGAGGTCGGCGAACTTGGCGTTGATGGCGCTCGGTATCTTGCCGTTCAGGTTCCAGCCCGGGACGACCACCACGTCGGGAATCTCGCTGGAGGCGAGGACGGCTCCCAGCTTCTCGTCGTAGGTGTTGCCGTCCTGGTTCTGCCAGGTGGCCTTGACACCGATGGCGTCGTTCATGGCCGTGTAGTACGGGTTGTCGTTGGACGGCGGACTGCCCCACATCGGCGCCATGATCTTCAGCGAGCCGCCGCTGCCGAGCTTCTTCGGCACCGCGGTCTTCAGGGAGTTCAGGTCGATCGCCTTGGTGAAACCGGCCGACGATCCGTTCTTCGAGGGAAGGTCCGGCACGACGACGCTCGACGCCACGAACGCCGGGAGGATCTTCTCGGCGGCTTTCCCGGAGGTCGTGCCCTCCTTGTTCCTCTCCTGCGTGCCACCGCAGGCGGCGAGCAGCGGCATCCCGCCCGCCACCGCGGCGGCGGCGACCGCCGTGGAGGCGAGGAAGCTTCTCCGGCTCGGTGCGGAGGAGGCGGAGGAGGCATTCGGCGTCATTGCGTCAACCCTTCATGGCGCACCAGGACACCCGGCGGTGGAGCCGTCGGCTGCGGTGTCTTGTGTGTTACTGGCGTGACTCTCGTGACTGGTCGGGTCGAGTGAGTCCTCGGATGACTGCGGAGGACTGCTCTTCCCGGATGGCGTTCCAGGAGGTGCTCCCGGTGGCTCCCAGTTAGTCGAAGCGCTTCGATGTTGCTGCGAGGTTAAGTGAACACCTGAGGGTGCACAAGGGTCGGCTCCAAGATTCCTCCGAGGTGTGGGCCCTGCCAGGCGGCCCGAACCGCCCCCGTATGCCGCTTGACATCACGGGCGGGAAACGGATTTGTTGCACCTGGGTCTCTTGACACCCACCCCCACGTCGAATGAGCATCGAAGCGCTTCGAATGTGCCTCGCCGCCAGATCGCAAAGGGAACCCCACGTGACCGCACAAACGCCGTCTTCGCCGCCATTCCGCGATCCGCAGCTGCCGACCGCGAAGCGCATCGACGATCTGCTGTCGCGCCTGACCCTCGACGAACGGGTGGCTTTCCTGCACCAGTTCGCGCCCGCCGTGGAGCGCCTCGGCATCGCCGCCTTCCGCACCGGCCAGGAGGCGCTGCACGGGGTGGCCTGGATGGGCCCGGCGACGGTGTTCCCACAGGCGGTCGGTCTGGGCGCGACCTGGAACGAGGAACTCGTGCACCGCGTCGGCGAGGCGGTGTCCAAGGAGGTCCGCGCGATGCGCGCCCGCGACGACCGCGTCGGCCTCAATGTCTGGGCACCGACGGTCAATCTGCTGCGCCACCCGCTGTGGGGCCGCAACGAGGAGGGCTACTCGGAGGACCCGAAGCTGACCTCGGCGATCGCCACCGCGTACACGCGCGGCCTGCGCGGCGACCATCCCGCGTACTGGCGTACGGCCCCGGTTCTCAAGCACTGGCTGGCCCACAACAACGAGACGAACCGCGACACGACCTCGTCCTCGGTCCGCCCGCGCGTCCTGCACGAGTACGATCTGCGCGCTTTCCGCGAGACGGTCGAGGCGGGTGCGGTGGCCGGCGTCATGCCCGCGTACAACCTGGTCAACGGCCGCCCCAACCACGTCTCGCCGCTCCTCGGCGAGCACCTGCGTACCTGGACGGACACCGACCTGCTGGTCTGCTCGGACGCGGCGGCGCCGTCCAACCTGGTCGACTCGGAGCACTACTTCGACACCCACGAGGAGGCGACGGCCGCCGCGCTGATCGCCGGCGTGGACAGCTTCACGGACCACGGAACGGACTCCACGAAAATCATCGCCCGCCTCCAAGGAGCCCTGTCCCAGGGCCTGTTGACGGAGGAGGACATCGACAGGGCGGTCCGCCGCCAGCTCTCGGTCCGCTTCCGGCTGGGCGAGTTCGACCCGCAGTACGACCCGTACGCCGATACCAAGGACTTCGACACCCCGGCCCACCGCGCCCTCGCGCAGGAGGCGGCGGAGCAGGCGATCGTCCTGCTGAAGAACGACGACGCGACGCTCCCCCTGGCCCCCGACACCCGGATCGCGGTCGTCGGCCTGCTCGCCGACGAGTGCAAGGCCGACTGGTACAGCGGCACCCTCATCCACCGCTCGACACCGCTGGAGGCCCTGTACGAGCGCTTCGGCGCCGAGCGCGTCGAGTTCGCCGAGGGCGTGGACCGCGTACGGCTGCGCACGTCGACGGGTACGTTCCTGCACGTCCCGCCCGCCGAGGACGCGCCGGACGTCGCCCGGGGCGCCGAGGGCGCGCTGGACCCGGCCCTTCTCGCGGGCCGCACGGACCTGCCTCCGCTCACCGCCGAGGCCGAGGGCACCGAGTTCGCGCTGATCGACTGGGGCGAGGGCGTCCTGACGCTGCGGGCCCCCGACGGCCGCTACCTCTCGGTCGCGGAGGACGGCTACGTACGGGCGTCGGCGGACCAGCCCGGCGGCTGGGTGGTCCAGGAAACGTTCCGCCTGGAGCCGCAGAACTATCCCGATTCGACCAATTCTGCCGAAAACCACCACCACCTCCTCAGGCACGTCGGTACGGGTCGCCACGTCTCTGTCGCCGCCGACGGCGTGAAGGTTGCCGACGAGAAGGAGACGCCTCCGGAGATCTTCGAGCTGATCGTCACCGAACGCGGTGAGGAATCGGTGAAGAGAGTGGCCGCGCGGGCGGACGTGGTCGTGGTGGTCGCGGGCAACGACCCGCACATCAACGGCCGCGAGACGGAGGACCGCGCGACGCTCCATCTCCCCGCCCACCAGGAGCGACTGCTGCGAGCGGCCCGCGCGGCGAACCCCCGGACGATCCTGACGCTGACCTCGGCATACCCGTACGCGGTGGACGTCACGGACCTCCCGGCGGCCCTGTGGACCGCGCACGGCGGCCAGGCGGCGGGCACGGCGCTGGCCCGCGTCCTGGCGGGCGACGTCTCACCGGCGGGCCGCCTCCCCCAGACCTGGTACGCGGCCGACGCCGACCTCCCCGACCTGCTGGACTACGACGTCATCGGCTCCCGGCAGACGTACCTCTACTTCGAGGGCACTCCCCTGTTCCCCTTCGGCCACGGCCTGTCGTACGCGACGTTCGCGTACGGCGACCTGACGGCGGAGGTGGCGGACGAGGAGACGCTGCGGGTGTCGTTCACGGTCGCCAACACCGGGTACGTCACGGCTGACGAGGTGGCGCAGCTGTACACGAGGGCGCCGGAGTCACCGGTGACCCGCCCGCGCCGGGAACTGGTGGCCCACCGCCGAGTCACCCTGTCCCCGGGAGAATCGGCGACCATGTCCTTCGAACTCCCGCTCAGCTGCCTGGAGTTCTGGGACGTGGGGAGCAACGGCCGGCGCCTCGCCCCGGGTTCGTACGAACTCCTGGCGGGCGCGTCGAGCGAGGACATCCGCGCTCGTACGACGGTCCAGGTGACCGGCACCCCGTCGGTGCCGCGCCCGGTGCGCCGACTCGGCCTGTCGGCGGCCGACTTCGACGAGCAGAGCGGTGCCGAGATCGTCGACCGTACGAAGGTGTCGGGGGACGCGGTGACGCCGACGGGCGACGGAGAGGCCGAACTGCTCTACCGGGACTGCGACTTCGGGGCAGGGGTCACGGAGGTCGCGGTGACGACGGCGGGCGAGGGAGCCGTGGAGGTGGAGGTCGTACTGGACGACCGCGCGGCGACGGCCGTACTGACACCGACGCCGACCGGGGGCCCGTACGACTACACGACGGGGCGGGCGGCGCTGGTCGTCGACGGCGTGCGTGACGTACGTGTGAGGCTGCGCGGCCCGCTGAGGCTGGCGCACGTCGGCTTCTCCGGCTGAGGGTCCGGAGAGGTCGACGCCCGGAAACGGGCATGGAAGGGGCCCGGCACCGGAAGGCATCGGTGCCGGACCCTTTCGTGACGGCGCGTTCGCGTCATCGGCGAGTGTATGTGAAAACGGTTCCCATTAGCTAGAGGGCGAGGCCGGTCAGTACGAGGACGCGCTCGTACGTGTAGTCGTCCATCGCGAACTTGACGCCCTCGCGGCCGACCCCGGACTGCTTGGCGCCGCCGTACGGCATCTGGTCGGCGCGGTAGGAGGGCACGTCGCCGATGACGACACCGCCGACCTCCAGGGCGCGGTGGGCGCGGAAGGCGGACTGGAGGTCGTGGGTGAACACACCTGCCTGGAGGCCGTACTTGGAGTCGTTGGCGGCGGCGAAGGCGGCGGTCTCGCCGTCCACCTTCTGCACGGTGAGGACCGGCCCGAAGACCTCCTCGCAGGAGATGGTGACATCGGCGGGAACGTCGGTGAGGACGGTGGGCGCGTAGGAGGCGCCGTCGCGCTTGCCACCGGCGAGGAGGTTCGCACCGGCTCGCACAGCCTCCTCGACCCACGTCTCGACCCGCTTGGCGGCGTCCTCGCTGACCAGCGGGCCGACGTCGGTGGCGCCGTCGGCCGGGTCGCCGGTCACCTGGGCCTCGACGGCGGCGACGATACGGGGCAGCAGCCGGTCGTACACGGAGGCGTCCGCGATGACCCGCTGCACGGAGATGCAGGACTGGCCGCCCTGGTAGTTGGAGAACGTGGCGATACGGGTCGCCGCCCAGTCGAGGTCGGCGTCGGAGGCGTAGTCGGCGAGGACGACCGCGGCGCCGTTGCCGCCGAGTTCGAGGGTGCAGTGCTTGCGCGGCACGGAGTCCATGATCGCGTAGCCGACCTTCTCCGACCCGGTGAACGAGATCACGGGCAGCCGCGGGTCCTGTACGAGGGCGGGCATGCGGTCGTTGGCGACCGGGAGGATGCTCCACGCGCCGGCGGGCAGGTCGGTCTCGGCGAGGAGTTCGCCGATGAGGAGGCCGGAGAGGGGGGTGGCCGGGGCCGGCTTGAGGATGATGGGCGCGCCTGCGGCGATGGCGGGGGCGATCTTGTGGGCGCAGAGATTGAGGGGGAAGTTGAAGGGCGCGATGCCGAGGACGACGCCCTTGGGGAAGCGGCGCGTGAGGGCGAGGCGGCCCTGTCCGCCGAGGTCGGTGTCGAGGCGCTGGGCCTCGCCGCCGTTGAAGCGCCGGGCCTCCTCCGCGGCGAACCGGAACACGGAGACGGCTCGGCCGACCTCGCCGCGGGCCCACTTGATCGGCTTGCCGTTCTCGGCGGAGATGAGCTGGGCGATGTCTTCCGTGCGCTCGGCGAGGCGGCGGCTGACGTGGTCGAGGGCGGCGGCGCGGACGTGGGCCGGGGTGGCGGCGAACTCGTCGCGGACGGCGTGGGCGGCGGCGACGGCTTCCTCGACCTGGGCCTCGGTCGGCACGCCGACCTTGCCGACGAGGCGTCCGTCCCAGGGGGAGGTGACGTCGAAGGTGGTCTCGCCGGTGGCCTGACGGCCGGCGAGCCAGAAGGCGTGGGTGGCAGTCATGGGTACACCGTAGGGCGGGGATGGTGAGGTGTTGTTTGTCCGGGGTGGAGTGGTGGGGGTGGCTTGTGCGACGGTTCGGCGGGGTGTTTCTTCGCCCCCGCCGCCCCTACCCGTCCCATCCTCGGGGGCTCCGCCCCCGAACCCCCGCTCCTCAAACGCCGGAGGGGCTAGGTTTTTCAGCCCGTCCGGCGTTTGAGGACAAAGGGGGGTCTGGGGGCGCAGCCCCCAGGGATGGGAACGGGTAGGGGCGGCGGGGGCGAAAACCAACCCCCTACTCCCCCACCGCCGCCGTCGTCTTCAGCGCCAGCCACAGTTCCATCCGCACATCCGGATCATCCAGCGACCGCCCCAGAATCTCCTCCACCCGCCGCATCCGGTACCGCAGCGTATGCCGATGCACCCCAAGATCCGCCGCAGCCGCATCCCACTGCCCATGCCGGGACAGCCACGCCCGCAACGACGCCACCAGATCCCCCCGACCCGTCGCGTCATGCTCGTACAGCGGACGCAACAACCCGTCCGCGAACGCCCGCACCGCATCGTCCGCGAGCAACGGCACCACGGACCCGGCGGCCAACTGCTCATGCCCGACCAGTACCCGCCCCCGCCTCCGGGCCACCGACAAGGCCTGCTCGGCCTGCTTGTAGGCGGCCGCAGCGGCGATGGGCCCGGCGGGCCCCGACATTCCCACCACAAGCTCGTCCTCGTCGCCCGAGGGACTGGAGGAAGAGGCCGACGCATCCCCGCGCCCCCGGTCCCTCTCCCGAACCTCCCCCCGAGCCCCCTCCACCGCCGCGGCGAACTCCCCACAGGCCGCCTCCGCCGCACCCCCGTCCACAGCGAGCACGACCAACCGCTCCCCCTCAGGCACCACCAGCACCGCCTCCCCCGCCCGCGCGGCAGCGGACTCCAGGCACTCGGCGAGCCCGCCCAGCGGATCCCCGTTCGTGTCGGCGGCGACAAGAGAACCGGCCGTAGGCCTGCTCGCCGCCCCCGCCGGCACCCCCTGCCCCACGGGCGGAGAAGCCGACTCCGCGACGACGATCCGGAACGGCGCGTCGAGCAGCTCGCCGTACAGCCCCCCGGCGACGGCACGCGCGTGATCGGGTTCGCCGGCCAGCAGCATCCGCAGCACAGCGGCCCCGATGCGCTGCTCGGCGGCCTGGAGAGACCGGGACCTCTCTGTCGTCAGGGTCAGCAGCGCGATGGCCGAGTGCAGGGCGTACCGCTCCGCCGTACCCAGCGCCGCAGCGGTCCCCACCGCCAGCGCGGCACGCGGCCGCCGCCCGGTACCGAGCGAGTGCAGCTCGACCCGGTCCTGGTCCTCACCCCCGCTGCTCTCCCCCACGCCGACCACCGCACTGGCCGGCGCCGGCCGCTCCCGCAGCCGCTCCACATCCGCCGTGAGCCGTGCCGCCCGCCGCCCGGCCCACTCGGGCGCGGTGGCGACGACGGCGCCCGAGGCGTCGTACAGCGCGGCCCAGCCGTCGACCTGCGAGGCGAGCGCGGCGAGCAGGCCTTCCGGGCCGTCGCTCAGCGCCTGCCTGGTCAGTTCCCGCTGCGCCGCGAATCCGGCGGTCACCGCCCGGTACTGGTCGGCGGCGATGGCGGCCGACACCGCCTTGCTGATGGCGAGGAAGGGCGTACGGCGCGGGACTTCGAGGAGCGGCAGCCCCTCGTGCTCCGCCGCTTCCACCAGCGCCTTCGGGATCTCCGCGTAGTTGACCCCGACGGCGAAGCCGAGTCCGACGACCCCCGCCCCGGCCAGCCGCTTCGCATAGCGCCGCATGGCCTCGGGGTCCTCGGCGTCCAGCTTGAGCGCGGTGATCAGGAGCAGCTCTCCGCCCTCCATGTAGGGGACGGGGTCGGCCAGTTCGCTGGCGTGCACCCAGCGGACGGGGACGTCCAGGCGGTCTCCGCCCGCCCGCACGGTCAGCCTGAGCGCGGAGTGGTGGAGGAGCGAGGCGAGCGTCGGGGGCATGGGGCCTTCAGATCTGTGTGGACTCCGTGAACTTTTGGCCGCCACGTATGAACGGCCTGTGCCGATTCTGCCTCACCGTACGTACTGCTGGCCCTGCTTACCCCCGCAGATCCACCAGCAGCGGCGGCGCGTGCTCGCCCTCGACGGTCGTGAGGGACAGCACCGCGTGCCCCGGCGGCACCTCGTGCGCCAGTTCGGACGCCGACCAGCGCTCCCGTTCGACCGTACGTACGGTCACGGCGTCGGTCGTGACGGCCTTGCCGGTGACGAGCTTGCGCAGGGCGTGGATGGCGCGGGTCATGGGCTGGTCGGCGAAGACCGTGTGCTTGGCCACATCCCGTGTCTCCACCCAGGCCGTGCCCCAGGCCTGCGCGAACCGGCCGCCGTCCCAGGTCGTCACACCGGAGAACGCCATCCGGCAGCCGACGGCGCCGTACAGCGGCCCGTGCAGCGCCTCCGGGACGTCGCCGATGGTCCGCAGGGCGAGCACGACGCCCGCGTTCTGGGAGCGCATCCGCTGGATACGCCGTACCGAACCGGCGGTGACCGTCCCGGTCGCGTCGTCGAGGACCAGACAGGCGAAGTGCGGGCGCCGCCCGTCCCGTACGACGGCACTGAACTGCGCGAGGACGAGCCGCGTGATCAGCCGCGCGGCCTCCTCGTGACCGTGCTCCGGCAGATCGACGCGGACGCGCAGCGGATGCTGGGTGAGGGAGCGGAGCGAGAAGGCCCGAGCGGCACCGCCCCCACCGAAGAATCCGTCGAAGACGGGCCGGTTGAGCAGCGAGAGCCGATCCGCGACGATCCGGCCGACGTCCGCCGGGCTCGCCGACTGCCGGATGCGTACGTCGAGTTCGCGCCGCATGACGGTGAACTCGTCCCCCGCGAGGGCGTCCCGCAGGGCGGTCAGCGCGGCGGGGTCGCTCTCCAGCAGCTCCCGCAGCACCGGCAGGGCCGGGAAGCGACCGTGCGCCGCCCTGTACGGCCCGAGCACCTGAGCGAGCGCGGTGGCCGCACTCTCGGTGCCGACGGTGTCGAGGTCGCCGACCAGTGCCTCGGCGAGAAAGGCGGCGGCCTCGTCGGGGTCGTCGGAGTCGGCGTACGGGTCGAGGTCGTGGACGGAGTCACGATCCCCTATCCGTACGACGACATCGAACGCGGAGTCGGCGGCAAGGGGAGTCCCCGGCGCGGAGACGGCGACAAAGGCGCACTGCCCGGTGAGCGCCCGCAGGGCCAGCGCCTCGGTCACGGGTTCGATCAGCTGCCGCGTCTTGCCCGCCCCCGACGGCCCGACGGCGAGCAACGACGTGCCGAGCACCTCGGGCCCGAGCGCGGCACCGGCACCGTGATAGACGAGCGGCGCCCGCTCGGCCGCCACCCACCGCCCGATACGCACCTGCCCCACGGACAGATCGTGCTGCGCGGTACGCCGGGCCAGGTCCCGAGCTCCGGAGGGATGCCCCCAGGCACCGGCCCCCTGCCGCAACACGGTGTCCCGGAAGCCCGCGAGCGCCCCGTCACGCCTGGCAACCGCCCAGGCGTGCTCGACCCGGGCGCAGTCGACGTCGTTCATCCGACCGCCGGCGACCTCGGCGGTGAGCAGTTCGGCGGCCTCGTACTGCCCGGCCTCGCGCAGGTCGGGCCACTGTTCACGGGGCCGGTCGGCGGGCAGGGGCCCGGTGGGCCCGGCAGCGGCCTTGCGAGCGGCGAGGCGGTCCTTGACGTACCCCCACCAGCCCCCGATCCGCGCGAACGGCCAGACGACAAGCAGGGTGATGACCGCGTACAGCCCGTACTTGAACGCGGTCGACCCGAACACATCGAACCCGCCGGAGATCAGGGCGACGAGGGCGAAGACGGCGTCGACGATCGGCAGGGCGTCCCAGCCGACGCCCGGGAAGGCGTGGGGAAACACAAAACTGAGCGTGACAAGAGCGCCGAGCAGCGCGAGCAGGGCCCGAGCGGGCTGCGGCCGGCGCGCGACGAAGTGCCGGGCGATGTCGGGCCAACTGCCCAGTCGCCCCATGGCGTAGAGCAGCACCAGAAAGAAAACACCGTTGTAGACGAGGACGGCAGCACTGCCCTCCCACCCCTTGGGCGAGACGGTGCCGCCCCACCACCAGTCCTCAGGCGTGAACAGCTTCAGCAGCACCGACTGGTAGGGCATCGCGCCCCGCCGCCAGACCGACCACAGGAACAACCCGACAACGAGCGGAACGAGTATCCCGACGACGGTGACCGGGGAGAGACGTTCCGCCGCCTGCGCCCCCTTGGGCAGCCGGTACCCGTACCGCCAGATCCCCGGCTTGGCCGCGGGCCGAGGCTCATTGAGCCACTCGGCGACGGACGCCCGAGCGGCCGCCCCCGGCGCCCGCACCGGCCGAGGCGGCACGGCGGGCCCGCCCGGCGGCCCCGCCGGACGCGGCACAGGATTCGCATGCGTACCCCGCGCGTCCTGCGTCCCGTCGCTGTCCATCGCCTTGCCCCCTGACCAGCCGTTCCGTCCACCATCAGCCATCAGACGTCAATCTAACGCCCCGACAAGGGGAGTTCACCGTTCGACCGGCCCCGGAGTCCGAGTATCTGTGCGGATGGTGGTGCGCGGAGGCTCCATGGAACGCAGTGATCGCCCTCATGGTCCCAGAGCACACCCGATCAGGACTCGGGCCAGGCCGCGAACCTTCTCCGGGCCGGGAAGCTCCCGGGTTACATCCCATCGCCGGAGCCGCGTGCTCGTCGCCCACAGAACGTTCTACCGCCGATTCAAGCGGTCTCGAACCAATGAACGTCAGGCCATTCAGGCATCCAGTCCGTCGCCAGACGCCCGGAAAACATTTCCACCAGCCACTCGACGAGGGGAAGATCCGACTCGTACCAGTCACCCCAGCCCCGTCGAAAGGCAGCCACGGTCCACATTTCGCGTCACCCCAGTCGGCCGTCTCGTGCTCAAACAGGACTGCGTCTTCCGGGTCGATGATCAGCCCATCGCAGCACCAGCACACGTGCGGGGTGGCGGTCACGACTCGCCCTCCATACGCGCGTGGCAGAACAGCCGCCTTGCTAAACCTTGCCAGTCGCCAAAAGAAAGGTTTGCATAAGGATCCGGCTCCCCAGTCCACGGATTCACCCCTGAGTCAATGAGACGTTGTTCCTGCCTGCCGCCAATGAATTTGGACGCAGAGCCCCCCCAAAGCTCTGCGTCACTCAGCGGGCGCTCATCGAACTCACGGAAAAAAGTCCACAGAGGAAGCCCGTCATACCTCGTTCGTACTCGATCCACCGCGGCGAGGAATTCTGTCGTCGCCATACGGTCACAGGCCACTGCTCAGGGTCCTCGTGCGTGATCTTCCAGCAGATGATGTCTGCGGCAACTGTCACCCCCCAGGCAACCACAGGCACGGAATCCGCATCTCGCAGCTCCACTGCATTACGCGTCTCACTTGCCTTTCCGCCGTCCTCGGCTTGATCTGGCGCGTTGGGCACCAGGACGGAGAAGGAGTCGTTGATTGCTCCTGCACCGTAGCGAGCCATGAACGCAACATAGTCCGACGGGAACCTGAGCCCCCAGGCCGATTGGAGGGATTCCCAATCGACCCCTTGGTCTTCACCGAGGTCGGGCGGCATCGCCGCCAGGATATGAAACAGATCACCATGAGGGTCGACCCCAACATCCCCTTAAGGTAATCCAGCGATCCGGACAAGTTGTTGTCGAACCTCACACCAGAGCATCTACATCACGCAGATGAAATTCCCGTTTTCATCGCGTACTGCATGCCGTCAGACTTCAGGCTGAAAGTAAGGCGGATCGACCAAGTCAGCCACGGTAAATTCTTCGAATTCAACATCCGTCAACACACGGAAGACGAACTCAGACATCGACATTTCGAATTTATTCCACCCTCCCATCTCCTCCTGGGCTACCACTCGCCATTCCTCTGGAGATCCCCCATCGACGAACCAGCCGAATTCGGACGCATTCACAGTTCCCCCCCATGGCAGCAGCCCTTTCCCTCCCGGGGTGTAAATTCCATAGGGCAGGAAGGTTTCTACCGCCTCAGGGTCTTCCCGCAGAGTCAGATTGATATCCTCCAGCCAGTCGATCACCTTGAGGGATGGCCCGCCCGACGAAGCATAGACCTCCAGATATCCGCTGAACTCACCCGCTCCAAAAACCTCGCAGAACTCCTTGAAGTCTCCAGGAAGTCGCGTACCGAGTCGAGACTCCAGGTCACTCCATGCGATATTGATCTCCATCGGTTGCCACCCGACAGCCTGCACGATCCTGTCGACCCACACCATTCCCCGATTCCCCTTCCGATCTTGGACTACCGATTGTTATTGATCACGGCGTACCCGGCACCACCCAGGTTTCCAATCCACCCCAAGTGCAGCCGAACCGGAACCAGATTGGCCCCCTCGTACTCGGGTGTCACGCTGTAGTACATCGTCTCACCCGCCTGGATCCGTGCGGCGATTCGCCCTTCGTTCTTCTTCATGACTGTTCGATTGGCCTGGGGAAACAAGGGAACCAGGTTGCGCAAGTCCTCACCGGAGCCACCGAGTTGCCCTGCGAGCAAGTGCCCACGGTCCATACCCCTCCTCAATCCTTGAGGTTGATGCTCCCAGCTGGTCAAATTATCGAGCGGGAACTCGGTGCCTGATCCGACGATCAAGGTTGGATCAGTATCGAATGCCCAGTCTCCCTTTCCGTTCGCGTAGTTGAAGTCACCCTTGTTCAAACAGGCTCGCACACCCTGGGCTCGCCCAAGGTTGTCCAGAGGCATGTAGTAGACGGCTGAATTACCCTTGGCGCACCCACTCCGGTTCACCGGGGAGCCGGTCGCCGGTTCCAGCTCGCTCTGGTTTTCTGGAGTTATGTACAAGGAATTATCGTAGTCAGCCGCGATCTCAGTGGCATCCGGCGTGTACTGCCCCTCGTACGAAGCCACCATCTGGTCGATGACCACCCGCTGGTCCCGGACCACAGCCGCCCGAAGCGTCTGCTGCTGCACCCGAGCAACATCCACCCGCGGCTTCGGCACCGGCCGCGTAGGTGCCGGGGTCGGGTTCTTGCCGCGGTTCGGGTTCTGGGGTGTGGGCGGCTTGGGCGGACGGGTGGTGCCACCGCGGGAAGTGCCGTTGCCCCGGGTCGTTCCGGTGTTGCGGTACGTCGTGGAGGTCGAGCATCCGTACGTGCAGCCGCGACCGCTGCTGCCCACGCTTCCACTGCCGGTGCGGGTGGCGGTGCGGGTCTTGCCGGAGTACCGCGTCTCCAGGCGCCGCAATTCCGTGTTGTTTCTGCGCGTCTGGGACCGAGTGCTGCTGTTGAACCGGCGGCTGCCCCCGCTCACGGAAGTACTGCGCCCCCGGCTGCTCGGACTGCGGGAGACGTACCCCTTCTGAGCGATGTCGGAGCCCCTGCCGCTGACTCCACGCCGGTTGCCGGAGCCCGCGGCCCTGGCGCTGTAGATGTTGCCGCCGCCGCACGCGCACACATGTCCCGTCGGGTCCGTCCCGTTCACGGGGTCCCCGTTCGCGTAGCCCTGCCGGTTGGCCTGGGCGGACGGGCTCGGGTCCAGCTGCCACGTGTCCCGGGACGCGAACGCCCCCGTCCCCGGCTGATACCAGCGCGCCGCCATGTTGACATCACCGCTCGTCGGATCCGTCCAGCCGGACTGGTAGCCGATCTCCGGAGTCGTCCCGTTGGTCGCGGTCTCCGTGCCGAACGGGTCGTAGGACGTGGAGCCGGTGACCTGGGTGGCGTCGGTGTTCAGGCCCGCGACCAGGTCGGTGTGCCGGTCGGTCAGGGCCAGTTGGGCGGTGGTGCCCGCGGTTCCGGTGGTGAAGGAGAGGAGAGCGCCCTCAGGAGTGCGGTTGTACGTGGTCGTGCCGTCGTTCGCGAGGTTGTTGGAGCCTCCGTCGTAGGTGAGGGTCGTCGAGCCTCGCGTCTGGACGCGGTCCAGGGAGTCGTACGTGTACGACGTCCCGGCGTCCGTGACCTTGCGCTCGAAGGCGTCGAACTCCAGGTTGCGCGGCGTGCCCGTGCCGGTGTCGACCGACGACAGGGTGCCCCGCGCCGTGTACGTGAACGTCTTCGTCCCGTCCGTCAGTCGGCGGTTGCGGGCGTCGAAGGTCGACGTCGTCGAGCCGGCCTTGGTCCGGTTGCCCGCGGCGTCCCACTCGTACGCCGTCGTGGTGCCGTCCTTCGTCCAGGAGGTCAGGCGGCCTGCCTGGTCGTAGCCGTAGGACTGCTGGCCCGCGCCCGCCGTGCCCGTCGTCTGCTTGGACGTCAGATTGTCGTCGAGGTCGTAGCCGTAGGCCGTGGACGCGACCGTTGTCGCGCCGTCGGGGGACGTGACGGCGTCTCCGCTCAGGCGGCCGAGTGCGTCGTAGGTGTACGTGCGCTTGGCCGTGACCGTGTACGACGCGCCGCCGTCGACCTTCGACGCGTACTGCTCCAGCCTCGGGCGGCCCGCGGCGTCGAAGTCGTACCAGATGTCCTTCCCGGTGACGGAGTCCCAGGCCCAGTCGACGTAGCCGGCGCTGTCGTAGCCGTAGGCGGTGGAGGACTGGCCGGTTCTGCGTTCCGTCATGTTGCCGTCGGCGTCGTAGGTGTAGCTCGCGGCGCCGCCCGGGCCTGCGGCGGTCAGGAGCTGGCCGCGGTCGTTGTACGTGTAGGTGTTGTAGGTCAGGGCGTCTGCCGTGCCGGTCGCGGTGAGGCGGCCAGCGAGGTCGTACTCCAGGGTGCGATCGGTGGTGGTCGACTCCGCACCGGTGCCGGTTTCGTGGGTGAGCCGGCCGAGGGCGTCGTAGGTGCTGGTGCGCTGGACGCCGCCCGGGAGCAGTTCCGTCACCGCCTGACCGGCCTTGTCGTAGACGGTCGTCCAGGTGCGGTCGGCGGCGGCCGGATGCGCTGTCGTGGCCGGCTCGATCGTGGACTCGGGCAGGCCCCAACTGTTGAACGTGTAGATGGTCTTGTTGCCCCGGCCGTCCGTCAGCCTGGTGCGGTTGCCGGCCGCGTCGTAACCGAACGCCGTCGTGATCGACCCGGTCGCGGAGACCGGCTCGGTCTGGGTCGTCAGCCGGCCCTGTGCGTCGTACGCGTACGTCGTGCGCGCCCCGGTCTGCGGGGAGACCGCGACCGTGCGGTTGCCGTCGGCGTCGAACTCGGCGGTAGCGGTGCGCAGCGCGGTGCTGCCGGTGCCGTAGTCGGTGGCCGCCGTGGTGTTGCCGAGGGCGTCGTACGTCGTCGTGGTCCGGCGGTTGGTGGCGTCGGTGGTCTCGACGCGGCGGCCGAGGCCGTCGTAGGCGTAGCTCGTGGTGCCCGCCGGGTCGGTCACCGAGGTGGGCTCGCCCGCCGGGTTGTGGACGGCGGAGGTGATCCGGCCCGCCGGGGTCCGCGACGCGGTCTGGTTCCCCGCGTCGTCCCAGGTGTAACTGCTGGTCAGGTTGGTCGTGCTCGGGAAACGCTCGACCGTGGTCGCCGTGAGCTGTCGTCCGAGTTCGTCGTACGTGGCCTCCGTCCGGGCACCCGTCGGGTCGGTGGCGGAGAGCTGGAGGCCGGTGGGGGCCCAGGTGTAGCGGGTGACTCCGCCGCCGTCGGTGCTCGCGGAGGCGAGCAGGTCGGGGTCGGTCTCCGCCGTCGTCGCGGCTGCGGCGTCGGCGACGGGATCCGTCTGGCTCGTGACCTGGCCGAACTGGTCGTACCCGTAGCGGGTGACGCGGCCCAGCGGATCGGTGACCGTCCGGGGCAGGCCCAGCGGTGTGTAGGCGGTGCGGGTGGTCGCAGTGAGGGTTCCGGCGACGCCCGGCGGGGTGTAGTCGGGCAGCGTCACGGCGACCGTGCGGCCGAGCCGGTCGACCTCGGCGCGGGTCACCTTCCCGCGCGCGTCCTTGGTCTCCGTGGCCTCGCCGAAGGCGTTGTAGCCGATGAGCGTGACCGGACTGACCGTGCCGCCGGTGGCCCCGTTCTCCTCCGCCGTCACCGCCGGCGCGGTCTCCTGCACCGGGCGGCCCAGCGCGTCGTAGCGGTAGGCGGTCGTGAACCCGGCCGGGTCGGCGCCGACGACGTTCCCGCGCGGGCTGACCGAGGTGAGCGGCAGGCCACGGTCGTCGTAGGTGTGCGTGGTCGTGTGAGTGGTGGTGCCGTCCGTGACCGACTGGCTGGTCACATTGCCCGCGGAGTCGTACGCCGACGTGGTGGTCAGCTTCTTGTCCGCGGTGATCGACTCGGACTGTTCCTTGATCCGGTCGTCGCCGTCGTACGCGTAGGTCGTGACGCGGGCGAGGCCACCGGGGTCCAGCACGCTGTTCGTGGTCCGGCCGAGCGCGTCGACGGTGTACGTCTCCGTGGCCGCGCCGCCCCCGGTGACCTGCTTGGTCAGGTGTCCGGCGCCGTCGTACTCGTTGGCCTCCAGCACGATGTCGTGGCGGCTGCCGTCGGCCTGAGTGACCTGCCTGGCGGTGGTGGTCGCGGCGAGCCCGTCGTCGAAGTAGGTGTACGCCGTGGTGGCGCCCAGCGCGTCCGTGGTCGAGGCCAGGCGGCCTGCCGGGTCGTAGGCGTTGGAGACCACCACCAGGTCGCGCGTGGTCCCGGAGGGATCGCCCGTCCAGTCCTTGAGGACCGTCTCGGCGTGCCGGCCGCTCGGCGTGTAACGGTAGGTGAGCCGGGTGCCTTCGGCATCGGTCGTCGCGTTCACCCGGCCGAGCGCGTCGTGTTCGTAGCGGGTCGTGTTCTGTTCGGCGTCCGTGACGCTGTCGTTGAGACCGAGTTCGTCGTAGTGGTAGGCCGTGGTGCGTTGGGGGTCGCCGCCCGTGGTGTCGGACGTCGACTCGGTCAGCAGGTTGCCGTCCTCGTCGTAGCCGCGCGTGATCGTGGCGGTGTGGGTCGTGTCGGTGATCTCGTTCCGTACGGCGGCGCCGGTCTCGGAGACGATCCGGGACCGCTTGTCGTACGTGTACGAGGTCGTCACCCCGGCCGGGAAGGTGTCGGACGTCTGCTTCTCGGCGGTCTTGCGGCCCAGACCGTCGTACGTGTACTCGGTCACCAGCCCCGACGGCGCGGTGGACCTGGCCAGGTCGCCGCCCGCGAAGTACGCGTACGTGGTGACCGCGCCGCCAGGAGTGGTCTCCGTGGCGACCAGGCCGGCCGGGGCGGTGCCGCCGCCGACCGCGGTCTCGGTGCCGGTCGTGTAGGTGGTGGTGCTCTTGCGGCCGTCCGCCAGGGTCGTGCTGTCCGGCAGGCCGAGGGCGGTGTAGGCCATGGCCGTCTTGAAGCGGTCGTCCTTGACGCTCGTCGAGCGGGCGTCGCGGACCGCTGTGGGTTTGTCGTTGCGCGGGTCGAGTTCGTTGGCGGTGTTGAGGTGGTAGTCGGTGAACGAGGTCCAGCAGGAGTCCGCGTCCCGGCAGGTCGTCACCGACACGGTGTTGCCGCGCTTGTCGTGTCCCGTGATGCTGACGTGACCGGCGGGATCGGTGGCCGTGTGGAGATATCCGCCGGTGTCGTAGGCGAAGGTGCTGACACCGCCCTCGGCGTCGGTGGCGGAGACGGTGCGCATGCCGTGCAGGGCGTCGTACATCTTGCTCGTGACGGCGCCTGCCGGGTCCGTGACCGTGACGGTCGAGGTCAGGGCGGAGGTGTCCGCGAAGGCCGCCGCACTGTAGTGGGCCGCCACCTGATCCTCCGTCAAGGGGTGCGGATAGATGGCGACTTCGTCGATCTGGCCGGTGAAGTGACTGACGTCCGCCGGAGCGCTCGGCCAGTTCTTCGCGAAGCCCGCGCCGATGTACGTACGGGAGTTGGACTGGTGGCTGACGGCGCCGGTGAGGGTGCCGACGGACACGCCGTCCAGGTAGAGGGTCTGTGTGGTGCCGGAGGCGGAGACGACGGCGTGGTGCCACTGGTTGTCGGTGACGGTCGCGGTCGAGGCCAACGGCGTCGCCGTGACAGAGGAGTTGACGTAGAACTTGCCGTGCAGCTTGCCGTCGGCGCCCACGTACAGCACCGGGGTCCAACTGCCGCTCGCCGCCGTCGCGCCGGCGATGGAGGTCGACTGGTCGCCGATGAGCACCCCGGCCCGGTCCGTCTTGAACCACATCTCGGCGGCGAGGTCGGTCGAGGCACGCATGATGCCACCCGGCACCTCGGCGTAGCCGCCGCCCGCGAGGGTGACGGCGCTGCCCTGCCCGGCCCCGAAGGCACCGGTCGTTCCCAAAGTGGCGTTGGTGTAGGTGCCGTTGCCGCTGTTCACCGTCACGGAACTCCTGGCCGTGCTGCCGGTCGTCTCGTCCAGGCGCCAGTAGCCGCCGGGTGCGTCGGCGCCGGTCGCGCCGCGGTAGTGGGCGGCGTCTCCGGTGACCATGTCGGTACGGGCGCGGAAGTGCGCGGAGACCGTGGCGGCGTCCAACGGGTGCTGGTAGACGGCGACTTCGTCGATCTGACCGGTGAAGTGACTGACGTCGGCAGGAGCGCTGGGCCAGTTCTTGGCGAACCCGGCGCCGATGTACGTGCGGGAGTTGGCCTGATGATTCACGGCCCCGGCGAGGGTGCCCTGCTTGACCCCGTCCAGGTACAGCGTCTGAGTGGAGCCCGAGGCGGAGACGACCGCGTGATGCCAGTCGCCGTCGGTCACCGTGGCGGTGGAGGCCAACGAGGTCGCTGTCACTGATGAGTTGACGTAGAACTTGCCGTGCAGCTTGCCGTCGGCACCCACGTACAGCACCGGGGTCCAGCTGCCCGCGACGCCGTCCTCGCTGTCGACGGCGACGGACTGGTCCCCGACCAGTACGCCTGCCTTGGCCGTCCTGAACCAGAGTTCGACGGCGACGTTCGTGGCGTCGTGCAGGGCGTCGTCCGGGACCTCGGCATAGCCGCCCGCGCCGTCGAAGTCGACGGCCGTGTCGTCACCGGCGGAGAACACTCCGGTCGCCGCGAGGGACACGCCGTCGCTGTACGAGCCGTCGGCGCCGTCGGTGAGCGCGCTGGCCGCGGCGGCCCCGCTGCGGTCGCCGAGCCGCCAGTAGTTGGCGGGACCGCTCGCCTGCACCACCTGGGCGTATCCGGCCGAACCGGAGGCGTAGTCGGGGGCGGAGACCTGCCAGGTGCCGCCGTTGGCGTCGGTGAGGTGGTCGACCCGGTCGGTGCCGGAGTCGTAGGTGATCCGTGCGTCGACGCGTCCCGAGGGCAGGGTGGCCTGCGTCAGGCGGCCCTTGGTCTGGCGGGCCGCGTAGTGGGCGGCGACGGCGGGTTCGGCGAGCGGTCGGTCGTAGACGGCGACCTCGTCGATGCTGCCGGTGAAGTGCCCGAACGTGTCGGTGGTGTCCAGGGAGGGCCAGCCGCCGCCGGTGTAGCCGGCGCCGACGTAGGTGTAGACCTGCTCGGTGTGATCGATCGCGCCGGCGAGCGTGCCGATCCGCGTACCGTCCAGGAACAGTGCCTGGTTGGTGCCCGCGCCAGACAGGACGACGTGGTGCCAGGTGTTGTCGTTGACCGCGCTCGTGCTGGTGATCGGGCCCTTGCCGCCCTCGCGCCAGAACTGGCCGCGCAGCTTGCCGTCGGTGCCGACGTAGAGCGCGGGCGTCCACCAGGTGGGCTTGCCGTCCTCGATGCGCTCGTCCTCGTAGGAGAACAGGACGCCCGGTCCCGCCGTCCTGAACCACAGCTCCACGGTCAGGAACGACGAGGCGTGCACGGTGTTGTCGGGCAGGATGACGTTTCCGTCGACGCCGTCGAACGAGGCGGCCGTGTCGGGCGTACCCGCCAGGGCCCCTTCGGCCCCGAGCGTGGCGTCCGAGTACTCCGCGTTGTTCAGCCCCGACCGCGAGGGCGCCTCGCTGCGGGCGGCGGCGCCGTCTGCCTCGCCGAACCGCCAGTAGGAGACCGGGTTGTCGTCCAGCACGGTGCTGCGGTAGAGCGAGCCGTCCGTGTAGTCGTACGTGGTGCAGGCCGTGGCCGAGTCCGGCGGGCAGACCCTGGTCAGCCGGTCGCCGCTGTAGGTGTACGTCCAGGTGAGCGCCCCGGTCGCCGCGTCCACGGTGCCGGTGGTGACCTGGGTGACGTGGCCGCCGGTCCAGGCGAAGGTCAGGGTGCGTCCGGAGAGCGCGTCCTTCGCCGTGGTGAGCTTGCCACTCGTGTACGTCAGGATCTGTGCGCGGCCCGCGCCGTCCGCGATCTTCGTCAGCCGGCCGGTGGAGTCGAAGGTGTACGTGGTCGCGCTCTTGTCGGTGAGCGTCCAGCCGCCCGCCGTCACGGACTTGAGGGTGGCGAAGCCGCCGGAGGGCGCCGCGTAGGTGCCGTCGGCGTTGCGGCCGAAGCGCACGGTCTGACCGCTTTGTAGGGTCACCACCAGGTCTCCGGAGGACAGCCAGCTGCCCTGGTCCGGGGTGATACGCATGTCCCAGGCCGTCGACCAGCCGGCGCCGAACACCGAATCGGTGCGCGGGTCCAGGGAGTTGTAGGTACGGGTCACCGAAAGTTCCGGGCCGACGGTACTGACCGCCGCGTCGGTGGCCGCCGTCGTGTAGTTGCCCGCCTGGGAGCCGAACGGCCTGCCCTCGTCGGCGGTCGCGAGATGGCTGGTGATGCCGGGCTGCGGAACGGCGGTGGAGAAGTGGGCGGGACGCGGCAGCGCGGAGGTGGCCTCGCCGTCACCGACCCGGACGTACCAGGCGTACCGCTTGCCCCAGGACAGCCAACCGGACGGCACGGCCCAGGACTTGGACGTCTGCGCTGTTCCGGCCCGGCAGTTCGCGCGTACGTTGCTGCCCTTCACCTCGCACACCTCGAAGATGTACGTCAGCGCGGCGTCGGGGTAGCGGTCGCTGTCCTTGCCCGAGGCCCAGAGGGTCGGTGTGAGGGTGTTCTGGACGACACCGCTCGCAGGCGACTCGGCCATCAGGACCGGCGGAATGTTGACCGCGTCGAACTTCATCGCCACGCCCGGCACACCCGAACCGGCGAAGCTGCCCGTGCCGCGGTCGTCCATGGTCCAGGCGAGCGTGTACGTGCCCGGTGTCAGCTTGGCTATGCGGGCGTCCACGGTCACCGTCTCGCCGGGCGAGATGGTGCTGGGCATGGTCGTCCACACGGAGTTGGTGCTGGTGTCCGTGATGTTCGTGCCGTCGGCGTCGTAAAGGTCGTAGCGCAGTTGGTAGTTGTTGGTCGGCGTCCAGCTCTCCTCGCCCCGGTTGGTGAGGGTGACCTTGAAGATGCCCTCCTGGGTCGCGGTGACCGGCTGGACCCAGCCGCCGAGCTTGTACGTGGCTCCGTACTTGGTCCAGGTGACGTCCAGCCGGGGCTTGCCGTTCGGGTAGTCGTCCGAGCCGAACTGCTTCCAGCCCTTGGAGTCGGTCGTGGACGCCTTGACGGCGAGGCCGTAGTTCTTCTGCCGGCCGTGCGTCCAGTCGTCGACCAGCTTGCGGCCCGCCGCGCCGAGGCTGATGCCCTCCCAGGCCGGGTCGCAGCTCCAGTTCTCGGTGCCCTCGGGCTTCCAGCCGTGCGCGAAGCTCTTGGAGGTCAGCGCCGAGCCGGTGGACGGTCCCGGGTACTTCGTGGTGGTGGACTCCGACCAGTTCGACTTGATCTGGTGGACCGTCACAGGACGTGCCTTGCACGACTGCGACCAGGAGTTGTACAGGTTCAGCTTGGCGCTGAGCACCCAGTCGTTCTTCAGCGTCGTCTCCAGACCGGAGAACCGCAGGAAGGACGCGGCCTTGTGTGAACCCGCGTCGTACGTACCGGCCTTGAGGACGGTGTCGGTGGAGAAGTTCGTGTTGTACGGGGCTTCCACATAGGTGCCCGAGGTCGCGCTCACGCCCGCGACGGAGGGGTCGACCCGCACCGGGAAGACCCGGGCCGGGTCGTGCAGCCACTCCTGGTCGAGCGACACCTTCAGGACCTGACGGCCGGACTCCTCCGCCAGGCTGTAGACGACTCCGGTGGAGATCACGCCTTCGTCGGCGTTCTCCGCGAGGCGGGAGTCCTCCATCCAGCCCTGCGGAATCCGGGCCCGTTCCGCGCCCGCGCCGTCGTCGAAGACCACCGCGCCCGCGTCGTCCAGACGGGCGGTCAGCCCCGTGGTCGCCAGCGGGAAGCTCCACTCCGTGGGAGCCTCGGGCCCCTTGAGGAGCAGGGTCTCCTTGACCGACGCGTTCCCGGCGAGGAACTCGATGTCGGACGAGGCGCGGACGTCCGGGTAGGTGATCGTGCTGCCGTCGACCTGACCGGCGGTGTGCGCGGCGCTCGACACGGCGAATCCGACCGATCCGTGTTCTCCGAGGTCCAGTTGGGCCACCGGGTCGGCGTCCGCGTGACCCGCGAACCCGATGGTCACCTCGGTCGAGGTGGTCTCCCAGAGCGGTGCGGCGACGCTCATGGTGCGGGTGCCCTCGGGCTGGGCCAGGGAGGTGTCGATCGTCCGCCAACTCCCCCTCTCGTCGCGGAAGTTGACCGGCTCGTCGTAGTACTGGGTGGTGAACGTGCCGTCGGCGTTCCGATAGGTGCGCCCCTGGGCCGTGCGCTCGCCGGCCACTTCACGGCTCGTCTTCGGGTCGAAGCCCTTGACCTGGGGCACCTCGGGGACCACGACCGGATCGGCGCTGTCGGACTCGATCGACGGCGCGGCGGCGATCAGCGGCTGCACGGGGAATCCGGTGTCGAGGGCCAGTTCACCCTTGCCGCTCACATGCCCCGAACGGCCCCCACCCGCGGCGGCGTCCGTCGCGTCGGCGGCTGCTTCGTGCGAGCGCCCCGCGGCCGTACCCCACCGCTGCTCGGGCCGCTCCCCGCTCGACAACTCCCGTTGCGCCCACGGCACTGCGACGGCCGCACCTTCCGCCATCCCCATGCCCGCCATGACCGCAGCCATGACAAGCGCCCCCGCACGCAGTCCCCGCCCCACCGCTCCACCCCCGCCACAGAACCCCCACACAGGCGGGACAGATTGGCGAATTTCCGGGAACCGACGAGCGACGGACAAATGAACTATTGATGAACTACAGACCAAGCAGAGGTCATTTCTTCGCGAGTCACCACAAGATCACCGCCCGATATCAAGGCGGCAGCATGGATCACGCACCCCGCCCCCTGTCCACCAAGGACAACGACACACCCTGACCACTCCCAAACGGTGCATGCCCGCCCCCACCCCCCAGGCCTAGCCTGCGGAGAAAGGTGCGGACAAAGACCCGCCTCCCGTCACGCCCCCAGGAGCCCCAAATGACCTCCCTCCCCCAGGAGCGCCGCGTACTCACCGCCATCCCCGGCCCCAAGTCCCAGGAGCTCCAGGCCCGGCGGCTCGCCGCCGTCGCCGGTGGGGTCGGGTCCGTGCTGCCCGTCTTCACCGCGCGGGCGGGCGGCGGGATCATCGAGGACGTCGACGGGAACCGGCTGATCGACTTCGGGTCCGGTATCGCCGTCACCTCCGTCGGCGCCAGCGCCGAGGCCGTCGTGCGGCGGGCCTCCGCCCAGCTCGCGGCCTTCACGCACACGTGCTTCATGGTCACGCCGTACGAGGGGTACGTCGAGGTCGCCGAGGCGCTCGCCGAGCTGACGCCGGGCGATCACGCCAAGAAGAGCGCCCTCTTCAACAGCGGCGCCGAGGCCGTCGAGAACGCCGTGAAGATCGCGCGGGCCTACACCAAGCGGCAGGCCGTGGTCGTGTTCGACCACGGGTACCACGGGCGGACCAACCTCACCATGGCCCTGACCGCCAAGAACATGCCGTACAAGCACGGCTTCGGGCCGTTCGCACCCGAGGTGTACCGCGTGCCGGTCGCTTACGGCTACCGGTGGCCCACCGGACCCGAGAACGCCGGGCCCGAGGCCGCCGCTCAGGCCATCGACCAGATCAGCAAGCAGGTCGGGGCCGAGAACGTCGCCGCGATCATCATCGAGCCGGTGCTCGGCGAGGGCGGGTTCATCGAGCCCGCGAAGGGGTTCCTGCCGGCCGTCCGGCAGTTCGCCGCCGACAACGGCATCGTCTTCGTCGCCGATGAGATCCAGTCCGGGTTCTGCCGTACGGGACAGTGGTTCGCGTGCGAGGACGAGGGGATCGTGCCCGATCTGATCACCACCGCGAAGGGCATCGCGGGCGGGCTCCCGCTCGCCGCCGTCACCGGGCGCGCCGAGATCATGGACGCCGCGCACGCGGGTGGCCTGGGAGGCACCTACGGCGGGAACCCCGTCGCCTGTGCGGGTGCGCTCGGCTCGATCGAGACCATGAAGGAACTCGACCTCAACGCCCGCGCCAAGCACATCGAGGGCGTCATGAAGGCCCGGCTGACCGCCATGGCCGAGAAGTACGAGGTCATCGGTGACATCCGTGGCCGCGGTGCCATGATCGCCATCGAACTGGTCAAGGACCGCACCACCAAGGAGCCCCACCCGGAGGCGACCGCAGCGCTCGCCAAGGCCTGTCACCAAGAGGGTTTGGTGGTCCTTACCTGTGGCACCTACGGCAACGTCCTCCGCTTCCTGCCTCCGCTGGTGATCGGCGAGGACCTCCTCAACGAGGGCCTCGACATCATCGAGCAGGCCTTCACCAGCGTCTGACCCGTTCCCGGCCCCCGCCGCCCCGCCGCACCACCCGTTCGTACCGGCCGACCGGCCCGGATTCCGCTTGTTTCCGGGCCCGTGCGGAGCCGGTGCGGACGCCGTCAGAGCGTGTGAAGAAGGTGTGCGGGGTGGATGGCGGGTCGCCGATCCGCCTGTTTCAGCCGCCTCCCCTGCCGTAGGTTCTATCCAGATGAGAGATACACCCCGCCCGCAGGAAACTGTGGGTGGCACCTGGTCGGGGCCTCCCCAGCTTCGATCCGGTCGTGCCCTCGCGCACACAACCGGAGCTTCCGGCTCCGGGTCTCCTCACCGATCGGACAGTCGCCCGCCCCAAACCCCCCGGGGCGTGCGACGATCCGATCTGATCGACCGGCCCGGTACTCTCCCCCCTGTTCCGGGCCGGTCGAACTCTCGGTTTCTCCTCTCCCTCCTGACCTTCGCGGTCCTCCTCTTCGCGCTGATCACCTGGCAGGTCGCCGTCCACGGCCCCCTCGCCCGCGCGGACGAACGCCTCAGCGACTCACTGGTCCACCCCACTCGCGGCTGGGCACTCCTCGCCGATCTCGGGGGCATCGCGGTCGCCGTTCCGGTCCTTCTCGTCGTCCTGGTGTACGTCGGACTGCGCGCGCGTCGGGCGGGTACGGAGCGCTGGTGGCGGGAACCGGTCGGCGCGGGCCTGCTCATGGCGGCCGTACCGGCGATCGTCGTACCGCTGAAGGAGCTGGTCGCCCGGTCCGGGCCGCCGGTCATGGGCCCCGGCACCGGCTTCTACCCCTCCGGTCACACCGCGACGGCCGTCGTCGCCTACGGTTCCGCCACCCTGCTCCTGCTGCCGTGGCTGCGCCGTACGTACGCCCGTCGGCTCGCCCTGATCAGCTGCCTCGTCCTCAACGCGGCCGTCGCCGTCGGGCTGGTCGTCCGGGGTTACCACTGGCCGCTGGACGTGGTGGCGAGCTGGTGTCTGTGCTCGGCGCTGCTGATCCTGCTGCGGTTCTTCGCCCGCCGCCGGACCCCGGTCAGCGCGCCCTCACCCTGATCCCGTCGGCGGCCAGGCCACCCGCCAGTGCGGAGCCACGTCGTGCACCGGGGTGGCCGTCTCGGTGCCGTCCGGATGGAAGGTCCGCATCTTGGTCTCCGCAGTCACCATGAGGCCCCAGTTCAGCCCGGCCCCGTAGTCGCCGCAGGTGACGTAGGCGACCAGATGCCACTCGACGAGTCCGCGGTCCTCCGTGTGCGGGGCCAGGACGATCCGCCGGGCCGTGCCGGCCGCGATCCGCATCGGCAGCCGGAAATCCGGCACGACGGGCATGCCCTGGCCGTCGAGCGCGGGGCGCACCAGCGGCGGAGTCTCGTCGAGGAACACCTCGACGTCCGGCACCAGCATCGGCTGATACCTCGCCCGGGCGCGCCTGTACACCTCCTCCAACTCCCGGTCGTAGGAGAGGCCGGGCCCGGCCTGGGGCACGAGGCTCAACCCACTCGGCTGCATCGGGCGGCGTCCGAGCACCCCGGCACGCAGGCCAAGCAGTACGACGTCCAGACCGCCGCTCGCCTCCACGTCGACGTACACGTTGTAGCCGGTGAGGGGTACGTGCAGGGGTTCCGGGCCGATGGTGGTGCTGGGGTCGAGCACGGCGTGAGCATGGCTGAGCACGCCGATCCGTACCTCGAAGTTCTCGGGGTCCGGGATTACCTCCTGCACCTGTTCCCGAGCGTCTTCCGCCCGCTTCTTGGCACGCCCGCGCCACCAGCTCGAGCCCTTCATTCTCCGTCCTCCCGGATCAGGCCGCGCGGCGGCCTGGCCGCCGTGCGGAACGGGTGGCCCGCGAGGTCCACCCTGATCGTGCCGGCGCGCCGACCGCACACCCAATCCAGCTCCAACTCCCAGGCCACCTGCCAGCGTTCGGTCTCCACACGCAGTTCGAATGTCTCGGGGTCGTCCGGCCCGACCGTGTACGAGAACGTGGCCGGTGTGTCCTCGCCGTGCGGCTCGATGCGGGGCGGGTCCTCGTCGAGCAGCACGGTGTAGGCGCGTATGGGCAGCGCCCCGAAATGCGGTGAGAACTCCCCACGTGGCGGCCGGCGTTCGAGTACGACGACCCGAAGTCCCGCCAGGACAACGGTCCGTTCCGGTGCCGTGACGTACAGCCGTACGGTGTGCCCGCTCGACGGTACGACGCGCCGCGGCTCACCGCCTTCCGCGGGCACCAGCAGGTAGTGGGCGTTCATGACGGTTACGTGGAAGTCCACCGGGTCGCCGCGGGGTATTCGGCGACGCTGGAGGCGGACCGTTTCCTCGACCAGGGCGGCGGTGACGACCGCGCTCAGGGCCGGGGCGAGCCAGCCCGGGGCCAGGTCGGTGACCCACAGGACGACCGTCGTCACGGCGGCGACGGCGAGGACGGCCGCGACCGCGCGCCCTCGGGCACGGACACACCTCACTCTGTCTCCGAGCGCCACGGCGGCTCCTGTCTCGGTCAATTGCCCGGTTGTACCCAGCTGTTGACTGTGTGACACACCTGTACGCCACATTGCCACGGTTCGCGTCGACCGCACGGACGGCCGACGAGAGCGTGGTCATGCGGTGACTACGAGAACCGCACGGGCCTCGGCATCACCTGTCTCCGTTGTCTCCGTCCGTCGCCAGACCCGCCGCCGCCTCGTGCATGGCCAGTTCGAGGAGTGCCGGGTCGGTGAGGGTGCCCGAGCCGTCCGGCGGGATCAGCCAACGGACGCCTCCGGTCGCGCGGTTGGGGTACGGCACGACGATCCACGTGCCGTTTCCCGCCGTACGCACCCCCGTACCCAGCCAGCGGGCCGCGGTGCCCGGCGGTACGAAGAACCCCATCCGGGAGTCGCCGAAGTCGACGAGTACCGGGCCGAGTTGGTCGATGACGCGGGTGAGGACGTCGAGGGTGGGGTAACCGAGTTCGCCCGGCAGGATCAGCACGTCCCAGGCCTTGCCGGCGGGCAGCAGCGCGATCCCCAGGGGATTGCGCTCCCACTCCCACCGACAGGCCTCGGGATCCGGAGCCACGGACGCCAGCCACTCGACCGCCGTTTTCGCCCCTGTCATGAGGGGTCCTCCCTTTCTCTGTGAACGCTGGTCGCGTCACGAGGGAGAGAGAGGTTTCCCGCAAGCATTACGCGGGTTCCGCTACTTATTGGTAGTGAACCAGGTCGCGATCATGAGCTGGGCGCACGCCGGCGCGCCCCAAAGGGGCGTGGGGAACTGCGCGACAAGCCCCCACCGCCCCGCAGCCGACGAACGACCCACTAGCTGTCGAATCCCAACCCGAACCGATCCATCGCCCGAAGCCACAGATTCCGCCGCCCCCCATGCGCATCCGCCCGCGCCAACGACCACTTGGTCAAGGCAATCCCCGTCCACGCGAACGGCTCCGGCGGAAACGGCAACGGCTTCTTGCGGACCATCTCCAGCGCCGTGCGCTCCGTCCGCTCCCCCGCCAGCAGATCCAGCATCACGTCCGCCCCGAACCGCGTCGCCCCGACACCGAGCCCGGTGAACCCCGCCGCATACGCCACGCGCCCCCCGTGCGCGGTGCCGAAGAACGCCGAGAAGCGCGAGCAGGTGTCGATCGCGCCGCCCCACGCGTGGGTGAAGCGGACGCCCTCCAGCTGCGGGAAGCAGGTGAAGAAGTGGTCGGCGAGCTTGGCGTAGGTCTCCGGGCGGTCGTCGTACTCGGCGCGCACCCGGCCGCCGTACGGATAGATCGCGTCGTAACCGCCCCACAGGACGCGGTTGTCGGCGCTCAGCCGGAAGTAGTGGAACTGGTTGGCGCTGTCCCCGAGGCCCTGCCGCCCCCGCCAGCCGACCGAGGCGAGCTGCTCCTCACTCAGGGGTTCGGTCATCAGCGCGTAGTCGTAGACGGGGACGGTGTACGCCCGGACGCGCTTCACCAGGCTCGGGAAGATGTTCGTCCCGAGCGCGATCCGGCGGGCGCGGACCGACCCGTAGGGGGTGCGTACGGCCATTCCCGCGCCGTACGGCCGTAGCGTGAGCGCCGGCGTGTGCTCGTACACGCGGACGCCCAGGCGCAGGCAGGCCCGCTTCAGCCCCCAGGCCAGTTTCGCCGGGTTGAGCATCGCGACGCCCGTGCGGTCGTGCAGGCCGGCCAAGAAGGTGGGGGACGCGACCTGGTCCCGTACCGCCTCCGCGTCCAGGAACTCGGTGCCGGTCGCGAGGCCCTTGGACGTCAACTCCTCGTGCCAGGCGCGGAGTTCGGCCGCCTGGTGGGGTTCGGTGGCGACGTCGATCTCGCCGGTGCGTTCGAAGTCGCAGTCCAGGGAGTGCCGGGCCACCGCCTTCTCGATCTCGTCGAGGTTCTGCGCGCCCAGTTCCTGGAGGCGGTGGATCTCGTCCGGCCAGCGGGCGAGGCCGTTGGCCAGGCCGTGGGTGAGGGAGGCGGCACAGAAGCCGCCGTTGCGGCCGGAGGCGGCCCAGCCCACCTCACGGCCCTCGACGAGCACGACGTCCCGCTGCGGATCGCGCTCCTTGGCGATCAGCGCGGTCCACAGCCCGCTGTAGCCGCCGCCCACCACGAGCAGATCGCAGCTCTCGCCGCCGGTGAGGGCGGGCTCGGGGTGCGGCTTGCCGGGGTCGTCCAGCCAGTACGCGACCGGCTGGGCGTCGGAAAGAGACTTGGTCCACATACTCATGGCGCTCGGGGCCATGATTTCAACTCCCCACGGGGTTTTTCTGATTACGCCTTTTGCTTGTTACGGCGATTACTGACGACCATTCCACTCAGCACCAGCAGCACGGCGACCAGGAACATGGCCGTACCGATGACATTGATCTGCACGGGCGTTCCGCGCTGCGCCGAGCCCCAGACGAACATGGGGAAGGTGACGGTCGAGCCCGCGTTGAAATTGGTGATGATGAAATCGTCGAAGGAGAGCGCGAAGGCGAGCAGCGCGCCCGCGGCGATTCCGGGGGCCGCGATGGGCAGGGTCACGCGTACGAAGGTCTGCACCGGGCCCGCGTAGAGGTCCCGGGCGGCCTCCTCAAGGCGCGGGTCCATCGACATCACACGTGCCTTCACGGCGACGACGACGAAGCTGAGGCAGAACATGATGTGGGCGATCAGGATCGTCCAGAAGCCCAGCTGCGCACCCAGGTTGAGGAACAGGGTGAGCAGCGAGGCCGCCATGACGACCTCGGGCATCGCCATGGGGAGGAAGATCAGGGAGTTGACGGAGCCCCGCGCGCGGAAGCGGTACCGCACCAGCGCGAAGGCGATCATCGTGCCGAGGACGGTCGCCCCGACGGTCGCCCAGAAGGCGATGCGGAGGCTGAGCGAGAGCGAGCCGCACATGTCGGCGACCCCGCACGGATCACGCCAGGCGTCCGTCGAGAACTGCTGCCACTCGTAGTTGAAGCGGCCCTTCGGCTTGTTGAAGGAGAACACCGTGACGACGATGTTCGGCAACAGAAGATAACCGAGGGTGATCAGTCCCGCGATGACGACGAAATGGCTCTTGAGCCAGCGCCCGATCGAGTTCACGAAGGCCATTTAAACCAGGTCCTCCGTCCCGGACTTGCGGATGTAGAGGGTGACCATGATGAGGATCGCCGCCATGAGGATGAAGGAGAGCGCGGCGGCCGTCGGATAGTCGAGGATGCGCAGGAACTGCGTCTGGATGACGTTTCCGATCATGCGGGTGTCCGTCGAGCCGAGCAGATCGGCGTTGACGTAGTCGCCGCTCGCCGGGATGAAGGTGAGCAGCGTGCCGGAGACGACGCCGGGCATCGACAGCGGGAAGGTGACCTTGCGGAAGGTCGTGAAGGGCCTGGCGTAGAGGTCGCCTGCCGCTTCGTGCAGCCGTCCGTCGATGCGTTCGAGCGAGGTGTAGAGCGGCAGGATCATGAACGGCAGGAAGTTGTACGTCAGACCGCAGACCACCGCGAGCGGCGTGGCCAGCACCCGGTCCCCGGCCGTGATGCCGAGCCAGCTGGTGACGTCCAGGACGTGCAGCGAGTTGAGGACGCCGACGACCGGGCCGCCGTCCGCGAGGATCGTCTTCCAGGCGAGCGTACGGATCAGGAAGCTGGTGAAGAACGGCGCGATGACCAGGATCATGATCAGGTTGCGCCAGCGGCCGGCACGGAACGCGATCAGATACGCGAGCGGATACCCCAGCACCAGGCACAGGATCGTCGCGGCGCCCGCGTACAGCACCGAGCGCAGGAACTGCGGCCAGTAGTCGGCCACCGCGTCCCAGTAGGTCGCGAAGTGCCAGGTGACCTTGTAGCCCTCCTCCAGGGAGCCCGTCTGCACGGACGTGGAGGCCTGGTAGACCATCGGCAGCGCGAAGAACACGAACAGCCAGAGAATGCCGGGCAGGAGCAGCCAGTACGGCGTCCAGCGGCCCCTCTTTCGCGGGGGCTTCTTGACCGGTGCGGGCGCCAGGGGCGGCGCTTCGGGGGTCGCGGTGGCCATCAGGCGGCCGCCTCTTCGTCGACCGTGCCCACACCCGCGTCTATGTCCTGATCCGCGTCCAGGCCGAAGGTGTGGGCCGGGTTCCAGTGCAGGACGACGTCCGCGCCGGGGGCGAGCCTGGCGTCGCGGTCGATGTTCTGGACGTACACCTCGAACTCGGGACAGACGGGGCTGTCGATGACGTACTGCGTGGAGACGCCGATGAAACTCGTGTCGGCGATCTTGCCGGTGATGCGGTTGCGGCCGGCCGGGATGTCGCCGGCGTCGTCCGCGTGCGTGAGGGAGATCTTCTCGGGGCGGACCCCGACCAGCACCTTGCCGCCGGTCCTGGTCGGCGCGGAGCAGCGGGCCTCGGGGAGCAGGAGCTTGCCGCCGCCCGCCTTGAGGACGATCTCGTCGCCGCTCTTGGCGTCCACCTCGGCCTCGATGAGGTTGGAGGTGCCGAGGAAGTTCGCGACGAAGGTCGTCTGCGGGTTCTCGTAGAGGTCGGCGGGCGAGCCGAGCTGCTCCACGCGTCCCGCGTTCATCACGGCGACCGTGTCGGCCATCGTCATGGCCTCCTCCTGGTCGTGCGTGACATGGACGAACGTGATGCCGACCTCGGTCTGGATGCGCTTCAGCTCCAGTTGCATCTGACGGCGCAGCTTGAGGTCGAGGGCACCGAGCGGCTCGTCGAGGAGCAGCACCTTGGGGGTGTTGATCAGCGCACGGGCCACGGCGACGCGCTGCTGCTGGCCGCCGGAGAGCTGGTGCGGCTTCTTGCGCGCCTGCTCGCCCAGCTGGACGAGTTCCAGCATGTCCTCGACCTGCTTCTTCACCGACTTGATGCCGCGCCGGCGCAGCCCGAAGGCGACGTTCTCGAAGATGTCGAGGTGCGGGAAGAGGGCGTACGACTGGAAGACGGTGTTCACCGGCCGCTTGTACGGCGGCAGGTGGGTGACCTCCTGCTCGCCGAGGTAGACGGTCCCGGAGGAAGGTTCCTCCAGCCCGGCGATCATCCGCAGGGTGGTCGTCTTGCCGCAGCCGGAGGCGCCGAGCAGGGCGAAGAAGGAGCCCTGCGGGACGGTGAGGTCGAGGGGGTGTACGGCGGTGAAGGAGCCGTAGTTCTTGCTGATCCCGGAGAGACGGACGTCGCCGCCGTGTTCTGTGCTGGTCATGGTGTGGTCCTTGGGGAGTCGGAGGGGTTTCGCACCGCTGGGGCAGGCGTGGCTACGCCCCTGTCAACTTCGCGAACTTCTCCTCGTACGCCGTCTCTTCCTTCTGGCTCAAGGACCTGAACGCGTGGGACTTCGCGGCCATCGCCGCGTCGGGGATGATCAGCGGGTTGTCCGCCGCCGACTCGTCGATCTTCGCGAGGTAGGGCTTCACTCCGTCGACGGGACACACGTAGTTGATGTAGGCGGCCAGTTCGGCGGCGGGTTCGGGCTCGTAGTAGTAGTCCATGAGCCGCTCGGCGTTCGTCTTGTGGCGCGCCTTGTTGGGGATCAGCATGTTGTCGCTGGACGTGATGTAGCCGCTGTCCGGGATGATGAAGTCGATGTCCGGGCTGTCCGCCTTGAGCTGGACGACGTCCCCCGCCCAGGCGATACAGGCCGCGAAGTCGCCCGAGGTCAGGTCGGCCGTGTAGTCGTTGCCGGAGAAGCGGCGGATCTGGCCCTTGTCGACGGCCTTCTGGAGGCGGGCGATCGCCGCGTCGTAGTCGTCGTCGGTGAACTTCGCCGGGTCCTTGCCCATGTCGAGCAGGGTCATGCCGATGCTGTCGCGCATCTCGGAGAGGAACCCGACGCGCCCCTTGAGCTTGGGGTTGTCGAGCATGTCGGAGACCGACTTCACCTCGACGCCGTCGAGCGCCTTCCTGTTGAAGGCGATGACGGTCGAGATGCCCTGCCAGGGGTACGAGTAGGCGCGGCCCGGGTCCCAGTCGGGGCTGCGGAACTGCTCCGCCAGGTTCGCGAACGCGTGCGGAAGGTTCGCCGCGTCCAGCTTCTGGACCCAGCCGAGCCGGATCAGCCGGCCGGCCAGCCAGTCGGTGAGGACGATGATGTCGCGGCCGGTGTCCTGGCCCGCCGCGAGCTGCGGCTTGATCTTGCCGAAGAACTCGACGTTGTCGTTGATGTCCTCGGTGTACTTGACCTTGATGCCGGTCCGTTCGGTGAACGCGTCGAGCGTGGGGTGGTGCTTCTCGCTCTCGTCGACGTCCATGTACTCGGTCCAGTTGGAGAAGTTGACGGTCTTCTCCTTGGCCGAGTGGTCGTCCGCGGAGACGCCTCCGGCGGTCTTGCCAGCCGCGGGGATGCCGCAGCCGGTCAGCGCGCCGAGGCCGCCGGCCACGAGGGCGCCGCCCGCGGAGGCGCGCAGCAGGGACCGGCGGGTCAGGGCGGCCCTGCCGTTCCGGAAGCTGCGCCGCATGGCGGCCACCTGGGCCGGGGAAAGGCGGTCGGGCTCGTACTGCTCCATGCGCTGGTGCCCTTTCGGGAGGGTGTGCGGCCGCTGGTCGGTCGGCCTGTGTCCGGTCAGCGGTCCCCGAAGATCGTGCGGTGCCAGTCCTTTCGGGCAACCGCAGTGTTGTCGAACATGACGTGCTTGATCTGCGTGTACTCCTCGAACGAGTACGAGGACATGTCCTTGCCGTAGCCGGACGCCTTGTACCCGCCGTGGGGCATCTCGCTGATGATCGGAATGTGGTCGTTGACCCACACACAGCCCGCCTTGATCTCGCGGGTGGCGCGGTTCGCCCGGTAGACATCGCGGCTCCAGGCGGAGGCGGCGAGACCGTAGGGCGTGTCGTTGGCGAGCCGGATGCCTTCGTCGTCGCTGTCGAAGGGGAGTACGACGAGAACGGGCCCGAAGATCTCGGACTGGACGATCTCGCTGTCCTGGGCGGCGTCGGCGACCAGGGTGGGCAGGTAGTAGGCGCCGTTCTTCAGCTCCCCCTGGGGAGCCTCGCCGCCGGTCACCACGCGCGCGTAGGCACGCGCCCGCTCGACGAAACCGGCGACCCGGTCGCGCTGCGCGTGTGAGATGAGCGGCCCGAGGTCGGTGCCCGAGGCGAACGGATCACCCAGCCGGACACCCTCCATAAGGGCAGCTGTTTTCGCGACGAACTCCTCGTACAGCGGCCGTTGCACGTACGCGCGCGTGGCGGCCGTGCAGTCCTGCCCGGTGTTGATGAGTGCGCCCGCGACGGCCCCGTTGACGGCCGCTTCGAGATCGGCGTCGTCGAAGACGACGAAGGGTGCCTTGCCGCCCAGCTCCAGGTGGAGCCGCTTGACGGTGGCGGTGGCGACCTCGGCGACACGTTTGCCGACGGCGGTGGACCCGGTGAAGGACGTCATGGCGACATCGGGATGCCCGACGAGATGCTCCCCTGCCTCCTTGCCGGTCCCGGTGACGACGTTGATCACCCCGTCCGGAATCCCGGCCGCGGTGGCCGCCTCGGCGAAGAGGAGCGAGGTCAGCGGGGTCAGCTCGGCGGGCTTGAGCACGATCGTGTTGCCGGCCGCGACCGCCGGGAGGATCTTCCAGGCGGCCATCTGGAGGGGGTAGTTCCAGGGCGCGATGGAGCCGACGACACCGATGGGTTCCCGGCGGACGTACGAGGTGTGGTCACCGGAGTACTCCCCGGCCGACTGCCCCTGGAGGTGCCGCGCGGCGCCGGCGAAGAACGCGGTGTTGTCGATCGTCCCCGGTACGTCGAACTCGCGGGTCAGCTTGAGCGGCTTGCCGCACTGGAGGGACTCGGCGCGGGCGAATTCCTCGGCGCGCTCGGCGAGGACGGCGGCGAAGCGGTGCAGCGCGTCGGAACGCTCGCCCGGGGTGGCACCGGCCCAGCCCGGGAAGGCGGCACGCGCGGCGGCGACGGCGGCGTCCACGTCGTCAGGACCGGCCAGCTCGTACGTGTAGACCTCCTCGCCGGTGGCGGGGTCGACGACCGCGAACGTACGGCCGGAGGTGCCGTGGGTCAGCCGGCCCGCGATGTACTGCGCGCCGGCCGCGAGCCGCTCCTGCGCCGGGAAGCGATGGCCCGGATTGTGCATGTCGCTCTCCTCCGTCGCCCTCCCCGATTTGCGGGGGTCAACGTAGCTCCAGGTCGATTTGAGTGCCGATCCTGACAGAGTAAGTGGACTCCAACAAGGGATTCCGTTGTTGCCTTTTGGTTACGCGACGGAATCTGTCGACCAGGTGTCGAGCCGAACGGGAAAAGGCAGGACGCGTTGTCAGTGGTGGCTGCCAGACTCACGTGCATGGGGAGAATCACGCAGAACAAGGGGATGTCGGGGCAGATCGATTCGTTGGAGGCCCTGACCAGGGAAGTCCGTGCGGGGGCCCGGGTCAAGTATCTGCACTTCTGGGGGCACCGGCCACGCCAGGACGGCCGCGTGGGAGCGAACTGTCTCAGCCAGTGGTGGCCGGCCGCGTTCTCGGTCGCCGGGGTGGAGTACGCGACGGCGGAGCACTGGATGATGGCCGCCAAGGCCCGCCTGTTCGAGGACCCGGAGGCGGAGCAGCGGGCGATCACGGCACCGAACCCGGCGCTCGCGAAGAAGGCCGGCCGTCTCGTACGCGGCTTCGACGAGGCCGTGTGGGAGCGCGAACGGTTCAGCATCGTGGTCGAGGGCAGCGTCCACAAGTTCGCCGCACACCCCGAACTACGGGAGTTCCTCCTGGCCACGGGCGACCGCGTCCTGGTGGAGGCAAGCCCCGTGGACCGCGTATGGGGCATCGGCCTCGCAGCGGACGACGAGGCGGCACAGGATCCGGAGCGGTGGAGAGGCCTGAACCTGCTGGGGTTCGCGCTGATGGGGGCACGGGAGCGTTTGCGGGCCTGAGGGGGGTCAGCAGATCCACGCCGGTGCGTCAGCCGCGCCCCTCAGGGGCGCGGGGAACTGCGCGACCAGCCACGACGAACCCGCAGACAGCGACAACCCAAGCCACGCAGACGCAGCCCTGATCGCCGGCTACACGCGCTGGGACAGGGACGTCGAGTAACCGTCGTCAAACGTGCTCGCGTCACTGTCGTCGCCGAAGGCGATGACGACGACGCCGAACGCCACAGCGATGACGATGCCAACCGCCCCGCAGATGATCCCGGCCAGCGCCTGCCCCCCATTGGTCGCCTCACCCCGCCGAACCTTCCCACGCCCGATCACACCGAAGATCACCGCAAGGATCCCCAGGATGATCGCCAGCGGCCACAGACAGAAGATGACGGCCGAGACGATCCCGACCACAAGCGAGGCCGTCCCCATGCCATTGCTCGGCTGGGGCGCCATGGGAGCCCAGCCGTAGCCGGGGCCACCGCCGTAGGCCGGAGGGGGCGGGGCATACACGGGACCGCCACCGCCGTACCCGGGCTGCTGCGGGTAGCCGTACACCGGCCCGGCCGGGTAGGAGTGCGGGGCCTGTCCGGGCCCGTCGGGGGCTATGGGCGGCGGAGGCACCGGCGCGGCGGGCTGCGCGTAGGAGCCGTGCGGGGCAGGGGGCGCGAAGGGGTTGTCCTGCGGGGTGCCCGCCACGTGACCGCCGGACGGGGCGAACGGGTTGGCCCAGGGCTGGGGCGCGGGCGGGGCGGCCGGGGCCGGCTGGGGAGCCGGCGGAGGCGAGGCGGACGCCGGCGTCGCGGGGACCGTCGGGTGGCCGTGACCAGAGGGGGCCGGCGGCGTCGTACCGCCGTCGTCCCAGAACAACGTGGCCCCGGAGCCCGCGGCGTCCTCGGCGGGCGGTGCCCAGGGATCGAACTCGGGCCCGGAGTCCGCGGTGCCGCCGGAAGCCGACCCGGCCGGCGGCTTGTCCAGCGGGACCCGGGCAGGCGTACCGCTCGCGGGACTCTCGCTGACGGTCTCACCGGTCGCCGCACCCTCGGAACTCGCCCCCTCCGAAGGGACGTTCTCCGGTGGATGCGGCGGCTGCGCGGCGTCGGACATGCGTGGGGTCCCCTCGTTCGTGCGTTCCCGTCATGCTACGGCCCGGGATCACAGGGCGACGGGGGACCTCGGCATCCCCTCCCGCCACTCCCCCGCCCGCCAGTCGCCGCGCCCGCGCCCGCTCCCACCCCGGGACGAAATCCTGTGGGCGTCTCCCCATGGACCCGGCCTACGATGATCCCCGAGTCATCGATCAGCCGATCACCCGCGTCCCGCCGACCGTCGCATGTCCGGGGCGCCGTTCCCGGGGAGGAACCCTTGACCGACAACCACCAGCGTGCCGCGGCGGACGTCCAGGACCCGCACGCCTTCATCGCCGGGCTGCCCAAGGCCGAACTGCACGTCCATCACGTCGGCTCCGCCTCCCCGCGGATCGTGTCGGAGCTGGCCGCGCGCCATCCCGACTCCAAGGTCCCCACCGACCTCGAAGCCCTGGCCGACTACTTCACGTTCACGGACTTCGCCCACTTCATCCAGGTGTACCTGTCCGTCGTGGACCTCATCCGGACCCCGGAGGACGTACGGCTGCTGACCTACGAGGTGGCCCGCGACCTGGCCCGGCAGCAGGTCCGGTACGCCGAGCTGACCATCACCCCGTTCTCCTCGACCCGGCGCGGCATCGACGAGCGTGCCTTCATGGACGCGATCGAGGACGCCCGGAAGTCGGCCGAGGCCGAGTTCGGGACCGTACTGCGCTGGTGCTTCGACATCCCGGGCGAGGCCGGGCTCGAAGCGGCCGAGGAGACCGTGCGGCTCGCCACCGTCGATCGGCTGCGCCCGGAGGGGCTGGTCTCGTTCGGGCTCGGCGGGCCCGAGATCGGCGTACCGAGGCCGCAGTTCAAGCCGTACTTCGACCGGGCGATCGCCGCCGGACTGCGCTCGGTGCCGCACGCGGGCGAGACCACCGGGCCGGAGACCGTCTGGGACGCGCTGAACCATCTGCGCGCAGAACGAATCGGGCACGGTACGAGTTCCGCGCAGGACGCCGAACTGCTCGCGCACCTCGCCGAGCAGCGCATCGCCCTGGAGGTCTGCCCGACCTCCAACATCGCCACGCGCGCGGTCCGTACGCTCGACGAGCACCCGATCAAGGAGTTCGTGCGGGCCGGCGTCCTCGTGACGATCAACTCCGACGACCCGCCGATGTTCGGCACCGACCTCAACAACGAGTACGCGGTCGCCGGGCGGTTGCTCGACCTCGACGAGTGGGGTCTCGCGGACCTCGCCAAGAACGCCGTCGAGGCCTCCTTCCTCGACCCGGCGGGCAAGGCCGCGCTGGCCGCCGAGATCGACACGTACACGTCGGCGTGGCTCGCCCCCTGAGCAACACCAAAGGCCCCGTCCCAGCACAATGGACCCATGCAGAACGTGACCGCCGTGGCCCATCGGGGCGACCCCTACCGCTTCCGTGAGAACACCGTCGACTCGCTGCGTTCCGCGCTCGACCAGGGCGCGGACGCCGTCGAGTTCGACGTACGGCTCACCCGTGACGGCGTGCCCGTGCTGCTGCACGACGCGACACTCAAGCGGCTGTGGGAGCAGGACCGGCCGCTGGCCGCGCTGTCGGCGGCCGAGGTGCGCGGGCTGACGGAGGGCGGGGTGCCGACGCTCGCGGAGGCGCTGGCCGTGACCGAGGGCAGCCGGGTGATGATCGATCTGCCGGGGGCGCCCGATGTGCGGGCGGTACGGCGGGTGGTGGACGTGGTCCGGGAGTGCGCAGCCGGCGAACGTGCGTACTACACCGGCGACGCCCCGGCGATGCTCGCCGTCCGCGCGGCCGACCCGTCCGCCGAGATCGCCCTGACCTGGAAGACCCTCGCACCGCCGCGCCCGGCCCTGCTGACCGCGGTGCGCCCGCGCTGGCTCAACTACCGCTTCGCCCTTGTCGACCGGAGCCTCACGGCGCGGGTGCACCGGGACGGCTGTCTGCTGTCGGTGTGGACACCGGACACCCGTCGTTCCATGCGGCGACTGCTCGACGTGGGCGTCGACTCGATCACCACGAACCGCATCGCCGCGTTGTGCGCGCTGCGCAAGGGGTGACGGAGCCTCCGACGTGTCAGGGGCGCCCGCCCGCGAACTCCCGTGGCGGCGCGATCGCCTGAGCGTCGGCCCCCTCCCCCACCCACAGCCCGATCAGCAGCGCCGCCGTCGCCTCCAGCAGGGCCGCCCGGTCCAGACTTCCGGCGTTCAACGGCTCGCAGCCCAGGTCGCGGACGAGTTGTCGTACGACGGACAGCGCGTGTTCGTCGTCGCCGCACAGGGGGACGGCGAGCGGGCGGCCGTCGAAGACCGGCGGGGTCAGACGCCAGACGTCCTCGTGGCAGAGGTTGAAGGCCTTGACCACATGGGCGGCGGGGGCGGCGGACGCCATGCGCCGGGCGGCTGAGGGGCCGCCCGCCGTCAGCAGGGCGAAGCCGGGACCCACCGGGTTGGTGCAGTCGATCAACACCCGCCCGCGCAGCGGGACTTCGAGCGCGGCGACCGTCTCCGCCGCCACCGGGTAGGGCAGCGCGAGGAGTACGGCGTCGGTACCGTGTTCCGCCGCCTCCCGCAGGCCCCCGCTGCCGACGGCTCCGATGCGGTGCGCCAGGTCCGCCGCGCGTCCGGCGTTCCGGCCGCCGACGAAGACCTGGTGACCGGCCCGCGCCCACTGAACGCCCAGGGCGTCCGCCATTCCCCCCGTACCGAGGATTCCCACTCGCCTTCTCGTTCTCATGTTGCTGACGGTAGAAGGCCGTTGGGGCACCATTCGGTACGTGACCACCGACACCGGACCGCCCTTCCTCGCCGACTGCCGGGCGCGGCTCGCCTTCGATCTGCTCGGCAACACCTGGAACGCGGTGGTGGTGTGGGCGCTGCGCCAAGAGCCCGTGCGCCATGGGGAGTTGAGGGACCGGATCGGCGGCATCAGCCAGAAGGTGCTGACCGAGACGCTGCGGCGGCTGGAGTTCAACGGGCTCGTCCGACGGCGGGCGTACGGCGGCTCACCACCGCGTGTGGAGTACGAACTCACCGGCCTGGGGCGGTCGTTGCTCGCCCCGGTCGAGGCCTTCGGCGTGTGGGCCTTCGAGCACGGTGACGAGGTCATGGAGGCGCAGGAGAACTACACGCGGGACCACTACACGCGGGACACCTGAGCGACGGTCGCCGGGTCGGCCGGGGTGGCCCGGGTGACGTACTGCGGAACAGGGGTGTCGTCGTTGCCGGTGTCGCGGACCAGGCCGTAGCGGGTGGCGCCCTCGGGGGGTCCGGCGGTCACGTCCTCCTCCACCTTGTCCCAGGTCGTCGGGAAGACGTTGAGGCCGTAGTCGGCGCCGCGTTCGTTGACGGTGAGGGTGACGCTGCCGTCGACGTAGAAGTACTCGTTCTGCCACATCTGCTGGGTGCCGGCGGGCAGGACGGTGTAGCCGGTGGTGGCGTTGCCCATGCCGGTGGCGGTCGTGTCGGTGGTGCTGACGCTGTCGTCCATGCGGCGACCGCCGCCCGAGGCCACGTGGAAGAGCTTGCCCTTCAGGGCGGTCCAGGTCGGCATGACGAGGCTGCCGGACCGGTACTGCGGCGAGATCTGCCATCGGACGAGGACATAGCCCTTGCCGGTGAGCGTCACGCTGTCCCCGCGGTGGTTCATGGTGGCGTGCGCGCCGCCGGTGCTGGTGATGCCGGTCTCGGTCCGGTGCGGGAGGGCGGCGGGGCGGGCGTTGGGGTCGGGTGCCGTGTCGACGGCGTCGACGACCGTGCCGTACACGTCGGTCTTCGGCCGGGTCGCCGACGGGGACGGGGAAGGAGAGAGGGAGGGGGACGCCGACGGGGAGCGGGGCGGGGAGGCGGTGGGGGCCTCGGGCGACTGGGCGCGGGCCGTGGGGGCGGCGATGGCCGGCGGCGGGTCCTCCGGGGCCTGCGTCACGACGTACGCGCCGCCCGCGACGATCGTCGCCCCGGCGCTCAGGGCGACGGCCGGCTTGGTCAGGGCGCCGAGCATTTTGCCCGACCAGCCGACGGAGGCGGCGGCGGTGGCTGCCGCGGCCGTCTTGCCGCCGAAGGCCAGCGACAGGGTGAAGCCGACGGGCAGCGGGACGAGCGCGATGCCGACCAGAAGCCGTTCCGCCGGTACGACGACCGCCTCGCCGGGGCTCGCGCAGTACGCGCACCCCCTGATGTGCCGGGCCAGCCGCTTGCGCCACACGGAGTCCGGGTCGCCGTCCCAGCGGGCGGTCAGTTCGCGCAGGTCGGGGCAGGCGCCGTCGAGCGCCCGGACGATTCCGCGCGAGGCCTCCAGGCGCTCCTTCATCCGCTGGACGCGGACGGCGGCGTGCTGCCGGCTGATGCCGACGGCCGCCGCCAGCTCACGCCGGGTGAGTTCGCCCGCGACCTCCAGCCACCACAGCGACAGCAGCTGCCGGTCCTCGTCGTCGAGCCAGCGCACCGCCTCCGCGACCTCGCGCCGCTGCCCCTCCAACTGGAGCCGCAGCACGGTGAGTTCGGCGAAGTCGGCGGCTCCGTCGGCGGTCTCGTCGCGCAGGGTGTCGGTCGTACGGCGGCGGGCGCGGTCCCGGATCTGACGCATCGCGATGGCGACGAGCCACGACCGGAAGCTGTCCGGGTCGCGCAGTGAGCCCAGGTTGTCGACGGCCCGGAGCATGGTCTCCTGCACGACGTCGTCGACGTCCGCGTGACCGTTCAGGGCCCGGCCGACGATGTTGTAGACCAGCGGCAGCCAGCCCGCGACCAGCTCGTCCAGCGCCCGCCGGTCACCGGCCTGCGCCGCAGCGATGGTGGAACTCCACTGGCGCCCGTCCACGAAAGCCCTTTCTCGTACGTATGTGCACCTTACGTCGCCCTGTTGCACACCTGCCCCACACCCCAGTCACACACCAGGTCGCCCGAGGAGACGGATCGGGGGCGCCCCCGATAACAGTTTTTGCCTCTCCCGCAGGCCCGCCAGGACACGGCCCCTAGGTGCGATCCCCGACAACTTCCGTACGGGGTAACCCAGTTGGCCTCGGGCCGACACCAGGGTCGACGTCATCCTCGGTGACGATCCGCGCCACCCCGCATGGATCAAGGATGTGAACATCGACACCAGCCGCCTCCAGGAGCAGCCGATGAGCACACGCCCCCGCACTCGCACACGCACCGCCTTACGCACCACGGCTCTCGCCACCGCCCTCACTCTCGCCCTGGCGGCCGGCCCACTGGCCGCACCCGCGCTCGCCTCCTCCGCCCCGGCGACCGCGCAGGTCTCGGGCCCCGACGCCAGGACCCTGCGGGCCGCGATCGCCGGGCTGCCGAACGCGGACGCGACCGCCGCGCTCGTACGGGTCGGCGGCAAAGGCCCGGACTGGCACGGCAGCGCGGGGGTGCACGACCTCGCGAGCGGGCGCCCGGCGGACCCGGGCGGGCGCTTCCGGGCCGGTTCGACGACCAAGGTGGTCACGGCGGCGGTCGTGCTACAGCTCGCGGCGGAGGGTGACGTGGACCTCGGCCGACCGGCCCGGCACTATCTGCCGGACCTGATCCCGGCCACGTACAAGGACGTGACCGTGCGCCAACTGCTCAACCACACCAGCGGAATTCCGGTCCCCGACCTCCCGGGCGACACCTTCGAGGAGGTGTACGCGCACCGCTTTGACCTCCACACGGCCCGCGAGATGGTCGCGTCGGCCACCGCGAAGGAGCCCGAGTTCGCGCCGGGCACCGGGCAGCACTACCTCAACATCGGCTACACGGTCCTGGAGGTGCTGATCGAGCAGGTCACCGGGCACTCGTACGAGCGGGAGGCGGCCCGCCGGATCTTCGGCCCGCTGGGGATGCGGGACACGTATCTCCCGGGCACCGACCCGGAGATCAGAGGTCCGCACAACCACGGCTACCAGGCCGTGCCGCGCGCGGACGGGACGACGGAGCTGCGCGACGTCACGGTGTGGGGCACCACGGACACCGGAGCGGCGGGAGCCATGATCTCCACGACGGCGGATCTGGAGCGACTGCTGACCGCCCTGTTCCGTGGACAGGTCGTACCAGAGCCTCAGCTGACGGAGATGTTCACCGTGCCCGCCGATGTCCCCGGGGCCACGATGAGCGCGGGCCTCCAACGCCATGTCACCGACGACGGCACGGAGTTGTGGGGCAAGTCGGGCGGCCGCTGGGGCTACAACACGATAGTCGTCGGCACCCGCGACCTGTCCCGCACCCTCGTCTACTCGGTCAACTCGACCGACGCCAAGGGCTACGACATGAATCCGGTCGCCGCACGCATCATCGAGGCGGCGTTCAGACGGTGACGGCCGCGGCGGCCGGAGGCATCGGGCTGAGCGCCTCCAGCCGCTTGATCCGCTTCCGTACGGCGTACAGCGGGATCACACCGAACACCCCGAACGAGATGTCGATGACCGTCCACCAGAAGGGAATGCCTCGGATCGGCCCGCAGATCAGCGCGAGCGGAACGACCCCGGCGCAGGCGATCATCCCGAACTCGACGACCCAGATGTTGCGTACGGGGTCGCGGTAGGGCCCGTAGAAGGCGACCGCGATGACGAGGTGGGCGAAGGCGAGCCAGTCCGTGCCGTAGAGGACGAACGGGAAGCGCTCGTCGGTGGCGTCGGGACCGTCACGGACGCGTACGACCCAGTCCATCAGCCCCGGCAGCTGCTCGGGGACGGACAGGGCCCGCAACAGACTCTCGGTCCAGCGCAGTTCGTGCACGAGGGGGAAGGCGGTGGCGCCGCTGAGCACCAGACAGACGACGAAGAGGGCCAACCAGGCGCGGATGCCCTTGAGAAGGGCGGCTCTGTCGCTCATGGAGGCAGCATACGCTTGAATTGAACACGTTCAAAAGAGCTGCCGACGCATGAGATCGACCTGCCGTTCAGATCACGCCGACGGAAGCGTGAGTGCCGCGAAGGCCTCGTCGAGGAGGGCGTCGAGGTCGGGGGCGCCGTCGGACGAGGTCCAGTGACTGACGGCGATGTTCAGGGCGTCCACCGCGGCGGCGGCCCGCACCAGCGGGCCCAGTGCCGTGGGCCCGGACGCGCCGGCGCGCTCGGCGAGGGCCGCGGCGATGGCGGGCCGCCAGCCGGCCTGCTTCTCCTGGCTGCGGGCGCACAGCGCGGGCGTGTCCATGATCAGGCGGGACATGACCAGAGCGCCGGCCGGGTCCTGGCGATGGGGTTCCAGGATGACGCCGAGCGCGTGCCGCAGTGCCGTCCAGTCGCCCTCGTCCGCCGGGCGGGCGCGCAGTGCGTCGGCGATCTTCTCGCCCTGCGCGTCGACGGCACTGAGGACGGCGTCCTCCTTGGTCCCGAAGTAGCGCAGGAAGGTGGAGCGGGACACGCCGGCGGCAGCGGCCAGGTCATTGACGGTGACCTTGTCGAACCCCTCGGACCGGAACAGCTCGAAGGCCACCTGGGCCAGCTCCGCCCGCACGGCGGCCCGTGCGATGTCCCTCGTATTCGTGCGCACTGTTGCACCCACCCCGCCGACGACCTCCGGTCGCTCAAATGACACCGAGTCTCAATCATACGCGGCGAACCGCCCGGTCACCGTCGACACCCCGAGTTCACCGAATGCATATATCGAATCAATACCGGGAGTGCACAGCGAGAAAACCGACTTGAAATCCCCGTAAAAGCGTGATCGAGAAGAGGCCGCACTCACCCGTGCCCACACCTCACCCGAAAAGGCAAATCGACATCTGAGCAGATCACAGGGTTTGAGGTAGGGGATCCAGGCAGAATGTCAAGCGCGATAATTGCCACACCGCATTCCCCCTCTTCCGTGGTCTCGCCGGAATGGAGAAGGTGCTACGGTCGCACTTCTCCATTCCCACGGATCAGCGGGCCGTTTCCCCATCCGAAGCTCTCGGGAATGCTGTCGCCCTCACACTCCCTCTGGAGTTCTCGCATGCCTTCCGACAGCGCGACTGTCACCCCATCGGTCCACACCGGCGCGGATACCGGCGCCCCCGGTGGCCCACGCCGTCTGGGGCTCGCCCTCGTCGTGATCGCCGCGGCGCAGCTGATGCTGATCCTCGACGCCACGATCACGAACATCGCCCTGCCGGCCATCCAGACCGAACTCGACGTGTCCGACGCGAACCTCGCCTGGATCGTCAACTCCTACGCCCTGGCCTTCGGCGGCCTGCTGCTGCTCGGCGGCCGGGCCGGCGACCTCTACGGGCGGCGCCGGGTCTTCCAGGCCGGCATCGCCGTCTTCACCGTGGCCTCCCTGCTCGGCGGCCTCGCCCAGAACGAGGGCCTGCTGATCCTCGCCCGCGTCCTCCAGGGCGTCGGCGCGGCACTCGCGGCGCCCAGTGCGCTGGCCCTGATCACCACCACGTTCCCCGCCGGCAAGGAACGCAACAAGGCCATGGGGGTCTACGCGGCCATGGCGGGCATCGGCGCCACCGTCGGCCTGCTGCTCGGCGGTGTGCTCACCGACACCCTGGACTGGCGCTGGGTGTTCTTCGTCAACATCCCCATCGGCGTGGCCGTCCTGGCGGGCACCCGGCTGCTCGTCGAGGCGGAACGCCACCCCGGCGGCCTGGACGTGCCCGGCGCGGTCACCGGCACCGGCGGTCTGATCTCCCTGGTGTACGGCATCACGCGCGGCGGCGAGCACGGCTGGACCAACGGCCTCACGCCGGCCTCCTTCGCGCTGGCCGCCGTACTGCTGGCCGCCTTCCTGGTGGGACAGCGGCGGGCCGACCACCCGATGATGCCGCTGCACCTCTTCAAGGACCGCACCCGGTCCGGCACTTACGCCACGATGCTGTTCATCGGCGCCGGGATGATCGCCTTCTTCTACTTCCTCACCCTCTACATGCAGCTCATCCTCGGCTACAGCGCCATCAGGACCGGCTTCGCCTATCTGCCGTTCAGCCTGGGTATGGGCATCGCGGCCGCCGCCAGTTCCAAGCTCGTCGCCCATGTCGCTCCGCGTGTCGTGGCGGGGCCCGGTCTGCTGGTCGCCGGGGCGGGCATGTTCTGGTTCGCCGCCCTCACACCGGACTCCTCGTTCACGACCCATCTCATGCCGGCGATGTTCGTCACCGCCCTCGGCCTGGGCATGAGCTTCGTCCCGATGACCCTCGGCGCGGTCCACGCCGTCGAGCACCACGAGATGGGCAGCGCCTCCGCGCTGCTCAACACCGCCCAGCAGATCGGCGGCGCGCTCGGCCTCGCCGTCCTGTCGACGCTCTCCACCACGGCCGCCGACGACAAGCTGCCCGAGGCGGCCTCCTCCCTCTACCGGGGCCTGGCCACCCAGGACCACGCCCTGATCGCGAAGGCGGGCGAGGCCCTGACCCACGGCTACACCGTGGCCTTCGCCGCCGCGTCGGTCATGTTCCTCGCGGCCCTGGTGATCACCGCGACGGCCCTCAACGCGAAGAAGCAGCAGCACGTCGAGGGCGCGGCCCCGGTCCACATGGGCTGACACCGGGTCGGCACGGAGCGAGTCGGCCGGCCTTCGGGCCGACCGGCTTCGTTCACCGTCCTCAACACGGACGTGCCCGGAAACGGCCCTCCGATGAAGACCTACGCCTCGCCGGGAACCGCCGACGAAGCCGATCCGGTCAGCTGCGCGCCCAGCCAGGCGCGGCTGCGCTCCAGCAGCTCCCGGGCGAGGCGCGAGTCGGGGGCCCAGGTCTCGAAGCCGTGGGGCGCACCGGGGACGAGGTCGAAGACGCAGTCCACGCCCGCGTCGCGCAGTCGTTCGGCGTAGGTGCGGCACTCGTCGGTGAACAGGTCGATGTCGCCCACGCTGATCCAGGCCGGTGGCAGTCCGCGCAGGTCGGCGCGCCGGGCGGCGACCGCGTAGTCGGGGGTGCGGGGGCCGCCGGGCTCGGCGCCGAGGTAGGCGGCCCAGCCGAACCGGTTCGCGGCGTTGTTCCACACCCGGTGCTGCACCGGGTCCAGTTCGCGGCGTACGGCGGTGCGGTCGTCGGCCATGGGAGCGAACAGCCACTGCGCGACCGGCCGGACACCGCCGGCGTCGTGCAGCCTCTGCACCAGGCAGGCGGCCAGCCCCGCACCGGCGCTGCCACCCCCGACGGCGACGCGTTCCCGGTCGATCCCCAGGGCTCCGGCCGACTTCCCCAGCCACTCCCAGGCGGCGAAGGCGTCGTCGAGAGCGGCCGGGAAGGGGTGTTCGGGGGCGAGCCGGTAGTTCGCCGAGACGACCACGATGCCGAGCGCCTGGGCTGTCGCGGAGCAGAAGACCTCGTCCTGAAGGGCGTCGCCGATGACGTAGCCGCCGCCGTGCACCCACAGCAGTGCAGCCCCCGAACCACCGCCGGCCGGGGTGTACACGCGCATGCCCTGGCCTTCGTCGACGATCTCGAGGTCGACGCCCTCGACCGGCTCACCGGGACTGTGCCGACGGGCCAGGGCGCGCACACCGCGCAGGACCCACCTCGGGCGGAGCGGCAGGCGCGGCATCCACGTGACGTTGCGACGCAGTTCCGGGGCGACCAGGTCGAGCTTCATCGGCACTCTTCCATTTGGTAAATCGAATTACCATGAGTTCGCGGTACCTTAACCACCGCGCCCGCAAGCGCACAAGACCCGAGGCCCGGAGCGAAGGAGCGAGCACGTGAGCGAGTCCACGCGTCGGTCCCCGCGCGTGACGGCCAAGGACGTCGCCCGGGCGAGCGGTGTCTCGCAGACGACGGTGAGCTTCGTCCTCAACGGTGCTGCCGGGCATGTCTCGCAGAAGACCCGGGAGCGAGTGCGGGAGGCCGCCCGCACGCTCGGCTACGTTCCCAACGGTTCGGCGCAGGCGCTGCGCAAAGGGGCGTCCCGGATCGTCCTGCTCAACGTCGAAGGGGTCCCCACCGGCAGCGGCCTCGGCAGCTACATCCGCGGCCTCGACGCCGAACTCGCCTCGCACCAGCACGTACTCCTGGTGCTGCACGGCCACCTCTCCTCGCAGGCCCTCTCCGACGTGGCCCAGGCCGTCTCCGCCCGGGCCGTGATCGACCTGGGCGACGCCGGCCACGCGGACGCGCTCGCCACCGGGGCCTCCCTCACCGCGTTCTCCGCACAGGCCGACGTCCCGGTGCGGTATCTCGTCGAGCGGGGCCACCGGCACATCGCCACCGTCCTGCCGGACTCGCCCGAACTCCGGATCCTCGCCGGTCTGCGCGAGCGGCTGATGCGGCAGGCCGCCGACACCGCCGGCCTGGCCGACTGCCCGACGCTCGTCCTCCCCGGCGCCCCCGAGGCGGCCGGCGAACGACTACGGTCCTTCCGCACCCAACACCCCGAGGTCACCGCCCTCGCCGCCTACAACGACGACCTCGCCCTCGTGACACTCGCCGCGATGCGCCACCTGGGCCTGCGGGCCCCGGAAGACCTCGCCGTCATCGGCTTCGACGACACCCCGCACGGCGCACTGTTCTCCCCGGCCCTGACCACCGTACGACTGGACGCGGAGTCCCTCGGCCGCATCGCCGCGCGCGACGCACTGGGGCTGCCGACAGACGGCCTCGCCCCCGAACCGGCACGGGTGATCGTCCGACAGTCCGGCTAGCGGCCCACGAACTGCCGGTGCCTTCACCGTTGTTCCGCACGCCGACCACTCCTCGCCGGCCAACCCCCGTACGGAGAGCCGGACAACACAACATCTGTGACCAGGAGCGGTGGTTGACACCAGGTGGCGTTCACGACCTGCGCTGATGCCAACTAGCTTCAGCAGCTGGGGATCCGGAACCAGTGAAACAGTTGGCACTCTGGTACAGCGCAGGCCATAACGCGTGTCGCCGCACCTGGGCATCCGAGTCAACCAGCAGTCGCGGCTGCGACCAGGGCGTCAACGACGTCGATCCGAGAGCCGCACGCAGGTACCTGATCGTGGACGAACAGATCCGAAATCGACTCGACCTGCTGGATCTCCTCGACGGCAACGGGACGCCTCTCGGTCGCGAGGATCTCCTCCCGCGACACCAAAGACCCTCCGGAGCACGGACGATGACGCAGGAGACCCGGCCGACTCCAGCACAGCAGCCGCGGCGCGAACGCGAACTCGCCACCCGTCTGCGCCATTGGGCCAAGGCCAATGGACGCCACACCAGCGGCAGAACCCAGATCCCGCTGGACGCCGTACGGTCCACGGTCCAGGCCGTCCGCCCAATGGCCAACGCCGTCTCGCAGCTGACCCCCTGCTCGAACCGCCTCCGGAAGCAGTCGCTGAATTCGCGCGAGTGACAGGGCATCTCCGTCCCCGAGGCGCAGAGCCTCGGTCTGCGCCGTTACGTGCGGATGTTCCCCGCACTGCGAACAACGCGGGGCAACACACCTCGTCAGTCCGCGAGTCGGCAGGGAATGTTCGGCAGCGTCAGCCAGTTCTACGAGTCCACCTGGGCGGTCAGTCTCTCGAGCCGTTTCTGCCCGCAGTGCCTCGCCGGCGACGGCAGCGCCGTCCAGGAAGCCTACGGCGGATCCTGGAACCTCCGCCGGCACCTGCCCGTAGTCTTCGCCTGCACGATCCACCACCAGCTCCTGCACAGCCGGTGCCCCAGTTGTCAGTCGGGCCTGGCCCACTCCTACAAGGGCCGTGCGACTCGGATCACCCAACCCGGCAGCACGCACGTCTGTCTCATCACGATCCTGCTGGGACGGACGACGGGCAGCCGTCAGACACCCCGTCGTTCCAGGACCTCGTACACACCGGGCTGCTCCGCAGCCGCGCCCTCACCAGTGGCTCGTCCGCCGCCGGAGACGGGCTGCGCCTTGTACTGAACCTCGCACCCACCCCGGTGGAGCAGGGCACCCGGGCCCAGCACATCGCCTTCTCCACCGGCGACATCACCGACACCGCCCGCCGCATCCGGGCCGCCGGCACCGACCTGCTCCCCGTCCCGGCCAACTACTACGACGATCTCGACGCCCGTTTCGAGTTCTCACCCGGCGAGCTGGACACCTACCGCGACCTTGGCATCCTCTACGACCGCGACGAACAGGGCGGCGAGTTCCGCCACTTCTACACGGTGACCGTCGGCCGCATCTGCTTCGAGGTCGTCCAGCGCACCGGCGGCTACGGCGCCGCCGACGCCGGCATTCGCCTCGCCGCCCAACGCGACCAGCGGCGACAGGAGGTTCGGCGCAAGAGCCGGGCGGCCAATGGCGGCGGCGCCAGGGTCTATCCGGTCCCCCGCCCGGTCAGAAGGTGATGCAGGCGGGCCTCGGTACGGGTACGGACGTGCCGGTGTCCGTGAGTCGGCCCGAGTGTGGGTCGACGCCGAAGAGGTTCACCGTGCTGCTCGCCTGGTTCGCGACGAGCAGCCATTTTCCGCTGGGGTGGAAGGAGAAGCTCCACGGTGTGAGTCCTCCGCAGGGGATGCGCTGCACCAAGGTGAGCAGGCCGGTCCTTCGGTCCGCCGAGAAGACGACGAGGGTGTTCTCGCCGCGGTTGGAGGTGTAGACGAAGCGGCCGTCCCGGCTGATGGCCAGTTCGGCGGCGCTCGTGGTGCCGGTGTGTTCGGGCACGTTGGTCGACAGGCTCTGGAGATGGGTCAGGACGCCGTCTTCCGGGCTCCATCCCAATGCCTGGATGTCGGCGGTCAGTTCGTTCAGGAGGTAGACGATCCTGCCGCTCGGGTGGAAGACCACGCGCCGTGGCCCCGACCCCGGCGCCGTCGCGTACGCGCTCGGGCCGTCGGACAGGGTGCTCGTGGCCCGGTCGAAGCGATAGACGAAGACCCGGTCGGCGCCGAGGTCCGGGACCAGCGCGAACCTGCCGCTCGGGTCGATGACCACGTGGTGGGCGTGCGGCCCTGTCTGTCGCGGGTGGGGGCCGGAACCCGTGTCCTGCACACGGGACACCACGGCGCCGAGTCCACCGTCCCTGAGGATCGGCACGGAGACGACGGTTCCGGCCGCGAAGTCCGCGGCCAGCAGCGTCTTCGAGCGGACGTCGACTCCGATGTACGACAGTCCGCCGTTGACCGGTGTCGACTGTGTCGCGATCTCGCCGAACTGCTCCAGCGCGCCGGTGGACCTGTCGACGCGGAAGGCACGGACGGTCCCGCCGGATTCACCTCCGGTGGCGTACAGGACCGCCTTCCTCGGGTGGGCGGCCAGCCAGTTCGAGCCGGCCTGTGCCACGGGCCCGACCGACGTCAGGGTCGCGTCGGACGGGTCGAAGCGCAGCGCGTGCACCTGACCGAGGGTCCAGCTGCCGACGTGGAGGAGGTCGACCGCCCCGCCCGGCGCCGCCTCGGCCGGCGCGGCGGACAACAGCGGCAGACCCGCCGCGGCGGATGCCGCCATGGCGCCCAACAGCGTTCTGCGGGACGGTGTCCGGGATCTTGAGTCGTTGCTCATCGAGCGAATCTCCGCTTCAAGAGTTGTTGGAACTTTCGTCGCACATATTGCTCACAATCTTGCCGCGCGGTTACGTTCTCGCACGCACCGTCACTCGCACAAGCCCCACTGATCCATCGGCGGCCTGCTCAGTACTCCGTCTTCTGCGACTCCAAGTAGCTCTTCAGGAAGACGTACCTGGCGTCCGTGTCCGCCGCCGCGCGGGGCGCGAAGGTGTCGCCGAGTTCCATCGAGAGCGGCCTCGTCGTGCGCAGGGCGGGCCAGGCCGGGAGTGAGCGCCCGTTGGGGTTGCCCGTGGCGGCGAAGTTCGCCACGTAGGAGGAGGTGGTGTCGGCGATGGCATGGTCCTCGTCGGTCCATGGCCGGTCGGTGCCGTAGAGGTTGCCGAAGAGGTAGTACTTCTCGGCGCCGTGGTAGGCGCCGGCGCCGTTCGCGGGTTCGATCGGGTTGGTGGTGTCCGAGCCGGGCGGCGCGTGCGTCCACCAGTAGGTGTAGACCGGGCTGCGGCTGCCCGCGGTGTTCCTGAACTGGGTTCCCCACAGGAAGGTGGAGACGCGCTCCTCGTCCCGCGCGTAGGCGTTGTACTGCGCCGCCGCCTCCGTGTCGGTGGTGGCGGGGTAGAGCGCGAGGAAGTCGGCGGCCTTGTCACCGAAGGTCGTCGCCGCGAACGCCTCGAACTGGGCGACGGTCATCGCCAGGGTCACCGAAGCGCCGTTCTCGTCCTTGTTGTTGCCGGTGAACACCGGAACGTCGTACTCGGTCCGGGACTCCATGGCGGCGGTGTAGCCGGTCGGCAGGACATGACCGTCCAGGACGTTGCCGAAGTCGGTGCCGACGGCCGGTGCCCCGGGGGCGTAGACCTTCGCCACGATCTCGTCCGCCGACAGCGCCCGCAGCCCGGCCAGCGAGGAGGCGCCCATGTAGGTGCCGAACGCGGTGCCGTTGGCCTCGGCCACCGGCAGGGTGTCGTAGCCGCCCGCCACCCGGCCGAGCGCCGGGTCCTTGGTGTACTGCACGCCCGCCGCCGGCAACGCCCGGTGGAACAGTCCTCGGGCCAGCTTCGAGATCATCAGGATGTTCACGAACGACGAACCGTGCGACCAGCCGGCCAGGGTCACCCGGTCCGGGTCGCCGCCGAACGCGGCGATGTTGCGCCGGATCCAGCGCAGTGCCGCCACCGTGTCCAGGACGCCCCAGTTGCCCGAGCCTCCGTGCCCCGACTCCGCGCTCAGTTCGGGGTGGGCGAGGTTGCCGAACGCGCCGACCCGGTGGTTGAAGGTGACGACCACCGCGCCCTTGGCGGCCAGGTTGGCGCCGTCGTAGACCGGCTGTGAGGCCCACATCGCGCTGTTGCGGCCGCCGTAGATCCAGACGAAGACCGGGCGGCGCTCACCCGAACTCGCCGCGCCCGTCCAGATGTTGAGGTTGAGGCAGTCCTCGCTCAGCGGGGGCACCTTGTCGGCGGCGATGCCGGTGACCGGCTGGGGGCAGGCCGCGCCCCAGGTGTCGGCCGTGCGGACGCCCGTCCAGGACGGCGGCGGCTGCGGCGGACGCCAGCGGTTCTGCCCGGCGGTGGACGCCGCGTAGGGGATGCCCTTGTAGACGGTGATCCCGTCGAGGGCGGCCGGTACTCCGACGACCCGACCCGACTGGGTCTTCACGGGGCTGCCGGAGGTGCTCCCGGGCGCGGCCGACGCCGGAGCCGCCGCCGGGCCGCCCAGCAGCGCCGCGCCGGCCGTCGCGCCGACGGTGCGTCCGAGGAAGTCCCGGCGGCCGAGCCCGGCCGGGTCGCCCGCCGCTGCTGCGGCGGCCACGTGCGGGTGCCCGGCGCGAACAGGTTGGCTCTCTCGCTTGCTCAAGTGAGTCTCCCGGTGGAAGAAGTGCGCGGCGCCAGGCGCAGCGCGACGACGGCGAGTGCCGCGAGTGACGCGGCGACGAGCAAGGGGTGGGCGACCAGCCAGGTCTGAACGCCTTCGAACGGGTCGGCGGACGTCAGGGCCGCGCGCTCCAGCATCCAGGAGGCCGAGAACAGCAGCCCGAGGGCGGCCAGGGTGAGACGGAACGCCGGGTAGCAGGCTGTACGGGCCAGGACGAGCAGTGACGGCATGATCAGTGCGACGACGAGCAACTGGGTCAGTTCGATGCCCAGGTTGAAGCCGAGCAGTGTGGTGACGAGGGATCCCCGGTCCAGGCCGAGGTCGCCGATGAGCGAGGCGAACGCCAGCCCGTGGACGAGCCCGAAACCACCGGCGATGAGCACCTCGCCGCGCGCCACGAGGGGGCGTATGGCGTGGACCGCCGACACCGCGATCGAGAAGGCGATCAGCGTCTCCACCGGGCGGGACGGTACGTGGACCACTCCGGCCGCCGCCAGGGCGAGGGTGAGCGAGTGGCCCGCGGCGAACGCGGAGACCACGTGCACGACGCGGACGACGACCCGCCGCCTCGACGCGCCGGCGGCGCGCCACCGACCTCCGGACGCCACCAGCGGGGCCGGGACCAGCAGCATGAGGAGGAACAGCAGGTGATCGGCTCCCTCGCCGACGTGCTCCGTCCCCAGACCGACGGTGGTGACGAAGCCCCGCAGCCATGACCCTTGCCCGGCGGGGACGTTGAGGCTGGTGGTGTCCCGGTCGAGGACCCCCAGGGTCTCGGCGTCGTCCGCTTTGAGGATGCCTCGGTCGAAGTCGTACCGGACGGTGGCGATGACCCGGTGGGTGACGAGTTCCTCGACGACGACGTCGTAGCGGAGGTCGAAGTCGGTGACACGGCCGTCGGGCGGGCGGATCTCCAGCGGGTAGACGAGATGGGCCGTGGCGTCGATCGTACGGACCGTCGGGGTGCCGAGCGTGACCGTCCAGGGGGTGCCGTCGTCGCCGACGGCGGCGATGTGCCCGGCCGTGTAATCCCTGAGGAACGACCGGTCGGCGCCGAGGACGCTCGCGGAGGTGAGTTCGCGGTGCACGGCGATGGCCAGCCGGTCGATCGGCAGCTGCACCTCCCCCTCGACGTGGTCGTCACGCACGTCGAGGAGTACCGCGGAGGTGCTCATCGGGTGGGCGCCGGCCGGTGACGCGAGGCCACCGACCAGCAGGAACGCCGTGAGCAGCAGGGTGGAGAGGAGACGGCGCACGGATGTCATCGGGAGGTCATTCCCAGCCGTAGTCGGCGGTCTCGTCCCGGAAGATCGTGTGCTGGTGGATCTCGTCGGTGGACGCGCCCGGCTGGTTGGAGAACTCGATCCAGGCCGACGGTCCGTCAAGCCGCACGTAGGTCTGGCTGTTGTCCAGGGTCGTCCCGCCGCTCCAGCCGATGTACGTCTCGTCGAACTCCGAGACGTACTTGGCCAGCAGCCGAGCCGCCGCCTTCTCGTCCAGGTCGTCGACCCACGCCCTGAGCATCGCGGTGACCTTCGCCCGCTGCTTCTTGGTGAGGCTGCTGACCAGGACGCCCTCCGGCTGGGCGGGGAAGGGACCGTCGTGGCCGGGGCCGAGGTACAGGTCGTCGAAGCTGCCGTCGATCTCGGCGGCGGTCAACTCCTCGGCGGTGAGGGACTGGATCGCGGCGATCGTGGCGGTCCGCTTGTCCTCCAGCGGGGCGTAGTACAGGTTCTCCCAGTCGAACTCCATCGGCTCCACGGCGGTGAGGGTGGGCGAGATGCTCACGCTGCCGCCGGCGTACGTGAGGTTGTAGGCGGCGTGGTGACCGCCGTACTGGAGCGTGAACTGCCCGGACTTGCTGGGCGTTCCGAAGAAGGAGACGTAGTACCACTCCGAGCCGAAGTTGGCGCCGCCGCCTCCGCCGGGGGGACGGCCGCCACCGGTGGGCGTCGCGGTGGGGGTGGCTGTCGGGGTGCCCGTCGGGGTGCCGCCGCCCGGTCCGCCGGTGTCCGGGAGCGAGGCGAGATAGTCGTCGGCCTTGCGGATCTCGACGAGTTCCTCGTAGCCCTTCTTGCTGAGCGCGGCCTCCATCACCTTCAGGGCGGCGGCCTCCTGCGTGTCGGTGAGGTCGCCCAGTTTCAGGCCGTTGCGCTCGACGACGGGTGTCGGGAAGTTGGACCAGCCGGTCTTCTTCGCCGGGTCGTCGAAGTCGTAGAGGGCGGTGTCCTTCTGCTCGTCGGACAGCGTGGCGAGGAACGCGTTGGCGGCGGCCACGACCTGCGCCGTGTTCGCACCGCCTGCGCCGGTGCGCAGGGCGGACGCCGGGACCGGATTCGGCTTCGTCAGCGCCGCCGGCGACGACGCCGAGTCGACGGTGCCACAGCCCGCGCCGCCGAGACCGAGGCACACGGCGACGGCCACGGCGCGGTGTACGCGTATCCGCCTGCGATCCAACGCGGTCGGTGCGGCCATGAGAAAGGGAACGGAGAACATGGGACTCCTGTGGGGGGGGTGTTGGTTCAGGTGCGGACCCATGCTCCGCGAGCTATCTCAGACCCGGTCGGGAGCCGGTCCGGAATTCGATGAGAACCGGTGCCCGGAATGCGAACCGGTGCTCGCAAGCGGTGTGCCATCATGCCCGGATGCCTGATCGTGTCCTCATCGCCGACGACGATCGCGCGGTCCGTGAATCCCTCGCGCGCGCACTGGAGTTGGAGGGCTACGACGTCGTCACCGCCGCCGACGGGGTGGAGACGCTGACCCGGGTCCGCCGGGAGTCCTTCGACGTGCTGGTCGTCGACGTCATGATGCCCCATGTCGACGGCATGGCCGTGTGCCGCGTACTGCGCGCCGACGGTGACCGCACACCGGTCCTCATGCTCACCGCCCGGTCCCGCACCCCGGACCGGGCGGCCGGCCTCGACGCCGGTGCCGACGACTACCTGCCCAAGCCCTTCGCGGTGCCCGAACTGACGGCCCGGCTACGGGCGTTGCTACGCAGAGCCGCCCTGACACCGAAGCCCGTGCGGGAGACCGAGGACGCGGAGCGGGACGGCACGGTTCTGTGCATGGCCTCGCTGCGGATCTCTCCGGTGGCCCGGCGTGTGTGGTGGGGCGAGGAGGAAGTGCGCCTCACCCGGACCGAGTTCGACCTGCTGGAACTCCTGGTGCGCAACGAGGGACTCGTGCTGGATCACGAGACGCTCTACGAACAGGTCTGGGGTCGTGACGTCGGCGTGGACGCCAAGAACCTGGCGGGTTACGTCGGGTATCTGCGGCGCAAGCTCGGCGCGGCCGGAGCGCCCGATCTGATCCACACCGTGCGCGGTGTGGGGTACGCGGCGCGGCCATGACCCTGCGTACGCGGTTCGCGCTCGCCTTCGCCGCCATCGGTGCCGTGGTGGCGCTGCTGGTCGGAGCGCTGAGTTATCGCGCCGCCTCCGACCGGGTCGTCGCCGAGATCGACCGGACCCTGCGGTCGGCCACGGTCGCGCTGGCGCACGCCGAGGAACGGGGAGGGCAGCCGCTGGTCTCCGAGGTGATCGCCCAGGTACCGGAGCTGTATCCCGGGCCGGACCGACCCGGTCCCGGAGACGAGCCGGAACGGCGGATGGTCCTTCAGACCGTCGCCGTCGACGGAACCGTCACCCGCCTCGGTGGCCCTGGCGTGCCGCTGCCGGTGTCCGACACCGGGCGAACCCTGGCCGCCTCGGGCAGGGCCGGGGACACGGACATCGCCGAGGTGGTCGTGGCGGGCCGCACCTACCGTCGGCTGACCACCGCTCTGGGCGGGAACCGGGGCGCGCTACAGGTGGCCGTCCGGATCGACGAGACCCGTCGTGTCCTGGGCGGTATGGCCAGGGAGATCGCGGGGGTCAGCCTCGTGGCCATGCTGGTCGCGGCCTGCGCGGGTGTGCTGCTCGCGGGACGCATCACTCTGCGCCTGGTACGGCTGGCCGAGGCCGCCGAAGAGGTCAGCGCCGACGGCCGTGCCGTGCCCGGACACGTGGACCTGACGGGCGGGCGGGACGAAGTGGGCCGACTGTCCACGTCGTTCGGCAGGATGCTCGGGCGTATCGCCGCCGCCCGTGACGCCCAGGAGAGACTGGTGCACGACGCCGCCCACGAGCTGCGGACCCCTCTCACCAGTCTGCGCACCAACGCTACGGTGCTGCGTCGCGTCGCCGAACTCTCCCCACAGGCCCGCGACCGGCTCCTCGACGACGTCGAGGGCGAGACCGGCGAACTCGCGCACCTCGTGGAGGAACTCGTGGAGCTGGCGCTGGCCGGCGGCCAGGAAGAGGCCGAGGAGGCCGTGGAGCTGGCCGCGGTGGCCCGCCGTGTCGCGCGGCGCGTGTACCGGCGCAGCGGTCGCCTGGTCCATGTCGACGCCGACGACACCGTGGTCCGTGGCCGCCCGCAGGGCCTGGAACGCGCGCTGGGCAACCTGCTGGAGAACGCCGCCAAGTTCGACCCCGACGGCGACGATCCCATCGAGGTGCGCATCCGCCGTGGAGCGGTCACCGTGTCCGACCGTGGACCGGGCATCGACGCCGCCGCGCTCCCCCGGGTGTTCGACCGCTTCTACCGCGCCGACACCGCTCGCGCCCTGCCCGGCTCCGGACTCGGCCTCGCCATCGTCCGCGACGTCGCCGAAGCCCACGGCGGCACGGTGACCGCGGGCCCTCGCCCGGGCGGCGGGGCCCGGATCGGCTTCACGGTGGCCGGGTCGCGGCTGCTGCCGGGGGCGGAGTGGCAAGGTGACAGGTGAGCTTGGCTCCGGCCGTCTGACGGAGGGTGTTCAGTCGGGCCGCCGTACCGGAAGGATCACGGCCGAAGGGTGTTCGGGGTCGTGGAAGACCCGCTGGTCCGCGGTGTGGAGGGTGGTGGCGGTGGCCCTTGGCTCGCCGGTGCCGGGGTTACGGGCGTAGCGGGGGAAGGCACCGCTGGAGACCTGGACCCTGATCCGGTGGCCGCGCCTGAAGCGGTGGGCGGTGGGCCACAGCCGGACGGCCGCGCGGGAGAGATCGTCCGCACCGGTGAGGCTGACCAGGCCGTCGCACAGGTTGGTCGAGCGGCCCTTCTCGTCGACGTCGCAGAGCCGTACGAAGACGTCGGCGACGACCGAGTCCCGCACCGCGGGCAGCCTCCGACCCTGTGTGGGACCGGCAGGCGCGGCTTCTCGGCGACCGCGGACAAGAATCACTTTCCCGGCTACGCATCGCCGTCGTCGGCCTGGGTGGTGTCGGCAGCATCCTCGTCGAAGAACTCGCCCGGCTCGGCGTCGGGGATCTCGTCCTCATCGACAACGAAACCGTCGACGCGACCAACCGCCCGCGCCTGCTGGCAGCCGAGCGCGGCGATATCGGCAAGCTCAAAACCGATCTTGCCGCCCGCAACGCGACCCGCGCGAATCCGCAGATCCGTCCGGCCGCAGTCCCACAGCGGGTTGAGGCCCCCGAGGCACTACGTGAACTGGTGCGATGCGACTGGATCTTCCTGGCCGCCGACAGCCATTCGGCCCGGCACCGGGTCGACGCCGTCGTCCACGAGTTCCTCATCCCCGCCACTCAGGTCGGCGTGAAGATCCCCGTGTCCCCGAACGGTGAGGTCGGGCAGATCCACACCGCCACACGCTTGGTCTTCCCCGGCGTCGGCTGCATGTGATGCAACGGCCTCATCGACCCGACCGAACTCGCCGTCGGCGAAGCCGTGACCCACTTCCTTCTCGCAACCGCGGGCCTGCACGAGAACGACGACGATCTCGGATCAGTCATCCACCGCCCCCGAACCCGCGAACGACATCTCCAGGATCCCCGCCAGAACACCTATGGCCGCTGGTGCACCCCCAGGGGCAATCTCGGACGCGGCGCCAACGGAGAACTCGCAATCCGACAGACAGCAGCCACTCGATGTGCCAACCAAAAATCCTCGTCACAACATCACAGGGCGGCGCTGCTACAACCCCACGATCACATTCCACCGCTTGGCGAACTCCACCCGCTCCTTCCCGGTGATGTCCCGGGCGATCGCGAGCCGCTCGCGCATGGCGGTGTCGGGGAAGATCAGCGGGTCCTCGGCGAGGGCGGCCGTGTCCTCGTCCTTGGAGGACGCCAGTACGTCCTGGGCGGCCGGCACCGGGCAGACGTAGTTGACCCAGGCGGCCAGCTCGGCGGCGACCTCGGGCCGGTAGTAGTAGTCGATCAGCGCTTCCGCGTTCGCCTTGTGCCGGGCCAGGTTCGGGATCATCAGCGACTCCGCCCACAGCTCGGCGCCCTCCTCCGGGACGACGAAGCGGATGTCCGGGTCGTCCGCCTGGAGCTGGATCACGTCGCCCGAGTACGCCTGACAGGCGAGTACGTCGCCACTGGCGAGGTCCTTGATGTAGTCGTTGCCGGTGAAGCGACGGATGTGCCCGCTGCGCACCCGCGCGGCGACCTGCTCGCAGACCAGCTCGAAGTCGTCCGCGGTCCACTTGGTGATGTCGACCCCGTTGCCCTGCATGAGCAGCGCGAACGCCTCGTCCAGCCCGGAGAGCAGGGTGACGCGCCCCTTGAGATCGTCCGCCCACAGGTCCGAGACGTGCCGGATCTCCCGGCCGACCCTGCGGCGGTTGTACGCGATACCGGTGATCCCCGACTGCCACGGCACGGTGAATTTGCGGCCGGGGTCGAAGGCGGGTGAACGGAGCTGTGGATCAAGGTACTTGGTGACGTTCGGCTGCCGGGCCCGGTCCATCTCCTGGACCCAGCCCAGCCGCACGAACCGCGCGCACATCCAGTCGCTGATGACTATGAGATCGCGGCCGGTGCTCTGGTGGTTCATCAACGCCGGGCTGATCTTCCCGAAGAACTCGTCGTTGTCGTTGATCTCCTCGACGTAGTCGACGCTGAACCCCGTGCGCTTCTCGAACCCCTCCAACGTGGGCCGCCGCGTGGTGTCCTCGTCGTCGGTGTCGATGTAGAGCGGCCAGTTCGCCCAGATCAGCCGCTTGTCCCGAACAGAAAGATCGGCCCCGGCCCGTTCCCCCGGAGCCACATAAGCAGCAGGCACACCACACCCGGCAAGCACCCCACCTCCACCGACCGCACCGAGCACACGCAGCACGGACCGGCGGGAGAGCGAGGCGGAGACACGTGACACCGACATGCGCGCAGCATGCCACTCCGTGCACACGAGCGCCCCAAAGGGGCGCGGGGCTGTTACATCATGCGGCTCCGCCGCGTGGGCGCGACAAGCCACAACGGGCCCGCACCCTCCCCGCAACCCCAGCCCCCCTCCCCCTCACGAGCCCTGCGTCAACCGAGCCGCCGCAGGCAACCGCACCTCCACCCCCAACCCACCCCCCTCCCGGGCCCAGGCCACCACCCCACCCCCATGCGCGGCAACAACAGCGGCCACGATCGACAACCCCAGACCGAGCCCCGCCCCACCGGCCCCCCGGGCCCGAACCACCCGCGCCCCACCCAACCGCCGAAACGGCTGAAACAACCCCCGCACCTCATCCGCCCCGATCACCGCCCCACTGTTCTCGATCCGCAGAACCGGCCACCCACCGTCCACCCCCGTCCACACCCGCACCCAACTCCCCTCCCCCTCGGGCAAGTTGTGCCGCACGGCGTTGTCGGCGAGATTGACCACCAGCCGCTCGATCAGCTGCGGATCCCCCAGCAGCGGCGCCGGCCCCAACTCCGCCTCCACACACGGACGTCCACCACCGGCCTCCGGCAACCGCTCCCGCACCACCTCCGCCAGATCCACGAACTCCCGCCGCTCCAATCCCTGTTGGCTGCGCGCCAGCGTGAGCAGCGCGTCGATGAGCCGTTCCTGCTCCCGGCCCGCCGCACGCACCCGTACGCAGGTGGCCCGCAGGGTCCCGGCGGACGCGTCGGGGTCGGCGAGCGCCACGTCGACCAGGGCCTGCTGAAGAGTGAGCGGGGTGCGCAGCTCGTGCGAGGCGTTGGCGACGAACTGCTTCTGCGCCTCGAACGCCCCCTCCAGCCTGGCGAGTACGGCGTCGAAGGTGTCGGCCATCGCCTTCAGCTCGTCGTCGGGGCCGGGTACCGCGAGCCGCTCGTGGAGGTTGTCGGCGGAGATACGACGAGCCGCGGCCGTCATCGTCCGCAGCGGATCCAGCACCCGCCCCGCCATCAGCCAGCCCAGGGCCACCGACACCACGATCATCACGGCCAGCGCGATCCCCGACTCCATCAGCAACTGCTGCAACTGCTCGTCCCGTTGCACCGACAGCCGCTGCTGCACGTACTGGGCGACGAAGGGCGCGTCAGGGTGTTCGGGGATGCCTTTGGCGACCGTGTCCCGGGGCTCGGGACTTCCGGCCCTCACCCCGGGCTCGGAGTTCGCCACCAGCACATACGTGAAGCTGAGCAGCACCGCCCCCGCCACCGCGAACAACGCGCTGTAGAGCAGGGTCAGCCGCCACCGGATACTGCGCGGCCCCCGCAGCGCCACCCTGACGACGGACCTCACAGCCGGTACCCCGCCCGCTCGACGGTCTCGATCAGCGGCGGCTCCCCCAGCTTCCGCCGCAGCCGGCTCACCGTCACCTTCACGGTCTGGCTGAACGGGTCGGCGGCCTCGTCCCAGGCCCGTTCGAGCAGTTCCTCCGCGGACACCACACTCCCGCGCGCCCCCATCAGCAACTCCAGTACGGCGAACTCCTTCGGGCTGAGCGGCAGTTGGCACCCGGCCCGCGTGGCGACCCGCCGCGCAGGATCGAGCCGCAGCTCACCGCTCACCAGCACCGGCGGCAACGCTGGCTGCGCACGGCGCGCCAACGCCCGTATCCGCGCGACGAGTTCCATGAACGCGAACGGCTTCGGCAGATAGTCGTCGGCACCGAGTCCGAGCCCCGCGACCCGGTCGGCCACCGTCCCGGACGCGGTCAGCATCAGCACCCGCGCCCTGCTGCCGCCCCCGGCGAGCGTCCGGCACACCTGGTCGCCGTGGACGCCGGGCAGATCGCGGTCGAGCACGACGACGTCGTAGCCGTTGACCGCTGCGCGCTCCAGCGCCGTCGGGCCGTCGAAGGCGAGGTCGACCGCCATCCCCTCCCGGCGCAGGCCCGCGGCGACGGTCTCGGCGAGTTCTTCGTGGTCCTCGACCACCAGCACACGCATGCCGGTCAGTGTGGCGCGCGGCCGGTTACAGGGCGATAAGTCCGCCCGTTCCGCTGCTGTAACCGGCGGCGCGCTTCCGTGGATCCCGCATCACCCACGACATCACATCACCACCACCCACGACCCCACCTGGAGGCACCCATGCCCGTACTCGCGGCCCGCCCCCGGCGTCTCGCCCTGGCCTGCGCCATGATCTCGGTCGTCGCGCTGGGCACGGTCAGCGCGACGGCGGCCACGGCGACCGGAACCACCGGAACCACCGCGACCGGATCCGGATCCACCGGCACGCCGGGGCCCACAACCCCCGAACCACCGCGCGGCGGCGAGGCGTTCGGCCTCAAGTACGAGCCGACCGACAACGCCCCCGACGACGTCAACGAGGCGAACGACGACTTCGCCGCGTGCATGCGCGACGAGGGCCAGACCCGCTTCCCGAGCTTCCACGCCGTCAAGGACGACGACGGCGAGATCCGCCTCCAGGCGAAGCTGGGAGGCGAGCGCGGCGACCGGAACCGCACCGATCTCGACGCCTTCCGCAAGGCCCTGAAGAAGTGCGCGCCCATCATGGAGAAGACGGGCATCACCTTCCCCGACGAGGACGAGTTCCCCGGATCCCCCGACCACGACCTGCCGGGCCCGCCGGACTGCGGAGCGATCACCCGCACGGACCACGCGGGGACGCAGGCGTCCTGACCCAACGCGGCCCCGGACGGAGAACTCCCGCCCGGGGCCGCACACGTACCCGATCCACCCGACCGTCAGCCGTCGAGCGACGTCATCACATGCTTGATCCGCGTGTAGTCGTCGAACCCGTACCCCGAGAGGTCCTTGCCGTAGCCGGACTTCTTGAAGCCGCCGTGGGGCATCTCGGCGACCAGCGGGATGTGGGTGTTGATCCACACACAGCCGAAGTCCAGGACCTTGGACATCCGCATCGCGCGCGAGTGGTCCTTCGTCCACACGGACGAGGCGAGGGCGTAGTCCACGCCGTTGGCCCACTCCACGGCCTGCGTCTCGTCCGTGAAGGACTGGACGGTGATGACCGGTCCGAAGACCTCGTTCTGGATGATCTCGTCGTCCTGCTTCAGGCCGGACACGACGGTCGCGGCGTAGAAGTAGCCCTTCTCGCCGACCCGGTGACCGCCCGCCTCGACCTTCGCGTGGGCGGGCAGCCGCTCGATAAAGCCGGTGACCTGCTTGAGCTGGTTGGGGTTGTTGAGCGGCCCGTACAGCACGTCCTCGTCGTCCGGCTGCCCGGTCTTGGTCTCGGCGGCGGCCTTGGCGAGCGCGGCGACGAACTCGTCGTGGATGGACTCCTGGACGAGGACGCGCGTGGCCGCCGTACAGTCCTGGCCCGCGTTGAAGAAGCCCGCGACCGAGATGTCCTCGACGGCCTTGGCGATGTCGGTGTCCTCGAACACGACGACCGGCGCCTTGCCGCCCAGCTCCAGGTGGACGCGCTTGAGGTCCTTGGACGCGGACTCGGCGACCTGCATACCGGCCCGCACCGAACCGGTGATCGACGCCATCGCGGGCGTCTTGTGCTCGACCATCAGCCGCCCGGTCTCACGGTCACCGGTGATGACGTTGAAGACACCCTTCGGCAGGACCGAACCGATGATCTCGGCGATGAGGACCGTGGACGCGGGCGTCGTGTCCGACGGCTTGAGCACCACGGTGTTGCCGGCCGCGATCGCCGGGGCGAACTTCCATACGGCCATCATCATCGGGTAGTTCCAGGGCGCGACCTGCGCGCAGACCCCGACCGGCTCCCGGCGGATGATCGACGTCATCCCGTCCATGTACTCACCGGCGCTGCGCCCCTCCAGCATCCGGGCCGCACCCGCGAAGAAGCGGATCTGGTCCACCATCGGCGGGATCTCCTCGGACCGGGTGAGCCCGATCGGCTTGCCGGTGTTCTCCACCTCGGCCGCGATCAGATCCTCGGCGCGCTCCTCGAACGCGTCCGCGATCTTCAGGAGGGCCTTCTGCCGCTCGGCCGGAGTCTGGTCGCGCCAGGCGGGGAAAGCGGCGGCGGCCGCCGCCATGGCGGCGTCGACGTCCGGCTGCCCGGACAGCGGCGCGGTCGCGTACGCCTCGCCCGTCACGGGGTTGACCACCTCGGTGGTCCGCCCGTCGGCGGCGTCCCGGAACTCACCATCGATGTAGTTGCGCAGACGACGCAGCTCGGTGCTCACTGCCGGCCCTCCAGTTCAGGTGTCCAATGACTCTCGGATGTCCATTGACTGAGACACCCACCCTATTCCGCAGCCCGACGTTTTCAACACCCCCGATCCCCTATGGGCTGCGAAATCCGCAAGACAGACACCCGTCGACAACGAATTTCATCGATCGAGCCTTGCGAAACCGTCGACCCCTCGTGCACAGTGAGCGCGTGGCCAGTCGAAGCGCAGAGCACAGGGACGCCCGGGAGCCCAGGAACGGCACGCCCCAGCTGGACGCCGTCTCCCTCGGCATCATCGAACAGCTCCAGGAGGACGGCCGCCGGCCGTACGCGGCGATCGGCAAGGCGGTGGGCCTCTCGGAGGCGGCCGTGCGCCAGCGCGTGCAGAAGCTGCTCGACCAGGGCGTGATGCAGATCGTCGCCGTCACGGACCCGCTCACCGTGGGTTTCCGCAGGCAGGCGATGGTCGGCATCAATGTCGAGGGAGACACGGAGTCGGTGGCGGACGCGCTCACGGCCATGTCGGAGGTCGAGTACGTGGTGATGACCGCGGGCTCCTTCGACCTCCTCGCCGAGATCGTCTGCGAGGACGACGACCATCTGCTGGACGTCATCAACAAACGCATACGGGCTCTGCCCGGCGTGCGCTCCACCGAAAGCTTCGTCTACCTCAAGCTCAAGAAGCAGACCTACATGTGGGGAACCCGATAACCGTGACGACATCCGACAGCCCCAAGGACCTCAGCCGCACCGCGTACGACCATCTGTGGATGCACTTCACCCGCATGTCGTCGTACGAGAACGCGCCCGTCCCGACGATCGTCCGGGGCGAGGGCACGTACATCTACGACGACAAGGGCCGGCGCTACCTCGACGGTCTGGCGGGGCTGTTCGTGGTCCAGGCCGGACACGGCCGCGTCGAGCTCGCCGAGGCCGCCTTCAAGCAGGCCCAGGAGCTGGCCTTCTTCCCGGTGTGGTCGTACGCCCACCCGAAGGCGGTGGAGCTGGCGGAACGTCTGGCCGACTACGCGCCGGGCGACCTCAACAAGGTCTTCTTCACCACGGGCGGCGGCGAGGCCGTCGAGACCGCCTGGAAGCTCGCCAAGCAGTACTTCAAGCTCACCGGCAAGCCCACCAAGTACAAGGTCATCTCACGCGCGGTCGCCTACCACGGCACCCCGCAGGGCGCCCTGTCCATCACCGGTCTGCCCGCCCTGAAGGCCCCCTTCGAGCCACTGGTCCCCGGCGCCCACAAGGTCCCGAACACCAACATCTACCGCGCCCCGCTCTTCGGCGACGACCCGGAGGCGTACGGCCGCTGGGCCGCCGACCAGATCGAGCAGGAGATCCTCTTCGAGGGCGCGGACACGGTGGCCGCGGTATTCCTGGAGCCGGTCCAGAACGCGGGCGGCTGCTTCCCGCCCCCGCCGGGCTACTTCCAGCGGGTCCGCGAGATCTGCGACCGCCACGACGTCCTGCTCGTCTCGGACGAGGTCATCTGCGCCTTCGGCCGCCTCGGCACGATGTTCGCGTGCGACAAGTTCGACTACGTACCGGACATGATCACCTGCGCCAAGGGCATGACCTCGGGCTACTCCCCGATCGGCGCCTGCATCATCAGCGACCGTCTCGCGGAGCCCTTCTACAAGGGCGACAACACCTTCCTGCACGGCTACACCTTCGGCGGCCACCCGGTGTCGGCGGCGGTGGGCCTCGCCAACCTCGACCTGTTCGAGCGCGAGGGCCTCAACCAGCACGTCCTGGACAACGAGAGCGCGTTCCGCTCGACCCTGGAGAAGCTGTACGACCTGCCGATCGTCGGCGACGTCCGCGGCAACGGCTTCTTCTACGGAATCGAACTGGTCAAGGACAAGACGACCAAGGAGTCCTTCGACGCGGAGGAGACGGAACGTATCCTCTATGGCTTCCTCTCCAAGGCCCTCTTCGAGAACGGCCTCTACTGCCGTGCCGACGACCGCGGTGACCCGGTCGTCCAGCTCGCCCCGCCGCTGATCTCCAACCAGGAGACGTTCGACGAGATCGAACAGATCCTGCGCGCGACGCTGACGGAGGCGTGGACGAAGCTGTAGCCCCAGCGGTCCGACCGCCGACTCCGACGATTCAGCTGTTCATACGGCCCGGGTACACCCGTACGAGTGAGAACGGGCGTACCCGGGCCGTGTGCTGTCCGGCCTCGCGCCGCCGAAAACCTAGCGTGCCTGTAACCGATCGGCCCTGCCTTCGTTCCCCCGCACGGGGGATTTCGCGGATTCCACCCGCGATCCGCACGGCATTTCTGATCTGAACCGAGGTGTACGCGATGGTGGCCCCGCCGGACAACGACGTGCTCTGGGCACGCGCCCTGCACTTCCAGCACAACGACGGCTCGCCGGCGCTGAGCGGTGTCTCGCTCGGCGTCCGGGAGGGCGAGATCCTCGCCGTCAGCGGCCCGCGCGGCAGCGGCAAGACGACCCTGCTGCGCTGCCTCTCGGGCCTGGTACGGCCGCAGCGGGGCGAGGTCTGGTTCAACAGCGTGCCCGTGCACACGATGGGCCCGTTCGCCCGCGAACGGCTGCGCCGCGACCGGTTCGGCTGGATCGACCCGGCCCCCGTCCTCGTACCGGAACTGAACGTCTGGGAGAACGCGGCCCTGCCCCTCATGCTGCGCGGCACCAGCCGCCAACGCGCCAAGACGGCGGCCCTGGAGTGGCTGGAACGCCTGGACATCGGCGACCGAGCCCGCAAACGCCCGCACGAACTGCGCCAGTCCGAACGCCAGCGGGTCTCGATCGCCCGCGCACTGGCCCCGGCCCCCACGGTCCTCTTCGCGGACGAACCGACGGCGCCCCTGTACCAAGCGGACCGCGCGCACGTTCTGCGAACCCTGACGACAGCGGCCCGCTCACACGGCATCACGGTGATCCTGGCGACCCATGACGCGAACACGGCGGCGCTGGCGGACCGCACGGTCTCGCTGCTCGACGGACGGCGCGTGAACACCGTGCATCTGCCGCCGGTCGACGGCAGCGAGAACGGGAACGGGACTGAGTCCGGGGGCGAGACCGGGGCCAGGGCCGGAGCCGGGAACGGAACCGGCAGCGAGACCGGTGCCGGGGCCGGGACCGACACGGAAGGCCGGGCGGCGTGCTCGCTCTCCGTCTAGCCCGCGGCTCCCAGTCGGCCGTCCAGCTCCGCCGTCTGCTGGTGGCGACGGCGTCGGCGGCCACGGGTTTCCTCCTCCTCGGCACCCTGGGCCACGCCCTCGCCCACCAGGACTCGGCCGGCGGCTCGGCCCTGCGGCTGGCCTGGTGCGTGGCCCCCATCGCGGCCACGGTCCACTTCGCGGTGACGGTGGCCCGCACGGACCCCGGCACGAGACCGCGCCCGGGCCTGTCGGCGATCGGCCTGGGCCCGGCCCGCCTGATGGCCGTCTCGGCCGCGACAACGGCCCTGTCCTGCACCCTGGGTTCGATGGTGGCCCTCCTGTTCTTCCTCCACCTGCGAGGCGACCTGACGGGCATGCCCTTCGACGGCGACGCCTCGGACTTCCTGGCCGCCGACCACCCCCTCCCCCTCCCAGCAGCCCTGACCCTGCTGACCCTGGTCCCTGCGGCGGCATCGATCTCGGTCGCACTGTCACTGCGCCCACGGGACACACGCCACCGCACAGGCGCCCAAGCCGCGGGCACACGCACACACCCTGCGGCACGCGCCCAAGCCACGGGCGCAAGCGCACGAGCTGCGGCACGCGCCCAAGCCACAGGCACACCCACCCAAGCCGTGGCACACGCCCAAGCTGCGGGCGCAAGCGCACAAGCCGCGGCACGCACACAAGCCGCAGGCACACCCACCCAAGCCGCGGGCGCAAGCACACAAGCTGCGGGCAGCAGTGCCGCTGGGGCGGCACCCGTCCCACCGAGAGGCGGCACCCCGCAAGCGCCGGGCAGTGCGGCCAACCCCCCAGCCCCCACCCCGGGCACCCTTGAATCCCCGGCCCAGGAACAAGACCTCACCCCCACCGACCCGCACCCCCTCCCCGCCCCCAACCCCACCCCCCGAGACCTCCCCTGGGGCATCGCGGTGCTGGCGGCAGGCCTCGCCGTAGAGGCCTACGCCAGCCGCGACACCCACACCCCCGGCCTCACCATCCCCGGCGGAGCCACCGGCAGCCCCGCAGCCGTGCTCGCCGGCTGGACCCTCACCGCCCTGGGCCTCGCCCTGGCCGGCCCAGGCCTCACCCACCTCTGCGGGCGCCTGCTGCAAGCAGTCCGCCCCGGTGCCCTCCGCCTCCTCGCCGGCCGCGTCCTCATGGCCGAGTCGACCCGCATCGGCCGCCCCCTGGGCGTCGTGTGCGCGGTGGCCTCGGGCGCGTACGCCATGGCCACCCTGTACGCCGCCGACGACCCGTCCCTCGGCCCCCTCACCGCCCTCGGCGCCCTGGTCGTGGCCGGCTGCACGGTCGCCACGCTCCTCACGGCCGCCGCCGAGGCCAGAGCCGCCCGCGCGGACACCACCGCGGCCCTGCTCCGCCTGGGCGCACCGGCGACGACCCTGCGCACCGCCGCGGCCCTGCGCGCAGGTGCCCTCCTCGCCCTGTTCGCCCCGCTGACCTTCCTGGTCGCGGAACTGGCGGCGCTCCCGCTGACCACCTGAACCAACCACCTGAACCCCCACCGAACCCCGCGAAAAAAATCCCGCACCCACCGATGAGTTCCGCCCGACCCCCGGGTCTACCCCTCCGAACAGCACACATCACGAATGGGAGAGACTCCGATGACCTCGCCGACCTACCAGCAGATGATCTTCGTGAACCTGCCCGTGAACGACCTCGGCGCCTCGAAGAAGTTCTTCACGGAACTCGGCTACACGATCAACCCGCAGTTCAGCGACGACAACGCCGCGTCCATCGTGATCAGCGACACCATCGTCGCGATGCTGCTCACCAAGGCGTTCTACGCGACCTTCACCCAGAAGGAGATCGCGGACGCGACGAAGACCAGCGAGGTGCTGGTCGCCCTGAGCGCCGAGAGCCGCGAGAAGGTCGACGAGCTGGTCGACAAGGCGCTCGCTGCGGGCGGTTCCCCAGCCGGCCAGACGCAGGACCTCGGCTTCATGTACGGCCGCTCGTTCGACGACCTCGACGGCCACACCTGGGAGGTCGTGTGGATGGACCCGGCGGCCGTCCAGGGCTAGTCCGAGCGCGTACACGGACCGTGCTTACATGGGCGGGTGCAGACGAGCCCCGCCCATGCGGCCCACCACGACGACCGTGAGATCGAGACGCTGGAGGAGTTCGACGCCGTGGTCTCGGCGCGCGGCACCCTCGCCGGATTCCGCGTCCAGGCAGTCGATCTGACGGACCGTACGAAGGAACTGCTGACCAGCGACACCGCGGGCGCCGTCTTCCTCGGCTGCCGGATGCGCCAGGACGCGGCGGCGAAGGTCCGCGCGAGCGGCGCCCTGGTCTTCCCACCCGCCCCGGAGCTGCCCTTCGACCCGTACCGCGGCCATCTCTACACGCCGGACGAGCTGTTCGCCGGGCTCGACAGCGGCTACGAACGCACCCCCGACGCCCTCGCGTACGCCTGGTTCCAGCGCACCAAGGCCGACGGCGACATACTCGCCTCGATGCTGCGCTCCGTCCACGACGACTCCGTCACCGACGCCATCGACGAACTCCTGCGCGGAACACAGGTCGTGGGGGTGATGGGCGGGCACGCGATGGCACGCGGGACCGAGGCGTACGCCGGTGCCGCGCGCCTGGGGCGCGAGCTGACCCGCGCCGGGTTCACGGTGGCCACGGGCGGCGGCCCGGGCGCGATGGAGGCGGCGAACCTGGGCGCGTACGCGGCGCCCTTCGAGGACACCATGCTCGACGAGGCGTGCGAACTCCTCGCCGCAGCGCCCTCGTTCACCCCCTCGATCACCGACTGGGCGCGCGCCGCGTTCGAGGTCCGCTCGCACTGGCCCAGGGGCGGCAACTCGGTCGGCATCCCGACCTGGTTCTACGGGCACGAGCCGCCGAACGCCTTCGCCTCGCACATCGCCAAGTACTTCGCCAACGCCACCCGCGAGGACGGCCTGTTGGCCCGCTCGAACGCGGGGGTCGTCTTCCTGCCGGGCGCCGCCGGGACCGTACAGGAGATCTTCGACAACGCGACCCCGAACTACTACGAGTCGCGCGGCGAGCCCACACCCATGGTGCTCGTGAACCGCGCGCACTGGACCGAGCGGCTGCCCGCCTGGCCGCTGCTCCAGGCACTCGCGCGGGAGCGGGCGATGGAGGACCGGATCGCCCTGGTCGACCGGATCGAGGAGGCTCCTGAGGCCTTGAAACGTCTCGCTGGTTAACGGGTAGGCAAAACCAATCGCTGTAGCCCGCATACGGATTGACAGCCCTTATCCCGCGCTTATAAACCTGTGAGACTCCTGGGGGTGATGAGGTGATGAGGTCTCTTCACTCCCTCCACCCCCCTCAGTTGCGCATCCCGTGAAGGGCAATCGTGTCCATATCTCGCCGTACCGCACGTTCCGTGCGTTTTCTCGGTGTCGCCTCCGCCTCGGCCGCGCTCGCGCTGGGTGTCGCCGGCAACGCGTTCGCCTGCAACATCAGTGAGTTCTCCGCCGTCGCCAAGTGCGACGGCGAAAACGGTGTCATCAGCGTCACCGACAAGGACCCGTCGGGCACCCCGGCCACCGTCACCGTGTACCTGGGCGACAAGGTCATCGGCACCGAGGACGTCGTGGGCACCCGCGAGGGTGTCACCGTCGACTTCTCGGAGGACTGGGCGCCGAACACGACGTACCGCGTCCACGTCAAGGCCGGCAACCAGGTCGACGAGTACATCAAGGGTGACGTGACCACCCCGGACGAGGCCTGCAAGACGGAGCCGACCCCGACTCCGACCCCGCCGGCGTCGGAGACCCCGGAGCCGTCCGAGCCCGCGACGCCGACCCCGTCGGCCTCGGAGCCCGAGGAGTCGGCCACCCCGACCCCGTCGGCCGACGAGAGCACCCCGGGTGCCCCCGCGAGCAGCGTTCCGACGCCCGCGGGCGGCAGCTCCAACCTCGCCGAGACCGGCGCCAGCTCGAACACCGGCGTGATCGCCGGTATCGCGGCTGCCCTGGTCGCCGTCGGCGGCGGCGCAGTCTTCTTCGGCATGCGCCGTCGTGGGGCGTCCAGCAACCGCTGACGTTCCACAAGTGGTATCCGGTTGTACGTACGTTGTGGCCCGCCCCTCGTGAGGGAGGCGGGCCACTCCACTGTCAGCCGAAGGTGGCCCTCTCCAGCCAGAAGTCCAGCAGCTCCCGCTCCCCGAGAACCTCCAACTCCGGGCTGTCCAGCGGAAGTCGCCGATAGAAGGCGAGCAGGACATCGGTGAGGGGCCCGCGCAGAGCGACCGTGGCCTTCTCATGACCGCGACGCCACACGACACCACCTTCGGTGAGCTCGACGAGCCACTCGGCGTTCAACTCCGGGGCGGTGTCCGTGGCATGGAGATGAATACTGCGCCCGACCCCCCGCAACTCCCGCGCCGCGTCGTGCGGATCGGTCCGCTGCACGAACTCGACGATCTGCAGCCACTCGTCGATCGCGTCGGCGGCGATGTCGGCGGCGACCTCGTACGGCAGCCCGGCGGCGAGGGTCGCGTCCGCGCGGTGAACGGTGATCTCGTGGGCCATCCGCCGCGCCCAGAACCCCGAGTTGTGGATCCCGGCCCAGGCCCACACCTTGGTGTCCGGCCCGGCCTCACGCAACGCCCCGACAACCAACTCCCCGGTCTCGGCGAGCCAGGCGTCCAGCGCACCGACATCCCCCCCGAACCTCAGGCCCACCCCCCAAAGGCACCCGCTCCTCATCGACGTTCTCGTCGGCCCGAGTACGCACCAGCGTGTCCACCCACCGCAGGGCACCACCGGTGTGCCGCACCAACTGCTCGAACGACCAGTCGGGACAGGTCGGCACGGTCGCGGCCAGATCGACACCGGAGGTCACGACAGCTCTCAACTGTCCAACCTGATGGGTGATTTCATCGCAATAGCGGGCATGTGCGAGAGTCGTCATGCCGCGAACCCTAATGCCGCACCTTCACTCCGGGCCGGGTATTTTCCGCCCGCCCGATGCCTGCGGCATCCCAGGGACGGCCACCACCCACTCAGCCCGTCCGGCGTTTGAGGACGAGCGCGTTCAGCGCGACAAAGGGGGGTCTGGGGGCGCAGCCCCCAGGAACGGGATGGGACGGGTAGGGGCGGCGGGGGCGAGAAAGGCCCCCAAGCTCACCCGAGCACAACAGTCTCCGCCCCCTCAAAGACCACCCCCACCACATCCCCCTGCTCCGGCGCCTCCCGCAACGCACACGCAGCCTCCACCCAAGGCACATCCCCGGACACACCCTCAGGCCGAAGCCGCACAGCAACATGCGTCCCCCGAAAGCTCCGCGCAGCCACAACACAACGCAGCCCCTCGTCAGCAGCCACCAACCGCACACCCCCAGGCCGCACAAGCACCATCCGCGCCCCCTGCAAACTGCCCTCAGGCACCGGCACCTTCCCCCACGCCGTATCCGCGACCTGCCCACTCACGGTCGCCTCGACAACATTGTCGAAGCCAAGAAACCGCGCCACGAACTCGTCGACAGGCCGCTGCCACACCTCGAGCGGCGTACCGGACTGAGCGATCCGCCCCTCCCGCATCACCACCACCCGGTCGGCAAGAGCAAAGGCCTCCCCCTGATCATGGGTGACCGCGAGCACGGTGGTCCCCAACCGCCCAAAAAGCTCCCGGAGTTCGACGACAAGCCGCTCCCGCAGCGACCGATCCAGCTGCCCCAGCGGCTCGTCGAGCATCAGCAACCGAGGCCGAGGCGCAAGCGCCCGAGCAAGAGCGACCCGCTGCTGCTCCCCACCGGACAAGGCGGCAACGGCCCGCCCCGCGGCCCCCGGCAACCCCACCAGCTCCAGCAACTCCCGCACACGTACGCCCTGTTGTTCCTTCGACACCTGATGCATACGCAACCCGAACCCGACGTTGCCACCGACGTCCCGCTGCGGGAACAGCTGATGATCCTGGAACATCAGCCCGACCCCCCGCTTGTGCGCGGGCACCCCGGCAAGATCCCGCCCGTCCAGCAACACCCGCCCCGCGTCCAACGGCTGAAGCCCGGCAACCGCCCGCAGCAGCGTCGACTTCCCGCTCCCGCTCGGCCCGAGCACACACACGATCTCGTGCTCGGCGACATCGAGGCCGACCCCGTCCAACACGGCCCGCGCGCCGAACCGTACGGACGCCCCTTCGAGACTGAGCATGGTCATGGTCAGAACTCCCCCGTCCGGTCGGTCCGCAGCCGCTCCAGCACCAACAGGGCCACCGCGCACACCACCATCAAGATCGTCGAAAGGGCCATCGCCTGGCCGTAGTTGAGGTCACCCGGGCGACCCAGCAGCCGGGCCACGGCGACCGGCAGGGTCGGATTGTCGGGCCGCGCGATGAACACGGTCGCCCCGAACTCGCCCAGCGACACGGCGAACGCGAACCCCGCCGCGACCAGCAGCGCCCGCCGCACGATCGGCAGATCGACCTCGCGCCAGACCCGCCAGGGCGAGGCCCCGAGCACGGCCGCCGCCTCCCTGAGCCGCCCGTCCACGGCCCGCAGCACCGGCAGCATGGTCCGCACCACGAACGGCACCCCGACCAGCGCCTGCGCGAGCGGTACGAGGATCCAGCTGCTCCGCAGATCCAGCGGCGGCTCGTCGAGCGCAATGAGGAACCCGAACCCGACGGTCACCGCCGACACCCCGAGCGGCAGCATCAACAGCGCGTCGAATCCCCGTACGAGCCGCCCGGCATCGCGCCGGGTGAGCGCCACGGCGGCCAGCGACCCCACCACGACGGCGATGCCGGTGGCGGCGAGGGCGTACTGGAGCGAGTTCACGATGGCGGCGATCGGCGCGACGAGGAAGATCCCGGAGTCGTCACTGGTGAGCGCCCTGTAGTAGCCGAGCCCCGGCCCGCCAGGCGTATCGAACGACCGCTGTACGAGAACACCGAGCGGCAGCACGAGCAGCAGGGCGATACTCACCAGCACCCCACCCAGCAACGCCCACTGCCCCCGCCCACGCGGCGGACGCGAGGTGGTCTCCGGCGCCACGAGCCGAAGCGCGCTCTCCCGCCGCCGTACCGTTCCGGCGTGCACGGCGAGGATCGCGCCCACGGCCACGAACTGGACGATCGTCAGGACAGCGGCCGTACCGAGGTCGAAGATCTCGGAGGTCTGCCGGTAGATCTCCACTTCGAGGGTGGCGAAGGTCGGTCCGCCGAGGATCTGCACCACCCCGAAGGAGGTGAAGGTGAAGAGGAAGACCATGAGCGCGGCGGCCGCGACGGCGGGCGCGAGGGCGGGCAGGGTGACCTGCCGCCAGGCCGCGAACCGCGAGGCACCGAGCACCCGCGCGGCCTCCTCCTGCCCGGGGTCGAGCTGCGCCCAGAGCCCGCCGACGGTCCGGACCACGACGGCGTAGTTGAAGAAGACGTGCGCGAGCAGGATCGCCCACACGGTCGTGTCCAGCCGTACGCCCCACAGCTCGTCGAGCAGTCCGCCGCGCCCGACCAGCGCCAGGAACGCCGTACCGACGACAACGGTCGGCAGCACGAACGGCACGGTCACCACGGCCCGCAGAATCTGCTTGCCCCTGAAATCGAAACGCGCGAAGACATACGCGCCGGGGAGCGCGATCAGCAGCGTGAGCACGGTGGACGCGAGCGCCTGCCAGGCGGTGAACCAAAGCACACGCCGGATACCGGAGTCCCCCAGCACCTCCCCGATCTGCCCGAACCGCCAGACCCCGTCGACGTGCAGACCGCGCGCGACGATGGCGGCGACGGGATAGGCGAAGAAGAGCGCGAAGAAGACGACGGGCAGCACGAGCAGGGCGCCGCGCAGAGCGACACCCTTCCCGCGCCCGACCGCCGGACCCGCCTCGGGACCCGCATCCGGGGCTACTTCAGTACGAGCGATGTCCACGACTTGACCCACTGGTCACGGTGTTCGGCGATCTTCGCGGGGGCCATCGTCTCCGGGTCCTTGGCCTGCGGCCCGTACTCGGTGAACTCGGCGGGCACCTGAGCGCCCTCCCGCACCGGGTACACGAACATGTTGAGCGGCATGTCCTCCTGGAAGGTCTTGCCGACCAGGAAGTCCAGCAGCGCCTTGCCGCCGGTGGCGTTCTTGGCGTTGCTCAGCAGCCCGGCGTACTCGACCTGCCGGAAGCAGGTGCCGGTCGCGACCCCGGTGGGGGCGGTGGCCGGCTTCGGGTCGGCGAAGATCACCTCGGCGGGCGGCGAGGAGGCGTACGAGACGACGAGCGGCCGGTCGCCCTTGGCCTTCTTGCCGCCGGCCGACCCGGAGAACTCCTCGTTGTAGGCCTGCTCCCACCCGTCGACGACCTTGACGCCGTTGGCCTGGAGCTTCTTCCAGTAGCCGGTCCAGCCGTCGTCGCCGTACTTGGCGGCGCTGCCGAGCAGGAAGCCGAGACCCGGCGAGGAGGTGGAGGCGTTCTCGGTGACGAGGAGGTCCTTGTAGGCGGGCTTGATCAGATCGTCGAACGTCTCGGGCGGGGTCAGCTTGTGCTCGCTGAACCAGGCCTTGTCGTAGTTGACGCAGATGTCCCCGGTGTCGATCGGCGTGACCCGGTGCTTGTCCTCGTCGGCCCGGTACGCGGGCAGGATCGCGTCGGCGTCCTTCACCTCGTACGACTGGAAGAGCCCGTTGTCGAGCGCGCGGGAGAGCAGGGTGTTGTCGACGCCGAAGAAGACATCGCCCTGCGGGTTGTCCTTGGTCAGGATCGCCTTGTTGACGGCCTGCCCGGCGTCGCCGTCCTTGAGGACCTTGACGGTGTACCCGGACTGCTTCTCGAAGGCGGCGAGAACGTCCTTCGACACGGCCCACGAGTCATGGCTGACGAGGGTGACGGTCTTGGACTCCGTCGCCGACCCGCTGCCGCCGTCCTCGGACCCGCACGCGGCCAGCGTGACGAGCCCCAGCCCGACGACCACGGCCGTGACCTGCTCGGTGATGCTCACGGAATGCACTGAACTCTTCCTCCTGGGATGACCAGGAAGAGACGCGGCCCTGCCCGGGACCTCATGGAGGGTTCCCGGGCAGGGCGCAACAGCTTGAGTGATGACCGAACTTCCTACCCAGAATGACCTGGGCGAGGTTCAGAGGGTCTGCGGTCTGTCCCGCACTCTCAGCGCTGTGGCGCTCCCCTGTCGGAATATGAAGATATGTAGGTACGACGTAAGACTACCGCTCGGTGGCCGCGAGCTGGCCACATGCCCCGTCGATCTCCTGCCCCCGGGTGTCCCGAACGGTCACGGGCACGCCGTGGGCGGCGATCGCCTCGACGAACGCCTTCTCGTCCTCGGGCCGCGAGGCGGTCCACTTGGACCCCGGAGTCGGGTTCAGCGGGATCAGGTTGACATGCACGGGCTTGCCCCGGAGCAGCCGCCCGAGGCGGTCACCGCGCCAGGCCTGGTCGTTGATGTCCCGGATCAGCGCGTACTCGATGGACAGCCGGCGCCCCGACTTGGCCGCGTACTCCCACCCGGCGTCGAGGACTTCCCGCACCTTCCACCGTGTGTTGACGGGTACGAGGGTGTCGCGCAGCTCGTCGTCGGGGGCGTGCAGGGAGATCGCGAGCCGGCACTTGAAGCCCTCGTCGGAGAACCGGTTGATGGCCGGCACCAGCCCGACGGTCGAGACGGTGATCCCCCGCTGCGACAGCCCGAGCCCGTCCGGCTCGGGGTCGGTCAGCGCACGGATGGCACCGACGACCCGCTTGTAGTTGGCGAGGGGCTCACCCATGCCCATGAAGACGATGTTGGAGAGCCGCGCGGGACCACCGGGAATCTCCCCGTCCCGCAGCGCACGCATCCCGTCCACGATCTGGTGCACGATCTCGGCGGTGGACAGATTCCGGTCGAGACCCGCCTGACCGGTCGCGCAGAACGGGCAGTTCATCCCGCACCCCGCCTGCGAGCTGATGCACATGGTCACCCGGTCCGGGTACCGCATGAGCACCGACTCGACGAGCGTCCCGTCGACCATCCGCCACAAGGTCTTGCGGGTGGTCTCCTGGTCGGTCGACAGATGCCGCACGACCGTCATCAGCTCGGGAAGCAGCGCCTCCTGGAGCTTGGTGCGCGAGGCGGCCGGGATGTCCGTCCACTCGGTCGGGTCGTGCGCGAGGCGCGCGAAGTAGTGCTGCGAGAGCTGCTTGGCACGAAACGGCTTCTCACCGATCGCGGCAACGGCCTCTTTACGCTCTGCGGGCGTGAGATCGGCAAGATGCCGCGGCGGCTTCTGGGCTCCGCGCGGGGCGACGAATGTGAGTTCTCCGGGCTTAGGCATGGCCATACCAGTGTCGCAGACATCCGGACAGCCCCTCGCCGCCCTGTGGACAACCCCCGAAGCATGCGCAAAAGGCCGGCTCAGCAGAGCTGGGACGCCCTCACCGAGGCGCCGCCGCCATCGCCCCCCGCAGCTCCGCCACCTCTCGCTCCAGCTCGCGGTAGTGGTCGCTGACCTTGCGGCGGGCCGTCGGTACGACGTGGCCGCCGTCCAGTTCGGTCAGTCGGGTGGCCAGGGCGGTGAGGGCCGTCTGCCAGGTGTGCCAGCCGTCGGCGCCCTCGGCGGCGGCCAGCTCGTCCTGGGCGGCACGCAGGGCCTCGTGGGCCCCCTCCCGCAGCGGGACCAGGTCGGCGCGCAGCCGCTCGGTGCGTTCGCGGAGGTAGGCCAGGGACTCGCCGACCCCGGAGAACGTCTCCCCCAGCTCGGTCATCGACCCGGTGTGCTCCCCGAGCGCCGCCAGCCAGGGAGCGGCCACCTCGACGCCGTGCTCGGCCGCCTCGACGGTTGCCGTACGGATCTCCTGGTACTGCCGGGACACGCCGTCCAGGTCGGCGAAGACGGTCACCGCGCCGAGCGTCTGCTCCCGGATCGTGTCCGAGGGCACGCCGTCGCCACGGTCGAGCAGCGCTTCGAGCCGCGCCAGCTCGCCGCGCATCTCCCGGCTCAGCTCCAGCAGCGCCTGATGAGCAGCGTCGGCCGCCTCGACGGGACCGGTGACAGCGGCCAGCCCCTCGGCCTGCCGCTCGCGTCTGGCACGACTACGCCCCCACATGCACGCCACCCCTTCCGGACACATCGACCACACTGAAGTCGATCTTAGGTTCGAAAGGGGTGGTTTCAGACCGACTCAGGTGTTTCACAGGAAACCCGGACCGTACTGGAACATTCCGACCGCCCTCAACCCACGAAGGCGACGAACAGCAGCCACACCACGGGTGCCGTGGGCAGCAACGAGTCCAGCCGGTCCATGATCCCGCCGTGGCCCGGCAGCAGCGTGCCCATGTCCTTGATGCCCAGGTCCCGCTTGATCATGGACTCGCCGAGGTCGCCGAGCGTGGCGCTGACCGCGACCGCGAGGCCCAGCAGCAGGCCCTGCCACCAGGTGCCCTCGTCGATCGCCAGTTCCATCAGCAGCGCGCCCGCCACCATCGCGAAGACGACCGCTCCCAGCATGCCCTCGCGGGTCTTGCCGGGGCTGATGCGCGGGGCGAGCTTGTGCTTGCCGAAGCGCCAGCCGATCGCGTACGCGCCGGTGTCGCTGACCACGGTCAGCACCAGGAACGTCATGACACGCTGCGCACCGTCGTCGGCGGTGAGCATCATCGCGACGAACGTGGCCAGGAACGGGACGTAGAAGGCCGCGAAGACGCCCGCCGTGACGTCCTTGAGGTAGCCCTCCGGTGGTTCCGTCATACGCCAGACCAGGACCGCGAGCGCGGTGAGCGCCATCGCGACCCACGCGCCCTCGGCACCCCGGACGTATCCGGAGACGACCATCGCGGCCCCGCCGAGCGCGAGCGGCACCAGGGGTGCCTTGATGCCCTTGCGCTCCTGGAGCCGGGACGTCAGCTCCCACAGGCCCACCACGACGGCGACGACTATCACGCCGACGAAGACGGCCTTGACGACGAACAGCGACGCGAGGATCACCGCACCGAGCCCGATGGCGACCCCTATGGCCGCGCCCAGGTCCCGGCCCGCGCTCTTCTTCTGCGGGGCGGGGGCGGGCTGGGCGGCGTCGTCGGGCGTGGGCATGGAATCCGGCTTCTGCGGCACCGTCCCGTGGGGCTGCGCCTGTGGCGTCTCGTCGCGGAACAAGGGGCCGCCCGGCCGAGCGGCCCCCCGGTCGTCATCCTGGTCCCCGCCATGTGCGGGTACGTCGGGCACGATGGGCATGGGGCGAGTCTGCTGCGCGTGGTGCGCATCGTACGCGGGACCCGCCGGGGCAGCCCCCTGGACAGGCCCCCCGTCGGACGGCCCCCAGTACCCGGCGTGTGGCGGCGCCCCCCAGGAAGAGTCGTTCATCAGACTTCGAGAAGCTCCGCTTCCTTGTGCTTGAGAAGCTCGTCCACCTGTGCGACGTACTTCGCGGTGGTGTCGTCGAGTTCCTTCTCCGCGCGGCGGCCCTCGTCCTCGCCGACCTCGCCGTCCTTGACGAACTTGTCGATGGCGTCCTTGGCCTTGCGGCGGATGGACCGGATCGAGATCTTGGAGTCCTCGGCCTTGGTCCGGGCGACCTTGATGTAGTCCTTGCGTCGCTCCTGGGTGAGTTCGGGGAACACCACGCGGATGATGTTTCCGTCGTTGCTCGGGTTGACGCCGAGGTCGGAGTCGCGGATCGCCTGCTCGATGTTGCGCAGCGCGCTCTTGTCGAACGGGGTCACCACGGCCATGCGCGGTTCGGGCACGGAGAACGAGGCCAGCTGGTTGATCGGCGTCAGCGCGCCGTAGTAGTCGGCCACGATCTTGTTGAACATCGCCGGGTGCGCACGACCGGTGCGGATCGCGGCGAAGTCCTCCTTGGCGACCACGACGGCCTTCTCCATCTTCTCCTCGGCCTCGAGGAGGGTCTCTTCGATCACCACTTGCTCCTGCGTGTCTTGAGTAGGCCCGGCTGCGGTTCGCTGTGCTCTGTCAGGTCGGCGGCCGGCTGCGTCGCGTCTTCTTCCTGCACGGTTCCCGACCGGCAGGCCATTGTCCATCCCCCGCTCAGGGTCCGTCCCCGGGCAGGGCTGATACCCGGTCAGTCCCGGCTGGCGTGTTCACCGACGAGAGTGCCGATCTTCTCACCCTTGACGGCCCGCGCGATATTGCCCTCGGTCAGAAGCTCGAAGACGAGGATCGGGAGCTTGTTGTCGCGGCACAGCGTGATCGCGGTCATGTCGGCGACCTTGAGGTCCCGGGTGATGACCTCGCCGTAGCCGAGCGAGTCGAACTTGACGGCCTCGGGGTTGGTCTTCGGGTCGGAGTCGTAGACCCCGTCCACGCCGTTCTTGCCCATCAGCAGCGCCTCGGCGTCGATCTCCAGGGCGCGCTGTGCGGCGGTCGTGTCGGTGGAGAAGTACGGCATGCCCATACCCGCACCGAAGATGACCACACGGCCCTTCTCCAGGTGCCGTACGGCGCGCAGCGGGATGTACGGCTCGGCGACCTGTCCCATGGTGATGGCGGTCTGCACCCGCGAGTCGATGCCCTCCTTCTCCAGGAAGTCCTGGAGGGCGAGGCAGTTCATGACGGTGCCGAGCATGCCCATGTAGTCCGAACGCGCGCGGTCCATGCCGCGCTGCTGGAGTTCCGCGCCGCGAAAGAAGTTGCCGCCGCCGATGACGACGGCGATCTGCGAGCCGTCGCGCACGACGGCCGCGATCTCGCGGGCAATCTTGTGCACCACGTCAGGGTCGACGCCCAGGCCCCCGCCACCGGAGAAGGCCTCTCCGGACAGCTTCAGCATGAACCGGCCGCGTACCTTGCCGTCTTCGCTCTTCTGGGCCTTGGTGGTCATGGAGAATCTCGCCTCTTCACGTGTCACACATACGAAGAAGGCCACTGCCGGTGGGGTGTCGATCGCATCCCATGCTCGGCAATGGCCTCCTCGTCAGATCTGCTGTCGTCCGCCACGCGCGCGTGCGTGACGGCGTACGCGCGTGACTGCCGTCGACCCTATAGGCATGCCTACGTGGGCCGCGCGTCGATCGCGGTACGGACTCAGATGCCGACCTTGATGCGCGTGAAGCGCTTCAGGGTGACACCGGCCTCGTCCAGGACCTTCTGGACGGACTTCTTGTTGTCCAGGGCGTACGGCTGGCCGAGCAGCGTGGCGTCCTTGAAGAAGCCGTTGAGGCGACCCTCGACGATCTTCGGCAGAGCGGCCTCGGGCTTGCCCTCGGCGCGGGTGGTCTCCTCGGCGACACGGCGCTCGGTCTCGACGACCTCGGCCGGCACGTCCTCCTTGGAGAGGTACTTCGGCGCGAAGGCGGCGATGTGCTGGGCGATACCCTTGGCGACGTCGGCGTTGGGCTTGTCCAGCTCGACGAGGACACCGATCTGCGGGGGCAGGTCGGGCATCGTGCGGTGCATGTACGCCAGTACGAAACCGTCCGCGTACTGCGCGAAGCGGTCCAGGACGATCTTCTCGCCCAGGTTGGCGTTGGCCTCGTCGACGTACGCCTGAACCGTCTTGCCGGGCTCGATCTCGGAGGCGAGCAGCGCCTCCAGGTCGGCCGGGGACGTCTTGGCGACGTGCTCGGCGAGCGCGTTGGCGGCAGCCTGGAACTTCTCGCCCTTGGCGACGAAGTCCGTCTCGCACTTCAGCTCGACGAGGACACCGGAGGTGTTGTCGTCGGCGATCAGGGAGACGACGGCGCCGTTCTCGGCGGACCGGCCCTCGCGCTTGGCGACGCCCTTCTGGCCCTTGATGCGCAGGGCCTCTACGGCCTTGTCGACATCGCCCTCGGCCTCGTCCAGCGCCTTCTTGCAGTCCATCATGCCGGCGCCGGTGAGCTCACGGAGCTTCTTGACGTCGGCGGCGGTGTAGTTCGCCATGATTCTCGGAGTCTCTCTCGAAGTCTGAAAGATCTACGGATCGAAGGCGGGGGCCCGATGGAGGTGCCCCCGCCGTCAACAACCCGAAGGGGTGAGGGTCAGGCCTGCTCGGCGTCCGCGGCCGGAGCCTCGGCGACGGGAGCCTCGACGGGGGCCTCAGCGGCGACCTCGGCCTCGGCAGCGGCCTCGACCGGAGCCTCGGCGGGGGCCTCAGCGGCAGCGGCCTCGGCGGCGGGCGCCTCGGCGTCGTCAGCCTTCTTCTCGCCCTCGAGGAGGTCGCGCTCCCACTCGGCGAGGGGCTCGGCGACGGCCTTCTCGCCCTTGTCACCGGTGTTGACGCCGGAACGGGAGATGAGGCCCTCGGCGACAGCGTCGGCGATCACGCGGGTGAGCAGGGTGACGGAGCGGATCGCGTCGTCGTTGCCCGGGATCTTGTAGTCGACCTCGTCGGGGTCGCAGTTGGTGTCGAGGATCGCGACGACCGGAATGTTGAGCTTCCGGGCCTCACCAACGGCGATGTGCTCCTTCTTGGTGTCCACGATCCAGACGGCGCTGGGCACCTTCTGCATCTCGCGGATACCACCGAGGGTCTTCTCCAGCTTGGCCTTCTCGCGCGAGAGCACGAGAAGCTCCTTCTTGGTCAGACCGGACGCGGCGACGTCCTCGAAGTCGATCTGCTCGAGCTCCTTGAGGCGCTGCAGACGCTTGTAGACGGTCGAGAAGTTGGTGAGCATGCCGCCCAGCCAGCGCTGGTTGACGTAGGGCATGCCGACGCGGGTCGCCTGCTCGGCGATCGCCTCCTGCGCCTGCTTCTTCGTGCCGACGAACATGACCGTGCCGCCGTGGGCGACGGTCTCCTTGACGAACTCGTAGGCGCGGTCGATGTACGACAGCGACTGGAGCAGGTCGATGATGTAGATGCCGTTGCGCTCCGTGAAGATGAACCGCTTCATCTTCGGGTTCCAACGACGGGTCTGGTGACCGAAGTGGACGCCGCTTTCCAGCAGCTCCCGCATCGTGACGACGGCCATGGCCGTTCTCCTTGTGTTTCTCGGTTGTGCCGCGGGTACCGGCCGGCACCCGCGCCTGACGCCCGATTGCGCCTTGCCGCGAGGGACCGAGAGGCGCTGACACCGACTCCATACGGGGCCTGATGTCGGGGCGTGCGAAGTCGACCCGGTGACCCGGATCGCCAAAGGAAGTGTACGGGACCCGCGAGGCCCCGGGTGACGCCGTTGTCCACAACCGGTCAGTACTCCACAGCCCCGAACGAACCACCGCGAATCGCGCCACTCTCCCCCCATGCGAGCGAACCGAGGAGCGTGCTGGACCGTGGGCCTACTACTGACACTGACGACGTCGACGGCACAGGGAGCCGCAGATCCCGGCCCCCTCGCACCGGAGCCCCCGCCCACCCCCACGATCGCCCGCACCTGGCCGGTGGGCACCCGCCCCTTGGTCCTACGGGCCTGGGAACCACCCCCGACGCCCTACGCGAGGGGCCACCGAGGCGTGGACCTGGTGGCAACGACGGGTGCCCCGGTCCGGGCGGTGGCCCCGGGCCGAGTGCACTTCGCGGGCCGGGTGGCAGGCCGAGGAGTCGTCTCGGTGGAACTTACGGGCACAGGCACTCCGCCCCTACGAACAACGTACGAACCGGTGACGGCGGCGGTGAGGAAGGGAGCGGAGGTGAGGGCGGGCGAGGTGGTGGGCACGGTGGAGACGGGAGGCAGCCACTGCACGACGACGTGCGTGCACTGGGGCCTGCTGCGGGGCAACACCTACCTGGACCCGCTCACACTCCTGCCCCCATGGCTGGTACGCAGGGGCCCCTCACGCCTCCTACCGGTACAGGGCGTACCGCTGCCGACATAGCTGCGGGCATGCGCCGCCGCCCAGCCTGCGGGCATGCGTGCCGCTAGGGGCGGCACGGGTGGGCGCAGGCGGCACCCCGCAAGCGCGGGCAAGCGACTCCCCGACCCCAGCCACCCCAACCTCAGCCCCGCACACCCCGCAGAGCCATCCCCACAGCCGCATCCGTGATCACCGCAGGATCCTCGGCAACCCCGAACTCGATCCGCCGCACGGCAGCATCGACAACCCCTTGCAGCAACATCGCGGCCAGCCGAGGCTCCGCATGCCCGACGTCCCGCAACGCCTCGACCACCATCGCGACAAGCCCCCCGTGCGCGGCCCGGATCTTCTCCCGGGCCCCCGCATCCAGCTCACTCGCCGAGATCGCCACGACAGCCCGATGCCGCCGATCCCCCACCAGCGCGAGCTGCCGACGCACATACGCCTCGACCTTGCCCTCGGGCCCCTCCGCCGCAGCCATCGCCGCCTCGACCTCGGCCGCCCAGACCGGGAAGTCGACCTCGCACAACTCCTCGACAACCGCCGCCCGCGACCGGAAGTACTCATAGACGGACGACCGCGCGAGCCCCGTCCGCTCGGCCAGGGCCGGGAAGGTCAGCGCCTCCGTCCCGCCCTCGGACAGCAGGGACCTCGCCGCGTCCAGCAGGGCGGCTCGCTGCATCGACCGGTGCTCGGCCACGGAGGCCGCTCGAATCCTTGGCACGTCAACCACTGTACGGACGGACGGCCCCGGAGGGGAGTCAGCGCCCGAAGCTCGCCAGTTTCGCGCGCAGTTGCAGGACCGACTTGGTGTGGATCTGACTGACCCGGCTCTCGGTCACGCCCAGGACGTTGCCGATCTCCGCGAGGGTGAGCCCCTCGTAGTAGTACAGCGTCACCACGGTCTTCTCCCGGTCGGGCAGCGTGTTGATCGCCCGCGCCAGGAACCGCCGCAGCTCCCGGCCCTCGGCCACCTCGACGGGGTTGTCGGCGGCGGTGTCCTCCAGGGTGTCCATGAGGCTCAGCCGGTCGCCGCCCTCGCCCCCGGCGTGCAGCAGCTCCTCCAGCGCGACCACGTTGGCCAGCGACAACTGGCTGAACACGGCGTGGAGTTCGTCGACGGCGATACCCATCTCGGCGGCCACCTCGCCCTCCGACGGCGTCCGCCGCAGCCGCGCCTCCAGCGTCGTGTACGCCCGCTCCACGTTGCGCGCCTTCTGCCGTACGGACCGCGGAATCCAGTCCAGCGCCCGTAGTTCGTCGATCATCGCGCCCCGGATACGCGTGATCGCGTACGTCTCGAACTTGATCTCCCGCTCGATGTCGAACTTCTCGATCGCGTCGATCAGCCCGAACACCCCGGAGGAGACGAAGTCCGCCTGTTCGACATTGGGCGGCAGCCCGACGCTCACCCGGCCGGCGACGTACTTCACGAGCGGCGAGTAGTGCAGGATCAGCTGCTCGCGCAGCCGCTCGTCGCCCGTCGTCTTGTACGAACGCCACAGCTCGTCGAGCGTCGAAGGAGCGGGCGGGCGCCCGCTACCGCCGTCGCGGGCGGCCGGTGGGGCCGCCGCCCGGTCTGACCCGGAGGTGTGCTGGGGCATACGTCGCCTAGTGCCGTTCTGCCGTGAACCGGTGGTGTCTGGATGAGTGCCCGGTCGGGCCGTCGGTCTGATGCGGTCTGATGTCGAATTACCCGTCTGGTCGAATTGCCTGTCCGACTGCCGGTCTGCGCCGGAATCCACGTGAGCGTAGCGTGACTGGGGCGTCGCAGTGTGCGAGGTCGGGGGGACGGGGTGTGCGCAGATACGTTCCGCTGGACGCCCTCCAGGGTCATGGTCGTTGCCCTGTGTGACCATCGGTGCGGACCAACTGCGGGAAACGGCAAGGGCGTCGGGCATCCCCCGGACGGCCGAACACGCTCGGTCAGCACCGGTCCCGCCCGGACCGGACGGAGATCATCGCCTCGCGTGTCAACTTCCAGCCGTCGTCGTGTCGTTCGACGTAACCAAGTGATCGGAGCTCGTACAGCCTGGCGACCGCGTCGTCCCTGGCCGTCGACGCGCCCCGCGCGATGTCGTCCACCGTCGCCGTCCCGCGTGCGGGCAGCGCGGCCAGGACGCGTTCCGCCGCCGGCTCCAGCAGGTCACGCGGGAGCACCGGCCCGCGCCGGTCCGGCGCAAGCTCGCCCATGTCCCCGACCAGCTCGGCGACTTCCGCGGCGTCGGTGACCAGCATCGCGTCCCCGCGCAGGAGTTCGTGCACACCCGCGGAGAGCCCGCTGGTGGCGGGTCCCGGCACTCCTATCGTGAACCGCCCCAGCCGCTGCGCCGCCCGCGCGGTGACGAGCGAGCCGCTGCGGTACGCGGCCTCGACGACCACGGTCCCCCGGGTGAGGGCCGCGATCACCCGGTTCCGCTGCACGAACCGGCTCGGCGTCGGATGGTCCCCGGGCGGCAACTCACCCACCACCAGCCCTTGTTCGGCGATCCTGGTGATCAACTGGGTGTGCCCGCGCGGGTAGGGCCGGTCGACCCCGCAGGCGAGTACGGCGACGGTGGCCCCGCCCGCACCGAGCGCGCCCCGGTGCGCTGCCCCGTCGACCCCGTACGCCCCGCCCGACACGACCACCCACCCCCGCTCCGCGAGCCCGGCGGCAAGGGTGGCCGCCATATGGGCCCCGTACTCGGTACAGGCCCGGGCCCCGACAACGGCGACGGACCTCAACGCCCACATCCGCAGACTGGGCCGCCCACGCACCCACAACCCCACCGGCCGCGCATCCCCGAGATCGTCCAGCTGGGCCGGCCACTCGGGCCCGCCGGGCCACACGAACCGCACCCCGGCCGCCCGCGCGACGGCGAGATCCCGCTCGGGCTCGGCCTGCGCCGCCCGCGCGCACAGCCCCGCCCACCGGGTCGCGGTGACCCCGGTCAGCATGGGCCCACCGTCTCGCAGCCGCCGCGCGACCTCCACGGCCCCGAACTCCCGGATCCACCGCCCGGCAACCTCGTCGCCGGGCTCGACGACCCGCGTGAGAAAGACCCGGGCAACCCCTTCCGCCCCCAACGGACTCGCCACCTCGCCGCCGACCGCATCCCCCGTCACGTCGGCGCCCCGACGGCCATGGACACCCCTCGGGACGCCCCCATACGCAGTTGCAGCGGCACGCCCATCGCACCAGGACAGTCACGACCCGCGATTACCCACGCCCCCGCTCGCGTCCTCGTCACATCAACGCCCCGACACCCATCGACACCCTGCACGGCACCCCCCAGCCCGACTGCACCGCCAGGACGGCACCCATCGCGTCGGGACGATCGCGGCCGGTCACCCAGCTCACCACCGACCGCGCCCCCGCCCACACCCCCCGTCGCCTCAACGCCCCGATCGCCATCGGCCCCCCTCTCGGCATCCCCGTACGCAACTGCACCGCCAGGACGACACCCATCCAGCCGGGCCGGCCGCGGCCGGCCACCCAACTCACCACCGACCGCGCCTCCGCCCACACCCCCCATCACGTCAACGCCCCGATCGCCATCGGCACCCCTCGCGGCACACCCGTACGCAGTTGCAGCGCCAGGGCGACGTCCTGCGCGTCGGGACGGTCGTGGCCGACGAGGTCCGCGACGGTCCAGGCGACCCGCAGGACGCGGTCGATGCCGCGTGCGGTGAGCACGCCCCGTTCCAGGTTCCGCTCGGCCTCCTCCATCGCGCCGGGCACGGCATGCCAGCGGCTGCGCAGCTCCCGTCCCGGCACCTCGCTGTTGGTCAGCCACGGGGTGCCCACGAGCCGGGCCGTCGCCCGCTCCCGGGCCGCCCGGACCCGTTCGCGGACCGTCGCCGTGGACTCGCCCCGCGCCCCGCACTCGGTGAGCTGGGAGCGCGTGACCCGGTCCACCTCGACCCGCAGGTCGACCCGGTCGAGCAGGGGGCCGGAGAGCCGGGCCTGGTAGCGCCGGATGACGGAGGGCGGGCACTCGCAGAGGGTGTCCCGCTGCGAGAAGCGGCCGCACGGGCAGGGATTCGCCGCCAGGATCATCAGAAACCGGGCCGGGAACCGTACGACCCCCGCGCTCCGCGCGATCACCACATGCCCGGCTTCCAGGGGCTGGCGCAGGGCGTCAAGCGCTTGGCTTCCGAATTCTGGGGTTTCGTCCAGAAAAAGTACGCCACGATGAGCGAGCGACACCGCTCCGGGCCGTGCGACGCCCTGTCCGCCGCCGACGAGGGCCTGCATGGTGGCGGAGTGGTGCGGGGCGCAGTAGGGCGCCGCGTCGATCAGGGGCTTGCCCGGTGGCAGCAGGCCCGCGACCGAGTGGACCGCGGTGACCTCCAGCGACTCCTCCCGGGTGAGCCGGGGCAGGACGGCGGGCAGCCGCTCGGCGAGCATCGTCTTGCCCGCTCCTGGTGGTGAGCGCAAACGAATGGTGATGCTTCACACACGGCACCCCTGTGACCAGGCAAAACGCCGCGTCACCACCTGTGCACTATTCACGGCACTCCCCCGCGTCGCCATGGTGAACTGGCCCGAACCCACCGACGACAAAGCGGCGGACGGACTCCACTAAAAAAACCCGGCCCCCTCCTGGCCTGGGTGGACGCCCCTTCGCGTGGATCGACGACGAGATCACCCACCGCGACCAGCACTGGACGCAGGCCCACCACCCAGGACCCGTCCTCCTGCACCGCATCGACCCCCGACACGGGCTGACAGACCAGGACCTCGCCACCCTCAACCATCGGCTACAGCTCCACCAGAGCTGATCACCTCACCCGACGGGCATCAACGCGTCCCTGCAGAAGAGGAGCAGGAGGTTCGTCGAGTGTGGAGACGGTGACGGACATCAGGAGACGCCGTCCGCGAGCTGCAGTGCGACCTCGTCGGGGGATAGAAGCCTCGGCCACATCGTCCTGGCAGGCGAGCCAGGAACGTAGCTCCTGGGCGGTGATGGTGCGAAGAGAGGCGTCGCGGTCGGCTTCACCGCGTTGCGCCGCGTCGATCTCGTCCTGGGGGAACAGAGGCATGGGGCAACGCCGTCCCGTCAGGGGACGGTCTCGACGGTGCGGTGGCGGCCGGAAGAGGCTGGGTTCGGTCGGCGCACTTGGTGCGCCGCAGCTGCGGAAACAGCAGGAGTAGGAGCTCGTCGCTGGTGGAGACTGCGACGGAGATCAGGGCGCCGTCGGCGGTCTGGTGCTGCCTGGGGCTGTGGGTCGATTGCCGCAGACGGCCGTGCTGGCCTATCTTAGACACGGAGGCGTCGTTTCAACGGATGGGAGTGTGTGGTGATGGTCGAGCGCACCGAAACCCCTGCTGTCCGTCCGTGGCCACTCGTGGAGTGGCATGACGTGCTCAGCGCCTACACGCCGACGGACCGGCCTACAGAAGCGCGGCTGCGTACGCTGCGGCGCAATGACATCGTCTCCGAGGGCGTCCAGGGCCTGCTCAAAGCACGTGCTGGCCGTTTCAGCGGAAAGCTGTCCCTGTTTTGCGAGCTGAACCTGGACGCTGCCGTGCTTTCACGCCGCGGCCTGGCCGACATGGCGGGACAGTATCGCTCGGCGGCCAGCACCCTGGAAGAGAGCCTGCGGAAGCTGCTCGTCGAGCACAGCGTGCAAATCGCGGAGCTCATGCGCCCCACTGAGCCCCGTAGACGTGAGGCCTGGCACGTCCTGCTGCTCTTCAGCGAGGCGGTGAGCGAGGCCCGTGAGCATCTTCCTCCCGTTCCGGACGAGGACGCAGTGCCGGGAATTCTTGAGGCTCGGACAGGGCAGTGGGTGCGCTTTGTCGCCTCCGTCGGCACGGGCCGTTACGACGTGCCCTGGCAGATGGTCCGGTCGGCAGACCTCTCGGTCGGGGATCCTGCTGTCCTCTTCCGTGAGCTGCTTCCCAACGGCAACGCCGTGCTGCGCCTGCAGGCCGGCCTTGACCCGAGGCAGGTCGAACAAGCGGACGACGTCGATGAGGAGCTGGATCCCTTGGAGGCAAGGGCGCTGAGACGTCCCCAGCCGCAAGCGGCGAGAGCAACCCTGCTGGCATCCCTGGAGCACGAGGAGCCCCTGGCCAGGCGGGTCCTGGGGTGAGCGACGTCCGGTGGCGCCCGGCGGCCAGAGCAGACCGGCAGACACTGCAGCAGTTCACCTGTTGCCCCGATACCGACCATCCGCGCAAGAGTGACTGCGAACAGCCCTGGGCCCATGAGGTCCAGGGCTATCTGCGCCAGAAGGCGCTGCCCTTCTGTCTGCGCAACCCGGCATCACGTGATCAGCGGCTGCTCCTGGTCGAGGACGGGCCTGCCCTCGTCGGAGCGGCCGTGCATGCCCTCACCGATGTTGACGACCCACAGGGCGTACGCGACCGCGCCATCGTCGTCTACGCCGTTGCCCTCGACTGCCAGGGCAAACAGCTCTCGGACGGAAGGCGGGCCTCCCACGCCGTCCTGGACGCGGTCGTCGAGGACGCCGTCTCACGTCACGAGCAGGGCGTACGTATCGTCATGAACGCCCTGGTCGACCCGCGAAACATCTCCTCCTGCGCCTGCCTGCGCAACTACGGACTTCCGCCTCGCGGCCGCGATGAGTCCGGAGAGTTCGTCCTCCACTCCGCGAGAATCAGCTAAGCCCTCCACGGGCGACCGGCTGAGGCGGCAGCCGGCATCGACCAAGCTCTGGAACCCGGCCGCTCTCGACGCTGCGGGTGCCGATAACCCATCCGTGCGGGTATGGGCAGTCTTGCGGCTTCCAGAGCGGCGCTGAGCGGCTGGCTGGAGAGCAGTTTCATCACCGGGCAGACGGCGGTGTTACCGCTCTCCGCGCGAAGTCCACGCCGAGTACAAGAAGTTGCGGATCGCCGCCTGACATAGACAATCAGCCGCCAGCCGGAAGCCATGAGGCTCCTCACTCACATGGGCCCGCGATCGTGTTCCTGGAACCGATGTACCTCGATCGTCAGACGTTCGCGTTTGCGGGCGTCGCTGTGGGGGCCAGTTTGAACACCGTTCCCTCCAGGTATTCCTTCGGCCCTCCCGGCTCGGCCCATGGTGTCTTTGCGTGCCACATGTTCAGCAGGGTCCGGCCTGCCTCAATGGCGTCCCGGGCACCGATGATGGCGTTGAACGAGGTGATGTCCTCGATGCGTGGCAGATCGCCGGCCGGTTTGTCATACCTGTCGTGTTCCTCGGCGTCTTGTCCGCGGTAGCAGTGGAAGTTCTCGATCTCGCCGTAGCGGCCGTAGGTGCCGGGCTTGAACGCGTCGTTCCGGTCCGGCAGGAGGTCCTCCGGGTTGAGCAATGTTCGCTTGACGTGCCCGCGGGCGTAGGAGTCCTGCACGAGGTGGAGCAGCGAGCCGATCGCGCGTCGTCCCAGGTCGACGGAGGCACAGGCGCTGTCGAGGGTGAGCAGGTGGCGGAGGGTCTCGGTGCCCTTGGGGCGGGTCGAGTCGTCGAAGTACCGGGCGAGCGCGTACGAGTAGGAGGTGTCCTCGGCGGCGACGTTCGACGCGATGGGGACGGCCGCCAGCTGTTCGGTGCCCGAGAGGCCCTCACGGATGGACAGCCGGTACATCACCTCGGCCCAGAGCATGATCTGGGCGAGGGTGTCTTCCGGCCGTTCGCCGGCGCGCTGAGCCATGGCGTGCAGGAACTGCAGGTCGAAGTAGTGCGAGCGGCCTGTGAGGTTGGTGCGGTCGTTGGCCGACGCCCGGCCGGCCGCCTTGAAGGCGAAGGCCCAGGAGATCCCGCTGCTGAAGTTCCAGTTGTTCTCCACGTCCTCGTCGAACATCAGGATCGCGGGGTCGTCGTTCCAGATGACGCCGCGGCAGAACTCGTTGGTCGCCTGGTCGGCGCCCACCTTCACGCCAGAAGGTACCGGAACGTCAGAGCGGGACAGCGCCGAGAGGGTCACCGTCTCGTGGATGGGTTCGTGGATGTTGAACGGGCCTTGGAGCTGGAAACCCTCCGCCACATCGCGTCGCTCGATGAAGTGCACGACCTGCGCCCGCAGGCGGACGTCGGGGCCGGTTTTCCGGACAACGTCCTCGTAGTCCCGGACGAACGCGGCGAACTCCATGGTCGCCTCGCTGCCGGTGTCTGGGTCGACGAAGGTGAAGTAGGTGCCGGAGCCGTCCTCGGTGCCGGTCCCGGAGATCCGGACCAGAACCTTGGCGTGCGGCGAAAACTGCGATCTGGGCGTTCCGTCTGTGGTCAGCCAGAGGGGACCGTAGGTCTTCAGCCAGTCTACGTACTGCCCCAGCCGGTAGCTCTCCGGCGGCTCGGCGACCATCCGGAGCCGCAGGACGAAGTCGTCCTTGTCCTGTGCGAGTAGGCCGGTGTCGGCAAAGTAGAGGTCCCGGTACTTCCGTCCGGCGGCGGTCACCACGGGAAGGGGGTCAAGGACCCGTTTGTCCCTCCAGCCGACCATGATCGCCGCGGTCACCGCCCAGCAGTCATTTTCCCTGCGCTGCCGCAGGTGGGGAACGGTTCCCTGCACCTCGGCCAGCACCCGGGACGAGGATGCGCCACGGATCGTCACCGACTCGCTGTTGCCGGAGCTGTCGAGCCGACTGGCCGTGACGTCCTTGCCCTGGGCCACGGCCTGGACGGCTGCCTGGCTGAGCGGAGTGGCCGTCGTCTGTCCCTCCGCCTCGGCCTCGGCCCTGCGGCCCGTCCCGCCGTCGATCTGCTGGCGCAGATGGTCCTTGACGAGCAGACCGTGGTCCTCCTGGCTGATCGCTCCCGAACTCCTGGCGGCGGTGATCGAATCCATGATCCGGCCGCTGTTTTGGGTGTTGTGGCGCTGCGTCGCCATCTCTTTGGCCATCTCGGCGAAGGCCTTGACGTTCTCCTGGTTCGATAGGTAAGTCCTGATGGCGTTCTGTTGGTTGGCATCGAGCCCGGTGATGTCCCTGAACACCCCGCTGTTCGCGAGCAGTTCGGACAGTCCGGCGAGTCCGGCGCCCGGTGCGGGCGCCGCGGGAGTGCTCTGGACGTTGACCATCGGGGCGGCGAAGTCCCGGAAGGAGGCCTTCCATTCGTCCAGGGTGGGGGTGGGCAGCGTGACCGGTGTGATCGCGGGCGCCTCGTCGAGGCCGAACCGGCTCCAGTCCTGCAGCCGGTCGGTCTCGATCTTCTCGCAGGCGTTGCACACCCCCTGGACCGCCTCGGTGAACACTCCCCGCGTCGGGACGCTGACCCGGTACGGCTCAACAGGGGTGAGCGGCTGGTAGTGGTCCAGCAGCGAGATCACCGCCGCGTCGCCGTCCGCGGCGGCTCGGACGAAGGAGCCGCTGACGCGGTACCCGGGGGCCACCGGTAGGACCAGTGAGTTGCCGGCGACGGTGACGACCTCGTTCTTCACCACGGACGCGAGGCTGCGCAGGCCAGCCGGTCCCGGTACGGGAGTGCCGTCGGCGTGGAACACCTGGATGCTGAACCCGTCCAGCAGCATGTAACGCCGGTCTGGGTCGAGCCGGACCCAGAGCAGCTTGTTGTAGTGCTCCAGATTGTTGTTCAGGTGCTCGACGAGTGCGGCGGCCAGATAGCGGTCCTCCCTGCGCGGGTTGCGTTTCTCGTCGGGGCGCAGGGGGATGTCGAGCTGAACCCCGTCCAGCAGGTCGTTCCGCAGTCCGCCGGCGTACAGGGGCCCCCGGTAGTGAGCGGTGGCATAGTCCAGCCGCACGTTCTCCACGTTCAGAGTGACGTAGCCGCGCAGCGCCCGGGCGCTGGCGCTGGTGACGTTGAGGTGGAGCTGGTCGGGGAGTTGGTTGCGGCGCTTGCTCGTTGTCCCCGAGAGGGTGACCTCGATCAGTCGCTCGCCGCCGGTGTAGCGGCTCGACGCGGTGGTGTCGACGGCGAATTCGCCCAGCCGCACGCTGTTGATGATCCTGTCGAAGACCAGCGGGGCAATGTCGTTGTGGAAGATGTCGTCCCACTCCGAGAGCAGTCGGCCGCGGAAGTAGTACGTGAGCATGTCGAGCACGTCGCCGTATCCGAGGAGGCGGGCGTACAGTTCCCAGTGCTCGCGGTCGCGCTGCCCGTCCTGGAAGAAGTCCAAACCTGACACGGTGATGGTCACCCCGTTGGCGGTGATGCTCACGGGGTCGAAGTTCTTGACCCGCATGCACCGGGCGGGCGGCACGCTCTCGTAGTTGGCGTCGAGGGTCATGAACGCGTCGAACACGGCCTTCCTGCCTTCGACCTGGGCCGTCTTGTACTCGATGTTGCTTCCGGGTGGTCCGGTGAACAGGAGGGACAGGCCGCCGGTCAGGCCCGCGGCCACGGAGTCGACCCACGCGGACTTGAGCGTCGCCGGCACGTCCACCCGGTCGGTGACCACCGTCTTGGCGATTACCGGGAAGGTCTTGATCCGGTCGTAGCGTGTCTTCGGGCGGGGCAGGGCGACCCGCAGCTGCAGGCGGCCGGTCAGGAAGCGGATTGGTTCTTCGTCATAGGAGGAGGACGGGAAGTCCACGTTGGCGTAGCTGGTGCGCAGCCGTTGGACGGCGTCGAAGGCGGGCAGCAGCGGGTGTTGACGTCGGCTGGGAGTGGTGAGGCCCGTGGACGGCTGAAGGTAGGTGTCCGACGGCATGGGCAGCAGGGCGGGGGCGAGCACGTCCCGCCACGCGGCGATGTTCTCCACGGAGAAGCGGGCCAGCAGCAGGGGCACGAAGACGCACTCCTCCACGGCGGCGAGTTCGTGGAAGATGGCGTAGTGCCGCAGTACTTCGAAGTACATCATGGTGAGGCTGTGGCAGTGGTTGTGGTTGGCGACCGCTTCACTGGTGACGCCGTACCGCTGGCTCTGCTGGACGCTGGTGACGACGGAGGCGTTGAGCTGCCGGTATCCCTCAGCGTTCTGCATAATCGACTGCCGTAGCCGCTCGCTGAAGAACTGGGCCACGTCGCGTGATCCGTGCTGGCCAGCCTCGCTGCTCGCCTGGGACGTTCCGCCGGCAACGCCGATGACGGCACCGCCCGAGCCGCCGTACGTGCCGGTGCCGGCGGAACCTTGGCCTGCGGCTCCGAAGCCGTAGCTGACGCCGGAGGTGTCGGCGCGGGAGGTGCCACGCAGCGACTCGGCGATGCCGCCGGCCAGCGTGCTGGTCACGTCGCGTTCGTTCACCAGCCCCATGGCCAGTCCCTCGTCCTGGCCCACCTGCTGGGACTCAGCGCCGCTGAGGGTCCTCGACGCCTCGAAGACCACGATCTCCTTCTTCTGCCCCGGGGCCAGTGGGAGGGAGTAGACCAGGTCGCCGAGGGAGTACCCGTCGGCCTTGAACAGCACCTTGTAGTGCAGGATATGCCCGGTGGCGACACTGACCGCCTGGGAGAACTCGGCGTGGAGGTCGGCCGGCTGCGCGGGGGCGGCCTGCGGCCGGGGCAGGCGCGGGAACGACGGAATGTGCGGCCACTGCAGGGAGGCCGGTGCGGTTAGGGAGCCCTGAGAGGCCGCCCACCAGTGGGGGAACGAGACCGGGCCCGTGATGGCTGGCGAGTCCGGGGTCTCCGGCGCGTTCTGCCACTCGATGGGGTTGTGCAGCCCCACCGGCTGGCGGGTGCGGGTCGTGGTGGCACCGGTCAGCTCGTAGTGGACCGAGGTGCCGACGGTGTCGACGGCTTGGCCGACGAGCGGTTCGAGGGTCTCGGCCGCGCCTATGGTCTGCGCCGCCTCGGTCGGAAAGGCGAAGCCGTCCGCGGCCGCCCGGTCACGGGTCGCCCGCAGGGTGGAGATGAGGGAGGCGAGGTGCTCCCGGGCGGCGGTGAGGACGGTCAGGGTGATCGGCGGGCCGTCGGCGGTGAAGGCGGCGTGGACGGCCAGGACGTGCGATTGCGCGGCTTCGACGGCCTTCAGCACGGTGAGCGCCGCCGGCCCCGTGTTCAGCTCGACGCTCCGCCGCGCCGCGAGGAGGGAGGCGGCAGCCCGGGTTTGCAGGGCAGCGGCGCCAGCGGCCAGTGCGGCGACCTGTGAGACGTCCACGGCGGCGAGTCCGGTCTGCTTCCTGGTGAGGCGGCAGGTTGCGACGTCCGGATCCGAGGTGCGTATGACGGCCTGGAAGGCGAACTCGTTGATGGTGCGGTTGGGCGTCGACAGGCTGACGCACGAGCCGCCGATGTCCTGGGAGTAGGTGTCGGAGCCGATCAGGTCGGAATGGTCGGGTAGCCGACGGGGGCTCTCCGAAGTGCCGCAGCCGCAGTCGTCGCCCGCGCAGGGACCGTCCGTCGTATAGGGGTTGCGGACCTGGAGGTACAGGAAGTCGGTGGAGATGGTCCGGTCGCCCTCGGAAGCGACGATCGGGATGTCGCCAGGTTCGTCCGGCGCGACCGAGCAGACGGCTTGGGCCTGCGTGTGGGTGCCGTAGGGGTAGGACATGGTGAAGTTGCCCGCGCCGTCCGCCTTGGCCGCGCCCACGACCCGCCAGGGCTGATCGGCGGCGCTCCTCGCCCGCACCAGCACTAGCACGTCTTTGACGGCGCAGTTCTTGTTCAGGACCACGACCCGGCCGCGCAGCCGCAGGTTGGCGTCACGGGGCGGGGAGTCGGGCCGGGCCAGTGTGGTCGGTGTCTGGACCGGGACGGTGGCGCGCAGCCCCGCCAGGGCGGGATCGTCCGGCGGCAGGCTCCGGCTCCACAGCGTGGAGCCGTCCAGGCCACGCACGCTCACGCGCACGTCGGCCAGCACGGCGCTGACGTAGAACGGCCTGCTGTCGGCGAGGTCGAACGGGGCGGAGCGGTCGGTCACCACCACATCCGGATCAAACCGGAACCGGCGTGCCCGGGGGCGGCCCTCGGTGTCGGTCCACTCGGCGGAGATGTCGAAGGGGGCAAAGTCCTGCGCGGAGACGGTGCTGTCCGTGGAGCCGGCGATGGTCAGGGTGCCGGCGATGGTCAGTGTCTTCGGTTCGGGAACCGTCAGCGGGTTGTCGACGAGGGAATCGTGCGTCCGCCGGATGGTGCTCACCAGCCGGTCGGCGTCACGCACCGAGGACTGGGCCCGCAGCAGCGCGGTGATCTTCTCGGCATCGGCGTCGGCGAAGCCGGGGATGTCCTCCACCAGTTGCGTCAGGTACGACAGCAGCTCCAGCAGGGGAAGGCCCTCACCGTGGACGGCAAGTTTCTCGCGAAGCGCCAGGAACCTCGTTTTGTTGACGAGGAAGTAGGTCGTCCTCGGCTGAAAACCGTGGGGGCGCTGGGGGCCCTCCCGGTCGGCATCGGGAGTGAGCTTCGGCAGCATCAACACGTCGAAGGCCTGTTCGCCCAGCCACTGTCCGTCGAGCGAGCGGTACCGCACCTGGACCGGGAGCGTGAGCGCGTCGGTGTCGCCCGCAGTGATCGCGGCACGGAAGAACCGCGCGGCCGCGGTGACCGAGTCGTCGGTAGGACCGGTCAGGACGGTCTCGGGGAGGCCGACCTGGTACCGATTTCGATCGGCGAGGTGGACGAAGGACACCGATTGCGGGGCGCCGCCGGGGGTCCGTGTCGCCTCGCCGTTGGCTCCGGTGGTGAAGAGCGTGGTGGGCACCTCGACTATGACGTCCACTGGGGTGGACTCCGCGGCGCCGCCGTCATGGGAGATGCTCTGCCGAAGGATGATCAATGTCCCGTCCCCTCTGGTCCGGTTTCCCGGGCGTCGGCCCGATACCGGTGGGACAAGGTTCTTTTTACGGATTGAAGTTGACAAGCAGGGCTGATGCGAAGCAGCCCGACAATACGTCTGCGTGTGTAGCCGCTGTGTCGTCCCCTGACGGGCTCACCCCGAGCGGTGGCTAGGGCGGTCGTCAGCGGGTCCTGGCGCGATTTCCGTGAAGTCGATCACGCTGCTCGCGTGTGGGACACGGCATGTGAGCGTCAGAAGGCAGCGACGAACAGACGCTCTTTCTCAGCAGAGGCCTTCGAGCGGGGGCACCTGTTCCACACGGGAGTTAAGCGGTTTGTCGGCCGCGTACAGCCGGGCAAGTTGAGGTGCATGTCCGCAACTGCGGACGGCACGCGGCCGCATGAACCCCCCTCCCGTGGTTCATGCGGCCAACATGCACTTATCCGAGGGGTGGAGCCTGCGTTGGCGCCTGAAGGCAACTGCCCTGGCAGTGCTTGGCCAACCGAATGAGCGAAGGGGGAGACTTCCCCACCAGCGTTCCTCGGCAATGGCTACCGAATGGCTACGGCGAGGGGCAGGCCAAGCTCAGCGGTGAAGTCGAGTTCGGCGCGCGCTTCGTGCTGCCGCCCTCAACCACACTCAAGGAAGCCGCCGGGGTGCTCAGCAGGGTGGCCGTGATCGGGTCACGGATGGCACAGCACACGGCTCAGCCGCAAGCCAAGGAGACTGTGATTGGGTTGCTCGACGGAAAATCTGATAACGGCGACGCAGGGGTGGACGGATAGATGACGGGCGACTTCGGACCCGACCGCTTGCGGCAGCTCTTCGGCGACCCGAACGGGGACGGGGTCTACCTTGTCGGCGTCGTGGAGTTCTCAGACGATGCGAGCGAGGACCAGTGGTCGTACGTCGGGAACACTCAGATGGGCACCCTGGAGTCAGTTGCCAGCAGGCTCGGCTATGAGCGGCGTGACATCACGATTTCGGAGCCTTACCGAGAGCCTGGCCGTGGGGTGCTGCCGGACGGCACAGAGCTGGCGGTCACGTCGATTACCGTGCGAGGGAGTGCATCCTGGCGTCGGAGTAGCCGGGAGCCAACTCCGGAGGAACGGCTCCGGTGGGCAGGGCATCCAGTGCCACCGCCACCTCCGGCCGAGGAGGAGCAGCCCGCAACGGTCCTCGCCATCGCCGAATACGAGGATGATCTCGGCCTCTGAGTGATGCGGCCGCACCGAACGCTGAGGGGTGCATCCGGCGCGGCCGGTATCACCTGCGGACGTTCCGTTTCACTTCATCGCGCACCGCGCGAACGGAGCGAATTGCGGTGATCATCTTCTGGGCGAGCGCCGGGATTTGGTCGAAGAGGTGTCCGAGAACGGTGAAACCTCCCACGACCGCCACCGTGGCGACAGTCACCCAACCCGCGAGTTCCATGCAGCTCCTTTCGAGAGAGATCGGCGAAGGCACCGGGGCACCGCCCCGATCCCCCTCGTTCAGAGGAGCACCCGCTCTGGTGCCTTAGCAGCACCGATCTCTTCCGTGAACTACACGACTTTTAGGCTGAGTTGAGCATAGCTGGCCTGGCAGGTTCTGTCCTTAGAGCCCGGAAGGTGGGACGGGTTTATGCTCTCAACTGAAGAGATCGAAGCCCTCGGCCCGACCTGGGCATGCGGGCCCAACGGTTCATGGAAGCTCCCAGAGCGGACACTCGGGTGGCAGATCCCCGCCTCTCCCCTGGGGGCTGAACCCCTGAGCTGGGATGTCCGCCAAAACGGACCGAGCCCACCTCCGGGGCGGCAGGGTGCCGACACCCTCTACGGCAACGTCAGAACGGACACTCATTGGGGCAACAGCGGCGGTGACGTCCTACGCGGCGGCGCGGACCGCCGACAAGTTGTACGGCGGCCCGGGCCGGAACGCCGTCCGCCAGGACTGACAACAGCGGCGGCGTCAGCCCCTTTTTTTTCCGGTGGCAGGCTGAGCCGACGGCTCGCCACGTGCTTGACTGCACCGACGAATGACGCCCACATGTTGGTTTTGCGGCAGTTGGGCCAGACTGGTGGTCCCGACCGGTGGACACAGCAGCAGGCTCGCCCCGACACAAGGAGACCTACGGATGGCTCAGGCGTCGCGCCCCTCGATGCGGCAGCTGATCCAGCAGCGCAGACGCGCCGGTTTCGTCGGCCGGGGTGCCGAACGGGCCGCGTTCCGGGCCAACTTCGACCTGTCGCCCGACGACGAACGCCACCGCTTCTGGTTCCATGTGCACGGCAATTCGGGGGTCGGGAAGACCTTCCTCGTAAGGGAGTTGGAGCAGCAGGCCAAGGAATGCGGCGCGCTCACCGCGCACGTCGACGAGAGCGTCGGCAGCGTCCCGGAGGCGCTGTTGGTGATGTGCCGTCAGTTCGCTGCCCAGGGGCGGCGGTTCAAGGAGCTGGAGCGGCTGCTCGCGGCCCATCGCGAGCGGCGGCACGAGGCCGAGTCCGCCGTCGCCAGCCTCGAAGGTCTGGAGCCGCAGTCCGGCAGCCCCTCCACCGGCAGTCTCACGGCCGCCCGGATCGGGCTTGCCGGCGCCGGACTCATCCCGGTCGTCGGGTCGTTCGCCGCTGCCCTCGACGCCGAACGCATCGCCCAGGGCGCCGACCGACTGCGCAACCAGGACGACGTCCAGCTCGTCCTCGCGCCCGAGCGCGTCCTCACCCCGGTGCTGCTCGCCGAGCTGGACGGCATCTGCGCGGCCGTGCCCTGGATCGTCCTGTTCCTCGACACGTACGAGCGCACCGGGCCGTTCCTCGACGGCTGGCTGCACGACATCATGACCACCGACCACTACGGCGACCTCTCCTTCCCCGCCAACCTCGTCCTCGTCACCGCAGGTCAGCGGCCCTTCGACACCGGGCGCTGGGGCGGCTTCGCCGACTTCGTCACCGAGGTCCCGCTCGGGCCGTTCACGGAGGCCGAGGCGCGTGGACTGCTCGCCGACAAGGGGGTGACGGCCGAGCCGGTCGTCGAGGAGGTGCTGCGGCTCACCGGCGGGCTGCCGGTGCTGGTCTCCACCCTCGCCGAGGCCCGGCCCACCGATCCCGACGACGTCGGCGACCCGAGCGCGACCGCCGTCGGACGGTTCCTGAAGTGGGAGACCGATCCCGTACGCCAGGCCGCCGCCCTCGCCTGTGCGCTGCCCCAGCGCCTGGACGCGGATGTGTTCCGCGCCGCTGTCGACTGCGAGGAGGGTCAACTCGACTCGCTGTTCGGGTGGTTGAGGTCGCTGCCGTTCGTCAGCGAGCGGGGTGACCGGATCCAATACCACGATGTCGTCCGCGCCCCGATGCTCCGCCTCCAGCGGCGTCGCTCCCCGCGCGGCTGGGCCGAGCGGCACACCCGGCTCGCCGAGACCTTCTCCGGCTGGCGCGTTGAGGCCGAAGTGCCCTTCTCCGCAGACAAGTTGTGGGCGGCGGAGGAGTGGCGGGAGCTGCGGCTCGCCGAGTCGTACCACCTGCTGTGCGCGTCCCCTCGTACCGCGCTGCCCGTCGTGCTGCGCGATGTCGTCGACGCCTGTGATCAGGGGGAGGTCGTCGCCCGGCGGTGGGCGCGGGTGCTCGTGGAAGCGGGTGACGACAACGAGGCGCTGGTGGTGGGCAGTTGGGGGCGTGCTCTGCTCGAAGCCCTTGACGCGGACGGGAACGGGGGCGGCGGGGAAGACGGGGGCGTGCTCGGTGCGCTCGCGTTGCTGCTCAACCGGGCCGGGCTCGACGCTCGCGGGCAGGCCGTGGCGCGCATGGTGCGTGGGCGTGAGCTGCGCATCGGGAGGGAGTACGCGAAGGCCCTCGGCGCTGAAGACGTGGCGCTCGCTGCATCCACGGCAGTGTCGCGTTGCCAAGCCCGTCTGACGCTCCTGGACGACCGTCCCCGTGCTGGGGCCCCTGTTCGCCTGACCGTGGAGTTGGTGGCCGAGCCCTCGCATCCCTGGGCCCGCCCGGGCAACCGGCCTTCGCTGGATATCGTGGCGGTGCCATTGAGTAGTGCGGAGGTTGCACCGGCCACGATGCTGTACGGCCCTGGCAGCGCCGAGGCCGCGCAGTTCCGCGTCACGGCCACGGAGCCCGGTACGCACACGATCCGGTTCACCTTTCTGCACCACGACACCGGCGTCGCCCTGCATCAGGTGGAGACGGACCTGGACATCGCAGGTCCCGTGCCCACCGAGACGGGGCAGAGATGGGCAGCGCCGCGCAAAGGGAGGTCCTGACCCGGTGCCCCGTGAATTGACCACCCGCGTCGTTCAGGACCCCAGCGACGGATTCCGCTTCCTGCCGCATCTGGAGACGACGGAGCCTCCCGATCTTCGCGTGAGTTTTGACGTCCTCGGCGGCGGCCGGATCCGGGCTCGTATGTCGGGCACGTCTGTTCCGGCGCTCGTGGGCACCGAGCACAAGGCCGACCTGATAGCCCGGCCTGACGAGGCCCTCGGCGCGGCGGCCCGGCTCCGCGCTCGCTGGAATTCACAGTTTGTCGACTTCCAGCCGGTCGACGACCGAGCCCGGGACCTGCGAAAACGCCAGCGTCCCTACGCGGTGGCGGCAGATCTCAGCGGTGAACCGGAGGACGAGCTGCGCGAGGCGGTAGCCGATCTGGCCCGCATCGGTGAGTCCCTGCTGTTCGACACCCTGCTGCGCGGAGACGACGATCGGATCAAGGCGTTCCGCACCTTTCTCCACTCAGCCTTGTCCAAAGAGGGACTACGAGTGCGGTTCGACTCCGATCTTCAGCTTCCCTGGCCGATGCTCTGCGTCAGCGAGGAATCCACCGCGTCCGACACACCCCTCGGCGCACTCTTCGCGCGATTCCTCGGCCATAGGCATCAGGTCGAGCACACGGGCGATGCCTATGCGTGGATCGGACCGCCCCGTACGGCACAGCAGAAGCCTGTCGTCAGCCTGAACCACGACGCCAACCTGGGCCGGACAACCCGGGCTGACGAGGTCGCGAAGGCGCTGGCGGAAGGCACGGCGTGCACCGTGCGTACGAAATACAAAGAATTGGTCCGCGACTTCGAAAAGCCGGATCTGGACGAGCAGTTGATGTACTTCTGGTGCCACGGCGAGTTCATGGCCAACGAGCCCGAACCCCACGTCCTGGTCATCAGACTCACGGATGCCCACCCCTTCGACGGCCTTACCGTACGTGAGCTGCGGGCAAGCCACCGCAACAGTTGTTTCCGACCGCTCGTCCTGCTCAACGCCTGCCAAGCCGGAATCTCCGGGGCGAGCGCGGACCGCGCCTTCCTGGGGCGCATGCTCATCGAGCATGGCGCGCAGGGCGTGCTCGGGCCGCATATCGCGATGCCACAGGCGTTCGCTGCTGAGTACGCACTTGAGTTCGTCAGGCGATACCTGCGCGGCGAGTCGACCGCCGGCAGGATCGCGCACGAGCTGGCCCGGCACTTCGCGGCCCGGTACCGCAACCCGCTGGGCTTCGCCTATGGGCTGCACGGCGGCATGGACTCCCGCCTGGAACTGACAAGCGGAGGCGGCGCGTGAGCCCTGCCGCTGCGGTCGTCGAGGCCGTTGACCTGGACGAGAGCGGCTGGCTGCTAGATGCGAGTTTGGGGAACCCGGTGCCTGCCCACCGGCTGCGCCACTACTTCGCGGAGCGCCTGGCCCCGCCTGCCTGGGCGACGGACATCTTCGTTTACGTGCACGGCTGGCAGACGTCCCCCAGGTCCGCTCACCGCACGGCCGAGCGGCTGCTCACTCTGGCGCACGGAAACCTGGAAGCAGCCCCGGACAGGTATCCGGCCCTGGCGGCCGGGGGCTTCAACCCGTGGTGTGTGGTGGTGCGCTGGCCGTCGTCCAGCCCGATCACACCTACCGGCTACCGCAGGATCCGGGACCGGGCGCACGCAATGGGAGCGCGTGACGGCGACGGACACGCCGCGCACATCCTGGGCCGGCTGCTCGGCTATTTGGACGCGGAGCGCGCCGCCCCCGGGGCGGCACCGGTACTGGCCAACCGCGATGGGCAGTACCTCCACCTCGTCGGACACTCCTTCGGCTGCCGGTTCCTGTGTGAGGCGGTGCAGTGGGCGGCAGACGACCAGCGCGAGGACACACTTGGCTGGAGCGCGGCAGGCCGTTCGCCGAATCGCCCGTTCACAGTCGACAGCATGCTGCTGTTCCAGATGGCCGCACGGCGTGACGCGTTCCTCTCGCTCTTCCCGCGCATCCTGCCGAGCGACCAGCACGATGGTGCCCCCCTGAGGGGCCCCATCGTCGCCACCTACTCCCGCCACGATCGGGCAACAGGGTTCTGGCACCTCCGGGCCGAGCACCAGCTCGGCATCGGGCACTCCGGGATCGGGCCGGCACCCGCGCCCATGTTCACCACGCGCCTGCTGTCCCTCGACGAGCGGTATCCACTCCCCACACTCGACCACCACTTTGTCAACGTCGACGCCTCCGACGTGTACGTCCGCGGACGCCGCTTCAGCCCGGCCGGTGCCCACTCCGACCACGTGCGCCCGGAGTCGTCCCACCTGTTGCTGAGTCTTGCGGACTACTCGCGCTGACTGCCCGCGCTGGTCAGGATGTGTGCACCCCGCGATCGTCTACAGGGCCCACCCTCGTCGTGTTGCTATGTGATGTGTGCGCGCGGTCGAGCAGACGTGCGGGGTGTCGGCGAGTGCAGGAGTCCGACATGACCGCCTCGCCGAGCCTGGCCGAACTCGGTCGGAGGGCCGGCGCGAGCGAGCGGACCCTGTCCAGGGCTGTTTTGCGACGAGCTGGGGATGGGCTACACGGCCTGGCGCACACAGCTCCGCCTGCACCGGGCGGTCATGCTCCTCGCCGAGGGACGGACCATCACGCAGGCGGCGGCCGCGGTCTGCGGGTTCTCCTCGCCCAGCGCCTTCGTCAGCGCGTTCAGGGCCGCCTTCGGACGGACTCCCGGGTCGTTGTACAGACAGCCGGCACGCCGCGAACGACGACCATCCCGCCCCCGAGGGCCACTCCGGACGAGGTGCGTCGATGCGGAAAATCAGGACCTCTACGGCCATCCGAACCAGAGCTCCGGGGTGCGATTCCGTTCGTCTACGAGGCTTCCATCAACTCTGCGTTTAAAGAGTGGTGACCCGGTGGAGTGCGCAAGCGATTGGTGATACCTCGCATGTGGCACCCCTGTGAACAGGCAAAACGCCGCGTCACCACCTGTGCACTATTCATGGCACTCCCACCGCTGGATCGCTGCTGGCGAGAAACGAGCGTCCCCAGCCTTCCGTCTGGTTCCAGTAGACGCGGACCCCGAATCGGCCGATGTGGAGGTGGCCGTCGCTCCTCCATGGGATGGGAACCCCGGGCGCTGACCAGGCGTGACGGCCCACACCGCGCGGATCACTGTGGGACCGTGCTGTTCGGGCGGCGACGCCGAGCTCCTTGCGAGTGCGGTGGACGAACTCGCGGACGGTCGGCTCGCGCCGCCACGGGGCCAGGGCCGCGTTGAACAGCCGCACCTCGCCTGGCAACGAGGGTCCGGGCGAGGACTCTTCTACGATCAAGCGCATGGGACTTCACCCCGTGGCGCCAACTGCTGCTGAAGCATGTTCGATGGCGCTCTCCCCGGACTGCAATCCCGTCAGGGTGTTCCTGATCGGTGATGCGACAGATCCGCATGTCAGCACCGTCCTCGCGCGGCTTCCGAAGCAGGGCACCGTGGTCATCGATGCGGCTACGCTGCCCTCCGCGCTCTACCGCCTGAGCCCGGAGGAAGGCACATTCATCGACTTGGCCGGCGAACAAGTCCGCTTGTCACCGCAAGTGGTTGCTCGCGGTTGGATCAGGCGCTTGGCTCCCGCTGGGTGGGATGCAGGAACCATGCTGGGCAGTCGGGCCGCTGCTCGTCTTGCCGCTCGTATGACGGTGCTGGCCGCTCTGCTTCGTGATGCCCGTATCTCGTGGATGTGCGGAGTGGACGCGTTGTTCGCTGCCGAGAACAAGCTCGTGCAGTACAGGGCTGCTCAGATGGCCGGGCTGCGTGTCCCGGAGACCTTCATTTGTGCGGACCCGGCGTACTTGGCGGCCGAGCTCGGTGAGCCCTTCGTCATCAAACCGCTCGGCCCCGGCAACTTCACCACTGGTGACGGCCGCGACCAGGTCGTGCACACTCAGGCCGTGACCGCCCGGGACCTGGCGGGGGTCGATCTGCTCGGCGCGCCCTTCCTCGCGCAGAAGCTGCTCACTGCCCGAATGCATCTGCGGATCGTCACCGTCGACGGACACGCCTGGACTGCCGAACTCGATGCTGCCGAATTGCCCCTCGACTGGCGCCAGGCCGCCCGTGCCCACCGGTCCTTCGTACCCTCCGCCCGCTGGGAGAGCGTTGAACGAGACGCCATGCGCCTGGCCCAAGATCTGCAGACCGGTTTCACCTGTCAGGACTGGATCGTGGAAGATGCCGGACCTGCCTTCGTGGACCTCAATCCCGGTGGCCAGTGGCTCTTCCTGCCCGACGACATGACTTCACAGATTGCTGACTCTCTGGCCAGCTGGCTGCGGGGCGCCTGATGCCCGTTATCAGAGGACGATTCGCCGAAGCCCGGCTCTACCTCGTCTACTGCGTGGCCCTCCTGCATCCCGGGCACACCATGCCTACGTTTGCTGAGCCCGAACCCTATACCAGGAACGTGCCGCCCCTGAGTGATGAGGAACTCGGACTTCTGATAGAGGAAGGCCGTCGCCAGATCGATCGGCAGATGGCTGACCTCGATCGCATCCGCAACCGAGCGGGCGTCCTCGCCACAGTCGCTCTTGCACTCATCGCAGCTGTTATAGGGAAGTTCGCCGACGTGCTGGAACAGCACTGGTCTCTCATCGCGCTATGGGCCGCCTCGTGCGCAATGGCAGTCTTCTCAGTCGCCGGCGCCGCGTCGGTCCTTTCTGCGCGGGCGGTCCTGGGCCGCACCGATACGCGGCTTGCCGCTCAAGGAACTCGGCCGATGCGAGCGAGCCTTGCGGAGGCATACGTCGGAACGGTGAGCATCGGGGAGGAAACAGTCAGGACGTTCCTGACGGTGTTCCGCGACGCGGTTACGCTGGCAGTCGCGGCCGCGCTTGCATTTTTCATCGTGCTGGGGGGCATCGCACTCAACGAGCACGGCACGAAAAGAACAGATGAAACGGAACAAAAATGCCTGATCTCTACGACCTGTTCGGCGCCCCCGTCCCCGAGGTAATGTCTCCGACTCCGCAGCCGCCCAGGCCAGGAACGGTGCTCACTCACTCAGTTGAAACGATCGACAACGACCGGGCTGGCATGCTGCTTGGCGCTGTGAGCATCTGACGGACTCGCGCGCCCCGGAGCGGGAGGAGGACTCCGCACGTGAGTTCTACGTCGCCTCGAAAGACGGTTCAGTTGTGCTCTGAGCCGACTTGCTCACAGCCGGCCGCGTACCGGACCCGTTCACGCCAATCCTGGTGCGACGACCACATCACGGCGATGCTGCGTGCTGGCGGTCTGGAACCCCTGGAGCCGTTCACCAAGCCGACTGCGTGGCGTCTGACGCGCTGCCTGGCGTGTGGGGTCGAGGCGCATTACCGGTTCGAGTACACCCTCGAGAAGAACGCGCTCGGGGAAGCGACGTGCCGGGCCTGCTACTGGCGACATTGGGCGGAGGAGGACCGGCGCCTCAAGGGGGCGTACGCGAACTTGATACCGGTGCCGACAGCGGAGGCGCGCGAGCACGCCGAGAAGAACGGCTACGACTACTTCGGGCCGCTCACGGAACCATCACTGTCTGAGGACCCGCACCACGTGCGATGCCGGTACTGCGAACGACTGAGTGCCGAGCGACTGGGCGACATCGGGTTCGGGTGCAGGTGCCAGACCAACCCCAGGCGCGACCGGCAGACCTCCACCACAGCCGCGGCGAGGCAGGCGAAGAAGCGTGACCTGCTCAAGGACTCGGGCCTGCCCGTCGTCGACTGGTGGGATCACGAGAGCAACGAGACCGCGGATTGGGAAACCGTCACGGTCAAGGCCCGCCGCGAGGTGTCCTGGCGCTGCCCGGACTGCGGGTTGCGGTTCACCAAGCGGGTCCTGGACATGGTCGGCGCTCGCGAATGCCCCGAGTGCGAACCGAAGCGGCGCGCGGCGTGGGAAGCGGAGTACGAGCGCTACAAGGTGATGCCGGTTGCCGACATCCCCGAGTTGCTGGCGGCCTGGGCGGATGACGACGACCCCCGTACCGTGACAGTCGCCGGTCACGGTTCCGAGCATCGCTTTCGCTGCCCACAAGGACATCATCCGCGGCTGTCACCGCACACGTACCTGACGGCCGGCTGCCCTTCCTGCCATGGTCAGGACACACATGATGAACGGCTTGCGGCTGTCGAGACGGATCCGTCGGCGTTCAGTCTCGCCGCGGAGATCGCCTCACAGTGGCACCCGTCCAAGAACGGCAGCATCCAAGTCACATCCGTGTCTCCCGGCTCCCGCAAGAGCGTGTGGTGGCAGGACCCGAACTGCGGCCACGAGTGGCAGGAAACGCCGACTCAACGCGACAAGGGCCAGCGCCTTCGGTGCCCCGAATGTCGCACGATCCTGGACTCGCTCGCCTACCACTTCCCGGACCTGGCAGCCGAATGGTCCCCGTTGAATCCGTGCTCCGCATGGCAGGTACGCCCGAGCGGGCAGACATCCTTCATACCCGCCTGGATCTGCCCCACGAACGCCGATCACGTCTGGCGCGCCTCGCTGGCGTCCCGGACCGGCGGCAGCGGCTGCCCCGAGTGCAGGGAACACGGGAAGTCGCAGGTAGAACTCGATCACCACGCCGCCTCCGAACGCGCCTTCGGCGGGGCCGCGTCCGGCCGATCGGTGCGGCACGACGCGTTCGCCCGACGCTCGCACTGGCTCGTCGACATCACCGTCGAGCTCACCACCGGCCGGACCCTCGTCATCGAGTACGACGGCTCCTACTGGCACGCGGACAAGTACGAGGTCGACATCGAGAAGTCCCGGGACCTCCTCGCCGCCGGATACCTCGTGGCCCGGCTGCGTGAACACCCTCTGACCCCACTGCCGATCGACGATCCAACCTATGCCGAGTTCGTCGTCCACTCAGCAGCGCCCACACCGGACGCCACCATCGAACAGGTCAAGCAGTGGGCATTTGCCGCGCAAAGGCGCGGCGTCGTGTGAGTCGGGCTGCCGCTTGCCTGACCGCCAGGCAAGTGGCCCAAGCGATCAACCGGCGCTCGGCCCACAGCCTCCGCGCCCGGTGCTCAGGCGTCCCGCCCGGCGTCCTGGTAGGTGACGACCCAGGACGCGAGCAGGCACAGGCCGTCATGGAGGGGGTTCCCTGCTCGGCGGTCTACACGATTCAGGCCAGGCTGAGCGTGGGCCGAGCAGACGCCCGTCTGCAGACGCAGGCGTTCTGGCCGCTCGCGATGTACCTGCTCAACGGCACACCCTGTTCGTCCTCGTCGGACTTGAGGCGCAGGCGGCCGACCGCGGCCTGTCCGGTACGGACCTGACCGGCGCACTCGTCACGGTGACCGTGGTCTCGGTGACGCTCGCCGTGCTCCGCTTCACGTTCCTGACCGCCTCGACCTACACCATCCGGCTCCTGGACCGGCGCCCCCAGCAACTCGAACGCCGCATGGGCCACCGCGCCCGCGTGGTCAGTGCCCTGGCCGGCTTCCGGGGAGGTCGTCGGCTGGGCCGCGAAGCCCAGCCGGTTGTGCGGCCGCCACTTGGACTCGAACAGTTCCTGGTCCGCAGTCGCGGTCGCGCCATGTGGTCGGCTCCTCCCGTGTTGGGTCCCAAAAAGAGGGCTCGGGCGCTCTTCGGCACCTCCGCTTTCGCGCCAACTCCCCGCCGCGTTCCAGGGCCGCTTTCACGGCGTCGACGCAGGTGAACTGTCGGCAGCCGGCAGCGAATCGGCGAGATGCTGTGGCGTGCATGCCAACGGACGACGACCGCATGGCATCGAGAACCTCCAAGTCAGAGGCACGATGCTCGCTCACCTCATCGGTCGATGAGGACGATCCGAGCGGCCCTGGCCGGTTTGCGGTCGATGCAGTCCGGCCCTCGTGATGATCCATCAGTTTTTGTCAGTGCCCGCTGATACACCCATAACCACAGGGCAGCATCATCAAGTTGCCAGGTCACAGGAGGGGGAAAGGGCATGCCGCCGGAGGGATTTCACGAGGTTCGTCGCCACATCCGCAGGAACCCTCGGCCACGCGGCAAGAAGCTGGGCGGCTGGACCATCGCAGGAGTCGTCGCCTTCGTCTGGCTGTGGGGGCAGGTCTTCGGGTTCGGCAGCAGCGACAGCGGGGCCGAGACGAACAAGCCGGCCTCCACACCGTCGGTGTCCGCGTCGTCGAGCCGGTGATGGGCGGCATCCGGTTGCGATTGCGCGCGCCGCGCGGTCGCCGCGAACGGGTGGCAGCGGCTGTCGTCGCCCTGGCCGTGGCGACCATGCTGGTCCAGGCGGCCACGGTGCTGTGGCACGCGATCGTGCGCGGGTGGCCGCTCGCCGCCGCCGTGGCGGTGGCGGCCCTGCTGGCTGTCGTCTGGTGGCAGGTGCGGAGGGTTCGGCTGCGGCGGGCCCAGGCCGCGCTCGTCGCGACTCTGCGGCTCCCGCTCGTCCGGATTGACGCCCTCAGTGATGCGGAGTTCGAGTTCGCGCTTCGGGATCTCCTCATCCGGGACGGCTGGTCGGCGCAGCAGGTCGGGCAGGCTGGCGATCAGGCGGCCGACGTCATCGGCCAGCATGCGCAGCGTGGGCGGATCGTGCTGCAGGCCAAGCACACCACCGTCGGCGGCAAGGTCGACTCGAAGGTGATGTACCAGGTCAAGGGGACCGCCGGCCCCGTCCACAAAGCCGATGTCGCGGTCGTGGTCACCAACGGCGGCTTCACCCGGGATGCCAAGGCATGGGGCGAGCGGCATCAGGTCCACTGGGTCGATCGTGAGCGGCTGCGGCAGTGGGCCGAAGACGGAGTCCCGCTGCACACCCTGCTGCGCCTGCCCGCCCGCAGGACACGCAGGACATCGGTGCGACGGGCCGCATAGCGCGGGGGTCGCCGAGAGGCCAGGTCGGGGTAGACAAGGGGGAACGTTGTTCGACGAGGACGGGTCGCTGGACCCGGTGTTGAAGGTCATCCTCTGGCTGGTCCTCGGCTTGGCCATCGCCAAGGTCGCCTGGCAGTGGCTGACCGAGGACGCGTGGCCTTGGCTGCGCGACGATGTGGGTGGCTGGTTCACGGAGGACGTCTGGGGGTGGCTCATGGGGCATCCCTGGTGGTTCGCGCTGATCATCCTGGGCACCCTGGTGCTGCTGTGCTTCGTGGTCTTCTCCGACCGAGGCGGCTACGTTGTCGCCTACAGCGACACCGAAGACGTGGAGGAGGAGCACGCCACCGCGCCGGTCGCCGATGCGCCCAAGGTCCTGACCTTCCGGATGAAGCAGCTCGCCGCCATGAGCGCGGACGGCTTCGAGCAGGCGTGCGCCGACCTGCTCGCGCGGGACGGGTTCCAACGCGCCCGCCGGATCGGCGGCTCCGGAGACCTGGGGGCGGACGTCGTGGCCTGGGACGACGACGGCGACAAGATCGTTTTACAATGCAAGCAGTACAGCGGCACCGTCGGATCCGAAGCCGTTCAAAGGTTCAACGGCACCGCGGTGCCCGAACATCACGCGCAGGTGGCCGTCATCGTCGCCCTGAACGGGTTCACCCGGCCCGCGACGGACTTCGCCCGGCGCCACGGAATCGTCCTCGTGGGCCGGCCGGAGCTCAAACGCTGGGCCCACGGCGAGCATCTGTACGCCGTCGTCGACGAACAGCACTCACCGGCGTAGCCGACTAGCCCGATTTGGGCTGGCCGCCACGATCGCCGCAGCAACCCGCTGCTCGTGCGGGACGCGAGGGGTGACGTTGCTGAGTGCCACTACGAGGAGATGCAGGAAATCGTCGTCAACAACGTCGTGGTCCGGCAGACCCACAAGCAGCGTGCCCCGATTCCGGACAACGACCTGACGTCCCAGCGGGAGCTGCCGGGCCACCACGACCGGCCCAGCGTCATCAGCGAGTACCGCGAGTTCGTTCAGCGGCACTCAGGTGAACTCCCCTGGAACGCAAGGCCCAGGACGTAAAGGTCACCGGGCGGCAGGCCTACCTGTGGGCCGGAGCAGCCGCGTTCACTACGGGCGTGAACGCTGATGCCTACCGTTCCGTTGGCTACAATTCGTGACGGTATGACTGGGGGCAGAGTGATCCGCGCTCAGGTTCAATCTTGACTGGTACGCATCAGTGCGCCATTGGAGCCGGGGGCGTACTCGCGACGTGTGTTCTTCGCGATCTTTTGCCTGACGGCGTCGGCAAGGTCGACACCCTGCATCTCCGCGATCGCCGTCAGGTAGAGGAAGACGTCGGCGAGTTCTTCGCCGTGGTCAGGCAGGCCTTTGCGCCACGCCGTGAATGCCTCGCCGACCTCGGCCGTGAGCAAGCCGAACTCCAGGGCGATGTCGGTGGTGTTGAAGCCCTTGGCGAGTTTGTTCTCCCAGGCGAGCTTCTGGGCCTCGGCGATGTCCACGGCAGATCCCCTTGATGGTGCAGTGCGGCGTTCTCGGGGAACAGTAGCGAGGCTCAGGCGCCGGAGAGGCAAGAACGGGACAGGAGTCAGCCGGTGGGGCGGCAGCCAGCTTCTGGCGCCGTCTTGTAGGTGAGAACCGTCGCATGACTGTCCAGGAGCCGGAAGACGCGCTGGTAGGCGTGGGATATTTCGGCGATCACCTCCAGATCGGGTGCCTGACCGTCGCGGGCCTTGAGGCGGCCGTGCACGATGGCCGCGGGGGCGGTGAGGTGGAGGAAGACTCCGTCGCGGGTGGTGACGAGGTCGGCGAGTTCGAGTGCCTGGTCCCAGGTGAGGCGCGAGCGGTCGCGGTAAAGAGGGCCGTAGACGAGCTCGCTGACGAAGCTGCGGTCCAGGACGAGCCGGCCGGGCCGGGCGAGGAGACCACGGTAGCGGCTGGTCAGGTCCTGATGGTCCGGCGTGCGGGGTGAGTGAGCTGCGGTGAAGTCGTGCTGGGTGACGAGGAGGTCGGCCAGCGTGCTCTTGCCGACGCCGTCGCCGCCTTCGAGTACGACCGTGCGGTGGCCGGCGATCTCCTGCAGAGTCATCCGCCGAGCCACGCGGTCACCTCGTCCGGTGTACGGAGCACGGCGTCGACGCCGTACTGGATCATCAGGTTGCGGAAGTTGGGCTCGCGGCCTGCCGCATGGGTGTAGGCGCTGCATGGCAGATACGCGGCGACCGGCTGGCCCGTGGCGCAGGCTGCCCCGATGAGAAGGGCGGCTCCTGGCGGGGTCTCGGGGCCGGAGGTGTCGACGACGATGCGGGTGGAGCGGAGAGCGGTGGCCCAGTCGTGGCGCGCGGCCGTGAGGGGGTCGCCGGCGTCGAAGCGGGTCGGATGGAGGACTGTGGTCCCCGTGGTGGAGGGAAGTCCGGCGCGTGCTGGGGTGTACGGGCTGGGTTCGACGAACACCGTGTGGGCGTCTCGGGATGGGCGGGGTGTTGCCGCGGCCGGGGAGGGGAGTTGGAGGACGGCGTCGACGCAGGCCTCGGTGGCCTCCTGGATCTGGGTGTGGTTGCGGGCGGCGAAGTCTGCGAAGCGGCTGCCGCCCGTCGGCTCGCCGGGGGTGCCGAGACGGGGGACGCGGACGATGCGGGTGGCGAGGGCGTCCAAGAGAGGATCGGGGAACACGGAGCGTGGGCCGTGGAGGGTGGCGGAGTAGTCCTGGAAGTCGGTGGTCATCACGATCACGGGTGCGCCGAGGGCTGCGGCGTAGCCGATCTCCATGCAGACGCCGTCGTCCGGGCTGGGGCCGTGGACGATGGCGATGAGGGCGCGGATGCGGCGGAGGCGGTCGCGGTCGAGTTCGAACAGACGCTTGCCCTTGATGTCGGCGATGAGGTCCTCTTCGTCGGTGTCGCAGAAGGGGAGGAAGACCTGGTCTTCGCCGAGCTTGACGGCGAGGCGGTCGGCCAGGTCGGCGGCGAGGGCACGGTCGTGGGCGGCGAAGAGACGGTGTGCGACGTAGTGCATCGGGCGGCCTCCTGCTACGGGTCAGGACGTGGCGCGGCGTGGTGCGGGGACGGTAAGAGGGAACCGGGCCGTGTGGCGGGTGGCGGCCTGGACTGCGAGGTCGAGGGCGGCTGCTGGTGGAAGGTGTCGCGCGCGGTGCGCGAGGTAGGCGCCGGCCAGGGTGTCCCCGGCACCGGTGATCTGCCGGACGGTGGGAACGGTGGCGGGAGCGACAGGTCGTGGAGCGTGGCGGTGCGCGAGCACGCGGGCGGGGCGGGGGCCGTCGGTGATGACGGTCTCCGGGCAGGGGCTTGGGCGGCCGGTGTGGTGGCTGAGGAGCGCGTGTTCCTGGGCGTTGACGAAGATCGTGGTCGCGTGGTGAAGCCAGGGGGTGGCGGCGGGGATGAGCTGGGGGGCACTGGGGAGGTGGAAGTCCAGGCTGAAGGCGCAGCCCTGTGCGGTCAGTGCTTCGAGGACCGTGGGGACGTCAAGGGGGTGGCGGCAGCTGACGTGGAAGACGGCCCGGGGATGGCGGTCGATCACGTGGAGGGCGTGGGCGGTGAGGTGCCCGGCGGCCCCGTAGTCGGTGTCGACGTCCGTGACGGTTTCCGTTTCGTCGTAGTGGATGGTGAACGCGGCCGACGGCTCGGGGGCGTGGTGGAGGAGGCTCCAGTCCAGGCTGGGAAGACGCGTGTCGTCGGCCAGAGTGGAAAGGTCGTCTCCGACGGCGGCTGCGGGCGCGGCCGTCAGTCCGGCGCGGGCGGCCGCGGCGGCCAAGTGGAGGGCGGCGCCGCCGAGTTGGTGTGCCGGCCGGTGGCCGGGACGGTGGATGTGGTCGAGGGAGATGTTGCCGATCACGATGGTGCGCTGCATCGCGGCTCTCTCCTCGGTCAGGTCCGGGTGTGCGTGCAGTCGGTCAGAGCGGCGCAAGTAGGACGGCGCGTGCACAGGCGGGCGGGTGGCCGGTTGAGGTAGAGGCGTTTGAAGTAGATCAACACGAGGTGGGTCCACCAGGCCGGTGCCGCCTCGACCGGGATGGTGACATCCTGGCCCGCGGCCAGGGTCCGCAGGGCGTCGGTGTGGCGGGCGACGGCGTGCTCCAGCAGGGTGCGCAGGTGTTCGTGGGCGGCGGGGCCGGAGGGGAGGGTGAAGCCGAGGGCGGGGGCGAGCGTGGTGACCATGCCGGAGTCGACGGGGATGATGCCGCAGTGGTAGCCGCGGGCGTACAGGGCGGCGCACTGGGCGACCTTGTAGGAGGCTCCGCGCACCTCGCGGGCGAAGGCAGCGATGAAGGACTTGGCGTCCCAGGCGGCCGGGTCGGCGCCGTCCTTGTCCCAGCGAGCCAGGGTGTCGGCCAGGGAGTAGAGGTAGGTCAGACGGGCTTCGGTCAGGCCGAGCGGGGCGACCAGGTCGCGGGCCTGGTCGTCATCGAGGTCGATGAGGTCGTCGAAGCCGATCGTGTCGGCGTGTGCGAGGACGGCCGCGTAGGTGTCGACCATGCGGTAGTTGATCCGGGTGGACCAGCCGGCCGCGAGCATCCGCATGCGCGGGTCGGTGATGGTGGGCGGCCACCAGCGGTTGTGGTCGTGGTTGGCCTCCACCTCGGCGCGTACGTCGTCGAGGGCGGCTGCGCGGGTGACGAACGCCAGGACGCGGTCGTCGCTGCGCTTGGTGGGTCTGGTGACGGTCACGGCGCTGCTCCTGGAGCGGGCGAGTGGGTGTGGGTGGCGAGGGCGAGGTTGGAGGAGATCACGGGGATGCGCAGCTGCTCGTGCAGGGCGGCCGCAGCGGTCAGGGTTCGCCAGCCGGTGCACGACAGCACGAGTGCGTTGGCCTGGGCGAGCGCGGCCGGCGGAAGGCCGTCGCACAGCGTGAGGATCTGCCCGGGGGTGATGTGGGGGTAGCCGTCGTCGAGGCCGAGGCTGGCGTGGGCGGTTACCTCGATGCCGTGCGCTGCGAGGGCTTCGGCTTCGGCCTGGGTGACGGGCTCGGGGTAGGGGGTGGCCAGCGCGACGCGGGCCACGTGGCGCTGGTGCAGCGTGGCAGTGACGGCGTCGAAGGCAGTGATCACGCCCGGCGGCAGCGCGGGCCCGCCGGTGAAGCCGGCGGAGGTGCACGCCAGCACGGTGGTGTCCAGCGGCAGGTGCCGCAGGGAGTCGACGGCGCTGGCGGAGGCAGCCCGCAGCCCGTGCCAGAAGGAGTCGTCGACGGCGGTCGTGCGGGAGGCCGGCACGAGCCGAGCGTAGTGGAAGACCACGCCCGGCTCGCCGAGTTGGGGCAACTCCTCCTCAACCGCCACGTTGGCCCACGGCAGCAGCACGCCCACATGCCTCCGCACTGTCGCAGCGGGGTCAGCGGGCACGGTGAGTGCCGTAGATGACGCGCGGGGCGTGCCCGGTGACGGTGATGTCGGCTGGCATTCCCACCGGGACGACGGCGCCGGTCTCGATGATCTGGATCGCGTAGGAGCCCAGGCGTCGGAACCAGGTGCCGTGCTCGTCGACGAAGTAGGCGTGCACGCCGGGAATCTGAAGACCTGCGGGGTAGACGCGCTGCTTCATCGGCCGGTCCCATAGCTGGTCGATGTCAGCCTTCCAGGTGGCGAAGTGCTCCGCGGACGGCAGGCCCTGAAGACTCGTCTCTTCCTCCGCGAGCGGCGTCCCAGGGAACGCGCGGGCCATGCGGACGTTGGTGCGGTGGCACATCAGCCCCGCGTCGTAGATCCGCCGCAGGGCGGTGAGGTTGGCCAGGTGCGTGGCGTGGGTCTCGCCCGGCAGGCCGTAGATCAGGTTGAGACCGGGCAGCAGCCGGGGCAGCCCGCCCGGCCCGCGCTCGGCGCCGGCCTCGTTCACGTGCTCGACGGCGCGCAGCAGGATGTCCTCGATGCACGTCAGGGTGTTGCGTTCGATGACGGCCGGGTCGAACGACTCGATCCCCATCGGGGCGCAGTTGCCCTCGGTGCAGAACTCGGCGACCGTGGCCGCGATCCGCTTGCCGACCGGCGCGGCCACGGCCAGTGGGTCTGCGTTGTCGATGTGCAGCATCTGAAGGTCCGGGCAGCGCTCACGGATTCCGCCGAGCAGGGCCCGGATCGCCTCCTCGCTGCGGCCCTGGTAGGAGAAGAAGCACGTCTGCTGGCCGAGCCGGAAGTGCCGCACCCCCGCGTCGTACAGTTGCCCGGCCTCGGCCAGGACGTCTTCGACCGCCCGGTGCGCGACCGTCGGCGCCTTGGCCGGCTCGTTGCAAAACCGGCAGAAGGCGTTGCGGGTGCAGCCGCGGTACAGCTCCAGCTCGGCAACGGGCGCCCAGGGCATCTGTCCGATCAACTCGGCGAACGAGTCGCGGTCCGTCGCCAGCTGCCCGTACGGGGCGGGCTCGCGGCTCCCCAGGGCCAGGGTGGACGCGGTGACGGTGTGGGTGTGGACCGCGTCGAACAGCCCGGCCCAGGAAGCAGGCTCCGACAGGGCCCACGTGGCCATCGGACCAAGCAGGTAACGGCGGCCCCGCACGCAGGCCATCGCGCGGGCGATGTCGTCCTGTCCGGCGTTGACGGCGTGCAGGTGCACCGACGGGACCTTGTCGCCCGCCACCACGACCACCATGTCGGCATCGCGCAGCAGCTCCACCGCCTTGTCGCGGTTGACGGTCGCCGAGTACGTCAGCCGGTCGCTCAGCGGCGGCTCCACCGCAGGGCGGCCGCCGGCCAGGCACCAGCGGACATCGTCGATCGTCACGTACTTCACCTCGGCGTCGGGCCTGGCCCGGCGCAGGGCCGCATACGCCTGCCGCACGTATGCGGACAAGTAAGGGGGGACGCCCAGGCCACTGGGCTCGACGGTGTAGCAGTCCAAGATCACCACAGGGACGGTCACCGAGACTCCTCTCCAGTACCAGCTGATCGGGCCGGGCCGTCCGCACCGACGCGGGCGGCCCGCTCCACCTGGCCCACGCGAACGTCCTCGGCCGGAAGCCGGGTCATGAGCGTGTCAACATCCTTGTTCAGGACCGCTGTTCGGGCGGAGGGAAAGTTCAGTCAAGCTCCGCGTGCGCACCCCCGGAAGAGGGGAAGATGTAGTCCTCCGTAGTCCCGCGTAGTCCAGGGACGGGGTGACGGGATGACGCCTGCACCGCACGCACAGCACCTCGCGTACCTGATCAGCTCAGCCTGCCGGAAACGTGGCTGGGGACCGACCCAGCTGGCACGTGCTGTCGGCCGGGCCGAGGGCAGCGGACCCGACCGATTACAACGTCAGTACGCACGCAAGTGGATGACCGGCGAACGTACGCCCGACTACTGGTGGCCCTACGTCGCCCGCGTCCTCGAACTCGACCCCGACGCCAGAGGCGTCCCGCAACCGCCCCTCACACCGGCCCCCGCCGATACCGTGGCCTCAGTCATCCAGCTGGGAAGGAGCGACCTCGAGGTGGACCGCCGGAAGTTCCTCACCGCGTCCAGCGGCTACGCCCTCGCCGCCCTCGGCCTGCCCGACCCCGACAGCATCACCCGTCGTGTCCACAGCGCACCCGCTGGAGCCGTCCGCGTCGGGCGCGGCGAAGTGGCCGCCGTCAAGATCATGGTGAAGAGCCTCGGCGACTCCGCGTCCGAGCTCGGCGGCGGACACGCGCGCCACCTCGCCGTGCGCTACCTCACTGAAGACGTTGCACCGTGGCTGAACGGAAAGTACACGGAGGCCACTGGCAGAGAGCTGTTCGCTGCCGCTTCCCAGCTCGCCCACCTCGCCGGCTGGATGGCGCAGGACGAAGGCGACTCCCCCGAGCTTCAAGGCCTCGCCCAGGGCTACTACGCCCACGCCTACGGGCTCGCCGCCGAAGCCGGCGACCGCGAACTCGCAGCCACGGCCTTGCGAGGGCTCGCGGTCCACTGCATCGACCTGGGCTACCACGCCGAAGCCGTCCAGCTCAGCGAAGCCTGCGTCACCTACGGACGCGACCTCGACAATCCGCGCGCTGTGGCCTACTACAACGCCACACTGGCCAACGCCGCCGCTCAGGACAACGACCGTCGCCTTGCCTCCCAGCACCTCGCCCTTGCCGAAACCGCCATCGGCCGCCCCCAGACCGGCCCCACCGACTCCTGGGCCGCCCACTACTCCCCAGGCCGCTGGGCTCACGAAACCGGCATGATCCTCAACCGCCTCGGCGACCTCACCGCCGCCGAGGAACACCTTCTCCTCGCCCTCAACTTCCACGGGGTCGACCGCCGACGTACCCGCGCCATCGTCACAGCCGACCTCGCGGGGGTCCGCCTGCGCCGAGGAGATACGGACGGCGCTCTCACGACGTGGTCCGACTTCCTCGACTGCGCGGAGGGCATCCGCTCCGTCAAAGTTCGCTCGGCCGTTCAGGACATGTCCGTTCGACTACGCCGTCTCCCGAACAATCCGAAAGCACAAGAACTCAGAAGTCGCGCCGCAGCCCTCGCTTGAGACCAGTCCGGCCGGCGCAATCCCGCAATGGAGCCGGTGTCCTATGCGAGCACCAGCCGCCAGCGCCGAAATGCCCAGTGCGTGTCCCCGTCCCAGGTCTGCAAGATGGAGAGGCTACGGGAGCAGGTAGCCAGGAGCTGTTCGACGATGCGGTGATCGGCGAGGAGCCGTTCCGTCTGCTGGAGCAAGATGGTGTCGCCGAGCTCGGTCAGGTGGACACCGTCGCTCGACAGACCAGTTGGTTCGCCGGTGAGGTGCTGCGCGGCGGCCGTGTTGTAGCGCGAGCTCAGCGTTCATGGCCGTGACGGTCTTGGGGTTGGTCCTCGATCGGGCCGAACGGGGTTTCGGAGACGACTACGATCCGGCGGGAGTATCCGCTGAGTTGGTTGAGCATCCCGGTCAGGTGCCGGGTGTACTCGCCGGGGTCGACCGCCTCGGGCATCCGGTTCTGGAAGCGGCGCCAGACGTCGTTGATGCCGCATCCGAGAACCTGCCCCTGCCGAGAACCTCATCCGCCCTAGTGGGAGGCGCTGTGGTGGCGTGCCGGGATCTGCGGGAGCATGACCGGCCATGCTGCTGCGACTGGCCTATCCGGGTGTGACGACCATGTTCGCCCTGCTGCGCCTACTGCCGATGAGCGACCATGGCAAGGACATCGAGATCCTCGTTCTGCGCCGTCAGCTCATGGTGTGGGTCGTTCGCCACGGCTACCGACACCTGGGCCCGGATCCAGCAGCCCTGCCCAGTACGGCCTCTACGCTGCCGTCATGACGCTGAACGCCGACGAGCATGAGCTCCTACGCCTGATCGCCCAGTCACCTGAGCCCGTGGCCGCCTCCGACTTCTTTCACATCATCCACCCAGCGAACTTCGAACGCAGCGCCGCCGAGGGAGACTCTCGGCGTGTGGCGTGGCAGGAGAAGCAGTTCGGGCTCTACAAGGCCATGATCGATCTGCACGACGGCGGTCTCATCCAGATCGTCCACCCGGCGAACGGAGAGCGGCCAGACCTGATGGAGGCCACCGAGGCTGGCCATGCTGCTCTGAACTGAGGGCCTTCGAGAACGATCTCGCGCGGCGCTCCTGGCCGGTGGTGAACGTACGCGATGCCCATCTGCTGCGGACCGGCCCTGCAGTACGTCTACGCGCTGTGGAGCCTGTTCCAGGAGCATGAGCGCCGGATGCCCGTCGTCCTGGTGGGACCCGAGCGGATCCGGTCCGTGCTGCGCCGGCCGTCACTCGCCAGCCTGGGGAGCTGCGTCTTCATCTGGCACCGCCTCACCCCGTGAACGCACGAGACCTCGGGCCTCGACAGGCCTGAGGTCCGGTGGGGTTCAGAGGCCGCTCGGGCATCGCGCCGGCCCGCTCCGAGGCCGGACTTGAGAACGGTGGTTCGCCCGAGTAGCGGCCTGTCTGCATGGAGGGTTGGGGCGGGGGCATCTCCGGTCGCCGATCCCTGAAGCATGATCCGGGCCCGGAACCCAATTCTCGTCACAGTGACGATTAATCGGGTATCCTGCTGTCAGAGCTGATGAGTCTTCGTCCATCGGGCGCGTCATCGGCAGAAGGAGACATACATGGCAAGCGAAGACGCGACCGGAGCGGTCACCATCCCGGCCGGGGGTCTCATCGAGCCTCCGATGGCCATGGCGCTGAACATGCACTCAAGTCCGGGCGTGTACGCGCTGCTGCTGGGAGCCGGTATCTCGATCGCCTCTGGGGTGGAGACCGGCTGGGGTGTCGTGAAGGACATCGTCGGAAAGGTCGCCGCCGTCCGCGACCCCGACAACCCTGACGCCCGGAACGAGGCTATGGCCGACCCCGAGAAGTGGTGGGAGGCCAACACCAGCGAGCCCCTGGGCTACTCAGCCCTGCTGGCCGCCGCGGCGCCGAAGCCCGCCTCCCGGCAGGCGATGCTGGCGAAGTACTTCGAGCCCGAGGAAGGCCAGGACGACAGCAAGGGCCCGACTGCGGCGCACCGGGCCATCGCCCAGCTGGTCAAGCGCGGCAGCATCCGCGTCATTCTCACGACCAACTTCGACCGGCTGACCGAACGGGCACTGCAGGAGGTAGGAATCTCGCCCCAGGTGGTAAGCCGCCCGGAGCAGATCAAGGGGATCAAGCCGCTCGCACACAGCCAGGTCACCGTGATCAAGCTGCACGGCGACTACGCCGACCTGGAGCAGCGCAACACCGTCGATGAACTGGAGGCCTACCCCGACGAGCTCCAGCAGCTTTTGGAGCGGGTCCTGGACGAGTACGGGCTGGTCGTGTGCGGGTGGTCCGCGGACTGGGACAAGGCGCTCGTCCGAGCCGTCGGGTCCACCCGGTCGCGCCGGTACCCGCTGTTCTGGTCGCAGTACGGCCGGTTCAGCGACGCCGCCCAGGCTCTCACCGCCCAGCACGACGCGGTGGTGATCGACGGCAAGAACGCGGACGAGCTGTTCACGGACCTCGTGCGCCGCATCGAAGCCCTCGACCACCTGACCACCGCGCCCATCACCCGGGACGCGGCCGTCGTCCAGCTCAAGCGAGCCCTGCCCGATCCCCTCCGCCGCATCGAGCTTTTCGACCTCGTCGACCAGTCCGTCACCCAGATCATCAACCGCAGCACGCCCGAGCACCGACCGGTGCTGGCCACGTCCACCACCTGGGCCGACACCTTCGGCTCCAATGTCCGGGGATACCGGGCCGACAGCGACACCCTGCTGCACCTGCTGGCCAACGGGGTCTTCCACGACGACGGCACCCACGACCACGTATGGCGGCGCGCCGTCGAGCGCCTGGTGCGGCTGCGGGACAGCATGCCGGGCACATACAACGAGTACTTGGAGAAGATGCGCCACCTGCCGGCGCTTCTGGCCACCTGGACGATCGGCGTCGCCGCCGTTCTCAGCCGCCGCGAGGAACTGCTGGCCACCGCCCTTTACCGCCCGGAGTGGACCGTCCCTCACTCCGGACACCCCCGCCGCGGACCAGCCTGGTACCTCAACCCCCTCCGGATCCTCAGCGCTGAGGGCCTCCACGACATGCACCGTGCGGACAACGGGAACAAGTTCCTCTACCCACAGAGCAACTGGATCAAGGAAACACTCCGCGAGCCCTTCCGGCTCGTCGAGCCGAGCGACATCGCCTACCGCGAAGCATCCTCCCGGTTCGAGCTCCTGGCCTCCATGATCGCCATGGACACCGACAAGCCCGACCTCGCCAACCCCTGGGCCGGAGAGTTTTTCCTCGACTCCACCTGGGGCCACGACGGCAATGGGCTCACCGCCATCGAAGCGGAACTCACCGATACCTGGCCGTTGTTGCGCGCCGGTGGCTTCGGCGGCCAGCTCCTCCGCGCCCAGGAAGCCTTCACCGACGTTACTGCCTGGAGGGGCCAGTACGGCAGAACGTGGTGATCCACCGCCACAATCACCCCGGCCGCTGCGCTGCCGGGCATGCGCCGTGCTGCGCGGTCATACCGCAGCCGCCCCCGCCCGCCCGGGCCGCCTGCCGGCAACGCGGGAGTCGCCAGCAGGCGGCCGGTACCGCAAGGGCGCAGGCTGATGCTGTGGAGTGGCCTGTAGACGTCGCCTTCGCGCGGCCCGTGCCGCAGCTGCCGAAGGGCCCGTGGGCGTATGAGATCAAGTTATGGACAGGGTTTGGTCTTGTCCGTTGTCCGGTCCGGTAGAGGTCGATTTCTGTCCTAGGTGACAGTGCTGCCCGCATTCCGGAAAGTCCCCGAGTTGCGGTAGGCGGTCTCTGACGTCCGGCGTAGCAGCTGGCTGTTGACTAGGCTGCCACCTGGGGAGCGAAAGATCTGTGGGGGCTCTATGGGGGAGATGTCCGGTGGTCGCCGTGCTGCAGCAGAACGGGCGGTGGACGAGCTAGGCCTCGTCGGACGGGCCTACGAGGCCGCCCGTCTCGCCGAGATCGTGCGCCCCGGGTCCGAGAACCCGTGTGCTGTGGTCGTTGGGGAAGCGGGGGCGGGAAAGACCGCCCTGCTGCACGCCGCGCGTCGCGTGGCCGAGCAGCAGGCGATGGCGGTGTTGGAGCTGCGCGGTACGGCGAACGAGCAGCATCTGCCGCTGGCGGGTCTGCATCAGCTCCTGCGCCGCGCGCTGCACCGGGTGTCCGCTCTTCCCGAGCATCAGCGGGCGAGCCTGCACGCTGCCTTCGGCCTCAACCAGGCGCAGCAGCCTCCCAACATGCTGATGCTGTGCCTGGCCGTGCTGACGTTGCTGACGGACATGGCGGACGACAATGGGTTGCTGATCTGTGTCGACGATGCTCAGTGGGTGGACGACACCACCCTGGATGTCTTGGGGTTCGTGGCCCGGCGCCTCGACGGCCTCGATGTCTGTGTCCTGATCGGCGCGCGGGGGGAGGTGCCCCGCCAGTTCGCAGACGGATTGCCCCTGATCCGGCTGGAGCCGCTGACGTCATCGGCAGCAGGCCTGCTGCTCGATCACACGTCGAGCCCTCCTGAGGGCTTCGATCGGGAGCTTGTGCTGGCGCAGGCCGAGGGGAACCCTCTGGCTCTGGTCGAGCTGGCCAAGGCGGTGCAGGACGGGCGGCGCTTGGATCTGGCCGGGAGGGGCTCCGGGGTGCCGCTCACCGAGCGTCTTGAACGTCTGTTCGCTGGCCGGCTGGGTGCCTTGCCCGATTCCACCCGTCAGGCGCTGCTGGTTGCTGCCGCATCCGACAACACCGCGTTGACCGCGCTGCCGGAGTGGCTCAGAGAGCCGGAGGTGTGGCTGCCTGCCGAGCAGGCCGGGCTCGTGTCGTTCTCGGCCGGCGCCGTGACCTTCGCCCACCCGCTGATCCGCGCTGCCGCCTACCAGGCTGCTCCTGTCGCCGCACGCCGTGCCGCCCACCGTGCTCTGGCTGCCAGCCGTACCCATGCTCCCGACCGTCGGGCCTGGCATCTGGCCGCTGCCGCGTTCGCTCCCGACGAGGAAGCGGCCTCGGCACTGGAGGCGGCGGCCGACCGCGCTTTGCGCCGGGGAGGCACGGCCGAGTCGCTGCAAGCCCTGGAACGCGCAGCCCATCTCAGCCCGCATCCGCAGCTGCAGGCCGCCCGCTTCGCCCGGGCCGCGTTGACCGCCGTCCTCAGCGACGAAGCCGAACGTGCCATCGCGCTGGCCGCGCGTATCACCGAGCTGACACAGGACCCTGCGCTGCTTGGGCAGGCAGCTATCCTCCAAGGCTGGGCCGCGTCGACCGCCAACCGCAACGCCGAGGCTGTCGCGGTACTCCTGGCCGTCGCCGAAACCATGGCCTCGGCGGCACCCGAAGTGGCCATCCACGCGCTGAGCGTGGCGACCAGTGCGGTGCTGCACTCCGGTGACGATGCCCACCGAGTGCAGATCGCCCAGGCCTTGGAGAGGGTGGCCCCGGTGAAGGCGCCCTACACGACGTACCGGCTCTGGGTACAGGCCGCCACCGAGCCCACCGGTCGCCGTGACTCCTGCGTCGCTGACTTCAACGCGGTAGCCGACACCCCTGCCGTCGACGCCGCGGAGCAGTTCCTGCGCGGAGGTCTTGCCTCGTTGTTCGACGAGACCGAACTCGCCGTACGCCTGCTGGCACCGCTCGTCGACCCGCACAGTTCCCTGTCCGGTGCCGGACCCAACAGCATGGCCATGACCACCTACGGCTGGGCCCTGTTCGACGCCGGCCACTGGACTGCCGCCGAGATCACCGCCCAGCAGGCTGCCGAAGTCGCTGGCAGCAAGAATCCCGGACTGTCCTCCGCATGGACACTGACCTTCACCGCAACACTGGCCGCAGTCTGCGGACAAGCCCAGACCGCTCAGCAGCACGCGGAGCAGGCCCTGTCCTCGATCGCACCCCACCCGGTGCGCTCCGCGATGGTGAGGGCCCACCGGGCATCCGGCATCGCCGCAGCGACCCTGGGCGACCCGGAGGCGGCATACCGGTCCTTCAGACGCCTGTTCACACCGGACGGCGAGCCCTTCCACTACCACCTGTCCGACTACGGCCTGGCCGATCTTGCTACTGCGGCCCACACGCCGCACCAAGTCGACGAAGTACGCACGATCGTCGAGCGGGCCGAACAGCGGCTGCGCGGCTGCACCTCCCTGCGCCTGGAACTACTGCTGGCGCATGCCCGTGCCCTCGTGACCCCATCGGACGACGCCGAAGGCCACTTCCGTGCCGCGCTCGACGACCCGGCCGCAAGCCGCTGGCCCTTCGAACGGGCACAAGCTCAACTGGCCTTTGCCCAATGGCTGCGCAGGCAACGTCGTATCAGCGACGCCCGAACGCTGCTGACGGCATCGCTCGAAACATTCGACGCTCTCGGTGCCGTGCCCTGGGCCAAGCGGGCCCGCACCGAACTGCGGGCCTCAGGCGTACCGGTGGAAGCGGCGAACAATACCCCTCTGGATGAACTGTCGCCTCAGCAGCAGCAGATCGTGCGCATGGCCGCCCAGGGCATGACCAACAAAGAGATCGGGGAACGCCTCTTCCTCTCCCCCCGAACCGTGGGATTCCACCTGTACCGGGTGTTCCCCAAACTCGGCATCACCTCCCGCCACCAACTACGCGACCTCATCGGTGGCGACGAGCCCGGCCGCTGACAGCCTGATCTCCCCCGCCTGCGGGGACGGCCGCACCGATCGGCCCCGCTCTACACCATGGGGCGGCCGCTGGCGGTCCGTGCGGCGGGGACCTCGGGCTGGACGACGTCCCAGTGCTCGACGATGCGATCGCCCTCGAAGCGGAAGATGTCGACGATGACCACCGGTTCGGGCCCCCAACCCAGCACGCGGCTGTGGGCCATGACGAGGTCGCCCTCCTCGACCATGCGCTGCGGCTGCCAGGAGAAGTTCTTCAGCGTCGGGACGATGGCGCGGATGCCGTCGAGGCCGTCGGGCATCTGGGGGTTGTGCTGGGCGTAGGGCTCGCTCCAGTAGCGGTCCAGGGCGCTCAGATCGCCGTTTTCGAACAGCTCGTGCATGGCCCTGCGGGCGATGGCCTTGCGGTCGTCCACCACAGCGGACCCGTCCAGCGGCTTGAGGGTGCCGTTCATGACCGCTGTGCGGCCATCGGGCAAGGACGCCACCGAGCGGAGCGTGCCGCCGGCGAAGTCCTCCAGATGCGTGACGTGCGCACCGGACTTCTCCGTCCACGTCGTGAAGTACACGCCGGGCCTGACTGCAGACATCGCGGTAGTGACGGTCTCGGTGTAGCCGTCCTCGGCCAGGCCACCGCCGTTGACGATGGTGAAGGTCAGGCTGGTCTCGGACGTGAAGTGCAGTCGTACAACGAGGTTGCCGAGGTCGGCCAGGTAGTGCCTGCCGAAGATACTGCGCACAGGCATCCGCCTTTTGTGTCAGGCCGGGTGAGCCAGCGTGGGCTGACTCACCCGGTGCGGGGACGTTGCTGGAACGACCAGGCACACCGAGGTGGGCCGGGAGGGAATCTGCCCGTTGGTGGCGTGGCTGGTGAGTTACTGCTTGTCGAGGCCGAGGAGCTGGAACTCCCAGGCGAGGCTGGTGCCGACGCTGCCGCCGTGGGCGAAGAGGATGTCGGCGAATCCGGGGACGGTTGCCTCCCGTGCCCAGTCGCGTTGCCATTCCCCGGCGACGGCCATCCAGGTCAGGGGGACGACGCCGGCCTGGACCATGCGCTGGACGGCGCGTTCGTGGGCTTCGGGGCTGACGCCGCCGCAGGCGTCGGTGACGGCGAAGACCTTGTAGCCGTCGGCGAGGGCGTGGACGGCGGGGAAGGCGACGCAGATCTCGGTCCACAGCCCGGCGATGATGAGATTCTTGCGTCCGGTGGCGGCCACGGCGTCGACGATGCGCTGGTCCTCCCAGCTGTTGACGGTAGTGCGCTCGATGGGTTCCTGATCGGGGTAGACGTCTTGGATCTGCGGGATCAGGCGGCCGCCGCGGTCGGCGACGACCGTGGTGAGGATGGTGGGTACGCCGAAGAGTTTGGCGGCCTTGGTCAGGCCGGCTGCGGCGTTGACGACGGCGCCGGGCTCGTGGCTGTGCAGGCCGGCGAACTGCGAGCCCTGGTGGTCGATCATGAGCAGGACACTGTCCTGCGGTGTGACCAGGGCCTGTAAGCCGGTGTAGGGGGTGGCAGCGGTCATGTCGCGTCTCCCGTGTCTCAGGCGGCCCGCGTGTGTGGGGCCGGTATCGCGTTCACCCTGACCTGCCGCACCGGTTGCGGGCGTCTGTCAGGTGACTGGTCCTGGCAACCCGCGGTGTGCCGCGAACGCCGCTGGCGTCCGGCCACGGCGCGCTTGCACGCCACGGTGCGGGACCGGCGCACGCCGCCGGTCGTTGCCCCGATGTGCGCAAGGGGCTGTGTCGCTGTTCAGCGCCGCGTACGGCATTCGGGTCCTGCCCAGCGACGAGTGCGCGGACCGTTGGTTCTCCTGGGTGGTGACGGGCGGCAGGGCTTCGTGCGGTGGACATGCCTGTACGGCAGGACCAGTCACGTGACAGACGCGGGCCTGTCACCGGACGCAGCACGCTGTTCGGACCTGCACGGCGCCCTGGACCAACGTGGCGGCTGTTCGTGCAGGGTGACGACCTTCCGATCCGCGGGGTTCTTTCCCGATTCACTGATGAGGAGGGCCCGAGATGGCCCCCAGTGCTGTTCCCGTGGTGCTGATCCACGGTTTGTGGATTCATCCGGCGAGTTGGCAGAGCTGGATTGAGCTGCTGGAGGAAGCGGGCTACGACCCGATCGCGCCGGGCTGGCCCGGTGTCGGGGAGACGCCGGAGGAGACGCGGGCGCATCCGGCGGCGACGGCCGGGTTCGGCATCACGGACATCGCCGACCACTACGCGCGGATCATCGCCGACCTGCCGGTGAAGCCGCTGGTGATCGGGCACTCGTTCGGCGGTCTGATCGCGCAGAACCTGCTGGGCCGCGAGCTGGTGTCGGCGGCGGTCGCCATCGATCCCGCTCCGATCCGGGGCGTGAAGCCGGTGCCGGTGTCGACGCTGCGTTCGACGTTCGTGGCGCTGGGCAACCCGGGCAACCGTTCCAAGGCGGTCTCACTCAATGCCAAGCAGTTCCGTTACGCGTTCGGCAACGCCCTGCCGGCCGATGAGTCGGACGACCTGTACGCGCGGTGGGCGATACCCGGCCCGGCCCGGCCGCTGTTCGAGGCCGCCTTCGCCAACTTCAGCCCGTCCTCCCCGGCCCGGGTCGCCACGCGCAACAGTGCGCGGGGCCCGCTGCTGCTGATGTCGGGCGGCAAGGACCACATCGTGCCACCGGCGGTGGTGCGCTCCGCGGCCAAGCAGTACCGGCATTCCTCGGCGCACACCGAGGTGCGCGAGTTCCCCGACCGCGGCCACTCCCTCACCCTCGACCACGGCTGGCGCGACGTCGCCGACGCCGCCGTGGCCTGGCTGGACAAGAACCGCCTCGCCTGACTTCTTCCCCGGCGCACCTCGCACCGCTTCGCATCGGCGATCCGGCCCGGCGGCGACCTTCGGCAGGCGCCGACCGGTCGAGGTGCGCTTCACTCCTTCACGCTCCGGCGTGCTGACCTGTTCGGAGAATCTCGTGACTGTTCCTTCTGCCCCTTCCCGGCGTTCGGCGCTGGCGTTCGCGGCCGCCGTAGCGGCCGGTACGGCTATGACGGCCGCGCCCCTGGCCGAGGCCGCCGCCGGCTCCAAGGCCGCCGGTGGCGGCACCCGGGCGACGATCGTGCTCGTCCACGGCGCCTGGGCCGACGCCTCCGGCTGGAGCACGGTGGCAGGCCACCTGCTGGAAGCCGGCCATACCGTCATCGCCCCCGCCATACCGCTCAGAGGCCTCTCCTCGGACGCCGCCTACCTCGCCAAGCTGCTGGAGGCGACGCCGGGCCCGCTGGTGCTGGTAGGCCACTCCTACGGCGGTGCCGTCATATCCCAGGCCGCCGCGGGCAACGACCGCGTGCGGGCGCTGGTGTACGTGGCGGCGTTCATCCCGGACACGGGGGAGTCGGCGGCTGCCCTGGCGGTGAAGTTCCCCGGCTCGCACCTCAGCGACGACCCACACGCCGAGATCCCCACCGCCCTCAAGCCCGTCCCCTACGACGGCGGCATCGACCTCTATCTCCGGCCGGACAAGTTCCGGGACGTCTTCCTCTCCAACCGGCTGTCCCGTCAGCGTGCGGCGGTCCTGGCCGCCACGCAGCGTCCGGCCGGCGCAGTGGCGCTGGGCGAGCCGGCGCAGGCCGCCGCCTGGAAGAGCGTGCCCTCCTATGCGCTTGTCGCCCGCGCGGACCGCACCATTCCCCCGGCCGCCGAACGCTTCATGGCCCAGCGCGCGGGCGCCCGCACCGTCGAAGTGGACGCTCCGCACGCCGTCCACCTCACCCATCCCGAGACCGTCTTCCGCGTCATCCGGCGCGCTGCGAAGGAGACCAGCTGATGCCGCATATCACCGTGGGCGAGGAGAACAGCGCCCAGATTGAGCTGTACTACGAGGACCACGGCAGCGGGCAGCCGGTGGTGCTCATCCACGGCTACCCGCTGGACGGTCACTCCTGGGAGAAGCAGCTGCCGCCGCTGCTGCAGGCCGGGCACCGGGTCATCACCTACGACCGGCGCGGCTTCGGCCGCTCCTCCAAGCCCGCCACCGGCTACGACTACGACACCTTCGCCGCCGACCTCGACCACCTGCTCACCACGCTGGACCTCACCGACACAGTCCTGGTCGGCTTCTCGATGGGCACCGGCGAAGTCGGCCGCTACCTGGGCACCTACGGCTCCGACCGGATCGCCAAGGCGGTCTTCCTCGCCTCGCTGGAGCCGTTCCTGCTCAAGACCGACGACAACCCGGGCGGCGTCGACCAGCAGGTGTTTGACGGCATCCTGGACGCCGTCACCACCGACCGCTACGCCTACTTCGCCAGCTTCTTCCAGGCCTTCTACAACCTCGACGACACCCTCGGGAGCCGGATCAGCAACGAGGCGGTCAGCGCGAGCTGGGCCGTCGCCGCCACCTCCTCATCGGTGGCGGCGGTGGCGTGCGTGCCGACGTGGCTGACCGACTTCCGCGGCGACGTGGCCCGCATCGATGTCCCCGCGCTGATCGTGCACGGCACCGCCGACCGCATCCTTCCCATCGATTCCACCGGCCGGCCGTTCCATGCGCTGCTGCCGTCGGCGGAGTACGTCGAGATCGACGGCGCCCCGCACGGCCTGCTGTGGACCCACGCCGACGAGGTCAACGCCGCCCTGCTGTCCTTCCTCGCCAAATAACACGGCCGTGCTGCGCGGCTCAGCGGCTCGGCCAGGTGGCGAGGGCCTGCTCGGCGACACGGTGCAGCTCGTCACGGCCGGTGCCGCCGGCCGCCTGCACCGAGATGCCCTGGCCGACCGCCGTCAGGCACCGGGCCAGGGCGTCCGGGTCTGCGGTGGCGGGCAGGTCGCCCTCGGCCTGGGCGCGCTCGAACCGGGCGCGCAGCGCGCCGACGCCGGACTCCCGCCGGGCAGCCAGGTCCTTGCGGGCAGGCTCACCGTCGGGGCCGCAGGCGAGGGCGGACTGGACCAGCAGACAGCCGCGCGGGCAGCCGGGCGTGGTGTAGGCATCCGCGCAGCCGTGCAGCATCGTCTCGGCCACCTGGCGGGCCGTGGGCTGCTGCATGGCTGCGGCGACGAACGCGCCCGGGCCTGCGAGGTAGCGGTCGACGACCCTGCGGAACAGCTCCTCCTTGTTGCCGTAGGCGGCGTAGATACTGCGCCGGTTGATGCCCATGACCTCGGTGAGCTCGTTCAGCGAGGCGCCCTCGTAGCCCTCGGCCCAGAACAGCCGCATCGCCTTGTCGAGAGCCTCGTCGGTGTCGAAGGAGCGGGGCCGACCTGTCCTGGCCATCCAAGCCTCCCGAAAAAGAAGTCTGCCGCCGCGGAATGGATCCGCCGGGGCCCGTGTTGGACCCACCACGACATAGTAACCGAACAGTTCGGAAATACGAATGTCGCTGAGACGGAGCAAAAAGATCATGACCACGCAGCTCGCGGACGACGCCACCGCTTCGACACAGGCCCCGCTCGCCGGGAAGGTCGCCCTGGTGACGGGCGGATCCCGCGGCATCGGCGCCGCGATCGTGCGCCGCCTTGTCGCTGACGGCGCCGCCGTCGCGTTCACCTACTCCAGCGCCAAGGACACCGCCGAGGCCCTGGCCGAAGAGATCAACCAGTCCGGGCACAAGGCGCTGGCGATCCAGGCCGACAGCGCGGACGAGGAGGCGGTCCGCGCCGCGATCGCCGAGACGGTCCAGCACCTGGGAACCCTGGACATCCTGGTGAACAACGCGGGTGTCGCTCACGTCGCGCCGCTGGAGGAGTTCCCTCTGACCGAGTTCGACCGCATGATCGCGGTCAACGTGCGCGGCGTGTTCACCGCCATCCAGGCCGCCGCGCCCCACCTGGGACAGGGCGGACGCATCATCACCATCGGCAGCATCAACGCCGACCGCATCCCGGTGCCCGGTGTGGGCGTGTACTCCCTGACCAAGGCGGCCGTCGCCGGCCTCACCCGGGGCCTGGCCCGCGAGCTCGGTCCGCGCGGCATCACCGTCAACACCGTGCAGCCCGGCCCCACCGAGACCGACATGAACCCCGACGCCGGCCCGTTCGCCGAGTCCATGAAGCAGCTCATGCCGCTCGGCCACTACGCCCAGCCCGCCGACATCGCCAGCGCCGTGGCCTACCTCGCCCGCCCCGAAGCCCGGTTCATCACCGGCACCAGCTGGGACGTCGACGGCGGCTTCGCCGTCTGACATCCCTCAAGCAGCCGGGTGGGGTGTCCCCCGAACCCCGCCCGGCGCCCGACCTGTCCCATCGTCAGGACCCCACAGCCACCCGGGAGAAGACCATGTCCATCGGAATCATCGGAGCCGGAGCCATCGGCGCCGCCCTCGCCGAGCGCCTCGTCGCCGCCGGAGAGAACGTCCTCATCAGCAACAGCCGAGGCCCCGAATCCCTGAGCGGCCTGGTCAGCACGGCCGGCCCCGGACTGACCGCGGTGACGGTCAAGGAGGCCGCGCAGCAGGACGTCGTCGTCCTGGCCGTGCCGTGGAAGCGGCTGAAGGAGGCCGTCGCCGCCACCGGTCTCACCGACTGGGAGGGCCGCATCGTCATCGACACCACCAACCCCCTCGGCCCGCCCGACTTCAAGGTCGCGGACCTCGGCGGCCGGACCTCAAGCGAAGTCGTCGCCGACCTGGTCCCCGGCGCCGAACTGGTCAAGGCCTTCAACACCCTGCCGCCCCACGTCCTGGGCGCCAACCCCCGCTCCGGCAGCGGCCGCCGGGTGATCTTCCTGTCCGGCGACGACGCCGGCGCCAACGAGCGCATCACCCGCCTGATCGAACGAGTGGGATGGGCTGCGGTCGACCTCGGCCCGCTCGCCACCGGCGGCCGCCTGCAGCAGTTCCCCGGCGGCCCGCTGCCCACCCTGAGCCTGCTGAAGGAGAACTGACGTGACCGGCTCCTTCTGGTTCCTCGGCGGCACCGTCGACGTCAGACTCCCCGCCCACCACACCGACGGGCGCGCCTCGGTACTGGAGTTCACCGACCCCCGCGACCAGTCGCCGCCGCTGCACGTCCACACCCGCGAGGACGAGATCTGGACCGTCCTGGACGGCGAGATCACCTTCTTCGTCGGCGATATGGAGTACGACCTCGGCCCGGGCGACGTGGCCTTCGGACCGCGCGGCGTCCCGCACAGCTACCGCGTCCGCAGCGACAGCGCCCGCATGCTCGCCACGTTCGCCCCCGCCGGGATCGAGGAGTGGTTCATCCGCAACGGCGCCCCCGTCACCACCCTCGACGAACTCCCCGCCCACTTCGACCTGAACGCTGCCATCACCACGGCCGCCGCACACGGCCTTGAGGTCGTCGGTCCCCCGCCCACCCGCACGCCCAAGGCCAGCGATGCCGTCCCCGCCGGCACCGCGACAGCGGAGGAGGTGCGCGCCTGGAACCGCGGTATCCAGGAAGAGTTCCGTGCGGGCGGCGGCAAGGTCGGCGGCGTCTTCAAGGGCGCCGACCTGGCCCTGCTCACCACCACCGGCGCCAAGTCCGGCCGGACCGCCACCACACCAATCACCTACTACCGCGACGGCGACCGCATACTCCTCGTCGCCTCCAACTTCGGCCGCGACCGCCACCCAGCCTGGTACCACAACGTGCGCGCCCATCCCGCCGTCACTCTGGAGATCGGCACCGAGACCCTCACCGCCCACGCCACCGTCACCGAAGGCGACGAACGCGACCGCCTCTTCGCCCACGTCGTGACACTGCAGCCCGGCTACGCCGAGTACCAGAAGAACACCGACCGGCTCATCCCCGTCGTAGCCTTCACCGTCGAGGGGCCCTTCTGATGCCCAGAGCGGTCCGCTTCGACCGCTACGGCGGACCCGAAGTCCTCCACATCGTCGAGGTCGACGAACCTGAACCGGGGCCGGGGGAAGTCGTGGTGGCCGTCGAGGCCGCCGCGATCAACCCGGGCGAGATCGGCATCCGCGAGGGCGCCTTCGCCGGCCTGTGGCCCGCGCACTTCCCCGAAGGACAGGGCAACGACTACGCCGGCACCGTCCACGCCGTGGGACTCGGGGTCACAACGTTCCATGCAGGGGATGAAGTCATGGGCTTCGCACCGCGCGCCGCCCAGGCCGACTTCGTCCGCACCCGCCCCGACCGCCTGGCCCGCAAACCCCGCCGCCTGGCCTGGGCGCAGGCGGCCGTCATCCCGGGCGTCGGCGCGACGGCCTACGCGGAAACCGAAGCACTCCAGCTGTCGGCACACGACACCGTGGTCATCTCCGCGGGCGCCGGAGGCGTGGGCTCCATCGCCATCCAGCTCGCCCGCCACCGCGGCGCCACCGTTATCGCCACCGGCAGCAAGACCAGCTTCCCCTTCCTGGAATCCCTCGGCGCGATCCCCGTCGAGTACGGCGACGGCCTTGCCGAGCGCATCCGCCACGCAGCCCCCACCCCGGTGACGGCCTACCTCGACCACTTCGGCCGCGGCAACGTCGCCACCGCCGTGGAACTTGGCCTGGCTCCGGGCAGAATCAACACCCTCGCCGACGGCGCCGCCGTCGCACGCCACACAGCACGATCCGTCGGCCAGGCCGAAGCGGACACCCCCGAGATCTGGGAAACCCTGGCAGGCATGGCCGTCAACGGCGACATCGCCTTCCCCATCGACTCGGTGTACCCACTGGACGAGGTACGCGCCGCCTACAGCAAACTCAGCGAACGCCACACGCGAGGAAAGATCGTGCTGGCCCTTGGCGACGCCGTGCCCCTCTGATCCTGGACGGCGAGGCTGTGGTGTACCTCTCGGACGCCGAAGGCCACGCACGGATCAGTTTCGAGGCGGCCCAGTCCCGCGCGCTCTTCCGTCCTCACTATGCCCGAGAGCTCACCGACCGGCACCCCGCGAAGTAGGAGTTCGACGTCCTGGCCCACCCTGCGGCGGGCATGCCCCACCTTCGCCCGCGTCCGTACGTGGAGCGCCACCAGGTCCTCCTGAACGTGCTCGCCGACGTCGGCCCGCCAATCGTCCCCGTGTGGTCTACCACCAACGGCGTGGAAGGGATCGCCGCGAAGCCACTGCGAGGCGCTACAGGGCGGGCCGCGTGTGGGCGAAGATCAGGCACGCGGCCACGATCGACGCGACCGTGGTCGGCTTCACCGGCACCGCCCGGCACCCGAAGGCGCTCGCCGTACGGCTGCTGCCCGACGGCCGCGTGGCGCTGTCCCAGCGGCTGACCACAGCACTCCCCTCCGTCGTCGCCCCGCGCCTTGTTCCTCAGACCGGACCGGCGTTCACGGAGGCCGGTGACTCCTACGCGCCCGCCGGAGGCAACGCGGTGGTGGAGGTCGTGGCGGGCGCGACCCGGCACGCGGGCGTCACCGTGGTGCGGTTGCGCTGACCTCCCGCACCGCGTCGGCTGGCGCCATGGGCTGGCGCAGGTCCAGGTAGCAGCGCAGCCGTACGCCGGGCTGGTCGACGTCGTGCGTCGTGTGCTCCGCTGTCGACGTCGCCCACCGGTCGGCGAGCAGCTGCTGGAAGGCGAACGCGGTCTCATCGTCGGCGGCCGCGACGTCGACGACGACCAGGCCAGGCTCACTCACGTGCGTCTCGTTGATCGGGTTCATGTACGGCACTACGCGCGGGCGTCCTAGGAGAGTTCCGCCTCTCCCGTGTCTTCACCCGACCGAGTGGCGGGCTGTCAGGGGCTGTCGCCGCCCCAGTCCCAGCGGGCCGGGTCGCCGGGGCGCGGGTCGTACAGCGCCCGGCCGCCTGGGCCGAACTGCCCGAGCTCCGTGAGAAGGGAGACGCCGTCGTCGATCTCCTCCGGCCTCCAGCCGGTGATGTCAAGCAGCAGTCCGTCCAGCGGCCCGCCCACCAGTTCGGCGTAGCTGCGTCCCGTCTCCGGGCTCGGGTAGTTGTGGTCGGCTTCGTTGATCCGGCCGCGTAGCAGCTACTCATCGTCGCTGTCCGTGCCGTCCAGCCTCGCAGTCGGCCCGACACGCGGGCTTGCCCAGGCGGTCCTGGGCGAACCCGTGCGCCGCCCGGAAGCTTGCCAGGGGGTCAGCTGCGCCAGCGTCCGAGCCAGCCGCTGGCTCGAGGCCTGCGCCGCCTTCGCCTCCATTCGCCCGCAGGGCGAGTGAAGGCACACCCGGACCGGGTCACGTCAGCAGTGACAGGGCGTACCGAACTGGCTGTGCCGGGTGTCCCGTCTTGCTGGCGATGAGGGACGGGGCTGCCTGGCTCCGGGTGCCGCCCCGCCCCCGCAGAGTGGCCTGTGCCTGAACCTGGTCTCCTCACAGCCGATACGAGAAGTGGGGGCGAGGGTCTGTTGCCGTGTCCGCTGCTGCCTGGTCAGGTCAGGAAGAAGGGGATCAGGACGAGGTCGATGTCCCACGGCTCGGGGTGTTCGGTGCGTAGCCGGAAGGGGTAGTGGCGGTTGTTGTCGTCGGGGGCGCCAGCCTGGATACACCGGGGGTCTTCGGCCAGGGTTTTCAGGGCGCTGGTGAGGGCTGCCTCATGATTGACCCTGCGGATGAACAGCAGTAGCGCGGTCTGGCGGTCGTTGCGGGTGAGGTAGCCCAGTAGCTGGGTGACTATGGCGGAGATTCCCTTGTCCCCATGGGCTCCGGCCCAGACCTTGCACTCGCCGATGAGGATGTTTCGGTCGTCGATCCGCAGGAGGATGTCGGTCTTTCCCTGGCCGTTGAAGCTCTCGCCGGTGGCCTGTCCCTCGAAGGCGCCCCCGAGGGCGGCGGTCAGGACGTCACGGATGTCTTCTTCCCCCTTGCCGCGGTGCAGAGAAGGGAGGCGCTCGATCTGGTTGCGGGCGCCGCGCAGGACTTTCACGGCGTCGGCGTAGAGCGCGGCGTCGCTGGCGGCGTAGTCGGTGCGGCGGTCGGTGTCGTTGAGGATTTTCAGGGATTCGGTGATGCGGTAGCCGTCGTGGGAGAACTCTGCGCGCAGCTCTCCGAGGGTTGCATGCAACTCGGCTTTCTCACGCTCGGGGTCGATTCCGCGCAGGGTCTTCTTCTTGTAGGTGCGCAGCATTCTCTCGAAGGCGGGCAGGGCCCGGGTGACGTGTTCGGGGCTGGTCCAGTCGACGGCTTCGGCGTAGCGGGAGAAGTTCCGTTTGCCCTGGGCGCCGCTGGTGTCGCGGGGGACGTCCAAGGGGGTGAAGCCGGTTCCTTCCCAGCAGTCAAGGACAGCCTGGGGATCACTGATACCTGCGGCGAGTTCGCGTATGGCGCGGCGGGCGCTGGGGTTGATGAGGTCGGTCATTGAGTAATCCGATCTCCGGACGGCGATACCCCAAAGGGGAGAAAATCGGGCTACGGCCGTCCGGCTGACGTCGCGGAGTCTTGGTGTCTCCGGAACCCGACATTGAGTAGGACGCCGGGGACCCTTCGTCAGGCACCCGGAAGTGTTGCTGCGAGCATGCGAATCAGATTCTTTTGCCTGGTCGGTCCCCGCCGGACGGCTGCCGCACAGCCGCACGACGCGGGAGGGGAGGACCGGGGCATGGACGTGGTCCACGAGCGATGCGCCGGAATCGACATCGGCAAGGCGGACGTGAAGGTCTGTGTCCGCGTCCCGGGACCGGGCAAACGCCGCCGCAAGGAGATCCGTACGTTCCTGACGATGACCGCCGACCTGCTGGCCATGCGCGACTGGCTGATCGCCGAGGGCGTCACGGTGGTCGGCATGGAGGCGACCGGCGCGTACTGGAAGCCGGTGTTCTACCTGCTGGAGAACGACATCGAGTGCTGGCTGCTCAACGCCCGGCACATGAAGAACGTCCCCGGCCGCAAGACCGACGTCGCGGACTCCGAATGGATCTGCAAGATGGTCGAACACGGCCTGGTGCGGCCCTCGTTCGTGCCACCGCCGGCCATCCGCCAGCTGCGGGACCTGACCCGCTACCGCACCGAGGTCATCCGCGAACGCACCCGCGAGGCCCAGCGGCTGGAGAAGCTCCTCGAAGACTCCGGGATCAAACTGTCCGCGGTCGTCTCGGACCTTCTGGGCAAGTCCGCCCGCGCGATGCTGGAAGCACTGATCGCCGGGGAACGCGACCCGCACGTCCTCGCCGAGATGGCGAGGGCGAGCATGCGGGCCAAGCGTCAGATCCTCGCCCAGGCACTGACCGGCCAGTTCACCGACCACCACGCCTTCCTCGCACGGACCATGCTGGACCGCATCGACGCGGTCACCGCGACCGAGGCCCGCCTCAGCAAGGAGATCACCCGCCGGCTCGCCCCGTTTCACCGCCAGATCGAGCTGCTGACCACGATCCCGGGCGTCAGCACACGCTCGGCCGAGATGATCCTGGCCGAGACCGGCGCGGACATGGCCCGCTTCCCCTCGGCCGCCCACCTCGCCTCGTGGGCCGGAATGTGTCCGGGCAACCACGAGTCCGCCGGCAAGCACACCTCCGGCAAGTCCCGGCCCGGCGACCCGTGGCTGAAGAACGCGCTCGGACTCGCCGCCACCGCCGCGGCCCGCAGCAAGAACACCTACCTCGCGTCCCGCTACAAACGCCTCGCGATCCGCCGCGGGAAGAAGCGGGCCCTGGTCGCCGTCGGCCACACGATCCTGACCTCGATCTGGCACATGCTCACCAACAACGCCGAGTACGCCGACCTCGGAGCGGACTACTTCCTCCAGCGAACCGGCAGGGCACGCCAGACGCGGCGCCTGGTCAGCCAGCTCAACATGCTCGGTTATCAAGTGTCCCTCCAATCAGCGGAACCGGTCTGAACTGCGGCGTTGGGGGATTTTCGAATCAGACTCCTTGCGTGCGGGCGATGGCTTCACGGGTGTTCTGGTCGCGCTCGTGGTCGTTGGGTGGAGAGATCAGCGCGGGAGCCGCGCTGCTCGTCCCTGTGGTCGAGAAGGAACTCGGCCCGGCGCTTCCGATGGTCAGGCGAGCGACAGGTCAGGAAGGAGGCTTCGCTCCTTGTCCTTGCTCTGGGTGAGCGGTGTGCCATGCATCCCAGATCGCCTGGCGGAGCTTGCCCCGGGCTGGCACGTCCATTCCCTGGCCGCGGGCCCAGGCCCGGACCTCCGCGACGGCCGGTGCGGGGCGCGGGGTCGTCACGGCGGCGGGCGTCGCGGCGGGCCGAGCTCCCGCCGACGGCAGCGTGGGCAGCTTCTCGACCGGCGTGGTGGTGAAGCCTCGGCGTTCGAGGATGCGGCGGCGCCGGTGGTGCATGCGCTCCAGTTGCGGGACGTCAGCGTCGAGGTAGTCGTGCGCTTCGACGTGGGACTTCCTCGCCTCGGTGTTGCGCATGATGCGGCCGACCTGCTGGATGACACGGCCCTTGAAGGAGATGGGGCTGGTGAGGAACAGCGTGTCGAGCCGGGGCTGGTCGAAACCCTCGCCGACGAGCTTGTCGATCGCCAGGAGCACCAGAGGGGTGGTGGTGTCCTCGGTCAAGGCGGTGCGGATGCGGGCTCGTTCGGCCGGCGGTAGCCCGCCGTGGAGCAGGATGGGTTCGACTCCGTGCGGCTTGAGGGCGGCGGCCAGCTGGTGGAGGTGTTCCACGCGGTTGGTTAGGGCCAGGCTGCACCGGCCGCGCCGGGCGGCGCCTGCGATGTCCGCGGCGATTTGGGCGTTGCGGTCGGCGTGGTGGGCGAGTTCGGTGTAGATGGCCTGGAAGGAGGCGCCGTCGTTGCCGGGCTCGTCGGTGGTGAACGTGGTGGGGTGGACGACGAAGTGCTTGGCGAAGGTGCTGGCGTCTTCGATCTCGTGGCGGATCGGGCCGCACTGCATCGTGATCACCGGGTCCATCTGGTCCGCCCGGTAGGGGGTGGCGGACAGGCCGATCCATCGGCCGGCCTTCGCGCCTCGGATCGCCGCTTCGGCGCCGGGTGCGCCCACGGCGTGGCACTCGTCCACGATGACCAGGCCGTATCCGTCGAGCAGGTCGGGCGGCGCATCCCGGTGGGACAGGGTCTGCAGCATGATCAGGTCGACGGTGTGGGTGCGGCGGTCCTTGCCGCCGCCGAGCGAGCCGACCTGGCCCTCGCCGAGATCAAGGAACGCGGCGAGGCGTTGCTTCCACTGGTCCAGCAGCTCGCTGCGGTTCACGACCACAGCGGTCGGGGTGCGGCGGCGGGCGACAAGGGCGCAGGCCATGACCGTCTTGCCAGCCCCGGGAGGAGCCACCAGGACACCGGTAGGGTGCGCCGCCATGGCGTCGACGGCCTGCTGCTGGATGCCGGTCAGCTCGCCGGTGAAGCGTGCGGTGATCTCGGCGTGTTCGGGCAGGTCGCTGGTGCTGGTGAGCGTGCCGCCGGCGGCGGCGATCAGCTGGGCGGCCTCGTCGGCGAGACCGCGCGGCAGCTTGAGCCAGTCCGGGTCGGTGGCATCGAAGCAGCAGATGAGCCGGGGCGTGTTCCAGGTCGAGAAGCGCTGGTTCTGCTTGCGGTAGAACTCCGGATTGTGGAACGACGCGGTGTGTTTGAGGGCCGCGAGCAGCTGCGGGGGCAGCCCGGTGGTGGAGATCTCCAGCATGGCGGCCAGCCGGGCGGGCACCATGGCCGGCGCCTTGCCCAGGGCCTTCCTGCGGGGCCTGGGTCCCAGCTCGGGCGCGGTCGCCGACGGCCCGGCCTTGACCGGGCCGAGCTTGTCGACGAGCGCCTCGGCCTCGGCCGGTGTGACCCGTTCGGTGCGCGAGAGACGGGCGAACTGATCCGGGTAGGACTGCCAGGTGTCGGGGTCCACGAAGACGGTGGTGCCTGTGGCGCGGGACGCGCCGTGCAGCGGCAGCGCGATCAGGCTGCCGAACCTGAAGCCGCCCCTGGCCTTGACCGGCTGGTAGTCCTGGGCGGGGAAGAGACGGTCGTAGCTGGACAGCGTCATCTGTCCGCGGGCGTCGATCGCCCGCCGCAGCAGCGCCATGCCCAGGGCACGGGCGGTGGCGGCGGCGACAGGCGCGGTGAAGAACGTCCACACGTGGGCGCCCTTACCGGAGCGGGAGATCTCCAGCAGAGCGGGTACACCGGCCTGTCGGCACGCGTCGGCGTAGGCGGTAGCATCGCCGCGCCAGTCGCTGCCGTCCTTGCCGTCGAAGTCGCACGCAAGCAGCCGGGAGGTGTCGTCGGCCAGCAGCGGGTACAGGCCCACGTGCAGTTCGCTGCGGCCCTGCCGGGACGGATCGAGGTGGCCGTAGACGGTCTCGTCGGTCAGCGGCCAGAACACCCGGTCCGCATCGTCCTTGGTCTTGTCGAACGGGTTGTCCTCCGCCGGGCTCCACCCGGTCCGACCGGACTTCGCGCTCACCCACCTGCGCGCGTACACGTCCTCCCGGCCGGCGAACAAGGCCCGGAATAGGGCGATCTTCGCCTCGGCGCTCGATGAGGCATCCGCATACGGCAGCCCGCCGCCCCCGCTGACGGGCACCGGCGCCACGGGCTCGGCAACGGGCGGCATCGGCGAGGCGCCGCTTGGGACACCGAGGCCCAGAAGGCTGCGCAGGCGAGCGTTGTCCGCGCTCAGCCGGCGGACCTCCTCGTGCAGCTCTGCGTTCTCCTCCAGAGCGACATCGAGACGGATGCGCAACTCGTCAGGGTCGAAGCAGTCGGACCAGTCCTCCACACCCTCATGATCCAGACTCGGCGCGCGCTACACAGCGAAATCGGCCAGGATCACCGCCGGGAACGTACGGGACTGTCCCACGAGGCATATCCGGCTCGCCCGCGGGCTAGCGTTCCCTCATCCCGATCAACCATCGCCATACAGAGGGGGAAACCGCCGTGTACCGCATACGCCCGGTGGCCAACGGCACCAGCACCGACCACCCCGTCCCGGGCCTGCCGTTCATCAACGACGGCCGCTTACCCCTGGACAACCCCGACGCGATCGAACGCACCGGCCGCAATCAGGGCGAAGGGCTCTGGGGCCGGGCCGACCGCACACCCGACGGAGGATGGGTCGCGTTCACCACCGAGCCCAAGAACCCGTCCTTCGCCTGGGCCGTGTTCCACCACCCTCCCTACGGCCGCACCGTGCTGCTCATCCGCGACCGCGACCAGAGCGACCTGCACCACGACTGGCTGCATGGCCGCGAAGGCTTCCTCCACCGGCACGGCGGCTACTGGTGGAACGGTGAACGCTGGCACCGTCCCGGGCAGGTATGGGACTGGGCCTTCGAGCGCAACGACGCCCGGCCCGTCGAGGACCCGACCACGATCACCGCGGCGGACCTGCTGGACTCCACCAGCAGCCCCGGCACCGCCAGTGTCCTGAAGATCGCCAGCTTCACCGCAAGCGATCACCCGGTGCCCAACTGGAAGAACCACCTGACCCTGTGGGCGCACCTGCGCGCGTCCCGGCCGGGCGTGCTGCCGCTCGACGCCTGCATCGTCGACCTTCACGCACCCGAACTGGACAGCCTGATCGACAAGGCGGGGCTAGCGAAGATCGCGGCCATCAGCACCGACGACCTGCCCGACCCCAAGTACAGCTCAGGGCGCAACGAACTGCCCGAACCACAGGACGAGACCGGCGGCGATTTGCGATGGTCTGTGCCGGTCGCACAGGACTGGGCCGAGAACTACCGCCGGAAGAATGGCCCCGAAGCCCTGCTGTCGTCGACCACCGTGTACGACACCGCACAGCCCGCCGGTCTCGTGGCCGACCACAACCGGCTACGCCGCGTCTTCCACGAGACCCTGACCGAACAACGCCACAGCGGTGGCAAACGACGGGCGCCCTACATGAAGGGCGACCTCGCGCAGAGCGCCGCCGACGATCTCGCGTGGGACGCGGCAGCCGCCCTCATGTACGGCAGCAACCAGGGCCTCGTCCCTCATGGTCCCGTGCGTGACGTGCTGGTCGAGGCCGTCCTCGGCCGCCTGGCCGAAGACGTCGAACGAAACAGCAGCGAGGGCGAAACCCTGGAGGACATCACTCTGTCCGACCTGTCCGCCGGCTCGGTGAAGCTGCTGACCTGGTACCTCCAGCACCGGCCCGGCGACAGCGCGAACCTCCTCGGGGCGATCTGCCTCAAGGCCCGCGTGCGCCTGGGCCTTGCTCCCGCCCAGGTCGGCAGCCTGCTCCGCCGGTCCTTCCACCTGGACAGCGGCCTCGACGACCAGACCATCGACGCCCTGCTGGACATGGCCCTTCCCCCTTCCGCATCCGGCTACCGCAAGCGCTAGGGACCGCGGGCAGGCACCGGAGGTGATGCGGCAGCAGAGCCGTCGTCACTCGGCACGGGCGAGGGGAACGGTCATCGAGAGCAGCGCAGCGTCAGACACCCGAGCATCCCCGGGAGTTGTGCTCCAGGGCGACCTGCGGGTGCCACTCTGGAAAGCATGACCAAACCCCCGCCTCCGCGAACCTCCGATGCCGAGCCGGCCGACCTGGCAGCCCTTCGTGGCGTCCGGATGAACCAGATGGTGGACGAGCTGTACCAGTGGGGCACCCACCGCGACCACATCGAGTCGTACCTGATGGACGAGTACAACGACGGGATCACCGATCCCGAACCGGCCCCCGTCCGCCTGGTCGACCTCGCCGCCAGTCCCGACCTTGAGCATCCCGTCACGGGCATCACCTCTCCATCTCCCAGCCGGGGGCGGGCGCCTGAAATCCCAGCAGGTGCGATGCCTTGCTCTGGGATGCTTTGGAGACACCCTTGTCGAGGAGACGTGCGTGATCGTTTTTGACTCGAACGCGCTGTTCGGGCTGAGCCCGGATGCCCCCAAGTTCGACCTGCTGCGCGCGCTGAAGCGGTCCGGCCGGCACAGGGTCGCCATCCCGTGGATGGTCCAGGAGGAGTTGGTCGCGCAGAAGGTGATCCGGCAGGCCGAGGCCCACCAGGAGGCCGTGTCCGCGATCCACGCCTTGAACCGGGTCACCCCCTGGCGGCAGGAAGCCGAGCCGCGCGCGTTCGACCCCGAGGAGGCACGACGCTACTGGCGGAAGAAGTACGGGGAACTGTTCGAGATCATCGAGACCTCCGGCGACGTCGCCCGTCAGGCGCTCTTGCGGGAAGCCCACTGCGAGAAGCCGGCCAAGGGTGCGGACGCGAAGACCAAGGGCGGCGCGAGAGACGCGGCGATCTGGCTCTCCGTGGTCGACTACCTGACGAACAACCCGGGCGAGACCGTCCACTTCGTCAGTGCGAACACGCGTGACTTCGGGGACGGGAACGACTTCCCGTCCCCGATGGGCGAGGACCTGAAGGGCCTCGAAGACCGGCTCAGACTGCTGACGTCCTTCGATGCCGCTGTCGCGGAGTTCACCACGCCTCTGGAGATCGATGAGAAGCACATCGAAGAGGTCCTGGTCGGACTGCTGACTAGGGAGGAAACGCGCAGTCCCCTGGAGTCCGCGGTCAAGGACCTCTTGATCGCCAAGACGGGCTCATGGGTGGGCACCGAGGTCAACGGCTTCCTGGCCGGGCTCGGCTCCACCAACGTCTACGGCCCTGTTCGTTGGAACGCCTGGCTCAGTACCCCCAAGGCATTCCTGCGGCGCGTCCACGAGGTCTCGGGCCACAGGATCGGCGAGGAGGAGTGGTACACGGCGACGGTCGACTGGATCCTCGTCGGCTACGCCACCCGGCCCGCGACCACCTCGCTCTCACTGCCTGCGGCGTCCTTGACCGAGAACGCCGGGAGAATCGCCTGCCAGTTGAGGAGCAGGCTCCTGTTCAGCTCGAAGCCCGGGGAAACGCCGACCTTCCTGCAGTTCTGGCCCCCAACCGCCTTGGACCCGGCGGAAATGGCCGACTGGGAGCCCCGTGTCCTCGAAGGAATGAGCACGCCCGCTGCCGCCACGGCTTCGCTGGGCCTGTTGCTGGCGTTCTTGGCGGCGAGCTTCTTCAAGAACAGGGGCAAGGGTGAGGAGAGCGCGACGGGTTGATGCCGGAGGGGAGGGCTGTCGAAGTCTTCATCCTCACGCCGCTGCCGGGGTACGGGGGACCCGCCAACCAGCGGGCCCAACCCGCAAGGTGACGGAGACGCCCTCCAGCCAGCGGGCGGGACGGTTCTGCCGGGACGGATGCAGGGGTCAATGCTCGGTGAGGTCACGGACGTCCCAGCCCGCGTCGATCATCACCTCCGCGTACCGTTTGCCGCGGTCGCGGTGGGCGGCGAGCACCAGCAGGTGGGTGGGGCGCGTCGCCCCGACGAAGACGAGCTGTACAGCGGCCTGGACACTCTTCAGCTCCCGCTGCGGGTCGCTCCCCTCCGCGACCATGCGGAGCGCCTCGGTCACGTCGAACTTCTTGCCGTTCTTCTCAAGGCACTCCAGGATCAGCGTCGCCGCATGGGTCTCGCCCTTCGCGCTCTGAATGGTCCCGGGTACGGCCCGCACCACCGGCACTGCGGCGGAGCTCTTGGGGACGCCGCCCGGTGCTGTGGCCGCCTCGGCCGCGGGGGTGAACTCCAGGCCGACGGCCTTCAGCGGCCGGTCGGCGAGCAACTTCATCTGGACGGTCAGCTGCTCGGTGATCATGCCCCAGCCTGCCTCGTCGAACGCGGCTGCGTGGAAGAGGAGTTCGCGCAGCAGGATCCGCACCCTCCCGCCGGGGGTCGCCGCAGACCTCTCGAGGCGGCCGAGCGCTGGCAGCCCTTCGCCGGTCAGGGGCGTGAAGGACGCGCGCAGGGCGTTCCACAACTCGGTGGCCGCTTCGTGGCTGTCCGCGCCGGACCTCCACTGGGTCCCTGCCGCGCGGGCCGCGTCGATCAGGGCGCGGTGTGCCGTCGGGCGGCCGGGCGGGGTGTAGCCGGGCACGTAGCAGGAGATCGACTGCGGGTAGGCCTGGGAGCCTCCCCGGCCCTGCCGCGCGCCCAGCACACGCGGCGGACGTCTGAGGAGGACGTCCTCGGGGACGATTACGGCGGCCATGCGTTCGAAGGTCGGCACGACGTCGGTCGCTGTGGCCTCGTCGAACAGCAGGACCGCCACCTGGCCGTCGGGACCGGCTCCGTAGATTTGCTGGGGGCGCCGGACGGCCAGGCGGCTGGCCACTGCTGCGATCTGCGGTCCGAAGCGGCGGCTGACTGGCAGCTCCGCGGCGCCGGACAGCGGGAACGCCGAGGCGGGTCCGCTCATGGCGCCGGCGTCACTGTAGATGCCCTGGTTGGTGTCGCCTACCCGCTGCACCACGGTAGACGAAGAGGCGAAGACGAGGTCCAGCAGTTCGTGCTGGGTGGCGCTGGTGTCCTGCATCTCGTCGAGGAGAACGAAGGGGAAGCGCGCGGAGACGGCCGGGACGATGCCGGGGTGCTCGGTGAGGTACTGCTGGGCGATGGCGTACATGTCCTGGTAGCGGAAGACGCCTCGATGGGCCAGAGTCCACTTGAGGCTGGACAGCTGCTTGCCGCTGGTTGTCTCGGCGCGGAAGGGGGGTTCCCTGGTCGCGCCGGTGACCACGAGTTCGCCGTCCTTGTAGGTGAACGTCGCCCCGGTCACGATGCCGGTGCCGTCGCGCTGGCGTTCCACGTAGCTGCGCAGGGTGGAGTAGTCAGGGCGTTGCAGGAGCCGGATCGCTGCGGTCTCGAAGGCCGCGTCGTCGACGGACCGGACCTCGACGCCCTTGGCCCGCACGGCCGGCAGCGCGAGGAAGGTGTGCACGAAGGACTGGATGGTGCCGATGAAATGCGGGTAGCGCAGCAGGCGCCGCCCCGCGGCGAGGGAGGCCACCCGGTCGGTGATCTCGTTCTTGGCCGTGTTGGTGTGGGACAGCACGCAGACCCCGCGCGTCGTGGAGGTCCATGCCTCGGCCATGAGCGAGAGCTTGAGTCCGATCAACGTGGTCTTGCCCGACCCCGGGGCGGCCTGGAGGTCCTGTGTGGTCTCGCTCTGCAGGAAGTCCCACTGCTCGGCATCAAGCGGATCGAGTCCGAGGAGCTTCACCGTGGCCTCCACTTTGTACGTGGCGAAGGCATCGGCCAGGTAGGTGCCGGTCACGGGGCCACCTCGCCGCACAGGTACTTGAAGGCGTGGACCAGATAGGGCGGGACGTCGCTCTGCGTCAGCGGGGTGGAGGCGAGGAGCTGCGCGGCGAACTGCGCGGTGATCGACTTGCTGGCTCTGTCGAGCTTGAGCGGTCTGTAGATCTTCAGGGCAGCCTGTTCCAGAGTGAGGCCCTGGCCTTCCCACTCGTCGATATCCCTGTCGGCCCGAGCGATGACCTGCTCGGTCTTGGCGGCGTCCGGCCAGGACCGTTCTGCAACGGATGCGAGCTTGACCGCCCGGTGCATCAGCCTGGCCATGGTCCAGGAGGTGACGGCCAGGTCGTACTCCAGCGTCCACCAGTTCGACACGAAGGTCTTCACCGGCCCGTCGTCGTCGCCAGCGAGGTCCGCGACGTGCGCGCCGATCTCCTGCTCCGTCATCTCGTCCCAGCACCTCAGGCCGCCGCGCATCTCCTCCGAGGTGCCGGCGGGAACGAGGTCGCGGTCGCGGATACAGGCAACGGGGACGGGGATCTGCTCGCCGGAGCGCTGGAAGACACGGCTGTACCGGAACAGCCCGACGTGGCCGACGTTGACCACGCTGACGCCGTGCTCGTTGAAGGGCATTCCCAGGACGGCAGCGAGGGCGGGCAGGAAGATTGCCTCGGCGTCGCCCTCGACCATCGCCAGCCCCCGGGCGAAGAACATGTTGGCCTTGGTGACGTCCAGGAACCGGGTCAGGAACGCGTAATCCTCGCCGGTCAGGCGCGTGATACCGCGCCGCAGCGGGAAGGTGCGGCCCCGGACGACGAGGGTCAGGCACTCGACGGACGTCGACGCGGCGAGGTTGGGGCTGTGGGTGGTGAGGATGACCTGGACCGGGGCCCTGCCGCCTTCCTGCGGCCCCTGGGCCTTGTCGCGGAGCAGGTCCATGATCCGGGTCTGGAGCTGGGGATGGAGGTGCGCCTCGGGCTCCTCGATCAGCAGCAGGGGGGCCAGTTCGCTCTTGCCCAGCAGGAGGAGCTCTGCGGCCATGAACAAGGCATTGTTGTAGCCGAGCCCGCGGCGCGTCCACTCGTCGGACTCGGCGAAGAGATTCAGTTCGAGCCGTTCCAGCGCGCGGGCCAGCGTCGCGTCTGTAGCGACGCTGATCTTGGCGCGCAGGACGTCGTCGCCGATGGCAAACCGCTGCAGGTAAGCCGAGTTGATGTCCTGGCTCACCTCAGAGACGGCACTGTTGTCGCGGATGTCGTGCTCGGCGCGGCGCAGGATCCCCACCAGAGTGGACGGAGGGTCGTCGCCCTCGGGGTCGTAATCATCGATGCCCTGGTCCTTCATCGCCGGGTAGCCGGCGAGGATCTGGGACAGCCGTGATCCGCGGCCCGAGCGCAGTTCCGCCTCCGCATCGCGTAGGGGGCGCAGGTAGGTGGCGCGCAGGAGTTCGCGTGCGGCGCCGTCCAGGGCGGGGCCGTTGCCGTCCGGTCCGGTCCGGGTGGTGACCGAGACCCGGTTCCGGACTGGGTCCATCCGCTGGGCCTTGAACGTCACGCAAAGCCAGGCAGCGCCGCCACGGTCGTGGGTGAGCAGTTCCAGGAAGACCGCCTGCTCCTCGGTCGACAGGGCCGTGAACCCGCACACAATGGTGAAGGTCTCCGCCCGCCCGTCCTTCCCGAGGTGGAAATCGTCCTGGGAGACCCGGTAGTAGTCCGTCGCCGCGGTCTGCACGCACAGCCGGATCGCGTCGATGATCGCCGTCTTCCCGCTGTCGTTCTCGCCGACGAGCACGTTCGTCCCGGCCGTGAACGACAGGTCAAGCGACGCGTCCGTCTCGCCCTCGCTCTGGGCCGCAGCTCCGAAGACCCGGAAATTCTCGACCCGAAGACGCGCCAAGTACACAGATTCCCCCGCCGACGGGGCCGCGGCGCCCCCTTCTTCGGGAAGGAGTCCCCCGGGCTGCGCGACCCGTGATCGATATTTTCGAGATCCTATGCTCTCCGGGGTCGCCGCCCGGCGGAATCCAGCAACTGGGAGAGCGTCGAGGTGGACACCGGCCCTATCAGGGCATCGCGAACGCCGTCCCACTGCGCCCGCTGCCCGCACCCACCGCCGATCCGGAGAAGATCACCCGCCTCGACATACGCCGACACGAACGGCTCGGCCGCATCCTGCACGAGTACCAACAGAGATCAGCGCAGCCTCCTTCACTTCGTCCAGCCACTTCACGAACGCCACGTAGATGCCGACCGTGATGGCGCTCAGCGGCAGCACGATGCCGGTCCGCTCGGCCAGCCACGGTGGAACTCGCACCACAGCGCCCGGTCCCGGGCGTAACCGGTCCGGGTCGTGTGAGGCCGGGAGGCGTGCAGTTCCTCGGCCGCCTTCGTCTCCAGCGCGTCCAGGACGGGCGGTCACCTGGTCGTACGCCGCGACCGCGCCGCCGGCCGAGGCGTCGCCGTCCGCGACAAGTTCGGCCTCGACCAGGTCGACCTGCTCCAGCTCGGTGCTCATCCCCTTCCCTGCGGCTGACTCTGGCCGTCCTGGCCCTGCCAGTCCTCAAAGGGAAGGGCGACACCGCAGGCGAAGCAGAAGGTGACGGGGTGGTCCGGTGCCGCTGCGGTGACAACGCCGGGCACTGCCGCCTCCTCGCCGCAGTATGGACAGGGATCGATGGGGGGCTGTGCGGGCTGCGAGAACGGACCGTCTGTCGGTGTGATCCGCCAGGGAACGTCGAGGAACTTGACGACGTAGTCGAATGCGTACAGCTTGGGATCCGCGGCCCACGGGCAGAACAGACACTCGGCCAGTTCCCCGCCCGTCACCAGGGCCCACTGGCGGCAGTTCGGGCACTGCACCGTCCGGTCCCGCAGCGGCCCGAGCTCGTCCTTCAGCCGCTCCATTCGCTGATCGACGAAGGATCGGATGTACGTGAGGCCGGAGCGAATGAGCTCCACATCGTCCTCGAAGCGTTCGCGCGCCTCGGGAGGTAGCTCAGGCAGTAGGTGTTCGTCCAGGAAGCGGATCAGGAAGTCGAGGACCGCGACCGTACGGGTCTCGATCGTGCCTTCCGAGTCGGTCAGCCCATAGTGCTGGAGAGCGTTGCGTGACTTGGCCAGGGAGACGATCTCCGCCTCGTCCCCGGGCGTGATGGGCAGCCCGACGACGGTGCGCAGCCGTAGCAGGGTCTCCTGAGGCGAGCAGCTGACGAAGTCGCCCTCGTCGAACATCTGACGGGTGACCCTCTTCTTCGGGGTCTTCCGGGTCAGATCCAGGTCCTGCAAGACGAGCGTCCAGTGCTCAAGGTAGAGCCGGTACTTCAGCAACACCTCGGTGGCAGCCTGGAGATGGAGCACTGCGTACTTCAGGTTGCGGGAGCTCACCCCGCCCTCGCCATGGGCCAGGAGCTCGACCACGCTCTTGAGGTAATCGAGCCCGTTCTCCACGGGCGGGAAGTCGACACGGACAGCGGTCACGCGCTCGCCGCCTCCCTCGACTCGCGGGCCGCCCGCGCCCTCTCCACGCCCCGCTTCATGTCCTTCTCGGACTGGGCGTTGGTGTAGGTGACCCGGCACCAGCGGGCCGTGTCGTGGCCTGGGTGACGACGCCAGGGGTTCGTCATCCGCACCAGCAGATTCCAGGCGCGTCCCAGGTCGTGCCGCAGATCGAGTCCGCCGTGGAGATCGGCCTGCTCGGGGTCGGCGAGCCACTCCAGGGCGATCCGGGCATCGACCACGAGGTCCTGGACGCCCCACTCGACCGCGCCGGCCATCCTGTGCTCGGTGGTGCCGGGCTCGTGCGCGGTGAGCTGTTCGGCGGTGCGGGTGGTGAGGAAGGCCTCGATCGCGTCGATGTCCTTGCTCGTGATGTCCACTGTATAGCGCAACTGTTGAGGGTCGGACACTTTAAGGGGCTGTCCTCTCGGTACGGGCGGCCCGGAGTAACCCCGCGTCATGTCCGGTCTATCGCCTCGGATATGGCACGTTATCCGAGGTAGTTTTAGTGCTTTGTGGCAAGCCGGAACTTGTTCGAGCGGCAGCAGGTGATCGTCTGGACTGAGGTTCGGGTGCGGCCGCGGGCATGAGAGAACGGGCCCCTTGGTAGTGACGCGGTTACGACACCAGCACGACCATCGGCACGGAGTGTCCGGACCATAGCTTGATCGACAGTCAGGTGGCGGCCGCTTGATGGAGGAGGCCGGCCGTCGTGCGGTCGGTGTCGCTCGGGACGCCGGTCAGGAGCCGGTCGGCGGTGGCCGCAAGGTCCGCCGCCGGGGGGTTACGCGGGACCAGTCCTACCCTCCGGTCCGTCGGCGTACGATCAACAGCAGCGCCATGAAGCGGCTTTGACGACGACTGGGATCACTTGGGGGTGGCGGTGCGGATCAGCGTGCTGGCCGACGGCGACGAACTGGGGCTCGAGGGGCTGACGTCGTGGTTGCGCAGGGATTCGGGAACCGCCCACCTGCACGTGGTTCGGGTGGGACCCGAAGACACCTCGACGATGAGTGTGCTGGATGCCATCGACATCGTCCTGAGCAATGCGATCGCCGTCACGAACTTCGCGGTGGCTTACGCCACCTGGCGGGAGGCCAAGGCGCAGCGTCCCGGCACCGGTGCGGGAACCCTGGTCCATCGGGGCGCCGCGGTGGACATCAGCCATCTGTCGGCTGACGAACTGGCCGTTCTGCTGACCCGGCTGCGCGGTGAAGAGCCCGAGGGCGACACGGAGTGACGCCCGAGGAGGGGCGTTCCTCGCGAGCCGTGCTGTTCGGAGTCCACGAGTTCCGTCACTTCGGGGACCTGACCGGCGTCCAGCACAGTCTGGCCGCATTCAGAGACGTGCTATCCGACCAGGACATCTGTGCCCTGCCGGAAGGGGCCTGCGAGGTGGTTCCTGCGGATGCACCTCCGGGCGAGTTCCTCGACGCTCTCGAAGATGCTGCCGAGGCGGCGGAGCACTTGCTGGTCGTCTACTACGCCGGGCACGGGCATCACGAAGCGGACGGCACTCTTCTCCTCGCGACTCGGGCCTCGAGCGTGCCACGTCCCTACCATTCGGTGAGGTACGAGACCGTGCGCAGGATCGTGGCCGACTCGCGTGCACTGCACAAGGTGGTGATCATCGACTGCTGCTGGAGCGGGCTGGTCCACATGGACGCCGAGAACGCGGGTGCCACAGCCTTCGCCGTTCCCGGCACCTGTGTCCTGTCGTCCGCTGCGGCCACGGAGAAGTCGCTGTGCGAACCCGGGGGAAGCGTCTTCACGCTCGCCTTGACCTCACTGCTCGGTGAAGGACTTAGCGGGCCGCTTTCGGACGGAGCCCTGGGAGAGCACGTGCCCCGGCTGGCGATGGACCAGGTTTATGACGCCTTGTGCGTTCGCCTGGCCGGACGCGAGGTCGCCGGTCAGAAAGTGCCGCAACCGCGTATGAGTGCGCTCGACGCCGGCCACCGCATCTCGATCGCCCGCAACCGGGCCTATGAGGGCGAGCCCGTCGAGCTCGAGACCCTCCACGCCGAATACGAGCGCCTGGCCGCTCAGCGGAATCGGCCGGACGTGCGGGATGTTTCGCCTGCGCAGCGGCCGTCCCCCGGACACGGAGCGCAGTGCCCCTACTGCCTCCGTTACATGCCTTTCGACGCGAACCGACTGTTCAAGCCCGACGAGAAGGGCCGCTTTCTACCCGCCGTCCTGGACGAGACGATGCACCCGGCGCTCCGGCACAGCCTCCTGCAGAAGTCGTTTCACAGGTGTCCGTTCGCCGAGGAATACGAGCACGAGTCGCTACCCGCCCACTACTTCCTCCATGACGAGCCCCTGACCATCGCCCTGATTGGTTCCTCCGCATCGGGCCGGACGACCCTGCTTGCGGCGATGATCTCCCAGATCGAAGAGGGCTTGCTAGAACCGCTGGGGGTGCGATGCATGCCACTCTCGACCCTCAGGCATGAGTACTACACGAAGGATTTTCTCCGGCCGTACCGCGAGGGCCAGATGCTGCCCATGACGGGTCCGAACGCGGTGCCCCGTTCCGCCGCAGGGCTGCTCGTGACTGGAGGGGGGAAGACCCGGCCCGTGATCTTCTTCGACATCGACTGCGGCACCCTATATTCGATCCCTTCGCCCCAGACACACTTCGTGATCGGGGCTACCGCATTCATCTTCGTGCTGGACCCGATCTATGCGTTCCGAGGTGCGGCGCTCGAGCGCTGGCGCCGCGACTCCCTGGGCGTGAAGCGCTCGCTACTCGGCGACCCTTTCTTCAACCGCGTGATCGGCGCATTGCCGTGGCAGTCCGAGCACGCCGAGGCCCACGCCGCCGTTGCCGTGGTCAAGAGTGACCTCCTCTCGACCGATCCGACCGTGCGGCGCTGGTTGTCCACGGGGCTCGGTCCCAACGGTGGGAACCCGAGCGAGGAATCACGCGACGCCTACGCTTACGCCCGTCATTACGGCGGAGTCAACTGGGTCAAACCCTTCCACCACTTCTCGCGCTGCACCCTCCACTTCGTTTCGGCCACCGGAGGGCCTCCGTCCCCGGGCGGCGGCTACGCGTTCCGGCCACGGCCGCAGCGGGTCCTTGCACCCCTGCTGTCGATCTTCTCTGCGGCCGGGCTGCTCGACACCGAGGAAAGACGGCCGAACGAGACAAGCACTGCGGCACCGTAGAAGCAGCGCGGGGGATGTGCCGCCTCGCTGCCAGGACCGCGCACGACCGGCTGGGCGTGAATTGCGTCCATGCAGGTCACGCGGCATGTGTGTACTCGTGGAGGAGGCCCGCCGAATCGGTCACGCCGCTGAACGTCTAGCCCATTGACTCGGTCCGAATCGGTGATCAGTTCGGGAACCGGCCGCAGGGGTGCTTCGCTGTGCAGAGCACGGTGCGGTCGGTGCTGGTTGTAGAACGCTTCGAACTCGGCGAGCGCGTGGAGCAGGTGGGCCTGGTTCCAGATGAGGGTGCGGTCGAGGAGTTCGTGTCGGCAGGTCTGCACCCAGCGTTCCATGATCGAGTTCATGCGGGGCACGCGGATGCCGGTGGTGACGATCTCGATGCCTTCGGCCTCGAAGACGGCGTCGAACGCCGCCGTGTACTTGCTGTCGCGGTCCCTGATCAGGTGCCGGACGGTGGCGCCGGCATCTTGGAGGTCCATGACCAGGTTCCTCGCGGTCTGGGTGACCCACTGGGCGGTAGGACGGGCGGTCGCGCCGAGGACGCGGATGCGGCGGTGGGTATGCTCGACGACGGCGAAGACGTACAGCGTCATACCGTTCAGAGTGGTGGCGGTGAAGAAGTCGCAGGCCACAATGGCGTGGGCCTGGCCGCGCAGGAACGCGGCCCAACTCTGGCGGTCGCGTTCGGGGGCGGGCTTGATCCCGTGCGCGCGCAGGATCACCCAGACCGTGGAGGGTGCGACCCTGATGCCGAGCACGGCGAGTTCGCCGTGGATGCGCCGATACCCCCAGGAACTGTTCTCGCGGGCCAGGCGCAGGACAAGAGCCCGGATAGAGCGACGGGTCGGTGGCCTGCCGGACCGCTTGTGACGGGAGGCGCCGACGTGACGGCGGCGCATGAGGTCACGGTGCCACCTCAGGATCGTCTCCGGGGAGACGATCAGATGCAGCAGCCGCAGCTGGGGCCTGGGGAGACGGTGCAGGAGCGCGGTGTCAATCCCCTGGTTGCGTAGAGACGTTGGTTATGCAGCCCGGCCTTCCTGATCGGTCCGCGGCGCTGGTCCCCCAGTCCGGACGGGCGTTCACGGAGGCCGGTGACTCCTAAGCGCCCGCCGGAGGCAACGCGGTGGTGGAGGTCGTGGCGGGCACGACCCGGCACGCGGGCGTCACCGTGGTGCGGTTGCGCTGACCTCCCGCACCGCGTCGGCTGGCGCCATGGGCTGGCGCAGGTCCAGGTAGCAGCGCAGCCGTACGCCGGGCTGGTCAACGTCGTGCGTCGTGCGCTCCGCTGTCGACGTCGCCCACCGGTCGGCGAGCAGCTGCTGGAAGGCGAACGCGGTCTCATCGTCGGCGGCCGCGACGTCGACGACGACCAGGCCAGGCTCACTCACGTGCGTCTCGTTGATCGGGTTCATGTACGGCACTACGCCTGGCCTGCCGAGCGGGTTCCGGCGGTGCGCTGTCTTCACCCAACCGAGTGCAGGTGGTCAGGGGCTGTCGCCTGCCCAGTCCCAGCGGGCCGGGTCGCCGGGGCGCGGGTCGTACAGCGCCCGGCCGCCTGGGCCGAACTGCCCGAGCTCCGTGGGGAGAGAGAACTGTTCGAACTCGCGCAGGGCGCGGAGGAGGTGGCGCTGGCCCGCCTGCAAGTTCGGAACGCGGCTCAGGACCTGGTGGCGGTGCTGGGGCGTGCGGGGAAAAAGCCGGGGCGGGCTCCGCTGCCGCTGAAGGTGACGATCCGTGCCTGCTCGAGGACGTCTGGGGGCGGCGTCGCGTTCTCGACGACGATGGCCTGGCCGGGGAAGGCCAGGAACGAGCGGTAGAAATGGTCGATCACGTTCGGGGGGATGCGGTCGGCGTCAAAGTCCGGCTCTTTGTACGTCACCAGGGGCGAGTCCAGGACGAGGAAGCCGAGATGCGGGAGTCTGCGGTCCAGGCAGTAGCGGGCCAGGGCAATGGAGAACGCGGCGTGCAGCAGAGCGCGCATGCCCCGGCCGTGGCCGGCGCGCGCCGTTCCGCCGGCACTGACGTCCCCGCTGTAGGGGTCGTAGCCGGCGCCTTCCACGTCGGGGATCCGCCAGGAATCCAGGGTGCGTTGGAAGAGCTCGTCGAACGACGACAGGATTCTGCCCGCGATCAGGGATTCCCGCCGCTTGGACGGCAGAGCGCCCTGGGCCACCAGCTGGGAGCGGTGCTCTTCCAGTTCATCGAGCCGGGCCCGCAGTTCCAGGTCGCGTTCTACACGCAGTCGCTCGTCGACAGTGTCCTGCAGCCCGTCGCGGAGAGGGGCCAGTCGTGCTTCGATCTGCGTCAGGGCCCGGTCGACCTCGGCCGTCTGCGAGCTCAGGGCCGTGCGGCGTTCGGCCAGCTCGTCGCGCTGGCCCTCCAGCCCCTCGATGGTCAGCCGGAGGTCGGCGAGAAGGGAGTGCGTCTTGGCGGACTCGACGAGCACGGCCTCGTGCAGCTGGGTGGTCTCCTGATGGCCGTGCTGGGCCTGCTGGTGTTCGGGGTCCGCCCCGCAGAAGACGCAGCGGCCGACCTGGAAGTAGCCCAGCAGATTGCCCGCCTCGCTGACCATCTCCAGACGAGCGAGGTCTGTCTCGTACTGCTGACGCAGGGTGTCGAATCGCCCCAGCAGGTCGAGCACCTCACCCAGGCGTGCCTCCAGATCGGCGTCTGTCTCGGCCAGGTGTGCACGGGCGGCGACGGCGCGGGCCTGCTGGTCGGACTCGCCGGCCAGTGAGCGGGCCATGTCGTTGAGGCTGTCCTCTAACCGGGCCAGCTGATCTCGCAGCTCGTCGGGGGTCTGGTCGCGGGAGAGTTTGGCGTGCAGGTCCAGTGCCAGCGAATCGATCAGGTTGATCTTGCCTCGCTGGACGCGCCGTTGAGTGGCATTGGGGAGTTTGGTCGCCGGGGGCTCGTCCTCTCCGGTCAGCATCAGTTTCATGACCGAGCGGGCGGTGGTCCTGGCCGCGGTGCCGCGGGTGCGCTGCGAGGGCGGATTCGGATCGATCATGCGGGTGTCGGTGACCACGCTGAGGTGGGTCAGGTCGGCAAGCTTGAGCAGTTCGGTGTTGCCGCCCTCGTTGGTGCGAACGTAGGTGTCGTCCAGTCCCAGTTTGCTGAGCAGGTAGTGCGAGATGTCACGGCGGCTGCGGATCCTGCGGGCCGAGACGATCGCGTCGGGGGTGGCGTGGGACAGCTCCCTCAGGTCGTCCTGGTGTACGTGAATGCTCTTGCCGCCGGGCTTGCGGACCAGTGTGAGAGGCCTGCCGTCGGGAAGCAGCAGGCCGAGCAGGATCTGTCCGTATCCTTCGGCGCGCGGGATCGAGGGACGGACATGACCGCCGAGCATGTAGTCGATGGAGTCGACCAGGAAGGTCTTGCCCGTGTTGGAGGAGCCGTAGATCACCGTGAACTTGGGGTCGAACTCCACGCTGGCCGTCGGCAGGCCCGCACCGGCGTACGTCAGATGGGTCAGGGTGAAGTTAGCCACGGCCGACCCCCAGGTGCTGCATGTCGGTGGTGAATTCGTTGTGCCAGCGGGTCGTGATGTCGCGTGTGGCCGCCACCGCGTCCGTGGTCAAGGCGAACTGCTCCACGGCCCACTGCGCGCGCTGACGCAGTTCGCCGACGTACGGGGCCTCCAGGATGCCGACGAACCCCGAGCCGCGCGGGGTCACCTGGTAGACGATCCCGCCCTCGGTCGCCTCGACCGTGGCCAGGCCGGCGCGCAGCAGCACCTCCAGCCCTTCCTGCATCATCTGCCGTTTCATGCCGAGCTCGCCCGGCTGGGCGGGCAGGCGGGGATGGAGGCTGGGCGGACCGTCGAACTGGCTGCTGTGCAGCATGGCGTGGTCCAGGACCACCAGCCAGGAGAGGTCCAGTGGGTGAGGATGGCTGCGGGCCAGGAGGACCAACGTACGCATCCCCACTTCGACCGGACTGTTGAGCGGGTTCATCGGCAACCTCCTTTGCACCAGTGCAGCTTGTCGACGTTCGCCAGCTGGTGACACATGCCCTGACGCTGACTGTTGCGGAACAGGTGCAGCAGGGGCGACCCGGTGAGGGTCATCTGCCCGGAGGCTTTGAGGACCTGCTGGAGGCGATCCCACCCCGAGGGGTAGTCGATGGCGGCCACCTCGATCAGGTTGGTCAGCACGTCGTCCTGCAGCTCCCCGTAGGTGTCCCCCGCGATGCTCTCTCGTGCATACATGCGTAGGGCCTCCGCGTCGAAAAACGCCACTCGCTGCCGCCCAAGATGCTCTCCCGAATCGGAGTGCTCGAAGGCGTGCTGCACGGTGGCGATGTCCTCGCCGAACCTCTCCTGGTAAACGTCCAGGAGCTGCTGGAGGTAGCGCGCTTCGTTGACCTGGGGCTCGGGAGGGGGAAGGAGTTTGCGGGGCTTGCCGGTGGGCGGCAGGTTGAAGCGGGAGGCGAACAGCGGCGACTTGCTGTAGACCTCCAGGACCTCGTCCAGGTTCACGGTCCAGAACATCGAGAAGTCCGTGCTCTCCGCCAACGCCCGCACCGCCGCTCGGGTCTGTGGGGACAACGCGGCGACCGGCTTGGTCCGCCCGTCCAGGTACGTGAGAAACCGGTCCTTCAGCGCGGCCGGGGTCAGCACCATGTCCTTGAGCCGGGGATGGATCTTAGGTGCCACGAAGATGTACCGGGCGGGGAGCGTCCGGCTCGTCTCCAGCGTCGCCACGAACGGTTTGATCATCTCGGGCAGCGCGTCGTCGAGCGTGAGGTCGTCGGTGTAGTGCTTGCACTGGTAGCAGTGCCAGACACCGTTCAGCCGCTGCTCGCTCATGAAGGCGACGACGTCGGCGCCGCGGTCGTTGGTCCCGCCCAAGACCTCCACGCCGAGGTAGCCGAACTCGTCCCTGCACATGCGAACCCACTCGCAGGTGAACTGCTCCCACTGCTCCGGCGTCCAGTAGAAGACCTGCTGCAGGGGTGTCCGGGTGTCGAACTGGTTGTGCGGCACGACCGACGGCGGCGGCACATACTGCGACACGGACACACCGTCCGCGCTCCTCTGGCCACCGCCCTGCGGTAATGCGTCCACTCCTACCCCCCGGTGCGCCGTTGCCCCCAAGTACACGCCGCTGCCCACTTTTACCATCGGAGATCGTCGATGGACAGGGCGCCTCCACCGGGCTCGGTGACGGCTCCGGCGCCGGGGCGGATGTCCCCGGCAGGATTCGGCCGTCAGCGGCGTACTGATAACGCGAGCCGGTTGGTCGGGTCATCGGGGCGGCCGCGACGGCGCCCGAGCGCACTCAACTGCTGAACCGACGAAATCCGCAGACGGTGGGACTCACCGCGGACCGGTTGTCGGCGGACTCGGGCTTCACCTTCGCCGACCTGCTCGCCCCGTACGAGGCGGCCCGCGCCCGCCAGACCACCGCGACGGCGGCCGTGCCGCCGCCGCGGCGGAGCGAGCAGCCGTACGCCGCCGGCTCGGCGATCGTCGTCGAGCACGACACGGCCCGTCTCGACTACGACGGCGAGTTCTACCGGCTCACCATGCGCCGCCTGCTGCGCAACACCGGAGACGCCCCGATCACCCGCTACCTGATCCGCATCTCCGTCGACCGCTACCCCGGCGACCCGGAGCGCTCGAATGCCCACTACCGGGTCCACCCGCTCACCTGGGACGAACTCGCGCTCACCGCGACCTGCCGGGGGGAGGCGATGCGCTGGGAGGCCAAGCACGACCGGGACGCCTTCAAGGAGGTGTGGCTGCTGTTCGACAACGAGCAGGGCCGCTTTCCGCTCTACCCCTGCGATTCGGTGTGGATCGAGTACGCCTACACCGTCAGCGACACCAAATGGGGCCGATGGTTCCAGCGCGCCGTACGGCTGCCCACCGAGCACCTGGAAGTCGTCCTGGCCTTCCCCGCCGCGCTCGATCCGGTGGTGTGGGGCACCGAGACCTCGATGACCGCCGAGGCGTCCCCACTGCCCAGCGCCCCCGGCCGCCGTCAGCAGGGTCTGACCGAGGCCCGGTTGTTGCTCCCGTCCCGCAGGTGGCGTATGAAATTCCGTGGCCGACTGCTGATCCGCCGTGCCAAGCTGATCGCGTCAAAGGGGTGTAGCTCAGCCCGGCCAGAGCAGCGGACTCCAAACCCGCGCGTCGCAGGTTCGAATCCTGTCACCCCTGCTGGACTTGCGATGCCACTGCCGTCGCCGCACTCACCCCCTGGCGGTCGGCCGAGGTCCACCGGGCCGACTGCGCCATGATCGTAAGATCCATCGGCTTGCTGGCCCGCGAGCAGGTCCACACCGCCCTGACCGTCGACCAGGTGTCGGCCTACGTCCTGCCGACCCGACACTGACCTCCAGATCCTGGAATGACCACCTCGCCGAGCAGGCGCCCCGGAACAGCTGGGAATGTCAACCACGGCCGGAGCCATAGAGGCGAAGGTCACCCGCATGAACTGGACGATGGCGCCAGCCTGTTGGGCCATGGAATCGAATAAGTCGGCGAGCGGCGCCTGCCGGGGTTGTGTCGGGAAGAGCCTGAAAGTCTGCGGGAATATCTTCCATCCCACAAGGTCACAATCAAGGTCACGCGCTTCCGCTGATCTGTTCGATGTGCTCCGCAAAGCCCGGCGTAGGCAAAGGTTCGGCGGTGCAGCGTCGAGGCCGTCTGCGCCCCGGCGCCGCCCGACTCAGGGGCACGGTGAGGCTATTCGGGCCAGGAGTGGCGGAAGCTCTGCCCGGTAGGGGATCAGGCCCAGGGCCGACAGCCGCACCGAGGCCGACACGATGATGTCGGCCCGGGTCTCTGTCCCGCCGCGCGCCTTGACGACGGCGTACATATGCTGCGCCCCGGCCAGTCCCCTCGCGGGGGTCGCGGTGAATCGCCACTCGAAGTCGCTCTCACGTTCGCCCATTCCGATCGCGTATTCGCTCTGGCCTTCCACCGTGCGGGTCGCCTGCGGTTCGACGATGCCGAATTTGCCGTTGAGTCCTACGGTGGTGCTGACCCCGGTCGTTTCCGCGGCGCGCAGCGGTGACAGCGACCACGCTATCGGCCCGGATCCGTTCCCCGTGGCTCCGTCGGGGCACGACAGCGCCACGCCTACGCCCAGTTCCGCAAAGGGGGCGCGGTCATCGGGCCGGAGATTGACAACCAGGTGCAGCAGGTAGAACACGCTGGTGGCCGCCTCTCGCACGAGGTACGGCTCCAGTACGCCCGCGTCCACCGAAGCGACGGGGATCGGCACCAGAATGGGAGCCCCCAACGACATCCGTCCGCTGAGACGCTGCGCCCGGTCGGCCCTGGAAAGGTAGGAGCGTGGTTCTAGATGGACGTCGACCGCTTCGGTCGCTGGCAGGACGAGCCTGACCACACTCACGTCCTCCTGCATCAGTCCTCCTGTTCTGTGCGCCCGAGGAAGCAGAACGCACCCCAGTCGCGGTACTGCGAGAAACGCCCGCGGGTCTCCTGCTGTGCGGTGCGAAACGCGTTGAGTGTGCCGTCCCCGTTCGCAAGGCGGGTGTAGAGGGTGAGGAAGAAGGCGTCGGCGACGGCCGCGGTGACCGGCCACAGCGCGCCCACCACGGCGGCGGCGCCGGCCAGCAGGAACGCGGCGGGCAGCCCAACCGGGTTGTCGTTGTAGTCGTAGCGGATCATGGACGACTCGCAGGCGCTCAGCGTTACCAGGCGCACGTGCCGCAGGTCGCATTCGCTGACCTGGTGGGCGAACAGCCGTCCCTCTCCGCCCGGGTCGGCATGGAGATAGACGCAGTGGAAAGCGGGAGCGACCGGATCGCGCCCGCCGTGTCCCGCGATGTGGAGGAAAACGGCGTCACGAGCGCGACGGAGCACCTGTTCAGGGGTTGCTCGGTCACCGGTCAGCGCCGTGCAGCCGAACAGCGTTCCGATGGCTTCGGCCGTCTCCTCCAGCGAGGGCTCCGTCTGCAGACCGTGCCGGGCGCCACCGTCCGCGCTGCCCACGGCCAGCACGCCGGAGGCGGGTGCGACGGGTGGGGTGTCGTCTCCGGCCCCGCCGCACGTGCCCGGTCCGGCCCCGGGCAGGTGCCGCAGTGACGGCATCAGGGTCACCGTGCAGTAGTCGGCCAGGATTCCGTCGCGGAACGGCAGGAGCCACAACGGGAGGAAGTAGGTCGCCTGATGAGGCCAGACGCACAAGTGCGGGCGGGAGCCGTCTGCGGTACTGCCTTCCAGATGGCGTAGTAGCGGTTTGAGCTCCAGAGCCATGTCGGCGAGGCGTTCCTGCGCCTGTCGTGCCACCTTCCGGTGCAGCGGGTCCTCCTGGAGCATGCGCCACAGCATGCCCACCTTCAGGGAGAAGCCGAGAAAGTCTCGCTGGCCGACGCCGGCCTCGTCGCCCGCCCCTTCCCTCAGCGCCATCCGTTCCATCCACTGGCCGTCAGGGCTGTACGCACCGAGGACGGTCATGTCGTCACGGGTGTGGATCTGCGCCAGCAGGCCGTATCCGTGGCGCCTGGTGATCACGCCGTAGTAGAGGGACACCAGCACCACCCCTGCTGGCAGTGAAGCCCGCATCTCGTCGAGCGGTATGACGTCCGCGGCCGGTGCGGCCGAGGCGGCCAGCCCGCGCCCGGTCGCCTGCTGGTACTCCACCCGCAGATTCCGGATAACGTCCGCCGGAGTGCTGCCCGTCACCGTCTCGGCCCGGGAGAGGAAAGACACCAGGCCGAACCCGAAGAAGTCGATGACGCTGTCATCCGGGGTGACCGACGCCTCCACGCCTGTCACCGCGGCTTCCTCCTCGACGACCATCCGCAGGACACGACGCTGCTCCTCCGTCGGTCGCAGGGGCTTGGGAAGCCCCACCGCGCCGCCGAAGGTCTGTGCCTTCACGAGTTGGCTGAGCACGAACAAGTGGGCCACGGATTCGGCGGTGCCGCAGGCGGCGGCACCTCTGATGAGCACCGCGAGGCACTCCTGGAGCGCCTGTGACGCCGCCTCGTCGTGCAGCGCGAAGGTCACATCGGCGAGCCGGACGATCAGCTCCAGCCCCCGCCCGAGGTAGAACCCGACGCTGGCCTCTTCCTCTCCCTCCAACTGGTCAGTCATCATCTCCAGGCAGTTCAGAGCCTGTTCACGGTATCCCAGGACGGTGAAGTCGACAGCAGCCATGGCGAACTCCATCGCCGACCTGACGCGGGCCACGTCGAAGGACCGCGCGGCCGAGTTGAGTGCGCTGACGGCTCGGATCAGCAGGTAGGGCGACACCAGGTGTTCCGGTGCCCCCCGCAGGAGCGAGTCGACGGGCGCGAAGTGCTCGTACGCGTAGTGCGTCCGGTGGTAGAGCGCGTGCACCCTGGTGGCTGGCTCGCCGAACCGCTCCGGGGCAGGGCTCTCCGGTTGGCCGGGAACGTGATCACGGCAGCCGCTGGGATCGCCGGGCAGATGGTGACCCTGCTGCATCAGCAGCCACATACGGGTGGCCTCGCAGCCCCGCTCCGGCAGCGCCGACAACACCTCCCGCGTCAGCACGGACAGCGTGACGGAATCCAGAACCGGCAGCGCGCGGCGTATCGCGCACACATAGCTCCCGGCCGCCGCGTGCAGCCCGAACTGCGCGGCGCACTGTTGCATCGGCCACAGCACCGCCTGGCCGCCGTCGCCGATCGGCTCCGCTCCGTGGCCCATCATCCAGAGAAGCCGGGCGTGAGCCGGCGGGTCGTGTCCGGGGGGCAGCAGCCCCGCCGCCTCGGCCACCGGACCGCGATAGGACTCCGGGGCGGCCGGTTCACCAAGCAGCATCCGGGTGAAGGACACGAACGCCATATGTGTCAGCGCGACTCCGCGGGCGGGTCCGGCAGTCTGCTCCGCGGCCCGCCGGAAGTGTCCGGCCGCGACGGTCAGCGCATGGTCGCGTTCCGGCATCGACCGCAGTGCGCCGGATGCCAGGCCGCCGAACCACTTCTGCCGGGAAGTCCGGAAGGCGAGGCCTAGTTCCGGTAGGTCATAGGCGGGATCCGGGGCGAACGGGTCCAGGTAGAGCCGCCCGGCCAGGATCAGGGCCGCCGGGTCATCGGGGGATGCCTGCTCAACAAGGCTCGCCGCGACTGCCTCGGCCCGCTCGAACACGACGCCGTCGTGGCGTTCGGTCAGCAGATCGATCGCGCTCAGCAGCACCAGTTCCCTCGCCCGCCGCAAGACCGCAGTGTGCGCGGTCGGCCGGTTCGCTGCGGCAAGCAGCAACGAGGCCAGCCTGTAGCGCTGTTCCAGACTCACGTCTCGTGACGCGCCGATGGTCCGCTCAACCACCGCCAGGAAAGCGGCGGCATCGAACGACGGAGCCTGGCGCATCCTCCGCTCCGCTTCGGACAGCGAGACGCCATTCGTCATCAACAACTCGTACAACCGCATGAACCACAACCAGCGGTCAGAGTCGTCCCCGTCGGAAGCCTCCCTCACGGTATGTCCGCCTCGGCCCCGCGAACGTCAACAGCCATGAGCCCCACCGGCCACTCCCCCGTCCACCTCCGGGCCGCACGCTACACACTTTGTGTGATCGCTGTATCACCCTAGGCTAAACCGGTATCCGGTGTCGCGTCTCACCGTTCACCCCATCCTGCGCCTGCCGAGAATGTCATCCGTGGAGGCCAGGGTGCTTGTGTGACGGTTGCGGCAGGATGATCGCTCGTGTTGCTTCGTCTCGCGTACTTGGCTGTCACCAACGCTTTCGCTGCCGTGCGGCTGCTGCCGATGAGCGACCGGGACAAGGATGCGGAGATTCTCGTTCTGCGCCACCAGGTGATGGTCCTCGAGCGGCAACTCGGTGCGGACAGGGTGGAGTTCGGCCCGGAGGACCGCGCCTTCCTTGCAGCTCTGCTGGCGCCGCTACCTCGGGAGGTCTTGCGCCGACTGCGACTGTTGGTCCAGCCGGACACCGTGCTGCGACGGCACCGCGACCTGATGAAGCGGCGTCATGCCCGCTCCTCGAATTATGCGCCGGCCTCCTCTGGATCCGACACCTCGGATCACAGCCTTGATCACAACTCCACACACCCTAGATGCTGGCTGGTGCGCGTGCAGGTCATCCGGCGCGCGGGCGGGGTGTGCGGGTGACGTTTCCCGGCGGGAAGTGTTCGGCTCCAAGGATTTCGTCCGCTTCGTGGATGCGGATGGCGAGTCCGGACATGCCTCGGAGCGGGGTGAGGTCGACTCGCCGACATGCTCCGTGGGCCCAGATCGTCAAAGACGTCAGGTTCGGGAGCTTGTTTCGTACCAGTGCGAGGTCGTCGTCGGTGCTCCACTTGCTCAGCCAGAGTTCGGTGATCTGAGGAACCTGCGGAAGTTGCTTCAGCATGGAGAGGTCCGCGTTGTCCAGGAGGATGAGGTCCTGGAGCTTGGCCAGTTCGGTGATTCGGGCGAAGTCGTGGAGGGGGCCTGAGAGGTCCAGCCTGGTGAGGTTGGGCCAGCGGGTAATGCCGTCCATGGAGAGCTGTTTGCACGCGCTCGGGCCAAGGGCGAGCCACGTCAGGTCCGCGTCGACGGGCAGAGCGCCGAGCGTGCGTTCCGGCAGTTCCACGTCGAGACTCAGCACGTCGAGTTCAACCAGCTCTTTGAGGTCGTCGATGCGTACTGACTCGCACCCATTGATCTCCAGCGCCAGGAGGGAACCTTCCGCCAGGGGCCTCAAGTCGCTGATATTGGGACATTTGAACAGCCCAAGATGCGTCACCGCTGGGTAGGGGCGCAGGAAGTCCAGTCCTCGCACGACCGTGTTCCGGTCGATGTTCAGCGCCTTTAGGTCCTCTTTCGCCAAGGGGGCGGTCATCTCCGTGTCCGAGAAGTCGCCGATGAAGGCGACCTTCTCAAGGGGCTGAAGACTGTGTAGTTCCCGCAGTTCCTCCTGGGTGCGGACGGTCACGGCGGAGAGGTCTGGGATGTGGGCGAGGATCTCGCGGGCGTAGTCGTGGGTGTCGAAGCTCTTCCAGGCGTTGGAAAGGGCCCACTGTGCCGGGCGGCAAGTGCGAAATTTCTTCAGCAGGGCAAGTGCTCCGTTGCCGCCGATGAGTTCGGCGGTGTGGACGACGGCAGCCACTTCGTCGTCGTCGAGGCCGTCGGGCCCCGGCAGGATGTGGAGGATGACCGGCCCGGCGAGGGCGAGCATCGCCGCCTCGTCCTCGCTGCGCGGGGGCACCAGGGCGGCGGCGCGCTGTTCGACTTCCCTGCGCATGCCGGGGTCGAGTTCGGTGGCGTACTCAAGGCAGGCGGCAGCGAGCACATGCAGGCGGGTTCGGTGTTTCGCCGTGCGGTCTCCCCGGGCGATCAGCCGGCGCAGCAGGGTGACACGCTCCTGCGGACGTGCGTGAGCGACCGCCATGCGCACGACGTCTTCCCACTGATCGTCGTGGGCGTTGCGGACCAGGAGAGGGATGTCGCGGGCTTCGAGGGCTGCTTTGGCGCCGAGGAAGTCCTGAAAGGTGCGGTGGACGAAGTCGATGGTGTCCGCGGCGGGGGTGCGCAGGAGGCCGGAACGGGCCAGAAGGTGCGCGAGTACGCCGGCGGGACCGCTCTGCTGGGCGAGCAGCGGCATGGCGGGCAGCGCATCCTCGATGAGGCCGGTTGCGGTGCCGTGATCCATTTCGGTCTGGCCGTTGCGGATGAGCCAGTACGCCAGGCGTTGTAGCAGCTGTACGCTCTGGTGCTCGGTGAGCACAAGGCTCTCGGGAGCATCGATGTCACGCTCGCGATCGCGGCGGATCAGCAGCATCGACAGGGCTGCTTCGTAGAGTTCCATGCGGCCATGCGGGAGGTGGCCGCGCCGGTCGCGGTTCAGCGCGCACACCAAAGCGCACAGCAGCGGAGTGGTGGCGAGTTGAGCAAGATCGTGCTGCGAACGCACCGTGTCCCGTAGCGCCTCCTCCAACGAGGCAAGGTATGAATGCTCCTCCGCGGTGCCCGCGTCAGTGGCCGCAGCAGCGTGCCAGCGGGCGATGAACACCGACACGTCCCGGGCGCTCATGGGACGGATGGTCAGCTCGGCGAATTCGTACTCCGCCAGCCATCCTTCAGGGACTGCGGCAGGGCGAGTGGTCACGATATAGGTGGATTGGGGATAGGCAGCGAGTAGCTCCTGTAGCCACTGCCGGGCCCGCGCCCGCTGCTCTTGGGGAATCTCGTCCAGGCCGTCAATGAGGAGCAGGGCGCGTCCGCCAGCCAGGACCCGGTCCGTCCAGCCGGCCAGCTGTACCCCGTGCAGCGGGCAGCCGACCGCAGCCAGGTAATCCTGCGGCCCGGGCAGATCCCCTCGGCGGACGAGAGTGCGTAGCGGCAGAACGAAGGGCACACAGTCTGCCAGATGTGCCAGTTCATCCGGCAAGTCCTGACGGGCGGCCGTGACGGCGAGCCACTGCAGCAAGGTGGTCTTGCCTCCGCCTGCCAGCCCGCGGACCAGGGTGCGCCGTCGCCCTGCCAGGGCTTGCTCGGCCCGCACCTCCGCAGGGATACCCGCTAAGTCGAACTTCCAGGTGATCGCGGGGGCATCGCTCCGCGCCTCAGGGCCGGGCCCCGGGGCGCGGAGCGCGAGTTCGAGGCTGAGGTAGGAGGTGTCCAGCGGCCACGACGCCCGGCCCGGCTGGGAGAGAGCCAGGCCAATGACGGACATCTGCGCGTGCCGGTGTTCAACGTACTGCCGGTACCGCTCCTCGAACTGTGCGTCCGCTCCGTCGTCCGTGTCCTTGCCAGCGGGAGCGCGGATCAGGGCGGGGGCGGATGGCACAGCCTTGCGGCGAAGTGCAAGCAGCGGCGCGGCGTCCGTACCTAACGCGCGGGCCAGCGCGACGACGGTGGCTTCACTGGGCACGGTCGAGCCGTTCAGCGCCCGACTCGCGGTCGTGTGCCCCAGCCTCGCCCGCAGTTCCAGCCCGGACATCGACAACCGGCGCTCCGCTCGCAACTGCCGCAGTTGCGCCTTCAACTCGACGAGCTCATCCCGCGTGCCCCCGCCCACTCGGCCCCTCCCTCTGGTCATCCCTGGCACCTCGGTATCAACCCGTTCATCTTCGTCCACCTGTACGTCGGCGCACGCCCGTCTCGCCATCTTCGTTTCCACAAGAGCGCCCGCTATGGAATGGAAGAGAACCGTGTCTATGTCGCCAACCTCCTTGACCCTGCTCGCCCTTGCCGTCCTCGCCTCCGTGCTTCTCGGGCTTCTGGCGGCCGTCGGCGCTGGCCTGCTGGCCCGTATGGACGGCTCTTCCCTGCCCGCCGCTCTGCTGCGCGCCGGTGTCGCCTTCGGTGGCACTCTCACCCTCATCACGGCGCTGCTCGCCATGGGGATCAGCGCTCTGACGTGACGGTCGCGGCGGCCCGGCGTGGGGGATCTACCGCCCGGGCGCCATGGCGAACTCGCCAGTGAGTGATGCCGCCGGCGTGGATGCGCGGGCATGGTGCGCATGCGCGCATTGGGGCGCACCCGGCAATACGACGCCCTCGCCCTGCACACCGAGGTCCTGGACGCCGCCCGCACAGGTCAACAGCACCTTTCTGCTGTCAGGGTCTCAGCTCCACCAATTTCGCTGAAGAGCCAGGGCTGATGGCACAGCACCTCGCCAGGCGACCCGCACGAGCTCAGCGCTGACTCACTCCCAAGAACGCACTGGACCCGTGCAGATGGCCGTCACATAGTCCACCTTCACCCTGCCGTCCTGCGGCTCTGCCCGAGGTCGGTGCCGACCGCAGTTCAGAGAAGTGACCAGGCCGAAGCTGATCGCGCCGCTCCAGACGGTTCGGGGCATGGGGCACCTCCGTGGCAGGCCCCGAGCATGGTCATGTGGGATCTCAAGTTCGGCTGCACAATCTCACCGCCCGCTTCATATCGACTGCACTCTCGACTGGCCGACGAACCCCGCCGCAGCATCTCCCACCTTGTCTGGGGCCACGCCTCCCTACCCGTCTCACTCTCCGCGCGCGGACCATGGGTGAGCTAATCTGCCCGCATGCGCGGACAGTTCACCGGCTGGCCGGAGCAGGCCATGGACGTGTTGTGGCAGCTCCAGGGCGAACCGACCCACGCGACCCGCGAGCGCTACCGCGCGGACCGCGAACGCCTGGTCCGGCAGCCGATGATCGCCCTGCTCAACGAGGTCGCAGACACCGACCCCCGGTATGAGGACTTCTCCGTCTGGCACTACCGCACCAACTCCTGGTGGTGGCAGCACCAGGGCGCGGTGATCCGGCTCGGCCGCAAGATCGAGATCGGTCTCCGGTTCTCCCTGGACGGCCTGCGGATCCAGGGCGCCTGGTGGTACCCCGATCCCGGCCAGGTGGACATGTTCCGCAAAGCCGTGGCCTCCGAGGGGAGCGGCCGCGAACTGTCCGCCATCGTCGAGGACGTACGGAAGAAGGGCTACGACATCTCCGGGGACGTGATGAAACGCCCCCCGCGCGGCTATCCGACGGACCACTCCCGTGCGAACCTGCTGCGCCACCGTTCACTGATCGCCGTCCATCCCCTCGGCTGCGAGGAGTGGCTGCACACCCCCGAGGCGGTCGACCGGGTCCTCTCGGCCGCCGCCGATCTGGACGCCCTGCTGATGTGGCTGGTCCGCCACGTGAAGCGCGCCGCCTGACGTCACGAGGGCGCCGCGCGGCACGGGAGGAACCACACCCGTGCCGCCAAACCTGGCGGGGATGCACCGCGAGCCGAGACAACCGCAGATGAAACAGCGTGAGGCACCGCGAGAAGTCGCAGGTCACAGCCTCGGTGTATGCAGCGAAGCGCGAGACCCTACAGGTCAGCCTACGAGCCTAAAGTGACACGGGCACCTCGACGCCGCGTGCGAGCGGGGGCACGCTGGAAAGCCAACAGCTCAGCTCCGGGGGGTGCCGATGGAATGGGTCTCGCTGGCCAGCACCATCGTGGGCGGAGGAATCGCTACTGCATCGGCCGGGATCCTGGATCAGCGCCGGTGGAGACGAGAACGAGGCGACCAGAACACCGAAAGTCGCCGTTCGCTGTACGTCTCCTACCTCGCTGCTCTCGCATCGGCTCGACACGCGTGCCGTGTGGCTGTTCGCGAGCCGGATCCCGACCCTCAGCAGCACAGGCGCGCGGTGTGGGAAGCGCTCGAGGCCTGCACCAGCCTGCGATACGAGCTGTCGATCTGCGCGCCGCGCTACGTGGTCGAGAAGTCCGACGATTCGTTCCGGCGACTTCGAGACCTGCGCGATGTGGTTACTGACGGATTCAGCCGGGACAGCAACGAATACGTCACCGGGCGGCGTCGCTACGACCGGGCATACCAGGATCTTAGGGATGCCATGCGTAAAGACCTCGGCGCCGATGCCTAAGGGCTTGCAGATCATTAACACGTTGTCTTGATCATGCTGTTGGAGTCGCTGCTCAGGGCTCGAACGCGAGCCTGGAGGGCTGTGAGGGCAGAGGGCGGAGTGGCTGCCGGCGGAATGACGATGCTGTGCGCCTTCAGTAGCGTCCTGATCTTCAGCAGGGTGCGGTGCATGGCGGTCCTACTGCTGTCGAACAGCACGGCGAGGGGTTCCGCGGCCAGGGCGACCCGCAGGTGAAGGACGGCTGCCAGGACCTGGTCGGGGAAGGCGAGCCGGGGCGGGCGGCCGCGCTTGACGTCGCTGTGGAGGTCCAAAGTGTCGGTGAGATCGCTCAGTTGCTACCGGGACATGCCGGCTCGATGAAACCCAGACCGCACACCGCGGACGATCCGTACGCTGGGCAGATGGCAAAGGGCAACAACTACGCAGCGGGCGTTGCAGGTTGGCGAGACCTCGGTCCCCTGAACGCAGACCCGAAATCGAACAAGAAGTTCGTCCGGCGCGTCCAATGCCGGACAACCGGCGAAGAAGCGGTCCTCAAGCACCGGTCCGCCGCACCGGAAAAAACCCGCGGAGCCCGGTTCCATGACGAAGCCACAATGATGCACCGGCTCACACGGGAAAGCGTCACCGGCGTCCTGCCCGTCCTCGACATCGACGCCGGCAGCCAGCCCGCCTGGTACGTCATGCCGAGGGCCCGCCTGCTCCAATCCGTCTTCACGGAGACGACGACGCTCCAGGAAATCGTCGGCCACATCCACACACTGACGAAGACACTGACTGAACTCGCAGCGCGGAAGTACTACCACCGGGACATCAAGCCTGACAACCTCTTCTGGCACGACGGCCGCCCCGTCCTCGCCGATTTCGGCATCGCCTACTTCGGCAAGGCCAGCGTCACCGTCGAGGGCGAGAAACTGGGCCCCCTGTGGTTCATGGCCCCCGAGATGCGCAGCGTGACCCAGCAGGAACAGGGCAGCATGGCCGATGTCTACTCCCTGGCACAGACCCTCTCGGCGTTCATCCATCCCCTCGGCGAACTGCCACTCCCGGGAACCTTCCGGGCCGGCGCCACGGACTACGACCTCCACAAGGGCTGGAAGGGAGACGTCGGCTTCGTCCTGGACGGCCTGGCCCACGTTCTCGAAGCCGCCACGAGGAACAGCCCCTCCGAGCGCCTCAGCATCGACGGCCTGGAGGAGGAGCTGCGCCTGTGGCTCGCCTCCGCAACCACCTGGCCCCTGACCAGGAACACCGGCTTCCGTAGGGGCTGGGGCCCAGAAGACGACGCCATCCGGGACGAGGCGGCCGTCCGCGCCGCTATTCGCCGGACGATGGACATCCTGATCAACGATTTCGACTTCCACAGCGAATACGAGGAGCATGTTTCCCAGGACCCGCACGCGCCGAACTCACTCGGAACGTATGGATGGGCGCCCAACTCGGACTACGGATTCGACCCCGATGGCACAGTGAAATTCTCGATCCCGTATCCCGATGGCGACCGCAGAATCCTGCTCGGCGCGGTCATGCACGGCCGCGAAGTTTCCTTCATCGCCGAGATCCACAGAAAGGCAGACGACTACAGCTGGAACCTCGAACACAGCTGGCCCGAAACTGCCTGGGGCCGGATGAGGCTCCCCTCCGCCACACACGCCCTGCACGGACTCACGCAACGGGTCCGCAGCAGGATCGAGTACTAGCCCGCTGGCGGCTGGTGCGGCCTGTGCTGCCGCAGCCGTCCACATCCGCCTACGCGCCGCTGCCCCTGATCGCGGCCCGGCAGCCGCCGGAGCCCCGGACACCGCAGATCGTCGCTCTGGAGCGGGCCGTGATGACGGCTGTCGGCGACTCGGCTCCGGGTTCGGCCCTGCGGCTGACGATCTCTGAGAGGAGGGCCAAGCCCCCCTCCGCCCGCCGGGCCCGCGTCTGGGGGACGCCAGTGCGAGGACGTTCCCATCAGCAAGATGGTCTTGTTGGGCGCAACTGCGGCTTGAGAGGGGATCGAATGCCTACAGGAGTGGCTGTCGTGTGCGACACCGACGACTGCTTCGCCGTCTATCTGACGGTGGAGACCGGCGACGACGAAGACGCGCGCTCCACCTCCGAGGTCTCGCAGCTGGCGCGCGACACCGCCAAAGGCGAGGGGTGGGTGGTCAGCTTCGGCTTCCGTCAGCCGGTGATGACCTGCCCCGGCTGCGCGGACGGCCGGGGGCCGGTGCGTGAACGCGGCGACTGCCAGCGGTGCATGGGCCGCGTCGACCCGGCCTCCCGGTGCGTGTACTGCCTGCGCCAGGCAGAGCCCCCGCTGCCCGAGGCGTGACGCCGGTGTCGCGCCGTCGTCGAACAGCGGGACTCCATACACCGGGCCCCGGGGATGTCGTCTCCCCCGGGGCCCGTGGTGTGTCCGGAGGCAGGTCAGATCTCCCCGGCCGCAGTGGCGGTGAGGCGGTGAGCCAGTCGGCGGCATCGGCGTCGGTCATGAGCAGTGCCTGCGTCGGGTGGGCGTCGCCGTCGTGGACGACGTGGACCCGGCCCGAGAGCGGGCTGCTCTTCGGGGCGGGGCCGTCCATCGGGGCGAGCCGCTGCCACATGCCGGTGCTGAACCGGGCGGGGATGACGGTCGAGATGACGTAGATGCGGGCCGCGCCCCTCGTACAGGGCGTCCTCGAGGGCGGCGACGGCCGGGGACTTCTTGGGGTCGTCCTTCTCTGCCGGAACGTCTCCCAGTAGTGGGCGAGCTGCTGCAGGGTGATGTCGGCCCGGTCGATCACGAACATCAGCCGCGGTACGTCGTCGAAGTCGCCGTCGAGGTCGATGCGGCGCTTCAGCTCGGAGGCGAGGCCGACCATTACTCCACGGCGCGGCCGATGAGTTTGTGGCTCCAGGCCGGTCCAAGCTCGTGACACCCCAGGAAAGGACACCGCTATGTCGGAGCTTCTCGTCGACTTCATCACCTCCCTCGACGGCCATGCATCGGGAGAGGGATGGCCCGGGTTCTGGGGCATGGAGGGCCCGGAGTACCTCGCATGGCTCGGCGGGCAGCCCGAGGCCACCTACCTGATGGGAGCGAACACCTACCGCCTGATGTCGGGCTTCGCCGCAGGCGAGGTCCCGAACGGCCAGGACGAGTTCAGGCCCGAAGAAGAGGCGTCCGTCGACGAGCTCACGCAAGCGTCCAAGGTGGTGTTCTCCTCCTCACTCGAGGAGCCACTGACGTGGGCCAATTCCACGCTCGTCCGCGACGACGCCGTCGAGGCGCTCCGCGCCATGAAGTTGAGTGGCTCGGGGCTCCTCAGCACGATCGGCAGCCTCAGCCTGTGCCGGTCCCTGCTACGCGCCGGACTCGTCGACCGCTTCCGGGTCGTGATGTTCCCGGTGATCACCGGGGCCACGGGCGAAGAACGCATCTACGACGGCTATCCGGACGTTGCCCTCGACATGATCGAGCACCGCACCTTCGACGGCCGCATCCAGCTGGTCGAGTACAAGCCCCGCGTGCTCGAGCACCCGCCACTCGGCGCCCGTGCGTGACGTCGCCCCGTCCGCCGGTCTGGACGGCCGCCAGGCCGGCGCCGACGGGCGCGGAGCCGTCCGGAACTGCCCGCACTGCGATCAGCCCGTCACCATCGTCGCCCTGCTGACCACCCCGGAAGCGGCCCGTCCCACCATCGCCAGCAGAGTTCGCGAGATCACCTCCCTGCGGCGGACTCCGTGAGCACCGCGGGCAACGACTTCGCCTGACGGTCGCCGATCAACAAGGCCCGGTGGCCTTCGGTCGCTGGGCCCTCACACGCGCTCTTCACTCCCCACATTCCCCCCACGCTTCAAGCCCTCGGTTCGGGGCGGGCATTTCAGCTGCATGACCCGATGGCTTTTGGTTCGCGGAGCTGGAAGGCGTCTGACCCTGGAATTCCCGGCGGCAGCTTCGCGGAGCCGGATGATCTCTTCGTGTTGGGCGCCGAGCCGGGCCAGGGCCTGGGTGCGGAAGTCCGTGAGCTCGTCGATCGTCTGCTCCGATCGGTCCAGCCGCTCCCTGAGCTTGGCGTTCTCCATCTTGAGGCGGGTGATCTGGGCTTCGCGGAGGTCGGGAATGTCGCCGGCCTGCCGCAGGGCCTGAAGGCGTCGCTCGAACTCGACGCGGAGGTAAGTAGGGGCGGGTGCCAAAGAACGCGGTGCGGTCGACTGCAACCTGCCGACGAGGGTCTTGATGTCGCACTTTCCGCCGGGCGGGATCTCGCCTCGAAGGAGCTGGTCCATGGCGGCCCGGATGCGGTTCTCGTTCTCGGTCCGCTGGGCCGCGGAGATTCTCCTGCGGAGTCCTCGTTCATGGTGGTGCGGGCGGCGTCGATCTCGGTGACGACGCGGAGGGCCCGGTCGTAGTCGGCCTGCAGGCGGGTGCGTTTCCCGGGCGTGCGCTACGTCAGCACGCGGCCCTGACGCCCCGGTCCACGCGTTGACACGGTCGGGTGAAGCCGCCGGAGTGGAAGAACTTCCGCGGGCGTCGGCGCGTAGTGCCGTGTATGAGGCAGATCAACGAAGCACATGTGGCGGTGCCCGGCCTGGCCGTGGTGGAGGTCGCGGCCGCCGATGACGAGACCGCGTTCGCCATCCAGGAGCTGCTCGCCGCACGGTGCGCGGTAGCGCCGGCGGACCGCACGACCCGGGATCCCGGAGAGCCCGGCGTCCGGCTACGGTTCTTCCTGGACCTGCACGAGGACGCCAGCGCATAGGAACCGCGGCGGGCGCCTGACCTACTTGTGCCGGGCCATGACCGGGCTCCAGCCCGTTCCGGCAAAGCCCGTGCCGCAGCGGTACCACCATGACGAGTGCGACAAGACGCTGTACAAGGGTGGCACCTGCACCTGCGACCTCATCGAGCAGTACGGGCCGCCCTCCGAGCGGGAGGACTCCTACTGAGACGACCTCTCCCGGCACCGCCAGACCCCGGGCTTACCTTGAGGCCCGGGGTCTCATGCTGCCCAAGTCAGGAGCGCAACGTGCTCGTTGTTTCACTACTGTTGTCGGACGCTGCCGCGCCGTTCTGGCTGCCCTCGGCGAGGGCCTCTGGGATGAAGCGGGAGTAGCTCTCGCGTAGGTGCTGCGTGACGCGTTCGTCTGTGGCCTCGTAGTTCAGCTGGCGTTGGAAGAAAAGCAGCTTCTTCTCCGCCGCATCCAGGATCTCGCCCCAACTCTTGACCCAGACCTCGTAGTCGTGGTGGTCGTCGGCGAGGCCTTCCGGCTTGTCCTTCTGCCGGATGTCGCGAAGGATCTTGTCCGAGTATTCGTATGTGACCAGGTAGAAGCGCCACTTGCAGTCGACGCCGCTGTACTGCGGGTCGTCGACAATGGCTCGGGCGTAGCCCTTGATCTGGTCGAGCTCCTTCTTTCCGACCCGGACGGTGGGGCGCTTGAGTTCGACAATGAGCCGTTCGGTGGAGCTGTCGTCGCGTCGGCTGCGGAACAGCAAGATGTCCACCCGGCCGGTACGTCCGTCCGGCTGCCTGACGGTTTCGAGCTGGTTCTCCAGGACGACGTCCTCACCAAGCTGATCTTCCAGGTGAGCTTGGAGCACGCTCGTGAGCCCGACCTCGCTCATGGCCATGTTCCAGTCCTCACCGAACAGCCAGAGGTTCTTGGCGATCATGGGGTGAAGCTGGTCGACTTCCCGCAAGTCCTTGCGGAGATGAGGGTCGGCGAGGATCTTCCTCAGCGCGCCGATGAAGTTCAGACGGTTGGTGACGGTGGTGGCAGCCTCGATGACATGGGTCAGGTCGGTGCTGTCCAAAAGGTTCTTCAAGTGCCGGCGGTCTTCGTCGCTGAGTGCGAGGACCTTTTCCAGGATGGTGTGGAGGTCGCTGGGGCTGCTTTCCAGTGCGGTCTGGATGAGACTGACGGAGAGCCGGCGGGCTGCGCCCTTGGCCGGGAGGGCATCGCGGGCAACGGTCACCACAACGTCGAAGGTCTGGCGTTCGATCGCCTGTGTACCGCTGGTGGGCGGTCCCGAGTAGGGGTAGATGCCTTCTTCCTTGAGTTGCCGCACAACCTCTGCGGAAATCTGGGCGCCACGGAGAGAGAGGTGTTCCTGGACGGCCTTCACGGCCGCGTCCAGCAGGCCGCCGTGGGACATGGGCAGTCCGTGCAGGTCGTCGACGGAGATGTCGTTGAACAGGTTGGACCGCAGGTAGGGCGTGAAGCTGACGATGCTGTCGGACCACTCCCGGCCCTGCTCGTACAGGGCGATGCCGTCGGCGTTGCAGATGAGCATCCTGCGGTCGCTCATCCGCTGGTTCCACTCCACGAAGGTCACGACGGGGGCCGGGTCCTCCTGGGCGTACTCCTCTGGCAGGTTCAACGGCAGGTCGATGGGTTCACCGACGATGATGTCGCTGGGATCCAGCCGCTTGCCGTCGAACGTCACGGAGACGTCGGGGTAGGCCCTGAGGTAGAACGCCAGCTTCGCGGTGAGGTTCGCAGCAGTGTCCTGGCGTTCCAGGCCGCGCAGCGTCTTGCCCTGGGGAACGTCGATCCGGACCGTGGTGCCGGTCCTGTCACGAGCGGGCGCCGTCTCTTGCGCCTGCCAGACAGTGGAGTGATCGGCATTGCCGCTGATCCAGACCCCGACCAGCCTGCCGTCGACCTCAGCCACCGACTCCCAGGTGAACCGGTCGCCCAGAGCGAGGGCGTACAGGCGCCCCTCGCCGTTGCGGCCGTGGAGGATGCGCGTGTTGCCTTCGGTGTGGGTCTTGCCGGTCTTCCAGGTTTCGCCATACCCCTCGAACGCGGCGCGGGCCCGCTCCGGCGTCATCCCCTGACCGTTGTCGGTCACCACGATCTGCGTGATGGCGTCCCACTCGCGGCGCAGTTCGACGTCGACCAGCGTCGCGTTCGCGTCCAGGGCGTTCCACACCAACTCTGCGACAGCAGCGATCTGGGGCTTCTTCTTGAACTGAAGGATCTTGCCCTCACCGACCGACAGTTGGAACTCAGTCGGGTGCGGCCCCGCTTGTGATGGCACGGTGACGCCCGCCATCCCTACCCCAACTCCGCTGCGGGAAGGGCCTTCTGCGTGGTGTTCCCCCATTGGCATGCGCTGACCGTACCGGTTAGGCACGCTTAGTTACATATCGCGTGCGTGTCGGACTGCTGCCAGCGCACCGGCGGCCGGCATGCCGACGGCCCGCCACAGCTTCCCCACAATCCGCCGCCGCTGCGCCGTCGGCGTCGCGCGCGGCCCGGCCGTCGCACGCGAGGAACACCAGCGGCGCCCGATCCCCTCGCCCGCCGCCCGGGACCTGTCCCACCCACCCACTTCTCTGTTCTTCCTGCTGCGGGGCGTGGACTCGGGGGTGTAGAGAGAATGTCGGCCTTCCGAGCACGACCGGATCAGCGTGGTGACGTGCGGGTTCGCGGACAGGCGCGGCAGAGGGTGCGGATGGTTGTCGGCGGGGATGTGGGCTTGGTCGACGGAGGCGCTGTCGCTTCGTGACCGTGGTCGGGCCTCTGGTCGGGGCCGGCTGCTGCTGTGACCGGTACGCGGGGCGCCGGGCAGGCCGGTGCCGCACCGGACGGGAGGCAAGCGGACCTGCCTGGATCCGCAGCATCGAAGCCGTGGCCGTCCTGCGCCAGGTCCCGGTGCAGACCTACTACCAGCGCACCGACACACGGGGACGGGAGGTGATCACCTGGCGGGACACCGACAGCGAGGGCGTCCCGCCCAGTAGATGCCGCCTGGCCTCGCCCTACGACACCGACGCCCGCTGGGCGGCCAAGGGCGATGACCTGTTCTGGCGCGGATACAAGATCCATCTCACGGAGAGCTGCAATACTCCCCCGAGGCCGAAGCCGAACGGCACGGCCGCCGGGTGCCGAACCTGATCACGGACGTGGCAACCACCGACGCCACCGTGCCCGACGTGAAGGCCACCACCGGTATCCAGCAGCGCCTCGCCGAGCACGGCATCGTCCCCCGGCGAGCACTACCTGGACTCCGGCTCCCCCTCAGCCGACCTGGTCACCGCCACCGCGGCCGAAGGCATCACCATGGTCACCCCACTGCTCGCGGACCACTCCCGACAGGCCAAGGCCGCGAACGGCTTCGACAAGAGCGCCTGGACACCCGCACCGTGGCCATCATCTGGATTCGCGGGCCCCTGAGCGTCAGGGGAGGTAGGCGCCCGAGACGGCGGCGGCCGCGAAAGAAGTGCCGAACAAGTCGGTCCCGTCGGGGAGGGTGCCGAGCGGCTGGACGTCGCTGCCTCCGTAGGCCTCCTCCGTGATCGCTCCCGGGGGCGGTGTGCAGTTGTACGAGGCACGCGCGCCCGTGTCGTCCGTCGCGAGGGCGACGACCGCGTCCGGGAGGCAGGCTGGGTATCCGGACGTCTTCGCCGAACCCCAGTTCCCTGCGGCGGCCACCAGCACGGGCAGTGCCATCTCCGCGGAGCAGTAGCTCAGCAGGTAGTCGACGCTTCTGCCCAGCGAGGTGGCGCACTGTCCTGACACGTCGGTGGTCAGACTTGCGTTAACCAGGTCGTACTCGCCCGACCACAGTGTGTACACAAGGCCGGCCAGCACTTCGTACGACTCGCCCTGGTTGTCCTCGCGGAGCACGCGCAACGGGTGGATGTCGGCGCTGCTCCGGACGGCTGTGATGACCGCGGCGACCGCCGTGCCGTGTCCGTGCGGGTCTGCCGCCGGCGTTGTCGCGATCCCCACGTCGTGGCAGTTGATGAAGTCGATCATGTCGTGGGCGGCACCGCGGACACCGGTGTCCAGCACTGCGACGCGGTGGCCGTTCGCGGTTGGCCCGCTCGGCACTGCTGGTGCGCTCTGTACGAGCGCGTCCAGCCCGTCCGCGTTGAAGGCGTCGTCAGGGATGCTGGCGACTCCCTGCTGAGCGGAACGGAACCGGTAGCCCGGCTCCCACAGCAGGTGAGGCCCTTCGTGGTGGGGGTGTGCGTCCCAGAAGGCAGACCGCCCGCGGGGGCCCCGCATGAGCTCGGCCTGCAACTGCGCCGTCGCGCGCATACCGAGGCCGGGCGGGTGGTGCGCGACGGCGATGGCCGGGCTCCACGCGTCCTCGAAGCGATGGGCGGCCTCCCGGTGGACGTCGTGGAACCTCACCATCGTTGGCCGCTCGATGCGGAGCCGGTCCGGTGTTCGCAGTGTCTCCCAGCGCCCGATGAGCCATTCGATCTCCCACCGTGGCCCAACCACGGTCGAGTAGCCCGCCCAGTCCTCGCACATGGGTGCCCTCCTCTTCTGCGAGCAGCGTAGGTTCGCCGCGAGCGCGGGGCGTGCGGACTACGCCAGCCGGCCGCATGCCCGGGCGGGTCCCCGCGGATTCCCGGAACCTGGTGCCATGGCGGAAGACGCGGTGCCGTACCGGTACGGGCAGTACATGGTCACGGACGACGAGCTGGCCGGGTGGACGGTGTACCGGGCCAGGTTCGACAACAAGATCCTGGGGATTGAGGGCCCCTGCCCGAACTGCCGCCACCCCACCAAGCTGAACGTGGACCGGTCCGTCGTGGCCCGCGGCCAGAGCGGGCGGAAACCGGCCCTCGCCCCCAGCGAGCGGATGACCAGGATCTGCGAGTGCGCCTGCGAAGAGCTGCACGCCTCCGCCGACGCCGGGGAACCGGTGAAGACCTGCGGGAGCTGGTGGCTGGTCACGATGCCGCTGGACCCGGACGCAGATCCGCCGGTGCGCGCGGCGACGGACGCCTCGATGCTGCCCGCGCTGCGCGCCATGCAGGAGGTGACGGCGACGGAGGAGGGCACGGTCCGGTCGTCCGCGGAGAACTGGATCGCGGCGGTGACCGCGCTGCTCGGCCTGTTCGGGCTGGCAGGGGTGCTGATGGGCAAGGACGCGTTCACGGGCCTGAGCGGGTGGGCCCGCCTCGTCGGCGGCGTGTCCACCGCGGCCGCGGTCGGCGGGGCGGCGTTCGCCGTCGTCTCGGCCTACAAGGCGGCGTACGGGTGGCCCGTAGAAGTCGATCTCGGCAACGACCACCTGCTGACCACCTGGTTCCACAACCGGCGGGAACGCCTGAAGCAGGCAGCGAGCCAGCTCGGCCACGCGGTGGTACTGGCCCTGTGCTCCCTAGGTGCGCTCACGGTGGCCATCGGGTGCATCTGGTTCTGGCCGCGGTCGGGCCCGAAGGAGGCTCTCGTCGAGGTGACGCGCGGCAACGACGCCAAGGTCTGCGGCACGCTCCTCAGCTCCAAGACCGACCGCGAGCTGCGGATCAGGCGGCCGAACGGCGACGTCGAGACCTTCGGCGCGGCCGACCTGAGGTCGGTCAAGACCGTAGGCAACTGCACCTCCTGAGCCCCGCGCCTCCCCGGTCGCCCGCTGGACGAGTGGGCCAGCACCAGGAGGGCCTGACGGCCAGCCAGCAGTCGTCGCCACCGCGTCCCGATCTGCCTCTGCCGCCCGGAGAGCTGCCCGGCCAGGAACCGCAGGGTGCGGCTGGAGAGATCAATCGAGGACGGGTAGACAAGCACGCGAAGCTCTTGGCGGACACGGGTGATCTTGGTCGAGAACACGCCTACCAGGAGCTTCGTCGTTCCGTACAGCCCACACCCGCCAGCACCCCAGCACCGCCGTCAGGTTGGAAAAGGCTCCCTACGTGGCTTCCGTCACTGCCCTGTGCGGCAGGCACACCCTGGTGGCTGCCCCGACCCAATTCTCCGGGCCGTGCAGCCTTCTATACCGCAGCGCTCAACGGCGAAGGCGCAATGCATTCCTTCTGCCTGCGGGTGAGGGCCAGGATCGGAGCTTCGGCCTGGGCGGCGTTGCGCACTTTGAACCTGACGATCTGACTCGATCCGTCATCCGGTACCAGGTAGCTGACGCCCATCACGAATTCTTCAGGTCTCACCGTCCGCTGTGCTCTGCTCAGGTTCGTCTCAGCCATCGGGTAGAGGAACAAGACCCCACGCCGGGGCACAGACGTCTCGCCCAATCTGTCCATTCCAACAATCATTTCTCCCAAGCGCCGATGCCGGCGACTCTCCTGTATCGGAGCAGCTAGAAGCTCTGAGCGCCGCGGTGCGATATGGGACGACATCGCTGAATCCTGCGTCCCTGCCAAGGTGTTCTCCGCAGTCTCCTGTGGCCAGAAAACCGCCCAGTCGTCCAACTTCCCCCGCAGTGACCGCAGGTATTGCAGGTAGGGCCGGAACGTCTCAGGGCGCTGCCATCGCAGTCGCTCAAAGACGTCCAGCAACTGCGCGTGAGTGACCACGCCCGCCCGAGCTTGGAATCCGGCGTCGGCCTGCCGGGTACCAAAGTCGCTGGAAACGAGGGAGGTAACGTCATCACACAGCATCTGCTGTAAGGGGCCCCACACCCGCGCATTGTGAGCCCGGTCTGCTGCCCGCGCAGGACGAGCAAGATGTTCCACCCAGCGCCCAGGACTACGAATTTCCACCAGCTCAGCGTTGAAGAGTCTGTTCCTGCGTGTGCGGGTACGCCATGGCAGGTGCTGAGCGGCCAGCGCCGGAAGCTGAGCTGGTTTCAGAGGGCTGTTCGTGGAGTCGACTGAGATCTCACGCAGTTGCGCGCGAAAGGTCTCTTCGGCGCGAGCGAGGTCTAGGGCCCATCCGGCCTGCTGTACGAGCTCAGCTTTGTCCGAGCTGTGCCCGAGGTAGAAGCGCACGAGGTCGCGGTATCCGGGAAGGTCGCCGAACCATTGGTTCAGCATCAGACGGTTGGCCGCGCGGCTGCCTTGCGCGTAGGCGAAGGTGACGGTCAATCCGGCAGGGCTCAGCTCCCGAGCAATCTTCGTCCCGGCGATGACAATTCCCCATACCTCGCGGTGCTCGAAGTCTTCCTGCAGTGCACGCCATCCCTCGTCCGAGCCTGTAATCAGCTGCGGCGCGCGTGTCATACGGCCGACGGCTGCGCGGATGTAGGGGAGCAGGTCTTCGAACGCCTCCGGTGTGTGGTGTCCTTCGAGCGAGGCAGTGGTCTGCTTGAGGATGTCCCGTTCAAAGAGCGCCTTCAGGCGCGCTCTGCTGTCTGCACGATGGAAGGCTGCCGGGTCCCACTGCCGGTGCAGTCGCCCAAGGATCTGGTGCTGGTCCACCAGCCGGTCGCCGCCGTGTACCAGCATCGTGTGATGCCGGTACACGTACGGTCCCGTCTGCTGCCGGTACAGCTTCAATGCGCCGGTGAGGACGAACATGTCCACGGCCTGACCCAGCAGTTCAAAGGCCGTACTGCCTTGGCCTTCTGTCTCGATCAGTGTTCCCGGATCATGTGCCCAAAACGACGGGAGTTCCGACACGCGCAGTGGTGCCCGGTTGGTCTTCTGCGAGCTTGGTTCAGCAGCTGGCTGCGGCAGACACACGACATAGTCACGCGGGAAGAGTTCTTCCTCCGCTCCGGGATCAAGCAATGCCCGGACGAATGGTGTCGAGGAAAATTTGACGTACTGCGCCCGCGGCAAAAGGGCAATGAGTTCGGCAAGACGGCCGTCGGCGCCGCAGTTTCCCGTATCCTTTCCGCCGGCCAGCGGCACGGCTCCAGTGTCTTCGTCGTCGATGACGAGTGCCGGCAGTTCCGGAAGAGGGCACTCGCTGGCCTGCAGATCTCGCATGATTTTGGACAGCACGGCTGCGTTCTTCTTCACTGCCAGCAGCCGTACCGGCGTGTGCTCGAGGTTGCGGGGGGCGTACAGAGGCTGATCCGGATCCGTCTTGATGAACTCCCATGGGCTAGGTCCGCCATCGGTGGCCCGGTAGTCGTGATCCAGCGTGGTCACGCGCATCACACCCGGACGAAGCCTCGCGGCGACGTCCCTGGGATGGGCTGTAGCGCTCCCAGAGCCGCTAGATGATTCGCCGCGCCAAAGTGCCCGCTCCAGCTCCTGCTGGACCTGGAACCGGCGCAGGTTCAGCGCCCCGGTGAGGACGATCACCAGGCGGTATCCAGAATCGACTGCCTTGGCAATCAGCCCTGTGAAGTGAGCCGTCTTTCCTGACTGAATGTGGCCGACGACGAGTCCACGTGTTTGTGCAGCCATTGGCTGGCGGGGATCGGCGAGCTGCCTCAGGACACTGTCACTGCCCTCGTCAAGCGTGGCAATGTGCTGCTCCGCCCAGTCACGTTCATCACGCAGGAATCGCGTGTATTCACGCCACAAACCGTCCGGCCCAGAAGGCCGGTCAGGGGAAGCCGGCCGACCGATCACCACCGCGGGCTCTGCCTGTTCGTCAGCAGCCGGTCGGGCAACCGACGATGCCTGAAGCAACTCCAGGAACCGGGCGATCCTGTCCTCTGCAGGAGTGGCCGGAGCCTCACCGGCGGACAGGCGTTCCAGGGCCCGCACCCACAGGGTGCTGCGCTGGTCTGATCGGGCCGGAGTGGTCTCGCCGTCGAGCATAGTCAGCGCCCGGCCGGCCTGCTGGCTGAGGGACGTTGTGTTGTCGGGCTGGTTCATGCGGGCCTCCCGTCGGTTCCCTGTGCGCGTACCTGTCCGGTGAAGCGGGCCCATGCCTTCTCGGCGGCCCCCGGGCTGATGCCGAGCTCCTTGGCGATATCGGCGCATTTCCAGTCCCGCTGCCGAAGCTGGATCATGGCGCGGATCCTGGGGTCGGCGTGGCGGGCAAGGGCTTCCAGATCCAGCCGGGCATCCGCCGCCCTGTAGGGGTCTGTCGCCTCGGCGTCGGCCTCCCATTGCGAGATCTCATCGGTGGGGTCCTTGGGGGACGAGAATTCGCGGTCCCGCTCCGAAGTGGCCCAGGTCCGGGCCGCGTTGGAGAACTGCAGGGCGACCATGTTGAGGTAGTACGTCCGTAAGGTGGCTCTGCCGCTCGCGGACCATTCTCCGTTCACCAGGGCTCGCTCGCGAAAGATGCGTGCGGCCGCGAACATGACATCCAAGGCCAGGTCGTGGCGGGCGCTCTCGTCGTGCCGCAGATGCGCGCGCAGCGCCAGTGGAAGTGTCGCTGGTCTGCCTGCCCTCTTGGCCTTGTCGAACATGCGACCGTTCTCGATCCACTTCATCACGGTGGGGCGGCACTCCTCGAGCAGCGTGCCGATGTACACGTCCCACATCGGCCCGTCGAAGTCGTCCTCGCGGAGCATCGCCACGAGTTGCTCGTCCGCGCGTAGCGCGGCCTCGTCCGGGTGGGTGGGATGGACGTCGGGCGGCACATGATCGCGCCGAAAGGAGGCCACGACCTCACCGTCGTCACCTGCCGACTGTTCCCACCCCACGAACGGGCCCTCCTCACGGATCGGCCCCGGGGCAGGCCGCTCACTCCCCTTGTAGGTACACCCGGCCAGGAACGCCCCCACCTCTCCAGCGTGACCTGCATCACGCCGATTCAGGGGGAGGGCACTCGCGGCTGACGCACCTACACCTCCAGCAACAGGGGCCGCTGGGGCCCCGTGCGCACAAGGAGCCGAGCGTGTCGACGCCCCCACCGCTGAACACTCGCACCGTGGTCATCCTGGTCCTTGCGACGGCGGCGGGAGTGATCGCTTACAAGAGTCCGGCCTGGGGGCTGGGGATTGCCACGGCCACTATCGTGTACGCCTTCCTCTCGAATCACATGCAGTGAGCCTTTCCCAACCTCAGTGTGAGGCGTTGAGGTGGAGGGTGAGGACGGCTTGGACGAGTGCGGTGCATCGGAGCTTGCGTAGGAGCCGCCAGGTCTTGAGGATGGCCATGGCCTGTTCGCCGAGCGCGCGGATCTTGGCGTGGGAGCGGTTGCTCGATGAGATCAGGATGAGGCGAACCGGCACCTCCATAGGGAGCCCGGATACTTCATCCCCCGCGTGGGCAGCAACGTGGTACTTGATTAGCGTCACTGCAAAGGGGGACTCGGGTGGCGGACGATGGCGATCCGCCGGAGGGGTGGGACGAGGGCGAGTGCCGGATGTGGGAGGCCTACCGGCGCGGCGAGTGGTGCGAGGGTGTGCCGGAAGTGCGGGGAGAGGTCGTATCCCGGCTGCTGCTGATCGCTCCGCCCCCGCACCCGGGCCACCTCGCCCGGCTCCGGGTGCGGGGCGTGCGGATACGCGGGGAACTGGACCTGTCGGAAGCCGTCGTACGAGGGGCCCTACGTCTGAGACGGTGCCGTTTCGATGAGGTGCCGCGGCTGGAGGGTGCGCAGTTGGAGGCGCTCGAACTCGACGAGTGCCGTCTTCCCGGGCTGCGGGCGCACAGCGCACGGGTCGCCCAGGAGTTCAAGGTCACCCGCTGCACGGTAAACGGGACACTTGACCTGCGTTCGCTGACCGTCGGCACTCACCTCTCCCTCGACGCCACCAAGGTCCGTCCCGGACCTGGCGAAGCCGCCATCGACGCCCGGTCCGTCGCCGTCGACGAGTCCTTGTCGGCGCTGGGACTGGACTGCGCGGGCGCCGTCCACCTCAACAACGCCCGCGTGCAGGACCTCCTGTCGCTCCGTGGAGCGACCATCACCACCCCCACCGGCAATCTTCAGATGTCCGAACTCACCGTCGGCGGCGGCCTGTACCTGGGCCGCGGCTTCTCCTGCACAGGAATGGTCAACCTCTGCGGGGCCTCGATCGGTGCGTCGGTGGAACTGCTCGACGCCACCCTCACCGGCCCGGGCCGGGACGCAGGCGACTATGCGCTGCATCTGGGGTGCGCCCAGATCGGAGGTGACATCCAGGCCGAGCGGGGACTCGTCCTCGACGGCCCGGTCACCCTCGCGGACACCTCGATACGCGGCAGCGTCGTCCTCAAGGGCGCCCGCCTGAACCACTCCGCGGGTACCGCGCTCACAGCGGCCCGCGCACACATCGGCGGCGACCTCGACTGCCGGGACGGCCTCTCCGCGCAGGGCACCGTAGACCTGTGCGACGCCCGGATCGGCGGCTCGCTTCTGCTGGACGGGGCCGAACTGACGGCGCCCGGGGGCGACTCGACGGCCCTCAGCGCCAACGGGATCGACGTCGGAGGGGTGGCACACCTCGGTCGGGGCCTCACCGCCCGGGGCAGGATCGGCATCAGTAACGCCACCGTCCGCAGTTACATATCCTTCCACGGAGCGGTCCTGGACGCGGCCGGGGCAGAGGAGGCCCTCGCCTGCCGGGGCACGACGGCGGCCCAACTGTCCCTGCAGTTCGCAGAGCCGCCCAAGGGACACGTCGCCCTCAGCCGAACCAAAGTGATGCTTATTCGGGACAGCCCTGCCAGCTGGCCCACGTCCCTCAGGGTGGACGGCACCGTGTACGACATTCTGCGCCCCACGCTGCCCGCTGCAGAACGCCTCCCCTGGCTGATGCGGGACCCGGAGGGCTTCAAGCCCCAGCCCTACGAGCAGCTCGCGACCGTCTACCAGAGCCACGGTCGGGACGCCGACGCCCGCACCGTCCTGGTCGCCAAGCAGCGCAGCCTGCGGCCGACCCTCGCGTTCCCCGCCCAGCTGTGGAGCCTGCTGCAGGACGCCACGGTCGGCTACGGATACCGCCCGCTGCGGGCCGTATGGCTGCTGGTATGCCTGCTGGCCGCCGGCTCCGCACTTTTCGGGACCTGGCACCCCGAACCCGTCGGCGGCGGCCCCTACCCGCGCTTCCAGCCGGTCATCTACACCCTCGATCTCCTGCTGCCTCTGGTCGACCTCGGCCAGGAACGGGCATACGAGCCGTCCGGGGCCATGCAGTGGGTGGGGATCGTCCTCATCGGTACCGGCTGGCTGCTGGCCACCACCGTCGCGGCCGGCGCAGGTCGAGTCCTACGGAGAACCTGAGCCTCTGCCAACCTGGCTGACAGTGAAGTGAGTTGGCATGGGGGCCGCGTTCGGGAAGAGGTGAAGCTCCTGGTAGATGGGTTGTCGACCAAGATCAACCTGTCCGCCCGGAGCTTCATGTGCTTGTCTACCCATCGGGGCTGGATCTGTCCAGTTCGGCCCTTCAGTTCCTGTCCCGCCTGCTGACTGCCCGGCGCCGTGAACTCGGCACGCGATGGCGTCGGCTCCCGACGGACCAGCAGGCCCTGCTGGTCCTGCTGGTCCTGGCCCACCTTCGGTGCGGACACACCTACGCCCAGCTCGCCGCCGGTTTCGGCGTCGGGACCAGCACGGTGGCCCGGTACGTGGCCGAAGCCGTCGAGCTCCTCGCCACTCTCGCGCCCGACCTCGCCACGGCTCTCCGAACTGCGGCGCGCAAAGCGTTCGTGATCCTCGACGGGACGCTGCTGCCGATCGACCGCATCGGCGCCGATCGCCCCTACTACTCCGGAAAACACAAGAAGCATGGGATGAACGTGCAGGTCATCGCCGATCCGTTCGGGCGTCTACTGTGGGCCTCGGCCGCCCTGCCCGGCGCGGTCCACGACATCCGCGCCGCCCGCACCCACGGCATCATCGACGCCCTGACGAACGCTGGCATCCAATGCTGGGCCGACAAGGCGTATCAGGGCTCCGGCGGTGCGGTGCGGGTTGCCACACCCGGAACATGCACCGCGTGAAGAACAAGGCCCGCATACTGCGCGCGCTGTACGAACGGCTGGACCGGACCGGCTCCAGGACGCAGCACCCGCCGCGGAGACGACCGCAGTGGTCTCCCCCCTGATCGTCGCCCGGCGCCGCCTCCCCCGTCGGCTCCGAGCGACCCGCATGAGGCCTCCCGGCAGCCCGCTCTGCACTAGCGGGGCTGCCGGGGCTCCTTCCCTTGCGAGGGGCGGCTTCCTCCAGGGGTCAGGTGGCGGTGATGTCGGCGGGCCGGTTGCGTGGCGGGGTGGTGGTGAAGAAGGCACGCAGGGACTGGCCGATGCGGTTTTCGCGGTCTGTGCCATGGACGGCGGCATCGAGCAGGTGCGAGAGATCCCCGGTGTCGGAAGGAGTCAGGACGAGCCAGCGCAGGATGACCTGCAGTGTGAGGAGCCGGAGAGTTCGCAGCTCTTTCAGCTTCTTCTCTTCTGTCTGATCCTTGATCACGTCGCCGTGCACGTAGGTGGATCGGGCTTTGTAGGCACGTTGGACGATGGCCCTGACCTCTGTTTGGTAGTCAAGGCCGAGGAACAGTGCAGACGCACGGGAGCGAATATTTTCAGCGGTGCCCACGCGTTCTTCGTCGGGGCTGATCAGCAAGGCTTCCAGGGCGATGACATAGTCGAGATGCAGTTCGTCAGCCTCCACGTCCCATACGCCGTCGTCGTTGTAGGTGCGCTGGTAGGCGGTCAGGATGTGCCGGGCTGCGCGTTCGAGTCGACGGGCGCGCCGCTTGAGGATGCGCCGCTCGTAAGTCGCGCCTGCCATGACCGCGTCGATCTTCGCCGAGATCGCGGTGCAGAAGTCAGTCAGGGCCGGAAGACATGCGGCCGGAACATGGAATTCGCCGGTGTCACGGACCCCTACCTCCTCGCCTCTCCCGTCGCGGCCTTCATAGACCTTGATGGTGGTCGGCACGTCTCTGGGGTTCAGATCGAAAAGGCGTCCGCGCGCGACGGTGAAGACCGCGTCCACCCGGAGAAGTTCGCTGTCCCACAGCATCAGGGGAAGAAGTGCCTGCCAGTGCTGGGCTTCCGCACGCGGGCCAGTGAAGTCGAACCAGGTCGGACGACGCGTGACCGAGCGGCCGGGATCAGGAACATGGAGAAACGGTGCGCCGGTGATCAGGTCGAGATCATGGCTCCGGGGCTGCACGACGTTCAGCGCAGGCATCGGGATCGTCTGATTGAGTTCGTCCGCAGTGAAGGTCTGCAGGGTGTGCTCACCCAGCGGAATCCGTGTCCCCTGTGGGAAGGCGGCGTTGAGGAGCAGCCATCGCTCGGGGACCGGTGCCGGACCAGTGCAGAAGGTGACGAAACTGTCCGCGACCTCGGAGACGGAAACCTGCACGCCCTGGGCAATGAGACGTGCCGCCGCAGCCAGTCCCGACACCTCCAACAGCGTTCGGGAGTTCGGGACCCAGTCTCCGTCGGCCTTGGCGTAGAGGTCGGGGTGCTCTTCCCTAGGCGCTGCGGCTACCACCGCATTCTCCACGTCTTCCCAGTGGGGCTGGAGCATCAGCACCACGATGGACTGGGGTGTTGGAGACAGGGCGCCCGCGTACTCGAGCCACGCCAACACGGCCTCACGCAGGGAGAGATGCTTGCTCATACGGCCTGAACATAGCGGGCCTCAGTCGCATGTGGGCAGCAGTTTTCCCAGTGGTGGAATCAGTAGCAACCGGCCATCGTTCAAGCAGCAGCCGACTACCACGTGACTGTCCTCGCAGCGTTGTTGAACAGCGAAGATCCCGCGCCAGGCCCCAAGGGGGTCTTCGATCGACGCGACCGTGGTCGGCTTCGCCGGCACCGCCCGGCACCCGAAGGCGCTCGCCGTACGGCTGCTGCCCGACGGCCGCGTGGCGCTGTCCCAGTGGCTGACCACAGCACTCCGCTCCGTCGTCGCCCCGCGCCTTGTTCCTCAGACCGGACGGGCGTTCACGGAGGCCGGTGACTCCTAAGCGCCCGCCGGAGGCGACGCGGTGGTGGAGGTCGTGGCGGGCACGACCCGGCACGCGGGCGTCACCGTGGTGCGGTTGCGCTGACCTCCCGCACCGCGTCGGCTGGCGCCATGGGCTGGCGCAGGTCCAGGTAGCAGCGCAGCCGTACGCCGGGCTGGTCAACGTCGTGCGTCGTGCGCTCCGCTGTCGACGTCGCCCACCGGTCGGCGAGCAGCTGCTGGAAGGCGAACGCGGTCTCATCGTCGGCGGCCGCGACGTCGACGACGACCAGGCCAGGCTCACTCACGTGCGTCTCGTTGATCGGGTTCATGTACGGCACTACGCCTGGCCTGCCGAGCGGGTTCCGGCGGTGCGCTGTCTTCACCCAACCGAGTGCAGGTGGTCAGGGGCTGTCGCCTGCCCAGTCCCAGCGGGCCGGGTCGCCGGGGCGCGGGTCGTACAGCGCCCGGCCGCCGGGGCTGAACTGCCCGAGCTCCGTGGGGAGGGAGACGCCGTCGTCGATCTCCTCCGGCCTCCAGCCGGTGATGTCGAGCAGCAGTCCGTCCAGCGGCCCGCCCACGAGTTCGGCGTAGCTGCGTCCCGGCTTCGGGCCGGGGTGGTCGTGGTCGGTGCCGTAGATTCGGCCGCGCAGCAGCTGCTCATTGCCGCTGTCCATCCGCAAGCCATCGCACGGTTGCTCGGGCGCCGACCGGGAAGGAGTCGTCCGGCTGCGTCAGCATCCACCAGGTCACGGTGTCCGGGAACGGCCTCGTGGACGGCCCACTCCATGGCGGCGACCACGCCGTCGAACTGGCGGCGCGTCTCGTCCGCTCCGCTGCCGGAGCCGTGCAGCACCCCGGACGCCGTCTCGTAGAACGCGCCCCAGGTCGTGCGGGCGGCCTCCCGCTCGCCCAGCCCCACCTCAGGCGGGTCTGGTCGAACACCAGCTGCCCCACCTGGCGCGCCCGGAACCCGCCGCGCTGTGCCTGCTGAGCGTGCAGTTCACCGACCGCGTCCAGGAGCACTCCCAGGTCTTCGTGCGTCACCTGCCGGTGACGTCCCCAGGAATCGGCCACCGTCCCGGCGGCCTCGACCACCGCCTGCCGGGCACGCCTCGGCCCGGGAAAGTCCTCGCCCGCCATGTTGTTCAGGACGCTGTCCAGCGCGCCACGCACGCATGACTGCGCCACTTCGTAGGGGCGGCGCAGGCGCTCGGGGTGATTCAGGATCAAGGCCGCGTCCAGGAGCAGATCCAACGCCCGCTCCCCGCGGGCCCCTGCGCCCGCAGAGCCTCGGTCAGCTCGGGCCCCACCGCACACACGGCCGTCTGGAAAGCCCCGGCCGTCCCGGACCCGGAGCGGCTGTCACTCACTCGCCCACCGTACCCGCGCCGACCGGCACCCCGACCACGTGCGCCGAGCGGACCGGCCAGCTCCGACTGCCGGGTCAGGACGCGGTTGCCTCGGTGAGACTTTTTGCCGCGTCACGGGCCACTTGCAGCCCGAGCCGGCGGACCTCGCCGAGCGGCGGGTACATGGAGTCGTGGTCGATCCCCTCCCCGGCCAGGCGCTCCAGGAGTTCGGGCTTCCACGCGGAGCTGACACGCAGCGTCCAGCCCGTCGCGGACCAGTTCATGTTCGGCTTCCCCTTGACGCTGTTGAGGAAGTTGACGCCCAGGGTCGATATGTCGGGGTACTGATCTCCCGGAACGTTGAGTCCGTCGATCCGGTAGGACCGCCCGCCGTAGCGCCGGTTGAGGCCTCCGATGAGAAACCGTCCGCGCTGCGCCTGCATCCGGGGATCGAGCGGGGCTTGGTCGACCACGGCGACCTGCTGCGTCCACTCCCCCTTGGCACGACGCCGTCCGTGCGTAGCATCCGCCCACTCCAGCGTCTGCTGGGAGAAGTCGATTGTGTCGACCCGCTGTGCGGCATCGCGGTGCAGGTGCAGCATGAACAGGCGTCCGTCGACGCCGTGCTGCTGGTCGACCGCGAAGAACAGCGCCTCCAGCGGGGACTCGGAGACGTCGATGAGCCGGGTGGGAATGCCGTGGTGCTGCAGGACGGCAAGGAGCTGCCCGTCCGTCATACGCCGTCCGATGCCCTCGCGCCGCATAGCGTCGATGACCGCGCGTTCCGTCCCCGCCATCACGTGCTCGTCGACCTCGTTGGGGATACCTGCTTCCGGTGCGGCGGGGCGGGCGCGGCAGACCCGGTACAGGCTGGAGGACAGGCCGTAGTCGGTACTGGGCTGCCCGCGGAAGAAGACGTCCTCACCCGGCGTCAGCGGCCACTCGTGCGAGGCCAGCCGGTCGGCGCCGCCGGCCTTCACCCACTCCCACAGCGTCTCGGCGGAGGTGATGCTCAGGCGGCGGTTGGAGTCACGTTCGTCGAAATACTGCGCGGCAAGACCCATGTGCATGAAAGTAGCGGGCTCGGGGACGGGCCCGGAGTGGATCCGGGCCCGTCCGCCCGTGGGGCGGCTACCGGTGCTGCACCCACCACACCAGGCACGCTACACATTGCGAACCTGCGGCCCAGGCAGCCCCGTTGACGAGGCTGACGAGCGCGGCCCGGGCGAGCCGGCGGGTGACGGGTATGGGCTTGTCCATGGTTCCCCTCCTGGGTGTCCGTCCGGCCCCAGCGGCCGGGCATCACGACCGTGCCGGGCAGGAGAAGGAGTTGTCCGAAAGGATGGGCAGGGCGGGCAAACTCCCCCTAACCTCCTGGTCATTGGTCGTGCCCGCCGTGCCCGCAGCGGGCATCCGGGCACAGCGGGCACCGGGAAACAGGGGGTTCGGATGGAGAAGTCGGCCAAGGCCCGTGCGCTGTACGACGCGCTGCGCGCGCTGGAGATGAGGGCCAAGACTGCGCAGAACGTGAGCGGGGAGCGGTACTCGCGCCGCGACGTCGCCGCGAAGGCCGTCAAGGAGGCCGGGGGCAACGTCAAGACGTTGGGCAACCTCCTCAACAAGTGGCTCGCGGATGACTGGCCCACGGCGACGACACCTGCCCCCCACAGCGAAGCCCAGCTATTGGCCGTGGTCAGGCTGTGGTGCGAGTGGTCCGGGGAAGAATTCGACAGAGGCAGGTGGGCGACCTTGCTGGACGAGGCCCAGCCCGCTCGCGCCAGGGCCCATTCCAATCGGACTCGGGCATCAGCATCCACCGGAACCGGGACGGATCCATTCGATCAGGTCATCAGGGACCTGGCTGGGCTCGTCCGTAACGAACTGCGCGATGAACTGGACGGGCTGCAGGTATACCGCCCATACCCTCTCCCCGTGTGCGGGCGAGCTGCACCCAAGGACGACGTCCTTGGGATGTATCGTCGTACTCCAGCCGGGCGGCTCGTCATCCTCGGTGAGCCCGGCAGCGGCAAATCCGTCCTGGCCCTGCGCCTGGCTCGGGAGCTGATCGACAACCACACCGCTGGCGCCCCGGTTCCGGTGGTGTTCGCGCTGCACACCTGGAATGAACCGACCACTGGCTGGCGTCAGTGGCTGGCCGACACACTCGCCGAGCGATACCCGCAATACCCTCAGCTGCGGGAGCAGAGGAACGGGCACATCACCCTGGCCCGTGAGCTGGTGAATCACGATCGGATCCTGCCGGTCCTCGACGGACTCGACGAACTGCCCCCGCAGCTACGAGCCGCTGCCATCAGACAGTTGCCCAGCGACGGGCCCGTGATCGTGACAAGCACGGCAGAGGGCTACACCGCGGCCGCAGAGGCCGCCGGGCCCGTACCCGCCGCCACGGAGATCACCCTCAGCGAAATCGACAGCCGTGAGCTCGCGCAGTACTTACCGCAATCGAGTCCCGCCGACTGGACGCCCGTCGTCGAGCCGCCCGACAGCCAGAATCCGGCCGCGACCGCCGTCCGTGAGGCGCTGCGCACCCCGCTCATGATCACGCTCGCACGCGAGGTCTACCGCGCCAAACCCTCCGAACTACTGGCGGTGGCCGCCGACGGCGGCAGCCCCGCAGTGGAGCGCAATCTCCTCAATGCGTTCATCCCCACCGTCTACTCCGAAGAGCTGCGCGAGCCGCAGAAAAAACGTCGCCGCGGTTCACGAGAGTGGCACACCAAGGATGAGGAAGATCGCGAGACGACACGCCGATACGTCCAGGCTCTCGCCAAGATTGCCACAGACGACCGGTCGGGCGGCACACTCGCCTGGTGGCGGCTGTACGCCACCGTCCCGCGCGGTTTCCGCGCGCTGGCCATCGGCACGTTCTACCTGATCACAGGCCTGGTCGCGGCGGCACTCGCGCAGGGCGCGTACTCCTGGACCGGCGGCTCCGGCACAAACATTCTGCTCGTGAGCGTCCCCGTTGTCGCCGCGGGTGCTGCGATCTGCGCAGTCCAGGCTCTCCGGGATGAAACCCTGCCCGCGCCGGTGTACGTCCGCCTGCGGTTCCGCGGCCGGACCCTGAAGGTCCTCATGGAGTCCGTACTGGTCTTGCTCATCGCCAAGTCGTCCCTGGTTTTCGTGAAGGCCACCGCGACTGCCACGGGGCAACGAGACGTGCTGGTGCTGGCCATAGCAATCTCATGGGGGCTTGGCTTGGCCATCGCCAGCACCTACATGCTGCGGCAGTTCCTCGAAGCCCCGCTCGAACTCGACGCAGTTCCGAGCACGTCGGCGACACTTGCGGCAGCACGACACAGCCTGCTTCTGGCCTCGGCCATCGCGCTCGTCTCGACCGCACTCGGTCTCGGCGGGGTTGCCGTGGCAGCCTTCCACTACACACCGTGGGCACTGATGGTTGTCGCCTTCGCCGCCCCGGTGCGTATGTCAACGGCTGTCCTGTCGACCGCCTACGGCAAGTTCTGCTTCGTGACGCGACCGTACTTCGCTCTGACCGGCCGGCTGCCCTGGCCGGTGGTCGACTTCCTCGATGACGCAGCATGCCGTGGTGTGCTGCGCCAGGTTGGCCCCGTATACGTCTTCCACCACGGCCTACTGCTCCAAGCTCTCCTCGACGGCTCTTCCCCGTCCCAGCAGGACGCCGTCGGTCGTGACGACGACCCCGGCGACGGGCAGTCCCCAGGAGCCGGAGTCCGTGAGGGCGGCGCCGAACAGTCCTCGGTGACCTGACCGGCCCCGTGCCCTGTGGATGGCTACGAGGGTGGCGGGAAGTGCGTGGCGCGGAATTCGGCGAGGGTCTGCTCCACGCCGGTGATGGTCAGATGCCAGAAGTCCCAGCCGTCGATCTTATTGCTGCCGGTCGCGGCTCTGGCGGCGGTGGTCGGGGTGCGCCAGGAGCGGCCCAGGACGTTGATGTGGCCCTCGTGGTTCAGGACTGCCTGGTGGACTTTCTTCTCGTGCCGGCCGGTGAGGGTGATGCCGGTCTTCAGGGCACCTCCGGCATCCCTTGTTCCAGACCTGCCGCATGCCGACACCCAGAGGTTTCCCGAGGGCCTCACAGTCCGTCGTGCCCCGCAACCAAATGACCACCTCGGCGGCACCCTCCACGAGTACCGACATGCGGCCCAAACTGCACGGACGGAGTGCTCGGCAAGGGCAACGCCGAAGCCCTTCGCCGCGCATTAGTCCGCCGCGTCCGTGCGCCGTGCCGCAGAGGGCAGGGGTGTGCCGCCTTCGCGCACCGATCCCGGCTACTCCTCCGGTATGTCGATGAGTTGGTCAAACACCAGGCCGCTGGAGCCCTCTCCTCGGCCGGTGCCGCGGTGGGCGGCGTACCAGACCACCGGGCGGCCGCCGAAGGCGCGGGTGCGCCGGTAGGACTGGCGGAGGACCGTGCCCGCGCGGGGGACCTCCTCCTCATGGAGGAGGTACGGAAGCTGGGGGACCGCGTCCTTGCCGACGCGCAGCAGGGCCGTGCGAGGTTCGACCGGGACAGGAGCCGACTCGGCGGCTCCCGGAACGGTTCTCGGAAGGCCGGCCCGCTGGAGCTGGATCTGGCGGTTGTCGCCGTTGACATGGACGGGAACGAAGGGGATCCAGTGCTCCGGCACGCTGCCCATCGTCCGGTAGCGCACGGCCGCCACCCTCGGTTCCGGCGGCGCGGGCGGTAGCGCGGTTCCGGCCGCGAGGCGCTGATGGAAGGCCTCGGTCTCGGCGGCCGCGAGCGGGCCGGGCATTCCTCCGCCGACGCCCGAGGGGATCACGTTCTCCACGCCCCACACCATGTTGGCCATCTCGTCCCGGACCAGCGCCACTTGCTCGACGGCCTCGCTCTCCTGCACCTTCGCGGCGGCAGGCGGGAGCAGCAGCGAGCTGTCCGCCGGTCCCGCTCCCACTAGGCTTGTGGAGAACATGGACCACCGCTGCCATGTATCGTCGGCGCCGCTGCCGGCTGGGGTAATCCAGAAACGCTCGCCGAAGACCGTGGTGACGGAGACCCCGCGGGCCTGCACGACGCTGCCGGTGGGCACGCTGACCGGCACCAGGAACCAGTCGTTCGCGTAGATCAGCGCGAACTCCACGAAGAGCAGCGTGGCCAGGTCCGTCGTCGCGGCGTCGATCGCGCCCAGATTGATCCGGCGGTCCTCGAACTGCCACCAGCGGGTGGCCGGCGCGCCCTCGAAGCCGACCGGGGACGGCACCATCGTCGCGGTCGAGGCCGTCACGGCGGGCGGATCGACCGCGCCCGGCGGGGCCGGTGCCGCGGCCGTCTCCAGGTCCAGCGCCCACCAGTCGAGCCCGCCGCCGCGGTAGTCGTCGGCCGTGTAGCGGCGTGGGCCGGGACCCGCCGGGGCCGTCGCCCGGAACCGGTACTCCAGGCGCTGTGGATCCCAGCAGTCCCGCTCGGCGTCGGTGGCCGGCAGCACCAGGTGCTCGAACCACGCCACGAACCGCTGGGCGAGCCCATCGAGCACCGGCTTGTCCACCTCCGCGACGCCGGGAATCCCGTCGTGGCAGCGGCCCGGCGGCCGCGCCGTCAGACGCTCGTAGAGCCGACCCCCGTCCATGGCGCGCCCCGCCACGGCCGCGTACGACTGCCAGACCGACAGATGGGCGACGCGCGCGGCGTCGTCCGCGTCCGTCGGGTCGGGCGCCGTGAACGGGTAGGCGGCGCGGAAGCGGTCCCGGTGGTCGTCGCTCAGGCCCGAGGCGGGGTCGGCGAGCAGTTTGAGCCAGCGCCGCCCCATGGCCAGGCGCAGGTCGAGGGAGAGCGGGTCGCCGTCGAGGGAGAGCACGACGGGACGGCGTTCCACCCGGGCCTCTAGCGGCAGCGGGTCGTCGCCCAGCGGCTCGGTGGGGAAGTCCCGGGCGCCGAACTCGGTGAGCCCGGAGCGTTCCACATGCACGGTGGTGGTGATCGGCGAGCCCGCGTCGTCCGCGGCGAACTCCGCCACCTGCCACTGCCGGGTGAGCATCCACAGCGCGTCCCGTACCTCCGCCCGGAGCGCCCGGTCGAAGGACCGGGTGCGCGGGCGGCCCTCCAGGCGGTTGTAGACGGTCACCGAGGGCAGCGCGCGCTCCGCGAGCGCCTTGGCCAGGTCGACCGGCCGGACGCCCGACGCCCTGCTCACCGGCTCACTCATGTCTGTCCCCCGAGCTGGTCGAATGCGCCGTTGCCGGCGGCCAGCGCCAGTGAGATGGAGATGCCGCGGAGGGTCACCGCGCTCACCGCCGCGGGGAGGAACCGCGCGGCGGGACCGGCGCCGAGGTGCACCGGTTCGACCGCCCGCCGCTTCGCCAGCGCCATGGTGTCCGGTACGGACTGCCGCAGGTCGTCCCAGGTCCAGGTGCGTCCGCCGGAGGCGGGCGTGACCAGCAGCAGTGCCTGGGGGGCTTCGGAACTCGGGCGGTCGTAGTGGAAGGCGAGGCCCGCGGTGGTCTCGTCCGACGGCAGGACCTCGGTCCACTCGTCCAGAAGGAGCCCGCACAGGGTGCCCGCCGGGTCGAAGGGCACGGGGTAGACGGCGGTGTACAGCAGATGCTCGCCCCCGAGATCCTGTTCCGGCGGGTATTCCATGGCGAGCCAGCGGTCCCCGGGCCGGTGCGGCAGCTGGACCGGTACCGGCTCCGGCACCGGTGCGCCGAGCGCCTCGGCCAGCAGGCCCGCCTGCTCGAAACGCCACAGGGGTGTCCGTACGCGCGCGGCGGAGTGCAGCCAGTCCTCCACCGGGAAGTCCGCGTGCAGAGCGCCGGTCAGATGGCTCAGCAGGTCCGGTACGGCGGCCAGGGCCCGGCTCCACTCGGCGGCCGCGGCGGGGCGCATCGTGAAGTGCGGGATGAGCCTGGTCTCCTCGCCCAACAGGGCCTGCGCGCAGGTCTGCAGGGCCTCGACGCGGGCCGGGGCGTCGGCGGCCGCGGCGTGGGCGGCGAAGGCGTCCTGGGCCGCTTCCGTGCGGCGGGCGAGCTCGGCCGCGAGCGAACCGACGATGGTGACCACGTCCGACACCAGGGCGATCATGGCCTGTTCGATGGATTCCGTCTCGAACGGCTCGCTGTCGACGGCGGTGAACGGGAGTACCGCGAGGACGGCGGTGCGCAGCGCGGAGAGTCCCGGCTCGGCCCCGCCGGTGATGGCGGTGAGCGCGTCCCGTCGGGCCGCAAAACCGTCGCGCAGGGCACCCACGTCGGACCGCCGGGTGACCGGAGCGGGGGCGGGAGCGGCCGGTGTCACGACGACCAGCGCCTCGATCGCGGCGAGTTCGGCCATCTGCTCGGCGTCGGGCGTACCGGCGGGCAGCAGGTCGTAGGCCGCCAGCCGGGTGTCGGCCTCGGTCAGCCTGGTGCTCCACTGATCGGCGCGGCCGCGCAGCCGCGCCACGGTCTGCGCGTACTGGGCCTGGCGGGAGAGCAGTGCCTGGCCCCAGCCCACGCCCGGTACGACGAGCCGCGCCGCGCGTTCGAGGAGTTCCACCGCGTCGTCGACGGCCGTGTCGGTGCCCGCGAGCAGGGCGGCCCGGCCGGCGGCTGGGTCCTCCAACAGCGGCTCCCAGACGCCGAGATACGCCGCGATGTCCGCGGAGAGCTGTGTGAGCAGCGTCTCGATTCCGGTCAGCGGCGCGGGGTCGAGTACGGCGGTGGAGTCGAGGTCGGTACCGGCTTCGCCGGGGAGGACGACGTCGCTGGGTCGCAGCGGGCGGGCCGCGGAGACCAGGGCCCGCAGATGTGCGGTGAGGGCCGCGACCTCGAAGACCGGGATCTGCCCCGGCTCGCACTCCCGGTAGGCGATGTGCAGCGGGGCGTCCGGGCGCGGTGCGGCGGTGCGCAGCACGTGCCGCAGGACGCGGTCGTCGAGTTCGGCCATGGCCTGCTCCTCGCCGCGGAGCAGTTCGAGGACGTCGACGGGGCGCAGCCCGAGGTCGGCGAGGGTGACGGGCAGCGCGCGGGGAGTTCCGTCTGCCGGGTCGTCCCAGCCGACCCGGCAGCCGATGGAGCCCAGCGGCGGCAGCGTGGCGGACAGCCAGGCGTCCAGGGCGGGTACGGCGAGGGCGCGCGGGGTGGCTCCGGACGGCGCGGCCGCGGCGGGATCGAGGTGCAGGCCCATGCGGTGGGTGAGCGTGGTGCCGGAGGCGGGGGTGCGCACGACCTCGGGTTCGGGCGGCTGGTGCCCGGTTTCGAAGGTGCGCAATGTGGCGGCGGCGCGTTCGGTGCCGCCCTGGGACGCCTGGTGCACGGCTTCGGCGAGGGCCAGGTCGCCGAGCGCGTCGCGCAGATCGCGCAGGGCGTCCACCTCGTCCTCCAACGCCTTGCGCTGCGCCGGCTGGGCGTTCGGCAGGCGGCCGGGGGCGAGTCCGAAGGGGTATGTGGTCGCGCCGGTGCGTTCGATGTGCTCGACGAGCGCGAGGCCGTCCACGACATTGCGCGCCTCGACGGCCTCGATGGGCTCGCCGGGCCCGGTGGCGGTGGACCGCAGCCGGTCGGCGCGCAGGGGGAAGGCGCGCCGCAGGGCGTAGATGAAGACGTCCACTTCGGCGAAGCCGGAGCGGTCGTGCAGTCCGCGTTCGAGCGTGTAGCCGAGGAGCGCGCCCAGGCTCTGGCCCGCGCGCATGCCGTCGAGCACCTCGACGGCGCGGCGTACGCGTGCGGAGGAGAGGTTCACCGCCATCGCGCCGGGGTCTTCCGGGCTCGCGTCGGAGAGGTACGCGCTGCGCAGTACGGACGCGGTGACGGCCTGGTTGAGGGAGGGGGCGAGCATGTGTCCGCCGTTGCCGGGGTCGTGGCGCAGCGGCGGGCCGTCGCCGAAGACCTCCATGAGGTCTTGCGGCAGTTGGACAGGGGTGAGGGCGCGTCCGCCGGGACGTACGTCCTCCAGCCAGCCGTACGCCCCGATGTGGATCCCGCGGGCTTCCTGCCCCTCCTCTTCCCGGCCCCGGGCCCGCATCCGTTCGAGCTGCAGGTTGACGAGGCCGAGCTGCCAGGCGTCGAGGCGGTACGCGGCCGTGTCCAGATGTTCCACAAGGGCGCGTTCGAGGCGGGCGGTGGGCACGTCGGCGAGCAGGTCGAGGGCTTCGACCTGCTCGCGCAGTACGTGGGTTCCCCGGGAGTGGCGGAGCACGTCGGCGATGTGCGCGGCGACGGTCCAGTCCTGGCCGGGTGAGATCAGCGGGTCGTGCCGGTACAGGGGCGCGAACCGGCTTTCGCTGGGGCCTCGCTCGGCGACGTGGACGAACGGAGGCTCCCGGCGCATGGCGCGCACCGTCGCCACGTCGTGTCCGGCGAGCAGGTGCAGGGTGCGCCCGGCCTCTTCGTAGCCGAGCGTGAGGGCGTGGCGGGCGAGCAGGAAGAGCAGCGCGGTGGGGGCCCCGGCCTCGAAGGCGCCGTCCGACCGCAGCAGGTCCAGGGAGGTGGTTGCGGCGTCGTGGAGCCAGCGGAGGTAGTTGCGCCCGTCGGTGGTCCAGGGGCGGACGGGTGCGGCCTCGGACAGGGGGCGGTCGTCGACGAGCGGGCCCTTGAGGGGTGTCTGCCGGCCGTGGAAGTAGAGGTCTAGCAGGGGGACTCGCTCGGTGCCCTGGTAACCGAGGCGTCTGAGGAGGGCGAGCGCCGGGTCGTCGAGGCCCGCCGCGGCCCAGGCCTGGTGCAGCAGGTCTCCGTAGCCGCTCACGTGGGCCTTGTTGACCAGCTGGATCCGCCCTTCCGCGTACCGGTAGTGGAACTCCGCGGATGTGGGGTGCAGGCCGAGGATGCCGAGGAGGGTCTGGTGGGCGTCGTCGTCGGTCCGGGCGCCACCGCGCCCGAGCGAGGGCACCTGGTCCACGAGGGCGTCCCAGTCCCGCGCAGCCTCCCTGAGCAGCTCGTGCAGTTGTACGAGGAAGGTGGTCCGGGGGGTGGACGAGGGCCGCGGCCCGGGCCACAGCCAACTGCTGCGGGAAAAGGCGGTGGTGGCGAGGACGCCGTAAGGCTGGGCGCCGATGCGTACGGCGGGCAGGGCTCCCCGTCCGCGGACGTGGCGGGTGAAGAACCAGCGGGTGTTCTCGACGGTGTTCTCGTCCAGGACGGGTTCGAGCAGTGTGCCCAGGAGGTAGCCGAGGGTGGCCGGCCAGAGCAGGGTCTGCATCGCGCGGGCCTCGCGCTGGTCGCGGCCGTGGGCGTGCGGTACGGCGTCCAGGGTGGCCGGCACGATGCCGAGCAGCCCGGCCAGGCACTGCCCGTCCCCGCGCAGCGCGGGGTTCGGCTCATGGCCGAGGGGCCCGGCGCGGCGGGCGTCGAACGCGACGTCGGGGTCGTCGGCCCTGGCGAAGCCCATGCCGACGGCCTCGGTGTTGTTGGTCGGGGCGCCCTGCGGGACCAGGGCGAGACCGGCCTGGCCGTAGTGGTGGTGGCGGAGGAGGTCTTCAAGGTCGGCGGCGTTGTCCTCGGGCTCCGTCAGGGTGCGCAGGCCCAGGACGTAGAGCCGGTCGAAGCCGGTCCGCGCCTGTTCCGGGCTGAGGTCGACCACGAAGCCCAGCCCGTCGGCGACCGCCCGCTCGAAGTCGGTGAGCCAGGCCAGCTCGTCCGGGAACGCCAACTGCCCGTCGGCCTGCTGGAGTTGTTCCTCGGCGGGGGCGAGGGGGTCGGGCCCGGTGAAGACGGCCGGTGGCAGGGGGCGGCCGAGGATCTGCGTACGCTGGTCGCCCGATTCGGCGACCAGCACCAGTCGGTCGGGCAGGAGGGCGGCGCGCGGCGCCCTGCTCCAGCCGGTCGCGGCCGCCGCGGGCGGATCGGGGAGCACGGCCACGGCGACGGTGACCGGCGCGGTGGCGTGGGTCGCGGGCGGTACGGGTTCCGCGGCGAGCCCCGCGGGCGGCCGCGCGACGATCTCCGCGGCCCGGGCGGCGCCGACCGCGCCCTCCAGGGCGGTACGCGCGGCCCGTTGCGCGGCGGTGTCGGTGCCGGCCCGCCACCAGGCGGTCCAGTACGCGGTGAGGGCGGCCAGTTCGGCGGCGGGCGGGGCGGTGGGGACGGCGAGGGCGAGGATCACCTCGCCGGGGGTGGTACGTGCGGGCCGGTCCTCCTCGTTGGCGGGCCGGTGGCTGTCGGTGATCCAGTGGGCCCGCCCCGAGCCGTGACTTGCGGCGAGGGCCCGCCATGCGGCCCGCTCCCCGGCCTCCTCGCCGCCGGCCGCCCATGTCTCGGCCCAGTAGGTGCGGGCGGACGCGGCCTCGGAGGCGGTGAGTTCCGCGGTGAAGGTGTCGATGGAGCAGGTGTCCGGGAAGGCCCGGACCCACAACTGGTGGCGTACGCCCGGGGGTTCCGCCTCGCCCTCGGCCGACAGCTCGCGGAAGCGGGTCTCCAGCCGCATCGGGAACAGCAGCGCGGGCACGGCCGCGGACAGCCGGGCGATGAGGTCACGGGGATCGGTGACCGGCTGGCTCAGCTCCTGGGCCGCCCGTACGGATTCCCGGGCGCGGCGCACCGCGTCGGAGGCCTCGGTGAGGAGCCTGCGGGCGTCTTCACCGCGCTCGGCTGCGGCCGCGGCGGCCTCCCGGTCGCCGCCGCGCTCGGCGGCCGTGATCGCTTCCTGCGCGCGGCGGAGTTCGCCCGCGGCCCGGACCCGCCGGGCGGCGGCTTCCTCCTGCTGTGCGCGGGCGGCGGCGAGCGCGGCCCGGACCTGTTCGACCTCGCTCACGCGTCCTCCCGGCGCAGCATCTCGGCTGCGTGCACGGCCACCAGGACCGGGGACTGATACAGCAGATACGCCCAGCGCGCGGCGCTGACGGAGGCCGTCACCACCTTTACGTCGTCGGCGCGTTGCTCCGTCTTCTCGCCGTCCCCGGGGCCCAGGGGCGCCAGGGCGACCGTGCCGAGCGCGGTCGCCCCGACGAAGGCGCCCTCGCCCACGCCCATGTCCGGCCAGGCCAGATCGTTGACGGTCTGCATGTGGCCCTCGCGCGTGACGTCGAAGCCGAAGCGCGGCTCACCGGGCTGTTCCTGGATGCAGAAGAACCATCCCGCCGGGTCCTGGGGGTCGTCTCCGGTACCGCCACGGGCCTCCTCGACGGTCAGGTCGAAGCCGAAGAAGGTGATGTCCGGGTCGACCCGGGCCTCGTACAGGGGCGTCCTGACGATGTCGCGCGGCGGATCGCCCTGCTGGGCCGCGGGCACCTCCACCAGCGTGCGTTCCTGACCGGGGTCGATCCTGCCGTCGCTCATGGCCCACTGAGCGCGGTGCGCGTAGATCACCGCGTTGGGGTACTTCTTGAGCAGCTCGCCGCGGATGACCAGGACGGCCTCCTGCTCGGTCTCACCGGGGACTTCGCGGTGGTCGTGCTCGCCGAGCCGCGAACCGCGGCGCCAGCGGTGCAGTTCTGGGATGTCGCGCAGGGACTCCGCTGCCTGCTCGGGGGTCAAGCCGGGCGCGGTGCGCGCTCCGCGTACGTCCCAGAACTGGCGGAAGGGGGTGCCCCGCTGGTCGGTGGGGTACTCGCGCCACAGCAGTTCGCGCGCCATCTCGTGGTTGAGGCCGACCATGTACGCCTCGATGAAGGCCTGGTTCGTCTCCAGCAGGGTCACGGTGTTCTGCGGGATGAGGTTCAGATTGGGCAGCAGCAGGTCGTCGGACAGGTCGGCAAGGGGCTCGTACATGGGTTGGTCGATCCGCGGATAGGCCATCACCTCCCCGAAGTCCTCCGTCAGTTCGGCCTGGACGCGCTGCGGAAGGCCCAGGGCGTGCAGGGTGCGGCGGGGCAGCGTCACGGCGGGGTTCACGGCGGCCACGGCTCCGGCGGCCAGTCGGGCCAGGCCCGCCCTGCCGTAGCGCACCGGCTGGGGCTCCGCGCCGGTCGTCAGGCTTGCCTCGTGGAGCCGGTGCCAGTCGCGCAGGGCCGTCTTGAGGCGGATCGCGGTGGGGCTGTCGCCGGTGGCGCCGGGGGCGGGGACGGGCTGTGGCTCGCCCGGTTCCACTAGGTCGAAGCCGGGGGCGTCGGGAAGGCGGTCGACGGCTTCGACGGTCAGGCTCTGCGGGCGCAGGCCGTCGGCCCGGCCCAGGGAGGCCCCCGTCTGGTGCAGGGCCCGGGCGAGCGCGAGCAGGGCGAGGCCGATAAGCAGGAGGGCCAGGGCGAGCGCGGCGCCCGCCGTGGTGAGGAGCACGGCCCCGGCGACAAGGGCGACAAAGCCGAGAACCAGCACCAGCCAGGGCAGCCACGGGTGGCGGCGCAGAAGGGCGGTCAGCCAGGCGGCCGGGCCACGCGGCAGCCAGCCGGGCAGCGGGACATGGAGGGTGTCGGCGAGCTCGTCCGTGGTCACGACGCCGGGCGGGGTGAGGACCGGCGGGGACGCGGACACCTCGCCCGCGTCGATCCGGGTCAGCAGGGTGCCGGGGGTGATGCGCCCGCCGAAGGTCAGCGACCGCATGAGCCGGGCCCGGGGCCGAGTGAGGCGGCGCATGGCCGCCGAGACCGCCGTGGCGGGCACGGCGGAGACCGAGAGGCGGTGCCTGAGCGTGGCCGCGCGCCCCGCCGTGCCCGGTGCCGACGGCTCCGGCCGTACCGCTGCGTCGGTGAGCAGGACGTGCCGGTGCGCGGGTGCAGTGAGGGTGAGCGCCCGCTCGGGCGCGCGCTCGGTGCGGGAGGCGAACTGCGTGGCCCACCAGCCGCCGGCCACCAGTTGGGCCAGCCGGGCCTGTCGGATGCGGCGGTTGGCCTCCAGCACCTCGCCGATCTGCCCCCACGCCGCTTCCATGTAGTGCTCTTGGTTCGTCTGGATCACGCGGGTGCCGAAGCCCGCCGCGAGGCGGTGGCGGGGGTCGAGGTTGAGCTCGTGGACCCAGTTGTCGGCCGGGGTCTGCGGGGTTCCGTCGCGCTCGGTGAGCAGGCGGCGGGTGAGCGCGTGCCAGCGGCCGTAGAGCGGGGCGGTGATCAGCGGGTCGCGGCTGCCCTCGATGGCGGGACCCAGCCCCGAGTCCGCGTTGGCCTGGAAGGCGGGGTGCTGGGCGTAGTCGTCCGGGAGGTTGACGAAGGCGGCGAGGTCGCGCTGGAACGGCTGCGGATAGGCTTCGGAGGCAGGCGGGGACTGGTCCCACTCCTCGTAGCGGTCGGCGATCTCGCGCTCCTCGGGGGTCAGCGCGGAGCGCGGAACCCGCAGCGCTCCCCCGAGTTTGAGGATGCCGCCCAGGGCGGGGTCGGTGATTCCGGTGAGGTTGCTGCCGGGGTGGCGCACGTCCACATCGCGTACGCCGACGCGTGAGTCGACGGTCCGGGGCTGGAGCAGCCGGACGAGATGTTCGAAGTCGCCCTGCCCGCCGGTGCGGAAGTACCACCGGTGGTACACGGGGAGAGCCGCGCCCGCTTCCTTGTTCGCGTAGTCGGCCCAGGCGGAGAAGGTGGCGTGCGGCGCCTTGGCGGGATCGAGCCCGAGCCCGGCGAGCCGCCCCGTTTCGAAGACCGGTACGACGAAGGCGTGGTACGGGGTGTTGGGCTTGAGCCGGCGCGGGCAGACGAGGCGCGAGTAGGCGAGGTCGCGGTTCGAGGCGAGGGCGGAGGAGAGCCGGGGCATGACCGCAGCCATGTCGGTCGAGGTCAGCTCGCCGCCGGGGCCGCTGAGCGAGGTGTTCACCTGGACGTGTGCCCAGGCCCACAGCTCCTCGGCCGCGGGCAGGGCGGCCGGGTCCAGGATCTTGACGGACGGCAGCGGCCGCCCGCTCCGCGCCGACTCTTCCTCGAACTCGGTGTCCTCCTCCAGGACCACCAGCGCGATCCACGGCCGCAGCCGCAGTCCCGTGCCGTCAGGGCCCGCCGGGGTGTACCGCCAGGGGAAGTCCTCGTCGTAGAACTCGACATGGGCCAGGTAGTTGGGCTCGGCGTCGGTGATCCAGTCCCGGGGGTCGTTGCGTACGATCGCCCGCGGGTCGATGCCGACCACGTCTCCCGGCCCGTACAGCTGCACATCGCGCTCGACGGTCCGCGTCAGGGCCGCGCCGCCCGCGATCGGCTCGCCGGTGAGCCGGAGGGAGACATGGATTCCGGCGCGGGTGCGCACCGACGGGTCGAGGTCGGCCGCCGTGATCTGCCCGGCGATGCCCTGCCGCAGCCAGGGCAGGAACGAGTAGGTGGCGAGGGTGCTCATGCGGCGACCGCCTCGAAGGCCGGGATGACATGGAGGGAAGCGCCGAGTGCGGGGTCGGCGGCGGCCCGGCGGGCGAGGTGGTCGCGGGCCAACGTCTCGCTGGAGAAGGCCGCGACGGTCGTGTTGTCGGCCACCGAGGCGACGACATAGCCCTCGGCCCGCACGGTGACCTTCTCGGCGAACGGCTCCAGCAGGCCGGTGTGGTGCTCGGACAGCGCGGAGCGGGACACGGCGCCGCCCCGCAGGAACAGGCCGAACAGCCCGGCCAGGACGAGGCGGAACCGCTTGCGCACCCGGCGCCAGCCGGTGTCCACGGTGATCAGTTCGTACCGCACCACGCGGCGGACCATCGCGCCGGACCTGAGGACGTCCCCGGCGGTGGACAGGGCGATGCCGCCGTGTCCGGGCTCGAAGGCGGGCCGGGACAGCTTGGCCGCGTCGTCCAGGTCCTGGTACTGGGCGGGGGCGAAGGATTCGACGACATCGGCCTGTTCGGCCAGTCCGGGTCCGATGGCTTCGAGGGTCAGGCGCCGGGCGTCGGCGACCTTGCTGTTGCCGACGCGGGTGATGTTCTGGTCCAGGGGGACGAGCCGCTGGCTGACCTGGAGCACCCCGACCGGATGCAGTACGAGGGCGTCGGCGGCCGGGGCGAGGGCGCGTAGGGAGACGCGGGTCTGCGCCCCCGGCGGCAGCATGGTGCGCCAGTTCGCGGCCTTGTCGTACTCCGCGCCGACCAGCGGCATGACCAAGATGTCGGGCAGCACCGCGTGGCGCTCCTCGCCGAACGTCTCGTCGAAGTCGACCTCGATCTCGAAGAACAGAAAGCTCAGCGAGCCGGTGCCCTTGGCCCGCCAGGGAGTCGGGCCGGAGAGTTCGAAGCGCAGCCGGATGCTGAACACGTCGGCGCCGAAGGCGCGCAGCGCCACCGCGGCGGAGATCGCGACGACGAAGTGGAAGGGCGAGAACTGGAACAGCGCGTCGAACGCCAGATGGCCGGTGACGCCGAAGTCGCTGGTTCCCAGCATCAGATCGAGGCGTGCGCCGAACTGCGCGGTGTTGGTGGTGACGGCGAAGTAGCCCTCGACGCGCAGCTTCGCCGCCGGGGTGTTGACGATGTCGACGGCGATCCGGCGCGGTACGGGCACCGGCATCGGCGGGGGTTCGAAGGACGGGTGGAAGCCGCCGACGCTGAGAACGAAGTTGGAGTCCTCGCCGAAGGCGGCGAGGACGGCCATCTCGCCCTCGATGGTCAGGAAGAGGATGCGGGAGTCGAAGATCGAGGCGAAGAAGTACACCCGGCGTTTGTCGAACTCGATCGCTCCGATGAAGTTCACCTGGAGGACGATGACAGCGGCGTCGTCGGCGGGGAGCGCGATCCGCAGCACGCCCAGGATGGCGATGTTCCCCGGAATTCCGATGACCACGCCCAGCGACAGACTGACCAGCGTGGGTGTCCCCCAGCCGATCTTCGCCATCGGTCCGATGACGAAGCCGCCCTGCCGGGTGGGGAAGAAGGTCCGCAGATCGCTGATGATCCGCTGGGCGTTGGCGACGACGTCCCTGGGGAACATCACCGACGAGAGGGTGTCGCCGCGTACGCCCTCGACCAGGGCCGGGAGGTTCACGGTCCGGTTGAGGCCCAGGATGCCGCCGACGGCGAGGAGGGTGAAGCCGAAGCCGAGCTGGACGCCGGTGCCGAACTCGGCGGTGATCACGAGCAGCAGGGAGAATCCGTCGGAGCCGTCCGGCATCCGCGTGGTGATGAGGCCGATGGCCTTGACGGAGACGATGCCGGCGAGGTCGAGTTCGAGGACGCCCGCGTATTCGCCCCGTTCGGTGTCGATGTAGAGATAGCCGCCGCCTTGGACGACTCCGGCGTTCACGGCCAGCCCGACGCCGTTGGGCGGCTTGAAGCGGAAGCCCAGGTCGAGCGGACCGAGATTGCCTCCGCCGGGCGGGAAGCTCAGGTCGGCCACGAGGCCGATGCGGTCGACGGCGGTGTCGAGCGGTCCGAGCGCGGCCGTGAAGGCGCCGGACAGCTCGATGGGCAGCGCGGAACCGGGTCCGAGCGAGACCCGCAGATAGAGTTGTGTGACGTCGATGGGGCCGAGGGAGAGATGGGTCGGGATGGCGATCTCGATGCCGCCGCTGCCCTGGATGCGCAGTCCGGTGGACGGGGACCAGAGCGCCGCGAGATCGAGGTTCGCATCGATCTTGAGGCCGCCGGCGACCTTGGCGATGAAGCCGTCCCCCTGGGAGAGGTCGACGATCAGCCTGCCGCCCTCCAGTCGGAGCCGGGCACTCGGCTCCACGGTCAGAGGCGCCCCGATGCCTGCCGAGCCTGCGAGCCCTAGGGCCACGGCGAACCGCCGCAGCTCCAGGCGGGAGCCGCCGGCCTGTCCCAGCAGCACCATGGGTGTCGCATCGGGGCGTTCGGCGGCGAGGCCCACCCCGATGTCGGCGCTCACCCCGCCGGTCGGCGGCTGGAGGCGGAACTCCAGGGGCGGGCTGATCTCCGCCTCCAGGCCCGCGTCGAAGCGTGCCGCCGCGGTGACCGTGAGGGACCAGGCGCCGCCGAGCGGGATGGTCAGCAGGACGTCCCGGGAGGCGGGCAGCCGCATACGAGCCGTCAGACTGGGCGGGGACGCGGTCTGATCGGTGCTCAGGCGCAGGACGTACGCCTCCAGGATCGGCGCCGCCCCGGGCGGCGTGAGCAGGTCGACGGCGAGGTGGAGGGAGTCCAGGTACGCGGCGAGCCGGGTGAAGAGTTCCCGGCCGTCGAAGTCGGGCTCGCCGAACCGGAAGGCGGTGCGCAGATACGCGTCGGGAGCGGTCACCAGGGAGATCAGCCGGTCTGGGCGCAGCGCGAGGACGCGGCGCGGCGGGTCGAGGGGATCGGCGGGATCGCCCGGTTCGGTGATGTCGTCGATGATGCCCAGCAGGGTCAGCGCGGTGTGCAGCCCCTCGCCGCGCCGCCGCAGATACTCGACCACCATCCAGTCCAGGAGCCGTCCGGGGAGGGAAGCGGCCCGCTGCTGCAGGCGGGTGCGCTGGGCCGGGGTGAGCGCCGCCTCGGCGGCGACGGCGGCGTCCAGCGCCGGGCCGAGGGCGCCGATCGCCTCGATGACCTCGCGCAGTACGCCGACCAGGGCGATGCCCGCCGAGGCGATCGCCTGGGTGTCCTCGTCCTCGATCGCCGAGACGAGGGTGGCCACGGCGGGTGGCAGGGCGGCGGCGCGGAGAGCGGTGGTGCCGATCGCCGGCGCGGCGGCTTCGAAGCCGCCGGGCAGCCGCAGGCCGAGCTCGTCCAGGAACGCGGCGGCGTTGCCGCCGGCCAGCCGCTCCTCCAAGGGGGCGAGGGCGGTGGCCAGTTCGCGGGCGATGACATCAAGGGTTCCGGGCGGGCCTGGCATGGCTCAGCCCGCCCTTGAGATGTCGTCGAGATCGTCCAGGTCCCGGCCGGGCAGGGACAGCAGCAGGGCGCGGTGCCGGGCGATGTCGGCGCGCAATTGGGGGCTGCCGGCCGCTTCGAGCGCGTCGAGCAGCCGGGCCAAGCCCTCGGCGAGGGGCCGGCCGCCGAATGTCCCGGGGACGACCAGCGGCTCGCCGACGGGTGTGGCGAGGAGCAGCCGGAACAGCTCGGCGCCGCCCATCCGGTGCCAGGCGATGGTGACCCGCCGTTCCTGGTTGACCAGGCGCAGCACCTCGTCGATGTGGGTGCTGACCAGAGCCGCAGCGAGCTGTCCGGCCTCGGTGTTCTGTACGGTCCTGCGGAGTTCGCGCAACCGCAGGGACGTGGGGTCGCCGGGCTGCCCGCCGGCTTGGGGTACGAGGGCGGGTACGCGGGGCCCGTCGGGGAGTCCGGCGGGTTCGAGTGTCTTCTCGTACGCCGCCGTCGGGGCGTGCGTGGTCGAGGCGTGGGCGGGGATGCCGGCGATGCAGACCTCGGCGTTGACCACGCCCGATCCCCATTCCGCGTTCGGCAGGGTGGGGCCGGTGATTGGGTCGGGCGGCACGGCGGTGGTCCGCAGATGGGCCCGGACCTGCTCCCAGGTCAGGGCTCTGTTCCGCTGGAAGATCAGGGCGATGATGCCGGTAATGTGCGGTGCCGCCATGCTCGTACCACTCATGGCCACGTAGAAGTCCTCACAGCAGTCGCAGCAGATCCCGGTGTTGCGGGCCAGGCTCTTCGCGGAGGTGATGCCCACGCCCGGTGCGGCGATGTCCGGCTTGCGCTCGTCGGCGGGACGGACGTCGGTGGTCGGCCCGCGGCTCGAACTCGCGGCCAGTTCGTTGTCGGCGGGGTTGTAGGACGCCACCGTGATGACGTTGTGCGCGGTCGCGGGGGTGGTCAGCGTGCGCGTACGGTCCTGGTCGGCCTCGGTGAACCGCGGGTGGGGGTCCTTGCGGTTCCATCCGATCCAGCAGTCGACCTCGGTCTCCGTCCCCGCCGTCTCGGTCAGGGTGAACCGCCAGGTGCCCGCAGTGATGGTGCCCGCGGCGGGCGGGGAGATCCGTACGGAGACGGTGTGGCGGCTCGTCGGTGTGTCGTTGGTGCGGTTGCGGATCCGCAGGTCGTGGCCAGCCAGAGGTGTGGTGTAGACGGGGGCGCCCGGTGCAACGGGCCCGGCCAGCACGGCGCCGCCGGGCTCGCGCAGTTGGAGGGACAGCCGTCCCGCCCCGGCGTACCAGAACTCCAGCCAGTCGTCCTGGCGGTCCTGTGGTGGCAGGACCACCTCCATGGTGACCGTGCCGCCCGGCGGAACGGTCTTGAAGGCGTGCACCCCTCCGCCGTAGCGCGGCTGTTCGTCGGGCCGGGAGTGGTCGTAGCGGTCTCCGTCGTTGCCCGCGGACACCACGATCGCCCGCCCGGCCGGTGTCGTGGTCAGCAGTTGGTCGTAGAGAACCTCGTCGTCGGCGCTCCCGTCGTGGGCGCCGTCCTGGCCGCCCAGGCTGAGGTTGACCACAGCGGCCCGGCCGAGGGCCGTCGCGCGGTCGAAAACATGCCGCACGCCCCGGGTGGTGGCGTCGTTGGAGAAGGTGGTCTTGACCGCGATCAGATCGGCGGCGGGCGCCACGCCGATGTAGTAGTCGCTCAGATGGCAGTTGCCGGCCTGGGAGCCGTCCCCGGCCGCGATGCCCATCACATGGGTGCCGTGCCCGTCGGCGTCGAAGCTGCCGAACGGCGCGGCCGGCGCGGCGAGCGCCGCGTTGATCTGCTCCCTAGTGTACTCGCGCCCGCGGTCGATCACGATGGCCGTCGCGGCGGGGGTCAGGGCCGACGCGCTGACCCGGAGCGGTTCGACGTCCTGGTTCAGATAGCGCCCGGCGAAGGAGACGACGACCGGGGTGCCGGGCAGTGGTCCGCCGGTGGCCAAGACGTCGCCCGGCTCGATCGCCGCGAGCGCTTCCAGGGCCGCCCGCACCTGCTGGACCGTGGCGTTGAAGGGCAGGTTCGCCGTGGTCTGCTGCGCCGGCACCGCTCCCCCGGTGGCAGGTGGCGTCCAGCCGAGCCGGAAGGTGCCGGCGGTGGGCGGTCCCGAACCGGTGAGGGTGTACGGGGTGGTGGTGTCGAGCAGCGAGAGCAGCCGGGTGGTGCCGTCGCTGTTGCGGAACGCGTGGTGGTAGATGTCGATGCCCGTGTCGACGACGCCCACGATCACACCCGCTCCGGTGAGGCCCAGGGCTCCCGTGCGGACGTGGTCGGCCCGGGTGGCTGGTACGGAGGTGTGCAGATCAGGGTACTCGGCGGCGGCGAGTTCGACGGACCGGACTCCGGGCACCAGGGCGATCGCCGGAACGCTCGGCGGCAGCGCCATACCCGTGACCAGGGGTGCGCCGCCGCGGGGCAGATGCAGCCCGGCCGCGCTGAGTTCCCCGATGTCGACAGGGCCGACGGACAGCACCACGGCGACGGGCGCTCCGGGGCCGGGCACCGCTCCTTCGCCCTCGGGGGCGAAGGAGCGGGGTCGCGGGTCGGGATCGTCCGGATGAGCTACGCCCAGGTCGGACAGCAGCGCGCTCAGCCGCGGCCCGATGCGGCCCGTCACCGGCGGGGTGACACGCGACGGCGTCGCGCGAGAGTAACCGCCCGGTTCTCACGTCGGAGTTCAGACACTGTCCCCACGCTCCGTACCCCCGCGCCGAAGGTCACCAAACGAATCCAGTCGGCTCCATGGAAGCACTGCGGCATGACCCCGGCAATGAACTCGGCACAGGTTCACCCCTTTTGGCGCCGGGTAGCCGAGGGGATTCTCACCCCTCGGCTACCCGGCCTTGGGGAAGCCCCCGCACTGCCTGACGGGATCGCGCGGCCGTGTGGCGGGTGCACGATCATCCGCCGTGGGCGCCAGGGCGAAGGTTGCGCCATGGCGAACTCGCCAGTGAGTGATGCCGCCGCCGGCGTGGATGCGCGGGCATGTTGCGCATGCGCGCGTTGGGGGGCAAGCACACGGGGAGAGCAAACCTGCACCGGCCGACCATGGTCCTGACCACCACTCGGGGACAGGTCCCCCACTCCAGGCGATCATCATATAGATGAACACAAAGCAAGTGAAAAACAGCATCCATAGCATTCAGGAAGAAATACACATCGGGGACTCCGCGCGACGGAACCGTGGAAGCACGGCAACACTCTCGGCACCACCGGCCCATCCACGGCCGGCCCCGCAGACATGCTCCGGCCCTTCACCCAGGGACGACACACAGCGTTCGTCAAGGACCGTTTCCCGTCCCGACCCTGCGACGCCTGCCGAGCGCCTGAGCAACTCACAGGCTGCAGCCGCGGCCGCTGTCGCCCTCCGTCCGATCCCCGCACCGGCCATCCACGCCGGGAGCACCGTTGCCGCTTCGATCGCCGCACGCCGTGCAGGGCTGAATCGCAAGGCGGCAGCCGGTGCCGAGCAGACACTGCGCCGGCGGGTGAACGAGCGGAACCGGCTGGCCAAGGGAGCGTCTCCGAGGTGACTCATCAGTACACGAACGAGACCCGCCAGAGACGCCGATAGGACGCCGACCGATGCCGGTGTACCTCTCAGAGTCCCGCGCACGTCCTCACGGCGTCTCGTGCGCGCCCCGGCAGTGCCGCACTGGCGTCGCACACAGAGCCTTCGGAGAACTCACCTGTGCATGGATAGCGGGTGGCGCCTCCCAGGAGACACGACCGGGACGCCGGCGCGGCTGCGCGACGTCCAACGAGTGCAGGAGTCCGGCATGACCGCCTCGCCGAGCCTGGCTGAACTCGGTCGGAGGGCCGGCGCGAGCGAGCGGACCCTGTCCAGGCTGTTCGGCGACGAGCTGGGGATGCGCTGCACAGCCTGGCGCACACAGCTCCGCCTGCACCGGGCGGGCCTGCTCCTCGCCGAGGGACGGACCGTCACGCAGGCGGCCGCGGTCCGCGGGTTCTCCTCGCCCAGCGCCTTCGCCAGCGCGTTCAGGGCCGCCTCCGGACGGACTCCCGGGTCGTTGTACAGACAGCCGGCAAGCCGCGAACGACGACCATCCCGCTCCCGAGGGCCACTCCGGACGAGGTGCGCCGACGCGGAAAAACAGGACCTCTACGGCCATCCGAACCAGAGCTCCGGGGTGCGATTCCGTTCGTTTACGAGGCTTCCACCATCTCTACGTTTAAGAGTGGTGACCCGGTGGCCCTTCGAGGAAGACGTGGTGGCCGCCGGCCGCGGCCACCTCCATGGCCGTGCGCGCCGAGTGCTGGCCCACCACGTCGGCCAGGTCGTGGCCGTTGTCGTACTGGGCGGCGCCCATGCTGTGCATGCCCGTGGCCGCCCCGGTGCCCGGCATCCGCAGGCCCGCCATGAGCGGGTCGGGGCGGCCGTGCTCGTCCGGTTGCTCGTCGGGTACGGGCTCGTCGGTGAGGACGGCGATCAGCTGCCGCAGACTGCGTACGCCGAGCACCGACACCCCGGGGACCAGCGCGGCCTCGGCGGCGGCGCACTCCGGGACGACGACCTGTTCGTAGCCCGAGTCGGCGGCAGCCAGCACCGCCGGCAGGATGCCCCGGACGGGCCGCACCCGACCGTCGAGGCCCAGTTCACCGATCATCACGATGTCGGCGAGGACCCGGGGGTCGATCCGCTCGGCGGCCCCGAGCACGGCTGCGGCAACAGCAAGATCGAACCCGCTGCCGCTCTTGGGCACGGACGCCGGGCTGAGCCCCACCGTGAGCTTCTTCTGCGGCCAGGCGGCTCCCGAGTTGACGACCGCCGCGCGGACCCGGTCCTTGCTCTCGGTCAGGCTCTTGTCGGGCAGTCCCACCAGGGTGAACGCGGCGACGCCGGGTTCGAGATCCGCCTGGACCTCGACGACCACACCCTCGACACCCACCAGCGCCACCGAACACGTACGGGCGAATCCCATCACGCCACCCCCCGCGCGTGTTCCACCACGGGTGCGCCGCGCTCGGGCAGCAGAACGCCGACCAGGTCGATACGGACCCCGCCGGGCGGCGCGCCCCCGTGTTCCTGGACCCAGCGTTCGGCGAGGCCTCGCAGCCGTTCGGCCTTGGCCGGGGTGACGGCCGCCATCGGGTGCTGGAAGGCACCCGCCGGTCCGGCCGCCCGGCGGGTCTTGACCTCGCAGACGACGAGTGCGTCGCCGTCCCTGGCCACGATGTCGATCTCACCGGTGCGGCCGGCCCGCCAGTTGCGGTCCAGGACCGTCATCCCGGCCTCGGTCAGCCGCCGCGCGGCCAGTTCCTCGCCGTACCTGCCCAGTGCGCCGCGTCGTCCGTTGCGCGTGTTCACGTTGCTCATGTCGGCACCACCTCCGGCGCCAACAGTGAGGGCAGTTCGACGAGCTATTGGATCTTGGTGGACAAGCTCGCCATTGTGGATAACTCCGTCACCCACATGAGTGAGCGTCAGCCGCCCGGCAGCTCCAGATCACTCTTGTTCAGCTCCTCGATGTTCACGTCCTTGAACGTGAGCACCCGTACCTGCTTCACGAACCGGGCCGGCCGGTACATGTCCCACACCCAGGCGTCCGCCATGGACACCTCGAAGAAAACCTCACCCTGGACCGAGTGCACCTGCATCTCGTAGTCGTTGGTGAGGTAGAAGCGCCGTTCGGTCTCGATCACATATTTGAACAGACCGACGACATCGCGGTACTCCCGGTAGAGCTTCAGCTCCATCTCGGTCTCGTACTTTTCGAGGTCCTCGGCGCTCATGGCATGTTCCCCTTCAGCCGTGCGTCCCACCATTGTGCGCCAGTCACGCGAGCCCCTAGACGATTTCCGTGTCGAGGATCTCGGGACGGGCCGGGGGCCCTTCGTCGAGCAGCCTCCGCAGGAGCTCGGCGAGTCTGGTCGGATACACCGTCTCATGTGCCCGGGTCAGTTCCTGGCACGTCCACCAGCGCGCTCCGGCGACACTGCGCCGTTCCAGCTCCGTGAGCCCGGTGGCCCGGGTCTCCGTACGCTCCGTACGGGCCAGGTAGTACCACTCGTCCTGGTCCCAGCGGCGCCCCGCGAACGGGAAGGAGCACGTGCGCCGCCACAGCACCGGACCGAGTGCGACATCGGCCGCGGTGATGCCGGTCTCCTCCGCGAGTTCCCGCAGCGCGGCCTCCTCGCGGGTCTCGTCGCCCTCCAGACCGCCGCCGGGTGTGAACCACCAGTCGTCGGCCGGATCGTCCGGCTCGTGCCCGTGCAGCAGCAGGATCCGGTCCTGTGGATCGAGCAGCACGACCCGGGACACCTTGCGCAGCCCGCCGACGTACGAGTCCTCGACACCGCCCACCGGCTCAGCGGGCACCGGCGGGCTCCGCCTCCGCGACAGGGCGCCGCCGCTTCGCCAGCAGCGTGGCGACCGGCCCGTAGGCCCCGCCGCCCAGGACGAGCACCCCGCCCACCACGATCGCGACGGTGAGCAGCCGCAGCGGCCCCGGCGAGGACAGACCCCCCAGGGTCTCGAAGCCCGTGGGGCGGGCCAGCATGCCGTTCATGGGCCACACCACGGCGTCGACACGGGCGGCCACCGAGCCGCGCGCCACCGTGCCGTTGAAGGCCTCCGTGAGGTGGGCCGTGGAGTCCAGCGAGCCGGTGCGCTCGTCCCCGAGCACGAACAGCCGCCCCTTGGGGACCGTGATCGACGGGATGCCCATCAGCTCCGCGGACTGGCCCTTGGGGATGTAGGACTCCTGGATCTGCTTGCCGTTGACGACCAGCTTGCCGTCCGTGCAACAGGAGACCGTGTCCCCGCCCACGGCCACGACCCGCTTGACCAGGGGCACGTCGCCCCAGCTCTCCTGGGTGAAGACCACGACGTCACCGCGCTTGATCTCACCGCCGTCGATCCGCTGGGCCAGCACCCGGTCACCGGCCACGATGGTGGGCGACATGGAGTCGGTCGGCACGGTGTACGGCCGGTAGATGATCGCGCCCCAGACGAAGCCGCCGAGGAAGAGCACACAGCCGAGGGCCACGGCCAGTCCCGACAGCCTGCTGCCGAGCCGTCCGTGGCCCTCGTCCGTACGCGTTGTCGTGCCGGTCATCCCAGTGGTCCCCCAGATCGGTGCCTGGGACGGCACCCTACCCGGCGGTACCCGACCCGGGAACACCGGAGTTTCCGGCGGTAACGGGAGGAGTCGTACGACCCGCCGCACGGCGCCTGCGCCACAGCACCAGCGGAACCGCGCCCGCGAGGCCCAGCGCGCCCGGGGCGGCGGCGCTCAGGTTCTGGTCGAACGTGTCGGGAATCGGCAGCGTGTCCCAGCGGGTGGGCGGCCAGGCGACGACGATCGCGCGGCCGACGACGTTGTCCACGGGGACGAAGCCCGCGTTCTTGTCCTCCTGGTGGTACCGGGAGTCCAGCGAGTTCTGCCGGTGGTCACCCATGACCCAGATTTTGCCCGTGGGTACCGTGACCTTGAACTGGCCGCCCTGGTCGTCGACGCTGCACGGGGTGTTCCCCGCGTAGACGTACGGCTCGTCGAGCGCCTTGCCGTTGACCTTCAGCGGGCCCGTGCCGTTGCACTCGACGGTGTCCCCGCCGACGCCGATCACGCGCTTGATGAGGTCCTTCTCGTTGGCGGAGGGCATCAGGCCGATCCAGCCGAGGACCCGCTGCACGGGGTTCGGTTCGACGGTCGGCTCGCCGGCCAGCCAGTCGGCGGGGTCGTGGAAGACGACGACCTCACCGCGCTCGGGCTCGGAGCCGAACCACGGGGTCAGCTTGTCGACCAGGACCCGGTCGCCCTGCTCCAGCGTGTGCTGCATGGAGTCCGAGGGGATGGAGAACGCCTGGACCAGGAAGGTCTTGATCAGCAGCGCGAGTACCAGCGCGATACCGATGAGCAGCGGCAACTCCTTCCAGAAGGAGCGCTGCTTCCTGGGCTTGTGGCCGGGTTCGCCGAGGTCCTCCGCCGTCTCGTCCCCGGAGTCCCCGGAGCCCCCCTCACCCGTCCCGGAGGACCCTGAGTCACTCCCGGAGAGCCCTGGGGCCCGGGGGTCACTCTCGGCGGGGCCGGCGTCCTCTGCGGCCGGTGGAACCGGCTCCGCGGGGCGCTGTTCCTCGGGACCGTCCTGTCCGGACCGTGCGCCGACCGCCAAATCCCCCACATCCACTCCTCACTCCGTGCCGCCGCCCGCGCCGGATGCGACGCAGGCCCACCACTCCCATAACGAGCGGGAGTTCCGCAGGGGTCGGGAGCGGGATCGATCCGTACCGATCCGCGGAAGCCACCCTATGCGACTGGCCGAGGGCGGTGGCCGACCCGCCCGGCACCGACGAGAACGTGTCCGGCTCCTCCAGACGGGTCCAGTGACCGAACGGCCAGGCGATGACCATGGCCCGGCCCACGACGGAGTTCAGGGAGACAGTGCCGCTGTACGCCTCGGTGCGGTGGTAGCGGGAGTCGGCGGAGTTGGACCGGTGGTCGCCCATCACCCACAGGCGGCCCTCGGGGACCTTCACCTCGAAGGTGATGGAGGACGGTTTGTTGTCGGGGTGGATGTAGGTCGTCTCTTCGAGCGGCATGCCGTTGACGGTCACGCGGCCCTGGGAGTCACAGCACTTGACGGTGTCGCCGCCGACCGCGACGACCCGCTTGATGAGGTCCTTCTCGTTGTCCGAGGGCAGCAGGCCGATGAAGGTGAGCGCCTGCTTGACCTGCTTGACGACGATGGGGTCCTCGCCCTGCTGGGCCGCCGGCTCGTCGTCGAGCCAGCCGCCGGGGTCCTTGAAGACGACGACGTCACCGCGCTGGGGCTCGGAGCCGAACCAGGGGGTGAACTTGTCCACGAGGACGCGGTCGCCGATCTGGATCGTGTTCTCCATCGAGCCCGACGGGATCACGAACGCCTGCACGAGAAACGTCTTCAGCACCAGGGCTATGAGGACCGCGACGCCCACCAGGAGAGGTATCTCCTTGACGGCCGAACGCCGCCTGCGCCGCTTGACCTTGCGCTGGAGCTTGCGCCGCTCGGCCCGGCCGGGCCTCGCGGCGGCGCCGGCCGCCCGGCGGGAGCCGGTGGGCAGCAGCTGCTCGGCGGGGCTGGTCGGCACCCCGCGCGGCCTGCCGCGGTTACCCATGGACACCGTCCGCGTCAGGCACGCGCGCGTAAGCGCCTGGTCGTTCCAGCCGGGTCCAGTGCTCGCTGGGCCAGGAGATCCAGTCGGCCCTGCCGATCACCCTGCCGACAGGGACCATGCCGCCCCCTGGTGAACCCAGGTGGTCCCGGGAGTCGCTGGAGTCGCTGCGGTGATCCCCCATGACGAAGAGTCTGCCCTCGGGCACCACCACGTCGAAGGACACCGTGGACGGGCTGTCACCGGGGTAAAGGAACGTCGACTCGTCGACCGACCGGCCGTTCACCTCGATCCTCCCCTCCTTGTCGCAGCAGACCACGTGGTCTCTCCCCACACCCACAACGCGCTTGATGTAGTCGGCGTGCCCGAAGTAGCCGGTTCCGTCGAACACGACGACGTCACCTCGCCGCGGCTCGGCACCAAAACGGTACGCCAACTTATTTACGAGAACGCGGTCCCCGATCCTCAATCCGCTCTCCATCGAGCGGCTGGGAATTTCGAACGGCTGGATGACGAACCTGCTGAAGAGCAGCAGAAAAACCAGACAGACCAGCACGGTCAGGGTGATCCGCCCACCCGGGAGCCACTCGGCCGCCCGGGACACCAACGCGAAACGCGACCGGTCCTCCGGCCCTTCGGTGTCCGAGTTCTCCTCGGATCGAACAGGGTGGGAGGAGCGGTCGCGCTCCGTCGGCTGTGCTTCGGTGTCCATCGGGGCAGGATGTTATCCGGCCTCGATGTGAGCCCTCTTTATATCGGGCCCCGCGAAAGCTCAGTTGTCGCGCTTCTCCTTGATCTTCGCGGCCTTGCCGCGCAGCTCACGGAGGTAGTACAGCTTCGCGCGACGCACGTCACCGCGCGTGACCAGCTCGATCTTCTCGACGATCGGGGTGTGCACCGGGAAGGTGCGCTCCACGCCGACGGAGAACGAGACCTTGCGGACCGTGAAGGTCTCGCGGACACCGGCGCCCTGGCGGCGGATGACTACGCCCTTGAACTGCTGCACACGGGAGCGGTTGCCCTCGATGACGCGGACGTGGACGTTGACGGTGTCACCCGGGCGGAAGGCCGGGATGTCGTCGCGCAGCGACGCGGCGTCGACGGAGTCGAGCAGGTTGGACATTTCGTCTGCTTTCTTCGCTGATGCCACAGGTCATCAACGGGAGCTTGGTTTTCGAAAGGATGCTGTCCGTGCCGGGGCGGGCGTCGTGTCCCCCCGTGGCAGGGGCGCACGCCGGACGACGCACAACAGCGACCTATTCTTCCACGCCCTCCGGCCTGCGCCAAAATCGGCCGTCGGTCGAAGGCGCCCACCCCATGATGGAGAGCATCTCGCGGTCCTTCTTGTCGAAGGCGGACGCGTCGGTCTGCTCGATCAGGTCGGGCCGGTTGGCCGCCGTACGACGCAGTGCCTCGTCCCGGCGCCAGCGCGCGATCTTGCCGTGGTGGCCGCTGAGCAGCACGTCCGGGATCTCCCGGCCGCGCCACTGGGGCGGCTTGGTGTAGATCGGCCCCTCCAGGAGGTTGGCCATCGCGCCCGGCGCGAAGGAGTCGTCCCGGTGCGACTCGGCGTTGCCGAGGACCCCGGGCAGCAGCCGCGCCACGGCCTCCGTGATCACGAGTACGGCCGCCTCGCCGCCGGCGAGCACATAGTCGCCGATGGACACCTCGTAGACGGGCATCCGGGTCGCGTACTCGTCGATGACCCGCCGGTCGATGCCCTCGTACCGGGCGGGCGTGAAGAGCAGCCACGGCCGCTCGGACAGCTCGACGGCGAGCGCCTGGGTAAAGGGGCGACCACTGGGCGTGGGCACGACCAGCGCGGGCGTCCCGGAGCCGGTCTCGTACCCCTCGGCCAGTACGTCGTCCAGCGCGTCGCCCCAGGGGTCGGTCTTCATGACCATGCCCGGGCCGCCGCCGTAGGGCGTGTCGTCGACCGTGTTGTGGCGGTCGTACGTCCAGTCCCGAAGATGATGCACGTGCACATTCAGCTGTCCACGCGCGCGTGCCTTGCCGACGAGCGAGACGTTCAGGGGTTCGAGGTACTCGGGGAAGATCGTGACGACATCCAGGCGCATTACGACTCGTCCCGCGACGAGGCGATTTCGGCCTGGTCGTCGATCAACCCGGGCGGCGGGTCGATGACCGCCCGCTGCTCCTCCAGGTCGATCTCCAGCACGATCTCCTCGACGAACGGGACGTACACCTCGCTGCCGTCGGGGCGCTCCACGACGAACAGGTCCTGGGAGGGCAGGTGCGAGATCTCGGTGATGCGTCCGACCTCGGTGCCGTCGGCCAGGACCACGTCGAGGTCCATCAGCTGGTGGTCGTAGTACTCGTCCTCGCCCTCGGGGAGTTCCTCGGGGTCGACGTCGGCGATCAGCAGGACGTTGCGCAGGGCCTCGGCGCCGGTCCGGTCGTGTACGCCCTCGAAGCGCAGCAGGAGCCTGCCGCTGTGGACGCGGCCGGTCTCGATGGTCAGCGGACCCGCCGTGGCCGGGTCGGTGGCCAGGACGGCGCCGGGCGGGAGCCGCAGCTCCGGCTCGTCCGTACGTACCTCGACGGTGACCTCGCCCTTGATGCCGTGGGCGCGGCCCACGCGCGCGACTACGAGCTGCACTTTCTGGAATCTCCTGTCGTGTGCCTACGGCATTACCGCGTAGACGACTACGGGCCGGGGACGGCCCAAGTGGCCCTCCCCGGCCCGAGCCGGTGCTGCGTGATGATCAGCGAACCTGGTCCACGTCGACGAGGTCGACACGGACACCGCGCCCGCCGATGGCACCCACGACGGTTCGCAGGGCACGTGCGGTACGGCCGTTGCGGCCGATCACCTTGCCGAGGTCGTCGGGGTGGACCCTGACCTCCAGAACGCGCCCGCGACGCAGGTCGCGCGAGGCGACCTGCACTTCGTCGGGGTTGTCGACGATGCCCTTCACGAGGTGCTCAAGAGCCTCCTCGAGCATGCTCAGGCCTCGGTCGACGTGGACTCGGCCGCGGCCTCGTCCTTCTTCTCAGCCTTCTTCTTCTGAGTGATGGCCTCACCCTTGCCGTCGCTGTCGCCACCCAGGGCCTCGAACGACGGACGCGCGGCCTTCGGAGCGGCCACGAGCAGCGGAGCCGGGGCGGGCAGACCCTTGAACTTCTGCCAGTCGCCGGTCAGCTTGAGGATGGCGAGAACCGGCTCGGTCGGCTGCGCGCCGACACCCAGCCAGTACTGCGCGCGGTCGGTGTCGACCTCGATGCGCGAGGGGTTCTGCACCGGGTGGTACAGGCCGATCTCCTCGATGGCCCGGCCGTCACGGCGGGTACGGGAGTCGGCGACGACGATGCGGTAGTGAGGCGAACGGATCTTGCCCAGACGCTTCAGCTTGATCTTGACTGCCACGGGAGTGGGTTCTCCTGGATTTGACGTGGTTGGGCACGGCGAGATTGCCGCGTGGGGTTGCGGTACCCGAGTGCCCGATGGACGCGTCAGCCGGAGGCGAGAGGGTTCCTGTGCGGCTGTCGAGTACAGCTGGCCATTCTGCCATACCCTGCGGGTTGCTTGAACCGGAGGGTATGTGCGGCCATGCCTCAGAGGCACCCCGCGTCAGGGTGCCGTAGAGGTCGGTCGTGCAGCCCGGCGCTGTACGGGGTGCCGCTGCGCCCACCCGTGCCGCCCTTAGCGGCACGCATGCCCGCAGCTACGCGTGCGCGGCACCCCGACAGGCGTCTCCCCACGTGTTCCTCCGGCACCCACGAGATGCCGGGTTCGATCACGCGACGGGGCGGAGCCTCACGCGGCGCCCGCGCCCACGATCTCGGGGATTCTGAACGGCTTGCCGCAGCCGCCGCACACGATCGGCGCCTGCGCCAGCACCGACGGGACGACGCGCACGTTGCGACCGCAGTCGCAGACGGCCTTCACGCGCACCCCGCCCCCGGAGGAGCCGTGGCGCGCGGCCGGGCCGCGGAACGCGCGGGTCGTGTCGGCGGACGTGGCCACCGTGTGCGCCTTCAGCGCGCGCTGAAGCCGCTCCATGGTGGGGCGGTAACGCCGCTTCGCCTCGGGGTTGAGCGTGACCAGCGAGAAACCGCTGCTGGGATGCGGTTCCTCGGGGTGGTCCAGGCCCAGCTCCTCGGCGATCGCGAGGAATCTACGGTTGTGGTAGCGGCCGGCCCGGGAGGTGTCGCGTACTCCGCGGGCGGCGGCGATGCCATGGACTGCCTCATGAAGCAGTCGCTCGAAGGAGAGCGCGTGTCCGCAGGCGGACGACGACTCTCCGATCAGGGACTCGGGCGCGGCAAGATCGGGCAGCTCGGGGTGGTACCGCTGAATGTCGGCCCACGCCTGCGCCAGTTCTGCGGCGAGAACAGGTGGTGTCTGTGTCGTGCTCACGTAATGACAACGAGCCTGGGTGCCGCTGTGTTCCGATTCCGGGCCATCCCAAATAATTTGCACGTACCCGTCAGTTGCCGCTGATGCGTCCGGACGAGGGCGGGTGCGCTGATCTGCGGAGAAGCCTCACAGCTCATACCAAGCCGGTGCGTAGCCCCACGTACGACCCGGCGCGTAGACGCTGTCCGCACGCCGGGGCACCTGTGGTCGTCCGGTGCGCAAGAGGCCTTTCGGTCGCTCTCGTCCGTACTTCAGTAAGCGCGCGCGACGACGGCGACGTTACCCGGTGCGTCATCGGCGTCCGGCACCGACCCGTCCGCGGCGACCAGACACCGTACGGTCACCGCGTGCTCACCCAGCCTCGCCTCGCCCTTCTCGCCGAGCACCGCCCAGGGGATGCGCGCCCAGCCGCCGGCGGTCGCCACCTCCACGGCCTCCTCGAACGTCGACACGTCCGACGTACGCGCCTGTCGGCGCTCGCGCGACTGGGCCAGCAGCAGCGCCTGGTCCTCTTCGAGGACAGCGGGCAGCAGTCGTACGAGGGTGTCGAGGGCCACCGGCTCCTTGCCGCCCGGGATCCGGCGGACGAGCATCGCCGTGCCGTTCTCCAGGTCACGGGGGCCGACCTCGATACGGACGGGCACGCCCTTCAGCTCCCAGTCGACGGCGCGGCGGCCGAAGGGCACGTCAGTGCGGTCGTCGACATGGACGCGTACGCCCGCCGCCTTGAGCCGGTCGCCGAGTTCGCGGACCTTGGCCAGAACCGCTTCGTCGCCCTTGATCGCGAGGACCACGGCCTGGATCGCGGCGAGGCGCGGCGGGACCCGCAGGCCGTTGTCGTCCCCGTGGGCCATCACCAGGGCGCCGATCATGCGGGTCGTCGACCCCCAGGACGTCTGCCAGACGAGTTCCTGCCTGCCTTCCTTCGACAGGTAGCCGGTGTTGAACGCCTTGGCGAAGTTCTGGCCCAGTTCATGGCTGGTGGCCATCTGGAGGGCCTTGCCGTCGCCCATCATGGCTTCGAGCGTGAGCGTGTTGATCGCGCCCGCGAAGCGCTCCTTGACCGTCTTGCGGCCGGGAACCGTGTCCATCGCCAGGACGTTCACCACGAAGTCCTCGTAGACGTTGCGGTGGATGTGCGCGGCGAAGGCGCGGGCGTCCTCCTGCGTGGCGTGCGCGGTGTGGCCCTCCTGCCACAGGAACTCCGTCGTCCGGAGGAAGAGCCGGGGCCGCAGTTCCCAACGCACCACGTTCGCCCACTGGTTGATCAGCAGGGGCAGATCGCGGTAGCTCTGCACCCACTTCGAGAAGTAGTCGTTGATGATCATCTCGGAGGTGGGGCGCACCACCACGGGCTCTTCGAGGTCCTTGCCGCCGGCGTGCGTGACCACGGCCAGCTCCGGCGCGAAACCCTCGACGTGCTCGGCCTCCTTGGCGAAGTACGACTGCGGGATCAACAGGGGGAAGTAGGCGTTCTGCGCGCCCGTCTCCTTGATCCGCGCGTCCATCTCGGCCTGCATCCGCTCCCACAGCCCGTAGCCGTACGGCCGGATGACCATGGAGCCCCGCACTGGACCGTTGTCGGCCAACTCCGCCTTGCCGACCAGATCCTGGTACCAGCGGGGGAAGTCAATTGCCTGCGGCGTGAGTACGGGTGCCTTTGCCATGACGCGATGCTACGGGCCCACGTTGCCGGCATGTGAATTCTTTTCGTGAGCACAGCCGGCGCACAACCTCGGCCCCACAACCCCTGGACGACGGGTCAGGAGCGCAGTTTCCTGGCATACGGGGGAAGTGCGGGCGCACTGAACGGGGGCCACCACATCGGGAACAGCGACAACTCTCGGCGGATTGGGGCGCTTTCGATGACACCTACGCTCGTGCGGCAGCACCAGCCTCACGCGGGTCCGACGACCCGCGTGGACCTGTGCGCACGCGCGCGTGACTGGTCGGAGATCCAGGAGCGGATGCTCGTACCGCTCTACGAGACCGTCTATGAACGGCTGGAAGTGGGCAGCGGCACCCGGCTGCTCGGCCTCGGCTGCGGCTCGGGCCTGGCCCTGTTGATGGCCGCCGCGAGAGGCGCCGCCGTCACCGGTGTCGAGGCCTCGTCACCCGAACGGCTGACCCTCGCGCGGGAGCGTTTACTGCCCGAATCGTCAGGCACGCGCGCGCGTGCCGACACCCGGCTCGTGGCGAGCCTCCCTAGGGAGGCGGACGCGCCCCCGTACACCCTGGTGACCGCGTTCGAGCCGATCGGCTCTCTCGCGGGCGACTCCGAAGGACTCGCCGAGACCCTCGCGGCGGTGGTACCCCCGGTCGAACGCGGCACGCCCGTGGTGCTCGCGGGCTGGGGTCCGCCGGAGCGCTGCGCCACATCGGCCGTGCTGCGGGTGGCGACCCGGCTCGCGGAACCACTGCGCGTCACGGGCAGCTGGCGCCCCGCGCTCCGCGACGACCTGGAGGAGGTCGCCCAGCGGGCGGGCCTGCGCCCGGACGGCTCCGGACGGGTGGCGTGCCCGTTCGGGTACGCCGACATGGGCAGCGCGGTACGAGGGCTGCTGTCGACGGGGCTCTTCGACGCGGCGATCGCGGCGACCGGCCAGGAGCAGGTCGACAAGGAGCTGGCGGAGGCGCTGCATCCGCATCAGCGGCGGGACGGCACGATCTGGATGCCGAACGTCTTCCGGTACCTCATCGCCCTGACGGTGTGAGCCGGCTCAGTCGTCCTTGCCCAGGCGCGCGATCCCGGCGACCCGGTACGCGTCCGCCTCCTCCAGCGTCTCGTTCTCCAGCAGGGCCGCGGCCAGCGCGTCCAGTTGGGCCCGGTGGTCGCGGAGCTTGCCGCAGGCCTCGTCGTAGCACTCGTCGACGATGCGCCGCATCTCGTGCTCGATCACGTCCAGGGTCTGCGGAGCCGCCGAGAGGCCGTACGCCTGCTGGGCGTCGTTCGGGAGCGCCGAGAGCCGGCCGACCCGCTCGCTCATGCCCCAGCGCGCGACCATGCCACGCACGATATTGGTCACCTGTTCGAGGTCGTTCTCCGCACCCGTGGTGACGACCCCGAAGACGACCTGTTCCGCGGCCATCCCGCCCAGCGCACCGATGATCCGACCGCGCAGATACTCCTCCGTGTACGCGTATCTGTCGGCGTCGGGCGTGGAGAGCGTGACACCGAGCGCCCGCCCCCTGGGCACGATGGTGATCTTGCGGACCGGGTCGGCGCCCGGCTGGAGCATGCCGAGCAGGGCGTGGCCGCTCTCGTGATAGGCCGTGCGCCGACGCTCCTCGGCGGGCATGACCAGCGGGCGTTCGGCGCCCAGTTGCACCTTCTCCAGCGCCTCCGACAGATCGGTCTGCGTCACCAGCTCCTGCTTGCGCTTGACCGCGAGCAGCGCGGCCTCGTTGGCCAGGTTGGCCAGTTCGGCGCCGGTCATCCCCGGCGTCGTACGGGCGACCTGGGCCAGGTCCACGCCCGGGGCCAGCGGGATCTGCCGGGTGTGGATCTCCAGGATCGCCTCACGGCCGCCCCGGTCCGGCGGCGAGACACTGACGACCCGGTCGAAACGGCCCGGGCGGGTCAGGGCGGGGTCCAGGACATCGGCGCGGTTGGTGGCGGCGAGGACGATGACGCCCTCGGAGCCGGAGAAGCCGTCCATCTCGGTGAGGATCTGGTTCAGGGTCTGCTCGCGCTCGTCGTGGCCGCCCATGCCGGCGCCGCTGCCGCGGACCCGCCCGATGGTGTCGATCTCGTCGATGAAGATGATGGACGGGGCGACCTTGCGGGCCTCGGCGAACAGCTCACGCACCCGCGAGGCGCCCACGCCCACGATCATCTCGATGAACTCCGACGCGGAGGCCGAGAAGAAGGGCACCCCCGCCTCCCCGGCGACCGCGCGCGCGAGCAGCGTCTTGCCGGTGCCCGGCCGCCCGGCCAGCAGCACCCCGCGCGGCATCTTGGCGCCCATGCGCCGGTAGGCGTCCGGGTTCTTCAGGAAGTCGACGACGTCGTTCAGCTCGCCCTCGACCTCGTCGATGCCCGCCACGTCCCCGAACGTCGTGCGCTCGGCGCCCGGCTGCAGTTCGACCGGCTTGGGCGGCGCCTTGCGCCCCAGCATGCCGCCCCCGCCGCCCAGCCCCGGACTCATCCGCCGCGCGATGAAGACCCACAGGACGACGAGTAGCAGCATCGGAGCGAGCGAGATCAACAGGTTGAACAGGAGGCTGCGCTGCTTGACGACCGGTTCCGCCGTGACGGTGACGTTGTTCTTGGTCAGGTCCTCCCAGAGCTGGTCGTCCGCGAACTCCGGGCGCTGGGTCTTGAACTTGGTGTACTTGCCGTCGCCCTCGGGGTTGTCCTGGGCCTTCTTCAACTGACCCTGGATCGCGTCGCCCTTGGAGTAGATCTTGCTGACGTTGCCGGAGTCGACCTGCTTGCTGAACGCGGTGTACGAGATCGTCGGCTCGTCACCCTCGTTGAAGAGGGACAGCGCGAGGTAGGCGACGAGGAAGACGAACAGGGCGGCGAAGACCAGGTTCCACCAGCCGCCCCGCATCCGCCGCCCACCGGGTGACGGCTTCGGCGGCTCCTCGTCCGGAGTGCCCTCGGAACGCCACGGCTGGTCGGGGGCCTTGCGCGGCGGCACAGGGTTGCTCATATGCGGACGTTACGACACACCCCGGGCGCGGGCACGCGCAGAAAGCGCGAGGGCGCCCCTCCGGCGAGGGGCGCCCTGAACGACGTAAGGACCTGTCCGATCAGCCCATGAACTTCTTGAACTCGTCCGGCAGCTCGAAGTCCTGGCCGGCCTGCTGGCCCGGCAGACCGAACGCGCCGCCCGGAGCGCCCTGGGGGCCGGCGGCCCTGCGCGCGGCCTCCTCCTGCTCCTGCTGCTTGCGCTTCATCGGGTTGCCGGAGCGCTGCTTGCCCTTGGCCTGCTTGGGCTGCTTCTTCGAGCGGCCGGGGCCGCCACCCATGCCCGGCATCCCGGGCATCCCCGGCATGCCGCCGCCCTGAGCCATGCGGGACATCATCTTGCGGGCCTCGAAGAACCGCTCGACCAGGCCCTTGACCGCGCTGACCTCGACACCGGAACCCTTGGCGATACGGGCGCGGCGCGAGCCGTTGATGATCGTCGCGTCCTGGCGCTCGGCCGGGGTCATCGACTTGATGATGGCCGCCGTACGGTCCACATCGCGCTCGTCGAGGTTGTTGATCTGGTCCTTGATCTGCCCCATGCCGGGCAGCATGCCGAGCAGCTTGGAGATGCTGCCCATCTTCCTGACCTGCTCCATCTGGGCCAGGAAGTCGTCCAGGGTGAAGTCCTGGCCCTTCTTGGACGCCAGCTTGGAGGCCATGGCCTCCGCTTCTTCCTGGCTGAACGTCTTCTCCGCCTGCTCGATCAGGGTGAGGAGGTCACCCATGTCGAGGATGCGGGAGGCCATCCGGTCGGGGTGGAACGCGTCGAAGTCGTCGAGCTTCTCGCCGTTCGACGCGAACATGATCGGCTTGCCGGTCACCGAGGCGATGGAGAGCGCGGCACCACCACGGGCGTCACCGTCGAGCTTCGACAGGACGACACCGTCGAACCCGACACCGTCCCGGAAGGCCTCGGCCGTGTTGACGGCGTCCTGGCCGATCATGGCGTCGACGACGAAGAGGATCTCGTCCGGGCTCACGGCATCCCGGATGTCCGCGGCCTGCTGCATCAGCTCGGCGTCGATACCGAGGCGCCCGGCGGTGTCCACGATGACGATGTCGTGGACCTTGGTCTTCGCGAACTCCATGGAGTCCTTGGCGACCTTGACCGGGTCACCGACCCCGTTGCCCGGCTCGGGCGCGTAGACCGCGACCCCGGCCCGCTCGGCGACGACGCTGAGCTGGTTGACGGCGTTGGGGCGCTGGAGGTCGGCGGCGACGAGGAGGGGCGAGTGCCCCTGGTCCTTGAGCCACTTGCCGAGCTTGCCCGCGAGCGTGGTCTTACCGGCACCCTGGAGACCGGCCAGCATGATGACGGTGGGCGGGTTCTTGGCGAAGCGGAGACGGCGGGTCTCGCCGCCGAGGATCGTCACCAGCTCTTCGTTGACGATCTTGAGGACCTGCTGGGCGGGATTCAGGGCCTTGGAGACATCGCTGCCGAGCGCCCTCTCCTTCACGTTCTTGATGAACGTCCGCACGACCGGCAGGGCCACGTCGGCTTCGAGGAGCGCGATACGAATCTCGCGGGCCGTGGCGTCGATGTCCGCCTCGGAAAGCCGGCCCTTGCCCCGGAGCGTTTTGAAGGTGGCTTGGAGGCGATCGGAGAGAGTATCGAACACGGCGGCGTCGGTCCTCGGAGTCGGGGGCAGAGTGGGCTGTTCTCCAGGGTATCCGGCCGGGTGCGGTGAGGTCTCCACCCAGAGGGTGAGGACTGGGTGGGGGTGGGTCAGGGGCCCAGGTGTTTGACGGCCGCCCGTTTGAACAGGGTGCCGTCCGGACCGATGCGTGGCAGCTCCCTGTGGAGGAGCCGGGCCACGCTGTCCGGACGGTTTTCCTCCCCCGCCCTGATGAACTCCCGGTACACGGAGTCCGCGACCCCGATCCCACGGTCGTCGGCCGTCCCCTGCATCGCGAGCACGTGGCTGTAACCGGCAGCCTGGAATGCCGCAAGGATCCGCCAGATCTCGCTCTCGGGGGCGTTGTCCGGGTCGGGCTCGTCCCATCCGGCGAGATAGATCATGGCCCCGTCGGGGACGACGCCCTCCGGAAGATCACGCCAGTCGAGTACACCGTCGGCGAGGTGCAGCCGGGGGGCACCGTCGAAGTGGGCGGGCCCGTCGTACTGGAAGAACCTGCGGCGGCTCCGGGCCAGTTCCGCCGTGACCCTGGCGACCGTTGCGTTCGCTCCTCTGAGGATCGTCGCCCCGGGAGACATCACGCGGACCGGGTTTCCACCGTCTGCCAGGACCACCAACGTCGAGCGTGGGTCGACGAGAAACGCTGGCCTCATCCGGTCTCTGGCTGTCATGAGGGCCCGGAGGCTCGGCGTATAGGAGGTGACGACGCCCACCATCTGTCCCGTCTCCACGGCATGCACGGGAAGCTTCGTGAACAAGCCGTTGGGGCACCACCAGATGCGGTCCACCGAGTCTCCCGCTGTCCCGAGACCGCCCATGACGGGCTCGACGGTTCTCGACGACAGCCAGCCGAACAGCTCGGTCATACCGGACGCCCGCTGTTCGGCGTCGGACAATGCCACCACGCGCGCATAGTCCTCCGCTCGCTGGGCCAGTACGTCATGGCCGAACGGCAGCTTCATCGACGTGACCCCGTCGAGTGCGACGACCAGGGCATCACATCGGCGCCGGGCCGCGTTCAGCACGACGACGGGGCCTTCCGAGGCGGCCGACAGCAGTGCGGTGACCGGAACGGGCATCGTACGGATCAGGCGGTACAGGGTGGCCGCCATCCTGTCCGGCCGCAGCGTGGCCTGCGGCTCTGCCGCGTTCGTGCGGAGGTCGAGATGGGCCCAGAGCCGGGTCAGCTCGGGTGTGAGGTCGATGCCGGGCCGGCGGGCCACCCGCGCCGACAACACCTCCTCCCGCTCTTCGAGGAACTCCAGCGCGCGTTCCGGCCGGCCGACCTCGATCGCACAGGCCGCCGCCTCCCGGGCCCGCGCCTCCCACTCCACGCCCAGGTGTTCCCGCTCGCCGAGCGACAGCAGCAGCGCGGGCGGAAGATCCTCGCTCACGGCCTCATGGCTCCGTACGAGGTCGTCCGGGTCGTCGGTGAGTTCCGCCAACCGTGCCCACAGCCTCGCGGCGGCGAGCCGCTGGTGGGGCGGTACCGAGGTCCGCGCGAACAGACCCCGCATGTCCGCCTGTGCCTCGCGCAACCGTGACTCCACCCCCATGCCCACCACGATCTCGGCGGTGAGCAACCGGGCGGCCGGCGGAACGCCCTCCGGCAGGGCGTCCAGCACCTCCAGCGCAGCCGCGAGGTCGCGCCGTTCGAGCAGCGCCGACGCGAGGGCGACGGCATGGTCCACCCGGACGGCAGGGCGGACCAGCGGAGAGTCGATGTCCGCCGACCTCAGGACGTCTACGGCCTCGTCGAGGGACGCCGGGTCACCGATCGCGCGGTGGCGCATGATCAGGGCCTCGGACAGCTGAGCCCGGGCCACATGGGTGTGCGGGAGGCTCGGGCAGGCCCTGACAGCGTGCGCGGCCTCCCTGGCGACGTCGACCGCCTCGTCCAGGTCGGCCAGGTCCCCGTCCTCGCGGTAGGCGTCGATCAGACACCGGTTGAGGCCGTTGAGAGCGGCCCGCCGCCACACCGACGGCTCCGGCAGGAGCGCCAGGGCTTCCCGCAGGCAGTGGCGGGCCTCGTCCAGCATCTCCTGATCCTTCAGCAGCCGATACCGCAGCCGCAGCGTGTCGGCGAGGGTGACCGACAGTTGCGCCCTCCGCAACTGGCTGTCTCCGGGCAGCTCCCTGAGAACCCAACGCAGCCCGTTCACGGCCGCGTCGAGGTCGTCCCACACTCCCTCGGTACGGAACCGATGCAGCGACAACTCGGCCTGAACTGCCCCTCTTTCGGCCCTTGCGGAATCCAGTGACGTAGGCGACGCAAGCCTGGCAACCCCCTCGACCCGCGCCAGTTCACCCGGGTACCCCGTCACCTCGTGCCGAGCCAGATAGACCCGGGCCAGCGCGAGCGCCGTCTCCTGTTCCTCCTCCGGAGAGCGGATCGCCCGCCCGCTCAGCTCCAGCGCGCGGGACAGGTGGTCCCCGTTCGGATCGGCCCCGTGGAAGACCACGTACGTGCGCAGCAGCTCGGTCAGGAGCCACCCCCTGTCCCCTCCCCGTGCCCGGCGGACCTGTGGCTGAAGTGCGTCCAGAGCCGCCTGGAGGTCGAAGATGTCACCGGTGTACGCGAACAGCTCGCGATGAGCCGCTCCGCAGACGGTCCAGGCGCGTACGGCGAGCCCCTCCCCGGCGGTCGACCACACCCTGCTGCTGATCTCGACAGCCCGTTCGAGGGGCCGCCGGGAGCCGCGGTACGCGCCCAGCAGGTACTGCGCCTCCGCCGCCGCGCACCCGAACCCGGGCCAGTCCTGGGCCTCGTACCCGGTCTCCAGGGCACGCTCGGCGAGCCGGACCGCCCGAGTCAGTGCCCCGTAGTCGTCCGCGTCCCGGAAACGCCGGAGAAGGTTCTGGAGGGTCCTGGTCAGCCGGGGAGTCAGCTCGGCCCGTACCCCCTCGGCGAGCTGCGCGTGCAGCTCCTCCTCCGCCGGAAAACGGAACGGAGCAGGATCCTCCGGTTCGGTCGGGGCGAGCACGGGCGGCTCGATCACGTACACATGCCCCGCCCCCGTCCGCAGCTCGACCCTCCCCGTCCCCTCCTCCAGGCTGGTGACCACCCCGTCGGCGAAGCGGACGAGCCGGCTCTCGGACTCCGTGACCACCGCGACGACGCGCGGACGGGTGTCGGGCACGAGGATCGCGCGGGCCCCGTTCCCCCACACCCCCTCCACTCCCGTCTCGTCACCCAGCACCAGCGCGTCCCCGTCCCTGAACACGCCGATCCGTACCTCCCCGACCGCCTCGGCGACCGTCGCCACCTCGGCGAGCGTCAGTTCGGGCCCCGTGTCCGGGTCGAGCGAGGGGACATGGGCGAGCGCCGCGTGCGCCAGTGTCCTGGCGGCCGGTGTCGCGCGGGCTTCGGCCGGGAGCCGGTGCCACGCCTCCGCGAACCACCCGGCGAGCCCGGTGCGCCGTTCCCGTACGAGCGCGTGCAGGGCCCGGTTGAGGTGTTCCGTGGCCTTCTCCGTGTCGCCGTGCAGGCTGTGCCAGGTGATCTGTTCCTCCAGGAACAGGGCGGGCGACAGGTCCCGGTGCAGTTCGGTGACGATGTCGACGACCTGCCCCAGACGGGGGTCCGCCGCCAGGAGGTCCACCAGGACCCCGCGCAGGTGCGGCAGACACTCCGGAAGCAGCGCGATGGCTTCGGGAGTGCGGGCGCCCACCCAGTCGCTGAACCACAGATCGGCCTCGGCGCCCACGTCGAGATGCGGCAGCAGCCGCAGCCGGACCGCGCGGATCAGTTCGGGTTCGATCCGCGTGGCGAAGCTCAGCAGGGCGGCGAGTTCCCACGCACCCCGTCCGGGCGCCGGAGGGAGTTCCGGGGCGGGACCGGTCATCGCGCCCTCACCTGGAACTGGACCCCTCCCGTGGTCGTCGTACGGTCCCAGCTCACCAGCGGCAGCAGTGCGGGCATCCAGGCCTGCCAGCGGTCGGGCGGGTACGGCGACAGCGCGACGGCCACGCACCCCGCGCGCGTGACGAGTCCGACGAAGCCCTCCCAGTCCGCGCGTGTGGAGCGCGGCGGCTCGTGCGGCGGGCCGCCCAGACCCAGGTCGGAGAGGAGTAGAACACGGGTCCCGCGCGCGGGTGGCTCGTACGCCGTGCGGGTCCAGCGGACGCCGGTGCCCGTGCCCCACTGCGGCGCGTCGGAGAAGTAGCCCACGTCGACGAGGTCGGGGCCGACCACCGAGCGGATACGCGCGACCAGCTCGTCCTGGTCCCGGCGGAACGGCTGGAGTCCGGTGCCCCGGTCCACCAGCACCTGGACGCCGTACCGCAGGGTCGGCACGAGCACGCGCGGCAGCCACTGGACCGGGCGGCCGTGGGCGAGCGTGTCGATCAGCGCCCGGGTGTCGACGGGGCCCTCGGCGACCTGGCGGGAGAGCGCGGCCCGGAGGATGGCGGCGGTCCAGTCGGGCTCCAGCAAGGGCTGGTGCGGGAGGAGGGCGCGTTCGGCGCTGGGGGCGGCGAGCGGTTCGGCGCGGGCCGGGGACACACCGGTCGGATCCACACGCGTCGGCTCCAGGAGAGGCAACCGCTGGTCGAGGGGCGGAGGTTCGCTGTGCCCCTCGGGAGTGTCCGCCGGGGGCGGTGGCGAGTCGGTCGCGGGGCTCGGAGTCCGTTGCGAGCGAGGGCGCGGTGGTGTGACCGGGCGGGGCTGCGGGGAGGTGACCGCCGGTGCGGGGGCGGCGGTCGTCCCGGTGAATCCCAGCAGCCGCAGGACCTGTCGGCGTTCGGCGTCGTCCTCGGCCACCTCCAGCGCCCGGACCACATCCCCGACCCATACGCCCGGCCCCATTCGGTCACCGCTCCCGCTGCGACGGCTTGGCCATGGTCAGGCCGCGTACGAGGTCCCAGTCCTCGTCGCCCGGTCGGATGCCCAGTTCCCGGCAGGCGCGCACGGCGTCCAGATACTCGGCCGTGCTGGGGAACCGGCCGCGCCGGGCGTCCTGGTCCCGCCTCGCCTGCACCAGCTCGGCGGCCAGCATGCGGACCAGCTCCCGCGTGGGGGCGTCCAGGTCCACGCCCTCGTACTCCAGATGCAGTTCCGCGATCCTGACCAGGCTCTCCGCCTCCGGTTCGGGCAGCCGGAACATCACACAGCGTCTCAGGAAGGCCTGCGGCAACTCCCGTTCACCATTGGTCGTGATGACGATCAGGTGTCGGTCCACACCCGGCTCCCGCGAGATCGTCGTGTCCGTCTCGGCGACGGTGAACTCCTGCGAACCGAGCGGTACGAGCAGGCTGTTGGGCACGTCCGGGTCGGCCTTGTCGATCTCGTCGATGAGCACCACGGCACCGCCCGCCCCCTGCGGGTTCTGCCCCTCCGGCGGCCGGGTCGGGACACCCCGGCGGCGGGCAGAGTCGGGGGCCAGCGACCGCCACAGGACGCCGGGGCGCACATAGTGGGCATCGTTCAGCCGGACACGGCGGGCCTGGGCGTCCGCGAGTCGGCGCACGCTGTCGAAGGTCCAGAGGAGATCGGTCGCCCGGGTACGGGAGGTGACCACGTGCTCGTAGTAGCGCAGGCCCTGCTCGCGGGCGTAGAAGGGCGCCAGGGAGGACTTGCCCGAACCGGGCTCCCCGCTGAGCAGCAGCGGCCGGTCCGTGGCCAGCGCCACCCTGACGGCCAGCGCGAGGCCTGCCGGCATGACGTAGACACGGCCGTCCCTGGGGTCGGGGCCGTGAAAGGCGCGTTCGGTCACGGGGACTCCTCGTACCGGCCGGCGAGCTTGTCGGGGAGCTGTGCCAGGCGTTTGTTGCGCAGGCGCGCGGTGACCTCGTCGGAGGCGGAGAGCAGCGGTTTCGGCACCACGGGGTTCTTGAAGGCGGCCAGCACCGGCGGTTCGGGCACGGGGGTGCCGGTGGTGACCAGGACGATCAGCCAGGAGAAGGCGTCGTGGAGCAGGCCCACCGCCTCGGCGAACTCCGCGTCGGGCGGCGCGGACTTGTCGATGACGAGGTAGTGCGTACGGTCCCCGAGGTCGTCCGGCAGTATCCGGTCCTCGTGGGTGTCGGCTTCGAAGAACTGTGCCCATACGGTCTGTTCCCAGTCCCTGAACCGTTCGCCGACCCGGTCCTCGCCGGTCGGCAGGTCCCCGGTCGACCTCACCTCGTAGCCGAGGGTGGCGCAGCAGGTCGCCCGGCGGATGTACTGCTGTGCCGTGCCCGCTCTTCGGGCGTTGAGCAGCACGGTCATGTCCCGTGGCGTCCGGCCCGCCCCGGGCAGCAGGGCGCGAGCGGCCTCCTCGTCGACCCAGGTGGCGCTGAGCTGGGCGATCAGCCGGCGCAGGGTGCCGTCGGGCAGGGCCGGGGCCAGATCGTTGAGTGCCCGCTCCACGCGCGCGGGAGGTGCCACCAGGAACTGGTGGGCGAGAAAGAGGCAGCCGCCCGCGGCCGCGGTCACTTCGGGCAGGTACTTCTGCTCCAGGCCCAGAGTGGTCGCGGCCCGGGTCAGCTCGCCTGCGCGCCGGGCCTCGGAGAGGTAGGACTCCAGCCGGTCGAGCCAGGTCCGCATCGGGGTGTCGCCGGAGACGGCCGCGGCGGGCAGTTCCGCGAACCGGTCGAGCACGGACTGCGCTATGTCCTCGGCGACGTCGGGCGCTCCGTCCGGGGTGCGGGCGAACTGGATCGGTCCCAGCTCCTCCAGTCCCGTCTTCTTCACCTCGGTGGTCGAGAGGTCGCCCAGCAGGACCGGGACCACGGGCAGGGGTGCGCCCAACGCCCTGCGCCACAGCAGGATGTTGACCTCCCGTCGTACCCAGGAAGAGGTCAGGGCCTTCTCGTTGAGCAGGAAGACGACCGCGTCGCAGCGGGCGAGCCAGTCGACGATGCGGGGCCGCCACTCGTCGCCGGGCGGGATGTTCTCCTGGTCCACCAGGACGTCGTAGTGCTTGAGCCGAAGCTTTTCCACGAGGGAGTCCCGGACAGCCATGGCGAAGTCGTCTCCTCGGGCGCTGTGGCTGATGAAGACCTCCCTCACCCGACTGATTGTGATCCATCACGCGTCGTCACGTGAGGAGTTCACAGAGTCGGCGGCCACGAATTCCGTCCGGGACCGGCTCATCGCGCCGGCCGTCACAGTCCCGCGTCGAACTCCGGCTTCGCGACGATGATCCGCCAACGTCTGAGTTCCTCCGTCAGCGTCGTCTCGACCCCCACGACCAGTGCCCGGAACGCCCGCCCCGCCTCGGCCGGGTCCGCTCCCGGCGGCCCGTTCAGCAGTTTGCACAGAGTGTTCTCGTACGTGTCGAGTTCCTGCCGGGTCTGTCGGTACGACGCTGCCAGGCGCTGGGTGGCGAACAGGTTCTGGATCGCCAGGACACTGTTGCACAAGGGCGGCAGACCCGCCGCGAGCAGGGCGATCGTCATGGCCGCCGTCGACCGGTCAGCGTCGGCGCGTCCCTCGGCGAGCAGTACGGCGTAGCAGAGAGCCACGGCGATACCGGCGAGGATGGCTCCCTTGGCGACCCGGCCGAGGGTTCGCTCGGTGCGCTCGCAGGTTCCGGCGGCCAGCTCGAAGAACAGGCTCTGGCGTCGGATCCGGTGGTCGAGGTAGGTGCGCATGCGGTCGGTGGCGTCGGCGGCGGGCGCGGCAGCGGGGCGGCGCCAGACCTCGTCGTGCCAGTACGTCAGGGTGCCGTCGGCGGCCGGGTCGCCGAGGCGGGTGAAGGCGTCCAGTTGGGCGGGGCCCGCGTGGGCGATGAGGTTCAGCCGGACGTCCCTGACCTGCTCGGTCTCCGTCGGGGTCAGACCGAGGTACGGGCCCGCCGACGCGACCAGCAGGTACTGCTCCCTGCGGAACAGTTCCGCCCGGGTCCGGCTGGTGACCCACGGTCTGGAGGGCTCCTGCTCGGTCCGCACCGTCCAGATCATGGCGACCAGCAGCAGACACTCCGCGCAGACGAAGCCCAGGGCGAGCGGGCTCCCCTGGGCCAGGAACGCGGACTCGACCGTCAGGAACAGCACCGCGAGCGCGGGGAGTACGGCGAGCCGGATGCCGGTCGCCCTGAACCGGCCCTGCCGGTCCACCGGATCGTCAACCGTCGGGGACGCGACGACCCCGGGGTACTCGAGGGGCCGACGCACTCCGGCCCTCGGCGCCCACACCTCGCGCGTCGCCCGGCTTCTGCGGCGCCGGCGCCGGTGCGCCCACTCCCGGCCGAGCCGGTACCCGCTGTCCAGCACCACGAGCACCCAGCCCGCACCGACCACCGGCAACCCCACGAGAAGCACGGGCACCTCGGTGAGCACCGCCGCCACGCCCCACCCGACGAACACGACAGTGGCGCCACCCACGACACCCAGCCGCCCTGTAGCCGACATCCCCCGCCCCTCCCCCACGACGCGGACCGCGACGCTACCGGAGGTGCACCCACGCCCACCGGGAAATCGACGGAACGGACTCGCGCTCCCGGCACCACAGACCCCGTGCGCGTGGCCCACCGCACCTGCCCCGCACCGGAACCACACTCACCCGCCCTCGGGAAGCCCCCGGATCCCCCGCGAGCCCTCGCCCCCACGTCGGCGCGGGCGCCGCCCATGACACCGCCCGCCCCGCCGACGCCCTCACGCCCGCAGCATCTCCTCCAGCTTCCGCGCCACCAACGACGCCTCGTCCCCCGGCAGCGGCGCGCCCTTGCCGTTGGTCACGTAAAAAGCATCCACCGCATTCGACCCCAGCGTGCTGACATGCATGCTCCGCACCCGCACCCCCGCATCGTCCAGCGCCCGCCCGATCCGATGCAGCAGCCCCGGAGCGTCCTGCGCCCGCACCTCGATCACCGTGGCCAGCCGGGAAGCCGTCGGGTGGACGGTCACCCGGGCCGGCGGTGCCACGACACCCCGGCGCCGCGGATAAGCCGCATCCCGCTCTGCCAGCCGCCCCGTGATGTCCAGGGAGCCGTCCAGGGCCCGTACGAGGTCGGCGCGCAGGCGGGCCGCCTGGGGCAGGGAGCCGTATTCGGCGGCCACCCGCCAGTCGAGGAGCAGGACCGCGCCCTCGACACCGTCCGGAAGATCCAGTGCGCGCAGTTCCGCCGTGCGGACCGTCAACCGGTGCATCGCCAGCACCCCGGCCACCGCGGGCAGCACCCCCGGCTGGTCGGGTACGGCGATCAGCAGTTCCACGCCCAGCGGCTCGGGATCCCCGGAGGGCTCCTCCTCCGACGCGTCCGCCGGGGGTTCCGTCTGGGCGCGCAGCGCCAGTACCGGTCCCCCGGTCGCGATCGCCTCGATGGCGAGCCGTTCCTGTTCGGCGGTGGGCGCGGCGGCCTCGGGTTCCTCGGCGGCGTCCCCGGAGAGCACGGCGGCGACCCGTTTCACCAGGTCGGCGACGAGCGAACCGCGCCAGGTCGACCAGGCGGCCGGGCCCGTCGCCAGCGCGTCGGACTCGGTGAGCGCGTGGAGCAGTTCCAGGGTGCTCTGCGAGCCGACCGCCTCGGCGACCGAGCGCACGGTGGCCGGGTCCTCCAGGTCACGCCGGGTCGCGGTGTCGATGAGGAGCAGATGGTGCCGTACGAGAGTCGCCAGCACCGCCACGTCCGCGCGGTCGAAGCCGATGCGGGCGGCCACGTCCTTGGCGATGATCTCGCCCGCGACGGAGTGGTCGCCCGGCCAGCCCTTGCCGATGTCGTGGAGCAGCGCGGAGACGAGGAGGAGGTCGGGGCGGCTGACCCGGCGGGTGAACTCGGAGGCCCGGACGGCCGTTTCGATGAGGTGGCGGTCGACCGTCCAGATGTGGACGGCGTTGCGCTGCGGGCGGCAGCGGACCCGTTCCCAGTCGGGGAGGAAGTGGGTGATCAGGCCCTCGGCCTCCAGCGCCTCCCAGACCTCGATGGTCGGGCGGCCGGAGCCCAGCAGCGTCACCAGTTGTTCGCGGGCCTCCGCAGGCCACGGGGTGGGCAGCGGGCGTGCCGCCACGGCCATACGTCGGACCGCGTGCAGGGAGAGCGGGAGGCCCGCCTGGGCGGCCGCCGCGGCGGCACGCAGCGGGAGGACGGGGTCGCGGTCGGGGCGGGCGGCGCGGGCGAGCACCACCTCGCCGTCCTGTTCGACGACACCCTCGGCCAAGGGTGAACGTTCCGCCACCGGCTTGCCGCCCCCCAGCATGGCGCGCAGGCGTGGGCGTACGGCGCGTGATCTCAGCACGCGCCCCACCTCGCGCCAGGTGACGTCGCTGGCGTACGACACGACGCGTGCGGCCTCGTACACCTGCCGCAGGAGGGTGTCGGCGTCGAGGAGGCCGAGTTCGGCGGCCACCTGGTCCTGTTCCTGGAGGGCGAGGCGGTCGGTGGCGCGGCCGGTCGTGAGGTGGAGGGCGTCGCGGACGTCCAGGAGACGGCGGCGGGCGTCGGTGAGGCCCTCGCGCGGGGCGTCGGCGAGCCAGGAGGCGGCGACGGCGCGCAGGGCGGTGGCGTCGCGGAGGCCGCCGCGGGCCTCCTTGAGGTCGGGTTCGAGGAGGTACTGGAGCTCGCCCTGGCGTTCGGCGCGCTCGGCGCAGAGTTCCTGGAGTTCGGGGAGGCGTTTGGGGGCCTGGTTGCGCCAGTCGGCGAGGACGGCGGTGCGCAGGCCGGCCGTGAGGCCGAGGTCGCCTGCCAGGTGGCGGGCGTCCAGCAGGCCCAGCTGCACCTTGAGGTCCTCGCCGGACACCTTGCGGGCCTCGGACTGGGTCCGTACGGAGTGGTCGAGGGCGAGGCCCAGGTCCCAGACGGGGTACCAGAGCCGGTCGGCGAGGGCGGCGACCCCGGCGGAGTCGCTGCCGTCGTGCAGGAGGAGCAGGTCCAGGTCGCTGCGTGGGGAGAGTTCACCTCTGCCGTAGCCGCCGACCGCGACCAGGGAGACTCCGCGCAGTCCCTCGGCGCCCGCGGTGAACAGGCCGGTCAGCCATTCGTCCGTCAGTTCGGCGAGGGCCGCACGGCGCGGCGGCCCGGACCGCACCCCCTCGGTGAGGAGGCGCAGCCGGGCCGCCGCATAGCCGCTGGGTCCCGAGTCCTCTGCATCCTTACGCACGTTCGTACTCGTCACCCAGCGACTCCTGTTCGTTTTCCTGCCTCAGAGCGCGTCCGGGCCGCGCTCGCCGGTCCGGACCCGGACGGCCGTGTCGACCGGGAGGGACCAGACCTTGCCGTCACCGATCTTGCCGGTTCGGGCCGCCTTGACGATGACGTCGATCAGACCCTCGGCGTCGTCGTCCTCGGCGAGAACCTCGATGCGGATCTTGGGAACGAGGTCGACCGTGTACTCGGCGCCGCGGTAGACCTCGGTGTGGCCCCGCTGACGACCGTAGCCGCTCGCCTCGGTGACCGTCAGACCGTGGACCCCGAAGGCCTGGAGGGCCTCCTTGATCTCGTCGAGCCGGTGGGGCTTCACAACGGCGGTGATGAGCTTCATGCGTCCACCTTCTTACTCTCGCCACCGACGGCCGTCGTGACGGACGTACGGGCCGAGCCACCCCCGGCGCCGCTGAAGTCGTATGCGGTCTCGGCGTGCTCGGCCTGGTCGATGCCGGCGACCTCGTCGTCCTCGGAGACGCGCATGCCGATCGTCTTGTCGAGGAGGAAGGCGAGGATCGCGGAGACGACCAGGGAGTAGCCGAGGACGGCGAAGACACCGGCGCACTGCTTCCAGAACTGGTCGAGGCCGCCGCCGTAGAAGAGGCCCTGGACCTCGGACTGGCCCTTGCCGCTGGCGAAGAAGCCGATCAGCAGGGAGCCGACGACACCGCCGACGAGGTGGACACCGACGACGTCGAGCGAGTCGTCGTAACCGAACTTGTACTTGAGGCCGACGGCCATGGCGCACAGCAGACCGGCGATGGCGCCGACGGCGATCGCGCCGATCGGGGAGACCGCACCGCCCGAGGGGGTGATGGCGACCAGACCCGCGACCGCGCCGGAGGCGGCGCCCAGCGTGGTGAACGCGCCGTGGCGGATCTTCTCGTAGATGAGCCAGGCGAGCATGGCGGCGGCGGTGGCGACCTGCGTGTTGACGAACATCAGGGAGCCGACGCCGTCGTCGTTGCCGAGCCACGAGCCGGCGTTGAAGCCGAACCAGCCGAACCAGAGGAGACCGGCGCCGAGCATGACCAGCGGGAGGCTGTGCGGGCGCATCGGGTCCTTCTTGAAGCCGACGCGCTTGCCGATGACCAGGATCACGCCGAGCGCCGCGGCACCCGCGTTGATGTGGACCGCCGTACCACCGGCGAAGTCGATGACGCCCAGCTCGAAGGCCCAGCCGCCCGCGCCCCATACCCAGTGGGCGACGGGGAAGTACACGACCGTGGCCCAGAGGGCGACGAACAGCGCCCAGGCCGTGAACTTGACGCGGTCCGCGAGGGCACCGCTGATCAGGGCGGGCGTGATGATGGCGAACATCATCTGGAAGACCATGAAGGCCAGGATCGGGATGGTGTAGCCGTCCCACAGATCGGCGGTGCCGATGTCACTGAGACCGACCCAGCCCGAGGTCCAGCCGATGAAGCCGCCCTTGTCGGTGCCGAAGGCGAGCGAGAAGCCGTAGAGCACCCAGAGGATCGTGACGATCCCGATGCTGATAAAGCTCATCATCAACATGTTCAGAGTGCTCTTGACCCGAACCATGCCGCCGTAGAAGAAGGCGAGACCGGGGGTCATGAGCAACACCAGGGCTGAACAGATCAGCATGAACCCGGTGTTTGCGGCAGACAGCGTGGGAGCGTCTGCGGCTAGCGTGATGGCGGCTGATGCCATCGGCGTCTCCTCGTCATTGGTACGGCCCCGTGCGGGCGAAGCCTGAGCGGATTGAGGGGTGGGCCGGTTATGCGCCAGAGATTGGCGCAGCGCCGTTTCGGTCGACGCCCCTCGATGTTTCGCCGCAGTGACGAAGGTGCCTTGTGTGTTACGGATCGATGAACTGCCAGATGTCGGACGCGCCGATCGTTATCGTGGCGCAACCTTCACCCGGGGCGGTGGTCCGACCGCGGCGGGCCTTCCGATGACCTGGCGGGGGAGCCGAGTCGGGCTGTTCGGGAGGGCCTGCCGCGGCCGGGGTTCCGGGGGTTCAGACCGCTTCGGCGGTCTCTGGCAGATCGATGGCGAGCTGGTCGGTGAGGTCGACGACCTCGGTGAGATCCCCGAAGTCGCGTACAGCCGTGTCGACGGTTTTTCGGATACGAGTGTTGACCCGCTCCGAGCGCACCTTCTTGGCGATTCCCATGGCCTCGGCGGCCAGCACGGTGGCCTGTTCCGGCTCCCGCTGGAGGAGGTGGACGGTGGCCATGCCGATCAGGTTCAGTGCGTACGACCGCTGGTGATCGGTGTCCTTCGCGAACAGGTCGACGGCGTTCCGCATGAGGGGTTCGGCGAGGGAGGCGTAGGTGGGGCTGCGCCCTGCGACATAGGCCAGGTCGCGGAAGGAGTGGGAGTTCTCGCCGTACAGCTCGGCGCGGGAGAAGAAGCGGATCCAGTCGGGATCGGGCTCGTCCCAATCGTGTACGTCCGCGAACGTGTCCTCGGCCATCCGCACGGCCCGCTTGCACTTTCCGGGCTGTCCCATATTGGCGTATGCGCGTGCCTCCATCGCATACAGCATGGCCTGGGTGCGGGGGCTCGCGCAGTCACGGCTGCCGTACTGCGCGAGATGGATCAGTTCGAGGGCGTCGTCCGGCCGGCCGAGGTGGATCATCTGGCGGCTCATGGACGACAGGATGTACGAGCCCAGGGGCTTGTCCCCGGCCTCCTTGGCCGCGTGCAGGGCCAGCACGAAGTACTTCTGGGCGGTCGGCTGGAGTCCCACGTCGTACGACATCCAGCCGGCGAGTTCGGCCAGTTCGGCGGCGACCTTGAACAGTTTGCGGGTGGTGGCCTCGGGCTGGGGCTCCTGGAGGAGGTCGGTGACCTCGTGCAGCTGTCCGACCACGGCCTTGCGGCGCAGGCCGCCGCCGCACTGGGCGTCCCACTGCCGGAACATCGCGGTGGTGGACTCCAGCAGTTCCAGCTCGGGCTGGGAGAGCCGGCCGGCCCGGCGCGCGGCGGACGGATGCTCGGGTTCCTCGGGCGGGGCGGGGGGCACGGGGACGAGCCAGCGCTGCATGGGCTCGATCAGGGTCGGTCCGGCGGAGAGGGCGAGGGCGGTGCCGAGGAAGCCGCGCCGGGCGAGCATCAGGTCGCTGCGGGAGAACTCGCTGAGCAGGGCCACGGTCTGCGGGCCCGTCCAGGGCAGGTCGACGCCGGACGCGGACGGTGACTGGCGGGCGGCGCGCAGCCCCAGGTCCTCGACGGAGACGACACAGCCGAAGCGCTCGGAGAACAACTCGGACAGGATCCGCGGGATCGGCTCGCGCGGGTTCTCCCCGTCGAGCCAGCGCCGGACCCGCGAGGTGTCGGTGGAGATGTGGTTGGCGCCCAACTGGCGGGCCCGTCGGTTCACTTGGCGCGCCAGCTCGCCCTTGGACCAGCCGCTGCGCACGAACCATGAGCCGAGCAGCTCGTTCGGGCGCTTGTCGGCGCTGGCCGGTGTCGTCGCGCTTCCGCCGTTGCCGCCCACTGGAACGCCCCCATCCCTGAGACCACTTGTCGCCGAGTGCGCCAAGCCCTATCAGAATGCCGGTAAATAGGCTTCGCGTCCGCCGGTTCTCACCCTTCGAACGGGAAGCCGACTTGCCTCCGGCATACCCACAAGCGCATGTGCCCCCAGGCCTCGTGCACTCAAAGTAATCCTACGATCACGGCTCCAGCCATGGGCATCCAGGAAACGCCACCATTCGCCACCCCTTCGAATGAACTACCGGGTGGCTGCACAGGATTCACTTGACAGAGGACAGCCGGAAGTGGGCGGAGGGATGCACGCGAGGGCGCACACAGCCGAGCGCACTACCCGCGGTACTTCCGGGCGCCGACTGAAACAGGTGATGGCGGGCAGGGCTGTCGGGCAGTCGGAAACACAGGGTTACGTTCCACGTGCATCTCGTAACCACCGGTGCGTCGGACCCGTTGGAGGGGGCATGGGCTTCACGATCGGCAGCAGCCGGGGTATCCGCGAGATCCGGCCCGGCACGCGCCGCCGCGGCCGGTCGTCGGAGTGCACCGCCGTGGCCGAGTACACCGGTCTCTGGGGCTGGGACGTGGTGGCCGGCGCCCGCGCGGCGGGCGGCGCCTGCTCCTGCGGCCTGCCGGACTGCCCCACGCCCGGCGCCCACCCGCTGAGCTTCGCCCCCCGGGTGGCGGCCGGCGCCACACTCGACGAGGTCACCGACACCTGGGGCCAGTTCCCCGGCGCCTCGGTGATGCTCCCCGTGGGCCGCGCCTTCGACGTGATCGAGGTCGCCGAACCGGCCGGCCGCCACGCCCTGGTCCGCCTGGAGCGCATGGGCATCCCCCTCGGCCCGGTCACGGCCACCCCGCAGGGCCGCGCCCAGTTCTTCGTCGCCCCCGGCGCCGCCGCCGAACTGCCCCAGCTCCTCTACCGCATGGGCTGGGACGACGCGACGCTCGACCTGCACGGCCTCGGCGCCGGTACGTATCTCACGGCGCCCCCCTCCGACCGGGGCGGCCTCGGCCCGGTCACCTGGCTGCGCCCGCCCGCCCTGGACACGGCGACGAAGCCGCCGGCGGCGAGGCTGCTGCTGGGGACGCTGGCCTATGTGGCGCACCGGTCGCGGGCGTAGCACCGGACCTCACCGAAACGAGAGGCCCACCGCATCTGCACCATGCGGCGGGCCTCTTCTCACTGAAGCACCTACTACTTGAGTACCTGGGAGATCCCCCGGGCTCTCCGGCCGTTCAGTCGCCGATAAGGGCGTCAACAAACGCCTCCGGCTCGAACGGAGCCAGGTCGTCGGCCCCCTCGCCGAGCCCGATCAGCTTCACCGGCACACCCAGCTCGCGCTGTACGGCGATGACGATGCCGCCCTTGGCGGTGCCGTCGAGCTTGGTGAGCACGATGCCGGTGATGTCGACGACCTCGGCGAAGACACGGGCCTGGACGAGCCCGTTCTGCCCGGTCGTGGCGTCCAGCACGAGCAGCACCTCGTCCAGCGGGGCGTGCTTCTCGACGACGCGCTTGACCTTGCCCAGCTCGTCCATGAGCCCGGTCTTGGTGTGAAGCCGCCCGGCGGTGTCGATGAGGACGACATCGGCGCCGGCCTCGATCCCTTCCTTGACGGCGTCGAAGGCGATGGAGGCGGGGTCACCCCCTTCGGGACCACGCACCGTACGGGCCCCGACCCGGTCGCCCCAGGTCTGGAGCTGATCGGCGGCGGCGGCCCGGAAGGTGTCGGCGGCGCCGAGGACGACGTTCTTCCCGTCGGCGACGAGCACGCGCGCGAGCTTGCCGGTGGTGGTGGTCTTGCCGGTGCCGTTGACGCCGACGACCATCACGATGCCCGGGGTGTCGAGGGGCGAGTCGGTGTTCACCGCGCGGTCGAACCCGGGTTCGAGGATCTTGAGCAGCTCCTCGCGCAGCAGCCCGCGCAACTCTTCAGGCGTCCGCGTACCGAGCACCCGCACCCGCTCGCGCAGCCGCTCGACCAGCTCCTGGGTGGGCTGGACGCCGACGTCGGCGGTGAGGAGGGTGTCCTCGATCTCCTCCCAGGTGTCGTCGTCGAGGTGCTCGCGCGCGAGGAGCGTGAGCAGCCCCTTGCCGAGCGCGTTCTGCGACCGGGAGAGCCGGGCGCGCAGCCGGACCAGCCGGCCGGCGGTGGGCTCCGGCACCTCGATCTCGGGGAGGGCGGGAGGTTCCTCGACGGCGACGGACGTGCCGTCCCCCGCCTCGGGAAGATCCACCTCCTCTATCGTGCGGCGCGGTTCGTCGCGCGGCGTCTCGGCCTCGTCGCCGATGTGCGGCTCGGCCGGAGGGGCGGTGAGGTCGGGTGTCGTGGGGGGCGCCGGGGGCAGCGGCTTCTTCCTGCGGCTGCCGACGACGAGCCCACCGAGCACACCGAGCACGATCACGGCGATGACTACAGCAAGGATGATGGTTTCCATAGCGGCACCAGTATGCGCGACCGCCCTCCGCCGCGTCCGGCCCCGGTAGCCCGCCCGGCCCCCTCCCCGCACCCCTGGCCATCTGACACACCGTCAGCTAATCTCCCCCGGCACACCCGCCGGAAGGGACCCCCATGCCCGTCACCGTCGTACGTTTCAACCTGGTCGCCCCCGACGCCACCCCCGCCGACCTCCGCGCCCGCTACCAGGCCGCGATCGAGATGGCCGCGTACGCCGACGCCCACGGAATCACCACCGTCCAGACCGAGGAGCACCACGGCGTCGCCAACAACTGGCTGCCGTCGCCGTTCGCCTTCGCGGGGGCGGTGTTCGGGGCGACGCGGCGGATCGCGGTGACGGTGTCGGCGGTGATCGGTCCGTTGCACGACCCCTTGAGGCTCGCCGAGGACATAGCCGTACTGGATCTCCTGAGCGGCGGCCGGCTGGTCACGGTCGCCGGAATCGGCTATCGCCCCGAGGAGTACGCCCATTTCGGCGCCGACTGGAAGCGGCGCGGCAAGCTCCAGGACGAGCTGCTGGAGACCCTCCTGAAGGCCTGGACCGGCCAGGAGTTCGAGTACCGCGGCCGTACGGTACGGGTCACTCCGCGCCCGTGCACCGACCCGCACCCGCTCCTCCTGGTGGGCGGCTCGTCGAAGGCGGCGGCAAGACGGGCCGCCCGCCTGGGCCTCCCCCTCTTCCCCAGCGCGCACCTGCCCGAGCTGGAGGCCTACTACAAGGAGCGGCTCGTCGAGTACGGCACCGAGGGCTGGACGATGATGCCGGCCGCCGAGACCCCGCTCCTGCACATCACCGAGGACCCGGACCGGACCTGGGCCGAGCACGGCCACCACTTCCTGCACGAGGCCCGGACGTACGCCTCCTGGCAGTCCGGCGACATCCGGTCGGCCGTGAAGTCGGCGGCCACGACGGTCGAGGAACTCCGCGCCGAGGGCGTCTACCGGATCCTGACGCCGGAGGAGTGCGTGGCGCAGGGCCTGGACAACTACGTACTGCACCCGCTGTCGGGCGGAATGCCGGTGGAGGAGGGCTGGCGGAGCCTCCGGTTGTTCGGGGAGCGGGTGGTTCCGGCGCTGGGCGGCTGACCTGCCGCGAAACCCGGTGGTCCGGTCGGGCCCGGCAGTGGTTCCCTGCGGTCATGAGCCTGTTGGTGGAAGTGTTCGTCCGCGAGCCGAACGGAAAGCTGCGGTTGCTCGAAGTGCCGGCCGACGTGTACCAGTCGGGCGGCTTCGAGTCATGGCGTACGACGGTGTGGGGATCGGAGGCGGTACGCGCGCTGGGCGCCCGCCTCCTGCCCGTGCTGGCCGACGCCGATCTCCATGTCGAGGCCGGGGAGGTGCCGGCCCTGCTGCGTGAGGTCGCCCTGCTGCGCACCCACCTGGACGCGATCGCCGCCGGCACGGAGCGGCCCCGGACCCTGGCGGAACACCGCGCGGGCATCGAGGACCGGCTGCGGATCATCGAGGAGAGCGCCCACAAGGCCCTGGAGATCGGCGGCGGCGTCCTCATCTGGTGAAACCTGGTGACGCACGAAGACCGCCGCCCCGGCTCGGGCAGTGGCCGAGCCGGGGCGACGGAGGTACGGGGAGCAGGGCAGCGGGGACTTGGCCCTCCTCCCCGAGTTCATACGGGATACCGGGGTACCGGGGCTCAGCCCATCTCCTCCAGCGTCTTGCCCTTCGTCTCCTTGACGAACCGGAGCACGAACGGGATCGAGAGCGCGGCGAAGATCGTGTAGATCAGGTAGGTCGCGGAGAGGTTCCAGTCGGCCAGCGACGGGAAGCTCGCGGTGATGGCCCAGTTGGCGATCCACTGCGCGGCGGCGGCCACGCCCAGTGCGGCGGCGCGGATCTTGTTCGGGAACATCTCGCCGAGGAAGACCCAGACGACGACACCCCAGGAGAGGGCGAAGAAGAGGACGAAGATGTGAGCGGCGACCAGGGCGATCCAGCCCTGGGTGGCGGGCAGCTTGCCGTCGACGAGGTCGAAGGAGAAGGCCCAGGCCTCCAGGGCGAGGCCGACGACCATGCCGACCGAGCCGATGAGCGCCAAGGGCCTGCGGCCGATGCGGTCCACGAAGATCATCGCGATCACTGTGCCGACGATGTTGATGATCGACGTGGTGAAGGAGTAGAAGAACGACTCCGTCGGGTCGACGCCGACCGACTGCCACAGCGTCGAGGAGTAGTAGAACGCCACGTTGATACCGACGAACTGCTGGAACACCGAGAGCCCGATGCCGATCCAGACGATCGGCTTGAAGAAGAAGGTGCCGCCGAGCAGGTCCCGGAAGGTCGACTTGTGCTCGCTCCTCATGGCGTGCTCGATCTCGGCGACCCGGGCGTCCATGTCGATGCCGTCGCCCTCGACCTCGCGCAGCACCTCACGGGCGCGCTCGTCCTGGCCGACGGAGATCAGGAAGCGCGGCGACTCGGGGATGGCGAGGGACAGCAGCCCGTACAGCACCGCCGGTACGACCATCACACCGAGCATCACCTGCCAGGCCTCGACGCCCAGCAGCTCACCGCGCTGGTCACCGCCGGCCGCGTTCAGGATGCCCCAGTTGACCAGCTGCGAGATGGCGATGCCGACGACGATCGCGGCCTGCTGGAAGGAGCCGAGCCGGCCCCGGTACGCGGCCGGGGCGACCTCGGCGATGTAGGCGGGGCCGATCACGGAGGCCATGCCGATGGCGAAGCCGCCGATGATCCGCCAGAAGGCGAGGTCGTACAGGGAGAAGGGCAGCGCGGAGCCGACGGCGCTGATCGTGAACAGCACGGCGGAGATCTGCATGCAGCGGATGCGGCCGATGCGGTCGGCCATGCGTCCGGCGGTGGCGGCGCCGATGGCACAGCCGATCAGGGCGATGGCGATGACCTGCGCCAGGGCCGCGGAGCCGATGTCGTAGCGGTCCCGGATGGCCTCGACCGCGCCGTTGATCACGGCACTGTCGTAGCCGAAGAGGAAACCGCCCATCGCGGCCGCCGCCGCGATGAAGATGACGTGCCCGAGGTGCTCGGGGTGAGCCGTCACGGCTCCTGACTTGAGTGCCTGCTCAGCGCTGGTCACGTACAGCTCCCAGGTAGGTGGTACCTGAATGTAAAAACGACGTTGCCGAGACTATTCCTTCAAGTTTCTAAGTCAAGAGGGTCAGGGGTGTGAGAAAAGAGGCACCCGCGACCGGAGTGTGTTCAAGTCTTGAAGTGTTGTGGAGGGGAGGGACGCGGGGCGGAGGAGGGGCGGCGGACTAGCGGAGCCGCTGTGAAATCACCTTCGACACGCCGTCGCCCTGCATGGAGACGCCGTACAGCGCGTCGGCGACCTCCATCGTCCGCTTCTGATGCGTGATCACGATGAGCTGCGAGGCCTCCTGCAACTCCTGCATGATCCGGATGAGCCGCTGGAGGTTGGTGTCGTCGAGGGCCGCCTCGACCTCGTCCATGACGTAGAAGGGGCTCGGCCGAGCCTTGAAGATCGACACCAGCAACGCTACGGCGGTGAGTGAGCGCTCGCCACCGGAGAGCAACGAGAGCCGCTTGACCTTCTTGCCCGGGGGCCGGGCCTCCACATCCACACCGGTGGTGAGCATGTTGTCGGGGTCGGTCAGGATCAGCCGCCCCTCGCCACCGGGGAACAGCCGGCTGAAAACACCCTCGAACTGCACGGCGGTGTCCCGGTAGGCCTCGGTGAAGACCTGCTCGACGCGCTCGTCGACCTCCTTCACGACCTGAAGCAGATCGGCGCGCGTCTTCTTCAGATCCTCGAGCTGCTCGCTCAGGAACTTGTGGCGTTCCTCCAGCGCCGCGAACTCCTCCAGGGCGAGCGGGTTGACCTTGCCGAGCTGCTGGTAGGCCCGCTCGGCCGCCTTGAGGCGCTTCTCCTGCTCGGCCCGGTGGAACTGCTTCGGCTGGTTGCGCGGGTCCTCCGGATCCTCGGGCAGTTCCTCGCCCTCGGCGGGGGGCGAGGGCGGCACCAGCTGGTGCGGGCCGTACTCGTCGACGAGCCCCTCGGGCTCCACGCCCAGCTCCTCCAGCGCCTTGGTCTCCAGCTGCTCGATCCGCATGCGCTTCTCGGCGCCGAGCACCTCACCCCGATGCACGGAGTCCGTCAGCTTGTCGAGTTCGGCCTTGAGATCGCGCCCCTGGGCACGAGCGGTGCCCAGTTCCTGTTCCCGGCGCGCCTTGGCCGCGTCGGCGGCGACCCGCTCGGCCTCGGCCCGCCCGAGCGACACCTCGACGTGCGCGAGCAGTTGCCGGGCCCCGGAGGCGACGGCCTCGGCGACGGCCGCCTCGTGTCTGAGCCGCGCCCGCCGCTGCTCGGCCCGCGCGCGTGCCTCGCGTTCGGCGCGTGCGGCCCGGTCGAGCGAGTCGGCCCGTCCGGCCAGCCCCTTGACCCGCTCCTCGTGCGTACGGACCTGGAGCCGGGCCTCCATCTCGGTCTGCCGCGCGTTGGCACCGTCGGCGGCGAGCCGATCCCGTACGCCGGTGTCGGGCTCCTCCTCGACGGGCATCTCCTCGACGACGGCCAGCCGCTCCGCAAGCTCTTCGGCATCCTGTACGGCCCTGTCGAGCGCCTCCTGTGCCCGCGCCGCGGCGGCGGTGGACCTCTCGGCCTCCCCGGCGGCGCCCCTGGCCTGCCCGGCGAGCCGCCCGAGCTGCTGGGCCACGGCCGACTTCTCCCGGTCGGCGGCCCGCCGCCGCTCCCCGATCTCCTCGACGAACGCGGCACACTCCTTGCGCCGCTCCACGGCGAGCTGCTGCGCCCCGGCCAACTCCTCGCACCGCACGGCCAGTTCATCGAGCTGCGCGGCGGCTTCATCGACGGAGGCCTGCACTTCCAGCAGACTCGGCGCCCCGGCGGACCCACCGTGCGCGAAGTGGGCGCCCAGCAGATCCCCTTCGGCGGTCACGGCGGTCAACTCCGGCCGCGCGTACACCAGTTCCTCGGCGTCTTCGAGGGTCTCCACGACAACGATCCCACGCAGCAACCGCCGTACGGCGGGCATGAGTTCGAGGGGGCCTCGGACCAGATCGGCGGCGAGGAGAGGCGCTGCGCGCCCGCTGCTCCGGGCCACGTCACGATCACCAGGGGCGGTTCCACTGCCCGGAGCGGCGCCCGCACCCGGCCGGCCCTCGGCGTCGGCCGCCTGACCGGCACGGATTCCGGCGTCCTCGACCGAACCACCGGCACCGGCACCGCGTACACCCCCGAAAGCCGAGCCGTCGTGCGCGGGGACCACCGCGTGCTGTCGCGCACCAAGGCCACCGCCGGGCTCGTCGCCCGCAGGGCCGAGCCGGGCACCCGACTGCCCTCCGTCGGTATCCGCAAGGCCCGCCAAGTCGCTTGGACCTGCACCCGGCTCCCCCGCCGCACGCGGTGCCGCCTCCGGCAAACCGCCCGCAGGCCCCGAGCCACTCCCCGACCGCCCACCGGCATCCCCGGAAGCCGCCGAGCCCCCCGCACCCACACCATCCGCAGGACTCACCGAGCCACGGACACCCGCCTCCGGCGAACCGCCCCCAGAACCCGAGCCGCCACCCAGCCCCTCACCAGCCCCCGGACCGCCCCCCACAGCACCCACCGAGCCAAGCGCACCCGGACCCGGCTCCCCCGCCGAACCCCCTGACCGCCGCGCCCCACCGCCCTCCGGCTCCGGCGCCCCCGCAAGCAGCAGCGAAGCGCGACCCCCGTCCTGCTTGCGCAGGAGGCGGATCGCGGCTGCCGCCGCGGCCGGGGTCGACACCGCGATGGCGTCCGCCGCCGCGCCGAAGGCGGCGGCCAGGGCGACCTCGTGGCCCGGGGTGACCGTCAGGAGTTCGGCCGCCGGGCCGAGCAGGCCCGTGAGGCGGTCCTGGGCGGCCAGGAGCGCGCCTGTGCCGTCCTTGCGGCGCAGGCCGAGGGCGAGGGCCTCGTGGCGGGCCTGGGTGGCGGCGCGCCGGCGTTCCGCTGCCGTGGCCGCCTCGCGGGCCGTTGTGAGGGCCGCTTCCGCGTCGGCCAGGGCCGCCTTCGCCGTGGCGTGCTGTTCCGCCAGGTCCGCGTCGCCCGCGTCGAGGCCGTCGACCTCGGCCTTCAGGATCTCGTACTCCTCCTGGGCCGCGACCGCACGTGCCTGGGCCTCGTCGCGGGCGGCGGCGAGGCGGTCGATCTCGGCCTGGGCGCTGGCCGCCCGTGAACGGGCCGCGTTGACCTGGCCGTTCAGCCGGGCCAGGCCCTCGCGGCGGTCGGCGATCGCGCGGGCCACGTCCTTCAGGCGCCGTTCCTCGACCGCGAGTTCGCGTTCCAGTTCGGCGCGGTGGGCGACCGTGTCCTCCAGCGCGTGTTCGGCCGCCTCCAGGGCCGCTTCCAGCTCGGCCTCCTGCTCCCGGATGCGCGCGGCCTCGCGCTCCATGTCCTCGGGCTCGCGGCCACGCCGTTCCTCGTCGGGGGCTGAGGTGGCGCTCTTCACGCGCGCGTCGGCCAGCGAGACGGTGCCGCGTACGCGTTCGGCGAGCTGGGACAGCTCGTACCAGGTCTGCTGTGCGCGCTGGAGGCGCGGGGTGAGCTGACGTACCTCGTCCTCAAGGAGCGCCTCGCGCTGGAGGGCCTTCTTCAGCTCGGCCTCCGCCGCCTCCTTGCGTTCCTTGAGCGCGGCCTCGTCCGCGACCTCCGTCCGGAGCGCCGCCCGCAGCCGTACGAGGTCGTCGGCGAGGAGCCGGAGCCGGGAGTCGCGCAGATCCGCCTGGATGACCGCGGCCCGGCGCGCGACCGCCGCCTGCCGCCCCAGCGGCTTCAGCTGGCGCCGCAGCTCGTCGGTGAGGTCCTGGACGCGGGCGAGGTTCGCCTGCATCGCGTCCAGCTTGCGCAGCGCCTTCTCCTTGCGCTTGCGGTGCTTCAGTACGCCCGCTGCCTCCTCGATGAAGGCGCGGCGGCCCATCGGATCGGCGTGCAGTACGGAGTCCAGCTGGCCCTGGCCGACGATGACGTGCATCTCGCGGCCGATGCCGGAGTCGGACAGCAGTTCCTGGATGTCGAGGAGCCGGCAGGTGTCGCCGTTGATCTGGTACTCGCTGCCGCCGTTGCGGAACATGATCCGCGTGATGGTGACCTCGGCGTACTCGATGGGCAGCGCGCCGTCGGAGTTGTCGATGGTCAACGACACCTCGGCGCGGCCCAGCGGCGGGCGGCCCGTCGTGCCGGCGAAGATGACGTCCTCCATCTTGCCGCCGCGCAGCGACTTGGCGCCCTGTTCGCCCATGACCCAGCTGAGCGCGTCCACGACGTTGGACTTGCCCGAACCATTGGGCCCCACGACACACGTGATGCCCGGCTCGAACCGGAGCGTGGTCGCCGAGGCGAACGACTTGAACCCTCGGAGGGTCAGGGCCTTGAGGTGCACGCCGCTGGACTCTACCTTCCGCCGTTATGTCACACAGTGAACCCCCGGATACCCCGCGGTTTCACGGATGAACGTGCAGGGCACACCAGACGTTAAAGAGAGTGCAAGCGCTTGAGGAAGCACAGCGGCACCCACACAAGCACCCAGGCACCGAAGCACCGGGGGAAATAAAGAAGGGACGCCGAAGCGTCCCTTGCAATACTCTGGCCAAAATCTGAACTCTGACGACTTAGCGGTTGATACGGGCAGCCAACCACTGCGTGTCGTGACCGATGCAGTGATCAGGTGAGCGCGGGCTCCGCCTGGCGTGCGTCGATGCTCTCGAGAAGCGAGTCGTGAGAAGCGGCAGCCGTCAGCTCGTCGTTCTCCGCCTGGATGCGTCCGAGTTCGGATTCCAGGTCCTGTACGCGCTGCTGGAGCCGTCGCATCTCGGCGAGGAGTCGCGGGTCAGAGCCGCCGACGTAACCGAGAAGCGCCTTTGCCATGATTGATGGTCCTCCACACTGAGTGACCGACCGAAGCGGTGTGGGTCGTGAGGGAATCGCACCCGCGATGCTTGGCACTCTGGAGTTCTTGCTGCCGTTCTTACATGCCAAACAGCTAAGGTGCGCGGGGCTTTCAGCGTCTCACCAAAAAGTTTGACGGTCAACACGATCACGCCCTGTATTGGCGGGCGGCACCGTGGCGCACGGCCCCTGTGGGGCGGCGCTGCGACTCCGGCGGGGCCCGCGGGCGTGACGACAAGCGTTTTCTGCGGAGCCTGCCACGACCTGCGCTTCTTGGCAACCACCAGCCCGTTTCTGCTGTGGACAGGTGCGCGTGGCATGTCCACGGGCCGTCGCCTGGGCCCCTTTACAGAACACCTTCAGCGGATGGCGAAGCCGTCGTAGATCCGGCGAGGTGTGTCCCAGATCTCGGTGACGCCGTCCACGCGGCCGGGCGTGTCGCTCCCCCGCAGCCAGTCGAGCAGTCCTTCGCAGCCCGGACGCGGGCCTTCCGCGACCACTTGCACACGTCCGTCGTCCAAATTGAGAGCAAAACCACTCAGGCCGCCGATCTCCAGGGCCTTCGCCCGCGTGAACCAGCGGAAACCCACACCCTGGACGCGTCCGCGCACCCAGGCGACCAGCCGTACATCCTCGTTCATGGGTGCACGCTAACGGGCCAATGTCTCTCTCAGCACTTCCTCCCCTTGCGCCATGGGGTACCGTCCCCACCCAACGAATCTCATATGAAACTCACTCGATCGAGTGAGTTACCCGGACCGCAAGGACGAGGAAGGCCAAAACATGGGACGCCACCGACGCTCCGCCGCCGGCCGCGCCACCACGGGTCGCGCCACGGGGGTCACGGAAACATACGATTCGGGCACGGGTGGTCACGGATCCGATCACGGACCGTACGACTCCCAGGTCCCGCCCACTCAGCACATACCGCACACCGCCTACAGCACGCTGTGGGAGGACGCGCCCACGACCGTGGGCATCGCCCCTTATCTGAACCCCGAGGCGCACTCCGAGGCCTACGCGAAGAGCAACGCCTACCTCTTCGCCCCGGACGACACCGGCGCCCACGGGGCACTGAACGGCGACAGCCCCTTCGACGGGCCGGGTGCCGGCGGCACGCGCCGCCGCAAGAAGCGGTCGTCCAGGCCGATCCGTACGGGCCTGCTCGGCGTCTCCGCCGCGGTCGCCCTCGGTACCGTCGCGGTCGCCACGGGCGTGCTGCCCGGCGGTGGCGACAAGTACACGCTCGGCGGCGGCAGCAGCGGCGACAAGGTGCAGGCCGCGGACTCCCCGACGAACGACGAGACCCAGCAGGGCGGCACGTCCGGCAACGCCGACACGGACCGCGACAGCGGTACGTCGACGAGCCGCGACTCGGACCGGGACACCTCGTCCCCGTCGCCCTCCCCCTCGACGTCGACCGCGTCGGCGGCCCCGACGACCGAGGCCCCGCCGAAGAAGCCCTCGGCCACTCCCACCAAGGAACCGAAGGCGACTCCGACGCCCACACCGACGAAGTCGAAGGAGAAGCAGCAGTCCTCCGCCCCGATCACGGTGACCGCGGAGGCCGCCGCCGAGGCGGAGGTGCTCAAGCTCGTCAACGAGGAGCGGGCGAAGGTCGGCTGCAGCGCGGTGGCGGCGAACAGCGCACTGCGGGAGCTGGCGGAGGCGTTCAGCGACGACATGGCCGCCCGGGACTTCTTCGACCACACCGACCCCGACGGTCTCTCGCCCTGGGACCGCGCGGACAAGGCCGGCATCACCAGCCTCGGCGGCGAGAACATCGCCCGGGGCCAGGCCGACGCGGCCGCGGTGATGGAGGCCTGGATGAACAGCCCCGGCCACAAGGCGAACATCCTGAACTGCGACTTCAAGACGCTGGGGGTGGGTGTCCACTTCGGCTCGGGCGGCCCCTGGTGGACGCAGGACTTCGGCTACTGAGCGGCAGAACCGGCTGAGCGACCGAGGATTCCGAGGATTGCGCTAACCGACGGTTAGCGCAATCTTCAGGTCAGCGCTGCGCTCGCGTACGCTGGGGTCATGATGAACGCCACGGAGGAGCAGAACCTCCCCTACGACGTGTTCGCCAAGGCCTGTCCGTCGCGTGGCACGCTGGAGCACGTCACGGGTCGCTGGGGCGCGCTCACGCTCGGCGCCCTCCAGGAGGGCTCGCTCCGCTTCAACGAGCTGCGCCGTCGTGTCGACGGCGTGAGCGAGAAGATGCTCTCCCAGACCCTCCAGGCCCTGGAGCGCGACGGCCTGGTGCACCGCGAGGCCCAGCCGACGAACCCGCCCCGCGTGGACTACGAACTGACCCCCCTGGGCCACGAGGTCGCCGAGCGCCTGCTGTCGCTCATCCACTGCGTGGAGGGCCGCATGGACTCCGTACTGGCGGCTCGCGAACGCTACGACACCGCGCGCGGGACCCTCTGACACTTCGGACAGAAGTAGCTGGACCGGTTCATCCAGGGACGGCGGAGCATCGGCGTCGCACACCGCTTGCAGGGCAGTCCCTCGCGTCCGTACGCGTCGAGCGAGCGGTCGAAGTACCCCGATTCGCCATTGACGTTGACATACAGACTGTCGAAACTCGTGCCGCCCACGGCCAGCGCCGCGTTCATCACATCCCGTACATGGCCCAGGAGTTCGGCCGTGCGCGGCCGGGTGAAGCCGGCGGTCGGACGTTCGTAGTGGAGGCGGGACCGCCAAAGGGCCTCGTCCGCGTAGATGTTGCCGACGCCGCTGATCAACGACTGGTCGAGCAGGGCCCGTTTGATGGTCGTACGCTTCCGGCGCAGCGCCTGATGGAAGGCCTCGTCGTCGAACAGCGGGTCGAGGGGGTCGCGCGCGATGTGGGCGATGACGTCGGGCAGCCCGTCGGGCGTGTTGTCGTGCAACGACAGCCCACCGAAGGTGCGTTGGTCGACGAACCGCAGCTCGGTACCGAGGTCGTCCGCGAACCGGACGCGGATGCGGAGGTGCTTCTCGTCAGCGGCATCGTGCGGCTGGACCAGCAGTTGCCCGCTCATCCCGAGATGCGCGAGCACCGACTGCCCGGTGTCCTCCAACGGCAGCCACAAATACTTCCCACGCCGACTGGGCACACCGATGCGATGCCCTTTGAGGCGGTGAGTGAAGTCGTCGGCCCCGGCAAGATGCCGCCGCACGGCCCGAGGATGCAACACCTCGGCATCGGCAACGATCCGCTCGGCAACCCACCGAGCAAGCCCCCGCCGCACAACCTCGACCTCAGGCAACTCAGGCATGGAAACCCCCTAGCTTTAGGCTTTCAGGGGCGCGGGGAACTGCGCGACCAGCCCCCACCGGGCCCGCAGACAACGAAAAACCGAAAAACACCAGTGCAAGTCCCGCCAGGGACAAGCACTGGTGCACACAACCTCAGGCAGAGGTAGAGGAAGACACGTCCACGTCCTCCTCAACAGGCACCGCGGCCTCAGCGACAACAGCCTCGGCAGCCGCTTTGGCACGTTCATCCGCATCCGCGCGGATGGAACGCCAAGCCGACTCCGCGGCCTGCTGCTCCGCCTCCTTCTTGCTGCGGCCGGTGCCGGTGCCGTACGAGACGCCTCCGACGCGGGCGGCAGCAGTGAAGGTCTTCTCGTGGTCCGGACCGGTCTCCGTGACCAGGTACTCGGGGACACCGAGCCCTTCGGTCGCGGTGAGTTCCTGGAGACTGGTCTTCCAGTCCAGGCCGGCACCGAGATTCGAGGACTTCTCGATCAGCGGGTCGAAGAGACGGTGGACGAGTTCGCCCGCCGCGTCGAGACCCTGGTCGAGATAGACAGCGCCGATCACCGCTTCGAGGGTGTCGGCGAGGATGGACGCCTTGTCCCGCCCGCCCGTGCCCTCTTCACCGCGGCCGAGCCGGATGAAGGAGCCGAGTTCGAGCCCACGGCCCACCTCCGCGAGCGCACGAGAGTTGACCACCGCGGCCCGCAGCTTGGCCAACTGGCCTTCTGGGAGGTCGGGGTGGGTGCGGTACAGCGTGTCCGTGACCACCAGGCCGAGCACGGAGTCCCCGAGGAACTCCAGCCGCTCGTTGGTGGGCAGACCGCCGTTCTCGTACGCGTACGAACGGTGGGTCAGCGCACGCACCAGAAGGGCGGACTCCAGCTGGTAGCCGAGCCGCCCTTCCAGAAGCGTGTGGGACGAGGCCGTGTCCGCCGTTTTTTTCTTGGCGGTCGAGTCCGCCGGGGCGTCAGACATGAAGCCTCTCACCAGCCGCTCAGACCTCGAGGACCTGGCGCTTGTTGTAAGTGCCGCAAGACGGGCACGCGATGTGCTGCAGCTTGGGCTCCTGGCAACGCTCGCACGCAACCAGGGTGGGGACCGCAGCCTTCCACTGCGACCGGCGGTGGCGCGTGTTGCTGCGCGACATCTTCCGCTTCGGAACAGCCACGGCTACTTCTCCTGCTTCTCGTCGACGCCCGCTTCCGCGTCGGCGCCGCTGATCTCGTCCTTCTCGCCGGGTTCGAGTGAACCTGCGAGTCCCTGCAGTGCCGCCCAACGGATGTCGACGGCATCGTGGTGGTGGTCCGGGTCGTCCGCCAGCCGGGCTCCGCACTGGGAGCACAGGCCGGGGCAGTCGTCCTGGCACACCGGCTGCATCGGCAGTGCGAGCACCACCGCATCACGCAGCACGGGTTCGAGGTCGAACAAGCCGTCCTCGATGAAGAGCGTGTCCTCGTCTTCCTCGGCGTCGTCGGCCGGCTCCGCTTTCACACGGCCCCGGTCGTCGGCGTCAGGGTACGAGAACATCTCCTGGAAATCCGCTTCGAGCTGCTGCTCGAGCGGCTCCAGACACCTTACGCACTCCCCCTTGGCGCGTGCACGGGCGGTGCCTGTGACAAGCACACCTTCCATGACCGACTCCAGGCGGAGTTCGAGCTCCACCGGCGCGCCTTCCGGCACTCCGATGACTCCCGCGAGACCGAAGTCCTTGGGAGCGTCGATCTCACGGGTCAGGCGCTGTAGCGCGCCAGGACGCCGCCCCAGCTCGTGTGTGTCGAACACAAGAGGGTTGCGGTGGTCGAGGCGGGCGTTCAGAGCCATTCCTGCTTTCGATCTTCGATGCTCAGCCGCCCGTCTTCCGGGCAGCGGTGATCGCAGAGGTACACGCGACCGAAGAGCCAGGATACTGGACCTTCCGCCCACGGCCCAATCCGGTCCCCGCGCGGGGACTTACTGGCCGCCGCGACCCTGTTCGTAGGCGCGCAGCTGCTCGGCACTGATCATGGTCGTGTCGAAGAAGCTGGTCTCGTCGAGGGCGTGCGGCTGCTGCGGCTGCTGCGGCTGCTGCTGTTCCGGCTGGACGTGCCCCTGCTGGACCTGGGCGGGGTCGTAGCCGGCCTGCTGACCGTCGTAGCCCTGGTAGGCGTAAGGGTCGGCCGACTGGTAGCCGTAGGGGTCCTGCTGCTGGGCGTAGGCCTGCTGGTAGCCGCCGTACGGGTCCGCGGGCTGCTGGTAGCCGTACTGGTCCTGCTGGCCGTACTGCTGCTGGGCCGGGATCTCCGCCGCCCGGGGCTGTACCCCCAGGGAGTCCGGGGAGTCGGCGAGGTCGGCCAGGTAGTCGGCGTCGCTGGTGTGCTGCCTGGGGCTGCCGTCGTCGTCCTGGCCGAGGGCGCCGAGGTCGTCGGAGGCGATACGGCCGTGCAGGGTCTGCCGGCCGCGGCCGACCGCCTCCAGGGTCTTGGCGAGGACGGCCTCGAAGGCGCCGAGCTTCACGTCGACGTATTTGTCGGCGTTGAGGCGCAGGGTCTCGGGGTCGTGGCTGCGCTCGGGGGCGTCCTCGTCCTCGTACCCCTGCTCGTCGAGGCCGGGGCCGGTACCGAGGAGCTTCTCGCGGCCTCGGCCGACCGAGCCGAGGGTCTTGGTGAGGACGACCTCGAAGTTGGCGAGCTTGGAGTCGACGTAGTCGTCGGCCTCGGCGCGGACGTCCTCGGCCTCCTTGCGGGCCTCGGCGAGGATGCGGTCCGCCTCGTTCTGGGAGCGGCGGGCGACCTCCGTGTCGGAGATCAGCGAGCCGCGCTCCTCATGGGCGGTCCGGATGATCCGGTCGGCCTCCTGACGGGCCTGCTCGACCATGTGCTCCCGGTCGCCGATCAGCTCCTGTGCCTGTGCGAGGGAGCCGGGCAGGGCCGCGCGCACCTCTTCCAGCATCGCGAGAAGGTCGGCGCGGTTGACCACGCACGAGGCCGACATGGGCATCGACCGGGCACTGGAGACCGAGGAGACGATCTCGTCGAGCTTCTTCTGCACGTCCACCGTGTGCTCGCCACTCTCTACAGCTGTGATGAAGACGGACGGGTCGACTGTACGACTCCTGTCGCCCCGCCCGACACCGAGTGACGGTTTGTCAGTTCTTCGTCAGCCCGCCGGTCAGTCCTTCTTGAGGCGGCCGTCGAGGGCTTCCAGGACGAGCGGCGGTACGAGGTGGGAGACGTCCCCGCCCCAGGCGGCCACCTCCTTGACCAGCGAGGAGGACAGGAAGCTGTAGGTGGGATTGGTCGGCACGAAGAGCGTCTCGACGCCGGACAGACCGTTGTTCATCTGGGCCATCTGGAGTTCGTAGTCGAAGTCGCTGACGGCTCTCAGGCCCTTGACGATGGCCGGGATGTCGCGCTGTTTGCAGAAGTCGACGAGGAGGCCGTGGAAGGACTCGACCCGGACGTTCCCGAACTCGGCGGTGACCTGGCGGATCAGGTCGATCCGCTCGTCGATCTCGAACAGGCCCTTCTTGGACTTGTTGATCATGACCGCGACATAGACCTCGTCGTACAGACGGGAGGCGCGGGAAATGATGTCGAGGTGTCCGTTGGTGATCGGGTCGAACGACCCGGGACAGACGGCGCGGCGCACTAGTGATCCCTCGCTCTCCGGTCCGGTCATCGTGCGTCTTCGCACGTAGAGGCGGCGCGACCGTACCAAAACGTTCCCTCGCCGTAGCGACGGGCCCGGAGCGCTTCGAAGCCGTCCGGCCAGCCGAATTCGCCGCCTCTGGTGCTGCGCTCCACGGTGACGAGGGCTCCGGCCGCGAGCCAGCCCCCCGCCCGGAGTGTGAGCAGGATCTCGCGAAGATCGTCGTCCGGAACGGCGTACGGCGGGTCGATGAAGACGATGTCGTACGGCTGTGCGGACGGCGTCTGGACAACCTGTTCCGCCTTGCCCGCCCTGACCTCGGCGCCGGGCAGCCCGAGCGACTTGACGTTCTCGCGGACGATGCGGGCGGCGCGGGGGTCGGCCTCCACGAGGAGGGTGTGTCCTGCGCCGCGGCTGAGCGCCTCCAGGCCTACGGCGCCGGAGCCGGCGTACAGGTCGAGGACCCGTTCGCCGTCCAGGGGGCCGCCCAGGAGTGCCTGCCAGGTGGAGAAGAGGCCCTCGCGGGCGCGGTCCGATGTGGGGCGTGTGCCGGTGCCCGGCGGGACGGCTAGGCGTCGTCCGCCGGCTGTGCCGGCGATCACGCGGGTCATCTGGGGGTCCTTGTCCGGGGGAATGGGTGCGGGTTCAGTCTGGCAGGCGGTGGTGGGGGGTGCTTTGTGTTGTAGGCGACTCCGGGCCCGGTGCGGGCTGGTCGCGCAGTTCCCCGCGCCCCTGGGGGCGCCCCTGCGGGGCAGCCCCCCAAGCCGTGGACAAGCAGCCCTCCCCCGAGCCGGGATGTAAAGTGCCTCACCCCTTGTCCAAGTACTGCTCCCTCTCCTCGTCCAGCAAAGCGTCCAGGGCCGTACGGAGGCCAGGGAGGCTCGTCAAGTCCGGGTCGGCGGCGACCACGGCCGCCGCCTCCTCCCTTGCCTCCGCGATGATTTCCTCGTCGTCGATGACCGTGAGCATGCGGAGGGATGTGCGGGCACCCGACTGGGCCTGGCCCAGGACGTCGCCCTCTCTGCGTTGTTCCAGGTCGATGCGGGAGAGTTCGAAGCCGTCGAGGGTGGCCGCGACGGCGTTGAGACGCTGGCGGGCCGCGCTCGCCTCGGGCATCTCGCTGACCAGGAGGCAGAGACCGGCCGCCGAGCCACGGCCGACGCGGCCGCGGAGCTGATGGAGCTGGGAGACGCCGAAGCGGTCGGCGTCCATGATCACCATGGCGGTCGCGTTGGGGACGTTGACGCCGACCTCGATGACCGTCGTGGCCACCAGGACGTCCGTCTCCCCGGCGGCGAAGCGGCGCATCACGGCGTCCTTGTCGTCGGGGTGCATCCGGCCGTGCAGGATCTCGACCTTGAGTCCCTGGAGGGGGCCACGGGTGAGCTGGTCGGCCACCTGTACGACGGCCAGCGGCGGGCGCTTCTCCGCCTCGTCCTCCGCCGACTTCCTGGCCTTCTTGGGGTCGTCCTCCTCGTCGCCGATGCGCGGGCAGACCACGTACGCCTGGTGGCCGCCCTCGACCTCCTCGCGCACGCGCTCCCACGCGCGCGCCAGGAAATGGGGTTTGTCCGCGGCCGGGACGACATGGCTGGCGATCGGGGAGCGGCCGGCCGGGAGCTGGTCCAGGACCGAGGTCTCCAGGTCGCCGAAGACCGTCATGGCGACCGTGCGCGGGATGGGTGTCGCCGTCATCACGAGGAGGTGCGGGGGCTGTTTGCCCTTGCCGCGCAGGGCGTCGCGCTGTTCTACGCCGAAGCGGTGCTGTTCGTCGACCACCACCAGGCCGAGGTCGTGGAACTGGACCTTGTCCTCGATCAGCGCGTGCGTGCCGATCACGAGCCCCGCCTCGCCGGTGACGAGGTCGAGGAGCGCCTGGCGGCGGGCGGCCGTGCCCATGGAGCCGGTCAGGAGGACCACCTTGGTGGCCTTGTCGGCGCCGCCGAGCATGCCGCCCTCGGCCAACTCGCCCATCATCTCGGTGATCGACCGGTGGTGCTGCTGGGCGAGCACCTCGGTGGGCGCGAGCATCGCGGCCTGACCGCCCGCGTCGACGACGGCGAGCATGGCGCGGAGGGCCACCATTGTCTTCCCCGATCCGACTTCGCCCTGGAGCAGCCGGTGCATCGGGTGTTCCGCCGCCAGGTCGTCGAAGATCTCCTTGGAGACCTTCTGCTGGCCCTCCGTGAGGGTGAAGGGCAACTTCGCGTCGAAGGCCGTGAGGAGGCCGTCCGGGGTCGGTCTGCGGGGGACCGCCGGGAGTTGGGCGTCCGCGTGGCGGCGGCGGGCCAGGGCGATCTGGAGGACGAACGCCTCGTCCCACTTGAGTCGGGTGCGCGCGTCCTCGATGTCCGCCTTGGTGTGCGGGCGGTGGATCTTCAGGAGCGCCTCGGGAAGGGTGGCGAGGCCCCTGCCCTCCCGGAGGGAGGGGGGCAGCGGGTCGACGGCCGCCTGGGCGAGGTCCAACACCGTCTGTAGCGACTTGGCGATCTTCCAGGACTCCAGCTTCGCCGTGGCGGGGTACAGCGGGATCAGTGCGCCCGCCCAGGAATCGACCGTCTCCGCTGCCTCGTCGGTGTCCCCCCGCAGCAACTCGTACGCCGGATGGGCGAGTTGGAGGCGGCGGTTGAAGACCGACGCCTTGCCCGCGAACAGTGCGCGGGTGCCGGGGAGGAGTTCCTTGTGGGGTTTGTGGACACCGTGGCCGAAGAAGACCAGTTGGAGCCGGCCGCTACCGTCCGTGATGGTGACTTCCAGGCGCTGGCCCTTGCCGCCCCGGGCCTTCGAGGAGGCGAAGGTGTGCAGGCGGGCGTCGGCCACCTGGGCGACCACCGTCACGTGTTCGTCCATGGGGAGGTCGGCCAGGTGGGTGAGCTGGCCCCGCTCCTCGTACCTGCGCGGATAGTGGTGCAGGAGGTCGCCGACGGTGTGCAGGCCGAGGTGCTCGGCCATCACCTTCGCGGTGGCGGGGCCGAGCACTGATTTCAGTGGTTGCTTCAGTGGTTCTTCCAGTGCGGGCACGAGATCCATTGCACACCACACCACTGACATTCCCGTATACGTATAGCGAATCCGCTGGTCAGACGGCTCGTTCGGGGCCTAGGATGGCGCGCCCGGCCATCCCCCGCGGTCACCGCCTCACCGGGACCGCCCGACCCCGCGCCGTCGCCAGAACCTGGTCCCCCCTCCGGCGCTGCGACGATGGACTCCCAGACCTCACAGTCATCCCAGGCATCCCAGTCACCGCATACGTTCCAGGTCGACCTGCGCGGCCTCGTGGACCTGCTCTCCCATCACCTCTACTCCAGCCCCAAGGTCTATCTGCGCGAGCTGCTTCAGAACGCCGTGGACGCGATCACCGCCCGGCGCGCGGAGCAGCCCGACGCCCCGGCGCGGGTGCGGCTGTACGCCGAGGGCGGCACCCTGCGGGTCGAGGACTCCGGGGTCGGTCTCACCGAGGCGGACGTGCACAACCTGCTGGCGACCATCGGCCGCAGTTCCAAGCGGGCGGACCCCGGCGACATCCAGGAGGCCCGTTCGGAATTCCTCGGCCAGTTCGGGATCGGGCTGCTGGCCTGTTTCGTCGTGGCCGAGCGGATCAGGGTCGTCAGCCGCAGCGCCCGTACGCCCGATGCGCCGCCCGTGGAGTGGACGGCCGCGGACGACGGTTCGTACACCGTGCGTACGCTCCCCGACGACGCCCGGCCCGAACCGGGCACCACCGTGCACCTGGTGGCGCGGCCCGGGGCCGGCGAGTGGCTCACCGAGGAGCGCGTGCTGGCGCTGGCGCGGGACTTCGGGTCGCTGCTGCCGTACGACGTACGGGTGGGCGACGAGGCCGTCACCGATCTGCCCGCGCCCTGGAACCGTCCGTACCCGTCGCCCGCCACCCGGAGGGTGGCCCTTCAGCGGCACTGTCACGACCTGTTCGGGTTCTCGCCGCTGGACTCGATCGACCTGGACGTGCCGCTCGCCGGGATCCGCGGGGTGGCGTACGTCCTGCCGTCCTCGGTGAGTCCGGCGCAGCGCGCGAGTCACCGCGTGCACCTGAAGGGCATGCTGCTCACCGAGCGGGGCGAACAGCTGCTGCCCGACTGGGCGTTCTTCGTGCGGTGCGTGCTGGACACCGACAGCCTGCGGCCGACGGCCTCGCGCGAGTCGCTGTACGAGGACGAGACGCTGGCCGCCGTACGCGAGGCGCTGGGGGAAAGGATTCGCTCCTGGCTGACCGGGCTCGCCGCAGGTGATCCGGAGCGGCTGTCCGCGTTCCTGTCGGTGCACCACCTGGGCGTCAAGTCGCTGGCCAGGCACGACAAGGAGATGCTGCGCACGATGCTGCCGTGGCTCCCCTTCGAGACGACCGACGGGCAGCTGTCCCTGGAGGAGTTCGCGCAGCGGCACCCGGTGGTGCACTTCACCCGGAGTGTCGAGGAGTACCGGCAGGTCGCGCCGATCGCGTCAGCGCAGGGCGTCGGTGTCGTCAACGGCGGCTACACGTACGACAGTGAGCTGATCGAAGCGCTGCCGTCGGTGCGCCCGGGGACCGTGGTCGCCGAGCTGGACGCCGACACCGTGACCGCCCACCTGGACGCCGTCGACCCGGCCGAGGAGCTGGCCCTGGCGGCGTTCCTGGGGGCCGCGCGGGCCAAACTCGACCCCCTGGGGTGCGATGTCGTCCTGCGCGCCTTCCACCCGCTGTCGGTGCCCGCGCTGCACCTGGACGACCGGGCGGCCCGGCACGAGCAGGCCCGCGCGGAGGCCGAGGAGAAGGCCGACGACCTGTGGGCCGGCATCCTCGGCTCGCTGCGGGGCAGCGCCCCGCGCGCGCGGCTGGTGCTCAACCATCTCAACCCGCTGATCCGGAGGATCAGTTCCCTGGAGGACCCGGAACTGATCGGCACCGCCACGGAGTCCCTGTACGGACAGGCGCTGCTCATGGCGCAGCGCCCGCTGCGGCCCGCGGACTCCGCGCTGCTGAACCGTGCGTTCATCGGCCTCCTGGAGTGGGCCACCCACAGCGATCCCACGGAGCCCACGGAGGACGGCCGGCGATGAACGAGATCAAGGACTTCGACGCGCTCCGCGAGGCCATGGCTCTCAACGCGGAGCAGCCCGAGGGACCGGCCCGCAACGCGCGCGCGGAGCAGCTGCTGGCCGAGGCCGAGAAGCTGAACATCCCGCTCGCCGTGATCGAGGCGCTCGGGCACCAGCTGAAGGCCTACAACTACAGCTCCGAGAAGGACCGGATGTTCGTCCCCTTCGCGCGTCTGCTGCGCATGTGGGACGAGCGGCCCGAGGACTTCGACGAGTACGAGGTCCACACACTGCACTGGGTCTTCAAGTGGATGACCGCGGGCATGCTGGACCAGCCGCACATCCCCTTGGCCTCCATCGAGAAGTGGCTCGGCGAGATGGAGCACCGCTACCGGCTCGCCGGGCACTCCGAACGGGCCGTGCGCGGCGCCGAGTTCAGTGTGGCCGCGCATGTCGGCGACCTGGCGCGGGCCGAACGGGCGTACGCCGCCTGGCTGGCCGCCGACCGCGACAGCATGGCCGACTGCCATGCCTGCGAACTGCACAGCCAGGGCTGGTGGCAGGCCGAGCGGGGCGCGGACGCGGAGGCGCTCGACCTGTGGCGGCCGGTCCTGGAGGGCGAGTTCACGTGCGCCCACGAGCCGCACACCGTCCTGGCGTCCTCGCTGGGCCCGCTGCTGCGGCTCGGCCGCCTGGACGAGGCCCGCGCGCACCACCTCCGCGGTTTCCGGCTGGTGCGGCCCATGGAGAGCATGCGGGGCGCGTACGCGGACCACGTCGAGTTCTGCGCGCTGACCGGGAACGAGGCGCGGGGCCTGGAGCTGCTCGCGGAGCGTCCCGCGTACTTCACGGACTCCGGGCAGCCGCGCAGCCAGATGGACTTCATGGCCGCCGTGGCCCTCCTGATGGACCGGCTGACCGGGCTGGGCATGGGCGCCCAGTCGGTGCCGGGCCCGGCCGGACGCGACTGGACCGCCCGCGAACTCGCCGTCCACGCGCGCGAGGAGGCCCTTTCGCTCTCCACGCGCTTCGACGCCCGCAACGGCACGTCGTACGTCGGTGAGGACATCCGCGCGCGCATGGCACAGGTTCCTCTGGTGGACCGGCTGCCGCTGGGCGTACGGGCGTCCGGTGTCCCCGCGCCCCGCAGGGCGCCGATGACGCGGCCCACCGAGCCCAAGGCTCCGGCCCCGGCGCCGGACGACCTGCCCGCGCTGCTCGCCGAGGCCCGCCGGATGTCGGACGGGCTGCTCCCGAACGCGATGGAGGCGTGGGCGGCCGTCTCCCGGGCCGCCGAGGGCGTCGAGGTATCGGTGGCCGACCAGGCGGAGATCGTCGACCACAAGGCCATGGAGGGCGGTCCTGAGGGCATCGCGCTCTTCGAGCGGGCCGCCGAGCTGTACGCCGAGGCGGGCGACCCCGGCGAGGCCCTGGCCGCCCGCGCCCGCGCCGCGTACGCCCGCGCCCTGGAGGGCGACGTGGACGCGGCCCTGGACGCCGTCTCCGAGCCGTACGAGGAGGTCCTCGCGCTCTACTCCGACGAGGGCACCGGCGTACGACAGGCCGCGGCCGTCCTGATGGGGCGCGCCCGCATCCTGATGCGCCAGGTCGAGGAGACCGGCACCGACCGCGCCCTGGCCGCCGCCGAGAACGCCGTACGGGAGCTGCTGGCGCTCGTCGACGGGCACGCCGGGGACGACGTACGGCTCGCCTCACGGGGCGCGGAGGCACAGGCCATGCTCGGGGAGCTGGCGACGCGCGCCGGGGACCTGGAAGGCGCCGCGGAGCTGTTCACCTGGGCCACGGACGCGTTCGTCGCGGCGGGGCTGCCGTGGTTCGCGGTGGAGTACGAGGCCCGGCTGGCCGGGCTCGCCCACCATCTCGGCGACATCGCCGAGGCGGAGCGGGCGCTGCGGGGAGCCCTGGAGCACGGCGGGGCGTATCTGGAGGCGGCCGGGCACGCCCAGCTGAACCTCCAGCTCGCCGAGATCCTGGGGGCGCGTGACGAGGTCGGCGAGGCCGCCGACCACGCCCTGGAGGCCGCGCACTGGGCCGACGAGGCGGGCGAGGGCCCGACCCTGGGGGCCTGGGCCAGGCATCTGCTCGGCGGTTTCCTCCTCCGGCAGGGCCGGTGGGCGGAGGCGGCCGAGGTACTGGAGTCGGCGCTGCCCGATCTGAGCGCCGAATCGCACGGCGACGGAGCGGTCGTCCAGACGCTGTGGTGGCTCGCCGACTGCCTGGCGGAGCTGGGCGAGCACCGAGAGTCGGCCGAACGGCGGTTGAAGGCCGCGGAGATCGCCCGCCACTGGCCGGAACAGCAGGACCACGCGACCCTCGCCCACCTCGCCGCCGAGTCCCTCGGCCAGGCCGGGCTGCCCGCCGAGGCCGATCAGGCCTACGAACGTGCCGGCGACCTGTGGCGCTCGCTCGGCAATGTGCACGGCCTGGTGCGTGCCCTGCGCGCCCGCGCGTGGCTCGCGCTGCGCACGGAGGCGGGGCTGGCCGGGGCACGCCTCCGGATGCAGGACGCGGTCCGCGAGTGCGGGCAGGCCCTGTCGGAGGCGGACGACCTGGAGTCCCGCGAGCAGCTCGGCGCCGAACTCGCCCACACCCACCGCCAGTTCGGCGACCTGCTGGCCCGCTCGGCCGCCGAGGACGCGGAGGACGGCGCGATCGAGGCCGCCTTCGAGGAGGCGCTGGCCCAGATGACGAAGGCGATCGCGGTGTTCTCCTCACTGGGCGAGGAGGGCCTCCACGGCCGCACCGGCGCGGAGCTGGCCGCGGGCTGGCTGGAGGCGGACCTCAGTCGGCCTGCGGAAGCGGCGGCACGCGCGCGGGGAGTGTTGCGGGCGTACGGAGACTCCGCCGAGAACTCGGACACCGAGACGGTCCGGGCCCGACAGGCGGAAGCAGAACAGATGCTCCAACTGATGGAGGAACAGGAGGCGGAGTAGCCGGCCCCGAGCCTCCTCGCCCCCGCCGCCCCTACCCGTTCCCATCCCTGGGGGCTGCGCCCCCAGACCCCCCTTTTTTGTCCTCAAACGCCGGACGGGCTGACAAACCAGCCCGTCCGGCGTTTGAGGACAAGGCCCGTTCAGGGCCGTAGCGGGGGTTCGGGGGCGGCAGCCCCCGAGGGATGGGAAGCGAGATCACTCCACGCCGATGAGCAGCAGCGCCCCCTGCCGGCCGCCCCGGTACACCACCGTGTCCACGGCCAGATAACCCTCCCGCACCCGTGCCTCAAGGTGCGCCGCGATCGTCTCGGGGGCCTCGTCCCCCAGGACCAGGGTCACCATCTCCCCGCCCGCCTGGAGCATCCGGTCGATGACCGCCACCGCCGTGGCCGTGACGTCCGAGCCGATCACGGCTACGTCGCCGTCGATGAGGCCGAGGACGTCGCCGGTCTGGCAGATCCCGGCCATCGTCCAGGACTGCCGTTCCGCGACGGCGAGTTCGGCGTACCGGGTCGCCCCGGCCGCCGAGGTCATCGCGACGACGTCCTCGTCGAACCGCCGCTCCGGTTCGTGCACGGCGAGCGCGGCGATGCCCTGGACCGCCGAGCGCGTCGGGATCAGCGCCACGCGGATCCCCTCCGAGCGAGCCTGCTCGGCAGCCGCGGCAGCGGTGTGGCGCAGGTCTGCGTCATTGGGCAGCAGCACGACCTCGCGCGCGTGGGCCCGCCGTACGGCCTCGACCAGCTCCCCGCTCGCGGGAGGCTCGCCCGGCCGCGCGAGCACGGTGGTCGCGCCGGCCTCGCGGTACAGCCCGGCCAGCCCCTCCCCCGGCACGACGGCAACCACGGCCCGCTGCACCCGCTCCCGGGGCGGCCGTCCGGCGCCCCCGGTGTGCACGTCGCCGACCGCGAAGTGCGTGATCCGGATCCGGTAGGGCCGCCCCGCCTCGACGCCCGCCTCCACAGCCGCACCGGCGTCGTCGACATGGACGTGCACGTTCCACAGCCCGTCGCCGCCGACCACCACGAGCGAGTCCCCGAGCCGGTCGAGCCGCTCCCGAAGACGCCCGACGGCCGCGTCCTCGGCCTCCAGGAGATAGATCACCTCGAAGGCGGGACCGGTGGCGTCGCCCTCGTCCGCGCAGTCGACCGGCTCGTCAAGAGCATCAGCATCGGAGTACCGCACAGGCACTCGCACGTGTGCCGCCCCCGCCCCAGCACCCCCCGGCGCCTCCCCCCGGAACGTCTCCACCAGCGCCCCGAGCACCGTCACCAGCCCCTGCCCACCCGCGTCGACGACGCCCGCGCGCCCCAGGACGGCCAGTTGCCCCGGGGTGGCGGCCAGCGCGGCCGAGGCACCCTCGTACGCGGCTCTGGCGACCGTCCCGCAGTCGCCCTCCGCCTCCGTCGCGGCGTCCGCGGCGGCCGAGGCGACCGTGAGGACCGTGCCCTCGACCGGATGGGCCACGGCCTCCCGGGCGGCGTCGGCCGCGTGCCGCAGGGCCAGGCACAGACCGGGACCGTCGACGTGAGCACTCTCACCGCCCGTCTCGCCGTCCGCCTCGGCGGCGAGCACCTGGGCCATGCCGCGCAGCAGCTGCGCCAGGATCGTGCCGGAGTTGCCGCGCGCCCCTATCAGCGCGCCGTGGGCCATCGCCCGGGCCGCGTCGGCCAGCGTGGGAGCCCCGGAGGGACCACTCGCGCCCGCCCCCGCCTCGTGCCCCGCGAACGCCGCCTCGACCGCCGCGTACGCCGACTCCAGCGTCAGATACAGGTTGGTGCCGGTGTCGCCGTCGGCCACCGGGTAGACATTGATCGCGTCGATCTCCTCGCGCGCCCGCCCCAGCGCGGCCAGCGCGAGTCCGCACCAGGTGCGCACCGCGAGAGCATCGAAGAATGTCTGCGGCACCTGCGGCACCTGTGCCTCCTTGAGCTGCTGGACGTGGCACGCAGCGTAGACCCCGGGTGAATGCCGGGTGGCCCGGGGCGGGAGCGAGGCCCTGATCAGCCATGGTAGTTTCGTTGTACTGGCGCAGTCGTTGTATGCTGCTCCGGTTGCCCGATCGAGACGACCATCCCAGATGGTCTTCGCACATCGGGCCTTCTCCCTGGCACCGCCACTCAGATCCTACGATCCTGATCCCGGCATGCCGGGATCAACCCGTAAGAGCATCTGAAGTCTTTGGAGTGACCCGTGGCTGCCAACTGCGACGTCTGCGGCAAGGGGCCGGGCTTCGGCAACAACATCTCCCACTCGCACCGCCGTACGCCCCGTCGCTGGAACCCGAACATCCAGCGCGTACGTACCGTGGTCGGTGGGACGCCGAAGCGCGTGAACGCTTGCACCTCGTGCATCAAGGCCGGCAAGGTCTCGCGCTGACGCTCAGCTAGCGCGCGGCCACTGCTGGTTCGCTGCACAGAGCCGGTCCACCTCGGTGGACCGGCTTTTTGCCGTACCCGGATACCGGATGCTCCCTAGGCCCGGAACCGCCAGCCGTGATCCACCGGCCCGATCCCGCCCCCCAGCGCGAACCCGGCCGCGATCGCCCCGGTGACGTACTCCTTCGCCGCCCGCACCGCCGCCGGCACCGACTCCCCCTTCGCCAGCCCCGACGCGATCGCCGACGCCAGCGTGCAGCCCGTGCCGTGCGTGTGCCGGTTGTCGTGGCGCGGGGCGCGCAGCCAGTGCTCCTCGGAGCCGTCCGTGAGCAGGTCCACGGCCTCTCCGGGCAGATGCCCGCCCTTGATCAGCGCCCACTTCGGCCCGTACGCCAGCACGGCAGCCGCGGCCTCGCGCAACTGGCCTTCCGATTCGACCCGTACGCCCGTGAGCTGGGCCACCTCGTCGAGGTTCGGCGTCGCCACGGTCGCCACCGGCAGCAGCTTCGTCCGTACGGAATCCAGTGCCGAGGCGGCCAGCAGCGGATCCCCGTGCTTGGAGACCCCCACCGGGTCGACGACCGTCGGCACGTCCGTCGCCGCGATCAACTCGGCGACCGCCTCGACCAGTTCGGCCGAGGCGAGCATCCCGGTCTTGACCGCCTGTACGCCGATGTCGTCGACGACACTGCGGTACTGGGCCAGCACAGCCTCCACCGGCAACTCCCAAGCGCCCTGCACACCGAGGGAGTTCTGCGCGGTGACCGCCGTGAGCACGCTCATGCCGTGCACGCCGAGCGCCAGCATCGTCTTCAGGTCGGCCTGGATTCCCGCGCCCCCGCCGGAGTCGGAGCCTGCGACAGTCAGCACGCGAGGAGGCACGCTCCTGGCTCCGCTCACGACTCGATGTCCGCGAAGTGGTCCCAGCCGCCCTTGCTGGTCCAGGGCGCCCCGTCGACCGTCACCTGGGGCAGTGCCGAGGGGTTGAGGACCTCGCCGATCACCTTCCAGCGGGCCGGCAGCTTCACGTCCTGCGGGAAGGTCGCCACGATCGCGTGGTCCTCGCCGCCGGTGAGCACCCACTGCATGGGGTCGACGCCGACGGCCTGCCCGATGTCGTTCATCTGGGACGGGATGTCGATCGCGCCCGAACGGATGTCGATCCGGACCTTGCTGGCCTCCGCGATGTGCCCGAGGTCGGCGATCAGCCCGTCGCTGACGTCGCACATCGCGGTCGCGCCGAGACCGGCCGCCGCCGGGCCCGCGTGGTACGGCGGTTCCGGGCGCCGGTGGGCCTCGACGAAGGCGCGCGGGGAGCGGAAACCGCGCGAGAGCACCGCGTGCCCGGCCGCCGACCAGCCCAGCCAGCCGGTCACGGCGACCACGTCACCGGGCCGGGCACCGCCCCGGACGACCGGCTCGTGGTTGCGCAGATCGCCGAGCGCGGTGATGGACACCATGATCGTGTCCCCTCGTACGACATCACCGCCCACCACGGCCGCGCCCGCGACCTGGCACTCGTCCCGCAGACCGTCCATCAGTTCGACGGGCCAGGTGACCGGAAGGTCGGCGGGGACGACCAGGCCGAGCAGCAGTGCGGTCGGTACGGCGCCCATGGCGGCGATGTCCGCGAGGTTCTGGGCGGCCGCCTTGCGGCCCACGTCGTACGCGGTGGACCAGTCACGGCGGAAGTGCCGCCCCTCCAGGAGGATGTCGGTGCTCGCCACGACCCTGCGGTCGGGCGCGGCGACCACGGCGGCGTCGTCGCCGGGGCCGACCCGGACCGCCGGGGTGGTGGTGAGCCGGGAGGTCAGCTCCCTGATGAGCCCGAACTCCCCCAGCTCTCCCACAGTGCCCTTCATAGACGTACGTCCCCTTCTGGTGCTGTCCCCGTTGCTGCCCGTGTTGCTGTCCGTGCCCGGTCGCGAGGCCCCGTCGGCCTCGGTACGGTCGAGGTGACCGTCAACCTGTGCTTCGTGCGCACCCCGGCGCGGGTGCCCCGGCCGCCGCGGGTCTCCCCCTGGCGCGCGGCGACGCGATACCGTGGCGTTCCTTTTCCCCACATGATCCTCGTGGCCGCCCTGGAGGTTCCGTGGTACAGGCGTACATCCTGATCCAGACGGAGGTCGGCAAAGCGTCGACCGTCGCCGAGACGATCAGCAAGATCCCGGGGGTGATCCAGGCCGAGGACGTGACAGGACCGTACGACGTGATTGTGCGCGCCCAGGCCGACACAGTGGACGACCTCGGCCGCATGGTGGTCGCGAAGGTCCAGCAAGTGGACGGCATCACCCGCACCCTGACCTGCCCGGTGGTGCACTTGTAGCCCCCGTCTACCCTGTGCCGGTGCACTTCTTCTTCCGTCACCGGCCGCTCGCTCTGCCCGTGCTCGCCCTGATGATCGTCGTCACGGGCTGCTCCTCCGCAGACGACAACGCCTCGGTCACGGTTCCCGAGCCGGACGGGAAGGCGATGAAGCTGTGCGGGAACCTGGACAAGGCGCTGCCGGCGAAGGTGGACGGTCTTGACCGGGACGACCCCGAGCCCCGGTCCGCACTGACCGCGGGCTGGGGCAGCCCGGCGATCATACTGCGCTGCGGTGTCGTGAGGCCGCCCAAGATGACGGACCCCAAGGTCGCCACCGGTGCGGATCCTGATGCGGTGGGGGGCGAGGTGAACGGGGTTGGCTGGCTGATGGAGAAACGGGACGACGGGTCGTCCCGTTTCACTACTTCCTCGCGGCTTGCCTATGTCGAGGTGACTGTTCCGTCGGGGCGGGACACGTCAGGGGCGCTTGTCGATCTGGCTGCTGCTATTAAGAAGACGGTTCCTGTGGGGATTGCCAACTAAGCGCCGTACTTGATCTGTTGCGTTGTTGGGTGCGGGTCCGCCGTGGCTGGTCGCGCAGTTCCCCGCGCCCCTTTGGGGCGCTCTACCGCAACCCTGTTGAGCGGCGCAGCGCCGCCTGCACCAAGCGGTCCACCAGCTCGGGGTAGTCCACGCCTGTCTCCTGCCACATCCTCGGGTACATGGAGATCGGGGTGAAGCCCGGCATCGTGTTGATCTCGTTGATGACGAACTCGCCGTCCTCCGTGAGGAAGAAGTCCGCCCGGACCAGGCCCTCGCAGGAGGCCGCGTCGAAGGCCTCCACCGCGAGGCGGCGGACCTCCGCGGTCTGGTCCTCGGTGAGGGGGGCGGGGACGATTCCGTCGGCCGAGTCGATGTACTTGGCCTCGAAGTCGTAGAAGGCGTGCGACTGGACCGGCGGGATCTCGGCGGGTACGGAGGCACGCGGGCCGTCCTCGAACTCCAGCACCCCGCACTCGATCTCGCGCCCGCGCAGCGCGGCCTCCACGATGATCTTCGGGTCGTGGCGCTGGGCCTCGGCGATCGCCTCGTCCAGGCCGCCCAGTTCGTCGACCTTGGTGATGCCGAACGACGATCCCGCGCGCGCGGGCTTCACGAACAGCGGCCAGCCGTGCTCACCGGCGAAGTCGACGATCTTCTTGCGGGCGGCCGACTCGTCGCGCTCCCACTCACGCGGCCGGATCACCACGTACGGACCGACCTTGAGGCCGAACGACGTGAACACCCGCTTCATGTACTCCTTGTCCTGGCCGACGGCCGAGGCGAGCACGCCCGCGCCGACGTACGGGACACCGGAGAGTTCCAGCAGGCCCTGGAGGGTGCCGTCCTCGCCGTACGGGCCGTGCAGCACGGGGAAGACGACGTCCACCTCGCCGAGGGCCTTGGGCACCGATCCCGGTTCGCTGTAGACGACTTCGCGATTCGAGGGATCGACCGGGAGCACCACGCCGCCCTCGCGCGACTCGGCCAGCTGGTCGACGTTCGGCGCCTTGCGGTCGACGATCGCCATGCGCTCCGGTTCGTCCGCGGTGAGCGCCCAGCGGCCGTCCTGGGTGATGCCGATCGGCAGGACGTCGTACTTCGTCCGGTCGATGGCACGCAGCACGGCGCCGGCGGTGACCACGGAGATCCCGTGTTCGGAGCTGCGACCGCCGAAGACGACGGCCACGCGCGGCTTGCGGGACGGCTGCTCGGGGCTCTGGGGGAGGTTCTCGGTGCTCATATCGCGTTGAGGGTACCCGGTGGTAGGGCGCTGAGTCAGCGCCCGCAGACCCCTGTTGCTCAGCGTCGTTCGGGCTTGGCGCTGCGCGACATCAGTTCCTTGAGGGCGACGACGGGCGGCTTGCCCTCGTGCACGATGCCGACGACGGTCTCGGTGATCGGCATGTCGACGCCGTGCCTGCGGGCCAGATCCAGCACGCTCTCACAGGACTTGACGCCCTCCGCGGTCTGCTTGGTGACCGCGATGGTCTCCTGGAGGGTCATGCCCTTGCCGAGGTTGGTGCCGAAGGTGTGGTTGCGGGAGAGCGGCGAGGAGCAGGTCGCCACCAGGTCGCCCAGGCCCGCGAGTCCGGCGAAGGTGAGCGGGTCGGCGCCCATCGCGAGGCCGAGGCGGGCGGTCTCCGCGAGGCCGCGCGTGATGAGCGAGCCCTTCGTGTTGTCGCCGAGGCCCATGCCGTCGGCGATGCCGACGGCCAGCCCGATCACGTTCTTGACGGCGCCGCCCAGTTCACAGCCGATGACGTCACTGTTGGTGTACGGGCGGAAGTACGGGGTGTGGCAGACGGTCTGGAGGCGCTGGGCCACGGCGTCGTCCGTACAGGCGACCACCGCTGCGGCCGGCATCCGGGCGGCGATCTCCCGGGCGAGGTTGGGGCCCGTGACGACCGCGATCCGGTCCTGGCCGACCTTGGCGACGTCCTCGATGACCTCGCTCATCCGCATCGCGGAGCCGAGTTCGACGCCCTTCATCAGGGAGACGAGGACCGTGTCGGGGGCGAGCAGGGGCGTCCACTCGGCGAGGTTCCCGCGCAGGGTCTGCGAGGGGATGCTGAGTATCGTGAAGTCGGCGTCGCGGGCGGCTTCCGCGGGGTCGGTGGTGGCGCGGAGGTTCTCCGGGAGTTCGACGCCCGGGAAGTAGTCCGGGTTCGTACGCGTGGAGTTGATCGCCTCGGCGAGTTCGGGGCGGCGGGCCCACAGGGTCACCTCGCAGCCGGCGTCGGCGAGCACCATGCCGAAGGCGGTCCCCCACGATCCCGCGCTGAACACCGCCGCCTTGACCGGCTCGCTCACTTGCCCTGCCCCTCTTCCTGAACTTCCCGTGCCTGTGCTGCTTCTGGTACCGCCTTCAAGGCGTCGAGCGCGTCCTGGGCGTCCCGTGCCTCCTGCGCGTCCCGTGCCTCTTCCGCGGCTGTGCGGCGGCGCTGCTCGATCCGCTCCTGGCGCGGGTCGTACGGCGTCTTGGGCGCCTTCTCGCCGCGGATGTCCTCCAGCTGGCGGGTGATGGCCGCCATGATGGCCTCCGTCGCCTCCTTCAGGAGGTCGGGGCTCATCTCCTTGTCGTAGAACCGCGTGAGGTCCACGGGCGGGCCCGCGAGAACGTGGTGGGTCTTGCGCGGAAGGACGTTGAGCTTTCCGGCGTACGGCGGCAGCAGTTCGTTCGCGCCCCACTGGGCCACCGGGATCACCGGGCACTTGGTCTGGAGGGCGACCCGCGCGGCGCCGGTCTTGCCGGTCATGGGCCACTGGTCCGGGTCGCGGGTGATGGTGCCCTCGGGATAGAAGACGACGCACTCACCGCGCTCCACGGCGTCGATCGCGGCACGGAAGGCGCTCAGCGCGTCGGTGGTCTCGCGGTAGACGGGGATCTGTCCGGTACCACGCATCATGGTGCCGACGAATCCCTTCTTGAAAAGCCCGCTCTTCGCCAGAAAACGCGGAACACGGCCGCTGTTGTACTGGTAGTGCGCGTAGGCGAAGGGGTCGGCATGCGAATTGTGGTTCACCGCGGTGATAAATCCACCAGCCGCCGGAATGTTCTCCGATCCGCGCCAGTCCCGCTTGATCAGAACCACCAGCGGCGGTTTGCAGATGACCGCTGCAAGGCGGTACCAGAAGCCGATTCTGCGGCGGGGCACGCGGACACCTTCCTCTAGGGCCTGGGCCAGGACCTCCGGCCGGTTGACCTGGGGGCCGCACAAGTGTCGCCCCAGGCTTCCGGTCTGTCGAGAACACCGTACGCCCCGGCACCGACACCGCCGGATGGGCTTTGATGACAGCCAGGTGACAATGGTTGCGACCGGGAGAGCGCCGGGTGAGCAGCCGGGGTGGCCGAGGGAGGTACGGAACGCTCGTGCAGTGGACAGTGGTCATACCCCTCAAGCCCCTGGCGCGGGCCAAGAGCAGGCTCGCGGACACCGCCCACGACGGGCTCCGCCCCGGTCTCGCCCTGGCCTTCGCACAGGACACGGTGGCTGCGGTGCTCGCCTGCACGGCGGTCCGCGATGTGGCGGTCGTCACGGACGACGCCCTCGCCGCCCGCGAGCTGGCCGCACTGGGGGCCGCGATCGTCCCCGACGAGCCCCTGGGCGGCCTGAACGCCGCCCTGGCGCACGGAGCGGCCACCGTACGGACAATCCGCCCCGACAGCCCCGTAGCGGCCCTGAACGCCGATCTGCCGGCCCTGCGCCCCCTGGAACTGGCCCGGGTCCTGGATGCGGCCGCCGAATTCCCGCGTGCTTTCCTCGCGGACGCGGCCACCGTCGGCACCACTCTGCTGACCGCGGGACCCGGTCAGGAATTGTCTCCGCATTTCGGCCCGCATTCCCGGCTCCGCCATCGTGAATCGGGCGCCGTGGAAATCGGACTCACGACGGTGAATTCCGTACGCCAGGACGTGGACACCGGCGACGATCTCCGGGCGGCGCTCGCTCTGGGCGTGGGGCCGCGGACGGCGGCCGTGGTCGAGGGGCTGCTGATCGCGGGCCAGTAGGCTGCCGCCATGCAGGCGACCGCGTACACGTACGACGCCGAGACGCGCAGCGGCAGTGTGCTGCTCGACGACGGCACCCCCGTCCCCTTCGACGCACCGGCGTTCGACGCGGGCGGCCTGAGGCTGCTGCGGCCCGGACAGCGGGTGCGCATAGAGGTCGAGGAGACCGAGGGAGCGACAGGGGCCGCGGACGGCCCACGGATCACACTCGTCACCCTCCAGACCTTCTGAGCGGTTCCTGGTGAAGTCGGGGCCGCGACAGCGCCCCTTCAGGGGCGCGGGGCTGTATCGATCTGCGGCTCCGCCGCGGGGCGCGACCAGCCACCACCGGCCCGCGGCGAACACCGAACCGCGCACCCCCTGAACACGCCGCGGGCCGGACTCCCCGAGGGAGTCCGGCCCGTCGCGTGAGTGCCCTCGCGCCCCGAGTTACTTGCGGGCGGTGGCCTTCTTGGCGGTGGTGGTGCGGGCCGCCGTCTTGCGGGCGGGGGCCTTCTTGGCCGTCGCCTTCTTGGCCGGGGCCTTCTTCGCGGCGGTCTTCTTCGCCGTGGCCGTGGTCTTCTTCGCCGCCGCGGACTTCGCGGTGGTCTTCTTGGCCGTGGTCTTCTTCGCCGTGGCCGTCGTCTTCTTGGCCGGGGCCGCCTTCTTGGCGACGGTCTTCTTGGCCGCCGTCGCACGCTTGGCGGTGGTGGCCTTCTTCGCCGCGGCCTTCTTGACCGTTGCGGCAGCACCGCCGGTCAGGCTGCCCTTGGGCGCCTTCTTGACCGCGACCTCGCCACCGCGCGGGAGCTTCTTCGAGCCGCTCACCAGGTCCTTGAAGCCCTGGCCCGCACGGAAGCGGGGGACGGAGGTCTTCTTGACCCGAACCCGCTCGCCCGTCTGCGGGTTGCGGGCGTAACGGGCCGGACGGTCGACCTTCTCGAAGGAACCGAAGCCGGTGACCGACACCCGGTCCCCACTGACCGTCGCGCGGACGATGGCGTCCAGGACCGCGTCGACCGCCTCGGCGGCCTGCTGACGGCCACCGACCTTGTCCGCAATGGCTTCTACGAGCTGCGCCTTGTTCACGTCTTCCCCTTCGGAGACATTGCCAGAACGAAAGTGTTCAAGCTTTTTCGCACGTTAGGCAGATATATACCGCAAATCAAACACGAAACGGGCTAATCACCCTTGTGCCGCAACGAACTCGGGCTGTCACGGAGTTCCTCAGCGGTCCTCGTCGGGGAATCGACCCTCGTCGAGGTCCGCCGTGAAGCGTTCCAGCCGCCTTGTCGCATCGGCGAGATCGTGCTTGGCCGCGGCCGTAATGACCAGCAGCTTCCGGGTCAGCGCCATCCGTACGCCCTCCGGGACTTGCAGTGCGCGCACTCTTGTGTGCGCTTCCTTGAGTTGGGCCGCGACCGCCGTGTAGAGCTCGAGTTGGCCGTCGTGTTCCATGCACAGATTGTGCCATCTGGGGCGAGTTGTCGCCTGCTCAGGGGGCAACTGCCGCCTCAAACGGCCTTCCGCGCCGGCTTCGGAGCCGCGGTGTCAAGACCCGGGTACCCAATCAACACCCTTTCTAACATGGGGAGTTGACGGGTCGCGAGAGGGCGCGCGAGGGGGTCGGGAGGCAGAAACAGCTGTACCCCCAATCGTGGCGATCGGGGGTACAGACGGGGTGTTGCAGTGGCCGAAACTCGACTTGCGAGCGGCCTTCGGACCACAGCGGTCCGTGAAAGCGACCTCAGACTTTGAGCGTCCACGGCTTGTGCGAGGGCCGCTTCGCCTCGTACGAGGCGATCTGGTCCTCGTTCTGGAGGGTGATGGAGATGTCGTCCAGCCCGTTCAGCAGCCGCCAACGGGCGTTCTCGTCGAGCTCGAAGGCCGCGGTGATGCCCTCGGCGCGCACCTCGCGGGCCTCCAGGTCGACCGTGATCTCGGTCTGCGGGTCGTTCTCCGTCAGCTCCTGGAGCGCGTCCACGATCTTCTGCTCCAGAACCACCGTGAGCAGGCCGTTCTTGAGCGAGTTACCACGGAAGATATCGGCGAAGCGCGACGAGATGACGGTCTTGAAGCCGTAGTTCTGGAGCGCCCAGACCGCGTGCTCGCGCGAGGAGCCCGTACCGAAGTCGGGACCGGCGACCAGGACCGTCGCACCCTTGCGCTCGGGCCGGTTGAGGATGAAGTTCTCGTCCTTGCGCCAGGCCTCGAAGAGCCCGTCCTCGAACCCGTCCCGCGTGACCTTCTTGAGCCAGTGAGCAGGGATGATCTGGTCGGTGTCGACGTTGCTGCGGCGCAGCGGAACGGCCCGGCCGGTGTGCGTGGTGAATGCTTCCATGGCTGATCAGACTCCAGCGGGCGTACGGGTGTCGGCGTCGGACAGGTCGGCCGGGGAGGCCAGGTGGCCCAGTACGGCCGTCGCGGCGGCGACCTGCGGCGACACCAGGTGCGTACGGCCGCCCTTGCCCTGCCTGCCCTCGAAGTTGCGGTTGGAGGTGGACGCGGAGCGCTCACCGGGGGCCAGCTGGTCGGGGTTCATGCCCAGACACATCGAGCAGCCCGCGTGCCGCCATTCAGCGCCGGCCTCCTTGAAGACCAGGTCCAGGCCCTCGGAGACGGCCTGGAGACCGACCCGCACCGAGCCGGGGACGACCAGCATCCGTACGCCGTCGGCAACTTTGCGGCCCTCGACGATCTCGGCGGCGGCGCGCAGGTCCTCGATGCGGCCGTTGGTGCACGAACCTACGAAGACGGTGTCCACCTTGATGGAGCGCAGCGACTGGCCGGCCTCCAACCCCATGTATTCCAGGGCCTTTTCGGCGGCGAGGCGCTCCGAAGCGTCTTCGTACGAAGCGGGGTCGGGGACGGACGCCGAAAGCGGCGCGCCCTGGCCGGGGTTGGTGCCCCAGGTGACGAACGGCGCGAGCGAGGCACCGTCGATGACGACCTCGGCGTCGAATTCCGCGTCGTCGTCGGTGCGCAGCGTCTTCCAGTACTCGACGGCCGCGTCCCAGTCGGCGCCCTCGGGCGCGTGCGGGCGGCCCTTGAGGTACTCGAAGGTGGTCTCGTCGGGGGCGATCATGCCCGCGCGGGCGCCGGCCTCGATCGACATGTTGCAGATGGTCATCCGGGCCTCCATCGAGAGCTTCTCGATGGCGGAGCCGCGGTACTCCAGGATGTAGCCCTGGCCGCCGCCGGTGCCGATCTTCGCGATGATGGCGAGGATCAGGTCCTTGGCGGTGACGCCGTCGGGCAGTTCGCCGTCGACCGTGATGGCCATGGTCCTGGGGCGGGCCAGCGGCAGCGTCTGGGTGGCCAGCACGTGCTCGACCTGCGAGGTGCCGATGCCGAAGGCCAGCGCGCCGAAGGCGCCGTGCGTGGAGGTGTGCGAGTCGCCGCAGACGACGGTGGTGCCCGGCTGGGTCAGCCCCAGCTGCGGTCCCACGACGTGGACGACGCCCTGCTCGACGTCGCCCAGCGGGTGCAGCCGCACACCGAAGTCCGCGCAGTTCTTGCGCAGCGTCTCCAGCTGGACCCGGGAGACCGGGTCGGCGATGGGCTTGTCGATGTCGAGGGTCGGGGTGTTGTGGTCCTCGGTCGCGATGGTGAGGTCGAGGCGCCGCACCTTACGGCCGTTCTGGCGCAGACCGTCGAAGGCCTGCGGGCTGGTCACCTCGTGCAGCAGGTGCAGATCAATGAAAAGGAGGTCGGGCTCGCCCTCGGCGCGCCGGACGACATGGTCGTCCCAGACCTTCTCCGCGAGTGTCCTACCCATCGCTTTCCCTCCAGGCCGGTCCGTGCGGGCGCCGGCCCAACTAGATAGAGATCTTGTGGAGGCGATCGCCCATACCCCTCGTCCGGACATCCGCCACCGGGCCCGTTGGTCGGCGGGCCGCTGTGTCTTCCAGAGTGGCGCGTTCCACCGGAAAATGAACTTGCGTTTCACAGAGTGAGACGCGAGTATCGTTTCATGGACAACAGTAGCGGCGTCGGCGTTCTGGACAAGGCAGCCCTTGTCCTGAGCGCTCTGGAGTCCGGTCCGGCCACCCTCGCGGGTCTGGTCGCGGCGACCGGACTCGCACGACCCACGGCACATCGTCTCGCCGTGGCCTTGGAACACCACCGGATGGTGGCTCGCGACATGCAGGGCCGTTTCATTCTCGGCCCCCGCCTGGCAGAACTGGCGGCAGCGGCGGGCGAGGACCGCCTCCTCGCGACGGCCGGCCCGGTGCTCACCCACCTCCGCGATCTGACGGGCGAGAGCGCGCAGCTCTACCGCCGCCAGGGCGACATGCGTATCTGCGTCGCCGCGGCCGAGCGCCTCTCGGGCCTCAGGGACACGGTCCCGGTCGGCTCGACGCTCACGATGAAGGCGGGCTCGTCGGCCCAGATCCTGATGGCGTGGGAGGAGCCGGAGCGCCTGCACCGCGGCCTCCAGGGCGCCCGCTTCACAGCGACAGCGCTGTCGGGCGTACGACGCCGGGGCTGGGCCCAGTCCATCGGCGAACGCGAACCGGGCGTCGCCTCGGTCTCGGCCCCCGTCCGTGGCCCGTCGAACCGCGTGGTGGCCGCCGTCTCGGTCTCGGGCCCCATCGAACGCCTGACCCGCCACCCCGGCCGTATGCACGCCCAGGCGGTCATCGACGCGGCGGCCCGCCTCTCGGAGGCCCTGCGCCGCACTGGCTGAGCAAGAAAGACGTACGCCCTCGGGAGCCGGCAGGCCTCAACGCCGCGGCAGGCCGCTTCCCGAGGGCACTTTCATGTCAGGGGCGAGTGGCCCCACCCAGGGGCGCGGGGCTGCATCGGTTCGCGGCTCCGCCGCGTGGGTCGGCTGGCGGCGCTGTCCGACTGATCCGGCCGGGCTGTCCCTGGGACGCCGAACTGATGGCGCCGTACGCGGAGTTGATGCACCGGGTGGCGAGACGGGACCCGGACTGTCTGGAGACGGCGGTACGGGCTGTGGGCAGGGTAAATGCAGAGTGGCCCCCCGCCGAAGCGGGGGGCCACTCTGCACTGACGTACCCCCGACCGGATTCGAACCGGCGCTACTGCCGTGAGAGGGCAGCGTGCTAGGCCGCTACACAACGGGGGCGTGGATCCTGCGTTGCCGCAGATCCGAGCTGGTCTACCTGGACTCGAACCAAGAATGACGGTACCAGAAACCGTAGTGTTGCCAATTACACCATAGACCAAGGCACTTCAAGGTAAAGCGTACCCCCGACCGGATTCGAACCGGCGCTACTGCCGTGAGAGGGCAGCGTGCTAGGCCGCTACACAACGGGGGCCCTAGCGATCCTGCATGAGAGTCAGTGGGTGCGACCCTGGCTGACCCTCCGGGAAGGATCTGTACCCCCGACCGGATTCGAACCGGCGCTACTGCCGTGAGAGGGCAGCGTGCTAGGCCGCTACACAACGGGGGCTTGTGTGGATTCTGATCTCCACGGGTGCAGATTTGAAGCAATCTGCGAGCTGGCCTACCTGGACTCGAACCAAGACTAACGGAACCAGAAACCGTCGTGCTGCCAATTACACCATAGGCCACTGGAACGCCAGCCCCTGCGGAGCCTTTGTTCTAGCTCGCACCTCCGGTTCCCGGCCTTTCGGCCCGCTCTCCGGCGGCGCAGAAAGAACATTACCCGAAGGTGGACGGCGCTCCAAAACGGGTATCGGCGCCGAGGAGCGCGGGGAGTTCGGCGAGCGAGGCGATCCGGTGCGGGCCCTCGGGGGCCTGCTCGGCGCCGACGAGGCCGTCGCGGTCGATCCACACGGACAGCATTCCGGCGTCGACGGCACCCCGTCCGTCGATCTCCGGGTGGTCGCCGACGTACGCCACCTGCTCCGGAGGCAGATCCAGGGCGGCACAGGCCGCGTGGAAGGCCTGGGCGTCCGGTTTGTGGACGCCCAGCTCGGCCGCGCACAGGACGGACTCGAAGCGGTCGCGGACGCCGAGCACACGCAGCTTGCGGTCCTGTACGCGGATGCTGGAGTTGGAGAGCACCCCGTGCCGGTGACTGGCGGCGAGGAGGTCGAGGACGGGCAGTACGTCCGGGAAGAGCGCCCAGGCGGCCTCGTAATGCCCGATGTAGCGATCGAACCAGCCATCGGCCCCGGCGTCGGTCAGCTCCTCGCCCAGGAACATCCGCACCCGCTCCCGGCGCTGCCCCAGAAAGTCGATCTCCCCCGCCGCGAACCGCGCCCACTGCCGGTCGGTGACCTCCCGCCAGCGCACGAGAGCCTGCTCGACGGTCGCGTACGCATCAAGCAGCCCCTCGGCCACGAGCTGCTCCCGCATGCCGGCGCGATCCGCGGTGGTGTAGTCGAAGATCGTGTCGTCGATGTCCCAGACCACGGCGCGGATCGTCATGACACCGACGGTACCGGCAGACGCCGGAGGGCGGCGTCCCGAACGGACGCCGCCCTCTCAAAACCGCCGTACTACGCCGCCAGCCTCGCCAGTGCCGCGTCGATGCGGGTCAGTGTCTTCTCCTTGCCCAGGACTTCGAGGGACTCGAAGAGGGGCAGGCCGATCGTGCGGCCGGTGACGGCTACGCGGACCGGGGCCTGGGCCTTGCCGAGCTTGAGGCCGTGGGCCTCGCCGGCGGCCAGGACGGCCTCCTTCAGGGACTCGGGGGACGTCCAGTCGGCCGCCTCCAGCTTCTCCCGCGCCGTGATCAGGAGGGCGTCGCTGCCCTCCTTCATGGCCTTCGTCCAGGACGCCTCGTCGGTGGCCGGCTCGGGCAGGAACAGGAAGTCGACGTTGTCCGTGATCTCCGAGAGGACCTTGAGGCGGGTCTGGGCGTGCGGGGCGATCGCCTGCCACTTCGCCTCGTCGAAGGCCTCCGGCGACCAGGGCGCGAAGGGCGCCTGGAGCCAGGGCGCGCAGCGCTCCGTGAAGTCCTTCACGTCCAGCAGCCGGATGTGGTCGGCGTTGATCGCCTCGCACTTCTTCAGGTCGAAGCGGGCCGGGTTGGGGTTCACGTCCGACACGTCGAAGGCGGCGACCATCTCGTCGATCGAGAAGACGTCCTGGTCGGCCGAGAGCGACCAGCCGAGGAGGGAGAGGTAGTTGAGCAGGCCCTCGGGGAGGAAGCCGCGCTCCCGGTAGAGGTTCAGGCTCGACTCCGGGTCGCGCTTCGAGAGCTTCTTGTTGCCCTCGCCCATCACGTACGGCAGGTGCCCGAAGGACGGGATCTGCTTCGCGATGCCCAGTTCGATCAGCGCCTTGTACAGGGCGATCTGGCGTGGGGTCGACGACAGCAGGTCCTCGCCGCGCAGGACGTGCGTGATCTCCATCAGCGCGTCGTCGACCGGGTTCACGAGGGTGTAGAGCGGGGCGCCGTTGGCTCGTACGATCCCGTAGTCCGGAACGTTCTCCGCGGTGAACGTCAGTTCGCCGCGGACCAGGTCCGTGAAGGTGATCGTCTCGTCGGGCATCCGGAAGCGGACGATCGGCGTGCGGCCCTCGGCCGTGTACGCGGACACCTGCTCGTCGGTCAGGGCGCGGCAGTGGCCGTCGTACCCGGAGGGCCGGCCGGCCGCGCGGGCGGCGTCGCGGCGGGTGTCCAGCTCCTCCGTGGAGCAGTAGCAGTGGTACGCGTGGCCCGCTTCCAGGAGCTTGGCCGCCACGTCCTTGTAGGTGTCCATGCGCTGCGACTGGCGGTACGGCGCGTGCGGGCCGCCGATCTCGGGGCCCTCGTCCCAGTCGAAGCCCAGCCAGCGCAGCGAGGACAGCAGCTGCTCGTACGACTCCTCGGAGTCGCGGGCCGCGTCGGTGTCCTCGATGCGGAAGACGAAGGTGCCGCCGGTGTGGCGGGCGTACGCCCAGTTGAACAGGGCCGTACGGACCAGGCCCACATGCGGGTTACCGGTCGGCGAGGGGCAGAAACGGACGCGTACAGGTGCGCTAGCCACGCTTGACAACCTTGTTGGTGAGAGTGCCGATGCCTTCGATGGTGACGGCGACCTCGTCGCCGACGGTGAGCGGTCCGACGCCTGCCGGGGTGCCCGTGAGGATCACGTCGCCGGGGAGCAGCGTCATGGCCTCGGTGATGTTGACGATCAGGTCCTCGATCGAGTGGATCATCTCGCTGGTGCGGCCGAGTTGGCGCTGCTGTCCGTTGACCGTGAGCTGGATCGTCAGGTCGGACGGGTCGAGGTCCGTCTCGATCCAGGGGCCGAGGGGGCAGCTGGTGTCGAAGCCCTTCGCCCGGGCCCACTGCTTCTCGCGCTTCTGGACGTCCCGCGCGGTGATGTCGTTGGCGCAGGTGTAGCCGAGGATGACGTCCTTGACGCGCTCGCGCGGGACCTCGCGGCACATCCGGCCGATGACCACGGCGAGTTCGGCCTCGTGGTGCAGTTCCTCGGTGAAGGAGGGGTACTGGATGTCGTCGCCGGAGCCGATCACCGAGGTGGACGGCTTGAAGAAGGCGAACGGGGCGTCGGGGACCTCGTTGCCCAACTCCCGCGCGTGCTCCGCGTAGTTGCGGCCGTAGGCGACGACCTTGTTGGGGAGCACCGGCGGCAGCAGGCGGACCTTGTCGAGGGGGACCTTCGTGCCGGAGAGTTCGAATTCGGCGAACGGAATGCCCTTGATGATGTCCAGGACTAGTTCGTCCGGCTTGTCGCCCTCGACCGCGCCGAAGGCGACGTTCCCGTCGATGGAGAATCTGGCGATGCGCACGGGATTCCTGCGCCCCTCTGCTGGTCCGGCTGGAGTCTGACGCTCCAGGCTAACGCGCCGCGAGCAGGCGCCTCGCGCAATATGCCGAGGGCGCCCATGGCCCTCGTACGACCGGAAGCGGGGTACGAGGGGCAGAGGCGCCCTTGACACACAGGCATTCACAGGGTCCGCCCTGAACGACGGGGCGGCACTCGCGCGTATTACTCGGCGACGGAGGCCGCGACCGGGGCTTCCATGAGGATGGTGCGGCGGGGGTTGGCGGTCTGGGTGGGGAGGTCTACGGAGTGCTCCGGCTGCTCGACGGGCGTCAGCTCGTCGGCGTCCGTGAGGTGGGCCAGCGTCGTGCGCCGCGGGTTTGCGATGTTGTGGAACATCGTCGTCGTCTTCACTGTTGTAGTCCTCGACCCTGTCGTGTCCGGGCGCTCGGCGGGGCGGAGAGCCGCCACCCGCGCGCGGGTTGTCGGATTTGCCATCCCTGTAAAGCGTCAGGCTAAACATCCGATTCCCTGGGGAAGTCACGGAGACCCCTTGAACGGCGTGTGAGTTTGCTCACGAGTCCATGGGCAAACCGGTCAATCCCGGCCTTCAAGTCCCCTCTACGAAACGGACATTGCTTCACTGAAGCCCTCATTCCGCTCCTGATCATGGCGACCTGGACACCACGACTATCCATGCGACTCGTGGAGTTCCGCCCGTTATGCACGGGTTCGCTCCGTACGCCTCGTGACGCGGCGCTCACAAGGTGTCATCGTCGTCACACCGTGACCCATTGGCCTTGTTGGAGATCCGGCACTGTGCTGGAATCTCACGGACCGCCGCGGGATACGAGCCGGCGCACAGGGGGCGCGAAGCAGCGCCGAGCGGCGGCACGTAAGGGGGAACCAGCGCCGGGTTACTCAACGACCACCATGGGGGGCGTATTTCAGGGCGCCCCCTATACGCCGACACCGTCCGTCCGTTCACGCGGAGGGGCGCCTGGTCCAGAGGTTGCGACGCTAGTGCAGGGACGTTTCAAGAGGGATGGCAGCGCTTCGGCGGAGCCGGAGCCACACAACGGAGCCGGTAACGGTTCCTCCCCCCAGCACGCCCAGAACCCGGGCCAGGCAGCTCTGACCGGCGACAACGGCGAGCGGTCGACGCGCCTCGGCAGTGGTGCGCCCGGCGGACCCGGCGGCAAGGGCGCGGTCACCGGCGCCCCCGCGGCCGCTCCGCCGCCGGTGAAGCCCGCCAAGGGCCCGAGCGGCCCCGGTACGCGAATAGCCCTGCGGAACTGGCGGATCTCGACCCGTCTGGTCTCGCTGCTCGCGCTCCCCGTGGTCGCCGCGACCTCGCTCGGTGCGCTGCGCATCAGCGACAACATGGACGACATCCAGCAGCTCGACAACATGCGGCTGCTGACGGACATCACCAAGCAGGCGACCGAGCTGTCCGCCGCGCTCCAGGAGGAGCGCGACCAGTCGGCCGGTCCCCTCGCGCACGGCGCGCCCGCCACGGACTACAGCGTCAAGGGCGTACGCGAGAAGACCGACCGGGCCCGCGCCAACTTCATCGACGGCTCCGAAGAGATCGACGCCGCCAGCAAGAACGGAAACCTCGAGGGTGTCCGAGACAGCCTGGTGGGTCTCGTCGGCGAGCTGGCCAACCTGGACGAGATCCGCAGGAGCGCCTACGAGGACTCGCAGAACTCGACGCAGACGGTCGAGTCCTACCACCGGCTGATCACCCAGCTGCTCGACCTCTCCCAGGACATGGCCGAGGCGACCAGCAACCCCGAGATGATCACCCGCACCCGCTCGCTGGCCGCGTTCTCCTCGGCCAAGGAGTACGCGTCGATCCAGCGCGCGGTCATCGCGGCGGCGCTGCCCGAGGACAACAAGACGGTCGGCAAGCTCTCGGAGAACGACCGGCTCTACGCCGACTCCGCGCTGAGCAGCCAGGAATCCGAGCTGGACAGCTTCAAGAGCATCTACGGCGACGGCGCCGAGGAAATGCTCCAGTCGATCGACGAGGGCAACCCGACGATCACCGCGGCCGACCTCTACGCCAAGCGCATCCTTCAGAGCAGGGACGGCATCCAGGGGCTCCAGAAGCGCTCCTACAAGGACTGGATCGACGACGACTCGGCCAAGATCCTTCAGATGAAGAAGATCGAGCTGACGCTGCTCAACGAGATGGAGCAGAAGGCTCGTGAACTGCGCAACGACGCCGAGCAGGAAGCGATCGTCTCCGGTGCGCTGATCCTGCTCGTCCTCGGTGTCTCGCTGGTCGGTGCCTTCGTCGTCGCCCGGTCCATGATCCGCTCGCTGCGCCGCCTCCAGGACACCGCGACCAAGGTCGCCCAGGACCGGCTGCCCGAGCTGGTCAAGCAGCTCTCGGAGTCGGACCCGCAGGACGTCGACACCTCCGTCGAGTCGGTCGGTGTGCACTCCCGGGACGAGATCGGCCAGGTGGCCGCGGCCTTCGACGACGTGCACCGCGAGGCCGTCCGCCTCGCCGCCGAGCAGGCCCTCCTGCGAGGCAACGTCAACGCGATGTTCACCAACCTCTCGCGCCGCTCCCAGGGCCTCATCCAGCGTCAGCTCTCGCTCATCTCCGAACTGGAGTCCCGCGAGGCCGACCCGGACCAGCTGTCCTCGCTCTTCAAGCTCGACCACCTCGCGACCCGTATGCGCCGGAACGGCGAGAACCTTCTCGTCCTCGCCGGTGAGGAGCCCGGCCGCCGCTGGACCCGTCCGGTCCCGCTGGTCGACGTGCTCCGCGCCGCCGCCTCCGAGGTGGAGCAGTACGAGCGCATCGAACTGTCGTCCGTGCCGACCACCGAGGTCGCCGGCCGAGTGGTCAACGACCTCGTGCACCTGCTCGCCGAGCTGCTGGAGAACGCCACGTCGTTCTCCTCCCCGCAGACCAAGGTCAAGGTCACCGGTCACGCGCTGCCCGACGGCCGCGTCCTGATCGAGATCCACGACACCGGCATCGGCCTCTCCCCCGAGGACCTCGCCGCGATCAACGAGCGGCTCGCCGCACCGCCCACCGTGGACGTGTCGGTCTCCCGCCGCATGGGTCTGTTCGTGGTCGGCCGCCTCTCGCAGCGCCACGGCATCCGCATCCAGCTGCGTCCCTCCGACTCCGGTGGTACGACCGCACTGGTCATGCTCCCCGTCGACGTCGCCCAGGGCGGCAAGAAGCCCGCTCCGGGCAAGCCCGGCCAGGGCGCCCCCGCGGGCGGTCCCGCCGCCGCGCAGGCCGCCGCCGGTGTGGCCGCGGCCCGCCGGAACGGCGGCCAGGGTGCTCCCGCCGGTGGCGGACTCCTCGGCGCCGGTGCCGCTCCGCGCGGCCAGGTCGGCTCCGGCCAGGGACCGCGCGCCGCGCTGCCCGGCCGGGACGCGGGCGGTCGCCCGGGCGGTCCGGGCGGGGCTCCGCGTGGACCGCAGGGTCCGGGCGCCCCGCAGCAGGGCGGCAGGCCGGCTCCGGCCGGTGCCGGTGCGGGCGGCTTCGGCCAGGCGCCGGGTGCTCCGCAGGGCATGCAGGCCGCCGGTGGCTTCGGTGACGGTCCGGGCGCACGCCAGGGCCAGGACGCCTTCGGCAACAGCACCTCACGTCAGGACGGCTTCGGCGGCTCGCGCGGCCCCGTACCCCCGCAGCGCCCGGAGGGTCAGGGCGGCGGGCGTCGTCCGCAGCTTCCGCCGCGTGGCGGTGCGGCCCGTCCGGAGCTGCCCGGCGGCAACCCGCCGTCGCGGCCGAGCTGGAGCGACGAGAACGCGCAGCCCCCGGTGCCGCGTGCCTCGCTGGACACCCCGCGCGGTCACGAGGAGCCGGACTCCACCTCGCGGATGCCTCGCATCGACAGCCGCCAGGACCCGGCCGCCACCTCGGAGATGCCGGCGCTTCCGCGCATCGACGATCTCCAGAACCCGGCCGCCACCTCCGAGTTCGCCCGCCCCGACTTCAACGCCCCGCGTCCTGGCGGTCCTTCGGACACCGGTCAGTTCGCCGTGCCCGGTTTCGGCCCCGCCGACACCAACGGCCAGCAGAACACCGGGTCGTTCGTCCGCTCGGACGTCTTCGGCGCCCCGGCCGGCGGACCGCAGAGCCCGCAGAACAACGGGCAGTTCGGGCCCCCGTCGTACGACAACGGTTCGACGGGCCAGTTCCCGGCTCCGACCGGGTACGACAACGGCTCGACCGGCCAGTTCCCCGCGCCGCCGGCCCCCTTCGACAGCCGGGGTCCGGTACCGCGCCGCCAGCAGGACCCGTCGTCCACCGGCCAGTTCGAGCGTCCCCAGCCGGGCGCGGGCCGTGGCCCCGGTGACTTCGGCGGCTCGCGTCCGCCGGTCCCGCCGCGCCCGCCGCAGCCGGAGGCCCTGCCGCCGGCGAGCAGCCCGGGTGACGGACGGACGCCGCTGTACGACACCCTGGAGACCAACTGGTTCCACGGGCAGGGTCAGCAGGGCGGCCGGCCGCAGACCAACGGCACCAGCACCAACGGCGTCAGCAACGGGAACGGTTCGGCTCCCCCGCAGCCGTCCTCCGCGCCGACTCCCCCGCGTCCGGCGACCGCGCCGGCCGCTACCAGCTCCTGGCGCAGCTCGCCCAACGACGAGCTGATCCGGCAGGCAGAGCGTGTCCGCCAGCCGGCTGCCGGTGGCGTCACGACTTCCGGCCTTCCGCGCCGGGTCCCGCGTGCGAACCTCGTACCGGGTACGGCTCAGCAGCAACAGCACCAAAGCGGTCCTGCGGTCTCGCGCGCGCCCGATGACGTGCGCGGCCGGCTGACCAATCTCCGTAGGGGCATCGCCCAGGGTCGGCAGGCCGGTACCGGCTCCGACACCGGCAGCTTCCCCAGCCCCACTCACCAGCAGGAGCGTTAGTTGAGCCAGATGAGCCAGGCGGCACAAAACCTCAACTGGTTGATAACCAACTTCGTGGACAACACCCCGGGTGTGTCCCACACCGTCGTCGTGTCCGCCGACGGTCTCCTTCTGGCGATGTCGGAAGGTTTCCCGCGTGACCGCGCCGACCAGCTCGCCGCCGTCGCCTCCGGGCTCACCTCGCTCACCGCGGGTGCCTCGCGCATCTTCGAGGGCGGCACGGTGGCCCAGACGGTGGTCGAGATGGAACGCGGTTTCCTCTTTCTCATGTCCGTCTCGGACGGATCGTCGCTGGCGGTCCTCTCCCACCCCGAGTGCGACATCGGCCTTGTCGGCTACGAGATGGCGCTCCTGGTCGACCGGGCGGGCGCAGTGCTCACCCCGGACCTGCGCGCCGAACTACAGGGCAGTCTGCTCCACTGACCGCTCCGGATCCACCCGTCTCACCAAAACACCGTCCGGCCGACACAATCCCCCCACCGGCCATGTCAGACGGCACGACTGACCGACGCTGTCCCGCCCGGAGGATTCATGACCCCGCCCACCGCCTCTCACGATCCGTACGCCGAGCCGTACGGGGACGAGGGCGACCAGCCGCTGGTTCGGCCCTACGCCATGACCGGCGGCCGGACCCGGCCGCGCTACCAGCTCGCCATCGAGGCCCTGATCAGCACCACGGCCGACCCGGCGGCGCTGATGGGACTGCTCCCCGAGCACCAGCGCATCTGCCACCTGTGCCGTGAGGTCAAGTCGGTGGCAGAGGTGTCGGCGCTCCTCGCCATGCCGCTCGGTGTGGCCCGCATCCTGGTCGCGGACCTCGCCGAGGCCGGACTGGTCGCCATCCACCAGCCGGGCGGCGACGAGAACAACGGCGGTGCACCAGCGGTGACACTGCTCGAAAGGGTGCTCAGTGGACTTCGCAAGCTCTGACGGGGGCCGGGCCACCACCTCCGCGAAGATCGTGGTCGCGGGTGGGTTCGGCGTGGGCAAGACCACGTTCGTGGGCGCCGTCTCGGAGATCAACCCGCTGCGCACCGAGGCCGTCATGACGTCGGCCTCGGCGGGTATCGACGACCTGACCCACACCGGGGACAAGACCACCACCACGGTGGCCATGGACTTCGGCCGTATCACCCTGGACCAGGACCTGATCCTGTACCTCTTCGGTACGCCGGGTCAGGACCGTTTCTGGTTCATGTGGGACGACCTGGTGCGCGGCGCGATCGGTGCCGTGGTCCTGGTCGACACCCGCCGGCTCGCGGACTGTTTCCCCGCGGTCGACTACTTCGAGAACAGCGGCCTGCCGTTCGTCATCGCCCTCAACGGCTTCGACGGACACCAGCCGTACAACCCCGAAGAAGTGCGCGAGGCGCTCCAGATCGGCCCGGACGCGCCGATCATCACGACGGACGCCCGGCACCGCTCGGATGCCAAGAGCGCGCTGATCACGCTGGTCGAGCACGCGCTCATGGCGCGCCTGCGGTAACCAAGTCAACGATGCCGTACGGCAGTTGTCGTAGATACACCGGAGCCGACTGTGGCCTTTGACACGGTCGGCCCCGGTGTTCATAACGTTTCGACAGAGATATCTGGTGGTACGGCCACGCGTCGCGGTCACCTGGTCTCGCTGCGCTCACATCAGCCCCGCCTTTTGGCGGGGCTCGTTCTTTATGACCGTTTTATCTGGGGCTTACATCACTACGGATCTTCCCATTCCACTGTTTGGAAGAGCGAAGGCTGACGTGCTGGAATGCCTGAACTGCCTAATAGTCAAAGACGTACACCCACCGGGGGTCTTTGACTTACCGGCTCTGAGAGACTGCGGCACAACGTTGGTGCCTTCCGCCGAGAGGTTGTTGGTCGAGTGAGGCGAAGCAAGAACGGTCCCGAGCCGTCGGCCCGGGGCAACTTCACCCCGCCGCCGCGCGGAGCGGCGTCCGCCCCTGTGCCCGGCTCGGAGCCGACGGCCCCACCCGCTCCGAGCGGCGGCCGTTTCTCCCCGCGCAACTGGCGCGTGCCGACCAGGCTGAACGCGATCCTGCTCATACCCGTGGTGGTCGGCCTCGTCATGGGCGGCTTCCAGGTGAAGAGTTCGATCGACACCTGGCAGGAGGCCGAGGACGCGGAGAGCACCGCACGCGTCGTGCAGGCCGCCCTGAACTACGGCGACGCGCTCTTCCAGGAGCGTGACATCACCGCGGCACCCCTGCTCCAGGGCAAGGGCCAGGACGACGCGACGGTCGTGAAGGCCCGTGCGGCCACCGACAAGGCCGCCGACGCCTTCGACGCCGCCGTGCAGAACATGCCGGACAAGCCGAGTGTCGAGCGCCGGCTGAAGCTGTTCCGCGAGGTTGAGCCCCAGCTGGAGACGGTCCGTGCGGCCGCCTACACCTCGAAGCTCACCGGCGTGCAGTCCGAGGAGAGCTACACCGCCATCACGCACACGCTGATGGAGTTCTCCAACGAGCTGGGCCTGGGCACGGGCAACATCACCGCCTACGGCCGGACCGTGTACGCGATCTCGCTCACCAAGGCGTCCGTCTCGCTGGAGCGTGCCATCGGCATGCACCTGCTGATCAAGCCGGGCCCGAGCGCGACCAGCTTCCAGGCCCAGCGCATCGCGCTCTCCTCGTACGCGTACCTGGAGCGGATCGCCATCGCGGAGTACATCGCGGGCGGCACCGCCGAGGACGCCAAGAAGCTGGAGGACGCGACCGCTCAGGTCACCGCGACGGGCAAGGAGATGGCCGAGCAGGCCGCCCAGGCCGCCGCGGCCAAGGGCGAGACCTATGTCCAGCCGCCGTCCGACCCCACCAAGATGATCTCGGCCCTGGCCGCGCTCTCCTCGACCGACACCAGCGCCCGCGCCCAGCTCGCGGCGAGCGGCATCACGCCCCAGAACTGGTGGGCGATCAACACGCTGAAGTACAACGCGTACCTCAAGCTGGAGACGGACCTCTCCAAGTCCGCGGTGGCCGAGGCGTCCAGCATCTCCGACGACGCCAAGCGCGACGCGATCATCGTGGGTGCGGCCGTCGTGGTCGCCCTGCTCGCCGCGTTCATCCTGGCCGGCATGGTGGCCCGCCAGATGAGCCGCTCGATGCGCCAGCTGCGCAACGCCGCCTTCGGTATCGCCGAGCAGCGCCTGCCGATGCTGGTCGACCAGCTCTCGCGCACCGACCCCGGCCGGGTCGACACCCGGGTCGCCGCGATCCCCATCAACACCACGGACGAGATCGGCGAGGTTGCCCGCGCCTTCGACCAGGTCCACCGCGAGGCGGTCCGACTGGCCGCCGAGCAGGCCCTGCTCCGAGGCAACATCAACGCGATCTTCACCAACCTGTCGCGTCGCAACCAGTCCCTGATCGAGGGCCAGCTGACCCTGATCACCGACCTGGAGAACAACGAGGCCGACCCGGACCAGCTGGAGAACCTCTTCCGTCTGGACCACCTCGCGACCCGTATGCGCCGCAACGGCGAGAACCTGCTGGTCCTCGCCGGCGAGGAGCCGGGCCGCCGCTGGGACCAGCCGGTCCCGCTGGTCGACGTCCTGCGCGCCGCCTCCTCCGAGGTGGAGCAGTACGAGCGCATCGAGCTGTCGGGCGTACCGGAGGCCGAGATCCACGGCCGCGCGGTCACCGACCTCGTGCACCTGCTGGCGGAGCTGCTGGAGAACGCCACGACGTTCTCGTCCCCCCAGACGAAGGTCCGCGTCACGGCGACCCGTCTCCCGGACGGCCGCATCATGGTCGAGATCCACGACAAGGGCATCGGCCTCACCGCCGAGGACTTCGCGGACATCAACCACAAGCTGGCCAACCCGCCGACCGTGGACGCCGCGATCTCCCAGCGCATGGGCCTGTTCGTGGTCGGCCGGCTGTCCGACCGGCACGGCATCCGCGTCCAGCTCCGTCCCTCGGGCGAGCAGGCCGGTACGACCTCGCTGGTCATGCTCCCGGACGCCATCACCCACGGTGGCGGTGGCGAGCAGCAGCTTCAGCGCGACGAGTTCACCGTCTCGCAGATCATCCCGGAGCAGCAGCCGCAGCAGCAGTACGTCGGCGAGAGCTTCGGAGCCGTCCAGCAGCAGCCGATGCGTACGGCGGCCGAGCTGGGCTTCGACGACAGCCGCTACACCGAGGTCCCGGACGACATACGCGAGCTGGACCCCGTAGGCCGCTCGCTGATGCGCGAGGAGCGCCGGGCGCAGCTGGAGGCCCAGACGCACCCCGAGCCGGGCCAGCACGAGGCCGGCGAGGTCCCCGCGTACGGCGACGACTTCACCGCGGCGCCGAACGGCCAGACCCCGGCCCTGGAGGAGCCCTTCGCGGGCTACGACCAGCAGACGGCGTACGAGGAACGGCAGCAGCCGTCGTACGAGGAGCCGTACTACAACGGGAGCAACGGCTTCCCGCAGACGGACGACTTCACCTCCGCCGGCAGCGACTACCCGTCGACGAACGGCTACTCGTCCACGAACGGCAACGGCGGCTACCCCGAGCCCGCGTACGCGGAGCCCGGCCAGGAAGAGCCCGCGCCGGCGCACGCCTCCGCCCCGGAGTCCTTCTCGGCCTTCGAGGAGCGGCGCTACCAGGACGACTGGCCGCAGCCGGAGAGTTACCAGAACGGACACCGCTCCGAGTACGCTCCGGAAACGGAGTCCGCGCAGGCCGGTGACGTGAGTGAGCGAAATCACGTAGGCTTCGAGCGTCCGGGACCGGCCCCCTCCGCCCCGCACACGCTGACCGATGCCGGGCTCCCCCGCCGTGGATCCACCGCGAGCGGCACCAGCAACGGCACCTCCCGGCAGCACGTGGGCCAGGAGACTCCGGCGCCGGCCCCCGCGGAGCAGAACGGCAAGGCGAACGGCAACGGAACCGGTCCCGACGACTGGCGCTCGGCCAACGACGAGCGCTGGCAGCAGGCGTCAGCGCTCCGCAAGCCCAAGGCGGGCGGGGTAACCTCCTCCGGCCTGCCGCGCCGGGTGCCGAAGGCCAATCTGATCGAGGGTGCCGCGGAAGCGACTCCCCAGGGCGGTCCGTCGGTCTCCCGCGCCCCCGAGGACATCCGGGGCAGGTTGAGCAACCTGCGCCAGGGCGTCCAGCGGGGACGCACCGCAGGTAGTGACACGAACGGCCAGGCCACCAGGAATCACCACGGTGGGCCTGACAGCACCTACAACCAGGAGCGTTAGTGTGAGCCCGATGAGCCAGGCGGCGCAGAACCTGAACTGGTTGATCACCAACTTCGTGGACAACACCCCTGGGGTGTCCCACACGGTGGTGGTCTCCGCCGACGGACTCCTTCTGGCGATGTCCGAAGGTTTTCCGCGAGACCGTGCGGACCAGCTCGCCGCTGTCGCCTCCGGTCTGACCTCCCTCACCGCTGGTGCCTCGCGCATCTTCGAGGGCGGCAGCGTGAACCAGACAGTTGTGGAGATGGAGCGGGGATTCCTCTTCATCATGTCCGTCTCCGACGGTTCTTCGCTCGCGGTCCTTGCACATCCGGAGGCCGACATCGGTCTCATTGGGTACGAGATGGCGCTTCTGGTCGACCGTGCCGGTACGGTCCTGACACCCGATCTGCGTGCGGAGCTCCAAGGGAGCCTTCTCAACTAGCAGACAGACGGTGCGTTTTGGCGTCCCGGGACGGTAGGTTTCGGACGCGGCTCCACAGTGATGCGGTGCCCCGGCACAGTCGGAGGAGGAGAAGAAAGTGGCAACACCCCCAGGCGGTTCGTCCTCGGGCAACTGGTCGTACGGCCCCGGCCAGGGTCAGGGCGGCCAGGGTCAGGGTGACCAGAACCGGTACAACTTCCCCTCCGCACCGAGCCACCGTCGGCAGCAGCCGTACGCACCCCAGAACCCGCAGGGTCCCGGGCCGTCGCCGTACGACCAGCCGCCGGCGCCGCGCATCCAGCCTGTACAGCCGCAGCGGCGCTCCCCCGAACCGTCGCCCGCGGGAGGTGCCAGCAATCCGCTGGTACGCCCCTACGCGATGACCGGTGGCCGTACGCGGCCGCGTTACCAGCTCGCCATCGAGGCGCTGGTGCACACCACTGCGCAGCCGCACCAGATGCAGGGCCAGTTGCCCGAGCATCAGCGGATCTGCAACCTCTGCCGAGAGATCAAGTCGGTGGCCGAAATCTCGGCGTTGCTGACCATCCCCCTCGGCGTGGCCAGGATCCTCGTCGCCGACTTGGCGGAGGCAGGCCTGGTCGCCATTCATCAGCCCGGCGGCGACGAGAACGCCGGCGGCCAGCCAGACGTGACTTTGCTCGAAAGGGTGCTCAGTGGACTTCGCAAGCTCTAGCGGAGGGCCTTCCCGCTCCACCACGTCCGCGAAAATCGTGGTGGCGGGCGGCTTCGGCGTGGGCAAGACCACGTTCGTCGGGGCCGTCTCGGAGATCAATCCGCTGCGTACCGAGGCCGTGATGACGTCCGCGTCCGCGGGCATCGACGACCTCACGCACACGGGGGACAAGACCACCACGACGGTGGCAATGGACTTCGGCCGTATCACCCTGGACCAGGACCTGATCCTGTACCTCTTCGGTACGCCCGGCCAGGACCGTTTCTGGTTCATGTGGGACGACCTGGTGCGCGGCGCGATCGGCGCGATCGTCCTCGTCGACACGAGGCGCCTCGCGGACTGCTTCCCGGCGGTCGACTACTTCGAGAACTCCGGGCTGCCCTTCGTGATCGCCCTGAACGGATTCGACGGGAACCAGCCGTACAACCCGGACGAGGTCCGGGAGGCGCTCCAGATCGGCCCGGACACGCCGATCATCACGACGGACGCGCGGCATCGGGCGGACGCGAAGAGCGCGCTCATCACGCTCGTGGAGCACGCGCTGATGGCTCGCCTGCGGTAGGTACGTGGTTTTGCGGCTACTGGGCTGCCTCGGACGGTTGTAGGCCGTCTGCGGCAGCCCTTCGGCTTGTCGCGCAGTTCCCCGCGCCCCTGAAGACGGCGGGGGCTGGTGCTTTCAGGGGCGCGGGGAACTGCGCGACAAGCCCCCACCGGCCCGCAGCCGACGCACATACGAAAGGGCCCCCCTCCCGCACCGCGGAAGGGGGGCCCTTTCAAAACCCAGACTCAGAAGGCTCAGTGCCAGCTGTGCGGCGCGCGGAACCCACCCTCGCGCTCCAGCCGACGCCAGCCGGCCTTCGGGCGCCGGTGAGCCGCAGGCGCCACCGGGGCTGCTGCCGCGCGGGCAAGAAGGACCGCCGTGATAGCGGCGACCTCTTCGGGCTCGGCATGGCCCTTCTCGACGCGAATGTCAGAGGTGTTCATAGGTCACAGTCTCCGTGAGAGAGGTTTCCGCGGGTGTACCGCGAAGGATCCGCTGGGTTACCACGCGGGGATCACTGCGGGGGGTTGCCGTGCTTTCGCGAGGGCAGATCGGCGTGCTTGGTGTGCAGCATCGCGAGCGACCTGATGAGCACCGAACGGGTCTCGGCCGGGTCGATGACGTCGTCGACCAGTCCGCGCTCGGCGGCGTAGTAGGGGTGCATCAGCTCGGACTTGTACTCCTTGACCATCCGAGCCCTCATCGCCTCGGAGTCCTCGGCGTCCGCGATCTGACGGCGGAAGATGACGTTGGCGGCACCTTCGGCGCCCATCACGGCGATCTCGTTCGTCGGCCAGGCGTAGGTGAGGTCGGCGCCGATGGACTGGCTGTCCATGACGATGTACGCGCCTCCGTACGCCTTGCGCAGGATCAGCGAGATCCTCGGAACGGTCGCGTTGCAGTAGGCGTAGAGGAGCTTCGCGCCGTGCCGGATGATTCCGCCGTGCTCCTGGTCGACGCCCGGCAGGAAGCCGGGGACATCCAGCAGCGTGACGATCGGGATGTTAAAAGCGTCGCACATCTGGACAAACCGTGCAGCTTTTTCCGACGCCTCGATGTCCAGGACCCCGGCGAGGCTCTGCGGCTGGTTGGCGACGATGCCGACGACCTGGCCGTCGAGCCGGCCAAGCGCGCAGATGATGTTGCGGGCCCAACGCTCGTGGACCTCAAGGAAGTCGCCGTCGTCGACGATCTCCTCGATGACCTTGGCCATGTCGTACGGCCGGTTGCCGTCGGCGGGGACGAGGTCCAGCAGGATCTCGCTGCGCCGGTCGGCGGGGTCCTCGGACTCGGCGCGCGGCGGGTTCTCGCGGTTGTTCTGCGGGAGCATCGCGAGGAGGTAGCGCACCTCGGCGATGCAGGTCTCCTCGTCGTCGTACGCGAAGTGCGCGACGCCGCTCGTCTCGGCGTGCACGTCGGCGCCGCCGAGGCCGTTCTGGGTGATCTCCTCGCCGGTGACCGCCTTGACGACGTCCGGGCCGGTGATGAACATCTGCGAGGTCTCGCGGACCATGAAGACGAAGTCGGTGAGGGCGGGGCTGTAGGCCGCGCCGCCCGCACACGGGCCGAGCATCACGGAGATCTGCGGGATGACCCCGGACGCCCTGGTGTTGCGCTGGAAGATGCCGCCGTACCCGGCGAGGGCGCTCACACCCTCCTGGATACGGGCACCGGCGCCGTCATTGAGGGAGACGAGCGGGGCCCCGGCCGCGATGGCCATGTCCATGATCTTGTGAATCTTGGTGGCGTGGGCCTCACCGAGCGCGCCGCCGAAGATGCGGAAGTCATGGGCGTAGACGAAGACCGTACGGCCCTCCACCGTGCCCCAGCCGGTGATGACACCGTCGGTGAACGGCCGCTTGGCCTCCAGGCCGAAGCCGGTCGCGCGGTGCCGGCGCAGCTGCTCGACCTCGTTGAAGGAGTCCGGGTCGAGGAGCAGTTCGATGCGCTCCCGGGCGGTCAGCTTGCCCTTGGCGTGCTGAGCCTCGGTGGCCTTCTCGCTGGGGCCGGCCAGAGCTCGCGCACGGATCTCGTGCAGCTCGGCCACGCGCCCGCGTGCGTCCGTCGGCTCTCCTGTCGGCTCGCCCGCGGACCCACCCTGCGCCTCGTCGATAAAGGTCATGTAGTGACCTTACGAAGTCGAGCAAGAAAACCGGGCCGTCGACTCCGTACAGTCTCCGGCGCGTTTTCCTGGTACCCCTGAACAGAACAACGTCGGCATGCAGCCGACCCGACTGCTCAGGGGGCGTTCGGGTTGTGGAGGTCTCACAAAGCCGTCGAGGCGGCACCCCTTCCACGCAGGGTGGGATTACGGCACCCGGAGTAACGTCGCCGACACTCCGCGGATGATGTTGAACATTGAACGGAATAGGACTACGGTTCCCCCCGTTGGATTGATTAAAGCTTCAACAACCCGTCCTCAAGGAGCACGTCATGGGTATCTTCGGCCGCAAGACCACCGACGGCGACGCAGCCACGGCCACCGGAGTCGTCACCCCGGAGCTCGCCGCACTGACCGGCGACTACACGATCGACGCGTCGCACACGACCATCGGCTTCGTCGCCCGGCACGCCATGGTGACGAACGTCAAGGGCAGCTTCCAGGAGTTCGAGGGCACCCTGCACCTCGACGGCACCGACCCGTCCAACTCGACCGCGTCCCTCGACATCAAGATGGACAGCATCGAGACGGGCTCCGCCGACCGCGACGGCCACCTGAAAAGCGCGGACTTCTTCCGGACGGACGAGTTCCCGACGATGACGTTCCGCTCGTCCAAGGCGGAGTCCCTGGGCGGCGACGACTACCGCATCACCGGTGACCTGGAGATCCTCGGCACCACCAAGGAGATCTCCATCGACCTGGAGTTCAACGGCGCGGCGAAGGACCCGTTCGGCAACGAGCGCGTGGGCTTCGAGGGCAAGGCCGAGATCCTGCGCTCGGAGTGGGGCCTGACGTGGAACGCGGCCCTGGAGACGGGTGGCGTCCTGGTGTCGGACAAGATCAAGCTGAACTTCGACATCTCGGCGATCAGGAACGCGTGACGCGACGCGTGGTTCCGCTGGATCCGCGCGAGACTTCGGGCGGGCGGAGGTGGAGCGGCACCGGGTGACGGATGCCCCGGTGGCCGCTCAGGGCCGGGAATCCGCGGCCCCCTCCGCCAGCCTGGCCACGGCCGCCGCGAGACGCGCGGCCCGGGTGTCCGGCGTACGGGCGGTGAGCAGCGGCAGGATCACTTCCTGGTACCGCCCCGTCCTGCCGAGCGCCTCGAAGGCCGCCTTGGCACGGGGCTCGCGCTCCAGCGCGGCGACGAGGTCGTCCGGGACGGAGGCCTCCCGCTGGGACTCGTACGCCGCCTCCCACCGCCCGTCCGCCTTGGCGGCGTCGACCTCCGCGAGCCCACCGGGCCGCATGAGCCCGGCCTCGACCAGCTCAGCCACCCGCCGCACATTGACCATCGACCATGCGCTGCCCCGCCGACGCGGGGTGATCTTCTGCAAGAAGTGCGAACCGTCGAGGCTCCTGCGCTGCCCGGTGATCCACCCATGACAGAGGGCCACGTCATTGACCTCGGCGAAGTCGACGGAGGTCAACCCCGACCCCTTCTTTGCTACCTTCACCCAGAGGGCGGCGGGTTGTGGGGAGGGGTGGGCGGCCAGCCAGGCGTCTAGGGCGGGGGCGTCGGCGAAGGGCTCGACCGGGATGCCGTCGAGGTCGCGTACGTCGGCCGGCTCGTCGGGGGTGGTCATGGGGACACGGTAGGTGGGGATTAGGCCAGATACTGTCCTAGTACCTTCCCTGGCAGGCCGCGCGGCTCACTCACCCGAGTACAACCGCGCCAGATCCACCAGAACGACCTCGCCCCGCTCCTCCGCAACCCGCAGATCCCCGGTGAACCCGGCCCCGCTGTAGCAGGCGAGCCGTACGACGGACGTGTCGACCCCGCGATCCGCCAGCAGGCGTTCGGCCTGCCGCAGGCGCTCAAGGTGCCCCGTCCCCATCACCTGGTCCCACTTGGCCTCCCCCAGGGAGAGCAGTACGCCGTTGTCCTGGCCCACCGCGCCCCGTACGACCACGTCGATCTCGTGGCTGGTACGGGCCGTCCGGTCGGGGACCGTCCCGTACGAGACGTCGATGGGCATGCCGCCGAAGGTGTCCGGCGCCGCGAAGTGGGCCACCCACTCACGGCAGACCTGTTCGAAGTGCGGGCCGACGACGGCGGAGAGGAAGCGGGGCCTGGCGGTCTCCCAGACGTGCTCGGCCATCCCCCGGTCCAGCAGGGCGAGCTTCGGCCGGGAGATGGCGTGGTCGAAGGCGATGAGCGGCTCGCCCACCCGGTAGACGCTGCGGTTCCCGCGGAACGCGTCCGTCTCCCTCCGTACGAGTCCGCAGTCCTGGAGGACGGTCAGCGGGTGTGTGATGTCGCTGATCGGGCGCTCCAGGCAGCCGGCGATGCGGCCCGCCGTGCCGTTTCCGGAGGCCAAGGCGGCGAGGACGGAGTGGTAGAGAGCGCGGTCCCGCAGGTCCGACTCGTCGGCGAGGAGATAACGGGCCTCGCGGTAGAGCGGGGAGCGCGGGGACAGTGCCGTACGGCAGACCCAGGCGTCGAAGTCGGCCAGGTCGACGGGGACGTCGTCGCGGACGAACTCCCTTCGGTAGGCGGGGGTTCCGCCGACGACGCTGTGCACGAGGAGCGCGAGGCGGTGGTCCTCGATGCCCCAGAAGGCGGCGGCCTGCCGGAAGTCGAGGGGATGGACGACGAGTTCGAGCCCGGCCCGGCCGCGCAGGGGTGACGTACCACTGAGCAACTTGCCCATGAACGAGAGCGAACTGCCGCAGAGGAGAAGTCGGGTACGGGAGTTCAGACGCTCGGGTCGGCGTGGTCCGTAGGCGACTTGAATGATGGAGGGGAGGGCGGGGGTGGCCCGGGCCAGGTACGGGAACTCGTCGATGACGACGGGGAGGGGACGTTCCGCGCCGAGTGCGAGCAGGGCGTCGATCGCCTGTTCCCAGCGGTCGAAGCGCATGGGGGCGACGGTGCCGGTGTACTGGCCCAGTTCCTCGCCGAAGCGGCGGAGCGAATCGGCCTCGGTCGCCTCGTACGCACAGAAGTAGAAACCGCCGGCAGCACGAGCGAGCGAGTCGAGAAGGAAGGACTTGCCCTGGCGGCGACGCCCGGAGATCACGGCCAGGGTGGCTTCCGGGCCGGTGTCGGACGCGAAGGCCGTCAGTTCGCTCCACTCCCAGTCACGGTCGAACATGTCTGCGGGTTTGGGCAGTTCACGGGTCGGGCGGGGCATGGTTGGCCTCCAGCAGGTTCACTTAGGGAAATACGTTTCCCGGAAGTACGTTTCCCTTAACTGCCTGGGCGCGGGATCGGTCACGGCAGCCGACGAGAGAGCAACTGATCCGGCCTCCCCCTGATCTCCCACGCCCTTTGCGCGACGGCGGGCCATGATGAGGACAAACGCGAAGAGTCGGGGGCTACGTAGTGGGACGGGCGGAATCGGTGGGCGACGGAGACCACTACGACTTTCGGGGCAGCACCTTCCACGGCCCCGTCATCGGTCGGGCCGAGCACGATCGCGGCGCGGGCTTCACCGCGATGTCCGCGCTCCCTGCTCCTCCGACGGCCTTCACCGGCCGTGAGCAGCACGTCAGGGCTCTGTTGGACGTACTCGATCCTGACAACACGGAAACCCGTACAGACGCCGTGTTGATCTCGGCGGTGGGTGGGCTCGGCGGTGTGGGTAAGACCGCGCTGGCTCTGCACGTTGCGCACGCCGCGCGTACTCGCTTCCCCGGAGGAACGCTCTTCGTCGACATGCGGGGCTACGACGACGCTCCTACGGCGCCCGAGCAGGCGGTGGAGTCCTTCCTGACCGCTCTCGGCATCGGACGCGAGAATCTCCCCTCCGCACCCGAGGAGCTGTACGCGCTGTACCGGTCGGCTCTGGACAGCCGGGGTTCTGTGCTGATCATGCTGGACAACGTCTCGGATGCCGCACAGGTCGTACCGCTGCTCCCCGGGAGCACACGGCATCGCGTACTGGTGACCTCCAGGGAGTCCCTGGACTCGCTCACCGCCCGGTCGATCTCCCTCGATTCGCTGTCACAGGACGAGGCGGTCGCTCTGATCGAGCGGGCCCTGCGCATCAGCGATCCCGACGACTCCCGAGCGTCCGCGGAGCCTGATGCCGTTCGGCAACTCGTCGACCTGTGCGGTCGCCTTCCGCTGGCGCTTCAGATCGCGGCGGCTCAGCTCCGCCGGCGTAAACCGCGCGCGGTCTCCACACTCGTCGCGGACCTTGAAGCAGCAATCGACCGTGTACGCGCGTTGCGCGCACCGGGCAGGGACCAGTACGACAGAGATCTGGTGCTTCGCCCGGTGTTCGACGTCACATACGAACGGCTCGACGCGGACCAGGCCAGACTGTTCCGGCTCTTGGCCCAGGCTCCGACGTCGGACTTCGGACAACCCACCGCAGTCGCTCTCTCCGGAGTGTCTCCGGACGACATCATGGAGAGACTTGAGGATCTGGCAGCCGTCTATCTGATCAGTTCATCGCCCGCCGGGGACCGTTGGGTGATGCACGACTTGCTGCGCGCTTACGCGGCCACTCTGAGCACCTCCGAGCCCGTACTCGCCCACGAGGCCACGGATGCCAGGAACAGCCTGCTCCAAGACTTCCTCCTACGAGCGGCCTCCGCCGACCAACATCTCCACGGCCAACTGCTTGCAGAGGTGCCAGATCGCTTCCCTGACCGGGATGCAGCACTCGCCTGGCTGGACACCGAGCACATTTCCCTCGTACGGGCCGTTGAGTGGGCAGAGATGGCCCAGCACAGCAGATTCGCCACCGCATTGGGCGTCTGCATCGACCGGTATCTGCACGTCCAGCGACATTTCACCGATGGAACCCGGGTGTCCGAAACCCTGCTGACGGCGGCCAGACGCGAGGAGGACCGGATCCTGGAGCTGTTCTCCCTGTCCGCCCTGGGGAATTCCCGGCACCAGCTGCGCCAGTACCGCGAGGCAGCCATCGTTCACACCAACGCACTACGACTTGCCTACGCGCTCGAAGATCGCAGCGCCCAAGCAACCAGCTGGAGCAACCTCGGTTTCTGCATGCACGAGTGGGGACAGCACGACATTGCGGCTCAGATGCTCGGGCGTGCGCAAGAGATGTTCGCTCAGGTAGGCGATGAGCACCGAGAAGCGATGGCTTGGAACACCTTGGGCATGCCGCTTCTGAAGCTTCGGCGGTTCGATGAAGCCGTGCGGGCTCACAACCGTGCCCAGCAGGCATTCCGCCGGGTGGGAGATCTGCAACGCGAGGCGACGGCATGGCTCAATCTGGGCGCAGCTCTGAGAGAGGTGTCCAGATTCGACGACGCTGCCAACGCGTACCAGAACGCCGCCGACCTCTTCGCCGAGCAGCACGACCGGTATGGAGAAGCCTCGGCTTGGAACCACGTAGGCAGTCTCCTGACTGCTCTTCGAGAATTCGAATCGGCATCAGAGGCACTCCACAAGTGCGAGGCCGTCTTTGTCTCCCTAAGTGACTGGCACCGCGTGGGAAATGTTCGATGGAACATCGCAAAGCTGCATGCAGCGCAAGGTCAAGCCCTCCAGGCAAAGGCCGCCTGGAGGTCTTCCGCCGATGCCTATGACCTCGCCGGGGACGAGGAGTTGGCCACCGAGGCACGCCAGTACGCCGAATGACTCACCGCAGCATCCCGAACTCGCACCACACCGATTTACCCGGGTCCCGCTCCCCCACACCCCATCTGTCCGCCAGCCCCGCCACGATGAGCAGCCCCCGTCCTTCCTCGGCTTCCGGACCGAGATCCGGCGTACGGATCTCGCCCGAGCCGCTGTCGTGGACCTCGACGCGCAGTACGCCGTCGGTGGCCAGGGCCAGTTGGAGGAGGAAGCCACGGCCCGGTGGTACGCCGTGGAGGAGGGCGTTCGTGGTCAGTTCGCTCACGCAGAGCAGCACGTCGTCGGTGCGCTCGGGTGCGCCCCAGTCGATGAGGGTCTCGCGGGTGAAGTCGCGGGCCAGGCGTACCGACCTGCGGTCGCGGCGGTACAACGCCTCGCGGCTGTGGAGGAGTTGGGGTTGTGCGTTCATGGGGCCACTGTCACAGGGAGTCACTACTGTGGAGCAGTACGTGAAGTCGTAGTTCCGATTGCTACGACTCCACTACGAGGGGTTCGGGTGGCGACGAGGGAAGGGGACGGGCATGCATTCGGTGAAGAGGCCCAGGCGGGGCAGTTCATGGCAGGCCATCGGGGCAGCGGTTGCCCACTTCAGGAAGCGGGCTCGGCTGACGCAGGAGCAGTTGGCGGAGCGCGCAAACATCCACGTCGACACCGTCGGGTCCATCGAGCAGGGGCGACTTGCGCTGCAACTCGACCGGGCGGAGCAGTTCGACGAACTGCTCGACACAGGTGGGGTGTTGGCCGTGATGGTGGTCAAGGTGCCCGTGCGGGAGCGGGTCGTCCAGTTCGCACAGGGGCTGGTCGAGCACGAGCAGGAGGCGCTCAGCCTCCTGTCGTACGAGACCCAGGCGGTTCCGGGGTTGCTCCAGACTCCGGAGTACTGCCGCGCCGTCTTCGACTATCGATATCCGGCAATCGGGAACGAAACTGCCGAGCAGTGGGTGAACGCCCGTATGGAACGCCAATTGATCTGGCAGCGGGAGCAGCCGCCGGTGGGGCACTTCGTCCTGGAGGAGAGCATCCTCCGTCGGGAGGCCGGCGGTCGGGAGGTGATGCGCGAGCAGATCCGCAAGATCCTCGAAGCCTGCGAACCCGTCCATGTGAGCGTGCAGATCATGCCCATGGACCGCACGCCCCACGCCTGTCTCGACGGCCCCATGGTGCTGCTCGAAACCCCGGATCACGAACGCCTGGTGTACCTGGAGGTGCAGCGCGCCAGCTTCCTTGTGGACGACCCCGACGAGGTCAGTTCCTATCACCTGAAATATGGAATGCTGCGGTCACAGGCCCTCTCTCCCGACGAGAGCGTGCGCCTCCTGGATGGACTGCTAGGAGAGTCATGACCACCGCAGCACGGCACCAGAACCTCTCGGACGACCTGGCGTGGTTCAAGTCCAGCCACAGCGGCAGTGAGGGGGGCAACTGCGTCGAAGTCGCCGCCCACACCTCCGCCATCCACATCCGTGACTCCAAGAACCCCTCCGGGCCCGTCCTCACCGTCTCCCCCGGTTCCTGGGCCGCGTTCCTGGACCGGACCTAGCTTGTGATGGACCGCGGTGCTGCGGCTGCTCCGCCGGGCCGATCCCGAACCAATTCATCGGCTGCCCCCGGTGCCGTATGAACAGGAAGGTGAACGTGAGTACGGACGACACCGAATGGGTCATCGTCACCCCCTGCGAAAACCTCCCCGGGCGCCCCGGACCCCTCGCCGCCCTGCGCGCTTGACTGCGGGAACACGGCATCGACTGGATGCCGTTCGTGCCGGGCGAGGTTCGGTACGACCTCGTGTGCGGGCCGGGGGGCGATGGGCACTGGCGCGGGTGGTTCACCGTGTATGTGGCGGCGGATGCGCTGCGCGCGCTCGGCCTTCATCCCGGGCAGTCGGCCGCACAGGGTGATGGCTCTTCCTCGCCGCCCGCCTGGTGGCACGCCGCCGGGGAGCGGTACGGCCGGCGGTGGCCCGCTCCCCCGGATAACCCGGTGCGAGGTGTCCACCCGGGCGTTAGCCTCCGATCATGACCTGGCTTCCCCGCGACTTCGTTCACCCGCTGCACGTCGACGTGCTCGATGGGTATCACCTGCGGCCGATTCGTGGGGCCGATGCCGCTCTCGACTACCCGACCGTCATGGGGTCGCGTGAGCGGCTGTGGAGCATCTTCGGGGAGGCCTGGGGGTGGCCGGCCGCCTCCATCACCTACGAGGCCAATCTCGCCGATCTGGAGCGGCATGCCGCCGAGATCGACGCCCATGAGTCCTTCAACTACGTGCTGCTCAATGGCGAGGAGAGCGTTGAACTGGGGTGTGTGTACATCGATCCGCCCGAGAAGGCCGGGGCCGATGCCGAGGTCTCCTGGTGGGTTGTCGACAGTGCCGTGGGGGGCGCGGTCGAGCAGGCGCTCGATGAGCTTGTGCCTCGGTGGATCGGGGATGACTGGCCCTTCGTGCGGCCTCGGTTCATCGGGCGTGATCTGTCCTGGGCGGAGTGGCTGCGGCTGCCCGACGCCGGTGCGTAGGCCGGTGTAGCCCCGGCTCGGGCCGGTGGCTCGATGGGCGCGGCCGGATTTCGCCCCTTGTGGGCGCGCTCACAGCGTTCCCATAATCCTTCAACAGATTTTGACCAGCTCATGCCATCAAGCGCACGAGTTCTTTCTGTTTGTTTGGCATGAGCCTGACATTTCTGCGTATGTCCAACCCCCCACGGAAGGCATCACGTTGAAGAAGCTCATCACCGCGCTCAAGAGAGCCGCAGCCGCCGGCGCCGCCGCGCTCGCGATCATCAGCCTTCAGCCCCTCTCCTCCGCCCAGGCCGCTCCGGCGCCCGTCGTCGGTGGAACCCGGGCCGCGCAGGGCGAGTTCCCGTTCATGGTCCGGCTCTCCATGGGCTGTGGCGGCTCGCTGCTCACCCAGCAGATCGTGCTCACCGCCGCGCACTGTGTGAGCGGCACCGGCGCCAACACCAGCATCACGGCGACCGCCGGTGTCGTGGACCTCCAGTCGACCACCGGCCGGGTCCAGGTCAGGTCCACGTACGTGTACCGGGCCCCCGGCTACAACGGCAACGGCAAGGACTGGGCGCTCATCAAGCTCGCCTCGCCCATCACCACCCAGTCCACGCTGAAGATCGCCACCACCACGGCCTACAACACCGGCACCTTCACCATTGCCGGGTGGGGTTCGGCCTCTGAGGGTGGCGCTCAGCAGCGGTACATGCTCAAGGCGACCGTGCCGTTCGTGAGCGACGCCACCTGCCGGTCCTACAGCGGGTACAGCGGGCTCGTCGCTGCTGACGAGATCTGCGCCGGGTACGCGTCCGGTGGGGTCGACACCTGCCAGGGTGACTCCGGTGGTCCGATGTTCCGCCGGGACAGTGCCAACGAGTGGGTTCAGGTCGGCATCGTCAGCTGGGGTATCGGCTGTGCCCGGGCCAACGCGCCCGGTGTCTACTCCGAGGTCTCGACCTTCGCCTCGGCGATCACCGCGGCGGCGGCGACTCTCTGACGGTCCTTCGTATCGGTCTCCGTACGACGTCCACGGGCTCGGCGCTCTCCTGCGCCGGGCCCGTGCCTGTACCCGTACGTCGTGGGGAGTATTTCGCCCCCGCCGCCCTTACCCGTCCCATCCCTGGGGGCTGCGCCCCCCAGACCCCCGCTTGTCGCGCTGAACGCGCTCGTCCTCAAACGCCGGACGGGCTGAAATGCCCCGGTCGGCGCTGATGGATCAAGCCCGGCCGACACCATCCAGCCTGTCCGGCGTTTGAGGACAAGGCCCGTTCAGAGCCGGAGCGGGGGTTCGGGGGCGGCAGCCCCCGAGGATGGGAACGGGTAAGGGCGGCGGGGGCGAGTGGGTGGTGGGAAGGCTGTCGGCCCGCGTCGGCTCAGAAGCCCCCGCCGAAGTCCCCGCCGCCCCCGAAGTCCCCGCCCCCGAACCCGCCGCCGTAGTCCCCGGAGTCGAAGTTCGCGCCGGACATGTCGCCGCCCTCGGGGCCGCGGAAGTCGCCGTATCCCTCGCCGTAGTCCGCCGCGTAGGACGGGGTGGCCATCATGCTGCCGAGCATCGTGCCGACCAGGAGGCCGGGCAGGATGCCGCCGCCGAAGTAGCCGCCTGCCCAGGGGCCGTACGCCGGGCCCGCGTCCCAGTACGGGCGGGGGCCCGAGGCCGTCTCCACCTCGCGGACCGCCGGGTCCTGGCCGTCGGCCAGGCGGGCCCGGTCGGCCGCGCAGACCGGGACCTCCCGGGGTGCGCCGCCCGCCGGGGTCCAAGTCTCGTCCGCTACCGACGGGCCGTGGCGCGGGTCGAAGAAGCAGGGGCCGCGGCGTTCGGGCAGCGGGCCGCCCTCGCGGCGGGCCGCCAGTTGCGCGAGCGAGAAGCGGCCGTCCTCCAGCGTCTGCGTCACCGCGCGTACTTCCTCCGGGCGCCTCGTGGCCGCCATCAGCGACTTCGCCTTCTCGTACGCGTCCAGCGCTCGTTCGTAGTCCGCGCGCATCGCGTCGTCGGCGCCCGTCTCGGCGGGGTGGAAGTCGAGTCGGTCCAGTTCCTCGCCGAACGCCGTGATGTCCTCGTCGACCACGACCGTCAGCTTGGCGAGCGCGGCTCGCTGCTCCTCCTCGTGCCGTCGCCGGTTGCGCCGGACCAGTGCGTACGCGCCCGCGCCGCCCGCCGCCAGCACCGCGCCGACCGCGATCAGCGCACCGGCGTCCACTCCGCCACCGGAGTCGCCACCGCTCCAGGTGGCCGGAGCCGAACCGCCGACACTGCCACGCAGCGCCGCGTCGACGAAGTCGTTGAGCTGGGCCTTCGGGTCGTCCGCGCCCCGCACGGCTGTGACGAGGTTGGCGACCGCCGACTCGCTCAGCACGCCGCTGTCGGCCCGGGCACTGAAAAGGTCGCCCAGGCGTACGGCGTACAGGCCCGTGATGCCGGTCTCCGTACGGAGGTTCGTGAAGAGGTTCTCCGCCGGGTAGTCGGCCGGGAGAACGGCCACGAACAGCGGTTTGTCCGCGTCCTTGATTTTGGCCGCCAGCGCGTCCGCGTCGGCGGCGGAGAGGAGGTCCTTGGCTTCCGGGTCCACGTACACCGGGCTTGCTCGCAGTGCCTCGGCGACTTTCGAGAGGTCGGTGGCCGCCTGGGCGCCGGGCGCGGCGGCCGTCAGCAGCGCGAGTACCGCGAGTGTCGCAACGAAGGGCACCAGCAGCAGGCGTACGAGAGAACGGACCAGTACGGCCTTCATATCTTCGAAGCTACCCGAAACGGGATGCAAACGGACACCCTTGGGAGTGGGGGGTGGGGTCTGAGGCCCCACCCCCCACCGTCTCCACTACTCCGCCGGTTCCACGCCCGCCCGCAGCAGCCCGTACGTGTACGCGTCCGCCAGGGCCTCCCACGACGCGGCGATCACGTTGTCGGCCACGCCCACCGTCGACCACTCGCCCTTGCCGTCCGAGGTGGAGATGAGGACTCGGGTCGTGGACTGGGTGCCGTGCTTGCCCTCCAGGATGCGGACCTTGTAGTCGACCAGCTCCAGCTTGGCGAGCGGCGGGTAGATCTTCTCCAGGGCCACCTTCAGGGCTCGGTCGAGGGCGTTCACCGGGCCGTTGCCCTCCGCCGTCGCGACGATGCGCTCGCCCTTGGCGAAGAGCTTGACCGTGGCCTCGTTGGCGTGGCTGCCGTCAGGGCGGTCCTCGACGATCGCGCGCCAGGACTCGACCTCGAAGTACGTACGGGCCCTGCCCTCGACCTCCGCGCGGAGCAACAGCTCGAAGGACGCGTCGGCCGCCTCGAACGTGTAGCCCTTCAGTTCGCGTTCCTTCACGCGTTCCACGACCCGGGCCACCAGCTCACGGTCGTCGCCCAGGTCGACGCCCAGCTCCTTGCCCTTCAGCTCGATCGAGGCTCGGCCCGCCATGTCGGAGACCAGCATCCGCATGGTGTTGCCAACCTGCTCGGGGTCGATGTGCTGGTAGAGGTCCGGGTCGACCTTGATCGCCGAGGCGTGCAGGCCGGCCTTGTGGGCGAAGGCCGAGACTCCCACGTACGGCTGATGCGTGGAGGGCGTCAGGTTGACGACCTCGGCGATCGCGTGGGAGATGCGGGTCATCTCGCGCAGTGCACCGTCGGGGAGGACCTTCTTGCCGTACTTCAGTTCCAGGGCCGCGACCACCGGGAAGAGGTTGGCGTTGCCCACGCGCTCGCCGTAGCCGTTCGCCGTGCACTGGACGTGGGTCGCGCCCGCGTCCACGGCGGCGAGGGTGTTGGCGACCGCGCAGCCCGTGTCGTCCTGGGTGTGGATGCCGAGGCGGGCTCCGGTGTCGGCGAGGACCGTGGCGACGACCGCCTGGACCTGGGCCGGGAGCATCCCGCCGTTGGTGTCGCAGAGGATGACGACGTCGGCGCCGGCCTCGGAGGCGGCCCGGACGACGGCCTTCGCGTACTCGGGGTTGGCGCGGTAGCCGTCGAAGAAGTGCTCGCAGTCGACGAAGACGCGGCGGCCCTGGGAGCGGATGTGGGCGACGGTGTCGCGGACCATCTCCAGGTTCTCGTCGAGGGTCGTGCGCAGCGCCAGTTCCACATGGCGGTCGTGGGACTTGGCGACCAGGGTGATGACGGGTGCGCCGGAGTCGATGAGGGCCTTGACCTGCGGGTCCTGGCTCGCCTTGCCGCCGGCCCGGCGGGTGGCGCCGAAGGCCACCAGCTGGGCGTGCTTGAAGTCGATCTCCTGCTGGGCGCGGGCGAAGAACTCGGTGTCGCGCGGGTTGGCGCCCGGCCAGCCGCCCTCGATGAAGCCGACGCCGAAGTCGTCCAGGTGCCGTGCGATGGCCAGCTTGTCGGCGACGGTGAGGTTGATGCCCTCGCGCTGGGCGCCGTCGCGCAGGGTGGTGTCGAAGACGTGGAACGAGTCGTCGAGTTCGCTGGGTTCCGTCATGGTCTCAAGGCTCCTGGGATGTCGATCTCGGTCTGTACCGGAATGACCGGCTCCACCGTCCTCCGATGATCCCTCGCGCTCCTTCTCCGGCTGAAGGTGGGCCAGAAAAGCGAAAAACCCCTCGCGGGTGCGAGAGGTCTGCGCGCGGGTCGAAGACGACGGTGGCCGCCCGTACCTGGTCGTACGTGGCGGTCACTGCGGACCGGCGCGCCTGCTGCCAATAATCGTGGCGAACGAGAGCACGGGGGCAGTCTGGCACAGACCGTCCCCGTGCTCCCGGGTGTCTCAGCATTCGAACCCCGGGTGCTCAGCGCATACGGCGGACGAACCCGTCCGAGTGGCCGTTCGTGTCGCCCTTGACGATGTCGGTCGCGGACGACAGGAAGCCCACCAGCCTGCCGTCGCGGCTGAGCGACGAGGGCGCGCTGTACCCGGTCGGCTCGGTCGCGATACCGCCCGTGACCGTCCTGCTGACGAGGCGGGTGGCTCCGGTGCGCAGGTCGTGCAGATAGACGTTGTCGACGTAGTCGCCGGCCGGTGTCCGCACCGGGAAGTTGTACGCCAGGTACCGGCCGTCGCCGCTGAGGAGATTGCCGCTCAGGCTCCGCTGCCCCGGGCCGTCGTGCTGGATGCGCCGGGTGACGTCCGTGCGCAGGTCGCGCACATAGAGGTGGAAGCCGTTGGGGGTCGGGTCGCCCACCAGATCGGTGAGGGAGCTGAAGGCGATGTACCGGCCGTCGTCCGAGAGCGAGCCGCCGACGGCACTGGCGTCGGCCTGCGACGGCGAGCCCGCGCTGTCGACGTTGGCCTGCTCCTCCTTGCCGGTCCGGCGGTCGAACACCATCAGTTCGCTCCGGCCGCCGCGCGGGTGGCGGATGTCGTACTCGACATAGCGGCCGTTGCCACTGATCCCGGTGCTGTAGACCGTCCACTCAGGGTGTTCGTGACTGATCCGGGTGACCTTGCCGGTGCGGCGGTCCGTGACGTACGCCGCGAGGTGGTAGCTCGTGCCGCCCTCCATACGGGCGATCGGCGCGTTGAAGGCGACGTACCGGCCGTCGTCGGAGATCCCGACGCTGCCGTACGCGTTGGCGGTTCCGCCGTCGGGTGTCGTGCTCACCCGTTCCGTGCGGCCGGTGCGGCGGTCGTGGACGTACACGTCCTCGTGGGAGAAGCCGGTGGGCGGCTTTCCGCCCCAGTCGACGAGGTTCGTCGCGTCGGAGGTGAGGGCGACGTACCGGCCGTTGCCGCTGATGCGCGCGTTGTGCGTGTCACCGCCCGTCGACTGGGTGCCGTCCGAGGCGACGCTGACGCGGGTCACCTTTCCGGTGCGCAGGTCGCGCACGAACGCGTCCGAGTCGCCGTTGGTGTCGCCCGGCACGATGGTGGTGCCGAAGGTGGCGAACGCGGCGAAGCGGCCGTCGTCGCTGAGGGTCGGCCCGCCCGAGTCGCCGTCGGACTGCACACCCTTGGCCGACACGGTGACCCGCTCGGTGACGCCCGGTCGTGGCGCCTTCCCCGGCGCCGACGACGCCGTGGTCGTGGGAAGTGCGAGTGTGCCGGCGGCGAGCGCGGCGATGGTCGTCGCCCGCACGAACCGCATGGCTCTGCTGGTCATGTGTTTCCCCGTTTCCCCCGGTGCACATTCCCCCTGTGCACTGCTCCCCCGGCCCCGTGCCGAGGGCTCACTGCGATGCAAACGCACCTTCACGGTAAGGGTCAATCGGTCTTATTGCGTACAACCTGGACGAGGGTTCACGCGTCCGTGTGGTCCTCCTCGGCTCCGGGAACCGGCGCCCAGCGGGCCGCGTCGGGGTCGTAGCGCAGGGTCGTGTGCCGGAAGCGGGTGAGGTCGAGATCGCGGAGGCCGGCGAGGGCGGCGGCGTCGGACTCCGGGCCCAGCAGCAGCCGTACGCCGGTGTCGGTGTCCTGGAGGACGATCAGGCGGGGCTCTTCGGCGGCGGACGCGGGTTCCGGTCTGCGTCGTACCGTCTCCTTCAGCTTCCGGTACAGGTCGTCGGAGAGCCTGCTGCCGAGGCCGCCGAGGAAGGAGTGGAGGGGCAGGGCGACGAGCAGCAGCCAGTGGAGTTCGGCCACGGCCCGGCGTACGGGCCAGACCTTGACCCGTACGGTGAAGCCCAGGGCGGCGAGCGCGGCGACGACGTCCGACTCCGTACCGGGGGCCTCGCGGGCGCCGATGTAGACGTCCGCGGCGGGTGGTGTCTCCTCGGCGGTGCGGTCGTAGGTCGTGTGGTCGGCCATGGCCTTCCTCCCCCGTGTGGCGTGTCGGTCAGGTGGTGTGTCAGTCCGCTTCGTCCTCGCCGATCCGGATCAGCCAGGCCGATTCCGGTTCCCGTACGACGGCGCGGGCGGCCCCGTCCGGGCCGAACAGCAGTGCCTCGGTGAACCAGCGGGAGTCGAACCGCCGGTGGGCGGCGCGCTCGCCGGTGCGGGTGTCCCAGACGTCCACGCCGCTGCGTCCGGCGGTCGCCAGCCGGGTGCCGTCGGCGTTGAACGCCACGAGGGAGACCGGACCCAGCGAGCCGAACCGGCGCACCTCGACCCCGGAGCGGGCGTCGAGGACGCGCGCGCCGTCGGTTCCGTGGGCGATGGCGAGCCGTGCTCCGTACGGGCTGACGTCGACGTCGAGGACGGCGGAGTTCCGGGCCACTTCCAGGCTGAAGTCCCCGGTGACGATGGACCACACCCGCGCCCCGGCGGGCCCCGCGGTGGCGAAGCGCAGCCCGTCCGCCGACCAGGCCAGCCGGTACGGGCGGACGTCCAGCCGCAGCCGTCGGCGGCGGGCAGCCGGCTCGCCCGTGTCCCAGATGTACGCCGACGCGGCCGTGGTGACGAAGACGGCCTTGTGCCCGAGCGGGCTGAAGCCCATCGCGCACACGTCGTCGGGCAGCCGCATCTGCCGTAGCTCGACGCCCCGCGTGACGCTCCAGATCCGTACGGTCCCGTACTGGGCCGTGGCCAGCTGGGCGCCGTTCGGCGTCAACGCGACACAGGTCACGCCATCGCCCTGACGGCCGCCGAGCAGCCGCGCGGCCCGTGTGGGGGTGTGCGACAGGGTGGCGACGACATGCCCGCCGAGGTCGAGCACATCCGCGCGCCCGCTCTGATACCCGACGGCCACCCGGCTCCCGTCCCGGCTGAACCCGAAGGACCGGGCCCCGGGCTCCTCCGACACCCGGACGTCCCCGTCCCGCCCCGGCTCCGGCCGCCGCCCCACGCTCGGCGGCACGACGGGCCGCGGCGGGTAGGACGCCCACGAGGGCGTACGCCAGAGAGGGCCGGAGACGGTGGGCGGGAGGGGGTTCTCCTCGTGGGCGCCGGGGCCGGAGAGCGGGGTGTCCGTCGGGAGCGTGAGGTCGGGCGGGAGGGGGAAGCCGCGCGGTTCGGAGAAGAAGACGGTCTGGTGGTGGGTGGAGTCGGAGGACGGCTGGGGAGGGGCTCCGGACCGGTCGACGAGCGGTCTCCCGAGGCCGGCGGCAGCCTCCGAACCGGCGTCCGACGGCGACGAGCCGCCCGACTCGGGCCGCTCGGCCTTCTCTGCCCAAGGGTCGCGCCGTACGGACTCCGGGCCGGCCCCTGCCGACGGCGACCCCGGCGGTTCCGGCCGGGGGTCCCGCCGTATGCCCGCCGAGCCCGAGTCCGCCGAGCCCCTGGCCATCGGGGGCGGCCAGGCCGGGTCCGGCCCGGATCCCTGCGGCACCTGCCCCTCGTCCGGCGGCTCGGGCGGGCGGTCCTGCTGGGCGATCCCCTCTTCGCCCGTGTCCGGTGTCTCATCAGCGGTCTTCTCCCCCTGCACCGCCCGGCGCGCCTGCGCCACCAGCCCGTCCGGATCCGGGTCCGCCGGAGAGAGCGCGGCCAGGCGGGCACCCGCCGCGAGTACCGCCTGCCACTGGGAGACCCTGTGCAGGTCCGTGATCTCCTTGCGGAGTGCGGCGACCGCCTGTTCGTACCGGGCCTGCCGCAGGCGGTGGGCGGCGTCCCGGTATCCGGGTTCCGCCGCGACCACGGCGCCGAGGTGTTCCACGGCCGCGTCCCAGTGGCCGTGATCCGCGGCGCCCGTTCCGGCCGCGTACAGGGAGGCCAGGCGGCGGCCCCGTATCGCCTCGTCCAGCTTCACCCTGCCGCTCTGGTACCCGGGGTCCTGGGCCACCACCGCGCGGAACGCGGACACCGCGTCGTCCCAGCGCTCGGTGTAGAGCGCGGCCAGGCCCTGGACGTACATGTCGTGTATCTCGCCGGTGTCCCGGCGGGCCGTGCCGGAGCGGGCGCCGCCCCGGTCGGTGAGGTCGAAGAGGAGGCCGTCGAGGGAGCGCATGTAGAGGACCGGCGTGCCCCACTCCAGCGTGCCGCGCAGGGCGAGGCGGATCGCCTGGCGGGCGTCGGTCACCGCCGCGTCGACGGGCAGACGGTGTGCTAGACCCTCGTAGAAGGTGCGGCTGAACTCCTCGGCGGCCCGGTCGGAGATCGGGAACTGCATGGCCAGGGCCGCCGGCACGCCCCGTTGCAGCAGGGCGCCCGCCACACTGGAGAACGGGTCGGCGGCGCTGGAGCGGCCCGTCTCGCAGGCGTTGAGGACAACCAGGCGCAGGGACGGTCTGCCCTCCAGGACCATGGCGAGGTTCTCCGCGCCCAGGTCGTAGCTGCCGCCGCCCTCCGCGCTCAGCCGCAGGGCGCCCTCCTGGGCGGTGGCGTCGAAGCCACCGTGGCCGATGAAGTGGAAGACGTGCCACTGGCCGGCGTCGCCGCCCCGGCGCAGAGCGGTGCGCAGATCCCGCCAGGTGTCGCCGGCCGTCCAGCCCAGTTCGATCAGCCCCTCGCTCTCCAGTCCCGACAACGCGCTGCTGAGGCGCTGCTGTTCGGCACGGACGGCCAGAGGTTCCTGGTCGTCGGGGGCGGCGGCCATGCACAGGATGCGCAAGGGCGGCCGTACTCTCAACGGGCGTTGTGGCGCCGCCACCTGGGGGTGGCGGATGAGGGGTGTGGTCGGGCAGACGTAGTCGTTCTGGGCCTCGTCGAAGAGGAACTCCCAGGGGAGACGGGCGAGTTCCGGCGGGCGCACCCGCAGGACGACCCGGAGTCTGCGTTCCTCGTGCACCGCTCGATGCCGGGCCGCCGCGAGCAGCGCCCTTCCGTTGTCCGGCAGGAGCACGTCGAAGAGCAGCCGGCCGAGTTCCTGGATCGGCCGCTCCTCCGGGGTGGCGCTGCGCCGCACCTGCGCGGAGGAGGCGAGGACCGCCTCCGGCACCCGGGCGGTCAGTGCGCGCAACTCGTCGGCGGAGACGGAGATCCTGGTCAGACCGGAGGTCTCACTGCCGTCGGGCGCACGCCAGGTCACCTCGTAGCCGTGCCCGGAGCCGCGGCCGATCTCGACCTGGAAGTCCAGTGCTTCCATCCGCCGCACCATCTCCCCCGAACCGCGCCGGAATGCCCCGCAGTAGGGCATATTCACCATGCCACGCCCGGCAGTTGAGGGGGAGGGATTCCGGGAGACCTGTTGTCACCCCGCTTCGAGGCCGGGCAGGAACTCCGCCGCCCCGAAGGCCGGTTTGAGGTCGGTGAACCATGTCGCGTCCTCGTCGTACGCGGCGAAGAACGGGCGGTCGACCAGGGCGGGATCACGCGCCTGGATCAGGTGCAGCACGAAGACCTTCTCGCCGGCCACCTCCGCGACACCGTCCACGCACACCTTGCCGGGCATCGCCGACATCACCGGGCCGCGCACGGTACGGGCGAGGCCGGAGACGCGGGAGTGGGCGTCCCGGAAGATCTGGTGGCCGCGGGCGAGCGGGACGCCGAAGTAGCCCTGCGGGCCCGTGTCCCGTTCCACGAACTGGTAGTACGGCACCGCGCCCAGTGTGGTCGTCACGTCCCACAACTCGGCCCAGGCGTCGGCGTTGTCGTTGATCCCGGCCACCAGCGGCCCCTGGCAGCGGATCACGGCGCCGGTGTCGCGCACGCGCCGCATCGCCTCCCGTACGACGGCCGGGCGCAGTTCCTGCGGATGGGTGAAGTGGGCCATGAGGGCGAGGTGACGGCCGCTCGCCACGACCTTCTCGAACAGCCGCAGCAGGTCGTCGGCGTCCCGGTCGGTGGTGAAGCGGTACGGCCAGAAGGCGAGGGACTTGGTGCCGACGCGGATCGAGCGGATGCTGTCGATCTCCAGCAGCGGGTCGACGTACCGGCTCAGTACCTCCGTACTCATCACCAGCGGGTCGCCGCCGGTGATCAGCGCGCTGCTGACCTCGGGGTGGGCGCGGAGATAGGCCGTGGTGGTGGTGATGTCGTCGGTGGCGATGCGGAGTTCGGACTCGCCGACGAACTGCGGCCAGCGGAAGCAGTACGTGCAGTAGGCGTGGCACGTCTGGCCCTGGCGCGGGAAGATCAGCACCGTCTCGGGGTACTTGTGCTGGAGGCCCGGCAGGCGGACGCCCTCGTGCACGGGCACGTTGGCGTCCAACTGGCCGGAGGGGTGCGGGTTGAGGCGCATCCTGATCTGGTGGGCCGCGCGCTGGAGTTCGCGGGCGGGGGCGCCGCCGGCCAGCAGGTCCGCCATCTCGCGGACGTCGGGCGCGGGGAGCATGCCCGTCTGCGGGAAGGTGAGCCGGAAGATCGGGTCGCCGTCGGGCACGGCCGACCAGTCGATCAACTCGTCGACGACATAGGTGTTCGTCCGGAACGGCAGCACCGTCGCGACCGCGCGCAGCGCCAGCCGGTCGGCGGGCGCGAAGGAGCCAACGCGCTGGAGCAGACCGTCCAGGTCACGGGGGGTGAGGGCGCGGAATCTCGGGCCGCCGCGCGGGGCCGGGTCGTGCGCTGAGCTCATGCTGTGCAAGGGCCTCTATTCCGTGACCAGGGCCGGCGGTCGCAGCCAGACGAAGGCCGCCGCCGGTGCATCGTACTTCTCCGCGTAGTGCGCGGTGAGCTGCGCGTGCAGCTCGGTCTCGTCGTCGACCACGATCACCTCGTACGCGGCCGAGGGTGTCCCCAAGGCGTCGCTGTACGCGGAGAGTTGGTCGAGGCGGTGGCGGGCCAGGTAGGACACGAGGTCGTGCCCGGCGACGTACCACCGTTCGTCGACGACCACGAACCGGCAGGTGAACTCCCGCCGGGCGGCGGCCGCGTCGACCAGGGTGACCGGCATGTGGGTGAAGCGCTCCATGGGTTTGCTCTGCTGCCACAGCTCGTCGAACCGCTGCTCGACGAACGCGCCGAGCGGGGAGCGGACGGCGACCTCCAGTTGGACGCCCTCGCCGGAGAGACGGCCGACGGTGAGGAAGGAGACGAGGGAGTGGCCGTCCCAGCGGTAGAGGGTCACTCCGGGCGAGGTCGAGCACAGCCGTACGTCGAGCAGGGTGCGGGCGTGGTCGTCGAGGCGGTCCCGGAAGGAGTGCAGGGTGCGGAGGTTGCGCAGGATGTCCCGGCGGATGTCGGCGTGCCGTTCGCCCAGTTCCTGGCCGCGCAGGAGGACGGCGAGGGAGTCGGGGTCGAGGAGCAGGATCTGTACGCGGGCGCCGTGCGCGGTGGCGGAGCGGATACCGCGGAAGAGGCGCTCGGAGAACTGGGGGCCGAAGACGTTCGAGAAGGTGTCGAGGATCTTCACGTTGGAGTTCGAGCCGTGCACCTGGGCGCTGAACCACTCGTAGTCGAGCCGGGTGTGCTCACGGACCCGGCCCTCCTGGGCGCGGCTGATCAGCGGGCCGATCACGAACACGGTGACGGCGACACCGAGGATGTCGGTGCCGAGGTTGAGGGCGAGGTTCTCGCCGTAGTTGTCCATGCCGGAGCTGTTCCAGAGCAGGAATCCGGCCAGCGCGGCGAGCAGGACGAGCACGGAGAGACTCTGCGGGCGCCGGGGTTTGCGTAACTCACGCAGGAGCCCACGCAGCCGGGACCGCCGCGGCGGCCGTACGGTCATGTGTTCCCCCTCCCCCGGTGGAATGAGTGGATACCCACCGGGGGAACGCGTTATGCCGGGTGCGAATCGCGCCCCTTCAGGGGCGCGGGGAACTGCGCGACAAGCCCCCACCGGCCGGCAGCCAAAGAACCGCCCACCCCGCCGAGCCCTCAGCCGAGAACATGCATCCAACCGTGCACGTCCTCCGCCGTACCCCGCTGAATATCAAGCAGCGCCTCACGCAGCCGCATCGTGACCTCGCCGGGCTCGCCCCCGCTCTGCTGCCACTCCACGCCGGTGCGCTTGACCGTGCCGACGGGGGTGATGACGGCCGCCGTACCGCAGGCGAAGACCTCGGTCAGCGAGCCGTTCTCGGCGTCGCGCTGCCAGTCGTCGATGGAGATACGGCCCTCCTCGGCGGTGTAGCCGAGGTCGCGGGCGACGGTGAGGAGGGAGTCGCGGGTGACGCCCTCCAGGATGGAGCCGGTGAGGGAGGGGGTGACGATGCGGTCCCCGTACACGAAGTACAGGTTCATACCGCCGAGTTCCTCGATCCACTTGTGCTCGACGGCGTCGAGGTAGCAGACCTGGGCGCAGCCCTGTCCGGCGGCCTCGGCCTGGGCGAGCAGGGAGGCCGCGTAGTTGCCGCCGGTCTTGGCGTCGCCCATGCCGCCGGGGACGGCGCGGACGCGGTCCTCGGAGAGCCAGATGGAGACGGGCTTGACGCCACCGGGGAAGTAGGCGCCGGCGGGGGACGCGATCACCAGGAACAGGTACTCGTTGGCCGGCTTGACGCCCAGGCCGACCTCGGTGGCGATCATGAAGGGGCGCAGGTAGAGGGACTCCTCGCCGCCGTGTGCGGGGACCCAGTCGCGGTCCTGCTGGACCAGCGCGTCGATGGCCTCGATGAACGTCTCGACGGGCAGCTCGGGCATCGCGAGCCGGCGCGCGGAGTTCTGGAAGCGCTCGGCGTTCTTCTCCGGGCGGAAGATGGCGACGGAGCCGTCGGGACGGCGGTAGGCCTTGAGTCCCTCGAAGATCTCCTGCGCGTAGTGCAGGGTCATGTTGGCGGGGTCGAGGGAGAGCGGGCCGTACGGGACGAGCTGGCCGTCGTGCCAGCCGCGGCCCTCGGTCCACTTGATCGTCACCATGTGGTCGGTGAAGTGGCGGCCGAAGCCGGGGCTGGCCAGGATCGCCTCGCGCTCCGCGCCGGAAAGTGGCGAGGCCGAGGGCTTTAGCTCGATCGTGGGCGTCGTCATGAGTGGGTGTCCTTCACCGGTTTGTGTGTGACGGGCCGCGCTCACGCCTCTACTGCCAGTGGCCAGTGTTAGGACGTCCGAGCATTCCCTCAGTCCGCGGCTCCGCGTTCGATTATCGCGTGGGCGAGGCCATGGACGAAAAGGGCGTGAATGCGACCCAGGGGATGATGGTGACACCCGGCGGGGACATAAGAAAAGCCGCCGGGTGCGTATGCGACCCGGCGGCTTCGAAAGTCTTCGAAATCTTCGAATGATCGAGTGAGCGCCGCGGGGTCAGCCGGCTACTCGTACGGCGAGCGCGTCGCCGATCTCGTCGGTCGTACGGGTCGTGGTGCCGCGCTCCGCGAGGTCGGCGGTGACGGCGTCCTCGATGCGGACGGCCTCGTTCTCGTAGCCGAGGTGGCGCAGCAGGAGGGCGACGGACAGGACGGTGGCGCTGGGGTCGGCCTTGCCCTGACCGGCGATGTCCGGGGCCGAGCCGTGCACGGGCTCGAACATCGAGGGGTACTCGCCGGACGGGTTGATGTTCCCGCTCGCGGCGACGCCGATGCCGCCGGAGACGGCCGCGGCGAGGTCGGTGATGATGTCGCCGAAGAGGTTGTCGGTGACGATCACGTCGAAGCGGGCGGGGTCGGTGACGAGGTAGATCGTCGCCGCGTCCACGTGGATGTAGTCCGTGGTGACCTCGGGGAACTCCTCGGCCACCTTGTTGAAGATGTTCGTCCAGAGGTGGCCCGCGAAGGTCAGCACGTTGTTCTTGTGGACCAGCGTCAGCTTCTTGCGGGGGCGGGCCTGGGCGCGGGCGAAGGCGTCACGGACGACTCGCTCGACACCGAAGGCCGTGTTCACGGAGACCTCGGTGGCGACCTCGTGCTCGGTGCCCTTGCGGATCGTGCCGCCGTTGCCGGTGTACGGGCCCTCGGTGCCCTCGCGGACGACCACGAAGTCGATCTCGGGCTGGCCGGCGAGCGGGGTGGCGACACCGGGGAGGAGCTTCGACGGACGCAGGTTGACGTGGTGGTCGAAGGCGAAGCGAAGCTTCAGCAGGAAGCCGCGCTCCAGGACACCGGACGGCACGCTCGGGTCACCGATCGCGCCGAGCAGGATGGCGTCGTGCTTCTTGAGCGCGTCCAGGTCGGCCTCGGTGAGGGTCTCACCGGTGGCGTGGTAGCGCCGGGCACCGAAGTCGAACTCCTTGGTCTCCAGCTTCACATCCTGCGGAAGGACGGCGGAGAGGATCTTGAGCCCCTGGGCCACGACCTCCTGGCCGATGCCGTCACCGGGAATCACTGCGAGATTGATGCTGCGAGACATAACGGCACCGTACTCCTGGTCCCATGGGATGACACGCCTTGTCCGCGATACGGACACGAGGGCGTGCCGCGGCGACCGCTCTTCGACTGCCGTTCACCCGTATGTGTGGCGGACGTTGGGGATTGCTGGGAAGTTCGCATCCTATGGACACCCCGAACGTCGGCATTCCGCCGCAACTGGCCCGCCGGATGAGCATGGCTGAGCAGTACGAGTATCTGCGGACGCGGTTCACGCGGCGCCGCGCGCTGGTGACGGCGGGCGCGCTGGCCGGCGGCGGTCTGCTCACCGGCTGCTCGTCGAGCACGGGCACGGCGAACCCGGCGACCAGCAAGGTCCCCGGCTCCGCCGTCACGCCCTTCGGCCGCCACCTGGCCTTCGGCGCCGACCCGAGGACGCAGATGCGGATCTCCTGGCAGGTCCCGTTCGCGGTCAGGAAGCCGTACGTGCGGGTCGGGCCGACGCCCGGCGACCTGAGCCGTCGCATCGACGCCGAGCTGCGCCCGCTGCACACACCGGGGCTGCCCGGTATCCGCCTCGACCTGGACCAGTACTACGTGCACGCGGCGCTCGACGGGCTGCGCCCCGGGACGGCGTACTGGTACGGCGTCGGCCACGAGGGCTTCGACCCGGCGTCGAGCGCGCACCGGTCCACCCTGGGCACGTTCCGCACGGCCCCCGCGACCGCACCCGCGAGCTTCGTGTTCACGGCCTTCGGCGACCAGGGCGTGACGCCCGACGCGCTCGCCAACGACAAGCTGATCCTCGGCCGGAAGCCCGCCTTCCATCTCCACGCGGGCGACATCTGCTACGCGGACGTCACCGGCCACGGCGAGAAGTCGGACACCTACGACCCGACCGCCTGGGACCTGTTCCTGAAGCAGACGGAGACGGTCGCGAAGTCGGTGCCGTGGATGGTGACGACCGGCAACCACGACATGGAGGCCTGGTACTCACCGAACGGCTACGGCGGCCAGTCGGCCCGCTGGTCGCTCCCGGAGAACGGCTTCGACGCCCGGAACACCCCGGGCGCCTACTCGTTCACGTACGGCAATGTCGGCGTCGTGGCGCTGGACGCGAACGACGTGTCGTACGAGATCCCCGCGAACCTGGGGCACACGGACGGCCGCCAGACGGCGTGGCTGGGCCGACGGCTGGCCGAGCTGCGCGCGTCGGACGGGATCGACTTCGTCGTGGTCTTCTTCCACCACTGCACGTACTCGACGTCCACCCACGCCTCCGACGGCGGGGTACGGGACGCCTGGCTGCCGCTCTTCGACAAACACCAGGTCGATCTGGTGATCAACGGCCACAACCATGTGTACGAGCGGACGGATGCCCTGCGGGGCGGCCGGGTGGGCAGGAAGGTGCCGGTCGGCGCGTCGACCGATCCGACGCGCGACGGGACCGTGTACGTCACGGCGGGCGGCGCGGGCCGGAGTCTGTACAGCTTCCCGGTCGGGGTGAAGGACAGCTTCGAGGGGAAGGTCGTCGACCGGGAGTCGGTGGAGAGCTACTTCTGGACCAAGTCGCAGGAGCGGCACGAGGACACCGTGGAGTGGTCGCGGGTGCGCTACACCGGCTACTCGTTCCTCTCCGTGGAGGCGGAGGCCGGCGCACCGGGCGCGGCTCCCCGGCTCAAGGTGTCCGCGCTGGCGGAGAGCGGGGAGCGGATCGACCACTTCGAGGTGCGGCGGGCGTAGCGAGGCCGCTCGGCGGCAGCCTCAGTGGCCTGTCTGGCCGCCGTTGTCCCTGCGGTCGAGGGCTCGCTGGAGCGCCGCTGCGGCGTTCTTGCGGTCGGACTCGCTCGTCGGGGAGACGTGGCGGACTCGGCGGCGGACGGTCGTCTCGGCCATGGGAAATCGACTCCTAAAAGAGGGAGGGGGTTTCGAGACTCCCCCACTGCCTAATGGGCGTGGGGGGACCCCCAGTGGGACGGGGAGCGGCGGTGCCGCAGGGGTTGCCTGCACGGGCTCCGGCTCGCGACCGTCATTCGCTTGGTCCAGCGAGACGTTCGGCTTCTACAAAGCTAAGTGAGGACAGGGCATCTGTCTCCACAACTAGTCGGACTTCCTACTATCTGAGACGGCGGATTGGGTCACACCCATCCGACCTGGCCTTTTACCGCGCGCCCTACAGCACGTCACCGTCCCGCCAGTCGAAGATCAGACCGTCGGACGGGTCCAGCGAACCGACCGCGGCCGGGCGTACGAAGACATCGCCCTCCTCGTCAGGAAGGTGGACCACGCCGTCCGGACCGAGGGCGCTGATCCGGCCCGGCCAGAGCTGCCAGCCCCGGGCGAGGTAGAGGGAGGCACCGTCGGCGCTCGCGGAGAGCGCGCCGAAGTCGTAGCCGCCGTCGACGATCCGCTCCAGTGCGCCCAGCACCAGCCCGCCGAGGCCTCGACGGCGGGCGTCGGCGCGGACACCGACCGCCTCCACATAGCCGACGCGCAGCCAGCGGCCCCGGTGCAGCGCGCGGCGCATGACGACCGAGCCATGGGCGAGAAGGTCGCCCGTCTCGTCGTGGACGAGGGCGTGGATGCCGCCGAGCGCGTGTTCCCAGTCCTCGTCGGCGAAGCCGCCGTCGAAGGCCACGTCCATGAGGTCACGGGCGGCGGCGAGTTCGACGGGGGCGAGGTCGGCCGTGTGGGCGGTGCGCAGGGTGGGGGCCATGGGTCCAGTATCCCGAGCCGTCGCAGGATGTTCACCGACACTTCCAGACCTGATTGATCCGACCTCCAACACGCAGATAGCGCTGCGCGACACCTTGACAGCCCCAATCCCACCCAGCAGCCTCACAGTCATCGGATGACTGAACGGCTGAAGGGGTACTTCATGTCGATCGCGCTGACTCTCTGCTCCGCATTACTCGCCACCGCCGTGACCGCTCTCCCGGCAGGTGCGCATACCGGCGGCTCGGCGGCGGCCTGGGAGGTGAAGGCCCCGCCCGGCTCCTCCCCCACAGCCGTCGTCGCACTGGACCCGGCCGACGGCCACCCGACCCTCACCGTGAGACGCGCCGGTGAGCAGGTCATCGCCCCCTCCCCGCTGGGTCTGGTCACCGAACAGGCCGATCTCTCCAAGGGGTTGGAGCTGACGGGCCGCACCACCCGGACAGTCACCGAGCGCTACACGTCCACAACGGGCAAGTCCCGTGAGCGGGTTGCCCGGATGACCGAGGCCCGCTTCCGCTTCCGTACGACCGAGGGCGCCCGGCTCGACCTGCTGGTGCGGGTGGCCCGGGACGGCGTCGCCTACCGCTATGTCCTGCCGCGCGGCACCGGGAACGTCCTGCGCGAGGCCTCCGCCTTCACGCTCCCCACGGACAGTCAGGCCGTCGTCAACGCCTACCGCGCCGACAACGAACTCCCCTTCAAACGCTACGAGTCGGCGGCGACGGCACCGGCGGGCTCGTACTCGATGCAGGCCCTGTTCAACACGCCCGGCGGCTACGCCCTGATCGCCGAGTCGGACCTCAACGGCTCTTACGCGGGCGCCCACTTGACGCACGAGGCGAACTCACCGACGTACAAGGTGAGCCTCTGGAACGACGAACCCATCGCTGTCCAGGGCTCGTTGAAGACGCCCTGGCGCACGATCGTCACCGGTGATCTGACGACCGTGACGGAGTCGACCCTCGTCGACGATCTCGCGCCGCCCTCCAAGGTCCGGGACACGTCCTGGATCAAACCGGGCCCGGCCCTGTGGACCTGGCTCGCGGGCGGCAAGGAGGCCGGGCAGAGCCTGACCGCACAGAAGAAGTACGTCGACTACGCGGCCGAGCGGAAGTGGCCGTACGAGGTCGTCGACGCGGGCTGGTACTACAAGCCCGGCGAGTGGGACGTCATCGACCCCGACTGGCAGACCAACAGCTGGATGCCGGAGCTGGTGCGGTACGCGGCGGCGAAGGGTGTCGGCGTCCAGGTCTGGCTGCACTACACGCTTCTCACCGACCCGGTGGAACGCGAGAAGTGGCTGAGCACGCTGGCGAGTTGGGGCGTCAAGGGCGTGAAGATCGACTTCATGGACTCGGAGTCGCAGGAACGGATGCGCTGGTACGACGAGGCCCTGGAGGCGACGGCCCGCCACCACCTCCTCGTCAACTTCCATGGCTCCACGATCCCGAAGGGCATGCAGCGCACCTGGCCGCAGGTCATGACGATGGAGGGCGTGGGCGGCGAGGAGAAGCGCAACAACACGGCCGAGCAGTTGGCCGCGCTCCCCTTCACCCGCAACGTGATCGGCTCGATGGACTTCACCCCGGGCGCCTTCCACCGTCCGTTCCGCCCCAACGTGGCTTCCGACGCGGGTGAGTTGGGGCTTACGGTGCTGTACGAGTCGGGCATCCAGAACCTCGCCGGCACTCCGGAGTCGTACGAGGCCCGTCCCGAGGCCCGCGGCTATCTGGAACAGCTGCCGGCGCGCTGGGAGGAGACCCGGCTGCTGACCGGTGACCCGGGCCGGGCCGCCGTACTCGCCCGACGGGCGGCGGACGGACGGTGGTTCATCGGCGGTACGTTCGCGGGCGCGGCGCACACGGCGGACGTACCGCTGCGGCTCGGTGCCGGGCGCTGGCTGGTGGAGACGGTGACGGACGGTTCGGCGGGCCTGGTGCGCGGGACGCAGGTCGCGAAGGGCGGCGCCACCATCGCCGTACCGGTGGTCGCGGACGGCGGCTTCGCCGCGCTGGCCTGCCGCTGGCACCCGGGCCGTACGACCTGCGAGAACTGAGACCGGTCACAGCACCGATGCGATCGCCTGCCGGAAGCCGTCCGCGTCCTCGATCCAGGGGAGATGCCCGGCTTCCGGCAGGACCACCCTGCGTACACGTGGCAGGGCCCGTTCCAGGGAGTCCACCGCCGTGCGGGGGCGGATGTCCGCCGGCCCGTCGACGATGACCACGGGGACGTCGAGCGCCCGGCAGCGGTCGTACAGGTCGGGTGTGCCCCAGATCCGCTTCCGCTCGGCGTTGAAGGCCTGGTTGCAGGCGAAGTTGACGCCGAACCAGGGCTCGGCCATGCGCCGGGCGTGCTCCAACGCCCGTTCCCGGTCCGGGAATTCGGCCGACCACTGGAGTACGGCACTCTCGCGCGCCTCCGCCTCGGAAAGATCCGACCGGCGGTCCGTCAACTCGGTCCAGCGGGAGTGGAGTCCGGGCGACTCGGCAAGCCGGGCACCGAAGTTGTGCCGGTACGTGTCGAACCAGTCGGCGTCCGGGCCGATTCCCGTGCCGCTCACGTAGACGAGGGCCCGGACCCGCTCGGGATGGGTCAGCGCGTAGGTGAGGGCCAGCTGCGCGCCCCAGGAGTGGCCGAGCAGGGTCATCCGTTCCAGGCCGAAGTGGGCCCGTACGGCGTCGAGATCGGCGACTGCCTGCTCGCTCGTCCACGGCCCGTCGGACGGGTCCGAGCGGCCACAGCCGCGCTGGTCCCAGCGGACCACGGAGGCCAGGTCGCCGAGGAGCTCGGCGACGTCCTCGAACATGTCCCACAGTCCGGGCCCGCCGTGGCACAGCACCAGCGGCTCCGCGCCGCGCCCCGACCGACGGGCCCACAGCCCGGTCCCGTCACTGGTCAGCACACTCTCCGTCCAGGTCATGGGCCGAAGTCTGCCCGGCCCACGACCTGTTGGGCGAGGGAGATTCAGCCCATGTGCGGGTACGTGTAGTCGGTCGGCGCCACCAGGGTCTCCTTGATGGCGCGGGTCAGGGTCCAGCGCATCAGGTTCTGGGGGGCGCCCGCCTTGTCGTTCGTGCCGGAGGCTCGGCCGCCGCCGAAGGGCTGCTGGCCGACGACCGCGCCCGTCGACTTGTCGTTGATGTAGAAGTTGCCGGCCGCGTAGCGCAGCTTCTCCATCGTGTACGCGGCTGCCGCGCGGTCACCGGAGATGACCGAGCCGGTCAGGGCGTAGTCGGACACGGACTCCATCTGGGCCAGCATCTCGTCGTACGCCTCGTCCTCGTAGACGTGCACGGCGAGGAACGGGCCGAAGTACTCGGTGGTGAAGACCTCGTTGGCCGGGTCCGTGCACTCCACGACCGTCGGGCGGACGAAGTAACCGACCGAGTCGTCGTACGAGCCGCCCGCCACGATCGTGCACGTCGGGTCGGCCTTCGCGCGGTCGATGGCGGCCTTGTTCTTGGCGAAGGCCCGCTCGTCGATGACGGCGCCGACGAAGTTGGCGAGGTCGGTGACGTCTCCCATGGTCAAGTAGTCGACCTCGGCGGCGAACTCCTCACGGAAGCCGTCGTTCCAGATCGACGCGGGGATGTAGGCGCGGGAGGTCGCGCTGCACTTCTGGCCCTGGTACTCGAAGGCGCCCCGGGTGAGAGCCGTCTTCAGGACCGCCCTGTCCGCGCTCGGGTGGGCGACGACGAAGTCCTTGCCGCCGGTCTCGCCGACGAGCCGCGGGTACGAGCGGTACTTCTCGATGTTCGAGCCGATCGTCTTCCACAGGTACTGGAAGGTCTTGGTCGAACCCGTGAAGTGGATACCGGCCAGGTCCCGGTGCTCAAGGGCCACCTTGGAGACCTCGATGCCGTCACCGGTGACCAGGTTGATGACGCCCTTGGGGAGACCTGCCTCCTCCAGCAACTGCATGAGGAGGACGGCGGCGTGGGTCTGCGTCGGGGACGGCTTCCAGACGACCACGTTGCCCATCAGCGCGGGGGCGGTGGGCAGGTTGCCCGCGATCGCCGTGAAGTTGAAGGGGGTGATCGCGTAGACGAAGCCTTCGAGGGGGCGGTGGTCGAGGCGGTTCCAGACGCCCGGGGAGTTGGCGGGCGGCTGCTCGGCGAGCAGGTCGCGGGCGTACTTGACGTTGAAGCGCCAGAAGTCGACCAGCTCGCAGGGACAGTCGATCTCGGCCTGCTGGGCGGTCTTCGACTGGCCGAGCATGGTGGAGGCGGCGAGGGTCTCGCGCCAGGGTCCTGCCAGGAGTTCGGCGGCGCGCAGGATGATCGCGGCGCGGTCGTCGAACGCCATCGCGCGCCAGGCGGGCGCCGCTGCGAGGGCCGCGTCGATCGCGTCCTGGGCGTCCTGCTGGGTGGCGTCGGCGTACGTGCCGAGGCGGGCCTTGTGGTTGTGCGGCTGTACGACGTCGACCCGCTCGCCGCCGCCCATGCGCCGCTCGCCGCCGATGGTCATCGGCAGGTCGACGGGGTTCTCGGCCAGCTCCTTCAGCTTGGCTTCGAGCCGCGCGCGCTCGGGCGAACCGGGGGCGTAGCCGTGCACCGGCTCGTTGACGGGGGTGGGGACCTGGGTGACGGCGTCCATGGTGTCCGAATCTCCTTGCGGGGCGGGTGAGCGGGTGTTGTCGGGGGCCAAATCCCTTGGCCTCAGCCCTTGGTGAGGATCGAGCGTGCGAAGAAGAGGAGGTTGGCGGGCCGTTCGGCCAGCCGCCGCATGAAGTACCCGTACCAGTCCGTCCCGTACGCCGTGTAGACGCGCATCCGGTGCCCCTCGGCAGCGAGCCGCAGATGCTCGTCGCTCCTGATCCCGTACAGCATCTGGAACTCGTACTCGTCGGGCTTGCGGCTGGCGCGGCGGGCGAGTTCCTGGGCGATGGAGATGAGGCGGGGGTCGTGGGACCCGATCATCGGGTACCCGGTGCCCTCCATCAGGATGCGGAGGATCCGGACGTACGCCTTGTCGGTCTCGGACTTCTGCTGGTAGGCGACCTCGGCGGGCTCCTTGTACGCGCCCTTCACGAGCCGCACGCGGCTGCCGCTGTCGGCGAGGCGGCGGGCGTCGGCCTCGGTGCGGTACAGGTAGGCCTGGATGACGCAGCCGGTCTGCGGGAAGTCCTTACGGAGTTCCTCGTGGATGGCGAACATCGAGTCCAGGGTCGTGTGGTCCTCCGCGTCCAGGGTGACCGTCGTACCGATCGCGGCTGCCGCCTCGACGACGGGCCGGATGTTGGCGAGGGCCAGCTCGTGGCCGCCCTCCAGCGCCTGCCCGAACAGCGACAGCTTGACGGACATCTCGGCGCGGGTGCCGAGGTCGAGTTCGCCGAGCCGTTCGATCAACTCCAGGTAGGCGTCCCTGGCGGCGGCGGCCTGCTCGGGGGTGGTGATGTCCTCGCCGACCACGTCCAGGGTGACTTCCAGGCCCCGGTCGGTGAGGTCCTGGACGATCGGGACGACGTCGTCGACCGTCTCGCCGGGGATGAAGCGGTCGACGACCGGCCTGGTCACCGGGGCCGCCGAGATCACTCGGCGCAGCCGGTCGCTGCGCGAGGCGGCGAGAATCACGGGACCCAGCACGGGGCACCTCCACAAAAGGCCGGTAAACGGAGAACCACCGTGAAACCTAAGGATCCCTCCGATCGTGAGCCATCGACAGCTGTCACGCATCCGTGCCGCAGATCTCAGACAGATGTATGAAGGTGGCCGGGAAGCAGGGGAGAATGGGCGGGTGACTGCCGACGCCGCCTCCTCCAACCACGCCGGTGACTACCAGGACCTGGTCGACGAGATCTCGGAGCTGCTCGGGGCGCCCGCGACCCTGGAGAACCGGGATTTCGAGCTGATCGCGTTCGGCGCGTACGACAGTGAGGGCGAGCTGGACGAGTCGGCGCTGGACCCCGTGCGCACGCGCTCGATCCTGACCCGGCGCTCGACGACGGTGGTCCGGGAGTGGTTCGAGGGCTTCGGGATCACCCGGGCGACGGGGCCGGTGCGCATCCCGCCCACCCCGGAGGCGGGGGTCTACCGGGGCCGGATCTGCCTCCCGGTACGCCATCGGGGTGTCGTCCTCGGCTATGTCTGGCTCCTGGACGACGACCCGGGCCCGTCGGACGCCCAGCTGGCCACGGCCATGGAGGTGACGGCGCGGATCGGCGCGCTGCTGGCGGACGAGGCGCAGCACGGCGCGGATCTGACCCGTGAGCTGCGGGCCGTCCTCACGGCGGAGCGCGACTGGCAGCGGGACACGGCGATCGCGGAACTCCGTACGGCGCTCGGGCCCCGGGCCGACGCTCCCCACACGCTGATCTGCGTGGCGCCCTGGCCGTCGTCCGACGCGCCCTCCGTGCGTACGGTGCAGGGCGCGACGGCCCTGTGCACGATGCCGTGGGGGACGTCGGCCCAGTCCCTGGCAGTGCTGCTGCGGCTGCGCGCGCCGGACACGCTGACGCCGGCGACGACAGCGGCGGGGCGGCTGCTGGAGCGGGCGGGTGAGCGGGGCGGGGCGGGTGTCGCCGGGGGGCGGGGCGGTCTGGCGGAGCTGGGGGCGGCCTGGCGGGAGGCCTCGGCGGCGGCGCGGGCGGTGGGCGCGGAACCCGGGCTCGGCCCGGTCGCGGAGTGGCGGACGATCGGCCCGTACCGCCTGCTGACGGCCCTCCCCCCGGACGCGACCCACGACCCGGCGGTCACCCCACTGCTCTCCCCCGCCCATCGCGAACTGGCCCGCACGGCCGAGACGTATCTCGACTGCGCGGGCCAGGCGACGCGTACGGCGGCGGCGCTGGGCATCCACCGGCAGACCCTGTACTACCGCCTGTCCCGGGTGGAGCGGTTGACGGGCCTGGATCTGGACGAGGGCGAGGACAGGCTGTTGCTGCACATGGCGCTGAAGGGGGCGCGGCTGTGACCGGAGGCTATTCGGCCAGCCCCGCCCGGCGGAGTTCCGTCAGTTCGGACAGCCGCCGGTCGAAATTCCTCGAACGGCGCGGGGCAATGGCGACGATCGAATCCCAGGGGCTCGGTTCGAAACGGTCGACGGCGATTTTCGCGTAGCTCGGAAGGTCCGACACATCCATTCCGGAGAAACTCTCCCTGCGCAGGAGGAACTGTGTTTCCTCGTCGCGGCGGATCAGCTCACCCGGAACGTAGTAGAAGTCCGCGTCGACGAAATTCGCCTGACTGATGTCAAGGGCCCATTCCACATCCCGGTAGGCGGCTCGCAGCCCCTCCACGAGGCTCTGCCGGACCTCCGCCGTCAAGGCGGATTGGGGTGGTGTGGTGACGATCCTCCCGATGTTCCCGCGCAGCGTGACCCGCTCGAACAGGCACGCCTCCAGAAGCAGCCCTCCGGCGATCGTGAGCCCGTCGACCAGGACGTCCTGGAATCGAACGCCGTGGGCGCCGCAGTTGTCCACCTTGCAGCGGCGCGCCTCGGCGTCACGGACCACGAATCCGAAGCCGGGGTCGTCGTACTGGGCGATCGTCGACCCCACCCAGGTGCAGCGGGACATTCCGGCACCGCCCAGGACCCTGGACCCCCCGACGATCTTCTCGGACCGGAAGATGACGTCATCCACGTGCTTCATGAGCGACATGCTGCCACCTCACTGGAAGACGTCTTTCGCGTACTGATCGGACACTGACGGGTAGTCCAGAATCTGATCGCGCGTGGTGATGTAGTCACGGTTCAGGTGATCCCGGATCGACGTCGCGCTGGAACCCGTGACGTCGATGTTCACGTACTCGTCCCCGTCCTTGATCTTGAAGTCGGCGACTTTCTGGCCAGGGGCGGAGGTTCCCATGTGGGTGATGTTGGGGTCGGCGACGACAGCGGGGTTCTGGGCGGTGGCCTTTTCGATGTCACTGCCGATGAACCTCTTCTGGAGGTCCTCCCGCTTCTGGCCGGCCGCGATCTGGCCCGGGCTGAGGCGTGCCTTCACATCACTCGCGGGCCGTGCCGCCGCCTCGGCCACCGCGTCCTTGAGCACCTGGTAACTCGCCTTGCCCGCATCGGTCTTGCACGGTCCCGTGTTGTGGACGAGGACCGGCGAGCCGCCCACCAGCACGTAGTACGTGTGCAGGTCGCCGACCGTCAGGTTGTGCACCTGCTGCTTCTGCGCCGTCCAGGCCTTGACCGCGGTGATCTGGACGTGGGTGCCGGCACTGGTGCGCAGCCACATGCCGGACTTCAGGTCGCCGGCGTCGAGCCAGCGCCCGAGGTCCTCGACCCAGAAGGGGTGTCCGTCGGTCGCGGTGACCGAGGACGTCCGGTCGCCCTTGTCGCCGTCCACGTCGACCGTGATCCTGACCAGGTCCTTCTCGCCCTGGCCGGCGATCAGACGGGTGACGGGCTTGCCCTCCGTCCGGTCCGTCTCCGGGTCCGTGGCCAGGACCAGGTCGCCGGTCCCGACGTCCTCGATGGGCTTCGCCGAGCCGTCGGCCATGAGGACTTCGCTGCCGGGCACGAAGCTGTTGCAGTCGGTGAGGTCCTTGGCCTTGGCCACGTACCGGTAGGCGTCTCCGGCCTTGTCCGCGACGTAGGAGCCGACCCGAGCGACGGCCTTGACCTTGCCGCCCACCACGTCCACGGCCTTCTCGGCGAGGACCGGTGCCGCCTCCAGTGCGGCGTCGCCGAGGGTCTTGCGGCCCGCGGCGACATCCTGGGCGGTGTTGTAGACGGTCTGGCCCGCCTGATAGGCGCTGTAGGCCGTCATGCCCCAGCCGACGAGCTTGGCACCGGCGATGAGCACGGGGATGAAGACGATGTTGCCGTCGGGGTCGACGCTCCCGACCGGATTGCCGTAGGCGTAGCCGTACGAGTTGAGGTTGGCCGAGTTGTAGACGCCGCCGTTGCCCTCGCCGTTCAGGTAGTCGCCCATGATCGGGTCGGGTGACTGCCAGATGCCCATGCGGGAGTCGTAGTAGCGGGCCCCGTGGTAGGTGTAGCCGGTCTCCTTGTCCAGTTCCTTGCCCGAGAACTGGTACGGGTTGTCCGACCCCTTGTTCTCGTCGACCCAGACCTCCCCCGACGGGAAGTAGTCGAGGTGTTCCGCGATCCGGCCCTTCTCGTCCGTGCCGTACGACGTCGAGCCCAAGTGGTCGCCGTGGTAGTAGAACTGGTCCTTCTCGTAGAACACGGCGGGCTTCACGGTCTTCGTCGCGATGCGGGTCGTGCCGACGAAGACGTGCTTGAACTCCTGGAGGCCCCGCGCCGAGTAGTTCTGGTTCGGGTAGAGGGTGGTCTGCGCTCCGTCCTTGACCACGCGCCGGCCGTCCGCGTCGTACAGGAAGCGGACGTTCGGCGACTTGCCGGGCTTGTCGCAGGACGACGGGTCCTGGTCGACCGTCTCGTACTTCCACAGGTCGTGGACGCACGCCAGCCGGTTCGCCTCGTCCCAGACCTGCTGGCGGCGCGGGTGCCCGAAGGAGTCGGACCTGTTGTCGACCTGGTTGCCGTTGGCGTCGTAGGAGAGGGACTCGGAGCCCACCCGTGAGGGTGCGTGCGGGCTGTCGCCCTTGTACGCGTAGCCGTTGGTGTAGGTCGTGGCCTTCTGGACGTGCTCGTAGCCGTCGTCGACGTCGCCGAACACGATCGCGTGGCGCTGGGCCTTGCCGGTGATGTTGTGGATCGTGTCGTACGTGGTGGACAGCGAGTACGTGTCGGTCTTGTGCTTCGAGACGGCGTACGAGCCGGTGGCCTTCGTCAGGCGGTACAGGTTGTCGTACTCGTACGTCTGGACGGTCGGGCCGCCCGGCTCCGAGCCGCTCGTGACGGGTTCGGTCGCGTTCTCCTGACGGGTGAGGTTGCCCACCGCGTCGTACGTGTAGTTCAGGTTCTGGAAGGAATCGCCCTTCGGCAGCGCCGAGTTGAGCGCCGCCAGCCGGCGGTCCTCCGCGTCGTACGTGTACGTGGTCGAGGTGCCGTTGCCCAGCTCGATCCGGGTCCGCTGGCCGAACTTGTCGTAGTCCAGGGACTTCAGGTAGTCGTAGGTGTAGTGCTTCTTCGTGCCCTCGGCGGCCGTGACCTGGCCGCCGCTGTCGTAGGTGTACTCCAGTTCCTCGCCGTCGGGGTACGTCATCGACAGGACCCGGCCGAAGCTGTCGTAGCGGTAGCCGGTCGTGAAGACGCTGGTCGAGTGGAGGGGGCCCGGCAGGGTGCGGGTCTCCTCGACGACCTCGCCGAGGGGGCCGTACTCCCGCTTCACCACTCCGGCGGCGTCCTCGATCTTCGTCACCCGGCCGGCGGCGTTGTGCTTGGCGCCCGGATCGCCGTACGTGTAGCGGACGTTGTTGTCCTTGAAGACCGGGTACTTGATCTCTTCCAGCCGGTTGACGTCGTACCTGTACTCGATCGCCTTGTGCTTCCTGGCGAGGTTCGCCGTGATCGTCCGGGTCACGTTGCCCGACGGGTCGTAGACCGTCGTGGTGCGGCCCGTGTCCGGGGAGTCGACGACCGTGCGGCGGCCGAAGTCGTCGTACTCGCTCTTCGTGGTGTTGTGCTTGTTGTCCTCGACCTCGGTCAACTGGCCCAGGGCGTCGTACTCGTAGGACGTCCAGACCGGCAGGTCGTCCGTCTTCGCGCCCGGTTCGCGTACGGCGGTCCGCTGCTGTCGTACGTCCGCGTAGGCGCGGGTCCGGTTCTCCTCGGCGTCGGTCGCCACCGTCTCGAACTGCGTCACGCCGGCGCGGTCCGTGCCGAAGCCGTACTCCTGGGTCGAGACCGTTCCGTCCGGCAGTTCGGTGCGCAGCGGGCGGTCCAGGATGTCGTAGGCGACCGTGGTCGGGCGGACCGTGTCGACGTCCGGGTTGTAGGCGGTGTTCGCGTCGCCCTTCGGTTCGGTGACCGGGTAGTACTGCCTCACCGCCCGGCCCAGCTCGTCGTACACCGTGCGGCCGGAGACCGTCATGACGTCCTGGCCGTCGACCTCCGCGTCCTTCTTCGTCTGGACGACGCGGCCGAGGCCGTCGACGAGGGTGACGGTGTCGATCGTGTCGTCCTTCACCTTGCCGTGCGAGTCACGGTCGAGGTGGCGGGTGACGGCGTAGGGGACGGTCGCCTCGGGGTGGTACGCGAAGGCGATGGTCGGGATGTCCGCCTTGTGGTCCTGCGGGCCGGTCACCGAGGTCACCCGGCCGACCTGGTCGTAAGTGGTCCTGACCTTCTGGTCGTTGATGTCCACGGACTCGGTCGGCAGCCCGAACCGCAGGTCGTACGAGCCCGTCGAGCGGTAGCCGAAGCTGTCCTTCGTCGCCGTCACGTACGTGCCGGTCGGGCCGTCGTACTCGTACTCCAGCCGGTAGCGCTCACCCTTGTGGTTCTCCGGCTCCCGTACGGACTTCAGGGTGCCGGTGTCGTAGTACTCCAGGTCGGTGACCGCGTCCTTGCCGGAGTACTCCAGGTCGGCGTCGGCCTCCTTGGGGTGGATCTGACGGGCGGTGTGGCGGGTGATGTCGCCCGTCGCGCAGTCCACCTCGGACTCGCGCGAGCGCGTCTTCTCGCCGCCGCCGTACACCTCCACCGCGCGGGCGATGCCGACGATGTGGGTGTCGGCGCACTCGGTGTACCGGGTTCTCGTCTCCACGTCGTCGGCGGAGCCCGGTTCGCCGTAGTCGACCGTGCGGGTCACATTGCCGAGTTCGTCGTACGACAGCACGCTCGACGTGCTCTTGCCGGGCTCGGCCTCGCCCTCGTACCAGCGGGACTCGGTCCTCACCAGGTGCGGGAAGAGCGTGGCGCCGGTGGAGTCGCCGTCGGCGGGCTCGCCGGTGGCGACGTCACGCAGGGCGTACGTGTTCACGGTCTCGGTGAACAGGGCGCCGGTGCTGTCCGCCGCCGTCTGGCGCTTGACCAGGCCGCGTGTGTAGTGGCTGGCGGTGTCGTACTCCGTGGTGGAGGCGCGCCGCCCGTCCTGGGTGGTGGTGACGGTGCCGTAGCCGCGGAACTCGCGCTCCAGGCGGTCGAACTCGCCGCCCTGGTAGGTGAAGGCGAGCGACTGGGTGTCGGCGCCGTCGCCGGGCAGGTTGTCGTGGACCTTCGTACCGCTCAGCAGCCAGCGGGTGCCGGGCTGGTCGTAGGTGTTGCCGTCGCGCGTGTAGTCGAGGTCGATGCGCGAACCCAGCGGCCGGGACACCGACTTGAGCAGGTTGGTGCGGCCGGTGCGGTTGGCCGCGACGGTCAGCTCGTTGTCCTTGGTGGAGGCGAGATGGTCGGCGAGCCCGTCGCCGTCGATGTCGCGCAGCATCTGCTCGGCGCGCGAGGCACCGGTGGAGACGTTGACGCCCGGGTTGACGATGATGCAGAAGACGATGAACAGCGGGCAGAAGGCGACGGTGAAGTAGGCGCCGCCGCCGAGCCTGGCGTTGGAGTCCTCGTTGATCCCGTTCAGGCTGCCGTTGAAGGGCACCGGGTCGGCGAAGCCGGAGCCGGTGTTGAGCGCGACCCGGATCGGGTTGCCGGTGAGGACCCGGTCGGCGAGGCCGTCGCCGTTGACGTCGGCCAGGGAGTTCCTGGTGGACGACGAGGTCTGGTCGAAGGAGGCGCCGCCGCCGAAGGCGTAGAAGTCGGTGTTGAAGCCGATGTTGAGGCCCGAGCTGGAGCTGGTGCCCTCGTTGATCTTTCCGCCGGGCCAGGGTTCGGCGGCGGCGAAGCGGTAGCCGAGGTTGAGGGCGGCGCGGCCGTCCTCGTACACGCGGTCGGGCAGGCTGTCGCCGTTGATGTCCAACAGGTCGAAGCGGCCGTCGGACTTTCCGCTGCCGAGGTTGCCGCCGACGCCCAGCGGGGGCATGTCGTTGCCGGACGTCGAGGTGTTGGCGGTGCCGCCCGCGGACGGGGCGGCGTTGCCCCGGCCGGTGGTGATGGTGCGGGCGGCGCTGCCCGCGCTGGCGTTGCCGGTGACGTTCTCCGACTCGCGCACGGAGCCGCCGGGCACGCTGCCTTTGGTGGCGCCGAGCACGCCGGTCGGGTCGGTGTACTGCACCCCGGCCGCGCCGACGACGTCGGGATAGCCGTCGCCGTTCATGTCGAGGTAGTCGAGGACACCCTTGGCGGTGCCCCGGGCGACACTGCCGCCGACGCTGCCCACCGGGCCGCCGATCGACCCGGTCAGCGAGATCTGCCGCGACTCCGAGATACGCGGCACGCCCTGCACGGAGACCAGGGCCTCCGCCGTGGGCAGGCCGATGGTCTGGCCGCCGTAGCGCGAACTGGCGACCTTCCCGGGGGCCACCCAGACGTCGCCCGAGGACCAGCGGCCCCGCGCCGGCTCGGGGGTGAACGGCACGACGTCGGGCGGGGTGACGCGCGGGTCCTGCTCGAACTCCTCCAGGTCCCGCTGCGGGTCCACGTCCTCGGGCAGCCGGTCGGGGATGGACTCGCCGGTGAGGTCGGCCTGCCTGACGGGCTGTTCGGCGCGGTCGCCGTTGCCGTTGTAGCCGACGGCGGACCAGCCACGGTACGGGCGGCCGAAGACGCCCTCGACGGCACGGGTGTGCACGGTGGCGGCGACCGGATTGTCCGTGTCGCCGTTCACGGTCACCGTCGCCCCGGTGACGCCGGAGCCGGTGACGTCGAAGTACAGCTCGTCGCCCGCCTCGGTGTCCACCTGGAACGACGGTTCCTCGGCGCCGAGTTCCACGGTCCGCTTCGCGAGCAGCACTCCGCGCTTCTTGACGGTGAGGACGGCGGTACCGGACTCGCCCTCGACGCGCGGAGCGACGGTCAGCGTGCCGCCGGGGGCGGTGTACGGGCGCTGGACGGCTCCGCCGGTCGTGTAGGTGTCGATGTCGTACGGCGGATTGAACCGGGTGTCGCCCTCGACGTCCTCGGCCTGCGTGTACTCGCCCTGGGGCGCCCATGCCAGCTTGCTCACGTCGACCGGCGAGTCCGCCTTGATCCGCCAGGACAGCTTCTGCCCCTTGGTCACGGTGATCGACGTGTCGACGGCGAAGGTGCCGGAGTCGGCGGCGTCGATGGTCCGCTCGACCACGGGATCGCCGTCCCGGGTGATCAGGACGGTGACGTCGTCGGTGAGCGGCGCCGTCTTCGTCACGTCACCGGTCAGCCGCAGGGTGCCGTCCACGGGCGCGTCGACGTTGCCCGCGCGCCCGGCGAGGGTGAAGTCCCGGGACGCGGTGTACGAGTGCAGGGGCAGCCCGTTGGCGTCGGCCGCCTCGAATCCGGTGTACGTGACCGCCGGGTCCCACGCGACCTGGTCGGCGGCGCCGTCGAAGACCGAACCGACCCGGAAGTACAGCTGGTCGCCCCGCTGCACCTCGATGGCGTCGACGCCCTCGGGGGTGCGCTCCGTGCGGTCGCCCTCGGTGATCCGGGCCGACCACAGCTCCCGGTCCTCGTGCTGTACGGCGATCCGCACACCGTCGGGGTCGGCGAACTCGGGCAGTGCGTCGGCGACTTGCTCCAGGGCGACGGTGCCGGTGACGGCCACGGTCCCGTCGTACGGCGCTGTCCATCTGCGGACCGAGTCCACCAGCGGGAACGAGGCGATCCGGCGCTCCCGCTCGGCGGCCAGGTCGGGCAGCACGCCCTCCGCGTCGACCGGCCCGGTGCCGATCGGCACCGGGGTGTCGGCGGCCGACCCGTAGGTCACCTCGCCGTCGGAGCCGACCCGGCCGAACAGCACGGCGGAGCCGTTGACGAGGTCCATGACGCCGTCGGCGTTGACGTCGGTGAAGTAGCGCCGGCTGGTGGAGACGGTGCTGACGTAGTCGAGTTGCTGCGCGCCCCCGAAGTAGCTCTCGACACCGACGGTGCGGGTGCTCGCGGACTCGCGCAGCAGGCCCGGCAGGTTGTGCAGCGCGGTGGTGGCCTCGGCGAACCTCGGCTCACCGCCGGGGCGGGAGAGGTTCTTGCGGAAGACGAAACCGCCGCCCCGCTCGAAGACCTTGTCCGGCAGGTTGTCGCCGTCCACGTCGAGCAGGGCCAGCATCCCCTCGTCGGTGGAGCGGCTGTAGCCCGCCTTGGCACCGACGGAACCGCTCTTCGACGCGGTCGCGCCGACACCGACGTACAGGTGCCCGCCGACGGCGGTCGAGGTGTTGCCGCTGAGCGCCCCGGCCTCACCGGCGCCCGAACGCACCCCGTTCACCCGGCCGTTGCGCACATTGTCGTCCGGCGAGTTCCAGTCGACCCGCGCGAACGCCTCGTAGGTACCGTCCGCGTCGCGGATGTCGTCGAAGTACGAGAACTCGTGCTCGGTGAAGACCTTGCCCTCGGCGTCCAGTTGGGCCACGGACTTGAGCAACGTCTTGTGGAACGCGCCTTCCTGGTACGTCAGTTCATAGCCGCGCACCAACTGGTCCTCGAACCGAACCTCGACCCGGCGCAGCAGGTCCGCGGTCACCCGCTTGAAGCCGGCGCGCGCGTCGATGGACACGTCCGAGCGGCGCGTCTCGCCCAGTTCACGGTCGCGCACGAAGGTGACGGTGTAGGGGCCGTCGCTGTCCCCGAACCCCGTGTAGGCGATCTTCTTGACATACAGTTCGCGGCCGGTGACCGTGCCCCCGGCCACGCCCGCGTCCTCGACCAGCGCGTGGCTGTAGCGCACGGTGTTGCCGTTCGGGTCGCGCACCTCGCGCAGCGCCCAGGAGAAGATCCGGCCCTCGTCGTCCGCGAGCACGGCGCCCTCGCCGCCGTAGACATAGCGGACCCCGGACTTGTCGGTGACCTCCCAGCCGTACGTCCGCGGCGAGTCGCCGGTGCGGACGATCCGGGCGAAGCCGCCCTCGACCCGGGTGTGGAAGACCTTGTCGCCCTCGCTGCGGGGCCGCGGCTCGGACCGGTGCGCGACCGGGGTGAGCTGCTCGCCGCCGAGGACGTACGTCTCGGTCTCCCGGTCCGCGTCGTAGCGCGGCACGCCCCAGCGGGTGTCGACGGAGACCGACGGCGCGGTCAGGTCCCAGCCGGTGCCCAGCCAGCTGTCGGAGCCGGCCGAGGAGTAGCCGATGGACAGCGAGGGCGCGAGCCCCTGCCGCCCGCCGGGCAGCTCCAGCGGGTACGAGAGCCGGGCCTCGCCCTGGTTGTTGGCGGCCGGCGCGGAGATCTGGTTGACGCCGGTGGCCGGGTCGGCGGCCTTGATGCCCTTGATCTGGTTCGGGTCGTGGCTGACCTGCTCGGGGCCCTCGGGCGCGGTGACGGTGGCGTTCACCATGTCGGTGAAGTGGTCGGTGCGCGAGACGACGACCTGTTTGTCCTCGTCGACCGCGATCCGCTCCAGCGCCTGCCAGCAGTCGGCGGCCTCGTCGAAGTAGAAGGTCTGTACGTCGTTCGGCGTGAGCCCGGCCGCCTGCACCGCCTCCGGGTCGTACGGCAGGGTCACCGTGAGGTCGGTCTCGAAGGTGTGCGGGGTCGGGGTGAACCGGTAACCGCGCGGCCCCTTGGTCATGTTGTCCATGCCGGAGCCGAGGCTCGGCATGCTGCTCTCGGTCAGCGGCTGGACGCCGATCTCGGTCGGCCGGTCCACCGCCTCCGGGGCCAGCGCCGCCTCGGCACCGTCACGGGCGACGACCTTGGTGACCCCGGTGCCCGGGACGACCCACTCCGTGGTGACCGGGGCGGACTCGGCGGCGATCGGTCCCTTCTCCGCCGCCTCCGACCCCGGGACACAGCCGCCCACCGGCTGCGCGTCGGCGACGGGCACCGGGTCGTCGTCGGCCCGCCAGACGCTGCCGGACAGCAGCGAGACGAGCAGGGCGATGCCCAGCAGCAGCGGAATAAAGCGTCTGTGTCCCCACACCCGACCGGCCATGACCAGCCCCGACCCTTCGCAGCGGCAGCGAACTCGGTGGTTGAGCTGTTCCGGAGGCATCCGGCGGGGTGTCACAGCAGGCTAATCTGCACACAGAAAACACACACGCCAAACACACACCACGCACATACTCATGCGGGCATGCACATGTCACTAGTAGGTAATCCGCCGCCCGGTCATCGGGTTCCAGCCAGCCCGCCGTTCGGGATCAGCCCGCCGCCTCCACCGACGCCCCGATGACCCGCCGCAGCCCCTCGGTGAGCTGTTCCGCGTCCGGCGCCGTCGTCGGGTCGAAGACGTACTGGCAGATCAGCCCGGTCATCAGGGTGTTGTAGAACGCGCCGGCGGAGTCCACGTCCTCCTCCCGGACGTCCTCCTCGCGCATCCCGAGAAAGAGCGAGACGAGACCGCGCCCCGCCTCGCGCTGGGCCAGCGCCAAGTGGTCACGGACCGCGGGCAGTTGGTCCCCCATGGCCACGATCTCCACACTGAGGCGCCACATCGAACCCGGCCCCCGCATGGTGCCGATGATGTTCGACCAGACCCCCTGGAACCGGTCGAGCGAGCCGGGCTCGGCGTCACCGGCCGCCCCCGTCGCGGGGTCGAAGTCGCCGGCGAGCCCCTCCACCAGGGCGACGTACGCCTCCGCGAGGAGCTTGTCCTTCGAGCCGTAGTGGTAGCCGATGGACGCCAGATTGGTCCCCGACTCCTTGACGATGTCGCGCGCGGTCGTGCGCACGAACCCCTTCTCCAGCAGGCAGCGCTTGGCGCCTTCGAGCAGATCCTCACGGTGTCCCATGCGGCCACTCTACCCACGATTCATACGGTCGTCCTAGACGAGCGAATTACACAATCGTTCTAGACAATCGTTTAATACGCCCGTACATTCACCGTCATGACCAACACACCGAGCACGACCACAAGTTCAAGTCCAGGTCCGAGTACCCCTCCCCGCGCCGGCCGCCGTGAATGGACCGCGCTGGGCGTGCTGATGCTGCCGCTGCTGCTGGTCTCGATGGACGTCTCCGTCCTCTACTTCGCGGTCCCCGCGATCAGCGCGGACCTGGCACCGACCGGCACCCAGCAGCTGTGGATCTTCGACATCTACGCCTTCGTCCTGGCCGGCCTGCTGATGACGATGGGCTCTCTCGGCGACCGCGTCGGCCGCCGCAGGCTCCTCCTCATCGGCGCCGCCGCCTTCGGCGCGGGCTCCCTGCTCGCCGCCTACGCGGACAGCGCCGAGACCCTGATCGCGGCCCGCGCGGTCCTCGGAATCGGCGGCGCGACCCTGATGCCGTCGACGATGGCGCTGACCCGCACGATGTTCCACGACCCCGGCCAGCGCACCAAAGCGATCGGCCTGTGGTCCGGCGTGATGGCCGGCGGCATCGCCCTCGGCTCGGTGATGAGCGGACTGCTGGTCGAGTACTTCTGGTGGGGTTCGGTCTTCCTGGTCAACCTGCCCGCGATGGCGCTGCTGCTGGTCCTGGGCCCGGTCCTGCTCCCCGAGTCGAAGAACCCGAACCCGGGCCGCTTCGATCTCCTCAGCGTCCCCCTGTCCATGGCCGCCGTCCTGCCCGTGATCTACGGCCTCAAGGAGATCCCGTCCGAGGGCTGGCACACGAAGTACGTCCTCTGCGTCACCGTCGGCCTGTTCTTCGCGTACCTCTTCGTCCAGCGCCAGCGCACGACCGCATCGCCCCTCATCTCCCCGACGCTGTTCCGGGCGCGCGGCTTCGGCCCAGCCGTCTCACTGAACCTGATCGCATCGTTCGCGATCATGGGCTCGGCGTACTTCACCACGCAGTACCTCCAGTCGGTGCTCGGCAAGAGCTCCATGGAGGCCGCGCTGTGGAGCCTGGTCCCGACGGGCCTGGTCGGCATCGCCGCACCGGTCGCCGCCGCCCTGGTCCAGCGGGGCGTGCCTCGCACCCGTGTCGTGGCCGGCGGCTTTGGGACAGCGGCGTGCGGATACGGGCTGCTGGCCCTGGTGGGGACGGACTCGCTGTGGCTGGTACTGGCCGGCGCGGGCGTCCTCGCCGCCGGCATCGTCACCGTGATGTCCCAGGTGACGGACCTGGGCCTGAGCAGCGCCCCGGTCGACAGGGCGGGCGCCGCCTCCTCCCTGCTGGAGACGGGCACGGAGTTCGGCGGCGCGCTGGGCATGGCCGTACTGGGTTCGATCGGTACGGCGGTCTACCGCCACGGGATCCCGGCCTCGGCGCCTGCCGAGGCCCACGAAACCCTGGGCGGTGCGCTGGCGGTGGCTCGGCAGCTTCCGGCGCGCACGGGAGACGCGCTGGTCGTGGCGGCGCGGGAGGCTTACGCGCAGGGGATGCAGGCGGCTGCGGTCGCGGGGGTGGTGGTGTTGCTGGGGGCGGCGGGGGTGGCGCTGAAGGTGAAAACGCCGGACAGGTGAGGGGCCTTTTCCCGCCCCCGCCGCCCCTACCCATACCCATCCCTCGGGGGCTCCGCCCCCGAACCCCCGTATCGCGCTGAACGCGCTCGTCCTCAAACGCCGGACGGGCTGGATGGTGCCTGGCCGGGGTGGGCATCTCAGCCCGTCCGGCGTTTGAGGACGAGGCCCGTTCAGGGCCGAAGCGGGGGCCTGGGGGCGGCAGCCCCCAGGCCGACGGTCACCTCAGACCAGGTTGACCGATCGAGCAGACGTCGCGCCGATCTCCTCGGCGACCTCCGTCAGCACCCCGGGGGCAACCGTGTCGTCGACGGTCAGGACAGCCAGCGCTTCTCCGCCGGCCACCGACCGGGAAACCTGCATCCCGGCGATGTTGATGCCCGCCTCACCGAAGATGCGTCCGACCGTGCCGACGACACCGGGACGGTCGACGTACCGGAACACGACCATGTGGTCGGCGAGCGCCAGATCCACGTCGTACTCCCCCACCGCGACGATCTTCTGGTGGTTCTTCGGACCGGCCAGCGTGCCGGAGACCGACACCTCCTCGCCGGTGCCGAGCGTGCCGCGCACGGTGACGACGTTGCGGTGGTCGGCGGACTCCGAGCTGGTCGTCAGCCGTACCTCGACGCCGCGCTCCTGGGCGAACAGCGGGGCGTTGACGTACGACACGGTCTCGTCGACGACGTCCTCGAACACGCCCTTGAGCGCGGAGAGTTCGAGCACCTTGACGTCGTGCTGGGTGATCTCGCCGTACACCTCGACATCGAGGCGGACCGCGACCTCGCCCGCGAGCGCGGTGAAGATCCGGCCGAGCTTCTCGGCGAGCGGCAGACCCGGCTTGACGTCCTCGGCGATGACCCCGCCCTGGACGTTCACCGCGTCCGGGACCAGCTCACCGGCGAGGGCGAGGCGGACGGAACGGGCGACGGCGATACCGGCCTTCTCCTGCGCCTCGTCCGTGGAGGCGCCGAGGTGCGGGGTGCAGACGACCTGGTCCAGCTCGAACAGCGGGGAGTCCGTGCAGGGCTCCTTCGCGTACACGTCGAGACCGGCGCCGGCGACGCGGCCCTCCTTGAGCGCCGAGTACAGCGCCTCCTCGTCGACGATCCCGCCGCGCGCGGCGTTCACGATCCGGACGCTCGGCTTGACCTTGTGCAGCGCCTCGTCACCGATGAGCCCGACCGTCTCGGGGGTCTTCGGCAGGTGGACGGTGATGAAGTCGGCGACCTCGAGCAGCTCGTCCAGCGACAGGACCTTGACGCCCATCTGCGCGGCCCGCGCGGGCTGGATGTACGGGTCGTAGGCGACGACCTTCATACCGAAGCCGGACATGCGCTGGGCGACCAGCGCACCGATCCGACCCAGACCCACGACACCGAGGGTCTTCTCGGCCAGCTCCACGCCCGTGTACTTGCTGCGCTTCCACTCGCCGTTCTTCAGCGCGGCGTTGGCCTGCGGAATGTGGCGGGCGGTGGCGAGCAGGAGACCGCAGGCCAGTTCGGCCGCGGTCACGATGTTGGAGGTGGGGGCGTTGACGACCATCACGCCGGCCTTGGTGGCGGACGGCACGTCGACGTTGTCCAGGCCGACGCCGGCTCGTGCGACGACCTTCAGCTTCCGGGCGGCGGCGACCGCTTCCGCGTCGACCTTGGTGGCCGAGCGGATCAGGATCGCGTCGACATCGGCGATGGCGGGGAGCAGTTCGGCTCGATCCGCTCCGTTGCAGTGCCGGATCTCGAAGTCCGGGCCGAGCGCGTCGACGGTCGCGGGCGACAGCTCTTCAGCGATGAGTACGACAGGTTTCGAGCTCACGTGAGTCCTCACTCAGTCCTTTGCGGACGGCCGTCCCGACGGCCGCAGGCGGTGGAGGGGCTACCGCGTGGAAGACGCACGACGCTGTGGGCCTGACGCGAATGTAGTACGGCAGTGTAGTGGCGCGGCGAGGGCGTTCTCCCGCCTGCGCGGAAGGATCACCCGCACGTGCTGAATCCAGCGGGACCCCGGGCACACAGCCAGGCCGTGACGCCGGTGAACCACCGGCGTCACGGCCCGACCGACGGACTCACGCCTCGTCGTTGACCCAGGACATGAGCTTGCGCAGCTCCTTGCCCGTCGTCTCCAGCAGGCTCGCCTCGTCCTGCGACTTGTACTCGTTGTACTTCTTCAGACCGCCGTGGTACTCGGCCATCCACTCACGCGCGAAGGTGCCGTCCTGGATCTCGGCGAGGACCTTCTTCATCTCGGCCTTGGTGGCGTCCGTGATGATGCGGGGACCGGTGACGTAGTCGCCCCACTCGGCGGTCTCGGAGACGCTCCAGCGCATCTTCTCCAGGCCGCCCTCGTACATGAGGTCGACGATCAGCTTCAGCTCGTGCAGGCACTCGAAGTACGCGATCTCCGGCTGGTAGCCGGCCTCGGTCAGCGTCTCGAAACCGGCCTTGACCAGCGCGGCCGTACCACCGCAGAGAACGGCCTGCTCACCGAACAGGTCGGTCTCGGTCTCCTCGGTGAACGTCGTCTTGATGACGCCGGCGCGGGTGCCACCGATGCCCTTGGCGTACGACAGGGCCAGCGCGAAGGCGTTGCCGGTGGCGTCCTGCTCGACGGCCGCGATACACGGAACGCCGCGGCCCTCCTCGTACTGGCGACGGACGAGGTGGCCCGGGCCCTTGGGGGCGACCATGCAGACGTCGATGCCGGCCGGGGGCTTGATGAAGTCGAAGCGGATGTTCAGACCGTGGCCGAAGAACAGCGCGTCGCCCGCCTTGAGGTTGTCCTTGATGGACTCCTCGTAGACCTGGGCCTGGATCGGGTCCGGGACGAGGATCATGATGACGTCGGCCTCGGCGGCGGCCTCGGCGGGGGTCACCACGCGCAGGCCCTGCTCCTCGGCCTTCGCCTTGGACTTGGAGCCCTCGTGCAGACCGACGCGGACGTCGACACCCGAGTCACGGAGCGACAGCGCGTGGGCGTGGCCCTGGCTGCCGTAACCGATGACCGCGACCTTGCGGCCCTGGATGATGGACAGGTCGGCGTCGGCGTCGTAGAACAGCTCGGCCACTTTGGGTTCTCTCCTTGAGTGCAGGTGTTGCGTCCCACCGTATGACGGCGGGGGGAAGTGAAGTTCGGGGGTCTCGCAATACGGGCGGCCGGGGTCCCCCGACCGCCCGAATACGTCGTCTAGGCCGACCGGTCCAGCGCGCGCAGCGACCGGTCAGTGATCGAGCGCGCGCCGCGCCCGATCGCGATCGTGCCGGACTGCACCAGTTCCTTGATGCCGTACGGCTCCAGCATCTTGAGCATCGCGGACAGCTTGTCGCTGCTGCCGGTGGCCTCGATGGTGACGGCCTCCGGGGAGACGTCGACCGTCTTGGCGCGGAACAGCTGGACGATCTCGACGATCTGGGAACGCGTCTCGTTGTCCGCGCGCACCTTCACCAGAACGAGTTCACGCTGAACGGCCGAGCCGGATTCCAGTTCGACGATCTTCAGCACGTTGACGAGCTTGTTGAGCTGCTTGGTCACCTGTTCGAGGGGGAGTTCCTCGATCACGTTGACCACGATGGTGATACGGGAGATCTCGGGGTGCTCGGTGACGCCGACGGCGAGCGAGTCGATGTTGAAGCCGCGCCGGGAGAACAGGGCGGTGATCCGGGCGAGGACACCTGGCTTGTTCTCGACGAGGACGGAGAGGGTGTGCTTGGACATGTCTCTTTACGTCTCTCTCGCTCAGTCGTCTTCGTTGTCGCCGAAGTCGGGGCGGACGTCCCGGGCGGCCATGATCTCGTCGTTCGAGGTGCCGGCGGCGACCATCGGCCACACCATGGCGTCCTCGTGGACGATGAAGTCGATCACGACGGGGCGGTCGTTGATCGAGTTCGCCTCCTCGATGACCTTGTCGAGGTCGTCGGGGGACTCGCAGCGGATCGCGTAGCAGCCCATCGCCTCGGACAGCTTCACGAAGTCGGGGACGCGGGTGCCCTTGGCGGCCGGGTTGACGTCATTGGGCCCGGAGTGCAGCACGGTGTTGGAGTACCGCTGGTTGTAGAACAGGGTCTGCCACTGGCGGACCATCCCGAGGGCACCGTTGTTGATGATGGCGACCTTGATCGGGATGTTGTTGAGCGCGCAGGTGGTGAGTTCCTGGTTGGTCATCTGGAAGCAGCCGTCGCCGTCGATCGCCCAGACCGTACGGTCCGGGGCGCCGGCCTTGGCTCCCATCGCGGCCGGGACCGCGTACCCCATCGTCCCGGCGCCGCCGGAGTTCAGCCAGGTCGCGGGCTTCTCGTACTGGATGTAGTGCGCGGCCCACATCTGGTGCTGGCCGACGCCCGCCGCGAAGATCGTGCCCTCGGGGGCGAGCTGGCCGATGCGCTCGATGACCTGCTGCGGGGAGAGCGAGCCGTTGTCGGGCTGCTCGTAGCCGAGCGGGTAGGTCTCGCGCCAGCGGTTGAGGTCCTTCCACCAGGCGGTGTAGTCGCCGGTCTGGCCCTCGCTGTGCTCCTTCTGCACGGCCTGGACCAGGTCGGCGATGACCTCGCGGGCGTCGCCGACGATCGGGACGTCGGCGGCGCGGTTCTTGCCGATCTCCGCCGGGTCGATGTCGGCGTGGACGATCTTGGCGTGCGGGGCGAAGCTGGAGAGCTTGCCGGTGACGCGGTCGTCGAAGCGGGCTCCGAGGGCGACGATCAGGTCGGCCTTCTGAAGCGCGGTGACGGCGGTGACCGCACCGTGCATGCCCGGCATTCCCACGTGCAGCGGGTGGCTGTCGGGGAATGCGCCGAGCGCCATCAGGGTGGTGGTGACGGGCGCTCCGGTGAGTTCTGCGAGAACCTTCAGCTCGGCGGTGGCCTTGGCCTTGATGACACCGCCGCCGACGTAGAGGACCGGCCGCTTGGCGGCGGTGATCAGCTTGGCGGCCTCGCGGATCTGCTTGGCGTGCGGCTTGGTCACCGGGCGGTAGCCGGGCAGGTCCGCGGCCGGCGGCCACTGGAAGACGGTCTGGGCCTGGAGGGCGTCCTTGGCGATGTCGACCAGGACCGGACCCGGACGCCCGGTGGAGGCGATGTGGAAGGCCTCCGCGATCGTCTTCGGGATGTCCTCGGCCTTGGTGACCAGGAAGTTGTGCTTGGTGATCGGCATCGTGATGCCGACGATGTCCGCCTCCTGGAAGGCGTCCGTACCGATCGCCTTGGACGCGACCTGCCCGGTGATCGCCACGAGCGGCACCGAGTCCATGTGCGCGTCGGCGATCGGGGTCACCAGGTTGGTGGCGCCGGGGCCGCTGGTCGCCATGCAGACGCCGACCTTGCCGGTGGCCTGCGCGTAGCCGGTGGCCGCGTGACCCGCGCCCTGCTCGTGCCGAACGAGCACGTGCCGCACCCGCGTGGAGTCCATCAGCGGGTCGTACGCGGGAAGGATCGCACCGCCGGGAATGCCGAATACCGTCTCGGCCCCGACCTCCTCAAGCGAGCGGATGAGGGACTTCGCACCCGTGACGTGCTCGGGGGCGGACTGCTGTCCTCCGGAACGGGGCCGCGGCTGCGGGTGATGGGCCCCGGTGGCCTGCTCGGTCATCGGCATTCTCTTCTCGATGCTGAGGGTTTTTGCGAGTTTTGTGCGGTGTGCGTTGCGGTTTTGTCGCGGCCCGACTGGTGTCGGTGCAACAAAAAACCCCTCGTGCCGTGAGGCAAGCGAGGGGAGCGCGCCGGGTGCGGTCGCTGGGTGTTCCGGGTCCGTCCGAAACGTTCACCAGCGTCAGCCGACGCGCTTTCCAAGTACGAGAATTCGGGTGCGCATGGGGTCGACCCTCCCCCCGGCACGCACCGACTGTCAAGTGGGTGGGACGGGAGTCTCATTATGTGAGCGGAGGGCTGTTCCACCCCCGAGAACGGCGGGCACGGCCGTACTCGCGGACACCGTTGTACTGGCTGACACACCCGTACTTGTGTACACCCCGGAACCGCCTCCCGCGAACGCGGGCTCGGCCGGGCCGTTGGGCACGGGATAGCGGCCGGTGGACAGGGCCCGGCGCAGCCTGTACTCGTCCAGCGGCCCGGAGAAGGCCATGCCCTGCCCATGGGTGCAGCCCATCGCGCGCAGGGCGGTCACCTGCTCCGGCAGGTCCACGCCGTCGGCCACGGACTGGAGCCCGAGGTCGTTCGCGATTCTGAGCAGCCCGCTGGTGATCTTGTGCAGCCGCGCGGACTCGACGACGCCCTCGACCAGCCCGCGGTCGAGCTTCAGTACGTCGACGGGGAGCCGCCGCAGTGCCGTGATCGCCGCGTAGCCGCTGCCGAAGCCGTCCAGCGCGATCTGTACGCCGAGCCGTCTGAAGGCGTTCAGCCGGCGTTCCAGCTCGTCCAGGGAGACCCGGGGGTCGGTGTCCGCCAGCTCGATCACCAGGGCGCCGGTGGGCAGCCCGTGCCGGGTCAGCAGGGTCTCGATCGATCCGAGGGGCAGGGAGCGGTCGAGGAGCCGCCGGGCGCTCATCCGGACGGCGACGGGTACGGCGAGCCCGGTCGCGGCGCGTTCGGCGGCCTGCCCGATGGCCTCCTCCAGCATCCAGCGATCCAGCTCGGCGGTCTTGTCGCTGTCCTCGGCGACGCGCAGGAACTCGGCGGGTGTGAACAGCACGCCCTGGGAGGAGCGCCAGCGCGCCTGGGCGGCGACCGACGTGATCCGGCCGTTCTCCAGGGCCACCACGGGCTGGTGCAGCAGCGCGAACTCGCCGTCGTGCAGTGCGGCGCGCAGCCGGGTGGCCAGCTCCGCCTTCCGTACGACGTCCTGCTGCATCTGCGGTGCGTACAGCTCGACGCGGCCCTTGCCGGAGGCCTTGGCGCGGTACATCGCCAGGTCGGCGTTGCGCAGCAGCTCGCCCGCGCCGAGGCCGGGTTCGGCGAAGGCGACGCCGATGGAGGCGTTGACCCGGACGTCGTTGCCGTCGATGTCGTACGGCTGCGAGAGGGTGAGCCGCAGCCGGTCGGCCAGTTCCATTATGTGGCGCTCGCGGGCGGTACGGTCCCGGGTGCCGTCGCCGACGATCAGGGCGGCGAACTCGTCGCCGCCGAGGCGGGAGGCGGTGTCCCCGTACCGGACCGCGTCCTGGAGTCTGCGGGCGGCCTGGACGAGCAGTTCGTCCCCGGCCTGGTGCCCGATCGTGTCGTTGACGGCCTTGAAGCCGTCGAGGTCGATGAAGAGGACGGCCGTGCCGCGGTCGGTGGAGCGGCGGCCGGACAGGGCCTGCTGCACGCGCTGGGTGAACAGCGCGCGGTTGGGCAGGTCGGTGAGCGGGTCGTGCTCGGCGTTGTGCTGCAACTGGGCCTGGAGCCGCACCCGTTCGGTGACGTCCCGGCTGTTGAAGATGAGGCCGCCGTGGTGCCGGTTGACCGTGGACTCCACGTTCAGCCAGCCGCCGTCGCCGGACTTGAAGCGGCACTCGATACGGGTCGTGGGTTCCTCACCGGGGCTGGCGGCGAGGAAGCGGCGCACTTCGTGCACCACGCAGCCCAGGTCCTCCGGGTGGATCAGATGGGCCAGTTCGGTGCCGACGAGGTCCTCCGCGGACCGGCCGTAGACCCCGGCGGCGGCCGGACTGACGTACCGCAGCATCCCGTTGGGCGCGGCGATCATGATGACGTCGCTGGAGCCCTGGACCAGGGAGCGGAAGTGGTTCTCCTTCTGGGCCAGTTCCTGGGTGAGGGTGATGTTGTCGAGCAGCATGATGCCCTGGCGCACGACGAGTGCGAGGACGACGGCGCCCGCGGTGATGAGGACGACGCGGTCGGGGCTGCGGCCGTTGAGGACGTTGTAGAGGATGCCCAGCGTGCAGACCGCGGCGGCCAGATACGGCGTGAGCGCGGCCAGCGAGCCGGTGATGGGCCGGGTGGCCGGATACCGGCTGTGATCACCGCCCGGTGCGGGCGGATGCCCTTGCCCCGGAGCGGACGGGTGGCCCTGGCGGGGCGTGTGAGGTGTGTGGGCCGGGTGCTGGTGGCCGCCGGGACGGCCGCCCGGGCGCTGCTGTCCGGGGAGGTGTTCGTGCACCACGCGTGTGTGCCCGCCGGATTCACCGGGCCCCTCGTGGCCGGAGCCCACCCATGGCGCGTACGCCAGCAGCAGCGATCCGGCGAACCAGCCCGCGTCGAGCAGCTGGCCCGAGTGGTAGTTGTTGTGCATCAGGGGCGACGTGAACAGGGCGTCGCAGCCCACGGTCAGGGCGAGGGCGCCGATCGCGGTGTTGACCGCGGAGCGGTTCACGGTGGAGCGCCGGAAGTGCAGCGCGAGAACCATGCTGACGAGAGCGATGTCGAGCAGCGGGTACGCCAGTGACAGCGCGGTGTGCGCGACGCTCGGTCCGTCGAACTTCGCCGTCTGCGCCAGGGCGAGGCTCCAGGACAGGGTGAGCAGCGAGCCGCCGATCAGCCAGGCGTCCAGGACCATGCAGACCCAGCCGGCCTTCGTCACCGGCCGCTTGGCGAGGACCAGGAGTCCCACGATGGCGGGCGGGGCGAAGCACAGGAAGAACAGGTCGGCGAGGCTGGGGCTTGGCACGTCCACGTCGAGCACGACCTCGTACCACCCCCAGACCAGGTTGCCCAGGGAGGCCATGGCGGACGACAGCCCGAACAGCAGCCAGGCGGGTCGAAAGCGGATACGGCTGCGGGCGTAGAGGAAGCAGGACACGGCCGCGGTGGCCGCCGCCGCGCTCAGCCCGAAGTCGCCCATGATCAGGGCGAGTCGGGGGGAGCCCCAGCCGAGCGCGGAACCGACGGCGTATCCCGCGCACACCAGGGCCAGTACGAGCTGCGAGACCAGGCTCGTCCCCCCGCCGGAGACCGGCCGGCGGCGGCTCAACAGCGCCCCCGGGGAACTCACCGGACCCTCCGGACCCGCACCGCTCCCGTGTCCCGCGCGACCCGGTGCGCCGGGTGCGCGCCGGGTACCGGGGGCGAGGCGTGCGTGTGCCTCCGGCGACCGCTGTGCCGGCGGTGGTGGTGATGGCTGGCGTGACCGCGTCTGCGCGCGGCCGTGCGCCAGGGTCGCCGTCGGCGGCCCCGCCGCGTCGGATCGTTCGCCCATAGGCCGTGCATCGCCCGTCGCCCCCCTCACAGTCTGAAATGTCCGTCCCCGGCGCCGAACGGTTCGCGGCGCAGCCCCTGTCGGGACGATACACCAGTCTCGTCACTCAGGGACATAGTTCCTCTACTCTCCGTGACGACCAGCGGCAATACGGACACACCTCGCATCCGGGGGAATGCGGAGTGTGCCCGAACCGGACTACGCGTCGATCGTCCCCGTCGTAAGGATCACGTTCCGCAGCGGTTCCCGGTTCATGAAACGACTCAACTGGTCCACCAGCAACCGTTCGGCGCGTGGCCGGAACGCGGAGGTCGGGCCGCCGACATGAGGGCTGATGAGCACGCCGGGCGCCTGCCACAAGGGGTGTCCCGGCGGCAGCGGTTCCGGATCGGTGACGTCGAGGGCCGCCGTGAGGCGCCCGGACTCCAGCTCGGCCAGCAGTGCCTTGGTGTCCACGACGGGCCCGCGGGCCACGTTCACAAGCAGTGCGCCGTCCTTCATGCGCGCCAGGAAGTCGCCGTTCACCAGTCCTCTCGTCTGATCGGTGAGGGGCGTGGCGAGGATCACGATGTCGGCTTCGGGGAGCAGGGCGGGCAGTTCGGTGAGCGGATGCACCGGTCCGCGCGCCGTGGTGCGCTCAGAGCGCGCGACGCGCGCCACCCGCGCGAGCTCGAAGGGCGCGAGCCGGTCCTCGATGGCGGCGCCGATCGAGCCGTACCCGACGATGAGGACGCTCTTGTCGGCGAGCGCCGGCCGGAACCCGCCCAGCCACTCCCCCTTGGCCTGCGCGCGCACGAAGTCGGGGATGCCGCGCAGCGAGGCCAGGATCAGGGCGAGGGTCAGCTCACCGGTGCTCGCCTCGTGCACACCGCGCGCGTTGCACAGCCGTACGCCCGGGTGCAGTTGCCCGAGCCCCGGCTGGATGTTGTCGACGCCGGCGGACAGCGTCTGGACCACCTGGACGCCGGACATCTCCGGCAGGGGACGGACACACACCTCGACGGGCTTCATGTACGGCACCACGTAGAACGCGCAGTCGGCCGGGTCCCCCGGGTAGTCGTGATCGCCGTTCCAGAAGAGGTGGTTCGGCCCCTCGGGGAGGCCCTCGATCTCTTCCGGCGGGATGGGAAGCCACACGTCAGGAGTCATGGTCACGAGGCTAGGGCAGGTGGTCGATCGGTCCTGGGCGAACCCCTGTGCGTACAGAGGTTAGGTTTGGGGCGCAGGGAGAGAGAGGTTCACGACCAGGTGGAGCGCAGGACGATCGGCGCGGCGGCGCTCGAAGTGGGGGCCGTGGGCCTCGGGTGCATGCCGATGAGCTGGGCGTACAGCGCGTCCCGGCAGCGCGGCGAGGAGTCGGTGCGGGCCGTGCACCGGGCCCTGGACGAGGGCTCGACGCTCCTGGACACGGCCGACATGTACGGGCCGTTCACCAACGAGCTGCTGGTGGGGCGGGTGTTGAGGGAGCGGCGCCCGGACGCCTTCGTGTCGACGAAGGTCGGTCTGCTGGTGGGCGATCAGCACATCGTGGCCAACGGCCGCCCGGGATACGTGAGACGGGCGTGCGACGCGTCGCTGCGTCGGCTCCAGACGGACGTCATCGACCTGTACCAGCTGCACCGCGCGGACCCCGAGGTTCCCGTCGAGGAGACCTGGGGCGCGCTGGCGGAACTCGTACAGGCCGGAAAGGTACGGGCGTTGGGGCTGTCCGCGATGGGCGCGCGGACCGGGCGCCGGTCGCAGGCGCGGCTGTACGACGCGACGATCCGTCAGTTGGAGCGGGTGCAGCAGGTGTTTCCGGTCAGCGCGGTGCAGGCCGAGCTGTCGGTGTGGTCGACGGAGGCGCTGGAGTCGCTGCTGCCGTGGTGCACCGCGCGCGGGGTGGGCTTTCTGGCGGCGATGCCCCTGGGCAACGGCTTCCTGACCGGGACACTGACGCCGGGCGGGGGCTTCGAGCCGGAGGACATCCGGGCCCGCCATCCCCGCTTCACGGCCGAGATGATGGCCGCGAACCAGCCGATCGTGGCGGGCCTGCGCCGGGTGGCGGCCCGCCTCGGTCCGGAGGTCACCCCGGCCCAGGTGGCGCTGGCGTGGGTGCTCGCGCAGGGCCGGCACGTGGTGCCGGTACCGGGGGCGAAGCGGGAACGGTGGGTGGCGCAGAACGCGCGGGCGGCGGAGCTGCGGCTGTCGGCGGCGGATCTGACGGAGGTCGCGGAACTGCCCCGGGCGCAGGGGTCGTGGGACTGATACGGACCGATGCGGGTGGATAAGCAGACAAGTGGGTACCGCGGGAACCCGGGCCGGGGCATCAGGCTTCGGGGATCGGGAACTCGTGGGGCGCGAGCGGTGTATGACAAGGAGAACGTGCCGCGTCGAAGGGACCATGATCGTGCAACGACGAGCTGTGACGGCCGTACTGGCCGCAGCCACGCTCCTGCTCACGGCCGGCTGCTCCTCCGACGAGGGAGGAAGCGGCGACGAGAGTGCGTCACCGAGCGGTACGCGTACGCCGTCCACGTCGTCGTCGCCCTCCGAGCGGGCGACCGCGCAGGCCGCCCCGCCCGCCAAGGGCACGGTGAAGGTGCTGCGGACGGTCACGGAGGACCTGAAGAGCCCCTGGGGCCTGGCCCCGCTCCCGGACGGCGATCTGCTGGTCTCCTCCCGTGACGAGGGCACGATCACGAGGGTCGACACGGAGACGGGGAAGAAGACGGAGCTGGGCGAGGTGCCCGGGGTCTCCCCGGCGGGCGAGGGCGGTCTGATGGGCCTGGCCCTGTCCTCCTCCTTCGCGTCGGACCACATGGTCTACGCGTACTTCACGACGGAGTCGGACAACCGCATCGCCCGGATGCTGTACGAGGAGGAGAAGCCGGCGGGCGAGCAGCTGGGCGCCCCGAACACCGTCTTCCGGGGTATCCCGAAGGGATACATCCACAACGGCGGCCGGATCGCCTTCGGCCCCGACAAGATGCTGTACGCGGGCACGGGCGAGAGCGGTGACACGGGGCTGTCCCAGGACAAGGACTCCCTGGGCGGCAAGATCCTGCGGATGACCCCGGAGGGCGAACCGGCTCCGGGCAACCCCTTCCCCGACTCCGCGGTGTACTCGTACGGCCACCGCAATGTGCAGGGCCTCGCCTGGGACTCCGAGCAGCGGCTGTTCGCCTCGGAGTTCGGCCAGGACACCTGGGACGAGCTGAACCAGATCGCGCCGGGCGACAACTACGGCTGGCCCGAGGCGGAGGGCGACAGTGACGACGACGCCTTCCACAACCCCCTCGCCCAGTGGCGCACGGACGACGCGTCCCCCAGCGGCATCGCCTACGCCGAGGGCTCGATCTGGATGGCGGGCCTGAAGGGCCAGCGCCTGTGGCGCATCCCCCTGGACGGCACGAAGGCCGCGGCCGACCCACAGGCGTTCCTGGAGGGCGAGTACGGCAGGCTCCGCACGGTGGTCTCGGCGGGCGGCGACAAACTGTGGCTGGTGACGAGCGCGACGGACGGACGGGGGACGCCGAAGGACGGGGACGACCGGATTCTGGAGCTTCAGGTGACCTGAGGGGGATCCGGCTGCTCGGCCGGCTCCGGTTCTTCAGGCTGATCGGACCGGCGTACGACGACCTTTCCGGACGCGAGGTCTATCGGGCCGCGGCCCGGGTCGCCGTCGCCGACGTCCTCGCGGGTCAGTTCCAGGCGGTTCTGTTCGTCGCGGGTGTGTTTGCGTCCCGGTGCGAAGAGCTCCTCGAACATGTTGAACACGGGGCCTCCCCTGGGCCTGAGTCCCTAGCAGCGTAACTCTCGCCCTCACCCCGCCGTCCGGGCGGCGACCGCCCCCGGCGGGAACAGCCCGAGCCGGTGCGCCACCGCGGCCGCCTCTCCCCTCCCCGAGACGCCCAGTTTCCCCAGGATGTTCGACACGTGGACGCTCGCTGTCTTCGGGGAGATGAAGAGTTCCTCGGCGATCTGGCGGTTGGTGCGGCCGGCGGAGACCAGGCGCAGGACGTCCCGTTCGCGGCTGGTCAGGCCCAGGGAGTCCGCCGGGTCAAGGGCCGGGCGGGCCGGGGCGCCGGTCAGGGTGAGGCGGGCGCGCTGAGCCAGGAGAGTGACGGCGTCGGCGAGGGGGCGGGCGCCCAGGTGGTCGGCGACGGTGGCGGACAGGCGGAGGAGGTCCGTCGCACGGGCGCGGTCGTCGGGGTCGGCGCCGTCCGTCAGCAGGGCCTCGGCCAGGCGGTGCCGGACCCGGGCGAGGTCGTACGGGCGGTCCAGAGCCTCGAAGGCGGTGACGACCGGCGACCAGGTGTCCGGTCCTGCCGTGCCGTCCGCGCGCCGGAGTTCGGCGCGGACCCACTGCTCGTGGGCGAGCCAGACGGGGGCGTCCGTGGTGAGCTTCTTGCCGGTGTCGAGGATGCGTTCGAGGGTTGCGCGGCGGCCCGCCTCGGCGGCGGGCAGGTCACGCGCGTCGGCCTCGGCGATGGCGGCGGCGAGGAGCAGGGACCAGACGTAGCTGTGGGTGCCGGGCGGGAAGCCGGCGTCCAGGACCTGGCCCAGTTCCGTGCGGGCGTCGAGGAGGCGGCCCTCCGCGGCGGCGACGCCGAGAGCGATACGGGCGAGCGGGAGCGAGTGCTGGGGCATGCGGTCGTGGGAGCCGAAGTGGGCCCGGGCGGCGGCCAGTCGGTCCGCCGCCTCGGTCACGTCGCCCCGGCTCAGCGCGAGATGGGCCAGGCAGATGGCGCTGGCCCCCTGAGGGTTGTCGCTCTGGCCACGCTGAAGCGCGCTCGTGGCGGCCTCGACGGCCTCGTCCCAGCGGCCGAGGGAGTACAGCGACTCGGAGAGATTGCCCCACACCCAGGCCTCGGAGTCCAGCAGCCCGAACTTCCGCGTGTAGGCGATCCCCTCCTCCAGGATCGGAACGGCCTCGCGGGACCGGCCGACTCCTTCGAGAGCGCCCGGCAGGTTCACATAGGCGCGCCCCACGACGAACGGCATGTGGCCCTCGACCGCGCGCTCCTTCACCTCGTGCATCTCCGCTAGCGCCCGTTCGATACCGCCCGACTGGGCCATGAGGACGCCGAGGGTGATCCGCGCGCCCATCTCGGTCTCGTGGGCGCCCACCATGCGCGCGTACTCGACGGCCTGTTCGGCGGCGGCGAGGGCGTCCGGGCCCGGGCAGTGCAGCATCGACCAGACGGCGGCGCCGGACAGGACCTCGGCGTGGACCTCCGAGGGTGGCAGGCCCCGTACGAGGTCCTGGGCGGTGGCCAGTTCCTGCCAGCCGTCGCCTCGGGACAGGGACTGGACCAGGCGGGAGCGCTGGCACCAGAACCAGGCGGCGCGCAGGGGGTCGCTGCCGTCCTCCAGGAGGTGCAGCGCACGCTTGGTGATCTTCAGGGCGCGTTCGCGCTCGCCGCAGAGCCGGCCCGCGACGGCGGCCTCGGCCATGAGGTCGAGGTAGCTCAGGGGTGTGGTGGCCGGGTCGCAGCCGCAGGGCGGGTAGACCTCGGTGTAGTCGACGGGGCGGAGTGTGGCCCGTACGGCGTCGGGGGTGACGTCCCACAGCTCCATCGCCCGTTCCAGGAGCCGTAGTTGCTCGGCGTAGGCGTACCGGCGGCGGGCGGTGACCGAGGCGTCCAGGACGGCGGGGAGGGCCTTGGCCGGGTCGTGGGCGTGGTACCAGTAGCTGGCCAGGCGCATGGTGCGTTCGTCGGCGGGGACGAGGGCCGGGTCGGCGTCCAGGGCCTCGGCGTAGCGGCGGTTGAGGCGGGAGCGTTCGCCGGGGAGCAGGTCGTCGCCGACGGCCTCGCGGACCAGGGAGTGGCGGAAGCGGTAGCCGTCGCCGGCCGGGGTGGCGAGCAGGATGTTGGCGCCGACGGCCGCGCGCAGCGCCTCGATGAGGTCGTCCTCGGCGAGGCCCGCGACGGCGGCGAGCAGCCGGTACTCGACGGTGGAGCCGCCCTCGGCGACGATCCGGGCGACCCGCTGGGCGCTCTCGGGCAGGCTCTCGACTCGGACGAGGAGCAGGTCGCGGAGGGTGTCGGTGAGGCGGGTGCGGCAGCCCTCGTGGGCGGCGACGGCGAGTTCCTCGACGAAGAAGGCGTTGCCGTCGGAGCGGTCGAAGATCTCGTCGACCTGGGCCGGTTCGGGTTCGGCGGCGAGGATGCCGGCGATCTGGCAGGACACTTCGGCCCGGTTGAAGCGGCTCAGCTCGATCCGGCGGACCGTGCGGAGCCGGTCGAGTTCGGCGAGGAGCGGGCGCAGGGGGTGGCGGCGGTGGATGTCGTCGGCGCGGTAGGTGGCGAGGACGACGAGACGGCCGGTGCGCAGGGTGCGGAAGAGGTAGGCGAGGAGGTGGCGGGTGGAGGCGTCGGCCCAGTGGAGGTCTTCGAGGGCGACGACGACCGTACGGTCCGCGGCGACGCGTTCCAGGAGGCGGGCGGTGAGTTCGAAGAGGCGGGCCATGCCCTCCTCGTCGTGCCGTCCGGCGCCGGTCTCGCCCAACTCCGGGAGCAGCCGGGCCAGTTCCTGTTCCTGTCCGGCAGCGGCGGCGGCCAGCTCGTCGGGCAGCGCCCGCAACAGGGCGCGCAGGGCGGTGGAGAAGGGTGCGAAGGGCAGTCCGTCGGCGCCGATCTCGACACAGCCGCCGAGCACGACGACGGCACCGCGGCCGTCGGCCACCCCGGCGAACTCCTCGACCAGCCGCGTCTTCCCGACCCCGGCCTCCCCGCCGAGCAGCAGGGCCTGCGGCTCGCCACCGTCGGCACGGTCGAGCGCGTCGCGCAACACCCCCAACTCGTCGACACGACCGACGAACACCGGACTGACGGACCTGGTCTCCACGGGCCAGAGCATCGCACAGGGCTCTGACATCGGGGCACTGGTTATCGGGCCGTCCGCCGGGACGACCGTGGGGGCGATGGGGACGGTCGGGCGGACGGTCGCGGCGTGCGCGGGGAGGTGCGCCGCCGTACGACCGTCCGCCCGTCCCCCGGTGCTCACGCGGCCCGGGTGAACCAGTGCCGGCGCCGGTGGTCGGTATGCACCTCGCCCTCTGCGGCTCGGCCCGCTGCCTCGCGGCGGGCGGCGCGGGCGCCGCGGACCGCCTGCCGGGCGAGGCGCTCGTTCGCGGCCTCGCGACGCAGTTCGGCGGAACGGATCTGCTGGAGCTCGTACTCGAACATCTGGTACCCCTCGGGTCTGTGACGAGATCGGTCGTTCATCGCGTTCTGCGATGTCTCAACCTTCGTCTCCCAGGGGGGTTCGCCACATCGGGAGAGTTCCGCATCTTCCGAGGGGGTGGGGGCCTTAGGAACGGGTGAGGAGCCTCAGACGGGCCGTAAGGTGCTTACGACCGGCCTAAGGCCCCTCATGACCTGCGGTGATTCCGCCCCGGATCAGGCCGAGGGCAGGCTCAGCAGTACGTCGGTGTACTTCAGGACCGCGAGAAGCAGCCCGAGGACGCCGAGCGCGACGCCGGCCCAGGAGACCGACTTGATCCAGACGGCCTGCGGCTTGCCCGGGGTGCCGAACGCGGGCCGGGCGAGGACCGCGACACCGACGAGCAGCGCGGCCAGCGCGAAGATGCCGCCCCACAGCGCGGTGGCCTGCCAGGCGTCTCCGTAGAGCGCATCGATCTGGGCGGCGATGCTCGCGGACGACGAGGCCTGCATCTCCAGCTGGCCCGTGATGTTCGCGCGCGCGCCGGCCACCGTGCCCAGCCAGCTGCCGGTGAGCGAGACGAAGCCGAGCACGGCGGCCACGACGGCGGCGGCACCCTGGCCCACGCCGGAGGGGCTCTTCTTCTCGGGCGCGAGGTCCGTCTCGTCGAGGTCCTCGCCCTCGTACTCGTCCGCGTCGCCCAGGACCTCGACCTCGGCCTCGGCCTCAGCCGTGGCCTCCGTCGGCTGTTCGTCCTTGGTGATGTCCACCGTCTCCTTGCCGCTCTTGGCGTCGTCGCTCTGTGCCTCGGTACCGGTCTCGGCGCCGGTCTCGTCTGCTGTCTTGGTTCCCATGCCTCGCACCGTACGGACGTTTTCTGAGAAGTTCCTTATTGACTTCCTCCCCCTCTTGTGAACAAGGGGGATTCCTACGGCTCGCGCCGTGGGGATTTCTGCTTCGTCGCCGACTGCCCGCCCGGAGAACTCCGTTGAGGTCTTACACCTGCTCCACAGACTGTCACCGCCAGCCCGGCGGCCAGAAGGTTGTTCGCCGCGTTCACGTCCCGGTCATGGGTCGTACCGCAGTTGTCGCACGTCCACGTACGAACGCTGAGCGGCATCCTATTTTGCAGGGTGCCGCAGACGGAGCACAGCTTCGAGGAGGGGAAGAAGCGGTCCACCACGATCACTTCCCGCCCATACCAGGCGGCCTTGTACTCCAGCATGGAGCGGAACTCGCTCCAGCTCGCATCCGAGATGGCCCGGGCGAGCATGTGGTTTCTGACCATGTTGCGCACGGTCAGGTCCTCGATCACGAGCGTTTGGTTTTCACGCACGAGCCGGGTGGTGAGCTTGTGGAGCAGGTCCCGGCGCCGGTCGGCGATCCGGGCGTGGACCTTGGCAACCTTGCGCTGCGCCTTGGCCCTGTTGGTCCCGTCACCCCTGGCCTTGCGGGAAAGCTCCCGCTGGGCCTTGGCCAGACGGGCGCGTTCACGGCGCTCGTGTCTGGGATTGACAACCTTCTCCCCCGTGGAGAGGGTCAGGAGGTGGTCCAGGCCGACATCGATTCCGACCGCCGCATCAGTGACGGGAAGCAGCTTGACACCGGGGTCGTCGCAAAGCATCGACACGAACCAGCGTCCGGCCGCGTCCTGCGACACGGTCACCGTGGACGGCTTCGCTCCCTGGGGCAGCGGGCGCGACCACACGATGTCGAGCGGTTCACTCATCTTGGCCAGAGTCAGTTCCCCGTCACTGAATCGGAAACCGGAGACGGTGTACTCGGCCGACTTCCGCGACCTCTTGCGCGACTTGAAGCGCGGATATCTGGCTCGCTTGGCGAAGAATTGGGTGAACGCAGCCTGCAGGTGCCGCAGTGTCTGCTGCAGCGGAACGGACGACACGTCGCCCAGGAACGCCAGTTCCTCGGTCTTCTTCCACGCGGTCAGCATGGCCGAGGTCTGGTTGTAGTTGACCCGTTCCTGCCGCGCCCACGCCTCGGTACGGGCCGCGAGCGCCGTGTTGTAGACCTTGCGCACGCAGCCGAACGTACGCGTCAGCTCCGCCGCCTGCGCATCGGTCGGATGGAAGCGGTACTTGAACGCACGCTTCACCCCATTCGTGGCCACGCTCACAAACTAGCACTTCCCTATGTAAGGAGAAGCTGCGTGTCAGCGATCCACCACTCCTCCGGCGCGCTGGGGCCGTGGCAAGTGCCGTGGGTGCGCACCGAGGTTCTTCTGTCTGCCCTGGCGCGGACCGATCTCGGACCGGGACGTTGAAGGAGTTGGTTACGGCCAGAGCCGATGCCTCTGCGATGCCGGTGAGTTCGCAGGTCAGCGCGGTGCAAGAGAGGGAGCAGGGCCGTGGACGTGATGCACGGGCGCTGCCCCGGCGACGCCCACGCCCACAGCGCGGCGGTCTCGGTCGCGGTGCAGGGGCGGGAGGCGGTCGACGCGGAGGGCTTGGCGGCGCGGCCGGTGGTGAGTTCGGGACCGATCACCGCCTCACGGGGTATCAGGAGCCGGGAACAGTAATTGCCGCCTGCCGCTTCCAGGACCGCCGGGCACTCGACCTGTGGGCTTGATCCGCTTTGACGGACATCCGAGATCAGGGGTTCTGCCCCGGGAGGATGTCCATCATGGAGAGCATGGGGAAGAAGAAGCCACGCCCTCGCCGCTCGTTCACGCCGGAGTTCAAGGCCGAGATCGTCGAGCTGTGCCGGCGCGGTGACCGCTCGGTCGGTCAGATCGCCAAGGACTTCGATCTGACCGAGACGGCAGTGCGGCTGTGGGTCAGCCAGGCCGAAGTCGACGCGGGCGAACGCGACGGACTGACCAGCAGCGAACGCGAGGAACTGGCCGCGCTGCGGCGGGAGAACCGCCGGCTGCGCGAGGACGTCGAGGTCCTCAAGCGGGCGACAGCTTTCTTCGCGAAGGAGACCCGGTGACGGTGCACCCGTTCATCGAGGCGGAAAAGCATGGCGGTCACAGCGTCAAGCGTGCGTGTGAACTGCTGCAGGTCTCCCGAACCGCCTTCTACGCCCGCCGCACCGCCAAGCCCGGTCCGCGGGCGGTCCGGGACACCGAGCTGACCGAGAAGATCGCCGAAGTCCACGAGCGGTCCCGTGGAACCTACGGGGTCCCGCGGGTCCATGCCGCCCTGCAACGACAGGGCGAGGACTGCGGACGGCGCCGCGTCGCCCGACTGATGCGCGACGCCGGGCTACAGGGCCGCCACCGCAGGCGACGGCGGCTGACGACGATCCCCGACCCGCGGGCCGCCGCCCGGCCCGACCTAGTCGTCCGCAACTTCGCTCCCGACCCGGACGGCCTCGACACCCGCTGGTGCGGTGACATCACCTACGTTGCCACCGATGAGGGCTGGCTCTATCTGGCCACCGTCATCGACATTGCCTCCCGCCGCGTGGTCGGCTGGTCCACTGCCGACCACCTGCGGACCGAACTGGTCGCCGACGCTCTCCAATCCGCCTGCCGCGAGCGTCGCCCCGCGCGGCCGGTGATCTTTCACTCGGATCGCGGCTGCCAGTACACCAGTCAGCAATTCGCCTCGCTGGCAAGGGAGTTCAGCGTCCGCCTGCCGGTCGGCCGCACCGGGCAGTGCTGGGACAACGCGCTCGCCGAGTCCTTCTTCGCCACCATCAAACGGGAGTTGCTCGACACGAGCTCCTGGCCCAGCCGGGCCGCCGCCCGCACCGCGATCTTCGACTTCATCGAGGGCTGGTACAACTTGCACCGACTGCACAGCAGCCTCGACTACCGCAGTCCCGCCGAATACGAGACCGCACTCGCAGCCTGACCACCACACCAATGGTGTCCGTCAAAGCGGAACAAGCTCATCGCTGCATCAAGCGTTCTCGGCTTCGCCGCAGTGATCGCCCTCGGCCGACACCGCCTTCGAGAACACGCCGTAGAAAGCGATCAGCCTGAACGTGGGAACTGAAAATAGCCATCTGTCAGAACACCGCCGCTCAAGCCCTTCAGTCGGTGCCCCCAGTACAGGCTCATCGACTGCCCGGGAGTTTCATTTTTCCCTGGGCTGAAGCCGAGGGGTGTCCACGACAGGACTCCGATGATCCTTGTCGGCGGCACGCGCGCGTGCGGCCTGCCACTCGGGCGCGAGTACCGACCAGATCTCGGTGTCCGCGCGGACCCCCCGGTGCGGATAGTTCTCCCGCAGCAGTCCCTCACGGCTCATGCCCAGCCGTCGCGCCACGTTGATGCTCGCTTCGTTGACGGACGACGCGTGCCACTCCACACGGTGCATGCCCCGTACGTCAATCGCCCAGTCGATCAGGACCCGCATCGCGCGTGTGATCAGGCCGCGTCCGGTGCCGGCCGGTTCCAGCCAGCAGCCGACCTCGCAGTTGCCGTACTCCGCGCTGAAGTTGAGGAACAGCACCCCACCGACGAGCTTCCCGTCCAGCCAGATCCCGTGCAGCGACCCGGTGTCGGCGGCGCGCTGGTCGGCGTACCGCTGGAGCTGCTCCCGCGCGGAGTCGACGTCCGTGGAGTTCATGCCGAAGGGGATGTGCCGGGTGATGAACTCCCGCCCCCGGTCGAGGTGTGCGAGGAACTCCTCGGCGTGCCAGGGTTCCAGGGGCCGCAGTTCGGCGCCGTCGTCACCCAGGGATATCGCGTACATCCTGCGGTCGCTCCTTCACCAGTACGTCCGTCTGCGCGCCGTCCGTGGCGCGCGGCCCCGGAATGCTCGCACGGGCGGCCTCGTCGACGCCGGGCATTTCACTGGTGGGCGTGCGGCACTCGGGCGGCTCGATGCTGATGCGCGGCAGGCGCCGGTCGAGCCAGCGGGGCAGCCACCAGTTGGCGCCGCCGAGCAGATGCATCAGCGCGGGCACCAGGAGCGTACGCAGGACGAAGGCGTCGAGGGCCACGGCGGCGGCCAGGGCGATGCCGAACATCGCTATCACCCGGTCGCCGCTCAACACGAACGCGAGGAAGACAGAGATCATGATGACCGCCGCGGAGTTGATCACGCGGCTGGTCTCGGCGAGGCCGACCCGGACGGCCCGCCGGTTGTCGCCGGTCTCCAGCCACTCCTCGTACATCCGGCTGACCAGGAAGACCTGGTAGTCCATGGAGAGCCCGAAGAGGACCGAGACCATGATCACGGGGAGGAAGGGCTCGATCGGGCCCGCGCTGCCGAGGCCGAGGAGTTCGCTCCCCCAGCCCCACTGGAAGATCGCGACGACGACCCCGAACGCGGAGGCGACGGCGGCGACGTTCATCGCGGCGGCCTTGAGCGGGATGCCTATCGAACGGAACGCGAGGAGCAGGAGGAGGCAGCCCAGGCCGATCACCACACCCACGAACAGCGGCAGCTTGCCGACGATCACATCCGCGAAGTCGTCGTAACTCGCCGTGACCCCGCCGACCTGGAGGTCGAGGGAGGTGCCGGTCTCCGCGCGCGGGAGGACCTCTTCGCGCAGCCGCTCCACCAGGTCACTGGTCTTCACGGACTGCGGCGACGACGTCGGTACGACGGTGAGGTACCCGGTGGAGCCGTCCGCGCTGTAGGTCACCGGCGAGGACGACGCGACGCCCTCGGTGGTCCTCAGGGTCGCGGCGAGGTTGTCGAGGACGAGCTTGTCCTCGGCGTCGGAGACGGGCGTGACGAGGGTGAGCGGGCCGTTGACGCCGGGGCCGAAGCCGTCGGCGATGAGGTCGTAGGCCTGGCGTGTGGTCGCCGTGCTCGGGTTGTTGCCCTGGTCGGAGGTGCCGAGGTGGAGCGAGAGGGTGGGCAGGGCGAGCAGCGCCATGACGACCAGGGCGGCGGCGCCGAGCAGCTTGGGGTGGCGCTCGACGAACGCGGACCAGCGGGCGGCGAACCCGGTGGGCAGCTCCGGCTCGGGCCCGTGCTCGGCCAGCCTGCGCCGTTCGCGGCGGCTCAGGGCGCGCGGTCCGATGAAGGACAGCAGGGCCGGGAGGAGGGTGACGGAGGCCGCGACGGTCAGGATCACCGTCAGGGAGGCCGCTATCGCCACGCCGTTGAGGAAGCCGAGGCGCAGGATCAGCATCCCGAGCAGGGCTATGCAAACGGTCGCACCAGCGAAGACGACGGCGCGTCCGGTGGTCGTGACGGCGTTGGTGGCGGCCTCGGTGACGGACAGGCCGCGTTTGAGGCCGCGGCGGTGTCTGGTGACGATGAACAGGGCGTAGTCGATGCCCACGCCGAGCCCGATCAGCATGCCGAGCATGGGCGCGAAGTCGGCGACGGTCATCGCGTGGCCGAGCAGCACGATCCCGGCGTAGGCCGTGCCGACGCTCACCAGGGCGGTGGCGATGGGCAGCAGGGAGGCGGCGAGCGAGCCGAAGGCGAGGAACAGCACGACGGCCGCGACGACCACCCCGAGAGCCTCGGCGAGGTGTCCCCCGGACGACTCGGTGAGCGCGATGGCGCTGCCGCCCAGCTCCACCTGGAGCCCGTCGGCCCGCGCGGCCTCGGCCGCGTCGACGACGGCCCGCGCCTCGTCCGCGTCGACGTCCTCGGCGGACTTCTCGAAGGTGACGGTGGCGTACGCCGTACGTCCGTCGCCGCTGATCTGGCTGCCGCCGCGGCCCTCGTACGGGCTGACGACCGAGGCCACGCCGGGCAGGTCGGCGATCCGGTCCAGGGTGTCGCTCATCGTCTGCTCGACGTCGGCGGCCCGGACCGTACCGGAGCCGGTGTGCCAGACGACGGTGTCGGTGTCGCCGCCGAGACCGGGGAAGCCGTCCTCCAGGAGCTGGGTGGCGCGGCCCGACTCGGTGCCGGGTGCCTCGTAGTCGTTGGAGTACGCCGAGCCGGCGACGGCCGCGGCGGCGGTCACGCCGGCGAAGGCGGCGAGCCAGATCAGTACGACGACGAGGCGGTGCCTGACACACCAGCGTGCGAGGGCTGCCACAGACGTGCTCCCGGGATGACATGTGGTTCTTTGACCGGGAACAGTCGTGAATGAACAGAACATCCCGCAAAGAAACGAAAAACGGCAAGAGCGATGCCAAACCACTGTCGCAGGCGATGATGATCGTTTGAGACGATCGTGCCCTTACTCACAAGACTGCGAGTCACATCACAGGACAATCAGATGAACTCTGTCGCCGCAGTAAAAGCGCCATAAGCATCCCGGTCGAACTCGGCCGATCTCAGTCGAACTGGTCTCCGAGGGCCATCACCATCACCCCGACGATCAGCAGCCACAGCGCCCGCCGGGTACGCCCCCGCGCACCCAGCACCGACGCGAGCGCACAGACGGCGGCGCCGAAGGCGTACGCACCGGGTACGAGCGCGGGCGCCGAGCCCGTGAGGCGGAGCGTCGAGGCCGCGAGCCCCACGAGGGCCAGCAGCGCCCCGGTTCCGGTCGCCGTCCAGCGGGCCCGCCGCGCGTCCAGCTCCGCGTCCTCGTACTCCTCGTGGTCCTCCCCGTTCTCACCCACATTCTCGTGCACGTCCATGGCGCGGGAGCGTAGCGCGCCCGCCTGAGAATTCGGATGCGGGTCGCGGAAGCCCACTGCTAGCGTCCGGCCGTCGACTGTCCGTGTCCGGCTTGTCGCCAGCGACCCAGGTGGGTGCATTTTTTGAAGGTCCGACCGAGCTCCGAAGCATCCCTTTCTTCGCCTTCGCAGAGCCCGAGGAGCCCGTTCACCGATGTCCGACATCACATCCAGGAATGACCGCCTGAACCACCCGCGCAGCAGCCGCTACGACGCCCGCTGGACCATCGACAACCAGATGGGCCCGCACGCCCTGTGGCTGCTGGAGTGGCTGGCCCCCGCGCTCGGCCTCGACACCCTCCCGCCCGGTGCCCGGGTGCTCGACCTGGGCTGCGGCAAGGCCATGACCTCGGTCTTCCTCGCCAAGGAGTACGACGTCCAGGTCACCGCCGCCGACCTGTGGATCGAGCCCGGCAAGAACGCGCGCCGGATCGCCGAGGCGGGCGTCGCCGACCGGGTGCTGCCCGTGTTCGCGGAGGCGCACCAGCTGCCGTTCGGCGACGAGTCGTTCGACGCGATCGTGAGCGTCGACGCGTACCAGTACTTCGGCACGAACGACCTGTATCTGCCCAGCCTCACCCGGCTGCTGAAGCCGGGCGGGCGGATCGGTGTCGTCGTACCGGCGCTGCGCGAGGAGCCGGAGGGCGTCGAACCGCCGGAGCACCTCAAGCCGTTCTGGGACCCGGGTTTCTGGGCGTTCCACTCCGCCGACTGGTGGCGGCGCCAGTGGACACGCAGCGGGGCCGTGACGGTGGAGGCCGCCGACTGGCTGCCGGACGGCTGGCGGGACTGGCTGCTGTGGAGCGAGGTCTGCGCCGAGGAGAGCACCGAGGAGTTCATGGCGAACATGGCCCGGGAATCCGTGGAACTGGTGCGCGCAGACCAGGGCCGGTCCCTGGGCTTCGTACGGGTCGTGGGCCGTCGTACGTGATCAGGTGAAGCAACGGCTGAGGGGCACGTCGGAGTCCCGACGCGCCCCTCAGCCTTGTCGTGTGGCTCAGCCCTCGCTGACGCCCAGCTGCTCAAGGATGAGTTCCTTGACGCGGGCCGCGTCGGCCTGACCCCGGGTCGCCTTCATGACCGCGCCGACCAGGGCGCCCGCCGCGGCCACCTTGCCGCCGCGGATCTTGTCGGCGATGCCCGGGTTGCCGGCGATGGCCTCCTGGACGGCGGTGGTGAGCGCGCCGTCGTCGGAGACGACCTTGAGGCCGCGCTTCTCGACGACCTCGTCCGGGGTGCCCTCGCCCGCGAGGACGCCCTCGATGACCTGGCGGGCCAGCTTGTCGTTCAGGTCGCCGGAGGTGACCAGCGCGGTGACCCGGGCGACCTGCTCGGGCGTGATGGCCAGTTCGTCGAGCGAGGTGCCCGACTCGTTGGCGCTGCGCGCGAGTTCGCCCATCCACCACTTGCGCGCGGAGGCCGCGTCGGAACCGGCGTCGATCGAGGCGACGATCAGGTCGATCGCACCGGCGTTGAGGATCGACTGCATGTCGGTGGCGCTGATGCCCCACTCCTCGCGGAGCCGGTTGCGTCGGACCAGCGGCAGCTCGGGCAGCCCGGCGCGGATCTCCTCGACCCACTCACGGGAGGGGGCGACCGGTACGAGGTCCGGCTCGGGGAAGTACCGGTAGTCCTCGGCCTCCTCCTTCACGCGGCCCGAGGTCGTCGACCCGGTGTCCTCGTGGAAGTGCCGGGTCTCCTGGATGATCGTCCCGCCCGAGTTCAGTACGGCGGCGTGCCGCTGGATCTCGAACCGGGCCGCCCGCTCCACGGAACGCAGCGAGTTGACGTTCTTGGTCTCGCTCCGGGTGCCGAACTTCTCGCGGCCGTGCGGGCGCAGCGACAGGTTGACGTCGCAGCGCATCTGACCCTGCTCCATGCGGGCCTCGGAGACACCGAGGGCCTTGATGAGTTCGCGCAGCTCGGCGACGTACGCCTTGGCGACCTCGGGAGCGCGCTCGCCGGCGCCCTCGATCGGCTTGGTGACGATCTCGATGAGGGGGATGCCGGCCCGGTTGTAGTCGAGCAGCGAGTGCGAGGCGCCGTGGATACGGCCCGTCGCGCCGCCGACGTGCAGCGACTTGCCGGTGTCCTCCTCCATGTGGGCGCGTTCGATCTCCACGCGGAAGGTCTCGCCGTCCTCCAGCTGGACGTCGAGGTAGCCGTTGAAGGCGATCGGCTCGTCGTACTGGGAGGTCTGGAAGTTCTTCGGCATGTCCGGATAGAAGTAGTTCTTCCGGGCGAAGCGGCACCACTCGGCGATCTCGCAGTGCAGCGCGAGGCCGATCTTGATGGCGGACTCGACGCCGGTCGCGTTGACGACCGGGAGCGAGCCGGGCATGCCGAGGCAGGTCGGGCAGGTCTGCGAGTTGGGCTCGGCGCCCAGCTCGGTCGAACAGCCGCAGAACATCTTGGTCTTGGTGCCGAGTTCGACGTGGACTTCGAGGCCCATGACGGGGTCGTAGGTCGCCAGGGCGTCCTCGTACGACACCAACTCGTCGGTCGTGGTGGTCACGGTGAAAACTTCCCTCTCAGCCCAGCAGGACGTCGTCGTCGCCCAGCCGCTTCAACTCGCGGTAGAGGATGGCGAGGCCGGTGACGATGGCGGCGGCGGATACGGCGGCGTCGATCAGACGGAGGGTGTCCCCGTCGTCGCGGGCCAGCTTGACCTGCTTGGCGACGCTGATCGCGCCGAACGCGGTACTGCCGAGCGACACGTACAGCCCGGTCTTCGACTTCTTGAAGTTCTTCGCCTTCTTGGCCATGGCGCTCACAGCGACGGTGCCTCCTCTAGCAGCGGGTGCCCCCACTTTTCCACGAAGGCGGCCTCGACAGCGGCGCCGACCTTGTAAAGACGGTCGTCCTGGAGGGCCGGGGCGATGATCTGGAGCCCGACCGGCAGCCCATCCTCCGGTGCGAGACCGCAGGGCAGGGACATGGCGGAGTTGCCGGCCAGGTTGGTCGGGATGGTGCAGAGGTCCGCGAGGTACATCGCCATCGGGTCGTCGGCGCGCTCGCCGATCGGGAAGGCGGTGGTCGGGGTCGTGGGCGACACGATCACGTCGACCGACTCGAACGCCTTCTCGAAGTCCCGCGTGATGAGCGTACGGACCTTCTGGGCGCTGCCGTAGTACGCGTCGTAGTAGCCGGAGCTGAGCGCGTACGTGCCGAGCATGATGCGGCGCTTGACCTCGGGGCCGAAGCCCTCCGCGCGGGTGAGCGAGGTGACCTCTTCGGCGGAGTGCGTGCCGTCGTCGCCGCTGCGGAGGCCGTAGCGGAGCCCGTCGAAGCGGGCGAGGTTCGACGAACACTCGCTCGGCGCGATCAGGTAATAGGCAGAGAGCGCCAGATCGAAGGACGGACAGTCCAGCTCGACGATCTCGGCGCCGAGGTCCTTCAGCAGGGCCACGGACTCGTCGAAGCGCTGGATGACGCCGGCCTGGTAGCCCTCGCCGCGGAACTGCTTGACGACGCCGACGCGCATGCCCGCGACGCTGCCGTTGCGGGCAGCCTCGACGACCGGCGGGACCGGGGAGTCGATCGAGGTCGAGTCGAGCGGGTCGTGTCCGGCGATGACCTCGTGGAGGAGCGCGGCGTCCAGGACCGTACGGGCACAGGGCCCGCCCTGGTCGAGGGAGGACGAGAAGGCGACCATGCCGTACCGCGAGACGGCCCCGTACGTCGGCTTGACGCCGACCGTGCCGGTGACTGCGGCGGGCTGGCGGATGGAACCGCCGGTGTCCGTGCCGATGGCCAGCGGCGCCTGAAAGGAGGCGAGGGCGGCACTCGACCCGCCACCGGAACCACCGGGGATCCTGGTCAGGTCCCAGGGGTTGCCGGTCGGCCCGTACGCGCTGTTCTCGGTGCTGGACCCCATGGCGAACTCGTCCATGTTGGTCTTGCCGAGGATGACGACGTCGGCGGCCTTCAGCTTCCGGGTGACGGTCGCGTCGTAGGGCGGGATCCAGCCTTCGAGGATCTTGGACCCGACGGTGGTCGGAATCCCCTCGGTGGTGAAGATGTCCTTCAGCGCGAGGGGTACGCCGGCCAGCGGGCCCAGCGTCTCCCCGCGCTCGCGCTTGGCGTCGACGGCACGGGCCTGGGCCAGGGCGCCCTCACGGTCGACGTGCAGGAAGGCGTGCACCTTCTCGTCGACGGCCTCGATGCGGGCGAGGTGCGCCTCGGTGACCTGTACGGCGGTCAGCTCGCCGGAGGCGATCTTCGCGGCGGTCTCGGCAGCCGTGAGCTTGATGATGTCCGTCATGGTGATTAGTCCTCCCCCAGGATCTGCGGCACCTTGAAACGCTGCTGCTCCTGGGCCGGGGCGCCGGAGAGCGCCTGCTCGGGGGTGAGCGACGGACGGACCTCGTCCACGCGCATGACGTTCGTCAGCGGCAGCGGGTGCGAGGTCGGCGGTACGTCTTGGTCGGCGACCTCGCTGACGCGGGCGACCGCGCCGATGATGTCGTCGAGCTGGCCTGCGAAGTGGTCGAGCTCTTCGCCCTTCAGCTCCAGACGCGCCAGCCGTGCGAGGTGGGCGACCTCCTCGCGCGTGATGCCAGGCATGCAGCGATCCTCTGGGGTGAGTGCGGTGTGGTTTTGGCCCCAATCCTAGGGGGCAGGGGAGACAACCCGCGCACGGGTTTGCCACGGGTGGGAGTTCTCCCCCTGTTCCGCCTTCTCTCCCGGCTCCGGTTCCGCCCCTATTCCGCGGCGGGCAGAGCCGCCCGCGGACGCTGCCAGCCACGGGTCCCCCGCGCCAGCAGCCACGCGGTGGCCTCCTCGGGAGGCATCGCGGCGGCGACCAGCCACCCCTGCACGGCGTCACACCCGAGATCCCGCAACCGCTCCCACGTCTCGTCGTCCTCGACGCCCTCCGCGACGACGAGCAGCCCCAGGGAGTGCGCGAGATCGACCGTGCACCGCACGATCTCCGCGTCCTCCGTGTCCACCGCCAGCCGCGCCACGAACGAGCGGTCGATCTTCAGCTCGCTCACCGGCAGCCGCCGCAGATGCACCAGCGACGAGTACCCGGTGCCGAAGTCGTCCAGCGACATCTTCACGCCGTGCCCGGTCAGCGCGGCCAGGGTGTCCGCGGCCTTCTGCGGGTCCTCCAGGAGCACGTGTTCCGTTATCTCCAGCTGAAGCGATCCCGCCGGGACCCCGTGCCGGGCCAGCCGCGCGGCGACGGAACCGGCGAAGCCGGGGGTGTGGACGTCGCGCGGGGAGACATTGACGGCGACCGGGACGAACAGCTTCTGGGCGCGCCACTTGGCGACCTGCTCCAGCGCCGTCTCCAGCACGTACTCCGTGAGGTGGGGCATCAGCCCGGACGACTCGGCGATCGCTATGAACTCGTCCGGCGGCACCTTCCCGCGCTCCGGGTGCACCCAGCGCACCAGCGCCTCAAGGCCCGCGACCTGTCCGTCGAAGCGCACCTTGGGCTGGTAGTGCAGCTCGACCTCGTGCGCGTCGAGCGCGCGCCGCAGATCGCCCAGCAGGCCGAGGCGGTCCGGGGTGTTCGAGTCGCGCTTGGACTCGTACACCTCTACGCCCGTGCGGTCCCGCTTCGCCTGGTACATGGCGACGTCCGCGCGCCGCAGCAGCCCCTCCGCGTCGAGCGCGTGGTCGGGGAAGACGGCGAGGCCCGCGCTGGCCTCCAGGACGAGGGTGAGTCCGTCGAGGTCGAGCGGGGAGCCGAGCACGGTGACCAGGTTGCGGGCGACTCGGGTGGCCGACGTCGTGGAGTCGACGACCGGCAGTAAGACGGCGAACTCGTCGCCGCCGAGCCGCGCGGCCTCCGCGCCGCGCGGCAGGGCGAGCCGCAGCCGGTCCGCTATCTGGAGGAGGAGCCGGTCACCGGCGAGGTGACCGAGGGTGTCGTTGACGGAGCGGAAGCGGTCGAGGTCTATGAGCATCAACGCGGCCCGCGCGTCGATGCGTTCGGCATCGTCGAGGGCCGTCCAGGTGCGCTCCAGGAGCCACTGTCTGTTGGGCAGTCCGGTCAGCGGGTCGCGCAGCTGTTCCTCGGCCCGGGCCCTGGCTATCCACAGGGTGGAGTCGAGAGCGATGAGGGGGATGGCGAACAGCGGCAGCAGGACCGGCAGGGCGACGGCGACGACGCAGATCAGGGGTGCGATGGCGAGCAGCGCGACCGCGACCAGGCCCTGTCTGACCAGGGCGGAACGGGCGACCGTGGGCAGTCCGCCGCGCGGGGTGTGCAGATACCAGAGGAGGGTGCGGGTGACCCCGAGGTAGGTGATCGCGATCAGCACCACCTCGGGCGCGGTGTAGACGCTCCAGGTCTGCGGGTTCCACGGGGTCTCGACGGACGGGACCCGGCCGAACGCGGCGAGCACGAGCGCGCCGGCACCGATGCCGAGGATGTCCACCGCGCCGGCCAGCAGGCCCTGCCGCCAGCGGTGGCGCCGGGCTATGCCGACCAGGACGACGACGGTGAGGCTGACCATGCCGGCCGGCACCCAGCCGTACAGCAGGAGTACGGCGAGGGTGAGGGCGGCGCCCGATCCGGTGCCGCCCCACCAGCGGGCGCGGCCGAGGGCGACGAGGTGGCCGACGATGACGCCGGTGAGGACGGCGAGGGCCCAGCCGACGGTGCCGGACGGGAAGAGCGCGTTGTGGCCGGTGAAGCCGCGGTAGAAGCCGGCGCCGAGGACGAACCCGGCCGCCGCGACGACCGCCGCGGGCAGCGCGGGCCAGGACAGCTGGCGTTCGGGGTCCTGGGCGTGCAGTTGTGCGACGCGCTGCTCGGCGGTGAGGTGGGCCGACAGCTGGGGCGTGACCCTGCTGTCGGCGACGATGCGCTGTCCGGTGCCGCCGGTCCCGCTCACCGGTCCGGTCGTACGGCCGCCGACGCCCGCCCGTTCCAGGAACCGTGCCGTGCGGCGGGCCATGCCCTGTTCCTGGCCGGGTTCGGGGCGGCGGCCCTTGAAGAGGGCGGAACCCCGGCGCCAGGCGCCGGATATCCGGCTTCCGCGCAGCCGTGAAGGAGGGGCGGCGCTATCGGTCGGTTCCATTCCCGTCCCTCTCACAGCCGGCGGTGCCCACGCCACGCGGTCCGATGTCCGTCAACCGTCGACGGGACCGCGTCCGAACCGCATCCGGGCACGGCAGGCGCATACGTCAACAGTAGGCCGCAGAAGGCTTCCACGGGCAGCGGTCGCCGACGGTTGCCCGAATGCGACCCGGCCACCCGTATGCATCTGGTATGCGCCGATCGGGTGGTCTTCAACCGCTACTCCTCTGACGGAAGTGCCGCTTCGGTCGGAAGTGCCGCTTCGGCAGCGGCCTCCGGTCCTTGTTCGAGCAGGACGGCGAAGCCGTCCTCGTCCAGAACAGGGACCTTCAACTGCATCGCCTTGTCGAACTTGGAACCAGGATTGTCACCCACAACCACGAAAGACGTCTTCTTCGAAACAGAACCGGTCACTTTTGCTCCACGGCTCTGGAGCGCCTCCTTCGCGCCGTCCCGGGTGTGGTGTTCGAGGGTGCCGGTCACCACGACGGTGAGCCCTTCGAGCGGGCGCGGTCCCTCGTCCTCGCCGGAGCCCTCCTCCTCCATCCGGACCCCGGCGGCCCGCCACTTGCGCAGGATCTCCTGGTGCCAGTCGACCGCGAACCACTCCTTGAGCGAGGCCGCGATGATCGGGCCGACCCCGTCGGTGGTGGCCAACTCCTCCTCGGAGGCCTGCTCAATGCGCTCGATCGAGCGGAATTCACGGGCCAGGGCCTCGGCGGCGACCGGACCGACGTGCCGGATCGACAGCCCGGTGAGGACTCTGGCGAGCGGACGGTCCTTGGCGGCGGCGATGTTGGCGAGCATCGCGACCGCGTTCTTCCGGGGCTCACCCTCCTGGTTGGCGAAGACCGTGGCGATCTTCTCCTCGCCGGTCTTCGGGTCCCGCTTGGGCAGCCCGCTGTCCTGGTCCAGGACGTACGCCTTGATGGGCAGCAGCCGCTCGATGGTGAGGTCGAAGAGGTCGCCCTCGTCGGCGAGCGGCGGCTCGGCGGGCTCCAGCGGCTTGGTGAGCGCGGCGGCGGCGACGTAACCGAAGTTCTCGATGTCCAGGCTCTTGCGCCCGGCGAGATAGAACAGCCGCTCCCTCAACTGGGCCGGGCAGGTACGGGCGTTGGGGCAGCGGAGGTCGATGTCGCCCTCCTTCATCGCCCGCAGCGGCGTACCGCACTCGGGACACTCGACCGGCATCTCGAAGGGCTTCTCCGTGCCGTCGCGCAGGTCGGCGACCGGGCCGAGGATCTCCGGGATGACGTCACCGGCCTTGCGCAGCACCACGGTGTCGCCGATGAGGACGCCCTTGGCCTTGACGACGTCCTGGTTGTGCAGGGTGGCGAACTCGACCTCGGAGCCGGCGACGGTGACCGGTTCGACCTGCGCGTACGGCGTGACGCGACCCGTACGCCCCACGCCCACGCGGATGTTGATGAGCTTGGTGTTGACCTCTTCGGGCGCGTACTTCCAGGCGATGGCCCAGCGCGGGGCACGCGAGGTGGACCCGAGGCGCCCCTGGAGCGGGATTTCATCGAGCTTGACGACGACGCCGTCGATCTCGTGCTCCACGGAGTGCCGGTTCTCGCCGTAGTTGGCGATGAACGCCCGTACGCCGTCGAGGTCGTCTTTCAACTCCGCGTACCGCGTGGTCGGCAGCCCCCACTCGTGCAGCAGCTTGTACGCCTCGGAGAGGCGGGTCAGCGGGTCGAAGCCCTCCAGGGCGCCGATGCCGTGGACCACCATGTGCAGCGGGCGGGAGGCCGTGATGCGCGGGTCCTTCTGGCGGAGCGAACCGGCCGCCGCGTTACGGGGGTTGGCGAAGGGCTTGTCGCCGCCCTCGACGAGACGGGCGTTCAGCTCGGCGAACTTGTCCATCGGGAAGTAGACCTCGCCGCGGATCTCGACCAGCGCCGGGACGCGGTCGCCCGTCAGCCGGTCCGGGATCTCGGCGATCGTGCGCACGTTGGGCGTGATGTCCTCGCCGGTGCGGCCGTCGCCGCGGGTCGCCGCGCGCGTGAGACGGCCGTTCTCGTACGTCAGGTTGACGGCGAGGCCGTCGACCTTCAGCTCGCACAGGAAGTGGTGCTCGGAGGCGCCGACGTCCTTGTGGACGCGCTCCGCCCAGGCCGCCAGTTCCAGGTCGTCGAAGGCGTTGTCGAGGGAGAGCATGCGTGAGCGGTGCTCGACGGAGGTGAAGTCCGTCTCGTACGCGCCCGCGACCTTCTGGGTCGGGGAGTCGGGCGTACGCAGCTCCGGATACTCCTCCTCCAGCGCCTCCAGTGAGCGCAGGAGCTTGTCGAACTCCGCGTCGCTCACGACCGGAGCGTCGTTCACGTAGTACCGGAAGCGGTGTTCCTCGATGCGCTCGGCGAGCTGGGCGTGCCTGTCGCGCGCCTCGGCGGGCACCGATGTGGTCTGTGCGTGCTGTTCGCCGGCCACCGTGTTGTCCTCCCGTTACTCTGGGTTGTCCGCGAGTGATCTCGCCGCCTGGGCGCAGTGGGCGAGTGCCTTGCGTGCGTACTGCGGGGAAGCGCCCGCGAGTCCGCACGACGGCGTGACGGTGACCGCCTCCGTGAGAAGTCCCGGATGCAGCCCCAGCCTGCGCCACAGCGTCCTGACACCACTGACGCTACCGGCAGGGTCTGACAATGGGGCATCGGTGCTTGGCACGACACCGACGAAGAGCCGCGTACCGCTTTCGACGGCCTCGCCGATCACGTCGTCGTCACGCTCGGTGAGAAGCGAGAAGTCGAAGGAGACGGCGGCGGCACCGGCGCGGCGGAGCAGCGCGAAGGGTACGTCGGGCGCGCAGGAGTGGACGACGGTCGGCCCGTCGCCCTGCACGCCGATGACGTCCCGGAGGATCGCCTCGGCGACCTGGCGGTCGGGGACACGGTGGGTGCGGTAGCCGCTGGCGGTCTTGACCTGTCCTCGGAGTACGGCGATGAGGGAGGGTTCGTCGAGTTGCAGGACGAGTTGGGCGCCGGGGATGCGGCGGCGGAGTTCGTCGAGGTGGAGGCGGATGCCTTCGGCGAGGGAGCCGGCGAGGTCGCGGCAGGCGCCGGGGTCGGAGAGGGCGAGTTCGCCGTTCCTGAGCTCGATGGCTGCGGCGAGGGTCCAGGGCCCGACGGCCTGCACTTTCACCTGCCCCTCGTACCCCTGGGTGAACTCCTCCAGCGCGTCGAGGTCTTCGCCGAGCCAGGAGCGGGCGCGCTTGGTGTCGCGCCCCGGCCGGTCCCCCAGTCTCCAGCCGCTGGGCTCCACGCGTGCGTACATCTCGACGAGGAGTCCGGCGGTGCGGCCGATCATGTCGGCGCCGGGGCCTCGGGCGGGGAGTTCGGGCAGGAAGGGGAAGTCGTCGAAGGACCCGGTGGCGGCCTTCACGGCTTCCCGGGCGTCACCGCCGGGGAGGGAACCGATGCCGGTGGCGGGGCCGAAGGTGGGGTTCGCGTTCACGTGGGGAAGCGTACGTAGTCGGCGGGCCTGCTTTCCTCGCCCCCGCCGCCCCTACCCGTTCCCATCCCTGGGGGCTGCGCCCCAGCCCCCCCTTGTCCTCAAACGCCGGACGGGCTGACTGACTCAGCCCGTCCGGCGTTTGAGGACAAGGCCGTTCAGGCCGAAAGGGGGGTCTGGGGGCGCAGCCCCCAGAAGGATGGGACGGGTAGGGGCGGCGGGGGCGAAAACAAGCCCCTCAGCGGCCCGGGCGTACCGTCACGTCGTTGATTTCCGCGTCTCGGGGCAGATCCAGGGCCAGCAGGATCGTCGACGCCACCGACTCCGGGTCGATCCACTTCGACGGGTCGTACTCCTTGCCCTCCTGCTGGTGGACCTTCGCCTGCATGGGGCTCGCCGTACGCCCGGGATAGACCGTGGTCACCCGCACCCCCGAACCCCGCTCCTCCTGCCGCAATGAGTCCGCCAACGCCTTCAGACCGTGCTTCGACGCGGCGTACGCCGACCAGTTCGCACTCGCGTTCAGGCCCGCGCCCGAGTTGACGAAGATCACCTGGCCCTGGGAGAGGCGTAGTTGGGGTAGAAGGTGGCGGGTCAGCTCTGCGGGGGCGATCAGGTTGACGTTCAGTTGGTGGCGCCAAGTCTTCGGGGTCAGGTCGCCCACCGGGCCCAGGTCCACCACGCCCGCGATGTGCAGCAGGGAGTCCACCCGGTCCGGCAGCGACTGGTGCGAGAACGCCCAGGACAGGCGATCCGGGTCCGCCAGGTCCCCCACCAGGGTCCGGGCCCCGGGGAACTCCGCCGCCAACTCCTTCGCCCGCCCCGCGTCACGCGCGTGCAGCACGAGTTCGTCCCCGCGCGCGTGCAGCCGCCGCGCGACCGCCGCCCCGATACCCGAACCCGCCCCGGTGATCACATGTGTAGCCATGCCCGCCATGCTCGCATCACACCGTGCCCGCCGACTCCTCCAGGTACACGAGCGCCCCCACCGGCTCCTCCGCGAAGAACACCAGGTCGGCGAGCGGGCGGGGCAGGAAACCCTCGGTCTCCATACGGCGGAACTGTTCCTTCAGGCCGTCGTAGAAGCCCGCGGTGTTCAGCAGCACCACCGGCTTGTCCGTCTTGCCGTGCTTCTTCAGCTCCAGGATCTCCGTGGCCTCGTCGAGCGTCCCGGTCCCGCCGACCATGATCACGACCGCGTCGGCCTTCTCCAGCAGGAGCCGCTTGCTCCCCCACTGCCTTAAGTGCGTGGGAGGTGCCCCCAGGCGAGGTCCCCCGCGATCACCATTTCATCCGCGCCCGGACGGGCCTTCGCCGCGAGGAAGTCCACCGAGACGCCCAGCAGCCGGCCGCCCGCCTCCTGGACCCCGTCCGCGACCACCTTCATCAGACCGACGTCCGAACCGCCCCAGACCAGGGTGTGCCCGCCCTTGCCCAGCAGTTTCGCGAACTCCCGCGCGGGGCGCGTGTAGCGGTCGTCCAGGTCGGCGGCAGGAAGACACAGATGTTCATGCCGTCACCGTACGCGGGAACATCCCGGGCTTCCCGAACGCTCTTCGGGTATGGCTGAAGGACACACGATCACCATCGAGCAGACCGACGACCGCGTACGGGTCGTCCACGGCGGCGAGGTGCTCGCCGAGAGCGAGCGGGCCCTCGTCCTGCGTGAGACCGGTTGTCCCCCGCGCTACTACCTCCCCGCGGAGGACGTCCGCCTCGACCTCCTGACCCCCTCCGAGACCCACACGTACTGCCCCTTCAAGGGCACGGCGTCCTACTGGTCCCTCCCGGACGCCGCCGACCTCGTCTGGGCGTACCCCGAGCCGAAGCCCGAGGTGGCCCAGATCAAGGACCACCTCTGCTTCTACGAGGTGGAGACCGTCTAGGCCCCCGAGCCCTGCGAAGAACGGAACGAGAGGGGATTCACGCGGGCGAAGTCGGCGCGTCCTGGGTGCGGGATGGTTCCGGCTCGGAGACGGGGTCGGGCAGGGCCCTGCGGGCCCGGACCGGGGAGAGGAAGACGGGCAGGAAGGCCGTCGACACGAACACGCCGCCCATCCACAACGTGGCCTGGACGCCCACGAGTTCGCCGAGCACACCGGAGATCGCGGCACCGACCGCCAGGGCGCCCGTCAGCAGGAACCGGAAGGTCGCGTTCATCCGGCCGAGCAGCGAGCCGGGGGTCATCCGCTGCCGCAGGCTGACTCCGAGCACGTTGTCCATGCCCACCTTGAACATGGCCAAACACCATCCCGTACCCGCGAGATACAGCCATGGACCCCGGTCGACCAGCGGTACGAGCAGGCCGGCCGGGGCCAGACAGAGCCCGGCCAGGCCGAGTGTGCGGCCGAATCCCAGCCGGGCCGCGATGGGCCGCGCACTGCGGGCGCCGATCAGCAGACCGATCCCGCCGGCCCCCCAGAACAGGCCCAACGCGGCCCCGGGCAGGTCGAGTTCGCGGACGAACCAGATCGGCAGCATGGTGTTGATGACGGACGAGCCGAGGTTGGCGAGGGCCGCGGTGAGCACCAGTGCCCGCAGCTCCCGGTTGCCGAAGACATGCCGTACGCCCTCGGCGATCTGGGTGCGCAGCCGGTTGCCCGTGCCGGTCTTCGCCGGGGCGGCCGGCGGGGTGCGCCGGATCGCGACGAGGCCGAGGCCGGAGCCCAGATAGGTGCCGGCGGAGACCAGTACGGCCACGGGTGCGCTGAGCAGCGAGACGAGCCCACCGCCCGCGCTGCGGCCCAGGACGTTGCCCGCCGCGATGAGCGTGTTGATGTCGGCGTTGGCCTGAACGAGCGCTTCCTTGCCGACCAGTTGGGGCAGCACGCTCTGTGAACCCACGTCGAAGAACACCGTCGCACAGCCGCTGAGCAGGACGACCGCGTAGAGCTGGCCGAGCGTGAGCGCGTCCAGCCACCAGGCCAGCGGCACCGAGGCGTAGAGCGCGGCGCGGCACAGGTCGGCGGCGATCAGCACCCGGCGGTGGCTGAGCCGGTCCACCCAGGCCCCGGCCGGCAGGCCGATGACCAGGAAGGCGATCGTGCTCAGGGTGGCGAGGGCGCCGACCTGGCCGGGTCCGGCGTCCAGCGCGGCCACGGCGACCAGGGGTACGGCGACATAACTGACGTTGCTGCCCAGCTGACTGAGCGCGGATGCGGTGAACAGCGTGCGGAAATCGGCTGTCCGCCATGGGGAGTCGGGTCGCATGATCCGTTCGTCCGGTGGGATCGAGCGAAGGAGGAAAAAGGGCGCACGGCGGAGCGGATGGAGTCCGGGTACTTACCGGCGCGGCGTGTTCGGCCGTGGCACCTGCCGTCGTGCGGCCCGGCCGGTCGGCGGACCCGATGCGCTCCAGAAGAAAGGTGCAATTCCGCGCCGTCTTGGCCGGAAAACACCCGCCAGAAGATTGTCCACTCTTGCCCCCGTTCCGCTTGTTCCTCTTCGGCGTGGCCGAAGAGTACCCCTGGAGGATGACACCGGAACCGGCCCGCTTCCCAGGCTCCCGACGCCATTTCATCGACTGTTCACAGTACTTGGCCGGGCGGTGCAGCATACTTTCAAGGTGCCCGTTCGACCAACGGACACTACCTGGTCGACGCGGTCCGAGTGCAAGGGTCTCCGGTTTCGCGTGTCACGGGCAAGCGGGAAACGGAATTGCACCCCGGCAGCCGAGCGACAGTTGACAGGGATCGCGGTCCCTACGCGCGTCAGCCTGATTCTCACCACAAGGAGTTGGGTGTGGCGAAGTTACCGTTGAATTCGAGTACAACGTCGACCGGGCAGGCCGCCAAGGCCTACATGTGGCGTATTCCGATTCTCGACAAAGAACCCTATGTCAAGGGTGGCGTGGTGGCGCGGACCCGAATTCAGGAATGGGCGCCGGACACGAACTCCATGCACATCCTCAGTGAGTCGGCACTGCGCTTCCCCGAGGCCACCGGCGTCTGCGTCACCACTCGTACGCTGGCGCAGACCCTGTGATCGGCGGCTTCCTGGTCGCGGAGGGCTACGATCCGGGGTCGGTGACCCGGGAGTTGACGGCCATGGAGCGCTCCGCCCGTGATTTCGAGGTGAGTTGGGCGCCGATGAGCATGTTCTACCTCGAAGGCGGCGGCGACCGCGAGATCCGGCTCAGCTTCAGCAACCTCGCTCCCGACGCGATTCGGGAAGGCATCGCCAGGCTGGCACGCTTTGTCGCGGACACTCCCCGCGAGATACCCGAACCATCCGAAGGACAGGCATGAGCGTTTCCGAGACCCCCGCTTCCCAGGCGACAGGCGCAGTTGACGGCGGCGCGACCGTCGCCGTGGTCGTCGACGGCTACTCGGCCGGCAACTTCTACCCTGCCGCGTTCACCGCTCTCGGCGCCCGCGTGATCCACGCGCAGACCACGGCGGAGCTGATCCCGACGATGCTCGCGCCCGACCTGACGGCGTACGAGCAGAACCTCGTCAGCACCGACGAGACCGAGTTGGCCGGGCTGTTGCGCGCCCACGCCCCGGTCGCCGTGGTACCCGGCCAGGAGTCCGCCGTACGGGCCGCCGACCGGCTCAGCGAGGCGCTCGGGGTGAAGTCCAACGGCACCGCGCTCTCCGTGGCCCGTCGGGACAAGTACGAGATGATCGAGGCGCTGCGCCGGGCGGGGGTGCGCTGCGCCGACCAGTTCAAGAGCGACGACGCCTCACTGATCGTCAAGTGGGCGGAGGACCAGGGGCGTTGGCCGGTGGTCGTGAAGCCGCTGGACTCGGCCGGCTCGGACGCGGTGTTCGTGTGCCAGGACGCCGCCGAGACACGTACCGCCGCGGAGAGCGTGCTCGCCGGGCGGACCATCTTCGGCAACGCCAACACCGAGGCGCTGGTCCAGTCGTACCTCAAGGGCACGGAGTACATCGTCGACACGGTCAGCGCCGACGGTCACCAGTACGTGTGCGGGGTCTGGGAGTACGAGAAGACGCTGCTGCCGACCGGCCGCAACATCTACAACCGGGACATCCTGGTGGCCCCGGACGCCGACCCCGTACCGGCCCTGATCACCTATGTCACCGAGGTCCTCGCGGCGCTCGACGTGCGCTGGGGGCCGACGCACGCGGAGGTCATCGTCACGGACGAGGGCCCGGTCCTGGTGGAGATCGCCACCCGCCTCAACGGCAACCTGAACCCGGCCTTCCAGGACCTGTGTCTGGGCCACAACCAGGCGGGGCTGTCCGCGCTGGCGTACGTCCGCCCGGCGGAGTTCGTCGAGCGGTACGGCGACGGCGTGTACCGCAAGCTCCAGTCCGCCTACACCTACAACGCGCCCACCGTCCTGGACGGCGTCGTGTCGGCCGTGGACCAGGAGACGGTGGCGGCGATCGACGCGCTGCCGAGCACGGTCGTCACCGCGGTCAAGTACAGGCCCGGGTCCCGGATCCGGCCCACGAACGACCTGATGACAGCCGCCCTGCGGATCTATCTGACCTCCCCCGACGACACCCTGCTCGACGCCGACTACGAGCGGGCACGCGCCCTCAAGGACGCGGTCTACCAAGTGAACTGACCCGACCGGACCCTCTCTGACTTCGACGAGGCATGGTTCGGTCAAACACCACACGCTCGGTTGTTGGAGGTTGGTCAACGCATCCGAGACTTTGGTGTGCACACGGCGGACGAGCGGGCCGCGGTGTCCTGGGCGTCCGGATCGACATGCAGGTCACCGACACCGGCCCGCTGATCAAGGCGAGCCAACTGGTTCTTCAAGGGGCTCGGCGAGGTGCTGAAGGTCCCCGGCGAGCCGCTGCGCGTGCCGCAGGGCGCCGTCGCGGTGACCGAGGAGACGGAGGTCGTCCTCGTGTACGTCGGGGATGCCGACGGCACCCCGAGGTACGCGGGGTGCACCTTCGGCAACGACCTCACCGACATCGGGCGGTTCAAGCGGCACGCGGGGCATCTGTCGTACGCGAAGCTGTGCGACGCGGGCATCGCGCCGTATCTCTTCCTGGGCACTCCGCCGCAGCAGGTCACCGGGCAGGTGACCGTCGAGCGGGACGGGAAGGCCGCCTGGCAGGGGCCGTTCACCACCGGGGTGAAGGCCCTGCACTACGGGCTGCGGGACATGACGGCCGGGCTCTTCGCCAACGCGTCACTGCTGCACCCCGGCCGCGTGCAGTACGTCTACCTCGGCGCGGACCGCAGCAGCTTCCACCACGGCTTCACGATCGCCGACCGCGACCGCGTGACGATCGACTTCGCCACGCACGGGGTGACGCTGTCCCATCCCCTGCACTGGGGATGACCATCGGTCGTACGTCGGCTCAGGACACGCCCGCCGTCGCCCTGGTCGTCGTCGCGATCGTCGCCGAACCGACGACGCGTGTGCCGTCGTACAGGACGATCGCCTGGCCCGGCGCCACCCCGCGTACGGGCTCGGTGAACGTGACCTCCAGGGTGCCGTCGACGAGTTCGGCGGTCACCTCGGTCTCGCCGCCGTGGGCGCGCAGCTGGGCGGTGTAGGTGCCGGGCCCGGTGGGGGCCGCTCCGCACCAGCGGGGCCGGATCGCGGTGAGGGCGTCGACGTCGAGGGAGGCGGCCGGGCCGACCGTGACCGTGTTGTCGACCGGGGAGATGTCGAGGACGTAACGCGGCTTGCCGTCGGCGGCCGGGGTGCCGATGCGCAGGCCCTTGCGCTGGCCGATGGTGAAGCCGTATGCGCCCTCGTGGGAGCCGACGACCGCGCCGGACTCGTCGACGATGTCGCCCTCGGCCTTGCCCAGGCGGTTCGCGAGGAAGCCCTGGGTGTCGCCGTCGGCGATGAAGCAGATGTCGTGCGAGTCGGGCTTCTTGGCGACCGCGAGACCGCGCCGCTCGGCCTCCGCGCGGATCTCGTCCTTGGTGGTGAGGGTGTCGCCGAGGGGGAACATCGCGTGGGCGAGCTGACGGTCGTCGAGCACGCCGAGGACGTACGACTGGTCCTTGGCCATGTCCGAGGCGCGGTGCAGCTCGCGGGTGCCGTCGGCCAGGGTGACGACCTGGGCGTAGTGGCCGGTGCAGACCGCGTCGAAGCCGAGGGCGAGGGCCTTGTCGAGGAGCGCGGCGAACTTGATCTTCTCGTTGCAGCGCAGGCAGGGGTTCGGGGTGCGCCCCGCCTCGTACTCGGCGACGAAGTCGTCCACCACGTCCTCGCGGAAGCGCTCGGCGAGGTCCCAGACGTAGAAGGGGATGCCGATGACGTCGGCCGCGCGGCGGGCGTCGCGGGAGTCCTCGATGGTGCAACAGCCACGCGCGCCCGTGCGGAACGATTGCGGGTTCGCGGACAGGGCGAGATGGACGCCGGTGACGTCATGGCCGGATTCCGCCGCCCGGGCGGCGGCTACGGCGGAGTCCACGCCGCCGGACATGGCGGCCAGTACGCGGAGGGGCTGCTGCGAGGTGTGAGTCATAACCCTTCAAGGGTAAGGGGCGCGGGGAACCGGGGCGCGCGAGTATCCGTTGCGATCACATGGAGGAAACACAGGCTCGCCGGGAGACCGGCCGCGGCCTTCCGCAGGACGTGCCCCGCCAGTCGCGCAGCGAGGGTCACCGGAGAGCCGCCGCGAAGGACGGTGACCGGCGGATCGGGCGGCGGGCCCTGCTCATCGGCGGGGCGGTGGCCGCCGTCGCCACGGGCGTGCTCGCGCGGGACGAGCTGGGGCGCATGTGGTGGCGGGTGCCCGGGGTGGCGAAGCCGCGCAAGGAGGGCGAGGTCGACTACGCGGGGGCGCGCTGGGTGGCGGCCTCCTCGGCGAACTGGCGGATGGCGGACCGGCCCGACGACTACGCCGTGGACCGGGTGATCATCCATGTCACCCAGGGCAGCTTCGACAGCGCGGTGAAGGTCTTCCAGAACCCGGCGCACGGGGCCGCGGCGCACTACATCGTCCGCAAGGACGGGCACGTCACCCAGATGATCCGCGAGCTGGACGTGGCGTTCCACGCGGGCAACCGCGAGTTCAACGAGCGGAGCGTCGGCATCGAGCACGAGGGCTTCGTGGAGAAGCCCGAGGACTTCACGGACGCGATGTACGCGGCCTCGGCGCGGCTGACGGCGCGGGTCTGCGCGCGGTACGGCATACCCGTCGACCGGGAGCACATCATCGGGCACGTGGAGGTGCCGGGGACGGACCACACCGACCCGGGCAAGGGGTGGGACTGGGAGAAGTATCTGCGGCTCGTCGCCCGGGCCGGCACGGCTTCCGCCACTTCCGAACAGGAATCAACGTGACACAGATCACGCCCACTCAAGATCGTGAACATTTGATGAGCGTCGGCGGCCGATGTGTCCCGTCTCCCGATCCTGACCTGCGGGGCGTCAACTCGCCTCTTCTCTCATGGAGTTGAGGTCCGGATCGGCGACTTCAGGTTCCACAGGCTTTCATCGGGTTTCCTAAGTTCGCCTCAGTCTTTACACAGCCCTTAGCTCAAAGCTCCGCAGCCATGACCTATACAAACGATCCCCTCGACTCGACGGGACAGCAGAGCAAGGGTGCCCACGCGAAGCGCGACCGGGCGGGCAAGGGCGAGCACTCGCACGAGAGCAGGAGCCGGTCGGGCAAGGGCATGCACCGGCGGAAGTTCCTCGGCGGCATGGCCGGGGTGGGGTTCGCGGCCGTCGGCGCGGCGACCGGGACCTTCGCCCTGCTGACCGACGGCAACACCTTCAAGGCCTCCGCGGCCGACACCACCCTGAACATCCCGGACCTGCTGGAGGGCACCACCGCCGACGGCACCACGACCTTCACCCTGACCGCGCAGACCGGCACGGCGGAGGTGATCAGCGGCGTCACGAGTACGACGGCCGGCTACAACGGGTCGCTCCTCGGCCCGACCATGAAGTGGACCAACGGCAGCACGGTCCTGCTGAACATCACCAACAACCTGGGCGACGACACCAGCGTCCACTTCCACGGTGCCCACATCCCGCCCAAGATGGACGGCGGCCCGCAGAACGCCTTCGCCGACGGCGAGACCTGGTCGCCGACCTTCGAGATCAAGGACGAGGCCAAGACCCTCTGGTACCACCCGCACGCCCTGGGCACCACGGCCGAGCAGGTCGTCCACGGCCTCGCCGGGATGATCATCGTCGAGGACGACTCGGACGCCTCGGCGGCGCTGCCGAGCGAGTACGGCGTCGACGACATCCCGCTCATCCTTCAGTGCCTGGCGGTCGACACCAGCGGTGACATCAAGTACAACATCACCGGCTACCTCAGCTCCGGCCTCACCTATCCGCTGCTGTGCAACGGCACCAACGTGGACGCGACCACCCTGGGCTTCACCGCCACCAAGAAGCGCACCCGCTTCCGCGTCCTGAACGCCTCTCCCTCCGACATCCTGACCCTTCAGCGCAGCGACGGCGGCACGCTCACCCAGATCGCCACCGACCAGGGCTATCTCACCGAGGCCACCGAGGTGACCTCGATCCGGCTGGTGGCGGGCGCCCGCGCCGAGTTCGTCCTCGACCTCGACGCGGCGGTCACGCTCCAGACGGTGGTCACCACGGGCTGGATCCGGGGCGGCAGCGGCACGTACGACTTCCTGACCGTCACGCCGGACGCCTCCGACACCCCGGACGACCTGCCGAGCAGCCTCAACACGATCACCCGGTACGACACGACCGACTTCGCCGCCCGCACGATCACTCTCGGGCAGAGCGGCCAGCTGATGACCATCAACGGCTCCGCGGGCACCACCATGGACTCGATGGCCACGATCATGACCACGCTCGACGCCGAGGAGATCTGGACGATCACCAACAGCACGCAGCTGGAGCACTCCTTCCATCTGCACGACGTGCCGTTCCAGCTGATCGAGATCAACGGCGAGGAACCCGCCGGCGTCGACCTCGGCTGGTTCGACACCTATGAGGTGGTCGGCGGTGGCTCCATCAAGATCGCGATGAAGTTCACGGACTTCACCGACGACACGTACATGTACATGCTCCACTGCCATCTGCTTCAGCACGAGGACGAGGGCATGATGGCGGCCCTCATGGTGATGGACAGCTAGCACCTTCCCGCCTCCCCTGGGACGGTTGCCGCCGGCAGTGGAAGTGCCGGCGGCAACCTGCTGCGGAAGGTAGACCAACAGCGCGACACTGTCGACAGTTAGCGCAGATATTGAGCTAGATCTCTGGAATTTAGTCCGAGTGTCGACACTCACTCGGACCGTCCGACGAATTTCCTGATGATCCATCAGTTTCCTTGGGCTGTGGGGCAGTTGGGTTCATGCTGTGATCCATGTCAGCCCCCACATACACATCCAGACGCAGGCTCGCGGCCGTCGCCGTGGCGGCCTCCGCGCTCCTCGGCCAGTTACTGACCGGCACGGCCACCGCGGCCGTCCCCGCCGCCACCACCTCGTCCATAGCCTGGGTGCCCTGCGAATCCCCGTCCGGCGAGGGCGAGTTCGAGTGCGGCACCCTCACGGTCCCGGTGGACTGGCAGCACCCGGACGGCACGACCGTCGACCTGGCCCTCGCCCGGCACCGGGCCACCGATCCCGACCGCCGGATCGGCTCGCTGCTGCTCAACCCGGGCGGCCCCGGCCAGTCCGGGGTGAACCTCGCCCTGAGCGCGCCGTTCTCCTTCTCCCCCGAACTGGCCGCCCGTTTCGACTTCGTGGGCTTCGACCCGCGCGGTATCGGCCGCAGCGCGGAGATGCGCTGCGACAAGGAGATGGTGGACGCCCGGCGGGCCGCGCTGAGCCCGACGGACGAGGCCTCGTTCCAGACCCTCCGCGAGGCCAACCGCGCCCTCGCCGACAACTGCCGCGAGGTGTCGGGGCCGCTCGCCGACCACATGGACACGGGGAGCGTCGCCCGGGACATGGACGCGATCCGCGCGGCTCTCGGTGAGCGGCGGATCAGCTACTGGGGCGGCTCGTACGGCACGCTGATCGGCCAGCAGTACGCCGAACTGTTCCCGCACCGGGTCCGCGCGATGGTGCTGGACTCGAACATGGACCACAGCCTGGGCGCGTGGGGCATCCTCAAGACCCGTACGGAGACCCTGGAAGCCTCGTTCGGCCTGTTCGCCGACTGGTGCGAGCGCACACCGAGTTGCGACCTGTACGGCCAGGACGTACGCGCCCTCTTCGCGGCGTACTACGAGGCGGCCGAGGAGGGCCGCCTGATCTACACCCTCTCGAACCGGCCCTTCCCCACCTCGACGCTCCTGGGCTCGGCCTACAGCTACATGTACGAGCCGGACAACTGGTCCACGTTCGCCTTCATCCTCTCGAAGATGACCGTGGTGGCCGAGACCCCGGCGGCGACGGCCACGGACACGAAGGCGGCCACGGCGGCGGCCGGCACCCCGGTGGCGTTCACCTACGACCCGGTCCTGTGCCAGGACTTCGACCTGGACGTTCCCTCGTACGCGACGACGGCCCGGTACAAGACGGAGCTGGCCCGGATCGCGCCCCTCACCCGGGTGGCGTCGCTCGGCTGGTCCTACATGACGAGCTGCCAGAACTGGACGGACCAGGTGGCCAACCCCCAGCACCCGCTCCGGGTGAACGGCACCCCACCGATCCTCCTCACCAACAGCCGCTACGACGTGGCCACCCCGCACGCCTGGGCGACGAACGCGGCCCGCCAGATGGGCCGGGAGGCCCGCCTCCTGACCTACGACGGCGTCGGCCACATCACGTACTGGCGCAGCCCGTGCATGCGCGAGGCGACCGACACCTACCTGACGACCCTGACACCCCCGGCCCCGAACACCCACTGCCCGGCAATCTGGCCGGGCACCAGCGAGGCAGCGGCAAGCCGACTGGCGCCTGGCGCGGCCCTGGTGAACCCGATACCGAACCTGAACTGAGCCGAGCCCCGAAGGGGCGCGGGGAACTGCGCGACAAGCCCCCACCGGCCCGCGGACAAAGGAACCGCCTGTCCAGCGGAGCGCTCAGCTCAAACCGGCAGCCCGGGCCCGCTCCACCGCAGGACCGATCACCTTCGCCACCGCCTCCACGTCCGCCTGCGTGGAGGTGTGGCCGAAGGAGAACCGAAGTGTGCCCCGAGCCAGATCGGGATCCGTACCGGTGGCCAGAAGCACATGGCTCGGCTGCGCCACCCCTGCCGTGCACGCGGAGCCGGTGGAGCACTCGATGCCCTGCGCGTCCAGAAGCAGCAGCAACGAGTCCCCCTCGCAGCCGGGAAACGTGAAGTGCGCGTTGGCGGGCAGCCGGTCCGCCGGGTCACCGCCCAGGATCGCGTCCGGCACCACCCGCCGCACCTCCTCGACCAGCGAGTCCCGCAGCGCCCCGATCTCGTGCGCGAACCACTCCTGCTGCTCGGCGGCGATCCGCCCGGCCACCGCGAAGGAGGCGACGGCCGGCACATCGAGGGTCCCGGACCGTACGTGCCGCTCCTGGCCGCCACCGTGCAGCACGGGTACGGGGCTGTACTCACGGCCGAGCAGCAGCGCGCCGATGCCGTACGGGCCGCCGACCTTGTGGCCGGAGACTGTCATCGCGGCGAGCCCGGAATCGGCGAAGGAGACGGGCACCTGGCCGAAGGCCTGCACGGCGTCGGCGTGCAGCGGGACGCCGAACTCGGCTGCCACATCGGCGAGTTCACGGACCGGCATGATCGTGCCGATCTCGTTGTTGGCCCACATGACCGTGGCCAGGGCGACGTCGTCGGGGTTGCGGGCGATGGCCTCGCGCAGGGCGTCGGGGTGGACGCGGCCGTACGCGTCGACGGGGAGGTACTCGACGTCGGCGCCCTCGTGCTCGCCGAGCCAGTGCACGGCGTCGAGGACGGCGTGGTGCTCGACGGGGCTGGCGAGGACACGCGTACGGGCCGGGTCGGCGTCGCGGCGGGCCCAGTACAGGCCCTTGACGGCGAGGTTGTCGGCCTCGGTGCCGCCGGAGGTGAAGACGACCTCGCTGGGCCGGGCGCCGAGCGACTCGGCGAGCGTCTCGCGGGCCTCCTCGACCGTACGCCTCGCTCTGCGGCCGGCCGCGTGGAGTGCGGAGGCGTTACCGGTGACGCCCAGCGTCGCGGTCATTGCCTCGACCGCCTCCGGAAGCATCGGGGTGGTCGCGGCGTGGTCGAGGTATGCCATGGTGTCGTGATTCTACGGCGCCGTGCCGACGGGGAAACGGGTGGACCCCGGTCAGAAGCTCCAGGAGACGGTGTGGTCGAGCTGCATGAGGGTGACGAGCACGACCAGGTCGGCGATGCCGAGACCGAGGCCGAGGAGGGCCCGGCCGCGCCGCTTCGTACCGCGCCAGAGGGCGACGACGGCCAGGACGATGGCCACGGGGCCGAGGAAGATGTTCAGGACCAGCAGGCCCAGCAGGCCGAGGACGAAGGACGCGACGGCCATGCCGTCGGCGTCGCGGGGGCCGGTGCGCTCGGTACGGCCGGTGGCCGACGCGGTGAGTTGCATGGTGATCAGCTCCGACGGGCGAGGCGCTCACGGAGCGCGAAGATGCCGAGCCAGACGGCGATGCCGGCGGCGGCCAGGACGGTGAACGAGACCGGGACGTGGGCGACGGTGCCCAGCATCATGCCCAGCAGCAGAAGGACGGCCACGAGGAAGAACATGGGAGGGGATCCCTTTCGTTCGTTACATTTCAGTGAACGCTTGTAGTTACACTTGTTCACTGACTCCTGAGTCTAGCGCGCCGCCCGGCTTTCCAATTACAGAGAACAGTTGTTAACTGCATGGTATGAGTCACACTCTCGGCATCCGGCAGGCCCAGAAGCAGAAGACCCGGCAGGCGCTCCTGGACGCGGCGCTCGCCCTGTTGGAGGACCAGAGCCTGAGCAGCCTCGGTCTGCGCGAGGTCACGCGTGCCGTCGGAGTCGCCCCGACCGCCTTCTACCGCCACTTCCGCTCCACGGCCGACCTGGGCGTCGCCCTCGTCGAGGAGGCGCTCGGCAGCCTGCACCCGATGATCGCCACGACGGTGTCCGGGTCGGGCGACAGCGAGGACCGCATAGTCCGCGCGGTCGACCTGATCGCCCGTCACGTCCAGGCGCAGCCCGCGCACGTCCGCTTCATCGCGCGCGAGCGGCACGGCGGGGTCCAGCCGGTCCGCGAGGCCATCCGCGACCAACTGGCCCGGTTCGCCGAGGAGGTGCGGGACGCGCTCGCGGAACAGCCCGAGTCGGCGGGCTGGACGGAGGAGGACCTGCTGATGCTGGCGGGCCTGTACGTCGACCAGATGCTGATGACGGCGTCGCAGTTCCTGGAGACCCTGGACGCGCCGGAGGCGCAGCGCGACCAGGTGGCCCAGGTTGCCACGCGGCGGATGCGGTTGATTGCCATCGGGCGTCGGCACTGGCTGGGGTGAACTGTTCGGAGCGGAGTGTGGTGCTTCGGCTGCGGGCCGGTGGGGGCTGGTCGCGCAGTTCCCCGCGCCCCTGGTGGGGCGCGCCCCGAACATACGTGGGCGGCGCGCCCGTTCGTCGAGCGCGCCGCCCATGTCGTACCTGCGATGCCGCTACGGCATGTCAGCCCTGCTGCTGGGCCTGCTGACCCTGGCCACCCTGACCGCCGCCCGGGCCGCCGCCGCAGCCACCGCCGCCACCCTGGCCGCCACCGCCACCGCCGGGGCCGCCCGACGGCATGCCCGAGGGGGCGCCTGACGGGGCGCCGGACGGAGCCGCGCCGGTCGGCGCGCCCGATGGCGCTCCTGACGCACCGTCGGTCGGGGCGCCTGACGGGGCACCGCTGGGGGCGCCCGAGGGGGCACCGGACGGGGCCTGGCAACTCTGGCTGGACGTGCCGGAGTTGCCGCTGGTCGAGGTCGACGAGTCACCCGAACCGCAGGCGGTGAGGACCAGCGGGGACAGCGCCAGCAGGGCAACGGCGGGGACGAGACGCACACGCTTCATGAGAAACAACTCCAGGAAAGATGAGGGAGTTTCGAGGCGGGCATCGAATCAACGGCACCTAGCGCTTCCTTGGGCCCGCCCTGTTCCCTGCCTGTGTGTCAGGCAAAGCGCCCCTATAGGAACGGCTCTGACCTGGCCTTTCTCCTCAACGGTCAAACTACCCGCTGGTACAGGTCCGTGACAGAAGCATGAGAGCGCCGCCCCTGTGTGGCGGGGGTCACGTCCAGGGGAAAACCCGTGGGCCCGCTCGGGCGTCTAGCCGGTGTGAGATCAGTGAGGGCAGCAGCGCCGCATCAGGTGGACGAGGAGCGTCTCGTGCGGCTGGTGGCCAAGGGCGACCGGCGCGCTTTCGAGGAGTTGTACCGGCGTACGTCGCCGTGGCTGGCGGTGCGGTTGCGCCGCCGGTGTGCGGACGAGCAGATCGTCGCCGAGGTCATGCAGGAGACCTACCTGGCGGTGTGGCGCGCGGCGGGTGCGTTCGCGGGGGCCGCGGTCGGTGGGACGGCCGTCGGCTGGCTGTGGACGATCGCGGCGCGTCGGCTGGTCGACGCGTTCCGGCGCCGGGCCCATCACGCGGAGCCGCCACCGGCCGCCGCCGGGCCCGAAGTGGCGCCCGCCGCCGAGGAGTTGGCGCTCGCCGAGACCGTCGGCGGTGATGTCGGGGACGCACTGCGGTGCCTCGCGCCGGAGTTGAGACAGGTGTTGCAGGCCATGGTGCTCGACGGGCTGTCCGTCCGGGAGACCGCGGTCCTGCTCGGGCTGCCCGAGGGCACGGTCAAGACCCGTGCCCGCCGGGCCCGGATCGCGATGCGGAGGGCGCTGGCATGAGTGGGAACAGTGTGGAACACGCGTCGGCGCGGATCATCGAGGGGTACGCGCACGGCGGCACCGGCCTCGCCGCCGACGAAGTGTGGGCCGTGGAGGCCCACTTGGAGACGTGCCGGGAGTGCCGTGACCGGCTCTCCGCCGCCGTCGGCGCCGGGGTGCCCGCCGTGGCGGCGCTGGTCGGCAGCGTGTGGTCCGGTCTCGAACCACAGTTGGCGGCCACCGCCCCGATGCCGCGCGGGCGGCGCTGGTCGGGGCGGCTGTCGCGGTGGATGACGCCCACGATGGTGCCGTGGCTGGCCATGGTCGTGGCCGTGACGCTGCTGGCCCTGCTGCTCGACCTCGGCGACAGCGGCTCGGGTTCCGGCTCCCGTGACGTCTCGCTGGTGCTGCTGCTCGCGCCCGTCCTGCCCGTGCTCGGCGTCGCGGCGTCCTGGTCGCGCGGTCTCGACCCGGCGTACGAACTGACCGCCTCGGTGCCCAGGGCCGGGCTCCAGCTGGTGCTGCGGCGCACCGCGTCCGTGCTCGGCGTGGTCGTGCCCGCGCTCTTGGTGGGCGGGTGGGTGACGGGGGTGATGGTGGCCCAGTGGCTGCTGCCCTGTCTGGCGTTCACGGCGACGACCCTGGCGCTCGGCGGTGTCATCGGGGTGACCCGGGCCGCCGTCGCGCTGGCCGCCGTATGGGCCGCCGTGGTCGTGGCACCGACCCTGGCCGCCGGCCGTACGGCCCTTGTTCTGCGGGCGGACGGTCTGCCCGTGTGGGGGCTGCTCCTCGTCCTCGGCGTAGGTGTCGTGGTCGCCCGCAGGGGCGCGTACTCCGTGCTGGGAGCCCATCGATGACCATCGGAAAGGCAGGACCGACCATGACCTCCGCCGTGAGCACGGCCGACATCGCACCGACCGCCTACGCCTGGGAGATCCTGGCGACCGGGCTGAAGGTCAGGGTCGGCAGGAAACGGATGGCCGTCGACGGCCTCGATCTGTCGCTGGGCACCGGTGTCCACGGTCTCCTCGGTCCCAACGGGGCGGGCAAGACCACCCTCATCCGGACGCTGGCCACCGTGCTGCGCCCCACCGAGGGCACCCTGGAGCTGCTCGGCGAGTCCGTGGGCGGGGTGGCCGGCATGGGCGAGCACCGTGCGCTGCGCCGCCGGATCGGCTATCTGCCGCAGGAGTTCGGCTACTACAAGCGCTTCACCGTGCGCGAGTTCGTCGAGTACATGGCGTGGCTGAAGGAGGTGCCGAAGGCGGAGATCCCCGGGGCGGTGCAGCGTGCCGTGGAGCGCGTGGGCCTCGCGGACCGTGCCGACGAGCGGATGAAGGCGCTGTCGGGCGGCATGGTCCGGCGGGTCGGTATCGCCCAGGCCATCGTCAACGACCCGACGATCCTGCTCCTCGACGAGCCGACGGTCGGCCTGGACCCGGCGCAGCGGCTCCGATTCCGGGAGCTGCTCCAGGAGTTGGGCACGGACACCTGTGTGCTCGTCTCGACGCACCTGGTGGAGGACGTCGCCGCCGCCTGCACCGACGTGGTGGTCTTCGCCGAGGGCCGGCTGGTCTTCCAGGGCCCGCCGGACGAACTGGCCTCGATGGGCGGCCCGGAGCACCCGGGCGACAGCCCCCTGGAGCGCGGCTACTCGGCGCTGCTCCTCAACCCCGAGCAGGTAAGGGGCACTTGGTGAACACCCGTGTGCTGCGTATCGAGTTGAGGCGTTCCGTCGCCCCCTGGGCCGGTCTCGTGGTCCTGACGACCGCGCTGGCGTTCCTGTATCTGCTCGACGGCGCCTGGTGGCGGGGCACCACGGCGTGGACGGCCCAGTGGACGTCGCTGGCCATGTGGACCCGCTCCCTGCTGTTCTACCTGTGGCCGATCGCCGTCGGCCTCGGGGCACTGCAAGGCCTGCGCGACCACCGCTCGAAGATGTCCGAGCTGCTGACGAGCACGCCACGGCCCGCCCGGCACCGCGCGGCCCTGCTGGCGGGCACGACGGCGCTCACACTGGCCTCGGCCTTCGCGCTCCTCGTGGCCGTGGGCGGGGTCCAGGTGCTCGCCCACACCGAGTACACGCACCTCGGCTGGCTGCCGATCTCGCTGATCGGGGCAGGCTTCCTCGTCGCCGGGGCCGTGCTCGGCATGGGCGCCGGGCGGGCCGTGCCCTCCGCGCTCACGCCGCCCGCGCTGGCCATGACCGCGTTCGTGTTCACGGCCCTCATGCACATGTCGCTGGGCCGGACGGACACGCCCACGGCGGACGGGTTCACGACCACGGAGCCGAACCGGATCTCGCTGCTGTCACCGGAGGTGGAAGAGGTACGCGGCGTGCTCGTCACGCTCTCCGCCTCCGTGCACCTCGGGCAGACGGTCTGGCTGCTCGGCATGGCCGCGACCGGTTTCGCGCTGCTGGTCGCCGTCACCCCGCGCGCCCGGCTGACCGCCCTGACGCCCGTCCTGGCGAGCGCGGCGATCGCCCTGCTCGTCCTGCCCTCCGACCCGCGCCGGATGTACGTGGTCGACAAGGCGGCCGCCGAATTGGTGTGCGACGGCCCGGTGTGCGTGACGAAGGCACACCAGGACCGGCTCGCGGGCCTGGCGGGCCCCGGCAAGGAGGCACTTCGCCTGCTGCGCACCGCCCTGGGCGCCGAGGCGCCGGTCTCGGTACGGGAGAACACCGCCGTACTGCCGCACGGCTCCACGCCGAAGTGGTCCCGTACGACCGTGCTGCTCGACTTCGACGACGACCTCGTCACCGCCGCGAAGGGCGAGGAGCTGCCCCGGGCGCTGGTCGCCAAGGGCATGGTGCCGGGGTGCTCCCCCGTCGGCTGGAGCAGCGTAGGGGGAGACGACATCGCGCAGACCGTCGCGGCGGGCTGGGTCCTCGGGGGCCTCGAGCGGATCGACGGCACCGACTCCTTCTCGGGCGACCCGCTCGTCGAGAGCCGCCCGGTGTGGAAGAAGCTGATGGCGATGCCACGGGCCGAACAGCTCGCACGGATCAACGCGATGCGCGCCGCCGCGCTGTCCTGCAAGGCCGACGCGTTCGAGGTGCTGTCCGGCGGGGCGTCCCGATGAGAGGGGTGACGACGGGACGGCTGCCGGTGAGATGGCTGACGCTGTACGCGCGTTCGCGGCAGGTACCCGCATCGCTGACCGCCGTGCTGATCAGCGCGGTGTCGGTGTGGGCGCTCGCGGGGGACGGGGGCGAGGGCCCCGGTGATCCCCGGCCTGTCGTGCTCGTCCTCGCCACGGGGGCGATGGCGGCCTCGATCGGACTCGGCGGCCAGGACCTGGCGCTGGACCGTACGGCCGCGATTCGCTGGGCGCCCCGGAGAGCGGCGCACGTACTGCTCGCCGGCGCGGTCGTCGCCGCGACGCTCCTGGCCGTACAGGGGATGGGCGGCGGGGAGACGGCCACGACCGCGTTCGTCGTCCGGGACAGCGCGGGCCTGATGGGCCTGGCAGCCCTGGGCACGGCACTTGCGGGCGCCCAGTACGCCTGGACGCTACCGTTCGCCTGGCTCTCGCTCGCGTTCGTCGCCCCACCCCCGACGAGCACGCCGACACAGGTGGCGACCTGGATGCTGCTGCCCTCCGGCACGGCGACGGCCACCTGGACGGCCTTGGCCCTCACGGTCGCGGGCACGACGGCCTACGCGATCGCGGGCCCAAGACGCTGACCGAACCGGGCCACCGAACCGGCGCCGACAAGCGGGCGCCGGTCCCCCGCTGGACGACTCTGCCCCTCACGGTCGCCGGCACCACGGCCTACGCGGTCGCGGGCCCAAGACCATAACCGGCCGACGCCACCGACCCCACGACCGGCGCAACCCGGCCCGACGCAGCCCGACCGGCGCCGGCAAGCGAGCGCCGGTCATCCACCCGCGCACCTCACCCGAGCCGCAACCTCCCCCGAGGAATACGCTCACCCGAGCCGCACGCCCCGCCCGAGGCCCACACCTCACCCCAGCCGCACGCTCGCCAACTGCCGTGACTGCGCGACCAGTCGGTCCGTGCTGTCCCAGACCTCCGCGTCCTCCTCCAGGAAGCCGCCTGCCAGGTTGCGGGTCGTTATCGCGATCCGCAGTGGGCCCGGGGCGGGGCGGCAGCGTACGTGCACGGTCAGTTCGACCGTCGGGACCCAGCCGGAGAGGCCGATCTCGAAGGCGGTCGGCGGCAGCGCGTCGACGGCGAGGAGCAGCGAGAGCGGGTCGGCGTCGCGGCCGTCGGCGAGTCCGAACCAGGACCGCATCTCGCCCTTGCCGGAGGGCGCGCCGACCGCCCAGCCGAGGGTGGACGGGTCGAGCTTGAGGAACAGCCGGTCGGCGATGGCGGAGCGGCCGGCGACCCGGTCGGGCGCGTCCTGCGGGCCGAAGCACTGGTCCATGGGCGGTATCGCGGGCGGCTCGGCGGTCGTCCGGACGTCGTCGGGAAGGGCGTCCAGGTCGCCGTAGGAGGCGAGGACACGGATCCGCTCGACCTCCTTGCCCTCCTCGTCCTGCTGGAAGAGCGAGGCCTGGCCGGTCGACAGTCTGCGGCCGGTGCGGATCACGTCCGTGCGGACGACGGCCGGACCGGGGCGGGACGCGGTCAGATAGTGCGCCGAGATGCTGAAGGGGTCGGCGTGCGGAAGGGCGTCCGCGAGGGCGCGGCCCAGGACGGCCAGCAGATAGCCGCCGTTGAGGGCGTTCTGGATGGTCCAGCCGACGTTGAGGTCGATGTCGTAGACGCCGGTCTCGCGGCGGGTGACGGCGGTGTCGCGGTCGAACTCGCTGTCGCCGATGGTGGCCCGCGCGGCCTGGGCGGAAGCTGCTTCTGGCATGCGTGAACGGTACAACAGAGAAATACTAAGCGGTAGCTTTTGACGTCGCCCCCCTCATGCTCCTCGCCGCCCACACTTGGTAAGTGTCCGGAATGTCTTGGGTAAGGGTTTCCGCGCAGCCGTGACCCGACCGGCCCGATCACCCTCCTCCCAGACATGAGCCTCACCGGTACGCCGTTCCTCATCACGACGATCGCCCTCGCCGCCGTCGCCGTACTGCTGCCCCTCGCCCTCTGGTCCCGGGTGCGCGGGCCCGCGCCGGTACGCGGCGCCGCCCGGCTGCTGATGGTGCTGTTCGCCCAGGCCACGGCGGTCACCCTGGTCTTCCTGCTGGTGAACAACTCCAACAACCTGTACGACAACTGGGGCGACCTCCTCGGCACGGGCGACCACGTCCAGGCCGCCGCGAACCTCGGCGCCGACGGCACCGGCGGTATCTCCCTGCGCGACCTGCCGAAGGTGAAGCAGACGTTCCGAGAGGCCAACGGGCCCGGCATGCACGCGGCCGGCGGCGTCCAGGTCACCGACCTCAAGGGCCAGGTCTCGGGCGTCGACGCCGAGGTCTACGTCTGGCTGCCCCCGCAGTACCACGAGGCCGCCTACCGGCACCGCAAGTTCCCGGTCGTGGAGCTGCTGCCGGGCTACCCGGGCTCGGCGAAGTCCTGGTTCGGCTCGCTGCACGCGCCCCAGCAGCTGCTGCCGCTGATGAAGAACGGCCAGGTCACGCCCTTCATCCTGGTGTCGCCGCGTACGACTCTCATCGCCGACGCGGACACGGGCTGCGCCAACATTCCGGGCCGGGTCAACGCGGACACCTGGCTCAGTGTCGACGTACCGAAGATGGTCACGGACAACTTCCGTGCCGAGGGCGGGCCGGGCGGCTGGGCGGTGGCCGGGTACTCGGCCGGGGCGCACTGCGCGGCGAAGCTCGCGGTCGCGCACCCCGACCGCTACCGGGCCGGGGTGTCGATGTCCGGCTACAACGACCCGATCGGCGAACCCCTGTCCCTGGCCGCGCAGACCCCGCAGCTGCGGGCCGCCAACAACCCGTATCTGATCCTCAAGCACGACCGCGTCGCACCCGCGATCGCGCTCTACGTCTCCGGCGAGTCCGGCGACGGCTACGAGGCCGGCATGGCCCTCCAGCGGGTGGCGAAGTCACCGACGACGGTGGACGTGGTCTATCTGCCGCGCAGCGCGGGCGGCCACAACATGGCGCTGTGGCGGCCCCAGATCACCACGGTGTTCCGCTGGCTCACACAGCAGTTCGACGCGGGCGGTCACAAAACGATCGGCTCCACGTCCTCGGGGCGGACTACTCGCCCTCGGTCGCCGTCGACCGCCGGTTCCACGCGCGCGGCGCTCGCCAGTGGAACCGCATCGCGAGCAGCCGCAGTACGAAAGCCGTGACGACCGCAAGCCCGCTGGTGAGTGAGGTGAGCGCGTCGTAGCGGATGCACAGGACGGTCAGCGCGGAGCCGACGATCGCCGGGACCGCGTACAGATCCCGGTCCCAGCGCAGCAGCGAGGGCACCTCGTTGGCGAGAACGTCACGCAGCACTCCGCCACCCACGGCGGTCGCGAGACCGAGGGCGGCGGAGGCGGTGAGGCCCAGACCGTAGTCGTACGCCTTCACCGTGCCCGTGACACAGAACAGCCCGAGCCCCGCCGCGTCGAACACGTTGACGCCGACCTGGATGCGCTCCACCTCCGGATGGAGGAAGAACACGAGCAGGGCGGCGAGCAGCGGGGTCAGGAAGTACCCGAGATCCGTGAACGCGGCCGGCGGCACGGCCCCGATGACGACATCCCGCAGCAGCCCGCCGCCCAGCGCGGTGACCTCGGCGAGTACGGCGATCCCGAAGACGTCGAAGTTCTTGCGTACGGCGAGCAGGGCGCCCGAGATCGCGAAGACGAAGATGCCGACGAGGTCGAGGGTGTGCTGGACGGACGGGCTGAAGAGCTGCTGGATCACCCCCATATTCTCGCCCAGAAACGAGCGTGTGCCTTACAAAGCAAGGTGAGACGTGCGCGACCTCTTGGATGACAGGCCTAGATGACTGGCTTGCCGGTCGTGAACAGCCAGGTCTGGAAGAGGTCGTCCAGCTGCTGCCCACTGATCTTCTCCGCGAGCCGGACGAAGTCGTCGGTGTTCGCGTTGCCGTACCGGTGGAGCTTCGTCCAGGTCGGCAGGAGCTTGAAGAAGGCCGCGTCGCCGATGCGCTCGCGGAGCACCTGGAGGGTCATCGCGCCGCGCTGGTAGACGGCCGAGGCGAACATGGTGTCGCGCTGCGGGTCACCGACGACGGTCTGCCAGAAGGCGTTGTCGGCGGGGCGGGCGTTGTACCCGGCCAGGAAGGAGTCGTGCGCCGAGCGGGTGCCCTTGTACTCGGCCCACAGCCACTGAGAGTAGGTCGCGAAGCCCTCGTTGAGCCAGATGTCCTTCCAGCGCTCCGTCGACACGGAGTCGCCGAACCACTGGTGGGCCAGCTCGTGCACGATGGTCGTCTCGTTGCGCACGGCCGAGTAGACCGGTTTGGTCTGTGTCTCCAGCGAGAACCCGGCCGCCGGCATGTCGTCGACGATCGCCCCGGTCTCCTCGAACGGATACGGCCCGAAGACCTTCGACCAGTAGTCGGTGGCCTCGGCGGTCACCGCGTACACGTCGACGTTGTTGCTGTTGGCGAGCACCGGGTCGATGGCGACGTAGATCGGCGTCCCGCCGGGCGTGACACCGGTCCTCACGTCGAACTTCCCGATGGTGGCGGTGGCGAGGTAGGTCGCCATCTGCTTCTTCTCGCGCCAGTGGGTGTACGTCGAGCCGCCCTTGTCGTACGTCGACACCAGCCGGCCGTTGGAGACGGCGGTGAGCCCCTTCGGCGCCTTGATCCGGATGTCGAAGGCGGCCTTGTCGGAGGGGTGGTCGCTGGACGGGAACCAGGTGGAGGCGGCGTTGGGTTCGCAGGCGACGAAGACGCCGTCGGTGGTCTTCATCCAGCCGTACTGGGAGCCGAAGACGATGGGCCCGCCGAGCGGTTCGGGTACGCCGCCGTAGGTGACGGCGACCTTGAACTCCCGGCCCTTGGACAGGGAGCCACGGGGCGTGATGCGGATCTCGTCGCCCTCGCGCGTGAACTGGGCGCGTCTGCCGTTCACCTCGACCTTCGTGACCTCGAGTTTCTGGAGGTCCAGGTCGAAGGACGAGAGGTTCTGGGTGGCGCGGGCGGTGAGGGTCGTACGGCCGTCGAGGCGGTCGGTGTCCGGGTCGTACGCGAGGTCGAGGGCGTAGTGGCGGGCGTCGTAGCCGCCGTTGCCGAGTTGGGGGAAGTAGGAGTCGCCGACGCCGTCGGCACCCGGCCCCGGGCCGGAGGAGGCGGCGATGACGAAGAAAGAGGCCGCCGCGGTGGCGACGGCCCCTAAACGTGCCGAACGGGAGAGTGCCATGAGTCGTCCCTTTCGAGCGTGTAACGGTCGGATAGGACCTACACGTACGACTCTGCGCTCTCCCGTTCGAACATGTGCATGACTTTGCCAACTCGTCATGCCCTACTTGTCTGTTGACTCCTGGGGGGCGTCTTCCGGTTCGGTCTTCGGCTGCGGGTCCGTGGGGGTTGATCGCGCAGTTCCCCGCGCCCCTAGGTGGGCCTCCTTGGCCGCGTCCAGCAGCACCGTGTCCTGGGGGGCCTGGTCTTCCGCGTTCTCCGGGTGGTGGCACGCCACCTGCTGGCCCGGCTTCAGCTCCAGGAGGAGAGGCTCGGTCGTTTTGCAGATCTCCGTCGCCTTCCAGCAGCGGGTGTGGAAGCGGCAGCCGCTGGGGGGTGCGATCGGGGACGGGACGTCGCCCTTGAGGAGGATGCGGTCGCTCTTGGTGCCCCGGCGCTTGGGGTCGGGGACCGGGACCGCCGACATCAGGGCCTTGGTGTACGGGTGCATCGGCGCCTCGTACAGGGAGGCTTTGTCGGCGAGTTCGACGATCTTGCCGAGGTACATCACCGCGATGCGGTCCGAGACATGGCGTACGACGGACAGGTCGTGCGCGATGATCACGTACGTCAGGCCGAGTTCCTGCTGGAGGTCGTCCATCAGGTTCACGACCTGCGCCTGGATCGACACGTCCAGCGCGGACACCGGCTCGTCGGCCACGACCAGCTTCGGCTTCAGGGCGAGCGCGCGGGCGATGCCGATGCGCTGGCGCTGGCCGCCGGAGAACTCGTGCGGGTAGCGGTTGAAGTGCTCGGGGCTCAGGCCCACCAGCTCAAGCAGTCGCTGGACCTCCTTCTTCACCCCGCCCTCGGGCTCCACGCCCTGGAGCCGGAAGGGCGCCGAGACGATCGAGCCGATGGTGTGGCGCGGGTTCAGCGAGCCGTACGGGTCCTGGAAGATCATCTGGATGTCCCGCCGCAGCGGACGCATCCCGGCCGAGTTCAGCCGGGTGATGTCCTGGCCCTCGAAGTGGATCGAGCCGGCGGTCGGTTCCTGGAGCCGGGTGATGACCCGGCCCATGGTCGACTTGCCGCAGCCCGACTCGCCGACGACGCCGAGGGTCTCGCCCTTGCGCACCTCGAAGTCGATGCCGTCGACGGCCTTCACCGCGGCGACCTGCCGCTGAAGGATCCCCTTCTTGATGGGGAAGTGCTTGACCAGGCCCTCGACCTTGAGCAGCACCTCGCGCTCGTCGGCCGCTTTCGCCGACCCCTGCTCCAGTTTCTCGGTATCGCTCACAGCTTCGGCGCAATCTCTTCGGTCCAGATCCGCGTACGGTCCTCCTGCGAGAGGTGGCAGGCGGAGAAGTGCCCGCCCTCGACCTGCTGGAGCTCCGGGCGCACGGTACGGGTGACGTCGCCCTTGGGGATGTCCGCGTACGGGCAGCGGGGGTGGAAGGCGCAGCCCGAGGGGACGTTGATGAGGCTCGGCGGCTGGCCCTTGACGGGGATGAGCCGGTCGGAGGTCTCGCGGTCGATGCGCGGCATGGAACCGAGCAGACCCCAGGTGTACGGGTGCTGCGGCTGCTCGAAGATCTCGTCGACCGGACCCCGCTCCACGCACCGGCCGCCGTACATCACCAGGACCTCGTCGGCGATCTCGGCGACCACGCCGAGGTCATGGGTGATGAGGACGACCGCGGAGCCGAACTCCTTCTGGAGGTCGCGGATCAGGTCGAGGATCTGCGCCTGGACGGTCACGTCGAGGGCGGTCGTCGGCTCGTCCGCGATGAGCAGCTCGGGGTTGTTGACCAGCGCCATCGCGATCATCGCGCGCTGGCGCATACCGCCGGAGAACTCGTGCGGGTAGCTGTCGACGCGCTTGCCGGGCTCGGGGATGCCGACCCGGTCGAGCATCTCGATCGCCCGGGTGCGGGCGACCTTCTTGCTGACGTCGTGGTGGACGCGGTACGCCTCCACGATCTGGTTGCCGATCTTGTAGTACGGGTGCATCGCGGACAGCGGATCCTGGAAGATCATCGCCATCTCGCGGCCCCGCAGCCTGCGCACCTCGTCCGGGTCGGCGCCGACGAGTTCCTTGCCGTCGAGCCAGATCTCACCGCTCATCCGCACGTTCTTGCCGCGTGCGCCGAGCCGGTGCAGACCCATGATGGCCAGCGAGGTGACGGACTTGCCCGAGCCGGACTCGCCGACTATGGAGAGAGTCTTGCCCTTCTCCAGCTGGAAGCTGAGTCCGTCGACGGACTTGACCAGGCCGTCGTCGGTCGGGAAGTGCACCTTGAGGTCACGGACTTCTAGGAATGCGCCGGGCGCGTTCGAGGGCGAGGGCTCGCCCACCGCGGCGCCGGTCTTGGACAGTTCGGTCACGAGAGCCTCACCCGCGGGTCGGCGGCCGCGTAGAGCAGGTCCACCAGAAGATTGGCGACAACGACGAAGAGGGCGGCGAGCAGAGTGACACCGAGGATCTTGGGCAGGTCGTTGTCGGTGATGCCCTGTACCGCGTACTGGCCGATGCCGGGCAACGAGAACACGCTCTCGGTGATCACGGCTCCGCCGAGCAGCAGACCGAGGTCCATGCCGAAGATGGTGATGATCGGCGTCAGCGCGGCCCGCAGCCCGTGCCGCACCACGACCTTGCGCTCACGCAGGCCCTTGGCGCGTGCCGTACGGATGTAGTCCTCGTTCATCGTCTCCAGCATGCCCGAGCGGGTGAGCCGCGCGTAGATGGCGGAGTACAGGAGGGCGAGCGAACACCACGCCGGGAAGAGCGTGTTGGCCCACTGCGCGGGGTTCTCGGTGAAGGGGACGTACGTGCGGCCGAAGATCGGCCACTGGAAGGTGAAGAGCAGCAGCGCGAGGTTGCCCGTGAAGAACATGGGCAGCGAGACGCCGGCGAGGGCGATGCCCATGAAGGTGCGGTCGAGGAACGAGCGCGGCTTGAGCGCGGAGACCACACCGGCCGTGACACCGGACACCAGCCAGAGCACGGCGGCACCGGCGGCCAGCGAGACCGTCACCGGAATGCGGGAGGTCAGCTCCGGCCAGACCGCCTGGTGGGTCTTGAAGGAGTAGCCGAAACAGGGCGCGTCGCAGTGCGCCGTGGTGGGGCCGAGGTCATAGGTGGCGCCGACCACGATCCCCTTGATGAAGTCCCAGAACTGGCGGTAGAGGGGCTGGTCCAGTCCGAGGTTGTGCTTGACCGCGGCGATGTCGGCCGACGACGGGTTCTTCCCGATGTACTGCTGGGCCAGTGAGTCGGCGGTCTGACCGGCGAACCGTGGCAGTACGAAGAAAATGGCGAAGGTGACCGCGGTGACGACCAGCAGCAGGATCACTGCCGCGGCCATCCGGCGGAGGATGTACGAGATCACGGGACCGGCGCTGGTGCCCGCGGGCTGCTGAGCCCGCGGGCACCAATGCCTTCACCTGCCTTCCGGGGCTACTTCTTGGTCGTGCCGATGTTGAGGTAGTCGTACTGACCGCTGAAGGCCGACGTGGAGACCAGGTTGGTGAAGCCGGCCGGACGGTACAGCAGGACCTTGAAGTAGGTCAGCGGAACGAGGGCCGCCTCCTCCATGACCTTCTTGTCGACCTCGGTGTACATGGCGTCACGCGCGGCCTTGTCCTCCGTGCCGATCGCCTTCTCCAGCGTCGTGTTGACGTCGGCGTTGTCGAGCTGCGACAGGTTGGTGTTGCCGGACGCGCCGATCGCGTCACCGTGCAGGATCTGCTGGAGGAAGCCGTAGCCGGACGGCCAGTCGGCACCCCACTGCATCATCATCAGACCGATGTTGTTCTTCTTGTCGAACTCGGGGACACCCGCGTTGTCGGTGAAGTACTTGCCCGACGGGTACTGCTTCAGGCTGGCGTTGATGCCGGCGGCCTTCAGCGAGTTGATGATCGCGGTGGCCGCGTCGATCTCCGCCGGACGGTCGCTGCGCGCGGAGATGTTCGTGGTGATCGACGTCTTACCGCAGGCCGTCAGCTGCTCCTTGGCCTTGGCCACGTCGCCCTTGCTGCCGGTGGAGGCGTAGATGTCCGACTTCTCGTAGCCCGGGATGTCCGGCGGAAGGACGGTGCTGGCGATGTCACCACGGATCGGGCCGCCCTCGGCGGTCTGTACCGAGACCTTGTCGATCGCGTACTCGACGGCCTTGCGGCAGGCGACGTTGTCGAACGGCGCGAGCTTGGTGTTGATCGCCATGTAGACGAGACGGCCACCGTAGGCGTTGTCGGTGTTGGCCTTCAGGTCGGCGGAGTTGACGACCTTCGCCTGCGTCGCGGCCTGGACACCCGTACCGCCCAGGTCGATGGCGTTACCGGCCAGGACGTCCTGGTCGATCGTCTCGGCGTTGACCTTCAGCTTGACGACGATCTTGTCCGGGTACTGCTTGCGCAGCGGGTCGGTCGACGCGTCCCAGTTCTTGTTGCGGACGAGGGTGACCTGCTTGCCCTCCTCGTAGCTCTCGAACTGGTACGAGCCCGAGGACACGATGCTCTTGACGTAGTCGACACCGGTGTCCTTGGCCTGCGGCACCGGGGCCGTCTGCGGCGTGGCGACCAGGTAGTCGAACTCCTGGAAGGCGCGGTTGAGCTTGAAGACGACCGTGGTGTCGTCCGGCGTCTCGATGGAGGCCAGGCCCCCGGCGCTCTTGTCCTTGTAGGGACCCTTGTACTTGTCGCCGCCCTCCAGGAACTGCTGGAAGTAGTTCGGGCCGAGGGAGAGCACGTCACGCGCGAAGTTGGAGCGCTCCACGGCGTACTTGACGTCCTTCGACGTGATCGCCGTGCCGTCCTGGTACTTCAGGCCCGAACGCAGCTTGTACGTCCAGGTCTTGCCGCCGTCGCTCGGCACACCCGCGCTCGCGGCGAGGTCCGGGACCAGCTCGTTGCCCTTGTCGCCGGCAGCGGGCTTGAAGGTCATCAGCGGGCGGGCGTACAGCCTGCTGAAGTTGTACATGTACGCGTAGTACGTGTTGCCCGGGTCGAAGGAGTCCGGGACGTCGGAGTACTCGTAGGTGACCGTCCCGCCCTTCTGGGTCGAGGCGTTGACGACGTCCTTGGTCGCTGCGTTGGCCCCAGCTGACTTGGTCTCGTCGTTCGTGTTGTCATCGGCTTTACTGCAACCCGCAAGCAGCAGGCTCACAGTGCCGATGGCCGCAACCGCGGCCAGCGCTGACCTTCGCATGATGGTCTGCTTCCCCTCCATAGTTGGAAACTTGATGGACCCTCGACGCGGCCGCATGTCAGCGGCTGCGCGGGTCGAGAGCGTCACGGAGACCGTCGCCGAGCAGGTTGAACGCCAGCACGGTGACGAAGATCGCGAGGCCGGGCACGATCAGGAACTGCGGATCGACCTCGTAGTAGGTGACCGCCTCGCTGATCATCCCGCCCCAGGACGCCTGCGGGGGCTGGATGCCGACGCCGAGGAAGCTCAGGCTCGCCTCGAAGAGGATGTTGGTCGGGATGAGCAGCGTCGAGTAGACGATGATCGGGCCGACCAGGTTGGGGAGCAGCTCGCGGAAGAGGATGTACGGCCCCTTCGCGCCCATCCCGCGGGAGGCGTCGACGAACTCGCGCTCCCGCAGGGCCAGGGTCTGGCCGCGGACGATGCGCCCGAGGTAGGGCCAGTTGAAGAAACCGATGATGAAGATGAGCACGCTGATGTGCAAGGGGAGACCTTCGAGGCCGAACGCGCCGCCCTGGAGTGTCGCCGAGATGGCGATGGCGAACAGCAGCAGCGGGAAGGCGAGGAAGGTGTCCATCAGTCGGCTGATGACCGTGTCGACCCGGCCGCCGTAGTAGCCGGCGACAACACCGAGGACCGTGCCGATCACGTTGGACAGGATCGTGGCGCCGAACGCGACGACCAGCGAGACCCAGGAGCCCTCCAGGATGCGGGTGGCGATGTCGCGCCCGAACTTCGGCTCGACACCGAGCGGGTGGTCCCAGCTCATACCACCCCAGCCGCCCGTGGGGAGGGAGGTGTTGGGGTCGATCAGGTCCTGGTTGAAGGCGTTGGGGTCGAGGCCGAACAGCGCCTGGATGGGCCGGGAGAGTATCGCGGTCAGCACCAGCAGGATGACGATGACACCGCCGACGACCGCCACCTTGTCCCGCTTGAACCGGGACCAGGCGATCTGCCCCAGGGAACGGCCCTCGATCTGCCCCTTACCGGCACCGACGAGCACAGCCTCCGGCTGTGCCTCGGCTGCCGCTGCGGTGGTCTCGATCGGTGCGGTCACAGTGACCCGACCCCTCTCGCCGGTGGTGACCGGCCTACGCCTGCCGCGTGTCCGCGGCTTGATTCACTTGCTCGCCGGGTACCGGCTGGTCCTGCTTGACAATCTGTGCTGATTAGTCGACTTAACCATGCGCTGTCGGCCACTCGGACCGATGCCCCCATCGTCTGACAGGCGAGTCTTCAGCGATTCGGCGATCACACGGAAGGTCTGTCGGCGAAAGTATGCGCAACCGTGATGCTGTCCTGGGGATTCCGTTATCCGAACAGCGGGTAACGCCCGTCGGACGCGGGGCAGTTGAGACAGAAGGGACATACGGCTGCTATTGCGACGATCCGTCGCTATCTACGCGCGAAGACCGTGGTGCGCGGAATCGCCCCGTCCGCGTGATGATCCGCTCAGTAACGACCCCGCGCGGGCGGATACCCGTACCCCGCGGCCGGAGCCTGGGGCGGCGCGGCGATCGCGTGGGCCTCGCGGTCGTAGAACGGGCGGGCGTTGACCCGCAGCCACATCACGACCGGGTCCTGCTCGTCCGACATCGCGACCGTCGACACCGGCAGCCCGTCGGGGACCGCCCCGATCGACTGCTGCATCATCGCGCGCACCGAGTCCACGGCCGGGGGCGAGGTGTCGTACACATCGAGGCCGATGGCCAGATACGGCGCCCCGAGCGCCGGCTGCACCCAGGCGCGGCGCAGGGAGCGGACGGCCGGGGTGCGGTGGGCGTTCTGCGAGAGGAGGGCGTAGAACTGCGGGATCTCGATGCCGGGTTCGGCGAGGCGCAGAGGCCCGGCGGGCTGGCGTTCCAGGCCCGTCGCGATGCGGCGCAGATCGAGCCAGGGGATGCCGACGCCGCCGCCCGGGGAGTGCGGGTTGAGCCACAGGCCGTACTGGTCCGGGTAGAGGGTGCGGGCCACGTCGAGGCCGTCGACCACCTCGTACGACCTGTTCCAGCCGCTGACCGACAGCTCCTGGGCGGAGGTCACGCAGGGGGCGTAGCCGTACCCCTCGACCTGCATGTTTCCGTACTGGGCGTCCGGGGAGCCGGCCTGGCCGTGCCAGAGCAGCATCCAGATCTGGCCGGAGGACGGGGTCGCGAGGGCGCGCAGGAGCGCCTCGTAGGCGTCGTAGCGCCCGGGCGTGACTTGGCGCAGCATGTGCTCGACCTGACCGGCCGCGGCCGTGCCCGACGCGCTCACCATTACCGCCCCTTCGTTTACCCCTACCGAGTTGTGCGTTTCTTAGCTTAAGCGGCGCCGCTGACATACACGGTCTGTGGAAGGCGCCCAAGAGCTCGGGACTTGCCGGCTTTCGGCGACTGCGGGCCGTCGTGGCTGGTCGCGCAGTTCCCCGCGCCCCTGAAGGGGCGCTTTCAGTGACCGTGTTGATAGAAGGGGCGGACCTTTGCCCTCAGCCAATCGGTCACCGGGTCCTGGGCCGCGTCCAGGAAGACCAGGTTCACCGGCCAGGGGGAGCCCACCCGGCCGAGTGCTCTTCCTACCGCGTCCATGGGGATTGTGCGGGCCACCGGGTCCCAGGGGGAGAGTTCTACGCCGATGAACATGACGGGGGCGGAGGTCTCGATGGTCGCCAGGCAGCGGCGGGCCGTTCGGACGACGCCTGTGCCGGCGAACTCCGTCGCCGCGGCGGTGAGGAAGTCGACCGGGTCCTCCTGCCAGTTCGGCTCGTAGAGGCGGACCCGGCCGCCGCCGGCGCCGTCGAGGACGGTGCGGCCGGAGCGGCAGAGTTCGGCGACGGCCGGCGGGGGCAGCGGGACGCCGACCACGCCGTCCGGGTTCATGGCGATGCCGACCTGGGGCGGGAGGCCCCGGGCGAACTCGACGGCGGGGGCCACGGTGTACGCCATGTGGCCGCCGACGACCTGCCGGAACTGCTCCTCCGAGCTGAAGACCGGCACGTACGCCTGGCCGCCGATGTCCATCGTGGGCAGGTCGAGGGGGCCGGAGTGGGGGCCGCCGCCGGACGGGAGGGGGACCCAGACGAAGCTGCGGCCGAGGACCTCGACGATCCGGGCGCCCGCGCCGGGGACGCCGAGGGAGGCCGAGAGCACCTCCTCCAGCTCGTTGCCGGGCCATCCGCCGTGCGAATGGGGGTGCGCCTGTGCGGGGAAACCCCCGGGAAAGTCCGGGGGGAAGTCCGCCGGGATGTCCATCTGCTGCCTACCGCCTGCTGTGAACCGCTGCCTTGAGTCTCTTAATGGGCAAAACCCTAACCGGCCCCGGCGAGGACGGCGCTCAGTCCGCGAAGTCGATCCTGCGCAGGGTGTCCGCCGCGTCCCGGTCGATGAGCACCGCCGAGCCGCAGCCCTCCGGCAGGTTCCCCTTCTCCACCGAGCGCAGCAGCCGCGAGGCGGCCTGACGGTGGCGCAGGAACGCGTACCGCGAGACGCCCCGGCCGCGTTCCCGCTGGCCCTCCAGGGCCTCGTCCGGGGTGACGTCGAGGAGGAGCAGGTGGAGGGTGCCGCCCCGGCGGCGGGCCTCGCGGGCCAGCCAGCCGCGCACCCAGGCCTGGGTGCCGCAGTCGTGCACGACGACCCCGGCGCCGGAGCGCAGGGTGCGGCGCAGTCCGGCGTAGTGGGCGAGGCGGACGAGGGGGCGGTAGACGGCGTAGGGGAGGAAGGAGGGCGTACGGGCGTCCCAGCGGTCGCGGGTGTTCTGGGAGTCGATGCCGGGGCCGCGCACCGCCCGGCGCATCAGCGTGGACTTGCCGCTGCCGGGCAGGCCGGTGACCACGACGAGGTCGCGGGCGGCGAAGGTGAGGCCGTGCGGGCTGTGGCCCGCGCGCTCCCGCAGATCGCGGATCACGGGTGCCGGGCGCGGGGCGCACGCCTCCCGGGCGGGGGCGGCGGGCTGCGTGGGCAGCGCGTCGGTCAGTGCGAGGGCTGAGGTCGTCGCGTACGCCGTGGTCCTGTTCACCGTGATCGTCCTCCCATGGGGTCGGGAAGTACCGTCCCCGTCGAGTGTAAAGAGAAGGTAATACGCGGTGTCTCTCGTTTGGGTCCGCTTACTGCAACAGGCCTGCTACAGGGCGGTATGTGCCGCTGTGGCGTGACTGTGTTCTCTCTGTGAAGGGTCCCCCTGCCGTGCCGAAGGAATGCGTGCGATGATGTGCCCGCCAACTGCATACCGGCCGCTTGAATCCGCGCGGGAGAGTTCCGGACACCTACGGGTGACCGGGCGCCGAAGGAGCAAGTCCCTCCCTTGAATCTCTCAGGCCCCGTTACCGCGCGGGCGAGGCACATCTGAAAAGCGGGCCGCCGGTCCTTCGACCAGCGGCTCCACCCACGGTGCAAGCCATGTCCTTCACGGTCATGGCGAACCTCTCAGGTTCCGATGACAGATGGGGAGGAACGACCTCGCCGTCATGCCCTGGGAGCACAACCGATGAGCAGTAGCCCCATTCCGCGTACGACCGCGCTCGATGCCCTGCATCGTTCGCTCGGCGCGACGATGACCGACTTCGCCGGCTGGGACATGCCCCTGCGGTACGGCTCCGAGCGCGACGAGCATCTGGCCGTGCGCACGAAGGCCGGCCTCTTCGACCTCTCCCACATGGGCGAGATCACCGTGACGGGGCCGGAGGCCGCCGCCCTCCTCGACTACGCGCTGGTCGGCAACATCGGGTCCGTCGCCGTGGGCCGCGCCCGCTACACGATGATCTGCCGGGCCGACGGCGGCATCCTCGACGACCTGATCGTCTACCGGCTGGCCGAGACCGAATACCTGGTGGTGGCCAACGCCGGCAACGCGCAGGTCGTCCTCGACGCCCTCGTCGAGCGGTCCGACAGCTTCGACGCGGTCGTCCGCGACGACCGGGACGCCTACGCGCTGATCGCCGTCCAGGGCCCCGAGTCCCCGGGGATCCTGAAGTCCCTCACCGACGCCGATCTCGACGGCCTGAAGTACTACGCGGGCCTGCCCGGCACGGTCGCCGGGGTCCCCGCCCTCATCGCGCGCACCGGATACACCGGCGAGGACGGCTTCGAGCTGTTCGTGGCGCCGGGCGACGCGGAGAAGGTGTGGCAGGCGCTGACCGACGCGGGTACGCCCGCCGGGCTCGTCCCCTGCGGACTGTCCTGCCGGGACACGCTCCGTCTGGAGGCGGGCATGCCGCTGTACGGACACGAGTTGACCACCTCCCTCACCCCCTTCGACGCCGGTCTCGGCCGGGTCGTCAAGTTCGAGAAGGCCGGCGACTTCGTGGGCCGCGCCGCCCTGCGCGAGGCCGCCGAGCGCGCCTCGTACGAGCCGCCGCGGGTCCTCGTCGGCCTGGTCGCCGAGGGCCGTCGTGTCCCGCGCGCGGGGTACGCGGTCGTCGCAAACGGTCGGGTGATCGGCGAGGTCACCTCGGGCGCCCCCTCCCCCACCCTCGGCAAGCCGATCGCTATGGCGTACGTCGACTCCACGCACGCTGCGCCGGGCACGGCGGGCGTGGGTGTGGACATCCGGGGCAGTCACGAGCCGTACGAGATCGTGGCGCTGCCGTTCTACAAGCGGCAGAAGTAGCCCGGGTTTCACTCAGGCGTCGTCAGCGACCCGTGTCATGGCTGCTCACGGGCAGTCCCCTGTAGTACCCCATGCATGACCAGTCCCCCGCGTACAGGAGAATTCAGGCCATGAGCAACCCCCAGCAGCTGCGCTACAGCAAGGAGCACGAGTGGCTGTCGGGCGCCGAGGACGGCGTCTCGACGGTCGGTATCACCGAGCACGCGGCCAACGCGCTCGGCGATGTCGTGTACGTCCAGCTTCCCGAGGTAGGTGCCACGGTGACCGCGGGCGAGACCTGCGGTGAGCTGGAGTCGACCAAGTCCGTCAGCGATCTGTACTCCCCGGTCTCCGGTGAGGTCACCGAGGTCAACGAGGACGTCTCCAACGACCCGTCGCTGGTGAACTCCGCCCCGTTCGAAGGCGGTTGGCTCTTCAAGGTGCGCGTCGCGGAGGAGCCGGGCGACCTGCTCTCCGCGGACGAGTACACCGCGTTCTCCGGCAGCTGAGATCCCCAGGCGTAAGGACGTATTGCCCCCATGTCGCTTCTCAACACTCCCCTGCACGAGCTGGACCCGGAGGTCGCCGCCGCCGTCGACGCCGAGCTGAACCGGCAGCAGTCCACCCTGGAGATGATCGCCTCGGAGAACTTCGCCCCGGTCGCGGTCATGGAGGCCCAGGGCTCGGTCCTCACCAACAAGTACGCCGAGGGCTACCCGGGCCGCCGCTACTACGGCGGCTGCGAGCACGTCGACGTCGCCGAGCAGATCGCGATCGACCGGGTCAAGGAGCTGTTCGGCGCCGAGTACGCCAACGTCCAGCCGCACTCGGGTGCCTCCGCCAACCAGGCCGCGCTGTTCGCGCTGGCCCAGCCCGGCGACACCATCCTCGGCCTCGACCTGGCGCACGGCGGCCACCTCACCCACGGGATGCGGCTGAACTTCTCCGGCAAGCAGTTCGATGTGGTCGCCTACCACGTGGACGAGGCCGGTCTGGTCGACATGGCCGAGCTGGAGCAGCTCGCCAAGGAGCACCGGCCGAAGGTGATCATCGCGGGCTGGTCGGCGTACCCGAGGCAGCTGGACTTCGCGGAGTTCCGCCGTATCGCGGACGAGGTGGGCGCGTACCTCTGGGTCGACATGGCGCACTTCGCCGGTCTGGTCGCGGCGGGCCTGCACCCGAACCCGGTGCCGTACGCGGACGTCGTCACCTCGACGACGCACAAGACGCTGGGCGGCCCGCGCGGCGGGATCATCCTGGCGAAGCAGGAGTTCGCGAAGAAGCTGAACTCGTCCGTCTTCCCGGGCTTCCAGGGCGGTCCCCTGGAGCACGTGATCGCGGCGAAGGCGGTGTCCTTCAAGGTCGCCGCTTCGGACGACTTCAAGGAGCGCCAGCGGCGTACGGTGGAGGGCGCGCAGCTACTCGCCGAGCGCCTCGTGCGTGCGGACGTCACGGAGCACGGCGTGTCCGTCCTCTCCGGCGGTACGGACGTCCACCTGGTCCTCGTCGACCTGCGCAACTCCGAGCTGGACGGCAAGCAGGCGGAGGACCGTCTCCACGAGGTCGGCATCACCGTCAACCGGAACGCGATCCCGAACGACCCGCGTCCCCCGATGGTCACCTCGGGCCTGCGGATCGGCACGCCGGCCCTGGCGACCCGCGGTTTCACGGCCGAGGACTTCACGGAGGTCGCCGACGTCATCGCGGAGACCCTGAAGCCGTCCTACGACGCTGAAGCTCTGAAGGCCCGTGTGAAGGCGCTGGCCGACAAGCACCCGCTGTACCCCGGTCTGACCAAGTAGTACCCCTGGAGCGAGTGGGCTCCGCCGCGGCCACGATCCGTGTCCGTGTCTCTGTGCGGAGCCCACCGCCCCCGTTCTGAGGAGTCACCGTGGCCGTTTCGGTCTTCGACCTGTTCTCGATCGGTATCGGCCCGTCCAGCTCCCACACGGTCGGCCCCATGCGCGCGGCCCGGCTGTTCGCCCGCCGGCTGCGCAACGAGGAGGTCCTCGGGGCGGTGGCGTCGGTCCGGGCGGAGCTGTACGGCTCGCTCGGCGCGACCGGCCACGGCCACGGCACGCCCAAGGCGGTGCTGCTCGGCCTGGAGGGCGCCTCGCCGCGCACGGTGGACGTGGAGGGCGCGGACGTACGGGTGGAGCAGATCAAGGAGTCGGGCCGGCTCCGGCTCCTCGACGACCACGAGATCGCCTTCTCCTTCGACGACGACCTCGTCCTGCACCGCCGTAAGACACTCCCCTACCACGCGAACGGCATGACCCTGTGGGCGTACGACGCCTCGGGGGCCGAGCTGCTCTCGAAGACGTACTACTCGGTGGGCGGCGGATTCGTCGTCGACGAGGACGCCGTGGGCGCGGACCGGATCAAGCTCGACGACACCCCGCTGAAGTACCCCTTCCGCACGGGCGACGAACTGCTGCGCCTGGCGAAGGAAACAGGCCTGTCGATCTCCGCGCTGATGCTGGAGAACGAGCGGGCCTGGCGCACCGAGGACGAGATCCGCTCCGGGCTCCTTGACATCTGGCGGGTGATGCAGGCGTGCGTGTCCCGCGGTATGTCCCGCGAGGGCATCCTGCCGGGCGGGCTCCGGGTGCGCCGCCGCGCGGCCATGTCGGCACGTCAACTCCGGGCGGAGGGCGAGCCGTTGGCCCGCGCGATGGAGTGGATCACGCTGTACGCGATGGCGGTGAACGAGGAGAACGCGGCGGGCGGCCGGGTCGTGACGGCCCCGACGAACGGCGCCGCGGGCATCATCCCGGCGGTCCTGCACTACTACATCAACTTCGTGCCGGGCGCCGACGAGGACGGCGTGGTCCGCTTCATGCTGGCCGCGGGCGCGATCGGCATGCTGTTCAAGGAGAACGCGTCCATCTCCGGCGCGGAGGTCGGCTGCCAGGGCGAGGTCGGCTCGGCCTGCTCGATGGCGGCGGGCGCGCTGGCGGAAGTGCTGGGCGGGAGTCCGGAACAGGTCGAGAACGCGGCCGAGATCGGCATGGAACACAACCTCGGCCTGACCTGCGACCCGGTCGGCGGCCTGGTCCAGATCCCGTGCATCGAACGCAACGGCATGGCCGCGGTGAAGGCGGTCACGGCGGCGCGGATGGCGATGCGGGGGGACGGCTCGCACAAGGTGTCCCTGGACAAGGTCATCAAGACGATGAAGGAGACGGGGGCCGACATGAGCGTCAAGTACAAGGAGACGGCTCGGGGTGGGTTGGCTGTGAACATCATCGAGTGCTGAGGGGGTGGGCCCTGACCATTCGGCTGATCACGTCGCCGAAGGAGAGCGGGTCCCGGCCCGCGCCCCGAGGACGGCGAGGTGCGGCTGCATCGCGCACGGACACGTCGGAGCAACAAGCGAGATCTGTCGGGCGCTCGGCGCTCCGCACCCGTACGGCGGGGAGGACGTCAGGCCGGCAGGTGCGGACGCAGACTGCGGGCCACGGCTGCCACAGTGGCACCGATCGTGAGCACAGCAGTGCCCATCAGCAGGAAGTAGGCCGGCAGCGGGAGCACCGCAGTCAACCGGTAGAGCTGGCCGCCCAGCACCACACCAACTGCGGCGAACATGCCGTTGAGGGCGAGGAAGCGGTTGGTGAAACCGGGAGGGGCGACTGCTGCAGTGAGCGCGAGGCCGGCCGGGGCCAAGACGATCTCGCCGAGGGAGTAGAGCAGATAGACAACAGTCAGCCAGGCCATGGAGACCGGGCGCTCCTGGGCCAGCAGGGCGGCTCCGGCCATGACGACGAAGCTCAGACCGGCCACGCCCAGCGCGCCCGCGACCTTCGTGGTCACCGCACCGCGCAGCCGCGCCACGAAGGGGGCCAGCAGCAGCACGAACAGCGGGTGCACCGACTGCATCCAACTCGCCGGAACGTCGAAGCCGAGAACGACGCGGTCGGTGTGGCGCTCCGCGAAGAGGGAGAGTGCCGAACCGCTCTGGGCAAAGATCATCCAGAAGGCCGCCGACGCACCCATGACAGCGGTGAACGCGGAAAGCCGCTTGCCGTCGATGGATGTACGGCGGCTCAGCGTCCGCAGATAGAGGAACGGCAGAGCCACGGTCGCCAGCCCCAACAGCGCCAGCACCGCGGTGAGCGGCAGCGCGCCGAGTGAGACCGCGGTGACGGCGGCTGTGGCGACCGCAAGGATGATGCCTGCTCGCCGGGCCGCCGTACGGGCCTCCTCACACGAGATCGGACGCGTCGGGCCTCGGCCGACCCGTTCGAAAGCGCGAATCCCGATGCCGAACTGGGCCAGGCCCGCTGCCATGCCGAAGGCGGCTGCGGCGAAGCCGAGGTGCCAAGCGACCTTCTCTGCCAGCAGTCCGGTGACGACGGGGGCAAGGAGCGCGGAGACCTGAATGCACATGTAGAAGCGGGAGAACGCCTCTTCCCGCTTCTCGGCACCACTGACGGCGGCGACCATCGCAGCCAGTGAAGGCTTGGACAGGCCGGTGCCGGCGACGATGAGTGAGAGTCCGGCACAGAGCGCGGGAGCGGAGGTGAGGGACAGGACGGCGTGTCCGGTAGCGATGAGTCCGCCGCCGAGAAGCACGGCCCGGCGCGCGCCGAGTACCTGGTCGGCGAGCCAGCCACCGGGTAGTCCGGCCAGGAAGTTCAAAGACATGTACGTGGCGAACACGGCGGTGGCGGTCTGCGAGGCCATGCCCATGCCGCCGTCGGCGGGGGCTGCGGTGAGGTAGAGGACCAGGATCGCGGCCATCCCGAAGAAGCTGAACCGTTCCCAGAGATCCACGCCGAGCAGCGTGATGAACGCGCGTCGGGCATCGGGAACGGGGGCGGCGCCGCTGTGGACCGGGGACTCGTACGTCCGGCTCGGGCTTTCCACGCTGTCTCCTTCGTGCGGCGCCGGTGTTCCGGAACGCGGGGCCGGGCACTCCGCGGGAGACGCTGGGCGTCTGCCGCGGAGTGCCCGGCACGGGTCGGTCTGGTCTCAGTAGGTGGCGAGGACCCTGTAGATCTCGAAGGGACGGGCCCGCTCGGTGTCGCGGAACTCGCGCAGTGGTGCCGTCTGGCCCTTGTGCTCCGGGCCGCTCTCCCACTTCTCGAAGGACTCCCAGGTGTCCCAGTGGCTGACCACGACATAGCTGTCGGGGCGGCCCAGCTCGTTCATCAGCTGGTTGCCCAGCAGACCCGGGGTGCCGGCCATGCGACGGCTGGTCTCGTGGTAGGCCGCCAGCACGTCCTCTCCCCTGGGGGACAGGTGGTAGAGCACCACTTCCACGGCGGGAGCGACGGTCATGCGGCCGTCCTGGAGAGGCTGGCGACGATGTTCATCGTCGCCATGGAGCCACCGCTGCGGTACGGGTGCAGCCTGGTGCGGTGCTGAAGGTGGGTGTCGCTGGTCTCGAACTGGCGGAACTGCGGTTCGTCGACCCAGTCGCTGATGATGTAGTAGATGTCGTCCTCGTCGACGGTCGTGCTCCTGGACAGCCACTGGCCGCGGTTGGCCGGGTGGTTGGTGACCGAGCCCCCGACCTCCTTCCACATCTGCTCGAAGTCGGCTTCCATGCCGGGCTTGATCTGCATGCGGAGCATGACCCGGAACGTTGCGTCGGACATGGTCAGATGCCCCCGTCCACGTTGAGGGTTTCACCCGTGACATAGGCCGACAGGTCGCTGAGCAGGAACAGGACCGGGGCGGCGAGCTCGTCGACCCGGCCCAGCCGCGCCAGGGCCGTCTTCTGTGCGTACATCGCGCGCAGGCCCTCGGCACGCTCGGCCGGCATGGTGTCGAAGGCCTCGGTCTCGATGACACCGGGGGCCACCACGTTGACCCGTATCCCTCTTCCGCCCAGTTCCTTGGCCAGCGAGCGGGTGAGGCCGATCATCGCCGCCTTGGCCGCGGTGTAGTGGGCACGCAGCGGAATGCCCGCGGCGGCACCGCGTGAACCGATGTTGACGACCGAAGCGCCCTCTCCCAGGAACGGCAGCGACTGCTGAATCACGCGGTAGGCAGCCGTCAGGTTGGTGTCCAGGACACGCGACCACTCGTCCGGAGGAAGCTCGGCAAAGGGTATGTGGCTGATGACACCGGCATTGTTGACAATGCCGTCGAGCTTTCCGTACTTCTCCTTGGCCCTCGCCACCAGGGCATCGACCTGTTCCAGGTCACCGATGTCCGCGCGTACGACCTCGTGGTCGCCGCCGGTCCCCTTCAGCTCGCGGCGCAGGCTCTCGACGTGCTCGCTGTCCTGCACGTAGCAGGTCAGTACATTGGCGCCGGCTCGGGCCGCGGCCAGCACGATGCCACGCCCGATGCCTCTGGAGCCGCCGGTGACCAGAAGATTCCTGCCCTGAATTGCGAGTTCCACGTGGTCTGTCCCTTCAGTGGTGCGACGGTGGCTCACACACAGCCGTCGACGTGGATGTTCTGTCCGGTGATGTAGGAGGACTGGTCGCTGATCAGGAACAGCACGACATCGGCTATCTCCTGGGGGGTGCCGAGGCGGCCGAGGGCGGCGAACTTCGAGAAGGTCGCACGCTGCTGGGCGGCCGCCTGGGGCGGCAGCTCGTCGAGCGCCTCGGTGGCGATCCGGCCGGGTGAGATCGTGTTGACCCGGATGCCCTGCGGGCCCAGTTCGCGTGCCAGGGAACGGGTCAGGCCGACCAGGGCCTGCTTGACCGCGGTGTAGTGGGCGCCGCCGGCCATGCCGATACGAGCCACCGTGGAGCCGAGGTTGACGATCGAGGCGCCCTTGCCGAGCAGCGGTAGCACGGCCTGTGTGACCTGGTGGGGGCCGGTGAGGTTCGACTGAAGCGCCGTGGCCCACGCCGCGTCCGTCAGCTCCGCGTAGGGCGTCGGCGCGAAGTCGCCGGCGTTGTTCACCACCGCGTCGAGGCCGCCGAGCAGCTTCCCGGCCTGCTCCGCCAGCAGTCGGGCGCCGGACGCCTCGCTCGCGTCCGCCCGCAGCACGTGCTGGGTGCCGGGGAGCGGAGCGAGTTCCTTGGTCAGCGACGTGACGTAGTCGTTCTCCCGGCGGTAGCAGGTGACCACGTGGGCACCGGCGCGAGCGGCAGCGAGCACGATGCCGCGCCCGATGCCGCGGGAGCCGCCGGTGACCAGAATCCGCTTGCCCGCCAGGTCCGCGAAAGGTGTGCGCTGCGCACGGGCGGCCGCCTCGATCCCGGCCTTGATGACCTCCAGCTGGACCAGGCTGTTGCGGTTGATCCGGTCGGTCATGCCCTTGTCGTCGAGCGGAGCCCCGTCCTTCATGTGGAAGTCCTGGGTCCACTGCATCCGAACGCCCTCGTCGGTCTGGGTGTACTCCCAGTGGATGTTCATGTATTCGAAGGGGCCGGTCTCGACACGGTGGGCACGGACGGTGCGGGTCGCCGCGTCGGTGGTGCGCCGAGAGACCCAGCTCCACACCTTGCCGTTCTCGTCCGGGTGCAGGGCGAGCCGGAAGGTGACGGTGGGGCCGTCCTGCTCCAGGATTTCGGCGACGGAGTACTCGCTGAACAGCTCGGTCCAGGACGCCACGTCGTTCGTGCGCTCCCAGACGAGGTCCATCGGGGCGTCGATGACGACGGAGTTGCGGGTGTGACCTGCCATCAGACTCGGGCCTCCTCGGTGCGTTCGCTCATGACTTCCTGCCTTTTCGTGTTCGGACGGGTCACTTGGTGTGGTCGGTGCGGTTGCCCGCGTCCACGACCAGGGCGGAGGTGAATCCGCCGTGGCCGCGGGCGAGAACCACGGCAGTGCGGGCAGCGGTCTGCCGCGGGCTGCCGACAACCAGGTCGAGGCCCAGGCCGGGGGCGGGGCGATCGATGCCGGGGGTGTGCGGGATCACGCCGGCGCTCAGGCTGAGCAGGGCAGTCGCCACGTCCAGGGGTGCCCCGCCCGCGTACAGCCGGCCGGTGAGGGCTTTGGGCGCGGTCACGGGCACCTGTCCGGCGCCGAACACCTCGTTGATCGCGGCGGCTTCGGCGTGGTCCAGGTCCGGCGTGCCTGCGGCGTCGGCGAAGACGGCGTCGATGGAGTCCGCGGTGATCCCGGCGTCTTCGACAGCCCGGCGGATTACGGAGGCCAGGACGAGCGGGCGGCCGGTGCCGGGCAGCGGGTCGAACCCGGCGGCGTAGCCGAGTATCCGGCCGTAGTGCTGGGCGCCTCGCTCACGGGCGCCCTCCTCCGTCTCGACGACCAGCATGGCTCCGCCCTCGCCGGGTGCGTAGCCGCTGGCGGCTTCGTCGAACGGCAGGTAGGCGCGCGCCGGGTCGTCCACCGTGGACAGGGCGCCGGTGGACAACTGGGCCGTCAGACCGTAGGGGCACAGTGAAGCGTCCGTGCCGCCGCTCAGGACCAGCCGGGAGCCGGTGTCCAGCAGCCGCCGGGACTGGCCCAGCGCGTCCAGCCCGCCGGCTTGTTCGGCGCACACGACTCCGCAGGGTCCGCGCATGCCGTGGCGGATGGAGATCTGGCCGGTGGTGGCGGCGTAGAACCAGGCGATGGACTGGTAAGCGCCGACCCAGGCCGGGCCCTGCTGGTAGAGCTGCTCCATCTCGTGCTGGCCGAACTCGGTGCCGCCGGAGGAGCTCGCGGTGACCACGGCCATTTCGTACTCGGGCAGCTGCTGCGGGTCGGCGTCCGCGTCGGCGAGGGCCGCCTCGGCCGCGGCCAGGGCGAAGTGGGTGAACCGGTCGGTCCGGTCGATCAGGCCCTTGGGTACCTGCTCGTCAGCCGCGAAGCCGGGCACTTCTCCGGCCACCTTGACCGGATAGTCGGCCGGGTCGAAGCGGGTGATGCGGCCGAGGCCGCTCTTGCCGGCCAGCACCGACTCCCAGTGCCGGCGGACCCCGATTCCGGTGGGGGCGACCACTCCGAGTCCGGTGACGACCGCCGGGCGCCGGCGTCCTTCGGGTATGCCGAGGGCGCTCATGCCGCAGCCTTCTTCCGGCTTCCTGGGCGGCTGAGGATCATGGCGCTCTGGAAGCCGCCGAATCCGCTGCCGACGCTCAGTACGTGGTCCATGCGGTGCTCCCGGGCGGCGACCGGCACGTAGTCGAGATCGCACTGGGGGTCGGGAATCGTGAGGTTCGCCGTCGGCGGCACCACTTGGTGGCGCAGGGCCAGTGCGCAGGCGGCTACCTCCAGGGCGCCGATCGCTCCCAGGGAGTGCCCGATCATCGACTTGATGGAGCTGACCGGGATCTCATGAGCGCGTTGTCCCAGGCTCCGTTTGAAGGCGGCCGTCTCGTGCCGGTCGTTCTGCTTGGTGCCGGAACCGTGCGCGTTGATGTAGTCGATGTCGCGCGGATCGAGCTTTGCGCGGCGCAGGGCGATCCTGATGGCTTCGGCCATCTCACGGCCGTCGGGCTTGAGTCCGGTCATGTGGAAGGCGTTGGAGCGGTTGGCGAAACCGACCACCTCGGCGTAGACGGTGGCGCCGCGCCGACGCGCCGACTCGGCGTCCTCGATCACCATGACGGCGGAGCCCTCGCCCAGGACGAAGCCGTCGCGGCGGCCGTCAAAGGGGCGGGACGCTGTGCCCGGGTCGTGGTCGGCGTTCGGTGTCGTGGCCTTGATCGCGTCGAAGCAGGCGGAGGTGATGGGCGACAGCGGGGCATCGGTGGCGCCCGCGACGACGATGTCGGCGGCTCCTTCCTCGATGAGCTGGACGCCGTGGGCGATGGCGTCGAGGCCGGAGGTGCAGCCGGTGGAGATCAGTGCGACGGGACCTTCTGCCCGGGCCCGCCAGGCGACTTCGGCCGCCAGTGTGCTGGGGACCATGTAGCCGTACAGGTGCGGGACGCCGTAGGTGTGGTCGACGAGCCAGCTCTTGCCGCCGTCCGACAGGACCGCGTATTCGTCTTCCAGGCCGGTGGTGCAGCCGACGGCGCTGCCGATGCTGACCGCGGTCCGGCCGGGGTCGCCTGCTGCGATGTCGATGCCGCTGTCCTCGATCGCCTCCTGGGTCGCGACGACGGCGAACTGGGCGGCTCTGTCCATCCGGCGTACTTCCTGGGGGCTCAGGCCGGCGGCCACCGGGTCGAAGTCGCACTCGGCGGCGACCTGGGAGCGGAACTTCGACGCGTCGAACAGGGTGATCTGCCGGGTGGCTGTGCGGCCGTGCGTGAGCAGTTCCCAGTAGGCGTCCCGGCCGATGCCGCCGGGAGCGACGGCGCCGACCCCGGTGATGACGGCGCGACGGCTCATCGAGGTCCTCCGACGTCCGGGTTGCTGCCGTTCTCGACGAGCGGGGCTTCGGTATCGACGTGGCCGAGTTCCGGGCGAGGCGCGAGCGGTGACAGGTGGAAGACCACCTGGGCCGGTTCCAGACCGGTGTTGACCAGACGATGGCGCATGTTGATCGGGACCAGTAGCGAGTCGCCGGGGCCGATGACGACGGGCTCACCGTTGAGGGTGATCTCCAGCTCGCCGGTGACGACGTGCAGGAACTCCTCCGAATACGGGTGGAAATGCTCGGTGACGTACTCGCCCGGGGCCAGCCGTAGCGTGCCACCGAAGCCCGAGGTGCAGCCGACCGTGCGCGGGCTGAGGGTGATCCGGATGTCGCCGCCGCGCTTGCGGTTGGGGACGACCTCTTCCAGGTTGACCTTGGTGGGGGTGGTCGCTGCGGTCGTCATCGGTCACCGCCCAGGTTCGGGGTGGACGGCTGGGTGACGAAGGGGCCGCTGTCGGGCGTCCATGAGTAGAACGGAACGGCCATCGCGTCGCGCGGCTCGCGCCAGTTGGGGTCGTAGGGGGAGATGAATTCCTGTAGCCGGGTGTTGACGTCGTTGTACAGCGGGTGGCTGCGCGCCTTGTAGAGGTTCGGGCCGATGTCCTGCTCCGCCTCTACGAGGTGGAAGTACAGGTCGTGGAAGGCGAACAGGGTTCGCCTGGAGACGCCCACCATGTGTGGCAGGTCGGTGCTGTCCGAGTCCGCGAAGACCTGGCCGATGCCTTCGGCGTCGGCCAGGTTCATCCTGGCCACGATCAGTGTGCGGTGCACGTTGCCCTCCTGGCTTCTTCGGTCGTTGCTCCACCCTCGTGGGTGGTTCTCAAAGCTGTCTTGAAGCGGCCTGGACCGGCGGCCCGGCGACGTCAGAGCCGCAGGTCGATCCGGTATTCGGTCAGCCAGGTCTCCAGCTGAAGCACCATTTCCATGCTGGCCCGCTCGACCCAGGCGAAAGCACCCTGCGGGGAACCGTCGGCGGTCAGCGCCTCGGCGGAGGTGGTGGCGTCGAGCAGCCCGGCGACGGCGGCGCCGCGGTTGGTGGCCAGCTCGGTGAAGCGGCGACGCACGAAGTCTCCGTAGGCGGCTTCCTGGGTGGTGGGGTAGGCGCTCTTCTTGCGGTGCAGGACGGCTTCGGGCAGCAGGTCGGCAACCGCGGAACGCAGCAGGCTCTTCTCGACGCCGTCGACCCGCTTCATGGCAGCCGGCACGTTGTAGACGTACTCGACGAGCGCCCGGTCGCAGAAAGGCGGCCGTAGTTGCACGCCGTGAGCCATGCTCATGCGGTCGGCGCGGTCGAGATGGGTTGGCGCCCAGCGGGTCAGGGCGAGGTAGGTGACCTCGCGGGCCCGGCGTTCGGCGGGGGTGTCCCCGTCGATGTGCGGGACCTCGGTGAGGGCGTCGCGGTAGTGCTGGTCCGCGTAACCGAGGAAGTCCAGTTCCTTGCGCAGCTGTCGGTCGATCATGGAGGTGCCCAGTCCGCCCGCTGCGGCGTCGTGACCTCGTTCGAAGGAGACCCAGGGGAAGGTCTGCGAGTTGCTGTGCTTCGGGTCGTACGCCCAGAAGTAGCCGTTGAAGACCTCATCCGCGGTCTCGCCGGAGAGCACGGCGGTGAATCCTGCCTTGCGGAGCCGGGCGAAGAACTGGATGAGGGAGACGTCCATGTCACCGAGCGGCGAGGGAGCGTCCTGGCTGCGCAGGGCGGCGGCGTGCACCTCGGGGTCGGTGAGGGCGGCCGTGTCGAGCAGGATTTCGGAGTGTCGAGAGCCGATGTGCTGCGAGGCGAGTGCCGCGAACGGCGCGTCGGGCGTGGAACGCATCGTGGGGTGGGGCTCGAAGTTCTCGGTGTAGCCGGTGAAGTTGACCGAGAAGCTGCGCAGCGGGCCGGCGCCGTCGGCGGCAAGGCCCCGGTGGGCCAGGGCGGTCAGGGCGCTGGAATCGATGCCGCCGGAAAGCATGGCGCCCACGGGGACGTCGGCACGCAGGTGGGAAGCGACAGCGTCCGCGAGCAGGCGGCGGACCGTGGTGATGGTGTCCTCAAGGCTGTCGGTGTGCTGCCGGGCGGGCAGCGACCAGTACCGCTGCTCCTGGTTGCCGGGGCGGCGGACGACGAGCGCGTGGCCGGGGACGACCTCGCGCATGCCCCGGAAGACGGCGGTGCCGGGCTTACGACTGTGTGCGAACAGCTCGCGCAGGCCGTCGGCGTCGACGACCGGCTTGACGTCGGGGTGGGCGAGGATCGCCTTGGGTTCGGAACCGAACAGGACTCCGTCGGGAGTCGGGTAATAGCTGAGTGGCTTGACACCGAGGCGGTCGCGGGCCAGCAGCAGTTCCTGGTTGCGTACGTCCCACACGGCGATCGCGAAGTGGCCCTCGAGACGCGTGAGAAAACCGGCTCCCCATTCCAGGTAGGCGTGCAGGGCGGTCTCGCCATCGCCGCTGCCGGTGAACCGGTGGCCCTTCGTGGCCAGTTCGCCTCGCAGCTCGGTGTGGTTGGTGAGGGCTCCGTCGAGGGTGAGGACGGCGACTGCGGCGTCGCCTTCGGTGGTGTGGACAGCCGGTTGCGCGCCGGTCTTCGTCACGTCGCGCAGGGCCAGCCGCCGGTGGGCGAGCGCGGCATGGCCCTCGACCCAGATGCCGCGGCCGTCGGGGCCGCGGTGGGCGAGGGCAGCCGCCATGGTCTCGACGGTCTCGGCCTCCTCGGACAGGTCCCGCTCGAAGTCGACCCAGCCGGCGATTGCGCTCATCGGGAGGTCCTCTCGTTGATGACGGATTCGGTGGTGGGGGTCACGGCCACCAGAGCGAGCGGGATGCCGGTGACGGCGGCCCGGAAGTCGGCCAGGGTGAGCGCGGCGGCGTCGGCGACGATGCCCAAGCGCCGCTGGGCGGCCTCGGCGCCGTAGCGTTCGTACAGGTCGTGGTATCCGCGGGCGGTCTGCTCAAGGTCGGTGACCAGTGCGAAGTGGGCAGGGGTGCGGCGGCCGCGCCAGGTGATCTCTCCGGATGCCCCGTCGGTGAAGTTGTGGCGCCAGGCGCTGCCGGTGGCGATGAACAGGGCGCCACCGATGCGGTGCACGCCCGCGGGCACAGTGTGCGCATGACCACTGCGCCGGCCCGTGAAGTGCAGCAGGGCGAGGTGTTCGGCGACCGGGCCCGGGTCGGGCCTGGTGAGGACCGCGATCATGCGGGCGTTGGCGGCGGCCCTTTCCTCGGCGCCGGGCAGGACCCGCGAGATGCCCGGACGCGCCGCGGCGTCCGCTTCGGTACCGGCGTTCATGAGAGCACCACCGCGGCGGCGGTCAGGGAGCAGCCGGTGATGGCGAAGCAGGTGCGCAGCAGGTGCCAGTCACGCCACTGGATACGTGGGTCCTCCCAGTCGGGTCCGAGGTCTTCGGGCCGCGTCTTCTTGACCCGGTTGTTGATGGGTACGTTCCGGGTCTGTGAGACGACTGCGACGCCGGCCATGGCCAGGGCGCCGACGATGAACAGCACGCGTGGCCCGGTCTCGTCGGCGCCGACGGCGAAGGCCGCGTCGATGACGACGGAGCCGCTCACGATGAACGGCATGATGCGGTCGTACCGCTTGCCGAGCAGCTTGTGGGTGTCGACGTAGCGGTCGGGCGGCATCGCGATCAGGGCAGGCATGACGCTGACCGCCACGGCGAACAGCACTCCCGCCACCAAGCCGGTGCCCAGTAGCACCAGCACACTCAGGGTTTCCACCACGTCCCTGGTCCTCCCGTCCAGCAGGGTTCAGCAGCGCTATGAAGGTTTCAGCCGTACCTCGCGTGCCGCTCGAAGCGGTCTGGACGGGCCGGGCCGTTCGAAGGCTGCGGAAAGGGCGCCGGACGGGCGCGTTCACAGCCCGAGTGGTCCTCTAGCCGAGCGGTGTTCGCTGGCCGGGAGTGTCCGGAACCGCATCGAGACGGAACGGCAACGAGACAAGGGAGCACATCCGGTGGCGGAGCGAACCGACGTACTGATCGTGGGCGGCAGCATGGTGGGCCTGGCCCAGGCTCTGTTCCTCGCCCAGCAGGGCATCCGGTCGATCCTGGTGGAACGCCATGCGCACATCTCGGCGCATCCGCGGGCGCAGGCGGCCAGCCCCCGCACGATGGAGCTGATGCGTGCGCTGGGCTTGGAGCAGAAGGTGCGCGCGCAGGAGAACCCGCATGCCCAGTACGGCGACATCCTTCAGGTGGAGGCGCTCACGGGCCGCGAGCTGGGCCGTTTCGACGGGCCGTTCCGTCACGACCCGAACGAGGTCAGCACGACCGGATGGACCCTGATAGGCCAGGACCGGTTCGAGCCCCTGTTGCGCGCCAAGGCCGAGGAGCTGGGGGCGGACATCCGCTTCGCCACCGAGATGGTGCGCTTCGAGCAGGACGCCGACGGGGTCGGCGCTGTGCTGCGGGATGTGCGGAGTGACGAAGAGACCGTTGTCCGCGCCGAGTACATGGTCGCGGCGGACGGCTTTCGCAGCCCTGTCCGCGAGGAGTTGGGGATCGGCACACACGGTCAGGGTGTCTTCGGTCGCCAGATGAACGTCATCTTCCACGCCGCGCTCGACGACTACGTGGCGGACCGCCGGTTCTTCCTCTGCTTCGTCAGTAACGACGACGTCAAGGGTGTGCTCGGCCGGCTCGACAACGCGGACCGCTGGGTACTGGCGCCGAGCCTGCCTCCGCAGGAGACGCACGCCGAGTACTCCGAGGAGGACTGCGTCGAGATGGTGCGCGCCGCGGTCGGCGTGCCGGATCTGGAGGTGGCGGTGGAGTCGAGCACCAGCTGGGAGGTCGCCGCACGCATCGCCGACCGGTTCCGCTCCGGGCGGGTGTTCCTGGCCGGTGACGCGGCCCACATGATGCCGCCCACCGGTGGGTTCGGCGGCAACATGGGGGTGCAGGACGCGCACAATCTGGCGTGGAAGCTGGCGTCGGTGCTGCGTGGACAGGCCGGTCCCGAACTGTTGGACACCTACGAGCAGGAGCGTGTCCCGGTCGCGGAGTTCACCGTGGAGCAGGGCGTGATCCGCTACTTGCAGCGCAGTGGTCTGGACGCGGAGGTCGCGGCCCGGCACCGGCCGGAGACCACTGTGCTGTTCGGTCATGTCTACCGTTCGGGCGCGGTGCTGCCTGAGTCCGGCGCGGACGGTGTCCCCCCGGTGGAGGACCCGACCCAGCCGTCGGGCCGTCCCGGCACCCGGGCACCGCACTTCGAGCTGCGCATCGGCGGCTCCGACGCCCCGCTGCACGATCTGCTCAAGGGCGGCTGGTGGCTGCTGGCCGGTCCGGACGCCGGGTTGTGGGAGCGGGCGGCGGACCAGGTGTCCCGGCTCACCGGCCTCACCGTCGACTTCCACGAGGTGGGCGGTGCGGAGCCGGTCGAGGTAACCGAGGGCTTCCTGAAGAAGTACGGGATCACGACCGGCGGCGCCGTGCTCGTCCGCCCGGACGGGTTCGTGGCCTGGCGCGCGGTGGAACGGCCCGCGGACCCGGCGGTCGAACTGTCGGCGGTCGTCCACCGGTTGCTCGCGCGCTCGGCCTGAGTTCCCGGCTGCGGCCGGCTCGCTCTTCGCGGGCCGGCCTCAGCAGCCCCGTGGCCGGTCATCCGGCAGGATGGCCGAAGACCGGCGCGCCTCCCGGAGTCCGGGAGGCGCGCCGGTCGTGCGTGGTGGTTGCCGACGGTCAGGAGAGCGAGAGCATCTGCCGCAGGAGGCTGGTCACGGTCTGGGAGACGTCGCCCCGGGGGCCGCTCTCGGCGCGCCAGGCGACCATGCCGTCGGGGCGGACCAGGACCGCGCCACCGTCGCCGAGGCCGTAGCGCTCCTTGAAGGTGCCCTCGGTGTCGGAGTAGTCGCCGTTCGCACCGATGCCGCGGACGTTGAGGACCAGACCGAGTTCGTGGCCGGCGGCGGCCGCCGCGGCCCATGGGGCGGCTGGGCCCGCGGTGAGCAGGGTGAAGCCGACCGGGAAGAGATCGACCGTGGAGAACGGGCCGTGGGCGCCCTCGATGACCACGTGCGGGGCGCGGGCGCCGGGCCGGCCGCTGGGCTTGTCCGGGTTCTCGGTGATGCTCCGGCCCTCGGCGTCATCGCCGGCGAACGCGCCGGCCGGATAGACATATCCGAAGGTCATTGTCGTCTCGTCGACCAGGTCCTTGGCTACGTCCTGGAACTGCTTGCCCTCGCGGACGGCGAAGCGCAGCATCGCCTGACGGACCGTCTCCTGGGCGACCGGACGGCGTTCGGTGTCATATGAGGCGAGCAGCCCCGGCCCGGCTTTGCCCGAGAGCACGAGGGCCAGCTTCCAGGCCAGGTTGTAGGCGTCCTGGATGCCGGTGCTCGCGCCGAAGGCGCCGGTGGGCGGCATGACGTGCGCGGCGTCGCCGGCGATGAGGTAGCGGCCGCGGGTGAAGGTGTCAGCCACACGCGCCGAGATGTCCCAGGCGGGCATGTCGACCGACTCGATGGTCAGCGGCAGGTTCGGGACGCCGACGGCGGCGCGGACAAGTTCGACGCAACGCTCCTGCGTGAAGTCCGCGGCGCTCTGGCCCTTGTCGGGGAAGAAGGAGACGTTGATGACCCACTTGCGATCGTTGTCGATCGGGATGATCGTGCCGCGTACCTCGGGGTTGTTGACGTAGGCGGCGATGATTTTCCGGCCACGCAGCGGCTCCTCGAGGTCGGCGTCGAAGAAGAAGCTGACCAGGTTGGTGAGGGTGCCGCGGCCGTGGGAACCGATGCCGAGGAGTTCACGGACCGGGCTGCGGCTGCCGTCTGCGGCGATCACGTACTCGGTGCGCAGTTCGGTGCTTTCGCCGGTGCCGACGTCGGTGAGAGTCGCGGTCACGCCGTCGGCGCCCTCGATGACGGCGTCCAGACGGGTGTGGAAGCGCAGGTCGACGCCGACCTCCTCGGCCCGCTCGCGCAGGATGGGCTCGAGCTGGTTCTGGTCGATCAGGGTCCACCGGGCGGGGCTGATGCGGCTGATGTCCTCGATCGAGGCGTTGGGCATGCGGACCCGCTCGTTGCCGGCGAGGGTCTCGACGTGCACCAGATCGGTGTTGCCGGAGATCGGCGAACGGCCGGCCGTGACGCGCTCCTCCATGCCCACCGCGCGGTAGAGCTCCATGGTGCGCGGGTTGATGGCCCGGGCCTTGGGGTGGGTGGAGGTGCCGGGGTGACGTTCGACAAGCGTGCACTTCACCCCGTGGTGGGCGAGGAACACGGCGGCGGACAGGCCTGTGAGGCCACCGCCGACGATGAGGACGGGAACCTTTTCCTGGCTCATGCTGCTTCCTTGGGTGGTCGGGGCGGGCTGCTGGGTCCGAGCGGTCACCGGGTGGCGGTGACCAGCGTGTGCGTGCCCAGCAGCGGCTCCGCGGTGCTGCTGGTGAAGCCGGCCCCGGTGAGCCAGGTGCGGACGTCGTCGATGCGGTACTCGGAGCCGTCCTGGCTGACCAGGCGCATGTGCAGGCTGGAGAGCAGGCGTTCGGCGTCGCGGCGCTCGTCGTCGATCATCCGGTCGTAGATGAGGACCTGACCGCCGGGGTTGGTTGCGGAGAAAACGCGGCGCAGCAGCTCCTGGCGCCGGTCGGTGTCGAAGCCGTGCAGGATGTGGCCGAGCACGATGACGTCGGCCTTCGGGATGTCGTCCGTGAAGAAGTCGCCGCCGCTGAACTCGATGCGGTCGTTCAGGCCCAGGCGGGTGGTGTGCTCGGTGAAGAGCGGGCGGGTGCGCTCCAGGTCGAAGACCCCGGCCTTGAGGTGCGGGTGTTCCTTGATCAGGACGGAGGCGAGGTTTCCGCGGGCGCCGCCGAGATCGACGAAGGAGGTATGGCGGCTCCAGTCGATCGCGCCGGCGATCTCGATGCCCATGCGGTCGCTGTAGGCGTCGAGGCCGGCGAAGAAGCGCTTCATCTTCCCCGGGTCCTTGTGCTTTCCCCCGACGAAGCCGCCCTTGTCGGGGTCCAGGTGCTGCGCGGCACCGGTGGTGAGCGCCTCGGTGAGCCGTCCCCAGGTGCCGTACAGGGTCTCGTTGGTCAGCTCGACGAAGCCGCCGAGGTAGGTGGTGGTGCCCGGGACGAGGTATGCCCGGGCCAGCGGGCCGTTGGCGTACTGGTCCCCGGTGCGCTCCAGCAGGCCCAGGCCGGCCAGCGCGTCGAGGAAGTCGGCGGCCATGCGCTTGTGCAGGCCGGTCGCTGCGACGACGTGGTCCGCACCGGCCGGGCCTTCGGCGAGGGCACCGAACACGCCGAGTGTCACCGCGCTGTGCAGCACCTTGGCTGCGCAGTCCGCGATGGTCAGCTTGATCAGCGGACCGGGGTCGACCGCCGCGGCCGTCGTACGGTCATCGGTCGTTGTCACGCGAGCCTCCTAGCGAGCCATGAGGGACCGCTTCGGTCCTCCTCCCGACGATGGCCGATTCGCGTGGAGTCCCGCTCGAAGCGCTCTGCAGTCCGGGCGTCGGGGGCCTGTCCTGGACATGATGAAGTGCCGCCCCCCGCCGCGAGTCGCGGGAGAGGGCGGCACTTCGGCCCTGAGTCACATACGGGGGATGATGTGATCAGGCCGTTTCGGGGGTGCTGTCGGCGGAGGCCCGGTTCGGGTCCTCGGCCTGCGGACCGTCGCCGTGGTGGCGGGAGCGGAGCGTGAGGTTCTTCATGAGCAGGGTGAGGACGAGGCCCAGCGCGAGGATCGGCACCGCGGCGGTGAACACCGGGGTGAGCGAGGCGGCGTACGACTGCTCGATGGCGCTGCGCACCGGGGTGGCGAGCGTGTCGAGGACCGTGTCCGAGGAGAGCGAGTTGTGGTCGACGCCGTCGAGGGCACCGGCCGGCACGCGGGTGGCGAGCTCGTCGGTGAGGCGGCCGTAGAAGATGGCGGCGAAGAGCGAGATGCCTATCGAGGTGCCGAAGGAGCGGCCGAAGGTCACGGTGCCGGAGACGGCTCCCATGTCCTGCGGGGGCGCGGTGTTCTGGGCGGCCTGCGTGAAGACCTGGGCGGAGAGACCTGAGGCGAAGCCGAAGACGGCCATGTAGAGGATGGCGAGGACGCGCGGGGTCTCGGTGTCCATGGTGGACAGCAGGAGAGCGCCGACGATGCCGAGGGCCATGCTCAGGATGGGGAAGATCTTGTACTTGCCGGTCTTGCCGATGATCTTGCTGGAGCCGACGGAAGCGAGCACGACGCCCATCATCATCGGCAGCAGGACGAAGCCGGAGGTGGTGGGGCTGGCACCGGTGGCGACCTGGACGTACAGGGCGAGGAACTGGACGACGCCGACGAAGACGATGCCGCAGACGATGGTGCCGAGCAGCGAGATGGTGAAGGTGGAGTCCTTGAAGAGGCGCAGCGGGACGATCGGCTCCGCGGCAGTGGACTCGGCCTTGATGAACAGGCCGAGGAACAGCAGGGTGCCGAGGCCGAGGCCGATGATCTGCGGGGAGGTCCAGGCGTACTCGACACCGACCCATGAGGTGAAGAGGGTGAGGGCGACGATGGCACCGGAGAGGGTGACGATGCCGGCGTAGTCGAGCTTGGACTCACGGACCGTACGGGGCAGGTGCAGGTACCTGACGAGCAGGAAGACGATCACAGCGCCGATGGGCAGGTTGACCAGGAAGACCCAGTGCCAGCTGAGCGCGTCGGTGAGCACGCCGCCGACGGCGGGGCCGGCGAGGGAGGCACCGGCGAAGACCATGCCGAACATGCCGTAGTACTTGGCGCCTTCACGCGGGGTGAACAGTTCACCGATGATGGCGAGGACGGAGACGAACAGGCCTCCGGCACCCAGGCCCTGCACGACGCGGAAGACGATGAGCTGCTCCATGGAGCCGGCCGCGCCCGCGAGCGCGGAGCCCAGCAGAAACAGGCCCATCGCCGAGAGGTAGGTGACCTTGCGGCCGAAGAGGTCGCCGAGCTTGCCGTAGATCGGCGTGGTGACGCTGGAGGCGATGACGTAGGCAGTGGTCACCCACGCGAAGAGGTCGATACCGCCGAGGTCGCCCGCGATGCGGGGCAGGGCGGTGGCGACGATCTGCAGGTCGAGGATGGCCACGAAGGCGGAGAGCATGCAGGCCACCATGACCGGGGTGGTCCTGGTGCCGGAGGGGTGCAGCCCACCGGGTGCCTGTGGGATGGGAGCGGACAAAGTGGTGCCGCCTTTCGGATCGGTGTGTGCTCCCCGTCGCACCGGCCGCTCGAAGCGGTCGGCGTCACCTGGCTCTCGGGCCCTCATAGGGCTTAGGGGAAGTTCGCGGTATCTGCAAGTGAGGTGAGGGGGCGGCCGGCCCGTCGTGGGGTGACTGGCCGGCCGCCTGTTCAGCGGCGTCTCAGGGAACGAGAACGATCTTGCCGAGCTGTGCGCGTGCCTCCATGAGCTCGTGGGCCTTGACGGCCTCGTCGAGCGGAAGGCGGTCGTACACGACCGGCTCGACCTGGCCGGAAGCGATGAGTTCGAACAGGTGACGCCGGCCCTCGGCCACGGCGTCCTGCTTGTTGTAGAGCATGGCGTAGAGACTGAAGCCTGCGACGTTCTTCATGCGGGACAGGGCCAGGGTCGGCAGGTCCGGGATGTCGCCGGAGGCCGAGCCGTAGAAGACGAGGGTGCCGAACTGGGCGGTGATGCCCAGGGATTTCAGCAGGACGTCCCCGCCGACGGTCTCGAGGACGATGTCGGCGCCGCGGCCGTCGGTGGCGGCGAGGACCTGGTCGGTCCAGTCCTTGTCGCTGTAGTTGATGGTGACGTCAGCGCCGAGCTCGCGCGCGAAGTCGAGCTTGGCCTGGGTACTGGCGGTGGCGATGACCTTGCCGGCACCGAGAGCCTTGGCGATCTGGACGGCCAGGTGGCCGACGCCGCCGGCGGCCGCGTCGATCACGATGGTCTGGCCGGGCTGGAGGCGGCCGGCCTCCTTGATCGCGTGGTACGCGGTCTGGGCCGGGCTGGGCAGGAGGGTCGCCGCAGCGGCATCGAGGTCCTGTGGGATCTTGATGAGCCAGTCGGTGCCGGAGACGACGTAGTCGGCGTAGGCGTTCTGGTCGATGTCACCGACGACGCGGTCGCCGACGGCGAAGCCCGAGACGCCGTCACCGACGGCCTCGATCGTGCCGGCGACGTCGCCACCGGGGGCTCCGGGGAGGCCGGCGTGGCCGCCGATCGGAATGCCCTGACGGCGCTGGACCTCGGCGAAGGTGACGCCGATGGCCTCGGCGCGGATCAGGACCTGACCCGTACCGGGCTGCGGCTTCTCCACCTCTTCGAGGCGCAGGACGGACGGCGCGCCGTGCTCGTAGTGGCGGATGATTCGCATGATTTCTCCAAACGGTTTTCCGTCCGGGCCGTCGCGGGTTGCCGCGGCCCGGCCCGGGATACATATGCATGTTGTCATGCAATTGATTGCCAGTCCACATGTGGCAAGTGGTGCGCATATTCTTTACCGGCCCTTTAAGGAGCCGGCGGGCGGGTCAGCTGAAGACCGCGCGGGTGGGGTCGGTGACTCCGGCCCAGGTCTCGATGGCCGCACGCAGGCCCTCGGCGATCTCGGTGGGCGAGGCGCTGCGGTCTGCGGCCCAGACGACGTAACCGTCGGGGCGGACGAGCACACCGGCCAGCTCCGGCTCGTCCTCGCATTCGGCGACGACGTGGCGGACGCGGCCGGCCCAGTCGAGCGGCGCGGCCCACTTCCCGTACTCCTCGGCGATCTCCGGCCGGCCGGCGAGGTCGAGCAGGACGAAGTTGCCGCGGCGCAGATATTTCGGGAGGGTCCCGGTTCCGCCCTCGGTCTTGAGCGTCAGGTCGCGGGCGAAGTCGCCGAGCAGGCGATGCTCGGGGCCCGGCAGGTCGTAGCGGACCCGTACACCGCTGAGCATCTCGGCGATGTGGCGGTTGACCTGGTCCTTCCGCATGAGGTCCTGGAAGAGCTCGCGCAACTGGGTGACGTAGGGGTCGGGGTTCATCAGCGCGATCTGGGCACGGGTGTTGGCCAGCACCTGGCGGGCCGGCTCCTGGCGCTCCTCGTCGTACGTGTCGAGCAGCCCCTCACCGCCCCAGCCGTTGATGTCGGCGCACAGCTTCCAGCCGAGGTTGAGCGCGTCCTGGAGGCCCAGGTTGACGCCCTGGCCGCCGACCGGGAAGTGGGTGTGGGCGGCATCGCCGGCGAGCAGGATGCGACCCCTGCGATAGGTCTCGGCCTGGCAGGCGGAGTCGGTGAACCAGGAGAGCCAGCGCGGCTCGGAGGCGCCCATGTCGTCGCCCCAGATTTCACGGACGCTGCCCTTGAACTCCTCGAAGGTGAGCTCGGAGTCCGCCTCCTTGCCCTTCTCGAAGTCGAACGTGGCGACGCGGTGATACGTCTCGTCGAGCGGGACACAGAAGAGCAGACCGCGCTCGGTGCGCTCCATGCCCATCGGGGCGTTCTCGCGGTCGGCGAGGACGACGTCGGCCAGGCGCGCGGTGACGCGGCCGCCGGTGCCGGGGAAGCCGATACCCGCGGACTTGCGGACCAGGCTGCGGCCGCCGTCCGTTCCGACGACATACCGCGCGCGCAGGGTGTACGAGCCCTCGGGGCCGACGACGTCGACCTCGGCGCCGTCTTCGTCCTGACGGACGGCCGTCACCTCGTGGCCGCGGCGGATCTTGCAGCCGAACTCCTCGGCGCGCTCCTCCAGCAGGCGCTCGGTCCGGGTCTGTTCGGAAAGCAGGGCGTAGTTGTGAGCGCTGTCCAGGAGCGAGAAGTCGACCCAGACGTCAAGGCCGGCGAAGTGGCCGTTGTTCCATGAGTGGGCACCCTCGCGGAAGCGGTCGGCGAGCCCGCGGCGGTCGAGCGACTCCAGCGAGCGCGCATGCAGCCCGAAGGCCTTGGAGTGGGGGGTGCGCTCGGTGAGCTTCTCCAGCACGACGGCGTCGGCGCGGCCGATACGGAGCTCGGAGGCAAGCAGCATGCCCACCGGGCCGCCGCCGACGATGATCACATCGAAGTCGAAGTCCTTGCTGTCCGGCATTGCGATCCCTTCAGGTGATAGAGGTGGTTTTGATCAAGGGGAAATTATGTGCCTAACTTCATGCAATAGCATGCGAGCATACACATGCTCGCTGTCCTCGATCGCCGCGCCTAGGATGTTCGCCATGGAGACTCCAACCACCAGGCAGAAGACCGCCCAGCTCCCGTCCGCCCAGGGCCCGCTGGCCGCAGTGGACCCGCTCGATGCAGTCGGACCGGCTTTCTCGCGGCTGCGCCGTGCTTCTGCGCTGAACGTGGAAAGCCCGGTGGCCCGGAAGGACATGACGCGGACGCTGGTGCTCAACATCGTGGAAGAGGGATCCGAGTACGACGGGCAGGAGATCACCGTCGGCGTCGTCGCCGAGCGGCTGGTCGTGGACCCTTCCGTGGCCAGCCGCATGGTCACCGACTGCATCTCCGCCGGATACCTGATCCGCGCGGCCTCGCAGCAGGACGGGCGCCGAACGATCCTTCAGATGACGGACGAGGGACTGACGATGCTGGCGGCCTTCCGCCGGCATCAGCGGGCCGCCTTCGAGTTCATCACCCAGAGCTGGCCCGATGACGAACGCCTACAGTTCGCCCGGCTGCTGATCAAGTACGTCGACTCGGTCGCGCAGGCACGGGGCGCCTCCACCAACGGCTGACCGCCGGTCCCCCGCCGCTCATCGCGCCAGAACGGTGCGCAGCACCGCCTCGAGCGCCGTGCCCTGCTCACCGACGGGGACCCCCTCGCGTGTGCGCCAGGCGACGATCCCGTCGGGGCGGACCAGTACTGCGCCCGCCGCGCCCACTCCGTACGCCTCAGCCCAACGGCTCTGCACGTCGGTCAACGCACCGCCCTCGGCGGCCAGGGCGACGCGATGGAAGGCGAGGTCCACGCCGAGCGCCGATGCGGCCGTCTCCGCCGCCTCCGCCCAGGATCCGCCCTCGGCCCCAGCGAGCAGCACGAAGCCGTCACCGAACAGGTCGAGCGTGGTCACCGGCGCGTCGTCGCGCTCCAGCACCACGTAGGGGGCGCGGGTGCCCGGCTCGCCGCGCAGGGTGCGCGGATCGGAGGTCAGCGGCAGCTGCTCCGCGCCCTCCTCGGCGATGAACGCGCCGGACGGATAGGCCTGCCCCATGGTGACGCGCATCGCGTCGTGGGTGGCGGCCTGCTGCTCCTCGGTCGCGGACTGGGACCGTACGGCGAGCTGAAGCGATCCCTGCTGCGCGGTATACGTGCCGACCGGTCGGCGCTCGTCCTGGTACGTGTCCAGCAGAGCGCGGCCCGCGGTGCCCTTGAGTACCAAGGCCAGCTTCCAGCTCACGTTGAAGGCGTCGGCGATGCCGGTGTTGGCTCCGTACCCGCCGGTGGGCGGGATCTGGTGGGCGGCGTCGCCCGCGATGAATACGCGGCCCTGCACAAAGTTGTCGGTGACCAGCTCGGCCATGTCCCAAGGGAAGCGGGAGCGGATGGTGACTTCGACCTCGTCCGAGCCGATGGCCGCGGAGACCAGCTCGGTGCAGCGGGCGTCGGTGAAGTCGTCCAGGCCCTCGCCCTTCTCAGGGTCGTAGCCGACGATCAGGGTGCCCTCGGTGAGGGTGTCGTCGTGCACGAGGATGCCCGTGACCTTGTCATTCTTGACGTGGACCACGCTGTAGCGGCGCTCACCGAGCACCGCGCCGAAGTCCGCGCCGAAAGCGATGCTCACGTGCCGGGAGAGCACGCCCCGGCCTTCCCGCTCGGCGCCGAGGGACTCACGCACGGAACTGCGCGGCCCGTCCGCAGCCACCAGGTAGTCGGCCGTCACCGTGGTCTCGCTGCCGTCGGCAGCCCGAACGACGGCGCTGACCCCGTCGTCGTCCTGGGTGAAGGAGAGGAGCTCGGTGCCGAATCGCAGGTCGGCACCAAGCTCCTCGGCGCGGGCGCGCAGGATCGGCTCCAGACGGTCCTGGGGCAGTAGCAGCAGGGTGGAGGGGGTCAGGTCCGCGAGCTCGTTGCCGCCCTCCAGCTCCTCCTTGGCGAAGAAGACCTTGCCCGCGAGGGACTCCACGCCCGCGCGGGTCTTGTGTTTCTCGAAGCCGGCGGCGGCGGCCTTGGCGGCCTTCTCGACGCCGACCGTGGCCAGCAGCTCGGCGGTGCGCGGGTAGTAGCCGACCGCGCGGGGGTGGATCGAGGTGCTCGGGTGCCGTTCGACCAGGGTGACCGGCACATGGTGATGGGCGAGGAAAACGGCGGTGGACAGGCCGACGAGGCTGCCACCGACAATCAGTACACGTGTGCCGCTGCTGCTCACAAAGAACCCCTCTCGCGGTTTCCGGTCTGTGCGGATCGTGGCAGCAGCCGGTGGACCAGAACTCGAACTTCCCTCGGGCGCTCAGCTCTTGACGGAGTACGTCGACCAAGAGCTGTCCGCGATGAAGCCGAGGCGGCGGTTGAGGGCGAGGACGGCCTCGTTGCCTACGTCGTTCCAGGCCTGTACCAGGGCGAGGTGGGGGTTCTCGACGGCGGCCAGGGCGATCAGGCCTGCCTTGATCCAGGTGCCCAGGCCCTGGCGGCGCCGGTCGGCGAGGACCAGGGTCTCCCCCGCGTCGGCCATCGGGCTGTCGCGGACGAAGAGGGTGGCGTACCCGGCGACCTCGCCGGTGGCCGTGTCGACGGCAGCGGTCACGTACTGACGGTGTCCGGCGCGCTCCGCCTCGGCCTCGCGGGCGCGGACGTCGGCGGCGGTGGGGGCACGGACCTCCGCCTGACCGTTGACGGGCGCGTCCAGGGCGCCCCATGCGCGGGCGTAGACGTCGACCAGCTCCTCGGGGCAGCGGTCGCTCCAGTGGACGAGCCGGTGCCCCGGCACCACGCGGTCGGCCGACCCGTCGAGGCCGGCACGGGCAGGGCCCCTGAGGAAGAGCCGGTTACGCAGGTTGGTGCCGTGCAGCTCGGCGCCGCAGACGGCGGCGAAGGCCTCCGCGGTGGGCGTGTGGGGGGCGTCGACCATCAGGCGATCCCGGCCGCGGGCGAGCAGTTCGGCACGAGCGGCATCGACGAGCGCGGTGCCCGCGCCTCGGCGGCGGAAGGGCGGGAAGACCCACAGCGAGCCGTGGCCGGGTCCGTCAGGGTCACCGAGGTCGAGGCCGAGCTTGGTGCAGCCGACCGGCCGGTCACCGTCGAAGGCCACCAGGACGATCCGGTCGGCACCGTGTCTGCGTTGCAGCAACCGGGCCAGCAAGGCATGCGACACCGGCGGGTCGCCGGGCAGTTCGAGGCTCATCGTCTCCTGGAAGCCCGGCAGGAGGAGGGCGATCGTGGCGGGGTCGTCGCCGTCTAGGCTGCGAATGTCCATGGACTCATCGTTGCCCGGGGCACTTGAGGTTCCGTCAAGAACGGCTCGGGGCACGGACGCCGCACCGTCCGTGCCCCGAGCCGTCGCGGGGCCGGCCGGGCTCGCGGGGCCCGGCCGGCGCGTGGTCACACGTCCTCTGTCTCCCTCATCGTGATGGCTCGTACCGGGCATGCCCGGACAGCCTCGCGCACCAGTGGCTCGCCGCCGCCGTCCTCCCGGCCGGGGATGACGGTGGAGAGTCCGTCCTCGTCCTGCTCGAAGACGGAGGGCACGGTGACGGCACACTGGGCGGAGCCGATGCACCGGTCTGAGTCGACCGAGATGTGCACGGCGGCCTACCAGGTCACGGGGAGTTCGGAGACTCCCTGGAGGACGAAAGGCGCGTTGACCGGCACCTGGTCGGCGGGGATCGCCAGTTTCAGCGTCGGCACCCGGCGGAACAGGGTCGCCAGGGCGATCTCCATCTCGGCACGGGCCAGGTTCTGGCCGATGCACTGGTGGATGCCGTACCCGAATGCGACGTGGCGGCCGGAAGGCCGGAACACGTCCAGGTCGTCGGCGCGCTCGAAAGAGCCGTGATCACGGTTCATCAGCATCGTCGACAGGATCACCCCGTCGCCCGCCTTGATGAGGTGGCCCTCGATCTCGATGTCCTCCTTGGCCACGCGCATCAGCATGTCGCCGATGGAGGAGAACCGCATCAGCTCGTCCACGGCCCGGGGCATCAGGGACTCGTCGGCGCGCAGCGCCTCCATCTGCTCCGGGTGGGCCAGCAGCGCCATCGTGGAGAGGGCGATCATGTTGGAGGTCGTCTCGTGGCCGGAGACCAGCAGGACGGTGGCGATCATCGCGAGTTCCTGGCGGTCGACCTCGCCCTCCTCCAGCTGGCGGGTGATCAGCTCGTCGAGCAGGGTGTCGCCGGGTTCGGCCTGCTTGCGGCTGATCAGGCCGTCGAGGTACTCAAGGATCTCGGTGAATGCCTGCTGCGCCTGGGCCGCCTGCTCCTGGCCGGAGGAGGAAAGCACGTGCCGCGAGCGCTCGTCGAAGTAGTGGTGGTCTTCGTACGGGACGCCCAGCAGCATGCAGATGACGGCGGACGGCATCGGCAACGCGTACTCGGTGAGCAGGTCGACGGTGACGCCCGGGCCCTTGGCCAGCATCCTGTCGAGCAGGTCGTCGGCGTACTTCTGGATCGCCGGACGCAGTGCGTTGACCTGGCGGACGCCGAAGCTGGGCAGCACCATGCGGCGCTGGCGGGCGTGCACCGGGTCGTCGACGCCGACCAGCGGGGGTGCGGCGGCCTGCTGACGCTGGGCCTCGATTCGGGGAGCGAGCAGCGGGAAATTCGGGTCGAGGACGTCGGAGGAGAGCCGGGCGTCCGGGAACAGCCTGCGGCCGAGCTCGTTGCCGGTGATCAGCCAGGCGATGCGCCCGTTCCAGAGGGTGACCCGGGAGACAGGGCCCTTCTCACGGAGCTGCTCGTAGCCGGGCGGCATCTGGTAGGGGCAGGTGCGCTTGATGGGATAGGCGGGAGCGTCCTCGGGTCCGTCCGCCAGCGTCTTCGGCTCGTCGAGTGTGTCGGTCATGGGGACTCCTGGGTTTGCGGCCGGTGGGCCGTGCGGTGCGGCTGAGTAGGGATCGGGGGCAGGTTTCACAGACCGCCGGTGACGCGCAGGGCCTCGCCGTGGACGTTCCCGTTGGCGGCGGAGCCGAGGAAGACGACAGTGCGCGCGACGTCTTCGGGAGTGTTCATCCGGCCCGAGGGAAGGGATGCGGCCTTGTTCTCCAGGAAGGCGGGCGAGGCATGTGTGAGCACGTTCTCGGTGAGGGTCTGGCCGGGCACGACCTCGTTCACCAGGATCCCGGCGGGACCGAGTTCCCAGGCGAGGCTGCGCACCAGCCCGTGCAGGGCGGCCTTGGCGGCTCCGTATGCGCCCGCGCCCGTCATGCCGGTGTCCGCTAGGCCGGCGCCGATCAGCACGATGCGGGCCCAGTCGCGGCCGCGCATGAGGGGCAGCACGGCTTGGACGGTGTGGAAGACGGCATCCACGGAGGTTCGCAGGACCCGCTGCCACTGCTCGGGGGGAACGTCCTCGAAGGCCGGCATCTGCCGGCCGGGCCGCGGGATCGCGTCGCCCCACTCGACCGCGCCGGCGACGAGAACGTCGATCCCGCCCCACTCGGCACCCACCGCGTCGACGGCGGCCCGTATGGAGTCCTCGTCGCCGAGGTCGTAGCGAACCACGTACGGGGTGCCGCCGGCGGCGGCGACCTGATCGGCTGTCTCCTTCGCCCCCGCCTCGTCGCAGTGGTAAGTGATCGCGACTCGTGCGCCCTCCGCCGCGTAGGCGAGGGCCGTAGCCCGGCCGATGCCGCGGGAAGCACCGGTGACGAGGACCGCCTTGTCCGTCAGATCCGTCTTCATCGTCCTGCTTTCGTCGTCTGCTGACCGCGCTCCCGGCCGGAGCCGATGCTCTGGCCGTGCCGGAAGAAGCCGTCGGGGTCGTAGGCCTGCTTGATCTCGCGCAGTCGGGCGGCGTTCTCCGCGTAGTGGTCGGTCTCCCACTCGGCCTGCGTCCGCGAGCTGGGGAAGTTGATGTAGGAGCCGGTGGCCAGCGGGGCGAGGGCCGCGCCGCACCGGTCGGCCCACGCGTCGAGCTCGGCCGGGCCCTGTGCGGCCGACGCCGCGTCACGGGTGGCCATCTGGAAGCCCGTCAGGAACTGGGCGTCACGGTGCACATATGCGGTTTCCGTGCGGCCGACGCGGTTGGCGGCTCCGCCGAGCGCGATGCACAGCAGGTAGCGCTCGTTGTCCAGGCCGGGGTCCCACGCGTGAAGCAGGGCGTCGGCCTCGGCGCGCGTGACCGCCCTGCCGGTGAGGCGGTAGGCCTGCCGGGTGTAAGGGTGCCGGTGGCCGACCGCGTCCGGGTGGGTGCCGGTGCGGTGGCACTGCTGGACAGTCTTGGAGCCGCACAGCGCCTCGTGCATGACATCGGCGTACGCCCCGGACGCCGAGACCTCGCGGTGTACGGGCTTCGTGCCGGTGCGTTCGGTGAGAGCGTCGAGGGCTCGTTCGAGTCCGTCGGACGGACCGTGGTGCACGCCCCAGGCCTTGACGATCGGCTTGCCGCCGGGCCCGAACATGCCGGGCAGCACGACCAGGGAGGTGCCGAGGTCCTCCGACTCCTCGACGGCCCAGGACTGCCAGGCGGCCAGCACGTCGGCGGCATCCTCGTAGGACCACAGCGTCTCGAAGCCGGTCAGACGCGGGGCATCGACAGGGCTCAGCTCGAATTCGGTGACGATGCCGAAGTTCCCGCCGCCGCCGCCCCGCAGGGCCCAGTACAGGTCCGGGTGCTCGTCCGCCGACGCGAGCACGGTCCTGCCGTCGGCGAGGACGACCCGCGCCGAGACGACGTGGTCGCTCGCGATGCCGAACTTTCGGGTCTGCCAGCCCAGCCCGCCGCCGCTGAGGAAGCCACCCTGGCTGACGGTGGGGAACGTGCCGGTGATGATCTGGCGCCCGTGTGGTTTGAGGGCGTCGAGCGCGTCGAGCGACTGGATGCCGGCCCCGATGCGGACGGTGGGACCGTCCACGGCGGCGTGGTTCATCCGGGACAGGTCGATGACCAGGCCGGTGCCGGTGGACCAGCCGTTGAAGCTGTGGCCTGCCCCCCGGACATGCGCCGCGATACCGGCCTCCCGCGCGTGGCGTACACAGGCGAGGACGTCCTGGGGGGATTCGCAGTAGGCGATGCCGTGGGGCGTGACCGAGTCGTACTCGGTGTTCTGTAGTTGCCTGGCGAGCTGGTACCCCGGATCGGAGGGGAGAACGAGCTCGCCGTTGAGTTCATCGCGCAGCATGGGAGTCTTTCCTCCGTGGGTCACCGGTCCGGGGTAACGGGGCTTGTCCGACTGTCGTGCCTACTTGTCGACACCGAACTTGCGGGCGGCGACCCTGGAGCCTTCGTGGCCGCGCAGCAGGTCGCCGGAGGGCGAGTAGAAGTTGGCTCCGCCGGTACCCTCCCAGTGGTCGTCGGAGACGAACTCGCCGGTGACGAAGACGTGGGCCTCGCCGACGTGCTCGCCCTGCGGGTTCACGGCGAGGATGTGGAAGTTGTAGTGGAAGGAGTCCTTCCCGGTGGACTCCCAGTTGCCCAGGCCGATGTTCTTGGCGTTGACCTGGTAGCAGGTGACGCCGCCGTCACCCGTGAAGGACGCCAGTCCGAACACGGACTTGCCGTCGTCTTCCAGCTCGGTGGTCCAGGTTCCGACAAGCCTGGCGTCGGTCATGATGGGTCTCTCCTGACGTGGGTCCGGTTCGCGTGGTGTGCGATAGGTAGGGTTCCGTCCCGGGCTGGAGGGACACTTGAACGCCCCTTCAGCCGAGCGTGGAGCCGGAGGTCATCTGCCGCGCCACATGCCGGCGGACGGGTGCGGGTCGCGGTGCGGTCGGTGCCAGGCGGCCCCGGTCCTCCTCGGCTCCGTGACCTCGGCCGGCCCGGCGGCGGCCACACGGCCAAGGACGGTCGCCAGGACCGCCGCGAGGGCGGCTGTCTCCTCCGCGGTGGGGACACCTTTGGTGATCTGCCAGATCGTCACGGTCTTCGCCCCGCCCGCTACACAGGTGGGTTGCCGTGCTTGCGGGAGGGGATGTCCGCGTACTTGGACCGCAGCATGGCGAGCGCGCCGATGAGCGTGCGACGGGTCACTGCGGGGTCGATGACGTCGTCCACCAGGCCGCGTTCAGCGGCGTAGTAAGGGTGCATCAGCTCGGCCTGGTACTGCTTGATCTTCTGGGCTCGTACGGCGTCCGGATCGTCCGCCGCGGTGATCTCCCGTCGGAAGATCACGTTGGCGGCACCCTCGGCGCCCATGACCGCGATCTCGTTCGTCGGCCACGCCAGCGAGATGTCGGCGCCGATGGAGCGCGAGTCCATGACGATGTACGCGCCGCCGTATGCCTTGCGCATGATCAGCTGCACCCGTGGGACGGTGGCGTTGCAGTACGCGTAGAGCAGCTTCGCGCCGTGGCGGATGACGCCGCCGTGTTCCTGGTCCACACCCGGCAGGAAGCCTGGGACGTCGACGAGGGTCACCAGGGGGATGGAGAAGGCATCGCAGAATTGCACAAACCGGGCAGCCTTTTCGCTGGCGTGGATATCGAGCACACCGGCGAAGGCGGCCGGCTGGTTGGCGACGACGCCTGTCACATGACCGTCGAGGCGGGTCAGTGCGCACACGACGTTGGTCGCCCAGTCCGTTTGGATCTCGAAGTACTCACCGTCGTCGACGATCTCCTCGATGACCGCCCGTACGTCGTACGCCTGGTTGGGGTTGGCGGGGACGATCTCCCGAAGGGCCTCGGTCAGCCGGTCGGCCGGGTCGTCCGAGGGCTGGTGGGGCGCCGTCTCACGGTTGTTGGACGGCAGCAGGGAGAGCAGGAACCGTACGTCTTCCAGGCAGGCGGCCTCGTCGTCGTGGGCAAAGGCCGCGACGCCGGACACGGCCGCGTGGACATCGGCTCCGCCCAGCCCGTTCTGGGTGATCTCTTCGCCGGTGACTGCCTTGACGACGTCCGGTCCGGTGATGAACATCTGCGAGGTCTCGCGCACCATGAATATGAAATCGGTGAGCGCGGGCGAGTAGGCGGCGCCACCGGCGCACGGGCCGAGCATCACGGAGATCTGCGGAATCACGCCAGAGGCGAGGGTGTTGCGCCGGAAGATGCCGCCGTAGCCGGCGAGTGCGGTGACACCCTCCTGGATGCGGGCGCCGGCGCCGTCGTTCAGCGACACCAGAGGCGCTCCCGCCGCGAGCGCCATGTCCATGAGCTTGTGGATCTTGGTGGCGTGCGCTTCGCCGAGGGCACCGCCGAAGATCCGGAAGTCATGGGCGTAGACGAAGACGGTCCTCCCGTGGACGGTTCCCCAGCCGGTCACGACGCCGTCGGTGTACGGGCGCTTGTTCTCCAGGCCGAAGCCGCTCGCGCGATGCCTGCGCAGGGCCTCGATCTCGTGGAACGAACTCTCGTCGAGGAGCAGGTCGATCCGTTCTCGGGCAGTCAGTTTCCCTTTCGCGTGCTGCCGGGCCGTGGCCTGCTCGTCGGGGCCGGCGACGGCCTTCTCCTTGAGCTGGGCGAGTTCGGCGGACCGGTCGGATGCGGCGGCAGCGGTGTCGGTGATCACGCGATCTCCTTCGGGTTCAGCAGCCGGCGTGCCAGATCCCGTTCTTCCACGCTGAGCGGGATGTCGGGGCGTAGCTGTTCGGGATGGCCGGGCGGGGGCTGGGGCAGTACCCATTGCCCGGCCGGATCACCGGGCGGGGGAACGTAGACCCATATGGCGCCGGCAGCGACCAGCGCCCGGCCGACCCACCGCAGGAACGCGGCGGCCTTGGACCGAAAACCCACATGCCCCTCCCTAACCGAGGACCTGGTCGTCTGTACGGGCACGAGCGGTCCTCCTCGACGTGATGTCGGACGGTTCACGGTCACACGGTGGGCTCGAGACCCCTTGGAGGTGGGCTCAAGAACGGTCCGAAGACCGCTCGGGACCGCTGATTCGTGGCGGGGGCAACGCTGGGGGCCAAAAACCCGGTGTCAGGCGACCGGGACGTGCCGTAGCCTGCTCAGCGTTCCCCTCGGGCACCGCTCGTGCGGTGCGTCGCGTAACGATGCCTGCCGTTGCCTCGGAGGGGGCCGGGGGCTCAAGACGTCTTGAAGCGATTTCGGCACAGCGGCACGCAGCGTGTGACGTGGCCTGGCCTCGTCGCGCCGGGGGCGGGCCCGCAGGGCCCGCCCCCACGATGCGGAACTCCTCTGCCGATCGCGTGGATCAGGCCGCGGTTTGCGAGGACAGGGCCCGGTTGACGGCCTCGATGTACTGCCGCGGGGTCTCGGCCTCGTCCAGTGACTCCCCGTCGAGCGCGACACCGGAATCACGCTCGACGATGCCGGTGACCTGGAGAAGCGCCAGGGAATCGTAGCCGAGCTCGGCGAACCCGATGTCCAGTACGTCACCGTTCAGGTCATGGGTCTCGCTGTCGCCTCCGCTGCTGCGCAGGAGGCCGATCAGGGTGATGATGTCGAGCTGCTGCATGATGGTGCCTCTCTTTTCTCGTGCTGAGCACGGTCTGGGGAATCGGTCGGCCTACGGATCGGCGGCCCGGATCGGCGGCTCGCCGACGGTCGGCACGTCTCAGGGCTGGGCGACGGGGGCCAGGAATGACGCGCGCCCGGCCACGGCTTCGAGTCGCCTCACGACGCGGCAGGCGCGGCCCGTCAGACGAGGCAGCGCGTCGCCGCGTACGAAGAAGTGGTCGCCATTCACGGTGCGGGTAACCACCGGCCCGGCACTCCAGCGGCGCCAGCCGCCGGCTGTCCTGGGTGACACCAGCGGGTCGCGGTTCCCGGACACCGCGAGCAGCGGTACCAGCAATGGACCGTGCGAGGCTGCCGCTGTACGGGCGGCGACGCGTAGTGCACCGGCCAGGCGTAGGTCGTCGCGGAGTATGGGGAGCGAGACGCGGCGCCAGTACCGCCGTGCTTCGGCCCCGTCGGGCAGTGCTCCCAGGGTGCGGAGCATCTCCATCAGATCCTCGTCCGACTTGTCGCAGGCGTCGGAGAGCTCGCTGGTCTCGTCAGGGGGCGGGCATGCGCCCACGGCAAGAAGCGCGGGCAGCGGCAGTCCTTCTTCGTGAAGAGCCTGAACGAGGGTGTGGGCCACCATCGCACCGAGGCTGTGTCCGTACATCGCGTAGGGCTGTCCGGACGTGACGTGGATGCGGTCCATCAGGTCGGCGACCAGTGAGTCGCGGTCGGTCAGGCGTGGTTCCCGGCGCCGGCCCTCACGGCCCGGCAGCAGCACGGGTACGGGTTCGACTCCCGGACCGGTGCTGCGTGCCCAACTGTGGAAGGCCGAAACTCCCGCCCCTGCGTGCGCGAAGCAGTACAGCCGCACGGGCAATTCCGTGTCCGACATCTCCGCCCTCCTTGGCCTGTGGGTGTCGCGCGGGCCTGTTCAGGCTCGCGGACAGCCCTAGAGGCGGGCTCGAAGCACAGCGGGCCGGCGCGTCAGGCGGCGTAGAGATCGAAGGTCGAGCCACGCCTGGGCGCGGTGGCCAGGTCGAGGGCGGGGTCCACGGCCAGCATCGCCTGGTGCAGACGCCGTAGCTGCGGCGACGGTTCGACGCCCAGCTCTTCGATGAGTCTCGTGCGCAGCCTTCGGTAGAGGTCGAGAGCCGCGGCCTGCCGACCCGATCGGTACAGAGCCACCATGGCCTGCGAGTGCAGTCCTTCGTGCTGTGGGTGGCGTGCCGTCAGGTCCCGGAGCTCGGCAATGATCTCGCAGTGCCGTCCCAACCGGAGATCGGCGTCTATCCGGCGCTCCACGGTGACCAGCTTGCTCTCCTCCAGCCGGAGCACCTCTATGGCCAGTACGGGACCGACGCGCACGTCGACCAGGGCGGGGCCCTGCCACAGGGTCAGGGCATGACGCAGGGTCTGCGCGGCACGTTCGTCATCACCGGCTTCGAAGGCCGCCTGCCCTGTCGACACCCGTCGCTCGTATTCGTGTACGTCCGCGCTGTCCGACGGGATCTGTAGCACATATCCGCCGTGCCGGGTGGCGAGTACGTCCTTGGCGGTCTGCGGCGCGTTGGGTCCCATGGCGGTACCGAGCCGGCGCCGCAGCTGAAGTATGTAGGTCTGAAGCGTGGTCAGCGCACTGACCGGCGGGTTGGAGCCCCAGATCTCCTCCATCAGCGTCGGCACGGGCATGATCCGCCCCGGGTACAACGCGAGAAGTGACAGAATCTGACGTGGTTTTCCCGCCGTGGGAACAATAGAGACACCATTGACCTCAGCTTTCAACGGCCCCAGAACCTGGATCCTCATAACTGTTCCCCCATCACTCGTCGCGAGCTTCTCGATCCGTTCCCCAATGCGGTGCATACGGACCCCTTTGTCCGCATCCGCGTGTCCGACTTCAAGCACCGTACTGGCTAAAGCAGGGCGCTCCGGATTTCTTGAGTCTTCGTCAAGCGGATCTCTGCTCTGCCGCGTGCTGCTGTCGCGCACTCCCCCTCCGCCTGCGCGCACCGCTCGAGCGCACCTGTGAAGAACTAGACGACGCGGGTCACGCGGGGGGCGGGCTCAACGGCTGTTGCCGCCGTGTCGCTGTGGGCCAGCAGGATCGAGCGCTGAAGTTGGCGCAGCGCGACCGAGGGTTCCAGACTCAGCTCGCGTATGAGGGTCCCGCGCAGCTTCCGGTAGGCGTCCAGCGCTTCGCTCCTACGACCCGAGCGCTGTAGGGCGATCATGAACTGTCGGCACAGATTCTCATGGGTGCGGTACCGACTGACCAGAACCGTCAGCTCGGCGAGCATTTCCCGGTGCCGTCCCAGTTTCAGGTCCGCCTCGATGCGCCGGTCGAGCGCACACAGCCGACCCTCCTCCAGGCGCGCGGCCTCCATCTCCAACTGCTTGCCCAGCCGGACGTCGGCGAAGGGCGCCCCACGCCACAACGCGAGGGACTCGCGCAGCAGCCGCGCACCGCCCTCGTGGTCGCCGTCGCCGATGGCACGGTAGCCGAGTCCTGCGAGCCGCTCGAACTCCCGCACATCGCTGGCTCCGCCTCTGGTCTTGAGGAGGTAGCCGCCCGGGCACGTCACGAGGACGTCCTTGGCAGACACGGTTTCCCTGTCGGGGCCTTGCGCCGACAGCGCGGCAGTGATGAGCTCGCGCAGTTGGAGCACGTACGTCTGGAGGATGGTACGGGCGCTGCGCGGCGGCCGGCCGGGCCACAGTTCCTCGATCAATGCGGACACGGGCACGACCCGGTCGGCGAAAAATACCAGGAGAGCGAGCACCTGTCGCACTTTAGGCGCGGTGGGCGTGACGGAGATCCCACCCTCCGTCACGACCAGAGCTCCCAGAATTTCGATATCCACGCTACTTCCCCCCTGCAGTTCATCAGATCCCCCGCTCCCGCGGCCGAAACGGGTTGGTCGGTCTGAGCCATGAAAAGTCCCACTAGAGAATTCCGGACTTTTCGCGGACGCGCACCCACGACCATGCCAGGAAGGTGCCTACCAAGCCAAGAGCACCACAAAACCTTGCCTCCCCGCCGGCACCGAGGAGAGTTCCGTCCTGTAGCCACCAAAGCCTTTGGATCATGACTGAAAAAGATCCTCACTCTGGCCATATTTTTACCGCACGCGGCGCACCAGTTCGCCTGAAAACATTATCTCAAACCCCGATTGCGCACTTTACGATCAATTTATCCCCATCTCCCCGCAGCGCCGCCTGCACGCGAAGGCGCCCTCATTACGGCGGCTCACGGGCCCATCCGAGGAAGATATGACGATGCATCAGCTCTCCTTGCCGAGACCGTCTCGCCGACCAGGACCGCCTCTTGCGTCCCGACGCAGAGTCAGCCAAATTTGCTCCGGCGAAACCTGTTGAAACCGAGGGGGAGTCAAGTGATCGCTCCGGATATTGAATACGACGTCGTAGCAATCGGAGACGGGCCGGGGGATCGGCAAACGCCACGTAACGCAAGTTGATCATGTTGTCCGGACGACCTGCTCCGGCAGGTCGTCCAGGCATGCGGCGGGCGGCCCGTCGTGGCGGACACCGCGTTCGCCGGGCTGTTTGGCCAGGTGGCGGCTGCACCGTACCCGTTTGACCTTGCGGGGGGTAACTGCGGCGGCGCGGGGGTTGGAGACCAGCCACAGGCTCGCCCAGACGGGCGCCGACGGCCAGCAGGCCGGCGACCGGCACCACGATGCGCCGGAAGACCTCGCACACCACCTGCGGGCCTGGCTGCCGTGATAGCCACCACCCCGTCGATCACATCACGTGGGACATCGGCGGCCAGGCCCCCGACGGAGGCCAGGTCCTGCAACTTCCGTTCCCGCAATGCATCCCGATCCATGCCCGGCGCGGCAGCCAACCCAACGGCCGGGCGACATGGACCCACCCCAACAACAAGATCAAATTACGTTACGTGACATAGAGGAATCGGCCACGGCGGGGTTACCGGCACAGCACAGTCACAGGATTCTCCTGTTGGAACGCGAAAGGTTTCCGCGGTACCAAATTCGTTGAATCCTTGATAACCGGAGCGCTTCCCACTGTTGGCGCTCTGGGTCTTCGCGAACGCCTGGACCGGTTCGGATTCACCAGGAAGAGCGGCGGGACCCTCCTCTGAGGCAAGAACACCCGGTCATCGGCCGACGACCGGGCCGCCGACCCGAAGAGTGCGCTCCCCGGAAGGGCACCTCTGGCTTTCGTTTCCGTGAGTCTTCGAAGTGCAAGCACTCATATCAGGTACGACGCGCCGACTTCGGTGCCCTCCTGCTCGGGCGTGTGAGAAAATCGGCGTCCACGTGCTTGAGGAAGCCACCGTCCAAGAGCCCGTGTTCAACGGAGATTGGGGCGTCGACCTCACCTACAGCCTCAGGGAGCTGTCGATCAGTGAGCTGTTTCAGAGTGGCCACTGATCGGGTGACGTTGGTGGTGTGCGCAACGGACGAGGCTCCCGTGCCGTCGGGGGAGGTGTTCGAAGTCTCAACCCACAGGCACAGGAGCCGCGTTGGTTCCGTATTCTGCCGCGCTCGACCTGCCGCACGCCCTGGTCGAGTGGGTCACCATGCTCATCGTCACCCGGGAGCCGATGATGTGGCTTCCGCTGATCGGCCGCCCGGCGCTCCGCGACGACTCGGCCGCAACGGCGCGGGCGTCCGGCGGGGACCCGGCTTGGTCGGCGGCTCTGGGGACCTTGCCGCAGACATCCTCGGTCACATGTCCGACGGACGACGCTTGGTCGGCAAAGCTGCACGGGACCTCGCGGTGAAGCATCAAATCGTAGCTCTGAACCGCAACTTGTTCGGCTCCTGGAACAGCGGAGCGCCATTGGAATCGCTCCTGTCCTTGAGTAGGACCCGCGGATTACCCCACCGACGCTCGGCGAGAAGGCGCCCGGAAGAGGCCTCCTGATCTCTCCACAGGTCTGTCTGTAGCCTCCGCTGTCTGCCGTGGAGATCGTCCACCTGGTGGTGGCCCCCACCGGGGGGAGGCTGGCCGACCGTCGCGGCTGGACGTTCTGACCGTCGAAGTCGTCCAGGGCCAGGATCAGTCACGCCGTTCCGCTGCGCCGAAACCCGGCCCACAAGCGCCCGCCTATCTGAACCAGGACCTCGTCCACCACATCGACAAGGGCCTCAGACCCTCCGTCCAATGCCTCACGGGCTGCGTCATGCATGCGCCACCTCAAGGGACTTCAGCCGCCGGACGGGAACGGCTCCGCCATTCCGTTGCCGCGTCCGTCCGGTACCGATCGTCCTTCGGCACGAGGCGGCGGCAGGGAATTCCGGTCCCGGGTAAACCGGTTGGGCGCTGACGGCTGTATCAGGGTGTCACTGCTGTGATCCTGTGGAGGGACCCTGAAATGGTTGTCGAACCTGTGGTGGTGGTCGTCGTGTTGACCTGTGCGCGGCTGGTGTATGGGCTTGCGGTGCTGTGGACGCGGCCGGCGCGGGAGCGTGCGTGGGCGCATGCGCTGGCCACGGTGGTGCGGGCGGCGGGGCCCGGTGGCACGGTCGAGGTGACGCGTGCCGACGGCGACATGCTGACCGCGCGTTCGGCGACGGCCGTCGAGGCGGCCGGGGCGGACCGTCGGTGAGCGCGGAACAGGCCGTGCGGCCGAGGGACTTCGAGACGTTCTTCTCGGGCGCGTACGGACGTGTCCTGGCGCAGGTGATCATGCTCTGCGGCAGCCGTGAGGACGCCGAGGACGTCGTTCAGGAGGCGTTCCTGGAGGCCTACCGGGCCTGGGACCGCATCGCCGCGTACGAGCTGCCCGAGGCGTGGGTGTACCGCGTATCGGTCCAGCGGCTGTGGAAGACGCGCCGCAGGCGCAGAGCGGGCCAGGACCGGCTGCCTGATGTGCCGGTGCCGGTCCGGGCGAGCCCCGAGGAGAGTGCGGAGGCCCGCGAGGTGCTGCGGCTGCTGGCCGCCCTGCCGCCGCGGCAGCGGGTCACGATGGTGTTGTTCTGTCTGCACGGCTGGTCCCAGAGCGAGATCGCCAAGACGCTGCGGATGACACGCGGCGGTGTCGCCGCGAACGTGTCCAAGGCGCGCCGGACGCTGAAGGAGGCGCTGGACATGGCCGAGGACGACACGAACCGGCGCGACCCGTTCATGTCCGGTCCGCAGCCGGTCGGCTCCGGACGGCTGGACGCGAGCCGGGTCGGACTCGGCCGCGATCCCGTCGTCATCGCCCTGCGCGGCGCGGAGGCCTGGCTGCGGGCGGCCGTCGAAGCGGATCCGGAGGGGCTCGACCGGGCGCGGGCGGCGGTGGCCCGCAGGCTGGAGGAGAGACGGTGACCGCTGTCCTGGGGTGGTTACGCGGGCTGTTCGCGGTGGGGCTGCTCGCCGGGTTCTACGTCGTGGCGTTCACTCTCCTCGCGGCCGACGCGGTACTCGTCGGCCTCATGCTGTGGGCGATGGTCGAGGTCCCTTCACAGGCCGGCAACTGGTCGATCGCCGTGGCCGGCAGCATCACGGCGGCCTCCGCCCTGCTGTACGGGATAGCCACGGTGAGCCGCACGGAGGGGCCCCCGCCCGACGCGGTCCTCCTGCACCGCGCCGACGCGCCCGGCCTGTGGCGGCTCGTCGAGGATCTGGCCGGGCAGTTGCGCACCCGGCCACCCAGCCGGATCTACCTGACGTCGGAGGCCAACGCGTCGGTGTCGGAGGACGCCCGCATGCTCGGCTTCGCGGTCGGGGAACGGACCATGCACCTGGGCGTACCGCTGCTCCTCTGGCTGAAGCCCATGGAGCTGCGGGCCGTGCTCTGCCATGAACTCGGCCACTACGCGGGCCTGCACACCCGGTTCGGCGCGATCGCCTACCGGGGGGCCGCGTCGCTGCGCTCCACTCTGTTCCGGCTGCGGATGACCGCGCGGTCGGACCAGGGCCGGATCGGGTACGCCTGGCTGTTCCAGGCGGCGATCGGCGCCTATGCCTGGGTGTATCTGCGCCTGTCGCTGGCGGTGCGCCGGCGCCAGGAGCTGGAGGCGGACGCGGAGGCCGCCGCCGCGGTCGGACCGGAGGTGACCGCCCAGGCGCTGCGCGCCGTCCACGCGCTCGGCATCACCTGGGCCGGGTTCGAGAGCCGGTTCCTGCGGCCCGTACAACGGATCGGGTTCGTGCCCGAGGACGTGTTCGAGGCGTTCGCCGCCATGGTGGGCGACCCGCTGGTCCGGAAGCGGATGGCCGACCTGCGCGCGCACCCCGTCGAGGCGGGCCGTTCCCCGCTGGACTCCCATCCTCCGCTGGCCCGACGGCTGGCCCTGATCGAGGCGCGGCCCGCCACGGGCCCCAGGACCGTCGTCGACGACGAGGAGCCGCTGGTCGCCGACCCGTCACCGGTGCCCCGGGTGCAGCGCAAGATGCTCGGCGAGCCCTGGCAGACGGCGACGGCGCTGCCCTGGACGGAGTGGGCCGACCTGGCCGCCGAGGCGTTCGCCATCGAACTCGCGAGCCTCCTGCTCGACGCGGCCCGCGACCCCGACCTGTCCGCGCGCCCCACTCTCGCCGCCGTTCTCGGCCTGCTGGAACGCGGCGAGCAGACAGAGCTGGTACGCCGTCTCACCGACGCGCCCCGTCCCGAGGAGCAGCTCACCGAGGCCCTGTACGCGCTGACCGGGCAGGCGCTCGCAGGCGCGGGCCGGGCGCGCTGGGTGCTCAGCTGGACCCAGGGCTACCTCCTGGACTGTCCCCGGGACCCGCGCGGACGCCTGGACGATCTCGTCGCGGCCGCCGCACGCGACCGTACGGCGGTGTCGGCCCTGCGCGGTGAACTCGTGCGCCTCGGACTGGACATCGAGGCGCCGGTCGTCCTGGCCCTGCGTACCGTGGCCGCGCCGGCCGGACCGACGACGGCCCGGCGGAGTACCAGGAGCGCGTCGAACCTGGTCGTCGAGGAACTCGCGCGGCAGCGCAAGGTCGCCAAGGTGACCATGGGTGCGCTGATCGTCGCGGGGGTGGTGTGGGGGATCGCCCTGATCGGCTCCGACTCCTCCCAGCCCTACCAGACCTTCCCGCAGACCAACCGGACCGGGCAGCCGGCGGATATATACCCGCAGGTCACACCCTTGCCCAGCGACCCCGATCCCCTGCCGTGGCCGAGCTTCACCGCGCGGCTGCCCACGCCGGTCTTCACCGACCTGTTCTCGCCCCCGCCGCTCAAGCTCAACTTCGGCTTCCATGACGTCGTACCCGGTGACACGCTGTCCGGCCTCGCCTGCGAGTACGGCACCACTGTCGAAGACCTTCAGGAACTCAACGACATGGGGAAGAGGACCGACCTCTCGGCGGGCCAGAGGCTGCTGGTGCCGACACGAGAGCAGGGCTCCGGGAGCGGGGCGGCGGACTGCCGGTGAGCGGAGCGGGTCAGCGGCGGTCTCGCTTCGGCGGCGGTTCCTCGACGGGCGCCCACCAGGCGAAACGGTCGGCCCGCCGCCACGAGCGGCCCGGGTCGGGCGCCGGGAAGGAACCGGCGTACGCCTCTTGGTCACCGAAGTGGCCCGAGCCCGCACCCGCACCCGTGCGCGGGCCTGCGCCGGAGGCCCAGGTGAAGGTGTCGGCCGCTGTCGGAGGCGGCTCGGCGGAGGTCCTGGGCGCAGCGCGCGGCGGCGCCTTGCGGCGGCGGTCGTACGCCCTGCGACGCACCGGGTCGGACAGTGTCTCGTAGGCCCGGTGCAGGTCCTTGAAGGCCTCCGCGTCGCCGCCGCGGTCGGGGTGGTGGGTCAGGGCGCTGCGGCGGAACGCGCGCACGATCTCGGCCCTGGTGGCATCGGCCGGGACGCCGAGCAGGGCGTAGAGGTCCGGTCCGTCCGTCGAGGTCATCGCACCGCTACCTCGGCCTGGCGGCAGATCAGCCGCCACGAGGCGCGGTGCGCGGGACCGGACAGGGCCGAGCCGTGTCCGGACACGAACGTCACCCACCGGCGTCCGGCCAGGTAGCACCAGACGTCCATCTCGTTGTCGGACCCGAAGTAGAAGAAGTCTCCCCGGTCGAACTCGTCGCCGTTGACGAACGGCGACTGCAACCGTGCCTGTGCCTCCGCGGGCAGATTGCCGAGAAATCCGCGCAGGGGCGCCGACAGCGGCAGTTCCTCGCCGTACTCCGGCGGCGCGGCGCCGCCCGACAGGGCGAGACGGGCGGAGCGCCCCCGCGCCGGCTTCTGCACGACCGTCGCGTGCCGCAGCGACGACGGCACGAACGGCACGACCTTGAGCAACTGCGCGGGCCCGCCCCGGTCGTTGACGGTCGGCGTGGCCACGGCGAGACCCCGCTCGCCGAACACCACCGCGTACGGACGCTCGTGGTCCGTACGGTGGCAGTACGCCCACCACTCGACGATCGGACCGACCCTGGCGACCATCCGGTCCCGGGCCGCCGCGCTCAGCTGACGCCACCAGTACTCGCGGCCGGGCCGGTCGACGAACCCGAGCGTCCCGGCGTCGTGCACGGGAGCGTCCACCCTCGCGGCACGTCCCGGAACGGGAAGCGACCCGGCCCGATCCACCGGGCCGACCTCACCCGCCTTGCGCCGGGGCACGGGTTGCGACGCCATACGGGACCCCCCAGGTCTCGGTTCCGCCGACAACGGCCGGTCCATTGTGGCCGCGCCGCTTTCGCCGAGGGAAGAGTGCCGCCCCCAACTGCCGTGCGCCGCCTACCGGTAGAGGGCCGGCCGCTCGATCAGCTCGACCTCGACGCGGTGCCCCTTCCGCTCGTCCCGCTGGGAGCGGACGCCCGCCTCGCAGACGGCCGCGGCGGCGTAACCGTCCCAGACGCCGGGGCCGGTGATCCCGCCGCGCCGGGTGGCGTCCACCCAGGCCTGGACCTCACGGTCGTAGGCGTCCTCGAAGCGCTCGACGTAGTCAGGCGTGATACGTCCGCCCCAGCGGCCGTCGGCGCTCACCCGCGGCCCGGGCTCGTCACCGATGCGTACGGTGCCCCGCTCGCAGACCGCTTCGGCGTGCACCTGGTAGCCGTAACCGCAGTGGCCGAAGATCTCGACGTCGACCAGGGCGCCCGACTCGGTCTCGAAGAGGACGAATTGGGGGTCGTTCATCCCGGCCGGAGCATGTGATGTCGGGGCCGGCTTGTGCACGGTGACCGCGGTGATCTCCTGGTCGAGGAGCCAGCGCGTCACGTCCATCTCGTGCACCACCGAGTCGTTGATGAGCATCTCGTTGGTGAACCAGGGCGGCATGGACAGGTTCCGGTGCCGGTGGTGCAGCATCAGGGTCCTGCCCAGCTCCCCGCTGTCGAGGAGCCGCTTCAGCCTCAGGTACTCGGCGTCGTACCGCCGCATGAAGCCCACCTGGACGCGCCGGTGCCCGAGCCGCTGCTCCGCCTCCAGGACGCGCAGGGCGGAGGCAGCGTCGGGGGTGAGCGGCTTCTCGCAGAGAACCGGCAGGTCACGGCCGAGGGCTTCGAGCAGGGCCGCCTCGTGGGCGGGTCCCGGGGAGGCGATGAGTACGGCGTCCACGTCCCGCGCCGCCATGGCAGCCGCGGGTTCGGTGTACGCCGTACAGCCCTCGATGGCGTCCGCGAGCGACTTGGCGCGCTCCGCCTCGATGTCGACGACGGCTGTCACGCGTGCGCCGCTGATGACGTCGTGGAGTCTGCGTACGTGGTCCGCGCCCATCTTGCCGGTGCCGACGACGGCAACACCCAGTTCTCGCTGAGGTGGCATGTTCGTGAGGCCTCCCGTGCTGGTGGGGTCGGTCGGCCCGGTGGAGCCGATCTGATGACATCCTTTCCCCTCGGATACCTTGGGTGACGCACTTCACAGGGAACCCGTCGGTCACCGGACGGCAGAGCCAGGCATGGAACCACCCTTCCGGGCCCGCATACGCGCGGGCGACGAGAACTCCTTCCGCGTGCTCTTCCAGGACCACGGGCGGGCTGTGTACAACCACTGTTTCCGTCTGACCGGGGACTGGTCGGTCGCCGAGGACTGCGTCTCGCTGACGTTCCTCGAGACCTGGCGGATGCGGGAGAGGGTCGAGCCGGACGGCGGCAGTCTGCTGCCGTGGCTGCTGGGGATCGCCACCAACGTGGTGCACCACCGCAGACGTACGGCCCGGCGGCACCGGGCCCTGATGGAACGCATGCCTCCGCCCGGCCTGTTGCCGGACTTCGCCGACGAGGTGGTCGGCCGGCTGGAGGACCAGGAGCGGATAGCCGCGGTGCGCAAGGCACTTGACCAGTTGTCGCGGCCGGACCGCGAGGTGCTGGCGCTGTGCGTGTGGGCCGGCCTCGACTACGCCGCGACCGCCGAGGCGCTGGGGACACCGGTGGGCACCGTCCGTTCCCGGCTGTCCCGGGCGCGCCGCCGGCTGGAGAAGCTGGCGCTGAGAAATCTGGAGCGGAACCTGGAACCCGCGGCTGTGCGGCGGCAGCAGACAGGTGACCGCCATGAGGCGGTCCGGCCGAGCAGTGGGAAGGGAGAGGGACCGTGGTGAGCAGGGACCAGGAGCTGGACGGAGACGTGCGAGAGCTGCGCAGGCTGCTGGCCGTGCCGGCCGAACGGGACTTCCCCGAGGGCCGACGGGTTCAGCGGGAGGAACATCTGATGCGCAGTTTGCGGACGTTGGCGGGACAGCGGACCGACGGGCGCGGGCGCCGGGTGGGGCAGCGGCTGGCGATGGGGCTGGCGGCGGCAGCGGTCGCGGCGGGCGTGACGGTGGCGCTGCCGGGCGGGTCGGACAGCGGGACGGAGAGCGGGAAGAAGACCGAGAAGGGAACCGAGAAGGGCACGGGGACCGGGACCGGGAAGAAGACCGACGTGGTGCCGGCCGGCTACGCGCTGAAGAAGAACGCGAACGGCACGCTGACCATCTACCTCAAGGAGCTCAGCATGTGGAGCAACGGGGACGCGGCGCACTTCAAGGAGATGACGGCCAAGATCCGGGCGGCCGGCTTCACCGCGGTCGTCGAGAACCTCCACCCCGACAAGACCTGCCAGGAGGACCGGGGAGAGGTCATGGAGCCGGAGAAGACCGGTGACGGTGACTGGGACTACAGGTACGTGATGACACATGCGGACACGTATCTCCTCACGGTGAGAGCGCCGGTCGCCGGTCAGAAGAGGTCCGGTACGACGCAGCCCACCTTCTACCAGGACAGGTTCATCAAGGGCCCGGTCAAGCCGTGTGACCCGTCGTGAGGCACCCGTGGTTGTGCATGACGTGCTTGGTGCGCGAGTAGTCGTCCAGCGCGTAGATCGACAGGTCACGGCCGTAGCCGGAGCCCTTGAAGCCGCCCCAGGGGACTTCGCCGGCGAGTACGAGGTGGGAGTTGACCCAGACGGTGCCGAAGTCGAGGCGGGCGGCGATGTCGTGGCTGCGGCGGGCGTTCTCCGTCCACACCGACGCCGAGAGGCCGAGGGGGACGTCGTTGGCCCGTCGTACGGCCTCCTCCTCGTCGGCGAAGGTCTCGACCGTGATCACCGGTCCGAAGATCTCCTCGCGGGCGGCTTCAGCTCCTTCGGGTACGTCGACCAGCACGGTCGGGGCCACGAAGTAGCCGGGTCCGTCGAGGGCGCCGCCGCCCGTCGCCGCGCGGAGGCCTTCGGCCTTCGCTCGCTCCAAGTAGCCGGTGACACGGTCGAAGTGGGCCTTCGAGACCATCGGGCCGACCTCGACGTCCTCGCCGGAGGTCGGCTCACCGACGACCAACGACCGTACCTCGCCGACGAGTTGCTCGACGAAGCGCTCGGCGACCGACTCGTGGACGAGTACGCGGCAGGCGGCCCCGCACTCCTGGCCGGAGTTCCAGAATCCGGCGGTACGCAGTGAGGTCGCGGCGGCCGGGAGGTCGGCGTCCGGGAAGATCACGACCGGGGCCTTGCCGCCGAGTTCGAGGTGGACGCGCTTGAGGGTGTCGGCGGCGGCACGGGCGACGGCACGGCCGCTGGGGACGGAACCCGTCAGGGCGATCATGTCGACGTCCGGGTGCTCGGCGAGGCGGGCGCCGACAGGTGCGCCGTATCCGGTGCTGAACCTGTGGGCCGTGGCCGTCATCGGACTGACCCTGAACGAGTCGGCCTACATGGCCGAGATCGTGCGCGGCGGCCTGCTCTCGGTGCCCCGGCACCAGAGCGAGGCGGCCATCGCGCTCGGGATGAACCGGTGGCTGACCTTCCGCAGGGTCGTCCTGCCCCAGGCCCTGCGGGTGATCGTCCCGCCCACCGGCAACCAGGTCATCGGCATGCTGAAGCACTCCTCGCTGGTGAGCATCATCGCCCTCGCCGACCTGCTGTACTCGGCGCAGCTGATCTACTCGCAGAACTTCCGCACGATCCCGCTGCTCGTCGTGATCTCGCTCTGGTACCTCGTGTGCACCACGGTGCTGTCCTACGCCCAGAGCCACATCGAGCGTCACTACGGGGGCGGGGTCCATGGCGGCGGGCAGCGGCCCGGCGGACTCGCGAAGCTCCGCTCGCTGGGCTCCCGGCTCGCGCAGCGGTCCCGGTCGAGCGACAACCCGACCGACAACCCGGCTGCGGCGTGACGAGGCGCAACGAAAGGACCGGTGAATCTCCGATGAGCGCAACGACATCCGCGCCCGACGCCACTGACACCTCGACGGCCGATCCCATCGTCCGGATCATCGACCTGCACAAGAGCTTCGGCGCGGTCGAGGTCCTCAAGGGCGTCGACCTGGAGGTGCACCGCGGCCAGGTGGTCGTGATCCTCGGGCGCTCCGGCTCGGGCAAGAGCACCATGCTGCGGTGCGTCAACCACCTGGAGCGCCCGTCCCGGGGCACCGTCGTCGTGGACGGCGAGGTGGTCGGCTACCGCGTCAAGGGCGACAAGCTGTACGAGCTTCCTCCCTCGGCCGTCGCCAAGCAGCGCACCAAGACCGGCATGGTCTTCCAGGCGTACAACCTCTTTCCGCACATGACGGTGCTGGAGAACCTCATCGAGGCGCCGCGCCGCGTCAAGGGCGTGAACCGGGCCGAGGCGGTCAGGGACGCGATGCGGGCGCTGGAGGAGGTGGGCATGGACCACAAGGCCGAGGTCTACCCCAGCACCCTGTCCGGCGGTCAGCAGCAGCGGGTGGCGATCGCGCGTGCCCTGGTGATGAAGCCCAGCGTGATGCTCTTCGACGAGCCGACCTCGGCCCTGGACCCCGAGCTGGTCGGTGAGGTGCTGAACGTCATGAAACGGCTGGCGACCAGCGGTATGACGATGATGGTGGTCACCCACGAGATCGGTTTCGCCCGGGGTGTCGCCGACGAGGTGGTCTTCATGTCCGAGGGCCGGCTCGTCGAGAAGGGCCCGCCGTCCCAGGTGATCGACGCGCCGGTCCACGAGTCGACGCGTCTCTTCATCGACAGCATCCTCTGAACCCTCCCCGGCTGAGGCAAGGGGATTCAGATGGCGTCGCGGATGGCCTGCTCGAAGCCGACGACATGGCTGCGGGCGAGCCGCGCCGCCCGGTCGGAGTCCCCGGCGACGATCGCCTCGATCAGCGGTCCGTGCTCCTCGACGTGACCGGCCATGCCGGGCAGCCGGTCGATGAACAGGCACCAGATACGGGTGGCCAGGTTGTCGTGGCGGACGAGGGTGTCCTCCAGGTACGGGTTGTGCGCGGCGGCGTAGATCGCGCGGTGGACCTGGAGGTCCAGGTGCATCAGCTCGGTGGAGTCGCCCCCACGGGAGTCCACGCTCTCCAGCTCCCGCCACAGGGCCGTCAGACTCGCCCGGTCGGCAGCCGTGGCGCGGCGCGCGGCCTGGGCGGCGGCCAGGGGCTCCAGCTCCTGGCGCACCTCGGAGATATGGGCCAGGTCCGTGATGTTCACGTCGGTGGCGAAGGTGCCCCGCCGGGGATAGGTCGCGATCAGGCGCTCGTACTGAAGCCGCTTGAGCGCCTCGCGCACCGGCGTCCGTCCGACGCCGAGGGACAGCCCCAGCTGCTCCTCGTTGATCGGCGCGCCGGGGCGGATCTCCAGCATGACGAGCCGGTCCCGGATGGCGCGATAGGCGCGTTCGGAGAGGGGCATCTCCTCGCCCCTGGGCTCGGTCACCACGTCCTGCACGGGAGGCCCCCTTGACCTGTCTGGCGGGTTCCCATACCTTACCGCCAAGCCTGATATATCAGTTGCTCATCAGTTGACTCTCAGGACGGTGCACAGATGACCACGAACCCGTCGATCACCAGAGCCACCTCCTCCGCCGTCTCCCTCCCGCTCGGCACGCTCGACCCGGAGGTCGCCACCGCCGTGGCCGCGGAGCTGCACCGTCAGCAGTCCACCCTGGAGATGATCGCCTCGGAGAACTTCGCCCCGGCCGCCGTCATGGAGGCCCAGGGCTCGGTCCTCACCAACAAGTACGCCGAGGGCTACCCGGGCCGCCGCTACTACGGCGGCTGCGAGCACGTCGACGTCATCGAGCAGCTGGCCATCGCCCGGGTCAAAGACCTGTTCGGCGCCGAGGCCGCAAACGTCCAGCCGCACTCGGGCGCCCAGGCCAACGCGGCGGCGATGTTCGCGCTGCTCGACCCCGGCGACACGATCCTCGGCCTCGACCTGGCGCACGGCGGCCACCTCACCCACGGCATGCGCCTCAACTACTCCGGCAAGCTGTACAAGGTCTTGCCGTACCACGTACGCGAGTCCGACATGCGCGTCGACATGGACGAGGTCGAGCAGCTCGCCCTCGCGCACCGCCCGAAGATGATCGTCGCCGGCTGGTCGGCGTACCCCCGGCGGCTGGACTTCGCGGAGTTCCGGCGGATCGCCGACGCGGTGGGCGCGTATCTGCTGGTGGACATGGCGCACTTCGCCGGTCTGGTGGCCGCGGGCCTGCACCCGAACCCGGTGCCGTACGCCGATGTCGTCACGACCACCACGCACAAGACCCTGGGCGGCCCGCGCGGCGGGGTGATCCTCAGCCGGGCCGGGCTGGCCAAGAAGATCAACTCGGCGGTCTTCCCCGGTCAGCAGGGCGGCCCGCTGGAGCACGTCATCGCGGCGAAGGCGGTGGCCTTCAAGGTGGCGGCGGGCGAGGAGTTCAAGGACCGGCAGCGGCGCACCCTGGACGGCGCCCGCATCCTCGCCGGGCGGCTGCTGGCCGACGACGTCGCCGAGGCCGGGATCACCGTGCTGACCGGCGGCACCGAGGTCCATCTGGCCCTCGTCGACCTGCGCAACTCCGCCCTCGACGGCAAGCAGGCCGAGGACCGGCTGCACCGCGTCGGCATCACCGTCAACCGCAACGCGGTGCCGTTCGACCCGCGCCCGCCGATGGTGTCGTCGGGCCTGCGGATCGGTACCCCCGCCCTGGCCACCCGGGGCTTCGGCGAGACCGAGTTCCGGGAGGTCGCCGACATCATCGCCCAGGCGCTGAAGGAGGAGCGGCTCGGCGACGAGCACGCGGGCCTCCTGCGCGACCGGGTCGCGAAGCTCGCCGACGCGTTCCCCCTGTACCCCCATCTCGACGGAGCTGTGGCATGACCGCCGACACCCTGCCGGAGCACCCGGACTGGCTCTGGCGCAACCCGGAGCCGCGCTCCTCGTACGACGTCGTCATCGTCGGCGCGGGCGGCCACGGCCTGGCCACCGCCTACTACCTGGCGAAGAACCACGGCATCACGAACGTGGCGGTCCTGGAGAAGGGCTGGCTGGCGGGCGGCAACATGGCCCGCAACACGACGATCATCCGCTCGAACTACCTGTGGGACGAGAGCGCGGCGATCTACGAGTACGCGCTGAAGCTGTGGGAGCGGCTCCCGGAGGAGCTGGACTACGACTTCCTGTTCAGCCAGCGCGGTGTCCTCAACCTCGCGCACACCCTCCAGGACGTCCGCGAGGGCATGCGCCGCGTCAACGCCAACCGTTTCAACGGGGTCGACGCCGAGTGGCTCGAACCGGACGAGATCGCCAAGGTCTGCCCGATCCTCAACGTCTCGTCCCGCACCCGGTATCCGGTGCTCGGCGGCACCTTCCAGCCGCGCGCGGGCATCGCCAAGCACGACCACGTCGCCTGGGCGCTGGCCCGCCGCGCCGACGAGCTGGGCGTGGACCTGATCCAGGGCTGCGAGGTCACCGGCTTCCTCAAGGACGGCGACCGGGTCGTGGGCGTCGAGACCAACCGGGGCCGCATCCACGCGGGCCGGGTCGGCCTCGCGGCCGCCGGGCACAGCGGTGTGCTGGCCCAGCGGGCGGGCGTACGGCTGCCGGTGCAGTCGCATCCGCTCCAGGCCCTGGTCTCCGAGCTGCACGAGCCGGTGCATCCGACGGTCGTCATGTCGAACCACGTGCACGTGTACGTGTCGCAGGCGCACAAGGGCGAGTTGGTGATGGGCGCGGGCGTGGACTCGTACACCGGCTACGGCCAGCGCGGCTCGTTCCACGTCATCGAGCAGCAGATGGCCGCCGCCGTCGAGCTGTTCCCGGTCTTCGCCCGCGCACACGTCCTGCGGACCTGGGGCGGCATCGTCGACGTCACGCCGGACGCCTCGCCGATCATCGGCACCACTCCGGTCGAGAACCTGTACGTCAACTGCGGCTGGGGAACGGGCGGTTTCAAGGCGACCCCGGCCGCCGGCTGGACGTTCGCGCACACCATCGCCACCGGCGAACCGCATCCGCTGAACGCCCCCTTCGCCCTCGAACGCTTCACGACGGGCGCGTTGATCGACGAGCACGGCGCCGCGGCCGTGGCCCACTGAGAGAAGGACACCGTGCTGCTGATCAGCTGCCCCTGGTGCGGTCCGCGCGACGAGACCGAGTACCACTACGGCGGACAGGCCCATGTCCCCCACCCCGAGACCCCCGCCGACCTCACCGACGAGCAGTGGGCCGAGTACGTCTTCTACCGCGACAACCCCAAGGGCCCCTTCGCCGAGCGGTGGATGCACAGCGTCGGCTGCCGCCGCTGGTTCAACGTCCTGCGCGACACCGTCAGTTACGAGGTGCTCGCCTCCTACCGGCTCGACGAGCCCCGACCGGGAGGGACCCGATGACCGACCAGCACTTCCGGCTCCGGCAGGGCGGCCGTATCGACCGCGACACCGTGCTGCGATTCACCGTCGACGGACGGGAGTTGACCGGCCACCCCGGCGACACGGTCGCCTCGGCGATGCTGGCGAACGGGCTCGTCGAGGTCGCTCCGTCGATCTACCGGGGCCGTCCGCGCGGCATCGTCTCGGCGGGTGTCGAGGAGCCCAACGCCCTGTTGCAGATAGGCGGTTCGTACTCGGAGGGCATGCTGCCCGCGACGGCCGTGGAGCTGTACGACGGACTGTCCGCGACGACCTTGTCCGGCCTCGGCCGGCTCGACCCGGGCTCCGACCCCGCCATCTACGACAAGAAGTACGTCCACACCGACGTCCTGGTCGTCGGCGCGGGACCGGCCGGGCTCGCGGCGGCCGCCGCCGCTGCCGGTTCCGGCGCGCGGGTGATCCTGGTCGACGACCAGCCGGAGGCGGGCGGTTCGCTGCTGTCCGGTGCGCCGGCGGACGCCGAGTGGGCCGCCGAGGTCCGCGCGGCGCTCGACGCGGCCCCCGAGGTCGTGGTCCTGCAACGTACGACGGCCTTCGGGTCGTACGACGACAACTACGTGCTCGCCCTCCAGCGGCGCACCGACCACCTCGGAACCCTGGAGGGTGTCTCCCGGCAGCGGCTGTGGCACATCCGGGCCCGTCAGGTGGTCCTGGCGACCGGCGCGCACGAGCGTCCGCTGGTCTTCGCGGGCAACGACCGCCCCGGTGTGATGCTCGCCGGCGCCGTGCGCACCTACCTCAACCGGTATGCCGTGGCCCCGGGTTCGCGGGCCGTGGTGAGCACGACCAACGACAGCGCCTACGACACGGTCGCCGCTCTGCACACGGCCGGAGTCGACATCGCCGCCGTCGTGGACGCGCGCCCCGAACTGTCCGACCGGGCCGCCCAGTCGGCGGTGGCGACCGGGGTGCGGGTGCTGACGGGAAGCACAGTGGTCGACACGGCGGGCGAAGGGCGGCTGACCGGCGTCACGGTCCAGGCGCTCGACGCCGACGGTCGACTCACGGGCACCGCCGAGTCGTTCGACTGCGACCTGCTCGCCGTCTCGGGCGGCTGGAGCCCGGTGGTGCATCTGCACAGCCAGCGCCAGGGCCGACTCCGCTGGGACGAGGACCTGGTGGCCTTCGTCCCCGACGGCAGCGTGCGGGACCAGCAGGTCGTCGGCGCGGCGCGCGGGACGTACGGCCTCGACGGCTGCCGGGCCGAGGGGGCACGGGCGGGTGCGCAGGCCGCGACGGACGCCGGGTTCCCGGTGCCGGTGCCCACGGCCTCGTACGAGGAGGTACGTCCCGAGGTGCGCGCCCTCTGGCTGGTGCCCGCCCCCGAGGGCGAGCCCGGCGGCTGGGACACGCGCCTGGTCGACCTCCAGCGCGATGTCACGGTCGCCGACGTCTGGCGCTCGACCGGCGCCGGAATGCGCGGTGTCGAGCACGTCAAGCGCTACACCTCGCTCGGCACGGCGAACGACCAGGGCAAGACCTCCGGCGTCAACGCGATCGGCGTGATCGCCGAGGCGCTAGGCGGCTCGCTGGGAGAGATCGGTACGACGGCCTACCGGGCGCCCTACACACCGGTGGCCTTCGCCGCCCTGGCCGGCCGGGAGCGCGGCGAGCTGTTCGACCCGGAACGCACAACGTCCGTCCACAGCTGGCACGTTGCCCAGGGCGCGGAGTTCGAGGACGTCGGGCAGTGGAAGCGGCCCCGGTACTACCCCCGGCCCGGCGAGGACATGGACGCGGCCGTGGACCGCGAGTGCCGGGCGGCGCGCGAAGGGGTGGCGTTCATGGACGCCTCCACCCTCGGCAAGATCGAGATCTGGGGTGCGGACGCGGGCGAGTTCCTCAACCGCGTCTACACCAACGCCTTCAAGAAGCTCAAGCCCGGTCTGGCCCGCTACGGCGTCATGTGCAAGCCCGACGGCATGATCTTCGACGACGGAGTCACGCTCCGCCTCGACGACGACCGCTACTTCATGACCACCACGACCGGCGGCGCCGCGAACGTCCTTGACTGGCTGGAGGAGTGGCTCCAGACCGAGTGGCCCGAACTCGACGTCCACTGCACCTCGGTGACCGAGCAGTGGTCGACGATCGCGGTCGTCGGCCCGCAGTCGCGCGAGGTCGTCGCCCATCTCGCCCCCGACGTCGACCTGTCGAACGAGGCGTTCCCCTTCATGGCCTTCCGCGAGACGACCCTGGCCTCCGGCATCCCGGCCCGGATCTGCCGGATCTCCTTCTCCGGCGAACTCGCCTACGAGATCAACGTCTCCGCGTGGTACGGCCTGGCGGTCTGGGAGGAGGTGTACGCGGTCGGCCGGCCGTACGACATCACGCCGTACGGCACCGAGACCATGCACGTCCTGCGGGCCGAGAAGGGCTACATCATCGTCGGCCAGGACACCGACGGCACGGTCACCCCACAGGACGCGGGCATGTCCTGGGTGGTGTCGAAGCAGAAGGACTTCATCGGCAAGCGGTCCCACTCCCGCGCCGACACCTCCCGCACCGACCGCAAGCAGTTGGTCGGCCTGCTCCCGGCCGACCGCAGGACACGTCTCCCCGAAGGCACCCAACTCGTGGCGCCTGACGTGCCGTTGACCCCCGAGGCCGGACCCGTGCCGATGCTCGGCCATGTCACCTCCAGCTACCACAGCCCGGCCCTCGGCCGCCCCTTCGCCCTCGCCCTCGTCGCCGACGGCCGGGCCAGGATCGGCGGGACGCTGCTCGCGCCGGTGGGCGAGGAGCTGGTGCCCGTCGAGGTGACCGACTTCGTCCTCTACGACCCCGAAGGGACCCGGCGCGATGGCTGAGCCGACGATCGACGCGGGCGCGGGCACCGGCCCGGTGGCCCTGCGCACCAGCCCCCTGGCACATCTGGAGGAGCGGATGCGCGCCGCCACGGTCACCGGCGCCCGTGGCGTCACGCTGACCGAGCGGCCGTTCACGACGATGGTGAACGTGCGCGTGACCCCTGGCTCCGAGGCGGCCGACCGCATCGGAAAAACCCTGGGAACACCACTCCCCCAGCAGTGCGGCGAGACCACGGCATCCGCCCCCCACACGATCGTGTGGCTCGGCCCCGACGAATGGCTCGTCCTCTCGCAGGCCGAAGAGACGGCCGTGACCGCCGAGTTGCGGAACGCACTCGACGGATCTCCGGGTTCGGTGGTGGACGTCTCGGCGAACCGCACCACGCTGGAGCTGAGCGGCCCGTCAGCCCGGCAACTCCTGGAGAAGGGCTGCCCCCTGGACCTCCACCCCCGGGCCTTCGCCCCCGGCCGAGCGGCGTCCACCACGGTAGGACCGATCGCGGTACTGCTCTGGCAGACCGACGACACACCGACGTACCGCCTCCTCCCCCGCGCCTCTTTCGCCGACTACCTGGCCCGCTGGCTCATCGACGCGATGAGCGAGTACCGCGCCCCGGAGATCCCGTAGCAGGTGTCACTTGTGCAAAGGTTGGGGTACTTCAACTCCTGTCCCCCCACCCGTACTTCAGGGAGCACCGCATGCTGCGCGGCATCGACGTGAGCGCGTACCAGTCCGACACCTATGACACGGACGGTCTCTCCTTCGTCTTCATCAAGGCGACGGAGGGCCGTTCGTACGTCAACCCCAAGCTGACCGCCCAGACGAAGCGGGCCCGTGACGCCGGCTGCGTGGTCGGCTTCTACCACTTCCTGTGGCCCGGCAACCTGACAGCCCAGGCCGAGTACTTCGTCAGCCAGGCCCCGGAGCGCGGGAACCGTGACATCCTCGCCGTCGACTGGGAGACCACGGGCGACGGCACCCATGCGTCGAACGCGGAGAAGGACACGTTCATCCGCAAGGTGAAGGAACTTCGGCCGAACAACCGGGTCGTCCTCTACACGAACCGGAACTACTGGCTGACCATCGACACCACGTCGTACGCGGGTGACGGACTGTGGATCGCCGACTACGTGACGGCGGGCCAGCCGCGCATCAAGGCCGACTGGCTGTTCCACCAGTACACCGACGACCCCGTCGACACGAACGTGGCGGACTTCACCACCAAGGCGGCACTACAGAAGTGGGCCGACCTCGGCTGATCGCACTACCCGACTGCCAGGACGTCGAGTTCCGCCCGCAGCCGCATCGCGGGCGGATGCGCGAGATATTCGTTCAGGCTGCCGAAGGTCCGCAGTTCACCGGGGAGACTCTCGTACCAAGCAAGGCCGTACACATTGCAGTTGGCACAGACGAGCGCACGAACGCACCTTCCACAGCTTCGCCGGCCCGGGCAGCATCCATGGTCATGGTCGATGTGCAGGGTCTTGCCTTCTGGAGGGAACCCGCGGCAGACAGCACATTTTCCCTGCTGTCGGAGCAGGAGCAGATCGATGAACTCGCTCGTGACGTTGTAGTGGGACAGACGTACCCGCTCGGCGTTGCAGGGCTTGCAGTACGGCCGGGGCATGCCCGACACATCGAGGATCGAGTACTCCGACATCGGCTTGTTCTCGCCGCATCCGAGGCATTCGACAACGCCCCTGGCAGCCATGGCCTTCACCGCCCCGTTGTCTCGCTTCTTCCGAACGGGAGACAGGTCTCGTCCCTTGCTTCTCTGCTGATAGTGACCGGTGCAGAGCCCTCTGGCGGACACCGCTCGCGTGCATCCGTCGAACTGGCACGGCCGAATGCCGCTCCGACTCGCACCGCGACCGCAGTTGATGGGCGCCAGAGCCTTCGCCCGGCGGAACTGCATGTAATGGGTCTTGCACAGCCCCTTCGTCAATGGGTACTGATCGTTGGACCGATCGCAGGCCCACCCGTCCCCATCGGCCTTGCACGTTCTCACTCAGCCCCCGCTTCAACCCGCCCAGAACCCACAACCGGGCACATCATCCGATCAACGAGTCAACAGAACGAACGTCACGCGGGTCGGACGGTCGGGTCCGCCGGAGGCGCCTCGGTGCCAAACTGATCCTCGGCACAGCCGCCGCACACCTGGACCGGGGGGCGTCCCATGGCCGAGACGGGCACATCGTGAACGGCGGCCGCCGTCCGGCCACCTTCTGGGAGGCGCTGGCGCCCGCCGAGCGGGACGCGTTGCTGCGGGTGGCGATCCGGGTGTCGCTGCCCGCCGACGAGCAGTTCCTGGCGCAGGGCGAGGACTCCGACCATCTGGTCGTGCTGCTGCGCGGCTGGGTCAAGGTCGTCGCCCAGTCCCACGCCGGCTACCGCGCCCTGCTCGCCCTGCGCGGCCCCGGTGAACTCCTCGGTGAGCAGGCGGGGTTGGAACGCAGACGCCGCTCGGCCTCGCTGCTCACGGCGACGACGGTCGACCTGCTTCAGCTGCCGGCCGCCCGTTTCCAGGCGCTGGCCCGGACCAGCGCCGGAGTGTCGGCGGCGCTGGAGCAGACGCTGTCCGGGCGGCTGCGCGAGGCGGACGTCCAGCGCACCGGCATCACCGAACCGGTCCCGGTGCGTCTCGCCGCCCTCCTCCTCGACCTGGCCGAACGCTGCGGGTATCCCGACCCGGACGGCACCGGCGTACGCATCACCCTGCCGCTCTCCCAGGACGACCTGGCGGGGCTGGTGCTCAGCTCGCGCCGTACGGTGAGCCGGGTGCTGGAGCAATGGCGGGGCCGGGGCTGGATAGTGACGGGGCGTCAGTCGTTGCTGATCCGGTCGGTTGATCAGCTGAAGGGGCAGGCGTTCGGGGGGTGAACCCTCCCCCTCAGCAGGACGTGTGGCTCACCCCCTCCTTCGGCGCCTTGACGATGCGGTAGCCCTTCGTGTGGGTCAGCTGGTAGGTGATCGTCCAGTCGTCGCAGGTGTCGTCGGGGTTGGTGGCGGGGCCGTAGCCGGGGTCCTGGGTGCTGCGGAAACTCATCGTGGCGAGGGTGTACGTGCCGTCGCTCGACAGTCCGGTCAGCGCGATGTCGGACTCCTGTGTCGTGCTCATCTGCCGTGTCCAGCCCTCCCTGCTCCTGGCCGAGTCGATGTTCACCACCTTGGAGTGGGGGTCGTAACGGCGCATCGCCTTGTCGTAGTCGCGGTTGTTGATCGCCCCGTAGAAGTGGGCGAACATCGTCGCCACCTCGCGCGCCTTCGGATCGTCGGCGACCTGCGAGAAGTCGACGCTCGCTCCGGGGGCCTCGGCGACCGGTTCCGCCACGGTCTCGGGCGGGTCGGTGAGGCCGGTGTCCGACTTGACGCTCGCGTCCGACGAGCCGGACGAGGACTCGTCGGAGGGCGCGTCGTTGAGCGCCGGGATGTACCGCGCGGCGGCCAGTCCCACCCCCGCGATGATCAGCAGGACCACGACCACGCCGATCGCACGGGCGGCCGCCGACAGGCCCGGGTAAGAGGGGCCGGGGGTGCGCTGCGGGGCCCGTTGGGGCGGTGTGCAGGGCGTGTACGGCGTCGGCTGTGTGGGCTGATTGTGCTGCTGAGGGGCCTGCTGCGGGAACTGGAACCCGGTGTTCGGCCGTGTCACCGGCTGCTGTTGCGGAGGCGTGGCCGGCGGTCTGTGTCGCTGTGTCGGCGGGGGCGGCGGCGGCTTCTTCCGGTGGGCGCGGGCCTGCTCCAGCGCCCGCAGCCACTCCTCCATCGGTGGGCGTGCGCCCGGGGCGGAGTTCCTGCTCTGTTCGGCGAGGTTCGCCAGACCGGACGACACCGTCCGCAGCCCGCTGAGGTCGGTGCTCGTCTGGTGCCGGTTGAAGAGCCTGGTGGCGATCAGCCCGAACTTGTACGTGTCCGAGGCCGGCGTCGCCTTCGCCGCCTCCGGGACCGCCCAGTCGTCCGTCTCCACCTGGGGCAGGACGTCCTTCCCGGCCAGCCGCATCGAGTCGCAGTCGATCAGCAGGCACTTGGGCGAGGGGTCCAGCATGAACAGGACGTTCTTCGGCGAGAGGTCGCCCACGGCCACCCGGTGCCGGTGCAGCCGGTTGAGGGTCGCCGCCAGATCGATGAGCAGCCGCAGCCGGCGCCCGTCGTCGACGTCCAGCCCGAGCGAGCCGGTGAAGCCGTCGTCGTTGAGCAGGAACTCCATGCCCTGCGGCTTCACCTTGCCCAGCCGGGCGCTGTCCAGTTCGAACTCCTCGGTGATCCGCTGCATCAGGAACCCGGTCACCGTCGTCCCGGGATTGGCACGCGGCGACGGCTGCGTGGGCCGAACGCCGGTGTAGACGAGCGCGATCGGCCAGGTCAGCCGCTTGTCGAGGAAGGAGTGGTCGTAGCGGTCGGTCCGGCGCAACTCGTCGAAGAAACAGACCAGTTCGTAGAGCACCTCGGGGTCGCTGGACACCGTCGGCAGGTACTCCTTGTACGCGAGGTACTCACCGGCGAACCGCCCAGGCGGGTCGGACACCGCGTACACGACGCCCTGTCCGCCGTCGCCCAGCCGGTGTGCCGTGAGGTCGCCCAGCCTGTCCCGCCCCACCCAGGAGATCGTCGTCGTGGTCAACTCGGGCCTCCTGGTGCGTCGTGCCACGGCCACAGGGCGATCAGCGTGCGGTCGTCGTCGTAGGTCTCGCGGGAGAAGTCGAGCAGGTGGGCGAAGCCCAACGGCGGTACGGGCTCCCGCAGTCCGTAGGAGAAGTGCCGGGCCACCGCCCCCGTACCGTCGCCCAGCGGATCGCCGAAGCCGTCCGTGCCGACGAGCAGGACCGTGCCCGGTTCCAGGGCGAAGGAGAGTGGGCGGATCACTCCGGGCACGTAGGGCAGCGGCTCCACCGTCGAGGAGTACAGCCCGTCCGTGCCGGCCGCCTTGCCGCCCGCCAGCGGATAGAAACGGTCGTGCTTGATCTGCCAGGCGCCCGAGTCGCCGATCGAGATCAAATGGACGAAGACGCCCTGTTCGGTGGGTGTCGCCGTCCCGGCGACCAGGGTGGTGGCGAGCAGTCCGGCCGTCTCCTCGGCGCCCGCGTCCGGTCGGCGCAGGATGCGGCGGGCCTGTTCGACGAGCTGCCAGTGGACGGTGGACAGCAGTTTCTCCCAGTCGGCGACGAAGCCGCCGCCCTCGCCCCGGACCTGGGCGAGCATCTCGTCGACGGCGCTGCGGCAGGCCAGTTGGGAGCCGATGTGCGGCTGGCGGGCGCTGGAGACCCCGTCGGCGACGGCGAACACCACGGTCCCGGTCTCCTGGTCCCAGGCCGCCGCCGCGTCGTCCTCGCGCGGCCGTCCCTCGTAACGGTGCTGATAGCCACGTACGGAGGCCAGCCGCAGGGCCATGACCCCGGTCTGCCAGCCGTCGCAGACGGTGTCCGGGCGGTACGACAGCCCGCGCGGCGGCACGGTCTCGAACCGCGGGATCGGCGCCCCCACGGCGATGGGCTGCCAGCGGTCGGCGAGGGCGGCCGTGCCCGCCTTGTCCTCCGGACCGTCCGAACCGTCCGTGCCGTACGAACCGTCCGTGCCGCCCGAACTCCAGTCCGCGCTCCGGTCCTTCTCCGGGGCTGCCCGCCGCACCGGCAGGTCGGGGGTCGGGCCGGGCGGGGGTACGGACGGTGTCTCCACCTCCGCCGGTGGCTCGCTCTGCCGCTTGCTGAACAGGGCCACGTCAGATCACATCGATCGCGACGGTGAAGCCTTCCGGCTTGTCGACGGTGAGCTGCGGACTGGCCGAGCCGAGCGAACGGCCCGAGGCGATGATGCTCCTGGTGAGGGCTGTGCAGAACTTGGCGATGGCATCGCCGACGTCGACGCCCTTGTTCACGACGAACCCGAACTCCGGCTGGGTGGCGACCTCGTTGATGATCTCCGCGTCGGCGTCCACGATGCCGCAGGCGATGATGTTGGGCGCACCCAGCGTCAACTGCCGGTCGGTGAGCCGTCGGTGGGCGTCCCGCCAGTCCTCGCCTCTGTCGGGCAGCCCGTCGCTGAAGAAGAACACGGCGGGCCGGTGCACCTGGTACCCCTCGGCCTTGAGGCCCTGGATGTCACCGGGGATCCGGGTGATCAGGTCCTCGAACGCGGTGGCGTAGCTCGTCATGTTGCGGGTGGCCAGACGCGGGAACTCGCCCGCGCCGCGCAGGTCGACGAGATGGACCCGCTCGATCACGTCGTCCGAGAAACCGAGCACCGAGAAGCGCACCTTGGCGGCGGCCATCGGCTCGCCGAGCAACGCCTGGTGCAGGGACCTCAGTCCGTCGTTCAGGTCGTCGATGTGGTCGTACATCGAGCCCGACTCGTCGGCGAGGACGTAGACGGGAAGCAGGTGCCCCCGGTTGCTTTCGATCATCGTCTCTTGTCCTTACCTGTGCTGGTCCGGTCCTGAACCGTTCTCGGCCACGGCCCTGACTTCGCCGCCGTCGTCACAGCGCGTCCTCCGCCGCCCGGAACCCGTCCGGTGCCGTGAGCGTGAACTGCGGGTCGCCCGCGCCGAGTCGCTGCCCGTAGCCGACGACCGTGTCCCGCAGGAAGGCGGCGACACTGTGCGCCGCCGAAGCCGCGTCCTGGTTCGGGGCCGCCATGAAGCCGAACTCGGGGCGGGTCGCCAGCGTCCGTACCGCCGAGGCCTCCGCACCGCCCAGACCGAGGGCGATCAGGTGCGGGGCGATCGACTCGCCGCCCTGGTCGACCAGTTCGGCGTACGGGGCCCGCCAGCCCGTGCCCTCGTCCGGGACACCGCCGGTGAGGAGGAAGACGATCGGCCGCAGCACCTGCGTACGCTGCGTCTTCACCAGGGCGACGTCCTGCCGCAGCAGCGCCTGGAGAGTACGGAAGACGTGGGTGTACGACCGTCCGGGGCGGCCGGTGAGGATCGGGGTGCGGGTGCTGGGCAGCACCGTGTCCAGGGCCAGCCGCACTTCCGTGGCGGCGGCCATGCCCAGCACGCACAGCCGCAGCGCGGCGGAGACGGCCGGGGCGCCGGAGAGCGCGGAGTGCAGCGAGGCCAGGCCCCGGTTGAGTTCGTCGAGGCAGCCCCGGTCGAGGGACTCGTCGAGGACGAGATAGATGAGCGCGGCGCCGGAGAAGGCTGCCGGGGCGGGGGCCGCGTCCGGCTGGACCGGCGCCGTGAGCGTGGGCTCGTACACCGGTGCCGGTCCCGGCACCGGCGGCTGCTGCTGGGCGGGCGCGGGCGCCGCCGTGAGCTGGGCCGGTGCCGTCGCCGGGTCGTCCCACGGCCGCGCGCCCGGCAGTGCGGGCGTGTCCGTGGCCGAGAGGGGGACATGGCCGCCGGTGGCCAGTCCGACCTGGCCGGTGAGCTGTTGGCGCAGCAGGTCGAGGTCTCCGGCGACGATCAAGCCCTTCTCGGCCATCACCTGGAACAGCCTCAGCGCGCGCCGGTTCTGGAGTTCGGCGGTGGCCATGCGGGCAGCCTCCAGCTGGCGGCTCATCTCGAAGGCGCCGGCGGCGTCGTCGGGGTGGGTGACCAGGTAGTGCCGGATGAGGCCCTCGCTGTTGGTGAGCATCCCGGCGAAGGAGTCGGCCTGTCGCTTCGTCGACTCGATCTCGTACCCCTGTTTGATCGCGTCGAGCTGGCCGCCCCGGTGGGCGCCGCCGACCGCGGGCACGTGTTCGGCGGAGTCGCGGCGCTCCTTCCAACCGGCCTCGATCAGCGACTCCAGGAAGCCCAGCGCCTTGGCGTCGGGGCGTACGGAGGCCCGGCAACCCTCCACGAGCAGGCCCTGGGGCAGGGTGGCCGGGAGGGCGCAGAGCTGGTTCAGATGGCGTTCGAGGCCGAAGGAGTCCTCGATGGAGAAGAGCTGCCCGGCGCCGTGGAACAGGCTGATCAGATGGCCGTGGACGGTCGGCAGCGGGTAGGTGAGGCCCGCGCGCACGAAGTCCTCGGCGCCCTTCCAGCCGTCGATACGGAAGGTGAAGGAGACGTTGACCTCGAAGGCGTGGACGCCGTCCCTGGAAACCAGCGGGTTCTTGCTCAGCGTCGCGCTGCGGTGCTGGGCACGCATGTCGACCTCGTACCGGGTGCGGTACTTGGAGAAGACCTGCCGGCCCGGGCTGAGCGGACGGCCGTCGAAACAGACCACCTCGCCGGAGGCGGTGGCGTAGACGACGGCGAGGTGGGGTTGGCGCGCATGGGTGGGGGCGATGGCGAAGCGCGGCACCGGCGACTGGTTGACGATCAAGGACACCGGCTGGGTCACCGGGCACCTCCTGGCCGATCGGGCGGAGCGGGCGGTCGCAGTCGCAGGGCGCTGCCGAGGACGGCCGCGGAGCGGGGCAGGGGACGGAAGCAGTCGCGTTCGTTCCAGTGCGCGACATGGCGCTGGAGGATCAGGCCGGCGCGGGGACTGCGCGCGGCCACGTCGTCGACGAGGACGCGGACCAGGTCGTCGAGGAGGAGCGGGTCGGTCTCGGCCTGGGCGGCCCATTTCTGGAGGACGTTCTCGGCCTCCTCGCCGAAGAGTTCACCGCCGATGACCTCGGCCCACAAGTAGCCGAGCAGGCGCCGTAGTTCACCGCCCGGCGGGTCCGTCACGGCCAGTCGCAGCAGGGTGGGGCAGCTGCGGAGGGCGATCCCGGGGGCGGCCGGTTCCTCGGAGACCAGGCTGTCGGCGAGAATCAGGAAGACGAGGTGCCCACAGGCGCGGCTCTCCGCGGTGTGCGCCATCTCCGCGACGGCGCGCAGCACCACGAGCGCGTGCGCGGCGAGGTCCTCCGCCAGCAGGTCGGCGAAGCTGTCGCCGATCGCGATGGCCACCTGGATGTTGTTGACGGTGCCGAGCCGGGTGAGCGCGGCGACGGCGGCGGTGAGGTCGGTGCCGCCCAGGCAGAGCCCGTAGGCGCGGGCCGCCGCGGCCTGGTACTGCCAGATGTCGCTCAGGTACCAGCCGTCGACGAGGTTACGGACGCCGCCGCGCAGGGTCGGGTCGCGGGCGCAGACCCGCAGGGCGTATCCGATGGCCTCGCGGCGCTGCCAGCCGTGGTCCCTGTCCAGGGCCCAGCCGACGAAGACCTGGTTGGCGATGTACTCGAAGGCCTCGGTGGCGATCAGTCCGAGGGCGGTTCCGGCGAAGCTGCGCACCTGCTGGGTGGGCGAGTCGACCAACTCGGCCAGCCAGCCGATGAGTTCGCGCTGGATGCGGTACTCCGACCAGACGTGCCGGATGATCCGGGGCGGGTAGGCGGGGTCGCGGTACTCGGCGACCGTGCACGGCAGCCAGCCGAAGTCCCCGCGGATCACGCTGCCCACGGTCCGGGCGCGCAGCTTCTCGGCGAGCAGCCGCCGGGACTGCGCGAAGGGGTCGTGGCGCAGCGGTACGGATCCCTGCTCGACGCTGGGGGTGAGGATCCCGCGTTCGCTGCGGAACCACTCCAGGAGCAGGGTCGCGGCGAGGGCGACGTCCTCCTGGGGCAGTCCGCCGAGGACGGCGAGGGCGGCGGCCTGGGTGCGCAGCACGGTGTCGCCGAGCCCCTCGAACCACTCCTCGGGGGTCTCGCCGCCGGCCCGGTCCATCCGGGTGCGCACCCGGTCGGTGTCGATGGCACCGGCCTTGTGCTCGTGCGCCAGCACCTCGGCGAGGCGGGCCGCGTCCCGGCAGGCGGTGCTGTCGTCGAGGAGTTCACGGGCGAGGTCCCCGACCCCGGCGGCGGCGAGCGCGCGCTCGGCCTCCGACTCGCCCAGCAGATGGGCGAGATGGGCCTCCAGTACGGTGTCCAGCGCGCCGGGGCGGTCGATGCGCCGTACGTACTCGGCGGCCCCGCGCCCCAGTTCGGCCTCGGGTCCGGCGATCAGGACGAGCCGGGCGTCCGCGCGGCGCAACAGCTCCTCCAGGCCCTGGAGGAGGGTGCCGCTCAGCTCGTCGAGGTCGGGCGGCCGGTCCAGCAACAGGCCCGCCCCGCTGCCGAGTTGCCGCAGGTCGGTGAGCCGGCTCAGTTCGGCGACGGAGTCCAGCAGGAACCATGTCTTCACCTGTGCGGCGATCAGCAGCCGCACCCCGGCCGCGGTCTTGCCCGCCCCGCCGGGCCCCCGCAGCACGACCGACCGCCGCTGCCAGGCGTCGGCCAGTACGTCGTCCCAGCGGGGCGGTGCCTGGAAGGCGTGCCGGACGGTCTCTACGGTGGTCGCGGACAGGGCCCGCATGACGACGTCCCGTTGACCGGCCGCGACCTGGACGACGATCTTGTCGCCGTGGACGCGGTCGCCGCCGATGTGTGTCCAGGCCTCGCGCAGTGTCCCGGCGCGCAGACTGCCCTGCCCGGTGCGGTTGGTCGCTCCTTTGGCCCGGGTCCCGGCGCCGACGTTGTCGACGCCACCGCCCGCGTCCCCAGGCTGGGCCCCGCCGTCGCCGCCCGGCGCACCGCCCTGTCGGTCACCGCCCGCCGGAGTTCCGCCGCCGTCACCGGGGGCGCCGCCGGGCGGCCCGGACGCGGGCCCGGGAGGTGCGGGGGACGGCGTGGCGGCGGGCGCGGGAGTGGCGGCGGGGGCGGGTCCGGGCGCCGGGGCGCCGGGCGTGCTCACGCCTCGTCCCGGGGCGGGTTGATGTAGTACACGTTGCCCGCCACGTCGTCGCGGCCGACGGCCTTGGCCCCCTCACCCACGGCGAATTGACTGTTCGTCACATCACGTGCGGTGAGCGTGGGCGGCGGAACCGTGCTCCCCGAGTCGGTTCCGCCGCCGGCTCTTCCCGCTGTGCCGCCCAGAGCGGAGGCTCCCCCTGTCGCTCCGCCGGGCGGCTCCCCCGGATCCGCGGGAAGTCCTGGTGGCGCCGCGTAGCCGGGCACGGTGACCCAGCCGCGGCGCGGTTCGCCGTGCTTGGTGACGAAGTCGGCCGGCAGATAGGCCGCCGGGTCGATGCCCGGGTAGCGGCCCAGCACGACCGCCGTGTGGACGCTCTCCGACACCACGAGCACCAGCTGGGCCCGCCGCGCCTCGGCGAGCACCCGCTTGACCGGGCCCGCGTCCACCAGCCGGGCCAGGTCGTTGATGGCCGTACCGGTCCAGCGCTCGCCCTGCCGGATCACGAGCCCCTGGTTGAGGCCGACCCGCAGCCGCATCCGGTGGTCCTCGTTGTACTTCGCCCGGTGGGCCAGCAGTGCGTCCTCCAGTCCGCGCTGGAGTTCGCGCAGCAGTCTGGTCGGGCTGGTGTTGATGGGGACCAGGATCAGCATGCCGTCGCCGCGGTCCTGGACCGGGCAGTCGGCGAGACCGAGTCCGGCCCGGCCGAGCGCGAACCCGACCACCTCGTACAGCTCTTCGTGCAGGGTGGCCTGGGCGTTCTCCGGGCGCAGGCTGAAGTCCTCGATGTCGAGCAGCACGATCCAGTAGCTGAAGGGGTCCGGCGACATCATGGCTGTCCTCCTGTGCTCCGGCAGGACCACGAGCCCCCCGGCGGTTCCATGCAAAGGCCTGGCATCAGCAGCGTCTACGCCAGCTGGCGCACAGCGTGGCCGATTTGGCACATCACCATGTTTTCGGACATGACAGCACACCAGTGGATAAGAAGTCCCATGACGGATTCATGTGTTGGACGACCGGGCGAGGGAACTGAGACCCTGTGCGCCAATGGCCCGTCCCTCCAGGGCTGTTGCTCGGCGCGGCGCTCGCGCTGGCGGGCCTGCTCCTGGCGACCGTCCTCACCCACGACCCCCAGGACACGGCGACCCTCCGTTCCGCCACCCCAAGCGCCCGGTCCCAACCCCCGTCCCCGGTACCGGCCTTGTGGCCGACGCCCCGGAACGTGCACGTCGCCAAGGGCTCGGCCCGGATCGGCGGGAGCGTGGCCCTGCACTCCGACACCGGGACGGACACGGCGACGCTGGACTCCGTCGCCCGCACCCTCCGCGAGGCGGGCGTCCACCAGTTGCGCTACGGCGACCAGCGCCGCAGGAGGGCGAACTCCTGCTCACCATCGCCTCCGTGACCCTTCAATCCTCTGACGAGGCGTCAACAACCCTGCGTGCCCGCTGGCGCGACCTACCCCGCGTCCCGCCTGACCCCGCTACGCACCCTGGTCCGCCGGGCGACCGGCAACCACATCACCTTCGTCTACGCCCTCCCCCCAACCCCACCGTCCACCACCGAACACTTGCCCGGTGCTCCGCCCTTCAGGGTGGAGGTGCAGGGCATCCTCGCCATCGCGGCCCAGAGGGGCGCGACATCAGGGCCAGGATCGCCTTGTCGGACAACGGAGTTGTCCGACCTACCGCCGGACGGGCGGAAAGTAACGCCTGTGGAGGCCCACGTGAGACCAACTCCCGCAAGGGAGCGGGCAAGGGCCTGTGAAGCAGGAACCCAAGGTGGCGCCGCGTAGCGGTGCGGACCGGAATCGTCTGTGTTCACGCAGACGAGGGCGTCAAAGCTCCCCCGCCGACATGGCGGCCCTCACCCGCAGGTTCCGGCAGCTGTGGGATCTGGGGGTGCGCGCGTTCGCCGTGCCGCTCGACGACATCGACATCAGCCGCTGGAACTGCGCCCGGGACCGGACGGCGTACGGCTCCGGCACGGCCGCCGTCGCGCGTGCCCAGGCCGATCTCCTCAACCGGGTCCAGCGCGGTTTCCTCGGCACGCGCAAGGGTGCGGCGCCGCTGATCACCGTGCCCACGGAGTACACGGGGTCCGGCACCGGCGCGTACCGGAGCACCCTCGCCGCCCGGCTCGACCCGGCCGTCACGGTGATGTGGACGGGCACCCAGGTCGTCTCCCCCGACGCTGCGCACCGCCCAGGCCCGCGAGGCCCGCCGCACGTACGGCCACCCGGTGCTGGTCTGGGACAACTACCCGGTGAACGACTACACGCCGGGCCACCTCCTCCTCGGCCCCTACGAGGGCCGCGACCGCACCCTGCCGGGCGTGGTGAAGGGCCTCACCGCCAACCCGATGAACCAGGCCACGGCCTCCGCCCCGGCCCTGTTCTCCCTGGCCGCCTACACCTGGAACCCGGCGAAGTACCGCCCCGAGGCCGCCCTGGACGCGGGCCTCGCCACCCTCGCCGCCGGCGACACCCGCGCCCTCACCGCCCTGCGCGCCTTCGCCGACGTCAACCGCGCCTCGCGCGTCAACGGCGTGCAGGCCCCCGAACTGGCGGCGCTGACGGCGGCGTACTGGCGGGGCGACACCGACGCCGTGAAAGCCCTGCGCGCCCGGCTGACGGTCCTGGCCGGGGCGGAGGACACGGTCCCGGACGCCTTCCGTACCTCGGCGGCGCCCTGGCTGGCCTGCGCGGGCGAGTGGGCCAGGGCCGCGCTGGGCGCGATGGCCGTCCGGGAGGGCCGGGGCGGCCGCTCCGAGGTCCGGGCCCTGCGCGGCGCCGCCCGCGCCCACACGGTCGTCGACTGGCAGGGGCGGAAACGCGAGGTGAAGGTCGGCACGGGCGTCCTGGACGTGTTCGTGGCCCGCGCGCTCGCGGAAGCGTGAAAGGCGCCCGCCGACGATCCGGCGGGCGCCTCGAAACACGTACCACCACGCACTACTTGTTCAGGTACGTCCAGAACTCGTCGAACGACAGGAGCTTGTCGCCGTCGAGGTCGCGGGAGGCGATGATGACCTCGGCCACGGACTCGGTGACGTTCCAGTCACCCTCCTGAGCCAGGGCGGACTTGAACTCGGCGGCCGTGATGAACCCGTCACCGTTCGTGTCGATCCGCTCGAACTGCTTGCGTGCTTCCTCGATGTCCGCCACCGGGACCCGCCCCTTCATGTACGTACTGCTGACGGGGTCAGATTAGCTGGCCAGCTGGGCGCGCAGCGCCGCGACCACCCACGCGAACTCCTCCCGGTGCGCGGCGGCGGGTCCCACGCCCTTCACCGTGGTCAGCAACTCCCGGTACCGGGCGAGCCGTTCGTTGGAAGCGGACTCGATGCGTTCGAGTACGACGGCCGGGTCGCCGTCCCCCACCACCTCCCGCAGGATCTCCTCCGCCTCCGGTGCCTCGGGGGCGATTCCCCGCTCCCTGGCCTCCCCCGCCAGCTGCACCAGCCGCATGGGGAACCAGGTGGACCGCCCGGCGGCGGCACCGTCACCGTGCTCCGCCGCGTTGAACTCGACGACCTGCCGCATCTGCGCCCGGAACCCCGGGTCCTGGACCAGCTCCGCCAGTTCCACCCAGGCGTCCACCTGCTCGGGGGTCGGGTCCTCCGGCAGGTCCACCGCCGTGGCCCGCATCCGGTCCCGGATCGCCGGATCCACCGAGTCGAGCCCGTGGAACAGCTCCTCCACGAACTCCTCCATGATCCGTTTCCGTTCGGCGGCCGACAGCCGCGCCAGCTTGTTCATGAGCGTCATCTCCTCCGCGGTCGAACCGCGTCTCGCCACGGACGACAGCACCGCACGGGTCACCTTCAGCGTCCGGATCTGCGCGTCCAGCGCTGCCACATGCGCGGCGGCCACCTCCGCGACCGTCGTCTCCCCGGCCAGCACCGCGCGTACGTGGTCCAGGCCGAGGCCCAGTTCGCGCAGGGTGCGGATCAGTTCGAGGCGGGCCACAGAGCCGGCGTCGTACAGCCGGTAGCCGCCCGCCGACCTGGTCACGGGCGGCAGGGCGCCCTCGTCGGACCAGTAACGGATGGTCCGTACGGTCAGTCCGGTGGCCCGGGCCAGCTCGCCGATGGTGAGATATCCGGTGCCGTCGTCGATCATGTTCGCGAGTCTGGGCCTTCCAGTGGGTGGAGACTCAAGAGGCCGGGAGGGGCACTGTGGGGGAAACGCTGAGGGACATTCTCGACGGCGTGGCGCGGGGCGTCTTCCCGCCGCCGGACGGCCGTACGACCATCGTTCCCCAGGCCTCCCACCGCGACGCCGGAGTCCTCGCCTTCACCGCGCACGCGGTCGTCTTCACGGACGAGGACCCGGACTGGGTACGCCGGACGCTGGCCGGCGTCGACAGCGACGCGCTCTCCGCGCCGATGAACCCGCGCTTCCTGGCCGCCCTGATGGACCGTACGGGCCGCACGAACGAGACGATCGATCTACTGGCCGTCGCATCTCCGCTGCCGGGTGAGCCGTCGTTGGCGCTGACCGAGATCGACGATCCCGGTCATCATCGGGTCGCCCGGGCGCACAGGCACCGGGACGACGTCCGGGTGTGGGCGGCCGACGGCGGTGTGCTCATCCTGGGGCGTGGGGTCGCGGGGCGGCTGGAGGCCGCGGTGGAGGTGGCGGAGGGGGTACGGCATCGGGGGCTGGGGCGGGTGCTCGCGGGGGCCGCGCGGCAGCTGGGCGGTGGGGAGGTTGTGTGGGCGCAGATGGCTCCGGGGAACGCCCGCAGTGTGCGGGCGTTCCTGGGGGCGGGGTTTGTGCCGGTGGGCGGGGAGGCGTTGCTGCTCGCCCAGTGAGGGCGCCGGGGGGTTGTGCCTTGGCCGCGGGCCGGTGGGGCTTCTCGCGCAGTTCCCCGCGCCCCTGTAGGACGCCCCTTCGGGGCGGTCCTACAAGGCACTCCTCCAGGGCGCTCTCAGTGCCAGGCCTCGTAGTGGGGGTTGCTCTCGCAGGCGCTCATGATTTCGACCTTGGTCGTCTTGTTGACCGGGCAGACGCCGATGATGTACTTCCGGTCGATACCGCCTGGGAAGGCGACCTCGACCTGGTCGGCCCATTTGTGGGTGTCGCCGATGGTCTTGTTGACGTCCACGCCGCCCGGGGCGTCGATGTAATAGTTGTAGCCCGACTTCCACCACGTCTTGTACAGGTCGTGGTCGTACGTCGTGGAGACGTACGGGGAGGGCTGGTTGACCAGGACGTACTTCTCGATGTCGTACTGGCCGTTGATGACGTCCCTGGGCTTGAGGCCCTCCGCGAAGATGACCTCCGGGCCGCGGCCGTCGCTGCGGTAGAGGGTGCCGCAGGTCTTCCGCCAGACCGGCTCGGGCGTGATGCGGTCGACGTCGACACGGCGGTCGACGGCGGCCTTGACCGGGTCGTCGAACTGGGGGCAGGCGGGGGCGGCTTTCGGGACTGTGGCGGCCGAGGTCGCGAAGACCGCGGCCAGGGAGAGGACGACGGCAGCGGTCCGCCGCCGCAGGCGAGTGGTGATCATGGATGCACCCTCTCGGGTCCGCGGCGACGGACCGGGGACCGTCACTCGATCGGCGGCGTGTCAGACGACAGGCCGGAGGTCGGTCAACTCGTCGCGGATCAGCGGAAGATGCCCGTGTGGCCGAGCGAATAGCGGCCGGGCTGGGGGTAGACGGCGAGGCCGTGCGGGCCGCTGCCCACCTTGATGCGGGCCAGCTGCCTGCCGGTCCGGGTGTCGATGGCGTACACCTCGGCGTCGTAACGGCCGGACAGCCAGAGGACCTTGCCGTCGGCGGAGACACCGCCCATGTCGGGGCTGCCACCGTCGGGCAGGTGCCACTTCCTGGTGAGTTTGTTCTGCGTGAAGTCGAAGACGGAGACGCTGCCCTCACCTCGGTTCGACACGTACATCTCGCGGGAGTCGCGGCTGACGTACAGGCCGTGGGTGCCCTTGCCGGTCGGGAGGAGGGTGGGCCTGGTGAACTTGTCGCCGTCCAGGACCCACATGCCGTCGGCCATCATGTCGGCGATGTAGAACCGCTTGCCGTCCGGCGAGATCTTGACGTCCTGCGGCATCGCGCCCTCGTAGGGCAGCTTCTGCTGCGCCACGACCTCCATCTTCTCCGTGTCGACCTTCAGCAGCTCGCCGCTGAACTCGCAGGACACGATGAAGTACCGGCCGTCGAGGGAGAAGTCGGCGTGGTTGACGCCGTAGCAGCTGACGGGCTCGGTCTTGACGGTCTTCATGGTGTGCGGGTCGCGGAAGACCAACTCGCGGTCGAGGGAGGCCATGACGACGGCGTACTTGCCGTTGGGCGTGAAGTAGAGGTTGTACGGGTCGTGCACGTCGACCGGCTTGCCCGCCTTCCCGGTCTTCGGGTCGATGGGTGTGAGGGTGTGGCCGCGGTTGTTGTTGACCCAGAGGGTCTTCAAGTCCCAGGAGGGGACGACGTGTTGGGGCTGGCGTCCGACGTGGATCGTCTCGACGATCTCGTACGTCTTCGGGTCGATGACGGACACGGTGTCGGACTCGGTGTTGGGCACGTACACACGGGACGGGAAGTCCCGTACGACCGGGGAGAGTTTGTTCGGCCGGTCGGCGGCGTAGACGTCACGCGGGTGGAGGACGGGTGGCATCCCGGGCAGCCCCTGGACGACGGGCCCGGCGGGTGCGGCGGGCTTGACGGGCTTGACCGCGGCGAGGGTCCGGTTCGGCTGGTCCCGGGTCTCGGTGCCGCAGGCGGTGAGTCCGGCGAGGACGGTGAGGGCGGCTCCCGCGACAAGCGCGCGGGCGACGGTGGTCTTGGTGGGGGGCATCAGCTCAGCAGCTCCGTGGTGGTCACCGCACGCAGGCCGCGGCGGTCGAGTTCGTGCAGGAGACCGGGCAGCGCGGCGACCGTGTCCGCGTACCCGAAGTGCAGGCTCACGATCGATCCGGCGCGGGCGTCGGCCATGACATTGCGTACGACGGCGGGGGCGCCCGGCGAGGTGAAGTCGAGGGAGTCGACGTCGTAGGAGAGGACGTGCGGGTAGCCGGCCCTACGGGCGAGCCGTTCGACGAGCGGGGAGGCGAGGGCGGCGCGCGAGGGCCTGAACCAGGTGCCGATGGACCCGGTGAGCGTCTTCAGCCGCTCGGCGCACCCCCTGATCTCGGCATCGGCGTCCGCCTCCGGCATGGCGTTGATGTCGAGGTGCCGGAGGGTGTGGTTGCCGAGTTCGTGGCCGCCGTCGAGGACGCGGCGGGCGAGCCCCGGATGGGCGTCGAGCCAGGTCCCGACGGCGAACACGGTGACCCGGGAGCCGTGTTCCTCGGCGGCGGAGAGCAGCGCGTGCGCGGTGGCGGGGTCGCCGTTGCCGTGGAAGGTGAGGGCGACCCGGGGCCGGTCGCGGGGGCCGTGGAGGATCTGGGCGGGGTAGCGGAGGAGGGGTGCGGGAGCGGGGGCGGGGGTGGACGTACGGGATGCGGGGGCGGCGGGAGGAGCGGCGGCACCGCCGGTCGCGCACCCGGTGGTCAGCACCCCCGAGGCAACGATCCCGGCGCCCGCACGCAGCACCGCCCGACGGTCGGTCGTGGTCACCCGCACCATTTAAGGGGGGTTGGGGTGGAAAACGGGCGATTAGCCCGATCGGCGGCTCGCCCACACAACTGCTGAGCCGTTGCCGCCTACCTGTCGGCGACCCGCATCTCGAACCACGTCGTCTTTCCGCGCGGCAGCAGGTCGACCCCCCACCGGTCGGAGAGCTTGTCCACCAGCATCAGCCCCCGCCCGCTGATGTCCATCTCCTGGACCGGCATCAGACACGGCAGCCCTCGTGAGGGGTCCCGGACCTCCACCCGGATCCATCCCCGGCGTCGGCGCATGTGCAGGCCGAAGACTCTCGCGCCGGTGTGGCGTACGGCGTTGCCGACCAGTTCGGAGACGAGCAGGACCGCGTCCTCCGTCATTTTGGGGGTGAGCCCCCAGTGGCGCAGCACGACGATCTGGGCGAGGCGGCGCGCGGTGGCGGCGGACTCGGGGCGGGACGGCAGCCGGATCTCGCGCTCCGTGGGGTTTCCGAACAACTCGAACGCCTTGAGCGCCCGTTCGTCCTCGACCGCAGGCGACCACCGCGCTGCCGTCGCACGGGCGTGTCCCCGCGGCTGTTCCATGCCCTCCAGCCCCGCCATGCCCCCATCATGGCCGCCCGAACCGGTCGCCGGGGCCGTTCCCGAGGAATACGCTCCCCGGAATGAGTCATTCCGATTCGATCCCCTGACATATGCCAGAGGCATTTCGTTGGGGGGTAAAGCCCCTCCCACCTGCGACGGAAGCTCACTTTCGGGCAAGCGACAGGCCCCCTCGACAAGACAGGCTTAAGGTTGGGTTAAGGCTCCCATAAACCGCCCTATCGAGGGACCTGGAATCAGACATCGCGTCAACTGCAAGCACTTTGACCGAACTTGAAGAAGTCGGCGAGGGTCAGCGGTAGTCAGAGGAACTTCGCCTTGCCGGGGCCTTCCGCCACAAAGCTCCGCATGCCGATCTCCCGGTCCTCCGTCGCGAACAGGCCCGCGAACCAGTTCCGCTCGATCGCGAGCCCGGTCTCCAGGTCCGTCTCAAGACCCGCGTCGATCGACTCCTTCGCCGCGCGCAGCGCGATCGCCGGGCCCTGCGCGAGTTTCGCCGCCCAGGCGTGCGCCTCGGTGTAGACATCGGCGGCCGGGACGACCCGGTCCACCAGACCGAGTGACAGCGCCTCGTCGGCCTTGACCATCCGGCCGGTGAAGATCAGGTCCTTGGCCCTGGACGGGCCGATCAGCCGGGACAGCCGCTGCGTACCGCCGGCGCCGGGGATCACGCCCAGCAGGATCTCCGGCTGGCCGAGCTTCGCGTTGTCACCGGCGATGCGGTAGTCGGCGCAGAGCGCCAACTCGCAGCCGCCGCCCAGCGCGTAGCCCGTGACGGCGGCGACGACCGGCTTGGGGATACGGGCGACGGCGCTGAAGGAGTCCTGTAGGTCCCTGGCCCGTGCGACCATCGCCGCGTGGTCCATGGCCTGCATCTCCTTGATGTCCGCACCGGCCGCGAACACCTTCTCCCCGCCGTACACGACGACCGCCCGTACGTCGTCCCGACGGGTGGCCTCCTCCGCGAGTTCCTTGAGACGGTCCTGGGTGGCGACGTCCAGCGCGTTCATGGGCGGACGGTCCAGCCGGAGCGTGCCCACACCTTCGGCGACTTCGAGATGCACAGTCATGCAGGCAGGTTAACCATGACTAACGCGTACGGGCCCGGTGCTGTCAGTCACACCGGGCCCGCAGAACGTCGTGGAGAAAGAAGGAGAGGCTACGCCTTCCACTTCTCCCAGGACATGTTCCAGGCGTTGAGCCCGTTGTCCGGTTCGACGATGCGGTCGTTGGAGTTCTTCACGATCACCACGTCGCCGATCATCGACCGGTTGAAGAACCAGGCCGCCGCGATCTTGCCGTCGTAGCCGCCGCGTACGTCCCGCAGACCGATGCAGCCGTGGCTGGCGTTGTAGTTGCCGAAGGCGCTCGGTGCCCAGTAGTTGCCGTGGATGAAGGTGCCGGAGGTGGTCAGGCGCTGGGCGTGCGGCACGTCCTTGATGTCGTACTCGCCGCCGTAGCCGACCGTCTCACCGTTCATCCGGGTCACTTCGAGGCGCTCGGTGATGACCATCTGGCCGTTCCAGGTCTCGTAGCCGGGTGCGCCGGTGGTGACCGGGATGGTCTTGATGACCTTGCCGTCCCGGCGTACGACCATCGTCTTGGTCTTGACGTCGACCGTCGAGACCTGGCTGCGGCCGATGGTGAAGGAGACCTGCTTGGCCTGCTTGCCGTAGACGCCGGGGCGGCCCTCCACGCCGTCGAGGGCGAGGGAGACCGTGACCTTCGTACCCGGCTTCCAGTACTTCTCCGGGCGGAAGTCGAGGCGGTCGTTGCCGAACCAGTGGCCCTCGACGTCGACGGCCGGCTCGGTCTTGATCGTGATCGCCTTCTCGACGTCCTCGGGGGACGTGATGCCCCGGCTGAAGTTGATCGAGAACGGCATGCCCACGCCGACCTTGGAACCGTCCTCCGGCGTGAACGTACCGATGAACGTGTTCTTCGGGGTGAGGGTGGTGAAGGAGGACTCCTCCGCCGCCGTACGCCCCTCGGCGTCCTTCGCCACGACGTGCACCTTGTACGTGGTCGACGCGGTGAGATGCGTCGAGGGCGCCCACTTGGTGTCATTGGCGGTCAGGGCGCCCGCGACCGGGTTGCCCTTGGCGTCCTCGACCTTGACCTCGGTCAGTTTGCCCTTGGCGGCGCTGACACTGAGGGCGCCCTTGGTGTCCACGGACTTGGCACCGTTCTTGGGCGCGATGGTGACGACCGCCTGCGACTGCCGGGCCTGCGCGGTGGAGGTTTCCTTGCCCTTCGGCTTGGCGTCGTCGGCCCCGGAGCCCGAGTCGCCGCCGCCGCTGCACGCGGTGACGGCGACGAGCAGAACTCCGGCGAGCAGTGCCCCCGTTGCCCCCGATATTGGTCGCGCGTTCAAGCTTTCTCCCCTCCCGTGGCCTGGTCAGGCCCACTTCCCCGGCGCGTCCCGCGCACCCCGGCGCATATTAACCACAAGGTCACACCCCCCGGCGGCCCTGAAAGGTCACTGTTCCGTCCCAACATCATCGGATTGTCGGACCCGACTGTTTACGTCGATTCAGTGACCGTTACGTACCTCGACCGACCGCTACTTCAGCGCACCGCCCGCTTTCCACTCCTTCCAGCCCATGTTCCATCCGCCGAGCCCGTTGTCGGGAGCGACCTTCTTGTCCTTGCTGTGGACGACCTCGACGACGTCACCGATGAGACTCCGGTCGAAGAACCAGCCCGCCGGACTGTCCGAACTGCCGCCCTTCACATCCCGCAGCCCGACGCAGCCGTGGCTGACGTTGGTGTTGCCGAAGGCGTCCGGCGCCCAGTAGTTGCCGTGCAGGAAGGTGCCGGAGCTGGTCAGGCGCATGGCGTGCGGCACGTCGGGGATGTCGTACTCCCCCTTGCCGTCCTTCTTGGTGAAGCCGACCGTGGCGCCGTTCATCCGGGTCAGCTCCAGCATCTCGGTGACCACCATCTTCCCGTTGTACGTGGTGGTCCTGGGCGCCCCCGCCGTGATCGGCACCGTGGCGAGCAGTTCGCCGTCGCGCCGTACCTGCATGGTGTGCGCGGCGGCGTCGACCAGGGAGACCTGGCTGCGGCCGACGGTGAAGGTGAACGTCTTCTGCTGGATCCCGTACACCCCGGGCGCCCCCTCGACGTCCCGCAGCCCCAGCTCGACCGTGACCTTCGTGCCCGGGGCCCAGTACTCCTCGGGGCGGAAGTCGAGGCGGTCGGCGCCGAACCAGTGCGGGCGGATCTCGACGGCGGGTTCGGCGGTGACGCGGACGGCGCGTTCGACGGCGGCGCGGTTCTTCAGCTCCCGGTTGAACTCCAGGGACACGATCATTCCGGTGCCGACGGTGGCACGGTTCTCCGGGGTGACGTATCCGATGAACCGCTCATCGGGCACGTACGTGGTGAAGGTCGTGTGCCGGGCCGAACGGCGTCCGTGGGCATCGAGGGCCACGACGTCGACCGTGTACCTGGCGGCCAGCGCGAGCCGCGCGTCGTCGGGCCGCCAGGACAGCCCGTCGTCGGAGATCCGCCCGGCCACCTCCGACTCCTGCGCGTCCTGGGCCTTCACGACCTTCACCGATTCCAGGCGCCCGCTGGGCACCCGTACGAGAAGGGGGTTGTCGGGGCGCACGGCCCGGCTGCCGTCGTCCGGGGAGACGCGGATCACGTCCTCCCGTCCCCGGGGTTTCCCGAACACCGCGTCCGTCCCGCCCACCCCCTCCGAAGTGCAGCCGGCGGCTCCGGCCAGCAGTCCTGCCCATGTCAGTACGGCGGCCAGCCCGGCCCTCGCGCGCCGAGCGCGCCCAGTTACGTGCCTCACGCAGGACCCAACGACGCGGCCCGCCCTGGGGAAACGTGAGTGCGAGCCATGCTCTGGGCAGAACAGGGGGGAGAACGACGCGACAGGGCGCCTCGGCCGGGACGCCACAGCCCCTGTACCCGCTTCGTTCCACTCGTTCCACGAGCCGCAGGAGGCGGAGAGGTGTCCAGCGCAGCCGAGGAGAAGGCGGTGGCGGATCAGCGCGCCGTCGAGGAGAGGCACCCCGCCGCCGTATTGCCCGACACCGACACCGTGCTGAACGGCGCACCGCGCGCCGCGCTGCCCGCCGTGCCCGTGTGGCCGGGGACCCCGATGCCGTTGGGCGCGCGCTTCCGCACGGGCCCGGACGGGGTGTCGGGCACCAACTTCGCGCTGTGGGCGGGCGGGGCGGAGTCGGTGGAGCTGTGTCTGTTCGGCGAGGTGGAGGAGGGCGCGGGCGAGGTGGAGACCCGCGTGCCCCTCACCGAGCTGACGCACGAGATCTGGCACGGCTTCGTGCCCGGGGTCATGCCGGGCCAGCGGTACGGCTACCGCGTGCACGGCCGCTGGGACCCCTGGACGGGCGCCCGCTGGAACCCGGCGAAGCTGCTCCTGGACCCGTACGCGCGTGCGGTGGACGGCGACTTCGACCTGCCTCCCGAGGTGTACGGGCATGTCCGCGACTGGCCCCAGCAGCAGGTCACGGACACCGTGCGCGACGACCGCGACTCGGCGCCGTACGTCCCGAAGGGCGTCGTCGTCCACGACGACACCACCGACGACGAGTGGGAGGACGACCGCCGCCCGAAGACCCCGTGGGCGGACTCGGTGATCTACGAGGTCCACGTGAAGGGCTTCACGAAACTCCACCCGGGCATCCCGGAGGAACTGCGGGGCACATATGCGGGTCTGGCGCACCCGGCGGCGATAGAGCACCTGGTGCGACTGGGCGTGACGGCGGTGGAACTGCTCCCGGTGCACCAGTTCGCGCACGAGGACCACCTCCTCCGCCGGGGCATGAAGAACTACTGGGGCTACAACTCGATCGGCTACTTCGCCCCGCACGCCGGGTACGCGGCGACGGGTACGGCGGGCCAGCAGGTCGGCGAGTTCAAGCGCATGGTGCGCGCGCTGCACGCGGCGGGCATCGAGGTCATCCTCGACGTGGTCTACAACCACACGGCGGAGGCGGACGAACGCGGCCCGACCCTGTCCCTGCGGGGCATCGACAACAGGGGCTACTACCGCCTACAGAACGACGCACGCCGCTACACGGACTACACGGGCTGCGGAAACACCCTCCACGTGGTCCAGCCGCACGTACTGCGCCTGATCACGGACTCGCTGCGGTACTGGGTGACGGAGATGGGGGTGGACGGCTTCCGCTTCGACCTGGCGGCGGCCCTGGCCCGCTCGATGCACGACGTCGACATGCTGTCCCCGTTCCTGGCGGTGATCGCGCAGGACCCGGTGCTGCGGCGGGTGAAGCTGATCGCGGAACCATGGGACGTCGGCTCGGGCGGCTACCAGGTGGGCGCGTTCCCCCCGCTGTGGACGGAGTGGAACGACCGCTATCGCAACGCGGTACGGGACTTCTGGCGGGGCGCGCTGCCGGACGTGCGGGACCTGGGTTACAGGTTGTCGGGGTCGAGCGACCTCTACGCATGGGGCGGCCGGCGCCCCTACGCCTCGGTCAACTTCGTCACGGCGCACGACGGTTTCACCCTGCGGGACCTGGTGTCGTACGAGCGCAAGCACAACGAGGCCAACGGGGAAGGGAATCGGGACGGCACGGACGACAACCGGGCCTGGAACTGCGGCACGGAGGGAGAGACGGACGACGAGCACGTGGCCGCGCTGCGCCGCCGCCAGCTGCGCAACCTCCTGACAACCCTGCTGCTGTCGACGGGAGTTCCGATGCTGGTGGCGGGCGACGAGCTGGGCCGCACCCAAGGGGGCAACAACAACGCGTACTGCCAGGACAACGAGATCAGCTGGGTGGACTGGAGCCTGCTGGAGGACCCGGGCTGGCGGGCGCTCACCGAACTGACGGCCCGCCTCATCGAGTTGCGCCACCGCCACCCCGTACTGCGCCGCCGGGCGTTCTTCTCCGGCCGGGCCCATTCGGCCGACGGACTGCGGGACCTGGCCTGGTTCACCGCCGGAGGCACGGAGATGACGGAACGCGACTGGTACGCGCCGGCGGCGACCCTGGGCATGTACCTCTCGGGCCGCGACATCCCGGGCCGCGACGCCCGGGGCGCCCCGATCGTCGACGACAGCTTCCTGGCGATCCTGCACGCGGGCGATGCCCCGACCGACTTCACGCTGCCGGGGGCACCCTGGGCGGAACGGTACGAGGTGGTCGTCGACACGTCGAGGGAGGAGCAGGGGGAGGCGCCGGGGGTGGAGTACCGGGCGGGTGAGGCGATCAGGGTGCCGGGGAGGGCTGTGGTGTTGCTGAGGGTGGTGGGGTGAGGGGGTGCGTTTTCGGGTGCGGGCGCGTTGTGGCTGGTCGCGCAGTTCCCCGCGCCCCTGGGTGGATGGTGCTGGCCCCCGTTGACGAGTTCGGGGGTCTGCCGGACCAGCAGCACGAGGCGCGCCCCGGGGGCCGACATCGACGTCAGCTTTGCTCTCGTGGCCGGCGTCGGGCGGTGTGCTGGAGCAGCGCCGGGACGAACACGTCCCACAGTGGCTTCGGCAGGTCGTGTCCGGCGCCCTTCAGGATCAACAGGGTCGCGCCGGGAATCGTGTCGTGCAGGGCGTGGCCGTGTGGGAGGGGGAAGACCGGGTCGTGGTCGCCGTGGACCACCAGGGTCGGTGCTCTGAGGGAGGTGAAGTCGCGGGACGATCCGTCGAAGGACATCACGTAGTGGTTGACGAGGGTGGCCGCGATGTCGCGGGTGCGGGCCACGTCCCGCTCGACCAGCGTGCGTGTGGCCCGCTCGTCGAAGTAGGGCGAGCCGCCCGCGTACGCCTTCGCCGACGCGACGACGTAGTCGACCACCGCGCCGGAATCCGCGGGGTCCGGATCGGCGGGAGTGGCGCCGGCCAGTTCGTCGGAGGGCGGCGGGAGGCCGTCATCGCCCGTGGACGTGGAGACGAACGTCAGTGACTCCACCCGGTCGGGGTGGTCCACCCCGATGAGGAGCCCGATTCCGCCGGACATGGACCGGCAGACGATGTGCGCGCGCTCGATGTCCAGGGCGTCGAGGATGCCGAGCGCGTCCCCGGCCAGGTCGGTGTACGCGTAGCCCGGCCGCCCCGGCGGGTAGCTGGTGGAGCGGCCGGTGTCCCGGTTGTCGTAGCGGATCACGAACCGGCCGCCGCGCGCGATCCGTTCGCACAGTTCGGTCTCCCACCACAGCATCGAGGCGGCCGCACCGTCGATGAGCAGGATCGCCGGGTTCGCGGGGTCTCCGAAGGTCTCGACGCACAGCTCCACATCGTTGACCCCGACGAGCTTCTCGTGATCGGTCATGAACGCCACGCTAGACCCGGAGGGCCAGCCGTCGTTCCAGGCCCGCCCGGCGGTCCGGCCACTCCTCCGCCGTGATCGAGAACATCGCGGAGTCGCGGAGCCTGCCCTCCTCGCCCGGTACCCATGAGGGGGACCAGCTCCGCAGGACGCCCTCGAAGTGCGCGCCCGTCTTCTCGATCGCGGCGCGTGAGCGGGCGTTGCGGGCGTCCGTCTTCAGGTCGACGCGTGCCACGTGCCAGGTCTCGAACGCGTGCCGGAACAGCAGGTACTTGGCCTCGGTGTTCAGCCCGGTGCCCTGCGCCGAGGCCGCGAGCCAGGTGAAGCCGACCTCGATCGCGCACAGCCTGTCGCCGTCCGGCCAGAGCCGCGGTTCCCAGTAGGCGGTGGCTCCCACCGCGCGCCCCGACACCCGGTCCACCTGCGCGTACGGAGCCAGCGACCCTGCGGCGGCCCGGGCGTGCTGGGCGTCGATGAAATCGCCGACCTCGGCCGCCGGAGGCACCCAGGTGAACCCGTACGAGCTGCGGTTCTCCTCCGCCGCGGCGGCCAGGTCCGCCGCATGCCGGTGGTCCAGTGGCTCCAGGCGTACGAGCGAGCCTTCAAGAACCGGTCCGTCCAGCGTGAAACCCATCGATCTCCCATCAAGGTCCGGGTCCGGGTCCGGGCCGACGCCGACCCGGTTCCGCAGCGTTCCAGAGTCGCTGGGTCCTGTCGCCCGAATTCCGTGCCGGTTCCGGTCCGTGGACACCTTCTTGACGCCCCTGTCGTCCCCCTGGCACCGTCCATGACCATGAGGAACTCCGCCGGTCTCCGCCGCGCGCACATCGCGCTCGTGGAACGGCGTCATGTCGACCTGTGCCGGCAGTCCAGCGCCATCTGTCGCTGAGCCCACGGTCCCTTCCTCTCTTCTCCCCTCCCTCCCTTAGGTGTCCCCTTCGTGGGCCCCCTCTGCCCTAAGGAACTCCCGCATGCCCGAAATATCCCGTCGTACGTTCGGTGGTCTCGTCGGTGGCGGAGCCGTCACCGCCGTTGCCGCCGCCGGTACGACTCCTGCCGCTGCCGCTGAGCGTCCGTTCCGGGCCCGTACGGCCGGACAGCACGGCAGACGCCGTCCCAACCTCCTCGTCATCCTCGGCGACGACCTCGGCTGGGCCGACCTCTCCTCCTACGGCGCCCCGCACATCAAGACGCCCCACCTGGACCGGCTCGCCCGGCAGGGGGTCAGGTTCACCGACTCCTACTCCGGGTCCGCGACCTGCTCGCCGACCCGGTTCAGCCTGTACACGGGGAGGTATCCGGGGCGTACTCCGGGCGGGCTCGCCGAGCCGATCGCCAACAGGACGCAGGGGCTCGATCCCGAACACCCCACGCTCGCCTCCCTGTTGAAGAAGGCCGGCTACTCCACCGCGCTCATCGGCAAGTGGCACTGCGGCTGGCTGCCCGACTACAGCCCCACCAAGTCCGGGTGGGACGAGTTCTTCGGCAATCACGGGGGTGTGCTGGAGTACTTCTCCAAGCTCGGCCAGCTCGGCGACCACGACCTGTACGAGGGCGACGCCGAGTATCAGGACCTGCGGTACTACACGGAGGTGCTGACCGAGCGGGCCGTCGAGTACGTCGGGCGGGACCACGGGAACAAGCCCTGGCTGCTCAACCTCAACTTCACCACTCCGCACTGGCCGTGGCTCGCCGAGGGCGACGAGGAGACCGGTGCCGAGATCGCCGCCAAGATCCGGGCCGCCAAGAGCCAGGCCGAGGTCAGCAAGGCCCTGAACCACTACGACGGCGGCTCCGTCGAGAAGTACACGGAGATGGTGCAGAGCCTGGACGCGGCCGTCGGTGAGGTGCTCGCCGCCCTGCGCCGGTCGGGCCAGGAGGAGAACACGCTGGTGTACTTCGCCAGCGACAACGGCGGCGAGCGCTGGTCGTACCTGTGGCCGCTGAGCGGTGAGAAGTTCGTGCTCCAGGAGGGCGGTATCCGGGTGCCGACCATCGTGCGCTGGCCCGCCGGGATCGACGGGCGCCAGGTCAGCCACGTACCCGTCTTCTCCCCCGACTGGACGGCGACCTTCCTGGAGCTGGGCGGTGCCCGGCCCGACCCCGCCTATCCGCTGGACGGTCACAGCCTCGCCGGGTATCTGCTGCGGGACGAGGAACTGCCCGAGCGGGATCTGTTCTGGCGGGTGCGGGCCAACCGGGCACTGCGGCGGGGGGACTGGAAGTACTACCAGGACGCCGCGAAGACCGATCATCTGTACAACCTGGCCGCCGACCAGCGCGAGCAGGCCGATCTCGCCCCGGACCGGCCCGAGTTGCTCGCCGAGCTGAAGGGTGCGTGGGAGGCGATCGCGAACGGGCTTCTGCCGTACCCGAGTTAGGCCCTGTCCGACCCGGTGGGCTCAGCCGAGAATCCCTCGCTGGTACGCCGTCGCCACCGCCGCCGCGCGGTCCTTCACGCCCAACTTGCCGTACAGGTGGGTGAGATGGGTCTTCACCGTGGCCTCGCTGATGAACAGGACGCGGGCGATCTCCCGGTTCGACGTGCCCTGGGCGACCAGGGCCAGGACCTCGCGTTCGCGGGCGGAGAGGGGCTCGTTGCCCGGGGTGCGGACGGCCGAGACCAGGCGGGAGGCGACCGCCGGAGAGAGGACCGTGCGGCCCTGGGCGGCGGCCCGTACCGCCGTGAAGAGTTCGTCCCTCGGGGCGTCCTTGAGGAGGTAGCCGGTGGCGCCCGCCTCGATCGCGGGGAGGGTGTCGGAGTCCGTGTCGTACGTCGTCAGGACGAGGATCTTCGCCCGGGCGCCGGTCCGCGTCAGCTCCGCGATGGCCGCCACGCCTCCCCCGCCCGGCATGCGCAGGTCCATCAGGATCACGTCCGGGTCGAGGGCGGTGGCCAGGCGTACCGCCTCCACGCCGTCCGACGCCTCGGCCAGCACCGTGAAGTCCGGCGCCGACTCGAACATGCCGCGCAGACCGTCCCGTACCACCGGGTGGTCGTCGACGATCAGGAGGGTGATGGGCAGGTCAGCTGTCATGGGGGACCAACGGTACGCGTGCCGAGACCGCCGTGCCGTGGCCGCGCTCCGACTCCAGGGTGAGTGAGCCCGCGATGCGTTCGGCGCGGGCGCGCATGCCGTCGAGGCCGAAGCCGCCGGTGCCGGTGCGTTCGCGGACGGCGAGCGGGTCGAAGCCCTGGCCGTCGTCGCGGATGTCGAGGATGACCTCGTCGCCGAGGTAGGTGAGGGTGACGCCGACCCGGGTCGCGCGGGCGTGCCGGGAGGCGTTCGACAGGGCTTCCTGGGCGATGCGCAGGAGCGTTGCCGCGAGTTCCGCGTGGAGTTGCTCCGACGCTCCGGTGACCGTGAACTCGGCGCGTACGCCCGTCCGTTCGGACCACTCCACGACCGTCTTCTTCAGGGCTTCCGGCAGCCCGTCGTTCTCCAGGGCGACCGGGGCGAGGTTCTGTACGGAGCGGCGGGCCTCGCCGAGGCTGTGGCGGGCCAGCTTCATGGCGCGGTCGATGTGCTCGCGTGCCAGGGTCCGGTCGGGGGTGTTCGTCACCACCTGGAGCTGGGCGATGATCCCGGTCAGGCCCTGGGCGATGGTGTCGTGGATCTCGGCGGCCAGTCGGCGCCGTTCGTCGGCGACACCCGCCTCCCTTGCCTGGAGCAGGAGTTGGGCGTGCAGGGCCGCGTTCTCGTCGAGGGCCTGCTGCAACGCCGTGTTGGTGCGCTCCAGTTCGGCGATGGTGACGGCCCGGTCGCGGGAGCGCTGCTCCTGCTGCTGGGCGACATGGCCGGCCAGTCCCAGCATGGCGGTGTTCGTCAGCAGCATCACGCCGAACAGCGGCCACTGGACGACGCTGTGGAAGGGCAGCCCGCCGGCCTGTGTGCCCGCCACCACGAGGGCGGTGGCGAAGAGGCCGAACCGCTGCCGCCACGGTCCGACGATCGTCTCGTCGCTGTCGAAGTAGCCGGTGGCCGCGAAGAACCCGAAGAACGGGTTGATCCAGGTGAGGGCGAAGGAGATCGCCCAGCGCAGGGCGTAGTAGACGGTCCCGCGCCAGGACGCGGTACGGGGGCCGCGGCGGGGCCCGTGCCACAGCTGGAGCAGCACCGCGGCGAGCACCAGGGCCCCGGCCGCGTACCACTCGGCGCGGCTCCCCACCAGCCCGCCAGCGACGACCGTGAGCAGGCAGGAGACGGCGAGCAGCCCGTAGACACCCCAGGTATGGACCTGGTCCTGACGGTGCTCGATCTGGTCCTGGTCCACCGCCGTCATGTCTCCGGTCGGCGCGGTCATCTCCCCAGTCTGCACGGGCCCTCGCCCACCCCCGCCTACTCCCACCGGAACCAGCGCGCGGCGCCCGCCGTCAGCAGCACCGTCCAGGCGGCCGTCACGCCCAGGTGGTCCCAGCCGGGCCAGTCCCCCGCCGCTGCCTGGTTCAGCGCCTGCGCCGCCGCGCCGAACGGTGTGTACCCGACGATCCTGGCCAGCACGTCCGGCATGGTCTGCACCGGCGCCCACACGCCCGCGCAGAACATCGCCGGGAAGAACACGGCCGAGCCGATCGCCGCCGCGATCTTCGTCGAGCGGGAGAGGGCGGAGACGAGGGCGCCCAGGGCGAGGGCGGCCAGCACGGCCAGGACCAGGGCGAGGACGTAACCGAAGGGCTGCTCGGGCAGTCGTACGTCGAAGGCCAGGCGGCCCACGACGAGGGCGGTGAGCGCCGACGCCAGGGCGGCACCGCCGTAGACCGTCATCTGCGCGGAGAGCAGGGTGGCGGGACGGACCGGGGTGGTCGACATGCGGCGCAGGATGCCCTGCTCGCGGTAGCCGGTGAGGGTCTGCGGCATCGACTGGAGGCCGCCCACGATCAGGCCGAGCAGCACGGCCACCGGAACGTATGCGTCGACCGGGCGCAGGCCGCCGAAGGCCGGGTCGGGGTCGCGGAAGGACGGGATGGAGCCGAGGATCACCAGCAGCAGGGTCGGGAACAGCAGGATCCAGAACAGCGCGCCCGGCTCGCGCCGGAAGAGCCGGACCTCGGTCCTCAGTACGGCCGTGCTCATGCGGCTTCCTCCTTCGTGAGGTCGAGGAACGCGTCGTCCAACGTGGCTTCGGTGACACGGAGTTGGTGGGCCGTGACATGGCTGCGGGCGAGGAGGGTGATGACGGCGTTGACGGTCTCGTCGGTGCCGGAGAGGGTGACCCGGCCGTCCTTGTACTCGACCGAGGCGAGCGCCGGAAGGGCGGTCAGGGCGTCCTCGGGCAGGGGCCCGGACGGGGTGAAGCTGATCACCGTGGCGCCCGCCGAGCGGCGGATCAGGCCGGCCGGGGTGTCCAGGGCGGCGATCCGCCCCTTGTCGATCACGGCGATCCGGTCGCAGAGCCGCTGCGCCTCCTCCATGAAGTGCGTGACCAGGAGGACGGTCACCCCGCTCGCCCGTACGTCCTCGATGAGCTGCCAGGTGTCCCGGCGGGCGCGGGGGTCGAGGCCCGTGGTCAGTTCGTCGAGGACGACGACCCGGGGGTTGCCGATGAGCGCGAGCGCGATGAAGAGGCGCTGTTTCTGGCCACCGGAGAGCTTGCCGAACCTGGCGGTGAGCCGGTCGGTCAGGCCCAGCCGTTCGGCCAGCGGGCGCCAGTCGGCGGGACGGGGGTAGAAGGCCGCGTACAGCTCCAGGGCCTCGCGGACGGTCAGCTTGGCCTGGAGCTCGCTCTGCTGGAGCTGGGCGCCGAGGACCCTGCTGGTGGCCTCGTGGTCGGTGACCGGGTCGAGGCCGGTGACCCGGACCCGGCCCGCGTCGGGCACCCGCAGTCCCTCGACGCACTCGACGGTGGTGGTCTTGCCGGCGCCGTTCGGGCCGAGGATCCCGAAGATCTCGCCCTCCTCGACGGCGAAGGAGACACCGTCCACGACCGGCCGGCCACCGTAGGACTTGCGCAGTTCGTTCACTTCGATGACGGACATGGCATCAGGGTCGCGGCACTGGCAGGGGCGGCACATCGGCCGAAGCGCTCGGACCGGCATCGGCCGATCGGTTGATGCACCCGTACGACCAGCCGTACGACCGACCGTACGACCTCTCGAACACGCAGGTCGTAGGACCAGCGCCCGACCCGATCCGGGTCAAAACTCGGTAGGCACTGTCAGTGGTGGTCCGTAGGCTCGCCCTTGATGCCCACGACACGTGCAAACACCAAGGAACCCGAAACCGCGAACAACCGTGGCCGTTCCGCCGTACGTACGCTGCTGCGCCTGTGGCCGTATGTACGGCCGGTGCGTGTACGGCTGTTCAGCGCCGCGTTCGTCGCCGTCCTCGCGTCGTGCATGGGGCTGGTGATCCCGCTCGTCCTGAAGTGGATGGTGGACGGGCCGATCGCCGACCACGACTCGCGCGGGGTGTGGCTGGGGGCGCTGTGGCTGCTGCTGCTCGGGCTCGGCGAGGCGCTGCTGTTCGGGCTGCGGCGGTGGCTGGTGGCCCGGCCGCTGGCCGGGGTCGAGGCGGCGATGCGGGCGGATCTGTACCAGCGGCTCCAACGGCTGCCGGTCGCCTTCCACGACCGCTGGCCGTCCGGACAGCTGCTCTCCCGGGCGACCTCGGACCTGATGCTGCTGCGGATGTTCCTCGCCTTCCCGCTGACGTTCCTGCTGGTCAACGCGGTGACGATCCTGGTCGGCGTGATCATCATGCTGGTCCAGGACTGGTCACTCGGCCTGGTGATCCTGGGGCCCGCCATCCCCGTACTGATCGTGTGCATCGTCTTCGAACGGCGCTACCACCTGGTGGCCCGGCGTGCCCAGGACCAGGTGGGCGACCTGACGACGGTCGTCGAGGAGAGCGTGCTCGGCATCCGGATCATCAAGGGGTTCGGCCGACACCGCAGCCAGGCACGGGCCTTCCGCGAACTGGCACGGACCCTGCGCGGCACCGAACTGCACAAGGCCCGCCTGCTGTCGTCGATCTGGGCGGTGATCGTCACGCTGCCGGAACTGGCGATCGGCGCGGCGCTCGTCCTCGGCACCTTGCAGGTGGCCGACGGAGACCTGTCCGCCGGCACCCTGGTCGCCTTCCTCTCCACGGCCCTCGCCCTGCGCTGGCCCGTGGACTCCATCGGCTTCCTCCTGGCAATGAGCCAGGACGCGGCAACGGCCACGGAACGCTACTTCGAGGTGATGGACGAGGAACCGGAGGGCGCGGGAGAGGCAGCGGAAGCGGGCAGCAAGGTGGTTCCCGGCACCGGTGCCCCCGCGCCGGCCTCGGGCGGGGCCGGTGCAGCCGGTGCGCATGGTGGAGCGGACGCGCATGGTGCGGCCGGTATGCCTGATGCGGCGAGCGCCTCCGCCGCGACCGACGGGCACGCGACTCCCAACGGTCACTACGGCGCCCCCGAAGGGGCGCGGGGAACTGCGCGACCAGCCCCCACCGGGCCCGCGGCCGACAACCCACGAACCGGCGAAGCCATGCCGCCGCACCCGGGCGCGGCCGACGTCGGCCGCGGCCTGCACTTCCACAACGTCACCTTCCGATACCCCGACGCCCCCGTCGACTCCCCTCCCGTCCTCGACCGCGTCGACCTCCACATCCGTCCAGGCGAGTCCATGGCCCTCGTCGGCACGACCGGCAGCGGCAAGACCACGCTGACCGCCCTCGTCCCCCGGCTGCACGAGGTGACCTCGGGGCGTATCACCCTCGACGGGCACGACATCTCCGCCCTGCCCAGAGAGGAACTGCGCGCCCTGGTCGCCGTCGCCTTCGAGGAACCCACCCTCTTCTCGGCGAGCGTCGGGGACAACGTCCTCATGGGCGCCGGGGACGAGGCGGGCGAGGCCGAGCTGCGGCACGCTCTCTCCGTCGCCCAGGCCGATTTCGTGCACTCGCTTCCACACGGCATCGACACCCAGGTCGGCGAGCAGGGCCTCAGCCTCTCCGGCGGCCAGCGACAGCGGCTCGCACTGGCCCGCGCTGTCGTCGGCAAGCCCAGATTCCTCGTCCTCGACGACCCCCTGTCCGCGCTGGACGTCCACACGGAGGCCGCCGTCGAGGCCGCGCTGCGCCGGGTCCTCGCCGACACCACCGCCCTGATCGTGGCGCACCGCCCGTCCACGGTCCTGCTCGCCGACCGCGTCGCCCTGCTCTCCGGCGGCCGGGTCGCCGCTGTGGGCACCCACCACGAACTCCTGCGGACGAACGCCGAGTACGCCTGGCTGATGGCCGGCGCGGACGAGGAGACCGACCGCAGCCACGGCCACGGCCACGACGACAGCAGCAGCAGCAGCACCGACAGCTTCGAGGAGGCCGCCCGATGACGGCACCCACGACGACCGCGCCGACCCCCGACGACGAACAACCCCCCGAGACCTCCAAGGCCTCCAAGGCTTCCGGGACCTCCAAGGCGCCCGAACCGGGCACCGAGGCGGCCCCCGCCACTCCCCGACCCCCCGCCCCCGGCGACCCCTTCGACCAGGACGACCTCCCCACCCCCAAGGGCGCCACCGCAGGCCTGCTCCGCTCGCTCCTCGCCCCGATGAAGGGCCGGGTCGTCCTCACCGCCGTGCTTCTGCTGCTCCAGCAGGCGGCCGTCCAGGCGGGACCGCTACTCGTCGCGTACGCGATCGACAGTGCCGTACCGGCCTTCCGCGACCACGACAACGGGCCGCTCGTCGCGGTCGGCGTCGGCTATCTCCTCTGCGCGCTGGCCTCCGGCGGGCTCCAGTACTGGTTCATCGGGTCCGCCGCCCGGGTCAGCCAGGACGCGCTGCTCGATCTGCGCGGGCGGATCTTCCGGCACGCGCAGGCCCTCAGCCTCGACTTCCACGAGCGCTACACCTCGGGCCGGCTGATCTCCCGCTCCACGGCGGACGTCGAGTCGCTGCGCGAGCTGCTGAACGACGGGCTCCAGGAACTCGTCACCGTCGCCCTGTCCTTCGCCTACATCTCGGCGACCCTCCTCTGGCTGGACCTCGGACTCGGCGCGCTCGCCGTCGCGTCCTTCGTCCCCCTCGGCCTCCTCATCCGGTCCTACCGCCGCCGGGCCGGCCGCGTGTACGGGCTGCGGTCCACCGCCATCGCCTCCGTCATCGTCAAGTTCGTCGAGACGATGAACGGCATCCGGCCGGTGCGCGCGTTCCGCCGCGAGGCCGTCAACGACACCGAGTTCGCGGTCCTCAACAAGCGGCACGAGCGCAGGAACGGCGACGCGCTGCTGGAGATGGCCCGTTACGTCGTCAGCTCCCGGGTCGTCGCCAACACCGCTGTCGCGGCGATGGTGTTGTGGGGCGCCCACCGCGTCGCGGACGACTCCCTCGAACTGGGTGTCCTGGCCGCCGCCGTGCTGTATCTGCGCCGGCTGTACGACCCCATCGACCGGCTCGGCATGTTCCTCAACTCGTACCAGTCGGCCACCGCCTCCCTGGAGAAGATCTCCGGGCTGCTCGCCCAGACACCCTCCGTCCCGGAGCCGACGGCTCCGCGCCGGCTTCCGGTACGGGAGTCCGAGCACCCGGGTCGCGAGGTCGTCTTCGACGAGGTCCGGTTCGCGTACCGCACCGGCGGCGAGGTGCTGCCCCGCTTCGACCTCACCCTCCCGGCCGGGCAGACCGTCGCGGTCGTCGGCTCGACCGGCGCGGGCAAGTCCACCCTGGCCAAGCTGCTCGCCCGCTTCTACGACCCCACCGAGGGGCGGATCCTCCTCGACGACGTCGAGCTGCGCGACCTCGCCAACCCGGAGCTGCGGCGCGGGGTCGTGATGGTGACGCAGGAGGCCTTCCTGTTCTCCGGGAGCGTCGCCGACAACATCGCCATAGGCCGCCCGGACGCCGAGCGCGAGGAGATCGAGCGGGCGGCGAAGGCGATCGGCGCGCACGATTTCATCAGCGCCCTGCCGGAGGGCTACGACACGGACGTACGGAAACGAGGCGGCCGTATCTCCGCCGGGCAGCGCCAACTGGTCGCGTTCGCACGGGCGTTGCTCGCCGACCCGGCGGTGCTGATCCTCGACGAGGCGACCAGCTCCCTGGACATCCCGGGTGAACGGGCCGTGCAGCGCGCGATGTCGACGGTGCTGAACGGTCGTACGGCCGTGGTCATCGCACACCGGCTGTCGACCGTGGAGATCGCCGACCGGGTGCTGGTGATGGAGCACGGGCGGGTCGTCGAGGACGGGCACCCGGCCGAACTCATCGCCGGTACGGGCCGGTTCGCGGATCTGCACCGGGCCTGGCGGGACAGCCTGGCATGAGTTCGTGAGCCACGAGTACAGGACACCAGGCACAGGACGCGACCGGGGGACGAGAGAGCAATGATCGACGCGTACGAGGATCCCGGCACGCCCGACTCCCGGGGCCCCGCCCGCTATCTGCTGTGGCTGGTGCGGCAGCAGTGGCGGCGGTGTGCGGTCGGGGCGCTGCTGGGCAGCACCTGGACGACGCTGATGGCGTTGACGCCGTATCTGCTGTCCCGGGCCGTCGACGACGGTCTCGAACCGGGCGACCAAGCCGTGCTGACGGGCTGGGCGGGCGCGATCCTCGCCGTCGGGACGTTCAGTGCGTGGCTGAGCATCATGCGGCACCGGACGATGACCCGGATCCGGATGGACGCCAACTTCCGTACGGTCAAGGTCGTGATCGGGCAGGCCGTACGGCTGGGGGCCGCGCTGCCCCGGCAGGTCGGGGCCGGGGAGGTCGTCACGATCGGCGTCGGCGATGTGTCGACGATCGCCCAGTCGTTGACGTTCGTCGGGCCGGGCGTCGGCGCGTTCGTCTCCTACTGCGTGGTCGCCGGACTGCTGCTGTCGGTGTCACCGACGCTGGCCGCCGTGATCCTGCTCGGGGTGCCCGTCGTCGCCCTGCTCATCGGACCGCTGCTCGGCCGGCTCCAGGGAGTGGAGGGGTCGTACCGGGAGCGCCAGGGCATCCTGACCGCCCGGATCGGCGACCTCTCGGGCGGCCTGCGCGTCCTCAACGGGCTCGGCGGCAAAGGGCTGTTCGCCGACGCCTTCCGCCGTGACTCGCGCCGCCTCCAGGAACAGGGGTACCGGGTCGGGGCGGTGAGCAGCTGGATCCAGGCGCTCGGGGTCGGCCTGCCGACCCTGTTCCTGGCCCTGGTGACCTGGCTCGCGGCCCGGCTGGCCGCCCAAGGGGACATCTCCGTGGGCGAGTTGGTGTCGGTGTACGGCTATGTCGCCGTGCTGATCGTGCCGGTGGCGTTCTTCATCGAGTGCGGTTTCCAGATCAGCCGTGCGCTGGTGGCGGCGAGGCGGGTCGTACGGTTCCTGGCGCTGGAGCCGGACAACGACAGCGGCGTCCTGGACGCGCCCGCGTCTTCCGCCCCGCTGCACGACCCGGACTCCGGCGTGACCGTCGTACCGGGGCGGCTGACCGCGCTCGCCGGTGCCCGGCCCGCCGATGCCGTCGCGGTCGTCGACCGGCTCGGCCGGTTCGCGCCGTCGGCGGCGACCTGGGGCGGCGTACGGCTCGACGAGATCGCCCTGTCCCAGGTGCGCGCCCGCATCCTGGTCGCCGACAACGAGGCCGACCTGTTCGCCGGGACCCTGCGCGAACTGGTCTCCGGGCGCCGGAAGTTGAGCGAGGCGGCCATCGCACGGGCGGTGCACGCGGCCGTCGCCGACGACATCGTCCTGGGGCTGCCGGACGGCCTCGACTCGGCGATCGACGCCCAGGGCCGCAACCTCTCGGGCGGACAACGGCAACGCGTACGCCTGGTACGGGCGCTGCTCGCCGACCCCGAGGTACTGCTCGCGGTCGAGCCGACCTCGGCGCTGGACGCCCACACGGAGGCCGCGGTGGCGGACCGCCTGCGCACCGAACGCACGGACCGCACAACGGTCGTCGCCTCCACCTCGCCCCTGCTGCTGGACCGCGCGGACACCGTGTACTACCTGGTCGACGGCAAGTCGGCAGCCGTCGGCACCCACCAACGGCTCCTCGCGGAGGAACCGGGTTACCGGGCCCTGGTGGCCCGCGACGCGGACGAGGCCGACGAAGAGGACCCGCAGAACCTGGAGAACATCGAGGAGTCCGTACGGTGAGCGCCCAACTGCCCGTCGCGGACGCGGCGGAGGTCCAGCTGATCCGCACCGGTGTCCGCGAATCCACCGCCGCCCTGCCGCTCGACCCGCCTGCCGACGACGCCAAAGCCGCGGCCGTCAACGGCGAAAGCCCGGCGAACATCAAGGAGTTCACGCAGTGAGCGCCCAACTGCCCGTCGCCGAAGCCGCCGACGTCCGTCGGGCCGCCGTACGGCTCGTCCGTGCCGACGCCCCCGCGTTCGCCGCGCTCCTGCTGCTGAACTCCCTCGCCGCCGGGGCCGGGCTTGTCGCGCCCTGGCTGGTCGGGCGGATCATCGACGAGGTGCGGGCGGGGGCCGGGGTCTCCGTCGTGGATCGGCTCGGGCTGGTCATCGTCGTCTGTGCGGTGGGGCAGTTGCTGCTGGCTCGCTGGGCCCGGTACGTCGGGTACCGGTTCGGGGAGCGGACGCTCGCCCGGGTGCGGGAGGAGTTCGTCGACCGGGCGCTCGCCCTGCCCGCCTCCGTCGTCGAGCGGGCCGGGACCGGGGATCTGACCGCCCGGGGGACGGCCGACGTCAGCCAGGTAGGCACGACCCTGCGTGATGCCGGGCCGGAGCTGCTCATCGCGTCGGTGCAGTGTCTGTTCATCGGCGGTGCCGTGTTCGCGCTCGATCCGCTGCTCGGGCTGGCGGCGGTGCTCGCGCAGAGCGGTATCTGGTTCGCGCTGCGCTGGTATCTGCGCCGGGCGCGCACCGCCTACCTCGCCGAGGGCTCCGCCAACTCCGAGGTCGCGGAGATCCTCGCGGCGACCGCGTCGGGCGCACGCACGGTCGACGCGTTCGGGCTCGCCGAACAGCGGGTGGCGGTGAGCCGGGAGGCGTTGGACGAATCGCGCCGCAGGCGGCTGCACACGCTGTATCTGCGGTCGATGTTCTTTCCGCCGGTGGAGGTGTCGTACGTCCTTCCCGTGACCGTCGTGCTCGTGCTGGGCGGTGTCCTGCACGGGCAGGGGGCGGTCAGTCTGGGCGCGGTCGTGGCGGCCGCCCTGTATCTGCGGCAACTGGAGGCGCCGCTCGACGAGGTGCTCACCTGGATGGAGCAACTACAGTCCAGCAGTGCCTCGTTCGCTCGGGTCGAGGGGCTCGGGCGGGCGCCGAAGGGCGGATCCGAGGCATCCCCCGTACCCGTCGGCGACCGCATCGACGTGGTCGGTGTGCGGTACGCGTACGACCGTGGGGGCGAGGTGCTGCGCGGGGTCGATCTGACCGTGCGGCCGGGTGAACGGCTCGCGGTGGTCGGGCCCTCGGGTGCGGGCAAGACGACGCTGTGCCGCCTGCTCGCGGGCATCGACGAGCCGCGTTCGGGCACGGTGACCGTGGGCGGCGTACCGATCGCCGCGCTGGGGCCCGAGGAGCTGCGACGGCAGGTCGTGCTCGTCACCCAGGAGCACCATGTCTTCCTCGGCACGGTCCGGGACAATCTCCTGATCGCCGAACCGGCCGCCACGGACGCCGAGTTGTGGGCCGCGCTGGCCGCGGTCGGCGCCGCCGACTGGGTGCGCGAGCTGCCGGCCGGGCTGGACACCGAGCTGGGCCCCGACGGGGAGTCGACCGACGGTTCGCGGGCCCAGCAACTCGCCCTGGCCCGGGTCGTGCTGGCCGACCCGCACACACTGATCCTGGACGAGGCGACGGCGCTGCTCGATCCGACGACCGCGCGTCACACGGAGCGCGCGCTGGCCGCCGTACTCGAAGGGCGCACCGTGATCGCCATCGCGCACCGGCTGCACACCGCGCACGACGCGGACCGGGTGGCCGTGATGGAGGAGGGGCTGCTCACCGAACTCGGCACGCACGAGGGGCTGGTGGCGGCGGACGGGGCGTACGCGGCGCTGTGGCGGTCGTGGCACGGGGAGCAGCAGCCCTAGCCCCCGAAGGCTGGAAGCCCTCGAAGGGTGAATAGTCCGTATAGCGAACATGACCAACCGGGCAACGGACTGTTTCCAGCCAACTTCTTGACGCGGTCCTGACAGCATATGTTCTCGCCTGGCACTCTTCCCACGGCACCTTCACAGCCGCTCCACAGCAACACCGCTGTGTTCTTCGCCGCGCATCCGCACGCACCGGTTCTGCCCCGGACGGACGACCACCGTCCGGTCCCCCCTGGCCGCTCGACCCGCGGCCATGCAGAAGGAGTCAGTGTTGAGACGCCAGTCCCACAGACGCACCCCCCACACAACCCCCCACACCAGCACCGCCCAGTTCTCCCGTAGCACCCAGCGACGGGTCGCCACCGGCGCCCTCGTCGCCGTAACCGCCCTGCTGGCAGCGGCCGTTCAGTCCGGCGCCGCCACCGCAGCCCCGGAGAAGGCACCGTCGGCCGCGGGCAAGGTCATACCGGGCTCCGAGTCCGTCAAGCTGTCGCCCGCCCAGCGCGCCGCGCTCCTCGCCGAGGCCAACGCCACCAAGGCGGAGACCGCCGAGGAACTCGGCCTGGGCGCCAAGGAGAAGCTCGTCGTCCGTGACGTCCTCAAGGACGGCGACGGCACCGTGCACACGCGGTACGAGCGCACGTACGACGGACTCCCGGTCCTGGGCGGCGACCTGGTCGTCGACACCGCCGAGTCCGGTGCCACGGAAGGCGTCGTGAAGGCGACCCGGGCCACCATCAAGGTCGCGTCCCTGACGCCGAAGATCGCCGCCGCAAAGGCGGAGACCCAGGCGCTGGGCGCGGCGAAGGCGGAGGAGGCCAAGAGCCCCGACGTCAACAAGGCGCCGCGCAAGGTGATCTGGGCCGCGAGCGGCACCCCCGTACTCGCCTACGAGACGGTCGTCGGCGGCTTCCAGCACGACGGCACCCCGCAGGAGCTGCACGTCATCACGGACGCCACCTCGGGCGCGAAGCTGTTCGAGTGGGAGGCGATCGAGACCGGCACCGGCAACACGGTGTACAGCGGGACGGTCGAACTCGGCACCACGCAGTCCGGGTCGACGTACAACCTGACCGACGCCGCGCGCGGCAGCCACAAGACGTACAACCTGAACCGTGGCACCTCCGGCACCGGCACCCTCTTCTCGGGCTCCGACGACGTGTGGGGCAACGGCCTGCCGTCCAACCTGGAGTCGGCCGGCGCCGACGCCGCATACGGCGCCGCGCTGACGTGGGACTACTACAAGAACGTGCACGGGCGTTCCGGCATCCGGGGCGACGGCGTCGGCGCGTACTCGCGCGTCCACTACGGCAACAACTACGTCAACGCGTTCTGGCAGGACAGCTGCTTCTGCATGACGTACGGCGACGGCTCGGGCAACGCCAACCCGCTGACGTCGATCGACGTGGCCGCGCACGAGATGACGCACGGCCTCACCGCCAACACGGCCGGCCTCAACTACAGCGGTGAGTCGGGCGGGTTGAACGAGGCGACCTCCGACATCTTCGGCTCGACGGTCGAGTTCTACGCCAACAACTCCTCCGACGTCGGTGACTACCTCATCGGCGAGGAGATCAACATCAACGGCGACGGGACGCCGCTGCGTTACATGGACAAGCCGAGCAAGGACGGTTCGTCCAAGGACAGTTGGTACTCGGGCATCGGGTCGATCGACGTGCACTACTCGTCGGGCCCCGCGAACCACTTCTTCTACCTGCTCTCCGAGGGCAGCGGCACCAAGACCATCAACGGTGTCACCTACAACTCGGCGACCTCGGACGGGCTCGCGGTGACCGGCATCGGCCGCGACAAGGCGGAGAAGATCTGGTTCCGCGCGCTCACCACGAAGTTCACCTCGACCACCAACTACGCGGCGGCCCGCACCGGGACGCTCGCGGCGGCGGGTGAGCTGTACGGCACGACGAGCGCCGAGTACACGGCCGTGCAGAACGCCTGGGCCGGTATCAACGTCGGTACGCGTCCGGGCGGTGGCGGTGGCACCGGGACCTCCTTCGAGTCCACGACCGCCGTATCGATTCCGGACAACGGTGCCGCGGTGACCTCGTCGCTCGCGGTCACCGGGATCACCGGCAACGCGCCGACCAACCTGATCGTCACGCCGGACATCACGCACACCTGGCGCGGCGACCTCGTCGTCGATCTGGTGGCGCCCGACGGGTCGGTCTACAACCTGAAGCCGTTCAGTTCCTCGGACTCGGCGGACGACGTGAACGAGCCGTACACGGTGAACGCCTCGTCCGAGGTCGCCAACGGGACCTGGGTGTTGCGGGTCCAGGACCGGGCGGCCCAGGACACCGGCAGGATCAACGGCTGGAAGATCACGTTCCCGACGGCCTGAACACACAGCCCGTAAGGGCCCGTTCGGGCACTGTTCAGGACCCGTGAACGACACGGCGCCGCCCCGGTGGATCAACTCACCGGGGCGGCGCTTCCTTTGCAGCCCCTGTACTGCGGTTTTGTTGCCACCGTGCCCGATCTTTAGCACCGCTTTACCAAGATCGCGCCGTGTTACATGCATGAAACGTTCATCCGGCAGTCGATTTTCGGCCAACATCACTTGAGGGTCCTGACATGTACGCGCCCCCAATGTCACTCTTCCACCGCACGCCGCAGCAACAGCGCTCCAACTTCACAACCAGTGCCGGACGATCACCCCAAGGCCGTCCGGATCCCCCACAAAGGAGTTCGCGTGACCCCCATCTACGCGCGTCACAAGCGCACCACTCTGGCCATCGCCACCGCGGTCGCGGCCGGAGCCCTCCTCACCACCGGTCTGACCACCGGTGCCTCCGCGGAGAGCGAGCCGGCCGGTACCACGGCCAAGGCCGCCGCCGTACCGGTCACCCTCTCCCCCGCGACGCGCACCGCGCTCATCAAGGAAGCCGCCGCCGAAGCCCCGGCGACCGCCGACGAGATAGGCCTCGGCGCCAAGGAGAAGCTCGTCGTCCGTGACGTCATCAAGGACGCCGACGGCACCCTGCACACCCGCTACGAGCGCACCTACGCGGGCCTGCCGGTCCTCGGCGGCGACCTCGTCGTGCACGAGGACGCGGCCGGCGAGACCACGGGCGTGACCAAGGCGCAGAAGGCCGCCATCAGCGTCACCGACCTCACCCCCGAGGTCACCACGACGGCCGTCGAGAAGCAGGCCGTCACCCTGGCGAAGAAGGCCGGCTCCACCAAGTCGGAGGCGTCCGACGCCCCCCGCAAGGTGATCTGGGCCGCCTCGGGCACCCCGACCCTCGCCTACGAGACCGTCGTCGGCGGCCTCCAGGAGGACGGCACCCCGAACGAGCTGCACGTCATCACGGACGCGGCCACCGGCGCCAAGCTGTACGAGTACCAGGGCATCGAGAACGGCACCGGCAAGAGCCTGTACTCGGGCACCGTCTCCCTGACCACGACGCTGTCGGGTTCGACGTACCAGCTGACCGACGGCACGCGCGGCGGCCACAAGACGTACAACAAGGCGCACGGCACCAGCTCCTCGGCCGGCACCCTGTTCACCGACGCCGACGACACCTGGGGCACCGGCGCGGCCTCCAGCTCGACCACCGACCAGACCGCGGCCGTCGACGCCGCGTACGGCGCGCAGAAGACGTGGGACTTCTACAAGGACACGTTCGGCCGCTCCGGCATCAAGAACAACGGTGTCGCCGCGTACTCCCGCGTCCACTACGGCAACGCGTACGTCAACGCGTTCTGGGACGACAGCTGCTTCTGCATGACGTACGGCGACGGCGATAGCAACACGCACCCGCTGACCTCGCTGGACGTGGCCGGCCACGAGATGACCCACGGCGTCACCTCCAACACCGCCGGTCTCAACTACAGCGGTGAGTCCGGCGGGTTGAACGAGGCGACGTCCGACATCTTCGGCACGGCGGTCGAGTTCTACGCGGCGAACTCCTCCGACGTCGGTGACTACCTCATCGGCGAGGAGATCGACATCAACGGCGACGGCTCGCCGCTGCGTTACATGGACCAGCCGAGCAAGGACGGCGGCTCGGCCAACTACTGGTCGTCGACGCTGAAGAACCTCGACGTGCACTACTCGTCGGGCCCGGCGAACCACTTCTTCTACCTTCTGTCCGAGGGCAGCGGTTCGAAGACCATCAACGGGGTCAGCTACAACTCCCCGACGTACAACAGCTCCACGCTCACGGGCATCGGCCGCGCCAAGGCCGTCCAGATCTGGTACAAGGCGCTCACCGAGTACATGACGTCGACGACCAACTACAAGGGCGCCCGCACGGCGACCCTGTCGGCGGCCTCGGCCCTGTACGGCTCCAGCAGCACGGAGTACGCGGCGGTGAACGCGGCCTGGGCGGCGGTCAACGTCACGGCGTGACCACGCGGCAGGTGAGAAGCAGGTGATCGGCGGGGCGGTATCCGGAACGAAGGCATTTCCGGGTACCGCCCCCGTCGTACGCGCGTCCGCGTCCCGCACCCCCCGCCGCACGGTCACCGGTACCCCCCGCCCTACCCTTGGGTCCCATGTCCTTCACGTACGCGGAGGTCGGCGCGACCCGCGAGCGCGGCTTCCGTTGTCCGCCCGGCTTTCACCACCTGCATGTACGCACCCGCATAGGCGAGGGCGAGCAGGTCTTCCGGCGCGCTTCCGAGGCCGTTCTCACCTGGGAGATGCACCGCGCGATGGGGGTGGGCATCGACGCGAGCGCCGAACGGGCGGCCCCGGACGTCGACGTCACGGTCACCCTCGCCGGTCTCATCAAGGCGCCCTGCCGGATCGTCTGGACCGTGGAGGAACACCGGCGCGCGGGCTGGGCGTACGGCACGCTGGCCGGTCACCCGGAGTGCGGCGAGGAGTCGTTCGTCGTGGACCGCACCGGCGACGGCACCGTGTGGCTGACGGTCAGCGCCTTCAGCCGCGGCGCGAAGTGGTACGCGAAGGCGGCCGGACCCGCGACCCGGGGCCTTCAGCATGCCTATGCACGGCGGTGCGGGGTGGTCCTGCGGCGGCTGTGCGGGGAGTACGGCGAGGACTGAGCCGGGAAGCGGACGGGACCGGGCGCCGAGTACGCCGAGGTCGGCAGGTCTGCGCGAATTCCTGGCCGGGAAACCGGTCCAACTCCCCCTTTCGTACAGGTGTGCTGCGCTAATCTCGCGGTCACCCGTGCCACGCGAGAGACCAGGGCCCTCATGCCACCCCAGCACCGCAGCCGCACCGTAGCGATGGCCTATGCGGCGGCCGGTATGGAACCGCCTCCCGTGGTCCCGCTGCGCAGGAACGACCCCCGGCAGGCGGGCCCCTACCAGCTGGAGTCGCTGCTCGGCAGCGGCGGCATGGGCCGGGTCTATCTGGGCCGCGACACCAGCGGCGGGACGGGCCTCGCGGCCGTGAAGGTGATCCGGCCCGAGTACGCCGAGGACCCGCAGTTCCGGAAGCGGTTCGAGCGCGAGGTCGGCGCCCTGGACCGGATCCAGGGGGCGCACATCGTACGGCTGTTGGGCAGCGGCTGCGACGAGGACCTGGTCTGGGTCGCCACCGAGTACATACCGGGGCCCACGCTCGCCGAGGTCGTCGCCGAGCGCGGGCCGATCGGCTCCGAGGCGGCCTGGCGGCTGCTGGCCGACGTCGGGCGGGCGATCGAGGCCATCTGGCAGGCGGGGCTGGTCCATCGCGACCTCAAGCCGTCCAACGTGATCCTGGGTGCGGACGGCGCCCGCGTCATCGACTTCGGCGTCGTCCAGGCCCCCGACGGCACCGCGATCACCGTCACGGGCCAGAACGTCGGAACGCCCGCCTACATGTCCCCGGAACAGGCCAGGGGCCGCGAGGTCACCGCCGCCTCCGACGTCTTCTCGCTGGCCTCGACCCTGACGTACGCCGTCACGGGACAGGCGCCGTTCGGTGAGGGGACCGGCGTCGACGTCCTGTTCGGGGTCGCCTTCGAGCCGCCCCGCGACGAGGTGCTCGACCTGGTGGGAACCGTCGACGCGGAACTGGCCGCGTTCATCCGCACCTGCCTGGACAAGGACCCCGAGCGGCGCCCCCTGCCGGAGACGGTGTTCAGGACGGCCATCGGCCACCAGCTGTCCCCGTCACCACAGGCACCGGCCGCACCCCCTCAGGTGAAGCGCCCCAGGCCCCTCCCGCAAGCGGCACCCGCACCCGCACCCGCTCCCGCCGCCACCCCCGTCCCCGCCCCGCCCGGCGAACGCGGAAAGCCCAGGAACAGGAAAATGCCGCTGGTCGCCGTCGCGGCGGCAGCCGCCCTGGTCGCAGGGGGCATCACCGCGGCGTTGCTGAGCCAGGGCGCTGACCCGACATCGGCCGCCACCGGCACCGGAACCGAGACCGGCACGTCGGCCGCCCCGGACCTGCTGCCCGCCCCGACCACGACGAAGAACCCGGCCACCGCAGCCACCACCCCGTCCGACGCGACCACGCCCGCCCCGTCGACGACAAAGGACCAGGCGACGCAGACAGAGCCGACCCTGGTACCCGCCCAGAACCCCGCGACGCTCGACATCCGCTCCGCCGCCTGCGCGGCGGAGCTGGTCACGGGCGCCACCGGCGACTGCGTAGAGGCCCTGCAACTCCTCCTCGGCGGCCACGGCCTGTACGTCGCGGTCGACGGCCGGTTCGGCCAGGAGACCCTCGCCGCGGTGAAGGCCTTCCAGACCGAGGCCAGAACCTCCGTGGACGGCAGGGTCGGCCCCCAGACCAAGGAACTCCTGTACGGAACGGCGCCCGGCCCGGCCCGCACGGGCGCGCTGACGGTGACCGAGAACAACGGCGCCCTGGTCGCCCGCTGTCTCGACGCCCGGAACGGCACGGTCGGGGTGTGGACCTGCCAGGGCACGTCCACCCAGAAGTGGGCCCTGTACCGCGTCCCCGGCCAGGACTCCCGCTACCTCGTCGTCAACCAGGGCAACCACCGCTGCCTGGACGCCGACGCGGGCACCAGCGGCGCGAACGGCCAGCAGATCGGCGCCAGGACCTGCGACGGCCTGGACGCCCAGTACTGGCGCCTCGGCGACGCCGGCGAGAACGACGGCCAGACCTTCGTCAGCATCCCGAACGGCTACTGCCTGGACGCGGAGGCCGCCACCTCGGGCCAGGAGGGCCGGGCGGTACAGGGCTGGAGCTGCGCGGCCAACGGCAACCAGGCGTGGAGCTGGTCCTGACACACCGCCAGGACCAGCAGGCCGGGTCGTCCGGCGGTCACCGCATCAGAACCCCGGCCCCCTCCCCCACGTCCTCCGAAGGCACCGCCACCAGCCCCATCTCCGCGCTCGACGCCAGCAGCCGGTGCGCCGGCAGGATCCGCACGGTGTAGCCGTAGGGCCCGGTCCGATGCAGGGACAGCGGCCCCTCGTACAGCCAGCGTCCTTCCAGGTCGGGGCCGCCGACCGGCTTCAGCGGGACCGTCGTCGCGTCGGTGATGCTGTCCTCCGAGTCGACGCGTCCCGAGACCGCCTGGACCTCGACGTCGTCGGGAGCCAGCTCACCGAGGCCCACCCGCACGCGGAGCGACAGCGTGCTTCCCAGCTCGGCCGTCAGGGAGGGGGCCGAGGTCTCCACGTGGTCGACCGTCACCGTGTGCCAGGCGTGCCGGACCCGGGACTTCCAGGCCGCCAACTCCCTTGCCTTGTCCGGGGTCATGGTGCGGTGGGCGCGGGCGGCGGGGGCGTACAGACGCTCCACGTACTCCCGCACCATTCGGCCTGCCAGCACCTTCGGGCCGAGGTGGGTGAGGGTCTCGCGGACCATCTCGATCCAGCGGTCGGGCAGGCCTGTCTGACCGTGCTCGTAGAAGCGCGGGGTCACGCGCTGTTCCAGGAGGTCGTACAGGGCCGCCGCCTCCACGTCGTCCCGGTGGTCGGGGTCCGTGCCCGTGCCGTCCGCCGTGGGGATCGCCCAGCCGAAGTCGGGCCGGAACCATTCGTCCCACCAGCCGTCCAGGACCGAGAGGTTGAGACAGCCGTTGAGCGCCGCCTTCATTCCGCTCGTCCCGCACGCCTCCAGCGGACGCAGGGGGTTGTTCAGCCAGATGTCGCAGCCCGGGTACAGCTTCTGCGCCATCGCCATGCCGTAGTCCGGCAGGAACACGATCCGGTGGCGGACCCGCGGGTCGTCCGCGAACCGCACCAGCTCCTGGATCAGCCGCTTCCCGCCGTCGTCCGCCGGGTGCGCCTTGCCCGCGACCACGATCTGGATGGGGCGTTCGGGGTGCAGCAGCAGGTCGAGAAGCCGGTCGCGGTCGCGCAGCATCAGCGTCAGGCGTTTGTACGAGGGGACCCTGCGCGCGAATCCGATCGTCAGGACGTCCGGGTCGAGCACCCCGTCGATCCAGCCCAACTCCGCCGTACCGGCGCCGCGTTGACGCCAGGACGCCCGCAGCCGCTCCCGTACCTCCACCACCAACTGCTCGCGCAGGGACCGTCGTAGCTCCCAGATGTCCTGGTCCGGGATGTCCGCGACCGCGTCCCACCGGTCCGAGCCGCCGACCGTCAGCGCGTCCTCGGTACGCTCCGCGCCGATCTGCTTGGCCCCGAGCCTGAACACCTCCGGCGCGACCCAAGTCGGCGCGTGCACACCGTTGGTGACCGAGGTGATCGGCACCTCGGCGGGGTCGAAGCCGGGCCAAAGACCCGCGAACATCTCCCGGCTGACCTGCCCGTGGAGAAGGGAGACCCCGTTGGCCTGGCGGCCCAACCGCAGCCCCATCACCGCCATGTTGAAGAGGTTCGGCTCGCCGCCCGGATACGTCTCCATGCCCAGGCTCAGCACGCGTTCCACGTCGATGCGCGGGAGTTCGGCGTCGGGGCCGAAGTGCCGGGCGACCAGTTCACGGTCGAAGCGGTCGATACCGGCCGGGACGGGCGTGTGCGTCGTGAAGACAGTGCCCGCGCGCACGGCCTCCAGCCCGGCCTCGAACTCCAGCCCCTTGTCGCAGAGTTCGGCGATCCGTTCCAGGCCGAGGAAGCCCGCGTGGCCCTCGTTGGTGTGGAACACCTCGGGGGCGGGATGCCCGGTGAGCCGGCAGTACGTCCGGACCGCGCGCACTCCTCCTATGCCGAGCAGCATCTCCTGGAGGAGGCGGTGTTCGCTGCCGCCGCCGTACAGCCGGTCCGTGACACCGCGTTCGCCGAGGTCGTTCTCCTCCACGTCCGAGTCGAGGAGCAGCAGCGGCACCCTGCCGACCTGCGCCAGCCAGACCCGGGCCCGCAGCGACCGGCCGCCGGGCAGGGCGAGGGAGACCTGGGCCGGGGAGCCGTCGGATTCCTTGAGGAGGGCGACGGGGAGTTCGTTGGGGTCGAGGACCGGATAGGTCTCCTGCTGCCAGCCGTCCCGGGAGAGGGACTGGCGGAAGTAGCCGTGCCGGTACATGAGGCCGACGCCGATCAGCGGCACGCCGAGGTCGCTGGCCGACTTCAGATGGTCACCAGCGAGAATGCCGAGGCCGCCGGAGTACTGCGGGAGGGCGGCCGTGATGCCGAACTCGGGAGAGAAGTAGGCGATGGCGGCGGGAAGTTCTGCCCCCTGGCCGCCCTGATCCTGCGCCTGTGTCTGCGTCTGGTACCAGCGGGTGCCGGTGACGTAGTCGTGGAGGTCGTCGGCGATCGCCGTGAGGCGGCGCAGGAAGCGGCGGTCCTCGGCGAGTTCGGTGAGCCGCTCGGGCGAGAGGCTGCCGAGGAGCCGTACGGGGTCGCAGTCCGAGTCGGTCCAGCGTTCGGGGTCGACGGACTGGAAGAGCTCGCGGGTCTCCGCGTGCCAGGACCAGCGCAGATTGCGGGCCAGGTCGCTGAGCGGCCGGAGGGGTTCGGGGAGAACGGGACGGACGGTGAACCGACGGATCGCCTTCACATTCCACCTCGGTGGTCGTGCGTCATGTCAAGCCTTACAAGGACGCACGGCCGTGTGCGTCCGGGTCATCAACCCCTTGACGGTATCGGGGCGGAGGCGTGCGAACCACGGGGCGTGGTGAGCGTCCGTAACGCCACTACCGGATACCCGTACGGACGATATGGCCGGTTCCACCCCCGTAGGCCACCTTGTAACACTTCTCCCCGCACGAGAGGCTGCCCAGAAGGCCGCCCGGCGTTGGCGGCCGAGGAGGGGGAACTCCAACCATGAAACGGACGTGCACAAGACGCCTGCGCTGGGCGGCGGGCCTGACCGCCGCGGCCACCGCCTCGGTGCTTTCGGCCACCGCACCGGCCCAGGCCGCCCCTCAGGGGCACATAGTCGGCGCCGGTGAACCCGGCTCCGTCGGCGGAAGTTACCTGGTCACACTCAAGGGAGGTACGGCGGCCCCGTCGGCGGACGGCAAGAGACTCGCCGCGAAGTACGGGGCGAGAATAAGCCACACCTACAGCACCGTCCTGAACGGCTATGCCATCCAGGCCAACGAGAGACAGGCCAGACTCCTCGCGGCGGACTCCCGCGTGGACTCGGTCGTCCAGGACACCCGGATCACCTACGACCAGAGCACGACGTACGCCGAGGAAACGGCGTACGCGCTCGCCCGCAAACGCGGCCAGCAGAATCCGCCGTCGTGGGGCCTGGACCGGATCGACCAGGCCGCGCTGCCCCTCGACGACAGCTACTCCTCGCCCGACTCGGCGGGCAAGGGCGTCACGGTGTACGTGATCGACACCGGTATCCGTATCTCGCACAAGGACTTCGGCGGACGGGCGAGCTACGGCTGGGACTTCGTCGACAACGACAGATGGGCCGGTGACGGAAACGGCCACGGCACGCATGTCGCGGCGACGATCGCCGGGACGGCCCTGGGCGTCGCGAAGAAGGCGAAGGTCGTCTCGGTGCGCGTCCTCGACAACGCGGGCGGTGGTACGACGGCGCAGGTCATCGCGGGTATCGACTGGGTGACGCGGCACGCCAGGAAGCCCGCCGTCGCCAATGTGAGCCTCGGCGGCTACCGCAACGCCCAACTGGACGCGGCGGTACGGAACTCGATCGCGTCCGGGGTGACGTACACGGTCGCGGCCGGGAACGACGGGGCGTCGGCGTCGTCCTACTCCCCGGCCGCCGTCAGGGAGGCGATCACGGTCGGCGCGACCGGCTGGACGGACGCCCGGGCCGCCTTCTCGAACTGGGGATCGGCTCTCGATCTGTTCGCCCCGGGCGTCTCGATCACCTCGGCGTCGTACGCGAGCGACACGGGCCGGGTGGCGTTCTCGGGTACGTCGATGGCGGCGCCGCACGCGGCCGGCGCGGCGGCCCTCTACTTGGCGGAACGACCGAAATCCCGTCCGGCGCAAGTCGCCAAGGCGCTGACGTCTCTGGCGACGACCGGGAAAGTCTCCGACAAGAGGGCCGGTTCACCGAACAAACTCCTGCGGATACCGCTCTCTTAGGGGCACTGTGCCGTTGTCGGCCCCGTCCGCCGGACGGGGCCGACGACGTTCGCGGACCTGGCTGATCCTGGGTGCAGACATACGCGCGAGTAGTTAGCAAAGTGCCGGATTGCCCACCCGAATAGGGTGGGAAGGCTCCCTCGGTACACGACTCAGTACGCCCGCTGGACACCCCCTCCCCACATCCATCCGCCCACCCACGTTGACGCGGACAGGAGCGGTCATGCCCGCCACGCACCACTCGGCAGCACGCCCAACCCCCACCACCGGCATACCCCCGACGGACACCGTCGTCCCGCCGGCAGCACACCAGGGGCCACCCTCCCCTGCCCCGGAGAAACCCTCCCCGGCCCCGAAGACGCCACCGGAGAGGTCTTCCGCCGCTCGGTCCACGGCTCCGGAGACGTCGTCCGTTGCACGGTCCACGGCTCCGGGGAAACCCTCCAGCGCCGGTCCGACAGCACCGGACACACCGCCGACCACCGCTCCGACAGCCCCCGGCACGCCCTCAAGCACCGCGTCGGTCGCCCCCGGCACGCCCTCAAGCACCGCGTCGGTCGCCCCCGGCACGCCCTCAAGCACCGCGTCGGTCGCCCCCGGCACGCCCTCAAGCACCGCGTCGGTCGCCCCCGGCACGCCCTCAAGCGCTGCTTCATCAGACCCGGACACGTCCTCCGGCACCGCGCCGACCGACCTCGACACACCCTCCGGCACTGCTTCGACAGACCCGGACACGCCCCTCACCGCCGTTCCCCGGCCCGGAGACACACCGGCCGTCGCCGACCGGTCGGCCCCGGACACCCCGGCCGACGGGAGTCGACCGACGTCGAACACGCCGTCCGCCACCGGCCAACGTTCCTCGAACGCCCCGGCCACCGCCGGCCGACGCGCCCCGAAAACGCCTCCCGCCGCCGCCCGGCCGGCCGCGGAGCCGGCCTCGGTCGCGGCTCCGGCCCCGGAAACTCCGGCCCGCCCGGCGGAGCCTCCGGTCGCCCCCCTCGCCGAGGGCACCGCAGTCGGTCGTATCCCCGTCCTGGATGTCCGCCCCCTCGTCCTGAACGGGCGGCGCCCGGCGAAGGCGGTGGTCGGGGAGGCCTTCGAGGTGTCGGCCACCGTGTTCCGGGAGGGCCATGACGCCGTCGCCGCGAACGTCGTGCTCCGGGATCCGAAGGGCCGCGCCGGCCGCTGGACGCCGATGCGTGAACTCGCCCCGGGTACCGACCGCTGGGGCGCCACCGTCGAGGCCGACGCGCCCGGTGAGTGGACGTACACCGTGGAGGCGTGGGGCGATCCGATCAGCACCTGGCGGCATCACGCGGGCATCAAGATCCCGGCCGGGATCGACACGGAGCTGATGCTGGAGGAGGGCGCGCAGCTGTACGAGCGTGCCGCCACCGGCGTACCGAAGAACAAGGGCAAGCGGGAGGTGATCCTGACCGCCGCCGAGGCCCTCCGGGACACCGAACGCCCACCGGCGGCCCGGCTGGCCGCGGCCCTCACACCGGCCGTGAACAAGGTGCTGCGCCGGCATCCGCTGCGAGAACTGATCACCGCGAGTGAGCCGTTGAAGCTCGTCGTGGAGCGGGAGCGGGCGCTGTACGGGGCCTGGTACGAGTTCTTCCCCCGCTCCGAAGGAACGCCCACGCAACCGCACGGGACGTTCCGCACGGCCGCGCGGCGGCTGGCGTCGATCGCCGCGATGGGCTTCGACGTCCTCTACCTGCCCCCGATCCACCCCATCGGGCACACCTTCCGCAAGGGCCCCAACAACACCCTCTCCGCCACCCCGGACGATGTGGGCGTGCCGTGGGCGATCGGTTCGGAGGACGGCGGGCACGACGCCGTGCACCCGGATCTCGGGACGCTGGCGGACTTCGACTTCTTCGTCGCCGAGGCCGCCCGCCACGGCCTGGAGATCGCCCTCGACTTCGCCCTCCAGTGCTCCCCGGACCATCCCTGGGTGCAGAAGCACCCCCAGTGGTTCCATCACCGGCCGGACGGGACGATCGCGTACGCGGAGAACCCGCCGAAGAAGTACCAGGACATCTACCCCATCGCCTTCGACGCCGACCTCCCCGGACTCGTCGCGGAGACGGTGCGGGTACTGCGGCACTGGATGGACCACGGGGTGCGGATCTTCCGCGTCGACAACCCGCACACCAAACCCGTCGTCTTCTGGGAACAGGTCATCGCGGACATCAACCGCACCGACCCCGACGTGATCTTCCTCGCGGAGGCGTTCACCCGGCCCGCGATGATGCACACCCTCGCCCAGACCGGCTTCCAGCAGTCCTACACCTACTTCACCTGGCGCACCACGAAACCCGAACTCACCGAATACCTCACCGAACTGTCCGGTGACCCGGCCGCGTACATGCGCCCGAACTTTTTCGTCAACACCCCCGACATCCTCCACGCGTACCTTCAGCAGGGCGGGCGTCCCGCTTTCGAGGCCCGCGCCGTCCTGGCCGCCACCCTCTCCCCCACCTGGGGCGTCTACAGCGGCTACGAACTCTGCGAGAACACCCCTCTGCGCGAGGGCAGCGAAGAATACCTGGACTCCGAGAAATACCAACTGCGTACCCGTGATTGGGAGTCGGCGGAACGTGACGGACGTAGCATCGCGCCATTGATAGCCACGCTCAACGCGATCCGGCGGCGCAGCCCGGCCCTGCGGCAGCTGCGCGACCTCCATTTCCACCACGCGGATCAGGAGGCGGTGATCGTCTACTCGAAACGCCGGGGATCGAACACGGTTCTGGTGGTCGTGAACCTCGACCCTCACCACACCCAGGAGGCGACGGTCTCGTTGGACATGCCGCAACTCGGCCTGGACTGGCACGAGTCCGTGCCGGTACGCGACGAGCTGACCGGCGAGACCTACCCATGGGGCAGGACGAACTATGTGCGCCTGGAACCGGGCACTCGCCCCGCGCACATCCTGACCGTCCTGCGACCGTCCACCCCGCAGATCGGAGGGTCACCCACAACATGATCGTCAATGAGCCTGTCCCGGACACCTTCGAGGACACTCCCGCCAAGGACCGGGACCCCGAGTGGTTCAAACGCGCCGTCTTCTACGAGGTCCTCGTCCGCTCCTTCCAGGACAGCAACGGCGACGGAGTCGGCGACCTCAAGGGCCTCACCGCCAAACTCGACTACCTCCAGTGGCTCGGCATCGACTGCCTCTGGCTCCCGCCCTTCTTCAAATCCCCGCTGCGTGACGGCGGTTACGACGTCTCCGACTACACCGCCGTCCTCCCCGAGTTCGGCGACCTCGCCGACTTCGTCGAATTCGTCGACGCCGCCCACCAACGCGGCATGCGCGTCATCATCGACTTCGTCATGAACCACACCAGCGACCAGCACCCGTGGTTCCAGGAGTCGAGAAACGATCCCGAAGGCCCGTACGGCGACTACTACGTCTGGGCCGACAAGGACGACCAGTACCAGGACGCCCGGATCATCTTCGTCGACACCGAGGCCTCCAACTGGACCTTCGACCCGGTCCGCAAGCAGTACTACTGGCACCGCTTCTTCTCCCACCAACCCGACCTCAACTACGAGAACCCGGCCGTGCAGGAGGAGATCATCTCCGCGCTGCGGTTCTGGCTCGACCTGGGCATCGACGGCTTCCGTCTCGACGCGGTCCCGTACCTCTATCAGGCCGAGGGCACCAACTGCGAGAACCTCCCGGCGACGCACGAGTTCCTCAAGCATGTCCGCAAGGAGATCGACGCCCACTATCCCGACACGGTGTTGCTGGCGGAGGCGAACCAGTGGCCCGAGGACGTCGTCGACTACTTCGGCGACTACCGCAGCGGCGGGGACGAGTGCCACATGGCGTTCCATTTCCCGGTCATGCCGCGCATCTTCATGGCCGTGCGCCGTGAGTCGCGCTATCCGGTCTCGGAGATCCTCGCGAAGACCCCGGCCATTCCCTCGAACTGCCAGTGGGGCATCTTCCTGCGCAACCACGACGAGCTGACCCTCGAAATGGTCACCGACGAGGAACGCGACTACATGTGGGCCGAATACGCCAAGGACCCGCGTATGCGCGCCAACATCGGCATCCGCCGCCGGCTCGCCCCGCTCCTGGACAACGACCGCAACCAGATCGAACTCTTCACCGCCCTGCTGCTCTCCCTCCCGGGCTCGCCGATCCTCTACTACGGCGACGAGATCGGCATGGGCGACAACATCTGGCTCGGCGACCGCGACGCGGTCCGCACGCCGATGCAGTGGACCCCGGACAGGAACGCCGGCTTCTCCTCCTGCGACCCCGGCCGCCTCTTCCTGCCCACGATCATGGACCCCGTCTACGGCTACCAGGTCACCAACGTCGAAGCCTCCATGTCGTCCCCGTCCTCGCTCCTGCACTGGACCCGGCGCATGATCGAGATCCGGAAGCAGAACCCCGCGTTCGGACTGGGCTCCTACACCGAACTGCCCTCCTCCAACCCGGCCGTGATCGCCTTCCTGCGCGAACACAAGGACGACCTCGTCCTCTGCGTCCACAACTTCTCCCGCTTCGCCCAGCCGACGGAACTGGATCTCCAGGCCTTCAACGGCGCGCACCCGGTCGAGCTGATCGGCGGAGTCCGTTTCCCAGCGATCGGTGAACTCCCGTACCTGCTCACCCTTGCCGGTCATGGGTTCTACTGGTTCCGTCTCCGCAAGGACGCGAAGGACGCCACGAAGGACACCAAGTAGTACACGTGATCACCATGTAGTACGCGTGGTCATATGTGCCGAACCCCGGCGGGCCGGTTTCTCCCGTCCCGCCCGGGGCACGCATCAGTCACACCCCGCCCCGGGGAAAGGACGCGACGCCATGTCGGAAGCCGCCACCCGCTCCGCCACGACAAGTCCCGACCTCCTCGCGTCCCTTGATCCACTGCTGCGGGAATGGCTGCCGAGACAGCGCTGGTTCGCCGGCAAAGGACGTCCGGTCACCGGGTTCTCCCTGGTGGCGGCCACCGAACTGCTGCCGGTCACCGCACAGCTGGGTCTGTACCACCTCCTCGTACGCGCCCATCAGCCCGCGCAGGGCCCCGGGGACTGCTACCAGCTCCTCATAGGCGTGCGTGAGGCGCTGCCGCCCCGGCTGGCGCCCGCGCTGATCGGCCATGTGGACCGGGGCCCGCTGACCGGACGCACGGTGTACGACGCCCTGTACGACGCCCGGCCCGCCGAAGTGCTCCTGGAGGCGATGCGCACCCGGGCCCGGATCGGCGCCCTGCGCTTCGACCGGGACGGGAGCGGCGAGGGCGACGACGGTGAGGGCGAGATACCGGTGGGGCTGGTGGCCCGGGTGGTGACCTCGGAGCAGTCCAACTCGTCGATCGTCTACGGAGATACGTTCATCCTGAAACTGCTCCGCCGGGTCGTACCGGGCGTCAACCCCGACCTGGAACTGCCCCTGGCACTGGCCCGCGAGGGCTGCCCCCGGGTACCCGCCCCGGTGGCGTGGATACGCGCCGACGACCCCGAGACGCCCCAGACCCACCACGACATGGCCGCGAGCGCCGAGGACAGCTACGTACTCGGCGTCCTCCAGCCCTTCGTACGGGGTGCGGCCGACGGCTGGGAGCTGGCGTTGCGCGAGCTGGCCAAAGGGGAGGACTTCAGCGCGGAGGCACGGGCGCTCGGGCGGGCCACTGCCGAGGTGCATCTGGCGCTCGCCCGCGCCCTGCCGACCGTGACCCTGGGGCACGCGCAGCTGCGTCCGCTGGTCGACGGCATGATCGAGCGCCTGGACGCGGCGATCCAGGCGGTGCCGGCGCTGCATCCGTACGGGCCCGGTCTGCGCTCGGCGTACGAGGCGCTGGCAGACCTCGCCGCCGAGGGCGAGACCTGGACGGCCCAGCGGATCCACGGGGATCTACACCTCGGGCAGTGTCTGCGGTCGCCGTCCGGTCAGTGGTCGCTGATCGACTTCGAGGGCGAACCGTCGAAGCCGCTCGCGGAACGGCGGCTGCCGCAGCCCCCGGCCCGGGACATCGCGGGCATGCTCCGCTCCTTCGACTACGCGGCCCACTCGCTCCGCCCGCACCTGCCCGGCTGGGCGGCGAAGTGCCGGGCCGCGTACTGCGCCGGGTACGCGGAGACCAGCGGCCGGGATCCGCGTACCGATCCGGTGCTGCTGCGGGCGTACGAGACGGACAAGGCGGTCTACGAGGTGGTGTACGAGGCACGGCACCGTCCCGACTGGCTGCCCGTGCCGATGTCGGCGGTCCACCGGCTGGCCGCACCCGACTGACCTCCACCCTCACCCCCGCCCCGCCCGTTCCACCTCATCCTCGGAGGCCCCCGACCGTGACCCCGCGCCCCCCGTCCAGCGGTCCCAAGAAGAAGACGTCCGCGAAGAAGGATCCCGAGAAGAAGAACGGGAAGACGAAGGCGGCGAAGAAGTTGGAGCAGAAAGAGTCGGCGCAGGAAGAGCTGGAGCAGAAGAAGCCGGAGCAGGAGAAGTCCGCCCCGCAGCCGGTCGAGGCCGCTCTCGAGAGCCCTGCCCCCGAGAGCCCTGCTTCCGAAAGCCCCGCTCCTGAGAGCCCCGCCCCCGAGGACGCCGTGGCCGTCGTCCCCCTCGCCTCCCCCGCGATGGACGCCTCCGACCGCGAACGGCTGCTGGCCGGTACGCATCACGATCCGCACTCCGTCCTGGGCGCGCACGAGCTGCCGGGCGGGGTCGCTTTCCGGGTGCTGCGCCCGTACGCGCTGTCGGTGACCGTCGTGTCGGGGGATCTGCGGACCGAGCTGCACGACGACGGGGACGGTTTCTTCTCGGGTGCGCTGCCGCTGCGGGGTGTTCCGGAGTACCGGCTGGTCATCGCGTACGACGGGCAGGTGGTGGAGACCGAGGACGCGTACCGGCTGCTGCCCGCGCTGGGTGATCTGGACCTGCATCTGATCGGCGAGGGCCGGCACGAGGAGCTGTGGCGGGCGCTGGGCGCGGAGCCGATGACCCACCAGGGCGTCACCGGCACCCGCTTCACCGTCTGGGCACCCAACGCACGCGGAGTGCAGGTGACCGGGGGCTTCAACTTCTGGGACGGCACGGCGTATCCGATGCGTTCGCTGGGCGCGACCGGGGTGTGGGAGCTGTTCGTGCCGGGCATCGGCGAGGGCGAGCTGTACAAGTTCGAGATCACTCGCCCGGACGGTTCGAAGACGCTGCGCGCGGACCCGATGGCCCGGCGGACCGAGGTACCGCCCAACACGTCGTCCATCGTGCACAGTTCGCGCCATGCATGGCAGGACGAGGAGTGGCTGGCCCGGCGGGCGGAGACCCCGGCCCACGAGGCCCCCTTCTCGATCTACGAGATCCACCTGGCGTCCTGGCGCCCCGGCCTGACGTACCGTCAACTCGCCGAGCAACTCCCCGCCTATGTACGGGACATGGGCTTCACGCATGTGGAGCTGATGCCGGTGGCGGAGCATCCGTTCGGCGGCTCGTGGGGTTACCAGGTCACCGGGTTCTACGCGCCCACGGCCCGTCTCGGCACGCCGGACGACTTCAAGTACCTGGTGGACGCCCTGCACCAGGCCGGTATCGGCGTACTGATGGACTGGGTCCCGGCCCATTTCCCGCGCGACGACTGGGCGTTGGCCGAGTTCGACGGGCGCACGCTGTACGAGCACGAGGATCCGCTGCGCGCCGCCCACCCGGACTGGGGGACGCTGGAGTTCGACTACGGTCGGCGGGAGGTCCGCAACTTCCTTGTGGCGAACGCCCTTTACTGGTGCGAGGAGTTCCACATAGACGGGCTGCGGGTCGACGCCGTCGCCTCGATGCTCTACCTCGACTACTCGCGCGAGCCGGGCCAGTGGACGCCGAACGAGCACGGCGGCCGGGAGAACCTGGACGCGGTCGCCTTCCTCCAGGAGATGAACGCGACGGTGTACCGGCGGGTGCCGGGAGTCGTGACGATCGCCGAGGAGTCGACGGCGTGGGACGGCGTCACCCGGGCCACGCACCACACCGGGCCCGGCGGTTTCGGCGGCCTCGGCTTCGGGCTGAAGTGGAACATGGGCTGGATGCACGACTCGCTCGGATACGTCCAGCACGACCCGGTCCACCGCAGGCACCACCACCACGAGATGACGTTCTCCATGGTGTACGCGTACAGCGAGAACTACGTGCTCCCCATCTCGCACGACGAGGTGGTCCACGGCAAGGGCTCGCTGGTGTCGAAGATGCCGGGCGACTGGTGGCAGCAACGGGCCAACGAGCGGGCGTACCTGGCCTTCATGTGGTCGCACCCCGGCAAGCAACTCCTCTTCATGGGCCAGGAGTTCGCCCAGGGCGCCGAGTGGTCGGAGGCGCACGGCCCCGACTGGTGGCTGCTGGACCCCGCGTACGGGGCGGAGCCGGACCACAGGGGCGTACGGGACCTGGTGCGCGACCTGAACACGGTGTACCGGGACACGCCTGCCCTCTGGCAGCAGGACACGCAGCCGTCCGGCTTCGAGTGGCTGGTCGGGGACGCGGCGGAGGACAACGTCTTCGCCTTCGTCCGCTACGACGCGGAGGGCACCCCGCTGATCTCGATCAGCAACTTCTCGCCGGTCGTCCGCCACGACTACCGCATCGGCGTCCCGGACACGGTCCCGGCCTGGCACGAGGCCCTGAACACGGACGCGTCCCGCTACGGCGGCGGCGACATCCACAACCCGGACCCGCTGAAGCCGGACCCCCAGCCCTGGCACGGCCGCCCGACCAGCATCCACGTGACGCTGCCGCCACTGGCGACGGTGTGGCTGCGCCCGGCGTAGCCCCGACGGTTCCTAGGTCGTGTCCGCAATGTCAGGGGAGCCAGAGTCGTAGGCAGGCGATGGTGACGAGGGCCTGGTAGTGGCGGGCGCGTTTGTCGTAGCGGGTGGCGAGGGCTTTGTTGTGTTTGAGCTTGTTGAAGCAGCGTTCGACGACGTTGCGGCGCCGGTAGGCGGCCCGGTTGAGTCGGCAGCGGCTCTCGCCGCGCCGGATGCGGCCGTTGATCTGATCGATGCGTTCGGGGATCGCTGCTCTGATGCCTCGTCTGCGCAGGTAGGAGCGGATCTTCGTGGATGAGTAGCCCTTGTCCGCGACGACCCGCTCGGGCCGCGATCTGGGTCGGCCGGGCCCGCACCGGCTGACGCTGATGCGGGCCATGACCTGCTCGAACTGGGTGCAGTCGTTGACGTTCCCGGCGGTGAGGGTGAAGGCGAGCGGCCGGCCCTGCCCGTCGCAGGCCAGGTGGATCTTCGTGGTCAGCCCGCCGCGGGACCGTCCGATCGCCTCGCCCGGCCAGAGCCCCCTTTTCGGGCTCCGGCCGCATGCTGGTGGGCCCGCACAGTGGTGGAATCCACGCAGACGACCGTCCAGTCGACGGCGCCGACAGCGTCGCAGTGCTGCTGGACACGGGCCAACAGCCGGTCCCAGGTACCGTCCTGCGACCAGCGGCGGAAACGCTCGTAGACCGTCTTCCACGGCCCGTACCGCTCAGGCAGATCTCTCCAGGCCGCCCCCGTGGACAGCTTCCACAGGATCCCGTTGACCACCTGGCGGCGATCGCGCACCGGTCTGCCCATCCTCGACGGAGCCAGCAACGGCTCAATCACCGCCCACGACTCATCAATCAGCTCATGACGACGCACCACGAACAGACCAACGACCCCACCACTTTGCGGACACGACCTAGGGCAGCGGACCGGGAAGCCGGACCGTGACTCGGAGCCCTCCATCTGGGCGGGGGACGAGGTCGAGGGTTCCCTCATGGGCGCGGACGATGCTGTGCACGATGGCCAGGCCGAGGCCGGCGCCGGCGTGTTCGTCGGTGCGTACGCGTTCCGTTCCGCGTTGGAAGGGTTCGGTGAGGGTCGGTACCAGTTCCGGCGGCAGCTGAGGGCCCGTGTTCTCGACGCGCAGGACGCTCGTGGCGCCGTACGCCTCGGTGTGGACCGTCACGGTGCCGCCGTCGGGGAGATTGTGGACGACGGCGTTCTGGACGAGGTTCGTGACCATCCGCAGCAGGAGTTCCGCGGAGCCGCTGGTCCCGGCCGCCCCGCCGGTGACGTCGAGGGTGATCCGGCGCCGTTCGGCGAGGGGAAGCAGTGTCTCGGCGGCCTCTTCGGCGAGGAGGGAGAGGTCGACGCGCTCGCGGGTGAAGTCGCCGCGGTCGCCGCGGCTGAGCAGCAGAAGGGCCTCGGTGAGGTCGATCGCCCGCGCATTGACGGCGTACAGGCGTTCGACGAGTTCGCCCCGGTCGCGTGTGGGGTCCTTGCGGGCGACGTCGAGGAGCGTCCGTGAGATGGCCAAGGGTGTGCGCAGTTCGTGGGAGGCGTTCGCGGCGAACCGCTGCTGCTCGGCGACATGGGACTCCAGTCGTTCGAGCATCGAGTCGAACGTGTCGGAGAGTTCACGGAACTCGTCCTGGCGGCCCTTCATCCCGATCCGGTGGGACAGCGACCCGCTCCCGGCCGTCCGTGCCGCGTCGGTGATCCGGGTGAGGGGTGCGAGCATCCGGCCGGCGAGGAGCCATCCGCCCAGGAGGCCGAAGACGAGGAGGAAGCCCAGTGCCGTGCCTGCGGCGGGGGCGAAGCCGCGCAGAAGCTCGGAGCGGTCGGGGCCGACGACGATCACGGCGCCGTACCGCTCCTGGAGGGCCCTGGGGTCGTTGGTCGGCAGCCAGCGCAGCACGAACACCCACATGACGGCGAGCAGGAGCGTCCCGGCGACGAAGAGGAATCCGGCATAACTGAGGGTGAGCTTGAGCCGGGCGCTGTGCCCTGGGCGTCTGTTCATCGGGCGTCTATTCACGCGTGCCGCCGGGGTGGGTGGTGTCGATGCGATAGCCGACGCCGGGCACCGTGGCGATGATCCAGGGTTCGCCGAGTCGTTTGCGCAGTGCGGAGACGGTGATGCGCACGGCGTTGGTGAGGGGGTCGGCGTTCTCGTCCCAGGCCCGTTCCAGCAGCTCCTCGGCACTGACGACCCCGCCCTCGGCGGCGACGAGGACTTCGAGGACGGCGAACTGTTTGCGGGTGAGCGCGACATAGCGTCCGTCGCGGAAGACCTCCCGGCGGAAGGGGTCGAGCCGCAGACCCGCGATCTCGCGGACCGGGGGCCGGGCGTACGCGCGTCTGCGGTCCAGCGCCCTGAGCCGCAGGACGAGTTCCCGCAGCTCGAAGGGTTTGGTGAGGTAGTCGTCGGCGCCGAGTTCGAACCCGGAGGCCTTGTCGTCGATCCGGTCGGCGGCGGTGAGCATGAGGATCGGGATGCCGCTGCCGGAGGCGACGATGCGCCGGGCGACCTCGTCGCCGGACGGGCCGGGGATGTCACGGTCGAGGACCGCGAGATCGTAGGAGTTGACGCCGAGCAGCTCCAGGGCGGTGTCGCCGTCAGCGGCGATGTCGGCGGCGATCGCCTCAAGGCGCAGACCGTCCCGGACGGCTTCGGCCAGATAGGGCTCGTCCTCCACGATCAGTACGCGCATACCCGAAGCCTAGGCAGCGCACGATATCGCCGGCGTATGCGCGGTACGAGCACGCCACCAGCGGCGCGACGCCAGCCCGGCCAGCAGCGCGCCGGTGGCGTTGACCAGGACGTCGTCCACGGAGGACACCCGGTCGAGCCGAAAGACGTACTGCGCGGTCTCGACCAGGACCGAGCAGCCCGCCCCGAGCGCCAGGACGCGCGGCACGGACGCCAGGGCCGCGAACCGCATCGGGGCGAAGAACCCCAGGGACGCGAAGACCAGCAGGTTGCCGGCGATCCCGAGCGGCCCCATCGTGACCAGGTCCCGCAGCGGTACGAGGCTCACCCGGGCGGGGGCGACGCCGGGCGCGGCGCCCGGCATCAGGGTCAGCCACAGGAACGGTACCGTCCCGTGGACCATGCCCACCTCGGCCAGCGACAGCCGCCACGCCGACGCGACCCCGGCGGCACGCCGACGGTGTGCCAGGGCCCACGCCACCAGCACGGCCAACGGCAGCAGGACCAGCGTCATGAGCACCACACCGTTGAACGTGTCGTAGCAGCCGTGCCACCGCCCCTCCACGCACCTCGGCGCGGCCATCAGGAGCGGCCCCCGCACTACGTACGCGGCGCCCGCCAGGCCGAGAACCGCCAGACCGAGGAGCACGATGCCGCGCGTGCGGCGGGGCGGTGCCGACAGGGATGCGTTGGAGTCCATGCCTCCATGGGAAACGGACGGCCGTTGCGGTGGCGTATCCGGTTTCCGATACGCCGGCGATACGCGGCCCCACGGGCGTGTACGTCGTCAGCGCCCGCCGAACATCAGCCTCCGCAAGGCCCCCAGCAGCCCCTTCAGCTGACCGTCCCCACCGGAGCCGACCGGCTCCCCCATGGTCTCCGTCTCTCCTCGTGGCCCGCCAACTCCCTTTCCCGCGCCACCACTCAGCTCGTACCGGACCGGCAGCACCCGCAGCCCTCGCACCACCGGCCCCGACCGCCACGGCAACTGGTCGGCGGGCAGGGTCAGTTCGGCCTTGGCCAAGTGGTCGAAGATGCGGCCCACGGCGGTGGTCACGATCATTCCGCCCAACTCCCGTGCCGCACTGGGGCATTGGTGCGGCCCGGCGCCCCATCCCAGATGCGCCCTCGTGCTCACCGTCGAACCGACCATGTGGGACGCCCCGATCGCGATCAGATCCCGGTGCGCCGCTGCCGCCGACGGCGAGACGATGTCCCCGCCCCGGATCCAGAAGTTCCCCAACGGCACATCCCGCGCCGCGAACCGGAAGCACATGTTGGCGACCGGCGGATTCACCAGCGCCGCCCGGTTCACGGTCTCCCCGAGCTGCCCGGCCGACAGACTGCGCCGCACGGTCGCGTTCCCGCGCAGCACCTCAAGCAGCGTGTTCAGCACCATGTTCCCGGTGATGTCGTTGAGGTACACGGCGTTCATGAACAGCTCGCGCCCCAACTGCTCGTCCGACAGGTTCGGGTCGGCGAGCAGCATGTACGACGTCAGGTCGTCCCCGGGCCGTGCGCGCCGGTGCGCGGCCAGTCTGGTCATCGCGGCCAGCGCCCGTCCGGTCGCCGGGCCCGCGTCCGGTCCGCCGTCGAGCATCCGCCAGAGGTCCATGACGAGTTCGTCGCCCAGCTCGACCGGGCACCCGAACAGCTTCGTCGTCACCATCAGCAGCAACGGCCGCGTGTACTGGGCGCCCAGGTCGGCGAACCCGACCGTGCCCGACTCGGCCGCCAGCATCCCGATCAGCTCGTCGGCGTACCGTGCGACCGTCGCCCGCAGCTCCCAGCCCTGCGGGGTGTGCCCGTCCTGGAACGGCCGCATCGCCGCATGGTGGGTGTGCCGGGCGGCGAGATGCTCCTCGTCGTCCATGAACATGGTCTGCCGTACCTCGTACCCCGCGAGCAGCGGCCAGTCCGGGGGCAGTTGGCGCTGCGCCCGGGCCCGCCAGTACCGCACGTCCCGCCGCCAGACACTCTCGTTCCGCAGTACCTCCAGCACCTCGCGGTAGTCGAGAACCAGCCACACCGGTACGCCCATCAGACCCACCGGCGCCACGGGTCCGTAGGTGCGCCGCAGCCGCGCGTACACGCCGCCCGGGTCGGCGTCGAACTCCGACGTCAACAGCGGTTCCACAGGCAACGACTCGAGCGCCGGGCTGTCGGCCGGCGCGGTCGCGAAGGGATGGGCTTCCATACCGCCACGCATACCGCACCGGCCGTACACGAGCGGTGACCATGGCGCGAACTGTTACGTCTTGGTGACCCTTGGTGCACGGAACTCGCCGTCACGCCCCAGAAACAGACAGCGACACCGGCAACTCCCCCCGATACAGCACACCCACCCGCTGAGTGGCCCGGGTCAGCGCCACATACAGGTCGCTCGTGCCGAACGCTCCCGGCTCCACGACCAGCACGGAGTCGAATTCCAACCCCTTGGCCTGCCGGGGATCGAGCAGCACGACGCCTCGTGTCAGATCGGGCTCGGCCCCCGCTTCCACGCCGTCCAGCCGCGCGGCCAGCTCCTCGTGCAGCGCGCGCGGAGCGATGACCGCGAGCCGCCCCTCGGCGGGCGCCAGCTCCCCGACGGCCTTCTCCACGGAAGCAGCGAGGTCACCACCTTCAACGGCCCGCACCCACGGCCGCACTCCGGTCGACCGTACGGAGGTCGGCGGCACGAAGTCCGGCCGTTCCGCCCGCACCACGGCCGCCGCCACGTCCATGATCTCGGCCGGGGTCCGGTAGTTGACGCCCAGCCGGGCGTGCTCCCAGCGGTCCTGGACGTACGGCGCGAGGATGTCCGCCCAGGCCCCGACGCCACCCGGCTCGGCGGTCTGCGCGGGATCGCCGACCAGGGTCATCGAGCGGGTGGGGCTGCGCCGCATGAGGAGCCGCCATGCCATCGGCGACAACTCCTGTGCCTCGTCGACGATGATGTGCCCGAACGCCCAGGTACGGTCGGCGGCGGCGCGGTCGGCGGCGCTCCGCAGATCCTCCTCCTCGTGCCGCTCGGCGAACCGCTCGGCGTCGATGATGTCGTGCGCGGACAGGACTTCGGAGTCCTCCGCGTCCAGGTCCTCGAACTCATAGGTACGGGAGGCGTAGGACACGTCCAACACGCCCTGTGCATAGGCGACTTGGCTGCTGCGCTCTCGCTCCGCCCGGGCCCGGGACACCCGGTCGTCCTCGCCGAGCAGCTCGGCGGCCTCGTCGAGCAGCGGTACGTCGGCGGTCGTCCAGGCCCGGGTGACGGGCCGCCGGATGGCATCGGCGTCGTCCTGCGACACGTACCCCTCGGGCGCGGCGAGGAAGTCGGCGACCAGCCGCCGCGGGCTGACGCGCGGCCACAACTGCTCGATGGCGGCCCAGACTTCACGGTTCTCGGCGAGGTCGTCGCGGATCTGGGTGATGTCGCTGGGGTCGAGAAGGTTGCTGCCGTCATACGGATCGGTGCCGATCCGCTCGGCGACCATCTCGGTGAGCGTGTTGAGGATGTGCCCCTCGAAGTGCTCGCGCGCGACGTTGTGCGGCAGCTTCGCCTCGCGCGTCCGCTCCCGCGCGACGCCCACGAGCCCGGCGTCGAGCATGAGGACGTCCCGGTCGTGCTCGATGGCGATGACGGGGTCGGGCAGCCGCTGCCGGTCCCGTACGACGGCCGCGAGCACGTCGGCCATCTCGGCGCGCCCCTTGACGACTGCGGCGCGGGCGGAGTCGACGCCAGTGGCTTTGACGCCCGGGAACAACTCACCGACGGTCGCGAGCAGCACACCGGTCTCACCGAGGGAGGGCAGCACCTCGCCGATGTAGCCGAGGAAGGCGGGGTTGGGCCCCACGATCAGCACGGCGCGTTTGGCGAGGAGTTCGCGGTGCTCGTAGAGCAGATAGGCGGCCCGGTGGAGCGCGACGGCGGTCTTGCCGGTGCCGGGCCCGCCCTCGACGACCAGCACACCCCGATGGGGCGCGCGGATGATCTCGTCCTGCTCGGCCTGGATGGTCTGCACGATGTCGTTCATCCGGCCGGTGCGGGCGGAGTCGAGCGCGGCGAGCAGCACGGCGTCGCCGGAGGGGTCCTCGTAGCCGGTGCGCGTCTCGTCCCCGAGGTCGAGGATCTCGTCGTGCAGGCCGGTGACGCGGCGCCCGTCGGTGCTGATGTGCCGGCGTCGGCGCAGCCCCATCGTGGTGTGCCCGGTGGCGAGATAGAAGGGCCGGGCGACCTCGGCCCGCCAGTCGATGAGCAGCGGGGTGCGTTCGGTGTCGTCGGCGCGCAGTCCGATACGGCCGATGTGGTGGGTGATGCCGGAGGTGAGATCGATCCGCCCGAAACAGAGCGACCCGTCGACGGCGTTCAGCGCGGCGAGCAGCCCCGACCGCTCGGCGACGAGCACGTCCCGTTCGAGCCGTGCCTGCATCGGCGTACTGCCCTGTGCGAGCGCGTCCGTGACGGAGTGCTCGGTGTCGCCGCGCAGCACGTCGACCCGGGCGTAGAGCCCGTCGACGAATTCCTGCTCACTCCGCAATTCATCGTGAGTTGATTCCGTGTTTGCGCCCCTGTTTGACAATTCCGCTCCCGCTCGGATATACTCTGCTCATTGAACTTCACCGCGACCCGATCGAATCAACCCCGATAAAGTCGCGAACCATTGAATATACGCAAGGAAATCCCCCGAGCGCAATCGCTCGGGGGATTTCCTCGTTCCCGGGGACGAGAGTCGGCGGTCAGGGGCTCACCGGAACTCGTGGACCACCTGGATCTCGCCGACGATGTGGGCGTTGAACTCGTCCAGCTCCTCGGCCGGCACCCACAGTTCGAGGATCGTCCGCCCGCCCGCCTGCTGGACGGGGAACCGGCTCACGTACTCCGAGTCGACCTCGAAGCGCGTCACGAAGCCGGCGCCGTCGTGCTTGACGTTCCAGTCCCGCGCGATGCCGATCGCGTACTCCTCGTTGAGGACGGGGTAGAAGATCGGCTGCTCGGGCAGCCGCGGCGGCCAGGCACGCCAGTTCAACTCGCGGACGAGGTCCAGCTCCTTGGGGCCGGTCGGCCGCCACAGGGTCGTGGTCATGGGAGCAGCTCTCTGCCAGGTCGGTGCGTGTCGAAGTACGTCAGAGTACGTCGGACAGCTCCTCCAGCAACCTTCTTTTCGGGCGGGCCCCCACCATCGACCGCACCGGCTCCCCAGCGCGGAAGACCATGAACGTGGGCATGGAGAGGACCCGGTAGGCGTTGGTCGTCAGGGGGTTCATGTCCACGTTCAGTTGGACCACCTTCAGACGGTTCGACTCCTCCGCCGCCAACGCGGTGAGTACCGGGGCCATCTGGCGGCACGGTGGGCACCAGTCCGCCGTGAACTCGACCAGGACCGGCAGGTCCGCGCCGAGCACCTCCGTCTCGAAGTCCGTGTCCGTCACCTCGGGCACGCCCGTCGCCTTGGTCATCGTGTTCGTCCTCCCCACTCGCATGCCGGTTCCGGACCGCCCGGAACCGTCGCCTCGGCCGCCAGTTCGTCTCGCGCCCGCTCGGCCCGCGTCAGCTGTTCGCCGACCTTCGCCCGTACCGACTGCAACTCGCCGATCAGCGCGTCGAGTTCGTCCAGCTTGCGGCGGTAGACGGCGAGCGACGCGGGACAGGAGTCGCCCTCCGGGTGGCCCGCCCGCAGACAGTCCACGAAGGGCCGCGTCTCCTCCAGGTCGAACCCGAAGTCCTGGAGCGTCCGGATCTGCCGGAGCAGTTTCAGGTCGTCCTCGTCGTAGGCGCGGTAGCCGTTGTCCGTGCGCCGCGCGGGCAGCAGCCCCCGTGACTCGTAGTACCGCAGGGTCCGTGTGGTGGTCCCGGCCCGCGCCGCCAGCTCCCCGATCCGCATGCCGATTCGCATACGTACGAACGTAGTCCTTGACGCCGACGTCAAGGCAAGGCCGCAGCGGTTTCCTCTCCGCCGGGGGCGACATGGGTGCCGTATCCGGTGATCGCGCCCGCCGCCTCCAGCCGACGCACGCGCTCGGTGGCTCGGCCGGATGTCCCATTACTCACCCTTCAGAACTGGCCGGCACGCCAGAAGAATTATGATCGCAAGGTCCGCTACGGGGAGGAACATCATGCGCGACGTATTGGTCATCGGCGGCAATCGCTATTTCGGAAAGCGGCTCATCGACCGGCTGATCTCAGCCGGAGACCGGGTCACCGTTCTCAACCGGGGTTCCGCTTCCCCGCCCGCCGGCGCAATTCACCTAGTCGCCGACCGCGACGACGAGGCCGCCCTGAATTCCGCTCTCGGTGACCGTACCTTCGACGCCGTCGTCGACCAGGTCTGCTACACACCCCGCCAGGCGGCGACAGCCCGACGCGTCTTCGCCGGCGGCCGTACCCACCGCTATGTGATGACGTCCACGATCGAGGTGTACGAGTACGAGGACTCCCTCGTCTACGAGGATGCCGTCGTCCCCGTGCGCGAGGACGCCGTCGATCCGCGTACCGTCCCCGTCGACCTCGAACTCCCCTGGGACCGGGCGGAGTTCCGCGACACGCACTACGGCGAGGGCAAGCGCCAGGCCGAGGCGGTCTTCGCGGCCGACGCCGCCGGTACGGAGTCCCCGTACACCTGGACCTCCGTGCGCGTCTCCCATGTCCTGGGCGGTAACGACGACTTCACCGGCCGGCTCGACCACTACGCCACCCGTATCCGGGCCGGCGCCCCGATCGCCGTACCGACCGAGAACCGGCCCACGACCTACATCCACGTCGAGGAGATCGCCGATTTCCTGTTCTGGGCGGTGGGCCAGGACTTCACCGGCCCGGTGAACGCGGCCTCCCACGGCCTGCTGACCACCGAGGAATTGTGCGCGGCCGTGGCCATACACATCCCGAGCGGCAGAACAGTCTTCCAGAACGTCGACGTAGGCGAGATCTCCCCGTTCTCCTTCGCCCGCTCGTACGGCATGGACAACTCCCGTGCCACCGAACTCGGATTCACCTTCGGCCACGTACAGGAATGGCTGCCCCGGGCGATCGCCGAGACACTCGGCCCCAATCCGGACTCCGACTCGGAGAAGACCACCTAGCGTGATCCCATGACCCCGATGACCCCCGTGCCACAGACGCGGCCCGACGATCCCTCGCACCTGCCCAGAGCCGAGTTCGCCTTCCCCGGCCCGCTGCGCGACCGGCTCGTCGCCGCGATCCTCGACGGTTCCAAGACGTCCACGACCGGGCTCGTCGTCGACTACGAACACGACGGCGAACCCCTGCCGGAGGTCGGCAACCGCTCGGTGGTCGTCGACTCTGCCGACCGTCCGGTCGGCATCATCGAGGTCACCGGCGTACGGGTCGTCCCCCTGGCCGATGTGGACCTCGCCCACGCACTCGACGAGGGCGAGGGCTACACCGACGTGGCCGCCTGGCGGGCCGGTCACGAACGTTTCTGGCACAGCGAGGGGATGCGGGCGGCCCTGGACGACCCGGGGTTCACGGTGGACGACTCGACGATGGCGGTGCTGGAACGGTTCCGCTTGGTGGCGGACCTGCGGACGGGCAGGGGCCTGGGCACGGGCACGGGCACGGGCACGGGCACGGCTGTCTGATCAGGCAGCCGGACGCGTACGACGTCGAGAGCAGTGCCACCGTGCATGCCCGCGAGGGACAGCATGCGCAAGCCGGTGTCCAGGGCATCATGGTCGAGCACGAACTGGAGGTGCTGGGTGAGGTATTGAAGTGCTCTCCTTCGTGATTGAAGGAGATTCCCCCCTACCTTGCGGTGGCGGGCTTGACGCGTTTCCACGTCTGACGACTGCACCTTCCGGCAGCCGGGGCAAGCGCGTGGCCCGCCCGGTATACAGCGAGAACGTTGCGGGCGGCATTGGTATCGGCGTTGCCGGACCAGCCGCACGCGGGGTTCTCGCACACGAACACGGCCTGGGACTCCCGGCTGCCCGCCGTGGTGCGCCGGCAGACGTGGCGGCGCTGGGAGGTTCCGAGGGCGGGGACCTTGTGCGGGGTTCCGCCGTGTCGAGTGGTCTTGTAGGCCAGCAGCGCAGTGGTTCGGCCCCAGGCCTCGGCGTGGATGACCCGGTTGAGACCGGCCTTCTGCGCCACCTGTGTGCCGGGGTTGTCCACAGTGCCTTTGGCAGACCTGACCATGTTCGTGATCGTGAGCTTCTCCACCACGACGGTGCCGTAGCCGTTGGCGATGGCCGTGGTGGTCTGGCGCTGCCGGTCGAGGTGTCGGCGCTTGGCTTTCGCGCGCAATCCCGCGATCCGGTCATAGGTGTGGTGCAGCCGGTTACTGGTGGGCTCACCGGGCTTGCGACGGGACTTCTGATGGGCTGCCCGCCGCTCCAGTTCCAGGAGCCGGGCCTGTTCCTTGGGGGTGAGCCAGGGGCCGTGGTGGAAGTCGTTGCCGTCGGAGAGGGCGAGCGGAACGGTGATGCCGGCATCGATACCGACCGCCGGCCCGGTGTGGACGGCCGGGGCGGGTGCAAGGGTGGTGACGCGGAAGGCGATGTGCCAGCCGAGGGCGTCCTTGACCAGCCTTGCTCCGGTGATCCGATCATCCTTTTCGGCGTGTTTGGCGACAGGCAGGCCTTTGGTCCAGCGGAAGCGGACCCGGCCGAGCTTGGGGATGTTGACCATGCCCCAGCGGCGGTGGACCCGTTTCACATGGAGGTCGCGGCCCTGGGGGATGTCGAGAGTGAGCGGGGTGCGGAAGCGGGCTTTGAACTCAGGCGCCGAGGTCCGGCCCTCCCAGCAGTTCTTCCAGGCCTGGAAGTAGGTCTTCAGCACAGCCTGGGCGGCCTGGGCGGGGAGCCCACCCATCCAGTCGATCTCCCGGCGGGCCTGGCGGATCGCCGCGTCTGCGGCGTCCAGGGTGCGCTTGTCGCGCGGGAGCATCTGCCACCAGTCGTGCAGGACGTTCCACAGGGCACGGGCGGTGTGGGCCTGGCCGTCCAGGACGGCCGCCTGGGCAGGGGAGAGGGGGAGCCGAGCACGATGCCCGAACTGCCGTTTCACCAGCCCTGGTTGGTCCGTGATCGGACACTAGCGCTGGTCCATGCCACTTTGACGGAATCCGAATCTAACGGTCAGAACCGGTCACGATGCGGTCTATGACCTTCATATTCTTTTGGTTCTCGTCACCAAATGTCGACCAGGGGACCGACCCGGTCCTGACGCGGTGCAAGGAGATCCTGCGGGAAGTCTGCAGATACCGTTCGCGCTCATGGAGGCCGTGAACGACGGGCTCCTGGCCCCGGAGGAGGCGGGCCGCTCCGCCGCGGTCACCCTGCTGACGGCCGCGGGCGTACCCGCCTCGCGGGCCACCGCGCTGGTGGCCGAGCTGAGCGACTGAGGCGACGGTCGTCCGCCGTACCGGCACTGGTACCGGCACTGGTGCTGGTGCCGGAAACGGAAATGGCCGAGCGGCCAGGCTTCGGGGGAGTGCCTGGCCGCTCGGCGTTTTTCGGGATCCCGGGGCTCCGGCGGACCTGCCGGGTGCCCCGGGCCGGGCGCCGGACAACGGGGGGTGTCCAGCCGTCCGGAGATGGCTTGCGGGTATCGGGTATGTCGTAGCTCTCAGTGCTCGCGGAGAACTCGGCTCTCGCGGCGCAGCTGGTCGGCCGCGATGCCGTGCCGTGCCGTACCGACGACCCGGGAGTTCGAGCCGCCCGGCCCGGAAACTGCCCGGGCGGCTGAGAGACGGGGGGTCGTCTCAGCCGCCCGGAGTCGACGGACCGGAGTCGACGGACCGGAGTCGACGGACCGGAGTCGACGGGCGGGTCAGGCCTTGGCCAGTTCCTTCTCGCCGCCCTGCTCGGGGATGTCCGCGGAGGCGGAGTCGGCGCCGTCCTCCGGGTGGAAGCCGTCGTTCTCGTCGATGAGCGTCTTCTCGTCGAACGGGTGCCGGCCGCCGAGGACCTCCGCGACGCGCCCCTTGTCGATCTCGTTGGTCCAGGTGCCGATCAGGACCGTGGCGACCGCGTTGCCCGCGAAGTTCGTGAGGGCGCGGGCCTCGCTCATGAAGCGGTCGATGCCGACGATCAGGCCGAGGCCGTCCACCAGGGCGGGCTTGTGCGACTGGAGGCCGCCGGCCAGGGTCGCGAGACCGGCGCCGGTGACACCCGCCGCGCCCTTCGAGGCGACGAGCAGGAAGAGCAGCAGCGGGATCTGCTCGCTGACGGACATCGGCGTACCCATGGCGTCGGCGATGAACAGGGACGCCATGGTCATGTAGATCATGGTGCCGTCGAGGTTGAACGAGTAGCCGGTCGGGACGGTGATGCCGACGACCGGCTTGCTGACGCCCAGGTGCTCCATCTTCGCGATGAGGCGCGGCAGCGCCGACTCGGAGGACGAGGTCGAGAGGATCAGCAGGAACTCGCGGCCCAGGTACTTGAAAAGCGAGAGGATGTTGAGGCCCGTGAAGATCTTCAGCAGCGCGCCGAGCACGAGGAAGACGAAGAGGAAACAGGTGAGGTAGAAGGACAGCATCAGGACGGCGAGCTGCTTGAGCGCGTCGACACCGGCGGACCCGGTCACCGCGGCCATGGCGCCGAAGGCACCGACGGGCGCGGCCCACATGACCATGCCGAGGATGCGGAAGACGAGCCGCTGGATGTGCTCGACACCGCGCAGGATCGGTGCGCCGGTCGAGCCCATGGCCTGGATCGCGAACCCGGCGAGCAGCGCGATGAGCAGCGTCTGGAGGACCTCGCCGCCGGTGAAGGCGGAGACGAACGTGGTCGGGATGATCCCGAGCAGGAACTCGGTGGTGTCCTTGGCCTCGGCCGAGACCTGCGCCTGGCCGGTCTCCTTGACGGCGTCGGTCAGCGCGAGGCCGGTGCCCGGCTCGATGAGGTTGCCGACGACCAGGCCGATGCCCAGCGCGACGAACGACATGACCACGAAGTAGCCGAGCGCGATGCCGCCTACCTTGCCGACCTTCGCTGCCTTCCGTACCGAGCCGATGCCGAGCACGATCGTGCAGAAGATGATCGGGGAGATCATCATCTTGATCAGGTTGACGAAGCCGGTTCCGATCGGCTTCAGCTCCACGGCGAAGTCGGGGGCGATCAGACCCACGGCGATACCGGCGGCCACCGCGGCGATGACCGCGATGTAGAGGTAGTGGGTACGGTCCCGCTTCGCGGCGGGTGCGGCAGGTGCCGTTGAGGATGAGGTGGCCACGGCTGCCCTCCTTGACGTCGTCGTCGGCATCACCGGCGTGCGGCTCACGTCCGGGGGATGGGGAGAAAGTTGTGCTGCGGATCAGGTGGTGCGTACGGGTCGCGGGCGGCGACCGAAAACGGACCAAGACCCGCCAATCGCGTCCCTGCGATGCGGTGACTATCTAACGGCTTGTGAGGGCGGTCACCCTTCCGTTCATTTAGTTCACACTTATAAGGAGAGGCAGACTGACAGCATGCGTTTCCCCCGTGTTCCCGGACCCCGCAGCCTGGCCGGCCAGCTCTTCGCGATGCAGGCCGTGCTGATAGCTGTCCTGGTGGCTGGATACGCACTGTTCACGTACGTCAGTGACCGCAGCCAGGCCGAGGACGCGGCGGGCCGCCAGGCGATGGCCGTCGCCCGTTCGGTCGCGGACGCCCCCTCGGTGCGCGAGGCGATCCGCACCGCTCCGAAGCCGACGACGCTCCTCCAGCCGTACGCCCTCCAGGTGCAGCGCGACACGGACGTCGACTTCGTCACGATCATGGACCCCGAGGGCATCCGCTGGACCCACCCCGACCCGGACCAGATCGGTCAGCGCTTCCTCGGGCACCGGGAGCGCGCGCTGCGCGGCGAGTCGTTCACGGAGACCTTCTCCGGGACGCTCGGCCCGTCTGTCCGCGCGGTCACCCCGATCCACGACGGCGACCGGATCGTGGGGCTGGTGAGTGCCGGGATCCGGGTCGAGGAGATCAGCGCCCGGGTCCAGGACCAGGTCACGGCGCTGTTCGGGGTCGCGGCGGGCGCGCTGGCGCTGGGCGCGGTGGGCACGTACGTCATCAACGCGCGCCTGCGCCGCCATACGCACGGGATGAACGCGGCCGAGCTGAGCCGTATGCACGACTACCACCAGGCCGCCCTGCACGCCGTACGCGAGGGGCTGCTGATGCTGGACGGGCAGTACAGGGTGGCGCTGATGAACGACGGCGGCCGGGAGCTGCTGGGCGTCCCGGACGAGGAGGAGGGGGAGGTCGTCGGCCGGTCCGTGGCCGAGCTGGGGCTGCCCGCCCCGCTGACGGGGGCGCTGCTGTCGGCCGAGCCGCGCGTCGACGAGGTGCATCTGACCGCCGACCGGGTGCTGGTGGTCAACACGTCACCGGTGTCGAGCGGCGAGCGCAGAGGCACGGTCGTCACCCTGCGGGACGTAACGGAACTCCAGTCCCTGATGGGCGAGTTGGACTCCGAGCGCGGCTTCACGCAGGCACTGCGCTCGCAGGCGCACGAGGCGGCGAACCGGCTCCACACGGTCGTGTCGCTGATCGAGCTGGACCGGGCGGAGGAGGCCGTGGACTTCGCGACGGCCGAACTGGAACTGGCCCAGGCGCTCACCGACCAGGTGGTCGCGGCGGTCAGCGAGCCGGTGCTTGCCGCCCTGCTGCTCGGCAAGACGGCGCAGGCGAACGAGCGGGGCGTGGAACTGGTGGTGTCGGAGGACAGCAGCCTCGACGACGGCCTGCTCCCCGACACGCTCCCTTCCCGCGACCTGGTCACCATCCTGGGCAACCTCATCGACAACGCGGTGGACGCGGCCCAGGGCGGCGGAGAGGCGGGCCTGGGCGCGTCGCGGGTGACGGTGACGGCCCTCACGGAGGACTCCCTGCTGGTGCTCCGCGTCTCCGACACGGGCGCGGGCGTCGACCCGGCCCACACGGAGGCGGTCTTCCAGCGGGGCTTCACGACCAAGCCGGCGGGGCCGGGCGGACGGGGTCTGGGTCTGGCGCTCGTACGGCAGGCGGTGGCCCGGCACGAGGGGACGCTGACGGTGTCGGAGGCGGCGGGAGGAGGGGCGGAGTTCGAGGTGCGGCTGCCGTTGCCTAAGGTTGCGGCGCCAACGGTGGCCGCCTCCGCGGTGACCCCACCCGCGGTGGCTGAACCTGCCGTGACTTCGCCCGCGGTGGCCTCGGCGAAGGCTTCAGGGGGTCACACCTCCGCGAAGTCCACGGGGTCGACGAAGTCTGGTGGGCCTGCCAAGCCCACTGGCCCGGCGGAGTCCAGTGGGCCTGCCAAGCCCACTGGGCCGGCGAAGCCCGGTGGGCCTGCCAAGCCCACTGGCCCGGCGAAGTCCAGTGGGCCCGCCGAGCCGTCCGACCTCGCCGAGCCGTCCGACCGTGCCGAACCGACCGAACCCGCCGAGCCTGCCGAGCCCGCCTTGCCTGGAGGGGACGTATGACCGACCCCAGAGACACGAAGCACAGAGACACGACGACCGACCCGATCCGCGTTCTCGTCGTGGAGGACGACCCGGTCGCCGCCGACGCGCACGTCATGTACGTGGGCCGGGTACCCGGGTTCACGGCCGTCGGCAAGGCGCACACGGGCGCGGAGGCCCGGCGCGCGCTGGACCGTACGCCGGTGGACCTGCTCCTCCTCGACCTGCACCTGCCGGACGGGCACGGGCTGCAACTGGCCCGCTCGCTCCGGGCGGCCGGCTACCACGCGGACGTCATCGCGGTGACGTCGGCGCGCGACCTGGCGGTGGTACGGGAGGGGGTCTCCCTCGGGGTCGTCCAGTACGTACTGAAGCCCTTCACCTTCGCGACCCTGCGGGACCGGCTGGTCCGGTATGCCGAGTACCACGCGGCGGCGGGCGAGGCGAGCGGCCAGGACGAGGTCGACCGCGCCCTGGCGAGCCTGCGCGCACCGGGCCCCGCCGCCCTCCCCAAGGGCCTGAGCGCCCCCACCCTGGAACGCGTCACGCTGACCCTCCGGGCCAGCACCGAGGGCCTCACGGCGGCCGGGGTCGCCGAGGAGGTCGGCATCTCGCGCATCACGGCCCGGCGCTACCTGGAACACCTGGTGGACGCGGGACGGGCGGCACGGGCCCCGCAGTACGGGCAGGTGGGGCGGCCGGAGTTGCAGTACAAGTGGGTGCGGGGGCAGTAGGGCTCAGGTGCCAGGGCGCGAGTAGGTGACGATCTGCGCGGCGAGCCCGGCGACGCCGATCGCCTCGACGACGGAGAGCACGAGGAGTCCGGCGCTGATGTCGCCGGCGCCCCAGTAGACGGTGAGCCCGGCGAGCGGGACGACGCAGAACGCGAGCAGATCCACGGCGAGTTGGACGGCCTTGCGGGAGCGGCGCCGGGTGTCGGAGCGGTGGGCGGACTCCCAGCCGAAGGAACTCTGCTCCGGGGCGAGTTGGGCGAGGAGACCGAGCCGGGGCCCCAACTCCTCCCGCACATAGGCGCCGATCGCGGAGATCTTCTCGTCGTTGATGAGGTAGGTCCAGCCGAGGACGACGCACACGGGCGGGAGGGCGAGCAGCATGACGGGCCGCTCGGCCTGTGCGGTGGCCGCGAGGACGGCGGCGACGACGGTGAGGGTGACGTAGAGAAGGTTGTCCCGGAAGCCGATACGGGTCTTCTGCTCGTCCTTGAGGACCGTGTACTCGGCGAGCAGAAGCTGCCCGAGAGTGACACCTGCTCCAGGTGACTCCGGAGACTCAGGCACGCTTCTTCCTTCCCGTGGCCCTGTGGGCTTACGTTCACCGAGCAGCCATACAGGCTTTCAGGCCAGTAGGAGGTCGTGCTCGTGCGCCCCACCGCAGCCCGCACAACTACCCCATTGTCCCTGCTCGTTGCCGCCACCCTCACCCTCGCCGCCGGTTCCCTCACGGCCTGCGGCGGAAGCTCCGGCAGCGATCCGGACACGGTGAGGATCTCCTTCAAACAGTCGACGGACAACTCCATCAAGGTGATGGACACGTATCTCGCGGACATCAAGAAGCAGTTCGAGAAGGCCAACCCCGGCAAGAAGGCGGAGCTGGTCCCGATCAAGGCGCCGGACTCGGAGTACTACACCAAGGTCCAGCAGATGCTCCGCTCCCCCAAGACGGCTCCCGACCTGGTCTACGAGGACACGTTCCTCATCAACTCCGACATCACCAGCGGGTACTTGAAGCCCCTGGACTCCTACCTCGCCAAGTGGCCGGACTGGAACCAGTTCATCGACACCGCGAAGACGGCGGCCAAGGCGGAGGACGGCAAGACGTACGGAGTCCCGGACGGCACGGACACGAGGGGCCTGTGGTTCGACAAGGGCATCTTCGCGAAGGCGGGCCTACCAGCCGACTGGCAGCCAAAGACATGGGAGGAGGTCCTGTCGGCGGCCCGCACGATCAAGGAGAAGGTGCCGGACGTCATCCCCCTGAACGTCTACACGGGCAAGCCGGTGGGCGAGGGTGCCACCATGCAGGGCTTCGAGATGCTGCTGTACGGCACGGGGAGCGAGGGCGCTCCGGACCCCCTGTACGACGCCTCCTCGAAGAAGTGGATCGCGGGAAGCCAGGCCTTCAAGGACGCCCTGACATTCGTCGAAACGGTGTACAAGGAGAAACTGGGCCCGGACGTGTCCGATGCCCTCGACCCCAACATCGGCACCCGGGTACGCGGCGAACTGCTCCCCGAGGGCAGGCTGGGCATCAACCTCGACGGCTCCTGGCTCCCCCAGGACTGGCTGCCGGGCAGCGGCCATGAATGGCCCGAGTGGTCGACGAAACTGGGCCTGGCGGCGATGCCGACGCAGACGGGCCAGGCGCCGGGCAAGGTGAGCATGTCGGGCGGCTGGACCTGGGCGATCCCGTCGAAGGCGGCCAACCCTGACCTGGCCTTCGAGTTCATCAAGACGATGCAGACGAAGGCGAACGCCCAGAAGTGGTACGTGGCCAACTCGGGCATAGCGGTGCGGAAGGACGTGGCGGCGGACCCCGCCTACGTCGACGCCCAGCCCGGCATCAAGTTCTTCACGGACCTGGTGGCGAACACGCACTACCGCCCGGCGTATCCGGCGTACCCGAAGGTCTCGACGGCCATCCAGGAAGCGATGGAGGGCGTGACGACGGGCGACGCGTCGGTGGAGGAGGCGGCGAGCGCGTACGACGAGGCGCTGAAGTCTGCGACGGGCGACCAGGTAGTAGAGAAGCAGTGAGGGCGAGTGGGGGCGCGGGTGCGACCAGGCGTGCCCTGACCAGGGCGCTTCCGGTCACCCCGGCGGTGGTCCTGCTGCTCCTCTTCCTCGCGGGCCCGATCGCGTACTGCGCCTACATCGCGTTCACGGACCTCCAGTTGACGGGCCAGGCGGAGTCGTCGTTCGTGGGCTTCGAGAACTTCCGTACGGCGTTCAAGGACGAGGCGTTCATCAACGCGGTATGGCTGACGCTGGTGTTCACGGTCCTGTCGTCGCTGATAGGCCAGAACACACTGGGCCTGACACTGGCGGCACTGATGCAACGGGCGTCGAAGCCGGTACGGACGCTGGTGGGCGGGATCGTGATCACGGCGTGGGTACTGCCGGAGGTGGTGGCGGGCTTCCTGCTGTACGCCTTCTTCAGACGGGAGGGCACTCTGAACGCGATCCTGGACTGGCTCCACCTCCCCTCCCAGAACTGGCTGTTCACGCTGCCGATCCTGGCGGTGTCGTTCGCGAACGTGTGGCGGGGTACGGCGTTCTCGATGCTGGTGTACTCGGCGGCGCTGAACGAGATCCCAAAGGAGATCACGGAGGCGGCGGAGGTGGACGGCGCGGGCGGCTGGCGCCGGATGTGGCACATCACGCTGCCGATGATCCGACGCTCGATCGGCACGAACCTGATGCTGAACACGCTACAGACGCTTTCGGTGTTCGGCCTGATCTGGGTGATGACGAGGGGTGGGCCGGGGAATCGAAGTCAGACGCTGCCGTTGTTCATGTACGAACAGGCCTTCCAGAAGAGCATGATCGGGTACGGGACTGCGGTGGCGTTGCTGCTGCTGGTGGTCGGCTCGCTGTTCTCGGTGGTTTATATGCGGCTGCTGCGGACGGAGGTGTGAGCGAGGTGACCACTGTCCTGAAGTCCCGTCGCAGGAGCCGCCGACTGGCGGCGGATGCGGGCTTGTTGGTGGTCGCGGCGGCTTTCGTCCTCCCGTTGGCATGGGTGATCCTCTCGGCTCTGGACCCGCACGCGGACCTGCGGGTGAAGGCCCCCGACGGCCTGACGCTGGACAACTTCGACGCGGTACTGACCCCGGAGATCACCTTCACACCGCTCCTCAACAGCCTGCTGTTGTGTGGGGGCGGGACCGCGTTGACGGTGGTGTGCGCGGCGCTGGCGGCGTACCCGTTGTCGCGGTTCAGATCGCGCTTCAACCGCCCGTTCCTCCTGACGATCCTGTTCGCGACGAGCCTGCCGATCACGGCGATCATGGTGCCGGTGTACGCACTGTTCGTCCAGGTGAACCTGATCGACACGATGCAGGGCACGATCCTGTTCTTCGCGGCGTCCCAACTCCCGTTCGCCATCTGGCTGATGAAGAACTTCATGGACGGCGTCCCGAAGGAGCTGGAGGAGGCGGCGTGGACGGACGGGGCGTCGGCGTTCCAGTCCCTGGTACGGATCGTGCTGCCGCTCATGGGGCCCGGGGTGGCGGTGGTGACGGTGTTCTCGTTCGTGGTGATGTGGGGGAACTTCTTCGTGCCGTTCATGTTGTTGCTTACGCCGGATCAGATGCCGGCGAGTGTGAGCATCAATGATTTCTTCGGGAACCGGGGGACGGTTGTTTATGGGCAGCTGGCTGCGTTTTCGGTTATTTATTCGACGCCGGTGATTTTGTTGTATGTGGTGGTGGCTCGGCGGTTGGGTGGGGGGTTTGCGCTGGGTGGGGCAGTTAAGGGGTGAGGAGGGGAGTTGGGGCGGCTGTTATTGCTGCGCCTCGGCGCGGGCACGGGCCTGGTCGGCTTTCGCGGTTTCGCCGACCCGGGTGTAGGCGTCAGCGGCGCGAACCCAGCAGGCACGGGCCTCGGCGGAACAGGCGGCGGACTCGTGGATCAGGGCGAGGTTGTGCAGGACCTGCCCCGTCCAGTACCAGTCCTCGAACTCCCGGTAGACCTCCAGTGCCCTGCCCCACTCCTCGATCGCCTCATCCACCCGACCCGCCCCCTGCAAGGCGGCGCCGAGACTGTGCCACGCGATGGCCTCGCCTTGGCGGTCTCTGACGACCTGGCACAGATCGCGGGCCCTGGTGTGCGCGTCAATCGCCTCCGTCACCCGACCCACCCCCTGCAGGGCGAGGCCGAGGTTGTTCCACGCGATGGCCTCGCGGTGGCGGTCCCTGACGGCCTGGTACAGGTCGCGGGCCCGGGTGTGCGCCTCGACTGCTTCTGTCACCCGGCCCGCCTCCCGCAGGGCGAGACCGAGGTTGTTCCACGCGCCGGCCTCGCGGTGGCCGTGCCCAACGGCCCTGTACAGGTCGCGAGCGCCAGTGTGAGCCTCGACCGCCTCCGCTGCTCGACCTGCCGACCGCAGGGCGAGACCGAGGTGGTCCCACGCGCCGGCCTCGGCCTTGCGGTCCCCGAAACGGCGGGCGGCCTCCAGCGCGGCCCGGCCCACAACAACCCCGTCATCGAAATACCGCCGCCATTCCAGGTAGACCGCCAGGCACTCAGCCAGCCGTACCGCCGTACCCGCGAACCGCTCCCGCTCCGCCCAGCCCACCGCCGCCACCAGACCAGCACGCTCTCCGTCCAGCCACCTCAACGCCTCCCCCCGCCCCCCGAACCGCCCCGGCGCCGGCCTCCCCGGAAACCACCACAACCAGGCATGAGCCGGGTACGCCCACGCGCAATAGAAGTCCAGCACCCGCCCCAGAGCCGCCTCTCCCTCCTCCGACCACCCCGCGTCCCCGGCCACCACACCCACCCCGAACGCCCGCACCAAGTCATGCAAGCGCCACCGTCGACGTCCGCTCCCCCGATCCGGCTCAGCGAGATGGGCACGATCCAGGGCCTCAAGTGCCTGGACCGGAGGGGTGTCCGTCCCGACGAGCGCGGCAACGACCTCGTCGCTCACGTCCGGCCCCGGCGCCAGCGCCAGCAGACGCAGCACCCGGGCCTGTTCGGGCGGGAGCCGCTTGTACGACAGATCGAAGGCCGCACGGACGCTGCGCTCGCCGTCGTCGAGGTGCCCGAGCAGGTCGCGGGACTCTGCGAGTTCGGCGGTCAGCTCAGCTACTGGCTTGTCCCGGTCCACCACGAGAAGCGCCGCCGCGATCTGGAGGGCGAGCGGCAGGTGTCCGCAGAGGGTGGCGAGGTCCGTGGCCGACTCGGGGTCGTCCGCGACGCGACTGTCGGCGGGGTGCGCGATCCGCAGGGCACGGTCGAGGAGGTCGTACGCCTCCTCCGGCGTCAGTTCGTCCAACGCCAGTAGCCGTGCCCCCAGTTGGGGCAGCCGGTCCCGGGAGGTGACCAGGAGCCGGTGTCCCGTGCCGCCGCCGGGCAGCAGTGGCCGCACCTGAGTCGGCGAGGACGCGTTGTCGGCCAGGACCAGTACGGGGCCCTGCTCCCGGGCGCGGTCGGCGAGGGCCGAGCGGTAGAACCCGGCTCGATCGTCCGCACACGCCGGGATGTGCTCCGGCTCCGTCCCCAACGCCCGAAGCAACGCCTCCAGAGCCTGCTCCCCCGTAACCGGTTCCTCGTCGTACCCGTGCAGGTCGACGAAGAGCACCCCACCCGGGAACCAGCCCTTTCCGCATGCCTCATACCCCGCCTGGACGGCGAGCGCGGTCTTGCCGATGCCACCGAGCCCCGACACGGCAGCGACAACCACCGTCTCAGGCCCGCCACCCGACAACGCGTCCAGCAACTCCCGGAGTTCAGCCTCGCGCCCGGTGAAACCGACCGCCCTGGCGGGAAGGGCATCCAGCGCACTCGGCGCCGGCGCGTGCTCGCGGTACACGGCCTTCACCGTCACCGAACCCGCAACGCTCGCACCGCGCAGGTCGATGTGATCCCCGCCGTACTCGGTCGCCATCGTGCCGCCCGTCCCCCGTGCCGCCTTCGCCCATCGCGTGACATAACGGTACGCCCGCCAAGTACCGTAGAAAGGTGCCGGAGACTCAGAGAACCGTTGCCGTCCTGACCGCGCTGTCGCTGGAGTACGACGCAGTGCGGGAGCACCTCACGGACATCGAGACGCTGACCCACCCGCGCTACGGCACAAAGGCCAAGCTGGGCCAACTCCCGGACACGCCTTGGCAGGTGGTCCTCGTCAACATGGGCGAAGGCACACTCACGGCAGCCACGCTCACCGAGCGCGTACTGACGTGGCTGGACCCCGAGGCCGTACTGCTCGTCGGTGTCGCGGGCGGCCTCAAGGAGGACATCGGAATCGGCGATGTCGTGGTCGCGACGAAGGTGTACTCGATCCACGGCGGCAAGGAGACCCCCGAGGGTTTCCTGGTCCGCCCGGAGGCCTGGCACGCCTCACACCGCCTGGAACAGGCGGCCAAGGAGGCCCTGGGCAACACGGCGGACTTCAAGACGCACTTCAAGCCGATCGCCGTCGGAGACGTACTCCTCGCGGACAGGAAGTCCAAGCTCGCCCAGCACATCCACGAGCACTACAACGACGCCGTCGCCATCGAGATGGAGAGTTCCGGCGTGGCCAACGCCGTCCAACTCGCCGGTGAGGCGGGCGCGTTGATCATCCGAGGCATCAGCGACAAGGCCGAGGAGGACAAGGGGGGTTCGCAACCCCGGGCCGCAGGGAACGCGGCAGCGGCTGCCGTGGCCGTACTCCGCGAGCTGACCCCGAAACAGACCACCGACCCTCGGGAGGGTCCTTTTCGCGGCGATACGTACGGAGGGGACCACTTCGACTTCCGACAGAGCACGTTCAACGGCTCCTTCGTCGCGAAGTTCGTCGGACATCGACCCGGCGACGAGGACGGACGGTAGCGAGGACGCGGGGCGAGGCGGGCTCGGCCCCGGCCACTCCCATGGCCCGGTACCGGTAGCGACGGCCACGCTCCCGCCCCGGCCGCTGGGCTTCACCGGCCGTTCGGCGGAGTTGGGCCGCTTGCTGCCCCGCCTGGAACCCGACCCGACGGGCTCCGCCGCACGCCCTCTGCTCATCTGCGCCGTCACGGGCATGGGCGGCATCGGCAAAACGGCACTGGCGATCGAGACGGCGCATCAGGCGTGTACCCAGGGCTGGTTTCCCGGCGGAACCCTGTTCGTCGACCTGCGCGGCTACGACGACAATCCGGTCACCGCCGATCAGGCGGTGCTGGCGCTGCTGGACGCGCTCGGGGTACGAGGCTCAGACCTGCCGCCGACGACGGCGCGCCAGTACGACACGTACCGCACTCTCCTCGCCGGGCGGCGGAACCGCATGCTGCTGATCCTGGACAACGCGTCGGACCCGGCCCAGTACCTTCCCCTCCTGCCCGGCACCGACCGTCACCGGGTACTGATCACGTCCCGTGACCGCCCGGACTCCCTCACCGGCGTCCGCCTCATCGACCTGGAAACGCTCCCTGAGGACGACTCGGTCGCACTCGTCACCCGCGCTCTTCATGACGCCGACGAGCGCGACGAACGCCCAGCGCGCGAGCCCGACGCGTTGCACGAACTGGCCGCTCTCTGCGGCTACTTGCCTCTCGCTCTCCAGATCTCCGCTGCGATGCTGCGCCGACGCCGGTTTCGAGGTACCGCTTCCCTGGTTGCCGAGATCAAGGGGGCTGGGGACCCGACGGTCGCGCTGGACAACGGCACGCTCGGCACCGACCAGTACGGCCGTTCCCTCGTCCTCCGCCCGGTCCTGGAGACCTCGTACCGACGCCTCCCGCCCGACCAGGCCCGTCTGCTGCGCCTGCTCGCCCTCGCACCCGGCCCGGACACCGGCACGGAAACGGTGGCCGCCCTGACCAACCTCGACATGGAAACCACCCTGAGCCTCTTGGAGGGCCTGGCCGCCACATACCTCGTCGCACCGGTCAGGGCTGACGGCGGTTCGGACGGCGGCATGCGGTGGCGGTTGCATGACTTGGTGCGGGTGTTCGGGGTGGGTGTGGTGGCGGGGGATGCGGAGTTGGTGGAGGAGGGAGAGGCAGCGCGGGGGCGGGTGCTGGGCTCCTACCTCGCGCGGGCGGATGCGGCTGATGACTGGTTGCGGTGGTTGCCGGGGAGGCCGGTGCCGGGGCGGTTCGAGGGGCGGGGTGAGGCGTTGGGGTGGCTGGATGGGGAGCGTGCGGGTTTGGTGGCAGCGGTGGGGTGGGGGGAGCGGGAACGGTTTGCGGACACGGCCTCGCGGCTGGCCGAATGTCTGAGGATCTACCTGGAGTGGCGGCGGCACTTCGACGACGGGGTCGGGGTGGGCCAGGCTGGTCTGGAGGCGGCCGTCCGCTCCGGGGACCACCACCGCGAGGCCGTCGCGTGGAACAACCTCGGCAGCGCTCTGCGGGGGGCGGGGCGGGTGGCGGAAGCAGTCGAGGCACACACCCGCGCCCGCGACCTGCACCAGGCCGCCGGGGACCACCACCGCGAGGCCGTCGCGTGGAACAACCTCGGCAGCGCTCTGGGGGTGGCGGGGCGGGTGGCGGAGGCAGTCGAGGCACACACCCGCGCCCGGGAGCTGCACCAGGCCGCCGGGGACGGCCAGGGCGAGGCCAGCGCGTGGGGCAACCTCGGCCTCACGCTGCGGGTGGCGGGGCGGGTGGCGGAAGCAGTCGAGGCGCACACCCGCGCCCGCGACCTGTTCCAGGCCGCCGGGGACCACCACCGCGAGGCCATGACGTGGCACAACCTCGGCCCCCTCCTGCGGGAGGTGGGGCAGGTGGTGGAGGCGGTTGAGGGGTACGAGAAGGCGCTGGAGGGCTACCGGGAGTTCGAGGACTGGTACAGGACGGGCCAGGTCCTCCACAACCTCGCCCTCATCCACCGGGCCGCGGACCGCTCCGGCGAGGCCCGTGCCTGCTGGCTCCAGGCCGCCGATGCCTACACCCAGGCCGGCGACACCGCCGAAGCCGACCAGGCCCGCACCTGGGCCGAGGAGCAGTAATAACGACCGCCCCACTCCCCGCTTCACACCGTTCCCACGCCCACCCCCGCAAACTCCCGAGCCCCTCGCCCAGGCAACACAGCCCACATCCGAGTCCCACCCCCCGGCTCCCTCGCTTCCCCGAACCCCCACTCCCCACCAGACCCCTCCACCACGCACCCCAAAACCCGCAACACATCCCCCCTCCGCTCATCGCAGGCCGCAGCCAGCCGCGGATGCACATGCCGCCGATGCCCGTCATAAAGCACCACCTGCAACTCCCCCTCCCACCACCGCAACGACAGATACACCGGCCCGTCCCCACCGAGCCGAAACGCACAAGCCGTCAACTCCCCCACCACCTGCACCGCAACGTCCGCCATCTCCTCCAGCCCATGCGTCTGGAGGACAACCCGAGTAGTGGCCCGGGCAACCCGCGAACTCACCGCCTCGGCAGGCAGGGTGAAGCCGTAGACAAGCGAGTCCGGAGACGGCGGCGACCCCTCCGTGAGGTCGGTCGAGACGAGACAGGCCGAGACGGTCGGCGATGCGGACATGGCGAACTCCCTTGCTGGGCAGCGGACTTGGCGAAGTCGACGTAAACCCGACCAGTGGCCTGTCTCCCTGGCGCGAGCGCACCCCTCCCAGGGAAGGAGAAGGCAGGCATGCTCGCGCGATGCACTTCCGGCGACATCGATCCGTAAGCGACTCGTCACCGACTGTAGACACATCAGGTGGCCTTTTGCCACCTACTCAACGGAATTACCACTAGCCTGGTGGACCAACCAGGCGCCCGAGGGGCAGACTTGCGCCGCACCCGCTGGAGGAAATGACACATGCCGCCGAGGTCGACACCGACGGAACGCCAGAAGCGCCTGGGCGCCGAACTGCGCAAGATGCGTCTCGCCGCAGACGTGACCACGGAGTACGCCGCAGGGCTGCTCGGGCTGGACCGGACGAAGGTGTCCAACATCGAGTCCGGAGTCCGGGCCATCAGCGCAGACCGGTTGAGGACCCTCGCCTGCAACTACGCCTGCCGCGACGAGGCGTACGTCGACGCTCTGGCCGACATGGTCGGGACACGTACGCGCGGCTGGTGGGAGGTGTACCGGGGGCAAGTCCCCGCAGGGCTCCTGGACATCGCGGAACTGGAATGGCACTCCAGGACCGTGCGCGTGGGCCTGGCCATGATCATGCCGGGCCTGCTCCAGACCGACGGCTACGCCCGCACCCTCTTCAGCGCCGCGCTCCCGCCCCTCTCACCGGCGGAGGTCGAACTGCGCGTGGCCCTTCGCCTACAACGGCAGCAGGTGCTGTACCGGGAGGAGCCGATCACCTACGTCGGTTACGTACACGAGGCCGCCCTGCGCATCGAGTTCGGTGGCGTCAAAGTGATGCGCGGCCAGTTGGAACGCCTCTGCGAGGTGTCCGAGCGCGACAACATCGGCGTGCGCGTGATCCCCTACAAGGCAGGGGCGTTCCCCGGCGCCGGCCAGGCGGTGACCTACGCCGAGGGGTCCGTCCCGCAACTCGACACCGTGGAACTGGACTCCGCACACGGCCCCGAGTTCACCCACGGCCAGTCCCAACTCGACAAGTACCGTGCCCACTTGGACTGGATGGAAGCCGCATCGCTCCCGCCCAGCGCGTCGCGGGACTTCATCCACACGATCGCCCGCCAACTCTGAGGAGTCTCCGTGCCCGACATCACCTGGGAAGAACCGTTCTGCGCCGAAGGCGCCAACTGCTTCCGCATAGGCACCGACCCCCAAAACAACGCCTACATATCCATCGCAGGCCAAGAAGACACCTACCTCACCGACACCCGAGAAGCCCTCCGCACCCTCATCCAGGACATCAAGGCCGGCAAAGCAGACCACCTCCTTTAGTGCGCCCCCGTAGCGCACCCCCTCACGCCTCGGGCAGCACCCCGGGCCTGAACGGCTCGACGCCCACAACCCGCCGCACCCGCGTCACCTCGATCAACAGCATCACGCGCCGCTCCCCCGGCAGCAGCCACGGATACCGCTCCTCGCCGATGTACTTCTGTGTGAGCCGGTCCATGGACCGTTCCGCCTCCTCGCCCTCCACGAACCGCACCACGCGCCCCCGGATCTCCGCACGGTCGTACGGGTTCTCGGGGTCGTGGTGGGAGAGCGAGACGTTCGGGTTGACGCGGAGGTTCTCCTCCTTCACGCGGCCGATGGCCGTGTTGACCATGACGTGATCGCCCTCGATGTCGACCCACATCGGCGAGATCTGCGGCATCCCGTCGGCGCCGACCGTCGCGAGGTGCCAGAAGTTCGGGGCCAGCAGCCGCTCCCGTATGTGCCCCTCGATCTTCGTCACCTTCATCACCTTCGCCACCTTCTCCTCCTCCGCCTTGCCACTCACAAGACCACCACCCTCCGAAGCCCAACCACCAAGCGAAATAACGCTGATGGTACGTCAGGGGCCCCACATCGACAGGCACGCCGACAGGCCGCACCGACAAGCCACACCCACCGCACAGATCGCGCCGCGCCTACTCGCCAGTCACCCACCCCACCAAGCCCCAACCACCCCGCACGCACCTTCGACACCCGCCCGCGACAGCGAAACGGAAGCGGATCAACAGACGGCCCCACCCACCGACACCCACCCCCCAAACCCCCGCGCATATGCCCCACCACCTTGCCGTTCGCACGATCGGACGCCCGCGAACAGCCCCCGCCCGGCCACCGACCCACCACCTTCGGTCAACCCGGAATCACCCGCGACCACCCGCACCCCACCCCCAACCCCGTAGTTTCCTACGATCCGTAATTGTGGCCGAACAGACCGTAGTCACCGCCGCCCGGCACCCCTAGCTTGTGGCGCGTGCGCCGACCCCCAGTTCCGCCCCCACCGCCCATGCCGCCGACACCACCGAACCCGCCCTTCGACGCCCACGCCGCCCGCAGACTCCGCATGGCCCTCGGAATGGGCCCCGAGCACGTCGCGTACGGGATGCGCGTCTCGTACGGGCTGCCGTACATCACGCCCGACCACGTGATCGCCTGGGAGCAAGGCACAATGGCCCCCGGCAGCAGCGAACTCACCGCCCTCGCAGGCGTGTTGTGGTGCGCACCCTGTGAACTCATCGGCCGCCCCCGCACCTTGCGAGAGCACCGCGCCGCGCGCAACCTCGCCGCCGAGGACGTCGCCCAGGCCGTCGGGCTCGAACTCCTCGACTACATACGGATGGAGGAGAGCGGCGAGTGGCGCGGCACCGAGCGGCAGTCCGCGATCCTCGCCGAGGTGCTCGAACTCTCGCTCGCCGACTTCCTCACCCTCACCGGCCTCGACGGCAAGCTCGCCGGCCTGCTGCGCAGCGCGGTCACGACGCGCTGGCAGGCGTACGTCCGCCCCGTCAACAAGATGGTGCCGCTGAACCGGCGCTTCCTGGAGGGCGTCCTCCAGGAGCTGCACCGCTACTACCAGGGGCAGCTGGCCGCCACCATGACCTGGTCGGACGGCTCAGCGGCGACCGAGGCGAGCCACGCCGGACGCGACTTCCTCGAACGGATCGTGGAGCACTTCTGGGCGAGGGTCGACACGAACACCCCACCCCCGTGACCGACAAAAACGCCTAGAACACCGACTCCGCCTCGTCCATCCGGTCCTTCGGGACCGTCTTCAGCTCGGTGACCGCCTCCGCCAGCGGCACCATCACCACGTCCGTCCCGCGCAGCGCCGTCATCCGCCCGAACGTGCCCTGGTGCGCGGCCTCCACCGCGTGCCAGCCGAACCGGGTCGCGAGGACGCGGTCGTACGCGGTGGGCGTGCCGCCGCGCTGGATGTGGCCGAGGATGACCGGCTTGGCCTCCTTGCCGAGCCGGCGTTCCAGTTCGTACGCGAGTGCCGTACCGATGCCCTGGAAGCGCTCGTGGCCGAACTGGTCGATCTCGCCGTGGCCGTAGTCCATGCTGCCCTCGGCGGGGTGCGCGCCCTCGGCGACGCAGATGACCGCGAACTTCTTGCCGCGCGCGAAGCGTTCCTCGACCATCTTCACCAAGTGGGCCGGGTCGAAGGGCCGTTCGGGCAGGCAGATGCCGTGGGCGCCGGCGGCCATGCCTGACTCCAGGGCGATCCAGCCCGCGTGCCGACCCATGACCTCGACGACCATCACGCGCTGGTGGGACTCCGCAGTGGTCTTCAAGCGGTCCATCGCCTCGGTCGCCACGCCTACCGCCGTGTCGAAGCCGAACGTGCGGTCCGTGGACGAGATGTCGTTGTCGATCGTCTTCGGGACGCCGACCACCGGCAGACCCGCGTCGCTCAGCATCCGCGCCGCCGTCAGCGTGCCCTCGCCGCCGATCGGGATCAGCACGTCGATACCGAACTCGCGGGCCATGTCCTGCGCGTTCTCGCAGGCCTCGCGGAGCCGGTCGCGCTGGAGGCGGGAGGAGCCGAGGATCGTGCCGCCACGGGCCAGGATGCCGCTGACCGCGTCGAGGTCGAGCGTGCGGTAGCGGCCGTCGAGCAGACCGGCGTAGCCGTCCTCGAAGCCGATGACCTCGTCGTCGTACTGAGTGACCGCTCGGTGCACGACCGACCGGATCACTGCGTTCAGGCCGGGGCAGTCGCCGCCTGCGGTGAGAACTCCGATACGCATCGTGCTGTGTCTCCTGCTCGCTGTGATCGCTCTGCGGGCCTTTGATACCGGTGAGCCGTTCCAATTGTTTCACGCCCTGGCACACACCCGATCCTGACGGGCCTACCAGGTGCCCTGGCCGGCGCCGCAGGTACTGTCGAACGAAACCGAGCGACGAAACCGAGCGACGAAACGGAGAGCACGCGTGACGACCCGCAGCGTGTACGTGACCGGGATCGACCGGGGCGACGGCCGCCAGGTCGTCGAGCTGGGCGTCATGGAGCTGCTGACCCGGCAGGTCGACCGGGTCGGCGTCTTCCGCCCCCTCGTGCACGACGACCCGGACCGTCTCTTCGAGCTGCTGCGCGCCCGCTACCGCCTCTCCCAGGACCCGGCGACCGTGTACGGCATGGACTACCCGGAGGCCTCCGCGCTCCAGGCCGAGCAGGGCACCGACGAACTCGTCTCCACCCTCGTCGACCGCTTCCTCCGCGTCGCCCGTGAGTACGACGTCGTGCTCGTCCTCGGCACCGACTTCGCCGACACCCAGTTCCCGGACGAGCTGGCCCTCAACGCCCGCCTCGCGAACGAGTTCGGCGCGTCCGTCGTCGCGGTCGTCGGCGGACGCCACCAGACCGCCGAGTCGGTCCTCGCCGAGACCCGCAACGCGTACCGCGCGTACGAGGCGCTGGGCTGCGACGTCCTCGCCATGGTCGCCAACCGCGTCGCCCGCGAGGACCGCACCGGGATAGCGGAGGGCCTCGACTCCCGTCTCCCCGTGCCCTGTTACGTCCTCCCCGACGAGCCCGCCCTCTCCGCGCCGACGGTCGCCCAGATCACCCACGCGCTCGGCGGCACGGTGGTCCTCGGCGACGACTCGGGCCTCGCCCGTGACGCGCTGGACTTCGTCTTCGGTGGCGCGATGCTGCCCAACTTCCTGACGGCGCTGACCCCCGGTTGCCTGGTCGTCACCCCCGGTGACCGCGCCGACCTGGTCGTCGGCGCCCTCGCCGCGCACAGCGCCGGTACGCCGCCCATCGCGGGCGTCCTGCTGACCCTGAACGAGCGCCCCAGCGACGAGGTCCTCACCCTGGCCGCCCGGCTCGCCCCCGGCACCCCGGTCGTCTCCGTGGCCGGCACCAGCTTCCCCACCGCCGCCCAGCTCTTCTCCCTGGAGGGGAAGTTGAACGCGGCCACCCCGCGCAAGGCGGAGACCGCCCTCGGTCTCTTCGAGCGGCATGTGGACACGACCGAGCTGCTCAAGCGGGTCTCCGCGCCCAGCAGCGACCGTGTCACGCCGATGATGTTCGAGCACAAGCTCCTCGAACGCGCCCGCGCCGACAAGCGCCGGGTCGTCCTGCCCGAGGGCACCGAGGAGCGCGTCCTGCACGCCGCCGAGGTGCTGCTGCGCCGGGGCGTGTGCGACCTGACGCTGCTCGGCCCGGTCGACGGCATCCGCAAGAAGGCCGCCGACCTGGGCATCGACCTCGGCGACTGCCAGCTGATCGACCCGCAGACCTCCGAACTCCGGGACAGGTTCGCCGAGAAGTACGCCGCCTTCCGCGCCCACCGGGGCGTCACCGTCGAGCTGGCCTACGACGTCGTCTCGGACGTCAACTACTTCGGCACCCTGATGGTCCAGGAGGGCCTCGCCGACGGCATGGTGTCGGGGTCGGTGCACTCCACGGCCGCCACGATCCGCCCCGCCTTCGAGATCATCAAGACCAAGCCGGACGCCGACATCGTCTCCTCCGTCTTCTTCATGTGCCTGGCCGACAAGGTCCTCGTCTACGGCGACTGCGCGGTCAACCCCGACCCGAACGCCGAGCAGTTGGCCGACATCGCCATCCAGTCGGCCGCCACCGCCGAGCAGTTCGGCGTCGAGCCGAGGATCGCGATGCTGTCGTACTCGACGGGTACGTCGGGGTCGGGGGCCGATGTCGACAAGGTGCGGGAGGCGACTGAGCTGGTGCGCTCGCGGCGCCCTGACCTCCGTATCGAAGGACCCATCCAGTACGACGCGGCCGTCGAGCCGACCGTGGCCGCCACCAAGCTGCCCGGCTCCGAAGTCGCGGGCCAGGCAAGCGTGTTGATCTTCCCGGACCTCAACACCGGCAACAACACCTACAAGGCCGTGCAGCGTTCGGCCGGCGCGATCGCCGTCGGCCCGGTCCTCCAGGGCCTGCGCAAGCCGGTCAACGACCTGTCCCGGGGCGCCCTGGTCCCGGACATCGTCACGACGGTCGCGATCACGGCGATCCAGGCCCAGACCACCGACTCCGTCCCCACCCCGAAGGTGCCCCACCAGTGACCGCGACCCGCGTCCTCGTCCTCAACTCCGGCTCCTCGTCGGTGAAGTACCAGCTGCTCGACATGCGCGACAGCAGCCGGCTCGCCGTGGGCCTGGTGGAGCGCATCGGCGAGGAGACGTCCCGTCTGAAGCACACCCCGCTGGCGACGGGCGGGGAGTCCCGTGAGCGCACGGGTCCGATCGCCGACCACGGGGCCGCTCTCAAGGCGGTCGCGGAGGAGCTGGCGAAGGACCAACTGGGTCTGGACTCACCTCAGTTGGCGGCCATAGGGCATCGCGTCGTGCATGGCGGCCAGACCTTCACCGAGCCGACGGTCGTCGACGAGACGGTACTGGCGGAGATCGAGCGGTTGATCCCCGTAGCACCGCTCCACAACCCGGCGAACCTCACCGGCATCCGTACGGCCCAGTCCCTGCGCCCCGACCTCCCCCAGGTCGCCGTCTTCGACACGGCCTTCCACACCACGATGCCGGAGTCGGCGGCCCGCTACGCGATCGACGTGAAGACGGCCGACGAGTACCGGATCAGGCGGTACGGGTTCCACGGCACGTCCCACGCGTATGTGTCCCGGGAGACGGCGAAGCTCCTCGGCCGGGCGCCCGAGGACGTGAACGTGATCGTGCTGCACCTGGGCAACGGCGCGTCCGCGTCCGCCGTACAGGGCGGGAAGTGCGTGGACACCTCGATGGGGCTGACGCCGCTGGAGGGGCTGGTCATGGGGACACGGTCGGGTGACCTGGATCCGGCCGTCATCTTCCATTTGGCGCGTGTTGGCGGAATGTCCACGGACGAGATCGACACTCTTCTCAACAAGAAGAGCGGCTTGATCGGCCTGTGCGGAGACAACGACATGCGGGAAATCCGCCGCCGTATCGACGAGGGCGGCGCGGACGCCCCGGCGGCCCGGCTGGCCTTCGACATCTACATCCACCGTCTGAAGAAGTACATCGGCGCCTATTACGCGGTACTCGGCCGGGTGGACGCCATCGCGTTCACGGCCGGGGTCGGCGAGAACGCGGCGCCGGTGCGCGAGGCGGCGGTGGCCGGCCTGGAGGGGCTGGGCGTGGCCGTGGACGGCGCCCTGAACCTCGTACGGAGCCAGGAACCCCGGCTGATCTCGCCCGCGGACTCCGGAGTCGCGGTGGCGGTCGTCCCGACGGACGAGGAGCTGGAGATCGCGACACAGACGTACGCACTGGTGGGAACGGGCGGCGAAACGAGCGCCGAAACGGACAACTGAAGACACTGAGCGGATATTGATGGGAGAGCCTCACCTGAGCGCTATCCCGCCCTTTTGTGTTCAGGCCATGCCTTCTACGGCCTTCTGTGTCGTCCACCAGGCGGAATATTCCGAAGCGAAACAAACCGATAGGATCGCCCCATGCGCCGTTCGAAAATCGTTTGTACTCTCGGCCCCGCGGTCGACTCCCATGAAATGCTCGTCTCGCTGATCGAGGCCGGCATGAACGTGGCCCGCTTCAACTTCAGCCACGGCACGCACGCCGAGCACCAGGGCCGGTACGACCGGGTCCGGGCCGCCGCCAAGGAGACCGGCCGGGCGATCGGCGTCCTCGCCGACCTCCAGGGCCCGAAGATCCGCCTGGAGACCTTCGCGGAGGGCCCCGTCGAGCTGGTCCGGGGCGACGAGTTCGTCATCACCACCGAGGACGTCCCCGGTGACAAGACCATCTGCGGCACGACGTACAAGGGCCTGCCGGGTGACGTGTCCCGCGGCGACCAGATCCTGATCAACGACGGCAACGTCGAGCTGAAGGTCCTGGACGTCGAGGGTTCGCGGGTGAAGTCGATCGTCATCGAGGGCGGTGTCATCTCGGACCACAAGGGCATCAACCTGCCCGGCGCGGCCGTGAACGTCCCGGCACTGTCCGAGAAGGACATCGAGGACCTGCGCTTCGCCCTGCGCATGGGCTGCGACCTGGTCGCGCTGTCCTTCGTCCGCGACGCCGCCGACGTGGACGACGTCCACAAGATCATGGACGAGGAGGGGCGCCGCGTCCCCGTCATCGCCAAGGTGGAGAAGCCGCAGGCGGTCGAGAACATGGACGCGGTCGTCGCGGCCTTCGACGGTGTGATGGTGGCCCGTGGCGACCTGGCCGTCGAGTACCCCCTGGAGCGGGTCCCGATGGTGCAGAAGCGCCTCGTGGAACTGTGCCGGCGCAACGCCAAGCCGGTGATCGTCGCGACCCAGATGATGGAGTCGATGATCACCAACTCCCGCCCGACGCGCGCCGAGGCGTCCGACGTGGCGAACGCGATCCTGGACGGCGCGGACGCGGTCATGCTGTCCGCGGAGTCGAGCGTCGGCGCCTACCCGATCGAGACGGTCAAGACGATGTCGAAGATCGTGGCGGCGGCGGAGGAGGAACTCCTCTCCAAGGGCCTCCAGCCCCTGGTCCCCGGCAAGAAGCCGAAGACGCAGGGTGGTTCGGTCGCCCGCGCGGCCTGCGAGATCGCCGACTTCCTCGGCGGCACGGGCCTGGTGGCCTTCACCAAGTCCGGCGACACGGCCCGCCGTCTCTCCCGCTACCGCGCCGCCCAGCCGATCGTCGCCTTCACCACGGACGAGGGCACCCGCAACCAGCTGGCCCTGAGCTGGGGCGTCGACTCGTACGTCGTCCCGTTCGTCAACAGCACGGACGAGATGGTCTCCCTGGTCGACCAGGAGATGCTGAAGCTGGGCCGCTTCAAGGTGGGCGAGGTCGTCGTCATGACGGCCGGCTCCCCGCCCGGCGTCCCGGGCACGACGAACATGGTCCGGGTGCACCACCTGGGCGAGGGCGAGCACGCCTGATCGGCGCTCGCTTGTACTTGTACGGCCGTGAGGGCGCCCCCTGGGGACCAGGGGGCGCCCTCAGTCGTCCGTACGCACGACGACCCGCTCAGGCCTGTGGCCCGGCCCCCGCGAAGGCGGTACGGCCGGGCCACGGGCCTCGGTGCGGCTCCCGAACGGGATGTGTGCGCTCAGGTCGTGTACTGGTGCAGGCCCGGGACCTCCAGGGTCCCGCCGAACTGGCCGGCCTGGGTGACCTTCACCTTCGTGAAGTAGATCAGCGGGATGTTCAGCGGCGGCGGGTTCTTCGGGTCGAACGTGATCGGGATCAGGCCGAACAGGTTCCCGGAGATGCTCTCCGTGTACATGATCGTCTCGCCGCCGGTGATCGTGGACGTCGTGCCCTTGCCCGCCTGCACGTGGTAGGTCTTGCCGGACGTGTCGTCCTTGACCAGCTGGTGCAGGTCACCGATGTCGGTGCCACCGGAGATCACGTACTTCAGGACCTCCTTGACCGTGCCGTCGGCCGTGCGCACCTTGACGATGCCCTTGTAGTCCGCGCCCTTGAGCGTCAGCGAACTGGCTTCCAGGGTCCACGGGTCGACGGGCAGCCGGATCGAGTTGTCGACGCCGCCCTCGTCGTCGGTGGCGGCCGGGCAGTCGTCCGCGTCGGTCGTCTCGCTCGCCGAGGGGCTCGGGGACGCGGTGGCGTCGGCGGCTGCCTCCGTGGTGTCCTCGGCCGCCTTGGTCGTGTCCTCGGCGGTGTCCTTGAGGACCTCGGTGACCTTCGCGGTCGTGTCCTTGACCGTGGTGGAGTCGGTCGTGTCCTTGCTGTCGTCGGAGCCCGCCTCCGCGCTCGCCGCGGGTGACGCGGCCGGCGTCGGAGTGGCGCTCTCGGTGGTCTCGGTCGACTCCGTGGTGCCCGTGGTCTCCGTCGACTCCGTGGTCGACGTGGACGTCGAGTCGCTCGACGTCCCGCCCGTGAAGATGTCGGTGATCGCGTCGCCGATGGTCTCCAGCAGGCCGCCGCTCTCCTCGGTGGCGCTCGCGCTCGCCGAGGGGGTGGGCGTGGCCGTGTCGCTGCCGCCGCCGGTGCTGCCGCTGGAGGTCGTCTTGCTCGCGGAGGGCGTCGGTGTCGGCTCGGCCGTGTCGTCGGAACCTGAATCCGACGAATCGTCCGAGGAACCGGAGTCCGAGTCCGTGGCGGTGGCCGAGGGGGACGGCTCCGTCGCCGTGTCCTCGTCGGCGGACGACGAGGAGCTGGTGGACGCGGACGGCGTCGCCGTCGTGTCCGTACCGTCCTCGGTGCCGTCCAGCACCTCGACGCACTTCTGGTATTCCTCGGCCGTCAGAGTCTTCGTCGTCTGGTCGTCGTCGGCACGTGCGAGGGTCGGCGTGAACCCCATGCCCATGAGCACCGCGGTCGGCATCGCCGCCAGGGCTATCGCCTTTCCGGCAGGCATGTGGAACCTGGTGAACAGCGGCTTCCTGGGGGCCGCGTGCCGCGGCCCGGTTCTCCCGCGGGACCCGTCCACATCGGTCCCGTGGGTCACCTCGTCAGCCGGCACTGTGCCTCCCGTTCGCCCCGTTCACCGGGCTCGTTCCTGACAGATCGTTCGGCTCGTACGGCTCGTTCAGTTCGTTCGACGCGCTCGGCTCGGCCACCGCGTCCGCGTCCGCGTCCGCTCCGTCGGCCTCGGCGGCCACAGGGGCCGCGGCGCTCTCGGGCTTCGCGGGGTCTCCGTACTTCGACTCCGGCACACCGGGCGCCCAGGCGATGGCCAGCGCACCGCCGACCATGGCCAGCAGGAAGCCGATGAGGAACCCGCCGAAGTTGGACACCGGGAGGGACACCAGGGCCAGCAGGATCGCGGCGGTGCCGGCGAAGGTCCGTACATGCTTCTGGAACCAGAGGCTGATACCGAGTACGACGAGCAGCACACCGATGATCAGGGATCCCGCGCCCGCAGTCGTCGACATCGCCATCGTCAGATGGCCGATCTGGAGGCTGTAGTACGGGAAGTACATGATCGGGACGCCGCCGAGCAGGACCAGGAGCCCGGCCCAGAACGGACGGGCGCCCCGCCAGTCGCGGAACTTCCGCTTGAAGACGCGAAGATAGTGCTCGTCCTGCGCGGGCGACTCGGCGTTCATGGAAAACAGCTCCCTGGAGCGGTGTTGCCGTGATGAGTGTTATTGCGGGTGTAGAAGAGCGAGCGGGCGGGGCACCATCGGGCCCCGCCCGTCACTGAGTGCCTAGTAGCACTCGGCGCCAGTGCCCTTCGACAGCTTCATCGAGAGACCACTGAGCTTGAAGGTTCCGGCAGTGGTGGCCCACGCCGTCTGCTTCACGTCGGTGAGCACCGCGGAGTCGGCCTGCTGGGCGAAGCCGAACTTGCTGGCCCGCCCCTCGTCGAGCTCGCCCTGCTTGACCTTCGGTCCCTTGGTGATGGAACCGGCGGCCACGCCGATGTCGATGCCCTTGAAGACCGCATTGGCCTGCAGGTCCTCGACGTCGATGTACAGGTTCTCGGCCGCGACCGGGGTCGCGCCCCCGCCGGCTTCCAGCCGGAGGGTGACCGAACCCAGAACCGGGATGTTCGGCGTGACCACGGACTGGCACATGTTGGTGATCTCGGCAGAGTTGAACGCCGAGACCGCGACAGGGTGCACAGCGTTGCCGGGACCGATGTCAACGGCCCCGTACTGCGAGAACCCCGTACCGTCGAGCTTGTCCGCCGTCACCTTGAACGACTGACCAGACACACTGAACGAAGCGGCGAGAGCACCCTGCGCGAGGGCGACACCTATACATGCCGTGGCGGCGACGCTGGGCACCATCACCACAGCGAACCGCTTCCATCTGGTCCCGCCACGCACTTGGGACTCCATATTTCCTCCTTCTCGGACGTACATCTCCTGGCCCTGACTGCCCCATGACGGCGGCTCAGCCGGGCAGGGATGGGAGAAGTGCTACGTCCTCGGTAAGGAGAGCGCCCGCGCTCGACGGCGCGAACAGCGCCCGAATCACCGGCGATCACCCCCGAGCGACAACCACTGGTCGCGCCTGACACACATCACGCACAACCTTGCCGGACAGGCTCCACCGGAAGGCGAAGACCCCCCTGCCCGAGAGCCGGCGCCACTGCCGCCGACTCTGCCCGGTGGGGACCCAACAACTCCCGGGCGCCCGACTGGCTGTCGGGGTACGGGATAGGACCGAGCGTCGCCGATCGTGGTGCATTCTCGCCGCCCGCACAAGGGGGTTCGTTACTGGCTAGTAACGGGCAGATAACCGAGCAGCGACCCATGGGTATTGCTCGACAACGCTGGGTGGCCCTCACGGGGGTGACAAACCGTCCGCTTCCCGCCCCAAACCCGACAGTGCGACGCCTTCGACTTACTCCAAGTAACAGCGGCCGCGATTACCAAGATTTGGTAAAGCGCGACCGCATTGGCACTCGATCGCCAAATCCTTCACGCGGGCAACACCCGTCGCGATGTTTAGCGACAGGTCAGGCCGCTGATCGGACGGCACCTCCGCCGCCGCCCGACCCACCGCCCGTCCGACCGGTCAGAACAACGCCCGCGCCAGCGCCCGCCGGGCCGCCGCGACCCGGGGGTCGTCCGCGCCGACGACCTCGAACAGCTCCAGCAGCCGCAGCCGTACGGCATCCCGGTCGTCCCCCGCCGTACGCCCGACCGTCTCGATGAGCCGCCCGAACGCGTCCTCCACATGGCCGCCCACCAGATCCAGGTCGGCGGCGGCGATCTGCGCGGCCGGGTCGCCCGGCTTCTCGGCTGCGTCCTTGCGCACCTGCTGCGGGTCGAGATCCTGCACCCGCTGGAGCAACTCTGCCTGCACGAGCCCGAGTTTGGCCTCCGAATTACCGGGGTCGTCACTCAGTACGTTCTTGTACGCCTGCACCGCACCTCCCAAGTCCCCCGCGTCCAGGGCCTGTACGGCGGCTTCGAGCAGCGCGTCGTACGGGCCGGCCGGGATCGCCTGGGGGTCGGGGGCCTGGCGGTCACCGGGTTCGGCGTCCGCGTCGACGACCAGACCGGTGAGACCGAAACGCTGCTCGCCGACCTGGATCAGCTGATCGAGGGTCTGCCGGATCTGGACCTCGCCGGCGGCGCCCTGGAAGAGGGGCAGGGCCTGACCGGCCACGACGGCGAAGACGGCCGGAATCCCCTGGATCCCGAACTGCTGCATCAGCATCTGGTTGGCGTCGACGTCGATCTTGGCGAGGACGAAGCGCCCGTTGTACTCGACGGCCAGCCGCTCCAGGACGGGGCTCAGCTGCTTGCACGGCTCGCACCACTCGGCCCAGAAGTCGATGACGACGGGCACCTCGGTGGACCGCTGTAGGACGTCGAGTTCGAACCCGGCCTCGTCGACATCGATGACGAGGTCGGCCGGGGAGACGGCCCCTCCGCCACCCTGCCGGGCGGCTTCGGCGCGCGCCTGCTCCGCCTTCGACTTGGCCTCCTGGGCCGCCTTCACCGCGGCGAGGTCGACGACTCCGCTCATGGACATGTTCCGTGGCTGCATGCGTCTATCCTCCCCCGTCCCGCGCGTGCATGTGAAAGGCGTAGTGAAAGGTGTACCGAAAAGCGGCCGTGGTCGGCGGCACCGCTTTCGCTACGGGTCGTAGCGTAACGGCAGGGGCGGGTCCCTGTGAAGCGCCCCCCAGTGATCTCCCTCACGGCCTCGTCCCGACCTCGTGACGACCTCGTGGGACGGAAACTGCCGGTTATGGTCATGCCATGCAGAGTCGTACCCCCGTCGGCCGCACGGGACGCCCCCGCAGCGTCGCCGCGGACACCGCGATCCTGGCGGCGACCCGGGCCGCGCTGGTCGAACTCGGCTGGTCCGGGCTGACGCTGGGCGATGTGGCGATGCGGGCGGGGGTCGCCAAGACGACGCTCTACCGCCGGTGGGCGGGGAAGAACGAGCTGGTGGTGGACGCGGTCGCGGAGCTGTTCGACGAGTTGGAGCTGCCCGACCGCGGCACCCTCGCCGCCGACATCGAGGGCGTGGTCCTACAGTTCGCGACGATCCTGGCCCGCCCCGAGGCCAAGAGCGGCCTGATGGCCGTACTGGCCGAGTCGACGGTCGACGACGCGCTGCACGAACGTATCCGCGACTCGATCGTCGACCGCCAGAAACGCCTGGTCCTGGAGGGCCGGGCCCGCGCCCAGGCCCGCGGCGAACTCCCCCCGGAACCCGACCCGGAAACAGCGGCCCGCAACGCGGACCTGATCTTCGACGTGGTGGCGGGCTCGGTCGTCCACCGCACCCTGGTGAGCGCGGAACAGGTGGACGAGTCCTGGGCCCAACGCTTCACGACGCTCCTCCTGGGCGGCTTGAACGCGACGACCCAGACGGCGAACCCGACGGCGAACCCGACGACCCGACGGGCCCCTTGACCTCACCCCGCCAACCGCGCCCCCACCCCTTGCTGCTCCCCGTCCCCCCGCCGTGCCCGTCCCCAGGCGGCGCGCCAGGCGTGGATCTGGTGGCGGGGCTGGCCGCAGGCCAGGGCGTAGGAGATCAGTAAGGGCTCCGACGGGAGGCGCAGGCCTGCCAGTACGTCCGCGAGGGTGCTGCGGGGCAGGGGGCCGAAGCCGGAGCCCCTGGCCCGGTCCTGGAGTTCGCGCAGGGACGGGTGGCCGGCGTCGTGGCGCAGGCGGTGCATCGCCTCCAGCAAATGCGCGGGCTCATAGACCAGTTCGAGGCGCCTGCCCCGGCCCCGGCGCGGCGCGGACAGCACCGCGGTCGCGCCGCGGTCCCGCGGTCCCGCCGACGTCGCGCTCTTCTCCCACCTGCTCCGGGCCTCGTGCTCGGGCGCCCCGCACACCGCCGCGTACGCCTCCACGACAGCGAGCTTGGGCAGCACGCTCCCGCTGTCGGCCCGCGAAAGGGTTACCGCGGAACAGCCCGGCCGCCCCACGCGGTCGGCCATCTCGCGATAGGTGAGCCCGGAACGCTCCCGCAGCGACCGCAGCCACCGTGCCAACTCGAAGTACCGGGCCGACTCCGTCAGATCCGCTTTTCGACGTCCCATCACATTCCCCTCCTCGACGCCTCCGGTTCGGTCTTCGCCTGTCTCCCGTTCTCTTCCGTTCTCTTCCGTAAATGATCGAAATTCAAAGGCACCGGCCCGGTCCCCCCGGACACCAAACGGAAGGATGGCGTGCTGGGAAGCCATTGGTCCAGAACTCGTGTTGGTTGATTCAACCTTGTCCGGAAACCAGAGGAAACAATCCAGCCGCAGGAATCGACTCACGGCATCGGAAGCCCGTGTTCGCACAGCTTGCGAGGCGTCGCTCGGCAGGACCGTAAATTCTGGGGAACATTCTGTCCGGCACCGGGGCACAGGTAAGTACTTGCGGCGATCTCGCACAGTCTGCTGGCATGTCCCAGGACCGCACCGATTCGCACGTGAAGCCGAACATGCAGCTACACACGAGTGGAGGCCCCAGAATGGCAGATTCCGCTGTCGAGAAATTCGATGCCCTGGTCGCGTTGATTCGGGATGTGAAGCCGAGTCTGAACAGTACGCAGATCACCGCCGAGCATTCCGTCGTGGAAGACCTCGGACTCGACTCGCTCGACATATTGCAGCTTTCCCGGAAGGTGAACCGCGACTTCGGCGGCACGTTCGATCTGGAGGAATGGGAGAGCGACTCCGACACCCACCACAGGTCGGTCGGGTCGATTCTCCGGCATCTCGAATCGGCGACCGTGTGAGTGCGGACGTGGGCTCGGAGCAGGGACGCCCGCGCGTCGCGCTGGTCACCGGCGGATCGCGTGGAATCGGCGCCGCGATCTGCCGGCGCCTCGCGGGCGACGGGCACTCCGTCCATCTCGTCTACCGCGACGCCGAGGACGCGGCGGAACGCGTCACCAAGGAGATCACCGCCGCCGGCCGCCGCGTCTTCGCCCACCGGGCCGACGTGTCCGACGAGGCACAGGTACGCCGCCTCGTCGACACCGTGGCCGAGCAGGAGGACCGCGTGGACGTCCTGGTCAACAACGCGGGCGTCATCGACGACCGCCTGTTGGCACTGACCAGGACCGCGCAGTGGGAGCACGTGATCCGGGTCAACCTCGGCGGCCCCTTCCTGATGTGCCGGGCCGTCGTCCCCCTCATGCTCGAACGCTCCTGGGGCCGGATCATCAACATCTCGTCCAATTCGGTACGTCAGCCGGGCCCCGGCCAGACCTCCTACGCCGCGTCGAAAGGCGGCCTGGAGGCGCTGACCCGCGGCCTCGCCGCCGAAGTGGGCCACAAGGGGATCCGCGTCAACACCGTGGCGCCCGGCGCAATCCGCACCGATATGACGGCGGACCTGGCCGGCCGGCTGGGAGTCGGCCCCGAAGGGGCGGGCTGGGGTGTGCCGGAGGACATCGCGGGACTCGTCGCATTTCTGGCGGGCGACGATGCGGACTACATCCAGGGACAGACCTTCACCGTCGACGGCGGCCGTCAGGCCATGCGTGCGCGCGGCTCGAAGAGCGGCGCCTGAAGAAGCGGGGAGAAATGACGGAAACAGCATCCGAGGCCGCCGGTGACGCACCGCCCGCAACTCGGCGCCTCTTGTACTGGGAGGACCTGAAAGAGGCCACCCCGCGCCGCTACGGACCGGTCGTCTTCGGCAGTGATCTGCTCGACCAATTGCTGAACCTGCTCGGCGAAAAGCACCCGATCCACGACAGTGGCGCTTTCGCCGAGTCGGTCGACCGGCGGCAGCGCATCATTCCCGGCGGATTCATCCACGCAATCACCTCCGGCTGGGTGGTGCAGCACGGCAGTGCCGGCGCGGTCCTCGGTCTGCGCTCCATGAATTGGGACTACGTCAGGCCGCTGTATCCGGACACACCGTTCTGGTTCACCACGGAGACCGAGCACAGTGAATTGATCGACGACCGGTGCGGGCTCGTGAAATCGGTGCGACGTGTGCACACGGAAGATGACCGGGTGTACGCGATAGGACGGCTGAGCGTCGTGTTCATGCGGCGTTCGTGGCGTGACACACGGGTCGAGGAACGCACCAGGGCGAAGGCCGGACAGCGTCAGAAGGGGGTCTCTTCGTGAGTTTCGAGGAATGCCGTCCGCTGAAGGACCGGGTCGCGCTGGTGACCGGCGGCTCCCGGGGCATCGGCGCGGGTATCAGCCGCAAACTGGCCGCCTGGGGCTGCACGCTGGCCGTCAACTACGTCGACCGGGCCGGCCCGGCGCGCAGGCTCGCGGCCGAACTGGAGGAACAGGGCACGAAGGTCAGCCTGCACCAGGCGGACCTCGGCGAGACGGCCGCCGTCGAGAGGCTCCTGGAGGAGGTCGGGTCCGTCCACGGCGACCTGAACATCCTCGTCCAGAACGCCGCGGCCACGAAGTTCATCGCCCTGGAGGACGCGACGCCCGAGCAGTGGCAGTTCGTCCAGGACACCAACGCCCGCGCCACCTGGCTGCTGGCCAAGCACGCGATCCCCCTGATGCGGGACCGCCCCGGCGCCCGCTTCATCACGATCACCAACTCCACGACCCAGCGGATCGTGCCGCGCGCCGGCCTCTTCGGCGCCGCCAAGGCCGCCCTGGAGAACCTCACGAACTATCTCTCGTACGAGTTGGCGCCGTACGGCATCGTCGCCAACTGCGTACGCCCCGGCCTGGTGCAGACCGACGTGTTCAACGTACGGCCCGACTTCGCGGGCGGTGTGCTGCACGAGATGGCCGTCACCCCCTGGCAGGACGGGCAGATGACCACACCGGAGAACAGCGCCGACGTGGTCGCCATGCTCTGTCTCGACGAGGCGAGCTGGATCGCCGGCCAGACGATCACCGTGGACGGCGGCTACCGCCTGTGGGGCAACCTCGCCCCCCGCCGCGACCCCCGGGCGCAGACGCGCCAGGAGCAGCCCGGCCCGGTGTCCTCGTGAGCGGGACGAGCGACATCGTCATCACCGGTACGGGAGTGATCACCGCCGCCGGTACGGGCCCGGGCCCGGTCCTCGACGCCATGCTGGCCGGGACCCCCCTGTTCACCGACCGGCCCGAGAACGCCTGGCTGCCGTGGCCGCTGGCCGACATGGGCCTGCCAGGGATTCCCTGGCCCGAGGGCGACACCTGGGCCAACAACCGGAAGTACGCCAGTGCCACCGCCCACGCGGCGGTCGCCGCCGCCCGTCTCGCGGTCGCCGCGTCGGGGGGTGCGGCGAGCGCCGAGGAGGCGGTGCGCTGCGGCACGGTCGTGGCGACGGGCATGGGTGGCGGCGACGAACTGAACGAGGTCATCCCCAAGTTGGCGGTCAGGGCCGAGACCGATCCGAGGCCGCTGGCGAAGCTGCTCTACGACGAGGTGCCCGACTACACGTATCTGCGCGGAATCCCGTCCCAGATCGGCCAGTTCGTCTGTATGGCGGCGGGCTTCCTCGGCTCCAACGTCGCGATGTACGGGGAGTCGGGCGCGAGCGGCCTGGGGACACTGTCGGCGGCGATGCGGCTGCTGCGCGACGGCGAGCTGGACCGCGTCCTCGTCGTGGGGGTCCAACCGCCGCTCTCCGCAGCCGTGTTGGCGGCCCTCGACAGTGAGGAGGCCATCGGTACGAGGGCGGGCGCGGGCGACGGTCCCTTCGACCTCGACCGGGCCGGAATCCTGCTCGGCGAGGGCGCGGCGGCCCTCATGGTGGAGCGCGCGGACACGGCCCGGGCGCGGGGTGCGACGGTCGTCGCGGAGGTGGCGGCCTGCGAGACCCTGTGCGCGTCCGACCGTACGAGCGCGCTGGACGGTGCGGTCTCCGCCGTACTGGAGGAGGCCGGGCGGCGCCCGGACCTGTGGTGGGCCCACGGCTCCGGTTCGGTGGCGTCGGACGTCGACGAGTGCCGTACGGTCGGCCGGTTCGTGGCGGGCGTACCCACCACGTCGAGCAAGGGCACCATCGGCAACACCTTCGAGTGCGCCGGGCTGATCGACATCGTGCTGGCGATCGAGGCCCTGGACCGCCGACTGGTCCCGCCCGTGGGCCTGTTGCGCAAGCCCGACCCGGCGCTCGGCGACATCGACTTCGTGCACGGTGCGCCACGGCACGTCGCCGGTTCCGGCAGCGCGCTCGTGACCACGTTCGGCCCGACCCCGCGCTCGACGACGGCGGGAGCGGCCGTACTCACCAGGGGGGTTCGATGACGGACCAGGATCGGGGCCGGGACCAGGACCAGGATGTGGTGATCACCGGGATGGGGGTCGTCACCCCCAACGCGGGCTCGGTGGAGTCGTTCTGGGAGGCCAATCTGACCGGGCGGTCCGGGCTGTCGTACGAGCGGCGGATGGATCTGTCGCAGCTGCCGTGCGGCTGGGTCGCCGGGATCATTCCCGACGGGATCAAGAAGTCGGTCGAGGAGCGGGCGGGCGTACCCGGCCGCTCCTGGACGGACATGCTGCTGCACGCCACCGTGGACGAGGCGTTGCGCGACGCGCGGGTCGAGGGTCCGCTGGACCGGCCGGCCGGGCTGCTGTGGTCCCGGGTGTCACCGGGACCGAGCGGCACCTTTCCGGAGGACTACGTCGCGTACATGAAGACGGTGGCGGCACGCTACAAGGAGTTGGGCGACGACCGGGCGGCCACGCTGGAACGGCTGCGGGCCGAACGCGCCGAACGGACCGACCGATCCACCACCGAGCCCTCCGAGTCGACGACCTTCCCGCACTCCGTCGCGCAGCGCCTGGGCACCCCGCTGATCACCATGGGTCTGGAGGCGACCTGTGCGGGCGGGCTGCGCGCGATCGCGGAGGCCGCCCGGCTGCTGCGTACGGGACGGATCGGTCTCGCGGTCGTCGCGGCGAGCGTGTCCCGCAACACGCACTATGTCCTGTCCCAGTACGGGCAGTTGATGGCGCTCTCGCGCTGGAAGGGGGCGGCGGAGCAGGCCTCCATGCCGTTCGACAGCAGGCGTTCCGGCATGGTGATCAACGAGTCGTCGGCGGCGCTCGTCCTGGAGACGGCGGAGCACGCGCGGCGGCGCGGGGTGGACACGGTGCACGCCGTCGTCGAGGGCTGGGGCCTCGCGGTGGACATCAGTCATGTGACCGCGCCGCGTATCGACACGGTCGAGCGGGTCGTCCGGGGCGCGCTCGCGCACGCGGGCGTCTCCCCCGACGACATCGACACGGTCAACGCGCACGGCACGTCGACGCGGCTCAACGACATCACGGAGGCCCGCGCGCTGCACCGGGTCTTCGGGAAGCGCATGAAGGAGATCGACGTCTGCGCGGTCAAGTCCCTTACGGGGCACGGCTCGGCGGCCTCGGGTGTCGTGGAGTCGACGGTCGCGGCACTGACCCTGTGTCGTGGAGTGGTGCCGCCGGTGGTCACCTGCACCGAACCGGACCCGAAGTGCGATGTGAAGACCTCGCTGCGCCCGGTCGAGCGACCGGTGGACACCGTACTGAAGAACTCGTTCGGTTTCGGCGGCCAGTACGCCTCGATGGTGTTCCGCCGTCCGCCCAACCCCCGCCGCGCACCGGCGACTTCGGGATCAGAACACGTGGGAGCAGAGCACTGACGTGGAACTCGAAGTGGAGGTCGTCGATCCGCCCGGCAGGCCGTACGCGACCGTGATCTGGCTGCACGGCATGGGCCAGGACTCCGGGGCCCTGGTCCCGGTGGCGGAGCAGTCCGGTCTGACCTCGCCGGACGCCGGTGTACGTCATGTGTTCCCGCGCGCCCCTCGCCAGTCCCCCGGGCTGGCGGGGGGCGTGCCCGCGCGTGCCTGGTTCAGGCAACGGGTCTTCGCGCTGAAGCACGCGGACCTGCCGACCCTGCTCGCCACCGAACGCGCCCTGCACGAACTGCTGTTGGCGGAATCCGCGCTAACCGGTTCGAAGCGGGTCCTGCTCGCGGGGTTCTCCCAGGGCGCGTCCATGGCCCTGATCACGGCACTGCGCCACCCCGAGCGACTGGGCGGCCTCATCCTCTACGACGCCTTCCTGACCGGCGAGTTGCCGCTGGCCGACACCCGGTCGCCGGCCAACGCCGATCTGCCCGTGTGGATCGGGCAGGGCCGCTTCGACTGGATCGTCCCGCTGGCGGTGGGCGAGTCCGTCCGCGACCTGCTCAACTCATGGGAGCAGCCGCTGTCTTGGCACGTGTACTACGACTACCCGAACAACCATGAGCCGTTCAGCGGTGCCGCCGCCGATCTGCGGGCCTTCTTCGACGAGGTGGCGCCGGGCGCGGGCGGGCCGGAGTGATCGGCGTCTGGGCCGTCCCGCTCTTCGTGCCCGCCGACCGGGTGCGCGCGTGCCGCGTTGTGCTGTCGCCCCGGGAGCGGGAGCGGGCGGACCGGCTGCGCCTGCCGGTCGACCGTTCCCGCTTCACCGTGTGCCGCTGGGCGCTGCGCACGCTGCTGGGCAGCGCGTGCCGACTCCCGCCGGAGGACGTGCGGTTCGTGTACGGCGTCCGCGGCAAGCCACGCCTCGCGGACGCGCCGGAGGTGCACTTCAACCTCACCCACGCACGCGGTCTGGCGCTGATCGCGGTCGGCGACGCACCGGTCGGGATAGACGTCGAGTACGCGGATCGCATACCGGACACCATGTACGAGCTGATCCGCTGTTTCTTCTCGCCCGCCGAGCGCCGACGGGTCCTGGAGCGGCCCGCCGAGGAACACCGCGACGCCTTCTTCCGCTGCTGGACCCGCAAGGAGGCCCTGATCAAGGCGTGCGGCGAGGCCCTGCACTCGGTCCCGGCCGACTTCGCGCCACCCGGCCCCTGGTCACTGCTCCCCCTCACCCCTGTGCCCGGCTATCTCGGGGCCCTGGCCGTTCGCGGCGGGCGGGAACACCTCGGCGATCCGGCCGAGGGCGGCATCGATCTCCCTGACGGCCCCCATCTGCACCGCTGCCGGCTGGTACGCGGGCCCTGGTACCCGCCCGATGGCACGCCGGACGAGAGCGACATTGGCGAGCACGGCCTCGGCATCGGCGGCCCCGGCCCGCTGCGGCTGCTCGGTGAGCGTACGGACCGGCTCGACGCACGCGTGTACGGCGTCGACCGCGTCGGCGAGGTGCGGTGACGGCTGGCCCGCCCGGACCCGCCTGAGGAGCCCTCGATGCGTGCGCAGGGGCGGGGCGATCTGGTCGAGGAGTCCGACAGCGACATCGAACCGGGCCCGGTGGCGCGGGAGTTCACCGTCCGGGGACAGGGAGTCGGAGTCCCGCACGGCTTGCGTGCGCAGGACGTCGGCCAGCGCCGCCAGGGCATCGGCGACCCGACGGCGTACGACGTCGACGGTCCGCACGGGCGCGATCAGCCAGGACGCCACGACGCCGATGACGGCACCGACGGCGATCGCCTCCAGCCGCTGGCCCAGGATGTCCAGATCGGCCTCGCCGAAGTACCCGTACAGCAGGGAGAAGGCGGCGGTGATACAGGCTGCCCAGTACGTGTAGTTCAGCGGGCGGAGCCAGGTGGCGAGGGCGAGCACCGTGAAGAGCAGGACGATCGCCCAGGGGTCCCCCGGCCCGAACAGCCCGACGATCCCGGTGGCCGCCGCGGTACCGAAGGCGGCGCCGAACGTCCGCGTGGCCCCCTTGTACAGCACATCGCCCCGCCCACGGGCGCCGCTGCACACGATGAACGCGGTCAGCACGGCCCAGGTCCAGTGGTCCGGATACGCGAGATGCCCGACCAGGAACGCGACACCGAGCGCGATCCCCATCTGGAGAGCCATCCGCGTACTGGGCAGCAGCCGCCCCCGTCCCTTCCCGCCGGGGGCGCGCTGCGGCGGCACGGAGACCGGGCGGGCGGCGGACCGTCGCAGGTGCACCCGCGCTCCCAACCCGGCGTACCCGGCGGCCACTTGGACCACCAGGACACAGCAGGCGGCGATCAGCGCGACAAGCCCCATCCACAGGACATGGCCGTCGCGCGCGGCGGCCGGCAGGCCGATCGGCCCCTGAACGACCAGGGTCGCGACAAACGGCAAGGCCGCGAGGGTGCCCGCACGGGTGGCGCGTGGCCCGAAGCGCCGTATCCAGAGAGACCCGGCGACCGCGACGGCGAAGAGGGCGTCCCCGGCGACGGTGTGGTCGGACATGAGCCGATCCGCCCAGGCGGCAGCCATCGCGACGAGGGGCAGCACCAGGAAGCCGAGGGCCCGGTCGACGAGATCGGCGTCCCGCTGGGTCCAGGCGAGGGTCCAGGCCAGGGCGACGGACTGGATGACGATGTCGACATGAAGATGAGCGGCGTCTTCGAGGAGCAGCGCCGAGCCGTAGCTGGCGAGCACGGCGGCCATGATGACCACCGAGTTCCGCAACTCTTCCGGTACGGTCTTCACCATGCCCAAGATAGTAAGCGATAGCGTACTCTCTCGGCTATGGAGACCGCACCCACGGAGACCGGGCCCACGACCGCCGACACGGCAGCGGAAGTCCGCCAGGGCGTGACGCGACTGGCCCGCCGCCTGCGAGCGGTGCGCTCACCGGGCACGCTCAGCAACAACAAACTGGGCGTACTGGGCACCCTGTACCGCAACGGCCCGTCCAGCCCGGGCGAGCTGGCGGAGACGGAACGCCAACAACCTCAGTCCCTGACCCGGGTCTTCGCCGAACTCGAATCGGACGGCCTGCTCTCCCGCACCCGGGACCACCGGGACGGCCGCCAGTCGATCCTGTCCCTCACCCCCGCCGGCAAGGACGCCCTGCGCCGCGAAATGGCCGAGCGGGACGCATGGCTGGCGTCGGCGATGTCCGAACTGACGGAGACGGAACGTCAGGTGCTCGTACTGGCAGGCCGCCTGATGGACCGCATGGCGGACAACGACTGAGAAGGCGCCCCGCGTTTTACCACGCAACCCCTTACTAAATACCAACGGGAGCGGCATGCACTGGTCGGAACACGCCATCTGGTGGCACGTCCACCCGCTCTCCTTCACGGGCGCGGAACGAGAGGCACTGCCCCCGACAGCGACTCCGGTCCCCCGCCTGACCCGGCTGACCCCGTGGCTGGACTACCTGGTGGACCTGGGCTGCAACGGCCTGGCGCTCGGCCCCGTCTTCGCCTCGGAGACCCACGGCTACGACACCGTCGACCACTTCCGCGTAGACAGCCGCCTGGGCAAGGAGTCCGACCTGCTGAACCTGGTGGAACAGGCCCGCGCACGCGGCGTACGCATACTCCTGGACGGTGTCTTCCACCACGTGGGCCGAGGTTTCCCCACCCTGTCAGCCCTGGCGGCGCACAACCCGGACGGCAGCGAACGCGTCTTCGAAGGCCACAAACACCTGATAGCCCTGAACCACGCCTCACCACAAGTCACCGACCACGTCACACGGGTCCTGATCCACTGGCTGGACCGGGGAATCGCGGGCTGGCGCCTGGACGCGGCCTACGCGGTACCGCTGCCGTTCTGGCGAACGGTGACGGCACGGGTACGAGAGGAACACCCGAACGCCTGGCTGACGGGCGAGGTCATCCACGGCGACTACACGGGTTACGTGACGGAGGGCGGCCTGGACTCAGTCACCCAGTACGAACTGTGGAAGGCGATCTGGAGCGCCCTCAACGACCACAACTTCCACGAACTGGCCTGGGCCCTGACCAGACACAACGCACTCCTGGACGCCTACGCCCCCCAGACCTTCGTCGGCAACCACGACGTGACCCGCCTGGCCAGCAGACTCGACGACACCCGCCACCTGGAACACGCCCTGGTGGTGCTCCTGACGACAGGCGGCATCCCCTCCATATACGCGGGCGACGAACAGGCGTTCCGGGGAATCAAGGAGGACCGGGAGGGAGGCGACGACGAGATCCGCCCACCTTTCCCTCACCACCCCACCCACCTCGCCCCACACGGCGAGAACTACCACCGCCTACACCAACGCCTGATCGGCCTACGCCGCCGCAACCCCTGGCTGGCCCGGGCCCACACCAGGGTGACAACCCTGACAAACGAAACCCTCACCTACACGGCGACCCACGCAAACCACCACTTGACGGTCGCCTTGAGCCTCGCCGACCACCCGACAAGAGCGGCCCTACCCGGCCCGAACTGGCAACTGACCGCAGGAAACGCCACCCTCACCAAAACCAACACCGAAGCCGAGCTACCACCACATGGCTGGCTGATCGCCACGCCGAGGGACTGAGCAGGCGGTCACGCCTTGGCGACCACCCGCGCCGGCTCGCCGAGCTGCCCCGCCAGCTCATGGCTGATCTTGCGCTCCACGAAGAACGCGGCGGTGGGAACGGTGCCGGCGAGCAGGACCCACAGCTGCTTGCGGACCGGCCACTTCGCCTTGGAGCCCAGGTCGAAGGCGAAGACCAGGTACACGACGTACAGCCAGCCGTGCGCGATACCGACGACGCTGGTGAAGCCGTCGGCACCGTCGAGCTTCAGCGCGTACTTGGCGATCACACCGAGGGTCAGCAGAACCAGCAGCACACCGGTGACGTAGGCCATGACGCGGTAGCGGGTCAACACGCTCTTTTTCATGCGTACGAGCGTAACCATCGGTTTCCAGCGATCTTCCGGCGACCCCGGAAGTACCCACTGCCGCCCTACTCCTCGTCGAAATCGCTCGCCGCCACCCGCAGCGGTCGCAGCATCGCGAAGATCTCCGCGCACTCCTCCGCGTCGTACACGCCGAGGCCGAAGTCCATTGCCATCAGGTCGCGGGTTGCCGCGTCCACCGTTTCGCGGCCCTTTTCCGTGATCGTGGCCAGGGTGCCGCGGCCGTCGTTCGGGTTGGGGCGTCTGGCCACCAGGCCCGACTTCACCAGGCGGTCCACGGTGTTCGTGACCGACGTCGGGTGGACCATCAGGCGTTCGCCGATCTTGGACATCGGCAGTTCGCCGGCCTTGGAGAAGGTGAGCAGCACCAGCGCCTCGTACCGCGCGAACGTGAGACCGTACGGCTTCACCACCGCGTCGACCTCCGCGAGCAGGATCTGCTGTGCGCGCATGATCGAGGTGATCGCGGCCATCGACGGGACGTTTCCCCAGCGCCGTTTCCACAGTTCGTCGGCGCGGGCGATGGGATCGAAGGGGAGACTGAGCGGCTTCGGCACGGCACCAGACCTTACCGGCCGGTCACATCGCGGTCAGCCCCGTCTCGCCCTTCGGTCCAGGTCATCCGGTGCAGAGCGGGGTGCAGATCGTCCAGGCCCGCCGCCCCCGGTGTCGCGGCCCTGACGGTCAGTCTCCCTGTGCCACGATTACCGACTGATCGTCACTGACCGTCACCAGACGTCATCTTCTCCCAGGGGAGCAGCATGTCCCGGCTGATCCGTACCCTCACCCTCACCCTCGCGACACCCGCGATGCTCACGGTGCTCGGGCTCGCGGCCGGCTGTGTTTCCGCACCCGAGGTGGGCGAAGCCGCCGTCGTCTCCGGTGCCACCAAGGAGGCCTCCGTCGCCGGTTCCCAGGTGTTCTGGGTCGATCCGGCCTCCCCTGCCGCCAAGCAGGTGCGGCTCTGGCAGCGGCAGGGGCGTGAGAAGGAAGCGCGGCTGTTGCGTCGTATCGCCGAGCAGCCCGCCGCGCTCTGGCCCGCCGGTGACGACCCGGTGCCGGTGATCCGGGCCGCCACCCGAGCAGCCGCACGGGACGGACGTACGACCCTTTTCGTGGCGTACAACATTCCGCACCGCGACTGCGGTCAGCATTCCGCGGGTGGGGCCGGCGACGCCGACGCCTACCGCGCCTGGATCGAGCGGTTCGCCGACGCCCTCGGGGACAGTCCCGCGCTGGTCGTCCTCGAACCGGACGCGGTCGCACACGTCGTGGACGGCTGCACTCCCGGCGAGTACCACGCCGAGCGGGAGCGGTTGCTCTCCGACGCCGTCGCGCGGCTCAAGCAGCAGGGCCGTACGAAGGTGTACGTCGACGCCGGCAATCCCGACTGGATCGATGAGCCCCGCAAGCTCGTCGAGGCGCTGCGGCGGGCCGGGATCGCTCGGGCCGACGGGTTCGCGCTCAATGTGTCCAACTTCCAGACGGACGCGGCCACCAAGACGTACGGCGTCCAGCTCTCCCGTGCCCTCGACGGCAAGCACTTCGTCGTCGACACCAGCCGCAACGGGAACGGGCCGCTGCGCGGCGACCTGAGCGACGCCTGGTGCAACCCGCCCGGCCGCGCCCTCGGCACCCACCCGACCACCCGCACCGGCGAGCCCGCCCTCGACGCCTACCTGTGGATCAAGCGGCCCGGCGAGTCGGACGGCGAGTGCCGGGGCGGCCCGGCGGCCGGGCGCTGGTGGCCGGAGTACGCGCTCGGGCTCGCCCGTAACTCCCGTACGCAATAGATCCGTTCACCTCACCTGGATCCACTTCGCCTCCGACGGCGTCCCCTTCGCGTCCGTCACGAACAGCATGTACCAGCCGGGCGGCACCAGCGTCCGGTCCTTCGGTACGTCGACCGTCACCGACGTGCGGTCCCTGCTGAGGGGGAGGTCGATGGAGCGCTGTTCGACGTCCGTCGTGTGCGTGACCGCGCTCGGGCGCATCAGGCGGGCCTTCGACACCCGTTCCGGGTGGGGGGACTTGAAGGTCGCGCGGCCGAGTTTGTCGGTCTCCTGGGGGCCGTCCCCCAGTACGGGCCTGTTCTTGCCGTTCTTGTGCAGCGCGGGCGGCGTGAAGATCTCCATGCGCTGCTCGAAGTGGCCCAGCTTGGTGTTCTGCTGGTTGTCGTAGAGCGGGTCGGAGCCGAAGGTGGCGACCCGGCCATCCGGCAGCAGCAGCGCCTCGGAGTGGTAGTTGCGGCCCACCTTCGGGGAGGCCGCCGCCCGGAAGACGTTCGCCTTGGGGTCGTAGAACTGCGCCTTGAGGATGTTGCTGGCGCTACGGCCCCGGTAGTCGGCGGAGCCGTTGGACGTGAACACGGTGTCGTCCGGCATCAGGACGCTGTTCAGGTAGCGGGTGCCCTGGGGGAGGTCGGGGCCCGCCTCGAAGACCGGGTTGTCCTTCTTCAGGTCGACGACGGCCGTACGCCGCGTCGCCTTCTTCGACTCGCCGACGCCTCCGCCGCCCAGGATCATCACCTTCTGGTCCTGCGCCGGAGGCAGCAGCACCGACGCCGAGGTCTCCGTCTCGTCCGCGTCCGTCAGGCCCGGCACCTTCTCGAAGGTGTTCGTCTTCAGGTCCCACAGGCCCGGCGCCCGGCCCATCGTCGCGGGTCCGTAACCGGCGTTCGAGGCCGGGTAGAACAGCTTGCCGCCCTTCGTGAGGAACAGGGCGGGGTAGGTGGGGAAGTAGCGCTTCGGGCCCGGGGTCCACTTCTTGGTCTTCGGATCGTAGATCTCGTTGTCCCCGGGGTCGATCGCCCCGACGTCGTCGAGACCCGAGACGGCCAGCACCCGTCCGTCGTCGAGACCGACCAGCGTCGGGTACCAGCGCGCCTTGTCCATCGGGTCGACCGGGATGTACTTCTCGGCCTTCGGATCGAACTCGTACGCCGCCCTGATCCCCTGGAAGTCCTGCTTGTCCATGGTGATCTTCTCGGAGAGGCCGTACGTGTTGTCCGCGTCCTTGCCCTTGAGGCCGACGATCTCGTACTGCGCCTGCTTGGCGGTGATCGACACCGGCCCCGCCGCTGCCGCCTCGACGAAGACCCGGGCCTCGCTCGCGACGACCTTCGTCACCCAGGGCTGCATGACCCCGGCCGCGTTGTACGTGATCTTCTGCGTGCGCCTGGCCTTGGGGACCGTCACGTCGAACCGGCTGACGTACTCGACCCCGGCGGGCGAGCGGAACCGGGTGCCCTTCTTCAGGACGATCGGCTTGTCGGGGTTCTCGTTCTTGACGCGCATCCCGCCGCCCGCCCGCTCGACCTCGCCGTCGAGCAGCTCGTAGCGGGCGGTGCCGCCGGCCACCAGGAGCCGCCCGTCGGGGAGTTGGGCGTGTCCGGCGCAGAAGAAGTCGTCGGGGGTGGCGATCCGCTTGAAGGTGTCGTTCCTCGGGTCCCACAGGACCGTGTCGAAGGACCCCTTGTCGAACTTCTTCTGCTCGTTCCCCGAGCCCGCGACGATCAGCACCTTGCCGGTGTGCAGCAGCGCCGCGTGGATGGCGTTGGTGCGGAACTCCTTCGGGATGTCGATCGCGCTCCAGGAGCCGTACTTCGCCTGGTAGCCGGGCTGGGCGATCTTGTACTCGTGGTACCGCTCACCGGCGAAGTCGAGCACGGCGGGCGCGTTGAGACCGGCGAGCAGGGCGACGCCCCCGATGCCCAGGACGGTCTTCTTGGTCTTCTTCGACGGCTGGTAGGCCATGGCCTAGTTGCCTCCTGTCGGGGTGCTGGAGACCGGTGCGACGGCGGTGGCCGCGAGCGCGGGTTCCTCGCGCTCCCTGCTCTCGCCGGGCTCCTTGCCCTGCTTGCGCCGGGTGGCGAGCCACACCCCGACCGGGGCCAGGGAGATCACCATGGCGAGGACGGCCCAGGTGCGCATGGCCACATGGGTGTGGCCGAGGCGGACGGAGGCCATGAGCGAGGCCGCGAGGAACACGGCCCAGAAGAGATGGACCCGGAACGTGAGCAGCCGGTCGGGGCTGGCGTCCCCGCCCTTCGGCGTGACGACGAACCGGCTCGGGCGGCGGAGCAGGGCCGCGCCGAACGACTTCAGGTAGATCGGCGCGGAGAGCGCCGACATCGCCATCCCGGCCAGCCCGCCGGAGCCCTCGGGCTCGTGCGGGGACACATTGTGCCGCCGGTTCCACAGGTACAGCCCGATCTGGAGGGCGGCGGCATCGCTGTAGAGCATCAGCCAGACGGAGGCCGCGACCTGCGTGCCGGACGCCCCGAACCAGAGGAAGAGGAAGCAGCTCAGCATCCCGAGGAACCAGTTGACGGCGGTCATCGGGTAGTAGACGAGCATCAGCGTGTACGAGAAGAGGCGGCCCGGGGGCATGGTGAAGGGCGCCTTCCAGTACTGCTTGAACAGCGTCTCGTACGTCCCGCGCGACCAGCGCATCTGCTGGGTGAAGAAGTCCGTCCAGGACGCGGGTCCCTCGCCCACGGCGAGCACGTCCGGCGTGTAGACGGACCGCCAGTGCCGCCCGGTCCTCGGATTGCGGCGGCGGTGCAGTTCGAACCCCGTGGCCATGTCCTCGGTGATGGAGTCGTACAGCCCGCCGATCTGTTTGACGGCCGCGACGCGTACGACGTTGTTGGTGCCGACGAACATGGGGGCGCGGTAGCGGTTCCCGGCGCGCTGGATGAGCGCGTGGAAGAGGAACTGCTGCGACTCGGCCGCCTTGGTGACGGGGTGGGTGTAGTTCCCGTACACCTGGGGGCCGACGACGAAGGCGACGTCCGGATCGCGGAAGAAGCCCGTCATCCGCTCCAGGAAGTTGGGGAGCGGCACGTGATCGGTGTCGACGGAGGCGTAGAAGTCGTACTCGTCGCCGTGCATGGCGATCCACGCGTTGTAGTTGCCGTGCTTGGTACGGGTCTTGTGGACGCCCTTGGCCCGGTTCCACTCGGGGACCCCGTACCGGCTGAAGTGCCGTACGCCCAGTTCGGCGCAGAGCGCCTTGGCCTGCTCGTCGTCCCCTTCGTCGAGCAGCCACACGTCCAGCGGGCCGGTGTGGTGGACGCGGGTCGCGCCTTCGAGGGTGGCCCGGACCATCGCGAGGGGTTCCTTGCCCGGGACGTACGTGGTGAGGAAGGCGACGCGGGTGCCGGACTCCGGTACGACGGGTACGGGGTCGCGGGCGACCATGGTCGCGTGGGCGATGGACACCACGTTGACGACCATGAACAGCTCGATCAGCCCGATGGCTATGAGCATCGCGATGTCGAGGTGGACCATCCACGCGTCGCCGCCCTCGCGCTCGACCCAGTGGGTGGGCCAGACGAGGTAGACGAGCAGGGCGCCGGTGAGCAGCGGCGCGAGGGTCATCAGCAGGACGGCGCGTATTCGACGCGGCTCACGGGAGAGGAGCGAGGTGTACCGCACGCGGTACGGCGCTCCGACCGGGGCCTCGGTGAGCGGTCCGGCCAGCCGGCTGTGGGTGTCGTAGTCGTAGCCCTCCGGCCGCACAGCGCCCTCCAGTGATCGAACGAAGCCGATATCCCCACAGAAGTGGAGATATGGCGACGTGTCGAACCGGACGCGTCCAGGCGGGTGGATTATCGGGAGAGTTGGGTTACGTGGATCAGTGGGTCACTGAGAGAGGTGGCGCTCCACCGTCTCGACCTTGGAGGTCAGTCCGTCCGTCACTCCGGGGCGGATGTCGGCCTTGAGGACGAGGGAGACGCGCGGGGCGCGTTCCTCGACGGCGGCGACGGCACGCTTGACGACGTCCATGACCTCGTCCCACTCACCCTCGATCGACGTGAACATCGCGTCGGTGCGGTTGGGGAGCCCGGATTCGCGGACGACGCGGACGGCGTCGGCGACGTACTCCCCCACGTCCTCGCCGACGCCGAGGGGCGTCACGGAGAAGGCGACGATCATGCCTGGACGGCTCCGTCCTGGGCCTGGCGGGCGCGGGAGGCGATCACCGCGTCCTCGGTCTCACGGCGCAGCCTGCGCTCGGCGAAGAAGCCGCCGGTGGGCAGGACGGAGAGGACGAAGTAGAGGAGCCCGGTCTTCAGGGACCACTTGGCGCGGTTCCAGGCGTCCGCCCAGAAGATCACGTAGAGGATGAAGAGAACCCCGTGGACCATGCCCATGACGGGCACCGCGTTGAAGTCCGTGGTCCGCTTCAGCACCGAGCAGACCAGCAGGAGCAGGAAGGAAACGGCCTCCGGGGCCGAGACCAGGCGCAGGCGGCGGAGGGCAGAGGCGGTCTTGATGTCCACGGGTCACCTTCGGTGCTGTGTGAGTGCTGCTGGGGAGTGCTGCTGGGTGAATGCTGCTTTGTGAATGGACGCACAAACGTTCGCCCATTGTGGCATTCGCCGGTCGTGCGACCGGGCTGGGGGTCTGCCCCTAGGGGGAGGTTCAGGGACGATCTCCACCTTCGGGATCTGTCGCCGGGGGTGCCCGGGAGGCTACCTTCCCTCCGTGGCGATGTTTCGACTTCAAGGCAGCAAGGTGCTCGCCGTCGACATGACCGGAGACGCCGTGAAGGCGAAGAACGGCTCGATGGTGGCGTACGACGGGCAGATGGACTTCAAGAAGCTCAGCGGCGGCGGTGAGGGCATCCGCGGGATGGTCACCCGGCGGATCACCGGCGAGCAGATGGAACTGATGGAGGTGAAGGGGCACGGGACGTGCTGGTTCGCCGACCGCGCCTCCGAGATCAACCTCGTCGGCCTCCAGGGGGACAAGCTCTACGTCGAGTCGAGCAACCTGCTCGCGACCGACTCGGGCCTGCGCACGGGCACGTCGTTCACGGGGATGCGCGGCGCGTCCACGGGCAACGGCCTGTTCACGACGACCGTCGAGGGGCACGGCCAGGCGGCGATCATGTCGGACGGTCCTGCGGTGGTGCTGCGCGTGAGCCCGCAGTTCCCACTGACGGTCGACCCGGGGGCGTACATCGCGCACCAGGGCAACGTCCGGCAGTCCTTCCAGTCCGGTGTGACGTTCCGCACGTTCATGGGCGAGGGCGGCGGCGAGGCCTTCCAGATCCGCTTCGAGGGCGACGGCCTGGTGTACGTCCAGCCCAGTGAGCGCAACACGATCGCCGGGGATGTGTGACATGCCCTTCCGTGAGATCAACTCCAAGATGGTCGAGGCGACCGTCATGCCCGGCCAGCGCCTGTTCAGTCAGCGCGGGGCGATGCTCGCCTACAAGGGCGAGGTGTCCTTCACGCCCAACATGCAGGGCGGCCAGGGCGGGATCATGTCGATGATCGGCCGCCGGGTGGCGAACGAGGCGACGCCGCTGATGACGGTCGAGGGCAGCGGCACGGTCCTGTTCGGGCACGGCGGCCACCACATCCAGGTCATCAACCTCACCGGGGACACGCTGTGCGTCGAGGCGGACCGCCTCCTCGCGTTCGACGGCACGCTCCAGCAGGGCACGATGTTCATGGGCTCGCAGGGCGGCGTCATGGGCATGGTCCGGGGCCAGGTGACGGGCCAGGGCCTGTTCACGACCACCCTCAAGGGACACGGCGCGGTCGCCGTGATGGCCCACGGTGGGGTCATCGAGGTGCCGATCACCCCGCAGCGCCCGGTCCATGTCGACCCGCAGGCGTACGTCGCGCACCACGGCGACGTACGCAACAAGCTGTCCACCGCGCTGGGCTGGCGCGACATGGTGGGCCGTGGCTCGGGCGAGGCGTTCCAGCTGGAGCTGAGCGGCAGTGGTGCGGTGTACGTCCAGGCGTCGGAGGAGAAGCTGTGACCACCTACCCGGGCGCGGGGCCCGTCGTCCACGACCCGATGACGCTGCCGTCCGACGACAACGTCAACAACTACACCTTCTGCGTGGAGCTCAAGGGGAGCCAGTGGTTCCTCCAGAAGGGCAAGATGATCGCCTACTACGGCACGATGGAGTTCAACGGCATCGGACACGGCCGCCTGGACCGTCTTGTCCGTACGTCCTTTCATTCGCCTCTGCACGCGAGCGACTGGGTCGTCGCCGAGGGTTCGGGCAAGATGCTGCTCGCCGACCGGGCCTTCGACGTGAATTCGTACGATCTGGAAGACGGCAACCTGACCATTCGCTCGGGCAACCTTCTCGCTTTTCAGCCAAGTCTCGCGCTCAAGCAGTCGATCGTGCCGGGCTTCCTGACCCTCATCGGGACGGGCAAGTTCGTGGCCGCGTCGAACGGCCCCGTGGTGTTCATGGAACCCCCGATCCGGGTGGACCCGCAGGCCCTGGTCGGCTGGGCCGACTGCCCCTCCCCCTGCCACCACTACGACCACGGGTACATGACGGGCCTGATGGGCGGCCTACGTGCGATGACGGGCCTGGGCGGGGCCTCCGGTGAGGAGCACCAGTTCGAGTTCGTCGGGGCGGGCACGGTGCTGCTCCAGTCCAGCGAGACGCTCATGGCGGAGCAGGCCACGGGGGCGGTTCCGCACGAGCCCGGAGTGCCGGGTGGCGGCCACGCCCCCACAGGGCACCCACAGCAACCGGGCACACCGCGTCTTCCCGGACAGCTCGGTGACCTCCAGCGTCGCTTCGGGCTGTGAGCGGTAGTCTGCGGAGTGTGACGTCGAACATGTGCACGCCGTCACGCCACTCCGACACACCACCCTCGCTAGTTCGACTTTCAACCTTTTAGGTAGACTTCATTCATGGAGACCGAGACGGCCACAAGCTGGCTGACCGACGCGGAGCAGTGCGCCTGGCGCACCCACCTGGAGGTCAACAGACTGTTGGCGTACCAGCTCGAAAAGGACCTGCAACCGTTCGGCCTGACGATGAACGACTACGAGATCCTGGTGAACCTCTCCGAGTCCGAGGACGTCCGGATGCGGATGAGCGACCTCGCGTCCGCCACCCTCCAGTCCAAGAGCCGCCTCTCGCACCAGATCACCCGCATGGAGAACGCGAACCTGGTCCGCCGTGAGAACTGCGAGTCCGACCGGCGCGGCCTGTACGCGGTGCTCACCGAGCAGGGCATGGACACGATGAACAGGGTCGCTCCCCATCATGTGGCGTCGGTGCGGCGACACTTCATCGACCTGCTGACCCCGGAGGCCCTGGCCGAGGTGGACAAGGCGCTGCGCCCGATCGCACAGCACCTGCGCGGCCAGCGGGGCCGCCCGTAAGAACCGCAGGACTAGGCGACAGGCAGGCGGAGTCCGAACAGGGCTCCGCCTGTCGCCGCTTCACGCACGGTGAGTGTGCCGCCGTGCCGTACGGCGACATCCCGGGCGATGGCGAGTCCGAGCCCGGCGCCGCCGTCGTCCCGGCTGCGCGCGTCGTCGAGCCGCACGAACCGCTCGAAGACCCGCTCCCGGTCCGCCTCGGGCACCCCGTCCCCGTCGTCGGCGACCTCGACGACGACCTGCTCCCCCTCCCGCCGCACGGCCACGGTGACGGCCGACCGGGCGTGCCGCTGCGCGTTGTCCAGCAGATTGGCGACGAGCCGCCCCAACTGCCCCCGCGACCCGCCCACTTCCACGGACACCGCCGTCTCCAGCGTCACCCCCACCCGCCCCTCCACCTGCTCCCGAACCACCTCCGCGAGGTCGAAGCGGGCATCGGCGGGCCGCTCCCCCGCGTCCAGCCGGGCGAGCAGCAGCAGATCGGCGGCGAGGCGCTGGAGCCGTACGGTGTCCTCGACGGCCCCCTCCACATCCAGCAACTCCGGGTGTGCGGCGCCGACTTCGAGCTGGGTGCGCAGGGAGGCGATGGGGCTGCGCAATTCGTGGGAGGCGTCGGCGACGAACCGGCGCTGGCGTTCCACGGAGGTCTCCAGGGCGGCCAGCGTCTCGTTGGTGGTCCGGGCGAGCCGCGCGACCTCGTCGTGCGTGTCGGGCACCGGGACGCGCCGGGCGAGGTCCTCGGAGGCGGTGATCTCGGCCATCTCGGCCCGGATGCCCTCGACGGGACGCAGCGCACGCCGGGTCACCAGCCAGGTGACGCCCGCGACGACACCGAGCAGCAGCGGGAACCCGATCAGCATGACGGTCAACGCGGTGCTGACGGCGCTCTGTTCGGCGGAGAGGGGCGCGCCGGCGTACACGGTGAGCGTGCCGTCGCCGTCGGCCTCGACGCGTACGGCGGCGAACCGGTAGTCGGCCTCGTCGCCGTCGACGGTGGCGGATCCGTCGGTGAAGGAGACGTCGTCGTCGATCTCGCCGTGCGAGAGGGAGTCGTCGCCTTCTTCTTGTTCTTCCTGTCCCGCTGCGGCCTGCGGGCGCACGGCCTCCACCCCCGTACCGCTGATCCGCTCCAGGTCCTCACTCGACGCGACCAGCCGTCCGGCCGCGTCGACGACCTGGACGGGCCGGTCGTCGTCATCGAGGGACAGCTGGTCGTACGGGGTCCCGGCGGCCAGGTCGGCGGCGACGGCCCGCGCGGTCCGCTCGGCCTGCGTACTGGCCTGGCCGCTCAGATTGGACCAGAGGGAGAGCAGTACGGCGGTCCCGGCGGCGACCAGCGCGACCGCGACGACAAGGGTGGCACCGAGGGTCGCCCGGGCCCGCACGGAGCCGAGAGCGCGTCTCACCGCGGCACCTCCAGCCGGTATCCGGCGCCGCGCACGGTCCGGATCAGGGAAGCACCGAGCTTCCGCCGCAGCGTGCTGACGTACACCTCGACGATGTTCGGGTCGCCGTCGTACGCGAAGTCCCAGACGTGCTCCAGGATCCGCGCCTTGGACACGACCTCGCCGGCCCGCAGCACGAGCTGCTCCAGGACGGCGAACTCCTTGGCGGTGAGGGTGACTTCGTCCTCACCGACATGAACACGATGGGCGGCGGTGTCGACGGTCAGCTCGCCGACCACATGGACGGGCGAGGCACCGGTCGCCGCCCCACGCCGACGCAAGAGGGCTTTCACACGAGCAACCAGAACAACATACGAGAAGGGCTTGGTCAGATAGTCGTCGGCGCCCGTGTCGAGCCCTTCCGCCTCGTCGTACTCGCCGTCCTTGGCGGTGAGCATGAGGATCGGTACGTCGTGGCCGGCGGCGCGCAGGGCCGCGCAGACGCGGTAGCCGTTGAGGCCGGGCAGCATGATGTCGAGGATCACGAGGTCGTACGGAGTCTCGGTGGCCCGGTGCAGCCCCTCACGCCCGTCGTGGACGACGTCCACGGCGTAGCCCTCGGCCGTCAGCCCCTTGGCGAGGGACAGGGCGAGCCGCTTCTCGTCCTCCACTATCAGCAAACGCATGCGTACAGCGTCGCAAAGCAAACCTGAAGACGCCTTCAGGTGACTTCAGGTCTGCTTCAGGCGGGCTCGGGCAGCTTGGTTGTCGTCATCGAAACGAGCACCGATCCGAGCGAACAGGCAGGAACTCCCATGAACCCCAAGAAGCGGAACATCGTCATCGCCACCCTCACCGCCGCCGCTCTGGCCGGCGGCACCGTCGCCGCGTTCGCGGCGGGCGACGACGAGCCGGCTGCCGCGAACGTGCACGTCGTCCCCGAGGACCGTACGGCGGTCCGGTCCGGCGGCGTCACCGCCGCGGAGGCCATCGCGGCGGCGCTGCGGCACACCCCGGGCACGGTCGTCTCCGCCGAGCTGGACGACGACGGTGGTGACGCCGGGACGTGGGGTGTGGACGTCGTGGCGGGCGACGATGCGGAGTACGGCGTCGAGGTCTCCGCCGAGGGGAAGGTGCTCGGCGCGCAGCGGGACACCGAGGAGGAGAGCGACAGTGAGGACCGTGCGGAGCTGGCGGCGCTGAAGGGGGCGAAGTTCGACGCACGGGACGCGGCGCTTGCCGCTGCCGCGAAGGGGACGGTCACGGAGGTGGGGGGCGACGATGACGAGAACGGGGCGGTGGTGTGGGGCGTGGAGACGGTGAAGGACGGGGTGACGAGCGAGTGGGCGGTAGCCCTGAACACGGGCAAGATCACAAAGGTGACCGCAGACTGATCTCGCCCCCGCCGCCCCTACCCGTTCCCATCCCTGGGGGCTGCGCCCCCAGACCCCCGCTACGGCCCTGAAGGGGCCTTGTCCTCAAACGCCGGACGGGCTGACAAACCAGCCCGTCCGGCGTTTGAGGACAAGGGGGTTCGGGGGCGGAGCCCCCGAGGATGGGACGGGTAGGGGCGGCGGGGGCGAAGAAACTCGGCGCTCGCCTCAGTGCTCCGTCAGCCCCGCCACCAACTCGTCCGCCGCCCGGTAGGGATCCAGCTCGCCCGCCACGATCCGCTCCGCCAGCGCGCTCAGGCGTCGGTCGCCGTGCAGATCGCCGATGCGTTCGCGGAGTGCCGTCACCGCGATCGTCTCCACCTCGTGGGATGCGCGGGCCCGACGGCGTTCCGTCAGCACTCCCCGCTCCTCCATCCACGCCCGGTGCTTCTCCAGCGCCTCCACCAGCTCGTCGATGCCTTCCTCCCTCGACGCGACCGTCTTCACGATCGGCGGGCGCCAGTCCCCCGGCGCCCGGGATTCGCCCAGGCCCAGCATGTGGTTCAGCTCGCGCGCGGTGGAGTCCGCGCCGTCCCGGTCCGCCTTGTTCACCACGAACACATCGCCGATCTCCAGGATTCCGGCCTTCGCCGCCTGGATGCCGTCCCCCATCCCCGGCGCCAGCAGCACCACACTCGTGTCCGCCTGCGCCGCGATCTCCACCTCCGACTGCCCCACACCCACCGTCTCGACCAGGACCACGTCGCACCCCGCAGCGTCCAGGACACGGATCGCCTGCGGGGCCGCCCAGGCCAGGCCGCCGAGGTGGCCCCGGGTCGCCATCGAGCGGATGTAGACGCCGGGGTCGGAGGCGTGGTCCGACATGCGGACGCGGTCGCCGAGGAGGGCGCCGCCGGAGAACGGCGACGACGGGTCGACGGCGAGGACGCCGACCCGCCTGCCCTGGCGTCGGTAGGCCGTGACGAGTGCCGATGTCGACGTCGACTTGCCGACACCCGGTGATCCCGTCAGGCCGACCACGTACGCGTTGCCGGTCAGCGGGGCCAGCGCGGCCATGACCTCGCGGAGTTGTTCGGACGCCCCCTCCACCAGGGAGATCAGCCGGGCCACGGCCCGCGGCCGGCCTTCCCGGGCCTGCGCCACCAGCGTGGGGACGTCCTGCATCACAACTCCGTTCCGATCACAGACGTATGGCCTGCCTCAAGACCGCTTACGCCTTGGGTACCCGCACGATCAGCGCGTCACCCTGGCCGCCGCCCCCGCACAGGGCCGCCGCGCCCACGCCACCGCCGCGCCGCTTCAGTTCCAGAGCCAGGTGCAGGACGACCCGTGCGCCGGACATCCCGATCGGGTGACCCAGCGCGATCGCACCGCCGTTGACGTTCACCCGATCCGTGGACACCCCGAGATCCTTGATTGACTGGACGGCGACCGCCGCGAAGGCCTCGTTGATCTCGATCAGGTCAAGATCTTCGACGCCCAGGCCCTCCTTCTTGAGGGCGTGCAGGATCGCGTTGGAGGGCTGGGACTGGAGGGAGTTGTCCGGGCCCGCCACATTGCCGTGAGCGCCGATCTCCGCGATCCACTCCAGGCCCAGTTCCTCGGCCTTCGCCCTGCTCATGACCACCACGGCCGCCGCGCCGTCCGAGATCTGCGACGACGTGCCCGCCGTGATCGTGCCGTCCTTGGTGAACGCGGGGCGCAGCTTGCCCAGCGACTCCGCCGTCGTCTCCGCCCGGATGCCCTCGTCCTGGCTGAAAACGATCGGTTCGCCCTTGCGCTGCGGAATCTCGACGGGGGTGATCTCCGCCTCGAACACGCCGTTCTTCTGTGCCGCCGCCGCGCGCTGGTGGGACGCGGCCGCGATCTCGTCCTGTTCGGGGCGCAGGATGCCCAGGCGGGTGTTGTGCTTCTCCGTGGACTCGCCCATGGCGATGTTCTCGAAGGCGTCGGTGAGGCCGTCGTACGCCATCGCGTCGAGCATCTCGATCGCGCCGTACTTGAAGCCCTCACGGGACTTGGGGAGCAGATGGGGGGCGTTCGTCATCGATTCCTGGCCACCGGCGACCACGATGTCGAACTCGCCCGCGCGGATCAGCTGGTCCGCCAGCGCGATCGCGTCCAGGCCCGAGAGGCAGACCTTGTTGATGGTCAGCGCCGGGACGTTCATCGGGATGCCGGCCTTGACCGCCGCCTGGCGGGCCGGGATCTGGCCCGCGCCGGCCTGGAGGACCTGGCCCATGATCACGTACTGCACCTGGTCGCCACCGATCCCCGCACGGTCGAGGGCGGCCTTGATCGCGAAGCCGCCGAGGTCGGCTCCGGAGAAGGTCTTCAGCGAGCCCAGCAACCGCCCCATGGGCGTGCGTGCGCCCGCGACGATCACCGAGGTGGTGCTGTTGGTTCCTGACATGAGGAGCGATCCCCTTTCAGCTGGAGAGCTGAGGAGTGTGAACGAGGGTTTACCTGAATGTACTGAGCGGTAGTGCCTCCGTCATCGGGCCGTCGGTGTGATCGCGCGCACGTTGCGTAACCACCGCAGGAGCGCTGCACTAACACCATGCTGACGCGAATCGACCACATCGGGATCGCCTGTTTCGACCTCGACACGACAGTCGAGTTCTACCGGGCCACGTACGGCTTCGAGGTGTTCCACTCCGAGGTCAACGAGGAGCAGGGCGTACGCGAGGCCATGTTGAAGATCAACAACACGGACGACGGCGGCGCCTCCTACCTCCAGCTCCTGGAACCGACCCGCGAGGACTCCGCCGTGGGCAAGTGGCTGGCCAAGAACGGGGAGGGCGTGCACCACATCGCCTTCGGTACGGCGGATGTGGACAGCGAGGCCGCGGACATCCGTGAGAAGGGCGTACGCGTTCTGTACGAGGAGCCACGGCGCGGCTCCATGGGGTCGCGGATCACCTTCCTGCACCCAAAGGATTGCCACGGAGTACTGACAGAACTGGTCACTTCGGCGGCTGTTGAGTCACCTGAGCACTGACCCTCGTACATATGGGCCGGTAGGGTTGGGGACGGCCGCTGCCGTGTTGTCGGGCAGCGGTCCGGGTCCTGATGTGTGGAGGTGAGGATCCGAGGGCCGGGGTTCAGGTTTCGGGGGCCGAGGGTGAGGGCGGGAGTCCGTGCCTCGCCGTTGATCTGACACCATTCCCCGGGGGCCCCGTTCGGCGGACGGACGTGGCTCGTTCGGAGAAGGTTGCGACCAGGGACGGATGGGACCGCGCAGTGCGGGGCTACGAACGCCAGGAGCGAGAGCCGGCGGCTGACGTCGACCACCTCTCTCGGTTCGAGGCCGAGATGGAGCGGCTGAAGACCGAGCGGGAAAAGGCGATTCAGCACGCCGAGGACCTCGGCTACCAGGTCGAGGTGCTGCGCGCCAAGCTTCACGAGGCGCGCCGCACTCTCATGTCCCGGCCCGCCTATGACGGCGGTGACATCGGCTATCAGGCCGAGCAGTTGCTGCGGAACGCGCAGATCCAGGCGGACCAGCTCCGCCAGGACGCCGAGCGCGAGATGTCCCAGGCGCGCGCCCAGACCCAGCGCATCCTTCAGGAGCACGCCGAGCAGGCGGCCCGCTTGCAGGCCGAACTGCACCAGGAGGCGGTGACCCGGCGCCAGCAGCTCGACCAGGAACTGGCCGAGCGACGCCAGACCGTCGAGTCGCACGTCAACGAGAACGTGGCGTGGGCCGAGCAGCTGCGGGCCCGCAGCGAGTCCCAGGCGCGCCGGCTGGTCGACGAGTCGCGGTCCGAGGCCGAGCAGGCGCTGGCCGCCGCCCGGGCCGAGGCCGAGCGGGTCGCCAATGAGGCCAGGCAGCGCCTCCAGAGCGAGAACGAGGCCGCCCGCGCGGAGGCCGACCAGCTGCTGCGCCGGGCCCGTGCCGAGGCCGACCGCCTGCTGAACAGCGCGACCTCCGAGGCCCGCGAGGCCGCCGACCACGCCGAGCAGCTGCGCAGCTCCACGGCGACCGAGTCGGACAGCGCCCGCCGCCAGGCCACCGAGCTGAGCCGCGCCGCCGAGCAGCGGATACAGGAGGCCGAGGCCGCCCTGCGTGAGGCCCGCCTGGAGGCGGAGAAGGTCGTCACCGAGGCCAAGGAGGCCGCGGCCAAGACGACCGCCAGCGCCGAGTCCGCCAACGAGCAGCGCACCCGTACGGCGAAGGAGCAGGTCGCCCGGCTGGTCACCGAGGCCAGCCAGGAGGCCGAGGCGACCAAGGCGTCCGCCGAGGAGGTCGTCGCCGACGCGAAGGCCAAGGCCGAGAAGATCGTCGCCGAGGCCGAGGAGACCGCCCGCAGTCTCACCGCCGAGGAGACCGCCTCCCAGCTCGCCAAGGCGGCCCGCACCGCCGAGGACGTCCTCAACAGGGCGTCCGAGGAAGCGAAGTCGACCACCAAGGCGGCCACCGAGGAGGCCGAGCGCATCCGCGCCGAGGCCGAGACCGAGGCCGACCGGCTGCGCGCCGAGGCGCACGACATCGCCGAGCAGCTCAAGGGCACGGCGAAGGACGACACCAAGGAGTACCGCGCCAAGACCGTCGAGCTTCAGGAAGAGGCCCGGCGGCTGCGCGGTGAGGCCGAGCAGCTGCGCGCCGACGCGGTCGCCGAGGGCGAGCGCATCCGCGCGGAGGCGCGCCGCGAGGCCGTCCAGCAGATCGAGGAGGCGGCCAGGACCGCCGAGGAGCTGCTCGCCAAGGCGAAGGCGGACGCGGACGAGCTGCGCCAGACCGCCCAGACGGACAGCGAGAAGGTCCGTACGGAGGCCATCGAGCGCGCGACGACGCTGCGCCGGCAGGCCGAGGAAACCCTGGAGCGCACCCGCAAGGAGGCCGAGCGGCACCGCGCGGAGGCCGTCGAGCAGGCCGAGGGCATCGCGGCGGACGCCGAGCAGGCCTCGCGCGAGCTGCGCGAGGAGACCGAGCGGGCCATAGAGGCGCGCCGCGACGAGGCCGCCGCCGAGCTGACCCGGCTGCACACGGAGGCCGAGGACCGGCTCACCGCGGCCGAGCAGGCGCTCACCGACGCCCGCGCGGAGGCCGAGCGGATCCGCCGCGAGGGGGCCGAGGAGTCGGAGCGGCTGCGTTCCGAGGCCGCCGAGCGGGTCCGGAGCCTCCAGGCGCAGGCCGACGCGGAGATCCAGCGGCTGCGCGACGAGGCGGCGGCGGACGCGTCCGCGTCCCGGGCGGAGGGCGAGGCCATCGCCGTACGCCTGCGGTCCGACGCGGCGGCCGAGGCCGAGCGGCTGAAGTCGGAGGCCCAGGACACCGCCGACCGGGTACGGGCGGAGGCGCAGGCCGCCGCCGAGCGACTGGCGACGGAGGCGTCGGAGACGCTGGCCGCCGCCCAGGAGGAGGCCGCCAGGCGGCGCCGCGAGGCCGAGGAGACCCTCGGTTCCGCCCGCCAGGAGGCCGACCAGGAGCGCGAGCGGGCCCGCGAACAGAGCGAGGAGCTGCTGGCGTCGGCGCGCAAGCGCGTGGAGGACGCCCAGGCCGAGGCCGTACGACTGGTCGAGGAGGCGGACCGGCGCGCCAACGAGATGGTGTCGGCGGCCGAGCAGCACGCCCAGCAGGTCCGGGAGTCGGTGTCGGGGCTGCACGAGCAGGCCCAGGAGGAGATCCAGGGGCTGCGCTCCGCCGCCGAGCACGTCGCCGACCGGATGCGGCGCGAGGCGTCGGAGGAGGCGGACCGGGTCCGTGCCGACGCCTACTCCGAGCGGGAGCGGGCCTCGGAGGACGCGAGCCGGGTGCGGCGCGAGGCGTCGGAGGCGTCGGAGCACGCCAAGGTGCTCGCCGAGCGCACGGTGGGCGAGGCGATCGCCGAGGCGGAGCGGCTGCGCCAGGACGCCGCCGCGCACGCCCAGCGGGTGCGTACGGAGGCTTCGGACACCATCGCGAACGCCGAGCAGGACGCTTCGCGCAGCCGTGCGGAGGCCCGCGAGGACGCGAACCGGATCCGTTCGGACGCGGCGACGCAGGCCGACACGCTGATCACCGAGGTGACGGCGGAGGCGGAGCGGCTCACCGAGGAGACCAACGCCGAGGCGGAGCGCGTACGTGCCGAGTCCGTGGCCAAGGCCGAGCAGCTGATCTCGGAGGCGACCGGGGACGCGGAGCGGCTGCGCGCCGAGGCCGCCGAGACGGTCGGTTCGGCGCAGCAGCACGCGGAGCGGGTGCGCGCGGAGGCCGAGCGGGTCAAGGCGGAGGCGGCGGCGGAGGCCGACCGGCTCATGTCGACCGCGCGCGACGAGGCCGACAGCACGCTGGACGAGGCCCGCAAGGAGGCCAACAAGCGGCGCTCCGAGGCGGCCGAGCAGGTCGACACGCTCATCACGGAGACGGCCGCCGAGGCCGACAAGCTGCTGTCGGAGTCGCAGCAGGCCGCGCAGAAGACGACCGCGGAAGCGGAGGCGCAGGCCGACTCGATGGTGGGCGCCGCCCGCAACGAGGCGGAACGACTGGTGTCCCAGGCGACGGCCCGGGGCAACTCGACGGTGGAGAAGGCCCGTACGGACGCGGACGAGCTGCTCGTCGGCGCGCGCCGGGACGCCACCGCCATAAGGGAGCGGGCCGAGGAGCTGCGCGACCGCATCACGACCGAGATCGAGGGCCTGCACGAGCGGGCCCGCCGCGAGGCCGCCGAGACGATGAAGTCGACCGGCGACCGCTGCGACGCGCTGATCACGGCCGCCGAGGAGCAGCTCGTCAAGGCGGAGCTGAAGGCCAAGGACCTGGTCTCGGAGGCCAACTCGGAGGCGGGCAAGGTCCGGATCGCCGCCGTCAAGAAGGCCGAGGGGCTCCTGAAGGAGGCCGAGCAGAAGAAGGCCACCCTGATCCGGGAGGCCGAGGAACTCCGCGCCGAGGCGATCCGCGAGGCGAAGGCCACGGTCGAGGAGGGCAAGCGGGAACTGGAGATCCTCGTGCGGCGCCGCGAGGACATCCAGGCGGAGATCTCCCGTGTCCAGGACGTACTGGAGGCGTTGGAGTCCTTTGAGGCCCCGTCAGCGAACAAGGACGGCGGCGTCAAGGCGGGCGCTGCCGTAGGTGTCACCCGTACGGGTGGCAAGTCATCAGATGGCTAGCGCGGAGGGCGCGTTGCGTGCATTCTGTGGGGCTTTCTGGGGTCTTTGACCAATTCTTTGGCAAGCAGCACGCCGGTTAGCCACTCAAAAGGGGTCTGATTCTCCATATCAATCGGGTGACTGCTCGATGACACGCCGCTTGGACCCCTAGGATTCCCCCTATCACCTCACCGGTCTCATTCGACAGGAACCCCATGAGCGACACTTCCCCCTACGGCTTCGAGCTTGTGCGGCGTGGGTACGACCGCGCTCAGGTGGACGAACGCATTTCGAAGCTCGTCTCCGACCGTGACAGCGCTCTGGCTCGTATCACTGCTCTGGAAAAGCGCATCGAGGAGCTCCACCTCGAAACGCAGAACGCCCAGGCCCAGGTCAGCGACGCGGAGCCGTCGTACGCCGGTCTCGGCGCGCGTGTCGAGAAGATCCTCCGCCTCGCCGAGGAGGAGGCGAAGGACCTGCGCGAGGAGGCCCGTCGCGCGGCCGAGCAGCACCGTGAGCTGGCCGAGTCGGCGGCTCAGCAGGTGCGCAACGACGCAGAATCGTTCGCTGCGGACCGCAAGTCCAAGGCGGAGGACGAGGGCGTCCGGATCGTCGAGAAGGCCAAGAGCGACGCCTCCCAGCTGCGCCAGGAGGCGCAGAAGGACGCGCAGTCCAAGCGTGAGGAGGCGGACGCCCTCTTCGAGGAGACCCGCGCCAAGGCCGCCCAGGCCGCCGCGGACTTCGAGACGAATCTCGCCAAGCGCCGCGAGCAGTCGGAGCGCGACCTCGCGTCCCGTCAGGCCAAGGCCGAGAAGCGTCTCGCGGAGATCGAGCACCGCGCGGAGCAGCTTCGCCTGGAGGCCGAGAAGCTGCGCACGGACGCCGAGCGCCGCGCCCGCCAGACGGTCGAGACGGCCCAGCGCCAGGCCGAGGACATCGTGGCCGACGCGAACGCCAAGGCCGACCGGATCCGTTCGGAATCGGAGCGCGAGCTGGCGGCTCTCACCAACCGCCGCGACTCGATCAACGCCCAGCTGACGAACGTCCGCGAGATGCTCGCCACCCTGACGGGAGCCGCGGTCGCAGCCGCCGGCGCCCCCACGACGGACGACGAGCCGATCACCCGCGGGGTTCCGGCCCAGCAGTCCCGGTAAGCAGCGGTTCCGAAGGCCCGTACCTCCTGAACAGGGGGTGCGGGCCTCCGCCTTTGGGGGCGCGGGGAACTGCGCGACCAGCCACGACGGCGCAGCACTCACCCACGGCGAACAAGTGGCAGAAACACGTCGTCCACAATCTCCACCAGCACCTGCTCGGAAACCGGCTCCCGCCCCAACAACATCTCGTGCCGCAAAAGATCAGCGGGCAAGCTGATCACACGCCCCGGAAGATCCCCGCTCACGATCTCTCCCCGACCCGCCGCCCGCTCAAGGATCACCCCAAGAACCCCCCGCATGATCCGAGCGAAGTCCGGATCCACATCGGGCACCTCGGCCAGCAGCCCATGAATGACATCGGGCCCAAGCTCCCTCTGCCGCTCCACCATCCCCCGCAGCACAGCGAGCACATCCCCCCGCAACTCCCCCGTATCGGGCACCTGTTCGCCCAACGCCCCGCTCCGCCGCCGCACCACCGCCCGCACCAGTTGCGCCCGATTGGGCCACCGCCGGTACAGAACCTGCTTCCCGGTACGGGCCCGCGCCGCGACGCCCTCCATCGTGAGCCTGGCGTAGCCGACCTCCGCCAGCTCCTCCCACGCGGCGTCGAGCAGATCGGCCTCCAGAGCCGCCCCGCGCCGCCGCGAACCGTCACCGGTCACTCCATGCCTCCGTGAGAGCCAGGTAAGAGACATTGCGTCTCCTATCCAGGCCAGCCTATCCTCCAAATAAGAGACGCTACGTCTCCAATGGACCCGGAGAAGCAATGGACCCCACCCTCCGAAAACTCACCCTGACCCTCGTCCTCGGCGCCCTCGCCCCTCTCCTCGACAGCACGGTCGTCTCCATCGCCCTGCACACCCTCAGTGCCGACCTCCACGCCCCCACAGCCACCGTCCAATGGGTCAGCACCGCCTACCTCCTGGCCCTGGCGACCGTCGTCCCCCTCTCCGCCTGGGCCGTGGAACGCGTCGGCGGCCGACGTCTCTGGCTCACCTCACTCACCCTGTTCCTCGCCGGCTCGGTGCTGTGCGGCCTCGCCCGGGACACCGGCTCGCTCATCGCCTTCCGGGTCGTGCAGGGCGTCGGCGGCGGCCTGCTGCTGCCCGTCCTTCAGACCCTCGTCATGCGCGCCGCCGGCGGCCGGAACCTGGGCCGACTGATGGCGGCGATCACTCTGCCCGCGGTGGTCGTACCGATCCTCGGCCCGGTGCTCGGCGGTCTGATCGCCGGGCATCTCAGCTGGCGCTGGATCTTCTACGTCAACGTGCCCGTCTGTCTGCTCGCCCTGTCCCTCGCCTGGCGGACCCTCCCGAAGGACACCCCCGCCGACCACGAACAGCACCGCCTCCGCCTCGATCTCACCGGCCTCCTGCTCCTCTCCCCCGGCCTCGCGGCACTCGCGTACGGGCTCACCGAGAACGGCCCCGCCCGGGCGACGGCGACGCCCCTGGGCGCCGTACTCGTGGCCGCCTTCGTCGTGCACGCCCGGCGGGCCGACGCGCCCCTCGTCGACGTACGGCTCTTCCGGGACCGTGCCTTCGCCGTCTCCTCGGTGCTGCTGTTCCTCGGCGGGCTCGCGCTCTTCGGCGGGATGTTCCTGCTGCCCCTCTACTACCAGCAGGTCCGCGGCGAGGGCGTGGTCGCCGCCGGGCTGCTGCTCGCGCCCCAGGGGGTCGGCAGTCTGCTCGCCCGGGTGACCGGGCCGCTCACCGACCGGGTCGGGCCGCGGCCGGTCGTGGTGGGCGGGCTGCTGCTCACCGCCCTCGGCACGCTCCCCTTCGCCCTCCGGCATCCCGCCGGCGTCCTGTTGCCCGTAGCGCTGGCCGTGCGCGGGCTCGGGATGAGCGCCGCCAACATGGCCGTCATGGTCGGCGCGTACCAGGGGCTGACGCCCGCACAGATACCGCACGCCAGCACGACCACCCGGATCGTGCAGCAGCTCGGCGGGTCCTTCGGCACCGCGGTCCTCGCGGCGGTGCTCGCCCGGGGCCATGGCGGCGGCACCTTCCCGCACGCCTTCCTCTGGGCCACCGCGTTCACCATTGTTGCGGCAGGCGTCGGTCTTGGTTTGCCCAGCCGGGTGGCACCGGCCGAACGCCCGAACTAGCGTGGCCGCATGATCGAGCTAGAGGGGCTGACCAAGCGGTACGGCGAGAAAGTGGCGGTCAATCATCTGACGTTCACCGTCAGACCGGGCATCGTGACGGGCTTCCTCGGGCCCAACGGTGCCGGGAAGTCCACCACCATGCGGATGATGCTCGGCCTCGACCGCCCCACCGCCGGTGACGTCCGGATCGACGGTCAGCACTACGACCATCTCAAGGACCCCCTCAAGTACATCGGCGCCCTGCTCGACGCCAAGGCCATGCACGGTGGGCGCAGCGCCTTCAACCACCTGCTCTGTCTCGCCCAGAGCAACGGCATCCCCAGCTCGCGCGTGCACGAGGTGCTCGACACCGTCGGGCTCACCGCGGTCGCCCGGAAGAAGGCGAAGGGGTTCTCGCTCGGGATGGGGCAGCGGCTCGGTATCGCCGGCGCGCTGCTCGGCGATCCGCGGATCCTGATGTTCGACGAGCCGGTCAACGGCCTCGACCCCGAGGGCATCCACTGGATCCGCAACCTGATGAAGTCGCTGGCCGCGCAGGGCCGTACGGTCTTCGTCTCGTCCCATCTCATGAGCGAGATGGCGCTGACGGCCGATCATCTGGTCGTCATCGGGCAGGGGCGGCTGCTCGCCGACACCTCCATGGCGGACTTCATCGAGCAGAACTCGCGCTCGTACGTCCGTATCCGCTCCCCCCAGCGCGAACGGCTGCTCGACGTCCTGCACTCGGCCGGGATCACCGTCGTACAGGCGGGTGCCGAGACGCTCGAAGTGGACGGCGGGAAGGCCGAGCGGATCGGTGAGCTGGCCGCGCAGCACCACATCGTGCTGCATGAGCTGAGCCCCCAGCAGGCATCCCTGGAGGAGGCGTTCATGCAGCTGACGGCCGAGTCGGTCGAGTACCACGCGCACAGCGACACACCGCCCTCGGCCGGTCTCCCGGCCGCCCCCTCCCCCGGGCCCTGGGGCGACGGCTGGAAGAAGGACTGAGCATGGCAGCCACCCAGGTCCTCCGGTCCGAGTGGACCAAGATCCGGTCGGTGGCGTCCACGGTGTGGACGCTCGGTCTCGCGGCCGTCGTGACGATCGCGCTCGGTGCGCTTATCTCGCTGCTCTTCAAGAACCAGTGGAGCGACCTCAGCGAGAAGGACCGGCTCTCCTTCGACCCGACGTACACGAGTTTCGCCGGGATGAGTCTTGGTCAGCTCGCGATGATCGTGTTCGGGGTGCTCGTCGTGTCGAACGAGTACAGCACCGGCATGATCCGCACCTCGCTGGCGGCCGTACCCCAGCGCGGCACGTTCCTCGCGAGCAAGCTGGCGGTCGCGACCGGGCTGGCCTTCGCGGTCGGGGTCGTCACCAGCTTCGCCGCGTTCTTCCTCGGGCAGGCGATGCTGGGCGGGCACTCGACGTCCATCGGCGATCCGGGTGTGCTGCGCGCGGTGATCGGCGGGGCGCTGTACATGACGCTCATCGCCCTGTTCTCCATGGGCGTGGCCGCGATGCTGCGCAGCCCGATGCTGGCGCTCGGTGTGCTGATGCCGTTCTTCTTCCTGATCTCCAACATCCTGGGCGCGGTCTCGGCGACCAAGAAGATCGCGCGCTATCTGCCGGACCAGGCGGGCAGCAAGATCATGCAGGTGGTGACTCCGGTCGACAACGACACTCCGTACGGGCCTTGGGGTGGGCTCGCGATCATGGTGGTGTGGGTTGTCGTGGCGCTGCTCGGGGGGTATGTGCTGCTGAAGAAGCGGGATGCGTAGCGCTCCGCTGGGTGGGGGGTGGGGGGTTCTTTGGCCGCAGGTCCGGTGGGGGCTGATCGCGCAGTTCCCCGCGCCCCTGTCGGGGCGCGGTTCCCGCGCCCGACATCGCCACGGCCACCTGGGCGGGCATGCACCCGACATTTTTGCTCACCCTTGGGGGGAACCGTCAGCTCCCCGATAAGCTCCTAACCCTTACGGGGGCGTGTGCCCCGCTGTCGTGAAATTTTCGGTGGGTGCGGAGCATGATCGAGGCAGTCGGCCTGACGAAGCGCTACGGCGACAAGACGGCCGTGTACAACCTTTCCTTCCAGGTGCGGCCGGGGTCCGTCACCGGCTTCCTCGGCCCCAACGGCTCGGGCAAGTCGACGACGATGAGGATGATCCTCGGCCTGGACCAGCCCACCTCGGGCCAGGTCACGATCGGCGGCTTCCCCTACCGCAAGCTGCCCAACGCCCCCCGCCAGGTCGGTGCCCTGCTCGACGCCAAGGCCGTGCACGGCGGCCGGCACGCCCGTAACCATCTGCTGTGTCTGGCCCAGCTGTCGGGCATCCCGGCACGGCGCGTGGACGAGGTGCTCGGGGTCGTCGGGCTCCAGGACGTGGCCCGGAAGCGCTCCAAGGGGTTCTCGCTCGGCATGGGCCAGCGGCTCGGCATCGCCGCCGCGCTCCTCGGCGACCCCCAGGTGCTGCTCTTCGACGAGCCGGTCAACGGCCTCGACCCCGAGGGCATCCTCTGGGTGCGCAACCTGATGAAGGCGCTCGCGGCGGAGGGGCGGACCGTGTTCGTCTCCTCCCACCTGATGAGCGAGATGGCGCTGACCGCCGACCACCTCATCGTGATCGGGCGCGGACAGCTGCTCTCCGACATGAGCGTGCGGGACTTCATCTCCGCCAACTCCGCCGACTTCGCGCGCGTACGCACCCCGGAGACCGAGCCGCAGCAGCGCGAGAAGCTGACGGCCGCGCTGACCGAGGCGGGCGGCCAGGTGCTGCCCGAGCAGGACGGCGCCCTGCGCGTCATGGGCCTGCCGCTGCCCCGCATCAGCGACCTCGCGCACTCCGCCGACGTACGCCTGTGGGAGCTGTCGCCGCACCAGGCGTCGCTGGAGGAGGCGTACATGCGGATGACGCAGGGCGCCGTCGACTACCGCTCGACCATCGACCAGCGGGCCGGACTCCAGCAGCTGCCCCCGCCGGGCGCGCAGCCGCCGCCCCAGATGCCGGTGCCGGGACAGGGCCAGCCGGGCTGGTACGCCCCGCCGCCGCCCCAGGAGGGCGGTCAGCCCCCGTTCTCGGCGCCCGAGCCGCTCGGACCGCCCTCGGGGCCGTACGGCGGCCCTGCCGGCCCCGCCGCGCCCGGTGGCGCCCACCCGAACCCGTACGCGCAGCCCGCTCCTGCCGCCGCCCCCGACCTGACCAAGCCCGAGGACGCCCGATGAGCACGCCCCAGCAGCCCCCGACGCAGACGCCGGTGCCGCAGGCGGCGCCGAACTGGCAGGCGGCGCCCGGCGCTTCGTACGCCGCCGCCTACACCTCGCCGATCCCGGTCACGCGCACGCATCTCGGTCACGCCCTCGCCTCCGAGTGGACGAAGATCAAGTCGGTGCGCTCCACGATGTGGACGCTCGGGGTCTTCCTGGTCCTCGTCATCGGCATCGGCCTGCTGGTCGCCGCGCAGACGACCAACGAGGACTTCGGGGACGTGCCGTACACGATTCCCGCGTTCTTCGGGCTGATCCTCGGGCAGATCTGCCTGATCACGCTGGGCGTGCTGGTCATCTCGTCCGAGTACGGCACGGGCATGATCCGTACGACGTTCACCGCGTCGCCGCAGCGCCACCGGGTGCTCGCCGCCAAGTTGATCATCTTCTTCGCGGTCGCGTTCGTCGTGTCCGCGTTCGCGATCGGTTTCGTCGGTCTGGCGACCGAGTCGATGCACAACGGCGACGGCGGCAAGCCCTGGGGCGGCACGGTCGTCATGGGCGCGCTGTACGTCTCGCTGCTCGGCACGCTCGCCCTCGCGGTCGGCTCGATGCTGCGTCACTCGGCGGGCGCGATCACCACGATGCTGGGGCTCGTCCTGGTGCCGGCGATCCTGCCCGCGTTCCTGCTGATGTCCGAGAGCATGCGGACGATCGGCGAGAAGATGCTCGACTACAACGCGCCCAACGCCCTCGCCAAGATCTTCGGACTGGACGACGAGAACGCCGCCGGGGGTGCCCAGCTCGGTCTGCTCGCCGGCCTGACCGCCGCGGCGATCGTCGGCGCCTTCGTCCTGCTGGACCGCCGGGACGTGTGAATCACCGGATTCACCCGATCTATCTGATTCACCTGGCCCACCCGATTCAGCTGATTCACTCGGAGGGGTGAACTCCGCGAGCCGACAGGCGAGTTGGTTCAGAACCTCGGTGCGTTACGGGACCGCTGCACCCGTGTGGTGCGGCGGTCCTTCGCGTTCCAGCACGCCTTGTGCCAGTGCCGGCGGTCGTCCACGCCCGCGTGCTCGGCCCACGCGACGACATGCGGGACACCGGACGGGATCAGCTGGTCGCAGCCCGGGCAGCGGTACGTCTTGCCCTGGGCGCTGGCCCCCGCGACATGCCGGACGTTCCAGCTCTCGCCCTGCCAGTTCTCCGAGGACTGGAAGCCGCCGTAGCGGCCGGAGTCGTCCTCGTCGGCACTCCGGCCGGGCGAGCCGGGGCCTTGGGGGCGGTTGCGGCGCGGGGACACGGAACACCTCACGGAGCGGTTCAGGGGGCAGGAGTCGTCTCCAGCCTACGCGGCGCGATCCGGGGTAGAAGTAAGTCAGCACCGTCGTACGAACTTCTCTCGAACCCCTTCTCGAATCCCCCGTCGGTCCCCCACCGGTCCGCCGTCGGCACCCCGGCCACTCTTCGCCCGGCTGCCCGATTCTGCAGACAATCCGCCAATCTCTCCGCCAAGCCGTGACTTCGGCACGTGTCGAGCGGTTATGCCGAGCGGGGGAGCTCCATGTCGGGGCCTAGGAAGCAGGAAAGAGCAATGCGCGTAGGAAGTTTTGTGCTGGCGGCCCAGTTCCCGGGCCAGGGCCAGGGGGAGGCGCTGCACCGAGCGGTCCGGTCCGCCGAGGTCGCCGAGGAGGCGGGTCTCGACACGGTCTGGCTGGCGGAGCACCACTTCGTGCCGTACGGCACCTGCCCGTCCGCGACGACGCTGGCCGCGCTGCTGCTGGGCCGCACCCGGCGCATCCGGGTCGGCACGGCGGTGAGCGTGCTGCCCACCACCCACCCGGTGATGCTCGGCGAGCAGGCCGCGCTGCTGCATCTGACGTCCGGCGGGCGGTTCACGCTGGGCGTGGGGCGCGGCGGTCCGTGGGTCGACCTGGAGGTGTTCGGGACGGGGATCGAGGCGTACGAGAAGGCCTTCCCGGAATCACTCGATCTGCTGGTCCGCTGGCTGCGTGAGCCGTCCGTGGCGGCCGACGGCGACCGGTTCAGGTTCCGTGAGGTGCCCGTCGTACCCAGCCCGTCGGAGTCGCTGACGGAGACGGCGGGGCCGGAGGTCGTCGTCGCGTGCACCTCGCCGGCGAGTGTGCGGCTGGCCGCCGAGCGCGGGCTGCCGATGCTCCTCGGGATGCATGTCGGCGACGAGGAGAAGGCCGAGATGGTCACCCTGTGGCGGAAGTCGGCGCGTGCGGCGGGGCGTCCGGCGGACGAGATCCACGGCGCCGCCCATGTGTCGGCGGGCGTCTGCCAGATCGCGGACCGGCGTACGGACGCGGTCGAGACGCTGATGAAGGCGATGCCGGGCTGGCTGCGTCAGGGACTGGAAGCACATGTCACGGTGGACGGCCGGGCTCGTTCGATGCGGGACCCGGTGGCGTACACCGAACTCCTCTGCGGACTGCACCCGGTCGGCACCCCCAGGCTGTGCGCCGACCGGCTCGCGGCCACGTCCGAACGGACGGGCATCTCCCGCTTCGCGCTGCTCATCGAGGGCTCCGGCGACCTGGCGGCCACGGAGGAGAACGTACGGCGGCTGGGGAGCGAGGTGCTCACACAGCTGCGCTGACCCGATCATCCCGGTCAACCGCCCGCTGCCCCAGGTAGCTTGCCGCCCCGTACAGAAACACCTCCCGCGTACGGAGCGGCAAGCCGGTGCCTAAGTCACCTCAGCAGTCCCGGAATTCCGGGGACTGGTTCAGCAACTGACTGCGCACCGAGGTGAAGCGGGCCAGCTTGACGTCGACAGAGGCGTCCAGCGGGAACACCGCCACCCGGTGGCAGTTCTGGAAGGCCAGCCGCACCCCGAAGTGCCGCTGAAGCGCACCGCGAATCGCGTCACTCGCCAGCGCACGCAGCAGCTGCCCACGTGCCTGCTCGTCCGGCGGCGGCGTCTGGTTGTCGGCGAAGTCTCCGCCGTCCACCTTCAGCTGGGCCACCAGGGAGCTGATCATCTCCCATGCGTAGGGCAGGGAGGTCCGGACGCAGTCGACGAATTCAGCTTCGTCGACCTCGCCTCGCTCGGCCTGTTCGAGTAGGGCCGGTGAGACGTCGAGCGACATGGGTTCTCCTCTCGCACCCCCGGGTCGCGGGGGTTGCCGGACAGGGAAAGGGAGCCCGCGACACCGAGCACGCTCCGTAGATGCATCGCGACCTCCCGGTTACTACGGTATGCAACGGACCGTGACGGCACCAGGAAAACGCGGATACAGGACCGGTCAGAACCGTCCCCGTAGGCACACAATCAGCCAACAACGAACAGTTGCCACTGGCATGTTCCTTCGGCCCACCGAGCGCCCGTCACCACTGTGAGGTGGGCGAATCGCGTGGAGCACCACGCGTCGAGTAGCGTTGCCGACCATGCGTCTCGTCATTGCGCGCTGTTCCGTGGACTACGCGGGCCGGCTCACCGCTCATCTCCCGTCGGCCCCCCGTCTCATCCTGGTCAAGGCTGACGGCAGCGTCTCGATCCACGCGGACGACCGCGCCTACAAGCCCCTCAACTGGATGTCTCCGCCCTGCACGTTGAAGGAGGGGGCAGGAGAAGAGGAGGGGATCTGGACCGTCATCAACAAGGCGGGCGAGAAGCTCATCATCACGATGGAGGAGATCCTTCACGATTCCTCCCACGAACTGGGCGTCGACCCCGGCCTGATCAAGGACGGCGTGGAAGCACACCTCCAGGAACTGCTCGCCGACCGCATCGAGACCCTCGGCGACGGCTACACGCTCATCCGCCGCGAGTACATGACGGCCATCGGCCCGGTCGACATCCTGTGCCGGGACGCCGACGGCGCGACGGTCGCGGTCGAGATCAAGCGACGCGGTGAGATCGACGGCGTGGAGCAACTCACGCGCTACCTGGAGCTGTTGAACCGCGACCCGCACCTCGCGCCGGTCCGCGGCATCTTCGCCGCCCAGGAGATCAAGCCCCAGGCCCGCGTCCTCGCCACGGACCGGGGGATCGGCTGCGCGGTGCTGGACTACAACGCTCTGCGGGGCATCGAGGACGACAAACTCCGGCTGTTCTGACGGCTGTTCAAGGTTGTAGGGCTGGTTGCACGACGAAGGGGCGGGTCCGTGGCCACGGACCCGCCCCTTCGTCGTGCTGTCAGATGACCGTCGCCTCACTGGACGTCGTCGTGGCCGGGGCGCTGGTGTCGTCGGCCGGAGAGCTCGCCGGTTCGCTCGCCGTCTCGGTCTCGGCCGGGCCGCTGGCCGACGTCGTGGTGTCCGGGGTGGGATCCGGCGTCGTCGGGTCGGGCGTCGTCGGGTCCGGGGTGGTCGGGTCCGGCGTTGTCGGGTCGGGCGTCGTCGGGTCCGGGGTGGTCGGGTCCGGCGTCGTCGGATCGTCCGTCGGCGCGGTCGTCGTCGGATCGTCCGTCGGAGACGTGGTGCCGCCCCCGCCGCCCCCGTTACCGCCACCCGGCGTCTTCGTCCCCGTCGGATCGTCCGACGGCTCCTGCCCGCCCGAGGACGGCGGTGTCGGGTCGTCCGACGTGCCCCAGGTGCCGTCGGGCCCCGGGTCGGTCGGGCGGCTGGTGGCCGTGCCGGTGTCGCCGTTGCTGTCGCCGTTGTCGGCCTTGTCCGCGCCGAGGCTGTCGTCGTCGTTGCCCGCACTGGCGGACGGGTTGACGCCCACCTGGTCGGACGGCGCGTCGTTGGGGTTCGAGGTCGCCCCCAGCGTCACCACCGTGCCGAGCACCGCCGCGAGCAGGGCGCCCGCGCCGACGGCCACGAGGTTGCGCCGGGCACCGCCGACGAGCCGCTGGAGGCCCGAGGCCTTGTGCGCCCCGCCGCCCCCGGACCGGGGTGTGATGACCGTAGCCGGGAAGTCACCGGATCCGGACCCGTAACCGGAGGCCGAACCGGAACCGGAGGGCGACGGCTGGAGCGGCGGATAGCCCGCGGCGCCGAAGACGGCCGGGACCCCGCCGGGCGGCGACGCCGACTCCTCGTACCGCGCGTCCGGCACCTCCTCGCCCGCCGTGGAGACCGGGCCGGAGCCGAGGCCGGGGGTGTCGCCCGCCCGGTCGGCGGCCAGGGTGAGGGCGCGACGGCCCGCGACCGTGCCTCGCTTGTCGGAGAGGGCGCCGCGCAGGCCGATGGCGGACTCCAGCTCGGCACGGGCCAGGTCGAGTTGTTCGCCGCAGAGCGCGAGGATGCCCAACTCGTGGTGGAAGTAGGCCTGTTCCGCGACCTCTCCGGCGAGCCGGGCTGCCTCGGCACCGGCACGCAGGACGCGTTCCCAGGCGCTCCAGTACAGACCGGCCGCGAAGGCGGGCGCCGCGGTGCGGGCCAGCTGTACGGCCGTACTCTCCTCGTCCTCCGCCGGCGGCACCGTGACCGGCACGAGCACGTCGAGGGCTGCCAGCAGGGCGTCGGCCTCCGCGCAGACCCGCTCGGGGGTCACGGAGGGGTGCCCGGCCCACCAGGAGTAGTGCTGGGCGGCGCTGATCGCCCGTTCCTGGGCGCCCTCGCCATAACCGGCGGCCTCCAGCTGGGTCTGCACCCCGGCCGCGAGGCGGTAGTGCGAGCCGACCGGGGAGACCAGCGCACAGCCGAGCAGCTCGCCGAGGGCGGCGTCCGCGTGGGCGTCGTCCACGAGCGCCGGCAGATGCGCCTGGTGGGGCACCTCACCGCCGAGCGCGACGGCGAAGCGCAGGGTCTCCCGCGCGGACTCGCTGAGCCGGGAGGCGAGCAGCGGCGCGGGCGCGGCACCCTCGGCGAGCGAGGGCAGCGGTACGTCGTGCTCGTCGCCGGAGTCGAAGGGCGCGTCGACCGGGATGTCCTGGAAGACGCCGAACTCGTCGAAGGCGTCGGCGCTGGCGCGCAGTCCGTCGCGCTGCCTGAGCAGGGCGCCGGCCTGGACGAACCGCAGGGGCAGGCCCTCGGACTCGAACCAGAGGTCACCGGCCCAGTTGGCCTCCTCCTCGGTGAGGACACGGCCGACGGCACGCTCAAGGAGTTCCAGGCCACCGGCCCGGTCGAGGCCGTCGAGGAACAGCTCCTCGATCAGGGCGTCGGCGGACGGCGCGGGCACATCGGGGGTGGCGCTGATCAGGAAGGCGCACTCGGGGGTCGCGTCGATGAGTTCATCGAGCGCGGCGCCGCCGAACTCCACGTCGTCGAGGACGACGACCGCGCCGGCCTCCCGGACGAGGGTGAGCAGTTCGTCCGGTTCCGGCCGGTACAGAGGTGCGCTGTAGACGGCGTAGAAGAGGTCGTAGAGGAGGTCGGTCGGGGTGCGGCGGAGGCCGCTGAGACGGACCACACCGTCGGGCGCGAGGTCCGCGCAGTCTCCGGCGACGGCGTCGAGGAGCGTGGTGCGTCCCGAGCCGGGCGGCCCTGTGAGCCGTACGGAACGGCCGCGGGCCAGCAGCCGCACCAGCCGTTCGCGCTCGCCGTCGCGTTCCAGGAGCGGGAGTTCGGGCTGCGCGGGCCCGGGCGGTACGGGTGGTGTGGCCGCGCGGGTGATCTCGGCGCGCTCGGCCGCGGTGAGCTTGGCGGGCCGGCCGGGCCGTTCGCCGGGCGGGCAGATCTCTATCTCGCTGCCGTCGACCGGGTTGATCGTGAGCAGGTAGTCGCCCGAGACGAGCTGTGCCGTGCGGGCGAGCGCGGGTGTGTGCTGGCCGAAGTCGGATGTGAGGGCGTCGCGAGGCGGGCGCTGACGCGGCGTGGTGCCGTCGGCGTCGTGGCCGTACTCCTCGGAGCCCTGGTTGTTCGGGTCCATAAGGTTCAAGCCCCCCAAAAGCGTCGTGTGCGGGTCGCAAGACCCAGGCCCCTCCCGGCCTTGCTGCACACTGCGCTGTCGCTTCTGGTCCGGGCCCGCTCGTGGGATGTCAGGCAGCGGGCGACCGAACCCTAAACCTTCGCACAGTATCTACGACAGTCCGGGGTACCGCGCCGTCCGAGACGTCACAGTCTCGTGAGGATTGCGAGTGAAGCGCGTTTCATGCTCTGGGCCCATGCTCTGGGCCCATGCTCTGGGCTCACACTCTGGGCAGTGACTCCACCCCGATACCGCCCTCGATCGCCAGGATCCGGTGCAGCCGGGTGGCCACCAGCAGGCGCTGCATCTGCGGTGGTACGTCGCGCAGCACCAGCCGTCGGCCGCACCGCCCGCACCGTCGGTGGGCTCCCATGATCACCCCTAGCCCGGTGGCGTCCCAGGAGTCCAGCTCGGACAGGTCCAGCACCAGATCGCCGACGCCGGTGTCGACGGCCGTGTGCAGGACCGTACGGGCGTCCGCCGCGCTGCGAACGTCGAGGCGGCCCCCGACGACCAGCTCGGCGTGGTCGCCCCTGATGTACATATACGCTCCCCGTGAGTGCGTTGTCGTGCTCCGCGTCGGTAAGTGATGCAACGTCTGACTGCCTGAGGGGCGGCCAGGTTGCCGTCTGTGAGCGAACCGATACCCAATTCACCCCACAGGGTGATGCCTGAGGGGTTCGTGCGGTTTTCGTGCCTGTTGACTACTGCTGAGGTACTGCTGACTGCTTCCGTCTACGACTGCTGATTCCCGCTCAGTGCTTGTAGAAGCCCTGCCCGCTCTTACGGCCGATGTCACCGGCGTCAACCATCCGGCGCATCAGCTCCGGAGGAGCGAACTTCTCGTCCTGGGACTCGGTGTAGATGTTGCTGGTGGCGTGCAGCAGGATGTCGACCCCGGTGAGGTCGGCGGTGGCCAGCGGGCCCATGGCGTGCCCGAAGCCGAGCTTGCAGGCGAGGTCGATGTCCTCCGCGGTGGCGACACCGGACTCGTACAGCTTGGCCGCCTCGACGACGAGCGCCGAGATCAGCCGGGTCGTCACGAAACCGGCGACATCCCGGTTGACGACGATGCAGGTCTTGCCGACGGACTCGGCGAACTCCCGCGTGGTGGCGAGGGTTTCGTCGCTCGTCTTGTAGCCGCGGACCAGCTCGCAGAGCTGCATCATCGGCACCGGCGAGAAGAAGTGCGCACCGACGACCCGGTCCGGGCGGTCGGTCACGGCGGCGATCTTGGTGATGGGGATGGCGGAGGTGTTGGAGGCGAGCACGGCGTCGTCGCGCGCGATCTTGTCGAGCGCGCGGAAGATCTCGTGCTTGACCTCCAGCTTCTCGAACACGGCCTCGACGACGATGTCCGCGTCGCCGACCGCGTCGAGGTCGGTGGTGGCGGTGATCCGCCCGAGAGCGGCCTCGGCATCGGCCTCGGCGAGCTTGCCCTTGCTCACGAACCTGTCGTACGAGGCCTTGATGCCGTCGGTGCCACGGGTGAGCGCTTCGTCGGTGACATCGCGCAGTACGACGTCCCAGCCCGCCTGGGCGGAGACCTGTGCGATGCCGGAACCCATCAGGCCGGCTCCGATGACGGCAAGCTTCCGTGCCACTGTGCGACTCCCCTGACGCGCTGTTTACGTGTCCCTCGTGTATGGGCCTCTCCGGCGGACCTTAGCGGTCGTGAGGGGTTGTGTGACTGCTTAGTAACGCGTTTCACGTCTCATGTCGTGAGACGCCGATCACGTCTCATCCGACGGACTTGGCGATCCTCCCGGCGGCCGAGGCCACAGGGATTCCGAACTCAGTGGTCGGAGCGCTAATTCCTCACGGTTTCACGCTGGTTGGCGCTTCGCGGACCGGCTGGCGCCGAGGTCTCCACGCCCTGTGACCCGCATGCCCGCGGGCCAGTGTGTTCTTCGCCGCCAACGTGTCGGCGTGTTCCTGGTGACCGCAGACTCCGCATACGAACTTCGCTTGGCTCTCGCGGTTGTCCGGATGCGCGTGTCCGCAGACGGGGCACGTGACCGATCTTCTGTCGTACGTGTGTTCCGGGCGCGGCGACGGCTCCCCTCCCACCGGCGACTCCCCAACCCCTGTCTCGCCAACGACGCTTCCACCTCCAGGACACGGGTGCGAACCAAGAACACCTGCACGACTTGGGGCAACGTCTAGATTGGCCGCATGGTCAATCTGACGCGCATCTACACCAGGACCGGCGACAAGGGCACCACCGCCCTCGGGGACATGAGCCGGGTCGCCAAGACCGATCTGCGGATCTCGGCGTACGCCGACGCCAACGAGGCGAACGCGGTGATCGGGACCGCCGTGGCCCTCGGTGGCCTGGCGGAGGAGGTCGTCAAGGTGCTGACCCGGGTGCAGAACGACCTGTTCGACGTGGGCGCGGATCTGGCCACGCCGGTCGCCGAGAACCCCGAGTTCCCGCCGCTGCGGGTCGAGCAGTCGTACGTCGACAAGCTGGAGGCGGACTGCGACCGGTTCCTCGAAGACCTGGAGAAACTGCGCTCGTTCATCCTGCCCGGCGGCACCCCCGGCGCGGCCCTGCTGCACCAGGCGTGCACGGTGGTACGCCGGGCCGAGCGCTCTACCTGGGCTGCACTGGAGGTGCATGGAGAGGTCATGAATCCGCTCACCGCCACCTACCTCAACCGGCTATCGGACCTGCTTTTCATTCTTGCCCGTACGGCCAACAAGGAGATCGGGGACGTGCTCTGGGTCCCTGGTGGGGAGCGCTGAGCCGGGGTTCGGGTCCCGTTTGGGCCAGATCGTGTACGTCAGCGCGATCAGGCCGTGGATGCCCGCGGCCCTGAGCGCCGTCCACTGGAAGGACCGCAGGGACGAGGTGTCGCCGTCGCCTACGTACCAGACCGCCGCCTGGAGCAGTGCGCACGCGACCGCCGCCGCCAGGACCGTACGCAGCCACAGTCGGCCCTCGTGGCGGGCGCGGGCCATGCCGTAGCGGGGCGGCTTCGGCGGGGGTGGGCCTCCGGCCAGGCGGTGGGCCGCGTGGCCGTCGAGCCAGCGGATCGTGTAGTGGCCGTACGCCACCGTGAAGCCGATGTACAGGGCGGCCAGGCCGTGCTCCCAGCCCGGTTCGGCGCCGTTCTTCAGGTCGATCGCCGTCACGGTGAACAGGACCAGTTCCAGCAGCGGCTCGCAGAGCAGCAGCACCACGCTGGTCCGGCGCCACTTCAGCAGATAGCGGACTGCCAGGCCGAGCGCCAGCAGCACCCAGAAGCCGACCTCGCAGGCGATGATCAACGCGACGATCACGACTCGCTCCTTCCAGTGCGAAAGCGTTCATCCGGTGAGGATGCGTTCAGGGAATCCGTTCTTCTTCCAGGCTCCCGGCCGGACGTGTCCGATTCGTCGTCGGCGGTGACGAAGTCCCCGTACATCGAAAGATGCAGTTCGGGACCCTTCGCGACCCTCCCCGGGGATCAGGCGTACGGCGCCCCTGCCGTGTTGGATGGAGTCATGGCCCCGCGACTTCCCCGCCCGCACCGCGACGACGTGCGCATCGCGCTCGCCGGACTGCTCGGCGGGCTGCTGTTCTGGGCCGTCGGGCTCGGCACCCGGCCGTCCGGTGAGCCGATGGTGCTCTGGGACGGGCGCTGGCCGGTCCTGCTGCCGCTCTTCGTGATGGCCGGCTGCGAGCTGCTCCGGCGGGTCCGCCCGCGCACGGGTCTGCTGGTCGGCACGGCCGCGCTGGCCCTGGACACCGTCACCCAGGGCAGCCTGGTCACCCTCGTGATGTTCACCGACCTCGTGTACGCGGCCGTGCTGTACGGGCCGCCCGGCACCGCCCGCCGTGTCCCCCGAATCACCGGGCTGCTGTCGGTGGCCGGCACGATCGTGCCGTTCGCGGTGCTGCGGGAGCCGGAGGCGCTGCTCATCGGTGTGGTCATCGGCGTCGTCGGGTTCACGCCGCCGCCACCGGGTTGATCGTCCGCAACCACCGTGACGCCGCCGAGTCCGCCCGGCTGCGCGCCGAACAGACCGCCCTGCTCGCCGAGTTCGACCGCACCCAGGCGGTCGTCTCCGAACGGGCGCGGATGGCAAGGGAGTTGCACGACATGGTCGCCAACCACCTCTCCGCCATCGCGATCCACTCCACGGCCGCGCTCTCCCTCGACGACCCGGACACCTCGAAGCAGGCCCTCGGTGTCATCCGCGAGAACAGCGTGGCGGGACTCGCCGAGATGCGCCGGCTGATCGGCATCCTGCGCGACAGCGGCGGCGACCTGGAACCGGCGGCGGCCCCGACACTGGACGGCCTCGACGCGCTGGTCGACGGCGCCCGCACCAACGGCCTGGATGTCACCCTCGACACCGGCACCGACCTCGGTGCCCTGCCCGCGCCGGTCGAGCTGGCCGCGTACCGCATCGTCCAGGAGTCCCTGACCAACGCCCTCAAGCACGCCTCCCCCGGCCGGGTCACGGTGGCGCTCACCCGCCGGGACTGCTCGCTGTGCATCGCCGTGACCAGCCCGTACGGCGATCACGACAGCCCGCGCGCACCCGGCTCCGGGGCCGGGCTGGTCGGCATGCGGGAGCGGGTCGCGCTGCTGGGCGGCACCTTCACGGCGGGAGCGGACGGCGCCCACTGGGCCGTACGCGCCACCCTGCCCCTCACCGAAGCCGAATCCGTATCCGTATCCGAAGGAGAAGACGTATGACGGCGGAAGCGGGACGGCCCATCCGGGTGCTCGTCGCCGAGGACCAGTCGGCCGTACGGGCCGGGCTCGTCCTCATCCTGGGCAGCGCGCCCGGGATCGAGGTCGCCGGAGAGGCGGCGGACGGCGAGCAGGCGGTCGCGCTGGCCCGTGAACTGCGGCCGGATCTGGTGCTGATGGACATTCAGATGCCGCGCCTGGACGGGGTGTCGGCGACCCGGCAGGTGGTCGCGGAGGGCCTCGCCGACGTACTCGTGCTGACCACGTTCGACCTCGACGAGTACGTCTTCGGGGCGCTCCGCGCGGGCGCCTCCGGCTTCCTGCTCAAGAACACCGAGGCGAGGGATCTCATCGATGCCGTACGGACAGTGGCGCGTGGGGAAGGGCTGATCGCCCCTGCGGTCACCCGGCGGCTCATCGCCGAGTTCGCCTCCGGGCCGGTGCGCGAGCCGAGGGCCGATCCTGCCGTGCTGGAGGCCCTCACCCGCCGCGAGCGCGAGGTGTTGTCGTGTCTCGGCGAGGGGCTGTCCAACGCGGACATCGCGACCCGTCTCGACATGGCCGAGGCGACGGTGAAAACGCACGTCAGCCGGTTGCTGGGCAAGCTGGAGCTGCGCAGCCGGGTCCAAGCGGCGGTACTGGCACAGGAGTTGGGGGTTTAGGGGAGTCGGACGAGCCTTGGCCCGAAGTGGTCCAGACCTATTGACCCGTGGTCCAGACCTTCCTATTCTCGCGGCACCGTGGGTGTGAGGCTCAGTCACGCCCCCATGACTCCCCCAAGGAGGCGCGTCATGCGCTTCAGACACCGGCTCACCGCAGGCCTGACCACCCTGCTCCTCCCCCTCGCCGCCATGGTCGGCCTCGCGAGCCCGGCCGAGGCGGCCACCTCGGCCACCGCCACCTACACCAAGACCCAGGACTGGGGCACCGGCTTCGAGGGCAAGTGGACGGTCACCAACACCGGTACCACGACGATCAGTTCATGGACGGTCGAGTGGGACTTCCCCTCCGGTACGTCCGTCACCTCGGCCTGGGACGCGGACGTCACCTCGTCCGGCACCCACTGGACCGCCAAGAACAAGTCCTGGAACGGCACTTTGGCCCCCGGCGCCGCCGTCTCCTTCGGCTTCAACGGCGCCGGCCCCGGCTCACCCGCCAACTGCAAGCTGAACGGGGGCAGTTGTGACGGCGGCACGGTCCCCGGCGACAACGCCCCCTCCGCGCCCGGCACTCCGACCGCCTCCGGCATCACCAACACGTCGGCGACGGTCAGTTGGAGCGCGGCCACCGACGACAAGGGCATCAAGAACTACGACGTGCTGCGCGGCGGCACCAAGGTCGCGACGGTGACGACCACCTCGTACACGGACACGGGTCTGACCGCCGGTACGGACTACTCGTACACGGTCCAGGCCCGGGACACCGCCGACCAGACCGGACCGGTGAGCGGCGCGGTCGCCGTGCGCACCACCGGCGGCACCACCGACCCGCCCACCGGGAACAAGGTCAAGCTCGGTTACTTCACCGAGTGGGGCGTCTACGGCCGCAACTACCACGTCAAGAACCTGGTGACCTCGGGCTCGGCGTCGAAGATCACGCACATCAACTACGCGTTCGGCAACGTCAAGGACGGCAAGTGCACCGTCGACGACACCTACGCCGCGTACGACAAGGCGTACACCGCCGACCAGTCGGTGTCCGGCGTGGCCGACACCTGGGACCAGCCACTGCGCGGCAACTTCAACCAGCTGCGTCAGCTGAAGGCCAAGTACCCGAACATCAAGGTCCTTTACTCCTTCGGCGGCTGGACCTACTCCGGCGGCTTCGCGCAGGCCGCCGCCAACCCGGCCGCGTTCGCCGCCTCCTGCAAGGCGGTTGTCGAGGACTCGCGCTGGGCGGACGTCTTCGACGGCATCGACATCGACTGGGAGTACCCGAACGCCTGTGGCCTGACCTGTGACACCTCAGGTGCCGCGGCCTTCAAGAACCTGATGTCGGCGCTGCGCACGGAGTTCGGCTCCAACTACCTGGTCACCGCGGCCATCACGGCCGACGGCTCCTCCGGCGGCAAGCTCGACGCGGCCGACTACGGTGGCGCCTCCGCCTACGCCGACTGGTACAACGTGATGACGTACGACTACTTCGGCGCCTTCGACGCGGACGGCCCGACCGCCCCGCACTCGCCGCTCACCTCGTACTCCGGCATCCCGGTCGCGGGCTTCAACTCGGCCGACGCCATCGCCAAGCTGAAGGCGAAGGGCGTCCCGGCGGCGAAGCTCCTGCTGGGGATCGGCTTCTACGGGCGCGGCTGGACCGGCGTCACCCAGGCGGCCCCCGGCGGCTCGGCGACGGGCGCGGCACCGGGCACGTACGAGGCGGGCATCGAGGACTACAAGGTCCTCAAGAACTCCTGTCCCGCCACCGGCACGATCGCCGGTACGGCGTACGCGTACTGCGGCAACAACTGGTGGTCGTACGACACTCCCGCGACGATCGCCGGAAAGATGACCTGGGCCAAGAACCAGTCCCTGGGCGGCGCCTTCTTCTGGGAGTTCAGCGGCGACACGAGCAACGGGGAGCTGGTGAGCGCGATCAGCGGCGGACTGGGCTGATCCGAAGCGGCACGGGCGCCGTGGACCGACCGGGAGGTCGGCCCACGGCGCCCGTGTGCGCCGCGCACGCCCCCGGCGTACTCACCACAGGGACCTTCGGCCCTCCCGGTGGGCCGATTGCCTGGCGGTTTCCGGTCACACACCGGGAACACTGTCAACTACGAACCACCAGGCAGCACATCACACTCGGGGGAACACATGAGCCGCAGGCCGAGGAACAGGCCGTCCCGCAGGATCTCGCCGACGACCACCGGAGCCACCGGAGCTATCGCCGGAGGGGCGATTGCGGCCCTCATCGCCATGGCACCGGCCACCATCACGGTGACGTTCGGTCCACCGGCACCGCTCACACTCTCCGCCCAGCCCGGCACCGCCGCCCCCTACGACGGGTCGGTGTGCCCACGGGACGCCGGGAACGGAGCCAGAAGCTAGGTCTTCTTCAGGCCACGTTGACACGCTGACCGGGAGGCGCCGCCTCCAGCCAGGCGAGGAAACCGGTCAGCGCGTCGTCGCTCATCGCCAGTTCGAGTCTCGTCCCGCGATGGAGACAGGCCAGCACGACCGCGTCCGAGAGCAGGGCCAGCTCCTCCTCGCCGTCGGGGGCGCGGCGGCCGGCCACCTCGATCGCCGAGCGTTCCAGGACGCGGCGCGGGCGGGGGGAGTACGAGAAGACGCGGTACCACTCGATGCGGTCGCCGTTGTAGCGGGCGACGCCGTAGCCCCAGCCCTTGCCGCTGGGGTCGGGTTTCTCGGGTACGTCCCAACGGAGGCTACAGTCGAACGTACCGCCGGAGCGTTGGATGAGTCGGCGGCGCAGACCGAAGACGAACAGGCCCACCACCACGAGCGCCACTACCAAGCCGCACACAGTCAGAGCGAGGATCATCGACACCGACCTCCTCGTCTCCTAGGTAACGGAAAAGAAAAAACATCCGGATTCGCCTCAGCCGCGGCCAGGGCCGGAGCGAACCGGTCCCAGCCGCGGCTGAGGCAAAGCATCACACTGGTACGCCAGGGTCAGCGCGCCGCCACGGCCCGCAGCCGGACGTCGGCACGCCGCTCGGCGGACGCGTCGCCCTCCGCCTTCGCGCGCTCCAGCTCCCGCTCCACGCGCTGGACGTCGATCTCGTCCGCCAGCTCGGCGATCTCCGCCAGCAGCGACAGCTTGTTGTCGGCGAAGGAGATGAAACCGCCGTGCGCCGCGGCGACGACCGTTCCACCATCACTCGTACGGATGGTCACCGGGCCCGACTCCAGCACACCGAGCAGCGGCTGGTGACCGGGCATGACGCCGATGTCGCCGGACGTGGTGCGCGCGACGACCAGGGTGGCCTCGCCGGACCAGACCTGACGGTCGGCAGCGACCAGCTCGACGTGCAGCTCAGCAGCCAAGGTTGGCTCCTCGGGTCACCACCCGGCAGGACACCGGGTGTGGGTACAAGTCTAGTAGGGCTCCGAGCAACAAATTGCCGGGGCCCGCCCCCCGGCTTTTCGGCTGGGGGTCTGGGGGTTATCCCCCAGATGGATGCAGCAGTGGGCGTACGAAGAGGGGCGGGACGCGCCCGCCCCTCTTCAAGAGCGCGAGGCTCAGGAGACGCCCAGCTCCTTGGCGTTGGCCTTGAGGTCCTCGATGCCACCGCAGAGGAAGAACGCCTGCTCCGGGAAGTGGTCGTAGTCGCCGTCGATGATCGCGTTGAACGCCACGATCGACTCGTCCAGCGGTACGTCCGACCCGTCGACGCCGGTGAACTGCTTGGCGACGTGGGTGTTCTGGGACAGGAAGCGCTCCACGCGACGGGCGCGGTGGACGACGAGCTTGTCCTCTTCGCCCAGCTCGTCGATACCGAGGATCGCGATGATGTCCTGAAGGTCCTTGTACTTCTGGAGGACCGTCTTGACACGCATGGCCGTGCTGTAGTGGTCCGCCGCGATGTAGCGGGGGTCCAGGATGCGGGACGTCGAGTCCAGCGGGTCCACGGCCGGGTAGATGCCCTTCTCGGAGATCGGACGGGAGAGAACCGTCGTCGCGTCGAGGTGGGCGAACGTGGTGGCCGGGGCCGGGTCGGTCAGGTCGTCCGCGGGGACGTAGATCGCCTGCATCGAGGTGATCGAGTGACCACGGGTCGAGGTGATGCGCTCCTGGAGGAGACCCATCTCGTCGGCCAGGTTCGGCTGGTAACCCACCGCGGAGGGCATGCGGCCGAGCAGGGTCGAGACCTCGGAACCGGCCTGCGTGAAGCGGAAGATGTTGTCGATGAAGAACAGCACGTCCTGCTTCTGCACATCGCGGAAGTACTCCGCCATGGTCAGACCCGCGAGGGCCACACGCAGACGGGTGCCCGGGGGCTCGTCCATCTGACCGAAGACCAGCGCGGTCTTGTCGATGACGCCCGACTCCGCCATCTCCTCGATGAGGTCGTTGCCCTCACGGGTGCGCTCACCGACACCGGCGAACACGGAGACACCGTCGTGGTTGTTGGCGACGCGGTAGATCATCTCCTGGATGAGCACCGTCTTGCCGACGCCGGCACCGCCGAACAGGCCGATCTTTCCACCCTTGACGTACGGGGTGAGAAGGTCGATGACCTTGACGCCGGTCTCGAACATCTCGGTCTTCGACTCGAGCTCGTCGAAGCGCGGGGCCTTGCGGTGGATGGACCAGCGTTCGCCGTCGTACGTCTCGTCCGTGTTCAGCACCTCACCGAGGGTGTTGAACACCTTGCCCTTGGTGAAGTCGCCGACCGGGACGGTGATGCCCGTACCCGTGTCGGTGACCACGGCCTGGCGGACCAGACCGTCGGTGGGCTGCATCGAGATCGTGCGGACCAGGCCGTCACCCAGGTGCTGGGCGACCTCCAGGGTCAGCGTCTTCTTCTCGCCGGCGAGGGCCGGGTCGGCCACCTCGACGTGAAGGGCGTTGTAGATCTCCGGCATGGCGTCGACGGGGAATTCCACGTCGACGACCGGGCCGATGACCCGGGCGACGCGGCCCGTGGCAACGGCCGTCTCAACTGTCGTCGTCATTACCTGTCACTCCCCGCGGTCGCGTCGGCCAGGGCTGCGGAGCCACCGACGATCTCGCTGATTTCCTGGGTGATTTCGGCCTGGCGGGCCGCGTTGGCAAGTCGGGAGAGGCTGGTGATCAGGTCTCCCGCGTTGTCGGTGGCCGACTTCATCGCGCGGCGCGTGGCGGCGTGCTTGGAGGCGGCCGACTGGAGCAGCGCGTTGTAGATACGGCTCTCGACGTACCGCGGCAGCAGGGCGTCCAGGACGTCCTCCGCCGACGGCTCGAAGTCGTACAGCGGAAGGATCTCGCCCTTGCCCGCCGACTCCTGCGCCACCTCGTCGAGGCGGAGCGGCAGCAGGCGGCTGTCGATCGCCGTCTGCGTCATCATCGAGACGAACTCGGTGTAGACGATGTGGAGTTCGTCCACGCCGCCGTCCGCCGTCTCCTTCTCGATGGCCTCGATGAGGGGAGCCGCGACCTTCTTGGCGTCCGCGTACTCGGGCTGGTCGGTGAAGCCCGACCACGACTCCACGACCTTGCGCTCGCGGAAGTTGTAGTGGGCCAGACCGCGGCGGCCGACGATGTACGTGTCGACCTCCTTGCCCTCCGCCTCGAGGCGCGCCGTCAGCTGCTCGGCGGCCTTGATCGCGTTGGAGTTGAAGGCGCCGGCCAGTCCGCGGTCGCTCGTGAGGAGCAGAACAGCGGACCGGGTCGGCGTCTCCGCCTCCGTGGTCAGCGGGTGCTTGGTGTTCGAACCGGTACCGACCGCCGTGACCGCGCGTGTCAGCTCGGTCGCGTACGGCGCGGAGGCCGCCACCTTGCGCTGCGCCTTGACGACGCGCGAGGCGGCGATCATCTCCATCGCCTTGGTGATCTTCTTGGTCGCGGTGACGGATCGGATGCGACGCTTGTAGACCCGGAGCTGGGCTCCCATGAGTCAGGTCCCTTCCGTCGTCACTTGGCCGCGGCGGCCGGGGCGTCTTCGCCGAGAAGCTTGCCGTCCGAGGTCTCGAACTGCTTCTTGAAGTCCGCGATGCCGTCCGCGATGGCGGTGAGGGTGTCGTCGGACATCTTGCCGCCCTCCTTGATGGAGGTCATGAGGCCCTGCTCCTTGCGGTGCAGGTACTCGAGCAGCTCCGTCTCGAAGCGGCGGATGTCGGCGACCGGGACCTCGTCCATCTTGCCGGTGGTGGCGGCCCAGACGGAGACGACCTGGTCCTCGGTGGCCATCGGCTGGTACTGCGGCTGCTTGAGCAGCTCGACCAGGCGCTGACCGCGCTCCAGCTGCGACTTCGACGCGGCGTCCAGGTCGGAACCGAAGGCGGCGAACGCCTCCAGCTCGCGGTACTGGGCGAGGTCGAGGCGCAGTCGGCCGGAGACCTGCTTCATCGCCTTGTGCTGCGCGGAACCACCGACTCGGGAGACGGAGATACCGACGTTCAGCGCGGGGCGCTGACCGGCGTTGAACAGGTCCGACTCCAGGAAGCACTGGCCGTCGGTGATGGAGATGACGTTGGTCGGGATGAACGCCGAGACGTCGTTGGCCTTCGTCTCGACGATCGGCAGACCGGTCATCGAGCCGGCGCCCAGCTCGTCGGAGAGCTTCGCGCAGCGCTCCAGCAGACGGGAGTGCAGGTAGAAGACGTCACCCGGGTAGGCCTCACGGCCCGGCGGGCGGCGGAGCAGCAGGGACACGGCGCGGTAGGCGTCGGCCTGCTTCGAGAGGTCGTCGAAGATGATGAGGACGTGCTTGCCCTCGTACATCCACTGCTGGCCGATGGCCGAACCGGTGTACGGCGCGAGGTACTTGAAGCCGGCCGGGTCGGACGCCGGGGCGGCGACGATGGTCGTGTACTCCAGCGCGCCGGCCTCTTCGAGGGCGCCACGCACGGAGGCGATGGTCGAGCCCTTCTGGCCGATGGCGACGTAGACGCAGCGGACCTGCTTCTTCGGGTCGCCCGAGCGCCAGTTGTCGCGCTGGTTGATGATCGTGTCGACGGCCAGGGCGGTCTTGCCGGTCTGGCGGTCACCGATGACCAGCTGACGCTGGCCACGGCCGATCGGGGTCATCGCGTCGACGGCCTTGTAGCCCGTCTCCATCGGCTCGTGCACCGACTTGCGCGCCATGACGCCCGGAGCCTGAAGCTCCAGGGCGCGACGACCGCTGGTCTCGATCTCGCCGAGGCCGTCGATCGGGTTGCCGAGCGGGTCGACGACGCGGCCGAGGTAGCCCTCGCCGACGGCCACGGACAGGACCTCGCCGGTACGGGTGACCGGCTGGCCCTCCTCGACGCCGCTGAACTCGCCGAGGATGACGGTACCGATCTCGCGCTCTTCGAGGTTGAGCGCGAGACCGAGGGTGCCGTCCTCGAACTTCAGCAGTTCGTTGGCCATGGCCGAGGGGAGGCCCTCGACCTTCGCGATGCCGTCGCCGGCAAGGGTGACCGTACCGACCTCCTCGCGCGAGGCCGCGTCCGGCTTGTACGACTGGACAAAGTTCTCCAGCGCGTCCCGGATCTCCTCCGGCCGGATCGTGAGCTCCGCCATCTGGGTTCCCTGCTCTCCTTGTTGGGCCCGAAGTTTCACTTGGGGGGTGCCTAGACTCCCGGACTCCCCCCAATAAGAGGTGAATCCTCTGCACGGCCCAACCAGGGCCGTAGGTGTACGTACGTACTGCTGTGAAGTTTTGTGCTAGCTCGCCATGCGGCGGCCGGCGTCCTCGATGCGGTCCGCGATGCTGCCGTTGATGACCTCGTCGCCGACCAGCACCCGGATCCCGCCGAGGACCTCGGGGTCCACGTCGAGGTTGAGGTGCATCTGGCGGCCGTAGAGCTTCGCGAGGGCGGCGCCGAGGCGCTGCTTCTGCGGGTCGCTCAGCGGGACCGCCGAGGTGACGACGGCGACCATGCGGTCCCGGCGGTCGGCGGCGAGCTTGGACAGGGACTCGAGTCCCGCTTCCAGGCTACGTCCCCGCGGCGCGGTCACAAGGCGCGTCACCAGACGCTCGGTGGTGGCCTCGGCCCGGCCGCCGAGCAGGCTGCGCAGCAGCTCGCCCTTGGCGCCGGTGGTCGCGGCACGGTCGGTCAGCGCGGCGCGCAGCTCGGTGTTCGAAGAGACGATCCGGCCGAACCGGAACAGCTCGTCCTCGACGTTGTCGAGCGTGCCCGCCTGCTGGGCGGCCGTGAGGTCGGCGAGGTCCGCCAGCTCCTCCAGCGCGTCCACCAGGTCGCGCGAACGCGACCAGCGGGAGCGCACCATGCCGGCCAGCAGGTCGGTGGTGGGCCCGCCGACCTGGCTGCCGAAGAGGCGCTGGGCCAGTTCGGCCTTGGACTCTCCGGACTGCGACGGGTCGGTGAGGACCCGACGCAGCGACACCTCGCGGTGCAGCACCGCGGTGACCGCGGCCAGCTCCTCGGACAGCTTCTTCGCGTCGGCGGACGTCGAGTCCGTCAGCGCGTCGAGACGCTCACGTGCGGCGGCGGCAGCCTCGCGACTGGCTCCGTGCACGCTCATCGAGTCGCCTCGGCCTTCTCCTCGAGGTCATCGAGGAAACGGTCGATCACGCGGCTCTGCCGGGAGTGGTCCTCCAGGGACTCACCGACGAGCTTGCCGGCCAGCTCGGTCGCGAGCTTGCCGACGTCCTGGCGGAGCGCGGACGAGGCGGCCTTGCGGTCGGCGTCGAGCTGGGAGTGCCCGGCGGCGACGATCTCCTCGCGCTGCCGCTGGCCTTCCGCGCGCATCTCGGCGATGAGCGTGGCACCCTGCTCCTGCGCCTCCTGGCGCAGCCGCGCGGCCTCGTGCCGGGCCTCGGCGAGCTGAGCCTTGTACTGCTCAAGCACGCTCTGGGCCTCGACCTTCATGGCGTCGGCCTCTTCGATACCGCCCTCGATCGCCGCGCGACGCTCCTCCAGAACCTTGTTGATGTTCGGAAGCAGCTTCTTCCAGAAGAAGAAGAAGACGATGGCGAAGGCGATGGTGCCGACGAGCAGCTCGGGGCCCGGAGGAATGAGCGGGTTCTGCTCCTCCTCGGCCGCCAGCTGTACCAGGTTGGCGATCACATCAGTGCCTTTCCTTCAAGGGTTTCGATCGTCTGCGACGTCGGTCTAGTAGACGAACGGCATGACGATGCCGATGAGGGCGAGCGCCTCACAGAACGCGAAACCGAGGATCTGGTTGGCACGGATCAGACCGGCCGCTTCGGGCTGGCGGGCCAGCGCCTGGGTGCCGTTGCCGAAGATGATGCCGACGCCGACGCCGGGGCCGATCGCGGCGAGGCCGTAACCGATGGAACCGATGTTGCCTTCGACAGCGGCGAGGGTCTCAAGGGCAGCCATGCTGATTCTTCCTTCTCTTTCAGGACCGGTGGGGGTTGGCCACCGGACGTTCTGGGGCTGAGGGGGGTGTCTGCTCAGTGGTGCTCGGCGAGAGCGCCCTGAACGTAGGTGCAGGCCAGCAGCACGAAGACGTATGCCTGGACGGCCTGAACGAAGAGCTCGAAGCCGATCATGACCACGGCCATCACGAAGGAGACGCCGGCGGCCGGCACCATCCAGCTGTTGAGCAGGTACCAGGAGGCGACCGTGAACATGACGAGCATCAGGTGGCCGGCGAACATGTTGGCGAAGAGCCGCACGGCGTGCGTGAACGGCCGGACCAGCAGGTTCGAGAAGAACTCGATGACCATCACGAGCGGCAGCACCGGGCCGAGCGACTTGTCGTAGCCGGTGATGTTCTTGAAGAAGCCGACGAAACCGTGCCTCTTGAAGGTCAGCGAGACCCACACCAGGTAGACGATGGCGGCCAGCACCATCGGGTAGGCGATGACCGACGACACCGGGAACTGTGCCAGCGGGATCACGGACCAGATGTTCATGATCCAGATGAAGAAGAACAGCGAGACCATGAAGGGGACGAACTTCTCGCCCTCCTTCTTGCCGATGGTCTCGTAGACGATGCCACGGCGTACGAAGTCGTAGCCGAACTCGCCGATCATCTGCAGCTTGCCCGGGACCACCTTCGCCTTGCCGAAGGCAAGCGTGAAGAAGGTGACGACCAGGAGGCTGGTGACGATCGCGAGCAGCATCACCTTGTTGAACTCGAACCCGCCGACCGTGGCCATCGGCTTGAAGAGGAACGAGTGCAGGCCCGGAGCCGGGAAGCCACAGCCGTTGTCGGACATGATCCGACAGCTCCAGTCAAAGGCGAGCTGGGTCTGGTCAGCACTCACCGCGGGCTCCTTCGGCGTGACGCATGGGTACGGCAACCTCGTGGTGTCGGCGCGGCGCGCAGCCGCGGTTCGGCACTGGACTGGTGTTACGGATGTGGGGGCGGCTTTGGGGCATCAAGCCTCGCGATTGAGCAGGCGTCAGCTCAGATGCCCGCGCCCGCGATGCCGCAGTTGGCACCGGACGATAGCAGGATCTCCCAGACGTGCTTATCCCGGCCCTACCTCTCACGACGAGTGCCCCGTCTTTTCGGGCCTGTCCCCCGTCGTGGAGTCGGGTTCGACGTAGAGGATCTTCGCCTTCATGTGGGCACGCGCCTGCGCCGCGATCCAGGCGAGCGTGCCTGCGAGCAGCGTGAAGGCGAAGGCCCTGGGGTTGAACAGCGTCGTGTTCTTGAAGGCCGCGACGAAGATGAACAGCAGGAGAATCTGGGCCGCGTACAGCATCAGTCCCATTGCCTGGAACAGATGCGGAAGCGTTTTGGCGGTGCGCTGCAGAACGTAGAGCCCGATACCCATGAAGAGGATCACCACGAGCGTCGCGACGATCGCCCCGATCGCCCCTTCAGCACCAGCGACCACAGCACTCACGACGGCGGCGAGAGCGCCGACGGCGGCTGTGGGCACAGCGGCTTGAAGGAGGTTCCGGACGTCATTGGACGGCATGGCGGCAACTCCGCTTTCACAGGGGGCAGGTGTCGTCATGGACGAGCGTAGTCCCCGGTTCGAGCAGAGAAACTCGCGCCAACGGACCGTCGCACTGCGGTCCTTCGGCTCCGTCCGGGGTTCTCGTGAACCGTATCACAAACTATTTGATGAGGTCTTTACCTGGATGGTGTGCTCGGTGTCACACATGAGAGTGAACCCGCGCGTCTGTGCAGAATCAGCGCCGACTTGTCTGGTATTAGGGCACTTTGTTCGCGCGGGCTCAAGCAAAGTGTTAGTCAGATTCTTACCTTGCGTCAGCGTGACGACCCGGCCTTACGCCGGTCCAGGAGCCGCGAACGAGAGCTGATCGCCGTCGCTCCGTTGACTCCGGAAACCCCGGCCCGCACCGGTGCGTGGTGCTGTTCCGCGGGTACGGAGGGCGTGGACGCGGCGGGCGCCGTCGCCTCGGCCGCCGGCCCCTCCACCGCCCGGCCACGCCGGTAGCGCGGCGGCACGAAGCCCTCGGCCCAGCGCGGAGTGCGCGGGGTGAAGCGCGGCAGCAGCAGGAGTACGAGTCCGATCGCGCTCAGTGCCACCACACTGAGGACGATCCACATGGACGCGTTGTTGACCGAGTAGGACAGGGCGCCGAAGCCGATGAGCGCCGACCAGAAGTACATGATCAGGACGGCCCTGCTGTGCGAGTGGCCGACCTCCAGGAGCCGGTGGTGCAGATGCCCCCGGTCGGCCGCGAACGGCGACTGCCCGCGCCAGGTGCGCCGCACGATGGCCAGCACCAGGTCGGCGGCCGGGATCGCGATGATGGTGAGCGGCATCAGCAGCGGGATGTAGACCGGCACCATCTGGTGCACGGTCTCGCGCTCGGACCCGGAGAACAGGTTCATCGCGTCGGGGTCCATCTGCCCGGTGATGGAGATGGCGCCGGCGGCCAGCACGAGCCCGATGAGCATCGACCCGGAGTCGCCCATGAAGATCCGCGCGGGGTGCATGTTGTGCGGCAGGAAGCCGAGGCACATGCCCATCAGGATCACCGCGAACAGGGTGGCCGGGGCGGCGGCCTCGATGCCGTACGAGACCCAGATCCGGTAGGCGTAGAGGAAGAACGCGGCCGACGCGATGCACACCATGCCGGCCGCGAGGCCGTCCAGGCCGTCGACGAAGTTCACCGCGTTGATGGTGATGACGACGAGCGCGACCGTCAGCAGAGTGCCCTGCCACTGGGTCAGCGCGACGTTGCCGACGCCCGGGATCGGCAGCCACAGGATCGTCAGACCCTGCATGACCATCACGCCGGCGGCGATCATCTGCCCGCCGAGCTTGATCAGGGCGTCGATCTCGAACTTGTCGTCGAGCACCCCGATCAGCCAGATGAGGGCGGCACCGGAGAGCAGCGCCCGCGGCTCGTTCGACGTCTCGAAGACCTCGTGGAGGTTGGTGAGATGGTCGGCGACCAGCAGTCCGGCGCACAGCCCGAAGAACATCGCGATCCCGCCGAGCCGCGGAGTGGGTTCCCGGTGCACGTCACGGGCCCTGATCTCCGGCATCGCTCCGGCCACGATCGCGAACTTCCGTACCGGCCCTGTCAGCAGATACGTCACCGCGGCCGTGATGCAGAGCGTCAGCAGGTATTCACGCACGGGCTTCCCCACAGGTCTCGCTGGCCATCCAGGCCCCACACCCTAGCGAGGGACGCATAAGGTTGGGGACTTCCGGGTAGCGACGATGGTTGCACGCGGGCCTGTGCACGAGGTGACGATTACCCCTCACCGCCCGGGATACGGCGGAAATCTACCGGCCAGCTCCCGCACCTCTTCACGCGCCCCACCACTCTCCACAGCCCCGCGCAGCACACCCGCGACCAGCACCGCGACCCTCGCCATCTCGGCTTCTCCCATCCCCTGCGTGGTCAGCGCCGCCGTCCCGAGCCGCAGTCCGCGGGCCTCCCCATGAGGCAACGCACAGCAGTCCAGAACCACTCCCGCGGCGGAAAGCAGCCCTCGCGCGGTACGTCCGTCCACGCCGAGCGGCGCCGGATCGGCGGTGATGAGATGCGTATCGGTCCCGCCCGTGGTGACGATCAACCCCTCGGCGGCCAGCCCCTCCGCCAGCACACGCGCGTTGGCGACCACCTGATGGGCGTACGCCGTGAAGGCCGGGGTCGCCGCCTCGCCGAAGGCGACGGCCTTGGCGGCGATCGTGTGCATCTGCGCGCCGCCCTGCGTGAACGGGAAAACCGCCCGGTCGACCCGTTCCGCCAGCTCGGCGCCGCACAGCAGCATCCCGCCGCGCGGCCCGCGCAGCACCTTGTGGGTGGTCGCGCAGACGACATCGGCGTACGGCACGGGACTGGGCGCCGCTCCCCCGGCGACGAGCCCGATGGGATGGGCGGCGTCGGCGATGAGATAGGCGCCCACCTCGTCGGCGATCTCGCGGAAGAGGACGTAGTCGATGTGCCGGGGATAGGCGATGGACCCGCAGACGACGGCCTTGGGCCGATGCGTACGGGCGAGAGCGCGCACCTGGTCGTAGTCGATGAGCCCGCTCTCGGCATCCACCCCATAGGGCACGAAGTCGAACCAGCGCCCGGAGAAGTTGGCGGGCGACCCGTGGGTGAGGTGCCCGCCGTACGGCAGCCCGAGGGCGAGAACGGTGTCACCGGGGCGCAGGAGGGCGGCGTAGGCGGCCAGTACGGCCGAAGACCCCGAGTGGGACTGGACGTTGGCGTGTTCGGCCCCGAACAGCGCCCTGGCCCGTTCCACGGCGACCCGCTCGGCGACGTCGACGATCTCGCAGCCGCCGTGGTGCCGGGCGCCGGGATACCCCTCGGCGTACTTGTTGGCGAGCGGCGAGCCGAGCGCGGCCAGCACGGCGGCCGAGGTGAAGTTCTCGGCGGCGATCAGCTGAAGCGTGGTCGCCTGCCGCTGGGCTTCCCCGAGCAGCACTTCGGCCAGCTCGGGATCCTGGCGGCGCAGTACGTCGACATCGCTCTCAAAGGCATGCGTGACCGACATGGTGGGCTCCGAGCGTCGACGGTGACGTATGTCCAATGTAGGCCGCAGCGCCCTGATCGGCGCGGGGCTGTGTCGATACGCGGCTCCGCCGCGCGGGCGCGACAAGCCCCGCTCCGGGCCCGTCGTCATCCGCGCCCACGGAAACGCGCCCCAAAGGGGCGCGGGGAACTGCGCGACCGGCCACAACGGGCCCGCAGCCGCAAGACGACACCAAGTGGCAGGACCGTAGGCGCTCAGGCCTTCGCAGGCACCCCGGTCAACGCCGTAACCACCGGATCCAGCGCCTGCTGTATCTCGTCCCCGATCGACCGGAAGAAGGTCAGAGGGGCGCCGTACGGGTCGTACACCTCGTCCGCCTCCGCCGTGGGGGCCAGGAGCCACCCGCGTAGAGCCGCCGCCGCGCGGACCAGCGCGCGGGCGCGCTGGATCATGCCGTCGTCCAGCGGCGGCAGCGTCGCCGGGTCGATCGCCTTCACCAGGCGGGTGAACTCCTTCAGCGTGAACGTGCGCAGGCCCGCCGAGTGCCCCATGGAGATGACCTGCGCGCGATGGTCCCGCGTCGCCGTCAGCACCAGGTCCGCCCGGATCACATGCTCGTCGAGCAGCTCGCGCCCGGTGAACCCGGAGGGATCCGCGCCGAACTCCGCGAGGACCGCCTCCGCGTTGGCCTCCATGGGCGCGCCCTCGTGGCCCCACGTACCGGCGCTCTCCACGATCAGGCCGCCCCACAGCGGGTCACCGAGCCGGTCCGCCAGGGCATGCCTGGTCAGCCGCTCGGTGATCGGTGAGCGGCATACGTTGCCGGTGCTGACATAAAGGATGCGGAAGGCGTCCCGCGAGGCCCCGTCCCAGGCTTGAGTCCCCGTGACCCCCGTACGCGTGCCTATGCCACGCCCCGCGTCAGGGGCTGTCAATTCGCCACCTCGAGGTCGGGGACCACCTTGCGCAGCTCATCGGCCGACAGTGCGCCCGCGCGCAGCAGGACCGGCACCTTGCCCGTGACGTCGACGATCGACGACGGGACGTTCCCGGGCGTGGGACCGCCGTCGAGGTAGACGGAGACGGAGTCGCCGAGCATCTCCTGCGCGGCGTCACAGTCCTCGGGCGCGGGGTGGCCCGTCAGGTTGGCGGAGGAGACCGCCATGGGGCCGACCTCGGTCAGCAGTTCGATGGCGACGGGGTGCAGCGGCATGCGTACGGCGACCGTGCCACGGGTGTCCCCGAGGTCCCACTGGAGGGACGGCTGGTGCTTGGCGACGAGGGTGAGGGCGCCCGGCCAGAAGGCGTCGACGAGTTCCCAGGCCATCTCGGAGAAGTCCGTGACCAGGCCGTGCAGGGTGTTCGGGGAGCCGATCAGAACGGGCGTGGGCATGCCACGACCACGGCCCTTCGCCTCCAGCAGGTCGTTGACGGCCTCGGAGGAGAACGCGTCGGCACCGATGCCGTAGACCGTGTCGGTCGGGAGGACCACCAGCTCGCCGCGGCGGACGGCGGACGCGGCCTCGCGCAGACCGGTCGTGCGGTCGGTCGCGTCGTTGGTGTCGTATCGCCGAGCCATTTAGCGGGCCTCCTCGTACACGTACTGCTGGGGGTAGAAAGTCTGGGTGACGCTCACGGCATGGCCCTGCGGGCGGTCGCGAAGCGGGGGCGGTTGTTGAGGTCCGGGTGGTCGGCCGCGTCGGCCCAGCCCCGTTCCTCGGTGAAGATCCACGGCACCTGGCCGCCCTGGGTGTCCGCGTGCTCGACGACGACGACGCCGCCGGGGCGCAGCAGACGGTGGGCGGTGCGTTCCAGGCCCCGGATGAGGTCGAGGCCGTCCTCGCCCGAGAACAGGGCGAGTTCGGGATCGTGGTCCCGGGCCTCCGGGGCGACGTACTCCCACTCGGTGAGCGGGATGTAGGGCGGGTTGGAGATGACCAGGTCGACCTGGCCGTCGAGGTCCTGGAAGGCGTCCAGGGCGTTGCCCTGCCGCAGGTCGACCCTGGACCCCTCCATGTTCTTGCGGGTCCACGCCAGGGCGTCCTCGGACAGCTCCACGGCGTGCACGCGGGAGCGCGGGACCTCCTGGGCGAGGGCGAGCGCGATGGCGCCGGAGCCGGTGCACAGGTCGACGATCAGCGGCTCGACGACGTCCATCGCGCGGACGGCGTCTATGGCCCAGCCGACGACCGACTCGGTCTCGGGGCGCGGCACGAACACGCCTGGTCCGACCTGGAGTTCCAGGTACCGGAAGAAGGCCCGCCCGGTGATGTGCTGGAGCGGCTCACGGGCCTCGCGGCGGGCGATGACCTCCCAGTAGCGGGCGTCGAAGTCGGTGTCCTTGACGGTGTGCAGCGTGCCCCGCTTCACGCCGTGCACGAACGCGGCGAGTTCCTCCGCGTCGTTGCGCGGCGAGGGCACACCCGCGTCGGCCAGCCGCTGGGTGGCCTGGGCCACCTCCGCGAGCAGCACGCTGCGGGGGCTCGGGGGCCGTCCCCCAATGTTCTGCTGCACGCTGGTCCTCCGGTACTTGTCACTCGTACGGGGCTCGTACGGGGCTTACGCTGCCGCCAGCTTCGCGGCGGAGTCCGCGTCGACACAGGCCTGGATGACGGCGTCGAGGTCGCCGTCGAGGACCTGGTCGAGGTTGTAGGCCTTGAAGCCGACGCGGTGGTCCGAGAGTCGGTTCTCCGGGAAGTTGTACGTGCGGATCTTCTCGGAGCGGTCGACCGTGCGGACCTGGCTGCGGCGGGCGTCGGCGGCCTCCCTCTCCGCTTCCTCCACGGCTGCCGCGAGGAGCCTGGAGCGCAGGATACGCATCGCCTGCTCCTTGTTCTGCAGCTGGCTCTTCTCGTTCTGGCAGGAAGCGACGACTCCGGTGGGAATGTGCGTGATGCGCACGGCGGAGTCGGTCGTGTTGACGGACTGCCCACCGGGACCCGAGGAGCGGTACACGTCGATGCGGAGGTCGTTCGGGTTGATCTCCACGTCGACCTCCTCCGCCTCGGGGGTGACCAGGACACCGGCGGCGGAGGTGTGGATGCGGCCCTGCGACTCGGTCGCGGGCACGCGCTGTACGCGGTGCACTCCGCCCTCGTACTTCAGCCGGGCCCAGACGCCCTGGCCGGGCTCGGTGGCGCCCTGGCCGCCCTTGGTCTTCACGGCGACCTGGACGTCCTTGTAGCCGCCCAGCTCGGACTCGGTGGCGTCGATGATCTCGGTCTTCCAGCCGACGCGCTCGGCGTACCGCAGATACATCCGCAGGAGGTCGCCGGCGAACAGGGCGGACTCGTCGCCGCCCGCGCCCGCCTTGACCTCCAGGATCACGTCCTTGTCGTCGTTGGGGTCCCGGGGAACGAGCAGCAGGCGCAGCTTCTCGGTGAGCTCCTCGCGCTGCTTCTCCAGTTCCTTGACCTCGGCGGCGAAGTCGGGGTCGTCGACGGCGAACTCCTTCGCCGTGCCGATGTCGTCCCCGGTCTGCTTCCAGGAGCGGTAGGTCGCGACGATCGGGGTCAGCTCGGCGTAGCGCTTGTTGAGCTTGCGCGCGTTGGCCTGGTCGGCGTGGACCGACGGGTCGGCGAGCTTCTTCTCCAGGTCGGCGTGCTCGGTGAGCAGATCCTCGACGGCCTCGAACATGGGGGCTCCTGAAAACGTGTGGTGCGTGGGGGAAGGCGGGCGACCAAAAACGCCGGTCCAGGTACGCCCCGGAGGGCGACCGTGGACCGGCGCTGGTGCCTCGCTACTTCTTGGAGCCGGCAGTGGCCTTGCCGAAGCGGGCCTCGAAGCGGGCCACACGGCCACCGGTGTCGAGGATCTTCTGCTTGCCCGTGTAGAACGGGTGGCACTCGGAGCAGACCTCGGCGCGGATGTTGCCGCTCGTGATCGTGCTGCGGGTGGTGAACGACGCGCCACAGGTGCAGCTGACCTGGGTCTCGACGTACTCGGGGTGGACTTCGCGCTTCAAGGGGTTCTCCTAGATTCGGGAGGGCGCCGGGTCGCCTCCGCGGGATGCGGGTGCGTGAACCGGGGCCGACGTACCAGTCTGCCAGGACTGGGCGCATCCCCCAAAACCGGGGGTTGCCCTTGAGTATTCCCTGCGGGTGCGTGGTGGCTTGTCGCGCAGTTCCCCGCGCCCCTGGAAACGGGGGCTGCGCCCCCTGTTTCCAGCTAGCTCACCACGCCTGCCGCGTCTCCCCTTGCCGTGCCCTTGGTCGCTGCTGCCGGGATGGGCTTGTCGGCCTTCAGGGCCTTCCAGACCAGCTGGGCCTTGTTCCTGTCGACTACGACCCTGTTGGGGTTGGCCGGGTCGTACTCCACCGGCATGGTGATCATGGTCATGTGGGAGGAGCTGATGCTCTTCAGGCCCGTCGCGAAGGACGTCAGGGAGCGGACCGAGCCCAGGTCGGAGTCCGTGGTGATCGCCTTGGTGGCCGTGTCCGCCAGGTCGAAGAGCTTCTTGGGGTTCGTCAGGACTCCTACGTCCTTGATCTGGTCGACCAGGGCCTTGATGAACGCCTGCTGGAGCTGGATGCGGCCCAGGTCGGAGCCGTCGCCGACGCCGTGGCGGGTGCGGACCAGGCCGAGGGCCTGCTTGCCGTTCAGCTTGTGCGTGCCGGCCTTCAGGTTCAGGTGGCTGTCCGAGTCCTTGATGTCCTTCGTCGTGGTGATCTCCACGCCGCCCAGCTCGTCGACGAGTTTCTGGAAGCCGGTGAAGTCGACCTCGATGTAGTGGTCCATCCGGATCCCGGTGAGCGACTCGACGGTCTTCACCGCGCAGGCGGCGCCCCCCGTGGAGTACGCGGAGTTGAACATCACGCCGGTCGCCGCGTCGTGCGTGACGCCCTTGGCGTCGGTGCACGCGGGCCGGTCGACGAGGGTGTCCCGGGGGACGGAGACGACACTGGCCTTCTTGTGGCCCTCGTACACGTGGACGATCATCGCGGTGTCCGAGCGGGCGCTGCCGTCGTCCGTACCGCCGCCGAGCTTCCTGTTGGCGCCGGAGCGGGTGTCGGAGCCCAGGACCAGGATGTCCTCGGAGCCGTTGTCGACGTTGGTCGGGCGGTCGGTGCCCAGGACCTGGTTGATGTCGACGCTCTTGATGTTGCCGTTGAGCTTGAAGTACACGTACCCGAGTCCGGTGCCGCCGAGCACGACGATGGCCGCGGCGATCCAGGCGGTGACGAGGAGCGCCCTGGAGTGCTTGCCGCGGGGCTTGCGGCGGCTGCGCCTCTTCGCCGGATCAGCGGGATCAAGCGGATCGCTCTCGGCGGACATGTGTTCCCCTCGGTCTCGTCCGGTCGGTTACCCCCTGCTTTCAGGGCCAGTCCTGGTTCCGTCGTACCGGTCAGTCAGACGGTCATTACGGAAAAAGGGTTGCACAACGAACTGTGCCCTTCGCGTGGTGCGAAGGGCACAGTTCGTGACCGAACGGACGGGATGTTCCTCGGAAAGGCTCAGAGGACTCCGTTCACCTGCGGGTTCAGCTGATGATGTCCCACTGCTTGTAGTCGGTGCCGACGGACTTCGGTGTGCCGAAGATCGCACTCGTGCCCGTGCCGGTGCCCGGGTACAGGTACATCACTCCGGTGGGCGTACGGGCCAGGAAGTCGGCCTTTCCGTCACCGGTCACGTCACCGGGGGTGACCAGGGTGTTGAAGCCGCTCCAGCTGCGCACCTTGACCCGGGGCACGAAGGCCTGGGAGCCGGTCTTGCCGTTGCCCTTGAGGAGGTAGCCGACGCCGCCGGTCTTGGTGCGGGCCAGCAGGTCGGCCTTGCCGTCACCGGTGAAGTCGCCGTGGCCGACGATGGTGCTGTACTGGTTCCAGCCCGTGGAGACCTTGGACGGCGACCCGAAGGTGCCGTTGCCGTTGCCCGGGTAGATCCACAGGGCGCCCGCGGAGTCGACCGAGAGGACGTCGGGCTTGTAGTCGCCGGTGACGTCGCCCGGGGTGATGATCCGGGTGCGGCTCTTCCAGTTGGCGAAGATCTGCGTCGTGGCCCAGGACTCGCTGTCGGGCACGTAGTGCATCCAGTAGACGGCGCCGGTGGCACTGTCGCGGACCACCAGGTCCTGGTAGTCGTCCCGGTTCAGGTCGGTCTGGAGGACGACGTTGACGCCGTCCCAGTTGCCCCAGACCACGCTCGGGCCGAAGCTCGTGCCCTTGGAGTCCTTCTCGTAGCCGACCTTGGTGGAGGCGCGGCGCAGCCACAGGTCCGCCAGCTGGTCACCGCTGAGGTTGGCGTCCTCGACGCGCGGGTACACGGCGCCGACGTACGAGGTGACCTTCGAGAAGACGCTGTAGGCGCCCTTCTCGACACAGTCCGTCACACCCCACGACACGACGCCGACGACCTTGCCTGCGACCACGAGCGGGCCGCCGGAGTCGCCGTTGCAGGCGGTGGTGGTGCCGGTGTCGCTGCCGGTGGCGGGCGTGCCCGCGCAGACCATGTGGCCCGCGACGAAGTCGGTGCCGTAGGCGCCCTTGCAGGTGGCGTCGGACTGGATGGGCAGCGTGGCCGTCTTCAGCGTCGGGGAGATGTCCTGGGTGGTGGACGTGGTGCGTCCCCAGCCGAAGACCTTGGCGTTGGTGAGCGCCTTGTAGGAGACGGTGTCACCGGCCGTCGTCATCCGGATCGGCGCGGCCTTGACGGGGTACGCCAGCGTCAGGACGGCGACGTCGTTGTCGAACGTCACCGAGCTGTACGACGGGTTGTTCCACTGGCGCCAGACGCCCGAGACCGTCCCGTTCGTGTTCCCGTCGGCGTCCGGAAGCGTCGCGGTGCCGGTGACGACGGCGCCGTTGGCCTTCCAGTTGTAGCCCTTGACGCAGTGCGCGGCGGTGAGGATCTTGGTGGGCGCGATGACGGCGCCGCCACAGAAGAAGTCGACGTCGTCGCCGGTCGCGTCCGGCGTGCCCTTGTCGTCGTAGTACCAGAGCTGCGCCATGTACGGCGCCGCCGAGATGGTGGTCGTCGAACCACCGATGATCTTCGCGTCCTTGGTGCCACCGACGGAACCGGCGGTGAGCGAGGTCTTCTTGGACGCCAGGGTGCCGTCGCCGGTGGCCGCGCCCGCGACGCGCTCCTTCAGCTCCGCGGTGCTCGGCACCGCGCTGCGGCTCAGGTCGGCGGTGGGCTGCGGCAGGGCGGTGGCGGCGTTCGCGGACGACATCATCAGCGCGCCCGTGACCGCGGCGGCGAGGCCGGCGGCAACGAAAGGAACGGCGATCCGCACACGACGTCTGTGGCGGCCCTCACCGGACAGGGATATACCCACTCAAGTCCCCCCTTGGGATCGTAAGTTCGGGCGCACCACGAGAACCGGCCCGAAGAGCGCGATCGTACACCTGTCCCAAACACCACAAAGGGCCACCCCTGGAACAGGAGGTGACCCTTTATGGACTGCTTGCCGACCGTTTACCGGCCGTCTGTCGTTCCGTTTACCGACCGTCAGTCGTTGCCGTTGCCCGGCGTCGTCTTCTGGATCTGCATCAGGAACTCGGCGTTCGACTTCGTCTGCTTCATCTTGTCGAGGAGCAGCTCGACCGCCTGCTGCTGGTCGAGCGCGTGCAGCACCCGGCGCAGCTTCCAGACGACCCCGAGCTCGTCGGGGGCGAGCAGGATCTCTTCCTTACGGGTACCGGACGCGTCGACGTCCACCGCCGGGAAGATGCGCTTGTCGGCGAGCTTCCGGTCGAGCTTCAGCTCGGCGTTGCCGGTGCCCTTGAACTCCTCGAAGATGACCTCGTCCATGCGGGACCCGGTGTCCACCAGCGCGGTGGCGAGGATGGTCAGCGAGCCGCCGTCCTCGATGTTGCGGGCCGCACCGAAGAAGCGCTTCGGCGGGTACAGGGCGGTCGAGTCGACACCACCGGACAGGATGCGGCCGGAGGCCGGGGCGGCGAGGTTGTACGCACGGCCCAGACGCGTGATCGAGTCGAGCAGCACGACGACGTCGTGACCCAGCTCCACCAGACGCTTGGCGCGCTCGATGGCCAGCTCGGCGACCGTGGTGTGGTCCTCGGCCGGGCGGTCGAAGGTCGAGGAGATGACCTCGCCCTTCACCGACCGCTGCATGTCGGTGACCTCTTCCGGACGCTCGTCGACCAGGACGACCATCAGGTGGCACTCGGGGTTGTTGTGCGTGATCGCGTTGGCGATCGCCTGCATGATCATGGTCTTGCCGGTCTTCGGCGGGGCCACGATCAGACCGCGCTGGCCCTTACCGATCGGCGCGACGAGGTCGATGATGCGGGTGGTGAGGATGCCCGGGTCCGTCTCCAGACGGAGGCGGTCCTGCGGGTAGAGCGGGGTCAGCTTGTTGAACTCCGGGCGGCCACGGCCGTGTTCGGGCGCCATGCCGTTGACGGAGTCGAGGCGGACGAGCGCGTTGAACTTCTCGCGGCGCTCGCCTTCCTTCGGCTGACGGACCGCGCCGGTGACGTGGTCGCCCTTGCGCAGGCCGTTCTTGCGGACCTGGGCGAGGGAGACGTACACGTCGTTCGGACCCGGCAGGTAGCCGGAGGTCCGGATGAAGGCGTAGTTGTCGAGGATGTCCAGGATGCCCGCGACGGGGATCAGGACGTCGTCGTCGGCGACCTGCGGCTCGTTCGGGCCGAACTCCTCGCGCCCGCGCCGGCCCCGGCGGTCCCGGTAGCGGCCACGGCGTCCGCGGCGTCCGCCGTCGAAGTCGTCCCCGTCCTCATCGGCCCGAGGCCCGTTGTCACGCGGACCACTGTCACGCTGGTCCCGCTGCTGGCGGTCCTGACGCTCGGCACGGTCCTGGCGGCCCTGACGGCCGTCGCCCTGCTGGCCCTGGCCCTGCTGGGTGGAGCGCTGCTGGGCGCCGCCGCCCTGCTGCTCGTCGCCCTTGTTGCCCCGGCGGTCGCGGTCCCGGCCGCGGTCACCGCGGTCCCGGCGGTCACGGCGGCCCTGACGGCCGTCGCCGTCACCGGCGTCGCCCTGCGGCTGCGCGGCCGGCGTCTCGGCCTTCGGCTCGCTCTTCGCCTCGGCGACAACCGTCTCGGGGCTGCCGGCCTCGGCCGTGGCACGACGCCGGCGGCGCTCGGCCGGGGCGTCGTCGCTGGCGGGCTGACCGGGGATCTCGATCTGCTGCTGGGCCACGGCCTTCTCGGCGGGCGCCTCGACCTGCACGGCCGCCTTCTGCTCTGCGGCGGCGGGCGCGGCGTCCTCGCCCGTACGGGCCTTGGAGGTGGCGCGGCGCTTCGGCTTGGCCTCGGCGGCCTCCCCCGCGGGGGAGGCGGCCTTGGAGGTCCCGCCTCCGGCCTGCGCCTCCTTGATGACCTCGATCAGCTGGCTCTTGCGCATCCGCGCAGTGCCCTTGATACCGAGGCCGGATGCGACCTGCTGAAGCTCGGCCAGCACCATGCCGTCGAGGCCGGTACCGCGGCGCCGCCGGGAGCCGGCACCCGTGGCAGGCGCGGAGGCGTCCGTGGAGGGCGCGGCAGCGGTCTCCTCGACACGTGCGCCCATCAGATCGGTGGTGTCGCTCACGAAGGGTCCTTCCCTGGAGCGGACGTCGGCCTGTCTGGCACGGCGACCGGTTGTGCTGTCCGGCTTCGGTCCTTCATGAGTGGACCGTGCCGGGGCGGTGGTCCGCCGAAGCGGCGGAAGAGGTTTCTGGTGATGGCGTTTCCCAAAGCCATGACACTGAGTGTCCGTGTCAGGCGGCTTGGTCACACCGGTTCCGGAGCGTGCACTGAATGCCGCTCAGCGCCTGCACACGACGAATGGAACGCCGCATGAAACACAGAGTGGCTTGGGAGGCTCCCGGAAGAATGTCTGTCCCGGACGGGGACACAAAGCACCTCGCCATGGTGGGGTCGGGTGCAGACTTGAGGTTAACACTACCGGATCCAACAAACATTCCCCCTCTCGAAATCCGGCAACGGTATGTAGTTGAATGTCACAGCGTCGGAGGTCACGGCGTTGATTCAGCTCTCCCCGGGTGCCGCGAGCGGCAGGACACTCGCGCCCCGGGCGTCGAGACCGAGCCGGTTGGCGGCCCAGCCCTCGCCCGCCAGCCGGGAGACCTTGTCGGCCGTGGCCTCGTCGGCCAGCGCAAGCACCGTGGGCCCCGCACCGGAGATCACCGCGGGGATGCCGTCGGCCCGCAGCCGCTCCACCAGCGCCGCGCTCTCCGGCATGGCAGGCGCCCGGTACTCCTGGTGCAACCGATCCTCGGTGGCCGGCAGCAAAAACTCAGGACGCCTGGTCAGCGCCTCGACGAGCAGACCGGCGCGCCCCGCGTTGGTCGCGGCGTCGACGTGCGGGACGGTGCGCGGCAGGAGACCGCGAGCGGTCTCGGTCAGCACCGGCTTCCCGGGCACGAAAACCACCGGAACGATGGAACCGTGGGGCTCCATCCTGATCGCCCGGGCGGCTCCGGCCTCCATCCAGGAGAGCGTGAACCCGCCGAGGAGACAGGCGGCGACGTTGTCGGGGTGGCCCTCGATCTCGGTGGCGAGTTCGAGCAGCGCCTCGTCGTCGAGCCGGCTGTCGCCGCCTATGGTGACGGCCCGCGCGGCGACGATGCCGGCGCAGATGGCGGCCGAGGAGGAGCCGAGTCCCCGCCCGTGCGGAATGCGGTTGGCGCACACGATCTCAAGCCCGCGCGGCTGTCCGCCCAGCAGGTCGAAGGCGGTGCGCAGGGACCGTACGAGGAGGTGGTTCTCGTCGCGCGGGAGGGTCTCGCTGCCCTCACCCGCGATGTCGATGTGCAGCCCGGAGTCGGCCACCCGGACGACCACGTCGTCGTACAACCCCAGCGACAGGCCCAGGGCGTCGAAGCCCGGACCGAGATTGGCGCTGGTGGCGGGGACGCGCACCCGGACGGCGGCGGCGCGGAACGCTGGACCGGCCATCGCTCGATGACTCTCCTTGAGCTGCGATTTCGTCGAAGACATGCGATACGACACTGGAAAACGGCTACTGAAATACGGCTGAGGACCTGCACGGAGACCCTCAGACCGCTGGGACGACGCGGCGCCGTGCCATGTGCCGGGGCATATGCGGCGGGCGGGTTCACCCCAGCTTATCGAAGGAAGGTTCTGTGGCGACATAGGGCGCACAGGAGGCGCACGATGCGTGTCGTAAGCCCCCTGTGCACCCGCCGTAGGGACTACGTAGGGAGTACCCAGGTTCGGATGGTCAGTACCCGGTCTACGCGAGTCCGAGTCGCTCGGCGGCGGTCGCGGCGTCCACGGGCACGACGACCGGCTTCGGTGCGCCCTCGGTGGCCCAGCCCGGGTCCTTCAGGCCGTTGCCGGTGACCGTGCAGACGATGGTCTGGCCCGGGTCGACCTTGCCCTGCTCGGCCAGCTTCAGCAGACCGGCGACGGACGCGGCGGACGCGGGCTCGACGAAAACGCCCTCCTGCGCGGCCAACAGCCGGTAGGCGCGCAGGATCTCACGGTCCGTCACCTCGTCGATGAGGCCGCCCGAGTCGTCGCGCGCGGCCAGCGCCTGCTTCCAGGACGCCGGGTTGCCGATGCGGATCGCGGTGGCGAGCGTCGAGGGGTCCTTGACGACCTCGCCGCGCACGATCGGGGCACTGCCGGACGCCTGGAACCCCCACATGCGCGGGGTGCGCCGGGCGATGCCGTCGGTGGCGTACTCGGTGTAGCCCTTCCAGTACGCGGTGATGTTGCCCGCGTTGCCGACCGGCAGGACGTGGATGTCGGGCGCGTCGCCGAGCATGTCGACGATCTCGAAAGCCGCCGTCTTCTGCCCCTCGATACGCACCGGGTTGACCGAATTCACCAGCGCCACCGGGTAGTTGTCGCTCAGCGACCGGGCGAGGGTGAGGCAGTCGTCGAAGTTGCCGTCGACCTGGAGGATCTTGGCGCCGTGGACCAGCGCCTGCCCCATCTTGCCGAGGGCGATCTTGCCCTGCGGCACGAGCACGGCCGAGACCATGCCCGCGCGCACGGCGTAGGCGGCGGCGGAGGCAGAGGTGTTGCCCGTAGAGGCACAAATAACGGCCTTGGCCCCCTCTTCCTTCGCGCGCGTGATGGCCATGGTCATACCGCGGTCCTTGAAGGACCCGGTCGGGTTGGCGCCCTCCACCTTGAGGTGGACCTCGCAGCCCGTGCGCTCGGAGAGCACCTGCGCGGGCACGAGGGGCGTGCCGCCCTCGCGGAGCGTCACGACCGGCGTGCTGTCGGAGACGGGCAGCCGGTCCCGGTACTCCTCGATGATTCCGCGCCACTGGTGGGTCATTGCTGGTTACTCTCCTTCAACCCGCATGATGCTGGCGACACCCCGCACGGTGTCGAGCTTGCGCAACGCCTCGACGGTTCCGCCCAGGGCGGCGTCGGACGCACGATGGGTGACGACGACGAGGGATGCCTCGCCGTCCTTGCCCGTCTGCCGAACCGTATCGATGGAAACCCCGTGCTCGGCGAACACGGTGGCCACCTGGGCGAGAACACCCGGTTTGTCGGCGACGTCGAGGCTGATGTGGTAGCGCGTGACGACATCGCCCATGCCCGAAACGGGCAGTGCGGCGTACGCCGACTCGCCGGGCCCGGTGGCCCCGTTCAGCCGGTTGCGGCACACGGCGACGAGGTCGCCGAGGACGGCGGACGCGGTCGGCGCACCGCCGGCACCGGGCCCGTAGAACATCAGCTGTCCGGAGGCGTCGGACTCGACGAACACGGCGTTGTAGGCGCCGCGCACGGAGGCCAGCGGGTGCGTCAGCGGAATCATGGCCGGATGCACGCGCGCGGTGACGGACTGCCCGTCCCCGGCCCGCTCGCAGATGGCGAGCAGCTTGATGGTGCAGCCCATGTTCCTGGCGGAGGCGAAGTCGGAGGCGGTGACCTCGGTCATGCCCTCGCGGTAGACGTCGTCGAGCCGCACGCGCGTGTGGAAGGCGATCCCGGCGAGGATGGCGGCCTTGGCGGCGGCGTCGAAGCCTTCGACATCGGCGGTGGGGTCGGCTTCGGCGTACCCGAGAGCGGTGGCCTCGTCGAGGGCCTCCTGATAACCGGCGCCGGTGGAATCCATCTTGTCGAGAATGAAGTTAGTAGTGCCATTGACGATCCCCAGTACCCGATTGACCTTGTCCCCGGCGAGGGACTCACGCAGCGGCCGGATGAGCGGAATCGCACCGGCGACGGCGGCCTCGTAGTAAAGGTCGGCGTCGTGGTCCTCGGCGGCGGCGTGGAGAGCGGCGCCGTCCTGGGCGAGGAGGGCCTTGTTGGCGGAGACGACGGACGCGCCGTGCTCGAAGGCGGCGGTGATGAGGGAACGAGCGGGCTCGATACCCCCGATGACCTCAACCACGACATCAATGTCACCGCGTTTGACGAGGGCGGTGGCGTCGGTGGTGACAAGGGCGGGGTCAATACCCTCACGCACCTTGGAGGGCCGGCGAACGGCAACGCCCGCAAGCTCGACGGGAGCGCCGATCCTGGCGGCGAGATCGTCGGCGTGCGTCGTCATGATGCGCGCCACCTCTGAGCCGACAACCCCACAGCCCAGCAGCGCCACCTTCAGCGGACGCGTACGCATCATCCGACCTCGTTTCCTCATACCGTCTAGGTTCGACAAGTCTCACTCACCGGACTGAAGTTTCTATCCATCGTCCGGATCGTGAGATGTTTATTTCGTTTTCCGGGCGGCGGAAGACAGGAGATCTTCCGCCGCGCGGTGTGCAGCGGGTTTCTTGGATCTCATCCCACGTCGAGTCATCCCACATCGAGACGGAGAAGATCCTCCTCGGTCTCCCGCCGGACGATGACCCGAGCCTCCCCGTCCCGAACGGCGACGACGGGTGGCCGAAGGGCATGGTTGTAGTTGCTGGCCATGGACCGGCAGTACGCACCGGTCGCCGGCACCGCGATCAGGTCACCCGGTGCCAGGTCGGCGGGCAGGAAGGCGTCCTTGACGACGATGTCCCCGCTCTCACAGTGCTTGCCGACGACTCGCACGAGCATGGGCGCGGCCTCGGAGGTCCGGGAGACGAGAGCGACGCTGTACTCGGCGTCGTAGAGCGCGGTCCGGATGTTGTCGGACATCCCGCCGTCGACGGAGACGTAGGTGCGGAGGTTTTCCAGGGGCTTGATGGTGCCGACCTCGTAGAGGGTGAAGGCGGTAGGGCCGACGATGGCGCGCCCGGGCTCGACCGAGATACGAGGGGTGCTGAGCCTGGCGGCTTCACACTCCCGGCTGACGATCTCTGTCAGAGCCTTGGCGATCTCGTGGGGCTCGCGGGGGTCGTCGTCGCTGGTGTAGGCGATACCGAGCCCACCCCCGAGATCGATCTCGGGCAGCTCGACCCCGTGCTCGTCACGAATGTCCTTGAGCAGCCCGACAACACGGTGAGCGGCGACCTCGAACCCGGACATGTCGAAGATCTGGGACCCGATGTGCGAGTGAATGCCGATCAGCTCAAGCCCATCGAGCTGCAACGCCCGCCGCACGGCCTCGGCGGCCTGCCCACCGGCAAGCGGAATACCGAACTTCTGGTCTTCGTGGGCGGTGGCGATGAACTCGTGGGTGTGCGCCTCGACCCCCACGGTGATACGGATCTGCACGCGCTGCCGCTTGCCGAGGGACTGCGCGATGTGGGCGACGCGGACGATCTCCTGGAAGGAGTCGAGCACGATCCGCCCGACACCGGCACGAATGGCGGTCTCGATCTCGTCGACGGACTTGTTGTTGCCGTGGAAGGCGATGCGATCGGCGGGCATACCGGCGGAGAGAGCGGTGGTGAGTTCCCCACCGGAGCAGACATCCAGATTGAGCCCCTCGTCGTGCAACCACCGCACAACGGCCTTGGACAGGAACGCCTTACCGGCGTAGAAAACGTCGGCGTCCGGCCCGAAGGCGGTACGCCAGGCGCGGGCACGCTCACGGAAGTCGGTCTCGTCGAGGAAATAGGCCGGGGTACCGAACTCCTCGGCAAGCGTCGTGACCTCGACCCCTCCCACGGTGACGACACCGTCGGGGGTACGGGTGACGGTGGACGCCCAGACCTTCCCGTCGAGGGCGTTGAGGTCGGCGGGCGGCGCGGAGGGGTGCCCCTCGGGCAGTACATCGGCGTGACGGGGCCCGGCGGGGTGTGCGGAACGGCTCATGGCTGTGCGGCTTCCTCAGAGGTGTCAAGACATGTCAGAGGTACGGCAAGAGGCATGTCAAAGGTATTCGGGTGCGTCGATGCCGAGCAGGGACAGGCCGCCGGCCAGCACCGTCCCGGCGGCTTCGGCGAGCGCGAGCCGGGCACGATGGGCGGCCGAGGGTTTCTCGTCGCCGAGCGGCAGCACGGTGGGCGTGAAGGCGAGCGTGGCATCGGCGACGGTGACGAGATGCCGGGCGAGCCGGTCCGGGGCGCGGTGGGTGGCGGCGCTGAGGAGGAGGCGGGGGTGGTCGGCGAGGGGGGTGAGGAGTGGGGGCTGCGATACGTCGGTGAGGTCACCGGGGTACGCCGTGAAGCCGAGATCGGCGGCGTTGCGGCCGAGGGCGCGGGTACGGGCGTAGGCGTAACGCACCCGGAAGAGGGGGTTGCTCTCCCGCTGGACGAGGTGCTCGGCGCCGATACGGGGCCGGTCGTGGGGCGCGGGGTGGAGGAGGGCCCAGCGGGCGGCGTCGGGGCCGAGGGGGGTGGGGTCGTGGGGGGCTGGGGGGAGGGTGCGGAGGTCGAGAGTCTCGACGTCATGGAGGGCACTCGGTCGACTGCTGCCGCGCTGGATGTGAACCCGGCCGCCTTGGGTGGCGACGATGCGTGCGAGGGCGTCGGCGAGGGTTTCGGCGCGAACGTCGCTCTTGTCGGGCAGCAGGACCGACAGCATTTGCCCGGCGAGGGCGTCACTGTGTCCGTACCGCGGGCCCCGGCTTCGAATCTCCCGTACGAGGGCTGCGGGGGCGGCGCTGTCGAGGCTGATGTTGAGGAATCCGGGTCCGGTGATCTCGACGTCGCGGACACCGGGGGCGACGCTGATCCGCTCGCGCAGCACTTCGGCGACGTAGCGGGGGGTGCGGCCGGCGGGCCGGGCCAGTTGCAGCGCGATGTTCGTCGCGTAGTCCCCGGTGCCGCCAGGCCCGGGCGCGGAAACGACGGCGCGTGCGGGGACGGCAACGCTCAGCTCTCCCTCGTCGACAGCACGACGCACCGCGCACAGCACGGTACGGGACAGCTCGACGGGGGTCACGGGACAAGGGTATGGGAGGAGGGGGGTGGGGGTGCGACTGGGTTTGGAGGGGTCCGGGATGTGGACGGAGGGGCGTGGGGGCGCGACTGGGTGCGCGGGGGTTCGGGATGTGGACGGAGGGGGCGGGAGGTCGCCGGGATGAGGAGGGGGCGACGGAACGGTGCCCGGATCGCCGTGATCGCCCGGGTCACATGGATCACATGGGTCAGCCTGATCACATGGGTCAGCCTGATCGCCTGGGTCAGCCTGATCGCCTGGGTCAGCCGCTGGCGCCCCAGCCGGCGCGCTCGGCTTCGTTGGGGGCGCCGAGGGGTGGCGCGAGGGCGCTCTCGAGGGAGGCGCTGTCCCGCCCCCGCTCGGCCAACTGCCGTACGAGGCCGATGAGTTCGGCGGGGTCGAAGGGCTTGGCGAGAAAAGCGTCGACGCCGACATCGAGGCCGGCCTCGACCTCGTACTGCGAACAGGCGCTGATGATGGCGAGGGGCAGGTCGCGGGTACGGGGGTCGGCACGCAGGCGGGCGGCGGTACGCAGACCGTCGAGCCGGGGCATCGCGACGTCAAGGGTCACGACGTCAGGCCGCACCTGATGAACGACATCCAGACACTCGGCACCGTCAGCAGCGGTCACGACCTCGAAACCCTCCAGTTCGAGGTTGACCCTGATCAGCTGCCGGATGACCTTGTTGTCGTCCACAACAAGCACCCGGCCGGACACGCCTGGCACAAGTCGAGGGTAGGTCGAGACCGGCCACCGCGTCCGGCTTTTCCCCACTTCCACGCGCGCGAGCGGGCGCCGGCCCCGTCCCCCGGGACCGCCAAAACCCGTTCCTGATCACCCCGAACGAGCTGGTAGTGTTCTACCCGTCACCGCGCAACGCGCCAGACACGCCCCCGTAGCTCAGGGGATAGAGCAACGGCCTCCGGAGCCGTGTGCGCAGGTTCGAATCCTGCCGGGGGCACTCGCCACACAGCCAGTAGGAATCACGTGCTGAGCTGGGCGGATGCCGACTTGAGAGAGCGGGAGTCAGTCTCACTGACTCCCGCTTTTTCTCGTTGCCCCTCACTGTTCGCGCACTATCTGCGATGCACGCGACACACCTCCGACACAGGCTGCGTCGTCTACATGACGCCTGGCCCGCGCCGCGCGAGACGCTTGAGCGCACAGCTGAAGTCGTCGACCGCATCACCCAGTTCCCCATAAAGGACCCCCTCCCCGGCCGCGGATCCCGGCCGCCCGGCAGGAGAGAGCCCTCACGCCCCTCACCGACGTGCGGCAATGGAAAGGCAAAGAAGTAGGGCGGAATGGTGACGGCTGTAATTAAACTGCCTACCTTTCGGCCATGACCAGCACCCGTGCAGGCAGCACCTGGATCGCCGCTCACCGCTCCGCCGTGATCGACCCCCACGAAGCCTTCAAGCTCTTCGAGGTCCGAGGCTTCACCGACCAGACCGTACGGCAGACGCTGCATCCCGCCGGCGGCGGCGAGGCCCTCCGCATCCGCCTCAGCAACCGCTACGGGACGACTCCGCTGGAGATAGGCGGCGCCCACCTCGCCCGCCGCACCGAAGGCAGCGGCACGGCCCCCGGCACCGACATCACCGTGCTCTTCGGCGGCGCCGAGAGCGTCACGATCCCGCCCGGCGAGGAGATCGTCAGCGACCCCGTCGAGCGGGCCGTGACCGCGGGCGAGGAACTCGCCCTCAGCCTCTACCTCCCCGGCGACACCGGCCTGTCCACGTACGCCGCCATCCCCTATGACGTCGGGCACGCCGTCCCCGGCAACCAGCTCACCGCCGAGACTCTCGACGAGTCGGAAGAGCTGATCACCAGCCACTACATCACCGGCATCGACGTCCTCGCCCCCGAGAACACCCGTATCGCCGTCGCCTTCGGGGACTCCTGGATCGAGGGCATGGCCACCACCCCCGGCACCGGCAGCAGCTTCCCCGCCCAGCTCAACCGCCGCCTCACCGGCCCCGGGTGGATCGTCGCCCCCGGCATCAGCGGCAACCGGCTCCTCGCCGACGAGATCGGTGCCCACCTGCTCACCCGTATCGAACGCGATGTCCTCAGCGTCCCCGGCGCCACACACGTCATCATCCACGTCGGACTCAACGACCTCGGCCTGCCCGGCGCCATCGCCTTCCCCGAGCCCGGCAAACTCCCCACGGCCGCCGATCTCGTCACCGGCCTCACGACGCTCGCCGACCGCCTCCACGCCGCCGGGCTCACCGTCATCGGCTCCACGATCGGCCCCTACGCCGGCACGGTCTACCCCGGCTACGACACCGAGGAGGGCCAGGCCGTACGCGCCGAGGTCAACACCTGGCTCCTCGGCGACAGCCACCCCTTCGACGCGATCGTCGACATAGCCGCCGCCGTCGCGGACCCGGACCGGCCCACCCGGATCCGCGACGACTACAACAGCGGCGACGGCCTCCATGTCAACGACGCCGGAGCGAAAGCCATCGCCGACGCCGTCGACCTCGGTCTGCTGAATCCCTGAGAAGACCGGGCCGGACGAGTAGTTCCGATGTGGCTCAGTGGTCGTAGGCGACGAGTGACCTGGTGACGGGTGCGCCGATGGCGCGGTTGTGCCAGATCGCGCAGGTCTTTGCCAGGATCCGCTGGGCCACCCGACACCGCCGCCGTCGATGGTGCGTCCGCCGCAGAACCTGTAGCAGGGCAGGAAGTCGAGGTCGAAGCGCGACAAGTGCTGGGGGCGCGCACATCGAGGACGGTCCGGCCGTGCAGCCGCCCGGTACGGAAGGGGGAGCCGTTCCCTACCGCGTAGTGCAGCACGTCGATGCCGTCGTTGCCGTGCTGCGGGAAGTACGGGCCTCCCGCCCCGCTCGCACCGGGCGCCGGGCCCGCTCGGCCACTGCGCGGCCGGCCGGCGACGACCCCAGGGGCCGGACGGGCCTGTACGGAGGAGCACGCGCCAGGAAGCTGGGGCCGCTCGACGCGGCCCGGATTTATTCGGTTGCCGCTGCCCGGGTCCGTCCCTCAGCATGGGCGGACCGCCGGGAGCTGCCCGGTGCTTCACGAGAGGAGGCACGACCGTGACCACGACTGTCCTCGGTCTGCCCGCAGACCGCCTCCCTCTCATCTCATGGAGCACCTCCAGCGATGTCTCACGACAATCTCTCGCAGTACCCTCAGCACCCGGTATTTCCTGACGACTTCAGTACCGACGCCAACCGTCATCACGTCCTTCCGCCGGACGAGCTGGGTGACGTCGACGAACGGTTCGTCTTCGACTTCCGTCCCTATGACGACCTCGCCGACGGCCAGCGCTGGTCGACCTGGCTCAGTGTCGAACCTCTCTGCCGGGGCCCCGAGCCGCTCCCCGACTGGGTGGTGACCTCGCAGGGCGCGATCGACACCGAGCTCGGTGTCCTCAAGACCGGCAAGGAGGCCGACGTTCACCTCGTCGAGCGCGCCGATCCGCGCGAACCCGATGCCAGTGTGGTCATGGCGGCCAAACGGTATCGCTCTCCCGAGCACCGGTCCTTCCATCGCTCCGCGTCCTACACCGAGGGCCGCTCGATGAAGCGCTCACGTGACGAGCGGGCCGTCAAGCGGAAGAGCACCTTCGGCCGACAGGTCGCGGCCGGTGAGTGGGCGGTGTCCGAGTGGGGTGCGCTGGTGCGGTTCTGGGAGCTCGGGCTGCCGGTTCCCTACCCGGTCCAGATCGACGGCACCGAGATCCTCATGGAGTGGATCACCGTCGTCGACGAGGACGGCTCCGTCCAGACCGCGCCCCGGCTCGCCCAGACCCGGCCCTCGCCCGAGCTGTTGGCGGCCTACTTCGAGCAGCTCACCGACGCGCTCGCGACGATGGTCCAGAACGGCGTCGTGCACGGCGACCTCTCGGCGTACAACATCCTGGCGGCGGGCGAGCGGCTGGTCGTCATCGACCTGCCGCAGATCGTCGACCTGGTCGGCAACCTCAACGGGATGAGCTTCCTCCAGCGCGACTGCGCCAACATCTGCGGCTGGTTCCGCTCACGGGGCCTCGATGTCGACGAACACGCGCTGTTCTCGGAGCTGATGGCTCACGCCTTCTGACCGGTAACCGGCTTCACTCCGACTTGGTGGCGAAAGGGTCCGTGCCCAGGACTGTCGGCAGGGCGAGCTTTTCGTGGCTTTCCGTGCCTGGGCTGGCCGTGAAGATGAGGAGCTACTGGCCCTGTTCCAGTAGGAGTTGGGAGGAGAGGTTCAGGTCGCCTGCTTGGTTGGGGGATGAGGTTTTTTGATTCACTCCCGTGTCGGCCTACGTAGGGGCGGTCATCCACCGGCTCCGACGACCGCGCCCGGCGAGGCCGACCAGGGCCCGGATCAGGTCTGCTGCTCGAACTGGAGGCCGTCGTACCGTCGGGCGGCTATGTCCTCCCGGGTGCCCACGATCAGGTTCATGGTGCATACGTCGTAGTCGATCGCCTGCCCGGCCAGCTGCGCGAAGAGTACGAGTTCGCCCTCGTCCGGGGCCATGTCCCACGGGTCGGAGAACCCGCCGATCTGTACACAGACGCCAGGGTGTTGTCCGCCGTAGGCCAGGTCGAGTACGGCTTCCTCGAATCGTTCCAGGGTCTCCCCGGCCCCCTCGCCCTCCCCGTCCAGGAACGCCTCGGTCTCCGGGCCCCCTTCCCGGTCACCGTCCAGGCTCAGTCCGGGTACGGCGTACAGCGTGCGTGGTTCGTAGACCGTGGTCTGCATGGGCTCGCCCTCCCATTCATACGTCGCGGCGCGCTCCGTCGTGTGTGCTCCGGCGGGGACATGGAGCACCGCGGCCGAGTCGGGCTCGTACGAGATCTCCGTGAAGAGCAACAGGTGGCCGTCAGTGGGCAGTTCGATGTCCAGGACGCCCTGGGGCAGGGCCGCGCAGTCGACGCTCAGTACGAGCGGCGATCGCCCTTCGGGCCAGTCCACCCCCTCAGGCAGCGCGGGGAGCCCGCCCGTTCGTGCGGCGGGGCGGGCGTTCGCCTGCCGGGACGCCGGCAGTTCCCGGTGCTCCACCAGATAGACGCACGGCCGGGTCTGGGCCAGCAACTCCCGTGCGACGGGGCCGGGAACGCCGTACTCGGCCGCCGTCTTGAGGAGGAGCGCTTCGTCGATCGATGTCATGCCCGGGATCGTGCCATGAGCCACTGACAACGGGTCATGCGGCAATGGGCTTACGGCAACAGGTGATATGCGTCATGTGCTTCGCCGACACCCCTGCTGCCTCAGTCCGTTCCGGACTTGTGCAGCGTCTGGGCCGCCAGCAGGGCGCCGCCGACTGCCACCCCCACCGCTCCCGCGGTCAGGAAGCCCCTGTTGGCACGCCAGGACAGCACCGACCACCGCGACTGTGCGGAGAACAGCGAACCCATGCTCAGCCACGACCCGGTCGAGATCAGTGACAGGGAGGAACCGATCGAGCCGACGGACAGCGCGCTTCCGATCGAGCCGATCGACAGGGCCGAACCGACCGACCCCACGGACAGTACCGACCCCACCGAGCCGATCGACAACACGGAGTCCTGTGACCACAGCGACAGCACTGAACCAGAGGTGGCGCATCCGTCCGAGCGTGCGGGCAGTTTTGTCATGGGCTCATCTTGCCGCTGGTCGCCGCCGTCCCGCGCGGTTTCGGGGTCACGTCGTACCGAGCGTCACCTCCATCCGGGCGAAACCGCGTGTCACCAGCTGGTCCCGGTAGGTGGGCGGGGCCGCCAGGGACAGGTGGGGGAAGCGGCTCAGGAGGACCGGGACCGCCACCTCCACCTGCATCCTGGCGAAGGCGGCGCCCAGGCAGTAGTGCGGGCCCAGTCCGAAGGAGAGCGGGCGGTTGTCCTTCCGGGTGACGTCGAACCGCGCCGGGTCGGCGAACTGGCGGGGGTCCCGGTTGGCGGCGGCCAGGACCAGCAGGGCCCTGCTGCCCGCGGCGATCCGATGGCCGTAGAAGTCGATGTCCGTCTCCGCGGACCGCGTCAGTACGTGGTTCGGCGGGTCGAAGCGCAGGGTCTCCGTGATGAAGGCCGATACGAGGTCGTCGGCGTCGGCGGTCAGGCCGCGGCCCTCCGACGGGTTGGTCAGGGCCAGCCGTACCGTGTTGCCGATCAGGTCGCTCGGGCTCTGTACGCCCGCGATCAGGAACATCACCAGACTGGCGACCAGTTCCTCCTCGCTCAGCGCTCCGTCGGCGTCCCGGTCCCGCACCATCGTGCTGACCAGGTCGTCGCCCGGGCGGCGTCGGCGTTCCCGTACGAGGTCGTCGAGGTAGTCGACCAGTACGTCCATTCCCGCGTCGGCCGGCCGCAGTTCGTCCGGGTCGAACACCGGCTCGAACGCGGTCGTCGTCGCGGTGATGGCCGTACGCAGCTCCAGCCGGTCCGCCTCGGGGATGCCCAGCAGGTCTCCGGTGACCCAGATCGGTACGCGGGTCGCGAATGTCTCGACCAGGTCGATCGGGCCGCCGTCGCCGTCGGCGTCGAGGGTGGCCAGGTGGGTCGTCCAGCGCTCGGCCGCCCTGGCCGCCAGTTGGCGCCGTTCGGTGATCTGGCGAGGCGAGTAGGCCCAGGCGGCGAAGCGGCGCATGCGTTCGTGGTCGGGCGAGTTGCTGAACATCATGATCTTCGTGAAGCACTGCCAGGAGGAGTGGTCGATCATGCCCGTCGTCCGGTGCACGGCGGCGTCCGTGACCAGGAAACGGGGGTCGCGCAGGGCGGTACAGATCTCGTCGTAGCCGAGTACGAGTGTTCCGGAGGGGCCCAGGGGGATCACCGGGCCGAGTTCCCAGAGGGCGTCGTAGAGGGGGTACGGGTTGTGTTTTCCGGCCGGCGTGAACAGCTCCGAGAGGGCCTCGGCCGGGCCCATGACAGGTTCGGTCAGTTGTCGGTCGGTCACCGGCATGGCTTGCCTCCATGATCCATGAAGTCACGCGGGGCGGGACGTCGTCCCCGGCCGGTTCTTCGGGGGCTCCTTGGCCGCCTCGAAGCCGGTGTAGAAGCCCGCTTCCGTGTCGTACAGATGCAGGTTGCGGAGGATCCGCCACAGGTGGCCGAGCCTCAGCCGCTCCTCCCGGACCATGCCCGGATGGGCTTCCTTCAGGGCGAGTTGGGCCTTGGGGAGGTTGTAGAACGGGATCGCCGGGGCCACGTGGTGCGCGGTGTGGACCGAGATGTTGTGGGTCAGGAACAGCAGCGCCTTCGGGTACGCGTAATCCGTGGTCAGGAGCAGCCTGCTGGCGTTCCGCGTCCAGTACTCCGAGGTCAGGAAGGGCACGTCGGCGGCGCTGTGATGCATGAGCGTCGTGGCGCTGAACCACAGGTGGGTCGTCAGCCACGGCAGGACGAAGTAGACCAGCAGGCCCTCGACTCCGGTGAACCACACCAGCGTTGAGAGTCCTACGACGGCCACCGGACCGGTGAAGGCGATGGACCGCCAGACGTCGCGCCGCATCGACCGCTTGGGGAAGTAGCCCGGCCGGAAGCCCGACACGAACCAGTAGCGAACGGTGCCTCCCCAGAAGGCCCAGGTGCGGGTGCCCGCGTAGATCGCCTTGGCGAGGGGCGAGAGACGTTGGTAGGCCTCCGGGGGCAACGGGCGCCAGTCCGTGTCCAGTTCGAGGTTGTTCGTGTGCGAGTGATGCAGATTGTGGACGTGGCGCCAGGAGTGGTACGGGTAGAGGAGCGGGAGCAGCGCGATGCTTCCAACCGCCGTGTTCAGGCGCCGTGACCGGGAGAACGAGCCGTGTCCGCAGTCGTGGGCGATGCAGTGCATGCCCCAGCCGCCGAGGCCGGCCACGAACCACAGCGGGATGTCGAGCAGCCAGGAGGGGGAATACGCGACTCCGGCGATGGCCCCCACGTACAGGGCCAGGCTCACTGCGAGGCCGAGCAGGCCTCGGGCCGTGCGTGGCGTGAAGTACTCGCGCGGGATCGACTGCGTCAGGTGTTGGCCTTCCAACGCCCGTGACTTGTCGAGGAATTCCTCGAATCGGCGGTTCGGGTGGGTGGGTATGCCGCTCATGGCCTCATGCCTTTCCTGCCCCCGCTCTCAGTGGCTGCTCTCCTCCGACAGCCGCTGACCCAGATGGGTGGCCACGGCGTCGATGGACGAGTGCTCGTACAACAGGGCTGGCGACAGGCGGAGTTCGACGAACTTCTCCAGCTTTCCGCACATCTGGATTCCGGCGCGGGAGTCGAGTCCGTAGTCCTCGAAGGACCGGGTCGTGTCGACCTGCGACGGGTCAACGGACAGCTTGTTCTGAAGGTAGTCGACCATCCATCCCCGGATGGCCTCCTCCGTCACCGGACCGGCTTCGGACGCGCTCTCGCCATTGCTCTCGTTCTTGCTCTCGATCTTGTTACGGCGAAACATGACGAACCCCAACTCCCGTTCTTTTCTGGGCTATTCGTGCGGCTGACGGCTCATGCAGATCCCATACGATGTGCAGCCGACCGAGGACGGTCAGCACCCAGCCGCTGAGGTCGGGCTCCCACCACCGGGTGGCGTGCCGGTAGGACCCGGGAAACGCATGGTGGTTGTTCTGGAGGCCCTCGCCGAAGGTGAGGACCGCGACCCACCAGCTGTTGGTGCTCTTGTCCCCGTTGTCGAACGGTCTGCTGCCGAAGGCGTGGCAGATCGAACCGACGCACCAGGCGGCCTGGTTGGCCACGAAGATCCGGGCGAGGCCGCCGAAGACCAGGCCGGAGAAGGCGGACATGGCCGTGTGTCCCACGGCGAAGCCGATCACGGCCGGGAGGACGAGGCCGGCCGTGACCCAGGTCGGGTAGAGGCGGTGGTGCAGGACCAGGCGCCGGTCACGCAGGACGTCCGGCGCGTACACGGACCACTTCGACGACTCCTCGCTGAGCATCCACGGCATGTGCGCGTACCAGAGGCCGCGCATACGGGCCTTGAAGCCCGTGCCGTGCAGATTGGGCGAGTGCGGGTCGCCCTCGCGGTCGGCGAACTTGTGGTGCCGCCGGTGCGTCGCGACCCAGAACAGCAGCGGGCCCTGTGCGGCCAGGGAACCGGCGGCCATCAGGACGTCCTGGAACCAGGGTGAGGTCTTGAACGCCTTGTGGGCGAGGTAGCGGTGCAGCCCGATGGTGACTCCGCCCAGGTGCACGGCGTAGAAGACGAGGAACAGGATCACGTCGGTCGCCGTGAACTGCCCGGTCGCCAGCAGGTATACGGCTGCGACGGTGCCGGCGAGCGGGAGGGTCATGGTGGTCAGGGCGGAGAATCTCTTGATCCGGAGGCTTCTCGGGTCGAGCCGGACGATGCCCTCCGGGGCACTGAGTGCCGACATGGTTCGGCCGTTCCTCTCTTCTCCTGGGCTTTCCTGGCTTCCGTGCCTTTCCCGGCTTCTGCCATACGTGGGGGATAGCGGACGTCCGACACCAGTCCCGCTCGGTCCAGGAGGCCGATGACCCCGCCGGTGATGTCGAGCTGCCAGGCGCGGTGCCGGTTGTGGGCCAGGGACGGCTGGGAGTGGTGGTTGTTGTGCCAGGAGCCGCCCACCGAGACCGGTGCGAGCACGGCGAGGTTCTGGCTGGAGTCCCGGGTCTCGTACGGGCGACGGCCCAGCGTGTGCCCCAGCGAGTTGACGGTCCAGGTCACATGGTCGAGGACGAACATGCGGGCGAACCCGCCCCACAGCAGTCCGCCGAGCGCGTCCACGGGCCGGACGGTGATCGCCCAGCCCAGCGCCGCGGGCAGGGCCAGTCCCAGGGCGATCCACCAGACGTAATAGCGGTCGACGAGCACGACATGGCGACTGCGCAGCAGGTCGGGGACGAACTTGGCCCAGCCCTCGCGCCGGACGGTGAACAGCCAGCCGACGTGGCCGTGCCACAGGCCGCGCAGCACCGCGAGCCGTCCCTCGCCCCGTGGGCGCGGTGAGTGCGGGTCGCCGTCCCGGTCGGCGAAGGCATGGTGTTTGCGGTGCACCGACACCCAGAACAGGATCGGCCCCTGCGCCGCCATGCTGCCCGCGATGCCCCACAGGAAGGTCAGTACCGGCCCGGCGGAGAACGAGCGGTGGGAGAAGAACCGGTGCAGCCCGCCCTCGACACCCAGGGAGGTGACGAGGTACATGCCCGCGAACAGCCCGAAGTGCAGCCAGGACCAGCCGTGTTGGGCGGTGAGGACGATCGCGGCCACGAAGCCGAGCGTGGATCCGCCCACCGTCGCGCAGGCGAGCACGAGCGCGGCGCGGTCTCGCGGTGGCAGGGACCTGGCTTCGACATCGGCCGCAACGTTGGCTTCGGCGTTGGCTTCAGCGCTCATGGCACCACCACTCCCGTGCGGCCTCCCGGCGGATCTTCCCGCTCGTCGTCATGGGGATGGTGCCGATCCGTACGAGGTCCACGCCGGCCGGCCGTACGCCGTGTTCGGCGGCCACCGCCGCGATCAAGTCACCGCGCAGGGCGTCCAGTTCGGCCTGGGGTCGGCGGCGGCTGTCGCGTACCTCGGCCACGACCATGACGTGCTCCTCGGACGTACCCCGGACCGCGAAGGCGACCGACCGGTGCACGGAGGGGTGGGCACGGTCGACCGTGCGCTCGATGTCCTGGGGGTACAGGTTCCGGCCGGCCACGACGAGCAGGCCGCTGATCCGGCCGGTGACGAACAGTTCGCCGTCGCGCAGATAGCCGAGGTCGCCCGTACGCAGATACGTGTGCGGATCGGGGCCGGCGCGGTCGGCGCGGTCGGCGGGCGTCACGCCGAACGTCGTCGCGGTCAGCTCGGGTCTGCGGTGGTAGCCGGCGGCGACGTTGGGGCCGCGTACCCAGATCTCCCCGACCTCGCCGTCCGGCAGCTCCCGGCCCAAGTCCGGGTCTACGACCAGGAGTTCGTGGCCCTCCGCCGCGGCTCCGCAGCCGACCACGGGTACCGGGTCGCCCGTGTCGCCCACCGCGCTCACCACCCGCCCGCGCGACAGTTCCCGCCGGTCCACCCACTCGACGCGTACGTCCGTCCCGGGCTCCTTGGCCGTCACGAACAGCGTGGCCTCGGCGAGCCCGTAGCACGGGATCAGGGTCTGCTCCCGGTAGCCCAGGGGCTCGTACCGCTTGCGGAAGGCGTCCAAGGTGTCGAGTACGACCGGCTCGGAGCCGCAGAAGACATGGCGGAGCGACGACAGGTCCACCCCGGCCAGATCCTCCTCGTCCACGGCGTCCGCGCAGAGCTGGAAGGCGAAGTTCGGGGCGACGGTGATGGTCACCCGGTGTTCGGTGATCGCCCGGAGCCAGCGCGCCGGCTGCTGGACGAAGTGCTCCGGTGTCATCATCAGCAACGGCCAACCGCCGTGCAGCGCAAGCATGATGGTCCCGATGAGCCCCATGTCGTGGTACGGCGGTAACCAGCTCAGCCCGACTCGATCGGCGTCGTCACCGATATGGCGGCCGATGGCCCGGCAGTTGCTCATCAGGTTGGCGTGGGTCAGCTCCACGCCCTTCGGGTCGCCCGTGGAGCCGGACGAGTACTGGATCAGTGCTGTGTCCGTCGGAGCCGGGTGGGCCAGGTCGTCCGCCGGCTCAAAGGGCGGTTCGTCGTTCAGTGGGAGCAGCTGCGGCAGTACGTCCCCGTCGGCCGCCAGCGCCGCGAAGCGCCGCTCGTGGCGGGGGTCGGCCAGGATCGCCCCCGGTGCGCAGTCGGCCAGGATCGAGCGCAGGCGGGTCACGGCCCGTCGGTTGGTCGGGGGGAAGGCCGGTACGGCCGTCGCGCCGGCCTGGAGGATGCCCAACAGGCCCGCCACGAACCGCAGTCCGGGCTGACCGGCCAGTACTACGCGGTCACCGCTGAGCCCGCCGGACCTCAACCGCGCCGCCACCGCGTCGGAGTGCAGTTTCAGCTCGCGGTAGGTCCACGACTCGATGTGGTCGCTCGTCCCGTCGACGAGGAAGCGGAACGCGGGGCGGTCGGGGGTCGATCGGGCCCGGATGTCGAGGATGCCGGTGAGTGTCGCATCCGGCCGGGACATGTACAGCGCGATCGGTGACTGTGTGATCTCCCCTTGCACCACCGAACCCCTCCCCAGAGCCGCCGGGTTGGGCGCCCCCGCCACCCAGGTTCAACTCGTGCGGTCCGATGATCTGATCGCGTTGCGATCCATACCCAGGGCGGTGCACAGAAAACAACCGTCGCCCCTCAACCGGCCCCCCATCACCCCCGTCACCCCCGGCCTCTCCGCCCCCGCGCGGCCCGCCCCGCCCGCCCCTCCCCCGGCGCCCGCACCGACTGCCGGATCACCAACTGCGTCCCCAGGATCACGTGATCGCCGCCGGCCGCGCGCCGTTCCGCGTCCAGCGCCAGCCGTACCGCGGTGCGCCCCAGGTCCTCGTACGGCACCCGGAGCGTGGTCAGCGACGTCGACAGGTCGGCCGCGAAGGGCACGTCGTCGAAACCCATGATCGAGACGTCCCCGGGGACGTCGAGCCCCGACTCGCGCAGTGCCGCCAGTACGCCCGTGGCCACCATGTCCGTGCCCGCGAAGACCGCCGTGAACTCCAGTCCCGCCTTCAGCGCGTCCCGCATCCGGTCGTACCCCGAGGCGCGGGTGTATGTCCCCGGTATGTCCAACTCCTCGGCGTACGGCACCCCGTGGGCACGGAGCGCCTGGAGGTAGCCCGCCCGGCGCTGTTCGGCCGTGCTCATCGCGGGGTCGCCGCCCAGGTAGAGGATGCGCCGGTGGCCCGCGCTGAGCAGGTGGTCGCCCGCCTGAAAGGCGCCGCCCCTGTTGTCGTACTCCACCACCGTCACCGGCAGGTCTCCGGGCAGCGGCGGGCGTCCGCAGAGCACCAGGCGGGAGCCGACCGCGTCCAGCGCCCTCGCGTACTCGGCCATGCGTGCGTGGTACGCCTCGTCCAGGACCGCGCCGCCCACGAGGATGACCGCCGCCGCGTGCTGTTCCCGCATCAGCTGGACCAGGTCGTGCTCCCGGTTCTGGTCGCCGTGGGTCGTGCAGACGAGGCTCAGCCGGCCCCTGGCGGCGGCCTCCTGTTCGACTCCGGAGGCGACATCGGCGAACGACGGGCCGATGATCTGCTCCATGACGAGGGCTACCGGTCCCGCGACCCCGCCGGACAGTGCCTTGGCGTGGACGTTCACCACATAGTGGAGGGACTCGACGGCCGCCATGACGCGGGCCCGGGTGGCGGCGGAGACGGGGTGGCTGCCTGCCAGGGCCCTGGAAACGGTTGCCACCGAGACGCCCGCCTTGGCCGCGACATCGCGGATCGTGCTGGGCCGGTCGCCGTCGGCCCCGGTCCGTCTGCGCTTGCCCGACGTGGCGCGAGGGCCCGTTTTCCGGGCTTCGGTTCCGTTCTCCGTCACGTTCCGACGTTACTGCATCGCCGGTGTGCCGACCGGTGGCTGTGCAGCAACTCCCTCCCCTCCTGATGAAAACGATTACGCACCGCGTCACTCACACCACTGGACCGCCGAGGGGAACCCCCGCCCCACACCTACGCGCTCCGCGCCAGATCGCTCTGCCGCACCCGATGCCCCAGCGGCACCCCCGCGCCCAGAAGCTCCAGTTCGTCCACCACCGTCCGCCCGAGACGCGCGAGTTCATTGCCCAGGGACCCGGCGATGTGGGGGGTCAGGAACACGTTCGGCAGGTCGTACAGCGGGGACCCCGCAGGCAGCGGCTCCGGTTCGGTGACATCGAGCACCGCGCCCAGCCGCCCGGAGACCAGTTCCGCGGTGAGCGCGTCATGGTCCACCAGGGCGCCCCGGGACGTGTTGATCAGGACACCCCCGTCCGGGATCAGCGCGAGGCGCTCGCGGTCGAGCATGCGGTACGTCTCCGGGATGTCCGGGGCGTGCAGGGTCACGATGTCGCTGGTGCGCAGCAGCTCCTCCAGGGACAGGGACGTCGCGCCCAGCGTCCTGGCCTCCTCCGCGTCCACGTACGGGTCGTACAGCGTCGCCGTCAGTTCGAACGGGCGTAGCAGTTCCAGTACCCGGCGGCCCACCCGCGAGGCGCCGATCACGCCGACTCGCCGGCCCAGGTTGCCCACGGCCGCGTAGTCGGCGGAGGCCGGGTAGACCCGCTCGCGGCGGAAGCGTTCACGCAGGCCGAACGCGTCCTTGCCGGCGAGGAGTACGGCGGCCAGGGTGTACTCGGCCACCGGCAGGGCGTTGGCCTGTACCGCGCTGGAGACGGTGAGCCCCCGCTCCCAGACCGCGTCGCCGAGCAGGCTGCGGACGCTGCCCGCGGCGTGCAGGACGGTGTGCAGCCGGGGCGCGGCGGCCAGGGCGTCGGCTCCGATGTGGGGGCAGCCCCAGCCGGTGATCAGCACCTCCGCCTCGGCCAGCGCGGCGGCGGCACCCGGGTCGGTGAAGTCCTGGACGACCAGCGTGGGGTCGATCCGCACCAGTGCCCGCAGCCGTTCCATCAGGGCGGGCGGGAAGAGTTCGGGCAGGTGCACCGGGTCCATCGCGAACAGGGCGACCGGGAGACGTGGTGCGGGCACGGCGGGCATGGGACTCCAGGTTCGGGGCGGGACACGCACCACGGGTGCGGGATGTAAACGTATTCCAAGCTAGGACCGGTTCTCCGAGTCGGTCAATGCCCCCGAGGGAGATGCGATCACGCGACCGCCACTCTCCAGAACTGGTACGGAAGAGGAAACCCCAGGTCATCCATGCCAGTTCGTAACCCGTCGGCAAGGTGCGTGAAACAGAAATCGGACGACCTCTTGCTTCTCGGCCATACGCGGGCCTACCGTCCAGCACGGCAAACGGTTACATGTCTCGGCTGCAACTCTCGGCCTCGCGGCGACACCCGGCGATACCTGGTGCTACCTAAGGAGCACGCTCATGTCCGTCAGATTCAGGCGCCCCGCCCTCGCCGGAGTCGTCTGCGCTCTCGCGCTCACCGTCTCCGCCTGCGGCGGGTCCGGTTCAGGTGACGACGCCTCGGGGTCCTCCGGTCCGGTCACCCTCGACTTCTGGGGCTGGGCCAACGGCCAGGAGGCGGTCGTCAAGGCGTTCAACGCCTCGCACAAGGACATCCAGCTGAAGTACACCAAGGTGACCGACCAGTTGACGATGCAGAAGCAGCTGAGCAACGCGGTCAAGGCCGAGAACGCGCCCTGTCTTCTCCAGAACACCGGTGAGTACGTGACGAGTTGGGTCGCGCAGGGCGCGCTGGCCGACATCACGAAGTACGTCGAGTCGAGCAAGGACAAGTTCAACCCGGGCGCGTGGGCCGTCGGCCAGGTCCAGGGCAAGGTCTACGGCGTACCGACCGCCTCCGCACCGGCGTTCACGATCTACCGTACGGACATCTTCGCGAAGTACGGTCTCAAGGCCCCATCGACCTGGGACGACTTCATCGCGGCGGGCAAGGTGCTGAAGAAGCACGGCATCAAGATCACCAACTACGCCGGTGAGGACCCCAGCACCCTGGAGGTGCTGGCCATGCAGGCGGGCGCCCACTGGTACGCCATCGACGGCGACGCCTGGAAGGTGGACTTCCAGGACGCGGGCAGCCTCAAGGCCGCGAAGGTGATCCAGGACATCATCGACAACGACCTCAACTCGAAGCTGTCCTTCGCCGACTACGCGGCCGTGCAGCGCAACTTCGACAAGGGCGGCACCGCGACCCGGCAGATCTCCACCTGGCAGATGTCCGGGATGGTGCAGAACTTCACCGACTCCTTCGGCAAGTGGGCGCTCGCGCCGTGGCCGACGTACAAGGGCGAGGCCGCGAAGACGCCGGCCGGGACCAACCAGAGCGGGAACCTGACGCTGGTGTCCAAGCAGTGCGAGCACCAACAGCAGGCCGCCGAGGCCGCGTTGTGGATGTCCACCGACACCGGAGCGGTCAAGACGATGGCGAGCCCGGAGACCGGCAGCGGCGTGATGCCCGCGCTGGCCGACAGCGAGTCCTACATCCCTGAGGCGATCTCCGAGAAGCTGCTCGGCTCCAACTACCAGCCAGCGCAGCAGATCGTGAAGGACAGCCTGTCGACCGTGACCACCGACTGGACCTTCGGCCCCGACTGGACCGCGATGTTCTCCGAATTGCAGAGCCAGTGGGGCCAGGTGGTCGGCAAGAAGCAGACGGTCACCGAACTCCTCGCGCACATGCAGGAGTGGACGGTCAAGGATCTGAAGTCCCGCGGTATCAACGTCAAGGGCTGAGGCACATCCCGATGATTCGCTCACTGCGCTGGAAGGGTGCCGCGTTCACGGTGCCCTTCCAGCTCGGCTTCGTCTTCCTCTATCTGCTGCCGATCGGGTACGCCGTCTACCAGTCGCTGTACCGGTCGCAGTCCTCCGGTCTCGGCCTGGGCGGCACCACCGACGAGTTCTCCGGCCTCGACAACTACCAACAGGGCCTGACGGACCCGAAGTTCATGGGTTCCGTGCTGCGGGTGGTGCTGTTCGCCTTCGTGCAGATCCCGGTCATGCTGGTGATCAGCCTGGTGCTGGCGCTGCTGCTGGACTCGCTCACGTCCAAGGCCGCCGGCCGGTTCCGGATCATGCTGCTGGTGCCGTACATGATCCCGGGTGTGGTCGCCGCGCTCGTCTGGATCAACCTCTACAGCCCGGACGTCGGCCCGCTCACCCCGCTCGGCCACCTCTTCGGGCTCGACTGGAACTTCTTCGCGCCGTCGATGGTGTGGCCGTCCATCGGCAACCTGCTGACCTGGCACGGCATCGGCTACAACATGGTGATCATCTACGCGGCGCTGCAAGGCGTTCCGCGTGAGCTGTTCGAGGCCGCGCGCCTTGACGGCGCGACCGAGTGGCGGATCGCGACGAACATCAAGATCCCGTTCGTACGTGGGGCGTTGGTGCTGACCGGGATGCTCTCGATCATCCAGATGCTCCAGATCTTCAACGAGCCCGCGCTGTTCCGGAACATCACCCCGCAGACGGTCGACGACAGATTCACACCCATCATGATCATCTACAACCAGGCGTTCAACGCGGGCAACTACCACTACGCCGCGGCTCTTTCGGTCCTGCTCGCGCTGATCCTCGGCGTCGCCTCCTTCCTCTTCTACCGGCTGACCTCGAAGGAGACCGACTGATGGCGGCCACGACGACCGGGACCACCGAGCCCTCGAAGCGGTCCCAGGCGCCTGCCGCTGCCCGGCGCCTCAACCGGCCCGATCCCAGGGCCCGTTCGCGCGGCGGCCAGCGGTTCGTGCTGGTCGGCCTGGTACTGGCCAGCGTGTACAGCCTGTTCCCGGTGTACTGGCTGATCATCGCCGCCACCAAGGACCGTACGGGCCTCTACCAGTCCAACGGCCTCTGGTTCTCCGGCTGGCACCTCTGGGACAACCTGCATCAGGTGTTCACCTACGAGGACGGCATCTTCCTGCGCTGGACGGCCAACTCGTTCCTGTACGCCGGTGTCGGCTCCCTCGGCGGCACGCTGATCGCCCTCGCGACCGGCTACGGCCTCGCCCGTTTCGACTTCCCCGGGCGCGGGGCGGTGTTCGCGGCCGTGGTCGGCTCGTTCCTGATCCCGATCGCGCTGCTCACGCTGCCGCTGTATCTGCTGTTCTCGGAGATCGGGCTGGTCGACACCCCGTGGGCGATGCTGATCCCCTGCCTGATCAACCCGTTCAGCGTGTACCTCGCCAAGGTGTACGTCGAGGCGACGATCCCGTTCGAACTCCTGGAGGCGGCCCGTATCGACGGCGCCGGGGAGCTGCGGATCTTCTTCAGCATCGTGCTGCGGATGATGACGACGGGCGGCGCGACCGTTTTCCTGCTGGCCTTCGTCAACACGTGGAACGCCTTCTTCCTGCCGCTGACGGTTCTGCGCGGCGAGGAGAACTGGACGCTCAACCTGGGCCTGTACAACTGGTCCGGCAAGCGTGCGGAGTCCGGCGTCGACCTCACCAGCCTGGTCCTGACCGGCGCGCTGCTCTCCATCGTCCCGATGGCGATCATGATGGTGGCGATGCGCCGGTACTGGCGTACGGGCGTCACCATGGGGGCCCTCAAGTGACCCTGGTCGAGGGTCACTTGAGGGTTCTTCTGCCGACTGCTGCTCTTCTCCGGGCTACTTGTTCGGCTACTTGTTGGTCTTGGGCAGTCCCGGCGGGTTGATCTCCGACCTGGTCACGGCCTCGTCGGACAGGCCCCAGCGCTCCAGCACCTTGGCGTACGTGCCGTTCTGGATGATCTCGTTGATCGCGGCGGCGAGCGGCTTCACCAGCCCGCTGTCCTTCTTGGTGGTGGCCGCGATGAGGCCCTGGAGGGTGGCGCCGGCGCCTGAGTAGGTGCCGACGACCTCCGTCTTCCCGGTGGCGGCCGCGTGGTAGGCGGCGGTCGGGTTGGGGCCGAGGTAGAGGTCGATACGGCCGGACTGGAGGGCGAGGGGTGATTGGGCTTGACGGTGCTGCGGGCTGGTGGGGCTTGTCGCGCCCTGCGGCGGAGCTGCTAATTGGATGCACCCCGTGGTCAGGTAGAGGGCGCGGGCCTCGGGTTGACGGGGGCCGGTGGTGAGGTAGACCCGCCGGTAGCCCCTGCCGTCGGCTTCGCGCTCCAGTTCGTCGACGATCCGGCAGGCCAGGCCCCGCCACCAGTTGGCGGAGTACGTCCAGATCCATTTCAGCCGCGCAGCGCCCGCGTCGTACCGGCGGAACGCGCCGCCCGCGACCGGCTCGCCGCGTTCGAAAAGCAGGACACCGCCGTACGGCGCCGCCGTGAACTCCTCGTCGGGTTGACTTGCTCCTCGGGCTGGAGCCCGGGGATTCTGGCCTTCTCGTCCGTTGCTGTGCCGCTATGCGGCACAGGGTTCGGGGGAGAGTCCGTGGCTTCCTGCTTCGCCGCGCTGTGCCGGGACGAGTCCTGGTCTTACCTGCGCTCCACAGGCTGTAACCGCCAGTCCGGCGGCCGTTTTCACGTTCTTCGCGGCGTTGTGGTCCCGGTCGTGGAACGTGCCGCACGCGGCGCAGGTCCACTCCCGCACGTACAGGGGCTTGAGACCGTCCTTGAACCCGCAGGCCGAGCAGACCTGGCTGGTTGGCGTGAACCGGTCGATCTTCACCACGGTCCGCCCGTACCGGGCCGCCTTGTACTCCAGCATGGCCACGAACTGTGACCAGCCCGCGTCATGCACACTTTTGGCCAGCCGGGTGCGCGCCAGTCCCTGCACCGCCAGGTCCTCCACACCGATCGCTTGGTTCTCGCGGATCAGCTGTGTGGAGAGCTGGTGGTGGAACTCGCGGCGCGCGTCGGCCACCTTTGCGTGGGCGCGGGCGACCTTCAGGCGGGCTTTCTCCCGGTTCTGCGATCCCTTTTGTTTGCGGGACAGTTCGCGCTGGGCCTTCTTCAGTTTCTTCTCCGCGCGGCGCAGAAACCGCGGTGAATCGATCTTCGTCCCGTCGGACAGGACAGCGAAATGCGTCAGCCCCAGGTCGATGCCCACCATCTGGTCATTGTCCGGCATCGCAGCGGCATCGGCATGCGGGTCGGTGTCGATCACGAAGGACGCGAAGTACCGTCCGGCCGCGTCTTTGATCACGGTGACCGAGGTCGGGGTGCTGGGCAGGGCCCTCGACCACTTCACCTTCACCGCCCCGATCTTCGGCAGGTTCAGCCGCCCCCCACCGGTGATCGACCAGCGGGCATTGGCCGTGAACCGGACCGACTGCCGGCTGTCCTTACGGGACTTGAACCGGGGCGCACCCGTCCTCGGACCCTTGCGGACCCCTTTGAGGGAGGCGAAGAAGTTGCGGTAGGCGGCCTCGGCATCCCGCAGCGACTGCTGGAGCACGACGGCGGAGACCTCGCCCAGCCAGGACCGTGCCCCGGTCCGCTTCGCCTCGGTGATCAGCTTCCTGGAGAGTTCACCGGCCGTCGGGAACGCCGCGCCCACCGTGCGGGCGTCCTCGCGGGCACGCACCGCGTCGTTGAACACGACGCGGGCGCACCCGAACGCCTTCGCCAGTGCCGTCTGCTGGCCGGTGTCCGGGTACAGGCGGAAGCTGTACCGAAGCTGCATGACGGCCACGCTACATACTTGGTTTATGGGCGAGATGCAGAAGATCAGAACTGGCCGACACTGCACTTTCATGATGCATGTCCACTTGGTCTTCGTGACCAGGTTCCGGCACAAGGTGTTCACCGACGCCCATCTGACGCGCATGGAGGAGATCATGCGGTCGGTGTGCGCGGACTTCGAGTGCGAACTGACGGAGTTCAACGGCGGGGACAACCACGTCCACCTCCTGGTGAACTTCCCGCCCAAGGTCGCCGTCACCAAACTGGTCAACTCCCTCAAGGGCGTCTCCTCCCGCCGCCTGCGCCAGGAATTCCCCGACCTGGCACGCCACTACTGGCACACCAACAAACTCTGGTCCGGCTCCTACTTCGCCGGAACCGTCGGCGGCGCCCCACTCTCCCTGGTCAACCAGTACATCGAGCAACAGAACCAGCCCGCGTGAGCATCACCCGGTTCCGCCGGGACCTGCCATCGCGGCGTTCCTCGCCACGGATGGTGCACACGCACCATCCGGCTCCGCCGGACCACAATCCGCGACGCTCCACGTCGCCACGACAGGTTTTGCCTGACTACCGGGCTGAAGTCCGATGCACTGCGAATGAATCCAGGTAGCGGGTGGAGTACTCGTCGCCGAGTTCGCGCAGCAGCGGCTCTACGAGGGGGTCGGCCACGGTGACCTGACGTACCGTCAAGTCGGTTGCCGTGGTCATCCGTTCACCGCCGATGCCAGTACCCGCGCACCCCGTGCCGCCCGTTCCGCGTCGCGCTTGGCGACCTCCTCGCGGACGATCGGGATGACGTGCCGGCCGAAGTCGATGGCGTCGCCCAGCAGGTCGTAGCCGCGGGCGGAGAGGATGTCGACGCCGAGGTCGTAGTAGTCGAGGAGGGCCCGGGCCACGGTCTCGGGGGTGCCGACCAGGGCGTTGGAGTTGCCCGCGCCTCCGGTGGCGGCGGCGGTCGGGGTCCAGAGGGCGCGGTCGTAGCGCTCGCCCGCCTCGGCGATGGCGATCAGGCGCTGCGAGCCTGAATTCTCGGGCTGGGCCTGGCTGTTGTGGCGCTTGCTGATCAACTCGCCCCGCTCCTTGCGGGCGTTGATCGCGCCGACCGTGCGGTGGGCCTTCTCCCAGGCCAGTTCCTCCGTCGGGGCGATGATCGGGCGGAACGCCACCTGGATGCGGGGGACGTCGGTGCGTCCCGCCGCCTTGGCGGCGGCCTTCACCGCCTCGATCTGCTCGGCGGTCTTCTCCAGGGGCTCGCCCCACAGGCAGTAGATGTCGGCCTCGGCGCCCCCGGCGGCGTACGCGGCGGGCGAGGAGCCGCCGAACGAGACGTTCGGGCGCGGCTGTTGGACGGGGAAGACGTCGCTGACGAAGTCGTGGAAGCGGTAGTGGTCGCCCTCGTGGTCGAAGGGGTCGTGGGTGGTCCAGATCTTCTTGACGATCCGGATGTACTCCCGGGTGCGGGCGTACCGCTCGTCCTTGGTGAGGGTGTCGCCCTCGCGGCCCTGCTCCTGGTCGTTGCCGCCGGTGATGAAGTGGACGGTCAGCCGGCCCTCGCTGATCTGGTCGAGGGTGGCGAACGTCTTGGCGGCGAAGGTCGGGTAGGAGACGTTGGGGCGGTGGGCCAGGAGGATGTGGAGACGGTCCAGCTTGCTCGCGATGTACGCGGCGGCGGGCGCGGGATCCGGCGATCCGGAGCCGTAGGCGAACAGCACCCGGTCCCAGCCGTGGTCCTCGTGCGCCCGGGCGAGCCGGAGCGTGTAGTCCCTGTCGAAGGCGGCGCCGGAGCGCGGGGTGGTCTCGGAGCCGTCGTTGGTCGCGGCGATGCCAAGGAATTCCACGGGCATGGGAAACGGCCTTTCTCGGGTTCCCCTGAGCCGTCCGGGCATGGCGGAACAGCCCTGCGTACGACCGAAGTTGACGGCTCGTCAGGAGAGGCGGAGGCGCGGGGGAACGAAGGAGGGCGAGGGAGCGCGAAGAAGAGGGAAGAAGAGAGGAGAGGAAATGGGCCGGTCAGACGGCCCTGTGCCGAGTCAGGCGCGACACGCGGCGGAGCACACTCGACAGAGGTCGATGTGGCCGCGCGTAACCAAGCGCTGCTGCTGGGCATCCATGCGAACAATTGAGCAGTACGGCCCGCCGTACGTCAACCATTGCCCGGATGCCGGACAACCGGACCAGATCGTGGGATCGGGTCACGGCAGGCGCTGTTCGGTCCAGATGATCTTGCCGTCGGCCGTGTAGCGGGTGCCCCAGCGTTCGGTGACCTGGGCGACGAGGAAGAGGCCCCGGCCGCCCTCGTCCTCGGTGCGGGCGCGGCGCATTCGCGGTGAGGTGCTGCTGCCGTCGGAGACCTCGCAGATCAGCGCGCGGTCCCGGAGCAGCCGGAGCTGGACCGGGCCGGTGGCGTGCCGGAGGGCGTTGGTGATCAGTTCGCTGGCCACGAGTTCGGTGGTGAAGGCCAGTTCGTCCAGGCCCCAGGCGGTGAGCTGGTCGATGACGGCCGCGCGGGCGTGCGAGACGAACGCCGGGTCGCGCGGCACCGGCCACTGGGCGACCTGGTCAGGACCCAACGCGTGGGTACGGGCGACCAGCAGTGCCACGTCGTCGCTCGGCCGGGCGGGCAGCAGGGCGTCGAGGACCGCCTCGCAGGTGTCCTCCGGCGCCCGGTCGACGCAGGCCAGGACGGTACGGAGCCGGTCCAGGCCGACGTCGATGTCCCTGAGCCGGTCCTCGATCAACCCGTCGGTGTAGAGCACCAGTTGGCTGCCCTCGGCGAGTTCCAGCTCGACGGTCTCGAAGGGCATCCCGCCGAGTCCGAGCGGCGGTCCCGGCGGCAGGTCGACGAAGTCCACGGTGCCGTCGGGGCCGACGACCGCGGGGACCGGGTGCCCGGCGCGGGTGAGGGTGCAGCGCCGGGACACCGGGTCGTAGACGGCGTACAGACAGGTCGCGCCGATGATCCCCGAGTCCTGGTAGGTGTTCTCGACGGCCCAGCCCTCGCCCCGGTCCAGCCGTCCGACCAACTCGTCGAGGTGGGTGAGGAGTTCCTCGGGGGCCAGGTCCAGCGCGCAGAAGTTGTGCACGGCGGTGCGCAGCCGCCCCATCGTCGCGGCGGCGTGCAGCCCGTGCCCGACGACATCGCCCACGACCAGGGCCACGCGCGCGCCGGACAGCGGGATGACGTCGAACCAGTCGCCGCCGACCCCGGCCTGCGCGGGCAGATAGCGGTAGGCGACCTCGACGGCGTTCTGCTGGGAGCGGCCCCGGGGCAGCAGGCTGCGCTGGAGGGCGAGGGCGGTGTTGCGTTCGCGGGTGTAGCGGCGGGCGTTGTCGATGCAGATCGCCGCGCGTCCGGCGAGTTCCTGGGCCAGGGACAGGTCGTCGTTCTCGAAGGGCTCGGGCCGCTCGGAGCGGTAGAAGCCGACCGAGCCGAGGGTCGTGCCCCGGGCGCGCAGTGGCACGGTGATCAGGGAGTGGATCCCCGCCCGGAGCACCCGCTCGCCCCGCACCGGGTCCTGGGCGATCCAGCCGCCGTCGACGGTCAGCGCCGGTTCGAGGACGGGCTTGCGGCTCTCCAGGGCGCGGGCCTGCGGGGTGGACGCGATGTACCGGACCTCGTCGCCGACCCCGTACAACCACGACTCGTCGTGCACGGCGCCCAGCGCGACCCGGCGCAGCGGGGTGTCCGCGCCGAGGTGCCCCGGTTCCTCACCTCTGAGCACGGAGTCGGGCAGGTCGACGGCGGCGAAGTCGGCGAAGCGGGGGACGGCGACCTGCGTGAGTTCCTCGGCGGTCCGGGTGACGTCCAGGGTGGTGCCGATGCGGACGCCGGCGTCGTGCAGCAGCTCCAGCCGTCGGCGGGCCAGTACGGCGAGCCGCCCGACGCCGGGTTCACCGACAAGGAGCAGCCATGCGTCGGTGTCGGTTGGTTCCGGCGCCGGGGGCGCTTCGGGGACCGCGCGCAGGACGACGGGGGGCTTTCGGGCCGGCCGGGGCACAGGTGGGACATCCACGGCCGGGGTGTGGCGCAGGCGCGGGCCGCCGAGGACCCGGGCCTCGACGACCACTCCCGTCTCGCCCGCCGCGCCCTCGATCTGGCGGCGCAGCAGGGTGGCGGTGCGGCCGCCGGACAGCAGGACCTCGTCGAGGGTGCGGTGCGGGGCGGCGATCAGGGCCTCGGCCTTCTCGCGCAGGACCGCCAGGTCGATCGGGCCGAGGACGACGCCGTCGGGGGCGGGTCCGTGGTTCGCGGCCAGGTGCAGGGACTGGGGCTCGGCCTGGGAGGGATGCCGGGGCTGGGCCGGCCATCCGCTGCCGTGCGTGCCGTGGTCGGCCCGGCGGTACGCGGTGAGGAGCGCCCGCTCCCGCTCCGTGGCCTGTTCCAGCAGCCGCGTCTCGATGTCCCGGGCGGCCTCCCGTACGAGCCGCATCATCGCGGGGTCGCCGTCGTCGTGCAGACAGGTCAGATCGAGGACGGCCTCGATCCGGCCGCTGAGGGGGTTGCGGATCGGGGCGCCCGCGCAGGCGAACGGTTGCAGACAGTCGGCGAAGTGCTCACGGCCCGCGACGTAGACGGGGCTGCGCCCGGCGAGGGCGGTGCCGACACCGTTCGTACCCGCGGCCCGCTCGGAGGCGTCGAACCCGGGGGCGAAACTGACGCCGTCGAGGCGGTCGCGGAGCGTGCGGTCGCCGCCGTAGCGCTCGACCATCCTGGCCTGGGCGTCGCAGAGCGCGACGGTCGTGTTCAGCTCGGCGAGCGATGCGGTGAGGCGCTCCAGGACGGGCTCGGCGGCACGCAGGAACCGGTGGTCGAGCGCCAGGTCGGGGGCGTACGGGATCAGCAGCCGGTCCGGCTCGACCCCCGCGTACCGGCACCGCTTCCATGAGTCGAGCACCGAGTCCCGGACATCCGAGTCGACCCGCGCACCGGCCAGAAACCGTTCATGGGCGTCTACCAGCCCACCGATGGCGTCCCAGGCGACGGACAACGGGATCACTTCCCTCAGGCGCTCTCCACTGTAGTCCTCACAACCCTTTTGTGGTACGGATCACAGCGACATCGGGCCGCACACCCGAGCCCTCACACCCGAGCCCTCACGACCGTGGTCGGAAGTACGCCCCCGTCGACTCCTCCCCCGTGACCGTGGCCACGCAGCGCATGACGCGCAGTCCGTCGGCGTACTGGGTCGCCGTGGGCGGGAGCACGTCGATGATCCAGCGGGCGGGGTCGATGGCGAGGGCCTTGTCGCTCTGTCTGGACGCGGCGAGGACCTCGCGGGAGCAGAGTTTGATCACGTCCGGGTGCTTGATCAGTTCCTTCTGGTTGTTGGTCATCCCGTCGGACGGGAGCGGGGCTATCGCGAAGGTCTCCCACGGGTGCGACACCAGGCAGTCGGAGCGGTTCACGCTGACGATGCCGACGTTGACGACCATGCCGCTCCAGCATTCGGCGGTCGTGGTGCAGCGGCCTCCCACGCCCTCGACTCCGGTCGCCGGGCAGTCCTCGGTCGTCGTCGGTACGCCGAATCCGGCGTTCGCGGCCTGGGCGGACGCGCTCGCCCCGCCCGTACCGGAGGCGGAGGCGGAGGGTCCGGCGGTGGACGCCTTGGAGGTCGACGGCGGCAGGTACTGGTGCGCGACCGTCCCGCCCGTACCGACGACGACCACCCCCACGACCGCGACGGACACCCGCAGCCGCCCCTTCTTCTTGCGCTCGGCGGCGGCAGCGGACTGCGGGACTGTGGTGAGCGGGGCGGCGGGCCGCGGGACCGTGGGGGCGAAGGTGGGGGCGAAGGCTGCGGTGCGGGTGCCCGGGGCATCCTCCGTCAGGTCCACGGCGGCCAGCGCGTCCCTGAGTGCCGCCGCGCTCGGCAGCCGGTCGGCCGGGTCCGGGGCCATGGCGTGGCGGAGTACCTCGGTGAGGCGCGGGCTCACTCCGGGGAGGTCCGGCAGCGGCCAGTCGTGCCGGACGATGACCTCCGCGATGCCGAGGCTGCCCTGCGCCGGGAAGTGCGGGGGCCTGCCGTGGACGAGGGCGTAGACCGTCGCGGCGAGGGAGTACACGTCCCCGGCGGGGGTGGGCTCGGCCAGCCGGAACGCCTCCGGCGGGGCGAACGCGGGGGTCAACGCCTCCCGGGTGACCGACAGTTCCTGCCCCGGGCGGGGCATCGCGGCCAGCCCGAAGTCGGCGAGGCCGACATTGCCGTACCGGTCGATCATGATGTTGCCGGGCTTGATGTCGCGGTGCAGTACGCCGGAGGCGTGGGCGGCGGCCAGGGCGTCGGCTATGCGTACGCCGATGTCCCGCGCCTCGGTGGCCGCGAGCGGGCCGTGCTGGTGGAGCCGGTCGCCGAGCGAGCCGCCGGGGCACAGCTCCAGGACCATGTACGGGCGGCCGTTGTCGAGCACCCCGGCGTCGTACACCGCGACCACGTGCGGGTGGCCGGAGAGCTGGCCGGCCGCCGTGACCTCGCGCAGGAAGCGCTGCCGGTCGCGGTCGGTGGCCAGGACGCGGCTGTCCATCTTGAGGGCGACCTCGCGGCCCACGGCCAGTTGGCGGGCCCGGTACACGGTGGCGAACCCGCCCTGTCCGAGGACCTCGACGACCTCGTAACCGGGCACGCCCGTACGTTCGAACTGCATGCTGCCGTACTCCCCCACCAGCGAGGCGTATTGAGAGCGCTGAGAGTAGTGCACCGGAAAGTCCCGGGCGCTCCCGCTCTGGTCGATGACATGCTGATCAGGTGAGCAGACCGGAGATCGTGATCAGTTTCGCCCCTGAGCTGCGGCTCTTCGTCCCGGCCGAGCGGCGTGCCGGGCGCACGACCGTCGTCACCGACGGATCGTCGTCGCTCGGGCACGTGGTGGAGTCGCTGGGCGTGCCGCTCACCGAGGCCGGACGGCTGCTGGTCGACGGCCGGGAGATGCCGGTGTCCCATGTGCCGGTCGCGGGCGAGACGGTGGAGGTCGCCGCCGTCGTCCGGCCGCAGCGGGTTCCGGGAGCGCCGCTCCGATTCCTGCTCGACGTGCACCTGGGCACGCTCGCGCGCCGGCTGCGGCTCCTTGGCGTGGATGCCGCGTACGAGAGCGAGGACATCGGCGATCCGGCGCTGGCCGCGCAGTCGGCGGCGGAGCGGCGGGTACTGCTGTCGCGGGACCGGGGGCTGCTGCGACGCCGGGAGCTGTGGGCGGGCGCGTACGTGTACAGCGACCGCCCGGACGACCAACTCCGGGACGTACTGGACCGGTTCGCGCCCGCCCTCGTCCCCTGGACCCGCTGCACCGCCTGCAACGGACGGCTGGAGCGGGCCGACAAGGAGACCGTCGGGGAGCGGCTGGAGCACGGGACGCGACGGACGTACGACGTGTTCGCGCAGTGCGTGGACTGCGAGCGCCTGTACTGGCGGGGCGCGCACCACGCGCGGCTGGAGGCGATCGTCGCGGGGGCGATGCGGGAGTTCGGCGGGGCGGCGGGGTTGTCGGTGTAGTCGTCCAGGGGACTGCTGGTGGATGCCGCTCGACATCGGAAGGTCACCAGCGCGCCCAGGTCAGGAAGGTGAGAACCCCGTCGACTTCCTCGCCCGCACCCTCGGCGATCCCACCTCTCCCCCTACTCCAGGTCCTCCAGAAGAAGATCGAGCGCCGCCTCCTCGTGCAGTGCCACCCCCAACGCCTCCATGGCCGGGGCCAGTTCCGCGTCCCAGGAGGCATCGACGGGCGGGCCCGCCAGGGCGAGGGGCGGGGTGCCGTGGAGTTGGGTGCGGGTCGCGAGGTACTCGTAGTCCGCTGCCGTCATACGCCAGGGGTCGGCCTCGTACCGCCGCATCATCCGGTTGGCCAGCACGATCCCCGCCCAGTCGAAGTCCCCGTGATACGCGAAGGCGCAGCCCGTCGCCGCCAGCGCGTCCAGCAGTGTGAGGACCACCGTCGACGCGCTCCCCGACGTGCACACCAGGGCGGCATCGCAGTCGGCGTCCGCCGCCGCCTCCACCACGCGCGGGTTCTCGCAGACGTGGATGCGGGTGCCCTGGGGCAACTCCAGGTGCAGGCCCCGTAGTTCGCGGAGGGTCAGGTGGGTCTCCATGGCGTGGACGGCGCGTTCACGCAGGGACGCCTCCTGCCAGGTGCCGCCTCCCGGGCGCAGGCCGTACGTCAGGACCGTGCTGGAGACCTCGTCGGGGGTGACCGAGGCCTTGCGCCACAGGGCTCGGCGGCCCGGGGCGTCCGTCGGGAGGTCGACGCCCTGCGCCAGGGCTATGCCGCGCAGGACCAGTCGGGACAGCAGGGTGCCGTCGTCCAGGCCGTGGGCCGAGCCTGTGGTGCGGGTGGCCAGTTCACCCCGGCCCCAGGTGGCGGGGGTGGGGTCCGGCCGCCTGTCCGGGTAGAGGGTCGCGAGGGTCTGGACGGCCTGGGTCGCCGTGGTGAGCGCGATCGCGGGCGGCTGGCGGGTCAGCGTGCCGGATCGGCGTATCTCCTCCAGCCATTGGGCGGCCCAGGGGTGGGCGGACAGGGGTGTCGAGGCCAGCGTCGCCTCCGCCGTGGACCACAGGTGTGAGCGTTCGGCTGCTGCCGCGTCGCGGGCCGCTCGCCGGTCGGTCAGGGGTGGGCCCAGGGCCGTCAGCGTCGCCGTCAGGTCCCGGCCGACCGCACTCGACCGCAGGCGGGTGTCCAGGTCCGGCAGCCGGATCGTGGCCGTGGGGCCGGTCACCGGCTTGGCCAGGAGCAGGGACAGGGCTTCCCGCTCCGCCACGTCCAGATGCTGGAGGCGGATCGTGCCGGTGGGCCGGAGGCCGTTGCGTTCGAGGCGGGTGCGTGCCGCCGTCCAGAGGCGGGTCAGGCCAGGGCGGGTGAGGAAGGCGAACGCCTCGGCGTCCAGCGGCAGTTCACCTGGCCCGTCCGGGGACGGTTCACCCGTCTCTCCGGCGTTCGTCATACCGACACCAGTCTCCGTTGCCGCCCGTTCCACGTGTAGTGGAGCGTGGCCACGCCTCGTACGTGCGGGTCGCGCAGGCATTCGTAGATGTGCAGGGACGGTACGTCGGGCCAGTTGCCGATCAGGCGTTCGCTGGTCAGGACGAAGTCGAGGTCCAGGTCGACGAGGATGCGGCCGAGGCGGGCGTGGGTGGGCTCGTCGACCTTGGCGAAGGCGTCGTCGAGGAGGATCAGCCGGGGAGCGTGCGGGGCGGATTCGGCGAGGCTGGTGAAGTGGGCCGCCGCCGCCGCGAAGAGGACCAGGTAGGAGAGGACTCGTTGTTCGCCCTGGCTCATGCCCGTTCGGCCCGAGAGCTTACGGCGGGAGGACGGTGCCGCGTCGTCCACCACCCACGGTGTGAACGTGAACCAGTCGCGGTAGTCGAGGGCGGTACGGAGGTGCGCGGCGTAGCCCGCGGCCGGGTCGGCGCGGCGGGCGTCCTCGATACGCCGCTGGAGGACGTCGCGGAGTTGCTCGGACTCGTCGCGGGTGCGCAGGCCCGACGGACTGCGGAGGAGATCCACGGCCGCCTTGACGTCCGCTTCCACGCCGTCGGCCAGTTTCCAGTCGAGCGTCACGCCGAGACCGTGTGACGTACGGACCGTGGACAAGGTGGCGTTCAGAGCCCCGACGAGGGCGCCCGCCGCCAGGACCTGGGTGGAGAGGTGGTCGCCCAACTCGCCCGTCAGGAAGCGCTGGAAGACCTCGCGTTCGCGTTCGGTGAGTCGGTTGCGGGCGTCGGCCGCCTGGGACGCGATGCGTTCGCCGACCGTGGCGATGTCCTGCGGGCCGTGGTCGTCGACGAGCTTGCAGAGCTTGATGCCGTCGTGTTCCTCGATCGTCGCGTCATAGCCTCCGGAGAGCTGGTCGCGCAGTTCGGTGTGGCGGTTGAGGAGTGTCGTGTCCGTGATGTCGCGGCGTTCAGGGTCCAGGCGGGCCAGCACCGCGTCGACCAGCAGGTGCAGCGCCTTGATGCGTTCCCGTACGTCGTCGTGGACCGGGTCCGGCGGCTTCAGAGCGGCACCCCCCTCGCCGTCCTCCTCCCCCTCCAGAGCCGCGCCCCCGGTCACCCCCGGCAGAGACAGGGCCGTCCGCAGTCGTCTGCCGCAGGTCAGCGCTTCGTCCTCCTGTGCGGCCAGGCTCTCGCGCCGTGTCCTCTCCTCCTCTTCCGCTCGTACGCGCCTGTCGTGGACGTCGGCCAAGTCACGCCGTGCTCCCGGGAGTTGGCGTCCAACCGTGTCCAGGCGGCGCTTCGTCGCGGCTTCGCGGGCGAGGATCTCCTGCTCCGTGGCGCCGAGGGCCTCCTCCAGGCCCCGGACGGTACGGCGGGCGGCCTCCAGGCGGCCGAGCGGCGCGACGTAGTCGGACTCGGCTTCTCCGGCCGCCGACTCGGCGCGCTCGTAGTCCGTCCGGCCGACGCGGTGGCCGTCGGTGGAGGCCACGACCGCGCGTACCCTCCGCCGCAACTGCTCCGTGCCCTGTCCCAGGCGGTTCAGGGCCAGGCGGACCGTGTCGAGTGCCACCGGGTCCGCCGGGAGTGCGTGGGCGCTCGCCGTCGCCTCCGCCTCCCTGCGGGCCGCGACCGCTCGGGCCCGTGCCCGCTCCGCCTCACGCGCGGCCGTGGCCGCCTGCCCGGCGAGGGACTCGGCAACGCGGTCGGCCTCTGCGGTACGGGCCCACGCGTCCGTCAGCCGGCGTGCCGGGGGCGGCCTGCGCAGGGTGTCGGCGACCTGATCACGATGCTCGGTCAGCATGCGCAAGTGACGCTCGCGCTCCGCCGACTCACCCTGGATCACGACCAGTCGAGCGTCCAGTTCGGCCAGCTTCCGGCGCCGCGTCTCCGCCCGCACCTCCGCTCCGACGTACTCGGCGGCCCCCTTGGTGTGACGCCCGCGCGCGATGCCGAGCCGCCATGAGCCGCCCATGCCGACGACGGTGGGCGCGCCCACCCCTCCCTCCGCCGCGTCCTCCACCAGTGCCACCGCAGCCAGCACCCGTTCGACCTGCTCCACCGACACCCCGCTGTCCGGTGCGGCGACCGGCCGCAGCGCCCGGGCGAGCGTGGGTCCGGACAGTGCCGCGCCCGGCACCAGGAGGGTGTCCCGCGTCGCCCGGTCCACCACCGTGCCGTCCGCACGGACCCAGGCGTCGAGCAGGCCGCTCGCCTCCAGCGCGGCTTCCAGGCCCGCCCGCGCGTCCGGCGGCAGGCCGGGGGCGAAGTCCACGAGGCGGTACAAGGGTGCGCCGGTGCCGGGGGTACGGGGAGCCGCGCGGTGGGGCGGGGCCGGTGGCTCGGGGTCGGTACGACGCTCCCAGTCCTCGCGCTCACCCCGGAGACGGTCGCGGTCCGCCGTCAGTCCGTGGAGCGCGACGGCGACGATGTCACGCTCCTCGCCGAGCTCGGTCAGCCACGGGTCGACGGCCGTCCTGGCCGCGTCGGCCACCTCGTCGGGGGCCTGTGCGGGCAGCGGCCCGTCCACCGGGTCGTGTGCGAGCAGGGTGAGTACGGCGTCCAGCGGCACCCCGGTGAGGCTGCGCAGCCGCTCGGTCCACGCCTTGGCCGCATCGGCGTACGCGGCTGACTCGCCCACTGTCTCCCGGCGGCGCTCCTCGGTGCGGGCTCGTGCCTGGTCCGTCTGTTCCTCCAGTCGCTCGCGAGCCGCGTCGGCGTCGTGTGCCTCGACCTGCGCCCTGCCCGACTGCTCGATGAGGATGCCCAGTTCGGTCACCGTCCGGGCCCGGTTCCTGATCACCGGCCGCACGGCGTCGAGTTGGGCGTCCCAGGCGTGCAGCGCGGTCGTGCACGGCTCGGTGTCGATCGCCAGTGCCTCGGGGTGGCGTACGAGGTGGAAGTCGCCGTCCGGGGAGGTCAGTTCGGCCGTCGTCGCGGGCGCGACCGGCGTGGCGCGGGTGGCGACGGGCTCCCCCAGGTGCACGGGGTCGAGTCCGGACCGTTCCGCCTCACGTACCAACTCACCGTGTGCCGTGCTCAGTTCGACCAGGTCGGCGCCGAGCCGCCGGGCCTCCTCGGTGAGCCGGCGGGCCGCCTCCTCCTGGTTGCTGTGCGCCTGGCGCACGGACTTGAAAGCGGTGGTGGCCGCGCTGTGCAGGGCGGTGACGGTGGCGCGTTTCTCGGCGAGTTCCGTGAGGCTGCGGTATCCGGTGCTGGCGTGCAGCGCCGCGAGGTCCGTCTCGGCGGCGATCCGCTCGTCCTCCAACGACTCGGTACGGGCGCCGAGTTCATCCTCCTCCTGCCGGAGTTCCTGCGCCTTCCGCGCCGCGTTGCCCGCGGCCCTGCGGTACTCCGCGAGTCGCTCCAGTTCGCCGTTCGCCCGGTCGGCGCGGCGGCGCAACGCACCGTGGAGATAGCCGCGGTAGGCGGTGAGGAAGGTGCGCAGCGCCTGGTCGGTGCGTTCCAGCCGGCCCAGGTCGGCCCGTACGGCGTCGAGGTCGTCGAGGTTGCGAGCCACCTTCTCGACGACCTCGTCGTCGAGGGCGGGCAGCGTCTCGGCGAGGACGGAGACCAGTCCTCCGGAGTCGATGCGGTCGCCGATGGTGGGGCGGCGCAGCCGGTGGAGGAGGTGCAGGAGGTTGCGGTAGCGCGCCGGATCGCTCAGGCCGAACAGTTCACGGGCGACCCTGGCCCGGTGTTCGACAGCCCGGTCGGTGACGTTCTCCGGGCCGACGAGGGACTTGAGCCGGTCGACGGGGAGCGGCTGGCCGGCCGGGGCCAGGTCCAGATCGGCACCGACCCGGAGCGGGGTCACGAAGAAGAAGGGCTTCGCCGTCCTGGTCGAGCGGGATGCGCGGACGGCCGCTCCGAGGGTGAGGTGGTGGTCGTCGCCCTCCTCGTCCGTCCGGACGAACTCCACCCAGAGATGGCCCAGCCGGTTGGTCTGTTCGAAGCCGTCGAGCATCAGCCAGAGGAGGGAGGTGCGGCCGGTGCCGGTGGCGTCCAGGGCACGGGCGTCGCCGTCGAGGAGGTACGGCAGCAGCATCTCCAGGGCCTTGGACTTGCCCGCGCCGTTCTTGCCGCGCAGCAGCAGCCGGCCCTCGCCGAAGGCGAACTCCTGCTCGTCGTACTGCCAGACGTTGCGGATACCGGCGCGGTGCAGGCGGTACCGGTTCCGGTGGGGGGCGGCGGCGCGGCTCATCGGGGCGGCTCCTCGAGAATTCCGTTCGTGGGGGAAGTGTCCGTGAGGGAATCGTTCGTGGGGAACTGTTCCGAACGGGGCTTGACCTCGACCGTGGTGGCGTACCGGGCGGCGGCGGCGAGCAACACCCAGCCGCCGTCACGCTGTTGGCCACGTGCCCCGGAGACGTCCGTGACGGGACGGCCGTCGGCGGCCGTCTCCTCGTAGCCCTCGGGCACGCCGTGGCCGTCCGCGCGGACCGGGCCGGCCGGTGCCATCAGACGCATCCTGGTGAGGAGGTCGAGGACGGCGGCGAGGAATCCGTCCCGGTCCTCCAGGTGGCCACGCATCCAGTTGGCGCGTCTGCCGTACTCCTCGATCAGTTCGTCGAGCAGTCCGGGCAGCAGCCCCTCCGGGACCGGTACGCCGATCACCAGCCGCCCGCCCACCGCCGGGTGCCCGGGGCCGGCGGGGCGCAGCCGGTCGGCCAGCCGTGCCACGAGGAGCAGCGCGGCTTGAGCCACCGTGCCCGTGCCGGGGAGGTGCAGGTCGGTGAGTTCGGCGTCCGGGTCGATGAGGGCGATGCCCTCGGCGCGGATCTCGGCCTCCAGACCCAGCAGTTCGGAGAACGCCTGGGCCTCGCGGCGCTGCCGGGTACGCAGCCATTCACGCTCGGCGTCGGTGAGGTCGTCGAGGAGAACGACGGGGGTTTCGACCAGGCGCCTGCGGACGTACGTACGCGGCCCGCCGAAACCGGGGTCCGCGGCCCGGCGTACCAGGTCCGCGCCGTCGCGGCTCTGGGCGAGCGGGCCCGCGACGGCAGCCCGCGCGATCTCCCGGTCCACGGTCAGCAGCGCCTCTCCGGCCTGTTCCCCGCTCCGTCCCTCGCCCTGTTCCTCGGCGACGGCCGAGACACGGCCCTCGGTCTCCACCAGCACACCCCAGTCGACGAGTTGGCGCAGCGCGGCGGCGAGTGTCCGGCGCTCGGCCTGCCGCCCGGTGTCGGTGATCTCGATCCCGGCGTCGACGGCCGCGGCCCGCAGGTCGGCGACGAGCTGGGAGAGCAGGAGCTGTTCGGGTGCGGTGACGAGGACCGACAGGGCGAGGGCCAGATAGGTGTACGTCCGTGGGGTGAACGGCGTTCCGGTCGACGGACGTTCGAGGCGGTGACCCGAGTCCGGGCCGAGGCCCGCCTTGAAGAGACGGGCGTACGTGGCCTCGACCAGCAGCCGGTATCCGAAGACCTGTTGGAAGCGCTGGGCGAGCCAGTCGGCGTGGCGCCTGACCAGGGGGAAGGTGTCGCTGTGCGGCCCGGTGCCGGTGACCAGAGGGTGGGCCAGGAGGAGCCGGGCGGCAGTGCGGCGCTCGGCGGCGAGTGCGACGTCGTGTGCGGAGGGCAGGGGCATCAGGCGCTCGCCTCCTCGGCGGCGGCGGGTGCGGAGTCGCTCTGGACCGCCGAGGGGCCCTGGACCGCCGAGGGGCCCTGGACCGCCGAGACGTGCTCGACGGCCAGGGTGAGGTCGTCCGCGGTCAGGTCGCCGTCCGCGGACCGCAGGACCGTGTGCCGGCCCGGGGTGCGCCATGCGGTCAGCCGGATGCCGAGGTCCGCGTCGCTCGCGTGCGCGCCGTCGAGCAGGAAGCCGTCGGGGGCATTGCCTCCCTGGTCTCCCGTGTCGCTCTTGTGCAGCTGGGCGTTGCCGAGGGCCGCGGTGAGGAGTTCCAGCAGCAGCCGCATGGCCGGGGCGCCGAGTCTCACCTGGTCGAACCTGCCCGACGCGCTGCGCAGCTCGTCGGCCGCCGCCCGCCTGGCCTCGGCCTCCTCCCGGGCCGCTGCCATCAGGCGCCGCTTCTGCTCGGCGTGGTCCTCGGCCGCCGCCGCACGTCCACGTGGAGCCCTGCTCCCCCGCTCGCGCAACGCCACCGGTACGTCCACGACGGGCCCCGTCCACCAGCTCACGTACGCCGGGACGGTCTGGTCCGGATCCGGTGCCACGCCCAGGTGCCGTGCCCCGTAGAGCCCGAAGGCGGCGACCGCGAGATCGTGGGCCTCCGCGGGCTCCGCGGCGTCGAACCAGGCCGCGAGGCGCAGCAGGTCCTTGCGGCGCGACATCTCGCCGGAGGCGGAGCGCAGCATGCGCTTGGCGTTGGCGAGCAGTGACTGGAGGGCGCGCAGGGTGGCGTCCCGGAGCTGGTCCACCTGGCTGCCGTGCAGGGGCCCGTGTTCGTGCCCGCCGGTGTCGGTGAACCAGTCCCGCAGCCCCTCCCAGTCCGCCAGGTCCCGCCCCCGGCTGCGCTGTACCCGAGTCTCGGGCAGCCCGTCGGCGAGCGCCCCGATACCCGCCGCGTGGCCGTCGACACGGGCGAGCAGCTCGGGCAGCCGCGGCCAGAGGGCGTCCAGGTGGGCGGCGATGCGCGGGGCCCTGAAGGAGACGTCCTCGGTGATGGCCTCCACGTAGTCGAGGAGCAGTTCCTTGAAGCCCTGGTACTCGGCTCCGTCGAGGTCGTAGCGGGCCAGGACCTGGCCCAGGTAGGCGTAGAAGTCCCGTACCGACTCGGCGAACTCGGCGAACTGGACGAACAAGGTGCTGATCCGCTCCAGCGCCTGCTGCGGATCAGCGCCGCCCGGCGCCGTGGCCGACGCGACGATCTCGCGCAGCCCACGGTCGACGAGGGCGAGCAACTCGCTGCTCACCTCGCGCGCCGCGTCCGCCCCGGCCAGCACCTCGTCGGCGTCACGCTGCACCCGCTCCCCCAGCTTGGTCAGCTGGTAACGGGACCGGGAGCGCTGGTACTCGGCGATGCTCATCGCCCTGACCGTGTGCGTGCTGCGCAGCAGATTGCCCCAGCGCACCAGCTGCTCAAGCCGGGCGGTGAGTGTCTCGGCGTCGATTACCGCCCCCGCTCCGCCCGCCCGGCTCAGTTTGGCGAGCACATCGGGTATGGACAGATCCGCGAGCAGCGTGCCGCAGAAGACCCGCATCACCGCGATGTACTCCAGTCGCTCGGGCGCGCTGAGATAGCTGTAGGCACTCAGTCGCTGCCAAGCCCCGGCGCCGGGCTCCTCCCCTTGCTCCCCGTGCAGCTCGTTCCCCTCCATACCGACGAGCGTACGGACCGCCTCCGACACTCCGGCGACAGTCGGAGAAATCAGGCGAGGCCGCCCCATATGAAGCACCGGTGCGAAGCAGGCACACGCCGGCCCGCCCGTGTGAGACGGCTCACGATTGAGGCGTCGATCGACGACGACGGGGGGAGACTCCGTACATAAAGATGCAGGCATCATTTGTGTCGCCCGTCCGCCCTCACCCCTTCTGCTCCTGGACACCACCCCGTCACGCGGACTGGGGACGCTCCTGCCGTCCGCTTGCTTCGCTCTTCATTTCCCCCCGTTCGCCCCGTCCGCGTGGGCGCCACGCGGAAGGACGACGCGCGCTGTGTCCTCATTGCCGATAGTCCCCATAGCCCCGCCCGCCTCCACGGTCCCGCTCCCTCCCCAGGACGCCACGGACCGCTCCCCACGGTTCCCCAGCGCCCGGCACGCTCGCCGGGTGCTCTGTCTGCTGCCGCTCCTGCTCATCGGGGTCTGGGCGGCGGACAACTGGCGCGTGCTGCACGACGGGGCCCGCCAGCTCACCACCGCCGACCCCGGCTGGCTGGCGATCGGGGGCGCGTTCACCCTGCTGTGCTGGATCTCCGCCGCCTTCGCCCGGCAGGGGGCGATCCCGGAACGGCTGCCGCCCGGGCTGCTGCTGGCCTCGCAGTTCGCGGCGGGCGCCGCCAACAACGTGCTCCCGGCCGGCCTCGGCGCCCACGCGGTCACCCTGCGTTTCCTCACCGGCCGAGGCATCCCGCTGGCCCGAGCCACGGCATCCCTCGCCCTGTACTCCCTGGTCAAACCGGTCGCGAAGCTCCTGGTGATCCTCGTACTGCTGGCCACCTTCCCGACGTCCCTCGGCGCCACCGACCTCCTCCCGGACGGCGGAACCCTGCTGCCCATCGGCGTGGGCGTGGCCGCCGCAGTGGCCGCCGTGACACTGCTTCTGACCCTCGTACGTCCGCTGCGGCGCCCCCTGCTCGACGGTCTGCGCACCGCCCTGACCGACGCACGGCGGCTGCACACCCGGCCCGCCCGGGTCCTCGCCCTCTGGGGCGGCGCCGCGGGCTTCTCCCTCTGCCAGGCAGCGGTACTGGCCAGCGTCGGCGCCTCGCTCGGCCTGCCGATCGCCTGGCCGGACGTCCTCTTCGCCTACCTCGCCGCGAGCGCCGCGGTCGGCGCCGTACCCGCACCGGCCGGAATCGGCCCGGTCGACGCGGCCCTGGTCTTCACCCTGGCCGCCCTGGGCGCCCCCCTGTCCCTGGCCGCCGCAACAGTCGTCGGCTTCCGCGTCCTGACGGTCTGGCTGCCGCTGCTGCCGGGGGCGCTGGTGCTGTCGGTACTGGTGCGCAACAAGGTGTTGTGAGGCGACGGGGTGCTGTGGGGCACCCCGGTGCGGTGACCCGCTCAGGTGTGGTGATGCGCCCGGCGCTGTGACGTGCCGGGCCGTCGGACCCACCCAGGTGACGTGCCCGACCTCGGTGCTGTGACCCGCCGGGGGGGGCGAACCCACCGGGGGGCGTCGGACCCACCGGCGGGGGTCAGACCCACCGGGGGCGTCGGGACCCACCTGCGCCCCGGGACCCACCCCTGTGCGGTGACGTGCCCCACCTCGGTGCTGTGACCCGCCGGGGGGGGCGAACCCACCGGGGGGCGTCGGACCCACCGGCGGGGTCAGACCCACCGGGGGCGTCGTGACCCACCCGCGCCCCGGGACCCACCCCTGTGCGGTGACGTGCCCCACCTCGGTGCTGTGACCCGCCGGGGTGTTCTGGCGCACCCGGGTGCAGTGACCCGCTCCGGTGCCGTGCCCCACCCAGGCGTGGTGATGCGCCCGGTGCCATGAGGCGCCGGGGGCTGACGCACCCAGGTGTCGTGATCCACCCTGGTGCTGTGACCGGCCGAGGAGACCCACCCCGGTGCAGTGCCCCGCCGGGGGCGGCGGACCCACCCCGGTGCAGTGCCCCACCCCGATGCAGTGAAGCACCCAGGTGCTGTGACCCGCCGGGGTGTTCTGCCGCACCCGGATGCCGTGACCCGCTCGGTTGACGTGACCCACCCAGGCGTCGTGAGACACCCAGGCGTGGCTATACGCCCGGTGCCGTGAGGCGCCAGGATGTTCAGCCCCCAGGTGCCATGACCCACCCAGGAGAGTTCCAACCCACCGAGGTGCGTTGACACACCCGGTGTCGTGATGCGCCGGGGCGCAGCGACACACCCGGGCGCCGTGGCCCACCCAGGTGCCGTACCCCCGCCCAGGCGTGGCGATACGCCCGGTGCCATGAGGCGCCAGGGTGTTCAGCCCCCAGGTGCCATGACCCACCCAAGGGAGTTCTGGCCCACCCAGGTACCGGGCCCCGCCCAGGCGTGGTGACGCGCCGGGGGAGGCTCGGGCACCCCCAGGTGTGCTGACGTGCCGAGCCTCGTGGCGGGCGCCGTCTTCAGTCCCGGCGGGCCACCAGGCGGTACGCGTTCGAGACGCCGAGGCGGTGGGACAGGGGGCGGACGGCGAAGCGGTCCAGGAGGGTGGCCAGGATCAGGAGCGGGACGCCGGCCAGCAGCAGGAGTCCGCGTAGGGTGCGGCGCCAGGTGTTCGGGGGGTGCGAGAGCCATGGGAGGTTGTCGCGCGGGGCCGTGTTGTCCAGGGCCAGCCAGGTCGCGGCGAGCAGGTCCACCGGGTCGTGCGGCTCCGCGTGTTGCTCCAGGACGACCGTGAAGCCGAGGTCGGTGAGGCGTTGGCGGAGGTTGTCGACGGGGACGAAGTGCAGGTGCTGGGGCTGGAGCCAGGGCAGCCACCAGCGGCCGAGGAGTCGGGCGTACCGGCTGTCTGGGTCCGGGACCTCGATCACCACGTGGCCGCCGGGTCGGATCGCCTGTCGGGCGGCCTCCAGCTCGCGCGGGGGCTCGGTGCTGTGCTCCAGGTAGTGGAACATGCTGACGACGTCGTAGCGGGCGGCGAGTTCGGGGGCCAGCTCGGTGAAGCTCCCCCGGTAGCCGCGCTCGACGCGCCCCGCCTGCTCGGCGAGTTCGGCGCCGTCGGTGAAGTCGAGCCCGTCGAAGGTCGTGCCGGTGTGGACATTCCGGGCGGCCTCGCAGAAGTGGCCGTGGCCGGTGCCGACGTCGAGCCAGGTCTTCGGCGCGTCGTCGAAGGGGAGCAGGGCCCGGGCCCGCTGCTCGTACATCTTCGTGCGGCCCGCGAAGGTGTTGCCGAGCTGCTTCTCGCCGAGTCCGTCGTAGAAGTCGCGGTAGTAGAACTCCAGCCCGGCGGCGCTGAGCCGGGGGTTCTGGAAGGTGTGCCGGCAGTCCTGACAGCGGTCGAGCACGAACCGTCCGGGCTTGTGCTGGATCAGGTCGGTGGTGCGAAGACGCGTCCCCAGGCGGGCCGAGCCGCACCAGGGGCAGGTGGTGCGCGGGGGTTCGAAGAAGCGATCGAGGCCGAAGGCCAGGTCGGCCTGGTAGGTGGGCCGGAGGGCGGCGACCTGCTCCGCCTTGTCATCGCCCTTGCTCTTGCCCGTGCCATCGGCCTCGCTCTTGCCCTCGCCGTCGGCCTTGGCGTCGGACTGGCCCCCGGTCTGTGGCTCGTGCTCGTCGTCCCTCATGCCGTCGTCTCCTTCATGCCGTCTCAGGCCGTCTTCTGGGCGGGCGCGCCGCTGGCGAGTAGCTCAAGATGCGTGGCCGCCGCGGAGGCACCCCCGGCGGCCCGGAACGCGGTACGGATCCGGCCCGCCGCGAAGCGGTAACCGGGCTCGTGCAGTACGGCGTCGATCGCGGCGCCCAGTTTCGGCGCGGTGACCCGCCCGAACCGCACCCGGATGCCCGCCCCGGCCTCGACGACCTGACCGGCGACCACGGGCTGGTCGTCCCGGATGGGCGCGACGACCAGCGGCACCCCGTGCCAGAGCGCCTCGCACACGGTGTTGTGCCCGGCATGACAGACGACGGCGTCGACCCGTTCGAGAAGCGGGAGTTGGGGGACGGAGGGCACGATCAGCACGCCCTTGTCCTCCCCGGTGCTGTCGAGTGCTCCTGCCGGGTCGACGATGACCGTCTGCGCCCGATCCGCCCGCTCACGTGCGGCCGTCTGACACTCGCTCAGAAACCTTGCTCCGACATCGGTGTTGGCGGTGCCGAGGGTGACGAGGACGGTCGGACGGGCGGGGTCGAGCCAGTCCCAGGGGAAGCCGGGCGGGGCGGGCCGGTCGGCGACGGACGGACCGACGTAGCGGATCTGGTCGCCGGTCCGGGCCTCCGGACCGACGAACTCCGGTGTGCTGAAGGCGAGTACGAGGTGCGGGGAGAACCGTGGATCGGCGGCACCGGGGCTGCCGATCCGTTCCCGGATGCCGCCCAGCAGTTCGTTCAGCCACTCCTCGACCTTGGGCATGCCGGAGAGTACGTCGGTGAACTCGGCGGAGGTGGTGGCCGAGGTGGCCCAGGGCAGACCCAGCCGCTCGGCGACGAGGCCGCCGGCCAGGGCCTGTTGGTCGGCGACCACCACGTCCGGCCCGAACTCCCGTACGGCGGTGGCGACTCCGGGAGCCATCTCCTCGGCGAGCGGGGCGAGGAAGCGTTCCCAGAGGAACTTCAGCGCCTCGGGTCCGCGCAGCTCCGGCGGCCGTACGCCGTCCCCCGAGCCGGGGACGGGCCCCGCGCACGGGAATACGGTGGCGTCCGCTCCGGCGAGCCTGCGCACCAGCCCCGGATCGGCGCACGCCCAGGCCGACTCGTGCCCGCGCGCGGCGAGTTCGGCGGCCACCCCGACGGCCGGGTTGATGTGCCCGACGAGTGGCGGCACGACGAACAGGAACCTGGAGCCGGAGCCGGAGCTGGGACGGCTCACCGCGCGTCCGCCCCCGCCAGCTCGACCGGAACGGGGCCGGTGGAGCCGTGGATGAGCGACAGGATGTGCCCGCCCACGGTCCCCGACGCCTCGACGAGCACGGAGTGTTCGTGTCCCGGGACGACGACGGTCCGGCAGTCGGGGAGCAGCGCCTCCAGCCAGGGCGCGTGCTCCGCGAGGTCGGAGTCACCCCCGTACAGGCCAAGTACCGGGCAGCGTACGGAACTTATCTCGTCCTCGGTCAGTACCCGGCTGGCCGGGATGTCCTGGGCGAGCGTCGTCTCGCGGGCCAGCCGGGCGGCGCCCTTGGCCAACCGGGCGGTGTTCTGGCTGCGGTTGGCGGTGATCCAGGCGATGGCGTCGGCCTCGTTGTGGGCGAGTTCGTGCATGACCCGGCCGAGGATGCCGTCGAGTTTGCCCGCCCAGGCGGCGGTTGCCGGTTCCGACTCGATGAGGGAGACGCTCGCGGCGCGCTCGGGGTGGCGGGCCGCGTAGCCGAACGCGACTGTCCCGCCGTAGGAGTTGCCGACGAGATGGACCGGCCCTGTCACCTCCAGACGGTCGAGGAGAGCCTCCAGGTCGTCGATGTTGTCGTCGAGGGTGTAGCCGGTCGCGGGGCGGGTGGAGCGGCCGTGACCGCGCAGGTCGTACATGACGACGTCGATGCCGGAGGCGGCGAACGCCGGTGCCACGGTGAAGTAGTAGCTGGCCAGGCTGTCGGTGAGCAGGCCGTGCACGAGTACGGCGGTGGCGGTGACCGGCCGTTCGCCGCGCGGCCCGATGCGCTGGGTGTGCAGTCGCAAGCCGTCCCCGATGTCGACGATCGCCATGGTCAGCCCGCCTCCGCCGCTTTGAGACTGGCGACCACGTGCTCGACGAGCCGCCCGACGGTGAGTTCGATGATCTCGTCGAACTCCATCCCGGCCAGGAACTCGGCGAAGTTGACCCGGTTGCCGTACTTCTCCTCCAGCAGCCCGGCCAGGGTCACCAGGTCGATGCTCTCCAGTTCCAGATCGCGGTTGAAGGTGGTGTCCATACGGATCTCGACGTCGTCGAGGCCGTACTCGTCGAGGAGGGTCGCGAGCATGCCCGCGATGTCGGCGAGCACGGCCTCCTCGTCGGCGGTCCCGATCTTCTGCCCGTTGAGGCTCATAGCTCCAACTCCCTTTCCTCTACTGCCTCTGCTGCTTCCGCTGCTTCCGCTGCTTCCGCTGCTTCCGCTGTGGCTGATCCGGTCGTCCAGGCGACGACGTACTCCCGCTCCGGCAGTCCGGGGGGATTGCCGGTCCGCTCGTGGTGCACGGTGTAGGCGGGCGCGATCCGCCCGGAGACCAGCAACCTGTCGGCGGCTGGCACCTCCCGTACGACGAAGTCCCTCGGCCTGCCCCCGAATCCGGTGCCCTCCGCCTTCGCGACCGCTTCCTTGGCGGCCCAGAACCGGGTGAACCAGAGCGCCTCGGACTCGCCGGTGGCGATGGACTGGGCGCGGAGAAGGGCGAGTTCGGCAGGGTTGAGGGCGGTGGCGAGGGTCGAGGCGTCGCGGTCGGCGACTTCCTCGATGTCGATACCGGGCCCGGTGCCAGGGACGGCACCGGGCCGGTGCGGCCGTACGATCGCCACCCCCGCCTCGGCCCGGTGGGCGAGCGAGATGTCCAGCGGGGGCAGGGTCCGGCCGTGCAGTCCGGTGACGTACGGCCGCCCGGACGGGTCGTTGTGCACCCGGATCTCGGCCGGGAACACGTCCCCTTCTCCCTCCCGCTCCCAGAGCCACCGCCGGACGGCGTCCTTGGCCGCGATCCGGCCGAGCAGCCACTGCCGACGACCACGCGGCGCGTGCGCCTCGTACAGCGAACGCTCTTCCCCGCCAAAGGAGTTGCGCATGATGAGGTCACGGGAGGCGAGGTCGGGCCAGCGCTCGTGGAGGAGTACCCAGGTACCCGGCCGACCCTCGGAGAGGGTGTTGCGCTCCGGGAAGCGTTCGACGGGCCGGGTCTGCGGGTCGTTGTCGAAACGCCGGTCCTGCCAGCCGCTGAGCACGGCCCAGACCCGGCCGCCGACGGTGAGTTGAACGTCGGCTTCGAGGAAGGTGTCGGTCAGTGTCGTGATCCGTACGAAGCAGTCGACATCGGTGCCGGGGGTGGGATGAGCCCCGTAGAACCGCATCTCCCGCATGCCCACCGGGAACACGACCGTCCGCGCGGTACGCGTCGCCATGATCCAGTACCCGAGGATCTGCCCGACGTTGTCGAGAAGTGACCCGGGCGCGGGCGGGGTCGTGATGACTCCCCGCACGTGCGACTCCCCCATCGCGGTCAGCTCGGTGACCCCCTGGAACGCCGGCCCGTGGAACATCCAGCGCTCGGAGTAGAGCTGGGCGGCGGTGTGGTCGGGGGCGCGTTCGGCGGAGGGGGTGATGGGCCAGGGGGCGGGCCGGGTCGCGGGGTCCGGATACGCCGGGGCGAGTTCGACGGTGGCTCGGGCTCGGGGGCCGAAGGAGACGGCTCGGTGGGTGGGGGTGGTGGGGACGGGGGTGACGGTCACGTCCACGTCGAGGGGCGGGGTGGCGGTGAGCCACTGATCGAACCGGGCGTTGTGAACGGCGACGGCTACGGGCGGGGGCCCGGGTTCCGTCTCCTTCGCTGCTTCCGATGCCTCCGCCGCATCCATGATGTGCTGCACGATCGTCGTCGCCGGGACCACTGGCCAACGGTCGGCGACGTCCGGCCAGCCGGGGCGCTGCGGGAAGAAGCAGTGGTCGAGGAGGTACGGCATGGCGTCCGGGGATACGTGGACCGTGGTGCGCCATGCGCCCTCGGTGGGCTGGGTTGAGGGGAGCGGTCGTCCGCCGGGGGCGGCAGACCGGGGGCGCGGCGACGGGGGACCGGGGGCGGGGTGAGGCGCGGCAGCCGGTGGGGTGGAACGGTGCGTGGCGAGCCCGGTGCGCGTGGCGAACCCCTGGGGAGAGGCGCCGGCAGGCGCGATGCCTGCCGGGCCCGCAGACCTCACAGGCCCGCCCGCGCCGTCACCACGGCCGGTGGGCGTGACAAAAGCCCGGGGGGAAGCGTCGGCGGGCGCGGCGCCTGCCGGACCGGCCAAGCCCGCACCCCTCGCGGGCCCGCCCGGGCCCTGAGTGGCACCGCCCTCGTAGTCCGCAGCGGCACCAGGTCGGCGACCGGCCGCGCCGATCAGCTCGGCGGCGGTGTCCGCCGTCTCCCGCAGCAGGGCGCGGAGTTCGGCGGCGGCCGGGAAGCGGCCCGCGAGGGCGTCCAGCGGTGATGTCGGCCCGGCGGTGCCCGGGAGCCCGGCAGTACCGGACGCCTCCGGGGCGCCCAACGCCCCTGCGGAACCCGTCTGTTGAGCCAGCACTGGCATCGAGGCGGCATCCAACTGCGACGTCAGCCCGTCTGCGCCGTGGAGGCTGGCAGCACGGGACATCTCCGTGGCACCCAACGCCCCCGCGGAACCCGTCTGTTGAGCCAGCACTGGCGTCGAGGCCGCGTCCAACTGCGACGTCAGCCCGTCGACGCCGCGGAGGCCGCCAGCACGGGACATCTCCGGTGCACCCAACGCCCCCGCGGAACGCGTCCGTTGAGCCGACACCGGAGTCGAGGCGGGGTCCGACGGCGACGTCAGCCCGACCGTCCCCGGGAGGCCGACAGCACCGGACGACTCCGTGACCCCCAACGCCCCTGCGGAACGCGTCCGTTGAGCCGGTACCGGTGACGGACCGGCGCCCGGCAACGCTGCCGAAGCCCCCGCAGACGAAGGCCCCGCGAGGTTCCGCGCCGGACTCAGTTCCGCGCGCAGTCCTGCGAGCGTCGCCTCGTCGAGGGAGACGAGGGCGCCGCCCAGGTTCAGCCGGACCGGCGGGCGGGTCGGCGGCCGGTCCCTCCGCACGGGGCTTCCGGCGCCGGCCGGTTCCGTGGAGCGGTCGGAGGGACCGGCGACGTGGGGAGCGGCGGTACTGCCCGGGGTGGGCGACGGCAGCGCCGGCGCCGTCGCCCGACCCGTCACCCACAACGCCGTCGCCACGCGCCGGAGTTGCGCAAGGCCGTCGCGGTGCGGGGAGTTGGCGGCGACGACCAGATGATCGTGCCCGGACAGCGTGTCGCCGATGAGGGAGCCGAGCTGGCCGGTACCGACCTGGATGAAGGTCCGGTGCCCGGCCGCGTACATCGCCTCGACCAGCTGCCGGAAGCGCACCGGTTCCAGCAGATGCCGTACGAACAGCTCACGCACCGCCGATTCGCCCGACGGGAAGGGCGCCGCCGTCGTCCCCGACCAGACCGGAACCAACGGGGGACGGAGCCGGAAGCGGTTCGCGGCCTCCTTGATCGGAGCCAGGTAGGGCGCCAACATCGGTGTGTGGAAGCCCGATTGGAAGGGCAGCACCTGGCTCAGCACACCCCTCGCACGGAACGCCCGTACGAACTCGTCGACCGCAGCCTCCGGACCGCACACCATCGACTGGTTGGGCGCGTTGTCGTGCGAGAGCACGATTCCGGCGTCCGCCCAGCCCTCCTCGGCGAGCGCCGTGAGGACCCGTTCGGCGGGGGCGCCGATCGCCCCGAAGGCCAGCCCGGGCACGGTCACGGAGTCGGGATCGAAGGTCGCCATGAAGGCGCCGACCTCGTCGCCGTCGTACAGCCCGGCGGCCGTCATGGCCGTCCACTCGCCGACGCTGTGCCCGGCCACCGCGTCCGGGACGACGCCCATACGGCGCAGCGCCCGGTCGAGCAGCAGCCCGACCCCGACGACCCCGAACCCGTGCCGGCCGACGTCCCCGACCTCGGCCCGTTCGTCACCGGCCGCCAGTACGCCGGCCAGTCCGAAGTGCGCGGCGATGTCGTCGACGCGGGGGTCGAAGTCGCCCTCCAGGCCCGGGAAGACGAAGGCAAGCCCTCCCAACTCCCCTCCCCGTACGGACTCTTCCGCCCGTAGCGGCTCCGGGCGGAACCAGACATCGCTACGCCCGTGCCACGCCCGCCCCTTGGCGACCGCCCGGCGCGCAAGCGTGAGCCGCTTCGCGGTCGGGTCGACGATCCCGAGCCGGGTCCGTCCGGCCTGCGGATGCGTACGGGTGGCGTCGAGACCGGCGGCGAGTACGGCCGTGTCGTCCGCGTCGAGGAGGGTGGCGAGGCCCTCGGGGGACTCGGCGGCGAGCAGCAGGACACGCTCGGGCTCGACAACGGTCACCGAGGGCACGGGCGCCGACGGCACAGGGGTCGATGCCGCCGGCGCCGATGGCGCGGGAGTCGACGACACGGAGGTCGATGCCATGTGCGCCGGTGCCCCAGCGGGCGATGGCACGAGGGCCGATGGCCCGCGTACCGAAGACCCGGTGGCCGCCGCCGTCCTCCCCGTACGCACCCCAGGCGCCTCCTCCAGCACCACATGCGCGTTGATCCCGCCGAACCCGAACGCGTTCACCGCAGCCCGCCGCACCGGCTGCTCGGCCGTCGTCTCCCAGGGCGCCGCCCTGTCCAGCGGGCGGAAGCGGGTGGCCGCGAGGGCCGGGTTCGGGTCGTCGCAGTGGAGGGTGGGGAGGAGCATGCCGTGGTGGACGGCGAGGGCGGCCTTGACCAGACCCGCGACCCCGGCGGCGGGCATGGTGTGCCCGATCATCGACTTCACGGAGCCGATCACCGCCGTACCACCGCTGCCAGTCACGCCCTCCCCCGGGCCGAACACCTCGGCCAGCGTGGACAGTTCGGCCGCGTCTCCGGCGGGGGTCGCCGTGCCGTGGGCTTCGAGGAGGCCCAGCGAGCCCGGCTCGGCGGGGTCGAGTCCGGCGGCCCGCCAGGCCTGGCGTACGGCGTGGGTCTGGCCGCCGGGGTCGGGGTTGACGAGCCCGGCGGCGCGGCCGTCGCTGGCCACGCCGGTGCCCCGGATGACGGCGTAGATCCTGTCGCCGTCGCGTTCGGCGTCCGCGAGGCGCTTGAGGACGACCACGCCGGTGCCCTCACCGATGAGGATGCCGTCGGCGCCCCGGTGGAAGGGGCGGATGCGCTGGCTGGGCGAGAGGGCGCGGAGCTGCGAGAAGACGCTCCACAGGGTGATGTCGTGGCAGTGGTGGACCCCGCCCGCCAGCATCAAGTCGCAGCGGCCCGAGGCCAGTTCGTTCACTGCCTGGTCCACGGCGACCAGCGACGAGGCGCAGGCCGCGTCCACGGTGTACGCCGGTCCGCGCAGGTCGAGCCGGTTGGCGACCCGGGAGGCGGCGAGGTTGGGCACGAGCCCGATCGCCGACTCGGGGCTGTCCGGGCCGAGTCGGTCGGTGAACGCCGTACGGACGCGGTCCAACTGGGCGGGATCCAGGTCCGGCAGCAACTCCCCGAGCGTGCGGACGAGTTGGCCCGCCGTACGGACCCGCTGGTCGAGCCGGACCAGGCCGGGCGTGAGATAGCCGCCCCGGCCGAGGATCACGCCGATCCGGTGCCGGTCGGGCAGCCAGCTGGTCAAGTCCCCGCCGCCCTCGCCTCCTTGCTGCGTGTCGGCGAGCGCGGCGGCGGACACGTTGAGGGCGATGAGCTGGTCGGGCTCGGTGCCGGACACGGAGTTCGGCATGATCCCGAACCGGGTGACCTCCACCTCCGCCAGCTCGTCCACGAACCCGCCGCGCCGGCAGTACACCTGGTCGGCGACGGCCCGGTCACCGGCGGAGTCCGGCCGGTAGTAGGCGTCCGCGTCCCAACGGCCGTCCGGTACCTCGGTGATGGCGTCCGTACCGGCGAGCAGGTTCCGCCAGTAGGCGTCGAGGTCGGCGGCGCCTGGCAGCAGCACCGACATGCCCACGATGGCCACGGGCGTCGCCGTACCGTCCGCCGACCGCAGATGACGATGGTGACGTTCCGTCATGTCGGTTACCAGCCCGACGAGGTGTAGACGACGGCGCCCGCCGACTCCTCGCCCCAGGCCAGTTCACGGAGCAGCGCGGCCGTGCCCTCCTCGGGGTCGATGAGCCTGACCCCGCGCCGGGCGTACTCGCGCCCGAGTTCGGGGGTCACCATGCCGGTGTGGCCGCCGGTCGGCGCCCATGGCCCCCAGTGCACGGTCAGGGCCCGCTGTCCGCTCCGGGCCGCCCAGGCGGCGCCGAGGCTCTGGAGGGCGTCGTTGGCGGCGGCGTAGTCGACCTGGCCCCGGTTGCCGAGGACGGCGGAGATGCTGCCGAACAGGACGGCGAAGGAAGGGCTGTTGGGGAGTTGTTCCAGTGCGGCGAGCAGGGTTTCGGCGCCGTTGGTCTTCGTCCCGTACACACGCTGGAAGGACTCGGTGGTCTTCTCCGCGATGAGCCGGTCCTCGATGACCCCGGCCGCGTAGACGACCCCGTCGAGGCGGCCGTGTTCGGCGTGGATCTCCTTGACGGCCTGGAGCGCCGCGTCTTGTTCGCGGAAGTCGACGGAGTGGTAGCGGGCCGGGCTGCCGAGGGCCTGGAGTTCGTCGAGGGTGGCGGTGATCTCCCGCTGGGCGAGCAGGAGTTCGGCCTCACGATTGATCTCGGCGGGCTTCAGTCCGCCCCGGGCGGCGAGCACAGCGCGCAGTTCGGCCTGCGTACGGGCGGCTGCCGTGGCCGCGTCCTCCGGGCCCTCCGGTGCGGGGGTCCGGCCGAGCAGTTCGATCCGGCAGCGCGAGGCGGAGGCCAGCGCGGCGGCGAACTTCGCGGTGATGCCCCGCGCCCCGCCGACGAGCAGCACCACGCTGTCACGGTCCAGCCCGACGGCGGCGGCCTCGGCGGCACCGTCCCCGGCAGGTCCGGCGCCGGTGGTGCCGAGGGCGCCCAGCGGGGTCTCGACCAGCTCAAGTCCATGGCGCCCGGCGGCAGTTCGCAGGACGACCGGGGCCCGGTCGGAGGCGAGCAGCTCGGCGAGCAGGGCATCGGCGACGGCACCCGCGCCTGCCTCTCCCGCCCCGAGGTCGATGATCCGCGCGTCCGTCTCCGGGTACTCCCGGGCGACCGTACGGAAGAGCCCGTGCAACCCGGCCGACCTCAACTCGCCCTCGTCCGGGGCGCCTTCCCCGGCCACCCGCACCGCGAACAGCCAGCGCGGGCCGAGCCCCAGGGCCGCCTTGAACACGGGGAACGCGTCGGGCAGTACGGCAGGCCTGGACGCGGCCAGCGGATCGAGGAACAGCACCCCGTCGACCGGCCCGTCGGCCTCGGTCAGCAGATGCTCGGGCCCGAGGACCACCGCGTCGGCGCCATGCCCGACGAGCCGCGCCACGACCTCCCGGGCCACCGCACCCCCGTCGTCGTCACCGAGAACCACGAACCGCTTGCCGCCGAGCACGGCGGCGAAGTCGGCGTCCCCGTCCTGCTGCTCCAGCAGCACAGGCCGCATCTGGAACCGCTTCGGCGCCTCACCGACGACCTCGGGGACCACGTCGGCCACCGGCTCCCCGGCCCCCTGGGCTTCGGCACCCGGCCCGCTGAGCCGCGCCGCCAGCCACCCGGTGACCGAGGCCGCCGTACGAGCCTTGGCGAGGTCCTCCAACTCGGCGTCGTCGAGCGCGGTGATGTCCGCACCCGCACCCCCGACCCCGAGCCGCTGCGCCAACTCACCAGCGATCTCAGCCCGCTTGATGGAGTCGATACTGAGATCCGCCTCCAGATCGAGATCCGGCTCGATCATGTCCACCGGATACCCCGTGCGCTCACTGATGATCTCCAGCACCACACCCAACACATCCGCCTCCGACAACCCCACGGCGGCAGAAGCAGGAGCGGCAGCAAGTGCGGGCGCAGCAGCCACGGCTGTTGTGGTGAGCCGGGCCGCGAGCCACCCCGTCACCGCAGCCGCCGTACGGGCCTTGGCCAGATCCTCCAACTCGGCATCACCCAGCGCGGCGATGTCCGCACCCGCACCCCCGACCCCGAGCCGCTGCGCCAACTCACCAGCGATCTCAGCCCGCTTGATGGAGTCGATACTGAGATCCGCCTCCAGATCGAGATCCGGCTCGATCATGTCCACCGGATACCCCGTGCGCTCACTGATGATCTCCAGCACCACACCCAACACATCCGCCTCCGACAACCCCACGGCGGCGGGAGCGGGTACGGCGTACAGCGCGGGCGGATACGTGGGCGCGGGCACCGCCTGGGGTGCCTCGTACATCCGGACGGGCTCCGGTGCCGCCGCCGGGCCGGGTGTCCACTGCCCGGGCGCCGCGCCGAAGTACGTGAGGAGTACGTCCCGTTGGGCGGCGACCATCTCGCGGCTGGTGCGGAGGAACTCGGAGATCAGCGCGTCCCTGCCGTCGGCCCCGGGAGCCCCGCCCTGGTGATTCGCGGTCACTGTCGTCGTCTCCAGTACGCGTCGGGCCGGTGCGAGGGCACCGGGGAGGAGGTCGCCGGCGGCGGTGCGGACCAGGTGGCCGTCGACCGTCCAGCCGGGCCGCTTGGGCGCCTTGGTCCGGGTCGCGTCGACGGCGTCGCGCCCGTGGAACAGCCAGCCGGTGCGCACCGGCAGCCCCGCGACGGCCAGTTGGGCCAGCGCGTCGAGCCAGCCGCGCAGTCCGCTCTCGGGCCGCGGTTCGCAGGCGACCGTGCGGTGCGGCCGGTCGCCGAGGATCTGGCCGACCAGCCGGGTCAGTACGGAACCGGGTCCGGCCTCGACGAAGATCCGGGCGCCCGCCTCGTACATGGCCTCGATCTGGGCGACGAAACCGACGGGGGCGCCGATCTGGGCGGCGAGTTCGGCGCGTACCGCGTCGGCGTCGGTGCCGTACGGGGCGGCCGTGCGGTTCGACCAGACCGTGAACTCGGGTGCGTGGACGGGCTGTCCCGCCAGTGCCGTCGCGAAGCGCTCCCCCGCCCCGGCTACCAACGGGCTGTGGAAGGCGCAGGCCACGGGGATGCGCTTAGCGCCGAGCCCGGCGGCCCGCAGCAGCCGTACAGCCGCCTCGACCGCCTCCGTCGGGCCCGAAATCACCGTCTGCTTCGGCGAGTTGTGGTTGGCGACGACGACCGAGGCGGGCGCGTCGGCGGCGCGCAGGGCCGCCACGACCTCCTCGGCGCCCGCCGCCACCGCCGCCATGGTGCCCGGGTCGTCGCCGTTGGCCTCGTCGGCGGCCGAGAGGATCGCGGTCGCGCGCTCCGCGCTCAGCGCGAGGAGTGCCTCCGGGTCGAGGGCACCGGCCGCGCTGAGGGCGACGAGTTCGCCGTAGCTGTGCCCGGCGGCCATGTCCGGGCGTATGCCGGCCGTGGTGAGGAGGGCGTGTGCGGCGAGGCCGGCGATGCCCAGGGCCGGCTGGGCGACCCGAGTGTCGGTGAGGGCCGTGTGCTGGCGGCCGCGGGTGGTGTCGTCGAAGGCGGTGGGCGGGTAGAGAGCGTCGGCGTGGTCGCGGCCGAGTTCCAGGTAGTACTGGAGTTCGGGCAGGGCGACGAACACGTCGGCGAGCATCCCGGTCCGCTGACTGCCCTGCCCGGGGAAGAGGAAGGCGACCTGGCCCTCCGAGGGTTCCCCGGAAGGCTGCGCGAGATGGATGCCCGCGCGCGGGTCGTGCTCCCCCGCCAGCGCCCGCCGCAACTGCCCGACGAGCCCCTCCCCGTCCGTCGCCACGACCGCCACCTGCACCGGCTCGTGCCGGGCGTCGGAGCGGCGAGAGGCGGCGAGTGCCAGGTCGCGCAGCCGCCACGCGGACTGCTCGTCCTCCGCCGCCTTCAGCACGTCCTCGATGGCGCGCCGGGCTCCCGCCGGATCGGCCGCCCGGAACGTGAACAGCTCGGCGGGCCAGGCGTCGAGGCCGTGGACGGGCGGTGCGGAGTCGGCGTACGCCTCAAGCACCACATGGAAGTTGGTGCCGCCGAAGCCGAACGCGCTGAGCCCCGCGACCCGTTCCGCCGCCGGAGCCGCCCAGGGCCGTGCCTGGTCGTGGAAGGCGAACGGGCTGCTGCCCTCCTCCCAGGCGGAGTTGGGCTTGCTGACGTGCAGGGTGGGTGGCTTGACCCCGGTGTGCAGGGCGAGCACGGTCTTGATGAGCCCGGCGAGGCCTGCGGCGCACTTGGTGTGCCCGATCTGCGACTTCACCGAACCGAGTGCGACAGCACCGGACTTGGCCCCGGCCTCGCTGAACACCTCGCTGAGGATGGTGAGTTCAGTGCGGTCGCCGACCACGGTCCCGGTGCCGTGCGCCTCGACGAGCCCGACCTCGGCGGGCGAGACACCCGCGTTGCGGTACGCCCGCTGCAACGCGGCCCGCTGCCCCTCGGGCCGGGGAGCCGTCAGCCCGAGCGAACGCCCGTCGCTGGAACTGCCGACGCCCTTGATGACACCGTAGATCCGGTCGCCGTCGCGCTCGGCGTCGGCCAGCCGCTTCAGGACGACACACGCGACGCCCTCCCCCAGCGCGATCCCGTCCGCCGAGCTGTCGAAGGCACGCGAACGCCCGGTCGGGGACAGGGCGTGCACCGAGGAGAAGAGCACGTAGTCGTTGATGCCGTTGTGCAGGTCGGCGCCGCCGCACAGCACGACGTCGCTGGTCCCGCCCACCAGTTCCTTGCAGGCCACGTCGACGGCGGCCAGGGACGAGGCACAGGCCGCGTCGACCGTGTAGTTGGCGCCACCGAGGTCGAGCCGGTTGGCGATCCGGCCCGAGATGACGTTGGCGAGCATGCCCGGGAAGGAGTCCTCGGTCAGCTTCGGCAGCTGGTCCACGAGCCCGTCCGGCACCTTGCCGTAGTACGAGGGCAGTACGGCCCTGAGCGTGCCCGCGTTGGACAGGTCGCTGCCCGCCTCAGCGCCGAAGACGACCGAGGTGCGCGAGCGGTCGAACTCCCGTCCCCGCTCGCCGTATCCGGCGTGTGCCAGGGCCCGCCGGGCGGCTTCGAGGGCCAGCAGCTGGACGGGCTCGATGCTGCCGAGCGAGGTGGGCGGAATGCCGTACGACAGCGGGTCGAAGGGGATGCGGGGCAGGAACCCGCCCCACTTGGACGGCGTCACGCCACCGTCGCCGTCCGCCGCCGAGTAGTGCACGGCGGGGTCCCAGCGGTCGGCCGGTACCTCGCCCACCGCGTCATGGCCGCCGAGGACGTTCGCCCAGAAGGCGGCGAGGTCGGGGGCGTCCGGGAACATGCAGGCCATGCCGACGACGGCGACGTCGAGGGGCGCGGGGGCCTCGGCCTCTTCAGGAGGACGCACCCCGAGCCGTGCCCGCAGCTGTGCCGCCCGTTCGGTGAGGAAGTCGGCGGCGCCGTCCGCCACGGAGTGGTGCAGGGCGTCGACGGTCGTGGTCGCCGAGCGCAGCACGGCCACCTCCCCGGCCATGAACATGCCCTCGGCGAGCTGCCGTTGCTCGTCCACGGCCGCCAACTCGCCGTCGGCGTCCCGCTCGATGCCCTTGCTGGCGATGCGGAGCCGTCCGACGTTGAGCCGTTCCAGCTGCTCCCAGATCTGCCGCTCGGGCACCCCGTTCGCCCTCAACTCCGCCTCGAACTCACGGTAGTTGTCGCTGAACGGGCTGGGTACGCACCGGGTGGCGTGACCGGGTGCCGTCTCCAGGAGCGCGGTACCGGTCGCCTCGACGACCTGCTGCTGGAAGAGCGGCTGGACCGCCCCGCAGACCACGGCCTCCTCGGTGAACAGGTAGGCGGTGCCCATCAGTACGCCGACGGCCGCACCGCGCGCGGTCAGCGGAGCGGCGAGCGCGGCGACCATCGCGGCCGACCGCTCGTCATGGACGCCACCCGCGAAGAACACCTCGACCTGCTCGGCGGCATCCTCCCCGGCTGCCGCCGACCAGTCCTCGATGACGGCGAGTTGGGCCTCCCAGAGCGGAAAGCTGCCGCGCGGTCCGACATGCCCGCCGCACTCGGACCCCTCGAACACGAACCGGCGGGCCCCGGCCTCCAGGAACTGCTTCAGCAGCCCCGGCGACGGCACATGCAGGAAGGTGGCGATCCCGGCCCGCTCCAGCGCCTCGGCCTGCGCGGGCCGGCCGCCCGCGATGATCGCGTGCGTGGGCCGCAGCTCCCGTACGGCTTCGAGCTGGGCGCCCCGCATCTCCTCGGGCGCGAACCCGAGGACGCCGACACCCCAGGGCAGGCCGTCGGCGACGGCTTCCCGGGTCTCGGCCAGCATGGTCCGGGTCTGCTCGCCGCTGGCGAGGGCCAGCGCGACGAACGGCAGCGCGCCACCCTCGGCGACGGCCGCGGCGAACCGCGCCTGGTCGCTGACACGGGTCATCGGCCCCTGGGCGACGGGGAGTTGAGTGCCGAGCGCCCGGCTCATCGGGGAACCGGTGCGCAGCGCACGTACGGGCTCGTCACCTCGTACGACGTCGTGGACGGCGTCGGTGAGGGCGCGGACCGTGCGGGCGGTGTCGGTCCAGCGGTCGGCGAAGCGGGCGGCGAGGAAGCCGTCCTGGCCGACCGGGAGGAGCTGGGTGCGCGGGTCCTGGGCGCCGAGCAGGGCCGCGACCGCCGCCGGATCGCCGGCCGGGAGGGGCGGGGCGTCGGGGCCGCGCCGGTGCAGTACGCGGTGACCGGCCACGACGACGGTCTCGGAGCCGTCCATCGAGCGCAGCGCGGCGGCCGTGGCCTCCGGCAGCGAGGACTCGGCGAGCAGGGCGAGCTGGCTGTCGAGCACGACACCCGCCGCTCCCCCGGCCACAGCGGCAGCCGCCGTACGGGGGCCGATGCCGCCGCGGGCCCAGACGGGGAGGGCGATGCCGGGTTCGGCGAGGAGGCGTTGCAGCAGCACGAAGGTGCTCAGCTCGCCGATCCGGCCGCCGCCGTCGCTGCCCCGGGCGATCAGCCCGTGCGCACCCGCGCGGACGGCCGCGAGGGCCTCCGCCAGGTCGGTGACCTCCACGAGGACACGGTGGTGGGCGGCGATCGCATCGGCAGTCCACGGCCCGCCCAGGACATCGGGGGCGAGGATCACGGTGTCGGGGCCGCCGTCGCCCGCGAGTTCGGCCGACGCGAGTCGGCAGTGGGGGCCGATCCGTACGCCGTACCGGAATCCGGAGCCGGGGGCCGCGAGGCGGCGTATTCGTGCCAGGGCGTCTCTGGCTCTGCGGTCACCGAGGCCCAGGTCGAGTACTCCCAACCCGCCGGCCCGGCTGACGGCGGCGGCGAGCCGGGCGTCCGGCTCACCGAAGGGGGTTACTCCGATGATCATGTCAACGGCGCGCACGGCAGACGTCATGATTCTCCGAAATATTCGGTGAAACTGCACGGTGGGGGTTTTGTGTGGCGCGAAAGTACTTCACCTCGAGGAGGGAAACCATCCGGAAGTTAGCGCCGTCATTACTCGCCAGTCAACATGGCGTGGAACGTTCCGTAGGCGGCCGATTCCATTCGGCCAGCACTACCCAGCCACCCAAGTCCCGAAAAACCATCCAATTCCAATCCGGCGGGACGTCGTCGCAGACCTGCGGCGCACCTCTCGACGTCAGGATGTTGTCAGATACCCAGTTGAATTCACTTGCGCCTCACGCTTCGGAAACACGATCAGTGGGCGAAGTAAACCTTGTAAATTCTTCATGTACTTATCCGGCATTCCACGCCTCCTTCCCGAACAAGAAGCAGGACGCACCAGAACGAGCCGACCTCCCCGGCGGAAACCCGGGAGGTCGGCTCGTTACGAGGGTCGAGCGGTCGTCAGGCCTTGGCCTCCGACACCTCGGGAGTGACGGCCTCCGGCGTCGGGGCGGCCTCCACCGGGCGGACCGGAATGAGGAAGGCGACGACCGCCGCCGCGAGGCCGACACCGCAGCCGATCATCATGGCGGCCCGGAATCCGGCCTCGGAGGGCAGCGCGAAGCCGCCGAAGTCGGTGGTCATCTGGGCCAGCACGACGCCGATGACGGCGGCCGAGACCGAGCTGCCGATCGAGCGCATCAGGGTGTTGAAGCTGTTGGCCGAGGCGGTCTCGGACTGCGGGACCGCGCCCATGATGAGGGCCGGCATGGCGCCGTACGCGAAGCCGACACCCGTGTTGCAGACGATGGTCACCGCGAGCAGGGCCCAGGTGGAGCCGGAGCCGACGAGCGGCAGGGAGATGCCGTACCCGAGGGCGATGAACAGGCTGCCGACGGAGAGCGTGACCTTGGGGCCGCGGGCGGCGGAGAGCTTGGCGCCGATCGGCGACATGACCATCATCATGAGCCCGGCCGGAGCCATCCACAGGCCCATGGCGAGCATGGACTCGCCGAGCCCGTAGCCGGTCTCCTTGGGCAGCTGCATCAGCTGGGGGATGACCAGGGACTGGGCGTACATCGCGAACCCGACGAGGACCGAGGCCGCGTTGGTCATCAGCACCTGCGGACGGGCGGTCACCCGGAGGTCGACCAGCGGCTCGGTGTTGCGCAGTTCCCACCAGCCCCAGGCCAGCAGCACGACCACGGCGACGGCGAACAGCCCGAGGGTGGTGCCGCTGCCCCAGCCCCAGTCGGCACCCTTCGACACGGCCAGGAGGAGGCAGATCAGCGCGGTGCCGAGACCGATCGCGCCGAGCAGGTCGAAGCGCCCGGCGGCGGTGTTCTCACGCCCGGCGGGCACGAAGAGGGCGATCAGCGTGGCGACGGCGGCGGCCAGCGCGGCCACCACCCAGAACAGCACCCGCCAGCTGGCGTTCTCGGCGATCGCCGCGGAGAACGGCAGCCCGAGCGCGCCCCCGACACCCATCGAGGCGCTCATGATCGCGATGGACGAACCGAGCTTCTCCGCCGGTACGACGTCCCGCAGCAGGCTGATGCCCAGGGGTACGACGCCCATGCCCATGCCCTGGAGTCCGCGCCCGGCGATCATCGGGAGCACGGCGGAGGACAGCGCGCAGACGACGGAGCCGAGGATGAGCGGCACCAGCGAGACGAGCAGCATGCGCTTCTTGCCGTACATGTCGCCGAGCCGGCCGGCGACCGGGGTCACGACCGCCGCGGCGAGCAGGGTGGCGGTGATCACCCAGGATGCGTTCGACGCGGAGGTGTCGAGGATGCTCGGCAGCTCCCCGATCAGCGGGACCACGAGGGTCTGCGTGATCGCGGCCACGATGCCGGCGAAGGCGAGGATGCCGACAACTCTGCCGGGGCCGGCGTCGGGCTTGGAACTGTCCACTGCGATTGCTCCTTAGTGCCTTCACGAGGGATGTGCATCATGCACGAGGAGTGCATCATACATATCACTCGTGAACGCATTAACTTGGGACAGGGCCTGCCGAGCCGAAGGCCCGTTCAGGAGCCGAAGGCCGAAGGAAGCAGCCGCATGGACGAGCGCAGGGAAAAACCCGTTGATCTGGTCGAGTTCGAGACGATGCTCCTCGGTCGGTACATGCATCTGCTCTCGCCGAAGGCGCGGGGGACCGTGGGACGGCTCGACCGCAGCGCGTACATCCTGCTCAGCCGGATCCAGGCGGAGGGGCCGATGTCCATCGGACAGCTCAGCGCCGCGTTCGGCCTGGACGCGTCCACGCTCAACCGGCAGACGGCCGCGATGCTCCGGGCCGGAATCGTCGAACGCATCCCTGACCCCGAGGGCGGTATCGCCCGCAAGTTCGCGATGACGGAGGAGGGCGAGCGCCGGCTGGCCGCGGACCGCACGGAGAACCGGAGGGGCCTGGCCAAGGTGCTGGCGGACTGGACGGCCGAGGAGGTCGCGGACTTCGCGGCCCAGTTGAGCCGGCTCAACCGCGATGTGGAGCGGCTGGACGGGCGGCCGTGGCCGCGCGACCAGTAGGCGGCGACCGCAAGTAGTGAACGGTCGTTCACACTTGAAACGTGAACCATTCCGGCATGAAGTGCCCCTGGCATGGGCAGATTTGAGGTGCGCCGACCGTCCCGCGCCGCACTCCGGGAGGCAGCCTCATCATGCACCCCGAGCCGGAAGTCCCGCACTCCCGCCGTGACTTCGTCCGGCGGGTCGTCGTCACCGGCCTGGGAGCCATCACCCCGCTCGGCGTCGGAGTCCCCGAACTCTGGCGCGGCCTCCTCGAAGGCCGGTGCGGGATAAGGGAGTTGACCGGCGAGGAGTTCACCGGCCTGCCGGTCCGCGCGGCGGGCACGGTCCCCGTGGACCCGGCCGCCCTGCTCCCCCGCCCCCAGGCCCGCCGGATGAACCGGGCCGCGCAGTTCGGCGTACTGGCGGCCCGGGAGGCCTGGCGGGACGCGGGCTTCGACGGTTCGGGGACGGAGGCGAGCGGTCTGGCCCCCGACCGGGTGGGCGTGTCGGTGGGCGCGATCCTGGGCGACGCGTCGGTCCTGGTCGGCGGCGACCGCCGGCTGCGCGACAAGGGCCCCCGGGCGGTCTCGCCGCTCACCACCCCGATGACGGTGCCGTCGCAGGCGGCGTCCCAGATCTCCCTGGCCCTGCGCATCACGGGCGAGGCCCGCACGGTGACCAGCGCCTGCGCGTCGGGCACGGAGGCGATCGGCCAGGCGATCGACCGCATCCGGTACGGGCATGTCGACATCGCCCTCGCGGGCGGCGCCGAGGCCGTGGTCACCCCGGCGATCATGGCGTCGTTCGCCGCGATGCGCGCCCTGTCGACGTACCCCGCCGGGGAGCTGCCGTCCCGTCCCTTCGCCAAGGACCGGGCCGGTTTCGTCAACGGCGAGGGTGCGGGGTTCCTGCTGCTGGAGTCCGAGGAGCACGCACGGGCGAGGGGCGCGCGCGTCTACTGCGAGGCGGCCGGCTGGGGTCTGTCGGCCGACGCCCACCACATGGCGGCACCCGACCCGTCCGGCACCGGGGTGGCCCTGGCCCTGCACCGCGCCCTGCGGGACGCGGGTGGCGGCCCCGCCGACGTCATCCACGTCAACGCCCACGCCACGGCCACGATCGACGGCGACCTGGCGGAGGCGAACGCGCTACGGGCGGTGCTGGGTGGGACCCCGGTCCCTGTCACGGCCCTGAAGGGGCACCTCGGGCACCTCCAGGGCGCCGCGGGCGGGGTGGAGGCGGTGGCCACGGTCCTGACCCTGCACCACGGCACGATTCCGCCGACGATCGGGTGTGCGGAGGGTGGGCAGGACGAGGGGATCGACTTGGACGTGGTGTGGCGTGCTCCACGTCCGCTGCCCGGCCATGGGGATCTGGCGCTCAGTAATTCGTTCGGGTTCGGGGGGCACAACGCGGTGTTGGCGCTCCGCCGGGTGTAGCTCCGCTGGATGGGCGGTTCGTTGGCTGCGGGCCCGGTGGGGGCTGGTCGCGCAGTTCCCCGCGCCCCTTTGGGGCGCGGGTGAGCTGCACCGGATTTCACCCGACCCGCTCCGAGCGGGGAGCGAAAGAGATCACGCCGGACGTTTGCGGGTGGCCGTCTTCTTGGCCGTGGCCTTCTTGGCCGGGGTCTTCTTGGTGGCGCTGGTCGACTTGTTGGCGGTGGCCGTCTTCTTGGTGGCGGTCTTCTTCGCTGTGGAGGTCGACTTCTTCCCGGGCTCGGCCTTGGGGGTGGCCTTGGAAGGTGTACGACGCCCCCGCAGGGGTTGAACCTCCCCCTCCGCCTCCCTCTCCTGCTCGCCGCGCGACTCCTTGGCCTCGCGGACGCTCTTCTCCAGGGCGGCCATCAGGTCGAGCACCTTGCCGCCGCCGGTCGGCGCGGGGGCCTGCGGAGCCTCCTCGCCGGAGGCCTTCGCGGCGATGAGTTCCTCGACGGCTTCGCGGTAGTCGTCGTGGAGGTCGGCGAGGTCGACCTCGCCGAGGGTGGCCATGAGGGCGTCGGCGAGATCGAGTTCCTGGTCCCGGACGGTGACGCTCGCGTCCGGCGCGACGCCCTCCGTGGCCCGGATCTCGTCGGGCCAGAGCAGTCCGTGCATGGCGATGACGTCGTCGACGACCCGCAGCATGCCGAGCCGTTCCCGCCCCCGGAGCGCGAACTTGGCGATGGCGACCTTCTGGCTGCGCTTCAGCGCCTCGCGCAGCAGGGTGTAGGGCTTGGCGGCGGGGACGCCGTTCGCGGAGAGGTAGTAGGCGGTGTCCATCTGAAGAGGATCGATGCGGTCACTCGGCACGAAAGCGACGATCTCGATCGTCTTGGCGGTGGGCAGGGGCAGCGACCCCAGGTCCTCGTCGGTGATCGGGATCATCGCCCCGTCGGCACCCTCGTACGCCTTGCCGATCTCGTCGCTCCCGACCTCACGGTCCTCCAGCTCGCAGAACTTGCGGTACCGGATGCGCCCGCCGTCCTCGACGTGGACCTGACGGAAGGAGATCGCGTGGCTCTCGGTGGCGTTCACGAGCTTGATCGGGATGCTGACCAGCCCGAAGGAGATGGCGCCGTTCCATATGGATCGCACGAGGAAACCCTTCCGCCGGCCGACAAGGGACCACTTCGCCCCTAACCCCTTTGCCCCACTTTCATGGGATTCTCATCGTATGACGCCGATCACGGAGGTGGAGGGGCGAAGGGTGGCCCTCTCCAACCTGGAGAAGGTGATCCACCCGGCGACCGGCTTCACCAAGGGCGAGCTGCTCCACTACTACGCGACCACGGCGGACGCCCTCCTCCCCCACCTCCACGACCGCCCGCTCTCCTTCCTCCGCTATCCGGACGGCCCCGACGGCCAGGTCTTCTTCGCCAAGAACGTGCCGCCGGGTACGCCCGACTGGGTCACGACGGCGGAGGTCCCGCGCTCGGAGGGGCCGGCGCGGATGGTCCTGATCCAGGACCTGCCGAGCTTGATATGGGCGGCGAACCTGGTGACGGAGTTCCACACCCCGCAGTGGCTGATCGACGCCCCCGGCGAGGCCGACCGCCTGGTCCTGGACCTGGATCCCGGGCACCCGGCGACGATCGTGGAGTGCTGCGAGGTCGCACTGTGGCTGCGGGAGCGGCTGGCGGCGGACGGCGTGGAGGCGTACGCGAAGACGTCCGGCTCGAAGGGCCTGCACGTACTGGCGTCCCTGACGGAACGGACCCCTTCCAGGGAGGTCACGGCGTACGCGAAGGACTTGGCGGTCGAGGCGGAACGCACCCTCCCCCACCTGGTCGTCCACCGCATGACCCGCAGCCTGCGCCCGGGAAAGGTCTTCGTCGACTACAGCCAGAACGCGGCCCGGAAGACAACGGCGACCCCTTACACCCTCAGGGCGGGCACGGACCCGACGGCGTCGACGCCGGTGACGTGGGAGGAGGTGGCGGGGTGCACCGCCCCGACCGAACTCACGTTCCGGGCACCGGACATCGCCCCCCGACTCCAGACACACGGCGACCTGCTGGCACCGCTACTGGCTCGCTGAGCTGCACGTTCACCCCCTCCCCACACCAAAGCGCCAAGCGTGACACCAATGGGTGCCACATATCCCTTCCGAATGGCACCATCGATGTGCCATCATGGCGTCATCGATGGCACGCCCCTCCGTCTCGCGGACGGCAGGAGCGCGTTCGGCGGAGTAGGTCTCAGGGGGTCGGATCATGGAGACAGCAGAAAGTCGGCGACAGGGAACACCAGGCGCCGTCAACGCCTTCGCGCGCTTCGTGCTCTGCGGCGGCGGGGTGGGGATCGCATCAAGCTTTGTCGTGACAGGGCTCGCCTTATGGATGCCCTGGGCTCTGGCCAACGCTCTGGTCACCGTGGCGTCCACGCTTCTCGCCACCGAGTTGCACGCCCGTTTCACCTTCGGTGCGGGTGGACGCGCGAGCCGGCGTCAGCATGTGCAGTCGGCCGGGTCGGCGGCGGGCGCGTATGCGGTGACCTGCGTGGCGATGGTGGTGCTACAGCAGTTGGTGGCGGCGCCGGGTGCGGTGCTCGAACAGGTCGTCTACCTGTCCGCCTCCGCGCTCGCCGGTGTCGCGCGGTTCGCGGTGCTCCGCCTCGTCGTCTTCGCACGGAACCACTCGCAGGCCACGGTCCACGCCGCCCGTCCCGTGCACGCGACCGTGGCCGACCCCGCGACGCTCTGCCACGCCGCCTGATCGTTCCGCCGGGCGGCCGGCCCCCTTCCAACCGCCCCCTACACCCGCCCCCAAGTCCCCCGGTCCCGCGCCACCGCGTGCAGCGCCTCCACATCCGCCGGCTTGAGTACGCCGCCCAGGCGTGCCAGCCCCGACAGATCCGTGTCCTGGAGGACCCTGACCTCCCGGAGCGGCACCGTCACCGTCAGGTCGGCCGGGCCCGCCAGGGCCAGGACCGGGTGGACCTCGGCCGTCAGGGCGTACGAGGCCCGGTCGGCGTCTGAGCGCACCCGGCGCAGGAGGGGGCGGGGGTCGCGGCGGCCCAGCGACACCATCGGGTCGGCCACATGGACCCGCTGTTTGCGGGCGTAGAGCGTGTGCACGGCGAACAGACCGCCCGGGCCGATCACCAGGTGGTGGATCCGGTCGCCCCCCGGTAACGGGAGCGAGTGCAGGGTGTGCCAGCCCGCGCCCTCCAGCGCCTCCAGGGCCTCGCCCACCGCCTGTTCCGCCGCCAGCGCCCGGCGTCGGGGGTCCGGGCGGAGCCGGTGGGAGGGGCCCGGGTCGCGGTCCAGGGCGATCTGGAGTGCCTCGCCGGGGCGGTTCGGGGCCAGGTCGTCGTCGGGGTGGAGGGAGAGGCGGGCCAGCTCCGCCGGGGTCGGGACCGGGGGCGGTCCCACCGTCACCGGGCCCGTCAGGAACGGGCCCAGGGCTTCCAGTACGTCCCCTCTGAGATCCTCGCTCAGCAGGTTGACCCGGGACGACTCACGGTCGTACCAGGCGATGTTCCGTCCGTCCGTCATGCACACGTACAGCCGCTCATGGCCTTGCCGCCAGGCCGGTACGACGCGCAGTCCGCTCATCCGCCATCACCCCATTCCCCGCATGACCATGGGAACAGGCGGGGTGCTGCCGGGGCAAGAAGCCGGTTACCTTTGGGAGTAGTTGGGTGGCCGAGTTGGGCCCGAGTGGGGGAGGCGGCGCAGTTGCGGACCCGCAGGAAGCAGCCCGACGTACCGGCTCCGGGTGAGCCCTGGAGCGAGATCGTGCCCGGCTTGTGGATGGGTGGGCACGAGTTCGTCAACCGCTCGGGGGACCTCGAATTCGCCGTCGTACGTGATGAGTTCGACCTGGTCATCACCCTTTTGAAGCTGCCAGGACACGGGCCCGATCCCGGTGTCGAGCACCATGTGTGGCCCGTCCCGGACGGGCCGCTCGACGGGACCCAGCTGGCCGGTGTCATCCGGCTCGCGGAGGCCGTGTGTGCCGCGCTGGAGGACGGGCGCAACGTGCTCGTGCGCTGCTACAGCGGCTACAACCGCTCGGGGCTCGTCGTCGCGCACGCCCTCGTCCGCGACGGGCACGACACCGAGGAGGCGATCCGTCTCATCAGATCCCGCCGCTCCCCCTGGGCCCTGCACAACGAACTGTTCGTCGAGTATCTGCGGGCAGGGCTGCCCACGGCCCGGCTGCTGGAGGAACTGGCGGAATAGCAGGAACCGGTGGAACAGGTGGAACAGGTGGAGCGGGCGGAGCAACCCGTCCGGCAAATACGTCATCCCTGCGAATAAGGTGTGGCGTACGAGGCGACCGGTCGCCCTTCGCCCACCGCCGCCCCTCTCGCCGGACCCGACGCAGGAGTGCAGTTGAACCCCAGCCGCACCTCACGCGTCATCCTCGCCGTCCTCGCCCTCGGCCTCCTCTCCCTCACCTCCGGCTGCGGCGACGCCGGTGGGCTGCGCGGCGCCGGGCCCACCGCCATCGCCGTCAGCCCCGCCCGGCTCTGGCCCGATCTGCCCGCCGCCTCCAGCCCCGCCTGGGACTACGGCGAGGCCGAGACCGAGACCGTCAAGGGCGTCACCGCCCCCGGTGACGACATCCACATGATCGACCCGGTGGCCGTCGTACGGGCGGAGATCGCCGCCCACCCAGACATGTACACGGCCGACAACTCCCCGTACGCCGGGACGGCCGCCGGCATGGCGGCCTGCGGGCGCACAGGCGGCAGCGGGACCGGCGCCTGTCCCGTCCTCAAGGCCTACTACCGCGACCTCACCGGCGACGGCCGCGCCGACATGGCCCTCGGTTTCCGGCTGCTGCCGGGCAACGGGACGGCCGTACGCGTGTACACCTTCCAGCGGCACAGGCTCGTGCAGATCATGGCGAACGACGACGCCGTGACCGCCGTCGAGCTGGCCGGCCGGGCCGTGATCATCCGCTCGCCCTCGCAGATCCCCGGGTACGAGTACCGCACCCAGTGGACCTGGGACGCCGACCAGAAGGCGATGCTGCTCACCCGGGACGAGTTCCTCCGTACGGGCAAACCCCAGCGCACCCCCGGCCCGGCGACTCCTTCCGCGAGCGCCCGATGAGGGTCGCGCTGCCCGCCTGGGCAGGCACCCTCGCCGTCAAGGCCGCGCTGTTCATCACCGTGATGTGCTGTGCCCTCGCCGCCCTGCTCGGCGTCCTCGTGCATGTCTCCGTGACCCACCAGACCGTCGACCAGGCTCGTGACCGCGCGCTGTCCCGGCTCGTGGAGGCCACGGCGGAGTACGAGGCCGGGGACGCCCTGCGGCCGAACGCCGGTATCGATCCCGAGGGGCTGCCCGAGTCGCTGCGGGCGCTCGCGGCGGCCGGGGACCGCGGCACGATGGTCACCGACCACGACGGGGTGCCGACGATGTGGGCGGCCGGGCCCGCGGACGGCGGACACGCGCTCGCCGTGGCGCTCGACTACTCGCAGAGCGCCCGCACGATCGAGGGCCTCGACCGGGCCATCCTGTGGTCGTCGGGCCTCGCCATCGGCGCGACGCTGCTGGTCGGCGCGGTCGCGGTGACCCGGGTGACCCGCCGGCTGCACGCGACCGCCCAGGTGGCCCGCCGGATCAGCGCCGGCGACCTCGACGCCCGCGTCGACGACGCCCGTACGCAGGACCCGAACCGCCCGCCGGACGAGGTCGCCGCCGTCGCCGCCGCCCTCGACACCATGGCCGCCTCGCTGCAACGGAAACTCCTCAGCGAGCAGCGATTCACCGCCGATGTCGCGCACGAACTGCGCACCCCGCTCACCGGACTGCACGCGGCGGCCGAACTGCTGCCGCCCGGACGGCCGACCGAGCTGGTCCGCGACCGGGTCGCCGCGCTGCGCACCCTCACCGAGGACCTGCTCGAGATCTCCCGCCTCGACACGGGCAAGGAACGGCTGGAGGCCGAAACCGAGCAACTCGGCGCCATCGCCGCCCGGGTCGTACGGGCCTCGGGGGCCGCCGGGGCCGACACGGAGATCGTCGTCGTCCGCGACACCCGCGTCGACACCGACCGACGCCGGCTCGAACGGGTGCTCGGGAACCTGGTCGCCAACGCCCACCGGCACGGCCGTACGCCGGTGACGCTGACCGTCGACGGTCCGGTCGTGACCGTGCGGGACCACGGCGACGGCTATCCGGAGTACCTGGTGGAGCACGGGCCGCAGCGGTTCCGTACCGAGGGCGGAGCGACCGGGCACGGGCTCGGGCTGACGATCGCGTTGGGCCAGGCGGAGGTACTGGGTGCCCGGCTGACCTTCGCCAATGTGCCGGAGGGGGAGGGCGGGGGCGCGCTGGCGACGCTCACGCTGGCCGAATCACGGGGGCTCGCCACCAACGGCCCAGCGTGACGGGCACCTTGCACGGGCCGCTCCTAGCGTGGCGGGTAGTCAGCTCTGCCCCCGGCAAAGGAGCCAACATGACATCGCGGACCACCCTCACCCGCCTCGGCATAACCGCTGCCGCCACCGCGCTCTCCGTCTGCGCCGTCACCCCGGCACTCGCGAGCCCGGCCGACGACGACTGGGGCACCAGCTGGAACCAGCAGCAACAGCAGACCCAGCAGCCGCAACAGCAGAACCCGCAGCAGTCCCAGCAGACGCAGCCGTCGCAGCAGCAGAGCAACCAGAGCCAGAACCCCACGCCGAACCCGAACAGCAACAATGGCGTGGGCCAGCAGAACAGCCAGAACAGCCAGAACAACCAGAACAGCAACACCGGCACCTGGAACCAGGGGAACAGCAACCAGCAGAGCAGCAGCCAGCAGAGCGGCACCGGCGACTGGGGCCAGCACAACAGCGGCAACTCCAGCACTGCCGGCTCCGGGCCCTACCAGGGGATCGTCACCGCCAACGGCGGACTGCGGCTGCGCAGCGCGCCCAACCGTGGCAGCGCGATCATCCGGGTCGTCCCGCAGGGCGCGATCGTCAACATCTACTGCAAGGTCGGCGGCGAGAACGTCGACGGCAACTCGCTCTGGTACCTCCTCACGGACGGCACCTGGGCCTGGGGCGCCGCCCGCTACATCGACAACATCGGCGCCGCGCCGCGCTTCTGCTGACCCGGCGAACATAAGCCGCATCACACACCATTCTGTGAACTTTGGGTAAGTTCCGGACATGACGAAGCCCGGAACCACCGTGGCGGCGGAGTACGAGGAATCCCCGGAGCCCTGGCTCTCGGAGCCCGCCGATCCCTCCGCTCCCGCCCCGCGCGTCCCCCGGCGCCGTGGCATCGAGCTGGTCCTGATCGTCGTGGCCGTCCTCCTCTCCGTGTACGGCTACTGCGACGTCGGCCTCGCGAAGAACGGCACCCTCCCGCCCGGCGCCGCCGGCTACGGCGCCGGGCTCGGTGTGCTCGCGCTCCTCGCCCATCTCGCGGTGCGCCGGTGCGCCCCCTGCGCCGACCCGCTCCTGCTCCCGATCGGCGTGCTGCTCAACGGCCTCGGCCTGGTCCTGATCTACCGCCTGGACCTGGAGACGCCGGGCCACCGGGCGGCGCCCACCCAACTCGTGTGGTCCACGGTCGGGGTGTCGTTGTTCATCGTGGTCGTGGTCCTCCTCCGCGACCATCGGGTCCTCCAGCGCTACGCGTACGTGTGCGTGGCCGCCGCCCTGATCCTTCTCACCCTCCCGATCTTCTTCCCCTCCGTGAACGGGGCCCGCATCTGGATCCGGATCGCCGGATTCTCCATCCAGCCGGGCGAGTTCGCGAAGGTGCTGCTCGCGGTCTTCTTCGCCGCGTATCTCGCCGCGAACCGCAAGGCGCTCGCGTACACGGGCCGCCGGATCTGGCGGTTCAACCGGCTCCAACTGCCCACCGGGCGGGTCCTCGGCCCGATTCTCGCGATCTGGCTGATCAGCGTCGGCGTACTGATCCTCGAACGCGACCTCGGGACCTCACTCCTCTTCTTCGGCCTCTTCGTGGTCATGCTGTACGTCGCCACGGGCCGCACCGGCTGGATCGCGGTCGGGCTGCTGCTGGCCGCGCTGGGCGCCTTCGCCGTCGGCACACTCGAACCGCACGTCCACAGCCGGGTCGAGGACTGGCTGCATCCGTTCGCGACGATCGAGGCGGGCCAGGGCCCCAACCAGCTCTCCCAGTCGCTGTTCGCGTTCGCGGCGGGCGGCATCCTCGGCACCGGCCTCGGGCTCGGCCACTCGATCCTGATCGGCTTCGCGGCCAAGTCGGACTTCATCCTGGCGACGGCGGGCGAGGAACTGGGCCTGGCGGGCCTCTCCGCGATCGTGATCCTGTACGCCCTCCTCGTGGAGCGCGGCTACCGGGCGGGCCTCTCCCTGCGCGACCCCTTCGGCCGCCTGCTCGCCGTCGGCCTCTCCTCGATCATCGCGCTCCAGGTGTTCGTCATCGCGGGCGGCGTCTCCGGCCTCATCCCGCTCACCGGCATGGCGATGCCGTTCCTCGCGCAGGGGGGCTCGTCCGTGGTCACCAACTGGATCATCGTGGCGCTGCTGATCCGGATCAGCGACTCGGCCCGGCGGGGATACGACGGCGACGGGCGCCCCACGCCAGGAAGAGACACCCCGTGAAGAGAACCGCGCGCCCGATGACGCGCTGCATCAAGCACGCGGCAGTCTTCTGCGCCCTGCTCCTGCTCGCCCTGCTCGTCAACATCACCCGCGTCCAGGTCGTCCAGGCCCAGCGGTACGACGACAACCCGGCCAACCGCCGCCAGGTGATCGCCCGTTACGGCCAGCCGCGCGGCGCCATCCTGGTCGGCGAGCGACCGGTCACCGGGTCCACGGACACCGGGGAGCAGCTCCGCTACGAACGGACGTACAGGAACGGCCCGTTGTACGCCCCGATCACGGGCTTCGCCTCCCAGGTGTACGGCACGACGTTCCTGGAGCACACGGAGGACGGCATCCTGTCGGGCACCGATCCACTGCTCTCCCCCTTCCCCCTCTGGAACGACGTGACGCGGGCGCAGAACCCCGGCGGCGAAGTGGTGACCACGATCAACTCGGCTGCCCAGCAAGCCGCTTACGACGGTCTGGACGGCCGCAAGGGCGCGGTGGCGGCGGTGGAACCGTCGACGGGCCGCATCCTGGCCCTGGTCTCGACCCCTTCCTACGACCCGACCTCCCTCTCCGGCAACAAGCGTTCGGTGGAACGGAGTTGGCGACGCCTGAACGAGGACCCGGACAAGCCGATGCTCAACAGGGCGGTACGGCAGACTTATCCGCCGGGTTCGACGTTCAAGGTCGTGACGGCGGCGGCGGCCCTGGACGCGGGCGTGATCACCGACCTGGACGAGCGGACCCACTCCCCCGACCCGTACCGCCTCCCCGGCACGTCCACGAGGCTGACGAACGAGGGCGACGGCTGTGCGGACGTCTCACTGCGGGAGGCGTTCACCTGGTCCTGCAACACGGTCTTCGCCAAGCTGGGCGTGGACGTGGGCGTCGCCGACCTGGCGGCCACGGCGGACGGCTTCGGCTTCAACGACGCGGGGCTGCGCATCCCGTTCTCGGTGGCACCGAGCACGTTCGACACGCACGTGGACAAGGCGCAGTTGGCGCTGTCGTCGATCGGCCAGTACAACACGCGGGCGACGCCGTTGCAGATGGCGATGGTCGCGGCGGCGGTGGCGAACGGAGGCCAGGTGCCGTCCCCTTACCTGGTCGAGCGGACAACGACAGCGCGCGGCACGACGGTTGCCACATCAGGCGTACGACGTCAGCACCGGGCGATGCATCCGTCAACGGCCGTCCTGATGCGGGAGCTGATGCGGGACGTGGTGGAACGGGGCACCGGCAGGAACGCGGCGATCCCCGGCGCGGTGGTCGGCGGCAAGACCGGCACCGCCCAGCACGGCATCGGCAACTCCGGCGTGCCGTACGCCTGGTTCGTCTCCTGGGCTCAGGGCGAACACGACGTCGAGCCGTCGGTCGCCGTCGCGGTAGTGGTCGAGGACGCCTCAACCGACCGGACGGACATCAGCGGGGGTGGGGTGGCCGCGCCGATCGCCCGGGGGGTGATGGAGGCGGTACTCGGCGACTGAGACACGGGGGCGCCTGAGGGGTGGGTCAAGCAGGCCCGCAGGCTGGGCGGATCGGACGGGCGCGAAGCGCCCTCCCAGGGGCGCGGGGAACTGCGCGACCAGCCCCCACCCGTCCGCAGCCGAACGGATCGGCACGGACGGGGTTTTCAGGGGCGCGGGGAACGGCGCGAGCAACCCCCACCGGGCCCGCGGCCAAGCAACCGGCCAGCCGACGGAGTCCCCCTCAGCCCAGCGGCTTCCTGATCTCGCCTCGGATCTTGACCGCAGTCTCGGCGGCAGCCGCCAGATCCACCTCCGCCGGCTTCTTCGTGACCGTGTCAGCCGTGATCTCGGCGATCGACGCACCGGTGTTGCCGTCCACCCACCCACAGACGGGGATCGTGATCTCCGTACCGAGCTGGGTCTGCACAAGCACCTCGCAGGTGACGGTCACATCGGAGCCCGCCGGCCTGAAGTCCTTGGGCTTGACGGCGACCTTCGCACCCTCTCCACCCGCCGCGCCCTCCATCATGTTGTCGCGCGCAAGGTCGGTGTTCTTGAACCGCCCGTACATGCCGGAGATCACCAGCGTCCCCGCGGCCTGGTCGCCACCCAGGCTGTACTGACCGACAACCGCCTTGGTGTCCCGCGCGTCCCACGCACCGTCGGCCTCCTCCTCGATGGCCTGCCCCTCGGTACCGGAGAGGTCACCGGCCAGCTCGTACTTCTCGTCGAGCACCTTCTGCGGCAGCGTCAGTTTGTACTCCGCCTCGGGAAAACCGGTGTCGGACTTCACCCCGATCCAGACGAGCGCGGCCACACCCGCCACGACCAGCACGACGACACCGCCGACGATGCCGAGGATCAGCCCGAGCCTGCTCTTCTTCGGCGGCGGGGGCGGCGCACCCCAGGGCGCGGGAGCGGGCGCACCGTAGGGCCCCTGCTGCCCGTAGGGGAACGGGGGCGGCGGCTGCTGACCGTACGGCCCCGGAGGCGGGCCCGGATACGGCTGCTGCTGCGGCGGCTGCCCCGGATACGGCTGCTGGCCATAGGGGCCCGAAGTCGGGGGCGGGCCGTAGGGGTTGTCGGGCGGCTGGGGCGGCGGAGTCGTGGACACGCCACGCACGCTACTGCACTTGGGTGAAGAGATAAGCCTCATATAAGTCTCCCCAGTCCCCGCACATCGCTACGCGTAAGTAGCTCCCAGGGGATTGACCCGCTTGCTGACAAGCGGTCTCATAAGAACGTGACGACAGTGACGGAAGCCGAGATACTCCGCGACGCGCTGGGCGTGCTCAAGGACCGGGAACACGTGGCCGAACGGCTCCTCGACGCGTCCGCCAGGCACTCCTTCGACCCCGACAAGGAGCTGGACTGGGACGCCCCTTTCGAGGACGGCAAGTGGTTCTGGCCGCCCGAGCTGGTCTCCCTGTACGGCACCCCGATGTGGAAGCGGATGAGCGAGGAGCAGCGCATCCTGCTCTCCCGGCACGAGTCGGCGGCGCTCGCCTCGCTCGGGATCTGGTTCGAGATCATCCTGATGCAGCTCCTCGTACGGCACATCTACGACAAGGCGGCGACGAGCGCGCACGTGCGCTACGCGTTGACGGAGATCGAGGACGAGTGCCGGCACTCGAAGATGTTCGCGCGGCTGATCAGCCGGGGCGGCACCCCGTACTACCCGGTGAGCCGGCTCCACCAGAACCTGGGCCGGTTCTTCAAGACGGTGTCCACGACGCCCGGTTCGTTCACGGCGACGCTGCTCGGTGAGGAGGTGCTCGACTGGATGCAGCGGCTGACGTTCCCGGACGAGCGGGTCCAGCCGCTGATCAGGGGGGTCACTCGCATCCACGTGGTGGAGGAGTCCCGCCATGTCCGCTACGCCCGCGAGGAACTCCGCCGCCAGATGGTGACGGCCCCGAGATGGTCCCAGGGCTTCACCCGAGTCACCTCCGGCGAGTTCGCCCGCGTCTTCTCGGTCGCCTTCGTCAACCCTGACGTGTACGCGAACGTGGGTCTGAACAAGGCGGAGGCGGTGGCGCAGGTGCGGGCGAGCGGGCATCGACGGGAGGTCATGCAGTCCGGCGCAAGGAAACTGACGGACTTCCTGGACGACATCGGGGTCCTGCGAGGTGCCGGCCGACGGCTGTGGAGGTCTTCGGGACTACTGGCTTGAATTCGGAGTGCAGCCCGGTGGGGGCTGGTCGCGCAGTTCCCCGCGCCCCTGAAAGACAAAGACCCGGCCCTGCGGTCCGAAAAGCACGGGGCGCAGCCCCTGCTTTTCAGGGGCGCGGGGAACGGCGCGACCAGCCACGACGCACCCTCACCCGCCCGACTACCCTGCACACATGCCCCCTGCCGCCCCCGCCTACCGCCGTCTGAACGTCGAGGAGCGGCGCAGCCAGCTCCTCGAAGCCGCCCTCACCCTCTTCGCCCACCGCACCCCCGAAGAGGTCTCCCTCGACGACGTGGCAGAGGCAGCCGGAGTCTCCCGCCCCCTCGTGTACCGCTACTTCCCCGGCGGCAAGCAGCAGCTGTACGAGGCCGCACTCCGTTCCGCCGCCGAGGAACTCGAACTCTGCTTCGACGAACCCCCGGAGGGCCCCCTCCCCGACCGTCTCTCCCGCGCCCTCGACCGCTACCTCACCTTCGTCGACGAGCACGACGCCGGCTTCAGCGCACTCCTCCAGGGCGGCAGCGTCGTCGAGACGTCCCGTACGACGGCCATAGTGGACCGGGTCCGCCGTACCGCCGCCGAGCACATCCTCAGCCATCTCGGGGTGACAGACCCCGGCCCCCGGCTCCGGATGACCGTACGGATGTGGATCACCGCGGTCGAGGCGGCCTCGCTGATCTGGCTGGACGAGGACAAGGACCCGCCGGTGGACGAGCTGCGGGACTGGCTGGTGGAACAGTTCACGGCGGTGCTGACGGTGACGGCCGGCCGCGACCCGCAGACAGCGGCGGTCGTACGCAACACCTTGAACGCGGATACCGGAAACTGATCCCGTGAAGAGCCAAGACACCGCCTTCGAGGGCGGCCCCCTGGACGGCCGTGTGCTGCCCATCCTGCTCGGGCCGACCGGCCACCCCCCGAAGACGTACAAGGTCCCGGTGCCGGACGCGGCCGGCGGCCCGCCGACCGTGCTGGTCTACCGGCGCGTGCCGAAGGGACGGCCGGGAAAGCTGGGTCTGCACCCGGGCTGGAAGTACGCGTACGACCCGGAGGGAAAGCCGACCGACGGCAAGCTGCGCTGGCCGTGGTCGAAACCGGCCGCCGGACCGGTTCCAGGCGCCACGCCGCACGGCAAGCCGGACGACACCGACGGGTGACGAGGTTGGGCCGAACCGCGCACGCTCGCCGCGCGGACCTCGCGCCCGCGTCACAAGCTCGCGGTGCGGAGCGGAAGGGCTGCCCCGCACCGGAGGTGATGACGTGTCAGGAAGGCTTCTGCGTCTGGTCTGTACGGCGGCGATGGCGGCCGGCACACTCCTCGCACCCGTCCCCGCCCTGGCCGCACCGGACCCGAGCCCGAGCCCCGCAGCGACCGACTCGCCGACCGAGCCCCTCACCGAGCCCTTCGCCGAGCCCGCCCCCGGCGACGAGCCCTCCGTCGCCGACCTCCTGACGGACCTTCAGCAGCTCTACCGCGAGGCCGAGCAGGCCACCCACGCCTACGACGCCACCGCCGAGCGGCTGAAGCGGCAGCGGGCCGAGGTACGGCGGCTCGACCGGCAGCTAGTGCGGGCCCGGCTCGCCCTGCACGAGCGGCGCGGCGCCCTCGGCCGGCTCGCCCGGCAGCAGTACCAGAACAGCACCGACATCTCCCCGTACGTCCAGCTGCTGCTGGCCCGCGATCCGCAGCACGCCCTCGAACAGGGCCATGTGATCCGCCAGTTGGCACTGGAACGGGTCGAGACGGTGGGCCGGCTGGTCGGCGGCGAACGGCGCACCGGCGGTCTGGCGCGGGCAGCACGGGCCGCGCTGGACGAGCAACTCACCCTCGCCGAACGGCAGAAGCACGCCCGGGACGCCGTACGGGAGCGGCTCAGGGAGGTCGAGGAGCTGCTCGCCTCGCTGAGCACCGAACAGCTCGGTGAACTGGCCGAGTTGGAGCGCGGCGGCGAAGTCCCCGAGGAGCAGCGGGAGTTCGTCACCTCCGGTGCCCTCAGCGCCGGCCGGAAGCCGTCCCAGGACGGTGAGCAGGCCCTGCGGCACGCGGTGGCGCAGCTCGGGAAGCCGTACGAGTGGGGCGCGGAGGGGCCGACGTCGTTCGACTGCTCGGGGCTGACCTCGCAGGCCTGGGAGAAGGCGGGGCGGCCCGTCCCACGGACCAGCCAGGAGCAGTGGGCGCGGCTCCCGCACATCCCGCTGGCCGAGCTGCGCCCCGGTGACCTGGTCGTCTACTTCCCCGGGGCGACGCACGTGGCCCTGTATCTCGGGGACGGCATGGTCGTACAGGCGCCGCGTCCGGGGGCCAGGATCAAGGTGTCGCCGCTCTCGGCCAACCCGGTGCTGGGCGCCGTACGGCCGGACCCGGACGGGGAGCCCCTGCGGCGCTACACACCGCCGAACCTCCCCGCCGACGCCACAGCGGGTCCGGACGCGGGCTACGACTCGGTCATCGCTCCCGCGACCGAACCCAGGTAGGCGGCCGTCTTCTCCGGCTCGTAGAAGAAGTTCTCGAAGTCCGCCGGGTCGTTGAACGCGTTGGCGAAGCGGTCGGCGACCGGGGGCAACTGGCCTGCCGCGCCGATGAGGTTGAGGACGTGCTCCGGCGGCGGGCCGAGCATCGCGTTGGTCCACTTGGTGACGTGCTGGGCGGTGTCCCAGTAGCGGTCGAAGGTGGCCCGCATCCAGGTCTCGTCGAACTCCTTCTCGCCCTGTTCGAGGATCGAGGCGAGATACGAAGCCGCGCACTTCGACGCCGAGTTGGAGCCCTGGCCGGTGATCGGGTCGTTCGCCACGACCACGTCGGCGACGCCGAGGACCAGGCCGCCGCCGGGGAGGCGGCCGACCGGGTTACGGACGGTGGGGGCGTAGCGGCCGGCCAACGTGCCGCCCGCGTCGGTGAGTTCGGCCTTGGTGGCCCGCGCGTACTCCCACGGCGTGAACCGCTCCATGAGTTCCAGGGTCAGGGAGAGGTGTTCGGCGGGGTCGCGGACGCCGTTGAAGACGTCGAGCGGGCCGCCGGGTATGCCCTCCCAGAACAGGATGTCGGCGCGGCCCGAGGTGGTGAACGTCGGCATGACGAACAGCTCGCCGACGCCCGGGACCAGGTTGCAGCGGACACCGTCGTAGTCGGGGTGCTCCGGGCGCGGGCCGAGGCCGTGGACGTAGGCGACGGCCAGTGCGCGCTGGGGCTCGCGGTACGGGGAGCGCTCGGGGTCGCGGGCGAACATCGACACCAGCTCGCCCTTGCCCGCCGAGACGAGGACCAGGTCGTACGTGCGGGAGAAGTAGTCGAGGTCGCCGACCGCCGCGCCGTGGATGACGAGCTGGCCGCCGCGCTGGGCGAACGTCTCCATCCAGCCGGCCATCTTCACCCGCTGGTCGACGGACTGGGCGTAGCCGTCGAGCCTGCCGATCCAGTCGATCGCGCGCTGGGTCGGGCCCGGGTCGTGGGAGCCGGGGGCGGCGACCGAGACGCCGAGTCCTTCGATCTTCGGGGCCTGGGACTCCCAGAAGTTCAGCTGGAGATCGCGCTCGTGCTGGAGGGCGGTGTGGAACATGCACTGCGTCGACATGACCCGGCCGGACCGGATCTCGTCCGAGGTCCGGTTGGACATCAGGGTGACCTCGTAGCCGTGCGACTGGAGGCCGAGGGCTATCTGGAGTCCGGCCTGACCGGCTCCGACGACGAGTATCTTCCGCATACGGTCTACGTCTCCTGTCGCAGTTACTCGGGACTGACGTCCAGCGCGTGGCCCACCAGGGCGAGCAGGGTCTCGATCACCGGGATGCGGCGCCGCGCATCCATGATCATGACAGGTATGTGCGGCGGCACGGTGAGCGCCTCCCGCACGTCCTCCGGGTCGAACTCGGCGCTGCCGTCGAAGTGGTTGACGGCCACGACGTACGGCAGCCCGCAGCTCTCGAAGTAGTCGAGCGCCGGGAAGCACTCCTTCAGCCGTCGGGTGTCGGCCAGTACGACCGCGCCGATCGCGCCGCGCACCAGGTCGTCCCACATGAACCAGAACCGCTGCTGGCCCGGCGTACCGAAGAGGTAGAGCACCAGGTCGTCGTCGAGCGTGATGCGGCCGTAGTCCATGGCGACGGTCGTCGTCCGCTTGTCCGGGGTCGCGGTGAGGTCGTCGGTGTCCTCGCTCGCCTCGGTCATCAGCGCCTCCGTCTGGAGGGGCTCGATCTCCGAGATAGTGCCGACCATCGTGGTCTTGCCGACGCCGAAGCCGCCCGCGATCACGATCTTCGTGGCGATCGGCGCACGGGTGCGGTCCTCCTGCCACGGCCGCAACTCCTCATTCTCCGGAGAGAGTTGGAGAAGCGGGGAGACGCCACGGGCGACGTCAGAGACGACGGAGTCCACTCAGCACCCTTTCCAGCAGCGCGCGGTCCGGCTGCCCCGGCCCGTGACCGGTTCCGTACACACGGATCTTTCCCTGGTCCGCGAGATCGCTGAGCAGCACGCGGACCACGCCCAGCGGCATCGTCAGCAGCGCGGCGATCTCGGCCACCGTACGCATCCGGCGGCACAGTTCGACGATGGCCCTCATCTCCGGCATGACCCGGGTGCTGAGGGAACCATTCTCCAACTCCTTGCGCTCCTCGGGCGCTTCGATCGCGGCGACGAACGTCTCGACGAGGAGGACGTGTCCGAAGCGGGTCCGGCCACCGGTCAGCGAGTACGGGCGTACCCGGGCCGGTTTGCGGTCGCCGCCACGGACGGGAAGCCTGGGCGCGTCAGCGGTGCCGCTCACTTGGCGACCTCCGCCGAACGGTCCGGCACGGTTCTGACGGCCATCGGACCGACCGCCGTGGGCTCCTTGTCCGGGGCTCCGCGTTCGATCGACTCCCGTAGCTCACTGCGGAGTTCGGGGGTCAGGACATGGCCGGCGCGGCCCACGAAGAGCGCCATGTGGTACGCCACCACGCTCATGTCGCAGTCCGGGGAGCCGTGCACACCGAGCAGTGAGCCGTCGCTGATCGACATCACGAAGAGGCTGCCGTCCTCCATCGCGACCATGGTCTGCTTGACGCCGCCGTAGTCCATCAGCTTGGCGGCGCCGATGGTGAGGCTGCCGATGCCGGAGACGATGGTGGCGAGGTCCGCGGCGGAGCCCTTGGGGCCGGTCGGCTGGTCGGGCCGACGTTCCGCGTTCCTGTCTGGGTCGGACGAGAGCAGGAGCAGACCGTCCGAGGAGACCACCGCGACCGACGTCAGTCCCGGCACCTCCTCGACGAGATTGGTCAGCAGCCAGTGCAGGTTGCGGGCTTCACTACTCAGGCCGAAGGTACTGGGCGCGGTCAACTGCTTGCCTCCTCGACTGTTCCCCCCGTGGATTCTTCGGCATGTGCGGGCTGTGCCGTACGTGCCGGTTGTGCCGTGTGCTCGGTCCGGTCGGGCCGCTCCGTCTGCTCCGCGATCTCCGCCTCCACGTCACGGCGTCCGTCGCGGGCACCCCGGTGGAACCCGCCGAGCCTGCGGCGCAGCGCGTCGGCGTCGACGGATCCGATCCGTGGTCTGGGCGGCGCGGCGGGCGCGGTGATCTTCGGGGTCCGCTTGGGCAGGCCCTTGTCGGTGAGCGGCTCGTCCTCGACGCGCTCATGCGTGTCGGGGCCGATGGCGTAGGGGTCCGGAGCGGTACTGCCGGTGTCGGGAGCCGTGGGGACGGTCGGCTCGGGGGTGTCCTCGGCCGGGGGTTCCGGCACGAGCAGTTCCATGGTGATCTCGGAGGCGGGGAGGTCCTCGGGGACGGAAGCGGTGTCGGGTTCCACAGCCGCCGGCTCGGCCGCGGCGAGCGGGGCCGCATCCGTGTCCGTGTCCGTGTCCGTTTCCGTTTCCATGTCCGCGTCCGCTTCCGCCTCGGCGTCCGCCTCCGCGTTTCGTACGGCGCGCTCCGCCAGGGCGATCATCGGGTCCGGTGCGTCGGCCGTGAGCGGGTCGCCGACCGGCTCCTCGCCCGGTTCGTCGGCCTGGACCTCCTCCGGGTCCTCGGCCTCCGAACGCCCTTGCAGCACATTGGAGTTGACCTCGGCGTCGGCGCCCGGGAAGGTCAGCGTGCCGCCACCGAGCGTCGAGTTGGCCGAGGGCGACACGGCCGCGGGGTCCTGGGCCAGCAGTGCCTTCGGCAGGACGACGACCGCCGCGATCCCGCCCTGCTTCTGCTCCCGCAACTGCACGCGCACACCGTGCCGGTGGGCGAGCCGGGCCACGACGTACAGCCCGAGTCCGATGCCGTCACCGTCCTCGTCGCCCTCGTCGCCGGACTCGTACGGGGCGTCCGGATCGAAGTCGGCGAGGCGGGAGTTGAGGCGGACGAGGCGGTCGGCGGTCATGCCGATGCCCTCGTCCTGGACGGAGAGCATGATGTCGCCGCTCTCCAGGAGCCAGCCGGAGATCTCCACCGGCAGCTCGGGCGGAGTGAACGAGGTGGCGTTCTCCAGGAGTTCGGCCAGCAGATGGCTGACGTCGTCGGCGACGAACCCGGCGAGATGCGCGTGCGGCGGCAGCGCGGAGATACGCACCCGCTCGTACCGCTCGATCTCGCTCACGGCGGCCCGGACGACGTCGACGAGCGGGACGGGACCCGCGTGCTGGTGGCCGTGTTCGGCGCCGGCGAGGACCAGGAGGTTCTCGCTGTGCCGGCGCATGACGGTGGCGAAGTGGTCGAGCTTGAAGAGGGTGGCGAGCCGGTCCGGGTCCTGCTCGCGCTCCTCCAGGCCCTCGATGACGGCGAGTTGACGCTCGACGAGGCCCAGGGTGCGCAGCGCGAGGTTCACGAACGTGCCGTGGATGTTCTGCCTGGTGCGGGTCAACTGGGTTGCCGCGTCGGCGAGTTCGGTGCGCAGCTCCTCGCGGGCGTCAGCCATCTTCTGGCGCTGGCCGACCAGGTGCTTGCGGTCGGACTCCAGGGTGGCGATGCGCTCGTGGACGGCGAGGGCGCGGGCGTGCAGGGCGTTGACGGAGCGGACGACCTGGGCGAACTCGTCGTTGCGGCCGGTGAACTTGACCGGTTCCTCGGCGAGCGGGTCGGCGGCCTCGGCGAGCCGGGCGGTGCCCCGGCGCAGCACGGAGAGCGGGCGGGTGAGGGTGCGGGCCATGGCGGTCGCGATACCCACGGAGATCAGGAGGAGGGCGCCGAGGGCGGCGATCCGGATCTCCAGCTCGGTGACGTCGTCGTCCCGGAGCTTGATGAGCGCCTTGGTGCGGCGCTCGTAGAGGGAGGCCTCGACCCCGCGCATCAGCTCGACGCGGGCGGAGAGGGCCGAGTCCACGCCGCTGAGGCCGGTGGCGAGTTCACGCGTGGACAGCGTGGGCTGGTCGGTGAGCGAGGCGAGGTACTTGTCGGCGGTGTCGACCTCGGGTCCGGTGACCGTGGAGTCGTAGCTGCCGACGGCGGTCTCGGGTGCCGTCTCGCGGAAGTCGAGGATCGCCGCGTCCGAGCGCAGGCGGGCCTGCTGGGCGGCGGCGGTGAGCGCGTTTCGGGTCTTGGTGTTCGCCGGTGAGGTGACGGTCACCCGGGAGGACAGCCCGGTGATCGGGTCGTACACGTTCTCGGTGGAGGTCGGCACGCTCAGCGCGGCAAGGAGGAGGCCCCGGGCGGCGGCGGCCTGCTGGACGGCGGAGTCGAGTTCGGCGAGGGCGTACGCGCCGGCGCCCGCGCGGGGCGGCTGGTTCTCGGCGAGCTGCTCGGCGAGGCGGTGCAGCCCGGCGATGGCGGCGGAGTACGTCTCGTGGGCCTGGAGAGCGGTGCTCTTGCCGGTGAGCGCCTCCCGGCGCAGCGTCGCGATCTCGTCCAGGTCCTCGCGCAGCGCGGCCGGGGTGTCGGGGTTCGCGCGCAGATCGCCGACCTGGCGGTCGACCCGGGCGCCGCGCTGCTCGGAGGGCGCCTTCGCCTTGGCGCGGCCGGCGGCGATGTAGACGGTGACCTCGTCGCGTTCGTCGGCGAGCGAGTGGGCGAGGGTCAGGGCGTCCTGGGTCTGTGCCGCGAGGGTCACCAGGTCCTGGGAGTCGTGGAGTTGGGACGAGGCCGCGATCAGGGACGGGGAACCTGCCCCGGCGATCGCGGCGGCCACGACGGCGACGGCCACGATGAGCCGGTTTCGGACGTGGGCGGGGCGTCCCCGGCCCGCGGGATCGGTCGGGGCGTCACCGGTAGCGCCCCCTGCGGGAGCTGTCTGCCTGCCTGTGCGCCGAGGCCGCGTCTTCTGCACCGTCGCTCGCATTCCTGACTCGTGTGCCCATGGGCCCGGGTGACGATGCGTCCGGACCCGAATGACGATCCGTCAACTGGATGGCCGCCCGGATGGTTCTGGCCTGCCGCTCACCCGGTACGGTTCCGGTTCTCCGGCACGGTCCGGCTCCCGACCCTCCCATGCCGGTGGGCAGGGAGCGCGCGTCACCTGACCCGCCACTCAAAGGAGTGAACATCAAGGAGTCAACATCGGCGGGGAGTTGGCGGCAAGTTCCTCTGGCCTGTGCTCCCACCGTGCCCGGCGGGCCGGTTGGACGTGGGCGGCGGGCTTTGACATTATCCGCCACCACGTCTTCACGGAGTAGATCATTCCCGCCCAAACCAGGCGTCTGACCAGGGGCTACCCGGTGTTTCGGCAACTGTTGCCAGCCTTTTGAGAACGTTGTGAAGGCCTCGTGCAGACTGGCTGGATGCGCACTGAACTCGTCACGGAGCCCGGTGATCCGGCCCGCCCCAATGAGGACTTCGCCGCGATCGGACTTCCCGCCTCCGGGCAGGGCGGTTCGCTCGTGCTCCTGGACGGGGTGACTCCCCCCAGGTCCGGCACGGGCTGTCTGCATTCCGTCCCCTGGTACACGGCCCGGCTCGGCGGCGCACTGACCGAACTGTCGGTTTCGCAGCGGGATATGCCCCTCCAGGACGTGCTGGCGGCGGCCATCTCTCGTACCGCCGAGGCCCACGCGCAAACCTGTGACCTTTCTCACCCCCGTACGCCCCAGGCGACCGTGGTCCTGGCCCGCTGGTCCCTGGACGTCGTGGAGCATCTGGTGCTGTCCGACTCGGCCCTGCTGACCGAGTCCCCGGACGGCTCGGTCACCGCCCACCTGGACGACCGGCTGTCCCGTGTCCCCCGTGCGTCCCTGGCCACGGACGCGATCGCCGACGCGACGGTACGCAACAAGGAGGGCGGCTTCTTCACGGCGGCGGCCGATCCGGCGGTGGCGTCCCGCGCGGTGTCGGGCACCCTCCCGCGCGCCGAGGTGCGCGCCCTGGCGGCCCTGACGGACGGCGCGACCCGCTGGGTGGAGAAGTTCACCGAGGGCGACTGGACGGCCTGCTTCACCGCCGTACGCAAGGAGGGCCCGCAGGCGCTGCTGAACCGCGTACGGGAACTGGAGCGGGCGGACGCGGACGCGGGCCGGCCACGCCTGCGCCGCAGCAAGACGCACGACGACGCGACGGTGGTCTACGTGGAGCTGTGAACCAGGCGATCGCGGAGGGGCCCTACTTCTCCATGCCGAGGTTCAGCTGATGCAGCAGCCGGGCCAGTTCGGCCACCTCGGTCCGGTCCCACGCGGCCATCTCCCGCACATACCGCTCGCGTCGCGCCTCCCGTACGGCACGGAAGCGGACCCGGCCCTCGTCGGTGAGGTGGACCAGCCAGGCGCGACCGTCCGCCGGGTCCGGCTCGCGCGCGATGAGGCCCAGCTCCTCCATGGCACGCAGCTGGCGGGACATCGTGGCCTTGCCGACGCCGATGAAGGCCGCGAGTTCGGTGGCACGCTGGCGCCCGCACTCGTCCAGCCGCACCAGCAGCCCGTACGCCGACGGCTCCAGGTCGGGATGGACCTCTCGGGCCATCTCCCCGGAGTTGGCCCGGGCGCGCCGCAGGAACACGGTCAACTCGCGCTCCAGGGCGAGGAATTCCCGCTCGACCCCGGGTCCGGGCGTCGTGGACTCGACTCGCTGTCCGCCGAGGTTCCCCTCGCCGTTCACGTCCTCGTGCACGTCAGCACTCCTGATCCGGTCTCGCCGCTCTGAAGGTGTCCGTCGAACACGGCCATTGCCGCAGCTCGGACAGTATTCGGCAAGTATTTCGCAGGCCAGGACCGCCGACGTCACCCAGGCCCCCGTCCGGCGTACGGGAAAGCCCGGACCCCTTCCGGGACCCGGGCTCCCACCGACCGGCAGCGTCCGTCACGCCGCTGCCGGAACCCTCACCTCCGCCGGGTTCTCCGCCGGGGTGAGCGCCAGTTCGAGGACCTGGCGGACGTCCGTGACGGCGTGGACGTCGAGCTTCTCCAGGACCTCGGCCGGGACGTCGTCCAGGTCGGCCTCGTTGCGCTTCGGGATGATCACGGTCGTGACGCCGGCCCGGTGCGCGGCGAGCAGCTTCTGCTTCACCCCGCCGATGGGCAGCACCCGCCCGGTCAGCGAGACCTCGCCCGTCATGGCGACGTCCGTACGGACGAGCCGTCCGCTGAGCAGCGAGGCGAGGGCGGTCGTCATGGTGACGCCCGCGCTCGGACCGTCCTTGGGCACGGCACCCGCCGGGAAGTGGATGTGCACGCCCCGGTCCTTCAGGTCGCCGACCGGCAGCTCCAGTTCGGCGCCGTGCGAGCGCAGGAAGGAGAGCGCGATCTGCGCGGACTCCTTCATCACGTCACCCAGCTGACCGGTGAGGGTCAGTCCGGCGGCGCCGGTCTCCGGATCGGCGAGCGAGGCCTCGACGTAGAGGACATCGCCCCCGGCGCCGGTGACCGCGAGCCCGGTGGCGACACCGGGTACGGCCGTACGCCGCTCGGCCGGGTCCTGCGCGGACTCGGGCACGTGATGGGGACGCCCGATGAGCGACCGCAGATCGCCCTCACCGACGGTGAACGGCAGCTTCCGCTCGCCGAGTTCGTGCTGCGCGGTGACCTTGCGCAGCAGCCGCGCGATGGACCGCTCCAGGTTCCGGACCCCGGCCTCCCGGGTGTACTCCCCGGCGAGCTTGCGCAACGCACCCTCGTCGAGGGCGACTTCGGTGCTCTCGAGCCCGGCCCGCTCCAGCTGCCGGGGCAGCAGGTGGTCCCGGGCGATGACGACCTTCTCGTCCTCGGTGTACCCGTCGAGCCGCACCAGCTCCATCCGGTCGAGGAGAGCCTCAGGGATGGCCTCAAGAACATTCGCGGTGGCGAGGAACACCACGTCACTCAGATCGAGTTCGACTTCGAGGTAGTGGTCGCGGAAGGTGTGGTTCTGCGCCGGGTCGAGGACTTCGAGCAGGGCCGCGGCGGGGTCGCCCCGGAAGTCGGAGCCGACCTTGTCGATCTCGTCGAGGAGGACGACGGGGTTCATGGACCCGGCCTCCTTGATGGCCCGTACGATCCGCCCGGGCAGCGCGCCGACGTACGTACGCCGGTGCCCACGGATCTCGGCCTCGTCTCTGACCCCACCCAGCGCCACCCGGACGAACTTCCGCCCCATGGCATGCGCGACGGACTCACCGAGGCTGGTCTTGCCGACACCGGGCGGCCCGACGAGCGCCAGCACGGCGCCACCACGACGCCCGCCGACGACCCCCAGCCCGCGCTGGGCCCGCCGCTTGCGCACGGCGAGGTACTCGGTGATCCGCTCCTTCACGTCTTCCAGACCCGCGTGCTCCGCGTCGAGCACGGCCTGGGCGCCCTGGATGTCGTACGAGTCCTCGGTCCGCTCGTTCCACGGCAGTTCGAGCACGGTGTCGAGCCAGGTCCGGATCCAGCCGCCCTCGGGCGACTGCTCGGAGGACCGCTCCAGCTTGTCGACCTCCTTGAGCGCGGCCTCGCGGACGTTCTCCGGCAGATCGGCGGCCTCGACGCGGGCCCGGTAGTCGTCGGACTCCTCGCCGTCCTTCTCGCCGTTGATCTCCCGCAGTTCCTTGCGTACGGCTTCGAGCTGCTTCCGCAGCAGGAACTCCCGCTGCTGCTTGTCGACGCCCTCCTGGACGTCCTTCGCGATGGTCTCGGCGACGTCCTGCTCGGCGAGGTGGTCGCGCAGCTGCTGGGTGGCGAGCTTCAGCCGGGCCACCGGGTCGGCGGTCTCCAGGAGTTCGATCTTCTGGTCGGTGCTGAGGAAGGGCGAGTAACCGGAATTGTCGGCAAGGGCGGAGACGTCGTCGATGGCCTGGACCCGGTCGACGACCTGCCAGGCGGCGCGCTTCCGCAGCCAGGAGGTGGCGAGTGCCTTGTATTCCTTGACAAGTTCGGTGACATGACCGGGCAGCGGGTCGGGAACGGTCTCGTCGACGCGAGTCCCCTCGACCCACAGCGCGGCTCCCGGCCCGGTGGTCCCGGCGCCGATCCGCACGCGCCCCCGGGCCCGGATGAGGGCGCCCGGATCGCCGTCGGCCAGCCGGCCGACCTGCTCCACGGTGCCGACGACACCGGTACTCGGGTACGACCCGTCGATACGCGGCACGAGCAGCACCCGAGGCTTCCCGGGCTCGGTGCGCGCGGCGGCCTGCGCGGCCTCCACGGCGGCCCGCACATCGGCGTCGTTCAGATCGAGCGGAACCACCATTCCGGGCAGCACGACCTCGTCGTCGAGCGGCAGCACAGGCAGAGTGAGCGGTGTGGACGTCGAAGCCATGATCTCCCCTTCGGCAGTCAAGTTGAGCTATGCCGACTCAATGCTTGGGGGCGGTCGATTGTTCCCCAGGGCGTGTTCGCCGTGAGCGATCACCTCTGCCACGACGGCCGACCACCCGCATACAGTCAGCCAAGTAACACTCATTACCGCAGCTCAGCCATTACAAAGGGAGTCGACGTGGACGGAACCGTGCGGGCCTGGGTCGACGGCTGGGTCGTCTCGCGCGGGGCGTCGCCGCCGCTGGCCGAGCCCTGGGGATACACGATCGACGTGGGCACGGCCGAGCACGTCACCCGGCACGTCCTCGACGCGGTGAACGACGCCGTCGAGGAACGGACCGTCCGCAAGGTGGCCGACGCGGTGACCGGGACGGGCGTGACACTCAAGGTCTTCGCCGATCCGGCGACGGTCGGCGGCTGGCTCGGCGAGGGCTGGCGGACCGACCCCGAGCCGGGCTACCTGATGTCGGTCCCGCTGACGCCCGCGGAGGCGCCCGTCGCCCCCGACGGCTACCGGGTACGCGTCTGGACGCGCGCCGGCGTGACCCGCGTGATGCTCGCGGCACCCGACGGCTCCTGGGCGGCCCGCGGCCAGATCGCCCCGACGGGCAGAACGGCGGTGGTCGACCAGGTGGAGACCTCCCCCGCGCACCGGCGCCGTGGCCTCGGCTCCTTCGTGATGCGGACGCTCGCGCGGGAGGCAGTCGCCCAGGGCGCGGAGCAGGGCGTACTGGCCGGGACACCGGACGGACGGGCGCTGTACGAGGCGCTGGGGTGGCGGGTGGAGGCGCTGCTGACGAACGCGAAGTTCGTGGGGGCGGGGGCCGGGCAGGAGCGGGCATCCGGCAACAGGTGACGATGCGCCAACCAGCATGACCGGACGGCGCCCTGGGCCTGCTCCCCCCTCGAAACAAACCAGTCGACGTTGCTCGACCGGGACCCGCGCATCCCGGCCCAGCGTCTGGAGATCCGCCGCCGACTCGGCTGTCTCCCGCAGGAGTTCGGCGTCTTCCGGGGGTACATGGTGCGCGAGTTCCTGACGTACGCCGCCTGGTTGCGCGATGTGCCCGGCGGCCGGATTCCCACCGCGGTGGAGCGGGCTCCTTTCAGGGTCACTCGACGAACTGGACGCGGCCGGCGGCTACGGAGCGGTGACAGCCACGAGGTGAGCCCCGGCACCGAGCCCGTTCCGCGACCGCTGCCACCGCCGCACGACCGGCCAGGTCGCGACGCCGATCGCGAGGGACATGACGTGCCCCCAGTTGGTGAGGGGATCGGCGTACGCGACCAGGTCGTCCAGCAGCATCCCACCGAAAACGATCAGAATCGGCCACCGCAGCCAAGGCCTCAGCAACCCCGCCAACGCCCCCACACTCGCCGCGACCCCGAAGCTGATCCCGTAGTCGAGCCGGTGCAGCGAGGTCTCCGGCAGCCACCCCACCAGCACGCCGAGCCCCACGGGGACCTCGGTCGCGAGGGTGGCCAGGACATGCCCGAGGGCGAAGACCCCGGCGGTGCGCAGTCCCCCGATCCGCCGCTCCAGCGCGGTGAGGACGAGCAGGAAGACAACGGCGTACGGCGAGGTCACGCCGCCCACGACCCACAGCGCGCTGGTGACCAGCACGAACACCGGCGTCCGCATGAGGTGGGCGACATCGGTGCTGGAGCCCTGGTGGAGGGTGTGCACGAGGGCCGGGTCGGCGTGTTCGGCGACGAACGCGGTGACGAGGAGGACGGCGGCGAAGGTGAAGGTGAACGGCGTCCCGGTGGGGGTGGGGAGGAGCCGCCAGGGCCGGAGAGCCCGCCTGCCCGGCGGAGCAGCCACGGGCCGCGCGGACACGGTCTCCGCCGGTCCCCGCTGGCTCGGCATCCCGTCCAGCAGCCGTACGCCCTCCGCGACGGGCATGTCCGAGGGCGCCGGGGCATCCGGCGCCGCGTCACCCTTCGTACCGGCCCGTTCCACGGTGAGGCGCTCCTTCCGTTTCGCCCCAGCCTTCGCCCCGACGCACGCCGCTGTCTGTGACCCGCGCCACGCACCGGCCGATTCACAGCAAGCCGATAAGCGCCGCAAAGACTCCTACGCGTGCGGCAGCGAGGGCGTCGCCGTCTGCGTTCCGTGCCCGGCGAGGTAGAGCCTCATGGCGCACTGGTCCTCCGCCTCGACGAAGACCTGCTGCCCCCAGTGAGCGCTGAGGCGGTGCGCGACGTCGACCAGGCGACGGCGTTCCTCCGGCGAGTACGCGGGGAACCGGACCCAGCCCCGGTCGGCGATCCGGTTGCCCAACTCGCTGAACAGCACCGCCCGCGCGCGCTGTTCCTCCTCGTCGGTCAGCGGCGTGGGACCGCCTTCCACAGGCTGCAACCGGACGTTGTACAGGTCTCGGACCACTGGTCGCTCGCAGGTCGCTCGGGGCTGTTCCGGAGAGACTACCGACGCGTCTCGCACATCCGACAGGCACCGCGAATCACCTGGAGTTCACTCCACCGCCCCTGCCAAGATGCCCTCATGACCCGCTCGACCACCTCCTACACCGCCCCCGAAGTCCTGGACCGCCGTGACGGCCCGTACGGCGAAGTCGTGCTGCGGCGGCACGGGGAGTTACTACAGATCATCGCCAACGGGTGCTTCCTGATGGACACTTCCGACGGCCGCTCGGAACGTCTTCTCATGGATGTGGCTCTCGACGCCCTCGACCCCGGGACGGCCGCACCACCCCACGTCCTCATCGGCGGCCTCGGTGTCGGCTTCTCCCTCGCGCACGCCGCCGACGAACCCCGCTGGGGCCGTATCACCGTCGTCGAACGGGAGGCCGCGATCGTCGAATGGCACCAGGACGGGCCCTTGGCGGAAATCTCGTCCCGGGCCTTCTCCGACCCCCGCACCGAGATCGTCGCAGCCGATCTCGTGAGATACGTCAATGAGACCTCTGCCACATTTGACGCACTGTGTCTCGACATCGACAACGGGCCCGACTGGACCGTCACGGAGGACAATCAGAGCCTGTACTCGCAGGCCGGACTGGCAAGCTGCGCAAGGGTGTTGAGGCCGGGCGGGGTGCTCGCGGTGTGGTCCGCGCAACCCTCTCCGGAATTCGAGGGAACTCTACGTAATGCCGGTTTCCAGCGGGTGCGTACCGAAGAGGTCCCAGTTGCCCGGGGAGTCCCCGACGTTGTACACCTCGCCGTAAGACCTGGATAGCCCTCACGCGGTGACTGCCCGTACTCTGCTCCCCTGACGCCGATCACTGATCCGATCAGGCGGCGTCAATCGCAGTCATGCGCGGACAAGCGCAGCCAAGGAATCACCCCACTGATTCCGGAAAGCACACTTCAGGGGCGGGCGATGGAGCAGACACACACCTCCCAGAACGGCGCGACGGCGACTCCCGGCGCCCAGCGCCGGGTTCTCGTGGTCGAGGACGATCCGACAATCGTCGACGCCATCGCGGCCCGTCTGCGCGCAGAGGGATTTCTCGTGCAGACCGCGGGCGACGGGCCGGCCGCCGTCGACACCGCCGAGGCCTGGCAGCCCGATCTGCTGATCCTCGACATCATGCTGCCCGGGTTCGACGGGCTCGAAGTTTGCAGGCGGGTACAGGCCCAGCGGGCCGTGCCCGTCCTGATGCTCACCGCGCGCGACGACGAGACCGACATGCTGGTCGGGCTCGGGGTCGGCGCCGACGACTACATGACGAAGCCCTTCTCCATGCGGGAACTGGCCGCACGCGTGCACGTGCTGCTGCGCCGGGTCGAGCGGGCCGCCATCGCCGCGTCGACGCCGCGCTCCGGCATCCTGCGCCTCGGCGAGCTGGAGATCGACCACGCGCAGCGGCGCGTGCGGGTGCGGTCCGAGGACGTGCATCTCACTCCCACCGAGTTCGATCTGCTCGTCTGCCTGGCGAACACCCCGCGGGCCGTGCTCTCGCGCGAGCAGCTGCTCGCCGAGGTGTGGGACTGGGCGGACGCCTCCGGCACCCGGACCGTCGACAGCCACATCAAGGCACTGCGCCGGAAGATCGGCGCCGAGCGGATCCGTACGGTGCACGGGGTCGGCTACGCACTGGAGACACCGACGCCATGAACCGGGGGCGGCCGGCCGCGCGGAGGAGCCCCGGGGAACCCCCCTGGGGCGGCGTACGCCCGTTCTCGATCAAGACCAAGCTGGGTGCTCTGGTCGTCGTCTCGGTGCTGATCACCACCGGTCTTTCCATGATCGCGGTGCACACCAAGACGGAGATCCGCTTCATCACGGTCTTCTCGATGATCGCCACACTGCTGATTACGCAGTTCGTGGCCCATTCGCTCACCGCGCCGCTGGACGACATGAACGCGGTGGCCCGTTCCATCTCGCACGGCGACTACACGCGCCGCGTCCGCGAGAACCGCTGGGACGAGCTGGGCGACCTGGCCCAGACGATCAACGTCATGGCGGACGAGCTGGAGGCCCAGGACCGCCAGCGCAAGGAGCTGGTCGCGAACGTCTCGCACGAGCTGCGCACCCCCATCGCGGGGCTGCGCGCCGTCCTGGAGAACGTCGTGGACGGCGTCTCGGCCGCCGATCCCGAGACCATGCGTACGGCGCTCAAGCAGACCGAGCGCCTCGGGCGGCTGGTGGAGACCCTGCTGGACCTCTCCCGGCTCGACAACGGCGTCGTACCGCTGCGCACCCGCCGCTTCGAGGTCTGGCCGTATCTCTCGGGCGTGCTCAAGGAGGCCAACATGGTCGCCTCCACGCGCGCGGGCATCGCGTCGGGCTCCGGCGGTCACACCCGTACGGACGTCCATCTGCACCTCGACGTCAACCCGCCCGAGCTGGTCGCGCACGCCGACCCGGAGCGCCTCCACCAGGTCGTCGCCAACCTGATCGACAACGCGGTCAAGCACAGCCCCGCGCACGGCCGGGTCACGGTGAAGGCGCGGCGCGGGGAACTGGCCGAGTCGCTGGAGCTGGAGATCCTGGACGAGGGTCCCGGCATTCCGCGCTCCGAGTGGCACCGGGTCTTCGAGCGGTTCAACCGCGGCGGCGTCAGCTCGCCGCACGGCCCGGGCAGCGACGGCGGTACGGGACTGGGGCTCGCGATCGCCCGCTGGGCCGTGGATCTGCACGGCGGCCGGATCGGTGTGGCCGAATCCGAGCGAGGTTGCCGGATTTTGGTCACCCTTCCGGGAGAGCCGTCCGTACCAAGTTGACGTAAAGTTCGAAGCGGAGCCGCAAGATCCACCTGATGTCCGCGCTGACGGACGCGCGTGGACACGTGTGATTGGTCACAGGCCCGCGCATTTGGTGCGCCCGGCCGACAATCTGGGCATCCCCCTTGTGTCCCTTTCGGACCGGAACCCCGCTTGTTTCCCGCCATTTCACCCCCCGAAACCCGTTTCTCGATGTGACTTACACGACGATGAACGGGCCCGGACTGACCTTTCGGCCACGGGGGCGTAGCCTTAATTCCCGCTGTCCATCACCTTGTGAAGCCACCTTGTGAAGCGGAAGAGGGCGGTTGCCGCCGTGTCGCCACAGTCCCCCAGTAACTCATCGAGCATCTCGACCGACGAAGGAGCAGGTAACCCTGCGGCTGCGTTCGGACCCAACGAGTGGCTCGTCGACGAGATCTATCAGCAGTACCTCCAGGATCCGAACTCCGTAGACCGAGCCTGGTGGGACTTCTTCGCCGACTACAAGCCCGGAGCGGCTGCCGCTCCGACGGCTACGGCGGGTGCTGCGGCCACGGGGGCCGCAGGTACCACCACGACCGCTCCAGCGGCTCCGGCCGCCCCCGCGGCTCCCGTGACCCCGGCCGTCCCTGCGCCGGCTCCGGCAGCCGCTCCCAAGCCCGCCGCTGCCGCCCCGGCCGCCGCTCCGGCGGCGCCTGCCGCTCCGGCTGCTCCTGCCGCGAAGCCCGTGGCAGCCGCCCCCGCCGCCAAGCCGAAGGCCGCTCCCGTGGCCGAGGCCCCCGACGGCCCCGAGTTCGTGACGCTGCGCGGCCCCTCCGCCGCCGTGGCGAAGAACATGAACGCCTCGATCGAGGTGCCCACGGCCACGTCCGTGCGCGCGGTCCCGGTGAAGCTGCTCTTCGACAACCGCATCGTCATCAACAACCACCTGAAGCGCGCCCGGGGCGGGAAGATCTCCTTCACCCACCTCATCGGGTACGCGATGGTGCAGGCCATCAAGGCCATGCCGTCGATGAACTACTCCTTCGCGGAGAAGGACGGCAAGCCGACCCTGGTGAAGCCGGCGCACGTCAACTTCGGCCTGGCCATCGACCTGGTGAAGCCCAACGGCGACCGCCAGCTCGTCGTCGCCGGCATCAAGAAGGCCGAGACGCTGAACTTCTTCGAGTTCTGGCAGGCCTACGAGGACATCGTCCGCCGCGCCCGTGACGGCAAGCTGACGATGGACGACTTCACCGGCGTGACCGTGTCGTTGACCAACCCCGGCGGCCTCGGCACCGTCCACTCGGTGCCGCGTCTGATGCCCGGTCAGTCGGTCATCATGGGCGTCGGTTCCATGGACTACCCGGCCGAGTTCCAGGGCACGAGCCAGGACACCCTCAACAAGCTCGGCATCTCGAAGGTCATGACGCTCACGTCGACCTACGACCACCGGGTCATCCAGGGCGCCGCGTCGGGCGAGTTCCTCCGGATCGTCGCGAACCTCCTCCTCGGTGAGACCGGGTTCTACGACGACATCTTCGAGGCGCTGCGCATCCCCTACGAGCCGGTCCGCTGGCTCAAGGACATCGACGCCTCGCACGACGACGACGTCACGAAGGCCGCCCGCGTCTTCGAGCTGATCCACTCCTACCGGGTCCGCGGCCATGTCATGGCCGACACCGACCCGCTGGAGTACCACCAGCGCAAGCACCCCGACCTGGACATCACCGAGCACGGGCTCACCCTCTGGGACCTGGAGCGCGAGTTCGCGGTCGGCGGTTTCTCGGGCAAGTCCCTGATGAAGCTGCGCGACATCCTCGGCGTGCTGCGCGACTCGTACTGCCGCACCACGGGCGTCGAGTTCATGCACATCCAGGACCCGAAGCAGCGCAAGTGGATCCAGGACCGCATCGAGCGCCCGCACAGCAAGCCGGAGCGCGAGGAGCAGCTGCGCATCCTGCGCCGGCTGAACGCGGCGGAGGCCTTCGAGACCTTCCTCCAGACGAAGTACGTCGGCCAGAAGCGCTTCTCGCTCGAAGGCGGCGAGTCGGTCATCCCGCTGCTGGACGCGGTCATCGACAGCGCGGCCGAGTCGCGCCTCGACGAGGTCGTCATCGGCATGGCCCACCGCGGCCGGCTGAACGTCCTCGCGAACATCGTCGGCAAGTCGTACGCCCAGATCTTCCGCGAGTTCGAGGGCAACCTCGACCCGAAGTCGATGCACGGCTCCGGCGACGTGAAGTACCACCTGGGCGCCCAGGGCGTGTTCACCGGCCTGGACGGCGAGCAGATCAACGTCTCGCTGGCCGCCAACCCGTCCCACCTGGAGACGGTCGACCCGGTCATCGAGGGCATCGCCCGCGCCAAGCAGGACATCATCAACAAGGGCGGCACGGACTTCACGGTCCTGCCGGTCGCCCTGCACGGTGACGCGGCCTTCGCGGGCCAGGGCGTGGTGGCCGAGACGCTCAACATGTCGCAGCTGCGCGGTTACCGCACCGGCGGCACGGTCCACATCGTCATCAACAACCAGGTCGGCTTCACGGCCGCCCCGGAGTCGTCCCGCTCGTCGATGTACGCGACGGACGTGGCGAGGATGATCGAGGCCCCGATCTTCCACGTGAACGGCGACGACCCCGAGGCCGTCGTCCGCGTCGCTCGCCTGGCCTTCGAGTTCCGTCAGGCGTTCAACAAGGACGTCGTCATCGACCTCATCTGCTACCGCCGCCGCGGGCACAACGAGTCCGACAACCCGGCGTTCACGCAGCCCCTGATGTACGACCTGATCGACAAGAAGCGCTCGGTGCGCAAGCTCTACACCGAGTCCCTCATCGGCCGGGGCGACATCACCCTTGAGGAAGCCGAACAAGCCCTCCAGGACTTCCAGGGCCAGCTGGAGAAGGTCTTCACGGAGGTCCGCGAGGCCATCTCCACCCCGGCCGAGGCCCTCGTCGGCGACCCGCGGGCCGAGTTCCCGGTGGCCGTGCAGACCGCGGTCTCCCAGGAGGTCGTCAAGCGCATCGCCGAGTCCCAGGTCAACATCCCCGACCACGTCACCGTCCACCCGCGACTGCTCCCGCAGTTGCAGCGCCGGGCGTCGATGATCGAGGACGACACGATCGACTGGGGCATGGGCGAGACGCTCGCGATCGGCTCCCTGCTCCTGGAGGGCACCCCGGTGCGCCTCTCGGGCCAGGACTCCCGACGCGGCACCTTCGGCCAGCGCCACGCGGTTCTCATCGACCGGGTCACGGGCGAGGACTTCACCCCGCTCCAGTACCTGTCCGACGAGCAGGCCCGCCTGAACGTCTACGACTCGCTGCTCTCCGAGTACGCGGTCATGGGCTTCGAGTACGGCTACTCGCTGGCCCGCCCCGACGCGCTCGTCATGTGGGAGGCGCAGTTCGGCGACTTCGTCAACGGCGCGCAGACGGTCATCGACGAGTACATCTCGGCGGCGGAGCAGAAGTGGGGCCAGACGTCCGGCGTCACCCTGCTCCTCCCCCACGGCTACGAGGGCCAGGGCCCGGACCACTCGTCCGCGCGCATCGAGCGGTTCCTCCAGCTGTGCGCCCAGAACAACATGACGGTCGCTCAGCCGACGCTCCCGTCGAACTACTTCCACCTTCTGCGGTGGCAGGTGCACAACCCGCACCACAAGCCGCTGGTGGTCTTCACCCCGAAGTCGATGCTGCGCCTCAAGGCGGCGGCCTCGAAGACGGAGGAGTTCACGACGGGCGCCTTCCGCCCGGTCATCGGCGACGAGTCCGCGAACCCGGCCGACGTCCGCAAGGTCGTCTTCTGCGCCGGCAAGCTGTACTACGACCTCGAGGCCGAGCGGAAGAAGCGCGGCACCACGGACACGGCGATCATCCGCATCGAGCGCCTGTACCCGCTCCCGGGTGCGGAACTCCAGGCGGAGATCGCCAAGTACCCGAACGCCGAGAAGTACCTGTGGGCGCAGGAGGAGCCGGCGAACCAGGGCGCGTGGCCCTTCATCGCCCTCAACCTGATCGACCACCTGGACCTCGCGGTCGGCGCGGACATCCCGCACGGCGAGCGGCTGCGGCGCATCTCGCGCCCGGCGGGCTCGTCCCCGGCGGTGGGTTCGGCGAAGCGTCACCAGGCGGAGCAGGAGCAGCTGGTGCGTGAGGTGTTCGAGGCGTAGGCCTCTGGCAGTAAGGCGGAAGGGGCCCGGCACCGGAGAGATCCGGTGCCGGGCCCCTTCGTCATGCGCTGCCTGGCGGGTCGTAATAGACGCCCAACTGCCTGACCCAGTCGGTGTTCTTCTCCCGCATGCCGTTCCGGATCCACAACCCCCGCACCCGGGCCAGCAGTTCACGCACATTCCCCGACCCGCGCAGCACCTCCCGCTCCACCCAGTTGTAGAACGCGGCACAGTTGCGGTGATCGGCCTGACGGCTCCAGAGGATCAGGGGGTAGCCGAGGGCACGCGCCTCTTCGAGTACGGCGGTGCCGTCGTCGTGACGGCACCAGAGGGGTACGGCGTTCAGCGGGGCGTCGTGAAGGGAGGCCGGGAGGCGGAGGCCCAGCGGGGGGCCGCTCTGGACGGCGTTCCAGCGCTCGACCCGCTCCAGCGCCACGGAGTCCGGCCCCAGGCCCCTGACGAACACATTGGCCTCGGTACGGAGAGCCTGGCCCGGCGTCCAGTTCGTCACGTCGAGCCGCCAGAGGAGTTCGTCGGGCAACCGGTACTCGACCATCGCCTTCAGCTTGCCGGTGTCGGCCTGCGCGAGGGCGCGGCTCAGGTCTTCGCGAAGCTGTGGAACGGGCCCGTCGAGCCTCACGGGCTTCGACGCCTCGGCCACGTACACGACCCGGTTCTCCTGTGTGGCCCGCAGCCGCCAGGTGTGGGCACCGTCCCGCTCCGGCCCGACCTCGACGGTGATACGACATCCCCGGAAGCCGGGCAGGTCGTCCACCGTCTCCAGGATCCGCTGAACCTCCCGCCGCTGCTCCTCACCGGCCGCCCGCTGCACCCAGGTGCGCAGCGCGGCCGGACCTCGGATCCGGCGGTCGGCGAGATCGGCGAGAATCCGCGCCACGTAGACGGGGACCGCTCCGGCGTCCCCGCGCGCATAGAGGTGGGCGGCGCCGTCGCGCCAGCTCCGGGGCGGCAGGCTCGGTGGGGAGCCCGGGCCCGGGGGGAGCAGGCCCAGCACGGCGTGGGGGTCCTGGGGCGGCTCCAACTCGGCCAGCAGACCGTAGAGTTCGACGCGATCGTCCGGCTCCGACAGGCGCCGCGCATGGTGCAGGTCATGCGTGCGTACGAGGCGATGCCACAGCTCGGTGCCCTTGTCGCCCTGGAGGCACAGCTCCCGCAGCGCGGCGATCCGCACCGCCCGTCCCCGGCCGCCCTCCTTCGCCGGGGGCTCGACGACGACTCCGACGACGGAACGGTCCCGACGGCTCAACACGGGCCCGCCGACGCTCAGTTCGGTCGACGGGGCGCTGATGAGGGCGAGTTCGTGGCTGTCCTTCTGTCCTCTGGCGCGGGTGAGGGCGGAGTGGATCTCAACTCCCGTGGCGTACTGGGCCATCACCTTCTGGGGCAGCACGTCCGAGGCGTCCGTGAGCCGCAGACTGTCGTACCGGTCGGCGATCCCGGGCACCTCCAGCACGGCCAGATCGCCCACGGCACGCGCGAACCAGGCACGGTGACCGCGTCCGTCCGTGGTGTGCACGGTGATCCGAGCACGGTCGTCCTTCGACAGGCCTTCGACGGCACCCGTGGAGGTGACGACCATCCCGGGGGCGAGGAAGAAGCCGCTACCGAGGGCTCTGCCTCCGGCGTGGAGGCTGATCACGGCACTGACGGGGTGAACCGTGAGCGTCTCCTCGGACAGCGACACGGTGTCCACCGAGTCCGGCCAGGCCGTGTCCGGGGAAATGACCAGTACGTGCCCGCCGACTGGGAAGGCGGACGCGTCCGCGGTGCCCTCCCAGTCGTCCATGACGATCAGCCAGCTGAGGGCTGTGTTCCGCAGCACCCGCTGCAAGTTGAGAAGCCTCTGATCGACACTCCCCGCCGGCAACCCGAACTCGACCCCCAACCGCGCGAGCCGCTCCCGACGGTGCTCGTCGTCCCTTCCCCCGGCCCACCAGATGACGTCGTACGTGGAGCCGTAACGGTTCACGTACTCAACGGCGAGCCCGACCCTGTCGTCCCGGTGCGGCCCCACGACAGCACACACCCTGGACCGACGGTCCTGCCCCAGATTCCCGCGCACCTCCGCAATCGCGTCCTCCGGCACGGTGAACCCGGGAACCGCGCTGGGCACCCCGCTCAGAACGCGCAGCGTGGGCCCCGGAAAACGCGCCCCCGGGCCTTCCCACTCGGCCCCCTCCGAGGAGAGCCCAAGACTGCCGAGCAATCGCTGAGCAGCCACCACCACCCGGGTGTCCCACAGAGCCACAGGCTCCCCCGTCTCCCACCGGAAGGGTCCCGTCCGCTCGATCGTGAGGGGAACGAAGCGCTCCCCGTGCCGCTCGGCGATCTCCCGCAGGGGATCCGCGACGCGCAGGCCCGCGTACCAGCTCCCGACGAGAAGAAGCACGCGCCCGCCGCTCTGGGAGGGCACCCGTACCTGTTGCCGTACGAGATCCAGCAGTGCCCACGGCCCGTGCCCCCGCCGGAGCACGACCTCCCGTCCCTTGGACTCCAGCACGTGGGCCGCCCAGATCGCCCAGTCCACATCCTCCCCGGCGTACAGGACGTCCACGACCTCCCGCCGCACCGCCACAGCCGCCCCGAACCGCCGCGCCACCACCCCCGCCACCTCGGCGAACGCACCCGGAACGACATCGGCGTCCCCCTCGGGCGAGGCAACCGTCCCCCCGCTGAGCCGCGCCAGCGCAAGCGCCGGAAAGTTGCGCGCCCGGCGCCCGAAATGCCGGTCCACATACTCCCCGCAGTGCTTCAGCACGAGCATCGCGTCACCGCGTGGCAGCAACCGCAGCAACGCCTCCCGCACCCCCGGCCGGAACTCGTACCACCCGTCCTCCGTACCCCGCTCCAGCAGCCCGCTCAGCAGCACCTCCGCCAGCACGCTCGGCCCGGAACGGGGATGCATCGCCCGCTGGACGAGCTGCATCACCGGCAGGGTGAGCGGGACCGCCGAGACGGACACCGCCAGCGCCACGGCCTGGCGGGACGCGCTTCGCCTGAACGCCCGTACGAGCGACTCCGCGTCCGCGACCGGGCGTTCGGGCCGTGCCGGGGACGCCGGATGGTCGGCCCGCACCCACGCGGCCGGGGCGGACACCGCAAGGCCGGTGCTGCCCGCGAGCAGCCGCGCCCAGGTGCCCAGCGCGGTACGGGTCGGCGACAGCACGGGGACGGGAAGGGCCCCGGGCGGCCGTACGCCACCGTCCGCCGGAGTGAACTCCAGGCGTGCGCCCATCCCTTCGCGCCGTCGGAGCGTGCCGGGCAGCGCGGGCAGTTGCGTGCGCTGCCACATGCGTTGGGGCAGCGGCTGCACGACGGCCACGGGCGCCGCCCGCCCCCACTGGTGGAGCATCCGCTGCATCGCGCCGGACCGCCACAACGGGCCCGCGCAGTCGCTGAGTACGAGGGTCAGCTGACGGCCGGTCGGATCGCGCAGCTGCTCCGCCGCCCGGGCCGCCCGGTCGAAGGCCCGTCCGGGCGCGGCCACCAGCCGGCCGTCCTCGCCCGCGCGGACGTAGTGCGTCGCCACCTCGCGGAAGGCGCCGAGTCCGGCGCACAGTTGGCGAAGCTCCTCAAGTGCCGTGTCCCACACGCCGGTCGACGTCGAGACGTCCATGAGGAGCCGGAGGCGGGCCTCGCGGCGTGTGGTCGCGCGCAGGACGGGCAGCAGGAGACGGGTCTCCGCCGCCTGTTCCGCCGTGGCCTGTTCGTCGAGGTCGAGGGCGGGGGTGCGGACCGGCGGACGGTAGTGCTGGAGCGGACGCAGGGCGCGTTGGAGCGCGAGGGGGTTGGGGAGCGCGGTGGCGGAGGGGACCCGAACCCGTACGAAGTCGCTGTCCGCGTCGGCCGGTCGGGCGCCCGGTGCGCCCTCCGTGCGTGGCCGGTCCGCGTGCAGGCGAGTGCGGTCGGCGACGGGCTCGGCGGGCTCGGCGGGCCGGGCACGGAACCCGGGGCGGGCACCCGGTGGCCGGGCGACCGGCGGAGTGCCACCGGACGCCGTCGCCAAGTCCCCGTCAGGCTCGGGCACTTCCGGCCCCGCCCCGGTCGGCTCCGCCGCCCGCCCGACGAACCGCGCCAGCCACAGCGCCTCGGCGAGTTCCCGCGCGGACGGCTCGACCCCGCCGAGGGCGCGGAGCCGTTCGGCGAGTTCGGCCGCCTGCCCGTCGGGTGAGGTCATCAGAGGGGTCCGCCGCCGCGCTCGCCGTGGTCCAGGGGCCGCATCAGCAGTTCGGCGAGCCGCTGCCGGTCGGGCTCACGGTCACGTACGGCCTCCTGGGTGAGGTAGATGGCGTTGAGGAGCTGGTCGGCGGCGCGCAGGGAGCCGGGGGCCGAGTCGAGGAAGGTGCGGATCAACTCCCCGTTGCGAGCCGCCACTTCGGCGCCCTCCTCACCGAAGTGGGCGGTGACCATGGTGTCGAGCCGGGACCTGCCCCAGGCGTCGTCGCGGGGCGAGGGGAGATCGAGGTGGAGGCAACGGCGCAACAGCGGGGCGGGGAAGTCACGTTCGCCGTTGCTGGTCATCACGACGATCGGGAAGGCCTTGCAGCGGACGCGCCCGCCCCGCACCACGGCCCGCTCGTCGTCGTCCGTGAGCACCTCGACGTCCGCCTGCCGCCCGGCGATGCGCTGGAGCTCGGCGATCCTGAACTCGCCCTCCTCCAGGGCGTTCAGCAGGTCGTTGGGGAGGTCGATGTCGCTCTTGTCCAGCTCGTCGACGAGGAGGACGCGCGGACGCCCGTACGGCAGGAGCGCGGTACCCAGCGGGCCGAGCCGCAGATAGTCGCCGATGTCCTCCGTCGGCTGATCGTCGTTCTCCTCCCAGGCCTGCGACGCGTCCCGCACCTTGGCCATCTGGGTGTCCTGGAGGCGGGCGATGGCGTCGTACGTGTAGAGGCCGTCACGCAGGGTCGTACGGCTCACGATGGGCCACTGGAGGACCCTGCCGAGGCCCAGTTCATGGGCGATGGCGTGGGCGAGGGTCGACTTTCCGGAGCCGGGGTCGCCGGTCACGAGGAGCGGGCGGCGCAGATACAACGCGGCGTTGATCAGCTCCAGTTGCTCCGGGCGCCAGGCGATGCCGCGCCCGCTGCGGCCACCGAGCCGCCGCGTCGACTCGGTGCCGAGCGGTGGTACGACGGTGGCGCCGGGCTCGCCGTCGAAGTCGCGCCAGGGCGGCGGGGCGGGCAGCCGCCCGATGCCGTCGTGCGGCTCGCCGGCGCCCCGGTAGATGTACCAGTCCGGTTCGGGGGTGTCGGTCGCGGTCGTCAAGGGGACTCCAGCAGGTCGTCGCAGTGCGGGATCGGGCGCCTCGGGTCGTCGTAGAGGAGGGCCAGGTGTTCGGCCCAGTCGGCGTCGGGATCGGCCTGGCTGACGCGTTCACGCAGGGCCCGCAGCCGCTCCGGCAGGGCGGTGGCACGGCCCGCCGAGCTCAGCAGCTCCGCCGTACGGTCGTGCAGTTCGGCGCAGTCGGTGTCGCAGCCGTGGGTGTGCTCGGCGTGGAGGTTCCAGAGGATCACGCCGTATCCGCCGGCGACCGCCCGCGTCAGGGGCCCGGTGCTCTCGGCGGGCGGCCGGCACAGCACGGGCACCGCGCCCGGCGGCGCCGAGTCCAGGGCCTGGCCCGCGTAGGCGTCGGAGGGCACGGGCAGCGCCTTGGGCTCGCCCTCGGCGACCGCGCGCCATCGCTCGCGCCAGACGGCCGTGGGTTCGCCGCGCCGCTTCAGACACCGCACCACGACCTGCCGGTGGACCCCGAAGGGCCGCTCGGCGGGGTGCGGCCGGAGACTGCGGACGACGGGCCCCGGCCGCCACAGATGGGCGTCGACCCCGAACTGTCCGACAGGCACGGCGAGTTCGAGCCGGGCCCGGCGTCCGCTGTCGAGACGGCGGAAGGTACGGGCGAGCGGCTCGCTCAGGACGGACGGCAGGTCGGCGAGCGAGGCGCCCTCGCCGTCGGAGCCCTCGTCCTCTGCCCGCACGGTCTCCGGGCCGCCGGTCCAGGTCCAGATCCGCCAGTGGAAGCGGTCGTGCGGCCGGAAGAGATCGGGTTCCAGTTCGACGGCGACGACGGGCCCGTCCGAGTCGTCCACCTCGTCGGCGTCGTCCGCGTCGTCCGCCGCGTGGTTCATGGGCCGGTCGTCGGTCCGTACGTCGACCCCCGCGACGACGCCGGTGGTGCGCCATGGCGCGGGCGCCCCGGCCGCGACCCCCATGAGGAGGGCCCGGAGATGACCGGGCAGATCCTCGGCACGCCGCTCGACCCACTCCTCCAGCTCGGCGACGGCATCCGGGGCCCGTGTCCCGCACACCTGGGCGACGGCCCGCAGATAGTGCAGCGCCACGAGGTCGGCGCCCTCCGGATGGTCGTACAGCCAGCCGTGTCCGTCCCGCCAGTCGCGCGGGGCGACCTCCTCCTCCCACAGCGGTTCGTCACCGAGGACGCGCTCGATCAGGCCCTGTAACTCGGCCGAGGAGCGTGGCTCGGGCAGTCCGGCGAGCAGCGCGGAGGCGTCGGCGCTGTCCCTCGGCCCCCAGCCGCGCGCACCCGCCACGGTCTGCGCCTTCACCCAGGAGGTGGCTCCGGTGGCCCTGCGGTGCCAGGTGTCGTGGGCACGGATCAGGGCCGCGTAGGGGTCGTCCCCGAGGCCGCGCTCCTCCCCCACGGGCACCGCCCGCCGGAAGCCGCGCAGCGCGGTGGCGGCGACGGCGAGCCCGCCGTCCTTCTGGGCTCGGCGCGCCTTGACGACACCGGCGACCAGACCGCGCTCACGGTCGAGCAGCGGCCCGCCGGAGGCCCCGTGGGGGATCTCCACCAGGGGCGCGAGGGTCAGTCCGTAGCCGCCGTCCTTGCCGTTGCACTCGGTCTGTCCGCTCCAGCGCTGGGGGACGCCGCCCGCGGGGGTGCGCCAGCCGTACGCGGCGACGGACAGGGGAGGGTCGTAGCGGTCGGTGAGCCGCACGCACGCGTGGGGGACGGTTTCCGTCAACCTGATGAGGACGAGGTCCTGTTCGGGGTCCGTGCCGCCGCCGAGCCAGTAGGCGGGCCGGGCCCGTACGTCGAGGCCGTCGTGCCCCTGGACCCGTAAGGAGCCGATGCTCTCCGGGCCGTCCCTGAGGGGCAGGATGTGGCGGCAGGTCAGTACCCATCCCGGGGCCACGAAGAAACCGCTGCCCCAGAGGGTGCCCGGTTCGCCGGCGGGCCCTATGCGCACGGTGGCTCGCACGACCAGGGCATCGAGCTTGGCCGCGGTCATGTGGGGTTCGCGTCCCCCCGCCAGGTGAGGGTGATGGACAGGGTCGCCTTGGCCTCGCCGTCCGCGAGCAGGGCGACGGCCTTGCCCGCCTTCACGGCCACCTCGACCCCGAAGGTCGTGCTGACCTCGTCGGGCTTCACGGTCCGCGCCGCGTCGAACACGGCGCCGCCGACGCCCCTCACCAGCTCGCTCAGCTGGTCGACCCGGGCCGCCATGTGGTCGAGGGCGCCGACGTCGTCGTACGAGAACTCGTCGGCGGCGCCCGGCAGCTGCCCCGGCCAGTCCTCCGGGTCGAGCACGCTGACCCGCGCGAGCACGGTTCCGCCCCCGGGCAGTTCGATCTCCTGGATTCTGCGATGTTCCACGGCACCCCCGAACCTGGTGACTACAGGTGATCCCATTGTGCCTGTGCGGACACGCGCGCGTGCGGAGGATTCGCGAGGTTCCGGCGAGGCGGGGCCCGTCGATGGGTCCGCATAACCTGGGGGGACAAGCGTCAACGGCCCCCGCAGGAGAACACCCGTGTATTTCACCGACCGAGGCATCGAAGAGCTGGAGAAGCGGCGCGGCGAGGAGGAGGTCACCTTCGAGTGGCTCGCGGAGCAGCTGCGGACCTTCGTCGACCTCAATCCCGACTTCGAGGTGCCGGTGGAGCGCCTGGCGACCTGGCTGGCACGGCTGGACGACGAGGACGACGAGTAGGTCTCGACACGGGTGTCTTGAGTGCGGTCTCCCCCGAACGGGTGTCTTGACTTTCCGTGACCGCGATATATCGTGAATACAGAAGACGCGATATGGCGCGTCGCGCTGTGTCCATGTGCCCAGGGGGTCCGCACCATGTCCACGACGTCCGAGTGGTCCGTCAAAGAGCCCGGCAAACTCACCTTCGACGAGCCCGTCACAGGCCTGCACGTACGCATCGTCAACGGCACGGTGAACGTGGTGGGTACGGACGAGGGAGCCGCCCGTCTGGAGGTCTCCGAGATCCAGGGCCCACCCCTGGTGGTGACCCAGGAGGACGGCGTCCTGACGGTGGCGTACGAGGACCTGCCCTGGAAGGGCTTCCTCAAGTGGCTGGACCGCAAGGGCTGGCAACGCAACGCGGTGGTGTCCCTGGCCGTCCCGGCCGGCACCCGCGTGGAGGTGGGCGTGGTCGGCGCGGGCGCCGTGGTCTCGGGGGTCGACGGGCCGACGGTGGTGAAGGGCGTCACGGGCGACACGACACTCGTCGGTCTCTCCGGCCCGGTCCGCGCCGACACGGTCTCGGGCAGCCTGGAGGCCCAGGCGGTCACCGGCGATCTGCGCTTCAACTCAGTCTCCGGCGACCTCACCGTCGTCGAGGGCTCCGGGCCCTCCGTGCGCGCCGACTCGGTGAGCGGCTCGATGATCGTCGACCTGGACCCGGAGGGCCCGACGGACGTGCGGCTGACGAACGTCTCGGGCGAGATCGCCATCCGGCTCCCGCATCCGGCGGACGCCGAGGTCGAGGCGAACACGGCGAGCGGCACGATCTCGAACGCCTTCGACGGCCTCCGTGTCCACGGCCAGTGGGGCGCCCACCGCGTCACGGGCCGGCTGGGCGCGGGCACGGGCAAGCTGCGCGCGACGACGGTCTCCGGCTCGATCGCCCTGCTCCGCCGCCCCCAGCGGGAGGACGATTCGACGGACCGGACCGCCCCTGGGGACAATTCCGGCCCGACAGACCTCGCGAACAAGAAGGTGCTCTGACATGCCCCCCGTCTTCGCCCACGGCCGTCTGCGTCTCTACCTGCTGAAGCTGCTGGACGAGGCCCCCCGCCACGGCTACGAGGTGATCCGCCTCCTGGAGGAGCGCTTCCAGGGGCTGTACGCGCCGTCGGCGGGCACGGTGTACCCCCGCCTGGCCAAGCTGGAGGCCGAAGGCCTGGTCACCCACACCACCGAGGGCGGCCGCAAGGTGTACTCCATCACGGACGCGGGCCGCGCCGAACTGGCCGACCGCAGCGGCGAACTGGCCGACCTGGAACTGGAGATCCGCGAGTCGGTCGCCGAACTGGCCGCCGAGATCCGGGCCGACGTCCGGGGCGCGGCGGGCGATCTGCGCAGGGAGGTGCGCGCGGCGGCGAGCGAGGCCCGCAAGGACTCCGGCGCGGAGGAGATGCGGCGCATCAAGCAGGAGTGGAAGGAGCAGGCCCGCCGCGCGAAGGACGAGAGCCGCCGGGCACGTGAGGAGGCCCAGCGGGCCAGGCGCCAGGCCAAGGAGGCCCAGGAACACGCCCGCGCCCAGGCCCAGGAAGAGGTGCAGCGCATCGCGAGGCGCGTCCAGGAACAGGTCCAGGACCACTTCACGCGGGGCGACTGGCCGACGGGGGTCCGGGAGGGCCTGACCGAACTGGCCAAGGAGTTCGGCGAGTTCGGCAAGGGCTTCGGCTTCCCCCGCCCCAGCGGCACGACAACCACCACGGCACCGGCACCGGAGCACGAACCGACGTACACGGACACTCCCCCGGACTTCCCGGCCGGCTACGAACCGTCCTGGGCCCACGAGGAGTCCACCGGCAACCCGGCCCGCGACCTCGACCGCCTCCTCGACCGCTTCCGCGACGACATCCGCGACTCGGCCCGCGACCACGGCGTCACGGAACCCCAACTCCAGGAGATCCGCGGCCACTTGTCGGCGGCGGCGGCGCTGGTGGGGGCGGCACTGCGAACCCCGAAGGTGTGAGCGGGAGAGGGACGGGGCCCGCAGGGCACCCGCCCGACGGGCCTCACCCCGAGCCCGCCACTCCGAGCCCGCCACCCCGAGCCCGTCGGCCAGAGCCCGTCGCCCAGAGCCCCTCAGCCGGCGGCCTTCGCCTCGCCCCCGCCGTACAGCACACGGCTCAGGGCCTCGTACGTGACTCCCTGATCGGCGAGGACCTCCGACGGGACGCCGGGGCGGGCCGTGAGGGCGAGGAGGATGTGCTCGTCGCCGATCCGGCGGTCCCGGTGGGCCACCGCGATGCGCAGACACCTCTCCAGCACCTCCTTGGCGTCCCGGCTGAAGGCACGGCGCCCCGACCACCAGCCCGTGTCCTTGCGGTCGCCGGACATCGCGCCTACGCCGTGCACCTCCTCGACCCGGGAGACGAGGTCGGACACGTCGATACCTAGCCCGGCGAGGGCGTCCGCCTCGGCCTGGGACAGTCCGGCGCGGCGCCGGGCGTCGGCGAGGGCGGCCTTCACCGGCTCCTTGCGGTCGGCGGCGAGCCCGAGCGAGGCCAGCGCGAAGGAGGCCCGGCTCGCCTCGCGGTCGAGCAGCGCGAGCAGCAGGTGCTCGGCGTCGACGGACCGGCCGCCGACGCGCTCGGAGTGCTCGACGGCACCCCGCACCACGGCGCGCGCATCGTTCGTGAACCGTTCGAACATCACTGCCTCCCGTATTTCTTGTGCACGGCCTGCCTGCTGACACCCAGTTCCGCGGCGATCTCCTGCCACGACCAGCCCTGATTGCGCGCACCGCGCACCTGCACGGCCTCCAACTGCTCGACCAGCTTCCGCAGCGCGGAGACGGCCCGCAGCCCGACCCGCGGGTCGCGGTCGCCCGCGCGCTCGGCGAGATCTGTTGCTTCGGTCATGTTGTCAACATAGGTTGACGCATGCGCCATGTCAACCCAAGTTGACAACTCAAGTCGGGCGAACACGCGAACGGCGGACCCGGAAAGCCGGACCCGCCGCAGACGAAGGAGGCACGAAGCCAGTGGACGACGATCAGGAGGTACTGAGAACGATCTTGCCGAAGAGATCGCCGGACTCAAGGCGTTCGAAGCCCTCGCGGGCCCGGTCCAGCGGGAGCACCTCGTCGATGACGGGGCGTACGCCGGTGGCGGCGCAGAAGGACAGCAGGTCCTCCAGCTCGTCCTTGGTGCCCATGGTCGAGCCGACGACCTTGAGTTCGAGGAAGAAGATGCGGGTCAGTTCGGCGTGCGAGGGGCGGTCGCCGCTGGTGGCGCCCGAGATGACGAGCGTGCCGCCGGGCCGCAGCGACTTGACCGAGTGCGACCAGGTGGCCGCGCCGACCGTCTCGATCACGGCGTCCACGCGCTGCGGCAGCCGCGCCCCGGACTCGACCGCCTCGACGGCGCCCAGCTCGATGGCCCGCTTCCGCTTGGCCTCGTCCCGGCTGGTGGCGAAGACACGCAGGCCCGCCGCCTTGCCGAGCACGATCGCGGCGGTCGCGACACCGCCGCCGGCGCCCTGGACGAGCACCGAGTCGCCGGGGCGTACGCCCGCGTTGGTGAAGAGCATGCGGTACGCGGTCAGCCAGGCGGTGGGCAGACAGGCGGCCTCGGCGAAGGACAGCTCCTTGGGCTTGGGCAGGACGTTCCACGCGGGTACGGCGACCTGCTCGGCGAAGGTCCCCTGGTAGCGCTCGGTAAGGATGGAACGGGGCTCTTTGGGACCGACGCCATGACCCGTCTGGCCGATGACGGAGTGCAGGACGACCTCGTTGCCGTCCGCGTCGACGCCGGCGGCGTCGCAGCCGAGGATCATCGGGAGCCGGTCCTCGGGGAGGCCGACTCCGCGCAGGGACCACAGGTCGTGGTGGTTGAGCGAGGCGGCCCTGACGTCGACGGTCGCCCAGCCGGGGCGCGCCTCCGGGGCTGGGCGGTCGCCCAACTCCAGCCCGTCGAGCGGGTGGTCGGGGTCGATGCGGGCGGCGTAGGCAGCGAACATGAAGCTGACGATAGGGGCCGGGCGCCGCCGGGGGGAACGGCACGCCCCTGTGACACACGCCCTGTTGATTTCGCCCCCGCCGCCCCTACCCGTCCCATCCTCGGGGGCTCCGCCCCCGAACCCCCGCTCCTCAAACTCCCCCAGAGGGGGGACCCCCAAGGGGCTGACTGTCCAGCCCGTCCGGCGTTTGAGGACAAAGGGGGGTCTGGGGGCGCAGCCCCCAGGGATGGGAACGGGTAGGGGCGGCGGGGGCGAAAAAGAATGGCCCCGCCACAGCCGAAGCCGGACGGGACCACCCCCAACACCCGAGTCGCTCGCGCTCAGCGTCGAGCGACCCCCTCCGCCCGAGCCGCCGCGGCAACCGCCGCGGTGACCGCCGGAGCAACCCGCTCGTCGAACGGCGACGGGATCACGTAGTCGGCGGCAAGGTCCTCACCCACCACCGCAGCCAACGCATCCGCCGCCGCGATCTTCATCCCCTCCGTGATCCGGGACGCCCGCACCTGCAACGCCCCCGCGAAGATCCCCGGAAACGCCAGCACGTTGTTGATCTGGTTCGGGAAGTCGGACCGCCCGGTGGCGACGACCGCCGCGTACTTGTGCGCCACATCCGGGTGCACCTCGGGGTCCGGGTTGGCCATCGCGAACACGAACGCGCCGTCCGCCATGGAAGCCACCGCCGCCTCCGGGACCGTACCGCCGGAGACCCCGATGAAGACGTCCGCGCCGGCGAGCGCGGACTCGAGCGACCCGCTCAGCCCCGCCCGGTTCGTCAGCTCGGCCAGCTCGCGCTTGACCGGCGTGAGGTCGTCCCGGTCCAGCGAGACGATGCCCTTGCGGTCGGCGACGGCGACATCGCCGAGGCCCGCCTCAAGGAGGAACTTGGCGATGGCGACCCCGGCCGCGCCCGCGCCCGAGATGACACCCCGCAGCTCGCCCAGCTCCCGCCCGGTGAGCCGCGCCGCGTTGCGCAGCGCCGCCAGCGTCACGACGGCCGTGCCGTGCTGGTCGTCGTGGAAGACGGGGATGTCCAGCCGCTCCTGGAGCTGCCGCTCGATCTCGAAGCACCGCGGCGCCGAGATGTCCTCCAGGTTGACCCCGCCGAAGGACGGCGCCAGCCGGACCACGGTCTCGACGATCTCGTCCACGCCCGTGCAGGCCAGCGCGATCGGGACCGCGTCCACGCCGCCGAACTGCTTGAACAGGATCGCCTTGCCCTCCATCACCGGAAGGGACGCCTCGGGACCGATGTCCCCGAGTCCGAGCACCGCCGTACCGTCCGTCACGACCGCGACGACGGACGACTTCCAGGTGTAGTCGTTGACGAGGTCGGGCTGCTCGGCGATGGCGGTGCACACCCGGGCCACACCGGGTGTGTACGCGAGGGACAGGTCGTCCTTGTCACGGATGGGCACGGTGGCCTGCACGGCCATCTTGCCGCCCCGGTGGAGAGCGAACGCCGGGTCGAACTCACCGGCGTCGCCGCCGGTGCCGATGTTGATGTCGCTGCGAGGATTGACGATCTCCGCTGCCACTTTTTGTACCCCTTAAGTCTTCAAGGTTTGAGGGTGACCACTCCTGGTGAGGGGTGGGCGGGCACCGCGCGAGGCCCCGGTGAGTGATGCGCACGGGCACAAGCGCGACGGACGCGCCGCACACGCGCCCTGAGCCCCGGATGAGGGGTGTAAAGAACCTTCTTACCGGACGGAGGACACCGACGACGACCCCTATAAGTCGAAGGTCACACGTGGGTGACATGGCTTATCACCACACACGGCCGCATACCCGGACATGATCGATCAAATCGAGAAGCGAGTCGGGTCGGGTCATGGGCCGGACGGAGTCCTCGGGCGGCCGTCCATACGGATGTACGTGCGGATGGCAACAGCCGCTCACCTGGCGAGATACACCGAAGATCTTCCGGCCGGAACGAATGATTCCCGTAGAAGATCCGGGAAGGTCCGGCTCTGATGCACCGACCTGACGCTCACGAGGGTCACCCGTTATCCGATTTTGACATAGCCGGTCGTCAGAATGCCTCCGTCCGAATGGCAAGATGCCGTAATCACACAAGGTCGCGACACTCAAAGATGCGTGCACACAAGTCGACCCGCCGGACCGTCCGCCCCACCTGGGCGGACACCGGCCCCAATGGCACACCATCCATCCGCCGGAGGAACCCACCATGACCGCAAGCTCCACCCTTCGTACGACCGCCGCGCAGAACCGGCTAGCAGCGGTCGGTGCGATCGCGGTCGCGGGCGCCCTGCTGCTCACCGGGTGCGGTGACCAGACCAAGGACAAGGACAACGGCTCGGCCACCGCCTCGACGAGTTCGGCCCCGCTGGCCGACAAGCTCCCCCAGGCGATCCGGGACAAGGGCGTCATCACGGTCGGCTCGGACATCGCGTACGCGCCCGTCGAGTTCAAGGACGACTCCGGCAAGACCGTCGGTATCGACCCGGACCTCGCGGACGCCATGGGCAAGCAGCTCGGCGTGAAGTTCGAGTTCCAGAACGGCACCTTCGACACCCTGATCACGGGTCTGCGCTCCAAGCGGTACGACATCGCCATGTCCGCGATGACCGACACCAAGGACCGCCAGGAGGGCACCGAGAACGGCAAGAAGGTCGGCGAGGGCGTCGACTTCGTCGACTACTTCACCGCCGGTGTCTCGATCTACACCAAGAAGGGCGACGACCAGGGCATCAAGAGCTGGTCCGACCTGTGCGGCAAGAAGATCGCGGTGCAGCGCGGCACGGTCTCCGAGGACCTCGCCAAGGCCGAGACGGCGAAGTGCACGGGTGGCAAGAAGATCACCATCGAGTCGTACGACAACGACCAGCAGGCCCAGACCCGGGTGCGCGCGGGCGGCGCGGACGCCGGCTCCTCCGACTTCCCGGTCACGGCGTACGCGGTGAAGACCTCGGGCGGCGGCAACGACTTCCAGGTCGTCGGCGAGCAGGTCGAGGCGGCCCCGTACGGCATCGCGGTCGCCAAGACCAACACGGAGCTGCGGGACGCCCTGAAGGCCGCGCTCGACGCGATCATCAAGAACGGCGAGTACGGCAAGATCGTCGCCAAGTGGGGCGTCGAGGACGGCGCCGTGACGTCGGCCACCGTCAACGGCGGCAAGTGACCCGGGCTCGCGGAAGCTACGGGCGCTGAAAGGCAACATCCGTGACTGTTGACACCGACAAGACGACAGGACCGGCGGACACTCCCCCGGCCGGACCGGAGGCCATCAAGGCCATCCCGGTCCGGCACTACGGGCGGTACGTCTCGGCCCTGATCGCGATCGCGCTCTTCGTCGCGATCATCTACGCGTTCGCCCAGGGCAACATCAACTGGGGCGCCGTACCGGACTACTTCTTCGACGACCGCATCATCACCGGTGTCTGGAAGACCCTGCTGCTGACGGTCCTCTCGATGCTGATCGGCATCTTCGGCGGCATCCTGCTCGCCGTCATGCGGCTGTCGAAGAACCCGGTGACCTCGACCATCGCCTGGTTCTACATCTGGTTCTTCCGCGGCACCCCGGTCCTGGTCCAGCTGGTCGTCTGGTTCAACCTGGGCCTGGTCTTCACGTACATCAACCTCGGTCCGATCTACAAGGACTACTGGTCCAGCTTCATGACGCCGCTGCTGACGGCGCTCCTGGGCCTGGGCCTGAACGAGGCCGCCTACATGGCGGAGATCTGCCGCGCCGGCCTCCTGTCGGTCGACGAGGGCCAGACCGAGGCCTCGCACGCCCTGGGCATGAGCCACGCCAAGACCCTGCGCCGGATCGTGATCCCGCAGGCGATGCGCGTGATCGTGCCGCCCACGGGCAACGAGGTCATCAACATGCTGAAGACGACCTCGCTGGTGTCCGTGGTGCAGTTCGCCGAACTGTTCCGCTACGCCCAGGACATCGGGCAGACGTCCGGCGCCCCGGTGGAGATGTACTTCCTCGCCGCGGCCTGGTACCTGATCCTCACCTCGATCCTCAGCGTCGGCCAGTACTACATCGAGCGGTACTACGCGCGCGGTTCCAGCCGTTCGCTTCCGGCCACGCCGTTGCAGAAGATCAAGGCGAACCTGAAGTCGCTCGGAAGCTGGAGGCGCTGACCATGAGCACGGAAAAGGTCACGAACGAGCCTTCCGGCTCCGAAGCCGTCGCGATGGTCAAGGCGGAGGGCGTGCACAAGTCCTTCGGCCCCGTCGAGGTCCTGAAGGGCATCGACCTGGAGGTGAGGTCCGGCGAGGTGTTCTGCCTCATCGGCCCCTCGGGGTCGGGCAAGTCGACGTTCCTCCGGTGCATCAACCACCTGGAGAAGGTCAACGCGGGGCGCCTGTACGTCGACGGGGAGCTGGTCGGCTACCGCCAGAAGGGCGACAAGCTGTACGAGCTGAAGGACAGCGAGGTCGCGCTGAAGCGCCGGGACATCGGCATGGTGTTCCAGCGCTTCAACCTGTTCCCGCACATGACGGCGCTGGAGAACGTCATCGAGGCGCCCGTCCAGGTCAAGGGCGTCAGCAAGGCGCAGGCCCGTGAGCGCGCGGGCCAGCTCCTGGAGCGCGTGGGCCTGGCCGACAAGGCCGCCAACTACCCCACGCAGCTCTCCGGCGGCCAGCAGCAGCGAGTCGCCATCGCCCGGGCCCTGGCCATGGACCCGAAGCTGATGCTGTTCGACGAGCCGACCTCGGCCCTGGACCCGGAGCTGGTCGGTGACGTCCTCGACGTCATGCGCGACCTGGCCGAGTCCGGTATGACGATGATCGTCGTCACCCACGAGATGGGCTTCGCCCGCGAGGTGGGCGACAGCCTGGTCTTCATGGACGACGGCGTGGTCGTGGAGTCGGGCAACCCGCGCGACGTCCTGACGAACCCGCAGCACGAGCGGACCCAGTCGTTCCTGTCCAAGGTCCTCTGAGACGACGTACGGGTACGTACGGAAGGGGCGGTACGAGATCCTCGTACCGCCCCTTCCGCGTTGTCCTAACTGTTCCTCGTCTTCAACAGCTCGGGTGTGAGCGTCAGTTCACGCAGCTGGCTCTTGGTCAGCGGCGCGGTCCTGAGCAGCGGCCCCAGTGAGTACCTGCCCGTGAAGCCGGTGGTGTCGTGGACCTCGACCGTGCCGCCGGTCTTCAGGTAGAGCGTGGCGATGAGGTACTCACCCCAGGTGCGGCGCTTGTCCATGAAGACGCTGAGGTGGTTCCAGCCCTTCCGGACTTCGAGGACGTTGCCGTTCGGCAGCCTCTCGAAGGTGCACTCCTGCCCGTCCTCCTTGCCCGGAATCGAACAGGGAGTCTTCCAGCTCGCGCTCGGAGCCTTGCTGAACCGGTTGATGACCCGGAGGTACCCGACACCGCCGTCCCTGGTGACCGTGTAGGAGCCGTCGTACTTGCCGAAGGGTCCGGCCTCCGCATGCTCCGGCTCCCGGAACAGGACGTAGTCCATGTCCACTTCACGGATCGCCCCGACACCGGCGGGCAGCAGCTTCGCGAACTCGGCCGCCAGGGCGGTGGCCCGGCCGGGGGGCTTGATCGTCCCCGTGTTCGCGGCGCGGCCACCGCCCTTGTCGTACGTCAGCCACCCGGGCCCGGCCACCACACCCACCGCGACCCCGACCGCCGCGACGACCGTCACCGCGCCCCACCGTCGCCGCCGCACCCGCGCCGCACGCGCGAACACCGCCTCCGTGCCGCCCCCCGTGGGCACGGGGACCCCGCCCACGGCCCGTCCGAGAAGCTCCCGCCCCTCCAGCCAGGTCTCGACCTCGTCGATGTCGGTGCTCATACGTGCTCCTCCCGCACCGCGGCCCGCATCGCCGCGATTCCCCTGGCCGTGTGGCTCTTCACCGTGCTCACCCGCATGCCGAGCAGGTCCGCCGTGTCGTTGACACTGAGGTCCTCCCAGTAGCGCAGCACCAGCACCGCCCGCTGCTTGGGCGCGAGCTTCGCCAGCGCCGCGCGCACCATCAGCCCCGTGTCGTTGTCCGCCGGCTCGGCGGGCGTCTCCGGCAGTTCGCCGTACGCGTGTTCGCGCCGCCAGAAGCGCCGGCGCCCCGCGATGAACGTGTTGACCAGCGTCCGGCGCGCATAGGCCTCGAGGTTGTCCAGCCGCCCGTATCTGCGCGCCCCGAGGACGACCTTCACGAGCGTCGTCTGGACGAGATCCTCGGCCTCCTCGCGGTTGCCGCAGAGCAGATAGGCGCTCCGGAACAGCGCCGTGCGTCTGCCCTCCACGAAGGCGTGCAGAGTCGCGTCCGCGCCCCGCATCATCCTTCCCCCCTTCCCGGCCCCCTGGTCGGGGACCGCCTCACCCCTACCAGTGCGCCGGGGACCCGCCCAGGACGCGGTGCGCACGGAAAAGGCGGTACGGATTCTCCGTACCGCCTCCACCGCACGCGCCGCCGGGGTTACCTGAGGGCGAGCAGCAGGGTGTCCGAGGGCGAGCACCATACGGGACGCACCTCCGCGAACCCCTTGTCGCGCAGCACGCGCGCGTGCCACTCGGCGGAGGGTGTGTCGCCTTCCGCGTGCTCGCCGTAGATCTCGAAGCGGCGGGCCGTCGGCCCGGCGAGGACGGGGTCCTGGGCGGCGAGCTGCCACCATTGCGCCCAGTCGACGACGCCGTTCTGTTTGGCCTGATCCATACGTGCGTGGCGCAGTGCGCGCTCCGCCGCGTTGATCCGGGGCGTGCTGTCGTCGATCATGTGGTCCGCGTTCATGAACAGACCGCCGTCGCGGACGACCTCCGCGATCCGGCCGTAGAGGTCCGCGAGGGGGTCGCTGTGCAGCCAGTGCAGGGCGGTGGCGGTCAGGACGGCGTCGTACGAGTCGTACGGCAGCCCGCCGGCCCACTGCGGGTCCTTGAGGTCGGCCGTGACGAAGGTGACGCGGTCGTCGCCCGCGAAGGTGCCCTCGGCGATGGCGAGGAGCGCCGGGTCGAGGTCGACGCCGGTGCTGGTGGCCTCGGGGAACCGGTCGAGGAGCCGGGCCGTGATACTTCCCGTGCCGCACGCGAGGTCGAGCACGCGCGGGGCGGGGCCGACGAGGGCCTCGACCATGTCGAGCATGACCCGAAACCGTTCCTCGCGGTCCGGCAGGTACCACTCCTGCTGCCGATCCCAGCTCTCCTGCCAGGCATTCCAGTCGGTTCCGGCGTTTGTACCAGTGCTGCCAGTACTGATGGTCATCGAAGCCCCTCGGTCGGCCGCTCACTTTGAACTCATGCGTAATACCCTGGAAGCAATGTCAGCCGTTACTTCCGCCCACACCGACGACCATAGAACGCGCCCGTAAGGACTACAAGTGGAACTGGCCTATTACTCGGACTACGCCGTGCGTCTCGTCAACACCGAGGAACCGGCGCGCGGAAGGGACACGTTGACCTCGACCGACGCGGTGCGCGACCTCTTCGGCGCCAACCAGCAGGCCGCCCGCCGCGCCACCGACGCCGACGTGACCCGGTTCCGCTCGGTACGGGCCCGGCTGCGCGCCGTCTTCGAGGCGGCGGACACGGGCGACGAGACGCTCTCGGTGGACCTGCTGAACTCGCTCCTGCTGGAGTTCCCGGTGAGCCCGCAGATCTCCGGGCACGACTTCCGGGACGACGACGGCCGCCCGCTGTGGCACATGCACCTCGCCGACCACCCGTCGAACGCGACCGCGGGCTACGCGGCCATCGCCGCGATGGGCCTGGCCTTCCACCTCACCGAGTACGGCGTGGACCGCCTGGGCCTGTGCGAGGCGCCGCCCTGCCGCAACGCCTACCTCGACACCTCGACGAACCGCTCCCGCCGTTACTGCTCCGACCGCTGCGCGACCCGGGCCAACGTGGCCGCCTACCGCGCCCGCAAACGCCTGGAGGCGGACCGGTCCGAGAAGACGGGCCTCGCGGCCGAGAGCGCCCAGCGCAGCAGCGCCAGCGGCGAGCGCTGACCGGGCTTCAGCGGCCGGTAGCGGAACCGGACCCGGCCCAGGATCAGATCGTGCGGCACGGTCCCGTAGTCGGTGCTGTCGCCGCCGGCGAAGGAGTTGTCCCCGAGCACCCACCAACCGCCCTCACGGCGCTCCACGGCCCGTTTGACGACCAGCAGGTCCTGCTGGAACGGATGGCGCAGGACGACGATCTCCCCGGCCCTGACCCGGCCCCCGTAGCGCACCACGAGAAAATCGCCGTGATACAGCGTGGGCACCATCGACGGCCCGGTCACCTCGACCCATCCGAAGAGCTTCGCGGCCTCTCCGTGCTCACTCCCGCGCTCACTCCCGTGTGCGCTCTCCTGCGACAGCTCCGGCATCCCGGCACCTCCCCGGTTCCATCCTCCACCAGTCCCAGTCTGACCCCCTACTTTTGTCCTAAGCCCATGGGGGCACTCGCGAAAACCCCTCTCTCAGGGAGTAATGTCCAACCTGAGAAGACGATCACGAGGAAGGAACGCTCCATGCTTTCCCGCCTGTTTGCCCCCAAGGTCAAGGTCAGCGCCCACTGCGACCTGCCCTGCGGTGTGTACGACCCCGCCCAGGCCCGCATCGAGGCGGAGTCGGTGAAGGCCGTGCAGGACAAGATTGCCGCCAACGACGACCCGCACTTCCAGGCGCGTGCCACCGTCATCAAGGAGCAGCGCGCAGAGCTCGCCAAGCACCACGTGTCGGTCCTGTGGAGCGACTACTTCAAGCCGCCGCACTTCGAGAAGTACCCGGAGCTGCACCAGCTGGTCAACGACACCCTGAAGGCCCTCTCGGCCGCCAAGGCGTCGACCGACCCGGCGACGGGCCAGAAGGCCCTGGACTACATCGCCCAGATCGACAAGATCTTCTGGGAGACCAAGAAGGCCTGATGCGGGCCTTCACCGAAGAGGGCCGGTCGATACGGACCGGCCCTTTTCGCTGCCCTCCGACCGCCTGAGCCCCCTCAACGCCGGCACACGAGGATCCCCGCCCGGCAGCCGACCTCGAACACACCGTGCCGGGCGAGGTGTTCGGTGACGAGGGTCCGGGCCCGCTCGACGGTCTCGTCGAAGGGCACGTCGTACTGGTCCGCCCAGGCCCGGTAGGACGCCAGGTAGGCGACGACCGGTTCGGGGTCGTGGACGGCGACGGTGCTGGGGAGTTCGATCGTCTCCACCCGGCCGAACCGCTCCCCGAGGAAGCCCGGGGCGTTCTCCAGGGAGAAGCGGGCGCCGATCGAGAACCGGACCGGTTCCTGCCCGGTGCCGAGCACATCGCTCGCGGCCCGCTGCCACAGGTCGTCGAGTTCGGCCTTGTCCCGCTCGCCGTTGGTCGAGGCGATCACCAGCCCGTCGGGGGCGACGACCCGGGCCAACTCCCGTACCGCCTGCGGAATGTCGGGTACGTGGTAGAGCATGTGCATCGCCAGCGCCGCCCCGGCGCTTCCCGAAGCCAGCGGCAGCCGTGTGACATCTGCCACGGCGACCGGGCCGGGGACGCCGGCGAGGATGCCGGGCGCGATGTCCAGGCCCAGCACGGTGTGCGCGGGCCGCTCCTCGCGCAGCCGCTGTACGAACCTGCCGTTGCCGCAGCCGACGTCGACCACGCGTCCGCGTACGTCACGCAGTTGCCCGGCGGCGATGGCGGGCAGGTCATGGCGGGGCGTCTGCCACCGGTAGAGCGCCTGGCGGGCGGCCAGGTGCCGGTCGCTGCCGTAGGCGCTCTCGGCGAGGCGGGTCCGGTCGGTGGCTGCGGCGGGTTCGGTCACGTCGGAGGCATCCCCACCGTGGGCGGTTCACATGCCCTCGTCGTCCTCGCCCGCCTCCAGCAGGTTCGCCGCCGCGCCCACGATGCTCGGGTCCGGGCTGCCGACGACCTCCTCGTCCTTGCCCGTGTAGTCGAAGCGGGCCAGCACACTGCGCATCGCCTCGACCCGCGCCCGCTTCTTGTCGTTGCTCTTCACCACCGTCCAGGGCGCCTGTTCGGTGTCCGTCTCGCGGAACATGGCGACCTTGGCCGCCGTGTAGTCGTCCCAGCGGTCCAGGGAGGCGAGGTCCATGGGGCTCAGCTTCCACTGCCGTACGGGGTCGACCTGACGGATCGTGAAACGGGTGCGCTGTTCGCTCTGGGAGACCGAGAACCAGAACTTGATCAGGTCGACGCCGTCGTCGACGAGCATGCGTTCGAACAGCGGGGCCTGGCGGGTGAAGCGGCGGTACTCGTCGTCCGTACAGAAGCCCATGACCCGTTCCACACCTGCCCGGTTGTACCAGGAGCGGTCGAACAGGACTATCTCGCCGGCGGTCGGCAGGTGTTCGACGTACCGCTGGAAGTACCACTGGCCGCGTTCGCGTTCGGTGGGCTTCTCCAGGGCGACCACGCGGGCGCCACGCGGGTTCAGGTGCTCCGTGAACCGCTTGATCGTGCCGCCCTTGCCGGCCGCGTCCCGGCCCTCGAAGACGACGACCAGGCGGCGGCCGGTCTGCTTGATCCAGCTCTGCAACTTCAGCAGTTCGATCTGCTGGAGCCGCTTGTGCCACTCGTACTCCTTGCGCTCCATGCGCTCGGGGTAGGGGTAGTTCTCCCGCCAGGTCTCGACCGGAGAACCGTCCGGCCGGATGAGGACGGGCTCGTCGTGGTCGCTGTAGTCGACCTTCAGTCCGGACATCAGTGGTGTCATCCCGTCGGCCTCCCGTGCATCGACATCAGCGGTCAGTGGAACTGCGGCACGATCAGATAGATGCCGTACGCGACCACGGCGGCGCACGCCACGAAGCACAGCCCGGCCTGGGCGAACGCGAGCGCGTGCGTACCACCGTCATTCTCACGCGCGCCCTCGACCCGGGCGAGTCCAAGGACCCCGACGGCGAAGACGACGACCACGGCGACGGTGACCCCGAGGCTCACCGCGGCGACCTGACCCAGGGCGCTCCAGTCCAGATTCATTTCGGTTCTCCCTCGCTCACGCGGCCGTACCGACGCTCGTCGGCGCCGACGCCTTGATGCTGACCTCGTGGGTCTCGTTGACGTTGTTCGCGTGCACCGGGTTGCGGCGGGCGGCCAGCACGATGCCCCCGGCGACCGCGACGGCGACCAGCGCGACGACCACGGTGCCGAAGGTGCCGCCGTACCTGACGGCGCCCGCGGAGACCCCGCCGACCAGCGCGGCGGCGGGCAGGGTGATCAGCCACGCCATGACCATGCGGCCCGCGACACCCCAGCGCACCTCCGCCAGCCGTCGGCCGAGGCCCGCGCCCAGGATGCTGCCCGAGGCGACCTGGGTGGTCGACAGGGCGAAGCCGAGGTGGGCGGAGGTGAGGATGACGGCCGTGGACGCCGTCTCGGCGGCGAAGCCCTGCGGCGACTGGATCTCGGTCAGGCCCTTGCCCATGGTCCGGATGATGCGCCAGCCGCCCAGATAGGTGCCGAGGCCGATGGCGAGCCCCGCCGACGCGATCACCCACACCGGCGGACCGGCGTCGTGGCCGAGCGCGCCCGCGGAGATCAGGGTGAGGGTGATGATGCCCATGGTCTTCTGCGCGTCGTTCGTGCCGTGCGCGAGGGAGACGAGGGAGGCGGAGGCGATCTGACCGGCCCGGAACCCCTTGGTCACCGTGTCCTTGCGGGCGCGGGCGGTGAGCTTGTAGGCGAGGTACGTCGCGATCAGGGCCGCGATTCCGGCCACCAGCGGCGAGGCCAGCGCCGGGATCAGTACCTTCTCGACGACCTTGGTGAAGTGGACACCGTCGGCACCCGCGCCGACCCACACCGCTCCGATCAGCCCGCCGAACAGGGCGTGCGAGGAACTCGACGGCAGCCCCACCAGCCAGGTCATCAGGTTCCACAGGATCGCCCCGACCAGCCCGGCGAAGATCATCCCGGGGCTGACGAGTGTGTCGTCGACGATGCCGCCGGAGATCGTCTTGGCGACCTCGGTGGACAGGAACGCGCCGACGATGTTGAGGACTCCGGCGATCAGGACCGCTGTCTTCGGTTTCAGGGCGCCGGTGGCGATGGAGGTGGCCATCGCGTTCGCCGTGTCGTGGAATCCGTTGGTGAAGTCGAAGGCCAGGGCCGTCACGATGACGACCGCCACCAGGAACGTGATGTGGTCCATGCGTTCGATGGAAGCAAGCGCAGGCGTATTCGCGACGAACTGCGGGCAAAGCCTGTTCCTGGAAAAAACGCAGGTGACGTGGACGACCGCCACCTTACGATCACCCCATGAGCACTGGTATGGGCATCCGCTGGACCTACGCCTTCATCGACCGGCCCGCCGCACTCCTCGGCCCCGCCCAGTCGTTCTGGACCACCGTCACGGACACCCGGCTCTCCGAATCCCGGGGCGATCAGGGCGAGTTCACGACCCTGCTGCCGGGCGCGGGCGACCCCTGCGTCAAGGTCCAGGGGGTGGACTCCGGGGACGGCGGCGCCCATCTCGACTTCGCCGTCGAGGACGTCGACGCCTTCGTCGGCTCGGCGACGGCGCTCGGGGCGACCGTCGTCGGCGCGTACACCGGATGGGCCGTGCTGCGGTCACCCGCCGGTCAGTTGTTCTGTGCGGTGCCCTGGCACGGGGAGTCGGTTCGGTCGGCCGTGGTGGACGGCAGCCGCCTCGACCAGGTGTGCGTCGACGTCCCGCCGACCGCGTACGACACGGAGGTCGCCTTCTGGGAGCGCCTCACCGCCTGGGACTCCCTCCCCGGCTCGCTCCCGGAGTTCCACGTCCTCAGGCCCCCGGCCGGTCTCCCGGTCCGCGTCCTCCTCCAGCGCCTCGGCACCGACCGGCCCGGCGCCTCCGCCCACCTGGACCTGGCCTGCGCCGACATCGCGGCGACCCGCGCCCGCCACGAGGAACTGGGGGCCACGGCCGTCGCCCACGGCACCCACTGGACGGTCATGCGCGACCCGGCGGGCGGCACGTACTGCCTGACCGGCCGCGACCCCGAAACGGGCGGCCTGCCCAAGGCGACGCCGACAGCCGACCCCGCCTAGCGCGGAATCTCGTACGCCTCGACGTCCACCACGGCCGCCACCGGGATCGGCCCGTACACGTGCGGAAACTCCTCGCCGCCCGGCTGCGCGGCCTCGTACCTCAGGGGTGCGTCGAGCCGCGCGGGGTCCACGACCAGCACCACCAGGTCGTCGGGGCCGTCGTAGGAGGCGTACAGGAAGGCGGCCACGGCCGGGAACTGGGCGCGTGTCGACAAATGGATGAAGCCCTCTTCCTGGAGGGTGCGTCCACGCGTCGACATCTCGTACGTGCCCCGCGCGCGGGCCTCCTCCCAGAGGGCGCGTTCGGTCAGGTGGACTATGTACGGCAGCTCTGGCATGAACCCAACCTAAGGGTCCGTGCCCCGACCGCGGTACAGGCCGTTCATTGCTCGCTGGGATCGTCCAGGACGGGCCGGATCTCCACGGGATGCTCCGGTACGCCGTCCGGGACCGGGCAGCGGGTGACGCGGGCGGCGATCTCGGTGACCCGCTCCAGGCTCGCGCACTCCAGGAGCCAGTAGCCGGCCATCAGCTCCTCGCTCGCGCCGTACGGATCGTCGGTGATCACCGTGCCGCCGTCCTTGCCGGCGGTGACGTGCCGGATCCGCGCGGGTTCGGCCAGGCCGTTCCCGTCGAGGAACTCGCCCGTTCTGGCGAGGTCGGCGTTGATCGCGCCCATGTACGCGTACATGGCCTGGATGTCGTCGTCGGTCCAGGTGGGGCCTTCGTCGGACGCCTTGCCGTTCTGGGCGTCGTAGTCCGCCTGCGTGCCGCGCACCATCACCAGGTACTTCATGACCGCTCCTTCGGCTCGGAACGCCCCGGCCGGGCCACCCGCACGGGGCCTGCCTCGGTCTCGGCCACCGGATCGGCGTACGCCTCGCACTCGGGATTCCGGCACGGCCCGGCGACCCACTTCGGTACCCATGCGCCCAGGGTCTTGTGCCGCCGGATCACCGTGGCCACATGCTGTCCGCAGACGGGACAGTCGTACTGTTCGCTGCCCATACCCCCAGGGTATTGCGGGAGCCGCCGGGGCGCTCCCCGCCGGTTCGGCCTCTTCTGCCGCTTCAGCCCTTCCTGCTGTACGTCCGCACCAGCACCCCGTTCCTGAACGGGCGCACCTCGTCGAGCACGAACTCCGACACGTCGAAGCCGGAGCCGAACATCGGCATGCCGGTGCCGAGGACGATCGGGTACGTCTTGACGACCAGCTCGTCGATCTCGTCGATCAGCTCACCCGCGAGCCGCGAGCCGCCGCACAGGTAGATGTCCCGCTCGCCGTCCTCCGCCTTGAGTTCCCGGACCCTGGCGACCAGATCGGCGGCGATGATCTCGACGCGCGGGTCCGGCGACTCCTTCAGGGTGCGCGAGGCGACGTACTCGCGCAGATGGGCGTACGGGCTGGTGATGCCCTCCTTCAGGGCGACCTCGTAGCTGGCCCGGCCCTGGACGACCGTGTCGAAGCGGCGGTTGGGCAGGTCGTCCAGGCCCAGGGCGCGGCGGCCCCCGGTGGAGATCGTCTCGGGGTACTCGGTCTTCAGGAACTCCAGGAACTGCTCGTCGACGAACGGGTACATGAAGGAGGCGTCGCCGCTCTCGTCCCCGATGAAGCCGTCGATCGAGCAGGCGACGAAGTAGGTGAGCTTTCGCAAGCCGTTCTCTTTCGGTCAGGGCCTAGGCCCGGGGCTCGCGCCACATGGGCCACATGCGGGGGCCATCGGGGAAGTCGAGGGGGCTGCCGAGGTGATCGAAGCCGAGCCGTTCGTACAGCTTGCTGCTGCGGGCACTGCTCGCCTCCAGGTAGGCGGCCACTCCCTCGCGGTCGCAGCGGTCGAGGGCGTGCTGGAGGATGGCGGCCCCCAGGCCCTGGCACTGGCTGTCGGGTGCGACGGCGATCATCCACAGGTATTCGTGGGCGCTTCCGGAGGGATGGATCTCCTCCGTCAGCCGCACGAGCAGTTCGATGCGCTCGTTGTCGGGATCGATGGCCTCGCGCAACCGGACCGCGTCGTCGCCCTCGTCCCCATGTACGTCCCCCTCGCCGGCCTCCGGGTGGCCGTCGGCGGGCATGGGCAGCCACAGGGCGCACGCCGAACCGTCCTCGGCGAGGTCGACGCGGCCCTCGGCGAGCACGATGTCGAGGATGGCGCCCACCAGTACCGGATGCGTCACGCGGCGGTCCGCCGGGTCCGGGAAGATCCAGCCGCTCACCGGATCGTCCTGGAAGGCATCGTCCAGCAGCCGGACGACCAGCTCCCGGTCTCTCTCGTCCGCCGTACGTATCGCCACGCCCATGACCCGCCCCTTTGTCCCAACCGCCGTTGCTCGTATGGCGGTTGAGCATAACGGGTGGAGAAGTTGTGACGGGGCCCGCACACCGTGGGGATGTGCGGGACCCGCCGGCCGGAGCGCCGGTGCGAGGCGTACGGAGTCAGGGCCGTACACCTCGCCACGGGTTGCTCCGGGGCCTCAGGTGGTGCGATGTGTGTCTCAGGTGGTGCGGCGGGTGACGAACTCGGCCAGGGACAGCAGGCCGCCCGCCGCCTCCGGGTCGGGGACCGCGCGGGACAGCTCATGTATCGCGCGGGCCATCCGGTCGGCCGCCTGGAGCTGCGCCCAGTCCCGGCCGCCCGCCCGTTCGACGGCGAGCACCGTCCGCTCCAGCGCCCCTTCCTGGCTCTCGTCGTACGGAACCCCGTACAGCTCGGCGAGTTCGGTGGCCGCCGGTGTGCCGGAGGCCAGTGCGGCGACCACGGGCAGGGACTTCTTGCGGGCGACCAGATCCGCCCCGGCCGGCTTGCCGGTGCGGCTCGGGTCCCCCCATATCCCGATCACGTCGTCGATGAGCTGAAAAGCGAGCCCGGCCTCCCGGCCGAACGCGTCCATCGCCTCGACGTCCGCGGCCGACCCGCCCGCGTACAGCGCCCCCAGGGCACAGGCGCAGCCGAGCAGCGCGCCCGTCTTGGCCTCGGCCATGGCGAGGCACTCGGCGAGGGTGACCTCGCCGGGGCCCTGTTTCTCCATGGCCGTGTCCGCGTGCTGCCCCTCGCACAGTTCGACCACGCAGGACGCGAGCCGGGCGGCGGCGGTGGCGGACGCCGGGTGCGGGTCCTCGGCGAGCAGCCCGAGCGCCAGGGCCTGTAGGGCGTCCCCGGCGAGGATCGCGTCGACGTCGCCGAAGACGGTCCAGGCGGTGGGCCGGTGTCTGCGGGTGGTGTCCCGGTCCATGACGTCGTCGTGCAGCAGGGTGAAGTTGTGGACCAGCTCCACCGCCGCGGCGGCCCGTACGGCGGCCTCCCGCCGTCCGCCGAGTGCCGCGGCGGCGGTCAGCACGAGCGCCGGGCGGATCGCCTTGCCCGCGTTGCCCGCCGCCGGGGTGCCGTCCGCGTGCTCCCACCCGAAGTGGTAGAGCGCGACCCGGCGCATGGACCCGGGCAGCGAATCGACCGCTCCGCGCAGCGCGGGATCGACCACGGCCCGCGCCTGCTCCAGGATGAGGGCGGCATCCTGCCCCTCCGCTCCGCCGGACACCCCCGCTCCTCCCCCGTCTCCCGTCCCCCGTACGGGGGACTTCGCCTGCCTCGACGGCCTCGGCAGGCCCGACTGGTTCGCCTGACTTGCTCCCACGGCCGGCTGTTCCCCTGCCCCGGACTCCGGTGAACTCCCCGAAGGCCTCTCCGCCGGACTGCCGATGGGGCTGCGCCTCTCCGGATCCAGGGTCTCGGTGGTCTCGGCCGGGCCGTGGGGCGGAGTCATCGCCAGCGGCCGATCTCGACGTTCTCCAGTACGCCGAGGGCGTCCGGGACCAGGACGGCCGCCGAGTAGTAGGCCGTCACCAGGTAGTTGATGACCGCCTGTTCGTTGATGCCCATGAACCGCACGGACAGGCTCGGCTCGATCTCGTCCGGGATACCGGCCTGCTGGAGCCCGATGACCCCCTGCTCGGCCTCGCCGGTACGCATGGCGATGATCGAGGTCGTACGGGCCTCGGTGACCGGGATCTTGTTGCACGGGTAGATCGGCACCCCGCGCCAGGTGGGGATGCGGTTGCCGCTCATGTCGATCGTCTCGGGGACGAGTCCGCGCTTGTTCAGCTCACGGCCGATCGCGGAGATCGCGCGCGGGTGGGCGAGCAGGAACTTGGTCCCGCGCCGCCTGCTGAGCAGCTCGTCCAGGTCGTCGGGGCTGGGCACGCCGTCGTGCGGCTGGAGCCGCTGGTCGTACTCGCAGTTGCTGAGCAGTCCGAACTCCCGGTTGTTGATGAGTTCGTGCTCCTGGCGCTCCTTGAGGGCCTCGACCGTGAGCCGGAGCTGCTGTTCCGTCTGGTTCATCGGCTGGTTGTAGAGGTCGGCCACGCGGGAGTGGATGCGCAGCACCGTCTGGGCGATGCTCAGTTCGTACTCGCGGGGCTTGGCCTCGTAGTCGACGAACGTGCGCGGGATGTCCGCCTCGCCGACGTGACCGGCCGCGAGGTCGATCTCCTTCTCGCCGTACCTGTTGGCGGCCTGCTCCGGGATCGCCCGCAGGGCCTGGAGGTGGTCGCGCAGCGAGTCGGAACGCTCGGTGACCTGCTCGAAGTGCTGCCGGGAGAGGGTCAGCACGGTGACCGTGGTGACCGCGCGGGCCGTGTACTCCCAGAGGGCGTCGGGGTCGAGCAGTGCCTGGTCGCCGAAGTACGCGCCGTCGGCCAGCATGCCGAGTTCGGCGTCGTCCCCGTACGGGCCCGTGCCGATCTTCTCTACCTTGCCGTGGACCAGCAGGAACACCTCGTCGTTCGGGCTGCCGAACGAGGCGATCTCCGAACCCGGTGTGAACTCCCGCTGCTGGCAGCGCCGGGCCAGTTCGGTGAGCACTTCCTCGTCCTCGTAGGACCGCAGGGCCGGCAACTCGGACAGTTCGGCGGGGACCACTTCCACTCGGTCACCGGTCTTCACGAACGTCAGACGGCCGTCTCCCACGGAGTAGGTGAGCCGCCGGTTCACACGGTAAGTACCACCCTGCACATTCACCCAGGGGAGCATGCGCAGCAGCCAGCGCGAGCTGATCTCCTGCATCTGGGGAACGGACTTGGTGGTGGTGGCCAGATTCCGCGCGGCCGATGTGCCGAGACTCTGCTGCGGCTTGTCCTGCTCCGTGCGGATCTCTTCGCCTACCGACATAAGGAACTGCCCTCCCGGTCAACTCTTAAATGCGCCGACGCGCTGATCCCTCTCGGGTTCGCTTCGCATCGGACGCCTGCGCGCACCAGCCTTCCCCACCGAACGCGCCAGTGCTATTACACGAATGAGCGGGAATGGATCATCTCCGGAGTGGGCACAAAGAGGTTCTTCGCCAAATCGTTCGACCGGGCGAACAGAAAAGACCTCTTCCACCGTCTCCTTCCCTCCGTTTCGGGAACTTCAAGATCGGGCCGACCGTTTGAGCCTTTGACGGACGACGAAGAAGGAGACACCGATGGCAGGCTTCCTGGACCGCGCCAAGGAACAGGCACAGCGCGGCCTGACGCAGGGCAAGCAGAAGCTCGACGAGGTGCAGACCCAGCGGGCCGGCAGCGACCTGCTCAAGAAACTGGGCGCGGCGTACTACGCGGAGCGGCGCGGCAGCGGTTCCCCCGACGCGACCCAGCGGGCGCTTCAGGCCCTGGAGAGTCACATCGCGGTGAACGGGGACGCGTTCCTGCGCCAGTGACCGGATCGGCTCGCACGCCGTCCGAACAATTCACCCTTGACCGTGGGATTCCGGTACAAGCTGCGGTATGAGGCGGTCACGACCGGTGGCCGTCGCGCAGCGCGTAAGGAGACGGTCATGGCCCCACCCATGTCCGCGGGCAGCTTCCTGGACCGGCTCAGGGAGGAAGGCGTCACCGTCGTCGAGGTCGGCGACTGGACCCACCACAACCGCAACCACAAAGGCCCTTGGGGCCCGGTCCACGGCGTGATGATCCATCACACGGTGACCGAGGGCAGCGAGCACACGGTGGAACTCTGCCGCGAGGGCTACGCCGAGCTGCCCGGTCCCCTGTGCCACGGCGTCATCACGAAGGACGGCTGCGTCCACCTCGTCGGCTACGGCAGGGCCAACCACGCGGGTCTCGGCGACGACGACGTGCTGCGTGCGGTGATCGCCGAGAAGCTCCTTCCGCCGGACAACGAGGCGAACACGGACGGCAATCGGCACTTCTACGGCTTCGAGTGCGAGAACCTCGGCGACGGCGAGGATCCCTGGCCTCCGGCCCAGCTCGACGCCATCGAGAAGGTCGCCGCGGCGCTGTGCCGCCACCACGGCTGGACGGAACGGTCGGTCATCGGCCACCTCGAATGGCAACCGGGCAAGATCGACCCACGGGGCTTCAGCATGCAGTGGCTGAGGGAACGGGTACGGGACCGCTTCAAGTAGGGATTTCTCTCGCCCCCGCCGCCCTTACCCGTTCCCATCCCTGGGGGCTGCGCCCCCAGACCCCCCTTGGCTGGGTATTCAGCCCCTCCGGCGTTTGAGGAGCGGGGGTTCGGGGGCAGCGCCCCCGAGGATGGGACGGGTAGGGGCGGCGGGGGCGAAAATGGCTCTGTGCCCCTCCCCACCCCCCTCCAAGAACTCACCGACCCCCGCTTCGCCCGCCACCGCCTCCGTCTGCTTCTCAAGCGCGACGACCTCATCCACCCCGACCTCGTCGGCAACAAGTGGCGCAAGCTGGTCCCCAACCTGGATGCCGCCGCCGGACGCCCGATCCTCACCTTCGGCGGCGCCTACTCCAACCACCTGCGCGCCACAGCCACCGCCGGCCGCCTCCTCGGCCTGCCCACCATCGGTGTCGTCCGGGGCCAGGAACTCGCCGACCGCCCCCTCAACCCCTCCCTCGCCCACTGCACGGCGAACGGCATGCGCCTGCGCTTCGTCGACAGATCGACCTACCGGCGCAAGACCGACCCCGACACCCTCGCCGCCATCCGCGAGGAGGCCGACGCCGACGACGCGTACGTCGTACCGGAAGGCGGCAGCAACGCCCTCGCCGTACGCGGCTGCCGCGCCCTGGGCGAGGAGCTGCGCGGCCATGCCGACGTCGTCGCGGTCGCCTGCGGCACCGGCGGCACCCTCGCCGGCCTGGCCGCGGGCCTCGCCCCCGACCAGCGCGCCCTCGGCATCCCGGTCCTCAAGGGCGGCTTCCTGGACGCGGAGATACGGGCCCTCCAGGACCTCGCCTTCGGCGGCCCCCGCGGCTCCTGGACCCTCGACCACCGTTTCCACTTCGGCGGTTATGCCCGTACGGCCCCCGAACTGCACGCCTTCGCCGACGACTTCGAGGCCCGTCACGACGTCCCTGTGGAACGTCTCTATGTCGCCAAGATGCTGTACGGACTTGTCGCCCTCGCGGAAGAAGGCGCGTTCGCGCCCGGGACCACCGTCGCGGCGGTGATCACCGGCCGTCCGTTCCCGTGACGGACGTCGCCCTCACTCCGCCTCCCGGAACGCGGCCGCCTCCTCCAGGTCCAGTCGTCGCAGCAGGGTTCGCAGCATCTCGTCGTCGATGTAACGCCCGTCCCGCAGCCGCACGAACATCTCCCGTTCCGCGCTGATCATCTCCCGGGACAGCCGCCGGTACGTGTCGTCCACCGTCTCGCCGGTCACGGGGTTGACCGCGCCCAGCCGTTCCCAGACGGCGTTCTGGCGGCGTTCCAGGACTGTCCGGAGCCGATCGGCCAGCGGGGGCGGCAGCGCGTTGCGGTCGTCCTCCAGCAGGCCCTCCAGGCGCTGCTGTGCCGCCCTGGACGCCTGCGCCTGGGCGTTCGCCTCCGCGAGCGTCTCCGCCTGCGCGTCACGCCCGGGCAGCTTCAGCAGACGGATCAGCGGGGGCAGCGTCAGACCCTGGACGACCAGCGTGCCGATGACCGTCGTGAAGGTCAGGAAGAGCACCAGGTTCCGTTCCGGGAACGCCTCTCCGCCCTCCACCGTGAGCGGGATCGAGAAGGCGATGGCCAGGGAGACGACTCCCCGCATGCCGGCCCAGGAGATGACGAACGCGCCCTTCCAGGTCGGGTTCGGTTCGCGGTCCCGGATCCGTGCCGACAGCAGCCGGGGCACGAACGTCCCGGGGTACACCCAGGCGAACCTGGTGACGACCACCACGAGGAAGACGGCGATCGCGTACCAGGCGGCGTCGACACCCTCGTACGCCCCAAGTCCCTCCAGGACGACCGGCAGTTGCAGCCCGATCAGGGCGAAGACGGCCGATTCGAGAACGAAGGCAACCATTTTCCAGACCGCCTCCTCCTGGAGACGGGTCGCGAAATCGACCTCCCACGCGCGATGTCCGAGATAGAGCGCCACGACCACCACCGCGAGGACCCCGGAGGCGTGCACCTCCTCGGCGACCGCGTACGCCGCGAAGGGGATCAGCAGGGAGAGGGTGTTCTGGAGCAGCGCTTCCTTCAGGTGCGTGCGCAGCCAATGGATCGGCATCATCAGGATCAGCCCGATCCCGATGCCGCCGACCGCCGCGAGCAGGAACTCGCCGATCCCGCCCGCCCAGGTCGCGCCCTCCCCGACGGCCGCCGCGAGGGCCACGCGGTACGCGGTGATCGCGGTGGCGTCGTTCACCAGGGACTCGCCCTGGAGGATGGTGGTGACCCGCGACGGCAGCCCGACCCGGCGGGCGATCGCCGTCGCCGCGACGGCGTCCGGCGGTGCCACGACCGCGCCGAGCACCAGCGCGGCGGTCAGCGGCAGCCCGGGCACGATCTGATAGGCGGCCCAGCCGACGACGAGGGTCGCGAAGAGCACGTACCCCACCGACAGCAGTGCCACGGGCCGCAGTTGCGCGCGCAGATCGAGGTACGAGCTGTCGACGGCCGCCGTGTACAGCAGCGGCGGCAGCATCAGCGGCAGGACGACATGCGGGTCGAGGGCGTAGTCGGGCACCCCGGGGACGTACGCGAACACCAGACCGGCCGCGACCAGCAGCAGCGGGGGCGGGACAGGGGTGCGGCGGGCCGCGGCGGCGATGGCGGCGCTGCCCGCGACCAGCAGGAGCAGTGGCATCACGTGCATCGGTCTCGGCCCAATCTCGTTTCCCGCCCCATCCGGCACCCCATCTGGTTTCCGCGCGGCTTTCCGCGCACCCGTCGTAACCTGGCAATCATGAAACAGTGCACGCATGCCGACGCGCTGGCGCTCCCGGAACCCGAGCCCAAGAGCGAGACCTGTCCGGAGTGCCTGGCGGCCGGTACCCATCCGGTGCAGCTGCGCCTGTGCCTGGACTGCGGCCACGTCGGCTGCTGCGACTCCTCGCCGATGCGCCACGCGACAGAGCACCACAAGGAGACCGGACATCCGGTGATGCGCACCTTCGAACCCGGCGAGAGCTGGCGCTGGTGCTTCGTGGACCATGTCCTCGTATGACCGCGCGGAAGCCGCGTATCGTCGTCCACCCGACCTCGCACCCGTGTGAGCAGGGGCATTGGTGACCGGAGGCGTACTCGTGTGACCCTGGATCCGGACGGTTCGACCGTCTGACGTCTGGGTACGTCAACCCGGCGCTCGTTCTTCCCAATTGGGCCCGCAGAACCCCTAGCCACTGTGCGTATCCGTATGTTTACTATGAGTGACAGCAAGGGGCTGGGGTCCCGGGGACAGGAAAGTCGAGAGCGCGGTAGCGTCACCGCTGAACCACGTATCGCGTTACCCCGGGGGGCGACCCTCGGCCCCCGAAAGAGCTTGTACCACCTTGGAGGTGAGGGTGTCCCAGTTCGCAGGCGAGCCCGCGACCCAGGACTTCGTGGAAGTCCGGCTGCCGGCCGCGGGTGCCTACCTGTCGGTGCTGCGTACGGCCACGGCCGGTCTCGCGGCCCGTTTGGACTTCACCCTCGACGAGATCGAGGACCTGCGCATCGCAGTGGACGAGGCCTGCGCGATCCTGCTTCAGCAGGCCGTGCCCGGCTCCGTACTCAGCTGTGTGTTCCGGCTGATCGACGACTCCCTGGAGGTCACGGTCTCGGCACCGACCACGGACGGTCACGCCCCCGCGCGTGACACGTTCGCCTGGACCGTCCTGTCCGCCCTCGCGGGCCAGGTCGACTCCACCGTCGCCGAGGACAAGACCGTGTCGATCAGTCTCTACAAGAAGCGCGGCGCGGGACCCGGGCCGGCGTGAGGAACGGGGACGGGCCGGTGCGGGACGAAGAGCGCGGCACACGGGAGCTGCCCGCGGCGGGCAGCGACGGCCCCGACGGGCCGCGGGACACGGCGGACGCCATTTCCGGCATCGCCGGTATCGCCGGCATCCCCGAACAGGCCCGGCCGCACCCGGAGGACGACCCCTCGGAGGCCGGCTTCATGGACGACGGGCAGCTGGATCGGGAAGGTGCCGTGCAGAGTGCGCCCCTGGAAGGGCCAAGCGAGGTCTCCCCTGTTCGAGCTGATGCGCGAATTCGGGGAAGGTCGACGGGCGGGACGATGAGCGAGCACGAACGAGACGACGCGCAGGGCGCACAGACGGCACAGGCCACACAGCACTCCCCGACGGACCGCAGCGGAGCGCGTGCCCTCTTCATCGAGCTGCGTTCGCTGGAGGACGGCAGTGCCGCGTACGCGGAGCTGCGCAACCGGCTGGTCCGTATGCATCTCCCGCTCGTCGAGCACCTCGCGCGCCGCTTCCGCAACCGCGGCGAGCCGCTGGACGACCTCACCCAGGTCGCGACCATCGGCCTCATCAAGTCGGTCGACCGCTTCGACCCGGACCGCGGTGTCGAGTTCTCGACCTACGCGACCCCGACGGTCGTCGGTGAGATCAAGCGGCACTTCCGGGACAAGGGCTGGGCGGTCCGCGTCCCGCGCAGGCTCCAGGAGCTGCGCCTCTCGCTCACCACGGCGACGGCGGAGCTGTCGCAGCGGCACGGCCGCTCCCCGACGGTCCACGAACTGGCCGAGAAGCTGGGCATCTCGGAGGAGGAGGTCCTGGAGGGCCTGGAGTCGGCCAACGCCTACTCCACGCTGTCCCTGGACGTCCCCGACACGGACGACGAGTCCCCGGCGGTCGCGGACACGCTGGGCGCGTACGACGAGGCCCTGGAGGGCGTCGAGTACCGCGAGTCGCTCAAGCCGCTCCTGGAGGATCTCCCGCCGCGCGAGAAGCGGATCCTGCTGCTGCGGTTCTTCGGCAACATGACGCAGTCGCAGATCGCGCAGGAGGTCGGCATCTCCCAGATGCACGTCTCCCGGCTGCTGGCCCGGACCCTGGCCCAGCTGCGCGAGAAACTGCTGGTCGAGGAGTAACCACTGATCGAGGAGTACCCCTCAGGGCTACTCCGACGCGCTGCCGGGCCCCCGGATCCCGAGGGCCCGGGTCGTCTCCTGGTTCACCAGCAGCACCAGCGCGGTGACCGCCACGACACCCAGCACGATCCCGCCCGGAATGGCCATGCTGTCCGCCTGGAGCAGGTTGTAGGCCACGGGCAACGCCATGATCTGCGTGATGACGGCCGGCCCCCGGCTCCAACTGCGCCGCCCCAGCAGCCCGCGCGCGGCGAGCAGCGGCAGCAGCGCGAGCACGATCAACGTGACACCCCCGGTGACGGCCTGCTGCCGGTCGTCCGCGTCACCCGTGATCCCCAGCACGAGGATGAAAACTCCCCCGACGACCAGGGCAAGCCCCTCCAGGGCAGCGAGCACGGCAGCAGCCGTCAGCCGCAGAGGCCGCGGCTGCGTGGATTCCGGGGAGGGGTTCTGCTCAACGCTCACGCAAGAAGGGTATCGCTGGAGCCCGACGGCGCTCGGACGCGCCCCTTAGGGGCGCGGGGAACTGCGCGACCAGCCACAACGCACCCGCAGCCAAACACCACGCCCCCCACTCACGCCCCCCAACTCTTACTGATCCCTAACCTGCCCTGGGCCGAGTACCACCGGGTAGGTACCCTGCTTCGCATGCGTGCACTTCTCGTGGTCAATCCGGCGGCTACCACCACAAGCGCACGTACGCGCGATGTGCTGACCCATGCTCTCGCTAGCGAGATGAAACTCGAGGCGGTCACCACCGAGTACCGGGGCCACGCGCGTGACCTCGGCCGGCAGGCGGCGGACAGCAAGGACATCGATCTGGTCGTCGCCCTCGGCGGCGACGGCACGGTCAACGAGGTCGTGAACGGGCTCCTGCACAACGGCCCCGACCCGGACCGGCTCCCCGGCCTCGCCGTGGTCCCCGGCGGCTCCACGAACGTCTTCGCCCGCGCCCTCGGCCTGCCCAACGACGCCGTGGAGGCCACCGGTGTCCTGCTGGACGCCCTGCGCGAGGAGCGGGAGCGCACGGTGGGCCTCGGGATGGCGAAGGGGACGCCGGGTACCGAGGACGAGTCCGTGCCGGAGCGCTGGTTCACGTTCTGCGCCGGTCTGGGATTCGACGCGGGTGTGATCGGGCGGGTGGAACAGCAGCGCGAACGCGGCAGGAAATCCACACACTCCCTTTACCTGCGTCAGGCCGCGCGCCAATTCCTGGGAGAGGCCAATCGCCGGCACGGCACGATCACTCTGGAACAACCGGGCGAGGACCCCGTTACCGATCTTGTGCTGTCCATAGTCTGCAACACGTCCCCTTGGACGTTTCTGGGCAATCGCCCGGTGTACGCGTCACCTAAGGCCTCGTTCGATACCGGGCTCGACGTACTCGGCCTCAGCCGTATGTCGACGGCCGCGGTTGCCCGGTATGGCATGCAGTTGCTCACTTCGTCCCCCGAACGGGGACCCCATGGCAGGCATGCAACGTCCCTGCACGACCTGACCGACTTCACCTTGCATTCGAAGGCGCCTCTCCCCCTCCAGATGGACGGCGACCACCTTGGACTGCGAACGAGCGTGACGTTCACAGGCGTACGCCGTGCACTGCGTGTGATTGTGTGAGCGGAACGGGCTAAAGTCCTTCCACTCGAACGTTTAGGCCAGGGTCCACCCCATGGAAGTACGGCTGTGACCGAGCCGACACCGAGGAATCAAAAAAAACTTTCCGGTAGGGGTTGTATCCGCCGCTGAGGTTTGCGAGTCTCTACGTGGCGCTCGGGACGGCCCGCAACACCGGCCACCACAGAGAGCCAGAACCCCTCCTCACTTCACAGGACCACATCAGTCCGTCTGATGATCGGCCCTTCACTTGTTGAGGGATTCGTGAAAGCGTTCACATTCACAAGCAACGTGCATGTAATACCAAGGAGAGGTAGCAGCCATGGACTGGCGTCACAACGCCGTTTGCCGCGAGGAAGACCCCGAGCTCTTCTTCCCCATCGGCAACACCGGTCCTGCGCTGCTGCAGATCGAGGAAGCCAAGGCCGTCTGCCGCCGCTGCCCCGTCATGGAGCAGTGCCTGCAGTGGGCGCTTGAGTCCGGCCAGGACTCCGGCGTCTGGGGTGGTCTCAGCGAGGACGAGCGCCGCGCCATGAAGCGCCGCGCCGCCCGCAACCGGGCCCGCCAGGCAACCGCCTGACAACCCACCCCGTAACAGCCTGAGCTTGGCGGCGCGTACAGCGAGTACGCATCTCCCGCCCCCGAGCCGCAGCGCGCAGTGCCCCCGATGCGCATAGCAACGAGCATATGAGCCCCGGACCATCCCATGGTCCGGGGCTCATTGCTGTGCCTTGCTGTGAATCGCCGTCCGTGCGCCTACTTGTTGGCGCGCACCGGGACGTCGAGGATCACCTGCGTACCCCGCTCGGGCGCCAGCACCATGTCGAACGTGCCGCCCAACTCCCCCTCCACCAGCGTCCGTACGATCTGTAGGCCGAGATTGCCCGAGCGGTGCGGGTCGAAGCCCTCGGGGAGACCGACGCCGTCGTCCTGGACGGTGACGAGGAGGCGGGCCTCCTTGCTCGTGCCGCCGCGGACCGCCGAGACCTCGACCGTGCCGGTCTCGCCCGGCCCGAAGCCGTGTTCGAGGGCGTTCTGAAGGATCTCGGTCAGCACCATGGAGAGCGGGGTGGCGACCTCCGCGTCCAGGATGCCGAAGCGTCCGCTGCGCCGGGCGGTGACCGTGCCCGGTGAGATCTCGGCGACCATCGCGAGGACGCGGTCGGCGATCTCGTCGAACTCCACGCGTTCGTCCAGGTTCTGGGAGAGCGTCTCGTGCACGATCGCGATGGATCCGACCCGCCGTACGGCCTCCTCCAGGGCCTCGCGCCCGCGTTCCGAGTCGATGCGGCGGGCCTGGAGGCGCAGCAGGGCTGCCACCGTCTGGAGGTTGTTCTTGACCCGGTGGTGGATCTCCCGGATGGTCGCGTCCTTGGTGATCAACTCGCGCTCGCGGCGGCGCAGTTCGGTGACGTCCCGGAGCAGGACGAGCGAACCGATGCGCGTGCCCTTGGGCTTGAGGGGGATCGCCCGGAACTGGATGACCCCGTCGTCGGACTCGATCTCGAACTCGCGCGGCGCCCACCCGCTGGCGACCTTGGCGAGCGCCTCGTCCACCGGCCCCCGGGTCGGGGCGAGTTCCGCGGTGGTCATGCCCAGGTGATGGCCGACGAGGTCGGAGGCCAGGCCGAGGCGGTGGTACGCGGACAGCGCGTTCGGCGAGGCGTACTGGACGACTCCGTCGGCGTCGAGGCGGATCAGTCCGTCGCCGACGCGCGGCGAGGCGTCCATGTCGACGACCTGGTTCGAGAAGGGGAACGATCCGGCGGCGATCATCTGGGCCAGGTCGGAGGCGCTCTGGAGGTACGTCAGTTCCAGGCGGCTCGGGGTCCGGACGGTGAGGAGGTTGGTGTTGCGGGCGATGACCCCGAGGACGCGTCCTTCCCGGCGGACGGGGATCGACTCGACGCGGACAGGGACCTCTTCACGCCATTCCGGGTCGCCCTCGCGCACGATCCGGCCCTCGTCCAGAGCGGCGTCCAGCAGGGGGCGGCGGCCACGGGGGACGAGGTGGCCGACCATGTCGTCCTGGTACGAGGTGGGGCCGGTGTTGGGCCGCATCTGGGCCACCGAGACATAGCGGGTGCCGTCACGCGTGGGGACCCACAGGACGAGGTCGGCGAAGGAGAGGTCGGAGAGCAGTTGCCACTCCGACACCAGCAGGTGCAGCCACTCCAGGTCGGAGTCGCTGAGCGCGGTGTGCTGGCGTACGAGTTCGTTCATGGAGGGCACGTGTGCGAGCGTACCCGGCGGTTCGGACATGGCCTGAAACCGTGGCTGGCGGGAAGGTGCGAAAGAGGCCCGGAAACACCCGCGGGCCGCGGCGCCTGAGAGGGACCCTCAACCCTCCCGGCACCGCAGCCCGGAGCAGCAACGGCCGTGGGGTGTGCGGTCCCAGTCGGCCGATGGATGAGGAGCCGGCGCAGTCAGGGCAGAGAGCCCCGGTTCCTCGATCCGCCTTCCTGTGCGGGGAAGACGGAGGCTCTGGTCGTACATACAGCCGGTTGTACCTACAGCTGATCGATCGTACGTTTTCCCTACGCATTGTGGACTAGACCACAAGCCGTGTCCATGCGTTGAAGAGTGTTTGTTGCTGTGTCTTCGCGAGCACTTCGGATGCCTCAATGCCGCCCGTTGGAACTAGTCGGACGTCCCAGGATCCACCATGCAGCCTAGCCCTGTTGGTTCATGTGCGGGGCCAGATCTCCATGGCAATTTCCGCGACCGCCGCCAGCTCCTCCCGGCTCGCGCCGTCGCGGGCCTGTTGCGACATTCCCTGGAGAACGGCCCCGGCGTACCGGGCGAGCGCGGCGGCATCGGTTCCGGCGGGCAGTTCCCCCGCCGCGACGTCTTCTTCCATGCGGCTCTCGAAGGCGGCGATGTTCGCGTTGCGCCGCTCACGCAGGGACGCCTCGACCTCGGGCGTCGTGCAGTTGGTGGCCGCGTGGATGACGAGACAGCCGTGCGGGTGGCCGGGGTCCGTGTACTCGGCTGCGGCCTCCCTGAGCATCCGCCCGATGGCGGCCCGGGCGGTGGGCTCCTCGGCCAGCGCGCGGTCGCCGAAGGCACCGTGCTTCACCCCGTACGCCTGCACGACCTCGGCGAAGAGGGACTGCTTGTCGCCGAAGGCCGCGTACAGGCTCGGGGCGCCGATGCCCATGACGCGGGTGAGGTCGGAGACGGAGGTCGCCTCGTACCCGTGTTCCCAGAAGGCCAGGACCGCCTGCTCCAGCGCGGTTTCACGGTCGAAGGAGCGGGGGCGGCCACGCGGCTTGGACACGGGTGCGGATGCGGACTTCGCCCTGGTCCGGGGCTCCTCGTTCACCATGGAGTGGATTCTATAGCGGGCACTAGCTAAATGTCCGAGCCGTGTTGTACGGTTTTTTCTGTAGCGGCCACTAGGTAAATGCGAGGGGGACGTCGGTCATGGGTGTGCTCACGGGTAGGACGGCGCTGGTCACGGGCGCGAGCAGGGGAATCGGGCGGGGAATCGCCGAGCGGTTGGGGCGGGACGGGGCGCGGGTCGCCGTGCACTACGGACGAGATGAGGCCGCCGCGAAGGAGACGGTCGCCTCGATCGAGTCGGCGGGCGGTTCGGCGTTCACGATCGGGGTCGAGCTGGGGCGGCCGGGAGACGCCGAGGCGGTGTGGGAGGCGTTCGACCAGCGGGCGGAGGGCGTGGACATCCTGGTCAACAACGCCGGGATCGGGACGACGGCGCCGATCGAGGAGATCGACGAGGAGGAGTACGACAGGGTCTTCGCGGTGAATGTGAAGGCGCCGTACTTCATCGCCAAGCACGGCCTCGACCGGCTGCGGGACGGCGGGCGGGTCATCAACATCTCCTCGGGCCTGGCCCGCTCCGCCGGGATGCCGAACCTCATGGCGTACTCCATGACCAAGGGCGCGCTGGACGTCCTCAGCCGGGACCTGTCCAAGCTGCTGGGCGGGCGGGGGATCACGGTGAACTCGGTCGCCCCGGGGATCATCGACACGGACAACACCGCCGAGCTGCTGCACTCGACCGAGGACGCGTGGGCGGAGGCGGCGGCGATATCGGCGCTCGGGCGCGTGGGGGCGCCGGCGGATGTGGCGGACGTGGTCGCCTTTCTCGCGTCGGACGGCGGTCGGTGGGTGACCGGGAGCTGGGTGGATGTGACGGGAGGTTCACTGACGTAGGACCTGGGCCGCGGAACCCCGTTCTGTTAGATTGGTCTAAACCACATGGTTCCCCTATGTCCCCCTCCAGGTCTCGGTCGAGTCCTCTACTGAGAACTGCTACCGAGACCTCTACTGAAGACTTACGTCGTCACTCCAGATCGGCAGGCCCAGCGTGGAAGTTGTCATCGTTCCGGACGCCAAGGCGGGTGGCGAGCTGATCGCCGGAGCCATGGCACAGCTGCTCCGGCACAAGCCGACCGCCCTGCTCGGCGTGGCCACCGGCTCGACCCCGCTGCCCATCTACCAGGCACTCGCGGCACAGGTGAGTTCCGGCGCCGTGGACGTGTCCCGGGCCCGAATAGCCCAGCTCGACGAGTACGTGGGGCTGCCTGCCGAGCATCCGGAGTCGTACCGCTCGGTGCTGCGGCGCGAGGTGCTGGAGCCGCTCGGGATCGGGATGGACGCGTTCACGGGGCCCGACGGGACCGCCGAGGACGTACGGGGGGCTTGCGAGGCGTACGACAAGGCGCTGGCCGAGGCCGGCGGGGTCGACCTCCAGTTGCTGGGGATCGGGACCGACGGACACATCGGGTTCAACGAGCCGTGCTCCTCGCTCGCCTCTCGGACCCGGATCAAGACCTTGACCGAGCAGACCCGGATCGACAACGCGCGGTTCTTCGACGGGGACATCGGGCAGGTGCCGCACCATGTGATCACGCAGGGCATCGGGACGATTCTGGAGGCTCGGCACTTGGTGCTGCTCGCGACCGGCGAGGGTAAGGCTGATGCCGTCGCGGCGACTGTGGAGGGGCCTGTTGCTGCGGTGTGTCCTGCGTCTGCGCTGCAATTGCATCCGCATGCGACTGTGGTGGTCGATGAGGGAGCGGCTTCCAAGTTGAAGCTGGCGGATTATTTTCGGCACACCTTTGTCAACAAGCCTGAGTGGCAAGGGATCTAGGGGGATCTAAGCGTCTGCCGGGTTCGGTTGTGTGCTGGCTGCCGGTTCGTTGTGGCTTGTCGCGCAGTTCCCCGCGCCCCCAAAAGACAAAAGCGGCGCCGGGCCCCCGTTGAGAGGGACCGGCGCCTGTGTCGTCGTACGGCTACTCCCCCGCGATGAACTCCGCGGCCGCCACGCCGCAGACTCTGGCCGCGCCGTGGGTCGCCAGGTGTAGGGCGCCTCGTCGGGGAGCCTGGGGGACGCCCATCTCCACGACGATCGTGTCGGGGCGGGCGGACAGGAGGGTGTCCAGGGCGGCGGACATCCAGGGGTGGCGGTGTTCGTCGCGGACCACGGCGACGATGCGGCTCAGGCCCGCTTCCGTCAGGACCGCGTGGCCCGCGTTCTCGCCGGTGAAGGTGCCGGTGCGGGTGCCGGGGAGGAGGCGTACCAACTCCGCTGCCACGCCCCACGGGGTCTCGTTGCCGACGGCGAAGTTCGCCACGGGGGTGAGGGCGGCCACGTACGGGGGTTCCCGGAGGGGTTCATAGGGCTCGGGGTGCGTTGCCTTCAGGGCGCGGCGGGCCGCTGTGAGGCCTACGTCCGTAGGGGCCGTGTCGGAGGGCTGCGGTGTCGAGGCCGTCCAGCGGGACAGGGCGCGGACTCGTTCGGCCGCGTCCGCCAGGCGTTCTTCCGGGAGTTCGCCGGTGCGGACGGCGTTGACCAGGGCGTCGCGCAGGCTGCGTACCGTCTCGTCGTCAGAGAGGCCGCCGCCCACGCAGATGGCGTCGGCGCCGGCGGCGATGGCGAGGACGCTGCCGCGTTCGATGCCGTAGGTGGCCGCGATGGCCTGCATCTCCATGCCGTCGGTGACGATCAGGCCGGTGTAGCCGAGTTCGCCGCGGAGGAGGTCGGTGAGGACGGGGTGGGAGAGCGTGGCCGGGCGGTCTGGGTCGAGGGAGGGGATCAGGATGTGGGCGCTCATCACGGCCCTGGTGCCGGCCTCGATCGCGGCGCGGAAGGGGGCGAGTTCGCGGTCGAGTACGACCGAGCGGCTCGCGTCGATGCGTGGGAGGGCGTGGTGGGAGTCGACCGAGGTGTCGCCGTGGCCCGGGAAGTGCTTGGTGCAGGCGGCGACGCCCGCCGTCTGGAGACCGGTGACGTAGGCGGCGGTGTGCCGGGCGACCAGCTCCGGGTCGGCGCCGAAGGAGCGGACGCCGATGACAGGGTTGGCGGGGTTGGAGTTGACGTCGGCGGAGGGGGCCCAGTTGAGGTTGACCCCGCAGACGCGGAGGCGGTGGCCGAGTTCGTGCGCCACTTCCTGTGTCAGTTGGACGTCGTCGATCGCGCCCAGGGCGTGGTTGCCCGGGAAGGAGGAGCCGGTGTGGACCTCCAGGCGGGTGACGTCGCCGCCCTCCTCGTCGATCGCGACCAGGACGTCGTCGCGTTCGGCGCGCAACTGGGCGGTGAGGGCGGCCAGTTGCGCGGGGGACGCGATGTTGCGGCCGAACAGGCCCACGGAGGCAAGGCCTTCGCCGAGGCGGCGCAGCAGCCAGTCGGGGGCGGTGGTGCCGGGGAAGCCGGGCTGGAGGACGGTGAGTGCGTCGCGGGTCAGCGTGTCGGGGCGGCGGGCGAGTGTCGTCATCGGGTGGGGTTATCCCTTCACGGCGCCCGCGGTCAGGCCCGCGGCCATCTTGCGCTGGACGAGGAGGAAGAGGACGACGATCGGCACGGCCATCATCGTGGAGCCGGCCATCATCGGGGCGTACTCGGTGCCGTGCTTGGTGGTGAAGTTGCCGAGCCAGACGGTGGCGGTCTGGTTCTTCTGGCTCATCAGCATCAGGGCGTAGAGGTACTCGTTCCAGGCCTGGATGAAGCCGTAGACCGAGGTGGCGACCAGGCCGGGGGCCAGGAGGGGGAAGACCACGCGGATGAAGGCGGTGGTGCGGGAGCAGCCGTCGACCATCGCGGCCTCCTCCAGCTCCTTCGGGATGTTGACGATGAAGCCGCGCAGGGTCCACACCGTGAACGGAAGGATGAAGGTGAGATAGGTGATGATCAGGCCGGTCAGCCGGTCGTACTGGCCGAGGTCGTTGAGAAGCAGGAACACGGGGATGATCATCGCGACCAGGGGGACCATCTGCACGGCCAAAATGCCGACGATGACGATCTTCCGGCCGCGGAAGGCGAAGCGCGAGATGGCGAGGGCCGCCAGCATGCCGACGATGATGCCGATCACGACGACCGTGAGGGACACGATGAGGCTGCGGCCGACCGGGCCCCAGAAGTCGGCGATGTTCAGCGCGCGGCGGAAGTTGTCGAGGGTGAACCCCGTCGGCAACAGGCTCGGGTCGGGGTCGATCGCGTCCTTCGCCGGCTTGAACGCCGTGTTCAGCATCCAGTAGACCGGGAAGCCGGCCGTCAGGAAGACGAACAGGCCCAGCAGGTTCCAGCCGGCCTTCGACTTCCGGGGCCCCGCGGTCTTTTCGGCCTTCCGGGGCACGGAGGGGGCTGTCGCACTCATTCGACCTCTCCGATCTTCAGCATCTGGCGCATGTAGACGGCGACGACACCGAGCAGCAGCACCACGGTGAGCAGGGCGATCGCCGAGCCCTGGGCGTAGTCGTTGACGGCGAAGGCCCGGTCGTAGGAGTAGGTGGTCAGGAGCTGGAACTCGGCCTCGGGGTGGCCGCCCCGCATCACGAACACCTGGGGAAACACGCCCATGTCCCAGATCACGGACAAGGTCGTGAGCATCACGATGATCGGCTTGAGGATGGGGAGGGTGACATAACGGAAGACGCCCCAGGCGCCCGCGCCGTCGAGCCGGGCCGCCTCCTCCAGTTCCTTCGGGACCTGGGTCAGCCCCGCGCCGAGCGTGATGACGACGAACGGCACCGCGCCCCAGACCACGAGGAGCATGATCACGGCCAGGCCCTGCGGTCCGCTCGCGAACCAGTTGTGGCCGATCATCTCGACGCCGGGCAGCTTGCTCAGCAGCGCGTTGATGATCCCGTAGTCGGAGTCGAACAGCCACTTGAAGACGGTGGTCGCCACGATGATGGGCATGCCCCAACTGGCCACCAGGACAATGTTGATGAGCGTCTTCATCCAGCCGCTCACCCGCTGGAGCAGCAGGGCGATCAGCATGCCGATGACCATCGTGAAGACGACACAGCCGACGGCGAAGACGATCGTGCGGACGACGACGTCCCAGAACTCGCTGTCGCCGAGCACATGGGTGAAGTTGGCGAAGCCCACCGACTCGGCCGGCTGGAAGCCCCACAGCTGGGACTGCCCGAACTTCTGGAAGGACAGGGTGACCAGACGGACGAGGGGATAGCCGAGGACCAGCGCGAGGATCAGCAGACAGGGGGCCAGCAGGGCCCACGGAATCGCGGCGGCGCCCATGGCCGTCCGCTTTCTCCGTGGGGTGTCCGGGCCGCCGGTCGGCGGTGATGGCGGCGCGTGCCGTGTCGACGGCGGCAGTTTGGCAGGGGTGGTCGTATCAGCGGCACTCATCCGCGCACTCCTCAGCGGTCCCTCAGGTCGTACGGTCATGACGGTCGTCAAGGTCCCGCCTGTGGCCGGCGGGTCCTGCGCGTGGCGAGCGAGCGGGGCCCTCCCCGTGACAGGGCCCCGCGTCGGTCCGCTACTTGACGTTGATGACCTTGTCGATCGCCGCGTCCGCTTCCTTCGCGGCCTCCTCGACCGTCTTCTTTCCGGTGCCGATGCTCTGGAGCATCGTCTGGAGGATCTGGGCCTTCTCGACCTGACCCCAGCCCGGTGCCATCGGCACGAACCAGTTGGACTCGGCCGCCGTGGCCGGGACCGCCGTCGCCGGGTCGCTCTTCAGGGTGGCGAGGTCGGTCTTGTTGTTGGGCAGGTTGCCCTTGGCCATCAGGCCCTTCTGGCCGCTGGCGCCGGTGTAGGCGTTGATCCACTCGGCGGCGACCGTCTGCGCGTCCGACTTCACCGGGATGGCGAGGTCCGAACCGCCCAGGAACACCGGCATGTTCTTGCCGGACGGGCCGGGCATGACGAAGTTCTCCAGGTTGCCCTTGAGCTTGCCGGTCTTGTCGTTCTCCGGCGCCTCGGCGGTCGCGCCCTCCCAGGCGGCGGCGAAGATCATGCTGGTCTTGCCCTGGCCGTAGACGATGTAACGGTCGGACTCGTCCTTGGTCTTGTCACCGTGCATGTACTTGTCGATGACGTTCTTGAACTCCGTGAGGCCCTTGACGGACTCCGGCGAGGAGAGGGTCGCCTTCCACTGGCCGCCCGACTCCTCGGCGATCGAGCCGCCGGCGTCGTAGACGAAGGACATGGCGGCGTACCAGTCGCGGGTGGGCTGGTACCAGGCGTTGTACTTGTCGCCCTCCTTCTTCTGGATCTTGTCCAGGGCGGAGGTGAGTTCGGCGTACGTCTTCGGTGTCGACTTGACGCCGACCGAAGCGGCCACGTCCTTGCGCCAGTTGGCGACGCGGCCACCGGCGTAGTAGGGGACGCCGTACGTCTTGCCCTCGTAGGTGACGGAGGCCTTGAGGCCGTCGAGCCAGGCTGCCGAGTTCTCGAACTTCGCCGGGTCGACGGGGGCGAAGGCACCCTTGACCATGTAGCTGAGCATCTCGGTGTTGCCCATCTCGACCACGTCGGGCGCCTTGTCGGTGGCGAGAACGGCGTCGAGCTTGGCGTTCTTGTCGGGCCAGCCGTAGTACTCGTGGTTGATCTTGATGCCGGGGTGCTTCTTCACCAGCGCGGCGTCAGCGGCCTTCACCAGCTCAGGCCAGTTGTTCTGCGCGTCCACGGTCAGCCAGACGGTCAGTTCCTTGGCGTCCGCGCCGGTGTTGTCCGAGCTTCCGCTGTCACTGTCCCCGCATGCCGCGATGGAGACCATCATGCCCGCGATACCGATCGCGGCTATCAGCTTGCGCTTCACGCCACCCTCCTCAGGGACCTGGACCAATGGTGTAGACCAGTAGGCGGAGCTTGGCTCAGACCAAACTGCGTGTCAAGAGTCCGTGAACATCTCTGACCAGCCGTTATGCGACCTACATATGCAGGGACCTTTAAGTAAGAAGGTGGCGGAAATACCCTGCACATGCGCCCGGTTCGAGGTAGACCACTCCGAGGGAGCAGTGGGGCGCGAGGTGAGTACGGGTTCCGTACGGTGGACTAGACCAGCGAGGGGCGTGAAGGTATACAGAGGGGATCACGGAGCGCGCGCGGGTCGGACAAGACCATTCACAGGTCAATCGCGACGCGAGCCGTGCCACGATGTGGGCGTGGACCGGCGGGACGCCGGCCGTAGCGGCACCAGGAGCCGGGAAGGCGGAGCATGAGCACCGACGTGAGCAGTGCGGAGAACGAGGGTGGGGCTACCGTCCGTACCGCGCGCGTGCCCAAGTACTACCGTCTGAAGAAGCATCTGCTCGATATGACGGAGACCCAGGCACCAGGCACGCCGGTCCCGCCCGAGCGCACGCTGGCGGCGGAGTTCGACACCTCCCGCACGACCGTCCGCCAGGCTCTTCAGGAACTGGTCGTCGAGGGCCGGCTCGAACGCATCCAGGGCAAGGGCACGTTCGTCGCCAAGCCGAAGGTCTCGCAGGCGCTGCAACTCACCTCGTACACCGAGGACATGCGCGCGCAGGGCCTCGAACCCACCTCGCAGCTTCTCGACATCGGGTACATCACCGCCGACGACACGCTCGCCGAGCTGCTCGACATCACGGCGGGTGGGCGGGTGCTGCGTATCGAGCGGCTGCGGATGGCCAACGGTGAGCCGATGGCCATCGAGACCACGCATCTGTCGGCCAAGCGGTTTCCGGCGTTGCGCCGGTCGCTGGTGAAGTACACGTCCCTGTACACGGCTTTGGCCGAGGTGTACGACGTGCACCTCGCGGAGGCGGAGGAGACCATCGAGACCTCGCTGGCCACTCCGCGTGAGGCGGGGTTGCTCGGTACGGATGTGGGGTTGCCGATGCTGATGCTGTCTCGGCATTCGCTGGACAAGGACGGGTTGCCGGTGGAGTGGGTGCGGTCTGTTTATCGGGGGGATCGGTACAAGTTCGTTGCTCGGCTTAAGCGGCCTATTGAATAGGGGCTTCGGGTGCATTGGCGGGTGCGGGTGCGTTGTGGTTGCTCGCGCCGTTCCCCGCGCCCCTAAAAGCCTCCAGCACACGTACGCGGTGTAGCGCTGCGCCCCTTGCCGCACTACCGTCCTTGCGTCATCGCATGGACGGGAGGACGGCCCGGTGCGCACTGCGAACACTCGAACCATCGTCATCTGGACCCTCGTCGCGCTGGTGGGCGCGACCGGGTGGTCCGTGCTCGCGCTGGCGCGTGGGGAGGACGTCTCGGCCGCGTGGATGGTCGCGGCGGCCCTCGGCTCGTACGCCATCGCCTATCGCTTCTACTCGAAGTTCATCGCGTACAAGGTGCTCAAGGTCGACAGGACCCGGGCCACCCCCGCCGAACGCCTCAACAACGGCATCGACTTCCATCCGACCGACCGGCGGGTGCTGCTCGGTCACCACTTCGCCGCCATCGCGGGGGCCGGTCCGCTGGTCGGGCCCGTACTGGCCGCGCAGATGGGGTACTTGCCCGGCACGATCTGGATCATCGTGGGCGTCATCTTCGCGGGCGCCGTCCAGGACATGGTCGTGCTGTTCTTCTCCACCCGCCGCGACGGACGCTCGCTCGGGCAGATGGCCCGGGAGGAGATCGGGCCGTTCGGCGGGGCGGCGGCGCTGATCGCGGCGTTCGCCATCATGATCATCCTCCTCGGCGTGCTGGCCCTGGTCGTCGTGAACGCGCTGGCCGCCTCGCCGTGGGGCACCTTCTCCATCGGCATGACCATCCCGATCGCCCTGCTGATGGGCTTCTACCTGCGGGTTCTACGGCCGGGACGGGTCACCGAGGTCTCGCTGATCGGCGTGGCGCTGCTGCTGCTCGCGCTGGTCGCCGGGCGCTGGGTCGCCGAGTCGTCGTGGGCCGACACCTTCACCCTCGCGCCCTCGACCCTGGTCGTCTGGCTGGTGGCGTACGGGTTCATCGCGTCGATCCTGCCGGTGTGGATGCTGCTCGCCCCGCGCGACTACCTCTCCACGTTCATGAAGATCGGCACGATAGGACTGCTGGCACTGGGCGTTCTCGTCACGCTGCCCACGCTGAAGATGGACCCGGTGACGGACTTCGCCTCGCGCGGCGACGGGCCCGTCTTCGCGGGTTCGCTCTTCCCGTTCGTGTTCATCACCATCGCCTGTGGGGCCCTGTCCGGCTTCCACTCCCTCATCTCCTCCGGTACGACGCCGAAGATGATCCAGAAGGAGACGCAGGTCCGGATGATCGGGTACGGCTCCATGCTGATGGAGTCGTCCGTCGCCGTGATGGCCCTGATCGCCGCCTCGGTCATCGACCCGGGGCTGTACTTCGCGATGAACGCGCCCGCCGGGGTCATCGGCACCAGCGTGCAGTCTGCGTCGGAGGCGGTCGCGAACCTCGGGTACACGATCTCGCCGGACGCGCTGGCCAAGGCGGCCGAACAGGTCGAGGAGGCAAGCCTGTTGTCGCGTACGGGCGGTGCGCCGACCCTCGCGGTCGGGGTCTCGGAGATCTTCTCCAAGGTGACCGGGGACGGGCTGCGCGCGTTCTGGTACCACTTCGCGATCATGTTCGAGGCGCTGTTCATCCTGACCGCGCTGGACGCGGGCACGCGCGTCGGCCGGTTCATGCTCCAGGACATGCTGGGCAACCTCTACAGGCCCTTCAAGAACGTGAGTTGGAAGCCCGGGCTCGTCATCACCAGCGCGATCGTGTGCGCGCTGTGGGGCTACTTCCTCTGGGTCGGCGTGCACGAGCCGCTCGGCGGGATCAACCAGCTCTTCCCGATCTTCGGCATCTCCAACCAGCTGCTCGCGGCGGTCGCCCTCGCGGTCTGCACGACACTGCTGGTGAAGTCCGGACGCCTCAAGTGGGCCTGGATCACCGGGATTCCGCTCGCCTGGGACGCGACGGTGACCCTGACCGCCAGCTGGCAGAAGGTGTTCTCCAGCGATCCGCGCGTCGGCTTCTTCAAGCAGCGGTCCGTCTACCAGGACGGCATCGACCGGGGCGAGGTCCTGGCGCCGGCCAAGAGCATGGACGACATGCACACCATCGTCACCAACTCGACGGTGGACGGCGTCCTGTCCGCCGTACTCGCGGTCCTGATCGTCGTCGTGATCGTGGACGCTGCCCGGGTCTGTGTCCGGCATGTGCGCCGACCGGCGCTGTCCACGCTGAGCGAGGCGGCGTACGTCGAGTCGAAGATCGTCGCTCCGGCCGGGCTGTTCCCGACCAAGGAGGAGCGCGAGGAGGAGAGGGAGGAGGAGCGCCGTGCGGTCGTCGGCAGTGCTGCGCCGGGCTCGTCGGGCGATTAGGGGAGTGCGCTGGTACGTAAGGGAGTTGACCGACGAGTCGGCGTACGAGCGGTATGTCGCGCATGTTCGGTCGGGGCACGGGGAGCAACCGGTGCCCACCCGGCGGGAGTTCGAGCGGATGCGTACGGAACGACAGGAAAGGGACCCTCGACAGGGGTTCCGCTGCTGCTGACATCCGCAATGCGGACGGGGGTTCCATGAAGCGGAACCGTCCCCTAGATTTCCTGCGCGTTGCACAAGTGATCACAGGAAATCAGCGTGGGGACGGAGCCTTGGTATGTCAGAAGCGCCTGAAGTGAACCCACCGGTGGTGACACCGGTCCGTGTCGTCATCGGGCTCTGCCTCTTCGCACCCTTTGTCGCGATGCTGTGGGTGGGTTCGTACGCGAAGGTCGAACCGACCCTCATCGGCATACCGTTCTTCTACTGGTACCAGATGCTGTGGGTGGTCATATCCACCGCGCTGACGATGACCGCGTACCAGCTCTGGCAGCGTGACCAGCGTGCCCGTGCCGCCGTGTCCTCGGGCTCCGCGAAGGGCGGTGCGGACGCGTGAACGACGGCGTGAACGGCGTGGCACTCGCCGTCTTCATCATCTTCTTCCTGGCCGTCACGGTCATCGGGTTCATGGCCTCGCGCTGGCGCAGGGCCGAGAACGAGAACAGCCTCGACGAATGGGGCCTGGGCGGCCGGTCGTTCGGCACCTGGGTCACCTGGTTCCTGCTCGGCGGCGACCTGTACACGGCGTACACCTTCGTGGCCGTACCGGCGGCGATCTACGCGGCGGGCGCGGCCGGTTTCTTCGCCGTGCCGTACACGATCCTCATCTACCCGCTGATGTTCGTGTTCCTGCCCCGTCTGTGGTCGGTCTCGCACAAGCACGGGTACGTCACCACCTCGGACTTCGTGCGCGGCCGGTTCGGTTCGAAGGGGCTGTCGCTGGCGGTCGCCGTCACCGGCATCCTGGCGACGATGCCGTACATCGCGCTCCAACTGGTCGGCATCCAGGCCGTCCTCGACGTCATGGGCGTCGGCGGCGGCGAGGACACCAACTGGTTCGTGAAGGACCTGCCGCTGCTGATCGCCTTCGGTGTGCTGGCCGCGTACACGTACTCGTCGGGGCTGCGGGCGCCCGCGCTGATCGCGTTCGTGAAGGACGCGCTGATCTACATCGTCATCGCGGTCGCGATCATCTACATCCCGATCAAGCTGGGCGGCTTCGACGAGATCTTCAAGGCCGCGGGCGACGCCTTCTCCCAGACCAACCCGGCAACCGGCAACCCACGCGGCGCGCTCGCTCCCGGCGAGGCCTCGCAGTGGACGTACGCCACGCTGGCGCTCGGCTCGGCGCTCGCGCTGTTCATGTACCCGCACAGCGTGACGGCGGTGCTGTCCAGTCGCAGCCGTGACGTGATCCGGCGCAACTCCACGATCCTGCCGCTGTACTCGCTGATGCTGGGTCTGCTCGGGCTGCTGGGCTTCATGGCGATCGCGGCCGGAATCAAGGTCACCAACGGGCAGTTGGCGATCCCGCAGCTGTTCGAGAACATGTTCCCGGCCTGGTTCGCGGGTGTCGCTTTCGCGGCGATCGGCATCGGGGCGCTCGTTCCGGCGGCCATCATGTCCATCGCGGCCGCGAACCTGTTCACGCGGAACATCTACAAGGACTTCCTGAAGCCCGACGCGACTCCGGAGCAGGAGACCAAGGTCTCCAAGCTGGTCTCGCTGTTGGTGAAGGTGGGCGCGCTGGTCTTCGTCCTGACCATGGACAAGACGGTCGCGATCAACTTCCAGTTGCTGGGCGGTATTTGGATCCTCCAGACCTTCCCGGCGCTGGTCGGCGGTCTGTTCACGCGCTGGTTCCACCGGTGGGCGCTGCTGGCCGGGTGGGCGGTCGGCATGCTGTACGGGACGCTGGCGGCGTACGGGGTCGCGTCTCCTACGCAGAAGCACTTCGGGGGGAGCGCGAAGGAGATTCCGGGGATCGGGGAGATCGGGTACATCGGGCTGACGGCGTTCATCCTGAACGTCGTCATCACGGTGGTCCTTACCTTCGTACTGAAGGCGCTGAAGGCCCCGGAGGGCGTGGACGAGACGAATCCGTCGGACTACACGGCGGACGCGGGCGACCCGGGAGTCCAGGAGAAGCTGCCGCTGTCCACGGCAGGCGCGGCGCACTGAACCGTATGCGGCGCTGACGGCGGGCCCAGGCAGCCGCGGTGACTCGCCCCGTCGGGGCGGGGCACCGCGGCTGCCTTTCGCATGGCGGACCGGACGAGCCGTGCCGCAGGCTCAGCGCCCGCCGCGCAGCAGTTGCCAGACGGCACAGACCGCGTTGACGACCGCGGCCGCGACCTGGACTGTCCCGGCCTCGGCCAGCAGTCCCGCAAGCAGCGCCATGGTGATGATGAGCAGGAACAGCGTGTGCTCCCGATGGCGGCGCCGCGACGGGGGGCGGGGGCCCGGCGCGTCCTCGGGCTCGGCGGCGGGATCGGCCGCGGGTTTTCGCTTCAGCGCGCGGAACAGGGCACGGAACATGGCAGGGCTCGTTTCGGCCGGTCTGTACAAGGGGGTGGCCGCTCACCGGGAAGACGGACGATCCGGAGGTTCCGGGCGGCGGTCCATCCAACGTAGCGGCGGTCTCAGGCAGTTGACGGCCCGACGGGGAGTTGCCGCATTGCCGATCCGCAGGCAACGGAGAGGCAACCCCGCACCTGCATATCCGCTCACGTACAGGGCCTGGTGTCCGGGTCCGAGGCCGAGTCCGTCAACGCCTGCCATTCGTCCCGTTCCCCCGGTCCCACCACCAAGCAGATCCGGCGGAGGGCGCGGGCCGGATCGAGCTCCCACCGGCGAAGGGTGCCGTCCTCGTGGGCGCTGAGCACAACGCTGCCGTCCGAGGTGGCGAACACGGCGCCGCGCACTTCCCCACCGGGGCCGCGCAGCGCGGCGTACAGCCGCCAGTCACCGTTCTCCGCGCGCTGCCACACCCTCACCGAGCCGTCCCGTGAGGCGCTGACCAGGCGGTTGCCGTCCAGTGCGAAGGAGACGCGCAGGACGGGGGCTGTGTGCCCGTAGAGGCGGGCGACGGTACGCCGTTTCCGTACGTCCCAGATCTCCACGACGTGGTCACGGCCGGCCGAGGCGAGCAGGGTGCCGTCGGGGTTGAAGGCCACGTCGAAAACCGAGTCGGTGCTGACGCGGGGGGACGGTTCCAGCTTGGCGAGACCGGGCCAGGTGCGCAGCGTGATCCGGTTGTCCTGGCCGCTGGAGGCGAGCAGGGGCCGGCCACCGGTGGTGAGCGCCAGCCCCCAGAGATCCGTGGCGCGCAGCGGCCTGCCCAGGACTTCACGTCGGGTGCGGATGTCCCAGACGCGCAGGGTGCTGTCCCAGCCGCCGGTCACCAGTCTCTCCTCCGTACGGTCGAAGGCAACCGCGCGCACCTCGCGGAAGTGGCCGACGAACCCGCCCAGCCGCCTGCCGTCCCGGGTCCGCCACAGGCTGACACCGTGGTCGGCGCTCGTGACGGCGAGCAGCGTGCCCTCCCTGTTGTACGCGAGGTCGGTCACCTCGTCCGTGGCCGCCCGGAGCGTACGGCGCGGGGCGCGGGCGCGTTCGTCCCAGAGCAGGACCGTGCCGTCGGCGTCCCCGGTCGCGTACCCGTCGCCGGGGCGTGGGGAGCGGGCCAGCGCGGTGAAGGCCGCGTCCCCGGTGCTCACCGGGCTGGCCTCCGGCGTCCACACGCGCAGGGTGCGGTCCTCGCTGCCCGTGACGACGGTCCTGCCGTCGGGCGACACGGCGACCGCGTTGACCGGGCCGGTGTGCCCGGTGAGAGCGAGCGGCTCGGCGTCCGGGCGGCGCAGGTTCCTCAGCTGCGCGGTGTTGTCCTGCGAACCGCTGACCAGCGTGCCGTCCACGCCGACGGCCACGGCCATGACGGAGTCGCCATGACCGTCGTACATCCTCGTCGCACGCTCCTCGCGCACGTCCCAGAGGCGTACGGTGCCGTCGAAGGCTCCGCCGACCAACTGCCGTCCGTCAGCGGTGAAGGCGAGGGAGCGTACCGACCGCTTCGGGTGCCCGGGGAGGCGGGCTGTCACCTCGCCGCGGTCGGCGTCCCAGAGCAGAACGCTGCGGAACGACTGGGACTTCGCCTTCTCGTCACTGCCGCCGCCCGTCGCCAGGGTGCGTCCGTCGGGGCTGAACGCGAGGGCCCGTACCGGACCGGGTACGTCCGTGCCCGTGGGCCGCACGGCCCAGACGAGGTCACCGGCCGGCATCCGCCACACCCGGACGACGCCGTCACCGCCGGCGGCGGCCAGCCGGGTGCCCGTGGCGTCGAAGGCCACGCGCATGTCGGAGTCGCCACTGTCGGGGCGCTGGTCCCCCGCGAACAACGCCCGGGGCGGGGCGGTCCCGGAGTACAGCCAGACCGACCCGTCGTCATACCCGACGACCAGTTGCCGTCCGTCCGGCCCGTAGGTGAGCGAGTCGATCTGCCCGGAGGTCCCTTCGATCCGGGGACGGAAGCCGACCTCGGCGGCACGCGGGTCCTGGGCCGGGTGCCATTCGCGGACTCCGCCGTCCTGACCGCCCCAGGCGACGACCTGGCCGCCGTCGCCGTAGGTGAGGGCGGAGACGGGGGTACGGGCGGGGACGATGAGGTCGTTCCAGAGGGGCTCGGCGCTGCTGAAGAGGGCGCTGCGGCTCTCGTCGGTCGGCCACGTCGCATAGGCCGCCGCCGCGAGCCGGGCGGCCGCGGTCGGTTCGCTCCCTGCCAGGGCCAGGGACCGCGTGGCGTACGTGGACGAGGTGCTCAGCCGGAGCGCCTCGTCCCGGCTCCGCCGCGACTGCGTCCACAGGGTCGCCAGCACCAGGGCCAGTACGGCCAGCAGCGCCAGGAACTGGAACAACAGCCGTCTGATCCGGGCACCCCGCCGCGCCCGTTCCCGGCTCGCCTTGAGGAACTCCCGTTGCAGGGGTCCGAGTTCATCCGCGTTCTCCGTCGCCCAGACCGTGGCCCGGGTCAACTGACCGCCGGTCAGGAGCAGGTCACGGTCGCGGTGGTTGTCCTGCCACTGCGTCGCGGCCTCCGCCAGCCCGCGCCGGGCCTCCCCCATCAGCTGGTCGTGTGTGATCCACTCCCGCAGCCGGGGCCAGGAGCCGAGCAGCGCCTCGTGGGCGATCTGCACGGTGACCGCGCCGTCCGGCTCGGCGTCGATCGTCAGCAGCCGTTCCCGTACGAACACCTCCAGGACGGCCGTCGCCTCCGCCTCGTCGCCCGGTAGCAGGTCGAGCAGCCGGGCGCGGTCGATCCGGCGCCGGGTGGTGTCGTGCAGGTCGTCGCGGCGGCCGAGCCGGACGAAGGCGTGTTCGGCGATGCGCCGTTGTCTCGGGGTGAGCGCCTCGTAGGCTTCGTCGGCGGAGCGGGCGAGCGCTTTGCGGATGCCGCCCGACTTGCGGTAGGCGGCCGTGGTGAGGCGGTTGCCCTCACGGTGCATCCAGGTGACGCGCAGCGCGTGGGAGAGCAGGGGCAGCCCGCCGGGCGCGTATCCGCCCTCGTGCGCCCAGGGCACGGAGAAGGCGCCGAGTTCGTGCAGCAGGACCTCGACGAGGGAGTCGTCGACGATCAGGCCGGCCTCTTCGGCGGGTTCGGTGACGGCCTGGCGGAGTTCCGCCTCCGTCATGGGTTCGAGGAGGAACGGCGCGGCGCGCAGGGCGGCGGTGAGCCCGGGGTGGGTGAGGCAGCGACCGTAGAAGTCGGCTCGCATGCCCAGGACGACCATAACGGCGGCCTCGCCGCAGGGCTCACGGAACGCGGCCAGTGCGCAGAGGAGATCGAAGAACGCCAGCCGCTGCTCGGGGTCTTCGCACTGGGCGAAGGCCTCCTCGAACTGGTCGACAAGAATGAGCGTCCGGTACGGCCGTTCGGCGGGACGGTCCCCGGCCCGGTGGTCGCCCTCGGCCAACAGGTCGGCGCAGTCCCGCGCGGAGGAACGGACGGCCGCGAGGGCGCGCTCCGGTGCCACGCCCACCGCCTTGGCGAGGGACTGGGCGAGGCGGTCCAACGGGCGGTCGCCCGGGGTGAACTCGACGACTGGCCAGTCCCGTGAGCCGGGCAGCCGCCCCGCCGCGAGGGCGGCCACCAGCCCGGCCCGCAGCAGCGACGTCTTGCCGGCACCGGAGGGCGCCACGACCATGTACGGCCCGCCGCCGGGGCCGCGCCGGTCGAGGCCGGCAAGAAGGTCACCGACGGCCGCGCCGCGCCCCCGGTAGAGGTGCGCCCAGGCAGCGGTGTACGCGGCGAGGCCCCGGTAGGGGCAGTCGCCCTCGGGGTCGCGAGGGGCGGGGAGTTTACGGCCACTGCGCAGGACCTCGCGTTCGTGCAGGGCGACCAGCCGGCCCCCGCAGCCGAAGTAGGCGTCGAGCAACTGGGCGAGGGCCAGGCTGCCCGGCGATCTGCCGTTCTCGATCCGGCTGATGTGGGCCTTGTCGTAGCGGACCTTCTTCCCCAGCGCGTCCTGGGTCAGCCCGGCCGCCTCACGCAGCCTGCGCACCTCGGCGCCGTAGCTGGTCCGGCCGTTGGCATCCGCAGCGCCCGGGGCACCACTCGCCCCGCTGTCACCGCCGTCGCTGCCCGCGCCGCCTTCGCCGGTTGCCGGTTGCCGATCGCCCCGGCAACCGGCAACCCCCTCTTCCACCCCGCGGAACCCCTCTGCCACCTGCTACACCTGTCACCACGTCGCCACTCTCCGAGTTCGACAACTTACCTGTAGTGATGGCGCGTTCGACGGGCTCACTTCATCACGCGGAACGCGGGTTGTGCGCCCTCCTCCGTCCCTCTCCCGCCGTCACCGCCATCTCTTCCATCCGTACGCATCCACCTCACCGGAGGTCCGCCATGAACCGTCTCATCACACGCTGCCTGACCCTGGCCGCGCTGCTCGTCGCGCCCGCCCTCACCGACTCGTCCCCGGCCACCGTGGGAGCACCGCACGCAGCGGCGGCCGACGGCAGCCCGCTTCGGCAGGCCATCGTGGACCGCGCCAACCAGGCCCTCACCACCGCCCACTGGTACAAGGAAACCCGCAAGGGGCCGAAGAAGCTCAGCAAGCCGGGCGATCGACGGCACGACAACTACCTCGGCGGCAACAACCTCAACCAGTACAACGGCTTCAACGGCGACGCCTGGTGCGGGTACTTCGCTGCGGCCTTGTGGAACAACAGTGCGGCGACGCCCGCCGACTACAAGTCGTCATGGGCCTGGGAGACCGGCGTGGGCGGCCGGTTCCACACCTACCGGCCCGGGCAGCCCCCGCAGCGCGGTGACGTGATCGTGTGGCACAACCACAACTCCCGCGCCCCCAAGGGGCATGTCGCGGTCGTCGTCGCCGTCGGCGGCCGCGACGGCAGGACCGTCAACACCATCGAAGGCAACGCCGGACACAGGTCCGACAGCATCACCTGGCGCGAGTACCGGTGGGTGGGCGCCGAAGGACCGAAGCTGCCGGGCAACAGCACGCTGAAGGTACGCGGGTACGCGTCGCGCTCGTAGGGTTGCGGACCGGGCGGGCCGCCGGAGAAATCCGGCGGCCCCTTGTCGTACCTGTGGGGCACACTCGCCCCATGGACATCCTCATCAGGCGGGCCCTTCCCGAGGAGTACGAAGTGCTCGGGGAGATCACCGCACAGGCCTATCTCGGGGACGGGTTGCTCGACTTCGGGGAGAGTGACGGGTATCTCGTCGAGCTGCGGGACGTCGGGAAGCGTGCCGCCGCTGCCGAGGTGCTGGTGGCGGTCGCCGACGAGCGGCTGCTCGGCGGCGTGACCTTCGTGCCGGCCGGCGGGCCCATGTCCGACATCGCGCGCGAGGGCGAGGCCGAGATACGGATGCTGGCGGTCGCGGGGGAAGCACGCGGCCGCGGTGCCGGTGAGGCGCTCGTGCGGGCCTGCGTCGAGCGCGCACGGGCCGTCGAGGGGTGTGTGCGCGTCGTCCTGTCGACCCAGAGCGCCATGCGCACCGCGCACCGGATCTACGGGCGCCTGGGCTTCGAGCGCGCCCCGAAGCGCGACTGGAACCCGATTCCCGACCTCGACATGAGCCTGCTCGCCTACGAGCTGACGCTCTGACAGCACCGGCCGCTCTACCCTCCGAAGCCGACACGACACAACATGTGGGGGTGCGTTCAGGGCCCGGCACAAGATGTATGCTCATGCTCGCTGTCGCCGCAGGGGAATCCGGTGCGAATCCGGAACTGTCCCGCAACGGTGTACACGTGCGCATTCGTGCCCGAATACGGCTGCGCGCGTGTCCAGTCCGAGGACCTGCCGACGGTGTGCCCGGCCGACCGGTCCGGGCGCCTGACGTCCGGGCCTCGTGGAGTGGGCCGGTGGACGCGCGCGTACCCGTAAGGCGTCCGTGTGCCCCGCTGCCCTCCGCCAGGCCCCGTGCCGAGCGAGGGAGAGCCCCCACGTGACCATCGCGCCAGCCGAACCGGCTTCAGCGACCCCAGTGGCCCGAGTCGAGACGGACGGTCCCGGAGCCGCGCTGTTGCGGACCCTGACCGAGCTGACCGCCGACCTCCCCGACGCCGACCCCGGCCGGGTCGCCGCCGCCGCGTTGCGCGGCCGGTCCTCGCGGGCCGACGAGTCGGAGCTGCGCGAGCTGGCCACCGAGGCGGCGGCCGGCCTCATCTCCGAGGACCCCGCCTACTCCCGCCTCGCCGCCCGGCTGCTGACGGTCAGCATCGCCGCCGAGGCCGCCTCGCAGGGCGTCACGGCCTTCTCGGAGTCGGTCGCGGTCGGGCACCGGGAGGGCCTGATCGCCGACCGCACCGCCGAGTTCGTACGGCTGCACACGGACCGGCTCAACGCCCTGATCGATGTCGAAGGCGACGACCGCTTCGGGTACTTCGGGCTGCGGACCCTCCACAGCCGGTACCTCCTGCGCCACCCGATCACCCGCCGGGTCATCGAGACGCCCCAGCACTTCATGCTGCGCGTCGCGAGCGGTTTGGCGGAGGACACTGTGCTTGATTCAAAAACGGGCGTCCGCGCCTTCGACGAAGTCGCCTCGCTCTACCGGCTGATGAGCCGCCTCGACTACCTCCCCTCCTCCCCCACCCTCTTCAACTCCGGTACCCGGCACCCCCAGATGTCGTCCTGCTACCTCCTCGACTCCCCGATCGACGAGCTGGACTCCATCTACGACCGCTACCACCAGGTCGCCCGCCTCTCCAAGCACGCCGGTGGCATCGGACTGTCGTACAGCCGGATCCGCTCGCGCGGGTCCCTCATCCGGGGCACCAACGGGCACTCCAACGGCATCGTGCCGTTCCTGAAGACGCTGGACGCCTCCGTCGCCGCCGTGAACCAGGGCGGCCGACGCAAGGGTGCCGCCGCGGTCTACCTGGAGACCTGGCACTCCGACATCGAGGAGTTCCTGGAGCTGCGCGACAACACCGGTGAGGACGCCCGCCGTACGCACAACCTGAACCTCGCGCACTGGATCCCCGACGAGTTCATGCGCCGGGTGAACACGGACGCGCTCTGGTCGCTCTTCTCCCCCTCCGACGTGCCCGAACTGGTCGACCTGTGGGGCGACGAGTTCGACGCCGCCTACCGCAAGGCCGAGGAGGCCGGGCTCGCCCGCAAGACCATCCCGGCCCGCGATCTGTACGGCCGCATGATGCGTACCCTCGCGCAGACCGGCAACGGCTGGATGACCTTCAAGGACGCGGCCAACCGCACCGCCAACCAGACGGCCGAGCCGGGCAGCGTCGTCCACTCCTCGAACCTGTGCACCGAGATCCTGGAGGTCACGGACGACGGGGAGACGGCCGTCTGCAACCTGGGGTCCGTGAACCTGGGCGCGTTCGTCGACCGGACGACCGGCGACCTCGACTGGGAGCGGCTGGACGAGACCGTCCGTACCGCCGTCACCTTCCTCGACCGGGTTGTCGACATCAACTTCTACCCGACCGAGCAGGCGGGCCGCTCCAACGCCCGCTGGCGTCCGGTCGGTCTGGGCGCGATGGGCCTCCAGGACGTCTTCTTCAAGCTGCACGTCCCCTTCGACTCGCCCGAGGCCAAGGCCCTCTCCACGCGGATCGCCGAGCGGATCATGCTCGCCGCGTACGAGGCCTCCGCCGCCCTCGCCGAGCGCAACGGACCGCTGCCGGCCTGGGAGAAGACCCGTACGGCCCGTGGTGTGCTGCACCCCGACCACTACGACGTCGAGCTGAACTGGCCCGAGCGCTGGGCGGCACTGCGGGAACGTATCGCCACGACCGGGATGCGCAACTCCCTGCTCCTGGCGATCGCGCCCACCGCGACCATCGCGTCGATCGCCGGTGTGTACGAGTGCATCGAGCCGCAGGTGTCCAACCTGTTCAAGCGCGAGACGCTGTCCGGCGAGTTCCTCCAGGTCAACTCCTACCTGGTGCAGGAGCTGAAGGACCTCGGCGTCTGGGACACCCGCACCCGTGAGGCGCTGCGCGAGTCCAACGGCTCGGTGCAGGAGTTCGCCTGGATCCCGGCCGACGTACGCGCCCTGTACCGCACGGCGTGGGAGATCCCGCAGCGCGGGCTCATCGACATGGCCGCCGCCCGGACCCCGTTCCTGGACCAGGCCCAGTCCCTGAACCTGTTCCTGGAGACGCCGACCATCGGCAAGCTCTCCTCGATGTACGCGTACGCCTGGAAGTCGGGCCTGAAGACGACGTACTACCTGCGCTCGCGCCCCGCGACCCGCATCGCGCGCGCCGCCCAGGCGCAGGCCCAGCCTGAAAAGACCATCCCCGTGCAGCAGGCCGCCGACCCCGACGCCGTCGCCTGCTCCCTTGAGAACCCCGAGTCCTGCGAGGCCTGCCAGTAATGTCCACCAACCAGAACCAGAATCTTCTCGACCCTGGCTTCGAGCTGACTCTGCGCCCCATGCGCTACCCGGACTTCTACGAGCGCTACCGGGACGCCATCAAGAACACCTGGACCGTCGAGGAGGTCGACCTCCACTCGGACGTCGCCGACCTGGCGAAGCTGTCCGAGGGTGAGCAGCACATGATCGGCCGGCTGGTCGCGTTCTTCGCGACGGGCGACTCGATCGTGGCGAACAACCTCGTGCTGACGCTGTACAAGCACATCAACTCGCCGGAAGCGCGCCTGTATCTGTCGCGCCAGCTGTTCGAGGAGGCCGTGCACGTCCAGTTCTATCTGACGCTGCTGGACACCTATCTCCCCGACCCGGAGGACCGGGCCGCCGCTTTCGACGCGGTGGAGAACATCCCGTCCATCCGTGAGAAGGCCGAGTTCTGCTTCAAGTGGATCAACGAGGTCGAGAAGCTGGAGAGCCTGGAGACCCAGGCCGACCGCCGCCGCTTCCTGCTCAACCTGATCTGCTTCGCCGCGTGCATCGAAGGCCTGTTCTTCTACGGGGCCTTCGCGTACGTCTACTGGTTCCGCAGCCGGGGACTGCTGCACGGCCTGGCCACCGGCACCAACTGGGTGTTCCGGGACGAGACCATGCACATGAGCTTCGCGTTCGAGGTGGTCGACACCGTCCGCAAGGAGGAGCCGGAGCTGTTCGACGACCAGCTCCAGCAGCAGGTCACCGACATGATCCGCGAGGCGGTCGAGGCGGAGCTGCAGTTCGGCCGCGACCTGTGCGGTGAGGGCCTGCCGGGCATGAACACCGAGTCCATGCGCCAGTACCTGGAGTGCGTCGCCGACCAGCGTCTGGCCCGGCTGGGCTTCGCCCCGGTGTACGGCTCCGAGAACCCCTTCTCCTTCATGGAGCTGCAAGGGGTCCAGGAGCTGACCAACTTCTTCGAGCGCCGCCCGTCGGCGTACCAGGTGGCGGTGGAGGGCTCGGTGTCGTTCGACGACGAGTTCTGACACCGACAGCCCGTCGAGGTCACGCCGCCCGGGCCACGTCCTGGGCGGTGATGGCCCGGCGGGCCGAGGTGTCCTGGGCCTGCCGGTCCTGCTGGGCCTGCCGGAGCTGACGGTCGATGCGCCGGTCGTGCGCGAGGCCGATCAGGGACGGGAGGGCGAGGGCCACGAAGACCGCGACGACGACGAGTATTCCGACGATGTTGTCCGCTGCTGTGTTCATGGACATCAGTCTCGCGCCGAATACTCCTGACCGTCAGTGGCAGGACTGCCGCACACCCTCGATTTCCTGCCAATGCCGAGGCACACTGGCAGCATGCTGGAAAACGTGGCCGTCGTGCTGCTCGACGGAGTGCATCCCTTCGAACTCGGTGTCGTCTGCGAGGTCTTCGGCCTCGACCGCAGCGACGAGGGCCTGCCCGTGTACGACTTCGCGGTCGCCTCGGCCGAGGGCCCGACGCTGAGCACCCACGCGGGCTTCTCGGTGCGGCTGGACCACGGCCTTGAGCGGCTGGAGAGCGCCGACCTGATCGCCGTACCGGCCGGGCAGACCTATGCCGACCGGGAGTACCCGCCGGAGCTGCTCGACGCGCTGCGGCGGGCCGTGGAGCGCGGGGCCCGGGTGCTCAGCGTCTGCTCCGGGGTCTTCGTGCTCGCCGCCGCGGGCCTGCTGGACGGCCGGCGGTGCGCGGTGCACTGGCGGCACGCGGACGAGCTGGCCCGGCGCTATCCGCGCATCGAGGTCGAGCCGGACGTGCTGTACGTCGACGCGGGGCCGGTGATCACCTCCGCCGGTACGGCCGCCGGGATCGACGCCTGTCTGCACATCGTGCGCGAGGAGCACGGACCCGAGGTCGCCAACTCCATCGCCCGCCGGATGGTCGTACCGCCGCACCGCGACGGCGGACAGGCCCAGTACATCGAGCGGCCGCTGCCCCGGTCGCGGTGCGACACCGTCGGGGAGGTGCTGGTCTGGATGGAGCGCCATCTCGACGAAGAGGTGACCGTCGAGCAGCTCGCCGAGCGCGCCCACATGTCGCCGCGCACCTTCGCCCGCCGCTTCCAGCAGGAGACCGGCACCACGCCCTACCGCTGGATCCTGCGGCAACGCGTCCTGCTGGCCCAGCAGTTGCTGGAGGCGACGGACGAGACGATGGACGCGATCGCCTGGCGCACCGGCTTCGGCAACGCGGCGGCGCTGCGCCACCAGTTCGTACGGTCGCTGGGGACGACCCCGCAGGCGTACCGGCGTACGTTCAAGGGCCCGGAGGCCGCCTGAACGCACGCCTGTTCCACCGCCCGGGCGCCTTCAGCGGGGTATCGCCCGCAGCAGCAGCCGGTCCGGGTGCAGGGTGATGCCCACGCGGACCGCGTCGCGTGAGCCGGGCACGCGTTCGAAGCGCCACTTCCTCGCCAGCTCGGCCGTGAGAATGGTGAGCATGGCCATCGAGAAGTGGTCGCTCGGACACTTGCGGTTGCCCACGCCGAACGGGGTCATCGCGTACTTGGGCAGACTCCTGGTGCGTTCCGGAAGCCAGCGGTCGGGGTCGAACTCGGTGTTCCGCTCGTACGAACGCGGATCGCGCTGGATCGCGTACGGGCTGTACACGAGATCGGCACCGGCCGGAATCCGATAGCCGCCCAGCTCGGTCTCGGCCACCGCCCGCCGGGTCAATATCCATACGGGCGGCTGCAAACGCATCGTCTCGACGAGGACATTGTTCGTGTGCGTCAGCTTGCGGACGTCCGCGAATGCGACCGCGCGGTCGCCCCCGACCGATTCGGCCTCCTTGGCCACCTTGTCGGCGTGGTCCGGCTGTTCGGCGAGGACCTGGAGCAACGACATGATCGTGGAGGCGACGGTTTCGGCACCCGGGGTGACAATCGCGACGACCTGATCGTGGATCTCCTGTTCGCCTATGGGGTCGCCATTCCCGTCCTTGGCCGACAGCAACGCCGTCAGCAAATCGTCCGGGTTTTGACCGGATGCCCGGCGCTCGGCCACGATCTCGTCGACGACGAGATGCATATCGGCCAGGGCCCGGTTGAATTTGCGGTTGCCCGGCAGCGGGAGCCGGTAGAGCGGTCCCGCGGGGATCACCATGCGCCGGTACATCCCCAGGAACACCGTGGCGAGCGCGGCGCACAGCCGGTCGGCCCGCTCGTCCATGTAGTCGCCGCGCAGCAGACAGCGGGCCGCGATGCGCACGGCGACCCGGAACGACTCCGCGGTGCAGTCGACGATCTCGCCGGGCCGCAGGCGCCGGGCGAAAGCGTGCGCCTCCTCCTCCAGGATCGGCCCGTACTCGGGCAGGACGTCCAGCCGGAACGCGGGCTGGATGGTGCGCCGTTGGCGCCGGTGGGTGGGCCCGTTGGCGGTGGCCACGCCCTCCTTGCCGAGCAGCCCTTCCAGGGACTCCCACAGCGGGCCGCCGATGATGTAGGCCGGGTTGAGCGCGAGTTCCCCGACCAGCTCCGGCGAGGTGGCCGCGTACACCGTCTTGGGGCCGAGCTTCAGCCGTACGACGTCGCCGTGGTCGCGGAGCCGGGCGAACCAGCCGAGCGGGTCGCGGACCAGCCGCCAGCCGTGGCCGAGGAGCGGGACACCGCCGCCCGCGAGGGGCGGTTCGCTCATGGGGGGAGACGCGGGCCGTACGGATTCGACGGTCATTTCTCACCTGCCGCTTCGTTGTTGACGTACGGGGGTGTGGAGCGGTCGTCCCAGTTGTCGACCATGTAGCGGCCGGACTCGTGGTGGAACCAGTAGACGGAACTGAACCAGTTCCGCATATTGTCGAGACAGGCGTTCACGGCGCTGCTCATTTCCTTTCCCCGGATGCCGCCGTCGTCGAGCGATGCGGCGAACCGACGTGCTTCCTGTTCCGCCGCGAGGAATTCGATAATGGATTCCTCGACCCGCCCCCTGACTTCCGCGATGGCCTCTTCGAGAGTCATCCCCTCATGCCGGATGAGACTGATTCCGAGATTGTGAACCTCGTCTCCCGCGATTTCCTTCGGGAGCGAGCAGAGGTCGTTGTACCAGGCGGCGAATTCCTGGCTCAGCAGCGCCGCCCGATGGAATGCGGGCTGTTTCCGCACCACCGTGGGGAGTTCACAGCCCGCGCTCGGCTCCAGGAGATCGGTCCAGATCCAGTGCGCGAAGGTGAGCCGCCGCAGTTCGAGATATTCCTCGACCTTTGGCACAGTTCCGTTTGTACGGTTGCGGAACTCTCGGTCGTACGCGTCGATCACCGCGTGGAAATGCCGCGCGAAGCGTGCGTTCCACTTCCTCCCAAGGAACGAGAACAGCCGCAGCACGCTGTCCGCGAACCCCGCGACCAGCGGATCCCGGTGGTACAGATACAGCCCGGGTGCGTCCAGCGCGGCATGGAGACGGCTCCTGAGTTTCCGCCAGGCGGCGGGCCGGCCGTGCACGATGTCACGGTCGTGACGGTCGTCCCAGACGAAGAACCAGGCACTGAAGTCCGCTATCGCCTGGAGTACGTCGTCCGGGGCACCGAGGTAGTACCCGGCCATGAGGTCGGTATAGCAAAGGCCGTCGGCATATTCTGCGACCTTGTCCGCCGGCATGAGGCGTTTTTCCAGCAGCCAGCCCCTGGTGTTCTCCTGAAGTCGGGGCCAATACGGATGCAGTTGCCGGGGAAACGCCGCCTCGATCACCGGTAAGGCCAGTGATGGTGGGATCGCTACCGCTGTTGTCGCCGGTGAGGTGCTGTGTGGGAAAGCAGGCACGAACAAACCCCTCTCAGCCGCCAGTTGGCGCAACACCCCTCCCGCTGTGCCGGGCGTGCGCCGTTGCGTATCCCCGCACTTCCCATTCAGCACCACAACTGACCGTTCTGGGAACGGATTTGCTTCCTTCACTACCCCAAGCTGCCGAGATTCGCCGCTGGTCTGACTGATTCTGGATCACTACAAGCACACTTGAGTCCGACTTTCGATCGAACGTGCGACGGACGCATGACCGAAACATGAACGGCCCCTGGTCAGGGGCCGTTCGTGTGCGGATGAGTGCGCGTGCGCCTCAGGAGCTGTCAGTCGTTCGCGACCACGGGGTAGCGGGGCTCGTTCTCGGCCATCTGACGCAGGGCGTCCTTGCGCTCGCGCTTGGAGAGCCGGTCGATGTACAGGTACCCGTAGAGGTGATCGGTCTCGTGCTGCAAACAGCGTGCGAAGTAGCCGGTGCCGCGCACCTTGATCGGGTTGCCCTTCTCGTCCTGCCCGGTCACCTCGGCGTAGTCGGGCCGGGCGAGCGGCGCGTACGCGGTCGGCACGGAGAGGCAGCCCTCGTTGCTGTCGTCCAGTCGGCGCCGGTCGGCGGGCAGCTCGACGAGCCTGGGGTTGCAGATGACCCCGGTGTGCCGCTGACCCTCGTCATCGGGGCAGTCGTAGATGAAGACCTTCAGATCGACACCGATCTGGTTGGCGGCCAGGCCCACGCCCTCGGCGGTGCGCTGGCTGGCGAACATGTCCGCGACCAGCTGCTCCAGCTCCGCGCCGAACTCGGTGACGTCCTGGCACTCCTTGTGCAGCACCGGATTGCCGACGACCGTGATGGGCCGCGAGGTCCCACGCTCCCGCCAGGCTGCCTCCCGCTCCTCCCCGTCCTCGGTGTCGATGACGAAGCCCTCGTCGTCCACGGGAAGCACGCCCACGTGCTGCTGATCGGTGTCCTGCTGCGCCATGACCGACGATGCCTTCCTCAAACAAACGGGGGGAGAGTTGCGGATACAGGGTACGGGCAGCGCCCCGCAGGGGCGCGCCCGTCAGGGGCGCGGGGAACTGCGCGACCAGCCCCCACCGGCCCGCACCCGGCAAGCAACCCCTAACAAACCTCTTCGAGATCCCGCCAGGCCCGAGTCTCCGGACTGTCAGCGACCCACCCGTCCAGCAACCCCCGCACCAAAGACGCAGGCGCAGCAATCCCACATTCCCGTTCAGGCGCCCAGAACTGCCCGTCCGTACGATGCCCCAACGGCCCAGGATGACCGGGCTCACTGTGATCGTGCGGATCAAGATGGTCACCGTCACCCTCGTCGGACGGCATCCGCGACTCCGAACACATCCGACACAACAACCGAACGGACGAAGACCAGTCCTCGGCGGCGAACCCCGCGTCGGACGCCAACCGCTCCAACGCGTCCCGGTCCTCCTCCGCCGCAGCCTCCAGCAGAACCACCCACGTCGGCACCGGCGACGGCGCCCACAGCTCGATCTCGTCGAAGACGGGGTAGGAGTGCCCGGCGGCAGTCGTCCGCTCACCGTGCGGCACCCCGTCGTGCAGCACGACCTCGCCCCAGCGCCGCCCGGAGGACGGCAGCGGGATCGACAGCACCTCGATCCGGGCGGGATCCAGCCGCCGCCCCCACACGACCTCGGCCTCGCCCTCGGGCGACAGCCGTACGGCCGCGCTGCCCAGGTCCATGCCGACGGGCTCACCGGCGGCGGTGACACCCCCGGGCACCCGCAGCCCGTACGCCTGCCAGGCCCGGCGGGCCAGCGGCCAGTCCTGGAGGGCGGTGGCGGCGATGCCCACGTTCCACCAATCGGGGGCACCGGTCTCCCGGTCGAGCAGCGCGACGGCCCGCAGACCGGCCGCCCTGGCCTGCTCCCAGTCGTGCCGGAACTTGTGCAGCAGGGCGAGGTTGAACCAGGACTCTGACAGCCACGGTTCAAGATCGGCGGCACGTGTCAGCAGCGCGCCCGCGTCCTCGTACCGCCCGTCGCCGATCAGCGTGAACGCGCGGTCGGTGGCCTGCCGCCATGAGGCGGAGGGCCGGTGCCGTCCCTTGCCGAAGATCCTCACGATTCCCGCCTGCCAGTGCCGTGGAGTGGGCCGGCTTCTGCCCCCGTACAGCCTCTCCCTCGCATCCAACCACGGACCGCTGGAGGGGCGCTCATTACCCATGGGTTACCCAACCGAGGGCAGCGTAAGACCGTCCACCCCTCTCCCACCACCACCTTCAGCCGATGCGCTCGCGGACGGCGCCGCCATTTCTGGCGAGCACCCGGGCGAGTGATTCCACGACCTCGGGCTCGTAGTCCCGGCCGGTCCCCAGCCGCAGCTCTTCGAGAGCCCGCAGCGGCCCGTCCGCTCCGGCTTCCCGGACTTTCTCCTCGTATGCGTTGACGGCCCGCACGATCCGCGCGGAGACCGGCTGCTCCCGGTACGGATCGGCCTGCCGCTCCACGACCACGGCGACCGCGGCGGCCACCCCCGTCTGCCGTACGACAGCCCCGCCGAGCAGCGCGATCCGGCGCTGTTCCGCCACCGGGAGTACGGCCGTGGCGCCGGCCGGTACCGGGTCGACGAGGCTGAGCTGCCCGATGTCGTGCATGAGGGCCGCGTACTCCAGCACGGTCAGCTCCGGCTCGGACAGCCCCAGCTCCCGCCCCACCGCCGTGCTCAGCACCGCGACCCGCCGGGCGTGCCCGGCCGGGGTGTACCCGGCGATCTCGGTGGCGCGGGCCAGGGAGGCGATGGTCTGCCGATAGGTGGCCCGCACGGCCGCGTACCGCCGGAAGGAGAGCTGGGTGAGGAGCAGCGGCAGCGAGAAGACAGGCAGCGCCCAGAGGCCGACCACGGCGACGGCCAGCGCCATGACGACCCCGGTCGCACACACCGCGGTCCCGATGCCCAGCGTGGCCCGCAGCTCGTCCCGCAGCAGCGGACCGAAGGGCCAGCCGGTGCGGGAGTGGGCCAGCGCGGCGGCGAGTACGGCGTCGCAGAGCGCGGTGAGCCCGAGCAGCGCGACGAGCAGCAGGACGTGGGCGGGGCCGCCCCAGGCCTCGAACACGCCCTGGTTGTAAAGGGGTTGGAAACAGACGGCGGCGAATCCGGCGGTGAGGACGCGCCGGGCGAGGTGGTCGGCGGTCGGCCCCTGCCCGCGTGCTACGTGCGGTACGCAGCCGACGAGGGTGGCCGCGAAGACGACGGCGACGACCTGGAGGGCGCCGTGGTGCGTGGCCCGCCCGGCGTCCTCCCCGAGCAGCGCGTACGACAGCGTCCCGGCGGCGGCGAGCGGCGCGATCTCCCGCGACTCGGGCCCGCTCCACCGGGTCAGCTCCCCGAGGACCACGAGCAGTCCGAAGCAGAGCGCGACGGCACGCTCGTCGAGGCCGGACCAGAGGGTGTGGGCGAGGGAGAGCAGGGTCAGCAGAGCGGCGGTGAGATGAACCAGTGTTCTCATCTCACCGTCCCCGCGGTGGACCCCAGCGGGGCCGGGATCCCGGGGGCCGGCGTGCGGTCGGCGTCGGAGTGCGCCGAGTCGGCCGTGACCGCCGGATGCCACCCGCCCCCGCGCTCCAGCCCCCGCACCAGCGCCCGGACCATCACCGGGTCGAACTGCGTCCCCGCACACCGCTCCAGCTCCGCCAGGGCCACCGGCACGGGCCGGGCCCTGCTGTAGGACCGTGTCGACGTCATCGCGTCGAACGCGTCCGCGACGGCCACGACCCGCGCGAACTCCGGGATCTGGCTCCCGACGAGCCCGTACGGGTACCCGCTCCCGTCCAGCCGCTCGTGATGGTGCAGGATCGCCGACCGGGCCTCCCCGAGGAAGCCGATCCCCCGGACGATCTCGTGCCCGTACTCCGGGTGCAGCTCGATCACCCGGCGCTCCTCCGGGGTGAGCGGCCCGTCCTTCCGCAGCAGCCGCGTGGGAACGCCCAGCTTTCCCACGTCGTGCAGGATTCCGGCGAACCGCAGCACCTCGACCCGCTCGTCGTCCATGCCCAGTTCCCGCGCGATCAGCATCGACGCCTGTCCGACCCGCTCACTGTGCCCGCGCGTGTACCCGTCCTTGATGTCGACGGCCTGCACGAGCGCCCTGATCGTCGCCTGGTGCGCCGCCCGCTCCCGGTGGTACTGGGCGAACACCCACCACGACACCCACATCGGCAGCAGCACGAGCAGTGCGGCGACGGGCCCGTAGGGGCCGCGCCACAGGACGGCCATCATCAGCCCGGCGAGCCCGTGCACCCCGACCGGCACCAGGGACCGTACGAACAGTCCCCGCCAGGCCAGCCGCACCGGGACCCGTTCGGCGAGCGCCAGGATGCCTCCGTCGAGCAGGGCCAGGACCAGGCAGAACGCGACCACGGCCACCCCGGCGCCGAACAGGGCGTACGGGAACCCGGCGGAGTCGACCGCGTCGGGACCGCCGAGCGACCAGTGCACCCGCGAGGCCGTCCAGGTGCCGATCCCGAGTTGTCCGGCCCGCCAGAGCCGGCGCGGCAAGGGCGTGCGTTCGGCGCCCCTGACCAGCAGCGCGCCCGGCAGCGGCACGAGCGCGGCCGCGGCGGGCGGCAGCAGGAAGGCGCCGGCGAGCAGGACGGGCGTGTGCCACCGGGGCGGACCGGCGCCCCCGGAACCGGCGGCACCCGGACCCTCGTACCCCCGGCCCCCGCCGAACCGGCCGACCGCGAGCTGCTCGCACGCGGCGCACAGCGCGGTGAACAGCGCCACGGCGCCCCAGGGGGCGTGCGCGGAGCGGACGGGCGCCGCGCAGAGGACGGCCCCCAGGGCGACAGCGACGACGTAGACACGCGCCCACGGTGTGATCGACCGCATGGCGCTCCCTCCCCCGTGTCCCGGACCGGGGCCGGCCGGGCTGGCGTTCGGCACAAGCCTGTTCAGGCTCCGGGACATGGAGGATAGGGCGGCCGACGGCGGCCATACCGGGGCATTGGGCGAATCCCAGGCCTCAGGAGCCGCAGATTAGCCCGTTAGAGGGAACCGTGAGCTTCTGTGTCAGTACGCCACATCCGCGGCCAGCACCTTGGTCAACTCCTCGACCGTGGCCGGGGATTCACGCTGGAACGCGGCGATGTCCAGCCCGTCGTCGCCCATGACGGTCAGCAGGGCGCGTTCGCCGACGGCCAGCACGATGACATGCCCCGCACCGCAGCGGGCGACCACCTCGCGGAGCACTCCGACGTTCGCCTGCTCGGCGATCCGGCGGCTCACTCCGAGCGTGGCGGCGGCGAGCGCGGCGATCGACTCGGGGTGCGCAGTGTCCGTGTCGGCGACGACGAGAAGGCCGTCCACCGTGGACAGGACGCTTTCGGAGACTCCCATCACCCGGTCCCGCAACGAGGTGAGGATGCCGGTCAGCTGGACGGACTGGGAGGGCTCCGGATTTTCTTCGCTCAGGGGAGGGCTCAGGGGACCCATGGGACGTACTCCTTGCGGTCAGTCGGGCTCCGGAAGAGCGCGCAACGCATGGCGGACCCGCCGCAGCGTCTCGACAGAGGGTTGGTCGGCGGCCAGCTCTTCGGCCGTGGGGCCCAGTAGGGCGGTGTTCGCGGGAGGCCGTACGGGAAGCGGCTTCCGTACGGGCGGAGTGGGTGTGCTCACACCCTGATCGTTCTGGGTGGCCGCGCCTTGGTCGGCGGTTTCGCCAGCTGTTCCCCCGTCGGCTCCCCTGTTGGTTCCTCTGTCGGTTTCCCTGTTGGTTCCGGCAGCGCTTTCGGCATCTTTTCCGTCGTCCGCACTCACTACCCCCCTCTCTCTCCGCCCCTGGGCATACGCCTCGGCAGCGGCTCGGTTCTCGACGGCACCGGCGGCGGGCCGGTGGCCGTCGTACGGCCGGGGGTGACACGCGGCGCGGTGCTGGGCCGGCCGCCGGGTGCGGTCGGGGTCCCCCATCGGAGGAGCCCGAGCGTCTCCATGCGGATCAGGTCCAGCATCACGGCGTACAGTCCGCGCCCCAGCGCGAAGGCGATGTCCCGGGCCGTACGGCGCCCGTTGACCTGGTTCAGAACGTCCTCGTGCCGACCGGACAGCGGTCCCTCCACGACCCCTGTGCCCGGTGTGGGGCGCGCGCGGGCGAGTTCGCCCGGGGGTCCCCACAGACGGCTGAGCAGCGCGATGCGCCGCGTGGTCTCGTCGGTCAACTGCCGCGGTTCCACGCCGGGCCGGACACGGAGAGCCGGTTCCGGGGCGCTCAGCTCCCAACTGCCCGGCGCGCCCAGCGACATGGCGAAGGCCGCGTCGAACACGGCGGCCGTGCAGACGACTTCGAGTTCGGCGGCGCCCACCAGCCCGTCGGCCACCAGACGTTCACCGAGCAGGTCGGGGTCGGGCTGTGCGGCGCACGCGGCGAGCCAGGCCTCGTCGTCGATCCGGCCGGAGGTCAGCAGGGCCGAGGTGGCGGTCGGCGCGCCCGGTGTCTCCACCGCGCCCACCAGACCGGCTCGTAGGTGAATCGTGCCACCAGGCATGCCCGCGACCCGTACCGTGCCGCTGAACTCCTCCTCGCGCAGCCCCAGGAGCAGCGCGGGCAGGTTGCGCGCGGCGGACGCGTTCATGCGCTCACCCGCGCTCTCGGGCCGGCCACGCCGAGGATGCCGGTCATGCGAGCACCTCGTCGGCCAGGTCGCCCATACTGCGCGCGGCGAGGGCGAGATTGGCCCGCTCGCGGTCGAGTCCGGCCGTCAGCAGCAGCGGGTCGCCGGCTTGGCGGCCCACCGCGAGCAGGACCTGATGGCGGCGCACGCTGGTCGTGACGACACTCTCCAGCTCGCCCTCGGCACCCGCCCGGCCCAGCCGGTCGGCGACGAGGGAGGCGAACTCGGAACTCTCCTGACCGTCGCCGGCCTCGGTGACGTCTCCCGCCACTCCGTAGGTGAGGCCGGTGACGGCGTCGACGAGGGCGACACCGGTGACGCCGGGGGAGTCGAGGAACCGGGCCAGCGAAGCCTCAACTGCCGTCGTCATTTCGCCATTCCCCCTTCACGTACGACCGTTGCACAGTACTTTGAACGACAACTTTCGTAACACACACCAAAGTTGATGTTTTGCGACCCGCAAGTCGCTTGAGTTCGATCGTAGTTGCACGGACAGCGACCGGTCAGCGTCACTGAGGAATTGGGGCAGCAAGAATGAACATCGAGACAGCGCTCAAGGAAGTCATGACCGTCGACGGGGCGCTCGGAGTGGCGCTCGTCGACTACGACAGCGGGATGTCGCTCGGCACCCTCGGCGGCGGCCCGGGCCTCGACCTGGAACTGGCGGCGGCGGGCAACACCGAGGTCGTACGGTCGAAGATGCGCACGCTGGCCTCGCTGGACATGGACGACACCATCGAGGACATCCTGATCACGCTGGGCAGGCAGTACCACCTGATCCGCCCGCTGGCCAGCAGCAAGGGCGCGCTCTTCCTGTACGTCGCGCTCGACCGGTCGCGCAGCAACCTGGCGCTGGCCCGGCACAGCCTGAAGCGGATCGAGAACGGCCTGGACGTCTGAGGACGTCCAGGCCGGAAAGCGGCGATCGGCCCCGCCGAGCGGGGCCGATGGCGGTTCGAGAGCGTCAGCCCTCGGTGGCGATGTCGTGCTCGGGCACGGTCTGGCCGGAGCGGATCATGTCGAGCCGCCCCATCACCTTGGCGCGCAGATCGGTCGGCACGTCGTCCTGACCGCAGCAGCGCTTGACGAGCTTCTTCACGGCCTGTTCGAGCCCGTACTTCTCCAGGCACGGAGAGCACTCCTCGAAGTGGACCTCGAACTTGGTGCAGTCCGAGTCCGGCATCTCCCGGTCGAGGAACTCGTAGAGATGATCGAGTACTTCACTGCAGTCCGTCTCGTGCGGCTCTCCGCAGCTCATGAGCCCGAGCCTTTCGCTTCGTTCGACTCTCCGGCACCGGCCGGGACCAGGCCACGGTCACGGGCGTAGTCCTCCAGCATGCCGCGCAGCTGGCGACGGCCGCGGTGCAGTCGGGACATCACCGTACCGATGGGTGTCCCCATGATGTCCGCGATCTCCTTGTACGCAAAGCCCTCTACGTCCGCGAGATACACCGCGATCCGGAATTCCTCCGGGATCGCCTGAAGTGCTTCCTTGACGTCCGAGTCGGGCAGGTGGTCGAGCGCCTGCGACTCGGCCGAGCGCAGACCGGTCGACATGTGCGACTCGGCGCGCGCGAGCTGCCAGTCCTCGATCTCCTCGGCCGCACTGCGCTGGGGCTCGCGCTGCTTCTTGCGGTACGAGTTGATGAACGTGTTCGTGAGGATGCGGTACAGCCACGCCTTGAGGTTGGTGCCCTCACGGAACTGGTGGAAGGACGCGTACGCCTTCGCGTACGTCTCCTGCACCAGGTCCTCGGCGTCGGCCGGGTTGCGCGTCATGCGCAGCGCGGCCGAGTACATCTGGTCGAGGAATTCGAGCGCGTCCCGCTCGAAGCGCGCGCTGCGCTCCGCGGTCGACTCACTCCTGCCCGGGCCCTCGGGCTGCTCCGCCTGGCCGTGTTCGGTCCCTGCGTCGGTCCCAGTGACCGGACCCACCTCCTCCAATGACGTTGCGAGACCGAAACCGATCCCACTCGAATCGGAGGATAGACGAACATCGTGTCCGCCCGCCGCCCGAATAGGGGCGGTCTTCGCCGCGTGCAGGACCGTCCAGTCCAGGTCAGCGCTGCTGCGGCGATTCGGGCAGATGGTCGAACCCATGCGGCGGACTTCCTCTCGTACGACGGTCACCACACGCTTGTGGTATCTGATCCGCACAACAGCAGTCCGCCGCCCGGCATTCCCGGCCGTCACCCGAGTGACGCGGTCCACTCCACGACCCGCCCCGTGATCAACGCCACGGCCTCGTCCTGCCCGAGGGGTGCCCTCTTGGGCACGGCGAAACCATGATCGCCGTACGGCACCTCCGCCAACTCGAAGTCCCCCGCCGGGAACTCGTCCGGCTTCCCGAACGGATCGTTGCCGCCCTGGACGACAAGGGTGGGCACCCCGGCCCCGAGCAGCTCGTCGGCCCGCGACTTCTCGGGCCTGCCCGGCGGGTGCAGCGGGAAGGAGAGCGCGAGCACGGCGACGGCGCCCAGTTCCCCGGCGGTACGACAGGCCACGCGGGCCCCGGCGCTGCGCCCACCGGCGATCACCGGCAGCCCGGCCTCGGCGAGCGCGGGCCAGATCCCCCGCCACCCCACGTCCAGCGTCTTCGGCGCGGGCGCCACCTTCTTCCCGGCCACCCGCCAGGGCTGCTCGACGAGCGCGACGGTGACGCCGTGCGCGGGCAGCTCCCCGGCGAGCGCCTGAAGATCGCGGGCCTCGATGCCGCCCCCGGCGCCATGACTGACGGCGAGGACGAGGCGCTGCTGCGGGGCCGGGTGCCAGGTGATGCGAGCGGGACCGGCGTCGGTCTCGACGGTCTGGATACGTGTGTTGGTTGGGCTCACGTCAGAAGAGTGTGCCCTCCTCGGGCCCCTCCAGCTCGGTCAGCAGCTCCGGTCCGTTGTTGCGGACGTTGCTGACGGCCGTGGAGACGGGGTACGCGCGCATCAGCCCGGCGGGCGGCGGCGCGAGCAGCTCGCGCAGGTCGTCCACGTCCGTATGAGCGGGGTCGAGCCAGGCGTCCCAGTGGTCCGGGGTGAGCATCAGGGGCATCCGGGGGTGGATGTCGGCCAGGGCGCGCGGGCCCTCGGCGGGGCCGACGGCGAGCGGGGAGGTCTCGGCCTCGGTGGTGATGACCGAGCACGTCACCCACCAGGCCTGCGGGTGGTCGTCGGGCAGGGTCCGGTCCCGCCAGAACTCGTACAGCCCCGCCATCGCGAAGACCGACCCGTCGGCGGGCGTCACGAAGTACGGCTGCTTGCGGGGCCGCTTCTTCTTCCCCTCGACCTCCAGCTCCCGCTCGCCGGCCGCGGTGACCCACTCGTAGTAACCGTCGGCGGGCAGGATGCAGCGCCGGGTGGTGAAGGCCCGCCGGTACGAGGGCTTCTCGTGGACGGTCTCGGCGCGCGCGTTGATCATCCGGGCGCCGCCTTCGGGGGTCTTGGCCCAGGACGGCACAAGCCCCCACTTCAACTTCCGCAGCTGCCGAACCGGCTTCGGATCCTCGGCGTCCTTGAGAGGACGGTCGAGTACCGCGTAGACCTCTTTGGTCGGGGCCACGTTGTAGTCGGGGGCGAGTGTCTCCTCGGGATCCCACTTGTCGATCTCAAAGACTCCTGCGAGATCCTCGGGCGCACGACTCGCTGCATACCTACCGCACATACATGTCACACTGCCAGATTCGACGCGACACTAGGGAGCCTCCGCCGACAATGGACAGCACCGCATCCACCTCGCTGGCCGGCCTCTGGGACGAGATCTTCGGCAGCCAGCCCGACCCCGACCTGTGGGTGGTGATCGCGACCCTGGTGGCCGCGCTCGCCGTGACCGTCCCGCATCCCCTGTGGCGCCTCTCGCGCAACGCCATCACCATCGCGCACGAGGGCGGCCACGGTCTGGTCGCGCTGCTGACCGGCCGTACCCTCACCGGCATACGCCTGCACTCCGACACCAGCGGCCTCACGGTCAGCCGGGGCAAGCCGCACGGCATAGGCATGATCCTGACGGCCGCGTTCGGCTACACGGCTCCCCCGCTCCTGGGCCTGGGCGGCGCCGCCCTGCTGGCCGCAGGCCACATCACGGCTCTCCTATGGCTGGCGACAGTCCTGCTCGTCGCGATGCTGGTGATGATCCGCAACGCGTACGGCGCCCTGACGGTGTTCATCTCCGGCGGCACCTTCCTGGCGGTCTCCTGGCTGACCGGCCCCCAGATCCAGGCGGCCTTCGCCTACGCGGTGGTCTGGTTCCTGCTGCTGGGCGGAGTCCGCCCGGCCTTCGAACTCCAGGCAAAACGCCGCAGGGGCGGAGCAGGCGACTCGGACGCAGACCAACTCTCCCGCCTGACCCACGTCCCAGCAGGCTTGTGGCTCTTCCTGTTCCACGCGGTAAGCCTGTGCTCACTGATAGGCGGGGGCAGGTGGCTCCTGGAGGTGTGAGCCGGGTGGCGAGGGGAGGGCGGGGCCTGCGCGGACGCGGGGCCTAGGCGGATACGGGGCATGGGCGCGGATGACGCCGCCCCGAAGGGGCAGGCGTTTAGGGGCGCGGGGAACTGCGCGACCAGCCACAACGCGCCCGCACCCGACAACGAACCCACCTTCCCCAGCCAAACCCGACACACCGAACCCCCACTAAAGTGACCCCATGGCCCCGAACCCCGCAGACACCGCCCTCTGGCCCGCCCCGCACGCGAGCGGAGCCGTCGACGCGACGGTCCACGTGCCCGGTTCCAAGTCCGTCACCAACCGCGCCCTCGTCCTCGCCGCCCTCGCCTCAGAACCGGGCTGGCTGCGCCGCCCCCTCCGCTCACGCGACACCCTCCTCATGGCCGGCGCCCTCCGCACCATGGGCGTAGGCATCGAGGAGGGCGTCGGCCCCGACGGCACCGGCGAGACCTGGCGCGTACTCCCCGCAGGCCTCCACGGCCCCGCCACGGTGGACGTCGGCAACGCCGGCACCGTGATGCGTTTCCTCCCCCCGGTCGCCGCCCTCGCCGACGGCCCCATCCGCTTCGACGGCGACCCCCGCTCGTACGAACGCCCCCTCAACGGCGTCATCGACGCCCTGCGCGCCCTCGGCGCCCGCATCGACGACGACGCCCGCGGCACGCTCCCCCTCACCGTGCACGGCAGCGGCGCCCTCGACGGCGGCCCGGTGTCGATCGACGCGTCCTCGTCCTCGCAGTTCGTGAGCGCCCTCCTCCTCTCCGCCCCCCGCTTCAACCAGGGCGTCGAGGTCCGCCACACCGGCGCGACCCTGCCCTCACTCCCCCACATCCGCATGACCGTCGACATGCTCCGCTCGGTCGGCGCCCAGGTCGACACCCCGGAGTCGGGCGGCGAACCGAACGTCTGGCGGGTCACCCCGGGCGCCCTGCTCGGCCGCGACCTGACCATCGAGCCGGACCTCTCCAACGCCCAGCCCTTCCTGGCGGCGGCCCTGGTGACCGGCGGCAAGGTGACCATCCCCGACTGGCCGGCCCGCACCACGCAGCCCGGCGACCGGCTCCGCGAGATCTTCACGGAGATGGGCGGCTCCTGCGAACTCACCGAGTACGGCCTGGAGTTCACCGGCTCCGGCGCGATCCACGGCATCGACGTGGACCTGAGCGAGGTCGGCGAGCTGACCCCGGGCATCGCCGCGGTCGCGGCCCTCGCGGACTCCCCCTCCACCCTCACCGGGGTGGCCCACCTCCGCCTCCACGAGACGGACCGCCTGGCGGCCCTCACCAAGGAGATCAACGAACTCGGCGGCGATGTGACCGAGACCGCCGACGGTCTGCACATCCGCCCGCGCCCCCTGCACGGCGGCACCTTCCACACGTACGAGGACCACCGCATGGCGACAGCCGGCGCGATCATCGGCCTGGCGGTGAAGGACGTGCAGATCGAGAACGTGGCGACGACGGCGAAGACCCTCCCGGACTTCCCCGATCTGTGGACCGGAATGCTCGGGAACTGACGGGCGGACCTGGATCATGCGCCGCTACGGCAAGAACACCGACGAGGACGACATCCGCTCCCGCCCGAACCCCAAGGGCAACCGACCCCGTACGAACATCCGCCCGAAGCACGAGGACGCCGCCGACGGCATGGTCCTCACCGTCGACCGGGGCCGGCTGACCGTCCTGGTCGACGACCGGATCGTCATGGCGATGAAGGCCCGCGAACTGGGCCGCAAGGCCGCGGTGGTCGGCGACCACGTGTCCGTCATCGGCGACCTCTCCGGCAAGAAGGACACCCTGGCCCGGATCGTCCGCATCGGGGCGCGCACGTCCCTCCTGCGCCGCACGGCGGACGACGACGACCCCTACGAGCGCGTGGTCGTGGCCAACGCCGACCAGCTCGCCATCGTCACGGCCCTCGCGGACCCGGAACCCCGCCCCCGCCTGATCGACCGCTGCCTGGTGGCGGCGTACGCCGGCGGCCTGACCCCCCTCCTCGTCCTGACCAAGTCGGACCTCTCCCCGCCCGACAAGCTCCTGGAGCTGTACGGCGCCCTGGACATCCCGTACGTCGTCACGAGCCGCCAGGAGCTGGAGGACGGGACCGCTGTCGCCCGCGTACGCGAGCAGCTGGACGGCAAGATCACGGCGTTCGTCGGCCACTCGGGCGTGGGCAAGACGACCCTGGTCAACGCTCTCGTGCCGAACGACCAGCGCCGCTCGACGGGCCACGTCAACGCGGTCACGGGCCGCGGCCGTCACACCACCACCTCCGCCCTCGCCCTCCCCCTCTCGGGCGACGCGGGCTGGGTGATCGACACCCCGGGCGTACGTTCGTTCGGACTGCACCACGTCGACCCGTCCCTGGTGATCCACGCCTTCCCCGACCTCGAACCGGGCACGGAGAACTGCCCGCGCGCGTGCAGCCACGACGAGCCCGACTGCGCCCTGGACGAGTGGGTCGAGAAGGGCCACGCGGACCCGGCGCGTCTCTACTCGCTGCGCCGACTGCTGTCGACCCGGGAGCGCACCGAAGGCGACTGACCTCCGCGTTGTTTGGCCGACACTGCGACCGGTAAGTGCATAATCGCACCGAGCCGGATCCGAGCGGGACGAAGCAGTCGACGCGGTACACGGGAGGACAAGACATGGCGTGGCTGCTGGTCGTCGTGGCGGGACTCCTGGAAGTCGGATTCGCGGTCTGCCTGAAGTTGTCCCACGGCTTCACCCGTCTCTGGCCGACAGCGGCCTTCTGCGTCTTCGCCCTCGGCAGCTTCGGCCTGTTGACCCTCTCCCTGAAGAGACTCGACGTGGGCCCGGCGTACGCGGTGTGGACCGGCATCGGCGCGGCGGGCACTGCGATCTACGGAATGATCTTCCTGGATGACCTGGTGTCCGTCCTGAAGATCGTCTCGATCAGCATGGTCATCATCGGTGTGATCGGCCTGCAACTGTCGGGCTCGTCGCACTAGAGCCGGCCCAGGACCGGTCCTGCGGGGTCAGTTCCAGACAGCGGAACCGGCCGACCTCTGCAGCACACTCCCCACGAGATCGGCGACACCGCCCTCCCCCGGAGGCGCGGCGACACAGGACAGGGCGAGCCGGACGGCCAGTTCGCAGGTGCGGGACATCTCGACCGCCTCCGACTTGGCCGCGCCGGGACCGGACAGCACCGTCACGGCACGGTCGCGGACGAGCGCCACGAACTCGCCGGGCGAGGGCAGCGGCCCGTCGGCCCGCCGCTGCGCGGGCACCGAGGCGGAGGACGGCACGGCGGACAGCGTCGGCGAGGGCAGCCGTTCGCTCCAGCAGCCGGTCAGCAGGGCCCGTACGAGCACGCTGTCGCGGGCGGACGCCGTGGTCCACTCGGCGGCGGCCGTGAGCCGCTCCCGCGCACCGGCACCCGGGTCGGCGGGCCCGGTGAGCGCCCGTTCGACGCCCGCGAGGTAGGCGTCGGCCTCTCTGCGCACCAGGGCCCGGGCGAGCCCGTCCTTGCTGCCGAACTCGTTGTACAGCGTCTGCCGGGACACTCCGGCGGCCACCGCGACGTCGACCATCCGTACCGCGGACCACGGACGGCGCGCGAGCGCCGTGTAAGCGGCGTCCAGCAGGGAATCCCGCGCTGCGGGCATCATCGGCCTCCCAGGGGCGAGCGGCTCTGCGCCCCAGGTTTGACGCGGACGGAGTCACTGTCAAGGGTTCGCGGCAGCGCCAGGGGGCGCGTATCGACATTCGCACCCCGGCCAGGACCGGGCAGGGGCCGAACAACTGCGGGTAACCGCACCCATGGCCCCTGTAGCCGGGCGGCAGGCGTGAAAGATACGGTTCGCCTATGCCCGACTATCACGATGACCTGCGCCTTGCCCATGTCCTCGCGGACGCCGCCGACGCCACGACGATGGGCCGGTTCAAGGCACTCGACCTCAAGGTCGAGACGAAGCCGGACATGACCCCGGTCAGCGAGGCGGACAAATCCGCCGAGGAACTGATCCGGGGCCAGTTGCAGCGGGCCCGTCCACGCGACGCGATCCTCGGCGAGGAGTACGGCATCGAGGGCACGGGCCCCCGCCGCTGGGTGATCGACCCGATCGACGGCACCAAGAACTACGTCCGCGGGGTGCCCGTCTGGGCCACGCTGATCTCCCTGATGGAGGCGGCCGAGGGCGGTTTCCAGCCGGTCGTCGGCGTCGTGTCGGCCCCCGCCCTGGGCCGCCGCTGGTGGGCGGCGAAGGGCCACGGCGCCTACACCGGCCGCAGCCTCTCCTCGGCGTCCAGGCTGCGCGTCTCGGGCGTCTCCAAGATGTCGGACGCGTCGTTCGCGTACTCGTCGCTCACCGGCTGGGAGGACCGCGGTGTACTGGGCGGCTTCCTGGACCTGACCCGCGAGGTGTGGCGCACGCGCGCGTACGGCGACTTCTGGCCGTACATGATGGTCGCCGAGGGCTCGATCGACATCTGCGCGGAGCCGGAGCTGTCCCTGTGGGACATGGCGGCCAACGCGATCATCGTCACGGAGGCCGGCGGCACGTTCACCGGCCTCGACGGCCGCCCGGGCCCGCACAGCGGCGACGCGGCGGCATCGAACGGCCACCTCCACGACGAGATGCTGGGCTACCTGAACCAGCGTTACTGACGCCCCTCTTGTTGACCGTCTCTTTAACTGCCACTCTGAAGTTCCCCCCACTTGTGAACTTGTGAAATCCTGAACAAGGAAGTGAACAGGGGCGGGAACTCTATAGGAGGTGGCTCCACCCCATGCTCGTACGTGACGCCATGAGCACCGTGGTCCTCACCATCGGCCCCGATCACACACTCCGCCAGGCCGCCGCACTGATGGCCGCGCGCCGTATCGGCGCGGCGGTGGTCCTCGACCCGGACGCCGGCGGAATCGGCATCCTCACCGAACGCGACATCCTCAACTCCGTAGCCCTGGGCCAGAGCCCCGACACGGAACGCGCCCACGCCCACACCACCAACGACGTAGTCTTCGCGGCCCCCTCCTGGACCCTGGAGGACGCGGCACATGCGATGGCCCACGGCGGCTTCCGCCACCTCATCGTCCTGGACGACACCGGCGAGCCCACGGGCATCGTCTCGGTCCGCGACATCATCCGCTGCTGGGCCCCGACACGCCTGAGGGCCGGAGCCCTGTAACGGACTCCGACCCTCAGTTCAAAGTAGCGGGGACAGGATTTGAACCTGCGACCTCTGGGTTATGAGCCCAGCGAGCTACCGAGCTGCTCCACCCCGCGTCGGTAAACCCAACGTTACGTCAGCCCAACCAACAAAGGCAAATCACTTACGTTCAGCACCGACCGGGGCACCACCAGCCTGTCCGGCGTTTGAGGACGAGCACGTCCAGCCCGCCCCTCTCTCCCACCAACCCGCCACACCCCCACCCAGCCCGTCCGGCGTTTGAGGACGAGCACGTTCAGCGCGAAGGGGGGTCTGGGGGCGCAGCCCCCAGGAACGGGATGGGACGGGTAGGGGCGGCGGGGGCGAAAAAAACCAACGCCCCCCGCTCAAGCGGACAGCTCCTCCCGCAACGCATCCCGCAACCGAGCCGCCCGCTCAGCGACCTCCCCCGGCCCAAGAGAAACCGCGAGATCAGCCCACCGCTGCCCCTCCGCCAACTCCCCCCGCCGCGCATACACCAGCGCCAACCTCAACGCCGCCCGCCCATGCCCCGCCTCAGCCGCCCGAGCCCACCACACAGCCGCCTCGGGCTCACTCCCCTCACGGGCCAACAACAGCCCCAGGTTGAACGCCCCGTTTCGAGAACCGGCCTCAGCCGCCGCCCGGTACCACCGGGCCGCCTCCACCACGTCCCCCCGAGCCGACGCCAGCATCCCCACCCGCACCTGCGCCCGCCGATGCCCCTGAGAAGCCGCCCGCTCGTACCACTCCTCGCACTCGGTCTTCTCGTGCGCGATCTCACCCAGCTCGTGCGCGGGCGCAGGCGGACGCCGCGCGTCGAGCACCGCGGCCAGCCGATAGGCCGCCTCGGCGCTCCCCCCACCCGCCGCACACCGCAGATACCGCTCCGCGTCCCGCTCGTCCCCGTCCCGCAGCCGCGCGGTACCGACCTGAAGCGCCGCCTCGGTGTGCCCGGCGCCGGCGGCACGCTCGTACCACCCCAGCGCGGCATCGTCCTCGCCTCGCCCGGCGTACAGGATCCCGAGGTTGAAGGCGGCGTCCACGCTCCCCGCCTCGGCCGCCTTGGAGAACCACGGCTCGGCCCCCGACGTGTCCCCGCCCTGCAGCAGCAGAATGGCGAGCGCGTTGGCGGCCTCACGGTGCCCGGCGTACGCGGCCCGCCGGTACCACTGCTCGGCCTGCGCGGTACGTGCCTGCTCGGCGCAGAGCAGACCGAGGTTGTACGCGCCGTTGACATCCCCCGCGTCCATCGCCGCGCGGTACCACCGCTCGGCGGTCTGGGTCTCACCGCGCTCGGCGTGCAGCGCGCCCAGCGCGTTGGCGGCGTTGCCGTCCCCGTCCTGGGCGGCCCGCAGCCACCACACGGCGGCGCTCTCGGTGTCCCCCGCGTCCCGCAGCAGGAACCCGAGCGCGCACGCGGCCCGGGCCTCGCCGTCCTTGGCGGACGTCAGATACCAGCGCCCGGCCTCCTTGAGTTCACCGCGCTTCTCCAGAATGGCCCCGAGATGCAGCGCGGCCCGCTGATGCCCCCGAGCGGCGGCCTGCCGATACCACTGCTCGACCTCTCCTGCACCGCTCTCGGAACCCTCGCCCTCGCCACCCTCCGCGGCCTTCCGGTCCAGCGCACGGGCCAGCCGATAGGCGGCCTCCCGATGCCCCCGCTCGGCAGCGACCCGCATCCACTGCTCGGTGGCCGCGTCCCCGCGGTGCTCCAGCAGATCGGCGAGCGCGTACGCGCCCAGCACATGCCCCTGCTCGGCGGACTGGCGCAGCCAGTACTCGGCGGCCGGTTCGTCACCGCGCTCACGGTGGTGGCGGCCGAGGGCGTGCGCGGCGGGGGCGGAGCCGGCGACGGCGGCGATCCGCCACCAGCCGGCGGCGTCGTCGGCGTACCCGCGCTGATGGAGGAGGACACCGAGGTTGTTGGCGGCGGCACGGTCACCGGCCGCGGTGGCGGCACGCAGTTGAGGCTCGGCTCCGTCGAGATCACCACGGCGCAGCAGCATGGCTCCGAGGACACTCATCGCCTCGACATCGCCGGCTTCGGCGGCGAGCCGTTGACGTGCCTCTTCTACCGCCTCGCCGGTTTCGTCCCGGTCGGAAGGCTGCACAAATCGCCCTGTCTCCAACAGAGTTGCCTTGTCCCCCATAACGTCCATCGTCGCACCACCTGCAACCTGGGTACACCTGGTATACCGCAGTCAGTGAGGTCTCTACAGCGTTTTGTCGACATGCCCACAGAGAGACAAGTCAAACACAGTTCCCTTCAACTGCCCCGGGAAGACGCGGCCTTCACCATGTCGGCACATGCGTTCGCACAACGCGAAGGCCCGGATCCTTGGAGGATCCGGGCCTTCGCGATCAGTAGCGGGGACAGGATTTGAACCTGCGACCTCTGGGTTATGAGCCCAGCGAGCTACCGAGCTGCTCCACCCCGCGCCGTTGTGTTGCAACCGTACCACGGCGCGGGAGGGGCGGAGGCCACTGCCTCAACAGGGCCTCCGACCAGCACTAACCGCTACTTGGACTACTGCTGGGACTGGGACTCGCGCTACTGGAAGAACCGCTTCCGGCACCACTCCCGTTCCCGCTCCCACTCCCTGCCTTGTCCGCGTCGGCCTGGGCCTCCTCGGCCCGCTGGAGCGCGTCCTCAAGGGCCGCCTGTGCCTTGCCGTACGCCTCCCAGTCGCCCTTCTTGAGGGCCGCCTGGCCGTCGTCGAAGGCCTTTTGGGCATCGTTGAGTGCCTCTTGGACCGTCGGATCCTCGGCTGTCGGCGGTGTCGTCGTACCACCGCCCTCGTCCGGTGGCTCGGTCGTCGTGCCCTCCGCCCCGAAGACCTTGTTGAGCGCGGCGTCGAGCGTGTCCTCGAAGGCGGTCTGGCCGCCGTAGGTCACCAACACCTTCCGCAACAGCGGGTACTTGAGGCCGCTGCCGCGGACGTAGACGGGCTCCACGTAGAGCAGGCCTCCGTCGAGCGGCACCGTCAGCAGGTTGCCGTACTCGATCTCCGAGTCGCCGCCTCTCAGCAGCCTGATGGACTCGGCGATGTCCTGTTCGGAGTTGAACTGGCTCTGGACCTGTTTGGGCCCGTCGACGGTTCTGCTCGTCGGCAGCTTCAGGATTCTGATCGTGCCGTAATCACTCGTCCCCGCCTCGGCGTTGACGGCCATGAAGGCACTGAGGTTGTCCCGGCCGTTCGGCGTGAACGTCGTCGTCAGGGAGAACGCCTGCGCCTGCTGGTCGGGCATCTTCATGCTCAGGTAGTACGGGGGCACCGCGTCGCCCGACTTGTTGCTCGGGTCGTCCGGCACCTGCCACACCTCGCTGCCGGAGAGGAACGTCTGCGCGTCCTTCACGTGGTAGCGGGTCAGCAGCTCGCGCTGGACCTTGAACAGGTCCTGCGGGTACCGGAGATGAGCCATCAGGGACGCCGAGATGTCGCTCTTCGGCTCGACCGTGTTCGGGAAGGCCTTCATCCAGGTCTTCAGAACCGGGTCCTTGGTGTCCCACTGGTAGAGCTTGACCTCGCCGGTGTACGCGTCGACGGTCGCCTTCACCGAGTTGCGGATGTAGTTGACCTGGTTCTGCTGGGCCACCACCGCGCGCTGGTTGTTGTTGGCGGTCAGCGAGTCGGCCGTCGTGTCGCCCAGGGTGGTGCGGGAGGCGTACGGATAGCCGTTCGTCGTCGTGTACGCGTCGACGATCCACTGGATCTCACCGTCGACGACAGCCGGGTAGGCGTCACCGTCGATGGTCAGCCAGGGCGCGACCGCCTCGACGCGCTCCTTGGGCGTGCGGTTGTACAGGATCCGCGAACCTTCGCCGATGGCACCGGAGTAGAGGATCTGCGGCTCGCTGAACGCGACGGCGTACGCGGCACGGTTTATCGGGTTGGAGAGGTTGACACCGCTCTTCCCCTTGTAGCTGGTGGTCTTCTCACCGGCGTCGTCGGAGTAGTCGATCTCCTTCTGGGGACCGCCGACGATCGAGTACTGGCTGGTCTTCTCGCCGTAGTAGATCCGCTGCTGGTACGTCCCGAGGTCACCCGTGGACGGCAGGTCGGACTCGGTGAAGACCGGGCGGCCCTCGGCGTCTGCCGTGGTGCCCTTGGCCGCGACCACACCGAAGCCGTGCGTGTAGCGGAAGTGGTCGTTGATCCAGTTGTTCTTCGGAATGCCGTTGAGGTTCAGCTCACGCAGACCGATGACCGTGTCCTGCTCCTTGCCGTCCTTGCTGTAGCGGTCGACGTCGAGGTTGGTCGGGAACGCGTAGTAGTTCCTCATCTGCTGGAGCTGCTGGAACGTCGGCGACACGATGTTCGGGTCGACGATGCGGATGCTCGCCGTCGCGTCGACGTCGTCACGCAGCTTGGTCTTGTCCTCGGTGTCGCTGCGGCCGGGGTACTCGCTGACCTTGGCGTCGTCGATGCCGTACGCCTCGCGCGTCGCCTTGAGGTTCTTGGTGACGTACGGCGCTTCCTTGGCCTGCTCGTTCGGCTGGACCTGGAACTTCTGCACGATCGCCGGGTACAGCCCGCCGATGAGGATGGCCGAGAGGACCATCAGTCCGAAGCCGATGACGGGCAGCTGCCAGGTGCGCCGCCAGAGCGTCGCGAAGAACAGCAGCGAGCAGATGATCGCGATGCAGAACAGGATCGTCTTGGCCGGCAGATAGGCGTTGGCGTCGACGTACCGCAGGCCCGTCCAGTTGCCGGTCGCCTTGAAGTCGCTCGACTTCACCGCGAGGCCGTACCGGTCGAGCCAGTACGCGACCGCCTTCAGGGCGACGAAGAGGCCCAGCAGCACGGACAGATGCCCGGTCGCCGCGGACGTGGCACGGGCTCCCGGGCTGGTGACGCGCAGCCCGCCGTACAGATAGTGGGTCAGGGCCGCGGCGATCAGGGAGAGGATCGTGGTGGCGAAGCCGAAGCCCAGCAGGAAGCGGTACCAGGGCAGGTCGAAGGCGTAGAAGGACACGTCCAGACCGAACTGGGGGTCCTTCTGTCCGAAGGACACTCCGTTGACCCACATCAGCCAGGTCCGCCACTGCCCGGACGCCGAGGCGCCCGCGATGAGGCCGACCAGGGCGGTGATACCGAGCAGCAGCCACTTCTTGTACGGGGCGATGCCCATGCGGTACCGGTCGAGGCTCTGCTGCTCCATCGACATGGCGCTCAGCGGCGGGCGCAGCCGGTGCGCCAGCCAGATGTTCACTCCTACCGCGGTCGCCATCAGCAGACCGAAGACGAAGAACAGTCCGATCTTGGTCCACAGTGTGGTCGTGAAGACCGACGAGTAGTTGACCGAGCGGTACCAGAGCCAGTCCGTCCAGAAACCCGCGAACATGACGAACGCCATGCCGAGTACGGCAAGGACGCCCAGCGTCATGAGCAGGGTCCGGACGCGCCGGGACGGGCGGCCCACTCTGATCCGTGGCCCCTGCGGGCCTCCGCCGCGGTCCGGCATCTGGAAAGCCAAGGTGGCACCTCAAAAGTCGCTGTCGGTCCGTCAGGCCCCCGTGATCGCGGACCATCCGTCAGGCCTCGTGATCGTAGAGGCCTCACCTATGCAACTTACTCACGCTTTACTCGGTTCCCGGTTCGGGCCATGAACGAGGCAGGATTGTGACCATGTCCAACACTCCCATGGCGGCGAACCCGCTCACCCGGGCCGTACTCGAGATCGACGAGTACGTCTCCGGCCTCGGCTGGGACCAGCCGGCCAGGCTCTTCGCCCTAGTAGACACCGCCCGGCTGAAGGTCCAGGAGCCCTCTCTCGCGGCCCAGCTCGGCCTGACCGACGAGCAGGAGGCCGTCGGCCTCACCCCGATCGAGCAGGACGAGATCCCGGCGGGCAAGCCGCTGGACGAGTTCCTCGCCACCATCGCCTGGCCGGACGCGGTGGTCGGCTGCGCGCTCACCGTGGAACGCCTGATGCTGCCGCCGTCCGCCGAGGCGTCGGTGCCGCAGGGACTGAGCGACAAGAAGCTGACGGCCTGGGTCGCCGCGCACCCGGACCGGCAGGAGGTACGGATGACGGTCGCGGTGCTGCGCGACGGCACCCGGGACTCGGCGGTGCGTCTGCGCGAGAAGGACGCGGCGACGGAGGTGCTCACGGGCTCGGGCCTGGTACCGGGCCTGGCGGAGGCCCTGTCGGCGACGTTCGCGGAGTAGCGAAGGAGCGAGTGAGCAGTCCTACGGACTGCTCACTCGGTGCTGCACTTCGGCAGATCGCCGGTGTCTCCGGAGCGGATGTCCTTGAGGGCGCTCAACGCGTCACCGATGGTGCCCACCTTGACGAGCGTGAGCCCCTCGGGGGTGTCCTTGGCGGCGGCCGCGCAGTTGTCGGCGGGCGTCAGGAAGTACTGGGCCCCCTTGTCCCGCGCGCCGACGGTCTTCATCTCGATCCCGCCGATGGGACCGACCTTGCCGTCGTCGTCGATGGTGCCGGTACCGGCCACGAACTTGCCGCCGGTGAGGCTCCCGGACGTCAGCTTGTCGTAGATCCCCAGGGCGAACATCAGCCCCGCACTCGGGCCACCCACGTCGGCGAGCTTGATGTCGATGGTGAACGGGAAGGTGTGATCGGTCCCGGCCGAGATCCCGACGATGGCGCGCTCGGCCCCGTCGTCGTCGGACTTGGCGGTGGTGATGGTGATGTCCTGCGTCTTGGTCGCCGCCCGGTTCGCCTTCTCGGCGGCGGCCTGCTCCGCGGCGGGCACGATGGTGAAGACGACCTTCTCGCCGGCCTTGTGCTTGGTCACCAGCTTGGCGACGTCGGTGGGCTCCTTGACGGTCGTACCGTCGACGGCCTTGATGACATCACCGGCGTGCAGCGCGCCCTCGGCAGGAGACCCCTTGAGCACGGTGGAGACGATCACCCAGGACTGCACAGGAACGTCGAGCTCTTTGAGGGCCGCGACCTTGGCGCTCTCCTGGGACTGACTGAACTCCTCGGCGTTCTCCTGGGTCGACTGCTCCTCGGTCTTGCCGTCCGGGTAGAGCGTGTCGTGCGGCACGACCTTGTTGTCGTGCGCGAGCCATCCGTACACGGCCTCGACGAGGTTCATGTTGTAGTCGGCGCTGGTGACCCGGACGGTGGTCATGTTCAGGTGCCCGGAAGTCGGGTAGGTCTTGCGCCCGGAGATCTGCAGCACCGGCTCGCCGTCGTGGTCCCCGAGTGTGTTCACGGTCGGCCCCGGCGACATCTCCGCGTACGGCACGGTGATGAACACTCCTGCGCAGAGGAGCGCGATCAGCATGAGGGTGGAGGCGAGCATCGTCGCGGTGCGGCGTGGCATGGCACGACAGTACGGGACGGTCCTGTCGGCGCACCGTCAGGGCCGCCCATGCGGTGTCTCAGGTGCGGGACTTCTCCATGGCCTCACGGAACCGCACATAACCATCGAGCTCGGGCCCGTCACCGCGGGTCCTGCGAGTCCGGTTGGCCCAACTTCCCCACAGGCCGGCGCCGATCGCAGCCACCAGCGGAATCAGCAACCAGGCGAGCGCCGCCATGCCGACCTCCCAACCCCAAAGAGTGACCGCAACTGACTGATCAGCAGATTAACCTCCGCTGTGTTAACGCTCACGCCCGGGGGCCGGTTACGCAACCGGAGCCGGGTGGCTCAGCAGGCGCCGACCCATTCCTCGGTCCCGTCGGAGAACGTCTGGTGCTTCCAGATGGGCACTTCGTGCTTGAGGTCGTCGATCAACTTCCGACACGCGGCGAAGGCCTCCCCCCGATGAGGACAGGACACGGCGACAACGACAGCCAGATCCCCCACACGCAAATCCCCAACACGATGCACAGCGGCGAGCGCCCGCACCGGAAACTCGGCGACGACCTTCTCGGCGACACGCCGCATCTCGGCTTCGGCACTGGGATGACACGAATAGCCGAGCGCCTCGACATCGGCACCCCCGTCATGATTCCGCACGGTCCCCACGAAGAGCGCGGTCCCCCCGGCGGAGTCGTCCCCCACGGCCCGAAAAACCTCATCCAGAGAGAGCGCCTCATCCCGAACAGCAAGAAGCTTGATGGGCTCCGAAGCGCCCTGCTCACCAGGATGATCACTGAGAGATGCCATACCCCCATCGTGCCATCTCAGGGCGCGGTCATTTCAGCCCGTCCGGCGTCTGAGGACGAGGCCGTTCAGGCCGAGCTTCTGCCCACCCACCCGCCGCACCCTCCACCACAGCCCCCAGGCACCTCCAGCCCGTCCGGCGCTTGAGGACGAACGCGTTCAGCGCGACAAGGGGGTCTGGGGGCAGCGCCCCCAGGGATGGGACGGGTAGGGGCGGCGGGGGCGAAACAAACCCACCCCACCCCCGGCCCTCAGATCCGCCGCCGAGCCTTCCGAGCCCGCCGAACCACCGCAGCCGCACCCAACAACGCCACCGTCGCCCCAGCAGCCCCCGCCGCAGTCGCATCCTTCCGCCCCAGCCGCCGCCCCACCACGGTATGCCGCCCCGCAACCTCCTCGAGCAGCTCAGCAAGCACCTCCTCATTGCTCCACTGAGGCCGCCACCCCGCATCGTGCAACCGACTCCCGCTCACCACCCACGGATACATCGTGTACGCCAGATCCCCGGCGGGAGACGGCGTGAGCCCGATCCGGTGCAGCCGGGCAGCCGCCCCCAGAGCGACAGCGGACGGCAGCTCCATGCGCCGGATCCCGCTCAGCTCCTCGACCTCCTCCTGCTCCAGCCACCCGTCACACCCGACGGCAAGCTCCCCCTCGACCTTCTCCAGCACCGCGTACTCAAGAGCGCTGCACAGATCCTCGACGTGACAGAACTGCCACGCAGGCCGCGACCCGGCCACGACAAGCAGCCGAGGCGACTCGAAGTACCTGGTCAGAGCGGTGTCCGTGCCTCCGATCAGCACCGCGGGCCGCACGACCGTCACATTGAGCCCGGGATGCGCCCGCGGTGCGCGCCGCGCGAGCCGCTCGATCTCCAGCAGGTCACCGACACCCGTCGCCTCGGCGGTCGCCCGCAGCTCGGCGTCCTCCGCCAGCGGCAGTTCGTTGTCCGGCAGCGCCCCGTAGACCATCGCCGACGTGCACAGCACGACCCGATGGACCCCGGCCGCGGCGGCAGCCGTCAGCACGGTCTGCGTCCCGCGCACGTTGTACGCCGTTCGGGCGGCCCCGTCCGTCTCCAGGTCCAGATCGACGGCCAGATGCACCACGACGTCGGCGCCGCGCAGCTTCTCCGCGATGGCCGGATCCCGTACGTCGATGATGTGCCACTGCGCCGCCGCGCACTCGCCGCGCCGCTCGTCGATGGCGACGACCTGCTTGATCTCCTCGGACGCGGCGAGCCGCTCGGTGAGCAGCGCTCCGATGCCGGTCGCGGCGCCGGTGACCGCGACGACCGGCCCTCGTACGGCCGGGTTGGTTGAGTGGTTTCGCGCTGCGCGAACCTGCGGATCTGGGGAACTCACCGGCGTCTCCAGCGGTTGTCTTCAGTAAGGACGCGCGTGACGCGTACGTACCAGGTGACATCCATCCTGCCGCAGGCCAGGAGTCGGCGGAGCACCGAGCCCCACAACCGGCCGCGGTGTCTAGGCTGGGTGGTGTTGTCGGGCAGCCGCCGTCGAAGAGCCGACGGCCTTACCAGCCGAGGAATCCCGTGAGTGACACCCCATTCGGATTCGGCCTTCCGCCGGAGGAGCCGGAGAACGGCGACGAGGGCAAGAAGAAGGACCAGCAGGGCGGCGGTGGTCAGGGACCGTTCGGTTTCGGACTGCCCGGCTTCGGCGGTCCAGGAGGCGACAATCCGCTCGCAGCCATGTTCGGTTCCATGAACCCCAACGACCTGGGCGCGGCGTTCCAGCAGCTGGGCCAGATGCTCTCGTACGAGGGCGGTCCGGTGAACTGGGACATGGCCAAGCAGATCGCCCGCCAGACGGTCTCCCAGGGGACGTCCGACGGCGTCAAGGACTCAAGCATCGGTCCCGCCGAGCGCACGGCGGTCGAGGAGGCCGTCCGGCTGGCGGACCTGTGGCTGGACGACGCGACGTCGCTGCCGTCCGGTGCGAGTTCCGCCGTGGCGTGGAGCCGCGCGGAGTGGGTCGAGGCGACCCTGCCCGCGTGGAAGGAGCTGGTCGACCCGGTCGCCGAGCGTGTCGGCGCGGCCATGGGCGATGTCCTGCCCGAGGAGATGCAGGCCATGGCGGGCCCGCTGATCGGCATGATGCGCTCCATGGGCGGCGCCATGTTCGGTACGCAGATCGGGCAGGCCGTCGGCGTGCTCGCGGGCGAGGTCGTCGGCTCGACGGACATCGGTCTGCCGCTGGGCCCGGCGGGCCGGGCCGCGCTGCTGCCGGCGAACATCGAGGCGTTCGGCAAGGACCTGGGTGTGCCCCAGGAGGAGGTGCGGCTGTATCTCGCCCTGCGTGAGGCCGCCCACCAGCGCCTCTTCGCCCACGTGCCGTGGCTGCGCTCGCACCTGTTCGGCGCGGTCGAGGGCTACGCGCGCGGGATCAAGGTCGACACGGCCAAGCTGGAGGACGTGGTCGGCCAGTTCGACCCGCAGAACCCGGAGCAGATCCAGGAAGCGCTCCAGCAGGGCATGTTCCAGCCGGAGGACACCCCGGAGCAGAAGGTCGCCCTGGCCCGTCTGGAGACGGCTCTGGCGCTCGTGGAGGGCTGGGTCGACGCGGTGGTCCACGCTGCCGCGAAGCCCCGTCTGACGTCCGCTGACGCGCTGCGCGAGACCCTGCGCCGCCGGCGTGCCTCGGGCGGCCCGGCCGAGCAGACGTTCGCCACGCTGATCGGCCTGGAGCTGCGCCCGCGCCGGTTGCGCGACGCCTCGCGCCTGTGGGCGTCGCTGACGGACGCGCGCGGTGTCGACGGCCGTGACGGCCTGTGGGCCCACCCGGACATGCTGCCGACGGCCTCCGACCTGGACGACCCGGACGGCTTCGTGCACCGCGAGCAGCTGGACTTCTCGGAGCTGGACAAGATGCTCGGCGAGGCGGCGGGCGGCTCCGCCGACAAGCCGAACCTGAAGAAGGACGACGACTCCGAGTGACGCTCCACGGTGACGCGGTCCAGGTGCTGGAGAAGTACGAGGACCAGCAGGATCTCCGTCAGGTCTACCTGGACCATCTGGACGGCCATCCCGACGGGATGTGGAAGGCCTGCAAGGACGGACACATCACGGCCAGCGCTCTGGTGATCGACCCGGAGCGTGAGCGGGTCCTGCTCACGCTCCACAAGAAGCTGCGGATGTGGCTCCAGATGGGCGGGCACTGCGAGCAGGGCGACGACACGCTGGCGGACGCCGCGCTCCGCGAGGCCACGGAGGAGTCCGGCATCCCGTCGCTGCGGCTGCTCCAGAGCACTCCGGTCCGCCTGGACCGGCACCACACGCCCTGTGCCTGGCACCTGGACGTGCAGTACGCCGCCGTGGCTCCGAGGGGAGCCGTGGAGGCGATCAGCGACGAGTCCCTGGACCTGCGCTGGTTCCCGTACGACGAAGTGGCGGGCGTGGCGGACGACTCGGTCGTACGACTGCTCGAAGCGACGCGCGCCAGACTGTGAACGGGTAAGGGGCGACCGCCCATGGTGGTCGCCCCTTACATGTCCGCTCCGGCTAGCTCCAGGCGTTGCCCTGGTTCTGCGCCCGGACCCCCTGCTGCCCCATACCGAACTGGGCGGCGGCGCCCTGGCCGATCTGGGCGTGCTGCGGCGGCAGCAACTCGCTGGGCTGGACCAGCGCGTAGCCGCTGCCCATGAAGCTGAGCTCCCAGCCCTCACCCGTGTTGCCGCGGCGCCGCCACACACCGGAGGTGTGCGTCTGGGCCTGCATCTGCACACGCAGGCCGGTCGACCAGGCGACGATCGCGTCGGCGTCGCAGTTGACGTACTTGTCGGGCGTCACCTGCATCATCAGCGGCGCGCCCGAGGTCATCAGGGCGACCCTGCCGCGGCCGGTGATGTTGAGCTGGTACTTCCCGGAACCGGAGATGCCGTACAGGCTGTCCACGGCGATGACCTCGTGGTGCAGCCCGGAGTCCATCGCCAGTACGTAACTGCTGTCGACCGTCAGCCCGTCCTGTTCCACGTCCACCAGATGGATGTGCTGGGCGAGGTTGGCGAGAAAGACCGTGCCCTGCCCGTGGCAGCGCATCAGGTCCAGGCCCTCGCCCGTGCGGGCGCGGGAGCGGCTCTGGTTGCCGCTCTGGTACTCGGCGTCGAACTCCATCAGGCCCTGGTAGGCGACCATCGTGCCCTTGCGGGCGAGGATGTCGTCGTTGCCCTCCAGGGTGACCCGGAGCATCTGCTTGTTCTGCAAACTCCAGCGTTCCTGGGTCTGCGAGTCGTTGTGCGCGAAAAGTGGGCTCTGCATGGCGTTCTGGCTCCCCCTCAGCCCCGGATCCGGAGACGGTCGGTGCTGTCCTCGCTGGGCTGGACGACGACGATGCCCTGGCCGGAGAAGGCCATCTGGAAGGCCTCGCCACTGCCCCGGCCGATGAGCGACTGCGCCTTGAAGCTGCGCTTGCCCTTCACCTTGAGGTTCGGGGACCAGGCGACGAGCGCGTCCGGGTCGACGTACGTCTCGTCCTCGCCGCCACCGCAGTCGACGACGATCGGCTTGCCCCGGGAGGTCAGCGCGACCCAGCCCTGCCCGGAGATCCTGGTGTTCCACAGGCCCTGCCCGGCGAACTTCGCCAGCCCCTTGACCCGCTCGACGCCCCAGGTGAGGTGTGCGTCGAAGGCGAGCAGGTTGGTGGCGTTGACGGAGATACCGTCGCCGTTGAGGTTGATCACGATCACGTTCGCGCCGTAGTCGGCGAGATAGAGCAGGCCGTCCCCCGAGCACTTCATCAGGGGCGCGCCCTCGCCGGTGGCCCAGTCGCGCGCGATCTGGCGTACGGCCGGCGGGTTGGGCTCGTACTGGACGAAGCCTTCATAGGCGACCATCGACCCCACGCGCGCGAGGAGGTCGTTTCCGGTCTGCATGGCGACCTTCAGCATGTGGTTGCCGTGGTTCTCCATGCGGGCGGTGACGGGTGCGGGAGCGTAGCCCGCGAGCGGCTGGTTCATGACGGGCTCCCTCAGACCTCGTACGGCTGGACGACGATGAAGTTTCCGGGCGCGCCTCGGAACTGGAGGTTGACGCTCTCTCCGGTGTCGCCGGGGTAGGCGTTGCGGCGCATCCGTACCTGGCTGGAGACGACCACCTGGGAGGCGGCCGACCAGGCGACCACTGCGTTGCAGTCGGCGAACGTGGTGGGCGTGACGGGCAGCACCACGGGCGTGCCGTGCGTCTTCACGACGATCGTGCCGGTGCCCTGGAACTGCATCGTGAACAGAGCGCCGCCGGGAATGCCGTGTCCCTCGACGCGGCGGACCTCGTACTGGAGGCTCTCGTCGAAGGCGAGGACGTTCTCGGCGGAGACGCAGATCGCGTCTCCCTGGAGCTCCACGGGGTGCAGATGGGTGGAGTTGTCGGCGAGGAACACCTGGCCCTGGCCGGTACAGCGCATCAGCTGCATCTCCTGGCCGGTCGCGTTGCCCACGATCCGGCCGGCGAATCCGGCGCCCTTGTAGCTGAAGTCGACCTTGCCCTGGTAGAGCACCATGCTGCCCTGCCGGGCCAGCACGGGCTGGCCGCCGACGCCCAGGTCGACACGGATCAGCTTCTTGCTCTGCGGTGTCCAGCGCTGCCCGGTCGGCGTCTCCTTGAACTGCTGGAGCGCGGCTGTGACACCGGGGTTCTGCCCGGCGCCCTGCGGCACCCCGTAGGAGGCCTGCGGGCCGGGGACCTGCCCGAACGGCGGCTGCTGGCCGAAGCCGGGAGGGCTGGGAGGACCGGGAGGAGCCTGGGGCGGCTGCGGCTGGCCGTAGCCGGGGGGCAGCGTTCCGGTCTGACCGGGTACCTGGCCGTACGGAGCCTGCGGGGGCTGGGGAGCCTGCGGAGGTACCGGCTGTCCGTAGGGCGCGGGGGCCGGAGCCGGGGGCGGCACCTGGGCACCGCCGGGCGGTGTCATGGGCGCGACGATCGTGGGAGCCGCGTGCATCGACGGCGCGGGGGCCGGAGCCGGGGGCGCGGGGGTTGCCGGAGGGGGCGCGAAACCCTGGGCGGCGGGCTGCGGAGCGGCCGGGGCCGGCGCCGGAACGCCGAACGCGGGAGGCGCGAACCCGGGAGCGGCAGCGGGCTGGGGCTGCTGCGGCTCAGGGGTCTCCTCCTCGGCGACCTCCCCGCCGAAGTTCTTCAGCAGCGCGTCGAGGCCGCCGTCGAAACCCTGTCCGACCGCGGCGAACCGCCACACGTCCTTCAGGTAGAAGTCGCCCAGCATCACGGCCCGCTCGGTGGAGAACTCCGAGCCGTCGAAGGAGTAGCGGGCCACCTCCTCGCCGCCGGCGACGATACGGACGTATCCGGGGGCGATCTGCGACATCTGCCCGGCGCCGTCGAGCGTGGCCGTGAACGACAGTTTCTGGATCTGCGGCGGGATCCGGTCGAGCGTGACGCGGAAGGACTCCGTGTCGCCCGCCTGAGCGCCCAGGAGCTGGATGGACTCCTCGGGAGACTTCGGCTGGTTGAAGAAGACGAAGTACCGGTCGTCCGAGAGCTGTTCGTCGGCGTCGAGGCCGAAGCAGCTGATGTCGAAGGTCAGCCCCGGTCCGGAGATCTGCACGCCTACGTACAGATCCGTGCCCGCGGTGAGATCACTGATCCTGGCCTTGTGGCCGCGCTGGAATTCCCTGGCCATGCGTACCGACCGTCCCCCATCCCGAATGCCGAATGCGTCGGGTCAGGCTAACGGCTAATTCCGGCCGTGACCGAGGCCGGTACAAACCCGGTACACAACGCCCCGTCACCACCGTGCGCCCGCCGCCCGGAGATCACTCCCCGCGCGCGGAGGGCGGATGCGGCAGCCGGTCGGCGGCGACCACTCCTTCGAGGTAGCCACGGGCCCGCTCGGTGCGCGGATAGGCGTCCAGGAGCCGCCAGAAGCGGGGCCCGTGTCCGGGTACCAGCAGATGGGCCAGCTCATGGAGGAGGACGTAGTCGACGACGTACTCGGGCATGCCCTGCAACCGGTGCGACAGCCGGATGCTGCCCTCGGCCGGGGTGCACGAGCCCCAGCGCGTGTTCTGGTTGGTGACCCAGCGCACCGAGGTGGGCCGGGCCCGGCCGTCGAAGTACTGGGCCGAAAGCTGCTCGGCGCGCTCGGCCAGCTCGCTGTCGCCGGGCACCCGTTTGTGTTTGCTCTCCTGGGCGGCCAGTTTGTCGAGCATGACAGTCACCCAGCGCTGTTCCTCGGCCTCGGACATCCGGGCCGGGATGAGCACGACGGTGCGATCGCCCTCGCGGTACGCGGAGACCGTCCGGCGTCGCCGGGCACTCCTGCGAACCTCGATCACGCTCGCCCCCGAGCCGCTTGGCGGCTGGCTCGTCGTACTGCGCTGTGGGTTTCCGGCGCGGTGCAGTGGGTCGGCGGGCACGGCACGACGTTACCCGCTGCACATGGGGGAAGTCTTGACTCCGGGACGGTTCGGCGTCGATCCCCCACCATGCGTTTGATTTGTACGACGAATACCCACCGCCTGTGGACAACTTTCGACGCCCGATGAGCAAACCCGGCATGCTGACTCTCGTCGACGGAACGAGCACCGACATCCGCCGACAAACAGGGACTTTCAACGGGGACTTTCTCTGGCTACGGGGGCCTGCCATGCGATCAACCACCACACCCGCGCCTGCGTCGGACACACCGGACACGTCTGTCGCGCCGCCGGACACGACCCACTCGGGTGAGACCCGCCCGCGCGTCACCCATCCGATGATGAAACCCGCGCTGCGGCGTGGCTGGCGGGATCTGAACACGGTCCAGTTCGGGATGACACCCGCACACGCGATGACCCTCGGTCCGATGGACACGGCGACGGGCAGCTTCCTGAACATGCTCGACGGCACGCGCGGACTGTCCCGCCTCCACGAGGAAGGGCATCGCATGGACCTGCCGGTCCATCATGTCGACGGACTGGTGGAGCGACTGGGCGAGGCCGGCCTCCTCGACGACGCGACGGGCGGCGGCCCGGCCGTCGAAACGCTGCGCGGCAAGAAGAAGGTCCTGGAGCGGCTGAGCCCCGATCTTGCCTCCCTCTCCCTGGTCGCACCGGCACCGGGCGAGGCGATGGCACGGCTGGCCGCCCGCCGGTCACTGCGCGTGCAGGTCCGGGGCGCGGGCAGGGTGGGCGCGGTGGTGGCGTCACTGCTGGCGGGTGCGGGGGTGGGTCACGTCGATGTGCGCGACGGCGGCGTGGTCGAGCCGTGGGACGTCGCACCGGGTGGCCTGCCCGCCGAGTCCGTCGGCGAACGCCGGGACGAGTCCGCCCGGCGCGCTGTCCGACGGGCGGCCCCGGACCGCGCACCACGGCGTACGGAGGTCCAGTCGCCGCCCGGCGAGAGCGACCCCGGTTTCTCCCTGGTGATCCTCGCCCCGCGCGACGACCTCGCCGTGCACGCGCCCGACCCGGCCGCCGCCGAACCACTCGTGACCTCCGGCACACCGCATCTGTACGCCGGTGTCGTGGAGGGAACCGGTGTCGTGGGCCCGCTGGTACTGCCCGGGGAGACGGCCTGCGCCGGCTGTATGGACCGCTGGCGCGTCGACCGGGACGCCGTCTGGCCACGACTGGTCGCGCAGTGGCGTTCCGCACGACCACGCCAGGTCAGGGCCTGCGACCTGCCCCTGGCGACGACGGTCGCGGGGCTGACCGCGAGCCATGCGCTGGCCTTCCTGGACGGCAGGACCCCGTCCACTGCGGGTGCCCGCTGGGAGGTCTCCCTCCCGGGGCTCGACTGGCACGCCCGCCCGGTCTGGGCGCACCCCGCATGTCCCTGCGGTGCCGAGGAGAAAAGTAAGAAGGGGCAACGCACCTCCGAGGACGGGGAGTCGCACGAGACAATGGCTGAGCAACGGCCGTCGACCGGGTTACGCCGTAAGGCACACACGACGCGGCCGTCCGGAACTTGGAGGGCGCATGTCTGATCTTCCCCGGAAGGCGGTCACCCGTACCGCCAAGCTCGCCGCGCTCCCGCTCGGTATCGCCGGGCGGGCGACCTGGGGACTGGGCAAACGGATCGTCGGTGAGTCGGCGGACATCGTCGGCCGCGAGTTGCAGCAGCGCACGGCGGAACAGCTGTTCAAGGTCCTCGGCGAGCTGAAGGGCGGCGCGATGAAGTTCGGGCAGGCCCTGTCCGTCTTCGAGTCGGCCCTGCCCGAGGAGGTCGCGGGCCCTTATCGCGCGGCGCTGACGAAGCTTCAGGAAGCGGCTCCACCGATGCCTACGCGCACGGTGCACTCGGTTCTGGAGAAGCGGCTCGGCGCGGACTGGCAGGAACTGTTCCTGGAGTTCGAGGAGAAGCCGTCCGCCGCGGCCTCGATCGGCCAGGTGCACCGGGGGGTGTGGCACGACGGACGCGAGGTCGCGGTCAAGGTGCAGTATCCGGGCGCCGGCGAGGCACTGCTCTCCGACCTGAACCAACTGAGCCGCTTCGCCCGCCTGTTGGGCCCACTCATCCCCGGGATGGACATCAAGCCGCTCATCGCCGAACTCCGGGACCGCGTCTCCGAGGAACTCGACTACGGCCTGGAGGCCCAGGCCCAGCGGGCCCACGCGGCGGAGTTCACGGACGATCCGGACGTCGTGGTACCGGACGTCGTCCATCAGTGCGAGCAGATCCTGGTGACGGAGTGGATCGACGGCATACCGCTGTCGGAGGTGATCACCGACGGCACCCGGGAGCAGCGGGACCGCGCAGGCCAGCTGCTGGCCCGGTTCCTGTTCTCGGGCCCCGCCCGCACCGGCCTCCTGCACGCCGATCCCCACCCCGGCAACTTCCGTCTGCTGCCCGGCGGCCCGGCCGGCAAGGACGACTGGCGTCTGGGTGTGCTGGACTTCGGCACCGTCGACCGGCTCCCGGGCGGTCTGCCCCCGACGATCGGCGACTCACTGCGGCTGACCCTGGACGGCCAGGCCGAGGCGGTCTACGAGACCCTCTGCGCGGAAGGCTTCGTCAAGGACTCCATCGACCTGGACCCCGACGCCGTGCTCGACTACCTCCTGCCGATCATCGAACCGGCGCAGGCGGACGAGTTCACCTTCACCCGAGGCTGGATGCGCAACCAGGCGGCTCGCATAGCCGACCCGCGCTCCCCCGCACACCAACTGGGCAAGCGCCTCAACCTGCCCCCGTCGTATCTGCTGATCCACCGGGTGACCTTGAGCACCATCGGTGTCCTGTGCCAGTTGGGGGCGACGGTCCGCATGCGCGCGGAACTGGAGGAGTGGCTGCCGGGTTTCCTGCCGGAGGACGAGGAGGAGGCGTCGGCTGCCGGAGTCTGAGCCGGTTCACCACCAGGCCGAGTCCAGCCGTCCCTCGATCGCTCTGAGGTTCTGCCGGGCGCATGTGTCGCAGAGGTAGTGACGCGTGCCGTTCTCCACCGAGCAGGTCCAGGTCAGCGGCGGGCCCTCGGCCTGCGTGCCGCAGTGGGCGCACACGACGGTGTGGGGTTCCGTGGAGGAACCGCTGTCGTCACCGCCACCGGGGAGGTCGTTGCTGCTTGGAACACTCGTCACCAGCCGACGATATCGCTGTGACCGGTGGTCCGGCGGGCACAACGCACTGCGGGGGCCGGTCCGTTCGGACGGACCGGCCCCCGCGGGAAGGGACTGCTGTTACTGCCGAATCGCCGTGGTCGTTACTGCATGACCGCCATGGCAAGCGCACGGCGGGCACGCAGCGAGGCGCGCTCGGCTCGGCGCTGGAGCCGACGGGCGGTCACCACGCGGTGCGCGCGGCGTTCCCGCTCGGCCTCCTGAAGGCGGTCGTGCATATGCGCACGAGCCAGGGCTTCTGGGATGAGTTGCATCTCTCGGGTCCTGTTCTGGCGCGAGTCGTTCGCACCGGTGGTGGTGAAGTCCGGGGTCGCGGAGCCGACTGGCTCGCTGGTGGTCGGCGTCATCGGGGCCTGCTTCTTGGGGTCGTGCGTGAAGGGGCGGTCGATCGTTCCTGTGATGTTCATGCCGTGACCGGGTTCTTGCGCGGACGGCCACGCGGCCGCTTGCGGGCCACGACGACACCCTGGACGAACAGTTCGCCGCCCCAGACACCCCACGGCTCACGCCGCTCCTTGGCGCCGGCGAGGCAGGCCTCCATCAGCGGGCAGGTGCGGCAGAGCGACTTGGCGTACTCGACATCGGCCGGCGACTCGGCGAAGAAGACCTCCGGGTCGTAGGAACGGCAGGGGACGGGTACGCCGAGGTTCTCGATGGCGTCGTCGAGCGCGGTGAGCGCAGTGAGCGGGATCAAGGTGGAGTCCTCCGTGAGGCCGGGCGGGGGGATCGTTTCGGAAGGCGGTACTGACGGGGCGTGCGCTTCGAGTTGCACGGTTCGTCTTCCTCGTCTGTTCGTCCCGGCCCTGTTGGGCCGGTGTGGCTGGTACCGGCGGGTTTTCTCTTGTCCCGAGGCCCCTTCACTCCGTCGTCCCCGTTCGGGGAAAACAGAAGGGCCGCGGATCCCGGATGGGGTTCCGCGGCCCTGAAGGCGCCGGCCTGATCACTCAGGCTGGATCACTCCAGGGTTCTGGCCCACGGAAGGCCCACATCGTGTGGTGCTGCGTCGTCTGCTTCAGGGATCCGGCACCGGCCGCGAAGGCATAGACCGGGGCCTGTGCCTTTACTGCTCCTGCTTCCAGTGCCTTGATCGGTCGCTCATTGCGCTCGCGGACAGGGAGACCCGCGAGAGACAGGGAGGACGCCGGCCGGACGGCAGGAATGCCGGACAGACCGGTGCCCAGGTTCGAGACGCCGAGCATGCACAGGGAGACGGCCGAGAGATCGGTCATTTTGACCTCGCTGACAGAGCTGGTGTAGATGCTGATCACTGGACTCGCCTCCTCTCGGCGTCTTGGGGGACTGGGGTGAACCAGTCCAACGGATATACGACTATGAAGTACAGCACGGATCCAGGTCTTCTGAGAAGACTCCGTGCCCGTGGCTAAGAACCTATGGGGATTGCCGGGGCATGCGCAAACTATTTTTCCGACGAGTTTGAATCAGTCACTCCCGCCCTCACCCTCAACTCCCTGACCAGCGCAGATGGCCAGGACATCGGCTCCGTACCGGTTGAGCTTGCGCACCCCGACGCCGGGGATGCGGGCCAACTCCCCTGCTTCGTCCGGGACGGTCTCCGCGATCGCCATCAGGGTCCGGTCGGTGAAGACGCAGAAGGCGGGCTGCCCACTGCGCGCCGCCTGGTCCGCCCGCCACTCGCGCAGCCGCTCGTAGAGGCCCTCGTCCATGTCGGAGGGGCACTCGTCGCAGCGCATCAGTTTCATCTCGCCCGCGTCGGTCAGCGTGCGCCCACAGACCCGGCAGCGGGCCGGTGTTCTCTGGGTCCGGCGCGGGGCCACGCCGGGGCTGCCGCCGAAGCCGCGCTCGATGCCGCCTGGGCCGGCCGTGCCCGTCCGGTGGGCGGTGGTGACGGAGCCGGGGCGCAGGCCGTCGAGGAAGCGGCTGGGGCGGCGGTTCGGGCGGCCTCCGGGGGCGCGGGAGAGCGCCCAGGAGACATGGAGGCGTTCTCGCGCACGGGTCACACCGACATAGAGGAGACGGCGCTCCTCCTCGATCTGCTCGTCCGTCTTCGCGTAGGAGATCGGCATCATGCCCTCGGCGACTCCGACGACGAAGACGACGTCCCATTCCAAGCCCTTGGCCGAGTGGAGGGAGGCGAGGGTGACGCCCTGCACGGTCGGGGCGTGCTGGGCGTTCGCCCGCTCGTCGAGTTCGGCGACGAGGTCGGCGAGCGTGGCGCCCGATTTCGCGGCCGTGAAGTCCTGTGCGAGGTGCGCCAGTGCGGCCAGCGACTCCCAGCGCTCTCTCACGGCCCCGGAGCCCGCGGGCGGCTCGCTCGTCCAGCCCTCTCCCGACAACACGGCACGCACTTGTGAGGGCAGGTCGACGACATCGTCCAGGAGGGAGTCGTTGCCTCCGAAGCGGGCGGCGGCACGCAGCGCGCTGATGGCCTTGCGCACCTCGGGTCTGTCGAAGAACCGTTCGGCGCCGCGCAGTTGGTAGGGGACTCCGGCATCAGCGAGGGCCTGCTCGTACGTCTCGGACTGGGAGTTCGTCCGGAACAGGATGGCGATCTCGCCCGCCGGGACGCCGGCGGCGACAAGGTCGCGGATGCGGCGGGCGGCGCCTTCGGCCTCGGCAGGCTCGTCGGCGTACTCGGTGTAGCCGGGCTCGGGTCCCGGGTCGCGCTGGGAGATCAGTTCCAGGCGGTGTTCCGCGGCACGGCCTCGGGCCTGGGCGAGCAGGCCGTTGGCGAGGTGGACGACCTGGGGGGTGGAGCGGTAGTCGCGGACCAGCTTGACGACGGTGGCACCGGGGTGGCGGACGCGGAAGTCGAGCAGATGGTCCGGAGTTGCTCCCGTGAACGAGTAGATGGTCTGGCTGGCGTCGCCGACCACGCACAGGTTGTCCCTCTCCCCGAGCCACAGTTCCAGCAGCCGCTGCTGGAGCGGGCTGACGTCCTGGTACTCGTCCACCACGAAGTGCTGGTACTGGGAGCGGACCTGTTCGGCGATGTCGCGCCGGTCCTGGAGGACGGCGACGGTGAGCAGCAGGACGTCCTCGAAGTCGATGACGGAGCGGTCCCGCTTGAGGTCCTCGTAGGTGGCGTAGATCTGGGCGATCTCGGCCGGGTCGCGGGGGGCGACGCGGCCGGACTTGGCGACGGAGGGCGCGTAGTCGGCGGGGACGGTCTGGGTGACCTTGGACCACTCGATCTCGGCGGTGACGTCCCGCAGTTCGCCCCGGTCGAGGCGGATACGGCAGGCGGCCGCGGCATCGGCGACGAGCTGGATCTTGCGGTCGACGAGGCGGGGCATGGAACCGCCGACGGCCTTCGGCCAGAAGTACTGGAGCTGGCGCAGCGCGGCCGAGTGGAAGGTACGCGCCTGGACTCCGCCTGCGCCGAGCTGCCGCAGGCGCCCGCGCATCTCACCGGCCGCCCGGGCGGTGAAGGTGACGGCGAGCACGCTGGAGGGCTGGAGGATCCCGGCGCGGACGCCGTAGGCGATGCGGTGGGTGATCGCCCGTGTCTTTCCCGTGCCGGCGCCTGCCAGCACGCACACCGGACCGTGCAGGGCGGTGGCCACTTCGCGCTGCTCGGGATCGAGTCCGTCGAGCACCGCGTCGGCCGAGTCCGGAACCTGCGGGAAGAGGGTGGAGTGCGTTGCTGCTGTCACACGGCCATGCTGCCAGGTCGCCGGAGACAGGTGAGCCGGTTGTCCACAGGCACCCCCTTGCAGTCGTACTAATGTGGCAGGCGTGTCCCTCTCGGAAACCCCCGGATACTCCCGGATACCCCCCTCGGGAATGGCGGACGGGTCGCGTACGTTCCACCACAGCGAGCACCCGTCCCCCGAACTGCTGAGGAGCGCGAGAGACATGCCGGGCACTGTGACGATGTACAGCACCACGTGGTGCGGCTACTGCCGTCGGCTGAAGAGCCAGATGGACCGCGAGGGCATCGCGTACAACGAGATCAACATCGAGCAGGACCCGGACTCCGCGGCGTTCGTGGAGAAGGCGAACGGCGGCAATCAGACGGTTCCCACGGTGCTGATCGTGCCTTCCAACGACGGCCCCGAGGTCGTGATGACGAACCCGAGCCTCGCGCAGGTGAAGCAGGCCCTCGGCGCCTGACCCGCGTGTCCCCGACCCCCGACCGGCCCGGCGGCCGCGCGGGGGTCTTCTCATGGGTCAGAGCGCGCTGCCCGGCTTCGGCAGTGGCTTGCCGTACCAGAGTTCGATCAGGCGGGCCGCGATCGAGATGCCGTACGGCGGGAGGACCTCGCCGGACTCGAAGCCGGCGCGCAGCTCCTCGCGGGAGAACCAGCGTGCCTCGTGGATCTCGTCGCCGTCGACCTCGATGTCGGTGGAGGCAGCGCGGGCCATGAAGCCGAGCATGAGGCTGGACGGGAACGGCCAGGGCTGGCTGGCGACGTACTCGACGTGGCCGACGAGGATGCCGGCCTCCTCGAACACCTCGCGGCGCACCGACTGTTCGATGGACTCGCCGGGCTCGACGAATCCGGCGAGCGTCGAGAAGCGGCCCTCGGGCCAGTGGACCTGGCGGCCGAGGAGGATACGGTCCTCCTCGTCGGTGACGGCCATGATCACCGCCGGGTCGGTGCGCGGGTAGTGCTCGGCGCCGCAGGCCGGGCAGCGGCGGATGTGGCCGGCGGCGGCGATGACGGTGCGCTCGCCGCAGCGGGAGCAGAAACGGTGCAGCCGCTGCCAGTTCTCCAGGGCGACGGCGTGGACCATCAGCCCCGCGTCCCGGGGCGAGAGGAGCAGGCCGGCCTCGCGCAGACCGGCGGGGCGCGCCGACTGGTCCATGCGGCCGGGCAGGGCGTCCTTCTGGAGGGCGAAGTAGCTGGTGCCTTCCTCGTCCTTGCCGAGGAAGTAGCGGTGCGCCTCGGTGAGGGGGGCTTCGAAGGAGGGGGTCATGACGAGTTCGGTACGTCCTTCGGACGTCTCGTCGATGAGGACCTGGCCGCCGGAGACCACGAAGCAGCGGGTGGTGGGGTGGCTCCACGCCGCGGCGAGCCAGGCCTCGTCGAGCCGGTGGTGCGCGGCCCGGTCGATGCCGCTGGGGGCGGTGAGCGAGATCGGACGGTCGGCGGTGTGGTCGGTCCAGGTGGTCACAGGTGCTTCCAACTCCCCCGGTGGAACGGATATTTCGGCGGGCGGTTCGGCGGGATGCGGGTGGGGACGCGTGGGGGGCGGTGGTTTTCGAGCGGGCTCGGGCGGGTGCGGGGCAGTGCTCCCAGTGTGCCCCGGGACGGCTGCCGACTCCGACCGCGCGGGGTCGTCAGGACTCATGGCGCCAGTTCCCTGCGAGGTCGCCCCAGAGGTGGGCGGTGGTCTCGACGCCCTTGAGGAGCAGGTCGATCTCCACCTTCTCGTTCGGGGCGTGCCAGCCGTCGGAGGGGACGGAGATGCCCAGGAAGAGCACGGGGGCACCGAGGACGTCCTGGAGGTCGGCGGCCGGGCCGCTGCCGCCCTCGCGCGTGTAGCGGACCGGTTTGCCGAAGGCGCGGCTCATGGCGCGTACGACGGACTGCAGGGCGGGGTGGTCCAGCGGGGTCAGGCACGGGCGCGTGGCCGCCGCGAACGTGATCTCGTACCGGATCCCGTCGGGAACCCGGGCCGCGGTCCAGTCGCGGACGATCTTCTCGATGTGGTCGGGGTCCTGGCCTGCGACGAGCCGGAAGGAGAGCTTCACCATGGCCGAGGCCGGGACGATGGTCTTGCTGCCGGGGCCCTGGTAGCCGCCGCCGATGCCGTTGACCTCGGCGGTGGGGCGGGTCCAGACGCGCTCCAGGGTGGTGTGTCCGGCTTCGCCGTGGGTGGCGTACGACTTGGCGGTGCGCAGCCACTCCTTCTCGTCGAAGGGGAGTTCGGCGAGGAGTTCGCGCTCGCGGTCGCCGAGTTCGGTGACGCCGTCGTAGAAACCGGGGATCGTAACGCGCGCGTGCTCGTCGTGCAGTGCGGCGACGAGGCGGGCGACGGCGGTCGCCGGGTTGGGCACGGCGCCGCCGAAGGAGCCGGAGTGGATGTCCTGGTCGGGTCCGTGGAGCTGGATCTCGCACTCGGCGAGGCCGCGCATGCCGGTGCACACCGTGGGGGTGTCCTCGGCCCACATGCCGGTGTCGGAGACGATCACGGCGTCGGCGGTGAGCCGGTCGGCGTGCTCCTCGACGAGGTCACGGAAGTGGATGGAGCCCGACTCCTCCTCGCCCTCGACGAGCATCTTCAGGTGGACGGCGGGTGCGGTGCGGCCGGTGACGGCGAGGTGGGCGCGGACGCCGAGTGTGTGGAAGAACACCTGGCCCTTGTCGTCGGCGGCCCCGCGCGCGTGGAGGCGGTTTCCCCGGACGACCGGTTCGAAGGGGTCGCTGTCCCAGCCGTCCTCGCGGGCGGCGGGCTGCACGTCGTGGTGGCCGTAGACGAGGACCGTGGGGGCGGCGGGGTCGTCGGCGGGCCACTCGGCGAAGACCGCCGGGGCACCGGGGGTCGCCCAGACCTCGACGGTCGGGAAGCCGGTTTCCCGGAGTTTGGCGGCGAGCCAGTCGGCGCTGCGGCGTACATCGGCGGCGTGGTCGGGCTGGGCCGACACGGACGGGATGCGCAGCCACTCGGCGAGGTCGTCGAGGAAGGCCGCGCGGTGCTGCTCGATGTACGTACGGACGGCGCTGACGTCACTGTCAACGGGATGGCTCATGGTCAAGAGCCTATCGGCCCGCACTGACATCCTCGTCCGGTACTTCGAACGCGGCCGGCTCCTCCAGGAGCAGCCGCTCCAGCGCGGCCCGGTCCGGGAGATCGGGCCGTACGATCTCGCCGCTGCGCACGTACAGGAAGGCGGCCCCGACGGCCTCCGGCGGCACGCCCTGCTGTTCGGCCCAGGCCAGGCGGTAGACGGCGAGCTGGAGGGGGTCGGCGGTGGGGGCGCGGTGGGTCTTCCAGTCGACGATCTCGTACGTCGCCTCGTCGCCGTCGCCTTCCTTGTAGACGGCGTCGATCCGGCCCCTTACGACGCGTCCGGCGATGGCGAGGTGGAAGGGGGCCTCGACCCGGTAGGGCGTGCGGTGTGCGTACGGGGTGTGCTCGAAGGCGTCCTTGAGGTTCTCCAGGTCGCGTTCGTCGGCGATCTCGGCGTCGCTGCCGGGCAGTTCCTCGGGTTCCAGCATGGGGAGCTGCAGTTCCTCGAAGCGGGACTCGACCCAGGCGTGGAAGCGGGTGCCCCGGCGGGCGGCGGGCCGTGGCGGGCGTGGCATGGGGCGGGCCAGCTCCTGCGCGAGGGCGTCCGGGTCGGCGGCCAGGAGCATCAGCTGGGTAGCGGTCAGCGACGGGGGCAGGGGTACGTCGGTGACGCTCTCCCGCGCGCGGAGCAGTTCCCCGGTGAGTGCGTCGAGGTCGCGGTCCCAGGAGGCGACGGCGCGGGCCTCCTCGGGGGTGAGATCCGCTTCGGCGGGGTGTCGGCGGGCGTGGGGCACGGTGGGCACGCGCGCGTGGGAGGGCGTTCGTGTGGGCGGTTCGGGGCGGTCCGTGGACAAGGCGTCCCAGTCTGCGTCGTCGTCCTCCGGGAGCGAGGCATCGTCCAGCGGGCCGTCGTCAAGTGGTTCGTCGTCCTCGTACGGAATCTCGTCGTCGTCGGGCGGCGGGGGCCAGTCCGGGTCTTCGTACATGTCCGGGTCCGGCGCGGCCGCAGGGTGGCCGTCCTCGTGGGAGGCGAGGGTCTCCAGGTGGGCGAGGACCGTCTCGGCAGCGGCCCTGCGGTGGCGGAACGCGGCGTCGTCCAGCGGGAGGGGCCAGAGCTGGTCGGCGCTCGTAGCGTGCAGGGCGGGGTTCTCCTCGCCCTCCTCCGGTTCGTCCGCCCAGGCCTCGATCTCGCCGTGTCCGGCCACGCAGTGGTCGTGGAGGGCCTGGAGGAAGTCGGAGGGGCCGCGGGGCTTCTTCTGGGAGGGGCCCCACCAGTGGCCGGAGCCGAGCAGGAGGGAGCGGGGGCGGGTGAAGGTGACGTAGCCGAGGCGGAGTTCCTCGGTGTGCTGGTGGTCCTTCATCGCCTCCTGGAAAGCCTTCATGCCCCTGGCGTCCCAGGCCTCGATGTCGGGCAGTGTGTCGGTGTCGCCGCGCAGCTCGTGCGGCAGGACCTTGGCCTGGGAGGTCCACTTCTCGCGGCCCTGGGCGCTGGGAAAGGTGCCGGTGACCAGGCCGGGGACGGCCACGACGTCCCACTCCAGCCCCTTGGACTTGTGGGCGGTGAGCACCTTGACGGTGTTCTCGCCGCCGGGCAGGGCGTTGTCGAGACCCTTCTCGTACTGCGCCGCCGTGCGCAGGAAGCCGAGGAAGGCGAGCAGGCTCGCCTCGCTCTCGTGGGCGGCGAACGAGGCGGCGACGTCGAGGAAGTTGGAGAGCGTCTCGCGACGGCGGGCGGCCAGCGCGTGCGGGGACGCCGACAGCTCCACCTCCAGGCCGGTGACGGCGAGCACGCGGTGCAGTACGTCCATCAGCGGGTCGGCGAGTGAGCGGCGCAGGTCGCGCAGTTCGACGGCGAGCCGGGCGAAGCGCACGCGCGCGTCCGGCGAGAAAGGCAGCCCGTCGTCGTCGCCCTCTCCTCTGAGGGACGTCTCCAGGAAGGTGTCGAGGGCGTCCGCGAGCGATATCACCTCGGAGGGGTCGACCCCCTCGACGGCCTCGGCGAGCCGGCGGTCCGGGTCGTCGGTGTCACCCACGCGCGCGTGGGACACGAGAAAGCGGGCCCGGCGGCCCAGGAGGGCGAGGTCGCGCGGGCCGATGCGCCAGCGCGGGCCGGTCAGCAGCCGGACCAGGGAGGCGTTGGCCCCGGGGTCCTGAAGGACCTCGCAGACGGACACCAGGTCGGCGACCTCGGGCAGGTGCAGCAGCCCGGAGAGCCCGACGACCTCGACGGGGATGTCCCGGGCGACGAGCGCGCCCTGGATCTCGGCGAAGTCGGTGGCGGTGCGGCACAGGACGGCGATCTCGCCGGGTGCCTTGCCGGTGTTCACGAGGTGGGCGATGGAGTCGGCGAGCCACTCGATCTCCTCGGCGTGGGTGCGCAGCAACGCGCAGCGCACCTGGCCGTCGCGTTCTGCGCCGGGTGCGGGGCGGAGGGCCTCCACGCCCGCGTGCATGGCGCGCAGGGGCTCGGCGAGGCCGTTGGCGAGGTCGAGGAGACGTCCTCCGCTGCGGCGGTTCTCGCTGAGGGACTGGCGGGCCGCCGAGCCGCCGTCGGCGTGGGCGAAGTGCTCGGGGAAGTCGTCGAGGTTGGCGACGGAGGCGCCGCGCCAGCCGTAGATGGCCTGGCAGGGGTCGCCGACCGCGGTCACCGGGTGGCCGGTGCCGCCGCCGAACAGGCCTGCCAGGAGGACGCGTTGGGCCACCGAGGTGTCCTGGTACTCGTCGAGGAGGACCACCCGGAACTCCTCGCGCAGGACGCGGCCCACTTCGGGGATCCGGGCGAGCGTCGCGGAGTGGGCGATCTGGTCGCCGAAGTCGAGGAGGTCGCGCTCGCGCTTGGCGGCCCGGTAGCGGGTCACCAGCTCGGTGAGTTCCCGGCGGGCGGCGGCCGTCTCGGGGACCTTGCGCAGGTCCGCGTTGGTGAGTTTGGCACCTTCCAGGGCCAGCAGCAGCTCGGCGTCGTACGCGCGCAGTTCCTCGGGGCGGACGAGGTGTTCGGCGAGTTCGGCGTCGAGGGTCAGGAGGTCGCTGACGAGGTCCGGGAAGGAGCGGGTGAGTGCCGGGTACGGACCGGGGGCCTCGCGCAGTACGCGCGCGGCGAGCTGGAAGCGGGTGGCGTCGGCGAGCAGGCGGGCCGTGGGTTCGAGCCCGATGCGCAGGCCGTGGTCGGTCAGCAGGCGGCCGGCGAAGGCGTGGTAGGTCGAGATGACCGGTTCGCCCGGCGGGTTGTCGGGGTCGATGACGTCCGGGTCGGTGACGCCCGCCTTGACGAGTGCCTTGCGGACGCGTTCGGCGAGTTCACCGGCGGCCTTGTTGGTGAAGGTGAGGCCGAGTACCTGTTCGGGGGCGACCTGGCCGGTGCCGACGAGCCACACCACGCGTGCCGCCATCACCGTCGTCTTGCCCGACCCCGCTCCGGCCACGATCACCTGCGGGGCGGGCGGCGCGATGATGCAGGCCGTCTGCTCCGGGGTGAACGGGATACCGAGGAGCTCCTTGAGCTGCTCGGGGTCGCTGATACTGGCTGGCACGTGAGAGAGGCTAGCGGCGGCCACTGACAGCCGGTGTCACTCGACCACGTGCCGGCCTTCCGGGCGGGCGCTGCACGAGGCCCGGAAGGAGCAGTGCGCGCAGTGCTGGCCGGCGGTCGGCGTGAAGCGTTCGTCGAGCACCTTGCCTGCGGCCGTGGCCAGCAGGTCGCCGACCCACTCGCCCTCCGCGCCTTCCCCGGCCCTTCCTTCAAGGGGGGCCTGGGCCTGCACCTTGGGCAGGGTCTCGCCACCGTCCCTTTTGGCGGCGCCCTGGCGCAGCTGGACGAGTTCGGCGCCGCCCGGTTCGGGGCGCACCCCGTCGAAGGCGTCGTCGACGGCGCCTTCGCGGACGGCGAGCTGGTAGACGGCGAGCTGGGGGTGGCGGGCCACCTCGGCGGCGGTGGGCGCCTGTTTGCCGGTCTTGAAGTCGACGACGTAGGCGCGGCCCTCGCCGTCGGTCTCGACGCGGTCCATGGAACCGCGGATACGCACTTCGTAGTCGCCCGCCCCGAGGGTCACGTCGAAGTCGTGCTCGCTCGCGACGGGGGTACGGCCGGTGCGCGCGGAGTCGACGTGCCACGTCAGGAAGCGTTCGAGCGCCACGCGCGCGTGCTCCTTCTCCTGCGCCGACTTCCACGGCGCGTCGAAGGCGAGCGCGTTCCACACGGAGTCGAGGCGTTCCATGAGGACGTCGAGGTCTGCGGGGGTGTGCCCGGAGGCGACCTCGTCGGCCAGGACGTGCACCACGTTGCCGAAGCCCTGGGCGGCGGTCGCGGGGGCGTCGGCCTTCACCTCGCGGCCCAGGAACCACTGCAAGGCGCAGGTGTTGGCGAGTTGGTCGAGGGCGCTGCCGGACAGCACGACGGGCTGGTCGCGGTCGCGCAGCGGGACCTTGCTCTCGGTCGGCTCGTACATGCCCCACCAGCGGTGGGGATGGGCGGACGGCACGAGTGGGCGGCTGTCCTCGTCCGTGAGCGCGGCAAGGCGGGCCAGGCGGCGGGCGGCGGCTTCCCTCAGAGGGCCGGAGACGCGCGGGTCGACCGTGGTGGCGCGCAGTTCGGCGACCAGGGCGGCGACGGAGAGGGGACGGCGAGGGCGGCCTGTCACGTCCTTGGGTTCGACGCCGAGTTCGGTGAGGAAGCGGGAGGGCTGGTCCCCGTCGTCGGCGGGGGCCTTCACCGCGGTGACGACCAGGCGGTCGCGCGCGCGTGTGGCGGCCACGTAGAACAGGCGCCGTTCCTCGGCGAGCAGTGCTCCCGGGGTGAGCGGTTCGGCGAGACCGTCGCGGCCGATACGGTCGGCCTCCAGGAGGGAGCCGCGGCGGCGCAGGTCGGGCCACAGTCCCTCCTGGACGCCGGCGACGACGACGAGGCGCCATTGGAGACCCTTGGAGCGGTGCGCGGTCATCAGGCGCACGGCGTCGGGGCGTACGGCGCGGCGGGTGAGGGTGTCGGCGGCGATGTCCTCGGCGTCGATCTCCTCCAGGAAGTTGAGGGCGCCCCGGCCTCCGGTGCGCTCCTCCGCGCGCGCGGAGGTCGCGAACAGCGCGCACACAGCGTCGAGGTCCCGGTCGGCGTTGCGTCCGGCCGCGCCGCCGCGCCGGGCGGCCCGCTCCAGCCGCGTCGGCCAAGGCGTGCCGTTCCACAGGTCCCAGAGGGCCTCTTCGGCCGTGCCGCCGCCCGCGAGGCGCTCACGGGCCTTCCTGAGCAGCGCGCCGAGGCGCTGGGCACCGCGCGCGTACGTCGGGTCGTGGGCGACGAGGCGTTCCGGTTCGGCGAGCGCGCGGGCGAGGAGTTCGTCCGAGGGCGGCGGTACGGGGTTGCCTCCGGCCCGCTCCTCCTCGCGCAGGGCGCGGCCGAGGCGGCGCAGGTCGGCGGCGTCCATGCCGGCGAGGGGGGAGGTGAGGAGCGTAAGAGCGGTCTCCGTGCCGAGCCAGGCGGTGTCTCCCGGCACGGCGGTGCCGGCGTCTCCTGGCTCTTCGGCGCCCGTCTCCTCGTCCGCGCCGGACGCCTCCGCCGTGGCCACCGCCCTGAGCGCCGTCAGGAGCGGTGCCACCGCCGGTTCGTGGCGCAGGGGCAGGTCGTCGCCGTCGATGTCCAGGGGGACCCCGGCGGCCGTGAGGGCGCGCCGGACCGTGGGGATCGTCCGGCCGCCGGCCCGCACCAGGACGGCCATCTCGCCCCAGGGGACACCGTCCTCCAGATGAGCGCGGCGCAGGATGTCGGCGATGTTGTCCAGTTCCGTACCGGCCGTCGGGTACGTGCAGACCTCGACACGGCCTCCGTCGCGGACCGGGGTGAGTGCCCGGTGGGCGCGGACCTTCTCGGCCGGGAGGCGGGTCAGGGGCATGCGCTGGGTGAGGAGACGGGTGGCGGTCAGCGGGACGGCGGCGGAGCGGCGGGACGTCCTGAGGACCTCGACCGGCGCGGGGCGGCCGTCCGCGCGCGGGAAGGCCGCCGGGAAGTCCAGGATGCCGTTGACGTCCGCGCCGCGGAACGCGTAGATCGACTGGTCGGGGTCGCCGAGGGCGACGAGGGTCCGGCCGCCCCCGGCGAGCGCGTGCAGCAGCCGCACCTGGGCCGGGTCGGTGTCCTGGTACTCGTCCACGTAGACGGCGTCGTAGCGGGCGGCGAGCTGCCCCGCGGTGTCGGGACGGTCGGCGAGGAGCACCGCGCGGTGCACGAGTTCCGCGTAGTCGAGCACCCCTTGCATGTCGAGCACGTCGAGGTACTCGGCGAGGAAGGCGGCGGCGGCGCGCCAGTCGGGTCGGCCGATGCGTCGGGCGAAGGCGTCCAGGGCGTCCGGGCCGAGGCCCAGTTCGCGGCTGCGGGCGAGGACCGCGCGGACCTCGTCGGCGAAGCCGCGGGTGGTGAGGCAGGCGCGCAGTTCGTCCGGCCAGCGCACATGGGCGAGGCCGAGCCGCTCCAGGTCGGGCTGGCCGGCGAGCAGCCCGCGTACCGCCACGTCCTGTTCGGGGCCGGAGAGCAGCCGCAGGGGCTCCACGAACAGCTCGCTGTCCTGGTGGGCGCGGACCAGGGCGTAGCAGAAGGAGTGGAAGGTGGTCGCGCGGGGAGCGCGGGCGGCGCCGATGCGCAGCGCCATCCGGTCGCGCAGCTCGACGGCCGCCTTGCGGCTGAACGTCAGCACGAGGATCCGCTCGGGGTCCCCGCCCCGGGCGATGCGGGCCGCCACGGCCTCGACGAGCGTGGTGGTCTTTCCGGTACCCGGGCCTGCGAGGACGAGCAGTGGTCCCCGCTCATGGTCAACCACTGCGCGCTGTGCGGCGTCCAGACGAGGGGGGTCCTGCCGCGTGGGCGGGGTACGCACCAGTCGGTAAGCGCCACGGTCCCCCTGTCGCACCTGAGGGTGCGACAGGCGCCTGGTGGAGGAAGAGGAGCTCACGTGGTTCGCCGGTCCTGGTGGGTGTGCTGGTTGGACGACCGTCGTGCGTGGAGGACGGTGGCCGGGAGGTGAGGGGGACAGGTGCAGCCGACGGTACGCCGACGGGCGGTTCGGAAGCAGGACTTCCGCTTGTTCCCTCCCGCCCCGAGCGCCACCTCGGCCCCACGCCCCACGAACGTACGCCATGGCACGGACGTGCCCGGTTTACCCCGTACGGGCCACAGGTTCCCCTGACGCCCGCCCGATGGCGGAAGCTGTCAGGTGTGACCCTCCGCCGGCTCTCCGCCGTCCCACCGCGCGCGTCTCATGTCGAGGCGCGGCAGATGCCCCTCTGCGGCTCTGCTCGCCTCCTTCAGAGGCGTGCCCTCCGCGCGGTAGTGATCGAGGGCCTCCAGTTCGTGGCCCGGGAGCAGGGCGCCGTCCGCGCGGACGACCCGCCACCACGGAACGGCCCCTCCATAGAGGGCCATCACCCGCCCGACCTGGCGCGGTCCGCCCTCCTCCAGCCACTCGGCCACATCGCCGTACGTCATGACACGCCCGGGCGGGATCTGTTCCGCGGCCTCCAGGACCCGCTCGGCGTACTCCGGCAGGGCGTCCGCCGGAAGGCTCTCGTTGCTCATCCGGCCCATCCTGCCCCACCCCACCGACAATGTGACGAGGCGGCGAGCGTGGGTATTCCTCGCCCCGGAGCGGCGCTTGCGGCAGACTGTGCGCCCCCGCACTGCACCCTGATGCCCCTGTGTGTCAGTGGGGCATGCCACCATCGTGCGGGCGGTGACCGGTGATACGAGACCAAGAAGAGACCATGAAGCAGCAGGGCGTGCACCCCGAAGACGCGGAGGGCACCTCTGAGGTCTCGTCGCGCCCCGGTGCCGACGGCACCGGTCACGAGCCCGAGCGGACACCGGCCGACCCGGCCGCCGACTGCCCCGACGACGACCCCCACGCCGAAGAAGTCGAGGGCGACGAACCGCTGCTCCCCGCGCGCGTGCACCGCCCCTCCGACCTCATGCGGCTCCTGGCGGGCGTCTTCGCGGTCGTCGTCCTGCTCGCGATCGCCGCGTTCGCGCACGGCACCACCTCGGGGCTCGAACAGGACATCAACAAGGGCACCGGCCAGGCGCCCGACCTGCTGATCAAGATCGCGGGTCTGGCGTCGAGCATCGCGATCCTCCTCGTGCCGGTCGCCTTCGCGATCGAGCGGCTGATCAAGCGGGACGGGCTGCGGATCGCCGACGGTGTCCTCGCGGCGGTCCTCGCGCACGGAGTGACCCTCGCCACCGACCTGTGGGTCGCCAAGGCCGCCCCGGACTCCATCCAGGAGGCGCTGACCCAGCCCTCCCCCGGTGACATCCACGCCCTCACCGACCCGGTGCACGGCTATCTCGCGCCGGTCATCGCGTACATGACGGCCGTCGGCATGTCCCGCCGGCCGCGCTGGCGCGCCGTCCTGTGGGTGGTGCTGCTGCTCGACGCCTTCTCGATGCTGGTCACCGGCTACACGACACCGTTCTCGATCATCCTGACGGTGCTGATCGGCTGGTCGGTGGCGTACGGGACGCTGTACGCGGTCGGCTCGCCGAACGTGCGGCCCACGGGGCGCAACCTGATGGCGGGCCTGCGGCACGTCGGTTTCCGCCCGGTGAGCGCGGCCCGTGAGGAGGTGCCGGAGGCCACGGACAGCGGTGACCGGGGCCGGCGCTACTTCGTCACCCTGGAGGACGGCCCCCCGCTGGACGTCACCGTGGTCGACCGGGAACAGCAGGCGCAGGGCTTCTTCTACCGCATGTGGCGCAACATCACGCTGCGCGGCCTGGCCACCCGCAGCAGCCTCCAGTCGCTGCGCCAGGCCCTGGAGCAGGAGGCACTCCTTGCGTACGCGGCGATCGCCGCCGGGGCCAACGCGCCCAAACTGATCGCGACCTCGGAACTCGGCCCCGACGCCGTGATGCTCGTCTACGAGCACACCGGGGGCCGCACACTCGACTCGCTGGACGACGAGGACATCACCGACGAACTGCTGCGCAACACCTGGCATCAGGTCAGGGCACTACAGTCGCGGCGCATCGCGCATCGCAGACTCGTCGCCGACGCGATCCTGGTGGATCGTTCCGGCAAGGTGATCCTCACGGACCTCCGGGTCGGCGAGATCGCGGCCGGGGACCTGCTGCTGCGCATGGACATCGCCCAGCTGGTGTCGACCCTGGGCCTGCGCGTGGGCGCCGAACGCGCGGTGGCGTCGGCGGTCGGGGTGCTCGGCCCGGACGCGGTGGCGGACTGTCTGCCGATGCTCCAGCCCATCGCGCTGTCCCGCTCCACGCGCGCGACGCTGCGCAAACTCGCCCGCGAGCGCGCCCAGCGTCAGCGGGAGGCGGTCCTGGAGGCGTCCCAGCAGGCCAAGCAGGCCCGTCTGGAGGCGGCCCACGCCGACACCGGTCCCGTCGTACTGGAGAAGCCCGGCAAGAAGGCCGTACGGGCGGAGCAGCGGGCCGAGAAGCGGGCCCTCGACGAGGCCCTGGAGGGGGCCCGTGAGGAGGATCTGCTCACCCAGATCCGCCACCAGGTACTGCTGATCAGACCCCAGGCACCGGTCGAACCGGCCCGGCTGGAGCGGGTGAGACCGCGCACGCTGATCAGCTTCATCGCCGGCGCGTTCGGTGCGTACTTCCTGCTCTCCCAGCTCACCCATATCGAGTTCGGCACCCTGTTCGACAACGCCGAGTGGGGCTGGGTCATCGCGGCCGTGCTGTTCTCGGCGCTGAGTTACTTCGCCGCGGCGATGAGTCTGCTGGGCTTCGTACCCGAGCGGGTGCCGTTCATGCGGACCGTGGCCGCGCAGGTCGCCGGGTCCTTCGTGAAGATCGTGGCGCCCGCGGCGGTGGGCGGTGTGGCCCTCAACACACGGTTCCTGCAACGCGCGGGGGTGCGGCCGGGGCTCGCGGTGGCCAGTGTCGGCGCGTCGCAGCTGTTCGGGCTCGGCTGCCACATCCTGATGCTGCTGTCGTTCGGTTATCTGACCGGTACCGAGAAGACGCCGTCGCTGTCGCCGTCCCGGACGGTCATCGCGGGTCTGCTGACCGTCGCGGTGCTCGTCCTCGTGGTGACCTCTGTGCCGTTCCTGCGGAAGTTCGTCGTCACGCGCGTGCGGTCGCTGTTCGCCGGTGTCGTACCGCGCATGCTGGACGTCCTCCAGCGGCCCCAGAAGCTGGTCACCGGTATCGGCGGCATGCTGCTGCTGACCGCGTGCTTCGTGATGTGCCTGGACGCGTCGATCCGCGCGTTCGGCGACGAGACGACCTCGCTCAGCCTCGCCAGCGTCGCCGTCGTCTTCCTCGCCGGCAACGCGCTGGGGTCCGCGGCGCCGACCCCCGGTGGTGTGGGCGCGGTCGAGGCGACCCTGACCGTCGGTCTGATCGCCGTCGGCCTCCCCAAGGAGGTCGCCGCCCCGGCCGTACTGCTCTACCGACTGCTGACCCTGTGGATCCCGGTGCTGCCGGGCTGGCTGTTCTTCAACCATCTGACGCGGAAGGGCTCCCTCTAGGGAGTGCGGTTTCGGGCGGGTGCGCTCAAGGGCGTGCGCGGTACCTCGTACGGCTCGCGCCCCGAGCGCCCCGCCGGGTGCCACCGCAGGATGGGGGCATGCCCAACCCCCTCCGGCCGCGTGCCGCTGCCCTGACGGTCACCGCCCTCCTGCTGGCCTCACTGGTGGCGGGGTGCAGCGACGACTCCGGCTCCACGGACGAGGATCTGTCGGCCCAGAAGCTGAGCTGGAAGGACTGTCCCGCGCCGTCCGAGTCGGAGGGCGGCGGCGATGCGCCGTCCCCGCTGCCGGGTGGCGACGACTGGCAGTGCGCCACCATGAAGGCGCCACTGGACTGGGCCGAGCCGAAGGGCGACACGATCGGGCTCGCGCTGATCCGGGCGGAGGCGAGCGGCGCCGCGAGCAGGCGCATCGGGTCCCTGATCTTCAACTTCGGCGGCCCCGGCGGCTCGGGAGTCACCACGCTCCCCGCGTTCGGCAAGGACTACACGGCCCTGCGCACGCGCTACGACCTGGTGAGCTTCGACCCGCGCGGGGTCGGCCGCAGCGCCGGTGTGCGCTGCGAGGACAACGAACAGCTCGACGTCTACTTCCAGCAGGACGCGACGCCCGACGACGCCACCGAGCGCTCCGAGCTGCTGGACAACACCCGGGAGTTCAACGCGGCCTGCGAGAAGCACTCCAAGAAGGTGCTCCCGCATGTGCGCACCACCGACGCGGCCCGCGACATGGATCTGATGCGCCAGGTCCTCGGCGACGACAGGCTGTACTACTTCGGCATCTCGTACGGCACCGAACTCGGCGGCGTCTACGCACACCTGTTCCCCAAGAGGGTGGGCCGGGCCGTCTTCGACGCGGTCGTCGACCCGACCCAGACCCCCGAACAGGGCTCGCTCGGGCAGGCCAAGGGCTTCCAGCTGGCGCTCGACAACTTCGCCGAGGACTGCACGTCGAAGGTCGAGGACTGCCCGGTCGGCGACACCGCCCAGGACGTCGAGGACCGGATCGCCAAGCTCCTCAAGGACCTCGACGCCAAGCCGATCCCGGGCGTCTTCCCGCGCGAGCTGACGCAGAGCGCGGCGGCCAACGGCATCGCGCAGGCCCTGTACTCCCAGGAGTTCTGGCCCTACCTCACCGCAGGCCTTGAACAGGCCTACGACGGTGACGGCAAGGTCCTGATGCTGCTGTCCGACTCGATGAACGGGCGCAACGAGAACGGGGAGTACAGCAACATCACCGCGGCGAACATCTCCATCAACTGCTCCGACGAGAAGCCGCGTTACACCGTCGCGGACGTCGAGGCGAGGTTGCCCGAGTTCCGCGCCGCCTCGCCCCTGTTCGGCGACTTCATGGCCTGGTCCATGGTCAGCTGCACCGACTGGGCCGTGCCGGGCGCCGCCGACCACCCCGACGTCGACGCGACCGGATCGGCGCCGATCCTCGTCGTCGGCAACACCGGCGACCCGGCCACGCCGTACGCGGGCGCGCGGAAAATGGTGGGAGCGCTGGGTGAGGGCGTGGGGGTCGAGCTGACGTACAAGGGGCAGGGGCACGGCGCGTACGACAGCGGGAACCGTTGTGTGCTGAAGGCGGTGGACGGCTATCTGCTGAACGGGAAGGTACCTGCGGCCGGGACCGTCTGCTCCTAGAAAAACGCAGGTCAGAAGGTTATCCACAGGCTGAAACGGCCTCGGCGTGATCCGCCTACTATGGCCGGACCGCCATCCGCTGACCGAGCGGAGGGCTCGCAGGGGGGAAGTGCGCATGTCTCGTTTCGTACGCTGGACGGCCGCGACCGCCGCCGCGTTGCTGGTGGCCGGCTGTAGCGGTGGCTCTTCCGACAGCGGTGACGACAAGGGCTCCGCCCCGACGCCGTCGTCGGCCACGTCCTCGTCCCGGGCCTCGCCCGGGCTGCCCGCCTCGCTGACCTCGCAGAAGCTCGACTGGGGCCGCTGCGAAGGCACGGCCGACTCCCCCACGCCGGGCAACGACTGGCAGTGCGCGACGCTCAAGGTGCCGCTGGACTACGGGAAGCCGGACGGCGAGACGATCGGCCTGGCCCTCATCCGCGCCAAGGCCACCGGGGGCAGCCGCATCGGGTCCCTCCTGTTCAACTTCGGCGGACCGGGTCAGTCGGGCATCTCCGTGATGCCTTCGTACGCAGGCACGGTCTCCGCACTCCGCGAGCGCTACGACCTGGTGAGCTGGGACCCGCGCGGGGTCGGGGCCAGCGAGGGCGTGCGCTGCCGCAGCGACAAGGAGATCGAGACCGCCGAGTCGGTGGACCCGACGCCGGACGACGCGGCCGAGGAGAAGGCGTACCTCCAGGACGCCGCCGACTTCGGCAAGGGCTGCGAGAAGGCCGCCGGAAACCTCATCGCGCATGTGTCCACGACCGACTCCGCCCGCGACATGGACCTGATGCGCCAGGTCCTCGGCGACACGAAGACGCACTACTTCGGCATCTCGTACGGCACCGAACTCGGAGGTGTGTACGCCCACTTGTTCCCGAAGAACGTGGGACGGCTGATCCTCGACGCCGTGGTCGACCCGAGCGCCGACATGGTGGGGCACGCCAAGAACCAGGCCAGAGGCTTCCAGCGGGCGCTCGACGACTATCTGAAGTCGACGGGCCAGGATCCGGACGAGGGATCGCGGAAGATCGCGGCCCTGCTGAAGCGGATCGACGCCGCGCCGCTGCCCACCTCCTCCGGGCGGAAGCTGACTCAGGGCCTGGCGCTCACCGGCATCGCCGTCACGCTGTACAGCGCGCAGAGCTGGCCGGCGCTGACCGGGGCCCTGGACGCGGCCGAGCAGGGCGACGGCTCGGACCTGCTGGCGCTCTCGGACAGCTACAACGACCGCGACGCGTCGGGCCACTACGGCACGACGACACATGCCCAACGGGTCATATCGTGCTTGGACGACAAGCAGCGGCCGACCGCTGCGCAGACCAAGAAACAACTGCCCGAATTCCGGAAGATCTCGCCCGTGTTCGGGGAGTTCATGGGCTGGGACACGGCCGGCTGGTGCCACGACTGGCCGGTCGCCGGTCAGTACGACACACCGGAGACCAGCGCGCCCGGCGCTGCGCCCGTCCTGGTGGTCGGCAACACCGGGGACCCGGCGACGCCGTACGAGGGCGCGCGCAAGATGGCGGACGAGTTGGGCAAGGGCATCGGTGTGATGCTGACCTGGAAGGGCGAGGGGCACGGGGCGTACGGCAGTGGGAACGACTGTGTCGACTCCACGGTGAACGCGTATCTGCTGGACGGGACGGTGCCGAACGACGGCAAGGTCTGTTCATGACGGCGGCGGGGGCCCCGGGCACCTGTGGTGCGCGAGACCCCCGCCGACCGGACACGACGAACGGGGTGGTGAGTCTTAGGTCAGTACACCGGCTTGTGCGGCTCGATCTGGTTGACCCAGCCGATCACACCGCCACCGACGTGGACCGCGTCCGCGAATCCGGCGGACTTCAGGACCGCGAGGACTTCCGCACTGCGGACACCCGTCTTGCAGTGCAGGACGATCTTCTTGTCCTGCGGGAGGGTCTCCAGGGCGGCGCCCATGAGGAACTCGTTCTTCGGGATCAGCTTGGCGCCGGGGATCGAGACGATCTCGTACTCGTTGATCTCGCGGACGTCGATGATCTCGATGTTCTCGCCGTCGTCGATCCACTCCTTGAGCTGCTTGGGAGTGATCGTCGAGCCGGCCGCCGCCTCCTGGGCCTCCTCGGACACGACGCCGCAGAAGGCCTCGTAGTCGATGAGTTCGGTGACGGTCGGGTTCTCGCCGCAGACCGCGCAGTCGGGGTCCTTGCGGACCTTGACCTGGCGGTACTGCATCTCCAGGGCGTCGTAGATCATCAGACGGCCGACGAGAGGCTCACCGATGCCCGCGAGGAGCTTGATGGCCTCGTTGACCTGGATGGAGCCGATGGACGCGCACAGCACGCCAAGGACACCGCCCTCGGCGCAGGAGGGGACCATGCCCGGCGGCGGGGGCTCCGGGTAGAGGCAGCGGTAGCAGGGGCCGTGCTCGGACCAGAAGACGGAGGCCTGGCCGTCGAAGCGGTAGATCGAACCCCAGACGTAGGGCTTGTTCAGCAGTACGGCCGCGTCGTTGACCAGGTAGCGCGTCGCGAAGTTGTCCGTGCCGTCGACGATCAGGTCGTACTGGCTGAAGATCTCCTTCACGTTCTCGGCCTCGAGCCGCTCTTCGTGAAGGACCACGTTGACGTACGGGTTGATGCCAAGGACGGAGTCGCGGGCCGACTGGGCCTTGGAGCGGCCGATGTCCGCCTGGCTGTGGATGATCTGGCGCTGGAGGTTCGACTCGTCGACCTCGTCGAACTCCACGATGCCGAGCGTGCCCACGCCCGCCGCGGCCAGGTACATCAGCGCCGGCGAGCCCAGGCCGCCGGCGCCCACACAGAGCACCTTGGCGTTCTTCAGCCGCTTCTGCCCGTCCATCCCCACATCGGGGATGATCAGGTGGCGGGAGTACCTGCGGACCTCGTCTACGGTGAGCTCGCCAGCGGGCTCGACCAGGGGTGGCAGCGACACGGGGACTCCGTTGGTCGGTCAATCACTACAGTTGTTCTCCCCGTAACACTGCCACGCCCTTCTTCATTCCGAGACACCCGTTCCGAGGCGCGAGACGATGTCGTCCCAGTAGCCGGGCATGGTCTCCCAGGGATCGGTGCGGCCACCGCGGTCCGTACGGTCGGTGAAGTAGATCGTGGCGGCGCCCTGCCAGCGGGCGACGCGCAGCGCCTCGTCGAGATGGCCGTGCGGCAGTCCGTGCACGAAGTGGCAGAAGCGGTCGGGCGGATGCTCTGCGGTCCACTCGGCCACCTGCGACCAGCGGTAGTCGCTCCAGTGGCCGGAGAACGTGACGAGCTGGTCGCCGTGCTCCTCGTAGGCCGGGTGCGGATGGGTGCCGTGGCCCAGGACGATGTGCGTGTCGTCGTCCGCCGCGCGGAGCGTGTCGACCGTGCGGCCGATCGCCGGGAGCGCGGTGCGGTCGGTCGGGCAGCGGTCCAGGAGGAAGCCGTCGGCCTTGTACCAGTCGCGGTACCGCTGCGCCTCGGCGGCCAGTTCACCGTGTGTGCGGGCCCCGTGGGCCGTGTCGAGGTGGCCGAGGACACGGACGCCCGCGTTGCGCAGTCGGCCGGCGGCCTCCAGACAGCGCGGGTCGGGGCGGCTGCCCGGGCCGTCGGCGACATTGAGGACGACCCAGTGCAGGGGCATGCCAGGCCGAGTGAGTTCGCCCCACTCGGTCGGGGCGAGCAGGGGGTGCGCGAAGCCCGGGATGCCGAAGCCGGTGCGGACGCCGGTGCTCGCGGTGCCCGCTCTGGCGCTGGTCAGATGCGGCATGCCGCCTCCATCCAGATGTCGGCGAGGGACTCCTCCAGGTTGATCCGGGGCCGCCAGCCGAGCCGGTCGCGGGCGGTGCGTACGTCGGCCTGCTGCCAGCTGCCGCAGCCGTCCGGGTACGGGTACGCGGCCGGGGGCGCGTGGTCCGGGTCGGGGCGGGGGTGGCCGATGGACGCCCGCAAGGGGCCGGGCGGGCCGTCGAGTTCGTGCAGCGCGCCGCCGTATCCGGCCACGCGGGCGAGGACGGACGCGGCGTCGCGCAGCCGCACGGCGCGGCCGGATCCGATGTTGATGACGCCCTGCGCGGCCGAGAGCGAGGCGGCGTGGACGGCCCGCGCCACGTCCCGTACGTCGATGAAGTCGCGCTGCGCGCCCAGCCCGCCGAGCTTCAGCTCGCCGTCGCCGGACTGCATCGCGCGGCGCATCGCCTCGGCGAGACGGCCGAGCGGGGAGCCGGCGGGCGTGCCTGGACCGGCCGGCGAGAAGACGCGCAGGACGACGGCGTCGAGGCCGGAGCCGAGGACGAGTTCGGTGGCGGCGAGCTTGCTGACGCCGTACGGGCCGCCGGGGCGGGGCACCGCGTCCTCCGCCGTGGAGGAACCGGGCTGGCTGGGTCCGTACTCGGCGCCGCAGCCGAGCTGGACCAGACGGGCGCCGCAGCCGCTGCGCCGCAGGGCCTCGCAGACGGTGGCGACGGCGACGGTGTTGTGGCGGGTGAGTTCGCGGGCGCCGCCGCGGGTGGCGCCCGCGCAGTTGACGACGACTCCGGGGTGGACGGCGTCGAGGAAGCGGGTGAGTGCGCCGGGGCTGCCGGACGCGAGGTCGAAACGGACGTCGGCGTCGTCGCCGCGGCCGAGGGCGGTGAGTTGCACGGCCGGGTCGGCGAGCAGTCGGTCGGCGACGAAGCGGCCGAGATAGCCGTTGGCTCCGATCAGCAGAACCCTCATCGGACGGCTCCCTCGGCGGATTCTCCGGCTCCGGGTCGGGAGGTGATCATCGGTTTGCTCCTTCTGGGGTTGCGGGTGCGTTCGTGATGGGGGGCCGGGCGATGCTGGATCGGTCACCTGCCGTGGTCGTGGTCCGGGGCGTCATCCGGCCTCACCCGGCATCGCGTGTGCCGACGCCCTGGTCAGCGTGCGGGTCGCGTGGAGCAGGAGGACCAGGGCCGCCCCTCCGCAGGCCGCCGCCGGGATGCCCGCCGCACCCCAGGCGGCCACGACGACGTCCAACGGGACGGCCAGGAAGGCGCAGCCGGGGAGGTGGGACGCGAAGGCGGTGGCCAGGGCCGCCGCCTCCGTCGCCGCTGCCGCGCCGAGGAGCACCGCCGGGGCGTGGGTGAAGCCGTGTGCCGTGAGGAGGCGGGCCAGGAGGAGCAGGGCGCCCAGGGTGACGGTCGTGGTGTAGGCCGCCGGTGCGTGCAGGACCGTTCCGGAGACGGCCACGAGCGCCGCCAACATGCCGAGGAACAGGGCGAACGTGCCCAGGAGGAGGGGTTTGACTGCTGCCGTGAAGTCGGCCAGGCCACGGCTGGCGGCCAGTTTGCGACGGGCTCCGCGCGCGAAGAGGTGGGCGCACCAGGCCGCCGGCGCGCAGGCCGCGGTGAGGGCCAGCACCGGGGCGGTGGCCAGGTCACCGGCGGCGGCCGGGATTCCGTCCAGGCCGCCCGTCAGCGCGGCGGTGAGCAGGTCGTCGCCCAGGAGGGCGTATGCGAGGAGCCAGTAGGTCCACGCGCGCGTGGACGCCGGGGTGTGGCTCGCGTAGGTGCCGGGGGGCGCCGGGTGGGACCTGGGGCCCAGCGGCCCCCGGCCGAGTGCCGCGCGTACGGCCAGCGCCACGGCCAGGGCGCCCAGGGTCGCCACGGCGAGCCGGACGCGGCCCTCGGTGAGGTGCAGGCCCGTCACCGTCGCCGCGCACAGGGCGCCCGGCAGCAGCGAGAGCAGGACCCAGTCGGCCCGTACGCGGGGTGCGGCCGGCGGGGTGGTCTGCGGTGCCGTTTCTGCGTCCCGGGAGACCCTGGCGTACATCTCCTCGGCCAGGGAGAACACGTCCCGGTGGCGGAAGCGGGCGGCGGTCCGGTCCGTGACGCCGTGGGCCTCCAGGCCGGCGGCGATCTCCAGCGGGTCCACCGCGCGCTCGCACAGCTCACGGTGTCGGTGCATGAGCGCCTTCACGGGGTCCGCGGTGCCTCGGCGCGCGGTGCGGGTGGAGGGTGCGGCCGTCCGGTCCTGCGCCCGGGTGTCCTGCGCGTTCGTCTCTGTGCCTGGTGCGGTCGTCTCCGTGTCCGGTGCGTCGGTCTCCGTGGCGCCCATGAGCCATTCCTCCGAGCTCTCGTCCCAGGCTCCGGGGCTGTTCGGTGTCCCAGGGCGGTCCAGTTCTCCCAGCTCGCTCATCGCGCGCCCTCCCCGGCCGGTACGGGGGTCGCCTGTACCGGTGCGGATGCGCGTCCTGTCGCCCAGCTGGGCCCGCCCCGGGCCACCACGCCTATGCCGGCCTGCGTCCAGCGGCCGGCGACGTGGGCCTCCGCGGGGACGGCGAACGGGAGCGGTTCTCCGGTGCCGTCGAGGACCACCTTGTTGACGGGGCTGCGCGAGACGACCTCCAGGTAAATGCCGTGAAATGCCGCGATGTTCTGCTCGACGGTGAACAGTTCGAGGGCACGGGCGCGGGCGGCGGCGCCCAGGCGCTCCCGTCGCGCCGGATCCTGCAACAGCGCCACGCACGCTTCCGCGAGCGCCTTCGGATTGCGCGGCGGCACCACGAGGCCCGTACCGCCGATGATCTCGACCACCGCGCCCACGTCCGTCGACACGGTCGCCCGGGCGCAGAACATGGCCTCGACGAGGCTGATCGGGAAGCCCTCGACCACGCTGGACAGGACGACGACCGCGCCCGCCGCGTACGCCTCCGCGAGCGTCGGCGCCTCCGGGCCGCCGATCTCCTCGAAGGACACCGGGTTGTCGCCGACGGCGTGCATGCCGTCGGCCTCGTCGGGGAAGAGCTGCGCGGCCAGCGCCTTGCAGTGGCCGAGATACGCCTCGCTCTCGGCTCCGGCGGCCGCGCCGATGATGCGCAGGCGGGTCTTCGGCTCCTCCTTGCGGACCTCCGCGAAGGCGTGCAGGAGGGAGATCAGGTCCTTGGCGGGCTCGATACGGCCGACCCAGATCAGCGTGCTGGGGTCCGCGGTCTCCGGCGACTCGCCCACTTCCGCGAAGTGGGACGCGTCCATGCCCGGGTACACGGTGCGCAGCTTCTCCCGGTCGGCCCCGCATCTCTCCTGCCAGCGGCGGGTGTGCGTGTTGCCGGGGGTGACGAGCCCGGCCTTCCGGTAGGTCTCCGAGGCGAGCCTGCCGTGGAAGGCCGCGAGCAGGGACCGTACGGCGGGGGTGCTGTCGTCGGCGCCCGAGGCGAGGTAGTGCGCCCGCAGCGGGACCCCGTACTCCGTGACCAGCAGGGGCACGCCGGAGAAGTGGTGGGCGAGCAGTCCGGGGAGCGCCGCCGGGCCGCCGCCGGCCGCATGGCACAGGTCGACCGAGCCGAGCCCGTCGTCCTCGTACCAGTCGAGCGAGAGGGGGCGCAGGGCGCGCTCCAGGTACGCGGCGACGGTGAGCAGATCCGGGACGCGCGCTTCGCGCGCCGCTCCCAGCGCGCTGGGCGCACGACAGGCGCGCTCCAGGGCGCGTACGGCGGCTTCGGAGCGGAGCGCTCCCACCAGCCCGCCCTCGTCCCGGGCGAGTTCGGCCAGTCCGTACAGCGCGCTGCCGAAACGGTCCGCCTCAGCGGTGGACGTGTCCGGTCCGTCCGACGCGTTGCCCGCGTCGGGTCCTGCGCACAGCGCTGCCGCCAACTCGCCGTAGCACTCGGCGAACCGGCGGCGCGCGCGGCGGCCGTACGCCACCCCGTCGTCCTCGGCCGTCCAGAGCGGAGCGGTCCGGACCCGGCTGACCTGCGGCGGCAGCTCGATCCAGCCCTCGTCCTCCTGCCGCTCACTGCGGCTGAGCGCGTATATGTCGAACTCGTGCCCGCCGAGCCCGCGCACGAGCCGGTCGCACCAGAGTCTGGCGTCACCGCTCACATACGGATAGCCACCCTCCGTCAGCAGTCCGATGCGCACGAGCACACCCCCGATCTCCCGTATGGGGAGCCGCCGTTGACCCGGCGGCTCGCAGCGGGACGAACGTATGCGGACATGGCGGTGGTGCGACGGACGGTTGTCCGTCGCACCACCAAAAGGGGTGAACGGTCGTAACTTTCCCGAACGAATCGCGTTCCGTCGCGCTAAGGGATCACTCCCACACGCATGGTCACGAACGGGCGTACGGTCAGGCCGGGGTCAACTCCCGTCGTGCGGTGCGCCGTCGGGCCGCGATCTCCGGGTCCAGAGCGGGTACGGCGGCCAGCAGCTGCCGGGTGTAGGGGTCCTGCGGATTGTCGTACACCTCGTCGGCGGGGCCCGACTCGACGATCCGTCCCCGGCGCATCACCGCGACGCGATCGCTGACCTGGCGTACGACGGCGAGGTCATGGGCGACGAACACCAGCGCGAGGCCGAGTTCGCGCTGGAGTTCGCCGAGCAGGGCGACCACCTGGGCCTGCGTCGTGACGTCGAGCGCCGAGACCGGCTCGTCGCAGACGATGACGCGCGGTTCGGCGGCCAGCGCCCGTGCGATGCCCACGCGTTGGCGCTGGCCGCCACTGAACTCGTGCGGATAGCGGTCGAAGTGCGCCGGGTCGAGCCCCACGCGCTCCAGCAACTCCCCCACGCGCTCCCGTACGCGCCCCTCGTCCCTGTCGCCGCGTGCCCGCAGCGGGTCGGCGATCGACTCGCCCACGCTGCGGCGGGGGTTGAGGGAGGAGACGGGGTCCTGGAACACCATCTGCACGGCCGGGCCGACCCCGGACCGCAGGCGACCCTCGTAGCGCACCTCGCCGGCCGTCGGCTCCAGCAGCCCGACCAGCATCCGCCCGAGCGTCGTCTTGCCGCTGCCGCTCTCGCCGACGACCCCGAGGGTCTCGCCCCGGCGCACGGTCAGCGACACGTCGTCCACGGCCGCGAACGCCCGTTTCCCGCGCCCGAACTCGCGCCGCAGGCCGGTGGCCTCCAGCACGACCTCCTCGGAGCCGGAGGCGTTCCCAGGGAGCCGCCTCGCGTCCACGCGCGGTACCGCGGCGAGCAGTTCACGGGTGTACGTCTCGGCAGGCGCCCCCAGTACGGCGGCGACCGGGCCGTGCTCGACGGCGCGTCCGTGCCGCATCACCAGCACGTCGTCGACGCTCTCCGCCGCGACGCCCACGTCGTGCGTGACGAGCAGCAGCCCCATGCCGGTCTCCTCGCGCAGCGCGTGCAGCAGGTCGAGGATCTGGGCCTGGACGGTCACGTCCAGCGCGGTCGTCGGCTCGTCGGCGATCAGCAGGTCGGGCTCGCAGGCGAGCGCCATCGCGATCAGCGCACGCTGGCGCATCCCGCCGCTGAACTCGTGCGGCCGGGACCGGGACCGCCGTACCGCGTCCGGAATCCCGACGCGGTCCAGTACGTCGACGGCACGCGCGCGTGCGGCACGCCGGGACGCCTTCGTGTGCACCCGGTACACCTCGGCGATCTGGTCGCCCACCGCGTAGTAGGGGTCCAGGGACGACAGCGGGTCCTGGAAGACCATCGCCGCCTTCGCCCCGCGCAGCCCGCGCAGTTGGGCCTCGGACGCGTGCTGTACGTCGGTTCCGGCGACCCGGATCGCGCCGCCGACCTCCGCTCCCGTACCGCGGTGCAGCCCCAGCAGGGCCGACGCGACCGTGGACTTGCCCGAGCCGGACTCGCCGACCAGGCCCAGCGCGGCGCCCTTGGCGAGCCGGAACGACAGCCCGTCCACGGCCCGCAGGGAGCCGAAGGCGACCGTCAGGCCGTCGACCTCCACGAGAGCCGCGTCCCGCGGGCCTTCCGCCTGAGCCTCGATTGAGGCCTTGTCCAGGCTCATACGAGCACCACCCGTCGATCGGCCACCGCGTACAGCACATCCGCGACGGCGTTGGCGATGACCACGAAGAATCCGGTGACCAGGACCATGCCGACGACCACCGGCAGGTCGACGACCTTGACCGCGTCGACGAGTTCCTGTCCGATTCCGGGCAGCCCGAAGAGCGACTCCGTCAGTACCGCGCCGCCGAACATCGATCCGAAGTCCGTGGCGTTCAGGGCGATCAGCGGAGCCACCGCACCACGCAGCGCGTGCCGCCCGATGATGGACCGCTCCCCGACGCCGTACGCGCGGAAGGTGCGTACGTGGTCCTCGGCGAGGGTCTCCAGCATCGACGCCCTGGTCAGCCGGGCGTACTTGGCGGACTCGATGAGCGCGAGCGACAGCCAGGGCAGCAGCAGGTTCCAGGCCCACTGCTCGGGGTCGTCGACGAAGGGCACGTACTGCGGGAACGGCAGCAGCTCCAGCTGGCCGCAGACGACGATCATCAGGATCAGTCCGATGACGAAGACGGGAGTGGCCGTGCCGGCGAGCGTGAGGCCGGTGAGGATGCGCTCGGTGGGCCGGCCTCGCCGCCAGGCTGAGAGCACTCCGGTGCCGACGCCGATGAGCAGCCACAGCGCCATCGCGCCGAGCGCGAGCGAGCCGGTGACCGGCAGCTTCGCCAGGATCAGCTCGGTGACCTGCTGGTCGGTCTGGTACGACAGGCCCAGGCAGGGCGCCGAGCAGTGCTGGACGGACGTACCGGTCGAGTAGTCCTGGCCGGCGAAGATGCCCTCCAGGAAGTGCCAGTAGCGCAGGTACAGCGGGTCGTCGAGGCGCAGTTGCTCGGCGACCTGGTGCACCTGGGCGGGGGAACAGCGCGGGCCGCAGGTGATCTGGGCGACGTTGCCGGGGGCGACGTAGAAGACGACGTAGATGATCACCGAGATGGCGAGGAGGGTGACGATCGCGCCGACGACACGGCGGGCCACGAAGCCGCCGAAACCGGAGATGTTCATGCCCCGGCCCCCTTCTCCGATGCGACCCCGGCCTTCTCGGACGGGACGCTGTCCGTCGTGACCTTGGCCTCGCGCCTGCGCCCCGTCCCGATGCGCAGTCGCGAGGCCGCGCGCGGGTCGAGGGCAGTGCGCACACCGTCACCCAGGACCGTCAGCGCCAGGACGGTCACGAAGAGCGCGCCCGCAGGCAGCAGCAGATACTGCGGTGCCGCCTGGTACCAGACGTCGGCGGCGGTGATCATCTGCCCCCAGGACGGCGTCGGCGGCTTCACACCGACCCCGAGGAAGGACAGCGCGGCCTCGACCGTGATGTTCAACGGGAAGAGCAGCGCCGCGTACGTGATGACGGGCGCGGCGAGGCCGGGCAGCAGTTCGCGGCGGGCGATGCGCCAGGGACCCCAGCCGCTGAGCCGGGCCGCGGCCACATAGTCCAGCTGTTTGAGGGTGAGCGTCTGGGCGCGGACGATCTTCGCGACCCCGCCCCAGGCGATCAGCCCGATGACCAGGGCGACGAGCACGGGCCGCGGGAAGCTGCTGGGCACGATCGCCAGCAGGGCCAACGACATGATCATGAGCGGCAGGGCGATGATGACATCGGTGAGACGGCTCAACAGTTGATCAACCCATTGACCGCCCAGCGCGGACGCGATGCCGACCACGACACCGATCAACACCTGGACGAGGGTTGCCGCGAGCGCGACCCCCAGCGAGACCCGGGCCCCGTAGACGAGCCGGGCGAACAGATCGCGGCCCGTCTGCGGTTCGACGCCGAGCCAGTGGTCGCCGCTGATGCCCCCGAAGGAGCCGATCGGCACGCCCCCGCGCGCGGAGTCGACGAGGTCTGGGTGGTACGTGGTCGGGTCCTGGCCCTCGATGGCGGTGAACAGCGGCGCGGCGAGCGCGACCAGGACGAGCAGCGCGACGACGGCCGCCGCGACAAGGGCGGCGCGCTGCGCACGCAGCCGCCGCCAGAACTGACGGGCCGCCGAGCCCGCCGGGACGGGTGTCGAACCCGTCCCGGCGGCCTGGGAGGCGAGAAGAACCTCGCTCACGGCTTCGGCTACTTCACCGCGACCTGGGAGATGTCGAGGACACCCGTCCAGTCGCTGATCACGATGTTCTTGACGTCCTTGCCGTACAGCCGCTTGTAGACGGGGTGGAACAGCGGCACGGTCAGTGCCTGCTCGCCGATCTTGCTGTCCAGTGCGCCCCACCTCTTGGCGGCAGCGTCAAGATCGGTCAACTTGTTGATCGCGTCAATCTCGGCATTGACGGTCTTGTCGTTGAGGAAGCCGGTGTTGAAGTTCGCACCGTCCTTGACGATCTGCCGGCCGTCGAAGATCGGGGCGAGGAAGGGACCGCCGGAGGGCCAGTCGGCACCCCAGTGGGCGAGGAAGAACCCGGGCTCCTTGTTCACGTCGTGGATCGTGTCGGAGTAGTCGTTCTCCTCCAGCCCCCGCAGCTTGACCGTGATGCCGGCCTTCTTGAGCGCGTCCTGGACGGCGGTCGCGATCTCCGGGCTGGTCTCGAAGTCCTTGGCGTTGGAGTGGGTGAGGGTGACGGTCAGCCCGTTCGGGTAACCGGCCTCCTTCAGCAGCTCCTTGGCCTTCGCCGCGTTCCCGGACGCACCCGCCGGGAAGTGGTCGTACGGCGTGTACCCGAAGGACTTCTGGTTCGGCAGATAGGTGGTGGCGGCCTCGGCGAGCGACGATCCGCCGGCCGCGTTGATGACGCTCGTGCGGTCGACGGCGTACGAGATCGCCTGGCGCACCTTGATGTTGTCGAACGGCTTGATCTTCGGGTTGAACGCTATGTAGTTGGTGTAGCCGAAGTGCCCGGTGCCGACCCGCGCCGCCAACTCCTTGTCGCCGGTGACCTTGGCGAGTTCGGCCGGGCCGAGGTTGGTGTCCGTGGTGACGGACGCGGCGTCCGCCCCTTGGGACGCCGACAGCCGCTGGTTGATCACCGAGGAGTCGAGCCCTGACCGTACGTCGATCTTGTCGGGGTACGCCTTGCGCTCGGCGTCCGTGGCGGCCGACCAGTAGGTGTTGCGCTCCAGGATCAGCCGCTCGCCGTCGCCCTCGTTGCTGACGACCTTGTACGGCCCCGACGAGATCGGGTGCTCCTCGTACTTCGTACCGGTGTCCTTGGCCTTCGGGACCGGCGTGAACTGCGTCTGCGTGGCCAGGTAGGGGAACTCGCCCTCGGGCTTGTCGAGGTGGAAGACGATCGTGAGGTCGTCCGGCGTCTCGATCGCGTCGAGCCCCTTGCCCTTGTCCTTGTAGGGCCCCTGGTAGTCGGCGGCGCCGATCAGCCAGTCCCTCAAGTAGGGCGCGCCGCCGGAGAGTTCAGGGGCGAAGGAGCGCTCGATGCCGTACTTGATGTCGGCGCTGGTGATCGCCGTACCGTCCTCGTACTTGAGGCCCTTCTTCAGGGTGTACGTCCACACGGTCGCGTTCTCGCTCGGGCGCCCGGTGTCCGTGGCCAGGTCGGGGACGACTTCCGCGCCCGCAGCCCCGCTCTCGCGGTTGCGCGTGGTGAGCGTACGGAAGACGAGCGAGGGGACGTTTCCGCCGCCGGAGGTGTACAGCCGGGCGGGGTCGAAGTCGTCCTGCGGGTTGGAGTTGAGGACGGTGAGCGTGCCGCCCTTCTGTGGCTCGGAGTCGCCGCTCGCGCCCTTGGCATCGTTGTCTTTCGGCCCGCACGCGGCGACGCCGGCGGCCAGGACCAGGCTGACGGACACCGCTGCCACACGGCGCTTTCTGACGGACGGTTGGCGCATCGGAAGACGACCTCTCGAATGATGAGACGGAATGACGAGGAATGAGACGGAAGAGGACACACGTCTGCCCGGGCGTCGGGTCGCATCAGGTCGTGGTCGACCGAAGAAGTCGACCGAAGAAGGAAATGGTGAACGTCGCGACACGCACGCCGGGGGCGGGTGTCAGCGACAGAGAATGTCTGCCACGCAGAGTGGGGTCACGCCGATCAGCGCCAGCTCGATGGCTGCGCGTTCGACATCATGACTAGACCACATGCGCAAAAATATGAACGAACTTTCCACCCGTGTCAACGTGACTTCTGAGCCACGGGTCAACTCCCGGGATACGGCCAGGGATTGGGCAGGCAGTGGATCCCGTCGTGGTCGAGGAACTTGGTCTGCTGCTGCATCACGGGAGCCAGCTCGCCGTCCTTGTCGCAGGTCACATGCCCATTGCCCAGCCGGTGGCCGACCTCGTGGTTGATCAGCATCTGCCGGTACGCGTAGATCTTCTTGTCGCCGTAGGTCTCGGACCCCTGTGCCCATCGGTAGGCGTTGATCATCACGCGCTCGGTGGCGGTCGAGTTGCAGGACACGTTGTCCTCGGTGGTGTCGAGCCCAGACTTGGCGCACCAGAAGGCGGTGGTGCCGGGGCTCGCCAGCGTGATCACGAAGTCGGGCTGGCCGGAGGAGATCCGCTCGAACGTACGACCACCGCCGTGGGCCCAACTGCGGTCGTCGTTGAGCGTCTTCTGCACGGCCTGCGCGAACAGCGTCCCGTCGAGCCCGAGCCCCTGCTCGACGTCCACGCGGTATGTGTACTTCTGCCCGGTCCCGGGCGCCTTGGCGAACCCGCGGATCGCGTCGAACTTCCCCGAGCCCTTGAGGGTCGCCCCGAGCGCGTACGTCTTGGCCATCTTCTGGTCGTACGTCAGTGTCGTGACCGCGGCCGGCGCGTCGGACGCGGAAGGGGCGGCGTCGCTGTCCGCCGCGGAGTCCTCGGAGCCCCGTACGTCCTGGCCCGAGCCGTTCGCGGTCTGGGTGCGCACGCCACCGTCGCTGTCCTGGCCGTCGGTGACCTGCCCGGCCACGACGACCGCCAGCACGGTGGTGACGGCGGCAGCCGCGATCCCGGCGAACGCCCGCCCCTTGGCACCGCCCTTGCCCTTGACGGGCTCGGCGGGCGGGACGTACCCGTCGCCCGCGTCGGCCTCGGACTCCCACGTGGTGACGTCCCCGTAGGGATCGGCGGAGTGGCGCGCCCGGGCGCGCGGCGCGAAGAGGTCGACGTCCTCGGCGCCGGACGTACCGACTCCGTCGAAGGCGTCGACGTACGCCTGCCGAGGTCCCCGCGCGTTCGGGGGCGCGGAACGCTGACCCGGTATGGCCGGCCCGGTGCCGGTCCGCGTGCCCAACTCGCCCCAGCCGCCGCCGGTTTCCCGCTGCTCGGGATGCCCGCCTCGCCGGATGCGGGGAAAGCCGTGGGCAGGGGTTCCGTCCGGGAAACGCGGCATCCCGTGTGCCGGGGTGCCGTCGGGCAGACGCGGGAAGCCATGAGCGGGCGTACCTTCAGGAAACCTCTGGGGCCGGCCCTGTTGAGGCTGCTGCCGCTGCTGAGACTGCGGAATCTGCTGAGGTCGCTGCCCTTGTTGTGGTTGCTGTCCCTGCTGAACCACAGGGATGTTCGCCGTGTCGCCCTTACTGGCGCTGCCGCCGGTACGGCCGCGACGGCTGTGACGTCCCACCTCGCGTCTCAGCTCCCCGCGTTCGCGGCGTCGGCCCGGCTGCCGACGGTCCTCGCTGCCACAGTACCGGTATCCGCTGTCAACTCATCTGTGTCCCCGAGCAGTTCACGAAACGCCGATGCCACCGTCTCCGGGTACTCCATCATCGCCACATGTCCTGCGTCGGGCAGCGAGAGCAGCCGGGAGTCACGGAAGGTGCGTGCCGCCCGCTGGGCCATGCGGTAGGAGACGAGCTGGTCACGGCCGCCGTAGACGAGGAGCGTCGGCGCGAGCACCCGCTCGGCCTGGCGCCACAGACTGTGCTGGCCGCCGAGCGTGTACGCGTTCACGATCCCGCGCGAGGAACGCGTCATCGCGTCCCAGAAGTACGGCAGTTGCAGCCGTCGTTCCATCTCTTCGACCGCGTGGCGGAATCCCTCGGGTGTCACCTGCTCAGGATCGCCGTAACAGAGCGCCGTGACACCGCGGACGCGCTGTTCGGCGCTCCACTGCGCGGTCATCCGGGTGAACAGCCGGGCCACGCCGGGCAGGGCGAGCAGCGCGGTCGGCACCGCGGTGCGCTGCACGCGGACCTCCGGCAGCGCGGGCGAGACGAGCGTGAGCGTCCGGACGAGGTCGGGCCGCACCGCCGCGACGCGCGTCGACACCGCGCCGCCCATCGAGTTCCCGAACAGGTGCACGGGCCCGCGCCCGGAGGCGTCGAGGTAGCGGATGACGGCACGCGCGTGCCCGGTGATCGAGTAGTCGCCGTCGTCCGGTGGCGGAGAGTCGCCGAAGCCCGGCAGGTCGAGCGCCTCGCTGTCGACGATCCCGTCGTGCAGCTGCATGAGCGCCGACCAGTTCTGCGAGGAACCGCCCAGGCCATGGACGTACAGCGCGGGAGGCAGTCCCTCGCGCGCGGGGGGCCGCGACCGCACGGTCAGGGTGATCCCCGGCAGCCCCACCGAGCGCAGCCGCTCACCCTCCGCGACCCTGACGGGCGCCACTTTCGGCAGCACATTGGTGGCCGGTACGTACGGCGGCTCGGTCGAAGACATGCGGCAATGTTACGAGACGATCACGCAGTGGCTCGTGTGTTCGGCGTCACAGGCGCGCGTCCCGCCCGTCCGGGACCCCGATGGCATGGCGTCCGGCCCCCATGTCTCCTAGGCTCGTAAACAGGGCACCCGCAGTAGGGCCATACCCCCGGGAAGGGAGCCCAGCATGGCCGTCGACCCCACCGACCCCGAGACCTTCGAGGAGATCGAGGGCTTCGAGGACGGGGACAGCGCCACCGATATCGACGTCGAGGCCCCCGAGCGCGACGCCGCCGAGCAGCACACGGATGTCACCCAGCAGCACGACGCCCCGTTCACCGGCGAGAACACCGACCGCGCAAACGAGGCCGACCTCGCGGAACAGGCCCGCGTCGTGAAACTGGACGAGGACGACTACCGGTAGCCGAGCCCGCCGATACCGGTAACGCCACCGCTCTTCCGTCGCCGCTCCGCACTCAGCACAGGATTTGTTGCTATTTGACTAATTAGCCCGGAACATACAGTCCCTCGGTCGAGGAATTTCTGCGCTCGCACCGCGCACACCAGGGTTACCGAAAAGTACGATGGCCGCGCGGCGCACACCGCATGTGGACGAAATTGGGAGGCGGCGTGACAGCCATCGAGCAAACTGAGGCGGCACGCCCGCGGGGCACGCGGTTGCCGCGTCGCGCCCGACGGAATCAGCTGCTGGGCGCCGCCCAGGAAGTGTTCGTGGCGCAGGGCTACCACTCCGCCGCGATGGACGACATCGCCGAACGGGCCGGCGTCAGCAAGCCGGTGCTCTACCAGCACTTCCCGGGCAAGCTCGACCTCTACCTCGCGCTCCTCGACCAGCACTGCGAGGCACTGATCGAGTCGGTCCGTACGGCTCTGGCGTCGACCTCCGACAACAAGCAGCGCGTACGGGCGACGATGGACGCGTACTTCGCCTATGTGGAGGACGACGGCGGCGCCTTCCGGCTGGTCTTCGAGTCGGACCTGACGAACGAGCCCGCCGTGCGCGAGCGCGTCGACAAGGTGACGAACGAGTGCGCGGAGGCGATCTGCGAGGTCATCGCCGAGGACACCGGTCTCTCGCGTCCGGAGTCGATGCTGCTCGCCTCCGGCCTGGGCGGCCTCTCCCAGGTGGTGGCGCGGTCCTGGCTGCACAGCGACCGCAGTGTGCCGCGCGATCAGGCGGTCCAGCTGCTGGCCTCGCTGGCCTGGCGCGGCATCGCCGGTTTCCCGCTGCACGGCACCGAGCACCACTGACCGCCCGTTTGTTCCCACCTGCTGTTCGCTCCTGGCGTTCCCGGGCGGAACATGTACGTCCCCTCACCGGGCTAATGTGTGCTGGGTACGGCGCGGATGCCCGCGCACTTCACTGACCGTCGGAGGGACATAGCCGTGGAGGTCAAGATCGGCGTGCAGCACGCGCCCCGCGAGATCGTTCTGGAGAGCGGTCAGAGCGCCGAGGAGGTCGAGCAGGCCGTAGCCGAGGCCCTGTCCGGCAAGTCGGCACTGCTGAGCCTCGTGGACGACCACGGCCGCAAGGTCCTGGTACCGGCCGACCGTCTCGCGTACGTCGAGCTGGGCGAGCCGACGGCCCGCAAGGTGGGCTTCAGCGCGCTGTAGGGCATGCACATGGGAGGGGCCCGGCGGTTTCGAACCGCCGGGCCCCTCCCATGTCCGCTCCCCTGTCCGCATTCACAGGTTGACCACACGTCACCCTTACAAGTGGGTTGCTCCGAGCAGGTCACGGGTATGACGGGCTGTGAACGCGATGCGCAGGCAGGCTGTGGGAGGGACCCCGACATGTTCTTGGAAGCACTCGGCTCCGCGATCCTCGGCCTCGCCCTGGCATGGGCGGCGGCCTACCGCCTGCCCGACCGTCTCCCGGCCCGCCCCCTGGTCCTGTCGACCGGTGTGGCCGGAGCCCTGTTCGGTGCCTTCCTCACACACAGCGCGCTGGGCGCCGCCCACTTCGTACTGATCCTGCTGGGCGCGACGGCGCTCTCGGCAGCCTCGGTCTCCCTGCTCCTGCGCCCTAAGGGAAGACTCCGCCGATCATCGGCACCGGCGTAAGCAGGAGCGCCCCAAAGGGGCGCGGGGAACAGCGCGACAAGCCACAGCGGCGCCGCAGACAAAAACCTACGCGGCCAACCCCAACGCGGCCATCCGCTTGGTGTGCGCCTCAGTGATCCGCGAGAACATCCGCCCGACCTCAGCAAGGTCGAACCCGTCCGCCACGCCCCCCACAAGCATCGTGGACAGCGCGTCCCGGTCGGCGACGACCCGCTGCGACTGCGACAACGCCTCACCCATCAGCCGCCGCGCCCACAGCGCGAGCCGCCCACCCACGCGCGGGTCCGCGTCGATCGCGGCGCGCACCTTCTCGACGGCGAAGCTCGCGTGCCCGGTGTCGTCGAGGACCGCGAGCACCAGCCGGCGGGTGTCCTCGTCCAGGCGGGCCGCGACCTCGCGGTAGAAGTCACTGGCGATCGAGTCACCGACGTACGCCTTGACGAGTCCCTCCAGCCAGTCGGAGGGCGCCGTCTGCTTGTGGAAGCCGTCGAGCGCGGCGACGAACGGCTCCATCGCCTGGGTCGCGTCGGCGCCGATCTCCGTGAGCCGGTCCCTGATCTGCTCGAAGTGGTGGAACTCCGCCGACGCCATCTTGGCCAGTTCCGACTTGTCGACGAGCGTCGGCGCGAGCTTCGCGTCCTCGGCGAGCCGCTCGAACGCCGCCAGCTCGCCGTACGCCAGCGCGCCGAGCAGGTCGACGACCGCGGCGCGGTACTGCGGGTCGGTGGCGGCCTGCGCCCAGTCCTGGGCGGCGATTCCGGTGGGTGCGGGAGCGGCTTCGGCCGCGGTTTCTACCGTGCTTTCGTCGGGGGTCGCGGAGGTACCGGAGGCGTTGTCAGGCGTCGTCATGAAGCGCACAATAGCCCGCCTGCCGCAAGGCGGAAGTCCCTGCTCAATCAGTGTGACGACCACTACGTGACCGAATCGGCCATCGCATGTGCGCGATTCCGGGGTATGGTGGTAATGCGCTCGTTGAGTTGAAAGACGTATCTCGACGGGCCACACGAATGAGGATGCCCGGTCGGTGGCCCGATCGGCTCCGACCCGACAGCTCTCCTCGTCCGTACGGCACGATGCGTACGGAATTCGGAGGGACCCTCAGCGGTACGAGCGCTCGAGCGTCGGCAGTGGTCCCGTGCCACTCGGCCCGCCCGTGAGGCGGCCGAAGTTTCCGGCACGGTCCCGACACGACCCCCGCGCTCGCCTCGCACCGCGTACACAGAAGAGGCATTGCCCTGACTACGACTTTCCGGGATCTCGGAATCCTTCCCGAGACCGCCGAGGCGCTTGAAGCCGTCGGCATCATCACCCCCTTTCCCATCCAGGAGATGACCCTCCCCGTCGCCCTCACCGGCACGGACGTCATCGGCCAGGCCAAGACCGGCACCGGCAAGACGCTCGGCTTCGGACTCCCGCTCCTCGAGCGCGTGACCGTCCCCGCCGACGTCGAGGCAGGCCGCGCCCAGCCCGAGCAGCTCACCGAGGCCCCGCAGGCACTCGTCGTCGTCCCGACGCGCGAGCTGTGCCAGCAGGTCACGAACGACCTGCTGACGGCCGGCAAGGTCCGTAACGTGCGCGTGCTCGCCATCTACGGCGGCCGGGCGTACGAGCCGCAGGTCGAGGCCCTCAAGAAGGGCGTCGACGTCGTCGTCGGCACCCCCGGGCGGCTGCTCGACCTCGCGGGCCAGAAGAAGCTGAACCTGAAGCACGTCCGCGCGCTCGTCCTCGACGAGGCCGACGAGATGCTCGACCTGGGCTTCCTGCCCGACGTCGAGAAGATCATGAACATGCTGCCGGCCCGCCGTCAGACGATGCTGTTCTCGGCGACCATGCCGGGCGCGGTCATCGGTCTCGCGCGCCGCTACATGTCGCAGCCCACGCACATCCGCGCCGCCGCGCCGGACGACGAGGGCAAGACCGTCGCGAACACCGCGCAGTACGTCTACCGCGCGCACAACATGGACAAGCCCGAGCTGGTCGCACGCATACTGCAGGCCGAGGGCCGGGGACTGGCCATGGTCTTCTGCCGCACGAAGCGTACGGCCGCCGATCTCGCCGACCAGCTCGCCCAGCGCGGCTTCGCCTCCGGCGCCGTCCACGGCGACCTCGGCCAGGGCGCCCGCGAGCAGGCGCTGCGCGCCTTCCGCAACGGCAAGGTCGACGTCCTCGTCTGCACGGACGTGGCCGCGCGCGGTATCGACGTCGAGGGCGTCACGCACGTCATCAACTACCAGTCTCCCGAAGAGGAGAAGACGTACCTGCACCGCATCGGCCGTACGGGCCGTGCGGGCGCCAAGGGCATCGCGATCACGCTGGTCGACTGGGACGACATCCCGCGCTGGCAGCTGATCAACAAGGCGCTGGAGCTGAACTTCAACAACCCGCCGGAGACGTACTCCACGTCACCGCACCTGTTCGAGGAACTGAGCATCCCGGCCGGCACCAAGGGTGTCCTGCCGCGCTCGGAGCGGACGCGCGCCGGCCTGAACGCCGAGGAGGTCGAAGACCTCGGCGAGACGGGCGGACGCGGTGGCCCGCGCGGCCGCGGCGGCCGCTCCGGCCCGGCCGCCGCCTCCGCTCCGGCGGAGCGTGAGCGCCCGGCACGTACGCCGCGCAGTCGCCGCCGTACGCGCGGCGGTGCCGCCGCGGACGCGCCGACGACTCCGGTCACCGAGGCACTCGCCCCGTCCGAGCAGCCCACCGAGCGCCGTACGCCGCGCCGCCGTCGCCGTACCCGCGGTGCGGCAGCGGAGCCGGTGGCGGCGTCCACGCCGACGTTCGTCGAGCCGTCGGCCGAGGCCGCGGTCGCGACGGCGGAGGGCACGACCCCCGAGGCGTCGGAGCAGCCGCGCCGGCGCCGCACCCGCAGGTCGGCGGAGCCCACGCCGACCGAGGCGGTCGTCGCCGAAGCCCCCGTGGCGGAAGCACCGGCAGAGCAGCCCCGCCGCCGCACCCGCAAGACGGCCGAGCCCGCGCTGACCACTCCGGACCAGGTCCTCCCGGCCGAGGCTCCGGAGGAACAGCCGCGCCGCCGCCGCACCCGTAAAGCGGCGGAGCCGACGCTGACCACCCCGGACCAGGCCATCCCGGCCGAGACCCCGGCAGAGCAGCCCCGCCGCCGCACCCGCAAGGCGACGGAGCCGACGCTGACCACCCCGGACCAGGTCACTCCGGCCGAGACCCCGGAGGAGCAGCCGCGCCGTCGCACCCGTAAGACGGCGGCGCCGGTCGTCGAGGCCACGACGGCACCGGCCGCGGAAGCCGCCGTGGACACCGCCGAAGGCGTCGAGGCCAAGCCGCGCCGCCGTACCGCCCGCAAGACGGCCGAGCCGGTCGCGGTCGAGGCCTCCCCGGAGAAGCCCCGCCGGACGCGTAAGGCAGCGGTGGCCGCCGAGGACGTGGTCGACACCGTCGAGGCCAAGCCGCGCCGGACGACCGCCCGTAAGGCGACCGCCCCGGCCGCCGAGGCAGCCGTGGACACCGCCGAGGCGACCGAGGCCAAGCCCCGCCGCCGGACCACCCGCAAGGCCGCCGAACCGGTGGTCGTGGTGGAGACCGCCGAGATCCCGGCCCAGCCGACCTCGGCCGAGACCCCGGAGCCGAAGCGCCGTACGACGCGCAAGGCGACGGCACCGGCCGCTGAGGCCGCCCTGGACACGGCGGAGGGCGTCGAGGCCAAGCCGCGCCGCCGCGCGACCCGCAAGGCCGCCGAGGCCCCGGTCGTCGCGGAGGCGGAGGCCACGGAGCCGAAGCCGCGCCGGACCCGCAAGGCGACGGCAGCGGAGGTCACGGTCGACACCGTCGAGGCGACCGAGGCCAAGCCCCGCCGCCGTACGGCTCGCAAGGCCGTCGAGGTCGTCGCCGACATCCCGGCGCAGGCCGCGGACGAGGTCAAGCCGCGCCGCCGCACCCGCAAGGCCGCCGAGCCGGCGGTCGTGGTGGAAGCGGCACCGGAGGCCGTCGAGGCGAAGCCGAGGCGGCGCGCCACCCGCAAGGCGGCCACGGACACCGTGGAAGCCTGAGCACCAGCCACACCCTGCGGCCCGGCCCACCTCCCCAGGTGGGCCGGGCCGTCGGCGTTCCCCTGGCTCTTGAACTTTCTCGCCCCCGCCGCCCCTACCCGTTCCCATCCCTGGGGGCTGCGCCCCCAGACCCCCCTTTGTCCTCAAACGCCGGACGGGCTGAAAGATCCAGCCCCTTGGGGGGTCCCCCTCTGGGGGAGTTTGAGGAGCGGGGGTTCGGGGGCAGCGCCCCCGAGGATGGGAACGGGTAGGGGCGGCGGGGGCGAACCAATTGGTCCCAAGCCGCCCACCTCCCCCTCACCCCCGCCGGATAACCTCGTCCCATGAGCAGGCCTCTGACCTTCGACCCGCCCCCCGGCGCCCGTGCCTACGCGCTGCGTACCGCACGCGGCGAGTTCGCCGTCGTCGACGCCTCCGCCGGCGCCGAGCCGAAGGGGACTGTCCTGCTGCTGCCCGGGTTCACCGGCAGCAAGGAGGACTTCATCTCGACGCACGAGCCACTCGCCGCGCGCGGATACCGCACCGTCGCCGTCGACGGCCGAGGCCAGTTCGAGTCACCCGGCCCCCGGGACGACGAATCGGCGTACGCGCAGAGCGAGTTGGCGCAGGACGTGCTCGCCCAGGCCGCAGCCGTAGGCACCCCCGTGCACCTCGTCGGCCACTCGCTCGGCGGCCAGATCGCCCGAGCCGCCGTCCTCCTCGACCACACCCCGTTCGTCTCCCTGACCCTCATCTCCTCTGGCCCCGCCGAGATCTCCGAGCCCCAGCAGCAGCGCGCGAAGCTCCTCCGGGACGCGCTCGCCGTGATGAGCATGGCCGAGGTCTGGGAGGCCATCCAGGCCATGGACGACCCGCAGGCGGGCGGCGGCGACCTCGACTCGGTGGACGCCGGGCTCGACGACCGCGAGGATCTGCGCCGCCGCTGGATGGGCAACAGCCCGGCCCAACTCGTCGCCACGGGGCGCCAGTTGTGCACCGAGCCGGACCGCGTGGCGGAACTCGCCGCCGTACCACTGCCCTTCCATGTGCTGTCCGGCGCCGAGGACGGCACCTGGGCCATCCCGCTCCTCGACGACATGGCCGTACGACTGCGCGCGCACCGGACCGTCATCGACGGCGCCGAGCACTCCCCCAACACGGACCGCCCGCTGGAGACGGCCCGCGCGATGGCCGACTTCTGGGACACCACCGGCCGATGACAACAACGCCCATTCAGTACTGCGTCTGAAGGTGCTCCCAGAACCCGTCCCGCAGCGCACGCCGCAGCTCGGCCTGTCCCCGCAGCGAGTACTGGAGCAGCCCCTCCGCCTCCACCAGCAGGTCCTGGTCGACGGACCCGGGCAGATACGGATGCCCGGGCAGCAGCTCGACCAGTGACTCGCGCCCCCGCGCCGCCAGCCACTTCGCCGCGATCTGCGCGCCGACGAACCGCACGTCCTCGCGCGTGGGCCGCGTCCCGACCGACGCCTCGTAGGACGCGGCCGTGCGCCGGGCGACGTACGGCTTGAAGAAGTCGAGGTCGAACGTGCGCTGGCTGTCGACCTCCCAGAGCAGCGGCTCGGCCTGGTTGCGGCCCTCGGGCGCCTCGATGCCCCAGAGGTGGACGCGTGCCCCGTACCCCTGTGCCGCCTCGACCGCCGACACCAGGTCCTCGTCGCCGCCGATGAGGGCGGCGTCACTGATGGCGCGGTGCCGGGCGAGTGACTCCAGGTCGGTCCGGATGAGTGAGTCGACGCCCTTCTGCTGGTTGTTGGCGTTGAGGTTGCCCAGGCGCACCTTCACATCGGGAAGTTCGGCGATCGACTGCTGCTCGATGGTGTGGATGCGGCGCCGGGCACCGTCGTACCAGTAGACGCGCAGCAGTCGGCTGTCCGCGAAGATCGTGCGGGCCTTGTCGATGAGCGCCTCGATGAGACCTTCCGCGTCCAGTTCGTAGCTGCGGCGGTCCTCGGTCCCGGCGACGAGCCGGCCCGCCGCCGCGTACAGATATCCGGCGTCGACGAAGATCGCATGTGTCGAGGGCGTCTTCGCCACCTCGGCGAGCATGCGATGGAGCAGCTCGTTCGTACGGTCGAGGCGGGCGCTCAGCTCCGCGTGGTCGTCGTTGTTCATATACCTCCATTGTCTCGGCGGTCACGCTTCGAACACAACCGGTCCCGGTCAGCTCTTACCAGGCGGTAGTTAGACGTTCGAAAAATTTATTTAGCGTAGGGAATGTTCGTAACACTCACGTAGTTGAGTACTACGTAACCAAGTAGTTCTCCTCAGGAGGATGACCAGACGAAGGGAGAAGCCCATGCGCTTCGAAATCATGCGTCTTGACGACGTCGACGGCACCCCTGTCGACAGTACGGTCGTGGACGCCGCCTCCGTCAACCGGATCGTGCAGCAAGCAGCCGCCATAGGGCAGCGCCTCTGGATCCGCCCGGCCGAGACCTCGGCCTCATAACGCGCGACACGCGCGGATGACGCTCGCGGACGACGAGCAGACTTCAGAACCCCTGTACGGCACCGACGCCGTACGGGGGTTCTGCATATCAGCTCTGCTGGACCACCTGGGTGACCCCGTTGATGATCTGCTGCACGGCGATCGCGGAGAGCATCATCCCCGCGAGCCGGGTCACCAGGACCACGCCCCCGTCCTTGATGACGCGGATGATCAGCAGCGAGTACCGCATCACCACCCACAGCACGACATGGACGGCCAGGATCGCCGCCCACACCGACACCTGCATGGCCACGCCGTCCGCCTTCTGCACGGCCAGGATGACCGACACGATCGCACCGGGCCCGGCCAGCAACGGCATGCCGAGCGGGACGAGGGCGACGTTCACGTCCTTGGTCTGCTTGGGCTCGTCCGTCTTGCCGGTGAGCAGGTCGAGGGCGATCAGCAGGAGCAGCAGCCCACCCGCGATCATCAGGGCGGGCACGGAGACATGCAGATAGTCCAGGATCTGATGCCCGAGCAGCCCGAACACGGTGATCACACCACCGGCCACACAGACGGCCTGGAACGCCATCCGCTTCTGTACGCGGGCCGGGCGCCCCGCGGTGAGCGCGAGAAAGATCGGGGTGATCCCAGGGGGATCCATGATCACGAAGAGGGTGAGAAAGAGCGAGCCGAAGACAGCGACGTCGAACATGGGTGAGGGAGCCTTGCGTAGGTACGGGGAAGGGGGGCGCGGACGACCGTCAGACTCCGCCGGTCCCCGGCACCGGGAACGCCCCGGTGGCCCGCCGTGTGATCTCCCCGTACACCTCGGGGTCCGTCGTGTACTCCCCGAGCACACAGGTCTTCCGGCTGCCGTGGTAGTCGGAGGAGCCGGTGGCCAGCAGCCCCAGCTCCGCCGCGAGGCCGCGCAGCCGCGCGCGGGTCGCCGGTTCGTGGTCCATGTGGTCGACCTCGATGCCGTCGAGCCCGGCGGCGGCCAGCTCCGCGATCGCGGACTCCGGCACCGTCCGCCCCCGCTTGCTCGCGGCCGGGTGCGCGAACACGGCCACGCCACCGGCCCCCTTGATCAGCCGCAGCGCCTCGAAGGGGTCGGTCTCGTGCTTCGGTACGTAGGCCCGGGCGCCGTCGGCCAGCCAGTCCCCGGTGAAGGCGTCGTTCACGGTGGGTACGACGCCCAGCTCGACCAGCGCCGTCGCGACATGCGGCCGGCCCACGGAACCGTCACCGGCGATCCGCAGGACCTGCTCCCAGGTGATGGGCACACCCAGCTCCCGGAGCTTGGCCACCATGCCCTGGGCACGCGGCACGCGGTCGTCCCGCACCAGCTCCCGCTCGGCGAACAGCGCGGGCTCTTCGGGATCGAACAGGTAGGCCAACATGTGCATGCTGATCCCGTCGAGCCGACAGGACAGCTCGGCCCCGGTGACCAGCGTGAGCCCGGCGGGCAGCGCGGCGATCGCCTCGGCGTATCCCCGGGTCGTGTCGTGATCGGTCAGCGCGACGACATCCAGCCCAGCGGCAGCGGCATTGCGCACCAGTTCGGCGGGCGTGTCGGTCCCGTCGGAGGCCGTGGAGTGGCAGTGCAGATCGATGCGCACGGTGCGAACTCCAGCAGGTGACGGTGCCAAGGGGGGACGCCTCAGCATAACGGGCCGTCTTTTGTCTTCAGGGGCGCGGGGAACTGCGCGACCGGCCCCCACCGGGCCCGCACGCGACAACGAACCCAGGTACCCCGAACCCAGCAGAGCGCTAAGGCTGAAGCAACCTAGGCGACAACGCCCCGCAGGGAACCAACTCCACCTCAGCCCCCGCATCCCGCAAATCCGTGAGCACCAGCTCGTCATACATCAGCAACCCCGACTGCTCGGGCCACACAACCGCCCACAACCACAGCCCGAGCGCCTCCCCCGCGAACACCGCCCGGTCATCGGGCCCACCCGTGACATGCCACAACGGAGTAGGCCGCCCCGCAGCCAGCACCTTCGCCTCGGCCGGCTTCTCGACGTTCATGTACGGCCCAGGGTCGGGCCCATCGATCCCCGCATACCGCGCACCGAGCCCGACACCGAGCTCCTCCGCGACCAGGATCAGCTCGCCCATCCCCCCGAGCGGTCCGGGACCCGAACAGGCCACCGCCGTCGCGCGGCCGCCACTTCTGTCGTCGCCCGCACAGCCCACGCCCGTGAAGAGCCAGCCGACCGGCAGCGGCCACGGCATCCACACCGGAACCTGCGTGCGATGCACGACGACGCTGAGGGCCTCGACGCTGGGCGGGATCACGGGCTGTAGCGGATGCACCGTCCCGTGCACATCACACTGCCAGGAGTCGGCAAAGAGTCCGGGAGCCCTGACCCGGCCACCACACTTCGGGCAACTGGGTTCGCCCCTCATAGGGCCCCACGGTCCTCCCCGTCCTTCCTCCCGTCAAGGACGATCACCCGTCCGGAGTGACACGTTTCCACCGTTTCCACCAGGTGGAATTAGATGTAGCTTGCATTAATTAGCAACTCTAACTTACTATGTGCATACACCAACCATCTCCCGGGGAGCAGACATGAACAGCAGTACGGGAGGCACGGAAAGCCTCCTCCGGCAGCCGAAGGCCGTCTGGGCGACCGCCGGCGCGTCCGTCGTCGCCTTCATGGGCATCGGGCTGGTCGACCCGATCCTGCCGTCCATCGCCAAGGGCCTGGACGCCACGGCCGGCCAGGTCTCCCTGCTCTTCACCTCGTACTTCCTGATCACCGCCGTGGCCATGCTGGTCACCGGCTTCGTCTCCAGCCGCATCGGCGGCCGCAAGACCCTGCTCCTCGGCCTCGCGTTCGTCGTGGTCTTCGCGGGTCTGGCCGGCACCTCGGGCTCGGTCGCCGAACTGGTCGGCTTCCGGGCGGGCTGGGGCCTCGGCAACGCGCTCTTCGTCTCGACGGCCCTCGCCGTCATCGTCGGCGCGGCGGCCGGCGGCAGCGCCGCGGCGATCCTGCTGTACGAGTCAGCCCTGGGCCTCGGGATGGCGTGCGGCCCCCTGCTGGGCGCACTGCTCGGCAACGCCAGCTGGCGCTACCCCTTCTTCGGCACGGCGTTCCTGATGGCGATCGGCTTCCTGTGCATCACGGTGTTCCTGAAGGAGCAGCCGAAGCCGGCCCGGAAGACCTCGCTGCTCGACCCGGTCAAGGCGCTCGGCCACGGCGGTCTGGCCTCGGCCGCGATCTCGTCCTTCTTCTACAACTACACGTTCTTCACCGTGCTGGCCTTCACCCCGTTCGTGCTCGACATGACGCCCTACAAGTCGGGGGCCGTGTTCTTCGCCTGGGGTGTGCTGCTGGCCGTCTCGTCGGTGCTGGTCGCTCCGCGGTTGCAGCGGCGGTTCGGATCGCTGACGGTGCTGGGTGGCTCGCTGGTGCTGCTCGCCGTGGACGTGTTGGTCCTCGGCTACGGCAGCCACACCACTGCCGTGGTCTGCACGGTGCTGTCCGGTGCGTTCATCGGCGTGAACAACACGGTGTACACCGAGCTGGCGCTCGGGGTCTCCGACGCGCCCCGCCCGGTCGCCAGCGCCGGTTACAACTTCGTGCGGTGGTTCGCGGCGGCTGCGGCGCCGTTCTTCGCGCCGAAGATCGAGGGGTGGACGGACGTCCACATGCCGTTCGTGGTCGCGGCGGTGACCGCCGTGCTGGGCGCGGTGGTGGTTGTCGTACGGCGGAAGTCGCTGACGCACGAGGTGGAAGAACTGGAGACGCGGCACGCGGCGGAAGACAGTGTCGCCGTGTTTGCGAGTTGAGCGCGCCGCGGGCGCGTGGTGATTTACCCGCGGGCCGGTGGGGGCTGGTCGCGCAGTTCCCCGCGCCCCTGAAGGGGCGCTGCCCAACTGGTGTTCTCCAGGCGGCCGTTGGTGATGTCCGTCACTCCGGAGCCGAACGTGAGGGTCAGTCCAGGGGGACGGACCTGCGGGACGGGTCCCGTAGGTCTGTTCCGTTGGTGAGCCAGCGTTCCTGGAGGGCCTGGGCGCCGTGGACGCGTTTCCAGGCGGCCTCGTTCGGGGTCATCGGGAGCAGGGGCAGGAAGCGGACGGGGTCCATGGGGTCGTCCAGCTCCAGGTCCTCGATCAGGCCGCCCGGCTCGGCGACCAGGACCGAGGTGAAGGGCGCCCCCGGCCACAGCGGCTCACCGACGTCGAGCGAGGCGCCGGGGGCCACGATCACCCCCTCGACCTGCGGGGACGCGGCGAGGACGGCGAGCGGGCGCAGCACCTTGTCGGTGTCGGCGAGGCCGGCCCGGACGGAGATGACCAGTTCGGCGCGCGGGCCCTTGACCGGGTCGGCGAGCACCGCCGTGGGGTCCGCCATCGGCTGCGCGGACATGCCGAGCGTGGCGTAGCGGACGATCTCCCCGTCCCCCCCGTCCCGGTCCTGGCCCTGGAAACGCAGCACCTCGACGCGGTCCGTACCGAGGAAGGTGACCGCGGCGCGCGCGTCCGGTTCGCCCAGCGTCGTACGCAACCGGGCCTCGACCAGAGGAAGAACTTCAGCCATGCGGCGAGCATAGAACTCGTCAGTTGCGGGCAAACGCGCACCTTGACAGTTCCGTCGGCTGTTACCCTAGGCCGGGTCCGGGCAGCACGCAGATGGGGGTACCACCCAGGCCTTCAAGGCACTGGGGGAGTCGCGATCAAGTCCCGACACCTACGAAGTTCCCCTTAGGGGGCTCCCCTTGAAGGGGAATGATCGTCCCTCACGAGGGACCGGCCGGAGGAGGTGGGGCTGCAATGGATCGAAGTCATCCGTGCAGTAGCACCCGCTCTTCCGCCCGCTGATGTAGTTGCTCCGGCCGTTACCGCTGGGCTGTCACCTCTCGCATTCGCGTCATCGCGGAAGAGCACTTGGTTTCGTTTTGCCTGATCCATGTGATCTGAGTCAGTTCTGAATCAGTAGCGAAGCTCACCACCGCGACGGTGCGGTGCTCCCCGCTTTGTGGACGTGCCAAACATCCTCAGTCAGGACGTCCCCATTCCGGGCAGTTCCAACCGTTGACGGCGGTCTTTCGTTGCGTGTCGCGAAGGAGCCTGCCAATGTCGATGATCCACAACCTGCGTGCCGCGGTCCGCCCGTCCCGTCCCTCCCTGCGCAAGGAGAGCGGCAGCTACGACACCACCCGCGACCCCTCGACGCCCTCGGCCGTCGTCGACTGCGCCGTCTACCGCGACGGTGCCCGGGTCGACAACCCGAGCACCGCGAAGACGCCGACCCCGCACGAGGCGATGCGCAAGGTGCGCCGTGACGGCGGCTTCGTGTGGATCGGGCTGCACGAGCCGACGGAGGCCGAATTCTCCGGTATCGCCAGCGAGTTCGGGCTCCACCCGCTCGCCGTCGAGGACGCCATCCAGGCCCACCAGCGGCCCAAGCTGGAGCGGTACGACGACACGCTCTTCACCGTCTTCAAGACCATCCACTACGTCGACCACGCCGAACTCACCGCGAACAGCGAGGTCGTGGAGACCGGCGAGGTGATGTGCTTCACCGGACGGGACTTCATCATCACCGTCCGGCACGGCGGCCAGGGCTCCCTGCGCGCGCTGCGCCACCGCCTCCAGGACGACCCGGAGCTGCTCGCCAAGGGCCCTTCCGCCGTGCTGCACGCCATCGCCGACCATGTCGTCGACGGCTATGTCGCGGTCGCGGACGCCATGCAGGACGACATCGACGAGGTCGAGACGGAGGTGTTCTCGCCGGGGCGCAAGGGCACCCCGCGCGGTACCGACGCCGGCCGGATCTACCAGCTCAAGCGTGAGGTCCTGGAGTTCAAGCGGGCCGTGTCGCCGCTGCTGCGGCCCATGCAGCTGCTGAGCGAGCGCCCGATGCGGCTGATCGACCCCGACATCCAGAAGTACTTCCGCGATGTCGCCGACCACCTCGCCCGGGTCCAGGAGCAGGTGATCGGCTTCGACGAGCTGCTCAACTCGATCCTCCAGGCCAACCTCGCGCAGGCGTCCGTCGCGCAGAACGAGGACATGCGGAAGATCACGTCCTGGGCCGCGATCATCGCCGTACCGACCATGGTGTGCGGGGTCTACGGCATGAACTTCGACTACATGCCCGAGCTGCACTGGAAGTTCGGCTACCCGGTCGTCATGACGGCCATGGTGGGCATGTGTGTCGGCATCCACCGCACGCTGAAGCGCAACGGCTGGCTGTAACGGGGGCTGGTGGCGGCGGGCGTCGTCGTCGTTACGCTTCTGCCCATGACTGACACGCTGCTCGACCGGGCCCTCGTCGAGGAGGCCACGAAGAAGTCCGGCCTCGTCTGGGTCAAGGGTCCCGCCGGGCCCTCCCGCGCGTTGTGGCACGTCTGGCACGAGGGTGGGGCCGTCGTGGTCGGCGACGGGCCCGGTGAGCAGCCCTTGCCGGGGCTGGTCGACGGGGCCGAGGCGGAGGTCACCGTCCGCAGCAAGGACAAGGGCGGGCGGCTGGTCACCTGGGCGGCGACCGTTGTGGAGCTGGACCCTCAGTCCCCTGAGTGGGAGGCGGCTGTCGCCGAGCTCAAGGGGAAGCGGTTGAACGCGCCGGACGGTGAGGGGATGACTTTGCGGTGGGCGCGGGAATGCCGGGTGGTGCGGTTGGTGCCGTGCGCGGGGGGCTTGCGCCCGCTGCCTGAGGGGTCGTTGGCTGCGCCGCCGGTGCCTACGTCGGCGACCACTCGGGAGCCGATCCCTGCGGGGTTGCCGCGGCTGCTGTTCCGGAAGCGGCGGGGTCGGTAGTTCGTTCGCCTGCCGGCCGGTGGGGGCTGGTCGCGCAGTTCCCCGCGCCCCTATGGGGGGCCAAGCCCCCCCAAACCCCCCATCAGGACGACGGGAGCTGCTGCCCGTAGTCCACCGTCTCGTTCTTCTTCGGTTCCTCCAGGGCGAAGTCCTTGCCCCAGTCGCTCAAAAGGAGGGTTCCCGCGCCGCCCGCGCGGACCAGGCGCAAGGGATACGGGGAGCCCTCCAGGGAGACGTCCAGGGTGCCGCCGGAGCCCTCGTCGCCGGTGATGCGGATCGTGCGGATGCCCGACTGTTTGTGGTGGCCGTCCGTCGCGAGGCTGCCGTGGAGGGTGAGGAGGCCGTCCAGGAGGACGTCCTTGTCGGTGAAGCCGCTGAACTTCTTGTACGAGGGGTCGCCCGTCGGCACCTTCACGAACAGGCCCCCGAGCTTCTTGGCGGCTGCCACGTCCGACTCGCTGTCCTCGGCCTTGCCGGTGCTCTCGTGGGTCCAGAACTCGGCGTCCGCCTTCAGGAACAGGTGGTCCCCGACCCGCAGCAGCCGGAACGTCGACCCCTTCGAGGTGACCGAGCCGGTGCCGCCGTCGTCCTTGAGACGCATGTCCAGGGTGTAGGTCGTGCCGTTGGTCACCACGGTCCCCGAGAGCCGTACGGCGTCGGCGGACTCGGCCGCCGTACGGGTCTTCGTCTGGATGGTGTCGGCGGGCAGCTTGCCGACCCCGTTGGTGCCCTCGTCCGGGTCCGAGCTGCATCCCGTGAGTCCTGTCCCCGTCACGACCAGGGCGCACATCGCGCCCACCAGTCCGGCGCTGCGGGTACGGCCACGGGGAATCGCAGACACAGGTGGGCTGCCTCTCGTACGGGTGTCCTGAGCGGTCTGGACGGCAGCGTACCGGTGCCGTCGCGCCCCGGCGGAGCCAGTCCGTCCGGACCCCCCACCAGGGCGGAGGCGAACCGGACGGGCTAGCCTGAAGCGCATCCGAGCAGGCAATTCGGATACCCGCGGACACAGTCCGACGCGCTTCCCGCAGCGCACACCGAGACAGGAGGCACGGTATGGCGGCGGCCTCTGCCCGTGTCTTCGTCTCGCACCTCGCCGGTACGGCCGTCTTCGACCCGAACGGCGACCAGGTGGGCCGGGTGCGCGACCTCGTCGCCATGCTGCGCGTCAGCCACCGCCCGCCCCGGCTGCTCGGCCTCGTCGTCGAACTCACCACCCGGCGCCGCGTCTTCATGCCCATGACCCGCGTCACCGGCATCGAGTCAGGACAGGTCATCACCACGGGCGTACTGAACGTCCGGCGCTTCGAACAGCGCCCCACCGAACGGCTCGTCCTCGGCGAACTCCTCGACCGGCGCGTCACGCTCAACGAGACCGGTGAGGAGGTCACCGTCCTGGATGTGGCGGTACGACAGCTGCCGGCCCGCCGGGAGTGGGAGATCGAGCGGGTCTTCGTGCGGAAGAAGGGCCGCGGCGGAGCCTTCCGGCGCAACACCGGCGAGACGCTGACCGTCGACTGGTCCGCCGTCACCGGGTTCTCCCTGGAGGAGGACGGACAGGGCGCCGAGAGCCTCCTCGCCACCTTCGAGCAGCTTCGCCCCGCCGACCTCGCCAACGTCCTGCACCACCTGTCGCCGAAACGGCGCGCCGAGGTGGCCGCCGCCCTCGACGACGACCGGCTGGCCGACGTCCTGGAAGAGCTGCCCGAGGACGACCAGATCGAGATCCTCGGCAAGCTCAAGGAGGAACGCGCCGCCGACGTCCTGGAGGCGATGGACCCGGACGACGCCGCCGACCTGCTCGGCGAGCTGCCCGAGGACGACCAGGAGCGCCTGCTGAGCCTGATGCAGCCCTCCGACGCGGCCGACATGCGCCGGCTGATGGCGTACCGCGAGGACACGGCGGGCGGGCTGATGACGACCGAGCCGATCGTGCTGCGCCCCGACGCGACCGTCGCCGACGCGCTGGCGCGGATCCGCGAACCCGACCTCTCCCCCGCGCTCGCCGCCCAGGTGTACGTGTGCCGCCCGCCGGACGAGACGCCGACCGGCAAGTACCTGGGCGCCGTCCACTTCCAGCGGCTGCTGCGCGACCCCCCGTACACCCTGGTCGGCTCGCTCGTCGACGACGATCTGCAACCCCTCTCCCCGGACGCCGAACTGCCGGTCGTCGCCGGGTTCTTCGCGACGTACGACATGGTGGCGGCGCCGGTGGTCGACGAGAGCGGGTCGCTGCTGGGCGCGGTGACCGTGGACGACGTACTCGATCACATGCTGCCCGAGGACTGGCGGGAGACCGAGTTCCACCTCGACGAAGCCGTTCCCTCGGCCGGGGAGGACGGTGCCCATGACTCCTGAGCGCGAGTCCGGTACGCGCGAGCGCGCGGCCACCGGTGCCACCGCGACCGGGCGCTCCCGGGTCCGGCTCGACCAGCCGCGCGCCCCTCGTCGCCGGCTGCTGCCCGAGTACGACCCCGAGGCCTTCGGACGGCTGTCCGAGCGCATCGCGCGCTTCCTCGGGACCGGGCGGTTCATCGTCTGGATGACGGTCGTCATCATCCTGTGGGTGCTGTGGAACGTGAGCGCCCCGCGTGACCTGCGCTTCGACCACTACCCGTTCATCTTCCTGACGCTGATGCTGTCCCTCCAGGCGTCCTACGCGGCCCCGCTGATCCTGCTCGCGCAGAACCGGCAGGACGACCGTGACCGCGTCAACCTCGAACAGGACCGCAAGCAGAACGAGCGGTCGATCGCCGACACCGAGTACCTGACCCGCGAGATCGCCTCGCTGCGCGCCGGGCTCGGCGAGGTCGCGACCCGGGACTGGATCCGCTCCGAGCTTCATGACCTGGTCAAGGAGCTGGAGGAACGGTACGAGGAGCGGTACGCGGACGGGCATCCCAAGCACCGTCCCGACCGACCCGGCGTATTCCCGGCAGAACGGCCGCGGGGGCGTGACGTAGAAGACCGGTGACGGGCTTTCCGGGGGCAGTGCGCGGCGCCGTACCATCGTGGTTATGGCTACGGAAGACGCGGTGCGTGAAGCACTGGCGACGGTGAACGACCCCGAGATCCAGCGACCCATCACCGAGCTGGGGATGGTGAAGTCGGTGGTCGTCGGCGCGGACGGGGCGGTCGCGGTCGCCGTGTACCTGACGGTCTCCGGCTGCCCGATGCGCGACACGATCACGAAGAACGTGACGGAGGCGGTCTCGCGGGTCGAGGGCGTCACGCGCGTCGACGTCGAACTCGACGTCATGAGCGACAACCAGCGCAAGGAACTGGCGTCCGCCCTGCGCGGCGGCCAGGCCGAGCGCGAGGTCCCCTTCGCCAAGCCCGGCTCCCTCACACGCGTGTACGCCATCGCGTCCGGCAAGGGCGGTGTCGGCAAGTCGTCGGTCACCGTCAACCTGGCGGCGGCGATGGCGGCCGACGGCCTCAAGGTGGGCGTGGTCGACGCCGACATCTACGGCCACAGCGTGCCGCGCATGCTGGGCGTGGACGGCCTGCCGACCCAGGTCGAGAACATGATCATGCCGCCGTCCTCGCACGGCGTGAAGGTCATCTCGATCGGTATGTTCACCCCGGGCAACGCCCCGGTCGTCTGGCGCGGCCCGATGCTCCACCGGGCCCTCCAGCAGTTCCTGGCGGACGTGTACTGGGGCGACCTGGACGTCCTGCTGCTCGACCTCCCGCCGGGCACGGGCGACATCGCCATCTCCGTCGCCCAGCTGGTCCCGAACGCCGAGATCCTCGTCGTGACGACGCCTCAGCAGGCGGCGGCCGAGGTGGCCGAGCGGGCGGGCGCCATCGCCGTCCAGACCCACCAGAAGATCGTCGGCGTGGTCGAGAACATGGCCGGCCTGCCCTGCCCGCACTGCGGCGAGATGGTCGACGTCTTCGGCACGGGCGGCGGCCAGAGCGTCGCCGACGGCCTGACCAGGACCACGGGAGCCTCGGTCCCGGTCCTCGGCTCCATCCCGATCGACGTCCGCCTCCGAGAGGGCGGCGACGACGGCAAACCGGTCGTCCTGTCCGACCCGGACTCCCCGGCGGGCGCATCCCTGCGCGCGATCGCAGGCAAGCTGGGAGGCAGGCAGCGGGGTCTTTCGGGACTGTCGCTCGGGATCACTCCGAAGAACAAGTTCTAGAGGGCCGACCCAGGGGCGCGGGGAACTGCGCGACCAGCCACGACGGCGCAGCACCCGCCGCACAACCCCGGCCCCGACGACGAAGGGGCGCCGCAAACAACCGGCGCCCCCAAATCTCACGCGTACACGCCAATATCCTTGATCACGGCGAAGCCAAGACCGTACGCACTCATCCCCCGCCCGTACGCCCCCACATGCACCCCCTCCTGAGTCGACCCGGCCAGCACCCACCCGAACTCCGACTCCCGGTAGTGGAACGGCGTAGGCACCCCGTCCACCGGCAGGGACAACGTGGACCAGTCGGACCCGCCGAGATCGTCCGCGAGGACCCACGCCGTCTCCGTCTGCTGGTCGAGCCAGTCGTCCCGCAGGGTGTGGTCCATCTGCCCGGGCCAGGTGAAGGACAGCAGCCCCACCCCGGCCAGCCAGGCCGCCGACGACACCGAGGTGGCCTCCAGCAGCCCCGTCCCGTCCGCACTGCGCCGCACGGGGTTCGCGGCCACGGTGACGACCACCGCGAACCGCTCCTTGTCCTCCCCCATGGCCTCGTGCCGTACGGAGGGTTCGTCGCCGTGCCCGATCGAACCGTGCTCGACGGCACCGTCGGCCGCCGTACCCACCTGCATCAGCCAGCGCGGTCCCGTGAAGGCCTCGTCGAGGCCGTACCAAGGGAAGGGCGCCAGCAGATAGCCGTCAACCGTGCGCCGGGCGGAGGGGACCTGTTGTCCGCCCTCCGCGGCCGGCGCCTGTGCGCCCACCCGACTTGTCGTCTCCATGTACCCGGACGCCTCCTCGTTCTCGTCGGCCCGGACGGCCCGCCCCCCTTCGGGCGTACTCGTCCGGTCCCACAACAACTCGGCAGCATAGCCACCCCGCTCCGAACAGCAGGGAAAGCGCCCGGCGCGTAGGCCGCGCAGACGTCCGGATCGGGCCGTCCGAGGCCCAGTCGGAGTATGAATCACGTCACGCGCACACGGACATGTGCACGCAGGCGTACGACGATCAGGTGGCGTCCGCGTCGTAGGGCGGGCGCTCGTCCGCCTCGGGCTTCTTCGTCATGTCGACGGTGCCGCCGGAGGAACCGGACGCAGTGGTGGAGCCCGATGAAGAGGAGTCGGCGTCGCGGCCGTGCACCGCGTCCGTGACCTCCGCCATCTCCTTCTTCAGGTCGAAGCCGTTGCGGATCTCCTTGAGCCCCAGCTCGTCGTTGTCCAGCTGCTTGCGGATGAACGTCTTGGGGTTCAGGTCCTCGAACTCGAAGTCCTTGAACTCCGGGCCCAGTTCCTGGCGGATGTCCTGCTTCGCGCCCTCCGAGAACTCCCGGATCTTGCGGATGGTGCGCGTGACGTCCTGGATCATCTTCGGAAGCTTCTCCGGACCGAAGACGAGCACAGCGAGGAGCACGAGCGTCACCAGCTCGAGCGGTCCTATGTCATTGAACACCTGAAGCTCCTTGCGAGTCCTCGGTCCTCGGCCCTCGGTGGTCCGTGCGGTCTTCGCGGTCTTCCGTGGTCCGGGCCGGTTCCACGGTACCCGGCCATCCTGTCCCACCGGTACCGTCCGGGGGCCGAAGAGTGCGTGTACGCGACCGGTTTTCCGCGATGTTTGCCTAGTGGGAGGCGGTGCGGGCCCGCCACCTGTGACGTTTCTGTCAGTTGCCGGCAGACGAGCCCAGGACGAGGGAGATCGTCCGTTCCCTGCCGCCGCGCACCAGGGACAGTTCCAGCCGGTCGCCGGGGCGGTGGGCGCGGATCTTGACGATCAGTTCCTCGCCGGAGTGGACGCGCCGCCCGTCGACCTCGGTGATGATGTCGCCGGCCTCCAGGCCCGCCCGGTCGCCGGGGCCACCGGTGGTGACCGCGGGCCCGCCGTCGTTGCCCTCGGTGCCGACGCGCGCGCCGTCGCCGGAGTAGTCCATGTCGAGGGTGACGCCGATGACGGGGTGGGTGGCCTTCCCGGTGTTGATCAGTTCCTCGGCGACGCGTTTGCCCTGGTTGATGGGTATGGCGAAGCCGAGCCCGATCGACCCGGACTGTGCGCCGTCCAGCCCCGAGGCGCTGTCGGCGGAGCGGATCGCGGAGTTGATCCCGACGACCCTGGCCCGGGCGTCGAGCAGCGGCCCGCCGGAGTTGCCCGGGTTGATGGGCGCGTCGGTCTGGAGCGCGTCGACGTACGACACGTCGCTGCCGTCCCCGCTCTCGCCCCCGGCGGTGATGGGCCGTTCCTTGGCGCTGATGATGCCGGAGGTGACGGTGTTGGCGAGGTCGAAGGGGGCCCCGATGGCGACGACGGGGTCGCCCACCGCCACGTTGTCGGAGTTCCCGAGGACCACCGGCTGGAGCCCGTCGACGTCGGTCACCTTGACGACGGCGAGGTCGTATCCGCTGTCCCGTCCGACGACCTCGGCCTCGGCGGTCTCGCCGCCGCTGAAGGTCACGGTTATCGCGCCGTCGGCACCGGCGGGTTCGACGACGTGGTTGTTGGTGAGGATGTGTCCCCGGCCGTCGAGCACGAACCCGGTACCGGTGCCCTCGGCCTCGTCCCCGCGCACATGCAGCGTCACCACGCTGGGCAGCGCACGCGCGGCGATCCCGGCCACGCTGTCCGGGGCCCGCCCGACGGACTCGTCACTCGCGGCCTGCGGCAGCTGGATCCGCTCGCCGTCCCCGCCGTGCCGCTCCAGATACGACCCGACGGCGCCCCCGACGCCCCCGGAGAGCAGCGCGATCAGCACGGCCCCGACCACCAGTCCCCGCTTCCGCGCCCCGGGCCGGGCGTCGGCGGGGGCGGCCCCGTTCTGCTGGAGGGGCTGGAGGGACCGCAGGGGCGAGGCCGACCAAGGGTCGTAGCGCTGCCAGGGGTTGGGTCCGGAGCCGGTCTCGGGAGGGGCGGGAGGCGTGGCAGGAGCCTCGGGTACATCCGACACGTCTTCCGGTACGTCGGACAGCCCCGGGGGCGTCAGCGGCCCCGGTACGGCCGTGCCGTGCGCCGGGGTCATCGCGGGGTGCTGGACCGGTGGAGCGGGCGCCCAGGGGCCGGGATGGCCGTAGGGCGGGGTGCTGTAGGGATCGGGGTCGTGGAGAGGCTGAGGCGGCGGTCCGGGCGGAAGGTCCGGCTGGGCGGCGGGCGCGGCTTCAGGTACCGCAGGTACTCCGGACGCGTCCGACGCTCCAGGCACCGTCGCGGGCGGCGACAGCTCGAAGTCACCGTCACCGGCGGCCCCCGCCACAACCTCTGCGGAAGCCACACCCTCCTCGGAGGACAGCCGCACCTCGGCGGCCAAACCCCCCTCGGCGGCCGAGCCCCGCTCGGAGGTCGAATCCCGCTCGAAAGCCGAGCCCCCGTCGGCGGCCGGAACCTCCTGGCCGGAAACCGACGCCTCCTGGCCCGGCGGCGCCGACTCCCCCTGAGGCCGGTTCCACCACTTGGCCTTCGCGGGCTTCCCCTCGTTCATGCTCTCCCCACACCTGGCCCGCTGTCGTGCGGCCCGCACCTCGGATTCAACCAGGTTCGTGGGGTCAGCGGACGGTGTCCGTGGAGGAAGGGGACGGCGAGGGGGACGAGTCGGGCGCCGGTGCCATGAGCAGGCCCTGGACGGCCACCTCGGGCGCCGTGGACCACGAGGTCAGGGCGACCTGCGGGGCCTCCAGCGGGCGTATCAGCGGGGACAGCACCGCGGCGGCGGCCACGACGGGCGTGGTCAGCGGATGCATGGCCTCGCGCTCCCGGCCCCCGGAGGCCGGTGCCGGCACACCGGGCAGCAGCGGCGCGGACGCCCCTGTCGACGCCACCGGCGCCTGCCCGAACGTCCCCTGCCCGAACCCCTGCGAGAGCAGCGGGCCGACCGAGCGGCGCCGCTGGCTGTCGGGAGCCGTCGCGGCTCCCCCGCCCTGCGGACGCATCGGCGTCACATTGCTGCCCCCGGAGGCGCCCCGGGCCTCCGCGGTGTCGCCGGGAACGCCCGTCGACACCCCGCCCAGCGCGATCGCGGCCAGCGACACCGCACCGGCGGCGGCGAACGCGAACCGCAGGCTACGCGAGGACGAGCGGTCGGCGTCGTGCCGGCCGACGTCATGGATACGGAAACCCCGGCCGGGGGCGGACGGCGGGAGGACGGAGGTGTGCGGCCGGGCCGGGACGTACCCGAACCCCTCGCCTCTCACCCCGAAGACTCCCGAGCCGACTCCTGGACCCCCGGGGAACGGGGAAAGCCCGTCGGTGAACCCTCCCCCGCCCAGCGGTGAGCCGCCGGAGTCGGAATCACCTCCGCCGGGCAGGCCCTGGAGGCGGGCCAGGAAGCTCTCGGAGGGCGGTGGCGGGGCCATCTCCGCGAAGACGTTCTTCAGACGGCGCTGTGCGTCGGCCTCCGACTTGCACTTCGGACAGGTGGCCAGGTGCGCCAGGACGCGTTCACGCGTCTCATGACCGAGTTCTCCGTCCACAAGGGCGGAGAGGCGGTCTCCCAGATGCTGCTCTGCCAGACGACGCTCGGCAGAGTACGGCCGCGATCCACTCACGCGCTCGCGCCCCCTCCTCCCAGCGCGGCCACCCGTGGCACCGCGAAGCGGCGCTCGGCACGGGCCTCCGGAGAGCGGTGCGCGAGGGCCTTGCGGAGCTGGGAGCGGCCTCGGTGGATACGGGAGCGGACGGTGCCGAGCTTCACGCCGAGAGTCGCGGCGATCTCCTCGTACGACAGTCCCTCGATGTCGCACAGGACGACGGCGGCGCGGAACTCGGGCGCGAGGGTGTCCAGCGCCTGCTGGACGTCCGCGTCGAAGTGCGCGTCGTTGAAGACCTGCTGCGGGGAGGGCTCACGGCTGGGCAGACGCTCGGCCGCGTCGTCGCCGAGGGCGTCGAAACGGATGCGCTGCTTGCGGCGGACCATGTCCAGGAAGAGGTTGGTGGTGATGCGGTGCAGCCAGCCCTCGAAGGTGCCGGGCGTGTACGTCGACAGCGAGCGGAAGACGCGGACGAAGACCTCCTGTGTGAGGTCCTCGGCGTCGTGCTGGTTGCCGGTGAGGCGGTATGCCAGGCGGTAGACACGGCCGCTGTGCGTGCTGACGATCTCCTCCCACGTGGGCGGAGTCCACGCCTGCCCGTCCGCGTCGGTGGAGAAGGTCGCGGTCTGGGCTCGGTCAGCGGCGTGGCTGGGGTCAGCAGCAGTGTTGTTCACGGATTTCGGCCTGCCCGCTGATCCGAGAAGACGCCGGAGCGCTCCTCCCCGATCCACAGGCGCAGCCGCACCTCCCCTGTCGGCTCTGGTGGTGACCAGTGGAGCCCCTACCATAGCCACCTCGCCCGTTAGCTCCGGATAAGCGGTTTTACGAGAAATTGATCTGTGCTGATACGGCTCGGCAGGCCGCGTGAGCACCTGTCCCGCGCCCTCCGCATACCCTGCGTTCTCAGCCTTCTCGGTGTGCTGGTCCATCCGCTTGTCCCCCTGGTGCTCGGCCTGTCTGTCCCACCTCGTCCCGCACCCCTCTAAACGCCCGGTCCCATCTGCGGGTTCCCGGCCGCAACGGATACAGTCACGCCCAGGCAACTGCGGGGACAGGAGAGGGTCATTACCGGCAACCGGCAGACGAGCTGGGCGTTCGCCGACGCCTTTGTCGCCGAGGACGAAGCACTGCGCTGGGCCCGTGACCGGGCCCGCGAGGCAGGGCTGCGCTCGGTGGCGCCCAGCACGGGCGCCGCGCTACGGCTGCTGGCCGCCTCCGTGGACGCGAAGGCGGTGGCGGAGATCGGGACCGGGACGGGCGTCTCGGGCATGTACCTCCTACAGGGCATGCGCGCGGACGGGGTCCTGACGACGGTCGACCCCGAGCCCGAGCACCAGCAGTTCGCGCGCCAGGCCTTCCGCGCGTCCGGCTTCGCCAGCAATCGCGCCCGCTTCATCCCGGGCCGCGCCCTGGACGTGCTGCCCCGGCTCGCGGACGCCGGCTACGACCTCGTGTTCTGCGACGGCGACCGGCTGGAGAGCCTCGACTACCTAGCTGAATCGTTGCGTCTGCTCCGTACGGGTGGCCTGGTGGTCTTCGAGGGCGTCTTCGCCAACGGCAGGACGGTCGATTCGGGGCCCCAGCCCACCGAGGTCATACGGCTGCGGGAGCTGCTGCGCGCGGTGCGCGAGAGCCAGGAGCTGGTGTCGTCCCTGCTGCCCGTGGGCGACGGTCTGCTGTGCGCGGTCAAGCGCTGAGAGCGGATTCCAGGTCGGCGGCCGGACAAAACAGTGCCCCGGCACCGTGTGTTCACGGTGCCGGGGCAGCTGAAAGGGTATGGACGCGTCCGCGCGTCAGCCGACGACCTTCTTGAGGGCATCGCCCAGCGCGTCGGCCTCGTCAGGGGTCAGCTCGACGACGAGTCGACCGCCGCCTTCGAGCGGAACGCGCATGACGATGCCCCGCCCCTCCTTTGTCACCTCGAGCGGGCCATCGCCCGTCCGCGGCTTCATGGCCGCCATGCTCGTTCCCCTTCCTGAAACCAGCTCATCGTCGCCGACGGCCCCTTAGGAGGGCACGCCCATCCCCTCATGGGACGAACGTCACCGGCATCGAACACATTGCTTCCAAGCCATTATCCCGCATCTCAGGACCCTATGACCAACATCAGTCGGCATCGCTTGGGCAACGCGCGCGATCAAAACCACTCAATTCGCCGATGTGGCTGCGATACTTCGCCGCCGCGCGGACCCGTGCCGACGCCGGACGGACGGGAATTCTTTGACGCAGGTCACATGACCGGCCCTCTCCTGGGACCGCGATCTCCGCCATGCTGTCCTGCGACGACCGAGCCGCGACACCCACCGGAGGGGACCCCCATGGCCGACACCGTGCTCTACGAGGTGCACGAGGGACTGGCGACGATCACGCTGAACCGCCCCGAGGCGATGAACGCGCTGAGCATCGCGACCAAGGTCGCGCTCCGGGAGGCGGTCCAGGCGGCGGCCACGGACGGCGCCGTACGGGCGGTGCTGCTGACCGCCGCCGGGGACCGGGCGTTCTGTGTGGGCCAGGACCTCAAGGAGCACATCGGGCTTCTGGCGGCCGATCGCGAGGCCGGCACGGGTCAGACCATGACGACGGTCCGCGAGCACTACAACCCCATCGTGCGGGCTCTGACGGGCATGCCCAAGCCGGTGGTGGCGGGCGTGAACGGCGTCGCGGCCGGGGCCGGCTTCGGTTTCGCGCTCGCCGCCGACTACCGGGTCGTCGCGGACACGGCGGCCTTCAACACGTCGTTCGCGGGCGTGGCGCTGACCGCCGACTCGGGTGTCTCCTGGACGCTCCCGCGCGTGGTCGGCCCCGGGCGCGCCGCGGACCTGCTCCTGTTCCCGCGCAGCATCAAGGCGCAGGAGGCGTACGAGCTGGGCATCGCGAACCGGGTCGTCCCCTCGGCGGACCTTCGCGCCGAGGCCGAGAAGACGGCACGGGCCCTGGCCGACGGCCCGACAGTGGCGTACGCGGCCCTCAAGGAGGCCGTGGCCTACGGCTTCTCCCACTCCCTGGAGGAGACCCTGGAGAAGGAGGACGAACTCCAGGCACGCGCGGGCGCGTCGGAGGACCACGCGATCGCGGTACAGGCGTTCGTCAACAAGGAGAAGCCGAAGTATTTGGGGCGGTGAGTTCTCTCTTTTGGGGTGGGGAGCGCCGTTGAGAGCTGCGGGTCCGGTGGGGGCTGGTCGCGCAGTTCCCCGCGCCCCTTCAGGGCGCGCTTCTCGCTACGCACGTTTCCAAGTGGTCGTCGACAAGGCCGCACGCCTGCATCAGGGCGTACGCCGTTGTCGGACCTACGAAACGCAGCCCGCGCTTCTTCAGGGCCTTCGACAGGGTGGTCGACTCGTCGGTGACCGCGGGGACGTCGGCGAGGGTCTTGGGGACCGGGCGGGTGGCCGGGTCCGGGGCGTGGGACCAGATCAGCTCGTCCAGTTCCCCGGGGGCCCAGTCCGCGAGCACGCGCGCGTTGGCGATCGTCGCGTCGATCTTCGCGCGGTTGCGGATGATGCCGGCGTCGGCGAGAAGCCGTTCGCGGTCGGCGTCCGTGAAGGCCGCGACGGAGGCGATCCTGAAGCCGGCGAAGGCGGTACGGAAGCCCGGCCGGCGGCGCAGGATGGTGATCCAGGAGAGGCCGGACTGGAAGGCCTCCAGCGAAAGCCGTTCGAAGAGGGCCTCGTCGCCGTGGACCGGGCGCCCCCACTCCTCGTCGTGGTACGCGACGTAGTCCTCCGTGGACAGCGCCCAGGGGCAGCGCAGAGCGCCGTCGGGCCCGGCGAGGGCCTCGCCGGGCCCGGCGCTCACTGCTCGCTCCCCTGGGCCGGCTTGTCCATGGCGACCCGCGACGCGGCCTGGGCGCCGGACAGCGCGGACTCCAGGTCGGCGATACGGGCGTCCCGCTCGGCGAGTTCGGCACCGAGACGGGTGAGCGCGTCGTCGACGTCCGACATGCGGTAGCCACGGGCGGCGACCGGGAAGCGGAGGGACTCGACGTCGCCGCGGTCGACCGGGCGGTCGAGCGGCAGCGGGTCCTCGAGCCGCTCGGGCGCGGCCTCCGGCAGGACGGCGTTCTCGCCGCCGCCCACCACGGCCAGCGTCACCGCGGCGACCACGACGGCGAGCGCGACGACCAGGAACAAGAACATCAACATCGCTGGTTCCCCATGGATTTCGGATGGATCGGAAGAAGCAGGTGCATCGGGCGGACCGGGTGGATCTGGTGGATCGGATCGATGGGCGGTGCCTCAGCCCAATGCGGCAGGGTCCGATCGTGCCATGCGAGTCTGGCAGTCATGGCCGCAGGCGGCCGAATACCGGGAACGTACTAGGAGAGGTCACAGGCGATGCTCAGACTGGGCAGGCGTGAATTCGGCGCGTACGAGCCGGTGATCATGGCGATCGTGAACCGGACCCCGGACTCCTTCTACGACCAGGGAGCCACCTTCCGCGACGAGCCCGCGCTCACGCGCGTGGAGCAGGCGGTGTCAGAGGGTGCTGCCATCATCGACATCGGCGGGGTGAAGGCGGGACCCGGCGAGGAGGTGACGGCGGAGGAGGAGGCGCGGCGGACCGTCGGCTTCGTGGCGGAGGTGCGGCGCCGGTTCCCCGACGTGGTCATCAGCGTGGACACCTGGCGGGCGGACGTGGGCGAGGCCGTGTGCGAGGCGGGGGCCGATGTGCTGAACGACGCGTGGGGCGGCGTCGATCCGCGGCTCGCGGAGGTCGCGGGGCGGTACGGGGTGGGGCTGGTGTGCACGCACGCGGGCGGTGCGGAGCCTCGGACTCGTCCGCATCGGGTGGAGTACGGGGATGTCATGGCCGACATCCTCCGGGTGACCGTCGGGCTGGCCGAGCGGGCCGTGTCGCTGGGGGTGCCTCGGGAGTCGGTGATGATCGATCCGGGGCATGACTTCGGGAAGAACACGCGGCACAGTCTGGAGGCGACTCGGCGGCTGGGGGAGATGGTGGAGACGGGGTGGCCTGTGCTGGTGTCGCTGTCCAACAAGGACTTCGTGGGCGAGACGTTGGACCGGCCGGTGAAGGAACGGCTGGTGGGGACGTTGGCGACGACGGCGGTGTCGATGTGGCTGGGGGCGCGGGTGTACCGCGTCCACGAGGTCGCGGAGACCCGCCAGATCCTGGACATGGTGACGTCGATCGCGGGCCACCGTCCGCCGACGGTGGCGCGGAGGGGGTTGGCGTAGGGCTTTTCCTCGCCCCCGCCGCCCCGAACCCCCGCTGTCGGCCCTGAACGGGCCTTGTCCTCAAACTCCCCCAGAGGGGGGACCCCCAACGGGCTGAGTCAGTCAGCCCGTCCGGCGTTTGAGGACAAAGGGGGGTCTGGGGGCGCAGCCCTCAGGGATGGGACGGGTAGGGGCGGCGGGGGCGAAGGAACTACCGCCCCGCCTCCTTGGACACCAACGCCACCGCCTCGTCCACGTCGTCCGTGACGTGGAACAGCATCAGGTCCTTCTCCGAGGCCTTGCCCTGGGCGATCAGGGTGTTCGTGAGCCAGTCGATCAGGCCGCCCCAGTACTCGCTCCCGAACAGCACGATCGGGAAGCGTGTCACCTTCTGCGTCTGGACCAGGGTCAGTGCCTCGAAGAGTTCGTCCAGGGTGCCGAGACCCCCGGGCAGGACCACGAAGCCCTGTGCGTACTTCACGAACATCATCTTGCGGACGAAGAAGTAGCGGAAGTTGAGGCCGATGTCGACGTAGGGGTTGAGCCCCTGCTCGAAGGGCAGCTCGATGCCCAGCCCCACCGAGACGCCCTTCGCCTCGCACGCCCCCTTGTTCGCCGCCTCCATCGCCCCGGGCCCACCACCCGTGATCACCGCGAACCCGGCCTCCACCAGACCCCGGCCGAGGCGGACCCCCGCCTCGTACTCCGGCGAGTCCACCTTCGTACGCGCCGAGCCGAACACGCTGATGGCGGGCGGGAGTTCGGCGAGCGTGCCGAAGCCCTCGATGAACTCCGACTGGATGCGCAGCACCCGCCAGGGGTCCGTGTGGACCCAGTCGGAGGGACCGCCCGCGTCGAGGAGACGCTGGTCGGTGGTGCTCGCCTGGACCTGCCCGCGCCTGCGCAGCACCGGTCCGAGCCGCTGCTCCTCCGGTGGCTGCTTGCTGCCCTCGGGGTTGCCGGTAGCCATGGCCGCTCCCTTCCTCCGCTTGCTGTGGTTCCACCTCAGCGTAGATCTCCGCCGGTTACGGACGGGGGACGTAAGCATGTCCGCCATGAAGCGCCGCCCCGGCCACCTGCCCGTACCCCTGCCGGGTCAGGACGTCAGCCAGGCCCGCAGCCGTTCCTCGCCCGCCAGGATCTTTCCGGTTTCCACCCGTTCGTCCCGCTTGTGTGCCAAGTGCGGGTTCCCCGGGCCGTAGTTGACGGCCGGGATGCCGAGCGCGCTGAAGCGCGACACGTCCGTCCAGCCGTACTTGGGCTGCGGGGTGCCTCCCACCGCCTCGATGAAGGCCGCCGCGGCCGGGTGGGAGAGGCCCGGCAGGGCAGCGCCGCTGTGGTCGTCCACCACGAACTCCGTCACCCCGCAGTCCGCGAAGACCTCCCGCACGTGCGCCAGCGCCTCCTCCTCCGAACGGTCCGGCGCATAACGGAAGTTGACCGTCACCACGCACTCGTCGGGGATGACGTTGCCCGCCACCCCGCCCCCGATCCGGACCGCGTTGAGCCCCTCCCGGTACTCCAGGCCGTCGATCACCGGGTAACGCGGCTTGTACGAGGCCAGCTTGGCCAGGATCGGGGCCGCCGCGTGGATCGCGTTGGAGCCCATCCAGCTGCGCGCCGAGTGGGCCCGCTCGCCCGCCGTCTTCAGCAGCACCCTGAGCGTGCCCTGGCAACCGCCCTCCACCTGGCCGTCGGACGGTTCGAGGAGCACCGCGAAGTCGCCCTCCAGCCACTCCGGGTGCGCCTCGGCGACATGCTTGAGGCCGTTCAGCTCGGCCGCGACCTCTTCCTGGTCGTAGAAGACGAACGTCAGGTCCCGGTTCGGTTCCGGGACGGTGGCCGCGATCCGCAGCTGCACCGCGACCCCCGACTTCATGTCACACGTCCCGCAGCCCCACAGAACGCCGTCCTCGTCGAGCCGCGAGGGGACGTTGTCGGCGATCGGGACCGTGTCGATGTGGCCGGCCAGGATCACGCGTTCCGCGCGGCCCAGGTTCGTCCGGGCGACGACGTTGTTGCCGTACCGCTCGACCGTGAGGTGCGGCAGGGCGCGCAGAGCCGTCTCGATCGCGTCCGCGAGGGGCTTCTCGCTGCCGCTCTCCGAGGGGAAGTCGACGAGCCACGCGGTCAGGCGAGCGGCGTCCAGCGTGAGGTCAAGCGGTGTATCGGCCATGCCGACGACCCTAACGCGCCGCCCGGTCACGCCACCGCACAGCACGGGAACAGCACCGGCACAGCACGGGCAGAGCCCCACACCGCCCCCACACCACCCCCTCACCCCCTTCCGACCTCCCTCCTCACCGAACACGGAAACCGCGGACCCTACTCTCCAGTACCTTGTACGGATGCCGGAGCCGTCCCCCAACCGCAAGCGTCGTGGCCGCCTCCTCCGTCGTGGGGCGTCCTTCCTGGTCCTGCTGGCCGTCGCGGGCTATCTCGCGGTGCAGTACGTCACCGGCGGGACCGGCGATCCGGCCTGCGAGGTCGTCTCGGCCGACGGCGACGGAACCGCGTACGAGTTCACCCCGGAGCAGGCGGTCAACGCGGCGACGATCACCGCGGTCGGCACCGCGCGCGGGCTGCCCGAACGGGCCGTGGCCATCGCGCTGGCGACCTCCCTCCAGGAGTCGGGCCTGCGCAACATCACCCACGGCGACCGGGATTCACTGGGCCTGTTCCAGCAACGCCCCTCGCAGGGCTGGGGCACCGAGAAGGAGATCCTGGACCCGACCTACTCGGCGGGCGAGTTCTACGAGCATCTCGTCAAGGTCTCCGGCTATGAACGCCTCCCGCTCACCGTGGCCGCGCAGCGCGTGCAGCGCAGCGGCTACCCGGAGGCGTACGCGAAGCACGAGCCGGACGCCACGCTGCTGGCGGCGGCCCTGACCGGCCGCGCGGCGGCCACCCTGACCTGCCAGGGCCGCCTGGACACCACCCCGACCGGCGGCCCGGACGCCGTACGGGCGGCGCTCGTACGGGACTTCGGCCGCGATGTGCTCACCGTGGCCGCCGCGGAGGTGGGCCGCAAGACCGCCGCCACCCCCACGCCCTCGCCCACCGCCTCCACCACCGTGACGCTTCCGGTGCCCTCGGACACCGACACGGCCGCCGGGACGACGGTCCAGCAGCGCGGCTGGCAGCTGGCGCACTGGGCGGTGGCCAACTCCTCGGCGCTGCACATCGAGAACGTCACGTACGCGGGCCGCCGCTGGACGGCGGGCAACACCGACAGCGAGTGGCGTCCGGTCGGCACGGAGACGGAGAAGGACACGGAGAAGGACACGAAGGCGGTCCTGATCGTCACCGCGCGGTAGTACGGGCAGGAGTGCGGGGAGTCCCTCGTACGGGTTACTCCTGGCGGGTCCCGGCAGGAGTCCGCCCGGGTTTTCGCCGAGTCACTCCCACATCCGCCCACTGCCCGTCAGAACCCTTGCGATCAAAGGGCTGTAACGCGCCGCAAGCATTCACCCGACTTTCGGACCGGGTGGCCTTTGCCCGTTTTTATCCGCAGGCGATAATGCGACGCATTGCCAACTCTTTGCATTCGGGCGCCGCAACCTTCAGGGGCCTTCGAGCGGTAGTCACTGCGTCCGAGTCCGGACGATCAACAGTCAACCGACACTCAGGAGCATCATGTCCCTCCCTCTGACCCGCCGGATCGCCCGTGCAGCGCTGCTCGTCGCAGCGGGAGCGGCAGCCGGGGTCGGTGCGGCCGGTTCCGCCAGCGCGGCGCCCGCCGGGCTGCCGGCCACCCCGAACCTCGGCGGTCTGACCGCCCTGGACACGGCGAACGTCGACGCGGTCACGAAGGCCGTGCCGACGACGGCCGGCGGTGACGTCCTCGGCGACACCGCGAAGACCGCGACGAAGGGCGGCCTGCCGACGGACGCGCTCCCGACGAAGGGGCTGCCGGGCGCCGGCCAGCTGCCCCTCCAGGGCCTGCCGCTGGGCTGACCCGAGCGCGGTGACCAGGTGATGGCGGAGGGGCCCGGGGATCTTCCCCGGGCCCCTCCGTCGTACAGCGGCAAGGGCCGTCTACAGGCGCGCGACCGCCGCCGCGACCCGCTCGTCCGTCGCCGTCAGGGCCACTCGGACGAAGGTCTCGCCCGCCGTGCCGTAGAAGTCGCCCGGTGCGACCAGGATGCCCAGGTCGGCGAGGTGGGCGACGGTGTCCCAGCAGGACTCCCCGCGGGTGGCCCACAGGTAGAGGCTGGCCTCGCTGTGCTCGATACGGAAGCCGTGGCGCACGAGGGCCTCGCGCAGGGCCGTACGGCGGGCCATGTACCGCTCGCGCTGCTCGGCCACGTGTGTGTCGTCGCCGAGGGCGGCCACGACCGCCGCCTGGGTGGGCGCCGAGGTCATCATGCCGCCGTGCTTGCGGATCTGGAGGAGCGGGCCGAGGACCTCCGGGTCACCGGCGAGGAAGGCCGCCCGGTAGCCGGCGAGGTTGGAGCGCTTGGAGAGGGAGTGGACGGACACGATCCCCTCGTACGAGCCGCCGCAGACGTCCGGGTGCAGTACGGAGACCGGGTCGGCCTCCCAGCCCAGTTCGATGTAGCACTCGTCGGAGAAGATCAGCACGCCGTGCTCGCGGGCCCAGGCGACCGTCCGGGTCAGCTCCTCCTTGCTCAGCACCCGGCCCGTGGGGTTCGAGGGCGAGTTGAGCCAGAGCAGCTTGAGGTTGGTCGGGTCCAGCTCCGTCGGGTCGTCGTAGACCTCGTACTCGGCGCGGGCCAGGCGGGCGCCCACCTCGTACGTCGGGTACGCGAGACGCGGGTAGGCGACCTTGTCGCCCGGGCCCAGGCCCAGCTGGGTCGGGAGCCAGGCGACCAGTTCCTTCGAGCCGACGATCGGCAGGACGTGTCGGTGGGTGATGTCCCGGGCGCCGAGGCGGCGCTCGACCCAGCCGGTGAGCGCGTCGCGCAGCTCGGGCGTGCCCCAGACGGTCGGGTAGCCCGGCGAGTCGGCCGCCGCGACCAGCGCTTTCTGGATCAGCTCGGGGACCGGGTCGACCGGGGTGCCGACCGACAGGTCGACGATGCCGTCCGGGTGCGCGGCGGCCGTCTTCTTGTACGGCTCCAGCTTGTCCCAGGGGAAGGTGGGGAGGCGGTCGGAGACTGCGGAGGACACGATTACTGGCTCACTTTCGTACGTACGGCAAACGCCTCGGTCCCGTACGGCGGTCATGATCAAGGTGATCAGGCCGTACGGGACCGAGGCGGCGCGGGCTCTGCGGGCCGCCGTCAGCCGTTCTGCGGCGGCAGCGCGGCGATGAAGGAGTGATCGCGCTCGATCAGTCCCAGCTTGCTGGCGCCGCCGGGCGAGCCGAGTTCGTCGAAGAACTCGACGTTCGCCTTGTAGTAGTCCTTCCACTCCTCCGGAGTGTCGTCCTCGTAGAAGATCGCCTCGACCGGGCAGACCGGCTCACAGGCACCACAGTCGACGCATTCGTCCGGGTGGATGTACAAGGACCGGGAGCCCTCGTAGATGCAGTCGACCGGGCACTCCTCGATGCACGCCTTGTCCTTGACGTCGACACAAGGCTGCGCGATGACGTAGGTCACGCTGTCGTTCCTCCTCGATAGGGCGCTGGCGAGCCGTCTTCAGGCTCCGCCACCTGGCGCGCGGGAGCGCGGCGTCGTCGATGCCCGCACCTAGTATCTCCGTTCTTAGGCATGATCCATACAGGAGGGGTGAACTGACCTGTGGAAATCTCTGCTCTCGGCCGCCTCGAGGTCCGTATCACCGCTGCTGACGTGGGCAAACGTGTCTCCGTTCGACGGCTGAACGAAGAAGCCACCGATAGTGAGAAGTTCACCGACACGGTGGGTGTTCTCACATCATGGGACGAAGTCGCGGGTGTGCTTCTGATCACACGGCGCGATGGCGAGCGCGTCCGCATCGCGGCGGCATCCCTGGTCGCGGGCAAAGTGGTCCCGGCGACCCCCGCCCGCCGGCGCGGTCCCGCCGCCTCGTACGAGGAGCTGGCGCGGGTCTCCGCGCGGTCCTGGCAGCCGGTGGAGAGCGAGCGTCTCGGTGAGTGGGAGCTGCGGGCGGCTTCCGGGTTCACGCGGCGCGCCAATTCCGTGCTGCCGCTCGGCGACCCCGGCCTGCCGCTCGACGAGGCGCTGACCGCCGTACGCCGCTGGTACGCCGATCGCGGCCTCCCCGCGTACGTCCAGACCGCGACCGGCGCCGAGGGTACGCAGGAGCTGCTGTGCGCGGAGCTGGAGGAGCGCGGGTGGACGCGTGAGGTGACGGCCGAGCTGTGGGTCGGGGGGCTGGCGCCCGTCGCCGACCGGGGGGACCCGGACGGGGTCGTGCTGTCGCGGGAGGCCGACGAGGCGTGGCTCGCCCGGTATCACCGCAAGGGTGTGAGTGAGGTGGCGCTCTCGGTCCTGCGGAGCGGGCCGTCGGTGTGGTTCGCGACCGTGCCGGGGGGTGCGGGCGAGCCGCCGGCCGCCATCGGGCGGTGTGTCGTGGACGGGCGGTGGGCCGGGTTCGGGGCGGTCGAGGTGGACCCCGGGCGGAGGCGGCAGGGGCTGGCCACGGCTGTCATGGCCGCGTTGGCCGGGCGGGCACTGGAGGAAGGGGCGTCGGCCGCCTGGCTCCAGGTGGAGGCGGACAACGCGGGGGCGCGGGCGCTGTACGCCGGGACGGGATTCGGAGCGCATCACTCCTACCACCACTATCGATCGGTGTGAGAGGGCACGGGCCTGGTATGCGTTTCCCTCATCCCCCGCCGTATCCCCCGGGACCCGAACGGTCCACCGAGTTGCGCAGGCTCTTCGCCGACGAGGCCCGGTCCGAACGGCCCGATCTGACGACGCTGTGCCTGCTGATGGGCGGGGTCGCGGACCGGGCGCTGGACGAGGCCGGTGTCGACGCCGTCCAGATGGAACTCGACCGGCTGGCCGGGCAGTTGCCGTTCCGGCCGGGCGGTCCGCGCTCCTGGGCGACGGCCCTGCACGAGCTGTTGGGCGAGCGTCTCGGCTTCCGGGGCAGCCCGGCCGACTATCAGCGGCTGGAGTCCTCGCTGCTGCACGAAGTGGTGGTACGGCGGCGGGGGTTGCCGATCCTGCTGTCCGTGCTGTGGATGGAGGTCGCGCGGCGGGCGGGGGCGCCGGTGTACGGGGTCGCGCTGCCCGGGCACTTCGTCGTGGGCTTCGGGCCCGTCGACCAGCAGGTGCTGGCCGATCCCTTCGACGGGGGGCGGGTGTTGAGCGGGGGCGACGCGGAGCTGCTGGTGGCCGGGGCGACCGGGGAGGCGCTGGATCCGTCGATGCTGGTGCCGGCGGATCCGTTGGATGTGGTGCTGCGAGTACTGAACAACATTCGGGCGTGGGCGGCGGCGCGGCCGGAGCGGTCGGAAGTGTCGTTGTGGGCGGTGGAGTTGGCGCTGCTGCTGCCTTCGCATCCGGCTCGGCTGCGGTACGAGCGGGCTCAGTTGCTGGTAGGGCGGGGGGAGTTCTTGATGGGGGCGGCTGAACTGGAGGGATACGCAGAGGTTGTCGAGGCGATCGACGAGGCGGGGGCCGAGCGGGTACGAGGACAGGCTCGAGCGGCTCGGGCCCGCTTGAACTGAGGTAGCGGTCGCGGTTCCGGCCCGAGTGCGAGTGCGGGCCCGGTGGGGGCTGGCCGCGCAGTTCCCCGCGCCCCTAGGGGGTTGCCCGCGGCCCTGATTTGGAAGCCGAGGCGCATTCCCGCGGGCCTAGGCCGTTGCCCACAACCCTCGTCGGAAACCCACCCGCACCCCTGCGCCCCTAGGGGGTTCCCCGCGACCCTCGCTGGAAGCCGGGCCGCATCCCCTCGCCCCTAGGGTTTGCCCGCAGCCTTCGTCGGAAACCGACCGCACCCCTGCGGGCCCAGGTGGTAGCCCACGCCCCTCGTCGGAAGCCGGGCCGCATCCCCGCGGGCCTAGGGGGTTCCCCGCGACCCTCGTCGGAAGCCGGGCCGCCTCCTCGTGGGCCTCGGTGGGTGTAGCGGGATCGGTCGGTGGCGGGGAATCCGGGGGCGGAACGGCGCCCCGATAGGGGCGCGGGGAACTGCGCGGCCAGCCCCCACCGGGCCCGCAGCGATCCTCGAAGCTCAGCCGCCCCCCCTACAGCCACCCCTTCTCCCTCGCGATCCGTACCGCTTCCGTTCTGTTTCTGGCCGTCAGTTTTTGGATCGCCGTGGACAAGTAGTTCCGAACCGTCCCCTGGGACAAATGCAGAGTCGCCGCCAACTCGGCGTTCGTCGCACCGTTCGCCGCCGCGCGCAACACCTCTCGTTCGCGGTCCGTCAGCGGATTGGCGCCGTCCGCCAACGCCGCTGCCGCCAACGTCGGGTCGATGACCCGCTCCCCCGCCAGCACCTTGCGTACCGCTTCCGCCAGTTGGGCGGCCGGGGCGTCCTTGACCAGGAAGGCGTCGGCGCCGGATTCCATCGCGGCGCGGAGATAGCCGGGGCGGCCGAAGGTCGTGAGGACGACCAGCTTCAGGGACGGGAACTCCCTGTGGAGCTGGGCCGCCGCCTCGATGCCCGTGGCGCCCTGCATCTCGATGTCCAGGAGGGCCACGTCCAGGTCGGCGTGGGTCCGGGCGGCGGCCAACACCTCGTCGCCGCGTGCCACTTGGGCGACGACCTCGATGTCGGGCTCAAGACCGAGCAGCGCGGCCAGCGCCTCGCGGACCATCGACTGGTCCTCCGCCAACAGGACCTTGATCATGCGGCTCATGGACCGGATCCTACGTCCGTGGGAGACGGAGACAGGTTCGCCGGGACCCTTGCCACCAGGCGGAAGCCCTGTCTCGTACGGGCCGTCTCCAGGGAGCCGCCCGTCTTCTCCAGGCGTTCCGCGAGGCCCGTCAGGCCGTTGCCCGGGGTGCCGGGTGAGCCGTCGCCCTTGCCGTTGTCCTCGACCGAGAGTTCGAGGACCGGACCCTCCAGGGTCTGCCTGCTCAGCACCTCCACCGTGCAGCGCCGGGCCCCGCTGTGCCGTACGACGTTCGTCACCGCCTCGCGCAGCGCCCAGGCGAGGGCGGACTGCGCCTCCTCGTCGATGTCGGTCTCCGCGGCACTCACCGGCAGGTCGGCCGTGATGCCCGCCGCCGTCAACGCGACCTTCGCACCCGCCAGTTCACCGGCCAGGCGGGGACGCCGGTAGCCGCTCACCGCCTCGCGTACGTCCACCAGGGCCTGCCGGCTCACCTTCTCGATGTCGGCCACCTGGAGGGCCGCCTTCTCGGGGTGGGCGGGGAGCATCCGGCCCGCCAGCTCGCTCTTGAGCGTGATCAGCGACAACGAATGCCCGAGCAGGTCGTGCAGGTCCCTCGCCAGGCGCAGACGCTCCTCGTTCGCCGCCAGCTGGGCGACCGTGGCCCGGGCCTCGCGCAACTCGATCGTCGTACGCACGAGTTGACGTACGCCCATCATGGCGCCGCCTCCGAGCAGGGCCGGGATGAGGAGCCCGGCCAGGTAGGAGTGGCCGCCGGGGACCGCCAGGGCGACCGCCGTCATCAGGGCCGACACCGCCACGATCGCCCAGCGGGCCATGCGCGTCGGCAGGGCGGCGCCGGACGCGGTGGACACGTACACGAACAGGACCAGCCACTCGCGGCCCAGGGTGAGGGACAGGAGGGTCGACTGGGCCGCGAGGACCGCCAGGGAGCCAATGACCAGGCGGTTCGTCTCGCCGCGGCCCGTGCGGAAGACCATGGCCACATACCAGGCCACGAACACCACCAGGCCCAGCCAGCCGAGGAGCCGTACGCCCGTGCTGTGGCCGCCGTGCAGGAGGTCGCTGACCGGTGCGCTCAGGTAGACGAGCCAGATGCCGATCCACAGGGACTTCACGACCCGCTGTCTGCGGGTCGTGGGGCGCTGTCCGATGCCGACGCTGCTCACGCCTTCAGCGTGTCCTTCCGGTACAGCCAGGCCGCGCCGCCCGCGAAGAGGACGAACGAGACGGCCAGGATCGCCACGTCCTTCGCCTGCGGGGCGTCGCCCAGCTCTATGGACTGTCCCAGGGCAGCGTACGCGTGCGTGGGCAGCCACTTCGCGATGTCCTGCAACCAGTCGGGGAAGCTCGTCGTGGGCATCCAGAGGCCGCCGAGCATGGACAGGCCGAAGTAGACGATCATCGTGATCGGACGGACCGCGTCCCCGCTCGCCAGATAGCCGAGGGCGACTCCCAGGGCCGCGAAGACCAGGCTGCCCACCCAGATCGTCCCGGTGAGCGCCAGCCACTTCCAGGCGTCCAGGTGGACGTCCTTCACCGCCGCCGCGACGACGAAGACGACCACGATCGACGGGAGGCTGATCACGGCCGCGCTCGCCGTCTTGGCGAGGACATAGCCGCGGCCGGGGAGGGTGGTCAGGCGCAGCTGCCTCACCCAGCCGCTCTCGCGCTCCTTGGCGATGCGCTCGCTGTTGCCCATCAGGACGGCGGTCAGGGCGCCGAAGGAGGCCATGGCGACCATGTAGAAGGTCGGGAGGGTCAATTCCGTGCCCGTCACCTTCGTGGTGCTGTCCGCGCTGCCCGCTATCAGGAGGAACAGCGCCGACGGGTAGATCACCGAGAAGAAGAGGAACTTGCGGTTGCGCAGGGCCCGGGTGATTTCGAGGCGGATGAGGTCGTTCATGAGGTGCGCGCCTCCTCGGCTGCCGCGGTGAGGGTGACGAACGCCTGCTCCAGGCCCAGGCCGGCCACTTCGAGGTTGCGGGGGTAGAGGCCGAGGCCGTACAGGGCGTGGACGGTCGCGTCGGCGTCGGAGGACTGGATGCGGACCGTCTGGCCCGATACATCGAGGGAGGTGAGGAAGGGCAGGCTCCGGAGCGCCGCTTCCTCCGCCGGGCTCTCCGCCACGAACTCCAGGTCGAAGGAGATCCTGCGGGCGCCCGCCTTCGCCTTGATCTCGGCGGCCGTGCCGTCGGCCAGCAGGCGGCCCCGGTGCAGGACGAGGACGCGGTCCGCAATCGCGTCCGCCTCCTCCAGGTAGTGGGTGGCGAACAGGACCGTACGGCCCTGGTCCGCCTGCTCGCGCATGGTCGCCCAGAAGGACTGGCGGGCGGTGACGTCCATGCCGGTCGTGGGCTCGTCCAGGACGATCAGGGCGCTGTCCCCGGCCGTGGCGAGCGCGAACCGGACGCGCTGCTCCTGGCCGCCGGACAGCTTGTTGACCTTGCGGTCGGCGAACTGGGTGATCCCGGCCCGGGAGAGAACCTCGCCGACCGGGAAGGGGCGGGGGTGCAGAGCGCAGGCGAGCGTGACCAGTTCACGGACGGTGACCTCGTCCATCAGGCCGCCGCTCTGGAGCATGGCGCCGACGTGCCCGCCGACGATGGCGTCCCGGGGGCTGCGGCCGAGGACACGGACCGTACCGCTGTCGGGCTGCTTGAGACCGAGAAGCAGATCGAGGGTGGTCGACTTGCCGGCCCCGTTGGGGCCCAGCAGGGCCACGGTCTCACCGGCCCGAAGGGTGAGCGCCAGCCCGTCGACGGCTCGTACCTCGCCATAGCTCTTGGTGACCTGGTCGAACGCGACCACTGGGGTGGTTTCCATGGGGTCCATGGCATCCATCGTGGCTGCGGGGCCGGTCCGCCCGGCAGTGCCGACGGTCCTGACTCCCGGATGACAGATGTCATTCCCCGCGCCCGAAGGGGCGCGGGGAACTGCGCGACAAGCCCCCACCGACCCGCGGCCAAAAACCCGCGTAACCGGCGGAGCCCTCAGCTCGGGTCGGTCTCGATGACGCCGACCCGGTTGGTCGTACTGACCAACGCGGGACGCATCGCGCCGATCACGTCCTCGACAGTCACCGGCGTCTTGTTGCCGTTGCCACGAGCGATCAGAACCTGATCGAACGTACCCCCGTACAACTCCTTCAGCGCGGCCTTGTCGTACGACTCGACGAGCTTGCCGTTGAGCGGCTTCACCTGGAGGAACTTCCACAGGGAGTTCTGCGGGCTGAACTCCACCTCCGGCACGCCGCTGCCGACACGGACGATGACGTTGGCGGACATCGCCGGCGTGGCGAACGCCTTCATCATGCGGTCGACCTCGGCGTTCGAGATCGTCGGTTCCTGCGTCTTGGTGGGGACCTGGACCGGCGTGCTCGTGCCGCTCTCCACCTGGCTGCGGTAGGCGTTCTCGACGGACTCGGCGGCAGCGGCGGCGTCGATGCCCTTGCCCGCCTTGCCGTAGACGGCGACGGCCTTGCCCGACTCGAACCTGATCGTGCCGTCGCTGGCCGAACCGGATCCGCCGGCCACCCGCTGGAGCGCGGCGGTCAGCTTCTCCTCGTCGACCGGCATGACGGGCTCGACGACCCGCTGCTGGCCGAAGAGCGAGCCGATCACCGACACCGGGTTGTAGTCGCTGACGGCGGCGGCCCGGACCGTGGCCTGGGTGTCGAACTGGAGTCCGGCCTGGTCCGGCTTCAGCTCGACCGTCTTGCCGTCGACGGACAGCTTCAGGGCCTGGGTCATCCGTTTGTCGAAGGCGTCGTCGAGCTTCTTGACGGCGTCGTCGCGAGTGCCGCCGCCGATGTCGACGCCGAACACGGTGGTGCCCTTGGGCACGTCGGAGTGGTTCATCAGCAGCCCGGCGCCGTACACGGCCCCGGCGATGAAGAAGACGGCGACGATGAGCAGCGTCAGCTTGCTGCGGCCCTTCTTCTTCGCCTTCTTGCCCTTGGGCGCGGCAGCGGCGGGCGTGCTCGGCGACACCGGCTCGGGCAGCTTCGGCGGGGTGTGCGGAAGCGGGCCGTCGGCGTGCGGGCCCGGCCCGAACGGGGAGTTCCGGTCGGCCGGGACGACGGGCATGCCGCTGGTGAGGGTGGAACTGGAGACGTTGTCCACGGAGCCGCCGTAGCCGCCGTATCCGTCTGCGCCCGGTTCGGGGGCCTGCTTCTGCGGGGTGAGGATCGCGGTGTCGTCGCTGAGGCCGCCGCCGAGGCGTCCCGTGCCGGAGACACCGGGGGCGCCGGACGGGCCGCCGCCGACGGGCGGGACGACCGGGCCGTCGCCGGTGACGGGACCACCGGTCGGGCCCGCGGGGCCGCGTCCGCGCGGGCCGCCGGGACCACCGGGTCCGAAGCCGTTCTGGCCGTTCGGACCGTTGGGGCCGCCGAAGTCGGCCTGGGCGGCACCGAAGTCGCCGAAGTCGTTGGGCGCCGTGAAGTCGTTCTGGGCGGCGAAGTCGTGCTGGGGCCCGAAGCCACCGGCCTGACCGTTGGAACCGCCGACCTGGCCGTTGGGGCCGCCACCCTGAGTGCCACGCCCGTCTTGCCCGTTCTGCCCGCCCTGCCCGTTCTCCGCGAAGTACGGCAGGTCGTCGCGGCGCGGCTCGCCACGGCCGTCGGCCGCCCGAGGACCGGCCCCGGGGCCGCCAGGCTCACGGGGGCCGCCGGCCGGCGGGTAGGGGGACGTGCTCAGCGGGCCCGTCCCGGCCGCCAGCGCGGACACGTCGAAGGAACCGGTGCCGCCGCCGTGCCCCGGCGCCACGGGACCGGCGCCGGTCGCACCGGGGAGCCCGGCACCCTTCGTACCGCCACCGGCCGCGCGTGGGCCGCCCGCGTTGCCCGCGGCGCCCATGACACCCAGACCGGGGCGCGAAGACCCCGTGGGACTACCGCCGTTGGGCCCACCGGGACGGGAAGCGCCCGCCGGACCGCTGCCGTTGGGACCGCCCGGACGAGCGCCACCGGGCGCGGGACCCGAACCACCGGGCAGACCGGCGCCGTTGCTCGCGCCGCCGCCCGGACCGCCCTTGGGCGCACCGGACTTGCGCGGCGCGAACCAGTCGCTGGTCTTCTCCCCGGCCTGGGCCGGGGCGTCGGCGGACGGCGCGGCGGCGCCGTTGGACGCGACGGCGCCCGACGCTCTGCCGTCGCCCCCTGTCGTCCCCGGCCGCGCGTGGGACCCGGTCTCCTCGGAGGACGAGTACGACGGGGACTCGGCGTCCGCGACGGGCGTCCGGACGACGACCGGCGGAATGGGCCGGGATCCGGGGATGTTGATCCGGATCCGGGTCGTCAGCGTGGTCTCGGTCTTGGGCCCGTCGGGCTCCGCGGCCGAACGGCCCGCGTCCGTACCGCCGTCGGACGCCATGGGCGTGCCGTACGGCGGTGTCCCCGAGGGGTAGGCGGCACCCCCGCGCCCGTTGGGCCCGGAGGACGGACTGTCAGTTTCACGACTCAAGGCAGGTTCTCCCGGTTGGCTCCGCCGCCCGACGCGACCTCACGCGGGCAGCTCGGCGGCGCGCACCACCATACTGGCCACTCCTGGCGCGTATCCCACGACCGCCGGGGAAACCATCACGGGACCCCCACGCGGTTGCGGCGGCGAAGTAGTACGTCACTTGCCAAGTCGGACGGCGGAGCCGTCCGGTTGCCGCCCCTGACCGAGGGTGGCGCACATCACAGCGACAGCCATCCCTCCGAGGAGGAAGAGGTACGAGCCGACTCCCGCGGCGAACAGGAAGTCCCCCTCCGGACGGCTCGCGGTGAGCAGGATGACGGAGACCATCCACCCGGCCGCCGGCGCGACCGCCCCGGCGCGACTCCCCAGGGCACGCGCCCCGCCGAGGAACAACCCGGCCGCTCCACCGAGGGCGAGCAGCAGCCCACCCGGGAACCAGGCGGCCTGCACAAGCCCGCCCGCGGCCCCTACCACGGCCCCGAGGACGAAGAGCCCCAGACAGGCCACCGAACGGCCGAGAGAGGGCCCGACAAGCGGCTGAGCCAACAGACTCCCACCGCCCGCCACCCCGGTTGCCGCCTTCCCGCGCGCTCCGCCCGCGGGTGACTTCCCGTTCGCACTCATCGCGCACCACCCTCCGCAGTCACGGCGATCCCGTCGAACAGATCGGTCTCACGCACAGAAGTACGCTCACCACCCCCACCGCGCTCACCACGCACCAACTCGTAGTACTCATCGGTGAAGAGCGGCTGGGCCTGCTGGTTGGAGAGGGCGAACCAGGGCTCGGCCACCTCGATCTGGGTGGCGTGGGCACGCATGGCGGCGGCCTTGGCGGAGGCGTAGGCGGTGCCGTCGATGAAGGTGGTGATGCGCTCGTCGCCCACGACCCCCGGTACGTCGTCGACGGCACCGGCCTTGGGGAACGGCAACCCGGGCAGCGCCTCCCGCAACCGCGCGAAGCCCTCCTCGGCGACCGGCCGGGGCACGCGGTTCCAGTAGACCTTGGGAACGCTCCAGCCGGCCTCGTCGGCCAGCTCCACGGCGCGCGTGGCGACGCGGTGGGCCTGGATGTGATCGGGGTGCCCGTACCCCCCGTCAGGGTCGTACGTCACCACAACCTGGGGCCGGACTTCGAGGATCACCTCGACGAGGTACCCGGCGGCCTCGTCGAGATCCGCCTGCCAGAAACAACCAGCATCGTCGTTGTCGGCAAGCCCCATCATCCCGGAGTCCCCGAACCGCCCGACTCCGCCGAGCAACCGGTGATCGTCAACACCGAGGGCACGCATGGCAGCGCCCAGCTCCCCGAGCCGGTACTCCCCCAGCTCGGCGCCACCAAGATGGGCAAGCTCGGGCGGAATGACCTCACCACGCTCACCGAGAGTGCAGGTGACCAGCGTCACCAGGGCGCCCTCGGCCGCATACCTGGCCATGGTCGCGCCATTGTTGATCGACTCGTCGTCCGGATGCGCATGCACCAGAAGCAGACGCCGGTCGGGCAGTTCCGTCATGGGGCCACCCTACGAGGCCCGGGGGATCGACCTGCGGCGCCCTCCTAGGAGTCCCCGTCCCGATAGCGCGGCAGGCCGGTCGTCGAGATCGTCCAGTCGGCGATGGTGACGTCCTCGCCGTAGACGAAGTCCTTGCGGGTGGCGTAGCGGGGGCCGCCGGGGGTGGGATGGATGTCGGTGAGGACGGCGCCGGTGCCGGTGCGGGGGTCGAAGATCGCGTAGACCGGGATGCCGATCAGGGGGTAGTCGCGCATCTTGGTGACCCAGTCGTTCTCGGGGTTGGACTTGGAGACCACTTCGATGGCGGCGATGACCGTACGGGGATCGATGGAGCCCTCGACGTTCAGATCGGTCCACGCGATCACCATGACGTCGGGGTGGCGCATGATGCCCTCGGGTTCGTCCTCCACATCGGGCGTGCCGCTGTGGGCCAGCAACTCGTCCGGCATGGACTTCTCCAAACGGCGGCTGACGTGCGCTGCCGTCACCTCGTGGGGCCCTCCCGGCGACATCATGTCGTGCACGATCCCTTCCTTGGTGATCTCGAACTTCCCGGGGAGGGTGTCGTCCATCGACTGAACGAAGTCCCGCATGGTCCGGTACAGGCGGGAGGCGCCCTGTCGCGCGTCGTCCGGGGCGATGGTCATGGCGCTCGCTCCTCGTCGTCTGTGCCCGGGGGCAAGGATCGTCGCTTTCATGCTAGGCGGCCTCCATGGAGATCGGATCGGCAGTCACGGCAGCGACCGGGGTCGGGCGCGCGGAAGGCGCGCTCACAGCCGTCGCAGGTCTGGAGCGGGTGCCGTACGTCCGGGGGCGTGGCCGGTGCGCGGAAGGGCGGCGGAGGCGGTAGCTGGGTGGTGGGCCAGGAGGGCGGCCGGGCGGCGCAGTCCCTCGGGTGGGAGGTCTCTGGTCAGCGCGTGCCGTACGGCGCCGGCGCTGACGTCGCGCTCCAGCCGGGCGGCGACACCGGGGCCAGTGGCGGACTGCCCCCGTTCGGGCTCGGCCCCGGTACCGCTGTCGGCGTGGCCCTCGGTGCGGCGTCCGGGCTGATCGCAGGAGACCGTGCGGGTGACGATGTGGCCGCTGGAGGTGCGTTCGCGGGGCCTGCGCAGGTAGCCGTGCGCCTCCAGTTCACGCAGGGCAGCGGCGATATGGTCCGGGCCCTCCGGAAACTTCCTGGCGAGGGTCTTGATGTCGACGCGGGCACCGGTGGGCAGCGACTGGATGTGCACGGCCAGCCCGATGGCGAGCAGCGACAGTTCGCGGCGCTGGGCGAGATGGTTGCCGATCACCGTGAAGCAAGCGGTGTGACGAGCGTTGTCGTGGACGACGCCGGAGACTCCCGAATCGGGCCGCCGGGGAGAGTCGCGCGAGTCAGTTTGCGCGGCGGGCGGGAGGGGTGGGGCTTGGTGAGGGTCCTCTCCCCCAGATGTTCCTTGGGAAAGGGCGCCGGTCGCACCGGGACCCAGGGGGCCAGGATCCGGGGCTGGACCACGTTCCGGTACGAGGCATCCGTCGTTGCCTACGGTCGTACTACGCTGACCGATTCACAAGGCGGGCTGGAAGAAACGACATGATGACATCGGACGATGGCGCTCCCCTGGTCGAGGACTTCGTGTGCCGGTTCGACTTTCGGCCCGGATGGATCGACCTGACGCTCAAGGAGGGCAAGAAGGCCGAAGCCGAGGTGCTGGCCAGGGAAGTTGTCGACACGCTCTCTCCCCTGGCGCTGGAGATCGAGAAGAGCGCGGTCTACGACGACCTGGTCGAGCGGGCCGTGGACCTGAACGACGACATCCCGGTCCTAGCGGCGGCGTACTACACCGAGAACGGCGAGGCCCTCGCCAATCTCATGGTCGACTCCTACGGCGACGAGGGTGTCGCCCGTCCCAACCGGGAAGAGGTCCAGCCGCTGCTCCTGGAGTGGGGGAACGCCAAGCCCAAGGGTGAGCCGCAGGTGACATATCTGGAGCTGCCTGCCGGGCCGGCCGTGCGTGTGCAGTCGAGGCTTGAGGTGAAGCGCATGTTCGGGTTCGGGCGGAAGTCGGCCGAATTCATCAAGTTTGCCGTCTTCCCGCCCGGAATGGAGAGTCTCATCGTCGTGACGGTGACGTGGGAGACGGTCGCCCGCGCGGAGGAGATCACGGCGCTGGTCGACGAGGCGGTCCGGACTCTGCGGATCACCCCGCTCGTCCCAGGCGAGACCGAGTGAAGACGCTCCGCCGGTAGCGGGACAGGGCTCCGGTCACACACCTTCCGGAGCCCTCCGGGACGTCAGAACTTGAGGTCGCCGATCATGCCCGCGATGCTTGTCGTCAGGTCGCTGATCGTCGGGGCGAAGGTCGACGAGGCCATGTAGAACCCCAGGAGCATGCACACGACCGCATGGCCTCCCTTGAGTCCTGACTTCTTGATCAGCAAGAAGACGATGATCGCCAGCAGCACGACCGCCGAAATCGAGAGTGCCACGGCGGCTCACCTCCAAGGGGCCCAGGGACGCGGGGGGTCGGACTATGGGGGCAGTAAATCCATACAGTGGCCAGCAGGTTCATACCCACTTGCCGCCAGTGATCATAACTATTCGTCCGCGCGCATCGGTCGGCGCACGGCCGCACAAGGGGGCGCATGGCCAATATGGTCGGGGCATGACGACCGAGCCTGTCTCCTTCCCCCGCCGGCACGCCCGCACCCAGCGATTCACCCTCGGCGCACCCCGCGCGTTCACCGTGGCGCCCGACGGTTCACGGGTCGCCTACCTGCGGTCATCCTCCGGTACGGACCGGGCCAACAAGCTGTGGGTGCTTGACCTCCCCGAGGGTACGGAGCGGGTCGCCGCCGACCCGTTCGCCCTCCTCGGCGGGGCCGACGAGGAGCTGTCCGCCGAGGAGCGGGCGCGCCGGGAGCGGAGTCGTGAGGGGGGTGCCGGGATCGTCTCCTACGCCACCGACTCCGCCGTCGAACTGGCCGCCTTCGCCTTGTCCGGGCGGCTTTTCGTGGCCGAGCTGCAAGCCGGGACCGTCCGGGAGATCCGAGACCCGGGATCCGTCATCGATCCCCGACCCTCCCCCGACGGACGGCTCGTCGCGTACGTCGTGGACGGCGCCCTGCGCCTCGCCGACCTGGCCGATGCGACGGGCGAGCAGGTCCGTACGCTCGCCGAGCCCGAGTCGGAGACCGTGACCTACGGGCTCGCCGAGTTCATCGCGGCCGAGGAAATGGCCCGTTCGCGCGGCTTCTGGTGGTCCCCGGAGTCCGACCGGCTGCTGGTCGCGCGGGCCGACGACGCGCCCGTGGACCGCTGGTGGATCTCCGATCCGGCACATCCGGAACGCGAGCCGCAGCGGGTCGCGTATCCGGCGGCGGGCACTCCGAACGCCGAGGTGCGGCTCTTCGTACTCAGCCTTGAGGGCGTGCGTACGGAGGTTGTGTGGGACCGGGTCCGCTATCCGTATTTGGCGCGTGTGCACTGGTCAGCGGCGGGTGCGCCGCTGGTTCTCGTGCAGTCGCGGGACCAGCGCGGGCAGCTCTTCCTTGCGGTGGACCCGGACACGGGGGCGACCCGGATGGTGCACGCGGAGGAAGATCCACATTGGCTTGATCTTTTCCCTGGCGTGCCGTGCTGGAGCCCCTCCGGACAGCTCGTGCGCATCGCCGACGAGGGTGGCGCGCGCGTGCTCGCCGTCGGCGAACGGCCGCTCACCGGGGCGCAGTTGCACGTACGGGCGGTGCTGGACGTCTCCGCCGACGACGTGCTCGTGTCGGCGTCGGCCGGGGAGGAGGCCGCCGGTACCGAGATCGGCGAAGTGCACGTCTATCGAGTGAACGAACTCGGACTGGAGCGCGTCTCGCAAGAGCCCGGCGTGCACTCGGCGGTTCGCGCCGGGGGCGTGACCGTGCTCGTCTCGGCGGTGCCGGACCGGCCGGGGGCCCAGGTACAGGTGCTGCGCGACGGGAAGCGTGCGGCAACCATCACCTCGTACGCCGAAGATCCCGGTTTGTCCCCGCGCATCACCCTGACCCAGGGGGGCGCACGCCGAATTCCATGCGCCCTGCTTATGCCGAACGACTACGACGGGGTCACTCCCCTCCCTGTCCTCATGGACCCCTACGGCGGTCCGCACGGCCCCCGAGTGGTGGCCGCGCACAACGCCCACCTCACCTCGCAGTGGTTCGCCGACCAGGGTTTCGCGGTGGTCGTGGCCGACGGGCGAGGGACTCCGGGGCGCTCGCCGGCCTGGGAGAAGGCCGTCCACGGGGACTTCACGGTCTCGCTGGACGATCAGATCGAGGCCCTGCACGACCTCGCCGAGCGCCACCCGCTCGACCTCTCCCGGGTGGCCGTCCGGGGCTGGTCGTACGGCGGTTGGCTCGCGGGTCTTGCCGTGCTGCGGCGGCCCGACGTCTTCCACGCGGGCATCGCGGGCGCCCCGGTGACGGACTGGCGGCTGTACGACACGCACTACACGGAGCGGTATCTCGGCGACCCGGGCGCGGCCCCGGAGGCGTACGCCAACAGCTCCCTCGTGACGGACGACGGGCTGTCCGCTCCCGCCGAGCCGCACCGGCCGCTGATGGTCGTGCACGGCACCGCCGACGACAACGTCGTATTCGCCCACGCCCTGCGGCTGTCCTCGGCCCTGCTGGCCGCCGGCCGCCCGCACGAGGTGCTCCCGCTGTCGGGCGTCACCCACATGACCCCGCAGGAACAGATCGCGGAGAACCTGCTGCTGCTTCAGGTGGACTTCCTGAAGCGGGCGTTGAGGCTTGCCTAGGCCTCGTCCAGGCACGGCAACGGGCCGGGGCTACATGGCGAGCCCCGGCCCGTTTACGGCACCCGCACGGCCGTACGTTCCTCAGAGTGGCTTGTCCATATATCGAGATCGGGTCGGCCAAGTTGCCTGCGTGTTAACGCGGTTCGTGTGTATTTATCCTGCTATTTCAGCCCGTCTCCATGATCGTCCGCAGCGCCTGCCTGCGGCGCCTCCGTCGGCACCACGTGCTTCTCCTCCGCGAAGTGGCACGCCGAGTCATGCGCCGCCGGCCCCGTCGTCAGCCGGAACTCCGCAGGAACCGCCAGCAGTGGCACCTCCAGCTCGCACCGTTCCTGGGCCTTCCAGCAGCGGGTGCGGAAGCGGCAGCCGGAGGGGATGTTCGTCGGGGAGGGCACGTCACCGGTGAGGATGATCCGCTCCCGGTGCTCGCGGGCCTCGGGGTCGGGGACGGGCACCGCGGAGAGGAGTGCCTGCGTGTAGGGGTGCGTCGGGTGGTCGTAGATCTCGGCGTCCCGGCCGGTCTCCACGATCCGCCCGAGATACATGACCCCCACCCGGTCGGAGATGTGCCGCACGATCGACAGATCGTGCGCGATGAAGATGTACGCGAGCCCGAACTCGCTCTGGAGACGGTCCATCAGGTTGATCACCTGTGCCTGCACCGACACGTCGAGCGCCGACACCGGTTCGTCGGCGACGATGATCTCGGGGCGCAGCGCCAACCCCCGTGCGATACCGATGCGCTGGCGCTGGCCGCCGGAGAACTGGTGCGGATAGCGGTTGATGTACTCGGGGTTGAGGCCGACCACGTCCAGCAGGTCCTGGACCTTCTGCCGCCGGTCCCCCTTGGGCGCGACCTCGGGGTGGATCTCGTAGGGCTCCCCGATGATGTCGCCGACCGTCATCCGGGGGTTGAGGGAGGTGTACGGGTCCTGGAAGACCATCTGGATGTTCCGGCGTACGGCCTTCAGCGCGCGGCCCGACATCTTGGTGATGTCCTCGCCCTTGTACAGAATCGTCCCGGCCGTCGGCTTCTCCAGGTTGACCAGCATCTTGGCGACCGTCGACTTGCCGCAACCCGACTCCCCCACGATGCCCAGGGTTTCGCCCGCGCCGAGCGCGAAGTCGACGCCGTCGACGGCCCGGACCGCGCCGACCTGCTTCTTGAAGAGGATGCCCTGGGTGAGCGGGTAGTGCTTGACGAGCCCGGTCACCTCGAGAATCGCGTCAGGCATCGAGCGTCTCCCTCCAGAAGAAGCAGGCGCTTCTGCGGTCCTCGTCGACCTCGGCGAGCGGCGGTACGTCCGTGCGGCAGATGTCCTGGGCCATCGGGCAGCGCGGGTTGAAGGCGCAGCCCGGCGGGATGTTCATCAGGTTCGGCGGGAGGCCCTTGATGGCGTACAGCTCGCGGCCCTTCTGGTCGAGGCGCGGGATCGACTCCAACAGGCCCTTGGTGTACGGGTGTGCGGGCGCCTTGTAGATGTCGTGGACCGGCGCGGACTCGACGATGCGGCCCGCGTACATCACGGCGATCTTGTCGGCGACGTCCGCGACGACCCCGAGGTCGTGCGTGATGAGGATCAGGCCCATGTTCAGTTCGCGCTGCAACTCCGCGAGCAGGTCCATGACTTGGGCCTGGACGGTCACGTCGAGGGCCGTCGTCGGTTCGTCGGCGATGATCAGATCCGGTTCCAGGGCCAGCGCCATGGCGATCATGATGCGCTGGCGCATGCCTCCGGAGAACTGGTGCGGATAGTCCCGTACGCGCTGGGCGGCACCCGGGATGCGGACCCGTTCCATCAGCTCGACTGCCTTGGTACGGGCGTCCTTTCGGGACATTCCGCGGTGCACGGTGAACATCTCGCCGAGCTGGTCGCCCACGCTGAGCACCGGGTTGAGGGACGACAGCGCGTCCTGGAAGATCATCGCCATCTGGGCGCCCCGGACCTTGCGGCGCTCCTCCTCCTTGAAGGTGAGCAGGTCCTGGCCCTGGAACAGGATTTCGCCGCCGGTGATCCTTCCCGGCGGGATGTCGAGGATGCCCATGACCGCCTGGGCGGTGACCGACTTGCCGGAGCCCGACTCTCCGAGCACGGCCAGCGTCTCGCCCGCGTCCACGCTGTAGGTGACGCCGTTGACGGCCTTGGCGACCCCGTCCCGGGTTCTGAACTCCACGTGCAGGTCGCGTACTTCGAGGAGCATGGCGCCGGTCACCTCAGCTTCGGGTCGAGGGCGTCGCGCACCGCGTCGCCGAGCATGATGAACGCGAGGACGGTGACCGCGAGCGCTCCGGATGGCCAGAGGAGGGCGTGCGGGGCGTTGCGGATGTACGGGGAGGCCGCGCTGATGTCGATGCCCCAGGAGACGGTGGGGGGCTTCAGGCCGACGCCCAGGTAGGACAGGGTGGCCTCCAGGGCGATGTACGTACCGAGTGCGATGGTCGCCACGACGATCACCGGGGCCACCGCGTTGGGCGTGATGTGCCGTAGCAGCATGCGGGAGTTGGAGGCGCCGAGGGCGCGGGCTGCCTGGACGTAGTCGTTCTGTTTGGCGGTGATGACCGAGCCGCGGGCGATCCGGGAGATCTGCGGCCAGCCGAGCAGCACCATGAACCCGATGACCGGCCACACCGTCGAGCTGGTCACCACGGAGAGCAGGACGAGGCCGCCGAGGACGACGGGGATCGCGAAGAAGACGTCGGTGATGCGGGACAGGACCGAGTCCCCGGCCCCGCCGAAGAACCCGGCGAGCCCGCCGAGGACGGACCCGAGGATCGCGACCCCGAGCGTGGCGCAGACGCCGACCGTGACGGACGTACGGGCGCCGTAGACCGTGCGCGTGTAGACGTCGCAGCCCTGGCCGTCGAATCCGAAGGGATGGCCCGGCTCCGAGCCCTTCTGGGCGTTGGCGAGGTCGCACTTGAGGGGGTTTCCGGAGGCGATCGACGAGGGCCAGATGGAGATGACGACCAGAAAGAGGATGACCAGCCCGGCGATGATGAAGACGGGGTTGCGGCGCAGGTCGTGCCAGGCGTCCGACCAGAGGCTGCGGGGCTTGTCGGACGGGCCGCCGCCGTTGTCCGGGCGCTTCTCCAGCGTCTCCGCCTCGCTCATCGCGAGGTCCATGGCGCCGCCCATGCCGGTCGCCGCCATGGCACCCTCGGATGCGCCGGTGGCGTCCGTGGACTGGGGTTCAGGCATAGCGGATCCTCGGGTCGAGTACGGCGTACAGGAGGTCGACGAGCAGGTTGGCGACCAGGAAGACGAGGACGAGGACGGTCACGAAGCCGACGACCGTCTGGGTGTTCTGGCGGAGGATGCCCTGGTAGAGCTGGTAGCCGACGCCGTGGATGTTGAAGATCCGCTCGGTGACGATCGCCCCGCCCATCAGCGCGCCGATGTCCGTGCCGATGAAGGTGACCACGGGGATCAGGGAGTTGCGGAGCAGGTGACGGGTGATCACCCGGTGCCTGGGCAGGCCCTTGGCGACCGCTGTACGGACGTAGTCGGAGCGTCTGTTCTCCGCGATCGAGGTGCGGGTCAGACGGGTCACGTAGGCCAGTGAGACCGAGGCCAGGACCAGGCCCGGGACGATCAGTTCGTCGAAGTTGGCGTCCGTCGACACCGACGGTTTGATCCAGCCCCACTCGACGCCCAGCAGGAGCTGGAGCAGCAGGCCGGTGACGAAGGTCGGGACCGAGATGACGACCAGGGTGCCCAGGAGGACGCCCGTGTCGACCGGCTTGCCCCGGCGCAGGCCGGTCACCACGCCCAGGGTGATGCCGATGACGATCTCGAAGAAGATCGCCACGATCGTGAGCCGGATGGTGACGGGGAACGCCGTCGACATCAGCTCGGTGACCTCCTGGCCGTTGAAGGCGGTGCCGAAGTCGCCGGTGAAGACGTTGCCCATGTAGGTCAGGTATTGCTGCCAGACGGGCTTGTCGAGGCCGAACTCCTTGCGGAGCTGGGCGGACGTGGCCGGGTCGCACTGCCGGTCGCCGCAGAGGCCCGCGATGGGGTCGCCCATCACGTTCACCATCAGGAAGATCAGCAGGGTGGCGCCGATGAAGACCGGGATCATCTGAAGCAGACGCCGGATCACGTACCGTCCCATGAGGGCTCCGGAGGTAGTGGGGGCGGGCGCTCGGGGAGACCCGCCCCACGCGGCTCAGCTGACCTTGATCTCGCTGTACACGGGCAGGCTGAACGGGTTCAGGGCCACGTTCGAGAGGCGTTCCGAGTAGCCGGCGCTGCCGTTCTGGTACCAGAGCGGGATGGCGCCCATGTCGTCCCGCAGGACCTCCTCGGCCTGCTGGAAGAGTCCGACGGCCTTGGCCTGGTCGGTCTCGGCGTTGGCCTGGTTGACGAGCTTGTCGAACTCCTTGTTGGTCCACTTGCCGTCGTTGGAGGAGGCGTTGGTGTAGTAGAGCGGCTGGAGGAAGTTCTGGATCAGCGGGTAGTCCATCTGCCAGCCCGCGCGGAACGGGCCCGACATCTTGGACTGGGTGATCTGGTTGCGGAAGTCGGCGAAGGTGCCGACGGGGTTGCCGACGCAGGCCTTGTCGTTGTCGAGCGCGTTGTTGACGCTGTTGCAGACCGCGTCGACCCACTGCTTGTGCGAGCCGGTGTCCGCGTTGTACGAGATCTTGACCTGGCCGCCGGGGAAGCCGCCGCCCTCCTCGATGAGCTTCTTGGCCTCCTCGGGGTCGTACTCGCAGGCGTCGCCGCACAGGCCTGCCTTGTAGCCGCCCTCCTCGCCGAGGACGGGTGAGGTCCAGTCGGTGGCGGGGGTGCGGGTCTTCTGGAAGATCGTGTCGGTGATCTGCTCGCGGTTGATCGCGCGGGAGAGACCGGTGCGGACCTTTTCCATGCCGGGCTTGTCCCAGTCCTTGTCGTAGAACGGGAAGGCGAGGGTCTGGATGATGCCGGCGGGCGTGTTGATGTACCGGTCGCCGAGGTCGGCCTTGACGTTCGCGAGCTGGGAGGCGGGCACGTCGTCGACGAGGTCGAGGTTGCCGGCCATCAGGTCGGTGTAGGCGGTGTTGTTGTCGGTGTAGACCTTGAGGTCGACCCCGCCGTTCTGCGCCTTGTCGGTGCCCGAGTAGGCGTCCCACTTGCGCAGGGACATCTGGGAGCCCTTGGTGTACGACTGGATCGTGTAGGGGCCGTTGCCGACGGGCTTGCTCAGCCAGGCCGAGTGGTCCGTGAAGAAGGACTGGGGCAGCGGCGAGAAGGCCGAGTAGCCGAGGGTGTCGGGGAACGTCGAGAACTTCTGGTTGAGCTTGACGGTGAACGTGTTGGTGCCGGTCACCTTGAGCCCGGAGAGGGTCTCGGCGGTCTGCTTGCTGCCGTCCTCGGGGTGGACCTTGTCGTAGCCGTCGATGTAGCCGAAGAAGTAGGCGTTCTTCTGGTTGTTCTTCAGGCTGGCGCCGTAGTTCCAGGCGTCGACGAACGACTTGGCGGTGACGGCCTCGCCGTTGCTGAACTTCCAGCCGTCCTTGATGGTGACGGTGAAGTTCTGCGAGTCGGTCGTCTCGATGCTCTCGGCCAGCATGTCGTTGGCCTTGCCGGTCTTGGCGTCGTACCGCTTCAGTCCGCGGAACACCATGTCGAGAACCTTGCCGCCCTGCACCTCGTTGGTGTTGGCGGGCTCCAGCGGGTTCTGCGGGTCGCCCCAGGAGGAGCTGAGCACTCCGGAACCGTCAGCGCTGCCACTGCCGCCGCTGTCGCTGTCGTCGCCCCCGCAGGCGGTCGCCGCGAGGGCCACCGCCACCGCGCATGCGGCCCATCGGACGTGCGTGGCTCCACGCATGGAGTGCCTCCTGTTCAGTGCGCCATACCGTTATCGGTCAATATCGGCGCACAGCACCCATAGCGCACGCCTGGGCGGCCCGTACGGGTCTCCCTCCCGCTTTGGTCATGGCCGTCCAAAGCTGAACCAAGTGGCGCCCCTCCCCCGGGTCAAAGGGCAAAAGTCCAGATCAAAGGCGTCAACAAAACATTGACGCCGACTGAACCGGCGCAGAAAAGTCCCCAATGTGACCTCGTCTACGCCTTCCGCCACCGCACCCCTGGTGGCGGCCGATTCCGGTGCCGAACCGCCGACGCCCACCGCGCCGGCCCGTGGCGGCACCGGCCGCTCGCCGGGGCGGATCGCCTGGCTGCGCTTCCGGCGCGACCGCACCGGGCTCGTCTCGGCCGTCGTGGTCGTGCTGTTCTTCGTCGCGGGCATCGCCGCCCCGCTGATCGCCAAGGTCTACGGCAAGGACCCGTACACGACGTACGGCCAGAACGGCACCGGGCTGCTCAACGAGTTCGGTTTCCCGATCCGACCCAACGGCGGCATCAGCGGCGACTTCTGGTTCGGCGTCGAGCCCCAGCTCGGCCGGGACGTCTTCACCCTGCTGCTGTACGGCATCCGCAACTCGCTGCTCATCGCCACGGTGACGACCGTGCTGGTCACCCTGCTCGGCATCGTCGTCGGCATCACGGCCGGCTACATGGGCGGGCGGATCGACGGCTTCGTCGGCCGGGTCATCGACATCCTGCTGGCGTTCCCCTCCACGCTGTTCTTCATCGCCTTCTGGCCGGTGATGATCTCGATCTTCGTGTCACCGGAGGAGAACACCCCGACCTGGCTGACCGTCGTCAGCCTGATCTCCGTGATGACCGCGTTCGGCTGGGCGCCCATCGCCCGGCTGCTGCGCGGTGAGGTGCTCGCCCTGCGCGAGCGGGAGTTCGTGGAGTCCGCCAAGGTCACCGGGGCCTCCCCGGCCCGGATCATCTTCAGGGAGCTGCTGCCCAACCTGTGGACCCCGGTCCTCATCCAGGCGACCCTCGCGCTGCCCATGTACGTCACCACCGAGGCGGCGCTCGCCTTCCTCGGGGTCGGGCTCAGCGACCCCACTCCCGACTGGGGCGTGATGATCCAGCGCGGGGCGCAGGTCTACCAGAACGACATCACCTACATGCTCTTCCCCGGCCTGTCGATGGTGATCTTCGTGATCGCCTTCAACCTCCTCGGCGACTCCGTGCGCGACGCGCTGGACCCGAAGACGAGGCGCTGACCCGAGCGCCTTCGCCACCCGCACCGGCCCCCTAGAAGACACACCCCTTCTCCTTGATTCAGGCAGGACACCCCATGTCTCTCTCCCGCAGAAACTTCGTCATCGCCACCTCGGTGGCCGCCGGCGGCTCCATGGTCCTGTCCGCGTGCAGCAGCGGCGGGGGAGGCGGTGGCGGTACGTCGGGGGGCGGCGCGGCCGGGACCAACAAGTACTCGTCGGTCACCATCGGCACCAAGGAGGACTCCACGGGGCCCGCGCCGGAGATCCCGGGCGCGAAGAAGGGCGGCACGATCCGGCCGATCGGCCCGCAGGACTTCTCGCACCTCGACCCGCAGCGCATCTACTACTCGTGGAACTCCGAGGTCGGCAACCTCTACATCCGCTGTCTGACCGGCTACCGCATCGACGGCGGCGCGATGAAGCTCGTCGGCGACCTCGCCACCGACACCGGCACGATGGCGGACGGCGGCAAGACCTGGACCTTCACCCTGAAGGACGGGCTGAAGTGGGAGGACGGCAGCGAGCTGACCGTCGAGGACGTCCGGCACGGCATCGAGCGCGGCTTCGCCAGCTTCACCACCGAGGGCGCCACCTACCTCCAGGCCGCGCTGACCGGCAGCAACGACTTCCGCTCGGTCTACAAGGGCCCGTACGACGGCAAGCACCTCGACTCGGTCGTCACGGACACCGCGAAGAAGACGATCACCTTCCACCTCAAGACGGCCCGCCCGGACCTCAACTGGACGCTGGCCATGCAGTCGTACGGAGCGGTGTCCGCGAAGCACGACACCAAGGAGAAGTACGACAAGGACCCGTTCTCCTGCGGGCCCTACCGGCTCTCCGCGCACTCCGTCGACAAGTCGCTGACGATGGTCCGCAACACGCACTGGGACCCGGCGACCGACCCGATCCGCAACGCCTACCCGGACTCGTTCGCCTTCGAGTTCGGCCCCGAGGCGCTCCAGACCACCGACCGGCTGATCGCCGACTCCGGGACCGACCAGTACGCGGTGATGGCGTACAGCGGGGTGCCCGCCGAGCGCATCCAGAAGGTGCTGACGACGCCCGCGCTGAAGAGCCGTACCGTCGACGGGCTGCTGACGGGCCTGTACTACTACGCCATCAACTGCAAGCGGATCACCGATCTGAAGGTCCGTCAGGCGCTCAACTACGCCTGGCCGTTGCAGCAGATCCGGACCATCTACGGCGGCCCGTCCGCAGGTGACTACGCGACCACGATCCTCGGCCCCGACATGGCGGGCCGGGTGAAGTTCGACATCTACGGCAAGCTGACGAAGCCGCAGGGCGACACCGCGAAGGCCAAGGCGCTGCTCAAGGAGGCCGGCAAGCTCGGCCAGAAGATCGTCTACACCTATCCGCAGGGCGGCAACGACGCCTACGAGAAGACGAAGGTCGTCATCGCCAACGCCCTCAAGGAGGCGGGCTTCGACCCGGTCGTGAAGCCGGTCGAGTCGACCAGCTACTACGACCAGGTCCAGCAGATCGACAACTCCTTCGACGTGATGTGGTTCGGCTGGTCCCCGGACTGGCCCACCGGCTACACGATGATCCAGCCGCTCTTCGACGGCCGGACGATCGCCAACGGGGCGAACAACGTCTCGCAGCTGAAGGTGAGTTGGGTCGACGCGGCGATCGACAAGGCGGCGGCGTTGACCGACCAGACGAAGGCGAACGCGGCGTGGGCCGCGCTGGACAAGGAGCTGATGGAGAAGGAGGCGCCGATCATTCCGGAGACTTATCAGCGGCGGTTCTATCTGTACGGGAGCAAGGTCGGCGGTACTGAGTACGACCCGCTGAACTCGTCGTTCGTGCTTTACAAGTTGTTCGCGAAGTCGTAGGTCGTTCGTCTGCTGCGGGCCGGTGGGGGCTGGTCGCGCCCACGCGGCGGAGCCGCAAATCAATACAGCCCCGCGCCCCTGAGGGGCGGCCCCCAGCGGGGCGCCCCGACCCGCCCACCCGACCACCCCCGGCTCCGGTCCCACCCACCAGGGACCGGTGTCGGGGGTTTCGCCAGGGAAACCGATCGCCATGTTCCGTTTTGTCCTCCGCCGGACGTTCAGTGCGCTGATGATCCTTCTCGTCATCAGTGCGATCACCTTCGTCCTCTTCTACGTCGCCCCGCGCGACCCGGCCCGCAGCGCCTGCGGCAAGCTCTGTACGCCGGAGACGCTCGCGCTCGTCCGGCGCAATCTGGGCATCGACGATCCGCTGCCGGTGCAGTACTGGCACTGGCTCGCGGGTGTGTTCGTGGGCCGTGACTACGCCGGCCTCGGGCACTGTGCGGCGCCCTGCCTCGGCTACTCCTTCACCAACCACGAGCCGGTCCTCGGCCTCATCACCAACCGCTTCCCCACCACGCTGTCCCTCGCCCTCGGCAGCTCGGTGGTGTTCGTGGTCCTCGGTGTCGGTACGGGCATGCTGGCGGCGGTGAAGCAGGGCCGGGCCCTGGACAAGATCGCGTCGTCGATCTCGCTGGTCGGCTCGTCGCTACAGATCTACATCGTCGGCGTGGTCGCCATGTACTACCTCTCCGACCAGTGGGGCATCCTCCCCCGCCCCCAGGACAGCGTCGGCTTCACCCAGGACCCGGCGGCCTGGTTCAAGGGCCTGCTGCTGCCCTGGTTCGTCCTCGCGATCATCTTCACCGCCAACTACACCCGGATGACCCGCTCCCAGCTCGTGGAGACCCTCGCCGAGGACTACGTCCGTACGGCCCGCGCCAAGGGCCTGTCCCGACGCACGGTGTTCTTCCGGTTCGCCTGGCGGGGCGCGATGGGCCCGATCGTCACGATCCTGGGCCTCGACATCGGCTATCTGCTCGGCGGGGCGATCATCACGGAGGAGACCTTCGGCCTGCACGGCATCGGCGCCCTGTCCATCAAGGCGGTACGCGACAACGACCTGCCGCTGCTGCTGGGGGTGGTCCTGGTGGCCGCCGCGGCCATCGTCGTCGCGAACATCGTGGTGGACGCGGTGTACGCGCTGATCGACCCGCGGATCAGGCTGGCGTAGAGGGGACCTGGTGACCTCGATGGCCGAGCCGACCGCTGTTCCCTTCCTGTCCGTACGGGACCTCCGCGTCCACTTCGCCACCGACGACGGTGTCGTACGGGCGGTCGACGGGCTCTCCTTCGACGTGGAGCGCGGCCGGACCCTGGGCATCGTCGGCGAGTCCGGCTCGGGCAAGTCGGTGACGAACCTGGCGATCCTGGGCCTGCACGACCGTGCGCGCACGACGCTGGCCGGGGAGATCGTGCTGGACGGCAAGGAGTTGCTGACGGCGCGGGAACGGGAGCTGGAGCGGCTCCGGGGCAGCAAGATGGCGATGATCTTCCAGGACGCGCTGGCGTCCCTGTCGCCGTACCACACGGTGGGCAGACAGATCGCGGAGACGTACGCCAAGCACACGGGCGCGTCCAGGCGGGAGTCCAGGGCGCGGGCGGTGGAGATGCTGAGGCGGGTGGGCATACCCCAGCCGGTGCGCCGCGCGGACGACTACCCCCACCAGTTCTCCGGCGGTATGCGCCAACGCGTGATGATCGCCATGGCGTTGGTGTGCGACCCGGAGCTCCTGATCGCCGACGAACCGACGACCGCCCTGGACGTCACGGTCCAGGCCCAGATCATGGACCTGCTGGGGGATCTCCAGCAGGAGTTCGGCACGTCGATCGTCTTCATCACGCACGACCTGGGCGTCATCTCCCGTATGGCGGACGACATCCTGGTGATGTACGCGGGCCGGGCGGTGGAGCGCGGCACCCGGCGCGAGGTGCTGCGGTCGCCGCAACACCCGTACACCTGGGGCCTGCTGGGCTCGATGCCCACCCTGAGCGCCCCGGTGGACGTCCCGCTGTCCCCGATCCCGGGGATGCCTCCGTCACTCCTGGACCCGCCCCCGGGCTGCCGCTTCGAGCCGCGCTGCGCGTTCCGGGAGCAGGTGCCGGCGGGGCGCTGTGCGAACCGGCGGCCCGATCTGCCCCGTACCGCCGGCCATGGCGCGGCCTGCCATCTGACGTCGGCGCAGCGCGTGGAGTACCACGCCGACTACGTCACCGCCGAGGTGTGCTGAAGCTGTTCAGCCCAACTCGCCGCGCTCCACGCAGAATTCGTTGCCCTCGGGGTCGGCCATGAGGGCCCAGCCGCCGCCGTCGGGCCTGCGGTGGTCCGCGACGAGCCGGGCCCCGAGGGAGATCGCGCGTTCGACCTCCTCGTCCCGGGTGCGGCCGTGGGGCTGTAGGTCGAGGTGGACGCGGTTCTTGGCGGTCTTGCCTTCCGGCACCCGTACGAAGAGGAGCCTGGGGCCGCCGGCCGGGTCCGCGATCAGGGCTTCCGGGTCGCCGGGTTTGTCGTCGTCGGCGAGGGGGCGGCCCAGCAGGCGGCTCCAGAACAGGCCGAGGTCGTAGGGGTCGTTGGTGCAGTCGAAGGTGATGCTGTGGACGGTGGAGAAGGACAAGCCGGCCTCCGGGCCTTGTGAGGGACGTCGCGTGCGAGCGTCCCGGACGCGGGGGCGGAAGTCGAGCGAATATGTGTCTGCGGGGAGGGGTTCGGGGTACGGCGGTTCGATGTCGGCTGCCAGCCGGTGGGGGCTTGTCGCGCAGTTCCCCGCGCCCCTAAATGCAGGCCCGCCTCGCCCTAGCTGCGGGCATGCGTGCCGCCAGGGGCGGCACGGGTGGGAGCAGGCGGCACCCCGTTGGCGCCGGGCTGCGTGAACCCCCTTGAACAGCGCGCCCTCGCGCCCCTGGAAGAGCTCCTCCCGGCGTTCCTGAGGCGCCGGCGTCGGGGGCGGGGGCGGCGGTTCGATGTCGGCTGCCGGCCGGTGGGGGCTTGTCGCGCAGTTCCCCGCGCCCCTAAATGCAGGCCCGCTTTGCCCTAGCTGCGGGCATGCGTGCCGCTAGGGGCGGCACGGGTGGGCGCAGGCGGCACCCCGTTGGCGCCGGGCTGCGCAAACCCCCTTGAACGGCGCCGCCCAAGGACACCTTTCCCGCACCCCCGTGAAAGCGTCTCCCCGCGCCCCTGAGGCGTCCTCGGCGGGGGGCGGGGCCACTGGCCCCGCGGCCCCCTTCTCGCTACTTGCCTGGCGTGTCCTCCGCCTCCAGGGCCTTCAGGGCCGGGTCCAGGACGACGTCCGCGTCGCGGGCCTCTGTTGTCGGGTCCTCCGGGAAGTGGCAGGCCGTCAGGTGGTTCTCGCGGTTGCCGGAGATCTGGACCAGCGGGGGCTCCTCGCTCGCGCACTTGTCCTGTGCCTTCCAGCAACGCGTGCGGAAGCGGCAGCCGGACGGCGGGTGGATCGGCGACGGGACGTCACCGGCGAGGCGGATGCGCTCGCGGGCCTCCGTCTCGTCGTCCATCGCCACCTCGGGCACGGCGGAGAGGAGAGCGTGCGTGTACGGGTGGCGCGGGCGGTTGTAGATCGAGTCCCGGTCGCCGACCTCGACGATCTTGCCCAGGTACATCACCGCGACGCGCTGCGAGAAGTGCCGGACGATCGCCAGGTCGTGGGCGATGAACAGGAACGCGATGCCCATCTCCTCCTGGACCTTCTTGAGGAGGTTCACCACCTGGGCCTGGATGGAGACGTCCAGCGCGGAGACCGGCTCGTCCGCCACGATCAGCTTCGGCTGGAGGGCGAGCGCGCGGGCCACCCCGATGCGCTGACGCTGACCGCCGGAGAACTCGTGCGGGAAGCGGTTGTAGTGCTCGGGGTTCAGCCCGACCAGCTCAAGCAGCTCCCGGACCTTCTTCTCCCGGCCGCCCGTCGGCTCGATCCCGTTGACCTCCATCGGCGACTTGATGATCGTACCGACGGTCTGGCGCGGGTTCAGGGAGCTGTACGGGTCCTGGAAGATCATCTGGATCTCGGAGCGGACCGGCGCCAGCTGCTTGCGCGAGGCGTGCGTGATGTCCTGGCCCGAGTACGTGATCTTGCCGCCGGTCGGCTCCAGGAGCCGGGTGATGAGCCGGCCCGCGGTCGACTTGCCGCAGCCGGACTCGCCCACCATGCCGACGCTCTCGGCGACCCCGATGGTCAGATCGATGCCGTCGACCGCCTGCACGGCGCCGACTTTTCGTTTGATCGGGAAGCCGCCGTAGATCGGAAAGTGCTTCGTGAGGCCCTCGACCTTGAGCAGTTCCTCGGTCGACGTACCGGTGGAACCCTGCTGTGCGGGGAGGGTGAGATTGTCGCTCATGTCGCGGTGCTCCCTAGCGCAGCCGGGGCTGGATCTTGTCGATGAAGATGGTCTGCTTCTGCTCCGCCGACAGATGGCACGCGGAGGCGCGCCCGTCCGCCAGCGACGGCCGTACGTCGGTGCAGAGGCTCCCCGACACCTCGCCGGTGAAGGCGCAGCGCGGGTGGAAGGGGCAGCCCGAGGGCGGGTTGAGCAGTGAGGGCGGCGAGCCGGGGATCGGCGTCAGCGCCTCGTTGATGTCACCGTCCAGGCGGGGCATGGAGCTGAGCAGGCCCCAGGCGTACGGGTGCTGCGGCGTGCGCAGGACCTCCTTGACGGTGCCGCGCTCGACGGCCCGGCCGGCGTACATCACCAGCAGATCGTCGGCCATGTTCGAGATGACGCCCAGGTCGTGCGTGATGAAGATGATCGCGGAGCCGAACTCCTGCTGGAGGTCCTTGAGCAGGTCCAGGATCTGGGCCTGCACCGTCACATCCAGCGCGGTGGTGGGCTCGTCGGCGATCAGCAGGTCGGGGTCGCACATCAGCGCCATGGCGATCATCGCGCGCTGGCGCATACCGCCGGAGAACTGGTGGGGGTAGTCGTCGAAGCGCGTCTTGGGCTGCGGGATGCCGACCTTCTCCAGCATCTGCACGGCCCGGTCCTTGGCCTCCTTCTTGGAGGCGCCGGTGTGCTTCATGAACGGCTCGGACAGCTGGCGGCCCACCGTGTAGTACGGGGAGAGCGCGGTCAGCGGGTCCTGGAAGATCATCGCCATCTTGTTGCCGCGGAGCTGCTCCAGCTCCTTCTCCGTGGCGGTGACGAGTTCCTTGCCGTCGAGGACGATCTCGCCGTCGACGGTGGTGCTCCTCGGGTTGTGCAGACCGAGGATCGTCAGGTTCGTGACGGACTTGCCCGATCCGGACTCGCCCACGATGCCCAGGGTCTTGCCGCGCTCGACGTCGAAGGAGAGCCCGTCGACCGCCTTGACGATGCCGTCCTCGGTGGAGAACTGCACCTTGAGATCGCGGACCGAGAGGAAGCTGTCCGGACCGGTCGGGGCCGGTGCGCCCTCGGGCTTGGTCAGTGTGGTCACGGTGGTTCGTTTCTTCCTAGGAGAGCCGGACGCGCGGGTCGATGTAGGCGTACACGATGTCGGTAAGAATGTTCAGGAGCAGGATGAAGAAGGCCCCGAACAGCATGACGCCCATCGTCAGCGGAAGGTCCTTGGTCACCGCGCCGTTCACGGCGAGGCGGCCGATTCCCTGGAGGGAGAAGGTCAGTTCGGTGACGACACCGCCGCCGAGCAGGGCGCTGATGTCGATGCCGAGCACGGTGACGATCGGGATGAGCGAACCGCGCCAGGCGTAGCGGAAGAAGACGTACTTCTGCGACATGCCCTTGGCTCGGGCGGTGCGGACGTGTTCCTCGGCGAGCTGCTCGATCATCGAGGCGCGTGCCATACGTGTGTACTGCGCGGTGAAGATGGTGGCCATGACGACCATCGGGATGGACAGCCCGACGAGCCAGCCGACCGGGTCCTCGGTGAACGGCACGTACTTAGGGTCTTCCATCCAGCCGGTCTGGTAGACGAGGACCGTCAGCGCGATCGGGCCGAGGAAGTAGATCTGGAACGAGCTGAGCACCATGGACGAACCGGTGGCGACCTTGTCGACCAGAGAGCCACGCTTGTAGGCGGCGATCATGCCGGCGCCGAGACCCACGATCAGGAAGACGGCCAGCGCGCCGATCGTCAGCGACAGGGTCAGCGGGAAGCGGTCCATGATCGTGTCCCAGACCATGTCGCCCGAGTAGAACGACTGTCCGAGGCAGGGGGCGGCGCAGTGGCCTGTCGGGAAGTCACGGCCCATCACGATGCCGGACATGAAGTCCCAGAACTGCTGCGCGATCGGCAGGTTGAGACCGAGGGCCGTCCGGATGTCTTCGAGTCTCGCGGGCGAGCAGTCCTTGCCACAGGCCAGTGAGGCGTAGTCGGAGGGCGCGGCGACGAACAGGAAGAACGTGGCGGCGCCGATCAGGAACAGAGTGACGACGGCACCGACCGTGCGCCGGAGGATGAACTGAAACATGGCGGGGGGCTGCTCTCTGCGGAGACGTGCGGAGTCGGGATGGGACCGGGTTCACGGAACCGCGGGGGTGCGCTCCGCCTGGTGCGCACCCCCGCGATCAGCCGTAGCGAGTTACGACTTCAGGAACAGTCGGGTGACGTCGATGTAGCTCGACTCGGTGCTGTAGCGGGCACCGCCGATGTTCGAACCGTAGAGCTGGAACTGCTTGGTGTACCAGAGCGGAGCGGCCGGGTTGACCTTCTCCAGGATGTAGTGGTGCGCTTCCGTCCAGGTCTTGGCGGCAGCGGTGGGCTCCTGGGTCAGGGCCGTGTTGATGAGCTCCTGGACCTTCGGGTCGTTGATGTGCGAGTAGTTCGGCGAACCGTCGGCGACCTGGGAACCGTCGTACACCGGGGTGACGACCGTGCCGGCGGACGGCCAGTCCTGGCCCCAGCCGGAGATGTACATGTCGTACGGGTTCTTGACCTTGCCGATCTGCTCGTAGTAGCTCGCGGAGTCGACCTCCTTGGCCACCACGTCGATGCCGATCTTGGTCAGCGCGTCCTCGATCGCGACCTTGCGCTTCTGGCCGGCCTCGCTGTTGGAGTACGCGTAGACGAGCTTCTTCTCGGCGGCCGGAACGTCCTTGAGGAGTTCCTTGGCCTTCGCGATGTTGCCCGCCGGCGTCTTCAGACGGCCGTACGGGTCGTAGCTGGCCTCGTAGCCCGGCAGGGTCGGGGCGAACAGGTTCGGGGCCGCGTCGCCACCGTAGGCACCACCCTCACCGGCGATGAGCGACTTGGAGTTGACGCCGTAGGTGATCGCGTCGCGGACGGCCTTGTTCTTCACCCGGTCCAGGTTGAACGTCAGCGTCATGACGTAGGGCTGGTAGCCCTTGATCGTGCGCTTGTTGACGGCGGGGTCGCCGATGACGTCCTGGATCTGGGTGGCCTCGACGGAGCCGGTGAGCTGGATGGCGTTCTTGGAGCCGCCCTGGTCGGCGATGAGCCGGCTGGTCTGGGTGGACTCGGTGACGCCGAAGTCGAAGTTGAAGCCGTCGACGTACTGGTGACGCACCGAGTCGGTCTTCGGGTCCCAGTTCTCGTTCTTGACGAGCTTCATGGACTTGCCGGCCTTGTACTCGGAGATCTTGTACGGGCCGGTCGAGACCGGGGCCGTGTCGTACTTCGCCTTCGTGTCGGTCTTCTCCGGAACGACGGAGTAGCCCGGCATGGCGAGCGTCTGCGGAAGGTCCGGACGCGCCTTGTCGAAGTGGAAGATGACCGTCTTGGCGTCCGGGGTCTCCAGGACGGTGTCCGGCAGGTGCTTGGAGCCGAAGCCGCCGTCCGGCAGCGCCTTGCGGTAGTCCGCGCCGCTCAGCCAGGTCTGCAGGTAGGTCGGGCCGTCGAAGATGAACTCGGCGTACTGACGCTCGACGGTGTGACGGATGTCGGCGGACGTGATCACGTTGCCGTTCTGGTCCTTCACGCCGTCCTTCAGCGTGTACGTCCAGGTCTTGCCGCCGTCCGAGGACTTGCCCGAGTCGGTCGCGAGGTCACCGACGACCGAGGTGCCCCCCTTGCCGTCCTCCTCGAAGTTGGTCAGACCGCGGTAGAGCAGGTTGGCGACCTGGCCGGCGTCCGAGACGTAGATCTGGCCCGGGTCCAGGTGCGAGAGGCCCGCCTCCTGGTAGACCTCGACGGTGCCGCCGCTCTTGGCGCCGGGCACCTCCTCGGCGGGGCCGGTCGACGCGGCAGCGTCGCCGTAGACGACCGCCTTCGACTGCTCGGAGGCCTCCGCCTGGTCCTTCTTGGAGTCCTTGCCGGAGCTGCCGCCCTTGTTCTCGGAGCAACCGGTGAGCGCGAGGGAGCCGGCCGCGATGGCGACCACGATGGCCCGCGTTCTGCGCGAGTTGAACGACTTCATGTGGCTAAAGCACCTACCTGTCGGTTGTTATCCATGAGTACTGCCTGACGCGGCTGGTAGGCCGACGCGGGGGCGGCAGTCACCCCCCACCAATGGACGATCAGCGTCCGGACTTGGGGTCGAACGCGTCCCGAACGGAGTCTCCGAGGAGGTTGAAGCACAGGACGAAGATCACCAGTGCCGTGCCCGGGAAGAACATGAACGCCGGATCCTGCTTGGCGTAGTCGGAGGCGGCGGCGAACAGCCGCCCCCAGTCCGGGGTCGGTTCGACGAACCCGACACCGGCGAACGAGAGGAACGCGATGGTCAGAATGGTGCTGGGCAGCTGGTACGTGAACTGCACCAGGATCGGCGAGACCACGTTGGGCAGGATCTCCTTGCGGACGATCCGCCACGGCGAGGCCCCGGAGACCTTCGCGGCCTCCACGAACTCGCGTTCACGCAGCGACAGCACGGTCGAACGGACCAGGCGGGCCATGCCCATCCAGCCCAGCACCCAGAGCACGATCAGGATCGCCAACGCGCGGAAGTACGTGGGGGTCTCTTCCCGCGGGTCGACGAAGAACGCCGTGACCACCGGCATGAACGCGATGAAGAACAGCTGTGAGGGGAAGGAGAGGAAGAAGTCGGTCACCCGGCCGACCCAGTAGTCGACCCGGCCGCCGAAGTAGCCGCCGATCATGCCGATGAGCACACCGGTGACCATCACCAGCACGGTCACGGCCAGCGCCATGAACAGCGAGGTGCGCATGCCGTACATGAGCATGGCGAACAGGTCACGGCCGTACTGCGGCTCCACACCGAACCAGTGGGTGCCCGAGACACCGCCGAAGTAGCCGAGCGGCAGCCCGAAGTCGTCCAGGACCGGACTGGTGTCCGTGTACGTGGGGTCCTGGCCGTACAGCGTGTAGGGGTTCGTCCCGCTGAGCTTGGTCAGCAGCGGAGCCGCCAACGCGATGACGAAGTAGAAAATCACTACCACGGCACAGATCACACCGGTACGGTCACGCTTGAAGCGCAGCCACATCAACTGCCCGGGAGAACGACCCTCAAGGCTCTTCGCGGCCTTGGCGGGCTCAGGCTTCGTATCGAGCTCGGGGTCCAAGGCGATCGAGGGCCCGGAGCCTTCAGCCTTGGCTGGACTGGTCATGTGTGTTCTTCCCCCGGGGGGTTGGAGAGTTGAGCGCAGCACAGATACCGGCGGGTTCTGTGGTTTGGGGGAACTTTCGCCAAGTAAGTCAACGCGCGTCAAGGCCGGAAGGCATAGGGATGTCCCTACCGTCGAAATTTTGAGCAAAAATTGCAAAGATTGACACCTGGGCGCGCTTGACACGTCGAACAGTAAATCCACCAAACGGACATACTAGGATCGTTTTCTGTTTACATGTCCGAAACTTGATCGTTGGTTCACCGGTATCCGAACAGCGTTCCACAGCCCACGGACAGAGATGTCGGCAGGGGGCCGAAACTGTTTCCGACCGGGTATATGCGGACACGCCGAAGGCCCGGTCCCCACCTGGGGGGACCGGGTCCTCGTGACGTCGGATCAGCCGTGCTTGGCGCGGCTCGCGGAGCGGGCGCGCTCGCGGGCGTCCAGGTTCACCTTGCGGATGCGAACCGCCTCCGGGGTGACCTCGACACACTCGTCGTCGCGGCAGAACTCCAGGGACTGCTCCAGGGAGAGCTTGCGCGGCGGGACGATCGCCTCGAACGAGTCGGCCGAGGACGACCGCATGTTCGTGAGCTTCTTCTCCTTGGTGATGTTCACGTCCATGTCGTCGGAGCGCGAGTTCTCGCCGACGATCATGCCCTCGTACACCTCGGTGCCGGGGTCGGTGAACAGCACACCGCGCTCCTGGAGGTTCGTCATCGCGAACGCGGTGACGGCGCCGGCCCGGTCGGCCACCAGCGAACCGTTGTTACGGGTCGCCAGCACACCGAACCAGGGCTCGTGGCCCTCGTGGATGGAGTGCGCGATACCGGTGCCGCGCGTACCGGTCAGGAACTCCGTACGGAAGCCGATGAGCCCGCGGGAGGGCACGACGAACTCCATGCGGACCCAACCGGAGCCGTGGTTGGACATGTTGTCCATGCGGCCCTTGCGGACGCCCATGAGCTGCGTGACCGCACCCATGTGCTCCTCGGGCACGTCGATCGTCATGCGCTCGACGGGCTCGTGGACCTTGCCGTCGATCTCCTGCGTGACGACCTGCGGCTTGCCGATGGTCAGCTCGAAGCCCTCACGGCGCATCTGCTCGACCAGGATGGCGAGCGCCAGCTCACCACGGCCCTGGACCTCCCAGGCGTCGGGACGCTCGGTGTCGAGGACCCGCAGCGAGACGTTACCGATCAGCTCGCGGTCGAGACGGTCCTTGACCTGACGGGCGGTGACCTTGCGGTCCTTGACCACGGCCTTGTTCTCGGCACCCTTGCCGGTGCCGCCGCGGCCGACCATCGGCGAGGTGTTCGTACCGATGGTCATGGAGATCGCCGGCTCGTCGACCGTGATGAGCGGCAGCGCGATCGGGTTCTCGGGGTCGGCGAGGGTCTCGCCGATCATGATGTCCGCGATACCGGCGACGGCACAGATGTCACCGGGGCCCGCCATCTCGGCCGGCTTGCGGGTGAGCGCCTCGGTCATCAGCAGCTCGGTGATGCGCACGCTGGACATGGAGCCGTCACGCTTGATCCAGGTGACGGTCTGGCCCTTGCGCAGCTCGCCCTGCTCGACGCGGAGCAGCGCGATACGGCCGAGGAAGTTGTCCGCGTCCAGGTTGGTGACGTGCGCCTGGAGCGGGGCCTCCTCGTCGTAGGACGGGGCCGGGACGTGCGACAGGATCGTGGAGAAGAACGGCTCCAGGCTGTTGCTGTCGGCCGGGACCGTGCCGTCCTCCGGCTTGGTCAGCGAGGCGACACCGTCACGCGCACACGCGTAGACGATGGGGAACTCGATCTGCTCCTCGTCCGCGTCCAGGTCCAGGAAGAGGTCGTAGGTCTCGTTGACGACCTCGTCGATCCGGGAGTCGGGGCGGTCGGTCTTGTTGATGCAGAGGATGACGGGCAGACGCTGCTGGAGCGCCTTGCGCAGGACGAAGCGGGTCTGCGGCAGCGGGCCCTCGGAGGCGTCGACGAGCAGAACGACGGCGTCCACCATCGACAGACCGCGCTCGACCTCGCCGCCGAAGTCGGCGTGGCCCGGGGTGTCGATGATGTTGATGGTGATGACGTCCCCCCCGTCCTTCGGGTGGTACTTCACCGCCGTGTTCTTGGCGAGGATCGTGATGCCCTTCTCACGTTCCAGGTCGTTCGAGTCCATCATGCGGTCGTCGAGCGACTCGGCGGCGTGCGCGGCGAAGGCACCGGCCTGCTTCAGCATGGCGTCGACCAGTGTCGTCTTCCCGTGGTCGACGTGGGCGACGATGGCGACGTTGCGGATGTCGTGGCGCGTGGCCATAGTGCGGCGTACTCCCGGAGTGGTGAGGACGGCCTGCGCGTACGTCTGCGTCACGCGGGCCCTGCCGGGCTGAACATGCCACGGCCTTACCCCATGGTACGGGCCCGGCGGAGCGGGGGCTCGCCGGGCCGTCCGGGTGAGGCGACCGTCACGGTCGGGGCGAGGCCTTGCTGCCCGGCGTGACGCCCTTCTTCAGGAAGCCCATGTCCTCGTAGAGAGGGGTCTGGAAACCGAAGGCCCCCAGGTTGGCGGCGTTCTTCCGCACGGCCAGGAGCTGGGGCCGCTGGAAGAGGGGGATCGATCCGCCGGCCGCCCAGATCCGGGCGTCGGCCTTCCGGACCAGCGAGGCGGACTTGTGCTCGTCGAGGGTGGCGATGGCCTGGTCGAAGAGCTGGTCGACCTGGTCGGTGCCGACGCGGGTGTAGTTCTGCTCGACGTTGAGCGACCCGTCGGCGGCGGGCACGGGCTTGGCGTAGATGGGCCGGGCGTCGGTGGCGGGGAAGGCGGACGCGGGCCACGAGTACAGGGCCAGGTCGTACTGCCCGGAGGCGATGTGGTCCTTGAAGTAGCTGTCGTCGGACACCTTGGTGACGGCCGTACGGATACCGACCCGGTCCAGCATCCGCGCGATCCGGTCGCCCACGGCACGCAGCGTGGCGGAGCCGGGCCCCGAGGGCAGCACGAACCGCAGGGTCAGCGCCTTGCCGTCCTTGGCGAGCGCCCCGGCGGCGGCCCCGGCGGGAGCGGGCGTGCCCTTGGGCGCGTAGGCACCGGCGGGCGCACCGCCCTGGTCCGGGTGCTTGTGGAGGGACTGCTTGCCGTCCTGGGCGAGGTTCTTCTTGCCCGACGCGTCCAGCGGGTCCTGGTGGTCCTCGCGGACGGGCTCGCCGTACGGCTTGTCGTCGTCACCGACGATGTAGTTCCCGTCCTCGCCACCGGCACTCTCGCCGGCCTTCGGGGAGGCGGTGGACGTCGCGTCGGCCTTCTTCCCCTCACCCCCGGCGACCTTCTTGGGCTTGCCGAGCGGGCCGCCCTGCACCCAGCCGGCGTCGGCGAGGAGGGCCTCGGCCTCGTCGGTGTCCTGGCCGCCGAGCGCGCCGCTGTTGTCGGCGTAGGCAATCTGTCCGGAGAGCGCGAGATGACTGCCGACCGGTACGGCGGGCAGCCCCAGCGGCTTGAGTACGAGGCCGGCCAGTTCCTCGCGGTCCAGCGCCCGGGCGACGGCGCGGCGCACCCGCTCGTCGGCGAGGGGGCCGTCGGCGCCGTTGAGGGCGAGCTGGGTGTAGGCGGGTTCGAGGGACTTGCGCACCTCGAACCCGCGCAGCGACTCCTGCTGTTCGGCGTACTTGGCGCTCGCCGCCCGCTCCTTGCTCCGCGCGACGGTCTCCTCCTCGGCGGCCTCCTCGTCGGAGCCGTGCGCGAGGGCCCAGGAACGCAGGGCGCGGGCCGGGGTGCGTGCGGCGCCGGGCCCCTGGAGGGGGGTCGACTTGCCGCGTGCGGCGAGCACGATGCGCTCGGCGTCGGCGGGGTCGATCTCGGCGACGTCGACCTTGCCGACGGCGAGCGCCCAGGCGCGCTTGTCGCGCGGTACGGCGTGCAGCACGATGCCGTCGAGCTTGGGGGTACGCCCCCACCAGCGCGGGCTGCGCACCAGGACGACGTCACCGTCCGCCTTGGCGACCTTCTTGAGGCTGAACGGCCCCGCGGTGACCTTGAGCTTCCGCCTGGCCCCGTCGTTGAAGGAGTCCGGGGTCCCCATGACCTCCTTGGGGTACAGCGGCGAGAAGAGGGACTTCCAGTCGGCGTAGGGACGGCTGAAGGTCACCTTGACCTCGAGGTCGTTCGCCCCGCGCTGCACCTTCTCGATGCGGTCGTACCCCGCGTTGCGTGCGGTCCAGTACGCCGAGTTCTTGCCGGACAGGGCACGCCACTGGGCGGCGAAGTCGGCGGCGCCGATCTCCCGGCCGTCGCTCCAGACGGCCTGCTGGTGCAGCTTGTAGAGGACGACCTGGCGGGGCTCGGTGTCGACGACCTTCGCGGACTCCAGGAAGTCGGCGTTGCGCACCGGCCGCCCGTTCGCGTCGAGCCGGAACATCGACGGCAGCACGGCCTGCGCGACCCGGGTGGTCGTGGCGTCCGCGTCCGCCTGGAAGGTGTTGAGGGTCTCCGGTACGGAGTCCACGGCCCACCGCAGCGTGCCGCCGTCGGTGAGCAGGGAGCGGGCGGCGGGGGCGATGTCCTGCCCGGCGAGCGGCTTGCTCGCCTCGTCCTCGTCACCGCCGCACGCGGTGAGCAGGGGCACGGCGAGCACGCCGGCCGTGAGAAAGGCGACCGAGCGCGTGACCGCGCGCAGTCCGACGCCGTGGTGAGACATCTCTGCTTACCTCCGAGGGCCGCGGGCGTTATGATCACTTTTGGCGGTATATGGAGCTGATCGCATGTATCCGGCCACTGAAGAGGAAAGGGTTCGGCAACGGACGGCGACACGGCGACGACAGCCGGGAAGCCCACCCGTGCGGCGCAGCGCACCCAGGGATGCACCCATACGCCTCGGCCAATCGGTGCACATCCCTTCCCACCGACAGGTGTGACGCGCAACACTCGCAGGCGCATGAACGTTGCCGTCCAAGGCCCCCGGCCTACGGAAGTGAGGTCACGTCATGTCCGTGAACGACGAACTGACGTCCATCCAGCGCTGCCTCGACGACCTGTTCCGCTCCATGGGCCGCCTGGAACAGCAGATCGGCAAGGGCGGCCTGGAACTGCGCCGCCTCCGCAGCGACGCCAACCACCTGCGCGAAAGCCTCGCGCTGCTCCGCGAGGCCGCCCCCGGGCTCGCACAGCCCCGGCGCCCCGACCTCGTGTCCATCTCCGACACCCCGTACGACAACACCCTCTGGACGGACTCGGACGACGAAGGACTCGGCGCCCACGACCGTCACGCCCCCTGAGAATCCGACCGGAGTTCTCCTTGGCCACCGATACGGAACCCCATCCTCAGAGCGGCGGTGTACGCACCCGTACACGCGCCGCCATCGACGCCCCGCACCTGCGGACCGACCGCTGGTGGCTGGCGCCCGCCGCCACGGCGGCCGGTCTGCTGGCGTTCATCGTGTACTCGACCTGGCGGGCGTTCGCGAACGCCGACTACTACGCGGCCCCGTACGTCTCGCCGTTCTACTCGCCCTGTCTGGCGGACAACTGCGCGCCCATGCGGCACGGCCCCAACGCCGACCTCTTCGGCGCCTGGTGGGGCATCTCCCCCGCGATCATCATCCTGATCTTCCCGCTGGGCTTCCGCCTGACCTGCTACTACTACCGCAAGGCCTACTACCGGGGCTTCTGGGCGAGTCCCCCGGCCTGCGCGGTCGCGGAACCGCACAAGAAGTACACGGGTGAGACCCGCTTCCCGCTGGTCTTCCAGAACATGCACCGGTACTTCTTCTACGCGGCCCTCGTGGTCGCCGGGATCCTCACCTACGACACGGTCCTGGCCTTCCGCGACGAGCACTACAACTGGGGCCATATGGGCCTCGGTTCGCTGGTCTTCCTGCTCAACATCACGCTGATCTGGGCGTACACGCTGTCCTGCCACTCGTGCCGGCACATCGTCGGCGGCAAGCTCAAGCACTTCTCCAAGCATCCCGTGCGCTACCGCGCCTGGCAGTGGGTCGGGAAGCTGAATGACCGTCACATGCTGCTCGCCTGGGCGTCGTTGGTGAGCGTGGCGCTCGCCGACTTCTATGTGTATCTGGTCGCCTCCGGCGCTTTCGATGATCCGAGGTTCTTCTGATGTCTGTCGTCGACCGGCAGGAATGGGACGTCGTCGTGGTCGGCGCGGGCGGCGCGGGACTGCGCGCCGCCATCGAGGCACGCGAGCGGGGCGCCCGTACGGCCGTGATCTGCAAGTCCCTCTTCGGCAAGGCGCACACGGTGATGGCCGAGGGCGGGATCGCCGCCGCCATGGCCAATGTGAACAGCCACGACAACTGGCAGGTCCACTTCCGCGACACCATGCGCGGCGGCAAGTTCCTCAACCAGTGGCGGATGGCGGAGCTGCACGCGCAGGAAGCGCCGGACCGGGTCTGGGAGCTGGAGACCTGGGGCGCCCTCTTCGACCGGACGAAGGACGGCCGGATCTCCCAGCGCAACTTCGGCGGCCACGAGTACCCGCGCCTCGCGCACGTCGGTGACCGCACGGGCCTGGAGCTCATCCGCACCCTCCAGCAGAAGATCGTCTCCCTCCAGCAGCAGGACAAGAAGGAGACCGGCGACTACGAGTCCCGGCTGAAGGTCTTCCAGGAGTGCACGGTCACCAGGGTGCTGAAGAACGGTGACCGCGTCTCCGGTGTCTTCGCCTACGAGCGCGAAACGGGCCGTTTCTTCGTCCTCGAAGCCCCGTCCGTCGTCATCGCGACCGGTGGCATCGGCAAGTCCTTCAAGGTGACGTCGAACTCGTGGGAGTACACGGGCGACGGCCACGCGCTGGCGCTGCTCGCCGGGGCGCCGCTGCTGAACATGGAGTTCGTGCAGTTCCACCCGACGGGCATGGTCTGGCCCCCGTCGGTCAAGGGCATCCTCGTCACGGAGTCGGTCCGTGGCGACGGCGGGGTGCTGCGCAACTCCGACGGAAAACGCTTCATGTTCGACTACATCCCGGACGTCTTCAAGGAGAAGTACGCCCAGTCGGAGGCCGAGGGCGACCGCTGGTACGAGGACCCGGACAACAACCGCCGACCCCCCGAACTGCTCCCCCGCGACGAGGTGGCCCGCGCCATCAACTCCGAGGTCAAGGCGGGCCGCGGCTCCCCGCACGGCGGTGTCTTCCTGGACGTCTCGACGCGGATGCCCGCCGACGTGATCCGGCGCCGACTGCCGTCCATGTACCACCAGTTCAAGGAGCTGGCGGACGTCGACATCACCGCCGAGGCGATGGAGGTCGGGCCCACCTGCCACTACGTGATGGGCGGGATCGCGGTCGAGTCCGACACCGCGGCGGCGCGCAACGTCCAGGGCCTCTTCGCGGCCGGTGAGGTCGCGGGCGGGATGCACGGCTCCAACCGGCTGGGCGGCAACTCCCTCTCCGACCTGCTGGTGTTCGGCCGCCGGGCCGGACTGCACGCGGCCGAGTACGCCAACACGCTCGCCGCCCGGCCGCGCGTGGACGACCCCCAGATCGACGAGGCGGCGGCCGAGGCCCTGCGCCCCTTCTCCGCGGAGAGCCCGGCCCCCGGCAAGGACGAGGGACGCCCGGCGGAGAACCCGTACACCCTCCACCAGGAACTCCAGCAGACCATGAACGACCTGGTCGGCATCATCCGCCGCGAGGGCGAGATGGCGCAGGCGCTGGAGAAGCTGGCCGAGTTGCGGGTACGGGCCCACCGGGCCGGTGTCGAGGGCCATCGCCAGTTCAACCCGGGCTGGCATCTCGCCCTCGACCTGCGGAACATGCTGCTGGTCAGCGAGTGCGTGGCCCGGGCGGCGTTGGAGCGCACCGAGTCGCGCGGCGGCCACACCCGTGAGGACCATCCGACGATGGACCGCGAGTGGCGCAACGTGAACCTGCTGTGCCGACTCGCCGATCCCGCCGCCGGGTTGGCGGCCACGGACCCGGTGAGCGGCCTGGTCGCCCTCACCCGCGAGACCACCGAACCCGTCCGCCCCGACCTGCTCGCCCTCTTCGAGAAAGAGGAGTTGGTCAAGTACCTCACCGACGAGGAGCTTTACGAGTGAGCACCAGCGCAGTGAGCAGCAGCTACGAGGCCCGCTTCAGGGTGTGGCGCGGTGATGTGAAGGGCGGTGGGCTGAAGGACTTCGCGGTCGAGGTGAACGACGGCGAGGTCGTCCTCGACATCATCCACCGGCTCCAGGCGACCCAGGCCCCCGACCTCGCCGTCCGCTGGAACTGCAAGGCGGGCAAGTGCGGTTCGTGCTCGGCGGAGATCAACGGGCGTCCGCGGCTGCTGTGCATGACCCGGATGTCGGTGTTCTCCCGCGAGGAGACGATCACGGTGACTCCCTTGCGGGCCTTCCCCGTTGTCCGGGACCTCGTCACCGACGTCGGCTTCAACTACGCGAAGGCCCGCGAGGTGCCGTCCTTCGTACCGCCCGCCGAACTCGGCCCCGGTGAGTACCGGATGATGCAGGAGGACGTGGACCGGCCGCAGGAGTTCCGCAAGTGCATCGAGTGCTTCCTGTGCCAGGACACCTGCCATGTGGTCCGCGACCACGAGGAGAACAAGCCCGCCTTCGCGGGCCCGCGTTTCCTGATGCGCGTCGCGGAACTCGACATGCACCCCCTGGACGCGGCGGCGGAGTCCGGCCTGGACCGCAAGAAGACCGCCCAGGACGAACACGGCCTCGGCTACTGCAACATCACCAAGTGCTGCACGGAGGTCTGCCCGGAGGGCATCCACATCACGGACAACGCGCTGATCCCCTTGAAGGAACGGGCCGTTGACCGCAAGTACGACCCGCTGGTGTGGCTGGGCTCGAAGATCAGGAGGCGTGGCGCGGGCTCATGAGCAGGCTGGACTCATGAGGAGGCTGATGACCTGTTCGAGGCTGTGCTCGGCGATCTCGCGCATGAAGGCGGGGTCCGGGAACGCGCCCACGTCGAGGAGTCGCAGCGGGCCCGTGGCCAGCGAGAGGTGCATGGCGAGCCGGTAGAGGCGCAGCCGGTTCGGGTCGAGGTCCGGAGCAGCCAGGCTTCGGTACAGCGTCCCGAACCGCTGGCGCAGGAACACGTGCTCCCACTCCGCGTCGAAGTACAGCAGTCCCTCGATGTCGATGAGCGCCGGTTCACCGTCGGGGGTCACCAGGACGTGGTCCGGGCCGAGTTCGCCGTGGATGAGGGGGAGCGGTCCGGTGCGGGGGCGGACCTCGGCCGCCAAGTGCCGTACCAGGGCCGCCAGTTCGCCGTGCAGGGCGGCGGCTCGTGGCTGTCGTACGACGAGGTCGTCGAGGTCGTGCAGCGCACGGTCCATGAGGATCCGCTCGCACGAACTCCCGTACGACACCCCGCCCTTGTCGACGAGGCCGACCTTGCCGAGGCGGGGTCCGGTGGTGCCGTGCAGTACGCCGAGCAGGTCCGCGAGCCGGTCCAGCACTTGGGCGCCGGTCTCCGGGTCGTGCTCCAGGAGCACCTCCAGGTCACCGCCGCCCGGGTGCCCCCGTACGTCCTCGACGACCGCCGCGTCCGCCGGGAGGTGGGTGTGCGCGGGGTCGGCGTACAGGAGGCGCGGGGTGCGGACGCCGACGGCCGCGAGGCGGTCGTGGCACGCCGTGAACAGGTCGAGGCCGGTGGCGTGGGCGAGGGGGTCGCGGTGGTCGACGGGGCCAGCGTCCCAGAGGTCCTCGTCCGGCGACCAGACGTACGCGATCGCCGTCGTGCCGTCGTCGAGGGCGAGCCGGTAGACGCCCTTCTTGCTGCCGCCGCGCAGCCGGGTGACCCCGGCCAGGCGCCGGGCCGGGCCGAGGGCGGCGCGGGTGAGGGGGGCGAGGTCGGTGGCGGTGAGTTCCCTGCGGGGCGTGCCGGTCACGCGTCGAGGCGTCGGCGGGTGGACAGCAGTTGGAGCCAGGCGCCCGCGATCATCAGCAGCAGGCCGGTGATGAAGGCGGCGGTATGGAGGGTCTCCGAGCTGCCGGGCCCGTCGAACGCCGAGTACGCCATCTGGACGAGCAGCCCCGCGCCGAAGAGCATCAGCCCGTAGCCCCACATCTCGGGGCGCACGACACGACGCCGCTGCCACGGCAGCACCCAGCCGGTCCTGACCGCCACCGCACCGCACACGACCAGTCCGCTCGCCATCAGCGCGGCCGTCCCCAACAGGTACCAGTGCATCCCCCGCCCCCTTCGAACATGCCTACGGGACCTTACCCATTCTCCCCCTCCCGCCACCCCTGCCCCGTCCCGGTCGCGGTTCCGCGATCATCCCCATACGCTCGCAAATGTGACGCCCTCCCTTACCAGGGGCCGGCCACGGCGAGCCGCGTCCCACATACCCGTGCGCCTGGCGCATACCGCCCTGGGCGGGGCGATCGGGGTGATGTGGCTGGTGCTGCCCGGAGTGACGGCGGACCACTCGGACCATGAGGTTCCCGTGTCGGCGGTCGGCAGCGCGCACGGGACCGCGGCCCAGGAGGACGAGACCTCCACGGGCGATCTGGTCCTGCCCCTCGTGGCGGCGGGCACGGCGACCGCGGTGGCCGCGTACGCCTACGCCCGCCGCAGACGCCGGGCCCGGACCCACACGCCCGCGACCGCCGGCGCCGGGCCCGCCCAGGTCCCGCCCCCGGCCCCGGAACTCGACCGGCAGGCCCGCAGGTCGCTGGTCACGGCCGACGACTGCGTACGCACCAGCCGTGAGGAACTCGGCTTCGTGGAGGGGCTGTTCGGGGCCGAGGCGGTCGCGCCCTTCACGGAGGCCGTGCGCTATGCCGAGGCCGAGCTGTCGGCCGCCTTCCAGCTGCGCCAGACGTACGACGACAACCCTACGGACGCCTCCCGGGACATCCTCGACGAGATCGTCGCGCGGTGCGTCGACGCGGGCCGGCGACTGGACGCGGAGGCCGCCGGCTTCGACCAACTGCGCGCCCTGGAACAGGACATGAGCGGCGCCCTGAGACACGCCGAGGTGCGCTTCCGGGAGCTGAACGGCCGTACGGGAGCCGCCGGGTCGACCCTGGCGGACCTCGGTGAGCGGTACGCGCCCACCGCGTCCTTCTCCGTCTCCGGCCAGGTCGAACAGGCCAAGGACCGGCTGGTGTTCGCCACGACCGGGCTCAACAGGGCCCGCCAGTCCGCCGACTTGGGCGAGACGGACCGGGCAGTGCTGCATCTGCGCGCCGCCGAGGGCGCGATCGCCCAGGCCGAGGTGTTCGTCGACGGCGTCGACCGCCTCGCGTCCGCGCTGGCCGCCGCCGCACAGGCGCTGCCGGAGGCCCTGGACGAGGCGGAGGCGGCGGTCGTGGAGGCACGGGAGCGGCCGACGGCGGAGGAGCCCGTCGGCGCGCTGGAGGGACATGTCCGCCGCGCCGAGGCCACGCTGGCCGCCGTACGGGAAGAGGCCGCCGCCGGGCCCTACGACCCCCTGGAGGCCCTGCGACGGGTCGCGGAGGTGTGCGCACCCCTCGGGGCGGTCCCCGGCGCCGTCCGGCTCGTCGCACGCGGGTCCACCGCCGACGCGGACGGCCTGATCGGCACACACCGGGGCGCGGTGGCCGCCGAGGCCCGAACCCGCCTGGCGGAGGCCCGCCGACTGCTGGACCGCGACCCGGCGGAGGCCGACACCTTCGCCCGCCAGGCCCGAGAACTGGCCGAACGGGACATCCGCGCCCACGGAAACCCGTACGGCGGCCGCCCCGAACACACGAACGGCGTCGCCGGAGCAGTCCTGGGCGGAATCCTCCTCGGCGACCTACCGGACGCCCGCCCGGACACCCTGACAGGCGGCGCACCGGTTTCGTTCGGCGGCCCGGCAACACGGGCACGACGGGGGTAGCCCCCCAAGGGGGCGCGCCCCAAAAGGGGCGCGGGGAACTGCGCGACCAGCCACGACGGACCAGCAGCCGCAAGACGACACACCGAGGCAGGACAGTGGGCGCTCACCTGACGAGCACCCCGCCCAGCGCCCCGTAAGAACTCTCCGTGAACTCCGTAAGAGCGAGTCTGTCCGTCAGAACAGACTCAGCAGCGCCTCCGCCGGGTCCGCGAGGACCGTTCCCCCGTCGGGAAGCGGCAGCTCGAACCACACCGTCTTCCCCCGGGGGGTCCTGCGGGAGCCCCACGCCGCGCTGAGCAGGCCGACCAGCTGGAGGCCACGGCCACCCTCGTCCGTGTCGCGGGCGCGGCGGCGCCGAGGCTGGACCAGGCCCGCGTCCCAGACCTCGCACACCAGCATCCGGTCGAGGAGCAGACGGAGCCTGATCTCGCCCTCGCCGTAGCGCAGCGCGTTGGTGACCAGCTCGCTGACCAGCAACTCCGTGGTGTCGATGAGGGGTTCGAGGCCCCACGCGGTGAGCTGCGTGCGGGTGTACTCACGGGCGCGGCCCACGCTGCGCGGTTCGCGCGGCAGGGTCCAGTCGCCGACGGAATCGGCGGGCAGCCCCTGGACACGTGCCATCAGCAGGGCGATGTCGTCCTCGCCGTGGTGGGTGTCGAGGGTGTTGAGGACGTGGTCGCAGACGTCCTCCAGCGGCTGGGAGGGGTCGCTGAGGGCGCCGACGAAGGCTTGCAGTCCCTCGTCGAGGGGGTGGTCGCGGGATTCGACCAGTCCATCCGTGTAGAGCGCCAAAAGCGAACCTTCGGGGAGTTCGACCTCGACCTCCTCGAACGGCTCGCCGCCGACGCCGAGCGGCATGCCCGGCGGCACGTCGAGCATCAGCGCGTCCTCGCCCGGCTCCAGGAGGACGGGCGGCAGATGGCCGGCGTTGGCGAAGGTGCACCGGCGGGTCACCGAGTCGTAGACCGCGTAGATGCAGGTCGCGAGGTACACCTCGGAGAGGTCGGCGTCGCGGGGCTGGCGGGCGGCACGGGTGGCCTGCTGGACGCCGCCGGGGGTGCCGAGGCCGCGCGCGATCTCGTCCAACGCCGACAACACCTCCGCCGGTTCGAGGTCCAGGAGGGCCAAGGTGCGGACCGCCGTGCGGAGTTCACCCATCGCCACGGCGGCGCGCAGCCCCCGTCCCATCACGTCGCCGACCACCAACGCGGTGCGGTTGCCGGGGAGTTCGATGACGTCGAACCAGTCGCCGCCGACCTCGGTGGCCGCGTTGCCGGGGAGATACCGGCAGGCGATGTCCAGGCCGGAGGCCTCCGGATCGCCGGGCGGAAGCAGCGACCGCTGGAGGATCAGGGCCCGTTCGTGCTCGCGGCGGTACAGGCGGGCGTTGTCGATACAGACAGCCGCTCGTGCGGCCAATTCCCAGGCCAGCGCCCGGTCCCGCTCACCGAACGGCTCGCTGCCCTTCGTACGGGAGAACTGGGCGAGGCCCACGACGGTGTCGTGGGCGACCATCGGGACGGCCAGGGTGGACTGGATGGCGCCGTTGTCCTCGGCGGGGACGAGTTGGGGGCGGGCGGTGCGCAGGGCGTCCGCGCAGGGCGAGTTGAACGGGAAGTGGTGCACGGCGCCGACGGCGACGGGTGCCTTGCCGCCCGCGAAGGGCGCGTCGGAGACGGCGCTGGCGTAGGCGACTCGGCGGAGTTCCGCGCTGCCGTCGGCGAGCCCGGGCGGGGTCTCGTCGCCCGCCAGCAGACCCTGGTAGAGGTCGACGGTCGCGAGGTCGCAGAAGCCGGGGACGACGACGTCGAGGAGTTCGCGCGCGGTCGTTTCCAGGTCCAGGGAGTTCCCGATGCGGGAGCCGGCCTCGTTCAGAAGGGCGAGATTGCGCCGCGCGGCGGCGGCCTCGCGGGCGGCGGCGCGGCGGGCGGTGATGTCGAGGGCGAGCCAGGCGACACCGATGGGGCGGCCGGAGCCGCTGTGCACGCGGTACAGGTTGACCGACCAGTGCCGGCGCTCGTCGGAGCCGGGCACGAAGCCGGTGATGTGCATGTCCGTGATCGAGTCGCCGGTCTCCAGGACCCGGCGCAGCGTCGCGGAGACCCGCTCGGCCTCGGGAGAGCGCAGGTAGTCGTAGACACCACGGCCCCGGTGGTCGTCGACCGTGCCGCCGTAGATCGAGGCGAAGCGCTGGTTGGCGCGCCGGATGCGGAGATCGGTGTCGATGAGCAGGAAGCCGAACGGAGATTGTCCGAATATCGCCTGCGAAGCGGCGAGGTCGGTCTCGATCTGACGCAGCGTCCGGACATCGACGACGATGCAGACGGCGGCCTTCTCGCCCTCCTCCGTCCGCGTCGGCATCACATAGACCTCGGCGAGGCCCTCCCGCGGACCGTCCTCACCCGGCCCGGACTCGCGGACACGGAACGGCACGACGCCGGTCCACTCCCGGCCGTCGAGGATCTCCGCCATCTTCCGCTGGCCGCGCTCGCGCAGATCGGGGTCGATGAACGCCTCGATGGGGTCCATGCCCACGGCGCGCCCGGCGGGGATGCCGAAGATCTTCTCGGCGCGCAGGCTCCACTGGTCGACGAGGCCGTCGGGGCCGATGGAGAACGACGCCACCTTGATGTAGTCGTAGATCGAGCCGGGCGGGCTGCTCTGCCACATGGGGTCACCTGTCACGTCACGCGCGTAGTCCTGCGCGGTGTCACGTGTCGTATCGCGCACCGGCCCGCCCATGGTGCCACGCGTGGTTTCACGTGTCGCATCGCGTATCGCGTCACCGTCCGCGGAACTCCTGACACCCGTCGCACGACGTGGCGCACCGGCCGCGGCATCACCCGCGGCCCCCGCACTCGCGCCGCCCGACGGGTCCTTGGACTCCGTGGCCTTCGCTGGTATCTCGCTCACGCGAACCGTCCCCTCCAGCTCACCGCGTCCGGCACCGGTCACCGGGGGCGGCTGCCCGCAGTATCCAGCACTACGGCGCCCCACAACACGGTGTTCACGATCACGGGACAATCCCGATGCTTTTCGGACCGGCCCGCGACAACACTCCCAGTCTTCTAACCAGGGGAGTACCCGTCGAACCCCGATCGACGACAACTGCCAGTGGCCTGAACCACAAGGTCGACAGCTCAGGGGCGGGCGTACAGCCGATGTTCACACCGGCGCACGGTTCGTCGCTCTCCGTGCACGGGTCCGCTCCGCCCTCGCTCAGCCCGGTACCGACAGCTCGAACCACACCGTCTTGCCCGCGTCGGCGGGGCGGGTGCCCCAGCGGCTGGAGGAGCGGGCGACCAGCTGGAGTCCCCGGCCGCCCTCCTCGTCGGGCCGGGCGGCACGCTCGCAGGGCAGGTCGGGCAGCGGGTCGGAGACCTCGACCAGGAGCGTGGCGGAGATCCCGGCGGGCCGTACCAGCCGTACGCCGATGGGGCCCGTGGCATGCCTGAGGGAGTTGGTCACCAGCTCGCTGACCAGCAGGGCGGCGATGTCACCGAGGGCGTCGAGCCCCCAGCTGCGCAACTGTCCGCGCACGACCGCACGGGCTGCGCGCACGGCGCCGGGCTCCGCGGGAAAGCTCCACTCGGCGCAGTCGCCTTCGGTGTCGATCACGCCGATCACTTCCCAGGCCAGCGACCCACCCATGTCCGGTTTCGTGGGGTTAATGGGCACATACCCGATATTCACGGCCCAGTACCGCCTCCGAGGGCGCACTGTGGCACGAACGGCGTACGGGGCGTGCACACCGGGAGCCTTCGACACCGCCCACTCCTCCCATGCCCTCGGCGGCGCCCCCGTCGGCTCAGCCGAGCCGGGCGACCGCTTCCCGGACCGCCGGTACGTCCTGATCCAGCCAGTCCACGTCCCAGATCTCGGCCGGGGCCAGCCAGCGCAGTTCGTCGTGGTCCTGGAGGGGCTTCGGCTCGGCCGAGCCGGCCGGGAGCCGCGCGGTCCAGACCCACAGGACGTACGGCGGTTTCAGGGGCCACTCCCCCGGGATGCGCTCGACGGGTTCCGCGTCGACGCCCAGTTCCTCACGCAGTTCGCGTACGAGGGCGCCCTCGGGCGTCTCACCGGGTTCGACCTTGCCGCCGGGCAGTTCCCAGCGGCCGGCCAAGTCGGGGGGCGCGCTGCGGCGGGCGGCGAGGAGGTGTCCGTCGCGCAGCAGGGCGGCGCCGACCACGACGATCCGCGCGGTCGGAGGTGTCCGTTCCGTCATGGGCCGGAGCCTACGGGAGCGGGGTCACCTGGTTCCGTTCTGCCCGATCCGTTCGACCCAGTAGAGCTGCTTGTGGCCGCGGTCGTCGAGGCTGTCGGCGATCTTCTGGGCTTCCGCACGGGTCGCGTACCGGCCCACGCGGTAGCGATTGCCGTTGTCGTCCTGCCGTATGACGAGCCAGGGAAGAGTGATCGTCCCGTCGCTCATGGAGCCCCTCCACTTCCCGCCCCCGGCTTGCGCCGCGCCCCGCCCGCTAAGGAAACCGCAATCCGCATATGCCCGACCCTACGCCTAACCTTTACGCAGCGAATACGGAATTTCACAAAGAGGTACGCAACCGGCCAGGGCCCAGGGGGCGCACGACATCGAACGCGCCGTCGAAAGGGCACGGTGTGTCCGGTCAGCGGCACACCGTGCCCCACGGGGCGACCTGCGAGAACGGCCAGAATCCAACGGCCCGGTGGGCGGCGGTGGTTGGCGGGGCAGCGGTGAAGAGGGGAGCGTTCGAGAAGTCAACCGCCCCTGCGTGTGGGCTACTTCACGGGATCGGGGGCGGGCGGGCGGTTTCCCGGAACGGGGGACCGGAATCGGAGACCGGAATCAGCGAGCGGATTCGGCGAGCGGCGGAGCTACTTCACCGGCAGGTGGTACGCGACCTGGTAGCGGTCCGCGGGGATCACGACGTCGGCCGTCTCGACCGGGCGCCCCGAGGCGTAGTAGGTGCGGTGCACGACGAGCACCACATGCCCGGGGACACCGCCCAGGGCCTGTAGTTCCTCGGCGAGGCCGGGGCGGGCGCCGACCTCCTCCGTGACGTTGTCCACGATCACGTCGATGGCCGCCATGCGCTCGACGACGCCCATCCCGCCGAGCGGGCCCTCCTCGGGCAGCATCACCGGCGTACGACCGGTGACCGCGAGGGGCTCCCAGGAGGTGGAGAGCATCATCACCTCGCCGGCGTCCCGGAAGACGTACTTCGTGCACATCACGCGGTCGCCGGGCAGCAGACAGAGCCGCTCGGCGATGGCACCGCTCGCCTCGGTCTGCGCACTGCTGGACTCCCAGGTGCCGCGCGCCTCCGCGTCGGACTGCTCCTGCCGGAACGGTGTCGCTCCGCCGTCGGGCCGGAAGCCGGAGCGGGCGATCCGGCGCGGCACGGGACGCTCGCGCACATACGTCCCCGACCCGGAGCGGCCCTCGACGAGCCCCTCGGCCATCAGCACCTTGCGCGCCTCCAGCGCGACCGTGTCCGAGACGCCGTACTCCTCCCGGATCCTGGCCTGGGAGGGGAGGCGGGTGTGCGGTGGCAGCGAACCGTCGACGATCTTCTGTCGTAGATCACCCGCGACACGCAGGTAGGCCGGCTGCTCACCGAATGTCACGGGCCGCTCCCATCAGGTTGTACAGACAGCAACAGCCTGGCAACCATGGGTTGCGACATGCAAGCAAAGGCCAGGGAATCACTCGATGTGATGACTTGCGTCGCCGGGAGGCATGGCGGGGGCATGGGACGAGTGCCTGCGCGGGCGCGCCGCGCAGGCACGTTCTCCCCGCTCCGGCCGCCGTCACACATCGATGCCGGTGTCCCCGCCGGTGTCCTCGCCGGTGCCCTCCGGGTCGTAATCGGGCGGGGTCGTCGCGAGGCCCAGCGCCTTGCGCGCGGTGACCGTACGGTCGGAGTCGAGCAGCGAGTAGCCGGTGTCGTAGTGGCCGTAGAAGGTGTCCACGTCGGTGGCGACGGCCGCCTTCGCCCACTCCAGGCGCGCGCTGCGCAGGTCCTTCACGAGTGCGGCGACGCCGGGCGAGGCCGTGGCGGCGAACCGGTGTTCGGTGAGCAGGCCGATCTGCTGGTCGAGCGCGTCCGCCATCTGCGCCGCCCACTCCTTGTGCCCCGGCAGGTCGTCCTCGACGTACTCCTCCACGGGCTCCGCGTCCATCGCCGTGTTGAGGATCTGGGCCGCCTTCAGATACGTCAGCTGGTCGGCGTCGAGCGTCGTCGCGTCCTTGCGCAGGGAGCCGGTGAGGGTGCCGTCCGTCTCGACGCTGCCGAAGACGCAGGTGACCTCGTGGTCGCCGAGGCGCCAGCTCTGGCGGGTCGGAGTGAGGTAGTAGACGTCGACGTCGTCGGGCACGGCCCAGGCGTCCATCGCGTAACTGTCCTCAAGGGCATAGCACTTGTCGTCGGCGATCTCGGTGACGCGGTCGTCGCCCGGGTAGGAGCCGGACGGGAGCTGGAAACTGGCGAAGACCTCGCCGTCGTGGGCGGTGGAGCAGGGCACGGTGTCGACGTCGTACGCGTAGCCCTCCAGGGAGCCGTCCAGGGAGTTGAAGCAGTCGCCCTTGGCGAGGGAGAAGGTGCTGTTGCTGTCCTCGGCGGCGTCCTTGAACCCGTCCCAGGCATCGGAGAGGCCTCCGGTGCCGAGGAGCAGCGCCCAGAGGGCGAGCCCGACGGTCGACAGCACGGAGCCGGCGATCGCCATGCCCTTGCCGCGCTCGCCCTTCTTGCGGATCTGTACGAGGGCGACGATGCCGAGGACGAGGCCGAGGGCGGGCAGGAAGCAGAGGATGCCGAGTACGAGGGAGGCGATGGCTACGCCGTTGACGGGGGTGGGCCGGTTGTACGGGGAGTAGCCCTGGGCCCAGGGGGCGTAAGGGGCTTGGGGGTAGCCCTGGTACGGGGAGTAGGGCCCCTGGGGTTGCTGCGGCTGGCCGGGTCCAGGGGGCGGGGGTATGGCCACGAGCGGGAGGCTCCTCGTCGGGGTGGTGGGAACTGACGTACGACTTGGCGCATGTTAGGGGAGTTTCGCCCCCGCCGCCCCTACCCGTTCCCATCCCTGGGGGCTGCCGCCCCCAGACCCCCGCTGTCGGCCTGAACGGCCTCGTCCTCAAACGCCGGACGGGCTGGGGTGCCGGGGCTCGCCTTGCAGCATCCGCGCCGGTCACCTCGGCCAACCCGCTTTTCTGCTGGGGGTCCGGGGGTTATCCCCCGGGAGATGCAGTCAGCCCGTCCGGCGTTTGAGGACAAGGGGGTTCGGGGGCAGCGCCCCCGAGAATGGGACGGGTAGGGGCGGCGGGGGCGAGGAGAAACCGGGCGCGCTCGCAACTACTCTGCGTGCATGACCCCACTGCCGGACTGTTACTGCCCCACGGACGGCACCCGCGTCCCCGCGGGCACCCTCACCTGGCGCTGCCCCCTCTGCCAAGGCCCCCTGGACCTCGACTTCGCCCCCACCCCCGCCTCTCTCAAGTCCCTCACCGGCAGAGTGAACTCCCTCTGGCGGTACGCCGAAACCCTCCCCCTCCCCACCCCCACCACAACCCTCGGCGAGGGCCGCACCCCCCTCGTCGAACTCCGCCCCGGCATCTCCGCGAAGCTCGACTTCCTGATGCCGACCCTCTCCTTCAAGGACCGCGGCGCCGTACTCCTCGCCGAACTCGCCCTCCGGCTGAGCCCGCATCAGGTCGTCGCCGACAGCAGCGGCAACGCGGGCACCGCGATCGCCGCCTACTGCGCCCGCGCCCGCCTCCCCTGCACGGTGTACGTCCCCGACGGCACCTCCGCGAAGAAACTGGAACAGATCGAGGCACACGGGGCCAGGGTCCAGGTCGTCGACGGCAACCGGGACGCCGCCGCGGCAGCGGCCCGTACGGCGGCCGACGCCCCGGGCACCTTCTACGCCTCCCACGTCTACAACCCGTACTTCCTGCACGGCACGAAGACGTACGTCCACGAGCTGTGGGAGGACATGGGCGGCCGGCTCCCCGAGGTGATCGTCGTCCCGGTCGGCAACGGCACCCTGCTGCTGGGCGCGGCCCTCGCCGTCGCCGAGCTGCACGGGGCGGGCCTCATCGACCGACGCCCCGCCCTGTACGCCGTACAGGCCGCCGCGGTCGCCCCACTGGCGCACGCCTGGGCCGAGGGCGCCACCGACCTGACCGGCAGCGCCCCGCCCCCGCCCTCCCCCACGCTCGCGGAGGGCATCGCGATCCCCGACCCGCCCCGCGCCCGCCAGATCCTGCGCGCGGTACGCGACTCGGGCGGCACGTTCCTCACGGTGACGGAGGATCAGATCCGGCACGCGCAAAGGGACTTGGCGTCACAGGGCCTGTACGTGGAGTCGACCGGCGTGGCCTGCTGGGCGGCGGTACGGGAGGGGGCGCTCGGGGCGCGCACGGCGGTGGTGCCGTTGTGCGGGGCGGGGCTCAAGACCGGCCTGGCGCCCGCCTGATATCCGCATATCCACCGCTCCCAGCCTCAGGCATCCCCGAACGCCGTCGCCCGCGTCCGCTTCTCCCAGCCGGCGACATCACCCCGTACGCCGTCCAGATGGTCGAGCACGGCGGTGACCGCGTCGTCGCCGAGGGGCAGGCGCAGCGGGGGGTGTTCGGCGTCGACGGCGGCGAGGATCAGGGCCGCCGCCTTCGCCGGGTCGCCCTGCTGGGCGCCGTCGTTCTCGGCGACCATGCGCCGGACCGCGCCGACCGTGGCGGTGTAGGCGCCGAGGTCCCGGCTGGTGCCCGCCCGGCCGCTGTCGAACAACTCGGTCCTGAAGACGCCCGGTTCGACGATCAGCACCTTGATCCCGAAGCCGCGGACCTCCGCCGCGAGCGCCTCGGACATGCCCTCCAGCGCGAACTTCGTTCCGCTGTACGCCGCGAAGCCCGGCGTGGACACCTGCCCGCCCGCGCTGCTCATCTGCACGATCGTGCCCGAGCCCCGTTGCCGCATGTGCGGCAGTACAGCCCGTACGAGCGCGGCGGGTCCGAACACATGCAGGTCGAACAGGGCACGGAGTTCGGCGTCGGTGGTCTCCTCGAAGGCACCGACGTGTGTACGCCCCGCGTTGTTGACGAGCACGTCGATCCGCCCGTGCCAGGCGACCGTGTCCTCCACGGCGGTCCGGATCGCGGCCAGGTCGGTGACGTCCAGGCGCAGTGCCTGGACCTGTTTGGGATGGGCGGCCACAAAGCCGTCCAAGGCGCCCGTACGCCGTGCGGCACCGACGACCACATCGCCCGCGGCGACCGCCGCCTCGGCGACGGCCCGCCCGAAGCCACTGCTCGCACCGGTGATGAACCAGACCCTGCTCATGAGGTCAGCCCCCTTTTGACCGCTGTCCGCTCACTGCCCCGACTGTTGACAAGCTCGGGGAGCAGCCTAGAGGGAGCACGGCTTCCGTAGGGTGGCGTACGCCTTCACAGGGCCGAATAAAGTCCCTGGTCGGCGAGGCGTCGACCGGGGTTCAGCCGCTCACCGCCCGCAGCGCGCCCGGCCTGCGGCCGTTGAGGCGGTCGAGGGCGGTCGCCGTGGCCTCGTCGGCCGGGATGTGCACCACCAGTCGCCGGCCCTCGTCGCGGAGTACGAGCGTCTCGTACGACAGCCGCAGTCGTCCCGCCTCCGGGTGGTCCACCAGCTCGGTCCCGAACCGGGCGGGTGTGACCGGAACGGCGGTGAGCCGGTCCCTGAACGGCGCCCCGGCCGCCGCGAGTTCCTCGGCCAGGGCGGTCACATGGGGGTCGTTCAGGGAGGTCTCGTCGCGCATGTGGGCGATCTGTTCGTCGGCCTGCCGCTCCCATCCCGGGTAGACCGCGCGGGCCCGGTCGTCGGTGAACAGGTACCGCAGGACGTTGGGCGGATCCCCGTCGAGCAGGCCCAGCGGGCGGGCGTACCGCTCGTAGCCCTCGGTGTACGCCACGATGTCGCCCATCCAGTTGAGCAGAACGGCCGGCGCGGGCTCCAACCCGTCGAGGAGCGCCCGGAGGGTGGGGCGGACCGTGCGCACCAGCGGTGCGGTGACCGTCCGGCACACCGACTGGCCCTCTCCGTGTTCCTTGGCCAGGCGGTGCAGCAGCAGACGGTCCGCCGTCGGCAGCCGCAGGACCTCGCCGATCGAGGCGAGGACCTGGGGCGACGGGTTGCGGTCGCGGCCCTGTTCGAGCCGGGTGAGGTACTCGACGCTGATACCGGCGAGAGTGGCCAGCTCGGCCCGGCGCAGCCCTGGTGTACGACGGCGGGCGCCCGGGGGCAGCCCCACCTCGGCGGGGGTGACGGCCTCGCGGCGGGTGCGCAGGAAGGTGCCCAACTCGTTGGCGCTCACGTGTCGAACGTACAGCGGGCGCCACCGCGGAGGATGGCCCTGCCACTACCACCCTTGGCCCGGCCTCCCTCTCCCGCCGCGGGGCCCACACGCTGAGGCCATGAGCAACGACAACGCCACGAACACCACCGCCGCCACTTCCGTCAGCGATCTGCCCCTCTCCCCCGGCGACTGGGAACTCGACACCCTCCACTCGGCCGCCAACTTCACCATCCGCCATCTCGGGATCACCAAGGTGCGCGGCCGGTTCACCGACCTGAAGGCGGTCCTGTACGTCGGCGAGACGGCCGCCGACGTGCGGGTGAGCGCCGAGATCGCCCTCGCCTCCATCGACACCGGCAACCCCGACCGCGACGCGCACACCCGCTCGGCCGACCTGCTCGACGTGGAGAAGCGCCCGACGATGACGTTCCGCTCGACCCGTGTGTCCGGGGCGGACGAGGACTGGACGATGGAGGGCGACCTGACCATCGGGGACGTGACCCGCCCGATCACGTTCGCCGTCGAGCTGGGCGGCGTGGCGGTCTTCCCCGTGGACCGGCGAAACCACGCCGGCTTCGAGGCGACGGGCGAGATCCGCCGCAGCGACTACGGCCTGGACTTCGGCACCGGTCTCCTCAGCGACGCGGTCAAGATCCATCTGGACATGCAGTTCATCGGACCGGAGGGCGCGGAGGGCACGGAGAGTACGGAGGGTACGGACGACTGACGGTCACGGGTGCGGGGGCACTCGGAGGCGTGGCATAGCATCAACTTCCCTTTTGCACCTGGCCACTTACCCTCAAGGCTGCTCGCATGCCAGACAGAACCACGGCGGACGCCAACCCCACGGATGCCGACGCGTCCTCGTCGTTCGTGGACGAGGTGATCGAGAGTGTCCTCCCCGACGCGGCGGACACGGACCGGCACAGACGGAACCGGAAGGTCCGCATCAGCGTGGGCTGGGTGGTCGTCAGCTCGCTCGTGCTGTTCCTGCTGACGAAGGGCGTCGACTGGCTGACCTCGGAGCACGACGCGAAGGTGGCGAGCGAGGCCGACGACAAGGTCGACAGGACGGGGCCCGCGTTCTCCGCCAGTGTCCGGCAGGACACCGAGAACGGCGAGGCCTCGCTCTACAACGCCCCGTTCTCCGGTCAGGAGAAGCAGCAGATCCTGGGCGCGTCCCGGGACCTGCGTCCGATCAGCCAGGCCCATCACGGACGTGGCGTCTTCTACACCGACGTCTGGCGCCTCTCGACGGACGCGCAGTGGTGGGGCTACTCCGAGGCATGGCTGGCGGACCTCATCAGCGACCGGAAGGCCGCCCTCGTCGTCAACGGTATGCGGATGAAGGACGTCCGGTGCACCCCCGCCAAGGCCAACACCGTGATCATCACGCACGGTGAGGGCGGGGGCAGCTACGACGGAATGCTCTTCGACGTGACGCGCTCCACCAGCGTCCCCGTACTGACCGGGGAGGACGAAGAGGCGTACGGCGAGCCGTACTTCGCGCACAAGAAGATCGACCTCGGCAACGGCGCCACCCCTGGAGGCCTGCGTATCCAGGTCACGTCCGGGACGAAGGACTGCACCTGGAAGGCCTTCGAGGTCACCTACGTGGACTCGGACGGAACCCACACGCAGGACATCACGAACAACGGCAAGGGCTTCACGGTGCACGGCATCGCGGCACACCCCGAGCAGGTGTACGAGTTCAACGTCACCGGCATGCTGGAGTGCACCCCGCTGGAGCTGGGGCGCTACGACTGCCCGGGATGGTGACGGGGATGCGCACATGGCAGCGGAGCCTGACCGCGGCCGGGGTCCGGACACCGCAGCTGCGGAACGACTACGGCGAAGCGCGCCGGCTGGTGGCACGGTTCCGCCGCAGTTCCTACCTGGCGGCCCGTCTGCTGCTGCCGCCGTCGGTGCTGCCGCACGTGGTGGCGGCGACGGCCGTGATGCACCACGCGGACAACCTGCTGGACACCGGCCCGAAGCCGCAGCGGATCGCGGCGTGGGCGTCCTGGGAGCAGCGGGTGCGCAAGGCGCTGGAGACGGGGGTGGCCGACGATCCGCTGATCCGCACGTTGCTGCACACCGTCGCCGCGTATCCACGGCTTCGGGGTGCGGTCGAGGAGTATCTGGCCACCGCCGGCGCCGAGCTGGAGTTCACCGGCTTCGACTCCGAGGCCGACTACCAGGCCTACGTGGACGCCTACTCGCTGCCCGCCTTCATGCTGGTGGCCGTGCTGCTGGGTCCTGAGGACGACGACGGCCCGTACCGGGCGATGTGCCGGACACTCATCGACGGCAGCCAACGGCTGGACTTCGTCAACGATCTCGCCGAGGACATCGCGGAAGGGCGGCCGGGCATCCCGGCCCGGACGCTGGCGCGTTTCTCGGTCACACCGGAAGACCTCGCGGCGGGCCATGAGCCGCCGGGCCTGCGCGAGTTGGTGGAACACGAGGTCGGGGCGGCCCTGATCGCCCTGGAGGCGGCCCGTGAACTGCCCGCCCAGGTCCCGGCCCCCGGCCGGGCACTCCTGAACGCGTTCGTCGAGATCGAACTCCTGACCGCCGACGCGGCACTGGCACGCGGAGCGGCGCTGCTCCACGGTTCAGCGAGCCCTCCGCTGCTGGGCACGCTGCGGGTCCTACGGGATGCCCGCCGCACCGCGAGAAGCGCCGGACGCATCACGGGAGACAGGAAGGGGTCGGCTCCCGGAGGAGTCGACCCCATTTGACCTGCATATTCGTCAAGAACCCGGGGGGCGGTTCATCAGCACGCGAACCCGCCGACGACCACGTCCGCTCCGTCCAGGCCGTGTGACGCGGCTCACGTGAGCCGTTCGGGTCTGCGCTCCGTTTAGAGCGTGACGCAGCTCAACGCGCGCCGTAACGCGGAGCATTCGGTTCACGGAAGAGTGGAGTGAGCGCATCGTCGTGTCGCACTTATCCCATTGCGTGGTGTGTTCCGCTGGAATACCGGCGGCGAGTGAATCACGGAGAACGCGGCTCTACTGCTCGAACGCTTGTCGGCAGCGGGCGTACCGGCACCGCTCAGGGACGGGGGGCGGTGGCCGAACGGAGTCGGGAGGCGCGGGTGCCGGGCCCCGGGCGGGGCTGGACAGCTTCGTCGGGCGGCAGCAGGAGTCGGCGGCGCTCGCCCGGCTGGCCAGGCACCACCGGCTGATCACTCTGTTCGGTCCCGGCGGGGTCGGCAAGACCAGGATGGCGACGCAGTACGCGGCGTCCGTGGCCGTGCGCCAGGCGTTCTCCGACGGGGTGCACCTGGTCGAGCTGGGCGGGATCAGCCGCTCCGACCTCGTCGCGCAGGCCGTGGCCGAGGCCGTGGGTGCGACGCAGCAGCCCGGCGGGGCTCTGGAGGACTCGCTGGCCGAGGCACTGGGCGGCAAGAACGCACTGCTGGTCCTGGACAACTGCGAACACCTCGTCGAGGCGTGCAGCGCGCTGATCGCCTCGCTCCTGCCGCGCTGTCCGAAAGTGCGCGTCATCGCCACGAGCCGGGAGACACTGCGGCTGCCCGGCGAGAAGGTGTTCCCGGTGGCCGAGCTGGCCGTGGACGACGCGATGCAGCTGTTCGCGGACCGCGCGATCGATGTGGCGGCGGCCTTCGCCGTCACTCCCGACAACCGCGACGCCGTGCGGTCGATCTGCGAGCGGCTGGACAATCTGCCGCTCGCCGTCGAGCTGGCGGCGCGGCTGGTACGGCTGCTGCCGCTGCACGAGATCCTCAACCGGTTGCAGGACCGTTTCTCCCTGCTGACCTCCGACACGAGAAACGCCGACAGCAGACATCGCAGTCTGTACGCCGCGATCGACTGGAGCTACGGACTGCTCAGCCCCGCCGAACAGGCGCTGCTGCGGCGGTTGTCGGTGCTGCCGGGCGGATTCGGCCTAGATCTGGCGGGCACGGTCTCGGCGGACCTCGGGGAGCCGGTCATCAAGCTGATCGCCGGACTGGAGTCCAAGTCGCTGTTGACGCCGGTGACGGCAGGGGCCGGGGCGGGCACAGAGGGCCACGCGCGGTTCCGGCAGCTGGAATCCGTACGGGCCTATGCCCGGGAACAGCTCCTCGCCCACGGTGAGTGGGATCTCGCCGCCGAGCAGTTGGTGGCCGCGCTCACCACCCTGGCGTCCGCGCAGGCCGAGCAGTTCACCATGGACCGCCGGACCGCCGACCGTCTCTTCGCGGAGCAGGCCAATCTGCTCTTCGCCATCGAGTACGTACGCGGCCGGGCCGACCCTCGTGAGGTGCTGCTGGCCGCCACGCTGATCCGGTGCCGCACCGCGCGGGGCATCATCTCCGACAGCCGTGAACAGCTGACCAGGGCTCTGCGGGTCGCGGGCGCGCCCGTGACGTACCGGGCTCTGGCCCTGGAGGAGTCGGCGTGGCAGGCCGCCTGGCTCGGTGACCACGAAGCCGCCCTGGTGTCCGCGCGGGAGGCTGTCGAACTGGCTCGGGACGCGCACCGGCCGTTGCGCTGCCGGGCCCTCACCGCATTGGCCTTCGCCCATCAGGTGTGCGAGAACTACGCGGAAGCGACCGCGAACTTCGCGGAGTGTCTGGAACTCCTGCGGGATTTCGGCGACCCGGCGAGCATCGCGGTCTGCCGGCACAATCTGGCCTGGGCGACGATGCTGAGCGGCGACCTGGACAGGGCGGCGGCGCTGCTCGAGGAAATCCTGCCGATCTACCGCGGCCGCGGCAGTGGCGAACCGACCCGGCTGGCGAACGTCCTGCACACGGCGGGCACCCTGGAGCTGCGCAGGGGCGACCTGGTCACGGCGGCCACGCACTTCGCAGCCGGGCTCCAGGCCCTGGGCGATCACCATGCACGGCCCACCCCCTACTTGCTGGAAGGGCTGGCGATCGTCGCGCTGCGCAGCGGTCGCGCGGAGCGCGGACTGCGGCTGGCCGGCGGGGCCGAGAGTCTGCGGCAGGCCCTGGGTTCGCAGGATGACGAACCGTGGTGGCAGCAGTTGTTGACCGACGCGGTGGAGGCCGTACGCGCCCGGCAGCGCGGTGGCGACGTGGACCGCGCTCTCGCCCAGGGGCGGCGGCTGTCGCCGACCGGCGTCGTCGGCTACGCGTTGCGCCAGGGAGCCGTGCGGCCGGCCCCGGAGCCCGCGCCGTCGCCCATGGTCAGCGCCCGGGAACGGGAAGTGGCCGCGCTCGTCGCGCAAGGCAGCAGCAATGTCGAGATCGCGACCCGGTTACGGATCTCGGAACGCACCGTCGAATCCCATCTGTCCAGCGTGAGAACGAAGTTGGACCTGCGGTCGCGGGCTCATCTGGCGGCCTGGGCCGCACGCAACCTGCCACAGACCGGTTGAGCCACTCCCTCCTGCCCACAGACCGGTCGCCGATCTTCATGGCCTTCCAGGCTCGATGTCCCGATGTCCCGATGTCCCGATGTCCCGATGTCCCGATGTCCCGATGTCCCGATGTGTCGATGTGTCGATGTGTCGATGCCTCATGTCTCACTCGCACTCCGCGTCCTCGGTCGCGCCCCAGCGGTCATACCCGTCTCACAGGGCGCTGAGCTGCGCAGACCGGCGGATCGCCCCGACGTTACGTAACGCCTGAGGGCAGCCCCGATGGCACGCACCCCGTCAACTGCGAATCTCTGGTCATCAGCCGATCGCGAAAGCGGTCAGCGCCGGGAAATCCGAGTACCGGCAAAACCGAGAAAGAGGAGCACGCCATGGTCCAGCTCAAGAAGAACGCCAAGGCCGCCAAGCCCGCCGAGAAGCCGAACGCCGACACGCGGATCGCCACCCGCGAGCTGAGCGAGGCGGACCTCAAGCGCATCGCCGGCGGCCATCGCGGCGGCGCCCTCCAGTAACCAGCAGCCCCACCGACACGCGGGTCGCCACCCGCGAACCGAGCGACCCGGCCGGGCACCGCATCGTGCGGTGTCCGGCCCCCCTCGGGGCCACACCACCCAGGAAGGACAGGAGGAGAGTCCCGTGCAGTTCCGCCGTACCGCGCTGGCCAGGTTGGACGCCCCGGAGGCCCTGGACATCCCCGTACGCCTGACTCGGCCCGGCGGGTGGCTCGTGCTGGCCGGGCTCGCTGCCGTCGTGGCGTCCGGCTGTCTCTGGGCCTTCGCCGGAACCGTGCCGCGTGATGTCACCGCCACGGGGGTCCTGGCCGTCTCCCAGCCGGCCTTTCCGGTGCAGAGCACCGCGGCCGGTCAGCTCACCGAGCTGCTCGTCCAACCGGGTACGGGCTTCGCCGCCGGGGCTCCGGTGGCCACCGTCACCACCGGCGACGGCACACGGACGACCGTGCGCGCCGCCGTCGCCGGCCGGGCGACCGCCGTACTGGCGAAGCCGGGGCAGTTCGTCACCAACGGGACGACGCTCGCCAACGCCTTCACCGTCGAGACGACGGACGACCCGCTGATGGCCGTGGCCTATGTGCCGGCCGAGCGCAGCACCGAGGTCGGTGTCGGAACCGAGGTGAACCTGACCGTGCGCTCCGTACCGGCCTCGGCCTTCGGCGTACTGCGCGGAACGGTGCTGTTCGTGCAGCACACCCCCGACACGAGCACGCAGATCGCCCCGCTCCTCGGCAAGGAGCTGGCAGCGGAGGTCACCCGCGACGGACCGGTGGCGAAGGTGGCGGTGGCCCTGCGCGCGTCGGACCGGACGGTCAGCGGGTACGCCTGGTCGACCTGGGCCGGTCCGCCCGACCGGCTGGTCTCCGGAAGTCTCGTCACCGCGACGATCTCCCTGCCGCCTGCCCGCCCGATCGAAATGATGTCGCCTTGAGTGCCCGTCGCCCCGACCCGCCCGCAGCGCCTCCCCGCCCCCTCGCTCCTGCCCGCACCCCCTTCCCCCTCGGCATCGGCGCGGCCACCGGCCGCCACCGGAAACGGACCGCGTGGACGCTGCCCGCGCTTCCGGCCCGTCCGTGGCCACACCCGGTACGGACCAGACCCGTCCTCCAGATGGAGGCCACCGAGTGTGGAGCGGCGGCACTCGCGATCGTCCTGGCGCACCACCGTCGCCATGTCCCGCTGGCGGAACTCCGGCTGGTGTGCGGAGTGTCGCGGGACGGGTCCAACGCCGCGAACATCCTCAAAGCCGCCCGCCACTACGGCCTGGACGCCAAGGGCATACAGACCGAGGCCGACGCCCTCACCCACGCGGAGGCGCCGGCCATCCTCTTCTGGAAATTCGACCACTTCGTCGTCTGGGAGGGCACCGGACGCCGCTTCGGCCGCCCGGTGGCCTTCATCAACGACCCGGCCTGCGGACGGTACGTGGTGTCGCCGGAGGAGTTCGACGCCGACTTCACCGGCGTGGCGCTCACCTTCGCCCCGGGGCCGGGCTTTTGCCCGGGAGGCCGGCCGCCGAGGCTCCTCGCCGACGTGCGCACCCGCCTGCACGGCACCTCCGGGGCCCTGCTGATCGGTCTGGTCGCGAGCCTGCTGCTGGTCCTCATCGGCATCGCCACCCCGACGTTCACCATCGCCGTCGTCAACGCGATTCTGCTCGGCTCCGACACCTCGTCGCTGCGGCCGTTCTTCGGGTGGATGGCGGTCGTGGTCGTCGTCACGCTCGGCCTGACCCTGCTCCAGCAGGGCTATCTGCTGCGCATACAACTGGCCTCGTCGGCCCTCGGCCACGCCCGGTTCCTGCGCCATCTGCTGCGCCTCCCGGTCTCCTTCTTCGGCCAGCGCGGCCCGGCGGAGGTCACCAAACGGCTGGAGACCAACGGCGAGGTCGCCCAGACCGTGGCCAGGGATCTGGTCAGCGTGCTGGTCAACGGTGTGGTCATCGTGGTGTACGCCGCGCTGATGTGGGCCTACGACGTACGGCTCGCGCTGATCGGAGTGGGCCTGGCGCTGCTCAACGCCGTGGCCCTGGGGGCCGTGGTGCGCAGCCGGGAGAGCGCGGTCGCGAAACTCGTCGCGGACCGGGGGAAGTTCTACGAGGTGTCGTTCGACGGACTGCACCTGATCGAGACCATGAAGGCCACCGGTGGCGAGAGCGCGTACTTCCAGCGGTGGGCAGGCCATCAGGCGGCCACGGTGAACGCCCGGCAACGGCTGTTCACGCCGAGCGCGGTGTTCGCCACCGCGGCACCTGCGCTCGCCGTCGTCGCGAGTGCGCTGGTACTGCTCGTCGGTGGCCTGCGCGCGGTGGAGGGGGCGGTCTCCATCGGCGTACTGGTCGCCTTCCAGACCCTGATCACCAGCTTTGCCCGGCCGGTCGACGAACTGACCGCGGTGGCCGCCCGGGTGCAGGACATGAACGCCGACGTCGCGCGGCTCAAGGACGTCGAGGACTTCCCGGCCGACGAGGTCTTCGCCCGACCGGAACCCGAACGGATCCGCCGGCTGGGCGGCCGGCTGGAGTTCGACGCGGTCACCTTCGGCTACGCGCCCCTGGCCGAGCCGCTGCTCCGCGACTTCTCCTTCGCCGTCGGCCCGGGACAGCAGGTGGCGCTCGTCGGCGGCTCCGGCAGCGGCAAGTCGACGACGATCCGTCTGATCTCCGGTCTCCACACCCCCTGGTCGGGCGAGATCCGGCTGGACGGGCAGCCCCACACTACCGTCTCACGCGGCACGCTCGCCGCCTCGGTCGCCTTCGTGGACCAGGAGATCTGTCTCTTCGAGGGAACGGTGCGCGACAACGTCACGCTGTGGGATCCGTCGATCCCCGACGACGCGGTCGTCGCCGCCCTCAGGGACGCCGCCGTGTGGGACGTGGTGGCCGGCCGGCCCGGCGGCATCCACTCCCCGGTCGATGAGCACGGCCGCAATTTCTCGGGCGGCCAGCGCCAGCGCCTGGAGATCGCGCGTGCGCTGGTGCGTTCGCCCAGCGTGCTCGTCCTCGACGAGGCGACCAGCGCCCTGGACGCCGAGACCGAGCAGGTGATCGAGGGCAATCTGCGCCGACGCGGCTGCGCGTGCGTGGTCATCGCGCACCGGCTGAGCACCGTACGGAACAGCGACGAGATCATCGTCCTCGACCGGGGCCGGGTGGTCGAGCGCGGACGCCACGAGGATCTGATACGCGCCGCCGGTCCCTACGCGGACCTGGTGAAGGGCCATTGACATGACCGAGTTGCTCTCCGGCCCCGATCCCGACACCGGACACGGCTACGGACACCCCGGCGGCACCGGCACCGACGCGGTTGCCCACCGTCCCGACCCGCTGGATTCCGTGCAACCCGCTCACTACGGCCGGATGTGGGAACTCGCGTCGACGGACCAGTCGACGCTCGCCGGTGACGACACCCTCTGGCTGGTGACCGGCGGAGCGCTGGACCTGTTCGCGGCGGACGCCGGCGGACGGGGCCACTGGCGCTTCCTCGGCCGCGCCGAGCCGGGCGCGCTGCTGCCCTCCCTGCCGCACGGCGACCGGCATGTGCTGACGGGCAGGGCGACGCCGGGATGCGCGCTGTACCGGGTCCGCACCGCCGAACTGATTCCGGCGCCGAACGAACCGCACGACCAACGGCACGACGAGCCGCACAGCACTTCGCAGTCCGACGCGTTCATCACGTCCACCGCGTCCTCCAGGTCTGCCCTTGCCGCCGCCCTGGACGCCGGTCTGAGCGCCCTGCTCGACGCCGTACGACAGCCACCGCCACCACTCCCACCCGAGCGGACCGTCCGGATCACGCCCGACGCGCACACCGAACTCGGCGCCCACCAGTCCGGAGCGGCCGCTCCGTCCGCCGGAGCGGTCACCTGGATCCGGGTGGTGAGCGGACAGGCGGGCACCGACGACGGCACGCTGCCGCCGCCCGAGGCAGGCCGGTTCACGCCCATGGGCGCACACGACCGGGTGCGCGGCGAGCCCACCGCCGTGGTGGCCGCTTGTACGACCTCGCGCCTGCTGTCGGACGGCTCGCTCCGGCGGCACCTGGACGACTTCCGGCCACACCTGATGTCCGCGCTCAGCCGACGCGTCATCGAAGAGGACCGGCAGGACGAGGCCCGGCTGACCGCCGGCCGGCGGGCGAGGGAGGCCGCTCTCGACCAGGCGGTGCACGCGCTCCGTGAGCACGTCCGGCCCTCGTCCGCCCCCGAACCGGACACGAGAAGGAACCCCGGCCCCCGCACAACAACCGCCGCCTCCGCCTCCGCTCCTTCTTCCTCCGCCCGCTCCCCCACCGCCGCGCAGGCCGAACACGCGGCGGCGGTCGTCGTCGAGATGGTCGCCGAGGCGGCCGGAATCACCGCCTCACCGACCCACCGCGCCGTGGACCACGCCCCGCACCCCGACCCCGTACACCGAATCGTCCGGATCGCACGGACCGCCCGTCTGCCCAACCGTCCCGTAGACCTCACCGGCACCTGGTGGCGCACGGACATCGGGCCCCTCGTCGGCTTCCTCCGCGAAGGCGACACGCCGGTCGCGCTCCTCCGCCGGCGCGGGCACTACGAAATGGCCGACCCGTCCGGCGGACCCCGCGTTCGCGTCACCGCGCGGACCGCCGGCCGACTGCGTACCCGTGCCGTCACGTTCTACCGGCCGCTCCCCGACGACACGGGGAACGTCACCCGCCTGCTGTTCTCGTACGGCCTGCACGGCTGCCGTGCCGACCTGCTGCGGCTGACCGCGGCCGGCCTCGCGGCCGTCGCGCTCGGACTCCTGGTACCCATCGCGACCGGCCAGGTCCTCGGCCGGTTCGTGCCCGACGGACAGCGCCCGCTCATCATCCAGACGTGCCTCGCCGTGATCGTCGCGGGCCTCGTGGCCATGGGGTTCGGCATCGTGCGGAACCTGGCCGTGCTGCGCATCGAAGGACGCTTCGAAACCACTGTGCAGGCCGGTGTGTGGGACCGGCTGCTGCGCCTGCCGGCCTCCTTCTTCGGCCGGTACTCCACCGGTGAACTCGCAGGCGCGGCGCTCGGCGTCAGCCGGATCGGCGAGGTCGTCTCCGGCGTGGCCATGACCGTCGTACAGGCTGTCCTGCTCGTCGCGGTCAACTTCGCGCTTCAGCTCTGGTACAGCCCACCGCTGGCCCTGCTCTCCGCCACCATGGTCGCCCTCAGCGCCGCCGTCCTCTCCGTCATCGGCGCCCGGGAACTGACCTGGCACCGCAGACTGGCGAAGCTCGACAACGCGCTTACCAACAAGGTCTTCCAGACCCTGCGCGGACTGCCCAAACTGCGCGTCGCGGCGGCGGAGAACTACGCGTACGCCCACTGGGCCAGGGACTTCGTCGAAAGCCAGCGCATACGCCGACGAGTGCGGCGGCTCCAGAACGCCGTCACCGCCTTCGGTGCCGCCTATGTCCCCTTCTGTACCTTCATCCTGCTCGCGCTGCTCGCCGGACCCGCCAGAGACGCGATGCCGGTCGACGGAATCCTCACCTTCACGGTGTCCTTCACCACTCAGCTGACCGCGACCGCCCAGCTCGTCACCGCCCTGACCTCCGCAGGCGCCGTCATCCCGCTGTTCGGCCGGCTCGAACCCATCCTCACCCAGCCCCCCGAGATCTCCGAGAACAGCCGCCACCCCGGAGAACTGACCGGTGCCATCGACGTACGCGGCGCCACCTTCCGCTACTCCCCCGACGGACCACCCGTCCTCGACGACGTCACCTTGCGGGTCCGCCCCGGCGAATTCGTGGCCGTCGTCGGCCCGAGCGGCTGCGGAAAGTCGACCCTGCTGCGCCTCCTCCTCGGCTTCGCCGCACCCGAAAGCGGCTCGGTCCACTACGACGGCCAGGATCTGGCCGCGCTCGACCTCACCGCCGTACGCCGCCAGTGCGGCGTCGTCCTCCAGCACGCGCAGCCGTTCACCGGCACCGTCCTGTCCAACATCCGCGGCGCGGAGGCGTACTCCCTGGACGAGGTGCGGGAAGCGGCGCGGATGGCCGGCCTCGCCGACGACATCGCCCAACTGCCCATGGGACTGCACACGGTCCTGTCGGACAACGGGAGCACGTTCTCGGCCGGGCAGCGACAGCGCCTGATGATCGCGCAGGCCCTGATCCGGCGGCCGCGGATCCTCTTCCTGGACGAGGCGACCAGCGCCCTGGACAACCACACACAGCGGATCGTGACCGAGAGCACCCGCGCCCTGCGGGCGACCCGCGTGGTCATCGCCCACCGGCTGTCCACGATCATGGAGGCCGACCGGGTGATCGTCCTGTCGGAAGGCCGCATCGTCCAGTCCGGGCCGCCGGACGAACTCCTCGCCGACGCCACGGGGTTGTTCCACCACTTCGTACGCCGACAGGTGCGGTGAGCGTCGGCCGGCCTCGGTGGCCGGGCCGCGTTCAGCGGAAGAGCTGACCGCGGACCGCCCCGTCGGGGAACTCCGCGGTGTGGATGTTGGCGTAGAAGGCGGTGGGGTTCTTCTTCAGCTGCTGGACCGTCGCGGCGTCCGGCACCGGGACCGCGCCGGAGAGGGCGAAGATGTTCTCCGGGGCGGGGGTGGTGAAGAGCGGGACCTTCACCTCACCGTTCTTGCCCAGGACGCCCTCGTGGATGTGGCCGGCGACCGGGGCCGCGATGTTGACCCAGGCCACGGAGTAACCGACCATGCCCTGGCCGGGGTAGACGAAGGCAACGGCGTGGCCGTCCGGGTCACCCGCGGCGGCCGGGTCGTCGGCCGGGATCTCCTGGCCGCCGTCGGCGAGAGCGCGGAGTTTGCCGCCTCGGATGATGCTGAGCGGGTTGATCGCCTTGCCGAACGGCTTGAGTTGGCCGCGGACCGCTCCGCCGGGGAACTCCGCGCTGTGCAGGTTGACGTAGAAGCCGCTCGGGTCGGTGCGCAGCCGCTCGGCGAGGGCGGCGTCGGTGATCGCGGTCTGGCCGGCGGCGGAGTGGACACCGGCGGGCATGGCGGTGGTGAACAGACCGGCCTTGACATCGCCGTTGGCCCCTGCCTTGCCCTCATGGATGTGGCCGAGGGTGGGGGTGTCGATGCCGTTCCAGGTCAGTGCGAAGGTGATGCGGTCGCCCTTGACCTTGATCAGGGCGACGGCCTTGCCATCCTGGTCGCCGACCGCCGGACCGTTCGGCACGGGCACTTCCTGGGTGCCGTCGAGCTGGGCGATGAGTGACATCGCCGGGGCGCCCGCCGACACGGACGACAGCCGGGTGGGAGCCGAGGAGGAGACCGTGGCGGCGCCACTGTGGCCGGCATGGTCGTCGGCCACGGCCGGCGCGCCGGCGGCACCGACGAGCAGAGCGCCGGCGACTACGGCCGCCATCGGGAAACCGCGCATTTTCTTTCCCCTTCCGAGGACACGTCGAGAACGGATTCGATTCACGACCGGTCCACGAGCGTGAGCCCGGGAAGGTTCAACGGAGATCCGGAGAAGTGCGGATCGCGGCCCGACTGAACCACTCCTGCCGCGCGCACGTGTGGGAATCCGCAACGCGATTTCGCGAGTTCCCATCCGGATTCCTGACTGAACAAGGACGGTCGACAATCATGCGCGCACGAATCACCCTGGTCGCGATTCCCCTCGCCCTGCTGAGCCTGTCCGCCTGCGGCGGAGCCGACAAGGAGAAGGAGACGGGCGGCGCCTCCTCTTCGGGGAAGGGTTCCGCCCGGACGTCGGTCGAGGTGGCCGACTCCGGCCTCGGCGACATCCTGGTCGACCAGGACGGCCGCACGCTGTACGCCTTCACCAAGGACAAGGCGGGCGCCGGCAACTGCGACGCCGACTGCATCGCCGTATGGCCCGCGCTGACCAGCACCGCCGCGGCCACGGCAGGGCCCGGTACGGACAGGGCGCTGCTGGGCGAGGCCAAGAACGCCGGAGGCGCGGTCCAGGCGACGTACGGGGACTGGCCGCTCTACTACTACGTGGGCGACGCGGCTCCCGGCGACGTCAACGGGCAGGGGCTGGACGGGGAGTGGTTCGTGGTGAAGGCGGACGGCAAAATGATCAAGGAGTAACGCGGTATCGAGAAATGAGAAGGGGACGGGGCGGCGCGGCACCACAGGGTGCGGGCCGCCCCTTCGGCATACCGGTCCGGAAGAGGGCCGAACCAGAAAAGGGCTGGTCCAGAAAGGGGCGAACCAGAAAAGGGCCGGTCCGACCGCGTGGTTTCGCTTACGCGGTCGGACCGGCCTCGCCACATTCTCAGATGCGTGCGTTCACATATTCCGTGCCCTTGTCGTTCTCCACCCGGATTTCGGCGATCTCGTCGATCGGCACGGCCGCCGATCCGTCGAGATCGGCGCCCTTCGCCTCGTCGGCGGTGAGCCAACTGCCGGCCACCTCGCGACTGCCGTCCTTGGTCACCACGATCAGCCGGCACAGTTCGCCGGCCGGGATGCCCTTGACCGCGGCGTTGATCCGGACCCAGTCGGCGGCCGGGGTGACCCGTACCGCCATGGTGCTGCCCGTCTCGGCGCTCGTGCCCGAGGCCACCTTGGTACCGGCCACGGGAGTCGACGTCGGTGCGGGCAGTGCGTCGACGTTCTCGTCACCGGAGCTCTGCCCGATCAGTACGCCGCCGCCCAGCACCGCCGCCGCCACGACCGCCGCGACCGCCGCCATGGCGCTCCATCGTCGCCGCTCCGCGCCGTCGCGCTCGCCGCGGGCCTGTCGCAGCGTGCGCTGGAGCATCAGGTCGCCGTCCTCGGGCGGACCGTCGAGGAACGCCTCCGGCGGCACCTCGCCCAGCGCGGACTCCAACTCCCGCAGCCCGTCCAGTTCGTCGCGGCACTTCTGGCACGACGCCACATGTTCGTCGACGGCCAGCACCTCCTGCTCAACGAGCGCGCCCAGGACGTAGGCGCCGAGCAGTTCGCTGTCATGCTGCTGAATGCTCATACCGCCACCTCCTTCAGTGCGACGAGCTTCGCCGTTCTTGGTTTGTTGTCCGCATACATCTCACGCAATGCCTTCAAGGCATAGTGCGACCGGGATTTGACCGTCCCCGGCGGTATTCCGAGGGCCTTCGCCGCCTCGGCGACGCTCCGCCCCTGGAAGTAGATCTCTCTCAGCACGTCCCGGTGGTCCGGGGAGAGCCGGTCGAGCGCTTCCATGACGAGCATCGAGTCCACCACGGCGTCCGCGTGGTCCTTCTCCACCGGCGGTCTGCCCGGAGACTCGGCGACCTCGGTGGGGCGGGCGGCCTTCGCCCGGTACCGGTCGGTGATGATGTTGCGGGCCACGGTGAGCAGCCAACCGCGCACCGAGCCCTTGCCGTTCACCAGCGAATCGGGGTTCTTCCAGGCCCGGACGAGCGTCTCCTGGACCACGTCCTCCGCGGCGCCGCGGTCGCCGGTGAGCCGCTGCGCGTAGGCGAGCAGGGCTCTGCCGTGCTCCTCGTAGAGAGCCCGGATCAGTGCCTCGTCACTCGTTCTCTGCCGAGCGCGGGACCATAAAGCCGCCATCCACTCACTCCGTCCTCTCCTGCTCTCCCGAACTGATGCGCTGGGAACACGAGCAGCGGACGGAGACGGTTCAATTCCGGTTCACCCCCAGCCCGATATGACGCGCCTCGGCGGCGGCGAGGCTTTCGCGGTGGACAGCGCGTTGGTCGTATCGGCATTGAACCGTGCCGGATTCCCAGCCGTTCCTGGGACGACGCGAAGCTCGAACCGAATGACGTGGAACGAAGGGAGCCGGGAGGGACCATGGCCGAAATCGACATGCCGGGAGACGAGGTGGCGCGCGTACGCGACCTCCTGGGACGGGTGATGGAACTCGTCGAGACCAGGGCCTCGGGCTTCGACGCCGCCGACGTCGGTCCGCCGCTGGCGGGCTCGGGCGAGAACTTCGACGACAAGTGGAACGACGGCCGGTTCCAGCTGAAACGGAACGGCAAGGTCCTCAGGGATGCCTGCGAGGCCATCGTGAAGGCCTTCGAGGACGCCGACCGGGACATGGGCCAACAGCTCAAAGAAGGCAACGGCCAGTAGCGGCGGCAACGAACCGGTGATGCAACCCCAAGCGGACGAAAGCGAGTTGGCCATGAGCAGTGACGCGGTGACCTTCGGGATCGCCATCCCGGACACCTGGACCGAGTACGACCTCTCCGGCGACAGCCTCGCCCCGATGCGGGCGGAACTCCTGCGCGAGACCCCCGACAAGGGCGGCCGGGACCGGATCAACGCGACCTTCCGCCAGCTGCGGCGCATCCTGGACGGCGCCCGGCGTCACGGTGCCGTCTACGCGGCCGGCACCACCCAGATGTTCGAGGACGGGCTGCTCATGGCCGGGGTCATGGTCTTCAGCCTGACCCCGCCGCCCGGCGAGAACTTCTCGGCGTACGCCCTCGCCCAGCAGTTCTCGGCGGCCGGCAAGCAGCGGAAGAAGGGCACGACACGTACCTTCACGACGGAACAGCTGCCCGCGGTGGGCCCGGTCGGGCGCCTTGTGGGCGTGGAGGAGGGCGCGCTGGCCGACGGGGTCAGCTACAAGATCCTGGTCATGCACACGGTGGTGCCCGTTCCGGACGAGCGGCGGGCGCTCATCATCACCTGCTTCAGCCCGAACCTGCCGCTGGCGGACCAGCTGTACGACGTCTTCGACGCGATCACGGCCACGTTCGCCTTCGGCGAGGAGGAACCGCCGGCCATGGCGGGCTGACCGCCCGCGTCCGCCGTACCGCCGTCGAGAAGGGCCCGGGTTCAGGAACCCGGGCCCTTCTCCGTGCGTCGGTTGCTGCGGGCGGTAGCCCGAAGTCCCGTTCTACAAGGCCGACTTGGTGTCCGGGACGCGGACCGTGACGAATCGTCCGTCGCCCAGGTGGAGATGGGCCCGGCCCGGTTCCGTGTCCGCGCCGATCAGACCGTACGGGACCCGCTGGCCGACGGCCTCCCCGTCGCCGATGGAGCGCGGGGCCAGCAGCGCGCCGCACCGGTTGCGCCGTACGATCGCCTGCCAGCCCGCGACACCGCTGAGCATCGCCTCGTTGTTGCCCGCCACCACCAGGCCCCAGCCGTCACCCGCGTTGCCGCGCGCGAGGGCCGCCAGGTCGCCGTCGATCTCCGAGTTGATCAGCATCTCGGCGTCGTCCACCAGGATGCCGCCCGCCTGCGAGTCGACCCGGCCCAGCGCGGCCCGGAAGTCCGCGACCGCCAGATCGGAGTCCTCGAAGACCTCGACCACCCCCGGCACCCCGGCCAGCGCGCGCATCGGGGAGTTGCGGGGCGCGATCACGACGATCTTCGTGCCGTGCGAGAGCAGCGAGCGGGCCATCGTGAGCAGCACCGTGCTCCGGCCGCTGCGCGGCGGCCCGGTCACGATGAAGGACGGGATCACGGTCATGTCCGTACCCTTCGCGACCAGTTCGTCGCCTCCGACGCCCACCATCGCCCACAGCGGGGAGAGTTCGGCGGGGCGCTGCCTGCGCTGCCAGGCCTCGTCGAAGGTGAGCCGGTCCGGCAGCACCTCCACCCGGAACGGGCGCCGCTCCTCCGGGACTTCGGCGTCCCGTTCGTGGGTCCGCTCGGCGAGCCGGCCGAGCGCCTCCGCCTGGGCCGCGCCACCGGCGTCCGGCTCGATCAGCGCGATCTGGGCGACACTGGCGTCCTTGACCTGGATCGTGCGGCCCGCCGGAAGATCCTCGGGCACCGAGCGGGACCTGATGCCCACCGTCGCGTAGTCGTTGCGGTCGTTGAGGCGCAGCACCAGCTTGTCCTCGGTCGAGGAGGAGTACCGGCCCTGGCCGAGCACCCGGTCGCCCGACACCACCACATGGACCCCGACCCCGGCGCCCTCGCGCAGCAGCAGCGTCATCTTGTCCATCACGCTGCCCTGGTCGTACAGGCTGAAGTCGCGGTCGAACGCCTCGAACCGGTCGACCAGCAGCACCAGATGGGGCGGTCGCTCCTCCTCGGGCAGGGTCCGGCGCAGCTCGGTGAGGTCCGCCACCCCGCGCTTGCCGAGCAGCCCCCGCCGACGGCCGACCTCGGCGGTGAGCCGGGTCAGCAGCCGTACCACCCGCTCGGTCTGGCCGCGGTCCACCACCGCGCCGCAGTGCGGGAGTCGGGCGAGTGCTTGCAGGGCCCCGTTGCCGCAGTCGAGGCCGTACAGATGGACGTCCGCGCACGAGTGCGTCCCGGCGATGGCGGCGGCCAGTGTGCGCAGGGTCTGTGAACGGCCGCTGCGGGGTGAGCCGATGATGTGCAGATGGCCCGACTCGTCGAGATCGAAGGCGAGTTCGCGCTGTGTCTGCTCGTCGGGCAGGTCCACCAGACCGTACGCGACCGGGGCGAGGCGCCCTTCCACGGCGGCCGGTGCCGGGAGGTCGGCGAGGACCAGGGCCTCGGGCAGCGGCGGCAGCCAGGGGCGGCGGGCCTCGGGCACCGCGAGCTGTTCGGCGGCGCCGCGCACCGCCTCGACCAGCACGGCCAGGTCGGTCACCGCCTGGACGGCGCGCTCCTGCCGGGCGGCGCGGGGCAGCGGTTCGCCCAGCAGTTCCCAGTGCAGTTCGGTGAGGACGGGCGCCGGACGGTCCTCCTCGGCGACCGAGGTGTCGGGGCGGCGACCGCCGATCCGGCCGGTCTGGAAGGGCAGCAGGGCCGCGTGGCCGAGCCGCGCGTAGGCCCGGCCGGGGGTACGCGGGGACAGCTGGCCGGAGTCCGGTGCGTCGATGATGTCGCGGCTCTCGGAGGTGTCGGTGGTGCGCAGCGCGATCCGCAGGTTGGTGTTGGCGCGGATGTCGCCGGTGACGGCGCCCGAGGGGCGCTGGGTGGCCAGCATCATGTGGATGCCGAGCGAGCGGCCCCGCTGGGCGATGTTGACCAGACCGGAGACGAAGTCCGGCAGCTCCCGGACCATGGACGCGAACTCGTCGATGACGATGACGAGCCGTGGCAGGGCGCCGAGTTCGGGGCGGCGGTCGCGCTTGTCGGTGTAGTCGTCGATGTCCTTGGCGGCGGCGTCGGCGAGGATCCGCTCGCGCCTCCTGAGCTCGGCGCCCAGCGACACCAGGGCCCGCTCCACCAGATGCGTGTCGAGGTCGGTGACCATGCCGACGGTGTGCGGCAGGTCCTCGCACTCGGCGAAGGCGCTGCCGCCCTTGTAGTCGATGAGCACGAAGTTCAGCTCGTCCGGGCGGTTGGCGACGGCCAGCGAGGCCACCAGGGTCTGGAGCAGCTCGGACTTGCCGGAGCCGGTGGTGCCCGCGATCAGCCCGTGCGGGCCGTCGGCGGCCAGATCGATGGCGAACGGCCCGTCCACGCCCTCGCCCAGGACCGCCCGGGTGGTGCGGCCTGTGATGACCCAGCCCGCGGCGACCGTGTCCGGCTTGGGGGGTTCGAGACCGAGCACGTCCAACAGCCGCGCGGAGGTGGGCAGCAGACTCTCCTCGGCGTCGTCGCCCACGTCCCGGATCGGGGCGAGGGCCCGTGCGACGCCCACCGACCAGGACCGGCCGGGGGCGTCCATCAGTATCCCGTCGACCGGGTCGGCGCCCTCCTGCTCGACCCGCAGCAGACCGCCGGCCTCGGCCACCGCGACGGCCTGGCACTCCTCGGGCAGCAGCCGTGCCTCGTCGTCCACGCAGAGCGCGTACACGCCGACGGCCGGGCCCTCGCGCAGGATCTGGATGACGCCGGGGAGCGAGCGCAGCCGCCGGGCCCCGTCCAGCACGACCAGCATGTCCGGCTCGCCCACCGCCCCGCCGCGTGCGGCCCGGTCGCCCGCGGCCCGCCTCGCGGCGATCACCGCGTTCAGCTCGGCGATCCGCCGGCCCACGGACTCGGCGCCGGTGCCGATCAGGCTGACCGTGTCCTCGCCGAGGGGCGCGCACTGCGGCAGCCAGTGCACCCAGGACCAGCGGTCGGCGCCGCCGGACCCGGACAGTACGCAGATCCGCAGGTCGGAGGGGCTGTGCAGGGCGGCGGCCTGGGCGATCAGCCAGCGTACGAGGGGTTCGGCGGCGGCGCCTCCGGCGATGCCCATGACACCGGCCCGGCGCAACGGGACCGCCACCGGCACGGCATGGGTGGTCCGGGTGATCCGGCGGCGGTGCTCGGCCTCGGCCGGGTCCTCCAGCTCCAGGTACGCGGGCCGGTCGGCGACCCCCACCCGCATCAGCAGGAAGTCCTCGTCCCGCCAGCGGCGTTCCCACAGCCGCTGGCGCGGGCCGGCGGCGATGAGCAGCGTGGCCGCCGGGTCGGGGCTCGCCGCGCGGCGGGCCCGCTGCTCGGCCAGGACGGCGTCGTCCACGTCCTGTTCCAGCTCGGCCTTCTTCCTCTCGTACTCCGCCAGCTGCTCGGCGTACGTCTCCTTGCCGCGGCGCTTGTTGGCCAGCTGGCCGACGATCGCGATGATCGGGGACAGCAGACCGAAGACCAGGAACCTGAGGTTGTTGAAGATCAGGACGGAGACCGCCGCCATGAGCAGCGGGGCGAATATCAGGGTGAGTTGAAGCTTGAAGTTGGCCGGTTTGGACGGCGGGGCGGGCAGCCGGAACCGGTTCTGCACCGGCGGCGGAAGGAGCCGGGGCGGACGGTTGTAGTCGAGGCCGACGCCGTCCGGCGAGGGGTGCAGCGCGGCGTCGGGGACCGAGGGCGCGGCCAGCTCCAGCAGGACCGGGCCGAGGGAGATCACCGCGCCGGCCGGGCAGCGGGTCCAGGCCGGCGCCGGGGTGTCGTCGACCTTCAGGGTCTGCTGTCCCACGGGGGTGACCGTCACGGTGCCGTCGGCGGTCACCTTGAGCCGGGCGGCGCTCTTCGCGAGGGAGTCGGCGGCGAGCCGGATCCGGCAGCCGTCCGCGGAGCCGATCTCGTAGTCGCCCGGCGGCAGCCGGAACACCGCGCCGGCGTCGGGGCCGCCGATCGCCCGCAGCTCCGCGACTCCGTCCGGCTCGCGGCCGGGCACGAGGACGGGCGCGTCCAGCGCCAGCAGACTGCCGGAGCGCAACTCGGCGGTGCCCACCGGGAGTTCGGGCGGGAGCGGGGTGGTTCCCAGGAAGAGGGCGGGCGGCTCCTCGGGGGTGCCGCCGCGCAGCCGCTGGTGCAGCTCCTCGGCGAGTTCACCGACCGGAACCGCCGGATCGGCCTCGATCATGATGTCCGCGGTCTGGCCCTGCTGCGGGTCGACTGCGGTGACGGTCAGACGCATGGTCGGCGCTCCTAAGGCACACGTGAGGTGGGGACGGTCGGACCCGATCGGGCCGGGCCGGACCACTGGGGTCCGGCCCGGCCCGGGCAGAGTGGTGGGTGATCAGCCGCGGAGGCTGGCGCCCATGTCGGTGTCGAGCTTGTTGAAGCCGTCACCGACGGACTTCACGAAGGCGGAGATACCGGTCAGGCCCTCGGTGACCTGCGTGTAGCTGGCCATGAAGTCCCCGACGAAGGGCTTGAAGTCCCGCTGGGCCGCGGGCGTGTTGTAGCCGTCCTCCGTCAGGGTGTCGAGATCGGTCTTGATCTTCTGGAGCTGGGCGATCGCGATGTCGTACTCGTTCATCGTGGTGGCGGCGGTGGCGGAGGTCTTCTCGTCGTTGACGATGTAGTCGGCCATGGGGATTCTCCCGTTTCTGTTCGGACTGCTGCTTGGATTCCTGCTCGGGTTACTACGTGGATTCCTGCTCGGATTTCTTTACGTTGTCGGTCAGGCACCATGAACACGAGGCAGGTGCCGGACGGGTTCACTGGTTCGTGGGGAATTTCGTGGGGGCCGGATTGAGGTCCGTGTGCTCGTTGTTGTTGATGCCGGCGATGAACTTCGTCGGGAGAATGGCGACGGCCACCTCGGGTGCCTTCGTCTTGAAGATGTAGTCGTTCTCCAGCTTCTTGTTGGCCAGTGAATTGCCGACACCGAGACCGGTCTTGATGCCGGCGTTCTCCAGCGCGGTCTGCTGGTCCGTGCCTCCCGCGATCTGGAAGCCCGCGGTGGCGAGGTTGCCGATGGCGCCCTTGATGGCGCTGGTGACCGCCTCGTAGCCGTAGACGTTGAGATCGGTCACCGAGTCGGGGCCGCCGGTGTTGGCGTAGTAGTCGTGGACGGGCGAGTGGTTCTGCTGGAAACCGCCGGAAGCATCCAGCTCGGTGGTCTGACCGGCCCCGTCCTTCACCTTGATCGCGCCGCTCTCGCCCGCGTCGACGTTGAATGTGCTCTGGTTCCCCGCGCCGTCGGTGCTGGTGACGGTGCCTGAGACGCCGTCGTTGGCGATGTCGAGGTTGGTCGTCTGGTTGCCGCCGCCCTGAGCGGGCACGTTGGACTGGAAGTTGGCGGTGCCGTCGGGGTTCTGGGTGATGACCGTGCCGGCCCCGTTGGTGGCGATGGCCGTGCCGTTGGTGGTGGTGGCCGTGCCGTTGTTGAAGGCGGCCGTCGGTCCTTCCGTGCCCTGCGGGCTGGTCACGAAGGGGTTCGCGCCGCCGGTGACGGTGGTGCCGTTGCTCAGGGACGCCGTCGGCAACTGCACCGGCCCGTTGCCGACCGGGGGCGGCGGAGTGATGACGCTCGGTCCGGTCAGGGTGCCGTCCGGGCCGATGGTGACCGTGTCGGCCGGGTTGGTGCTGCCGGGCACCGACACCTCGAAGGTGCCGTCCCCGGTGGACTTCACGTCGAACGAGTCGCCGCCGCCGTGCACGGTGGAGCCGCCGCCCTGGACCGGGATCTCGACGCTCGGGCCGTTGTCCCCGTTGCCGCCCACGGTGAAGGTCTCCGGGCCGTTGGCCGGGGCCGGGTCGATCGGGTTGAGCGGGCCGTCGACCACACCGGACTTCTGGCCGGCGGTGAGGGGGTTCTCCTGCGTACCGGGGGACTTGGAGATGGTGACCGTGCCCGTGTCCACGGTGGACTTCCCGTTGAACCCGCCCTCGTGCTTGATCGAGCCGCCGCCGTCGAAGGCCGGTACCTCGATGGCGCCCTGCCCGTTGCCCGTCGCGGTGCCGATCTGGGTGTCGCCCGGGTTGGTGCCGACCGGATTGCCGGCCGTGTCGGCGACCGCGCCGGGTGCGGGGCCGAGGCCCGTGACACCGCCCGGGGCGAACTCACCCTTGGCGGGCCCGTAGGTGACGGAGAACTCGCCGTCCGGGCCGTTCGCGTTGGGGCCGTGGACGACGGTGGTGCCCGGCTCGGCGACCGGGGTGGCGCCGTGGGTGGTGATGGTCGGGCCGTTCGGCCCGTTGGACAGGGTGTTCTCGCCGCCGGTGAACTTCGGGCCGCCGAGGAAGCCCGTGTTCGCCGGCGTGTTCACCGTCACCTGGGTGTTGTCGGCGGCGATGTCGGCCTTGCTGGGCGAGTTCAGTACGGTCGTCTGGCCCGCCGGGTCGACCTGGTGACCGACGCCGAACTTGTCGCTGACGGTGGTGACCGTGCCGTTGTTCCCGTCGAACTTCGTGGTGAAGCCGTTCTGGGACAGGGTGATGTCGGTGCCGTCCGTGGCGATGGTGGAGCCGTTGCCGTTGGTGATGGTGTTGGCGGCGGGCGGGACTGCTCCCGGGGCACCCTGCGGCGGGCCCGCCGGCCGGTTCGGCACCTGGACGGTGGTGTTGTCGGGGCCGTTGGTCGTGAGCGACCCGTCGGGCGACGAGGTGGTCGTCGTGGTCGGTGCGCCGGGCGCGGGCTGGTTGGTGAAGGTGACGTTGCCGCCGGCGTCGATGCTGGTGGTGATGCCCTGGGAGTCGATCCCGCCGTTGGTGAGCGTGGCCTGCGTACCGGTGCCGGTGTTGGTGATGTCGGCGGTCGGGGTGTTTCCGGCGCCGGTGGTGCCGGGGGCGATGGTGACCGTGCCGTCGGTCACCGTCTTGTTGTTGCCGACACCGAAGTTGTTGGTGTTGTTGGTGTTGTCGGTGGCGACGGTGGTGCCGTCCGGGTTGTTGACGACTGTCGTACTGCCGCCCGCGGGGGCCTGGGTGGTGAGGGCGCCGGCGTTGTCCGTGGCCGCGGAGGCGACGGGGGTGGTGCCCACGTCGGTATGGGCGCCGTTCCCGGTCAGGGTGGAGGTGGAGCCGTCGGTGGTGGTGACCGTCGTCGGGTTGCCGTCGCCGGCCGGGGTCACGGTGACGCCGGGCTGGGTGCCGGGGCCGGTGACGGTGGTGGGGAGTCCGGTTCCGTTGTTGGTGCCGGTGCTGACGGTGGTGTTGCCGTGGCCGGCGGTGAAGGTGGTGCCGCCGTTGGTGACGGTGGAGCTGAACTGGACCGGGGTGAAGCCGGTGGTGTTCGTCGCCGTGATGCCGTTCGGGGTGGTGGTCACCTGGAACGAGCCCGACTTGACGGTGGTGTTGCCGTTGTTCACCGACACCGTGGTGTCGTTGTCGCCCTTGAAGGTGATGGTGGACCCGCCGGTGCCGTCGACACCGATGGTCGCGTCGCCCAGGGTCACCGGACTGCCGACCGCGGGCTGCGGGAGCGGGGGCGGAGGCGTCGGCGGGCGATCGGCCCCACCCGCCGTGCTGGTGCCGGGGGCGCCCGCGGTGCTGGTGCCGGGGGCGCCCGCCGTGCTGGTGCCGGGGGTGCCCGCCGTGCTGGTGCCGGGGGCGCCCGTCGTACCGGCACCGGTGTCGATCGGGGCGATCGTGCCGTCCTTGCCGATGGTGAACTGCTGGCCGTCGGTGGTCAGTACGGCGGATCCGTCGGGGTTCACCACGGTCGTGCTGGTGGGCGTGGTGATCGTGCCGGTCGGCGACTGCGAGATGTTGCCGACGTCGAAGGCACCGTTCGTCCCCACGTCGAACGAGGTGTCGTTCGTGGTGAAGGTGGCCTTGTCCGGGGTGAAGGCGATCGACTTGCCCGCCGCCTCGATGGTGCCGCCGCCGTTCGGGTTGGTCGTGATGCCGCCCACCTGCACGCCGCCGTCCGGGCTCACGGTGATCGGCTGACCGGTACCCGGTGTCACGTCGAGCGTTCCGGCGGGGCCGTTGAACTGGACGGTGCTGGGGTTGGGCGCCCCCGTGTTCACCGTGAAGCCGGTGTTGTCGAGGGTGGTCGTGATGTTTCCGGCCCCGTTCGGGGTCGTGATGGTGGCGCCGCCGCCCGGCGGGAGACTGGTGGTGACGTTGCCGTCGACCACGGTCACCGGCGCGGCACTGTTCGCCGGGGGCACGGTGACGGTCTGGTTGCCGCCCTGGTTGTTGGTGACGGTGATGTTGCCCGCGTTGTCGATGTCGACCGGGCTGCCGCCGTTCACCGTGATCGAGCCGTTGCCGATTCCCGTGTTGGCGTTGATCACGGTGTTGTTGCCCAGATCGATGTCGACGACGCCGGTCGCCGGGTCGTGCGTGATCACGGGCGCGGCACCGTTCGCGGGGTTCGGGTTATTGAACACCGAGGTGGTGTTGTTCCCGTTCCCGATCGAGAAGCCGTCGCCCGAGACGGTGGTGAAGGCACCCTGGTCGTTGACGGTGATTCCGCTGGGCGTGGTGATCCCGTTGCCGTCGATGGTGAAGTTCGGCGGTATCACGACCGCCGGGTCCGCGCCGGGAACGGTGGGCGGGTTGATCACCGTCGGACCGCCGTTGCCCACGGTGGAGATGTCACCGAACGAGCCGGAGGTCGTGAAGCCGCCGCCCGGCGTCAACTCGGTGTTGATCGTGGGCTTGTCCTTGAAGCCCGGGGCGAAGGGGGCGAAGGCGACGTCGCTCGCCTTCTGGCCGATGCCAGGACCTTCGAGCGGTGTCGTGATCGTGGTCTGTGTGCCGTTCGAGGTGATGACGTCCCCGACCGGGCTCTTGATGGTGTTCGTTCCGCCCGTGGTCTCGGAGGTGAAACCGTCGGGCGTGGTGGTCTTGGTCGAGACGACCGGGGCCGGCGGCTCGAAGAAGGGCAGCCCGTCACCGACCAGGTCCGGCTTCTGCGCCGCCGGAGTGAGCTTGGCCTCGGTCTTCGTGCCGTCCGGCGTGGAGACCTTCGTCTTGAGCGCCCCGGTCCCCGCGTCCACCGTCGTACTGCTGTTGATGCCGTTGAAGCCGATCTTCTGGGGCAGCTCCAGGCCGTTGACGAACAGGATGTCGCCGGGCTTGAACGTGCCGTTGGTGATGCCCAGGCTCGCCGGCGAGAACGCCTTGTCGATGTTGCTCTTGAACTTGCCCTTGATGGTGAAGGCGTTCTTGATGCTGTTGGCGAACTTCGTGCCGCCGAAGGCACCCAGCAGACCGCCGGTGGCCGCGCCGACCAGCCCGCCGAGGGCGGCGCCCCCGATGTCGAACTTCTTTTTGTCGACCTTTGCCGTGATGCCCGCGGCAAGCAGCCCGAGCCCGAAGTCGGTGGCGACGTCGATGCCCACCTTGCCGGCCAGCGCGAGCCCCGGTGTGATCTTGAGACCGGTCCCGGCGAGCCCCTTGCTCAGCGGATTGATGATCTTCCGGATGAAGGTCGACCCCTGGACGATCTTCGCCAGGCCCGCCGAGATCGTCCCGGCCCCCTTGCCCAGTTTGGCGAAGAACGGAGCGAATTTCGCCACCTTGGCTCCCGTGAGACCCAGCTTGCCGAGACCGCCGAGGAGGACTCCGCCGGGCACCAGGGTCAGCAGGCCGATCACGATCTCACCCACGTCGAACTTGCCCTGGGAGGCCATCCTGATGATCGTGAAGGCGAACACGATCGCGCCCAGGATGACGCCCACGAACGGCAGGAAGACCGAGATGATCCCGACCAGGATGCCCGCGATGATCTCCAGGAACGGGTTGTCCGCGAGGAAGTCCCCGATCTTCTTGAGGACCCCCCGCTCCGGGATGGCCTTCGACGCCGCGTCGTCCAGGACGACCGACGCCCGGCGGGACCCGTCCTCCCGCAGCCGCTCCGCGTCCCGCCCCAGCGACTGCGCCGCCGAGAGCTGCTGCTTCGCCCCGTTGATCCGGTCGACCTCGCCCTCGCGGGCCTCGACCTGCTCCGGGGTGGCGTCCGGCGGAGCCTGTGCCGGAGGCTCCGCGTTGGCGGTGGCCGCCACCTCCTGGCCCTGATCGATCGCCCGGTCCAGCATCGACTGCGCCTCGGTGAGCGTGTTGGCGTAGTCGTCGTACGCGGTGGCGGCACGCTGGAACGAGTCCCGGGTGTCCTCCAGCATCCCCGGCAGCTCCTTGATCCGCTCCTTCAGAGCGTCCATGGCCTGCCCCTTGCCCTGTCTGATCCGCCCGTCGTCGCGCAGCAGACCGAGCGCCTCACCTGCGCCGTCCCCGAGTTCGCGATAGTTCCTCGACAGGTTTCGGATCGCTTCCGGATCGCCCGGGGTGGGGTCCTCGGAGAACCCCAGAACCTCCCACCCGGTCGGGTGTCGTCGCGCCATTTCCGTCCTCCCCGCTCATCAATCGACTCAGCGGTGCCAGAAACGGGTGTCGGAGCCGCCTGGTTCAAACGGAATCGCTCAGGCGTTGAACCGACTCGGGTCCCCCGGCCGTGTGCTCGCCGACGCGCCGGGAGTGCGCGTCCGCGGAACTGCTGGAGGAGGACGAGAAAGATGCGAGACGCCCCAACCCCCCCGAACCCGGGGACGATGCCCCGGACACAGCCGTCACCGGCCATGCCCGACGCACGCCGCCGACGCGACGCGACGCGGCTGGCCATGGTGTGCGGGTTCGCGCTGGCCGCCTCGATGGCGCTGCCCGCCACGGCGTACGCGCTCTCGCCGACGGGACTGTCGGTACCGTCGGCGTCGGCACGGCCGGCCGAGCTGTCGCAGGCACGGCCGCTCACGCTGTCGGCGGCGCTGCCGGCCGTACGGGCCGCCGGCGGACGGCCCGGCGCCGTGCTGCGGGTCGCCGATGAAGTGACCAAGTTCTACGTCGTGAAGACTCCGGCCGAGAACGGCGGCGAACCCGACATCCTGTTCAACATCGCCGCCAGGACGCTCGGCGACGGCAACCGGTTCGACGAGATCCTGGTCCTCAACACCGGGCGTGTCCTGCCCAACGGCGAGATCTTCGCGAGCCCCGACCAGACCACGCCGGGGTTCGCACTGCTGCTGCCCGCCGACGCCGAGGGCCCGGACGTCCAGTTCGGCGTACTTCCTGAGGAACCGGTGGCGGGAGACACGGCCGGCACCCCGGCACAGAACCCGTCGGCGGCACCCTCGCCCGCGCAGTCCGCGCCGGCCACCGCCGTGAACAACTCCCGGTCGGCCAACCCCTTCGCGTCCATCGGCGACCGGGTGTCCCTGCCGGTGCTCATCGGCGGAGTCGCCGGAGTCGCCGGGCTGACCGTGATGATCGTCGCCCGTCGGCCGCTCGGCCGGGCCGCGCGAAGGACGGGATCCGGAATCGCCCGGGGCGCCCGGGTGCTGCGTCCCCGGCTGCCCCGCGGCATGGCCCTGGCGCTGCGCCGCCGCAGGCGTGGGGTCCTGGCCCGGCGGCTGGCGGCGGACAGCCGCACCCCGGTGATGGTGCGTCAGGCGCTGCGCGAGCTCGTACGATCCGACGGGCCGGCCACGTCAGGACCGGTGCGGGTCTACAGCGTGCAGGCCGAACCGGCGAGGCTGCTGGCCTCGGTGTCCGGCGCGGCCGAGGCACCGGCGCCGTGGACCGCCGTCGCGCCCACCAGCTGGGAGCGCGCCGGGCTGCCGACGGTCATCGAGACCGACAGCCCGGACGACGCACCGGACCTCCCGCTGCTCGCCCGGGTCGGCATCAACGACCGCGGCGCCCAGGTCATGGTCGACCTCGGCCAGATCAATGGTTCGCTGAGCGTGCGCGGCGACCTCGGCGTGGCCCAGGACACGGTGGCGACGCTCGTACGCGGACTGCTGGAACTGCCCCGCCAGGGCACCGTGGTGGTGGCGGTGGACCCGAACGCGACCGTGCTGCCGGGCGTGCACGGTCTGGTCCGGGTCCCTTCCGTGGCGGAGATCAAGGGCCGGGCCCCGGCCGAAGTGCTCAGCGCCGCCGAGGAGTTGGGCGTCGGCCTGGTGCGCGGCGCGGGCCGTACGGGCGAGGCGACCGGGCTGATCATGCTGCTTCAGCCCTCGACGGGCGACGAGGCGCGGGCGCTCGCGGAACTGGCGACGCCGGACGGCGGTGGCTGGATCGTCCTCACGGTGGGCGATGTGCCCGGGGCGCACTGGCGCTGGTACGCCGAGCCGGACGGCACGGTGGATCTGGGCGTTCTCGGCCTGCGGGTGACGGTCCCGACACAGGCCCTGGCCGGTATCGGCTCCGGCCGCGTGTGACCCGTAAAAAATCTTCGAAACAAACATCCTGGAACTGAACCCCCTTCCCGCGGGGGCCGTGTTGATGGCAGCAGCGGATACAAACGGATACAGCGGAAAAGAGCGGCGGAGGGAAAAAGTCCCGGAGGAAAGCCCCGGAAGGAATTCCGTGACCGGATAACGGCCGGTCCGCGAAGAACTCCGTCCCGGCGGTTGTCTGGTCCTCCTCCACGGCCGCCGGGACGGTGCCCCGCTCATTGAGTCACCTCGTTCACACCCATTCATCGAAAACACGGGCGCGGCGAAACGCGCCCCGATTCGGAAACGGAAGAGGAAAAGTCATGCGAAAGTGGCAGAGCATTTCGATCGCGGTCACGGCGGCGGCGATCATGCTGACGTCGGCCTGCGGGGGGTCGCAGGACGAGGCGGCTCCCGCGGGCGCCGCGGTGAGCGTGGCCCCGAGCGGGGCGGCGGCCACACCGGCGGGCGCGGGTGTCGGCGCCGGCACCGGTGTGGGAGACGTGGTGAACGTGGCGCCGGCGGCGGCGGGCAAGCTCAGCATCTGGGAGAGCGCCGAGCTGGGGCCGGTCGTCACCGACAGCGCGGGTTTCACGCTCTACCGCTTCGACAAGGACACCGCCCAGCCCTCGCAGTCCAACTGTGCCGGGGAGTGCGCCACGACCTGGCCGCCCGTCCTGGCCGACGGCGCCTCGGCCGCGGACGGCATGGACGCCGCGCTGCTCGGCAAGGTGGCCCGCGCCGACGGTACCGAACAGCTCACCCTCGCCGGCTGGCCGCTGTACCGCTTCGCCAAGGACACCCAGCCGCGCCAGACCAACGGCCAGGGCGTGGGCGGCACCTGGTTCGCGGCAGCCCCCGACGGCACCAAGGCCAACGCCGACACGGCCACCGGCTCGGGCTACGGTGCCGATGCCGGGCAGACCGAAGAACTCCCGCCGCTCTCCACCGTCGACAACGCCAAGCTCGGCGAGATCGTCCGCGACGGCAAGGGCCGCACCCTGTACCGCTTCACCAAGGACACCGACTGGCCGATGAAGTCCAACTGCGTCGACGCCTGCCTGGAGAAGTGGAAGCCCGCCAAGCCGGTCGACGCAGGCGCCGTCGAGGGCATCGACTCCAAGCTCCTCTCCACCTACAAGCGCTCCGACGGCACCGAGCAACTCGCCCTCGACTGCTGGCCGCTCTACTGGTTCACCGGTGACCAGACCCCGGGCGACACCAACGGCCAGGGCGTCGGCGGCACCTGGTTCGCGGTGAAAGCGGACGGCAGCCTCGCCGAATAGCACCGGGCCGCTCCGGGCTGTGCCACGTTGCCGCGGCAGCTGGTTCAGCACCTGGCCAAAGGTTGAAACGGACCCAGGAACTCCCGCCGACCGTACGGCGTCGAGCCCGCACGGGAACGACGGAGGGCCGAGTTCACGAAGAGAACCCGGCCCGAATCCACACGTCGAACCCACCATATTAACGTTCAGTAATGCTTTGGTCACACATTGAACCTGAACTCCACAACGTCCCCGTCCTGCATCACATACTCCTTGCCCTCCATGCGCGCCTTGCCCTTGGCGCGGGCCTCGGCGACCGAGCCGGTCTCCACCAGGTCGGCGAAGGAGATGACCTCGGCCTTGATGAAGCCCTTCTGGAAGTCCGTGTGGATGACTCCCGCGGCCTCGGGGGCCGTCGCGCCCTTCTTGATGGTCCAGGCGCGGGATTCCTTGGGGCCGGCCGTCAGGTAGGTCTGGAGGCCCAGGGTGTCGAAGCCGACGCGGGCGAGGGTGGTGAGGCCCGGCTCCTCGGCGCCGACGGACTCCAGGAGTTCCATCGCGTCCTCCTCGTCCAGTTCGGCGAGGTCCTGCTCCAGCTTGGCGTTGAGGAAGATCGCCTCGGCCGGGGCGACCAGGGCGCGCTGCTCGTTCTTGAAGTCCTCGTCGGTCAGTTCGTCCTCGTCGACGTTGAAGACGTAGAGGAAGGGCTTGGTCGTGAGGAGGTGCAGGTCGTGGAGGAGTTCCTCGTTGCCCGAGCCCTGGACGATGCCCTGGGAGAACAGGGTGTCGCCCCTCTCCAGGATCTCCTTGGCCTCCTCGACCGCCTTGACCTTGGGCGCGATGTCCTTCTTGATGCGCGACTCCTTCTGGAGGCGCGGCAGGACCTTCTCGATGGTCTGGAGGTCGGCGAGGATCAGCTCGGTGTTGATCGTCTCGATGTCGTCCTTCGGCGAGACCTTGCCGTCGACATGGACGACGTTCTCGTCCTTGAAGGCGCGGATGACCTGGCAGATCGCGTCCGACTCACGGATGTTCGCGAGGAACTTGTTGCCCAGCCCCTCGCCCTCCGACGCGCCCTTCACGATGCCCGCGATGTCGACGAAGTCGACGGTCGCCGGGAGGGTCTTCTGCGAGGAGAAGATCTCGGCCAGCTTCGTCAGACGCGGGTCGGGGACACCGACCACGCCGACGTTCGGCTCGATCGTGGCGAACGGGTAGTTGGCCGCCAGCACGTCGTTCTTGGTCAGGGCGTTGAACAGGGTCGACTTGCCGACATTCGGCAGGCCGACGATTCCGATCGTGAGCGACACGTTGCGACTTCCCGTACGAGAGGAGGGTGAGGAGGGTGGAGACGATCCCTCAGTCTACGGGCGTTTCTTCGGCGTGTCTGAAGGGCCGGTCCCCGCACAGGCCGACCTAGGTTGGTCCAGTGGAGCAACACAGGATCCGACACCGTCCCCCGCACTCCGGCCCGGCCCGGCCCGTAGGCGGCGCCAGGGGAGGCACCGGGAAAGCGGCGGCCGGATCCCGGCGCCCCTCGGCCCCCGCCCGGCGGCCCGCTCCCCCGGTCGTGCAGGCCCTGCGGCGGATGCCGAACCCCCGGCTCACCGGGCTCGGCGGCGGGCTGTTCTGCGCGGCGCTGATGGTCGTGCTCGGCTGTCTCGACCAGCTGCTGTTCGGGGCGTCCCTGACGGCGTACGGCGTGCTGTTCCTGCCGGTGTGCGTGCTGACCGCGGCCTGGGTGCGGGGCGCGGACCTGGTGACCGCGCCCGTCGTCGTACCCATCGCCTTCACCGTGGGCCTGCTGCCCTTGGCCGACGGCGACGGGGTCTTCGGCCGCCTGATGGGCATCGTCACCGCACTCGCCACCCAGGCCGGGTGGCTGTACGGGGGGACGCTCGTCGCAGGCGTCATCGTGACCGTGCGGAAGGTGCGCCTGATGAACCGGCGGGCGGGGCGGGGGCGAGCCGGCAGGACCGCGTAGGCCCTTGGCCGCTCCCGGCCGACAGGGACCGCGAGGCCCTGGTCGGTCCCGGCCGACCGCCCCCTTCCGCCTCCTACGCCTCCTTGGCCGCCCGCATCGCCGCGCCCACGATCCCCGCGTTGTTCTGGAGCTCCGCCGGAACGATCTCCGCCTTGATGCCCTCGATCAGCGGCAGGAACTTGGCGGACTTGCGGCTGACCCCGCCACCGATGATGAACAGGTCCGGGGAGAACAGCATCTCCACGTGCGCCAGATACTTCTGCACGCGGTGGGCCCAGTGCTCCCACGTCAGTTCGTTGTCGTCCTTGGCCTTGGTGGACGCGCGGGTCTCCGCGTCGTGGCCGTGCAGTTCCAGGTGGCCCAGTTCCGTGTTCGGGACCAGGACGCCCTCGCAGAAGAGGGCGCTGCCGATGCCCGTACCGAAGGTCAGGAGGATGACGGTGCCTCTGCGGTCGCGGCCCGCGCCGAACTGCATCTCGGCGACACCCGCGGCGTCCGCGTCGTTCAGCACCGTCACCGGGAGGCCGCCCAGGCGGTCGCTCAGCAACGCGCGCGCGTCCGTGTCGATCCAGTTCTTGTCGACGTTCGCCGCCGTACGGATCGTCGAGCCGCCCGTGACGACGCCCGGGAAGGTGATCCCGACCGGGCCCGTCCAGCCGAAGTGGCCGACGACCTCCTTCACGCCGTCCGCCACCGCGTCGGGCGTGGCCGGGTGCGGGGTCAGCACCTTGAAGCGCTCCTCCGCAAGGTCGCCCCTGTCCAGGTCCACAGGGGCGCCCTTGATCCCTGACCCGCCGATGTCCACGCCAAAGATGTGCATGGCTCTACGTTACGGCGTACGACTGACAGTCACTCGCCCGAGGGGGGCGTAACGGGGGTGCCGGGGGTGGCAGGGGCGGAGCCCGTGCGCTGCGCCACCAGTTCCGCCGCCTCCGCACGCAGGTCGCGGCGGAGTTCCTTCGGGAGCGAGAAGGTGATGGACTCCTCCGCCGCCTTGACCAGCTCCACGTCCTCGAAGCCGCGCTGCGACAGGTACTCCAGGACCTGCTCCACCAGGATCTCGGGGACCGACGCGCCCGAGGTGACGCCGACCGTCGACACGCCGTCCAGCCAGGCCTCGTCGATCTCGTCGGCGAAGTCCACGAGGTACGCCTCGCGGGAGCCGGCGAGCTTCGCGACCTCGACCAGGCGGACCGAGTTCGAGGAGTTCTTGGAGCCGACGACGATCACCAGCTCCGCCTCCTCGCCCATCTGCTTCACGGCGAGCTGGCGGTTCTGCGTGGCGTAGCAGATGTCGTCGCTGGGCGGGGAGATCAGCTGCGGGAACTTCTCCTTGAGGGCGTCGACGGTCTCCATCGTCTCGTCCACGGAGAGGGTGGTCTGGGACAGCCAGACGACCCTCGACGGGTCGCGGACCTCGACCTTCGAGACGTCCTTCGGGCCGTCCACGAGGGTGATGTGGTCCGGGGCCTCGCCCGAGGTGCCGATGACCTCCTCGTGGCCCTCGTGACCGATCAGGAGGATGTCGTAGTCCTCCTTGGCGAAGCGGACGGCTTCCTTGTGGACCTTGGTGACGAGGGGGCAGGTCGCGTCGATGGTCGCGAGCTTGCCTGCGGCGGCCTCGTCGTGGACGACGGGGGCGACGCCGTGCGCGGAGAACATGACGATCGATCCCTCGGGGACCTCCGCGGTCCGCTCGACGAAGATCGCGCCCTTCTTTTCGAGGGTCTGTACGACGTACTTGTTGTGCACGATCTCGTGCCGGACGTAGATGGGGGCCCCGTACTGTTCGAGGGCCTTCTCGACGGCGATCACGGCGCGGTCCACGCCCGCGCAGTAGCCTCGGGGGGCGGCGAGCAGGACACGGCGGCCAGGCGAAGCGGTCATGTTCACCATCGTACGTGCGCGGTGGGTGGGGTGGCGATTGTGTGGTTTTCGCCCCCGCCGCCCCTACCCGTCCCATCCTCGGGGGCTCCGCCCCCGAACCCCCGCTCCTCAAACGCCGGAGGGGCTGAATACCCAGCCCGTCCGGCGTTTGAGGACAAAGGGGGTCTGGGGGCGCAGCCCCCAGGGATGGGAACGGGTAGGGGCGGCGGGGGCGAGAGATGTCAGTGGGCGCCGATAGTCTCGGCTCATGGCTCTCAATACGTCCGCTGACGCTCCGCTGCCTGTCGGTGAGGTGTCGCGGCTCATCGGGGGGTGGATCGATCGGCTCGGTGCCGTGTGGGTCGAGGGGCAGATCACCCAGTTGTCGCGGCGGCCGGGTGCCGGTGTCGTGTTTCTGACGTTGCGTGATCCCTCTCACGACATCTCCGTGGCCGTCACCTGTTATCGGCAGGTCTTCGACTCCGTCGCCGATGTGGTGAGCGAGGGAGCCCGCGTCATCGTGCTCGCCAAGCCCGAGTGGTACGCGCCCCGGGGGCAGTTGTCGCTGCGGGCCACCGAGATACGGCCTGTCGGGATCGGGGAACTGCTCGCCCGGCTGGAGCAGTTGAAGAAGGCCCTCGGCAACGAGGGGCTGTTCGCCGCCGAGCGGAAGAAGCCGCTGCCCTTTCTGCCCCAGCTCATCGGGCTCGTCTGCGGACGCGCCTCCGCCGCCGAGCGGGACGTTCTCGAGAACGCCCGTCGCCGGTGGCCCGCCGTCCGGTTCGAGGTGCGCAACGTCGCCGTGCAAGGTGTGCACGCCGTTTCGCAGGTCGTCCAGGCCGTGAAGGAGCTGGACGATCTCGATGACGTCGACGTGATCGTCGTGGCACGGGGTGGGGGGAGCGTCGAGGATCTGCTGCCCTTCTCCGACGAGCAGCTCGTCCGGGCGGTCGCCGCCTGTCGTACGCCCGTCGTCTCCGCCATCGGCCACGAACCCGACCATCCGCTGCTCGACTACGTCGCGGACCTGCGGGCCTCCACCCCCACCGACGCCGCCAAGAAGGTCGTACCGGACGTGGGCGAGGAGTACGAGCGCGTGCGGCTGCTGCTCGACCGGGCCCGGCGGTCCGTGCACGCCTTCGTGGACCGGGAGGAGCGCGGGCTCGCGCACGCCCTCGCGCGGCCCGTCATAGAGGATCCGCATCGGATGATCGACGAGCGGGCCGACCACGTCGCCGCCCTCGTCGAACGGTCACGGCGGACTCTCGGCCACCTTCTCGACCGCGCCGACTCCGAGGTGTCCCACACCCACGCGCGCGTGGTGGGCCTCTCCCCCGCCGCGACCCTGCGGCGCGGGTACGCGGTGCTTCAGCAGGCCGACGGGCACGTGGTCCGGGATCCGGGTGACGTCGCGGCCGGCGAGGTGCTGCGGGCGCGGGTCGCCGAGGGCGAGTTCACTGTCCGAGCCGATGTTGTCGATGGTGTCGATGTTTAGGGTGGGCGCATGACCAGCAGCAACGTGAGTGAGGCGCTCGGCTATGAGCAGGCGCGGGACGAACTGATCGACGTCGTACGGCGGCTGGAGACCGGCGGTACGACGCTGGAGGAGTCCCTCGCCCTCTGGGAGCGCGGCGAGGAGCTGGCCAAGGTCTGCCGGCAGTGGCTGGAGGGCGCGCGCAAGCGGCTCAACGCGGCCCTGGCCGAGGAACGGTCCGATGGGGAGGAAGAGTCCGACGGCGAGGGCCGGCCCGGCTCCGGGGGCGAGTGACCTCTCCGGCGGCCGGCCCGCCTCGCCCGCGTTCGCCTACGTCGTCTTCAGCGCCTGAGCCATCTTCGTCAGGCGGTCGAACGGTGCCGTGCCCGTCACCACCGTCGTGGAGCCCTTCTCGCGCAGCACCAGCGCGTCGTACTTGTCGCCCTCGTACCGCGTCCACGTCGCGTCCCCTATGCGCTGGGTGACCTTCGTCTCCTGGGCGCTCTGGGTCTTCTCGTCGATGAAGACGGACGGCTTCTGAGCGGACTGCTCCACCGCCACGTATTCACCCTCGGAGTCATGGAAGCCGAGGTGCCACGCGTCGAAGTTCTCGCCCGAGAAGCGCACCGAGGTCGCCTTCCAGTCGGCCGACAGGCCCTGGGGCGCGGCCACCGGATAGCTCGCGGCGCGGCGAGCGGTCAGCAACTCGACGCGGTAGTCGACCCTTTTGAGGTCGGGAGCGGAGTCGTCGTGCGGGATGAAGAGGTAGATCACTCCCGCCGCGAGACTGATGAGGCCCAGGGACAAGATCATGTCCCGGGCCGTCTTCTGCTTGCCGGTCCTGCCGGTCGCGCTGTTCGAGCCTGCCACGCCCCTATCGTCGCAGGTGCACCTGCCCGCTCATCCGTGGGGCCCCCTGCTCATTTTGTCTGCCTAACGATAGAGTCGGGGCCAACACCCTCATCCGGCCGTCGTCGTATCAGAAAGGTGCGTCTCGATGACCGAGCATCATCATCTGCCGTCCGAACTCGAAGTGCCCTCCGAAGCTCCCGACCGCAACCTGGCCCTGGAACTCGTCCGGGTGACCGAGGCCGCCGCGATGGCGGCGGGCCGCTGGGTCGGCCGCGGTGACAAGAACGGTGCCGATGGTGCCGCTGTCCGCGCCATGCGGACCCTCGTCTCGACCGTCTCGATGAACGGCGTCGTCGTCATCGGTGAGGGCGAGAAGGACGAGGCGCCCATGCTCTTCAACGGGGAGCGCGTCGGCGACGGGACCGGGCCCGAGTGCGACATCGCCGTCGACCCGATCGACGGTACGACCCTCACCGCCAAGGGCATGACGAACGCCATCGCGGTTCTCGCGGCCGCCGACCGTGGCTCGATGTTCGACCCGTCCGCCGTCTTCTACATGGACAAGCTGGTCACCGGGCCCGACGCCGCCGACTTCGTCGACATCAACGCGCCCGTCTCCGTGAACATCCGCCGGGTCGCCAAGGCCAAGCGGGTCACGCCGGAGGACGTCACCGTCGTCATCCTCGACCGGCCGCGTCACGAGGGCATCATCAAGGAGATCCGGGAGACCGGCGCGCGGATGAAGCTGATCTCCGACGGCGATGTCGCCGGGTCGATCCTCGCGCTGCGCGAGGGCACCGGCGTCGATCTGCTGCTCGGTATCGGTGGCACGCCCGAGGGCATCATCTCGGCCTGTGCCGTGAAGTGCCTCGGGGGCACCATCCAGGGCAAGTTGTGGCCGAAGGACGAGGATGAGCGGCAGCGGGCGGTGGACGCGGGGCACGATCTCGATCGTGTGCTGTTGACCGACGACCTGGTGTCCGGGGAGAACGTGTTCTTCGTCGCTACCGGGATCACCGATGGGGAACTGCTCCGCGGGGTTCGTTATCGGTCGGAGACGGCTACGACCGAGTCGATCGTGATGCGGTCGAAGTCGGGGACGGTTCGGCAGATTTCGTCCGAGCACAGGCTCAGCAAGCTGAGGGCTTACAGCGCGATCGACTTCGACCGGGCCAAGTAGGTCCGTGCAGTTCCGTCGGTTTGGTTCGGTTCGGTTCGGTTCGGGGGCTTCAGGTTGTGGGTCGCTGTGGGGGCTGGTCGCGCAGTTCCCCGCACCCCTGAGGGGCGCCCCGGCCAGCGCCTGTCGGCATGCTCCGCCTGATCCTCGTACCGAACACACGAAAGTAGAGGGCGTCCCCTGTGCGGAGGGGGCGCCCTCTGCCATGACCAGCCGGGTCAGCCGGCCGCGGCTATCGTGCCGCGGGCGGTCTTCTTGAGTTCCATTCCGCGGCGGCGGCGCCTGGCGAGGACGACTCGGCGTTCGGCGGCGGTGAGGCCGCCCCAGACTCCGTACGGCTCGGGTTGCAGCAGGGCGTGTTCGCGGCACTCGACCATGACGGGACAGCCTCCGCAGACCCGCTTGGCCGCCTCCTCCCGGGAGAGCCTGGCCGCGGTCGGTTCCTTGGAGGGGGCGAAGAAGAGACCGGCCTCGTCGCGCCGGCACACCGCCTCGGTGTGCCACGGGGCGTCCTGGTCCCTCTCTCGCACTGGCACCCGCTGGGGCGGAACGGCAGCGACCTGCAGGGACGAATGCGGCGGTTGCAGCACGGTCTACTCCTGACGACGGCTTCGCGAGCTGGAGGGAGCCGTGGGGCCCACGTGGACCGGGGCGACGGGTCCGGGGCGTCCGGGGCGTGCGATCGCAAGGCGCGCGCGTGCCGGGCGTACCGGGTTCCGCGTGAAGCCCACGGCACCCTCCAAGAGACGATGCAGCAAGCCCTACCCGCTGTGCGCGCGCCTATGCACTGAGTTCCCAACCGCTGAGGTTCCAGGGCATTGTCGAGGCGACGTGACCTGACCGAATCGCTTCAGGATCTCTTCGGGTGCGACCGAATTCACAACCGTCAACGGTCCAGGTGTTTGCGCAAACTCCGGTCGACCTTGCGGGAGACACGGTCGAGGATGTCCTCGATCATCCTGCCCCGCTTGGGCTTCGCCTCGACATTGCCGAGTATGGCCAGTCCGTCCACATAGACCACGGGTGCGTCGGGTTCGCCCGAATCCAGCGTGCTCACCTCGAAGTTGCCCAGCACACCGCCGCCGGTGCCGCGCAACGAGACGTTCTCCGGGACGCGGATCTCGACGTTGCCGAAGACCGAGATCGCCTTGATCACGACCTGCTGGTACTCGAATATCGCCTCACTGAGGTCGATCTCGACGCTGCCGAAGACCGCGTACGCGTGCATACGGCGGCCCGCGCGCCAGCGGCCCTTGCGGACGGCGCTGCTGAAGACCGCCACCACGTTCTCGTCGGGGTCCATCGGGATCGCGCCCGGGGTGGGGCGGTTGGGCGCGGGGGTGTATCCCCGGGTCGCGTGGGGGCGGTAGGACTGGTGACCGGCGGGCAGGTCCCGGACGAAGACCTCCAGTTCGCCGACCGTCTTGGCGCTGAGCACGCCCTCGACGCGCTCGGCGTGCTCGTCGGGCGTGAGGCGGCCCTCGGCCAGCGCCTCGCGCAGCAGGTCGGCGACGCGGTCACGGTCGGCGTCCGAGGCGCGGAGTTCGGTGACGCGCGGTTCGGTGTGCTTCTGAAGGTCCACGAAAGCAGCGTACCCAAACGCGATAGATCGCGACTAGGGGTGTGGATGAACGGAACTCGCCGCCTCGTCCGAGCCTGCCCCTTCTCAACTGAGTCCTACCTAACAAGCTCCGCGCTCCCGGCAGGTCATACGCTGGTGGGCGCCCGCCAATGAAGGCAGGCCGCTGTCTTCGTCGAGTGAGGAATGGGCGAGATGCCTGAGTTCGCGTACACCGATCTGCTCCCCATGGGAGAGGACACCACCCCGTACCGGCTGGTGACCTCCGAGGGTGTCTCCACCTTCGAGGCCGACGGGCGCACGTTCCTCAAGGTCGAGCCGGAGGCGCTGCGCAAGCTCGCCGCCGAGGCCATCCACGACATCCAGCACTATCTGCGGCCTGCCCACCTGGCACAGCTGCGGCGGATCATCGACGACCCCGAGGCCTCGAACAACGACAAGTTCGTGGCGCTGGACCTGCTGAAGAACGCCAACATCGCGGCGGCCGGTGTGCTGCCCATGTGCCAGGACACCGGTACGGCGATCGTCATGGGCAAACGCGGGCAGAACGTGCTCACCGAGGGCGGCGACGAGGCGGCGCTCAGCCGTGGCATCTACGACGCCTACCTCAACCTGAACCTGCGCTACTCGCAGATGGCTCCGCTCACCATGTGGGAGGAGAAGAACACCGGGTCCAACCTGCCGGCCCAGATCGAGCTGTACGCGACGGACGGGGGCGCGTACAAGTTCCTGTTCATGGCGAAGGGCGGCGGCTCGGCCAACAAGTCGTTCCTCTACCAGGAGACGAAGGCCGTCCTCAACGAGGGCTCCATGATGAAGTTCCTGGAGGAGAAGATCCGGTCGCTGGGCACGGCGGCCTGTCCGCCGTACCACCTGGCGATCGTGGTCGGCGGTACGAGTGCCGAGTACGCGCTCAAGACCGCCAAGTACGCCTCCGCGCACTACCTGGACGAGATCCCGGCCGAGGGGTCGCCGCTCGGGCACGGCTTCCGGGACAAGGAGCTGGAGGAGAAGGTCTTCGAGCTGACGCAGAAGATCGGCATCGGTGCGCAGTTCGGCGGCAAGTACTTCTGCCATGACGTACGGGTGGTGCGCCTCCCCCGCCACGGCGCGTCCTGCCCCGTCGCCATCGCCGTGTCCTGCTCGGCCGACCGGCAGGCCGTCGCGAAGATCACCGCCGAGGGGGTCTTCCTTGAGCAGTTGGAGACGGACCCGGCGCGTTTCCTGCCGGAGACGACCGACGAGCACCTCGACGAGTCCGCCGACGTCGTCCGCATCGACCTGAACCAGCCGATGGACGACATCCTCGCCGAGCTGACCAAGTACCCGGTGAAGACGCGGCTTTCGCTGTCGGGGCCGCTGGTCGTGGCCCGTGACATCGCGCACGCCAAGATCAAGGAACGTCTTGACGCGGGTGAGGAGATGCCGCAGTACCTGAAGGATCACCCGGTGTACTACGCGGGTCCGGCCAAGACCCCCGAGGGGTACGCGTCCGGCTCATTCGGTCCGACGACGGCCGGCCGTATGGACTCCTACGTCGAGCAGTTCCAGGCGGCGGGCGGCTCCAAGGTGATGCTGGCGAAGGGGAACCGGTCGGCGCAGGTCACGAACGCGTGCGACGCGCACGGCGGCTTCTACCTCGGCTCGATCGGCGGCCCGGCCGCGCGCCTCGCCCAGGACTGCATCAAGAAGGTCGAGGTCGTCGAGTACGAGGAACTCGGCATGGAGGCGGTGTGGAAGATCGAGGTCGAGGACTTCCCGGCGTTCATCGTGGTCGACGACAAGGGCAACGACTTCTTCAAGGACCCGGCCCCGGCGCCTACGTTCACGAGCATTCCGGTGCGGGGGCCGGGGTTGGCGTAGTGGTTGTCGCCCCCGCCGCCCCTACCCGTCCCATCCCTGGGGGCTGCGCCCCCAGACCCCCCTTTCGGCCTGAACGGCCTCGTCCTCAAACGCCGGACGGGCTGAAGTGGCGGGCGCGGGTGGGAGGGTCGCGCTGAACGCGCTTGTCCTCAAACGCCGGACGGGCTGACTGACTCAGCCCGTCCGGCGTTTGAGGACAAGGCCCCTTCAGGGCCGTAGCGGGGGTTCGGGGGCGGCAGCCCCCGAGGGATGGGAACGGGTAAGGGCGGCGGGGGCGAGGGAATACGTCCCTCCGACCCCGCGCTGTCCCTTCCGGAGGTACGACGAATGACAACCGCTGGCCAGTACCGCACCGAGCACGACTCCATGGGCGAGGTGCGTGTCCCCGCACATGCCAAATGGCGGGCCCAGACCCAACGCGCCGTCGAGAACTTCCCCATCTCCGGGCAGCGCATCGAGCGTGCGCACATCGAGGCCCTCGCCCACATCAAGGGCGCCGCCGCCAAGGTCAACGCCGATCTCGGGGTCGTCGACAAGGACATCGCCGGGGCGATCCAGGAGGCCGCCGGGGAGGTCGCCGCCGGTGAGTGGGACGCGCACTTTCCCGTCGACGTGTTCCAGACGGGGTCCGGGACCTCGTCCAACATGAACGCCAACGAGGTCATCGCCACCCTTGCGAGTGAGCGGTTGGGGAAAGACGTACACCCCAATGATCATGTCAACGCGTCGCAGTCCTCCAACGACGTGTTTCCGTCCTCCATCCACATCGCCGCCACCGCCGCCGTCACCCGTGATCTGATCCCCGCCCTCGACCACCTCGCCGACTCCCTCAGCCGCAAGTCCGAGGAGTTCGCCGACGTCGTGAAGTCGGGGCGTACGCATCTCATGGACGCCACGCCCGTGACGCTCGGACAGGAGTTCGGGGGGTACGCCGCTCAGGTGCGGTACGGCGTCGAGCGGCTGCGGGCCTCCCTGCCCCGGCTCGCCGAGCTGCCCCTCGGCGGTACCGCTGTCGGGACCGGGATCAACACGCCTCCCGGGTTCTCCGCCGCCGTCATCGAGGAGGTGGCCCGCGCCACCGGGCTGCCCCTCACCGAGGCCCGCGATCACTTCGAGGCGCAGGGGGCCCGGGACGGGATCGTCGAGATCAGCGGGCAGCTCAAGACCATTGCCGTGGGGCTCACCAAGATCGCCAACGATCTTCGGTGGATGGCCTCGGGGCCTCGGACCGGGCTTGCCGAGATCAGCCTTCCTGATCTTCAGCCCGGCTCCTCCATCATGCCCGGCAAGGTCAACCCCGTCATTCCCGAGGCCGTGCTCATGGTGTCCGCGCAGGTCATCGGCAACGACCTCACCGTCACCACCGCCGGTTCCGCCGGGAACTTCGAGCTCAACGTCATGCTGCCTGTCATTGCCAAGAACGTGCTGGAGTCCGTTCGGCTCCTCGCCAACGCCTCGCGGCTGCTTGCCGATCGGACCGTCGACGGGATCGTCGCCCATCGCGAGCGGGCCCGGGAGTACGCCGAGTCCTCGCCCTCCGTGGTCACGCCGCTCAACAAGTACATCGGGTACGAGGAAGCCGCCAAGGTGGCCAAGAAGTCGCTCGCCGAGCAGAAGACGATTCGCCAAGTCGTCCTGGAGGGCGGGTACGTGGAGCGCGGTGATCTCACCGTCGAGCAGCTCGACACGGCCCTGGATGTCCTGCGGATGACGCGCCCGTAACGTCATTCGGCCAGTGGCGAGAACGGTGACGCGCACCGCAGCGTCACGTGCCCGGGGCACCTAATATCTCTCCATGACAGACGACGGAGCGGTGAGACGAGTGGAAGCGGGCGGATCGGCGGCGTACTGGTCCCCCGGCAGTCAGATTCTGTGGCGGTACCGTGAGAACTCCGGCGACCGCTTCCACATCGTGCGTCCCGTCACCGTCGTGCGGGATGATCCCGACGTCCTTGCCGTGTGGATGGCGCCCGGCACCGAATGCGTCAAGCCCGTGCTCGCCGACGGTACGCCCGTCCACGTGGAACCGCTGGAGTCGCGGTACACCAAACCCCGTACCGTGCAGAGGGATCGGTGGTTCGGGACCGGGGTGCTGAAGCTCGCGCGGCCCGGTGAGCCCTGGTCGGTGTGGCTGTTCTGGGAACCGGGCTGGCAGTTCAAGAACTGGTACGTGAACCTGGAGGAACCGCTGGTCCGTTGGGTCGGCGGGGTCGATTCCGAGGATCACTTCCTCGACATCACCGTGAGTCCCGACCGGACTTGGGAGTGGCGTGACGAGGACGAGTTCGCGCAGGCCCAGGAGGCCGGACTGATGGACGCCCAACTCGCCGAACGGGTAAGGGAAGCGGGGCGATCGGCGGTCGAGGTCATCCGCGCGTGGGGGGCGCCGTTCGCGGATGGCTGGCAGCACTGGCGACCGGATCCGTCCTGGGCTGTACCGTCACTGCCGGAGGACTGGGACCGTACGCCCGCGCACATGTCGTCATGAGACCCTTGATGCGCCCCCGGTGCGCAACCGTAGGATCGTCCTCCGCAAGGGCGCACAACCGTAACTCCCGGAACGTGCGCTGGGCTTGACCATACGTCACCGAGGGGCGGCAGGACGTGAGCGAGGGGTACGAGGGCAACACCGGTCCGGGCCGACCAGGGCCCGCCGGTGTAACAGGAACAACCTCTGACCACGCCGGTTTTCCGTTCCTGGGGCACGTATACCGGGTATCGGGAAGTCGGCGGGACCAACTGCGTGTACAGCGCGCAGCCCCGGACGGATGGATTCGACACGCGTGACGGAGCAACCCACCTCGCACGAGCGCAGTCGGCCGGGCACCGGCCGGCCGGACATCCCCGCGGACACCCGCGGGGCGCTTCTGCGTTCCCCGGAGGCGGCGGCTCTGCCTCTGCCGAAGCAGACGACAGGGCAGGGCGGGGGTGCAGGCGGACCGGAGGCCGCCGCAGGCCCTGTGACAGGCTCCGAGAGCCCCGAGACCGTCGGCGGCGCCGGTACGACCGGTAGGACCGCGCACGACGCGGGAACAGCGGGAACAGAGGCGGGAACAGGCGCGATGGCATCCAGCTCGGGTACTGGTACCGGTACGTCCGGCTCCACCGGCCCCAACCCCACCGGACCGCCGGCCACTCCAGGCCCCGAGCACTCGCAGCCCGACCAGCCGTCCTCCACCGGCCCCGACGCGCACCGCCCGCGTCCGGCGCCGGACAGCATCCCGGCCCAGCCGGGCGCCGAGAACCACGCGGTCACCGACCCGCCCTCCGACACCCTCGACATCGACCCGACCACGGGCGCCCTCGTGGGCAAGGAGCGGCGTTCCGGCCAGGGCAGCCCCACCGGCACGCCCCTGCCGATGCGGCGGGACGGCGACCGGCTGCGGTTCGTCGGCGCGGCCACCCGGCGGATCGCCCGGGGCATCGACCTCGACGAGATCGTGATGGGGCTGTGCCGGGCCACCGTGCCGACCTTCTCCGACACGATCCTCGTCTATCTGCGCGACCCGCTGCCCGTCGGCGACGAGCGGCCCACAGGGCCGCTGGTGCTGCGGCTGCGCCGTACGGACCGGCTGCCGCCGGAGCGGGACTCCGAGAACGCCTTCCTGGCCACCTCCGCCGTCCCGCAGCCGCCGCCCGAGCTGTCCCCGGTCAGCGCCGAACTGTGCGAGGTGCGGCCCGGTGGCGCGCTCGCCGAGGTGCTGCGCGGCGTCCGGCCCGTCTTCGCGGACGCGCCCGCCGCCCGCGCCGCCCTGCCCGAACTGCTGGGCGAGGGCTGCGATCTGGACGTACCGGACGGCCAGCGCGCGATCCTCGCCCCGCTGCGCGGCCGGCGCCGGGTCATCGGGGCCGCGCTCTTCCTGCGCCGCCCGGAGCGGATCCCGTTCGAGACGGACGACCTCCTCGTCGCCGCCCAACTGGCCACGCACAGCGCCCTAGGCATCGACAAGGCGGTGCTGTACGGCCGCGAGGCCTACATCGCCGACGAGTTGCAGCGCACGATGCTCCCGGAGACGCTGCCGCGCCCCACGGGTGTGCGGCTCGCGTCCCGTTACCTCCCCGCCGCCGAGACCGCCCGTGTCGGCGGTGACTGGTACGACGCCATCCCGCTGCCCGGCAGCCGCGTCGCCCTCGTCGTCGGTGACGTCATGGGGCACTCCATGACCAGCGCGGCCATCATGGGCCAGCTCCGGACGACCGCGCAGACCCTCGCGGGGCTCGACCTGCCCCCGCAGGAGGTTCTGCACCACCTCGACGAACAGGCCCAGCGCCTCGGCACCGACCGCATGGCGACCTGCCTGTACGCGGTGTACGACCCGGTATCGCACCGGATCACCATCGCCAACGCCGGCCATCCGCCGCCCGTCCTGCTGCACCTGGGCGGCCGGGCCGAGGTGCTGAAGGTGCCGTCCGGCGCGCCCATCGGGGTCGGCGGGGTCGACTTCGAGGCCGTGGAGCTGGACGCGCCCGCCGGCGCCACCCTCTTCCTCTACACCGACGGCCTCGTCGAGTCCCGGCTGCGGGACGTCTGGACCGGCATAGAGCAGTTGCGCGAGAAGCTCGCCGCGACCGCCCAGCTGACCGGCCCCGACCATCCGCCGCCCCTCGAAGCCCTGTGCGACGAGGTCCTCGACATGCTGGGCCCGGGCGACCGGGACGACGACATCGCGCTGCTCGCCGCCCGCTTCGACGGCATCGCGCCGAGCGATGTCGCGTACTGGTACCTGGACCCGGAGGACGCGGCGCCCGGCCGGGCCCGCCGGCTCGCCCGGCGCGCGCTGTCCCGCTGGGGTCTGGAGGACCTGACGGACTCGGTGGAGCTGCTGGTCAGCGAGGTCGTGACGAACGCGGTGCGCTACGCGTCCCGGCCGATCACGCTCCGGCTGCTGCGGACCGACGTACTGCGCTGCGAGGTCGGCGACGACGTGCCGCAGCTGCCGCGGCTGCGGCAGGCGCGGGCCACGGACGAGGGCGGGCGCGGGCTGTATCTCGTCAACCGGCTGGCCCGGCGCTGGGGTGCGACCCGGCTGAGCACCGGGAAGGTGGTCTGGTTCGAGCTGAACCGGACGTGAGCGGTCACGTGTACACGTGTACGAGAGGGGGCTCCCGGTGATCACCGGGAGCCCCCTCTCGTACGGGCCCTACGTGCCGGACGTGCCTACTGTCCGTCGTCCGGATCAGGGGGATCCAGGGTGATCCCGCCCGTCGGGGTCTCCGCCGGGCGGGTCGTCGGGATCTGGGTCGTAGGAGTCTGGGACGGGGTCTCGGAGGGCGTCTGGGACGGCGTCTGGGACGGGGTCTCGGACGGCGTCTCGGACGGCGTCTGGGACGGGGTCTCGGACGGCGTCTCGGACGGCGTCTCCGACGGGGTCGGGGTCGGCGAGGCCGTCGGCTTCACGCCCGCGCCCAGAGTGGTGTCCAGGTCGAACTTGGTCACCTTGCCCATCGCGCCGAAGGTGTACGTCGCCCAGATCTTCGCCGGATAGCCACCGCCGTTGATCCGGCCGCCGCTCGCGGCGATGAGACCCGTGGCGCCCTTCAGGGTGACCTGGTTCTGGGTCTTGGCGTCCTCGCCGAACAGGCCGACCGAGGTGGCCAGACCGGGTGTGTAGCCGGTGAACCAGGCCGACTTGTTCTCGTCGGACGTACCCGTCTTGCCGGCCACCTGCTGGCCCTTGCGGTTCTTCGCCTGGGCCACCGAGACCCGGGCCGTACCGTCGTCGACCACGCCCGTCAGCACCGAGGTGACCGCGTCGGCCGCCTCGCGGGTGATGATCTGCTCGCCCAGCGGGTTGGGGAAGTCGACCGTGCTGTCCTTGTGTTCGGCCGACTTCACGACGGCCGGGGTGACCTTGCGGCCGTGGTTGTCGAGGGTGGCGTAGACGCCGGCCATCTCCAGCGGGCTCGCGCCCATCGTGCCGAGGGTCTGTGCGGGCACCGCCTGCAACCCCTCGGTGTCCAGGCCGAGTTCGTCGGCGACCTTCATGACCTCGGACATGCCGACGTCGACGCCCATCTGCGCGAACACCGAGTTGATCGACTTGTTCATCGCCTCCTGGACGGTGACGTCGCCGTAGTCGTCGTCGTCCTCGTTCGGCGGGGCGAAGCCGACCTTCTTGCCGTCGGACACGACCTGCCTGCCGCTCGTGCCGTCGTAGATGGTGTCCGGGTCGATCAGATCGCCGTCCTGGGTGCGCGCCTTCTCCTCCATGGCCGCCGCGAGGATGATCGGCTTGAAGGTGGACGCGGGCTGGTAGTCCCGCCGGGTCGCGTTGCTGATGTAGTGCTTGAAGTAGTCGGTGCCGCCGTACAGCGCGAGCACCCGCCCGGTCTTCGGGTCGACGGACGCGGCGCCGGCCTGGACGTTGCCGTCGACCTTGCGCTTCTTCGCGTCGAGCTTGCTGGTGAGCTGGCTCTTGACGGCGTCCTCGAGCGCGGTCTGCTTCTTCCGGTCGATGTTGAGGGTGATCGTCCAGCCGCCCGCGTCCACCAGCGCGTTGGCGCTGTTGGTGTCGTCCGCCGTGCCCTGGGCGACGAGCTGCTTGGCCAGCGCGTTCTTGGCGGCGTCGACGAGGTAGCCGGTCTGGCCCTCCAGGCCCGGGGCGCCCTTCGGGTCCTTGGGCACCGGGAACTTCATGGCGTCGCGCTTGGTCTTGTCGAGCCAGCCCTCGTCGACCATGTTGTCGAGTACGTAGTTCCAGCGGGCGGTGACCAGCTTCTTGCTCGTCGGTGAGGCGACGGCCCAGTCGTACTGGCTCGGCGCCTGGAGCAGCGCGGCGAGGTAGGCACCCTGCTCGACGCTGAGCTTCTTGGCGTCGACGCGGTAGTAGGCCTGCGCGGCGGCCTGGATGCCGTAGGAGTCACGGCCGTAGTAGTTGGTGTTGATGTAGCCGGCGAGGATGTAGTCCTTGGACCTGCTGCGGTCCACCTTCAGCGAGATGACCAGTTCCTTCAGCTTGCGCGTGATGGTCTGGTCCTGGTCCAGGTAGTAGTTCTTGACGTACTGCTGGGTGATCGTCGAACCACCCTGCTTGCCCTTGCCGGACAGGGTGTTGATCAGACCTCGGGCGGTGCCCTTGAAGTCGACGCCGGCGTCCTTGTAGAAGGACTTGTTCTCGGCGGCGACAAAGGTCAGCTGGACCTTCTTGGGCACCTCGGCCAGGTCCACGATCTCGCGGTTGACCGTGCCGGTGCGGGCGAGGACGGTGCCGTCGCTGTACTTGTAGACGTTGCTCTGCTTCTCCGCGGCGGCGTTGCCCGCGGGCACGTCGATCATCGCGTAGAGCACGACGAAGGCGCCCATGCCGAGCAGCAGGAAGCCGAAGAACGCGCCGAGGATCTTCTTCCAGGTGAACATACGGCGCAAGAAACTCTTACCGTCCTTCTTACCGCCCTTGCCCGCCTTGCCACTTCTGCCGCGTGCCGCGGCCCTGCTCGCCGCCCTGCCCATGGGCTCGGTCGCGGTCGCGGTCGCGGTCCCGGTGTCCGTGCCGGTCGCGCTCTCGGTCCCGGCCTCGGTCTCGGTCGCCGCGTCTCTGGTCGAGCGCTTGGGCGCCGCGCGGCGGCCACCGCGATGCTGCCGCGCTCGTCTCTCTTCCGCTCGTCCCATGGGTCGCTTCGCTCCGCTTCCTTCTTGTGTTACGTCTCGTACGTCACACAGGTTCGTGGCACAGGTCAGCTCCGAAAACTAACACCGTCGGACAAGCCGACGAGATTCCGATCCGGTGTTTTACGGACGTGACAATCAGCACCAGCCCCACTGGAACCGACTACCAGGGGCTGCGGAAGGTTGCCGAAGCCGCTAAAGTGATATCACTTAGATAGAAACTTGCTAGGCTCCGGCCGCGACGGCCGAGAAACGGGGGCACCACCCATGACCACGCACGACTCCGCACCGACGACCGATCTGCCCGACATGCCCGATCCCCAGTTCCGGGAGTTCCAGGCCCACAGCATCGGGGGCGGGCTCGCCCTGCTGATGGGACTGCTCGGCGTCGTGCTCGGCGTCGGCCTGATCGTCGCCGCGACGGCGGTGACCGGAGGCGGCGCCAAGGCCGCCCTGATCGTCCCGGGCATCCTGATCAGCCTCTCCGCCTTCATCGCCATGTGCGGCCTGAACATGGTGGCGCCGGGCGAGGCCCGGGTCGTCCAGCTCTTCGGGCGCTACCGGGGGACGATCCGCGAGGACGGGCTGCGCTGGGTGAATCCGCTCACCTCACGCTCCAAGATCTCGACGCGGGTACGCAACCACGAGACCGCCGTCCTCAAGGTGAACGACGCCTACGGCAACCCGATCGAACTCGCCGCCGTCGTCGTCTGGAAGGTCCAGGACACCGCCCAGGCCAGCTTCGAGGTGGACGACTTCCTGGAATTCGTCGCCACCCAGACCGAGGCGGCCGTCCGGCACATCGCCATCGAGTACCCGTACGACGCCCATGACGAGGACGGGCTCTCGCTGCGCGGCAACGCCGAGGAAATCACCGAGAAGCTGGCCGTCGAGCTGCACGCGCGCGTGGAGGCGGCCGGCGTCCACATCATCGAGTCCCGCTTCACCCACCTCGCGTACGCTCCCGAGATCGCCTCGGCGATGCTCCAGCGGCAGCAGGCGGGGGCGGTCGTCGCGGCGCGGCGGCAGATCGTGGACGGCGCGGTGGGCATGGTCGAGGCCGCGCTCGCCCGGATCACCGAGCAGGACATCGTGGAGCTGGACTCCGAACGTAAGGCGGCGATGGTGTCGAACCTGATGGTGGTGCTGTGCGGTGACCGTGCGGTGCAGCCCGTACTGAACACGGGGTCCTTGTACCAGTGACCGTTCCTTCCGAGGGGCCGGCCCCTCAGCGTCGGCCGCAGCAGCAGCGCAAGCAGGTGCTGTTGCGGCTGGACCCCGCCGTGTACGAGGCGCTGGCCCGCTGGGCGGGGGACGAGCTGCGCTCGGCCAACGCGCAGATCGAGTTCGTGTTGCGGCGGGCGTTGGCGGAGGCGGGTCGGTTGCCGGGGGAAGCGGGGCCCATCCCTCGGCGCGGGCGTCCTCCTGGGGGCTCCGCCCCCAGACCCCCTTCGGCCTGAACGGCCTCGCCCTCAATCGCCGGACGGGCTGGATGCGCCCGTCCGGCGCCGAAATGTACCCGGTGACAGAACCGTGACAATCGGCCCCCACCTGCACACTCACGCGATCTATACACGGCAGGTATACACACGACGTATACCCCGTGCGTATAGTCCTCCCCATGTCCATCGGTCACACCCTTCTAGGACTCCTGGAGTCCGGCCCCCGGCACGGTTACGACCTGAAGCGGGCCTTCGACGAGAAGTTCGGTCACGATCGCCCGCTGCACTACGGGCAGGTCTACTCGACGATGTCCCGGCTGCTGAAGAACGGGCTCGTCGAGGTCGACGGGATCGAGGCGGGCGACGGGCCCGAGCGCAAGCGGTACGCGATCACCGACGCCGGGATCACCGACGTACAGCGGTGGCTCGCGACGCCGGAGAAGCCCGAGCCGTACCTGCAATCGGTCCTCTACACGAAGGTCGTCCTCGCGCTCCTCACCCACCGGAACGCCGGTGACATCCTCGACACGCAGCGCTCCGAGCATCTGCGGATGATGCGCATCCTGACCGAGCGCAAGCGCAAGGGCGACCTCGCCGACCAGCTCGTCTGCGACCACGCCCTGTTCCATCTCGAAGCCGATCTGCGCTGGCTGGAACTGACCGCCGCGCGTCTCGACAAGCTCGCTCTGGCGGTGACGGCACCATGACCACTGTTCCTCCCGGTTCCCTGCTCGTCGCGAGCGACCTGCGCAAGGCCTACGGTCCGACCACCGCGCTCGACGGCGCCGAGTTCTCGATCCACCCCGGTGAGGTCGTCGCCGTGATGGGCCCGTCCGGGTCCGGCAAGTCGACCCTGCTGCACTGTCTCGCCGGGATCGTGCCACCCGACTCCGGCTCCATCACGTACAACGGGCGTGAGCTGGCCGGGATGAGCGACGCCCAGCGCAGTCAGCTGCGGCGCTCCGAGTTCGGGTTCGTGTTCCAGTTCGGGCAGCTCGTTCCCGAACTGACGTGCGTCGAGAATGTCGCCCTTCCGCTGCGGCTGGGCGGGACCTCCCGCAAGGAGGCCGAGCGGACCGCGCTGTCCTGGATGGAACGGCTGGAGGTCGACGACCTCAAGGGCAAGCGGCCCGGCGAGGTGTCCGGCGGGCAGGGGCAGCGGGTCGCGGTCGCGCGGGCGCTGGTCACCAGCCCCCGGGTGCTGTTCGCCGACGAGCCGACCGGCGCGCTCGACTCGCTCAACGGCGAGCGCGTGATGGAGCTGCTCACCGAGGCCGCCCGGTCGACCAACGCGGCCGTCGTGCTCGTCACGCACGAGGCACGGGTGGCCGCCTACTCGGACCGCGAGATCGTCGTACGGGACGGCAAGTCGCGGGACATGGAGCGCGTCATATGAACGTGCGGCAGTGGGGCAGGGACCTCGGTATGGGGGTTCGGTTCGCCTTCACGGGTGGGCGCGAGGGCTGGGGGCGGGTCCTGCTGACGGCCGTCGGGGTCGGGCTCGGGGTGGCGCTGCTGCTGCTGACGACCGCCATCCCGAGCGCGCTGTCGACCCGGGCCGAGCGCTCGAACGACCGCGCGAGCGTCATGTACGTCGACACGCTGCTGCCGAAGGCCGACAACACGGTGATCGTCGCCAAGGCCGACACGGCCTTCCGCGCGGACGACATATACGGGCGGGAGCTGGACCCCGAAGGGCTACGGGCGCCCTTGCCACCGGGGATCGACGAGTTCCCCGCAGTCGGGGAGATGATCGTCTCGCCGGCTCTCGAACGGCTGCTGAAGTCCGGCGACGGCAAGCTGCTGCGCGAGCGGCTGCCGGACCGGATCGTCGGCACCATCGACGACAGCGGGCTCGTCGGACCGGCCGAACTCGCCTTCTACCGGGGGGCCGACGACCTGGCGGAGCACCTCAGCAGCGGTACGGTCACGCGGATCGACCGGTTCGGAGATCTCCAGGAGACGTCCGAGGCGATGGACCCCATCCTGCTCCTCCTCACCCTCGTCATCTTCGTCGTCCTGCTGATGCCGGTCGGCGTCTTCATCGCCACGGCCGTACGGTTCGGCGGTGAGCGGCGCGACCGGCGGCTGGCCGCGCTGCGGCTGGTCGGGGCCGACGGCCGGATGACCCGGCGGATGGCCGCCGGCGAGGCGTTCGCGGGCGCGGCGGTCGGGCTCGTCCTCGGCACCGTCTTCTTCCTGATCGGCCGTCAGGCCGCGGGGCACATCACCGTCCTCGACATCAGCGTGTTCCCCAGTGATCTGAATCCGGCGCCCGCGCTGGCCCTCCTGGTCGCGGTCGCCGTGCCGGTGGCCGCGGTGCTGGTCACCCTGTTCGCACTGCGCGGTGTGGTCATCGAACCGCTCGGCGTGGTGCGTACGGCCCGGCCCCCGCGCCGTCGGCTGTGGTGGCGGCTGCTGCTGCCGCTGGGCGGAGTCGCGGCGCTCTACCCCATGATCGGGCAGGGCCGCAGCGGGAAGTTCAACGACGCCCTCGTCATCACCGGTGTCACGCTCCTGCTCGTCGGAGTGACCGCGCTCCTGCCCTGGGTCATCGAGGCGGTGGTCGCCCGGCTCGGCTCCGGCGGCCTCTCCTGGCAACTGGCCGTCCGACGGCTCCAGTTGAGCAGTGGTACGGCGGCCCGCACGGTGAACGGCATCGCGGTGGCGGTGGCCGGGGCGATCGCACTCCAGATGTTCTTCACCGGGGTCTCCGTCGGCTACACGACCGACTCGGACCAGGACCTCAGCCGGGCCCAGATGGAACTCACCCCGTCGGACGGCGTACCGCTCGTGGCGACGGGCCGACAGCTCGCCGAGACCGAGGGGGTCCGGAAGGTCACCGTGCTGACCCCTGCTACGGCGAGCGAGAAGGCCAAGGACCCGCAGGAGTTCATCGAGGTGACCGTCGGGGACTGCGCGGCGCTGCGCGACGTGGGCCGGCTCCCCTCATGCCGCGACGGCGACTCCTTCGTCGTGCAGGGCGACGAGGAGTACGCCAGGGACTCGCCCGAACTGCTCAAGCCCGGCCGCACGCTGTACGTCAGCGCGTCCTACGACTGGGGCGAGCGCCCGCCGGTCGCCTGGACAGTACCGGGGAACGTCCAGCAGGCCGGCATGATCGAGGACCCGTCCGGGGTCGAGCGCGGCGGCATCCTCGCCACGCCGGGCGCCCTGCCCAAGGAGATCATGGCGCAGTCCTCCGGAGTGATCTACATCGGCCTCGACCCCAAGGTGCCGGACGCCCGCGACCTGGTCCGGAACGCGTCGGCGCGGATCGACCGTCTCTCCGATCCCATGACCTGGACGGAGACCAACCGCGCCAAGCGGTTCGACTCGATCCGCACCGGCCTGTTCGTCGGTTCCACCTGTGTCCTGCTGCTGATCGGCATCAGCCTGCTGGTCTCCCAGCTGGAGCAGCTGCGCGAGCGCAGGAAGCTGCTGTCGTCCCTGGTCGCCTTCGGTACCCGGCGGCGCACCCTGAGCCTGTCGGTGCTGTGGCAGACGGCGATCCCGATCGGGCTGGGGCTGGTGCTGTCGTCGGTGGTGGGGCTGACCCTGGGGGTGGTCCTGCTGAAGATGACGCGCACGTCGGTCCACGTCGACTGGACCGCCGTACTGGCGATGACCGGCATCGGCGCGGGAGTCGTGCTCCTCGTGACGCTGCTGAGCCTGCCGCCGCTGCTGCGGCTGATGCGCGCGGACGGCCTGCGCACGGAGTGACGCTCCCCCGCGCACGCACGCCGACGGGCCCCTCCCCCCGAGGGGCCCGTCGGCGTTCCGCCCGGAGGCTCAGAGGCTGTACTCCTTGACCACCCGTCGCACCTGGGCGAAGAGCATCCCGACGTTGACCGACTTGCGGCAGACGACCACGGCGACGACGTCCTGCTGCTCGTTCAGCCGCACAAACAGGTGGGTGAGGTTCTCGCTGTTGACGAGGATCTCCTGGAAGAAGTGCTGGTCGCTCTGGGTGCCCCGCCGTTCCTTGAACACGTCCTCGATCATCACGACCGTACGGCCCTGGAACAGGTCGAGGGTCGCGCCCGCCAGCAGGTCGAGCACCTCGGGCGGATGGTTGTCGACCGTCTCGTACGAGAGCAGCATCCCGGTGGACATGTCGACGACGCCCGAGGCGACACACTCGGGGGCATCGGTACGGAGCGCCTTGACCAGGCTCATGACCTGGTCGGAGAAACCTGTGGTCATGCGTTTCGTCCCCATCCTTTCCTTCACACTCCTTCGGTCGCCACGGAGGAGTCCGTCGCGGTGAGGATCGACCCGATGCGCCGCAGCGCCGGCTGGGTCGCCCGGTGCAGCCGGTCGAGGTCGACGCCCTCGTCGCCGAGTACGACCATCAGCGCGGTGTCGCCGACGGCGTAGAAGGCGGCGCAGCCCTGGCTGCCGTAGGTGACCGTCTGGCGCAGGGTGCCCCGGCCGGTCGCCTGGGCGGCCCGTCGGGCGAGCCCCAGTCCGGCGGCGGCGAGGGCGGCGAGGCCCTCCGGGTCGATCGACTCGGCGGTGTCCGCCGCGATGAGCAGTCCGTCGGTGGCGGCGACGGCCGTATCGGTTATTCCGTCCACCTGTTCACGCAGGTCGCGCATTTCCATGGCCAGCGCTTTGTGGTCCATGCACTCAACTCCCCTATGGGCTTCTAAGAATTTCCATGAGTTCCGTTCCGCATTCGGAAGAACCCTTTCCAGCTCGTCCCGCGCTTTTCCGGGGCGAGAGATTCGGTGATGCCACTGGCGCCGGGTTCCCGGCGGGGCAGTGCGGGAGCAGGACCTTTCGGCACCGGTTGCGCGTCGGAGGCGAGGACGGCGGCCAGCGCGGTGACGACCGCGGGGTCGACGTACGAGGGCGGCAGCGGCGGTGGTGGCGGCGGGAGCGGTGGTGGAGGAGGTGCCGGCGGGGGCGGCTTGCGCTGCCGCAGGCCCTCCGCCGACACCCGTACGACCGGCAGGGGCGCGGCCCCCTCGGCGCACTCCAGAAGCCCGGCCCCGAGCATCCGCGCCACCTCGACGGTCACCGTGTACACGCCCCGACCGGTACGGAACGCGAGGTCACGGGCGGTGCGACGGCCGTCGGCCTCGGCGATCAACTCCCGCTGCACGGGGGTGAGTCGCCCCTCGTCCACGGCGGCCGGCGCCGAACCCGGGGTCGGGCGCTCGCGGTTGGGGCGTACCGGGTGGGGCAGGGCGGCGAGGGCGGCCAGTTTGCGGTTGGCGTCCTGGAGCAGGCGGACCGGCCCCTCGCCGACCGGGACGGGGGCGGGCGCCTCGGCCCCGGGGTCGCGTTCGCAGGCGTCCACCCGGCCGGCGACGACCGCGAAGACGGCGTCCCGTAACGCCATCATGCAGACGACCCGCAACTGGGCGGCGCCCGCGTACCCGTGCCTGATCAGCTCCGTGCCGGGCCAGCGCGCTCCCCCGGCCTCGCGCACCAGCTCGGCCCACTCCTCGCCGCTGATCCGGCGGGACCGCAGCAGCAGGGCCTCGGGGCCCGGCGCCCCCGGGCTCTCGGCGCCGACGACGAGCCCGCGCCGGAAGTGGAAGGTCCCGCCGGGACTGCCGACCGCGCGCAGCGCCCCGGTGAACTCCTCGCGCCCGCACTCGGCCAGGGCGCTGAGCAGCACGTGGTAGCCGATCCGGCCCAGGGAATCGGCGTCGGATTCGGACACGGAATCGCGGATGACCGACATCACTCCCCTTGCCATTTCACCTGGGCATTTCGCACATACGCCTGACGCGTAGCACTGAGGGGGTATGTGTATCAGTCCGGGCGCATATTCCGGCCGGGGTCTCGCTACCTGACGGAAGTTGAATTCTCTCGCCGCCGAAGCGTCACCGAACGGTCTTTGTTCGACGCTCATCTGACCGAACGGTCACCGGTTCGGTGACCGGTTCAGTCGCCCAGTACGCGCACGGGCAACGGCCGCAGCGCCTCCCGCAGCGCCGCCGCCAGCTCCTCGTACTCCGCGCTCCGCACGGCACCCGCGCGCATCGCGAGGCCGATCCGGCGGGTCGGGGCGGGGGCGGCGAAGCGGCCGGTGCGGAGCTGGTCGCTGCGGCCCGCCTCGACCTTGACGGCGGTGTGCGGCAGCAGCGTCACGCCGAGGCCGCCGGCCACGAGCTGGACGAGCGTGGACAGGCCGGCGGCCGTGGTGGTGACCGGGGCGTCCGCGCGCCCGGCGTCACGGCAGATGTCGAGCGCCTGGTCGCGCAGACAGTGCCCTTCGTCCAGGAGCAGCAGGTCCAGCTCGCGCAGCGCCTCGCGCGGGATGTCCGTATGCCCGCCGAGGGGGTGGTCGAGGGGCGTGACGAGCACGAAGTCCTCGTCGAACAGGGGGAGTTCGAGGATGCCGGGCAGGCCGGTCGGTACGGCGATCAGGAGCAGGTCGAGACGGCCGGTGGTCAGGCCGTCCAGGAGTGCGGCGGTCTGCTCCTCGTGGACCTGGAGGTCGAGGGCCGGGTAGCGGTCCTGGACGAGACGCAGGACGGCGGGCAGCAGATAGGGCGCGACGGTGGGGATCACCCCGAGCCGCAGCGCCCCGGTGAAGGGCGCGCGCACGGCCTCGGCCTCCTCCATCAGCGCGCCGACCGCGTCCAGCACCGCCCGGGCGCGTACGGCGAGCCGCTCACCGGCGGGCGACAGCAGCACCTTGCGGGTGGTGCGCTCGACCAGGGTGACGCCGAGGGCCTCCTCCAGGGCGGAGACGGCACCCGAGAGGGCGGGCTGGCTCATGCCGATCGTGGCGGCGGCGTCCCGGAAGTGCAGATGGTCCGCGACGGCCACGAAGGCACGCAGCTGGGCGAGACTGGGGCGACGGCGCCCGTCGGTGGTCCTGGCGGCGGCCATGCCCGTACCCCCGACTCCCGACCGATGGTTTGCTGGTGTTCACTGGTCCACTGATAGTTTTCACGGATCAACACGGAAGAGTGTAGTGATTCGCCCGATCAATGGTGGTGAGTGGGTATGGGCATCGCGGAACTGAGGTCCGCCCTGCCGGACTTCGCGGCGGATCTGCGCCTCAACCTGGGCTCGGTCGTCGACCGCTCCCGGCTCACCCCGCAGCAGCTGTGGGGCACGCTGCTGGTCTCCGCGATCGCGTCCCGCTCGCCGCGAGTACTGCGCGAGCTGGGCCCTGAGGCCAGGGCGCGGCTCTCGCCGGCGGCGTACACGGCCGCCCGGTCCACCGCGGCCGTCATGGCGATGAACAACGTCTTCCACCGCACCCGCCATCAGCTCTCCGACCCGGAGTACGCCCGGCTGCGCACCGGGCTGCGGGCGAACGTGCTCGGCGATCCGGGCGTCGAGCGGACCGACGCCGAGCTGTGGTCGGTGGCGGTGTCGGCGGTCAACGGTTGCGGCGCCTGCCTGGACGCGCACGAGCGGGTGCTGCGCGGGGCGGGCGTCGACCGGGAGACGGTCCAGGAGGCGTTCAGGATCGCGGCGGTGGTGCAGGCGGTCGGCACGACACTGGACGCGGAGGCGATCCTCACCGGGCGCTGAGGGGCGAGCGGCGCCGGCGACTGGACTCGGCACGCGGTACGTCCGACAATGGGCGGACCCTCACTCCGTTCGTCGCCGCCTTCGTCGTACCGGCCGCGAGGACCGTGTTTCTCCGATTGAGGGAGCCACCGCAATGACCGTCGTCCTGGTGCTGATGGCCGCTGTCGCGCTGACGGCCGCCGCCGTCCTGCCGCGTGTGCTGACCCGGGCCGGCTGGCCCGACCGGGAGCCGGTGCTGGGGCTGTGGGTCTGGCAGTGCCTGGTCGCCACGGTGCTGGCGTGCTGTCTCGCCGCGCTGCTGCTGGGTGCGACGGCCGCGTTCGGGACCGTACGGGCCCATGCCTTCGCACCGGCGCCGGACGCCGTCACCGCCGCGTACGGGCTGGGCCCCGCGCCCGTCTGGCTCACCGTCCTGACGCTGCTGCTGGCCTGTGGGGCTGCCTGGACGGTCGCCATGCTCGCCCGGGAACTCGCCGAGGCGCGCAGACGGCGTCGGCTGCGGCGGCTGCATCTGCGGGAGCGGGCGCCGGATCTGCCCGCCGGGTTCCCGGCGGCGCGGGGGCCGTTGCTGGTCCTTGAGGACGAGTATCCCGACGCCTGGCTACAGCCGGGGCCCACGCCTCGACTCGTCGTCACCACGGGTGCGTTGCGGCGACTGTCCGACCATGAGCTGGACGCCGTACTCGCCCATGAACTCGGTCATGCGCGGGCCCGTCACGACTGGCTGCTGCATCTGTCGCAGGCGCTGGCGTCCGGGTTCCCGCGGGTGCCTGTCTTCGCGCACTTCCGGGACCAGACGTATCGGCTGGTCGAGCTGGCCGCGGACGACACGGCGTCGCGGCGGTGTGGTCACCGTACGACCGCGGTCGCGCTGATCGAGCTGAACCGGCATCGGGGTGTGCTGTCCTGCGCGTGTACGCGGGGGCAGTTGGGGGATCGGGTCGAGCGGTTGTTGGCGCCGCCGCCTCGGTTGGATGCGGGGTATCGCGCTGCTGCGCTTTTGGCTGCGGCGCTGGCCCCGTTGATTCCGCTGCTTATTGCTTTGGGGCCGGCTTTGAAGGTGCTCAACTGACTTTCGTCTGCGGGTTCGCTGTGGCTGGTCGCGCCCACGCGGCGGAGCCGCAAATCGACACAGCCCCGCGCCCCTTTAAGGGGCCTGCGGCCCCTCAGGGGCACTTCCCAGGGCCGTTGCTCCTCCCTGGGGGTGGGCCTGGGAGTACGAGTGGAGGTAACTGACGACCGTGTTCGTCACCGCTACCAGGGGTACGGCTACCACCGCGCCGCCGATTCCTGCCACCATGCCGCCCGCCGCCACCGACAGGACCACCGCCAGGGGGTGGACCCGGACCGCGCGGCCCAGGATGAAGGGCTGGAGGACGTGGCCCTCGATCTGCTGTACGGCCAGGACCACCACGACGACCAGGACCGCCGTGAAGACGCCCTGTGTCACCAGTGCCACCACGACCGCCAGGGCGCCCGAGGCGACCGCGCCGACCAGGGGGATGAAGGAGAACAGGAAGATGAACACGGCCAGCGGGACGGCCATCGGGACGTCCAGGAAGTAGATGCCGAGGCCGATGAAGATGGCGTCGATCAGAGCCACTATCACCGTGCCGCGCACATACGCCGTCAGCGTGCGCCAGGCTCGCGGGCCCGCGCCGGCGACACCGGGCCGGGCCGCCGCCGGAACCAGCTTCAGCGTCCACTCCCAGATGCGCTTGCCGTCGTAGAGCAGGAAGAGGGTCGAGAAGGCGGCCAGCAGTATGCCGGTCAGCGTCTCGACGATGACGGTGACGCCCTCCAGGCCCGCCGACGTGATCTCGTCCGTGTTGGCGCCGATCGCGTCGCGCAGGTTCTCGGCGATCTTGTTGATCTGCTTGTCGGTGACGTGGAAGGGGCTGTTGAGCAGCCAGTTGCGCAGTTCGTCGACGCCGTCCTGGACCTGGTCGGAGAGCTGGTCGGTGTTCTCGATGACCTGCCAGGTCACGAACCAGCCGATCAGGCCCATCACGACGAAGCCGAGGATCGCGGTGAGCGCGGTCGCGGGCCCGCGTGGCATGCCCCACCGGGTGAGACGGGCGACGGTCGGCTGGAGCAGCGCGGTGATGAGCAGCGCCACCACGAAGGCGAAGACGACGAGTTGGACGGCGCTGATGACCCGCATCAGCACCCAGAGGGTCCCCGCCAGGATCAGCAGCCGCCAGCCCGCCTCGGCGGCGACCCGTACGCCCCAGGGGACCACGGAGGCGGGTTCGGGGCGGATCGCGGGCACTACGGGGGCGGTGGAGGTCGTGGAGGCGGCAGGGGGCTCGTCGTGCTCGGGGGCCGGTTCCGGTGACGGCGGGGAGAGGGTGTCGTCCGTGTGTTCCTTCTCCACCTCGGCCCGGCGTTCGTCCAACCGCTCGCCCATCTCGGTCAGCCGGGTACCGATCCGGCCGAGCCAATGCGGCACTCGCGACATGATGCGTCCCCGTCCCCCCATCACTCCCTCTGCGGTCCGCGTCCGACCGTACATGGCCGAAGCCCCTCACCGAAGGACGGTGAGGGGCTCGGAAAGGTTGAGAGAACTGAGCCTGGAGATGCGCGGCGGCTCAGTAGTAGTTGTTGACCTGCCAGAACTCCCACGCGCCGCAGGGGCTGTCGTAGCGGTCGTTCATGTAGCTCAGGCCCCACTTGATCTGGGTGGCCGGGTTCGTCGCCCAGTCGGCGCCTGCCGAGGACATCTTGGAGCCCGGGAGCGCCTGGACGAGACCGTACGCGTCGGAGCTGGGGTTGTCCGCCTGGTAGTTCCAGCTGGACTCGTGGTCCACGATGTTGCTGAAGCACTGGAACTGGTCGGCCGGGACGATCTGGCGCGCCATCTCCTGGACTTCGGCGATCGTGTACGAGGCCTGCTGGGGGAAGCTGGACGCGTCGCGCGTCGCGGAGCGGCTGGCCGCCTCTTCCGCGGCCTTGCGCGCCTTGGCCTCTTCCTCGGCCTTCTCGGCGGCCTTCTGCTTGGCCACGGCGTCCTTGGCAGCCTGCTTGCGCGCAGACTCCTCGGCGTCCTTCTTCGCGGTGGCGTCCGCGGCGATGGCCTGGACATCGGCCTGCTGCGTCAGGGACGCGGTCTGCACCTGGGCCTGGGAGCCCACGGGTATGTCCGTGAGCAGCGTGGTGTCGCCTACCAGTGCCTCGGCGTCGTTGGGAGTGCCGGTCTGGCCGGAGGCCACACCTGTAACTGCGCCGACAGCGGTGACCGCGGTGGCCGAGGCCACTGCCAGTCCCCGGACCGAAATCCGGCTCACACGGTTTCCTTCCAGCATCGCCCGCTTCGGTGACCCTGGCGGACGCAATCTTGCCCCAAGACGCTGGCCTCCCAACTGCGGGGTCACGGGAGACGCGGGCCCGGTGGGCAACTCCCTTGCGGGGAGCGCCGCGTGGTGCACGGGCGGCATACGACGGGGAGTATGGAGTTGACTGTGATGCTGCTGTGGTGCCGTATCGCTGGGGGCACAGATGTGTCGTATGCGGGGCCTGACAGGAGTGAGACTCTAGCCGTACCCGGACGCCGGGTGGCAATTCTGAGTTGAGTGTGAAAGCTCACACCTCGTTTGCCCCAGGTGATTTGAGGAAAGCCGCAGACGCGGAAGCGCCGCCCGGCTAGGCTCTTCGCCTTTGCCGGACGGCGCCAACTTGAGGAATTCTCGGGTCAGATGTGCCCGTCCTCCAGCATTTCGGTCACCAGGGCCGCGATCTGGGACCGTTCGGACCGGTTGAGGGTGACATGCGCGAAGAGCGGGTGTCCCTTCAGCTTCTCGACGACGGCGACGACACCGTCGTACCGGCCGACTCGCAGATTGTCCCGTTGTGCCACGTCATGGGTGAGAACCACCCGTGAGTTGGAGCCGATCCGGGACAGCACGGTGAGCAGGACGTTCCGCTCCAGCGACTGTGCCTCGTCCACGATCACGAACGCGTCGTGGAGCGAGCGGCCGCGGATGTGGGTGAGCGGCAGCACTTCGAGCATGCCGCGTGCGGTGATCTCCTCGATGACCTCGCGGCTGGTGACCGCGGACAGCGTGTCGAAGACCGCCTGGGCCCAGGGGCCCATCTTCTCGGACTCGGAGCCGGGCAGATAGCCCAGTTCCTGCCCGCCCACCGCGTACAGCGGCCGGAAGACCATCACCTTCTGGTGCTGCCTCCGCTCCAGCACGGCCTCGAGTCCGGCGCACAGCGCGAGCGCCGACTTGCCGGTACCGGCCCGGCCGCCCATCGACACGATCCCGATGTCCGGATCGAGCAGGATGTCGAGCGCGATCCGTTGCTCCGCACTCCTCCCCTTGATACCGAAGACCTCGCGATCCCCGCGTACGAGGCGGACGTTGCCCTCGGACGTCACGCGCCCCAGGGCCTTGCCGCGCTCGGACTGGATCGTCAGACCGGTGTGCACCGGCAGTTCGGCTGCCTCGGGGACGTAGGCGTGCCCTTCCTCGAAGAGGAGGTCCACCTGCTCGCCGGCCAGGGTCAGTTCGGACATTCCGGTCCAGCCGGAGGAGCCCGTGATGGCCAGCTCCGCGCGGTACTCCTCGGCGAGGAGTCCGACGGACGAGGCCTTGATCCTGAGCGGCAGGTCCTTCGACACGACCGTGACGTCGTACCCCTCGGCCTGAAGATTGCGGGCGACCGCGAGGATGCGGGAGTCGTTGTCCCCCAGGCGATAGCCGCTTGGCAGCACGCTGGGGTCCGAGTGGTTGAGCTCGACACGGACGGTGCCACCCAGCTCCCCGATCGGAATCGGGGCGTCGAGGCGACCGAACCGGACCCGGAACTCGTCCAGCAGGCGCAGGGCCTGCCGGGCGAAGTACCCGAGTTCGGGATGGTGCCGCTTGGCCTCCAGTTCTGTGACCACGACGATCGGCAGCACGACTTCGTGCTCGTCGAAGCGGTTCAGAGCGCCTGGATCGGCCAGCAGGACGCTGGTGTCGAGAACATAGGTGCGCCGGTCTGGCATACGGCGCTTTGTGCTGGTCACCACGGAAGGACGTACCCCCTCGGATGAGGTCGGGGAGCGACGAAGGAGATCTGGACCGGTCGACGGCCGCAGTGCGCGGGCCGAGAACCGGCCCTCCGCCTGTTCGCCCGTGCTGTGACCACACGGTCGGGCTGGTGCAAAGGGCCTCCCGGGCGGACGGCCCCGTGCCGTCCGCTGAGATACGACACCCGTGGTTCGGGTGTCGACCTGCTTGGCTTATGCCCTCGAACATGCGCCGCCATGCCACGCCGCATGGCGGCGCGCTGGTGAACTCCTTGTTACTTCCGCCCCAAGGGGGGTGACTTTCACCTCATCGGCACATTACGAGCGGGTACGTGCCCGCTCCCGGCTCAACTGCCGTAACGCCGGTGACGGGCCGCGTAGTCGCGCAGGGCGCGCAGGAAGTCGACCTTGCGGAAGGCCGGCCAGAAGACCTCGCAGAAGTAGTACTCCGAATGGGCGGTCTGCCAGAGCATGAACCCGGACAGCCGCTGCTCGCCGCTGGTCCGGATGACGAGGTCGGGGTCGGGCTGGTCGCTGGTGTAGAGGTGCTTGCCGATCAGGTCGGTGTCGACGTTCTCGGCGAGTTCCTCCAGCGAGGTGCCCTTGTCGTGGGCGTCGAGCATCATCGAGCGCACGGCGTCGGCGATCTCCTGCCGTCCCCCGTAGGCGATGGCGACGTTGACGAGTATTCCGCCCGTCACATGCGCGGTGGCCTCCTCGGCCTCCTTGAGCTGGGTCTGGAGCTGACCCGGGAGCAGATCGGGGTTGCCGACGTGGTGGACGCGCCAGCGGCCGTCGGCGGCGAGGGAGGTCACGACGTCCTCGATGATCCCGAGCAGCGGTGCCAGTTCCTCCGGCGGACGGGTGAGGTTGTCCGTGGAGAGCAGCCAGAGGGTGACGACCTCGACGTCGGTCTCGGAACACCAGCCGAGGAACTCCTCGATCTTGTCGGCGCCGGCCTTGTGCCCCTGGGCGGTGGTGGAGCCCGCGGCCTTCGCCCAGCGCCGGTTGCCGTCCACGATGACGCCGATGTGCTTGGGCACCTGGTCGTGGTCGAGGTGGCCTTCCACCCTGCGTGTGTAGACCCTGACCAGCAGCCGGCGCAGGTTGTCGCGCAGGTTCACGTGTTTGTCAGCCCCTCCGTACGGATCGGACAGGCGCGGCCGGGCGCATTCCCCTGGCGCGATCCCTGCCCGTTTGGTGGTCCTCGGGGGTGGCGATCCCCGGAGGGGAAGCCTACCGCTGCGGGACGGGGGGTCCTGCGCCCGGGGGAACGGGCGCCCTGCGGCCCCCGGGAAGGGGACGGGGCGGGTCGCTGTCCGGGACGGGGACGGCGGGTGGGTGTCCGGGCGATCCGGGCGGGAGGGGAGCGTCGGTATCCGGCTGCTCCGGCCGGGCACAAAAAACGGGCCGGTCCGTGGGGGGGAGACGGACCGGCCCGAGGGGGGGGCTTCCACCATAACCCTTCGTGAGTGATGCCGCGTACATCGGCGCGGAACAACTACTCTCCGAAGTCGTCCGGCAACGCGCGGATGGCCCCGGAGCCCGTTTTCATGGTGGGATCATGGCCGGAAAACAGCTGATTCCCAGGAAAAAACCCGGGATCCGGGGTGATCCATAGGGATCCGGCGGGTTTCACCTCCCTTGTGAACACACCCGTCCCACGCCAGGGCCATTCGGGCACCGGACGTGTCGCGGAGGGGTTCCGGGCCGGGCGTCCCTCCCCAGGGCGACCCTGTCGCGAACGCCCGCTTGACGCCGTCGCTAACTTCGCAGCCATGGCCACGTTCACCACTTCGGAGACACCCGAGCCGGTTCCGCTGGAGCTTGCCGAGTCGGGCCGGGCCCGTCGGCGGGGCCTGCTGGGCCGGGACGGAATCGAGGGCGCGTTGCTGCTGACGCCCGCGAGTTCGGTGCACACATTCGGGATGCGGTTCGCGATCGACGTCGCCTATCTGGACGGAAAGGCGCGGGTCCGGGCGGTAAGAACCATGCGTCCGGGGCGAGTTGGACTTCCCCGCCCCTGGGTGCGGTCGGTCCTGGAGGCGGAGGCCGGGGCGCTGGAGAGGTGGGGTGTGCGGCGGGGCGTACGGCTCACGATCCGGGCCGACGACGCGGCACCGGAGGACGGCTGAGCAGGAACGGGACGCCCGCTCACGAGTGCGGAGGGGTAGGCAGGGCACCGCGCAGGCCCCTCCTCTGCGCGGTACCGCCCGCGCCACTTTGCTCACGCGAATTACCTTTACCTAAATTTACGCGACTCCGACCCATGCTCGCGAACCTCCGCGATAACGATGTGGAAACCTCGTGAAGCCTTTTCGGGCATACGTACACATGTCTCGCAGGCGACAAGCAGGGCCACATCCGCTTCGCCGAGATTTCGCCAATATTCGGACGAGGGTGAACGATATCCGGATGTTTGCGGATGATAAGAGATGAGATGTCCCGTTTGGTGCGCATTTTTTGAGGGTGCGGCACGGAAGGGCAGTCCGGAGCAAGGTGGCTCCCGCCGGAGCAAGACGGCTCGCGGCGGCCCGGGCGGCAGTTACTCGCCAGTTCTGCGGCTGCGGCGGGAGGGCGCGGGAAGGGCGGCGGAAGCAGGTCCTCCGGTAGGTCGCGGTCGACCGACCGCCGTGGGAGAGGCGTGGGAGGCGTACGGGCCGGGTCAGCCAGACGGCTTCCGGGCGTCGAAAAGATGACGGCTGCTGTACGCCACGAACGAACCCTCGGCCTCGATCCGCTCGTGCAGGGCCCGGAGTTGGGGCCGGTAGGCGTCGACGGTGAACCCGGGGACCATCCAGATCACCTTGCGCAGGAAGTGCACGACGGCGGCGATGTCGTGGAACTCCATCCGCAGCCGCTCGGCCCGCAGTTCGACGATCTCCAGCCCGGCGGCTTCCGCGCCGACGCGCTCGCGGTCGGGGTGGCGGGCGTTGCGCCGGTCGTCCGGCTGCGGTCCGAGGAAGTGCTCGACGAGTTCGTACACGCTGGACGGCCCGACGTGCTGGGCGAAGTACGTACCGCCGGGTCGCAGGACGCGGGCGATCTCGGCCCAGGGCGGGGACACGGGGTGCCGGCTCACGACCAGGTCGAAGGCGCCCTCGGCGAAGGGCAGCGGCGCGTCGTCCGGTACGGCGACGACCGCGACGCCGCGCGGATGGAGCAGGGCGGTGGCCTTGGCGACGTTCGGCGGCCAGCCCTCGGTGGCGACGGTGAGCGGGGGCAGCGTCGGGGCGGTGCTGAGCACCTCACCGCCGCCGGTGTGCAGGTCGAGCGCGGCGGACGCCCGTGCCAGCCGCTCCCCCATGGCCCGGGCGTACCCCCAGGAGGGCCGCGCCTCGGTGGCCCGCCCCTCGAACCAGGAGAAGTCCCATCCGTCGGTGGGGACGGAGGCGCCTTCGGCGAGGAGTTCCTCGAAGGTGGGGGCGGGAGCGGGAGCGTGGTTGGGGCTGGGGCTGGGGCTGGGGCTGGGGCTGGGGCTGGGCGTAGCCATGGGGGTGATATTCGCAGGCGGTTGTCGGTGGCCGCTGATAATTTCCGCCGCGAAGACGGAAGCGGGAGATGCAGAAGGAGAAGGAGAGGCGGTCCGGAACATGCTGTACGCCGATGACGAGGTGACGACGCTGCGCGCGAAGCTCGACCAGGAGCGGGACGCGGTGCTGTGGAAGCTGGAGGGCCTGGACGAGGAGCAGGTCCGCAGACCGATGACACCGTCGGGGACGAGTCTGCTGGGGCTGGTGAAGCATCTGGCGTCGGTCGAGTACGGCTGGTTCGTGGAGACCTTCGGCAGGGAGACAGAACCCTTCTGGTTCGACCCGTACACCGGGGAGGACATGAGCGCCGGCCCGGACGAGACGAAGGGCCAGATCACCGACTTCTACGCCCGGGCCCGCGCCGCCGCCGACCGCGTACTGACGGAACTCCCCCTGGACACCCTGGGCAAGCCGACCTGGCGGGACGACGAGTGCTCGCTGCGCTGGGTCCTGGTGCGCATGACCGCGGAGACGGCACGGCATGCGGGGCACATGGACATCGTGCGGGAGCTGATCGACGGGGCGACGGGAGAGTACAGGCCGTCATGACGTCTCGGAGTCCTGGACGTTCTTGCTGTTCTGGACGTCGAGGACGAGCAGGGTGTGTTCGTTGTCGCCGTAACGGACCGTACCGGTGGGACGGAAGCCGTGCTTTTCGAGGAGGCGGACGGAGGCGGTGTTCTCGGCGAACGGGTCGGCGTACAGCGGCCGGTTGGTCTCGCGCCGCAGGAACAGCCCGAGGGCGACGCTGCCAATGCCTCTCCCCCAGTACGGCCGCCCGAGCCAGTACCCGATGAAACGCCGCTCACCGAGGTCCGGATCACTGTCCCACCAGGCGACGATGCTGCCGGCGGGCTCGCCGTCCACGGTGACCGTCTGCACGAACACGGTGCTGTCACCGAGGATCTTCGACTTCCAGTGCGCCATGAAGGCGTCCCGCGGCCGAGGCGTGAACCGCGACCGCCGAACGGCTTCGGGATCGTGCTCGTAGGCGAGAAGAAACTCCAGGTCGGCTTCAGTGACGTCGCGGAGCTGGATGTCGTTGTCGGTGGTCATGGTGGGGAGTGTGGCAGGGGCCACTGACAACGCAGGGGGGGCGAGCGGGGCTGGTGGTGTTATCCGCTTCCTACACGCTGCCGGGCTCGTCGAGGAAGCGAAGCAACACGGCGGCCTCGGCGCGGAGCTGCGCGGCCCGGTCGGCGTGCGCGGGCGACGTCAGCTGGGCGGCGGCTTTGAGTCGCTCGGCGACCTCGGCGCGTACGACGTCCACGACACGGCTCTCGCTGAGCTGGAGCCGCACGGCTTCGGTCGCGCCGGCCCCGACCGGCGCATCCTCCAGGGCCACGCCACGCAGCTCGGCCTCCCCGACGGGCACGGCCTCGGCGTTGTCCAGCGCACCGAGGGTCGCGCGGAGGGCGCTGACGGCGACCTTGTCCCGGGCACGCATGGCTTCGGGGAGGGCTTGACGCATACGGAGACGGAGGGACATGCGGTCGACTTTAACGAACGGAGGTGGGACCAGGTCCGGCCCCGTTACTGCTGGCCGCTGCTGCCACGCTCGTACCCCTGAGCAAGTGTTCCGAGAGCTGTCCTCGCCAGTTGGTGAGGACAGCTCCTACTGGCCACTCTTGGGCCAATCACAATCGAGCCTCGGGAAAGAGCAGTTACGCATCGACCAACGGCGATTCGAAGCTCGTGAGTTCCGCGATCTGCCGCAGGATTTCGCGGTACTGCTCGCGTCTCGCCATCGCCGTCGTGCTCAGCATCAGGATTGCCATGCGTTTGCAGTCCGGGTGCGGGAGATAGGCATAGATCTGGAGCATTGGGGTCGGAGGGAGGCCGGATTCGGGAGTCGGTGTGCGCAGCGTCTCGCCCATCGAGGCCGGACCACTGGGCAGGTCCAGGTACTCAATGTTGGAGTGCTGGTCCGCTGTGGCCACTGCCCGGGCCGCACTCACCGCCCGTGGGGACCAAGCAATGTCTCGCCAAGAAACCGTGAAGAGGGAATGCAGGGTTTCGCCATTGTTTCCCGCCGTGTCGTCACGGTGGACTCCCAGGGAGCAGTGGACTGTACCCACCTCCCGCAGGGCACGCAGGAGCTGCTGCCCCGACGCCAATTGGGCGATGAACTGCTGCCGGGTGACGCCGTCAGGGATGGCCTCGACCAAGGGCGCCAGCGCCTGCTGGAGCCGGTCGGCCTCGGCAGAAGCGGGTGCAGCGAGAAGAACGTCGATCGGCAGCTCAGTGAAGCCTCCCGGGACGGCGAACCAGATGCCTGCACTGGGATCACTTGCCGAATCATCAACGATGACGCGATATGTCATTTCCATAAGCCCTTCAGAGGCTTCGTCGGTGTCGGTGATTCAGGATCGGACAGGAACAATCCCGGCCCGGCGACCGCGTTCGACGTCCTCGGCAGTAGCTCCCCACTCTGTGACGGTACGACGCCCGCCGTCCGACCCCGTCTGTTGATGAAGGAAACGGAAGCGACGCGGCATCGACCCTTCAGACGTCGGCGCGGCAAGCACACCGATGAAACGGGGGTCACCGGCGAACCATACGACGTCGATCTGGGCCTTGAGTTCAGGCGTCGCACGAGGCGCCATACGTCGGCTCCACCAGCCGACACCCCAGTGCCGGGCGAACACCATGGGCAATCGCTCCTCCGGCCGGGCCGGGTTCGAGAACTCGAACCAGCCGAACTGTTTGCCGACGACATCGGTCCGGTTGGCGAGGCCGTGCGGGGGCTGGTGGGACAGCTGCCATGGATACACACGCAAGACGCGCCTCATCCGGAAGACGGCGGCAATGACGAAGATTTGGAGGAAGGCTCGATAGAAGCTGTATACGAGGAACGGCGCGACGACGACCGCATATCCGGGTCCCAGAAAGACCGACAAAACGGCCAGCAGGGCGAACCACGACGCGATCCAGGCAACGAGAGCGACCACATTCATCGCCAGTTGCTTTGACCAGGCCCGCCGGGTCGGTGAGTGCTCCCAGGCGACAGAGGGGTCTGTTGGGTTCATGTGAGTTCTCTCTTACCCTTCGGTTCAGAACGCATACCGCGCGAGGTCGATCAGCGCGCCGCCGTCCAGGATGCTCCGCACACCGTCGATTCCTGTGCTGCCGTCCCCGACCATGTCGTTGTCCAGTTCATCCACCGCACTGGACACCAGGCCAATGCCAGCGGTCGCGACACCGACCGAAGCCGAGGTGATCTCCACGATCTCACCGACCCTTGCCGAGTCGCGTGCCCCGCGCACCACGAGGTTCAAAGCGGGATTTCCAAGGCCCGAGATCGCCTTCGCATGACTCATCGTTTCACTCCCGAACGCGGTCAGGGCCCTCCCTAGAGTGACCGTCTCCTCGCCGGCTCGCAGGGCGTTCACCGCTCCGCGGGCACCCATCCCCACAGCTCCCACACCTGGAATCATCCCCAAGACGTCACCACCGAGGCTGACGACGTTGCCCCAGAAGTCGGAGTCGAACTCCCCCTTGGAGAAGCCGTCCTTGAGGGAGGCGAGCACTTCGGAGTCGGACAGTCGCATGACGAGCGCAGTCGCACTCAACGCAGCTGCCGCGAGCAACAGGACGGCTGCGGCCACGCCGCCCGTGACCACGAACAGGGCGATGAGACCGATGACACCCGCAGTGAAGCTCAGGATGTCGGGGAGGTTCTCGGTGAACCACTCACCAAGTTCCTCAAGCCACCCCGGTTCGTGCGGCGCCAGCTTCTTCGTTGCGTCGCGGATCTTTCCGGCACGGTACCGGGCCTTCTCCTCGTGCTCCTCGGCGAGCGCCTTCGCCTTGCCGATGACCTTGTCGAGCTCGGCCTGGGCTTCCTCGACCGCAGTGTTCGCACTGGTCAGGCTCTTCTTCGCCTCGTCGTGGCGGCTGCCCTTGCCATCGAGGTCAGGATCGTTCTTCGCCTTGTCGGCGTGCCCCTTCGCCGCGTCTACGACGTCCTGCGCGTCCTTGGCGTCCTGCTCCAACTTCTTCGCCCGGCGCTGGAAGTCGTCGAGTTCGCCCTCCCAACTGTCGAGCTGCCGGGCGGCCTTGCGAATGGAATGCGCGGCATTCTTCAGATTCAGCGGGAGGGGGCCGTCGTCAAGCTGCTCACGGAAGGCGACAGCGGCATCGCCCTTCCAGTAGCTGCCGTCCATGAGCTTGGTGACGAGCCCATGTGTCTCTTCCAGGACCTTGGCGCAGTTGGCGAGCTTCTTGTAAAGGTCGCGGACCGTGTCCGTGTCACCCGGAGTCGGGTTGAAGCCCAGATGGGGATAGTCAGGGTTCGGAATGGATGGGGAGGACTTGAGCCCCTGGGGCAAGTCCCCGTTCCGGGCGGCTTCCGAGGAGGCATAGGGGGATTGTTCGATAGCTGGCGTTACAGTCACTTCTTGCCCCCCGACTTGCCGTTCCTGGCCTCTTCCAAGGCCTTTTCCAACGCCTTGTCGACCTCTTCGTAGCTTTCCTTGCTCTGACCGATGATCTTTGCGAGGTCCTCGGTCTGCTTACCGATCTCCTCGGTTCCATACTTCCAGTCGTCCTGGAAGTCCTCGCATGCCGAGTCCAGATCATCCGTACCGAGACCGGTGACCGTTGCGTCACTCAGTGCCTTGTGCAGTCCGTTCAACGAGTCGCTCGACTTTTTCAACAACTTCATGAAATGCGCGAGTTCACCACCGTCGACTGCCAGCCGGTCGGCCATCCACCTTTCACCTCTCCCCGTTTATGCCATTAGATCTACGATTACTCTCAGCAGTTGACAGACTGAGCTTTCTGAACCACTACGTCCTGCGTGGTTCCAAAAGTGCCGTTGTGGGTTTCCGTAGCTCGGTAGTTGCAGCGGGATCTGCTGAAGGAGCAACGCGAAACCCAGGGGAAGGGCGGCATCCGTCACCTATCTGTATCCCAGGTCTGTGCGGCGGTGCCCGGGTCCGCCGGGCATCCACCACGCCCTCCCGAATTCCCTCTCCTCTGCTGCCATCAGTGGAGCACGGGCAGGGAACTCCAATCGTTCCACCTGTGAGGCGTCGCATGGATGCCCGCCTCGTACACGGAGTTGGGCACCTCACGACAGTTCCTTCACGAAGCTCAGCGGTTGACGGCCTGGATTTCCTGGACGACGACATCCTGGGTCGCGCCGAAGTTGCCGTCCGGAAGGTCGTCCCCCGCGCCGCCGGTACCAGTCCAGGTGATCTTCCAAGTGACCGTTGCCCTGAGGGGGAACGTGCCGTCACCGGAGGAACGCAGGTACTTCACGCCGCAAGGCGGGGTCTGGGCGGCCTTGCCCGCGGCGTACGGCTCGCCGATGCTGCCGTGGTTGAACTGGCAGACACCGGAAGCCGGATAGGTCACCGCGTCCGCGGTGCCGGGCTCGATCTGGAGGGAGAACGGTTCCGCCGTCGCGGTCGCGGACATGTTGAGAACCGGCACGGATGCGGTGACCGAGACCGGCTTGAAGTCGGCGCCGTCGAGCCAGGCCCAGGTAGGGAGGTTGACCTTGGTGGGTCCGGCGGGGGCGAGGGTCACTTTGGTGGAGGGGACGCGGATCTCGTTGTAGGCGAGTCCGGCGAGGATTTCCGGGGTGATCGTGTTGGGGATGTTCGCGGGCGGGGCATCACCCGTGTCCACCCAGAAGTAGTCCTCGGTGCAGGAGTCCCAGCCCGGCGGGTAGGACTTGTTGACGTACGAGCCCCACCAGTAGCCCTTGCCGGTCTTGTCCTTGTTGAAGTCCTTCGAGGGATCGTCCTTGTTCAGGTACTTCGCCCGCTGCTCGGCATCCCACTCGTACCCCGTCGACTCCGCCTCCCAGACCGGCTCCTTGGCCTTCTGCAACTCCGCGGGCGAATACGTCGGCGCATACCAGCACGCAGGCGGCGTCCAGGACGTCGTCGGCGTCAGCCCACCTGTGGAATTTCCGCTGCCGTTCTTCGAACGGTCGAACTGGACACCGCCGACGGACACAAAAAGGTTGCCGTTGTCGTCGGCATTGGCTTCCTGATTCGTCTGGCCGTCAGTGCCGCCGAATCCCTTCTCGGCGTGCGCGGGAGTGGCAACTGCCAGCATCAGGACCGTCAGTCCGGCAACGAACAGGTGGTTTCGCTGAATCAAGGCTGGCACTTTTCGCTCCCCCGCTGCGAGTCCAGAGTCTCGGTGACCCACACCCCGTTCTTGTTCTTGCGCAGCGTGCTGGCATAGATGACGTAGCTGTCCTTCGTCACCGGCGTGACGTCCGTCTTGCCCGTTTCCAGGAACTTGTTGTACGCCTTGCTCTGATCCTCGCAGTACAGGAAGGCAGCAGTGCCGTCACCCTTGACCGTCACGCTTTCGTTGTAATAGCGGGTCAGGCCGGTCGTGCGTGCTTTGTGGTCGACGAACTCCTGGATGTACGCCTGACTTCCAGCTGCTGCCGTGCCCTCGGAGTAGAAGCGGTAAGCCGCATGCAGCGGATCCTGCTCAGCGATGGCCAAGTCCACGGCCTTGATGCGCTGTTCGGCATCGTTCAGCACAGCATCCTTGTCCGCGTCGCCGGTCTTCGTCCACTCGAACTTGTACGTAACGTCCGACGGCAATGCGATCTTCGGGCGGTCAGCGGTCGCCGAGGCCGACGCGCTCGGGGACGCCGACGTCTCGTTCCCGGTGTCGGCTCCCGCGATCTTGTCGTTGTCCTTGTCGTTGGAGCTGTCATCGCTCCCGCATGCGGACAGCGACAAAGCCGCGGCAGCGGTCAGCGCGATCGCTGCGAGCAGCATGGGACGGCGGGTCACGGTCAACTCCTGGTGGGACGAGGCTTCTCATTGGCGAACCAACGCTATCCGCCAGCGCATGGAGAGACCAGGTTGAAGCCTGTCAACCAGTGGGACGTACTACCTAAAACCGGCCAGTAGCTCGCCCACTTGGCCTGCAACAGTTACATAACGCGGCAGCCTGCTCACCGCACAGCGCGGTGAGCAGGCCTTTTAACGGTTGCACCGCAAAGGAGCGAAGACGTGCTCCGGCGGCCACGCCACCCGCCCACCGAAGGTCCCCGCATTGACGCCGTCGACCGCCGGATGCAGATCCACCGTGACATCCAGTGCTCCAGCGACCCCACCACGTCGGGGGGGGTACTCCAAGGGACTTCCCCGGGTCGGCATTGCCCCGTCCAGTCCCGGTTCACCCAGTCGTGCGCTCCCCCGCCGCCCCGAACCTCCCCGCCCCGACCTCGGCAGCACCGCCCACAGACGCGTACCGCCGCCCGGTTCGCGGGCGGCGTCGAAGAGGATCACGCGCAGCGCCCCGTCGCGGTAGCGGAGGGAGACGTAGATGTCGTCGGCAGTCGTGAAACGGCAGGCGCAGGATGTCAGTTCGCTCACGACTTGGACTGCCGCATTGGCCATGTCGTGCGGGCCGTGCATGTGCAGCACCGTGCGTGCAGCCGCCCTCGCGACCGCCGCGCTCGTCGGCGCGGCAGGCAGGCAGGCAGGCAGGCAGGGTGAGGCTGTACGCGAGCTTTTCCGGCTCAGGTGGCGCGGAGGACAGGGGGTCGATGGACAGCGGGCAGGCGGTCGCGAGGGCAGGTGCGGTCATGGCAACTCCGTTGCGCGAGTGGCGCGTTCGAAGGTGATTCGACGCGTGTGCAGGTGGGCACAGCCGGCGGCCCGTCTCTCTGACGCGGGCTCGCCCCTCCCAGGGAAAGAGGTGTGGGCAGGCTCGCGCGATGCACTTCCGACAGTGCGTCAGGTAGTCACTGCGTCACCGAAGGTTGGTGTGACGTCTTGCCGCTTCTGCGGGATCTGCTGGAAGAGCGCCGCGAGCCCAAGGGGCGGCTTTCGCGGCCGGGCCGTCACCGGTCCGTGTCCGGGGGCGGTGCGGTGGCCCCCAGGGCCCGCCGGGCATCCAGCCACGCCCTCTCGAACTCCTCGGCCGAGATCACGTCGACGCTCGGTGCTTCCTCCCATCCCGTGAGCCTGCCCTCGGCTACGACGCCGTAGCACTGCTCGTAGCGGCTCATAGTGGCGATGTCCGCACGCTCCTGAAGCCGGAGAACCTCCTCCAGGGAGGCGGCCGTCACCGGGCTGCCGTCGTCGCCTCGCAGGTCCACTTGCCGGACAACCCAGCCCTCCTCATCACCCTCGAAGTACTGCCACAAGCCCCGGGCCTCGTCATACGTGCGGATCCACATCACCATGGCACCCACGGTCGTACAGGGAACGGGGCTGCTCCAGTACGGCACGCGCGCTCGGCCGCGAACGGCTCACTCTCCTGCCCGACGCCTGAGCGTGGACCGGGCGGCTGCTCGCCCTGCCGACGAGCGGTGCGCGGGCGGATGCAGTCATGCGTCGTGGCTGTGTGATGCCGCGGCGACGGCCAGAACGATCACCGCCGGTGGTGAAGCGGCGGCGGGGCTGAATCCGGGGGCGGGATTGTGCAGGAGACGGCTTCTGATGGCTGGGAGACGCAGGGGCGCCGGAGCAGCGACGTGGCTTTCCCGCGAACCCCACCCGCGAACACGACGACGGCCTGTACCACCCCGACGGGGTCGTACAGGCCGTCGTCACACAGGCCCCCCGGTTACAAACTTACGAACAGCGTCCGTTTCTGGACGGGTCTCGCCGCATACCGGCCTCGCCTGGGGCCTTCGGGTCAGTAGGCGGCGCACCGAACGTTGGAGCCGCGGACGCCGTCGTTGAGGGGCAGCAGGGAGTCGCTCACCCATCCGTACGTTCCGTCGGTGACGTTCCTGAGGTACGTCCAGGTGGCGGTGCCGGCCGAGTTCCAGGTGTAGCAGTGGTAGTCCAAGCGGTTCTGGTTGTCGACATAGCCGACGACGCCGCAGCCTGTGCCGGAGCCGCTGCGCATGTTCGCGCTGACGCCCGCTGTCTGGTTCACGTAGGCGCGGTTGTCGTCGTCGGCGGGACGAGCCGAGCCGCACGGCGCGTTCGCGGACGCGGGCGCTGCCGTTCCGATCACCGTCAACGGAACAACAAGCGCGGCCACAGCCGCAGACGCGAGCCCGTACCTCGTCAGCCCGGCCCTGAAGTTCGCGATCACTTTTCCTCCTCGAAGTGACGTACTGCTGGAACTCCCTGAACCGTGGCAGTGACCACGCGGCCCGCCCAGGAAAGGGGCACGCAACTCGCACGCAACTGACCTGATGCCGCCTTGTCGGCGGGTGTTGGTGGGGGGGGACAGCTGGGGTGACCGCAGGCCGGGCATTCACTCGGCGGCGGGCAGAGGCGAGGGCGGTCTGAGTGCGGCGCTTGGCGTCTGCATGGTCAGGCGTCGTCGGGTCTGCGCGCGAGGGATCCGCCTATCCAGAAGGGCAGTGGCTTCTGCTCCTTGCTCAGGGACCGCCGTATCGCGTTGACCAACTGCACCTGCGCCTGGGCGGGCGCCCTGCTGGCTTGGGCGAACTCCTCCACGCTCAGCGGATCACGCAACGGGTCGCGTGCCGGGTCACGCGCCACCTGGTCCAGGAACACGCCGATGGCCTTGCCGAAGTTGTCGATCTCCGCCGCGACAGGTGCGGGAGCCACCAGGCTGGCGCGGGTCAGGGCTGCGCTCCACTCACTCCAGTCGTAGTCCCAGCCCTGTCGGCCGGCATGGGCGCGGCTGATGGTCATCGCGAACTTGGCGTAGTGGCTGATCAGTTCCTGGTAGGCGATCAGTTGCTTGTCCCGCAGCCACCGACGGTCCTGGGCCCGGTGCGTGACGATGCCTCCGACCAGGACCCCGATCGTTGCGGCCAGCGCCCCGGTGGCCGTTGTCACCAGTGTGTCCAGCAGTGGCACCTGAGGCCCCGCATCCCCTGTCGCTCGAAGCTGTTGGCCTCACGTTCCCTTCTGGAACGTGACCTCCACCCGTCGGTTCTTGCGTCGGCCCTGTTCCGAGGAGTTGTCCGCGATCGGGTAGTCCTCGCTGTAGCCGCGTACCTGGAAGGTGACGTCTGCGCCCAGGCCGGCGGCCAGTTCGTCGTGGACGACCTCCGCGCGGTTCTTGGAGAGGGTCAGGCCGTGAGCGTACGAGCCGAGGTTGTCGGTGAAGCCGAAGACCCTGACGTTCGTGGCCTTCTGGGCCTTGATCTCGTCGGCGATCGCCTGGATGCGGGAGCGGGCCTCGGGGTTGAGTTTCGAGCTGTCCTTGGGGAACAGGACCTCCGCCTGGAGTGCGAACGTCACGGTCTCGCTCGTGTCGACGCGGCGTTCCTCGCCGCCCATGTCCTCGACCACCGACTTGATGTCCAGGACTTTGGCCGCCGCGAGCGTGGCGCCGTCGGCCAGTTTCAGGCCGGGGCTGTTGGGGTCCACTTCGGGGGGTGGGGATGTTGTGACGCTGCCCGGGGGTGCGCTCGGGTCATCGTCGTCGGCTTCTGCGACGGGGGCTGCCAAGGTGAGGGTGGCCAGAACTGCCAGAGCCGTGAGGACAGTTGCGGTGGAGCGACGGTGAGCGCGGGGCATCGTTACTCGCCCCCGGAGATCTCGATGGAAGCCGGGGGCATGCCGCCGACCTGGAAGTCGACCTTGGCGGTGTCCGTGGGGGGCGCCGGGAACTGTGCGAACCACTGGGTCGTCTCGCCCTCACGGAGGCCGCCCTCGAACCTCGTGCAAAGGCAGCGGCCTTCGGTGTCACGAAGGACCAAGTACCTTTTCTTGCCCGTCTGATCGATCAGGCTGGCACCCGCCATGGACCCGCCGTTCTTGGACAACTCCCGTTCGTCGCCCCGCCAGTTGCCGACGGACCAGGCGCTCCCCGTTCCGTTCGTCACCGTGCCCTCGACGGTGACGAAGCCGCCCTCGTCGCGCTCGGCCGAGGAGATCGTGAGCGTCACCCCGCTCTCCCCCTTGACCTCTGCCAGCAGAGGATCCTGCTCGGGGGTCTGCGACTCCTTCTCCGTCTCACCGCTCTTGGTCTGGGAAGGGGCCGAGGACGATCCGCCCTTGTCGGAGTCGTCGTCGCCTCCCCCGCCGCAGCCGGCCACCGCGAGGAGCAACCCGGTCGTGATCGCCAGTGTCGACAGCGCCCTGCGGCTCTTCTTGGTGCGCCGGAAATCCATCGGTACGGCTTCCTCTCACTCGGCCAGATACACAGAGAACAGCACGGATGCGTCAGGAAAGTCGGCCGGATTGAAGTTTCCGGGGTCGATGGTCACGATCTGGCCGTCACAGTTCAGGTCGACCGGCAGCGTGGGATCCGCATTGGGATCGAAATCGCAGCGCGGCTGGATGACGGCGATGGCGTCGGCATTGGCGTGCATGCCCTCCGTGCCCGGAATGATCGAGGCGCCGACCGTATTGTTGGTCTCGACTGCGACCCGGAACCCGGGGAAACCATCCCTCTCGACAGGTTCAGCGCCGCCCTGAACGGTCGAGCCGTTCTCGGCGGCCAGTGCCTGCGCAGCCGCCGTGGCCCCGACGCCCGGTGGATCCTGGCCGTCCAGCCAGTCGAGCCAGTCGTTGCCCTGTCCGATCGCACCCGTCAGGGAGTCCACCAGTTCGTCCCGGGCGTCCTGCGCCGCCGCCAACGCCGCAGCGTCCGCCGCGGATTGAGCTCCATTGCGGACGGACGCTGCTTGAGCGAAGACGAAGAACGCGACGGCGGCGAAGAGCAGAATCCCCGTCAGCCAGATGTAAATGGGCAGGGTCTGCCCTCTGTCGCTCGCCAGGTGCGCGGAGGTCAGCCTCCGATGACGTCCTGGACGGCGTTGAGGATGGCGTCCGAGATCAACCCGTCCAGCCCCAACCCGTCGATCAGCGTAAAGATCCCCGCAATGATGATCATGAGGCCCGCATACTCCACGAACCCGGCCCCCGCGTCCCGTCCCTTCCCGCGCATCCGGGAGACAACGGTCCGCGCCCACGTGTTGACCTTCATCATGGCTTGCGCCTTCCCGCCCGACACCACTACCGACCTCAGCACAGTATGTGAGAACCCGCCTACTCCGCGTGGGTCCAGGGACCCAACTTCCCCCCACAGCACGCCCCATCACTCCCACCCCTCCCGAGCCGTACCCAGCCACCGGGCGATCGATTCGCTCCGTGTCGTACTGTGCAGCTTTGCGAAGATGCGGTTGATGTGGTTCTTGACGGTCTTCTCGCTGATGAAGCAGGTGGCGGCGATCTGCCGGTTGTTCATGCCGGCTGCGATGAGATCCATGACCTCCACCTCCCTTGAACTCAGGCCGAAGTCCGGTCGACTGCGGGCGTGGGCGGCGAGTTTCGTCGCGTGACCGAGCCTGGTTTCTGGAGTCTCCGGATTCTTTGGCAAGAGTGCCATAAACGGTTGCAGATGCGAAGAGTATTCGCTCGGTTCGTAGGAAACGACGAGCGAATCCGCCGCCCCCGTTCTCCTCCCCACCGCCCGCACCGCCTCCGTCAACTCCTCCGTCGTGAAGCCTCCGTGGACCAGGTAGCCCGACGCGCCCTGGCGCAGCGCCTGCCGCACCACCTCCGGCTCGCTGCTGTACGTCAGCATCATCACCGGTGCCAGGAGCGCCAGTTGGGGCAGTGCCGTCAGACCGTCCGTGCCCGGCATCCGTACGTCCAGCAGCACCACGTCGGGGCTCATCCGCTCCGCCGCCGACACCGCCTCCGTGCCGTTCGACGCCTCCGCCACCACCTCTATGTCCGGGTGGCCGCCGAGCAGCGCCGACAGTCCCGCGCGTACCACCGGGTTGTCGTCCGCCACCAGCACCCGCAGCAGCTCCGGCCGCCGCCGTTCATCTGTGGGCATGCGACTCGGCCTCCCTTCGGGACCGGGGCATGGGTACGTAGTCGAGTCCGGGTGGGTGCACGTCCACGCGGATCTCCGTGCCCCCCTCCTCGCCTCGGCCCACGTGAATCACCGCACCCAGCGACCTCGCCCGTTCCACCATGCCCAGCACTCCGAAGTGGCCTGATCTGGCTGTCTCTTCGAGGTTCAGGGGGTGGGGGATGCCCACTCCGTCGTCCCGGATGCGCAGGGTCACGCCCTCCGCACCCTCCCCCTGCGGCTCCGCCTCCAGCCTCACCCTCGTCGCCCTCGCGTGCCTGCGCGTGTTCTCCAGGGCCTCCGACACGATCGCCAAGAGGTGGTGTGCCGTCCGGTGCGGGAGGGCGGAGAGGGCGGCGATCCGTCCGGGCGGGGACTCCACGGTTGTACGGATTCCCGTGCTCTGCTCGAACTCCGCCGCCCGCCGCGCCAGTTCGGCGATCAGGTCCACGTCCGGAGACGTCAGGTCCGTGTGGTGGCGCAGGTCCGTCAGGAGGTCGCGGGACTCCGTTGCCGCTCGGCGGGCCGCCCCGGCCACCAGGGATGCCTGGCGTCGGACCGTGTCCGGGTCCGCGTCGGCCGCCGAGGTCGCCGCCAGGGCCTCCGCCGCCATGGCGAGGCCGTGCAGCGTCTTCGTCACCGAGTCGTGCATCTGCCGTGCCAGGCGCGCCCGTTCGGACTCCACCGCCTCCGCGACCGCCAGCCGGGAGTTCGCCTCCGCCAGTGCCTCGCTCGCCGTACCGAAGCGGAACATCAGGTTGCGCAGCGTGACGCCGATGATGCCCGCCCCGACGCAGAAGCCCGCTATGAGGAGGGTGCTCGTGCCGGTGCCCGGACGGTGTTCCCAGGCCCGGTAGACCGTGAGGAGGACTGCCAGTTGAACGCCCGTGAAGACTCCTGAGCCCCGCCAGCCGTAGAGGAGGCCCGCGAGGAGGGGCGTGCATGCCGTGGCGTAGGCGAGGGGGGATGCGGGAGACGCCGTGAGGAGGAGGATCGCCACGAACGTCAAGTCCGCTGCCATCAGGGTGGGATGGGCCAGGAGACGCGGGGCCAGGCGGTCCCAGTCGCGGTACATGGCGTACGAGGCCGTGATGCCCAGGACGGCCGCCGCCAGGACCATGTAACGCGGGGGGCCTTCCGCCGTGTTCGTCATCGCGAAGGGCGTGCCCAGGGCCAGCATCGTCATCCGTACGGCGAACGCCTGGCGGCACAGGGCCTGTAGGGCGTTGAGTTGGAGGCGGACGCTGGCCGGGGGCGGGGCGTCGTCGGCCAGATAGCCGGCCGTCGGGTCGTAGCCCCGGGTTCGCCTCTCGCTGCGTCGCATGCCCGTCACCCACGCCTTCATCGCCTCAACGCCCCAGAATCGAGCCGAAGTTGGTGCCCGAGCCGAGGAACATGCCCGTCGCGATGAGGATCATCGTCGCCGGGAGCATGAAGACCAGGGTGACGAGGGTGGCCTTGGGGATCGTCTTCGCGGCGCGGCGGCGGGACTCCTGCGCGTCGGTGCGGCGCATGTCCGCGGCGATCTGGATCAGGGTCTCCGCGATCGGGGCGCCCAGCTCCTCACCCTGCTGGAGCGCCGAGACGAACTGGGCCACCTGCTCACTGGAGTTGCGCCGGCGGAGTTCGTCGAAGGCCTGGCGGCGGCTCACGCCCATGTCCATCTGGCGGAGCGTGATGCGGAGTTCGTCCGCCCACGGTCCCTCGTACCGCTCCGCCACGCGGTCCAGGGCCTGGCGGAAGCCGAGGCCCGCCGACACCACCACCGCGAGGACGTCCAGGAAGTCCGGGAGCGTGCGGTCGATGACGTCCTTGCGTTCCCGTACCGCCTGCCAGATCGCCGCGTCCGCCGCCGTCACCCCGAACGCGAACGTGATGACGGCGAGGACGAGTTGGCCGTTGGTGAGGAAGATCAGGCCGAGGAGGACGCCGAAGGTGACGTAGACGGCGCGGCGGGCCGCGTAGCGGGTGATGGTGAGGCCGCCGGGGTTGCCCGCCATGTCGATGCGCAGGCGCTTCGCGTCGACCCGGCGGGGGCCCATCAGGCGCAGGACGAGGGGGGCGAACCGCATGCCCATGCGGTCCACCGCCGAGTCCGCCTTCGAGACCCGGGTGCCGCCCACCTCCAGGGCCAGCATCAGGTCGGAGGGGAGTTTGGCATCCGCCCGGATCATGCGGATGCCCAGCAGGGCGCCCGCGACCGCGATCGCCATCAGCAGGGCCAGGAGGAGAGGCAGCATCGGTTCGTCCACTCCCCTCAGACTTCGATCTTGCCGAGGCGGCGGATGACGAAGAAGCCGACGGTGTACAGGCCCAGGGAGAGCAGGATCAGGCCCTGGCCCAGGCCGGAGCCGGTCACCTTCTCCAGCGCGCCCTCGTTCGAGGAGTTGATGAGGAGGAGGGAGCCGAGGCCCAGGCAAGGGACCGTGAAGGCTGTCGCGTTGACCTCCGACAGCATCGTGCGGACCTCTCGGCGGGTCTCCTTGCGGTCCTCGAGGGTCTGGGTGAGGTTGCGGAGGGAGCTGACGACCGAGCCGCCCGCCTTGTTCGCCAGGACCAACGTCGTCACCAGGACGACCAGTTCGCGGGACGGGAGGCGCTCCGCCAGTTCGCCGAGTGCGTCGTCGACCGTACGGCCGAGCGTCAACTGGTCGGCAACGCGGGCCAGTTCCTCGCCCGCCGGGGCCTCCAGCTCCTCCGCCGCCATCGCCAGCGCCGTACGCAGGGCGAGACCGGCCGCCGTGGCGTTGGCCAGCAGCCTGGCCACGTCCGGGAGTTGGTTGATGAACGCCTCGATGCGTTTCTGGCGTTGCCAGTTGAGGAAGATCGCCGCACCCCAGACCGTCACCAGCGCGGCGATCGGGCCGAAGAACGGGGCCAGTACGGCGGCCGCCAGCAGCCACAGCGCGACGCCGACTCCGGTGACGTACGTGAAGAACTCGCCTGCCGTCAGGTCGAGTCCGGTCGCGGAGAGGCGGAGGTGGATCGTGCGGCCGAGCCGGGTGCGGCGAAGGCGTCGGTCGACGGCCGCGAAACGGCGTACGCGGCCTGCCACCGTGTGCAGTGCGCCGCCGCCGGAGAGGCGGTCTTCCAGCGCCCGGCGCTGGGCGCGGCCGGTGGCGTACGTGTGCACGCCCGCTACGGCGAGCGTGCCGCACAGCATGGTGGCGCCCAGTGCCAGCGGGACCGAGTTGTTCATGGCTGCTCGCTCCACACAGTCGTCGTGCTCGTCCTCGTGTTCATCCGATCGCCTGCCTCGTGTCCAGTACGTCGAGCACCTCTGCCACGCCGAACGCCGGTGGCAGCGACTCGTTCGCCAGGTACAGCTTCTCGGCGACCGGGCGGGGCAGCGGGAGGTGCTGGAAGTGGCCCTGGGCGACCCGGTCGGGGCCGGACGGGCGGGAGACGTAGCGGGAGACGGTCGCGATGCGGAACTGTTCGCGGCCGTGGGAGACGAGGAGGGCGATCTCCGCGATACGGCGGGATCCGTCGGCGTGGCGGGCCAGTTGGACCACCACGTCGACCGCCGAGTTGATCTGGTCCTTCAACGCCTCGAAGGGGATCATGACTTCGGACATCGAGCCCAGGGTCTGGAGGCGCATCAGCGCGTCCTCCGCCGAGTTGGCGTGGACGGTGGCCAGGGAGCCGTCGTGGCCCGTGGACATCGCCTGGAGCATGTCGAGGGTCTCGCCGCCGCGTACCTCACCGACGATGATGCGGTCGGGGCGCATTCGGAGGGAGTTGCGGACGAGGTCTCGGATGGTGATCTGGCCCTTGCCCTCCACGTTCGGCGGACGGGATTCGAGTCGGATCACATGCTCCTGCTGGAGCTGGAGTTCGGCCGAGTCCTCGATGGTGATGATGCGCTCGTGGGACGGGACCAGACCGGACAGCGCGTTGAGGAGCGTGGTCTTGCCGGTGCCCGTACCGCCGCTGACGATGACGTTGAAGCGGGCCCGGACGAAGGCCGCGAGGAGCATCAGCATCTGCTCGTCCAGCGAGCCGAGGCCGATCAGCTCCGGGAGGGTGTAGGCGCGGGGGAAGCGGCGGATCGTGAGCGTCGGGCCGGTGAGGGACAGCGGCGGGATGATGACGTTGACGCGCTCGCCGGTGGGCAGACGCGCGTCGACCATCGGATTCGACTCGTCCACGCGCCTGTTGACCGTCGAGACGATCCGCTCGATGGTCTGCATCAGCTGCTCGCTCGACGCGAAGCGCATGGGGAGCTGTTCGACCCGGCCGGCCCGTTCCACGAAGATCGAGTCGGGGCCGTTGACCATGATCTCGGTGATCGACGCGTCGGCGAGGAGCGGTTCGAGGACGCCAAGGCCGAGGGCCTCGTCGACCACCCGCCTGATGAGCTGGGAGCGTTCGGCGGAGGAGAGGACCGGGCCCTCGCGGCTGATGATGTGGCCGAGGACGCGTTCGAGGCGGACGCGGCGTTCGGCCGCGGCAAGGCTGGACATCTCCGCGAGGTCGATCTCTTCGAGGAGCTTGGCACGGTAGACGGCGACGAGGTGGCCGTCCTCGCGCGCGGTTCCGTTGCCGTTGTCGTCGGGGGAGGCTATGCGGGAGCGCAGGCTCATGGTCTCGGTCTCAACTCCTCTCCAGTCACGTTCAGTTATGGCTTCTGTGGGTCAGCCGTCGTCGTCGTTGGGCATGGTGGCCTCGCGGGTCACGGGCCAGGCGTCGAAGATCGGGATGATCGCGGGGACGGTCACGGTCACGGTCGCGGTGGTCGTGTCGCCCGCGCCGAGCGGGGCGTCCACCTGGGGGTCGAGCCAGTCGCTGACGGAGGCGACGCCCGCCGCCTCCCCGTCGCCGTCGAGGGAGGCCGCCCTGGCCGCCGCCCGCGCGCCCGTCCCGGCCTGGTTGATGCCGTAGCCGATCAGGCCGAGCTGGATACAGGCCAGTCCTACGATGATGAGGATCGGGAGGAAACCGGCGAACTCCAGGATGGAGGCGCCCCGGTCACCCCGCCCCCTCGCTTCCCGGAGACGGCTCGCCAGACGGTCCCGAAGGCTCCTCATCAGTCCCCGTCCCCTTCCAGCGCCGCGCCCGCCTCGCCGTTCACCGTCCAGTTGACGTCGAACCCCGGGAAGAACAGGGGGACTTGGGCACTGACGGTGGCCTTCATGACCTCGCCCTCGGGACCACAGTCGATGGCGGCGCCCGACCAGGCTCCGGGGAGGTGCTCGCCGCCCGCGCTCTCGCAGGCCCCTTCGTAGCCGGCGGGGTCGAGGGCGTACGCCGCTGTGGCCGCGCGAGCCGCCTCGTCCGCCGCGTTGCCGGCCAACGAGTACGTGTAGCCGTACAGCGCGCACTGCCAGAGGATGGTCATCACGACGAGCAACAGCGGGAACATGCCCGCGAATTCGAGGGTCACGGCGCCTCGGTCGCCGCGCTCTCCCCGTCGGCCGCGCAGGGTCAGTGCGCCCCGGTCCGAGGACGAGGACTTGCGTCGTTTGCCGCCGCCCCCTTCCTGGACGACGACCAGGCCCAACTCCCCCGCCAGCGCCCACAGTGCCTGCTTGACCGTCGACCGGGCGTCCAGGTCCTGGAGGCGTCCCGCGTCCACCACGCCCTGAAGTTCCTTGAAGGCGGCGGGAATCGAGGCCCGCGCGACCTTGGTGCCGGTGACCTTCTCGACGAGGGCGGGCTGGATCTCCGTACCCTTCGACTGCCTGTTGACGACCGTCAACGTCTCCTCGGCCTTGCGGATCTGGAGGCGGTCCCAGAGGCGGACCATGCGTTTGGCGGCGCGTACGGCGACGACGTCCGGGGTGACGAGGAGCAGGGCGTGGTCGGCCATCTCGACGGCGGCGGCCGTGGCGGAGTCCATCCGGGCACCGCAGTCGACGATGACGACGTCGTTCCGGGAGCGCAGGGCGGCGACGATCTGGCGGGTCGCCCGGTCGGTGACCTCCTCGCCGCGTTCGCCCTCGGCGGGGGCCAGGAGCAGGCCGATGCCGGTGTCGTGGATGAAGACGGCGTCCTGGAGGACACGCGGGTTGATGTCCGTGATGGCGGCCAGGTCGGCGACCGACCTGCGGAACTGGACGTCCAGGTAGGAGGCGACGTCCCCCGACTGGAGGTCCAGGTCGAGCAGGGCGACGGTCCGGCCCGACGCCCGTGCGGCGAGGGCGAGTTGGACGGCGGTCACGGTGGCGCCGACACCGCCCTTGGCGCCGGTGACGGTGACGACCGTACCGCCGGGGCCCGCGTACAACTCCGGTGCGCTGCTACCGAGATGGCGCCGCATGCCGGACGACCAGGACGCGGCGGCCGTCACGCGCTCGGCCAAGGACTCGTAGCTGAGCGGCAGTTGGACGATGCCGCGGGCGCCGGAGTCCATGGCGGCGGTGAGGACGCCGGTGCTCTGGTCGGCGGTGATGAGGACGACCCCGACGGCCGGGAAGCGCATCACGAGGTCGCGTACGAGATCGAGGGCCGGGACGGGCCCTATCCGCTCGTGTATGAGGACGACTTCGGGCAGTTCGTCGAGTGACTCGGCGGCCAGCCGGGCCAGGGTGTCGAGCAGCGCGGTCGAGTCGGCGACGGGCGGGGCGGGTTCGGCGTCGGGGAGCCTGCTGAGGAGGGTGCTCAGGGCGCGGGCGGACTCGATGTCGGCGGTGGCGGGGAGGATGCGGATGGTCATCGGCACACCCTCGCCGGGCACGACCTCGGCCGCGGCTGCGGCCTCGTACGTACGGACCTCATTGCCCGGCCTCCTACTTGTCCTTGTCGAGGGTGTACGTACGGTCGCTGTCACCGGGGACGGTCGTCAGCTCGCCGCCCGCGACCAGGGACAGCCGGACGTGTTCGGCGAACGACTCGGCGTACGCGACGCGTTGGGCGTTCGGCGTCGTGAGCGCGAAGGTGATCGGGACGGCCTCCGTGGCCGTACGCCGGCGTTCGGTGCTCGACTGTCCCGCTTCGAGGGCGGTCAGCTTGCCGACGTCGATGACGCGCGCGTTCGTGACGAGCAGCTTGACCTCGTCGACGCCCTTCTCGCTGTCCTTGGACTCGAAGGTGGCGTAGATGTTGACGAGGGACCCCGGGTTGATCTTTCCGGCGACACCGGTCGACGCGTCTATCATGATCGCGATCTCTTGCTCACCGGCGGCGAGTTCGGGCCGGTCGACGATCATGTCGGTCTGTAGCAGGGAGCCCTTCTCCAGCCGGGTCACCGCGATCTTGCCCTGGATCTGGGAGGGCTTGGTGACGGCGGTCGCCGACAGCCAGCGCTCCGGCATGGAGATCTTCTCGAACTGGTCGGCCGACAGCTCCTTGTAGGGCGCGATGTCGCTCTTGAGGCGGTACGCCGTCACCTCCGGGCCGACCTTGGAGTTCACGTCGCGGATCACCGAGAGCACCCCGACGAAGGCGCCGATGGCGCACAGGGTCGAGAGGACCAGCAGGATGACGCCGCGGCGCTGGCGTGAGTTCATGACGCGGACAACCTCGATCGGGGGTGGGGACGGACACGTCTGTGCGTCTGTTACGTCGTACCTCGGGGCAGTGCTGCTCGTACTGGTGTTCCTGAAGCCCCTGCTGGGGTTCCTGCCCGCCCGAGGGCCGCGGGAAGCTCCTGAGGGCGGGCGAGTGGGGCGGCACAGAATCCGCAGCGGTCGCCGATGAGTTCGAGGCCGCACCAGTGGCACTGCTCACGGCGTACGGAGGAGACCAGTTGGTAGAGCACGGAGACGTCGTGCAGCCCGGCCGCGAACTCGACGACCTTCCCGGTCCCCCACCAGCGCACGGACTCCGCGGGCAGCGGAACAGGGGCGACTCCCTGGACACGCCAGGCGGGTGCGAGGGTCGAGGTGACCCAGTCGGAGGGCGGCTGCCCCTGCGCCACGAGCAGCCGCGTCCCGAACTCGGGCCCGGTCAGCTCCTCCTGACCCACCCGTACGAGCTGGGCTCGCGGATTGGCCAGTACGGCGAACTGGGCGCCCGGCACCCAGGACTTGGCGTGCGACTTGAGCGAGACGGGCACCCGGTCCAGCTTGGCGACGGAGCCGAGGAGGGCGCCGGCGTAGATGTAGTGGGCGAGGAGCCGGGCGGAGGACGCGAGCACGCCCGGGCTGAAGTCGCACATGGAGAGCTGGCGCAACTGCTGGGCGAGCAGGGCGAGTCCGAGGGGCGGCAGGTCGACGCCGAGCAGCGCGATGCGGTCGCTCTCCAGGACGGAACGCACGGTGTGCAGCCGCCGGGTGACGGCCGGGTCCGTGGACGCCGGGTAGAGGGCGATGACGTATCCGTGCTGCTCGATGAGCGTGTGCATCCCCATGAGGGCGCCGTCGAGGCTGTCGAGCGTCGGGACGGCGGCGGGCGGGGTCTGCCGGTCATGCGGTGGGAGCACCAGATCGGAACTGGTGACGGCTATCGCGGTCGGCACGCTGCACACCACCCCGTTCACTGCGGCGGGGTGGTCGGCCACCGCCTCAGATCGCCCCTGTGACGTCCTCTTGCATCAGCACCTTATCCACGGCATGGCCCGCTCAACACTGAATCTTCTAGATCAACTAACGGAAGGTGGAGCTTGATCGACGGAGAGTGAGGCGAATATGCCACAAGTCGGGTGCCGGGGAGGGGAGTTGACGGAACTTGACCACTACGGATCAGTACGCCTTCCGAGGGAAAGTTCACCTGGATCCCCTTGAGTGAGTGCTGTCGCACGAGGGGAGTCAGGCGGTCCGTCCTCCCGCGGAGCCCGTTCCTTCCCAGAGCGTTCCTTCGAAGAACTCCAGGACCTCCTCCAGGCCCAACTCCCGCCGCCCCGGTTCCCCTTCCCTCGAAACATTCCAGCCACCGTCCCACTCCACTCGCCAGACCTTGCCCAAGCGGTTCTCGAACTCCACGAATCCGCCGGCGGAGTTCTCCAGCTCGGGAATCTCCTGACGGACGATCCGCGGGTATGTCAGTGCGCGCCCAGGATTGGTGCTACCGCCACCTGAGCGGGGATTGTCAAAGCTCATCTTCACGAACGGCACCGGCTCGCGCCCGATTTCGGCGGGCCTCAGCATCTTCGTGTACCTGGCTTCAGCTTCGGCGAGCGTCTCGTGTCCGGAGAACTCGCAGGCATACGCGGGAAAGACGATGTACGTCACCGCCGTGAGGTCGGGATTCTGTGCCTTGTGATGGCCGTGGACATCCGGGACGGCTGCCGCGACGGCGTCGAACTCGTGGTCAGGTACCCGCAAGCCCGCCACGGAACCGAGGAAACGCCCTTCCCCCAACAACTCCTGCTCGTGAGCGCGAGCGAAGGACAGCACCTCACGGGCAAGGTTCTCGTCGTGCTTGCCGCGCTGGTTGGTCTGGAGGAGCCGCTTTCCGTCGTCGGTCAGAGCCCCCGCGAAGTGCAGTACCGGATTGAGACTCCACCGCCATGCCCCGTCCAGGCCATCGAGGGGGGCGACATTACGGAAACCGGCGATGGTGGCCTGTAGATCCATGGTTCCTTCCAGGTGTGCTTCGGGGATTCCGGGGTCGAAGGAGATCAAGGGAGATCGAGGGAGATGGGGAGTGATCGGGTCAGGAGCACGAGTAGTTCGGGCCTGTTTCCTGGCTGTATCTGGCCTCCATCATGGCTCCTGCGCGCGAGTTCTTGCTCTTCTCCATGGCCTCCATGTTGTCCGGTTCGTTGTAGAAGTCGTTACGGGCTGCCCGGTCCGTAAGCCTGCCGTCCCGGTTCCAGTGGTCCACCACCGCTTCCCGGTGCTCATAGGTGACCGTCTCGCTGAACGGCTTGGAACCGGGGTTCGCCGGGTCCCAGATGATGTCACCGTTGCCGTCGAACCACGTCAGCTGATCCCGCGGGATCTTGTTCTTGCCCGAGTCCAGTGGACGCTCGCCCTGCTCGACTCCTTCGAGCGTCCAGTTCTTGGCCATCTCGTCGTGGGTCGACTCGCGATACCCGGACGGGTATTCGGACTTCCGGTTGTGTGCCGTCTCGGGAGCGTCGGGGTCGTGCGCGTACTGCCCGTTCCCCGTGTCGCGGTACAGGCCGAGCGGGTCGATCCAACGGTACGGGTTGGGCACGTACGCGGTGTCGTTGGAAGCGGGTCCGAGGCCGAGCGGGTCGGGGGTCGCGTAGTGGCCGGTCTCGGGGTCGTAGTAGCGGTGGTGGTTGTAGTGCCAGCCGGTCTCGGCGTCGGCGTACTGGCCGGGAAAGCGGAGGGGGCAGTCGACCGTGTCCGCCGAGCGACCGCTCGATGCACCGGCCGTGTCCTCGCCCGGCAGCGGAAGCCCCCACAACGTGGTGCGCCGCTGCCAGACCAGCGCTCCCTCCTCCGATATGAGTTCGGCCGGTGCTCCGGAGAGATCGGTGACCACGGCGTGGAAGCGCGTGCCGGCGTCCGGGCCGTCCGGTCCGCCACGGGCTCCCGGTCCTCCTGGGCCACGATCGATCTGCGTCAGCGGCAGGTGGGTTCCGGGCGCGTAGTCCCAGGTGATGCTGTGTCCGCCGGGCGTGACCTGTTCCGCGAGGCGGGGGCCGTCCCAGGTGAAGCGGGTTTCCTCGACGACCGCGCCGTCGTCGGACACCCGCCGCTTCGCGACACGTCGGCCCGTCGGATCGTAGAGATAGTGCCAGCGGGCTCCCCCGGGCGTGACGGTGCCGACGAGTTGGCTCAAGCTGTTCCAGGTGTACGTCCGCACGCGCTTCTGCCCGTTGAGCAGCCGCCGTACGGAGCGGACCACGCGGCCCTCCGCGTCCCGCTCGTACCGGGTTCTGCCGCAGCGCCGGACGAGCGTCCCGGTGAACTCCCGGTGCGTGTCGTCCGCGGCGGTGACCGGTGTCACGGCGCCGCTGAGGTTGCCGACGCCGTCGTAGGCGTACGTCTCGGTCCAGTCGCGGGCGTGTACGGCGGTGACCCGGCCGACCGGGTCGAGGTCGAACCGGCGTGTGCCGGTGGTGAGCTCGTCCAGTTCGGCAAGGTGTCCGTCGGCCCGGTAGACGTACGTGCGGTGCTGGAGCAGCGTCTCGGCCCCCTCCGGGTGCTGCTCCGGGGAGAGGGAGAGCGTCTGCGTCGTCAGGCGGCCGGCCTCGTCCCACGACTGCCCGAGCGTCACCCCGTGCCCCAGCTCCCGGGCGATCTCGCGGCCCGCCGCGTCGAAGTCGAAGCCCAGCATGCGGCCGGCGGATTCCAGACCCACGGGACGCCCGGCCGCGTCGTACGACCAGGTCGACACGGTGCCGGAAGGCGTGCGCCGCTCGACGCGTCGGCCGAGCGCGTCGTACCGGTACGTCGTGGTGCTGCCGTTGACGCTCTCGGCGACCAGCCGCCCCACCGTGTCGTACGCGCGGTGCAGCCACACCTCCGGGCCGGTCTGCTCGACCAGCCGGCCCCGGGAGTCGTAGCGCAGCGAGGTGGTGTGGCCGTCGTGCCGGACGGACGTGGTGCGGCCCAGGGCGTCCCTGCCGAACGAGACGGTTTCGCCGGCTCCGTTGGTCAGGGACACCAGCGCGCCCATGGCGTTCACGTCGTAGGTGAGCGTGCGGCCGTTGAAGTCGGTTTCCGCGACGACCCGGTTCGCCTCGTCGTACACGTAATCCCAGGTGGCTCCTTGGGGGTTGGTCACCCGGGTGAGGTTCAGCTCGGTGTCGTAGTCGAACGTGTAGCGGGAACCGTTCGGACGGGTACGGACCGCGGCGAGATGGAAATGGGTGGGCGTGTACGAGCTGGTGTTGCCCGCGGGATCCGTGTAGGTCACCAGATTGCCCGCGCCGTCCCAGGCGAACCGCTCCGCCGGCTCGTCGCCGGACGCGCGCCACGCCAGCCTGCCCTCGACCGTCCAGCCGAGCCGTGTCACCCGCCCGAGGGCATCCATGACGGAGGTGATCCGACCGAAAGCGTCGTGCTCCACGGTGGTGGTGCTGCCGAGGGGATTGGTGAGCCGCACCGGCAGGCCCACTCCGTCGCAGGCCGCGTCGCGCCGGTTCCCGAGGGCGTCCGTGACGCCGGTCAGGAAGCCCGAGGCGTCGTACGTGTAGTGGGTCTCGGCACCGGTGGGGTTGCGAGTGGCTATCCGGTTGCCGCGTTCGTCGTAGGAGTGGCGCCAGGCGACGCCGTCCTCGTCACCGGCCTCCTCCGTCACCACGACCGGCCGGTGGAACTCGTTGAAGACGGCCGAGGTGGCGGATCCGTCGGGCCGCGTCACGCGCGTCAGGTTGCCCGCGTCGTCGTACTCGTAGCGGAACGTGTGATCCAGCGCGTCGGTCCGTGCCACGAGCCGGTCCGTGTCGTCCCACTCGTTGTGGACGGACTCACCCCGTGCGTTCGTGGTCGAGACGAGTTGGCGGCGCTCGTTGTGACGGTAACTGGTGGTCCGGGAGAGCGAGTCCGTGTAGTGGGTCGCGCGCGCCTCGGCGTCGTACGCGATGGTGCAGTCGAGGACACCGTCCGCGCCCTCACCGCGGATGACGCGATCGTGGTCGTCGTAGGTGAAGCGATACCAGGAACCGATCCGGTCGGTCCATGAGCCGATCCGGCCCAGCAGGTCGTACGTGAAGGTGAACGGCAGTCCGGAGGAGTCGTGCAGCTCCGTCAGGTCGCCGGCCTCGTCATAGCCGTAGCTCAGGATCGTGGTGCCCTCGGGCCCGTCCGCCGGGTTCCGCAGCCGCAGCCGGACGATGCGTCCGTCTGCCGTGTCGACGTGCACGTGGTAACCGCCGGAGTGGCGTACGGCGACCGGGGTGCCGTCGGGTGTGCGGTCGAAGTGGACGCGGTTGCCGTTGCGGTCGGATATCGCGGCCAGCGGCAGGGTGAACGCCGAGTCACGCTCACCGGCTCCTGTCGACGGGGCGAAATGCCGTGTGATCCCGGTCCCGGGGTCGGTGACCCGTAGCGCACCCGGCTGGTCCGCGTCCCACTCCAGGGGCCACCGGGGCCCCGCCTCGGGCAGCACCGGCCGGTCGGGGCCGGGGACGGGATAGCAGAGGATCATGCCGTCCTCGGTGGCGAACAACGCCCCGTCGTCGTCGAGTTCGAGGCGCTCGTCGAAGGTCGACGCCCAGGACTCGCCGAACCAGGAACCCCAGTGATACGTCGACAGATGAGTACGACGGAGGATGACGGGCAGTACACCGGGCAGCCCCACATCGGTCTGCTCGATCAGCATCTCACCGGAGACCATGTCTATGGGGTCGCCGTTCTTGCAACGGCCCTTGGCCGACTTGCTCTTGCCGACGACGTCGTCGGCACCTTTGCGAAGGCCCTTGCCAAGACCCTTGGCCATGCCCTTGAGACCCAACTTGCCGACCGACTTCATGCCCTTGGCGAGGCCGCCGAGGGTCGTCAGCCCCTTCATCCCCGGTATGCAGTCCAGCGCGGCAAATCCCACATCCCACAGAGACGCCTGTCCCTTGGAATACTTGTAGAGCGTGTCCGCGAGCACCACCAGCGCCGCGATCAGCACGATCGCGCCGAGAATCGGCCCCCCGATAATCATCGCCACGACCCCGACCACAGCGACAACGATCTTGCACACGGCGACGATGCTGTCCCAGTTGTCGGTGAACCAGTCGCCGACCTCCTCCCACCAACTCCGGTTCTGGATACCGGCGTCCGAGGCCTCGTCGATCCTCCGCTTCGCCTCGCCCGCCGCGTCCTCGCGCATCTTGCGCGCGTCCTCGGCCATCTTCTTCGCCGCGTCCAGGGCCGACTGGGCGCCGTCGACGTCCGACTGGGCCGTGTTCTGAGCGGACTTGGCGTGCTGGGCATCGCGGGTGGCCGCCCGGACCTTCGCCTCGTCCGGCGGTTCGGTCGCCTTGCTGCCGGTCGGATCGTCCTTGTACTTGTCCGACTCCTTGGTCGCCCGCGTGACCCACGAATCGGCGGAGGAGAGGCGGGACTTGGCCGAGGACAGGTCCGCCTGCGCCTCCCGCCCCTTCGCCAGCGCCTTGTCCGCCAACGCCTGCGCCCGCTCCAGCTTCGGCCAGTAATCCACCAACGCGTCACCGCACAGGTCGTACGACCGCTTCAGCTTCTTCAGGTTCTTCGGCACATCCGCGAACTCGTCCTGGAACACCTCAGCGGTCTTGCCCGCCCACTCCAAAGTCTCGTTCTCCGACGCCATCCCCTTGATCAACCGCAACGCATCCGACACGTCATCGGCGAAGTCATGCAAGGTGCGGGCGAGTTGGCGCACGCGATGCGGGTCACCAGGCGTCGGGTCCTTGTCCAGGTCCAGGACATGCCAATCCGCCGGCCGATACCCCGCCATGCCGCAACCCCCGTCACACCGACCTCAACGACAACAGTCGTACGCACACGCGAACTTACTTGATACGGGAGTTCGAGGTGAAGGTGCTTCGCGTCGGTGAGCCGGTGCCGGGCAGACCGGAATCGTGCCGAGGCCGACACCATCAGATCCGTGGAGTTCGTCAGCCTTCAGCTTGCGCCCGTCCCGGTACTGGTAGACCTTCCGGGTCTCGTACCCGTCGTCGCCGGGCTCGGCGCGACCAGAAGGTCGGCGGACGGTGATTGTCCGAGGCCCCGATACCGTATGGGCTTTGCCAGCGCATCTGTCTCACGGGGGTTCCATAGTGAAGCGCCGCTCTTTGCCCGTTGCTGCCGCGCTCGTCGCGTCCGCGGCCCTGTTGTTGACTGCCTGTGGCGGCGACGACAGCGAGTCGAAGGACAACGACAAGATCGCCGGGGCCGACACCGGGAGCGAGACCTCGGCATCGCCGACAGCGTCCGCCTCGGCCGACTCCGCCGACCGGCCGAAGATCGAGCTGCCGTCCGATCTGACATACACCTTCCAGTGGCCCAAAACGGGGGACGCGGACAAGGACGCGGTTCTGAGCGACAGCGAGGAGTCCATCAAGGCCGTGGACCTCGCGATCGTGAACCAGAACGCCCTCGACAAGGCCTACCTCTACTACTACGAGGGCGAGGCAGCCGCCGGCACGGAGAAGTTCGTCCAGAAGTACGTGGATGCCAAGGCGAGCATCACGGGCGCCTATCGCTTCTACTCCCCGGACGTCACGGTCGACGACGCCGGAACGGCTTCCCTCAGCTACTGCGAGGACCAGGGCAAGGCATACGTGAAGTACCTGGAGACCGGCACGGTCAAGAAGACCGAGGTCAGCGCCAAGAGTTACGTCAGTTACCACACGTCGCTCAGGCGGAGCAGCGAGGACGTCTGGGTCGTCGAGAAGATGGTCTCCCAGGTGGGGAGTGCCGAGTGTCAGCCCTAAGGTGTGGGTTGGTGCTCGCTATGTGGGCCAGGGCGCGCTTTGCCATTCAGCTTCGAATTCCTGACGGGTGATGATGACGGCATCGAATTCAGGTTGGGCAACCACGTCTTCGATGGGGCCGACCGGAACCGTACCGAGGCCGATTTCATCGGATTCGTGGAGTTCGTCAGCCCTCACCTTGCGCCCGTCCCTGTACCGGTAGACCTTTCGGACCTCGTACCCGTCGTCACCGATCTCGTCGTAGATCCTTGTCGGCTCGGACTGGAAATCATGCAGCCAGTCGACCTTCCAGTACTCCATGGCCCTGACCTCACATACCCCACGCCGCTTCCGGTACCCATCGAACTCGGCTCGGCCAGGCGGCCCTCGGCCATGTCCGTCGGCGAACCCACCGATACCGTATGCGCTTTGCCAGCACATCTGTCTCACGGGGAGTCCACTGTGAAGCGCCACGCTCCGCCCGTTGCTGCCGCGTTCGTCGCGACGGCGGCACTCCTGCTGACCGCGTGTGGCGGCAGCGACAGTGAGGGGACCTCGAAGGACAACGACAAGGCCGCCGGAGCCGATGGCGGGAGCACAATGTCCGCGTCGCCCACGGTCACCAGGTCGGCCTCGGCAACATCCGCCGGTCGCCCGAAGATCGAACTGCCATCGGACATCACGCACACCTTCACTCCCGAGGAAACCGGTGACCCCGTCAAGGAGGCCGTCCTCAAGGACAACGCGGAGATGATCCGTGCGCTCGACGCGGCCATCGTCGCCCAGAACCCGCGCCTTCCTGCCCTTGAGTTCTACACGGAGGGGGAAGGAGCGGTGGCCGCCGAGCAGTGGGTAAGGGCGTTCGCGGACGCAGGGTGGACGGTTACTGGCACCGTGAATTACTACGACCGCCAGGTCAACGTCAGCAGCGAGGACAGCGCTTCGCTGAGTTACTGCGGGGACGAGGGCAAGGGGTTCAGCAAGGTCATCAAGACCGGAGAGGTCAAGAAGACGCCGGTCAGTAAGGACAGTTACGTCGCCTACGGCGTCCAGGTGCGGAAGTCCGAGGCCGGCGTCTGGGAAATGGTGAAGATCACGTCCACCCGTGGCGCCGACAAGTGCCAGCCGTGACGCAGCAGACGCCGGAGACGGACGGTCGAAGAGCGTGTACGGCGACCAACCCTTTGCCGTTGCCACAGCGCAACCTTGGCAGCCTGGCGGAACCACCGGCCCCACCGATACCGTCTAGGTTTTGCCAGCACATCTGTCTCACGGGGGTTCCATAGTGAAGCGCCGCTCTTTGCCCGTTGCTGCCGCGCTCGTCGCGTCCGCGGCCCTGTTGTTGACTGCCTGTGGCGGCGACGACAGCGAGTCGAAGGACAACGACAAGATCGCCGGGGCCGACACCGGGAGCGAGACCTCGGCATCGCCGACGGCATCCGCCTCGGCCGACTCCGCCGACCGGCCGAAGATCGAGCTGCCGTCCGATCTGACATACACCTTCGAATGGCCCAAGACCGGCGACAAGGACAAGGACGCTGTCCTGAGCGACAGCGAGCAGTTCATCAAGGCCGTGGACATGGCCATCGCCGAGCAGGACCCGTTGGACAAGGCGTACCAGTTCTACTCCGAGGGCGAAGCGGCGGCCGGGAGCCAGAAGTTCATCCAGGAGTTCGTGGACTACAAGGACCGCATCACCGGCGCCAAGCGGTATTTCGACGCCAAGGTGAACGTCAACAGTGACGGAACGGCTGGCCTCGTCTACTGCGAGGACCAGAACAAGGCGTACAACAAAAGCCTCAAGACCGGCAAGACCAATGTGACCGCGGCGTCGAAGGACAACTACGTCCTCTACAGCAGCCGGCTGCGAGTCAATGAGAATGGCATCTGGATCACGGAGACACTGACATCGCAGCGGGGGAGTTCCGCATGCCAGTCCTGACGTACCGAACGTACCGAAGCCCCGCAGTGATCGCCTTGACTGCGGGTGCCCTGTTGCTTTGCCCCGTGCAGGCGTTCGCGGGGTACGGGCACGGTGGCAGTTCCAACGGCAACGAGACCGTAGAAGGCGGCCAAGACGGCCAGAACATCTCCGCCACCGCCGGCGCAGTCGTCTACGACCGTTCCAACAACGGGTCCGGGGAGTCGGCCGGGCCTGTTACCGCCTCCACCAGCTGGACACCGCCCGCCTGCTGGTACGCCCCGACGTACAGCCCCGCGGAGCTCCAGAAGGTCAAGGAGCCGGTCTGGGAGGCGGAGTCGACGGGGTATGAGTGGGATGCCGAGCAGCGGGCGAAGTATCTGAACAAGGACGATCCCTCGAAGGACTTCAACAAGGACAAGACCGGCAAGGGCTACTGGTGGGGCTCGTACGTCAACAAGTCCTACCCGCCGGGCTGGGACTCCTGCACCGAGGACTACTTCTGGGTCGACACCGGTGACGCCCCGCCCGCGAACATCCCCAACACGATCACCCCGGAAATCCTCGCCGGACTCGCCTACAACGAGATCCGCGTCCCCTCCACCAAAGTGACCCTCGCCCCCGCCGGCGAAACCAAGGTCAACCTCCCCACCTGGGCATGGCTCGACGCGGCGCAGTTCAAGCCCGTCTCCGTGACCGCGTCCGTACCGGTGCTGGGGATGGAGGCCACCACCGTCGCCGAGCCCCTCTCCCTGAGGATCGAACCCGGTACCGCCGACGCGCAGGTCTACCCCGCGTCCGGTGTGTGCACGTTCGTAAACGGGCGTATCGGGGAGCCGTATGCCGCCGGCAAGGCAAACCAGACGCCGCCTTGTGGTGTGAAGTATCTGCGCTCGTCCGGCGACGGGACCTACCCGCTCCGCGCCACCATCACCTGGAAGATCCACTGGACCGGCACCGGTGTCGCCCAGGAACAGCCCCTGCCCGACGGTGAGTTCGGTGCCGAGCAGGCTGTCGTCGTTCAGGAGATTCAGGCCGTCAATCGCTGAGTCGACTCTCTTCGTCGGCCCTTGCTGCCCGCCCCTCCCTCCCAATCCGTCTCCGCCGCCGATGCGAGGTTCGGTTGGGTGTGGAGGGGTGGCTTTCAGTGTCAGAGGTTGTTCGAAGCCAGGTAGACCCGCGTTCTCGTCAGGCGGGCCCCAGCGGCACGGAACGTGATACCGGAAGCCTCGGAGGAGCCGAGGGCCACGTCGAAATGTCCTCCGTCGTGGGCGGTCAGATCGATCGCCCTGGCTTCGGAAGCCCCCCAGCCCGTGACCCGGAGACCGGTCACCCCCGTGAACAGCAGATGGAACTCGAACGCGTTCAAGTCCTTGCCCTGCCCCCTCCATTCAGGGGGCGGGTTCACTGGGAAGGACCTGGTGTCGAAGCCCAGAGTCACCGAGTTCTCGCGTTCGTCGATGTGCACGTAGAAGAGGTCGCACGCGTCGGTCGGGGGCGGGGCACCCTCGTACAGCTCCCCCAAGTATTCGGTCGATGCGAGGAGTTGCGTCCAGTCAGCGCTCATAGAACGTCTTCTCGTCGGTCGGGGGAAGGAAGGTGTGCCGTCGGGCGTCGATCCTGCTCGCGAAGAGATGCGGTCCGTTGTCCGATCCGTCGGCCCGGATGCGGAACGCGCTCACATGGCCGACGCGTACGGACTCGCTGCAGTCGAATCGGAGCGCCACCCCTCGCCCCTCTGCGACTACCCGTATGCGGTTCTCCCCGCCCCATGGCGACATCTCGATGCGACCGACGGACGGCGGGTTCCAGTCGGTGAGGGAGATGTTCTCCACCGCCAGGAACTGAAGTTGGCACTGCACCGTGTCCATACCCGCTTCGGTCCACTTCTGTGGTGCTGAACCGGGAACGGAGGGCAGGTCGACGCGGAGCGTTACCGTGGGGCCGCGCCAGTTCAGGTTGATGGATCTGATCCTGACGTCATCAAGGTCCGGGACATTCACAAGAAGATTCTCAACCCCCATGGTGAAACATTTCCCCGTGTCCACCGCATCAATGAGGTGAGGACAGTCCACACGCGCACGGCGTCGGCGCACCGCAGGAAGCACAGGGGGAACGTATGAGAAAGGTCCGCGCGGACGAGTACGCGGAGTTCGCGGTGGCGCGGGCGGGGTATCTGTACCGCTCCGCGTGTCTGCTCACCGCCGGGGACACGTATCTCGCGGAGGACCTCGTGCAGGAGACGCTCGGGCGGCTGTACGTCAACTGGGGGCGGGTCTCCCGCGCCAGCAACCCGGCGGGGTACGCGCAGACGGTGCTCACCCGTACCTTCCTCGCGCATCAGCGGCGCCGCAGCAGTACCGAGCGGGCCACCGACGTGCTGCCCGAGGTGCCCGCTCCCTCCGCCGGGGGCGATGTGACCATGCGGCTCACCCTTGTCGAGGCGCTCGCCCAACTCCCGCCCAAGGACCGGGCGGTGGTCGTCCTGCGCTACTGGGAGGACCGTTCCATCGAGGAGACCGCGGGCGCGATGAACGTCAGCTCGGCCGCCGTACGCACCCGTTGTGTCCGTGCCCTCGCCCGGCTGCGTGCCCTCCTCGGCGAGGAACTCGGCGAGTACGCGGCCCGCTGACTCGCCCTCCCGCCCCTCCAGCACTCCGGTGCTCCGGTGCTCCGGTGCACATTTCCTACACAGCAGAAGTGGTGGTTCGCCATGCCCGTTGAACAACGAGACGACCAGTTCGAGGAGCGGCTCGGCTCCGCCCTGCGCACCGCCGGTGGTGCCTTCGCCGTCGATCGTGCCGCCCTCGTCGCCGGTGGCGAGAGCCGGGGGCGCAGGCTCCGTACGCGCCGCCGGACCGCTGTCGTCAGCGGTGCCCTCGCGATCGCGCTGGTGGGGGTGGGCGGCGCACTGGTCGCGCCCTGGGGAGGTGACGGGACCGGGCAGCGGGCCGTGGGGGCCGGCGGGACGACCGTCGGACCCGGTGACGCCACCGGCACTGCCACCCCGACGGTCACCACCGGGGACGACATGATCGACCTCCTCAAGAACCTGCTGCCCAAGGGCGGGCGGTTCAGCAACGAGTCGGCGCGCGGCACGGACTCCGAACTGGGGCCGTACGTGTATGCCGTGTACGACGACGGGAAGGGCGCCGCCGCTCTCTCCGTCAGCCTCGGCCGGGTCGAGCCGGGCAGCGAGCGGGCCCGGGAGGCGACCGAGTGCCCGGACAGGACGCTGACCCCGTACGACGACTGCGTGTCGAGCACACTGCCCGACGCCGGGGTGCTCAGGATCCTCAAGGGGTACGAGTATCCGGACCGCCGCGTGGACACGAAGCTGTGGACGGCCGACCTTGTCACACCCGACGGGGAGCATGTGTCGGTGATGGAGTGGAACGCCCCCGCCGAGAAGGACGCGCCCATCAGCCGGGCCGAACCTCCGCTGGACAGCGAGGAGTTGAAGACCCTGGTCACCCACGGGGCGTGGAGCGTGACCATCGACCGCATGCCGAAGGCCGAGACGCCGTCCGCGTCGCCCGCGTCGTCCCCGCCTCCGGCGGTCGAGGGCGGCTCCGTCGTGTCGACGCTCACCGGTCTGCTGCCCTCCGGCCTCGACGTGGTCTCCAAGGGCGGCGAGGAGACCGAGTACGGGTACGTCGTCGTCGACGACGGCAAAGGCAAGAGCTTCGTCCAGGTCAATGTGCAGCCCGACATGTCGGACGTCGAGGACCAGCTCTTCGGTCCCGACAAAAACCCCGAGACCCTGGCCGACGGGACCAAGGTCGTCGTCAAGCAGGGCATCGGCGACGACAAGGGGCTGGGGCTGATCATGCGGACCGCCGACACCATCCGGACCGACGGTATGCGGGTGGTCGTCATGGCCTTCAACTCCGGTAGCCAGAGCACCGGTCCGACCCGTGCGATGCCCGCCCTGACCCTCGACCAGCTCAAGGCGATCGCCACCAGCCCGAAGTGGCGCGAGCTGGTGCCGACCACCGGCTCCGAACCGACCCGGGGTTAGAAGAACTCCGACCACGGCTGGTCCCAGATCTGCTTCACGCACAGCACCAGGAACAGCAGGCCCGCGACCACCAGCATCGTGTTGCTGAGCAGCCGGTTGCGCCATTCGGCGGGCGTGCGGGAGGAGTTGAGCAGGACCAGCAGGGTGCCGGCCAGGAAAGGGAGGAAGGCGGCGCCCAGGACGCCGTACAGGATGATCAGCCGGAAGGGCTGGCCCTGGAAGAGCAGGACGATGGGCGGGAAGGTCAGCCACAGCAGGTACGCGTGGAACGGCCACGACCGTTCGCGGGCGCCCGAGGCGACCTCCTCGCCCGTTGTCCGGGTACTGCGGAAGCGTTCGACGAAGTCCGCGAACATCAGGCTCACTCCGTGCCAGACGCCGATCAGCGACGTGTAGGAGGTGGCGAAGAAGCCGATCAGGAAGAACTTGGCGGTCGCCGTGCCGTACTTGTCCTCCAGGATGTCGCTCAGCTGGATCAGGCCCTTGTCGCCGCTCGCGATCGCCACATTGGCGCTGTGCAGCAACTCCGCGCCCACGAACAGCATCGAGACCACGAAGATGCCCGTCGTCGCGTACGCGACCCTGTTGTCGAAGCGCATGACCTTCATCCAGCCCGTGTTCGTCCAGCCCTTCGCGTTGACCCAATAGCCGTACGCCGCAAGGGTGATGGTGCCGCCCACGCCGCCGATCAGGCCCAGTGTGTTGAGGACCGAGTCCTTCTCGTCGGGGAGCACGGGCAGCAGTCCGGCGAAGGCATCGCCCAGGTTCGGGGTGACCCGGATCGCCAGATAGACCGTGACGACGAACATCACGCCCACCAGCACCGTCATGACCTTCTCGAAGACCGCGTACTTGTTGAACCAGACGAAGACGAGACCCGACAACCCGCAGGCGATCGCCCACCACTTGAGGTCCATGACGTCCGGGAACAGCGCCTGAAGCGGCAGCGCGCTCGACGACATCGCCGCCGCGCCGTACACGAAGCCCCAGATCACGACGTACGCGACGAAGAAGTACGTCGTCCAGCGGCCGAGGCTCGCCCAGCCGTCGAAGAGGGTGCGGCCGGTGGAGAGATGCCAGCGGCCCGCCGCCTCGGCGAGGGAGATCTTGACCAGACAGCCGAGTACGGCGGCCCACAGGAGCGTGTAGCCGAAGTTGCTGCCCGCGATGAGCGTAGCCACCAGGTCGCCGGCGCCGACGCCCGTCGCGGCGACCACGATTCCCGGGCCGATGTACTTCCAACTGGACTTGCGCGGAGTGGAATCGGCGCCTGGGGCGACGCCCGCGGTCCCTGCTTCCGTGGTGTTTCCAGAGTTTCCTGTGGTGTCCGCCATGTACGTCAAGAAAGCGCAAAGGGGCTGGTCGCACAAGAGGGCGTTCCGGAGCCGGAGGGTGGACAGCCAGGGCATCCGGCGTCCGGAACTGGGACCTGCGGGACGCTACGGCTGTCGCCGACCACAGCCGTCGGACCCGCAGGTGCCGAGCTCGAACCACACGGTCTTGCCCGGCCCTTCCTGGTGGCAGCCCCAGCGCCTCGCGAGCGCGTCCACCAGGAACATCCCCCGGCCGCTCTCCGCGGCGCCCGCGTGCCGTACCCGCGGAGTACGGCGGCCGGTGTCGGTGACCTCGCAGCGCAGGATGCCGTGTGCGGCCGTCAGCGTGAGCCGGAACCGGCTCGCGGCGTGCAGCACGGCGTTCGTGACCAGTTCGCTGACGAGCAGTTCCGCGACGTCGAGGAGGTCGTCCCGGCCCTTCGGGGCATCCCGGCCCTTCGGGTCGTCCCTGTTCGCCAGGTCGTCCCTGTTCGCCAGGTCGTCCGGGTCGGTGAGACCCCACTCCTCCAACTGCCTGCGCACCTCCGCCCGGGCCTCGCGGGCCGCGGTGGGGCGCGGGTCGTACTCGATGCTCAGATGGCCTGCCCCCAGCGGGGGTTGGGGGTACGAGCCATACCGAGGGACGGGATCCGGGACGTGTCCCCCGGAGCCCCCGGAGAGTTGCAGCATGCCTTCAGGATCGCCTCCACGGGCGCTCCCGCGCGCGGGTAGAAATACCTGTTTCCGGCCCCCTGGCCCTGGTACGCACCATCAGCGATGTGTTGCCACCCAGGCCGCGATCTGGGTGCGGTTGCTGAGGCCCAGTTTGCCGAGGATGCGTTCCACATGGCCCTCGGCGGTACGGCGGGCGATCACCAGCCGGTCGGCGATCTGCTGGTTGGCGAGGCCCTCGGCGATGAGCGCGGCGACCTCGGTCTCACGGCGGGTGAGACGCGTGCCGCGATCGCGCGAGCCGCGGGTGTCGGAGGGTGGTTCGGATCTCCCGTTCCCGTTCCCGTTCCCGTCCCCCGAATCGTCCTCCCGCAGCGCGTACTTGACGATCCCGGTGAGGCCGAAGCCCGCTCCTCGCCGGTACGCCCGCTCGTACGCCCGTCGTCCGAGGCCCTCGCGCGCCCCGGTCTCGGCGTCCTGCCGTACGGGGTCGGACGGGGTGGACCGTACGCGGTCGGCGGCGCCGAGCAGGACGGCCGCGTGTTCGTGGGCGTGGTGGTGGGCGGTCGCGGTCAGGGCGAGCAGGTCGAGGGCGGGGGCGATGCCGAGGACGTCGTGCAGGGTGTGGGCGATGCGCAGGGCCTCGCGGGCGGGCGGTTCGGCGCGTTGCGGGTCCTCGCGGACGACGTGGGCGAGGGCGAGCGCGCGCAGGGCGTACGAACGCACCCACTGCTCGCCGTACTCCCCGCACACCCGCAGGACGTTCTCGCAGAGGGCGACGGCCCGGTCCGTCTCGCCCGACGAGGCGAGCGCACAGGCGAGTTGGACGCGTTCGAGCCCGGCGAGGGCGGCATGACCGCCGGGTACGGGTCCCCTCGCCACGGCGTCCTCGAAGTGCCGCAGGGCGGCGGCCTGTTCACCGCCGAGCAGCAGACCGACCCCTACGACGTACCCCGCGTGCGCGGCCTCGACGGCGTCACCGAGGCGTCGGGCGAGGGCGCGCGCCTCCTCGGCCCGCCGCCGTCCCCGGGCGAGTTCGTGGGGCGAGCCGGTGAGCAGCCCGAGCAGTCCGGAGGCCCACAGCGCGCGGGCCCGTTCCCGGCTCGGCTCGGGGTTCGCTTCGAGGGCACGGTCGAGCCAGTACCGCCCTTCGCCGGGTACGCCGGACGCGTACCAGTGGAACCAGAGGGTGGCGGCGAGACGGAGGCCGACGCGGGGGTCGTCGGGGGTTCCCCCGCCCGCTCTGATCTCCGTATCGGGGTGTCCGGGGCTTGCGGGGCTTGCGGGGCTTGCGGGGTGTCCGGGGCGCTCGGGGCTGAAGCCCAGCTCGGCACAGAGGTCGGCCCGGTCGGCACCGAAGCCGGCGCGGGGGTCGTCGGAGGCCCCGCCGCAGGTCCCGACCTCCGCTCCGGGGCTTCCGGAGCTGCCGGGACTGCCGGGGCTGCCGGGGCTTCCGAGGCTGAAGTCCAGTGCTGCGCGGAGGTTGGTGCGGTCGGCGCGGAGGCGGGTGGCCAGCTGTCGCTGGTCGGGGCCGAACCAGGCCTGTTCGTAGGCCGTCGCCCGGGTCCGGGTCCAGTCGCGGTGTCTGCGTCGGGCGGCCCGTTCCGCTCCGGGGCGCTGCCTCAGCCGGTCGAGGCCGTACTGCCGGAGGGTGTCGAGCAGCCGGTACCGTACGCCGCCGTCCGGGTCCGTCTCCCGGCTCAGTACGGACTTGCCGACCAGCCCGGTCACCGCTTCCAGGACGTCGGCGGCGCCCTCCCCGCACACGGCCTCCGCCGTCTCCAGGTCGAAGTCCCCGGGCAGCACCGACGCCCGCGCCCACACCGACCGCTCCTCCGGCGTGCACAGTCGGTGGCTCCGGTCGATCGTCGCGCGCAGGGTGCTGTGACGGCCGGCACGGGTGTGGTCGTCGTCGATGCGGGTCTGTAGCCCCGCGATGTCCTCGTCGCCCAGTTCGCCCATGCGGGCCGCCGCCAGTTCGATGGCGAGGGGAAGGCCGTCCAGGCGGTGGCAGAGGCGGGCCACCGCCGTGCGGTTGGCGGGGGTGAGGGTGAAGCCCGGGAGTGCGGCGGCGGCGCGGTCGGCGAAGAGGGCGAGGGCCGGGTGGCGGTGGGTCGCGGAGAGGTCTCCGTCCGGGTCCGGGAGCGGCAACGGGCGTACGTCCAGCAGGTGTTCCTCCGTCAGGCCCAGCCGGTGCCGGCTGGTGGCGAGGACACGTACGCCGGTGGTGCGGTGCAGGAGTGCGCCGGTGAGTTCGGCGCAGGCCCGGTGCAGGTGCTCGCAGTTGTCGAGGACCAGGAGGAGGCGGCGGGCGCTCAGCCGGTCGGCGAGGGTGTCCGGGGTCTCCGGTCGGCGGGGCGTGGCGTGGTCGCCGTACAGGTCGAGTGCGGTGGCGGCGGCCCTCGCCACCAGGCCGGGGTCGTCGAGGTCGGCGAGGTGCACGAAGCGGACGCCGTCCGGGAAGGCGCGGGCCACGCGGGACGCGACACGGGCGGCGAGGCGGGTCTTGCCGACGCCGCCCGGGCCGGTCAACGTGACCAGCCGGGCCCTGGCCAACAGCGCCCGGACCTGGGCCTGTTCGTCGCGACGGTCGACGAAGCTCGTGGTCTCGGATGCTGGTGCTGCGGCCGGTGATCGGCCTTCGGCCGGTGATCGGCAGTCCGTTCGTGGCGCTGATCCGCCCATGATCAGTACCTTCCAACAGGTCCCCGCAGATACACACACGCGGTCACACACACGTGTGCACTTACCGAGGAGCCGCGACGGGCGGGGCGGGGGCGCGTATCCTCCGCGTCACCCTCGTACGAGCGGCCGTTTCCGGCCCGTACGGCCAGCCGGTTCGCGCCATCACCCTTTAGGCACTCTTGACCTGCTCATGCCATAGCCGCACCATGAGCGCCACACCCGCACCAGTCCGTCGCACCGAAGAACCACCCCCCGCTCCACTCCCAGCTTCCGGAGATCCCGGAACTCCCGGAGAAATCAGGAGACTTCATGCGACTTCGCATACGAGGCTCAGGCGCCCGCAGCGGCAAACGGTCCGCCGCCGTCCTCGGGCTGCTGTCCCTCGCTCTCGCCCTCGGTGTCACCTCCACGACACCCGACGCCACCGCCACCAGCGCCAAGCGCCCGGCTGCCTCGGCGGACGACATCCGCCAGTACGAGATCAACTTCGCGAACTCCACGTCCGACGTCCGCACCGACATCATGGCGTCGGGCGTGACCGTGGACGAGGCCGACGAGGAGACCGTCGTGGTCTCCGGCCGCGCCGACCAGGCCAGGAAACTGGCCCAACGCGGGTACGAGATCACCCTGTTGGGCTCGGCCCCGGATCGCTCCAGCAGCGCCGACGACGTACGGCTGCTCGACTTCCCCACGGCCGACTCCCGCTATCACAACTACGCGGAGATGACGACGGAGATCAACTCCCTCGTCTCGGCCAACTCCTCCATCGCCAGCCAGCGGGTCATCGGGACCTCGTACTCGGGCCGGAACATCGTCGCCATCAAGCTCAGCGACAACGTCGGCACCGACGAGGCCGAGCCGGAGGTGCTGTTCACGCACCACCAGCACGCCCGTGAGCACCTCACCGTCGAGATGGCGCTCTACCTGCTGCGCAACCTGACGTCCACCTACGCCACCGACTCCCGGGTCAAGGCCATGCTCGACTCCCGTGAGATCTGGATCGTGCCGGACCTCAACCCGGACGGCGGCGAGTACGACATCGCGACCGGCTCGTACCGCTCGTGGCGCAAGAACCGGCAGCCCAACTCCGGTTCCTCGTACGTCGGTACGGACCTCAACCGCAACTGGAACTACCGCTGGGGCTGCTGCGGCGGGTCCTCCGGCTCGACCTCGTCCGAGACGTACCGCGGTACGTCCGCCGAGTCCGCGCCCGAGGTCAAGGTGGTCGCGGACTTCGTCCGCAGCCGGGTCGTCGGTGGCGTCCAGCAGATCAAGACGGGCATCGACTTCCACACGTACAGCGAGCTGGTGCTGTGGCCCTTCGGCTACACGACCGCCAACACCACGACGGGCATGACCCAGGACGACCGGGACGCGTTCGCGACGGTCGGCGGCAAGATGGCGGCCAGCAACGGGTACACGCCGGAGCAGTCCAGTGACCTGTACATCACCGACGGGTCGATCGACGACTACCTCTGGGGCAGTCAGAAGATCTTCGCGTACACGTTCGAGATGTATCCGACGTCCAGCTCGGGTGGGGGCTTCTATCCGCCCGATGAGGTGATCGACCGGGAGACCGCGCGTAACCGGGATGCGGTGTTGCAGCTGCTGGAGAACTCCGACTGCATGTATCGGTCCATCGGTAAGCAGGCGCAGTACTGCTGAATGCCTCTGAGGCAGTGGGGAACTGCGGGTCCGTTGTGGCTGGTCGCGCAGTTCCCCGCGCCCCTATGGGGCGCTTTCCTCGAAGTAGGTGTCCAGGACCGCGTCCAGCTCCGATTCCCACTCCTGGTGCTGGGACTTCGCCTTCGCCTCGATCTCCACCGGGTACCAGCGGCGGTCCGGGGTGTGGACCGTCACCGTGAACCGCTTGCCGAAGCGGGACGTCTCCGTCTCGACGGCGCCGATCTCGTCCCAGCGGAACTCGCACTCCTGGTCGTCCAGGGAGAGACGTACGCCGCTGCGGTCGGCGATGATCTTCGCCCGGCGGTCGGACGCCTCGAAGACGGGGCCCTCGACCTCGGGGGTCTCCGTCTCGGCCTCAGGGGTCTCGACATCTGCCTCTGCCTCTGCCTCTGCCTCAGAGGGTTCAGAGGTCTCGGGGGTCTCGGGGGTCCCGGGGGTCCCGGGGGTCCCGGGGGCTTCCGCCTCCGCTCCCGCCTCCTCCACCGGGTCCGGGGTCCCGTCCTCCGGCTCAGCCGGCACGGGTGAAGTGAGCCCGGGGATGGCCGCCGGGTCGACCGCGGCGGTTTCCAGGGGCTTGCTGCTCGAACCTATGCGCTGCTCCACAGTCGAAATTATGGCGGACATTGCTGTGTCATGGGACAGCAGGGGCCAGAGAGATCAAGCGAGATCCCACCTTCTTCACTCGTCCATGAAGACGATCTTCCGCCTCGGTGCCGCCGCGCCCGCCGCCGTGGTCGTCGCCGAGCGGCCCGCCGGTACCGCGCGCTCCCGGCCCCAGGCCCTGATCTCCTCGATCTGCTCGGGGTTCACCCTGCTCAGCGGAACCGTGTTGGCGAAGGTGTCCAGCAGGAACGACGGCTTCAGCCGGTCGGCACCGCCCGTACGGAACGCCTCCTCGCCCACGTCGTGCAGCGTGGACTCGATGTCGGAGCCCGCGAAGCCCTCGGAGAGGTCCACCAGCCGGTCCACCTGTTCCGGACCCGGGTCCACCTTGAGGTAGCGGCGGTAGTACATCTCGATGATCTCCTTGCGGTCCTGGCTGTCGGGCAGGTCCACGAAGAACAGCTCGTCGAAGCGGCCCTTGCGCAGCAGCTCGGGCGGCAGACTGCGGACGTCGTTCGCGGTGGCCACGACGAACGCCCGCGACCGCGACTCCTGGAGCCAGAACAGAAACTGCCCGATGATCCGCTGCGGCACCCCGGACATGTCGTCCTTGCCCGCGAGGCCCTTCTCGATCTCGTCGATCCACAGGATGCAGGGCGCCACCCGGTCCGCCATCGCCAGCGCCTCCCGGAACCGGCCCTCGGACTCGCCCAGGTACTTGCCGTGGATGCTCGCCATGTCGAGCCGGTAGAGCGGGAGCTGCCACTCGTGCGCGATGGCCTTCGCGGAGAGCGACTTCCCACAGCCGGGTACGCCCACCAGCAGCACGCCCCTCGGGGGCCTCAGCGCCGTGTCCCGCAGGTCGGCGTGCATCATGTCGTGCTTGCGCTTCAGCCACTCGCGCAGACTGCTCAGGCCGCCGACCGTGTAGTCGCCCTCCCTGAGCTGGACACGTTCGAGTCCGGTGAGGTTGCTGAAGATGCGGTCCTTGGCCTGGGCGAGGCCGAGGACGTCCGCCTTCTGGATCGAGCCCTTCGCCGCGATGGTCGCCATCAGGTTGATGCACTCGGCCTCGGTGACCCCGCTGAGGAACTCGGCGGCGCGGCGGGCGTCGTCCTCGTCCCACTCGATGGGGATGACGCCGTTGTGGTCGCTCAGGAAGCCGGCGAGGGTGCCGTACATCTCGTCGGTGTCCGGGAGGTCCAGGTGCAGGCTCATGCCGAGCCGTTGCAGGCCGCTCCAGATCGGGGCGTCGGTGACCAGGACGATGCTGCCGCTGTTGTTGTCGGCGAGGCGGGCGAGTTCGGCGATGTGGCGGGTGACCGGGGTGTCGTCCTCCAGGTGGTCGGGGTCGACCAGGATGACGGTGGCGTTGGCTCTGCCGCTGAACTGGGTTGCCGCGAAGTCCATGGCTCCCGTGAGGGAGCGGTCGTCCTGTACGGGGGTGTTGGTGCGGAGGTCTCTGAGGCCTGTTGCCCTCGTGTAGATCCAGAAGGGCATGCTGCTGCGGCGGGGTTGGAGGGCTGCGTCTCGGAGGAGGCGTAGGGCTCGTTGTTGTTCGATGGTGCGCATGCCGATTACTGGGACGCGGGCGGAGATGTAGCTGTCTAGGTGGTCGAGGCTTTCTGCGTAGTTCGACATGCGGGCCTTCGGGTCGCCTTCGGTTGGGGGTGCGTTGGGTTGTTCGGCGGGTGCCGGCCGGTGGGGGCTTGTCGCGCAGTTCCCCGCGCCCCTAGGTGTCTGTGATCACCCGGCGCCTTGGACGGTCCTGTCCCTGTGGCTGAGCCCACGGGTCCGCCGTCGGCGCCGGACTCGCCACCGTGAGCGGGTTGTCGCGGAACGTTCGTCTGCGTTGTTCCACCCATCTCTGGTCCGTGCCGTTCGTTGCCGCCAGGTCGTCCAGTTGGCGTTCCAACTGGCGTTGCAGGTCGGTGATCTGGGCCTCTACCAGTTCGGTGAAGCGGGTTCGGGTGGACTCGGGGAGGCCGGGGTGGACCGCGAGCGCCCGCACCGTGGTGAGCCCCGTCCTCGCCTGGGCCAGGGCTCGGCCCACCGAGAACTCGTCCGAGGCCGCGAGGAGGGCCTCGGTGAGGCGGTTGGCCCAGGTGGTGAGGCGGGTGTCGAGGGCCGTGCCGAGGTGACCGGCGAGGCGGGTCCAGGTCTCGCCCTGGAAGTCCTCCTGGGCGAGGGGAGGAAGCGCCTCCGGGGACACGTCCTCCTCGGCGGACCAGCGGCGCAGGAAGTCCACCCAGGTCTCGTACGGGCCGCCGTGACCCCAGTACGTGGTCACACCTTGCCGCCCGGTCTGCGGACGACGGTCTCGCCGGGTGGCAGGGGCTCCCAGTCGGGCAGGCCCTCGACGACCTTGCGGACGCGGCTGGTCGCCCGTTCGCCGGCGGGCTTGCGCGTGGCGCCCCAGGGGGAGGCTCCGGCGGACGACCACTGGGGGTCCCCGGGGGGCCTGCGGGGCGCGGGCGGGGTGCTCATGACGCGGTGTCCTTCGGGGTGGTCGGGGTGGCGGTGCCGGAGACGGTGCGGCCCTCGAACGGGGAGTTGCCCTGGGTCGCCGTGCGCAGCGACTGGATCAGCTCGCGGCACTGCGGCTCCACGGCGTCGGCCGCGCGCAACTTGCCGTTCCAGTCGGTGAGTTCGGCGGAGGCCGCGCGCAGGTTGTGCACGGACTCCTGTTTCGCCGCCTCCAGGATCCTGCGGGCGTTGTCCTGGTGGCGGCGGGCGGCCTGGGCGCCGTTGTTGAGGACGAGCCCCCAGATACCGCCGACGAGGATCGCGATCACCAGTGCGGCCGGGAACGAGAACATGCCGATGAACACCAGGATGCCCAGCACGGTGAGTCCGAGCGGGGTCGCCTTCTTGGCCCACGGGTAGGCGAAGCGGTCGATGAAGGGCCGGGTCCAGTGGTCCCAGTGGGTCGTCAACGACTGTTCCAGGTCCGCCAGTTGCTGGGTGAACGAGCCGACCCAGGGCGGGAGGTGGAAGGTCTGGGCCGCCACCGTGTACGCCGTACCGAACTGCGCCTGGACGTCCGGCGGTACGGCCGCCCGGTAGTCGCGGGTGAAGCCGGCGTGCGCCTGGAGGAACCACTCCTGGCAGGCGGCGACCGACAGCCGCTGGGTGGCGGGCGAGGTGCCGATGGCCGCCGGGTTGAGGGCGGCGGTCGTCTGCACGGTCAGATAGTCGAGGGTCTCCTCGTACGAGGCCGAGTCCGCGTCCGCCGTTCTGCGGGCCGCGTCCAGGTCGCCGCCGTGGTCGATGACCGCGTGGTTGAAGGCGAGGTCGCGGCGGAGCGGCAGTTCCTCGTTGTCGTACTCGGAGACCAGCCGGTCCAGGATGTCGTCGACCGCGTCCTCCAGCCGCTGCGAGGGCTGGAACTCGCGGTCCATGATGGCCCGGTACTTGTCCAGCACCACCTGGTGGGCGCGGGCCCGGCCGAGCACCGAGTCCAACTGCGGCCACTGCGGGGACACTTGGGCCAGGCGCGGGAACTCCGCCGAGGCGGAGGGCAGGGCGAGGGAGTCGATCTCGTCGCGCCAGCGGGTGATCTGGCGCTGCTGGGCCTGGTCGTCGTCCATCAGCTGCTCGCGCCAGCCGTGCAGCGTGTCGTCGAGGAGTTCGCGTCCGGCGGGACCGAAGGCGCCCTGGGCTATGGACTCCAGGATGACCGCGAACTCCCGGCCGAGCGCCGCCGGGTCCTGCGCGAGGAGGTAGTGGCGCAGCCAGCGTACGGCCGACTGGGCGCGGTCCTGGCGGCGCAGCACCAGGGCGAAGAAGAGGGACGTGCGGTCCGGGGAACGCCGGAAGGCCTCCTCGACCGCCTTCTCGCACAGCGACCTGTCGTCGGCCGACCAGGAGGCGAGCGCCACCAAGGCGGGCGCGAGCCAGTAGCGGGGCGTCTGGAGCATCAACTGGTCGCCCACGGCACGGACGTTGTCCTCGGAGACCAGGCCCAGGTCGAAGGCCTGGAGCATGCCGACGGCGGTGCGCCGTACGGTCTTGTGGTGGCCGAACTCGTGGTCCACCTGGTCCTGGATCACCCCGACGCGGGTCTCGGCGCGCTGGACGTTGGCCGTGAGCTGGGCGGTCCGCACGAAGGCGAGGAACTCGTCGCGCAGCTGCTGGAGTTCGGTGCGCGTCTGCTGCTGGTTGGCCTCGACGGCCGAGACCTGGCCGGACACCGAGCCGACCTGCTCACTGAGCCGGACCACGAGGTTGCTGACCTGCTGCACCTTCTGGTGCAGTGCGTAGTCCACCTCGGACATACGTTTCTCCGATCACATCGGCCATCGCGTGGTTATGGCGTTCGGGTGGGTCAGGTGGGGGGTGGGGCGGTGCGAAGGTGACCTGGGAGGTCGGTGTCAGGGACGTACGACCGTGCCGTCGTCCAGGACCGGCAGGAGCAGGCCGCCGGAGTAGACCTCGACGAAGGCGTAGCCGCCCGAGCGCACCAGCATCCGGGCGCCCGAGAACGGGTCGGGCACCTGGTCGGACGGGGCGAAGTGGCGGACGATCACCTGGAAGAGGTCCAGCTGGTGGTCGACGTAGGGCGGGCCGAGATAGCAGCGGGCCAGGAAGCCCAGGGGGATCTCGCCGTAGTTCGCCCGGTACTCCTCGCCGATCCACTCGGCCAGTTGGCGCCGCGTCTGTTCGTCCAGGCCCGCGTCGAGCCGGCCGACCGCGTCGCGCAGTGCCTGCGGGCGGGGGGCGAGCCGCTCCCGGCGCAGGGGTGCGGCGGGCGCCGGTCCTGAGGTGCCGACGGTTCGGCGGGGTCCGGCGGTGCCGGCCGCCCCGGCCGTGCCCTGGTCCGTGCGGCGCAGCGCGTCCGACGACGTGGTCTTCGGTGCGACGGCACCGCCGCCCGGCTGAACGACGCGCCGAGGCCGCTCCAAGTGGCCCATGTGTCCCCCGACTTGAGTTGACTTGCGTGAAGCATGAAGCATGAAGCGAAAGATGGTGCGAGAACGTGAAGCGAGCGAGTGAAGACTAGTGACGTTGAGTCAATAGTGCGACCGAAGCGGCCACTTGGCACCCTGATATGTGGTCCCGGACCCGAACTCGCCCCGTTCCCGACCCGTTCCCGCCCGGTTCGCCCACGACTTCACCCCGGTTGCGGCCGGGCGCGGCTGACAGACTTCCCGTCATGGGGTCGATCCACACGTTCATGGCGGGCATCAACGACTATCAGCCCGACATCGCCACGCCGCTCAGGGGCTGCCTCAACGACATCGCCGAGGCCCACCGGCTGGTGACCGCCCGCACCGGGGGCGGCGCGCGGGTGCGGACCGCGCTGAACGGCGCCGCGACGGTGGCGGCGGTCGAGGACGGCATCCGTACGTTCCTGGGCGCGGCCGGGCCCGGTGACACCGCCCTGTTCTGGTTCTCCGGGCACGGTACCCGCCAACTCGCCTCGGGCGCCGACCTGTTGATCGAGGCGACGGGGTGGAACCAGGCGCTGGTCTGCGCGGACGGGCCGCTCCCGGACAAGCGGCTGGGCGCGCTGCTCGCGGAAGTCTCGGCGCGCGGGGCGGATGTCGTCGCGGTGATCGACTGCTGCTACTCCGGAGGCGCCGACCGAGAGCGCCTGGCCGGGGCGACGGCACGGTTCGCGGCGCCCCGGCCCGGTTGGCGGCAACCGGTGACCGGACGGGAGGTGGCTGCTCCCCAAGGACTCCAAGGACTCGAAGGGCCCCAAGGGGCCTCGCGGCACCTGCTGTTGGCCGCCAGCCTGCTCGACCAGCTGTCGTACGAGGACCACTTCGGCGGGCGACGGCACGGGGCGTTCACCTACGCGCTGCTGGGTGCGGTGCGCGCGGCCGGGCCCGACGCGACCTACCGGGAGCTGCTGGCTGCGGCCGACGCTCGGGTGCAGCGCGCCGGGATCCAGCAGCGGCCGGTGCTGTCGCCGGAGACACCGGGCGGCCCGGCCGACCGGCCGTTCCTGGGCGGGGTCACACGGGGTGCCGCATCGGGGGCCACCGGCGAGCATCTGCTGCGGTTCGCGGCGGAGGGCTGGGAGGTGGACTGCGGCACCGGGCACGGGCTGCGGGACGGGGCGGGCGCCGAGGGTACGGAGTTCGGCGTGGTCGGGGACCGGGCCGAGGGTGCGGAGGGTCGGGTGCGGGCGCGGCTCGTGCACACCGACCGCACGCTGGTGGACCCGCTCGGCTGGTCCCCCGACCCCGAGCGCGTGTACCCGGTGACCCCGACCGCGCTCGCGACCCCGCCCGCCACGCTGACCGTGGACGAGGACCCCGCCCACCCGGGCGCCGCCGCCCTCCTCAGGGCCACCATCGTCTCGTACGGCCCCGGCGGCGGCCCCGCGCCCTTCGTACGGATGGTCAACTCCCCCGAGGAGTACGGCGATCCGCACTTCCGGCTGGTCGTACGCGGCGACACCGCCCGCGTGCTCGGCAGGGACGGTACGGAGTTCGTGGCGCCGCTGCCGTTCCGCGGGGAGCCGATCGGTGACGCTCGACGGATCGTGGACTGCCTCTCCCACCTCACCCGCTGGTTCCGGCTCCGGGATCTCACCTCCCGCCCGTCCCTCCTCGACAACCTGGTCCAGGTGGAGGTGGTCCCGTGGGGCGACATCGACGGGCCCGCCCTCGTGCCGGACGGCAGCGGCGAGATCGTCCGCTCGTACGCCCCCGAGGGCGCCCCCGGTCCGCGTGAACCGTGGGTCACGATCCGGCTGCGCAACCGTTCCCCGCAGCGCACCCTGTGGTGCGTGCTCCTCGACCTGACCGACCGCTACGCCGCCAACCCGGTCCTTTTCCCGGGCCACTTCATCGGCCCCGGCCACATCGGGTACGCCCTGGACGGCGACCCCGTACAGCTCTCGATCCCGGCCGACCGGGCCGTGGTACCCGGGGCGGAGTCCCGTGACTGGCTCAAACTGATCGTGGCGGAGGGGGAGTTGAGCACGGCGCCCTTCCAACTGCGGCCGTGGGAGCCGTACGAGGAGGTAGGCGCGAGGGAGGGCGAGGCAGGGGCGGACGGCGTACTGCGGTTCGACGGTCCCCAAGCCTCGTACGGGCGGCGCGAGATGGGGCCCGTGGCCGGCGGCGGTACGACCGTCCGCTGGGCGACGCGGACGTTCGCCGTGCGGACGGTCGTACCGCCGGCGCTGCCCGTGCCCTCCCGGGCTCACCGGTTCACTGGCCGAGGTGGGTGAAGCCGGCCCAGGCGCTGAGGTCGTCGGGGTCGATGCGCCGGGCCCGTTCGGCGAGGCGGGCGGGCAGGCCTGCGGGGAGTTCGCGCCCCGGGTCCAGCATCCAGAGCTGGGCGCGGCGCAGGGCCCTGGCGGGCGGCTCGTTCTCGGTGCGCAGGAAGTGGTGGGTCAGGAACATCAGGACGGAGGTCGCGTCGTCCGGCACCGGCCACAGCGAGCCGACGACCGAGCGCGCACCGGCGACGAGGAAGGCGGTCGCGAGGCTGTACGCCTCGTTGTGCCCGCGCCCCGACACATGGCTGCGGCAGGCGGCGAGCAGGACGAGTCCGAGCCGTCCGCCGCCCGCCCCACCGACGGCCTCGGTGAGTTCCTCGGCCGCCAAGTCGCCCCCGTGGAGGGAGAGATGGGCGGTACGGCGGGCGGTACGCGCGATGGAGGCATGGCAGGCGAGGTGCAGCACTCCGCCCTCCCCCTCCTCCGCGCCGGCCCCGGTGAGCCAGTCGAGGACCTCCTGCGGGGTGCCGGGCCCGTCGGTACCGCCACCCTCGCGGCGGCCCAGGAACCGGCCGTGCGGATAGAAGACCCGCTGTACGGCGTCGGCCTCCTCGCCCGCCCAGTGCAGGTCCCCGGTCGGGTTGCCGACGACGAGCGCGGCCCCGGAGTGCGCGGCCTGGGGCCTGGCGGCCACGTCGCACAGCAGCCGGGCGGAGGCGGCGTACGAGATCTCCGCCTCCTCCAGCGCGTAGCGGCGCCGCCCGTCCTCGTCCTCGGCCCAGGCCGCGTGCCAGGGCACCAGCCCGAGCGCCCCCATCGGCACGAACACCAGCCGGGGCACCCGCCCACTGGCGGTGGCGAACACATCGAGCAAGGGCCGCGTCCCGGCATACCAGGCCCAACCGCACAGCCGGTCGAGCCGCCGCCGCAACGACGGCACGTCGGGCCGCGCAGCGGAAACGGCGGACGACCACCCGGGGACGGGCCCCATCTCCCGCTCGTCGTCCCGAAGTCGGTCGGCGCGCGCCGCCTCCGAGTCACCCGGCGGCGCGGTGGACACCGCCGCCGATGACCGGCCGGGGCCAGGCCCCATCTCCCCGTCCATGTGCGGGAGTTGCTCCGGGGACACCTCCGCCGAGTCGCCCGACGCCCGGACGCGCGCCCGCAGCGGGTCCCCGTCCCCGGCGAGTGACGACATGCCCGGCTGGGCGGCGGACGACCAGCCGGGGACGGACCCCATCTCCGGCTCACCGTCCCGGAGTCGGTCGGCCTGCACCCCCTCCGAGTCACCCGGCACCGGCAACGGGCGGCCGTCCCCGGCGGACGACGACCTGCCCGGCGAGGCGGCCGACGACCAGCCGGAGGCGGACCCCATCTCCCGTCCGCCGTCCGGAAGTCGGTCGGCGCGCGCCTCCTCCGGATCGCCCGGTGAGGCGGTGGGCGCGGCCGACGGCCAATCCGAGACGGGGCCCGTCTCCCGTTCCTCAGCCCCGAGTTGGTCGGCGCGCATCTCCGCCGGCTCCCCCGGCACCCGTACGTACGCCTTCAGTGGGCCCGCGTCCTCGGTGAGGGTCGGGAGGGGGATCGAGTGGACGTCTCCGGTGGTCGTTACGACGACCGCGGTGCCGGGGGTGTCCGGGCCGGCCGGGACCAGGTAGACGAGGGCGTCCTTGCGGAGGGCGCGTAGGGCGGTGGCGATCTCGGTCGGGGTGGGTGGGTCCAGGAGGCGGTCCTGGAGGGAGTCCGCGCCGGTGAGGGCGGACAGGACTCGGCGGCGCAGGGCGCTGGGGACGGACAGGGGTTCGCGGAGGGCGGTGAGCGGGTCGGCTGCGTCGGACGCCAGGCCTGCCGCCCGCCATTCCTCGGCCAGTGCGTCGTGGCCCGCCGCCACCAGGCGTTCGGGGACCGTGCGGGACGTGGTCGCGGCGTGCAGGATCAGGCCCCGGCAGGCGTCCAGGGCCTGCACGGCCTCGTCGAAGGCGTTGTCGCGCACACACCAGCCGGCGACTTCGAGCGCGGTGTCGGTGGCCTGCGCCACAGCCTCCTCGGCGTGTGCGGTACCGGACTGGACCAGGGCCGCCCAGGCATGGCCGCGCAGTGCGTCTAGGCCGATACGGCGGGCCACGCCCTTGTCGTCCCGGCGCAGTTCGCCCCGGGTGCGGTAGGCGCGGCCGAGGGCGAGTCCGGAGGCGGCGTACAGCCGGTGCTCGGGGCCGCCGGCGGTCCTGTATGCCTCCTCCAGCAGGGCGATGCCCTTGGTGAGGTGGCGGGCGCGGGCGCCGGGGAAGGGCTGCGTCTCGGAGAGGGCGCAGTGGCCCATGCCGAGGGAGTGGCCGTAGCGGAGTCTGCTGTCGCTGCCCTCGTCTACCAGTTCGTAGGCCTCCTCCACGAGCCCCATGGCCTCGGCGATCCCGGCCGCATCCTGGGCCCGCGCGGCCCGCGCGAACCGGGTGATGCCGTTGTCGCCGAGCACCCAGGCCCGGTTGTCGCGTGGCAACGCGCGTGCCAGGCGCCGCAGTCGGGCCGTCGAGGGGCGGCCGACGAGCGGCGGCGCGGGCGGGGCGCCCAGCTGCTCGGCGAGCCGGTCACGGGCGGCACGGGCGTTCTCCAACATCGTCCAGAGTTCGATGCGGGGCAGGTCGTCGGGGCCGAGTTCCGCGTGCGTCGCGGCCAGGACCGCGAGGTGCTCGTCGGCGCCCGCGAGGTCCCCGCGCTGGGCGGCGGCGTGTGCGTCGAACCCGGCCTGCTGAGCGGTCAGGACCTTGCGCATGTAAGGGGTCAGGCGGGGGCTGTCTCGCAGTTGCCGCCACATCCGGCCGGCCGACTCCGTGTCGTCGCGCGCGCCGGCGGTCTGCCCCCGGTGGTTGACGGCGGCGAACCGGGCCATGTCGATGCTGAACCCGAGCTGGTCGTCGTCGCCTCGCCCGGCGCCGACGGCACCCGCGGTGTTCGCCGACGCCGTACCCGCCGCCTCGGCCCGCGCGAGATGGTCGAGGACCGCGTCCATACCGCGCCCGGAACCGGCGAGTTCGTCTCGCAGCCGGGTCTGGGCGACCACGGCTTGCGCCTTGCGCTGCCAGGCCGGATCGTCTTTGCCGTACGCGAGGACGGTGTCGATCAGCTCCGTCTTCTGCGCCTCGGTGATGTGGGTGCCGTGCGGGTCGACGAGCATGCCGTGGGAGAGCAGGTTGATGGCGAGGTAGGCGCGCGCCGTCTCCGATTCACAGGCGTCGAGGAGGGCGTACCCCCTGTCGAACGCCTCCGCCAGCCGCCCCACGGAGCCGAAGCTCTTGACGATGCCCGGGAAGTCGTCGTCGACGTCGCTGAAGTCCAGCGCTCCGAGCCCCTCGTCGAGGTCGCTCAGCATGCCGGAATATGCTGCCGCGGCGGCCGCGGTGGTCATCTCCGCCGGGATGTCCGCCGGGTCGGCGGGGGTGAAGCCGTGTTCCGTCTCCAGCTCGCTCCAGGCCCAGACGCCCATCATCCGGGCGACCTTGCGCAGCTCCTCGTCGAGCTCCTCGTCCTCCAGAACCAGTGCGCAGGCCTTGGCGACCTCGTGCAACCGGTCCGGGTCGTGGTCCTCGTGGTAGCGGTTCTGCTGGAACACCCCGAGGAACAGGGCGGTGTGGGTGACCAGCCCGTCCCGTGCGGGTACCCACTCGTCGACGGCCTTCCTGATCAGCCCGATCGCCCGGTCCTGGCCCGGTCCGTCACCGCGCAGGCTCGCCCGCTCGTACAGCATCCGCCCGAAGCTGTCGAGGAACACCGGCACCAGCCGGTCGACGTCCGCGGGGTCGGCCAGCAGTCCGTTCAGCTCCACCTCGGCCGCGGCGGCCTGCGCCTGGTCCTTCCAGTGCCCCCAGATCAGGAAACGTACGAACGCGCTGCGGATCCCGGCCTCCCAGGCCCAGGACGGCTCCTCGCCGGTCGCCCGCCGCGCTTCGAGCAGCGCGTCGCCGAACTCCTCGCGGGCCTGCTCCAGTTCGGCCCGGTCGGCGGTGGCCCGGCCGTGGATCATGAGGCCGAGGCCCAGGCTGTAGCGGACGAGCGGCAGATCGCTGGTGGGCAGCGCCGCGTCGAGCACGGCCCGGTAGTACGTGGCGGCGGCCTCCGCGTCGGCCGCGTCACGGCCCAACTCCTGCCGCTCCAGATGGAGATAGCCCCGGCCCTCGGTCAGATCGACGGCCTCTTTGCTGCCCGGCTCCAGCACGGCGGCAGCCGCCTCGTGCCGCCGCAGGGCCTCGTCGACAAGTTCGAGAGCCTGTGCGCGCGTCCCCTCGAAGCCCAGGTAGCGGTACTTGGCGACCGAGGCGAGAAGATGCAGGCCCAGCGTGCGCACGAGGTCGTGGTCGAGGTCCGGGGCGAGGCTGTCGGGAGACAGTGCGGCCATGCCCTCGCGCAGCAACTCCCAGGCTTCGTCGAGGAGTTCGGCGCCGGGTTCGATGTCGAACTGGCAGGCCCTGACATGGCCGAACATGACCCGCCAGGCCGCCCACTCGCCGGGGTCGCCGGGTGCCTTGAAGGCGAGCGTGAAGGCCTGGGCGGCCAGCTCCAGGTTGCCCGGCTCGTCCGTCAACATGTGGAGCCGGTAGGAGAGTTCACCGGCCGTCGCGCACAACTCGGGGGCCTCCGGGGCGTCGGACGCCGTCGCGGCGATGGCGTCGAGGATCTCCTCGCGGCGGGCGCGGAGTTCCTCGACGAAGGCCAGGAGTTCGTCGTCGGGCTGCGGGGCTTGTGCGGTCACGGGCCGAACTTTCCGGGATCGGGACGCCGATGTCGTCCGTACGATCGCCAAATTACGGTGTCAGGGCGCGAGTTGGACGTAGTACGGCAGCAGCAGCGAGTTGAGCCACTCCCGCCCCTCAGCGGTGCCGAAGTCCATGGCATCGCCCTCCTCGACACTCAGCGCACCCTCCGGGCAGCGGTCGTCGAACAGCACCACCGTACGGTCGGCAGGTTCCCGCTTCGACGACCACACGAGCCCCTGCGCCCACGGCTTGCTGTGCCGTCGGATCCAGTGCGCCCAGTCCCTGGTGTACGGGTACTCGTCCGCCTCGGCGTGCACCAGCCAGGTGTCCTGGTGCACGGCGGCCAGTTCCTGCGCGGACGTCAGCGGCAGCACCCCGACGTCGGCGGTGAGCCGCAGCGTGCTCAGCCGGCGCCCCTCGACCGCGCGCCGGGGCAGCAGCCGGGGACCGCCCGAGGGGTCGAAGGGCAGCGAGCGCAGCAGGGTCTCGCAGACGGCGGCGGCAGCGCTGAGCCCGGCGTACAGATAGCCGTACGGATCACAGGAGGTGGCGTCGAAGCGGCCTCCGCCGTAGAGGCAGTGCGAGGGGATCGGGTTGAACTCGGCGGCGCCGCGGTGCGAACCGTGGATGCGGTACAGAGGGGTGCCCCTGGCCAGAGTGACCTCGCCGGGGGTACCAGTGAGCGCCTCGGGCGGCCGGTAGTTGGGCACGGTCAGTCACTTTCCATCAGAAATCTCGCGGTCTCGACGAGTTGTCGGTCGCGCCCGGTGCCCAGCAGCCGGACCGGGCTGGTGCCGCCGAGCCAGGCGTTGGCGGACAGCCACCAGTCGGCGGCGCCCCAGGGGTCGTGGTCGGCGTCGAGCAGCGCGTTGACCTCCAGGACGGGGAGCCAGGGCAGGGCGTCCTCGCTGAACTGGAAGCGCGGGAGGCGCAGTCGGCCGCCGGGGCCGGGCAGCCGGATCAGGTCGGGAGAGTGGGGGGAGCCGCCCCCTCGCTGCACCTCGTCGGCGTCCAACGCGGGCTCGGCGAGCAGGCGTTCGCGTACGGGGCCGAGGATCGGGCCGACCATGCGGTGACCGTCGAGGAGGAGGACGGCGAAGTCCTCGGCGGTGAAGCCCTGGACGGACGGCAGCCTGCCCGCGGCCTGGTGCACGGCGACGAGCCGGGCGTGCCCGCCCGCCCCGAACTCATCGGGGAGCGCCTCTCCCAGCAGGCCTGCGGCCTTGGCGGCGCTGAAGTGGCGGGCGCGGGTGTCCTGTCGGGGATCGCGTACGACGGTGAGCAGCGCGACCAACCGGGCCCGCAGGTCCTGCCCGAGCCGCCCGGAGACCCGGTCCCAGCGCGCGGCGGCGCCGGCCAGGGTGACGTACGAGCCGGTGTCCGGGTCGAGATGTTCCGGCGGCGGAGTCCCCATCACTCCCCCTCCCCCACCGAGGCCAGCAACCGCTCCACCAGATCCCCCCGAGCATGCCGCCGTACGACGAAGTGGATCTCCCACTCCGCACCCCGGGCCAGTTCCGCCTCGACGGCGGCCCACAGGGCCCCGAAGCTCTCCAGCGGGGTGAGACCACCTCGCCCCGCGCCGAGCAGCGGCAGGCAGACCGAGCGCAGGGGCGGGTCGTACTGGCCCGCCTCCTCGGCGAGTTGGGCGAAGACGCGGGCCACGCCCCGGGTGATGTCGGCGGGCTGGACGTCGTAGTCGTTGCTCTCGGGGCGGGGTACGGCCACGGCGACGTGGTAGATGCGCCGGATGCCCTGCCCGGCCAGCGCGCCCGCCGAGGTGACGGCGACCGTGCCCGGCAGGGCCGCCCGGCCGGGAGCCCCGTGCCGGGCGGCCCATCCCCCCAGCTCGTCGTGGATGTGATCCTCGACGAGCCCCCCGGTGGCGTCCCTGCGTGCCCCCGCACGTCGCAGGGTCGCGGAGACGGACGACTTGTAGGGCGCGGGCAGCGCGAAGTACGTGTTCGACGGCGACACGACGACGTCGATGTCCCGCAGCAGATCCACCGAGTGGACGTGCACGGTGACCGGGACGGTACGGCCGTGCACACGGACGTCGAGGGCGCGGTGGGCGTCGGGAAGCCGCTCCGCCGGGACAGCGGCAACAACCGTCGCCCGGTCCCGCCGCGCGACCTGCCCGACCTGCACTATCTGTTCCGCGATCTGCCCGAGGACCATGAACTCGTGGTGCTTGCGGAAGCGTTCGACGCTCACCCCGTACACCTGGGCGGCCCGTCTGCGCCGGTCGGCGGCGGGCCAGTCGCGAGTGCCCTGGGCGAGGCCGAGGCTGTACTCGGCGGCGGTCTGGAGCGTACCGCCGCCCATCCGGGAGACGGCGAGCCGCAGTACCTTCTCCACCGGCCCCCCTGGCAACTCGCCGTCTCCTGACGGGGGTTGCGGAAGTTCACGGGCGACCCCGGCGAGCACCGGCACGGCGAGTTCGCGCAGTCTGACGACTCCGGCTCGTCGCACCTTCCGCACCTCCGCGAGGACCGCTCCGTGTTCGAGCTGGTGGGGCGGCGGCGACGGCATGACGATCAGCATCGCACCGGCACCGCAGGCCTCACAAGCCTGTTCCGCAGCCCGTTCCGTCCTTCCATTGCACCGCATGGGCCGGTCGGGGACGGGTCGCGAACAGGTCGGTTTCGGGGCGCGTGGGGGGACGCCCCGAAACCGACCGGTCCAGAGAGGGTGGGGGTGGGGGCGGCTACACGAACAGGCTCAGCACGGCCGCCACCGCGAACCCCGCCACCGACAGCACCGTCTCCAGCACGGTCCACGTCTTGAGGGTGTCCCGTTCGCTGATGCCGAAGTACTTGGCGACCATCCAGAAGCCGCCGTCGTTGACGTGCGAGGCGAAGATCGAGCCCGCCGAGATGGCCATGATGACGAGGGCGACGAACGCCTGCGAGTGGTCGCCCTCGCTGAGCAGCGGCGCCACGATGCCCGCCGTCGTCACGATGGCGACCGTCGCCGAGCCCTGGGCGACCCGCAGCACCACGGAGATCAGATAGGCGAGGACGATCACCGGCAGGCCGACGTCGTTGAACGTGTCGGAGAGCGCCTGCGCGACCCCGCTGGCCTTGAGGATCGCGCCGAAGATCCCACCGGCGCCGACGACGAGCAGGATGTTGCCGACCGGCTTGAGGGACGCGGTGGACACCGTCTCCAGCGACTTGCGGGACCAGCCGCGGCGCAGGCCCAGCAGGTAGTAGGCCATGAACAGGGCGATCGTCAGGGCGACGAACGGGCTGCCGAGGAAGGTGACGACCGACCGGAAGGTGGAGGGGTCGAGCGCGATCGAGGAGAACGTGGCGGCGAGGATCAGCAGCAGCGGCGTACCGATGATGGCGAGGACCGTGCCGAGCGGTACGGGTGTCTCCTGGGGGGCCACTCCGGCCTCGCGCTGCTCGTCGAGGACCGCCTTCCTGGCCTCCTCGGCGGCCTCCAGCATGTCCTGCGGTACGGGGACGAAGATCCGCTTTCCGATCCACGCCGACCACACCCACGCGGCGAGCACGGCGGGCAGTCCGCAGACGACGCCCATCAGGATGACCCAGCCGAGGTCCACGTGCAGCAGTCCGGCGGCGGCGACCGGGCCGGGGTGCGGCGGCAGGAAGGCGTGCGTGACGGAGAGGCCTGCGAGGAGGGGCAGGCAGTAGAGCAGGATCGACTTGCCGGAGCGCTTGGCGGCTGCGTACACGATCGGTGCGAGGACGAAGATGCCGACGTCGAAGAAGACGGGGATGCCGAAGACGAGGCCGGTGAGGCCCATGGCGAGAGGCTCGCGCTTCTCGCCGAAGAGGTTGAGGAGCCTGGACGCCAACACCTCTGCGCCGCCGCTGACTTCGAGGATCGCGCCGAGCATCGTGCCGAGGCCGATGATGATCGCTACGTGGCCGAGGATGCCGCCCATGCCGGACTCGATGACGGAGACGGCGTCCGAGCGCTGGACTGTGCCGAAGAGTTCGGTGACGCTCAGGCCGGCGCCCAGGCCGACGGCTATCGAGACGGCGAGGAGGGCTACGAAGGGTTGGAGGCGGAGCTTGATGATGAGGACCAGGAGCAGGGCTATGCCCAGGGCGGCGACGGTGAGGAGACCTGCGGTGCCGTCTATGAGGAGGAGCAGGCCGCCGGTGTGGGGTGGGGTTTCGGGCATGTGGGGGTCCTCTGTTGTTCAGTTGCGGGGGGAATTTGGGCAGGGGGGAGCGCATCAGTGGCCAGGTGCGGGTTGTTTGTGGTTGCTCGCGCAGTTCCCCGCGCCCCTGAAGGGGCCTGCGGCCCCTCAGGTGCGACGGGGCGGGACTCAGCTGTCCAGGACCGCTAGTGCGTCGATCTCGATGAGGAGTCCGACCGGGAGGCCGACGTACACCGTCGTGCGGGCGGCGGGGGGAGCGGTCAGCGCCTGCTCCTCGAAGTACGTGTTGTAGATGCCGTTCATCTCGGCGAAGTGGTCGACGTCCGTGAGGTAGACGCGGATCATCATGACGTCGTTCCAGGTCGCGCCGCCCTCCTCCAGGATCGCCTTGACGTTGGCGAGGGTCTGGAGGGTCTGTTCGCGGAGGGTCGGACCGGCCGGTGTCGGGGGCTTGCCCTCCTCCGCCGGCAGGAAGCCGACCTGGCCGGCGACCTGGAGGATGTTCCCCTTCTTCACGCCGTGGGAGAACTTGGCGGGCGGGGTGGTGTGGGTCTTCGGCGTGAGCGCGATCTTCTCGGTCATCAGGTGGCTTCCTAGGTCTGGGGGGCTGCTGGGGTTCTTCCGGAGTACTCGCCGCTGATGGCGTCCGCCGTACGGCGCACCAGCGGGAGCAGGGTGAGGAGTTCGTCGGCGGTGACGACGACGTTCGGGGCGGAGACGGACATGGCGGCGACCACGCGGCCGTCGGTGCCCCGGATGGGGGCGGCGACGCAGTTGATGGACTCCTCGTGACCGCCGAGGTCGGTGGCCCAGCCCTGGTCGCGCACCTTCTCCAACTCCCGCAGGAAAGCCAGGGCGTTGGGAGTGGAGCGCGAGGTGTACATCGGGTAGTCGAGCTTGTCGGCGAGAGCGCGTCGCTCGTTCTCCGGCAGATCGGCGAGCAGCAGCTTGGCGACGGCGGCGACGGTGATCGCGACGGGTTTGCCGATACGGGAGTACATGCGCACCGGGTAGCGGCTCTCGACCTTGTCGATGTAGAGGACCTCGCCCTCCTCGTGCACGGCGAGGTGCACGGTGTGCCCGCAGATCTCGTTGAGGCGTACGAGGTGGGGGTGGGCGATCTCCCGGACGTCGAGGTTCTCGACGGCTTCCTGGGCGAGCGCGAAGAGCCGGGCGCCGAGGCGGTAGCGCTGGTCGGACTGGCGGTAGACGAGCCCGTGTTCGTGGAGGGTGCGCAGGAGGCGCAGGGCCGTGGACTTGTGGACGCCGAGGCGGTCGGCGACCTGGCCGAGGTCGGCGGGGCCCTCGGCGAGCAACGGCAGGATGCTCAGCGCGCGGTCGACGGTCTGGCTCATGGGGTGGGTACCTCCTCCGGGGCCTGCTCGGCTTGCGTCCAGCCGGGGCCGAGTCGAAGTGTCCCCCACGCCATGTCGTCCAGGGCGACCAGCCGGTCGGCGTGGTCGCGGGCGGGCGGCGTGGCGAGGTCGCCAGGGGCGGTGAGGACGGCGGCGGCCATGAGGTGGCCGTGCCGGATGCGGTCCCGTACGGGGAGATCCCTGAGGGTGGCGGAGAGGAACCCGGCGGCGAAGGCGTCGCCCGCGCCGACGGCCGCGACGACGTCGACGCGGGGCGCCCTGACATGGGTGGCCAGGCGGTCGACGTCCTCCACCCCGTCCAGCGCGTCGGGGTTCCCGTCGAAGGCGACGGCGCCGCCTCCGCCCTGCTTGACGACCACCAGCTCCGGCTCGGGCAGCGCGTCCACGACCGCCCGCGCCCCGTGCAGCCCCCAGGCCTCCCGCGCCTCGTCGGCGCCGACGAACACGAGGTCGGCCCGCCGGGCCAGGTCGAGGAGCACCCGGGGACCCGCCGCGTCGGCCCACAGCCCCGGCCGGAAGTTGACGTCGAAGGAGACGAGCGGCCGGCCGGGCCGGGGTTCGGTCAGCTCCCAGAGGAGGTCGAGACAGCTGTCGGACAGCGCGGCCGTGATCCCGGACAGATGCAGGACACGCGCCGCGCGCACCGCCTCCAGGTCCAGGTTCCCGGCGGACATCACGGAGGCCGCCGAGCCCGCCCGGTAGTACGCGACCTCGTGCGCGTCGGTCGCCCGGTCCCCCGCCGTACGGAAGTACACGCCCGTCGGACGCGCCGGATCACGCCGTACGGACGTCACGTCGACGCCGTACGAGCCGATCGTCTCGACCAGGTGGTCGCCGAAGCCGTCGGCGCCGACGCGGCTGATCCAGCGGACGGAGTGGCCGGCGGCGGCGAGCGCGCAGGCCACGTTGGACTCGGCGCCGCCGATCGTCCGCTCGAAGGACGGTACGTCGGCGAGGCGGCCCGGCCGGGAGGGCAGAAACGTGACCATGGACTCGCCGAGCGCGACGACGTCCACGACGTCGGGGGCATTGCAGGGTCCGGTGATGGTCACGATCGTCGTAGCTCCTCGGTGATGCGGGGGAGGTGGCGGCTCCGTTGACCCCGCGTTGGCGAGATGTTAGACAGCGGTAAGCGATATACGCAATGAGAGTTGCACATGTTGCAACGCACTGTCGTGCAGCCCACTACAGTGCGGCGCAGCCGAATCAGGGAGGTTCCATGGGCACCGAGAGCAGCGACCGTGCGGGGGCGCTCGCCCGTCTGGCCACCGAACGCGTCGACGCCCGCTTCAAGGGTCTCCCGCCGGACGCCGACGGCCTCACGGTCGGCGAGCTGACCGCCGAGCGCCGCAACCTCTTCACCGGCGGCTTCACCACCCCCGTACTCACGCTCTCCGCCGGGCACCTCACCCACAACCTGGAGCTGATGGAGACGTACGCGGCCCGCCACGGCCTCTCCTTCGCCCCGCACGGCAAGACCTCCATGGCCCCCCAGCTCTTCCGGCGCCAGATCGACCACGGCGCCTGGGGCATCACCCTCGCGGTCCCCCACCAGGTGCGCGTGGCACGGCAGTTCGGCATCCAGCGCGTCTTCCTCGCCAACGAACTCGTCGACCCGTCCGCCCTGCGCTGGATCGCGGCGGAGCTGGCGGCCGACCCGGACTTCCGGTTCATCTGTTACGTCGACTCCGTGCGCGGAGTGGAGCTGATGGACGCGGCGCTGGCGGGGGCGGTGACCCGCCCGCTGGACGTGGTCGTCGAACTCGGCGCCGGTGAGGGCGCCCGGACCGGGGTGCGCACGGAGGCGGAGTGTGCTGCGGTCGCGGACGCGGTGGCCGCCGTACCGACACTGCGGCTGGTCGGGGTCGCCGGGTACGAGGGCGAGGTGCCGCAGGCGGACCCGGAGCGGGTACGGGCGTGGCTGCGGCGACTCGTCGCACTGGCGGCGGACTTCGACAAGGCGGGCCGGTTCGACGACCCTTCCGTCGAGGAGATCGTGGTGAGCGCGGGCGGCAGCGCCTGGTTCGACGCGGTCGCCGACGTGTTCGTGGAGATCCCCGAACTGTCGCTCCCGGTACTGAAGTTGCTGCGCTCGGGGGCGTACGTCTCGCACGACGACGGCCACTACCGCCATATCACCCCGTTCAACCGGGTCCCGGAGGAAGGGGCGTTGGAGCCCGCCTTCCGCCTCTGGACGCAGGTCGTCTCCCGCCCGTCCGCCGAGCAGGCCTTCGCGAACGCGGGCAAGCGCGACGCGGCCTACGACCTCGACCTGCCCTTCCCGCAGGTCGTACGGAGGGAGGGCGCCGCCGAGCGGCCCGCCGCCGGTATCTCGGTCACCGGCCTCTCCGACCAGCACGCCTGGCTGCGCACCGACCCCGGGGCGGACCTGGAGGTCGGCGACTGGCTGGCCCTGGGCCTGTCCCACCCGTGCACGTCCTTCGACAAGTGGCAGCTGATCCCGCTGACAGAGGCGGACGGCACGGTCGTCGACTACATCCGCACGTTCTTCTAGACGCGACGCAAGGAGGCCGGGTATGGAAGAGCTGGTCATTCGGGACGCGGACGTCGTGGACGGCTCGGGCGGCCCGTCGTACCGCGCGGATGTGGTGGTCGACGGCGGCAGGATCGTCTCGATCGTCCAGGAGGCGGCGGCAGCGGGCTGCCAACGCCCAAGGGCACGGAGGGAGTTGGACGCCTCCGGGCTCACCCTCTCCCCCGGCTTCATCGACATGCACGCCCACAGCGACCTGGCTCTGCTCCGCGACCCCGACCACAGCGCGAAGGCCGCACAGGGGGTGACCCTCGAAGTCCTGGGCCAGGACGGCCTGTCGTACGCCCCGGTCGACGACCGCACCCTCGCCGAGGTCCGCCGCGCGATCACCGGCTGGAACGGCAACGGCGACGACATCGACTTCGACTGGCGATCGGTGGGCGAGTATCTCGACCGGCTGGACCGGGGGTTCGGAGGGGAGGGCATCGCCGTCAACGCGGCCTACCTCATCCCGCAGGGGACGGTCCGCATGCTGGCCGTCGGCTGGGAGGACCGCGAGGCGACCCCCCAAGAGCTGGACCGGATGCGGCAGTTGGTCGCGGAGGGGATGGAACAGGGCGCGGTGGGCATGTCGTCCGGGCTCACCTACACCCCCGGCATGTACGCCAAGGACGCCGAACTCACGGAACTGTGCCGGGTGGTGGCGCGGTACGGCGGCTACTACTGCCCGCACCACCGCTCGTACGGGGCGGGCGCGTTGGAGGCGTACGCGGAGATGGTGCAGCTGACGAAGGAGGCCGGCTGCCCGCTCCACCTGGCCCACGCCACGATGAACTTCGGCGTGAACGAGGGCCGGGCACCGGAGCTGCTGACGCTCCTGGACGAGGCACTGTCGGCCGGAGCGGACCTGACCCTGGACACGTACCCCTACACGCCCGGCAGCACAACGCTCGTGGCGATGCTGCCGAGTTGGGCGAGCGAGGGCGGCCCGCAGGAGATTCTCAAGCGCCTGACGGACGACACGACCGCTGAACGCATCCGCCACCACATGGAGGTCGTCGGAGCCGACGGCTGCCACGGCGTCCCCATCGAGTGGGACACGATCGAGATCTCGGGCGTGACGGACCCTGACCTCACGGGTCATGTGGGCCGCACGATCCAGGAGTCGGCGAACTCGCGAGCCGAGACCCCGTGGACGACGGCCCGCCGCCTCCTGCTGACCGACCGCCTGGGCACGACGATCCTCCAGCACGTGGGCCACGAGGAGAACGTCCGCACGATCATGCGCCACCGCGTCCACACGGGCGGCTCGGACGGCATCCTCCAGGGCACGAAACCGCACCCACGCGCATACGGCACGTTCCCGCAGTATCTCGGCCGCTACGTAAGGGAGTTGGGGATCCTCTCCCTGGAGGAGTGCGTGGCCCACCTGACCGCACGCCCGGCGGCCCGCCTACGCCTCCCGGACCGAGGCCTGATCCGCGAGGGCTACCGAGCCGACCTGGTCCTCTTCGACCCGGCAACGGTGGCGGCAGGCTCCACCTTCGAAACCCCGCGCACCCTCCCCACGGGCATCCCACACGTCCTGATCGACGGCCGCTTCGTGATGGAGAACGGCCGCCGAACAGACGTACTGGCAGGCAGGTCGGTCAGGCGAACCCCGCGCCCCTAAGGGGCGCGGGGAACTGCGCGACAAGCCACGACGGCGCGGTACATGCCCCCCGAGCGCTACGGCTTGGGCAGAACACACCCACTACGACTCAGATCCAACTTGTTGTCGAGACCGAAGCAAGCCGGAATCTGGTACGTCTCCTGCGCATAGTTGATGCCCTCACGAACAGTCACGTTGCCGCTCGCATCAACCTCGCACGGGTTGTTGTCGGTGCAGGTCTCCCCGTCCTCATTACCGGTGTTGTTGACGGCAACGACATTCCCCGTCGCGTTGTCGACAACCGGCGACCCAGACGTCCCGCCGATCGTCTGGCACGCGGAGGTGTAACGGACCGAGTCCTTCCAGGTCCACTCACCCTCCTTGAGCCGGTAGGCGAAGCCGTCGATGTTGCAGGCGTACGTCCGCTTCCAGTAGCCGGAGACGACCGTGATCGCCGTACCGGCGACCGGGTGGGTGTCATTGAGGGTGAGCGGGCTGATGCCGTAGCTGCTGGCGATCTGCGCGTACGTGGTCGTGAGCTGGTAGATCGAGACGTCCGTGTCGGTCATCGTCGCGTACGCGATCTTGCTGGCGCGCAGGGTGCCGACCCGGGTCGCCGCGGCGTTCAGCAGCCCGAAGGTACGGGTGGACGCCTGGTCGACGATGACCTCGCCGGCGGCCGGGAAGCCGGTCTCCAGGCAGTGCCCGTTGGACATGACCAGCGCCGGGTCGTCGGACTCGGAGCTGGGGAAGCGGACGAGCGAGCCGGAACAGTTGGAGAGCGAGACGGTGCCGGCGAAGTTGACGGCCTGGATGGCGGGGGCGGCAGCCGCCTTGACGGTGGTGCTCGTGGTGCTCGTGGTGCTCGTGGTGCTCTTCCCGACGGACGCGGCCGTGTCGGCCTGCGCGGCGACCGCGGGTACCGCTCCCGCCCCGGTGATCACCAGGGCTGCGAGCGCGGCAAGGAGAGGCTTGTTCATGTGGGGGTCCCCTCGTACGAAGGAGCGACCGGAGGTTTTCCGGCCGCTCGCTTTTTGTCATGCGCATTGTGATGCGGGAGGGGCGACTGAGGCAAGGAATCGTTTCCGGCCGGTTGACGAGGGGTGCATCCGGCCGGGATTTCTGCCCAACTCTCCTGCTATTTAGGCCCCTTGGTTCCGTCCTTGCCCCGCCCCGGGTTGCTCCCCGAGTTGCCCGGGGCCGAGTCGCCGGTCGGGGAGACGGCGGAGGAGGGGGAGGCGGAGGTCGCCGGGGCGGCGCTGGAGGGGGCGGTGGGCGACGCGGAGCCGCCGGACGCATCCCGCGCGCCCCCTGGAGAGGCGAGCGCCGCATCCGAAGGCCCGGCGCCAGCGGGGTCCGGGGAGCCGGTGACGGCCGACGCCTCCCCGGGTGTCACGGACGCCTCCGCCGTGGGACGCGCCCGCTCCCCCTCGTCCCCCGACCCGCCGCCCGAGGGCGCGTCCGAGCCGCCGAACCCCAGGATCAGGGCCGCCGCCGACACCACGCCCACCGCCCCGGCGACAGCCCCGACCACCACCCCGCGCCGACTCGACGCACTCTTCTTGCGGCGGTGCCCGGCCACCGCCTCTCCGACGGCCGCACCCGTAGCAGCAGCCTGCGCACCCGCACCGACGGCACGCATCGTCGGCAGCTCGGCCGTCTCGTCGTACGCGTTCTGCCAGCCGTGGGCGGCGGCAGGGTCCACGTACGCGTCGTACTCCGGGGTGCGACCGGTATCGGCCTGCGGATGGTAGACGTTCGGTGACTGAGCGTGCCCGGCCGGATCCGGGTGAACACCGAGGCCGTCGTGCGCACCCGCCGCCTCGTTCGCGGCGTTCGCACCGTACGCCCCGTTCTCCGCGCCGTGCGTCCCGTTCTGCCATGACATGAGCGCGCATTCTAGGGACGAAAGGGTTTACGGAGACAGTTGGGGACAGTTACCGCCGGGAACAGCCACGGCGACCCGCCCGGCAGACATGGCTGAGCCCTGCCAGTCCCGCAGAGGGCAGCACGTCTGCCACGTCGGCGATGACCGTCCGGAGAGAAGTGCCGATGAGAGACGCGCTGTCATTGGCGGCGGCGAGAACGAACAGGTTGTCGCGTGGGTCGTCGAGACGCCCCTCTGCCAAGCCAATGGCGACGAGGCCGCGCCGCAGAGGTCCTACCGAACCGGATCGGACCGCCACCGATGCCATCCGTTGCCCGTACACGCTGAGCACCGCTGCGCTCCGGCCGTTTACGCCGTCGACCATTTCCCGTCTGGCCGACTCGGGGCCGTTCATATATGCGGCGATCACAGCTTCGACCTCAGTGTCCAGTTCATGCGGAATCTTGACCACCAGATAACCGCTGAAGCGCTTTTCCCGGAGATGCAGCAGGCCTGCGGTCACCTGGCCCACTCTCCACTGGAAGTGCTGCTCTCGTCGAGGGCGATGTCGAACGAGACGGTCCACCGGACAGCGGCACTGCCCAGGTTCCGGCCTCCCGCCCAGCGGCCGTGCCGTTCTCGAGCTCGGGACGCCATGACGCGGAGGCACAGTCCAGAGCGAGAGGCCTCTCACAGACAGTCACCGGCGCAAGCGCCCCAGTCGCACCCCCGCCGCGATCTCACGTGGCGGATAACACGACGCCCCACGCATTACGGCCCCGTAAACTCACCGCCATGCAGCTGATCCAGTCGACCAAGCTCGCCAACGTCTGTTACGAGATCCGGGGCCCGGTTCTCGAAGAGGCGATGCGGCTGGAGGCGGCAGGGCATCGCATTCTCAAGCTGAACACCGGCAACCCGGCCGCCTTCGGCTTCGAGGCTCCGCCCGAGATCCTGGAGGACATCCTCCGCAACGTGTCGTCGGCCCACGGCTACGGCGACGCGAAGGGACTGCTGGCCGCGCGCCGGGCCGTCGTCATGCACAACCAGACCCTCGGCATCGAGACGGACGTCGAGCACGTCTTCATCGGCAACGGCGTCTCCGAGCTGATCGTGATGGCGATGCAGGCCCTGCTCGACGACGGCGACGAGGTGCTCGTCCCGGCCCCCGACTACCCCCTGTGGACGGCGGCGGTCTCCCTCTCCGGCGGTACGGCGGTCCACTACCGCTGCGACGAGCAGGCCGACTGGATGCCGGACCTCGCGGACATCGAGCGCAAGGTCACCGACCGCACCAAGGCGATCGTCATCATCAACCCGAACAACCCGACGGGCGCGGTGTACGACGATGCGATGCTCCGGGGCTTGACCGACATCGCCCGCCGCCACAACCTCCTGGTCTGCTCGGACGAGATCTACGACAAGATCCTGTACGACGGCACCACGCACACCTCGACCGCGAAGATCGCCCCCGACCTCCTCACCCTCACCTTCAACGGCATGTCGAAGGCGTACCGCGTCGCCGGTTACCGCGTCGGCTGGATGTCCATCTCCGGCCCCCGCGCACACGCCGACTCCTACATCGAGGGCCTGACGATCCTGGCGAACATGCGCCTGTGCGCGAACATGCCGGGCCAGCACGGTGTCGTCGCCGCGCTCAGCGGGCGCCAGACCATCAACGACCTGGTGCTGCCGGGCGGGCGGCTCAAGGAGCAGATGGACGTGGCGTACGAGCTGCTCACCAAGATTCCGGGCGTCACCTGTGTGAAGCCGAAGGGCGCGCTCTATCTCTTCCCGCGTCTCGACCCGAACGTCTTCAAGATCAAGGACGACCGGCGGATGGTCCTGGACCTGCTCCGCCGCGAGAAGATCATGGTCGTGCACGGTACGGGCTTCAACTGGCCCGAGCAGGATCACTTCCGCGTGGTGACGCTGCCGACGGTCGGCGATCTGCGCGACGCGGTGACCCGTATCGGCACGTTCCTGGACGGCTACAGCCAGCCGTAGTAGCCGGGGGCTCACCCTCTGCGACCGGGGTCAACTTTAGACAGAATCTAAGCTAGGATGGTTTCCTGTCAGCGCACAGGAGGCCATCTCCCCATGTACGAACCGATCCGCACCCCGTCGGTCCACAGCACGCTGGCCGGCGCCGCCCCGGACTTTCCCCACCGGTCGCGCGAGGAAGAGCTGGACATTCAGCTGGCCGGTCACCTCGCCGCGCTTCTCACCGCGACCGACGAGCTGCGCGCTGTCGCGCCCTCCGCCGATCTGGACGCGGCGGCGGAGCGTCTCACCGCCGAGGTGAGCAGGTTGCGGCGCGGACGTACGCCCGCTCGCGCATCGGCGCCCCGCAGCGCCGCGCCCGAAGTCACCGCCCTGCACCGGCGGGCCCACGCCCTCGCCGGGCGAGCCCTGGTCGTCGCGGCCTCGCGGGCCGACACGGCCGCCGCGATCCTCGCCGCCGAACGTATGGACGCCCACGCGGAGGCCAGCGGGCCTCGGGCGCTCGCGTCCCGCTAGCCCCCTCCGGGGCTCCCCCTACGGCCCCGGTCCGCGCGCTCCCGCAGCGACGCGCGGACCGGGTGCCACAGCACTGCGTTCGCTTGAGCAGGGGTTGCTTCTGTTGTGTGCGGCTGCCGGCCGTCCGTGGCTGGTCGCGCAGTTCCCCGCGCCCCCTAGGGGCTACCGCCCCTCAGGGGGTGCAGTCCCCTGCGTTGGCTGGATTCCGTTGCGTACCGGGACCGGTGCTTCACTCGCCGTTCATCCTCGTAGCCGGGGAACGTTGGATTCCGGGAGCACGCTCCCGGCGTGAGACGAATCGCAGGGATTGTCCTCGCGGTCCTGCTGATCGGCGGCGTGGTGGCAGCTGTCGTGGCAGGCCGGGACAACGGGGACCAGAGCACGGCAACGAAGACCGTGCACGGAGTCATCGGGTCGGAGAAGGCCGAGTTCTTCGCCGATCCCGACGTGGTGAAGGCCCTTGCCGCCAAGGGCTACACCGTACGGACGGAGACCTCCGGGTCGTGGGCCATGGAGGGCCTCGACCTGAAGGACCACGACTTCGCGTTCCCGTCCAGCCAGGCGCCCGCCGACGAACTGGCCGTCAAGTACAAGGCACGCCAGCCGCTCCCGAGGCCCTTCTACTCGCCGCTCGTCGTCGTGGCCCACCGCAACGCCGCCGAAGTGCTGGCCGCCAACGGACTCGCCACTCTCGACAAGGGGCAGCATCGCGGCACCCTCAAGATGGCCGCCTACGTCAAGGCAGCGGGCGAGGACCGCACCTGGCAGCAGCTCAAGGGGGCTGAGAAATACGGGGAGTTGACCGGCACCCTCTACATCGCCTCCACCGACCCGGAGAGTTCCAGCTCCGGTGCCCTCTACCTCGCCGCGACCAGCTATGTGGCGAACGGCGGCCGGGTGGTCGCGAGCGACGCCGACGTCGACCGCACCGCACCCCTCATGCACAAGCTGATCAGCGTCCAGGGCGCCCAACAGCCCAGCTCCGACGCGGCGTTCCGGGACTTCGTGAGCGGCGCCGGCAATCCGCTGGTGCTCGTGTACGAGTCGCAGGTCGCCTCCCTGCTCGGCGACAGCGACGGCACCGGCGGTCAGCAGGGCGCCGGTGACCTCACCGTCCTCTACCCCGACACCACGGCCAACAGCGACCACACCGTCGTACCGCTGACCGAGGAGGGCCGTGCGCTCGGTGAACTCCTCAGTGACGACCCGGTGTTGCGCAAGCTCGCCGTCCGGCACGGGTTCCGGCCGCAGGGCGACGCCGCCGAGTTCGTCGCGGCCACCGCGGCCGACGCCGCCTACCTCAACCAGAAGCTGACCGGCGTCCGGCAGGCGCCCGTGCCCACCTCCGAGGTGCTGCGCGAGATGGCGCGCCGGGCCCGGAGCCAGTCGTAACCAGGGGGAATCGCACGTGAACTACCAGAAGCCGAACCAGAATCCGAGTCAGGATCCGAGCCAGAATCCGATCTACGCTCCGGATCAGAACAGCAGTCAGAACACCAGCCTCAGCGGTGACGACGTCTTCACGCTCACCGCGCCCGAACCCGTCGCGGCCGTGCCGCGCGAGAAGGCCGGCGGGCTCGTCCCCGTCGACGACGGTGTCCGTACGGAGATGGCCCGCAAGGCCGCCGAGTACGTCGGACAGCTCGCCTCCCTCGACGCCCGCTCGCCCGAGTTCGCGGGCCGGGTGGGGGAGATCACCGGCCTGGGTGCTGGTGAGATGCGAACCGCCGCCGCGCAGTCCAACCGCATGCTGGAGCGGGCCGTCCGCAGCCTGCCCGACAAGGGCGGGGACGCGCAGTCGCAGGTCGCGGGCTCGCTCGTCGAACTCCGGCGTGTGGTCGAGGACTTGGACCCGCGTGACCTGCCCACGGGCAAGGGCCGGAAGCTGTTGTCCAGACTGCCCGGGGGCAACAAGCTGCGCGACCACGTCGCCAAGTACGCCTCCTCGCAGGCGACCTTGAACAAGATCGTGGGCTCGCTGCGCGGCGGACAGGACGAGCTGCGCAGAGACAGCGCGGCCCTCCAGACCGAACGCGTCCGCCTCTGGGAGACCATGGGCAAGCTCCAGGAGTACGTCGTCCTGACCGAAGCCCTGGACTCCGCCGTCGAACAGCACATCGGCGGACTGGAGTCGACCGATCCGACGGCCGCCGACCACCTCCGCGCCGACGTCCTCTTCCCGGTCCGGCAGAAGCACCAGGACCTGCTGACCCAACTCGCGGTGTGTGCCCAGGGCTACCTCGCCATGGACGTCGTACGCCGCAACAACGACGAACTGATCAAGGGGGTCGACCGCGCGGCCACCACGACCGTGTCCGCGCTGCGCATCTCCGTCATGCTGGCGTCCGCCCTCGACAACCAGAAGAAGGTCATCGAGCAGGTCAACGCGTTGCGCGGCACGACCGAGGACCTGATCCGGGGCAACGCGGAGATGCTCGCCACGCAGAGCGGGGAGATCCAGCGCATCGCCGCCGATCCGGCCGTGGGGGCGGAGACCCTCCGAACGGCCTTCCAGCAGATCTACCGCACCCTCGACACCATCGACACCTACAAGGTCCGGGCGACGGAGGCGATGGCGGCGACCGTGGAGTCGCTGACCTCCGAACTCCAGCACGCCAGCGCCTACTTGGACCGCAGCCGCTCGCAGAGCGCGCTCGACGGGGGCCGGATATGAGCATCAGACGCCGACTGGCCGCCGTCGCACTCGCCGCCACCGCCCTCCTGACCGCCTGCACGGCACAGCAGGAACCCGAGGAGCTCTTCGACAACGGCTCCCCCGAGCCCGGCACCCTCCGTGTCCTCGCCTCCAGCGAGCTGTCCGACATGACGCCGGTCCTCGACCGGGTCGAGAAGGACACCGGCATCAAGGTCCGGCCCACCTACATGGGCACCCTGGACGCCATCGACATGCTGGCGAACGGGAAGACGGACGGGCGGTACGACGCCCTGTGGCTGTCCTCCAACGACTATCTGCGGCTGCGCCCGGACGCGGCGAAGAAGGTCGTGTCCGAGACGCCGATCATGTCGAGCCCGGTCGCCATCGGCGTAAGGCCCGCCACCGTCGCGGAGTTGGGCTGGCAGCCGGACCAGGTCACCTGGTCCCAGGTGGAGCAGGCCGTACGGGACGGGAAGCTGACGTACGGCATGACCGACCCGGCGCGCTCCAACTCCGGCTTCTCCACGCTGGTTTCGGTGGCCTCGGGGCTGTCCGGAGCCCAGTCCGCGCTCACCGACGCGGATGTCGAGAAGGCGTCGCCCCGGCTGAAGGAGTTCTTCAAGGGGCAGAAGCTGACGTCCAGTTCGTCGGGCTGGCTGGCCGCCGCCTACGACCGGCGCGGCACCGTGGACGCCCTGCTCAACTACGAGTCCGTCCTCAAGGGCATCCCGGAGCTGACGGTGATCCGCCCGCGCGACGGAGTCGTCACCGCCGACTACCCCATCACCTCCCTCTCCTCCACCGACGCGGCCACCCGCGAGGACGTCCGACGCCTGACGGAGGCCCTGCGCACCCCGGCGACCCAGCGCCAGATCACGAGCACGACCCACCGCCGCCCGGTCATCGCCTCCGTACCGCCCGCGACCGGCCTCGACACCTCCCGCCGCCGCGAACTCCCCTTCCCCGGCAGCCGATCGGTGGCCGACGGTCTGCTCGACGCGTACGAGAACAAGCTGCGCCGCCCCTCGCGGACCGTGTACGTCCTGGACACCTCGGGCTCGATGGAGGGCGACCGGCTGTCCGGCCTGAAGGAGGCGCTGAAGGGTCTCACCGGCGACTTCCGGCACCGCGAGGAGGTCACGCTGATGCCGTTCGGGTCGGACGTGAAGAGCGTGTCGACGCATGTCGTGAGCCCCACCGATCCGCAGAGCGGGCTCGACGCGATCCGCCGGGACACCGACGCCCTCGAAGCGGACGGCGACACCGCGATCTACACCTCGCTGGAGAAGGCGTACGAGCAACTCAGCGCCGACCGCGACACGTTCACGTCGATCGTGCTGATGACGGACGGCGAGAACACGGCGGGCGCGAAGGCAGCGGAGTTCGACGGCTTCTACCGCCGACTCCCCTCCCGTCAAAGGGAGATCCCCGTCTTCCCCATCCTGTTCGGCGACTCCGACCGCGCCGAGCTGGCGCACATCGCCGAGCTGACCGGCGGCCGTCTCTTCGACGCCCAGAAGGGCTCGCTCGACGGCGCCTTCAAGGAGATCCGTGGCTACCAGTAGGTTCGTGGGGTATCTGGAGTCCCGCAAGAACATCGCCGGGAGTGTGTGCGGGCTGGTGGGGCTGGCCCTGACATTCACGGGTGTGGCGGGGCCCTACTGGCCGGTCGTGGTCGCGGGACTGTACGGCGCGGGCGCGCTGATCGCCCCGCCGGAGCGTCAGCCGCTGCCGGACTTCCCCGACCCGTCGGCGCAGCTCTCCGCCCAACTCGACGAGCTGCGCGGGGACTTCGAACGGCTGGGCGCCTATCTGGGCCAGGTCGAGCTGCCACCGGCGGCGGCCGGGCAGGTGACCGAACTGTCCGGGCTGGTCGGTGCGTTGCTGGAGCCCGGGTGGGTGACGGACGTACTGGCGCAGGACCCGGAGGGCGTGCACGCGCTGTCGCGGATCGTGCGGCAGGACCTGCCCGAGGCCGTCGACAGCTTCGTACGGACGCGGTGGTGGACGCGGCTCGCGCCGGGTCAGGAGCCGCCGGAACGGCATCTGGAGCGGCAGCTCGCGCTCTTGCGGGACGAGGCCGAGGCGTTGGCGGCGGGCCTCAGGGAGATCGAGGCCCGCCGCCAGGAGTCGCACACCCGCTATCTGGAGGGCCGGGGGCCCCGCAGCGGCGGGCTGGGCGACTGACGTACACCGTGTGCTGCTGCTCAGGGGCAGCTGATGCGGGTGTCGCCCGGGTCGGTGGTGCAGGTGTCGAAGCCGGTGCCGCCGTTGGCGGTGTCGTTGCCGCCGACGCCGTCGCGGGTGTCGAGGCGGTCGTTGCCGATGTTGCCGGTCAGGGTGTCGTTGCCCGGGCCGCCGTTCAGGGTGTCGGCACCGGACGCGCCGTCGATGTTGTCGTTGCCGAAGTTGCCGTGGACGGTGTCGTTGCCGATCCCGGGGCGGATGATGTCGTTGCCGCCGAGACCGCAGATCACGTCGTTGCCGCCGGTCCCGTTGAGGGTCTCGGAGGCGCTGGTGCCGGTGATCGTGCAGCCCCGGGAGTTGTTCACGGCTGTGGTCGCCGTAGCGGTGTTGTTGCCGGGGGTCGGATCGCTCGGGGGCGCAGCAACCGTGGCGGTGTTCCTGAGGGTGCCGGTGGCGCGGGGTTCCACGACGAGCGTCACCGTGGCACCGGGCGTACCGGCGGTGAGGGTGCCGAGGTTGCAGTTGGCGCCGGTGGCACTGGTCGTACAGCTGCCCTGGCTGGTGGTCGCGGAGACGACCGAGACGGCGGGGCCGCTGAGCGCGTCGGTGAGGGTGACGCCGGTCGCCGAGGTGCCGGCGGTGGTGTTGGTGACCGTCACGGTGTACGTGGCACGGTCGCCGATGCTCACGGTGCCGGTGCCGCTCTTCGTGACCGACAGGTCCGGGGCCGGAGGCGGCGGCGCAGTGCCGCCTCCCTCGAAACGGGCCAGGGCGAAGTCGCCGTCCGGTCCGCCCCGTCCGGCGGCGACGATCCGGCCGGTGGAGTCGAGCTGCACGCCGTACGCCACGTCGATGCCGCCGAAGTCAGCGGTGGCCCGCCCGCCGGTGCCGAAGCCGCTGTCCAGGCTGCCGCCGGTGGTGTACCGCAGGACCGAGAAGTCGGAGCCGTTGCTGCCGGCGGTGACGATCCGCCCGTCGGGCTGGAGCACCATGCCGGCGGCGCCTGCGGCGGGCGTGACGACCAGGCCGTCACCGTCGAAGCTCGTGTCCAGGCTGCCGTTGGTGTTGTAGCGGGCCAGCGCGCCCCGGCCGTCGCTGCCGCCCGCCGCGACGATCCGGCCGTCGGTCTGTACCGCCAGCGACCCCACCGCGTCGTAGCCGCCGAAGTCGGTGCGGACGATGCCGTCGCCGTCGAAGCCCGTGTCCACGCTGCCGTCGGTGTTGAAGCGCATCAGCGCGAAGTCGAAACGGGTCGAACCGACCTCGCCCCCGACGACGATCTTCCCGTCCGGCTGCAACGCCAGGGCACGGCCGTCACCGCCCTCCTGGAGGACCGGCCCCGCCGGATTGGCGGTGACCGTGCCGTCGCCGCCGAACGTGGTGTCCGGAGTGCCGTCGCCGGTGAGGCGGAGCACCGCCATGTGGCCGCCCGTGTAACCGGCCGCGACGATCCGGCCGGCGGAGTCGATCGCCACGTCCTTGGCCTCGGTCGGGCCGGCGATGTCGGCGAAGACCCTGCCGTCTTCGCTGAAGGTGTCGTCCAGGGTGCCGTCGGCGTTGTAGCGGGCGACGACGAACCAGCAGCAGTCCTCGTACTCCCGCCAGCTCATGCCCACCACGACGATCTTGCCGTCGGCCTGCAACGTCACGGCGTTGGCCTCGCTCCACTGGAGGCTCGGGCCCATGTTGTTGACGGCCGTCGTCACCGTGCCGGGCTCGTCGCCGTCGGCACCGCCGAAGCCGGTGTCCAGGGTGCCGTCGGCGTTGTGGCGGGTCAGCGCGAAGCGGCTCTCCAGCAGCGATTCGTCGGTGGAGGAGCCGACGGAGACGATCTTGCCGTCGGGCTGCGCCGCCACATCGCGGGCCTGGTCACCGTCGGCGAAGTCGGTGAGCACCTTGCCGTCGCCGCTGAAGGTGGGGTCGAGGTCGCCGGGGGCGGCGAGCGCGGTGCCGGGCAGGACCAGGACGAGCGCGAGTCCGACGGCCGCCGCGACGCCGGTCCGGGCCGCCCATGATCTGCGGCGCCCTTCCCGGGACCGGCGCCAGGCCGGTCGTACATGAGATGTGAGCATGTCGGCAGCTATGCGCCGAACACCCGGCGTTCCACCCGCCCGGGGACCGTATTGCGCTCTCTGGCCGCCGAAAATCCATCACCACGGGTGATCGACCATACGAATGTATGACCGACAACACCCGTGGGGATGGTGGTCACCGCGGCCGGCCGTGACGACGTCGCAGGTCAGGGCAAGTCCGACCGGCCGCGGAGTTCTACGGGCTGTGGGCGTCAGCCCAGACGCTGCACCAGCGCCCGGTACTCGTCCCACAGCTCCTTCGGGGTGTGCTCGCCGAACGTGTTGAGGTGCTCGGGGACCAGGGCGGCCTCCTCGCGCCACACGTCCTTGTCGACCGTGAGCAGGAAGTCGAGGTCGGACTCGGAGAGTTCGAGGCCGTCCGTGTCGAGCGCGCCCTTGGCCGGCAGAACGCCGATCGGCGTCTCGACGCCCTCGGCCCTGCCGTCCAGCCGGTCCACGATCCACTTCAGGACGCGGCTGTTCTCACCGAAGCCGGGCCAGACGAACTTGCCCTCGTCGTTCTTCCGGAACCAGTTGACGTAGTAGATCTTCGGCAGCTTGGACTGGTCCTTGTCCTTCGCCACGTCGATCCAGTGGGCCATGTAGTCGCCCATGTTGTAGCCGCAGAACGGCAGCATGGCGAAGGGGTCCCGGCGCAGCTCGCCGACCTTGCCCTCGGCGGCGGCCGTCTTCTCGGAGGCCACGTTGGCGCCCAGGAAGACACCGTGGTTCCAGTCGAAGGACTCCGTGACGAGGGGTACGGCGGTGGCGCGCCGCCCGCCGAACAGGATCGCCGAGATCGGCACGCCCTTGGGGTCCTCCCACTCGGGCGCGATGATCGGGCACTGCGAGGCGGGGGTGGTGAAACGGGCGTTCGGGTGGGCGGCCGGGACTCCGGACTCCGGCGTCCACTCATTGCCCTTCCAGTCCGTCAGGTGGGCCGGAGTCTCCTCCGTCATGCCCTCCCACCAGATGTCGCCGTCGTCGGTGAGGGCGACGTTGGTGAAGACGGAGTTGCCCCACAGGGTCTTCATCGCGTTGGCGTTGGTGTGCTCACCGGTGCCGGGCGCGACGCCGAAGAAACCGGCCTCGGGGTTGATGGCGTACAGCCGGCCGTCCTCGCCGAAGCGCATCCAGGCGATGTCGTCGCCGATCGTCTCGACGGTCCAGCCGCGAGTCGTGGGCTCCAGCATCGCGAGGTTCGTCTTGCCGCAGGCCGACGGGAAGGCGGCGGCGACGTACTTCGACTCACCCTGCGGAGGCGTGAGCTTGAGGATGAGCATGTGCTCGGCGAGCCAGCCCTCGTCGCGTGCCATGACGGACGCGATACGCAGGGCATAGCACTTCTTGCCGAGCAGCGCGTTGCCGCCGTACCCGGAGCCGTACGACCAGATCTCGCGGGACTCCGGGAAGTGCGAGATGTACTTCGTGGAGTTGCACGGCCACGGCACATCGGCCTCGCCCTCGGCCAGCGGCGCCCCGAGCGTGTGCACAGCACGCACGAAGAAACCGTCGGTACCGAGTTCGTCGAGGACCGGCTGCCCCATGCGCGTCATCGTGCGCATGGACACGGCGACGTACGCCGAGTCGGTGATCTCGACGCCGATCGCGGAGAGGTCCGAGCCCAGCGGGCCCATGCAGAACGGGACGACGTACATCGTCCGCCCCTTCATGGAGCCACGGAAGACGCCCTTGTCCCCCGCGAAGATGGCCCGCATCTCGGCGGGGTCCTTCCAGTGGTTCGTCGGACCCGCGTCCTCCTCCTTCTCGGAGCAGATGAAGGTGCGGTCCTCGACCCGGGCGACATCGGTCGGGTCGGAGGCCGCGTAGTAGGAGTTGGGGCGCTTGATCGGGTCCAGTTTCGTGAAGGTGCCTTTTTGGACGAGCTCTTCGCACAGTCGCTCGTACTCGGCCTCGGATCCGTCACACCAGACCACGCTGTCCGGTTGCGTCAGTTCTGCGATCTCGTTCACCCACGAGACCAGTTGCTTGTGGTTGGTCGGGACGGTGCCGGAGAGGGACGTGCCAGAGAGAACGGGAGCCGCGATGTCGCGCGCCACGATTGCTCCTTGAATGAGGGTTTTTTGTTGACTGCCCCTTGGGGGCCGCGACCCGGATGCTTCACGGAATTGATCTCTGGCGCTCATCCGGTGCCGACCGCACTCATTTGATCATCCGACTGGAGCGCCCATCTGTCCAGAGGGCCCCACACCTGAGCGACGTGACCATCGCCACTCACCCTTTACTCCCTCTGGAGTTTCCTCCGGGTCACCACGCATTCACCTGTAGTGCCGAATCCCCAATGTGCGTGAGAGGATGGCCACTTCCAGCCCCTCCCCACACCGCACTGACGCGTAACTTACGGTTACGTAGGTACGATGCCCGTCATGACTGCGTCCGTCCCCGACGCGCCTCTGGACTCACCGGCCGCCGGCCGTGGTCCCATGGCGCTCTCGCTGCCACATTCCGATGAGATCAAGCCCAAGCTGCGCGGCTGGCTGCATCTCGGCATGTTTCCGGCCGTACTCATCTCGGGCCTGGTGCTCACCGCGCTCGCCGGTTCGAGCCGGGCACGCATCGCCTGCGGGATCTTCACCCTCACCGCCTGCCTGCTGTTCGGCGTGAGCGCGCTCTACCACCGCGGCACCTGGAGCCCGCGCATGGACGGCGTCCTGCGCAGGCTCGACCACGCGAACATCTTCCTGATCATCGCGGGCACCTACACGCCGCTCACGATGCTGCTGCTCCCGGAGAGCAAGGGCCAGTGGCTCCTGTGGGGCATCTGGGGTGCCGCCGGGGCAGGCATCGCCTTCCGTGTGTTCTGGGTCGGCGCCCCGCGCTGGCTCTACACCCCCTGCTACATCGCGATGGGCTGGGCGGCGGTCTTCTTCCTGCCGGACTTCATGCGGGCGGGTGGTATCGCCGTCCTGGTACTGGTCATCGTCGGCGGGATCCTCTACAGCGCGGGCGGCGTGATCTACGGCATCAAGCGCCCCAACCCGTCACCGCGCTGGTTCGGCTTCCACGAGGTGTTCCACTCCCTGACCCTCGCGGCGTTCGTGACGCACTACGTGGGGATCTCGCTGGTGGCGTACCAGCACTAGCCCCCCTCGCCCCTTCCTGCTGGCCGCGGCTTCCGAGCCGCGGCCATTTTTCATGCCCGGACGACAAGAGAAGTTTGACACCCACCACCTTTTGAGAGTTACTCTCATTTCATGGCTACTGTCACCAACACAGACGCGGGTACGGCCGACACCCCACCCCTCGACCCCCGCCGCTGGTGGGCCCTGGGTGCCCTGGTCGCGAGCATGCTCGTCCTCGGCTTCGACATGACGATCCTCAACGTGGCGCTGCCGACGATGGCCGAGCAGCTCGGCGCGACCACGGGCGAACAGCAGTGGATGGCGGACGCGTACATCGTCGTGTTCGCGGCCCTGATGCTCCCGGCGGGCCTGCTGGGCGACCGCTTCGGACGACGCCGGATGCTGATCGCCGGCCTCGGCGTCTTCCTGGCCGGTTCCCTGGTGGGCGCACTGGCCCCCGACGTGAACTGGGTGGTCGCGGCCCGAGCACTGATGGGCGTAGGCGCGGCCCTGGTCATGCCGCTGGCACTCTCGGTCCTCCCCTCCCTCTTCCCGTCCCACGAGCGCACCAAGGCGGTCGGTGTCATCTCGGCGGCCTCCGCGCTCGGTATGCCGCTGGGCCCGATCATCGGCGGCTGGCTCCTGAACCACTTCTGGTGGGGCTCGGTCTTCCTGATCAACGTCCCGATGGTCGCCATAGGCATCGCGGCCTGTGTGTTCCTGCTCCCGGAGACCAGCGACCCGTCCTCCCCCAAGGTGGACATGATCTCCACGACACTCACGGCGACGGGCCTGGCCGCACTGATCTACGCAATCATCGAGGCCCCGACCCGGGGCTGGACGGACGCGTTGGTCCTGGCCCTGTTCGCGGCGGCGGCCGTACTCCTCACCACCCTCGTCCTCCGCGAACGCCGGGCGACCCGCCCCATGCTCGACATGACGCTGCTGTCCCAGCGGGGCTTCCTGCTGAACACGGTCGCGGCGACGCTGGTGATGTTCGTCCTGTCCGGCCTGATGTTCGTCCTGCCGCCGTATCTCCAGGCGGTCCTGGGCAGTGACGCGCTGGGCACGGGCGTACGGCTGCTGCCGCTGATGGGCGGCCTGATGGTGGCCGCGCGGACGGCACAGCCGCTGGGAGCCAGGTTCGGCTCACGGGCGACGGTCACGGCCGGCCTGGTGATCCTGGCCTTCTCGGCGATCCTGGGCAGCCGTACGACGGTCGACGCGAGCTACGGCTACACGGCCCTGTGGCTCACCATCGCCGGTTTCGGCTTCGGCTTCGCCGTGGTCCCGGCGATGGACGGCGCCCTCGCCGCCCTGCCCGCCGACCGCGCGGGCAGCGGCTCCGGGCTCCTGATGACGCTGCGGCAGGTCGGCGGCGCGATCGGCATCGCGCTGCTGGGCAGCCTGCTGGCGGGCACGTTCCGCGACCGCCTGGACGTCACGGGCCTGCCCGCGGGAGCGGCGGACACGGCAGGGGACTCGGTGGTGGCGGCACACCTGATAGCGGAGAAGACGGGCTCGGCGGATCTCCTGGCCTCCGCGAACAGCGCGTACGTCCATGGCATGGGCGTGGTCCTGCTGGTGAGCGGAGTGGCGGCGCTGGCGGCGGCCCTGCTGGCAGGAGCGTTTCTCCCGAACACCCCGGACATGGCAGCCGACCGGCCCGATGACCGACAATGACGCGTATGACGGCCGCACGTACCTCTTCCCTCACCGACCGCCCCCAGCTGGGCCTCCGTGAACGGAAGAAGATCAAGACCCGGATGGCGATCCGTTCCGCGACGTACGAACTGATCGAGGACCAGGGGTACGACGCCACGACGATCGAGCAGATCGCCGAGCGCGCCGAGGTGTCGCAGTCGACGGTGTTCCGCTACTTCCCCACCAAGGAGGACATCGTGCTCACCGACGAGTACGACGCCCTGATGGAGGAGGAGCTGCGCAGCCGTCCGGCCGACGAGCCCTGGATCGACTCCCTGCGGTACGTCGTGACGAAGGCCATCGGTGTCACCAAGGCCGAGGAGCCCGGGGTGATCCGTCTGCGCAGCCGGCTGATGCTGGAGGTACCGGCGGTCCGCTCCCGCATGATGGAGAGCATGTCCGAAACGGGCCGCCTCCTCTGCCGCGTCCTCGCCGAACGCACCGGCCGCGACTCCACCGACCTGGAGGTCCGCGTCTACGCGATGTCCCTGATCGGCGGCCTCGCGGAGATCACCGTCTACTGGGCGGAGCACAACTGCGAGGCCGACTTGACCGAGCTGGTGAACCGGGCGCTGAACGTCCTGGAGCATGGCTTGCCGGGGGACTGAGGTGCGGGAGGGCGGGCCGCTTTCCTCGCCCCCGCCGCCCCTACCCATACCCATCCCCTGGGGGCTGCGCCCCCAGCCCCCCGCTGTCGGCCCTGAACGGGCCTTGTCCTCAAACGCCGGACAGGCTAAAAGATCAAGCCCCGGCCGGCACCACATCCAGCCCGTCCGGCGTTTGAGGACGAGGCCGTTCAGGCCGAAAGGGGGGTCTGGGGGCGCAGCCCCCAGGGATGGGACGGGTAGGGGCGGCGGGGGCGAAAAAAGCCCGCTACGGGCACCGCCCGTTTCAGCCACCCAACGCCACCCGCAACCCCTCCGGATCAGTCGTCGGAGCATCACACGTGAAGTTCCGGCACACATACGCAGTCGGCGCACCCCCGACCAACGGCCGCCCCGCAAGCAACGGCAACTCGTCACTGTCCGCAACCCCCACAGCGACAACAGCCCCCGGAGCGGTAGCGAGCAGCGCCACCCGGTGCAGAGCAATCGTGGCCGGATCCCCAAGGTCCGGCCCGACGACCGCAACCTCCCGAGGCCCGTCGAGCAACGCCTCCGCAACAGCCAGCCCCCACCCGATGAACCGAGGCACACGCGGCCCAAGCGCCTTCACCACCCCCAACGCCCGCTCGGCAGCGGCCCGATGAGGCTCGGCCCCGGTCTGCGCGGCATACCCGAGCAACGCCCCCGCAGCAGCACTCCACCCGGAGGGAACCGCATTGTCCGTAGGATCCTGAGGCCGCCGAATGAGCTGCTCGGCATCACTCGCCGTGTCGTACAAGGACCCTGACTCGGCATCGACGAACCGCACGAGCACATGGTCGAGCAGCAACCCGGCGAACTCCAGCCACACCCCCTCCCCCGTCACGGAGGCCAGCGCGAGGAACCCCTCGGCGACATCGGCGTAGTCCTCCAACACCCCGGCGTTCGCCCCGACTTGACCGTCCTTGCTGGTACGGGCGAGATGCGCCCGGTCGTCCAGATGAACCCGTACGAGAAGATCGGCGGCGGCAAGCGCGGCGTCGACAAGGTCGGGCCGCTCGAAGTAGGCCCCGGTCTCGGCGAGCGCGGCGATGGCGAGCCCGTTCCAGGCGGCGACCACCTTGTCGTCCCGCCCGGGAGCAGGCCGCGCGGCACGGGCTTCGAGCAACCGAACCCGAATGGAGTCGACCTTCTCGGCGTCGAACACCCCCTCGTGCTGCGGAAGTTGAAGAACAGACGCCCCCTCCTCGAAGGTGCCGTCCGCCGTGACCCCGAAGTAGTGCGAGGCAAGCGCCGCATCCTCATCGCCGAGCACCTCGGCAAGCTGGGCCGGCGTCCAGACGTAATAAGCACCCTCGACGTGTCGACCAGTCCCGTCATCACTGTCGGCGTCGAGCGCGGACGCGAACCCCCCTTCGTCGGTACGGAGTTCACGCACCATGAAGTCGGCGGTCTCCAGGGCGATACGCCGGGCGAGTTCGGAGCCGGTGGCGCGCCAGAGGTGGGCATAAACGCGACACAAAAGCGCATTGTCATACAACATCTTCTCAAAGTGGGGAATCTGCCACTCTCGATCAACGGAATAGCGGGCAAACCCGCCCCCGAGTTGGTCGTAAATCCCGCCACGGGCCATCCGCTCGCACGTATCCGCAGCCATCTGCAGCGCGCCCTCCGAGCCGCTCCGCGCATGATGCCGCAGCAGGAACTCGACGATCATGGACGGCGGGAACTTGGGAGCGCCGCCAAACCCTCCATGCTGGGCGTCGTAGTCCCGCGTGAGACCGAGGAGCGCCCGGGTCAGCTCCTCCTCGCCGGGGGCAGTGGTGTCGCCATAGGAGATCTCACGCTGGGAAAGGTCGCGCACGATCTTTCCCGCGACCTCGGCAACCTCGTCCCGGCGGTCCGCCCAAGCTGCCCGCACCCCTTCGAGGACCTGCCGGAAGGAAGGCATCCCGTTGCGGGGAGCGGGCGGGAAGTAGGTGCCGAAGTAGAAAGGCTCGGCGTCGGGGGTGAGGAACACAGTCATGGGCCAGCCGCCCTGCCCGGTTGCGGCTTGCACCGCTTCCATGTAGACGGCGTCAATATCCGGGCGCTCTTCGCGGTCAACCTTGATGTTGACAAAGTGTTCGTTCAGAAAAGCGGCGACGACCTCGTCTTCAAAGCTCTCTCTGGCAAACACATGGCACCAGTGGCAGGAGCTGTATCCCACACTGAGGAGAACAGGCACACCTCGTCGACGAGCCTCCGCGAAGGCAGCGGGCTCCCACTCCCACCAGTCAACAGGGTTGTCCGCGTGCTGGATGAGGTAGGGGGAGGAAGCAAGCGCGAGTCGGTTGGGCATACCCCAATCCTCGCGTACGAGGTGAGGTCACGCACACGCACCCCGAGTGCCGAACATCGTCAGGACTGCCCGGCGCCAGAACTCCACCTCACGTTTCTGGAGGCGGAGTCGTCTTCGAGAGCCAGTCGAACTCCAGCCGCTCCAGGATCGGGGTGGGGTCCCCTTGGCGGGCCGCTGGCTTGACCGTGACACCCTTGTCTCCGAGTGAGCACCTCAGCAGCGTTCGCCTGTCGGCCATGTCCGCCCCTGCCCACGCTTCTCTCAGTGTGTCGATCCGCGCGGCGGCTGGCGGAACGGCTTCAGCTTCCAGCGCGGCCAGAGTCGCGACCGTGGCTTCGATGACAGTGCGTTGCCCCTCGCTCAGCTCCTCGAAGCGTTCCTCATCGATCTTGCCGTAGACATAGAAGTCTTCTTCAAGCTTCTCCACCCGCCTCTGGGCGGCCTCCAGAGCGTTCCGCGTCTCCTCCCTCTTCACCTGCACCTCCGGGGTCAGGAAAGCGGCCCATCGACGGGCGATCTCTGCGATCACCGGGTCGTCCGGCTCAAGGGTGGTGATGTGTTCGACCCATGCATCCCCAACCGCGTGGTCAATTCGTTCAGCGAGAGTCACCACACCCTCACAGATGTATTTACCGCGTGTCTGCCTGACTTCGCACCGATAACGCCCGCCACGGTGGTTCATGAAGCCACCGCACACTTCGAGTTCCCCGGTGCCGTTCTTGTCCCGCCTTCGCCCGCATCGGTAGCTTCCCGTACCGAGATACCTGGTTCCCGGTTTCGCCTTCGCCCAGCGCTCATCGGTCCTTCCGGCGATGAGCGCCTTGATCCGGAACCACTCGTCCGGGGTCACAACCCCCGTTCCGCACATGACGATCTCGCCCCGTGGGTCACGCAGGGGTGATCCGTAGCCCTCCCAGCGGTCAAGGAGGTTCCCATGTTCGTCGGCCACCCGTCGGCGGACCGGGACCATACCCGCGAAGAGCGGAGACTGAGCAAGTTTGCTCACCGCGGTCGGAGACCAACTTGCCCCGCTCCGCGTCCGATGGCCCTCCTCGTTCAGTCGGTGAGCTGTCTCCTGCGTCGTCTTCCTGTCCAGCAGCAGACTCGCCAGTCTGCGGGCCGTCTCGTACTCGTCCGGATGGGGTTCGACACGACCGCTTCCCTGCGCGCTGTAGAGCCCGAACGGAGGTTTGCCCGTTCCTCGTCGGCCTTCCGCCTTGTGCGCGTCATGGCCTGCCTTGACACGCTTCGCCATGTCCTTCGCTTCGTCTCTGGCACGCTCGCTCAGAATCGCGAAGACCAGGCGTCCGCCCCTCGCCGAGTCCAGTCCTTCCGAGACGGACACAAGGCGCGACTTCCTACGGTCGAATTCGTCCAGCATCCGGCCCACCGCACCCATGCCACGCCTGTCGAAACGGTCGGTCTTCCATACACCAAGCGTCTTGGACTTCCCGTCCATGACCGCTTGCGTGGCCTTCTCGAACTCCCGCCGCCGTACGTGGGTCTTGGATGCCGAAAGCTGCTCGAACCAGACATGCCGGATCTGGAGTCCCTCTGCCCGCGCCCAGCACACAAGGTCTCGCAGGTGCCCCCGAAGGGTGGCCAGGTCTTCCTTCTTGCCGCTCCGCCGCAGGTAGGCGTCCATAAGCCCGGCTGGTTCCGCCGTTACGGGCTTGTCCAGCCCCATCTCCCCCAGTTCGTGAGAACTGAACCCCAACTCGATCAGCGTCACGTGATCGTCTCGCACCGCAATCCCCCCCTTTGCCTCCAAGAGGGACCCTACGCAGCCATTGGTCCGTTGCTGTCCATCTTCCAAGAAAGAGGTAGGACCAGTCACTCAACCGAGCGAACGCTGCGGTTCCGGAAGCCTGTGAAACCAGAAACTCTGCCGCGTGATCGCTCGGCCCTCTCCCCTCCACGCCCTATCCGCAGCACACTTGACGACGGGAAAGCCGTCGTTGCCAGAGGGGGACACACCATGCGGGACAGCCACCGGGCGGAAGCCGAGCGGCTGTTGGTCCGGGCCGTGGAGGAAGAGGTGCGCCGGTCCGGTGGACGTACCGACGGGGGCGTGCTGCTCACGCGGGCGCGCGGCGCGCTGGACGCCATGGCGCAGTCGTCCGCGGAGGAGTACGAGGCGTACACGCGGGCGCTCGACGAGGCGAGGGCCGGACAGCTCACGTTCGGGCAACGGTACGCCCGTGAGGGCGCCGGAACTCCCTTGCTGGTGGCGGCCGTTGCCGCCCTGGCCGCTGGCATCGCCGACCTCGCGCTCGGCACCGGCGCAGGCACCGCCGCCGGCGCGGCGCTCACCGTCGGCGTCGTCGGCGCCGCCGCGACCGTCCTCAAGGTGACCGCCTCCCACCTCCCCGCCGCCCACCATCGCGCCGGTGCCGTGAGCCAGCCCGGCGGTCCCGAGCAGCTGCGGCTGACCTGGCTGACGGCGCTGGAGGTACGCGGTATCCGCCCGTTCCTCGACCAGCAGCGGGTGCTCAGCGCGTCCACCGGGCCGAAGAAGTCGGGGCCGAGGCTGCGCGGCACCGACAAGAGCGCGGCGGCCCGCAGCCGTAGCGTCCTCGAGCAGTCGTTCGCCCAACTCCCGGACCCGGACGAGCCGTTCGCGGGCCGGCGGCAGGAGCTGGCCCGGATCCGGCAGTGGGTGCACGCGGCCCGGGCGAGTACGGAGACCCGGCCGACCCTGGTCGTCCTGCACGGCGCGTCCGGCAGTGGCCGCAGCGCGCTGGCGATCCACGCGGCGCACGATCTGCGGGACCAGTTCCGGGGCGCCTGCGTGGTGGATCTGCGCGGCGACAGCCAGGAGGAGCCGCCGCTGCCCACCCGCGACGCCCTCCTGCACCTCCTGAACCGGCTCGGCGCCTCCCGCGAACAGCTGCTCTTCCGTGAGCGTTCGTCACCGGACCAGCAGGTCAGAAGGCTGGGCGAGCTGTACCACCAGCATCTCACCAGGGTCCCGGTGACCATCGTCCTGGACGACGCCCAGGACCCCGAGCAGGTCCGCACCCTCATCCCGGAGCGCTCCGACAGCCTCGTCATCGCCACCACCCGACAGCCCCTCGACCTCCCGGCCGACCTGCCCTTCTGGGTCCATCAGCTGCCCGTCGAGTCCCTGGACGCGGCGGGCAGCGACGAACTGCTCAGCGCGTCCGCGCAGCAGCAGGCAGGGCCCCCCGACGCCGAATCCGCCGCCCGCATACGGGAGTTGTGCGGCGGGCTACCGCTCGCGCTGCGCATCGCCGGCTCCGCGCTCGGCCCGCGCAGCCCGCGTCGGCTGGCGGCGGACCTCGGCGCGTACGGCCCCGTGGAGCCGGTCGAGCGGGTGCTGTGGCTGCGCTACACCGACCAGTCGGAGCAGGCCCGGCGGCTGCTGCGCAGGCTGGCGCTGGCGGGACGCGCCTCGCTCGGCACCGCCGCGGCCGCGTCCCTCCTCGGCACCGACCAGGGCGAGGCGACCCGGCAGCTCGACGCGCTCGCCCGCGCCGGTCTGATCGACCATGTCCGGGGCAGCCGTTACCGACTGCACGACCTGGTCCGCGCCTTCGCGCAGGCCCGTCTCCTGGACGAGGAGCAGCCGGCCGAGCGCACGGCCGCGCAGGAACGTCTCATCGTGAACTACGGCGAGCTGGCCGACTCGGTGCTGCGGCTGGTCGACGGCAACATGTCGACCCGCTCGGACCGCTTCAGCCCGCACGGCTTCACCTCCCTCGACGAGGCGCTGCGCTGGCTGGACGACGAGTCGAGCTTCATCACGGCGACCCTGCGGCACGCGGAGGGCGTCAACCAGGCCGCCGTACTCAATCTCCTCGGCGCCCTGTGCGACTACTGCCTGCTGCGCGGCGACCTCTACCGGCTCGGTGAGATCAGCGAGCTGGCCGAGTCCGTCGACCAGGGGCTGCTGGTGCGTTCGGTGCAGTGGCGTACGGGCATCGCCGCCCGTCAGCTGGGCGAGCTGGACAAGGCGCGCACCACGCTCACCTCGGTCGTCGAGCTGTACATGGAGGCCCATCACGACGCGGGCGCCGCCCGGGCCCTGTGCTCGCTCGGCATCACACTGCACCACCAGGGCAACCTGGTCGAGGCGGCGGCCAAGCTCCAGGAGGCCCTGGATCTCCAGCAGGCCCCCGAACTGGCGACCGACCGCGCCTGGACGATGCACGCCCTCGCCGCCGTCGAACGCGACCGCTCCCGCCTCGCCCAGGCGTGGGACCTGCTGACCCGTTCCCTGGTCCTGCACCGCGCGGGCGAGTCGATCCACGGCGAGGCGTGGGCCCACTTCCAGCTCGGCCAGCTGGGCCTGCGCATGGGCGACGTACCGCGCGCCGAGACCGAACTGCGCACGGCCCTCGATCTGTACGGCCGTACGCGCGACGCCCGTGGCGAGGCCTGGGCGCTGACGCAGCTGGCGCGGGCCCGGCTGGTCGCCGGGGACGCGTCGGCGGCGGTGGACGGGCTGCGCCAGGCGGCCTCGGTCCACCGGGACAACGAGGACGCGCGCGGGGAGGCCTGGTCGGTCTACTACCTGGGCCAGTCCCTGGAGGAGACGGGCAACCTGGATCTCGCGGTCCGCGAGCTGGAACGTTCCCGCACGATGTTCTCCCGTATCCGCGACGTCTACGGCCTCGCCTGCGCCCGCCATCACTCGGCCCGTGTCACCCGGGACCAGCGGGCCGTCCAGACGGGCTCCCTGCGCAACTCGGGCTTCGCCCGGCAACTCCTGGTCGACGCGCGCGCCGACTTCCAGCGCATCGGGGTGGCCCACGGCGAGGCCTGGACCTGCCTGGAACTGGCGGTGGTCGACGCGGGCAACGCCCGCACCCAGCAGGCACTGGCCCTGTGCGACGAGGCGATCGCCCTGTTCACCTCGTACGGCGACCGACGCGGCGAGGACTGGGCCCGCTTCCTGCGCTGCACCCTGCTGCCGTACGCGGCCCCCGGCGGCGTCGAGATCGGCACAGCGGTCGCCCAGGAGGAGCTGTCCCAGCTCGTCCGCGCCCGCCACCCGTCCCGCGACGAGAAACTCGACGACTTCGCCGAGGCCTACCAGCTTCTCCTGGAGCGCGGTGTGAGACTCGAATCAGGGTGGCAGGCTTGGCGGTTGGGGATGATCCCGGGGAGGCATGCGCGGGAGATCATGGGCGTGGCGGTGGCGGCGGCTTCCTGAGGGGTACGGGATCCGGGGCCCGGCGGTCGGAAGGAGGGGGAGCGCGGGTGAGTGAGTGGCTGCCGGGGGCGGCGCGGGACATCGAAATGCTGCAACTGGGGTCTGTCCTGGAGGAGTTGTCGGCTCCGGGCGGGCGACGCGTCCTCGTGCTCCACGGTCCGCCGGGCGCGGGGAAGTCGACGCTGGCGCGGAGGCTTGCCACCGAGTTCGGGGCGTCCCACGACATACCCGTCCACTGGCTGGCGCTGGGCTACCGCAGAAGTGATCCGGAGCAGGTGCTGCTGCGACTGCTCCGGCGGGCGGGGGAGATGCCGCCCGGCGACCTGTGCGACGCACTCCTGGGCAGACTGACGAACCTGGTCTCTCTGGCATACGCAGCCCGCGGGAACTGGCCCAATGCCATACCGTCGCTGTTCGTGCTCGACGCCCTGACAGAAGGGACCCCCGGGCGAGTACTTCTGAGGTTGGTCACCGACCTGTTCAGGGACACTCCCCACAACCTGATCGTGACGGCCAGGTCCCACGGCGCGCCGTGGGACGAGGTTCCGGACATCGTGCGCCACGAGATAACCCCGCTCGACGATTTTTCCCCCCGCGAGTGGGTCGCGGCGCGCTACGCGCAACTGACAGAGCAGGACGCCGCGTTGATGGACACTCTCGTCTCCTGGCAAGGAGGTGAGTTCTCACCGGACATGCCATTGTTCGGCGACCGGATCACCGTCTCGGAGATGCGCCAGTCGATCGAGCGGCTGCACGAACACCAACTGCTGCAACAGACCCGCCCCGGCTGGTACGAAGTACGACTCCCGGTACGCAACGAGATCCACCGGTACCACGGTCGCCACAACCGCCGTTCCGGCTCGGACCTGTTGGACACGACCCTGGCCCGCTCCCTGATCGACGAGCCCGGCGAACTGGGCGAGGCGGCCGAGCCCACGGTCGACCTCGCGCTGCGCCTCGCGCGCGCCGGGACGCTGGACCCTCCCGACTTCACCGGCCGGCTGGCACGCCAACTGGCCGTCGAAGGGGCCCTGCTACCCCTGCTGATGCTCAAGGCGGGGCTGAGGCGCGCGGGTGGCGACGACAGCGCGCTCACCGTCCCGCTGGCCATGGCCGTCCGGCACGCAGGGCAACCGGAAGCCGCGGCCCGAACGCTGGCGGGCGTCGACACCGAGGACGCCATCCGTGAACTCGCCCTCACCCAGCACCACATGGGCCTGCTGCACGAGGCCGAGTCCACGCTCGACACCCTCCTCACCGGCCGCCCGGACGGCTGGGCCCTGCACATCCGCGCCGCGATCCGCACCGACCGGGGCGAACTGCACGCCGTAGGGCCGCTGTTGCGCCGGGCGATCGAGACCCACCAGGTGCGCGGCGACCGACGTGGCGAGGCCTGGGCCGTCTTCCACTACGGCCGGCTGCGGCTGATGCGCTGGGACCTGGAGGAGGCCCGCAAGCGACTCGAAGCGGCCTGGCACACGTTCCGCGACGTGGGCGACGTACTGGGAGCCACCTGGGCGAACACCGAACTGCGCCGGGTCGCAATGCTGTTGCAGGGCCAGGAACTCGACGTACTGGCAGAGGTGATGGCGCTGGAAGAACTCCAGGAGGCACCCTCGGCCCACCAGAGATGCGGCGACGTACGCGGCGAGGCGTGGGCGACGCTGCTGCTGGGCGTGGCGTACGCGGATGCCGGACAGCCGGAGACGGCGTCCAGAGCGCTGGAGCGGGCGCTGAAGTCCTTCGAGTCCCTGCCGGACCGGTTGGGACGCGCCTGGGCCCTGCACCACCTGGCGCCGACGACACTCCGGAGTGGCTCGGCACAACTTCACCAGGCGCTGGAAGCCTTCGCCGAAGCCGGATGCGCCGGCGGACAGGCCTGGACTCAGCTCCAACTGGCCCTCCACCCGCGCAGGAGCCAGTCCCTGCCGGGCACCTCGGCATGGCTGGACAAGGCCCAGCTCGGCTTCGAGGCGATCGACGACATCACGGGCGCGCGACTGGTGTCCGTCCTGCGCAACGGGCTCCTCCCAGGCAGCCGTCGCGAACTGGCGATACGGACACTCACCGGGCTCTATCCGCGCCGCATCCTCGACGGCATCGACTGGAACACCGGGCAGGTCACCCTCCCCCACACCCTCCGCCACCTCGCCCCCGAACCAGGCGCCTTCACCGACGACACCCTCCCCGCGGACCTCCCGCTCACGGCATCCCGCGTCCGCCTGACACTCCTGGGCAGGCGCCCTCCGACGGTCGGCAGGCCCACCCACCTCAGTCTGCTCGTCGTACCCGGCCCAGATCATCCGCAATGGTCCGCACCGGAAGACCTCTGGTCCCAACTGACCGCACGCGCAACCCCCTTGACCGACTCCGACATCGAACCGGCGCACTCCATACCCATCGGCGCAGACGCGCACTTCCGCTTCGTCCCGCACACCCCCGGCCGCCACCGCATCCGGTTCACCATCGAGCACGCGCAGTCCCGCACGGTCCTCCAGCAGGTGGAGACGGAGTTCGACGTCACCGACCCCTCAGCGACCGTGCCCCCTGTCGCCCCGCCGCCCGTCTCCGAAGGGAGGGCCTGACCAGGTGGCCCGCGACCTGCCCGTACGTGTCGTCCAGGACCCGAGCGACGGCTTCACCCGGCTGCCCACCCGGGTCCAGCCGCCCGACCTGGTCGTCGGTTTCGACACGTACGGCCAAGGCCGCATCCTGGCCCGGATGCACGGCGCCGCGGTCCCCGCGCTGAGCGGCACCGAGCACAAGACCCTCCTGGAGGCGAAACCCCGGGAGGTCGCCGCCGTGACCGCGCGGCTGCGCCGTATGTGGAAGGACGAGTTCGTCGACGTACAGCCCCTCGACGAGTCTGGCCGTCCCGCGCCCGGCCGCCCGGCCTTCCCGTACGCGACGCTCGTGGACCTGACGGCCGAGCCGGCGGACGAGCTCCTGGCTGCGGTGTCCCAACTCGCCGCATACGGGACCCAGTTGCTGTTCGACGTCCTGCTGGGCGGGGACAGTGAGCCGGTGAAGCTGTTCCGCGGGTTCCTCAACGAGGTGCTGCGCGCGGACGAACCGCTCCGCGTCCGCTTCGACTCCGACCTCTTCGTGCCGTGGCCGATGCTGTGCCTGCCGCCCGACGCGACGGACGAGCCCGGATTCCCGGGGGTGTTCCGGCGTTTCCTCGGCCACCGGCACCGGATCGAGCAGACCGGCGGCGGTTTCTACACGACGGTCCCCGACGGACGCGAGCGCCCGGCGCCCGCGGTACCGGCCGTGAGCCTCAACCACGACACCTTCGTCGACCGGCACCGCAGGACCAGAGCCACCGAGGTCGCGTCCGTGCTCGCCCGGGGCGGCGCCCTGACCGAGCGGACGACCCGGCCGCAGCTGGAGGAGGCGCTCCAGGACACCGCCCTCGACGAGCAGCTGATGTACTTCTGGTGCCACGGCCAGTTCGAGCCGGCCGAACCCGAACCGCCGTATCTCGTGCTGAAGCTGACCGACCAGAAGCCCATCGACGCCTACACCGTGCGCGCCCACCGGCCGCCCCGCCACGAATGCGCGCCCTTCCGTCCGTTCGTCCTGCTCAACGCCTGCTTCGCGGGCCTCCCCGGCAACGCCGACCTCGCCTACCTCGGCCGCGCCCTCATCGAGACGGGCGCCCGCGGCATCCTGGGCCCGCAGATGGAGATACCGCAGGTCTTCGCCGCCGAGTACGCCCTGGAGTTCCTCAGCCGCTATCTGACCGGCGGGGAGACCGCCGGTACGATCGCCCACGCCGTCGCCCGCCACTTCGCCGACGAGTTCCACAACCCGCTCGGCTTCGCCTACGCCCTGCACTGCGGCATGGACAGCCGGCTGGAACGAGCCGAGCCGGCGGATGTGACCTCATGAGCCTGAGCCGCGCCGACATCCGTGTCGTCGACCTGGCCCCCGACGGGTGGCTCATGGAAGACACTCCCAGCGGCCTCCGACCCGTCCCCGCACACCGTCTCGACGCCCACTTCGCCGAGGAGCTGGCTCCACCGCCCTGGGCCACGGACCTGCTCGTCTACGCGCACGGCTGGCAGACCTCGCCGGAGTCCGCACTCACCTCCGTGCACCGACTGCTCGCACTGGCGGAGGCGCAGACGCAGCACGACAGCGCGCGCTATCCCCGTCTCAAGCCCTGGCGCCCCTGGACCGTCCTCGTCCGCTGGCCCTCCCGCTCGCTTCCCTCACTCGGCGGCTACCGCCGCATCCGGGACCGGGCACACGCCATGAGTACGCAGGGGCACGCGGCACACGTCATCGGCCGTCTCCTCGGCTACCTGGACGCCCACCGCACCGACCCGGCCGCCCCACCGGTGCTCGCCAACCGCGACGGACAGTATCTGCACCTGGTCGGGCACTCCTTCGGCTGCCGGCTGCTGTGCGAGGCCGTCCAGTGGTCGGCGCGGGAGGAGCCGCTCACCCTGGGCTGGAGCACGCCGAGCCCGGCCGGCCGGCCGTTCACCGTCGACTCGATGCTGCTGTTGCAGATGGCGGCGCCCCGTGACGCCTTCGCGAACACGTTCACCGCACTTGCCGGAGCCCCGCTGCGCGGTCCGGTCGTGGCGACGTACTCACAGCACGACCGGGCCACCGGGTTCTGGCACCTGCGTGCCGAGAAGCGGGCCGGTATCGGCTACGCGGGCATCGGCACCGCACCCGCCCCGGTCTCCACGATCCGCATGCTGTCACCGGACGAGCCGTACCCGCTGGCCGCCCTCGACCACCGCTTCGTCAGTGTCGACGCGAGCGACGTCTTCGTGCGCGGGCACGGCCCCGCGGGTGCCCACTCGGACCATCTGCGGCCGGAGTCCGCCCATCTGCTGCTGTCCCTGGCCGACCACAGCCGGTGAGAGGGAGGCACAGCGCGGGCGGGCTCCGCAGCTCGCGTCAGCCCTGCCGGGTCTTGGGGTCGGCCGGGGTCTCCTCGGAGACGCCCTTCGGGTCCGTGGGTTCCTTGAAGTCGATCCTGCCCATCTGCTTGTTCATCGACTTCATCAGGCCCCACACCGCGAGGGCCATCACCGCGAACACGATGAAGCCGAGGACACCGGGGGTCACCTTGTCCTCGTCGACCTCCGCGGCGAACGGGACGAGATGCGTCATTGCCAGGCTTGCGCTTGCGCTCATGTCAGGCATTGTCGCGGATGCCCGCAAAGAGGTCGTCCTCGGGGAGGGAAGTGTCCACGAGCGACTTCGCCAGCTCGTACTCCTCGGTCGGCCAGACCTCCCGCTGGATCTCCAGCGGCACCCGGAACCAGCCCCCGTCGGGGTCGATCTGGGTGGCGTGCGCGAGCAGTGCCTTGTCGCGGATCTCGTAGAACTCCGCGCACGGAACATGCGTGGTCAGCGTGCGCTCGGTGCGCTCGAACTCCGACCACCGCTTCAGCCAGTCCGCGTACGGCGACTCCATCCCGCGCTCCAGGAGCGCGTTGTGCAGCGCCTCGGTGCGCGGGCGGTTGAAGCCCTGGTTGTAGTACAGCTTCTGCGGCTGGTACGCCGGGCCGTACTCCGACTCCGGGTAGGTCTCGGTGTCGGCCGCGCCCTCGAAGGCCACCATCGAGATCTTGTGGGTCATGATGTGGTCGGGGTGCGGGTACCCGCCGTTCTCGTCGTACGTCGTGATCACCTGCGGGCGGAACGAGCGGATCTGCTTGACCAGCTCCCCGGCCGCCTTGTCCACGTCCTCCAGGGCGAAGCAGCCCTCGGGGAGCGGGGGCAGCGGGTCGCCCTCCGGGAGGCCGGAGTCGACGAAGCCGAGCCACTCCTGCTTGACGCCGAGGATCTCGCGGGCCTCGTCCATCTCCTTCTTGCGTACCTCGTGGATGTGCTCCTCGATGTACTTGTCGCCCTGCAGCTTCGGGTTGAGGATGGACCCGCGCTCCCCGCCCGTGCAGGTCACGACGAGCACGTCCACCCCCTCGGACACGTACTTCGCCATGGTGGCCGCACCCTTGCTCGACTCGTCGTCGGGGTGCGCGTGCACGGCCATCAGTCGCAGCTGGTCAGTCAAGACTCAATCCTCGTAAGTCGGCGCCCGGTGTGAGCGGGTGCAGTGAGCGGCTTCTATAGTGACCGAACCGAGCGGCCAATAATTCCGGGGCCCGGCTTTCCAGGGGCCTCGCGGAGAGGACGATCATGAGTACGGCGACCACGCGACCGCCCGAGGGACGGTACGGCCGCTCCACGGACGAGCGCGCCGATCACAGGCTCAGGGTCGCCGCCGCGGTACTCGGAACCGTCCTGCTCGTCGTGCTCGGCTGGTTCGGCTACCACTATGTCGTCGGCAACAAGATCAGCGCCGAGATCATCACCTTCAAGACGTACAGCACGTCGGTGAAGGTTCACCTGGAGGTCCGCAAGGACTCCGGCGCGAACGGCTACTGCACGGTCCGCTCCCAGGCCGAGAACGGCGCCGAGGTCGGCCGCGCCGACTTCCGCTTCGACGGCGACGCCACCCGGATCGACCAGGTCGTCACCCTCCGTACGACGTCCCAGGGCACCACGGCCGAGCTGCTCGGCTGTCACGCCGACTGAGGACTCCCCCAGAACCTGGCCCAGGGCTTGGACCAGGGCCGTCATCGGGGTCACTCTCATCACATAAGCGCTGACCTGCGTCGATGTTTTTCTGATGGCTTATGTCCTCCCCCTGCCGCCGCTGAATTGTTAGGCTCGTGGTTTCGCCCATCCGAGAAGGAACATTCTTCTGGGTAGGGCGATGCTTTGTATTCCCAGTACCTACGAGGAGCACCTGTGACCCAGACCAGCGAGAACGTCACCTGGCTGACCCAGGAGGCGTACAACAAGCTCAAGGACGAGCTTGAGCACCTTACTGGTCCTGCGCGCACGGAGATCGCCGCCAAGATCGCCGCTGCGCGTGAGGAGGGCGACCTGCGCGAGAACGGCGGGTACCACGCGGCCAAGGAGGAGCAGGGCAAGCAGGAGCTCCGTGTGCGCCAGCTGACCCAGCTCCTGGAGAACGCGAAGGTCGGCGAGGCTCCGGCGGCGAACGGCGCGGTCGCGCCCGGCATGGTCGTGACCATCGCCTTCGACGGCGACGAGGACGACACGCTGACCTTCCTGCTCGCCTCCCGCGAGTACGCCAGCGCCGACATCGAGACCTACTCCCCGCAGTCCCCGCTGGGCCGTGGAGTGAGCGACAAGAAGGTCGGCTCGGACGCCCAGTACGAACTGCCGAACGGCAAGCTCGCCTCCGTGAAGATCCTGAAGGCCGTGCCCTACCAGAGCTGAGCCTCCACACCTTCACCGTCCCCCGCATCAGCCCTTGCGAGCCCCCGGCGCCCTCCCGACGCCGGGGGCTTCGTCATACCCGGGGCGCCGTCACACCGCGGCCGAGCGGTACTTGCGGACCGCCAGAGTCCTGAATATGAGGACGATCAGGACCGAGTAGATGACCGAGGCCCACACCGGGTGCTGCATGGGCCAGGCGTCCGACGGCGAGACGCCGGGGTTGCCGAACAGGACGCGGCAGGCCTGCACGGTGGCGCTGAACGGGTTCCAGTCGGCGACGTGCTGAAGCCAGGGGGTCATCCGGCTGGAGTCCACGAAGGCGTTCGACACGAAGGTGACCGGGAAGAGCCAGATCAGTCCGCCGGACGTCGCCGCCTCGGGGGTACGCACGGACAGGCCGATCAGGGCACCGATCCAGGTGAACGCGTATCCCGCCAGGAGCAGCAGCCCGAAGGCTCCGAGCACCTCACCGAGGCTGGTGTGCGTACGCCAGCCGACCAGCAGCGCCACCACAGCCAGCACGAGCAGGGTGAGCGCTGTCTGGACGAGGTCGGCGAGCGTCCGCCCGGTCAGTACCGCGCCGCGTGCCATGGGCAGGGAGCGGAAGCGGTCGATGAGGCCCTTGTGCATGTCGTCGGCGATGCCCGCACCGGCACCCGCTGTGGCGAAGGTGACGGTCTGCGCGAAGATGCCGGCCATCAGGAACTCGCGGTAGGTGCTGGAGTCCGTGGAACCGCCGATGTTCATGGAGCCACCGAAGACATAGGCGAACAGCACCACGAACATGATCGGCTGGATGAGCCCGAAGATCACCATCTCCGGGATTCTGGACATCCGGATCAGGTTCCGTTTCGCAACGACCAGTGAGTCGCGGACCAGCTGGCTGAAGGGGTTCGTGGCTGCCGCTACGGGCACCGCGTCGGTGACGGCACTCACTTGACGGTCTCCTTTCCGCTCTGCTTCCCGCCCTGTTTCCCGGTTTGCTTGCCGTTCTCCTCGTCCTTGGCCTCGGCCACGTGGCCCGTCAGGGAGAGGAAGACGTCGTCGAGGGTGGGGCGGCGCAGGCCGATGTCGTCGATCTCGATGCCGCGGGTGTCCAGTTCCCGGATGACCTCGGCGAGGAGCTTGGCGCCGCCGGTGACGGGCACGGTGAGTTTGCGCATGTGCTCCTCGACGGTGACCTCGCCCTGGCCCTTGCCGAAGGCGTTGAGCACCTCTGACGCGGTCGCTATGTGTTCGCGCTCGTGCACGACGACCTCGACGCGCTCGCCGCCGGTGCGGGCCTTGAGCTGGTCGGAGGTGCCGCGGGCGATGACCTTGCCGTGGTCGACCACCGCGATGTCGTGCGCGAGATGGTCGGCCTCCTCCAGATACTGGGTGGTCAGCAGCAGTGTCGTCCCGCCGGAGACCAACTGCTTGATGACCTCCCACAGTTGCTGGCGGTTGCGCGGGTCGAGTCCGGTCGTCGGCTCGTCCATGAACATCACCGGCGGTGAGACGACCAGGGCCGCCGCGAGGTCGAGCCGGCGGCGCATGCCTCCGGAGTAGGTCTTCGCGGGGCGGTCGGCGGCGTCCGCGAGATGGAACTGCTCCAGCAGTTCGACCGCGCGGGCCTTCGCCGCCTTCGCCCTCATCTGGTACAGCTGACCGACCATCTGGAGGTTCTCACGGCCGGTCAGATACTCGTCGACCGCCGCGAACTGGCCGGAGAGGCCGATCGAGCGGCGGACGGCGTCGGGGTGCTTCAGAACGTCGATGCCCGCGACGACCGCCGAGCCGCGGTCGGGCCGAAGCAGGGTCGTCAGACAGCGGACCGTGGTGGTCTTGCCCGCTCCGTTCGGCCCGAGCAGGCCGAGGACCGTGCCCTCCGGGACGTCCAGATCGACGCCGTCCAGAGCCCTTACGTCACCGAAGGTCTTCACCAGGCCTTCGGCATAGATGGCGCCTGGCATATCAGGTCTCCACGTCGTTGGGGATTACCGCAAAAGCCTAAATTTTTCTCCTTTGCTCCACCCGGCGGGCAAGAGGAGAATCCGAGTGCGAATGTGCTGGCGTGACACACACCATAACGCGATGTATCGCGTCTCTCAATGCATTTTTTCCAGAGCCACCCGTCCGGGTGAGACTGTGGCTCTGACCTCAGTCGATGACGGTGTAACCCGCCTCGCGCAGCGCCAGTCCGACCTCGGCGCAGTGCTCCGGACCCTTCGTCTCCAGGTGCAGTTCGACCTCCGCCTCCGTGAGCCCCAGTCGCGGATCGGTCCGGACATGGCCCACGTCGAGGACATTAGCGTCGACCACTGACAACACCCCGAGAAGCGTCGCGAGGGCGCCCGGCCGGTCCGTGAGACGCAGCCGAACCGCCAGGTAGCGGCCCTGTGCCGCCATGCCGTGGCGCAGGATGCGCTCCAGCAGCACCGGGTCGACGTTGCCGCCGGACAGCACCGCGACGACCGGCCCCTCGAAGGCCCCCGGCTGGCTCAGCAGCGCCGCGACCGGGCTCGCCCCCGCCGGTTCCACGACGAGCTTGGCGCGCTCCAGGCAGAGCAGCAGCGCGGCCGACAGCTCGTCCTCGCTGACCGTGCGGACCTCGTCCACCAGCTCGCCGATGATCCCGAACGGCACCTCGCCGGGCCGCCCGACCTTGATCCCGTCGGCCATCGTGACCGGGTTGCGGATCGACACCGGCCGCCCGGCCGCCAGCGAGGGCGGATACGCGGCGGCGCCCGCCGCCTGCACGCCCACGATCCGTACGTCGGGCCGCACCGACTTCACGGCGACCGCGATCCCGGCGGCCAGACCGCCGCCGCCGATCCCGACGACGATCGTGCGTACCTCGGGGCACTGCTCCAGGATCTCCAGGCCCACCGTGCCCTGCCCGGCGATGATGTCGGCGTGGTCGAAGGGGTGGATGAACACCGCGCCCGTCCGCTCCGCGTACTCCTGGGCGGCGGCCAGCGTCTCGTCGACGACCTGTCCGTGCAGCCTCACCTCGGCGCCGTACTCACGGGTGGCGCTGATCTTCGGCAGTGGGGCGCCCTGCGGCATGAACACCGTGGCACGCACTCCGAGCAGCGCCGATGCCAGCGCGACCCCCTGCGCGTGGTTGCCGGCACTGGCCGCGACGACACCGGCGGCCCGCTCCTCGGGCAGCAGCCCCGCGATACGGACGTACGCGCCCCGCAGTTTGAAGGATCCGGTCCGCTGGAGGTTCTCGCACTTGAGGTGCACCGGCGCGCCCACCAGCTGGGTCAGATGCCTGCTGCCCTCCATCGCGGTCATCCGCGCCACGCCCAGGAGCATCTTCTGGGCACCGCGTACGTCGTCGAGAGTGACAGGCCTGAGGGAGTGCAAGGAGTCAGCCGTGCTGTAGCTCATGACTCAAGTCTCGCAGTTCACAGGCGCGGACTCGCGGTGTGACCAAGCTCCGAGACCGGTTTCCGCAGCGTCGGTACGGCCCGCCTTCCGGCCGCGTACCCTGTCCCCCAACCCAGCACCCCCTTTCATGAAGTGAGCCCCCGGCCATGCCCACAACACCTGAAATGTCGATGGACATGACGACCGTCGGTGACACCGGTCTCCTCGACACGTTGCAGCACGAGGTCGCGGTGTTCGCGCGCCGTGCCGAACAGACCCGGCTCGGGGGAGTCGGGCAGGTGCGCAACTCGATGGACCGCGCCGCGTATCTGCTGCTCAACCGCCTCGACAAGGAAGGCCCGATGGGCGTCAAGGCGCTCGCCGCGAGCATGGGCATCGACTCGTCGACGGTCACCCGGCAGGTGGCACCGCTCGTCGACACGGGTCTCGTCAAGCGCACCTCGCACCCCGAGGACGGGCGCGCGGTGGTCCTCCAGCTGTCCCCGCGCGGGCTCTCGCGGCTGGAGGAAGTACGGTCGTCGAGGCGTCAGTTGATGGCGGAGCTGACGCAGGAGTGGTCGCCGCAGGAGCGCGAGGCGTTCTGCACGCTCCTCACGCGCTTCAACACCGCGCTTTCGGCCCGTCAGGCCGCCCAGGGCATCCCGGTGGGGGAACCGGAGTCCGCCTCCTGACCACCGCGTGCTTCCCGGCTCTTGACCGGCGGGCGGCATCTGGCCTCAGATGAGACCGGGTCCTTGTCGTACGGCGGGAGGCGCGGTGCGAGAACGGCAGGTGTCCCAGGGTGCCGGCCGGGCCAGGGACTTCGAGGCGTTCGTCGCGGGAGCGGCGGGCCGGCTGCTGCACGCCGCCACGCTGCTCACGGCGGAGGCGCCGCACGACAACCCGCGCGCGCGGCGCCTGCTGACGTACGCCCTGGCCCACACGTACGCGTGCTGGGACCGGATGCGCGGCGAGGACCCGTACGACAGGGCCCGCCAGTATCTGGCCGTGCGCTTCGCGCGCGGGGCGTGGCATCAGTACGGCGGTCTCGGCCGGGCCCGCCCGCATCCCGGCAGCGCCCTGGCCGTGCTCACCCCGCAGCAGCGGCTGGTCATGGTCCTGCGGCTGTACGAGGGGGTCGGCGAGGAGCAGACGGCGGCGCTGCTCGGCCTGCCCACGGAGCGGGTGCACGCGATCTGCGACCGCGCGACGGCGACGCTGCTGCACCCGCCGCGAAGCCCGGCGCCGGCAGTGACCGGGCGGAAGGTGGTGCCGTCGTGAGCCGCCGGGACCGGGAGACCGCCGCGCGGCGGCTCATGGAGGGCACGCCGCCTCCGGTGCCGCCCGACCTGTACGTGGAGGTCGTACGGCGTGGCAGCCGCATGCTGCGGCGCAGGCGTGCGGTACGGCGGCTGATGTGGCTGCTGCTGGCCGTCGCGGTGGTCGTCTTCACCGTGTGGGCGGCGACGGTCCAGCCCTGGGTGGAGCCGCCGTCGGAGACGACTCCACCCGTGACAGGCTGGTGAGACGCGCGAGCGCGTGGATCTAGCCCAGGGCCTGCTGGAGGTCCTCCAGGAGGTCGTCGACGTTCTCGATGCCCACGGAGAGGCGTACGAGGTCGCCCGGGACCTCCAGGGCGGACCCGGCGACGGAGGCGTGCGTCATGCGTCCCGGGTGCTCGATCAGGGACTCCACGCCGCCGAGGGACTCGCCGAGGGTGAACACCTTGGCGCGGTTGCAGACCTCGACGGCCGCCTCCTCGCCGCCCTGCACCTGGAACGACACCATGCCGCCGAACGACCGCATCTGCTTGGCGGCGACCTCGTGACCGGGGTGCTCCGGGAGCCCCGGGTACAGAACGCGCGTCACGCGCGCGTGCCGGGTGAGCATGTCGGCGACCTTGGTGGCGTTCTCGCTGTGCCGGTCCATCCGGACGGAGAGCGTCTTGGCGCCGCGCAGCACCAGCCAGGAGTCGAAGGGCCCGGCGACCGCGCCCATGGCGTTCTGGTGGTACGCCAGTTCCTCGCCGAGTTCCTGGTCACCGGTGACCAGCGCGCCGCCGACGACGTCCGAGTGGCCGCCCATGTACTTGGTCAGCGAGTGCACGACGACGTCCGCGCCGAGCGCCAGCGGCTGCTGGAGGTAGGGCGTGGCGAAGGTGTTGTCGACGACGAGCCGGGCGCCGGCCTCGCGGGCGATCTGGGCGACGGCGGCGATGTCGGTGATGCCGAGGAGCGGGTTGGAGGGGGTCTCGACCCAGACGACCTTGGTCTTCGGGGTGAGCGCGGCCCGTACGGCGGAGGGGTCGCTGGTGTCGGCTACCGACCACTCGACGCCCCACCGGGCGACGACCTTCGCGAAGAGCCGGAACGTGCCGCCGTACGCGTCGTTGGGGATGACCACGTGGTCGCCGGGGCTGAGCAGCGTACGCAACAGGCAGTCCTCGGCCGCCAGTCCGGACGCGAACGCGAGACCGCGGCGACCGCCCTCCAGGGCCGCGAGGTTCTCTTCGAGGGCGGTACGGGTCGGATTGGCGCTGCGGCTGTACTCGTAACCGCCGCGCAGCCCGCCGACGCCGTCCTGCTTGTAGGTCGAGACCTGGTAGATCGGCGGGACGACCGCGCCGGTGAGGGGATCCGCGGTGTTGCCCGCGTGGATCGCGAGGGTCTCGAAGTGCTGACTGATGTGCCTGTCGCTCATGTGCACCGAGCGTAGTCCGCCCACGGGATTGGTGACGGCCACTGGGGGGGGGGGGCGAGGCAGGGTTTGTTTCGCCCCCGCCGCCCCTACCCGTCCCATCCTCGGGGGCTCCGCCCCCGAACCCCCGCTCCTCAAACGCCGGAGGGGCTGGATAGTCAGCCCGTCCGGCGTTTGAGGACAAAGGGGGGTCTGGGGGCGCAGCCCCCAGGGATGGGAACGGGTAGGGGCGGCGGGGGCGAAGAAATCCGGGCAGCCGTGGGCCTTGTCCTGGGCCGGGTTGGCCAATTGTCAGACCCGTCTGGTTCGCTTGTGGCATGGAGATTCTCTGGGTCCTGATGGCGCTGGTCATGCTCGGCTTCGTGGTGCTGCCGTTCGTGCGGCGCAGCCGTGCCGGTATTCAGCAGGTCTCGCCCGGTGACCCGGACGCGGCGGACCCGGCGAACTACGGGTTCGTCCGGCAGGAGGCGCTGGACATCCGGATGCCCGGCCCCGACCAGGATCTGCTCGATGTCCTCGACGTCGTGCAGCGTTCGCAGGACTACAGAGCGGCGTCGCAGCTGCTCGTCGGCACCGAGAAGGACGGCGAGCGGCGCTGGCAGCGCGTGCAGGCCTTCGCGGGCGCCGCGTCGCTGGAGCTTCAGCAGCGCCCCGGCGGGGTGAGCGAGTCGCCGGGCGGGCAGTGGCTGCGGGTGTGGCGGACGGAGGCGCCGAAGGACGCGGGCGGCGCGGCCGTGCACGCGGAGTTCCTGGTGCAGCAGGCGTGGCGGACGTCGACGCCCGGCACGGACGAGTTCCGGATCATCATGGAGGAGGCGAGGTCGGCGTGCGGCGAGGCTGCGCTCCTCTCCCCCGGTGACCCGGTCCCGTACATCGTCGAGCTGTCGGTGGCACGCGGACTGGCGTACTCCCAGCCGGAGTTCGAGCAGCTCTGGCTGAAGATCCTCGACCGCGCGCCGGACCACATGGGGGCGCATCTCGCGGCCCTGCACTACTGGTGCGAGAAGTGGCACGGCTCGCGCGAGCTGGCGATGTCGTTCGCGGAAGCGGCGGCGGCCCGGGCCCCGCAGGGCTCGCTGCTGGCGGCGATGCCCCTGTTCGCGGTCTTCGAGCATCTCCCCGAGGTGAACCTGGTCAGCGGCTTCTACCAGAGCGAGGTCGTGACGAAGGCGGTCCACGGCGCGCTGTTCGCCGTCCACGCGGCCCGCCCGGACGACCCGATGCTGGCCCACGTACGCCATCTGCTGATCTTCTTCCTGGTGCGCTCCGAGCGCTGGGCGGAGGCCATGAACCAGCTGGTGCACGTCGACGGCCATGTGGGCGCCCTCCCCTGGACCCTCACCGCCGACCCGGCGGCCGAGTTCGCGATCTACCGCGCGCTGGCCGTGGCGGGGTACGAGGCGAACGGGGGGAGTCCGGCGACGCTGCTGCGGTGAGAGGTGAGGTGAGCCAGGAGATTCGCCGGAGAGGCCGTACATACACACCCACGCGGGACATGAGCGTCCGGTGGCATGGCCATGTCTTGCCTGCCAGCGTGCCCGTACGCGATACTCCGCTTTCCCCCACCCGCCGGTCATGACCCCACCGTTCGGCCGCGCGCCCTTTCCACCGTCCCCGTTCCCCGTGGAGGGATCCCGGCCCGATGGGCTCGACCCTGCGCGCGCTGCGCGCTCTCGTACTGCTCGCCGGCTTCTATCTGCTCGGCGTGCTCCTGCTGGCGGTGCTCGCCGGCGCCGACTACCTGCTCTTCGCGCACACCCCCGCCGCCGTCGCGACGAAGCTGGCCGTCGTCTCCGTACTGCTGGCGATTCCGCTGGTCCGCGGGCTGCTGATGCTCCGTACACCGAAGGGCGAGGAGCCTTCGGGCCTGCCCGTCACGGAGGCCGACGAGCCCGAACTCTGGCGTACCGTGCGGGAGTTGGCCGACCAGGTCGGCACCCGCGCCCCCTCCCGCATCGTCCTCATGGGCGACACGAACGCCGCCGTCAGCGAGGACGCCCGACTGCTCGGCCTGTTCCCCGGGCCGCGCCGGCTCTATCTCGGCGTACCTCTCATGCAGGGCCTGACCGAGGCTCAGCTGCGCGCGGTCCTCGCCCATGAACTCGGCCACTACGCCGGCTCCGACACCCGCCTCGCGGCCCTCACCCTGCGCGGACGCGTCCAACTCCTGCGCACCATAAGGAACTTCGAGGAGCGCGCGGGCAGCACGGAGGCCCGGGAGCGCGCCCGGCAGGAGCGGAAGAACGCCAGGGCCGAGGCGAAGGGCAAGGAGACGCGGGAGGTCGACACGGGCCGCGCGGGCGTCACGTACCGGGCGATGGCCCGGATCTACACCGCGTACGCCAAGTTGTACCTGCGCGCCACGCTCGCCGACTCCCGCCGCCAGGAGTACGCCGCCGACGCCTCGGCCGCCCGGATCGCCGGCCGCGACGCCACCGCGTCCGCACTGCGCGAAATCCCGGTCCTGGAGGGCGCGTTCGGGTTCTACGTCCGCTGCTACGCCACCCTGGGCAGCGAAGCCCGGCTGCTGCCGCCGCCCGGTGAGGTGTTCGGCGGCTTCGGCCGGATGCTCTCCGCCCGGCAGCTCGAACTGGCGGGCCTGCGCAGCGAGTTGCCGACGGAGCCGACATCCCCGTACGACTCCCACCCGCCGATCGCCGACCGCGTACGCCGTATCGAGCTGCTCCCCGCCGACGGCCGCGCGGACGAGGCCCACGGCGCGGCGATCGCGCTCCTGGTTGACGAAGAGCGGGCGTACGCGGCGCTGGAGGACGCGGTACTGACGGACGAGGTACGGCAGTTCAGGCGTACCGCCGACTGGCAGGAACTCCTCGACGGCGCGATGGCGGGGAACCTCGCCGCGCTGAACACGCCGTTGCACCGCGCCCTGGTCCTCTACACGAAGAACCGCCCCACCCTCCCGGCCCTCCTCACCCTCATCGACGACGGCCAGCTGTGGCAACTGGCGCGCAGACTGCCCCTGTCGGACGAGGCGGTCGCGGCGAAGGGGCGGGCGTTCCGTGAGTTCGTCCGCCCGACGCTGCACAACTCGCTGCACAGCATGGTGATGGCGGAGTTCAGCGCGCGGTCGCGGATGCGCTGGGAGTTCTCCTGGGAGCAGTCGGCGAAGGCGCGTCTGCTCCCGGCGCCGGGCAGCGCACCCGACGACGGCCTCTCCGAACTCGACGCGTCGATCGGCGCCGCCGTGGACAGGGCCCTGGCCGACCACCCGGACACCGCCCCGCTGCGCGCCCTGCTTCCCCCCGCTCCCCGCTCCTCCCGAGAAACGGACGCTCCCCGATGACCGTACTGCTGTGGGTCCTGGCCATCCTGGCCGTGCCCACCCTGATCTTCGTGCTGTGGTTGGGCGGGGTGTTCGTCAAGGAGTTCTTCGCGCAGATGTCGGGGGCCGGTGGCGACGAGGACGGTGACGGCGGTGCGGAGGCCGCCGAGCAGCTCGGGCTGCTGCCCGCCGAGCGGCAGAGCACGAAGTCCGCGGGGCCGCTGCCGGCCGGCTGGGAGGCGGCGCTCGACGCGGTACGGGGCGGTGACAAGGATGCCTGGAAGACGGCCGCCGAGCTGCTGCGCGGCATCGGCCGGGACTGGGAACGCCGTTCGCTGGCCGCGTATCTGCTGGCGGAGATCGCCGCCGAGGACGACGGCTGGCTGCTCGCCTGGGAGGCCGACGGACCGCACGGCCCCGACGATCCGGACGCGGCCCTGGTCCGCGCCCGCAGCACGGTGATCCTCGCCTGGAAGATCCGGGGCGGGAAGCTGGCCAGCGACACGACGGGCGAACAGTTCGCGGGCTTCCACCGGCTGCTTCAGCGCTCGCGCGAGGAGATAGCCAGGGCCGCGGCGCTCAACCCCGACGACCCGACCCCGTACGTCACGGAGATCTGGACCGCGCTCGGGCTCGGCTACCCGCACTCCGAGATGGACAAGCTGTGGTCGGAACTCACCGCCCGCGACCCGCACCACTACGAGGCGCACTTCTCGGCGTTGCAGTACTGGTGCAAGAAGTGGCGCGGCTCGGAGCAGCTGGCGGCGGAGTTCGCCGAGCGCGCGGCATCGGCGGCCCCGCTGGGCAGCCTGCTCACCGTCCTCCCCCTGATCGCCCATTTCGAGCACGACGAGTCGGACGACAGCGCCACCGACCGCACCCCCGAGATGATCGCCCGCGTGAACGCCGGCCTCGCCGACGCCGCCGCGGCCGACCCTGCCCACCCGCGCCTCCCGGAGCTGCGCCACCTGCTGGCGTACTACCTCGCCCTCCAGGACCGCGACGAGGCCGCGATCGAGCAGTTCAGACTGGTGGACGGGTATGTGGACGCGCTGCCGTGGCGCTATCACGGCACGGGGATGACGGCGCGGTACTGCCGGATACGGAACCTGGCGGCGCTGGCGGTGACGTCGGCGACGGAGGGACAGTCTGCGGAGGCCGGGGCGAGCTGAGCCCACGGGCCGAAGAATGGACTCTCCGTTCTAATCTATTCGTGGCGACGGAATGCTGGCAGCATCGAGGGTGTCGCCGTCGATGCCGCCGGCGTCCAGTGCTCAGCTGCCCAGCTGCCTTACGGAGACCCTCATGTTCTTCGGCCGTACGCCTCAGCTGCCCACCCCCGAACAAGCACTCAAGGGCAGGCCCAAACTCCCGTACGAGGTCCCCGACCGCCACGCCGTCCTCGGCAACCCGCTCCTCGGCCCCTACCCCGAGGGCCTGGAGACCGCCGACTTCGGTCTGGGCTGCTTCTGGGGCGCCGAACGAAAGTTCTGGCAGCTCCCGGCGGGCGTGTGGACCACGCTGGTCGGCTATCAGGGCGGCTACACCGAGCACCCGGTGTACGAGGAGGTCTGCTCGGGCCTGACCGGCCACACGGAGGCGGTCCGCGTGGTCTTCGACCCCCGGCAGATCTCGTACGAACGTCTGCTCCAGCTCTTCTGGGAGTCCCACAACCCGACCCAGGGCTTCCGCCAGGGCAACGACGTCGGCACCCAGTACCGCTCCGCGATCTACACCCACACCCCGGCCCAGGCGGCCGCGGCGGAGTCGTCCCGCGAGGCGTACCAGAAGGTGCTGACGGACTCCGGCTACGGGGAGATCACCACCGAGATCCTCCCGGCGGAGGGGCGGGTGTTCTACCCGGCGGAGGGGTACCACCAGCAGTACCTGTCGGAGGGCAAGAATCCGGACGGGTACTGCGGCCTGGGTGGGACAGGGGTCTCATGCCCGATCGGTGTGGCCGGCGCGCCGGCGGACGGCTGAGGTTCTCCGCCGCCCGCGTGCGGTCCGGTCAGCTCGTCGTGCGGCTCGGCAGGCGCCAGCCGGGGCGCGGGAAGTGGCAGGTGTAGCCGTTCGGGTAACGCAGCAGATAGTCCTGGTGCTCGGGCTCGGCCTCCCAGAAGGGGCCGACCGGCTCCACCTCGGTGACGACCTTGCCCGGCCACAGTCCGGAGGCGTCCACATCCGCGATCGTGTCCTCGGCGATCCGCTTCTGCTCGTCGTCCACGTAGTAGATGGCGGAGCGGTAGCTGAGCCCGATGTCGTTGCCCTGGCGGTTCTTGGTGCTGGGGTCGTGGATCTGGAAGAAGAGCTCCAGGATCGCGCGGAAGTCGGTGGCCTCAGGGTCGAAGAGGATCTCGATGGCCTCCGCGTGCGTGCCGTGGTTCCGGTACGTCGCGTTCGGCACGTCCCCGCCGGTGTATCCCACCCGGGTCGCCGTCACGCCCGGAAGCCGGCGGATCAGCTCCTCCATCCCCCAGAAGCATCCACCAGCCAGCACGGCCCTCTGCGTCTGCGCAGCCATTGCGGCCCCTCCACTCTCTGTCGGCTCGATCACTCTCGGGCTGCTCGGCTCGCACACCACCGGCATTACTTGCCCACTCCGCTCAACGCACGAGACCGCCGGGCGATTCCGCGCCTGCCCGGCCGGTGCTGCGGTCAGGTCAGTGGCAGTCGTAACGGTATGCGTACGCGGGGTCGCGGCCGACTTGCGGAGCCTTGCCGACGCGATCGGCGTAGCTCTGTAGCTTCGCAACGCCGTCGTGTCGGAGTTGGTCAGCAATGTCGTACACCACGCGGTATCCGACGGCTGCCTCGCCCGCAGGAACCAGGTCACCGCCCCAGAGTGCCCGGAGGAGATGCGAAATCCCCGGTGCCTGACAGCACCGGGGATTTCGTGTCACGTCACTTCTGGCCCTGGGGACAAGGAAGTTGACGGTCCATCACTACTTGGCGGGCTTGTAGAACGTGTACGTCGCCGAGTACGGGACGCTGACCTGGTCCGTGCCGGTGCAGGCCGTGGTCGGGGCCACGCCGCCCTGGGTGTTGAGGCGCTGGATGTAGGAGACACCCGCGAAGGTGCCCGTACCGCGCGTCGCGGTGGACTGGAGGAGGAGTTCCGGGATCGTGCCCGTCTTGGGGGAGTTGGCGATGGCGGCGGCGTTGACCGCGCTGCCGTCGATCGTGGAGACCCAGACCGGGCCGCGGGAGTGGAGGGCGACCGTGCGGCGGGAGTGGTCGTTCTTGGCCCAGAGGGTGGCGGCCGGCTCCAGCAGCTTCCAGGCGCCGTCCGTGCAGGTGTAGGTCTGGACGCCTTCGGCGGAGAAGACGCCGGTCAGTCTGTTGCCGTCCGGGACCTTCAGTGCGGCGGGAGCCTCGACGACGGGGCGGACCGTCTGCACGGGAGCGGCCTGGCCGACCGTCGCGCCCAGGAGCGTGGCGGCGGATCCGGCGGCGAGAGCCGTGGTGGTGAGGATGATTCGCTTGGCGAGTTTCATCGGGTATGTCTCCAGAACGTTTTCTGAACTCTGAGCTGTGCGCTGTGAGTTGGGGCGCGGGTGCGGTTCCGATTCCGAATTCGCCCATTTCCCTGTGCCCGGGGCCCTGCGGTTCGAGGAACTGTCCGGGCGCAGTGAGCGGTGCTGTGCCATCAGACCCGCGCTGTGCCATGAGGATCAACCACGAGAACGTGAACGAGTCGTGGGCATCACGTCCCCGTGGTGATCATCACGGCTCATGCGTACGGAGTATCGCCGGACGGGTTCCGAATCGGCCAGGGACGACAGGGCACGCGGGCGGTCACAGCGTCGTGGACTTCGGGGCGTTCGACGTACCGTCAGGGCAGTCGACGTGGTGGAAAACGGCTCGGGCGACGCTCGCGCAGAGAGCGCGGGCGCCGCCCGGAGCGACGTGAACGGCGAGGAGAGCGAAAGGACTTGAGTCAGTGAGAGTGATGGAGAAGGAAGCCCCTTCATGGCCTCGCCGTCGGCAACGCTAGCACTCAGGCCGGGATCAGGTCGCGCAGGTTTTCGAGGGTGATGATCCGGGAGTCCGGGTGCAGTCCCTCGGGGCGTCCGAGACCGATGTACGTCACCGGCTCGTCCGGGGCCGGGTCTGCCGGGTCGCCGTTCCACAGGTCAACTGCCGTGGTGTCGACGGACATCAGGTCGATCAGGTAGCCGACGGTCAGCTGCTCGCGCTCCACGACGGCGCGCACCACCTTCGACACCGACACCTGGTTCTCCTCGACCCGGTTGGCGTCCGAGACGCCCTTCAGATACAGGTGCAGCCACTTCGCACGCCACCGGCCGTCGTCCTCACGCCGGAACACCAGCGGCAGCGCGACCCGGCCCACCCCGCGCAGCTCCGACTTCATCCGCACCGTGCGCGGCTCGAACGGCCGACCCTTCTGGTCGCCGTCGCGCAGCATGAAGCCGAAGAACGACTCCTCGGCCTCCTCGAAGCTTTCGCCGGCGTAGATGTTGACCTGCGGAACGATGAACGTGCTGCGCACCCGGTCCAGGGACAGGTCGATGAACTCCGAGGCCCCGTCGGGCGCTTCGGTGATGTCACCCGAGTGCCGGCCCCCGACCGCCGTGAGGGACGTGTAGGAGAGCCAGGTGTCGGTGCTGTAGTCGGGGTGGAGGAGGAGCGCCGACAGGTCGTAGTCGGTGCGGCGATCCTTCTCCTTCCAGTACACGAAGAAACGCAGCCGTTCGCCGTCGACCGCCGAGACCGACCCTCGCGGGAGTACGCCGAGCCCCTGCGCGGTCGCCCTGCCGCTGAGCGGGAGCGCCACGTCCAGGACGTCCGGGTCGACGAGGAGCCGGCCCGGTGCCGGGAGCCGACGGCGCAACTCGGCGTCGAGGGCGGCGATCAGACGGTCGCGGTCGGCGGCCGGTACGGTCGGGCGGTGGTCGGGGGTCACCCAGGCGCGGCCCCGGCGGTTGACGAAGATGCGGGGTGCGTCGGTCTCCCGCTCCCGGTTGTGGAAGTGCTCGCGGACCGAGAGCACGACCCGCCCGGAGACGTCGGGGGCCACACGCACCACGGCGGCCACGACCGCGTCCCGCTCCTCCTGATCGGCGGCGATGCGCAGCAGCAGATCGATGGCGCGGAAGAGTCGGCCCGGAGCGGACTCCAGCAGCTTCACCGCGCCGAGTACGTCGAACTCGTCGAGCAGCTTGTCCACCCGGCTGTCGAAGGACCGCGCGTCCTTCTCGCCCCGCGCGACGGCGAACACGTCGGCGGCGTGCGGCCAGCGCGGGTACTCGTGCGGGTGGAGCCGCTCACCGAGCCGCTTGAAGGGCTCGCGGTGCGCGTGTACGTCGGCCAGCTTCGCCGGGTTCGCCGCGATCACGGCGTCGAGGCCCGCGAGCAGCGCCCGCCGCACCGGCCGCGACAGCGACCGGAACGGGGTCGGCTCCTGGAGGGTCACGTCACCGCCCGACAGCGCGCAGGCGAGCCGCAGTACGTCGGTGACGGTGTCGAGGAGCAGGTCCGCACCGGCACGGACACGGGCCTCGTTCACGACCGCGCGGATCTCCCGTACCGGGATCGCCTCCGGCTGCGGCCCGAGCGCGCACCGCTCGGCGAGGGCCTTGAGGTCGCGCAGGTCGTCCTCGCCCAGCGGGGTCGTGCTGCCCGCCAACGCCAGGTACAGGTCGGTGAGTTCGTCGTCGAGGTCCCGGCCGAGGTGCAGCACGGTGACCCGGTCGCCCGCCGAGGCGATCAGCTCGTCCTGCGCCGCGAGCAGCTCCTCGTACGTGTGCTGGTAGCGGCCGTACGTGGGGAGGCTGAGCAGGTCCAGCACGCCGTGCGCGAGCTGCGTGAGCACGCCCTGCCGCGACTTCTCGTCGCCGAGGGCCTGCGCCACGCACCGCGTCCAGAACTCCTCGGTGTCGGGCACGTTCGCCGGGAAGTCGATGAAGTACGTGTTGTGCCGGACGTGGTCGCCCACCATCTCGCTCACGGTACGCAGCGTCCGCCTGGCGGTGTGCAGAACCGCGGCCTCGGACAGCCCCGACAGCCGCTCCAGCAACTCCGCCGAGAGCTTGAAGCCCACGGAGGCCAGCGCCACGTCGAACTGCCGCGCGGCGGCGGCCCCTTGACCGGCGGAAGCCCCGAGGGAGCCCTTGGGGGTGGCAAGGCGGTGGGTGTGCCGGATGACCAGCGATTCGAAACTGTGCGCCATTCCGGGATGGTCGCAGAGAGGGGCGAACCGACGCATCGGAGTTTTTTTCTCCCTGAACAGCACTCACTAACAGCACTCACTGCTTGAGGCTGGAGAGACGAACAGAGATCTCCACGGCGACGTCGTCCCCCACCGAGATGTCCTGCCTCTTGCGTACGGCGGCCTTGAGCGGCAGCAGATAGCCCCCGCCCTTCGGGAAGAGGGACGTCTCGAAGACGACTTCGCCGATGCGTGCCTCGACGGGGATCACTCCCCAGCCGTACGACGCCATCGCGGCCACTTCGCGGATGTCGGCGGACTCCTCGTCCGGTACGGGGACGAAGTAGTACGGCGCCGGTCCGCGCCACTCGATCACCCGGCCTGCGAAGGCGAGTTCCACTGTGTCGATCCCCTTTCACGGCCTGCCGCTGCCGCTCACGGTGGCCAGGCCAGGCCAGGACTGGAACGGCCCACCTCCGAACAACCGTACGGCAGGGGAATCATCGACTGACGGCGGAAGTTCACGGGGCATGGCTTTCATCCACCACACGACCATGTCCCCCGGCAAGCTGGAACTGCTCACCGCCTGGCTGCCCACGCGGCCCTGGTACGTCGGCACAGGGCGTGCGCCCGAGCCGGCCAAGGTCGGCGGGTTTCGGCTCGACGATCCGGAGGGGGAGGTGGGCATCGAGTTCATGGTGGTCACGGACGCCTCAGGCAGGACGCCGCTCTCCTACCACGTGCCCCTCAGCTACCGCGGCGCCCCGCTCGACGGAGCCGAGGAGGCACTCGTGGGCACGTCCGAACACGGCGTGCTGGGCAAGCGCTGGGTGTACGACGGAACCCAAGACCCGGTCCTCGTCGCCCAGTTGATCGCCCTCCTCCAGGGCCGCACCGAGGCGCAGGCCCAGAGCGTGTCCGACACTCCCGACACCTCTGTCACCCGTCGCTTCACGGGAGCAGAGATCGACGCCGAGGTCGCTTCCCTCGCCGTCACCGATGGACAGCACGGCACCGCCGTAGTCGTGGAAACCCCTGCGCGCACCCTGACACTCGCAGTGACGCGCATCCTCTCGCCGGAGCAGCAGGACCCGGCGGCCGGCGCAACCGAGGCCCAGGGGCACATCACCGCCGGCTGGCGCCTGCCCGACGGCGGCGAGGGTCGCGCCCCGTTCGTCCGACTCGTCAGGGACACCGCGCACTGACCACTTGGCGGTAGTACGACGCCACAGCCGGCTGCCCGGTGTAGTTGGGCCCCGCATCGGGGTCGGCCCCCAGGTAGGTGAAGGGAAGCTCGATCGACCGGCCGCCCCGCAAGGTCAGCCGGTGATGCCGGGCCGAGTAGTCGTAGCCCGCCGCGCGCAGTGCCGCGAGGACCGGGCGGGAGGCGTCGGTGCCGTCGGGGCGCCTCAGCGTCGCGGGGTCGAAGTGGGCGACCAGTCGGCCGGTGTCGGTGAGCCAGGAGGCCGACCGTTCCAGGAGGGCGAGGCGGTCGCCGACGTAGTGGAGGCCGTGGACACAGGTGATGAGGTCGTACCGGCGGACCGGGGCCCACTGCCCGAGATCGGCGGCGACGAGTTCGAGCCCGTCGGGCAGCACGGGCGTCCGCAGCGACCCGACCAGGTCCACGCCGGTGATCACGGCCCCCGGAAGCCGCTGGGCCGCCGCACGGAGAGCCAGCCCCTCTCCACTGCACAGGTCGAGCCAGGACGACGCCGGACCGCACCCGTCGAGAAACTCGACCGGATCAAAGCCGAGTTCGCGCGCGTAACTGTTGACGCCGGTCAACACCCGCTCACGGTTCATCGTGTTGTTGGCCACGACGGAGTGCGCGGTCAGCCGGTCGTCGTCGATCAGCCGAGGCGGCGGTCGGGTGGCCGTCATGGGCGAAGTACCGTCGTTCACCGAGCAATTGTGCGCCACCGCGGCCACCCAGCACCTGGCACCTGGGCCGCTCAGCCCACGCCCCCGCCCCCTAACTCCCGCTCCCGTAAGGCCGAGTGAGGATCTCCAGGCTGTGGCCGTTCGGGTCCTCGAAGTATGTTCCCCGGCCGCCGTCGTTCCTGTTGATCTCCTGCGGGCGGTGGTGGAACGGGTCCGCCCAGTACATGAGGCCGGTTTCCCGGATGCGGGTGAAGATCGTGTCGAAGTCGTCCTCCGAGACCAGGAAGGCGTAGTGCTGGGGGGTGATCGTGCCGTCCGTGTCCATGTAGTCCAGAGTCACGCTGTTGGGTATCGCGACCGGGACGAACGGGCCGTACTGCGGGCTCACCTCCAGGCCGAGGATGTCGGCCAGGAATCGCGCCGAGGTCTTCTTGTCGTGCGCGGCCACGATGGTGTGGTTCAGCTGGACTGTCATCTGTGAACCCCCTTTGTCTCCTTCTCGATCCTTCTTCTCGATCCTTCGTCTCGCTCCTTCTCCTCCCTTCTCCCACGCTACGACCCCGTGTCCATCCCGCCCAGCAGGCAAGTTAAGGTAAGGCTTGCCTTAGAAATTGACCTGTTGCGGAGTGACAAGTGCGTACGTTGAAGTGGCAGGCCGCCGTGGCCGCGATCCTTGCCGGAGGGCTGCTGACCAGCTGCTCGTCGGCCTCCGACAACGATGCCAAGGCGGCCGGCGCGGAAGCCCGCAACCCTGTCATGGGTGCCTCGGAGGGTGCCTCCGAAGGGCCCTCGGCCGCCCCCTCCGCCCTCGCCGACGGCATGGGCTCCGACGTCGGCACGGACGGCACCTTCCCCCGTACCGTCACCCACTTCAAGGGCACGACCACCCTCAAGACCGCCCCCACCCGGATCGCCGTCCTCAGCACCGGACAGCTCGACGATCTCCTCTCCCTCGGGCTCGTCCCGGCCGCCACCACCCGCGCCGACAACGCCGGACTCGTCCCCGACTACCTCGCCGACGCCTTCCCCCAGGACAAGGCGAAGCTCGCCGCCATGACCGACGCGGGCACCCGGCAGGCGCCGAACCTCGAAACACTCGCCGCCGCCAAGCCCGATCTCATCCTCGCCAACGACTCCCTCGGCGACCTCTACCCCAAGCTCTCCAAGATCGCCCCGACCGTCGTCACCGCAGGCAACGGCATCAACTGGAAGCGCGATCTGCTGCTCGTCGGGGAGGCGGTCGGTAAGGGCGAGGCCGCTCAGGACATGGTCGACGACATCGCCGCCGACGCCGCCGAGAAGGGCAAGTCCCTCGGCTCCACCACCGTCTCCATGGTCCGCTTCACCCCCGACCGCACCCGGATGTTCGGCGTCTCCTCCTTCACCGGGTCCATCGCCGTCGACATGGGGCTCGCACGGCCCAAGTCCCAGCAGTTCAGGGCGATTTCGGAGGACATCGGGGCCGAGAGCATCGACACCGCCGACGCCGACTGGATCTTCTACTCCGTGCAGGGGGACGCCGGCAAGACCGACGCCGCGAGCGTCGTCGCCGGACCGCTCTGGAAGTCCATGAAGGCCGTCACCGCCGGTCACGCCGTCAAGGTCGACGACGACCCCTGGTACCTCAACGCGGGTCCCACGGCCGCCCGTCTCGTCGTACGGCAGCTCGCCGAGCACATCGGCAAGTGAGTCCCCGTATGGGCGCACGTCTCGCCTGGCCGGCGGCCGTCCTCGTGGTGGCCGCCGTCTCCCTCCTCAGCCTCGCCGTCGGCACCCGGCCCGTGCCGCCGGGTGCCGTCCTCGACGCGCTGCTGCACGGCGGGAGTACGCCGGACGCGCTGGTCGTACGTTCGCTGCGGGTGCCCCGGACCGAGATCGGGCTCACCGCCGGGGCCGCCCTCGGGCTCGCCGGGGCCGCGCTCCAGGCCGTCACCCGCAACCCGCTCGCCGACCCGGGCATCCTCGGGCTCAGCCAGGGCGCGGCGGCCGGCGTCGTGTTCGCCATCGCGCTCGGCCTCGCGAACGGCTTCGGCGGGTACGTCTGGTACGCCTTCGCCGGTGCCGTCGTCGCCGCCTGTCTCGTGTACGCCATCGCCTCGCGCGGCCGGGGCGGTGCCTCCCCCGTGAAGCTCGCCCTCGCCGGCACCGCGCTGGCCGCGATGACCGGCGGCGCCACCACCGTCGTACTGACGTCCAGCTCCGCCACGCTCGACCAGTTCCGCTTCTGGCAGGTGGGCGCGCTCAGCGGACGGGACGCGGACACGGTCGCGCGGATGCTGCCGTTCCTCGTCGCCGGAGCCCTGCTCGTACTGGCCTGCGCCCCCGGCCTCGACGCCCTCGCGCTCGGCGACGACACGGCCCGCGCACTCGGACACCGGGTGCATGTCGTACGGGGTGCCGCGGCACTCGGCGCGACCCTGCTGACGGCCGCCGCGGTCGCCGCCGCCGGCCCGATCGCCTTCATCGGCCTGGCCGTACCCCACCTGGCCAGGCGCATCCTCCCCGGCGGTCATCGCCGCGTCCTCCCCCTCTCCGCCCTCCTCGGTGCGGCCCTGCTGCTGGCCGCCGATGTCGCCGGACGAGTCGTACGAGCACCCGCCGAGGTCCCGGCCGGTGTCATGACGGCGCTGGTCGGCGTGCCGGTGCTGGTGGTGCTCGTACGGCGGAAGGTGGCGAGTACGTGACGACCAGCACTCCGGGCTCCCTCCCTCGCGGGGTCGCCGTACTGCGGCCCGGACCCCGCCTCTCCCTCCTCCTGCACCGGCGGTCGGCCCTCGTAGCCGTCGCACTTCTGGTCGTGCTCGCCCTGGCGATGGGGACATCCGCGTGTGTCGGGCAGACGTACATCCCGCCCGGTGAGGTCTGGGAGACCATCCGAAGCGGCAGCGGACCCCACGATCTCGTCGTCAACGAGCTGCGGGTGCCCCGGATCGTGCTCGGGGCGCTCGTCGGGGCCGCCCTCGGCCTCGCCGGGGCGCTCGTGCAGAGCGTGACGCGCAATCCGCTGGCCAGCCCGGACGTCATCGGCGTCGGGCACGGGGCCGCCGCCGCGACCGTGCTGGCACTCGCCACCGGGACCGTCGCCTCGCCGGGGGCCATGCCCGCCGTGTCCGTCGCGGGCGGACTCGCGGCCGCCGCGCTGGTGTACGTGCTCGCCTGGCGGCGCGGGATGCAGGCGAGCCGGTTCGTGCTGACGGGGGTCGGGATAGGCGTCGCACTCTCGGCTGTCGTCCAGCTCTATCTCACCGACAGCGAGCTGGAGGCAGCCGAACAGGTCAAGCTGTGGCTCACAGGCAGCCTGAACGGACGCGGCTGGGAACAAGCGGGCCCGCTGACCGCCGTACTGCTGCTGTGTCTCCCCGGCCTGATCTGGGCGAGCCGAGCGCTGCGCCCCCTAGGGCTCGACACCGACACAGCCGCCGCACTAGGCGTACGGATACAGCGAACGCAGCTCGGCCTGACCGTCCTAGGGGTCGTCCTGGCCGCAGTGGCGACCGGCGCCGCCGGCCCGATCGGCTTCATCGCACTCACCGCACCCCAACTGGCGAAACGACTCACCCGCACCCCTCAACTACCCCTGCTGGGCTCAGCCTTGACGGGCGCAGTGGTACTGGTCGCGGCCGACCTGACGGCCCGCACGCTGATGCCCCCACTGGAAATCCCAGTGGGGGCACTGACAGCACTGGTGGGCGGCCCGTACCTGCTATGGCTCCTGGCAGCCCCTAGGGGCCAGGGGCGCAGCCCCGCCCCCTAGGGGCGCGGGGAACTGCGCGACCAGCCACAACGAACCCGCAGCCGAGAACCAACTAGATCGTCGCGGTGTCGATCACAAACCGGTACCGCACATCACTCGCGAGCACCCGCTCATACGCCTCGTTGATCTGCTCCGCACTGATCAGCTCGATCTCGGAGCCCAGCCCGTGCTCAGCGCAGAAGTCCAGCATCTCCTGGGTCTCCTGAATCCCCCCGATGCCAGACCCCGCAAGGGTCTTACGCCCGCCGATCACCGAGAACAGGTTCAGCGCGACAGGCTCCTCGGGCGCACCCACGTTCACGAACGCACCGTCCGTCTTGAGGAGAGACAGGTACGCGTCCAGGTTCAGCGGAGCGGACACCGTCGACAGGATGATGTCGAACGTGCCGCGCAGCTCCTTGAACGTGGCCTCGTCACTGGTCGCGTAGTAGGACGACGCACCCAGCTTCAGCCCGTCCTCCTTCTTCCGCAGCGACTGCGAGAGAACGGTCACCTCCGCACCGAGCGCGCTCGCGATCTTGACGCCCATGTGGCCGAGGCCACCCATGCCGAGGATCGCGACCTTCTTGCCGGGACCGGCGTTCCAGTGCTTCAGCGGGGAGTACGTGGTGATGCCGGCGCAGAGCAGCGGCGCGGCCACGTCGAGGGAGAGGCCGTCGGGGATGCGGACGGTGTAGTTCTCGTCGACGACGATCTTCTCGGAGTAGCCGCCGTAGGTCGGCTCACCGTTCTTGTCGAGGGCGTTGTAGGTGCCGACACCGCCCTTGAGGCAGTACTGCTCCAGGCCGGCCACGCAGTTCTCGCACTCGCGGCACGAGTCGACGAGACAGCCCACACCCACGTGGTCGCCGACCGTGAACTTGGTGACACCGGAACCGACCGCCTCGACGACACCGGCGATCTCGTGGCCGGGGACCATCGGGAAGATGGCCTCGCCCCAGCCCTCGCGGGCCTGGTGGATGTCGGAGTGGCAGATACCGGCGAACTTGATGTCGATCAGGACGTCGAACTCGCCGACCTCACGGCGCTCGATCGTGGTCCGCTCCAGCGGAGCCTTGGCGGAGGGGGCGGCGTATGCAGCGACAGTGGTCATGCCGGGGGTCTCCTAGGGGGATTCCGTCCCCGGCCGCCTTCTGACCGGGCACGGCGTTCAGTCTGCCGAACGTTCCGCCTTTCACCCAGCCCACGCTTCTGCGTACGTCCGCCGGTCCTACCACTGGCGGGGTCAGGCTCGTGTTCGTACGACCGGGAATACTGGACCGTATGGACGATCAGCCCGAATCCGCGCACCCGGCAGCTCCCGGCACAGGACAGGCCCTGGACCGGCGTGCCGAGCTGAGCGAGTTCCTGCGCACCCGGCGGGCCCGGCTCAAGCCGGAGGACGTCGGGCTGCCGGACTTCGGGCGGCACCGCAGGGTGCCGGGGCTGCGCCGCGAGGAGCTGGCCCAGCTGGCCGGGGTGTCCGTCGCGTACTACACGCGGCTCGAACAGGGCAACGGGCGGAACGTCTCCGCGGAGGTCCTGGACGCCATCGCCCGCGCCCTGCGGCTGACGGGCGCGGAGCACGCCCACCTCACCCACCTGGCGAAGCCGAAGCAGCACAAGAAGAAGCCGTCGGTGCGGGCGCAGGTCGTACGCGGGACGCTGCGGCAACTGCTCGACACGATGGACGGCGTCCCGGCGTACGTCGCGGGGCGGCGTACGGACATCCTGGCGTGGAACGCGATGGCCGCGTCCCTCTTCGGCGACTGGGCCGAGCTGCCGCCGCAGGACCGGAACTGGGCCCGGCTGACGTTCCTTCGCCCCGACTACCACGACCTGTTCCTGGACTGGGAGCAGAAGGCGATCGACATCGTCTGCCATCTCCGCATGGACGCCGGCTGCTACCCGGAGGACCCGAAACTGGCCGCTCTGGTGGGCGAGTTGTCGGTGAAGAGCGAGGAGTTCCGACGCCTGTGGGCCACCCACGACGTCAAGGAGAAGAGCCACGGCGTGAAGCGCTTCCGCCACCCCCTGGTAGGCGAACTCACCCTGAACTTCGAGTCGTTCAGCCTCCCGGACGACAGCGACCAGATGCTCCTCGTCTACCACGCAGAACCGGGCTCACCTTCGGCAGAGGCACTGCGCCTGCTGGCAAGCTGGGGCCGCGACGCAACAAAGGCGGGCACGAACTCCTGAACCGGCAGCTGTTCTCGCCCCCGCCGCCCCTACCCGTCCCATCCTCGGGGGCGCTGCCCCCGAACCCCCGCTCCTCAAACTCCCCCAGAGGGGGGACCCCCAAGGGGCTGGATGGTGCCGGCCGGGGCTTGATCTTTCAGCCAGTCCGGCGTTTGAGGACAAAGGGGGGTCTGGGGGCGCAGCCCCCAGGGATGGGAATGGGTAGGGGCGGCGGGGGCGAGGAAAAGCGGGGGCGAGGAAAAGCACGGAAACGGCCCGCCGGAGGCATCCCCCCGACGGGCCGTCGCCATCACGTCAACGGCGAGCTACTTGCCGTAATACGCGTTGTAGATCGAGATCGTCGACTTGTTCCCCTTCTTGTCGCTGATCTTCGCGTGGAAGGAGATCGCCTCCCCCTTCTTCGGGTTGACGACAGTCACCTTCCCGTTCTTCACCGTCAGCTTCTTCCACGTCTTGCCGTAGTCGTAAGACGCGTACACCGACAGCGACTTCAGGTTGCTGCCGCGCGCCGCACCCTCGACGACGACCGGGAACGTGACCTTCGTACCGGCCGCGACCTTGTTGTCCAGGCCGACCGGCGCGTTGAAGCGCACCGAGGACGCCGGAAGCTGCGCCCCGTCCTCCCCCGGCTTCTTCGACCGGAACGTCCAGCTCGCGTCGATCCGCGTGGACGCCTGCGCCACCTTGACGCTGCGCTTGACGGACGTCGTCAGCTTGTACTCCGCGTCGCCCGCCGGAACCGTGAACGGCTTCTCGGCGAACAGCGGGTCGTCGGTCGTGGCGACCTTCTTCCCGTTGCGGTAGAGCGTCGTGGCGACCGACGTGAAGTCGGACGAGCCGGGGTGGCCCGCGCCGTCGGAGAACAGCGGGATCAGGCCGTAGATGTAGTTGCCGTCACGGAAGAGGCCGTAGTCCGGGAGCAGACGGGGACCGAAGACCGCGGTGTTGAAGGTGCGCCAGTACTTGCCGCCGGCCTTCAGTGTCTGCGCCGCACCGAGCGTGTAGTAGGCCTCGGGGATCGAGAAGCCCTGTGCGTCCTTCCCCTTGAACTGGGTGAAGTCGAACAGCCACTGGACCTTCTCGCCCGTCGACACGTACTGCGTACGCGTGGCCGGGAGCGCCTGCTCGACGAGGCCGCCGAAGGCGACGTCCTCGGGCAGGAACGCGATCGCACCGAGCGCGCCGGTCTTGCCCGGCGCCCCGCCACCGAGCTTGTTCGACACCGTGGCGAACTCGCTCGCCTTGAAGTGCCGGACCTTGTCGCCGGTGATCTTCTTGACCTTGGCGGTCGTGATCGCGTCGTACTCGGCGCCCGCACCCTTGCCGAACTGGCCGAACCAGGTCTGCGAGAGGCCGGGGGTCTCCGCGCCGAGGTGCGCCATCCGCAGGTTGGCGAAGGAGTCGAGGCCGACTCCGATGCCGATGCCGGCGTCGTCGTACATGTAGCTGATCATCGCGCCCAGCGGCTTGGCGTCGGCGTCCGGCACCGTGATGTCCGCCGCCTTGGTGGTGCGGGCGTCGATCGTCACCGAGGTGTTCTTGGTGACCGCCAGCTTCGGCTGGACCACCCAGTCGAGGCCCTCACCGCCCAGGTCGGGCTTGGTGAAGTCCTTCGCGATCCACGCGTCCAGGAGGTACGTGCCCTTGGGCAGACGCATGGTCGTGGTGCCGGTGGTGGAGGTCGGGACCTGGTAACCGCGGTCGGTGGCCAGGCCGGAGTAACCGGCGACGATCGTGTTGTACTCGCCCGTCGGCTGCCCGGCCTTGTCGATGTGCTTGACCGTCAGGTCGTACGACTCGACCTCACGGTTGACCGCCGCGCCCGTACGGACGCTCTGCGCGCCGGCCGTCGCCGTCACGTACGAGGAGTACGCGCCGTCGAGGGTGCCGCCCAGCTTGGTGTTGACGGTGTAGCCGACCGAGGCGCTGCCGCCCGCCGGGACCTTCACCGTCGTCGCGGCCAGCTTGAAGAAGCCCGCCGGAGCGGCCTGGCCCTTCGGGTTGGTCGCGGTCGCCGACAGCTTCAGTGTGACGTCGGTCGTGCCGAGGTTGCGGTACGTCAGCTGCTTGGTGACCGGGGTGTCGTCGGTGTGCGGCCACGCCTGCGTACCGAAGCTCACCGACGCGGGGTCGGCGATCACGGTCTGCTTGATGGCCTTGTCGACCTGGATCCGGCCCGAACCCTGCTGGAACGGCGTGTACTTGCCGCCCTTCGCGGAGCCGGTGAGCGCGCCCTTGATCTCGGCGTACGTCCAGTCCGGGTGCTCCTGCTTGAGGATCGCCGCCGCGCCCGCCACATGCGGCGTCGCCATCGACGTACCCGAGATGGAGAGGTAGCCGGCCGGGTTCTCGCCGACCTCCTGCTCGATGGCGCTGCCCTTGGCGGAGGCCGCCGTGATGTCCACGCCGGGCGCGGTCACGTCCGGCTTGATGGCGCCGTCGCCGACACGCGGGCCGGTGCTGGAGAAGTCGGCCAGCACGTCCTTGTCGTCGACCGCGCCGACGGTGAGCGCCTTGTCGGCGCTGCCAGGCGAACCGACCGACTCCGGGCCGGAGTTGCCCGCCGCGATCGCGAAGAGGATGCCCTTCTCCTCGGACAGCTTGTCGACCATCGCCTCCAGCGGGTCCACCTCGGGGGTGTCCTGGCCGCCGAGGCTGAGGTTGACGACCTGGGCGCCCTGCTCGGCCGCCCACTCCATGCCGGCGAGGATGCCCGAGTCGTCACCGGAGCCGGTGTCGTCCAGGACCTTGCCGCTGATGATCTTGGCGCCGGGTGCGACACCCTTGTACTTGCCGCCGGACTTGGCCCCGGTGCCCGCCGCGATGGACGCGACGTGCGTGCCGTGGCCGACCTTGTCGTCGGTGGTGGCGGCCGGGGTGAAGTTCTTGGCCGCGATCACCTGGGTCTTGAGGTCCGGGTGGGTGGCGTCGACACCGGTGTCCAGGACGGCGATCTTGACGCCCTTGCCGTCGTACCCGGCCGCCCACGCCTTCGGCGCGCCGATCTGCGGCACGGACTTGTCGAGGCTGGCCTTGCGGGTGCCGTCGAGCCAGACGTGCGCGATCCCGGCGGCGGTCCTGTCGCCGTTGGTCACCGCGTCCCAGAGTTCGGGAGTGTCCTTCTGCGGTGTCTGAACGGCGTCCGCGTTCAGGGACTTCAGCGTCTGGCGCAGGGTGCCCGCGTCGCGGACGTCGGCCTTGGTGGCCGCCGCGGCCCCCGTGTAGCCGACGATGACCTTCAGTCCCTTCTGCTGGGACTTGCGGGTTGCCGCCTTGTTCAACTCCGTGACGTCGAACAGCCGTTGGTCCAGCTTGCCGCTGGAGACCAGCCGGGCCGCGTCGGCCGGGATGACGAGGGTGTGCCCGTCGATCTTGCGGATCTGTACGGGTATCTTCTCGCGCCCCGCCGCCCGCTCCAGGCCGATGACACGGCCCTTGGCGTCGACGGCGACCCGGTCACCGGTGATCAGGGTGATGCGGTGCGCAGGCTTGAGCTTCTGGGCAGCGTCGGTCACACGCTGCTGCTCGACCTTCGCCTCGCCCTTCGCGGACGCCGGGCCGGTCATGCCCGCCGCGAGGGCAACTGCGGCTGCCGTGGCTACGGTTGCCGCACATGCTCTTTTCACTTGTTTGCGCAAGTCTCCCCCTGGAGCCTGTGGCTGAGGTGCCGGAAGAATTTCCCCGTTCATCCGGCTGGGGGCGGTCCCGTACGCAGAGGCGTACACCCCCCGACCGTGAATTATGCCGAGGGGTGATCAGCCGCTCAATAGACTGAGCTCTCAAGAGTGGGCTGTTACGAGGCAGTTACGAAACCTTGCGCGCCGGTTTTCTCCATTTACGCGCCGCTGGTCACTTTCCTACGCGCCCGCGTTCTCCTTCACCGTGATCTTCCCCTTACGGATGGTGGCCAGCCGCGGGGCCTTCTTCGCGATCGCCGAATCATGCGTGACCATGATGAAGGTGAGCCCCAGCTCCTTCCACATGGTTTCGAGTACGTCCATGATCTCGTCGCGCATCGACTCGTCGAGGTTGCCGGTGGGCTCGTCGGCGAGGAGCACCTTGGGCTGCTTGACCAGGGCACGGGCGATGGCGACGCGCTGCTGCTGGCCGCCGGACATCTCACCCGGGAGGTGCCCGAGGCGCTCGCCGAGGCCGACCGACTTCAGTGCCTCGGCGGCCCGTTCGCGGCGTTCCTTGGTCTTCACGCCGAGCGGTACGAGAGCGGTCTCGACGTTTTCCTGAGCCGACAGGGTCGGAATGAGATTGAAGCTCTGGAAGACGAAACCGATGTTCTCGCTGCGGACTTTTGTGAGGCGACTCTCGGACAGTTTGGCGAGATCTGTGCCGTCGAGGTCGATGCTGCCGCCCGTGGGGCGGTCGAGTCCGCCGAGCATTTGGAGGAGGGTGGACTTACCGCCGCCGGTGGGGCCCTGGATGACGAGGCGGTCGCCGTCGGCGATGGTGAGGTCGATGCCTGCGAGGGCGTCTACCGTCTTTTTGCCTCGGGTGTAGGTCTTGGTCACGCCTTTTAGTTCGTACATGTTGGTGACTCCTGGGTGGAATTGGGGCGGTGGGGGTTGTTTGTCGACTGCCGGCCGGTGGGGCTTCTCGCGCAGTTCCCCGCGCCCCTTAAAAGCCCCCAGGCGAACCCCCCGCTACTCGACTCGGCGCAGCGCGTCCGCCGGACGCAGGCGCGACGCTCGCCAGCCGCCGAAGGCGCCCGCGATCAGGCCGCCCGCCACCGCCAGGCCTACCGCCAGGGCGATCGTGGAGAGGGCTACCGGGGCCGTGAGGGCGACCGAGAGGGCCTGGGTCGCTGCCTGGCGGCCGGGGCCGCCTCCGCCGCCGGGGAAGCCGCCGCCACCCCCGCCGGGACCGCCGCCGTTGCCGCCCGAACTGCCCAGCTCCGCCTGGAGTTCGGGGCTGATCGCGGTGACGACGTACGCGCCGCCGAGGCCGAGCGCGATACCGAGGGCGCCGCCCACCAGGCCGTTGACGATGGCCTCGCCGACGACCTGCCGGGTGACCCGGCCGGACTTCCAGCCGAGCGCCTTCAGCGTGCCGAACTCACGCACGCGGCGGGACACGGCCGAGGAGGTGAGCAGGCCCGCGACCAGGAAGGCCGCGACGAGCACCGCGATCGACAGCCACTTGCCGACGCTGGAGGCCAGGTCGGAGGCGGTGGAGAGGGAGCCGGAGACGGTGTCTGCGAGATCGGCGGAGGTCGTGACGGTCGTACCCGAGATGTTCTTCTGGATGGTCGACTTGACCGCGCTGATCTGCTGGGAGTCGGTCGCCTGGACGTAGATCGTGGTGACCTTGTCCTTGGAGTCGCTGAGGGTCTGGGCCTGCTTCAGCGGGATGTAGAGGTTGGCCGCCGCGTCGCCGCTCTCGGGCGTCGCGATGCCGATGGCCTTGTACTTGACGCTCTTGATGGTGACCGTGCTGCCGACCTTGAGCTTCTTCTCCTTGGCGTAGGAGGCGTCGACGACCACGACCTTGGCGTCGGTCTCGGAGGTCGTGAAGGTACGGCCGCTGGTGATCTTCGAGGAGGTCAGCGGGCCGAGTTCCGGCTTGGTGACGTCGGTGCCGTACACCGAGTAGTTGTTGACGTCGAACTCGGCGCCGCCGCCTTCAACACGCCCCTGGGGAGCGCCCGTTGAGCCGCCGTTGCCGCCCGCCCCGGGGCCGCCGCCCTGCTGGTTGCCGGTGCCGCCACTGGCGCTCTCGTCCTGCTGGAACTGGCCCTGCCTGAACTGGCCGCTGACCTTGATGACTTGGAGGCTCAGTCCGCCGACGGCGTCCGAAACGCCCTTCTGCGTACCGACCTTGGTGACCGTGGAGGAGGCCAGGGTCTGGAAGCCCTGGACCATCACCCGGTCGCTGCTCTGCTCCGTGTCGCTGTCGTTGTCCTGCGCGTCGAACTGGAAGCGCGGGCGCTGGGCGTCACCGGTGCCGGTCTGGGCCGCGGCGGCCTTGGTGACGGTCATGTCGGTACCGAGGCCGTACAGCGACTCCAGGACCTTGTCCTGCGCCTTCGACATGCCGGAGGACACGGACGTGACCACGATGACAAGTGCGATGCCCAGTGCGAGCCCGGAGGCGACGACGAGTGCCGCTTTTCTGCGGCGGCGCAGTTCGCGCCTCAGGTAGGTGAAGAACATGGCCGCAAGGTAGGTACACCGTGTGATGGCGGGATAAGCCCCGCATAAGAGATGCATGAGAAGGCTGTGGTGAACCCCGGAAACACCGATGCCGCCCCTGGGGGCGGCATCGGAAAGCTGTGAACTGCTTGAGAGTCAGACGGGTCAGACGGCCGAACCGGCCTTCCAGTCCGCCCAGCTCAGGTTCCAGCCGTTGAGACCGTTGGCCGGGTCGACGGTCTTGTCACCGGTGTTACGAACGTCGACGACGTCACCGATGATCGAGTTGGTGTAGAACCAGTAGCCCGCCGAACTCTTGTCGTTGGCGCCCTTGGTGTCGTCCAGGCCGACACAGCCGTGGCTGACGTTGGCGCTGCCGAAAGTGCTGCTGGAACTCCAGTAGTTGCCGTGCACGAAGGTGCCGGAGGTGGTCAGGCGGATGGCGTGCGGCACGTCCTTGATGTCGTACTCGCCCTTGCCGTCGTCGTCGGTGAAGCCCACGGTCGCGCCGTTCATGCGCGTCTCCTTGAACTTCTCCGACATCACCATCTTGCCCTCGTACGTCTTGTTCTCGGGCGAACCGGCGGAGATCGGGATGGTCTTGATGACCGTGCCGTTGTGCATGACCTTCATCGTCTTCGTCTTGGCGTCGACGATGGAGACCTGGTTGCGGCCGATCTTGAAGGTGACCGTCTTCTGCTGCACGCCGTAGACACCGCTCGCGCCCTCCACGCCGTCGAGCGCCAGCTTCAGCGTGACGGTGGAGTTCTCCTGCCAGTAGTCGTCGGGCCGGCAGTCCATGCGGGTGTCGTTGAACCAGTGGCAGACGACCTCCTGCCCGCTGGTCGAGGAGACCGTGACGGCCTTCTGTACGGCCGCCTTCTCGGTGATCGCCTTGTCGAAGTTGATCGACACGGGCATGCCCACACCGACGGTCGAGCCGTCCTCGGGGGTGAAGTAGCCGACGAAGCTGTTCCCGGCGGAGACCGTGGTGAAGGAGGCGTTCTCGTGGGCCGTACGGCCCTTGGTGTCCGTGGCCTCCGCCGTCACCTTGTAGGTGGTGGCGCGCTCCAGCTGGGCGCTCGGCTTCCAGCTGGTCTTGTCGGCGGATATCTCACCGGCGACCGCGGTGCCGTCCGCCGTCGTCATCTCCACCGACGTCAGGGTGCCCTTGGTCACCGCCACCTGGGCCGCGTTGTTGATGGAGGCGTTGTTCGAGCCGTCCCCGGGTGTGATCTTGATCTGGGCCTCGGAGGTCTTCGCCGCCGCCGCCTCGTCGGCCTTGGCCTGCGAGGTGTCGGTGCCGCTGTCGCCCTTGGAGGCACTGTCGCTGTCGCCTCCGCTGCACGCAGAGAGCACCAGCACGCCACCGAGCAGGGCGGACGCGGCCATGAGACCCTTGCGCCGCCTACTGTCCGTCATCACACGCTTCTCCATCGTTGCCGAATCCCCGAACCGTCAGGACCACGAGTCCCCGTACCGAACCGAACATGCAAGTCCCCGTAACCCACTTCAACGCTACGACCGGTTCGTCCCGTTCCACATTCGCTCGATGTGTGGGGCACACCACGTCGCCTGGGTCACAGGGGGCGCTCCGCCCGTCCCGCACTCCACCGGGTCGCGTGGTGCCACTGCCGGTCACTGCTCCCCCTGAGACGAAGAAACCCCGGGCCGCGGTTGCCGCCCGGGGTCACGTTTTTTCCAAGACCCTCAGCCGCCGACCCGCTCCCCGACCATCTCGTCGCCGTCCACCTCATCATCCTCGTCGAGATCCCAGTCCGGCGAATCCGGGTCGTAGTCGATCTCCTCGCTGCTCCAGGAGGCCTGCGCCAGTTCGATCCCCGGCACCTCGCCGACCAGGTCGAACGGGTCCACGAGGTACGCGAGCGCCTCCGCGGTGTCTTCCGTCACAGCGTCCTCGGCGTGCACCCGCTCGTCGGCGGGCATCTCGGTGTCCTCAGCGATCCGCCGCAACGCGGCCTTCGTGAGGGAGGCCGGGTCGTCGACCTCGACGACCAGTTCCACCCGAAGCCGTACAAAACGTGATGTCTCTGAAGTACTCATGGTCGGAGAGCGTACGGCTCACAGCTCCCACAACTTTCCCACGACCCGCGCCTGTCATTAGCATCGGGTCCACGGCCAATTCGCCAGAGCCACAAGGGGATCGATATTCCGTGTCATCCGCACGTCGGTCGTTGCTGACCGCCACCGCAGCGGGGACCCTCCTGGGTGCCCTGTGGTTCGTCCCGTCCGCCAACGCGACGGGAGACAAGCCGGTGGAGAAGTCGGTGGAACAGCAGCAGAGAGCGGATACGTCCCTGTCCACGATGTCCGACTTCACCCGCCAGATCTCCACAACAAGCACAGACACGAGCAGCGGTACGGCGGCCACGACGACCTCGGACTCCGCTGACTCCTCGGACTCGGGCACCGGCGACGGCACCCGCCTCGCCGACACCGGCAGCTTCAACACCACCCCGTACGTCGTGGGCGGCACGCTCAGCCTCGGCCTCGGCGCGGGCTTCGTGATGTATTCACTGCGACGCGAACGCCTGGGATTCTGACAATCTTTTGACGAACTTGACGTTTATTTGAACATCAGTTCATAGTCCGCCCATGAAGAGATCATCGAGGGCGCGCCTGTGCGCCACGGCGACCGTGGGCGCACTGTCGCTCGTCCTCATCACGGGGTGCGGCAGCGAGGACTCGGCGGATTCGGCCGAGTCGAAGGACAAGAGTTCAAAGGGTTCCGAGGTGGCCGCCGCGAAGGCGGCCACGAAGGCCGAGCTGGAGAAGCTGATCGTCGCCACGGCCGATGTGCCCGGCTCCACGGTCGAGGCGGCGGGTGCGTCCGCCAAGGTCTCCGCGGCCGGCCTCAAGCTGTCCGACGAGAAGTGCCGTCCGCTCGCCGACGTCCTGTCGGGCCAGGCCCCGGGCGACGAGGCGGCCACCACGAACCGCTCGGTCATCGGCGCGAAGCCGTCGTCCACTCCCACGTCCGCGGAGGACCTGGCCGAGCTCACGGGCGAGTCCCTGATGGACGTCGACGTGACCCTCGTGTCGCTCTCCTCGTACGAGGGTGACGCGGCGGAGAAGACGATGAAGTCCGTCTCGGACGCGCTCACGGCGTGCGCCAGCGGTTTCACGGTGACCGACGACAAGGAACCGCAGAAGCTGACCGAGGTCGCCGCCGAGAAGGCGGCCGGCACCGGTGACGAGGCGGTGGCGTTCTCCGTGACCGGCGTGGTCGACGAGGAGAGCGGCGAGACGGGCTCGCTGCACGGCGAGGTCGTGCGCAGCGGCAACCTCGTCGCGGGCTACTACACGCTCAACCTCGGCGCGATGATGACGGGCAAGACGTACGCCGTCCCGGCGGCGCTGGTCACGGCACAGACGGCCAAACTGAAGTAAGGGACAGGCTTTCGCAGGGGCCCTGTCCGACACGCGGTCGACAGGGCCCCGGCTTACTGAGCCCTCCTGGGCCTACCGGGCCTACTGGGCCTACTCCAGCGGGCCGGTCACCGGCTCCACCGCGGTGACGAGGTGCCCGCCCCGCACGAAGGCGTCCGCGGCAGCGAGGTCGGGCGACAGGAACCGGTCGGGACCGGGTCCTTCGACCCCTGCGGCCCGTACGGCGTCGATGACGGCCCGGGACGCGGGCGCGGGCGTCAGCCCTTCGCGCAACTCGATGGCGCGCGTGGCCGCGTACAGCTCGACGGCGATGATCCGGGCGAGGTTGTCGACGGCCGTACGGAGCTTGCGCGCCGCCGACCAGCCCATCGAGACGTGGTCCTCCTGCATGGCGGAGGACGGAATGGAATCCGCCGAGGCAGGCACGGCGAGCCGCTTCAACTCACTCACCAGGGCGGCCTGGGTGTACTGGGCGATCATCAGCCCGCTGTCCACACCGGGGTCGTCGGCGAGGAACGGCGGCAGCCCGTGCGAACGGTTCTTGTCGAGGAGCCGGTCGGTGCGGCGCTCGGCGATGGACCCGAGGTCGGCGACGGCGATGGCGAGGAAGTCGAGGACGTAGGCCACCGGGGCCCCGTGGAAGTTCCCGTTGGACTCGACCCGCCCGTCGGGCAGGACGACGGGATTGTCGACCGCAGACGCCAACTCCCGCTCGGCGACGAGCCGTGCGTGGGCCATGGTGTCGCGCCCGGCACCGGCGACCTGCGGGGCGCAGCGCACGGAGTAGGCGTCCTGGACACGCGGTGCGCCGTCCTGGTGATGCCCGGTCAGCTCCGAACCCTTGAGCACGGCAAGCATGTTGGCGGCGCTGGCGCCCTGCCCCGGATGGGGCCGGATGGCGTGCAGTTCGGGCGCGAGGACCTTGTCGGTACCGAGCAGCGCTTCAAGACTGAGCGCGGCGGTGACATCGGCGGACTTGTAAAGGACGTCAAGGTCGGCGAGGGCCATGACCAGCATGCCGAGCATGCCGTCGGTGCCGTTGAGAAGGGCGAGGCCTTCCTTCTCGCGCAACTCGACGGGGACGATGCCGTGCTCGGCGAGCAGCTCGGCGGCAGGCCGCACCACCCCGTCGATCCCCTCGGCGTCCCCCTCGCCCATGAGGGTGAGGGCGCAGTGGGAGAGGGGCGCGAGGTCGCCGGAACAGCCGAGGGAGCCGTACTCGTGGACGACGGGGGTGATGCCGGCGTTGAGCAGGTCGGCCATGGTCTGCGCGACCTCGGGGCGCACACCGGTATGTCCCGAGCAGACGGTCTTCAGCCGCAGGAACATCAGGGCGCGTACGACCTCGCGCTCGACGCGCGGGCCCATGCCGGCGGCGTGCGAGCGGACGATGTTGCGCTGGAGCTGGGCGCGGAGTTCGGGGCTGATGTGCCGGGTCGCGAGGGCACCGAACCCGGTGCTGACGCCGTACACGGGCTCGGGCCTGGCGGCCAGCGCGTCGATGACGCCGCGGGCCTTCGCGAGGGCGGCGAGGGCCTCACCGGACAGCTCGATCCGGGCGCCGCCGCGCGCCACGGCGAGCACGTCGTCCGCGGTCACCCCGGACGTCCCCACCACCACAGTGTGCATATCCATATTCAGGAGCGTACGCAGTGAATTCCCAGATGTCACTACCGGGTGGCCGGTACACCCCTTACAACACTCACTCGCCCCCGCCGCCCCTACCCGTCCCATCCTTCTGGGGGCTGCGCCCCCAGACCCCCTTTGTCCTCAAACGCCGGACGGGCTGACTATCCAGCCCGTCCGGCGTTTGAGGACAAGGCCCGTTCAGGGCCGGAGCGGGGGTCTGGGGGCGGCAGCCCCCAGGGGATGGGAATGGGTAGGGGCGGCGGGGGCGAAAACAACAACCCCCGCCTCACGGCCGACGCCCACGGAACCGCCGCCGCTCGACAGCCCCCTCCCGGGACGGCCTCGCGTCAGCGAGGCGTACCACCGGATCGTCAGGGCCCTCACGCCCCGCAACAACCGGCCGATCCGCACGAAGCGCCTTCGCCCGGTACTGCGCCGCATCAGCAAGCCGAAACAACCGCCGAGCCGACCGCACCACCCCGATCGCATCAGCCGTCGAGGCCACCCCACAAGCAACCCCCTCCCCCAACTCCAACCCAGCCGCACGACGACAGAGTTCATCCGCCGCCCGCACGACATCATCCGCAGGCGCACCGACCACCAGCAGACAGAACTCGTCACCACCCAGCCGCCCGGCCAACGCCCCCGGCAACATCGCCCCGCACAGCGACAGCACGGACCCGAACCGTTCGAGAAACCGGTCCCCGACGGCATGCCCCAGCGTGTCGTTGACCCGCTTGAGCCCGTTCAGATCGCAGACGACGAGACTGACCACCGCCCCGTCCCGCCGATGCCGCTCGATCGCCTCGTCGAGATGCGCGTCCACAGCACGCCGGTTCGCGAGCCCGGTCAGCGCGTCCGTGAAGGCCAACCGCCGGGCCTCCTCCAGCCGCTCGGTCTGGGCGATCCCGGCGGCGACGACGGACGCCAGAACGGTGGCGAAGTCGGCGTCGGCACGGTCGAAGACGGGCGCACCAGCCGGCCGGGCGACGTACAGCTCGCCCCAGGCCCGTCCGTGCAGCACGACAGGGGCGACGACACAGCAGCCGCGCCCCCGGCGACGCAAGGCGGCGACACGCTGATGGCAGTACCCGGCACGCCCCTCGAAGGCCCCGTCGGCAGGCCCCTCGGCGGTCTCGACCCAGGCGTTGGGCTCGCCCCCGCCCGCCCACCGCTCGTGCAGGAACTCGGTGATCTCCGGGAACTGGTGCACGGGGTACGCCTCCCCCTCCGGAAACTCCTCCTCGTCGACGGCCAGCTCCCCCACGTTCGCGAGGACCCGCAGCCGCCCCAGTTCCCGCTCCCAGACCGACAGTGCGGCGAAGTTCCCGGTCAGCGCATGACAGGCACCGAGCGCGGCGGCACGCCAGGAGTCGCGGGGGCTGTGCGCGGCGGCCATACCCTGCGCGAGCGTCACGACGGCGCGGAGCCGGCTTTCCTCACCCATTGATCCAGGTTAGGAAGGTTTGTGAGGAATTGAGACATTGGGAGGGCGAACAGGGGGTGGGCACGAGTCACCGGGCCCAAGGGCCACCGGACGGATTCCCTGAGCACCCCGCCTCACCCGCCCGAGCAGGACGCCCCGGGCGGAAACACCGCACCGAAGATGCGGAGGGCCCGGCAGGGAGATCCGGCGCACAGACCAGCATCGAGACCCGGCCCGGAGACCCCGCGCACAGACCCAGTCCGGAGACCCCGCGCGGAGATCCCGCCCGCGGACCAGCACGGAGACCCAGCGCGCTGATCCGGCCCGGGGATCCCGCCCGGAGACCCAGCACGCAGACCCAACACGCTGATCCGGCCCGCAGATCCGGCTCAGAGCGCCGCAAAGCCCAGCGCACCGCAAGGCCCAGCTCACCGCCAGGCCCGACACACCCCAAAACCCTGCACACCGCCAGGCCCGACACACCCCAAAACCCGGCACACCGCCAGGCCCGACACACCGCCAGGCCCGGCACACCGCAGGGCCCGGGACGCCGTGAAGCCCCGCGCGCCGGAGGCGTGAGCGTTACTCGCCCGGCCAGGCAGGCGTCCGCTTCTCGGCGAACGCCGCCACCCCCTCCGCCCGATCGCCCGAGAAGGCAACGGCACGCCAGGCGGCATCCTCCACTTCGAGGCCCGCCCGCAGGTCCAGCCCGAACCCCACCCGCAAGGCCCGCTTGGCCGCTCGTACCCCCACAGGGGAGTTCGCCGCGATCCGGGACGCCAGTGCCAGTGCCTCCTCCCGGTCCCGCCCCTCCCCCACCAGTACGTCCACCAGGCCCAGCTCCCGCGCCTCGCCCGCGTCCACGCGCCGCGCCGTGAAGATCAGCTCGGCGGCCCTCGCGGCCCCCACCCGCCGGGGCAGCAGCTGCGTACCGCCGCCCCCGGGAATCACGCCCACGGACACCTCGGGCAGCCCCACCACCGCCGTACCGTCCGCCACGATCAGATCGCAGGACAGCGCCAGCTCGAACCCGCCCCCCAGCGCGAACCCGTGCACCGCCGCGATCACCGGCATCGGCAGCTCCAGTACGCCGGTGTACGCACCCCGCGCCACCGGCCGCTGCCGGACCAGTTCGGCGTCGGACATCGAGTTCCGCTCCTTGAGGTCGGCCCCGACGCAGAACGCCCGCTCATGGGTGGAGGTCAGCACCACCGCGCGTACGTCACGGTCGGCGGCCAGCGCGGCACACGCGCCGGCGATGGACCGGGCCATGGCGGAGGAGACCGCGTTCATGGCCTTCGGCCGATCGAGGACCAGCTCGGCGACGTACGCATGCCGCCGCACCACGACGAACTCCCCGAACCGTTCCTCGGACCGCTCCTCGCCCATGACACCCTCCTTGTTAACGCGGGTTAACCACCACCGCCCCGATCATCGCAGCCCGGCCCCACCCGGGGGAAGAACGGATCCCTCTCCCCGTTCGGGTGACATCGCACCGATCTCCCGAAATCCCGCCCCGGGGAGCGCATAACGTGCGCACCGCCTCGGCGCATCGGGGGCGCGAGCGCAACGGGGAGGGATCACGATGACGGACACGACGACCAGGCCGGTCGAGACAGGCACACCGAGGCATGCCCAGGTCCCACGCCAGTTCACAGGCCCCGCCCGAACCTGGACGCCTCCCCCGGAGCCGCCGCCCGTCCCTCCCGTCACCCGCCCCCGGGGCCGGCACCGCAAGCCCCGCCCCCGCAAGGTCCTGCTCGCGGCGGGCGGTTTCGCGCTGGCCGCCGGCGTCCTGAGCCTCGTACGGCTGGCGCCCGACGGCGGAGTGGGCGGCGTCGGCAACACCCAGGCCCAGTCCGACCTGGACACGGACACGGGGACGGACGCGGGCACAGGCACGAGTGGGGACACCTCCGCCGGCCGCACCGACAACGCGGCGGCCACCGTCGGGACGACCCCCACGCCGACCCCGTCGGCGAGCGCCCCGATGGGTGGCGCGACCCCCGCACCGACCCCGACCGCACTCCCGACGGCTCTCCCAAGCGCGACCGGCCCTCTACGGCCCCAGCCCCTCAGCCCGTACCCCACCCCCACGTCACCCGTAACCGCCCCCGACGCCACCACGATCCCGCAGCGGCCCAGCACGCCGACACCGGTCACCACCCCCGGCCGGCCACCGGCGACGGCACCGGCCCCTCTCGCACCCCAGCCGCCCCCACAGCAGGAGGCCCCGGCGCCCCAGGCCCCCGCACCGGCCCCGCGGCCCTCCGCACCCGGCGGAGTCTGCGTACCGCTGATCGGCCTGTGCGTGGACGCGCTGAACCACCGCCACTGAGCAGCAAGAGAAGGGGAAGGCGGTCCTACGCGACGGGTCCGGCCCGCCGGGTCAGCAGCCAGGGCTCGACCACGCCCAGTCCGCGTACCGGCCGCTGCCACATCGGCTGGAGCGCGAAGCGGTACACCGGCGGCTCCTCGCCCTCCTTCTCCGCGGCGGCAGCGGCCTCGGCCGCCTCCGCCTCGGAGGCGGGCGCGTCCCCGGTACGGATCAGCTCCTCCGCGAACGCCCCGTCGACGAGCACGGCGTCCCGTGGCGCTATCGACGTCAACCGGGAGGCCAGGTTCACCGTCGACCCGAACACATCACCCATACGGGTGGTCACCGTGCCGAAGGCCATCCCGACCCGCAGCTCGGGCATCGTCTCGTCGTGCGCCATCGTCTCGATCAGCCGCAGCGCGATCTCGGCGGCGACACCGGCGTCGTCCGCCGCGTACAGCACCTCGTCGCCGAGCGTCTTGACGAGCCGCCCGCCGTTCGCGGCGACCAGGTCGGCGGCCGTGGTCTCGAAGGCCTCGACGAGTTCGCCGAGTTCCTCCTCCTCCATCCGGCGGGTCAGCCGCGTGAACCCGACAAGGTCGGCGAAGCAGACGGCGAGCCGTCTGTCCACCATCTCCTCGTCGTCGGCGGCCTGTACGACCCGTCCGGTAGCGGCGGCGAGCTGGCGCCGCCAGACGTACACGATGAACTCCTCCAGCTCGGGCAGGAGCAGTTCGATCAGGGGGTACGTGACTTCTGTGCGGGTCATTCCGGGCTCGGGCGGCTCGGTCAGCCCCTCCAGGAAGGAGTCGATCTGCCACTCCGCCAGCCGGGCGGTGGTCTGCCCCGTGGAACGCGCCACCTGCACGGCCATCGCCTCGCTCAGCAGCCCCGCCTCGACGAGACCGGCGAGCCGGCGCAGCGCGAGGACGTCCGCCTCGGTCAGCGCCTTGGCCTGCCCGATGTCGGCGAAGCCCATCGCCCGCCAGAAACGGGAGGCCAGCTCCATGGAGACACCGGCGCTGCGGGCGGCCTGAAAGGGGGTGTAGCGCCGCTCGGCCCCGAGGATGAGCTGTTCGAGACGCAGGGCGAGCGGGTCCTCACCGGGGTCGGCGTCCTGCCCGTCCACCCGGCTGCCCGCCGTGTCGGAGCCCGTGTCGTCGACGGTCACGCCTGCTGCCCTTCCGATCTGTCACGGTCAGATATCGACCGCCATCAACGATACGGCCTCGCTCCGCTAGGTCCAGCAGAGACGACGCGCCGGAGTTGATGCGGACCTCGCTGGGGGCTGCGCCCCCAGACCCCCCTTTGTCCTCAAACGCCGGACGGGCTGACTATCCAGCCCCTCCGGCGTTTGAGGAGCGGGGGTTCGGGGGCGGAGCCCCCGAGGACGGGACGGGTAGGGGCGGCGGGGGCGAGAACACCCCTCACGCGGGCCGCAGATGCACCACATCCCCCGCCCCCACCGGCTCCTGCACCCCTTCCCCCGTGGCCAGCACCAACCGCCCGTCCCCGTCCACGGCCACCGCCTCCCCCACCACAGACCTCTCCCCCGGCAACTCCGCCCGCACAGTCCGCCCCAACGTCGCACACCCCGCCGCATACGTCTCCTGCAACCCGGACAACACCGGATCCCCCTCCACCGCCCGCCACCGCACATACCACTGCTCCAACGACCGCAGCACCGCCCGCAGCAACGGATCCCGGTCCGTCCCCACGGCCCCCGCCAACGCCAGCGACCCGGCCGTAGGCACCGGCAGCTCGTCCTCGCGCAGGGTGACGTTGATGCCGATGCCGATCACCACCGCGTCCGCACCGGCCCGCTCCGCGAGGATCCCGCCCGCCTTGCGCTCCGCGCCCCCGACGCTCACCAGCAGGTCATTGGGCCATTTGAGTGACGTATCGACGCCTGCGGCCCGCGACAGCCCCGTCGCCACCGCGACCCCGGTGAGCAGCGGCAGCCAGCCCCAGCGGGCCACCGGCACCTCCGTCGGCTTCAGCAGCGCGGAGAAGAACAGCCCCGACCGAGCGGGCGCCGTCCACTGCCGGTCCAGCCGCCCACGCCCTGCTGTCTGCTCCTCGGCGACCAGGACGAACCCCTCCTCCGCCTTGCCCGCAGTCGCCAGGGCGACGAGATCGGCGTTCGTGGACCCCGTACTGCGCACCACCTCGACCCCCGACCAGAGCCCGCCCTCCCGGACCAGCGCCCGACGCAGCGCACCGGCACCGAGCGGCGGCCGGTCGAGATCGGACCAGCGCCCGTCGTTCCCTGCTGCATCCTCTGATCCTGCTGAACCCTCTGAGTCATCTCGCGGCGTCATGCAAGCCACACTAGATGTGGTAAACGCCGCACTGCCGATGGGTAGGCACCCCACTACGCTACGGATGAGTAGCCAATCCCCCTTCTGAGCACGTCACTCTTTGCAGGGAGCCGCATCCCGATGGCCGAGCCGGTAAAGCCGCAGCAGATCGACATCCACACCACCGCTGGCAAGCTCGCGGACCTGCAACGCCGCGTCGACGCGGCGACGCACGCCGGATCGGAACGCGCGGTCGAGAAGCAGCACGCCAAGGGCAAACTGACGGCCCGTGAGCGCATCGAACTGCTCCTCGACGACGACTCGTTCGTCGAGCTGGACGAGTTCGCCACCCACCGCTCGACCAACTTCGGCCTGGAGAACAACCGCCCCTACGGCGACGGTGTCGTCACCGGCTACGGGACCGTCGACGGCCGTCCGATCGCCGTGTTCTCCCAGGACTTCACCGTCTTCGGCGGCGCGCTGGGCGAGGTGTACGGCCAGAAGATCGTCAAGGTCATGGACTTCGCGCTGAAGACCGGCTGCCCGGTCATCGGCATCAACGACTCGGGCGGTGCCCGCATCCAGGAGGGCGTCGCCTCCCTCGGCGCGTACGGCGAGATCTTCCGCCGCAACACCCACGCCTCCGGCGTCATCCCGCAGATCTCACTCGTCGTCGGGCCGTGCGCCGGCGGAGCGGTCTACTCCCCGGCCATCACCGACTTCACGGTCATGGTCGACCAGACCTCGCACATGTTCATCACCGGCCCGGACGTCATCAAGACGGTCACCGGCGAGGACGTCGGCATGGAGGAGCTGGGCGGCGCCCGCACCCACAACTCCGCCTCCGGCGTGGCCCATCACATGGCCGGCGACGAGAAGGACGCCATCGAGTACGTCAAGCAGCTGCTGTCGTACCTGCCGTCCAACAACCTCAGCGAGCCCCCGCTGTTCCCGGAGGAGGCGGACCTCACCGTCACGGACGAGGACCGCGAGCTGGACGTCCTGATCCCGGACAGCGCGAACCAGCCGTACGACATGCACACGGTGATCGAACACGTCCTGGACGACGCCGAGTTCTTCGAGACGCAGTCCCTGTTCGCGCCGAACATCCTCACCGGCTTCGGCCGGGTGGAGGGCCGTCCGGTCGGCGTCGTCGCCAACCAGCCGATGCAGTTCGCGGGTTGCCTCGACATCGCCGCGAGCGAGAAGGCCGCCCGCTTCGTACGCACCTGCGACGCCTTCAACGTCCCGGTCCTCACCTTCGTGGACGTCCCCGGCTTCCTCCCGGGCGTCGACCAGGAACACGACGGCATCATCCGCCGCGGCGCCAAGCTGATCTACGCCTACGCCGAGGCCACGGTCCCCCTCATCACGGTCATCACCCGCAAGGCCTTCGGCGGCGCCTACGACGTCATGGGATCCAAGCACCTGGGTGCCGACCTCAACCTGGCCTGGCCGACCGCCCAGATCGCCGTCATGGGCGCCCAGGGCGCGGTCAACATCCTGCACCGCCGCACGATCGCCGAGGCGGAGGCGGGCGGGGAGGACCTGGACGTGGTCCGCGCCCGCCTCATCCAGGAGTACGAGGACACCCTCCTCAACCCCTACATCGCGGCCGAACGCGGCTACGTCGACGCGGTGATCCTCCCGTCCGACACCCGCCGCCACGTCGTACGGGGCCTGCGCCAGCTCCGCACGAAGCGCGAGTCCCTGCCCCCGAAGAAGCACGGCAACATCCCTCTCTAGGAGCCGCTGTGAACATCAAGGTCGTACGGGGCAACCCGACCCCCGAGGAGCTGGCCGCCGCCCTGGCGGTGGTCCGCGCCCGAGCCGTGGCAGCGTCCTCCACGGCCCCCGGCGCACCAGGCACCAAGGACGCCTGGGCAGACCCGGCAAGAATCGCCACCCAGCGCGTCCCCCAGCCGGGCCCGACATCATGGACCCGCACCTACTGGCCCGGGTGACTGAGGCTTTTAGGGGCGCGAGGAACCGCGCACAGAGGGACAACAAAGGGCGCCAATCTAAGTACGTCTACTCAGGCGCCCTGGCCTTCCAAGCCGCACGCTGGATGGCATGTTGTGGTCCGACCCAGAGAACGAGCCGCCGAAAGAACTGCGCGACGCGCAGGACATGCTTCGGCGGCTCGGGTTTCTCATGGCCCTGGCCATGCTCCTCGCGATGATCGTCCTCGGCGTGTTGTAGGCCGACCCCCGCCGATACTCTGACCGCATGACCGATCAGCCACGCCGCCGCCTCGTGCTCGCCTCCCAGTCACCCGCCCGGCTCAACCTGCTCAGGCAGGCCGGGCTCGACCCCGAGGTGATCGTCAGCGGCTTCGACGAGGACGCCGTGACCGCGCCGACCCCCGCCGACCTGGCCCTCGCCCTCGCCGAGGCGAAGGCCTCCGTGGTGGCCGCGAAGCCCGAGGTGCGGGGCGCGCTGGTGATCGGCTGCGACTCAGTCCTCGACCTGGACGGCGAGGCGTACGGCAAGCCCGCCGACGCCGAGGAGGCCACCGCCCGCTGGAAGTCGATGCGCGGCCGGGCGGGCACGCTCCAGACGGGTCACTGCGTCTGGGACACGGCGAACAACCGCCATGTGTCGGCCACCGCGTCCACGGTCGTGCGGTTCGGCGAGCCGACCGACGACGAGATCGCCGCGTACGTCGCCTCCGGCGAGCCCCTCCATGTAGCCGGGGCGTTCACGCTCGACGGCCGCTCGGCACCGTTCATCGACGGCATCGACGGCGGCCACGGCAACGTCATCGGCATCAGCCTGCCCCTCGTACGCAGGCTGCTCGCCGAACTGGGCGTCGGGATCACCGAGTTGTGGACGCCCGGGGAGAAGTAGCGATCAGGGGGTGCTGGGCGTCGGCGGAGGGGTGAGCGGCGAGCCGCCCCCCGCGCTGTCCTCCGGGCCCTCGGACACGGGGGTGTCCCGCTGGTCGTACGTCATCAGCAGGAGCACCACCAGCGCCAGCACCACGACCATGGTCAGGAACGCCGTCCAGCCCACCAGGCCCCAGGCGAAGGCCCCCAGCAGCGCGTGCACCACGGCCACGCTGATCAGCAGGATGCGGCCGAGGCCGGCCGGGGAGCGGTCGCGCAGGGCGACGAGCAGGGCCACCACCCCGCACAGCGCGAAGTAGGCGCCGAAGACCAGACCGCCGACCTTCGAGGACACGGACATCATGTCCGGGTCGAGACCGGCGAGGGACATCTGCTGATTGTCGACGACCGTCCCCAGGAACCAGTTCAGCGCGGCGACGCCGAACGCCTCCACGAACAGGATGACCGCGACGATCCAAGCCACCGGTCTGCGGACCACTGGCCCCCACCCACTTTCGACTGCCGCTCATGCGGCCAGTACTACGTTCGGTTGGTACTTCGTTCGGTACAACGTGAACGCTACTAACGGGTAAACGCGCGGACAAGGGTTCGTCCGAGGTTGCTCGACGGGCAAAGAATCATTGGGCCGTTCGTAGGGACTCCACAAAGAAACGGAGTGGGCCGCAGCACGCTCTCACAGAGACCTTGACCACATCAGGGGGCTAGGGTTTCCGCAAGGAGTCCTGCGTACGTAGGTGCGACAAGGGATTTCGCGGGTCGAGCGAGCCTCGTATCACGCTCCGTGTGGGCAAGCTCACCAGTGGGGACGGGTCGATGCGCCGTGTCGGCAGTCCCTAAACTCGGCTTGTTTCAAGGAGGGAGCCTCAATCGTGCGCAAGGTGCTCATCGCCAACCGTGGCGAAATCGCTGTCCGCGTTGCCCGGGCCTGCCGGGATGCCGGAATCGCGAGCGTGGCCGTGTACGCCGACCCGGACCGGGACGCTCTGCATGTCCGCGCCGCGGATGAGGCGTTCGCCCTGGGCGGTGACACCCCGGCGACCAGCTATCTCGACATCGCCAAGGTGCTCCAGGCCGCCAAGGACGCCGGGGCGGACGCGATCCATCCCGGATACGGCTTCCTCTCGGAGAACGCCGACTTCGCCCAGGCCGTCCTCGACGCGGGTCTGACCTGGATCGGCCCGCCGCCGCAGGCCATCCGTGACCTCGGTGACAAGGTCGCCGCCCGTCATATCGCCCAGCGCGCCGGTGCCCCGCTGGTCGCCGGCACGCCCGACCCGGTCTCCGGATCCGACGAGGTCGTCGCCTTCGCCCAGGAGCACGGTCTGCCGATCGCCATCAAGGCCGCCTTCGGCGGTGGCGGACGCGGCCTGAAGGTCGCCCGCACCCTCGAAGAGGTCCCGGAGCTGTACGACTCCGCCGTCCGCGAGGCCGTGGCCGCCTTCGGGCGCGGCGAGTGCTTCGTCGAGCGCTACCTCGACAAGCCCCGCCACGTGGAGACCCAGTGCCTGGCCGACTCCCACGGCAACGTGGTCGTCGTCTCGACACGTGACTGCTCCCTCCAGCGCCGCCACCAGAAGCTCGTGGAGGAGGCCCCGGCCCCGTTCCTTTCCGAGGAGCAGGTCGCCGAGCTGTACGCCTCCTCGAAGGCGATCCTGAAGGAGGCCGGCTACGTCGGCGCCGGCACGGTGGAGTTCCTCGTCGGGATGGACGGCACGATCTCCTTCCTGGAGGTCAACACCCGCCTCCAGGTCGAGCACCCGGTCACCGAGGAGGTCGCCGGCATCGACCTCGTACGCGAGATGTTCCGCATCGCCGACGGCGAGGAACTCGGCTACGGCGACCCGGAACTGCGCGGCCATTCCTTCGAGTTCCGCATCAACGGCGAGGACCCGGGCCGCGGCTTCCTGCCCGCCCCCGGCACCGTCACCACCTTCGCCCCGCCGTCCGGCCCCGGTGTCCGCCTGGACGCGGGCGTCGAGTCCGGCAGCGTCATCGGCCCGGCGTGGGACTCGCTCCTCGCCAAACTGATCGTCACCGGCGCCACCCGCCGGCAGGCGCTCCAGCGTGCCGCCCGTGCGCTGGCCGAGTTCCAGGTCGAGGGCATGGCCACCGCCATCCCCTTCCACCGCGCGGTCGTCGCCGACCCCGCCTTCGCCCCCGAACTCACCGGCAGCCAGGACCCCTTCACGGTCCACACCCGCTGGATCGAGACCGAGTTCGTCAACGAGATCAAGCCCTTCGCCGCCCCGACCGACGCCGACGCGGAGGACGAGACCGACCGGGAGACCATCGTCGTCGAGGTCGGCGGCAAGCGCCTGGAGGTCTCCCTCCCGTCCTCCCTGGGCATGTCCCTGGCCCGCACCGGCCTCGCGGCGGGCGCCAAGCCCAAGCGCCGCGCGGCCAAGAAGTCCGGCCCGGTGGCCTCCGGCGACACCCTCGCCTCCCCGATGCAGGGCACCATCGTCAAGGTGGCCGTGGAGGAGGGCCAGGAGGTCAAGGAAGGCGACCTGGTCGTCGTCCTTGAGGCCATGAAGATGGAACAGCCCCTCAACGCCCACAAGGCAGGCACCATCAAGGGCCTCGCAGCAGAGGTAGGCGCGTCCCTGACGTCGGGCGCCCCCATCTGCGAGATCAAGGACTAACGGCAAGACGTCAAGAGGCGCCCGGTGGACTGAGCGATCAGTACACCGGGCGCCTCACTTTCTGACAGGGGGTGCGGGCAGCTTGCCAGGGGCGCGGGGAACTGCGCGACAAGCCCCCACCGGGCCCGCGGCCAAACCACGACCGATGGCATGCTGACCCCACAGACCAAGCAAACGAAGGGCAGGTGAACCATGGCCCACCCGCCGGCAGGCCTCCGCGCGGACGCCCGCCGCAACTACGAGCGCCTCCTCACAGAAGCCCGCGCCGCCTTCGCCGCACACGGCACAGACACCTCCCTCGAAGACGTCGCCCGCCGCGCAGGCGTAGGCATCGGCACCCTCTACCGCCACTTCCCCAACCGCCACGCCCTGATGAGCGCGGTCTTCGAGGACGCGGTGAACGACCTGCTCGCCCGCTCCCGCGAGCTGCTGACCGCCCCGGAGCCGTGCACCGCCCTGGTCACCTGGCTGCGCGAGATCGTCACGCACGCCGGCGAGTACCGCGGCCTGGCACGGGCGCTCATGTCGGTGTCGTACGACGCCGACTCGGCGTTGGCCAGGTGCAGCAACCCGATGCGGGAGGCGGGCGCGGCCCTGCTCACCCGCGCCCAGCAGGCCGGCACCCTGCGCACCGACGTCTCCATCGGCGACCTGCTCCAGCTCACCAACGCCATCGCGCTGGCGGCCGAGGAGACCCCGGACGACCCGGGCCTGGCCGACCGCCTCCTGACCCTGACACTGCGGGGCCTGAAGGCCGTACCTCAATAAACCGGTGTGCTGACAGCCACCCGGATACCGGACCCGCGACAGCAACCCGGTAACCCGGTAGGACGACGGGTCAGCGGCGGCGGAGATCCGCCACCCGGGCCCGCTCCCGTTCCCGTTCGCGCTCACCCGGTCCGCCGGGCTGCTCGCCCAGCATCGTGCCGCGCAGCGGATGGCCCGCCGCGCCACCGGCCAGCTGGCCCCGGCGTGGGTTGGGAAGCGGCACGTCCCGGCGCTGCTGGCGCGCCGGGACCTGATCGCCGCCGCCCGGTCCGGTCGCCTGGGAGCCGTTCCCCGAGCCGGACGATCCGGCGACGGCGATCTGGACTCCCTGGTCGGCCAGGGCCTGGAGTTCCGTACCCGCGCGGTCGTCGTGGACGGGCGGTTCGTCCGTGACGAGGCGGGTGATCACGTCCGTGGGCACGGTCTGGAACATGGTGTCCGTACCGAGCTTGGTGTGATCGGCGAGCACGACGACCTCGGCGGCGGCCTGCACCAGCGCGCGGTCGACGGACGCCGACAGCATGTTGGAGGTCGACAGTCCGCGTTCGGCGGTGAGCCCGCTTCCGGAGAGGAAGGCCTTGGACACCCGCAGCCCGTGCAGGGACTGCTCGGCGCCACTGCCGACCAGGGCGTAGTTGGAACCGCGCAGAGTGCCGCCGGTCATCACGACCTCCACCCGGTTTGCGTGGGCCAGCGCCTGGGCCACCAACAGGGAGTTGGTGACGACGGTCAGCCCGGGGACCCGCGCGAGCCGGCGTGCCAGCTCCTGCGTGGTGGTCCCCGCCCCGACCACGATGGCCTCGCCCTCTTCGACGAAGCTCGCGGCGAGGTCGGCGATGGCCGTCTTCTCGGCGGTCGCGAGATGGGATTTCTGCGGAAAGCCGGACTCCCGCGTGAAGCCGCCCGGCAATACCGCACCGCCGTGCCGGCGGTCGAGGAGTCCTTCTGCCTCCAGTGCGCGCACGTCCCGCCGTACGGTCACTTCGGAGGTCTGGACGACGCGGGCGAGCTCACGGAGCGACACGGCCCCATTCGCTCGCACCATTTCGAGGATCAATTGACGACGTTCTGCAGCGAACACGAAACTGACAGTAACCCCAACGACCGTCTGCTTTCAGCAGTTTGCGCCGAATAACAGAAGTTGTTCGCATGGGGGTACGGGAAGTGGTATACGCGCCTATCCGCTCCGCCTATGCCGTGCGAATGGGCCACAACTCCCCGTGACCAGCGGGAAGTTCCGCTCCCCACCGGCTCCGGGCGCTCAGGCCTCGCCCGTCGCCTTGCGCGTGTGGAGCTGCCGGGCGACCTCCGCGATCGATCCGGAAAGGGACGGATAGACGGTGAACGCGTTCGCGATCTGCTCGACCGTCAGATTGTTGTCGACCGCGATCGAGATCGGGTGGATGAGTTCGGAGGCACGCGGCGACACGACACACCCGCCGACGACAATCCCCGTACCCGGGCGGCACATCAGCTTGACGAAGCCGTCGCGGATGCCCTGCATCTTCGCGCGCGGATTGCGCAGCAGCGGGAGCTTGACGACCACGGCGTCGATCTTGCCGGCGTCGACGTCGGCCTGGGTGTAGCCGACGGTGGCGATCTCGGGGTCGGTGAAGACGTTGGAGGAGACGGTCTTCAGGTTGAGCGGGGCCACCGCGTCGCCGAGGAAGTGGTACATGGCGATCCGGCCCTGCATGGCGGCGACGGACGCGAGGGCGAAGACGCCGGTCACGTCACCGGCGGCGTACACGCCCGGGGCGGTCGTCCTGGACACCTTGTCGGTCCAGATGTGCCCGGACTCGCGCAGCTTGACCCCGGCCTCCTCAAGGCCCATCCCGGCACTGTTGGGAATAGCGCCGACGGCCATCAGACAGTGCGAGCCGGTGATGACCCGCCCGTCGGAGAGGGTGACCTCGACCCGGTCGCCGACGCGCTTGGCGGACTCGGCGCGGGAGCGGGCCATGACGTTCATGCCACGGCGCCGGAAGACCTCTTCGAGGACGGCGGCGGCGTCCGGGTCCTCACCCGGCAGCACGCGGTCACGGGACGAGACGAGGGTGACTTTCGATCCCAGAGCCTGATAGGCACCGGCGAACTCGGCACCGGTGACACCGGACCCGACCACGATCAGCTCTTCGGGCAGCTCGGTGAGGTCGTAGACCTGGGTCCAGTTGAGGATGCGCTCGCCGTCGGGCTGCGCGTCGGCAAGCTCGCGCGGGTGTCCGCCGGTGGCGATCAGCACGGCGTCGGCGACGAGGGTCTCCTCGGTGCCGTCCGCCGCCCGTACGACGACCTTCCGGGAGCCGTCGATGGCCTGCATGCCGTCGAGCCGGCCACGGCCGCGCAGGACGCGGGCGCCGGCCCGGGTGACGGAGGCGGTGATGTCGTGCGACTGGGCGAGGGCGAGCCGCTTGACCCGTCGGTTGACCTTGTCGAGGTCGACGCCCACGACACGGGCGGCCTGCTGCTCGGGTGGGGTGTCGTCGGCGACGATGATCCCCAGTTCCTCGTACGACGAGTCGAAGGTGGTCATCACCTCGGCCGTGGCGATCAGGGTCTTCGACGGTACGCAGTCGGTGAGCACCGACGCCCCGCCCAGACCGTCGCAGTCGACGACGGTCACCTCCGCGCCGAGCTGTGCTGCCACCAGCGCAGCTTCGTACCCGCCGGGTCCGCCACCAATGATCACGATCCGAGTCACATGCTCCATTGTCCCGCATGCCCCGAGGTGTCTGCGCCCCGGGTCACGTGTGGACGTACGGGACCGCTGCGGGCGCACGGTTGTACGGGTGCGGGAGGGGCCTGTGCTGTCGGAGTGACGGCCGTGTCCGCTGCCGTACTCTCGACCCATGTCGCTCTACGCCGCCTACGCCGGCAATCTCGACGCGCGGCTCATGACGCGCCGCGCACCGCACTCGCCGCTGCGCGCCACCGGCTGGCTGACCGGCTGGCGGCTGACGTTCGGCGGCGAGCACATGGGCTGGGAGGGCGCCCTCCCGACGATCGTGGAGGCCCCGCGCTCGCAGGTCTTCGTCGCCCTGTACGACATCGCCCCGCCCGACGAGGAGTCGCTGGACCGCTGGGAGGGCGTGGGCCTCGACATCTACCGTCGGATGCGGCTGCGCGTCCACACGCTGGAGGGCGAGGAGCCGGCGTGGGTGTACGTCCTCAACGGGTACGAGGGCGGGCTGCCGTCGGCGCGGTACCTGGGCGAGATCGCCGACGCGGCGGAGTCGGCGGGGGCTCCGCACGACTATGTGATGGAACTGAGAAAACGTCCCTGTTGAGCCGAGCGCGCATCGCGTTCGGTTGGAAACGACAAGACAACGATCGCCATCCCGAGCCTCTGTCATCTACGCGCGTAGGCTCCGACCGGATACGCTCTTGCGCGTGAACGCATCTCTTCTTCCGGACGACATCCAGGGCGACCCCCACTCCGCCGCCGACGCCGCCGCCGCGCGCCTGCGGGAGCTGACGGGCGCCGAGACCCACGACGTCGCCCTCGTGATGGGCTCCGGCTGGGCACCGGCCGTGGACGCCCTCGGCGACCCCGAGGCCGACCTCCCGGTCACCGAGCTGCCCGGATTCCCGCCGCCTGCGGTCGAGGGCCACGGCGGCAGGATCCGCTCGTACCGGATCGGTGACAAGCGCGCGCTGGTGTTCCTGGGGCGCACGCACTACTACGAGGGGCGGGGCGTCGCGTCCGTGGCGCACGGTGTCCGTACCGCCGTGGCGGCCGGCTGCAAGACCATCGTCCTGACCAACGGCTGCGGCGGCCTGCGCCCCGACATGCGCCCCGGCCAGCCGGTCCTGATCAGCGACCACATCAACCTCACGGCGACGTCGCCGATCATCGGCGCGAACTTCGTGGACCTGACGGATCTGTACTCGCCTCGGCTGCGGGCCCTGTGCAAGGAGATCGACCCGAGCCTGGAGGAGGGCGTGTACGCCCAGTTCACGGGCCCGCACTACGAAACCCCTGCCGAGATCCGGATGGCGCGGGTGATCGGGGCGGACCTGGTGGGCATGTCGACGGTCCTGGAGGCGATCGCGGCGCGGGAAGCCGGGGCCGAGATCCTGGGCATCTCGCTGGTGACGAACCTGGCGGCCGGGATGACGGGGGAACCGTTGAACCACGAGGAGGTCCTCCAGGCGGGCCGCGACAGCGCAACCCGCATGGGCTCCTTGCTGGCCCAGGTCCTGGACCGCCTGTAGGCCCTTTTTCCTCGCCCCCGCCGCCCCTACCCGTCCCATCCCTGGGGGCTCCGCCCCCAGTCCCCCGCTGTCGGCCTGAACGGCCTTGTCCTCAAACGCCGGACGGGCTGGGTTTCTCAGCCCGTCCGGCGTTTGAGGACAAAGGGGGGTCTGGGGGCGGAGCCCCCAGGGATGGGAACGGGTAGGGGCGGCGGGGGCGAGAACAATGGGACCGCAACCGACCCACGCAACCGCACCACCACACCGAGAGGCACCGACGTGCACGACGACGAGCTGATCGCACGGGCCAAGGCGTGGCTGGCCGAGGACCCCGACGCGGAAACCCGCGACGAACTCGCCAAGCTCATCGACGCCCAGGACCTCCCCGAACTCACCACCCGCTTCTCCGGCACCCTCCAGTTCGGCACAGCAGGCCTACGCGGCGAACTCGGCGCAGGCCCCATGCGCATGAACCGCTCCGTCGTCATCCGCGCCGCAGCCGGCCTCGCCGCCTACCTCAAGTCCAAGGGCCGGACCGACGGCCTCGTCGTCATCGGCTACGACGCCCGCCACAAGTCCGCCGACTTCGCCCAGGACACCGCCGCCGTGATGACCGGCGCGGGACTCAGGGCGGCCGTCCTCCCCCGCCCCCTCCCCACCCCCGTACTGGCGTTCGCCATAAGGCATCTCGGCGCCGTCGCGGGCGTGGAGGTCACCGCCAGCCACAACCCGCCCCGCGACAACGGCTACAAGGTGTACCTGGGAGACGGCTCCCAGATCGTCCCCCCGGCGGACGCCGAGATCGCCGCCGAGATCGCCGCCGTCGCCACCCTCGCCGACGTCCCCCGCCCCACCACCGGCTGGGAAACCCTCGACGACACCGTCCTGAACGCCTACCTGGCCCGTACGGACGCCGTCCTCGCCCCCGGCTCCCCCCGTACCGCCCGCACGGTCTACACACCGATGCACGGCGTCGGCCGGGACACCCTCCTCGCCGCCTTCGCCCGCGCGGGCTTCCCGGCCCCCACCCTGGTCGCCGAACAGGCCGACCCCGACCCGGACTTCCCGACCGTCGCCTTCCCCAACCCGGAAGAGCCCGGCGCGATGGACCTCGCCTTCGCCGAGGCCCGGGCCACGAACCCCGACCTCATCATCGCGAACGACCCTGACGCGGACCGCTGCGCGGCGGCCGTACCCGTGCCCGGCGACGGCTGGCGCATGCTGCGCGGCGACGAGGTCGGTGCGCTGCTCGCCACCCACCTGGTCCGGCGCGGCGCGCGGGGAACCTTCGCCGAGTCGATCGTCTCGTCCTCCCTCCTCGGCCGTATCGCCGAGAAGGCGCACCTCCCCTACGAGGAGACCCTCACCGGCTTCAAGTGGATCGCCCGCGTCGAGGGCCTGCGCTACGGCTACGAGGAGGCCCTCGGCTACTGCGTGGACCCGGACGGCGTACGGGACAAGGACGGGATCACGGCCGCCCTCCTCATCACGGAACTCGCCTCCGAGCTGAAGGAGGAGGGCCGTACGCTCCTCGATCTGCTCGACGACATCGCCGTCGAGCACGGGCTGCACGCCACGGACCAGTTGTCGGTGCGCGTCGAGGACCTGTCCGTCATCGCCGACGCCATGCGCCGGCTGCGCGAGCGGCCCCCGACCCGGCTCGCGGGCCTGGCGATCACCAAGGCCGAGGACCTCACCAAGGGCACGGAGACGCTCCCGCCCACGGACGGCCTGCGCTACACGCTCGACGGCGCCCGGGTCATCGTCCGCCCCAGCGGTACGGAGCCGAAGCTGAAGTGCTACCTGGAGGTCGTCCTCCCGGTGCCCACGCACACGGACCTCCCGGCGGCCCGGGCGAAGGCGACCGACCTGCTGGAGACGATCAAGCGGGACCTGTCCGCGGCGGCGGGCATCTGAGCCGTAGCCGTAGCCGTACCCGTACTCGATCCCGACGGGGTGCCGCCGATCGCGGGCACCCCATCGAGCGATGTGCGCACACCCGCCTCACGGCGCTCGGCCGGGTGGGTCTGCGCAGAGGCGCGAACCGCTCATGTTCATGCACGATTCGACGCCCGAGATGTTCCCGGTGCCGGTGCCAGCGGTCCGGTGCCTTCACGGGCGTTCTGCTGGTGACCGCCCTCCGGCTTCCGCACGAGCGCGCCCTGGTTCATGGCGAGTTGGGCCGTCGCTGTGGGCCGCATGCCGACGGACGTCCGCGGGCGTCCGCCGTCGTCGCGGGCCGTTGTCCGGCGTCAGGGGCCTGAGACGGGTCCGGGCGGCGGCACCGCTCGGACCGGGCACGAAGAACGGCGCCGCCACACTCGTACCGTCAGCTCCACGCCACCAGCGCCACGACCCACGCGCCCGCGAGCACCGCGGCCACCGGCCAGACGGCCCGCCCCCGCTCGGCCGCGCCGCTCTCCCCGATCGGCCGCAGGTCGGGGTCGAGGCGCATGGCGGTGAGTTCGGCGGCCAGCGCGTCGTACGGATGGGTCAGCCCCCAGCGCCGCTGGAGCCGGCCCCAGCGGGGTGCGGAGACCGCCCAGTCGCCGCCCCGCCAGTCGATCTTCAGCTCCAGGGACCGCCGCCGTACGAACCGGAGGTCGTCCCACGGCACATGGCGCGGCCCGCGCAGCCCGGCGACCCAGAGGCCGGACCGGTCGGCGGTGATACGCCAGGCAAGCTTCTGGGGGATGCGCACGGCCCCGTACAGCCCGAGCAGCGGGATGAGCGCCAGCTTCCACGACGAGAGCCCGGATTCGCCGAACCAGGCCCAGCTCAGCCACAGCCCCCACTGCACGAGAAACGCGGTGGCCACCCAGTCCAGCCACCCCGCCCGCCAGTGCCGCACCTTGCTGACAGCCGCCTGCTGCTCGGCCAACTCCCGCCCCTGAAGCTCCAGTTGGAGACTATCGGCGGCCTGTTCACGCTGCCGGGCGGCACGTCTGCGACCCGCGTCCGGCGACAGCGGCCGTACGGGCCCCTCCGACCACTCCGTCAGCGGCGGCTGCTCGGGATCCTCGTCGGCGCTGACGACGAGAACCTCGGCGCCGTCGAAGGGAGCACCGTAGAGGACGGCTTCCCGGACGGGCCCGAAGGTGTCGTCGTCGAGCCCGAGAAGCACACGCTGAAGGGAGTCGTCACCGTCGCCGTCCTCTTCCCCGTCCTCCTCTTCTTCGTCGTCGTCCTCGTCGAAGGAGGCGAGGTCGACGGTGAACAGGGGGCGCTCGGCGGCGGGATCGTCGGCGGCGTACACCTCCGTACCGCCCTGCGCGTCGTCCCGTACGAGCACGCGGAGCACCGGGACCGGGGCGCCGCGCAGGGCGCCCGCCCGCTGCCGGCCGAGCCAGGCCGAGGCCAGCGCGGTCACCCCGAGGCCGGCCAGGAAGACGGTGACGACCCAGGCGCCCTGCTGGTCCTCGGTCGAGCCCCAGAGACCGGCGGTGCCCCCGGTCAGCGCGCCGAGCGCGAGCACGACGAACCCAAGGGCGAACAGCACCCGCCCACGCCGGACGGGAGCCCCGGCGCCCGGCACGGGCACGGCGACGCCCCCGGAGGCAGCCACGGCCCGCTCCAGCTGCTCGCTGCGGGCCCGCAGCCGTACGGCCACGACGGCCCAGGAACTCAGCACGACCAGCACACCGAAGGCGGTCAGCGCCCAGGACTTCGAGGAGGCCTCGACGGCGAGGGCGAGCAGCAGCAGGGGCGCGCCGGCCCACACCAGCTCGGGCCGGGCGAGCACCCACAGCACGTACACGGCGAACCCGGCCGCGACGAACGGCCACAGACCGCCGGCCATCGCCACCAGGGCGCCCACACACAGCACGAGGGTGGCGAGACCGGCCGCGACCGAGCGGCGCACCCGCAGGAAGGTCCAGCGCGGGGGCAGGGCGGCCGACCAGCGGGCCGCGCGGACGGTGGTCCAGTCCTGGCAGCCGTCGGGTATGGCGGTGAGGGGCAGCCGCAGCGGCTCGTCGGGGAAGGTCACGCGGCTCAGCCGACCGCGAGCAGGATCGCCAGCAGTACGGCGCCCGCGGCGACGGGCGCCATGATCTCGTACGCCCACTTCACGGTCACCTCGCCCTGGGAGGTGGCGGCCTTCTCCCTGGCCTCCCACAGCTGCGACAGGTCGTCCATGATCTGGTCGGTCTGGGCGCGGGTGGGTCCCGGCGGCACGATGGACAGTCCGGGCCGGCCCCCGCCCGCTTCTCGTGCCTCGCGCATCTTGGCGCGGTTGGCACGCTTGCGGGCGCGCAGCGAGACCGGTACGGCCCAGAGCTGGAACTTGGCGCCGGACTCGACGACGACCTCGTTCGAGAAGCTGGACCGGAACCCGGCGACCTGCCCCCAGGGCACCACGACGACCCGGAAGGGGTTGCGCACCCGCAGCCGGTGGTCGTTGGCGAACACGCCGGGGCGCAGAGTGAAGGCGATCACGAGCGGTACGGCGCAGAGCAGCGCGGCGAGCGCGAGCCACGGGGTCCGCCCGTGCCCGACGATCACGGCGTCGCCGCCGAGCCAGCCCGCGAGCCCGAGCAGCAGCACGCCGGCCACGATCGAGGAGGGTGACCGGTAGACCCGGTCGGGAGACTCGGGCTTGGCGGGCCCCTGCGCGGGCGACGGATGGTCCGGGGTGGTCATGCCCCCGATTCTGCCCGACGCGGCGGGGGAGCCTGGCCGGCGGTCCCGGGCAGGGCCGAGAAGCCTTGTTTCGCCCCCGCCGCCCCTACCCGTTCCCATCCTCGGGGACTGCGCCCCCAGGAACGGCATGACCGGCGATCAGATCGTGGGCATCTCCGAAACATTCGATGCTCTTCGCCTTCCCCAGTCGGGTACGCACGGGTCGATCAAAGGCATCTCCAGCCTGCTACTACCGCCATCAACGCCTTCGAATGTTTCGTAACAGAAACCGAAACTATTGACACCTCGCACGACCCGGCCAACACTGTCGCGGCATGGACATGGCATCCACACGCACACCCGCATCCGCACCCGCATCGCGGCTGAGGCTGCTCCTCAGCGGCGTCTGCACCATGCTGCTGGTCGCCGTCGCCGCCCTGGCCCTGCCCGGCACCGCTCAGGCCGCCACGGTCATCACCACCAACCAGACCGGCACCAACAACGGCTACTACTACTCGTTCTGGACCGACGCACCAGGCACCGTCTCCATGACTCTGAACTCCGGCGGCAACTACAGCACCGCGTGGAGCAACACCGGGAACTTCGTGGCCGGCAAGGGCTGGAGCAACGGCTCGCGCCGGACGGTCACCTACTCGGGCAGCTTCAACCCGTCCGGGAACGCCTATCTGACGCTGTACGGCTGGACGTCCAACCCGCTGGTCGAGTACTACGTCGTCGACAACTGGGGCACCTACCGGCCCACGGGGACGTACAAGGGGACCGTCACCAGTGACGGCGGGACGTACGACATCTACCAGACCACCCGGTACAACGCCCCGTCCGTGGAAGGCACCCGCACCTTCAACCAGTACTGGAGCGTCCGGCAGTCGAAACGGACCGGCGGCACCATCACCACCGGCAACCACTTCGACGCCTGGGCCCGCGCCGGAATGCCTCTGGGCGGCTTCAGTTACTACATGATCCTCGCGACCGAGGGTTACCAGAGCAGCGGCAACTCCAACATCACGGTGGGCTAGCGATGACGCGTCTTTCGTTACTGGCCGCCGCCGCCCTGGCCGCCGCCACCGCTCTCACCGGCCACACCGCCACCCCCGCGCAGGCCGCAGCCTGCAACGGGTACGTCGGGCTCACGTTCGACGACGGTCCGTCCGGCAACACGACGGCCCTGCTCGGTGCCCTCACGGGGAACGGGCTGCGGGCCACCATGTTCAACCAGGGCCAGTACGCCGCGGCGAACCCGGCTCTGGTGCGGGCCCAGGTGAACGCCGGGATGTGGGTGGGCAACCACAGCTACACCCATCCGCATCTGACCCAGCTCGGGCAGGCACAGATCGACTCCGAGATCGCCCGGACCCAGCAGGCAGTCGCGGGGGCCGGCGGCGGTACTCCGGTGCTGTTCCGGCCGCCGTACGGGGAGACCAACGCGACAGTGAAGGCGGTCGCGGCGAAGTACGGCCTGACCCAGATCATCTGGGACGTGGACTCACAGGACTGGAACGGAGCGAGCGCCGACGCGATCGTGCAGGCCGCTGCGCGACTCACCAGTGGACAGGTGATCCTCATGCACGACTGGTCGGCGAACACGCTGGCCGCGATTCCTCGCATCGCACAGGGCTTGGCCGGTCGGGGCCTGTGCGCCGGAAAGATCTCCCCGACAACCGGCCGAGCCGTGGCGCCGTAGGGGTCTCCGAAAACGCCGGACGGGCCGCCATACCAGCCCGTCCGGCGCTTGAGAACGGAGGGCCACCCCCCAGCCCGCCCGGCGCCTGAGAACGGAGGGCCACCCCCCAGCCCGCCCGGCGCCTGAGGACGGAGGGCCACCCTCCAGCCCGTCCGGCGTTTGAGGACGAGGCCGTTCAGGCCGATAGGGGGGTCTGGGGGCGCAGCCCCCAGGGATGGGAACGGGTAAGGGCGGCGGGGGCGAAAACTACCCCCTGTACAGCCGCTACGCGCGTAGATATGCTCGGCTTGTGACCATGCCCACCACTGCATCAACCGCACTCCCGCTCAAGGACGTGACCGCGTCCGACAGCACGCTGCGCCGCTACCTCCACGGCCTGCCCGGCGTCGACACGGTCGGCCTGGAGGCGCGCGCCGCCTCCCTCGGCACGCGTTCCATCAAGACCACCGCGAAGGCGTACGCCATCGACCTCGCCATCTCGATGGTCGACCTGACGACGCTGGAGGGCGCGGACACCCCCGGCAAGGTCCGGTCGCTCGGCGCCAAGGCGGTCCGCCCCGACCCGACCGACCGCACGGCCCCCGCCACGGCCGCGGTCTGCGTCTACCCCGACATGGTGGCCGTCGCGAAGGAGGCCGTCGCCGGTTCGACCGTCAAGGTCGCCTCCGTCGCCACCGCCTTCCCGGCCGGCCGCGCCGCCCTCCCCGTCAAGCTGGCCGACGTGCGCGACGCCGTCGCCGCCGGCGCAGACGAGATCGACATGGTCATCGACCGGGGCGCGTTCCTCGCGGGCAACTACCTGAAGGTGTACGAGGAGATCGTCGCCGTGAAGGAGGCCTGCGGGGCGTCCGCCCGGCTCAAGGTCATCTTCGAGACCGGCGAGCTGTCGACGTACGACAACATCCGGCGCGCGAGCTGGCTCGGCATGATCGCCGGGGCGGACTTCATCAAGACGTCCACCGGCAAGGTCGCCGTCAACGCGACGCCCGCGAACACCCTCCTCATGCTGGAGGCCGTCCGCGACTTCCGCGCGCAGACCGGCGTCCAGGTGGGCGTGAAGCCGGCCGGCGGGATCCGTACGACGAAGGACGCGGTGAAGTTCCTGGTCCTGGTCAACGAGACCGTCGGCGAGGACTGGCTCGACAACCACTGGTTCCGTTTCGGCGCGTCCTCGCTCCTGAACGACCTGCTGATGCAGCGCCAGAAGCTGACCACGGGCCGCTACTCCGGCCCCGACTACGTGACGGTGGACTGATCACCATGACCATCGAAAAGATCGAGAAGACCGAAAAGCGGTCATCCGCATTCGAGTACGCGCCCGCGCCCGAGTCCCGTTCCGTCGTCGACATCGCCCCCTCCTACGGCCTGTTCATCGACGGCGAGTTCACCGAGGCCGCCGACGGCAGGGTCTTCAAGACGGTCTCCCCGTCCACCGAAGAGGTCCTCTCCGAGGTCGCCCAGGCGGGCGAGGCGGACGTCGAGCGTGCCGTGAAGGCCGCCCGCAAGGCCTTCGAGAAGTGGTCGGCACTGCCGGGCGCCGAGCGCGCCAAGTACCTCTTCCGCATCGCCCGCATCATCCAGGAGCGCTCCCGCGAGCTGGCCGTCCTCGAAACCCTCGACAACGGCAAGCCCATCAAGGAGACCCGCGACGCCGACCTCCCCCTGGTCGCCGCGCACTTCTTCTACTACGCGGGCTGGGCCGACAAACTCGGCCACGCGGGCTTCGGCACGAACCCCAAGCCCCTCGGTGTCGCAGGCCAGGTCATCCCCTGGAACTTCCCCCTCCTGATGCTGGCCTGGAAGATCGCCCCGGCCCTCGCCACCGGCAACACGGTGGTGCTGAAGCCCGCCGAGACGACCCCCCTCTCCGCCCTGTTCTTCGCGGACATCTGCCGCCAGGCGGGCCTCCCCAAGGGCGTCGTCAACATCCTTCCCGGGTACGGCGACACGGGCGCCGCGCTCATCGCGCACCCGGACGTCAACAAGGTCGCCTTCACCGGCTCCACGGCCGTCGGCAAGGAGATCGCGCGCACCGTCGCCGGCACCCGCAAGAAGGTCACCCTCGAACTGGGCGGCAAGGGCGCGAACATCGTCTTCGACGACGCCCCCATCGACCAGGCGGTGGAAGGGATCGTCACGGGGATCTTCTTCAACCAGGGCCAGGTCTGCTGCGCGGGCTCCCGACTCCTCGTACAGGAGTCGATCCAGGAAGAGTTGCTCGACTCGCTCAAGCGCCGCCTGTCCACGCTCCGCCTCGGCGACCCGCTGGACAAGAACACGGACGTCGGCGCGATCAACTCCGCCGAGCAGCTGGCCCGGATCACCTCGCTCGTCGCGGCGGGCGAGGCGGAGGGCGCCGAGCGCTGGTCCCCGGCCTGCGAACTCCCCTCCTCCGGCTACTGGTTCGCCCCGACGCTCTTCACGAACGTCACCCAGGCGCACACCATCGCCCGCGACGAGATCTTCGGCCCGGTGCTCTCGGTCCTCACCTTCCGCACCCCGGACGAGGCCGTCGCCAAGGCCAACAACACCCAGTACGGCCTGTCGGCGGGCATCTGGACGGAGAAGGGTTCCCGGATCCTCGCCGTCGCGAACAAGCTCCGCGCGGGTGTCGTCTGGTCCAACACGTTCAACAAGTTCGACCCCACCTCGCCGTTCGGCGGCTACAAGGAGTCGGGCTTCGGCCGCGAGGGCGGTCGCCACGGCCTGGAGGCGTACCTCGATGTCTGACCCCCGAGTGGACCCGCGACAGGACACACGGCCGGACCCGCGTCTGTCCGTCTTCAAGACCTACAAGCTGTACGTGGGCGGGAAGTTCCCGCGTTCCGAGAGCGGCCGGGTGTACGAGGTGAGCGACGCAAAGGGCAAGTGGCTGGCGAACGCCCCCCTCTCCTCCCGCAAGGACGCCCGTGACGCGGTCGTCGCCGCGCGCAAGGCGTTCGGCGGCTGGTCCGGGGCCACGGCGTACAACCGCGGCCAGATCCTCTACCGCGTCGCCGAGATGCTGGAGGGCCGCAAGGAGCAGTTCGTCCGGGAGGTGGCCGACGCGGAGGGCCTGTCGAAGCCGAAGGCGACCGCCCAGGTCGACGCGGCGATCGACCGCTGGGTCTGGTACGCGGGCTGGACCGACAAGATCGCCCAGGTGGTAGGAGGCGGAAACCCGGTCGCAGGCCCCTACTTCAACCTCTCCTCCCCCGAACCGACCGGCGTGGTCGTCGTCCTCGCCCCCCAGGAGTCCTCGTTCCTGGGTCTGGTGTCGGTCCTGGCCCCCGTGATCGCCACCGGCAACACGGCGATCGTGATCGCCAGCGAGAAGTCCCCGCTCCCCGCCCTCTCCCTCGGCGAGGTCCTGGCCACCTCGGACGTACCCGGCGGAGTCGTCAACATCCTCTCCGGCCGTACGTCGGAGATCACCCCGTCCCTCGCCGCCCACCAGGACGTCAACGCGATCGACCTGGCGGGCGCGGACGAGGCACTCGCCAAGGAACTGGAGATCGCGGCAGCCGACAACCTCAAGCGCGTCCTCCGTCCACAGCCTGTGGACAACGCGGAATGGTTCGCCACACCGGGCACGGAACGCATGACCGCCTTCCTGGAGACGAAGACGGTCTGGCACCCCACAGGCGCGCTAGGCGCATCGGGCTCCTCCTACTAGGCCGGCCGCAGGCCGCCTGGTAGGGGCGCGGGGAACTGCGCGACCAGCCACGACGCACGCGCACCCGGCAACGGTCAGCAGCTCCCCGCCCCTTCCCCGCACCTCAACTCAACCGCCCAAGACCCCCAAGGCCTCCCCCACCACCGGAATACGCCCGATCGACTGCGCCTGCGCCACAGGCGCGGTCAGCATCTGCGAAGCAATCGGCTGGAAGTCGGACAGCTGCGTGGCAACCCCGTTGTCCAGCGGGTCAACCCCCGTACCCGCCAACGGATTCGGCTTGAGCCCCTGAACCGGCCCCGTGACATACCCGACCGAGCCGGTCAGCGCAGCCAGCCCCGCCTGCGGGTCGATCTGCCCTAGCGAGGTGCTGGGGTCGGCCCGCATGACGTCCACCGCAGGACCCCCCTCGGCCGCGCCGGCCGTAGCCGCACCCGCCCCCAGGGCAACGCCCGCGGTCGCGAGGGCGATCAGGGCACGCTGGGCGGTCTGGGCGGTCTGGTTCTGGGAGGACGCGTGTCGTGCCATGACTGGTTTCCACCTTCTGGTACGCCGGGTAATCAGGTCGACACGAAGGGTAGTTGACGTGTGACGCACCTTTCAAAGCCGACCCGCGGGGTCGGCAGCGGGGTGCCCGATGCCTCACACTGGTGTCTCGTGACCTCCCACCCGCCCATACCCACGCGAGTCGTGCTGCTCTGCGGCCCTTCCGGCTCCGGCAAGTCCCTCGTCGCCGCCCGCTCCGGCCTCCCGGTCCTGCGGCTCGACGACTTCTACAAAGAGGGCACCGACCCGACGCTGCCGCAGGTCCTCGGAAGCACCGACATCGACTGGGACCACCCCGAGTCGTGGGACGCGGACACGGCGGTCACCGCGATCACCGAGCTGTGCCGCACGGGCCGTACGAACGTTCCGGTGTACGACATCTCGCTGAGCGCCCGTACCGGCGAGGAGCGCGTCGACATCGGCCGGACCCCGCTGTTCATCGCGGAGGGCATCTTCGCCGCCGAGATCGTGGAGCGCTGCCAGGAGGAGGGCGTCCTCGCGGACGCGCTGTGCCTGAGCCGGGGCCCGGTCAAGACGTTCCGCCGGCGCTTCCTGCGGGATCTGCGCGAGGGCCGCAAGTCGGTGCCGTTCCTGCTGCGCCGCGGCTGGCGGCTGATGCGCGCGGAGCGTTCCATCGTGGCCCGCCAGACGGCCCTGGGCGCACACGCGTGCGACCGGGACGAGGCGATGGGCAGGCTCGCGGACGCGGCGGCGGGCACCAGGACCTACGTACGCACCACATAGACAACCGGAGACGCGCGGACACACACCGAAGCGGGACTGGATGGACCCCCCGGCCCTCCAGCCCCGCTCCTTTTTTTGGTGCTCCCCCGCGGCCCCCCGACCCCGGTGGTTCCCCCCTGGTGGTGCTCCCCCGTGCTTCCCCCGTCTACCGCTCCCCCGTCTTCACCGCTCCCCCGAGCGGTGCCCCCCGGACCTTCAGGCGACAAGCTCCCCGAAGGACTCCTCCTCGTCACGGCCGAAGCTGAGGACCTCGTCCTCGCGCATCCGGCGGAGCGACCGCCAGATGCTGGACTTCACCGTGCCGACACTGATGTCGAGGATCTCCGCGATCTCCGGGTCGGTGCGGCCCTCGTAGTAACGGAGGACCAGCATCGTCCGCTGGAGTTCGGGCAGCCGGGCCAGCGCCTGCCACAGGACCGCGCGCAGTTCGGTGCCGCGCATCGCGTCCGTGTCACCGGGCGTCTCCGGCAGTTCCTCGGTCGGGTACTCGTTCAGCTTGCGGCGGCGCCACGCGCTGATGTGCAGGTTCGTCATGGTGCGGCGGAGGTAGCCCCCGACCGCGGCCTTGTCACTGATCCGGTCCCAGGCGCGGTACGTCGAGAACAGCGCGCTCTGGAGCAGGTCCTCGGCCTCGAAGCGGTCACCGGTGAGGTGGTAGGCGGTTGCGTACAGGGAGGCGCGGCGCTCCTGGACGTAGGCGGTGAACTCCGCCTCCGACAGCGAACGGCGCTCCCCCGTGGATTCCTCCCTGTACGCGGCCCCCGTACCCCCCGTGGTACCGCTGCCGCTTCCCCCCGTGTGTGCGTCAACCACCGACATGTACGTCGTGTGCTGACGCCCGGTGCCGCGAACGCACCCCCGCCCGTTCACGGCACCGGACTTCTCAGTGACCCGGGTGACGTCGTGCAGACGCGTGATCACTGCGTTCGCGCTCGTGCTGTGCAGCGTGTTCATCTCGCGCCCCCCGTCGTGGACTTACCCGGACTCCGGCTCGGTTCGTGGTGCTTCCTTGCCTGTGCCGAGAAGCTTGCCCAAGCCACTTCATGACGGTGTCCGCCGACTGTCACAGGCGTGCAACAGGGCCCCTTCCGCAGGAACGGCTCAGCGCACCCACAGCCGACCCACAGCGAGGGGCGGTACGTACCCGAGGGCGCCCCGAAATGACCGCACAACCGCCAGACATTCACAGGACAATGACCCGACAATCGCCTGGCAGTCGCAGCCCGGCCCGGCCATGGGCCAGAATGCATCCGTGCCTTCCCTGTTGCTGATCGAGGACGACGACGCCATCCGTACGGCACTGGAGCTGTCTTTGACGCGCCAGGGCCACCGGGTAGCCACCGCTGCCACCGGTGAGGACGGTCTGAAACTGCTGCGTGAGCAGCGGCCTGATCTGATCGTCCTGGATGTGATGCTGCCCGGAATCGACGGATTCGAGGTGTGCCGGCGCATCCGGCGCACGGACCAGCTGCCGATCATCCTGCTCACCGCGCGCAGCGACGACATCGACGTGGTGGTCGGGCTGGAGTCCGGCGCCGACGACTACGTCGTCAAACCCGTGCAGGGGCGGGTGCTCGACGCCCGTATCCGTGCGGTGCTCCGGCGCGGGGAGCGCGAGTCCAACGACTCGGCGTCCTTCGGTTCGCTCGTCATCGACCGCTCGGCGATGACGGTGACGAAGAACGGCGAGGATCTTCAGCTGACGCCCACCGAGCTGCGGCTGCTCCTGGAGCTGAGCCGGCGGCCCGGTCAGGCGCTGTCCCGGCAGCAGTTGCTGCGGCTGGTCTGGGAGCACGACTACCTGGGCGACTCGCGGCTGGTGGACGCGTGTGTGCAGCGGCTGCGCGCGAAGGTCGAGGACGTGCCGTCGTCGCCGACCCTGATCCGTACCGTCCGTGGCGTCGGCTACCGGCTGGACTCGCCTCAGTGACGAAACCGCAGGACAAGCTCCGTGGCTGGGCCGCGGCACGCAAGGCGATACTTTCCGGGCTGCGCTTCACCAGCCTGCGGCTGCGGCTGGTCGTGGTGTTCGGCCTGGTGGCGCTGATGGCCGCCGTGTCGGCGTCCGGGATCGCGTACTGGCTGAACCGCGAGGCGGTGCTCACACGTACGCAGGACGCGGTGCTGCGCGACTTCCAGCAGGAGATGCAGAACCGCGCGGGCGCGCTGCCGGCCCACCCCACGCAGGACGAACTCCAGCACACGGCGGGCCAGATGGCCGCCAGCAGCCAGCGGTTCAGTGTGCTGCTGGTCGCCGAGGACGGCAGCGGGCGCACGGTCGTCGGCAACTCCGGGGCGCTGGACACCTTTTCACTGACGGACGTGCCCAAGTCGCTGCGTACGGCGGTCGGCAAGGAGCAGTCGATCACGTCGAGCAACAAGTACCCGTACCACCTGTACTGGCAGCGGATCATCGACGGCGACAAGCCGTACCTGGTCGCGGGCACGAAGGTGATCGGCGGGGGTCCGGCCGGGTACATGCTGAAGTCGCTGGAGCCCGAGGAGAAGGACCTCAACTCGCTCGCCTGGTCGCTGGGCATCGCCACCGGCCTCGCGCTGATCGGCTCGGCCCTGCTCGCGCAGGCCGCCGCGACGACCGTACTGAAGCCGGTGCACCGCCTCGGCATCGCGGCCCGCCGACTCGGCGAGGGCAAACTGGACACACGTCTCCGAGTGTCGGGCACGGACGAACTGGCCGACCTGGCCCGGACGTTCAACCACACGGCGGAGGCGCTGGAGACGCGGGTGGCCGACATGAGCGCCCGGGACGAGGCCTCGCGGCGGTTCGTGGCGGACATGTCCCACGAGCTGCGTACGCCGCTCACCGCGATCACCGCCGTGACGGAGATCCTCGAAGAGGAACTGGAAGCGGAGACCGGCAGCATCGACCCGATGATCGAACCGGCGGTGAAGCTGGTGGTCAGCGAGACGCGGCGGCTCAACTCCCTGGTGGAGAACCTGATGGAGGTCACCCGCTTCGACGCGGGCACCGCCCGGCTGGTCCTGGACCACGTCGACATCGCCGACCAGATCACCGCCTGCATCGACGCGCGCGCCTGGCTGGACGCGGTCGACCTGGACGCCGAGCGCGGCATCATGTCCCGCCTCGACCCGCGCCGCCTGGACGTCATCCTGGCCAACCTCATCGGCAACGCCCTCAAGCACGGCGGCTCGCCGGTACGGGTGTCGGTGCGCGTGTCCGACGACGACGCCGACCTGCTGATCGAGGTGCAGGACCACGGTCCCGGCATCCCCGAGGACGTCCTCCCGCACGTCTTCGACCGCTTCTACAAGGCGAGCGCCTCCCGCCCCCGCTCCGAGGGCAGCGGCCTCGGCCTGTCCATCGCCCTGGAGAACGCCCACATCCACGGCGGCGAGATCACGGCCGCCAACTCCCCGAAGGGCGGCGCGGTGTTCACCCTGCGCCTACCGAGGGACCCGTCAACCCTGACGGAGCCCCCACCCGACCCGAACGGCGCGAACGGCAACGGGGAGGGCGCGTGACGAACGTACGGAGCGTACGGGGTGGGCAGGGCGCGCGGGGCCTGGAGGGCGTGCAGGAGGCGCAGGGCGTGCGGTTCACGCCGGGTGCGCGGAGCCTGGAGGAGGCGCTGGACGTGCGGTTCGCGCCGGGTGCGCGGGGCCTGGAAGGCGCGCAGGGCGTAGAGGAGACGCAGGGCGTACAGGAGGCGCTGGACGTGCGGTTCACGCCGGGTGCGCGGGGCCTGGAAGGCGCGCTGGACGCGCGGAGCGTGCTGGGCCTGCGGTTCGCGCGGGGCGTGCACGGCCTGCGGGACACGCTGGGCCGGCGGTTCGCGCTGGGCCGGCACGACCTGCGGGACGCGCTAGGCCTGCGGTCCACGCGAGGCCTGCCGTCCGCGCGGGGCGTGCGCCGGGGGCTGGCCGTGCCGTTGCTCGCCGCGCTGCTCACCGGCTGCGGGATCCGCGCCACCGAGGTCCCGACGGACTTCGGCCCGGCGCCCTCCCGCGTCCCGTGCTCCCTCTCCGACGTCGCCGCACCCTCCGCGTCGGACGCCGCCGCGCAGTCGGCCAGGGGCGTCCCCGTCCAGGTGTTCCTCCTGTGCGCCTCCCAGCTGGTCACCGTCGACCGCTCGGTACGCGTCCCGGACGGTACGGGGGAGGCCGAGCGGCGCGTCCTGGTGGCCCAGGGCCTCCTGGACGAGCTGGCGGAGACCCCGTCCGCCGACGAGACCGAGGCGGGCTACACGACGGACGTACGCGACGGCATGAGCGTGACCGGCCCCGGCCCACAGGACCCCGAGGACACCCTCCGCCTGAGCACGTCCCCGGACGACCTGGCCTCCTACGCCCTCGCCCAGATCGTCTGCACCTTCTCCGACTCGGCAGCAGCCGAGGGAGACGGCTCCGTGGTCCTGGGCGGCCCGAACACCACTCCACTGCGTCGATACGCGTGCACGCCGGAGGTCCGCTCACGCCCGGGAGCCCAGGTTCCGCCGTCGTCGGACGTCAACGGCAGCTGACCCAAGGGGCGCGGGGAACTGCGCGACCAGCCCCCACCGACCCGCAGCCAACGAACGCGCCGATCCCCGTGTGGCACACAACTCACCCCCCTGCACGAGCACACCCCGGAACCGATCGTGCCGACCCCCGCGTCTTGGGGGACGTGCAGCGTCAACGCTCGGGCGGCAAAAGCGCCGCGATCCGCATCCGCGCGGCGGGAGGTGTCCTCCTCGTCGCCCATCTCGCGCTCGTCGCCTGGCTCACGCTGCGCCCCCTCGACGTCCCGTGGCAGCTGCCCGCCAACCTTCGCCCCTTCGCGGGCATACGGGCCGACCTGGCCCTCGGCTGGCAGGAGGCGGCCCGGCGCATCGCGGAGGGGCTCGCACTGCTGGCCCCACTGGGTGTGCTGCTCCCGATGGCGGGCGGCCGCCTCGACGTCTCCCCGCTCGCGTCCCTGTTCCGTACGGTCATGGCGGGCGCCATGCTGTCGCTCGGCATCGAGCTGCTCCAGACCGGCGTACCCGGTCAGGTCGTGGACGTCGACTCGCTGCTCCTGAACACGGTGGGCGTGGGCCTCGCCCATGTCGCCGTGGTGCCCGCCGTACGGTCCTGGCTGCGCCGCAGGAGCGACCGCAGGCGCCGGGCGACCATCCGTACGGAGGAAGCGACTCAGGGTCGTACCCCGACGATTCCCAGGGTCGGGATCGCCCCGTAGAGCGACGCTTCGTCCCCTGTGCGTCCGTAACGTCGAGTACAGATGAGCCGCCCGGACAAGCCGGGCAGCCCCAGCCACTCACCGAACTCGAGACCTCGGACTCGACCTCGGACTCGACCTCGCATAGGAGACGTCATGGCCCGCCTTGCCCGCCCCACCAACGGCCGCATGATCGGCGGAGTGTGTGCCGCGCTGGCACGGCGCTTCGGGATGTCCGCGACGACGATGCGCGTGATCTTCGTGCTCTCGTGTCTGCTGCCCGGCCCGCAGTTCCTGCTCTACATAGCCCTGTGGATCCTGCTCCCCTCCGAGAAGTACGAGGACAAGGCCAGCGCCGCCTGGTAGTCGCCCCGCACACACGCCGATGGGGCGCACCCCCGGGCCACGGAGGTGCGCCCCATCGGCGCGTTCACAGGGTGGGTCAGCCCAGCGGAATGCCGTTCACCGGGAGGCCGTGCGTGGGCAGGCCCTGAAGCGGGAGGCCGCCGAGCAGGCCGGCGACCGGCGCGGTCGGGCCCTCGGACACCAGCTTCGCGACAACCGGCTGCGCGGCCTCGACGCCCGCGCCGAGCGCGGTCTGCCCCTGCGCGACGGCCTCGGCGGCACCCGGCAGCGCCTGCGACGCGCTCTCCACGGGCAGCGTCTGGGTCACGGTGCCCAGCGCGGCGGAGTCCGGGAGGGCGGGGAGGGCCGGGGCGGCGTTGGCGGCACCCGCACCCGCCGCGGCGAAGGCGGCACCGAGAGCGGCGACACCGAGGGTCTTGGCAGCAGACTGCTTCATAGTGAATGCGTCCTTGAATGCGATGACGGGGATGTGAGCGGTCCAAGACCGTAAACATGCCGGGCCGTCCGCCGCAAACAACGAAAAGCGGCCGAGTCGCACGGACCGACCGCTTTCCGCCCGCCCCCGATCAGCTCTATTCCCCGACAGAACCGCTGGTGGAGGCGGTCTGCTGGAACAGCCATTCGGATTTCAGCTCGGCGTATCCGGGCTTGACGACGTCATTGATCATCGCCAGTCGTTCATCGAAAGGAATGAATGCTGACTTCATAGCATTGACCGAGAACCATTGCAGGTCGTCGAGCGTATAACCGAACGCCTCGACAAGGTGCTCGAATTCGCGACTCATTCCAGTACCCGACATAAGACGATTATCGGTATTGACGGTCGCGCGAAAATGCAGCCGCCGCAGCAGCCCGATGGGGTGCTCGGCATAGGAGGCGGCGGCGCCGGTCTGGAGGTTGGAGGAAGGGCACAGCTCCAGGGGAATGCGCTTGTCACGCACATAGGAGGCCAGGCGGCCGAGTTTCACCGTGCCGTCGTCCTGGACCTGGATGTCGTCGATGATGCGCACACCGTGGCCGAGCCGGTCGGCGCCGCACCACTGGAGGGCCTGCCAGATGGAGGGGAGCCCGAAGGCCTCACCGGCGTGGATGGTGAAGTGGTTGTTCTCGCGCTTGAGGTACTCGAAGGCGTCGAGGTGCCGGGTGGGCGGGAAGCCGGCCTCGGCACCGGCGATGTCGAAGCCGACGACGCCCAAGTCGCGGTAGCGGTTGGCGAGTTCGGCGATCTCCAGGGAGCGGGCGGCGTGCCGCATGGCGGTGAGCAGCGCTCCGACCCGAATCCGGTGGCCGTTCTCGCGAGCCCGCCGTTCTCCCTCCCGGAAGCCCTCGTTGACGGCCTCGACGACCTCTTCGAGGGTGAGCCCGGCTTCGAGGTGCTGCTCGGGCGCGTACCGCACCTCGGCGTAGACGACACCGTCCTCGGCGAGATCCTCGGCGCACTCGGCGGCGACCCGAACGAGGGCGTCGCGGGTCTGCATGACGGCGCAGGTGTGGGCGAAGGTCTCCAGGTACCGCTCCAGGGAACCGGAGTCGGCGGCGTCACGGAACCAGGCGCCGAGCTTGTCCGGGTCGGTCTCGGGGAGTTGGGAGTAACCCGTCTCCCGAGCCAGGTCGACGATGGTGCCGGGGCGCAGGCCGCCGTCGAGGTGGTCGTGGAGGAGGACCTTGGGGGCGCGGCGGATCTGGTCGGGGGTGGGGCTGGGCCCGGGGCCGGGGTTCGCGCCGGCGCCGGCGCTCTGGGTCGTCTGCTGACTGGTCTGACTCGTCGTCCGATCACTCTCGCTCGTCATTTCCGCACTCTAACTCCTACGCGCGTAGATCACCTGTCCTGTTCTCCGTTTCTTCGCCTGTACGTTTCCGCCGATACGTAACGGTGACCGTGCCGACCGGTCTCGTACACCGTGGCTTCTGACACTGTTCTGTCATGGCACACCAAGTGACGCCGGTGCGACAGGCCCGGCTGGGGAGGGCACTGGGATCGGAGCCGACATCGGTGAGCGGTGCGGTTCTGCTGCTTCCCGGCGGTGACGAGGTATCGACGCGCAGGCCGTCACCGCTGCTGGCGACCGCCTCCGTAAGGGCGTTGGGCCGCCGGCTCGCCCGCGCGGGCCGTACGGACGGACTGGCCGTGCACGTCGTCCACTACCGCTACCGCGGCTGGAACGGCAGCGAGGCGCAACTCGCGCACGACGCGCGCTGGGCCACCGACGAGATCGTCCGGCGGTACGGCGACGTCTCCGTGTGCCTCGCCGGCGTCGACATGGGCGGCCGGGCGGCGCTGCGCACGGCGGACCACGAGGCCGTCAACTCCGTACTGGCGCTGGCGCCTTGGCTGCCCGAGGAGGACATGGCGGCGCCGCCGGAGCCGGTACGGCAGCTGAGCGGGCGGCGCGTGCTGATCGTGCACGGCACGAACGACGAACGGACCGATCCTGAACTGTCGTTCCGGTTCGCGGCGCGGGCGAAGAAGGCGAACCGGGACATCTGTCGGTTCGAAGTCCATGCGGATGGGCACGGGTTGCATCAGTACCGGCAGGAAGTGCATGCGTTGGCGGAGGACTTCGTGATGGGGGCGCTGTTCGGACGGTCGTTCTCCCGGCCGGTGGAGGATGCGCTGGTGGCTCCGCCGCCGTTGGGGTTGAGGATGCCGTTGGCTGCGGGGTTCGGGCGGTCTTTGCGTCGGTAGGTTCGGGGTGGTCGGGGTTGTGGTCGGGGTGCGGGTGGGTGGGGGCTTGTCGCGCAGTTCCCCGCGCCCCTAAAAGCAGGCCCGTCACCCTTACGCAGATGGCAAGTTGCCCCTTCTCAGGGCAGTAGGTTGCCCTTTCTTGCCAAGAGGAACTTCTTGAAGGCGGCCACCGGTGGGGTGTCGGGGTGGCCGTCGAGCCAAGCCACTCCGATTTCCCTCGCCGCTCGTGGGGATGTGACCGTAAGTTCTGCAACTCCCGGGCGGGGGACGGCCGGTGGAGGTAGGAGAGCCACCCCCAGCCCAGCCGCGACCAAACCCCTCAACGTCTCGGCCTCCTCACCCTCGAAGGCGATGCGCGGGCGGAAGCCCGCCTCCTTGCACAGGTCGTCGGTGATGCGGCGGAGGCCGTAGCCGGGTTCGAGGGTGACGAAGGTTTCGTCGGCTGCCTCCGCCAGGCGGACTCGTCTGCGGGTGGCGAGGCGGTGGTCGGCGGGGACGACCAGGCGGAGTTTCTGTTCGTCGAGGCGGCGGGCGACCAGGTCGGGGGCGTCGGGGACGGGGGAGGTGAGGCAGAGGTCGAGTTCGCCGGAGCGGAGGCGTTCGATCATCGCTTCGCCGTAGTTCTGTACGAGGGTGAAGCGGACGCGGGGATGGTCGGCGCGGAAGGCGTGCAGCAGGCCGGGGACGGTCTCGGCGCCCATGGTGTGCAGGAAGCCGAAGGCGACCTTGCCGGTGGCGGGGTCGGCGTCGGCGCGTACCTCGTCGGCGGCGCGCTCGACCTCGGCGAGGGCCCGCTCGACGGAGGTGAGGAACGTACGCCCGGCGGGGGTGAGGGAGACGGTCCGCCCCCGGCGGGCGAACAGGTCGACGCCCAGATCCTGCTCCAGGCGGACCATCGCCCGGGAGAGCGTCGACTGCGGGACCTGCATCTCCTGGGCGGCGCGCGTGACGTGCTCCGTGCGGGCGACTCCGGCGAAGTAGGAGAGGCGTGGGGCGAGGAGGGTGACGATGTCTTCTGTGTCACTGGACGGTGACAGGCGAGCTGCTGACCTCTGCTGATGCACCATGGGAACGATTATGGGGTTTCCGTGCATTGGACGGATGAACGGGGGCGTACGTAACTTCGAGGCATGCCTGCTGCCAGTACCGAGGCGTCCACGACAGTGGCCGCCTCCACTCGTTCCGTCCCCGTCGTCGACTCCCGTATGGCCCCGGGTGGACCCGGCTACCGTCGGATGAGCTTCGCGCTCTTCCTCGCGGGCGTCGCGACCTTCGCCCTCCTCTACTCCACGCAGGCACTGCTGCCGCTGATCTCCGGCGAGTTCGGGGTGGCGGCGAGCGACGCGAGCTGGACGGTGTCGGCGGCGACCGGTGCGCTGGCCCTGTTCGTCCTCCCGATGAGCGCGCTGTCGGAACGGTTCGGTCGGCGTACGTTGATGACGGCGTCGCTGGTTGTCGCGGTGACGGTCGGGCTGCTGGTCCCCTTCGCCCCGTCGCTGGGCACGCTGATCGCGCTGCGGGCGGTGCAGGGCGCCGCACTGGCGGGGCTGCCGGCGTCGGCGACGGCATATCTGGCCGAGGAGGTCCGCCCGAAGGCGCTGATCACGGCGATCGGTCTGTTCGTGGCCGGGAACAGCGTGGGCGGGATGAGCGGTCGGGTCATCACGGGCTGGGTCGCGCAGGAGTGGGGCTGGCGGGCGGCGGTGGCCGTGATCGGTGTGGTGGCCCTTGGCTGTGCGGTGGCCTTCCGGCTGCTGCTGCCGGCGCCGCGGCACTTCCGGACGGGCTCGCTGCGTCCGAAGGTCCTGCTGCGCACGGTCCGTACGCACCTGTCGAACCCGTTGCTGCGACGGCTGTACGCGATCGGCGCGCTGTTCATGACGGTGTTCGGCGGGGTGTACACGGTGATCGGCTACCGCCTGACGGAGGCCCCGTTCAGCCTCCCGCAGGGCATCGTGGGCTCGGTCTTCCTGGTGTACCTGGTGGGTACGGTGTCGGCGTCCACGGCGGGGAAGCTGGTGGCGCGGCTGGGGCGGCGGGGTGCGCTGTACCTGGCGGGCGGCACGACGACATCGGGCCTGCTGTTGTCGTTGTCGGACGCCTTGGCGCTGGTTCTGCTGGGCCTGGTGCTGATCACAGCGGGGTTCTTCGCGGGGCACGCGGTGGCGTCGTCGGCGGTGAGCCATACGGCGAAGGAGGGGCGGGCACAGGCGTCGGCGCTGTATCAGTCGGCGTACTACATCGGCTCCAGCGCGGGCAGCACGCTGGGAGCGGTGGCGTTCCACGCGGGGGGCTGGTCGGGAACCGTGGGGGTCGGGTTGCTGGCGGTGCTCGGGGTTGTGGGGATCACGGTGCTGGGGTCTCGGGCGGCGCGGAGCGTGCGGGTGCCGACAGCGGCGTGACCAACCATTTTCTCGCCCCCGCCGCCCCTACCCGTCCCATCCCTGGGGGCTACGCCCCCAGACCCCCGCTCCGGCCCTGAACGGGCCTTGTCCTCAAACGCCGGACGGGCTGAGTCAGTCAGCCCGTCCGGCGTTTGAGGACAAAGGGGGGTCTGGGGGCGCAGCCCCCAGGGGAGGGGAATGGGTAGGGGCGGCGGGGGCGAAAACCCTCTCACCTGCACCTTCCCTCACACCACGCGCCGTTGTCAGTGGGCTGCGCTAGCTTCGTCGTGTTGGGTCGCGATGGGGCGACAAAGGCAGCCATGGGGTGGGTTGGCGATGAGTGACGGCACTGCTACCGCTACGACGGATCTCGATCTTCAGCTCGAACGACATCGCGTCGAGCTGACCGGCTACTGCTACCGCATGCTCGGCTCCTCCTTCGAGGCCGAGGACGCCGTGCAGGACACGATGGTCCGTGCCTGGCGGAGCTACGAGAAGTTCGAGGGGCGGTCCAGTCTGCGTTCCTGGCTGTATCGCATCGCTACGAACGTTTGTTTGGACATGCTCACCGCCGGCAACAAGCGCGCCCGCCCCATGGACCTCACCGACTCCACCCCCCTCGCCCGCGCCGCCCTCTCCCCCCGCCCGGACAACACCTGGCTGGAGCCGATGCCGGACGCCCGCGTACTGCCCACCGTCGAGGACCCGGCGGAGGCAGCCGTGGCCAAGGAGTCCGTCCGGCTGGCCTTCATGGCCGCCCTACAGCAACTCCCCGCGAAACAACGGGCGGTGCTGATCCTCCGGGAAGTGCTGGCCTGGAAGGCCAGCGAGGTCGCCGAGCTGCTCGACACCTCCGTCGCGTCCGTCAACAGTGCCCTCCAGCGGGCCCGGGCCACCCTCGCGGAGCGCGATCACAGCGGCGCCGACGCCGCCGTCTCCGACCCGCTCGACGAGGAACAGCAGAAGCTGCTCGAGCGCTACGTCGCCGCGTTCGAGGGGTACGACATGACGGCCCTCACCACGCTGCTGCACGAGGACGCCGTCATGACGATGCCGCCGTTCGACCTGTGGCTGACCGGGCCGGCGGACATCACGGGCTTCATGACGACCCTCGGCGCCGCCTGCGCGGGCTCGCACCTCGTGCCGGTCTCCGTCAACGGCCTGCCGGGCTTCGCCCAGTACAAGCCGGACGAGGAGACGGGCGGCTTCTCCCCCTGGGCGGTCCAGGTGCTGGAGATCTCAGACGGCCGGATCACCGGGTTCCACTGCTTCCTCGACACAAAGCGCTGGTTCCCGCTCTTCGGGCTGCCCCTCCAGTTCGAGGGTGAGGCCGACCAGGTTCAGGAGGGCAAGTAGGGCCGGGGTCGGGTCCCGGAGGCGGATTCCGCCACCGGACCTGCGGGCCGTGAGCTGGAGGCGGGCCAGCAGTTCCACCGCGTCCAGGCCCGGCGGGCCCAGCCCCGCCACATCGCACACCACCACCCCGGCACCGGTGGCCGCGAGCAGCGCCCGCACTTCCTCGCACAGCCCCGGCACCTCATCCCTGGTGACGGGGCCGGTCAGCACGAGTACAGCCGGTGTCATGGCATCCACGATCGGTAGACCGGACCGGCACCCGTAACTAATCGCCACCCCGACTCCTGCGCACCTCGCCCACCCGTTGAGATCGCTTTGACTCGCGCCCCTCCTCCCCCGGAGAGTGCGTGTATGCCCCACGAACCGGCCCCGCCCGCGATACCCCACGGCCTCCTTCCCTCCCCGCCCGCGAAGGAGGCTCCGTGCAGGGGGTGTTGACCGGGTTCGCGGTGATCGCCGTGGTCATCGGCGTCGGTTATGCCATCGGGCTGCGCGGCTACCTCGGGGACAACGGACGCGAGGTCCTGACCAAGCTCGCCTTCCACGTGGCGACCCCGGCCCTGCTGTTCACCACGCTCGCCAAGGCCGACCTGTCGGTGATCTTCTCCAGCCGGCTGCTGGTCACCGCGCTGAGCACGATCGCGGCGGCGAGTGTCTTCATCGCGGTGGGCGTCGTACGCCGCTGGGGCATCGGGCGTACGACGATCGGCGCCCTCTGCTCCAGCTATGTCAACTCCGGCAACCTCGGTATCCCGATCGCCGTGTATGTGCTGGGGGACGCCTCGCTCGTCGCGCCGGTGCTGCTCTTCCAGCAGATCGTGGTCACGCCGATCGCGCTGACCGTCCTCGATCTCACGAGCACCGGCGAGAAGGGGCCGCTCTGGCGGCAGTTGATCACGCCGTTGCGCAATCCGATCGCCGTCGGCTCGCTCTCCGGGGTGCTGGTGTCGGCGACAGGGCTCACCGTCCCCGCGCCGGTCATGGACCCGCTGACCCTGATCGGGAACATGTCCGTGCCCGCGGTGCTGCTGGCCTTCGGGATATCGCTGAGCGGCAGCACCTTGCCGTTGCGGGGCTCCGAGCGGACTCCCGTACTGCTGTCGGTCGCCCTGAAGTCGGTCGGTCAGCCGTTGGCCGCCTGGGCGCTGGGCGCGGGTGTCTTCGGCCTGCGCGGCGCGCCCCTGCTCGACGTGGTGGTGACCTCGGCGCTGCCCGCCGCACAGAACCTGTTCACGTACGCGGGCCGCTACCGCGTGGCGGAGACCCTGGCCCGCGAGTCGATCCTGCTGTCGACGATCCTTGCCGTACCGGTGCTGGTGGTCGTGGCCGCGCTACTGGGCTGACCACCAGAGCCTGGGAGAGGTCTCCCCCCTCCCAGGCCGCACGCCTCCCAGGCCGCACGTCTACCGGCTCAGGCGATCCGCTCCAGCACCACCGGCGCCGCCGCGAAGTCCGTCCCCGCCGCCCTGATGTCGTACGAGCCCTCGACCGCCTGGAGGGCGTACTCGAAGCGCTCCGGGGTGTCCGTGTGGAGGGTCAGAAGGGGCTGGCCCGCCGTGACCGTGTCGCCCGGCTTGGCGTGGAGTTCCACACCCGCGCCCGCCTGCACCGGGTCCTCCTTGCGCGCACGCCCCGCGCCGAGCCGCCAGGCGGCGACGCCGACGCCGTACGCGTCGAGGCGGGTCAGGACGCCCGAGGCCGGGGCCTTGATGACGTGCTGCTCCTTCGACGTGGGCAGGGGGGCGTCCGGGTCGCCGCCCTGGGCCGCGATCATGCGGCGCCAGACGTCCATCGCCGAACCGTCGGCCAGCGCCTTGGCCGGGTCGGCGTCCTTCACACCGGCCGCGTCGAGCATCTCGCGGGCCAGGGCGAGTGTCAGTTCGACCACATCGGCCGGGCCGCCGCCTGCCAGGACCTCGACCGACTCCCGTACCTCCAGCGCGTTGCCCGCCGTCAGACCGAGTGGAGTCGACATGTCGGTCAGGAGGGCCACCGTGCGAACACCATGGTCGGTGCCCAGGCCCACCATCGTGGACGCCAACTCCCTCGCGTCCTCGATCGTCTTCATGAAGGCGCCCGTGCCCACCTTCACGTCCAGGACCAGGGAGCCGGTACCCTCCGCGATCTTCTTCGACATGATCGACGAGGCGATCAGCGGGATGGCCTCCACCGTGCCCGTCACGTCCCGCAGCGCGTAGAGCTTCTTGTCGGCCGGGGCCAGACCGTCGCCCGCCGCGCAGATCACGGCGCCCGTCGAGTCCAGGACGTGCAGCATCTCCTCGTTGGAGAGCAGGGCGCGCCAGCCCGGGATCGACTCCAGCTTGTCCAGGGTGCCGCCCGTGTGGCCGAGGCCCCGGCCCGAGAGCTGCGGTACGGCCGCCCCGCACGCCGCCACCAGGGGGGCCAGCGGCAGGGTGATCTTGTCGCCCACGCCGCCCGTGGAGTGCTTGTCGGCCGTCGGGCGGGACAGGGCGTCGAAGTTCATGCGCTCGCCGGACGCGATCATCGCCGCCGTCCAGCGGGCGATCTCGCGGCGGTTCATGCCGTTCAGGAGGATCGCCATGGCGAGCGCGGACATCTGCTCGTCGGCGACCTCGCCACGCGTGTACGCGTCGATGACCCAGTCGATCTGCTCGTCACCGAGTTCGCCGCGGTCCCGCTTGGTGCGGATGACGGAGATGACGTCCATGGCCATGGCTTGGCTTCCTTCCGGTGGTTCCAGTAGTTCTGAGAACCGGTCGTTCTGCGAAACTGTGCGGCCCCCCGGAGTCCGAGTGACTGATCAACTCAGCCGACCAACTCCAGGGGGCCGTACGGGAGTTACTTGGTGAGATGGTCCGGGCCGAAGGCCTGGGGAAGCATCTCGGAGAGGGGCAGGATGCCCGCCGGGGTCTCCAGGAGCAGGGTCGCGCCCCCGAACTCGTACAGCAGCTGTCGGCAGCGGCCGCACGGGACGAGGATGTCGCCCTTGCCGTCGACGCATGTGAAGTGCGTCAGCCGGCCGCCGCCCGTGAGCTGGAGTTCGGAGACCAGGCCGCACTCGGCGCACAGGCCCAGCCCGTACGACGCGTTCTCGACGTTGCAGCCCGAGACCGTGCGGCCGTCGTCGACCAGGGCCGCGGCGCCGACCGGGTAGCCGGAGTAGGGGGCGTACGCCCGGGACATCGCGTCCCGTGCCACCGCCCGCAGCTTCTCCCAGTCGGCCCCGGAGGCGCTCACTTGCCCTGCCCCCTGCGGTACGGCATGCCGTCCGCCTTGGGCATCCGCAGGCGTTGCGCCGAGAAGGAGAGGACCAGCAGGGTCACGATGTACGGCGCCGCCGTCACGAGCTGACGCGGGACCTCGTTCGTGTCGGCGTACCAGAAGAACATCAGGGCCGAGATGACCGCGGTGATCACGGCGGGCACGTACCGCTTCTTCCACACCAGGTAGGCCACGCCGACCACCAGCAGGATCGCCAGGAGCAGGATCAGCGCGTGCACGTTGGTCGTGCCGCCGCGCAGGTTGAGGCTGTCGGTGTAGCCGAACAGGCCCGCGCCGAGGGCGAGTCCGCCCGGCATCCAGTTGCCGAAGATCATCGCGGCGAGGCCGATGTAGCCGCGCCCCGCCGTCTGGCCGTCGAGGTACACGTTCGAGGCGACGATCGACAGGAACGCGCCGCCGAGGCCGGCGAAGCCGCCCGAGATGATCACGGCGAGGTACTTGTACTTGTAGACGTTGACGCCCAATGACTCCGCCGCCACCGGGTTCTCGCCGCAGGAGCGCAGGCGCAGGCCGAAGGCGGTGCGCCACAGGACCCACCAGGTGCCGGGTACGAGGGCCACCGCGATGACCGTCAGCGGGGAGAGGTCCGTGACCAGACCGCCCAGGAGGCCCCCGATGTCGGAGATCAGGAACCAGTGCTTCTGGTTGAGCGTGTCCAGCCAGCTCGACAGCCCTGGGATGTCGAAGGTGCCGAGGGAGTCGATCGGCGGGGACTGCTTGGAGGAGCCGCCCTCGGCGTTCTCGAAGGTGAACTTCGAGAGGTAGCGGGCGGTGCCGAGGGCCAGGATGTTGATGGCCACACCGGAGACGATGTGGTTGACGTTGAAGGTCACCGTCGCGATGGCGTGCAGGACGGCACCGAGGGCACCGCCGATGATGCCGAAGACGATGCCCGTCCACGGGCCCCACTGGTAGCCGGCCCAGGCACCGAACCAGGTGCCGAGGATCATCATGCCTTCGAGGCCGATGTTGACGACGCCCGCGCGCTCGGACCACAGACCGCCGAGGCCGGCCAGGCCGATCGGGACGGCGAGGCGGAGGGCCGTGGACATCTGGCCGGTGGAGGTGATGCCGTCGGCGCCGGTGATCAGACGGACGACCGACGTCAGGACCAGCACGCCCGCGATGATCAGCAGGAGTACCGGGAGCGAGATCCGGCGGCTGCCCTTGCCGGGCTGCTGCGCCTGCGGCTTGGCGATGGTCTGGGTGCTCATCGGGCCGCCACCTCCTTCTGGGTGGAGTTGTTGTCGGCGGCGGCCGCGGCCAGTTCGGCGCCGACCTGACGCTGCTGGCGGCGCAGACCCCACTGACGTACGGCCTCGTACGAGATGACGACCGCGAAGACGATCAGGCCCTGCATGATGGTGGCGATCTCCTTCTCGTACGCCACCGGGGTCGCGTAGTCGAGGGCGGGGGACGCCTTGTCGAGGAAGGCCCACAGCAGCGCGGCGAACGCGATGCCGCCGGGGTTGTTGCGGCCGAGGAGGGCGATGCCGATGGCGGTGAAGCCGAGACCCGCGGGGAAGCTCAGGCTGTAGGTGTGGACCTCGCCGAGCAGCAGCGGCAGGCCGGCCATGCCCGCCACACCGCCGGAGATCAGCATGGAGATCAACACCATGCGCTTGGCGTCGACGCCGGAGGCGGCGGCTGCCGACTCGGACTCGCCGGTGGCCCGCAGGTCGAAGCCGAAGCGGGTGCGGTTGAGGACGAACCAGAACAGGATGCCGAGGAGGACGGCGAGGAAGACCAGGCCGTAGATCTCGCCGACGTCCGCGCCGAGGTCGATGCCCGGGAACCAGCCGGACTCCTTCATCACACCGGTCGTGTTGTTGTTGCCGACCTGGACGCCCCAGTTGTCGGAGAGCATCAGCCAGCCGATGAGGCTGGTGGCGATCGCGTTCAGCATGATCGTCGCGACGACCTCGCTCACGCCCCGGGTGACCTTCAGGATGCCCGCGATACCGGCCCAGAAGGCGCCGGTGAGCATGGCGACCAGGAGGAGCAGGGGGATCTGGAGGAAGGACGGGAGCGAGATGTTCGCGCCCACGGCGGCCGACATCATCGCGCCGAGGCGGTACTGGCCGTCGACGCCGATGTTGAACAGGTTCATCCGGAAGCCGAGGGCGACCGCGAGGGCGGCGATGTAGTACATCGACGCCTGGTTGACGATGAGGACCTGGACGTCGGAGAACGACGCCTGCTCCAGCATCAGGGAGTACGGCTCGAACGGGTTGCGGCCCGAGGCGAGCAGCACCACCGAGGTCAGGGCGATCGCCGCGACGAGCGCGATGACCGGCCCGGCCACCGCCAGGAGCAGCCGCTCCTTGTCGAACTTCTTCATCGGGCCTCGTCCTCCCCGGACTCGACGTGCTCCAGGTGGCCGGTCGCGGCACCCGTCATGGCCGAGCCCAGCTCTTCCGGCGTGATGGTGGCCGGGTCGGCGTCGGCGACCAGCCTGCCGTTGTAGATGACGCGCAGGGTGTCCGACAGGCCGATCAGCTCGTCCAGGTCGGCGGAGATCAGCAGGACGGCCAGGCCTTCGCGGCGGGCCTCGCGGATCTGGTCCCAGATCTGTGCCTGGGCGCCGACGTCCACACCCCGGGTGGGGTGGGCGGCGATCAGGAAGCGCGGCTTGTGGGTCATCTCGCGGCCGACGATCAGCTTCTGCTGGTTGCCGCCGGACAGCGAGGCGGCGGTGACGTCGATGCCGGGTGTGCGGACGTCGTACGCCTCGACGATGCGGCGGGTGTCCTCCTGGGCGCCCTTCGGGTCGAGCCAGAAGCCGCGCTTGCCCTTGCTGTTGGGCTTCTCGGTGACATGGCCGAGGATGCGGTTCTCCCACAGTGGGGCTTCGAGGAGGAGGCCGTGGCGGTGGCGGTCCTCGGGGATGTAGCCGATGCCGTGCTCGCGGCGCTTGCGGGTGGGCCAGGGGGTGATCTCGTCGCCGGCCAGGGCGATGGTGCCGGAGTCGGCGTTCTTGAGGCCGATGAGCGCCTCGATCAGCTCGGTCTGGCCGTTGCCCTCGACGCCGGCGATGCCGAGCACCTCGCCCGCGTGGATGGTGAAGGAGACGTTGTCGACGGCGAGCTTCACCGTGCCGCGCTCCACCTCGGACATCAGCAGGCCGGCCGAGGCCTGGTTGCTGAGCTGGATCGTGCCCTTGTCGATGACGACGAGGTCGCGCACCTCGATCACGGGCCGGTCCGTCACCGTCGACTCCGCGGTCTCCGGCGTCGGCAGCTCGCTGCCCACCATCAGCTCGGCGAGCTGACGCGGGGTCGTGTCGGCGGGGACGGCCGTGCCGACCGTCGTACCGCGCCGGATGACGGTGATCTCGTCGGCGACCGACAGGACCTCGCCCAGCTTGTGGGAGATGAAGATGACGGCCAGGCCCTCGGACTTGAGTTCGCGCAGGTTCTCGAAGAGGGCGTCGACCTCCTGCGGGACGAGGACGGCGGTCGGCTCGTCGAGGATGAGGGTCTTGGCGCCGCGGTAGAGGACCTTGAGGATCTCGACGCGCTGGCGGTCGGCGACGCCGAGGTCCTCGACGAGGACGTCCGGGCGGACGTTCAGCCCGTAGCGGTCGGAGATCTCCTTGATCTTCCGGCGGGCGCCGCCGCCGATGCCGTGGAGCTTCTCGCTGCCCAGGACCACGTTCTCCAGGACGGTGAGGTTGTCCGCGAGCATGAAGTGCTGGTGGACCATGCCGATGCCGCGTGCGATGGCGTCGGCCGGCGAGGAGAAGGCCACCTGCTCGCCGTCGACCGCGATGGTGCCCTCGTCCGGCTTCTGCATGCCGTAGAGGATCTTCATCAGGGTGGACTTGCCGGCCCCGTTCTCGCCGACGAGGGCGTGGACGGTGCCCTTCTTCACCGTGAGGTGGATGTCGTGGTTGGCGACGACACCGGGGAACCGCTTGGTGATGCCCGTCAGCTCGACCGCGGTAGTCGATTGCGCGGCGAGCGGAGGGCTGCTGGACGCGTCGATGGCGCACTCTCCTCTGGAAAGGGGCCTCTCTACGCGCGTAGCGCCCCTGCTTTAAATAGTGCCCGGACCCGACCGGACTTGATCATTTACTGATTGATCCGTACCGATCCGTTCCGAGCATTCTGCCGCGTGAACGGGGCGCGGATTGGTCATCCTCTCCGCGCCCCGTTCCATGGCCGTAACGCTGTTATTACAGCGCCTCGTGGACCACGCTCAAGTCCCCTGACTTCAGGAGGTCTTGACCTTGATCGAACCGTCCTTGATGCCGGCCTCCGCCTTCGCCAGCGCGGCCTGGAGGGTGGCGTTGTCCTTGAAGACCGGGTTGGAGTCGGCCAGGCCGACACCGCCCGAGGCGAGGTCCGCGCGGACGACACCGGTCTCCGGCTTGCCGTCCTTGACCGACTTGGCCAGGTTGTAGACGGCGCCCGCGACGTCCTTCATGGCCGACGTCAGGATCGAGTCCTTGTACTTGGCCAGCGCGTCCTGCTTGTACTGGTCCGAGTCGACACCGATCGCCCAGATCTTGTTCGCGGCGGCGGCCTTGATGACGCCCTGGCCGGAGAGACCGGCGGCGGCGTAGATGACGTCCGCCTTGTCGTCGATCATGCCCTCGGCCGCGTTCTCACCCTTGTCAGGGCTGGAGAAGCCGCCCTCCTGCGCGGTCTCGGTCAGGTACTGCGACTTGACCGTGATGCCCTTCTTGGTGTCCTCGACGCCCTGCTTGTAGCCCGCCTCGAACTTGTGGATCAGCGGGATGTCCACACCGCCGACGAAGCCGACGACGTTCGTCTTGGTGGTGAGGGCGGCCGTGACACCGGCGAGGTAGGAGCCCTGCTCCTCGGTGAAGACCATGTCGGCGACGTTGTCGGCCTTGATCTGCTCGTCGTCGACGACACCGAAGGTCACCTTCGGGAACTTGGCGGCGACCTCCTTGACGGCGGGCGCGTAGGCGAAGCCGACGCCGATGACCGGGTTGTAGCCCTGCTTGGCGAGCTGCTCCAGGCGCTGGGCCTTGTCGGCGTCCGACTCACCGTCCTGCGGCTCGACGGCGGTGCTCTTGTAGCCGAACTCCGCGTCGGCCTTGTCCATGCCGGCGGTCGCGGCGTCGTTGAAGGACTGGTCGCCCTTGCCGCCGACGTCGTAGGCGAGGGCGAGGCCCTTGCCGCTGTCGCTGCTGCTGGAGGACGACGAGGAGGAGGACGAGCTGCCACAGCCAGTGGCGATGACGGCGAGGGTGGCGGACGCGATACCCGCAACCGCGATTCGGGACAGCCGGCGCATGGGAAGGGACTCCTTTGTGCAAGCGCCATACCAGGCGCTGGTTCCGCCGCAGCGTAACGCGCGTAGACCAGACGGAAAACCCCAACTGTCCGGTCCGTTATCGAGCTGTGGCCGCAGTCGCGGCCCACATTACGGACAGGAAGGCGCGCCTCACGGGAGGCAAGGGGCGTATGTGCAGGAACGATGCCCGGCCGGGTGTATCAAGGGCCAGCGGTACGGCGGTCCGCTGACCGAAGGTTGACCAAAGCCGACGGAAGGTTGACCGAGTACAGACACAGACAAAACCAAGCCCGCCCTACGTTCTGGCCCATGCCCCCACAGCCACCCCCTCCCCCCAGAGCCCCCGCGACCCTTCCCGTGCTGCCGTACCGCAAGCCCACCAAGGGCCGCGACTACTGGGTCCTCGACGACGTCCTGCCCGACGTGGACGCCGTACGCGAGCGGTGTCTCGCCAAGGACGACTGGACCAAGGGTTACCCGTACACGTCGGAGAGCTGGCCCGGGCTGCGGGCCATGCCGGGCCTCGAACCCGCCGAGCTGGGGCGGATCGAGCGGCTGGTGCGGCAGGCGACCGGTGCGAAGGAACTGTGGGTGCAGCGGACGCCCGGCGGCGGCACCCTCAACCACAACTGCGTCCAGGTGGTCGGCGAGGGCGAGAGCACGCCCCGCCCGCACACGGACTCACGGTCGCTGTGCCGGTACGCGGCGGTGCTCTACCTCAACCCGGGCGTCCCCAAGGACTGCGGGACGAGCTTCTTCCGCCAGTCCCTGCCCGGCGGCCGGCTGGGCGGCAACACGGTCCAGGCCCCGCACAACAGCCTGGTCGAGGCGCTGGGCACCCGGTTCGTGACACCGGACGCCTTCGAGGAGGACGTACGGGTCCCCCACAGGTACAACCGCCTGCTCCTGTACAACGCCAACCTCGTGCACAGCGCGACCGGTTACTGCGGGACGACGCTGGAGGAGAAGCGGATGACGGCGGTCTTCTTCTGGATGGCGTGAGCCGCGTCCGCCCTTGATCTGTTCCTGTACGACGGACAGCGCCCCGGTCTCGTGGACCGGGGCGCCGCCTGTCGTCACTTGGTGTTGACGGTGACCTTGCCGTCGATGATGTCCTGCTTGGCCTTGTCGACCGCGGCCACGACGTCGGTCATCGCCTTGTACTTCGGGTTGGAGTCGGCGAACCCGACGCCGCCCGACTTGAGGTCGCCGCGCTGGACGCCGGACAGCGGCTTGCCCTCGTACACGGACTTGGCCAGGTCGTAGACCGCGCCGCCGACGTTCTTCAGGGCCGAGCCGAGGATGTAGTCCTTGTACTCGGCGAGCGCCTGCTGGCCGTACTGGTCGGAGTCGACGCCGATCGCCCAGACCTTCTTGCTCGCGGCCTCGGAGATCACGCCCTGACCGGACAGGCCGGCCGCGTGGTAGATCACGTCGGCGCCGGCCTCTATCTGGCCGCTGGCCGCGCCCTTGCCCTTGTCGGGGCTGGAGAAGCCGCCCTCCTGGGCCGTCTCGGTGAGGTACTGCGACTCGATCTTGATGTTCGGGGTGATGGACTTGGCGCCCTGGACGAAGCCCGCCTCGAACTTGTGGATGAGCGGCATGTCCACGCCGCCGATGAAGCCGATGTGGTTCTTCTTCGTCGCCTTGGCGGCGGCGACGCCGGCCAGGTAGGAGGCCTGCTCCTCGGTGAAGACCATGTCGGCGACGTTCTTCGCGCTGACCTGCTCGTCGTCGATGATGCCGAAGGTCACCTTCGGGAACTTGGCGGCGACCTCCTTGACGGCGGGCGCGTAGATGTAGCCGACGCCGATCACCGGGTTGTAGCCGGCCTGGGCGAGCTGGGTGAGGCGCTGGACCTTGTCCGCGTCGGACTCGCCGTCCTGCGGCTCGATGTCCCGGCCGCCCATCTTGAACTCCGTGGTGGCCTTCTCGAAGCCGGCGTAGGCGGCGTCGTTGAAGGACTGGTCGCCCTTGCCGCCGATGTCGTAGGCGAGGCCGATGCCCTTGCCGGTGTACTTGCCGGACTCCTCGTCGGAGGTGCCCGAGCTGGTGCTCGACTCACCGCAGCCGACAGCCGTGAGGGCGATGACCGCGACGGTCACCGCAGCTTGTGAGAACCGAGTCCTCCGAGAAATAAGACGCACAGCAGGCACCCCTTCATCCCCACGGCACCGTCCCCGGCCCGCTTACCCAATACGCCACCTACGGCAGCGATTGCGGCGCACAGTAACGCGCGTAGAAAGGGAGGGGAACGGGGTTTCGAAAGGCCGTTATCGATTCGTGCCGAGGGGGGTTACGTTTGCCCACTCAGGGTTACGCCGGAGTGAAACAAAGGGACGAAGGAGTACGTAAGGGATGTGGGGAGGGGTGCCGAGCGGGGCACCTGTCAGCACCCCCTCCCCCGGCGTTCCTACCGCTGTCCGTCGATCAGTGCGGCGGCCGTGAACAGCTCCACGCCGACCGTGATCGCGTGCTCGTCGGCGTCGAAGTCGCCCTGGTGCAGATCACGCACCCCGCGCTCCCCCGGGCTGCGCACGCCGAGCCGGGCCATCGCGCCGGGCACCTGCTCCAGATACCAGGAGAAGTCCTCGCCGCCGAGGCTCTGTTCGGTGGTCTCGATGGAGTGGGCGCCGCACCGGGCGGTCATGGCGTCGCGCAACAGCTCGGTGATCACCGGGTCGTTGACGACGGGCGGCACCCCGCGCACGTAGTTGATCTCGGACTTGGCCCGGTGCAGGTTGGCGATCTCGTCGATGGCCGCGTGGACCAGGTCGGGTGCCTGGTGCCAGGCGTCGAGGTCGAGGCAGCGCACGGTCCCGGAGAGTTCGGCGTGCTGCGGGATCACGTTGCAGGCGTGCCCCGACTCGATCCGGCCCCAGGTCACGGCGAGGCCGCTGCGGGCGTCGACGCGCCGGGCGACCAGCGCGGGCACGTCGGTGACGACGCGGGCGGCGGCGGTGACGAGGTCGGTGGTGAGGTGGGGGCGTGCGGTGTGGCCGCCGGCGCCGTCGAGGGAGACCTCCAGGCGGTCGCAGGCCGAGGTGATGGGGCCGTGGCGCAGTCCGATGCGGCCGGCGTCGACCTTCGGGTCGCAGTGCACGGCGATGATCCGCCCGACCCCGTCGAGCACTCCGCAGTCGATGGCGTCGGTGGCGCCGCCGGGCAGGATCTCCTCGGCGGGCTGGAAGAGCAGCCGCACCGGCCGTGGCAGCCGGCCCTGCCGGTGCAGTTCGGCGAGCACGAGTCCGGCGCCGAGGACGACGGTCGTGTGGATGTCGTGGCCGCAGGCGTGGGCGCGGTCGGGCACGGTGGAGCGGTACGCGCACTCACTCTTCGTGTCCGGGATGGGCAGGGCGTCGATGTCGGCACGCAGGGCCAGCATGGGCGGAACGGTTCCGCTGCCCGGCCCCTCCGAACCGGCATCGATGTCGCCGATGTCACAGATGAGCCCGGTTCCGATGGAGAGCACGCGCGGCTTCAGGCCGGCCTTCTCAAGCCGTTCCTTGATCGCGGCGGTGGTGCGGAACTCCTGGTTGCCCAGCTCCGGGTGCATGTGCAAGTCACGCCGGAACGCGACGAGTTCGGCGCGCAACGCGTCCGGCAGTGTGCCGGGAAGCGCGGCTTCCCCGGGGAGATCGGCCTCGGACTCTCGGGACATCAGATTGTTCACCCTCTGAAGGGTAGGACGCCCGGGCGGTCAACTGACCCACGATCAACAAAAGTTCAACCCGATAGGGGAAGAAAACCTGGCCGCCGGAGGCATATTCGCGCACTGGAGTGGGTAAACTCGCCCGCCTTTCCGGCCGATTCGGATCATGCGGGCACTTTCCGGGCACCCGTGTCCGTCCACCCTCCCTCCACGATGCCACGCGCCCGGTCGCCCCGCCGGATCTGTCCACCCACCGAAACGACCACGGTCACGGCACATGAACGACCGAGGGCACACCGCGTGAACACTCGCCCACACTCGCCGCAGCCCGTGAAAACGCCCCCTTCCCCGCACCGGCCCCGGGTAACGTGCACCCCCGTGACCGCCCCGACCCATGACTTCATCCACGCCACCCGCGCGTCCTACGACGCCATGGCCGCCGACTACACAGAGCGATACGCGGACCACCTGGCGGACCTCCCCCTGGACCGCGCCCTGGTCGCCGCCTTCGCCGAGCTGGTGCGGGCCGAGGGCCCCGAGCCCGTCGCGGACGTCGGCTCGGGCCCCGGCTATGTGACCGCGAGACTGCACGCCCTCGGCGTACCGGTGTTCGGCGTGGACCTGTCGCCACGCATGGTGGCGCTGGCCCGCCGCGCCCACCCCGAACTCCGGTTCCACGTCGGCTCGATGACCTCCCTGGACCTCCCCGACGAGACCCTCGGCGGAGTGCTGGCCCTCTACTCGATCATCCACGTCCCGGACAGCGATCTGCCCACGGTGTTCACGGAGTTCCACCGGGTCCTGGCCCCCGGCGGCCATGTCCTGCTCGGCTTCCAGGCGGGCGCCGACGACGGCCATCTGCACCTCTCGGAACGCTTCGGCCACGAGATGTCGCTGGACTACTGGTTCCGTACGCCGGACCGGGTCGCCGAACTCCTGACCAAGGCGGGCCTGACCGTGCAGGCGCAGACGATCCGGGAGCCGTACGAGGAGGAGACACGGCAGCGGGCGTTCCTGCTGGCGCGGAAACCGGTGTAGCCGGGGCGCGTGGGCCGCATCATGGGCGTATGGCGCGCCTCCGCGACATCGTCATCGACTCGGCCCACCCCGCCTCACTGGCCCGCTTCTGGGCCGCCGCCCTCGACGGGTACGCCGTCGCCCCGTACGACGAGGCGGAACTGGCCCGGTTGCGGGCGATGGGCATCGACGGCCCGGAGGACGACCCGACGGTCCTGCTGGAGCCGCGGGACGGCGGTCCCCGCCTGTTCGTCCAGCTCGTCCCGGAGTCCAAGCGCGTCAAGAACCGGGTCCACCTGGACCTGTCGACGCCCTACCTGGCCACCGAACTGGACCGGCTCACGGCTCTGGGCGCCACCGTCTTGGCCCGCTACGACGACCACGTCGTGCTGCTGGACCCGGAGGGCAACGAGTTCTGCGTGATGAAGGTGATGGATGTAAGGAATTAGGGCGGGCGTCAGCCCGTCGCCTTCGCTTCCTTTGCCGGGTGTTCCGACTCCGTCGACACCCGCTGTACGTCCCGGGCCGAGCCCGTGACGCCCGACAGGAAGCCCTGGGCCCTCGGGGAGGCGTTCGCCGTCAGCCAGGCCGGGTCGATGTCGCAGACCGCGACCTTGACGTCCGTGCCGGCCAGGGCCAGGGGGAGGGTGTGGACGACCGTCGACGGGAAGCTGAGGATCGTACGGCCGATGGGGCCTCTGCGGGCGATCAGTTCCAGGGGGAGGTCCGGGCGGACCACCTCAAGGCCCGTGCAGGCCGCCAGGTCGTGGAGTTTCTCGGGGCTCTCGCGGCGGTGCGCGAAGTAGCGGGTCACGCCGTGGGCCTTGGCGAGGGTGCGGACCGCTTCGCGATAGCGATCGGCGTCGACCACGCCCGTCTCCACCAGTGAGGTGCCGACCATGTCGGCGCCCTCGGAGATGTGCGGGGGCCCGAAGCGGGAGCGGGTCCAGGCGAAGTCGTTGGAGGTGACCTCGACGCCCTTCGGGGTGTCCTCGATCGGCATCGAGGAGAAGATCTCGACCCGGCGCTTGCCGCCCGGGGTCAGCCGGCGGCGGGCCTTCGAGGACACCGGGATGAACAGCAGGTCCCGCGCCCCGGGGCGGCGGGACTTGCGGTGCCAGCGCACCAGGCGCTCGCCGCGCGCCAGTTGGGAGACGAACTCCATGGTCGCCGTGCCGTCGTCGACCACGACGAGGTCACGGGCCTTGGTGATGTTGAGAAGTACCTGTACGTAGCGGGAGAACGGGTCTCCCATGACGATCCGCTGTGTGCGGCGCAGCAGGGGCGCCAGGCCGCCGATCGTGCGGAACGGGGCCGACGTTCCGGCGCGCGCGTCCTCCCAGCGGACCTCGTGGCCCTCGTCGCGGGCGAGTTCGGCCATGCGGCGCAGCTGGCCCCGGGTCATCGGGTCGACCGGGGACAGGACCACCAGGGTCAGTCCGCCCGCAGCGGGTTCCCGGTGGACCGTCGGCCGGCTCTGGCCTCTGCGCCAGCGGCGGGACGCCTGCCCGGGGACTTTGCCCTTTTCGCGGGCGGAAACAGCCGACGCCGGACCGCCGGCCCCCTCCGGGCTGAGCGCATGCGCATGCACATGCGCCCATTCCAGCACGTTCAGGAGCTGGACCGGGCTCTCGACGAAGGCGAGAGTTTGGGGGCCGGTGGTACCGGCGCGAGGGCTCATCGACGTACGACCGTCGCTTCCGTGAGTACGGACTGGGGGATCCGCTGGACGACAGTGGTCACCGGCTGGCGCCGGTGAAGCCGCTGAGAGGTGCGGATCAGGCGGTGACGGGCTCGCCCGCGGCAGCCGCGATCTCCGCGTCGGCGATGACGCCGGAGACACGACGCAGCTTCTTCATCGGGCCGATCTCGGACTCGTAGACCTTCTTGACGCCGTCGCCGAGGGACTCCGAGATGATCCGGATGTCGCGGACGAGGCGGGTCAGGCCCTGCGGCTCGACGGAGGCGGCCTGGTCGGAGCCCCACATCGCGCGGTCGAGGGTGATGTGACGCTCGACGAAGGTGGCGCCGAGGGCGACCGCCGCGAGGGTGGTCTGGAGGCCGGTCTCGTGGCCGGAGTAACCGATCGGGACGTTCGGGTACTCCTTCTCCAGCGTGTTGATGACGCGGAGGTTGAGCTCCTCGGCCTTCGCCGGGTACGTCGACGTCGCGTGGCAGAGCAGGATGTTGTCGCTGCCCAGCACCTCGACCGCGTGGCGGATCTGCTTCGGGGTGGACATACCCGTCGACAGGATGACCGTACGGCCGGTCTTGCGCAGGGCGACGAGCAGCTCGTCGTCCGTCAGGGACGCGGAGGCGACCTTGTGGGCCGGGACGTCGAACTGCTCCAGGAACGCGACGGCCTCGGTGTCCCACGGGGAGGCGAACCAGTCGATGCCGCGCTTCTTGCAGTGCGCGTCGATCTGGCGGTAGTCGTCCTCACCGAACTCCACACGGTGGCGGTAGTCGATGTAGGTCATGCGGCCCCAGGGGGTGTCGCGCTCGATGTCCCACTGGTCGCGCGGGGTGCAGATCTCCGGGGTGCGCTTCTGGAACTTGACCGCGTCGCAGCCGGCTTCGGCGGCCACGTCGATCAGCTTGAAGGCGTTCTCAAGGTCACCGTTGTGGTTGATGCCGATCTCGCCGCAGACGTAGACGGGCTGGCCGGGGCCGGCGGTCTTCGAGCCGAACGAGCGCAAGCGGGTGGAGGTCATGACTTTTGGTCCTTACTTCTTGTTGAGGGGGTCGAGAGAGGGGCCGAGGATCCAGCTGGCGATCTCTCGGATCGCGCCGTCGCCGCCGGGGACGGTGGTGACCGCGCGTGCGGCGCCGCGCACAACGTCGTGGGCGCTCGCGACCGCCACGGGCCAGCCCACGAGGGCGAAGCACGGGAGGTCGTTGACGTCGTTGCCGACGTAGAGCACGCGCTCCGGCGCGATGCCCTGCTCCTCGCACCACTGCTTCAGCGCGAGGTCTTTCCGGTCGATGCCGTGCAGCACGGGCAGCTGTAGCTTCCGTGCGCGGGCGGCGACGACCGGGTTCTGTTCCGAGGACAGGATCAGCATCTTGAGGCTGCTCTTGCGCAGAGCCGCGATGCCGAGTCCGTCTCCGCGGTGCACGGAGACGAATTCCCGTCCCTCGGAGTCGATCAGCACCCTGTCATCGGTCTGGGTGCCGTCGAAGTCGAGTACGACCGCGTCGATGTCGTCGGCGGTCGGGAGGGCGCCGGGGCGTTCCGCGTCGAAGAGCGTCGCGAGGGCCCGGGCGCGGGCGAGGTCGTGCGGGTCGTCGATCTCCAGCACACGGGCCGGGTCGGTGCGCACGGGTTCGGTGTGACCGAAGAAACGGTGCTTCGACTTACGGAAGCCCGCCGCGTCCATCGCGTAGACGGCGCCGGTCTCCAGGAGGTCCTGGGGGCGGTCCTGGCGGCGCGGCCGGAAGGACTTGTCGTGATTTACGCCATAGCCGCCGACGGTCACCGACTCCGTCGTGGTCACGGTGACGGTGTCGGCGCCGCCCTCGACGGCCGCGCTCTCGTCGGGTGCCGGCTGCGGGTCGTCGGCGGCGTCGCGCCAGATGAAGCCGTGGAAGGGGGCGACGGTCAGCGCGCTGTCCGCGCCGTTGTTCACGACCGCGCCGACGACGCCGTCGACGTCCTCGCGGATGATGAACGGGCTGGTGCACTGCACGAGCAGGACCACGTCGACCTTGGCGTTGTGCAGCGTCTCGTGGGCGTCCATGGCGTGCAGGACGGCGGCCTCGGAGGTCGCGGTGTCACCGGCGATGGCGGCGGGGCGCAGCACGACCTCGGCGCCGGCCTGGCGGGCGGCGGCGGCGATGGCCTGGTCGTCGGTGGAGACGACGACGTCCGTGACCAGCTTGGCGGCGAGGCACTCGCGCACCGCGCGGGCGACCAGCGGGACCCCGCCGACGGGCAGCAGGTTCTTCGCGGGCACGCCCTTGGAGCCGCCTCTCGCGGGGATCACCGCGAGCACGCGGGGCCGCGCGGTCGCTCGGCCCGCTTGCGGGTTGGACTCCGGCTTGGACATTGCCTGTACTCCTTGACGCTCTTCGCGTGCTTGACGTTCGCGTGCCTGAGGGGGAACCCGGTCGGTCACAGCTCCCCCATGCGCCGGATCACGGGCGCGACGCGCTGCACGCCGTGCCGGTAGGCGCCGCGGGCCGCGCGACGCACGATCTGCCGCACCGCTCCCGGCTCCTTGTCGGCGGCCGGGGCTCCGGGCAGCGGAACGCCGTCGGGGCCGAGGTGGTGCCGAGCGAGAATACCCGGCAAATATCCGGGAGCCGTCATCGGTGTGTAGTACGGGGCCAGGGGCGGAAGCTTCGAGGATCCCAGAAGTCGGTCGATCCTGTCGCGTGCCGCGTCGAAGGCAGTCTCGTACGAGCCATCTGCGGCAACGCCCTGGCGAGCCACCCACTCGGCGTCCGGAACGGGCTGGTGACCAGCGTCCAACTGCTCCCAGGAGGCGAGGCAGCCGGAGCCCACGAAGTGGTGGTTGCCGAGCGCCTCGCGCACGCCCAGGTCGCTCAGCACGACGGTCGGGATGCTGCGGTGCAGGGACTCCAGCGCGGCCGTGGAACTCATCGTGACCAGCAGGTCCGTACGGTCCAGGACCTCGCCCATGTGCCCGTAGACGAGCTTGAAGTTCGGCGGAAGGTCTGCGCGCTGGGCCAGTTTCTGGTAGGGCAGTTCCTCGATGTGCGTGGTGTGCTCGCCGGGCTTGGAGCGCAGCTTGAGCAGCACCTCGCGCTCGGGGTGCAGCCGGGCGTGCTGCACGAGCCGGTCGAGCAGATACGTACGGTCCTTGCGGCTCTCCGGGACGGAGGGCTGGGCGGCGAAGACGACCGTATAAGGGTGACCATGCTCACCTGTGTACGTCGAGCCGCCCAAGAAGGGGAGTGCGACTTCGGTCACAGAGGACGAATCGGCACCGACTCCGTCGTACACGGCCTTGAAACGGTCGGCGTCCTGACGGGAGTTCGCGAGGACCAGGTCGGCGCCGTGGCGCAGCAGCAGACCGTCGGCGAGCTTTTCGTAGACGACCCCGACATAGCCGGTGACGACGACGGGGCGCAGGGCGGTGTCGTCCCACACCTTCGCGAGGCCGTGCAGCATCGCCTGGACGCCGCCGCCGACGAGGGCGAGCACGAGGATGTCGTACGGCTCCTCCTGGCCCATGGCCCGCAGGAACTCGAGGGCGGTCACCTCACGCAGGGAGTCCGCCTTGACCCCGACCTCCTGGAGCTGGCGGGCGGTGGGGGTGGCCCGGCCTCTGAGGAGGTAGCCGTCAAGATGAATGTCCGAATTATCAGGAGAAATACGGCTGGCAGTGAGCGCACCCCATTTCCACCGAGTGTCGGAATCGGCGAGGACGGCGACCCTCATGGGGCTCGTGGTACTGGCTGGCACGCCCAAGACCTTAAGCCGACATGGGGGGCTTCCGCCGAATCCGGGGGCAACAAAGGGTTAACAAAAGGTCGCGTCGGCTTGAATCAAGACGTCAAACGTGCAGAAACCCCCTTGATTCACCGGCCCGACACATGTAGTTCACCCGACATCAAACCCCGGGTAAAGTGAGACCACCGGAGAGGCTCTAACCTCGGACGCGTGGTCAAGCTCTCCGTCATCGTGCCGTTCTACAACGTGCAGCAATACGCGCCCGACACTCTGAAGAGCCTGCGCGCCAACGCGCGCGAGGACTTCGAGTTCATCCTCGTCGACGACTGCTCGCGCGACGAGACTCCGAGCATCCTCGCGCGCGCAGAGCGCGAGCTGCCGGGCGCCGTGCTGGTCAGCCACGAGAAGAACGGAGGCCTGGCCACCGCCCGTAACACCGGTATCGACAAAGCGCGTGGCGAATACCTCACGTTCCTCGACGGCGACGACTGGCTCGCTCCCGGCTATTTCCCTCAACTCCTCGCCGCTATTGAGGACTTGGGCTGCGATTTCGTTCGTACGGATCATGTCCAGTGCACCAGCAGGGCGCGGGCGATCCATCGGGTTCCGCACGGCCGGCGCGGGGTGGTGATGTCGCCGCGGGACGCGATCCTGCCGACCGACCGCTCCACCTCCGTCGACTACGCCTATGCCTGGGCGGGCATTTACCACCGCCGGCTCGTCGACCGCGGCATCCTGCACTTCACCGACGGGCTGCGTACGGCGGAGGACCGGCCGTGGATCTGGAAGCTGCACCGGGAGGCGGAGTCGTTCGCCGCCGTGGGGCTGCTCGGCGTGTTCTACCGGCGTGGTGTCGCCTCCTCGCTCACCCAAATCGGTGATGTTCGCCAACTCGACTTCATCCGGGCCTTCGACCAGGTGATCGAGGAGACGGCCCGGGACCCCGAGGCGGATAGGCTGCTGCCGAAAGCAGTGCGCACCTACTGCGCGATCATGGCTCATCATCTCGGAGCGATCGAGAGGTTCGAACCCGCCGTGGCCCGAAAACTGCGCTCGCTGAGCGCCGCCGCGCTGAAGCGGATGCCGCAGGACGTCCTCGCGGAGGCCATCGACTCGATGGACGCCCAGCGGGCCAACCGGCTGCGGAAGGTGCGGCGCAGGCCCGTCTCCGCGTCCGCCGGGACGGTGTCCGTCTGATGTCCCGCACCACCCAGATCTACTGCGCGTCGACGCTGTACGGCGCCGCCACGCTGGCCGCCGCCCTCGACGCGGGGCTCTTCGAGCCGGCCGACCGCCGGATCCTGCTCATCACCAACAACGCGGCCAACCCCGAGATCACCCCCGGGGTCGACGCGATGTCCGGTTTCGACCGGGTGCGCGAGCGGTTCGACGAGGTGCTGTCCTGGAACGAGACGATCGCCCCGTTCCACCCCAGCGGCTGGGGCCCGCGCGCCGACGACGTCCCGCTGTGGGAACGGCATCTGCGGATGCTGTGGAACCTCGGTGACGACAACATCCAGCTGGCCGTCGAGTCCGTGCAGGTCAACCCGGCCCTGGCGCTGTGCCAGTTGTTCACCGGCGCCCCCGTCGACGTCTACGCGGACGGCCTCATAAGTTATGGCCCCACCCGCGAGAAGATCGACGCGCTGGTCGGCACCCGCATCGGGCGGCTGCTCCACCTCGACCTCGTCCCGGGCCTCACCCCGCTGCTGCTCACCGAGTTCGCCGTGCCCGCCGAACTGGTGCCGACCGAGGTGTTCCTGAAGGTGCTGGGCGAACTCGCCGAGGCCGAGCCGGGGATCACCGCGGCCCCCGCGAAGGACGCGAAGGAACAGCCCGCGCTGCTCCTCGGCCAGTACCTCTCCGCGCTCGACATCCTCACCGCGGCCGAGGAGGAGGAGCTGCATCTGCGCATGGTGCGCGGCGCCGTCAAGGCCGGACACCGCGCGCTCGTCTTCAAGCCGCACCCGACCGCGCCCGCCGCCTGGTCGGGCTCGCTGGAGGCGGAGGCGAAGAAGCTCGGCGCCGAACTGACCGTCCTGGACCGGCCCGTGCTCGCCGAGGTCCTCTTCCAGCGGCTGCGCCCCGCGCTGGTCGTCGGCTGCTTCTCGACCGGCCTGTTCACGGCGGCGGGTCTGTACGGCCTCCCGGTCGCCCGGGTCGGCACGGACACCGTGCTGGAGAAGATCACGCCGTACCAGAACAGCAACCGCGTGCCGCTGACCATCGTGGACGTGCTGCTGCCCGACCTCACGGACGTCAAGGCCGTGCAGAAGTGGTCGATGCCGTCCGGCAAGCAGGTCGGCAAGGAACTCGCCGGGCTCATCAAGGCGATCGGCTTCTGCATGCAGCCCCGGATCTACCCGAGGCTGCGCCCGGAGGCGGAGGCATACCTCTCCAAGCACCTCACCGAGCAGACCTGGCGCTACTTCAAGCGCCGCCGCCTGACCTCGCTGGCACTGCCCGGCGCGCTGCCGTCCCAGCTGTCGTTCATCCCGCGCAACGCGACCGTGCGCCGGATCGCGCGCCGCGCCCGGGCGCTGAGCAAAACAGTGAAGCGGTGACAACAGGCCCCGCGGGCATCTAATCTGCCGAACGCGTCGCCACCGATTCGTATACGAGACGGGTGGCGACGCGTTGGCGTGCGCGCAACCTTCGAGTGCGTGGATACGTCAATGAGCTGACCGGTTATTCATCCGTCAGAGTTCTGTGCTACCTCTTTGGGTTGCCCCTGACTCTCCTGGTTACCGTCGATGAGTCAGCTTCGCTTGTCTCCTTCTCCTGTTCCCGCTGCGAAAGGCCACCCGATGACCGCGGCCGACCAGACCATGGCACCCCCGCTCCCGGCTCCGCCGCCGGGACCGCGGTCCGGGGATGCCGAACCGGCGGCTGTTCCGCCCTCCGCCGAGGGTGCCAAGGCCGCCCGTCCGGTCAGCCGGCTCAGGGCGCTGGACGGACTGCGGCTGGTGGCCGCGCTCATGGTCTGCATGTACCACTTCGCCGGGAAGAACGGTCAGGTCGCCGAGTCCTGGCACCAGTCGCCCGGTGTGATGTTCCCGACCCTGTCCCGGTTCGCCACCTACGGCAGCCTCGGGGTGCAGTTCTTCTTCGTCATCAGCGGCTTCGTCATCTGCATGAGCAGCTGGGGCAAGACGCTGGGCGACTTCTTCCGCTCGCGCATCGCGCGCCTCTACCCGGCGTACTGGGTCGCGATCGTCATGGTCACCGCCGCCTCGTTCGCGATGCCGGTGGTCGTGCACCACGTCCGCGGTGACGAGTTCCTCGTCAACCTCACGATGATGCAGCAGCCGCTGGGCGTGCCGCGTGTCCTGGGCGTGTGCTGGACGCTGTGGGTGGAGCTCAAGTTCTACGTGCTGTTCGCGCTGTTCGTGGTCTGGAAGGGCGTCACCTACCGCCGTGTGGTGACCTTCTGCATCCTGTGGACGCTGGCCGGGGCCTTCGCCCGGGTCGCCGACAACCCGCTGATCTCCGAACTGACCTTCCGCGACCACGCCCCCTTCTTCATCGGCGGCCTGGCCCTCTACCTGATCCACCGTTACGGCAGCGACCTGCTCCTGTGGGGCATCGTCGGCATGTCGTTCCTGCTGGGCCAGCGCTACTCGGTGACGGCCCTGTGGCACCCGGGCGCGCAGGGCGACTTCGTGCGGAACCCGTACGTGATCCAGGGCATCGTGCTGCTCGCCTTCGCGTCCGTCGCGGTGGTCGCGCTGGGCTGGACGCGCTGGGCGAACTGGAACTGGCTGACGATCGCGGGCGCGTTGACGTACCCCTTCTACCTGATCCACGAGCACCTGGGCTGGTTCTTCATCCGGGTCCTGCACCGCGGCTGGGGCCTCGACCCCTACCTGACGATCCTCGCGTCGGTGGCGAGCCTGCTGACGCTGGCCTGGCTTATGCACAAGTTCGTCGAGAAGCCGTTCGGGCCGCGGCTGAAGCGGACGATGACGCTTCAGTCGAAGCAGCTCGGCGAGAAGCTGAAGATGTCGAAGTAAGAGGCCGGTATGTGAAAGGGCCCGGGGTCGGATTCCGACCCCGGGCCCTTTCACATACCGCTGCCTGTCAGGACCGCGCGGCCCTGACCTTCTTCACGACCTTGCGGACCGTCGGGTTGCGCCGCAGCGTCTCCGCGCGGACCGTGCTGCCGCCGGGGAGGCGGAGGCTGGTCAGGCGGCGGCGCTTGAAGTAGTGGGCGTTCTCCGACAGATGGACCGACAGCCAGGCCGCGACCTCTTCACGCAGCTGCGGGTGCTTACGGGACTGCATGCAGTACCCGACCGCCTTCACCAGCGGCTCAAGGCGCGTGACAAGACCGGGGTCGTCGGACGGCACACCGATGCTGGACGCGAGGTCGCGTTCGGCGTCGGGCAGGGCCGCGTCGATGATGGTGAGCGGGATGCGGTTGCTGTTCTCGTACGGCGTGATGGCGTCGAGGAGCGACTCCGTGCCGACCCGGGCGACCGGGATGCCGTAGAAGGTCGCGGCGGTCATCAGCGCGGTGGAGAAGCAGCCGACGACCAGCTGCGGCTTCAGGTACGCGAACACCGTCTCGGCGAGCACCGGTTCGTTGAGCACGCTCAGGTGCACGCCGAGTTCCGTGGCGGCGGTCTGCAAGGACGTGGAGTACGCGGCCGGGGCGCTCGGGTGCGGCTTGAACAGGACGGCGGTGTGGCCGGCCTTGGCCGCGGCCCGGAGCATCCGGACGTGCAGCTGCTCCTCTTCCTCCTGGGTGATGAGGTTGATGGCGGACAGGTACTGACCGAGGAGCACGGCCGTCGGACGGTTCTCGGCCGGGATACGGGCGGCGAGCAGGTCGACGCCCTGCTCCCCGATCTCGCCCAGAACCTCGACGATCGGCTCGTTCGGGATCGGCACCGGCTCCACGCCGTACTCGGCGAGGAGCAGGGGCCGCAGTCCCGGTATGAGGTCGAGGTGCAGCACGCGGGCGATGCGGCTGCTCATCCCGTGCGGGACACGGTTGCGGGTGGGGCCGTAACTCATCAGACCGTCCGCGTACACGTGGATCGGGCTGTCGGCGAAGATCTCGGCGACCGCGCGCGAGGGGTTCGCCTGGATCGACTCGCAGGCGATCTCGACGGGCTCGTCACCGAGGTCCCAGGCCAGGCGTACGGCCTTCTCCCACATGATCGCGTCCTGGGCGCGCGGGGACCAGCCGGCCGGGTGGTGCGGGGAGATGAACTCGTTCCAGGAGCGCACCTCGTCGAACTCGGGCCGCAGCTTCTCGAAGCCGGGCATTCTGTCGAGCGGGGTGCCGACCTCCGGGATGGCGGCCGTGTTGCTGACGACCAGGATGCGGCGGTGCTCCTCGCGCGGGCCGAAGAGCCCCGCGCGGATCGCGGCCGTGACGGTCGCCGCCGCGTACTGCGTCGCCGAGAAGAAGATCTGGATCATGCCGCGATTCCCTTCATACCGCCGCGCACGCGCCGCAGCAGGTGTACGCGCTGCTCGCCCATACCGATGAGGGCGGCCTGGAGCTCGTCCTCGGACATCTTGTTCAGCGCGTCGGCGCTCATCTGCCGCAGCTTGGCGGCGGTCGGCCGGTCGAAGCGGCTGCGCTGGAGCAGCTGGTGCGCGATGACGACGCAGTAGTTGCGCAGCGCCTTCTTGCGCAGCAGCCCGACCTCGGGGTCGCTCGCGAGTTCGGCGAGTACGAGGTCGAAGGACCGGAAGAAGTCCAGCTGGCGGACGTCACCGATCTGGGTGAGCGAGGTGGTGACGCCCCGGCGGTAGAAGACCCCGCGCAGGCTGGCGACCAGGTAGGAGTCGGCCCTGCGGTGCAGGTCCCAGATCCAGGGGCGGTCCTCGGCGGTCTTCAGACCGTCGTGGAAGCGCAGCATGCCCTTGTCGAGGAGGCGGCGGTGGTAGACACCGGCCCAGGCGTAGGGGTAGTCGACCATCGTGGTGTCGTCGACGGGGAGGATCGAGGTACGCGGGTCCAGCGGGATGTTCCGGCGGCCCTCGGGCGCCCGGTGGACGGCCCGCTCCATGCCGTTGACCTGTACGTGGTCGGTACGCACGAAGTCGACGTCATGGCGCTGGACGGAGTCGACGAGGGCCTTGAGATAACCCGGGCCCAGCCAGTCGTCACCGTCGAGGAAGGTGATGTAGGTGCCCTCGGACGCGTCGATGCCGGTGTTGCGGGCGGTGGCCAGACCGCCGTTCTGCTCGTGCCGGATCACCCTGCCGTTCTTCAGCCGCTTCGTCAGCTCCAGCAACGCCTCGTAGGTCTTGTCCTTGGTCGAGCGGTCCTCGACGAAGATGAACTCGAAGTCGTCCTGGTCGTTGTTGACGAGACTCGTCACGGTGTCCGAGACATAGGTCTCGATGTTGTAACAAGGCACGACGACGGACAGTATCGGGGGACGGTTGGTCACGCGTACACCTGGGCTCTCTCAGCTGCGAATTCCGCGACAGTAAGAGTTATTCGGCGCCGGATGTCAACTCGGTCCCGACCGGACAGCACTCGAAAGATGAGGGCCGAGCCGCACACGCGCTGCCTCACGACGACTTTCCGTACGTCATTCCGTACGTCGCCCCGATTCCTGCGAGCACCAGCTTCAGCCCTTCCTCGAACTGTCGGTCGTAGTCCTGGAAGACCTCGGCGCCGGCCGCGGCCGACAGAGGAAAGTCTGCCATCCGCCGGGCCCGCCCCTCGACGTCGTACCCCTCCCGGCGCTCACCGGGCAGCGGCTGCACGCCCTGCTCCTCCGTGACGAAGCCAATCGTATAGACGTACGCGGTCATGTTCGCGCGGACGGCCTGGGCCGGGGTGAAGCCGGCCTCGACGAAGCAGCGGAGGTTCGCCTCCATCTGGACGGCGTGCTCGACACCGGTGAAACGGGAGCCGCTGAACACCTTGGCGCCATCGCGATAGCCGAGCAGGGCGTCGCGCAGCCCGCGGCTGGCGAGGAGCAGCCGCTCGTCCCAGGGGACGTCGGGACCGGGGGCCGGACCGGCGACCATCCGCCGGTACATCTCGGTCGCCATCTCATCGAGCAGGGCCTGTTTGTCCTTGAAGTGCCAGTACAGGGCGGGTGCCTTGACGTCCAGCTCCTTGGCGATGGCCCGCAGGGTGAGGCCGTCGAGACCGACCTCGTTCAGGAGCTTCAGGGCGGTGTCGGCGACGCGTTTGCGGTCGAGGGGGACTCGTCGTTCCGTACTCACGCTTGACAACTTAACACCGTTAAGTCCACCCTCGGAGGGCAGGGCTACTTAACAACGTTAAGGAGACGGTGGTCATGACCGATGTAGTGGATGTAGTGATCGTGGGAGCCGGGCCGACCGGACTGGCGCTCGCCGTGGACCTCGCGCGGCGCGGAGTGGACGCGGTGGTGGTGGAGCGGGCCGGGGGGCTGTTCCCCGGGTCGCGGGGCAAAGGGATCCAGCCGCGCACGATGGAGGTCTTCGACGACCTCGGGGTGCTGGACGCGATCCGGGCGGCCGGGGGCCCGTACCCCGTCGGGATGATCTGGCAGAACGGCGAACGGGCGGGCGAGCACAGGATGTTCGACCCGGCGGAGGAGAGCGAGGAGGTCGGGGCGTCTCCGTACGGGGCCGAGCCGTGGATGGTGCCGCAGTGGCGGACGCAGGAGATCCTGTTCGCGCGGCTGACGGAGCTGGGCGGGCGGGTGGAGTTCGGCAAGGAGGTCGTGGGGCTCGACCAGGACGCGGAGGGCGTGACGGTCGCCTTCGCGGCGGGTGCGCCGGTCCGTGCGCGGTACGTGGTCGCGGCCGACGGTGGCCGCTCGACGATCCGCCGGGCGCTGGGGATCGGCATGACCGGCGAGACGGTCGACCCGAACCCGATCCTGGTGGCGGACGTACGGATCACCGGCCTGGACCGCGACAACTGGCATGTGTTCCCGCCGAGCGGGGAGGGCGAGGGCTTCATGGCGATCTGCCCGCTGGCCGGGACGGAGGACTTCCAGCTGGTGGCGCAGTTCCCGGAGGGGGACCACCTGGACGTGTCTCTGGAGGGCATCCGCAAGGTTGCCGCGGCCCGCTCGCACCTGGTCCCCGAGGACGTGACGGAGGTCCGCTGGGCCTCGGACTTCCGCCCGAGGGCGGCCCTGGCGGACGCCTTCCGCGCCGACCGGGTCTTCCTCGCCGGGGACGCGGCGCACGTCCACTCCCCCGCCGGCGGCCAGGGCCTGAACACGAGCGTCCAGGACGCGTACAACCTGGGCTGGAAGCTGGGCGCGGTACTGAGGTGCGGGGCGCCCGAGTCCCTGCTGACCACGTACGAGGAGGAGCGCCGGCCGATCGCCGCGCAGATGCTCGGCATCTCGACGGGCGTCCACCGGGGCGAGATCAGGCGCGGCGAGGCGACCCGCCAGCTGGGCCTCGGCTACCGGGACTCGTCCCTGACGGCGGAGACCCGCCCGTCCCCCGGCCCGGTCCACGCGGGCGACCGCGCCCCGGACGGCACGGTGGACGGCGTACGCCTCTTCGACACGTTCCGCGGCCCGCACTGGACGCTGCTGACGGTGGCCACGGCGACAGCCCTGCCTCCGCTCCCCGCCGTGCCCACGGTCCGCCTGCTCTCGTACGAGGTGTACGGCACGGGGGTGTTCCTGATCCGCCCGGACGGTTACGTGGGCTGGGCGGGCGCGACGGCGGAGGGCCTGACGGAGTACGCGGCGGCCATGGGCGCCCTCGGCTAGACCTTGGCTAGACCTTCTCGGCTAGACGCTGCTGGCCAGCGAGAGCTTCACGGCGAAGCCGATGAAGAGCGCGCCCGCTGCCGAGGTCGCCCCGGCCGACAGGCGCCGACGGCGCCGGAAGACGGCTGCCAGCCTGGTCCCGCCGAATATCAGCGCGGTGAGATAGAAGAAGCTCGCGAGCTGCGCGAAGACACCGAGGACGACGAAGGAGACGGCCGGGTAGGCGTATCCGGGGTCGACGAACTGCACGAAGAAGGCGACGAAGAACAGGATCGCCTTCGGGTTGAAGAGGCTGATGACGAGAGCACGGCGATAGGGCCGCTCGTCGGCACCGACGACCGTGTCCTGGACCTCGGCCTCTTCCCGCCGCGAGCGCCACATGCCCCAGGCGGCCCGGAGCATGCCTGTCGCGAGCCAGGTCAGATAACCGGCGCCGGCGTATTTCACGATCCCGAACAGCAGGGCGTTCGCCTGGAGCAGCGAGGCGACCCCGGCCGCGGAGAGGGTCATCAACACGGCGTCCCCACACCAGACACCCGCTGCGGCCTTGTACCCGGTGCGGATGCCTCGACGGGCGGCGACGGAGAGGACGTAGAGCGAGTTGGGGCCGGGGAGCAGGACGATGAGGACCAGGCCGGTGAGATACGTGGGAAGGTCAGTTACGCCGAACATGGGGCGAGTGTCGCACGGGGGTACGACAATCCGGGCTGGGATTTCACGGGGGCGGACACGGCCTGCCGTAGCACCTCAGAACACATCACTCGGCACATAGACCCCCCAAACCTCCCGCAACGCCCCGCACACCTCCCCCACCGTCGCCCTGGCCCGCAGCGCGTCCTTCATCGGGTACAGGACGTTGGCCGTGCCCTCCGCCGCTTCCCGCAAGGCGGACAGGGTCGCGTCCACCGTCGCCTGGTCCCGCCCCGCCCGTAGCCGCGCCAGCCGTTGTGCCTGCTCCGCCTCGATCTTCGGGTCCACGCGGAGCGGCTCGTACGGTTCCTCCTCGGGGAGTTGGAAGCGGTTGACGCCGACCACGACCCGTTCCGCCGCGTCCGTCTCCTGGGCGATGCGGTACGCGTTGTTCTCGATCTCCGTCTTCTGGAAGCCGTGTTCGATCGCGGTCACCGAGCCGCCGAGGTCCTCGACGCGACTCATCAGCGTCAGCGTCGCCGCCTCCACCTCGTCCGTCAGCTTCTCGATCGCGTACGAGCCCGCGAAGGGGTCCGCCGTCGCCGTCACGTCCGTCTCGTAGGCGAGGACCTGCTGGGTGCGGAGGGCCAGGCGGGCGCTCTTGTCCGTGGGGAGGGCCAGTGCCTCGTCGAAGCTGTTCGTGTGGAGGGACTGGGTGCCGCCGAGTACCGCCGCCAGGGCCTGGACCGCCACCCTGACCAGGTTCACCTCCGGCTGCTGGGCCGTCAGTTGGACGCCAGCCGTCTGTGTGTGGAAGCGCAGCATCCATGACTTGGGGTTCCGGGCTCCGAATTCCTCCCTCATCACCCGCGCCCAGATCCTCCTCGCCGCGCGGAACTTCGCCACCTCCTCCAGGAGCGTCGTCCGGGCCACGAAGAAGAAGGACAGGCGTGGGGCGAAGTCGTCGACGTCCATGCCGGCCGCGACCGCCGTGCGGACGTACTCGATGCCGTCCGCGAGCGTGAACGCGATCTCCTGTACGGGGCTCGCACCCGCTTCCGCCATGTGGTAGCCGGAGATCGAGATCGTGTTCCACCTCGGGATCTCGGACCCGCAGTACTTGAAGATGTCCGCGGTCAGGCGGAGGGACGGGGTCGGCGGGAAAATGTACGTTCCCCGCGCTATGTACTCCTTCAGTACGTCGTTCTGGATCGTGCCCGTGAGCTGGGCGGCCGGGATTCCCTGCTCCTCGGCCACCAGCTCGTACATCAGGAGGAGAAGGGCCGCCGGGGCGTTGATCGTCATCGACGTCGAGACCCTGTCCAGCGGGATTCCCTCGAACAGCACCCGCATGTCGTCCACCGAGTCGATCGCCACGCCCACCTTGCCGACCTCGCCGTGGGCGATCGCCGCGTCGCTGTCGTGGCCCATCTGGGTGGGGAGGTCGAAGGCGACGGACAGGCCCGTCGTGCCGTGGGCGATCAGCTGCCGGTAGCGCGCGTTCGACTCCGCGGCGGTGCCGAAACCGGCGTACTGGCGCATCGTCCAGGGGCGGCCGGTGTACATGGTCGGATACACGCCCCGCGTGAAGGGGTACGCGCCCGGCTCGCCCAGTTTCTCCGCAGGATCCCAGTTCACGAGTGCGCCGGGTCCGTACGCCGGTTCGATGGGTAGTCCCGACTCGGACTCACGCGTCATGGTGTGTACCTCCGCGTAGCTTGCCAGTCGCCGCACACAACAATCATGAGCTTCGGGGGTCCGGCTTGCGTACTACAGGCATGCGAAAGGCGATTCTTGCTGTTCTCACGGCTCTCGCCCTGGGCGGCTGCACCGTGCAGACCACCGGCACGGACGGCGACTCCGGGTCACCCGTGCACATCCGGGTCTCGCACCCGCCCACCGACGACAAACCCGATGACCGACCCGATGCCACAGCGACGCCGACTCCCAAGAAGGCGGCTCCCGTCACGCCCCCTCCCGCCGTTCTCTGGTCGCGCGGCGACAGCGGGCGTGACGTGCGCGAGCTTCAGGCGCGGCTGCGTCAGGTCGCCTGGCTCTACGACGGGCCGACCGGGTCGTACGACGACCTGACGGAGACCGCCGTCAGAGGCTTCCAGGGCAAGCGCGGGCTGCCGCGCACCGGGAAGACCGACACCGTCACCTGGCAGCGGCTGCTGCGGATGACGCGCGAGCCAGGCCAGTGGGAGCTGTTCCTGATGGGCGGGCAGCCGGCCGCCTATCCCGACCGGCGCTGCCTCACGGGCCGGGTGCTGTGCATCAGCAAGACCAGCCGGACCCTGCGCTGGATGGTCGACGGCCAGACCGTCTCGACGGTGGCCGTGCGGTTCGGCAGCCAGTTCACACCGACCCGGGAAGGCGTCTTCAGCGTCTACTGGAAGTCACGGCACCATGTGTCGACGCTCTACGACTCCCCCATGCCCTACGCGATGTTCTTCAGCGGCGGCCAGGCGGTCCACTACTCCGCCGACTTCGCGGCCCGTGGCTACGGCGGCGCCTCGCACGGCTGTGTGAACGTCCGGGACGAGCTGGCGATCGCCGCGATCTTCGCCCAGGTGAGTGTCGGCGACAAGGTCGTCGTCTACTGGTGAGGCGGCGGAGGAGAGTGGGATCTGGGGCGCGGACGGGACCGGGGGAACGTGTCCCGCCCGCGCCAGGTGCACGAGCCGTAGGTACGGGGGGAACCCCCGGCTCTGTGCGAGGAACCGATGACCAGTCGGCTCACTGACTACTGCGTCGGCACCGCTGAAAATGTCACACCCGGCACGCGAGAACTTCACCGGCGCGCGTCTTCGCAGGTCAGGGCGGTGCGCTGCGGTCATTCGCGGCGCGGTGGCGGGGATAGGCGGGAGGGGCCCCTGGGCGTACGGAGACCGTACGGAGTTCGTACGGGGATCAGGTGGCCGTCGGCAGCGGCAGGATGCCGTACGACGGATCGGAGGCCACCGGCGCCGGTTCGCTCTGGGGGTCGTCCGCCTTGACGGTGACGAAGGACGTCGGTTCGGGCGTCGGCTTCGACGCGGCACGGTCGCCACGGCCCGTGCCGCTCCCGTTGCCGCGCCCTCCACCGCCGCCGCCGTTGCCCTTGTCGTCACCGGTGACGGCGTTGCCGTTGCCGCCCGTGTCACCGGCGCCGCTCTGGTCGCCCTCGCCCGGTCCCGGGTCCGTGCCCGTACCCGTACCGGTGTCGGAGTTCGAACCGACGGCCGGGTCGTCCTCAAGGGTGTCCTCGCAGTACTGCGACACCTTCGTGGACCCCTTGGCCGCCTTCTCCAGGGCCCGTCTGCGCTCCGCCTCCAGCTTCTTGCCGCTGCGCATGTCGCGGCAGGACGAGGCGAGGCCGCTGCGCCAGTCGCCGGGCAGGCTCAGGTCGGAGCGCGGCCCCTGGTCCGGGCCGGCCGTGCCCTCCTGGGCCTCGTCGCGCCCGGCGGAGCCGTTGTCGACGGAACCCCCGGCCGTGCCGTCGGGCCGGACGGACGGGACGCCCTTGCCCCGGGAGCCGTCCGGCGTCGGCGAGGCCAGCATCGGGTCGCGCTCGGCGGCCGACACGGTGGCGGCGGGGCGGCCGGGCTCGTCGTCGCGGAACGGGTTCGGCAGGACTCCGGCACCGGCGGCCACGGCGACCGAGCCGACCATGCCGGCGGCCAGCGCGGCACTGAGCCCGAGGCGCAGGGGTCGGCCCCAGCGGGCCGGACGGGCCCGGGAGCCGGAACGCCCGAAGCCGCCCACGCGTACGAGACCCATGTCCCGCCCCGCCTCTGTCACGGGAGCCGTATCAGGGGTCGGGCGGGCCTTGCGGAAAGCAGCGAGCGCGGCGGCCTCGCCGGGGAGTTCGGCGTCGTTCCGCGGGGCGTCCACGGAGAGGGCGCCCAGGGTCTTGGCGAGCCGCTCGGCCTGGTCGCGGGTCTCGGGGTCCGCGGACGCCAGTGAAGCCTCCAGCGGCTCGCCGCTCAGCAAACGTTCCGCCGTGGCGCGGTCCAGCCACCTGTACCGGTCGTCGTCGGCCATCACATGTCCTTCTGCGTCCGCGAACGCATATGCGTCACACCGGCCGACGTCACCGCACGTCCGTGCGGTTCCCGCTGGGGCGGCAGCGCGTCGAGCGCGGCGGTCGCCTCCGGGTCCGCCCCGAGCAACTCCGCGAGCCGTTTCAGGCCGCGGTGCGCCGCCGTACGTACGGCTCCGGGGCGTTTGCCGAGGGTCTCTGCGGCGGTCTTGGCGTCGAGGCCGACGACCACCCGCAGGACTACGGCCTCGGCCTGGTCCTGCGGCAGCTGGGCGATGAGGGAGAGCGTGCGGTCGGTGGCCAGGGACTCCATGGCCTCGCCCGCCGTGTCGGAGTCGGCGGCCCGGCCGGACAGCTCGGTCTCGTCGCCGCCTATCACCGGGCGGCGCCCGCGCATCCGTATGTGGTCGAGTGCGCGGTTGCGGGCTATTCGCGCGGCCCAGCCCCGGAACCGGTCCGCGTCCCCGTCGAACCTGTCCAGGTCGCGGGCGATCTGAAGCCAGGCCTCGGACGTCACGTCCTCGGCGTCCGGATCGCCGACCAGCGTCCGTACGTACCCGAGCAACCGTGGGTGCACCGAGCGGTACACAGTCCGGAACGCGGTCTCGTCCCCTGCCTGTGCCGCAAGCACCGCGGTGGTCAGCTCCGCGTCGTCCCCCTGCACCGAGCACACCTCAAGACCTCAGTGGATGCAGTTTCCTGTCGTCCGCAGCCTGTAGCGAAAGGCACGTTACGGCGTGAAACCGCTGCTCGTCCATGTCCGTACAACGTGCAACCAACCCGTGATGCGGTGAGGGTGTGACAGAAAACGCACGCGCGGCGCTGTAGGAGATACGGGCCGCCGCGCGGCCCGTGCCGCGCGACGGCCGGGGCCTCTCCTGTGGGGGGTGGCGGCTCCGGCCGTTGCCATCGGCTTTACTGCCCTGCCCTGGGACGATGTACGGAATCGGTGACCAACGCGGCCAACGCGTGACCAACCGGCCGGACGCCTCGTGTGATTCTTCCAGCACGAGGCACTGAACTGTCTCAGATGTCGACTCTCGGGCCCCTTCGACTCGGCGCTCGCCGTGCTGGGCCATGCCGCGGTCCGGCCAGTGAGCTTTCCAAGCTGATGGGGCCAGCCATGAGTTGGGCTGTCCTGCGCAACGACGAAGTCGCCCGGCGGCAGGAGACCGGAACACGACAGCTGCGGCTTTCCGCCGCACGCCAGGCCATCGTCAACGGCCGAAGGGCCACAGCGGGAGTCTGGGGCGAGGCATGCCGAGGACCTTGCGCACCATGTCCTTGGAAATGTCGTGGCGGCCTCGGTTGTAATAGATCTCCGCGTGCACCTCTTCGGGCGTGAACCTTGGGTTTTCCTTCGCGACCTGGCGGATGTACCTGGTCTTGGCCTCGTCGGGCTTACTGTCGGCCGGTTGCCTGCGGCGCTTGACGCGCCGACGGATACGGCGACCGGAGTTGTCGGAGTAGACCACACACGCCTCCCCCAAGCGTCGATGGGTGATCCGACGCTAGGGGAGCGGAGCGTTGCAGGTCCATGACTGATCGTGCGCACCCATGACCGTCCGCTGGCGGGTTCCTGCCCCGCTCTAAGCTGTCGGCTGCGTTCCGGCCGGTAGCGCGGCGGTCACAGGGAGGGACAGAGATCACGGCAACCGTTCATGTCGCGGTCCTGGACCCCTTGCCGGTGTTCCGGCATGGCGTCGCAGCGTCGTTGTCGAGCCTGGGGCACCTCGTCGAGGAGCCCCAGAACGCCGAAGCCTGGCTGCGTGAACGCCCGGGCGGAGTAGTGCTGTTGACCCTGCGCACCGCGGAGGACCTGGACCGGCTGACCGCTCTGTGCCGCCTACGGCCCCGCCCGCTCGTCGTCGCGCTGCCGTCCGCCGACGACGCCTCCCTGGGCGTGCGGGCCATGCGGGCCGGTGCCCGGTCGGTGGTGGCGCGCGAGGCGACGGTGTCGACATTGCAGCGGGCGGTGTCCGCGACCCTCGACGGCGAGGCGGTGATGCCGACCGAGGTGGCCGACCTCCTCGTGACCGGCCGTGGTGGCCGGACCCCGCGCGGCCCGGTTCCCTCTCCGGAGCAGATCGCCTGGCTGCGTCGGCTCTCCGACGGTTGGACCGTGTCCCGGCTGGCCTCGGACACCGGCTATTCAGAGCGTGCGATGTACCGGCTACTCCGGGCGTTCTACCAACGGATCGGTGTCAGTACCCGGCTGGAGGCCATCATGCTGGCGCACGACAAGGGCTGGTTCAAGAACTAGCCGGCGCGACCCGGTCGCATGCGTGCCAACTGGGTGAGTACCGGTTCGAGGCGCGGGTCGCCGTTGGCCAGGATCTCCACCATGAACCTCAGCCGACCGTCCAGCCCGGGCGTCTGCTCAGCCGGCTCAGGGCGTGCCTGACGGAACGCCTCCAGCACCCTCGCTGGTTCCGCGCCGTCGACGAGGACCGCATAGCACCGGGCGATACCCGCGAAGTCCCACGCGACCAGGTCGTGCACGTCCGCCCTGATGCGCTGGCCGGTCTCGTCGTGAAGTTGCTGGAAGAGATCCCTCGCAGTACCCGGGAGACCGGAGCGGTGCGCGATGATCCCCCGCAGCGCAAGCTCCACGATCTCCTTGCCGGCCACCCGGTAGCGGGCCGACTCCTCGATCGCCTTCCGGGCTGCAGGGAAATCACCCAGGTGCACATGCGTGAGGGCCAGTACGGTGAGCGACCGCCGCAGGCTGATCGGGTCCCGATGGTCGCGCGCGATACCGATCGCCCGGTCGACCACCCGTCGCGCCTCGCCATATCTGTTCTGATAGAGATACAACTCGGCCGTCGCGCTGAGCAGGTCTGCCTGGAGCGAGGGAGAGGGGCGGGCCGTGACCAGTTCGTCGCACCTGGCCAGCATCGTCAGCGCGTCCGGGATCTCGTTCAGCTCGGCGTACCACCGGGCCAGCCTCAGCGCGGCGCCGGACGCCAGTTCGAGATCGGTCTCGTGGGCGGCTTCGAATGCCGACAGGGCGTCCATGATCGCGCTCCGGTAATTGCCCTGCCGCTGTCGGCAGTCAGCCAGTCCGGTCAGCGCGGCGGCACGGTCACCGCCGTTGTCGTCGTCCTCACCCGCCAGCCCCAACGCCCACCTGTAGTGCCTTTCGGCGTCCGCAAGGTGGCCGTGTTCCCAGAACATGACACCCAGACCGATGTGGATACGGCGTATCGCCTCACGGTTCTGGTCCTCCTGGGCCATTTTGAGCGCGGACTGGTAGGCCGACCGGGCAGAGGAGAAGTCGCCACTGTACGAATAGAGATCCCCCAGCCAGGCGAGGTTCGCCGCCTCGCCTTCCCGGTCGTCACCGAGTCGGCCACGCACGGCTTCCCGCTGGGTCCGCAGCTCGGTCCCGCTGCCCCAGAGGTCCACCAGATCCTCCATCGATTCGATGACTTTGTACGCGCAGTTGTACAGTCCGGCCCGGAGCCAGACGTCGACGCGCGCGAAGTGCGCGTGCAGGTCGGCCATGCCGTGGACGTCGCCGTCGTCCTTCTGCATGCCGTGCAGCACCAGGTCCGCTCGCACCAGGAGGGCGCGCCGGGTCAGCGGCTCGCCCTCGTCCGCCCGCCGGTCGCCAGGGGCCAGGCGGCTGAGGACCGCCTCGATCTCGCTCTTTCGGAGATACCAGCGACCGTCCCGGCCTTCCAGGACGAGACCGGCCGCGACGAGCGCTCGCAAGGCCGGCTCGATCCGGGGCGTCGGCACATACGGCTCCAGGATGCGGACGACGTCTTGGGCGCCGGCCGGAATACCGAGCGCCGCCAGCCCCTCCATCACGCACTGCTGTTCGACGGGAAGGTGGTCGACGAGCAGGTGCACCAGGCGTTGATGCACCTCACTCGCCGACACGGAGGACAGCCACGCTCCGACCTCGTGGATCCGCAGCGCCGGCGGATCACTGCTGATGACCGCGGAGAGCAGTTCCGCGAGCCGCGGGTTGCCGGCCAGACGACCGTGAACGCGCCTTAGATCATTCTCCGGCAGGACGGCCAGTCCGAATGTGTCGCTGGGGTCGAGTACGGCGAAATGCTCTCGCAGCCAAGGTGGCTTGAGTCCACTGAGGTTGATATGGACCGCCTTCTCCGTCCACGCCACACCTGTCGTCGCCTCGGGTATGTGCTGCGTCACGAAGACGATTTTGACGAGCGGGTCCGGCCGGCTTTGCACGGCCTCCAGCGCCAGGTCGAGCTCCGAGTCTCGCAGGACGTGCCCGTCGTCGAGAAGGTTCTCCGCCGAGTCGATCACGATCACCCGCCGGAAGCCTCCTGTCGCGTCAAGGCCGTCCAGGGCGATCTCCAGGCGTGCTCGTGCGTAGGGGCCGGCCAGCTGGCCCGACCCGGGTGGCTCGATGTCCTCGATCAGGGTCGTCACGCCGATCTCCCCGTACGGCGTGGCGTCGTGCCAGCGAACCCCCGAGGACTCGTCGTCCGGATCCGTCCAGTCCAGGTCGGCGAGCGCCTTGCGCACCAGCGCCGTCTTGCCTATCCCGGCCGGGCCGCTGACCACGATGACGGAGGTGGTCCGATCGTCCAGCGCCGCGCGGAGATCACTGCACGGATCCTCGCGGTCGACGAAGGCGGATGTGCCCCGCGCCGGTCGGCCGGCCGTCCGCGTCGCCGCCGTGCCGGTCGTCCCGAAATCCGCTCCCGCGTCGAAGTGCTCCGGTCTGGCCGCCTGTGGGTCCAGCGGTCCGAGCAGAACCCGGGTGAGCCGCCCAGCCAGCCGTGCGCACCAACGGCGGGCATCCGGCGTACCGCTGTCGTACGCGCTGTGCAGCATCGCCTGGGCGAGCAGAGAGACCTTCAGCTGCGTGTGCCACTGCTCCGGATCCCCGTGTTTGTCGACGACGAACTGGAATGCGGGCTCCCGGAGCGCGTCAATGATTTTTCGCACCCTTCCTGGCATGCCGCCATCGAGGCGCTTATCACGCTTGTCACGCTTGTCACGCACCAGATAGGTGAGAAACTTCGACTGGGTGCCGGCAGAGGACTCCGCGATCTCCCGCCAACAGAGCGAGATCAGCAAGGTGGCGAGATCCCGGCTCAGCGGTGCCCGTGCGTCATAGGTGGCCAGGTCGATCAGCCGGAACTGGGCGGCGTCGCTGATCCCGTCGTACGTGGGCACAAGGACGTTGTCCCCGTGCAGGTCTCCATGTGTCCGGCCCACCAGGCAGTGGATCCTTCGCCGTGTTGCGGGCGTGTCCTTGGCCAACAGCCGCCACGGGTTGGGCAACGGCTCGCTCTCACCCGGCAGTTCCAGGAGGTCGGGCGTGAGCAGATCGCGCTTCAGCGCCCAGTCGTGCAGCCACCCGCCGGTCTTGAAGCCGTCGCCCAGTTCGGAGGTCAGCAAGCTGGCCACGGTCGCCGGCTCACTGTCGTAGTCATCACCGGTCCACCCCAGGAGCATCCTGCGCCAGATCGTCTTGCAGGCGTCGGCGAGTTGGTCGGGATCCACCTTCCCCAGCGGAATGCCGTCGGCCTTGAACTGGCCTACGACGAAAGCGTCCTGGGAACAGTTGACCGTTGGAAAGGCGATCCCGGCGAGATGCTGAAGGCCGAATTCCCCGGGTGCCTCCCGCAGGGCCGCCACATGCCGACGGTTCTCCCGCTGGTGCTTCAATGGCGCTGACGGACAGAACTTGATCACGCACCAACGCGGTTGGGGCTGCCCCGTGGCGCATTCCACCTGCGCCTTCGCAAGCTGTGCCCCGGTGAAGCCGCGACTACGTTCCTCGATGGTGCCGCTACGGATCTTGAGGCCGTTGTCGAGCAACGACTCGATGATCGCCGACGCGACGGCGGCGTCTCCGAACTCGTGGGTCAGCTCCTCCAATACGGTCATGACCGGGGGAACCTCGCTTCCAGCTCTCGCATCCTGATCTGGAAATCGCCCTTGTCCTGGTCGTGGTAACGCCGGAAGTACCAGGCCGGCAGGCGCGGTTGCAACCGCCGCATCTGATAGAGCGTGTCCTGCACCTGGCGGGCAAAGCAGGTCAGCGCGGCCGTTGTGGCGATCACCGGTGACGTAGGGTCGTCGATGACCGCACGCACCAACCCGAGGACGCGCAGCCGCTCCTGGATGCTCGCCATCTGAGTGCGGTACATCTCCAGGCACAGGAGCAGCAGGCCGAGCGAGGGAACAAACCAACCGGTGACCAACCGGCTGACCGTCGCTCCGGTGGCGAGGGTAAGCAGGACACCCGCCATGGACCACAGCACCAGTACGCCGAGCATCAGTTGGGCGAAGCGACGCCGAATCCGGGATCCCCAGGCCAGATTCTGCTCCAGACAGAAGAGCACGTCGTAGGGCGCAGCGGCGTCCACCACGAGGTAGTAGCCCCGCAGCCGGTCCTCGCCGCCGCGAAAGGGCCGGCTCAGCCTGCTCACCTCGTCGTCGCCGATCCGGTTCCCGACCGCCACGCTGTTCCACGGCAGGCCGAGTACGTCAGCGTCGAACATCTCCTGAAGAGTCGCGGCGGTCCGCAGGTATCGCTCGGCCCAGGGAGCCATCACTCCCATGTAGAGCGCGGCCCAGAGAGTGCCACCGAGGGTGACGGCGGTGCCGTACCGCGAACCCGGGCCGGTCAGCAGGCCTGCGGCGGCCAGGACGATCGAGACGCCCAAGCTCAGCGTCTGCGCCCGCTGGTTGCGGAGGTGAGCCACGGCGATGGCTTTGAGTACGCGCATGGCCGCAGCGCTCTCCTGCCGGGCCGCGATGGGATGGCTGCTCGTCAACGTCCCTCCCCCGTGTGCAGATCTACGTAGCGAGTTTCACACGTCAGGCAGCCCTGGCGGTACAGTCCGTTGTCTCCGGTGACTGACGGTGCACCCTCCCCTGACCGTCTCGGCAACGCAGCGTGCGACAGGCGCCCTGGGATGATTCGCGCCGCTTGGGAGGACACCACACCCGGACATGGAGGGCGTCCAACCTGGCCGCATCCCTGCGCGCCCCCGACGGAGACCGCCGGTTGACGGCAGTGAGCCGACCAATCGAAAGGCTGATGTCCTCGGCGGAACAGGACGGCTCAAAAAACAGCGGCCAGTGGGCCGAAAGGCCAGGGGCGTTCCGGCAACCGTTGTACATGGGCCAGCATTTCGCCGTTCCACCCGTGGCTCGGCGAACTTCGACACGAGCGCTGTCTGTCGGTGTCAGCTGCTGTAGAGGGCGGGCAGATCGACCAGAAGGAGGTCATCACGCCGATTGGCCAGGTCGACCAGGTCGGGGTAGAAGCCGTGCAAGGAATACAGGGCCAAAGTGGTGGCCGCGGTGTCGTATCCCTGGTCAGCCAGCAGACCACGGATACGTTCCAGGCGCTCCAGGTCACCGGTCCCCCGGCGGGCGGCCGTCGCCTTGGCCTCGCCCAGCAGTGCGATCCTCGCGCGGGGAGCCTGCGGACGCTCGCCGGCGGCCAGGGCGATGACGTCGACCTCGTGCTTCGTCCGGGCGGCCTGGTCGGCGACCTCGGTGGTACCGACCGGGCCGGGCAGTCCACCGGGAAGCAGAGTGTGGGCGTAACGACGGGTGAAGTCGCGGGCCAGGTCCTCGAAGTGCGGCCCGAGGATTTTGGAGTTGAAGGTCGGGGCGGCCTGCTGCCAGACCTGCTCGGCGAAACCCTGCTCCACAGCGGCGGCCTGCGGGAGAGTGACGAGCTGGTTGAAACGGATGACGGGGTCGGCGAGCGTGATGACGGGGTGCCTGGAGCGCAGGATGTCCTGTTCGCGACGGATGTAGCCGGTGGATTCCAGGATCCCGAGCGGGTGAGCGACAGCGTTGCGCGGGCGCTCCAGAGCGGCGCCGATCTTGCTGGGCGTGGTGGCGCCGTTCGCGATCGCGGTGAGGATGTCGTAGTACAGCGTGTGTTGCGTGATCCTCGGATCCTCGCGCAACAGGTACTCGGTCTCGGTCCGCGAGTACACAGCCCTGCCCGGGTCGAGCAGCGTCCGGGCGAGCCAGGCGTCGAAGCCGTCGTCAGGATGTGGGCGGGCGGCTACCGGCCGGTAGCCGGGGGCCCCGCCCAGGACCGCGTGGACCTTGAGCGCGGTCAGCGGGTCGGTGATCTGCCAGAAGGCCCGGCTGTCCCGGTAGTCGAAGGGCCCCAGCCGAAGATCGACCACGGCACGTCCCCGCAGTGGCTTGGTCCCCGAGAGCAGTTCATGCATGACGCTCATCGCGGAGCCGCACAGGATCAGCCGCGGCCCCGGCCCGGCACCCGGCTGGGCACCGCGCTGGCGCTCGTCGTAGAGCTGCTGAAGCAGTCCCGGGATCTCGGGCGAGTGCTGGAGCAGGTACGGCAACTCGTCGATCACCAGCAGCGGGTGCGACGAACGGGCGGTCACATCCAGGGCGTTGGACAAGACGTCGCGCCAGTCTGTCAGGCGCAGGCTCCCCGGCCTCAGACCGGCATGCGTGGCGACCGCGTCACTGAACCGCTGGATCGCGGGCAGCCTTCCTTCCTCCCGAACCGCCGTCACGTACAAGCCGCCGACCTGCTCGGACAGAGCCTGCAGAAGGTACGACTTCCCATGCCGCCGCCGCCCGGAGACAATGCCGAGCCGCATCGCCGGGTCCGGATCGGTGAGAAACCGCGCGAGCAGATCCCACTCCCTGTCCCGGTCGACCACATCGTCCGGCTTGGCTGGCAGCCCCTCCTTCACTTGCCCTCCTAACACCTCTACTTCGACGGAATTCGTCTAAGTCTACTTCGACAAAATCCGTCGTACTGGAATTTCCGACCATGGGACACGTGACCAGCGCGCGACCAGTAGCGGTCAGGAACAGCCAGAAACACCTAGATGAGGGCCGATCTAGATGGGAAGTGAGAACCTGCACCAGGACAACAAAATGCCTGGTCAGAAGCTATTCATGCTTCTGTCCGGCCAGGAGTGGCGGCTCCGGCCGTTGCCATCGGCGGGCCGTCAGGGGGTACGAGACCCCCGTTCACCGCCAGTCGTCCTGGCGCCGAGTCGGTGCCGTCTTGTGTGCCCCGGAGTCCCTGGCCAGCAGAAACGCCGCGATCGCCGCCCGTTCTCCGTCCTCGGCACCCGCGCGCAGGGCGGCGGCGAGCAGCCTCGCCAGTTCCCGCTCCCGTGCCCGTCGGGCTTCTGCCGTGTCGTCGCCGTTCATGTCGGTTCCCCCAGTTGCCGGGCGAGGCGCTTCAGTCCCCGGTGTGCGGCCGTGCGTACCGCGCCTGGGCGTTTGCCGAGGACGCGGGCGGCGGCGGAGGCGTCGAGGCCGACGACCACGCGGAGCAGGACCGCCTCGGCCTGGTCGCGCGGGAGTCCGGCGATAAGGCCGAGGGCGTACTCCGTGGAGAGGGTCTCCAGGACCTGGTCCGGGGTGCTGTACGGGCCGGGCAGCTCCAGTACGTCCTCTTCGAGCGCCGTCCCCTGCGGCCGTACCCGTCTTCGGCGCAGCAGGTCGAGGGCGCGGTTGCGGGCGATGGTCGCCGTCCAGCCGCGGAAACCGGCGCCGTCGCCCTTGAACCGGCCCAGGTCGCGGGAGATCTCCAGCCAGGCGTCGGACGCCACGTCCTCGGCCTCGTCGCCGACGAGGCCGCGCAGATAGCCGAGGAGTCCGGGCTGCACGATCCGGTACGCCTCCGCGAAGGCCGCCTCGTCGCCGTCCTGGGCCCGCGCGACGGCCGCGCCCAGCTCCTCGTCGTACGCCTGTACTCGGCGGGTTCCCCGTCGTCCCTGGCCCAAGCGCTGTCCTCAGTCCGTACCGGCGTACCGAGTGGGAGTACGGGCGCGTGTTCGACTGCCGCCCTTATGGGCATCTGCGTCGCTCGGCGCGGAAGTGTCACAGCTCACGTCGGCTCAGACCGTCGTCGCGTCCCGGCACAGCAGCCGCAGCGAGCCGTGTCCGGCGAAACAGCGGCGGGCCTCGTCGACCGGGTCCCACAGCCGCCCGTCGGCCGTACGGACCCAGTGCCCGCCGTCCGCCTCCAGCCACTCGGCGCCCCCGGCCCGCCGGACGATGACCTCGCCCGCGTACGCCCCGAAGCCGCGCAGCACCGACTCCACGGCGGCGTACGGCGGCTGCTCGCGGCGGAGTTCCTCGATCATCCGGTCGACGCGCCACAGGCTCTGGGTCGAGTAGTCGAGGCGCAGCCGGGCGCCCTCGCGCATCGTCGCGACGGTGTCGGCGGCCCAGCGCACGGGTTTCGTGGCGGCATGCGGGCGGGTCGTTCGGGCTGCGTGTGCTGCTGCTCGGTGTGCTGTCACATTTCAGGAAAGCGTGCAGGTGACGGCCGGTGTCACTCGTTTTCCGCGACTGCCCGGGATCGGTGCGGGACCACCCCAGGACGACCACGGGACGGTCACAGGAGTTACCCGTTTCCGGGGTTCAGGCCCGTCCGCGGGCCCGTCGTGACACCACCGCGCGCAGGACGCGCCGCCCCTCCGTCGACACCGCCATCGCCTGCCGCAGTCCGCCGGAGCCGTGCTCGGCGAGCAGTTCCAGGACCCTGGTCTGGCGCCGCAGTTCGGCCGCGACGAGGGGGGACATGCCCTCCGTACGGCCTTCCCGGTGGGAGTCGACCGAGGAGGCGCCGGTGGCGGAGGCGTCCAGGAGGCGGTGGATGCGGAGCGCGGCGACGGAGCAGGCGTCGGCCCACTCGCGCACCCCGGCGGCGGACCGGGTCGTGGGCGCGGCGGCGAGCATCCGCCGGGCGAGGAGGGTGGCCTCGCCCTCGACGGAGCCGCCGGAGACGGTCAGGACGTCCGGCTCGTCGAGGTCGAGCTTGAGCCGGGCCTCTTCCAGGCGGGCCGTCCACTCCCCGGCGTCGGCGCCGTCGGCGAGGCTGGCCCACAGGGGGCGCAGGATCTCGTCGTCGCCGCCCAGAAGGGGCACGCACCGATCCAAACAAGCCAGTCCGCCGGCTGTCAGGCCGCGCTCGTCGGCCCGAGCGATCAGTTCCACCAGGCTCATGCACGCCTCCCTCGCCAGGGCGCCGACCCTTACGGAGCCCGCGCTTTCCCTTACTGCGTGCAACGTACCCGGCGCGTCACAGCGGCAGAACACCGAGGCGGTCAAGGAACCGGAAGAACAGGTTTTCGGCCAAAGGGTCGGGCTCTGAGGTCAGTACGTCGAGGAGGGGCCCGGCGTTCACCGTGTGGCCGGCCTCGGCGGCCCAGTCGACCGCGCGTCCGGCCGCGTCGGCGGGTTCCAGGAAGTAGTCGTCGAGCGCGAGCGCGCTGCCCTCCTCTCCCTCCTCGTCGTCGCCCTCGCCCTGTCCGGCGCCCAGGTACCCGGCCATGGCCTCGCGGGCCAGACAGGTGGTCCAGGCGCCGCTCTCGGGTGCCGCCGCCTCCAGCACCACACAGCGGCTGTCCATGACGTACCCGAAGAGCGCGGGCGCGTCGGTCTCCAGGGCGAGCGTGTTCATGCTGCCGACGTCACCGTCGCCGCTCGGGTACTCCCACACCTGCCAGCCGTCGTCCCGCCGTTCGCGCGGGGTCAGCCCGTCGCGCACCGCGCGCAGGGCGTCGGTCTCGGCGAGCGGCCGCTCGCTCCTGCCCACGATCAAGTAGCCCCAGTAACCCAATGCCTTCCCCCCGGCCTTTCGGTCCTGCCCGCTCTGCGGCTCTTCTCGCTCTACCGCTCTTCTCTCGCTTACCCGCGCCGAATACACCACAGCCGCAAGGGAGTTGGCCAGTGATCCGACGCGCCGGGCGTGTCAGGCGCTCATGGGGGCGGGACCGAGCGACGCCTTCTCGTGCTGCATCCGGGTGAGCCGGAGCACGACGAGGATCGCGAGGACGGCGGCGGCGATGTCGGCGACGTCGGAGAGCAGCACCTGACCGACGGCGTCCTGGATCTCGGCGGCGGTGTCGGCGTTGCGGTACGCGGTGTACCCGGCCCGGTTGGTGAGGAGCGCGAGGATCCACAGCGTCCACCAGGTGTTGACGAGCCCCTGCGGGGCGCGGGTGCCGGCGCGGCTGCTCGCGTCCCAGATGTCGAGCATGATCCGGCGCGGGAACCACAGGTTCACGATCGGCACGAACCAGCCCCAGCCGGCCCAGGCGCGCTTCTTGCTGTGCCCGAACGGGTTGAACACCTCGGCGTTGACCCGTACGCGCAGGAACCAGATGAGGTAGACGACCGTCGTCGCGACGAGGGACGCGGACTGTAGGTATCCGGCGGCGGCGTAGAGCGAGTCCGCGTGGTCGGCGTCCCGCAGGGAGGCCTCGTCGCCGTCGTTCGCGAGGGAGCCCATCACGTCGTACATGGTGAGGTCGGCGTAGACGGCGAAGAGGTCGACGGCGATGACCACGCCGAGCAGCACGGCGACGGCCTTGCCGAGGCCGACCGGGGAACGGAGCCAGGCGGGGCCGTGCGGCTGGAAGACGGGGCCTGTCGGCGCGGCGAACTGGCTGTGGTTGCTGGACATGCGGATCCCCCGACAAGAAGCCGGGCGCGCCCCCATCCCCAGGGGCACGCCCGGCACACGAATATCTGTGCGACTAATGTTCGACTGGCGTCGCTTACGCGGAACTTACGGGTCGCCCGACCCGCCCGTCCAGCCGGATTCAGTCCAGCCGGTCCGCCAGCGTCTTGAACCGGTTCCAGGACAGGGACGGCTGGGTCCGGGGGTCCCACAGCTTCTGGACGGTCGCCCGCAGCGGCATCCGTATGCCGGCCGCCACCTGGGCCTGCGTCTGCGATCCGGCGAGGTCGCACCAGACGGCGAAGACCCCGCCGAGAATCTGGTCGTCGTACGTCGAGGAGACGGCCGAACTGCCGCGCAGCACGCGCGGGGTCCACTGCTTGTAGATGCGCTCGCCGGTGGGATAGACGAAGGTGTTCGGCTGCCCGAGCACGTAGTAGAGGTACTCGTCGTTGTAGTTGACGACCTTGCGGCCCGCGCTGAGATACCCGGCCGGCTGCCGGGCGCCGATCTCCTTGCCGGTCCAGTAGGCGACCTGGATGCTCTTGTCCGGCTGGACCGAACTCGACTGGTAGAAGCCGTCGTTCCAGGCGCGTACGGCCGTCCGGTCGTGGGCGCGGACGGTGGCGGCGCGGTCGTTGAGCCAGCCCGTCGCGAGGTCGGAGACGCCGGCGCCGGACCCGTACTTCTCGGTGGCCGCGGCGGCGAGCTGGGGGTAGGAGGCGGCCGGGCTGGAGACCGTCAGGGCCCGGTACTCGTCGCCGCCGAGGTGCCAGGAGGCGCCCGGGAAGAGGTCGGCGTACTCGTTGAGGAGATCGTCGACGATCTTCGCGGACTCGGGCTTGGAGATGTCGATCGCGCCGCGCGCCGCGACGCCCTGAGCGTTGGTCAGCTGGAGGTCTGGGTGGGCGGCGAGGACCGCGCCCAGATGGCCCGGGGAGTCGATCTCGGGCACGACGGTGATGTGACGGCTCGCGGCGAGGGCGAGGATGCGGCGGACCTCGGCCTTGGTGAGGTGCTGCTGGGAGACGACCTCGGGGTGGCTGTCGGAGGCGATCCGGAAGCCCTGGTCGTCGGAGAAGTGCAGGCCCAGCTCGTTGAACTTGAGGTCGCCCAGTTCACGTATGCGGTCCTCGATCCAGCCCGCCGTGAAGTGCTTGCGCGCGATGTCCAGCATCAGCCCGCGCCGCTCCTTGGCGGGCCGGTCGCGTACGACGCCCTCGGGGGCGGTGCTTCCGCCGGTCACCTCCTGCTTGAGGGTGCGGGTGCCGTAGAAGACGCCGGCCTCGGCGGGGGCGGCGACGGTGACGCGACGGTTCGTGACGGTGAGGGTGTAGGACTCGGCGCCCTTGTTGGCCTGCCCCCGGTCCAGTTTCAGCTGGACGTCCCCGGCACGGGCGCCGGCAGTCCCGCCGTACGTCATCTTCAGCTCGCCGGCGAGCAGCTTCCCCTCGTCGGCGAGGGCACCGGCGGTGACGACCACGCGGGCGGTCGAGGCGGGGCGCCAACCGGGACCCCGGGCGGGTGTGTGCTCGCGAACGGCGGGGATGGTGCGAGGCGTCCTGGACAGGGGGTAGACGCGGGAGGGGGCGGTCGAGGAGGGCGCGGCGACAGAAGGGGCGCGGGCCGCGTCGGGGGCGGAGGCGGTGGCTCCGGGTATGTCCGAGGAGCGGGCCGCGCCGGTCGACGCGGTGTCGCTGCCGGTGTCCGGGCCGGTGTCGCCGACCGGCCAGAGGGCGACGGTCACTCCGACGGCACCGACGGCGACGAGAACACCGGCCCCGAGAAGCAACCGGGACCCCTGTCCGTGCGTCTTCCGGTCAGGGTTCCGATCGGGGACCCGTCGCCTCCGCCCGGTCATCGGTTCCCACCTGCCCGAGCCTCACGTATCGCCCGCATGCCACGCACCTCCTAGGTCCACCGGATGTTCCGAAACTATCCCGTTCGGGTGAATTTCAGACGCCCGAGGGACAGCTCCTGACCACTCTCGATAGTGTGAGCGGTACTTCTCACACGGCAACCCAGAACTCCGAGGACTCACGCTGCCCGCGCACCGTCTTCCCCACCTCACCGGCCGGCTCGCCATGCCGGCCCAGACGCGCAGCGAGTCCCCCTCTCCTACGCCGACAAGCCTGGAGCGGTTCAACACCGAGCCCGCCGCGGACATCGAGCGCGCACTCCTCACCTGCCTGCGCAGCCTCCGCTGGGCCCGCCGCCTCACCGACCACCGCCCCTACCCGGACCTGGACTCCCTGCTGGCGGCAGCGGACGAGGCGGCCTACGACCTGACCCCGGGCGACCTGTCGGAGGCACTGGCGGCAGAGTCCCTGCCCGACCTCCCGGACGGCGTGTACGCGGCGGCCCACACGGCACTGGGGGCCGCACATGCGGCGTACGAGAGTCGTTTCGGACACATGTTCGTTATCTGTGTCGAGAGCGCCTCCCCGGACGAGGCCCTCAACCAGGTCCTGACGGGCATCCGGTCACGTTTGACAAACGATCCGGAGGAGGAACGCGTGGTGGCAGCAGAGGAACTCCGCCGCCTGGCAAAGCAACGGCTGGGGAGTTCCCTGAGGGGCGCGGGGAACTGCGCGACCAGCCACAACTGACCAGTCACCCGGCACACACACCACACCCCCTCCCCCAGTAGCCCGTACGAAGCCTGTTTGATCACATCAGTAGGCCCGCTGTAAGCGTTCCGACAAGTCGTCGCTACGATGGCGAGGGCCGGTGGACCGTACCCGGCCGGGCCCGTCCGACACCGAAGCCGGCGCGGCCCCAATCCCCGCTCCCGGAGGGTTTTCCGTGCCGGCTGGAACGCTGTACCGCGGCCGGGAAGGAATGTGGTCCTGGGTGGCTCATCGAGTCACCGGCGTCCTCATCTTCTTCTTCCTGTTCGTACACGTCCTGGACACCGCTCTCGTCCGTGTCTCCCCCGAGGCCTACGACAAGGTCGTGGCCACGTACAAGACGCCGATCGTCGCCGTGCTGGAGTACGGCCTCGTCGCCGCAATCCTCTTCCACGCGCTCAACGGTCTCCGCGTCATCGCCGTCGACTTCTGGTCGAAGGGCCCGCGCTACCAGAAGCAGATGCTGTGGACCGTCGTCGGCCTGTGGGTCGTGCTGATGATCGGGGCGATCTACCCCGTCCTCGGCCACGCCGCTCGTGAACTGTTCGGGAGCTGACGCACATGGCGACGACTGAATCCACCGCCTCGGGCATCGGCCCCGTCGAGGGCGCGGGCGCGTTCTCGGGCTACGGCGTCGACAACCCGGCGCCCCTGATCGAGGCCCCGCGCAAGCGCACGAAGAAGACCCCCAAGTCCACCCGGGGCAACTTCGAGATGTACGGCTGGCTGTTCATGCGGCTGTCCGGCATCGTCCTGGTCGTGCTGGTCCTGGGCCACCTCCTGATCCAGCTGGTGCTGGACGGCGGTGTCTCCAAGATCGGCTTCGCCTTCGTGGCCGGCCGCTGGGCCTCCCCGTTCTGGCAGGTCTGGGACCTGCTGATGCTGTGGCTGGCGATGCTGCACGGCGCCAACGGCCTGCGCACCGTCATCAACGACTACGCGGAGCGCGCGAACACCCGGCTGTGGCTCAAGGGCCTGCTCTACACCGCCACGGTGTTCACGATCCTGCTGGGCACGCTGGTGATCTTCACCTTCGACCCGAACATCCGCTAGGCCACGGTGCTGAGGGACTGAGGAAATCCTGATGAAGATCCACAAATACGACACCGTCATCGTCGGCGCGGGCGGCGCCGGTATGCGCGCCGCGATCGAGTCGACGAAGCGCAGCCGTACCGCCGTACTGACGAAGCTCTACCCGACCCGCTCCCACACGGGCGCCGCGCAGGGCGGTATGGCCGCCGCGCTCGCCAACGTGGAGGAGGACAACTGGGAGTGGCACACCTTCGACACGATCAAGGGCGGTGACTACCTGGTCGACCAGGACGCCGCCGAGATCCTGGCGAAGGAGGCCATCGACTCGGTCCTCGACCTGGAGAAGATGGGCCTGCCGTTCAACCGGACGCCCGACGGGACGATCGACCAGCGCCGCTTCGGCGGTCACAGCCGGAACCACGGCGAGGCCCCGGTCCGCCGCTCCTGCTACGCGGCCGACCGCACCGGTCACATGATCCTCCAGACGCTCTACCAGAACTGCGTGAAGGAGGGCGTGGAGTTCTTCAACGAGTTCTACGTCCTCGACCAGCTGATCGTCGAGGTCGACGGTGTGAAGCGGTCGGCCGGCGTCATCGCGTACGAACTGGCGACCGGCGAGATCCACGTCTTCCAGGCGAAGGCCGTGATCTACGCGTCCGGCGGCTGCGGCAAGTTCTTCAAGGTGACGTCGAACGCGCACACGCTGACGGGTGACGGCCAGGCGGCGGTCTACCGTCGCGGACTGCCGCTGGAGGACATGGAGTTCTTCCAGTTCCACCCGACCGGCATCTGGCGCATGGGCATCCTGCTGACGGAGGGCGCCCGTGGTGAGGGCGGCATCCTCCGCAACAAGGACGGCGAGCGCTTCATGGAGAAGTACGCGCCGGTGATGAAGGACCTGGCGTCGCGTGACGTCGTCTCGCGGTCCATCTACACGGAGATCCGTGAGGGTCGCGGCTGTGGCCCCGAGGGCGACCACGTCTACCTCGACCTCACCCACCTCCCGCCGGAGCAGCTGGACGCCAAGCTCCCGGACATCACCGAGTTCGCCCGCACCTACCTGGGCATCGAGCCGTACACGGACCCGATCCCGATCCAGCCCACCGCGCACTACGCGATGGGCGGCATCCCGACGAACGTCGAGGGTGAGGTGCTGAGCGACAACACGACCGTCGTCCCCGGGCTGTACGCGGCCGGCGAGGTCGCGTGCGTATCGGTGCACGGCGCCAACCGCCTGGGCACGAACAGCCTCCTGGACATCAACGTGTTCGGGAAGCGGGCCGGGATCGCGGCGGCGGAGTACAGCCAGAAGGCCGACTTCGTCGAACTTCCCGAGAACCCGGCGGAGTTGGTGGTCTCCCAGGTGGAGCACCTGCGCGAGTCCACGGGCACGGAGCGGGTCGCCGCGCTGCGCCTGGAACTCCAGGAGACCATGGACGCGAACGTCATGGTGTTCCGTACCGAGCAGACGATCAAGACGGCGGTGGAGAAGATCGCGGAACTCCGCGAGCGCTACCGGAACGTGTCGATCCAGGACAAGGGCAAGCGGTTCAACACGGACCTCCTTGAGGCCATCGAGCTGGGCAACCTGCTCGACCTCGCCGAGGTCATGGCGGTGTCGGCCCTGGCCCGCAAGGAGTCGCGCGGCGGTCACTACCGCGAGGACTACCCGAACCGCGACGACGTCAACTTCATGCGCCACACCATGGCGTACCGCGAAGTCGGCGACAACGGCACCGAGTCCATCCGTCTCGACTACAAGCCGGTCGTGCAGACCCGCTACCAGCCGATGGAGCGTAAGTACTGATGGCAACCCCTGTTCTGGACAAGGCGGACGCGGCCGGCGAGCCCGAGCCCGGCTTCGCCGACTCCCCGTACATCACGGTCACCTTCCGCATCCGCCGCTTCAACCCGGAGCTGGCGGCCGAGGCGGTCTGGGAAGACTTCCAGCTGGAGATCGACCCGAAGGAACGCGTCCTCGACGCCCTCCACAAGATCAAGTGGGACCAGGACGGTTCGCTGACGTTCCGTCGCTCCTGCGCGCACGGCATCTGCGGCTCGGACGCCATGCGGATCAACGGCAAGAACCGCCTTGCCTGCAAGACCCTGATCAAGGACATCAACCCCGCCAAGCCGATCACGGTCGAGCCCATCAAGGGCCTCACGGTCCTGAAGGACCTGGTCGTCGACATGGAGCCGTTCTTCCAGGCGTACCGCGACGTGATGCCCTTCCTCATCACGAAGGACACCAACGAGCCGACGCGCGAGCGCTTCCAGACGGCGGAGGACCGGGAGCGGTTCGACGACACGACCAAGTGCATCCTGTGCGCGGCGTGCACGTCGTCGTGCCCGGTGTTCTGGAACGACGGCCAGTACTTCGGCCCGGCGGCGATCGTCAACGCGCACCGGTTCATCTTCGACAGCCGTGACGAGGCGGGTGAGCAGCGGCTGGAGATCCTGAACGACCGTGATGGTGTGTGGCGCTGCCGCACCACCTTCAACTGCACGGACGCGTGCCCGCGAGGCATCGAGGTCACGAAGGCGATCCAGGAAGTGAAGAGGGCGCTGATCACGCGCCGCTTCTGATCTTTCCGGGACTCCGGTTGTCCTTCGGTGGCCATGCCTCTGTATCGACAGAGGCATGGCCACCTGGCGTTATGGCCACCGGACGTTTGAGCCCTGCCCACAGGAGCCTCACAACTGGTCACTACGATTGCGGCGGAAGTCGGACGAGAGTGGACGGGCGATGGTGGACGGCGTCGAGAACCGGGCGGCACGGTTTCGGGTGTGGGTCGGGCTCGTCCTGCTCGCGGTGGGCTGTTTCGTCGCCGGGGACGCGGCCCGGCGGGTGGGCGAGGCGCTGGCGTTCGGCGCCCACTGGTGGCCGTGGATCCTCCTGACGGTCGCCGTACTCAACCTGCTCCGCTCGGCGATGCCGACGGGTTCGTACATCGGCCCGCTCGTCCTCGGTGCCGTGGCCCTGGTCGGGCTGGCGATGTCCGACAGTGTCGGCCCGCAGGAGGTGGAGGACATCGGCCTGCCCGGCGTACTCGTGATCGCCGGCGCCGGGCTCGCGCTGGCGGCCTCGCACGATGTACGGACGACCAGTTGGAGCCGGTTCCTGACGACCGGCCGGGTCATCTTGCCGAAGGGGGCGCGCGGGACCGTCACCGTCCGCGCGGTACTGGGCGACCTGCGCGCCGACCTGACCCAGGCATCGCCCGACGACGAGACGACCGTACGGCTCACGGCGATCGGGGGCCATGTGCAGGTGACGGTCCCGAAGGACCGGGCTGTGCGGGTGCACATGTCGGGGGCGGTGCTGACGCACATCGGGGAGACGGGGGCGGACCCGGTCGAACCCGGTGACTCCGGCAAGGGGTTCACGATCCATGTGGTGGGATTCTGCGGCGCGGTGGGCATCGTGCGGGTGTGATCAACAACCCCGGCGCGGGGCTGGGAACTTGGTCAACTTCGGTTACAGACTGAGCACATGACCAACCTGAGGAAATCGATCGCGGCACTGTCGGCTGTAGCCGCCACGACGGCCACGCTGCTCGCGACACCCCCCACGACAGCCTCGGCAACCCCGGCTCCGCACGCGACGTCCGCGACATTCGCGACGTTCGCGCGGGAGAACTTCGACCACCTCCCCCTCGGCCCGGTCACAGCAGGCCGAGGCTGGACGACGGACGCCTCGGACGGCAGCACCCTGACCGTCGTCCCGAGTTCGACTTCGACTTCGACTTCGACCGGCAAGGGCCGCGAACTCCGCATCCGTACGGAGGGCAATGGCCGCGCGTTCGTGGTCTTCCCCACCCCGTCGGTGCCCGGCAACAGCTACTGGGCCCGTCTGCGGCTACGCGTGGACGCGTTCCCGACGGCCCCCGACTGGGCCCACTGGACGATCGCGGAGGCCTCCGGCTCCGACTCCCCCACCCTCGTACGCCCGTTGGGCGGCCAGTACGCCCCCACGGACCAGGGCAACTTCTGGGGCGTCGGCTCCGATCTGGGCCCGACGGGCGACTGGACGTCGTGGAAGACGTCGGCGCCGGCGGTGGCGGGCGGTTGGGGTTGCGTGGAATTCCACCTCGACGGCGCGGACAACCGGGTCACCGTGTACTTCGACGGGGTCGAGCAGTCGGACCTGACGGTCGACGCGACCCATCACGGGGGCGCGCAGGACTCGGACTTCACCTTCCCGACGTTCGATGAGCTGAAGGTGGGGTGGCAGTTGTATCAGGGGGATCCGACGCCGTCGTCGTACGACGTGCGGATGGACGACGTGGTGGTGAGTTCCCGGCGCGTGGGCGGGTGTTGAGGACGCGCTGGGGGCTCTTCAGCCGAGGAAGAGGGGGAGCTTCGCGGCGAGGTCACCGAGGGCGGCTGTCTCGGCGTCCGTCGGGGCACGGCGTCCGGTGCCGATCAGCAGGGCGTCCCGGTCGGAGAGGGAGGCGGGGAACGGGGTTCCGGTGATCGCCTCCAGCGAGGCGCGCGCGGCGGCGAGGGTCTCGGTGGGCGGCAGCTGCGACTCGTCGTACGGGAGATGCGCGATCAGGTCGAGATGGTGAAGCGTCCATTCGAGGACGTACGCGGAGAGGTAGTCGCCGACGGTCAGCACCTCGTCGCGGGTGCTGACGCGGGCGGCGGGATCGGCGAGTTGGGCGGCGCGGCCGGCGGCGGAACCGACGTCGTCGAGGTGGAACTTGAGGAGCGCCGGGTCACCGTAGGCGGCGGCCAGCCGGGGGATGAGCGCGTCGAGGGGGTCGTCGCCGGTCGGGGGTTCGGTGCGGACGTCCCAGTAGGTGACAGAGTCGACGGTCGGCTCGGCTTGGGTGGGCGTGACCAGGGTGATCAGGACGTCCTGGGCATCGATGACGAGGTGGCAGACGAGGTCCCTGACCAGCCAGCCGGTACACCCGGAGGGACGCTCGAAGTCGTCGTCGGGGAGGTCGGCGACGGTGGTGAGCAGGGCTGTCCAGGAGCGGGAGAAGAGGTCCACGGTCCGGCACGGTAGCTCTGGAGGGAATGGGCGGACAAGCGTATTCGGAGGGCCGGTTCAGGTGCTTCGCCGATCACGCGTACCCGAGCGGGGAGCGGGGCCTCGGGAGCGTTCACCACGATCGGGTGACACGAGGGCGTATCCCCTGCCCGATGGCCGACAGTACGCAAGGGTACTAGTATGGAAGCGTACTACTGGATGAGGGCCGACGGCCTGGCATCTTGAAATGGCCGGGGAGGTTCGCGACTGGCTGCACGAACTTCGCAAGGACAACCGTGCCACGGCGCAGCTCGTAGGGCAGGCGATTCAGGCTCTCGTCGACGAAGGCCCTGACCTCGGACGCCCGCTGGTCGACCGGATCAAGGGTTCCACCCTGCACAACCTCAAGGAGTTACGCCCCGGCTCGGCCGGAAGCAGCGAGATCCGCATCCTGTTCGTCTTCGATCCGGAGCGCAGCGCGGTCCTTCTCGTGGCCGGCGACAAGGCGGGCCGGTGGACCGAGTGGTACCGCCGCTCCATCCCCTTGGCCGAAGCCCGGTACTCGGACTGGCTCGTTCACCTGAAGCAGCGACAGCAGAAGGAGGCGTAAAACATGACCAGCTTCCACTCCTGGGACGAGGTCAAGGAGGAGGTCTTCGACTCCGAGGACCTCGACGAGATCTCCGCGGGTGCCCGGCGCATGGTGGCCGAGGCACGCGCACACCGGCTCGCGGAGATGCGTCGCCAACTCGGGCTCACTCAGCGCGAAGTGGCCGACCGCATGCACGTGCGGCAGGAACGGGTGTCGGCCATCGAGCGCGGCTCGACATCATCCGCAGAGGTGGGAACTGTCGCTGCCTACGTCGCGGCCCTGGGCGGGAAGTTGGAGATCGTCGCCAACTTCAACGGAACTCGGGTGATCGTGGCGTAAGGCGACGGCCTTTGGGAGGAGTTGTTCGGGACGGGTTCGGCGGGGCGTAGATCCGGGGAATTCCGGGGGGCATTGTCAGTGGTGCCTCGTAGGGTCCCCTCATGTCCCAACCACTCAAGGACCATCACGAACGGCTGCTGGACGACCTGCCGCCCGGCCACCTGGTGGGTCCGTCCCAGGATCCGCATCCTTTCGTGTGGCTGAGCGATGGGCCGGTCCGGGGCGCGGCCGACTGGTGGGTGCGGTTGTACTCCAGACACTCGGAGACAGGTCTGTATCCGCTGCTGCTCGAGTACCCGGACGACTCGTTCGAGCCCGTAGGAGCGGGGGGTGTCTACGCGGCGGGGGCCGACGCCGCTTCCTACCTCCGGCGTGAGTGGACGAAGAACGCGTGGGCGCCCTTCGAGGAGTGGCCGGGCCTGGCGGCGCCTGCCGCAGTGGTGGCGGACGTCGCCCTGCCCGCCGGGGAACTCGCCACCGCGCTGGTCCGCAGCAGCCGGGCCCAGTGTCTGGCACTGGTGGAGGTCTCCCGGGGTGCCGACGCCCCCGCTGCCCTCAACTGGCTCGGACCGGCCAACCACATCACCGCGGAAGAGCTGTCGGCGGTACTCCGTTCCTGGGAGGACCGGTTCGGAGTCCGTGTCGTGGGCTTCGGACACAGAAGTCTCCACGTCTCGGTCGCCGCTCCGCCGACGGACCTCGACCAAACCCGTGTTCTGACGGCCGAGCACTACGTCACCTGCCCGGACTGGTTCTACGTGGACCCGTCCATGGACTGGGAGACATACCCCGAGGAACTCATGAAGCGCCACGAATGGGAGTTCTGGTGGGACTGACCGCGACCGCTACCGACTACACATGGTTCCAGGACCTCTTCCCGGACCTCGCGGAGGCGTACTGCTTCACGCTGGTGCGCGATCTGCCTCCCTCAGAGGTTCTCGCCCGCCTCGGAGGCAAGGCCGAGCCCTCCCTCACCGGGACGGAGGCGATAGTGGAGGCGGCCTTCGATCTCCTCGATCGTCCGGACAGCGCCCGGCAGCTCATCGCCATGACCACCGTCGGGGACTGGACCCTGCTGATCGAGCCCATCGGCTACCTCGGGGTCACCGAGGAACGCGCCCTGCCCGCCTCCGCCGGAACGCGCTGGGTCTCGCATTTCGTGAACATCAACGGCGTCAGTACATTCCTCTGGGCCGAGGACACGGTCAACCGTCTGACGTTCGAGCCCGAGGTCCCCGACCAGCGATGGGGGACGACCCCTGACGAACTCCTGGACGCCATGCACCACAGCGGCTTCCAGTTCGGGGACGAGATCTCCGACACCGCGGACTACCTCGGCGTGGAAGCGGCGTTCGCCCTCGCGGAGCACCTGACGGGGGTACATATCACGCCGGAGATTCTCCGGGACACGGCCTTTGTCTGCGGCAGTGCCGAGATCAGATGAGCCAGGTGAGCCGGTCGAAATGACCCCTGCCGAGCACGACCACAGACCGTCGGACCGGCGCGCACATCTTTTGGGCCACGGCCTACAACCCTCCGCCCCTTTCACAGGTCTTGTGTGCGCTTCCCGTCCCATGATCGGCTCCGCCGCCCCGAAGAACGCGACCGACTCCGGTACCCCGGACACCGTTCGCGCGCGGCGCGGCAGGGCCGTACGGCCCTGCCCCGGACGGAAGCGACCAGACCACCGCGGGCAGCCGCAAGGCCCCGCGTACCGCAGGAGACACATGTCCATACGCACCACCGGTCGCCTGGTCCTCGCGACGGCGACCTCCGTCGCGCTGGCCGGCGGGCTGCTCACCCTGTCGGCGGGCACCGTGACCGCGGCCACCCAGGCCAAGTACGCCGACGACTACAACGGCGACGGCTTCCGCGACTACGCGTTCGGGGACGGAGGCGACTCCGTCACCGTGACCTACGGGACCGCAACAGGTCCCGGTACGAAGAGCAAGAGGTTCACGCAGAACAGCGCGGGCATCCCGGGCACGTCCGGGGACGCCGGAGGGTACGCCGACGGATTCGGCGGCTCTCTCGCGAACGCCGACCTCAACCGGGACGGGTACGCCGATCTGGTCGTCGGCGACCGGTCCGAGAGGGTGAGCGGCAAGGTCGCGGCCGGCGCGGTCACCGTCCTGTGGGGCGCCAAGGCCGGCCTGGGCGCCAAGGCGACCCGTATCCCCGTCACGGCCAACGCCTACTACGGCTTCGGCACCGCGCTCGCGACCGGCGACTTCAACGGCGACGGCAAGCCGGACCTGGCCGTCGCCGACGGGGTGGGGACGGTCTACATCTACCGTGGCGGGATCGGCCCGGCCGGTACGACGGGCAGGGTCACCAAGCACGACCACCGGGACCTGGGCGAGACCACCGCGCTCGTCGCCGGACGGGTCACGAAGGACAGCGCCACGGACCTCTACGTCCTCGGCCAGGGGTACAAGGGCGACAAGATGACCCAGGCCGCCTGGTTCCTGCGCGGCGGTGCCACGATCACGTCGGGCAGGCTGACGACGTACAACAACGCGCAGCCCGACTACGGCCCGACGGGTGTCATCGCCGACTTCGACAAGAACGGCTACGGCGACCTCGCGGTGAGCGACGTCCCGCACAGCGAGAGCGCCGGTTCGGTCGTCATCCTGCGCGGGAGCGGCACCGGCCCGGTGAGCACGTACTCCCGCCTGACACAGGCGACTTCGGGCGTCGCCACGAACCCCACGCAGGGCGACGCCTTCGGCTACTCCCTCTCCGCCGGCGACACCAACCGCGACGGTTATCCGGACCTCGCGGTCAGCGCCTCGTCGGAGAAGGTCGGCTCGGTCGCGAACGCGGGCGGCGTCCACGTCCTGCGCGGCAGCAGGAACGGCCTGACCGGGGCCGGTTCCAAGTGGTTCACGCGGGCTACGGCGGGAGTGCCGGGGAACGCCGCGCAGTACCAGATGTTCGGCCTCGGCGTCCGGCTTCGCGACATCGACCGGGATGGTGACGCGGATCTTCTGGTCTCGGGGCAGAACGGGAGCGGGACCGTGCTGCTTCGGTCGGCGGGGGCCAGTGGTGTGACGGTGGGGGCTGCGAGTGAGGTGGGGGTTCGGGCGGTGTTTCCGCAGTAGGGGGAACTCGACCAGATGACGGGCCCGGTGACCGGCGTTCGACGTCAGTCACCGGGGTCCGGGAGTCGCTGGGTGATCACCGTTTGCCCGATCCGGGACTGTCGGCCGGGGGTACCGTCTGAGTGTTGCCGCAGAACGGAGTTCGCCGTGTCGCCGCAGAGCATCGAGGAGCACACAGGGTCGCGTATCGCCCGCATCCGCAAGCAGCGAGGGCTGACACAGCAGGGGCTGGCGATGCGCGCCTGCATCTCCAAGTCGCTTCTGTCGAAGGTGGAGTGCGGGCAGAAGCCCGCCTCCCCCGCCCTCGTCGCCGCCTGCGCTCGCGCGCTGGGCGTTTCCACGTCCGACCTGCTGGGCCAGCCGTACGCGGAGGAGTTGCGCCGCGATCGCATGGACGCGTTGATACAGCCGATCCGTGAGGGGTTGGAGAACTGGGATGTCGCGTTGGACTGGGAGACGGCGCCACGTCCTGTCGCGCTCATCCGTGCCGACGTACAGCAGGCCCTCGTCCAGCGTCGCCAGGCGCAGTACACGGACATGGTGCGGGACTTGCCCGGCCTGATCGACGAGTCGGTGCAGGCCGTACACGCACGCTCTGGCGAGGAGCAGCGGTTGGCTTACGAGTGTCTGGCGGGGACATTCCGGTGCGTGTTCACGGTTGCGTGGAACTTCGGCTACATCGATCTCGCCACTGTCGCACTGGATCGGTTGGCCTGGACGGCACCACTCGCCGACGAGCCGGGCCTGGCCGCAATGCACGCCTACCTTCGGGCCCAGACGACGATGGCGTCCGGCCGGTACGACGTAGGCATCCGTGTGATCGACAGGGCGCTCAGAGACCTCGACGGCCAGGACGCTCGCCGGCCAACGGGAATTGAGGCCATGCGGGGCGTGATGCATCTTAGGGCTGCGGTGATCGCAGGTCGGATGAAGGACCGGGAACATGCGGACGTCCGTCTGGCTGAGGCTCGTACTCTCGCGCGGACCACGGGAGAGCTGCCCGACTTCGGCGTGACTTGGGGACCGGTGAACGTCGGTGTGCACGCTGTGGCCATCGCCTCTGAAATGGACGACTTCGTGCGCGCTGTCGAACTCGCCGAGGATGTACGGATTCCACGCGGCTGGACCCGCTCCAGAGCCGGGCATCACTGGATCGACCTCGGCCGTGCCCACACGTGGGCGGAACACCCGGAACAAGCTCTGGACTGCCTGCAACGCGCCCGTCGAGTCGCACCGCAACAGACGCGCTACCACCCGACAGTGCGAGAGACCGTGCTAGCGCTCAAGCGGCGCGCGCGCACCCGCAACAGTTCTCTCGCGCAGTACGCAGAGTGGGTCGGGATCTAACACGTTGTGACGGCATGGGGTTGCACCCTTCGGTGCAACCTACGGGCTTCGGCAATCGACAGGCTGACACACAGTCAGCAACCCGTGACCGATGGGCGGTCCTGGGACGCAACAGAGCTGTCGAGGAGTACCAACATGCCGCACGGTATCGCCCGCACCTTCCAGCCACCGCTACATCCGTCGCGACCTAGTCCCGACCATCACCGCAGACAATATTGCCGACACTTCAGCCGCGGCGTGCGGGTATCAGCCGCACGTCTTCCTGCCACCATCACGGTGTCGCGCTCTGCAAGGACAGTGCTGATCCAGGACATGGGCGGACGCGCGTGGTGAGCCCAACAGAGCAGGTACGCCTACTGCCTTGGGCCAGCCCCGAGGGGAAACCGTGCTATCTGGTCGGCGGCGGGACCGGATACGTATCACGTCTCGCCGACGACATGGAGGCGGCCCAACTAGAGATCTCCAGTGACCTCATCAAGCAAGCGCACCAGTTCCTTGCCGAACGAGCTTGGACTCCCGGTGAACTTCACCTACTGGCAGTCCAGTTGAGCGAGACCCTTGCAAACACACATCGGATCGCGGTGAGCCGGCGCGCACGCTTGCCCGCACCGGCTTACGAGAACCTCGCCGCTCTGGAAAGCCAGGCCGCTGAAGAGAACACCACGGACCCTCAGGAGCCAGACCTGCACGGCTGATCAACCTAGCCGCGAGTCGCCTCACCAGAGGACAGAATACAAATGGTGAGCCCTGGATGCCCTGACTCTTCAAGGCTCACCATTCCTGTGGACACAACCCGCACACCGTACAATATTAAAATTCACCCCTCACAAATCTGAGCAACGCACATATCACCACGAGCCGCCAACTCGTAAACTTTCCAAAAGTCGATCAGAGAAGTTTCCAAATCATCCAAATAGCCATCAGGGATTCCGCCCCGAATGACGCCATTCAATACATCCGGAGCCACGCCCATGACCTCCCGTACACTGATAGAGGAGAGGAATTCATTCACCTCTTTCACCTGCCCTGCCGTCAGAAATGTACAGGCCGTGCCAAAATCATCGTCCCCAAGTAGAGCCCCGCCTGAAACAGCAAGTGCCGCAACATCACTCGCTCCGATTCGCGCAAAGAAACTCTCGACGACCCCGCCATCCTCACCGAGATCGCAGATCACCTCGGACGCATCAGATTCCAGGTCTTGAAATCGAGAAATAACCCAGTCGAACCCGGATAGCACTTCCTCTGTAGACAGAGGGAACAACGAGACATTCACCGGAAACCAACCTCCGCTCAGGGTGAGATCAGTAGGCTAGCAGAGGTGCCAGCCCGGGAATCACGGAAGAGTCACTCGACCCCCACGGGCTTTGAGACCAGTCGTGATTCTCGACGTTCACATGCCACCACTCCTTCGCCCCTTCCGAGACCTTCTTGTACCAAGGGTCCTTCTCCGGAACAGGAGAACCAACGGGGACGTTCGGATCCCGCCCCTTGTCCTGATTCATATTCTTGGTTCTATAGCCAATCACTCCATCACTCTTCACAGAGGAAAAGGCATCAACCCATTCGCCCGCCTTAAAGAGGTTCGGCCCCTTTAGCGGCCACATACTGAATCCACTCTTCACTGTAACCTTCTTGCCGCCCTTACCATCCAACTGCGCTTGAAGGCTTTTCACATAAGCCGCCACCTCCGCACCGCCGTCAATTTCCGCCTTCCCTCCGAAGTGCTTCACATCCCACACGTAGACAGTATCGTCAGTCCAATAGAGAAGGTCAGCCCATCCCCCCTTCTTCTTCCCTGGAATGTTGCGGATATAGTTTTCGGAATCGCGATAACCCATCGTTTGCTGAAGGTCAACCGTCACCTCGCCGCCCCCCTTGGGCTGCACGGCACGCAACCAAGCCATGTACATGACGATCGCAGTGTCATGCGCTTTCGTGTACTTCTCTTTTACGTATTGGGCACGCTGCTTCTGACGCTGTTTCGCGGCTTGAGATTCTTCCTTAGCAAGGTCAAGTAGTCCCGATGGGTCACTTCGGGTAATTGGACTGTTACGGCTGTACGTATACCCGTTAACCTGCAACGGATCCGAGATATCAATAATCGGATCCGCCGACAGGAACCGCCCCGCCCCCTGGTCGTACTCCCGAGCCCCAATATGCGTAAGCCCAGTACCAGCGTCATCGATCCCGACGCCCAGGTAGCTCCGCTTGTTCGGCCAGCTCGTCGGCTTCGGCCCCCGCACCTCGCCGTACGGCTTGAATGCTCGGCGCGTCACCGGCTGGGTCGTGCTCGTCACGTCCACCGTCGTGTTCGCCGTGCCCAGGTGGTCCGCCAGCATCACGTTGCGCTTGTGACCTGTCGTCGCGCCGTTGCTCGTCGAGCGGACCACCGTCGGGGCGCCGGGGTGGACGTACGCACGGGAGGCACGGACGATCGTGCCCGTCGCGTCCGTCGTCACCTCCGTCTCGCCCAGGTACAGGGTCGAGCCCGACGGGGAGTTCTCCAGGAGGCGGTTGCCGTTCGCGTCGTAGACGTACTTCGTTGTCGTGCCGTCGTCCGTGATCGTGGCCGGCTTGTTCTCCTGGGTCCACGTCAGGTTCTGCGTCGTCGCCGACAGGTCGCGGACCGTCGTGTTGCCCACCGCGTCGTACTGGTAACTGCTGCCCTGGCCCGTCGGGTTGGTGCCGATCCAGCCCAGCGTGTGCGGTTGCTTGCCCTCGCTGTTGCCGTATCCGTAGGTGAAGGTGACGTTCTTCGCCGCGTCCGCCGGGTCGTGTTCCGTCAGCGTCGCCCGGTTGCCCAGCCAGTCGAACGTGAACGACTGGCGGTATGCCGTCGCGCCCGTCGAGACCGTCGTGGAGTCGGGGGCCGTCGCCGCCAAGGTCGACTTCAGGGAGTCGTCCGGCGTCGCCGTGTCCGACAGCGTGTCCGGGGCGTCCGCCACCGGGCCCGAAGAGGCCGCGTAGTCGGAGCGGTAGCCCCACGTCGTGCCGTTCGACGCCTTGCAGCTCTTGCCGTCGACGGGCGTGATGTTCGACGTCCAGGCGTTCACCAACTCGCCCATCACGTCGTACGTGAAGCACTGCGTGTCCCAGGGCGGAGTCGCCGAACCGTCCGTCAGCTGGCGGGAGTTGGACGTGATCATGCCGGACTGGTCGTAGGAGTAGTAGCTGTCCGTGATGCGGTGGGGGTCGGCTGTTTCGCGGTCGGCGACCGTGCGCTGGAGGCGGCCCGTGGACGGGTCGATGAAGTTCGTCGTCCAGACGCGGTAGGGCTGTACGCCGGACACCGTGCGCAGGGGCTCGCCGTACGGGGAGTAGGTGACGTCCGCCGTGTACCAGGTCACGCCCGATGTCGATTCGGGCAGGCCGTCGCTGTTGTAGCGGGTGACCACCTTCTCCTTCGGCAGACCGCCGATCGCCGGCAGCGTGGCCGACAGCGGCTTTCCGGTGGGCGTGTACGTGTACGCGTACTCGTACGTGCCCGAGAGTCCTGCGGTCATCGGGCCGGCCGCCGCGATCTTGGTCTTCGTACCCGTCGGGCGGTAGTCCGTGTCGTAGCCCGTGACCTCGTTCGTGTAATCGCCCTCCGACGTGTGCCGGACCGACGCGACCGGCTGACCCAGCGCGCCCGGCAGGCTGTCGTACGAGAACGACTTCACCGGGTCGGCGGTTGACGAGCCCTCGCGGACGTAGGTGACCCGGCCGAGGTCGTCGTACTGCGTGAAGGTCGTCCGGCCCTTCGCGTCCGTCACCTTGTTCGGGCGGTCCGCGTCGTCGTACCAGGTGTCCGTCTTGCCGACGTCCGGGTCGGTGGTCGACTTCACCCGGCCCCGGGCGTCGTACACGTACGTCCAGGTGTTGCCCGCCGGGTCCTTCACCTCGGTGCGGTAGCCGCGGGCGTCGTAGGTGTACGTCGTCGTGCGGCCCGCGTCCGTGCTGGCCGCGTCCTTGTAGTGACGGATCGAGGTGACGCGGCCGAGGGCATCCGTGTACGTGCGCGTCCGGGGGACGGTGGAGCCGGCCGGGTTCACGTACGTGCTCGTGTCGCTGTAGGTCGTGTACGTCGCGTACTTGTACTCGCCCGCGTGATACGTCGACTCTCGGTACGGGCGTTCGAGGCCGTCGTAGCGGAACTTGAGCTTGCTCGGGATCAGCGTCTCGGATCTGGGCTTGAAGAGCGCCGTCGTCGGCTCGCCCTTCGCGAGATAAGCGCCCTTCTGCTCGTCGACCAGGCCGTGGTCGTCGTACGTCGTGTCGGTGACGATGCGGCCGGGGCCGTGCGCCTCCGCCTGGGTCTGCACTTGGCGCAACAGGCCGTCGTAGAGAGTGACTTGTCTGCTGTAGGTGCCGTCGTCCTTGAGCGTGCTGGTGGTGACGGCGGCGGGGCGGGTCACGCTCTTCGTCGCTATCGCCGACTGGTAGTCGATCACCACGTCCGGCTTGCCGCCCGACGAGCGGGACGGGGACCAGCCCTGCACCAGGCGGCCGAGGGCGTCGTACTCGCTGCGCGTGACGCGGTTGTTGGCGTCGGTGACCGTCAGGGCCAGGCTCCGGCCAGGGTCGAAGGTCGTCCTGACGATGTGGCCCTTGGCGTTGATCGTCCGCACTTCGGTGACCGGACCGCCGCCATCGTCAGCCGATGGTGTGTACTCCGTCCTCGTCGTGCCCGCCGCCGGCTTCGTGACCGTCAGGATGCGGCCCAGCGCGTCGTACGTCGTCCTCGCGGCGACCACGTCCGACGTTCCGGCGCCGTCGACGCCGGTGACGGTCGTCACCAGGCCCCTCGACGGGATCTCGGTGTCGCCCGTACTCCCGTCGTAGCTGTTGCGCACCGACTTGATGAGCTTGGTCGCCGGGTCCGCCGTCGCGTACCCCGCGCACGAAGTACCCGTGCTGCGCTGCGACTTGGGCAGGCCGATCAGCCATGCCGAGGGGTTGTGAACGTACGTCGTCACCGTGCACGTCTGGTCGGAGAGGGTCTCGGCGGTGCCGTTCGGCCTGACCACCGCCGTCTCCACCTGGACCGGCAGGCCGTACGTATCGTCGACCGTCGTGAGGGTGCGGACCGCTCGCCAGCTTGTGTCGACGGTCTGGATGGCGTCCGTACGCCTGACTCCGCTGCGGTGGGCCAGCAGCGGCTCCATGTCCGTGGCGTCCTCCGCCTCCCTCGGACGGGACGCGGTCTGCTTCGACCAGGGGAAGTTCAGGGTGCGGTTCTGGACCTTTCCGCCGGAGTCCAGGTAAGTGATCGTCTCCGCCGTCATGCCCGCGTACTGCCGGTCGTCGTCCGCGAGCAGGGTGAGCTCTTCCTTGGAGTCCTTGACCTGGCCCCCAACCCCCAGGAAATAGCGGGTCTTGGAGTACGACTGGGCCTGTAGGACACCGTTCCCGGGAGCGACGCTGCTGCCCTTCGTCACCGCCACCTCGCGGTAGCCGCGCCAGTCGCTGAACGTGCGCAGGGACGGCCGGGTGAACTCGTCGTCGCTCTTGGACCAGGCCGGGCCGACATACGTGTAGACCGTCTTGATGTCCTGGCCGTGCGAAGTGACCTTGTCCCGTTCCGTGACGGACTCGACGACGTACTTGTTGAACCACGCCTTCGCGGGGGTCTCGTCATCACCGTCCGGGGACCAGCGGACCGGGTAACACGTGCCGTTGCTGCGGCCGTTGTCCGTGGCCGGGGCGGTCGCGCAGCCGCCCGTGTACTCGACCTCGATGTCACCGCCGCTCTCCGTCGACACCGTGCCGATGCGGGGGCGGGTGAAGCCGGGACGCTGATCGCTCGCGCCGGTACGGACCAGGTTCGGGAGTTGTTTGTCGCGCAGGCGTGCCCTCAGCGGTGAATCCGAACCGACCTTGTACTCGGCGAAGCTGACGCCGTCCGTGTGCTGGAGGGTGCCGACGTTGTCGCCGGGTGCGAAGCCGCGGCGGGTGATCGAGTTCAGCCAGAGGCTGGGGGCCGTGTCGTACCAGTCCTTGGGGAAGGACTGGTTGAGGGTGTACGTGTCGACCTTGCCCAAACCTGTCCGGCCCGCCCGGGCCGCCTCCGTCGTGACCGTGTCCAGGCGCATCTGCGACCAGAAGGACGGGAAGGAGGGGCACAGCTTCGACGTCGACTTGCAGTTGAGGTTGCCGGGGGTGTCCCACCAGAGGCGGTACGCGCCCGGGTCGTCGGTCTTGGCGAAGTTGTCGTCATCACATGCCGCCGCCGACTCCAGGCAGCGCTGCTCGACTCCGAACCTGACCCTCGCCGACGGCTTCGTCAGGTCCGCGCGCATGCCGTACTCGATGGTCGTCGGGTAGGCGAAGCGGTCGTACTGCTCCGGCGCCGTGGACTTCTTCTTCACGGCGTAGTGGTTCTTCTCCTGCTTCCAGCTGACGACCAGCGCGTTGCCGTGGACGTCGACGACCTTGTCCAGGCCCCAGCGCCAGGCCTGCTGCTTGCCCGCGCCGCAACGGGAGTTGGCGAAGGCGGCGTTGTAACAGGGTTCGCCGTCGTGGTTTCCGAAGACGGGGACGGTGGAGACGGAGTCGGTGTCGGCGTGGCCACCGCCCACGTCGTTGAGGCCGTAGTAGTACTTCGTGCCGTCGGTCGTGGTGACGATCCAGTACTCGCCGTTGTCGTCCCTGTTCGTGCCGGCTGTGACGCGGTGCTCGACCCGAGTGCCGTCGTCCTGCATGGGGCGGTAGATCTCGGTGGCCGTCTCGGGGTTGCTGCCTGCGGGCGCGTCGCGTACGAGTTCGGTGGTCTTGCCCGCCAGCGACATCACGGCGTTGTACGACACCCAGCACAGGTCGGACGTCTTGTCCTTCGCGGCCTTGTTGTTGGGGGTGCCCGCCTTGAGTGTCTTGCGGTCGTCCTGGCAGCTTCGGTAGCGGCGCTCGATGTGTCCGGGATCGTAGTCCCAGCCCTCGCCGATCCAGGACACCTGGGGTGAGGAGACCGCCGTACGGCCGTCGACGGTCTGGGAGTTGTAGCCGAGCGCGATGTTCGGGGCCGGGCCCGCGGGCGCCGCTGGGACCGTCAGCGGGTACGACCAGGTGAAGGCGCCCGAGGAGCCGCCCGCCGCCCACTTGCCACTGGAGGCGAGGGGCGTCGCCTTGAACGAACCGCCGTTGCCCGCACCGGAGTCCCGCATTCCTACAGCAGCCCGGTCGCCGGAGGCAGCAACGGCGGTCCCCGCGGTGGCGGGCGAACCGCGGTAGGAAACCTGCACTATTGACGGGCCGTCAGGTGTGGTTTCCCATGTCGTCGACGCCGGGGTGACCGTGCCGTCGGCCGCCGTGTCGACGACCGCTGTCACCGACTCGGTCTCCGTGTCGTTCGTCGTCGCCAGTTCCACGTACTCCTGGCACGCCTCGACTTCGGGGGTGTCGAGGTAGCACTCGGGGAACTGGACGAACTGGAGGCGGGAAGCCCAGTCGGCGCCGTAGAGGCTCTTGAACTTCGCGTAGTCGACCTTGACGGTGATCGGGACGGATCCGGTCGCCGGTGCCTGGACACCTATGACGGCGCCGTCCATGCCCTGAGAGACGGCTACGGTGCGGTCGTAGACCCTGACGTCCCAGATGCCCGTGGGGGCGGCCCGGTCGGGAGCCTGGCCAAGACTGACGGGCAGAAGGCCTGCCGGTTTCGGGTCCGCCACCTGCTGAGCGGTTGTGCCGGTGCGGACGGCGGCCGTTGTCGCGGTCGCGGTCGAGTCGAAGTTGACGCTCCCTGTGCCCACGGGCGTCGTCGTCGTATTCGCCGGGGGCTGCTCCCGGTTCGGGGGCACCGTGGCCTTGAGGGTCTCCAGGTGCTTCTCTTCGGTCTCGCCCTCGATGGGCACTTCCGGATCGAGCGTCTCCAGTTCGAGGGTGTCCTCGCGACCCTGCTCGGCCGCGGCCGGGTCGGGCGGTACGGCGAACGCCTGCACCGGCAGAAGACCCACCAGCAGGGCCGCGCCGACAGTGGGCACAACAGCCGTACGCAGCCTCGACATACGGCTACTACGGGCACGCGAAAAGCGACCGAACACGGTGAGGTCCCCCCGGACCACTTGGTGCGGGACCAGGATCGGACCACACGTGAGGGCATATCAGATGCGGGAGATTCTGTGACGGCTCTGTGGTGTTTCGCTAGATCACCTGTGTGGATGTGATGATCGACACGGTACGTAACATCTTGTAGCGGTTGGTGATGGGCGGAGTCCGACCTACCCGAGGTAACGGAGGCTGCTACCCCTTTGTGATCTATTACCAGATTCTTAACTTCCCTTTACAAATGCCGCTGAAATCAGGGAAGTTGAAGACGCTTTACGACGGTTTGACGTCATGGGAGTCGCTCCGCAGGACAGTTGTCGGCGGGCGAGGCCAATCACCAATACGGACGCGGTGATTGAGCGACTCAGTCACCGCGCGTATTCGCAATGCGTGACGGCAGCCGACTCATGGGCCATCATCGGCTGGCCCGGCCGTGCCCTTGTCGCGCGCCCGGTTCCAAGGGGGAAGGGGAACTCGCCCGATGACGCGCACCACGCGCAGCCGGTCTCGCATGCCCGGAACGCGCATGCCCGGACGCCGGACCACCGCCGCCGTACTCACCGCGGCCCTCGCCGCGACGGGCATCGTCTTCGTGAGCCTCGGTCTGGACGATTCCGGCCCGGGGTCGGAGTCGGGCGACGGGACGAGCGACAGCCGGCGCGCTCAGCCGGTCACCGAGGCCGTCGCGATCGCGCGTGCGGCGAAGACGGGAAAGTCCGTCGAGGTCACCGCGGAGCGCACCGCCCGCTCCACCACCTGGGCCAAGCCCGGCGGCGGCATGCTGAAGAAGCTGTACGCCTCGCCGATCCGGGCCAAGGTGGGCGGCGAGTGGAAGGACCTCGATTACGACCTGCGCCGCACCGAGGCCGGCTGGGAGCCCACGGCCACCAACACGCGGATCGTGTTCTCGGCCGGTTCGAGTGAGACATCCCGTGCCACCGCGTCCAGCGAGCGCGCGTCCCGCGCCACCTCCGTCCGCCGTGTCTCCCTCCTCAAGGGCACCGTCGCCGAAGCGGCCCTGGCCGCCGACGTGACACCAACTCCCCTGGTCACCCTCACCGTTGACGGCTACGACATCCAACTCACCTGGCCCGGACCGGTCCCCGCCCCGATCATCGACGGCTCCCGTGCCCTGTACCCGGAGATCTTCCCCGGCGCCGACCTCGTACTCACCGCCGACGACGACGGCTTCGCGCAGCTCATCGTGCTCAAGAACCGCCAGGCCGCCGCCGATCCCCATGTGCAGCAGCTCTCGTACGGCGTCTCCGCCCCGGACCTGAGCTTCCGGCTCAACCCGGTCACCGGCATCCTCTCCGCCGAGAACGCGTACGGCGACGACGTGGCGATGTCGCCCACCCCGCTGATGTGGGACAGCAGCGGCGTCCCGGCGGTCACGGACGGCGGAGTGGGCGCCAGCGCGCAGCCCACCACGTCCGAGTCGCCCGTTCCCACCGACATACCCGAGCCCGACCCCACGCCGAGCGACAGCACCAGCCCGGCCGACGACGAGCCGATCGAGACGGACGAGCAGACCGACACGGAGCCGGAGGATCTGCCGTCCGCCTCCGACGGTCCCGCGCCGACCGTGTCCGAGTCCCCGCTGCCGTCCGCGCCCCCCGAGCCGACGCCCTCGCCCTCGCAGACCGGCTCGGCCGCCACGCTCAGCCTGCCCTCCCTCGACGGACCGTCCCCCGACTCGCGCGGCGAGGTCGTCAAGTCCGGTCTGTCCGGGTCCACTTGGCTGCTCACCCCCGACCAGGACTTCCTCGCCGACCCGGCCACCACCTACCCGGTCTTCGTCGACCCGTCGTTCAAGAAGCACGTCACCGCCTGGACCACGGCCTACAGCCGCCACCCCAACGCGACCTTCTACAACGGCAAGGGCTTCAACAAGGGCGGTACGCACGAGGCGCGCGTCGGCTTCGAGTCCGACACCTGGGGCACCTCGCGCTCGTACTTCAACATCGAGTTCGACAAGGCCCTCAAGGGTGCGAAGATCACGAGCGCGAAGCTGTACATGCTGGAGACCTACTCCTGGTCGTGCAGCGCCCGTTCGATGAGCGTGCATCTCACCGGCCCGGTCAACTCGCGCACCAACTGGAAGAACGCGCCGAGGCTGCACGACGGCAACAAATACGCGACCAAGAGCTTCGCGCACGGATACAAGTCCGGCTGCCGGGACGCCTATGAGACGTTCGATCTGCGCGCTGCGGCACAGAAGCGGGCCAACGAGGGCGCGGCCACGATCACCTTCGGGATGCGGGCGAGCGACGAGAACTCGCAGTACGCGTGGAAGAAGTTCCAGGCCAACGGTGACTTCCCGCCCGTGCTGGACCTTGAGTACAACCGCAGGCCGACCGCCCCCGACTCCCTCGACCTCGGCCCCGACGCCAAGTGCACCACCACCGCGCCCTACGTCCGGATGGGCGCCGGCGGCATCACCTTCAGCGCCCGCTCGTCCGACCAGGACAGCAACCTCGACTTCCTGGACTTCGACCTCTGGCAGCACGGGAAGTGGGGCAGCACCGGGGACCTGCTCGGCACGACCGGCAAGGTCTCCGTCGGCGAGAACCGGGGCTCGGCCCTGGTCACGACAAACGCGTTCGCCACCAGCAAACTGATCAACGGCGGCCTCTACTCCTGGCGGGTCCGGGCCGTCGACGACGCCGGAACCTCCTCCGTCTTCTCGCCCCTCAAGACACCGTGCCGCTTCGTGCTCGACCTCTCGGCGCCCAAGCCGCCCAGGGTCAGTTCCGACGACTTCCCGAACGCCGACCGCAAGGACAACGGCCTCGGCCACGACGGCGAGGACGCGACCTGGAGCACGAAGAAGTTCGGCACACCCGGGATCTTCGTCGCGCGCGCCCTCGACAAGGACGTGGTGCGCTACGAGTGGGGCTTCAACTCCCCCAACTACGTGTTCGGCATGGACCGAGTGTTCAACACCGACGTTCTGGTCAGCGCGGGCATCCGCGACGCCAAACCTCCGGCCGCCGGCCCGAACGTCCTGTACGTCCGCGTCATCGACCAGGCGGGCAACGTCTCCCAGCCGACGAAGTACTTCTTCTACGTCACCCCACGCGACCAGGCCGACGCCCCCGGGGACTTCACCGGCGACAAGCTCGCCGACATGATGGTCGTCACCGCGGCCGGCAACCTGGGCCTCTACTCCTCGCGGACCGACGTCAAGGATCTGACCAAGGAGACCGGCGACCTCAACGAGTACTCGATGCCGGGTGCCTACCGGGCCAACCCGAACAAGGATCCCAACGGCGACAACCTGCCGCCTTTCTCCTCTCCGCCGAAGGAACACTTCAAGGGCGCCCTGATCACTCACAACGGTGACATCTACGGCGGCGACGGCCTCCAGGACCTCGTCGTCCGCCTCGGCGAGCGGCTGTGGGTCTACCCGGGGGACGGGTACGGCGCCGTCAACATGGACAAACGCGTCGAGATCCTGCTGCCCGACGGCGCACCGAACCCCTCGACCCTCACCCAGATCATGTCCGCGGGCGACGCCACCGGCGACGGCCGGACCGACTTCTTCGCCACCATCGGCGACGCGCTGTGGGTCTTCACCGGCTATCACGGCGCGACCATCGACACGGCGACCCAGCTCTGGCCCTCCGGCTGGACCGGCCGGGACCTCGTCACCGTCCAGGACGTCAGCGGCGACGGTGTGACGGACATCGTCTTCCGGGAGGACGCCACGGCCAAGCTGAGGCTCCGTACGGGCATCGCCGCGACAGGCGGCGGAGTCGACATGACCTCGCTGGCCAGCGGCGGCGGCTCGTCCGGCGGCGCCGACACCGAGTACGCCCCCGCCGGCTGGGACAGCGCCAGCATGCTCCACGTACTCGGCACCCCGGACGTCAACGGCGACTCCGTCCCCGACCTGTGGGCCATCCGCGCGGACGGCACCGTCCGCTTCTACGCCGGTGGCAAGGCGACCGTGGTCCCGGGTTCCGGACGGGAGGTCCTGGCGGCGAGGGACTACTGGAAGAACCGGATCGCTGTGGGGTGAGCGGGCGTTTGTACGTTGCCGAGGGCCCCGTTTCCTTCTGAGGAAGCGGGGCCCTTCGGTGTCGGCCGGTGTCTGCCGAGAGCCCGGGGCCCCGCCTACAACTGGCTCAGGATCGCCTGATCCGTGATCCTCGCATCGTCCGCCAGCAGCATCGCCTTGCTCAGGATCACCGCCAGCATCCGGTCGCCCTCGAAGGGGAGGTAGCCGTGTTGGTGGGGCTCGGGGTTGGTCTTCGGGACTATGCAGAGGTAGCGGTCGCCCGGGGACATCAGGATGTTGCCCGAGCCCAAGTGGATTCTGTACGTGTGGCGTTCGCCCCGGACGTGCAGGAAGCGGCCCTCCAGGGTGCAGCGGTCGGCTATCGCCAGGCGGGGGATCAGGCGTTCCAGGAGGGTTCGTCGGGTCTGGGCGCTCTGGGTCAGGTCGCCGAAGCCGTACGACGTCCAGTACTCGCGGAAGCGGCCGTCGGGGCCGCCGTCCTGCCAGGTCGGGTCGTTGCCGATGCTGGACACGCCCACGAACAGGTCGATGTCGCGCAGGACCTCGGAGAGGACCAGGGGTGGGATCGAGGTGAGGGGGAGGGGGTCCGCGGGGGCGCCGAGCGGGTAGAAGCGGACCTGGTCGGTGCGCAGGCGGAGGTAGGTGCCCGACTCCGTGGTGTCCACGTCGTACTCCTCGCCGTCGCCCGCGATCCAGAACTCGGCTCGCAGGCCCCACTCGGGGAGTTCGCGGATCGCCGGTGGGGCATCGTCGTCGAAGCACAGGCGGAGTTTGTGGCGCCAGCCCCTGATCGCCGCGAGGGAGTTGAACTGGTGCTGGCGTACGACGTGGGCCGCGAAGCGGTTGGAGTAGGTCGACGTCGTGCGTTCCGCGTCCGTCAGGAGGTACAGCTCCCGATGGGCCTGTTTGAACGGTTGCGTGATCTCGTGGTGTTCCAGCCAGTCCCGCCAGGCCATCACCTCGGCCGGGTCCCTGTCCACCGGGTGCCAGAGCGTCACCTCCGTGCCCGTCGTCACCGGGGTGTCCGTGAGGGTGCGCAGGTCGCCCTCGGCGAAGCCGGTCGGGGTGCCGTCCACCGTCCAGAGGAGTCGGCGGGCCAGGGTGCCCACCAGAGGGTGGTCGAGGTAGCGCTCTCGCCAGGTCTCGTACGACCACGTGCGGCGGGCCAGGAACTGGCGGTCCAGGCGCTCGCTCTGGGCCGTCAGCATCTTGTCGATGTCCTTGGCCGCCGCCTTCAGGTCCTTGAGGTCGTCCGCGTGGTCCCTCCGGACCGACGCCGGTACGGTCCTCGTCGGCTTGCCTGCCGCGTTTTTCCAGGTCAGATGGGTTCTTGTGCCTTTCGTCGTCAGCTCGGCCGTCACTTCGCCCAGGTGGTGGGTCGAGCGGCCGACCTCTGTGAGGCCGTAGGCCGGGACCGCCAGTTCCTCGATCTCCTCGCGGCTCAGGCCCAGTGCGGTGGCCCGGGTCCGCAGAGCCGTGTCGAGGAGCTTCGCCGTGTTCTTGTGCGTCATGCGGGTGGACAGGCGTGCGAGTTGGGCGAGGGCCTCGTCGCCGTCGATACGGGAGAGGGCGACCACTCCCGCGTTGGCGACCTTCGGGTTGCGCGCGCCCAGGCCGGCGATCCTCTTGAGGGAGGTCTCGACGAGGGCCCCCAGGGCACGGGCCGTGTCCGGGCGCGGGGGCAGGAGCGAGAGCAGCCAGGCCAGGCCCCGGAGCGCGTTCGCGTTGTAGGGGTCGAGGGCGCTGTTGATGTCCGGGTCGTGCGGACCGCACTCCAGCGGGAACGTGCGGGGACGGCCGACCAGGGTGAGCCAGCGGAGTGCCGTCACGCGGACGTGGTCCTCTCCGAGCGTGTCGGCAAGGGTGCGGGCCCTCTTGTCCCACGTGGCCGTGGGTCTGGAGGCGGTGGCGGTGGTGAGGTGGGCGAGCAGGGCTTCCCAGTCGGGGCCGGTGGCGTCCGCCATGGCACGCTCCGCCCATTCCTCGCCCACGTTGAGTACGGGCCGGTCGGTGCCCTCGGGTGCGGGGTGGGGCTCGTAGCCGGTGAGGGCGGAGCGGCGGAAGAACGCGACGACGGCCGGCGCGAGCGCCCTGCCCCTGGTGATCTCGGCTTTGGCGAGGAGGTCGAGCCGAGCGCCGTACCAGTAGTAGTGGTTCACCCTGCCCAGCTCGGCCAGTTCCGCGAACCGCTCGGCGGTGAGCGGGTCGTCGGGAAAGTCCCAGGAGAGGGCACTGACCAGGGTCAGGCTGTCCGTCCGTCGGTCGGGGTCCTGTCCGCGCTCGTGGAAGCCCTCCACCAGCACGTCGACGAGACGGCGCCGCTCCGCCGGACCCAGCCTGGTCAGCTCGCCGAGGACCGCTTCCCAGGCCTCCTCCCAGTAGCCGTCGGTGGCCCTGATGGCGCTCAGGGCGGCCTTCGCCGTCAGTTCCATGTCGCCCTCGGCGATCCGGCGGCGCAGTTCTCCTGCCAGTCCGTAGCGGCGCATGACCGTCACCCACCCACCAGGGGAACCAGCTTCAGGAACGTGACCTCCGTGCCGAGCGCCAGCTCGATCTCCTCGTCGAGGTCGGTCACCTGGCGCTCCCCCACCAGCACCAGGAAGCCGTTGCCCGCGAACGCGCCGAGTGCCAGCTCGGTCTGGGCCTCGGGGTCCATCCGGCGGGGCGTGCGCAGCGCGTAGCCGTTGAGCACGCGCTCCGCGTGTGCCGGCTGCACCAGGCCCTGGAACACCTCCGGCGTACGCGCGTTGTACTCCGCGACCTCCTGGAACACCCGCCGCCGGATCAGCTCACGCAGCGCGAGCCGTTCCTCGGCGATCTCCAGCCCCCAACCCTCGGCCCGGGCCCCGCTTGTCGTCTCGTCGACGAACGTCACCATTCCCATGCCGACGACAGTACGAGGCACCACTGACAATCACCGGCGCGCCGGAGATGTCCGATTTCGACCGACCATCCCCTTACCCTGACGCCATGTCAGATGACGAGTCGTACGAACTGCTCGGTTTCGACAACGTGCTGCTGCCCGTCGGTGACCTCGCCGAGGCGGTCGCCTTCTACGAGCGTGCCGGGTTCGGCATCACCGCCCGGCTCGACGAGGCCGGGATCGCCGTACTGAGGGTCGGCCCCGAGACCCCGGGCCTGCTGCTGCGCGTCGAGGAGGCGCTCGGCCACCGGCCGCCCCCGTGGGCCTCGCCCCGGATCTGGCTGGAGGTACCGGACGCCAAGGCCGCGTTCCGCGCCATGACCTCGGCCGGTATCACCCCGCTCGACACCCCGCTCTCCGTCGCCACCGGCTGGACCGTCGAGATCGCCGACCCCTGGGGCAACGTCATCGGCTTCACGGACTACCGGAAGCGGCCTGAACTCGGGCGGTCGTGAACCTCGCCCCACGGCCGTGAGCAGTCCGCCCCGGATCCCACTTGAACGTGTTCAAAAACAGGTCTACAGTCTCCCCCGTAAGCACTTTTGAACGCGTTCAAGTCGTTCGGGTGGGGCAAGGACACGGGGACAAGGACGAAGAGACATGGACCTCACAGTCGTCGCATACGTCATCTATCTGCTGGTCAGCGTCGCGCTGACCGTCTGGGTCGCGCGGACTCTCAGCAGCAACGGGCGGGTCTTCCTCGCCGATGTGCTGCGAGGGAACGAGAAGCTCGCCGACGCCGTCAACCATCTGCTCGTGGTCGGGTTCTATCTCGTCAACCTCGGGTTCGTCGCCCTCTATCTGAGCGGTGACGGGGACATCGGCAGCACCCGGGAGGTCTTCGAGGCCCTCTCCACCAAGCTCGGGGTCGTGCTGCTCGTCCTCGGTGTCATGCACCTCGCCAACGTGTTCGTGCTCAGCAAGATCCGGCGGCGGGGTGTCATGGAGCGGGAGCAGGTGCCGCCCGTCGCTCCGCAGGGGTGGGTCGCTCCCACCGCCGGGGCGTGAGCAGGATGAGCCAACTGGATGCGGTGGGGTCGGGGGACACCATCGCCCGCGCGGACCGGCACGCCACGGGGGGCGTGCCGGTCCGCCGGCTCACCGTCCTGTACGACGCCGACTGTGAGTTGTGTGCCTTCGTGCGGGAGTGGCTCGTACGGCAGCCGCAGCTCGTGCCGTTGGTGCTGGTGCCGGCCGGGTTCGAGCGGGCCCGGGGGCTCTTCCCGACCCTCGACCACTCCGCCACCCTCGCCGACATCACCGTCGTCGGGGACGGCGGGCAGGTCTACCGGGGCGCCGGTGCCTGGGTCGTCGTGCTCTGGGCGCTGCGGGAGCATCGGCCGCTCGCCCATCGGCTCAGCACCCCGGCCGGCGCCCGGGTCGCCAAGGCCGCCGCCCTGGCCGCCGCCAAGTGGCGCGGGGCACAAGGGGGTGACCACAGGCGCGGTCGGCGTACGTACCAGCGGACCGACGGATGGTCGTACGATCCCAGCCTCGGGTGGATCCACAACCCGCCCGGCTGTGACAGCGGCGCCTGCTCCACTGGTTAGGCTCGCTTCCGTGTCAGCAGCAGCGAAAGACAGCCCCAGCCCCAAGAGCGAGCAGACCCGTGCGCTCATCCTGGAGACGGCCATGCGGCTGTTCAAGGAGCGCGGGTACGAGAAGACGACCATGCGGGCCATCGCTCAGGAGGCCGGGGTCTCCGTCGGCAACGCCTACTACTACTTCGCCGGCAAGGAGCATCTGATCCAGGGCTTCTACGACCAACTGGCCCGGGAGTACCAGGTGGCCGCTCGGGAAGTCCTCGACCGGGAGACCGAGTTGGAGGCCCGGCTCGCCGGGGTGCACCGGGCCTGGCTCGATGTCGCCGCTCCCTACCACGAGTTCGCCGTGCAGTTCTTCAAGACCGCCGCCGACCCGAACAGCCCTCTCAGCCCGTTCTCCGCCGAGTCGGAGCACGCGCGCGTGCAGGCCATCGAGGTGCACAGGGAAGTGCTCGCCGGGTCCAAGGCCAAGGTGCCGGAGGAACTCAAGGACGTACTGCCCGAGTTGATGTGGCTGTCCCAGATGGGCATGGTCATGTACTGGATCTACGACCGTACGGAGGGCCGGGAGCGCACCTACCGGCTCGCCGGACGCGGCGCCCGGCTCACCGCCCGCGGTGTCGCCCTGGCCCGCTTCCGGGTGCTGCGTCCGCTCGTTCTCGAAGTCCACGACCTGTTCAGCGACTTCCTGCCCGGCATGACCAACGCCCTTCCCAGCCCTGTAAAACAGGACGGGAAGGGCTCTTCGGCCGGCGAGAACTGAGTTTCAGTTCACCGTGTCCATCTCGTCCTCCGACGCCTCCGTCAGCTCCACGTCGTACACCAGAGGACCGTCCTCCACCGTCACCTGCCGGGCCCGGGAGCCGTACGACGGTTCCGTCGCCGACAGCAGATACGCGCCCGGGGCCGGTACGGAGAGGATGTACGAGCCGTCCGCCAGAGAGGTGACCCGGTCCAGCTGGCGTCCGCCCTTCGTGAGGAGGCTCACCGCCGCGCCCTCGACCGGCGCGCCCTCCGCGTCACGGACGAAACCGTGGACCACCGAGGCACCGCCCGCCGGCCCGGCGGGTTCCCCGGTCTCCGGGGCCTCCTCCTTCGGCTCCACCGCCAGATGCGGCAGGCGCTTCTCCAGGCCCGCCGGGAGCCACCAGTTGGAGTTGCCGAGCATGTGCATCGCGGCCGGCACCAGGGCCGTACGGAGGATGAACGCGTCCAGCGCCACCGCCGCCGCGAGGCCGATGCCCGCCATCGCGCCCTCCATGTCGCCGCTCAGGACGAAGGCCGAGAACACACAGATCATGATCAGGGCCGCGCAGTTGATGACCCTGCTTGTCTCGGCGAGGCCCACTCGGACCGCCCTCGCGTTGTCCTTCGTATGCACCCATTCCTCGTGCATTCGGCTCACCAGGAACACCTGGTAGTCCATCGAGAGGCCGAAAAGGAGGGACAGCATGATTACCGGGAGGAACGCCGTGATCGGGCCCTCCTTTCCTATGCCCAGCAGCTCCGTGCCCCAGCCCCACTGGAAGATCGCGACCAGTACGCCGAACGAGGCCGCCGCCGCTATCAGGTTCATCAGTGCTGCTGTGAGAGGGACCACCAGGGAGCGGAATGCGACCAGGAGCAGCAGGAAGCCCAGCGAGATGATCGCGGCCACGAAGTACGGCAGGCGGTCGCCCGTCACCGCCGCGAAGTCCTTGAAGATCGCCGTCACTCCGCCTACGTGGGCCTCGGTTCCGGAGGCCGGGATGACCTCGTCCCGGAGTCGGTCGATCAGTTGGTCCGTCTGTTCCGACTGGGGTGAGGTCGTCGGGACGACCTGGATCACGGTGATGCCCTGGGACGGCGGCGCCGCCGCTGCCTGCGCCACGCCCTCCGTCGTACGGATCGTCGAGACGAGCGCGTTCGCGTCGCCCTCCGCGACCACCACCTGGAGCGGTCCGTTGAAGCCGGGGCCGAAGCCCTCCGCCAGCAGGTCGTACGCCTGACGGGTGGTCGTCGACTCCTGGTGGTTGCCCTGGTCGGTCGCCCCGAGGCGGATGGAGAGGACCGGTAGCGCGAGGATCAGCATCGCCACCAGGGCCAGGGCTGCCGTCGAGCGCGGGCGCCTTTCCACGTACGACGACCAGCGCGCCGCCAGTCCGCTCGCCTCGGCCGGTTCCGGGCCCGTCGCGGCCAGCTTGCGGCGCTGCCTGCGGCTGAGGACGCGCATGCCGAGGAAGCCGAGGAGGGCCGGGAGGAGGGTGGTGGCGGCGAGGACGCTCAGGACCACCGTGAGGGAGGTCGCGATGACCACGCCGTCCAGGAAGCGCATGTTCATCACGAGCATGCCGGCGAGCGCGATGCACACCGTGCCGCCCGCGAACAGCACAGCTCGGCCTGAGGTGTTGAGGGCCGTGACCGCCGAGTCCTCGGGCTTCATGCCGCGCAGGATGCCCCGGCGGTGCCGGGTGACGATGAACAGGGCGTAGTCGATACCGACACCCAGGCCGATCAACGAGCCCAGCAGCGGGGCGACTTCGGGGACGTCGGTGACATGGCTGAGGAGGGACGTCGCCATCAGGCCGGTGCCCAGGGCGGCGATGGCGACGACCAGCGGCAGCAGCATCGCGAAGAGAGAGCCGAAGGCGAGGAACAGGACGACCGCCGCGGCCAGGATGCCGACCATCTCGGCGACGCCGGTGGGCGGTTCCTGGGTCCTGGTGATCGCCTGGCCGCCCAACTCGACCTGGAGTCCGTCGCGTTCGGCGGCCTGGGCCGTGTCGACGACGTCCTCGACGGTCTCCTTGGGCACCGAGTTCGCCTGCTCGGTGAAGGTGATCTGGGCGTAGGCGATCCGCCCGTTCTCGCTGATCTGGGCGGCGCCGGTGCCGTCGGCGGCGTACGGGCTGGTGACCTCACCGACGCCCGCCATCTTCCCGATCTCTTCGAGCTTCGGCTCGATCCGGGACCGTACCGACTCGTCCTTCACCGAGCCCTCGTCGACCTTCCAGACGACCGTGTCGGTGTCGCCCGCGCTCTGCGGGAAGGCCTTCTCCATCAGGTCGTACGCGCGGGTGGAGTCCGTGTTCGGGAGGGAGAACGAGTTCGCGTAGTCCGTGCCCGCGGCGGAGCCCGCGAAGCCCAGTCCGAACACGGCCCCCACCCATATCAACAGGACCACCAGCCGGTGCCGATAGCACCACCGTGCCAATGCCGCCACGCTCAACAGCCCCTCACTCATGAGTAGTTGATTCGGTCGGTCCCCCAGGTCCTGGCAACAGAATTGGGGGCGGAGGCCGGTGTGGACATGAGGCGGCCATGACTCTCAAGGAACTCCAAAGCACGAACAGGGCCCTGCTGTCGGTGGCCCCGCCGATACTGAGGGCATGACAGCTCCAGGGACAGGCACCGTGCTGGTGGTGGAGGACGAACCGAGCATCGCGGACGTCCTCGCCATCGCCCTGCGCTACCACCGCTTCGAGGTGATGGTCGCGGGCACCGTCCGTGAGGCGCTCACGCTCGCCGAGCGCACCCGCCCGGACGTCGCCCTGCTCGACATCATGCTGCCGGACGGCGACGGCCGGGCCCTCGGGCGTGAACTGCACGCCCGCAGGCCCGAGTTGGCGCTCGTCTTCCTCACCGCGCGGGACGCTCCGGGTGAGATCGTCGGCGCCCTCGGCTTCGGCGACGACTACATCACCAAGCCGTTCAACATCGATGAGGTGGTGGCCCGCATCACCGCCGTGCTGCGGCGGACCCGGCCCGTCGACGTGCTGCCGCAGCGGCCTCCGCTGCGGTACGGCGATCTGGAGCTGGACGAGTCGACGTACAGCGTGCACCGCGCGGGCGGCACGGTCGAGCTGACGCCCACGGAGTACGCGCTGCTGCGGTTCCTGGTGCGCAACGGCGGCCGGATCGTGCCCAAGGAGCAGCTCCTGCGGCATGTCTGGCAGTACGAGCACACGCCTCCCGAGTCGACGGTCGTCGAGACGTACATCAGCTATCTGCGGCGCAAGCTCGACGCGCTCGGGCCGCCGGTGATCACCACCCGGCGCGGTGTCGGGTACGGGCTGGCATAGTCCATGAGTCTCTTCGGGATCGGGCTGGGATGGCGGCGCGCCTTCGGGCCGGGGTGGGGGCGCACCTTCCGGTGCGAGGGCGGGATCCGCTCCCTGCGCGTGAAGCTCACGCTGGCCAATGTGGCGCTGCTCGCGCTCGGCATCGTCGTGGCGAGCGGTGTGAGTGTGATGGGGATGCGGCTGTATCTGCTGGACAGCGTCGACACGCAGCTGATGAGCACGCGGGACTCGATCGGGGGGTCGCGGGTCACGTTGGAGCAGATCGACTCGCTCACCGCGTTCGCGGCCCTGACCGACAGGTATCGGTCCGCATCCGGGGGCGGGGATGGTGGCGGTGGCAGCGGTTCGTCCGGGGACGGGTCCGCCAACGCCGACTCTCTTGTGTCCGACGGCATCTTCGTCGTCATCGGCAAGGGCGGGCGGGCCATGACCGTCGCCGGGTTCGCGCCCACCGACGATCAGCGGGCCCTCGTCGCCGCCGTGTCCGACCCCGACGCCCTCGCCGGCGACGACGCCCCGCACGACATCCGGGTGCGGGACGCTCCGTACCGGGTCACCGCCGCCCATCTCGCCGACGGTTCGACCGTGCTCCTGGCGACCTCGACGGACGCCCTGCACGACGTTCTCGGCAAGGCGCTCAAGCTGGATCTCGCCGTCGGGACGCTGCTGCTCGCGCTGCTCGCCGTGCTGACGATGTTCAGCGTGAGCCGGCGGATGGCGCCTCTGGAGGACATGGTCGAGACGTCCACGGCCATCGCCGAGGGTGATCTGACCCGGCGGGTTCCGTCCAGTCGGGAGGCCACCCTTGAGGTCGAGCAGTTGCGGGTCGCCCTCAACACCATGCTCCACCAGGTGGAGTCGGCGTACCGGACGCGCGAGCGCAGTGCGGCCCAGCTGCGGCGGTTCGTCGCGGACGCCTCGCACGAGCTGCGTACGCCGTTGTCCGCGATACGGGGCTATCTCCAGCTGTACGACAAGGGGATGCTGACGGATCCGGCGGAGCGGCGGCGGGCGTGGGACCGGATGAACGGTGAGGCGGATCGTATGGGGCGCCTTGTCGACGAGCTGCTGACGCTGGCTCGGCTCGATCAGCGGCCCGAGCTGCGGTTGCGGAATGTGGATCTGAGCCGGTTGGTGCGGGACGTGGCGGAGGATCTGCGGGTGCAGGAGCCTGAGCGGCCGGTCAGTGTGACCGCGGAGGGGGCGTTGCTGGTGCGGGCGGATGAGTCGGGGCTGCGGCAGGTGTTGGGGAATCTGGTGGGGAATGTGCGGACGCATACGGCTGGGGATGTGGCTGTGCGGTTGGGGGTTGAGCGGGTGGGTGGGGTTGTGCGGGTGTGTGTCGCGGATGAGGGGCCGGGGGTGGCGGAGGAGGATGCGGGGCGGATTTTTGATCGGTTCTTTCGGGCGGGGGGTGGGGCTGGGAGTGGGTTGGGGTTGGCGATCGTGCAGGGGGTTGTTCTTGCGCATGGGGGGTCTGTGGATGTGCGGACCGCGCCTGGGGAGGGGTTGGCTGTGACGGTTACCTTGCCGGAGCGGGGGGTTTGCTGAGGGGGCGTTGTCGGGTGCGGGTGCGTTGTGGCTTGTTGCGCAGTTCCCCGCGCCCCTGAAAGCCCGTTCGGCTGCGGGCCCGGTGGGGGCTGGTCGCGCAGTTCCCCGCGCCCCTTTATCGGTCCGGCCTTCGTCTGCGGGTTCGTCGTGGCTGGTCGCGCAGTTCCCCGCGCCCCTAAGGGGCGCGCCCCTGCGGGGGTTCCATTGCCGGCGCCGTCAGATCCAGCCCAGGCTCCAGAGGCGGAAGACGCCGGTTCCGTCCGAGAGGTACTGGCCGCCGCCGACGTCCTCGCTGCTGACGACGTACTCCTTGCGCTGCCACAGCGGGATGACGGGCACGTCCTGGGCGATCTCCTGCTGGAGTGAGCGGAAGTCCTGGGCGGCGCGGGTGCGGTCGGCGTACTTGCGGCTGTCCAGGATCAGCTGGTCCACCGTCTTGCTGCCGTACCCGTTCTTCATGCTGTTGCCGGTGCCGACGAGCGGGCCGGTGAAGGTGTCCGGGTCGGGGAAGTCGGCGACCCAGCCGACGGCGTAGGCGTCCAGCTTTCCGGCCGCGTACCGCTTCTGGTAGTCGGTCCACTCGTAGCCCTTGACGGTGACCTTGAACAGGCCGCCCGTCTCCAACTGCCGCTTGAGCAGCGCGGCTTCCTCTGCGGCGGCGCCGCGTCCCTCGGCGTAGCCGTAGGTGAGGCGGACCGGGAGGGTCACTCCGGCCTCGGTGAGCAGGGCGCGGGCCTGGGTGACGCTGGGCCGGGGGTAGGAGTCGAAGAACGAGGTGGTGTGGCCGGTGATGCCCGCCGGGATCAGCGAGTAGAGGGGGTCGGCCGTGCCCTCGTACACCGTGCTGACGAGTTCCTCCCGGTTGATCAGCCAGGCCAGGGCGCGGCGGACGAGCGGGTCGTGGAGGGGGGAACTCGTACGGACGTTGAGGATCAGGTTGCGGGTCTCGGCGCTGTCGTCCTCGATGACGCGCTGGCCCGGGTCGCTGGGCGAGAGGCCGGCGAGGACCTTGGGCGGCAGCTGGCGGGTGGCGACGTCGACGCTCTTGGCCTTCCAGGCCTTGTCGAGGGCGGTCGGGTCGGCGTAGTAGCGCAGAAGGATGGGCCGGCCGGTGCTCTTCACGGCGCCCTCGTAGCTGCCGTTGGGTTCGAGGACGGCCTGCTTCTCCTTCGTGTACGACTTCAGGACGTACGGTCCGGTGCCGTCGGCGCCCGTGTCGGTGCGCAGGCCGTTCTTCGGGTAGCGCTCGTGGTCGACGATCGCGCCTGCCCCGGTGGCCACCTTGAACGGGAAGGTGGCGTCGGGCGAGGTGAGGTGGAAGGTGACCGTCAGATCCTTGGCGTCGACCGAGCGGAGGGTGCCGAGGAGGGAGGCGGGGCCGACGTCGGAGTTGATGCGCTTGACGCGCTCGAAGGAGAACTTCACGTCCTCGGCGGTCATCTTCCGGCCGCTCGGGAAGGTGAGGTCGTCGCGCAGGGTGCAGACGTAGGTGCGCAGGTCGGAGCCCTTGAAGGAGCAGCTCTTCGCCGCGTCCGGGACGGGGGTGGATCCGCTCGGCTCATAGGTCAGCAGTGTCTGGAAGACGTTGCTGAACAGGGCCCAGGAGCCGGCGTCATAGGCGCCGGCCGGGTCGAGGGAGGTCACGTCGTCGGTCGTACCGACGGTGATCGTTCTGCCGTTGTCCCCGCGGTCCGGCATCAGCTGCCAGGCGACCGCGCCCGCAGCGGCCACGATGAGAAACGCCGCGAGAATCCGTATGCGTACCGAGCGCATCGGTGTGTGCCCTCCCCAGGACCCCCTGCACAGGTCACTCCCCTGTGGTGTTGATCACCTAACCACAGGTGTTTCGGGTGGGGGAAGTGACAGCTCGTTAGTTGGGAAAGTCGTTGCCCAGGGCCTGTTTCCGGCCGGTTTCACGGCCGGGGTCACGGGCCCCCTGTCACAGCCGGACCGCGAGAACCACCGCTCCGGCAAGGGCACTTGCGGCCATCGCCGCCCACCAGCGCAGGTCCCGCTGCCCTGCCGTGCGCCCGCCTCCCCCGGACAGGCCCGCGAGCCGTTCCGCGGCGGGCGGGATGCCGAGCAGGACATAGGCGCGGAGCGCCCCCTCGACGAACCCCATGTCGGGGAACCCGTCGAACAGGACGACGGCCCAGGCGCCCACGAGCACAGCTGCCTCGAACCACAGGCTCTTGACGGCCTTGGTGGACCTGACCGCGGCGAAGGCAAGCGCCGCGAGCAGAGCGACGAACACGATCGATATCACTGCGCATCCCCGGGAATGAGGGCCGGGCGAGGCGTTTCCGCCTCGCCCGGCGAGTTGACGTTCAGTTGCCGCTGCCCGGCGTCACCGGGGTTGCCGGTGACGCCGGTACCGCGGGTACTGCTTGCTCGACTACCTGCTTACCTGCTCGGCTTGATGGTCATCCACGGGTAGTAGAGCCAGCCCCAGGAGACCTTGATGCCGATCGTGATCTTCACCTTGGGCTTGGGGGCTGCGGCAGCCACGATCAGCGCGATACCGAAGGACTTCACGCTCAGGCCGATCGCGCTCACCGCGGCGGCCAGCAGGGCACCGTAGCCGCTCGGAACCAGGGTGGTGGCGTAGACCGAGAGCGAGGTTCCACCCCTGCTCAGCGCCTTGCCGATCTTCCTGGCCTTCTTGTCAGTGAGCTTCTTCGATACCTTCCACTTCCAGCCCTTGCCGTCGAGGTCGTAACCCGTGACCGGGTCCGCCGGGTAGCCGTAGTGGTTCGGCGACCCGTCCAGGATGGGGTCGGTCTGTAGGAAGCGGCCGGTCGTGGCGTCGTAGACCCGGGCACCCATGAGGGTGTGGCCGCCGACGGTGTTCGTGGCGCGCTGGTGCACACCGAGCCAGCCGTAGGCCGTGGCCACCGTGCCGTCGAGTGCGTTGCCGTACTCGTCGTAGCGCTGGACCGTGCTGGCGACGGTGGTGTCCAGCGGCTGCTGGACCGTGATGTCGCCGTGGATGTTGGCCAGCTGGAGCACCGTGGAGCCGCTCGCCGAGGTGGTGGCGATCAGGTCCCCGGCCAGGTCACGGACGTTGCGGCTGACGACGTCGCCGGTCTTGCCCCAGGTGGGGCTGTCACCTTCGCTGCCGTAGTGGCTGGTCGTGGTGGCGCTGGTGGTCCAGGTGCCGTCGGTGGCCTGGGTCTGGACGGTCTGGACGGCGAGGCGTCCGGCGGCGTCCAGGGCCCAGGTGTTGCGGCTGGTGCCGACGGTCTCCGAGGCGACCCGGTCGTTGGTGAAGTACGACAGGGTCGCGGTGCCGTTGGCGGTGGTGCGGCCGAACGCGTCGTACACGTAACCGGAGTTCACCAGGCGGTCGGCACTGTCGTAGGTGTACGCGGTGCTGGTCGTGGTGGCGTCGTCGGTCGTGGCGGCGTCGCAGTCGTCCGAAGTGGCCGTCAGGGCCGTGCGGTTGCTGTTCGCGTCGAAGGTGTAGGCGCGGGTGACGCAGCCGCTGGTGGTGGTGTCGGCGGCCTTGGTGAGGCGGCCGGCGCTGTCGTAGGTGTAGACGGACTCGGTGGTGCCGCCGTCGGTCTGCGTGTGGCCCGCCTGGCGGCCGGTCGCCGTGTAGCCGGCGGTGTCGGAGGCGATGGTGGTGCCGGCCGAGTCGGTGTACTCGCGGCCGGTCTCCTGGCCGGTCGGGTCGGTGGCGACGGTCAGGGTGTAGGCGCCGGGCAGGGTCTCGGAGACGAGGACACCGTCGGCGTCGTACGTGCCGGTGAAGGTGCCCGCGACCGAGTCGGTCAGGGTGGTGAGGTTGCCCGCCGTGCCGTAGGCGTAGGTCACCGTGGACGGGGCCGAGTCGGTGGTCTTCACCGGCCGGTCCAGAAGGTCGTACGCGGTGGTGCTGGTGTTGCCCGCGCCGTCGGTGTAGGTGAGCTGACGCCCGAGCGCGTCATAGCCGTACGAGACCGTCTGGCTGTTGGCCGCCTGGGCGGCGATGCGCCCGTTGGTCGTGTTGTAGGTGAACGTGGTGGTCGGTGTGCCGGTGCCGACGCCGCCGGTGACCGCGATGGCGGTCAGCCGGCCCGCGCTGTCGACCGTGTTGGCGGTCGTGCGGGTCACGCTGTTGGCGGTCTCGGCCTTGGTCGCGACCTGGCCCCAGCGGTCGTAGGTGTAGACCGTGGTGACCGCTTCCGTGGGGTTGGTCCCGCCACCGGTGATCGTCGCCGCGGGAGCCGTACGGCAGAGCAGGCCGGCCCAGATCGCCGAGGAGCAGGTGCCCGTGGCGTCCGCGCTGTAGTAGGTGTACGCCAGCGTGCCCGCGTCCGAACCGGACGATCCGGCGGTACGGGCGGTCGCCACCCGGCCCGCGCTGTCGTACGTGGTGACCAGGTTGCCGGCGTCGCGGCCCGAGACCGACTTCTCCTCGCCGGTGGCCCAGTCGTAGGTGGTGGTCGTCGTGCTGGTGTCGGCCTCGGTGGCGTAGCCGGGGATCGCCGCGCCCGTCACCGCGGAGGTGACCAGGCCGGAGACGGCCGCGCCGCTGGTCCGGTTCTCGTCGTAGGTGTACGAGGTGTGGGTACGGGCCGGGATCACCGTGCCCGCCGCCAGGGTGGACTCGGCGGTGGTGCCGGTGAGCTGCGAGGCGAGGGTGACCTCGTGCAGCGGGCCGTACTCGTCGGTGAGCTGCTTGCCGTCCGTGGAGTACTCCGAGACCGTGGCCAGCTGCTGGGCGCGGTCGGCGGTGGACAGGTCGGTCAGGCCGAGCGCGGCCAGCTCGTCGGCCGCGCCGGTGGCTGTGCCGAGCGCCAACGCCCGGTTGGCGGCGGTCAGTTCGGCGACCGTGTTGCCGTAGTCGTCGTACTCGGTCGTGGTGATCGAGCCGCCGGGGCTCGCCGTGTTGGTCTCCTCACCGTTGGCGTTGATGTACGTGACGGTCGCCCGCGAGTACGCGGTCGACGCCAGGTCGCTGCCGGTGCTGGAGGTGGGTACCGAGTCCGCCGGGAAGACCGCGGTGGCGTCGGTGGGTGCCTCGTCCTGCGCCCAGGTGGCGGCCGTGGTGGCGTCCATCTGGTGCGGGGCGGTGGTGCCGGAGAGCGGGACGTCGTAGACGACGGTGGTGGCCGCCGTGCCGGACGTGGTGCTCGCGGAGCCCTCGGCCAGCCCCGGACGGGAGGCCTTGAGCAGCATGCCCGTGCCGGAGGTCAGCGCGGAGCCGGCCTTGCCGTAGGTGAACGTCCAGGGAAGCTCACCGGGCTGGGTGTACGTGGCGACGCGGCCGTCGGTGTCGTAGGTGTACTCCGTCTTCAGCGCGGGGCTGATCCGCGGGTCCCACACCTGGGCGAGCCGGCCGGAGGAGTTGTACGCGTACGAGGCGAGCGTCTCGGAGGTCGAGGCGGAGCCGCCGGGGCTGGTGGCCCACAGCCTGACCGACTTGACCTGGTTCAGGTAGTCGCCGACCGCGCTGGAGGTGGCGGTGGTGGCCGTCGCGTAGACGAACTCCAGGACACGGCAGCCCTTGGTGGCCGGGGTGGCCTGGCAGGTCGCCGTGGTGACCGCGCCGGTGGGCGAGATCACGTACTTCGGACGGGCCAGCGTCTCGGTGCCGACCGTGACCGTCTCCGAGGCGACGGTGACGGTGGAGTTGTCGGACGCCGACGCCGACGAGGACAGCGTCCAGGTCGTCGCGGCGGTGGCCGCCTTGGTGAACACCGTGGTGGTGCCGTCGGTGTCGGTCAGCGTGAACGAGGTCCCGCTGAGCGTGCCGGTCAGGGTCAGGAACTCGGACCCGGACTGCGGCGTCCAGCCGCCGGCGCTGGTCGCGGTGAACGCGACGGCGCCGCCGTCCGCGCCGAGCAGCTCCACGGACGTGCTGGACGTCTTGCGGACCTGCGTGTAGGCGCTGCCGAAGGTGTCGATGAGCGAGGTCCAGCCGGGACCGTAGATCTGCGCCTGGCCCTCGGTGTCGGTGCTGTTGGCCCGCGAGGAGTAGGTGCGGTCGGCGCTCGCGTCGAAGGCGAAGGCGTCCGTGGCCGACAGGGTGAAGTCACCGGTGAGCTGGTTGACCTGGCCCGGGCCGACCTGGGCGGCGGGCGCGTTGCCGGCGTCACGGTCGAGCGTGATGTCGACGGTCTGCGAGTAGCCGGTGCTGGTGCCGTCGGTGAAGGCGGCCCGCAGCTGGATGACGCCGTCCTCGGTGAGGCTGGAGACGGTGTTCCACACCAGCTTGGTCGCGGTGCCGCTGCTGACGGCGACCGGCCAGGCGGAGACCGCGGAGCCGGCGGCGGTCACGTCGGCGACCGGCACGGTGTGCCAGGAGTCGGTCTCACCGCGCCGGTACTGCCAGGTGGCGCCCGTGTAGGAGGTGAGGCCCTTGGCGGACAGCGTCACCCGGCGGGCGGTGGTGTCCCCGTCGGCCGGGGAGAGGATCGCGGCGCCGTCGGCGCCGACGCCGAAGCTGTAGGCGGTGGTGGCCGTCGAGAGGTTGCCGCCGGAGTCGATGGTGCGCGCGTACAGCGTGTGCCAGCCGTTGGCCGGGTTGATGCTGATGGTCTGCGCGTCGCCGCCGGTGCCGTTGGTGGTGTCGAGCTTCTTGTTGGGCAGGGACGAGTCGTCCAGGCCCCACTGGTAGCCGGCACCGTCCGTGGAGGTCGTGTCGAGCGTGCAGGACACGGCGGCGGAGGCCTTGGCGGTCCAGCCGTTCTCCGTGTACGTGTCACAGGTGACGGTCGGCGCGACAGGCTTGGCCGTGTTCAGCACGAACGTCGTGTAGCCGCTCCAGGACCCGAAGTCGGTGCCGTCGTAGGCCCGTGCCCGGTAACGCAGATGCGAGCCGGAGGGGAAGGAGGAGGCGGAGGGGATGGCCAGGGTCGAGGTGTTACCGGAGGCCACCGTCTTGCCGTACGCCGTGAGGGAGTACGTGGCGTCGGCGTAGGCCGGGTCCGGGGTGATCTCGTACTGCGCCTGGACGTTGGCTCCGTCCGCGTCGGTCACCTTCGACGACAGGGTCGGGGTGAGCGAGGTGACGTACCGCTTGCCGTTGTAGTCGTTGACCTGCGACGGCGCGATCGCCGTCGAACTGGGCACCGCCGGGTAGGAGTTGTACGTCACCGTCAGGTGCGGCTCGGTCGAGCCGTCCCCGGAGACGTAGTTGGCGGAGCGGTAGCGGCGCCAGGTGGTGGAGTCGGTCTCCGAGGCACCCGCGACGCGCACGCCGTAGTTGGTGGAGCCGTCGGCCCAGGCCTGCACGATGGCGTCGATGTCGAAGTTGACCGTGCCGGCCGGGCAGGAGTCGCTGTAGCCCTTGGCCGCCGTGCTGGTGATCGCACCGGTCGTGGTGGTGGCCGGCTGGTCGCCCCAGGTGATGTCCGAGGAGGTCCAGGACCCGGTGATCCGCCGCACCTGCGTACCGGCACCCGAGGTGTCGCACGTCGAGGACCAGTACGAGTACAGGGCCAGGTTGGTGTCGGTGATGTGCTTGCCCTTGAACTTCGCCACATCGAACTTCAGGTACGAGCGGGCCTTGGTGGTGCCCGCGTCGTACGTACCCGACTTCAGCTCCTCCGAGGAGACCTGCGAGTCGGTGTAGTTCGTCGCGACCCAGGTGTCCGTGGACACGGCGAGGGTGCTGGTGGGGTCGACCGTGACCGGATAGGTCAGCTTGTTCTCGGTGAAGTAACCGGCGTCCGGAGTCAGAACCAGGGTCTGCGACCCGTCCTCGGCGGTCTCGACCTTCGTGGCGACGCGGGCCTGGAACTTCGACTCGCCGGACTTACGGTCCTTGGAGGAGTCCCACATCATCGGCGCGGGCGCCTCGGCGACCAGCTTGCCGGCCTTGTCCTTGAGCAGCAGGTGCCCGGATTCGGCCACCGACAGCACAAGACCCTTCAGCCGCATGGGTATCCGGTACTCCAGCGGCCCCTCGGGCGCCTTGTCCAGCACCACGTTCTGGCTGAAGCCCTGCGACAGCGCCGTGACCGTCAGGGTCTCGCCGTCACCGAGGTCGTAGGAGGCGGTGTCGTCCTTCACGGACGGCGCCGGAAGCTTCGACTCCCAGCCCATCCCGAACGACCTGGCGCCCTTCGTCACCGACGCCAGCGAGGTGTCACCGCCGTCGGAGACCGCGATGTCCGCCGCCGCCACGTCCGGCTCCAGCGCCGCACCCGCGTCCGACAGCGAGGTGTCGATGTTGCGCCAGACGCCGTCGACCTGCTGCCGGATCGGCGCCGCGTACGTCGACGTCTGCAACTGCCCGTTCGGCAGCGCGTACGTCGTCGAGCTGGCCGAACGCTCCGACAGCACCTCGATCTTGCGGCCCTGCGTACGGGCCATCAGCAGCGCCGCGGCCGTCGAATCCGCCGACGACGCACCCGACTTGGCCGACTTCGCGGCCGTCGACGTCACCTGCGACGCGGTGGCGGAGTCCGCGGCGGCGAAGGCCTGCCCGGTCCCCAGCGACACCAGCGCCGTCTCGGCCGCCAGCACGGCGGCGACGGCGAGCGCGGTACGTCTTGGCGATATGCCTACGGCTCTCGCCCTTCCCCGTTTGATTCTCAAGAACGACTCCTGTGATCACGCCATGACGCCTGGTGCGCCATGAACGGACGTGATCAAAGCAGGGGTTCGTGAGGGAACTTCCACCGTTCCCTCAGATGTCGCTCACAGTTATCCTCAGATCTCCCTCAAGACACTTGACTGGAAAACGATCACCGAGTTTCAGCCACGCGGAAGATTCCACTCCCCTGTGCCGCACCTGTGGACCGATCGAGGCGAATGGGGCACTCGGGCGCCAACTCTCATTGACCGGGGGCGGATTGACGGACCACCACCAGGGTTCCACCCGCCCGAATTCGTTACCGATCCGTGATCTTCACTGGCGGTAATCAGGCCTGTGCGGAGGCCAGTTCCACCACGGTGATGTCCGACGGCGCCCCCACCCGCGTGGGCGGACCCCACGCGCCGGCACCCCGGGAGACGTACAACTGCGTGTCCCCGTACCGCTCCAGGCCCGCGAGGGTGGGGTTGGCGAGGTCGGCGATGAAGTTGCCGGGCCAGAGCTGGCCGCCGTGGGTGTGGCCGGAGAGCTGGAGGTCGACGCCGTGGTCGACGGCGTCGTGGATCTGCACCGGCTGGTGGGCCAGCAGCACGCTCGCCCGTGAGGTGTCCCGGTCGCCGAGCGCCTTGGTGAAGTCGGGGCCCTGGCCCTCGCTCTCACCGGCCACGTCGTTCACACCCGCGAGGTCGAAGGCGGGCAGTTCGACACGCGCGTTCTCCAGCGGGCGCAGCCCGAGCCGCCGTACCTCCTCGACCCATTCCTCGGCGCCGGAGAAGTACTCGTGGTTCCCGGTCACGAAGAACGCGCCGTGCCGGGCGCGGAGTTGGGCGAGGGGAGCGGCGGCCGGTCCCAGATCCTTCACACTGCCGTCGACCAGGTCGCCGACGACCGCGATCAGATCGGGCTGGGTGGAGTTGATCGTGTCGACGACCTTCTGCGCGAACCCCCGCCCGAGGACGGGCCCGAGGTGGATGTCGCTGACGACGGCGATCCTGAACCCGTGGGCGCCGCGCGGGAGCTTGGCCAGCGGCACGGTGACCCGCTTCACGCGCGGGCCGCGTACGACGCCGTAGGTGCCGTATCCGACGGTCCCGACGGCCGCTGTGGCAGCGGCGCCGGCCACGACGCGGGAGACGAAGAGGCGGCGGGAGGGGGCGGCGAGGAGACGGGGGCCGTCGCTCGGGTCGGGGACCGGGTCCGGGGTCTCGGGCACGCCCGGCGGTACGGTCTCCGACTTCCGGAGCGGTACGGGGGACTCCGCGGGTGCCTCGGCCGGGCGGCGCCGCTCCAGGAACCGTCGCAGCAGTGGCCGTACGGCCTCGCCGGCGATCAGGGCCAGCCCGAGGTAGATGAACAGCGCCAGCCAGAGGAAGCCGGGCCAGGCCAACGTCTGCTGGAGCCAGAAGGGCGCGCCGCCGCGCTCGGCGACGAAGGCCCCGATCATCAGGACCGGCCAGGCGACGAACACGGCCGTGCCGATACGGCGGGCGCGGCCCGGGCGGGCGGTCGTGTCGCGCACGAGTCGACGCCAGACGTACCAGTGCAGGCCGACCAGGGCGGCGATCACGGCGAGCAGGAAAACGATGACCATGCGGGGGTGTCTCCCGTTGTTCCCGTTGTGCGGTCCGGTGTGACGAGATCGGGCGTTATGAGGTCTGGCGCAAAGCGCGCAGTCCACGCAACCCGATGCCGCCGACGATCGTCCCCAATACGAAGGAGACGACCGCGAGCACCAGATGCACCCAGAAGTACGCCGTCGGAGTGCCCGCGTCGTCGAACGCGAGCCCGCTGCCGTCCTTGACCAGATTCTTGATGAAAGTGACCCAGATGACCCAGCTCCACACCCCGAAGGCGAGCAGGAACCAGGACAGGGGGCGGCTGAGTTTCACAAAAAGGGGCCTTTCATCACTACACCGGTCGACTCAGTCCGACCGAGTCGGCCGGGGGTCCGGGGGTTGTCCCCCGGATGAGCACAGCATGGGTCCAGTATCGCCGCCGGAGACTGGGTCCCTCGGCCGGGGTGGGGAGGGCGGTACGACTTCGCGGGCCATTACATGTACGTTCTCGATCGTGTCCGCTTCCAAAAAGACCGCCAAGCGAACCCTGCTGGTCACCTCCGCCACTCTGTTGTCCGCCGCGCTGACCGCGCCCGTCCCGGCGTTCGCGGCCCCCAAGCCGTCTCCGACGCCGAGTGCCACGCCGTCGGCGACTCCCCCGGCGAACATGTCGACCGTGGGCGGGGAGCGGCTCGGGAAGGCCGGGACTCAGGTGAACCTCTCCGACGGGGTGCCGGTGATCCCCAAGGACATCAGCGCCCGCTCGTGGATCGTCTCGGACGCCGAGTCCGGCGACGTCCTCGCCTCGCACAACGCGCACTGGCGGCTGCCGCCGGCGAGCACGCTGAAGATGCTGTTCGCCGACACCGTGCTGCCGAAGTTCCCGAAGACCATGGAGCACAAGGTCACCTCCGCCGAGCTGGCGGACGTCGGCGCCGGGTCCAGCATGGTCGGCATCAAGGAGAAGGAGACGTACACGGTCCACGACCTGTGGCTCGGCGTCTTCCTGCGCTCCGGCAACGACGCGGTGCACGTCCTGTCCCACATGAACGGGGGCGTCGCGGCCACGGTCAAGGAGATGAACGAGCACGCGGAGGAGTTGCAGGCCCTCGACACGAACGTCGTGAGCCCCGACGGCTACGACGAGCGGGGGCAGGTGTCGTCCGCGTACGACCTCACACTCTTCGCGCGGTCCGGGCTTCAGAAGAAGGACTTCCGTGAGTACTGCTCGACGGTGACGGCCAAGTTCCCGGGCGAGACGAAGAAGAACAAGCAGGGCAAGACGGTGCGCGGGACCTTCGAGATCCAGAACACCAACCGGCTGCTGGCGGGCGACTCGGACGTCTCGGTGTACCAGGGGATCGCGGGCGTGAAGAACGGCAACACGACGAACGCGGGGGCGACCTTCACGGGGGTTGCCGAGCGGGGTGGCAAGGTGCTGCTGGTCACGGTCATGAACCCGTCGGAGGAGGAGCACAACGAGGTCTACAAGGAGACCGCGCGGTTGCTCGACTGGGGGTTCAAGGCGGCGGGGAAGGTGCAGCCGGTGGGCGAGCTGGTGGCTCCGCAGGGTGCGGCGGGGTCGAGCCCGCAGCCGGGCTCGACCGACGGGAACACCGGCTCCTCCGGTGAGGCGGGGGGTGGCTCCGGCAAGACCGACGGTTCCGCGTCGCCGGTGGCGAACGCGTCGGCCAAGGCGGACGGGGGCGGGATCGGGGTCGCGCTGGGGATCACCGGGGGTGTCCTGGTGCTGTTGGCAGGAGGCGCGTTCCTGATCAACCGACGGTGGCCACTGCCGGAACTGGTGCGGCGCCGACGGTAGTTGGGGTTTTTTCCTCGCCCCCGCCGCCCCTACCCATTCCCATCCCCTGGGGGCTGCCGCCCCCAGACCCCCCTACGGCCCTGAACGGGCCTTGTCCTCAAACGCCGGACGGGCTAAAAGATCCAGCACCGGCCGCCACCACCCTCCAGCCCGTCCGGCGTTTGAGGACGAGGCCGTTCAGGCCGACAGCGGGGGTCTGGGGGCGGCAGCCCCCAGGGATGGGACGGGTAGGGGCGGCGGGGGCGAGAAAGCGCTTATGCGTTCGGCGGGTCGGTCGGTTTCGTTGCTGTCCAGGCCGCGCAGAACAGGACGAGTTTTGATGTGAAGTTGATCCACAGCAACAGGGCCACCGGGACGCCGAACGCGCCGTACATGCTCTTCGCCGCCACGCCCTGCATATAGCTGCTCAGCAGCAGCTTCAGGAGTTCGAAACCCGCCGCTCCGATCAGCGCCGCGACGACCAGTCGACGCCGGGTCGGCTCCACACCCGGCAGCAGGGTCAGGACGTACAGGAGGAGCAGGAAGTCGGCGAGTACGGCGACTCCGAACGCGGCGACACGCAGCAGCACCGCACCCCACCCCGCCTCGTCGATCCCCAGCCCCCGCGCGGCCCAGCCGACCGCCGCCGAGGCCACGGTGGACGCGGCGATCGTGACGAGCACGGCGCCGCCGAGTCCCATCAGCACACCGGTGTCCTTCACCTTCCGCAGGACAGGGTTCCCCTCGTCGTCCGGCAGTTCCCACACCGCCCGCAGACACTCCCGCATCGAGCCGACCCACCCGATCCCCGTGAACAGCAGCACCGCCCCCGCGATCAACCCGATCGTGCCCGCGTTCTGGACCAGCCCGTCGATGTTCAGTTGCTCGGAGATGCCGGGCACCTGCTCGGCGATCTTGTCCTCCAGCTCGTTCTGCCGCGAGGTGCTGAGCGTCGCCGCGGCGATCGCGGCGGCCACGGTGAGCAGCGGGAAGAGTGCCACGAAGCTGATGAAGGTCATCGCCGCCGCCAGCCGCGTCCACTTCACGCGGTCCAGCCGCTCGTACGACCGCCACGCGTGCGTGGCCGTCAGGCGGACGACGACCGGTCCGACTCCGGGGAGCTTCTTCAGCCAGTCCATAGCCATAGTGACCTTGTACCCCGGAAACGCTGGTCCGTGTGGCGGTTCTACCTGGTCGGAAGGGTGCCGCGCTCCGCATGGGTGGGCTGCGGCGGTACGACGGTCCCGCCGAAGGTGAACTCGCGCAGCTTGCGCCACACCGCGTCGGCCCCCTGCTCGTAGAGCGCGAAGCCGGTGCAGGGCCAGTCGGCCTCGTAGTCGGCGAGTTCCGCGAAGGCGCGGTCCATCGCCTCCTCGGTGATGCTGTGCGCGACCGTCACATGCGGGTGGTACGGGAACTGGAGTTCGCGCGCCACAGGACCGGAGGCGTCACGGACCTGCTTCTGAAGCCAGGTGCAGGCCTCCGCGCCCTCGACGATCTGGACGAACACGACGGGCGAGACCGGCCGGAAGGTGCCGGTGCCGGAGAGCCTCAGCGGGAAGGGGCGGCCGGCGGCGGCCACCTCCACGAGGTGCGCCTCGATGGCGGGCAGCGCCGCCGAGTCGACTTCCGTGGGCGGCAACAGGGTGACATGGGTGGGGATGCCGTGAGCAGCGGCGTCGCCGAAGCCCGCACGCCGCTCCTGGAGCAGGCTGCCGTGAGGCTCCGGGACCGCGATCGACACACCGATCGTTACGGTCCCCACGTCGTCTCCTGTTCGTCGTCTCGGTGTTGCTCATGCCAGTCGGCTATCGACTGTACGGGCAGGGCGGGTCTGCGGGCAGGCGCACGCGTAGTGATGTGCAGCGCTCTGATGCCGCGTCGTGCGCCGTGCGGTGGTTGTACGGATCCAGGTGCTGTACGGGGGGCGGTACCTGTCAGTGCTTCGCCGGGAGGAAGCCGACCCGCTCGTACGCCTGGGCGAGCGTCTCCGCGGCGACCGCCCGTGCCTTCTCCGCGCCCTTGGCGAGGATCGAGTCGAGTGTCTCCGGGTCGTCCAGATACTGCTGGGTGCGCTCCCGGAACGGCGTCACGAAGTCGACCACGACCTCGGCCAGGTCCACCTTGAGCGCGCCGTAGCCCTTGCCGTCGTACTTCTGCTCGAGTTCGGCGATGTCCATGCCCGTGAGGGTCGAGTAGATGCCGAGCAGGTTGCTGACGCCGGGCTTCTCGGCGGGGTCGAAGCGGATCACGGTGTCCGTGTCCGTGACCGCGCTCTTGACCTTCTTGGCGGTGGCCTTCGGGTCGTCGAGGAGGTTGATGAGGCCCTTGGGCGTCGACGCCGACTTGCTCATCTTGATCGACGGGTCCTGAAGGTCGTAGATCTTCGCCGTCTCCTTCAGGATGTACGGCTTCGGGATCGTGAAGGTCGCGCCGAACCGGCCGTTGAAGCGCTCGGCGAGGTCGCGGGTCAGCTCGATGTGCTGGCGCTGGTCCTCGCCGACGGGGACCTCGTTGGCCTGGTAGAGCAGGATGTCCGCGACCTGGAGGATCGGGTACGTGAACAGCCCGACGCTCGCGCTCTCGGCGCCCTGTCTGGCGGACTTGTCCTTGAACTGCGTCATACGGCTGGCCTCGCCGAAGCCGGTGAGGCAGTTCATGATCCAGGCGAGCTGGGCGTGTTCCGGGACGTGGCTCTGGACGAACAGCGTGCAGCGCTCGGGGTCGAGGCCGGCGGCGAGGAGCTGGGCGGTGGCCAGGCGGGTGTTGGCCGTCAGCTCCTTCGGGTCCTGCGGGATCGTGATCGCGTGCAGGTCGACGACCATGTAGAAGGCGTCGTGGGTCTCCTGGAGGGCGACCCACTGGCGTACGGCGCCGAGGTAGTTGCCGAGGTGGAACGAGCCGGCGGTGGGCTGGATTCCGGAGAGCACGCGGGGACGATCTGAGGCCATGTTTTTCATTGTCTCAGAGGTGTGGGGTGGTTTCGGTACGCGGGGAGCTGCCAGCCGGTGGGGGCTTGTCGCGCCCCGCGGCGGAGCCGCAAATAGATGCGGCCCCGCGCCCCTGAAAACCTCAGCCCAGGTCGATCTCGGGGTACAGGGGGAAGCCTGCCACCAGGTCTGTTGCCCTCTGGGAGATCTCGGTCGACACCTTCTCGTCCAGGACGTGGGACGCCTTGCTCGGCGCGCCCGACTTCGTCGTGCCCGGCTCGGCCGCCGTGAGGACCCGGTCGATCAGGGACGCGACCTCGTCCATCTCCGCCGTGCCCAGGCCGCGTGTGGTGAGGGCCGGGGTGCCGATGCGGATGCCGGACGTGTACCAGGCGCCGTTCGGGTCGGACGGGATGGCGTTGCGGTTGGTGACGATGCCCGAGTCGAGGAGGGCGGTCTCGGCCTGGCGGCCGGTGAGGCCGTAGGAGGAGGCGACGTCGATCAGGTTGAGGTGGTTGTCCGTACCACCGGTCACCAGGGTCGCGCCCCGGCTCATCAGGCCCTCGGCGAGTGCGCGGGCGTTGTCGACGATGCGCTGGGCGTAGTCCTGGAAGGCGGGCTGCCTGGCCTCCGCCAGCGCCACCGCCTTCGCCGCCATCACGTGCGGGAGCGGACCGCCGAGGACCATCGGGCAGCCCCGGTCGACCTGGTCCTTGAGGGAGTCGTCGCACAGGACCATGCCGCCGCGCGGGCCGCGCAGGGACTTGTGGGTGGTCGTCGTGACGATCTGGGCGTGCGGGACCGGGTCGAAGTCGCCGGTCAGGACCTTGCCCGCGACCAGGCCCGCGAAGTGGGCCATGTCGACCATGAGCGTGGCGCCGACCTCGTCGGCGATCTCGCGCATGATCCGGAAGTTCACCAGACGGGGGTACGCGGAGTAGCCGGCCACGATGATCAGCGGCTTGAAGTCGCGGGCCGTGGCGCGCAGTGCCTCGTAGTCGATCAGGCCGGTCGCCGGGTCCGTGCCGTACGACCGCTGGTCGAACATCTTGCCGGAGATGTTGGGGCGGAAGCCGTGGGTGAGGTGGCCGCCGGCGTCCAGGGACATGCCGAGCATGCGCTGGTTGCCGAAGGCCCGGCGCAGCTCGGCCCAGTCGGCGTCGGAGAGGTCGTTGATCTGGCGGACGCCGGTCTTCTCCAGGAAGGGCGCCTCGACACGGTCGGCGAGGACGGCCCAGAAGGCGACGAGGTTGGCGTCGATGCCGGAGTGCGGCTGTACGTAGGCGTGCCGCGCGCCGAACAGCTCGCGGGCGTGCTCGGCGGCCAGCGCCTCGACGGTGTCGACGTTGCGACAGCCGGCGTAGAAGCGGCGGCCGACGGTGCCCTCGGCGTACTTGTCGCTGAACCAGTTGCCCATCGCGAGGAGCGTGGCCGGGGAGGCGTAGTTCTCGGAGGCGATCAGCTTGAGCATCTCGCGCTGGTCGTGGACCTCCTGGCCGATGGCGTCGGCAACGCGCGGCTCGACGGCGCGGATCACGTCGAGGGCGGCACGGAAGGCGGTGGATTCGGTGGACAGGGGCTGCTGCTCTGACATGTCGTCGGCCTCCGGGTGGCGTGGGTGCTGGAAAGCGGTCACGGGGTCACGGTTCGGCCCAGGCGCACGGCACTCTTGCTGCTCGTGGGCCGCTCCCCGATGGTCTGTCCCATCCCAGCGCGCCAGTCACGGCCCGTCGGCCAGCCTACCGGGCACGACATGGGCCCAAGGTGCCGCGTCCACCATGCGAGCGACCATGGAAGGGAGGGGGAGGGCAGGGCATTCGTACCCCGGGAGGTCCTGTGACCGCCATGACCACCACCGAAGCGCTCATCGCGGCGGCCGACGCGCACAGCGCGCACACCTACGCCCCCTTGCCGGTCGTGGTCGCCACCGCGGACGGTGCCTGGATGACGGATGTCGAGGGCCGCCGCTATCTGGACCTGCTGGCCGGTTACTCCGCGCTGAACTTCGGTCACGGCAATCGGCGGCTGCTCGATGCCGCGAAGGCGCAGCTGGAGCGCGTGACGTTGACGTCGCGGGCCTTTCACCACGACCGGTTCGCCGCGTTCTGTACGGAGCTGGCGGCGCTGTGCGGCATGGAGACGGTGCTGCCGATGAACACGGGCACGGAGGCGGTGGAGACCGCGGTGAAGACGGCCCGGAAGTGGGGGTACCGCGTCAAGGGCGTGCCGGACGGGATCGCGAAGATCGTGGTCGCGGCGGACAACTTCCACGGCCGTACGACGACGGTGATCAGCTTCTCCACGGACTCGGCGGCACGCGCGGACTTCGGCCCGTACACGCCGGGCTTCGAGATCGTGCCGTACGGCGATCTGACCGCCCTGCGCTCCGCTGTCACCGAGAACACGGTGGCCGTGCTGCTTGAGCCGATCCAGGGCGAGGCGGGGGTACGGGTGCCGCCGGCCGGTTATCTGCGGGGCGTACGGGAGCTGACGCGGGAGCGGGACGTGCTGTTCGTGGCGGACGAGATCCAGTCGGGGCTGGGCCGCACGGGCCGTACCTTCGCGTGCGAGCACGAGGGTGTGGTGCCCGACGTCTACGTCCTGGGGAAGGCGCTCGGGGGCGGGATCGTGCCGGTGTCGGCGGTGGTGTCCTCGCGGGCGGTGCTCGGGGTGTTCCGGCCGGGTGAGCACGGGTCGACGTTCGGCGGGAACCCGCTGGCGTGCGCGGTGGCGCTGGAGGTGATCGCGATGCTCAGGTCCGGCGAGTACCAGGCGCGGGCCACGGAGCTGGGCGCGCATCTGCACCGGGAGCTGGGCGCGCTGGCCGGCATCGGCGCGCTGACCGAGGTGCGCGGACGGGGCCTGTGGGCGGGCATCGACGTCGCACCGGCGTACGGCACGGGCCGGGAGGTCTCCGAGCGGCTGATGGACCGGGGCGTCCTGGTGAAGGACACCCACGGCCCGACGATCCGCCTCGCGCCGCCCCTCGTCATCAGCAAGGAGGACCTGGACTGGGGGCTGGCGCAGTTGCGGGGTGTGTTGGGTGACCGAGTGGCCGGCTAGAGGATCACGTGGGGCAGGAAGCGGGCGTACTCGTCCGTGATCGGGCCGGCGGACTCGCGGATGCCGAGCCCCGCCGACTCGTCCTCCACGACCCACGCGCCCAGGACGACCCGGTTGCCGTCGAAGTCGGGCAGGGGGGCCAACTCCTGGTAGCAGCAGGGCTCTTCGACGTCGGGCGGGGCAGCAGCGGTGGTGTTCGGCTCGTGGATCGTGACGCCCGCGCCCTCCCTGCCCAGCAGTGGCTTGGTCACGTAACCGGTCGTGTGGGCCAGTTCCCGTGGGCCGTCCAGGTAGGCGGGGAGGAGGTTCGGGTGGCCGGGGTACAGCTCCCAGAGGATCGCGAGCAGCGCCTTGTTGCTGAGCAGCATCTTCCAGGCTGGCTCGATCCACAGCGTCGTACCGGTGCCGCCGCCGTTGTCCAGGGTGTCGAGGACGTGATCGGCGAACGCGTCGGTGGTGAGCCACTCCCACGGGTACAGCTTGAAACAGCTGCGGATGAAGCGGAGTTGGTTGTCGACGAAGCGGCCGGAGAGGGAGTCCCAGCCGATCTCCTCCATGGCGAGCCAGTCGGTGTCGAGGCCGGCCTGCTCCGCGGTCTCCTTCAGATACGCGACGGTCATCAGGTCCTCGCCGAGTTCGTCGGCGGCGGAGTGCGCGAAGTGGAGGGGGCTGCCGGGCGGGAGGAGGGCGGCCTGCTTCTTCCAGGCGGCGACCAGGCGTTCGTGGAGGGAGTTCCACTGGTCGGCGCCCGGGAAGCGGTCCTCCATCCAGAACCACTGGGGTGATGCGGCCTCGACGAGGGAGGTAGGGGTGTCGGCGTTGTATTCGAGGAGCTTCGCGGGCCCCGTCCCCGTCCCCGTGCGGCCGTCGTAGCGGAGGTCGAAACGGCCGTAGACGGACGGGAGTTCGGCCCGGCGGTGCCAGGCCTCGGCGACCGCTGCCGCGATGCGCGGGTCGGTGATGCCGAGGTCCGTGAAGCGGTTCGCGGTGACGATGTGCCCGGCGGCGGCGAGGCACATGCCGTGGAGTTCCTCGACGACCTCCTCCAGCGCCTCCACCTCCGGGAGCGAGAAGACGTAGTACGCGCTCTCGTCCCAGTAGGGGCGCAGGGTGCCGTCGGGGTGGCGGGTGAGCGGGTAGATCAGCCCCTGTTCCTCGACGGTTCGCTGCCAGTCGGGGCGGGGTTCGATCGTGCGGCGTTGCATGTCGGGCTCAGCCGCCCGAGCTGCTGTCGCCGCCGCCGAGGCCACCGCGGTGTACGCCGGTGCTCGAACTGTCGCCGTCACCCGAACTGCCGCTGCTCTTGCCGGACTTGGTGAAGGAGCCGCCCTTGACCCAGCCGGACTTCTTCTTGCCGCCGTAGTAGTAGGCGCCGTTGGTGCTCGTGACGGTCTTGCAGTTCTTGTCGGCGACGACCTGGTAGCCCTTGGCGGCCTTGTAGCTGTCGCGGTCGACGCAGCGCTTGTCGGGGTCGTCGGAGGAGCAGGCGGTGAGGGCGGCGGCGAGCAGGCCCATGCCGCCCAGTACGACGGTGCCTGAGCGGAGTTGTCCGCGTGACTGTCTGCGTGCGTCGGCCATGTTCGTGTCTCCCCGTTGGTGTCTCGCCCGGCTTGAAGTTCGCCCAGCTTAAAGATCGTTCAAGGACGGGTATACGCCTGCCCCCTGTGCCTCCCGTGCCTCCCCGTCCACCTAGAGTCACTTTGTGCTCTTTGGAATGGTGTGCGCGCTCGGCGCGGCGGTCTGCTTCGGTACGGCGACGGTGTTGCAGGCGATGGCCGCGCGGGCGGCTGCCGAAACCCCCGGCCGAGGTGGCGACGCCGCGCTGCTGCTGCGGGCGGTGCGGCAGTGGCGGTACATCGCCGGGCTGGCCCTGGACGGGCTCGGCTTCGTCTTCCAGGTCGCCGCGCTGCGGTCCGTTCCGATCTACGCGGTCGGCGCGGCGTTGGCCGCGAGTCTCGCCGTGACCGCGGTGGTCGCCGCACGGTTGCTGCGGGTGCGGTTGAGCGGGGTGGAGTGGGCGGCCGTGGGGGTGGTGTGCGCCGGGCTGGGGATGCTGGGGCTCGCCTCGGGGACGGAGGGGGAGCGGGCGGGGTCGGACGCGCTGCGGTACGCGATGCTCGCGACCGCCGTGGGGGTGCTGGTGCTGGGGTTGCTGGGCGGTCGGTTGCCGGAGCGGGGGCGGGGGCTGGTGCTCGGGTTGGGGGCGGGGTTCGGGTTCGGGGTGGTCGAGGTGTCGGTGCGGTTGATCGATGAGGTGTCGGTGGGGGCGTTGGCGGCGAACGCAGCGACGTATGCGCTGGTGGTGGGGGGCGGGGCGGCGTTTCTGGCGTTGACGTCGGGGTTGCAGCGGGGGGCTGTGACCGTGCCGACGGCGGGGATGGTGATCGGGGAGACGATCGGGCCGGCGGTGATCGGGGTGGTGTGGCTGGGGGATCGCACACGGGAGGGGTTGGGATGGCTGGCGGTGCTGGGCTTCGGGATCGCGGTGGCGGGAGCACTGGCACTGGCCCGCTTCGGCGAGGCCCCGGACTGAGACTCGCCCCCGCCGCCCCTACCCGTCCCATCCTCGGGGGCTCCGCCCCCGAACCCCCGCTCCTCAAACGCCGGAGAGGCTGAATACCCAGCCCGTCCGGCGTTTGAGGACAAAGGGGGGTCTGGGGGCGCAGCCCCCAGGGATGGGACGGGTAGGGGCGGCGGGGGCGAACAACTCACCCCATCGCCCCCACCACCCCGTCCCACAACCGCACCCTCGCCTCCAACGCGTCCATCGCCGTCTCCGCCGCCTCCGCCCAGTGCTTGTCACTCGTCCCGCACAGGTCCGCGACCATCTGCATGGCCATCGGCGTGTGCTCCTCGCCATCGACCTCGATGTGCCGGGACAGGTAGTCGCAGAACAGAGGGAAGCGGTCCGTACCCTCCTTCTTGATCACCTGGTCGAACATGTCCGGGATGAGATCCTCCCGGGAGAAGGCGAACGCCGCCGCGCGACAGTGCAGCGGGCGGTCGTTGATGATCTCGAAGGTGGTGCGGACGAACTCGGCTGCCGGGACCGGGACTTGGGCCACCCGCAGGGCCGACGTCACGTCGTGACCCTCCCCCACCAGCCCGATGAACCTGTCGATCCGCGTCGGATCGGCGTCCGCCTCGGCCATGCCCGCCCGGTACAGCTCGAAGTGGCTGGTGAAGCCCCCGTTCAGCTCGTCGCTCTCCTCGACGAGCACGATGTCGTTGATGAGGCGGCGGCTCACCTCCGACCCGCGCGGCACCCAGGGGACGTCGACACAGGTCAGCTCCCGCTGTAGCGACTTGAGCAGGGACATGAAGTCCCACACCGCGAACACATGATGTTCCATGAACGTCGCCATGTGTTCCCGGGTGTTTATCCGCTGGTAAATCGGGTGGGCGGTCACTTCTTTTCGTGCCGGTTCGATCACGGACCGGGCCCGCTCGATTCCCTCGTGGGTCATATCCCAGTCGTACCTGGACATGAAATCTCCCTCGCGTTGGTCGAATGGCGATCGTGCAGCTTTACCGACCCTCCCGGCAAGCCCTTTCCTGAATTCCAGAAAAGTTACCCCGAGTATCACTCAGGTATTGATCGAAACAACACCGAAAGCCATCCCAAAGAACGATAAATAGCCACCTTCCGGACATCCGGGCGAGGGTTTCGAAAATCTTCGTTGAAGATTTGAGCGTGACCGGTTCCTGGTCCGTATAGGACGGGGTGACCAGGAATCCCGTCACCGTCACGGTGGCGTATCAAGTGATCCCGGGCCGCGAGACCGAGTTCCACTCCTGGGGGTGGGCCATGCTCCGCGCGACCGCGCGTGAGCCGGGTTTTCTGGGGGGTGGTGTGCTTGTCGACGGAGAGGCGGACTGGCATGTGGTCTACCGCTTCGACAGTGAGAGTTCGGGCCTGGCCTGGGAGAACTCCGTCGTCTGGGCCCAGTGGACGGCCAAGGCGCAGACTCTTGCCCGGGAGACCGGGCGCCGCAGCGTCCAGGGATCCAAGACGTGGTTCGAGTCCCAGACGGACACGCCGGCCGCCGCTCCAGCGCCCGCTCCGCCCCGTCCGCCGGAGAAATGGAAGCTCTGGTTCGTGAATATGAGCGCGGTTTTTCCACCCGTGCTTATATTCAATCTCACCATTCTCCCGTACCTTGGCGGCCTCAATCCGCTGATTCGCACTCTACTGCTGTGTCTGTCCGTGACGGCAATCGTCACCTATATCCTCATGCCGCGCCTCCAGCGTTTCTTCAAGAAATGGCTCTATCCACCGCTCCAGGCACTCCGCGGACGGCACAAACGGCGAACCGCATGAACGATGCAAGGGAGGTGGGCGGGTGAAGACCCTGCTCATCGACAATTATGACTCGTACACGTACAACCTTTTCCAGCTGATCGCGGAGGTCAACGGCGAGGAGCCGGTGGTGATCCGCAACGACGCGCCGACCAGCGCATTCGACACTCTTGCCGAATTCGACAACGTGGTCGTCTCCCCCGGGCCCGGCCACCCCGCCGCACCCCGCGACTTCGGGATCAGCGCACGTGTACTCGCCGAGTCCCCGATCCCCGTACTGGGCGTCTGCCTGGGCCACCAGGGGATCGCGCTCGGCGAGCGGGGCCGGATCGTGCCCGCCCCCGAGCCACGTCACGGGCATCTCTCCACGATCCGGCACGACGAGCAGGATCTCTTCAAGGGGCTCCCGCAGAACTTCACCGCCGTGCGCTACCACTCCCTCGCCGTGCGCGAGCCGCTGCCCGAGACCCTCCAGGCCACCGCCTGGTCCGAGGACGGCGTCCTGATGGGCCTGCGGCACCGCACGCGCCCCCTGTGGGGAGTGCAGTTCCACCCGGAGTCCGTCCTCACCGAGTACGGCCGCCGCATGCTCATGAACTTCCGCAACCTCACGGCGGACCGCGCCCGCAAGCTCCGTACGAAGAACACCGCCGTCACCCGCCGGGCCGCGGCGATGCCCGAGCCGTCCGCCTCCCCGGCGCGCATGCCCCGCATCCCCGCCCAGCGCCGCGCCTCCTCGCAGCGCCCCACCCACCGTCTCCACACCCGCCGGATCGCCACCGCCGTGGACACGGAGGCCGCCTTCGGCCGGATGTACGCCGGTTCGCCGCGCGCGTTCTGGCTGGACAGTTCGCAGGTCGAGGAGGGGCGGTCGCGGTTCTCGTTCTTCGGGGACGGGTCAGGACCGCTCGCCGAGTTCGTGCGGTACGACGTCACGAGCGGCGTCTGTGAGATCGAGCGGGCCGGGCGGCCTCCGCGCAAGGTGAAGGCGAGCGTCTTCGACTATCTGAAGCGGAAGTTGATCAGCCGTCAGGTCGACGCGACCGGCCTGCCCTTCGACTTCACCGGCGGATACGTCGGCTACTTCGGGTACGAGACGAAGGCCGACTGCGGAGCCTCGCCCAACGTGCACCAGGCCCAGACCCCGGACGCCTGCTGGCTGTTCGCCGACCGGCTGATCGCGGTGGACCACCAGGAGGGCTACACGTACGCGGTCTGTGTCGCCGAGGACACCCCGCAGGCCACGCTGGAGGCCGCCGACTGGCTCGACTCCGCGCTGGCCCAACTCACCTTCGTCGTCGCGGAACAGCCGCTCCCGCCCGTGCCCGCCGCCGAGCCCGATCCGGCCGCGGCCGAGCCGTGGCTGGTGCGCGACCGGGACACCTATCTCGCCGACATCGACTCGTGTCAGCGGGAGTTGAGGGCCGGTACGAGCTACGAGGTCTGTCTCACCAACGCGGCCCGGATGCCCGCCCCGCCGGACGCGTTCGACTACTACCGCGTCCTGCGGCGCGTGAACCCGGCGCCGTACGCGGCCTTCCTGCGCTTCGGGGACCTCGATGTGGCCGGCTCCTCCCCCGAGCGGTTCCTGCGCATCACCCGGGACGGCATGGCCGAGGCCAGACCCATCAAGGGCACCGCCCCGCGCGGCCACGGGCCGGAGGAGGACGACGCCCTCCGGGACTCGCTCGCCGCCGACGACAAGACACGCGCCGAGAACCTGATGATCGTCGACCTGCTCCGCAACGACCTGGGCCAGGTCTGCCGCACCGGCACGGTCCGGGTCTCCCGGCTCATGGTCGCCGAGACGTACGCCACCGTGCACCAGCTCGTCTCCTACGTCGAGGGCCGGCTGCGCGAGGGCACCGACGCGGTGGACGCCGTCCGCGCCTGCTTCCCCGGCGGCTCCATGACCGGCGCGCCCAAGCTCCGCACGATGGAGATCATCGACTCGCTGGAGACCGAGGCCCGTGGCGTGTACTCCGGCGCCCTCGGCTACCTGGGGTGCAGCGGCGGCGCGGACCTCAGCATCGTCATCCGGACCGCCGTACTCGCCGACGGGGAGATGCAGTTGGGGGCGGGCGGCGCGATCGTCCTCGGTTCGGAACCGGTCGCGGAGTACGACGAGATGCTGCTGAAGACGGCCGCCCAGATGCGGGCGTACGAGGAGTACCAGCAGCAGTACCAGGAGTCCTCGTCGCTGTCGGCCACCGCCGAGGAGGCCGCCCGATGACGCTCCACCAGGCGACCAGGACAACCGCTCCCCCTGCCGACGCCGACGCCCCCGGCAACCTCGCCGCCCATCTCGCCGCCCTCGCCGAGCGGCGCGGCTGGAACGACCGGGCCGCCTTCCACCAGAGCCACCAGGGGCACCGCTCCTGGACGCACGGCGAGGTGCACGAGCTGGCGGCCCGTACGGCGACGGTCCTCGCCGGGTACGGCGTGCGCGCCGGGGACCGGGTGCTCCTCGCCCTGCCCGACGGCATCACCTGGGTGACCGCCTTCCTCGCGACCGCCCGGCTCGGTGCCGTGGCCGTCCTCGTCAACCCCGAACTCCCGTCCGCCGACCACGCGTTCATGACCGAGGACGCGGAAGCCGTGCTGTGCGTGACCGGACCCTGGCTGGAGGAGGGCGAGGCGGACGAGAAGCGTTTCGCGGGGCGGCCGCTCCTCGGCGCCGATCAGCTCGCCGCCCTCGCCCCGACCGCCGAACCGACCACCACCGCCCACCCGGTGGACGCGCACACGCCCCTGTACGTGCAGTACACGTCCGGAACGACCGGGCGCCCCAAGGGAGTTGTGCACACGCACGGCGACCCGAAGACCTACCACGACCTCATCGGGCGCCGGCTGCTCCGGATCACCGAGGACGACGTCACCCTCTCCGTCTCGAAGATGTTCTTCGCCTACGGCTTCGGCAATGCCTTCGTCTTCCCGCTCTTCTCCGGCTCGTCGGCCGTCCTGGTGGACCGGCGTCCGACCCCGGCCGCCGTCGACGAACTCGTGGCCCGCCACCGCGTGACGCTGATCTACTCGGTGCCGTCCGCGTACGCGGCCCTCGTCTCCGACCGGGGCAGCGGCCATCAGGCCTGCTTCGCCTCCGTACGGGCCGCCGTGTCGGCCGGGGAGGGGCTGCCGGAGGGGCTCGGACAGCAGGTCGAGGAGCTGCTCGGCGCGCCGGTGCTGGAGCAGATCGGCTCGACGGAGGCCGGACACGCCTTCTGCGCCAACAGCTTCGACCACAACCACCCCGGTACGGTCGGCCGTCCCGTCCCCGGGTTCGAGGTGGAGCTGCGCGACCGCGCCGGGGCTCGTTTACCCGAGGGGAGCGCGGAGGGCGAACTCTGGGTCCGTGGGCCCACGGTGACGTCCGGGTACCTCAACCGGCCCGAGGAGACGGCCCGTTCACTGGTCGGCGGCTGGCTGGCCACGCGGGACCGGGCGGTGCGTGAACCGGACGGTTCCTACCGGCACTTGGGCCGCGCCGACGACATGGAGATGGTCGGCGGCATCACGGTCTCCCCGCTGGAGGTGGAGGCCGTACTGCGCACCCACCCGGCGGTGAAGGAGGTCGCTGTCGCCGCTCTCACCGACGAGCGGGGCTTCAGCAGACTGCGCGCCTTCGTCGTGCCCGTCGGACCGGCCCGGGCGGGCCTGGAGACCGAACTCATCGAGCTGGCCCGCGCCCGGCTCGCCGCCTTCAAGGCCCCCCGCAGCGTCAGCTTCGTCCCGTCGCTGCCGCGCACCTCGACCGGGAAGCTCCGCCGCCACCTGGTCCGCCAGGGCGCCTGGTGACCAGCACCAGAACAAGCACCGCAACCGTCACGACCGTCTGCCGTACTTCAGAAGGGAACGGGCGCATGCCACAGCAGCAGCCCCTGCTCGCCGACCGCGGTTTCTATCTGGGCCCGATCTTCCGGCGGGCCTCCGACCGTCACGGAGCGGTCTTCGTCACCCTGGACCGGCCGCTGGATGTCTGCCCCGATCTCGGGGTCGACCTCAGCTACAGCCAACTGGCCGATCTCGTCGAGGAGTTGTCGGCTCGCCTGTGGGCGGCCGGGGTGCGGCCGTCCGAGCAGGTGGTCGTCCACAAGACGGACAACGTCGACATCGTGCTGCTGACCTGCGCGGTCTCCCGGATCGGCGCGGTCCCCGTGCTGCTCTCCCCCGCCCTCGCCGGACCGGTCGTCGGGCAGATGCTGGAGCGCCTGCACCGCCCCTGGCTGCTCACCGACAGCGCCAAACTCACCGGCCCGCTCAAGGAGTTGGACCTCGCTCCGCTGGTCCGCCGGACGCTCACGGTCGATGCCGGCGCCACCGTGGCCGACGCCGAGCCGCTGGAGAAGCACGCCGGTGCCGAACCCGCCGCGCCCGTCCGGCTCCACCCCCGCGAACCCGCCCTGATCACCCACAGCTCGGGCACCACCGGCATCCCCAAATTCGCCGTGCACTGCGCGAACACCATGTGGAACAGGCTCGTGCCACAGCAGGCGATGGGCTGGCCCACCCGTGGGGAGACGGCCGCGCTGCACATGTCCTTCGTGCACTCGCGCTTCTACCATCTCCTGGGCGTGCTCCTGCACTTCGGCAGCCCGCTGCTCCTGATCACCGACCCGACCCCGGCCAGCGTGGGCCCGCTGCTCGCCCGCCATCGCCCCGGCATCGTCGAGACGCACCCCAACACCTTCGTCCTGTGGGAGGAGTTGGCGGACGCGCCGGGTCAACCCCTGTCGCGCGTACGGTCGTACGGGTCGACGTTCGACGCGATCCACCCGCGTACGGTGAAGCGGCTGCTGGGCGCCTCGAAGCGCCGTAACGCCTGGCTGATCCAGCTGTACGGGCAGAGCGAGACCGGGCCGGTCGCCTTCCAGTGGTTCACCCGGCGCAGTGCCGCGAAGGCGGACGGCCGCCGGGTCGGGATCGGGATCCCCGGCTTCACCCGGGTCCGGGTCACGGACGACAACGGGCAACCGGCGGCACCGGGCAAACCGGGCCGGATCGAGGCCCGTACCCGCGGACGCATCCTCACCTACCTCGGCGCGCGCGAGCAGTACGAGCGCCAGCTGGACGGCGGCGGATGGTGGCAGATGGGCGACATGGGCTACCGGAGCAGGCTCGGCGCGCTCTACCTCATCGACCGCGAGATCGACCAGATCGACTCCGTGCACAGCAATCTGGAGGTCGAGGACACGCTGATGGACCGGCTGGAGGAGCTGCGCGAGGTCGTCATCGTGCCGGGCGCCGACCGCGAACCGGTGCCCGTGATCTGCGTACGCGACGAGGTGCCGCTGGACCCGGACCGCTGGAAGCAGGCGACCGCCGATCTGCCCACGATGGCCGAACCTCGTCAGTGGCGGTTCGAGGAGCTGCCGATGACGGCGACCTGGAAGGTGAAGCGGGTGGAGATCAGCCGCATGCTGGCCGAGGGCGCACGCGCGTGACCACCTCGGAGCGGGTGATCGTGGTGGGGGCGGGTCCCGTCGGCCTCTCCGCCGCCCTCGGTCTGCGCGCCCACGGACTCCCCGTCGTGGTCCTGGAGTTGGACCCCGAGGACCGTGAACGCCCGGGCAGCCGCGCCCTGTTCGTGCACCGCGAGACCCTGCGGCTGCTGGACGCGATGCGCCCGGGCCTGGCCGCCGAGTTCACGTCGTACGGGCGTACGTGGCACACCCGGCGCACGCTGTACCGGGGCCGCGAGGTCTACTCCCGCACTTTCCCCGAGACCCCCGACTCCCCTGCGTCCATCCCACCGTTCACCAGCCTGCGCCAGGTCGACACCGAGCGCTTTCTGCGCGCCGCGTGCCGGGACGCGGGCGTGGAGTTCGCGTGGGGCGTGCGCGTGACGGGCGTACGGTCCTCGCCGACCGGAGTGACGCTCACCGACTCCGACGGGGGCGTCTGGCACGGCACGCATGTGGTCGCGGCCGACGGCGCCCGATCCGCGGTCCGGGCGGAGTTGGGGATCGCGATGGAGGGGACGCGTTCCGAGGGCTTCCATGTGGTCGTGGACGTCGCCGACATCCCCGGGGCCGAACTGCCCCTGGAGCGCGTCTTCCACTACGAACACCCGGGCGTGGGCGGCCGGAGCGTGATGCGGGTGCCCTTCACCGGTGGCTTCCAGGTCGACCTCCAGTGCCGCGACGACGACCAGCAGGAGGCGTACGGCACGGAGGAGGCCGTACGGGACTGGCTGCCGAGGGTCCTGGAGGCCCCCGGGTACGGGTCGCAGATCCTGTGGGTGTCGACGTACCGCTTCCTGCGGAAGGTCGCGGACGCGTTCACCGATCCGCACCGGCGGGTGCTGCTCGTCGGGGAGGCGGCGCATCTGTTCCCACCGTTCGGGGCGCGCGGCATGAACAGCGGGATCGCGGACGCGGCGGCAGCTGCGGAGGCGATCGCGGCGGTGGCGAGGACGGGGTTCGTGGGAGCGGTCGCCGAGTTCGCCGAAGTACGGCGTGCGGCGGCCCTGTTCAACAGCGCCGCCGCCGGTACGGCGCTGGACCACCTCCGCCCGCACCGCCGGATCGTCCGGGCCAAGCAGCGCGCGGCGGCGGCCCTCGCACCGGTCCTGCCGTGGTGCGGATCATGGCTGGAGCACGCGCCGTACGGGCCGCGCAACGGGGCACCGGCGGTGGCCGGCCGCAAGTACTGACCGAGGTATGAGGTACGAGGTCTCAAGAAAGAGCACTTGATGACGCACCCAGCAACACAAGCAGTAGCCGCGGAGGGGCTGTTGGCCTGGTCGCCGCGCCGCGGGCTGACCGGTCCTGGCTCCGCGGACTCCGTACCGACGGTGGGCGAACGGCTGGCGGTCGCCGACTCGTGGCTGCTGCGCGACGGCCGGGTACGGGGCCTGGCCCGCCACCGGGAGCGCTTCCTGCGGGCCTGCGGTGACTCGGGCGGCCCCTCGCTGCGCCACCTGGTGGACTTCTGGCGGGACATGACCGCCGCGCTGCCACGCACCGGGGAGTGGTTCCCCCGGGTGGAACTGGGCGCTGAATCAAGGGAGTTGAGACTTCTCCTCCGGCACGCTCCGCCGCTCGGCACGGGTGTACGGGTCTGGGCGACGGGCCAGTCCGATCCGCGTACCGTCCCCCGCCGCAAGGGCCCCGACCTGGACATCCTGGCCCGGGTCCGGCAGCGGGCGGCCGGTGCCGGGGCGGACGAGGCGGTGCTGATCGCGCCCACGGGCGTGGTCCTGGAGGGCGCCACCTCCAGCGTCCTCTGGTGGGAGGGCGACACCCTGTGCTTCCCCTCCCCGCAGCTCCCCGTCCTGGCCGGAGTCACCCTCTCCCTCATCCAGGAACGCGCCCAGCGCACCGGCATCCGCGTCGCCCACCGCGAACGCGTCCTCGCCGACCTGGACGGCCGAGAGGTGTGGCTGGTGAACGCCCTGCACGGAATCCGCCCGGTGACGGAATGGACGGGCGGAACGGAAACTCCCCTGCGGGCCGGACCTGCGACACGGGCCACCGAATGGCAGCAATGGCTGGAGGACCTGATGGAGCCGCTGCAATAACCGAAGAATGACGGGAATCAGGGGTAGGGAGGTGAATTTGATTCACCTCCCTACCCCTTCATGCCTGAATTCAGCTGCTCTTCTTCGCCGCCGACTGATAAGCCCCCGGAACCATTCGCGTCGCGATGGCGATCCGGTTGTACGCGTTGATGACGGTGGCCGCCCAGATCAGCGCGGCGACCTGCGCCTCGTCGAAGACGGCGGCGGCCTCGGCGTACACCTCGTCGGGCACGTGTCCGTCGTGCACCAGGGTCACTGCCTCGGTCAACGCCAGTGCGGCGCGCTCCCGTTCGGTGAAGAAGGGGGTCTCCCGCCAGGCGCTGAGGGCGTAGATCCGCTGCTCGGTCTCCTCCTGGGCGCGGGCGTCCTTGGTGTGCATGTCGAGGCAGAACGCACAGCCGTTGATCTGGGACGCGCGAATCCTGATCAGTTCCAGGAGTTCGGGTTCGACCTTGGCGTCCTGCGCGGCGGAAACGGCGGCGCCGTGCAGGGCGCCCATCGATGCGGAGACATCGGGGGTGATTTTCTTGAGGGCGACTCGGGATATCGGCTCAGTGGTGGTCATGGGAATACTGTAACCGCTGAAGAGCACTCCAGGATCGGAAAGTCGACGGCATTACCGAGCCGGACAATCGGGCTCCATGACCGCATAGTCCGCGAACGTGCGCCGATAACGGCTGTGCCGGGTGTCCTGCGTGTGCTTGCGCTGCCACTCCTCCACGTCCGCCGGGTCCTGCCGTACGCCGGACTCGGCGCCGCAGTCGCTCTCGTCGCCGGACACGCAGCGCGCCGCGTACTCCGGTTCGGCGCTCTGGTCCTGGACGATCGTGTACGGCACGTAGCGGAAGATCCGGCGGGTCATACGCCGTGGTCCCGTCGCTGGTGGGAACGGAGCAGGACGTTCGCGTCCGTCTCCCCGCTCCAGTCGAACCCGGCGCGGGCGGCGGCGCGTTGGGCTCCGAGTTCGGCGCACTCCGTACAGCCCGGGACAGGCACCGGCGGGCGTGGGGCCTCGTGCTGCGGCCCGTTCACCGGTTCCGCCCGGTTGCGCGTTCCCTGGTCGTTCGCGGCCCGCACCTTGGCGCTCAACTGCTCGGCGGGGGTCGCGGGGCGTACGTCCCCGGGGTCCGCCTCCCACTCCCGGCCGCCCCCGAGCGGGCGGAGCAGCAGATACGGGCCGGCCTTGGCCCGGTACTCCCCGACTCTCCCCGACTCCCCGTCATACAGCACCGCTCCGGCCTCCGGGGCCGTACCCGCACACTTGTCGGTCTCCACGCGCTTCTCCTTCGGGGGGCAACTACCGGTTGTGGAGACAGCGTTGCGCTCCGTTGGGTAGCTTCACCAGGCAGAACGCCATGACCTGACCGAGGTCATGGGAGGTCGCCATGACCGCCTCCCGGTCATGACGGAGGAGGTTTGCGCATGACTGTCGAGACCGACCCGGCCCCCGACCCCACGAAGTCCCTCCTGGCCTTCTTCGGGACGGAGTTGGCCCGTATTCGCACCAAGCAGGGCTTGTCGCAGGAGCAGACAGCGCGCCTCGCCCACACCACCCAGTCCATGCTGTCGAAGGTCGAGTCGGCGAAGCGGGTCCCGTCGTTGGACCTCGCGCGCGACCTCGACATCGCGCTGAAGACGGACGGACACTTCGAACGGCTGCACGCGCTCGTCATCAGTTACGCGTATCCGTCCTGGTTCCTGCCGGTGGTGGAGCTGGAGCGGGACGCCGTGTCCATCCGGTCCTTCCAGAACCAGGTCATCCCTGGGCTGTTGCAGACGGAGGATTACGCACGCTCAATGCACCTCACGGATCGACCGGACAACCTCGACGACCTGGTGGCCGCCCGGATGACCCGGCAGGAGATCTTCGAACGGGAGGACCGCCCCCGGACCTGGTTCATCATCGACGAGTACGCGTTGCTGCGGCTCATCGGCGAGGAGGCAGTGATGCGCGCCCAGTTCGAGCACCTGCTGGAAGCGGGCCAGCATCCCCGCACGGTGATCCAGATCATCCCCCGTGCAGTCGCCGCGCATCCTGGCCTGGCGGGCCCGTTCATGCTGCTCGGGTTCGACGAGGGCCCGGACGTACTCCACGTAGACGGTTTCTCCCGGGGGCGAACAGCCCTTGACCAGGGGGAGGTCGCCGAAGGTGTCCGAGCCTATGATCTGCTCAGGGCAGTTGCCCTGTCACCCGACGCGTCGGCCGAGTTGATCGGCAGGCACCTGAAGGAGCTAGGGACATGATCAGCGCGAGCGAACTTCCCGTTGTGTGGCGCAAGAGCAGCTACAGCAGCACGAACGGCGGCGACTGCCTTGAGTTCGGCGGAACGATCAGTGTGAGCGAACTGTCGGTCTCCTGGCGTGCGAGCAGTTACAGCAGCTCCAACGGCGGCGAGTGCCTCGAAGTCGGCGACGGGATCACCGCCATCGTCCCCGTCCGGGACTCCAAGGCGCCCAACGGGCCCGCGATCCTCTTCGCCCCGGCCGCCTGGGCCTCCTTCCTCACCGAGGTCAAGGGGAAGTAGCCCTGGAGGGCAGGCCAGTGACCCCGTACTCCCTGGCCTTCTACGTGGACGTCGTCACCACCGGCACCGTGCTCGGCGTGGGCACCGCGAACTCTCCCGAGCAGGTCGCCGAAGTCCTGGGCCCGGACTTCGCCGAGGACACCTTCAGCGACCGCAGCATGTGCCTCGGCTACGGCTTCGTCGAGTTCTTCTGGGACCGCGAGTCCGCCGACGCCCCCTGGTCGGGCCACCACTTCACCCTCCAACTGCACCGGCTCGCGCACCGGAACCGCACCGACGTCCACGACGTACTGCGTGCCCAGTACGGGCGCTTCACCCCCAGGCTCCGGTTCGAGAAGCTGCAACGTCTCCTGACGCGGCGCGGCGTGCCCCTGGTGGAGATCCCCGAGATCCCGGGGACCGGTCCGTATTTCCGTACGTTCTGGCAGCCCGACTCCCGTGTGGCCATCACCGTCATCGGCACCTACGGCGAGCACGAAACGCCGGACGATCTGCGGGTGGGCGACGTGTACAGCGTCCACGGCCCGCTGCGTGCCGAGGAAGTCGCATGGCGGAGGGCACAGGTTCAGGAACCGGTCTAGCGCTGTGACCGGAAACCCTTGCCGGCCCGCGTCGGTCGGTGATACCTCCAGGGCATCACCGCGACTCAAAGAGGTCTTGGACACCCAACTCACGTCAATGGCAACCTGAATAGGTACCCAATGGGGCCGAAGCAAATTCGGCACAAGAATTCGGCACAAGAATTCGGCATCGGAACCTGACGGAGTGATCGTGGGAAAGCTCGATGGCAAAGTAGCGGTGATCACCGGCGGATCCACCGGCATGGCACTGGCCGGCGCCAAACTGTTCGTCGAAGAAGGAGCGCACGTCTTCATCCAGGCCCGGCGGCAGGACGCACTGGACGACGCCGTCAAGCTGATCGGCCGCAACGTCACCGCCGTCCAGGGTGACGCGGCCGAACTGGACGATTTGGACCGCTTGTACGACACCGTAAAGCGGGAAAAGGGATCGATCGACGTGCTGTGGGCCAGCGCCGGAATGGGCGAACCCGCCGTCCTCGGCGAGATCACCGAGGAACAGTTCCACCGCGCCTTCTGGCTCAACGCGCGCGGCACCCTGTTCACCGTGCAGAAGGCACTGCCGCTGATCAACGACAACGGCTCGATCCTCATGACCGGATCCAACGCCTCCCTCGGCGCCTTCCCCGGCTGGAGCCTCTACGCGGGAAGCAAAGCCGTCCAGCAGGCCTGGGCCCGCGTCTGGCTCAACGAGCTGCGCGACCGCAAGATCCGGGTCAACGTGCTGACCCCCGGCCAGGTATCCACCGCCAAACAGGAGGAACTGTTCGACGAGGCGACCAAGGCCGCATTCGAGTCCCTCATCCCCCGCGGAAAGATGGGCCGCCCCGAAGAAATCGCGACCGTCGCCCTGTTCCTCGCCTCCGACGACTCCAGCTACGTCAACGGCCTGGAACTGGTCGCCGACGGCGGCACCACCGCCATCTGATCCAGTCCCAGTCGCCACAACGAACTGAGACAGAGCGGCATCTTGAGAACAGGAAGAGAGCACACCTCATGAGCAGCATCACTCTCATCGGTACGGGGAACATGGCCCGTACCATCGGCACGCTCGCGCTGGCGGGCGGCAACACCGTCGAGGTCATGGGACGCGATCAGTCCAAGGCCGATGGCCTGGCCAGGGCTCTGGGCGGCGGCGCGACGACGGGCAAGTGGGGCGCCGTCCCGGCCGGGGACATCGTCATTACGGCCCTGTTGTACGACGGTGTCGTTCCGGTCGTCACCGAGTACGGAGACGCCCTCGCGGGCAAGGTCATCGTCGACATCAGCAACCCGTTCAACGCCACATTCGACGGACTGGCCCACAGCGAGGAGACCTCGATCGCGCAGGAAGTCGCCAAGGCGGCCCCGGCCGGCGCCGACGTGGTGAAAGCGTTCAACACCGTCTTCCGCAATGTCCTGGAGAAGGGCCGGCCCAATGTCTTCATCGCTGGCGACAATGCGCAGGCCAAGGCAGGCGTGGCGGAATTCATCGAAAGCCTCGGGCTGCGCCCGCTGGACGTCGGCGGCCTGAAAATGGCGCACTGGCTGGAAGGAATGGGCCTGGTCACAATGGGCCTCGCCGGCAACGGGGTCGGCCACTGGAACTTCGCCCTCGGCGTCGACGAATTCACCGGCTGAGTCCCGGCGGCCGGTTCTCCATTCCGTACGGCTCGCGCCATGCGTGCCCACGCTCGCGTACGCGTCGCCGATCATCGGGAAGACCGTGGCATGGCCATGTGCTCGGCCGCCCTCCGTGAGAGCGCATCCAACTTCTCTTGGAATGGCGGTCACAGCACTAGGAACCGGCCTGGGCAACCGTCGCGCACAGTTCCTCCAGCGCCCCCGCCCACCCATGGTCCGGCGGTGTCCCGTACCCGACGACCAGCGCGTCGGTCCGCTCGGCGGTGGAGTCCGGGTGGCGGTAGAGGTCGAGACCGTGCACCGCCAGTCGCCGCCGGGCCGCCTCCCGTACGACCGACTCCTCGGTGCCGGGCGGGAGTTGGAGAACCGCGTGCAGACCGGCCGCGATGCCGGTCGCGTGGACCTGGGGTGCCCTGGCGGCCAGCGCTGCGACGAGCGCGTCCCGTCGACGCCGGTAACGCAGCCGGGCGGCGCGCACCTGACGGTCGTACGCACCCGAGTCGATGAACTCGGCGAGGGTCAGCTGGTCGAACACCCCGCAGGACCAGTCGATCCTGCCCTTCGCCGCGACGACCTCACCGACGAGGGACGGCGGCAGCACCAGCCAGCCCAGCCGCAGCCCGGGCGCCAGCGACTTGCTCGCCGTACCGAGGTACACCACCCGGTCGGGGTCCAGCCCCTGGAGCGCGCCCACCGCCTGCCGGTCGTAACGGAACTCCCCGTCGTAGTCGTCCTCCAGGATCAGCCCGTCCCCGCGCCGCGCCCAGTCGACAACAGCGGCCCGCCGGTCGGGATGCAAAGACTTGCCGATGGGGAACTGATGGGCGGGCGTCAGCAACACAGCTCGTACGTCCACCAGTTCCCCTTCCCCTCCCGTCAACTCCTCGGTACGGGTGCCCAGTTCGTCGAGGCCGAGCGGTACCGTCCGTAGCCCCGCGCGCTCCAACAGCCGCCAGTGGGCGTCCAGTCCGTACGACTCCAAGGCCAGTGAGGTGAGCCCCCGGGCGTGCAGGACCCCGCCCAGCAGCATCAGCCCGTGCACGAAGCCGGAGCAGATGACGATGCGGTCGGGGTGGGTGCGAACGCCCCGGGCGCGTGCCAGATAGCCGGCGAGGGCGGTACGGAGTTCCACGCGTCCGCGCGGGTCGGAGTAGCCGAGGGCGTCGTTGGGGGCGTCGGTCAGGGCGCGGCGGGATGCCTTGAGCCAGGCGGCGCGGGGGAAGAGGGAGAGGTCGGGGCTGCCGGGGATCAGGTCGTGCACCGGAGGGAACGGTGAACGCGGATGCCGGGTGGGTCCGGCGGACGGGCGGGGCACGGGCCGCTCGGCCACGCTGGTGCCCGAGCCCTGGCGCGCGGTGAGCCAGCCCTCGGCGACCAGGTCGGCGTACGCGTCGGCGACCGTGTTGCGGGCGATGCCGAGGTCGGCGGCGAGGGAGCGGGAGGAGGGCAGGCGGGTACCGGGCGTCAGCCTGCCACCGCGTACGGCTTCCCGGATCGCGTCCGTGAGCCCCCGGCGCACGCCGGTGCCGGTACCGATGCCGGTGCCGGTGCCGGTCGGGTCGAGGCGGAGGTGGAGGTGGAGGTCCACTCCCGAAGTGGCCCAGGAACTTGCCATGAAAATGGACCATACCCTTGGGCTACTTGCCTCCTAGAGTCGATGGCATGACCACCGATGAGAAGACCCCCCGTCTCCCCTGGGCCGAACTCGCCCCCGACGTCTTCAAGGCCATGATCCGGCTGGACTCGGCAGCCAGGCAGGGCCTCGACCCGGTTCTCTGGGAGCTGGTGAAGATCCGGGCCTCGCAGATCAACCACTGTGCCTACTGCCTGGACATGCACACCAAGGACGCACTCGCGGCGGGCGAGAGCGTGGAGCGGATCGTCCAGCTGAGCGCGTGGGAGGAGTCGGCGCACTTCTACACGGAGAAGGAGCTGGCGGCGCTCCGGCTGACGGAAGCGGTGACCGTCCTGACCGACGGCTTCGTACCCGACGCGGTCTACGAGCACGCCTCCCGCCACTTCGAGGAGGCCGAACTGGCCCACCTGATCGCCGGGATCACGGTCATCAACGCCTGGAACCGCTTCGCGGTGACGACCCGTATGGTCCCCGGCCACTACGAGCCGGGCCAGTACGCGACCGGCGGCGCCAAGTGAGCGTGGATGTCTTCCGGGCCCTGCACCAACACCGCCTGCCCGACGACCCGTTGATCCTGCCCGGCCCCTGGGACGCGGTCAGCGCACGGGAGTTCGCCGCCGCCGGGTTCCCCGCGCTCGCGACGCCCAGCGCCGGGATCGCGGCCTCGCTCGGGTACGAGGACGGGGCCACGCCCGCCGACGAGATGTTCGCGGCGATCGCACGCATCGCGCGGGCCGTGGACGTACCCGTGTCGGCGGACGTGGAGGACGGATACGGCCTGGCGCCAAGGGAGTTGGTGGACCGGCTGCTGGCGACGGGCGCCGTCGGCTGCAACCTGGAGGACTCCCACGCGGGCGTCCTGGCGGACCCGCACGCCCACGCCGACCGACTCGCCGAGGTACGGGACGCGGCGGGCGACCGGCTCTTCATCAACGCCCGCATCGACACGTTCGTATACGGCGACCGGACCCCCGAACAGGCCATCGAGCGGGCCGCGTTGTACGTGACGGCCGGCGCGGACTGCGTGTACCCCATCGATGCACCGCTCGCCACACTTCCGCTGCTGCGGTCAGCCATCAGCGGCCCACTCAACGTCTTCACCACACTCGACGGCCCCTCCCCGACCGAATTGGCCACCCTGGGCGCCACCCGAGTCACCTTCGGCCCGGGCTTCCTCCAGTGGGGGGCGAAGGCGCTGCGGGGGAGAGCGAGCGCGCTGATCGGGGGCGGGACCGGGGTCTGAAGCGGGTCCAGGGCCAGGGCCGTGGCCGGACCGGGTCCGGGCCAGGTCCGGGTCCGGGGCCGGGGCCGGGTCCGGGTCCGGGTCCGGGGCCAGGTCCGGGGCCGGGGCCAGGTCCGGGTCCGGGGCCAGGTCCGGGTCCGGGGCCAGGTCCGGGGCCGGGGCCAGGTCCGGGGCCAGGTCCGGGGCCAGGGCCAGGTCCGGGGCCGGGGCCAGGTCCGGGGCCAGGTCCGGGGCCAGGTCCGGGGCCAGGGCCAGGTCCGGGGCCAGGTCCTGGGTCGGGTCCGGGTCCGGGCCGGGTCCAGGCCGGGTCCAGGCCGGGTCCAGGCCGGGTCCGGGGTCGAAGGCGGGAACGGACCCGCGTCCTGAGCCAGGGCCGGGGCCGGGGCCGAGAGCAGGGCGGGACCCGGGGTCAGGCCGGACCGGGAGCGGGCTCAGGCAGGCGGCGCCGGCCCTTCTCCTCGTCCCCCTCAGGCAGCGGGCGTAGGCCCGTCTCCCGTGCCGTTTCCCTCCTCCCGGCCTTGCCCCCGGCTCTCCTCCTCGCCCCGAACCGGTCCCTCGCCCTGGTTCCCCGCCTCGCCCTGCTCGTCCGCCTTGCCCTGAACCTGAGTCTCGCCCCGCCCCTCCGCCTGACCCGGAACCTGCCCCGTCACCTGCCCCTTCGCCGCCTCCCTCGCCTTCCTCCTCCCCTCCCGTACCGCCGTTCGGCGGGCCTCCTCCGCCTCCCAGCGGCGTTTCAGTTCCAGGGTGCGTTCGCTGAGTGGGGCCGGCTCGTCGTCCTCCTCCTTCCACAGGCCCTTCGCCTTCAGCTCGCGGGTCTGGACCTCGACCGGCGGTTCCGGGTCGAAGTCGGAGGGGCGCGGGCCCTCGGGGCCGTCCGGGCCGACCCTGATCAGGCGCTCGACCCGGGTCACGCGGTAGCGGATGCCGTCGACGGTCGCGACGTTCAGGCGCTTCTCGTCGACCCGGTCGGCGATCATGGCGTACTCCGCCGCCTTCTTCTCGCTCAGCCGGAGCGTGAAGGGCGCCATCACGCGCAGCCAGTACGCCAGGGAGTCCCGCGCGCCCTGGGGCGTGGAGTCGGAGGCGCCGGGGTTGTGCGCCCGCCAACTCCCGTCCACCCGCTCGGAGATCATGTAGACGGCGGGCAGCAGCACCCCGCCCGGGTGGGTGTGCAGCGCCCGCCGTGCCTCGTCGCGAACCGCCTGCGGCGCACCCGGCGCGATGCCCACGAACTGGATCAGGTCCAGCTTGAGGATGCCGTCGGACAGGCCTGTGCCGGTCACGGGGTCGACCACGAACCCCTTCGTCCGCGGCCCTACCCGATACGCCTCACCGACCTCCGCCGGGTCGGGGTCGGACGGGCGGGGCGGCTCGGGTCCGTTCGGCCCCATCCGGACGAAGCGTGAGGCGCGCACGATCCGGAATCTCTCGCCGCGCACCCGCAGGTCGTTCACGACCTCGCGGTCCATGCGCAGGGCCGCCGCCATCCACTTGCGCCGGGCGCCCTCGTCGCCCGCCTTCTCGGCCTCGGTGGCCCGCAGCCGGAACACCGAGCCGAGCGAGTCCCGGGAGCCCTGCGGGGTGTCGCTGCCGTAGCCGAACAGCTCCCAGCCGCCCGCCTCGCGCTCCTTGGCATGGAAGAACTCGGGGATGCCCACCCCCATCAGGTCGGGGTACCGCATCGCGGCCTCCCCGGCCTCCTGCTCCGCGAAGGCCGCGATCGGACCCTCCTGCGCGGTGACCCTGATCGTCAGATACGCCGGAACATCGTCCCTGTAGTCGCCCATGCACTGAGCGTGCACACAAGGGAGTTGCCCGACACCGGGTTTCACCGAATTTGCGGGGCTCTGGCGTGGAACCCTGTGGAATCTCACCGGTTCTTTGACTAAAGTCAAACAAATCATGGATGCCTCTGTGAACGATGCGAACGATGTGAACACCCTCCGGCAGTTCAACCGGTACTTCACCCGCCGCATCGGCGCCCTCGACGACCACTACCTCGGTCAGGACCGGCCGCTCGGCGAGGCACGGCTGCTGTTCGAGATCTCCGAGGCCGGCGAGGGCGCCTCGCTGCGCGAGCTGCGCACCCGGCTCACCCTGGACGCCGGGTATCTGAGCAGGCTCGTGCGCGCACTGGGCAGACAGGGCCTGGTCAGGCTGCGGGTGCATCCCGGGGACAGCCGATCACGGATCGTGGAGCTGACTCCGGCCGGAGAGGCCGAGCTGACGGAGCAGAACCGCCGGGCCGACGCCCTGGCGGCGGGCCTCCTCGCCGGCCTCGACGACACCCGGCGCGGCGAACTGACCGCCGCCCTCGACACCGCCCGACGGCTGCTGCGCCTCGCGGCGATCACCGTCGAGACCGTCGACGGCACGAGCCCCGACGCCCGCGCCTGCCTCGCCGCGTACGCCGCCGACATCGACGAACGGTTCCCCGAGGGCTTCGATCCGGCCGCCCTCGTACAGCCGCACGAGGTGTCGGGCGACGCGGGCGCCTTCCTGGTGGCGTACGAGGAGGGGCGCCCCGTGGGCTGCGGGGCGCTGCGGCGACTCGAACCGGGCGTCGGCGAGATCCGCCACGTCTGGGTACACCCCGGGGCCCGCCGCCTGGGCCTCGCCCGCCGCCTCCTCGAAGGCCTCGAACAGCAGGCCGCCGCACGGGACTTGACGATCGTACGACTGGACACGCACACGGCACTCACGGAGGCGCGGGCGATGTACCTGGCATGCGGCTACACGGAGATCCCGCGCTACGACGACAACCCTTACGCGGGGCACTGGTTCGAGAAGCGGCTGTCCTGACCCGTACGCCCGTACCCGGGACGCACGCGGGCCCCGCCCGGCCGAAGCCTGAACGGGGCCCGAGGGAAGAGCAGTTGGGGCTCAGATAAGGCCGAGCGCGCGAACCGCCTCGCGCTCCTCCGCCAGTTCCTGCACCGACGCGTCGATGCGGGCGCGGGAGAACTCGTTGATGTCCAGGCCCTGGACGATCTCGTACACGCCGTCCTTCGTGGTGACCGGGAAGGAGGAGATGAGGCCCTCCGGGACGCCGTACGAGCCGTCGGACGGGATGCCCATGGAGGCCCAGTCGCCGTCGGCCGTGCCGTTGACCCAGGTGTGGATGTGGTCGATGGCGGCGTTGGCCGCGGAGGCCGCCGAGGACGCGCCACGGGCCTCGATGATCGCGGCGCCGCGCTTGGCGACGGTCGGGATGAAGTCGTCCGCGAGCCACTTCTCGTCGCTGACGACCTCGGCGGCGTTCTTGCCGGCGATCGTGGCGTGGAAGATGTCGGGGTACTGGGTGGCGGAGTGGTTGCCCCAGATGGTGAGCCGCTTGATGTCGGAGACGGTCGTGCCCGTCTTCTTCGCGAGCTGGGTGAGCGCGCGGTTGTGGTCGAGGCGGGTCATCGCGGTGAAGCGCTCGGCCGGTACGTCCGGGGCGGCGGCCTGCGCGATGAGCGCGTTGGTGTTGGCCGGGTTGCCGACGACGAGGACCTTGATGTCGTCCGCGGCGTTGTCGTTGATGGCCTTGCCCTGCGGCTTGAAGATGCCGCCGTTGGCCTCCAGGAGGTCACCACGCTCCATGCCCTTGGTACGCGGGCGGGCGCCGACCAGCAGGCCGACGTTGGCGCCGTCGAAGGCCACGTTCGGGTCGTCCGTGATGTCGATGCCCTGGAGCAGCGGGAAGGCGCAGTCGTCCAGTTCCATGGCCGTACCCTCGGCGGCCTTGAGCGCCGGGGTGATCTCCAGGAGACGGAGCCTGACCGGCACGTCCGCGCCGAGCAGCTGGCCGGAGGCGATGCGGAAGAGCAGGGCGTAACCGATCTGGCCGGCCGCGCCGGTGACGGTGACGTTCACGGGAGTGCGGGTCATGGCGTTCTCCGTATGACAGCTGGCGGTGGGGCGTCGCTGCCCCGGTTCGGATGATCGATCTCTTGGCATCAAGAGAGATCCGCCGTCAGGCTATCGCGCATCCGGGATCCCGGACGTCCGGGTCCCATGTGGCCCGTCCCACAGAGTCGCGCGCACGGGCCGGGAAAGCGGCGGCCACCCGTCCGGGAGAGGTGTTGACGGGCGACCGCCGCCCGGGGACCGATCACGCCGGATCCCGTGGGGGTACTTCACCGCCTGCCCAGAACCGGGCCGGGCATTCCCCTCACACACCGATCGAACGGAATCCGCTGAAACGAACTCCGGCACACAAGGGGCATCACGCCCACACCTGCGGCGCGCGCCCGCACCTGCCGCGCACGACTTTCCTTGCCGCGCGGGGCTCTTCGCGCCGCGCGCGACTCTCTCCCCCGCGTGAGGGGCTCTTCCCCACCACACGCGACTTTCCCTGCCGCGCGGGGCTCTTCGCGCCGCGCGCGACTCTCTCCCCCGCGTGAGGGGCTCTTCCCCACCACACGCGACTTTCCCTGCCACGTGGGACTCTTCGCGCCGCGCGCGACTCCCTCCCCCACCACACGCGACTTTCCCTGCCACGTGGGACTCTTCGCGCCGCGCGCGACTCCCTCCCCCGCGTGAGGGGCTCTTCCCCACCACACGCGACTTTCCCTGCCACGTGGGACTCTTCGCCCGCCGCGTACGGCTCTTCCTGCCACGTGCGGCTTCCCCGCCACGTACGACGCTTCCCGCCACGTACGGCTTTCCCCGGCGCATGCGACAGTCCCCGCCGCTTGGGGATCTTCCCCATGGCGTACGGCTCTTCGCGCCGCGCGCGACTCTTCGCCGCGCGCGGCCCCGTCACCGCCGCGCGCGACTCCCCCCGTCGCGCGCGGCCCTGCCCCCTACTGCGTGCAGCCCTTCTCTCCGGTCGCCGCGAGGGTGACACATGCTGTCGCGTCGCCCGCGTCCTTCACTGCCACCATCGGCGTGTACGCGTCGGTGTCCGTGTCGACCGCGCCGGTCTGCTTCGCGCCGCCGGAGGCGGTGACGTCGACCTTGTCGCCCGGGGCCGCCTGGGTGATGCGCGCCCAGGCCGCCTGGCAGGTCTTGCTGTAGCGGACCTCGACGAGCGTGGTGCCGACGGTGACGCTGTTGGCGGTCTGCGCCAACTCGCCGCCGCAGCCCATGTTCTCCGGGTCCTGGCCGGTGCACGTGTCGCCGCTGCACTCCACCCCGACCGGCAGGTCGGGATCGGTGCCGGCCGACGTGGTCGGGGACGGGCTCGGCTTGCTCGCCGCCGGTGTGTCGTCCCCCTGGTTGGTGAAGAACAGGGCCGCCGCGACCACCACCGACGCCCCCACGACGCCCGCGAGGAACATCGTGAGCCGCCGCTTGCGCCGCGAACCGCCGGAGCCACCAGGACCACCAGTACCGCCGGGATCGCCGCTGCCGCCCGGCCTGGCGTCCTGCGGGCCACCGCCGGGCGTCGGTACGGGCGTACCGGGAGTCCAAGGTGTCCCGCCCGAATATCCGGGCACCCCCGACGCCCCGGCCACACTGGGCGATCCCGAGGGCGGGGTGGCCGTGCGCCCCCCAGCGCCGCCCCTCGCCGCCGGCCCCTGATACCCGGCCAGACCCCAGGAGTTGCCCTCGGCCGAGGACGAACTCGCGGAGCCGGCGGAACCAGCAGAACTGGCAGAACTCACGGAGCCTGCGGAACTCGCGGAACTCACCGAGCCGCCGGAGCCACCGCCCCGCGCCGCACCCGCCCGTACGTCGCCCACCGAGTCCCGGGTCTCCGGGGTCGGCTGCGGCGGCACGGTCGGGGAGACACCGGCGGGGCCGGCGATCCCCGGAGTCACCGTCGCGCTCCGGGCGGCCCGCCCGTTCTTGCCGCTCCCGTTCTTCGTGTCGGCGGCAGGCGCCCCGAACTCCCCGAGCGCGGCGCGCGCCTGGGAGATCCGGATCGCCTCCATGGTCATGTCGTGGCGCATCTCCGAGCGGCTCCAAGCGCGCTCGGCCAATTCCCACATCGTCGTCAGATGAACGGGATTGGTGTTGGTGACCTCGGCCAGGGCGACGATCGCGCCCTTGGGCGCGAGAAGACGGCCGTTGAGATATCGCTCCCAGGACGTCTTGCTGTAGCCCGTGCGGTCGGCCACCGCCGCGATGTTCAGGCCGCTGCGGTCCACGAGCCTGCGCAGTTGGCTCGCGAACTCCTTGACCTGCGGATCGAGATCATCCGGCAAGGCCCTCCAACGAGGCATAGCTTCCCCCCTCATTCCCCCCGGTCGTGCTGGCTGTTCTCCCGTGCGTAGTGCCGTGGATCCCTCGCCGAGTCTGTTCTGGACTGTCTTGGCTACCCAAACGGATGCACCCATTCAGGATCTCGGTTCCCGGGGTGGGGGCGCACGGGAGCATTGTCAGGCCTGGAGGTGCACCGTTGCACGCCCCTGGCTTGCGGTCCAGTGTTCCACCGGTAGCCCTCCCGGCCGGACAGAACCCCTGGATGATGCACGGGACGCCCCGGACCGTCCCGATTGCCCACATTAGCCGTGGCGCGTTGCGCGCCGGTTGCAATTCCTCGAACTTATCGACACATCGCCACACAGAAAGCACAAGAGCGGTCACACCGGACACACTGTTGTCACATTCCCCCAGCGGCATCAACCAAAAGCGACAGCGCCGACCACCGCGAGCAACCCGAGCGCCAGTACGAGGAGTACGGCGACGAGCAGCACGCGCCGGAAGGAGTCCTCTGAGGCGGCCCGGGCCTCCCCGGCGACCTCGGACTCCGAGTCCACCCACCAAGGAAGAGTGGGCACCTCCTCCTCGTACACCCCTTCCTGCCGCGCCGATTCCGCGACCGGGGCCGGCGGCCGGGGCCAGACCTGGACCGCCAACTCCCAGCGGACGCCGAAGCGTTCGGCATCCGTCGGGGTGAGGCCCGCGACCCGGCACAGCGCGGCTATCGCCTGCCGGGGCGGCGGCTGGGTCGCGTTGAGGTACCGCTGCCAGGAGGACTTGCTGTACGCGGTGCGCGCACCGAGCGCGGCCAGGCTGAGCCCGGTGCGGTCCTTGAGACCCCGCACCTGCTCCACGAAGTGCCGCACCTCCGGCGGCAGATCGTCCGGCAGCGGCTGCCAGGCGCTCATCGCGCATCCTCCTCGGCATTCGTCGACGTTCGTCGGCGTAGGTCGGCGCACAACGGCCGATCCGAGGCATTTGACGACGTCGGACGGTGGGTCGGTTCCCGCCGGGGCCGACGTGCGCCTACAGACCGCCGTGGCTGCGGATCGTGTAATGCAGCGTGTCGTCCAGGAACGGGATCTCCAGCCACGGGTTCGGCTGCGCCATCATCGACAGCAGCACGATGGCCGTGCCCAGCAGCGTGTACGTGACCATGTCCGTGAACCGGGACCGTACGGCGAGCATCCCGACGTCCGGCACCACCCAGCGCAGCACCGCCCCGGCCAGCAACGCGGCCCCGATCAGCAGCGTCCCGTACCGGAACACATCCAACGCGGTCAGCAACAACCCGAGCCCGACCGCACTCAACACGGCAAGAATCGGCCACTGCCGAGCAGGCGCCGGCGCATCCCCACGAGCCGCCCGGCCACCCCCTTCGGGCCGAGCGGTGTCCCGCGTGAACAGCGGAAACCGCCGCGTGGTACGCCGGGGCCGCCCCGCGGCGTCGGGCGCGCTGACGGGGTCCACGGCACCGTTCGAGTCCAGAGCACCGTTCGACTCGGCACCACCGCCCGACCCGACGACACCGGCCCGGTCGCCCGACTCGGACACTCCCCCGGACTCGGGCACCCCACGGGAACCGGCGACCAAGCCGGAGCTGGGCGCCTCGCCGGAACCGGCCGCAGCGCCGGCCCCGGACACCCCGCCGGGAGCAGCCACCGCGCCGGAATCACGCGCCCCGGCGGGACTCTCCACAGTGCCGGTCAGGCCGACTGCATCGGCCGGGTCTCCCGACTTGGACGCTCCCCCGGGCTCGGGCGCCGCACCGGCCCCGGACGCGCGGCCAGAACTCGACGCCCCGCCGTTCCTGGACGCCCCACCAGAGCTGGGCGCCCCGCCGTTCCTGGACGCCCCACCAGAGCTGGGCGCCCCGCCGAAATCACGCGCCCCCGCCGACTCGGACGCCCCGGCGTCGGTCGTACTACCGCCACCGAAATTCCCGCGCCCGCCCTCCGGCGCCCGCCCGCCCTCCGCCTCAGCCGGCACTGCGTTCCGCCGCCTCGACCACGTTGACGAGCAGTTGGGCGCGGGTCATCGGGCCGACTCCGCCGGGGTTCGGGGAGATCCAGCCGGCGACCTCGGTGACGCCCGGGTGGACGTCGCCCACGATCTTGCCCTCGGCGGTGCGGGAGACACCGACGTCGAGGACGGCGGCGCCCGGCTTCACGTCCTCGGGGCGGACCAGGTGGGCCGAACCGGCCGCGGCGACGATGATGTCGGCGCGGCGGAGGTGGGCGGCCAGGTCACGCGTACCCGTGTGGCACTGCGTCACCGTCGCGTTCTCGCTGCGCCGGGTGAGGAGGAGCGGCATCGGGCGGCCGATCGTGACCCCACGGCCGACTACCACTACCTCCGCGCCCTTGATCTCCACGCCGTGCGCGCGGAGCAGGGTGAGGATGCCGTTGGGGGTGCAGGGGAGCGGGGCCGGCTCGTTCAGGACGAGGCGGCCGAGGTTCATCGGGTGGAGGCCGTCCGCGTCCTTGTCCGGGTTCATCAGTTCGAGGACGCGGTTCTCGTCGATGCCCCGGGGGAGGGGCAGCTGGACGATGTAACCCGTGCAGGCCGGGTCCTCGTTCAGCTCGCGGACCGCCGCCTCGATCTCCTCCTGCGTGGCCGTGGCGGGCAGTTCGCGCTGGATGGAGGCGATGCCCACCTGCGCGCAGTCACGGTGCTTTCCGGCGACGTACTTCTGGCTGCCGGGGTCCTCACCCACCAGGATCGTGCCGAGGCCGGGCGTCACACCCTTCTCCTTCAGCGCCGCCACGCGGGCGGTCAGATCGGACTTGATCGCGGCTGCGGTGGCCTTGCCATCGAGAATCTGGGCGCTCATACCCACATCCTCGCGGATGACCGCCTCCCGGTTCCAATCCGGGTGCCCCACAAAGGGCCCCACAGCCATATGCGCATGATCGCGGATGTTGCACTTGCACAACACATGCACTATGCGGCTGGACAAGTATGAGCGAACTAAAGAACGATAAAAAGCTGAGCAGCACAGTGCCGCGGGCAGGGCCGGGGGGCGTACCGCATCTGCATCACCTTCCTCCGTTCGGTGCCTCGCGTCGTCCCCGCACTTGACGCATACGGAGGAACACCCGCCATGAGTTTCGGCGACCCGAACAACCCCTACGGCCCGCCCCAGCAACAGCCCCAGCAGCCGGCGCCCGGCTACGGCTACCCCCAGCAGACCCCGCCCCAGCAGCCCGGTTACGGCTACCCGGCCGCCCCGCCGCTCGGCCAGCAGGCGTACGGACAGCCCGGCTACGGCGGCTACCCCGGCGGCCCGCAAACGATGCCGGGCAACGTCAAGGCCGCCCGCGTGATGCTCTACGTCATCGCGGGCTTCCAGGTGATCGGCGCCATCCTCTTCGCCCTGTCCGCAGTCGCGATCAACGCCGCGAAGGACGACGCGGAGCTGAAGGACAACGTCGACTTCCAGCAGCTCGCCGACTACTCCTCCGGCGCCCTGTGGGCCTTCACCGCGATCGTCCTCGGCTGGGGCATCTTCGCGATCGTGCTGGGCACGAAGTTCAGCAACGGCGGCAGCGGCATCCGTATCACCACCATGGTGTTCGCGATCATCACCGCCGTCCTCGGCGTCTACCCGTTCATAGTCGTCGGCCTGGTGCACACCGTCCTCGCCATCCTCATCGCGGTGTTCGTCGGCAAGTCCGAGGGCGCGGCCTGGTTCAACCGGGCGAAGTACCCCGCGGCACACCAGTAACCACCGAGGCGACCACCGAGTTCTCGCCAATCGCCGTCAAGGGCCGTGTCTCACCCGCACAAGGGGAGACACGGCCCTGGTGCGTCGCCCTACCCTGGCTCCGAAAGCTGCGAGGCCCGGGGAGACGCACCTTGTACAGCATCATCGTGGTACCTCCGCCGACCACGGAGGACGAGCGACGAGACAGCACCCGCTTCCGGCTCGCGCCCGGCGAACGCCTCACGTTCGGCCGGTCCGCGACCGACAACGACCTGGAGATCCCGCACGAGGGTGTCTCCCGCGCCGCCGGTGAGATCACCGCGCAGGGCGCCTTCTGGATACTCAGCAACCACAGCGGGTCCCAGACGTACGTCGTCGAGAACCCGGAGGGCGCGGGCGAGCACATCAAGGTGGGCCCGGGGCGGCTGGACGCGCCGATCCCCTTCGAGTTCTCCCGGATCGTGCTCCCGGCGGCCGGCGACCTGCTCCCGATCGAGGTGTGGGCACCGCGCCACGACTACCGCGACCCGTCCGCGGGACCGACCGGCGCCACAACGGCCCCCGCCTTCTCCGTCGACCGCACGAAGCGCTACTTCGCGGTCCTGGCCGCCCTCTGCGAACCCCGCCTGCGCGGCGCCCCGCACGCACCGCTGCCGACGGTCGACCAGGTCGTCGACCGGCTGCGCCCCAACTGGCCCGCCGCGTCCCGCACTTCGGTGCAGTGGAACATCGACTACCTGGCCGTGAAACTGCGCCTCAAACCCGGCCCCGACACGGCGGACACGGGCCCGCGCCTCAACGGCAAGAAGGAGTCCCTGGTCTCGCTGGCGCTCCGCTTCGACCTCGTACGAGAGGACGACCTGGCCGTCCTCTCGGTGGAGCGGTGATGCCGGAACCGTACGCGGTGACGGTGCCCAAGGGTTACCGGGTGGGCGCCTGGGAGGTACGGGCGCCGATCGCGACGGGCGCCTTCGGCAGCGTGTACGAGGCCCGGCGCGTCGCCGACGACCAGGGCACCGCCCCGCAGGACCTGCCCCGCACCGCCGCCCTCAAGTTCCTGCCCACCGGCACCGGAACCCCCCGTCACCTCGCCCACCTGCGCGAACTGGCGGACCGCGAGCTGACGTTGCACCGCCGACTGAAGCGCCCCCGGCTGATCCGCATGTACGAGACGCTGACCGTGGACGACCCGGCCCACCCGGACCTGGACGGCGCGGTGGTCCTCGTACTGGAGCAGGCGGCGGAGTCCCTGGCGGCCCTCCTCACCCGCACGCAGGGTCAGCCACCCGAGGGCCCGTCCCTCCTCGCACAGATCTGCGAGGGGCTGGCCCAGCTGCACCGGGCGGGCTGGGTGCACGGTGACCTGAAACCGGCCAACGTCCTGCTGATGACGGACGGTTCGGCGCGGCTGGCCGACTTCAACATGGCCGCGGAGCTGGAGGGCACGCACGCGTACACGCCCGCCTTCTCGACGCCCGACTACACGCCACCGGAACTCCTGTGGTCGGAGATCGGCGAACGGGGCCGCCGGATCCGCCCGTCGGCCGACATCTGGGCCTTCGGCGTCCTCGCCCACCTGGTCCTCACCGGCACCTTCCCGCTCCCCGGCGGCACCCCGACGACCCGCCGCGACGCGGCAGCCGCATACGCCCGGGGCGCCGACGAACTCCGCCTCTCCCCCGAACTCCCGGACGCCTGGCGGGAGATCGTGCGGGACTGTCTGACCCGTACGCACGAGGAACGGATCGCGGGCGAGGCGCTGCTGCGGAGAGTGGAGGCGGTGGCGGCCAAGGGAGCCCTCACCGGACTCCTCCCCCGCTTCCCGTACCGCAGGCGGAGGCACAGGACCCTGATCATCGGCGCGGCGGCAGCCGCGGTGGCCGCCGCCGCGCTCGGCTACGGCATCAGCACCTGGGCGGACGGCGCCGACTCGACCGGCAAGGCGGCCGAGGGCACCGGCGGCACGACCGCGGTGACGGCCGCCGCGTACGGCGCCACGGACCTCCGTACCGACAAGGGCGTACCCCCCGCCTACCGGCTGCTGATCGTCGAGACGGCGCACGACTGCGACCAACCGGACGTCACCCCGCCCCTCATCGCGGCCATGCTGAAGGTCGAGAGCGACTTCGACCCGGACCTCGCCGACCCCGCCAGGAACGAGTACGGCATCGCCCGTTGGACCCCGAGCGTGCTGCGCTGGTGGATGCACGAGGACGGCACCCCCGGTGAGTCCGTCCCCCAACCACCCTTCCCGCCCGCCGAGTCCATCCCGGCCATGGGCCGCTACCTGTGCTGGATCGCGCCCCGCCTGGACACGAGACTGCCGGGCGACCACCGGGTACTGATCTCGGCGGCCTACCGGACGTCGTACAAGGTGGTGAACGAGGCGGCCGGTGTTCCCCCGGAGGTCCGCCCCTACGCCGACCGCGTCGCCCACTACCTCAAGGAGTACACGCCACCGGGAAAGAAGTGACCCTGAGAGTTCCGAGGTACCCCTCCCTTCCCTGCCGTACGAGGGTGAGGACGTCCACCTACGGGGGTGGGTGAATGTCTCAAGGAGGGACACGCATCATGAGGAAGACCGTCCGGTTCAAGCGGATGACCGCCGCTGCCGCCGCACTCGCCACGGTGGGCCTGCTGTCGGCCGGCACCGCTGCCGCCGCCCCGTCACCCGCCGTCCAGGCGGCCGGCAAGTGGCACGCCTACGCCGAGACCGGCTTCAAGGGCCTGGACAACTGGTTCGGCCCCGGAACCACCGGATCGTGCACCTACGTCGGCGGCAACTGGAACGACAAGATCCGCTCCGCCCGCACCGAGGACACCAACGTCCGGGTCGAGCTGTGGGAGCACGCCGACTGCACCGGGTGGTCGATCACCATCGACAACAGCGGCTACGGCAACATCGGCCCGTGGGTCAGCGCGTACCGCGTCACCACGTAGTACGCACGTACGACCGTGGCCTCCGGCCCCCTCGGGGGAGGGCCGGAGGCCACGGTCGGTTCAACGCGCTCAGCAGAAGATCAGTGGAAGAAGTGCCGCGTCCCCGTGAAGTACATCGTGACGCCCGCCTTCTTCGCCGCCTCCACGACCAGCTCGTCCCGGACCGAACCGCCCGGCTGCACCACGGCCTTGACGCCGGCGGCCGTCAGGATCTCCAGGCCGTCGGGGAACGGGAAGAACGCGTCCGAGGCCGCGTACGAACCACGCGCCCGCTCCTCGCCCGCCCGCTCGACCGCCAGCTTCGCCGAGTCGACGCGGTTGACCTGGCCCATGCCGACGCCGACCGAGGCGCCGTCCTTGGCGAGGAGGATCGCGTTGGACTTGACGGCCCGGCACGCCTTCCAGGCGAAGGAGAGTTCCGCCAGCTCGGACGCGGACAGCGCCTCGCCCGTCGCGAGCGTCCAGTTGGCCGGGTCGTCGCCGTCGGCCTGGAGGCGGTCGGTCACCTGGAGGAGCACACCGCCGTCGACGGGCTTGACCTCGACGGGGTTCGCGGGCGCGCCCGCCGCCTTGAGCACCCGGATGTTCTTCTTCTTGGCGAGCGCTTCGAGGGCGCCCTCCTCGTAGTCCGGCGCGACGATGACCTCGGTGAAGATCTCGGCGACCTGCTCCGCCATCTCCTTCGACACGGGGCGGTTGACGGCGATCACACCGCCGAACGCGGAGAGCGGGTCGCACGCGTGCGCCTTGCGGTGCGCCTCGGCGACGTCCGAACCGACCGCGATCCCGCAGGGGTTGGCGTGCTTGATGATCGCGACACACGGCTCGGCGTGGTCGTACGCGGCACGGCGGGCGGCGTCCGTGTCCGTGTAGTTGTTGTACGACATCTCCTTGCCGTGCAGCTGCTCGGCCTTGGCGAGACCGCCACCATTGCCGTCCACGTACAGGGCGGCGGGCTGGTGCGGGTTCTCGCCGTAGCGGAGGGTGTTCTCGCGCTCCCAGGTGGCGCCGAGGAAGTCGGGGAACTGCGACTCGTCGACGGGGGCGTACGAGGACGCGAACCAGGAGGCGACCGCCACGTCGTACGACGCCGTGTGCTGGAAGGCCTCGGCCGCGAGCCGCTTGCGGGTGGCGAGGTCGAAGCCGCCGGTCTGTACGGCGCTCAGGACGTCGGCGTAGCGCGCCGGGCTGGTGACCACGGCCACCGACGGGTGGTTCTTGGCCGCCGCGCGGACCATCGACGGACCGCCGATGTCGATCTGCTCCACGCACTCGTCGGGCGAGGCGCCGGAGGCGACCGTCTCGCGGAACGGGTAGAGGTTGACGACGACCAGGTCGAAGGGCTCGACGCCCAGTTCGGCGAGCTGGTCGCGGTGGTCCTCCAGGCGCAGGTCGGCGAGGATGCCCGCGTGCACCTTGGGGTGCAGGGTCTTGACCCGGCCGTCCAGGCACTCGGGGAAGCCGGTCAGCTCCTCGACCTTGGTGACGGGGACGCCGGCGGCGGCGATACGCCCGGCCGTCGACCCGGTCGAGACCAGCTCCACGCCCGCCTCGTGCAGGCCGCGTGCGAGGTCTTCGAGGCCCGTCTTGTCGTAGACGCTGACGAGCGCCCGTCGGATGACCCGCTTGTTGCTCTCGGCCGTGACAGTGATGTCGGCGGTCACTGGATAACTACCTTTCGTCCCTCAATGCGATAGCCGTTGCGGGCGAGCCGCCCCACGACATCGACGAGCAGCCTTCGCTCGACTTCCTTGATGCGCTCGTGCAGAGCGCTCTCGTCGTCCTCGTCCCGGATCTCCACCGCGCCCTGAGCGATGATCGGTCCGGTGTCGACGCCGTCGTCGACGAAGTGGACGGTGCAGCCGGTGACCCTGACGCCGTACGCGAGCGCTTCGCGAACGCCGTGGGCCCCCGGGAAACTGGGCAGCAGGGCGGGATGCGTGTTGACGAAGCGCCCGCCGAACAGGGCCAGGAACTCCTTGCCCACGATCTTCATGAACCCGGCGGAGACGACCAGATCGGGTTCGTACGCGGCCACCGCACCGGCGAGCGCCGCGTCCCACTCGGCCCGGGTCGCGTGGTCCTTCACCCGGCACACGAAGGTCGGCAGCCCGGCCCGCTCCGCGCGCGCGAGGCCCTCGATGCCGTCCCGGTCGGCCCCGACGGCGACGATCTCGGCCCCGTAGGCCCCGGCGCCGACGGCCGCGATGGCGTCGAGGAGCGCCTGAAGATTCGTACCGGATCCGGAGACCAGCACGACAAGGCGCTTGGCAGCCTGGGACTCGGCCACGGCGGGGCCCTTTCTCGGGGGAGCGTTTGTACGGTCGTACGAATGCTTCGCGCCCCCGGATACGGGGAAGTCTACGAAGCGGCCGACCGCCAGCAACGATACCGGCACACCGGACAGCCCCCACGGGACGGGGGCGTGGCCGGAAGGTAGCGTCTGGGAGGAGCCGGTCCGGGAACGCGCTCGTCATACGGTGCGTTCACGGGGTAGCGGCTCACGCCGGACCATTAATCAACAAGGGGAAGACGCTCACTTGATGTCGGACCGCAGCCTGCGACTCCTCCCGCTCACCCCGCAGTCGGTGCTGCTGCGGGAGCGCCCCGCGTCGCCGCCCGACGCGCCCTCGGGCAAGAAGAACGGCGACCAGGGCGACACCGGCACGACCGGCGACGGGCAGGAGAGCGCGGCCCAGGACGACAACCCGTTCGCCCCGCCGCCCGAGGGCACCCCGGACAAGCCCTGGCAGCCCCGGCGTCCGACGGGCGACGACTCGTCCGGCGCCGGATCCGCCGGCGGGTCCGGCGGTGGTCACTCCCCGTGGGGCAACCAGTGGAGCGACCGGCAGCCCGGCCGTTCCCCGGGCGGCTTCGGCGACCGCTCCGGCCGCCAGGGCGGACAGGGCGGCCCCGAGGGGCCGGGCGACGGCCAGGGCACCAACCCGCGCTGGGACCCGACGGACCCGGCCCAGCGCCGCGCGCGGTACGCACTGCTGTGCGGCATGTGGGCCTTCTTCTTCGCCCTCTTCAGCTGGCCGTACGTGGCACTGCTGCTCGGCGCGCTCGCCCTGCACTGGGGCATCAGCGCCCTGCGCACCAAGCCCCGCACCCCGAACCCGGACACCCCGGCGCCCACGCAGGGCCCGGGCAGCGGCCGGCAGCAGCGGACGGCCGCGATCAGCGGCCTGGTCACGGCGTCCCTGGCCCTCGTCATGGTCGCCGTGACGTTCAGCCTCCAGTTCGTCTACCGCGACTACTACACGTGCACGAACGACGCCCTCACCAACACCGCGAAGAAGGCCTGCGACGACCTCCTCCCGAAGGAACTGCGGGACGTGTTCGGCACGAACAGCTAGCCACGGATACGGCTACAGCGACGGCTGCGGCTGCGGCTACGGCTACGGCTGTGTCTGCGTCTCTTCCGGGTCCTCCGGGTCCTCCGGGTCCTCCGGGTCCTCCGGCGGCGGTGTCGCCGATGCCTCCTTGAGTGCCGCCCAGCGGGCCTCTCGGGACGCGGTGTCGTACCAGGGCGAGAGTGACGACGCGGGCGACGGCAGGTCGAGGGGGAGGAAGTCGTACGCGGCCTCCGCCTCGTACGGGTCGCTCACCTCGTACGTGTCATCCGCGGCGGCTGTTCCGTGCGGCTTCTTCGTCCCGGCGGGCGGCGCCGAGGGCCTCAGCTTCAGCGTGCCGATGTCGGTGCTGCTACGGGTGCCGGTGCCTGTGGCCTTCGGGCGGCGCCTGCGCAGCCGCCACGCCCGCAGCCCGACGGCCGTCGGTACGGCGACCGTCGCCGTCCACGCCAGCGTCGCCGCGCCTGTCTGCCACCACACCGGCCCGATGTGCGCGAGGGCGTCGGTGCCGAGCGGTCCGCCCGCCAGCCCGGCCAGCGCGGCGAGCGCGCCCGCGCACAGAAGGGCGGCGAGGCCGGTGTTCGCGGCGGTACGCCAGCCCGACCAGGGCGTCCTTCCCCCGCCGGGGGCTGCCGCCCGTGCCGTGAACCAGGCCAGCGTCAGCCCGGCCGCCACCGGTACCCCGGCGACCGCCCAGGTCAGCGGGGTACCCGGACCGGCGTCCGGTACCGCCGACAGCAGCGGGAACGGCGGCAGCAGCGGGGCAGGATCGGAACCCAGCGGGCCCGTGACCCGGCCCGCGCCGAGCACGAAGCCGGGGCCGAGGGCGTAAGCCGCGCCCCACAGCGCCGCGTTGGGAATCAGGGCCAGACAGAGCAGCAGGACGGCGATCCGGCCCGACCACGCCTCCGTCAGCTGGAGGAAGGAGGCCCGGGCGGCCCCGCCGTGCCCGACCAGCGACACCGCGACGAGCAGCGCCCCGCCTCCGACGAGCACGGCCGTACCGGCCCCGGCGGCCCGCCCGACGGCCAGGACCCGGCCCCGCACCTCCGGATCCAGGATGCGCCGGCGCACCCACCTGGGCAGCAGATACAGCACCCGTGGCGACAGGGGCGCACGCGGGCGGCCGTACGCCGTCCACACCCCGGCACCCGCCGCCGCCATGGCGAGCAGCGGCACGCATACGGCCGTCCAGGCCCAGTCGGGACGCAGCCCGCCCCCGGCCGCGTACAGCGCGACGCCCCCGCCGACGGTCAGATACCCGGCGACGACGCCGAGCCAGGCCGTGCGGGCGGGGACGGGGGGCGCTTCCCCGGTCGCGCCCTCCTCCTCCGGGCCCTCGGCAGCGTCACGGGCGGCTCGGTGCAGCAGCCAGACCGGGAGGGCGAGCAGGAGGAGGGGGGTGACGCCGACGGGGGCGGGGGCGCCGGTGAGGCCGTCCGCGCGGATCAGTTCGGCGCCGTGGGCGAGCAGCCAGAGGGCGGCGGCGATGTGCAGTGCGCCGTCCGGGCCGCTGTCCGGGTAGGGCGAGCTGATCCACATCATCATGACGAGCACGGCGAAGGAACCGAGCCCGAGCCCGGCCGCGACCGCGCCGCCGAGCAGACCCGCGCCCAGTCCGGGCGACCGGTCACGCAGCCGGTCGCGGATCCGGTCCCGGACCCGGACGCGCAGGCGCGGGGAGAGGGGCAGTGACAGGAAGGGAAGCCGGCGGCCGGTCGTCTGGGTCACGAGCGCCATGCTCCCAACGACACGCACTTTCCGGGCGTAACAGGCGAACTTACGACGTGTCACTCAAAATGCGTTTTATGTACTTTTTCGCGCTAAGGGGTCTCCGGTGACGCAGAGCCCCACCATCCCGCTGCCCCCGCCCGGCGAGCGCCGACGCCTGCGCGAGTCCCTGTCGCTGACGCAGGCTCAGGTCGCCGAACGGGTGGGCGTCAGCCGCGAGACGGTACGCGCGTGGGAGAACGGCCGTACGACACCGCGCGGACGCAAGGCACAGACGTACGCGAGCCTCCTGGCGGCCGCGCCGGCGGCGACGCTCGTTGAGGACACGGCGACCCTGACCCCCGCTCAGGCCTTCGACGCGCTCTACGCGTTCTGCGCCCCCGCCCTCGTACGGCAGGCCTATCTCCTCACCGGGCGACGGGAGTTGGCGCGCGAGTCCGTCGAACGGGCGTTCCAGCTGGCCTGGCATCGCTGGCCCGAGGTGGCGGTGGACCCGGACCCGGCGGGCTGGATCCGCGCCACGGCGTACGACTGCGCCCTCTCCCCCTGGCACCGCTTCCGTGCCCGCCACCGCCACCCGGAGGCCCCGCCCGCCGACCCGACCGACCGCGCGCTGCTCTCCGCACTCCTGAAACTCCCCCCGCCGTACCGCCGCACCCTGCTCCTGTACGACGGCGTGGGCCTGGGCCTGCCGGAAACGGCGGCGGAGACGGAGGCGAGCACCCCGGCAGCAGCGAACCGCCTCCTCCACGCCCGCGAGGCGGTGGCGACCCGCATCCCGTCCCTCACGGACCCGGCAGACCTATCGACCCGCCTCTCGGGCCTGGCGACCCACGCCCGCCTGCGCGCCGCCCGCCCGTCATCGGTCCGCGCGGGCAGCGAACGCCGAGCCCGCAACTGGACCCACGCGGCCATCGCCTTCACGATCGCCCTGATCGGCGCCACGACGTTCACCCTCCACACGGCCCCCACGCACTACGAGCCAGTAGTGGCCCCGGGGGCATCGGTCCAGGGAATCCCCCCGATCCCGGCCCCGGGCCCCTTGTCCCGAACGGAACTCAACCTCCGCAAGAAGCTGAGGGGCGAGGCCGAGAACGGCCCGGAAAGGGTGACACCGGAGGTGCGATAGCAGCCCTCGACGGCACCTTGCTGCGGGCAGCCGTTCCGCGCCCACCCACCCCGCCCGGCATGGACGCCCCGCCCGGCTCCGGGCAGCCACCAGCCCACCCGGCTGCGGGCAGCCGTTCCGCACCCACCCACCCGCCCAGCTGCGGCCACCCCCGCCCCTGCCGACTGCGGCCAGCAGCCACCCGCCCGACTGCGGCCAGCCACCCGCCCAGCTGTGGGCAGTCGTTCCGCTGGGGCGGAACGGGTGGGCACAGCCACCCACTCCGGGTACCCGGCGAATCCACGGCACCTGTACAGACGCCAGTGGGCCCGCCCCCAGCAAGGGGAACGGGCCCACGGACGTTCAGCTCAGCACCGCCAAGGAGGCGTCAGCCGGCAAGCAGCTCACGCGCCAGCTTCGCCGTCTCGGTCGGCGTCTTGCCGACCTTGACGCCGGCGGCCTCAAGGGCCTCCTTCTTGGCCGCAGCCGTACCCGACGAGCCCGAGACGATGGCACCGGCGTGGCCCATCGTCTTGCCCTCGGGCGCGGTGAACCCGGCCACGTAACCGACAACCGGCTTCGTCACGTTCTTCGCGATGAAGTCGGCGGCCCGCTCCTCCGCGTCGCCACCGATCTCACCGATCATCACGATCAGGTCGGTGTCGGGGTCCGCCTCGAACGCGGCCAGCGCGTCGATGTGCGTCGTACCGATGACCGGGTCGCCACCGATGCCGACGGCCGACGAGAAGCCGATGTCCCGCAGCTCGTACATCATCTGGTACGTCAGCGTGCCCGACTTCGAGACCAGACCGATACGGCCCGGCTTCGTGATGTCACCCGGGATGATGCCGGCGTTCGACTGACCCGGGGTGATGAGCCCGGGACAGTTCGGGCCGATGATCCGCGTCTTGTTGCCCTTCGACTTCGCGTACGCCCAGAAGGCGGCGGAGTCGTGGACGGCGATGCCCTCGGTGATGACGACCGCGAGCGGGATCTCCGCGTCGATCGCCTCGACGACCGCGGCCTTGGCGAAGGCCGGCGGTACGAAGAGGACCGATACGTTCGCGCCCGTCTTCTCGATCGCCTCGGCGACCGTGCCGAAGACCGGGATGTCGGTGCCGTCGATGTCGACGGACGTGCCCGCCTTGCGCGGGTTCACACCGCCGACGATGTTCGTGCCGTCGGCCAGCATGAGCTTGGTGTGCTTCATGCCCGTGGCACCGGTCATGCCCTGGACGATGACCTTGCTGTCCTTGTTGAGGAAGATAGCCATGGCGGTTGTTTCCCTCGTCCCTTACTTCGCAGCCGCGAGCTCGGCGGCCTTGTCGGCCGCGCCGTCCATGGTGTCCACGCGCTGGACCAGCGGGTGGTTGGCGTCGGAGAGGATCTTGCGACCCAGCTCGGCGTTGTTGCCGTCGAGGCGGACGACGAGGGGCTTGGAGACTTCCTCGCCCTTGTCCGCGAGCAGCTGGAGCGCCTGCACGATGCCGTTGGCGACCTCGTCGCACGCGGTGATGCCGCCGAAGACGTTGACGAAGACCGACTTGACGTCGGGGTCGCCGAGGATGATCTCCAGGCCGTTCGCCATGACGGCGGCGGAGGCGCCACCACCGATGTCGAGGAAGTTGGCGGGCTTGACCCCGCCGTGCGCCTCACCGGCGTACGCGACGACGTCGAGGGTGCTCATGACGAGCCCCGCGCCGTTGCCGATGATGCCGACCTCACCGTCGAGCTTGACGTAGTTGAGGTTCTTGGCCTTGGCGGCGGCCTCCAGCGGGTTGGCCGCGTCCTTGTCCTCAAGGGCCTCGTGCTCCGGCTGACGGAACTCGGCGTTCTCGTCGAGGGAGACCTTGCCGTCGAGGGCGATGACCTTGCCGGAGGCGACCTTGGCGAGGGGGTTGACCTCGACGAGGAGGGCGTCCTCCTTGATGAAGGTGTCCCACAGCGTCACGAGGATCTCGGCGACCTGCTCCGCGACCTCGGCCGGGAACTTCGCCTGCGCGACGATCTCGCGGGCCTTCTCGATGCTCACGCCCTCGTTGGCGTCGACCGGGACCTTCGCGAGGGCCTCGGGGTTCTCCTCCGCGACGACCTCGATCTCCACGCCGCCCTGGACGGACGCCATGGCGAGGAAGGTGCGGTTGGTGCGGTCGAGGAGGTACGAGACGTAGTACTCCTCGACGATCTCGGGCGCGGTCTCGGCGATCATCACCTTGTGGACCGTGTGGCCCTTGATGTCCATGCCGAGGATGTCCGTCGCGCGGGCGACGGCCTCGTCCGGGGTGGCGGCGAGCTTCACGCCGCCGGCCTTTCCACGCCCACCGACCTTCACCTGCGCCTTGACGACAGACTTGCCGCCCAGGCGCTCGGTCGCCGCGCGCGCCGCCTCAGGCGTGTCGATGACTTCACCGGCCAGCACCGGTACACCGTGCTTGGCGAAGAGGTCCCTCGCCTGGTACTCGAACAGGTCCACGCGCGTCCGTCCCTATCAGTGATCTCGCGGTTCGTTGGATGCGTGGGCGTGCCGCGAAGGGCAACGTGACGTCCGCTGTGTCACAAGGGTGGCGCACACGGTGTCCGAGCGCGCGGCATGTCCGTCTCGCAGGTTATCGCCGCTCGCCGCAGGTCCCTAAATCAGGAATCACACCTGAGCGGTGATACCTGTCACAGAGTGCCATTCACGGCCGTCGACCGACCCCTGTGAGGGCCCTCGGAAGGGGCTTAGATGTGGTTACGGGTGCAAAGGTGAGGCCTCACCGGGCTGGGGTAGGCCCGGTGAGGCCTCTGGAAGGCCCGCCAACGGCTTTGACGGTCCTCCGGCAAGCGGTCCCCACCCCTTTGGGAGCCGCTCACCGCCGTCCGCCGGGCACGCCCCGCCCGGACCGATGGCATTCGGCCGTACGGGGCTTTCCTGGCGGAGTCCGAAGGATCCGCACGTCAGGCGCGCGGAAGTCGGGCGTGCAGGGGTCGTGGTGCGGGGCGTCAGGCGCGCGGGGCGTCAGGTATGCAGGCGTTAGGTATGCAGGCGTCAGGTGTACGGAGGCCATGCGCGCGGACACCGGCTGCGCTGACGTCGACTGCGCTGACGTCGGGTGTGCGAAGGCCGGGTACGCGAAAGGCGGTCACCGGACTGGCACTGCGTGCAGTCGCCGCGGACACCGTTCACGTCACGCACGGCGCGGATTCACACGCACGGCGACGGAACGGAGAAGGAGCCCGGTCCTAACCGGGGAAGACAGGAATGGCCCGGTACCTGTCCCGTACCTCGGCACCGACGGCGACCGGGGCGACCCCCGGTACGAGCCGCACCGGCGCCCGCTGGCTCAACGCGACGGCATGCGCGTCGCCGTGCCCACCACCATGCCGGGAGCCACTGGCCTCGACGACCGCCCGCTCACCGAACGCCCCCTTCGACACCCCGCCCGGCAGCCCACCGGGCGCCTGCCGCACAGCCGCCCGCGAGACGCGTACGCCACCCCGGTCGTCGGCCACGGTCTCGCCAGCCCCACCGACACGACCGACGAACCGAGGCCCGTAGGCAAGGCTGTCGCCCTGGTGCGTCCGGGGAACGGTCATCGGCGGGGTCTTGCCCGGCGACGAGGAGGGAGGAGTGGGGGAGGCGGGAGAGGCCGGCGAAGAAGGGTCGGTGGGCGACGCGGGCACACCCGGAAGCACGGGAAGCTCCGGAAGTACGGGAAGCTCCGGAAGTACCGGCAGTTCTGGAAGCGCGGGGAGTTCCGGAAGCGCGGGCAGCGTCGGTACTTGCGCCGTGACCTTCCCAAGTTCCTCGGTGACGGTCTCCACCAGTCCACCAACCGGCCGTACGACCTTGCCGACGGTGTCCTCGACGGCGGACGGCACAACCGGCTTGACCGGCTTGACCGGCTCAGCCAACGAATCCGTCACCCGCTGAACCTGCCCCAGAGGCAACGGCGCACCCTCCGCCGCATGCGCCCGCTCCCCACACAGGAACCCGAAGACGAACAACCCGCCGACCAGCACGGCCACTTGCAGCGCACGCCGCCCCGCCGCCGTACGCGTCACGCGCAGTACGGCAATGGACAGGGCGGCTGGCCAGTTCAAGAGGAGGGGCCTCCGGGCGGCGGCAAGACTGGGTGGGCGCCGATCCTCGCACGCCCCTCCCGAGGTCGCGCAAGCCCCCCGTACCGATGCTCACTCATGTCCGTTTTGCCGACCGAAGCCGCCCCGCCTGATTCACCTCACGTCACTCGGTGTCGGGTATCGGCAGGGGGCGCTTCTCGATCGCCGCGGCCATGATGTCCGGGAACAGATCGGGCGTACAGGCGAACGCCGGTGCGCCCAGCGCCGCGAGTGCCGCCGCGTGCTCCCTGTCGTACGCGGGCGCTCCCTCGTCCGACAGCGCGAGCAGCGTCACGAACTGCACCCCGGACGCCTTCATCGCGGCGACCCGCTTCAGCATCTCGTCGCGGATGCCGCCCTCGTAGAGGTCGCTGATCAGCACGACGACGGTCTCGGCGGGCCGGGTGATCTGCGACTGGCAGTACGCGAGCGCCCTGTTGATGTCCGTACCGCCGCCGAGCTGCGTACCGAACAGCACATCCACCGGATCGTCGAGTTGGTCGGTGAGGTCGACGACCGCCGTGTCGAAGACGACGAGCCGCGTGTCGATCGACCGCATGGATGCCAACACGGCCCCGAACACCGACGCGTACACCACCGACGCCGCCATCGACCCGGACTGGTCGATACAGAGGACGACCTCCTTCTTCACCGACTGGGAGGCACGCCCGTAGCCGATGAGCCGCTCGGGCACGATCGTGCCGTACTCCGGGAGGTAGTGCTTGAGGTTGGCCGCGATCGTACGGTTCCAGTCGATGTCGTGATGGCGCGGCCTGCTGATCCGGGCGCTGCGGTCCAGCGCCCCGCTGAGCGTGGCCCGGGTACGGGTGGCGAGCCGCTTCTCGAGATCCTCAACGACCTTGCGCACAACGGCTCGTGCCGTCTCCTTCGTCGTCTCCGGCATCGCCTTGTTGAGGGAGAGCAGCGTGCCGACGAGGTGGACGTCCGCCTCGACCGCTTCCAGCATCTCGGGCTCCAGCAGGAGGGCGGAGAGCCCGAGCCGGTCGATGGCGTCCCGTTGCATGACCTGGACGACGGAGGACGGGAAGTACGTCCGGATGTCGCCGAGCCACCGCGCGACCGACGGCGCGGACGCCCCGAGCCCCGCCGAACGCTCCCGCCCGCCTCGCCCCTTGATCCCGTCCCCTCTGCCGTAGAGCGCGGTGAGCGCCCCGTCCATGGCGGCGTCCTGCCCGGAGAGCGCGCACCCGGTACCGTCCGCCGCGTCGCCCCCGAGCACGAGCCGCCAGCGCCGCAGCCGCTCCTGCGCCGGATCCACCGACTCGGTCACCGTCGTCATGTCCCCACCCCCACAAGGTCGTTGTCGTGGAGCCCCCCGGCCCCCAGCAGCATTCGCAGCACCGGCAACACGGCATCCGCCCGCCGGACGTCGAGGTCGGGCGCGAACCCCGGCACACCGGCGGCACCGGCCACCGCACTCCCCCGCTCGCCCGGGCCACGCCGGACCAGTTCCCCCAACGTTCTGCGCACCCCGGGCTCGTACGCCGAGAAGGTGCGCCTCAGCAGCGGCAGCACGTCGGTGAACGCCTCCGCCGGCACCCCGGTCAGCCAGGCGTCGACCAGCCCGAGCAGCCGTCCGTCGTGCACGAGCAGCATCCCGCCCCCGGAGCCGCCCCCGACGAACCCCTCGATCCACGCGGCCGCGTCCCCCGGCGCCGTCCCCGGCGACAGCACAAGCCCCATGAGCACGGCAGCCTCGTCCTGCCCCAACTCCCCGTCGTCCAACAGCAACCGCACGGCCCGCCCACGCACGACTCCGGCCACACTGTCCCGCGCGGACAGAACCCGGAGCACAGAGTGCCAGCGCTGCCGCAACTGGCCGCCGTGTCCCGGCTCGGAGACATCCCCCGCAGCACCCGGACAAGCGTCCACAACACCGCCCGCGAGACCTCCTTCGGCCTCACCATCATGTCCACGGGACCGCAACTCACAGCGCTCCCGCGACGCGGCAACATCCGCCGCAACATCCGCGTCGACGCCCGCAGCGCCTCCCGTGAAGCCCCCCTCGGCCTCAACACCGTCCCCACGGCACCCCGGCTCACCGCGATCCCCCGACGCGACAACAGCCGCCACAGCGTCGGCATCGACGCCCGCAACACCGCCCGCGAGACCCCCCTCGGCCTCACCATCATGTCCACGGCGCCGCAACTCGCCCCGCTGCTCCGCCACGGGGGCACCCGCCACCGCGTCCGCACCGGCATCCGCTGAACCGCCCGCGGGTGCGCCGCCCCCAGAGGCAGCCCTACCACCCGTCGGAGACAGCCCCGGTGCCGGAGCCGTGCCCGTATCCGGCGTCGGAGCCGGAGTCGGTGCCGCCGCCTCGCCGAGCAACCCCACCGCCCCGTGCACCGCGTCCACATGGCGCCGCATCTCCTCCGCCGCGTCCGTGTCGAGGGAGGCGCAGGCCGGGGGCAGGCCGACGAAGACGCGTTCGGCGAGGCCTGCCGCGACCTCGGCCAGTGCCTGGGTGTCCGTGCCGCGTACGTCGCCGTAGCGCAGGGAACGGACCAGCGCGGGCAGGGCCTGGGCGAGGTGGCCCACGTCCGCGTCGAGGGCCGCGCGGTCGGCGAGGACGCGCATCACCACGGGGAGCGCGTCGGACAGTTCGGCGAGCAGACAGCGCTCGGCGAGTGCGGTCACGTCGGCCAGCGAGCCCGCGCCGACGGCGTCGGCCTCCGCCCTGGCGGTCGCCGCCGAGAGCACGGTCGTCCCCCACACACCGGCCTCGGCGACCCGAACCGCCAGCTCCGGCTCCCACCGCAGCCGCCACGTCTCCCGGAACGTACCGGTGCTGCCGCGCGACGCCGCAGGCTCGCCCCAGCCGATCTCGAGCAGCCGCAGCCGGTGCAGCAGCCGACTGCGCGCGGCGTCGGTCTCCTTGCGCAGGTCGAGCTCCAACTCCCGTTCCAGCGCCTCAGGTTTGAGCCGCAGCCGGCGCTGAAGCCGCGTCAGGTCGCGCTGCAACGGCACCGCGGGCGCCGACTCCGGGACCTCCCCGAGCACGTCCCCGACAACGAGCCGGTCCTGCACCAGGGCCAGCGGTACGTCCGACCCCTCGCACATCACCGCCCGCACGGCGTCGGTCGTCTCGGTCAGTCCCGGCAGCGGGCGCCCCCGCATCGCGGCGAGCGTCTCCGCCAGCCGCACCGCCTCGATGACGTGCGCCGAGGAGACCATCCTGTCCTCGTCGCGCAGCAGCCCGGCCACCTTGGTCATCCACCGCTCGACCGGCCGGTCCCGCGCCCCGAACAGATGCCCGTACCAGCCGGGCGAGTCGATGCCCGCCCCGTACCCGCTGGCCCGCGCGAGCCTGCGATGCGTCCACGGCACCCAGGTCACGTCCACCTTGACCTTGGGCAGCCCCTTCAGCAGCGCCCGGTCGGCGGCGACGGCACTCTTCCGCCGCAGCGCGGGCACATGCCAGGCCCCGCACACCACGGCCACCGCCGCGTCCCCGAACTCCCGCTGTGCCGCCCGCACCTGGAGCCGCATGTACGCCTCCCGGACCGGATCCCGGTCGTGGCCCCCGGTCCCGTACACCTCCCGCAGCGCGCCCATGGCCTCTTCGAGCACCTCGAAGGGAGCGAACGCGTCGCCCTCCCCCACCCCCCGGTGCTCGACGACGTCCTCCCACCAGCGCTCCGGATCGTCGTAACCGCCGGCCCGCGCGAGCACGGCGAGCGGATCGACCCGCACCTCGGGGTCGGGGTCAGTGTCGGAGGCAGGATCGCCGACGCCGTCGCCCTCCCCTTCCTCGACTTCCCCCTCCTTCTTCTCCTCCTCGCTCCCCCACGCCAGCGTGTGCGTGGCGGGAAGGTCGATGAAGCGGGCGGGGACCCCGTGTTCCAGGGCCCAGCGGATGGCCACCCACTCCGGGGAGAACTCGGCCAGCGGCCAGAACGCCGAGCAGCCGGGTTCGTCCACGGCGTGGGCCAGCAGGGCGACCGGCGGTCGCATGTCCTCGTCGGCGGCCAGCGGGATCAAGGCGTCTGCCTCGGGCGGCCCCTCGATCAGTACGACCGCCGGCCGCGCCGCCGCCAACGCGGCCCGCACCGCCCGCGCCGACCCGGGCCCGTGATGCCGCACGCCGAGCAGCAGGGGCCCGCTGCCGGACCTCCCACCACCGCGCTCCTCCCCCTCGACGTCCGTCACACCAGCCCCCTCTTGGGCCACAGCGTGTCGTCGTCGCCGTACACCCTGCTCACCGAACCGCCCCCCACCGACACCGAACCGCCTCCCACCGACATCGCGACCACCCGCCCCCGAACATCCGCACCCGCACCCGCCATGCAGCTCACGCGCTCACCTCCCGGCACGCCCGGTAGAAGTCCTTCCAGCCGTCGCGTTCACGGACCACCGCCTCCAGGTACTCCTGCCAGACGACCCGGTCGGCCGCCGGATCGCGGACGACGGCGCCGAGGATGCCCGCGGCGACGTCGGAGGCCCGCAGGACGCCGTCGCCGAAGTGGGCCGCCAGGGCCAGACCGTTGGTGACGACCGAGATCGCCTCGGCGGTGGACAGCGTGCCGCTGGGCGACTTCAGCTTCGTACGGCCGTCCGACGTGATGCCGTCGCGCAGCTCACGGAAGACGGTCACGACGCGGCGGATCTCGTCGACGCCGTCCGGTACGGCCGGCAGGTCGAGCGAGCGGCCGATCTGGTCGACCCGCCGCGAGACGATGTCGACCTCGGCGTCGGCGCTCTCGGGCAGCGGCAGCACGACCGTGTTGAAGCGGCGGCGCAGGGCGCTGGACAGCTCGTTGACCCCCCGGTCGCGGTCGTTGGCCGTCGCGATCAGGTTGAACCCGCGGACCGCCTGCACCTCCTGCCCCAACTCCGGTATCGGCAGGTTCTTCTCCGACAGAATCGTGATCAGCGTGTCCTGGACGTCGGCCGGGATACGGGTCAGCTCCTCGACGCGGGCCGTCATCCCCTCCGCCATCGCCCGCATGACGGGGCTGGGCACGAGGGCGGCACGGCTCGGGCCGTGCGCGAGCAGCTCCGCGTAGTTCCAGCCGTACCGGATCGCCTCCTCCGGTGTGCCGGCCGTGCCCTGGACCAGCAGCGTCGAGTCGCCGCTGACCGCCGCCGCCAGATGCTCGGACACCCAGGTCTTCGCCGTGCCGGGCACGCCGAGCAGGAGCAGGGCGCGATCGGTGGCGAGGGTCGTGACGGCGACCTCGACGATGCGGCGCGGGCCCACGTACTTCGGTGTGATCACCGTGCCGTCCGGCAGGGTGCCGCCTTGCAGATACGTCGCCACGGCCCACGGCGACAGCTTCCAGCGTGCCGGGCGCGGGCGGTCGTCCTGCGCTGCCAGCGCCGCGAGTTCGGCGGCGAAGGCGTGCTCGGCGTGCGGCCGCAGTTCTTCCGTGTTGTCCGCGTGGTTGTTCGCGTGAGCGGACTGGTCCTGGCTCGGGTCGACGGATGTCGGTTCAGCGGAAACAGGCATGGCTCGGTCCCCCTCCAGCTCGGCCGGTCTTGGCCCGTTCGGATCTGGTGACCACACTGCACCACGCCACTGACAACGCGTTCTGACCTGCGAAAACGACATGTCGAGGGCGGAGCGTCGATCGCTGCGAGGACCGATTGTCAGTGCCGGGATCTACCTTCGATGTCATGACTCAGCAGGGGGTGCGCTGGACGGCGGATCAGGTGCTGGCACTGGCGCCTGACGTCTCGTCACGCAAATCGGGAAGCAAACTCGGCGCGGCCGGACCGTGGTCCGAGGCCGGCAGTTCTGACGAGGGGACGGTGTGGGGGCTGTGCAAGGGCAGTGGCAGCAAGCCGTATCAGACGGTCGTCGACATCGCGGACGCCACCGGGCCCGCGTACAAGTGCAGTTGTCCGAGCCGCAAGTTCCCGTGCAAGCACGCCCTCGGGCTGCTGCTGCTCTGGGCGGGCGGGGACGGCGCGGTGCCGCGAGGAGAGGCACCGGGCTGGGCGGAGGAGTGGCTGGCGGGGCGGCGGAAGCGTGCGGGAGAGAAGCGGGCGGCGGAGGCAGGTGGCTCCGGGTCCGCTGATCCGGAGGCGGCGCGGCGCAGGGCGGAGCGCCGGGCCGAGCGGATCACGGCGGGGGCGACGGAACTTGAGCAGCGCCTCGCCGACCTGCTGCGCGGCGGCCTGGCCACGGCGGAGCAGGCGGGGTACGGGCTGTGGGAGGAGACGGCGGCTCGCATGGTCGACGCGCAGGCCCCCGGACTCGCCTCGCGCGTAAGAGAGTTGGGGGCGATCCCGGCGTCCGGTCCGGGCTGGCCGATGAGGCTGCTGGAGGAGTGCGCGCTGCTCCATCTCCTCGACCGGGGCTGGCTGCGCCGGGAGGAGCTGCCGGAGGGACTGGCGGCGACGGTCCGGTCCCGGGTCGGCCTGTCCGGCTCGGCGGACGGCCCGCCGGTGCGCGACCAGTGGCTGGTTCTCGCCCAGTACGAGACGGCGGACGCCCGTCTGACGACCCGCAGAATCTGGCTGCACGGCACGGAGTCGGGCCGCACCGCCCTGCTCCTCTCGTTCGGTCCGGCGGGCCGTGCCCCCGAACTGACGCTGCCGGTCGGCCTGGCGTTCGAGGCGGAGGTCTCCGTGTATCCCGGCGCCGGGCAACTCCGCTCGGCCCTGGGCGAGCGGTTCACCGCACCCGCACCGACGAACGTACGGCCACCGGGGACGACAACCACGCGCGCGGCGGAGCGCTACGGGGAGGCACTCCGCGACGACCCCTGGCTGGACTCCGTCCCGGTCACACTGGACCGGGTCATACCCGTCCCGACCGGCGGCTCCTGGCAACTGGCAGACACCGACACCGACATGGCGCTGCCCCTGTCCCCCTCCGCCATCACCCACCCCGGCCTGTGGCGCCTGGTCGCCCTCTCGGGCGGCGCACCTGTGACGGTCTTCGGCGAATGCGGTCACCGGGGCTTCACTCCCCTGACGGCCTGGCCGGAGGGGGCATCGGGACAGGCGGTCTCGCTGTGCTGAGGCGACGCGACACTTCACCGTTCCTGGCGGCCACGACTCTCAGGCCAGACGGTCCCCTTGTACTGAGGGGGCGCGCCCTTCCACGACTCCCCGCCCCTACGACTCCCACGACCTCCACCCGACGAAAGGGCACCTCATGAACGGCAGCAACGCCCCCGCCCCCGAGGGCACGCCCTCCGTGGGCGCACCCGCAGCGGGCGGTACCTGGGAAGAGCTGGTCACCGCAGCGCTGCTCGGCACGGAGCGGCGTACTCCCCCGAGCTGCCCGCCGGGCGTACACGCTCCGGTCGCGCTGCTCGACGCGGCGGCCGTGGAGACCGTACGGCGGCGGGCAGGGCTGCGGCCGGCCCGGGCCGCGACCCGTCCCGAGCCCGCGGTGGCGGACCCACGGCCGCCGCTGCCTCCAGCGGCGGCCCGCAGGCTGGCGATGCTGCTGGCCGACCGGCCCGGCACCCCGGGCGGCAGCGGTCGACGCGGCACGGCGCCGGATCTGATGGAGCTGCTGCCCCAGTGGCTCGCGGCGGCGAACACGCACGGTTTCGCGGCCCCTCCCCAGACGCTGCCCGCGCTGCTCGACGCGGCCAGGGGGCGTACGGATCTGCGTCCGGCGGCGCTGGAGTTCGCGGGCCCGCGCGCGCTGTGGCTGGCCCGGCTGAACACGGACTGGCGGTTCGCCCTGCGCTCGGCCCCGGGCGGGGGCACGGCCCTGCCCGGCGCAGACGAGACCGAGCGGATCCAACAGCTGTGGCAGGAGGGCCTGTTCGCCGAGCGTGTCTCCCTCCTCGCGGCGATACGCGCGCGGGAGCCCGCTGCCGCCCGGGAGCTGCTGGAGACGACCTGGCCGACGGAACGCGCCGAGGACCGGCTGATGTTCCTCGACTCGCTGCGCACGGGCCTGTCCGCCGAGGACGAGCCGTTCCTGGAGCGGGCGTTGGCGGACCGCAGCCGCAATGTCCGGGCGACGGCGGCGGAGTTGCTGTCCGCGCTGCCCGACTCGGCGCTCGCCGCGCGGATGGCGGTCCGGGCGGGAGCATGTGTGGCCGTCGACCACACGAACTCCGCTGGTCACACCGACAGCACGGCAGGCGGACCCGGTACGAGTGGCGGGCCCTCTCGCGTAGTCGAGGCACCGCACGAACGCGACGCAGGCAAGGAGCGCGCCAGCACCGTCGGCGATGGCGGCACGAAGGACAGGCCCGCGCTCGTCGTCGAGGCACCGCACGAGTGCGACGCCGGCATGGAACGCGACGGCGTCGTGGCCAAGGCCCCGGCGGGACGCGGCGAACGGTCCTGGTGGCTCGGCCAGTTGGTGGAGGCCGCCCCGCTCGGCTCCTGGTCGGAGCGGCTCGGCGGACGTACGCCGGAGGAGATCGTGGCACTGCCGGTCGCCGACGACTGGCGGGCCGAACTGCACGCCGCGTGGTGCCGGGCGGCGGTCCGGCAGCGCGACGCCGACTGGTCCAGGGCGCTCCTCGGCGCACCGTCGACACCCGAGGCCGGCGGGCCCGGCGCGGTGTCCCTGGCGGAGCGGGCGAAGCTGCTCGCGACACTGGACTCCGTCGAACGGGCCGAGTGGGTCGCGGGGTTCATCGCGACGCACGGCCTGTCTGAGGCGTTCCAACTGCTCGGGGTGTGCGCGGTGCCCTGGGCTCCGCCGCTCGGGCGGGCAGTGGTCGACGCGCTCAACATCGCGCGGGACGCGGGAAGTTACCCCTGGAGCTTCAGCGGCGTGATGGGCCTGGCGGAACGCTGTCTGGACCCCTCCGAGGCCGGCCACCTCGACGGCCTGCTCGCGGTCCCGGACGAGGGGGAGGACGCGTCACCGGGCGCGGGAAGCTACTGGGCGGAGGCGTTCCAACGCCTCGTGGGCACGTTGCGCCTGCGCGCGGCGATGGCGGAAGAACTGGCGACGGGCGGGAGGAAGGGAGAAGCCTGAACCACGGCCAGGAACCACACGAACCCCGGACCTCGAACCCCGGACGCCAAGCCCCGAACTCATTCGAGACCTACGCCCCCGCCGACTCCCGCACATTCCCCCGCACCCACTCCACCACCGAAGCCGTGGTCGCCCCAGGCGTGAAGATCTCCGCGACCCCCTTCTCCTTCAGGGCGGCGATGTCCGTCTCGGGAATGATCCCGCCGCCGAAGACCTTGATGTCGGCCGCGTCCCGCTCCGCCAGGAGGTCGATCACGGCGGCGAAGAGCGTGTTGTGGGCGCCGGAGAGGACGGACAGCCCGATCGCGTCGGCGTCCTCCTGGATCGCGGTGTCGACGATCTGTTCGGGGGTCTGGTGGAGCCCGGTGTAGATGACCTCCATACCGGCGTCCCGCAGCGCCCGCGCGATCACCTTGGCGCCGCGGTCGTGCCCGTCGAGCCCCGGTTTCGCCACCACCACACGGATCGGACCGCCGGCCACACCCATCACTGCCTCCACGAAGTGCATGAAGTGAACGAACGTTATGTCCAGCATCCCGCAACCCGCAGTTTCACGACGATCGGCGAGGGGGAAATCACACGGTGGGACACGTTCGCCGCGCACCGTTGCCTTCACCGGAACGGAGCAAGGGGAGCCGCATCGAGGTCGTCGCACCACCGCGCCGCGAGCCGCGCGCCGTGGCGGTGCGGTGGCTCGGAGATGGCACGAAGGGCGGAAAGGGCACGACAGCGGGGAGCTTCGTCGCCATACGGCAAGGAGCCTCTCCACCCCTCGGCGTCACACACGCCGCACGCCCCCTCGTACACCACCGACGCCACCACAGACCGCCCTCGGCGCGACCCCCACTAGGGCACACGGGGGACAGAGAAGTCCTCCCGCGTGCCGACAGGAGGTCGGCCATGAAGGTCATCCGGGCAGTACAGCCGCTGCTGCCGCTCTGCGAGCGCGTCCTGCCGAGCAGGCTGGCGGGGCTCTCCATCGCCCTCCTGAAGGCGACCGCCCTGGAGATCGCGATCCTGGCGGGGCATCTGCTCCTGTATCCGTCGGGCATCGCCCAGGAACGCAGGGCCACGGCCACGGACCCCGCCGCCCCCTCCGCGCTCCCCGAGACCCCCACCCAGCTGCCGACGGAACCGAAACCCCCGGTCGTCCTCCTGCACGGCTTCATCGACAACCGCTCCGTCTTCGTCCTGCTGCGCCGTTCCCTCGCCCAGCACGGCCGACAGCAGGTCGAGTCGCTGAACTACTCGCCGCTGACCTGCGACATCCGCACCGCGGCCGAGTTGCTCGGCCGGCACATAGAGGAGATATGCCGGCGTACGGGCCACCCGCAGGTGGACATCGTCGGGCACAGCCTGGGCGGCCTGATCGCCCGCTACTACGTGCAGCGGCTCGGCGGCGACTTCCGCGTCCGTACGCTCGTCACCCTCGGCACCCCGCACTCCGGCACCCGGGTCGCCCCGCTGGCCGACGCGCACCCGATCGTCCGCCAGATGCGCCCCGGCTCGCAGGTCCTTGAGGAACTGCGCCTGCCCGCCCCCGGCTGCCGTACGCGCTTCGTCAGTTTCTGGAGCGACCTGGACCAGCTGATGGACCCGCCGGAGACGGCCTGCGTCGACCACCCGGATCTGCTGGCGCAGAACGTGCAGGTCACCGGTGTCGGCCACCTCGCCCTGCCCGTGCACCCCGCCGTCGCGACCGGAATAAGGCAGGCCCTCGACCAGAGCGAGGACCCCGTCGCCACCGGAGCGCAGACCGGCGGACTGACCGTGGCGTAACCCCGCGCACAGGCGGCTCAGCACCACCGAGAAGGCGACTCAGCACCACCAGAATTCGAACAACCTTCGAACGCCAGGCCAAACCCGTGCCCGCAGTCCCCCGAAACACGGCCGAATGCCCGTTTCCCGCAGGCACGAAACCTGCGGAAGATTGTCGCGCCCGCATACCGCCGGGTACAGTCGCGGCACTGCTCTGCCAGCTCTGCCAGCCCCTGTTGTCGAGGCGAAAGAGAAGTTGGTGAACGAACGTCACCCGTCGGGGACCATGACCACCCCGGCTCCGGCTTCCGATGCCGCGACAGCGCATTACGCGTCGTACGGCACCCAGGAAGTCCCTTTCGGTGACTTCACCACGTACGACTCCACCCTCGCCAACGGTTTTGACGCGGGTATGGGCACGGGTACCGGCACCGGGACTTTCGCCGCCGACCCACTCTTCGGCAATATGCCGGCCGAGGATGCCACCGGTTCGTACGACAACTCCCAGTGGTCCACCGGCAGTCACCACACCCTGAACTACGACCCGTACGCGGCCCAGCACCACGCCGCCTACGACACCGGGGCGTACGACACCACCACTTGGGCGCCGGGCTACCAGCAGCTCGCCGACATCCCCGCCCAGTCACCGCCCCCGGGCGCCGAGACCAGCGCCCAGTGGGACGCGAACGCCTGGCTCCAGCCCGAGCAGGCCGGCCAAGCCGACCAGACCCAGCAGTGGGCGTGGGGCACACAGGTCTCCGACACCGGTGTGTACGACGCCACGCAGTGGAACTCGGACAGCGGCGCGTCCGCCGAGTACGACCACGAGCGTGAGCACGAGTACGACCAGCAGGCCACCGCGATGTTCGAGCAGATCGCCGACGTGCCGGACGTACAGGAGTACGACCAGCACGCTCTCGCCCACGACGAGTCGGACCTCGTCGCCGACGGCGAACTGCCCGCCGAGGCCCCGCTGCTCGACGGCCAGGAAGAGACCGCCCCGAGCACGGCACCCACCGGCGGGCGCGCGGCGTCCCGTACGGCGGCGCGCAACGCGGGCCGGTCCCGGCGTCGTACCCCGGCCAAACGTTCCGCCCTGCTGTCCGTGGCCGTTCCCTCCGCCTGTGTGATGGGGGTCGCGGGCATCGCCGCCGCCTCCGTGGGCGGTATGAGCGACGACGAGCAGAACACGACGGCGTCGGCCTCGGACGGCGTCGCCGTGAAGCCGTCCACCGCGAACAACAAGCTGGACTCCCAGCTGGAGAGCCTCTCCGCAGGCGCCGACGACTTCGCCGACCGGGCCAGCCGGACGCAGGAACGTATCGACCTCAAGGCCCAGCAGGCCGCCGAGAAGAAGGCAGCGGCGGCGGAGGCGGCCCGCAAGGAGCGGCTGCGCCCCAAGTACGCCCTGCCCGTCGCGCAGAAGGGCCTCAGCGCCTACTTCGGCCAGGCCGGCATCAACTGGATGTCCGTGCACACCGGGATCGACTTCCCGGTCTCGTACGGCACGACGGTGATGGCCGCGACCGACGGCACCGTCCGCACGCAGTGGAACAGCGCGTACGGCAACATGATGATCGTGACGGACAAGGACGGCACGGAGACGTGGTACTGCCACCTCTCCAGCTACCAGGTCGCGTCCGGTACGACGGTCAAGGCCGGCGACGCCATCGCGTACTCCGGAAACTCCGGCAACTCGACCGGCCCCCACCTCCACTTCGAGGTCCGCCCGGCAGGCGGCTCAGCAATCGACCCCCTCCCCTGGCTCCGCAGCCACGGCCTGGACCCGACGTAGCAGGACCGCTGCCGTATCGCGCCCTGCAGGGGGCGCCCCAATAGGGGCGCGGGGAACTGCGCGACCAGCCCCCACCGGCCCGCAGATCCATCACCGCACCCCGCGCGGAGCGCTAAAGCTTCTCAACTGGCGCGTACCGCAACAGCAACCGCTTCGGCTTCTCCTCACCGAAGTCCACCGTCGCCTCCGCATTCGAACCGGTCCCCTTCACACCCACCACGGTCCCCAGACCGAACTGGTCATGCGTGACCCGATCCCCCACCGCCAGCGCGACAACCGGCTTCTCCGCACCACCCCGCCGCGTGGCGAAGCCCGACGCCCCCGAGGCCGCGGAGCGCGAACGCGAGGACGACAGCGAGGACGCCACCCCGGAGACGGGGCCCGAGGACGTCGCCGGAGCCATCCCGCCCGTGCGCTTCCACTCCAGATGCGTCGCCGGGATCTCCTCCAGGAACCGCGAGGGCGGGTTGTACGAGGGCTGCCCCCACGCACTGCGCAGCGACGACCGGGTCAGATACAGCCGTTCACGCGCGCGCGTGATGCCGACGTACGCGAGCCGCCGCTCCTCCTCCAGCTCCTTGACCTGGCCGAGGGCACGCATGTGCGGGAAGACGCCGTCCTCCATGCCGGTCAGGAACACCACGGGGAACTCGAGGCCCTTGGCGGTGTGCAGGGTCATCAGGGTGATGACGCCGGAGCCGTCGTCGTCCTCGTCGGGGATCTGGTCGGAGTCGGCGACCAGGGCGACCCGCTCCAGGAACGCGGCGAGCCCGGCCGGGGCCGCCACCTCGCCCTCGGCGGGCTGTTCGGCGTCCGTAGCGGCCTCTTCGGCCGCTCCTGACTCCTGCTCGAACTCCAGCGCCACCGCAGCGAGTTCCTGGAGGTTCTCGATCCGGGTCTCGTCCTGCGGGTCGGTGGACGCCTGCAACTCGGCGAGATAGCCCGTGCGTTCGAGCACCGCTTCGAGGACGGTCGCCGGACCCGCGCCGGACTCGACGATCGTACGGAGGTCCTCCATCAGCGTGTTGAACTTCTTGACGGCGTTGGTCGACCGCGACGCCATCCCGTACGCCTCGTCCACGCGCCGCAGCGCCTGCGCGAAGCTGATCTTCTCGCGCTGCGCCAGCGCGTCGATCATCGCCTCGGCGCGCTCCCCGATGCCCCGCTTGGGGACGTTGAGGATCCGCCGCATCGGCACCGAGTCCTCCGGGTTGGCGAGGACACGCAGGTAGGCCAGGACGTCCCGGACCTCCTTGCGCTCGTAGAAGCGGACGCCGCCGACGACCTTGTAGGGCAGGCCGACGCGGATGAAGATCTCCTCGAAGACACGGGACTGGGCGTTGGTCCGGTAGAAGACGGCGACGTCGCCCGCCTTCGCGTCACCCGCGTCCGTCAGTCGGTCTATCTCCTCGGCGACGAACTGCGCCTCGTCGTGCTCGGTGTCGGCGACGTAGCCGGTGATCTGCGCGCCCGCGCCCGCGTTGGTCCACAGGTTCTTGGGGCGGCGGGACTCGTTGCGCTCGATGACCGCGTTGGCGGCGCTCAGGATCGTCTGCGTGGAACGGTAGTTCTGTTCGAGCAGGATCGTCGTCGCGTCCGCGTAGTCCTCCTCGAACTGGAGGATGTTGCGGATCGTCGCGCCCCGGAAGGCGTAGATCGACTGATCGGCGTCACCCACGACGCACAGCTCGGCGGGGCGCAGGTCGTGCTCGCTGGGCGGTACGTCCACCGGGTGCTCGGCGGTGCCGACGAGTTCCCGTACGAGCGCGTACTGGGCGTGGTTGGTGTCCTGGTACTCGTCGACGAGTACGTGCCGGAAGCGGCGGCGGTAGTGCTCGGCGACGTCCGGGAAGGCGCGCAGCAGGTTGACCGTCGTCATGATCAGGTCGTCGAAGTCGAGGGCGTTGGCCTCGCGGAGCCGCGACTGGTACATCGCGTACGCCTGGGCCAGGGTCTTCTCGAAACCGTCGCTCGCCTGGGCGGCGAAGTCCTCCTCGTCGATCAGCTCGTTCTTCAGGTTGGAGATCTTCGCGCTGAAGGACTTGGGCGGGAAGCGCTTGGGGTCCAGGTCCAGGTCGCGGCAGACGAGCGCCATGAGCCGCTTGCTGTCGGCCGCGTCGTAGATCGAGAAGGAGGACGTGAAGCCGAGCCTCTTGCTCTCCCGCCGGAGGATCCGTACGCACGCGCTGTGGAACGTCATCACCCACATCGCGTTCGCGCGCGGGCCGACGAGCTGTTCGACGCGCTCCTTCATCTCGCCGGCGGCCTTGTTGGTGAAGGTGATCGCGAGGATCTGGCCGGGGTGGACGCCCCGCTCGCCGAGCAGATAGGCGATGCGGTGGGTGAGCACACGTGTCTTGCCGGAGCCGGCGCCCGCCACGATGAGCAGGGGGGTGTCGGCGTGCACGACGGCCGCGCGCTGGTTCTCGTTCAGCCCGTCCAGGAGCGCGGCCGGGTCCACCACGGGGCGTGGGGCGCCGTCGCGGTAGTACGCGTCCCGGTCCGGCGGCGCGTCGAACTGCCCGCCGAACAGGTCGTCCGGAACGGGCTCCGGCGCATGCTCGTCCTCGGGCGGCGGCGGGGGCTCCTCCTCGTGGGCACGAGGGCCCTGGAGGTCCGCCAGGAAGCTGTCGTCAAAGAGGCTGCTCATCGCTCTCCGAGTCTAGGCTCCCCCACTGACAACCGGCCGCCACCCCGAAAACATCCTCCGTACTGTCCGGACAGCGGATCGCCGACCAGGATGAACACGTCAAGTGCGGACCTAACGTCACACACTCCTCCAGATCGACTCCGGTGACCCGTATTTAAAGTTGAGGTCACAAAAACGTATCGGGCATAGCGGTCATCAACCTTCACACGGGCCACACGAATTGGTTAGCGTGCCCTCCAGGCCGCTCGACCCCCACCGGCGAACATCGCCGGGCCGCGCGGCCTCCGCCGAGTCCGATCGTGCCGCCCTGTGCGGCAGGAGCCGGGGACCCACCGAAAACTTGGGGTGAATCGGTCCGACTGCCGTCCAGGGCAAGGACCGTAGGGCAACCCTTCCGAACCACCCGCCCGAACCCGACAGCTAACCCGGTAGGCGGTACGTGGAAGGAGTCGCCTCCCTTGGCGTCGTCGCACCGCAAGTCGCGTCCCACGGGAACGCGCGTAGCAGGCATACGGACCCCCGCCTTCGCCACGGCGGCCCTGACCTCCGTCGCCCTGCTGTCCCAGACCGCCAACGCCGCGCCCACGGAGCCCACCGCTCCCCCGGCGCCCTCGGCCGACGACAAGCCGAGCATGGAGGAGGTCGAGGCGAAGGTCGGCGACCTCTACCGCCAGGCCGAGTCGGCCACCGACAAGTACAACGCCGCCAAGGAGAAGACCTCCAAGCAGCGCAAGCGCGTCGACACCCTGATGGACGACGTGGCCCAGCGCACCCAGAAGCTCAACGACGCGCGCGAGGAGCTCGGTTCCTTCGCCGCGGCCCAGTACCGCACCGGGTCGGCCGCCCCCGACACAGCGACGTTCCTCCTCGCGGACGACCCGCAGGACTACTTCGACCAGAACCAGCTGATGGACCGGCTGACCGCCCGCCAGAAGGACGCGGTCGACGAGTACATCACGGAGCAGGCCGAGACGACGCAGATGCGCCAGGAGGCCACCGCGAGCCTCGAATCGCTCACGGAGTCCCAGGACGACCTGCAGACGACCAAGACCACCGTCCAGACGAAGCTCGCACAGGCCCGCCAGCTCCTCTCCCGCCTCACCGCCGAGGAGAAGCTACGGCTCGCGGCGATCGAGCGGGAGAAGCAGGCGGAGGCCCGCCGCCAGGCGGAGGAACTCGCCCGTCAGCAGCAGGCGGCGGAGCAGCAGCGCCAGCAGGAAGCGGCGGCGGCCGCGGCGGCCCAGCAGTCGACGGGCAGCACCGCCTCCGACACGTCGACGACAACGGTCACCGACTCCTCGTACGCCGCCAAGGCGGAGAAGGCCCTCACCTTCGCACGCGCACAGGTCGGCAAGCCGTACGTCTGGGGCGCGACCGGCCCGGACTCGTACGACTGCTCGGGCCTCACGCAGGCCGCCTGGAAGGCCGCCGGAGTCACCCTCCCGCGCACCACCTACGACCAGGTGAACGCGGGCACGACGGTCTCCCTCTCCGACATCCAACCCGGTGACCTGGTCTTCTTTTACGACGACATCAGCCACGTCGGCCTCTACATCGGCAACGGCATGATGATCCACGCCCCGAAGCCGGGTGCGTACGTCCGCGAGGAATCGATCTTCTACGACGGCGAGTCGGCGATCCACAGCGTGGTGCGCCCGGCCTGACGGGCAGGTCGGGCAGCTCTCATCAGGTCCAGAGCACGGCGATGAAGATGTTCGCCGTCGTGAACAGACCCACCAGGCCGAACAGCCGCTTGTCCACGGTCTCGTCGTCCCGCTTCACGTAGACGAGGCCGAGGATCACGATCAGCAGGGCCAGCTTCACGCCGATCTTGACGTTGTTCACCGTCTGGTCGTCGGCCTGGTTGAGGCCCACCAGGGCGACACCGGTGACCAGCATGGTGAACGCGCCGTGCAGCATCGCCGGCACGAAGCGGGCCGTGCCCTGCCCCATCGCCTTCATCTGGGTGAGAAACCCGCCCAGGAGCGAGGCGATGCCGATGATGTGCAGGCCGACGAAGAGATGGATGAGTACGCCCATGGGCCCGGAGCCTAATCAGAGGCTCCCGCGCCGCGTGACACCGGGCTGGGGTGAAGGGCGCCCGCACGACATCCGGCACGCCTCTTACGACCCTCCGACGACCTCGCATATATGCACCCCATAGCACTGTGTAATCGCCACGTGCCTCCCAAACCTCCTCATCGGTCAGCCGTCTGCGTGAAGTCGGCGGCGCCGGAGCGCGATCACGGTCGGATGCGGTCACCCGGTGGTCGGCTCACGTCAGTTCCGTACATGGCGTTACCCCCACGTCACACTCCGGTTTAGCGTCCTCCACCAGGTGACCGGCTCCCCACCGCCGCCCGGGCCAGGGGCGGCAGTCGGACACCACCGCCGAGAAAGTCCGGCGGCGGACCGTTCCCCCTGTGCGGGCCGCCGCCGGACGCGCAACCGCCCTCCTGGGTCCGCTTCCCAGGCAGCCTTCCGGCGGTCGACGCAGTGGCGGTCGTACGAAAGGACGTGACGCCCCGGTGGCAGCGCACCGCAAGCCCCGACAGCGCTCGCTCAACGGCAATACGGCCCGCACCGCCGCCACGATCGCCCTCGCGGGCGCGGCGACGGCGACCGGCTTCGACGGCATCGGGTACGCCGAGCCACAGCTCACCCAGGCCCAGGTCGAGGCCAAGGTGAACAAGCTGTACGAGGAGGCGGAGGTCGCCACCGAGAAGTACAACGGAGCGAAGGAGAAGGCCGAGCGGGCGGAGCGGCGGCTGGGGAACCTGCGGGACGAGGCGGCCCGCAAGGAGGACCGGCTCAACTCGGCGCGGGAGGCGCTGGGTTCGATGGCCGCCGCGCAGTACCGCTCCGGCGGACTCGACCCCGCGCTGCAACTCGCCCTCTCCGACGACCCCGACGGCTATCTGGCAGGCGCCGCCTTCGCCGAACGGGCGGGCAGCAGACAGGCCTCGGACGTGACCCGCGTACGCAGGCAGCTGCGGGAGATCGAGCAGCTGCGCGGGGCCGCCCACGTCGAGCTGACCACCCTCAAGTCACGCCAGGCCGAGCTGAACCGCCACAAGAAGACGGTGACCGGAAAGCTGGGCGAGGCCCGCCAGTTGCTGTCCCGCCTCAGCACGGAGGAACGTGCCCGCCTCGCCGCGGCGGACGGCGGCAGTGGCAGCTGGGGCGGAGCGCATGCTTCGCGGTCGTCGGGGAGCGCACGGGACGAGCTGGGGGCGACTGGAGCCACCGACACCGCCGCTGGGACGTCCGGGGTCTCCGGAGCCGCCGAGGCACCCAACTCGCGTGCGGCGGCGGCCGTTTCCTACGCCTACCAGAAGCTCGGCAGCCCCTACGTGTGGGGCGCCACCGGCCCGGACGCCTTCGACTGCTCGGGCCTCATGCAGGCCGCGTACCGCTCCGCGGGCATCTCCCTGCCCCGCACCACCTACGCCCAGATCAACGCCGGCCAACGTGTCTCACGGTCCGAACTCCTCCCCGGCGACCTGGTGTTCTTCTACTCGGGCATCAGTCATGTGGGCATGTACGTGGGCCGTGGCCAGATGATCCACGCCCCGAACCCGTCGGCGCCGGTACGGGTGGCACCTCTGGACGAGATGCCGTTCGCGGGCGCCACGAGGGTGGCCTGACTACACGAGCCGCCGTGCCGTGGCCCACCGCGTCAGTTCGTGCCGGTTCGACAGCTGGAGCTTCCTGAGGACCGCCGACACATGCGACTCCACCGTCTTCACGGAGATGAAGAGCTGCTTGGCGATCTCCTTGTACGCATAGCCCCGGGCGATCAGCCGCAGCACCTCCCGCTCGCGCTGGGTGAGGCGGTCGAGATCCTCGTCCACCGGCGGGGCGTCCGTGGACGCGAACGCGTCCAGGACGAACCCGGCGAGCCGTGGCGAGAACACCGCGTCGCCGTCCTGGACACGGAAGACCGAGTCGACGAGGTCCGTGCCGGTGATCGTCTTCGTGACGTATCCCCGCGCACCGCCGCGGATCACGCCGATGACGTCCTCCGCCGCATCCGAGACGGACAGCGCCAGGAAGCGGACCGGTTGCTCGGGGTCGGCCATCAACGGGGCGCAGCGGCGCAGGACTTCGACCCCGCCGCCGCCCGGCAGATGGACGTCGAGCAGGACCACCTCGGGCCGGGTTGCGGTGATGACGGTGACCGCCTGGTCGACGTCGGCGGCCTCACCGACGACCTCGACACCGGTCCGCTCGGTCTGCCCGATCTCGGCCTGAACCCCCGTCCGGAACATCCGGTGGTCGTCGACGAGCACCACCCGCACCCGCCGCCCGACCGCGTCACCGGTGCCGCTGCCGCTGCCGGCAGGCTCACCGGCCTGTGCACCCTCGGCGGGTGCGGTGGTGGGTTCGGCAGCCGCTGTCGGTTCGGCCGACTCCGCCGACCCGGCCGACCCGGCCTGCCTGTTGTCCCCCTGCGCCTCGCTCATGACGTACTCTCCGCCCTCTCCATCTCCAGCTCGACCTCTGTGCCGCCATCCGGTACCGCGCGCAGCCGCGCCGTACCGCCGTTGCGCTCCATGCGGCCGATGATCGATTCTCTGACGCCCATGCGGTCGGCGGGTATGGAGTCGAGGTCGAAGCCGGGTCCACGGTCCCGGACGGACACGAAGACCGTCCTGCCCTCGACCTCGGCGTAGACCTGCACCGCACCGCCCTCGCCACCGTACTTGGCGGCGTTCACCATCGCTTCCCGCGCGGCCTGCATCTGTGCGCCGGTTCTGTCGTCGAGCGGGCAGTCGCCGACGACCACGACCTCTATGGGGACACCGTGCTTGTCCTCCACCTCCGCCGCACTGCGCCGCACCGCCTCGGCGAGGGTGTCGGGTTCGTCGGCCTCTTCCTTTCCGGTGCCCTCCGGTTTGTAGAGCCAGTTGCGCAGTTCGCGCTCCTGGGCGCGGGCGAGCCGGCGCACCTCGTTCGCGCTCTCCGCGTTGCGCTGGATCAGGGTCAGGGTGTGCAGCACCGAGTCGTGCACATGGGCGGCGACCTCCGCGCGCTCCTGGGCGCGAATGCGCATCAGGCGCTCCTCGGAGAGATCCTGGGTCATCCGGACGAGATACGGACCGGCCAGCAGCGCTATCCCGACCAGCACCGCGAGCGCTGCCTGCAGGACCGAGCCGAGGTGGGCGGCGGAGCCCTGCAGGACGAAGATGCCGGACACTCCGGCCGTGACCAGCATGACGCCGGCGGCGGCACGGACGAGGGTGAGCGTGCGCCTGCGGCTGCCGACCTCCATCCAGCGGGCCCGCCGTGCGTTGTCCGCCTGGCGCCAGACCAGGGCGACGCCTGCGGCGACGAGCACGGTCGGGAACAGATAGGCCTTGGCGCCCCCGCCGAGATTCACATTGCCGACGAACACCATGGCCACGACGACCATGAGGAGAAGGGCGACGATCTGCCCCTTGTCCGGCTTGCGGGCGACGAGTCTGCGACGGCCGTCCGGCGAGGTCTCCGCACTGACGAGGGAGGGGGGCCGCTGGGCGTCGACGCCGCCGACACCGAGCGGCACGAAGAACCAGAAGGCCGCATACAGCAGCGCACCGAGTCCGTCCGCCATGAACAGGCCGACGAACATGAGGCGCAGCCAGATCACCGGCAGCCCGAGATGCCCGGCGAGCCCTCGCGCCACGCCTCCGAGCCAGCGTCCGTCGCTGCTGCGGTAGAGCTTGCGCGAGGGCCGCGGTTCGACGAGTGGCAACGCTGCGGCTTCCGGCATGCCATCGATGTTCACACGAGCGGCAGGCCCGGGCATCAGGGTCGGCCCCCGAGACTCCCCTGATCTTCGGGCCCGCCTGCCCTCGAACGTTTCCCCCGCCCCGCCTCAGGGCCGATATCAGGGTTCGCCCAGGGTCATCCCGACTGCCGCCGAGCCGCCTCAAGCGCCAACATGGACACATGACAGATCACGCACACGCCGCGACGGGTCCGGGACCCGGCTCCGGCCCGCGCCCTTCCTCGGGCGCCGGGCCGCAGGATGCCGCACCCGCCGCGGCAACCCCACCGCCCACGGAGAAAGGGGAACCGCGCGCGCCCGAGCACACGGGCGCGGCGGCGGCTGCCACAGCCGACGAGCAGCTGCCGGCCAAGTTCCGGCGCGACCGGCGGCAGAAGATGCTGGGCGGGGTGTGCGCCGGGCTCGGGCGGACCTGTGACATGGACCCGGTGATCTTCCGGATCACGCTCGCGGTGCTCTCCGCGACGGGTGGCATCGGCCTCATCTTCTACGGCTTTGCCTGGCTGTTCGTGCCGTACGAGGACGAGGAGGAGAACGAGGTCCGCAAACTGCTCACCGGCCGAGTGGACGGCCAGGCGCTGACTGCCGTGCTCTTCGCACTGGTCGGCTGCGGTGTGTTCCTGACGATGCTGAAGAACGGCGGGGTGCTGTCCTTCGCCGTCATACTGTCCATCCTTCTCGCGGGTGCCGGCTACTGGTCGCGCAACCGCGGCGCCCCCGACCCCGACCCACTGGCCGCCCAGGCCGTCGCAGACGCCCCGCCGGAGGCCCAGGCGCCCCCGGCCCCCTCCGCCTACCCCTCGTGGTGGCGCGACCCCATCGTCAAGGACGGCACACACGTCGGCGGGACGGGCTATCTGTGGGGCCCCCACGACACCCGCGACCGGGACATCTCGGCAGCGGTCAACATCACCCACGGCAACTACAACGGCCGACGTCCGGACGTCCGGGCGGCCTGGCCCCGCCCACCGAAACCGCGTGGCCCGCGCTGGATCGGCGGCTGGATCCTCCTGCTCGCCCTCCTCGCCGGATTCGTCGGCACGGCCGCGAAGTGGGACGACGAGGCATTCGCCACCAGCTTGCAGACCGGTCTGGCCTGCGCGCTCACGGTGTTCGGTGTCGGCATAGCCGTGAGCGCGTTCCTCGGCCGGACCGGAGCCGGCTCGGTATTCCTGGCGATCATCACTGCGGCCCTGCTGGCAGGCTCGGCCGCGCTGCCCAAGGACGTCAGCACCCACTGGGTGCGCACGGAGTGGACACCGACCGCGGTGGCAGCCGTCCAGCCGAGGTACGACCTCGGCACGGGCGAGGCCACCCTGGACCTGACCGGGCTGCGCCTCGCCAAGGGGCAGACGGTGACGACGTCGGTCGGGGTGGGCGTGGGCCGGATCGAGGTGATCGTGCCGAAGAGCGCGACGGTGAAGGCGGACATCGAGGTGGGGGTTGGTGACATCCAGCTGCCCGGCGACGACAAACAGGACGTGGACGTGGCACCGGGCAAGCACAAGCAGGTCACGCTGTCACCGGCGACCGGCGGCGCCAACACCGGCACGGTCGTCCTCGACCTCGAGGTCGGCCTGGGACAGGCGGAGGTGACCCGTGCTACGTCATGAGTTCCAGCCCGGAAAGCTGATCGCCGGCATCTTCGTCACCATCGCCGGCATCACCTACATCGGTGACGCGGGCGACGCCTGGGAGACACCGTGGTTCGCGGTGATCCCGCTCCTCGTCTTCGGCCTCACCCTGGCAGGCGCCGTGGCCCTGCTGACCGGAGCGATACGCCGCCGCAGGAAGACCCGCCGCGCACCGACGCCCCCAGCCGGCGCACCGGAGGCGGTAGCCCCTTCAAGGCCCCCGGAGATACCGAACTGACCGACTCTCGATGACCCGGCCAACCACTACCCGCTACCGCCGCTGCTACCGATATCCCCCGGACCGCTGCCGCCTGCGCCCCCGTAGGGCGGCGTCCACGGAGAAGACGGACGCACCGGCGAGGACCAGCGGGAGCCAGGCCATCAGATAGGGGAGGTCGTTGCCGTAGTAGTAGGGGTCGGAGGCCCAGCTCACGGTCAGCCAGAGGCTGAGCGAGATCAACGCGCCGCCGACCGCCGCCAGCCGCGCCAACAGCCCGAGCAGCGTGCCGATACCGACGGCAAGCTCACCGAAGGCGATGGCGTAGCCGAAACCGGCGGGGTTCTTGAGGGCGAGGTCCACCAGGGCCGGGATGGCGGAGGAGTCCCGGACCGTACGCATCAGATCACCGACCGACCCTGATCCGGAGTCGGCGAAGAAGGAGCTGTCAGTGAGTTTGTCCAGGCCGGCATAGATGAAGGTGACGCCGAGGAAGACGCGCAGGGGCAGCAGGGCATAGCGAGTGGCGGTGTCCCGCCAGTCCCGCTCGCCGTCGAGATAAGGAGAGTGCGTGTCCGATCGAGTGCTGTGAGTCATCGCTCTTAGCCGCCTCTCGCCCGCCATACGTTGACCCCTCAACAGACGATACGTACGACGACGTGACCTCGCTCACTTCCGGTACGCCAAATTTCCGCCTTTGGCCGGGAAGCAGCGGCGGTCGAGCGCAGGCCCACGCGACCACCATCAGGAGGCAGACCCTCAGTCCGTCACATCGATCACGCACCGGTTCGTCTCCACGCCCGCCGCGGTGACCACCTGCACCTCCACCCGTCCCGGCTCCACATCAGCCGGTACAGGCACCGTCAGCACGTCGTCGCGAGGGTTGCTGAAGCCGCCGGGCACCGGGACCAGGGGGACGTGGACGTGGACCGGGCCGATGCGGACGACCATGCGGGACAGCCGGTCGGCGGTGCCCGCACCCGGGGGCACGAAGCCGGCGCCGCGGATCTCGATGTCGTCGCCGGTGCGGATCGGGGCGTCCAGGTCGCCCGCCTCCCGGGACCGGACGACCGAAAGGATCACCGGTCGGCCGCCCTCCGCGTACTTGCCTGCCACATAGGTCGCCGCCGACACCAGCACCACCACCGCCAGCCCCCACGGCAGATCCGGCAACTGATCCGGGCGCCGCGCCAGCCGTACGACCGCGAAGAGGAGAGCGACCGTGCCGATCATCACGTACTGGATGTCCGCGAAGGTGCCGCGGCCCGAGTCGTCCGTCAGGAGGTCGGCCGCGCGGGGACGGTCGGCGCGTACCTTCTGGAGGCGCTGGCCGAGGACGCGCAGGCCCACGACCCTGCGTACGAGCACCGCAATCGCGCACACGACCGCGAGGACGGTCACGACGCCCGCGCCCCGGGCGAGTTCGAGGCCGGCGATCAGCGCGTCCCGCTCCTCGTGGCCGGAGGCCGCAGCGAGCCGGCCGACCAGCACGAGTACGGCGTACGTCACGAACAGCACCCAGACCGCCGCCACGACACGCGACGTCGACAGGCGGTTGTCCTCGCCGATCAGGGGCGCCAGCGCCCCGCCCCGCGCCCGGTGGAACCAGGACGCGGCGGTCAGCGCGCCGCCGACCAGTACGGCGGCCACAAGGCCGGCCGTCCGGGCGGACGTCCAGCCCGCCCCGATCGCGGTGAGCGCCTGGACGAGCAGCAGGACGCCGATCAGCGCCCACACCGTGAACGCCGTTCGGCGCCACAGCCGGGCGAGCCACACCTCGCCCTCGGCCCGGCCGCGCTCGGCGACGACCGCCGCGGACTGGGTCAGTTCGTCCGAGACCCACTGGCGGGAGGCCGAGGCCGAATGGGCCACCGCCGCCGGCAGCCCCTGTCCGGCCGCGAATCCCTCCCGCATGAGCAGGAACTCGGCGACCGCACGCCGGTGTCCCGTACGTGCCCCGTGCGGGCAGTCCCCGCAGGTGCAGCCGCCCCCGTGTTCCCCGGGCAGCACACCTTGTCTCGCCTCCTGCACCGCCACGCCAGACGCCTGCCTTCCCGCACCCGAAGCCCGAACCACACACGCGCGGATCGCCACCCGAACCGCACAGCCGAACCGCTCGATCGACCGCCCCGCAACTCCCCCGCGACGAGAGCGAATTGTGCCCTACGCAACACCCTCCGCGTACGGCAGGTCGGCCCCGGCAGGGGAAAGGGCGAGTGAAACCGTGACCCCCGTGTTGACCCGGCTGCGAGAATTTGCGTATGGCCGAGATCATCCAGCGCGACGGGACCTGGGCCTTCGACGGCAGCACGGTCAGAATCACACCGGGGCTCCACCGTTCCGTGCCGCTGTTCCGGCAGACGTACGGCGAGGTCGCCGTGCCTCTGGAGGCGGTCTCCGGGATCGTCTACGAGCCCGAACGCAAGCGTGGGCGGCTGCGGTTGCGGCTCCGCGAGGGTGCCGACCCGTTGCTCCAGGCGACGGGCGGGCGGCTGCCGGACGCGGCGGATCCGTACCGGCTGACGGTGGACATCGACCGGTCCGGGGTCGCCGAGTACATCGCCGAGGAGATCCGGCACGCCCTGCTCCTCGACCAGGTGCCCAAGGAACCGGCGAAGGCGTATCTGCTGCCGGGTCCGCCGGTGCCGGTGTCGGTGCGGTCCAGCGACGGCATGGTGTCGTTCGACGGTACGCAGGTCCGTATCGACTGGGCCGACACCTCCGACCGGGTCAAGCGGGCCACCGGGCCCCGCATCGTCTCCGTGCACGATCTCGTGCAGGTCGACTGGCTGCCCAACTCCGGCTACGAGGACGGGTTCATGCGGTTCGTGACCCGCGAGACGGTGTTCTCCAAGCTGCCGCCGGAGAAGGACCCGTACGCCCTCGACCTGTGGGGCAGCGCCCGCCGCGATCTGCTCACGGCGCTCGTCGCGACCGCGGTCACCGCCCGGCTGCCGCACCCCTCCACCCGGGCGGTGGACTACGTGGAGCGGCCCCGGCTGACGCCCGCGGTCCCGCCGCAGTCCGACCATCACGACGTACTCCTGCGCAGGCTGAGGGAGTTGGGCGAGCTGCACCGCGAGGGCGTGCTCACGGACGAGGAGTTCGCGACGACCAAGGCGGCCGTCCTACGGGGTTTCTGACCCACCCTGCTCACCCGGCTCACCCTGAGTCTGCGGCCCGGCCCGCCCACCGGCGTCCCCGGTCGTCGTCAGCTCAGCAGGTCCGGCTCGCTCCTGCTGATGTCCCGCCACAGCGGCTGGTAGTTGATCCACGCGACCAGGTCGCCGCCGAGCTGCTCGCGTGTCGAGACCGCCTGTTTGTGGTCGATGAGGATGGGGCGGCCGGCCGCCCTCGCGGTCAGCTGGACCTGGCTCGACCGTTCCATCGACAGGAACCACCAGGCCGCCGCGTCCACCGAGTCGCCCACCGTGAGCAGCCCGTGGTTGCGCAGGACGAGGGCCTTGCGGGTGCCCAGCGCGGACGCGATGCGCCGGCCCTCGTCGGCGTCCACGGCGACGCCCGTGTACGCGTCGTACAGGGCGTGGTCCTCGTAGAAGGCGCAGCTCTCCTGGGTGATCGGGTCGAGGAGGTCACCGAGGGCGGAGAGGGCGCGACCGTGCACGGAGTGGCAGTGGGCGACGGCGACGACGTCCGGGCGGGCGGCATGCACCTGGGCGTGCACGGTGAAGGCCGCCTGGTTGATGTGGTAGCGGCCCTCGATGACCTGGCCGTCCTGGTTGGCCATGACCAGGTCGCTGACGGTGACGTGCTTGAAGGGCATCCCGAACGGGTTCACCCAGAAGCAGTTGCTGTACTCCGGGTCGCGCGCCGTGATGTGCCCCGAGACACCGTCCTCGAAGCCGAGCCGCCCGAACAGCCTGAGCGCACCGGCCAGCCGTTCCTTGCGGTGCCTGCGCTCGTCGTCGAGCGACTCGTACATCGGGGGCATCGCGAACTGCAGCTGGTCGGTGGGCAGCGGCAGGGGCGGAGTGGGCCCGTGCATAGGTCCTCCAGCACTGGGTTCCTTTACGGAGCGGAAGTTACCGTCGGTCCGCGCAGGAGAACAGGGATGGTTGAGAAGAGGTTGAGAAGAGATAAAAGAGATACCGGAGACAGGGTCCCGAGACCCACCCGAGACACGGACGAGCCCCGGACAGCGGCGAATACGAGACACCCACGGGAAGCCTGCGGGATGACAGCAAGATACCTACGGGACACCAGCGAATACACGTCACAGGATGTCGGGTATCAGCGTCAGACTCGGTCCCATGAACTGGGCAGTGTTCACCACCACGGAACCCGAACTGGCCGAAACCGTCGAGAAGCGCTTCCGCGCCTTCACCCACCACACCCTCGCCACGCTCCGCAAGGACGGCTCGCCGCGCACTTCCGGCCTCGAAGTCCGTTTCCTGAACGGCGAGTTGTGGCTGGCGATGATGCCGGACTCGCTCAAGGCACGGGATCTGCTCCGCGATCCCCGCTTCGCCCTCCAGGCGAACCCCGGGGCGGGGACGGACATGGGCGGGGGCGACGTACGGGTCGGCGGGCGGGCGTACGAGGTCGAGGATCCGGCCGCCAAGGCCGCGTACGCCGAAGAGGTGGAACCGCCGGAGCCGTTCCACCTCTTCCGCACCGAGCTGACGGAGGTCGTGCGGACCTACGTCGAGGACGAGAAGTATCTGGTCGTCCAGGTCTGGGCGCCCGGAGAGCCGGTGCGGACTCTCAAGCGGACATAGACCAGCAAGGGGTCACTCCCACTCGATGGTGCCCGGCGGCTTGCTCGTCACGTCGAGGACGACTCGGTTGACGTCGGCGACCTCGTTCGTGATGCGGGTGGAGATCTTCGCCAGGACCTCGTACGGGAGGCGGGACCAGTCGGCGGTCATCGCGTCCTCGGAGGAGACCGGGCGCAGGACGATCGGGTGGCCGTACGTCCGGCCGTCGCCCTGGACGCCGACGCTGCGTACGTCGGCGAGCAGGACGACCGGGCACTGCCAGATGTCGCGGTCGAGGCCGGCGGCCGTCAGTTCCTCGCGGGCGATGGCGTCGGCCTCGCGGAGGAGGTCGAGGCGGTCCTTGGTGACCTCGCCGACGATCCGGATGCCGAGGCCGGGGCCGGGGAAGGGCTGGCGCTGGACGATCTCGTCCGGGAGCCCCAGCTCCTGGCCGACCATCCGGACCTCGTCCTTGAAGAGCTTGCGGAGAGGTTCGATCAGCTGGAATTCGAGGTCTTCCGGCAGGCCGCCCACGTTGTGGTGGGACTTGATGTTGGCGGTGCCGGTGCCGCCACCGGACTCGACCACGTCGGGGTAGAGGGTGCCCTGCACCAGGAAGGCGACCTCGGGACCCTCGTCCGCGATGATCTCGGCCTGGGCCTGTTCGAAGACGCGGATGAACTCGCGCCCGATGATCTTCCGCTTCTCCTCGGGGTCGGAGACCCCGGCGAGCGCGTTCAGGAACCGCTCCTCGGCGTCGACGACCTTCAGCGTGACGCCGGTCGAGGCGACGAAGTCCTTCTCGACCTGCTCGGTCTCGCCCTTGCGCATCAGGCCGTGGTCGACGTACACGCAGGTCAGCTGGGAGCCGATGGCCTTCTGTACGAGGGCTGCGGCGACCGCCGAGTCCACGCCGCCGGAGAGGCCGCAGACGGCGCGCTTGTCGCCGACCTGCTCGCGGATCAGGGCGACCTGCTCGTCGATGACGTTGCCGGTGGTCCAGGAGGGGGTCAGGCCCGCGCCCCGGTAGAGGAAGTGTTCGAGGACCTGCTGACCGTGCGTGGAGTGCATGACCTCGGGGTGGTACTGGACCCCGTACAGCTTCTTCTCGTCGTTCTCGAAGGCGGCGACCGGGACGACGTCCGTGGACCCGGTGACCGAGAAGCCCTCGGGGGCGGCGGAGCAGGCGTCGCCGTGCGACATCCACACCGACTGGTCGGCCGGGGTGCCTTCGAAGAGGGTGGAGGACGGCTTGGTGACGGTCAGCTGCGTCCGGCCGTACTCGCGGGCGCCGGTGTTGTCGACCGTGCCGCCGAGGGTGGTCGCCATCAGCTGGAAGCCGTAGCACATGCCGAAGACGGGGACGCCGGCCTCGAAGAGGGCGCGGTCGACGGTCGGGGCGCCCTCCGCGTACACGGAGGAGGGGCCGCCGGAGAGGATGATCGCCGCCGGGTTCTTGGCGAGCATCTCCTCGACCGGCATGGTGCTCGGCACGATCTCGCTGTAGACCCGGGCCTCGCGGACTCGGCGGGCGATGAGCTGGGCGTACTGCGCACCGAAATCGACGACCAGGACGGTGTCGGGGGCGGGGGTCGCTGCTGACACGGGGGCCTTCCGGCGGTTGGGCGGGGGTCTGTGCGGATGATTCTACCGGGGTGGGGGTAGGACACCTTGCCGTCTGCTGGGGGCTGCCGCCCCCAGGCCCCCGCTGTCGGCCTGAACGGCCTCGTCCTCAAACGCCGGACGGGCTGGAGGTGCCGGCCGCCGCTGAATGATCAAGCCCCGGCTTGGAAGAGCACCCTTCTCCGTGCATACTGACCCCCATGCTCACGCACCCGACCTTCCTCTTTACCTATGGCAACCGGCCCGCCGGATGCCATGGTCGTGCTGCTTGAGCAACTGACAAGCGACTTCCCAGGCGCCCCGGGCCGACAAGGCCCGGGGCGTCTGTCGTTTCCGGGCCTGCCGGTCCGGGGCACACCGTCCCGTCCGACGAGGAGCCCCGTATGACCACCACTGACGTGATCACCGACGCACGTGAGCGCATCGACGCGCTCGACGACCGGATCATCGGTCTCATCCAGGAACGGATGGCCGTGTCCGCAGTCGTCCAGGAGGCGCGTATCTCCTCCGGCGGGCGACGCGTGAGCCTGTCCCGGGAGATGGAGGTTCTCGGTCACTACCGGGACGCGCTGGGCAAGCCCGGCACCTCCCTCGCGATGACCTTGCTGGAGCTGTGCCGGGGCCGGATCTGAGGTCGTACACGCGGTCGGATGTGAGTTCGAGCGCCGTCTCACCCGTCCGGCGCGTGACCGTCGTCCGCGGTCTTCGTTGGTACCGGTGTCCGTGCCAGCCAGGGGCGGGCCCGCACAAACCACGCGTGGCTCCAGGGTTGTGACCGGACGGCAGGGGACAGCAGCCCGGTCACCCCCGAGAACGGTCGGCTCCGGGGACGCCCGGAGTCGGCCGGCAAAGTTCAAGGCCAGGACAGCCGGAGCCTGGGCCAAGGTCAAAAAGTACAAGGCCGGGTCAAAAGGTTGCGTACTCGACAGCCTTCCAGCACGATGCAAGAGCGACCCCAAGTCCCATAGCAGACAACCGCATTGACGTGTGACCACTGACCGCCATTGGTCCAGACCGAGCGTGCGCCCCCTGTACGCCGGGGCGCCGACCGGTGGACACAGACCAACAACGCGGCGCAACCCCCCGGCGCCGCTCCCCCAGGCACCGGCGCTGCCCTGACGCCGGTGCTGACGGAGAAGGGCCCCGCGGCTCCGTCCCGCGGGGCCCTTTGCCATGCCCGAGCGCCCACAGGGCCTCACGGCACATGTGACCCAGCACACATAAATTTCGCGTGAGTGAAGAGCAACCATTCACAGCGGTCGCATGTCACACGTTCAGAACCAGGGGTCACATCCGTGCCCCGCATCTGGACGTTTCGAGGTCGTGAGGTCTTCATGAAGCTTCGCCGAGCCATGGCCGCAGCAGCGGTGACGGCTGTCATAGCCCCGCTGGCGCTGCTGTCCGCGCCCGTCGCGTTCGCCGACGAGTCGGCCTCGGCCACGCCGAGCGAGCCGCCGGCCGTCACGGAGACCCCCTCGCAGACGCCGAGCGACACCGCGTCGGCGACGCCCTCGGACACCGGCCTGCCCTCCGACACCGGCCTGCCGTCCGACACGGCGTCCCCCACCGCATCGACGAGCGCGAGCCCGAGCGACTCCACCTCGGCCTCCCCGTCCGACTCCGCCTCCCCCTCGGTCTCCGCCGAGCCGAGCGAGGACCCGACGGACCCGGACGTCCCGTTCTGCGAGGACCTCGACGAGAACTACAGCAACGCCCAGGTGTCCGCCGACATCAAGGGCCTGCCGGGCAAGATCGTCGCGGGCGACGGCTTCCACGCCTTCAAGCTGGTCGTCACCAACGAGTCGACGGCCGACCTCAAGGGCGTCGCCTTCTACGCCGAGATCGAGAACTACGAGCTGGACGAGGCGAAGTTCCTCAGCCCGTACGTCGACCTGGAGTTCAAGAACCCCGAGACCGGCTCCTGGGACCGCATCGGCGACGACGAGTGGGCCGGTGACTACTTCTTCTACGTCGAGAAGCTGAAGGCCAAGGCGAGCCAGTCCGTCGACCTGCGCGTCAGCATCGACAAGCAGGCTCCCGCGGGCGACGCCTACTCCTTCGGCTCCGGCGCCTACATCGACAACGTCGACGGCCAGGACTGCATCGCCGAGGGCTGGGCACAGTACGACTTCCAGGTGCTGAAGGCCGGCTCCTCGAACACCGACCCGGGTTCGGCCACGCCGAGCGACAACGGCTCCAAGGACTCGGTCCAGAAGCCCCAGGGCAACGTCTCGGAACTGCCGACCGGCAACCTCGCCGACACCGGCTCCAGTTCCGCCCTGCCGATGATCGGCCTCGTCGGCGGGGTCGCCGTCGTCGCCGGTGCGGGTGCGGTGTTCGCGATGCGTCGTCGTAAGGCGGGCACGGAGGCGTAAGCCTTCGGCACAAAGCAAGAGAAGGACCTGCACTCGGAGGGGGGTGCGGGTCCTTCTCTTTTGCTCTACGAGCCTTCTTCGACCTCATTGCTCTACTGAGCCTTCTTCGGCACCGCCGGCATCCCCAGGAACGGCAGCCGCAGCGCGCCGAACGCCTCCGCCGGGACCGCCGGTGCCTTCGGCTCGACCGCCTGCACACGCTCGTACGCGGCGCCCTGGGCCGGACGCGGGTCGGCCTCGCCGTTGTTCGGCCAGTACGACATCGCGCGTTCGGCCTGGGCGGTGATCGTGAGGGACGGGTTGACTCCCAGGTTCGCGGAGACCGCGGCTCCGTCGACGACCGAGATGCCGGGATGGCCGTAGAGACGGTGGTACGGATCGATCACGCCCGTCTCGCGTGAGTCGCCGATCGGACAGCCGCCGAGGAAGTGGGCGGTCAGCGGCATGCCCATCAGTTCGCCGACGTTGCTGCCGGCGAAACCGTTGATCTCGGCGGCGATCGCGGACGCGCTCTCCGTCGCGGCCCTGATCTGCTTGGGGTTGGGGGCGCCGTGGCCCTGACGGGCCGTCAACAGGCCCTTGCCCGCGCCCTTCGGCTTCAGATAGGTGGTGAGGGAGTTGTCCAGGGACTGCATCACCAGGCCGATGATGGTCCGCTCCGACCACTGGCGGTTGGAGACCGAGCGCAGGACCAGGAGCGGGTGGCGCGCCGCGTTCGCCAGCCAGCCCAGAACCCTCGACGACCCTTCCGCGTACGGGACTTGGAGGATCGACAGGCCGCCCATCGAGTTCGAGCCCTTGCCGTAGCGGACGGGTTCGATGTGGGTGTTCTCGTCGGGGTGGATCGAGGACGTGATGGCGACCCCGCGCGTGAAGTCGACCTTCGCCTCGCCCGTCACCTTGCGGTAGCGGCGGTTGTCGGTCTGGGCGCCGACCAGCGCCTCCGAGTTGGTACGGGTCAGCTCGCCCAACCGCTCGGAGAGGTACGGGAGTTGGCCGCCCGCCTTCATGCGGTGCAGGAGGGTCTGGGTACCGTAGGTGCCGGCCGCCAGGACCACGCGCCGGGCTGTGTACGTACGGCCCGCGCCCTTCCTCTTCGCGTCCGTCGGGAGCGTGGCGACCGCGTAGCCGCCGCGTGAGTCGTCCGTGACGGACACGACCGTCGTCAGGGGGTGGACGACCGCGCCCGCCTTCTCGGCCAGGTAGAGATAGTTCTCGTTGAGGGTGTTCTTCGCGCCGTGCCGGCAGCCCGTCATGCACTCACCGCACTCGGTGCACGCCTTGCGCGCGGGTCCGGCGCCGCCGAAGTAGGGGTCCGGGGCCTGCTCCCCCGGCGCTGCCTTCACCCCGCCCGCCGCGTCCTCGCCGTCGCCGAAGAAGACGCCCACCGGCGCGAGGTGGAAGGTGTCGCCCACGCCCATCCGCTCGGCCGCCGCCTTGAGGTGGACGTCGGACGGGGTCATCGTCGGGTTGAGCCGTACCCCGAGCATGCGCCTGGCCTGGTCGTAGTACGGGCTCAACTCCGCCTGCCAGTCCGTGATGTCACGCCACTGGGGGTCGTCGAAGAACGGCTTCGGCGGTACGTAGAGGGTGTTGGCGTAATTCAGCGAACCGCCGCCCACGCCTGCGCCCGCCAGGACCATGACGTTGCCCAGCAGGTGGATGCGCTGGATGCCGTACATCCCGAGCCTGGGCGCCCAGAGGTAGTTCTTCAGGTCCCAGGAGTTCCGGGGGAGCGTGTCGCGCGTGAAGCGGCGGCCCGCCTCCAGTACGCCCACCCCGTACCCCTTCTCGGTCAGGCGCAGGGCGGTGACGGAGCCGCCGAAGCCGGAGCCCACCACGATGACGTCGAAGTCGTACGACACTTGCTCTCCTCGTTGAGAACAGAACTTGCCTAGCGCAGTCGGAGCGCCTTCATCACCCTCAAGCTCCTGCTCATGAACTCCGCGTACTTCTCGTCGTCCATGCCGAGAGCCGGCGCCATCGGCAGCAGCCGCTGCTGGGCGATCGTCTGGGCCTCGGTGTACTTGAGGATGCCCTCGGAGCCGTGGCGGCGGCCTAGGCCGGAGTCCTTCATGCCGCCCATGGGCGACTGGACGCTGCCGTACGCGGACGCGTAGCCCTCGTTGACGTTGACCGTGCCGCAGCGGACGCGGGCGGCGACGGCACGGCCGCGGGTGGCGCTCTTCGTCCAGACCGAGGAATTCAGGCCGTACGGCGTGGAGTTGGCGAGGGCCACCGCCTCGTCGTCCGTCTTGAAGCGGTAGATGGAGACGACCGGGCCGAAGGTCTCCTCCGAGCAGACGGCCATCGGGGTCTCGACGCCGTCGAGGATGGTCGGCTCGTAGAAGTAGGGGCCGATGTCCGGGCGGGCCGTGCCGCCCGCGAGGACCTTCGCGCCCTTGGCGACCGCCTCGTCGACGTGCTTCGTCACCGTCTCCAGCTGGCGTTCGCCGACCAGCGAGCCCATGTCGGCGCCGTACGCGAGGGACTTGCCGAGCCGCATCGCCTTCGTACGGGCGACGAAACGCTCGACGAACGCGTCCGCGATCGACTCGTGGACGTACAACCGCTCGATGGAGATGCAGAGTTGGCCGGCGGAGGAGAAGCAGGCCCGGACCGCGCCCGCCGCCGCCTTCTCTATGTCGGCGTCCTCCAGGACCAACATGGCGTTCTTGCCGCCGAGTTCGAGCGAAACGCCTACCAGACGCGCGGCGGCGCCCTGCGCGACCTCGCGGCCGGTGCGGGTGGAGCCGGTGAAGGAGACGTAGTCGGCGTGCTTGACGACCTCGGGGCCGACGACCGGGCCCTCACCGAGGACGACCTGGAAGACATCGGCGGGCAACCCGGCCTCGATGAGCAGGTCCCGGGCCCACAGGGCCGTCAGACAGGTCTCCGTGTCGGGCTTCATCACGACCGCGTTGCCCGCGACGAAGGCCGGGATCGCGTCGCCGACCGACAGTTCCAGCGGGTAGTTCCAGGGGGCGATCTGACCAACCACCCCGCGCGGGTGGCGCAGTTCGGTGACCTTGGTGAGGGTGGGCATCGCGCCCGCGTGCCGCTTCGGCTTCAGATAACGGGGTGCCATACGGCCGTAGTGACGGGCGGCCACGGCGACGGCCTGGACCTCCTCGTGGGCGTGCAGGCGGGCCTTGCCGGTCTCCAGCTGGATGAGGTCGAGCACCTCGGCCTGGCGGGCCAGCACCAGGTCGTGGAAGCGGAGCAGCACGGCGGCGCGCTGCCGTACCGGGGTCTGCTCCCAGACGGTCTGCGCGGTGCGGGCCCGCTGGTACGCCTTCTCCACGTCCTCGGGGGTGGACTCGGGCAGGTCGGCCAGCTTCTCGCCGGTGAACGGGGTGTGGTTGGCGGTGCGGCCGGAGCCGACGACACCCTTGGTGAGCTGGGCGATCAGCTCGGGCGTGACCACGTCCGCGGCGGTGCGGGCGCCTGTGGGCGCGGGGGCCAGGGGGTTCGTACCGGTGGGGGCGTCGGTGCCGGGCTTTACCGGGGCCTGCGAGTCCGTCATGAGCCGCAGGGTATGACGGCTCGGAGGCTTTGGGTACCCATGGGTAACCCGGATTCACTGTCTACGCACAAGCCGCCAGTGACCACTGGCAACAAATCCGCTGATCAGGGCGTTGAGCGCGACCTGAAGTCACTGCTTCTCGATTTCGAGCTGGTCGCGTGCCCCCTTGAAGACCTCGGTACCCCGCTTCTCGTCCGGTGTCCCCTTGGGCATGTCGACGCGCAGCTCGTACAGCCGGCCGTCGTCGGTCAGGATCTCCACCTGCATGACCCGGACGAGCCTGCCCTCGGTGTCGTAGGTGGTGTCGGCCTGGACGGACTTGTAGCCGTCGACGGTCGTGTTGGTGTACTGGGTGGTCGACTGGCCGTAGCCCGCCCAGATCTCGGCGGCGTGCTGGGCCTGACCCATGGGCGAGCGGGGTGCCTTGTCCCAGAGGGTGAGGCGCACCTGGATGACCTCGTCGTTGTCGTAGATCGCCATCCGGGGCTGGTCGTCGGCGTCGCCCTGCTCATGGAAGCGGACGTACTGGCGGGGCAGGGCGAGCACCGCCCTCAGGTCCTTCTCCTCGTGGGCCAGCCAGCTGCCGAGGGTGGGGAGGGCCTCGGTGGGCGCGGGGACGGTGGTGGGTACGGCAGGGGGTACGGAAGGGGGTACGGCGGACGGGGTGCCGGGTGCCCCCGCGACCGCCGCATCGTCGCCGCTGGTCTCGACGATCGCGCCCTCGAACACCATGCCCACGGCCACGAGAACGACAGCACCGGCCAGGACCGCGAGGGCCACCCGCAGTCGGCGTCGGCGCCGCGCGGGCTTCGGGGCGGGCAACGAGGTGGCTCGGGTCTCGGGGGAGGGCTCGGGTACGGATGCGCCTGGTACGGGTGTGCCAGGCACCGGTGTCTCGGGCACGGACTCGCGCTCAGGCTCGGGCTCGGGCTCGGGCTCGGGCTCGGGCTCGGGCTCGGGCTCGGGCTCGGCTGAAGCGCTGTCCCCCCGCAACCGCACCGTTCCCGCGTCGTCCGCGAACTCACTTATCCCCGACGGCTCCTGAGCCACAGTCAACTCCCCGCGCTCCGGCGCCTTCGGGAGCGGCCAGCCCTTGGCCACCGCCTCCAGGGCCGCCGTGACCTCGTCCGCGTCGGGGCGCTCGGCGGGGTCCTTCACCAGCAGCCGTACGAGCAACGGGCCGAGCGGGCCCGCCTGTTGGGGCTGGGGTGTCTCGGCGGCGAGGATCGCGGCGAGCGTGGACTCCAGGGTCGTACGGCGGAAGGGGGACCAGCCCTCGACGGCCGCGTAGAGGAGTACGCCGAGCGACCACAGGTCGGAGGACGGGCCCGCGCCCCGGCCCGACATGCGCTCGGGGGCGATGAACTCGAGGGAGCCGACGAACTCCCCGCTCATCGTGAGGGATTCCTCGCCCATGATGTGGGCGATGCCGAAGTCGGTGAGGACGACCCTGCCGTGCTTTCCGAGCAGGACGTTGGCGGGCTTCACGTCCCGGTGGACGATCCCGACGGAGTGCGCGGCGCGCAGCGCGCCGACCACGGCGAGGCCGATGCGCGCGGACTCGGCGGGCTCGATGGCACCGCGCTGGAGCACCTCGTGCAGGGACTCGCCGCGCACCAACTCCATGACGATCCAGGGGAGTCCGTCCTCGACGACGACATCGTGGACGGAGACGGCGGAGGGATGGTCGACGCGCGCGGCGGCCCGCGCCTCCCGGTGGAGGCGGTGGGCGATCCGCTGATGGGCGGCGTCCTGCGGGTCCCCGGGCAGCCTAGGCTGCTTGACGGCGACCTCACGCTCGACCAGCTCGTCCTGGGCCCGCCACACGGTGCCCATGCCGCCGGACCCGATGCGCTCGGTCAGCCGGTACCGGCCACCGACCAGCCGCCCCTCGTCGCCCTTGCTCCCCCGGTCCGTACCCCTGTCCGTACCCCTGTCCCCTCCGCCGTCCCCTCCATTGCTCATGCCCCATCCCTACCCTGCGAGGACGACGCTTGTCGACGCCGGTTCAGGGCGTCCGTCGTACGGCGGGGCAGTGCCGTACGTCCGACCGTCGCCGCCAGTTTGCGCAGCCGGCGCCAGTCCATGGGGGGCGTCGGCGCGGGAACGCCGGGCCGATGGCGCGGGACGCGGACGCGCAGGGCGCCCGGTTCGACGCGGCAGCGGACGGGGGTGGGCAGGACGAGTGCCTCGCCGTCGAGGCCGACCTCGATCTCGGGCAGGTCGGCCTCGACGACGACCTCGTGGGCGGTGACGACGGTCAGGCCGGTGGCGTACCGGCCGAGGAGCAGTTCGGCGGCCTGGGCGGCGTCCTCGACCTTGATGCCGAGCACGCCGAGGACACCGGCGTCCAGGCGCTCGCGGCGGCCGAGGCCGGCCAGGTCGTCCATGCGGTAGCGGTTGTTGCTGACGAGCAGGGCCTGCGGTGCGTGGACGGTGGTCTCGCCGTCACGCGTCTCCGCCTGGGGGTACGCCCGTGCGGTCAGCGTCGCGCCGCGCTCGAAGGTGAGCAGCTCGGGCAGCAGGCCCAGGGTGGTGCCGACCTTGTCGTCGCGGTAGGCGGGGCTCTGCACGATCGAGGCGTACGCGCCGAAGGAGGCGTTGTTGACGAAGGGGCGGCTGTCCGCCGTACCGCCCACGTGGGTGTCGAGGAAGCCGAGGTCCACGCGCAGCTCCACGCCGCCCGCGTCCGTGAGGGCGTCGAGGCAGGTCGCCGGGTCGTCGCGGTCGAGGCCGAGGTCCATGGCGAAGTGGTTGCGCGTACCGGCGGACACGACGAGGAAGGGCAGGCCGTGTTCGGCGGCGACGCCCGCGACGAGGGCCTGGGTGCCGTCGCCGCCGGCCACGCCGAGCAGATCCGCGCCGGCCGCGACCGCCGCCCGGGCCAGGGCGACGACGTCCTCGGGCTCGGGTTTGTCGGGGTCGAGCAGATGGACGCGGGCGCCGAGCCGCTCCGCCTTCTCGCGCAGCCGGAAGCGCTCGACCTTGCCGCCGCCGGAGCGCGGGTTCATGAGGAGGAAGGGTCGGCGGGGCGCCGGCACCTCGTACTCACGGACCGGCACGACATGGGACTTGGTGCTGCTCAGCGCGAATTTCCCGGCCCACACGGCGACGCACCACAGGACGATGGAGGCGAGCGCGGGCCCCAGCAGATTGGCGGTGGCGAAGAGGACGACGACAGCGATCGGGGTGGCCACGGCGAGCACCGCCCCCACGCCCCGTACGAGGCCGCGCCGGGCGAGCGCCCACCACAGGCCGGAGGCCGTGAGCACGGCTCCGCCGATGCCGACCACGCCGAGCAGCAGGCTGCCCATGCCCGCGTATCCGATCGGCAGCAGCACCGCCAGCCCGGCGGCCCCGAGCGCCCCGCGCGCCGCCCAGCGCTGCCGGGCATGCGCACGCCCGAACAGCTCGATGCCCACGCCGGTTCCCATGTCCATGTCGACGTTTTAGCAGAGTTCGTAATCCGCCCGCGCACGGATGGAACAAAGCGGGCATTCAGGGGGTGACCCGGCTCACCCCACCCGAGCAGGATGATCACGGCGCCCTAACCTTGAAGGCACGATCAGGTCACGGTATCTTCACCACCCAGTCGCCACGCATATCCGAAACGGCGCACGCATTCGCACTTCACCCTCCACATTCCACCCCCGGCATTTCGCCCTTCGCACTTTTTGGAGAACGTGACGATGACCGTGCCCGAAACGGACTCTCCGAGACAGCACGAAATACGTGAAACCGTCGAAATTGACGTACGGCATCATGTCTCGCGGGCCGAACTGCGCGGTACCCGGGTGCGATTGGCCGGATATGCCTATCTGCACCGGGTGGAGACGCACGACGTCACGACCGAACTCGTCGTGCGCGAAAGGGAGACGGGAACGGAGTACCGGCTGCCCGTCACGCACACCGCGTCCCCGCACCTCGGCGCCGACGAGGACGAGGGGCGGTACGCGTACGAGAAGGCCGGGTTCGAGGCCGCCTTCGACATCGACACCCTCGCCGACGGCTCGCCCCTCGCCGACGGGCTGTGGGACATGTCCCTGGCCGTCGGCGCCCAGGGGCTCACGCGCGAGGTGCGCATAGGCAGCAGACGGGCCGAGCGGCTGGCGGGCCGTCCCGACGTACGGATCACGGAGACCGTACGAGGTCGGCGTGCCGTCACCCTCTACACGACCGTTCCGTACGGCAACTACACGATCGACCTCGGCGAGCGGAAGCACCCGGTGCTGAAGCGGCTCACCTTCGGGGCCGTCCGCTGGCACGCCGGCCGTCCCACCGAGCTGCTGGTCACCGGCCGCTGCACCCTCGGCGCGTACCCGCGCGGCGCGCTGACCGTGCACCTCACCAACGAGGACGAGCCGGATGCCACGGCCGTCTTCCCCGCCGTACGGCCCCCGCACGGCGAGCAGTTCACCGTCCACATACCCGTCCCCGAGCTGGCGCCCGGCGTGTGGAGCGGCGAACTCCGGCTCGGGGAAAGAGCGTTGCCGCTGCCGCAGCCGCCGAAGAAACTGGGTGCGGCCAAGTGGTGGCGGCGAAACGGACTTTGGTACGCGAAGCCGGTATTCCGGCCGGAGGGCGGGTTCGCGCTGCGCGTGGGGAGAACTGGGAAAGCGGGACTTCTCAGAGCGGCTCTCGGTCTCGTGATTCGCCGCTTCCCCCGCTAATTGACGAAGGTGTCCAGGGCGACGTCGAAATACTCCTTCGCCTCCCGCACCTTCCCGACGGGCGCCGACACCCATACGTCGTACATCCGCCCGCCCTCCTCCCAGCACAGGTCGTAGGTGTGGCGGGGGCCCTCGGTCGTACTGAAGCCGTCCCAGGTGAACTCCCAGAGCGCGGCGGCCTGTTGACCGTGCACGGTCTCGGTGACCCGTCCGTCGCGGTAACCTGGGTTCGAGGAGGGCCCGTTGGCGTGCGCCCGCTGCATCACCCCGAGCGGGCCGCCCGGTTGGGGGTCGACGACCCTGATCCCGAGCCGGAAGGTCTCCCCCGGTGACAGATAGAAGACCCGGTCCTTCTGCTCGGTCCGCGTGAAACCGTCCGGCACGGCGAGCGAGAAGCCGCGCGGGTCCTGGGCGAGGCGGTAGCCGGAGGGAGCGGTCCGGGAGGAAGGGCTACCGGAGGGAGAGGGAGTGGGCGTGGGAGTGGGCCCGGTCGTGCTGGTCGACACCTCCGTCGCCCCCGACACCGTCGCCGTGCTCCCCGGCCTCCCGCCCCCGCCGTCCCCCGAGTTCATCAGCAGCGCCGCCGCGGACACCCCTGCCCCGGCCAGCGCCGCGACCAGCACCGCGGTGACGAGCATCGTCCGCCCGGAGGGCCGCGCCGACTGGTCCGTCGTACGAGGAGAAGAGGTCCGAGAAGCAGAGGTGCGAGAAGCAGAGGTGCGAGGGGATGGGGTACGCGATGAAAGGCGCCGCAGGGAGAGGGTGCGGGGTGACGGCGTCGGCGCCGGTTTCCCGCCGGAGTCCTCGCCCCGCCGGTCCTGCTGCCGGGCCGGCGAGTACCCGGCCGACAGCTTCGGCGTACGCCCGGTCGCCCGGAACGCCCGCAGCATCCGTTCCGCCTGTGTCGCGTCGAGCCGCCGCTCGGGATCGCGTTCGAGGAGCCCCCGTACGACGGGCAGGAGCGGCGCGGCCTGAGCCGGTGGCCGTACCTCGTCGATCACGACGGCGTGCAGGATGCCGCCCAACGAGTCGCGCCGGAACGGCGATTCACCGCTCAGCGCCGTACAGATCAGCGCGCCGAGCGACCACAGGTCGGACTCCGGCCCGGTCCTGGTCCCGGACATCCGCTCGGGCGCCGTGTACTCGGGCGAGCCGACGAAGGAGCCGCTCTCGGTGAGGGTGGTCGCGCCCGCGACCTGGGCGATCCCGAAGTCGGTGAGGACGATCCGGTCGGTGCCGTCTTCCAGGAGGACGTTCGCGGGCTTGATGTCCCGGTGCAGGACACCGGCGGCGTGGGCCGCGCCGAGGGCGCCGAGCAGGGCGATGCCGATCCGGGCGGCCTCGTCGGCGTCGACGGGACCGTCCCCGGAGATCCGGTCGGCGAGCGAGCCGCCGTCGATCAGCTCCATGACGATGTACGGGCGTTCGTCGTCCTCGACGACATCGTGGACGACGATGATGTGCGGGTGGTGCAGCTGGGCGACCGCGCGCGCCTCGCGCAGGGTGCGGTCGCGGCGCAGCCGGGCCTCGTCCGCCGAGAGGGAGGTGTCCTGCGTCAACTCCTTGACCGCGACCCGCCGTTCGAGCAGCTGGTCGGTCGCCCGCCAGACGACACCCATGCCGCCCCGGCCGAGCCTGGCCTCCAGGCGGTACCGCCCGGCGATCACACGGAAGCTGTCCCCCTCGGTCCCCATGCGCCTCATCATGCCGCACCGGAGGGCAGGGCTCCGGGGCGCCGAGCGGCGGATGACCGACAACCGCCCTACCAGGCGTGCCGTATGCGCGGCGGTGTCAGCCGGAGTTCGGGCGCCAGCCCCGCAGCACCGCCGTGAACTGCTCGCTCGCAGTCGCCCAGTCGGCCGCCGGAGAGGACATGTAGAGCAGGTACTCGGCGCCGTCGCGGCCGAGATACGCCTGCTCGATGGCCCGCCGCGGCCCCGGGAACCCCCCGTCCTTCGCCAGCGCGGTCCAGGTGAAGTCCCAGAGCGAACCCTTGCGGTCGCGGTAGACGTTCGACTCCAGGCTCACCCTCTTGTACTCGCTGAGCTTCTGGAGCTGCTGTTCCAGGTCGAGTTGGTGGAGGTAGGGGTCGTCGAAGTCCGGGGACTCGTCGATGGCGATACGCAGGAAGTGCTCCCCGCCGTCGGGCGAGTAGTCGATCTGCCCGTTCGTCTCCGTCCGCGTCCACCCCTGGGGCAGCGAGAGACTGAAACCGGCCGGATCCTCGACCCGCACCCAGTCCTTGGGCACGGTGCCCGGCACGGCGGAAGGCTGCGCACTCGCACTCGCCGTAGCGGAGGGAGAGCCGGAGGGCGTGGCGGACGGCGAGGCCGAGACAGCCGAACCGGCCTTCTTCGAACCGGAGTTCCACTGGTGCAGCCCGAACACCCCACCCCCGCCGACAAGCACGACCAGCGCGGCGACGAGGGCGACCGTACGACCCCGGCGGCGCGGCCCGGCCGGACCGACAGGACTCGCCTGCGCCGGGCTGATCGGACCGAACGCCCCCTGAACCGGCGTGGCGGAGCCGACCGCGGCCCCGCCCATCCGGAAGGTCCCGACCTCCCCCTCCGCGGGTGTCCGCATCGCCGCCCCCGTATGAAGCGTCGGCACGTACTGCTCGGCCGCGCGGGGCCGTCGCCCCTCCGCCGCCTCCGCGAGCATCTGCTCGGCCTCGGCCGCTCCGGGCCGTACGGCGGGATCCTTGAGGAGCAGGGCCGTGATGACGGGCGCGAGCGGACCGGCGTACCGCAGCTCGTCGGCCTCGTCCTCGACGACCGCCTGCATGGTGGTCAGCGGGGACGTGCGGCGGAACGGGGAGCGGCCCTCGACGGCCGTGTACAGCGTGGCACCGAGCGCCCACAGGTCGGAGGAGGGCCCCGGGTCCTCGCCGCGCAGCCGCTCGGGGGCGAGGTAGTCGACCGAGCCGACGATCTCCCCCGTACGCGTGATGGTCGTGTCCCCCTCGACCTGGGCGATCCCGAAGTCGGTGAGCAGGACCCGGCCGTCCTGGGAGAGCAGGACGTTGCCAGGCTTGATGTCACGGTGCAGTACGCCGGCGGCGTGCGCGGCGGTCAGCGCGCGCAGCACCCACAGGCCGACCCGCGCGGCCTCGCGCGGCTCGATCCGTCCGGCCTCCTTGACCGCGTCGGCCAGCGAGTGGCCCTCGACGAGTTCCATCACGATCCACGGGCGGCCGTCGTGGTCGAGTACGTCGTGCAGGGTGACGACGGCGGAGTGGTTGATCCGCGCCGCCGCGCGCGCCTCGGCCCGGGTCCGGGCGAGCAGGACGGCCTTCTCGCTCTCGGCCACGTACAGCGCGGCCGTCAGCTCCTTGACGGCGACGGCACGGTGCAGCAGCTCGTCGTGCGCACGCCACACGCGGCCCATGCCGCCGCTGCCGATGACGTCGACGAGCCGGTAGCGGCCCGCGAGGAGCAGGCCCTGCATCTCATTCACGTTTCCCCGCAATGGTCTTGACAGGGGCAAGACTAAGGAGCCCCCTCGCCGGAGGGAACCGCAGGGGTGCCTACGGGGACAGCACTGTGACGGTTCTGCCCGTGAAGCCTGCCCTCGAGGTCAGCCGGTGAACTGGTAGGTGGCCGCCGCCTGTTCGTACAGGCGCGTCACCTCGTCCCGCTCGGCCTCCGGCCCGCGCACCTGGACCACGTGGTACCGCCCGTCGATCACTATCGCGAGATTGCGTACGAACACCTCGCTGCCGGAGCTGTTCTGCCAGGTGAACTGCCCCTCGGCCATGGTCCGTCCGCCGACCTCGATGGTCCGCATCCCACTGGAGGTGGCCCAGGTCGAGTCGCGGAACGGCTGTAGCTCGTACTCCCGCTCCCGCTGGTACGCCATCGGATCGGCGCCGTACTGCTGCGTGGTGTCCCGGCCCGGTACGACGATCAGCTCGAACGAGCCGTGCGAGTAGACGACTTGGCCGCGCCCGTTCTTCGCCGCCCGGTCCCACCCGTTGGCGACGGCGACCCGGAAGCCCTCGGGGTCGGTACGCAAGGTGAAGCCGGCGGCGACATCGGGCCCGGTGGTCGTCTCCGGCTCGGACGAACCGGCCGACGGGGAGGCGCTGTTGCCGTTCCCGCTGCCGGGCGAGGTCTGCTCGGGCCGCGGTTCGCTGCTCGCGTCCGGGTTCTCGGCCGACTGCTCCGGCGCCGTGCTCACCTCTCCGGCAGAACCGGTCCGCTCCCCGTCCTGATCCCCGCTGCTCTTGGCCTTCGGCATGAAGAACATGGCGTACGCGATCGCCGCGGCCAGCGCGAGCAGTATCACGAGGAGCAGGTTGCGGCCCAGTCTGCGCGGCGCCCGCTTCTCCTGCCTGCCCCGCTTGTGCCGGCCGTGCGGTCCGGTCGCGGGCAGCCCTGCCCGGCGCCTGCGCACCAGCTCGCCCCGGCGCCGTACGATCGGCAGCCGGCGCGGATCGGTGGGCGGCGCGGCGACGGTGTACAGACCGGCCTCGGGCTCCGGCGCCGACCGGACGAGGGAGCGCAGCCAGCCGTTCAACTCCTCGAAGTCGAGCCGCTCGGTGGGGTCCTGGCGCAGCAGTGACTCCACGACGGGCCTGAGCGGGCCGCACTCCTCGGCGAAGGCGGGCGGCTCGGCGCACACCAGCTGCACCAGCTCGGCCGTCGACTCCTCGGGGTAGGGCGCATGGCCCTGTACGGCCCTGAAGAGCAGCGCGCCGAGCGCCCACAGGTCGGTCGCGGGACCGATGGGCGGGGCCAGCTGCCAGTTCTCGTGCACGGGACCGGCCTGCTCGGGCGCCCATCGCTCGGTCACCGCCCCTACGACGGCCATCCGGGCCTGCCGGGCCCGCTCGGCGGCCAGCGGGGTCGCGGGCCCACGCCGGGGGGCACCGCCGGCGACCACGTCGTCCCAGCGGCCCGGGGTCCGGCCGGGGACACGATCGGCGGGCGGGACCTGGTCCCTGGGCATGTCCTGGGGCGCGTCCTGGGGCTGAGCGTGAGTCGGCGGCCAGGGCTGCCGGTGTTGTTGCTGATGCTGGTGTTGCTGCTGGTGCGGAACGCTGTCGGCGACCCCGCTCGTCACGGCACCGTTCGCTGCGGCGGGGAGCGCGCTGCGTGCCTGTCCGGCATGCCCGGCCTGGCCGGGAATCCCGGTCGCGGGGGCGATGCCACCGTTCCAGGCGGCAGGCGTACGCACGCCGTAGGGGTCGGCGATCTGTCCCGGAGGCGGAGTGGCCGGGCCACGCTCCACACCGGTGCCGTGCGCACCGCCACCGGCGCCGCCCGCCTCGATCGACGGCCGGGCACCGGGCAGCGCGGTACGCCCGCTCTGCTCGGCCTCCTGGACCCGGGCCGCGGCCCGCGCCCCCGCCCGATACGCGGCGATCGCCCCTGCCCGCGCCGCCCGGATGTCCCCGCCGGTCTCCAAGGCCCGCCGCTCACCCCCGGCGGAGCCTCCCTCGCTCCCCTCGGCACCGGTCCCGGGCACCCCGCCACCGGCCCGCGCCTCGATGGCGGCACGCCGGGCAGCCTCGGGATCCCCGGCAGCGTCCCCGGCGAACGTCCCCCCGGGAACTCCGTAACCTCCTCCGGCACCGGTTCCGGACACCCCACCGCCCCGTGCCTCGGCAGCGGCCCGCCGAGCGGTCTCGGGATCCCCTCCGGAACCCCCGGCGAACGTCCCGCCGGAAACGCCGTAACCCCCGCCCGCACCAGGACGACCGGCCCCGCCACCCGTCCGCGCCTCGATGGCGGCACGCCGGGCGGCTTCGACATCCCCGGCGGAAGGCCCGGCGAACGTCCCCCCGGGAGCCCCGTAGTTGACGCCCCCGGCCGGGTGGCCCGAGACGCCGACCCCGCCGCCGGGCAACCCCTGACGCCCCGCCGCACCCGGACCACTCGGCAACGGAGCCGGTGACTGCCCGTACCCTCCGCCCCCGCCACTACCACCCGGCCCCGCGCCGCCACGCGCCCCCGGAGCGCCAACTGCCGCGCCGCCTATGGCCTTCGCGCCTTCGTGTGCCCCAGCCGCGGCCCCAACCGCCCCTGACGTGTCCCGGCCCGGCACCGGGTCGTACCCGCACAGCGCCTCTTCCGCCGCGCCGGCCGCCAGCCCGGTGAGCATCACGCGCCCGTCGTCGCAGACGAGCACCGTGCGCTCGGTGATGTTGCGGTGCACCCAGCCGTGGGCGTGCAGCACGCGCAGTGCCATGAGGACGTCGGCGGCGACCTCGGCCGCGCGGTACGGCGTCAGAGGCTTCTCGGCGAGCAGCGACTCCAGCGACCGCGCCGGCACCAGTTCACTCACTATCCACAGCGAACCGCCCTGCGCGAACACGTCGAAGACCTGGTCGAGCCGTGGATGATCGGGGATGGACGCGGCGGCCTGCGCGGCCTCGATGGCACGCCGTACGGCGGGATCGCTGGGCCGGCGTGTGGCCGTGGACCGTGTGTCGGACGCTCGCGCCCGACGCCCGTCCCGTGCTACGAACCCGTCCGGCAGCCCGTCCGAGTCGAGTACCTCGGCCTCGACGACCTCGGGCAACGGCACCTGCCTGACCAGGACTTCCTGCCCGCTATAGGTGTCCCAGGCACGCGTCTCGCGGAGTTCGAACTCGTCGGACGCGGGCAGCGGCAGGCGGTAGCGGTCGGCGAGCACCCGCCCCGCATATTCCTCCACGATGCCTCCCCCGGCCGCCCGGCTGCTCAATTCCGTTCGCCATACGTCCCGTTCTGGATGCGTACGGTCCGCAACCACTCACGATACGTGCCGGAGGCAAGTCACAAAGAGAGGATGCGAGATCTCACGGCCTCAACTCGGAACCGCGCACATCACGATTTCGGCTCGAACGTCTCCGTGAACGTCCGCCATGTCTCCTTGCGCAGCTCGGTGCCCCAATTGGACGCTTTCGCCGTGTACATCAGCGCATACCCGGATTGGCTGTTGACGACGAACCCCCGGTCCACCGACCGGTACGTCGTCCCGCCGTCCGCATAGGTGAACTCCCAGTCGGCCGTGTTCCAGCCGCGGTAGTTCACCTTCGCTATTCGGATCCTGTCGTACTGCGAACGCGTCATGTACTGCTCTTGGTTCTCCCAGTCCGCCACGGGATCGGACTTGGGCGTAGTGGTCCACCCGACGAGCAGTTTCTGCCCGGCGGGCCCCGCGAACCGGGCGCCCGCGGCCCCTGTGGACTCGAACTTCCACCCGGTGGGCAACCCGATGGAGAACCCCTGCCCACTCGTGTAAGTGGACACACCCGAGACACCACCGGACTCGCTCGCCGTCGCACTGGGCGAGTTCACCGTGCCCGCCCCCGTACCCGAGCCGGTTTCCGCCTCGGCGCTCTTCGAGGCGTCGGCGCTCTGCCCGCCGTCCGCGCGAGTGCCGTCGTCCTTGTCCTCCTTGGTCTCGGCTGAGGCCGAGGCGGAGGAAGTCACCTTGCCGCCACCGCTCTTCGCGCCGCCGGCAGCATCGTCGGCGGAGTCGTCGCCCCCGAGCACGAGGGCCAGCACCACGCCGAGCACGATGACCGCGATGACCACCCCGATGATCACCAGCGTCCGCTTGGGCACCACATCGGTGATCGGCGCCCTGGGCACCGGCCGAGGCGGCAGATCCGGCGGCGGCACGACAGGCCACCCCGAACTCCGCCCCGCGGTACCGGCGTTGCCCGCCGGAGCCCCGGCATCCCGAGCCTTGCCGTCCCGCGCCCCGGGAACAACGGCCCCCTGAGCACCACCACTCTTCGCAGCCTCACCCGCCACCCCGGCGGAAGCCGCACTCCCGGATGCCGCGCCACCGGAGGCCGAACTCCCGGAGGGCGCACTCCCAGAGGCCGCGCTGCCCGAGGCCGAACTCCCGGAGGACGTGCCTCCAGAGGACACGGCACCCGCATCGGCCCCGGCCGCTGCTCCCCCAGACTCCGAAGTACCGGCGGCCCCAGCGGAGTCGGCGCCCTTCGTACGTACAGCCGCCCCCGCCCCGGCCCCCGCCGCGACAGCCGCCGCCTTCTTCACGGACCGGAACGCCCCACGGAACCGCTCGCCGGCCTCCTCGCCCCGCTTGCCCCCGGAGCCCGAGTCGGCCGAACTCTTGCTCTCCGCGCCCTTGTCCGCCCGCTTGCCCTTGCCCGGAACAGGCGGCAACGGCACGACCTTCGTGACGTCCGCCGGCTCCGGCTCGGCCTCCTTGGGCTCGGGCGCGTGGATCACCGCGTTGAGCATCGTGCGCGCACCGGCGTCGTCGAGCCGCTTGGCGGGATCCTTGGTGAGCAGTCCGTAGATCACGTCCTTCAGCGGGCCCGCGTTCTTCGGCTCCTCCAGCTGCTCCGTCATCACGGCGGTCAGCGTCGCGATCGCGGACCCCTTGTCGTACGGCGGCACACCCTCGACCGACGCGTACAACAGGCCGCCGAGCGACCAGAGGTCGGCTGCCGGGCCGGGCTTGTGGCCTCGGGCCCGCTCCGGCGAGATGTAGGAGGGCGCGCCAACGAGCATGCCGGTCGAGGTGATCGACGGGTCGCCCTCGACCTGCGCGATACCGAAGTCGGTGAGGACGACCCGGCCGTCCACGGACATCAGCACGTTCGACGGCTTCACGTCGCGGTGCAGGATGCCCTCGCGGTGCGCGGACCTGAGCACGTCGAGGATCGCGAGGCCCACCTCGGCCGCGCGCTGCGGCTCCAGGAGCCCGTCCTCACGGATGACCTCGGCGAGCGACTTGCCCTCGACGAGTTCCATGACGATCCACGGCCGGTCGTCCTCCTCGACCACGTCGAAGACGGTCACGGCGCTGTTGTTGCGGATCCGCGCGATCGCCTTGGCCTCGCGCAGCGTCCGCGTGATCAGCCGCCGCTTCTCCTCCTCGTCGATGCTCCCCGGGAACCGCAACTCCTTGACGGCGACGGTCCGGCCCAGGGTCTCGTCCTCCGCGCGCCAGACGGTGCCCATGCCGCCGCGGCCGAGGACCCCTCCCAGCCGGTACCGCCCGGCGAGGAGACGCTCACTCTTGTCCTCACGGGATGCGCCCGCCCGCTCCGCCTCCGACATGCGTCCCCTCATGCAACCCGCCCTGACAGAACCTCTATTGTCCCTCACCCGACAACCGGCCGACGCCCAGGGTGCCCCTCGGGACGGACGGTGGCCTGTGGGAAGAGGGACCGCGTGAAGCACGCGTTCCACCGCCCCACCTGCGGTCGGTGCCTCCTCACCTTCCGAACGACCTCGGAACGACCTCCGAATGAACACGGACAAGAGCGCGGGAACCGCCCCCGAACCGGCCCCGCCCGCCGCCGAGTTCCGCCCCCGCACCCCGTAGAACGGACGAGTGCCGGACAAAGATCCCAGTTCACGACACTCGTTCGAGTGACGATCGGAGGTTCTAGGGCAGTGTCGTGAAACGGCGTCAGAGCGGCACGATGTCCGGTGCGCCCAGCCGCGCCGCGTCCGCCGTCAGGTCGTCCGGCTGACGCTGCGACTCGCGCTCGGCCTCCACTCGCTTGTCGTAGTGCTGGACCTCGCGCTCGATCTGGTCCTTGTCCCAGCCGAGGACCGGCGCCATCAGCTCCGCCGCCTCGCGGGCACTGCGCGTCCCCCGGTCGAACGTCTCGATGGAGATCCGGGTCCGCCGCGTCAGCACGTCGTCGAGATGCCGCGCCCCCTCGTGCGAGGCCGCGTACACGACCTCCGCCCGCAGATAGTCCTCCGCCGCCTGGAGCGGCTCCCCCAGGGACGAGTCCGCGGCGATCAGATCGAGGACCTCCTGCGCCAGTGAGCCGTACCGATTCAGCAGATGCTCCACGCGCACCACATGCAGGCCGGTGCGCGCGGCCGTCCGCGCCCGGGCGTTCCACAGCGCGCGGTAGCCCTCGGCCCCGATCAGCGGCACGTCCTCCGTGACGCACTCGGCGACCCGCTGGTCGAGCCCGTGCACCGCCGCGTCGACGGCGTCCTTCGCCATCACCCGGTACGTCGTGTACTTGCCGCCCGCCACGACCACGAGGCCCGGCACCGGATGCGCCACGGTGTGCTCGCGCGACAGCTTGCTGGTGGCGTCGGACTCGCCGGCGAGCAGGGGCCGCAGGCCCGCGTACACACCCTGGACGTCATCCCTGGTCAGCGGCACGGCGAGCACCGAGTTCACATGTTCCAGCAGATAGTCGATGTCGGCGCTGGAGGCCGCCGGGTGGGCCTTGTCGAGGTCCCAGTCGGTGTCCGTCGTGCCGACGATCCAGTGCCTGCCCCACGGGATCACGAACAGCACGGACTTCTCGGTGCGCAAGATCAGCCCGGTAGCCGAGTGGATCCGGTCCTTGGGGACAACCAGGTGGATGCCCTTGGACGCCCGGACGTGGAACTGCCCGCGCTCGCCGACCATCCCCTGGGTGTCGTCGGTCCACACACCCGTGGCGTTGACGATCTGCCGGGCCCGGATCTCGTACTCCCCGCCGGCCTCGACGTCCTGCACCCGGGCGCCGACCACCCGCTCGCCCTCCCGCAGAAAGCCGGTCACCCGCGCGCGGTTGGCGACCTTCGCGCCGTACGCGGCGGCCGTGCGCACCAGGGTGGCCACATAGCGGGCGTCGTCCATCTGCGCGTCGTAGTACTGCAACGCTCCGACCAGCGCGTCCTTCTTCAAGGCGGGTGCGACGCGCAGAGCGTGACGACGGCTCAGATGGCGGTGCGTCGGCAGGCCCCGCCCGTGCCCGCGGGCCATCGACATCGCGTCGTAGAGCGCGACGCCCGACCCGGCGTACAGCCGCTCCCAGCCCTTGTGCTGGAGCGGATACAGGAAGGGCACCGGCTTCACCAGATGCGGTGCGAGCCGCTCAAGCAGCAGCCCGCGTTCCTTCAACGCCTCCCGGACGAGGGCGAAGTCGAGCATCTCCAGATAGCGCAGGCCGCCGTGGATGAGCTTGCTGGACCTGCTCGACGTGCCCGACGCCCAGTCACGGGCCTCCACAAGACCCGTGGACAGACCGCGGGTCACGGCGTCGAGCGCGGTGCCCGCGCCGACCACGCCCGCGCCCACGACCAGCACGTCCAGCTCACGCTCGGCCATCGCTGCCAGTGACTCGTCGCGCTGCGCCGGTCCCAGTGCCGCTGTCCTCATCGCTGCCTCCCGCTGTCGGTCGCGCCGGCCGTGTCCGTACGACCGGCTGTCTGCATCCCGTCGTACGGCTGCGCCTGCCCTGATCCCCCTGCCCGAATTCTGACCGGGTTGCCCGACTTCGGCCACCACCCGCCCTCAGCCTGTGGACAACCTCCACGGAAACACCTGCGGAAACTCGCCCACCCAATCCCACATATCGGTCATATTTACTCCTAGTCTGACATTGCGCTCGCCCGTCCAGTCCACAGGGCTTGCGCACCTGTCCCGCTTCGGCTACTGGGAAGGACGGCCCACGCATGCCCGCAGACCTCGCCGTCATCGGACTCGGACATCTCGGCCTGCCGCTGGCCCAGGCCGCCGTCGCCGCCGGCATCCCCACCCTGGGGTACAAGACCGGCCCCGAGGCGGGTTCCCTCACCGCCGCCGAACTGCGCCGGATGCTCTCCAGAGGCTTCCGGACAGCGGCCGGCCCCGCCGAACTCGGCCGCGTACGCACCGCGGTCATCTGCGCCCCCACCCCGCGCGGCGCCGACGGCACCCTGGACCTCAGCCAGGTCGAGGCAGCCGCCCGCACCCTGGCGGCCCGCCTGCGTCCGCACACCACGGTGATCCTGGAGTCACCGGTACAGCCCGGCACGACGGAGGAGTTCCTGCGCCCCCTCCTGGAAGAGGGCTCCGGCCTACGGGCGGGCCGCGACTTCCACCTCGCCTACTCTCCCAGCCGCGTCGACCCCGGCAACCGCGACTTCACGCCCGCCAACACCCCCAAGGTCATCGGCGGCCTCACCCCCGCCTGCACCGAGTCGGCCGCCGCCTTCTACAACCGGCTCACCGACAAGGTGGTACGCGCGCGTGGACCCCGGGAAGCGGAAACGGTCCAACTCCTGGAGACCAACTTCCGCCACGTCAACATCGCCCTCGTCAACGAGATGGCCGTCCTCTGCAACGACCTGGGCGTCGACCTCTGGGACGTCATCCGTTGCGCGGAGACCAAGCCGTTCGGCTTCCAGGCCTTCCGCCCCGGCCCGGGCGTGGGCGGCCACGCGGTCCCCCAGGACCTCCGGGGCCACACCGGCCACACCCTGCGCATGGTGGAACTCGCCCAGCAGGTCAACAACCACATGCCCCAGTACGTCATCCAGCGCGCGGCAACGCTCCTCAACGAGCACGGCAAGTCGGCCCGAGGCGCCCGCGTACTCCTCCTGGGAGTCACCTACAAGCCCGACCTCGCCGACCAACAGGGCTCCCCCGCCCAGGAGATCGCGATCCGCCTGATGGAACTGGGCGCCTCCGTCAGCTACCACGACCCCCACGTCCCGTCCTGGAGCGTCCTGAACCGCCCCCTCCCGCGCGCGGACTCCTTCTACGAGGCGGCGGCCGACGCCGACCTGACGATCCTCCTCCAGCAGCACCGGACGTACGACCTCCAGGGGTTGTCGGTGAAGGCGCAGCTGCTGCTGGACACGCGGGGGGCTACGCCTACGGGGGCGGCGCATCGGTTGTGAAGGGGGGCGCGTGCGGCTGGCTGCGCCTCCGGGGCTGGTGGCGCGGGGGATGCTTGCGTCGGTAGCGTACGAAGTGGAGGCCGCCGCAGGGGTCACTGCGGCGTACTCCTGAAAGTGAACGGAGTGTCCACCCCTAGTTCTCGTGGGGGTGGCCGCTCACTTTCCGTATGTCCACAAGAGGCACCCCTCTGCGGCACCCGGCCGCCCGACGGCGAATCCGGTACCGTACAAAAAGGTGGAGCCCACCGCAGCGGGAACTGCGGCAGGCTCCTGAAAAGTGAACGGAGTGTCCACCCCTAGGTCTCGTGGGGGTGGCCGCTCACTTTCCGTATGTCCACAAGAGACACTTCCTCCGGAACTTGACCGCCCGAAGACGAATCCGATCCCAGCGGGTGGGCTTGCGGTGGCGACCCATGGGCGCCCCCTTCCGCGACGCCGCCCATAGACCCGGTAGGCGGTTTTGCTGGAACTCGGGCCGGGCCCCGACGGGCGGGGGTCCGGAACCATGTCCTTGGAAGGGGGCGCTCCAGAGAACTGGGGCGCCGACACACACGCTAGCTCCCGCGCCGCCCCTGACCAGCCCGTATCCACCCCGAACGCAACCGCGCGCCCACACCCCGCACCACGCGCCCCCACTCCGGACAGCCAAAAGGGGGCCGGTCACCGCCAAGGTGACCAGCCCCCTTTTCGGGTCCGGAATCGCGTCCTACGAACTACCGCTGATGCACCGAGTCCGCCACCGCGACCTCCACCCGCTGGAACTCCTTCAGATCGCTGTACCCGGTCGTCGCCATAGCCCGCCGCAGCGCACCGAAGAAGTTCATCGAGCCGTCCGGGATGTGCGACGGGCCCGCGAGGACCTCCTCGATCGTGCCGACCGTGCCGAGGTCGACCTTCTTGCCACGCGGCAGCTCCTCGTTCACCGCCTCCATGCCCCAGTGGTGGCCCTTGCCAGGCGCGTCCGTGGCGCGGGCCAGCGGGGAGCCCATCATGACCGCGTCGGCGCCGCAGGCGATCGCCTTGGGGAGGTCGCCGGACCAGCCGACGCCGCCGTCGGCGATCACGTGCACGTACCGGCCACCGGACTCGTCCATGTAGTCGCGGCGGGCGGCGGCCACGTCGGCGACCGCGGTGGCCATCGGGACACGGATGCCGAGGACGTTGCGCGTGGTGTGCGCGGCGCCGCCGCCGAAGCCGACCAGGACACCGGCCGCGCCGGTGCGCATCAGGTGCAGGGCGGCGGTGTAGGTGGCGCAGCCGCCGACGATCACCGGGACGTCCAGCTCGTAGATGAACTGCTTCAGGTTCAGCGGCTCGGCGGCGCCGGAGACGTGCTCCGCGGAGACCGTCGTACCGCGGATGACGAAGATGTCCACGCCCGCGTCGACGACGGCCTTGGAGAACTGGGCCGTGCGCTGCGGGGAGAGCGCGGCGGCGGTGACCACGCCCGAGTCGCGCACCTCCTTGATGCGCGCGCCGATCAGCTCCTCCTTGATGGGGGCCGCGTAGATCTCCTGGAGGCGGCGTGTCGCGGTGTCCACGTCCAGCTCGGCGATCTCGTCGAGCAGCGGCTGCGGGTCCTCGTACCGCGTCCAGAGGCCTTCCAGGTTCAGGACGCCGAGGCCGCCCAGCTCGCCGATGCGGATCGCGGTGGCCGGGGAGACGACCGAGTCCATGGGGGCCGCCAGGAAAGGCAGCTCGAAGCGGTAGGCGTCGATCTGCCAGGCGATCGAGACCTCCTTCGGGTCGCGCGTACGACGGCTCGGGACGACGGCGATGTCGTCGAAGGCGTACGCCCTACGGCCGCGCTTGCCGCGCCCGATCTCGATCTCAGTCACGTGTGTGGCCTTTCCCTCTTCGGTTCTGCGCCTCCCAGTATCCCCGACGGGCACGACGGAGGCGGTCCCGGAGTACCTCCGGGACCGCCCCTCGCCCGCCTGGTTACCGCTCGCGCCTACTTGCGGCTGTAGTTGGGCGCCTCGACCGTCATCTGGATGTCGTGCGGGTGGCTCTCCTTGAGACCCGCCGACGTGATGCGGACGAAGCGGCCCTTGGTCTCCATCTCGGAGACGGTGGCCGCGCCGACGTAGCCCATCGTCTGGCGCAGACCGCCGACGAGCTGGTGCAGCACGGCGGCCAGCGGACCGCGGTAGGGCACCTGGCCCTCGATGCCCTCGGGGACGAGCTTGTCGTCGGAGCCGACGTCGGCCTGGAAGTAGCGGTCCTTGGAGTACGACTTCGCCTGGCCGCGCGACTGCATGGCGCCCAGCGAGCCCATGCCGCGGTACGACTTGAACTGCTTGCCGTTGATGAAGAGCAGCTCGCCCGGGGACTCCTCGCAGCCCGCCAGGAGGCTGCCGAGCATCACGGAGTCGGCGCCGGCGGCGAGTGCCTTGCCGATGTCGCCGGAGTACTGGAGGCCACCGTCGCCGATGACCGGGATGCCGGCCGCGCGGGCGGCGAGGGCCGCCTCGTAGATGGCCGTGACCTGCGGTACGCCGATGCCGGCGACCACGCGGGTCGTACAGATGGAGCCGGGGCCGACGCCCACCTTGATGCCGTCGACGCCCGCGTCGATCAGGGCCTGGGCGCCGTCGCGCGTGGCGACGTTGCCGCCGATCACGTCGACGTGGACGTTCGACTTGATCTTCGACATCCAGCTCAGGGCGTTGCTGTTGTGCCCGTGCGAGGTGTCGACGACCAGGAAGTCCACGCCCGCCGCGGCGAGCGCCTGGGCGCGCTCCAGCGCCTCGGGGCTGGCACCGACGGCCGCGCCGACCAGCAGCCGGCCCTCGGAGTCCTTGGCGGCACCCGGGTACTTCTCGGCCTTGACGAAGTCCTTGACCGTGATCAGGCCCTTGAGGAGACCGGAGTCGTCGACCAAGGGAAGCTTCTCGATCTTGTGGCGGCGCAGCAGCTCCATGGCGTCGCTGCCGGAGATGCCGACCTTGCCGGTGACCAGCGGCATCGGCGTCATGACCTCACGGACCTGACGCGAGCGGTCGGTCTCGAAGGCCATGTCGCGGTTGGTGACGATGCCGAGCAGCTTGCCGTTGCCGTCCGTCACCGGGACGCCGCTGATGCGGAACTTGGCACAGAGCGCGTCGGCCTCGGCCAGCGTGGCGTCCGGGTTCACCGTGATCGGGTCGGTGACCATGCCGGACTCGGAGCGCTTCACGAGGTCGACCTGGTTGACCTGGTCCTCGATGGAGAGGTTGCGGTGCAGCACGCCGACACCGCCCTGCCGGGCCATGGCGATCGCCATGCGCGACTCGGTCACCTTGTCCATCGCCGCGGAGAGCAGCGGGATGTTGACCCGGACGTTGCGGGAGATGCGGGACGAGGTGTCGACCGCGTTGGGCAGCACCTCGGATGCGCCCGGCAGCAGCAGCACGTCGTCGTAGGTGAGCCCGAGGGTCGCGAATTTGGCGGGCACTCCGTCGACGTTGGCAGTCATGACACCTTCCCCAAATGGCCTTGATCGGTGCGGATGTCCATGCTAACGGGAAGCACGGGTCCCGAATTCCACGGTGCGAGGCACTCTCAGGCTTCGTATGTTCGTACGGAATCGGCACCCCGGCCGTTCAGACCGCGGCCAGGACCACTGTTCCGCCCCCAGGACTACTGTTCCGCCAGTGCCCGCAAGCGGCTCAGCGCGCGATGCTGCGCGACACGCACCGCTCCGGGTGACATTCCCAACATCTGGCCCGTCTCCTCGGCCGTGAGGCCCACCGCGATGCGCAGCAGGAGCAGTTCGCGCTGGTTCTCGGGGAGGTTGGCCAGGAGTTTCTTGGCCCATTCGGCGTCGCTGCTCAGCAACGCGCGCTCCTCGGGGCCGAGGGAGTCGTCGGGGCGTTCCGGCATCTCGTCCGAGGGGACGGCCGTCGAACCGGGGTGGCGCATCGCGGCGCGCTGGAGGTCGGCGACCTTGTGCGCGGCGATCGCGAAGACGAACGCTTCGAACGGGCGTCCGGTGTCGCGATAGCGCGGAAGAGCGAGGAGGACGGCGACGCAGACCTCCTGCGCCAGGTCCTCCACGAAGTGCCGCGCGTCGCCCGGCAGTCGGGACAGCCGGGTGCGGCAGTAGCGCAGGGCGAGGGGGTGGACATGGGCGAGCAGGTCGTGCGTCGCCTGCTCGTCCCCGTCGACGGCGCGGTGGACGAGACCACCAATCACCCCATGGGCATAAGCCGCCTCGTCGTCGCGCATCGGACCATGGTGCCTTGGCGCCGCTCTCTCCGTGGCACCGCGTCCGTTGTTGTGCACCGAAGCGTTATGAGCAGGTGCGCCGGAACTCATCTCCTGCGCCCTCCCCTTCCGCTCGACCGAATCGTCCCCGAGGAACTCCACACCTCAAGGATGCGGCATCCGCGGCGAAACGAGCAGCGGACATCCGGCGGGCTGTTTTGCCACCCCCGCCCACCTTGCGGTAGGCGGGGACTTCTTCACCCCCGCTGAGGCCCACTTATCGGACCAGACCCCACCGGAAACCGAGCGCCACCGCGTGCGCGCGGTCCGAGGCGCCGAGCTTCTTGAAAAGGCGCCTGGCGTGCGTCTTCACCGTGTCCTCGGAGAGGAACAGCTCGCGTCCGATCTCCGCGTTGGACCGCCCGTGGCTCATGCCTTCCAGGACCTGGATCTCGCGCGCGGTGAGCGTGGGCGCGGCGCCCATCTCGGCCGAGCGCAGCCGGCGCGGCGCGAGCCGCCAGGTCGGGTCGGCCAGCGCCTGCGTCACCGTGGCCCGCAGTTCGGCGCGCGAGGCGTCCTTGTGCAGATAGCCGCGGGCACCGGCGGCGACGGCGAGCGCCACGCCGTCCAGGTCCTCGGCGACGGTGAGCATGATGATGCGTGCTCCGGGGTCCGCGGACAGCAGCCGCCGGACCGTCTCGACGCCGCCCAGACCGGGCATGCGTACGTCCATCAGAATCAGGTCCGAACGGTCGGCACCCCAGCGGCGGAGGACTTCCTCGCCGTTGGCCGCCGTGGTCACGCGCTCGACACCGGGCACGGTCGCGACCGCGCGGCGGAGCGCCTCTCGGGCAAGCGGGGAGTCGTCGCAGACGAGGACGGATGTCATGGCCGCCCTCCGCAGCTGATGCGCGTCACCTTGAGCCTCCAGGCTGGTACTAATCGTCACCTGTGCGGTTGACGCTCGACCGATTTTCCCGGCAGTGGGTACTGCCGCCCGTCCGAGCGCTTGTTCCTCCAACCGCCTCCGCACTCTCAACGATGGTCACTCGAAAGAGTTACGGGGCTGTGTGTCGTCTTCGGCACTCTACGTGAGGGCGTGGACACGGTGCAGACATGCACAACAGACCCTCAACGTTTCATCACAACCTATGCCCCATTCAGACTGTTTTCTTCCCATTTGTTGGTGTCTGAGGCTAGATTCGCAATGAGTCATATTTTCATCTCCTTAGATCGTAGTTGTACGGTCAGAGGCACAACCTCAGCCCAGAACGGCAACAAGGGGACACGTAATGGCAGATTTCTCCCGCCTTCCCGGTCCGAACGCGGACCTCTGGGACTGGCAGCTCCTCGCGGCCTGCCGCGGGGTCGACAGCTCGCTCTTCTTCCACCCGGAGGGAGAGCGCGGTGCGGCACGGAGCGCTCGTGAGAACTCGGCCAAGGAGGTCTGCATGAGATGCCCGGTCCGCGCGCAGTGCGCGGCGCACGCGCTGGCGGTGCGCGAGCCGTACGGCGTGTGGGGCGGATTGACCGAGGACGAACGCGAAGAGCTGATGGGGCGCGCCCGCAACCGGCTGGTGTCGGCGTCGGCCGGCGGCGGGGACCTCGGCTCGAACAACTGAAGGAACGTTTCTGCGGTACCCGCGGTGCCTACGACACGGGTACGCGCACGCGTGCCCGTGCTGTGACCGGGGCGCGCCTCTAGGCCCGCGTCGCCGCCCGCGCCAGCTCGTCCAGCGTCGCCGCCACCGCCGGCACCTTCGCCAGGTCGGGCAGGGTCAGCGCGACGATCTCCCGCCGCACCGCCGGTTCCAGCGTCACCGCACGCGCACCTCGTGGCCGTACGGAGTCGATAGCGAGCTGGGGCAGGACGGCCACGCCGAGGCCCGCACCCACCAGGCCGACCACCGCGGGGTAGTCGTCGGTCGCGAAGTCGATGCGCGGGGTGAAGCCGGCGCTCTCGCAGGCCTCGACCAGCTGGCCCCGGCAGCGTGGGCAGCCTGCGATCCACGGTTCGGCGGCGAGTTCGCCGAGGGCGACCGACTCCGCGCGGGACAGCCGGTGCCCTTCGGGTACGAGGCCGACGAGCCGGTCGGTGAGGAGCGGGCGGACCACCAGGTCGTCCCACTCACCGGCGCCCGCCGCGCCCTCGTACCGGAAGGCGAGGGCCACGTCGCAGTCGCCCTCGCGCAGCAGTTCGACGGAGTGCGGGGGTTCGGCCTCCTCCAGGGAGACCCGGGTGCCGGGGTGGGCGGCACGCAGGGCGGCGAGGGCCGTCGGCACGAGGGTGGAGCTGCCGCTGGGGAAGGAGACCAGCCGGACCCGCCCGGCGCGCAGGCCTGCGATCGCGGCGACCTCCTCCTCCGCCGCCGTGAGGCCCGAGAGGATGCCGGCCGCGTGCCGCACCAGGGCCTCGCCCGCCTGGGTCAGGCGCATCTCGCGGCCGTTGCGGACGAGCAGCGGGGTGCCGACCGAGGCTTCCAGTGCCTTCATCTGCTGGCTCACGGCGGGCTGGGTGCAGCCCAGTTCGCGGCCCGCCGCCGAGAAGGAGCCGGTGGTGGCCACGGCGCGCAGGACACGGAGGTGACGGGCTTCGATCATTTTTCGATCATAAGTGATTCTTGGGGATGAGGGTGAATAATGCGTCGACGCTTTGGGCAAGTCTGACTTAGCGTGGGGTCATGGATGTCGGGGCGGATACGGGGGCGAGTGCCGTGATGAAGGTGTTGTCGGTGAACGTGGGTCGTGCGCAGGCCGTGCCCTACACGAGCCATCCGCAGGGCACGGGTATCGACAAGCGGCCGGTGGACGGGCCGGTGCGGGTGGCGGCGCCCGGGCTCAAGGGGATCGGCGGCAGCGGGCTGGCCGGGGACACCATCTGCTCGAAGGAGCACCACGGCGGCGACGAACAGGCGGTGTACGCGGTCGCGCGCGAGGACCTGGACGACTGGGAGCGCGAGCTGGGCCGCCCGCTGCGCGACGGGATGTTCGGCGAGAACCTCACCACTCGGGGCCTCGATGTGTCCGGCGCGCTGATCGGCGAGCGCTGGCGGATCGGGGCCGAGGTGGTCCTCGAAGTCACCAGCGGGCGTATCCCCTGCGCGACCTTCCAGGGCCATCTGGGTGAGAAACGGTGGGTGAAACGGTTCACGGAGCGGGGTGCGCCGGGCGCCTATCTGCGGGTGATCGAGCCGGGTGCGATACGGGCGGGCGACCGGATCGAGATCGTGCATCGGCCGGACCACGAGGTGACGGTCGCCCTGTACTTCCGGGCGCTGACGACCGAGCGGACCCTGATGCCCCGGCTGCTCACGGCCGGTGCGGCCCTGCATTCGGAGGCGGCGGCGAGGGCTCACGAATATGTGAAGAAGCACGGCTGACGCGCGGACGCGGCACGGCTGCTGACAAGGCATTACGTCGGAGGTCCGGGCGGGGACTTCACGATCTGGAGGGAGCGTGCAGGGGGCGGACGGGAAGGGACGGGAACAGTCCGGGTCACTAATCTTGCGCCATGACAACGGCTCTGATTACGGGATCGACCGCGGGAATCGGTGCCGCGTTCGCGCGGCGGCTGGCGGCCGACGGCCACAACCTCGTCCTGGTGGCGCGCGACGCCGAACGGCTCGGCGAGCAGGCGACCGAACTGCACGACCGGCACGGCATCGAGGCGGAGGTGCTGAGCGCCGACCTCGCGACGGACGCCGGCATCGAGGCGGTGGCCACGCGTCTCGGTGACCGCAAGAACCCCGTCGACCTGCTGGTCAACAACGCCGGCTTCGGCAACAAGGGACGCTATCTCGACGTACCGATGGCGGACGAGCTGAGGATGCTCAAGGTGCACTGCGAGGCGGTGCTGCGGCTGACCGGTGCGGCGGCCGAGGCGATGCGGGAGCGGGGGCGCGGGGGTGTCGTCAATGTCGCGTCCGTCGCCGCCTTCGTGCCGCGCGGTACGTACGGGGCGTCGAAGGCGTGGGTCGTGCAGTTCACGCAGGGGGCGGCGAAGGACCTGGCGGGGAGCGGGGTGCGGCTGATGGCGCTGGCGCCCGGTTTCGTGCGTACGGAGTTCCATGAGCGGGCCGGGATGGGGACGGACAACATCCCGAACTGGATGTGGCTGGACGCGGACAAGCTGGTCGCGGCGGCGCTCGCCGATCTGGCCCGGGGCAAGTCGCTGTCGATTCCGGACCCGCGTTACAAGGCGCTGATGGGCGTGGTGAAGGTGACGCCCCGTGCGCTGCTGGGCGGGATCTCGTCCAAGACGGGGCGGAAGTACGGGCCTCAGTAGCCTCAGTCGTCCCGGTGGCCTCCGCGGTCTCCGGCAGAGGTGTCGCCGTCGTTCCGGTGGGAGTATGGAGAGAGGTACCGGACCCAGGGGGGCCGGAGGCGGCGCCATGACATTCGTACAGCTGATCGATTGCAAGACCAGTCGGTTCGACGAGATGAACCGGCTGATGGACACCTGGGTCGAGCAGACCAAGGGGAAGCGGACCGCGACGCACACGCTGATCGGCAAGGATCTCTCGGACTCGTCGCACTTCGTCGAGATCGTGGAGTTCCCGTCGTACGAGGAGGCGATGCGGAACTCGAACCTTCCCGAGACCGACCGGATCTTCCGCGAGATGGTCGCCCTGTGCGACGAGATGCCGACGTTCACCGACCTGGACGTCGTACGGGACGAGCAGTTGTGCGCGGACACCGCGCGGCGGTTCTTCGAGGTGATCGCCACCCGGGGTGAACTGCCCCCGCTCAACGACCTGTTCGTGGAGCACTACCACGACCACGATCCGTCCAACGAGCAGGACAACCTCGGGCTGGACGCGGCGCGGCGCGAGATGCAGATGTGGCGCGCGTCCTTCGACTTCGCGTTCACCGTCGAGGACCAGATCGCCCAGGGCGACCGGGTCTGCACACGCTGGACATGGAACGGGACCCAGCGGGGCGAGTTCCTGGGGATCCCCAACAGCGGGAAGAAGGCCTCGATGACCGGCACGACCGTCTTCCGGTTCGACACGGACGGGAAGATCGTCGAGGGCTGGTGGCAGTACGACCGGCTGGGGCTGATGGGGCAGCTGGGGGCGCTGGAGGGCTTGGAGCAGTAGGACGTACGGGGCATCGGACCGCCCGCGAAGGGAGAAACCCCCCGTTCCAGCCAGGAACGGGGGGTTTCTTCGTCTGCCGGTGTTCTGGCCGGTGCCTCGACTAGTGCGAGTGGCCGTGGCCGTGGCCCGCAGCCGGCTCTTCCTCTTCCTTCTTCTCGACGACCAGGGTCTCGGTCGTGAGGAGGAGGGAGGCGATCGAGGCCGCGTTCTCCAGGGCGGAGCGGGTGACCTTGACCGGGTCGATGACGCCCTGCTTGACCAGGTCGCCGTACTCGCCGGTGGCGGCGTTGAAGCCCTGGCCCTTGTCGAGCTCGGCGACCTTGGAGGTGATGACGTAACCCTCCAGGCCGGCGTTCTCGGCGATCCAGCGCAGCGGCTCGACGGCGGCCTTGCGGACGACCGCGACACCCGTCGCCTCGTCGCCGGTCTTGCCGAGGTTGCCCTCGAGGATCTTCACGGCGTGGACGAGCGCGGAGCCACCGCCGGAGACGATGCCCTCCTCGACCGCGGCGCGGGTCGCCGAGATGGCGTCCTCGAGACGGTGCTTCTTCTCCTTCAGCTCCACCTCGGTGGCGGCGCCGACCTTGATCACGCACACGCCGCCGGCCAGCTTCGCGAGGCGCTCCTGGAGCTTCTCGCGGTCCCAGTCGGAGTCCGTGTTCTCGATCTCGGCCTTGATCTGGTTGACCCGGCCGGCCACGGCGCCGGTGTCGCCACCGCCGTCGACGATGACCGTGTCGTCCTTCGAGATGGTGACGCGGCGGGCGGTGCCCAGTACGTCGATGCCGACCTGGTCGAGCTTGAGGCCGACCTCCTCGGCGATGACCTCGGCGCCGGTGAGCGCGGCCATGTCGCCGAGCATCGCCTTGCGACGGTCACCGAAGCCGGGGGCCTTGACCGCGACCGCGTTGAAGGTGCCGCGGATCTTGTTCACGACCAGGGTCGACAGGGCCTCGCCCTCGACGTCCTCGGCGATGATCAGCAGCGGCTTGGAGGAGTTGGTCTGGATGACCTTCTCGAGCAGCGGCAGCAGGTCCTGGATGGAGGAGATCTTGCCCTGGTGGATCAGGATGTACGGGTCGTCGAGGACGGCCTCCATACGCTCCTGGTCGGACACCATGTACGGGGACAGGTAGCCCTTGTCGAAGGCCATGCCCTCGGTGAAGTCCAGCTCCAGACCGAAGGTGTTGGACTCCTCGACGGTGATGACACCGTCCTTGCCGACCTTGTCCATCGCCTCGGCGATCAGCTCGCCGACCTGCGTGTCCTGCGCGGAGAGCGCGGCCACGGCGGCGATGTCGGACTTCTCCTCGATCGGGCGGGCGGTCTCGAGGAGTTCCTCGGACACAGCCTTGACCGCCGCGTCGATGCCCTTCTTCAGGGCGGCCGGGGAGGCGCCGGCGGCGACGTTCTTCAGGCCCTCGCGGACGAGCGCCTGGGCCAGCACGGTGGCGGTGGTCGTACCGTCACCCGCGATGTCGTTGGTCTTGGTCGCCACCTCCTTCACCAGCTGGGCGCCGAGGTTCTCGTACGGGTCGTCCAGCTCGACCTCGCGCGCGATGGTGACACCGTCGTTGGTGATGGTGGGAGCGCCGAACTTCTTGTCGATGACGACGTTGCGGCCCTTGGGGCCGATCGTCACCTTGACCGTGTCGGCAAGCTTGTTGACGCCGCGCTCAAGGGCGCGACGGGCGTCCTCGTCGAACTTCAGGATCTTCGCCATGGGAGCGGTTCAGCCCTCTCGGAAAATTGGGAGAACGAACTGCGCCCCCGGCACCCGGCTGTTGAGGTCGCGGGGGCCAGGGGCGTAGTTCACACTGCAATGCTGGTGATGCAGGCAATACCGGTGGTGCCGGTAAAACCGGGTGAATTACTTCTCTACGATCGCGAGCACGTCGCGAGCGGAGAGGACGAGGTACTCCTCGCCGTTGTACTTCACTTCGGTGCCGCCGTACTTGCTGTACAGCACGATGTCGCCGGTCTTGACGTCGAGCGGCAGGCGCTCGCCGTTCTCGAAGCGGCCCGGGCCCACGGCCAGGACGACGCCCTCCTGGGGCTTCTCCTTGGCGGTGTCCGGGATGACCAGGCCAGAGGCCGTGGTCTGCTCGGCGTCGAGCGGCTGGACCACAATGCGGTCCTCGAGCGGCTTGATGGCAACCTTGGAGCTGGTGGTCGTCACGATCCGACCTCCCCCTTCGGAGATCTCACGGGGTTAACTGTCTGAGGTGGCGACCAGGTGGATCCGTCGTCGCGGGTGCCGGACCTGCCCGTCGCTGTTGGCACTCTCCAGGGGGGAGTGCCAGACCTGAGACTATGACTGCGATTAGCACTCGGTCAAGCGGACTGCTAATTCCGTCGGCGGTTCGGCGGGGGTTTCTGGTGATCGTGGGTCCAGGTGACCGGCCCTGGGGGCTCTGCCCCCCAAACCCCCGTTGTCGCGCTTGACGCGCCCGTCCTCAAACGCCGGACGGGCTGGGGATGCCCGCCCCGGCGCTGAAGACGCCCGCCCTTCCTTGCCGAAAACCGCAGGTCAGAGATAGTCCTCCAGGCGCGCCACGCTCAGTCCCCTCCCCTGCACCTCGCGGAGCAGCCTCACCGTTCGTTCGACCTGGGGTGGGCCCACCAGGACGATGGCGCCCGGGCGGAGGGGTGCCCCCTTGGTCCAGAGGAGCACCGCTGATACGCCGCAGTCCGCGGCCGCTCTCAGTGTGGTCGTGTCGTACGTGCCGTAGGGCGGGCGGAAGAGGCGGGGGCGGATGCCGAAGCGTTCGCGGAGTTTGTCCTGCTGGCCGCAGATCTGGGCGCGCTGGCCGGCGTACGGCAGGCCCCGCAGGGACTGGTGGTCCAGGGTGTGGTTCTGGACGTTGGCGCCGACCTCGCGCAGGCGGGCGAAGTGGGCGTAGCCCGGGCCCACGACGCTGTCCGTGAGGAACATGCTGACCGGGAGGCGCAGTTCGCGGACCAGGTCGACGAACCGGGGGTCGCGTTCGGCGCCGTCGTCGTAGGTGAGGAAGACGACCTTGTCGTGGGTCGGGATGTGGTCGACGACCGGGGGGAGGCCCGGACCCGCCGTGCGGAGGCGGGCCCTCGGGTGCGCGGGCGGGGGTGGGGGCAACGGGGCCGGCAGGCCCCAGCGGCGGTACGCCTGGGGGTCGTCGGGCGCGGAGTCGGCGCGTACCGCCTTCTCGGCCGGGCGTTCGACGGGGGCCACGGGCCGGGCGCACGCGGTGGCCGTCGTTGCCAGGAGTGCGGCGGCGAGTGCGGCGGCTGCCAGGGGGCGCGCGGTCACAGGTAGTCCTCCAGGCGGGCCACCGCGTACCCCTTGGCGGTGACGAGCTTCATGAAGCGGCGGACCATGTCGGGCATCGTGCCCTTCCAGTCGCCCTTGCCCCGGAAGTGGCTGAGGACGATGTCGCCGGGGTGGATGTCCCGGTCCCACTCGCGGTAGTCCCAGTGGTCGGCGAAGACCTCCTCGTTCCAGAGGGGTGGCATCTTCCTTGCGGAGGAGCGCGAACAAGGTCCTTTTAGCTCGATCGTGTGATCGTCGACTTCCAGGCTTGCGGTGTCTTGGGCCGTCCGGGTTAGCGTGGCTGTGCGATCTGGGACACGAGGTGCGGTGCCAGCGTGCGGGGCCCCTGCTCCACCAGAGGATGGTTCAGGGCCTCCCCGTCGCCTTTGGCCGTACCCACTTGGCCAGGTCGTGAGGGAACCGGCCTCCCGGGCCCGGACCACGCACAAGATGCGTGTCGCCGCCCCGGGGTCGAGTACGCCGGGGACCAGTCCGCCCAAGACCGTTCGGGGCGCGCGGCTGAACAGGCTCACCCCTGCTCGGTCCACAGGAACGGTACGTGCTTCACGCCGCACGACGTGGCGCGCAAGCTGTCCTCGCCGTAGTTGCCGTAGGGCGGGAGGCGGGGGTGCGGTCAGGCCCCAGCGCTTGACCGTGGCCGTGCGGGCCGCTTGTGCCCGGCCGAGTTTTCGGGCGTATGCGTCCAGGGCGCGGGCCGGGGGTGCGTGGAGGCGGAGTTCCTGGCCGGGGGCGGGGCGGGCGTTCTTCGGCGGGGCGGCGCCTTCCGCGCAGGCGGAGGCGAGGGTGGCTGCGGCGAGCGCGAGAATTCCGGCACGGGCCAGTGACCTGTTTTTGTATGTTTGTCCTACTGTTCGCATGGTGCCGGATCATCCCAGGGCGTGGCCATGGAGTACGGCCGACACCGCCGCCGGAAGCGCGCCGTCCATCGGCTGGCCCACAATGAGGCGGTGAACGACCTAGCCACTCCCCTCTCCGCCTTCGCCGCCCTGCTCACCCCGGCGGGCCGTGCCCTCCTCGACGAGGTGCGCGGTACCGAGCCGGCCCGTGAACTGGCCGTCGCCACCCGGCTGCGCCGCGCGCATCCCGCCGAACTGGTCTCGGCGGCGCTCGGGCAGGAGCGGCTGCGGCAGCGGGCGGTGGCGAAGTTCGGGGCGGAGGACGCCGGGCGGATGTTCTTCACGCCCAACGGGGTCGAGCAGTCGACTCGGGCGAGCGTGGCCGCGTACCGGGCGGGACGGTTCAGGGAGTTGGGCGTGACCTCCGTCGCCGACCTGTGCTGCGGGATCGGGGGCGATGCGATCGCGCTCGCCCGGGCGGGCATCCGTGTACTCGCCGTGGACCGGGATCCGCTCACCGTCGCCGTCGCGCGCGCGAACGCCGAGGCACTGGGGATCAGGGAGTTGGTGGAGGTGCGGGAGGCGGATGTCGCGGATGTCGACACGTCCGCCTACGACGCCTTGTTCGTCGATCCGGGGCGGCGTGGTGGGCGGGGACGGATCTTTGATCCCGCGGCGTACTCGCCGCCGCTGTCGTGGGCCGTCGGGGCGGCCCGGAAGGCTCCGCTGGCCGCGCTGAAGATCGCTCCTGGTGTGCCGCACGAGGCGATTCCCGGTGAGGCGGGGGCCGAGTGGATCTCGGACGGCGGGGATGTGAAGGAGGCGGTGCTGTGGTTCGGGGCGGCGCCTGGGGGTGGGTCTGTGCGGGCAACTCTGCTGCCGGGGCCGCGGGTTCTGGTGGGGCGGGGGTTGCCTGATCCTGAAGTGCGTTCTGTGGGGCGGTACTTGTACGAACCTGACGGGGCCGTCATTCGGGCTCATCTGGTGGCGGAGGTGGCCGAGGAGGTGGGTGGGGGGCTTGTCGACGAGACGATCGCCTATGTGACGGGGGATGAGTTGCGGGGTACTTCTTTTGCCTCTGCTTATGAGATCACCGATCAACTGCCGTTCGGGGTGAAGAAGTTGAAGGCGGTGCTGCGGGAGCGAGGGGTCGGGGTGTTGACGGTGAAGAAGCGGGGGTCGGCTGTTGAGCCGGAGGAGTTGCGGAAGAAGATGAAGCTTTCTGGGCCTCATTCTGCGACGGTTTTTCTTACCCGGGTGGCGGGGGCGCCGGCGATGTTGATTGGGCAGCCGGTGCGGTGCGCTCCGCGGGATGGGTCGTCTTGAATCCGCGGGCCGGTGGGGGCTTGTCGCGCAGTTCCCCGCGCCCCTAAGGGGCGCATTCCCTTGCCCTTGTACGTAGCAAGTTCCGTTCTCTTTCGTTCTGGGTCAGGGCTGCTGCTCTTAGGAATTCTGCTCTTGCCTCTTCCTTTCGGCCCAGGCGTTGGAGTAGGTCTCCTCTGACGCTCGGGAGCAAGTGGTAGTCGCGGAGGGCCGGGTCGGTTGTCAGGGGTTCGATGATCTGGAGGGCCTGGGCCGGGCCCTCGGACATCGATACGGCCACCGCTCGGTTCAACTCGACTACCGGGGACGGGGATCGGGCGGCCAGGGCCGTGTACAGGGCGGCGATGCGGGGCCAGTCCGTGGTGTCGTAGGAGGGGGCGTGGGCGTGGCAGGCGGCGATGGTGGCCTGGAGGGTGTACGGGCCTGGGCCTGATGTCGATGTCGTGGCGCCGGCCGCTTCCGCTCGGGCCAGGGCCGTGAAGCCTCGGGCGATCAGCATGCGGTTCCAGCGGGAGCGGTTCTGGTCCTTGAGGAGCACCGGTTCGCCGGTCGGGCCCGTGCGGGCCGCCGAGCGGGACGCCTGTAGCTCCAACAGGGCTGTCAGCGCGTGCACTTCGGGTTCCTTGGGCATCAGGCCCGACAGCACGCGGGCCAGCCGCAGGGCGTCCTCGCAGAGGGCGGGGCGCAGCCAGTCGTCGCCTGCTGTGGCGGCGTAACCCTCGTTGAAGATCAGGTAGATGACCTCCAGGACCGAACCGAGACGGGCCTCGCGCTGGGGGCCGTACGGGACCTCGAAGGCGACGTTCTTCGTCGCGAGGGTTCGTTTGGCGCGGACGATGCGCTGGGCGACCGTCGGTTCCGGGACCAGGAAGGCTCGGGCGATCTCCGGGGTGGTCAGGCCGCCGAGGAGGCGGAGGGTGAGGGCGATGCGGGCCTCGGCGGACAGCACCGGGTGGCAGGCCGTGAAGACCAGGCGGAGGAGATCGTCGTCGATGTCTTCGGGGCTGGGGGGTTCGGGGGGTGAGACCGTCGTCTCCAGGTCGCGGCCGATCTCCCGCAGCTTGCGCGCGTACGTCTCGCGGCGGCGGATCAGGTCCACCGCTCGGTGTCTGGCCGTGGTCATGAGCCAGGCGGCCGGGTTGTCGGGGACGCCGTCGCGGGGCCACTGTTCGAGGGCGGCCACCAGGGCGTCCTGGGCCAGTTCCTCGGCGATGCCTATGTCCCGGACGGTGCGGGTGACGGCCGCGATGATGCGGGGGGATTCCAGGCGGAAGACCGTCTCGATGGTTCTGCGTGGGTCCTCGGTGGGCTGTGGTGTCACAGCCCACCATCAGACACCCGTGCGGGCTCGGGGCCAAGGAGGGATCAGCCCTCGGCGATCTCCCGTACCTCGCAGGTCACCGTCCAGTACTCCTCGTGCACCTTCAGGAAGCGCTTGGTCCACTCCAGGGCCTCGGCCTTGTCCTTGCACTGCATGATGGCGTAGCCGCCGACGATCTCCTTGGACTCCGTGAAAGGGCCGTCGGTGACGGAGATCCTGCCGTCCTGCCAGTGCACGCGGGTGCCCTGTGCGGTGGGGGTCAGGCCGGCGGTGTCGAGCATCACCCCGGCCTTGGTGATCTCCTCGATCAGCTCGCCCATGCGCTGCATCAGCTCGGGGCTGGGGCCTTCGGCGGGGGCTGTGGCCTCGTCGATCTTCACGAGGGAGAGATAGCGGGGCATGGGGTTCCTCCTTGGGCAAGGCCCGGGATCGGGCGAGGCCCGGGTCCTTTCCGGGCTCTCACCACTGCGTCGAACGGGGACGGCCCGAATCGACACGGTCTCCGGAAAACTTCTCCCCTACTTCAAAGACGCCCACAGCTCCGCCGCCTCCGGCTCCTCCGCGACCACCCGGTTGGCGTCCGACGCCGCCGTCACCACCGGCATCGTCACCGTCTTCAGGTCGTCCGCCGACAGGCCCTTCAGGCTCTGGCCCAGGCTCATCAGTTCGCTGAGGGAGTCCAGGCCGGTGTCCGTGGTCAGGCTGCCCGTCGCCACGTCGGCGACCTTGTACAGCTTGGCCGGGCTGGTCAGCAGGTTCGTCGAGGAGATCTGCTGGAGGAGGGCCTTGACGAGCTTCTGCTGAAGGCCTATCCGGCCCAGGTCGCTGCCGTCGCCGATGCCGTGCCGGGTGCGGGCCAGGGCGAGGGCCTGGGTGCCGTCGAGGTGGTGTTCGCCCGCCGTCAGGTCGAGGTGGCTGTCGTCGTCGTGGATGTCCTCGTCCGTCGTGACCGTGACACCGCCGAGCGCGTCCACCAGGTCGGCGAAGCCGGCGAAGTCGATCTCCAGGTAGTGGTCCATGCGCACGTTCGTCATCGACTCCACCGTCTTGACCGCGCAGACCGGGCCGCCGACCGAGTACGCCGTGTTGAACATGACGTTGTACGCCTCCGCCGTCGAACTCCCGTCCGACAGGGGGCAGGACGGGCGCGTGACCAGCGTGTCGCGCGGGATGCTCACGATCGTCGCCTTCGTACGGCCCGCGTCGAGGTGGACGACCATCGCGGTGTCGGACCGCGCGCCCTCGCTGCTGCCGCCGCCGAGTGCCTGGTTCCGCTTGCCGCTGCGCGAATCCGAGCCCAGGACCAGGATGTTCAGCGCCTCGCTCGGGAGCGGTGTCGCCGAGGCGGACGCGCCCGTCGACGGCAGTGCCTGTGTCTTGGCCGGGCGGTTGTCGCCGAGCGCGCTGTTGATGTCGACGCTCTTGATGTTGCGGTTCAGGTGCCAGTAGGCGTAGCCCCCGGCCGCCGCTGCGAGCACCAGGGTGCCGGCGAGTGTGAAACCGACGGCCTTCAACCACCGTGACGGCCGTCGGCCCGTCTGCCGGGCCGTCTGTCTCTCCGCGCCCCCGTCGTCGTCCGACGTCTGTTCCTCTTCTCCCATCACAGGGAGGAACGTACGTCCGAATTATTACGAGCGGAGGCCCGTGCCCGGCATTCTTCGGAAAATCTCACACTTCTCAGCCCGAGATCAGGCCGGGATCAGCTCAGCGTCACCGTTGGTACGGGGTTGCTCCCGCTCCATGTCCCGTTGAACCCGAAACTCACCGAACCGCCGCTCGGCACCGTCCCGTTGTACGAGGCGTTCACGCAGGTCACCGCCGTCCCCGACTGGGTGCAGGTGGCGTTCCAGGCCTGTGTGAGCTGCTGTCCCGCGCCGTACGTCCAGGTCACCCGCCACGACGACAGCGACCTGCCCGAGCACGTGATCGTCACCTGGCCCGTGAAGCCGGTGTTCCACTGGTTCGGGACCGTGTACGTCGCCGTGCAGCCCTCGGTGGACGGGGTGCCGCCGAGGGCCTGGGCTATCGCGTAGTACGCCGGTTTCGGGGTGAAGGTCTCCGTGTACGGGGTTGCCGCGCCGTATCCGTCGAACACGTCCGGGATCCAGGAGTCGGAGTCCGTGAAGCCCCAGACGGTCACGCCGACACACCTCGACACGGCCACGCACGCGTCCATGACGGCCTTGTAGTCGGCCGCCTGCTGGGTCAACTTGGCGTCTGTGGCGGGGAGTTGCATACGGATGTCCAGTTCCGTGATCGCCACGTCGACGCCCAGATCGGCGAACCGCTGGATGTTCTGCTGGAGGGTGGCCGGGTACTGACCGAGGATCAGGTGGGCCTGGAGTCCTACTCCGTCGATCGGTACTCCGCGTTCCTTCAGGGACTTGACCAGGTTGTACAGGGCCGTGCTCTTCGCGTTGACGCCCTCGACGTTGTAGTCGTTGATGTAGAGCTTCGCGGTCGGGTCGGCGGCCCTCGCCCAGGTCAGGGCCTGGGCGATGTAGTCGGTGCCGAGGTTGGTGGACCAGAGCGTGGAGCGGTACGTGCCGTCCTCGTTGAAGGGCTCGTTCACGACGTCCCAGGCCGCCAACTGGCCCTTGTAGCGCGTGACTTCGGTGGTGATGTGGTTCTGGAGGATGGTGCTGAGCTGGGCGGGGGTCCAGGTGCCGTTCGTCAGCCAGCTGGGGTTCTGGCTGTGCCAGACCAGGGTGTGGCCGCGGATCTGTTGGCTGTGGGCCTGGGCGAAGGTGACTATCTGGTCGGCCTCGGTCCAGTTGTAGGTGCCTTGGGTGGGCTCTACGGATTCCCACTTCATGGCGTTGCCGGGGGTGAGGGAGTTGAACTGGGTGCCGGCTATGTCGCCGTAGGTTCCGGTGAGTTTGCTGCCGGTTACCGCTGTGCCGATGACTTTGCTCTTGGCTGTGGCCAGGTCGCGCAGTGGGGGGTCTGCTGCGGTTGCCGTCCCGGCCAGGAGCAGGGTGGCGGTGGTGGCTGCGGCGGTGAGGAGGGATAAGGCTGTTCTGGAGGGTCTCATTGCGGGTGCCTCCGAAAGTTTCGGTTGTTCAACCGATTGACTTCGGGGCAGTGTGGGGTGCGTTGTGGCACCCGTCAATAGGTTGTGCGTTTGTCTGCGGGTGCGTTGTGGCTGGTCGCGCAGTTCCCCGTGCCCCTGGGTGGGACACCGCGCCCCCAGTTAGACAGCTGGCGGCGTTGTCGTGCTGTTGCGGATCACCAGGCTTGTTGCCAGTTCCACTCTTGTTGCTCCTGGGGTGCCCTCTACCCGGCCCAGGTCGAGGACCAGCTTCGCCGCCGTTTCCGCCATTTCCATCAGGGGCTGGCGGACCGTCGTCAACGGCGGGCCTACCCAGCGGGCGATCGGGAGGTCGTCGAAGCCGACGACGCTCAGGTCCTCCGGGATGCGTAGGCCCAGTTCGCGAGCCGCCTCGTACAGGCCCAGGGCCTGGAGGTCGTTGCCGGCGAAGACTGCTGTGGGGCGGTTCGGGGAGCGGAGGAGTTCGAGGCCTGCTCGGTAGCCCGTCTCGTGGTGGAAGTCGCCGACCTTGAGGAGGTCGGGGTCGACCGGGAGGCCCGCCGTTTCCAGGGCGGCGCGGTAGCCGTCGACGCGGGCGCGGCTGCACATCATGCGGGACGGGCCGCTGATCGAGGCGATGCGGGTGTGGCCGAGTTCGACCAGGTGGCGGGTGGCCGCCAGGCCGCCCTGCCAGTTGGTCGCGCCGACCGACGGCACGTCGTCGCCGGGGTCGCCCGCCGGGTCCATCACCACGAACGGGATGGAGCGGCTGGTCAGCAGCGCCCGCTGGGACTCGTCCAGGCCGGAGAGGACCAGGATGACGCCGTGCGGGCGGCGGGCGGCGACCTGGTCGGCCCAGGTGCGGCCGGGAGTGAGGCGGCCCGCGCTCTCCGAGAGGACCACGCTCAGGCCCTCCTCCCGCGCCGCGTTCTCCACACCCCGGATGACCTCCATCGCCCACGCGCTCTCCAGTTCGTGGAAGACCAGGTCGATGAGGGGTGAGCGGGTCGCCTCGGCGCGGCGGCGCCGGTAGCCGTACGCCCGCAGCAGGTCCTCGACGCGGGTCCGGGTCGCGGGGGCGACATCGGCGCGGCCGTTGAGCACCTTCGAAACAGTCGGAGCGGAGACGCCTGCCTCGCGGGCGATCTCGGCGAGCGTCGCGGTCTGGGTGGACTGCGGTGTCGTCTGCGTTTCAGCGGGTTTCGAGGGTCTCATGGCCGCGATCGTATCCCTGCGCGACCTCTTGACGAAGACCCTGTCCCACCATAAGTTCCCGGAACATTCGAAGTACCACCCGAAAGATTCGTACAGAGACTCAGTCAGGTTTCGGTCAGAACATTCGCGAGAGGTGCTGTCATGGAGTCCAACAGAGGGCGGGCCACCGGTACCACCAGTTCCAGGGGCACCAGCGGTACGGGGTTCAGTCGGCGCTGGGTGCTCGGTGCCGGTGCGTCCGCCCTGCTCACCACCGGGCTGAGCGCGTGCGGCTCGGGTGAGGGTTCGGGCGGGGGCGGGGGGACCATCACCGCGTTCGTGTACGGGGACGACGCCGTGAAAGTGCAGCAGGCGGCCGTCGACCGGTTCAACAAGTCCGCCGCCAGCAAGTCGGCCAAGGGCAAGGTCAAGCTGGAGAAGATCCCGGGCTCGGACTATCTGCCCAAGCTGCGTACGGCGATGGGGTCGCCCAGTGCCCCGGACGTCTTCTTCAACTGGGGCGGCGGCTCCATCAAGGCGTACCAGGCGGCCGGGAAGATCGTCGATCTGACCGACACCATCGAGAACGACCCGGTGCTGAAGAACGGCTTCCTGCCGTCCGTGCTCGCCGCCGGGGACCTCAAGGGCCGCCACTACGGCATACCGATGCGCGGTATGCAGCCGGTGATCCTCTTCTACAACAAGTCCGTCTTCGCCGAGCAGAAGATCCAACCGCCCACCACCTGGGACCAGTTGCTCGACATCAACACCAAGCTGAAGAAGGCGAAGATCACCCCCTTCGCCCTCGGCGGCTCCGACGTCTGGCCCGAACTGATGTGGCTGGAGTACCTGGTGGACCGTATCGGCGGCCCCGAGGTCTTCAAGCGCATCCAGGACGGCGACGCCGAGGGCTGGGGCGACCCGGCGATCCTGAAGGCCGCCGAGATGGTGAAGGAACTCATCGACGACGGCGCCTTCGGGTCGAAGTTCACCTCGGTGTCGTACGTCGCCGGCGGTGCCCCCGCGGTGTTCGCCAAGGGCAAGGCGGCGATGCATCTGATGGGCTCGTGGGAGTACTCCACGCAGCTCGGCAAGTTCCCCGACTTCGCCAAGTCGAACCTGGGCTGGGCGGCCTTCCCGAAGATCGAGGACGGCGTCGGCGACGTCCGCAACGTCGTCGGCAACCCCACCAACTACTGGTCCATCAACCCCCGTACGCAGAACAAGGACGCGGCGATCGCGTTCCTCAAGGACTGCGCGTCCGAGGCGTACGCGAAGGACCTGGTCGCCCTCGGCGACGTCCCGACCACCTCGAACGCGTCGGCGCTGCTGTCCTCCGCGCCGAACCCCGAGTACGCCAAGTTCCAGTACGACATGGTCCAGCAGGCACCGGCGTTCACGCTCTCCTGGGACCAGGCGCTCGGCGACGAGCTGGGCACGAAGATGCACACGGAGATCGGGAAGCTGTTCACGGGCAAGTCGTCGCCCAGCGATTTCGTGTCGGCGTGCAAGGGGTTGAAGTGAGCTCCACGGTCACTTCCGGGGGCGAGAAAGCGCCGAAGGCACGGAAAGTGCGGGCCGGGCGGCCGAACGCCGTCTGGGCGCTGCCGGCGGTGCTCTTCTTCACCTTCTTCGCGGTCGTCCCGATGGCCCTGGCCTTCTATCTCTCCTTCACCAAGTGGGACGGCCTCGGCGACCCGAAGCCGGTCGGTCTCGCCAACTGGCAGAAGATCCTCGACGATCCGCGCCTCACCCAGTCCCTCACGCTCACCATCCTTCTGACGGCGGCGAGTTGGGTGTTCCAGACGGTCGTGGCGCTGCTGCTCGGCGTCTGGGCGGCGGGCCGCCAGCGCAACCGGGCGATCCTCTCCGCGATCTTCTTCGTCCCGTTCCTGCTCTCCTCGACGGCGATCGCGCTGCTCTTCTACGCCCTGCTCGACCCGAACTTCGGCATCATCCAGAAGGACACCCTGGGCTCGACGAGCGGCGCGTTCCTCGCGATCGTGTTCGTCGGCGGCTGGCAGTTCATCCCGTTCCACACGCTGATCTACCAGGGCGGGGCCCGGCAGATTCCCCAAGTGCTCTACCAGGCTGCGGCAATTGACGGCGCCGGCCGCTACCGCCAGTTCTTCTCGATCACGCTCCCGCAGCTGCGCCACACGATCACGACGTCCACCGTGCTGATCGTCGTCGGATCGCTGACGTACTTCGAGACGGTGCTCATCCTGACGAAGGGCGGCCCCGGCACGGACACGGCGATCCTGCCGTACCTGATGTACGAGGCGGGCTTCAAGACGTACGACTTCGGCTATGCGAGCGCCATCGCGTCCGCCCTCGTGCTGGCCGCCACCGGCCTGTCCCTGCTGCTCGTCCGGCTGACCGGTTTCGGCGGCATGCGCAGTACGCGTGAAGGGATGTGACGGAGTGTCACACGACACCCTCCCCCGTCCGACGGCCACCGACAAGCGCCCGGAGCCACCGGCAGGGCGGCCGAACCGCCGTCGCCGGCACTGGACCCGGCGCGCCAACCCCCTTGCGGGCCTTGGCTCGATCGTCTGGCTGGTGATCGTCCTCGTCCCGATCTACGCCATGCTGTCGGCCTCGCTCACCGGCCCGGACAAGGCCCTCACCGGCAACCCCCTGAAACCGCCCACCGATCCGACCCTCGACAACTACAACACCGTCCTCAATTCAGGCTTCGGGCATCTGCTGAGCAACACGGTGATCGTGGCCGTCACGGTCGTGGCCATCGTCCTCGGGCTCTGTGTCCCGCTGGCGTACGTCGCCGTGCGCACCCGCACCCGCTGGTCGGGCGCGGCCTTCCGGCTGTTCCTGCTCGGGGTGGCCATCCCGGCGCAGGCGGTCGTGGTCCCCCTCTATCTCCTCATCGCCAAACTCGACCTGTACGACAGCCTGTTGGCGGTGATCCTGCCGACGGCGGCCTTCGCGATGCCGGTCTCGGTGCTGGTCCTCACCGGCACCCTGCGGGACATCTCGGAGGATCTGTACGAGGCGATGGCCCTCGACGGCGCCTCTCCCCTGCGCATGCTGTTCCAGCTGACGATCCCCCTGGCCAAGGGCGGTATCAGCACCGTCGTGATCTACGCGGCCCTCCAGGCCTGGAACGGCTTCCTCTTCCCCCTGATCTTCACCCAGTCCGACGAGCCCCGCGTCCTCACCCTCGGCCTCTTCAACTACGTGAGCCAGTTCGGCGTGAACATCCCCGCCCTGCTCGCGTCGGTCGTCCTCTCCGGCATCCCGATCTTCGCCGTCTATCTGGTGGCCCGGCGAGCGCTGATCGGCGGCCTGATGGGCGTGGGCGGCAAGTGAGCACCGATGAGGACGCACCCCGTCAACTCGCAGCCCCTGACAGGAGTTTCATGACGACGACCGCCCCTTGGCGTGACCGGGCCCTGTCCACCGACGCCCGTGTCGCCGACCTGCTCTCCCGGATGACCCTGGAGGAGAAGACCGCCCAGCTGTACGGCGTGTGGGTGGGCGCCTCGACGGACGGCCACGGCGTCGCCCCGCACCAGCACGACATGACCGCCGACTACACGTGGGACGAGCTGATCACCCGAGGCCTGGGCCAGCTCACGCGCCCCTTCGGTACGGCCCCCGTGGACCCGGCGCTGGGCGCGCAGGCACTGGCCCGCGCCCAGCGCCGGATCGCCGAGGCGGGCCGCTTCGGCATCCCGGCGCTGGCCCACGAGGAGTGCCTGGCGGGCTTCACGGCCTGGCAGGCGACGGCGTACCCGGTCCCGCTGGCCTGGGGCGCCACCTTCCACCCCGAACTGGTGGAGGAGATGGCGGCCCGCATCGGCCGCGACCTCGCCTCGGTCGGCGTCCACCAGGGCCTCGCCCCGGTCCTGGACGTCGTACGGGATCCGCGCTGGGGCCGGGTGGAGGAGACGATCGGCGAGGACCCGTATCTGGTGGGGACGATCGGGTCGGCGTACGTGCGGGGTCTTGAGTCGGCGGGGATCATCGCCACGCTGAAGCACTTCGCGGGGTACGCGTCCTCGGCCGGCGCCCGCAATCTCGCTCCCGTCCGGGCAGGCGTGCGGGAGTTCGCGGACGTGACCCTCCCCCCGTTCGAGATGGCGCTGCGCGAGGGCGGGGCGCGTTCCGTGATGGCCGCCTACAACGAGACGGACGGTGTCCCGGCCTCCGCCGATGCGCAGCTCCTCACCCAACTCCTGCGCGAGGACTGGGGGTTCACGGGCACGGTCGTCTCCGACTACTTCGGCATCGGCTTCCTGGAGACCCTGCACCGGGTCGCCGGTACGCCGGCCGAGGCAGCCCATGTCGCCCTGGCTGCCGGCATCGATGTCGAGCTGCCGACGATCCGGAGCTACGGCGACGCGCTCGTGGCGGCCGTACGGGCGGGCGACGTAGCGGAGTCGCTCGTGGACCGGGCGGCGCGGCGGGTGCTGGCGCAGAAGTGCGAGCTGGGGCTGCTGGACGAGGACTGGCGGCCGGAGCCGGACGGCGGGCCGATCGACCTGGACTCGGCCGGGAACCGGGCGCTGGCCAGGCGGTTGGCCGAGGAGTCGGTGGTGCTGCTCGACAACCCGGACGGGCTGCTGCCGCTCGCCCCGGACACGCGGATCGCGGTCGTCGGGCCCAGGGCGGCGGACTCCCTGGCCATGCTGGGGTGCTACTCGTTCCCCTCGCATGTCCTGCCCAGCCATCCGGATACCCCGGTGGGGCTCGACATCCCCTCTCTCCTGGAGTCCCTGCGCGCCGAACTCCCGGACGCCAAGGTGACGTTCGCGGAGGGCTGCGACACCTCGGGGCCGGACACGGGAGGCTTCGAGGAGGCGGTGGCCCGGACCGCCGAGGCGGATGTGTGCGTGGCGGCACTGGGCGACCGGGCCGGCCTGTTCGGGCGGGGTACGTCGGGCGAGGGGTGTGATGTCGCCGACCTGCAACTGCCGGGTGTGCAGGCCGAGTTGCTGGACGCGCTGGTGTCGACGGGGGTTCCGGTGGTGCTCGTGCTGCTCACCGGACGGCCGTACGCGCTGGGGCGCTGGCACGGTCAACTCGCTTCAGTGGTCCAGGCGTTCTTCCCCGGGGAGGAGGGCGGCCCGGCGGTCGCGGGAGTGCTGTCGGGCCGCGTCACCCCGTCGGGGCGGCTGCCGGTGAGTGTGCCGAGGGAGCGCGGGGGGCAGCCGTGGACGTACCTCCAGCCGCCGTTGGGGCTCGCGGGCGAGGTCAGCAGCCTGGACCCGACGCCGCTGTATCCCTTCGGGCACGGGCTCTCGTACACCTCGTTCGCCTGGGAGGACCTCGATGAGGGCGGTCCTGCCGAGATCGGGACGGCCGGGTCGTACGACATGTCGGTGACCGTCCGGAACACGGGGGCGCGGGCCGGGGCCGAGGTCGTGCAGCTGTATCTGCACGATCCGGTGGCCTCGGTGACCCGGCCCGATGTCCGGCTGATCGGTTATGAGCGGCTGGAGTTGGCGCCGGGGGCCGCGCGCCGGGTGACGTTCCGGTTCCACGCGGATCTGTCGGCGTTCACGAACCGCGCGGGGCGGCGGATCGTCGAACCGGGGGCGCTGGAGCTGCGGTTGGGGGCGTCGAGTGCGGATGTGCGGCACACGGCCCGGGTCCGACTGGTGGGCGCGGTAAGGGAGTTGGGGGCGGAGCGGCGGCTGCGGTGCGAGACGGAGGTCGGCCCTTAGCGGGCCGGTCCCCTCTCCTCCGCTACGGCACCGCGGGGCCGTCCAGATAGCGGCCCTGCGAGTCGTACGGCCAGGCGTTGGAGACACAGCCCTTGAGGCCGTCGATCTGCTGCATCATCGCGGGCGCCGGTTGGCCCGGACCCGGGCAGGTCAGATGCCCCCGTCCCAGCCAGTGGCCGACCTCGTGGTTGACGATCAGGGCGCGGTACTCGGTCGCCGGACCGTCGAACTCGGGGGAACCCAGCTGCCAGCGCTTGAGGTTGATCACCACGTTGACGCCCGCACGGCAGTTGACCTCACCGATGTGTTCCGGCTGCCGTACGTTGCACAGCTTGTCGGTGGTGGCCGCGGTGGCGACCTTGAACGTCAACTCGGCCTCCGAGCCGGTGACTTGGCGGAAGCGGGCGCCTGCCTGCCGCCAGCCGCGCTGGTCGCCCAGGATGGCGCCGATCTGCCGGGCGGCGTCCTTCGGGTCGACGCCCGCGCCGTCCTCGACCTGGACGCGGAAGGGCGTACCGGAGGCGGGCCCGGTGACGACGACCGGGGCCGTGTCGAAGGTGCCGGGGCCGGAGGCGGGGATGGTGGGCGTCGTGGAGGAACCCTTCCCGGACCCCGAAGTGCCGGTGGCGCTCGGGGACTTGGGCGACTTGGGCGACTCGGAGGGGTCGGGGGACCCGGCGACGGTGGAGTCGTCCGGGGGCGAACTCGTGGCGCCCCGCGTCGCGGACGTTCCCGGGTCCGGGGTGGGCTCGGCCGTCGTCCGGACCGCCTCCGGGGAACCGGCCCGCGACGCGTTGTCCGGCAGCAGCCGGGGCAGGAGCAGCGGCACCGCCGCCGTACCGAGCGCGGCGAGACAGACCGTGGCGCCGATCGCGCCGAGCCGGACCCGCTGCTTGCGTCGCCGCCGTAAGGCGATCCGGCCGCGCGAACCGTTCACTGCACGTCGTTGCTCACTCATCGGGAGGAACCGCCTGTCTCACTCGTGCTGTCGGTACCGCTCGGGTCGTCTGCCAGGGAGGGCTCGGCGGTGGGGGGTTCGGCCGTGGCGGGCGCGGTCTCGGCCGGGGCGGACGGGGAGTCGGAGGCCTCGCCCGAGGAGTCCTCCGCGGCCTCCGCCGCGTCCAACGCCCGGTCCTTCGCCTGGTCCCTCACCTCGGTCAGCAGTGCCTTGGTGCCCGCCGCGGCCACGAGTTGGTCGACGGTGACGGGCGGGGAGACCTGGGCGTCGGCGTCCGGGGTGACGGTCAGGTTCACGGTGCTCTCCGCATAGCGGTAGCTGACACTGAAGGACTGGCCGCCCCACAGCGTGCCGCCCGACACGATGACCCGCACCTCGCTCCCGTCGGGCAGCGAGGCCGTCCTGCACGTCGTGGCCGTCTCGGGCAGGTCCCGGCACTCGGCGAGGCCGCCCCCTCCCGGCATGACCTGGAACGTCACGGGGAAGATGTGACCCTTCAGCCGGCCGGCGAAGTGGTCCACGCCGGCCGGGGTGACGGTCCCGATCAGGTCGCCCAGCGCCCGGGTCAGCGCCTCCGCCGTCCGCGCCCCGCGAACCGCGGCCTCCGAGGCCGAGGCCACGGGCACCGGCGCTGTCAGGGAGGGGGCGGGGGACGGCACTGCCGACGTCCGGGACGCGCTGGGCGGTGCGACCGCCGGGCTGACGGGCTGCGACGCGGCGCTGCCCAGACCGCCGAACGCGACCGAGCCGATGCCCCCGACCGCCAGGACCCCGACGACCGCGCCGACCACGGCGAGCCGCGCCCGGATCCGGCGGAGCCTGCCCAGCCGTACCGCCTCCTGTGTCAGATCGGGCAGCGGCGCGAGTCCGGCGGCCGCCCGTTCCATCAGTTCCCTCAGCTCCCCGACGAGCGCGTCGTCGGGGACGGCGTCCGGCTCGGGCCCGTGCGGGCGGCCGGGTGGCGTGTCGTGCACGGAAGTTCCTCTCTGACGCGGCAGATCGGGCGATGTACGGAGGGACGGGGGGCCGGGGAGTCAGTACTCGGCGGTGTACACATGGGCGTCGCCCAGCTCCGCGCGCAGCCGGGTCAGGGAGCGCGAGCACTGGCTCTTGACGGTGGACTCGCTGCACCGCAGCTGCGCGGCCACCTCCGACACGCTCAGGTCCTCCCAGTAGCGCAGGACGACCATCGCCCTTGCCCGGGGCGGGAGTTCACCGAGCGCGGCCATGAGCGTGACGCGCAGATCGGGTCTGGGCGCGGCGGGCGCGGGGTCGGGGCGGGCGTGGGCGAGCAGGTCGCGCAGCCGCCTCCGGCGCTCGTGCAGGAACAGCCGGGTCAGGACGGTACGGGCGTAGGCGTCGAGGTGGTCGGCCCGGCTCGCCCGGTGCCAGTGCTGGAAGAGGCGGGCCAGCGTGGACTGCACCAGGTCGCGGGCGTGCTCGCGGTCGCCGCAGAGCAGATACGCCGTCCGGTACAGGCGCTGCCGGCCCGCCCGCGCGTACTCCTCGAAGTCCCGCTGCCGGACCGTCGCCGACATCCACCCTCCCGTTTCCCGTCATGCGTATCGCTGAGGCTGTTGCTTTGGCTCACGTGCCTCATACGCATCACGCCCCTCACACGCCTCACAGGTCTCGCCCTCACCTGTTCTTGAGCGTGCTCGGGGCGGAAAGGTTGAAGGGATACGAAAAAAAATTCTGGTCCGATGCGGGAGCAGGCCGACGGACTCCCGCCCGCCCAACGGACGGAACCACTCACGGCGACCGGCGCTCACTCATGGCCGTTTCCCTTGCCGTCGTCCCCGCTGTGCCTCTGCGCCGTGCGCCCGGCCACATACCGCTGAACGATCGTCGCGCAGGTCAGGGCGATGGGCAGGGAGGCCAGTCTCCAGCCGTCGGGCAGCAGCCAGGCCGACAGGGCGCCGAAGACGATCAGGGTGGCGATCAGGGCGACTTGCTCGGGACGGACAGCCTGTCGGGCAGCCGGTCGGTCCCCCACGTACAGCAAGAACGCGACGACGACGCAGACGAACGCCGGGCCTAGGAGCACGTCGTCCCACAGGAGCCGGTGGCTGTCCGGGATGCGTGCCGCGGTGCCGAGGGCGAGCCCCGCGCCGAACAGGACGTTCGCCCAGGCGCCCGCCGTGCCCCGGCGCCCCGGAGGGCCCACCGGCGTTCCGCGTCCCGCAAGGTGGAGTGCCCCTCCCCCGACGAGAACCGCGGCGACGGCGAACGCCACTGCGTTCAGGGCGACTTCCACGTTTTCCCTCAGCCCCGCTCCTTCTCGCCGCTGCCCTTGCTCCGCATGACACCGATCGTCTGGCCGGCCATGAGGAGACAGGCCACCAGGGCGAGCGGCCAGATCCAGACGGGTGCGTCGGGAACGGCGAACGGGGTGAGTCCTGCCAGGAGCGACAGGGCGGCCCAGAGGGCGAGCCGGCCCCACAGGAGAGGCCAGGGGTTGGCCTGGCGGGCGTAGATGATGCGCCCGCGCGTCGAGTCCGGGTCGATGGTCATGCGTGTCTTCTCGTCTTCTTGTGCGGCGGAGGGCGCCCCGCGGCTGCTGACCGCGGGGCGCCTGTGGTTGATCAGAAGACTGACCAGAGAGCTGGTCAGGGAGCTGATCAGGGTTGATCAGATATAGCGCCGGTGATACCCATACCGGTAGCCGGGTGCCCAGGAGGTCCGGCGGTAGCTGGTCACCGGTCCCCTTGTGTGCCAGTAGTCGAGGCCGGTGGCCACGACGCTGATCTCCCAGCCGAACGTGCGGGCGCCCAGCCGGCCGAAGAGGTGCCAGCCGCTGCTCCGGGCGTGCCGTGCGCCGTAACGGCACCACCGCTGGCAGAAGACGCCGTGGGCGTGCCCGGCCGTGACCGAACCCGTTCCACCGGACGCGTAGTGCCAGGCCTTCCGGTAGTGCCGGTGAGCCGCCGCGCCACCCGCGTCGATCCAGGAGCGGTAGCTGAAGAAGGACACCGTGTTCCAGAAGGTGCGGTGACCCCACCAGCGACCGTCCAGGTCGAGGTGGTCGACCGGGTCGGCGGCGCCGTAGTCGTACGCGTTCGCCGAACCTCCGGGTACCGGATCCACCTGAAGGAAGCGCCCCGTCGTCGGGTCGTACAGCCGTACGCCCATCAGCGTCGCGCCCGTCACCGTCTCGCTGGAGCGCTCCTTGCCGCCGAGCCAGCCGTAGCGGGCGGTGGCGGAGTTGGGCTCGGCGTTGCCGTACTCGTCGTACGCCAGTGCCGTCGGGGACTGGGCCGTGTCCAGCGGGAGCTGGACCGTGACGTCGCCGTGGATGTCGGTCAGCTGGAGGACCGTGTCACCGGTGGCGCTGGTGACCGCGTCGAGGTCGCCGTCCGTGCCCTGGACGTTGCGGGTGACGGTGGAGGCCGTCTCCTGGACCCAGTCGGGGCTGTCGCTGTCACCTCCGTAGTGGTTGGTCTTGGCGGCGGTCTGCGACCAGGTGCCGTCCGTGGCCTGGGTCTCCGTCGTCCAGGACGCCAGGCGGTCGGCCGCGTCCAGGGTCCACGTCTGGCGGTTGGTGCCCGACGTCTGCTGACGGACCAGGTCGTCGGCGTAGTAGCCGATGGTCGCGCCGGACGCCTGGGTGGTGGTGCGGCCGAAGGCGTCGTACACCGTGCCCGTGGTCTCCAGGCGGTCGGCGCTGTCGTAGGCGTACGAGGTCGTCGTCGCGCCCGTCGACGTGCACGCCACGCCCACGTCACTCGTCGAGGTGGCCAGAGCGGTGCGGTTGGTGTTGCCGTCGAAGGTGTAGTCCCGGCGCGTGCAGGCACCGTTCGGGTCGGTGTCGTCGGCCCGGGTGAGGCGGCCGGCCGCGTCGTAGGCGTACGCCCGTGACCTGGTCAGGCCGTTGGAGTCGGTGTCGGCGACCGTCTGGTCCTGCACCGAGCGGTCGGCCGTGTCGGAGGCGACCACCGTGCCGTCGCTGTCCCTGGTGTAGACCCGGGACGTCTCCGTGCCCGTCTCGTCCTGCGCGGCGGTGAGGGTGTAACCGCCGGGCAGGGCCTCGGTGGCCAGGTCGCCGTCCGCGTCGTAGGTCGCCGCGAAGGTCCCGGCGACCGAGTCGGTGCGGGAGGTCTCCAGGCCCCGCGGGTCCTTCGACGTGTCGTAGGTGTAGGTGGTCGTCGAAGGCGCCGAGTCCGTCGCCTTCGTCACCCGGCCCAGGGCGTCGTAGCTGGTCGTCGCCGTGTTGCCGGCACCGTCCGTGTAGGAGATCTCCCTTCCGAGCTGGTCCTGGACGTGGGTGATCGTGCCCGCGTTCGACGCGACCGTCGCCACGGCGCCGTTGGAGGCGTCGTAGGTCGTCGTCACGTCGGGCACCGCCGTGCCCACGCCACCGCTGACCGACGTGGTCGTCAGCCGGCCCGCCGCGTCATAGGTGTCGGTGGTGGTGCGGGTGACGGAGTTCGCGGTCTCCGTCGTCTTCGCCGTGTTGCCCCAGCGGTCGTACTCGACCGTCTTGGTGGGCAGTTGGGAGGGGTTGGAGCCCCCGTCCGTGATCGCACCGCCGGGTCCCGTCGAGCAGACCAGGTCCGCCCACTCGGGACGGCCGTTGCACGCGCCCGTGCCGGTGGCCGACCAGTACGTCGTGACCGTGGTCCCGGCGTCCGTGCCCGACCCCGACGACGACTTGGGGAGCGTGGTCTTGGTGACCCTGCCCTGGGAGTCGTACGCCGTGGTCTTCTTCAGCGCCAGGCCGGACGGGTCGGTGACCGTGCTGGTCGGCAGACCCTTGACCCAGTCGTAGCCCGTGGTCGTCGTCCGTACGTCCGCGTCCGACGGGTAACCGGCCACGTACGCACCGGACTTGGCGGTCGTGACCTGGTTGGCCACGGTCGCGGTGCCGTCGGTCGGGCGCCCCTCGTCATAGGTGTTGACGGTGTGCTCGCGCGCCGGGACCTGGCTGCCCGCCGGGAGGTCGGTGCCGCCCGAGCCCGCGGCCAGTGCCGAGGTGAGCGTGACCTGGTGGAGCGGACCGTACTCGTCGGTCTCGCGCAGCCCGTCCGAGGAGTAGACCGAGCGGGTGGAGAGCTGGTCGGCCCGGTCGGCCGAGGTCAGCTGGTCGATGCTCAGCGCGACCTGTTCCGCCTGTCCGGCGCCGCTGGTGGCGAGCGCCAGCTCACGGTTCCCGGCGGTCAGTTGACGCACGGTGTTGCCGAAGCGGTCGTACTCGGTGGTGCTGATGTGCCCGCCCGGCGTGGCCGTGTTCACCTCGCGGCCGGAGTCGTCGGTGTAGGTGACCGTCGCCCGGGTGTAGTCGCCGGCGGCCAGGTCGCCGCCGGTGTGGGAGGACGGGACGGAGTCGGCCGGGAAGACCGCCGTCGCGTCGGTCGGGACGTCGGTCTGGCCCCACGCTGCCACGTCCGAAGTACCCAGCGCGTCGGGCGCGTCGGTGCCCGAGAGCGGGACGTCGTACACCACGCTGGTGGTGGCCGTCGTACCGTCCGTGGTGCTCTTGCTGCCCGCCGTCAGGTTGGGGCGGGAGGCCGCCAGCAGCATGCCGGAACCGGCGGTGGCGGCGTTGCCCGCCTGCCCGTACGTGAAGGTCCACGGCAGCTCGCCGGGCGGGGTCAGGGTGGTGACCCGGCCCGAACTGTCGTACGTGTACGCCGTCTTGAGCGCGGGACTGATCCGCGGGTCCCACTGCTCACGCAGCCGCCCGGAGTCGTCGTAGGAGTACTGCGCGACCACGGTCGCGGTCGCCGCCGAGGCGCCCGGGGAGGTGGCCCACAGCTTGATCTGCTGGACCTGCCCGCTGTAGTCGCCGAGCGCGCTCGAAGTCGCCGTCGTCGACGTGGCGTAGACGAACTGGAGGAGGCGGCAGCCCGCCGTCGCCGGGGTCGTCTCGCACGTCGAGGAGGAGACCGCCGAGGTCGGCGCGATGACGTACTTCGGGCGGGCCAGCGTGGTGCTGCCCGAAGTCACCTTCTCCGAGACGACCTTGGTGGTCGAGTTGTCGGTCGGCAGATAGGTGCTGGCCACCTGCCAGGTCGTGGCCGCCGGGTCGACCTTCGCGAAGGTCGTGGTCGTGCCGTCGTCGTCCTTCAGGGTGAAGGAGCCCGTCAGCGACCCGGTCAACGTCAGGTCCTCCGAACCGGGTTCCGGCTTCCACCCGCCGGAGCTGGTGGCGGTGAACCCGGTCTCGTCGCCGTCGACGTCCACCAGCGCCACCGAGGTGGCCGACGTCTTGCGCACGTACGCCCAGTCGGAGTCGGTCAGTTCGGCCGTCGTACCCGAGGTCCACTGCGGCCCGAAGATCGCGACCTGGCCCTCGGCGTCCGAACCGGCGGCCGGCCGGCGCGAGGACGCGGTGCGCGACACCGTCAGCCCGAACGCGGAGGCGTCGGTGTCGGAGAGCGTGAAGTCACCGGTGAGGGTGTTCACCGAGCCGGGGCCGACATCGGCGCTCGGCGCGGTACCCGCGTTGCGGTCCACGGTGATCGTGTGCGGCTGGGAGTAGGCGGTGGTCGTCCCGTCCGTGAACGCGGCCCGGATGTCGACCGGCCCGTCCTCCGTCAGCGAGGTCGTCACGTTCCAGGTCAGCGCGGCGGGGCTGCCGCTGGTGACCGCGACCGGCCAGGCCGAAACAGCCGACCCGTCCGACGACTTGGTGACATCGGCGACCGGCACACTCTGCCAGGAGTCCGTCTCACCACGCCGGTACTGGTACGTCACACCCGTGTACGTCGTCTTCCCGGTCGCCGTCAGACTCACCCGGCGCGCGGCCGTGTCCCCGTCGCCCGGCGTGAGCAGCCCGGCCCCGTCACCGACACCGAAGGCATAGGTGGTGGTCGCCGACGACAGGTTCCCGCCCGAGTCCACGGTCTTGGCGTACAGCTTGTGCCAGTCCTCGCCGGGGTTGACGGTGATGGTCAGCGCGATGCCTCCGCTGCCGCTCGCGGTGTCGTACACCCGCCCCGGCACGGTGGAGTCGTCGAGGCCCCAGGCGTAGCCCATGCCGTCGGTCGAGGTCGTGTCCAGGGTGCAGGTGGCCCCGCCGGTCGCCGTCGCCGTCCAGGTGTCGGCCGTGTACGGGTCGCAGGAGATGGTCGGCGCGGCCGGCAGCGCGGTGTTCATGACGAAGGTCTTGTACGAGGACCAGGACCCGTAGTCCGTCCCGTCGTACCCGCGCACGCGCAGCCGCAGATGCTTGCCCGCGGGGAACGCCGACGCGGACGGGATCGTCAGCTTGGCGGTCGCCCCGGAGGCCACGGACGCCGACGTACCCGTGTAGGTGTACGTGGTGTCGGCGTAGGCCGGATCGGCGGTGATCTCGAACTGCCCCTTGACCGTGGAGCCGTCCGCGTCCGTCACCTTCGCCGACAGCGTCGGCGTCAGGGAGGTCACGTACGTCTTGCCGTTGTAGGGGTTGGCGTAGTTCGGCGAGACGGACGAACTGGCGGTCGTGGCATACGAGTTGTAGGTGACCGACAGCTTCGGCGCGTACCCGGACGTCGAGTAGTTCGCCGAGCGGAAGCGCCGCCAGGTGGTGGAGTCCGTCTCGCTCGCGCTCGCGATCTGGAGCCCGTAGTTCGTCGAACCGTCCGCCCACGCCTGCGTGATGGCCTGGAGGTTCCAGTTGGACCAGTTCGCGGCGCAGGAGGAGTCGTAGCCCCAGTGCCCGGTGTTGGAGGCGTCACCGGTCGTCGTCGTGGTCGGCTGCGCGCCCCACGTGATCGACGAGGACGACCAGGTCGAGGTGATCCGCTTGGCGAGCGTGGCCGCGCCGGAGGTCGAGCAGGTCGCCGAGTAGTAGTTGTACAGCGACATCGTCGCGGCGGTGATGTGCTTGCCCGCGAACTTCGACACGTCGAACTTCAGATACGAGCGCGCGGTGTCCGTCCCGCCGTCGTACGTCCCCGACTTCAGCTCCTCGGAGCTGATCTGCGAGTCGGGGTAGTCGGGGTTCTGCACCCAGGTGTCGGTGGTGACGGCCAGGGTGGTCGTCGGGTCGACGGTCACCGGGTAGGTGGCGGTGGCCAGGAAGGACGTGTCCGGCGTGAGGACGAGGGTCTGGCTGCCGTCGGCGGCCGTCTCGATCTTCGTCGCCACCTGCTCCTGGTGCGCGGACTCGCCGGAGGCCTTGTCGATGCTGGCGTCCCACATCATGGGCGCGGGCGCCTCGGCGACCAGCTTGCCGCTGGTGTCCTTCAGCAGAAGGTGCCCGGAGGCGGCCCGGGACAGCTTCAGCCCGGCGAGGTTGAGCGGGATGCGGTAGGAGACCGCCCCGCCGGAAGGCTTGTCGGCGAGGCGGATGTTCTCGGAGAAGCCCTGCGCGAGCGCGCTCACCGACAGGGTCTGGCCGCCGCCGAGAGCGTAGGACGCGGTGTTGTGCTTCACCGTCGGGGCCGGGAGCTTCGCGGCCCAGCCGAGCCCGAAGGACTCCTTGCCCTTGCTGACCGACGCCAGACGGGTGTCACCGCCGTCGGAGACGGCCACATCGGCGGGCGCGGCGGCGGGAGTGAGATCGGCTCCGGTGTCGGAGAGCGAGGTGTCGATGTTCTTCCAGACCCCGTCGACCTTCGTCCGGATCGGCCCGGCATAGGCCTGCGTCTGCAACTGCCCGTCAGGCAGCGCGTATGTCGTCGAATCGGCCGTACGGGCCGACAGCACCTCGATCTTCCGGTGCTGGAGACGGGCCATCAGTACGGCGGAGGCCTCGTCCTGTGCCTCGGCGGGCCCGGAGACCTTGGTGGCGGACTTCTTGGCCGCCGTGGACGTCTTCGCGTGCGAACCCGTGTCCGCGGCGAACGCCGGCCCACCGCCCTGCTCCACGAGTGCGACCTGGGCCGCGAGTGCCACCAGCACGGCCACAGCCGTACGGCGCACATGTCTCTGTCTCTGTCTGCGTCTCTGATGCATGATCAGCCCCCTTCATGCCCGCGTGCGGTCACACAGGCAAAAGCGGCTTGATCATCAGGGGTGGTGCGGACGCGGGCGGAGATCGCCTCAACGACGGCCCCAGGAAACATAAAGCGGATTCAAAGGGGGCGGATGGGCACGGAAAACCGCCCCGCCGGGCGGCCCCGATTCGTCCATTTCGTCCGGCCCGTTCGCCCTCACACTGGCAAAGCGAGGGTTGCCCAATCCTTGACGGGAAATGGGGACATCACTCGCCCACCACCTCAAAACGCCACCGGTGCACCGCCCGCGTCACCAGCTCCGCGCCCGGCTCGGGAAGTTCCGGCAGCTCGGCGTCGAACTCCGCGTCCCACCACGTGATGACGAGAACGCGGTCCTGCGGAGCCCGCATGTTCTCCCGGCGCACCGGAGTCGCCGGCAGCACCTGCGCCCGTGCCCAGGCGAGGAGTTCGTCCCCGCGTCCCTCGACGGCCCGCGCCTCCCACATCAACGCGACGGTCACGTGTACAGGTTCCCCTTGCTGACCTCGTGCACGTGATCGTGCGAGTGAGCGCGCCCCGGCACATGGGGATCGGTCACCGGCAGCGACGAGTCCGCCGACAGGTCCCAGTCGGAGGCGGCCCTGTTCCGGGCGACCATCTCCGCGCCCAGCGCCGCCACCATCGCGCCGTTGTCCGTGCACAACTTGGGCCGGGGCACCCGGAGTCGGATACCGGCCGCCTCGCAGCGCTCCTGGGCGAGGGCCCGCAGCCGCGTGTTGGCGGCCACGCCCCCGCCGATCATCAGGTGGTCGACACCCTCGTCCTTGCAGGCCCGTACCGCCTTCCGGGTCAGCACGTCCACCACCGCCTCCTGGAAGGAGGCCGCGACATCACGCACCGGCACGTCCTCGCCCGCCGCCCGCTTCGCCTCGATCCAGCGGGCCACGGACGTCTTGAGCCCGGAGAAGGAGAAGTCGTACGCCGGGTCGCGCGGCCCGGTCAGCCCGCGCGGGAACGCGATCGCGCGAGGGTCGCCCTCCCGCGCGTACCGGTCGATGACCGGACCGCCGGGGAAGCCCAGGTTCAGCACCCGCGCGATCTTGTCGAAGGCCTCGCCGGCCGCGTCGTCGATGGTCGCGCCCATCGGCCGTACGTCGGAGGTGATGTCCGAGGACAGCAGCAGGGAGGAGTGGCCGCCGGAGACCAGCAGGGCCATCGTCGGCTCGGGCAGCGGCCCGTGCTCCAGCTGGTCGACGCAGATGTGGGAGGCGAGGTGATTCACCCCGTACAAGGGCTTGCCCAGCGCATACGCGTACGCCTTCGCCGCCGAGACCCCGACCAGCAGCGCGCCCGCGAGCCCGGGACCGGCGGTGACGGCGATGCCGTCGAGGTCCCTCGCACTCACGCCCGCCTCCTTCAGCGCCCGCTCGATGGTCGGCACCATCGCCTCCAGGTGCGCGCGCGAGGCCACCTCGGGCACGACACCGCCGAACCGGGCGTGCTCGTCGACGCTGGACGCGATGGCGTCCGCGAGGAGCGTGGTCCCCCGGACGACACCGACGCCGGTCTCGTCGCAGGAGGTCTCGATGCCGAGGACGAGCGGGACGTCCTTGGAGTCAGCCATTGCTCTCGGTTCCTTGTACTGAAGGGGCTGAAGGTGCTGAGGGGGCCGAAGGTGCGGAGGGGGCTTCGGGGACCGATGCCGCCGGGTCGCGCAGCCGCATCACCAGGGCGTCGACGTTCCCCGGCTGGTAGTAGCCGCGCCGGAACCCGATGGGCTCGAAGCCGAACCTCTCGTACAGCTTCTGCGCGCGCACGTTGTCCACCCTGCACTCCAGCATGACCTCGGCGCACTCGAACGCGGTCGCCGCCCGCAGCAGCTCGGTCAGCAGCACGGCACCGAGCCCCGTGCCCCAGTGCTCGCGGGCGACGGCGATCGTCTGTACGTCGGCGACGTCACCGGCGGCGGCGAGCCCCCCGTACCCGATGATCCGCCTGCTTCCGTCAGCCCCCTCATCCTCGGCGACGAAGTACCGCCGGGTCGCCTCCGGTCCCCGCGCGTGGGCGAGGTCCGACCAGAACATGCCACGGGACCAGGCGTCCTCGGGGAAGAGGTCCTTCTCCAGCTCCAGCACGGGCTCGATGTCCCACCAGCGCATCTCGCGCAGCACGGCAGTCGTCACTTGGGGGTGACCACCTTGTAGTTCTTGGGGACCTGGGCGTCGGGGCGGCGCAGGTAGAGGGGCCGGGGTGCGGGGAGTTCGACGCCCGCCGCCAGCCGTTCGGCGGCCAGGGCGGCGAGGGCCGCGGCGGAGACGTGCTCGGGCCCGTGCGCTTCGGGGAAGGTGTCCGGGTAGAGCAGGGCGCCCGCGCCGACGGCCGGCAGGCCCGCGACCTGGTCGGCGATGTCCGCCGGCCGGTCGACGGACGGCTCCGTCACCCTCGTACGGGAGTCGCTGTAGCGGGCCCAGTAGACCTCCTTGCGGCGGGCGTCGGTCGCCACGACGAAGGGGCCGTCCTCGACCTCGGCGGCGTACGCGAGGCCGTCCAGCGTGCAGACGCCGTGTACGGGGACGCCGAGCGCCAGTCCGAAGGTGTCGGCGGTCATCAGGCCGACGCGCAGGCCGGTGTAGGGGCCGGGGCCGATGCCGACGACGACGCCGGTGACGGCGTCGAGGCCCGTGCCCGCCTCGGCGAGGACCCGGTCGACGGCGGGCAGCAGCAGTTCCCCGTGCCGGCGCGCGTCGACCTGGCTCGACGCGGCGACGACGGCCGTCCCGTCGTGCAGGGCGACCGTGACGGCCGGGGTGGCGGTATCCAGAGCGAGCAAGAGCACGCGAACAGCCTACGGCGCCCGCGCCCCCCGTACGGCCGCCCCGGTCGGCGGTACGGCTGCTGCTACCGTCGCCACAAAACGGGACGTACAAGACGAAGAGGTGGGCGCCGGTGACCAGGAGCAGCTCGGGATTCGTGGCCGGGCTCACCGTGGCGGCCCTCGCCACGGTCGGCTTCCTCACCTACCAGGCCTCCGCGAACGCCCCGCGCCCGGAGGCCGAGCGCCTGTCCTCCTCGACTCCGGTGACGACCTCCAAGGTCCCCCGGGACACCCGGCACCCCGACGCCCTGCCACGCGGCACCGGCAAGGGCAAGCGGGTCGTCTACTCCCTGGACGACGACCGGGTGTGGATCGTCGCCACGAACAACAAGGTGCTCCGCACCTTCACCGTCGCACCGGGCACGGTCGACCCGGCACCGGGCAGCTACCTGGTCACATCCCGCTCGAACTCGATCACGGGCACCGACGGCACCCCCATCGAACACGTGGTCCGCTTCACGGGCGTCGACGGCGTGGCCATCGGCTTCAGCGCGGCGGTGGACCCCACGGCCCCCCAACCGAACCTGGACCCCGAGGCACGCACAGGCGGCATCCGCGAGACCCGCCCGGACGGAAACGCGATGTGGGAGTTCGCAACGATCGGGGAACGGGTCATCGTGATCCGCTGAAGGGGGGCGCAGCCCCACCTTCAGGGGCGCGGGGCTGTTCTGAATTTGCGGCTACCGCCGCGTGGGCGCGACCAGCCACGACGGCGCCGCAGCCAACAATCAAGCAGCCTTGGGCCGTTCCTGAACCGGCGGCACATCGGGAACACGCGGAGGCGTCGAAACCGCCCGCGCAGCGACACCCGCAGCCAACAACTCCCGCATGGACACCCCAGGCACCGCAGACCGCTGCGGCGCAGGCGTGCTCTCGGTAGCCGACATGGACGCCTCCTGAGGTCCGGGGGCGGACGTAGTTAGGTAAACCTAACCACGAACTGGATACCATGTGACCACGCGCAAGACACCCAACGCAACATCTTGCCGACCGATTGTCGGAACATTCACGCAAACGTTCGTCCGGCGCTCAGATCGAGCTGAGGTCAACCGACGCCCATCGCTCCCCCACCCCCGTGAGGGTGACGTGCCGCACCTCGTCGGTGGTGTCACCGACAGCCCGGTGGATCAGCAGATGCAGCCGGTCGTCGGTCAGCTCCTCGACCTTGCCCTCGCCCCACTCCACGACGATCACGGACTCGGGCAGCGAGACGTCGAGGTCGAGGTCCTCCATGTCGTCGAGACCGCCGCCCAGCCGGTACGCATCCACGTGGACGAGCGGCGGGCCGTCGCCGAGGGAGGGGTGGACGCGGGCGATCACGAAGGTGGGCGAGGTGACCGCACCCCGGACCCCGAGCCCCTCGCCGAGCCCGCGCGTCAGCGTCGTCTTGCCCGCGCCCAGCTCACCGGTGAGCATCACGAGGTCGCCGGCCCGCAGGAGCTTGGCGAGCCGGAGGCCCAACTCCCGCATCTGCTCGGGCGAGTCGACGGTGAGCTCGAAGGAGTGACCGGAGGACTGAGGGGCCGGGGAGGGCAAGGGGAACTCAGCCTGGTTGTGCGCTGCCGCTGGTGCTTCCATAACCGGAAACGGTAGCCCCTGCCGGCACGGCACCCGCGCGGGTGAGCAGGTCGGCGAGCCGGTCGGTGACGACCTCCGGGTGCTCCAGCATCACCAGGTGCCCGGCGTCCGGCACGAGGACCAGCTCGGCGTCCGGCAGCAGGTCGGCCATGGCCTCGCTGTGCTCGCTGGGCGTGACGAGGTCGCCGACCCCGGCCAGCACCAGCACGGGCAGATCCTTGAAGTGGCCGAGCGCCTCGGTCTTGTCGTGCTCGGTGAAGGCCGGGTAGAACTCGGCGACGACATCGATGGGCGTGCCCTCGATCATCCGTTCGGCGAACCGGGCGACGGCCGGATCGACGTCCCTCGACGAGAACGAGTACCGCTTGATGATGCCGGCGAAGAGATCGGTGGTGGCCCGCCGCCCCCGCTCGACCCACTCGGCCTGCTGCCCCAGCGCCTTCAGTATTCCGGGCAGCACCCGCCGTACGGCGTTCACGCCCGCGACGGGCAGCCCGAAGTTGACCTCGCCGAGCCGCCCGGACGACGTACCGACGAAGGCGACCGCGACGACCCGCTCCCGTACGACGTCCGGGAACTGGTCGGCGAAGGCCATGACGGTCATCCCGCCCATGGAGTGCCCGACGAGCACGATCGGCCCCTCGGGCACGGCGGCGTCGAGGACGGCCTTCAGGTCCTGCCCGAGCTGGTCGATGGAGACGGGCGTGCCGTCGTTGATCTGGGCGGCGCCGCGCCCGGACCGGCCGTGGCTGCGCTGGTCCCAGTACACGCTCCGTACGACCCCGCGCAGGGCGGCCCGCTGGAAGTGCCAGGAGTCCTGGTTGAGGCAGTAGCCGTGGCTGAAGACGACGGTGACGGGGGCCGGGGCCTTGCGTCCGAACAGGCGGCGCCTGCGCGGCGTGAGGGCGGGCGCGGCCGCCGGGTCGACGTCGTCGACCTCGTAGTACAGCTCGGTGCCGTCGTCGGCGTACGCCTTGCCCGGGGTGCCGCGCAGCGAGCCGTACGGGCCCGTCGAGTCGAGCGCGAGCCGCGCCTTCTCGCGCATCCCTCGTCCCACGGTCATCCGCTCGACGGCGACACCCGCGGCGGCACCGGCGGCCACCACTCCTATGGCGACGCCGACGATGCCGGTCGCCCGGCGCCAGTTCGCCGACGCCCCCGTGGCGGAGGCCACGGCCGCCGTGGCGGCGCTCGCGACGACCTCCGCACTGCTCTCGCTCACGTACCGCTCCTCGCTGAAGTGACTCTGGAACAACTGACTGACTGAATGACTGATGAGGCTGCCGGGGTGACTCGTGCCGCCGGACAAAGAGCCCGTCGGGCGTCTACCCCTCTTGTTGCTCATTCACGTAGACGCGGGGCACCCGGGTTCCGATGCGCGTGACGATTTCGTACGCGATCGTCCCGGCCGCCTGTGCCCAGTCCTCGGCGGTGGGCTCGCCGCGGTCGCCGGGCCCGAAGAGGAGAACCTCCGCGCCGGCCTCGGGCTCGTCGCCCCCCAGATCCACGACGAACTGGTCCATGGCGACCCGCCCGGCCACGGTCCGCCACTTGCCGCCGATCAGCACGGGACCGGTGCCGGAGGCGTGGCGCGGGATGCCGTCCGCGTAGCCCACGGGCACCAGGCCGAGGGTGGTGGCGCCGGGGGTGAGGTAGTGGTGCCCGTAACTGACGCCGTGGCCACCGGGTATGTGCTTGACCAGCGCGAGCGAGGCGGCCAGCGTCATCACGGGCCGGAGCCCGAGGTCGGCGGAGGTCCCGATCTCGGGACTCGGCGAGATGCCGTACACGGCCACCCCCGCCCGCACGAGGTCGAAGTGGGTGTCCGGACGGCTGAGCACGGCGGGCGAGTTGGCGAGATGCCGTACGTCGGGCCGCAGTCCGTGCCGTTCGGCGTACGCGACCATGTCGTGGAAGCGGGTGAGCTGGGCGTCGATGGAGGGGTGGTCGGGTTCGTCGGCGCAGGCGAGATGGGACCACAGCCCGGTGACCCGGATCAGCCCGTCCCGCTCGGCGCGCAGGGCCGCGGCGACGAGCGCGCACCAGTCGTCCCCCGGCTGACAGCCACCACGCCCGAGCCCGGTGTCGGCCTTGAGCTGCACACGAGCGGGCCGATGAGCAGCGGAAGCGGCTTCCGTGACCTCCCGCAGGGCCCACATCCCACCCACCGACACATCGATGTCGGCCTCGATGGCGGCCTGCCAGGGCCCGCCGGGCGTCCAGAGCCAGCACATGATCCGGACGTCGCGAGGAATCCCGGAGGCCGGCTGCCGGAGGGCGAGCGCCTCCTCGGGGGTGGCGGTGCCGAGCCACTCCGCACCCGCCTCGACGGCGGCCCGGGCACACCGGAGCGCCCCATGGCCGTACGCGTCGGACTTGACGACGGCCATCAGGGCCGCGCCGCGCGCGCGGGCGCGCAGGGTCCGTACGTTGGCCCGCAGGGCGGCGAGATCGATCTCGGCGCGGGCACGCAGGGTTGCGGGAGGCGGGGCTGCTGTCTCACTCATGCTCATGGCGCCCCCAGTGTCTCAGAGGGACTCGGGAGCACGGTGGCGCCTACCCCGCGGCCCGTCGGCCCCACACGTACACCCGGTCGCCCGTCTTCAGCACGTCCCACAGCTTCCGGGCGTCGGCGAGGCGCATGTTGACGCAGCCCATGGAGCCGACGGTGGTGTAGATGCTGCCGTAGACGCCGTGGAAGGCCTGGCCGCCGCTGAAGAACTGGGAGTAGGGCATGGGGGTGTCGTAGAGGGTCGAGTGATGATTCTTGTGCTTCCAATAAACCTTGTGCCACCCGCCCCGGGTCGCGTACCCGGCCCGCCCACTACGAATGGGCACGGGCTGGTAAACGACCTTCTTCCCCTTCTGCACCCAGGTGAGCTGCCGCCCGAGGTCGACACAGGCGACACGGTAGGTCCGTACGGGGCACTTGCCGGCGGCGTTCGGATTCTTCCGCGCGGACAGCAACTGCATACGGGACCAGGTGACGGGCCCCGCGAACCCGATGGCGGGCTTGATCTTGTGCTTGAGCTGGAACGCGCGGATGGCCCGGCAGTCGGCGGCGGACTGCTTCCCGTCCACCTTCAGCTTCAGCCAGTACTCGACCTGCCGCTGATAGGGCCCGGTGAGCTTGGAGCAGGCAACTTTGCGAGCGGCGTCATTCAGAGGGACGTACTCGATGAGGTCGTACGTCCCCTGCGCGGCGTCGGCCGGCTCGACGGCGTCCTCTTTCTTCGTCGGGGTGTACACCTGCGGGGCGAGCACCTGATCCGGCGTGTCAAAGCTCCACGGCTGAGAGGGCGAGGGCCGAACGCCGGGAACGAGATCGCCCATGAGGCCCGGCGACGGCGGGGGCGGCGACTGGGCAAGGGCGGTGTGGGCGGGAAGGGCGATCATCGCGACGAGGGCCACGGCCAGGCACCGGTGCGTGATGTTTCTGCTCATCATGCGATCAGGAGAACGCGGGGGTCGGCCGCACCGGGGTTAGCCGCGCGGCGGGGTCACCCGACCGGGGCGCGAAAGGCAACGTCGGTACAGCGCGGGTCGAGGCATCTCAGCTCGTCCGGGGTCCAAAAGGCAACGTCCGTCCAGGCCAGGTCGCGTTTCCCGCCCACCCACCCGTTTACGGCCAACTCACCAGCGCGGGTCGAGGCACCTCAACACACCCACCCGTTCACCAGCACCCATCCATCCCCGGCCGGCACCTCCAGCCCGTCCGGCGTTTGAGGACGAGGCCGTTCAGGCCGAAGCGGGGGTCTGGGGGCGGCAGCCCCCAGGGATGGGACGGGTAGGGGCGGCGGGGGCGAAAAACATCCCACCGTCACCCACCCCGGACATCCCGCCAAGCCCTCCCCACCCCCTCCGCAACCCCCTGCGCCCCCACAGGCGCCCCCTCCGCCGCCAACCGCCCCGCCAGCCCATGCAGATACGCCCCCACACTCCCCGCGTCCACCGCCGAAAGCCCCGCCGCCAACAACGACCCGCACAGCCCGGACAGCACATCACCACTGCCAGCGGTGGCAAGCCAGGGCGTACCGGTCGGGTTGACCCGTACGGGGCCGGCCGCCGGGCCGACGACGAGGGTGGTCGAGCCCTTGAGGAGGACGGTCGCGCCGTATCGGGCGGCGAGTTCACGGGCGGCGGACAGCCGGGCGCCCTCCACCTCCGCACGGGCCACGCCAAGCAGCGCGGCGGCCTCCCCCGCATGCGGGGTCATGAGGGTCGGCGCCCGACGCCCCCGCACAGCCTCCCTCTCCGCCAACCGCAACCCGTCCGCATCGATCAGCACAGGCACATCCGCCTCCAGCACCTCGGCGACAGCACCGGCATCGTCCCCGGCCCCGGGCCCGACCACCCACGCCTGCACCCGCCCCGCCGCCCGCGGCCCCTGGTCGGACACCAGCGCCTCCGGAAAACGCGCGATCACGGCATCCCCCGCCGGCCCCACGTACCGCACGGCCCCCGCCCCACCCCGCAACGCCCCGGCGACGGCCAGCACAGCGGCCCCCGGATACCGCGCGGACCCGGCCGCGATCCCGACGACGCCCCGCCGGTACTTGTCGCTCTCGGCTCCGGGCACCGGCAACAACCGGGCGACGTCCGCGTGTTGCAGCGCCTCCAGCTCGGCCACCTCGGGCAGCACAGCCCCGAGCCCGATGTCGACGAGCCGTACGGTCCCGGCGTACTCGCGCGCGGGATCGACGAGCAACCCGGGCTTGTGCGTACCGAACGTCACCGTCAGATCAGCCCGAATCGCCGCCCCGCGCACCTCACCACTGTCGGCGTCGACCCCACTGGGCAGATCGACGGCGACCACAGCGGCCCCCGACTCCCGCACCGCCGCCACCAACGGCAGGACATCGTCCCGGAGCCCACCCCGCCCACCGATCCCGACGATGCCGTCGACGACTAGATCGGCCCGCCGGACAACCCCCGTAACCCCGCCCCTCCCCTCGCCCCAAGCCAAATCGCCATTACCACCCCCAGCCCCACCACCGGGCCCAAACCCCCCACCGGATTCCCCACCGGCGCGCACCACCGTCCCGCCCGCCCCCCGCAGCGCCGCAAGCCCCCCGGAGTGCGCGCGCTCCGGCGCGAGCAGTACCGCGGTCACGCCCGCCCCGCGCCGGGCGAGCCGGGCCCCGGCGTACAGGGCGTCACCGCCGTTGTCACCGCTGCCGACGAGCAGGACGACCCGCGTCCCGTACACCCGCCCCATCAACCGACCGCAGGCGACGGCCAGTCCGGCCGCCGCACGCTGCATGAGCGCACCCTCCGGCAACCGTGCCATCAGCTCTCGCTCGGCCGCCCGTACCGTCTCCACGCTGTACGCAGTTCGCATACGCCGAGTCTCCCGTACCGTCGCCCGTCCGTCCGTGTTCACCAAATCCATACAGCGACCATCTGGTCACGGACCGTTCGCATCTTCACACTTTTTCCCACGACACACGGCACGACGCATGTGCCAAGGGAATCGGGGGATCCCCATGGACGGACGACAGCTCGCTGCCTCGACACCGACGGCGGTACCCGTCCGGTGACGCCCTACAGAAGTCCCGAGGACGACGGCGAGCAGCCCGCCACCGGATCCACCGAGTCCGCCCGCAACGTGGACATGCACGCCTGGGCCAGCGAACACGGTTCGGTCCACCAGTCGGCGGAGAACATGATCGTCGTACACGGCGATCTGATCCGGATCCACCATCTGCACCGGCACCAGCACTTCCACCCCGACGACGGCGGCGGCGCCGAGGAGGCGGTCGAGCGGGGCACCGTCCCGGCCGGCGGCGAGGGTGTCCCGTACCCGGGAATGCGCGCGTTCGGACGCGCGGACGCCGAGTGGTTCTTCGGCCGGAGGACCCTGCTCAGCAGGTTGTTCGACCGGCTCGAGAAGTGTCTGGACGACCACCGTCCGCTCGCCGTCGTCGCCCCGTCCGGCGCGGGCAAGTCGTCGCTGCTGCGCGCCGGTCTGCTGCCCGAGCTGGCCAAGGGGCAGCTGCCCGGCGCGGAACGCTGGCCCCAGCTCCTGCTGACCCCCACGGCCGCTCCGCTCGCCGCCCTCACCACCGGTCTCGCCCTGCTCACCGGGGCCGAGGAAGCGGTGGTCGGCGCGGCGGTGGAGAGCGGCCCGGGAAGTGTCGTCCGGCTGGTGCGGGAGCGGCTCGCGCTGCCGACGGAGGCGCACGTGCTGCTGGTCGTGGACCAGCTCGAGGAGCTGTTCACGCTCTGCCAGGACGAGTCGGTGCGCCGCCGTTTCGTCGCCGTACTCGCCGCCCTGACCGCTGCCGACGGCTCGCACGCCCCCGTCGCCCTGACCGTCTACGGGCTGCGCGCCGACGTCTACGGCTCCTGCGTCGCCCATCCCCACCTCCACGACGCCCTACAGAACCGGCAGTTGATCGTCGGCCCGATGACCGACAAGGACGTACGCGACGCCGTGACCCTGCCCGCCCGGCGCGCCGGGCTCAGGCTCGGGCCGGGACTGGTGGACGCGGTCCTGCGCGACCTGCGCGGCACCGTCGGGCGCCCCGTCGGCGACGACGACGCCCGGGCCGCCTCCGACACCACATCCAGCACCGGCACCGCCGCGTACGAGGCCGGCCGGCTGCCGCTGCTCGCCCACGCGCTGCGGAAGACCTGGCTGAACCGTGTCGGCGACACCCTGACCGTGGGCACCTACCGGGAGACCGGCGGCATCGACGGTGCCGTGGCGGACACCGCCGAGACGGAGTTCAAGAGCCTGAGCCCGGCCGATCGGCGGACGGCCCGGCAGCTGTTCCTCAGCCTCGTCAGGATCGGCGACGGGGGCGAGGCCGTACGGCGCCCCCGTACCCGCGCCGACCTGCTGCTGACCACCACCGATCCCCGGGCCGTCCCGGGCCTGGTCGAGCGGTTCACCCTCGCCCGGCTGCTCACCCAGGGCAGGGGACCCGAGCGGGCCACCGTCGAGGTCACCCACGAGGTGCTGCTGACGGCGTGGCCACGTCTGCACGGCTGGATCGCGGCTGCGGGGCAGGGCGGCGTACCCATTCGGCAGGAACTGGAGGAGGCGGCCGTCGCCTGGGACAACGGCGGGCGCAAGGACACGGCCTCGCTGTACCGGGGCGCGCGGCTGGAGCTGGCCCGTTCCTGGGCGGCGGACGACCGCGACGAGGATCTCGTCGAGGTGGTCGCCGACTTCCTCGACGTGTCCGGGCGGTACGAGCGCCGGAGCAGGCTGCTGCGGCGCGGCGCGGTGGCCGTCATCACCGTCCTGGCACTGCTCGCCTCCGGGCTCGCGGTGTTCGCCCTCGACAGCCGCGCGGACGCCCTGAAGCAGCGCGACAACGCGGTCTTCGACCGGGTCACGGCGGAGGCGGACCGCCAGCGCGACACGAACGGCGCGCTCGCCGCCCAACTCGACCTGGTGGCGTACCGGATGCGGCCGACGGCGGCGTTACGGACGCGGCTGATGCAGGAGGCGGGGGCGGTGATGCCGACGCGGCTGCCGGGGGACTTCGGCGCCGTGCACTCGGTCTCCTTCGGCGCGAAGGGGCGGCTGGCCACCGGCGGGGACGCGCTGCGGTTCTGGAACGCGGCGGACCCGACCCGCCCGGCCCCGCTGGCCTCTCCGGTCGCCGGCCGGGCGGGGACCCGGGTGTCGTCGGTGTACAGCCCGAAGCGCGGTCTGCTGGCGGTGGGCGGCGGGGACGGCGCGATGCGGATCTTCGATGTCTCCGACGGCGCGCACCCCGTACCGCTCTCGGACTGGATCCAGGTCTCGACGGGACCGTTGCCCATCCTGCGGTTCAGCCCCGACGGCCGGACGCTGGCCTTCGTCAGCACCGTCCAGTCGGGCGGCGCCATGATGTCCGGCGAGGTGCAGCTGTGGAGTGTCGTGGAGCCCCGGCGACCGCGGCGGCTGAGCAGCATCGCGTCCGTCCCCGGGCAGAGCGCCTCGTCCCTCTCCTTCAGCCGGGACGGCACCCTCCTCGCCATCTGCGGCGGCACGACCCCGGGGACCGAACGTGTCCAGCGCCTACGTCTGATGGACGTCTCGGACCCGGGCCGCCCGAAGGCCGTGGGCGGCGAGCTGGGCAGTCACTCCACCGTCGTCAACCATGTCGCGTTCAGCCCGGTCGGGCCGGTCCTGGCCAGCGCGGGCAGCGACAACAAGGTGGTCGTCTGGGACCTCTCGCAGCCGCGCCGCCCGAAGGTGGCGAGCCAGCTCTTCCTCAGCAGCCCGGCCACGTCGGTCGAGTTCAGCCCGGACGGCCGACTGCTCGCCACCGGTGAGAACTCCGGCAGCGTCTACCTCTGGAACGTCGGGGCCCCGGGTACCACCAGGACCCTCGGCCCGGCCCTGCAAGGACACACGGCCAACATCACCACTCTGTCCTTCGACAGCACCGGACGCACCCTCGCCAGCGGCGGCGGGGACGGCAGGATCCTGCTGTGGCGACTGCCCCCGACCCTCGCCGTCACCACCGGCGGCTACGCGGCCGAAGTGGTGTCACCGACCGACGACGGACGCCTGCTCGCGGTGGCCTCCGGCCCGTCCGTCACCCTGTGGGACATCTCCGACCCGTCCCGGCTCACCCAGGTCGGCCGGCTCCCCGATGCCCGTACGTCGGTGAACGCGCTGGCCTTCCGGCCGGGCCGGACCGGGCAACGCCTGCTGGCCGTCGGCGACTTCGGCGGCGGGATCAGGCTCTGGAACGTGTCGGCACCGGCCCGCCCGCTGGAGGCCGGCGCGGTGCGGCCGGGCGTCGGGATACCGGTCGGCGGGCTGGCCTTCGACGCCTCGGGACACACGCTGCTGGCGGGCGCACTGCAACTACAGAGCGGTTTCAGCGGCAGCCTGCACGCCTGGGACGTCTCCGACCCGGCCCGCCCCACCCCCCTAGGCGACGGCCCGCTCGGCGGATACCTGCTGCCGGTCCGGGCCGTGGCCGCCGCGCCCCGGGGCGGCTACGTCTACACGGGCGAGGTCTACGGCGGCAATCTGCGCGTCTGGCGAACGGCGGACGGCACCGTACCCACCGAGACGGGCCGGATCAGCACCGGCCAGATAGTCATCACCCTGGCCGCCGACACACGGACCCGGGTCGTCGCGACAGGCAACGGAGACAGCTCTGTCCGCCTCTGGAACATGTCCCGCCCGACCGCCCCGACCCCGCTGGGCAAACCGCTGCTCACCGGCGGAATCGTGAACAGCCTGGACTTCGCTCCGAGCGGCGGCCTGCTCGCGAGCGGCAACGGCATCGGCCAGATCCGCCTGTGGGACACCACCGACCCGGCCCACGCCACGGCCTACGGCCTCCCGGTCACCGGCCACGGCGGCCTCGTCTCGGCACTGGAGTTCAGCCCCCGCGCCGGCACCCTGATCACCGGCGGCGCGGACGGCACGGTACGCCTCTGGCAGACCGACCCGACCACGGCCCGCACACTCCTGTGCGCGTCGACGTCTTCGGCGATGACGCCGGCCCAGTGGAGAAAGTACGTCTCCCCGGACCTGCCGTACGACCCACCGTGCCCCAAGTGACCCCTGCGGCTACCCCTCGGCCACCACAACTGCCGAGGCAACCCCCGCGTCATGACTGAGCGACACATGCCATGACCGCACCCCGAGTTCCTCCGCGCGCGCGGCCACCGTCCCCGTCACCCGCAGCCAGGGCCGCCCGCTGTCCTCGACGCAGACCTCCGCGTCCGTCCAGAGCAGCCCGCCCGGAGCACCCAGCGCCTTGGCGAGCGCCTCCTTCGCCGCGAACCGCGCGGCCAGCGAGGCGACCCCGCGCCGCTCCCCGCTGGGCAGCAGCAACTCGCCCTCCAGAAACAACCGTTGGGCCAGCCCGGGCGTCCGCTCCAGCGAGGCCCGGAACCGCTCGATCTCGGCGACGTCGATGCCGACTCCGATGATGCTCATCCGCGCACTTTACGATCCGTACGGCGCCCTCGGTCGGCCGCCTTGCCGAACAGCTCCTCAGCACGCTCCACCGTGCGGACGCGGTTGAGCCAGTCATCGAGGCGAGCAAGGTCGGTGCAGGTGGTGAGGCGTGCGCGGAGGTCGTCGGAGACGGGGAGCCTCCGCACTTCCAGCACGGTCAGGATCACCTCGGCCTTCCCCTCCGCCAGGCCGACGGCGTAGCCGGTGGCCCACTGCTCGCCATATCCCGTCGGCCATTTCTCGATCTTTCCCCGCAGATACGTGATCTCTCCGGGCGACAGACCGTCCCGGTTGATGATCTCCTTGAGCCTGCCGCGGAGTTCGGCCATGGCCTTCTCGGGCGAGAGGCCAACCAAGGCCATGGCCGCCACAAGCCCCGTGGCGATGCCGGAGACTTCCTCTTCCAGTTCCGGGCGCAGGCCCAGCTCCAGCTCTCGGTTCGAGTGCATCACGCGGCGGCCCGCAGCTCGCACCACACGAATTTGCCGCGATTCCCGAAGCGACTCAGCGGCTGCCATCCCCAGAGGTCGGCACAGGCCAGCACCATGCCGAGCCCACGCCCGTCCTCCGGCTCCAACTCGACGAGCTGCCCCAAGTCCCGGGGCGGCTGCGGCGGTCGGGGGTCGGCGTCCCAAGCTCCGATCCGCAGTACACCGGCCGACCAGCGGACGCGCAGGGCGGCGGGCCCCTTGGTGTGCCGTACGGCGTTGGACACCAGCTCACTGGCGAGGAGTTCGGCGACGTCGACGAGGCCGATGAGTCCGTGCATGGTGAGGATGAGGCGGAGGGTGCGGCGGCTGACGGTGACGGCGCGGGGGTCGTTGGGGATGTAGAGGGAGTACTCCCATGACTCAGGGTCGGTTTCAGACATGCGTCAACTCCTGTTCGGCGGCATGGTCCAGGCGTACGCAGAGTGTGCACCAGATCACCGACAGTAGATATAAATCTAGAGATACGGCAAGCTGGTCGCGTAATCTGACCCCGAACGAGTCGCGCCCACAGGCGCGTTGAACCTAGGAGCGGTCGAGAGCTTTGAGGCGTGAATCAACGGCCCGCCAGACGCGCCTGGCGACCGAGCTACGCAGACTCCGTGAAGCAGCGGGCCTCAACTCCCGCCAGGCGGCAGCGCTGCTCGGAGTGAGCCCCGCGCAGATCACCCACATCGAGTCCGCCCTCGCGGGAGTGAGCGAGCATCGACTCCGCCGCCTCGCATCCCACTACGCCTGTACGGACGAGGAGTTCGTCGACGCCCTGGTCGCGATGGCTACGGACCGGACACGCGGCTGGTGGGAGGAATACCGGGGCCTGCTGCCCACACCGTTCCTGGACCTCGCCGAACTGGACCACCACGCCACCTTCCTGCACGAGGTAGCGATCCTCTATGTGCCGGGCCTCCTCCAAACGGAGGACTACGCCCGCGCCGTCTTTTCGTCCAGGCTGCCCGAACTCACCCACGACGAGCTTGAGTTGCGCATCCGGCACCGGATGGCACGCCAGGGGACGACCACCCCGTACGAAGCCGTGGTCCATGAGTCAGCGCTTCGGATCCGAGTCAGCGACCGGGCCGCTTCAAAGGCTCAACTCGCCCGGCTCCTCAAGCTCTCCGAAGAGGACCACATCACCTTGCGCGTCATCCCCTTCGACCTGGACGGCTTCACCAGAGCCTCCAGCACGATGACGTATGTGGGCGGCCCGCTGGCCAGACTCGACACGGTGGTGCGCGACGCCCCCCATGGAACGGTCCTGATCGATTCCGAGGCCCAGCTCAACACCTATCGAACACGCTTCCGTAAGGTAGAAGCTGTATCCCTCGCCCCCGAACGGTCGCGCGACTTCATCCACAAGCTGGCGCAAGAGCTGTGAGGTCTCCATGAACAACTGGCGGAAGTCCTCCTACTCAGGCGAAGGCGATGGCAACAACTGCGTGGAGATCGCGACCTCCCCCACCCACATAGCCGTCCGTGACTCAAAGGCCCGAGCCTCCCGCGCCCTCACCTTCCCGACCGAAGCCTTCGCACCCTTCCTGGCCACCGTGAAGGACTACTCCACCGTCACCGACTTCGCCAGGTTCCGAGGCTGATCCACCTCGTTGCCCCGAGCCGTAGCCAGCTCACACGCGAACACCTGCAACGGCACGGTAGCGACGAGCGGCTGAAGCAAGGTCGGCGTAGCCGGAATGCGGATCAAGTGATCCGCGTACGGCACCACCGCCTCGTCCCCCTCCTCCGCGATGACGATCGTCCGCGCACCCCGCGCCCGGATCTCCTGGATGTTGGACACGATCTTGTCGTGGAGGACGGACCGCCCCCGAGCCGAGGGCACGACCACAACAACAGGCACATCGTCCTCGATCAACGCGATGGGCCCATGCTTCAGCTCACCAGCCGCGAACCCCTCGGCATGCATGTAAGCAAGCTCCTTCAACTTCAGCGCACCCTCAAGAGCCACCGGATACCCCACGTGCCGCCCCAAGAACAGCACCGTGTTCTTGTCGGCGAGCGAACGTGCCAGCTCGCGCACGGGCTCCATCGTCTCCAGTACGCGCTCGACCGCACCGGAGATGTCCGCCAAGTCCCGTACGACGGCCCGAATCTCATCGCCCCACTTGGTACCGCGCACCTGCCCCAGGTACAGGGCGACGAGATAACAGGCGACCAACTGGGTGAGGAACGCCTTGGTGGAGGCAACCGCAACCTCGGGCCCCGCATGCGTGTACAGCACCGCGTCCGACTCGCGCGGGATCGTCGAGCCGTTGGTGTTGCAGATGGCCAGCACCTTGGCACCCTGCTCGCGGGCGTGGCGTAGAGCCATCAAGGTGTCCATGGTCTCGCCGGACTGAGAGATGGCGATGACCAGGGTCCGCGCGTCGAGAATGGGATCCCGATACCGGAACTCGCTGGCCAACTCCACCTCGCACGGAATGCGCGTCCAGTGCTCGATGGCGTACTTGGCGATGAGCCCGGCATGAAATGCCGTACCGCAAGCGACAACAACGACCTTCTCGACTTCCCGCAACGCACTCGCAGGAATCCGCACTTCATCCAGCGTCAGTGAGCCGGCCGCGTCGATACGCCCCAGCAAGGTATCGGCGACAGCCTTGGGCTGCTCGGCGATCTCCTTGAGCATGAAGTAGTCATAGCCCCCCTTTTCCGCGGCCGACACATCCCAGTCGACGTGATACGACCGCGCGTCCCCCGGACTGCCGTCGAAGCCCGTCACCGTGACCCCGTCCCGGCGCAGCTCCACCACCTGGTCCTGGCCCAACTCGATCGCAGACCGCGTGTGGGCGATGAACGCGGCGACGTCCGAGGCGAGAAAGGCCTCGCCCTCTCCAACACCCACCACGAGCGGCGAGTTCCGCCGCGCCCCGACGACGACGTCCGGCTCGTCGGCATGCACGGCGACGAGCGTGAACGCCCCTTCGAGCCGCCGGCAGACGAGCCGCATGGCCTCGGCGAGATCGGCACACGCGGAGAACTCCTCGGCGAGCAGATGCGCGACGACCTCGGTGTCGGTCTCGGAGGCCAGTTCATGCCCGCGCTCGGCCAACTCCGCCCGCAGACAGGCGAAGTTCTCGATGATCCCGTTGTGGACGACGGCGACGCGCCCGGCGTTGTCGAGATGCGGATGGGCGTTGGCGTCGGTGGGCCCGCCGTGGGTGGCCCACCGGGTGTGCCCGATGCCCGTGCCGCCACTAGGCAACGGCCGCTCAACGAGCTGCTTCTCAAGATTGACGAGCTTCCCGGCCTTCTTGGCACCGGCCAGCCCACCGTCCGCGAGCACGGCCACCCCGGCCGAGTCATACCCCCGGTACTCCAGCCGCTTCAGCCCGGCCATCACGACGTCGAGAGCCGACTGCGACCCCACGTAACCCACGATTCCGCACATGTGCCGCAGCCTACGATCGAACACAGGCCACACCCGTGCACCGCGTGCCCGATATCGGAAATTCCCGGAGCCGCGGGTGACGTGGCTCAGCCGAGCTTGGCGAGCTGCGCGTCGATGATCTCCGTGGGGAAGTCGTAGTCCTTGCCGGTGGAGGCCGAGGCGAAGTTGACGGCGGGGACGTAGACGACGGTGGAGCCCTTGCGGACGACGACGGCCTTCATCGGCGCCTTCAAACCGGCGTCCACGGTCGTCGTCAGGGCGAGCGCCTCGTCCGCTCCCTCGGGCGCCGCGGTCTTGGTCACCTTGAGGGCGTCGCTCTTCGTGCCGGTCACGGTGTAGGAGAACCCGGCGGCGCACTTGCCCACGGCCGCGTCGAGATCCTTCATGACCTGCTCGGCGCCGCCGTCCTCCTACGCGGCCAGCGTGATGACGGCCGGCTCAAGGTCAAGGGTGGCGAGGAACTGGTCCTCCTCACTCGCCCCGGCGGCGGGCTTCGCGACATCGCCCTTCCACGTCCGCTTCACCGTGGCCACCGGCTTGCCGCAGGAACCGGACTGGAGATACGCCAGCGGCACACAGGCCGCATCCTCAAAAGCCGCTACCACCATCGATCGAACATGATCCACAAATCAGGATCCACCGCACGAAGCCCCAGCACTCCACTTTCAGTTCGTACCTGAATCGCCCCGCACGCTCCGCACAACAACACGATGAACGTGGTGTGCCCCGCCGACTCATTGGCCTTCCGGAGCGGGGAAACGCCGACGCTTCAGCCTGACCAAGTCATCCAGGTCTTCCGGGCGTTGCCCGTCAGCCGAGCTTCGCGTCCTGGGCCTCGATCAGGGCGGCCGGCACCTCGAAGTCGCCGCTGGACACAGTGAAGGCCGGGTTGCCGGTTCCGAACTGAGCGAGAGTGCTGCCGTGCCGGAACACCACAGCCCTTGTCGGGCCCATCAGATCACCCTCCTCCTGGGGCCGCACGGTGAAGGCGACGGCCTCGTCGCCCGCTTCCGGTGCGGCGTCCACACTCACCTTGTCGATGCTGAAAGACGAGAACCCCCCGCCGCACACGGCGATCCCGCTCCTAAGCGCCTTGAGCACCGCCCGCGCCTGGTCCGGGCTGTCGTACGAGGCGAGAGTCACCATGGTGTTGGTAGTGGTGAACGCCGCGTCCAGCTCCTCCTCGGAGCCCGCGGCGGCGATAGCGTCGTCGTCGAGGTCAGACGTCACCCGGCGCTGCGCGGTGGCCGCCGGGTCACCCATGGCCACCCCCTCCGTGACCTGGCTGAGCGGAGCGCAGTCCTCCTCGGCCGTACGCACGTCATGTTGGGTGAACACCTCGACCGCTTTGAGCTTCCTGACACCGAACCCCTTGAGATCACTCGCGGCCAGAGCCAGCTTGTCCAGGCGAGCGGCGGCGAGCGCCTTGGACGCACTCCGGGTGCTCGAACTTGAAGGGGAGGCGGGGCCCGCAGTCCCCGCGCCACTCTCTCTACTGGAACTGGTGGAGCCGCCGCATCCGGCGATCAGGGCAAGCGGAAGTACCACGGCCGCAAAAACACCGGTACGAGTGTGGGTGCGGGGACGACTGCGGGGTATTCCGGAACTGTTCATGATGGGCTGCATTTACTTTCCCTGCCGTACCAACAACGACTGACACATTGCCGGTCAGAATTTGACGTGAATCCTCCCTCTCGAGCAGCCCAAATCTGGATGGTGCCAGAGTCTTCCCGTCAGTCTGATGGAATCGTCGCGATCGTCACCTGTCCATCCATCAGGCATTCAATGAGTACCGAACCGCCAAGCGGGTGGATCCAGAAGTGCGGTCCGGCGTCCAGGATATCCTGCGCATGTCTCACTGCGACATCCGCAGGCATGGTCACGGTCGGCATCACATAATTTCCCCAAATAATGGCGATCCGTTCCCCCCGCTGCACGTACGGGGAAAGCAATTCCGCCGCCATCCTCGTCCAGTGCTCCTCATCGTCCCACCAAAGGCGGTCTTCGTACGAAGTAGATTCGAAGTCAATTACGTCGCCGCTGGCGGCAGGGAACCTGCTCAGGCTCGCTGCTGCCAGTTCACTGTTCTCGGCGAGATCCAACTTCACAACCTGGCGGCCGTCATCGTCGCGGGGGTCGTTCATGAAGTCCGGAAGGTATTCCGGGTGACTCGCATAGGAACTACTTCCAGTCATACATTCCGCCTCAGCCAAGTCAAAATGCTCCCACCGGGGAACCTTATCGCCGTTTTGCGAACCAACGCACCCTTACCCGTCATCACATTGATGTGCGTGCCAATTCTTGGGTCGGTGTCCAAGCGGAACGATCTGTAATTCCCGCCACTGGTCGCAGTGAACCCCGTATCCCTACCAAAGGTATCGACCGCAGACTCCATCGTCCCCTGCCGTCGTTGCCACGAACCGGCATCAATGGGTCCCACGATGTCCATCGCCTGGTTTCTGGCCTGTTCGAACGAGCCTGCGTCCAAGACGACCTCGCTGCGGGGATTCTCCGGATCGCATCTGCAGAGCTCGGAGTGCCCGGGTTGTGACCCACCACAGTTGTGGACGAGAACCGAGGCATCACCCGCCAGCACGTAGTACGTGTGGAGGTCGCTGACAGTGAGGTTATGGACGGTGGTCTGCTGGGCGGTCCAGCGCTCGATGGCGGTGATCTGGACATACGTGCCGGCACCGGTCTGCAGCCGATGCCCCGCAGCCAGTTGGTTGGCGTCGACCCACTTGCCGAGTTCCGGGACCCAGATGGGATGCCCGTCGGTCGCGGTCACCGAGGCCACGGCGTCGCCCTTGTCACCGTCGATGTCGATGGTGACCTTGACCAGGTGCTTGACGCCGTCGCCCTTGAGTGACGTCACCGGCGACGCCAAGCCCGACCTCTTCGTCATCGACCAGTTCGACGACCTCCGTCTCTACCCGGCCCCCAGCAACGGCGACATCCACGCCTCCCTGCCCGCCGCGCACGACGAGGGAGCGGTCCTCGCGGAGGACGACGCCTACGACAACTACTGGACCGGCGCGCTCATCACCCACAACGGCGACTTCCTGCCCGGCGACGGCATCCAGGACCTCGTCGCCCGGATGCCCGACGGCAAGCTCTACGTCTACCCGGGCGACGGCTACGGCAGCGTCGACATCAACCGGCAGACGGAGATCCAGCTCCCCGCCGACGCCCCCGACCCGGCCGACCTCGACCAGATCCTCGCCGTCGGCGACGTCGACAACGACAAGCGGCCCGACCTCTTCGCCATCGTCGGCGACCAGTACTGGGCCTTCCTCGGCTACACGGGCGGTACGTTCTCCCGTGCCGTCCTCCAGAACGACGGCCCCTGGCTCGACCGCGAGCTGGTCTCGCTCGGCGACCACAACGCGGACGACGTGGTCGACCTGCTCTACCGCAGCATCCCTTCCGGCCGCCTCCTGCTCCGCTACGGCAAGTCCGACGGCAACGGCGGCACCTCCCTCGCCTCCCTCGCCGTCTCCACCAGCTCCCTCAACGGCTCGGACACCGAGTACGCGGCCTCCGGCTGGACGACATCGAGCGTCCGTCTCCTCATGGGCGGCCCGGACGTCAACCTGGACGGCATCCCGGACATGTGGGCGGTCATGAACGACGACCTGGGCACGGTCCGCTTCTACCGGGGCGGCAAGACGGCGGTCGGCGCGTACACGACGGTGGTGAGCAGCGGCTGGACGGAGAAGGGGGCGGTCGGCTGACCAGCCGGAAACATGGACGTGGGGGGTGGCGTGACGCACCCCACCCCCCACCCCGTCCACACTCCCGTAACAATGGACTGTGATCTCTCCGGTCTCCTCGATGCCCCGGAGCGCCCACCGGCAGCGGCCGGAGGCGACTCCCTACGTCGACCTCACCCGTGCCGAGTGGAGTGCGCTGCGCGACAAGACGCCGCTCCCCCTCACCGCCGAGGAGGTCGAGAAGCTGCGTGGTCTGGGCGATGTCATCGACCTCGACGAGGTGCGGGACATCTACCTCCCGCTCTCCCGGCTCCTCAATCTGTACGTCGGCGCCACCGACGGGCTGCGAGGTGCGCTCAACACCTTCCTGGGCGAACAGGGCACCCAGACCGGCACCCCGTTCGTCATAGGGGTCGCGGGGTCCGTGGCCGTCGGGAAATCCACCGTCGCCCGGCTTCTCCAGGCCCTGCTCTCCCGCTGGCCCGAACACCCGCGCGTAGAACTGGTGACCACGGACGGTTTCCTGCTCCCCACCGCCGAGCTGACCTCCCGCGGCCTCATGTCGCGGAAAGGTTTCCCCGAGTCGTACGACCGTCGGGCCCTGACCCGCTTCGTCGCCGACATCAAGGCGGGCAAGGACGAGGTCACGGCCCCCGTCTATTCCCACCTCATCTACGACATCGTCCCCGGCGAGAAGCTCACGGTCCGCCGCCCCGACATCCTGATCGTCGAGGGCCTGAACGTCCTCCAGCCCGCCCTCCCCGGCAGCGACGGCCGCACCCGCGTCGGCCTCGCCGACTACTTCGACTTCAGCGTGTACGTCGACGCCCGGCCCGAGGACATCGAGCGCTGGTACCTGAACCGCTTCCGGCGGCTGCGCGAGACGGCGTTCCAGAACCCCTCCTCGTACTTCCGCAAGTACACCCAGGTGTCCGAGGAGGAGGCCCTCGACTACGCCCGCACCACCTGGCGCACCATCAACAAGGTGAACCTCCTGGAGAACGTGGCCCCCACACGCGGCCGCGCCACCCTGATCATCCGCAAGGGCCCGGACCACAAGGTGCAGCGCCTCAGCCTGCGCAAGCTGTAATGCCGTAGCCGTACCCTGCCCCCATGCTCCACCTACGCCTCATCACCCCCGCCGACCGAACCAACGACGTGGTCCGCCTGATCGAGAAGACGGTCGGCACCACCCACCTGGTCGTCCTGCCCGGCGCCGCCCGCAACCCCGCCGGGGACGTCGTGATGTGTGACGTGGCCCGGGAGGCCGGTGACGAACTCATCGGCGGACTGCGGGCATTGGACCTCGACGCGACCGGTTCGATCGCCGTGGAGAACATCGACCTGTCGCTCTCCAAGCGCGCCGACAAGGCGGAGGAGGAGGCTCCCGGCGAGGGTGCGGACGCGGTCCTCTGGGAGCATCTCGCGGACGCGTCGCACGAGGAGTCGACGCTCTCGATCACGTACGTCGCCTTCATCACGCTCGCCACGATGATCGCGGCCTGCGGTGTGGTCCTCGACAACGCGATCCTGATCGTCGGCGCGATGGCGGTGGGCCCGGAGTTCGGCCCGCTGGCCGGTCTGAGCACCGCTCTCGTACGGCGTCGGCCGAGGCTGGCGGCGCGCTCGCTCACCGCACTGCTCGTGGGCTTCGCGGCGGCGATGGCGGTGACGGTCGCCTTCAGTTTCTTCATGGACGCCGTCGGCCTGTTCAGCGAGGCCCAGCTGGAGGCGGACCGCCCCAACACCGGCTTCGTCTACGCCTACGACTGGTTCTCGTTCGTCGTGGCGGTCCTGGCAGGCGCCGCCGGCACCCTCTCCCTGACCTCGGCGAAGTCCGGCGCCCTGGTGGGCGTCGCCATCTCGGTGACCACGATCCCGGCCGCCGCGAACGCGGCCGTGGCCCTGAGCTACGGCGACACCACCCAGACCTGGGGCTCCACGGTCCAGCTGCTGCTGAACCTCCTGGGCATCGTCCTGGCCGCCACCCTCACGCTCCTGGCCCAGAAGTGGTTCTGGACCAGGCAGCGCCGGAGAACCGAAACCTGGTAAAGGCCCTACGAGTTGAGCTGCGTCCACATCCAGGCCCCGCCCACCCGCACATAGAGCCGCTCGGAGGCGGTGTCCACCGCCATGGTCCCGTCGAGGGGCGTCCTGGTGAAGGAGGCATCGGTGACGGGTCCTGCGACCAGACGCAGCGGTGGGCCCGGCTGGTTGCGGGTGGGGATGGTGCCGCTGGCCTGTCCGCCGGTGCTGCCGTAGCAGTTCTCCACCAGGAAGTCGCCCGTGCTGCTCGCCTCGTAGTAGAGGTGCGTACCGGTCGGCTTGGTGCCGTACAGACCGACGACGTCACGGAGTACGGCGGTCGCGCCGGTCCCCGCGTAGACGAGCACACCCGAGTTGACGGTGGCCGTCGCGCCGTTGGCGATGAGGACGTTCTCCAGCGAACTGGCCGTCGCGGCCCAGGAGATGATGTTCTGCGGGGTGGAGTAGCCGGTGGCGAAGCCGCCCGCGTAGGCGTAGATGTTGCTCGCGTGGACGTGCTTGCAGGAGGCGTCGGCCTTGAGGTGGGGGCCGCCCTGCAACTGCGAGGTCTCGAACTTGCAGTCCGTCAGATGGACCCCGTTGGGGTTGTTGGTGGCCGCCGGGCCCTGGGTGATCCACAGCGCGCCGGTGCCGAACGCCTCCAGACGGCAGCCGGTGAAGTGGATCTGGTTGATGTTGTCGGTGCTGTGCCCCCAGGCTCCGGCGGTGGCCGTGGAGGTGTTGCGCAGCCATATGTTGGGGTGGGCGGTGCTTCCCGCGGGCCCCGTGGACGACTCGATCACCAGGTTGTAGAACCGTGAGTCCCAGAACTCCACGGCGTCGACGCAGATGTCCTGGTTGCTCGTCATGAAGACGTCGCGGAAGTAGCAGTTGTCGGCGTAGTACAGCTCCAGCAGCTTCCCGGTCTTCCCGTTGCCGTTGAAGCCGAGGTTGTCGACGGAGCAGTAACGCCGGTGTGTGGCACCGGTCTTGTCGGCGCCGGCCCCCGACATCCGCAGCAACAGCCCGTCGGCGCCCTTCACCAGCATCGCGGCCTTGCTGTTCGCGCCCACGAGCCGGACGTTGTTCCCGGTGACCGTCAGTGCGGGGGTGTCGCCCGAGGGCTTGACCAGGTACTTGCCCCCGGGCAGGTAGACGGTCCCGCCCCCGGCCGACGCAGCCGCCGTGATCGCGGCCTGGACGGCGGCGGTGTCGTCGGTGGCGCCGTCCCCGACGGCCCCGTACTCCTTGACGTCGAACCAGTCCGAGGCGACGCCGGCGGCGGCAGGCGTCGCCGCCCCGACGACGATCCCCGCGCCGACCGTTCCGACGGCCCCCGTCAGAAACGCCCGCCGTCTCGCGACACCGCTCGACTGCTGCTCCGTACCCATACCGGCCCCCTGTGGTTCACGCATGACGTCGATGATCAGACCGGGTGATCGTAACGGCGGCGGTGTGACAGGTTCAGGGAAACGATCCGTCGCGGCGGCCAGGATCAGGGCACCGGCGGGGACGACCCCGGCGCGACCAGTCCGCTCTGGTAGGCCGCGGCGACCGCCTGAGCCCTGTCCCGCATGCCGAGCTTCAGGAGGATCCGCCCGATGTGGGTCTTGACCGTCGCCTCGCCGATGAACAGATGGGCGGCGATCTCGGCGTTGGAGAGCCCGTGCGCGACCAGCACGAGGACCTCGCGCTCCCGGCCGGTGAGCGCGGCCAGTTCCTCGGGGGCCGGTCTGATCCGCTCCGGCCGGGCGGCGAACTCGGCCAGCAGACCGGCGGTCACCGCGGGATCCAGCCAGCCGTCACCGGCGGCGAGCGCCCGGACCGCGCTCACCAGCTCGCCGGGGGCCGCGTCCTTGAGCAGGAAGCCGGAGGCTCCGGCGCGCAGCGCCTGGTAGACGGCCTCACTGACGTTGTACGTCGTCAGCACGAGCACCCGTGCCTCGCCGGGGAAGGCGTCGGCGGTGATCCGCCGGGTCGCCTCGACCCCGTCCGTGCCGGGCATCCGTACGTCCATGACGACGACCGTGGGGCGCAGTTCGGCCGCGAGGGCCATGGCCTGCGCGCCGTCGGCGGCCTCGCCCACCACCTCGATGCCGTCCTCGCCGGTGAGCAGCATGGCGAGCGCGGACCGCACCATCGCCTGGTCGTCCGCGAGCAGTACCCGGATCATGACGCGGCCTCCTGCCGGAAGTGTCCCTGGGTCGGCAGGGTGGCGGCGACGCGGAAGCCGCCGTCCCCGGTGGGACCGGCGTCGAACGTGCCGCCGCAGCCGGCGACCCGCTCCCGCAGCCCCATCAGCCCGTGCCCGGTGGAGAGTTCGGAGCGGGCGGTCGCCGGGATGCCCCGCCCGTCGTCGCCGACCTCGATCCGCAGTCGGCCGCCGGACCCGTGCCAGTCGAGGCGTACGACCGTGGCCGCGCCGGGGCCCGCGTGCTTGGCCGCGTTGGTCAACGCCTCCTGCACCAGCCGGTACGCGGTCAGGTCGACGCTCCTGGTGAGCACGGCGGGGACACCGGTCACCTCCACCTGGGCGTCGAGACCCGCCTGCCGCACCCCGTTCAGGAGCGGGTCCAGGTCGGCGAGCCCGAAGCCCGGCCCCTCGGCGGCGAACCGCTCGCCGTCGGTGCGCAGCACCAGCAGCATGTGCCGCAGCTCGGCGACGGCTGTCCTGCCGCTCGACTCGATCTGGTCGAGGGCCTGCTCGACCCGGTCCGGGTCGGTCCGCAGCACCCGGCGGGCACCACCCGCCTGCAACACCATGACGGTGACCGCGTTGGCGACGATGTCGTGCAACTCCCGTGCCGTGCGCGCCCGTTCGGACAAGACCGCCTCCTGGGCGCGGGCCAGCGCGAGCCTGTCCCGGAGGGCCGCGGCCCGCCCCGCCCGCGCCCACCGGCCGACGGCCCACACCTCCAGGTTGAGCAGCCCGTAGAAGCAGGCCACCCCGATCAGGGAGGTGAGCCGCTCCTCGGCGGGTACGTCGGCGAGCGCCGCCCGCACCGAGAGCGCCACCGGCACCGTCACCGAGGCCAGCGCGAGCCCTGCCCACCGGGCGTTCCCGAGGGCCGCGACGGTGTAGAGCGCGACGAGCAGGGCCAGGGTCGGGCTGTAGTCGAACATCTCGGCGGCGGTGAGGAGTTCACCACCGAGAGCGTGCGCCCACACGTAGCCGAACACCGCGCGGGGCGCCCGCCGCCGGGCCGAGAGTGCCGCGTAGCCGAGGACGGCGTACCCGACGGTGACCAGTCGGTCGGCGAGGCCGACGTGCGGGAGGGCGAAGTCCGAGAAGAGGAACAGGTCGGGCAGCAGCAGGGCGGTGGCCAGCACCGAGTCCTGGACGGCGGGGGCCGCCCGGTACAGCCTGCCGAGGGCGCCTTGGGTCCCGGTCATCACGGTCCGGTCGGCGGGTGCGACTCGTCGGGACGCGGCGGGTGCGGCAGGCAGAGGCGGATGACCCGGCAGGGCCCGCCCGCGAACGCGTCGAGCCGGTCCTCGCTCAGCGCGGTCAGGCCCGCCTCACGGGGCCGGGCGGGCACCGGCGAGTCGTAGCCGAGTCCGCGCATCGCCGCCCACAGGTCGCCGCTCTCGGCGAGCAGTGCCTCGGTCAGCCGGCGCTGGGTGAAGGGCTCGGCGCGCACCACGTAGCGGGACCGCTCCGCGAGCCGGACCACGCTCGCCGTCACACCCGGCCCGGGTTCGAGCTGCTCCACGTCGGCCACCGCGATCCGCTCCACCGGCCCGCTCCCGGCGGGCACCGGGGTGATCACGGCGACCAGCGCCCCCTGCGGCTCGGTGAGGAGCTGGGGCGGATCTGGGACAAGGAGGGCGTCCCGGTCGACGAGGAGCGCCCTGGCACCGATGGGTTCGAGGGTGACGTCCACGGCTGTGACCAGTGCGGTTGTCTCACCCATGGGGTCGTTCGAGTCACTCATGGCTCCATGGAACCGCCTCGGAGCCAGGCAGAAACGTACACCCTGGGTCGTACGCGGCTAATCCACCCCAGAGTGGACGCGAGGGCGGCCTCGATACGCGCATTCTCATGACTGTCGGAAACGCGTCCGACGACGAGAAAGAACGGGGAGCCGACCATGGGTTTCCAGGTCAAGTTCTACCAACTGCGGTGCATCGAGACCGAGGACAACGGCGAGGACGAGCTGTGGGTGGACTTCCGCGGCCAGCGCGTCTGGGGTCGCGGCGACATCAACAACGGCGCGGTCATCAACGTCAACAACGGGCCGTTCACGATGGTCAACAGCGGGGCCGACGTCGTCTCCATGTGGGACAGGGACGACTTCGACCCGGACGACCACCTGGGCGACTTCCACATCAGTACGGGCGTCTCGGGCCGCGGTGAGCAGGTCGCCGTGTTCCGCAACAACGGGGCCCACTACACCCTCACCTACGAGGTGCGGCCGGACAACTGGTAGACCGTTCCGCAGGGTGTCCGGGATCGCCACGGCGTTCCCGGACACCATCGACGTCCTTAACCGAGCGCGGACTTCACCACATCCGCCAACCGCCCGGCCACAGACCGGGCCTGGTCGATGTCCGCCGCCTCGACCATCACCCGGACCAACGGCTCGGTCCCGGAAGGCCGGAGCAACACCCGCCCGGTGGCCCCGAGTTCACGCTCGGCGTCGGCGACCGCGGAGGCCAACTCCGCAGAAGACCCCACCCGAGTCCGGTCAACGTCCGGCACGTTCACCAGCACCTGCGGCAACCGCTCCATGACCGCGGCGAGGTCCTTCAGCGTACGACCGGTCTGCGCGACCCGGGCCGCAAGGAGCAGCCCCGTCAGCGTCCCGTCGCCCGTGGTCGCGTGGTCCGAGATGATCACGTGCCCGGACTGCTCGCCGCCCAGCGCGTACCCGTGCTCCTTCATCTCCTCCAGCACATACCGGTCCCCGACCGCCGTCTGGATCAGGGACAGCCCCTCCCGCTCCAGCGCCAGTTTGAAGCCCAGGTTCGACATCACGGTCGCGACAACGGTGTCGGCCCGCAGTACGCCCCGCTCCCGCATCGCCAGCGCGAGTACGGCCATGATCTGGTCGCCGTCCACCTCCTCGCCGGTGTGGTCGACGGCGAGGCAGCGGTCGGCGTCGCCGTCGTGGGCGATGCCGAGGTCGGCGCCGTGTTCGAGGACGGCGGCCTGGAGCTTGCCGAGGTGGGTGGAGCCGCAGCCGTCGTTGATGTTGAGGCCGTCCGGCTCCGCGCCGATGGTGACGATCTCGGCGCCGGCCCGCGTGAACGCCTCGGGCGAGACCAGACTGGCGGCGCCGTGCGCCTCGTCGAGGACGACCTTGAGACCGTCGAGACGGTTCGGGAGCACGCCGACGAGATGGGTGACGTACTGCTCGAAGCCCTCGTCGTACGTCCGTACGCGCCCCACGCCGCCGCCGGTCGGGCGGTCCCAGGGAGCGCCGGTGCGGTGCTCCTCGTACACCGCCTCGATCCGCTCCTCCAGGTCGTCGTCGAGCTTGTGGCCGCCGCGGGCCAGGAACTTGACGCCGTTGTCCGGCATGGCGTTGTGGCTGGCGGAGAGCATCACGCCGAGGTCCGCGCCGAGTTCGGCGGTGAGGAACGCGACCGCCGGGGTGGGCAGCACGCCGACCAGCAGGACGTCGACGCCCGCGCTGGCGAGGCCCGCGACCACGGCGGCCTCCAGGAACTCTCCTGACGCACGTGGGTCCCGTCCGACCACGGCGACCGGCCGGTGGCCCTCGAACGAACCCGCCTCGGCGAGTACATGGGCCGCCGCCACGGACAGACCGAGGGCCATCTCGGCCGTCAGATCCGCGTTGGCGACACCGCGCACGCCGTCCGTGCCGAAGAGTCGTCCCACTGGTGTCCTCCGAAGATGCTGAGAATGTGCGGCTCGTGCCGAGTGTCCATGCCGGACCTGGCTACGTATATCCCCTGTGCCTGTTTCCAGGCTGTAGGGGACGTTCCTCAAACCTGTGCCGTAAGCCTGTGATAAGCAATGCCCCCGGTAAACGAACCGCCCCGACGGCACGGAAAGTGCCGCCGGGGCGAAACGTACGGAGAACAGCGAAGCGACAGTGTTTAGCGCTTGCTGTACTGCGGGGCCTTGCGGGCCTTCTTGAGACCGGCCTTCTTGCGCTCGACCGCACGGTCGTCGCGACGGAGGAAGCCGGCCTTCTTGAGGGCGCCGCGGTTGTTGTCCACGTCGGCCTCGTTCAGCGCGCGGGCCACGCCGAGGCGCAGGGCACCGGCCTGACCGGAGACACCGCCACCCGAGATGCGGGCGACGACGTCGTAGCGGCCTTCGAGCTCGAGCACCTTGAAGGGCTCGTTGACTTCCTGCTGGTGCACCTTGTTGGGGAAGTAGTCCTCGAGGGTGCGACCGTTGATCTTCCACTTTCCGGTGCCCGGGACGATCCGGACGCGGGCGATGGCGTTCTTGCGACGGCCCAGGCCGGCCGCCGGCTGCGGGTCGCCGAAGCGGCCCGCGAGCGACTCGGAGGTGTACTCGCCCTCGACGGGCACCTCGGACTCGGTGGTGTAGCTCTCGACGTCGGCGTTCTCGAACTCGACATCGGCGGTCTCGTCGAGCGGCTGCTCGACAGTGGTCTCGGCCACGATTCTCCTCAGAATTCTCTACGTCTTAGGGGGTGGCCGGAACTACTGCGCGACCTGGGTGATCTCGAACGGCACCGGCTGCTGGGCAGCGTGGGGGTGCTGGTCGCCCGAGTAGACCTTCAGCTTCGACAGGCACTGACGGCCCAGGGTGTTCTTGGGGATCATGCCCTTGATGGCCTTCTCGACGGCCTTCTCGGGGTTCTTCGCCAGCAGCTCGTCGTAACGGACGGAGCGCAGACCGCCCGGGTAACCGGAGTGGCGGTAGGCCAGCTTCTGGGTCTTCTTGTTGCCGGAGAGGTGCACCTTGTCCGCGTTGATGATGATGACGAAGTCACCGGCATCGACGTGGGGGGCGTAAATCGGCTTGTGCTTGCCCCGCAGGATGTTCGCGGCAGTGGTGGCAAGACGGCCCAGGACGACATCCTGGGCGTCGATGACGTACCACTGGCGAGTGATGTCGCCGGGCTTAGGGCTGAACGTACGCACTTCGTAGCCTTCGCTTCTTCAGTGGATGGGTCCTGACACATGGCATCACTGAAGCGATCGTGCAGCTGGGGACGACAGTGCCGGGAACGATGCCCGTATGCCGCCCACTGGTAACTGCTCCAGGGAACCTACGTACGGGCTCTCGTCCAAGAACGACCAAGCCGATACGCATAAGAACGCCCAGGTTACCCGCGCTGCCCCGGACGGGTCAAAACGAGGTGCGGGCTGATACGTATGAGACGCCTCGGCACAAGGGTTGTACGGCGTCTAGGATGCGCGCATGAGCTTTGGGCAGGGGGGACCTCAGTGGGATCCCTGGAAACCGAATACCCCGCAGCAGCCGTGGGACGACCAGGGCGGCCGGGCCCCGCAGCAGCCGTGGGGTGGTCAGAACGCCGGTCATGCCCCCGACTGGGCGGCGCTCGCCGAGGCGTCCGAGACCCGTAACAGACGCAAGAGACTCCTGCTGATCGTCGGGGCCGCGGTGGCCACCGTCGGCGTGGGCGCGGCCGTCGCCATGGCCGTGGTCAACGCGGACGGAAACACCACGGCCTCCAACAAACCGACCTCCGACCTGCCCGCCACCGCGGACATCCCGAGCGACACCGCCTCGGCGGCGCCGTCGTTCGAGCCGACCAGCGCGCCGCCGCCGCTGGACCCGAAGGACTTCATAGCCAATGTGAAGAAGGACACGGCGCCCCTGGCCCCGGAGATCCTCTTCCCCGGTACGCAGCTGACGATGGGCGAGCGCCTCTACAAGAAGGGCCCGACCGCCGACACGAAGAACTGTGCGTCGGCAACGAAGGGCACCCTCCCGAAGATCCTCACGGACAACAAATGCACGCGCTTCCTGCGCGTCACGTACAGCAAGGACGGCGTCGCGGTGACGGTCGGCGTGGCCGTCTTCAACAGCGAGGCCCAGGCCACGAACGTCAAGACCACGGCGGACAAGAAGAGCATCGTCGAGTCCCTGTCCGGCGGCGGCGTTCCGACCTTCTGCCGCGCGGCGATCTGCCGCTCGACGACCAACTCCTACGGCCGCTACGCCTACTTCACGATCGCCGGTTTCACCAACGGCAAGGACGTGACGACGAAGAGCACGGCGGTCTTCACCACGGGCGACGACCTCGCCGAATTCGCCTTCCGCCAGATCCGGCGGCGCGGCGAGGCCCAGGCCTCGGCGGCCAGCCAGTAGGACGGGCCGGAACGCAGCACTCCCCTTTTCGATGGCCGACGATCACTGATCGTCGGCCATTGAACGTCGGCCGTGAATCGCCGATGGTTGATCACCCGCGAACTGTCTCGTGTACCGAATCACGTACCGACTCGCGTACGGATCAGGCCCAGGGGGGACCATTCATGACCACGCACGACTCCGTCACGTCCAGACGCCGGATGCTCGCCGCGACCGCCGGTATCGGCACCGCCGCCCTCGCCACCACGGTGGCCGGCGCGGGCGAGGCCGCCGCCGCGGAGACCCCGGCGGGCTGGCTGAACGTACGGGACGCGGCGTACGGAGCACTCGGCGACGACGCGGCCGACGACCAGCCGGCCATCCAGAAGGCGATCGACGTGGCAGGTCAGGGCGGCACCGTCTACTTCCCGCCGGGCAGGTACCGCATCGCCTCGCCCCTCAGGCTGACACTGGGCGTGACGCTCCGCGGCGACTGGAACCCGCACTTCCCGGACCGCACCAACATGACCGGCTCCTACATCCGGCCGGCCGTCGGCTACTTCGTGGGCGACGCCCTGATCACCGTCGACCCGGCCCCGGTGCAGGACACGTACTACGACTCCGCGCACGGCGGCGGGCCGCGCCTGTACGGCCTGGCGCTCAAGGGATGCGACGGGCTGCGCAACCGGATCGTGAACACGGAGAACGGCCCCATCACCGCCGTCCGGATCAACCCCGGCGTCAAGGACGTCGGCATGGACAAGGTGACGATCTGGCGGTTCTCCGGCGACGGTGTCAACGCCCAGAACGGGGCCGCGTTCCAGTTCGACCAGGTGCACTGCACGGGCGCCGGCGGCCACGGCTTCACCTGGGGCGACTCGGCCGGCACCGGCGGCGGCCTGGTCGACGCCGACCTGTTCCAGTGCTACTCGCAGGGCAACGGCGGCCACGGCTTCGACATCCTCAACCCGAACGCCGTGACCATGGTCGACTGCCGCGCCGAGTGGAACACGCAGTACGGCTACCACGTCACCGGCATCAACTACTCGATGGTGATGGTCGGTTGCAACACCGACCGCAACGGCAAGGACGGCTTCCACCTAGCCACGTCCGCCGGTGGCCGCTTCCTCCAGCTCCTGGGCTGCCTCGCGAAACGGGACGGCAAGAGCGCCACGGACGCGGCCGGCTTCAGCGTCACCGGCGAAGCCGCCGAGGGCGTCGTCCTGACCGGCTGCTCCACCTCGATCGGCCGCAACGACGACAACACGGGCGACTTCTCCCCCGCGTACGGCATCACCACCTCGGCCCTGAACTCCGCGAGCTGTGTCTCGGTGGTCGGCGGCGAGTACGTCGGCACCACGGCCCCCTTCAACGACGCCGGCGCGGTCGTCGTACGGCACAGCGGGGTCACCGCGGGCACCCGGACCGACGCCGGCATCGTCTGGGACAAGTCCGACGCGCACATGGTGTCGGGGGTCGCCGGCACCACCCGTGACGTGCAGTTCTGGTCCCGTGGCAAGAACCGCCGCTGGGCCCTGCGCACCACCGACACGGCCGAGTCGGGCTCCGGCGACGGCTCCGACTTCGCCCTCGTCCGGTACGCCGACGACGGCACCGCCCTGGACACCCCGGTCACCGTCAGCCGGGGCTCCGGCCGCATCACCCTCGGCCAGGCGGGCACCAGCCCCGGAGTCGTCGTCAACGCGAGCGCCAGCCCCGGCGTGAACCTCGTCCAGACCCGCGCCGCCGGACAGGGCTACGCGGTCACCGGCGCCGACACCGCCTCCCGCGCCTTCCAGTCCCAGGTCACCGGCGACTCGGTCAACCGCTTCGCCGTCGACATCTCCGGTACGCAGACCTTCGGCCCCGGCGGCTCCACGGGCCGGGACACCAGCTGGGGCCGCCTCGGCGCGGCCCAGGTCGGCAGCTCCGACTCGGACCTCGTGGCGGGCCTGGCCGGCAAGGGCCTGCGGGTGAAGGAGGGCACCAACGCCAAGATGGGCACCCTCATCCTGAACGGCGCCACGGCGGTCACCGTCGCCACCACGGCGGTCACGGCGACGAGCCGCATCTTCCTCACCGTGCAGGCTCCGGGCGGCAACCCGGCCGGAATCGCGTATGTCTCGGCCCGTACGGCCGGTACCTCGTTCTCCGTCAAAGGGGTCGCGGGCGACACCTCGACCGTCGCGTGGTTGATCGTGGAACCGGCGTAACGGGCGGGCGGAGGGCGCGAAAAGGACGTAACAGCCCAACGCGACCGCACCCCAAGAGTGACTTGGTTAACTTTTGGGCACATCGACCTCACAAACGTTCCATGCACTGGACATACATGCGAGGATCACGCTTCTATTCAGCCATTTTTGGGTGCCCGGGGGGGCTTCTGAACCGGAAGTGGCTGATGACGCCAATGAAGGCGTCGGGGGGCATGGATCCCGTCGTGACCGTGCCGTGGCGCGCTTCGGCGTGCCACGGCACGGGATCGGTGATGCCTCGACCGCGCCACCGATCTCACGGGGAGCTCCGCAGCAGCCATGTCCTCAACAGCCGTTGACGATGGAGTACCGCTCTCGCGGCACAACGCCAAACTGGCGAAACGCACCGCCGCGTGGAACCCCGGCATCCTGCCGTTCCTCATCCCGCTGGTGGGCCTGACCGTCTTCAGCCTCTGGTCGTACACACCCAGCGACTCCCCGCTGGCCTGGCTGATCACCATCGCCTGGGCGCTGCCCGTCCCGGGTGTGCTGGTGTCGATCCAGGGCTTCGCGCTGATCCGCCGCCGGACCCGCAAGGCCCATCTGATGACGCCGCCCGCGCCGGTGGAGCAGGACTTCCTGATCACGCTCGTGCCGACCATCGGCCGCCACGACACCTACCCGGCGCTGGAGCGGTCCGTCCTCTCCTACGTGGAGCACCTGCCGGAGTGGTTCCCGTACATGCGTGTGGACGTGCTCACCGAAGAGGGCTGCGAGGCCGCCGAGCGGATCGACGCGCTGGCCGCTAGCCACCCGTGGATCCGCGTGGTCACCGTCCCGAAGGCGTACCAGACGAAGAACGGCACCCGCTTCAAGGCCCGCGCCAACAACTACGCCCACGAGCTGCGCATCGAGGAGGGCGAGGCCCTGGAGAACGTCTGGGTGCTGCACATGGACGACGACACGGGCGTCGGCCCCGACACCGCGTCCTCGCTCGCCCAGTTCATCAACCGCCAGCGCCGTGCCACGCCCGAAGAGGTCAAGCACATGGCGCAGGGCATCCTGGCCTACCCGCGGGAGAACGCGGTCAGCATGTTCACGTGGTTCGCCGACGCCATCCGCCCGGCGGACGACATCGCGCGGTTCCGCGCCTTCACGGGCCTGGGCACACCGGCCGCGGGTGTACACGGTGAGCTTCTTGTACTACGCGCGTCGATCGAGGCCGAGATCGGCTGGGACTTCGGCCCCAAGGAGATCGTGGAGGACGCCCGGCTGGCGCTGACGTTCTGCCGGATCTACCCGGGCCGCAGCGACTGGTTCAACGGCCGCTGCTACGGCGCCTCGCCGTCCAACACCAAGGACTTCGTCAAGCAGCGCGAGCGCTGGGCCTGGGGCCTGGTCGCCCTCTGCTTCAACCGCCAGGTGCCGCTGCGCTACCGCTGGTTCCTGACGGTCTGTGTGACGAGCTGGATCCTGGGCCCGCTTCAGCACGTCGGCACGATCATCTTCGTGGCCTGGTTCATCGGCGACATGAACACCTCACCCGTGACCCAGTCGGTCGTCCTGCTGTGGTCGATCAGCTTCGCCTATGTGATCTGGGCGTACTGGGAAGGGCTGCGGCTCAACGCGATCGCCTCGGCGAACGGCAGGCGCAAGTGGTGGGAGCCCATCGCGGTGCTCCTGATGCTGCCCCTGTTCTCCTTCGTGGAAGGGCTCGGCGGCATCAAGGGCCTCTGGAAGTTCATCCGCCGCGAGGAGAACAAGTTCGTCGTCATCGCCAAGCCCGCCTGATCCGGAAGAGACCGACATCTCATGAAGAGCGCCCGCCTGCCCCTGCTCGCCGTGCTGCCCGTCACCGTCATCTCCTTCGTGATCGCGGTCCCCTTCGTCGCCGGTGACCATCCGCTGCGCTGGGAGTCGGGGTCCCTCCTGCCGACCCTCGTCCTCAAGGGCGAGGACACCGGCGGACCGAAGGCCCCCTCGTCGTCGGCCACGGACGGCACCACCGCCCCGGGCACCTCCGACTCGGCCACGGCCGGCACCGCCCGGGTGGCCAAGGAGTGGAAGGAGGGCATGCCCCAGTGGGGCGTCCAGATCTACTGGGAGGACAACCCCGACCACGACCTCGAATACATCGAGAAACAGGCCAAGCTGCACTCCGACTACCTGGTCGGCCTGCACGCCAACTCCGTCAGCGTGAGCTTCCCCTTCTACACCGGCGACCTCACGTCGACGAGGATCAGCGGCGGCGACAAGACGCCCACCCCCGACCGGCTCGCCCGGGTCCTGCGGATCTTCCACGAGGCCGGACTGCGCACGACCGTACGGCCGATCATGGACGAGAAGTCCCTGGACGTGGCGAACGGCGGCTGGCGCGGCAAGATCGAGCCCGCCGACCGCGACGCCTGGTTCGCCTCGTACGAGAAGTTCCTGACGCCCTATCTGAAGGCGGCGCACGGCGCGGGGGCGACGACCTTCGTCATCGGCACCGAGCTGAACTCCATGGAGGGCGACCCCCGCTGGGAGGCCCTGGTCGACTCCGCCGAGAGCACGTTCTCCGGTGAGGTCTCCTACGACGCCAACTGGGACAACTACGTCTCCGGTCGCATCGACATGCCGGTCAGCCACCTCGGCATCGACGCCTACTTCCCGGTGAAGGTCCCGGACACCGCGCCCGTGAAGACGCTGGTCGACGGCTGGAACAAGTGGCTGGACAAGAAGGCCACCGGACCACTGCCCCACATCACCGTCGCCGAGGCCGGCATCGGCGCGATGAACGGCGCCTACCACGCGCCCGGCGACTTCTACACCAAGCGCGCGGTCAACCCGCAGGTGCAGGCCAACTGGTACACGGCCGTCTGCCAGGTGGTCCAGGAACGGAAGATGAGCGGCGTGTACTGGTGGTCGGTCTACTTCGACGACGACCCGAACACCAAGCCCGACGAGAAGGTCGCCTCACGGCTCGACTTCGCCGGCCGCCCTCTCTCCGAGAAGGCCATCAAGTCCTGTTTCACCTCTGCGTACGCAGGGCCCGGGACCGACACCGCAAGCTGACCGAGCGAGGCAATCATGCAAGAAGCCATCATTCTGGTGGGCGGCAAGGGAACTCGTCTGCGCCCCCTGACCAACCACACCCCGAAGCCGCTGCTCAGCGTGGCGGGCTCGTCCTTCATCCGGCACCAGATCGCCAAGCTGATGGACGCGGGTGTCGAGCACGTGGTGTTCGCCACCTCGTACCTCGCCAGCCTGTTCGAGGAGGAGTTCAAGGACTTCTCCCAGGACCTGAGGATCTCGTACGCCGTCGAGGAGGTCCCGCTCGGCACGGGCGGCGCGATCCGCAACGCCGCACGTCTGCTGCGCGGCACCTCCACGGACGCCCCGGTCCTCGTCCTGAACGGCGACATCCTGTCCGGCGTCGACCTGCCGGCCCTCCTGGAGCGGCACGAGGCCCGGGAAGCGGACGTCACCCTGTACCTCACCCGGGTACCCGACCCGCGCGCCTTCGGCCTGGTCCCCACCGACGAGACCGGCCGGGTGCTGTCCTTCCTGGAGAAGCCGAAGACGGCCGAAGAGTGCGTCACCGACCAGATCAACGCCGGCTGCTACGTCTTCCGCCGGTCCGTCCTGGACGCCATCCCGGCCGATCGCGAGGTCTCGGTCGAGCAGGAGACCTTCCCGCAGCTCGTCGCCGGCGGCGGCCGCGTCTTCGGCCACACCACCGACGACTACTGGCGTGATCTCGGCACCCCGCTGGCCTTCGTCCACGGCTCCGCCGACCTGGTCACCGGCCTGGCGGCCTCGCCCCTCGTGGGAGCACCGGCCGAGGCGCTGATCCATCCCACGGCGGCCATCGACCCGACGGCCCGTGTCACGGGCGGCTCCACGATCGGCCCGTACGCCGTCATCGGCCCCCGGGTGGTCGTCGACCGCTCCATCATCGGCGGGAACGTCACGGTGGAGGAGGGCGCCCGGATCCATGAGTCCGTGGTCGACCACGACTCCTCGATCGGCGCCGAATCGTTCCTCCGCGAGGTGGTGGTCGGCTGCCACTCACACGTCGGCGCACAGAACGAACTCCCCGCCCAGCTGCGCCTGTCGTGCGGCATCCGCATCCCCGCCCAAGGGGTCCGCGTCAGCGGCACGGCCGCCGCCTGCCTGACGACCCACTGAAGCAGCGCCCCGATAGGGGCGCGGGGCTGTATCGATATGCGGCTCCGCCGCATGGGCGCGACCAGCCACGACGGACCCGCAGACACCAAACAACCCGCCCGGACAGTTTCTGGAGAACCGTGACCCGCCACCGCTCATCGGCCCCCGAGAGCACAGAACGCCTGCGTAAATACCGGCCGGACATCCAGGGCCTGCGTGCCGTAGCGATCATGATGGTCGTCAGCATGCACTGCGGCATCCTCGACATCCACGGAGGCGTGGACGTCAGCTTCGTACTGAGCGGCTTCCTCATCGGCAGCCAGCTCCTCGCCGAGATCGACAGGACCGGCAAGGTCTCGCTGACCAAGTTCTGGGCCCGCCGCTTCCGCCGGCTCGCCCCGGGCATGACCGTCGTCATCCTCGTCACCGCGGTCCTGGCCTGGGTCTACGCGAGCCCCCTCCGGTTCCGCGACACCATGGAGGACGGCTTCGCCTCCTCGCTGAGCGTCATGAACTGGCGGCTCGTCGAGACGGGCACCGACTACTTCGCCAACGACGGCACGCAGTCCCCTTACCAGCACTTCTGGTCGCTGGGCATCGAGGAGCAGTTCTATCTGGCCGCCCCGATCGTCCTGCTCGTCACCGCGTGGCTCAGCCGCAAGATCTTCCGCAACCGCGCCCTGGTGGGCCTGTTCCTCATGACGGTAGTGGCCGGCTCCCTCTACCTCTCGGTAACACAGACCAAGTCAAACCAACCCCTCGCCTACTTCGGCACCCAGGCCCGCATCTGGGAACTCACCGTGGGCATCCTGCTGGCCCTGGGCGCACCCCTGCTCTCCCGCATGAACCGAGGGTTCGCGGCGTCCGTCTCCTGGCTGGGCCTGGCCACCACCATCGGCACCGCGCTCCTCATCACCCCGGAGACCCCGCTGCCCGGGTACGCGGTGGCCGGCCCCGTCCTGGGCGCCACCATGATCATCGCGGGCGGCTGTGCCGCTCCCACCTTCGGTGTGGAACGGCTCCTGGACAACCCGGTGCTGAACTCCGTCGCCAACGTCAGCTACGGCTGGTACCTCTGGCACTGGCCGATCCTGATCCTCTGGCCTGACATCACCGGCCACGACCTCACCTACTCGGACCGGTTCCGGGTCGCCTCGCTGTCACTGATCCTGGCGTACGCGATGTACCACATCGTCGAGTTCCGCTTCCGGAACAACGCCCAGCTGGTGGCCCGCCCCTGGAAGGGCGTCTTCGCCGGCGGCACGGCCGTGACCGGAACGGCTGGGGCCGCGGCCTTCGCGATGACGATCCTGCCGCTGAACCTCGCGGGCTCGGCCGGGGCCGCCAGCTCCGAGACGGTCGGGTACAGCAACACGGACTCGGTACGAAGCGCCGTGCTCCAGAAGGAACTCTCCGGGGCCGCCCAGGGCACACTGGCGAAGTCTCCCGACGACAAGACCCACTACGGCTGCATCGACAACACCGATGTCGAGACGTTCAAGATGCGCGACAACTGCGTCATCGGGGATCCGCAGGGCGCGACCACGATGGTCGTCATCGGCGACTCGCACGCCTGGCAGTGGGGCGACGCCTTCAACGAGATCGGGCAGAAACTCGACGCCAAGGTCATCACCATGGCGAAGGGCGGCTGCTCCCCCGAGGTCTACTCGATCAAGAACCCGGAGCTGAACCGCGAGTACTCCGAGTGCGACAGCTGGCGGGAATCCGCGTTCGAGCAGATCAAGGACCTCAAGCCGGATGTCATCGTCGTCACCAACCGCGTCCGGCAGGAGGCGACCGAGGCCGGTGCCGAGAAGGCCTTCCAGGCCTTCCAGGACTCGGGGGCCAGGATCGTCTACCTGACGGACACCCCGCAGCCCGGCCGGAACGTGCCCGACTGCCTCGCCACCCACACCGACGACATCCCGGCCTGCAACCCCACCCAGGACCAGGCCATCGAGTTCCCCGCCTTCCGGGCCATGGAGCAGAAGGTGGCCAAGCGCCACGGCGCCGAGATCATCGACACACTGCCCGTGTTCTGCGCGGACAACGTGTGCCCGACGGTGATCGGCGACCAGATCGTCTACTTCGACTCCAGCCACATCACGGCCGGCTACGCGAAGTCCCTCGTCCCGTTCCTCCAGCCGACCTTCAGGAAGGTCCTGGCCGGCTGACCCCGTACACCTCGCCCCGCACCCGGCGGGCCTGAAGCTGCCGCTCGGCCAGCAACTCGTCCGCCGGATAGGCGACTTCCTCCAACGTCAGCCCGTACGGCCGCACCACATGCACTGCACTGTCCCGCACCCGGGCGTCGAGCACCCGCCGAGGCCACTCCACCCCCCGATGCCCGTCCCCCACGAACAACAACGCACCCACCATAGACCGCACCTGGTTGTGACAGAAGGCGTCGGCCCGCACCTCGATCTCGACGACCCCGTCCAACCTCCGCCGCACCCCGAAGTCAAGAACCTCGCGAACAGTGGAAGCGCCCTCACGCTTCTTCGCGTAGGCGGCGAAGTCATGCTCCCCGACAAGGGACTTGGCGGCGGCGTCCATGGCAGCGACGTCCAACTCCCAGTCGTGCCAGAGCACATGGTTACGCAGCAGCGGATCGACCCCACCAGGCCGATCACCGACCCGATACACATACCGCCGCCACAGAGCGGCGAACCGAGCGTTGAACCCCACGGGCGCCTCGGCAACCCGCCACACCCGCACATCTCTGCCGAGCCGCCCGGCAAGCCGCTTGAGCAGCTTCTCCTGATGCTCGCCCCACACCTCGACAGGCAGATCGACATGGGCGACCTGCCCCCGGGCATGCACGCCGGCATCGGTACGCCCGGCAACGGTCAGCTCGTACGAGGCACTGCCGGACCTCGTCACAGTCCGCAGGGCGTCCTCGATCTCCCCCTGCACGGTCCGCCGCCCCCCGGCCTGCTTGGCCCACCCGGAGAACGCGGTCCCGTCATAGGACAGGTCGAGCCGCACCCGCACGAACCCGGGCTGCACATCGTCACTCACACAGAGATCCTCTCAGGTACGGAAAAGCGGGCCCGCCCCTGGAAAGGAACGGACCCGCCAACGCGCCCCGTAAGGGGCGCGGGGAACTGCGCGAGCAACCACGACAAACCCGCAGCCGCAACCGAACAGCACCCCGCAGACGTTTAGGCGTCCTTGGTCTCCTCAGACGCCTCAGCCTCGTCAGCCTTGGTCACATCAACCTTGGCGTCCTCGACCGGAGCCTCGACAACAGCCTCGGCGTCCTTGGCGGCACGCTTGGTCGCAGCCTCGGCCTCACCCGTCGCAGCCTGCGCGACAGTCAACGCCTCCACCAGCTCGATGACAGCCATGGGCGCGTTGTCGCCACGGCGGTTACCGATCTTGGTGATACGGGTGTAACCACCCGGACGGTTCTCGTAGCGCGGGCCGATCTCGGTGAAGAGCGTGTGCACGATGCTCTTGTCCGTGATCACCTGAAGCACCTGACGGCGGTTGTGAAGGTCGCCCTTCTTGCCCTTGGTGATCAGACGCTCGGCGTACGGACGCAGCTTGCGCGCCTTCGCCTCGGTGGTCGTGATGCGACCGTGCTCGAAGAGCGACTTCGCGAGGTTCGCAAGAAGCAGCTTCTCGTGCGCGGCACTGCCGCCCAGACGGGCACCCTTGGTGGGCTTCGGCATGGTCTTTCTCCTAGGTGTCTGCCCCGGCCGTATCAGGTACCGAGGTCAGTGTCCGAGCAGGCGATCGCCTGTCGAAGATCCGGAGCGCCAATTCAGCACGCCCCGGAGAATCCGCGCCCCAAAGGGGCGCGGGGAACTGCGCGACCAGCCACAACGGCCCCGCAGCCGAAAACGGATCAGTACTGCTCAGTCTCCACGAACCCGGCATCGGCGTCGTCGTCGGCACCAAAGGCGTCGGCAGCGGCAGTCGGGTCAAATCCAGGCGGCGAGTCCTTGAGCGCAAGCCCCATACCCGCAAGCTTGGCCTTGACCTCGTCGATGGACTTCGCACCGAAGTTACGAATGTCGAGCAGATCAGCCTCGGAACGAGCCACGAGCTCACCCACGGAGTGGATGCCCTCACGCTTGAGGCAGTTGTACGACCGAACGGTGAGCTCGAGCTCCTCGATCGGCAGCGCCAGATCAGCGGCCAGGGCGGCGTCCGTCGGGGACGGACCCATGTCGATGCCCTCGGCGTCGATGTTCAGCTCACGGGCGAGCCCGAACAGCTCGACGAGCGTCTTACCGGCAGAAGCCATGGCGTCACGCGGACGCATGGCCTGCTTGGTCTCGACGTCGACGATCAGCTTGTCGAAGTCGGTGCGCTGCTCGACACGAGTCGCCTCGACCTTGTACGTGACCTTCAGCACCGGCGAGTAGATGGAGTCGACCGGAATCCGACCGATCTCCTGACCCACCTGCTTGTTCTGCACGGCGGAGACGTAACCACGGCCACGCTCGACCGTCAGCTCCATCTCCAGCTTGCCCTTGCCGTTGAGCGTGGCGAGGACGAGGTCGGGGTTGTGCACCTCGACACCGGCCGGCGGCGCGATGTCAGCGGCGGTGACGAGACCGGGCCCCTGCTTGCGCAGGTACATGACCACGGGCTCATCGTGCTCACTGCTGACGACGAGCTGCTTGATGTTGAGGATGAGGTCGGTGACGTCTTCCTTGACACCGGGCACGGTGGTGAACTCGTGCAGAACGCCATCAATACGGATGCTGGTGACAGCCGCACCGGGGATGGAGGACAGCAGGGTCCGGCGGAGGGAGTTGCCGAGGGTGTAGCCGAAGCCCGGCTCCAGCGGCTCGATGACGAACCGGGAGCGGAACTCGTCGACGACCTCTTCGGTCAACGAGGGACGCTGAGCGATCAGCATGTTGTGAATCCTTCAGTCATGGACACCCACTATTTGATGCCCGACTAGTACTACAAGGGTACGGGCGGCACGGCTCAGAAGAGCCATACCGCCCGAAACCCAAGACAAGCGCAGATCAGACGAGCTGATCAGACACGACGGCGCTTGGGCGGACGGCAGCCGTTGTGCGGGGTGGGGGTGACGTCCTGGATGGAGCCGACCTCAAGACCGGTGGCCTGGAGCGAACGGATCGCGGTCTCACGACCCGAACCCGGACCCTTCACGAACACGTCAACCTTGCGCATGCCGTGCTCCTGCGCGCGGCGGGCGGCCGACTCGGCGGCCATCTGCGCGGCGAAGGGGGTGGACTTGCGCGAGCCCTTGAAGCCGACGTGGCCGGCGGAGGCCCAGGAGATCACGTTGCCCGAGGGGTCCGTGATCGAGACGATGGTGTTGTTGAACGTGCTCTTGATGTGAGCGTGCCCGTGAGCGACGTTCTTCTTTTCCTTGCGGCGCACCTTCTTGGCAGCGCCCTGACGACCCTTGGGGGGCATCTAAATCTCCTACGGGGAGGTGGTCGGTCCTACAGCGAAGACCGCTGATGAAGCGTTGTCCGCTGCGGACTACTTCTTGCCCGGCTTCTTCTTGCCGGCGATGGCGCGACGCGGGCCCTTGCGGGTACGGGCGTTCGTGCTGGTGCGCTGGCCGTGGACGGGCAGGCCACGGCGGTGGCGAATACCCTGGTAGCAGCCGATCTCGATCTTGCGGCGAATGTCGCCCTGGATCTCGCGACGGAGGTCACCCTCGGTCTTGATGTTGGCGTCCACGTACTCGCGGATCGCGACGAGCTGCTCCTCGGAGAGGTCCCGAACACGGGTGTTCGGGTCGATGCCCGTCTCCGCCAGCGTCAGCTGGGACAGGGTCCGGCCGATGCCGAACACATAGGTGAGGGCGACCTCCACACGCTTTTCGCGCGGGATGTCAACACCGGAAACGCGTGCCATTCAATGGCTCCAGTTGTCGTTCGGAGGTCTTCCACAAGGTCGTTTCCCGGCTCGCCGTACGAGGTACGAACTGGGTCCCCGGCCTCCGACCGGGGGTATCAGGCGCGAACGTACACACACCTGGACCCTGCGTATGAACAAGTACTGCTACTACTGCTCGCGTCGCGCGAATATCTGCGGATGCAGAAGGTAAGGCCTGTAGCGATTAGCCCTGGCGCTGCTTGTGGCGCGGGTTCTCGCAGATGACCATGACCCGACCGTGACGGCGGATCACCCTGCACTTGTCGCAGATCTTCTTGACGCTCGGCTTGACCTTCATGGGGTGAGGTTCTCCGGGTCAGTTGCCGGCGGCCCCGCGAGAAAACACGGGACGTAGGCAAGATCTACTTGTATCGGTAGACGATCCGGCCACGCGTCAGGTCGTACGGAGACAACTCCACCACGACCCGGTCGTCAGGGAGGATGCGGATGTAGTGCATACGCATCTTGCCGCTGATGTGTGCCAGGACCTGGTGGCCGTTCTGGAGCTCAACCTTGAACATGGCGTTCGGAAGAGACTCGACGACAGTGCCCTCGATCTCGATGGCACCTTGCTTCTTGGCCACGCTTCGCCCTTCGAATCGACTACCTTGATCGACTCCCTTGCGTCCCCTTAACGAGGCGCATGCGGACATGCGGGTGCACGAGAGCCGACGAGTCAGTCTACGTCAGCGCACCCGGAAAGACGAATCGAGGAAGAATGCCCCACACCCATGATCCTTAACCAGATCAGCCACACGAACGAGACCCTGGAACACGACAAAACCGGCCTTGGCGGGGCCCTACCCCAGCCCGTCCGGCGCCTGAGGACGAGGCCGTCCAGGCCGACGGGAGGTCCAGGGGCGCAGCCCCGGGCGCCGAGACGCAGGGGACACACCAGGGGCCGGGGCGCCGCCCCGAGCGGCGTGCAGGGGACGCAGCCCCGCCGGGGGTCCAGGCGACGCAGCCCCGCCGGGGGTCCAGGCGACGCAGTCCCGCCGGGGGTCCAGGCGACGCAGGCCCGAGCGGGAGTACAGGCGACGCAGGCCCGAGCGGGAGTACAGGCGACGCAGGCCCGAGCGGGAGTACAGGCGACGCAGGCCCGAGCGGGAGTACAGGGGGCAGCGCCCCGCCGGGAGGGGCAGGGGACGCAGTCCCCGCCGGGGTGCAGGGGCAGCGCCCCGCCGGGGTCCAGGGGGCCGTGCCCCCTGGCGGGGTCGAAGGGGCGGAGCCCCTGGGGATGGGACGGGTAGGGGCGGCGGGGGCGAAGAAAACCCTACGCCAGCGGATCCGGCGCAGCCGTAACGCCCAGCTCCGCCAACTTCGCCCGCCCCCCGTCGGGAGACGTAAGCACCAACACCCCAGCCTCAGTCAACGCCACAGAATGCTCCCAGTGCGAAGACCAGGTCCCATCCGTGGTAATGACCGTCCAGTCGTCCGCCAGAACCTCCGTCTTGGGCGTCCCCAGCGACACCATCGGCTCGATGGCAAGACAGAACCCGGGAACCAGCTTCGGCCCCTTCCCCCGCTTCCGCTCGACATAGTTCAGCAGATGCGGATCCATGTGCATCTCGGTGCCGATCCCATGCCCGCCATAGTCCTCGATGATCCCGTACCGCCCGCCACCCGCCTTCGGCTGACGCCGGATGTACGTCTCGATCGCCCGAGAGACATCGACCAGCCGGTTCCCCTGCTTCATGGCCGCGATCCCCGCCCACATCGACTCCTCGGTCACCCGAGACAGCTCGATCAGCTCAGGCGCATGCCCCGACCCCACGAACGCCGTGTACGCCGCGTCCCCGTGCCAGCCATCCACGATCGCACCGCAGTCGATCGAGATGATGTCCCCGTCCTTCAGCACGACCTCGTCGGACGGGATGCCGTGGACGACGACCTCGTTGACGGACGTGCAGATGGTCGCCGGGAACCCGCCGTACCCAAGGAAGTTCGGCTTCGCGTTGTGCTCCGCGAGCACCTTCCGAGCGACCTGGTCCAGATCCTTCGTACTGGCGCCGGGCACGGCCGCCTCACGAGTGGCCGCGTGGATGGCGGCGACGACAAGCCCCGCCTCGCGCATCTTGGCGATCTGCTCGGGGGTCTTGATCTGCACCATGGGAACGACGGCCTTTCCTGGACCAGGGGCGAACGAAGCGAACGACCACACATCGAAGATACAAAGATACGGGGCCACGCCCCCACGCAGCAGCCGCGGCCCCCCAGACAGGGAACCGCGGCTGACCCACGTACAACCAGAAGTACAAGCGGAGAAGTGCGACCGGAAGGACCTACTCGCCCTCGCCGTCGCCCTTCAGTGCGGCCATCGCCTTACCGGTGACGTCCTCCACCTTGCCCAGCGCCGAGATCGTCACCACAAGGCCCTGGGCCTTGTAGTAGTCGATGATCGGCTCGGTCTGGGTGTGGTAGACCTCCAGCCGCTTGCGCACCGTCTCCTCGGAGTCGTCGTCCCGCTGGTACAGCTCGCCACCGCAGACGTCACAGACGCCCTCGGCCTTCGGCGGCTGGTACGTCACGTGGAAGACATGCGCCGAGTCGTTACGGCAGATGCGGCGGCCGGCGATGCGCTTGACCACCTCGTCCTCGGGGACCTCCAGGTCGAGCACCGCGTCCAGCTTCATGGACTCGGCCTTGAGCATCTCGTCCAGCGCCTCGGCCTGCGAGACGTTCCTCGGGAAGCCGTCCAGCAGAAAGCCGTTCACCGCGTCGGACTGCTCCATGCGGTCCTTGGCCATGGCGATCGTGACCTCGTCGGGTACCAGGTTCCCCGCGTCCATGTAGGACTTGGCGAGTTTCCCGAGGTCCGTCTGCTTGCTGATGTTGGCCCGGAACAGGTCGCCCGTGGAGATGTGCGGGATCGACAAGTTCTTGGCCAGGAACGCGGCCTGCGTTCCCTTCCCTGCACCAGGCGGCCCGACGAGGACGATTCGCATCAGCGGAGGAACCCTTCGTAATTGCGCTGCTGGAGCTGGCTCTCAATCTGCTTCACGGTCTCAAGACCGACACCCACGATGATGAGGATGCTGGTCCCGCCGAACGGGAAGTTCTGGTTTGCCCCGAAACCAACCAACGCCATCGTCGGGACGAGAGCGATCAGACCCAGATACAGCGAACCCGGCCAGGTGATCCGGTTGAGTACGTAGCTCAGGTACTCAGCGGTTGGCCGGCCAGCCCGGATGCCCGGGATGAAGCCACCATACTTCTTCATGTTGTCGGCTACTTCTTCGGGGTTGAAGGAGATGGCGACGTAGAAGAACGCGAAGAAAACGATCAGCAAGAAGTACGTGGTGATGTAAATCGGGTGGTCACCCTTGGTCAGGTTCTGCTCGATCCACGTCTTCCAGCCGGAGGTGCCGCCGGAGAACTGCGCGATCAGCGCGGGGATGTAGAGCAGCGAGGAGGCAAAGATCACAGGGATGATGCCGGCCTGGTTGACCTTGAGCGGGATGTACGTAGAGGTGCCGCCATAAGACCTGCGGCCGATCATGCGCTTCGCGTACTGAACCGGAATACGGCGCTGAGCCTGCTCGACGAAGACCACCAGCGCGACCATGACGAGGCCGACGGCGATGACCGTACCGAACTCGATCCAGCCGTCCGCCAGGTCGCCCTGGGTCTTGATGGCCCACAGCGCGGACGGGAAGGTGGCGGCGATCGAGATGAACATCAGGATCGACATGCCGTTGCCGATGCCGCGGTCGGTGATCAGCTCACCGAGCCACATGACGACGGCGGTTCCGGCGGTCATGGTGACGACCATGGTGATGGTGACGAAGATCGACTGGTCCGGGACGATCTCGCTCGCGACCGGGCAGCCGCTGAAGAGCGCGCCGCTGCGGGCGGTGGCGACGAGGCCGGTGCCCTGGAGGATGGCCAGGGCCACCGTCAGGTAACGGGTGTACTGCGTGATCTTCGCCGTACCGGCCTGGCCCTCCTTCTTGAGGGCCTCCAGACGCGGGATGACCACGGTCAGCAGCTGGAGAATGATGCTCGCCGTGATGTACGGCATGATGCCGAGCGCGAAGATCGTGATCTGCAGCAGCGCGCCGCCACTGAACATGTTCACCAGACCGAACAGGCCCTGGTTGCCCTTCGCCACATCGATACACGTCTGGACGTTCGAGTAGTCGACACCGGGGATCGGGATGTGCGTGCCCACCCGATAGACCACGATGATGCCGAGCGTGAAGAGCAGCTTCTTGCGCAGGTCGGGCGTCTTGAACGCCCGGGCGAACGCGGTGAGCACGGTGCCTCCTGCGACCCCCGCGCTACTGCGTCAGAGGTGACGGTCTTGAGGTTCGACGAATAAGCGGACAGATAACTAACAGCCAAGAGGGGTCCGGAGTTCCTCGTGAGCACAACGGACTCAAATTGACAGTGCTGGCCACCTTACCGGCGACCATGCCTCCCTTGGAACGACCAACCGGGGATACCCCATATGTGGGGTATCCCCGGCAGGGATCGCTCAAGTCATCGAGGCGCCTGTGGTGTTCAGACGAGCTCGGTGACGGTACCGCCGGCGGCGGTGATCTTCTCCTTGGCGGAGCCGGAGACGGCGTCGACCGTCACCTGAAGCGCCACGGAGATCTCGCCCTGGCCGAGGACCTTGACGAGGCTGTTCTTGCGAACGGCACCCTTGGCGACGAGACCCTCGACGGTGACCTCGCCACCCTCCGGGTACAGCGCGCCCAGCTTGTCGAGGTTCACGACCTGGTACTCGGTCTTGAACGGGTTCTTGAAGCCCTTGAGCTTCGGGAGACGCATGTGGAGGGGCATCTGGCCACCCTCGAAGCGCTCCGGAACCTGGTAACGGGCCTTCGTGCCCTTGGTACCACGTCCAGCCGTCTTACCCTTCGACGCCTCACCACGACCCACACGGGTCTTGGCGGTCTTGGCGCCCGGGGCGGGACGGAGGTTGTGGATCTTGAGCGGGTTGTTCTCCGCCATGATCAGTCGACCTCCTCAACCGTCACGAGGTGGCGGACGGTGTGAACCATTCCGCGGAACTCGGGGCGGTCCTCCTTGACGACCACGGTGTTGATCCCCTTGAGGCCAAGGGACCGCAGGGTGTCACGGTGGTTCTGCTTGCTGCCGATGTACGACTTCGTCTGCGTGACCTTGAGGCGAGCCATTACGCACCCGCTCCCGCACGCGCACGGAGCAGAGCCGCGGGGGCGACGTCCTCGAGGGGCAGACCACGGCGAGCCGCGATCTCCTCGGGACGCTGAAGGCCCTTGAGGGCCGCCACGGTCGCGTGCACGATGTTGATCGCGTTGGACGAGCCGAGCGACTTCGACAGGATGTCGTGAACGCCGGCGCACTCCAGGACAGCACGCACCGGGCCACCGGCGATAACGCCGGTACCGGGGGAAGCAGGCTTGAGCAGGACGACGCCCGCGGCCTTCTCGCCCGTGATCGGGTGCGGGATGGTGCCCTGGATACGGGGGACCTTGAAGAAGTGCTTCTTGGCCTCTTCAACACCCTTGGCGATCGCGGCCGGCACCTCCTTGGCCTTGCCGTAGCCGACACCGACGGTGCCATCGCCATCGCCCACTACGACGAGCGCAGTGAAGCTGAAGCGACGACCACCCTTCACAACCTTGGCGACGCGGTTGATCGCGACGACGCGCTCAACGTACGCGGTCTTCTCGGCGGCAGCAGCGCCGCCGTCACGGCCCTTCCGGTCCCGCCGCTCGCCGCCACCGGCACCGCTTCCGCGGCGCTGGGGTCCAGCCATTGGATTACCTCTCTCTTTTTCCGCTAGCTACGCTGCGCCGCGGCACTAGGCCGCGAGCGCGACGGGCGGCTCAGAACTTGAGCCCGGCTTCGCGGGCGGCGTCGGCCAGGGCGGCGATACGACCGGCGTACCGGCTGCCACCACGGTCGAACACAACGGCCTCGACGCCTGCGGCCTTGGCACGCTCGGCGACCAGTGCGCCGACCTTGCCGGCCTGCGCCGACTTGTCATCGCCCTCGGTACCGCGGATCGAGGCGTCCAGGGTCGACGCCGACGCCAGGGTGTGACCCTGGATGTCGTCGATGACCTGGGCCACGATGTGGCGGTTGGAGCGGGTCACAACCAGGCGGGGACGCTCAGCCGTTCCGTTGACCTTCTTACGGATCCGGATGTGACGCCGCTTGATGGCAGCACGCTTGTAAGCGTCGCCCTTAGCGATCTTCGTACCGTATGCCATGGCTTACTTACCCGCCTTTCCGACCTTGCGGCGGATGACTTCGCCCTCGTACTTGACACCCTTGGCCTTGTACGGGTCGGGCTTGCGCAGCTTGCGGATGTTGGCCGCAACCTCGCCGACCTTCTGCTTGTCGATGCCCTCGACCGAGAACCGCGTCGGGTTCTCGACCTTGAAGCTGATGCCCTCGGGCGCTTCGACGGTGATCGGGTGGCTGTAGCCGAGCGCGAACTCGAGGCTCGTGCCCTTCGCCGCCACGCGGTAACCGACACCGCTGATCTCGAGCTTCTTCACGTAACCCGTGGTCACGCCGGTGATCATGTTCGCCACCAGCGTGCGGGACAGGCCGTGCAGGGCCTTGTTCTGACGCTCGTCGTTGGGGCGGGTGACGTTGAGAACGCCGTCCTCACCCTTGGCGATGTCGATCGGCGCAGCGACGGTGTGGGAGAGGGAGCCCTTGGGGCCCTTCACCTGGACCGTGCGGCCATCGATGGTGACGTCCACGCCGGCGGGAACCGTGATGGGGAGCTTGCCAATACGCGACATAGCTGTTTCCTCCGTTCCCTTCTACCAGACGTAGGCGAGGACTTCTCCGCCTACGCCCTTCTTGCCGGCCTGCTTGTCGGTGAGGAGACCGTGCGACGTGGAGATGATCGCCACGCCCAGGCCGCCGAGCACCTTCGGCAGGTTGGTGGACTTCGCGTAAACCCGGAGACCGGGCTTGGAGATCCGCTTGATGCCCGCGATGGAGCGCTCACGGTTCGGGCCGAACTTCAGCTCGAGAACGAGGTTCTTGCCGACCTCGGCGTCCTCGACCTTCCAGCCCGTGATGAAGCCCTCCTGCTGGAGGATCTCCGCGATGTGCGACTTGATCTTGCTGTGCGGCATACCCACGGTGTCGTGGTACGCCGAGTTCGCGTTACGCAGACGAGTCAGCATGTCCGCGATCGGATCAGTCATGGTCATGAATTGGCCTTCGGCCTCTCTCGCCGGGGTTTCCTGGATGCGCCATCCCTCTCCCCACTCACTCAGTGGCGGGACGGGTGCGGTGCGGGGGACCTACGGCGTAGTAAGTCGTACGGGCGTCAGGCGCCCAACCCTCCTAGCCTAAGCCATGGAGGGGTGGGCACCTGACCAACCCATTTGCTTACCGAGAGCTTCCAGAATCCCGAATTAGGGGATTACCAGGAGCTCTTGGTCACGCCCGGCAGCTCGCCACGGTGAGCCATCTCACGAAGGCAGACGCGGCACAGGCCGAACTTGCGGTACACGGAGTGCGGACGGCCGCAGCGCTGGCAGCGCGTGTAGCCACGTACGCCGAACTTGGGCTTACGAGCAGCCTTGGCAATCAGAGCCTTCTTCGCCATCTCGCTTACGCCTCCTTGAAGGGGAAGCCGAGGTGACGGAGAAGGGCGCGGCCTTCGGCGTCGTTGGTCGCCGTGGTCACCACGGTGATGTCCATACCCCGGGTGCGGTCGATCTTGTCCTGGTCGATCTCGTGGAACATGACCTGCTCGGTGAGACCGAAGGTGTAGTTGCCACGGCCGTCGAACTGCTTGGGAGACAGACCACGGAAGTCGCGGATGCGCGGCAGCGCGAGCGACAGGGTGCGGTCCAGGAACTCCCACATGCGGTCGCCACGAAGCGTGACGTGGGCACCGATCGGCTGACCCTCACGCAGCTTGAACTGCGCGATGGACTTGCGGGCCTTGGTGACGGCCGGCTTCTGACCGGTGATCGTGGTGAGGTCGCGGATGGCGCCCTCGATCAGCTTGGAGTCGCGGGCGGCGTCGCCCACACCCATGTTGACCACGATCTTGACGAGGCCGGGGATCTGCATGACGTTCTCGTACGAGAACTCGTCACGCAGCTTGCCCGCGATCTCCTCGCGGTACTTCGTCTTGAGACGCGGAGTGGTGGTGGTCGTCATCAGATGTCCTCACCCGTCCGCTTGGCAACGCGAACCTTGTTGCCCTCGTCGTCGAAGCGGTAACCGACACGCGTGACGACCTTCTTGCCGTCCTTCTCAACGACCAGCTGGACGTTGGAGACGTGGACGGGCGCCTCGGTCGTGACGATGCCGCCGGCCTGCGAACCCTTCGCGGTCGGGCCGGCCTTGGTGTGCTTCTTGACCCGGTTGACACCCTCGACCAGGACGCGGTCCTCGCGGGGGAAGGCCGCGATGACCTTGCCCTGCTTGCCCTTGTCCTTACCGGTGATGACCTGAACCAGGTCGCCCTTCTTGATCTTCATGCTTACAGCACCTCCGGCGCGAGCGAGATGATCTTCATGAACTTCTTCTCGCGCAGCTCCCGGCCGACCGGGCCGAAGATACGGGTGCCACGAGGGTCGCCGTCGTTCTTCAGAACAACAGCGGCGTTCTCGTCGAAACGGATGTACGAGCCGTCCGGACGGCGGCGCTCCTTGACGGTGCGAACGATGACCGCCTTGATGACGTCACCCTTCTTCACGTTGCCGCCGGGGATCGCGTCCTTGACGGTGGCGACGATGACGTCACCGATGCCCGCGTAGCGGCGACCGGAGCCACCGAGGACACGGATGCAAAGGATTTCCTTCGCACCAGTGTTGTCGGCGACACGCAGTCGCGACTCCTGCTGGATCACGTCTATCTCCTGATTGTCTGCCGGTTCCCGGCGAGCCCCGCAAGTGTTCTGCGTGTCTTGCGGAGCTCACCGAGCCTGGCGGAACTGTCCTGCGGGGGTGCCCGCAGGAGGACTTACTTGGCCTTCTCGAGGATCTCGACGATGCGCCAGCGCTTCGTGGCGGACAGCGGACGCGTCTCCATGAGGAGGACACGGTCGCCGATGCCGGCAGCGTTCTGCTCGTCGTGCGCCTTGAGCTTGCTCGTACGGCGGATGACCTTGCCGTACAGCGCGTGCTTCACACGGTCCTCGACAGCGACGACGACGGTCTTGTCCATCTTGTCGCTGACGACGAGACCCTCACGGGTCTTGCGGAATCCGCGCGCCTCGGTCGTGGTGCTGTTCTCGGTCACGTTGCTCTCGCTCATCAGGCGCTCTCCACCGTCTCGATGCCCAGCTCGCGCTCACGCATCAGGGTGTAGATCCGCGCGATGTCCTTCCGGACGGCCTTGAGCCGACCGTGGTTCTCGAGCTGACCGGTCGCCGCCTGGAAGCGGAGGTTGAACAGCTCTTCCTTGGCTTCGCGGAGCTTGTTGAGAAGCTCCTCGTCACCCAGTTCGCGCAGCTCGGACGCCTTGGTACCGGCCGACATCACGCTTCACCTGCCTCGCGCTTGACGATCCGGCACTTCATCGGCAGCTTGTGGGCTGCGCGAGTGAGGGCCTCACGGGCGATCTTCTCGTTGGGGTAGGACAGCTCGAACATGACCCGGCCCGGGTGCACGTTCGCGATCCACCACTCCGGCGAACCCTTACCGGAACCCATGCGGGTCTCGGCAGGCTTCTTCGTGAGCGGGCGGTCCGGGTAGATGTTGATCCAGACCTTGCCGCCACGCTTGATGTGGCGGGTCATCGCGATACGGGCGGCCTCGATCTGGCGGTTGGTCACGTACGCCGGCGTGACGGCCTGAATGCCGTACTCGCCGAACGCGACCGTCGTACCGCCCTTGGCCATACCACGGCGCTTGGGGTGGTGCTGCTTGCGGTGCTTGACCCTACGGGGGATCAGCATGTCGGTCAGGCCTCCGTTCCGGTGCTTTCAGCAGCCGGAGCGGCAGCCGCCGGAGCCTCGGCCTTGGGGGCCTCGGCAGCGGGAGCCTGCTGCGGCTTGCGGCCACGTCCACCGCGCTCGCCACCACGGCCACCACCACGGGCCGGACGGTCGGCACCGCCACCGGCACCACCGCGGGCCGGGCGGTTACCCGCACGGGCAGCGGCGTTCTCGGCGCGGACCTCGGCGATGTTCTTGACGTCGCCCTTGTAGATCCAGACCTTCACACCGATACGGCCGAAGGTCGTCTTGGCCTCGAAGAAGCCGTAGTCGACGTTCGCGCGGAGCGTGTGCAGGGGCACACGGCCCTCGCGGTAGAACTCCGAGCGGGACATCTCGGCGCCGCCGAGACGGCCACCGCACTGGATCTTGATGCCCTTGGCGCCGGCCTTCATCGTGCCCTGCATGCTCTTGCGCATGGCACGACGGAAGGAGACGCGGGAGGACAGCTGCTCGGCGACGGCCTGGGCCACCAGCTGAGCGTCCGTCTCCGGGCTCTTGACCTCGAGGATGTTGAGCTGGACCTGCTTCTTGGTCAGCTTCTCCAGGTCGCCGCGGATACGGTCGGCCTCGGCGCCGCGGCGGCCGATGACGATGCCCGGACGCGCGGTGTGGATGTCGACGCGGACGCGGTCACGGGTGCGCTCGATCTCGACCTTCGAGATACCGGCGCGCTCCATGCCGGACGTCATCATCCGACGGATGGCGACGTCTTCTCCGACGTAGTCCTTGTACAGCTTGTCGGCGTACCAACGCGACTTGAAGTCGGTGGTGATGCCGAGTCGGAACCCGTGCGGGTTTACCTTCTGGCCCATTACCGGGAACCTTCCTTGCTGCTGACGACCACGGTGATGTGGCTGGTCCGCTTGCGGATCCGGTAGGCACGGCCCTGGGCGCGCGGCCGGAACCGCTTCAGGGTCGGACCCTCGTCGACGTACGCCTCGGTGATGACGAGGCTGCCGGCGTCGGTGTGGTCGTAGTTGTGCGCGGCGTTGGCAATGGCGCTGTCAAGCACCTTGCCGACCGGCACGCTCGCGGCCTGCGGGGCGAAACGCAGGACCGCCTGAGCCTCCGTGGCATCCATGCCACGGATAAGGTCCACCACGCGGCGGGCCTTCATGGGCGTAACGCGGATGTACCGCGCCTGGGCCCTGGCTTCCATGGTTGTCCTTCCAGTGTCTGTCATGGTCATTCCACCCCGCGTTAGCGGCGCTTCGACTTCCGGTCGTCCTTGACGTGACCCCGGAAGGTGCGCGTCGGCGAGAACTCGCCGAGCTTGTGGCCGACCATCGACTCGGTGACAAACACCGGAATGTGGGTCTTGCCGTTGTGCACCGCGATCGTGTGGCCGAGCATGGCCGGGATGATCATCGAGCGACGGGACCAGGTCTTGATGACGTTCTTGGAACCGGCTTCGTTCTGGGCGTCCACCTTCTTGATCAGGTGGTCGTCGACGAAGGGCCCCTTCTTGAGACTGCGCGGCATCTAAACCCGCTCCTAGCGCTTCTTGTTCGTCTTGCGGCGGCGGACGATGTACTTGTTCGAAGCCTTCTTCGGCGAACGAGTACGACCCTCCTTCTGACCCCACGGCGAGACCGGGTGACGTCCACCGGAGGTCTTGCCTTCACCACCACCGTGCGGGTGGTCAACCGGGTTCATCGCCACACCGCGAACGGTCGGACGGACGCCCAGCCAGCGCTTGCGCCCGGCCTTGCCCCAGTTGATGTTGCTCTGCTCGGCGTTGCCGACCTCGCCGACCGTGGCGCGGCAGCGCTGGTCGACCAGACGGATCTCACCGGAGGGCATACGAAGGTGGGCCATCGTGCCCTCCTTCGCCAGCAGCTGCACCGAGGCGCCTGCGGAGCGGGCGAACTTGGCGCCGCCACCGGGACGGATCTCGATCGCGTGGATCGTGGTACCGACCGGGATGTTGCGGAGCGCCAGGTTGTTGCCCGGCTTGATGTCGGCCCCAGGACCGTTCTCGACGCGGTCGCCCTGCGACAGGTTGCGGGGGGCGAGGATGTAGCGCTTCTCGCCGTCCGCGTAGTGCAGCAGCGCGATGCGCGCGGTGCGGTTGGGGTCGTACTCGATGTGCGCGACCTTCGCCGGCACGCCGTCCTTGTCGTGACGACGGAAGTCGATCACTCGGTAGGCGCGCTTGTGTCCGCCACCCTGGTGGCGAACGGTCACACGACCGGAATTGTTACGGCCGCCCTTGCTGTGCAGGGGGCGAACCAGCGACTTCTCCGGCGTGGACCGCGTGACCTCGACGAAGTCGGCGACGCTGGAGCCACGGCGGCCCGGCGTAGTCGGCTTGTACTTGCGGATTCCCATTTCTCAGTCCTCGTCCGATATCGGACGATCCGACCCTCCGTTAGGAGGCCGGACCGCCGAAGATGTCGATACGGTCGCCCTCTGCGAGGGTCACGATCGCTCGCTTGGTGTCAGCGCGCTTACCGAAACCGCTCTTGGTGCGCTTGCGCTTGCCGATGCGGTTGATCGTGTTGACCCCGGTGACCTTGACCGAGAAGACCGCCTGGACGGCCTGCTTGATCTGGGTCTTGTTGCTGCCCGGAGCGACGATGAACGTGTACTTGTTCTCGTCGATGAGCGCGTAGCTCTTCTCGGACACGACCGGCTTCAGCAGGACGTCACGGGGGTCCGTGTACGACTTGCTGACCGGCGTGACGACGGTGTTCTTGCCCTCGGCCTCGTGGCGCTTCGCCTTGGCGACGCGCGCGGCCTTGGCGGCCTTGGCCGCCTTGGAGGCAATGGCGGGGTGACGGATCGCCATCAGACCTCGCTCCCTTCGGTGTCAGTGGCCTTGGGGCCGGACACGAAGGACTCGAAAGCGGCCTGGGTGAAGACCACGTCGTCCGAGACGAGAACGTCGTACGTGTTCAGCTGGCCCGGCTCCAGGATGTGCACCTGGGGCAGGTTGCGCGCGGAAAGCAGCGCGGCCTCGTCGGAGCGCTCGATGACCAGGAGCACGTTCTTGCGCTCGCTGACCTTGCCGAGGAAGCTCTTCGCGGCCTTGGTGGAGGGGGTCTCGCCCTCGATCACGCCGGTGATGACGTGGATACGAGCGTTGCGGGCCCGGTCGGTGAGGGCGTGGCGCAGGGCCGCGGCCTTCATCTTCTTGGGCGTCCGCTGCGAGTAGTCGCGCGGGGTGGGGCCGTGAACGACGCCACCGCCGGCGAACTGCGGCGCACGGGTCGAACCCTGACGGGCGCGGCCGGTGCCCTTCTGGCGGTAAGGCTTCTTGCCACCACCGCGGACCTCGCCACGACGCTTGACCTTGTGCGTGCCCTGACGGGCGGCGGCCAGCTGTGCGACGACGACCTGGTGAAGCAGCGGAACGCTGATCTTCTCTACGTCGAAGATCTCGGCCGGGAGCTCGATGGTCCCGGCTGTGTCGCCGGAGGGCGACAGAATGTCAATGGTGCTCATGAGTCCTCAGGCCCCCTTGGCCGCGGTGCGGACCAGGACGAGGCCGCCGTTCGGACCAGGAACCGCGCCCTTGATCAGGAGCAGGCCCTTCTCCGCGTCAACGGCGTGAACGGTCAGGTTCTGGGTGGTGACCCGCTCGTTGCCCATGCGACCCGCCATGCGGAGGCCCTTGAACACGCGGCCCGGGGTGGCACAGCCACCGATGGAACCGGGGGAGCGGTGCTTGCGCTGGGTGCCGTGACCGGCGCCGAGGCCCTTGAAGTTGTGACGCTTCATGACACCGGCGAAGCCCTTGCCCTTGCTCTTGCCGGTCACGTCCACCTTGACGCCGGCCTCGAAGACCTCCGCGGAGATCTCCTGGCCCAGCGTGTACTCGGAGGCGTCCGCGGTGCGGATCTCGACGAGGTGGCGGCGGGGGGTGACGTCGGCCTTGGCGAAGTGACCCTTGAGGGGCTTGTTCACCTTGCGGGGGTCGATCTCGCCGAAGGCGATCTGGACCGCTTCGTAGCCGTCGGTGTCGTTCGTACGGACCTGGGTGACGACGTTGGTGCTCGCCTTGACGACGGTGACGGGAACAACACGGTTGTTCTCGTCCCACACCTGCGTCATGCCGAGCTTCTCGCCCAGGATGCCCTTGATCTGCTTAGCCATTCTCAGATCACCGTTCCCTAGAGCTTGATCTCGATGTCGACACCGGCCGGGAGGTCGAGTCGCATCAGAGAGTCAACGGTCTTGGGCGTCGGGTCGAGGATGTCGATCAGGCGCTTGTGCGTGCGCATCTCGAAGTGCTCGCGCGAGTCCTTGTACTTGTGCGGCGACTTGATGACGCAGTACACGTTCTTCTCAGTGGGCAGCGGCACCGGGCCCGCGACCGACGCACCAGTTCGCGTCACCGTCTCGACGATCTTCTTCGCCGAGGAATCGATGACCTCGTGGTCGTAGGCCTTGAGCCGGATGCGGATCTTCTGTCCCGCCATGGCTACTCAGTAGTCCTTTGTCTAGTGAAACGCTCTGGAACCCGGGGGTTCGCGTCCCCGTCCTCCGACCCACGCGGTCGGGTGTGTCGCGCTCCTGCCGCACAGGTATCCGCTAATCCATCAACGGATTCCCCTGCGTACGAGGGACGCGGCCCGCCCGAAAGCAACCGCAGGACCGGGGGGCGTGGACACCCACCGGGCGCCTGGCCTGCACCCCGCTGACACTTCCCGAAAGATTCCCGTACGTCCGCCCCAGCGCTGCCTTACGGCAGTTGAGGCGACGAGTACTGTGGGACTCGCTTCCGGTCCTCCCGACGGGAGGCGCGCAGCATCGGCGCTCGACCGAGCAACTCCGACAGTCTGCCATACGGGGCACGGCCTCCGCCAATCGAGCCGGAGAGAATACCCCGAGGGTGACGAAGGTCAAACACGAGCACGACATGTCCCCCGGCCGGCGGCATCGGCGACGATCCTGGTGTGACGTATGACATGGACCTGGAGGGACCTGAACGGGGTGGCGGCCCGCCTGAGTACGGATCGCGTCGCCGTCCTGGCAGATACCGCTCACGGTCATACAGCTGTACGAGTCCGGCCACGCGTGGAACACGCTGCTCACGGAGACGGTGCCCCGGGCGGCCCGCGTACGCCACGCACAGGCCCGCCTGCTGACGCACACCCGGCCTGACGGCCCAGGACCCGTACCGGCCCCTCACGTACGACCCGGCGACCGTCCTGGCGGCCCACCCCACGAACAAGGTGATCCCGTTCGCGGGGATGGCCGCGGCGCGCCTGCACGGCGGGGTGACCGCCTCCGGCATGGAGGTGGTCATGACGGACGGCACCCGCCACAGACTCCCGGCCCGGCGGCTGCTGCCGCTGCTCGGCGCGAGGCTCACCCACTGACCGGGTTCAGCGCACGTCGATGTAGTCCTGGCCGCTGGTCGCGGTGCCGGTGACGCTGTTGCCGTAGTACACCCACCGGAAGAAACCGTCGGTGGTGGCGGTGACGGTGGTGCTCAGGGCACCCGCGCTGTTGGTCGTGACCTTCTTCAGCGTCTTGAAGGAGGTGGCGATCTTGGCCCGGAACTGGAGGCTCACCGTGCTGCCGGCGTAGGCGTCGTTCTTCTTGGTGGTCCAGTTCGCCCGGGTGAGCCTGCTCCTGAGGGTGAGCTTCTTGCCCTTGGCGACAGGCTCGGGGGTGGCGTCTGCGGTGGCGAGCTTGGCGGCTCGGCGGAGGGAGACGGTTCCGGACCTGGTCTCGTACTCCTCGGCCAGGAGGTTGCCATTGGCCTTGAACAGCATGAGGCGCAGGGCGATCTTCCACTTTGTGGCGTCGCTGTTGGAGTCGATCTCGTAGTGCGTCGGATCAGGATCGATACGGAGGTTGCCCTCGCAACGGGCCCTCTGGGAGCTGAGCTCGTAGCAGGTGAGAGTGCCCAGCCCTATGTAGTTGTCCCCGAAGTTGGCCACACTTCCCCGGTAAAGGAAGGGGGACACGTCCCAGCGGAACGGATCGGCCGTGCTGTACCCGGCCGGCAGGGTCGCATAGAAGCTGACGGACGGCTCCACCACCCTCGACGTGCCGACAACGATCGGCTTGTAGTCGTTGATGACAAGATCCGACACGACGATGCCCGTGTCCTTCGCCTGCGCGGCCGGGGCGTTGAGCACCGAGAGCGCGAGGGCTCCGGCCGTCGCGATCACGGCGGCGGTACGTCTTCGGTTCATTCGGGCCTCTCCGACAGTCAGTTGCTTGATCGGTTGATCAACTGGCGGGAAGCGTACGAGATGAAGGGGCCTACAGGTCGCCCGGCTTCGGCGGAGCCGCCTCGCCCTGGTCGTCCATCAGGATCCCCGTCACATCGACGAGATCCTTTCCGGCCTTGGACGGCACACAGACTTCCACGCGGACGATTCCGCTGGGGTACCTGGTGTACACAGGCGGATGCAGGGAACCGCGCAGATGAGCCACGAACCGGGCCACCCGCGCGCGCTGCGCATCCGTGAGGGCGCTTTCGGGCACAGCCTGTACGTCGCCGTTGAGAATCCCGGCGAGCCTCTCGGCGTTCGCCGGACTACCCGTGAAGAGACGAATCCAGGAGCCGTCCGCAAACGTGAGGCGCATATCCGCACCGATGCGGCTGAACTCCATTTGCCTGGCCCCGGAAATGGACTCGCGTGGAAACTCCGCCAGGACGCCGACCTCGTCGAGGAAGAGCAGCCGTCGGCTGGTCAGGACCAGATCCGTGAGGTAGCCCTCGGAGCGCCGCCCGGGATCGAGCTGCCACGGCACCGTACGGGCAAGGGTGCCGGGGGCGGCCCACATCACCGGGAAGTCGTCGACCTCGTTCTCCGGCTCCTCCGGCTTGCCCGATCCGGCACCGCTGCCGAAGGGCGAACCGCCGGCTCCGCCTATGTTGGCGATGATGTTCGCGATCACGGGAATCGCGGAGAGGAGCCCACGGCCGACGCTGCGTGCGGCCTGGTCGCCCTGCGTGCGCGGGGTGAAGACGGGACCGTCAGGCCATTCGGCCAGCTCCCCCTGGATGTCGTTGCGCTCGGGGTCCCGGAACCATCGGCTGCCGGAGACCGCGGGAGCCACCCCAGTGGCGAATTTGACGGTGATGCGGAAAAGCTGGTCCTCGTCGGCGGCGGGAGTCCAGTCCATCAGTGCGTCATCTCTCCTGAGCTGGGGAATTCCAGCGATCCGACTATTCCGGCAATGGCATGCGTGAACTCGTCCCACTGTTCCACAGAGGCCGTGTCCAGGGTGATCACAGCGGTGTAAGGACCTGTCGGGAAGGGGATGTGCACCTGGATCTGCCCCATCGTCAGTTCCTCGTCGTTGCCGCTCTTCGTGTACTGGCCGTCCACCACGAGTTCGCGGAACGAGATCACCGAGACCGCCGGACCGCACGGCAGGTCCAGCCACGTCACGTCTCGCATCGGCTCGGGGCCCAGCGTCGCGAAGACGCCCTGGGCGACGATGTCCGGGTCCGCCTCCCCCGACTCGAACACCGCCACGGTGAGCGAGCAGTGCGCCACGCCTCCGCCGTCCTCGATCTCGTACAGCCCGATACCGAAGAACGAGACGCCGCCCGACGACATCTCCTGTGCCGTGGCCCCGTACAGCGCACTCATCGCCTCCCACAGGGGCTCCTCGCCTCGCGGGTAGATGTCCCGGACCAACTGCCTTACGGCTTCGGTCCGTTCGGTCTCGTCGAGGGAGACCTCGATCGCGTGCATTCCTTCGGGCAGACGGATGCTCATGGGCGGCAGCGTCACGCCCTCCACGCCCAGCGCCCGGGGTTCTTCGGCGTTGTCCATACCTCGGTGCTCAGTTCCCGTAGTCGTTGGTGGCGATGGTGTGGGCCTTGTTGCCGGTGAGTGCGCCCTTGATGGTGGCGTCCAGGGCGCGGCCCGCGTTGCTCATCGGCGCGATGACGTCCTCGGCGCTCTTGATGAACGGCAGCTTGGACGCGACGAGGTTGATTCCCTGGGTGCCGAGCCACTGGCCCTGGCGGACGTTCTGTAGTCCGCTCTCGACGGCCAGAGCCATACGGCCGCCTTCGTCGCCGAGTTTGACGACCTGGACGATTTTCTGGGGGCCGAAGAGAACGAACAGCTTGCTGGCCTGTGGCGCCCCGACAAATCCCCGGCCGAGCTTGGCGGCGCGCGCGGTGGCTTCGGCACCCTTGGCCAACTGAGCAGTCCCCGTAAGCCCCTTCACCCCCGGCAGAATCCCCAGCGCGTCGAAGCCGATGTCCGCCCAGCTGACATCCGCGCCCGCCGCCTTGGCCACCACATGCGTCAGCAGTGCGGCCCCGCTCGTGATCATCGCCGCCGCCGCGAAGATCGCGCCGATCGGTTCGAAGGGAGCGGTGATGATGGCGATCACGCCCAGGGCGCTGCTGACCAGGCTCAGTACGTCGCCGATCTCCTTGATCAGGTCGGCGTGCTCCTTGAGCCAGTCGCCCGTGGCGCCCCAGGCGTCGGCGATGCCCGTGCCGAGCTTGTCCCAGAAGCCGGGCTCGTCGGGGGCGATGTCGGCGGCCTTGTCCAGCTCGCGGCTGATGTGGCCGGCGGCCCGGCGGTAGCGGTCTTCGAGTTCGTGGACCTTGCGGATGACGCTGTCCACGTCACCGGAGGCCTTGCCCAGCTCCTCGCTGCCGTCGCCGTCGGCCTTGGCCTCGGCGTCCGACTTGGCGTCGAGCTTCTCCTTCGCGGACTTGTCCAGGCGGTCCGTCTCGTCCTGGAAGTCCTGGAGTTCGCCGGCCCACTTGTGCAGAGCGCGCGCGGCCTTGTCGAACGACTCGTGGCTCTTGCGGATGAGCGGGGTGACGTCCTGGCCGATGTAATCGGAGAACGCGATCGCGGTCTTACCCTTCCAGGCACCGAGCTCGATCCGGTCCAACTCCCCCAGCGCGGTGCCGAGTTCGCTCGCCAGCCTGCCCAGCCGCTTCGCGAGGTCCCGGGTGTCCTCGACATCCCCCGGGGTGGGGTCCCAGCCTATGTTCGGCGGTACGGTCCGCTGCCCGGCCACGTCACTTGCCCTTCTTGGAGGCCTTGGCGGCCTTGAGGGACTCGGCCAGTTGCAGGTCCAGGTCGTCGAAGGTCTCGGCGATCTTGTTGATCATCTTCACCGCACCCTGGGTGTGCTTGCCGAGCTGCTTGATGCCGTAGCCCCAGTCGTCGGCGAAGTCCTGGACGTCCTCGACGAGCCCGCTCTCCCCGACGCAGGAGGCGTCCGCGCTGCGCAGGCTGCGCCGGGTCGCCTCCATGCGGTCGCTGATCGAGGAGAACGTCTTCTTCAGGTCCGCGAATATGGTGTCGTCGAGGCGCAGGTCACTCATGGTGGTTCCCCCGTGGAACACGAAACAACAGTGCGATCAAGGAACCGAAGTTATCGGTGGGATCGACGCCTTCGCCACGCCGAGCCCCTCACCTGGGGCGGGCGATCCGGAATCATTGCCGGGAATTTAGCGGACCTTTGCATTGGCAACGCGCCCACCGGAGGGTGACGAGTCCCGCCTGGTTCAGCACTCACCCACCCGGTCGATGTCGGAAATCACTTCCCTCCGCACCTTTGGTGTCGGATTCCCGAGATCCGGCGGTCATGGCTGGATCCCCGCCATCACCCAGCGGAAAGTGACGCCCGAAGTCAGCTACCGCCGCGTCCGGCGCCCCAAGGGAGAGTTTCGTGAACGTCACGTCCACGGTGGAAGTGCCGCAGGAACGGCGGGTGGCCACGCTCGTCATGGCCTGTCTCGGCGTGTTCGTCGCCTATCTGCCGGTGACCACCGTCTCGGCCAGCCTGCCCGCCATTCAGCGGGCCCTCGGTACCTCGACCTCGCAACTGTCCTGGGTGTCCGACGCGTTCGTGCTGCCCATGGCCGCCCTCATCCTGACCGCCGGGGTGTTCGGGGACGTGCACGGCCGGAAGAAGGTGTTCCAGGCCGGGCTGGCCTTCAGTGGCCTGGGCGCGCTGATCGCGCTGTGCGCGCAGTCCGTCGAGGTCGTGTGGGTCGGACAGGCGTTCGCGGGGCTCGGGGCCGCCGCCCTGCTGCCCACGACGCTCGCTCTGATCAGTCACGCCGTCCCCGACCCTCGTGAGCGCGGGAAGTTCATCGGGCTGTGGGCGACCGCCCTCATGTCGGCGCTGGCCCTCGGTTCTCTCATCGCCGGCGTGATCCTCGAACACTTCGCCTGGCGCTGGATCTACCTCCTGCCCATCCCGGTCTCGCTGCTCGCGATGGCGTTCGCCGCGAAGCTGCTGACCGACTCCCGCGCCCCGGGCACCCGCCGTCTGGACTGGCCCGGCCAGGCCACCGCCGCGCTGACGATCACCGCTCTGGTGTACGGGATCATCGAGGGCGGCGTCACCTCCTTCACCGACCCGAAGGTCATGGTGGCGCTGTCCACCGCCGTGGTCGGCGCGGTCGCGTTCGTCATGGTGGAGCGGCGCAGCGCCGACCCGATGCTGGACCTGACGCTGTTCCGCAGCCCGGCCTTCACCGCCACCACCCTCATCGCCATGATCAGCTTCCTCGGTCTGATCGGCTTCTTCTTCGCGCTCAGCCTCTACTTCGGCATCGTCCAGCAGCTCAGCACCCTCGAAGCGGCCTACCGGCTGGTGATGGTGAGCATGGTCCCGCTGCTGCTCGGCGCCCCGGTCGGGCGTCTGATGCACCGCGTCTCCCCTCGGGTGCTGATCCCGGGCGGCCTGGTGATCAGCGCCGCCGCGCTGCTGTCGCTCACCTCCATCGGTACGGACACCTCGTTCGGCTCGCTCGCCTGGCGGCTGGCCCTGCTCGGCTTCGGTCTGTCCTTCGTCATCACGCCGATGACCGCCACGGCCGTCAGTTCGGTGCCGTTCCACCAGGCCGGTATGGCCGCGGCCGGCAACAACGCCTTCCGGCAGGTCGGCGGCGCCCTCGGTCCCGCCGTCCTCGGCACCCTGCTGACCTCCCGGGCCGTCGACGCCCTGCCCGACCACCTCAGTGACGCGGGTCTGACCGGGGCGACGGTCCGGCACGTCACCTCGGTCGCGGACAGCGGCGGGCTCAGCGCGGTCGGCGGACTCGACCTCGGCGCGGACACACCCCGGGTCATGGCCGCCCTGTCCGAGGCCTTCGTCGACGGACTGCGGCTCTGTCTGATCGTCTCGGCCGTACTGGCCCTGCTGGCCGCCGCCGTGGGAGCCGCCCTGCTGCGCCGCCAGCAGCACACGACACCCCGGGTCACCGCCCAGGGCACCCAGGCCCCCGTCCCGCACGCCACCACCGGCGCCGCGACACCCGACGTACCGGCAGCACGGCCCTGAGCGGATCGGATGACCACCGGGCCTGCCGGTACCGGCGCCGTCCGTGGGGACGGGTTCGGCGCCTCCGTGTGGCCCGGGACCGATTCCCCCGGGTCCCGGGCCACACGGCATCCGAGGGCGGCCTACGCTAGGACAACCCCCTCGATCAACGATGAACCCCTTTCGGCAGGTCACCGCCCCGCCTCCCACCCACAGCAGGAGAATCCCGGTGGAGCACTCCGCCCCCAGTGCCCCGGGCACCCTCGACGCCCTCGACCTCAAACTGCTCCACGCGCTCGAGATCGACGGACGGGCCCCGTTCAGCCGTATCGCCGAGGTCCTCGGAGTCTCCGACCAGACGGTGGCCCGGCGCTTCCGGCGGCTGCGTACGACGGCGAGCCTGCGGGTGCTGGGCATGACCGACGCGAGTGTGCTCGGCCGGACCAGCTGGATCGTGCGGCTGCGCTGCACCCCCGACGTGGCCGAGCAGCTCGCGAACGCCCTGGCCAGGCGCTCCGACACCTCGTACATCGACCTGGTCTCGGGCGGTACCGAGGTGGTGTGCTCGATGCGGCCCCGCAGCCAGCGGGAGCGGGACGAACTCCTCTTCGACCGCCTCCAGCGCACACCCCGGGTCGTCTCCGTCAGCGCCCACTGCCTGCTCCACCACTTCTACGGCGGCGCACTGGGCTGGCTGAACAAGAACCGGGCGCTGGAGCCGGCGCAGGAGGACGCGCTGCGTCCGCCCCGGACCGAGCCACCGGCGACGCCCGTACTCCTCGACGAGACCGACGAAGCGCTGCTCGCCCTGCTGCGGCGGGACGGCCGGGCCACGTTCGCCGAACTCCAGACCGGCACCGGCCAGTCGGAGTCCGTCGTCCGACGGCGACTGGAGCAGCTGCGGTCCACCGGTGCCCTGTACTTCGACGTGCAGATCGACAACGCGGCTCTCGGCCAGGGCGTCACCGCCCTGCTCTGGCTGACCGTGAAGCCGTCCGCCCTCGACTCGGTCGGACGGTCACTCGCGGAACACCCCGAGGTGAGCTTCGCCGCGGCGACCACGGGCCAGTCCAACATCGTCGCGGCCGTCAGCAACCGCAGCACGGGCACCCTGTACACGTACCTCACCGAGCGGATCGGCGTCCTCGACGGCGTCCACTCCGTCGAAACGACCCTGGCCCTCCGCCAGATCAAACAGCTCGCCTACGAACCGACCCGCTGAGCCGCCGAGCCAACAGCCGCCGGCCGAGAGCGAGTCAGCCTGCGGCCAGCCCCTCCCCCACCGACGCATACGCCGGCTTCCGCCCGAACTCCTCGTCCATCAGCGTCGCCGCCCCCTGCCCGGCGAACACCCCCGGCACCCACGAGTACTTGTCGCTGAACCCCCACACTGTGAACGACGTGCACCGCCGGGCGTTCAGACAGGCGTCCAGCAGCCCCCGGAAGTACGTCGCCTGCGCCGCCAGCTTCGCCTCCTCCACGGGCAGGATCATGCGTACGTCGACCTCCGTGAACGCCGTCTGCATGCCCAGCTTCTCGAAGCGCGCGAGGTTCTCGGTGACCTGGCCCGGGAAGCCGTACTGGATCGCCAAGTGCCCCTGGATGCCGAAGCCCTGTACCGGCACGCCCTCCGCCCGCAGCCTCTTCGCCAGGTCGTAGTAGGCCGTCGACTTCGCGTTGACGCCCTCGACGTTGTAGTCGTTCAGGAACAGCCTGGCCTTCGGGTCGGCCGCGTGGGCCCAGCGGAAGGCGTCCTCGATGTACGACGGACCCAGCTCACGCAGCCAGATCGAGTCGCGCAGCGAACCGTCCTCCTCGAAGACCTCGTTCACCACGTCCCACTGGTAGATCTTGCCCTTGTACCGCTTCACCTCCTTCGTGATGTGGGCCTTCAGAATCCCGCGCAGCTCCTCCGCCCCGATCGATCCGTCCGCCACCCCTGTCGTCAGCCAGCCCGGCAACTGGCTGTGCCACACCAGCGTGTGGCCCCGCACCGCCTGCCCGTGCGCCCGCGCGAAACGCACCAGGTCATCGGCCTTCCCCCAGTCGTACGTCCCCCGACTCGGCTCGACCGATTCCCACTTCATCACGTTCTCGGCGGTAACTGAATTGAACTCCCGTGCGACTTTTAGGCGATATGTCGTATCGTCAGTCAGCGCCGCCATGTCCACGGCAGTGCCGATGCGTACGCCGGTACCGGCCGCCAACGCCCGCAGCGGGACGGGGTCCGGGTGCGCCGACGCCGGCTGCGCACCCGCGCCGGTGATCAGAAGCGCCACGCCCACCAGCGCCACGGCGGAAACGGGCATGCGGAAGCTGTTCATGTGCGGTCCCTTCGCTCGGTGTACTACCTCTTCAGCGGATGCGGCGACTCTCCAACGGCCCCAGACAAGTCGGCGTCAGCCCACCCGTGTCGATCACCAGCCGCTGCACCACCACCGTCGGATCGACCACCCAGAACTTCAGCCGGTGCACCCCCGCCGCAGCCACCGCATGCCTGGTCGCCGTCACATTCACGTTGTCGGACGTGTGCCGTGCCCACTGCTTGTTCATCAGACCGTCGTCCGCGCCCGTGACGGCGTGGATGTCGACCTGCTGCGGCTCGCCCTCGTCGAACGAGACCGCGTAGCGCAGCCCGCCCGTCGGAAGCGTCGGATTGCGTGGCGACAGATACGCCCACACCGTCACCTCACCCGCCGACAGCAGACCGACCTCGTACTCCAGCCGCGCCGAACCCCCGCCCGGCGTCCGGCGCGGAGCCGTCACCGGCCAGGGCGTCATCCCCGCGCCCGTCCGCCCGATACGGTCCAGCCGCCGCCAACTCCCGACCGCCCGCGAGTGGTTGTCGGCGTCGATCGCCACATAACCCCCCGCCTCCACGAACCCCCGCAGCCCCCGCCGTTCCCTCCGAGACGGCTTCTCCACGACACACCCGACCGCCACCGACGCCCCCGCGCCCGACACCGTCAACGAGGCCTCCGTACGACCGTCCGGCACCCGCGCCCAGTCCACGGTCACCCCCAACCGCACCTGCTGCTCGACCCGCCCCCTCGGCCGGTCCACCACCAGCCACGACACCGACGACTCCACCCGGTACGCGAAGGGCGTACGCCCCCGGTTGAACACCTCGACGTACTGGTCGGGCCGCGTCTGAAACGGGCTGAACACCGGCAGCACGGCCTCCCGCTCCGCACCCCCCGGCCACCACTCCCCCGAGTCCTCCGCGCCGTCGACCGACACCCCCAACTCCCCGTCCACCGGCAGCTCCACGCGCCGCACGGCCGGGAACAGCACGTCCGGGAGTGCCACGTTGTCCTTCTCTGGCTGCTGCCAGGGCGCGTTGGGCCCGTACCGTTCCACATCGCCGTAGTCGATGTGCGGCTGGGTCTGGAAGCCCTCCCATTTGCCGCCGGCCACCGCATGGTTGAAGTGATCGGCGAGCGCGAAGTCCCGTTCCAGGCCGGCTTCCGCCTCCGCCGCGCGGTCGTTGGTCGCCGCGCGCCCCTGAGCCGCGTACAGGAGGTTCTTGAACTCGGCCTCGCGCAGGGCGTACAGGTTGGCGGTCGCCGCCACCTCGTACCCGACCAGCTCGTACCACGCGTCCTGCGCCGACGCGGGCAGCCGCCGCCCCACCCGCTCCGCCTCCCGCGCCAGCCCCCGCCACTCCTCCGTCGCCCGCTCCAACTCCCGGTGACCGAAGCGGAAAGGGGTCTCCTGGTCGTCGTACACGATCGCCGACTCGTCCTTCGTCGGGTCCTTCGCGGGGTTCAGGGTGATGCGGCGGTTGAGCAACTCGGGCTTGCGGCGGGCCTGGAGCTGCCCGTACTCGGCGAGCACCGACGCGATCGCCGCCGCGTGCTCGGCCCCGAAGTTCTGCCGGGCGTACCGCCGTTCCCACTCCTCCAGGGCCGACAGGTCCCAACGAGTGGGATTCCAGGCGTAGTTGAGGAAGAACTCGGTCGGGAGTTCGTTCCCCTTCAGGTCGCCGACGTTCGTCACCCACAGGCCGTGGTTCCCGTACGCGTGCGCCTGGTGGAGCTGGTCCCAGAGGTTCTGGAGGTTGGCCGTGTCCACCCACTTGTAGTTGCGGCCCACGCCGACGTAGTCAAAGTGGTAGTACAACCCATACCCACCGCTCCTCGCCGGTTCCGCCGGGTCGGGATGCTTGCGGATGTTGCCCCAGTTGTCGTCCGTGAGGACGACCGTGACGTCGCCCGGAACCCTCAACCCCCGGTCCCAGTACCGCTGGACCTCCTTGTACAGGGTCCACACCTGCGGGGTCTCCGACAGCGGCCTGCCCGTCACCTCCGCGATGATCCCTCTCTGCGTCTCGATGATCTCCCGCATCAGCTCGATGCCGTCGCCGTCCGGCAGGCTGGTGTCGCCGTTGCCGCGCATGCCGAGCGTGACGACGCCCTCGAAGTCCTCGTCGACCATGCGCTGGATTCCGTCGCGCCAATACGCCCTTACCGCCGCCGCGTTCCGCCGGTACGACCACTCCCCCGTGCCCCCGTACGGGTCCCGGCCCGGCGTCACCACGTTCCCCGCGCTGTCGCGCACCGCCGGTACCGCGTGCCGGTTCCACTCCTCGATGCCGCGCATCATCGGCGCCTCGTGGGACGTACCCATGACGATGCCGTACGCCTTCGCCCGAGCATGGTTCTCCGGGTCGTCCTCGGCGAACGCCCGGCCCCACACGGCCGGCCAGAGGTAGTTGGCCTTCAGACGCAGCAGCACCTCGAAGACCCGCTCGAAGAAGGCGGAGTTGAAGCCGCCGGGGTGGCCCGGCGCCTTCCCGGGGCCGAAGAACCTCGGCGCCCACGTCCCCAGCGCCGGGTTCTCGTCGTTGATGAAGATTCCCCGGTACTTCACGGCCGGGGTGCCCTGCGTGAACCTGCCCGGTAACACGTACACCGCGTCCCGGTGGACCGGCGGGACGTCGTCCCACCAGTACCAGGGCGAGACCCCGATGCCGTACGAGACGTCGTACGCCCCGAAGATCGTGCCGCGCGGGTCGCTGCCCGCGATGACGAACGCCCGGTCGACGCCGGGCATCGGGTGTTCCACGACGGTCTGGAGTGAGGTCTCCCAGCGCCCCGCGATGCCCGTGACGTCGAGCTTGCCGGTGCGGACCAGACCGTCGATCAGCGGACTGCGGCCTATCGTGCCGACGAGGATCACCTCTCGGGCGACGGTCGCGGCCGGACGTACACCTGTGACGCGTTCGATGTCGTCCCGCAGGTCGGCAGCCACTCGTACGACCCCGGGGTGGTCGTCCGTGCTGACCACGACCGGGGCGCCGACCAGCGCGAACGCCCCGCCGGTGAACGAGATGTACGCGCCGGCGTCCGTACGGCGAACGCCGGTCTCCCCCGCCCGCGCGACCCCCGACAACACCGGCACCGCGGCGATACCGGCCCCGAGAACGGCTCTACGGCTGACGGCCCCAGACATGACGTACCCACCCCTCCGCCGAATTTGGTCAGTGGCATGACAAATGGTGGGGTGAGTGCACGGAGTGAACAACGGGTCGTACGCGCCGAATAGTTTCGTAACAGCAAAGGGGCCCGCACGACCGAAGTCGTACGGGCCCCTCTGAAGAACTGCCCGAAGTACCGGGTCAGGCTGTCAAGCCAACAAGACCTACTTGTTGATCTTGATGACCTGGCCGGCGCCCACGGTCCGGCCACCCTCACGGATGGCGAACTTCAGGCCCTCTTCCATGGCGATGGGCTGAATGAGCTCGACGCTCATCTCGGTGTTGTCGCCCGGCATGACCATCTCGGTGCCCTCGGGGAGGGTCACGACGCCGGTCACGTCCGTGGTGCGGAAGTAGAACTGGGGGCGGTAGTTGTTGAAGAACGGCGTGTGACGGCCGCCCTCGTCCTTGGACAGGATGTAGGCCTGCGCCTCGAACGAGGTGTGCGGGGTGACCGAGCCGGGCTTGATGATGACCTGGCCGCGCTCGACGTCCTCGCGCTTGATGCCACGGAGGAGCAGACCGACGTTCTCGCCCGCCTGGCCCTCGTCGAGCAGCTTGCGGAACATCTCGATGCCGGTGACCGTGGTGGTGGTCTTCTCCTGCTTGATGCCGATGATGTCAACGGTCTCGTTGACCTTCAGGACACCACGCTCGATACGGCCGGTGACGACCGTACCGCGACCGGTGATCGTGAAGACGTCCTCGACGGGCATGAGGAACGGCTTGTCGACGTCACGCTCGGGGGTCGGGATCGCCTCGTCGACGGCGGCCATGAGGTCGAGAACCGACTGACCCCACTCGGCGTCGCCCTCGAGCGCCTTGAGCGCCGAGACCTTGACGACCGGCAGGTCGTCGCCCGGGAACTCGTACTCGGAGAGGAGCTCACGGACCTCGAGCTCGACGAGCTCCAGGATCTCCTCGTCGTCCACCATGTCGGCCTTGTTCAGGGCGACGACGATGTACGGCACGCCGACCTGGCGGGCCAGGAGCACGTGCTCCTTGGTCTGCGGCATCGGGCCGTCGGTGGCGGCCACGACCAGGATCGCGCCGTCCATCTGGGCGGCACCGGTGATCATGTTCTTGATGTAGTCCGCGTGACCCGGGCAGTCGACGTGGGCGTAGTGACGACCCTCCGTCTGGTACTCGACGTGCGCGATGGAGATGGTGATACCGCGCTGGCGCTCCTCAGGAGCCTTGTCGATCTGGTCGAAGGCCGAGGCCTCGTTCAGGTCGGGGTACTTGTCGTGCAGCACCTTGGTAATGGCGGCCGTGAGGGTCGTCTTACCGTGGTCGATGTGACCGATGGTGCCGATGTTGACGTGCGGCTTAGTCCGCTCGAACTTTGCCTTCGCCACTGGGGTCCTCCTGCGGAGTGGTTCTGGTACGCCTTACTCATCGGCGCCAGGTGATCTTTGCTGGGATGCCGCCCGCCGGGCTCTGCCCTCCCGGGTGAGCCCCGGCGGTCGGTGTCAAGCCTAAAGCGTGTAAACGGTGTGTGTTACTCGCCCTTGGCCTTCGCGATGATCTCCTCGGCGACGTTCCGGGGAACCTCGGCGTAGGAGTCGAACTGCATCGAGTAGCTTGCGCGACCCGAGGTCTTGCTGCGGAGGTCACCGACGTAGCCGAACATCTCCGAGAGGGGCACGAGGCCCTTCACGACGCGGGCACCGGCACGCTCCTCCATGGCCTGGATCTGACCACGGCGGGAGTTGATGTCGCCGATGACGTCACCCATGTAGTCCTCGGGCGTGGTGACCTCGACGGCCATCATCGGCTCCAGGAGCACAGGGCTGGCCTTGCGCGCGGCCTCCTTGAAGGCCTGCGAGCCGGCGATCTTGAACGCCAGTTCGGAGGAGTCGACCTCGTGGTAGGCGCCGTCGAGAAGAATGATGCGGACACCAGTCATCTCGTAACCGGCGAGGATGCCGAACTGCATGGCCTCCTGCGCACCGGCGTCGACCGAAGGGATGTACTCCTTCGGGATGCGACCACCGGTCACCTTGTTCACGAACTCGTACGACGCGTCGCCGCCCTCGATGGGCTCGATCGCGATCTGCACCTTGGCGAACTGACCGGTACCACCGGTCTGCTTCTTGTGGGTGTAGTCCACGCGCTCGACGGCCTTGCGGATCGTCTCGCGGTACGCGACCTGCGGCTTGCCGACGTTGGCCTCGACCTTGAACTCACGGCGCATACGGTCGACCAGCACCTCGAGGTGCAGCTCGCCCATACCACCGATGATGGTCTGGCCGGTCTCCTCGTCCGAGTGAACCTGGAAGGAGGGGTCCTCCTCCGCGAGACGCTGGATGGCTACACCCAGCTTCTCCTGGTCACCCTTGGACTTGGGCTCGATGGCGACCTGGATGACCGGCGCCGGGAAGTCCATGGACTCCAGGATCACCGGGGCCTTGTCGTCACACAGCGTCTCACCGGTCGTGGTCTGCTTCAGACCCATCACGGCGACGATGTCGCCGGCGCCCACCGACTCGATCTCCTCACGCTTGTTCGCGTGCATACGGTAGATCTTGCCGATGCGCTCCTTCCGGCCCTTGACGGAGTTGAGCACCGCCGAGCCGGACTCCAGGCGACCGGAGTAGATGCGTACGAAGGTGAGCTTGCCGAGGTGCGGGTCGCTCATGATCTTGAACGCGAGCGCGGACAGCGGCTCGTCCACGGACGGCTTGCGCTTGACGACCAGCTCGGGGTCCTTCACGTCGTGGCCTTCGATGGCCTCGACGTCGAGCGGGGTCGGCAGGTAGCGCACGACCGCGTCGAGCAGGGGCTGGACGCCCTTGTTCTTGAACGCGGTGCCACAGAACACCGGGGTGACCGTGACGCCCTTGGACTTGCCGGACGCGATGGTGACGCGACGGATCGCGGCGTACAGCTGCTCCTCGGTGGGCTCCTGGCCCTCCAGGAACAGCTCCATGATCTCGTCGTCGTTCTCCGCGACGGCCTCGACGAGCTTGCCGCGGTACTCCTCGGCAGCCTCGACGTGCGTGGCCGGGATGTCGACGACGTCGTACATCTCGCCCTTGGCCGCCTCGGCGGACCACACGAGCGCCTTCATGCGGACCAGGTCCACAACGCCCTTGAAGTCCATCTCGGCACCGATCGGAAGCTGCATGATCAGCGGAACCGCACCGAGGCGGTCCTTGATCATGTCGACGCAGCGGTGGAACTCCGCGCCGGTCCGGTCGAGCTTGTTGACGAAGCAGATGCGGGGCACGCCGTAGCGGTCGGCCTGACGCCACACCGTCTCGGACTGCGGCTCGACACCCGCGACACCGTCGAACACCGTGACGGCACCGTCGAGGACGCGGAGCGAACGCTCCACCTCGACCGTGAAGTCGACGTGCCCGGGGGTGTCGATGATGTTGATGGTGTAGTCGTCGTCCTCAAGCGGCCAGTGACAGGTGGTGGCAGCAGAGGTGATCGTGATGCCACGCTCCTGCTCCTGCTCCATCCAGTCCATGGTGGCGGCGCCGTCGTGGACTTCACCGATCTTGTAGCTGACGCCGGTGTAGAAGAGGATCCGCTCGGTGGTGGTCGTCTTACCCGCGTCGATGTGGGCCATGATCCCGATGTTGCGGACCCTGGCCAGGTCAAGTGAAGTGGTAGCCATAAGGCTTCGGTCTTCTCTCGGTCTCGATGGGGGTAGCGACTACCAGCGGTAGTGCGCGAAGGCCTTGTTGGACTCGGCCATCTTGTGGGTGTCCTCGCGCTTCTTCACGGCCGCACCGAGGCCGTTCGAGGCGTCGAGAAGCTCGTTGAGCAGACGCTCGGTCATGGTCTTCTCGCGACGGGCGCGGGAGTAACCGACCAGCCAGCGCAGCGCGAGCGTGTTGGCGCGACCGGGCTTGACCTCGATCGGAACCTGGTACGTCGCACCACCGACACGGCGGGACTTGACCTCGAGGGTCGGCTTGATGTTCTCCAGCGCGCGCTTCAGCGTGATGACCGGGTCGTTGCTGGTCTTCTCGCGCAGGCCCTCCATGGCGCCGTACACGATGCGCTCGGCGGTGGAGCGCTTGCCGTTCAGCAGCACCTTGTTGATCAGGGAGGTGACAAGAGGAGAACCGTAGACCGGGTCGATGATGACCGGGCGCTTCGGGGCGGGGCCCTTACGAGGCATTTTCTACTTCTCCTTCTTGGCGCCGTAGCGGCTGCGGGCCTGCTTGCGGTTCTTGACACCCTGGGTGTCAAGGGAGCCGCGGATGATCTTGTAGCGAACACCGGGCAGGTCCTTCACACGGCCACCACGCACGAGCACGATGGAGTGCTCCTGCAGGTTGTGTCCCTCACCCGGAATGTAAGCCGTGACCTCGATCCCGCTGGTCAGACGCACACGCGCGACCTTACGCAGGGCCGAGTTCGGCTTCTTCGGGGTGGTCGTGAACACACGCGTGCAGACGCCACGGCGCTGGGGCGAGCCCTCAAGCGCGGGCGTCTTGTTCTTCTCGACCTTGTCCTGCCGGCCCTTCCGGACCAGCTGCTGGATCGTAGGCACTACTTCTCCGGTTTCTGTGTGCCGATGGTGAAGCTAACCTGGAACATCGCCGACCCACGCGGTCGGGTGTGTCGAATACTGCAGACTCCCGCCGGCAAGGCGAAAAGGGCGCAGATTGCGGTGGCCGCTTACAGCTCCCCGTACGGTTCGAAGGCACGCACGAGGGCCAGGGCACACCCCAGGCACAAGGTCTGAGCGTACCTACCTCAACGACTTCGGTCAAAACAAATGGACGCCGGTACGACAGGCCGGGGTCCGGGCGGCGCCCGAGCCACCGTTTGTTTGCTTCTAGCAGCTTTGCATGCCTTACGGCGGCTTGCTGGCCAAGGTGGCTGATTCGCGCCCTTTACAGCCCGGTGGGCTTGCCCGTTCAGTACCTTGATCCGTCCGCTGCGACGATTCGGGGGCAGAGCGTGATGAGGACGGCGGCGCATTCACTGGACGACGGGGGCCTGGACGACCGGGTGCCCTTCCTGGCCCGTCTGGAACAGGAGGACCGCACGGCCCTCCTGTCCCTGGGCCGCGAACTGAATTTCGCCACCCGGGTGGCCCTGATACATCAGAGCGAGCCCTCCTCCCACGTCCTCTTCCTGGTCCAGGGCTGGACAAAGGTGACGGCCTCGGCCGCCAACGGCTACGAGGCCCTGCTCGCCCTGCGCGGCCCCGGCGACATAGTCGGCGAGTCGGCGGCGCTCACCGGCCGCCCCCGCTCGGCCACGGTGACCGCGCTGGAGGCGGTCCGGGCGGTGGCCGTCGAACACGAGCGCTTCAAGGACTTCCTGGCCCGTTCACCCGCTGTCTCCTTCGCCCTCCTGGGCCTCACCGCCGACCGCACCCGGGCCGCCGACCGCCGCCGCCTGGAGTTCGCGTCCATGAACGTGCGGGAACGCTTCGCGATCCTCCTCCTGGACCTCGCCCGCACCCACGGCCGCCGCACCCCCGAGGGCATCGAACTCTCGGTCCCCCTGAGCAAGCAGGAGCTGGCGGGCTCGGTGGGCGCGTCCAGGGAGATGGTCCAGCGCCTGCTGCGGGAACTGCGCGAGAAGGAGGCGGTGGAGACGGGGAGGCGGGCGCTGCTCATTCGGAGGCCGGACATCTTGCGGAGGATCGCGGCGTCCGACGGTTGAGTGTGCCTTCAGGTACGACGCTCACCTCAACTCCCTTATGTGTACCCCTACACACTCCGACTGCGTCATCCGCCCTCACACCGCACCGTCCCCAACCGCCACGCTGCTGCAAGCAACCCCCACATGCATGTCGAAGGGCGACCATGACCGACCCCGTGAGCCGCACGATCCTGCTGCTGGACATAGAGAGGTTCAGCGACCGGGACGACGTGGAGCAGGCCTACCTGCGGCGCATGCTGTACGACATCACCGACCGCGCACTCGAAAGCGCCGGCATCGACGAGACCCGCCGCCTGCGTGCCGACCGCGGGGACTCCGTGATGGAGCTGATCGACGCGAACGCCCCGGTCACCGCCCTGCTGCGGGCCCTGCTCGTGGAGGTCCCGGCCCAGCTGCGGACCGTCAACCGCATGGCGTCCAGCTCGGCCCAGATCCGGCTGCGCGGGGTCGTCGCCACCGGGTACGTGGCCGTGGACGAGCACGACGGCTGGGTCGGCACCGACCTGAACAACGCCTGCCGGCTGCTGGACGCCCAGCTGCTGCGGGCGGCGCTGCGCGAACGCCCCCACGACTTCGCGCTGATCGTCTCGGACTCCCTGTACGGGGGTGTCGTACGGCACAACCACCCCGGCATCCCGGCCGACGAGTTCCACCCGGTCGGGGTCGACACCAAGAACGGCCGGATGAGGGCCTGGCTGCACGGTCCGCTGCCCGGCGGATTCGAGGCGGCCCCGGCCGGTACGGCCGACCAGGACCACCGTGACACGGGGGTGGGGGAGGCGCCGGGCGGTTCGGGGGACCGCCCGGCGCCGCAGACCCCGCAGTCACCGGAGACGAAGGGGACGCCGGAACCGAGGGTCCCCGCGCAGGGCACCTCGCCCGCGCCGGAGAGCCGACCCGCCCCGGGCCCCGTCTTCAACTTCAACGGTGCCGTCAGCATCGGCGGCAGCGTCGTGGCCGGCGACCAGCACGGCGTCAGCGGCGGACAGGTCACCGGCGACGTCAACATGGGCGGCCGCAACGGGGGTGACGGCTCATGAGCACACCGGACGCACAGGATGCCGCAGACGACCCGGCCGCCTCCGACGACGGCAAGGACGGCAGAGACGGCGCCGCCAAGGAGGCGAAGGAGGCCGAGGGCGCCGAGGGATCCGAGGACCGCGAGCAGGCGCAGACCGCCTGGTCGGCCCGGCGCGACCTGATCGACCACAGCCCCCGGACGATGCGCTTCGGGGGCGATGCCCGCATAGGCGGCAGCGCGATCGCCGGCGACCAGCACGGTGTCAGTGGCGGGCAGGTCACCGGCGACGTGATCATGGGCACGAAGACGGAGATCCACCAGTGGTCGATATCCGGCTTCTCCGCTCCGTCCGCCGCCGCCTCCGCCTCCGGTGAGGTCCCGCAGACCACGCTCGACCGGCTCGCCGCCTCGTTCGTCGCCGCCGACGCGACCGTCGAGGACCTGCTCGCCCGGCTGCGCCGCGACCGCGTCCTCGTCCTGTCCGGCGCCCGCTTCACCGGCAGACGTACGGCCGCCCTGACCCTCCTGCACCGGCTCGGGGCGGCCCCCGTGCACACGCTCGACCGCGACACGGACCCGGGCACACTGGCGGAGAGAGCCACGGCGGCGGGGGAGACCGGCGAACGCCCCCAGGGCCGGCCCCGGGGCTACGTCCTCGCCGACCTGGCCACCCACCGAGGCCGCCCCCTCCGCGAGCACCATCTCCTCGCCGCCCGCGACCGGCTGGCCGCTCAGGACGCGTATCTCGTCGTCACCGTCGGCCACACCGCCGTGCTGGAGGACGTACCGGTCGCCGAATGGCATGCGCCGCCCGCGGCCGACGTACTCGCCGCACACCTCCGTACCCGTGTCTCCGACGAGGAGACGACGGCGAAGCTGCTCGAACTCCCGGACGTGACCGAGTTCCTGAGCCGCAGTCACCAGTTGCGCGAGGTCGCCGCCTTCGCCCAGCTGCTCGGGCGGCACGCGGCGGGCGAGGTCACCGAGGACGCCGTGGCGCAGTTCTCCCTCATATCCCTGGAGAACCAGGTCCAGGAGTGGTTCGAGGAGGACGAGGCGTCGATCCATCTGCGCGACAAGGCGTTCCTGGTCGCGCTGGCCGCGTTCGACGACGGCCCGTACGCCCTCACCGCCGAACTCAGCGATCTGCTCTACCGGTTCCTCCAGAAGACACAGAACCCGGTCGGCATCCCCGAGGTCCCCGTCTTCGGCACGCACATCGGCAAGCGGCTCCAACTCGCCCGCGCCGAGCGGTACGAGGACGACGAGCACACCGAGTGGGGTCCGGTGACCCAGCAGAAGGCCCGGTTCATCGACGACCGCGCCTCCCTGGTCCTCCTGCGCGAGGTCTGGACGGGCCACCCCTCCGCCCGACCCGCGCTGATCAGCTGGCTGCGTCAACTGGCCGACGACGGGCGCCCGTTGGTCCGCACCCGGGCCGCGTCCACGGTGGCCGTCCTGGCCCGCACGGACCTGCCCTCGGCGATGGCCCTGGTCATCGAGCCCTGGGCGACCTCCAACCGCTTCCGGCACCGGCTGGTGGCCGTCAACTCGCTCACCCTCGCGCATCTCATCGACACGCCGAACATCCCGCGCATCCTCGACGAGTGGTCCAGGCACGAGGACCGGCGGCTGCGCTGGGTGGCCGTACGGGCGTACGCGCTGATCGGCCCCGAACGCCCCGAGCAGGCCCTCGCCGCGCTGCGTACGGCGGCCCGCAGTCTGTACGACAACCTCGGCGACCGGGACGCCTTCGACCGCGAGATGGCCGACGAACTGCGGGAGGCCGTCGCCCTGTTGCTGCTCTCCGAGGCCGGTGACACCGTCCTCGCCGAACTGCGCACGCACCTGGACGACGACCGCCCGGTGCACGACCTGACCATCGGCGGCTTCGTCAGCGCCTGCCGCCGCACCCAGGACGACGAGCGGTACGGCCATCCGCTGGTCCTCGGCTGGTACGCGCGGTCGGTCACCGACCGCACGGCCGGCGCGCGGGGCGTCCCGTTCCTGTGGCGGGCGGCGCTGGGCGATCCGAACACGACCCGGTACGCCCTCGACGTGCTGCGCGAGTGGGTCCTGATCGCCGACCGCTCGACGACCACGGAATGGGCCCTCGCTCATCTGCTCCCGACCCTGGTCACCACCCAGGCGGAGTTCCAGCGCCTGGGCCATCTCCTGCGGACGATGCCGGGCGAGGACGGCGCGGCCCCGCCGGCAGTGGCGGCCCGCCTCCTCACGACACTCCCGCTCCGCTAGCAAGTCACATACCGCTCACGCTCACCGAGGAGCAACGCACGATGCCCGCCTTCCACCGCCCGCCCGAGTGGCAGCAGTCCGCGGACCGGCACACCCAGCTGATCGACCCGGTCCTCACCGTGCGGCAACTGTCGCGCTTCGAGCTCTCGTTGAAGTCGACGGTCCGTATCGACCACGCGCTCGTCTTCTCGACCGCCAAGGGCGGCTACGAGGCCTACCTCCCGCCCCGCCGTCCGACGCGCAGCGAGATCGCGGCCCGCCACTACACGGCGGTGTACGAGGTCGACATGGGCGTGCATCCGTTCTCCGGCACGCTCACGCTCCCCAGCGACAACGACGCGTTCGAGTTCTCGGCCGAGGTCGACGTGTCCTGGCAGGTCGTCGACCCGGAGCGGTTCGTGGGCAGCGGCCACCGGGACGTGCCGGGCCTGCTCATCGGCGAACTCCAGCGCGCGGCGCGGCCGGTGAGCCGGCGCTTCCCGATCGCGGAGAGCGCGGCGGCGGAGGGGGAGTTGCTCCAGGCGATCAACGTCCTGGGCCCGCTGGGCGCCCCGGCGGGCCTCCAGACCACCTGGACCCTGCGGCTGCGCCGCGACCAGGAGAACATCGACCACCAGCGCCGCCTCCAGGCGATCGACCACTCGGCGACCGAGCAGGTACGGGCGGCCGAGCGCGGCTCCGAGGTCGACGTGGAGGTGGACCGCCGCAACCGTCAGCAGGACGCCCTCCAGATCGAGCGCGCGATGTCGTACGGCACCCAGCAGCAGCACCTGGCCCTGCAACAACAGCGCTGGGACTACGAACAGGCGGCCCTTCAGAGCAGCCAGCAGCACCAGCTCGCCATCCAACAGGGCCACCAGGAACTGGAGATGCAGAGGATCGAGGCGGAGAAGATCGCCTTCTACCAGTGGCACCTCTCCCAGGGCGGCGTCCAGGCCTGGGCCCTGCACCTCGCCCAGCACCCCGAGGACTCCCGCCTGGTCATGACGAGCATGCGCGACGACCAACTCCGCATGATCCAGGCCCAGATGGACCTGGTGAAGGACCTTCTCCACGGCGACAACGCGGAGAAGTTCGAGCTGGAGGGCCCCAAGCAACTGGCCCTGCGCACAGTGAGCGACATCCTGACCCAACGCCTCCCGGGCGTCCCGCAGACACCGCCGTCGCTTCCGGGCGGGGAGGGGGCTCCGGGGGATCCGTACGGCGATCCGTACGGGGCGGGGTATGGGCAGGGGGTGCCTGGGGTGGCTGGGCAGCCGGGGTTCGTCCCTGGAGCAGCGGGCCAGGCGGGCCTCGTCGCCGGGCAACCGGGCTCCGCACCTGGCCCGCACGGACCTGTCCCCGGCCAACCGGGCTTCTTCCCGGGCCAGTCGGGGCCCGTCCCCGGGCAACCGGCTTCCGGCCCGGGCCAGTCGGGCCCCGTCCCTGGACAACAGGCCTCTGCCCCTGGCCAGTCGGCGGTCGCCCCCGGGCAACCAGGCTTCCCACCAGGTCAGTCGGGTCCCGTCTCCGGCCAGCCAGGGTTCGTCTCCGGCCCGCCGGGATCTGTGCCCGGGCAACCGGATCTCGTCTCCGGCCCGCCCGGACCCGTCCCCGGGCAGCCCGGCTCCATGTACGGGACCCCGGGTCGGCCTCCCAGCGACGCGACCCCGGCTCAGGCGCAGGCTGCCCAGCCGCCGGTGCCTCCGGGCGCCGCGCCGGCCGCCTCCGCCTGGGGCGCCCAGAGCCCGGCGAGCCCGTATCCGGGCGCTCCGCAGGCGCCTGCGGGCCAGGCTCCGATGCCGGGTGCCGGTGGGCCGTACGGGGCCGTTCCCTCGTACGGAGGCCCGGGCCCCGCCGATGTCCCCGGACCGCCCACGGCCGCCCCGTACGTCCCGCCGGGCGCCCCGTACCAGCAGCCGTACGCCGCACCCCAAGCCCCCGCCTGGCAACCGCCCCCCGGCTACGGCAGCACCCCGACCCTCCCCGAGCAGCAGAACGCGTCGGCGGACGAGGCCGGGGACGGAAGCGAGGAGGACAAGGCAGGCGGCGGCGCATGACCACGCTCGATCCGCGCCCCACGCCGACGCCGCTCCCGCCGGACCCGCCCGCCGACCCGACCCAGCTCTGCGAGCGCCTGCTCGCGGACCTCCGTACCGAGATCGCCCGTGCCGACAGCAAGGCGTCCGTCCTGGTCGCCGCGCTCGGGATGACCGCCGGTGTGTTCAGCGGGCTGCTCGCCGGGCGGAACTGGAACCCGGGTGCGCTCAGCACCTTCGGCACCGTCGTCTGGGGCGCCGGGGCCGGCTCCCTGGTGCTGTCGCTGTTCGCGCTGCTCCTCGCCGTCCTGCCCCGCCACCGCTCCGAACCGTGGACTCCGGGCCAGCCCCTCTCCTACTTCGCCGACATCCAACACGCCTTACGGCTCGGCCAGTTGGAGGCAGCGCTCGCCGACACCCAGCGCGATCCCACGGCCGCGCTCACCTCGGCGCTCACCGAGACGAGCCGTATCGCCACGCGCAAGCACCAGTGGATCCGTACCGGCCTGATCTCCTTCTGCACCGGCACGCTTCTCCTCCCCGCCTCGCTGCTCATCGGCTGATCACACCGGACACCGGACCGCTCAGTCACCGTCCCCGTACGTGAAGGAAGACCATGACCCAGCCACCCTCGTCACCACCGGAGTACCCCGAGCCCGCCGAGCAGCCCCTGTCCCCGCCGACGTACCCCGAGACCGCCGCCCACCAGCCTCCGGTCCCGCCGTCCTACCCCGAGACCGCCGCCCAGACCCCGCTCCCGCCGCAGTACCCCGAGACCGCGCCCCGACCTCCGGGCCCACGGGCACACCCCGAGACCGCCCCCCGGCCCCCGGGCCCGCCGACGTATCCCGGACAGGCAGCGGCGCAGCCGTCAGCCCCGCCCGCATACCCCGGGTCGGCAGCGGCCCACTCCTCGGCCCCGCCGCCGTACCCCGGGCAGTCCGCTCCCGCGTACCCGCAGGCGGCGCAGCAACCCCCGCCGTACCCGGACCCGGCCCAGCCGCCCCAGCACGCAGACGCAGCCCAACCGCCCTCGTACCCCGCAGCCGCTCCCCAGGCACCCGCATACCCCGAGTCCGCCCAACCCCCGGCCTACCCGGGCTCGCCCCTGAACCCGGCCCAGCCTCCACCCGCCTACCCGGGCGCGGCCCCCGCCCAGCCCCCGCCGTCCTACCCCCAGGCCGCCACCGCCCAGCCGCCGGTCCCCCCGCAGTACGCGCCCCCACAGCAACCCCCGACCACGACCCCAACCCCAACCCCTCCCACCGAGCACCCCCACCACATCCCCACCGATCCCCGACGCGTCCACATCTCCGCCCACCAGCGCCGTACCGACGGCACCGCCGTGGGGAACCTGCTCCTCTATCTCCCGAACTTCCTCTGTAGCCTCCTCGTCGTCAGCCTCTTCTCCCTCTTCTTCCAGGAACTCGCGTTCCTCGTCGTGATTCTCTGGCTGCTGAGCGGCGCACTCGTGTTCCACCGGCCCACCGAAAGCGCCCTCGCGCGCCGTTTGCTTCATCTGCGCTACCCCACTCCGCAAGAACGAGCCAAACTCGAACCGGTCTGGCGCGAGGTCACCGCCCGCGCGGGCGTCGAGGGCCGCAACTACGAACTCTGGGTCGAGGACAGCGACGGCCTGAACGCGGTCGCCGCCGCCGGCCACATCGTCGGCGTCACCCGCTTCGCCATGAACCAGCTGCCCAACGGCGAACTCGCCGCCGTCATGGCACACGAGCTGGGCCACCACGTCGGCGGCCACGCCTGGTCCGGTCTCCTCGGCTACTGGTACGCGCAGCCCGGCCGGATCGCCTGGCGGGTCCTGCGCGCCCTCTCCGTGATCGTCTTCAAGGTGTCCCGCGCCTTCTCCTGCTTCGGCGTCGCCTTCGTCGTGCTCGTCCTCGGCAGCATCGCCCTGGCGACCATCAGCACCCTGTACGGCCTGCCCCTGCTGATCCTCGGCGTGCCGTACGCCCTCGCCGCCGTTGGCCGCCGCGCCGAACTCCGCGCCGACGAGCACGCGGCCGCCCTCGGCTTCGCGCCGATGCTGGCCGCCGTACTCCACAAGCTGCACCAGGACGAGCAGGCGCAGACGGCGGCGCTCGCCGCGCTCAACGGCGGTGTGGCGCCGGAGGAGAGCCCGCTGAGCAAGCTGCTCTCGTCCCACCCGGACTACCACACCCGGCTGCACCACCTCCAGCCGTATCTCCAGCAGCAGCGCTGAGCACAGAACGAAGGGCGGTCACCTCCCATAATCCGGGTGACCGCCCTTCGGCATCCTCGGCACCTTCAGCGGCTCAGCGTTCCCGTGACCGCCGAGCCGCCGCCCGCGTCGCCCGCTCCGCCGCGAACACGTCCTCCAGCCTGAAGAGCAGGGCACGTCCGGCCCGGCCCGCGGCGGTGAGACGGCCGAGCTGCACCCATTTCCGGATGGTGGCGGGAGCGACCCCGATCTCCCGGGCGGCCAGCTCCCCGGTGATCAGGGTCGGCTGTCCGTCGTACCGCGTCCCCGTCGACGTACTCATCGGCCCGCCCCCATCGCGGAGCCCGCGGCGGCGACCCGCTCCCACTCCCCCTCCGGCCACCTGTGCCGGTGCCCCGGATCGTGGTGGCAGTCGCAGTCGGGGGCGGTGCAGCGGCAGGCGGGGTTGATGCAGAGGACCGACTGGCGGTCGGGGAAGGCCCGCAGGGAGACCGAGTCGCACCAGGGGCAGCGGCCGGACACACGTACGACGATCTCGCTGTCGCCCAGCGCACGGGCGCAGCGCCGGGCCAGCCGACGGGCCTCGTCGCGGACGTGCACGGCCAGTACCGGGTCCGTGGCGATCTCGTCGAGCAGGGCCCCGATCCGGCGCAACCGCTCCGGCACGGGAGCGCGGTCCGGCCGGGGCAGCCCGAGCCGGTCGTGTACGGCCTCCTCCAGTTCGACCACGCCGTCCGCGATGTCGCGGATGGTGTCGGAGATGTGCAGCCGCAACGGAGCCGTTCTGTGCCCGGGCACCGCCAGCCCATGGTGCTGCTGGAGCAGCAGCGCCTCCTCGCGCTCCTGGCGGAGACGTGCGCCGAGTTCGGCCGTGGGTGCGGGTGCCGTTCGGCTCCGGCGGCCGGGCGTACGGCCACGACCGGGGGCCAACTCCTCGTAGAGTTCCGGGAATTGCTGCGCCAGAACGCCGATCCACAGTGCGGCGTGCGCGGTCGGCCGCTCAGCCAACGGAACCTCCCGCACACCTCGACAGATTGCGAGCGCGCGCGCAATGATTTGCTCGTGCGTGCCATACGTCAAACGAACCTCGCATGCCCCCGACCTCTCCCCCGTACTCTTCTGTCACTTTGCTGCGAGCTTGTAATTCCGCGCGCGCAAGCAAGCTAAACTCGCGCCACCCCCGAAGGAAAGCGAGTAGCGCCATGACGACCCCCGAGCTCGACGCGTTCGCGGCATGGGTCGAAGAGCTGATGCGCCGGCGCGGCTACGACATCGACAGCCCACGCGGCGGCGGCAAGTCGCGCATCGCGGACGAGGCGGGCGTACACCGCGCGGCCGTGACCCGACTGCTGCACCGCCAGAGCATGCCGGACCTGGAGACGACGCGACGCCTCGCCCGCGTACTGGACGTCTCCGTCCGCGAGATGCTCATCCGCTCCGGCCGACTGACCGCCGAGGAACTCACCGACCCGCGCGCGCACTTGCCCTCCACCCCTCCCACCTCCGCACCGATCCGCCGGCTCACCGTGGACGAGGCCGCCGACCTCCTCGGCGTACCGACGAACCAGCGCGAGCGCTTCGCCCGAGCCGTGGAGCAGTTCCTGCCACCGACAGCGGACGCGGGGACACCGCTCGCCTCCCACTGACCCCCCGCCCCCTGCCTCTCCATGACCACCCTGCCTCACTAGTTGCGCGCGAGCAAGCAATCTGTCACAGTTGGCGCAGCAGCCGAACTGTGTCCGCACACCAGGGGCTCCTGACTCATCAGGAGCCCCTGTTCGCGTTCCCCGGACCGCCCGGTTGACCCAGTTGACCCAGATGCCCCAGTCGCCCAGCCGCCCGAGGTGATCCGGAATGACCTCAGCCGTACCTCCGCCCGACACCTTTCTCGAAGTCGAGGCGCTGGTCGTCGACATCCTCGAAGCCGACCCGGCCCTCTCCACCGCGCTCGTCGCGGTCGAGCCGCCCAGTGACTTCGACGGCACGGCCGCCGCCGTCCTCGTCAACCGGCGCGGTGGTGCCTGGATCGGCGATCTGCACGTCGACGAACCGCTGATCGAGCTGGAGGTGTACGGGCCGACCAAGGCCGCCGCGCACACCCTGGCCAACGCGGGCCGCCGCGCCGTACTCGCCGCGGCCGGACGGACGTACGGCACGAATCTGATCACCGACGTCGTCGAGGAGGACGGCCCGCGTTGGCTGCCCGACTACCTCTACCGGGCGGCCAATCGGTACGTGTGCGTCCTCAAGGTGTCCGTCAGCGTCTACTGACCCCTCTCCCCGGCACTCCCCCGGCGCTTCCTCCCACCTCTCATTTCCTGTCCCTTAGTTGAGGAGAACCAGCAATGGCAGGTAGCAACACCTCAGAGATCCGCATCGCGGGAACCGGCCGCCTCTACGTCGCCGTCGCCGGCACGGCCGTACCGACCGTCTTCTCCGACACCCCGGCCGCCGACTGGGGCGCCCGCTGGAAGGACCTGGGCTACACCTCCGGCGAGGGCGTCACCTTCAGCAAGAAGGACAAGCTGGAGGCCGTCGACAGCTGGCAGACGATCAGCCCGGTCCACTTCGTCTACTCCGACCGGGACCTGACGCTGAAGTTCTCGCTGCTCCAGTTCAACGAGGACACGCTGCCGTTCTTCATGGGCGGCGGCTCGGTCAAGCCCGTCGAGGGCTCCGCGGGCGGCTCGGGGGTCTTCGAGTACGAGATCGCGGACCGTGCGTACGCCGATGTCCGCGCGCTCGGGCTGGAGTTCACGGACGTACGGGCGAGCGACGGCTCGGTCGTGACGTACCGCTTCGGCATCCCGCGCGGCCAGGTCACGGCGTCCGACGACATCAAGCTCGGCCGCAAGGCCCCGGCCCAGCTCGGCATCACCTTCCAGGCCCTCGCCTCCGTCGAGGGGGAGGCCCTGGGCGGCTTCGTCATGAAGGACGCGGCGTACGCGGTCTGACCCACCCGATCCACCCGTTCCACCCCACCCGCCGGACACCGGGGGCGATCCCTCCGCGCCGCCGGTGTCCGGCCCATCACCCCACCCCACCGCCCCACCCCACTGCCTGACCGCCTCTGACAAGGAGTACGACCGAGATGGCCTCTTTCGACGTCAACGCAGCCCGCGCCCAGCGCCTCGAATCCTTCGGCCGCAGCTGGTCCTTCAACCTGGACGGCGACACCTTCACCCTGCCGACCGAGCTGACCCGGGCCACCGCCAAGGCCCTGCGCAAGCTCGACGACAACGACGTGGACGGGCTGCTCGCGCTGCTGCTGGGCGAGGAACAGTTCGCCCGGTTCGAACGGCACGAGGTCACCATGCAGGACATCGCCGCGATCCTGGAGGCGTACGGCAAGGAGACGGGCCTCGGCCTGGGGGAAGGCTGAGCCTCGGCGTGTTCGTCGACGAACACGCCGAGGCCCTGGAAGCCGACCTGCTCCGCTACTACGGCACCGACCTGCTCGACTGGCACCGCGGCCGGCTCTCCTCCCGTCGGCTCGCGGTGCTGGTCAAACACCTGCCGCGCGACTGCGCCCTCAACCGCGAACTCCACGGCGAGGCCGCCGAGTGGACGGTGACCGACCATCTGCTGGCCGCCACCGTGGACCATCTGGCCGCCGCCAACTGGATGTTCGCCTCCGTCAACTCGGCCGAGGACGCGGATCCGCCGGAGCTGCCGGTGCCGGTGCCCCGCCCCGACGACCCGAGGGTGGGGCGGCGGGACGAGGACGATCACGGGGACGAGGCCGGCAATGGGGACAGTGCGGGGGCGGCACCGTCACCGCCGACACCCTCCCAGGTCGCCCGCTTCTTCGGCTGACCCGGACCCACCGTCAGGAGGGCTCCTGAGGCGTCTCCTCCTGTACGGGAGGCGCCCCGGCCGGCCTGTCGTCGAGCGGGGGCACACTGGGCCGCCCCTTGCGCCGGACCACCTTGCGCCGGTCCCGTTCCGCACGGCGCTCCCGCACCTCACGGGCCGAGAGCAGGATCTCGGCCCGGGGATCGGGCGAGGCACCGGCGTCCGGGCCGGCCTCCGTTCCCGGTTCCCGGTCGGCCACGGCCCGCTCCCGCTCGCCCCGCTGCTCCACGCCGGTCACCGCGGGCGGGGGTTCGAGCAGTTGGACGTACGGCAGCGGAATGACCTCGCCCTCGCGTTCGCCCTCGGCCCTCTTCGACGGTCCCGTCCGCCGGGGCCGGCGCCCCGTACGCGCGTCCTCCTGGCCCTGGAGGTAGGCGGCGGTGATCCGGACCTCGTACTCGCGCCGTATCCCGGGAAGCTGCTCGGAGACGACGTCCGCCCAGCCGGCGCTGTAGGCGGTCAGTTCACGCCGGTCGAGTTCGGCGCGGGGCATCACGACGAGGTCTTCGGGGTCGTAGCCCAGCCGGAGGACGAGTTCGGTCACACGGGCGATCAGCTGGGCCAGGTCCTGGGACTGGTCGAGCCAGTCGATCACATGGTCACGCCGAACTCTGTTCGCTTCCCCGTCCACCCCACTGGCCTTGCCCTCGTGCGTCAAGTCCCTTCAGCAACACGGTAGTTCACCTGAGACCCGAAATCTAGACAACTTCTTCACCGCATCGACACGGCAGCCGGCCCGCAACGAAGGGAAGTTCCCATGACGCGAGATCTTGCACAACTGGACTCAGACCTGACGGGATTGCAGCGAACCACCATTCAAAACATCACACGCATTGACACCAACATATTCAGAATCTTCATCACCCAACAGTTGAATTACGCAGAATTCGGGAAACTCAAGAAGGCTTACGACGATTCCCAAACCGCCCAGAACGAAATATGGAAAAAAATCACCGGAAGCCTGACAGGAGTAGCCCTCAGCTTTACCGTACTCACCGCCGCACTCACCATTTTCAAGATCGACATCGCCCTGTTCAAGCTCGACGAACACGGGATCACCATCCTCGGCGTAACCCGAGAGTTCCCATGGAAGAAGCGGCTGGACAAACTCCAAAAAATTATCGAGTCGGACGCCCAGAAAAAGGATCGCGAAAATATGGAGGACATGGAGAAAACGGTCAAAGAAATCAAGAGAAGACTCGAAATCATCGGCGCTGCCAGCAGAGATCGACAAACCGACCCCACCAAGAAAACCGACCGCGGGATCGATACATCCAGGCCCCTCGTAAGGGGTGTGGTCACCGACGTGAAGATCCTGCGGGCCGCTCTCGACCAACTCGCCGCGGCATTCTAATAACGGAGCGAACATGTCACTGGCCTCAGCAGCGAACCGGTCAGCCAATTCTCTACAGCGATTCAAGAGCCAGGTCTCCGCTGCTGCCGCTGCCACACAGAGCATCGGCCGTGCGGCAGTGGCAGGTCAGAGCGGAATGACCAAACTCCGCTCCGCGGCCCAGGGCTCGACAACCGCCCTGAAGAACATGAAAACCGCGGCCGACCAGACCGAGAAGTCCCTCACCAAAACAGGCAAGGCAGGCCAGACCGCCGGTACCAACCTCGGCAAATACGAGTCCGGCGCCAACAAGGCCGCCAAGGGCCAGGACAAGATGAACAAGTCGATGAAGGGCAACTTCTTCGGCATGCTCATGAGCCTGCTCGCGCCGCTCATCCAGAAGGTCATCGACATGGCGACCCAGTCGAAGACCATGCAGAAGATCCTCAAGACGGCTTTCGAAGTCATCAAGTCCGTCATCAGCACGGTCATGAAGGCCATCGGACCCATCATGAAAACCGCGGCCGACCTGATAAAGAAGATCTGGGACGGGATAAAAACGGCGATCTCCGCCGTCGTGCAGGCCGTGGCCACGGTCATCCGGACGTACTTCAACATCTGGAAGACCATCATCACCACCGTCCTCAACGCGATCAAAAGTGTCGTCAGCGGTGTGTGGAACGGCATCAAGGCCGTGATCACACCCGTCGTCAACTGGGTCAAGTCGGTGATCCCGAACGCCTTCCAGGCCGTCAAGGACAAGCTCACCAGCGCCTGGAACGGGCTCAAGGACATCGCGGGCCGCGCCTTCGACGGCATCAAGAACGCCGTGAAGGCACCGATCAACGCGGTCATCGGGCTCATCAACTCCGCGATCGGCAAGCTCAACAGCATCAAGGTGACGATCCCGGGCTGGGTGCCCTTCGTCGGCGGCAAGACCTTCGGCCTCAGCCTGCCGAAGATCCCCACGCTCGCGACCGGCGGTGTCGTCCTGCCCCGTTCCGGTGGCGTACCGGCGATCCTCGCCGAGGGCGGAGAGGCGGAGGCCGTGCTGCCGCTGAGCAAGCTGGACCGCATGCTCAGGACAGCTGCCGCGCAGGGCCGCATCGGCGGCGACGGAGCCACCGGCACGGGCGGGGCCCTGCGGATCGAGAACTACTACGCGGCCTCCTCCAGTGACCCCCAGCGGACCGCCGACGCGCTGATGTTCCTGGCCAAGGCACGCGGGTGGCGGGGATGAGTGCCGCCGCGGCGACAGCGGGCGTGACGCCGGCCGACCTGCTCGCCCCGGTCTTGCCCGCGCTGCGTGCCTTCCGGACACAGACGGCGCAAGGCACCGGCGCCATACGGCAGTTCGTCGGCCAGATCAGGAGCGCCGCCACGGCCACCGACGGCTTCCACACCGCCGTCACCGGCAGCAGCCCGGCGGTGAGCCAGGTCAAATCGGCCGCCGAAGCCGCCGCCCTCTCCGTCACCAGGACCGGTCAGTCGGCCGCGACCGCCGCGACCGGCGTGAAGTCGCTCGGCGACAGGGCCAGGGGTGCCACCAGGGCTGTCGGCATGCTCAAGTCCGGACTCGCCACGGTGGCGACGCTCATCGTCGGCCTCGTCGGCCCCATGGCCGTCATAGGCGACCTGATGGGGGCCTTCGGCCTCGCCATGACCATCGGCGCCGGGGTGGTGATGGTCATCAACCTCCTCACCCGCGCCAACCCGATCGGCTTCGTCGCGGGCCTGCTCCTGCCCGTCGCCGGATGGCTGATCGACCTCGCCGTGAACTCCGAGGCCGGACAACGGATCATCGAGCAGCTCGCGACGCTCGTACTGAAGTACGTCGAGGGCTACCTCGCCGTCATCACCCCGATCCTCCAGTTCATCGGCACGCTGGTGAGCACGTACTTCGGCGCGATCCTCACCATCGTCACGACCGTCCTCTCCGTCGTCGGCGCGGTCGTCGGCACCGGCTTCGCCGTGCTGCACGCGCTCACCACCGGAAACGTGGAGGCGCTGCGCGAGAAGGTGGACGCCGTGTGGCGCGGCTTCCAGGGGGTCCTGGAGTCCGCCGTCGGCTGGATCACCCGGACGATCCCGGACATGTTCCAGCGGATCAAGGGCGCGATGTCGAGCACGCTCGGCGGGATCGGGAAGTTCGTCAGTACGGGCGTGGAGATGGTCGCGGGCCTGGTCAAGGCCCCGATCAACGGCCTGATCGCCTTCGCCAACTGGATCATCGACGGCCTCAACTCACTCAGCGTCAACATCCTCGGCAAGACGTTCGGCATCAACATCCCCAAGATCCCGATGCTCGCCGAGGGCGGTGTCGCCGTACCCGGGATCACCCGCCGCACGGGCAAGGTGCTGCCGCTCACCGCCCTGGAGCGGCAGCGGGCCCTCGCCGGCAGGACCAAAGCCCCCTCGTCCTCGCCGTACCGGATGGCCGAGTTCCGCGAGTCCGAGGGCGCGGGCCCCCGGGCCACCGCCGAGGACCTGCTGTTCCTCTCCTCGGCCCACGCATACCCGTGAATGTCCCCGACAGTGAGGTGACTGCCCCCATGGCCCAGACGCCGGCCCAGACAACCGCGTACCCCGACTCCACCACGGACCCGGACCCGCCCCCCGGCTCCCTCATCACCCGCGAAGGCCAGATCCAGTGGGCCGGCCTGCTGCTGGGCCCCGGCACGGCGTACGAGATCGACCGCGGCGGACTCACCGGCTGGGAGGACCTCCCGGACTTCGACACCGGCGACGCCGACCACCCCACCGCCCACGGCGCCTGGGCGGGCGCCCGCTACGCCAAGCCCCGCAGGATCGGCGGCACGGTGTGGACCGTACCGGCGACGGTGGGCAGCCCCCAGTCCGCACTGACCGCGACCCGCGTCCTGCGCCAGGCCCTGCTGCTCGCCGACGAGGAGCGCTGGCTCGCGGTCCGGCTGCACGGCGAGACCCTGGCCGTCCGGGCCCGGGTCAGCCAGCGCGTCCTGGCCGCCGACCGGGTGTACGCGACCCAGGGTGTGTCCCGGGCGGCCGTGCAGTGGTACGCCACCGACCCGCGCCGCTACCTGGTCGCCGAGCAGACCGCGGTCACCGGGCCGCCGCAGCCGGAGAGCGGGCTGACCTGGCCGCTGACCTGGCCGCTGTACTGGGGCCAGACCGTCTCCACCGGCGATGTCGTCGCCGCGAACGACGGCTCCGCGCCCACCCACCCGGTGATCACCTTCAGCGGGCCGTGCGTCAACCCCACGGTGACCGACCGCACGACCGACCGCCGGCTGCGCTACACGATCCGCCTCGCGGCGGGCGACCAGCTCGTCGTCGACACCGGCGCCGGCACGGTCACCCTCAACGGCACCGCCTCCCGCCGGCACACCGCCGCCCCGGACAGCGGCCCGGAGGAACTGTTCACGTTCGCCCCCGGCCGTGCCCAACTGGCCTTCCGCCCGGACGACTTCGACTCCGGCGCCCAGATGTCGGTGCGCTGGCGCAGCGCGGAGTGGTGACCCCACCGGGCTCCCGCACTCTCCCGACTCCCGCCATCCACAGAAGGACTTGGTATGAACGCACGCTCCGCCTGGCTGTCCCCGAACGGCCAGACACGGGAGGACACCCGCGTCGTCCAGACCGGCGCGGTCACCCCCGCCACCAACATCCGGGGCCGCTCCGGCGTCTTCCCGGGCTCGTCCGACGGGGCCTTCCGGATCACGGGCTTCGCGCTGACCGGCACCTCCGGCGGTATGACCGCCACCGTAGGAGTCGGCCGGGGTGTGGTGCAGGCCGAGGACGACCGGGGCGCCTACCCGGTGGCCGTCACCGAGCCGGTCACCCTCACGTTCGGCGGCGGTACGGACCAGAGCCGCCGGGATCTCGTCGTCCTGCGGATCTACGACGACCAGTACGACGCGTCCGGCCGCACCGAAGCCGTCGTCGAGGTCATCCCCGGCACCCCCACCGCCACCGACCCGGCCCCGCCGGCGACCCCCGCCGCCGCTCTGCCCCTGTACACCGTCCTGGTCCCGGCGAACGCGAGCGCGGGCAACGGCGGGATCATCTGGGCCTCCACCGCCACCGTCACCGACCTGCGCACCAGTGTCGTGGCCGTCGGCGGCATCCTCCCGACGGAGAACGACTCCCGCACCGGCGCCTACCCCGGCCAGTACCGCGACACGGCCACCGCCCTGCAACGCTGGAACGGCACGGTCTGGATCCCGTACCCCCGGGAGACGGGCGGCATCGCCCCGGGCGGCGCCCTCACCAACGGCAGTTACGCCGGCCAGTACCGGGACGGCCCCAACGGCCAGCTCCAGCGCTGGAACGGCACGGCCTGGCTGCCCGCCGTGCCGGGCCCGGCGTTCGTCAACTCGTTCAACGCCGGGTACACCTCCTCGACGACGTACACGGCCGCGCTCACCGGTACGCCCGTCTCGGCACTGACGCTCAGCTTCACCGCTCCGCCGTCCGGCGCGGTCCTCCTCGGCCTCGGCTCGCGGATGGAAACCCCCGGCAGTACGACGGCGTCCGCGTATCTGACCCCCCAGGTCACCCTGGGGACCACCGTCATCTGGACGGCGGTGGACCAGTACGCCGCGGTGTACTCGGGTTCCCCCGGCGCCTCGGTGGCGACCACCGTCCGGCTGGGATCACTGACCGCCGGAGCCACCTACACGGTCACGGCGATGCACAGGTCCACCGCCTCGGGAGTCAACTGCTGGTTCGCCAACGCGTTTCTGCGCGTCGACCCGCTGGCCTGAACACCCCACCGCGACACAGGAGTTGACCGCCGTATGGCGACCATCACCACCCCGTACCGCGCGATCTTCTGCGACCTGCGCACCGACCGCACCATCGACATCCTGCCCGTACGGGACGTCACCGTCGACGACTACATCGGCAAGGCCGGATCGTTCTCCGGCACCATCCCCGTCCCCACCGCGGCCCTCGCCGCCCGGGTCCGGCGTATCGAGGAGGGCCGCACGGCGGTCTACCTGGAGCGCGGCAGCGACCTGTGGTGGGGCGGGATCATCTGGACGAGCACCCTACAGAGCGACGAACGCGGCGTCCTCACCCTCGGCATCCAGGCGGCGACCTTCGACTCGTACGCGGGCCGCCGCCGTATCCGCGCCGACCTCACCTACACGGACACCGAGCAGCTGACGCTCGCCCGGAACCTGTGGCGGCACATGCAGACGTCGCTCCCGGGCGGCGACATCCGTGTCACCTACGGCACCGAGACCTCCTCGGCGACCCGGACCGTCTCCTACCGCGACGGCGACGAGATCGTCTACTCCGAGGCGCTCGACGCGCTCGCCTCGATGGACAACGGCTTCGAGCACCACATCGCCGTCTACCGCGACCCGGCCACCGGCGAACGGATCCGCCGGCTGCGCCTGGGCAGCCCGATGATCCGCACCGGAACGACCGACCTGGTGATGGACCGTCCGGGCACGATCCTGTCGTACTCCTTCCCGCGCGACGCCACCCGCGGCGGCACCACCGCCCGCGCGCGCGGGGCCTCCGTCAACGACAACCAGGCCGAGGAGTCCCGCCCGCTGTACGCCGACGCCCCGCCGGCCACGGCCCTGATCGACGCCGGCTATCCGCTCATCGACCTGACCTCGGACCACAACACGGTCACCGACGTCGACACACTGCGCTCCCTGGCCACCGCCGAACTCGCCACGGCCGCCGGAGCGGTCGTGATCCCCGAGATCACCGTCCGCCTCGACGACCTGGTGCCGCCCGCGCTGCTCGGCCGGACCGCCCGGATCCGCATCACCGACGAGTGGTGGCCCGAGGGCCTGGACGTCCGCTACCGGATCATCGGCGTCAAGGTCAGCCCGGCGCAGCGCGGCCGTCCCGACACCGCCGAGCTCTATCTGGAGGAACCCTGATGCCCCAGCTGCCCGAGGACATCATCGACCGGCTCACCGCGATGGAACGCCGGATCCAGCAGCTGTCCACGGCCGTCAACTCCCGGCCCGCGCTCAACAGGGTGTCCGGCGGCGGGGTGGAGATCACCGACGGCGGCTGGCTCCACGTACTGCCGCGCTCGGGTGGCCCGGCCGTCTTCTCCGTCGGCGCCGGAGGCCTGGCACGCCCCTGGCTGACCATGCTGCCCCCGCAGGACACGACGGTCACCCGCTGGCCGCAGACCACCGCGACCGCCTGGACGACGATCGCGGTGTCGTCCAACCCGGTGTGGCAGCCCAGGATGCGCCTCCGCCTGGCGACCAGGATCGCCACGGGCACCACCGGTACGGTCCGCGTGCTCGTGGCCGGCACCCCGTGGGGCCCCGAGGTCGCCGCGGGCGCGGACTTCGACCACACCGCCGCCGTCGACGCCGACTTCGGCACGCTGCTCACGGTGGAGATCCAGGCGCTGGTGACGAGCGCCTCCGGCACGGTCTACGCCCAGCCGCAGCTCATGTACGGCTGCGGGGACTGAACGCCGAAGGGCGGCCACCCCGAAACCGGGATGACCGCCCTTCGTGCAAGCAACTACCAACTACCGCTTACTGGTTGTACGGACCGTAGTCGTAGTCCTCCAGCGGAACGGCCTGGCCGGAGCCGGTGCCGAACGGCGAGTAGTCGATGTCGTCGTAGCCGACGGCCGAGTACATCGCGGCCTTCGCTTCCTCGGTCGGCTCCACCCGGATGTTGCGGTAACGGGACAGACCCGTACCGGCCGGGATGAGCTTACCGATGATGACGTTCTCCTTGAGGCCGATGAGGCTGTCGGACTTGGCGTTGATCGCCGCATCCGTCAGGACTCGGGTCGTCTCCTGGAAGGAGGCGGCCGACAGCCAGGACTCCGTCGCCAGCGAGGCCTTGGTGATACCCATCAGCTGCGGACGGCCGGAGGCCGGGTGGCCGCCTTCCTGGACCACACGACGGTTCTCGGTCTCGAACTTGCCACGCTCGACCAGCTCGCCGGGCAGCAGCTCGGCGTCGCCGGACTCGATGATCGTCACGCGGCGGAGCATCTGCCGGATGATGATCTCGATGTGCTTGTCGTGGATCGACACGCCCTGCGAGTTGTAGACCTTCTGGACCTCGCCGACCAGGTGGACCTGGACCGCGCGCTGACCGAGGATCCGCAGCACGTCGTGCGGGTTGGTGGCACCGAAGGTGAGCTTCTGGCCCACCTCGACGTGGTCACCCTCACGCACCATGACCTTGGCGCGCTTCGAGATCGGGAACGCCGTCTCGTCGCTGCCGTCGTCCGGGGTGATGACGATCTTCTTGGTCTTCTCGGTCTCCTCGATACGGACGCGGCCGGCCGCCTCCGAGATCGGGGCGACACCCTTGGGCGTACGAGCCTCGAAGAGCTCGACGACACGGGGCAGACCCTGGGTGATGTCGTCACCGGCCACACCACCGGTGTGGAAGGTACGCATCGTCAGCTGGGTACCGGGCTCACCGATGGACTGGGCGGCGATGATGCCGACCGCCTCACCGATGTCGACCAGCTTGCCGGTGGCCAGCGAGCGGCCATAGCACATGGCGCAGGTGCCGACGGCGGACTCGCAGGTCAGGACCGAGCGGGTCTTGACCTCCTCGACGCCGTGCTTGACCAGCTCGTCGATGAGGACGTCACCGAGGTCGGTGTTGGCCGGGGCCAGCACACGTCCGTCGATGGTGATGTCCTCGGCCAGCGCACGGGCGTACACCGACGTCTCGACGTTCTCGGTCTTGCGCAGCACGCCGGCCTCGTCGCGCTCGGCGATGGCCAGCTTGAGGCCACGGTCGGTGCCGCAGTCCTCCTCGCGGATGATGACGTCCTGCGAGACGTCCACCAGACGACGGGTGAGGTAACCCGAGTCGGCGGTACGCAGGGCGGTGTCGGCGAGACCCTTACGGGCACCGTGGGTGGAGATGAAGTACTCCAGCACGGACAGGCCCTCACGGAACGACGCCTTGATGGGACGAGGAATCGTCTCGTTCTTGGCGTTCGACACCAGACCACGCATACCGGCGATCTGCCGCATCTGCATCATGTTTCCTCGGGCACCCGAGTCAACCATCATGAAGATGGGGTTCGTCTTGGGGAAGTTCGCGTTCATCGCCTCGGCGACCTCGTTGGTCGCCTTGGTCCAGATCGCGATGAGCTCCTGCGTGCGCTCGTCCTTGGTGATCAGACCGCGCTCGTACTGCTTCTGGACCTTCTCGTCCAGCGCCTCGTAGCCCTTGACGATCTCCTTCTTCGCCTCGGGAACGACGACGTCGGAGATGGCCACGGTGACACCGGAGCGGGTCGCCCAGAAGAAGCCGGCCGCCTTCAGGTTGTCGAGCGTCGCCGCCACGATGACCTTGGGGTAGCGCTCGGCGAGGTCGTTGACGATCTCGGAGAGCTGCTTCTTGCCGACCGAGTAGTCGACGAACGGGTAGTCCTCGGGCAGCAGCTCGTTGAAGAGCGCGCGGCCCAGCGTGGTGCGCAGACGGAACGAGTCCCCCTGCTGCCACTCGGGCTCGCCCTCCTCGCGGGCCGGCGGGGTCCAGCCGCGCGGCGGGATGGTGCCCACCGGGAAGCGGATGTCGACGGCCGACTGAAGCGCCAGCTCACCGGCGTCGAACGCCATGATCGCCTCGGCCGAGGAGCCGAACGCGCGGCCCTCGCCCTTGACGTCACGCAGTTCACCGTCGGTGGTGAGGAAGAACAGACCAAGGACCATGTCCTGGGTCGGCATCGTCACCGGACGGCCGTCGGCGGGCTTGAGGATGTTGTTCGAGGACAGCATCAGGATGCGGGCCTCGGCCTGCGCCTCCGCGGAGAGCGGCAGGTGGACGGCCATCTGGTCACCGTCGAAGTCCGCGTTGAACGCGGTGCAGACGAGCGGGTGGATCTGGATGGCCTTGCCCTCGACCAGCTGCGGCTCGAAGGCCTGGATGCCGAGGCGGTGCAGCGTGGGCGCACGGTTCAGCAGAACCGGGTGCTCCGCGATGACCTCTTCCAGCACGTCGTACACGACGGTCCGGCCACGCTCGACCATGCGCTTCGCGGACTTGATGTTCTGCGCGTGGTTGAGGTCGACCAGCCGCTTCATGACGAACGGCTTGAACAGCTCCAGCGCCATGGCCTTCGGCAGACCGCACTGGTGCAGCTTCAGCTGCGGACCGACGACGATCACGGAACGCGCGGAGTAGTCCACACGCTTGCCGAGCAGGTTCTGACGGAATCGACCCTGCTTGCCCTTGAGCATGTCGCTCAGGGACTTCAGCGGGCGGTTACCGGGACCGGTGACCGGACGGCCACGACGACCGTTGTCGAACAGCGCGTCAACGGCCTCCTGAAGCATGCGCTTCTCGTTGTTCACGATGATCTCGGGAGCACCGAGGTCGAGAAGCCGCTTCAGACGGTTGTTCCGGTTGATCACACGGCGGTACAGGTCGTTCAGGTCGGAGGTCGCGAAGCGGCCACCGTCCAGCTGCACCATCGGGCGAAGGTCCGGCGGGATGACCGGGACACAGTCGAGAACCATGCCCTTGGGGCTGTTGGAGGTCTGAAGGAACGCAGACACGACCTTCAGCCGCTTCAGGGCGCGGGTCTTCTTCTGGCCCTTGCCGGTACGGATGATCTCGCGGAGGCGCTCGGCCTCCTCCTCCAGGTCGAAGGACTCCAGGCGCTTCTGTAGCGCCGCGGCACCCATCGAACCGTCGAAGTAGGTCCCGAAGCGGTCGCGCAGCTCGCGGTAGAGCAGCTCGTCGCCCTCCAGGTCCTGGACCTTGAGGTTCTTGAACCGGGTCCACACCTCGTCGAGGCGGTCGATCTCGCGCTGCGAGCGGTCCCGCAGCTGCTTCATCTCCCGCTCGGCACCTTCGCGCACCTTGCGGCGTACGTCGGCCTTGGCGCCCTCGGCCTCCAGCTCGCCCAGGTCGCTTTCCAGCTTCTTGGCGCGGGCTTCGAGGTCGGAGTCACGCCGGTTCTCGATCTGCTGCCGCTCGACCGAGACGTGCGCCTCCAGCGAGGGCAGGTCACGGGTACGGCGCTCGTCGTCGACGTACGTGATCATGTACGCCGCGAAGTAGATGACCTTTTCCAGGTCCTTCGGGGCGAGGTCGAGCAGGTAGCCCAGACGCGACGGAACGCCCTTGAAGTACCAGATGTGGGTGACGGGAGCGGCCAGCTCGATGTGGCCCATCCGCTCACGGCGCACCTTGGCGCGAGTGACCTCGACGCCACAGCGCTCACAGATGATGCCCTTGAAGCGGACACGCTTGTACTTGCCGCAGTAGCACTCCCAGTCCCGGGTCGGACCGAAGATCTTCTCGCAGAAGAGTCCGTCCTTTTCGGGCTTGAGCGTGCGGTAGTTGATCGTCTCGGGCTTCTTGACCTCGCCGTGGCTCCACTGACGGATGTCGTCAGCGGTGGCCAGACCGATCCGGAGCTCGTCGAAGAAGTTGACGTCGAGCACTATGCGTCAATCCCTCTCAGGGTTGTAAGTCATGGGGTCTGATACGGGGGTCCTGGGGCCGGAGGCCTTCATGGTGAAGGCCTCCGAACTCCCGTCAGACCTCTTCGACGCTGCTCGGCTCACGCCGGGACAGGTCGATGCCGAGCTCCTCCGCCGCGCGGAAGACGTCCTCGTCGGTGTCACGCATTTCGATGGACATACCGTCGCTGGACAGCACCTCCACGTTGAGGCAGAGAGACTGCATCTCCTTGATGAGCACCTTGAAGGACTCGGGGATGCCGGGCTCGGGGATGTTCTCGCCCTTGACGATGGCCTCGTAGACCTTCACGCGGCCGGTGACGTCGTCGGACTTGATGGTCAGCAGCTCCTGGAGGGCGTAAGCGGCGCCATAAGCCTCCAGCGCCCACACCTCCATCTCACCGAATCGCTGGCCACCGAACTGGGCCTTACCACCCAGCGGCTGCTGGGTGATCATCGAGTACGGACCGGTCGAACGCGCGTGCAGCTTGTCGTCGACCAGGTGGTGGAGCTTGAGGATGTACATGTAGCCGACCGAGATCGGCTCCGGGAACGGCTCGCCGGAGCGGCCGTCGAACAGCGGTGCCTTGCCGGTCGGGAGCACCATGCGCTCGCCGTCGCGGTTCGGGATCGTGTGGTTGAGCAGACCGGCCAGCTCGTCCTCACGCGCACCGTCGAAGACGGGGGTGGCGACGTTCGTGCCGGGGGCGACCACGTCGGCCTCGATGGCCTGGAGGCGCTGCGCCCAGTCGTCCGCGAGCCCGGAGACGTCCCAGCCGCGGCTGGCGAGCCAGCCGAGGTGGATCTCCAGCACCTGTCCCGGGTTCATTCGGGACGGCACACCCAGCGGGTTGAGGATGATGTCGACCGGGGTCCCGTCCTCGAGGAACGGCATGTCCTCGATGGGCAGGATCTTGGAAATAACACCCTTGTTGCCGTGACGGCCGGCGAGCTTGTCACCATCGGTGATCTTGCGCTTCTGCGCAACATACACACGGACCAGCTGGTTGACGCCGGGCGGCAGCTCGTCGCCCTCCTCACGGTCGAAGACGCGGACGCCGATGACCTTGCCGATCTCGCCGTGCGGCACCTTCAGCGAGGTGTCACGGACCTCGCGCGCCTTCTCACCGAAGATCGCGCGGAGCAGACGCTCCTCGGGGGTCAGCTCGGTCTCACCCTTGGGCGTGACCTTGCCGACGAGGATGTCACCGGCGACGACCTCGGCACCGATACGGATGATGCCGCGCTCGTCGAGGTCGGCGAGGACCTCCTCGGAGACGTTCGGGATGTCCCGGGTGATCTCCTCGGGGCCGAGCTTGGTGTCACGGGCGTCGACCTCGTGCTCCTCGATGTGGATCGAGGAGAGGACGTCGTCCTGCACGAGGCGCTGCGACAGGATGATCGCGTCCTCGTAGTTGTGACCCTCCCACGGCATGAAGGCGACGAGCAGGTTCTTGCCCAGCGCCATCTCGCCTTCCTGGGTGGCCGGCCCGTCGGCGAGAACCTGGTTCTCGACGATCCGGTCGCCCTCGTCCACGACAACCTTCTGGTTGACCGAGGTGCCCTGGTTGGAGCGCGAGAACTTCGCGACGCGGTACGTGGTGTACGTACCGTCGTCGTTGGCGACGGTGATGTAGTCCGCGGAGACCTCCTGGACGACACCCGCCTTCTCGGCCTTGATGACGTCGCCGGCGTCGACGGCGCAGCGGTACTCCATGCCCGTACCGACGAGGGGGGCCTCGGCGGTGATCAGCGGCACGGCCTGGCGCATCATGTTCGCGCCCATGAGGGCACGGTTGGCGTCGTCGTGCTCCAGGAAGGGGATCATCGCGGTCGCGACGGACACCATCTGGCGCGGGGAGACGTCCATGTAGTCGACGTCGTCGCCGGGGATGTAGTCGATCTCGCCGCCACGGCGGCGGACGAGAACGCGGGACTCCTCGAAACGCATGTCCTCGGAGAGGATCGCGTTCGCCTGGGCGATCACGAAGCGGTCTTCTTCGTCGGCGGTCAGGTAGTCGACGTCGTCGGTGACGACACCCTCGACGACCTTGCGGTACGGGGTCTCGACGAACCCGAACGCGTTGACCCGGCCGTAGGAGGCGAGCGAGCCGATCAGACCGATGTTCGGGCCTTCGGGGGTCTCGATCGGACACATGCGGCCGTAGTGCGAGGGGTGCACGTCACGGACCTCGAAGCCGGCCCGCTCACGGGAGAGACCACCCGGGCCGAGCGCCGACAGACGGCGCTTGTGGGTGAGACCCGACAGCGGGTTGTTCTGGTCCATGAACTGCGACAGCTGGCTGGTGCCGAAGAACTCCTTGATGGAGGCGACGACCGGCCGGATGTTGATCAGGGTCTGCGGCGTGATCGCCTCGACGTCCTGGGTCGTCATGCGCTCACGCACGACGCGCTCCATACGCGCCAGACCCGTACGGACCTGGTTCTGGATGAGCTCGCCGACGTTGCGCAGACGACGGTTGCCGAAGTGGTCGATGTCGTCGGTCTCGACGACGATCGACGTGCCGTTGTCGCCAACGGTCTCGGTCTCACCGGCGTGCAGCTTCACCAGGTACTTGATCGTCGAGATGATGTCCTCGACGGTCAGCACACCGGCGTCCAGCGGGGCCTCGCCGCCCAGCTTCTTGTTGACCTTGTAACGGCCGACCTTGGCGAGGTCGTAGCGCTTCGGGTTGAAGTAGAGGTTCTCCAGAAGCGTCTGCGCGGCCTCACGGGTCGGCGGCTCGCCCGGACGGAGCTTGCGGTAGATGTCGAGCAGCGCGTCGTCCTGGCCCTGGGTGTGGTCCTTCTCCAGGGTGGCGCGCATCGACTCGTACTCGCCGAACTCCTCAAGGATCTGCTCGGTCGTCCAACCGAGAGCCTTCAGCAGAACGGTCACGGACTGCTTGCGCTTGCGGTCGATGCGGACACCGACCATGTCGCGCTTGTCGATCTCCATCTCCAGCCAGGCACCCCGGGAGGGGATCACCTTGGAGGAGAAGATGTCCTTGTCGGACGTCTTGTCGATGGAGGAGTCGAAGTAGACACCCGGCGAACGGACCAGCTGCGACACCACGACACGCTCGGTGCCGTTGATGACGAAGGTGCCCTTGTTGGTCATGAGCGGGAAGTCGCCCATGAAGACCGTCTGGGACTTGATCTCGCCGGTCTCGTTGTTGGTGAACTCGGCCGTGACGAAGAGGGGCGCGGAGTACGTGAAGTCGCGCTCCTTGCACTCGTCGATCGAGTTCTTCGGAGGCTCGAAACGGTGGTCGCGGAACGTCAGGGACATCGACCCGGAGAAGTCCTCGATCGGGGAGATCTCCTCGAAGATCTCCTCCAGACCGGACTTGGTGGGGACGTCCTGTCCGCTGTCCAGAGCCGCCTCGACACGAGCCTTCCACGCGGCGTTACCGAGCAGCCAGTCGAAGCTCTCGGTTTGCAGCGCAAGGAGGTTCGGAACCTCGAGGGGCTCCTTGATCTTTGCAAAAGAGATGCGCAGCGGGGCAGTGCTGGCGCCGTTGTTCGTATTCGCGGAGGCAGTGCGCGAGGCGGCCAAGAGGGGGTCCTTCCGAGGGCTCGGACTCACTACGCGCGTACCGGCCCCTCACCGGGACACAGAGACAGGCGCTCCACTGACCAGCCGTAAAAGGCCAGGTCGGAGAAGGTCCGATCGTCGGTGCTCAAGCGAGGGCATGCCCCTGGTGACGGGCAGGAGGCAGCTAACAGGCAGCGCAAAGGGTCAGTGTAGCCACTAGGCTCACTGATGTCCAGTGCGGGTTTTTGAAGACCCTCGTTGCTCTCAACCCCTGCTGCAAGCCACGCCCTCGATGCACATCGATCCTGCCCTCTTCGCCACCGATCCATGCCTCGGATTCGGATCGATGTGGCGACGCGTCCTGAGAATTGCGCGCTACGTGCAGTTCGTCAAGGCCTCCATGCCCCGGACCCGGTGCTGCCATCGTCACGTACGGGACGTCACCAGGGGCGTTCGGAGGCACGACGAAGATCACCTTACTCGCCGTCACCGAGCCTGCAAGGCAGCCACGACCCGACCCCTCGAACGCCGAAGAGCGACCACCCAGATGGATGATCGCTCTTCACTGCGTCAGCGTTACAGGGCTCTCAGGAACCCCACGTCAGCTGCCACGAGAGCCCTCAGCGGGCTCCCAAGGGTGTTACTTGACCTCGACGCCCGCGCCGGCGGCCTTGAGGGACTCGGCAGCCTTCTCGGCGGCCTCCTTGGTGACCTTCTCGAGAACGGGCTTCGGGGCGCCGTCCACGAGGTCCTTGGCCTCCTTCAGACCCAGGGAGGTCAGCTCACGCACGACCTTGATGACCTGGATCTTCTTCTCGCCGGCACCCGTGAGGATGACGTCGAACTCGTCCTGCTCCTCAGCGACCTCGGCGGCGGCGGCCGGGCCGGCCGGGCCCGCGACGGCGACGGCCGCGGCGGCGGTGACGTCGAACTTCTCCTCGAAGGCCTTCACGAACTCGGAGAGCTCGATGAGGGTGAGGGACTCGAACTGCTCGAGCAGCTCTTCCTGGGACAGCTTCGTCGCCATGATGGGCGATCCTTCCAGTCAATTCGGCAGGTGCCGATTACGTGTCGGCGGGCGTACGTTCGGCCCGCGTCGACCACCGCGTCAGGCGGCGGTCAAAGTGCGAGCCGAGTTACTCGGCACCGCCCTGCTCGGCGAGCTTGACGCGAAGCGCCTCCGCGGTGCGGACGAACTTCGACGGCAGCGCCTGGAAGAGCGAGGCAGCCTGAGACTGCTTGCCCTTGAAAGCACCGGCCAGCTTGCTGAGCAGAACCTCGCGGGACTCGAGGTCCGCAAGCTTCTTGATCTCGTCGGCGGACAGCGCCTTACCGTCAAGGACACCGCCCTTGATGACGAGGTTCGGGTTGTCCTTGGCGAAGTCACGAAGACCCTTCGCCGACGTCACCGGGTCACCGGTGATGAAGGCAACCGCCGTCGGACCGTTGAACAGGTCGTCGAGCGTCGAGATCCCGGCCTCGTTGGCCGCGATCTTGGTCAGCGTGTTCTTCACCACGGCGTACTGGGCGTCTTCACCGAGCGAACGACGCAGCGTCTTGAGCTGCGCGACGGTGAGACCCCGGTACTCGGTCAGCACAGCGGCGTTCGAGCTGCGGAACTGGTCCGCCAGCTCGGCTACCGCGGCAGCCTTGTCGGGCCTTGCCATAAGCGTGGCCTCCTTCCGGGTGATGAGGACCGCTCAGAAGGAGACTGGGAAAACGAAACGCCCCGGCGCAGGCGCACGGGGCGTGAACTCGACCGAACGAATTCCGTGAGCGGATTCCGTCCAGGAGCACTTCCACAGTCACCTACGCGGGTCGTCCGCAGTTCAGCGGATCCTTCGGCCACCGAGCCCTCGAACGAGGACACAGCAACGACCAGCGGTCTTTGGCTTCAAGAGGAGAGTACGCGAGGGCCTAACGGCCAAGCAAATCGCGCCCCGACAGGGGCGCGGGGAACTGCGCGACAAGCCCCCACCGGACCGGCAGCCAACAACCAAACCCGCTCAGGCGCCCTTCAACATCTCAGCCAGGTCAGCAACATCCTTGGCAGCCGGCGCAGCAATACTCACCGGCTTGTTGAAGTCGTCAAAAGTGATCGTCATGTCGAGCGGACCCTTGTCCGCCGCCCCCCGCATCCGGAACTGCTTCGTCAGCTCGTCCTCACCGACCCACAGATCCATCGTGAACTTCTCGATCCCCAGCTTCTCGTACTGCTCAAGGCTCTTCTCGCGCGTCTCACGAGTCGCCTTGGTCTCCTTCTTGAGGGAGTCCCGGAACTCGTCGAGGGTGACCGTGCCCGCGTAGTGGGTGGTCTTCACCCCGTCCACGGTCTCCGTGCCGACCTCCTTCACGTCCTTGGACCCGGTGAGGAAGGTGGACTCCTGGGCGGGGTTCTTGTCGGCCTGTCCGGCCGCCCCCAGCGACTCGCCGGCACCGGCACCCAGCGCGGACAGGTCGAACTTGATCCAGCTCTTGCCGTCCATCTCGGCGGCGGCCGCCGCGCCCCCGCCTATGAACATCGCCTTGTCGACGAGACGTATCTCGGCGGTGCCGTCCGCGCCCTGGTCGAGGGCCGTGATCTTCATGCTCATGGCCACGTCGGGCTTGAGCCGCATCTTGGCGTCGGCCTTGACGCGCCCTTCCTCGGGCGTGCGGCCGGTCATCCGATAGCTGAGGGAGGTGATGTCCTCCACGTTCTTCGCCGCCTTGGCGACAGCAGCCGCCGGCGTCATCTTCGGCGACTCCTCCGAAGCCCCCTCGGAACAGGCGACAGCACCGGTGCCGAGCAGCAGCACGGCGAGCCCGACGCGCACGGAAGAAGAAGCACTCACGATTCCCCCCAAGGAACTTTGTGAACACACGGTCGATTCACAGAAACGACCGTGAGCCTAACCCGGTGAGGCGGATGAGGCTCCTGAATTCCCCAACAGGTCCTTGAAGTCCGCGGTGTCCTTGCCCGCCGGAGCCGCCACCTCCGCCTTCACGCCGTACGCGCTGTAGTACGCCGTCGACGACATCCGCCCGCTCGACAGCTCACCCTGCTCGACCTTCTTGACCAGCAGATTCCGCTCGTTGACCCAGATGTCGACCGTCTCGGTGCTGACCCCGGCCTGGACGAGCTGCTCCTTGAGCGCGGAGTCGGCGAGCGCGGCCACGTCCACCGTGCCCGAGTAGTGCGTCGTACGTTCACCGCGCACTGTTTCCGTCCCGGCCCTGCGGGCGTCACCGGAGGCCAGCAGGAGCTTCACCGGCTGCACGGGGGCGGTGTTGCGCAGTTGGTCCTTCAGATACGTCCCGGAGCCGCCGGGCAGGTCCGCCAGGTCGTCGTAGTCGTACCGGATCCAGTGCTTGCCCCGCATCTGGGCGGCGAACTTGTCGCCGACCTTGGCGTAATAGGCGTCGGGCAGCAGCCGGGCCTCCATGGAGGAGCTGTTGAGGGCCCGCATGGTGTCGGCCAGCTCACCGCCGGTGTAGGTGATGCTGAGCTTGCCGACCGGCTCGCCGGCCCAGCCGAGGACACCGGCCGTCCGCATGGAGAGCAGGTCGCCCATCACGGAGGACGAGCTGACGCGGGCGGAACCGGCCAGGTCGGTGGCCTTCTCTACGGCGTGCAGCGCGGCGGCCGTACGGGCGTCCGGGCCGGCCGTGCCCCGGGTCTGCTCGGCGTCCCCGTCGTCGGGGTCACCGGAGAAACTGCACGCCGACATGGCCACGCCCACCACCACGAGCGCGGCGGTCACCGCGACCGGCCTGACCGTCCGCCGTACGCCTCGTATCCCCCGTGCACCGCTGTGCCTCATCCGCACCCCTACCCCCTAGTACACCCCGTGATCTTCACGCTAACCCGTCCCTACGACAACGGGCCCCGCACCTCGAAAGGTTGCGGGGCCCGTCGTACAGAACGCGTACGCGCGGCTACCGGGGTGAGCGGAGGGCTCAGACGGCGGCCGGGTCCTCCTCGACGAGGAGGTTGCGGGTGCGGTTGGGGTCGAGCGGAACGCCGGGGCCGATCGTGGTGCTGATCGCGGCCTTCTTGATGTAACGACCCTTGGCGGCGGACGGCTTGAGACGGAGGATCTCCTCCAGCGCCGCGCCGTAGTTCTCCACCAGCTTGGTGTCGTCGAACGACGTCTTGCCGATGATGAAGTGCAGGTTCGAGTGCTTGTCGACGCGGAACTCGATCTTGCCGCCCTTGATCTCGGTCACGGCCTTGGCCACGTCCGGGGTCACGGTGCCCGTCTTCGGGTTCGGCATCAGACCACGCGGGCCGAGGACGCGGCCGAGGCGGCCGACCTTGCCCATGAGGTCCGGGGTGGCGACGACGGCGTCGAAGTCCAGCCGGCCCTTCGCCACCTCGTCGATGAGTTCGTCGGAACCGACGATGTCGGCGCCAGCGGCGGTCGCGGCCTCGGCACGGTCACCGGTCGCGAAGACCAGGACCCGGGCGGTCTTACCGGTGCCGTGCGGGAGGTTCACGGTGCCACGGACCATCTGGTCGGCCTTGCGCGGGTCTACACCCAGGCGGAAGGCGACCTCGACGGTGCCGTCGAACTTGCTCGTGGAGGTCTCCTTGGCGAGACGCACGGCTTCGAGCGGGGCGTAGAGCTTGTCCCGGTCGACCTTGGCGTCCGCAGCGCGGAGAGACTTGCTGCGCTTGCTCACTACTGCTCCTGATGTTGTTCTGAGGAGTCGTGGGGTAACGGGCCGAGCAGGCCCTGCCACGTACTACTGAAGACTTACGGGGTGGGGCTCAGCCCTCGACCGTGATGCCCATGGAACGGGCGGTGCCGGCGATGATCTTCGACGCGGCGTCCAGGTCGTTGGCGTTCAGGTCGGGAAGCTTGGTCGTGGCGATCTCACGGACCTGCGCCTCGGTGATCTTGGCGACCTTGGTCTTGTGCGGCTCGCCGGAGCCCTTCTCGACACCCGCGGCCTTGAGGATCATCTTCGCGGCCGGCGGCGTCTTGGTGATGAAGGTGAAGGAGCGGTCCTCGTAGACCGTGATCTCCACCGGGATCACCCAGCCACGCTGCGACTCGGTCGCGGCGTTGTACGCCTTGCAGAACTCCATGATGTTGACGCCGTGCTGACCGAGCGCGGGGCCGACCGGCGGGGCGGGGTTCGCCGCACCGGCGTTGATCTGGAGCTTGATAAGCCCCGTGACCTTCTTCTTCTTGGGAGGCATTCCGGGTCCTCTATCTTCGTTGGTCTTCGCTGTGCCCGACAGAAGCCAGGCAACCGCACCACGATAAGGGACACCGTGGCGAGGCGTGAAACCGAGCAGGTCAGGCCAGCTCCGGGAGAGCCGACCTGACCTGGACGGAAGCTGGTGACGTGCTAGTTCTTCTGGATCTGGTCGAACGACAGCTCGACCGGGGTCTCGCGGCCGAAGATCTCGACGAGGCCCTTGACCTTCTTCGAGTCGGCGTTGATCTCGTTGATGGTCGCCTGAAGCGTCGCGAACGGGCCGTCGGTGACGGTGACCGAGTCGCCGACCTCGAAGTCCAGCACCTGCACTTCGAGCTTGCGGGCCGGAGCGGGCCTGCCCTCGGCCTCGGCGGCCTCACGAGCGGCCTTCTCCTCGGCCTCCGGCGCGAGCATCTTGACGATCTCGTCCAGGGTCAGCGGGTACGGGTCGTACGCGTTGCCCACGAAGCCGGTGACACCGGGGGTGTTGCGGACGACGCCCCAGGACTCGTTCGTCAGGTCCATGCGGACGAGAACGTAGCCGGGAAGCTTGTTCTGGCGGACCGTCTTGCGCTCGCCGTTCTTGATCTGGGCAACCTCTTCCTGTGGCACCTCGGCCTGGAAGATGAAGTCCTCGACGTTGAGCGAGACGGCACGCTGTTCGAGGTTGGTCTTCACACGGTTCTCGTAACCGGCGTACGTGTGGATGACGTACCACTCGCCGGGGAGCGTGCGCAGTTCCTCGCGGAGGGCCTCGACGGGGTCGACGGGCTCGGCCTCTTCTTCGGCTTCCTCAGCCGCGGCCTCGTCGTCGGTCTCGTCCTCGACCTCGGTGGCGTCGCCGTCCTCATCGTCCTCGATGTGGATGGCGTCTTCCTCGGCGGGCTCCCCCACGGCGGCGTCGGCAGCGTCGACCTCGTCCTCGACCTCATCGGCGCCCTCGACGATGTCCAGCTCGTCATCCACGGACTCGTCCGGCACGATGGCGTCGTTCAGGTTCGGGTCAGACACGGTGGCTGCTTCTTCCTGGATACATGTGGGTGGAACATGCGAAAGGGGCGCCGCACCCGGCGCCCTTCGCTCTTGGCTCAGCCGAAGACGTACTTGGCGGCTTTGTCGAGGCCAAAGTCAATCACAGTCACCAGGCCGATCATGACGATCACAAAGACGATCACCACGGTCGTGTACGTCGTCAGCTGGTTACGCGTAGGCCAGACGACCTTGCGGAGTTCCGCGACGATCTGGCGGTAGAAGACCGCGAGACGCTTCAGCGGACCCTTCTTGGCACGCTTGCCGCCCTTGCGAGTCTTCTTGTCCGACTCGGGCGCCTCGTCCTGGGCATCAGGCATGTCGATGGAGCCCACGGCGTCCGCCATTCATCCTCACCTGTTCCCGGGTCGTGGCCGTGCCGCGCCCGGTCTGAGCCGCACGGCGATGCATTGCAGTACGTACATGCGCACACAGCCTGGTGACAGGCGTGTGTAGCAGGGCCGGAGGGACTTGAACCCCCAACCGCTGGTTTTGGAGACCAGTGCTCTACCAATTGAGCTACGACCCTTTGTGGTTACTCCAACGTACCGTACTCGTCCGGAAGCTCGGTGTGCACCGGATGAGCGCGGGCCGGTGAAGGCCAACGAGGTGAGAGTGTACGTGCTCCAGCGGCGATCGTCGAACAGAAAGCGCCCGCTGGGGCGTTGCCGACGGAAGATCGCCCAGCCCAGCCCCCGGATCCGGACGCTTGTTCAGCCTTCCGCCCCGCCCGGCACGTGTTCTTCTCCCCTTGGGTGATCCACTCCGGTATCCGGTCTGACCAATACGTGAAACCCGTGTGCCGTGGAGGTTTCCGGTCTGAAACGATGGGCACCATGAGCGCTGCAACCCCTTCCACCGAGCGCCGGGTCTCCGCCCGAGTCGGCGCGATCTCCGAGTCCGCCACCCTCGCCGTGGACGCCAAGGCCAAGGCCCTGAAGGCCGCCGGGCGCCCGGTGATCGGCTTCGGCGCCGGTGAACCGGACTTCCCGACCCCGGACTACATCGTCCAGGCCGCCGTAGAGGCCTGCTCGAACCCGAAGTACCACCGCTACACGCCGGCCGGTGGTCTCCCCGAGCTGAAGGCCGCGATCGTCGCCAAGACGCTCCGCGACTCGAACTACGAGGTGGACGCCTCCCAGGTCCTGATCACCAACGGCGGCAAGCAGGCCATCTACAACGCCTTCGCCGCGATCCTCGACCCGGGCGACGAGGTCATCGTCCCGGCCCCGTACTGGACGACGTACCCCGAGTCGATCCGTCTCGCCGGCGGTGTCCCGGTCGAGGTCGTCGCGGACGAGACCACCGGCTACCGGGTCAGCGTGGAGCAGCTGGAGGCGGCCCGCACCGAGCGGACGAAGGTCGTCCTGTTCGTCTCCCCCTCCAACCCCACCGGCGCGGTCTACAGCGCCGAGGACACCGAGGCGATCGGCCGCTGGGCCGTGGAGCACGGCCTGTGGGTCCTGACGGACGAGATCTACGAGCACCTCGTCTACGGCGACGCGAAGTTCACCTCGCTCCCCGCGATCCTCCCCGAGCTGCGCGACAAGTGCATCGTCGTCAACGGCGTCGCGAAGACGTACGCCATGACGGGCTGGCGGGTCGGCTGGATCATCGGCCCGAAGGACGTCGTCAAGGCGGCGACGAACCTCCAGTCGCACGCCACCTCGAACGTCTCCAACGTGGCGCAGATCGCCGCCCTCGCCGCCGTCTCCGGGAACCTGGACGCCGTCGCGGAGATGCGGGTGGCCTTCGACCGCCGCCGCCACACCATCGTGCGCATGCTCAACGAGATCGACGGCGTGGTCTGCCCGGAGCCCGAGGGCGCCTTCTACGTCTACCCATCGGTGAAGGCCCTCCTGGGCAAGGAGATCCGCGGCAAGCGCCCGCAGGACTCGGTCGAGCTGGCCGCGCTGATCCTGGACGAGGTCGAGGTGGCCGTCGTACCGGGTGAGGCGTTCGGCACACCGGGCTATCTGCGTCTGTCGTACGCCCTGGGCGACGAGGACCTCGTCGAGGGCATCAGCCGCGTACAGAAGCTGCTGGCCGAGGCGACGGACTGAGGGTTCTGACAGTTCTGATGAGAAGGCCGCTTCCCTTGGAGAGGCGGCCTTCTTTTCGTTCCCCGGTACGGGCATCAGTGCGAGCAAGACCACGTTCAGGGAAAGCGCTACCGATAGGAGCCGGACGTACGGCAGGATCCTGGAATGGAGCACGTACGTGATGTCTCTGAACTGCCGAAAGCCCATCTGCACCTGCACTTCACCGGGTCGATGCGTTCCGCGACCCTGCTGGAACTGGCCGACAAGTACGGTGTGCGGCTGCCCGAGGCGCTGACCGACGCCCTCACCAGCGGGGAGCCGCCGAAGCTCCGGGCGACCGACGAGCGGGGCTGGTTCCGCTTCCAGCGGCTCTACGACGCGGCCCGGTCCTGTCTGCGCGAGCCCGAGGACATCCAGCGGCTGGTCCGCGAGGCCGCCGAGGAGGACGCGAAGGACGGCTCGGGCTGGCTGGAGATCCAGGTCGACCCGACCTCGTACGCCCCTCGCCTGGGCGGTCTCATCCCGGCGCTGGAGGTCATCCTGGACGCGGTGGAGACCGCGGGCCGGGAGACCGGGATCGGGATGCGGGTCCTGGTGGCCGCGAACCGCATGAAGCACCCCCTGGACGCGCGCACACTGGCCCGGCTGGCCGTGCGGTACGCGGACCGGGGGGTCGTGGGCTTCGGGCTCTCGAACGACGAACGGCGGGGCATGGCCCGGGACTTCGACCGGGCGTTCGCCATCGCGCGCGAGGGCGGCCTGCTGTCGGCCCCGCACGGCGGCGAGCTGACGGGCCCGGCGTCGGTCCGTGACTGCCTGGACGACCTGCACGCGTCCCGGATCGGCCACGGAGTGCGGGCGGCGGAGGACCCGCGTCTGCTGAAGCGCCTCGCGGACCGCCAGATCACCTGCGAGGTCTGCCCGGCGTCGAACGTCGCCCTGGGCGTGTACGAGAAGCCCGAGGACGTGCCGCTGCGCAAGCTCTTCGAGGCGGGCGTGCCACTGGCGCTGGGCGCCGACGATCCGCTCCTCTTCGGCTCCCGCCTGGCGGCCCAGTACGAGATCGCACGCCAGTACCACGCGTTCACGGACGCGGAACTGGCCGAACTGGCCCGGCAGTCGGTACGGGCTTCGGCGGCGCCGGAGGGCGTACGGGCGAAGCTCCTGGCGGGGATCGACGACTGGCTGGCCAACTGAGGGACACCCTCAGAGGCTGACGCCGACCGTCACCGGTTCGTTGACGAGGGTGACCCCGAAGGCGTCCCGGACCCCGGCGACGACCTCGCGGGCGAGGGCGAGCAGGTCCTCGGTGGTGGCCTGGCCCCGGTTGGTGAGGGCCAGGGTGTGCTTGGTGGAGATACGGGCGGGTCCGGTGCCGTACCCCTTGGTGAAGCCGGCCTTGTCGATCAGCCAGGCCGCCGACGTCTTGGTGCAGCCCTCCTCCGCCGGGTAGGCGGGCGGTACGGCGTCGGCGCCGAGCCGCTCCGCCACGCGCGCGTGGAAGGCGGCGAACTCGGCGGGCGTGAGGATCGGGTTGGTGAAGAAGGACCCGGCGGACCAGGTGTCGTGGTCCTCGGGGTCCAGGACCATGCCCTTGCCCGCGCGGAGCTTCAGCACGGTCTCGCGGGCCGCGTCCAGGGGTACCCGCTCGCCGGGCTCGACGCCGAGGGCACGGGCCGTCTCGGCGTACTTCAGGGGCGCCGACAGCCCGTCCGCGTCCTCCAGGGCGAAGCGGACGCGCAGGACGACATGGCGCTCGGGGTCGGCCTTGAAGCGGCTGTGGCGGTACGAGAAGGCGCAGTCGGCGCCCGTGAGGGTGACCGTCTCGCGGGCGATCCGGTCGTAGGCGACGACCTCGGTGATCGTCGAGGACACCTCCTGGCCGTACGCCCCCACGTTCTGGATCGGCGTCGCACCCGCGGAGCCGGGAATCCCCGCGAGGCACTCGATCCCGGCGAGCCCCGCCTCGACCGTGCGTGCGACGGCATCGGTCCACACCTCGCCGGCGGCCAGCTCCAGCCCCGTGCCGTCGAGGTCGAAGCCGGTCGTGGCGATCCGCAGAGCCGTCCCCGCGAACCCCTTGTCGCCGATGACCAGGTTGGAGCCGCCGCCGATGACCAGGAGCGGGGTCCCGGAGTCGTCGGCCTCGCGGACGGCGGCGATCACCTCGGCGTCGGTCGTCGCCGTGATCAGCCGGTCCGCGGGGCCGCCGAGCCGGAAGGTGGTCAGCGGGGCGAGGGGAGCGTCGTGGATTTCCTGCACGCGCCCAAGACTACGAGACCCCACTGACAGTGCCCGCCTGCCGTGCTCAGCCCAGCTGAACGACGGCCCGGGACATGCCCAGCACCTTCTGCCCCGCGCACACGGCGAGGAGGTCGACGCGGACCTTGTTGTCGTCGAGCTTGGCGCCGACCTTGCCGCTGACCTCGATCGTTGCGCCCTTGTCGTCGTTGGGGACGACGACCGGCTTGGTGAAGCGGACGCCGTACTCGACGACCGCGCCCGGGTCGCCGACCCAGTCGGTGACGACGCGGATCGCCTCGGCCATGGTGAACATGCCGTGCGCGATGACGTCGGGCAGACCGACCTCGACCGCGAACTTCTCGTTCCAGTGGATGGGGTTGAAGTCCCCGGAGGCGCCCGCGTACTGGACGAGGGTGGCGCGGGTCACGGGGAAGGTCTGGGCGGGCAGTTCGGTGCCGACCTCGACCTCGTCGTAAGCGATCTGCGTCGCCATCAGGCCTCGCCCTCCTCGGGGGCCGCCGCGCGAGCGACGAGCTTGGTCCAGGCGGTCACGACGTGCTCGCCCGCCTCGTCGTGGACCTCGCCGCGGATGTCGATGATCTCGTTGCCGGCCATGGACTTGATGGTCTCGATGGTCGAGGTGACGGTGAGCCGGTCGCCCGCGCGGACGGGGCGGACGTAGGCGAACTTCTGGTCGCCGTGCACCACTCGGCTGTAGTCCAGGCCGAGCCGCGGGTCCGCCACGACGTCTCCCGCCGCCTTGAAGGTGATGGCGAACACAAAGGTCGGCGGGGCGATCACATCGGGATGGCCGAAGGCCTTGGCGGCCTCGGGATCCGTGTACACGGGGTTGGTGTCACCCACCGCCACCGCGAACTCGCGAATCTTCTCCCGGCCGACCTCATAGGGCTCGGTGGGCGGATAGGACCGCCCCACGAAGGACTGGTCGAGCGCCATGGACTCGGCACCTCCTGAGTGATGTCCTGAGCGACGTTCTGAGTGATGCAACGACGCGAGGCCGCCCCCCAACCAACAGGGGACGGCCTCGACGTACGAGCCTGATTTAACTATCGCGTTTCGCGGTGCGCGGTGTGCGCATTGCAACGCGGGCAGTGCTTCTTCATCTCCAGTCGGTCCGGGTTGTTACGCCGGTTCTTCTTGGTGATGTAGTTCCGCTCCTTGCACTCCACGCAGGCCAGCGTGATCTTCGGGCGGACGTCGGTGGCAGCCACAGGAGTGCTCCTTGACGAACGGATGGGACGATGAACGCATAAAAGAGTAGCCGATCGAAGGACCGACCCCGCAATCGGCTACTGTCAGTAGCGGTGACCGGACTTGAACCGGTGACACAGCGATTATGAGCCGCTTGCTCTACCGACTGAGCTACACCGCTGCGATGCGATCGGACCCCGCCTTGCGACGGGGACCTACCACACCAGAGCCCCAATACGGAATCGAACCGTAGACCTTCTCCTTACCATGGAGACGCTCTACCGACTGAGCTATTGGGGCGAGCGATGAAGACATTACACGCTCGGCTGCCGTTCACCCAAATCCGTTTCGCGGCCGCCGTCCCGCCCTGTTCCGGCCCTCGTTCAGCGCTCCGCCCGCACGCCGAAATCCCCTCCCCCAGGAGCCCCGAGGCCCCCCTCCCGCAACCGCTCGCACACCCCCTCGCCAGGGATCTTTCCCATCCGGCGGACCACACCGGTACGACTATTCCGCTCCTCCGCAACACGGACGGATGCCCGCCCTAGGCTCGACTCACTCTGCGTGATCTTGTGTCCTCTCTTGCGCGCAGCCGCCCCCGAGCACAGGAGCGCGATGCCCGACAGCCAGCCGCAGCCGCCCCACTCCTCGTCGCCCGCTTCCTCGGGCGATCCGGCGGCGCTCCTCCTCTGCGGCGCGCGTCTCACCGACGGCCGGACCGTGGACGTACGGCTGGGCGGCGGTCGTATCGAGGCGGTCGGCACGGTCGGCAGCCTCAGCGCGTACGCCACTCGCGTGGACCTCAGCGGCTACCTCCTCCTGCCGGCCCCCGCCGAGCCGCACGCCCACGGCGACACGGCCCTGTCCGCCGATGCCGACGGCCCGGTCTCGTACGACCCGCAGGACGTCCAGCGCCGGGCCACGGAGGCCGCGCTGCTGCAACTCGGGCACGGCGCCACGGCATCGCGCTCGCACGTGCGGATCGGCGACGTACCGGGACTTGGCGCGCTGGCCGCCGTACTACAGGCGCGGCGGGCGTTGCGCGGCCTCGCCGAGCTGACGGCGGTGGCCATGCCTCGGGTGCTGACCGGCGCCGCCGGGGCGGACGGTCTTGCGATGCTGCGGGACGCGGTGAAGATGGGCGCGTCGGTGGTGGGCGGCTGCCCGGACCGCGACCCCGATCCGACCGGCTATGTCGAGGCGGTCCTGGAGGTCGCCTCCGAGCACGGCTGCCCGGTCGATCTGCACACGGACGGTGACGACCCGGCCCGGCTGGCCCGCCTCGCCGCGATGGCGGGCGGTCTGCGTCCCGGTGTGATGATCGGCCCCTGCGGCGGCCTCGGTCGGCTGCCCGCCGAGGTGGCCTCGCGAGCCGCGGACCAGCTGGCGGCGGCGGGCGTGACGGTGGCGTGCCTCCCGCAGGGCGGCTGCGGGGGCGCCGAGCGCCGTGCGACGGCTCCGGTACGACTGCTGCGGGCGGCCGGGGTCCGGGTTGCGGCGGGCAGCGGCGCGCTGCGGGACGTGGCGAACCCGGTGGGCCGCGGGGACCCCCTGGAGGCGGCGTACCTGCTCGCCTCCCGTCACGGTCTGCGCCCGGAGGAGGCGTACGACACCGTGAGCACGTCTGCGCGGGCCGTGCTCGGCCTGCCGGAAGTCCGCGTGGAGGCGGGCTTCCCGGCGGAACTCCTGGCGGTCCGGGGCGACCGCCTGGCCGGCGCGCTGTCCCTGGCCTACAGCCGAATCGTGGTGCACAGGGGGCGCGTTGTGGCACGGACGAGCGCGGTACGGGAGTACTGCAACACCCCGGCAGCGGCGCCCCTGGATCTGCCGAGGCAGGGGCGTACGGAGTTGTCGTGAGGTGAGTGCGGGCCCCTGTGGGAGCTGTGCGGCGAACGGGGCGGTCCGGGCGTACGGTCGAAGGCATGCGCATTGTCATAGCTGGAGGTCATGGTCAGATCGCGCTGCGGCTGGAGCGTCTGCTCGCCGCGCGCGGTGACGAGGTCGCGGGCATCGTCCGCCGCCCCGAACAGGGCGACGATCTGCGGGCGGCCGGCGCGGAACCCGTCGTGTGCGACCTGGAGTCGGCGTCGGTGGAGGAGGTCGCGGAGCTGCTGCGGGGCGCCGACGCGGCGGTCTTCGCGGCGGGCGCGGGCCCGGGCAGCGGCACGGCCCGCAAGGACACGGTGGACCGGGGCGCGGCGGTGCTGTTCGCGGACGCGGCGGTCCGGGCGGGGGTACGCAGGCACCTGGTCGTGTCGTCGATGGGCGCCGACCCGGCCCACCCGGGCGACGACGTCTTCGACGTCTACCAGCGCGCGAAGGGCGAGGCGGACGCCTACGTCAGCGGCCTGGACGCGCTCGACTGGACGATCCTGCGCCCCGGCGCCCTGACGAACGACGCCGGCACGGGCCGCGTACGCCTGGAGGCGGACACGGGACGCGGCGCGATCCCCCGCGACGACGTGGCCGCAGTCCTCACGGAACTCCTGGACACCCCGGCGACGGCGGGCCTGACCCTGGAGCTGATCAGCGGCTCGATGCCGGTCTCGGTGGCGGTGAAGTCGGTGGCGGGCAACTGAGAAGTGGGCGACGGGCCGGAAGATCTGAAGATCAGAAGAGGGGCAGCTGGCCGGGGAATTCGGGGACGACGTACCCGTCCAACGAGGGCTGGGCCGCCCCGAGTTCCGCCTGCCGCCGAGACCCGGGGCACGAGACGAGTTCACCGCTCCCCCGGGCCCCCGGCGGATCGTGCCGCGCGAACCTCCCGGCGACGACAGCGATCTCCCGCCGGCACTCGGGACAGTGCCGACGACGGGACGACGACGCGAACGACGACCGTGACATCGATGACATGGGGCCACTCTCCCTCATGACCCAGGCCCGCGCCGACAACGAAAAGGCCCTCTTTTCTCTACGTTCCCGCAGAGAAAAGAGGGCCTTCAACGTGGCGGCGCCAGGGTTCGAACCTGGGTAGGCTGAGCCGGCAGATTTACAGTCTGCTCCCTTTGGCCGCTCGGGCACACCGCCAAGGTTTGCTGCCCTTCGAACCGCTTTTCGGCGGTGCTCCGTGGCAACGACGTAAACGATACCCGATGCACAGGGGTGCTTCGCCACTCGATTGAGCGGCGCTCGGGGGGTAAGGGGTGGCTAGGCTTATGCGGATGCGGCCCGGGACGTACGCCGGGCTCGGCTGCTGCCCCCACGCATGCCGAATCGCAACCCACAGATCCCGACAAGCACCCCATACAAGGAGCCACAGGACATGGCCGACTCCAGTTTCGACATCGTCTCGAAGGTCGAGCGGCAGGAGGTCGACAACGCCCTCAACCAGGCCGCCAAGGAGATCTCCCAGCGCTACGACTTCAAGGGCGTGGGTGCCTCGATCTCGTGGTCCGGCGAGAAGATCCTCATGGAGGCGAACTCCGAGGAGCGGGTCAAAGCGGTCCTCGATGTGTTCGAGACCAAGCTGATCAAGCGCGGCATCTCGCTGAAGGCCCTGGACGCCGGTGAGCCGCAGCTCTCCGGCAAGGAGTACAAGCTCTTCGCCTCGATCGAGGAGGGCATCTCCCAGGACAACGCGAAGAAGGTCGCGAAGATCATCCGTGACGAGGGCCCCAAGGGCGTGAAGGCCCAGGTCCAGGGCGACGAGCTGCGCGTCAGCTCGAAGAGCCGCGACGACCTTCAGGCCGTGCAGGCACTGCTCAAGGGCAAGGACTTCGACTTCGCGCTTCAGTTCGTGAACTACCGGTAGTCCATGAGCGGTTGATGAACTGACGAGTTGACGAGGGGTGGGCGCTGCACGGCGCCCACCCCTCCCTTACTGCCGGCTGCGGACCAGGTGCGCGCTCAGTCGCGCGAGTTGCCGAACAGGATGCGGTACGCGACCAGCAGCACGAGCGAGCCGCCGATCGCCGCCGCCCACGTGGTGCCGTCGTAGAAGTCCTTACTGATGGGGTGGTCGAGGAAGCGCGCCGAGATCCAGCCACCGATGAACGCGCCCGCGACGCCGATGACCGTCGTGCCGATGAAGCCGCCCGGGTCGCGCCCCGGCAGCAGGAACTTGGCGATGGCCCCGGCCAACAGCCCCAGGATGATCCAGCCGATAATGCTCATGCCGTGAACCTGCCCCTCTGTGCTGTGCTCGAACTGTCCCGGCACTGTGACTTCGTCGACCTCTGGTGGCGTGATCCCGCCGGTCGGCTTCGCCGGGCTGGTGCCGGTGCGTTCGTGTTGGTGCGTTGTTGGTGTCGCGTTGCTGTACACGACGTCAACGCGCTGCCCGGCGGTTGCACCGGTCAGTAGGGTGCGGCTCATGACACAGCCCGGTGCGGAATCGTCCGCCGAACTGCGACGCACCCTTGGCGTCGGGGACGCCGTGGTCATCGGGCTCGGTTCGATGATCGGGGCAGGCGTCTTCGCAGCCCTGGGACCCGCAGCACGCGCGGCCGGGTCCGGGCTGCTGCTCGGGCTCGGCGCGGCGGCCGTGGTCGCCTACTGCAACGCCATGTCGTCCGCCCGGCTGGCCGCCCGCTACCCCGCCTCGGGCGGCACCTACGTGTACGGGCGTGAGCGGCTCGGCGACTTCTGGGGCTATCTCGCGGGCTGGTCGTTCGTCGTCGGGAAAACGGCCTCCTGTGCGGCGATGGCGCTCACCGTGGGCGCGTACGTCTGGCCGGGGCAGGCGCACGCGGTGGCGGTCGCGGCCGTGGTGGCGCTGACCGCGGTGAACTACCGCGGCGTCCAGAAGGCCGCCTGGCTGACGCGGACGATCGTGGCGGTGGTCCTGGCTGTCCTCGCTTCCGTCGTGGTGGTGTGCCTGGGCTCGGACGCCGCCGACGCCGGCCGGCTGGACGTCGGGGCGTCCGGTGGTGTGGGCGGAGTGCTTGAGGCGGCCGGGCTGCTGTTCTTCGCGTTCGCCGGGTACGCCCGGATCGCGACCCTCGGCGAGGAGGTCCGGGATCCCGCGCGCACCATCCCCCGCGCGATCCCCTCGGCGCTGGGCATCACGCTGGTGGTGTACACAGCGGTGGCGGTGGCTGTCCTTTCCGTGCTGGGGTCGAGCGGTCTCGGCCAGGCGACCGCCCCACTGGCCGACGCGGTCCGGGCGGCGGGTGTACCGGGGCTGGTTCCTGTCGTACGGGCCGGTGCCGCCGTGGCCGCGCTCGGCTCGCTGCTCGCCCTGATCCTGGGTGTCTCACGGACGACGCTGGCCATGGCCCGTGACCGTCATCTGCCCGGTGCCCTGGCCGCCGTGCATCCGCGCTTCCAGGTGCCTCACCGGGCCGAGTTGGCCGTGGGTGCGGTGGTCGCGGTGCTGGCCGCGACGGTGGACGTACGGGGTGCTGTCGGCTTCTCCTCCTTCGGGGTGCTGGCGTACTACGCGGTGGCCAACGCCTCCGCCTGGACACTGAGTTCGGCGCCGGCGTCGCGGGTGGTGCCGGCGCTGGGGCTTCTCGGTTGCGTGACGCTGGCGTTCGCGCTTCCGGGGGTGTCGGTGGTCGTGGGCACGGGTGTGCTGGGTCTGGGGGCGGTCGTGTACGGCGTGCGGCGGCGGTGGTGGCCGGCTTCGGGGTCGTCGGCCTGACCTCACCGCTGACGGAACTCGGGTCGGTTACTCGGTTACGGAGCCTGGACCGGCGGTGTCGCTGTCGCCGTGCGTATGCGGAGGTCGGGCCAGGGCTCCAGATCCATGTCGGCGTTGAGTTCCTCGTACCAGCCCGTGCCGTCGAGCCAGGCCCGCAGCCACTCCGCGAGGCCCGGGGCGTCGGTGTACCACGCGTGGTCGGCGTCGTCGGCGTTCGGCTCGAAGAGCAGGACGGCGCCTTCGGGCGTACGGCAGTCCACACACGCGTACATTCCGCAGCCCCAGTGGGATATCGGCAGGATGCCCTCGGGCCAGGGCCAGTCCGGGTCCTTGCGGGCCTCCTCGCGGTTGGCGAGGTACTGGGCGACGACGGCCGGCTCGCCTGCGGGCGCACTGTCGAGCAGGGGCAACAGGCCGTATTCCGGGCCGAATCCGCCGTCTCCTATCCGGAGATAGAGCGCGGCCAAGAGCGGTGGCAGGGGGAAGCCGAGGGCGGTCTCGGCGCGGTCGAGCGTGGCCGTGTCCACGGGGGCGGGAAGTGAAGGCCAGCCCCACGGCCGGGTGTTGCGGGCCTCGGCCGCCACCCGTGTCAGCAACTGCTCGATCTCGGTCATGGATTCATGATGCAGGCCGCCACTGACAATCGGGCGGGCCTGTGGACAACCGGCGGGCCGGGACGGGAGCCCACCGGCAGCCTGTGGAAAACGGTCGGGCAGGTGCCGACCGTTTCCCCTCCTCCGGCCGGACTACCAGCGCGAGCTGAACGGCTGGTCCGTCGGCACGATTTCGCGGCCGAGCGGCATCAGGGAGACCGGGATGAGCTTGAAGTTGGCGAAGCCGAACGGGATACCGATGATCGTGATGCACAGCAGAACACCGGTGACGACATGGGCCAGCGCGAGCCACCAGCCCGCGAGGACCAGCCACAGCACGTTGCCGATGCAGGAGGGGGCACCCGCGTCGCGACGCTCGACCGTCGTACGGCCGAAGGGCCAGAGGGCGTACACGCCGATACGGAAAGCGGCGATGCCGAACGGAATGCCGATGACCGTGATGCAGAGCAGCGCGCCCGCCAGCACATAGCCGAGGAACAGCCAGAAGCCGCTCAGGACGAGCCAGATGATGTTGAGGATTGTCTTCACTGGGGGCGACCTGCCATCTTTTCGAGCCGGGCGATGCGCTCCGCCATCGGCGGGTGCGTGGAGAACATCTTGGAGAGTCCCTGGCCTGGGCGGAAGGGGTTCGCGATCATCATGTGGCTCGCGGTCTCGATCCGCGGCTCAGGGGGCAACGGGAGTTGTTTCGTGCCCACTTCCAGTTTGCGCAGGGCGCTCGCGAGGGCCAGCGGGTCGCCGGTGAGCTGGGCGCCCGACGCGTCGGCCTCGTACTCTCTGGAGCGGCTGATGGCCAGTTGGATCAGGGTGGCCGCGAGCGGGCCCAGGATCATGATCAACAGCATGCCGAGGATGCCGGGACCGTCGTCGTCGTTCGAGCGGCCGATCGGGATCAGCCAGGCGAAGTTGACCAGGAACATGATCACGGAGGCCAGGGCGCCCGCGACCGACGAGATGAGGATGTCGCGGTTGTAGACATGGCTCAGCTCATGGCCGATGACGCCGCGCAGCTCACGTTCGTCCAGGATCCGCAGGATGCCCTCGGTGCAGCACACGGCCGCGTTGCGCGGGTTGCGGCCCGTCGCGAACGCGTTCGGTGCCTCGGTCGGCGAGATGTACAGGCGCGGCATGGGCTGGCGGGCCTGGGTGGAGAGGTCGCGGACCATGCGGTACAGGGCCGGGGCCTCGAATTCGCTCACCGGGCGGGCGCGCATCGCGCGTAGAGCCAGCTTGTCGCTGTTCCAGTACGCGTACGCGTTCGTACCGATCGCGATGAAGAGTGCGATCACGAGGCCCGTACGGCCGAAGAAGCTGCCGATGACGATGATGAGTGCGGACAGTCCCCCGAGGAGTACGGCTGTCCTGAGCCCGTTGTGCCGGCGGTGCACGGTACGCCCTCCAAGTGGTGCGGCAGGGGAACCCTGGTGTCAGGTCCAGTGGACCCTTCTGTACTGGTCAACGCCAGGCGAGGGTTCGCAGTTCCCTTGCGTGCGCGCAGGCGCGCGTGGGCCGTTCGGGTGAGGGGCCACGCGCGCGTGCGGTCGCGGCGGGTCAGAAGAGTCCGGTGTCGGCGAAGCGCAGTACCAGTTGGGGTGCGCCGGAGAGGGCGATGCCGAGGACGGCTGTCAGGGCGATCGCGGCCGTGAGGGGGGCCGGGGCGCGGTGGCGTTCCTCGGCTCCCTCTGGGGTGCGGAAGAGCAGGGCCGTCCACTGGAGGTAGTAGAAGAGGGCGATCACCACGTTGACGGCCATGATGACGGCCAGCCAGCCGAGTCCGGCGTCAACGGCTGCGGAGAAGACGGTGACCTTCGCGAAGAGGCCGACGATGCCCGGCGGCAGTCCGGCGAGGCACAACAGGAAGAAGCCCAGGACGAGCGCTGCCACGGGGCGGGTGGCGTACAGGCCGCGGTAGTCGCTGACGCGGTTCAGGGGCTTCGTACGGGCCACCAGGGCCGCAACCGCGAAGGCGCCGAGGTTCACGGCGGCGTACATGAGGGCGTACGCGACGGTGGAGCCGATCGACTTCTGGGGGTCGTCGGAGTACGCGGCGGCGGCGATCGGGACCAGGAGGTAGCCGGCCTGGCCGACGGAGGACCAGGCGAGGAGGCGTACCGCGCTGTACGCGCGCGTGGCCTGCTGGCGCAGGGCGCCGACGTTGCCGACGGTCATGGTGAGTGCGGCCAGGGCTGCCAGTGCGGGGCCCCAGACGTCGGCGTACGACGGGAAGGCGACGACGGTGACGAGGATCAGGCCGGAGAAGCCGACGGCCTTGCCGACGACCGACAGATAGGCGGCGATCGGCAGGGGCGCCCCCACGTAGGTGTCGGGTACCCAGAAGTGGAAGGGCACGGCGGCCGTCTTGAAGGCGAAGCCGATGAGGGTGAGGACGACGCCCGCCTGGGCGAGGGTGTGGAGTTGTGGGTCGACGTCCTGGATGCGGTCGGCGATCTCGGTGAGGTAGAGGGTGCCGGTGGACGCGTACACGAAGCTGATGCCCATGAGGCTGACCGCGGTGGCGGTCACGGAGGACAGGAAGAACTTCAGGGCCGCTTCGGAGGACTTGCGGTCGCCGTGCCGGATGCCGACGAGGGCGAAGGCGGGCAGGGAGGCGACCTCCAGGGCGACGATCAGGGTCGCGAGGTCGCGGGAGGCGGGCAGGAGAGCCGCTCCGGCGGCGGAGGACAGCAGCAGGAACCAGTACTCCCCTTCGGGGAGTCCTCGGTCGGCGTCCTTGAGGGCGGTGACCGAGAGGAGGGCGGCGAGCAGCGCACCGCCCAGCACCAGGAACTGGATGACGAGGGTGAAGCGGTCCGCCGTGTAGCTACAGACGTCCGTGCTGCCGGTGAGACAGAAGGTGGCGCGGTCGCCGTCCAGGAGGGGCAGCAGGAGGAGCGCGGAGGCAGTCAGACCTGCGACCGAGGTCCAGCCGAGGACCGCCTTCTTGTTGCCGCCGATGAACAGGTCCGCGACCAGCACGGCGAGCCCCACGACGGCCGCGAGGGTGGGCGGTGCGATGGCGAGCCAGTCGACGGACTGGACGACGGACTGAGCCGTGGACTGGGCCAGGGCGCTCATCGGGGGCCTCCGGAAAGGAGCTGCTGCACGGCCGGGTCGGTCAGCCCGAGGAGGGCCTTCGGCCACAGTCCGGCGACGACGGTGAGGGCGACGAGCGGGGTCCAGGCCGCGAATTCGTACGTCTGTACGTCGGCGAGCTGGGGGGCGTCCGGTTGTGGGGCGGCGCCCATGCAGACGCGGCGTACGACGACGAGCATGTACGCGGCGGTGAGCAGGGTGCCGAACGCGGCGATCGCCGTGAAGGTGAGGAAGGCGGGGCGGCTGAGGTCGTCGGCGGGGTCGAAGGCGCCGAACAGGGCCAGCATCTCGCCCCAGAACCCGGCGAGGCCGGGAAGTCCGAGCGAGGCGACGGCGGCGAAGGCCACGAGGCCGCCGAGGCGCGGGGCGCGGCCGTAGAGGGCGGCGCCGGTGCGGTCGGCGAGGGTGTCGAGGTCGGAGGTGCCCGTGCGGTCCTTCAGCGCGCCGACCAGGAAGAAGAGGAGGCCGGTGATGAGGCCGTGGGCGATGTTGGCGAAGAGCGCGCCGTTGACGCCGGTCGGGGTCATGGTCGAGATGCCGAGGAGCACGAAGCCCATGTGGCCGACGGAGGAGTAGGCGATGAGCCGCTTGAGGTCGCCCTTCGCGCCCTGCCGGGCGAGGGCCAGGCAGGCCAGGGAGCCGTAGATGATCCCGACGACGGCGAAGGCGGCGAGGTAGGGCGCGAAGGTCCGGAATCCGTCGGGTGTGATCGGCAACAGGATGCGCACGAACCCGTACGTGCCCATCTTGAGCAGGACGCCCGCCAGCAGGACCGAGCCGACGGTCGGGGCGGCGGTGTGGGCGTCCGGCAGCCAGCTGTGCAGCGGCCACATCGGCGTCTTGACCGCGAGTCCGATCCCGATCGCCAAAGCGGCGGTGACCTGCACGGATGTGCTCAGTCCAGGGCCGTTGTCAGTGGTGAGTGCCATGATGTCGAACGTGCCCGCCTTGATCCCGATCAGGAGCAGGCCCAGCAGCATGACGACGGATCCGAGCAGGGTGTAGAGGATGAACTTCCAGGCCGCCCGGGTCCGTTGCTCGCCGCCCCAGCGGGCGATGAGGAAGTACATCGGGATGAGCACCATCTCGAAGGCGAGAAAGAACAGCAGCAGGTCGAGGACGGCGAAGGTCGCGAGGGTGCCGGACTCCAGGACGAGCAGGAGTGCGACGAAGGCCTTCGGGGAGGGGCCTGCGGGGAGCTTGAAGTAGGAGTAGAGCGCGCAGAGGAAGGTCAGGAGCGCGGTCAGGACCAGAAGGGGGAGGGAAATGCCGTCGACGCCGAGGTGGATCCGCACGTCGAGTGCGGGAATCCAGCTGATGTCGGTCGTGGCCTGCATCTTCGACGGATGGTCATGGTCGAAGCCGAGCGCGAGGACGATCGCGGCGATGAGCACCGCACCGGTGACGGTCACGCCGTGCCGCAGCACGGCCTGCTCCGGCGACTTCCCCTTCAGCCCGGGCGGGGCCGGCAGGAGAGCGGCGACGGCCCCGATGAGCGGGCCCACGACGAGGAATGCCAGAAGGAACTGCATCACTGACTCGTTGATATCGATCACGCCTGCTCACGCTCCCGTGGCGACGAGGAGGACGGCGACCACCAGGACGACGGTGCCGGCGAGCAGCGCGCTCACATAGGTCTGTACGTTGCCGGTCTGGGCGCGCCGTACGGCGGCACCCAGCAGGCGGGGCACGGCGCTCGCGCCGCGTACGTAGGTGTCGACGACCTCTCGGTCGAGGAACCGGACGAGGGTGGCGCCGGCCTGTACCGGGCGGACGAACAGCACCGTGTACAGGGCGTCCAGGTGGAAGCCGACGGCCGCGTGGCGGTGCAGCGGGCCGAGCAGGAGTCGGCCTGGGTCCGCCGGGTCGGGTGCGCCGGCCATGTCTCCGTAGGCGGGGGTGTGGGTGGCGATGGCCTCGGCCTCGACCAGGCCGCCGTCCGCGTCCGGATGGGCCGCGACAGCGCCCAGGGGGACTCGGGCCGCCAGAGCGGTGGTGTGGCGCCAGGCTCCGTAGGTGACGATGCCGCCGACCAGGGCCACTCCCGTGCCGAGGACGGACGTGGTGAGGGTCGGGGTCAGGTCGTGGCCGTCGAACCAGTCGGGCAGCCTGCCGTAGGCGAACCCGCCCAGGGCGAGGGAGGGGATCGCGAGCACCCAGAGCACGGCGGTCATCGCGACGGGCTGCCTGCCGTGGTCGGGGGCTTCGGCGCCCTTGCCCCGGAAGGCGAGCAGCCACAGGCGGGTCGCGTAGGCGGCGGTGAGCAGGGCCGAGACCAGACCGGCGACGAGGACGATCCAGCCTGCGGCATCCGGGATGCCCTCGGCGTGGCCGGTGGAGACGTGTTCGGCGGCGCCGAGGACGGACTCCTTGGAGAAGAAGCCGCTGAAGGGCGGGATCGCGGCGAGGGCGAGGAGCGCCACGGTCATCGTCCAGTAGGCGTCGGGGACGCGGGCGCGCAGGTTGCCCATGCGGGACATGGCGGCCAGTGAGTTGGTGCCGGCGGCGTGGATGATCACGCCGGCCGCGAGGAACAGCAGCGCCTTGAAGGCGCCGTGGGTGAGGAGGTGGAAGACGGCGGCACCGCGGTCGCCGACGGCGAGGGCGCCGGTCATGTAGCCGAGCTGGCCGATCGTCGAGTAGGCGAGGACGCGCTTGATGTCGTCCTGGGCGAGGGCGGCGAGGGCGGAGCCGGCCATCGTGACGGCGGCCATGACGGCGAGGACGACCAGTGCGGCCGAGGAGGCCGCGAAGACCGGGAGGAGCCGGGCGACGAAGTAGACACCGGCGGCGACCATCGTCGCGGCGTGGATCAGCGCGGAGACGGGAGTGGGGCCCGCCATCGCGTCGGGGAGCCAGGTGTGCAGCGGGAACTGCGCCGACTTTCCCGCCACGCCGGCCAGGAGCAGCAGGGCGACCAGTGTGGGGTGGTCGAGGCCGCCGGTCGCGACGGTGCCGAGGATCTTCGTGATCCGGAAGGACCCGGCGTCGGTGGCGAGCGCGAACAGGCCGATCAGGAAGGGGACATCACCGAGTTTGGTGACGAGGAAGGCCTTGAGGGAGGCGGCGCGGGCCTCCGGGGTCTCCCAGTAGTGGCCGACCAGGAAGTACGAGCAGATGCCCATGATCTCCCAGCCGACCAGCAGCACCATCAGGTCGCCGGAGTAGACGACGAGCAGCATCGCGGAGGTGAAGAGGGAGACGAGAGCGGCGTACGAGGGGTAGCGCGGATCGTCGCGCAGATAGCCCGTCGAGTAGATCTGCACACAGGTCGCGACCAGGCCGACCAGGACGGCGACGAGGGCGGCGAAGCCGTCGATGTACAGGGCGAGTTCGACGGGGACCGAGCCGGTGGGTGTCAGCTCGGTGGCGGCGTCGACGGCCCGGTCGCCGCCCTGGCGTACGGCGACGACCACGGCGAGGGCGAGCGCCGTGAGGGTGGGCAGTACGGCGAGGGGGCGTACGAAGCCGGGGGCCGTGCGGCCCAGGAGCAGACCGGCCGCGGCGCCCAGGAACGGAAGGAGGGGGACGAGGACGGCGAGGGTGGTCGTGGTCACGCGGTGGCCTCAGCCTTCTCGTCTTCCGATGCCGTGCCGTCCGTGCTGTCCGTGGCGTCCGTGCCGGTGGCTTCGTCGGGGCCGTGCGGCTCGGCTGTGTCGCGGAGCTTGTCGATGTCGGCGGTGCCCCGGTTGCGGTGGACGGCGAGGACGATCGCCAGGCCGATGCCGATCTCGGCGGCCGCGATGGCGATGGTGAACAGGGTGAGGGCCTGGCCGGAGTGCAGGGTCTCGCGGGCGGTCCTGCTGAGCCAGACGTCGAAGGCGACCAGGTTGAGGTTGACGGCGTTGAGCATCAGCTCGACGGACATCAGGACCAGGATCGCGTTGCGGCGGGCGAGGACGCCGTAGAGGCCCGTGGAGAAAAGGAGGGCGGCGAGTACGGCGGGATAGGCGAGGTGCATCAGTGGGCACCGTCCTGCTCAGCCGGGTTGTTTCGCCCGATCGGGTGATTCCGGGAATCCGGGACAGAGGGGGAACTACCGGTCACGGCTCGGGAGTTCACAGGGGGAGAGCTCGACTCCGCCTTCGTCTTGCGGGACAGGACGATCGCCCCGACCAGGGCCGCGAGGAGAAGGACGGAGAGGGCCTCGAAGGGCAGGACCCAGTTCTGGAAGAGGCTCGCACCGGTGACGGCGGTGGAGCCGGCGGCGGCTCCGTCCAGGTCGATCCAGGTCGTGCGGAAGGCGTCGACGACGACCCAGACCAGGGCGGCGGCCGAGGAGAGGGCCACGGCGAGGGCGGCCCAGCGGTTGCCGGAGTCGGCGTCCGGGGAGCGTCCGATGGGGGCCCTGGTGAGCATCAGACCGAAGAGAAGGAGGACGACGACGGAACCGACATAGATGAGGACCTGTACCCAGGCGATGAACTCGGCTGTGAGGAGGAGGTATTCGACGGCGAGGCCGCCGAGGGTCACCACCAGCCACAGGGCGGCGTGCACCAGCTGCCGGGTGGTGACGGTGACGAGCGCGGCGCCGAAGGTGACCAGGCCGACGAGGAGGAAGGCGATCTCGACGCCGGTCGGGGAGAGGAAGCCGTGGGTTTCGGAGGCGGCGGTCGTGGTGCGTGCTGCCGTCGCGGCGGCTGCGGCAAGGCTCACGAGTTCCCCTCCTGCGGTTCGGTCTGCTGGGGTTCGGTCTCCTGCGGTTCGGGCTGGGTGGCCGCCAGCTTCTCCGCCGCTTTGCGGGCCGCCGCGATCTCCTTCGGTTCCTCGGCCGCGGGGTCGAGGGCGGGCGGGGCCGGGACCGTCCACATCCACTCGCGGAGCTTGTCGCGCTCGTGGGTGAGTTCGTGGATGTCGGTCTCGGCGTACTCGAACTCCGGGGACCAGAAGAGGGCGTCGAAGGGGCACACCTCGATGCAGATACCGCAGTACATGCAGAGGGAGAAGTCGATGGCGAAACGGTCGAGGACGTTGCGGCTGCGCTCGCGGCCACCGGGAGCGGCGGCCGGGACGGTCTCCTTGTGGGAGTCGATGTAGATGCACCAGTCCGGGCACTCGCGGGCGCACAGCATGCAGACCGTGCAGTTCTCCTCGAAGAGGCCGATGACTCCGCGGCTGCGGGGCGGGAGGTCGGGCTGGGCGTCCGGGTACTGCGCGGTGACGGTCTTCTTCGTCATCGTGCGCAGGGTGACGGCCAGGCCCTTGGCCAGGCCTGAGCCAGGGATGGGGGCCACTAGGAGATCACCACCTTGACGATGCCGGTGAGGGCGATCTGAGCGAGGGAAAGGGGGACGAGGAGGGTCCAGGCGAGCTTCTGGAGCTGGTCCTCGCGCAGGCGCGGGTAGGTGACGCGCAGCCAGATGACGACGAAGGCGAGGACGGCTGTCTTGAGGAGGGTCCAGACCCAGCCGAGGCCGTCGGCGGACCAGGGGCCGTGCCAGCCGCCCAGGAAGAGGACGGTGGTGAGGCCGCACAGGACGACGATCCCGGCGTACTCGGCGAGGAGGAAGAGAGCGAAGCGAAGGCCGGTGTACTCGGTGTAGGCCCCGAAGATGATCTCCGAGTCGGCCACCGGCATGTCGAAGGGGGGCCGCTGGAGTTCGGCGAGGCCGGCGACGAAGAAGACGATCGCGCCGACGATCTGCCAGGGCAGCCACCACCACTCGAAGGCGTCGACGATGCCGGGGAGCGAGACCGTGCCGGCGGCCATCGCGACCGAGGCGGCGGTCAGCAGCATCGGGAGTTCGTAGGCGAGGAGTTGGGCGGCGGTGCGTAGGCCGCCGAGGAGGGAGAACTTGTTGGCCGACGCCCAGCCGGCCATCAGCGAGCCGAGGACGCCGACGCCCATGACGGCGAGGACGAAGAAGATGCCCGCGTCGACGACCTCGCCGACGGCGCCCTCGCCCGGGCCGATCGGAATGGCGAGGAGGACGAGGAGGTACGGGAGGAGGGCCACGGCCGGGGCCAGTTGGAAGATACGGCGGTCGGCTCCGGCCGGGACGATGTCTTCCTTCTGGGCGAACTTGACGCCGTCGGCGACGAGTTGGGCCCAGCCGTGGAAGCCACCGGCGTACATCGGGCCGAGGCGGCCCTGCATATGGGCCATCACCTTGTGCTCGGTCTGACCGACGATCAGGGGGAAGGTGAGGAAGACGACGAAGACGATCAGGAGTCGCAGGGCGACGTCGAGCGCGTCGTTCACTGCGAGCCTCCTGGGGGGTTCTCGGGGGTGCCCTTTTCGGGGGCGGGGTCGCCCGGGGCCGGGGTTTCCGGTGCAGGAGCCTCGGTCGGTTCGGGGGCCTCGGTCGGTTCAGGGGCTTTCGGCGTGGGCTCGTCGAAGGCGGGGCGGGCGTGGTGCCAGGGGGCGTCCGCCGTGGGGGGTGGCTTGGGTGCCTCTGTCGGCGGGGGCTCGGGAGCGGCGGCCTCGGTCGGCGGTGTCTGGGGGCGCTGCGACGCCGAGCCCTGGCTTGCGCTGCGCGACCGGCGGGGGGTGGCCGGCGGGGCGGCCTCCGTGGGGGTGCCCTCCGTTGCCGGGGGCGAGCCCGCCGGGGTCTGGCCCGCCGGGGCTGCCGGGGACGGGTCTGCCGGGAGCTGGCTTGCCGGACCCGCCGGGGGCTGGCCCGCCGGGGCTTGGCTTGCTGAGCCTTCCGAGGTCGTGCGGGTGCGGCGTGGCGGGCGGTCGGCGGGCGTGCGGCCGGCGGCTGCTCGGGTCGGGCGGGTCGGGGCCGGGGGGAGTTGGCCCTTCAGGGGGCCCCATTCGTTGGGGTCGGGGACGCCCGGTGGGAGCATCTGGCGGCGCTTGGGGCCGCCGTGCTCCGACTCCCCCGGTTCCTTGGCGCCCGGCCAGGCCTTGGCTACGCGGGCCGCCAGGACGAAGTCCTTGCGGAGGGGGTGGCCCTCGAAGGTCTCCGGGAGAAGGAGGTGGTCCAGGCCCGGGTGGCCCTCGAAACGTACGCCGAACATTTCGTGGGTCTCGCGCTCGTGCCAGGCGGCGCCAGCGTAGACGTCCACGAGGGAGGGGAGTACGGGGGACTCGTGCGGGACTGTCGTGCGTACGAGGAGGCGGCGGACCGGGGAGAGGGCGACCACGTGGGCTGCGACGCGGAAGCCGGTGCCCGGTTCGTCGACCGCGCTGAGCCAGTCGAAGTAGGTGCAGGAGAGACGGTCGCGCGCTGTCTCCAGGGCCGCCGTCCAGGAGGTCGGGGGTACGTCGACGGTCAGGACGTCGTAGGACTCCTCGGCGGTGGCCTCCGTACCGAAGAGGTCCTCGGTGGGGGCGGGCAGCCAGCCGGTTGCCGTCATCTCTTCGACTCCCCTGCGGCCGGCGGCTGCACCAGGGGGCTCTGGAGTGCGGCCGGGGACGGGCGGGTCGATCGGGCGGACGCGTACCGCTCGCCCAGGGACTCGCGGGCGATCTTCTCCTGAAGTTTGAGGATGCCCTGGAGGAGGGCCTCGGGGCGGGGCGGGCAGCCGGGGACGTAGACGTCGACCGGGATGATCTGGTCGACGCCCTTGGTCACGGAGTAGGAGTCCCAGTAGGGGCCGCCGCAGTTGCTGCACGCGCCGAAGGAGATGACGTACTTCGGCTCGGGCATCTGTTCGTAGAGGCGGCGTACCGCCGGGGCCATCTTGTCCGTGACCGTGCCCGAGACCACCATCAGGTCGGCCTGGCGGGGGCCTGGGGCGAAGGGGATCACGCCGAGGCGGATGAAGTCGTGGCGGGCCATGGACGCGGCGATGAACTCGATGGCGCAGCAGGCGAGGCCGAAGTTGAAGACCCAGAGCGAGTAGCGGCGGCCCCAGTTCAGGACCACCTTCATCGGTTCGGGGGCCAGGCGGGCGAGGGCGCCCAGCCGTTTCGGCTCCGGCAGCAGCACGGGAACCGATTCCCGTGAATTCGTTTCTGGCGTCACGTCCATGTCAGGACGCCCTTCTTGTATGCGTAGAGCAGGCCAACGGCCAGGAAGCCGAGGAAGATGAACATCTCGACGAGGGTGGTCGCGCCGTAGCCCGGGGCGGCGAAGACGGTGGCCCAGGGGAACAGGAAGATCGAGTCGACGGCGAAGATGACGTAGAGGAAGGCGTAGACGTAGTAGCGGACCTGGGTGTGGGCCCAGCCCTCGCCGACGGGGTCGACACCGCACTCGTACGTCATGAGCTTCTCGGGGGTCGGGACCACGGGGCGCAGCAGGCGGCCGGCCCCGAAGGCGACCGCGACGAAGAGCACCCCGACGACGGCGAGCAGGCCGACGACGGAGTAGGAGCGGAAGTACTCCGACGCCACGACGTACTGCGTGTGCTCCGTCGTGGCGGTGGCGGTCGGTACCTGCACGTCCGTCCCTCGCTCCCTGGCGTTCGGCGATCTGTACGGACGGGAGTCTAGGGCCTGCTAAAGAGACCGTAAGCAGCCCGTCACACATGGCCATGCCCGAAGTGATGTGCAAGGTGGGGTTTTCCCCCGGGTCGGCGGGCGGTCCGCCTCATGGCGCCGGGGCGCGGCGGCGGGCAGGCTGGCGAACATGACCGCACGTATCACCGCCACCAGCGCGGAAACCGAGGGCGACCGACTGCCCCCTGTCCGTTTCGCCCTCGCCCCGCACACCTGGAAGGAGATCGCCCATCTCCTGGCCAACCTGCCGATGGCGTTGTTCGGTTTTGTGTATGTGGTGACCGTGGTGTCCGTGGGTTCCTTCCTCGCGCTCACGGTGATCGGCCTTCCGATCCTCGCCGGCGGGCTGATGGGCGCGCGCCTGCTGGGCCGGTTCGAGCGGGCGCGGGCCAGGGCGCTGCTCGGGGTACGGGTGGACGAGCCGAGTCCGCTGCCGTTGCGCGGCGGGCGGGGCGCCCGGGGCCAGGAGCTCGGGTTCTTCGGGCAGTTGTGGATGGCGTTGAAGGACCCGGTCGGCTGGCGGACCATCCTGTACGACTTCGTGCGGCTCCCGTGGGCCGTTCTCACCTTCACTGTCGTGCTCGTGTCGTTGTTCGTGCTGTGGCCGGTGCTGCCGTTCGTTGCGCGGGGGCTCACCAACGTGGACCGGGCGATGGTGCGCGGGCTGCTGTCGCCCTCCGACGAGCTGGAACGCCGTATCGCCGAACTGGAGTCCGACCGGGGGGTCGTGGTCGACACGGCCGCCGCCGATCTGCGGCGGATCGAGCGCGATCTGCACGACGGGGCGCAGGCCCGGCTCGTGAACCTCGCGATGGGGCTCGGGCTGGCCAAGGAGAAGCTGCTGGAGGGCCAGGCCGACGAACATGTGGCAGCGATGGTCGAGGAGGCGCACGGCGAGGTGAAGCTCGCGCTTCAGGAGCTGCGCGATCTGGCGCGCGGGATCCATCCGGCGGTGCTGACGGACCGGGGGCTGGATGCCGCGCTGTCTTCGGTGGCATCACGGTGCACGGTGCCGGTGCAGGTCACGGCCGATCTGCCGGCCAGGCCGGCCGCCGCCATCGAGGGCATCGCCTACTTCACGGTCTCCGAGCTGCTCCAGAACATCAGCAAGCACAGTGGGGCGCGGAACGCCTCCGTCGACGTGTGGCGCACCGAGGACCGGCTGCTGATCCAGGTCTGGGACGACGGCCGGGGCGGGGCGCGGCTGGACGGCGGTACGGGGATGGCGGGGCTCGCGGACCGGCTGGGCGCGGTGGACGGGCTGTTCGTCATCGAGTCGCCCGAGGGCGGGCCCACGACGGTCACGGCCGAGTTGCCCTGGCGGGAGCGGATCGAGCAGTCGTAGGCAGGGCTTCCTTTTCAGGGTCTTGGTAGGGAAAACCCCCGGGGGAAGACGCCTACGTGCTCCATGGTCCGTGGGGGTCGGGGCGAGCAGGCTGATGGCAGGCGAACAGGGCAGCGGCGGGCGCGCCGACTGGGACTCGTAGGACTAGTAGGACGGACTGGGGCGATGGCCATGGAGTACGGACAGGGGTACGGGCAGCAGGGCGGGCCCGGGGCCGGATTCCACGGGACGGGCGACGGGGTTGCCGGAGGCTTCGGGGAGTGGGGGCGGGGAATGGCGGAGGATCAGGAGCCTGGGCGGGGGCGGCGGTTTCGGTTGCCGGCCGCGTTGCGGGCGCCCGTCGAGGCGCGCAGCTGGCGTGAGTTCGCGTATGTGCTGCTGAGCCTGCCGGTCAGCGTGCTGGTGTTCACGTACGCCGTCACCATGGCCTCCACCGGTGCGGGGCTGCTGATCACCTTCCTCGGGATTCCGGTGCTGGCCGTGGGCCTGGCGGGGTGCCGGGGGTTCGGGGTGCTGGAACGGAAGATGGCGCGGGCGCTGATCGGCGCCGACGTTGCCGAACCGGAGCCGGTGCGGACCCGCAAGTCGGGGGCGGCGGCCTGGATGGGGGGCGTGCTCAAGAGCGGTACCTCGTGGCGGCATCTGCTGTTCTCGGTGCTGCATCTGCCTTGGGCGATGTTCTCGTTCCTGGTCGCGGTGATCTTTTGGGTCTATGGGTGGGCGCTGCTCACGTATCCGCTGTGGTTCTGGGTTTTTCCGATGTACGGCGGGCAGGACGGCCTTCAGCTGTACGGCGACGAGACTCACCGGATCTACCTCGACAACCCGTTCGAGGTCACCGTGACCGCGCTGGTCGGGCTGTTGTTCACCATGGCCACGCCCTGGATCGTGCGGGCGCTGACCCTGGTCGACCGGGTCATGGTGCAGGGGCTGCTCGGGCCGTCGCGGCTGGCGACGCGGGTCGTCGAGCTGGAGTCCGACCGGGGGGTCGTGGTCGACACGGCCGCCGCCGATCTGCGGCGGATCGAGCGGGATCTGCATGACGGGGCGCAGGCGCGGCTGGTGGCTCTGGCCATGGATCTGGGGCTCGCGAAGGAGAAGCTCACGGAGGATCCGCAGGCTGCGGCTCGGATGGTGGACGAGGCGCACGGTGAGGTGAAGACGGCCTTGCAGGAGCTGCGGGATCTGGCGCGGGGGATTCATCCGGCGGTGCTGACGGATCGGGGGCTGGACGCTGCTCTGTCGGCGGTGGCTTCTCGGTGTGCGGTGCCTGTGCAGGTGGAGGTGGATCTGGTGGAGCGGCCTGCTGCGGCGATCGAGGGGATCGCTTACTTCACGGTGTCGGAGCTGTTGCAGAACGTGAGCAAGCATGCGTCGGCCGCGTCGGCGTCGGTGGATGTGTGGCGGGTGGAGAACCGGTTGATGTTGCAGGTGGTGGATGACGGGGTGGGGGGTGCGGATGCCTCCGGCGGGTCGGGGTTGGCGGGGTTGGCGGGGCGGCTTGATGCGGTGGATGGGATTTTGGTGGTGGATTCTCCGGTGGGGGGGCCTACTCGGGTTACTGCGGAGTTGCCTTGGCGGGGGTGAGCGGTGGTGCGGGGGCGGTTTTTTTCGCCCCCGCCGCCCCTACCCGTCCCATCCCGTTCCTGGGGGCTGCGCCCCCAGACCCCCCTTCGCGCTGAACGCGCTCGTCCTCAAACGCCGGACGGGCTGGATGGGGCCGGCGTTCGAGGGCAACCGTGCTGAGCCCACCCTTTTCCCCGCCCACCCACCTGCCACCACCCACTCAGCCCGTCCGGCGCTTGAGGACGAGCGCGTTCAGCGCGATGCGGGGGTTCGGGGGCGGCAGCCCCCGAGGATGGGAACGGGTAAGGGCGGCGGGGGCGAGACAACTGCCCGAGCCGTGCAGGAAACCCCTCGACATCTTCCCCCTCCTCGTCCGAATACTGGGATGCTGGAGCCTGGTGTTCGGACGGGGTATGGGGGGGCCGGGGAATCGTGGAGGACAGGGTGCGGGTCGTCATCGCCGAGGATTCAGTGCTGCTTCGGGAGGGCCTGACCCGGTTGTTGACCGACCGTGGGCATGACGTCGTCGCCGGTGTGGGTGACGGGGTCGCGCTGATCAAGACCATTACCGAGCTGGCCGCACAGGACGAGCTCCCGGACGTCGTCGTCGCGGATGTGCGGATGCCGCCCACGCATACCGACGAAGGGGTCCGTGCCGCCGTACAGCTGCGGAAGTCGCATCCGGAACTCGGTGTGCTCGTGCTGTCGCAGTACGTCGAGGAGCGGTACGCGACCGAGCTGCTCGCCGGGTCCAGCCGGGGCGTCGGGTATCTGCTGAAGGACCGGGTCGCCGAGGTGCGGGAGTTCGTGGACGCGGTGGTGCGGGTGGCCCAGGGGGGTACCGCTCTCGATCCCGAGGTCGTGGCCCAGTTGCTGGGGCGCAGCCGTAAGCAGGACGTGCTTGCCGGGCTCACGCCCCGGGAGCGGGAGGTGCTGGGGCTGATGGCCGAGGGGCGGACCAATTCGGCCATCGCGCGGCAGCTCGTCGTGAGTGACGGTGCCGTCGAGAAGCACGTCAGCAATATTTTTCTGAAGCTGGGGCTTTCGCCGAGCGACGGTGATCACCGGCGGGTTCTGGCCGTTCTGACCTACCTCAACTCCTAGCAGTCTGACACCCCGTCAGGGACCGGCCGCACCCGGCAACAGGCGCTCGGTCCGCGGCAGAACCGGAGACCCGGCCGGGAGCGTCTACCGAGTCAGCGCTGCGGGGCAGGAAATCATGACAAGTCAGGGCGCCGAACCGTCTCAAAATGGCGTCCATCATGCGATCGGTCCAGGGAAGGCGACCCTTACCGACGTACTGTTGATCCTGGGAAGGTCCGCGGGAGGGCCGCCCCAGGCCGCCGCCTCGAAGGAGGTCCAGTTCAGTGACCAGCCAGGTCAGCAGTCCAGCGGACAGTTCAGCGAACGGTTCAGCGAACGGGTCAGCGGAGAAGGCCGACTCAGACGTCGGAGCCGTCGGATCCGTCGTGGGAGAGCAGCGCAGTCCGGCCGGTGTGAAGGACGTACGGCGACTCGATCGGGTGATTATTCGGTTCGCGGGGGACTCCGGGGACGGAATGCAGCTCACGGGGGACCGTTTCACCTCCGAGACCGCGTCCTTCGGGAACGATCTGTCCACTCTGCCGAACTTCCCCGCCGAGATCCGAGCGCCCGCAGGAACACTGCCGGGCGTTTCTTCGTTCCAACTGCATTTCGCCGACCACGACATCCTCACGCCCGGTGACGCGCCCAATGTGCTCGTCGCGATGAACCCGGCCGCGCTGAAGGCGAACATCGCCGATGTGCCGCGCGGCGCCGAGATCATCGTCAACACGGACGAGTTCACCAAGCGGGCCATGCAGAAGGTCGGGTATCCGGTCTCCCCATTGGAGGACGGCTCGCTTGACGGGTACAGCCTGCATCCCGTGCCGTTGACCACTCTCACCGTCGAGGCGCTCAAGGAGTTCGCGCTCTCCCGCAAGGAGGCCGAGCGCAGCAAGAACATGTTCGCGCTGGGGCTGTTGAGCTGGATGTACCACCGGCCGACCGAGGGCACCGAGAAGTTCCTGGCCGCCAAGTTCGCCAAGAAGCCCGAGATCGCCGCCGCCAACCTCGCCGCGTTCAGGGCCGGTTGGAACTTCGGGGAGACCACTGAGGATTTCGCGGTGAGTTACGAGGTCGCGCCGGCCTCCACCGCGTTCCCCACCGGGACCTATCGCAACATCTCCGGGAACCTGGCTCTGTCGTACGGGCTCATCGCGGCCGGCCAACAGGCCGATCTGCCGCTGTACTTGGGGTCGTACCCGATCACGCCCGCCTCGGACATCCTGCACGAGCTGAGCCGGCACAAGAACTTCGGGGTCCGGACCTTCCAGGCCGAGGACGAGATCGCGGGTATCGGGGCCGCGTTGGGCGCCGCCTTCGGCGGGGCGCTGGCCGTCACCACCACCTCCGGGCCGGGGGTGGCGCTGAAGTCCGAGACCATCGGGCTGGCCGTTTCGATGGAACTGCCCTTGCTGGTCATCGACATCCAGCGCGGCGGGCCCTCCACCGGGCTGCCGACCAAGACCGAGCAGGCCGACCTGTTGCAGGCCATGTTCGGGCGCAACGGCGAGGCCCCGGTCCCGATCGTGGCCCCGTGCACGCCCGCCGACTGCTTCGACGCGGCGATCGAGGCCGCCCGGATCGCGCTCACCTACCGCACTCCCGTCTTCCTGCTCTCCGACGGGTATCTCGCCAACGGCTCGGAGCCCTGGCGCATCCCCGAGGTCGACGAACTGCCCGATCTGCGGGTGCAGTTCGCCCAGGGACCCAACCACACCCTCGACGACGGCACCGAGGTCTTCTGGCCCTACAAGCGGGACCCGCAGACCCTCGCCCGGCCGTGGGCGATCCCCGGCACCCCCGGGCTCGAACACCGGATCGGTGGCATCGAGAAGCAGGACGGCACGGGCAACATCTCGTACGACCCGGCCAACCACGACCTGATGGTCCGTACCCGCCAGGCCAAGATCGACGGCATCGACGTACCGGATCTCGTTGTCGACGAGCCGTCGGGCGCTGCCAACACCCTTGTGCTGGGCTGGGGTTCCACCTACGGGCCGATCACGGCGGCCGTACGGCGGCTGCGGGCGGCCGGGCAGCCGATCGCGCAGGCCCATCTGCGCCACCTCAACCCCTTCCCGCGCAACCTCGGTGAGGTGTTGAGGCGTTACGACCGGGTCGTGATCCCCGAGATGAACCTCGGCCAGCTCGCCACGCTGATCCGGGCGAAGTACCTGGTGGACGCCCACTCGTACAACCAGGTCAACGGTATGCCGTTCAAGGCCGAACAGCTCGCCACGGCTCTCAAGGAGGCCATCGATGGCTGAGACGTCCACGGAAGGCTCCGGTACCGGCACGATCGAGGCACTCACTCTGGTGCCCAAGGCCGAGGCCAGGCAGTCCATGAAGGACTTCAAGTCCGATCAGGAAGTGCGCTGGTGCCCCGGCTGCGGGGACTACGCGGTCCTCGCCGCCGTACAGGGCTTCATGCCCGAGCTGGGGCTGGCGAAGGAGAACATCGTCTTCGTGTCCGGGATCGGGTGCTCCTCCCGCTTCCCGTACTACATGAACACCTACGGGATGCATTCGATCCACGGGCGCGCTCCCGCCATCGCCACCGGCCTCGCCACCAGCCGACGCGATCTGTCCGTCTGGGTGGTCACCGGTGACGGCGACGCGCTCTCCATCGGCGGCAACCATCTGATCCACGCCCTGCGGCGCAACGTCAACCTCAAGATCCTGCTCTTCAACAACCGGATCTACGGGCTGACCAAGGGCCAGTACTCGCCCACCAGCGAGGTCGGCAAGATCACCAAGTCGACGCCGATGGGCTCGCTGGACGCGCCCTTCAACCCGGTGTCGCTGGCGATCGGCGCCGAGGCGTCCTTCGTGGCCCGGACCGTCGACTCCGACCGCAAGCACCTCACGGGCGTGCTGCGCGAGGCCGCCGCCCACCCCGGGACCGCGCTCGTCGAGATCTACCAGAACTGCAACATCTTCAACGACGGCGCCTTCGAGGTCCTCAAGGACAAGCAGCAGGCCGAGGAGGCGGTGATCCGGCTGGAGCACGGGCAGCCGATCCGCTTCGGCACCGACCACGCCAAGGGTGTCGTACGGGACCGGGCGACCGGCGATCTGAAGGTGGTCGCCGTCACCGCCGACAACGAGGCCGACGTGCTCGTGCACGACGCGCACTCCGCGTCCCCGACCACCGCGTTCGCGCTCTCCCGGCTCGCCGACCCGGACACCCTGCACCACACGCCCATCGGCGTCTTCCGCTCGGTCGACCGGCCCGTGTACGACACACAGATGGCCGAGCAGCTGGACACCGCGATCGTCCAGAACGGCAAGGGCGACCTCGGCGCACTGCTCACGGGCAGCGACACCTGGACCGTCGCCGGCTGACCTGTTCGCGAGCGACTACGAGGCCCGGGTCTTTGCGGCCCGGGCCTCGTCGTACGCCTCGCGGGCCCGGGCCACGTCCGGCATGCGGTCCTTCGTCCAGCCGGCCAGGGCGCTGACCTGGGCGGCGGCCTCGCGGCCGAGGTCGGTGAGCGAGTAGTCGACGCGGGGCGGGATGACCGGCTTCGCGTCCCGGTGGACCATGCCGTCGCGCTCCAGCGTCTGGAGGGTCTGTGTCAGCATCTTCTCGCTGACGCCGTCGATGGCCCGGCGCAGCTCGCTGAAGCGGTACGAGCGCTCCATCAGCTCCATGAGGACGAGCACACCCCAGCGGCTGGTGACGTGCTCCATGACCAGGCGGTACGGGCACCTGCCCTCGGCGTCGACCGCCGTGTACTTGCCCCTGACTTCGGCCTCGCCGCTCACTGCCGCACTTACTGCCATGTAAGTACCTTACTTGAAAGTGGGTACTTTCCAAGAGTTAGCGCTTCTCCTAGGGTTAGTGCCAGCCCGCATCCCACAAGGAGATTCACATCATGAGCATCGTCGTCACCGGAGCCACCGGCCACCTCGGTCGTCACGTCGTCGAGCAGCTGCTGGAGAAGGTTCCGGCCGACCAGATCACCGCCGTCGTACGCGACGCGGAGAAGGCGTCCGGCTTCGCGGCCCGCGGCGTGAAGATCGCCGTCGCCGACTACAACGAGCCCGAGACCTTCGACGGTGTCATAGCCGCCGGCGACAAGGTGCTGCTCATCTCCGGCAACGAGTTCGACAAGGGCCGTGTCGGCCAGCACAAGGTCGTCCTGGAGGCCGCCAAGGCCGCGGGCGCCGCGCTGCTCGCGTACACCAGCGCCCCCGGCACTCTGACCGCCGCGCTCGCCGACGACCACAAGGGCACCGAGGCAGCGATCCTCGAGTCCGGCGTCCCCTACTCGCTGCTGCGCAACGGCTGGTACAACGAGAACTACACCGAGCAGCTCGCCGTCGCCCTGGAGCACGGCGTCACGCAGGCCGCCGGCGAGGGCAAGGTCGCCTCGGCCGCGCGTGCCGACTACGCCGCCGCCGCTGTCGCGGTGCTGACCGGCGAGGGTCACGAGAACTCGACGTACGAGCTGAGCGGCGACACCGCCTGGAGCTTCGCCGAGTACGCGGCCGAGATCTCCAAGCAGTCCGGCAAGGACGTCCCCTACAACGCGGTCTCGGTCGAGGTCTTCACCGGCATCCTGGTCGGCGCCGGTCTGCCCGAGGGCCTCGCCGCGATCCTCGCGGGCGTGGACGCGTCCATCGAGCAGGGCCAGCTGGCCGGCACCCCGGGCGACCTGTCCCGCCTGACCGGCAGCCCGACCACGCCGATCGCCGAGTCGATCGCCGCCGCGCTCAAGGCCTGACGTCACCCACACCCCCTGGACCCCTCAGGGGCACGCACTCCCCCGTAGCACCCCTGAGGACACCACCCCCGGCTGTCATGACCGTATCGCGATACGAGCATGACAGCCGGGGGTGCTCGGCGTTACCGTCAGGGACGCGCACGTCCATATGACGATGTGCTGATACGAGGGGGAGGCACCGGTGGCCGGGAAGCCCACGAGCGAGCAGCGCACGGGTCTGCTGAACGGCTTCGCGGCATACGGGATGTGGGGCCTCGTTCCGCTCTTCTGGCCGCTGCTGAAGCCGGCCGGGGCGGTCGAGATCCTGGCCCACCGGATGGTGTGGTCCCTCGCAGTCGTCGGTATCGCGCTGCTGGTGCTGCGCCGCTGGGCCTGGGCGGGCGAGCTGCTGAGGCAACCGCGCCGACTGGCACTGATAGCTGTCGCGGCGGCGCTCATCACGGTCAACTGGGGCGTCTACATCTGGGCCGTGAACACCGGGCACGTGGTCGAGGCCTCGCTCGGCTACTTCATCAACCCGCTGGTCACCATCGCCATGGGCGTGATCCTGCTGAAGGAGCGGCTGCGGCCGGTGCAGTGGACGGCGGTCGGCGTCTGTCTCGCCGCCGTGCTCGTCCTGACGGTCGGATACGGCCGGCCGCCCTGGATCTCCCTCTGTCTGGCCTTCTCGTTCGCCACGTACGGCCTGGTCAAGAAGAAGGTCAACCTGGGCGGGGTCGAATCCCTGGCCGCCGAGACCGCGGTCCAGTTCCTGCCCGCGCTGGCCTACCTGCTGTGGCTGGGCGGACAGGGCGAGGCGACCTTCGGTCAGGAGGGCCCCGGGCACGCGGCCCTGCTCGCGGCGACCGGCATCGTCACCGCCCTCCCGCTGGTCTGCTTCGGCGCGGCGGCGATCCGGGTGCCCCTGTCGACCCTGGGCCTGCTCCAGTACCTGGCCCCCGTCTTCCAGTTCCTCCTCGGCATCCTCTACTTCCACGAGGCCATGCCCCCGGAACGCTGGGCCGGCTTCGCCCTGGTGTGGCTGGCGCTCGCCCTGTTGACGTGGGACGCGCTGCGGGCGGCTCGGCGGGGGGCGCGGGCACTCAGGGCGGGGGCCGAGGCGATCCCCGCTCCCCGGCCGGCGGAGGCCGCGCAGGACGTACGCGGTTGAACACGCGGGACGTCCGCCTGAACACGCAGGACGTCCGCCGCTGAAGCGGGGCGTTGTCAGTGCGGCACGTTATAAGTGGTTTCCATGACGCTGACGCCCGGATCCACCCAATCCGCCCCCGTCCCCACGCCCACCCCCGTCCACTGGAAGCTGGTCGTCGACTGCGCGGAGCCGCACGCGCAGGCCGGTTTCTGGGGTGCCGCGCTCGCGTACACCGTCGAGGACCACAGTGCGCTGGTCGAGCGGCTGCTGAGCATCGGTGCCGTGCCGGACGAGCTGACCGTCGAGGTGGACGGCCGACACGCCTGGCGGGACCTGGCGGCCGTACGGCATCCCGGTGATCCGTACGAGGAGGAGAGCGGGACCGGGCTCGGGCGGCGGCTGCTGTTCCAGCGCGTGCCGGAGCAGAAGACGGGTAAGAACCGGCTCCACCTCGATCTGCACCCGGGCCCGGACCTGCGCACGCCCGAGGTCGAGCGGCTGACGGAGCTGGGGGCGAGAGTCCTGCGGGAGGTGCGGGAGATGGGCGGTGAGTGGGTGGTGATGGCGGACCCGGAGGGGAACGAGTTCTGCGTCCACTGAACCGAACACACCGGGCGCGTTAGTCATGTCCATGTTCATCCGGTATGCGAACTCGCTGTCCAGATAGCGCTCTTGACGAACAGTTGGCCAGAGCTTCACCATCCAGGCACCTATCCGCTGTGGAATCCCTGTGATTCCCAAGGAATTCGGAGCCCCCCACATGAAGCTCTCGGTTCCCGGACGCGCCACAGCCACCGCTGTGGCCGTCACCGTGCTCGCCACCACCGCGCTCCTCACCACGAGCACGGCGGCCGGCGCGACACCCGCACCCGACTCGTCCGTGAAGCTCGCCGCCGCGCCCGACCTGCCGCTGGCCAACGTCAAGGCGCATCTGACCCAGTTGCAGTCCATAGCCACCGCCAACGGCGGCAACCGGGCGCACGGCAGAACCGGCTACCGTGCCTCGCTCGACTATGTGAAGGCCAAGCTGGACGCGGCCGGATTCACCACGACCATCCAGCAGTTCACCGCGTCCAGCCGTACCGGCTACAACCTGATCGCCGACTGGCCCGGCGGCGACCCCGAGCAGGTGATCATGGCGGGCTCGCACCTCGACAGCGTCACCTCCGGCGCCGGCATCAACGACAACGGCAGTGGTTCGGCCGCCGTCCTGGAGATCGCGCTCGCGGTCTCCCGCGCCCAGTACCAGCCCACGAAGCATCTGCGTTTCGCCTGGTGGGGAGCGGAGGAGCTGGGGCTGGTCGGGTCCCGGTACTACGTCAACAACCTCTCCACCGCGAACCGCGCGCGCATCGACGGCTATCTGAACTTCGACATGATCGGCTCGCCCAACCCCGGCTACTTCGTCTACGACGACGACCCGACCATCGAACAGACCTTCAAGGACTACTACGCGGGCCTCGGCATCGCGACCGAGATCGAGACCGAGGGCGACGGCCGCTCCGACCACGCGCCCTTCAAGAACGTGGGCGTCCCGGTCGGCGGTCTGTTCAGCGGCGCCGACTACATCAAGACGGCGGCGCAGGCGGCCAAGTGGGGCGGTACGTCGGGCCAGGCGTTCGACCGCTGCTACCACTCGTCCTGCGACACGACGGCCAACATCAACGACACCGCCCTCGACCGCAACAGTGACGCGGCGGCGTACGCGGTGTGGGAGCTGTCGGAGTAACGCACGCGGTCCGTTGGTCCAACTCCCCCGTACCGCACCGGCGATGGCATCGGCGGCACCCTACGGATGCCAAGATCGGTCAGTAGATCATCGGTCGGTACGGGGGAAGAGGGTGACAAGTTGAGCCTCCCGATCGCGGAGATCGCCGCCGCCGTACGGGCGCGGGAGGTGACCGCCGTCGAGGCCGTCACCTCCGCGCTCGCCCGGATCGCCGCCGTGGACGCGGAGTTGTGTGCGTTCAGGGAGGTCTGGGGCGAGGCGGCGGTTCGCCGGGCGCGCGAGGTCGATGTCCGGGTCGCGGCGGGTGAGCGGCTGCCGCTCGCGGGCGTTCCGCTCGCGGTGAAGGGGCGGTACGGGGAGCGGGCGGCGGACGCGGTACGGCTGATCGCCGCCGGGTGTGTGCCGGTGGGCGCCACGTCCGTACCTGCGCCCGGAACCCCCTGGCAGACCTGGGGACTTGGGGCCGGTGGACGGACGGTCAACCCGTGGCGGGCGGACCGGGTGCCGGGCGGTTCGTCGGCGGGGGCCGGGGCGGCTGTGGCAGCGGGCCTGGTCCCTCTCGCGACGGGCGCGGACGGCGCCGGGTCCATACGCATCCCGGCCGCCTGGTGCGGGGTGTTCGGCCTCAAGTCGACGAACGGGCGTCTGCCGCATCCCGACCGGACGGGGCTGAGCGCGGTGGGGGCGGTGGCTCGGCGGGCGGTCGACCTGGGGGCGTACTGGCGGTGCGTGGCGGAGGAGGGGGACGAGGAGTGCGAGTCCGTGCGGCGGCCCCTCACCGCTCTCTGGTCCGACTCCCTCGGCTTCGCCCGCTCCGATCCCGGGCCGGCCCTCGTCGCGCACGGGGCCGCGCTGCGGCTCGACGGTGCCGGGGTCGTACGGCTGTTGCCGCCGGACGATGCTGTCGTACGCCTCGACGATCCGGGGCCGGCTTGGCTGGCGCTGCGGGCGCCGGGTGCGGGTGGGGGTGGCGGTGGGGCTAGGGGTGCGAATACGGGCGGCGGCGATACGGCGGCGGCGCACCGGCTGCGTGCCGCCAACGACCGGCGGCTCGCGGAGCTGTTCAGCCGGGCCGACCTGCTGCTGACCCCCACGACGCCGAACCCGCCACACGGCCACGAGGGTCCGGGCGACCGGTACTCGACCGCGCTCACCTGGGCGTTCAACCTCAGCGGGCACCCGGCGGCGAGCATCCCGGCGGGTTTCGGCCCGGACGGCTGCCCGGTCGGACTCCAGGTCGTGGCCCGGCACGGCGAGGAGCAGGTACTGCTGCGGGTCATGGCGGAGGCGGAGGAACAAGCGGGCCTGGCCGGCTGTTGATGCACAGGCCAGTCATTAATGCACACGCATGTACTGTGCGCATTGACTCACCGTGCGCGCCACACCTGCCGTACGCCAACCGCACCGGGGGCCCACCATGAACCGCAGCTTCCTCTTCCTCCTGGGCAGCAGCCGCACCGACGGCAACACCGAGGCGCTCGCCCGCCGGGCCGCCGAACAACTGCCCGCCGAGGTCGAGCAGCGCTGGCTGAGTCTCGCCGAGCATCCACTGCCCGACTTCGAGGATCTGCGCCATGACGCGGACCACGTCCGGCCCACCGGAAACAACACGGCCCTCCTGCTCGACGCGACGCTCGCGGCCACGGACATCGTGATCGTCTCGCCGCTGTACTGGTACTCGGTGTCCGCCCCCGTCAAGCGCTATCTCGACTACTGGTCGGGCTGGCTGCGCACTCCCGGCCTGGACTTCAAGGCCACCCTCGCCGGACGCACGCTCTGGGGCGTCACCGTCCTCGCCGACCCGGACCCGGCGTTCGCCGACCCGCTGGTCGGTACGCTCCGCAACTCGGCCGCGTACATGGGGATGCGGTTCGGCGGGGTGCTGCTCGGCAACGGGAGCAAGCCCGGTGACGTACTGAAGGACACCGACGCGCTCACCCGCGCGAAGACGTTCTTCGCATAGTCCGGCCGGTTCGGCCCATTCGGGCGACTCGGCCCGTTCGGGCGAGGGGAGTTCAGGCGGTGATGTCCTTCGTCGTGAACCGCGCCCAGGCCGCCGAGCCGAACACCGCCGCGTACACGGCCTGGATGCCGAGGTTCTTCACCAGGTCGTCCCAGTAGACCGGTTCGCGCATGAGGTCGGCGAAGGACAGCCAGTAGTGGGAGAAGAAGTACGGCTGGAGCGCGTGCAGTTGGGGTATCTGGTCGAGGATCTGGACGGTGATGAGCAGTCCGACGGTCGTCGCCATCGCCGCGATGCCGCTGCTCGTCAGGGTGGAGATGAACAGGCCGAGCGCCGCCACCCCGATCAGTGACGCGGCGACGACCAGCGCGATCAGCAGCGCCCGCCCCAGTCCCTCCGTGAAGCTGATGCTCGTACCGGAGATCGTCATCAGATCGCCGAGCGGGAAGAGCAGGGCGCCGACCGTGAGCGCCGACAGTGCCACCACCAGCGTCGCGACCAGGCAGAACGTCAGCGTGGTCGCGTACTTGGTGAGGAGCAGGCGGGTGCGGCCGGCCGGGGCGACCAGCAGATAGCGGAGGGTGCCCGCGCTTGCCTCGCCGGCTATCGCGTCGCCCGCGATGACGCCGATGGCCATCGGGAGGAAGAAGGGGAGGGTTGCGGCCAGGGCCGTGAACACCAGGAAGAGGCCGTTGTTGGTGATCTGCGAGATGAAGGCGGGGCCTCCGCCGCCGCCCCCGCCCGGGCCACCGCCGACGCCGGACGAACCGTCGCCGGTCTCGATCTTGATTGCGATGCCGATGAGGATTGGTACCGCCGCCAGTACGCCCAGGAGGGCGAGGGTGCGCCAGCGGCGGAAGGTGGTGAGGAGTTCGTTGCCGAAGAGGGTGCCTCGGACGGTTGTTCGACGGCTGGCGGTTTGTCGTGGCTGGTCGCGCCGTTCCTCGCGCCCCTTTGGGGCACCTGCCTGAACCTCAGCCTGCGACATCGAAGCCCTCCCCCGTCAGCGCCATGAACGCGTCCTCCAGGGACGCCCGTTCGACGCCGAAGCCTCGGACGCGGACGCCCGCGCCGACCAACGCGGCGTTGACGTCGGCGAGTTCGCGGTCCGGAGGTTCTGCGGTCACCTGGTCCTCGGTGATGACGACGTCCGAGGCGCCCTGCTCCTTCAGCACGCGGGCCGCGTCCGCCGTGTCCGGGGTCGTCACGACGAGGCGTCCGCGGGTCCCGGCGGCCAACTCCGCCACCGAGCCCTGGGTGATCAGCCGGCCCTGTGCCATGACGGCCGCGTGCGTACAGACCTGCTCGATCTCGTCGAGGAGGTGGGAGGAGAGGAAGACGGTGGTGCCGTCGGAGGCCAACTCCCTTACCAGGGAACGGATTTCGCGCATGCCCTGTGGATCGAGCCCGTTGGTCGGCTCGTCGAGGACGAGCAGGCGGCGCGGCTGGAGCAGCGCCGCCGCGAGACCGAGCCGCTGCTTCATGCCCAGCGAGTACGCCTTCGCCTTCTTGCCGGCGGCGGCCGTGAGGCCCACCCGGTCCAGGGCGTGCGCGACGCGCGTACGCCGGGTGCGCGGATCGGCGGTCGGGTCTGCGGCGTCGTACCGGACGAGGTTGTCGCGGCCCGAGAGGAAGCCGTACAGCGCGGGTCCTTCGATGAGCGCGCCGACATGCGGCAGCACGGCGCGGGTGGCACGGGGCATCGGCCGCCCCAGCACCCGCGCCGTGCCCGACGTCGGCTCGATCAGGCCCATCAGCATGCGGATGGTGGTCGTCTTGCCGGAGCCGTTCGGCCCGAGGAAACCGAAGACGCTGCCCGCCGGGACGGTGAGGTCGAGAGCGTCGACGGCGAGCTGTCCACCGCGGTAGCGCTTGGTGAGGGCACGGGTGACGATGACCGCGCCATCGTCACCCCGGTGCACCTCTTCCGGCTCTCCCCGCTCCGCGGTGGACGCTTCCTCCATGGGCTCCCCCGGCTCCCTCGGTCGTCTACTCGTACAACAGGGATTCGCGTCCGGAGGTTCCCGAACGGGAGTTACGCGAGTTACCGGTCCGCGTTCGCCGCCTTCACGAGCGCGTCCTTCGTGACGGCGCCGACGTAGAGCTTGCCGTCGTCCGTCATCAGGGCGTTGATCAGGCGGGTCTTGAAGACCGTGCCGGAGCCGAAGTCGCCGGAGACCTTGTCGCCGAAGGAGTCGAGGAAGCCGCCGAACGCGCCGGCGTCCGGGGAGTCACCGGCCGACGGCAGGCCGCTCTCGGCGCCCGAGTCGAAGGCGGCGATGGAGTTCCAGCCCTCGCCGATGATCTTGACGCCATCGCCGCCGTCCTCGGCCCCGTGCGCCCACCCGTGGCCCTCGGTTCCCGAGACGTCGCCGTCGAGTTCCTTGCCGAACTCCTTGCCGAAGTCCTCGTCGGCCTTGGCCGAGCCCTCCTCGGTGACCTTCGTGCCCTTGGGCGGGGTGAAGTCGAAGGTCGAGGCGGCGGGCTTGGCGAAGTCGACGTCGACGAAGCCGGCGTCCACGACGGCCGCGCCGCCGCTCGCCGGGGTGAGCGTGAACTTCAGCGGCGTACCGGTCTTCGAGTCGACCGCGATACTGATCGCCCCGACCGTGGACCCGGACGCCTTCGGCTTGATGACCAGCTTGTACGCGTCGCGGCCGGCGACCTGGGCGGTGCCGTCGACGGTCACGGAAGTCGTGTCGTCGGCCGCCTTCAGGGCCTCCTCGGCGAACTCCTTGGGCGTGGCGGGCACGTCGTCGGGCAGGGCCTGGCCCTTGCCGTCGGCCTTGTCCTTGCCGCTCTCGGATGCGGGGGCCGTCGCGTGGTACGCCTCGTTCGACGAACTGTCGTACGCCCACACCTCGTCGCCGTTGTGGATGACGCTGTACTCGGCGGCCTTCTCCAGCAGCGACACCTTCTGCTTGTCGGGGCCGTCGACGGCGACCCGGACCGTGTGCGTGCCGGAGGCCAGTTCGAGGAGCTTGGCGCTCGGATCGGCGGCCGACCCCGAATCGCCGGAACCCCCGCCGAGGCCGCCCGAGAGCAGGCCGCTCTCCAGACCGCCGAGGTCGGGCAGCCCCAGGTCCGTGCTGATCTTCACCGTGCCGGACAGCTGCTGGGTGTCCGACGCGGCGATCTTCTCGATGAGTTCCTGCGCGCTGATCTTCGGTAGATCGGGGTCACCGGAGCCGGCGAACGCCGGTACCAGCCCGATCGTCGCGGCCGTCAGACCGATCACCACGGCCGGGGCGGCGTACCGCGCGGCCTTGCGGCGCCGCGAGGGCACGTCCTCGGCCTCGGTCTCGATCTCGGCCTCGATCCGGTTGCCGGACTTGGCCTCTTCGTACGGTGCCATGTGTGCCTTACCTCCGTCGTCGGCGGCGGCTGTCAGTCCCACACCTGTCCACCCTGAGCCGCCATTCTCACCCGAACCGGTGAGGAGTGGTGCTTTCCATCTCACCAAATCGACGAAGGGGAATCGTCAGACCTTGGTCTCAACTCCGCGTACTGCTACGGGATGACATGAGGAGGCGGTGCTTCCCCCGACCCGTAGGGGTCGTGTGGTGGTGGTATCCGGGGAAGCCCCGCCTCGATGCCGATCGTCCGGCGACTCCGTGGCTCAGTTCCGCAGGAACACGTAGTCCGCCTGGTAGGGGACGCCCACGATGGTGCCGGGCGAGCAGGAACCGGCCGGTGCGACGCCGCCCACGGTGTTCAGCCGCAGGATCTCGGTCGTACGGGCGAGCAGCCCGCGGTGCTTGCCGGACTGCGTGGCCCTGAGGTCCAGTTCGGGGATGTTCCTGTCGCCGTTCGGGGTCTTGGAGATCAGCGACCCGGTGACCGCGCTGCGGTCGGGGGCGATCCACTGCGGCGTACCGGAGTTGGGCTTCACGAAGGTGTGCGCGATGTTCCCGCCGAGTACGGCGCTGACATCGCGCTGCGCGAAGGCGTACCCGCCGCCCTCGGCCGGCTTGCACTGGTAGATCTGCTTGCCCTTGACGACGGACGCCTGGAAGTTGTCGAGGGCGTCCCGGAAGTCGAAGGAGGCGACGGTGACCTTGTGGAGCTGGCCACGGACGGCTCCGCCCGGGAACTCGGCGGTGTGCAGATTGGCGTAGAAGGCGCCGGGGTCGGACTTGAGCTTCGCGAGCAGGGCGGCGTCATTGACCTTGACAGTCCCTGTGACGGTACGTCCCTTGCCACCACCGCTGCCCTTGCCGAGCAACCCGGTGAAGTCGATCTTGACGCCACCGTTCGTGCCCTTGGCGCCCTGGTGGATGTGGAGGAGGGTCGGCTTGCCGGTACCGCGCCAGGCCACGGCGACGGACACCTTGTCGCCCTTGACCTTGACGAACTCGACGGCGGCCCCGTCCCGGTCCCCGACGGCGGGCCCGCCGGCCACGGGCACCTCGTTGGCACCCCGAAGACTGGCGGCGAGAACGGTGCCACCGCTTCCGGCGCCGACACCCTGGGTGACGATGCCCACGTGGTCGGCGTGGGCGTTGCGATCACCACCGCGATCTCCGTTCGCGGCCACCGCCGGAAGAACGGCGGCGGCGATACCGGCAGCGGCGACCACCGAGACCCCGGAAACGATCAGGCTTTTACGTCCCATGATTCTTTTTCTCCCCGTATCGCAGCTGACGCCCCCTGCGTCAGCTTCTGGAACCAATACGGGAAGAGGTCTCGGTTTGGACTTAGTCCAGCCATGTGACGCGCGCCACATGTTTTTAGCCCGTCCGGCGTTTGAGGACGAGCGCGTCCAGCGCGAAAGGGGGGTCTGGGGGCACAGCCCCCAGAAGGATGGGAACGGGTAGGGGCGGCGGGGGCGAAAACCCTACCCAGCCCGATGCACCACCGCGTCACACATCTCCCCCAACGCCACCTTCGCATCGCACTCCGCCAACGGCACCAACGCAGCCCGCGCCTCCTCAGCGAACCGCACCGTGTCCCGCCGAGCCTGAGCCAACGCAGGATGCACCCGCAGCCGAGCCAACGCCTCCGCATGCCGCGCGTCGTCACTCAGATCGGAGTCCAGCAGCTCGCACAGCGCGACATCCTCGGCCAGCCCCATCCGAGCCACCCGCTCGCGCAACCGCAGCACGGGCATCGTGGGAATGCCCTCCCGCAGATCCGTCCCGGGCGTCTTCCCGGACTCGTGGGAGTCGGACGCGATGTCCAGCACGTCGTCCGCGAGCTGGAAGGCGACCCCGAGCCGCTCCCCGTACTGGGTGAGCACGTCCACGACACTGTCGTCGGCGCCGGACATCATCGCCCCGAACCGGCAGGCCACGGCCACCAGCGACCCGGTCTTCCCGCCCAGTACGTCCAGGTAGTGCTCGACCGGGTCCCGCCCGTCGGACGGCCCCGCCGTCTCCAGGATCTGCCCGGTCACCAGCCGCTCGAACGCCTCCGCCTGCACCCGCACCGCCTCGGGCCCGAGGTCGGCGAGGATGTGCGAGGCGCGCGCGAAGAGAAAGTCGCCGGTCAGGACCGCGACGGAGTTCCCCCAGCGCGTGTTGGCGCTGGGCACCCCGCGCCGCACCTCGGCCTCGTCCATGACGTCGTCGTGGTACAGCGTCGCGAGGTGGGTCAGCTCCACCACCACCGCCGACGGCACGATCCCCGGCGCGTACCGGTCCCCGAACTGCGAGGCGAGCATCACGAGCAACGGCCGGAACCGCTTCCCGCCGGCCCGTACGAGGTGCTGCGCGGCCTCCGTGATGAAGGGCACCTCGCTCTTGGTGGCTTCGAGCAACCCTTCCTCGACAGCCGCCAATCCGGCCTGGACATCGGCTTCGAGAGCCTGGTCCCGCACGCTCAGCCCGAACGGCCCGACGACGGTCACGAGGGATCTCCTGTCTGCTGGTGTCTACTGGCGGTCACACGGTGTGCCGATAGGTCGCTGCCATCACTCAAGTCAGCGTATCCGGTCACGTTTCGATCACCACGAGCGCCCGCCCGTCCAGGCCAGGCGGTATCGGATCACGACCGGAATGTTTTTGATCAGCCCATAAGTATGGACATTCATAAACATCCCGCGCCCCACCCGTCACACCAGTGATCGCACCCGCGCATACGCCACCACCTCCCCGACGGCACCCGCCGTACCCGTCGCTACGACAACGACGCGCATCGCACGAGAGGTTCCACCCTCCCGGCAGACACGCCCACAAGAAGCCTAAAAACCCTAAAAACCCCTATTCACCCCACTCGCCTCGCTCAGGCCACAACTACCCCCACCCCGTGATTCAAGTCACTCCAAATTCCAGCCCCCGCCACCCTCTCCCCCGCAAACTCCCCGTTCGCAAAAGGCAAGTTACTTCCCACCCACTCCACACCTCCGCCCGTTTTGTCCCCAACGGGCGCCCCAAATGACCAAGTCCTGCGTTTCCGCCCCTTGTTCCACCCGTGTGCTCTCGCATACGTTCTCGCCACGCCGGGCGGATCGCCGAATCCTGCCACCGCCCGCAGAGCACCATCCCACCCACCCACACGTGACTCACGCAGGCAGGAGCGGGGGACCCAGGTAAGCCGCCGGTCCGGGCACGACGCCGGAGCGGCTAGGGGTGAAGTCGCGCGCCGACACAGGCGCCCGGCCGGGCATCTCCCGCCCAAACCCGACAGCTCACCTCGTAGGCGTCGGAGAGGACTCACCATGCCCGCACGAGGTCAGCACCAGCGCGCGAGAACCACCCGCCGCCCGCTCACGCTCCCGCGCACACTCGCCATCACCGGAACGGCCGCCGTAGCCCTGGCCTTTCCCTTCCTGACCGCGACAACGGCATCAGCCGCACCGTCGTCCGCCGTGTCCGTGTCGTCGGCGACGAACTACGCGAACAACCTGGACGGCTGGATCCGCGAATCGCTCGACATCATGGCGCAGAACGGAATCCCGGGAACGTACAACGGCATCTACCGCAACATCATCCGCGAGTCGTCGGGCAACCCGAACGCCATCAACCTCTGGGACTCGAACGCGGCAGCCGGCACCCCCTCCAAGGGCCTCCTCCAGGTCATCGACCCGACCTTCGCCGCCTACCACGTCGCCGGCACCTCGTACGACCCCTACGACCCGATCGCGAACATCACAGCGGCCTGCAACTACGCGGCTGCGCGATACGGCTCGATAGACAACGTGTACGGCGCCTACTAGGCCGGCCCGCCCTCACCGCCACGCCCCGTCCGCGCTCCAGTTCCCGTCCCCGTCCCCGGTTCCGGCTCCGAACAGCCGCTCCAGCACGACCGCGATCCCGTCGTCCTCGTTCGAGAGGGTGACCTCGTCCGCCACCGCCTTGAGTTCGGGATGGGCGTTGGCCATGGCCACCCCATGGGCCGCCCAGTCGAACATGGGGATGTCATTGGGCATGTCGCCGAAGGCGATGGTGGCGGACGAGGCCAGCCCGAGGTACTCGGCGGCGAGCGCGAGCCCCGTCGCCTTGGTGATGCCGCATGGCTGGAGTTCGACGGTGCCGGGCCCCGACATGGTGACGGTCGCGAGCGAACCGACCGCTCCACGCGCCGCCGACGCCAACTCGTCGTCGGACAGGGACGGGTGACGCAGCAGCACCTTGCTGATGGGCGCGGCCCACAGGTCGTCCCGGTGCGGCACCCGTACGGCGGGCAGCGTCGGGTGCGGCATCAGATACCCGGGTTCGATGAGCGTCAGCCCGTCGACACCGTCCTGGTCCACGGCGGCGTACACCTGCCCGACCTCCGCCTCGATCTTGCCGAGCGCGGTCTCCGCCAGCTCCTGGTCCAGGGTCACCGACCAGAGCAGACGGTCCGCGCCGGCGTCGTACAACTGCGCGCCCTGTCCGCACACCGCGAGCCCCCCGGCCCCGAGGTCGTCGAGCAGCGGCCGGACTCTCGGCGCAGGCCGTCCCGTCACCACCAGATGCCGGGCGCCGGCGGCCGTGGCACGCGCCAACGCGGTCCGCGACCGGTCGGAGAGCGTGTCATCGGCACGCAGGAGCGTTCCGTCCAGGTCCGTGGCGATAAGTGCGTATGAGGTGGGAGCGGCCATGATCCAGAGAATACGGATCGTTCGGCACATCGGTCTCCGCCCGAACCGGACGACGTTCGGCATCCCGGCAGCAACAGCCTCCCAGCCTGCCCCAACTCCCGCCCCGGGAAGGCCCGAACGGCATGAGATCGCGGTCCGCCGCCGTTGTCGCCCGCCCCCGTCCGCGCCCTATCCGTGCGCGGCCGCCAGATGCCCCACCAGCCTCGGTGACGCGAACTCCGTACCGCACACGAACCGCATCACCGGCCCGTACGAAGCTGCCGCCGGCAACCCCGTGAAGTACAGCCCCGGTACGGAGGAGACATACCCGGCACCGAGCCTCGGCGTGCCCCGGCTCACCGCCAGCTCCGTACGCAGTTCGTGACCGAGGAAGTCCATCGCGGCGATGTCGACGCGGTAGCCGGTCGCGGATATGACGTGGTCGGCCGACAACTCCCGGGTGCGGCCGCCGAGATCCTCCACGGTCAGCACCGGCCGCCCGCCGCCGGAGCCCCCGGTCTCCCCTGCGCCTCCCGTTGCCCGTACGATCCGCGCGACCTCGCTGACCTCCACCTTCCCCTCGAACCGGTCGCGCAGCCACCACGCCCCGAGCGGTCCGAGGACCCGGCGGACCAGATAGTGGCGGGCCTGGGCCGGGAGATGGCGGTAGGGATGCGGGTAGTAGGTGAGGGCCCAGAGCGACCACGCGTTGCCGAACGGCGACTCGGGCCGCAGCCTGGGCTGCCGCCACGGGGGCGCGCCGAAGGCGACGCGACCCCGCCCCCGCGACACCACCCGTACCCGCGCCCCCGCCTCCGCCGCCAGCGCCGCCGTCTCCAGCGCGGACTGGCCCGCACCGACGACGATCAGCTCCCGGCCCGCGAACCGGCCCAGATCATGGTGCTGCGAACTGTGGGACACCGGACCCGTGGGCGAGGGCCCGTCCGGCGCGGCGCCGGCCAGCTCCGGGGGCAGATGCGCGAGCCCCGACAGCCCGGTCGCCACCACGACCGCCCGCGCGGTGAACAACTCGCCCGAGTCCAGCTTGAGTTCGAAGCCACCGCCGCTGCCGCTGCCCGCGCCCTTGTGCTGCCGCCGGTCCACGGACACCACCCGCACCCGCTCCAACTCGGGTACGAGCCGCTGCTGGAACCACTCGCCGTACGCGATGAAGGTCTCCACCGGGACGATGTCCTCGTCCGTGACCAGTCGGCGTATCCCCGCCGCGTCGCAGTAGTCGACCAGGTTGTGGCCCCGCTGCGGGGCGTCGATGCTGGAGGCCGCCGGCGTCGACTTCAGGAGCATTCCGGCGGGCATGTGGTCCCGCCAGCTCACCATGGGCTCGCCGAACACTCTCACCGGAATGCCACGCGCCCGCAGATGCGCGGCGGTTGACAGACCGAACGGTCCCGCGCCGATTACCGCTACCGGATGATTCACGAAGTCCCCTCCCCAGGACGCTGCTTCGCCACTTCGCGCTGTTCTGCTGCTCTACTGCTCTGCTGCTGCCCAACCGGTCAGCAGGTTGTCGCCACTACGCCTTGCCGCCACGGCGGCCGGCCCGCCACAGCTGGTACAGATGCTTCGCGCCCGGCCGTACGAAGCGGGCGAGCATCGTGAGGAACGGCAGCGGGTCGTCACCCGCGAGCCAGGCCAGTTCCGTCCCGCTCGCCCGGGTCGGTGCGTGCGGCGTCGTGTAGCCGCTGCGCCGATAGGCGAGGAGGGCGGGCAGGTCGATGTTCTCCACGATGTACCGGTGCCCGGCGCGCTGTTCCCCCTCCGGAACGGTGCGCCCGGTCAGATCGAGATGCATGGCCCGCACGACGTCCACCCCCGACTCGCTCTCGAAGAGCCGGAACTGGGCGCCCATCCGCGGGTTGAAGTCGAGAAGCTTGTACTGTCCGTCGCGCCGGTCGAAGCGCAGGTCGAGATCGATGATTCCGGTGAAGCCGATCTGTTTGATGAAACGTGCGGCGAGGTCCGCGAGTTCCGGATTGTCGACGACGTACGCATTTGCCGTCATTCCCGCGTGCGGCGGCCAGGAACGGACCTTCACGCCCGTGAACAACGCGCGCGGATTCGAGTCCGCGTCGAAGTAGGCGTGCACGATCCAGTCCTCGGCCTCCTCCCGGGGCAGATACTCCTGAAGGATCACACCGGGACGCTCACCCCAGTCGCGGGCCAGGGACAGCAGCGCCTCCCGGCTCGCGATGCGCGTAGTGCCGTTGACGGCGGGCCGGGCGCGCCGCACGAACGCCTCCCGGTTCTTGGCCACCAACGGGAACCGGGCCGTCCGCGCGAACCGCTCGATGTCCTCGTACGACTGCGGGAACGCGGCGGCCGGAGTCGGTATGCCGTGCTCCACGCACAACTCGTGCAGCCCCTGCTTGCTGGCGAGCCGCCGCGGCAGCGCCGCCTCCACGCGCGGGAAGAGAAAGGCGTCCCCCAACTCCTCCTGCCGCTCGGCGATCAGTACGGCCGCCTCCTCGTCCGTGGGAACGAGGAGAGCGGGACGCCCGATCCGTCGCCCGATCCGCAGCAACCCCTCGACGAGCCGCTCCGGTTCCTCGGTCCCGGTGGTCGGCCAGACGAACGCACGCCGCAGATAACGCGACGAGGCCGCGGGCGTGTAGCGGTCCTCGGTGATCGCGTACATCGGAACGCCCAGCCGTCCCAGACTGCGGATGGCCCCGACGCCTCCGTGGTGCAGCGGATAGTCACCGAACTTCACGATCAGCGCCGGTACGGCATGGTCGGCCGAAAACGGCACAGTGCTGCTCCTGGCCACGGGTCCCCCCACGTGTCCCCCCTACGGACCGGACCCACCCCGTCCGTGTCCCCCCAAAGGACGCTAAGCCGGAATCACCCACTCCGGACAAGGCTTATCCGGACATTACGAACTCTTTAGACACTGGGGACACTGCCCCGAGCCCGCAACTCACCCGTAACCTGTGGCGCGACCACATGGCCACACGGCACGACACACGAGAGCGAGGCAGCACCCCATGCCCCCCTTCGATGTCCCCGAGGGCGACCCCTTCGGCCCGCACAACCTCCCGTACGGCGTGTTCACCCCGACCGGCTCCACGGACCGCCGGGTCGGCGTCAGGCTCGGCGACCACGTCCTGGACGCGGGCGCCGCCGCCGCCGCGCTCGGCTCCCCCTATGTCTCCGTACTGGCCCGCCCGACCCTCAACCCCCTTCTCGCCGCAGGCCGTACGACCTGGTCCGACATCCGGCGCGCCCTCACCGCCTGGGTCACCGTCCCGTCCCACCAGGAGACCGTCGCCCCGTTCCTCCACCCCCTCTCCTCGGTGAGCCTGCACCTCCCCTTCGAGGTCGCGGACTACGTCGACTTCTACGCCTCCGAGAACCACGCCCGGAACGTCGGCCAGATCTTCCGCCCCGACGCCGCGGACTCCCTGACCCCCAACTGGAAGCACCTGCCGATCGGTTACCACGGCCGCTCGGGCACGGTCGTCGTCTCCGGCACGGAGGTCGTACGTCCGTCGGGCCAGCGCAAGGCCCCCACCGACCCGGCCCCGCTCTTCGGCCCGTCGGTCCGCCTGGACATCGAGGCGGAGGTCGGCTTCGTGGTGGGCACACCGTCACCCATGGGCAGCGCCGTGCCCCTGTCCGCCTTCCGGGACCACGTCTTCGGCCTCTGCCTGCTGAACGACTGGTCCGCCCGCGACATCCAGGCCTGGGAGTACGTCCCGCTGGGCCCGTTCCTGGGCAAGTCCTTCGCCACGTCCGTCTCGGCGTGGATCACCCCGCTGGACGCCCTGGAGGACGCCCGGGTCTCCCCGCCCTCCCGCACCCACGCCCCGCTCCCCTACCTCGACGACGCCGAGGACGAGCCCGGCGGCTACGACCTGCGTATCTCCGTCGCCGTGAACGGCCACACCATCTCCGAGCCCCCCTTCTCCACGATGTACTGGACGGCCGCACAGCAACTCGCCCACATGACCGTCAACGGCGCGTCCCTGCGCACCGGCGACCTCTACGGCTCGGGCACGGTCAGCGGCCCCACCGAACGGGAACGCGGCTCCCTCCTCGAACTCACCTGGAACGGCACCGCCCCCATCGACCTCCCCACCGGCAAGCGCACCTTCCTGGAGGACGGCGACGAGGTCACCCTCACCGCCTGGGCCCCCGGTCCGGGCGGCACCCGCGTGGGCCTGGGCGAGGTGACGGGCAGGATCACTCCGGCAGGCTGAGCGCAGCGCCCGGAGCAGCGGGGCCGGAGAAGCGGGCGGGGCAAGCGATTCGGCGCCGCACGGGAAGGGGCCCCGAACGCGCCCCGGCCTCGCCCCGCGCTCCCCCTCTCCGTCCAGCCCCTACATCCAGTCCTCCGGCTCGGGCTCCATCTCCATCTCGGGCCAGTCGTCCGGCCCCAACTGCTCGGCCCGCGCCCCGGATCCCGCACCCCGGCCGCTGTCACTGCCCGAAGAGCCTGATCTGAAGCCGGACTTGGAGCCGGACCTGGAGCCGGACGCCGAGACGGTCTCCGGGACCTGTGGAGCGACCGCGGACACCTCAGGCGCCTCGCCCAGTGCCGAAAGCGCCCCCAACACGCCCTCCCCGTACGTGGCGAGCTTCTTCTCGCCCACCCCGCTGATTCCGCCCAGGTCCGCCACGGACCGGGGCCAGACGCTGACGATCTCCCGGAGCGTGGCGTCATGGAAGATGACGTACGCCGGAACGCCCTGCTCGCGAGCCTGTTCGGCGCGCCAGGCCCGCAGGGCCTCGAACGCCGGCTGTAGTTCCTCGGGCAACGCGACAGCCGCCGCCTTCGCCTTCTTCTCACTCCGGCCGCCGGAGGCCGTGCGCGAAGTCGCCGCCTTCTTCGGCTCCTTGCGCAGCGGCACCTCCCGCTCGCGCCCCAGCACGGCACCGCTCGTCTCGGTCAGCACCAGCGTGCCGTACTCGCCCTCGACCGCGAGCAGCCCCTGGGCCAGCAACTGCCGTACGACACCGCGCCATTCGCCCTCGGACAGTTCCTCTCCGATGCCGAACACGGAGAGCTGGTCGTGGTCGAACTGGATCACCTTCGCCGTGCGCCGCCCGAGCAGGATGTCGACGATCTGCACCGCGCCGAACTTCTGCCGCCGCTCACGATCCAGCCGCCAGACCGTGGACAACACCTTCTGTGCGGCGACCGTACCGTCCCAGCTCTCCGGCGGGGTCAGGCAGGTGTCGCAGTTGCCGCAGCCGCCCGGCACCGGGTCCTGGCCGAAGTAGACGAGCAGTTGCCCGCGCCGGCACTGCACCGTCTCGCACAGCGCCAACATCGCGTCCAGGTGCGCCTGCGCACGGCGGCGGAACGCCTCGTCGCCCTCGCTGCCCTGGATCATCTTGCGCTGTTGTATGACGTCGTTCAGTCCGTAGGCCATCCAGGCCGTGGACGGCAGTCCGTCACGGCCGGCGCGGCCCGTCTCCTGGTAGTAGCCCTCGACCGACTTGGGCAGGTCGAGGTGGGCGACGAACCGGACGTCCGGCTTGTCGATGCCCATCCCGAAGGCGATGGTCGCCACCACGACGAGGCCGTCCTCGCGCAGGAAGCGCGACTGGTTCGCCGCACGGGTGCCCGAGTCCAGGCCCGCGTGGTACGGCACCGCCCGGACGCCGTGGGCGGCGAGGAACTCCGCCGTGCGCTCCACGGAGTTGCGCGAGAGGCAGTAGACGATGCCGGCGTCGCCGTCGTGCTCCTCCTTCAGGAAGGTCAGCAGCTGCTTCTTGGGGTCGGCCTTGGGCACGATGCGGTACTGGATGTTGGGCCGGTCGAAGCTCGCCACGAAGTGCCGGGCGTCCGGCATGCCGAGCCGCTGGGTGATCTCCTGGTGCGTCGCGTGCGTGGCCGTCGCCGTGAGCGCGATCCTCGGGACGTCCGGCCAGCGCTCGCCCAGCAGCGACAGCGCCAGGTAGTCGGGCCGGAAATCGTGGCCCCACGACGAGACACAGTGCGCCTCGTCGATGGCGAAGACGGCGATCTTCCCCCGGGAGAGCAGGTCCAGGGTCGAATCCAGTCGCAGCCGCTCCGGAGCCAGATACAGGAGGTCCAGCTCACCGGCCAGGAACTCGGCCTCCACCACCCGCCGCTCGCCGAAGTCCTGCGTGGAGTTCATGAACCCGGCCCGCACACCGAGCGCCCGCAGCGCGTCCACCTGGTCCTGCATCAGCGCGATGAGCGGCGAGACGACGATCCCCGTACCCGGTCTGACCAGGGACGGAATCTGGTAACAGAGCGACTTGCCGCCACCGGTCGGCATGAGGACGACGGCGTCGCCGCCCGCCACCACATGATCGATGACCGCCGCCTGCTCGCCGCGGAAGGAGTCGTACCCGAAGACCCGGTGCAGCGTGGCCAGCGCTTCGCTGTCCCCCGCCCCGGCCGCCGATCCGACGACCGTGCCCGGACCCTCGCCCGCTTCCGTCATCACACCCGACCCGCCCATCACGCTCATCGCGCTCATCGTCGTGTCCCCCGTACGTCGCGCCTCGACCACTGCGTCCACCATAGGGGCCCGCACCGACAGCCCCGGAGTTATCCACAGGCTGTCCCGCCACACCTGCGGCCCGTGTCACCGGCGCCCTCGGCCGTACCGGGGTGTTCAGCCCAATGGCCGCTTCGCGTGGCGGCCCCGAACACCCCGGGACATGCTGCTCGGGCGGGACGAGGGGGAGGCCCGTACAACGGACCGGCGCCCCGCGCGCCCTCGGACCGGCGCCCTCCGGAGCGCCTCTCCCGCTCAAGGAGTCCCCACATGCCCCGCAGCCGGCTCAAGGTCACCGTCGCCCTCGCCACGGCCGCCGCGTCCCTCTCCCTGGCCGTCGCCCCCGCGCACTCCGCGCCGAGCGATCCCGTCGACCCCGCGGTCTGGACCGAGCTGGCCAAGACGCTCGAAGGCACGGCGAAGTACCAGTACGCCCCGTTCGCCGTCACGGACGGCTACAGGCCCGCCTTCTGCTCGGCCAGCCCGACGCTCGGCGGGATGGGCCACCACTACATCAACGAGAAGCTCTACGGTTCACTCGATCCGGCGAAACCGGCCGCTCTGCTGTACGAGGACCGGGTCAACGAGGACTGGATGGACGAGGCGTCCGACACGAGCTGGCTCGACGACATGGACGCGCTGGACGGAAGCGCCCCCACAGTGAGCGCCGCCCCCGAGTCACGCAGGCTGATCGCCGTCGAGTGGATCGTGGTGGACAAGGACCAGGATCTGACGACCGACGACGACCGCCCCAGCCTGTTCGGTGTCCCCTTCGACGGACCGATGCTCGGCCACGAGCCCGGTATGCCGATCCACTACGACCTGCACGCCTGGGTCTGGAAGAAGAACCCCAACGGCATGTTCGCCCGCTGGAACCCCACGGTGAGCTGCCCGGCCGCCTGACGGACCCCGGACACGCGCCGGCCCCGCTCTCACAAGGAGACCGGGGCCGGCACATTCCACAGAACTCGCTGCTCAGCGCACGAAGACGCCCGCCTGGTTGGCCAGGTCGAGGAAGTACTGCGGCGCCACACCCAGCACCACGGTGACCGCCACCCCCACGCCGATCGCCGTCATGGTCAGCGGCGACGGCACGGCGACGGTGGGTCCTTCGGGCCGGGGCTCGCTGAAGAACATCAGCACGATCACCCGGATGTAGAAGAACGCGGCGATCGCGGACGAGATCACACCGACCACGACCAGCGCGCCCGCGCCGCCCTCCGCCGCCGCCTTGAACACGGCGAACTTCCCGGCGAACCCGGAGGTCAGCGGGATACCGGCGAAGGCCAGCAGGTACACCGCGAACACGGCGGCCACCAGCGGCGACCGGCGTCCCAGCCCCGCCCACTTGGACAGATGGGTCGCCTCTCCCCCGGCGTCCCGCACCAGCGTGACCACGGCGAACGCCCCGATCGTCACGAACGAGTACGCGGCCAGATAGAAGAGCACGGACGAGATCCCGTCCGGTGTCATGGCGATGACACCGGCGAGGATGAACCCGGCGTGCGCGATGGACGAGTACGCCAGCAGCCGCTTGATGTCGGTCTGGGTGATCGCGACGATCGCGCCGCCCAGCATGGTGACGACCGTGACGCCCCACATGACCGGCCGCCAGTCCCAGCTCAGGCCCGGCAGGACGACGTACAGCAGCCGCAGCAGCGCGCCGAAGGCGGCCACCTTGGTCGCCGCCGCCATGAAGCCCGTCACCGGTGTGGGAGCGCCCTGGTACACGTCGGGGGTCCACATGTGGAACGGGACGGCGCCCACCTTGAAGAGCAGGCCCATGACGATCATCGCGGCGCCGATGAGCAGCAGTACGTCGTTGCCCATGGTGTCGGCGAGGGCCGGGTTGACGTCCTGGACGGTGCCGTCGACGACCTGGGCGATCGTCCCGTACGACATGGAGCCCGAGTAGCCGTACAGCAGGGCGATGCCGAAGAGGGTGAACGCGGAGGCGAAGGCGCCGAGCAGGAAGTACTTGACCGCGGCCTCCTGCGACATGAGCCGCTTGCGGCGGGCCAGGGCGCACAGCAGGTACAGCGGGAGCGAGAAGACCTCCAGGGCCACGAACAGGGTCAGCAGGTCGTTGGCCGCGGGGAAGATCAGCATGCCGGCGACCGCGAAGAGCAGCAGCGGGAACACCTCGGTCGTGGTGAACCCGGCCTTCACCGCGGCCTTCTCGCTGTCGCTGCCCGGTACGGACGCGGCCTGCGCCACGAACGAGTCGACGCGGTTGCCGTGGGCCTCCGGGTCGAGCCGCCGTTCGGCGAAGGTGAACAGCCCGACCAGTCCCGCGAGCAGGATCGTGCCCTGGAGGAACAGCGCGGGCCCGTCGACGGCGATGGCGCCCATCGCCGCGATACCGGCCTTGGTGGTGCCGTACCCGCTCGCCGCGAGCCCCACGACCGCGGCGAAGGCCGCGGTGAGAGCGACGACGGACACGAACAACTGCACGTAGTAGCGGGACTTGCGGGGCACGAAGGCCTCGACCAGGATCCCGACGATCGCCGCGCCGATGACGATCAGGGTGGGCGACAATTGCCCGTATTCGATCTTCGGCGCGTCGATCTTGGAGATCGGGTCGGCCGCCGTTGTCCACAGGCTGTGGACGGCTGATGCGCTCACTTGGCCGCCTCCACCTCGGGCTGGGGGTCCTTCTTCTGGACGTCGGACATGGTCTGCTTGACTGCCGGGTTGACGATGTCCGTCAAGGGCTTCGGGTAGACGCCCAGGAAGATCAGCAGCACGATCAGCGGCGTCACGACCACAAGCTCACGCACCCTGAGGTCCGGCATCTTGGCGACCTCCGCCTTCACCGGGCCCGTCATCGTCCTCTGGTAGAGGACGAGGGTGTAGAGCGCGGCGAGGACGATGCCGAAGGTGGCGATGATCCCGACCGCCGGGTAGCGCGCGAACGTGCCCACCAGGACCAGGAACTCACTCACGAAGGGCGCGAGGCCCGGCAGCGACAGGGTCGCGAGGCCACCGATCAGGAACGTGCCGGCGAGCACCGGAGCGACCTTCTGGACGCCCCCGTAGTCGGCGATGAGCCGCGAGCCGCGCCGCGAGATCAGGAAGCCGGCCACCAGCATCAGCGCGGCCGTCGAGATCCCGTGGTTGACCATGTACAGCGTCGCGCCCGACTGGCCCTGGCTGGTCATCGCGAAGATGCCCAGGATGATGAACCCGAAGTGCGAGATCGACGCGTACGCGACCAGCCGCTTGATGTCCCGCTGCCCGACCGCGAGCAGCGCCCCGTAGATGATGCTGATCAGCGCCAGTACGAGGATGGCGGGCGTCGCCCACTTCGACGCCTCCGGGAACAGCTGGAGGCAGAAGCGGAGCATCGCGAAGGTGCCCACCTTGTCGACGACCGCCGTGATCAGCACGGCGACCGGCGCGGTGGCCTCGCCCATGGCGTTGGGCAGCCAGGTGTGCAGCGGCCACAGGGGCGCCTTCACCGCGAAGGCGAAGAAGAACCCGAGGAACAGCCAGCGTTCGGTGTTCGTCGCCATGTCCAGCGAGCCGTTGGCCCGCGCGGCAGCGATCTCCGTGAGCGAGAAGTTCCCGGCCACCACGTAGAGGCCGATCACCGCCGCCAGCATGATCAGACCGCCGACGAGGTTGTAGAGCAGGAACTTCACGGCCGCGTACGAGCGTTGGGTGGACGCCGTTTCCTCGCCGTGCTCGTGGGCACGGTCGCCGAAGCCGCCGATGAGGAAGTACATCGGGATGAGCATGGCTTCGAAGAAGATGTAGAAGAGGAAGACGTCGGTGGCCTCGAAGGAGATGATCACCATCGCCTCGACGGCCAGGATCAGCGCGAAGAAGCCCTGGGTGGGCCGCCAGCGCGTGTTCCCGGTCTCCAGGGGGTCGGCGTCGTGCCAGCCGGCCAGGATCACGAACGGGATCAGCAGTGCGGTGAGCGCGATGAGCGCCACGGCGATGCCGTCCACGCCCAGCTCGTACCGCACCCCGAAGTCCTTGATCCAGGCGCGGGACTCGGTGAGCTGGTAGCGGTCGCCGTCCGGGTCGAAGCGGACCAGGACGATCGCGGCGAGCACCAGCGTGGCGAGCGAGACGATCAGCGCCAGCCACTTGGCGGCGGTGCGCCGCGCGGCCGGTACGGCCGCCGTGGCGATCGCCCCGAGGGCCGGGAGCGCCGCCGTCGCTGTCAGGAGGGGAAAGGACATCGGTATCAGACCGCCCTCATCAGCAGGGTCGCGGCGATGAGGATCGCCGCACCGCCGAACATCGAGACCGCGTACGACCGCGCGTAACCGTTCTGCAGCTTGCGGAGCCGTCCGGACAGGCCGCCCATGGAGGCCGCCGTACCGTTGACGACCCCGTCGACCAGGGTGTGGTCGACGTACACGAGGGAGCGTGTGAGGTGCTCTCCGCCGCGTACGAGGACGACGTGGTTGAAGTCGTCCTGGAGGAGGTCGCGCCGGGCGGCCCGGGTGAGCAGTGACCCGCGCGGGGCGAGGACCGGGACGGGACGGCGCCCGTACTGGGCGTACGCGAGGCCGGCGCCGATGACGAGCACGACCATGGTGGACAGCGTGACCGTCGTGGCGCTGATCGGCGGGTGTCCGTGCGCGTGCTCGGTGACGGGCTCCAGCCAGTGCAGGAAGCGGTCGCCGATGCTGAAGAACCCGCCCGCGAAGACCGACCCGAAGGCGAGCACGATCATGGGGATCGTCATGGACTTCGGGGACTCGTGCGGATGCGGCTCGTGGCCGTGCTCGTCGGGCTGCCAGCGCTTCTCGCCGAAGAACGTCATCAGCATCACGCGCGTCATGTAGAACGCGGTGATGGCCGCACCGAGCAGGGCCACGCTGCCGAGGATCCAGCCCTCGGTGCCGCCCTTGGCGAACGCCGCCTCGATGATCTTGTCCTTGGAGAAGAAGCCGGACAGCCCCGGGAAGCCGATGATGGCGAGGTACCCGAGACCGAAGGTCACGAAGGTGACCGGCATGTACTTCCTGAGGCCGCCGTACTTGCGCATGTCGACCTCGTCGTTCATGCCGTGCATGACCGAGCCGGCGCCGAGGAAGAGCCCGGCCTTGAAGAAGCCGTGGGTCACCAGGTGCATGATCGCGAAGACGTAGCCGATGGGGCCGAGGCCGGCCGCGAGGATCATGTAGCCGATCTGCGACATGGTCGAGCCGGCCAGCGCCTTCTTGATGTCGTCCTTCGCGCAACCGACGATCGCACCGAAGAGGAGCGTGACGGCGCCGACCACGGTGACCACCAACTGGGCGTCGGGCGCCGCGTTGAAGATCTCCCCGGAGCGGACGATCAGATACACGCCCGCAGTCACCATCGTCGCCGCGTGGATGAGGGCCGAGACCGGGGTCGGGCCCTCCATCGCGTCCCCGAGCCAGGACTGAAGCGGTACCTGGGCGGACTTGCCGCAGGCCGCGAGGAGCAGCATCAGGGCGATGGCGGTGAGCTTGCCCTCGCTGGTCTCACCGGTGGCTTCGAGGACCGGCCCGAAGGCGAAGGTGCCGAAGGTGGTGAACATCAGCATGATGGCGATCGACAGGCCCATGTCGCCGACGCGGTTGACCAGGAAGGCCTTCTTCGCGGCGGTCGCGGCACTGGGCTTGTGCTGCCAGAAGCCGATGAGGAGGTACGAGGCGAGGCCGACACCCTCCCAGCCGACGTACAGCAGCAGGTAGTTGTCGGCGAGGACGAGCAGCAGCATCGCCGCGAGGAACAGGTTGAGATAGCCGAAGAAGCGGCGGCGCCGCTCGTCGTGCTCCATGTACCCGATCGAGTACACGTGGATCAGTGAGCCGACGCCGGTGATCAGAAGGACGAACGTCATCGACAGCTGGTCGAGCTGGAAGGCGACGTCGGCCTGGAAGCCCTCGACGGGGATCCAGCTGTACAGGTACTGCGTCAGGGCGCGGTGCTCGGCGTCCTTGCCCAGCATGTCGGCGAAGAGGACCACGCCGATCACGAAGGAGGAGGCCGCGAGAGCCGTGCCGATCCAGTGGCCGACGGCGTCGAGCCGCCGACCGCCGCACAGCAGTACGGCCGCTCCGAGCAGAGGCGCCGCCACCAGCAGCGCGATCAGATTCTCCACGATTCAGCGACCCCTTACAGCTTCATCAGGCTGGCGTCGTCGACCGAGGCCGAGTGGCGGGAACGGAACAGCGACACGATGATCGCGAGCCCGACGACGACCTCCGCGGCGGCGACGACCATCGTGAAGAAGGCGATGACCTGGCCGTCGAGATTGCCGTGCATCCGGGAGAAGGCGACGAACGCGAGGTTGCAGGCGTTGAGCATCAGCTCGACGCACATGAAGACGACGATCGCGTTGCGCCTGATCAGCACGCCGGTGGCGCCGATCGTGAACAACAGGGCGGCGAGATAGAGGTAGTTGACCGGGTTCACTTCGACGCCTCCCCACTGTTCGAGCCCTTGCCCGGGCCGCTGTTGGTACGCTCCAGGCGGTCCTCGGAGCGCTGCTCCAGGGCCTTGAGGTCGCTGATGGCCTCGGCGGACACATCGCGGATCTGGCCGCGCTGACGCAGCGTCTGCATGACCGACAGCTCGGCGGGGGTGCCGTCGGGCAGCAGGCCCGGGATGTCCACCGCGTTGTGCCGGGCGTAGACGCCGGGGGCGGGCAGCGGCGGCAGGTGCTTGCCGTCCCGTACGCGCTCTTCGGCCATCTCGCGCTGGGTCTTGGCGCGCTCGGTGCGCTCGCGGTGCGTGAGGACCATGGCGCCGACGGCGGCCGTGATCAGCAGGGCGCCGGTGATCTCGAAGGCGAACACGTACTTCGTGAAGATGAGGCCGGCGAGGCCCTCCACGTTGCCGTTCGCGTTGGCCTGGCCGAGGCCGGTGAACTCCGTCAGGGAGGCGTTCCCGACACCCGCGACGAGAAGGATGCCGAAGCCGAGCCCGCACACCAGGGCCAGCCAGCGCTGGCCCTTGATGGTCTCCTTGAGGGAGTCCGCGGCGGTGACACCGACGAGCATGACCACGAAGAGGAACAGCATCATGATCGCGCCGGTGTAGACGACGATCTGGACGACGCCCAGGAAGTAGGCGCCGTTGGCGAGGTAGAACACCGCCAGGATGATCATGGTTCCGGCGAGACAGAGCGCGCTGTGCACGGCCCTCTTCATGAAGACGGTGCACAGGGCGCCGGCCACTGCGACGGTACCGAGCACCCAGAACTGAAAAGCCTCACCAGTGGAGGTGGAGTAGGCGGCGAGCTGTGCGCTCATGCCCCCACCCCCTCTTCCTCGGGCTTCTCGCCCTTGGAGACGGCCACTTGACGCACCGTGCCGGGTGCGGCCTCGGTGACCAGCCCCTGGTAGTAGTCCTGTTCGTCGGTGCCCGGGAAGATCGAGTGGGGCGAGTCGACCATGCCCTCCTCGAGTCCGGCGAGCAGCTGTTCCTTGGTGTAGATGAGGTTGGCGCGGCTGCTGTCGGCCAGCTCGAACTCGTTGGTCATCGTCAACGCGCGCGTGGGGCACGCCTCGATGCACAGGCCACACAGGATGCAGCGGGCGTAGTTGATCTGGTAGACCGCGCCGTACCGCTCGCCCGGGGAGTAGCGCTCCTCGTCGGTGTTGTCGGCGCCCTCCACATAGATGGCGTCCGCGGGGCAGGCCCAGGCGCACAGTTCGCAGCCGACGCACTTCTCCAGGCCGTCCGGATGGCGGTTGAGCTGGTGCCGTCCGTGGAACCGTGGGGCGGTGGTCTTCTGCTGCTCGGGGTACTGCTCGGTCAGCCGCTTCTTGAACATGGCCTTGAAGGTCACGCCGAAGCCGGCCACGGGGTTCTGGAAACCGGGCTTGGTCTCCTTGGGTTCCTCAGCCATCGGACGCCTCCTTTCCATCCAGAGATCCGTCACTGCCAGTATCCGGTCCACCACTGACAATCAACTCGCGCTCGCGGCGCGGGCGCCTGCGGGGCACCGTCTGTGCCTCCTGTCCCGGCAGTGGCGGTACGGGGAATCCGCCCGCCATCGGGTCGAAGGCGACGGGCTCGTCGTCGGCCGTCTGCGGTGCTTTGCCCCGGTCGCGGAACATGTCGGCCACGAAGGAGAGCAGGAGCAGGACGAGGACACCGCCGCCGACGTAGAGGGCGATGTCGGCGAAGTCGTAGTTCTCGTTGCGCAGGGTCCGTACGGTCGCGACGAGCATCAGCCAGACCAGCGAGACCGGGATGAGGACCTTCCAGCCGAGCTTCATCAGCTGGTCGTAGCGGACGCGTGGGAGGGTGCCGCGCAGCCAGATGAAGAAGAACAGCAGCAGCTGCACCTTGAGGACGAACCAGGCCATCGGCCACCAGCCGTGGTTGGCGCCCTCCCAGAAGGTGCTGATGGGCCAGGGGGCCCGCCAGCCGCCCAGGAAGAGCGTCACCGACACGGCCGAGACGGTCACCATGTTGACGTACTCGGCGAGCATGAACATCGCGAACTTGATGGACGAGTACTCGGTGTTGAAGCCGCCGACCAGGTCGCCCTCGGACTCCGGCATGTCGAAGGGGGCGCGGTTGGTCTCGCCGACCATCGTGATGATGTAGATGACGAAGGAGACCGGCAGCAGGACGATGTACCAGCGGTCGTGCTGCTGTTCGACGATGGTCGAGGTCGACATCGACCCGGAGTAGAGGAACACCGAGGCGAACGCGGCACCCATGGCGATCTCGTACGAGATCATCTGCGCGCAGGACCGCAGCCCGCCCAGCAGGGGGTAGGTGGATCCGGAGCTCCAGCCCGCGAGCACGATGCCGTAGATGCCGACCGAGGCGACCGCGAGGACGTAGAGCATCGCGATCGGCAGGTCGGTGAGCTGCATCGTCGTACGGGTGCCGAAGATCGACACCTCGTTGCCGGCCGGTCCGAAGGGGATGACCGCGATCGCCATGAAGGCCGGGATGGCCGCGACGATCGGCGCGAGGATGTAGACGACCTTGTCCGCACGCTTGACGATCAGGTCTTCCTTGAGCATCAGTTTGATGCCGTCGGCAAGCGACTGGAGCATGCCCCAGGGGCCGTGCCGGTTCGGGCCGATGCGCAGCTGCATCCAGGCGACGACCTTGCGTTCCCACACGATGGAGAACAGCACGGTGATCATCAGGAAGGCGAAGCAGAAGACCGCCTTGACGACGACCAGCCACCAGGGGTCGGTGCCGAACATGGAGAGGTCTTCAGCGGCGAGGTACGGGCTGCTCATGCCTCCACCTCCTTGGGGGCCTCGGAGGCGAGCGTCGCCGGGCCGATGCGGACGAGTGCGCCGGGCAGCGCCCCGGTGTCGGAGGCGACGCCGCCTCCGGTGGAGTTCAGGGGCAGCCAGACCACGCGGTCGGGCATCTCGGTGACCTGGAGGGGCAGTTCGACCGTCCCGGTGGCACCCGTCACGGCGAGCAGGTCGCCGTCCTTCACACCGGCTTCGGCGGCCGTGGGTGCGGACACGCGCGCGTGGGCGGCATGCCGGGTCCCGGCGAGCGCGTCGTCGCCCTCCTGGAGACGCCCCTGGTCGAGCAGCAGCCGGTGCCCCGCGAGCACCGCTTCTCCGGCGGCCGGGCGCGGCAACTGGGCGCCGATCTCCAGGGGGTTGGTGGCCCGCGCCCCGTCCCAGGCCCCGAGCCGGTCCAGTTCCTGCCGCGCGGTCCGCAGGTCCGGCAGGCCCAGGTGTACGTCCATGGCGTCGGCCAGCATCTGGAGCACACGCGCGTCGGGCGGTGCGAGACGGCGGGTCATCTGGTCGGGCTTGAGCGCGGCGTCGAAGAGACGGGCCCGGCCCTCCCAGTTGAGGAAGGTGCCCGCCTTCTCGGCGACCGCGGCGACCGGGAGTACGACGTCGGCGTGCTCGGTGACCTCGCTGGGCCGCAGTTCCAGCGACACCAGGAAGCCCACCTCGTGCAGGGCGTCACGCGCGCGTGCCGGATCGGGCAGGTCGGCGACCTCGACGCCGGCGACCACCAGGGCCCGCAACTCGCCCGCAGCGGCGGCCTCGACGATCTGGCCGGTGTCACGGCCGAAGCGGTGCGGCAGCTCGGCCACACCCCAGGCGACGGCGACCTCGTCCCGCGCGCGCGGGTCGGTCGCCGGACGTCCGCCCGGCAGCAGCGAGGGCAGCGCACCCACCTCGACGGCGCCGCGCTCCCCGGCCCGGCGCGGGATCCACACCAGCTGGGCGCCGGTCGTGGAGGCGGCCCGTACGGCGGCGGTGAGCCCACCCGCCACTGCGGCCAGCCGCTCCCCTACGACGATCACCGCGCCCTCGGTGCGCAGCGCCTCGGCGGCCTTCGCCCCGCTCTCCTCCAGTCCGAACCCGCTGCCGAGCGCGTCCAGCCACTCGGTCTCGGTGCCGGGGGCGGCGGGCAGCAGCGTGCCGCCGGCCTTCTCCAGGCCGCGGGTGGCGTGCGTGGCGAGCGAGTAGACCTTCTGCCCGTGTCCCCGCCAGGCCTTGCGCAACCGCAGGAAGACGCCGGGCGCCTCCTCCTCGGACTCGAACCCGACCAGGAGGACCGCGGGTGCCTTCTCCAGGGAGGTGTACGTGACACCCGTACCGTCGAGGTCGCGTCCGCGTCCGGCGACCCGGGCGGCGAGGAAGTCGGCCTCCTCGGCGCTGTGCACGCGCGCGCGGAAGTCGATGTCGTTGGTGTCGAGGGCCACGCGCGCGAACTTGCTGTACGCGTAGGCGTCCTCGACGGTGAGCCGGCCACCGGTGAGAACGCCCGCACGGCCGCGGGCCGCGAGGAGTCCCTGGGCCGCCGCCTCCAGCGCCTCGGGCCAGGAGGCGGGCTCCAGGACGCCGGCGGCGTTGCGTACGAGGGGGGTCTGGAGCCGGTCGGGCTTCTGCGCGTACCGGAAGCCGAAGCGTCCCTTGTCGCAGATCCACTCCTCGTTGACCTCGGGCTCGTTGGCCGCGAGGCGCCGCATGACCTTGCCGCGCCGGTGGTCGGTGCGGGTGGCGCAGCCGCCGGAGCAGTGCTCGCACACGCTCGGCGACGACACCAGGTCGAAGGGGCGGGAGCGGAAGCGATACGCCGCCGAGGTCAGCGCGCCGACCGGGCAGATCTGGATCGTGTTCCCGGAGAAGTACGACTCGAAGGGGTCGCCCTCGCCGGTGCCGACCTGCTGGAGCGCGCCGCGCTCGATCAGCTCGATCATCGGGTCGCCCGCGATCTGGTTGGAGAAGCGGGTGCAGCGGGCGCACAGCACACAGCGTTCGCGGTCGAGCAGCACCTGCGTGGAGATCGGGACCGGCTTCTCGTAGGTCCGCTTCTTGCCCTCGAAGCGGGACTCCGACTGGCCGTGCGACATGGCCTGGTTCTGGAGAGGGCACTCGCCGCCCTTGTCGCAGACCGGGCAGTCCAGCGGGTGGTTGATGAGCAGCAGCTCCATCACACCGTGCTGGGCCTTCTCGGCCACGGGCGAGGTGAGGTGAGTCTTCACCACCATCCCGTCCGTACAGGTGATCGTGCAGGACGCCATGGGCTTGCGCTGGCCCTCGACCTCGACGATGCACTGGCGGCAGGCGCCGGCCGGGTCGAGGAGGGGGTGGTCGCAGAAGCGCGGGATCTCGATGCCGAGCTGTTCGGCGGCGCGGATCACCAGGGTGCCCTTGGGCACGCTGATGTCGATGCCGTCGATCCTCAGCGAGACGAGATCTTCCGGCGGGACCGCCGCGTCGCCTCCTCCGGAGGGGGCGCTCGTGGTCACCGTCATGCGTTCACCTCCGTGCGGTCGGCCCAGGCCGTCGACTTGGCCGGGTCGAAGGGGCAGCCCCGGCCCGTGATGTGGTCCTCGTACTCCTCGCGGAAGTACTTGAGGGAGGAGAAGATCGGCGAGGCGGCGCCGTCGCCGAGGGCGCAGAAGGACTTGCCGTTGATGTTGTCGGCGATGTCGTTCAGCTTGTCGAGGTCGGACATGGCGCCCTTGCCGGCCTCGATGTCGCGCAGCAACTGCACGAGCCAGTACGTCCCTTCGCGGCAGGGCGTGCACTTGCCGCAGGACTCGTGGGCGTAGAACTCGGTCCAGCGGGTGACGGCGCGGACGACGCAGGTGGTCTCGTCGAAGCACTGGAGTGCTTTCGTGCCGAGCATGGAACCCGCGGCGCCCACTCCTTCGTAGTCAAGAGGGACGTCGAGGTGCTCGTCGGTGAACATCGGTGTCGAGGAGCCGCCCGGTGTCCAGAACTTCAGCCGGTGGCCGGCGCGCATCCCGCCGCTCATGTCGAGGAGTTGACGGAGCGTGATGCCGAGCGGGGCCTCGTACTGGCCCGGGTTGGTGACATGGCCGCTGAGCGAGTAGAGCGTGAAGCCCGGGGACTTCTCGCTGCCCATCGAGCGGAACCATTCTTTTCCTTTTTGGAGAATCGCGGGAACCGACGCGATCGACTCGACGTTGTTCACAACAGTTGGGCAGGCATAGAGCCCCGCGACGGCAGGAAAGGGGGGACGGAGCCGCGGTTGACCCCGGCGGCCTTCGAGCGAGTCGAGCAGTGCGGTCTCTTCACCACAGATGTACGCGCCCGCGCCCGCGTGCACGGTGAGTTCGAGGTCGAGTCCGCTGCCCAGCACGTTCTTGCCGAGATAGCCCGCCGCGTAGGCCTCACGTACGGCCTCGTGCAACCGCCGCAGCACTGGTACGACTTCACCGCGCAGATAGATGAAGGCATGCGAAGACCTGATGGCATAACACGCGATCACAATGCCCTCGATGAGGCTATGCGGGTTCGCGAAGAGGAGCGGGATGTCCTTGCAGGTTCCCGGCTCCGATTCGTCGGCGTTGACAACTAGATAGTGTGGTTTTCCATCACCCTGAGGAATGAACTGCCATTTCATTCCCGTAGGGAATCCCGCACCGCCGCGGCCACGCAGACCCGACTCCTTGACGTACGCGATCAGGTCGTCCGGTGTCATCGCGAGGGCCTTGCGGAGTCCCTCGTAACCCTCGTGCCTTCGGTAGACGTCCAGCGTCCAGGACCTGTCCTCGTCCCAGAAGGCCGACAGCACGGGTGCGAGCAGCTTCTCGGGGCTGGTCTCGTTGATCTCGGGTGCCAATGTCATCACTCCCCCTCCTCGGTGACGGGCCCCGCCGGGTGGGAGGGGTCGGACGCCGCCGTGTCCTGCGGCGCGTCGTGCGAACTGAGGTGCTCGGCGGGCGACGGGTCGTGCGGCCGCGTGCCCTTGGGAGCGCCGCCCCGGGGGTGGACCACGCGCGCGGGGCTCTCGCCCTTGGCCAGCCGGAGCCCGGTCAGCGAGGCGGGGCCGGCGCTGCCACTCGCCTCGACGGCCCCGTCCCGGGTGTCGGGGAAGCCCGCCAGGATGCGGGCGGTGTCCTTGAAGGTGCACAGGGGGGCACCGCGCGTGGGCTCGACCTGGGCGCCCGCGCGCAGGTCGTCGACGAGGCGCTTGGCGCTGGCCGGGGTCTGGTTGTCGAAGAACTCCCAGTTGACCATCACCACGGGTGCGAAGTCGCAGGCCGCGTTGCACTCGATGTGCTCCAGGGTGACCTTGCCGTCCTCGGTCGTCCCACCGTTGGCGACGCCTAGGTGCTCCTGGAGGGTCTCGAAGATGGCGTCGCCGCCCAGCACCGCGCAGAGGGTGTTGGTGCAGACGCCCACCTGGTAGTCGCCGGAGGGTCCCCGGCGGTACATGGAGTAGAAGGTGGCGACCGCGGTGACCTCGGCCGTGGTCAGGCCCAGTACGTCCGCGCAGAACCGCATCCCGGTGCGCGTGACATGGCCCTCCTCCGACTGCACGAGATGCAGCAACGGCAGCAGGGCGGACCTGGAGTCCGGGTAGCGGGCGATGACCTCGCGGGCGTCCGCTTCGAGCCGGGCTCGAACGTCGTCCGGGTAATCGGGCGCGGGCAGTTGGGGCATGCCCAGGCTGACGCCCTCGGGGGTGGTGGTCACCGGTCGACGCCTCCCATCACGGGGTCGATGGACGCGACGGCGACGATGACGTCGGCGACCTGGCCGCCCTCGCACATCGCCGCCATGGCCTGCAGATTGGTGAAGGACGGGTCCCGGAAGTGGACCCGGAAGGGGCGGGTGCCTCCGTCGGAGACGGCGTGCACCCCGAGTTCGCCCTTGGGTGACTCGACCGCCGCGTAGGCCTGTCCCGGCGGGACGCGGAAACCCTCGGTCACCAGCTTGAAGTGGTGGATCAGGGCCTCCATGGAGGTGCCCATGATCTTCTTGATGTGGTCCAGGGAGTTACCCAGACCGTCCGGTCCCAGGGCAAGCTGGGCGGGCCAGGCGATCTTCTTGTCGGTGACCATGACCGGGCCGGGCTGTAGCCGGTCCAGGCACTGCTCGACGATCCTGAGCGACTGCCGCATCTCCTCCAGGCGGATCAGGAAGCGGCCGTAGGAGTCGCAGGAGTCGGCGGTGGGGACGTCGAAGTCGAACGTCTCGTAGCCGCAGTACGGCTGGCTCTTGCGCAGGTCGTGCGGGAGGCCGGTGGAGCGCAGGATCGGGCCGGTGGCGCCGAGGGCCATGCAGCCGGACAGATCGAGGTAGCCGACGTCCTGCATCCGGGCCTTGAAGATGGGGTTCCCGGTGGCGAGCTTGTCGTACTCGGGAAGGTTCTTCTTCATCTTCTTCACGAACTCGCGGATGTGGTCCACCGCGCCGGGCGGCAGGTCCTGGGCGAGTCCGCCGGGGCGGATGTACGCGTGGTTCATCCGCAGGCCCGTGATGAGCTCGTAGATGTCGAGAATCATTTCACGATCACGGAATCCGTAGATCATGATCGTGGTGGCGCCGAGTTCCATACCGCCGGTGGCGATGCACACCAGGTGCGAGGACAGCCGGTTCAGCTCCATCAGGAGCACGCGGATGAGGGTCGCTCGGTCCGGGATCTGGTCCTCGATGCCGAGGAGCTTCTCGACGGCGAGACAGTAGGCGGTCTCGTTGAAGAAGGACGTCAGGTAGTCCATGCGCGTGACGAAGGTGGTGCCCTGCGTCCACGTGCGGAACTCGAGGTTCTTCTCGATGCCGGTGTGCAGATAGCCGATGCCGCAGCGAGCCTCGGTGACCGTCTCGCCGTCGATCTCCAGGATCAGGCGGAGCACACCGTGGGTGGAGGGGTGCTGCGGGCCCATGTTGACGACGATGCGCTCGTCGTCGGCACGGGCCGCAGACTGGACGACCTCGTCCCAGTCGCCACCGGTGACCGTGTATACGGTGCCCTCGGTGGTCTCGCGCGGAGTTGCGTGCTGCGTGCTCATGTGTACGACCTCCGCTGGTCCGGAGCCGGGATCTGGGCGCCCTTGTACTCGACGGGGATGCCGCCGAGGGGGTAGTCCTTGCGCTGCGGGTGGCCCTGCCAGTCGTCCGGCATCATGATCCGCGTCAGGGCCGGGTGACCGTCGAAGACGATCCCGAAGAAGTCGTACGTCTCGCGCTCGTGCCAGTCGTTCGTCGGATAGACGGAGACCAGGGACGGGACGTGCGGGTCGCTGTCCGGGGCGCTGACCTCGACGCGGATCAGCCGGTTGTGGGTGATCGAGCGCAGGTGGTAGACGGCGTGCAGCTCGCGGCCCTTGTCCTTCAGATAGTGGACCCCGCTCACGCCCGTGCAGAGTTCGAAGCGCAGGGCGGGGTCGTCGCGCAGGGTCTGGGCGACACGGAGCAGGTACGCGCGTTCGACGTGGAACGTCAGCTCGCCGCGGTCGACGACCGTCTTCTCGATCACGTTCTCCGGGACCAGTCCCTGTTCCTCCAGGGCGCCCTCGAGTTCGTCGGCGACCTCGTCGAACCAGCCCCCGTAGGGCCTCGCCGAGGCTCCCGGGAGGCGGACGGAGCGGACCAGGCCGCCATAGCCCGAGGTGTCGCCGCCGTTGGTGGCACCGAACATGCCGCGCTGGACGCGGATCTCCTCGCCGCCGTCTCCACGCTGGCCGGGGAGGTTGGAGGCGGCGAGATCCTTCTCGGGGTTGACCCCGTTGCTCGCCCCGCCTGCTCCGGTGCCGTTCGCGTCACTCATCGCAGCAGCCCCTTCATCTCGATCGTGGGGAGTGCCTTGAGCGCGGCCTCCTCCGCCTCGCGGGCGGCTTCCTCGGCGTTCACGCCGAGCTTGGAGGTCTGGATCTTCTGGTGGAGCTTGAGGATCGCGTCGATCAGCATCTCGGGCCGTGGCGGGCAGCCGGGCAGATAGATGTCGACCGGGACGATGTGGTCGACGCCCTGGACGATCGCGTAGTTGTTGAACATGCCGCCCGAGGAGGCGCAGACCCCCATGGAGATCACCCACTTGGGGTTGGGCATCTGGTCGTAGACCTGCCGCAGTACCGGCGCCATCTTCTGGCTGACCCGGCCGGCCACGATCATCAGGTCCGCCTGGCGGGGTGAGCCGCGGAAGACCTCCATGCCGAAGCGCGCGAGGTCGTAGCGGCCGGCGCCGGTGGTCATCATCTCGATGGCGCAGCAGGCGAGTCCGAACGTGGCGGGGAAGACGGACGCCTTGCGTACCCAGCCCGCGGCCTGCTCGACGGTGGTCAGCAGGAATCCGCTCGGCAGTTTTTCTTCGAGTCCCATGTCTTAGAGGCCCCTCAGTCCCATTCCAGGCCGCCGCGCCGCCATACGTACGCGTACGCCACGAAGACGGTGAGCACGAAGAGCAGCATCTCCACGAGCCCGAAAACACCCAGGGCGTCGAAGGTGACGGCCCAGGGGTAGAGGAAGACGATCTCGATGTCGAAGACGATGAAGAGCATCGCCGTCAGGTAGTACTTGATGGGGAATCGCCCACCGCCGGCCGGCGTGGGTGTCGGCTCGATCCCGCATTCATAGGCTTCGAGTTTGGCCCGGTTGTAACGCTTCGGGCCGATGAGCGAAGCCATGATCACGGAGAAGATCGCAAAGCCTGCCCCGAGGGCTCCCAGTACGAGGATGGGCGCATACGCGTTCACCGCTCCTCGCTCCTCTCAGTCGGCACTGACTGCTGGCGATTGCATCGGGCCGGCGTCCCCGCCCCGTCCGCCCCGCGATCCCCGCCCGTCCCGGCGAAGATCGAGAACATGTGAAGCAGGTCACAAGCCCAACTGCCCCGCATCCTATGCCCGCCGGTCTGTGATCTGCGACACGGGGTATTGCCGAACCTTTGTGATCTCCACCACCTGACGAAGGATCATGAAGTCGGATGAGCGGTGATCTTCACACTCGAAGCGTCCACGTGATCACCAGAGGTGACATTTTTGCCGGTTACCGCTGGTCACGAGCGGCATCTCAATATCAAGAGAGTTCCCCTGCATGCAAATTGGAGATGGACGGGACGGCTTGATAGTGGAGCGCGTTCACACATCGGAGGGGGGCGAGTGGCGAATGTGGACGCCCTCATGCACGTGCACGCGTTCACGAGCGGCGGGGGTCGGCGATTCCCTCGCGGGACGCACCCCGACCGGTGACCGTTCCGTGACCTGTGCCACACCCGTGAAGGCCTGTGAAGATCGGGGGTTGGCCACGGACCGCAACCGATGGTAAGCAGCGGGCAATTCGGGCGTACCGATGAAAGTGCATGATCACAGGCATGATCGCTGGTGTCCGCAATGCCCGTTACGGCGTCAATAAAGAGTGACACTCGGGGAATTTGGGCGCTCCATTGAACAACTGTGGCGCAGCACACGTTTCTTGAAGGTATGGAGGAGCCCCTGGTACCGCTAGTACCCATGTCCCACACCGCTACCGCTCACATACGAAGCCACCGGAAGCCCCGGCGTGCCGGCAACTCGTCGTTGGCCATGCGCGCAGGAGTCGCCGGTGGCGTTCTCAGCACCCTGGCAGTGGCTGGTGCGTCCAGTGCGGCGAGCGCCGCCGAGCAGCCTGCGACGCAGACACTCGAACTGCCCACCCTCACGGCCGACCTGGCCGCTCAGATCGCCGAGTCCGCGGACGCCACGCAGCTGGCCGCCGCGAACTACGAGCTCCAGGCCGAGCGTGACGCCGCAGCCGCCAAGGCGGCCCAGGAGGCCAGGAAGGACCTCGCGGAGGCCAAGCAGAAGGCGGAGGCCAAGAAGAAGGCCGAGGCCGCCCGCAAGGCGGCCGCAGAGGCCGCTGTGTCCCGCTCCGCCGAGCGCGCCACGCTGGCGGCATCCGACACCGCCTCCGAGGCGTCACAGGTGGTGACCGCCCCCGCGAGCGGCAGCGTCGCGACCGTCATCGACTTCCTCAAGGCGCAGCTGGGCGACGCCTACGTCATGGGCGCCACGGGTCCCAACGCGTGGGACTGCTCCTCCCTCGTCCAGGCCGCGTTCAAGCAGGTCGGCGTGGATCTCCCCCGGGTCTCGCAGGACCAGTCGATGCAGGGCACCGAGGTCTCCCTGTCGAACATCCAGGTCGGCGACATCCTGTACTGGGGTGCGAAGGGTTCGGCGTACCACGTCGGGGTGTACGTCGGTAACGGCCAGTACCTGGACGCGGCGAACCCGTCCAAGGGCGTTGTCATTCAGGACCTTTCGGGCTACCCGGCGACGGGTGCGGTGCGCGTTCTCTGAGCGAGCGGTGGACGAGGGTCGCTGCCGCTGGTCGGCCGCGGCCCTTCTCCGTTGCCTGTCTCCGTCCCCTGCGGGGGACGGCTGTGTGAGGCTGATGCCCCAGTACTTCCTGAGTACTCCACACAGCAGAGGGAGAGACAGCGATGCCTCGTGTCTTCGTACAGGGCAGGCCCGTCGACTCGTATCCGCGGCTCACGCCCGAGGCGCGGCGTGGTGCCGTGCGGCGGATCACCGAAGTCGGCGAAGAGGTGCTTCACAAGCCGTGCCGGGACGTGACCGAGTTCGGGCCCGAACTCGCGGCCCTCATCGACGACATGTTCCTGACCATGTATGTCGCCGACGGAGCCGGGCTCGCGGCCAACCAAGTGGGCGTCGATCTGCGGCTGTTCGTGTACGACTGCCCCGACGACGACGGTGTCCGCCATGTCGGGCACATCGTCAACCCCGTGCTGGAGCCGCTCGACGCCGGCGACCGGCGCCTCCTCGACGAGGGCGAGGGGTGCCTGTCCGTGCCGGGGGCCATGATGGACGTACCCCGCCCGGACCGTGCCGTCGTGCGCGGGTTCGATCAGGACGGGAACCCTCTGGTCGTCGAGGGGACGGGGTACTTCGCCCGGTGCCTGGAGCACGAGACCGACCATGTGAACGGGCACGTGTATCTCGACCGGCTCTCCAAGCGGGAGCGGAAGGACGCGCTGCGGCAGGCGGCGGACCGTCGCGAGGCGGTGTTCGCGCGACGGGCCGCCAAACAGCAGGCCCTCACCTCCTGAGCCTGGGAGGGCCTCACCTGCTGAAGGAAACCTTGCCGGTCACGCCTTCGGCGCCACCTTGCTGAGGCCGTTGATGATGCGGTCCATCGCGTCGCCGCCCGTCGGGTCGGTCAGGTTGGCCAGCATCTTCAGGGTGAACTTCATCAACAAGGGGTGGGTCAGGCCGCGTTCGGCCGCGATCTTCATGACCTTCGGGTTGCCGATGAGCTTCACGAAGGCGCGGCCGAGCGTGTAGTAGCCGCCGTAGGTGTCCTTGAGCACGCGCGGGTAGCGCTGGAGCGCGATCTCCCGCTGGGCCGGTGTGGCCCGCGCGTGGGCCTGGACGATGACGTCGGCGGCGATCTGGCCGGACTCCATGGCGTAGGCGATGCCCTCGCCGTTGAAGGGGTTCACCAGGCCGCCGGCGTCGCCGACGAGCAGCAGGCCCTTCGTGTAGTGGGGCTGGCGGTTGAAGGCCATGGGGAGGGCGGCGCCGCGGATCGGGCCGGTCATGTTGTCGGGGGTGTAGCCCCAGTCCTCCGGCATTGACGCGCACCAGGCCTTCAGGACCTCGCGCCAGTCGAGTTCCTTGAAGGAGTCCGAGGTGTTCAGGACGCCCAGGCCTACGTTCGACGTGCCGTCGCCCATGCCGAAGATCCAGCCGTAGCCGGGCAGCAGGCGGTCCTCGGCGCCTCGGCGGTCCCAGAGTTCCAGCCAGGACTCCAGGTAGTCGTCCTCGTGGCGGGGAGACGTGAAGTACGTCCGGACGGCGACGCCCATCGGGCGGTCCTCCCGGCGGTGCAGGCCCATCGCCAGGGAGAGGCGGGTGGAGTTGCCGTCGGCGGCGACCACGAGCGGGGCGTGGAAGGTGACCTCGCGTTTGTCCTCGCCGAGTTTCGCGTGCACGCCCGTGATGCGGCCGGTGCGGTCGTCGGTGATCGGGGCGCCGACGTTGCAGCGCTCGTACAGGCGTGCGCCCGCCTTCTGGGCCTGGCGGGCGAGCTGTTCGTCGAAGTCGTCGCGCTTGCGGACGAGGCCGTAGTCCGGGAAGGAGGCGAGTTCCGGCCAGTCGAGCTGGAGGCGGACGCCGCCGCCGATGATGCGGAGGCCCTTGTTCCGCAGCCAGCCGGCCTCCTCGGAGATGTCGATGCCCATCGCGACGAGCTGCTTCGTCGCCCGGGGCGTCAGGCCGTCGCCGCACACCTTCTCGCGCGGGAAGCTGGTCTTCTCCAGCAGCAGCACGTCGAGTCCGGCCTTCGCCAGGTAGTAGGCGGTGGTGGAACCGGCTGGCCCGGCCCCGACCACGATGACATCGGCGGTGTTTTCGGAGAGGGGCTCGGTCACGGCGGGTTCTCCCCAAGACTCTCAAATCTGTGTGCCGACCGGCACTGGACATGGGCAGTCTATTCAGCAGTACTGATCACCCGGCTGAAGGGCTGCCCCGTGAACCGAGCGCTCCCCGTAGTACGCCTGCGTGTTCCCACCGACGAGGACGCCTTCGCGTGGCACCGGGTCTTCGACGACCCCGATGTCATGGAGTTCCACGGGGGCAGGTCGGCCGAAGTGTCCGCCTACGAGGAACTCACCGCGCGCCAGCGTCGGCACGACGCCGAGTACGGCTTCTGTTTCTGGACCATGCTCGACGAGTCGGACCAGGTCATCGGCTTCACGGGCGCCCAGCCGTGGCCGCAGGACTGGGGGCCCAAGGGGGAGATCGAGATCGGCTGGCGGCTCGGGCGGGCCCACTGGGGCCAGGGGTACGCCACCGCGGCGGCCGAGTTGACCCTGGAGCGGGTGCGTGCGGCGGGCGTGCCCAGCGTGGTCGCGATGGTCAACGCCCGCAACGAGCGGTCCATCGCGGTCACCCGGCGGCTGGGGATGCGGCTCGTCGAGGTCTTCAGGACGCCGGTGTCGAAGCAGGAGGGGCACTGCTATCGACTTGACCTCTGACCGACTTCGACCGATTGATCCCTGATGGAGATCCAGATCCGTGACGCACAGTAGTTATTTGGCGCAGAAAAATACTTAGCGCTTCCGGGCGGTGCTCGGCCGGGGTTACTCTGCCGGTACCGCTGGGGGTGACGTCTGTGCACTCAACACCCAACACGCCCGAGGCGCGCGTGCCGAGGCTCGTCGGCCTGATGGCCATGGACGCGCGTGAGAGGGCCAGAGCACACGGGGTGCTGCTCGCCGCGCCCGACCGGCCCGAGTTCCATCTCGCCGTCGTCGACTACGTCGTACGGCAGTACCCGCCGCCCGGCGTCGAGATTCCGCGCGGTGCCGTCGTCACCGTGTGGTTCGACTTCGGGGACGGGGAGGGCGGCGGGGGCGCGGGGGTGCGTGAGCCGCGCGTGCCGAAGCCGCCCAGGGGTGGGCTGAAGCGCGAGCACGACCGGCCCGGGGAAGCGTTCGAGGCGATCGGGTCCCGTGTCGGACCCCATGCGGGGAGGTGGGGGTCAGGCCTGCTTGAAGCCCCGGTGCAGGGCCACGACGCCGCCCGTCAGGTTGCGCCAGGCGACCTTGGACCAGCCCGCGCCTCGCAGCAGTTCGGCCAGTGCGGGCTGGTCGGGCCAGGCTCGGATGGACTCGGCGAGGTAGACGTACGCGTCGGGGTTCGAGGAGACCGCGCGGGCGACCGGGGGCAGGGCGCGCATGAGGTACTCGGTGTACACCGTGCGGAAGGGCGTCCAGGTCGGGTGTGAGAACTCGCAGATCACGACCCGTCCGCCGGGGCGCGTGACCCGGTACAGCTCGCGCAGCGCCGCGTCGGTGTCCTGGACGTTGCGCAGCCCGAAGGAGATCGTCACCGCGTCGAAGGTGTCGTCCTTGAAGGGCAGCCTGGTGGCGTCCCCGGCCGTGAAGGGCAGCCAGGGGTGGTTGCGCTTGCCGACCCTGAGCATCCCGAGGGAGAAGTCGCAGGGGACGACGTACGCGCCCGTGCGGGCGAAGGGCAGGGAGGACGTGGCCGTGCCGGCGGCCAGGTCGAGGATCTTCTGCGCGGGGCGGGCGTCGACCGCCTTCGCGACCTCCTTGCGCCACACGCGGTCCTGGCCGAGCGACAGCACGTCGTTCGTGAGGTCGTACCGTTCCGCCACGTCGTCGAACATCGAGGCGACTTCGTGCGGCTGCTTGTTCAGGGATGCGCGGGTCACGTGCCCATTGTGGCAGTACGTACCTCGCGGCCTCCCGGCGGCACGGGCGCGGGGAGGCATACGCGGGCCTACGGCAGCAGTCTCGGTTTCTTCTTGCCCGCCACGTCCTCCACCCAGCCGCAGAGCAGGATGAACACGGCGATCAGGATCCAGCCGACGCCGAACATGAACCACTGGCTCTCCAGCGGCAGGTACATCTCGAAGGCCGGGATGTTCCAGAACTGGTCGATCAGCGGGACGGCCAGGACCAGCGCGATCTCGTGCCAGAGGTAGAGGGTGACGGCGCGCGCGTTGAAGATCGTCACGATCCGGTCGAGCCGCTTGAAGCGGGTGAGCCACGCGAAGTCGATCTCGAAGTGGGCCTTCGCGTACATCAGCAGCGTCACGAAGCCCGCCGACCAGAACGCCTGCGCGAGCGGGATGTCGTCGAGGTCGTAGGAGCCCGTCTCGGCCTGGTGGGTGAAGGCGTACCAGCCGCCGAAGCCGACGGCGGCGAGCGAGAGGAGGACCACCAGCGCCGGCTTGAGCCGCTGTAGGACGCCCTCGCGGTGTGCGAAGCCGAGCATCCAGCAGAAGAGGAAGGTGGCCAGGTCGGTGAGGGCGCTGCCGAAGCGGTTGTCCGGGGGCTCCCAGAAGTTGTGGAACACCACGATCGGGGCCAGCGAGAGGAGCAGGACGGCCACCGGGGCCAGCCGGAACGCCCGCAGCAGCACCGGGGACAGCAGGACGAACCAGAGGTACGTGCGCAGGTACCAGAGGATCTCCCAGGCCTGCTGGCCCCAGGCGTTGCCCGGCGGATCGCCCAGCGGCACGACCCAGAAGACGATCTGCCAGCCCGGCATCCAGTCGTGGACCATCATCGCGACGACCACGAAGAAGCCCCAGAACCAGAAGGGGGGCAGGAGCCGGCGGATCCGGCTCCTGATCACCTTGAGGGCGGGGCGTTCCAGGGACTTGGCCATCAGGGTGCCGGCCAGGGCGAACATGATCCCCATGGAGGGGAACACCATGCCCGCCCAGGCCCAGCCGAAGGTGTGGTAGGTGACGACGCGGACGAGGGCGACGGCGCGGAGGGTGTCGAAGTAGCGGTCGCGGCCCGCCGGTTTGCTCGCCTTCGGCGGGATTTCCGGCTCGGGCTCGGGAAGGGCCGTCTCCGGTAGTTCTGGCTCCGGAAGTTCCGTCTCCTTGGTGTCGTCGGCATCGGGCGTCACGTACTCCTGCTGCCCGTAACCGAATTGGCCGTAGTAGTCCTGGCCGTAGTCGACGTACTGCTGGGGGTACGGCTCCTGCGGGTACGGCTGTTGCCCGTACTCGTAGCCATGGTTGTTGTCGCCGTAGGCGTGGTTCTGGCCGTAGCCCTGCTGATCCGTCCCCCAGCTCATCAGTTCGCCCCCGCCGGGGTGCCTACCTCGCCCGTGCGCTTCAGTTTCTGCCAGCGCAGGCGGCCGCCGGTGAGGGCGGTGATGGACGAGTGGATCAGAACCAGGTACATCATCTGGCGGTACGCCAGTTGCTGGAGCGGCATCATCAGCAGGTACCGGTACTTCTCGCGGTCCAAGCGGAACGCGTAGGCCGCGCAGACGAGTTGGATGCCGAGGACCGCCAGCCAGGCCAGCAGGGCCGCCTGGAAGTCGATGAAGATCATCGAGTAGGCGGTGAACACGTCGATCAGCGGGGCGAAGATCGGCGTGATGATCTGGAAGATGACCACCAGGGGCATGCCCACGCGGCCGAAGCGGCCCGAAGGACCCTTGTCCGTAAGGGACTTGCGGTGCTTCCAGAGGGCCTGCATCGTGCCGTACGACCAGCGGTAGCGCTGGCTCCACAGCTGCTTCAGCGAGGCGGGCGCCTCCGTCCACGCCCTGGCGTGCTCCTGGTAGACGACCCGCCAGCCCGCGCGGTGCATCGCGATGGTGATGTCGGTGTCCTCGGCGAGCGTGTCCTCGCTCATGCCGCCGACCTCCAGGACCGCGTCGCGGCGGAACGCGCCGATCGCGCCCGGGATGGTGGGCATGCAGCGCAGCAGGTCGTACATACGGCGGTCGAGGTTGAAGCCCATCACGTACTCGATGTGCTGCCAGGCGCCGATGATCGTGTTGCGGTTGCCGACCTTGGCGTTGCCCGCGACCGCGCCGACCTCGGGGTCCGCGAAGGGCTGGACGAGCTGGTGCACGGCGTCCGGCTCGAAGACGGTGTCGCCGTCCATCATCACGACGATGTCGTAACTGGCGCTGCGGACACCGTTGTTGAGGGCGGCCGGCTTGCCCGCGTTCTCCTGGCGGATGACCCGTACGTTCGTCATGCCGAAGGAGATGGCCGCGTCGCGGGCGATCTGGGACGTGTTGTCGTCCGAGCCGTCGTCGACGACGATGATCTCGATCGGGTGGGTGCTCTTCGCCAGTGACTCGAGGGTGTTGGCGATGCACTCCTTCTCGTTGTACGCGGGCACGATCACGGTCACCGGCCTGGTGACCGTCGGTCCCCAGCTGAACTTCCCGCCCTTGCCGCGTTTCCGGTTGCGTTGCCGGTAGTGGCGGCGGGCGAGGATCAGCATCATCCCGAACCGGCCCATGACGGCGAACCCGACCACCGCCAGTCCGGTCGCGAGGCCCGGTACCGCCCATTCGGCGACGGCGACGGCCGCGATGAGGGCCTTGCCCTCGTAGAGGGTCGCGCCGGTGGCGGTGCGGTGGGCGGCCTGGAGGAGGTTCACGGTCCCCGCGCCTCCCGGGCCGCCGCCCTGCTGACCGTTGCCCTGCTGGCCGTAGCCCTGCTGACCCGTGCCGAGCTGGCCGTTGCCCTGCTGCTGCCCGTTGCCCTGCTGGCCAGCGGGCGCGCCGCCGGGCTGGCCCTCGGCGGTGCTGGGAGCACTCGTGGCGGTGTCCGTGCCCGCGGTGGCGCTCGCGCTGGGGCTGGCACTGGCGGCCGAGCCCGCGACCGTGCCGGTGGCCGCCTGCTGCGCGCTCGACTGCTCCTCCTGGATCGCGCCGCTGATGGTGGTGAAGGAGTAGCCCGCCGCCTTCATCTTCTTGATGTACGTCGGCAGCGCCTTGATCGTCTGCGAGCGCTCACCGCCGGCGTCGTGGAAGAGCACCGAGGCGCCCGCGCCGTCCTCCGGCGTGGCCCACTTGATGATCTTCGAGACGCCGGGGCGCTTCCAGTCGTCGCTGTCGGTGTCGACGAAGACGCTGGTGTAGCCCTCCTCGCCGAGCTTCTTGTAGACGGGCCAGCTGTAGTTGTCGATGGCGTCCGCCTCCGACGAGTACGGCGCCCGGAACAGCGTCGTCGTGATGCCGGCCGCGCCCGCCAGGGCGAGCTGCGTCTGCTGCATCTCACGGTTGACGCGGGCGTCGCTCTGGTAGGAGAGGTCGACGTGCGTGAAGGTGTGGATGCCGATCTCGTTGCCGTCCTCGACCATCGTCTTCACGATGCTCGGGTAGCGCGAGACCATCGAGCCGACCACGAAGAACGTGGCGGGGACGTCGTACTCCTCCAGGATCTCCAGGATCTGGGGCGTCCAGGTGGGGTTCGGGCCGTCGTCGAAGGTGAGCGCGATGGTCTTGTCCGGCACGGACTGGCTCACGGCCTGTCCGTTGCGGAAGCTGAGGATCGGCCCGCCGTCGATGACCTTGTCGGGGACGTCGCTCGAACTGGCGCCGGTGCGTACGCGCTGGTCGCCGCCGACCTCCGCGCGCAGATAGCCGTCGAGCAGCATCACGCTGGTCAGCGCGAGCAGGAGCAGCATGGCGAGGATGACTCGCGGTTTCTGCAGCGCCGCGGCCTTGCCGGCGGCCCGCTGCACCTTCGAGGGGGCGCGCCTACGGCCGCGCGAGGTGGTCGTCGTAGTCATGTGGTGGCTGCGTTCCGGTCAGTTGGCGTCCGCGGAGGCGGACGCGGTGGCGGTCGCGGTCGGTGCCGAAGCGGGCGGCTCGCCCGTGGCAACGCCCGCCGGCGGAGTGCCGGAGGGCCTGGCGGGCGGGGTGGCGGCGCCGGTGGGAGCGCCCGTCGGGGCCGCTCCGAAGCCGCCCTGCGGCTGCTGGTTGCCGCCCGGTCCCTGGCTGCCGCCCGGGCCGCCGCCCCCGAAGGGCAGCAGCGAGGACGGGGTGAGCGACGTGCCCCAGCCCATGAAGGCCATGCCGAGGACGACGGCATACCCAAGGCAGACGACACCGACGAAGGTGCCGAACCGGCGGAGCAGCTTCGCCCGGCGGCCGGAGTTGTCAACGAACACGGGGCCTTCTGCGGACCCGTCGGACCCGTTGCCGCTCTTACGGCGACGGCCGCCGCGACTGGCGGCACGGTTTTCGATGGCAGGCTCGGAATGCATTCCCCGGACATTAGGAGGCGTTTATGTGACTGAAACTCTGGTTCTCATGTGAGACGCCCATGAGAAACTCCTTAACCTGTGCATCCTCTGAGAGTTTCCCCGGAAGCCTGCGCAACCCGCCCCCTATGGAAAGGAGTCGATTGTCCGGCTTGCTTGCCCCATTCGCGGCCTTCGAGGCGCGCTGCCCATGAGCCCGCTGTGTGTTCATCGCCCTCATGAAGGACAGCCTCGTGTGAGACCTTTCCACTCCGGGTCCACTTCGGAAACACACTTTGTTTCCATCCTGGGACGTTTCCATCCTGAGACGGAAATCACGAAAGCGGGTGCATGCGCCATGAGGCGTTTCCTGAGGCCGGCCGCCGGATTCACATGTCTGGTGGCGCTGACCTGTGCCGGGTGCTCTTCGGGCTCGGACAGCGATGCGGACGGCGGCTCCGACGCCGCGTCCGAGGCCCCCTCCGAGACCGCTTCCGAGCAGGCCTCGCCGAGCGCCTCGTCCTCCGAGAGCACCGCCTCGACGACCGGGTTCGCCCCGTACGTCAGCGCCACCGAGGCGAACGACAACGACAGCGCGGGCTCGCCGACGTCGTACAACCTCGCGTTCGTGATCTCGGACGGTACGACCTGTACGCCGAAGTGGAACGGTACGACGGCCATCGGCGACTCGGCCGTCAAGTCCCGCATAGCCGCACTCACGGCGAGCGGCAGCTCGGTCCGCGTCTCCTTCGGCGGCGCCTCCGGCAAGGAGCTGGCCGAGGTATGCGACAGTGCGTCCGCGCTGGCCAAGGCCTATGGCGCGGCCCTGGACGCGGCCGGTTCGACCCAGGCCGACTTCGACGTCGAGGGGGACGCGCTCACCGACTCCGACTCGGTCGAGCTGCGCTCGAAGGCGATCGCCCTGCTCCAGAAGGAGCGCAGCGACGTCAGCGTCTCCTTCACCCTCCCCGTCATGCCGAGCGGCCTCGACGACGACAGCGTGGCCCTGCTCGACTCGGCCAACAACAACTCCGTGCAGGTGTCGACCGTCAACATCATGACGATGAACTACGGGAGCGAGTACACCGACGACATGGGGCAGTACGCGATCACGTCCGCGACGGCCACGCATGATCAGCTCGCCGACGTCTTCGGGCTGTCGGACGAAGGGGCGTGGAAGGGGATGGCGTTGACGTCGATGATCGGGGTGAACGATGTCGACAACGAGACGTTTTCGCTGGCGGATGCGGCGGAGGTGCGGGCGTTCGCGGAGGAGAAGGGGGTTGCGTGGGTGTCTATGTGGTCGACATTTCGGGATCAGGAGTGTGAGGACGGGAATTCGGCGTCTGATGATGCGGCGACCGATTGCAGTGGGGTTTCTCAGGATGCGGGGGCGTTTGGGGTGGCTTTTTCGGGGTGAGAAGGGTTAGGAGGGGTTGTTTGTCGGGTGCGGGTGCGTGGGGGCTTGTCGCGCAGTTCCCCGCGCCCCTAAAAGATCACCGACGTCTGTGTACAAGGCGTCCAGTGCATACCGTTGCTATGCACACCCCGCCCCCGTCGAACACCGCCAGGTCCGCTCGTTCGCCCTCCACGATTTCCGGGGTTCGCGTGTGCCGGAGTACGACCAACTCGTTGCGCGCGGCGGCTGAGCGGAGGTCGGGGGAAGTGACGTACTCCTCCAGGACCGCCACGGCGCCCGCCTTCAGTACGGCGTGCACGCGCTCTCGTGGCGTCGGGGCGGTGGGGAGTGGGCCCTCGTGGACGAGGGCCGGGCCCAGGACTCCTCCCGGCCATTGGCGCACCCTCGCCCCCGGGAAACGCTCCGTCAGCTCGGTAAGAGGGCCCACGGCGGTGACACGGTTGCCGTCGACCGCGACGGCGGCGTTCTTCAGGTACTCCGCAGCCCAGTTGAGGCGCACCTCGTCGGCGGTGTGAATCGTCAGCACAGGGACGTCAGTTGCTGGCGAGGAGCTTCAGCTCGGGGTGGGCCGTGCCGCCCTCGATCGCGGTGGACGAGATGTGGGACATGACGCGCTCGTCGACCGGGTCGTTCGCCGGGTCGTCGTGGACGACGATGTGCTCGTACGTCGTGGTCCGCTGGGCGGGGACGCGGCCCGCCTTGCGGATCAGGTCGATGATCTCCATACGGTTGGAGCGGTGCTTGGCGCCGGCGCTGGAGACGACGTTCTCCTCCAGCATGATCGAGCCGAGGTCGTCCGCGCCGTAGTGCAGGGAGAGTTGGCCCGCCTCCTTGCCCGTGGTGAGCCACGAGCCCTGGATGTGGGCGACGTTGTCCATGAAGAGGCGCGCGATGGCGATCATGCGCAGGTACTCGAAGATCGTGGCCTGCGTACGGCCCTTGAGGTGGTTGTTCTCGGGCTGGTAGGTGTACGGGATGAAGGCGCGGAAGCCGCCCGTCCGGTCCTGTACGTCACGGATCATCCGCAGGTGCTCGATGCGCTCGGCGTTGGTCTCGCCGGTGCCCATGAGCATGGTGGACGTCGATTCGACGCCCAGCCCGTGCGCGGTCTCCATGATCTCCAGCCAGCGCTCGCCGGACTCCTTGAGGGGCGCGATGGCCTTGCGAGGGCGCGCGGGGAGGAGTTCCGCGCCGGCGCCGGCGAAGGAGTCGAGACCGGCCGCGTGGATGCGGGTGATCGCCTCCTCGACCGACACCTTGGAGATCCTGGCCATGTGTTCGACCTCGCTCGCCCCCAGGCTGTGGATGACGAGCTGCGGGTACTCGGCCTTGATCGCGGCGAAGTGCTTCTCGTAGTACTCGACGCCGTAGTCCGGGTGGTGGCCGCCCTGGAACATGATCTGCGTACCGCCGAGTTCGACGGTCTCCGCGCAGCGGCGCAGGATGTCGTCGAGGTCGCGGGTCCAGCCCTTGGCCTTGTCCTTGGGGGCGGCGTAGAAGGCGCAGAACTTGCACGCCGTGACGCAGACGTTCGTGTAGTTGATGTTGCGCTCGATGATGTACGTCGCGATGTGCTCCGTACCCGCGTACCGACGGCGGCGTACGGCGTCGGCGGCCGAGCCGAGCGCGTGCAGCGGGGCGTCGCGGTAGAGGACGAGCGCCTCCTCCGGGGTGATCCGTTCGCCCGCTGCGGCACGATCCAGGACAGCTGTGACATCAAACGGCACAAGGTCGGCGTTCTCGGTCACCGGGCGTCCCTTCGGCAGGGGTGGGGCGGACCGTTCCAGCCTACGTCAGTGACCTGCCGGGCCTCACGTCAGGCCGCGTACGCCCCGATCAGGAGCCCGACGAACGCCCCCGCGATCAGGAACGGGCCGAATGGGATCGACGTACGGCGGCCCGCCTTCCGTGCGACGACGAGCGCGAGCCCGTACAGCCCGCCGAAGAGGAATCCGGCGAAGGTGCCGAGCACGACACTCCCCCAGCCGTACCAGCCCAGGACGGCCCCCAGCCCCAGGGCGAGCTTCACATCGCCGAAGCCCATGCCGTTGGGGCTGATGAGGAAGAGCACGAAGTAGGCGCCCCCGAGCACCAGGGCGCCCAGGAGGGAGGTGAGCCAGTCCCCGGCATGCTCGGGCAGCAGCGCGGCCACGCCCAGCAGGACGAGGGCGGCGGCGGCCAGCGGGAGGGTCAGCGGGTCGGGCAGCCGCTGCACCCGGAAGTCCACGACCGCGAGCAGCACCCCGACGGGCGCGAGCAGCAGCCAGGCCCCCAGCTCGGGCCGCGTACCGGTCGCAGCTGCGAGCGCGGCACAGACGAGCGCGGTGGCGAGGGCGAGGAGGGGGGTGCTGGGACCGTACGAGGCGCTCTTGTCGTACGAGGTTCCTGCCGCGCTCGCTGTCACGTGCCCGGCGTCCGGGGCGGGCTCGCGTCCGGCGCAGGTCGCGCACCGCGCCCAGCCGACCCAACCGCCGAGCGTGTGCCCTTGCGGACAGGTGTCCCGCCAGGACTCCTCGGGCGGGACCGAGAACCGGTAGGCGGCGCGGGGTACGAGGGTCCCGGCCGCCGCGCCCCACAGCGCGGCGACCACGACGATCAGCTGGTCGATATCGATGCTCATCCCACGGCCGATGAGCCGTCGCGCCACGTCGGCAGCAGCTCGTCGAGCAGGGCCTCGGTGCGCGGCGGCAGGCCGCGGGCGCCGCTGCGGTGGATCAGGTCGGCGGCGAGCTGCTGGAGCTTGTCCGTGTCGCCGGTGGTGTGGGTGGCGCGCAGGAGTTCGTGCCACAGGCGCTCGTCGCCGGGGGCGGAGTTGAGGGCGGCGTTCAGCGCCTCGATGGCCCGTTCGGCGCGGTTCTTCACCAGGTGGAACTCGGAGAGCGCGAGCCCGATGTCGGCGACCAGGAGCGGGAGTTGGGCGTCGATGATCTCGTGCGTGAGCCAGCCGTAGCGGCCCTCGGGACGGTCGGCGAGCAGCGGTCCGCGCACCAGCGCGAGCGCGTCGGTGAGCAGCCGGCCCCGTACCACCCGGCTGTCGGCGCCCCTGCCCTGCGTGGCCTCGTGGTAGAGGGAGCGCAGTACGTCGAGGTCGGAGACGACCGACTGGGCGAGCGTGAGCCGCCCGTTGGCGTCGGTGGCGAGACGGGGGGTGCCGTCGGGGTCGGTGCCGAGCCAGACGCGGAGCCGTTCGAGGAGCGCCTCGCGTACGTCGTCGGTGACACCGCGCGGCCAGAGCGCGGAGGCGAGCACGCGCGGGTGCACGCCCTCGCGGTGCAGCAACAGCAGGGCGAGCGCCTCGTGTTGGAGCGGGCTGCGCTCCCCGTCGGGGGTGTCGAGGCCGATGATCTCGTACGGGCCCACGAGCCGCGCGTACACCGCCGGCCGTCCCTGCTCGCTGATGTCGACGAGGAACGGGGGCGTGGCCGCCGGTCCTTCGGGGGTGCGCTCGGGGTCGGCGTCGACGAACAGCTCGACGATCGCCCGCTGTTGGGCGACGGGGAGGGTCTGGGCGTCGAGTTCGAGCCCGAGGAGCGGCGCGAGGAGCTTGCCCTCGCCGGTGATCTCCATCTCCCAGGCGGCGCCGGGCAGATCACCACTGTCGGTGCCGACGAGGTATCCGATGCCCAACCGGCTTGCGTCGGCGGCGAGTTCGGCGAGCTTGACGGCGTCGTCGGCGGAGGGTGAGGCGGCGAGGAGGACGAGGTGCGGGGCCCAACGGGTGTGCTGGGCAGGGCCGGTGCGTCCGGTGAGTACGGAGTCGTGGCCGGCCGCGCCCAGCGCACCGCGCCGCTGCCTGGTCTCGGCCTCCATGGTCTCCACCAGGGCCTCGATGTCGTCGAGGTGGCGCAGCCGGTTGGGGGCGAGGGGGGTGAGGTCCTCGCCGAAGCCGACGAGGGTGATGGTCATGCGGTCGGACCACCCGTTGGTGGCCAACTCGGCTGCCACGGAGGCGAATACGGCGGCCCGGTCGGACTCGCTGCCGCTGAGCGAGACGATGCCGGGCACCGACTCCAGGTTGAGCAGCAGGCGCGAGTCGTCCATGGTCCCGAGGCTGACGAGCCCCGGGTAGGGAGCGGCGGTGTCGACATCCTCGTACCGCTCGGCGTCGGTCCGGGACAGCAGCCAGAAGGTCTGGTCCTGGCCGAGCTGCCAGGGGGCGGGCGGCTTCCCGGCGGGCTGCGCGAGCTGGAGGTGCAGGTCACCGTTGCTGAGCCAGGCGGCGTAGACGGTGGGGAGGGGGCGGGACTCGCCGGCGAGCGAGGCGGCGAGGCCGCGCAGGGAGCGGTCGAGCAGGCGTACGCCTTCGGGGTCGGCGCCGATGAGGAGGGCGTCCTGGGCGTCGGCGGCGGCACCGGTCGGCGTGGGCGGCTCCATGCCGCGCCGCCCGCCGACCGCACCGAGCGCCGACTGCCACAGGGCCTGGCGGCGCCGGCGGCCGAGGGCGCCGAGGAGACCGGCGGCGAGGAGGGGGGCGCCGAGGAGGGCTTCGGGGAGGCCGAAGGAGAAACCGGCGTCGGAGGCGGACTCGGAGGCGGTTTCGGTGGCGGCGGCCGCGTGCTGCTCGTGGTGTACGGCGGGGGTTGCGGCGGAGGTCTCGGCGGGGCTCTGCTGCTTGGGGATGCTGATGCGGGTGGTGTTGGTGTCGAGGGAGGCGGTGCTGCCGCCCGTGCCTTGGGCGTGGTCGCCGCCGGCCTGGGCGTAGGTGTTGATCTGCTGCTGGACCTGTGCGGAGACGGCGGGGCCGGCGTCAGGGGCGGTGGCAGTGCTGGACATGTCCACGAGGTCGCCGCCGCGGGCGTCGCCGGGCATCTGCATGATCCAGCCGGGCCGGATGAGGCTGGCCTCGGAGAGGCGTGAACCGTCGGGCTGCACACGGTCCTTGTTGAGCTGGTAGATCTCGCCGTACCGGCGTCCGTCGCCGAGGTGCCGTTCGGCTATCTCCCAGAGGGAGTCGTGGTGCCGGCCCTCGGGGGGCTGGATCCGGTAGTACTTCGTGTTCTCGGCCTTGACCGACGGGCCCCCGACCTCTGCGTGGCCGGCGGCGTCGGCGGCCTGCCGGCCGATCGCGGCGGCGGTGTCGGCCGCCTGCTCCTGCTGCTGCGCGAAGATCCCGCTGAGTGAACCGCCCGGCGTGGCCTGGGCGGAGGCGACGGTGCCCCGCTGGTTGTCGCCGTAACTGTTCCCGAGCTGCGAGAGCCCGGGCGTGAGCGACGCGGCGGTGGCTCCGACCAGCAGCAGCGCGGCGACGAGCTGCCGCGCGAGCAGCTGGCTGGGCCCGGCCCCAGGTACCCGGCCCGGCATGCCGACGCCGGACAGCGCGGCCTTGATCTCGACGAGGACGCACGCGGTGAACTGCGCCCAGGCGATCCACACGATGACCCCGAGCACACCGAGGAAGGTGTTGACCGTGATCTCTTCCTGTAGCCAGTCCAGGGACGGCGTGCCGTCCGGGAAGGGCCAGCCGATGGTCACGGCGAGCGCGTAGGGCACCCCGACGAGCAGAACGACGAGGGCGACGAACGCGAGAAACGCCTTGACGAAGTCACCGAAACTCCGCCGCCGGCGGGGCAGAGGCTGCGGAGTCCGGTTCCGGGGAGTCCCGGTTCCCGACGAGCCTCCCGTCGGGCTGCCCGTCGGATTTCCCGTCCGGCTTGAAGTGCTGCGTCGCGGCATGGCGGGTGTCCTGGGTTTGAGTCGTGTGGGGTGGGAGAGGGGCGCGGGGGTGTGCTGAGCCTATCGGGATCTTATTTCGGGCGTGGGGGGCGGTGGGGCGAAGTCCGGGCCGAGGTCCAGGGCGGGGGTGGGCGCCGGGTCCGGACGGCACCCGGCATACGTACCGTTCGCAACCGCCACGACACACTCCTCACGGTCCCCACACAATCCCCTGGCGGCACGCAAATGCCCTCTACGCACCCCTGATAGCTTCGTTCTCTGCCGTACACAAGCCAACCCCGGGGGAGATCAACCGTGGCCCGCCGCGCCCTGTCCGTCACCGTAGCTACGTTCACCGCGACAGCGGCTCTTCTGGTCAGCGGGTGCGGTGGAGGTGACTCGTCGCCGGACGACATCAAGGGGGCGGAGTCGGGGGCGGGGAGTGCTTCGGCGTCGGCTTCTGCTTCGGGGGCGGTGGCTGCGGGGGCGCCGGACGTGAGTGTGCCGGACGACCTGGATCTCGTATTCGACTTCGCCAAGCCGTCGGACGCACGGTCCGCGGCGGCTCTGGCCGACGCGGAGAACTACATCCGCGCGCTGGACCACGGCATCGCTGCGCAAGACCCCGAGGATCCGGCGTACAAGTACTACTCGGACGGACCTGCCGCGGAGTACGCCAAGTCTCAGATCAAGGCGTGGGTGAAGGGCAGTTGGACCGTCACCGGCACCGATCGGTACTCCAACGCGGAAACCACCACGTTGAGCAACAAGAACGTCGTCGTCACCTTCTGTAGAAACCAGGCGAAGTTCTACAGCAAGGAGATCAAGACCGGGAAAATCCTCTACACGGAGGAGAGCCCGAGCAGCTACCAGAAGTTCACCCTGCTCATGAACCCGCCGTCCGGGTCTTCCCAGGCCTGGAAGGCCATGGCCATCGAGGTCAAGGGTGAGGTCAAGGATTGCGGGGCGTGATGCCGTCCGCCCGGTCCCGGCACCTGGCATCGGCTCTGGCCGCCACCCTCCTCCTGTGGAGCGGCGGAGCAGCACGGGCCGACGGTACTCCGGGCAGCACTACACCCCCGCCTCCCACCCCTCCCGCCACCGGCGGCGCCAACGGCAAGGAGCTGTACGCGTCCGCCAGTCACTCCAGCATCGAGGTCACCCAGGTCAGCGGCCCGACCGGCGGCAAGCGCGGTGCCCTCTCCTCGGTGGACACCACGTGGACACCACCACCGTGCTGGTACGAGCCGGGCTTCACGCCCGAGCAGCTCAAGACCTTCTCGGAGACGGTGGGTGCAGGCGATGTCAGCACCCACATCGGGTGGTACGGGTCGAAGCTGTGGACGGACTTCTTCCGGGACGGCAAGTCCACGTTCAACTACTACGACACGACCGACGGAACCGCGGGAACCGTCAAGGGCTTCGACGACTACAACCTGGGCGAGAAGGGCTACTTCTGGCGCGGTGTCGCGACGGACACCACCGACCCCTTCTCCTGGGACTGCAACCGCATGATGTTCTGGGAGCCGGCCGGGGTGATCCCCAAGATCGCCCACGCCCCCACTCCCAGGACCCTGGCCGAGTACGCCTACGACAAGATCGAGGTCCCCGAGACCGAGGTGCAGTTGAAGCCGGAAGCCAGATCAACGGTGAACCTGCCTACCTGGGTCTGGCTCGACAAGGGCACCTTCCAGGAGGTCAAGGTCCGCGCCGAACTCCCCAACACGGGCCTGTGGGCGGAGACGACGGCCAAGCCGGTCGCCCTCCACCTGGACCCTGGCACGACCGACGCCACGACCTTCCCGGCCTCGGGCGACTGCACGATCAACGAGGACGGCTCGATCGGTACGCCGTACGAGGCGAGCAGGGCGTCCGATCCCCCGCCGTGCGGGATCACCTACCTCCGCGCGACCGACGGCACCCCCTACCAACTGAAGGCCTCCGTGACCTGGGAGATCACCTGGCAGGGCAGCGACGGCACCGGGGACAGCCTCCCGAACGGGACGTTCGAGACGACGCAGGACATCGCTGTTCAGGAGATCCAGTCGGTCAACCGATGAGGCGGATCAGCCCGTGTCGCCGGCGAACAGGTCCTCGGCGTTGGTCGCGTTGACGGCCCGCCGGGCCCAGATTTCCAGCTGGCCGAGGTCGGAACAGGCCTCCACTCGGTCCTTCACGGAATCCGGAATCGCGATGCCGCGCCAGTCGAGAATCCGGAGGACCATCGACGCGCGTTCCTTCTCGACGCCCTCTTCTCGCCCCTCTTCCCGAACCTTCTCAGCGACCTCGTGCCGGAAGAAGTAGTTGACCGGCATCATCAGTTCCTTCCAGATCTGCTTGGCCTGGGCATCGCCCAGACATGACTCGACAAACTGCGCGAGCATCCCCGCGCCTTCGGGGTCGGTGGTCTCCAGCGCTGCCGCCAGCGGTTTCAGTATGGCAGCGGCACCCGGGCCCTTGCCATGCGTCATCGCGGAGAACGCGGCGAGGAACACATCCCGCTCGGCCTGGGCCTGGTCGACGACGAGCGGCACGTTCTCCGGGCTCAGCACGAGCGGCCGTACGGTGAGCGAGTGCCAGCCGGGCAGGCCCAGCCGGATCGGCTGTGCCGCCCAGCGGGCCGTGGCCCTGCTCTGGGTCAGGACGATCAGCACCGGCTCCCAGCGGTACTTCGCGTACAGGTAGCTGAGGTAGTACGCCCAGCTGCTCCGTTTCTCCTTGTCCTGCTCCCCCTGTGACTCGACGACCAAGAGGTACGTACCCTCGTCCGTCTCCGCTCTCAGCAACGTGTCCACGCGTCGCTCGATCGGCTCGATCTCGGTCAGATCCGCGTTCAGCACCGCGAAGTCACGCGGCTCGGGGATCGGAATGTGCAGCACACGTTGAAGGGTGCGTGTGAAACCCGCCGGGTCCTTCTGGCAGATCCGGTGCAGGCCTTCATGCGACGAGCCGACCATCCGCTCTCCTTTCCATCTTCCGTTCGGTCCGGTCAACGAGCTAGGCCGCGACGAGGTCACCCCACACGTACTTGCCCCTGATGCCGCTCCTGCTCAGCGGCTGCCAGCCCCACAGGTCAGCGCAGGAACTGACCAGGGCCAGGCCCCGTCCCTCCTCCAGGTGCGTGAGCTGCGTCAGCTCCCCTGCCGGAGGTGGCGGGTTGGGCGGCTCGGGGTCGGCGTCCCACGCTCCGACCCTCAGGAAGCCGTCGCGCATGCGCAGGCGCAGGGCGACGGGCCCTTTCGTATGCCGTACGGCGTTGCTGACCAGCTCGGTCGCGAGGAGTTCGGCGACGTCGGTGAGTCGGATCAGGCCGTGCATCGTGAGGACGAGGCGGACGGTACGGCGGCAGACGGTGACGGCACGGAGGTCGTGGGGGATGTGGAGGACGTACTCCCAGTCGGTTTCGGGCATGCGTTGAACTCCGTTGGTGGGGAGGGGAGTTGGCAGGGCGGAGCAGCGCGCTTCCGGGATCCGGTGATTCCGTAGCGTGTGCGTCGCAGCACTGACGGTATTTCCTAACTTTAGGAATTTGCAACCCGTTGCCGTACTCTGACCCCCGAACGGGGCATACCAGCAGGACAGTTGGAACGAGGAGGAAGCGGTGCCGCCGAAGAGGCATCTCACGGCCCGCCGAGTGCGGCTGGGCACCGAACTGCGCAGACTGCGCGAGGCGACAGGCATGAAGGCCCGCGAGGCCGCAGCGCTACTCGGAGCCGACTCGGTCCAGATGAGCCAGATCGAGTCCGGAGTCGTCGGCGTCAGTGCTGAACGCATCCGCCGCCTCGCTGCGAACTACGCCTGCACGGACGAGGCGTTGACGGAGGCACTGGCGGCGATGGCGACCGATCGCACACGCGGCTGGTGGGAGGATTTCCGGGGAGTTCTGCCCCCGGTGAACCTGGACGTGGCCGAGGCGGAGCACCACGCGACCTTCCTGCGCGAGGTCGTGGTCACCCACGTTCCCGGACTCCTCCAGACTCCGGACTACGCGCGCGCCGTCTTCGGATACATGCGCCCGGAGCTGCCCGAGAGCGAACTGACGCCCCGAGTGGATTTCCGTATGAGGCGGCATACGGTCATCGAGGGCGACGCCCCCACCACGTACGAGACGATCGTCCACGAGTTCGCTCTACGGATCCGCGTGGCCGATCGCCAGGTCACTCGCGCTCAACTCCGGCAGATCCTGGACCGGATCGAGCAGGAGCACATCACCGTACGCGTCATCCCCACCGACCAGGACGGCTTCGGCGGCGCCGACGCGTCGATGCTGTACGTCTGCGGCCCCGTGCCCCGGCTGGACACCGGAATCCGGGACGGCCCGACCGGGACCGCCTTCATCGACCCGGAACCTCAACTGAGCCACCTTCGAACGCTGTTCCGTAGGGTGGAGGAGGCGACGCTGGACCCCACCGCGTCCCGGGACTTCGTCCACCGCTTGTCAAAGGAACTGTGAGGCGTCGTATGACCCAGGCCCTGCACTGGCGGAAGTCCACCTTCTCCGGCGGCGGTGAGGGCAACGCGTGCGTGGAGATAGCGAACCTGCGTGCCCGAGTCGCCGTACGCGACTCCAAGGAACCGGCGCGCGGCACGCTCTCCTTTCCCACCGGAACCTTCACCGCGTTCGTCGAGACGCTGAAGGCCGACACCGCACACACGGCCGTCTGACCTCACGTCGGCTCAGGGCCGCCGCCACTGCCGGTCACCGCTCGTGCCATGGGCCAGCCGAAGCCCATCCGACCAAGGGCAGGGTTGCGTTGCAGCGGGGAGCGAACTGCGCGGTGACAAGGGCCGGCATCCGATGGTTCACGCCTCGCACGTGCGCGATGAACGCCTCGGGGAGCAGGACGTGGGTGTCTCCACGTAGTGCGGGAAGTCCAGGCGCCAGAGCCAGGTGCCGTCGGTGACCAGTGAGGAGCAGCCCAGGGAGTGGCGGTGCGCCCTGCCGGTGATTGCGTCGTGGCCCGCTTCCATGACGTCGATGAGGACGTGGCCCACATCCAGGTAGGCCACCAGGTCTGTCTCAACTGCTGGAGCTCACACCTTGATCGTCCAAACATGCGAGTCCGCAGAAGGAGCCGGCCTCACTTCCCATGCGGAGATATCCTCGCCGGGTGCGCCGTACGGCAACTGCCCGTCCCGTGGCGCGCGGCCCGCTCCGGGCACCCTCGTACGTCGAGTTGATCCTGGCTACGGATTCGGCTCGGGAGATTCCGAACCGGCTGACCATCTCCTCGGCGATCTCACGGAAATAGTCGAGCATCTCCCCGTCAAGTTCGACTCAGTGACGGACGAGTCCGCAGCGAAGTCGGTCGAGTTTTCTGTGACTTCCACGAAATTTCTCCTTCGGACGGGACCGGACGGGACGGCTGCGGCGAGGCCTGGAGCACAATGGCACGCTCTTTGAGAGGATCTCAGGCGGTGCCCCTCAGAGTTCCTCCAGCAGTTCCTCCAGCAGTTCGTCGTACGCCCGGAAGCCCGCCTTTCCGCTCTCCGGTGCGTCCGACCCGGGACGGAGGATGCCCGGCAGATGGGCGACTCGCCACATCCTGAAGATGTCCAGCGGAGCACTGCCGCCCGTCCCGTCCGCCAAGTCCGCTGCGGTTCTGAGGAGTTCGGCTACTTTCGGCGCTCCCTGCCGGGGGTCCGTTCCGGTCGCGAGGGCGGCCGTGATCAAGGCCTGTAGGAAGTACGTCAGTTGCAGGTCGGCTGCCATCCGGCACATCCGTCGTACCACGGGCGGTTCTTCGAGCTTTTCGAGAGGTTGCGGAACTCCCGTGACCCCTGCGGACCACAGGAGCAGGAACGCGGCGGGCACCTCATGGTCGCGGAACCGGCCCAGCTCATCGACGATCGCCATGGCCGCGTCGCCGAATCGGCAGACCGACCGGATGCCGTCGAGCAGGCGCTCCACGTCGCTCTGTCTGCGATCCAGGAAAACGCCCACCGAGACATCGGCGAGTGCCCAGGTGCCTGTGGCGTTCACCGCGCCGACTTCCACCACTCCCCCGAGCGGCCCGAACACCGCTCGCGCGAGCCGTACTTCCGAAACGGGGTCGATCTGCTCGCCCATACCGTTCAGCCATGCCCTCTCGAAATCCACTTCAGGAGATCGTCCGAGAACGGCTCGGGCTGTTCTCCCCAATGGAACCCGTAGCTTCCCCCTTCGACGTCAAAGACAGCTCGTAGCCCGTGATCGGGCAGGGAGAATTCCTGCCGGATCCACCCGTCCATGGCCAACGCCGCGACCTCCGACCGGAAATGAGCGACCGGGAACTCAAGAGCAGTGACTCGGACGCGTATTCCTTGAGGGTTCCGGAGGGCCAGATCGGGTGCATGCGCCGCCAGACCGAAGGAGAGCCAAGCCGCATCCCTCCAACTGACACCCTGGGGCAGCGACAGGCTCACGTGTTGGTCGACCCGCAGGAAGAATTCATCGCCGGTGCCCGGAAGGGCGTACTCCGCTGTCAGGTCGGCGGCCAGACCACCGAGAGGGCTCTGGAAACGGTACTTGAAGGTTCTGCTCATAATTCCCTCCATAACCGCCGACCCTCCGAAACGCGCTGCCTACATCCCGCCGAGCATCTCGTCCTCGTCGAACCCGAGTTCGTCCTCAATACCCAGTTCCTCCGCCGCATGCCACCTCAGCGGGGCAGGCCATGCGCTCGGCTCGCTCGTGGCGATGTCCTTCAGGAACCGATTCGCCTCAGGGGTGCCGATCTCTCCGAGCGACTGAATTCCTTTGACGCACAGCGCGTACAGGGGCCCGTCGACGTCCTTTCGCCCCTGTACGAGAGAAATGATCGCCTCCACCGCCTCGGGGGCCCGCAGTTCACCGAGCATGTCGACCAGGTCCTCCACGTTCACACCCGGTACGCCTGAGGCGAGCACCGACGCCATGATCGGGGCAAGCCCGTCCGGATGCAGGTGCACCGCCACTCCCGCGAGCCGTTCGAACCTCCGCCAGTCTCCGCCATCGGACAGGTTACGTAGCCAGACGAGAATGCGGGTGCGCGCCTCGGGCACCGCCACCGCCACTTCAGCGGCTCTTTCCCGGCCCACGTACCCACGGCCGGCGACAATGCCGTCCGCGCGTTCCATCAGCGCGTCGTCGGCCAACTCGTCACCTGACATTCGTCTTGTCCCCTTGTTCCATATCGTTGCACCCGGCTCGCCGGACTACAGCAACTCGTGCGTCATTCTCAGAATGTTCGCGTTGAACACATCGGCCGATCCTTCGCGAAGGCCGAAGTTCAACCCGCCGCGCTCAAGCTTCACATGAACGAACTGCGTGCTCTCTCCAATCTCGTCCAGGTGGATGCCGAACGATTCACGGATGGCCGCGATGTTGTCGCCGGAGCCCCGACCGGCGGCGATGAGCGCGTCCCTGGTGCCCGGTTCCATCTCGTATCGCACGAGGTGTGTGTACTTCTGTGCGTTCCTTCCACCTCTTCTGGTGAATCGCTCCGCGATACCGGTGACGTAGTCGGCTTCCTGCGTCACAAAGTTCTCGCCCCGGGGGGTGATCTCGCCCTTGGGGCCGAGCCGGGAGAACTCCTTCTCCGACATGACCCGATAGAACGCCTCGTAGGGCGCCAGCCCCAAGGGGTCTGTGCCCGCCCAGGGGTTGGGCACATAAGCCGTGGGATGAGGCGCCGCGCTCAGCCCGAGGGGGTCGGGTGAGACATAGCGGCCGCTGTCGGGGTCGTAGTAACGGTGCTGGTTGTAGTGCAGTCCGGTTTCGGAATCGTGGTACTGGCCGGGAAAGCGGAGAGGCGTGTGCGCAGTGCTCTGCTTCGGCCAGGACGTGCTGCCCCACAGCGTCGAGCGGGACCTCCAAGCGACATCGCCCTGCTCGTCCACCAGTTCCGTCGGCGTACCGACAATGTCGGTGATGATGGCGAAGAACCGGGAATCGACTTCTTCTTGAGTCGCCGCGTCCGCCAGCCGTTCGGTCTGGGTGACGGGGTGCAGCCCGTCATGGTCCCAGGTGACAGTGACCTGGTGCGGAAGCCCGTCGCTGGTGGTCGTCTGCTCGACGAGAGTGTCACCGTCCCAGGTGAAACGCGTCTCCTCCAGGACGGACGTACCATCGACTGCCATCCGCCGTTTCGCGACCCGGCGTCCGAAGACGTCGTACAGATAGCGCCAGACGACCCCGTCGGGCGTGACCACGGCGGTCAGCCGGTCCTCGGCGTCCCACGTGTAGCGCCAGGTCTCGGGCTTGCGCGAAAGGCGAATCCTACGGCGTTCCACCATGCGTCCCGCAGCGTCGTACTCGTAGCGCACGCCTCCGGCCCGGGTCACACGAGTACCCACGTACGTTCGTGGGCCCCTCGCTTCCGCACTGGGATGGCTGTCCGGCCAAGCGGCGCCCGTCTGGTTGCCCGCCGCGTCATAGGCGTAGGTCTCGGACCAGTTCACGGCATTGACCGCGGTGACGCGGCCCACCGGGTCCAGGTCGATGCGGCGTGGTCCGTTCAGCAGGTCGTCGACAGCGGTGACATGGCCGTCGGGCCTATGGGTGTACCGACGACTCTGAATCGTTCCCCGCGGCGTGTCCGCGGTCTGCTCGACCAGAGAACCGGACGCGTCCCACCGGCTGTGCACGGTGAGTGACGCGTCCACCTCACGGCGGCTCTCGCGCCCGGCGATGTCGTACCCGAAGCGCACGGTGTGGTCGGCCATGGTCAGCGCGGAACGGCGCCCATGGGTGTCGTAGGCGTACTCCGACACCGCACCGGTCGGAGTGACGCGCCGGGTCCGACGGCCGAGGTCGTCGTACGCGAAGAGCAGGCGACGGTCGTCAGCACACTCCGCGACGATCCTGCCCCAGCGGTCCCGGTCCAGCCGGATCGTGGAGTCCGGTCCCACAGCGTTGAGCAGGCGTCCCATGGCGTCGTGCTCATAGCGAGTGACGGCACCGCCGGTGTGCTTCGCCACCACCTGTCCGAGTACGTCACGCTCGTAGGCGATCCTCTGCCCCAGAGCGTTCACCCTGCCCACGACCTGGCCCGTTGCGTCGTGTTCGTAGCGCACGGTACGACCGTCGAAATCGGACTCGGACACAATGCGCCCGGCCTGGTCGTAGGCGTATGTCCACGTCAGCCCCGAAGGGTTCGTGACCTTCGTCAGGCGCAGAGAGGCATCGTGTTCGTACGTGTAGCGTGCCCCGTCCGGGCCAGTCCGGGCCGCGAGCAGGTCGAAATGCGTGTACTCGTACGAGCTGACCCCACCGCACGCGTCCGTGTGCCGGACACAGTTGCCCTCGCCGTCGTACTCCCAGGATTCCGCGACGCCGTCCGGGCCGAGCCATCGAGCGACCTTCCCCTCGACCGTCCACCACAGGTGCGCCTCACTGCCTGTCGAGTCTCCGACGGCGCGGACCCGGCCGAAAGCGTCGTACCGACGCCACTCGTGCGTGCCGTGAGGATCCGTCAGCGTCGTGGTCAGCCCAGCGCCGTTGGCCTCGATCCGGGTCTCGTTGCCCAAGGGATCGGTGACCGAGGTCAGACGTCCGAAGTCATCGTGGGTGTACCGCACGGTGGCACCGCCGGGCCCGGCGACCGCGATGCAGTTGCCCCGCTCGTCGTACTCCCGTCGCCACGCGCTTCCGTCGGCATGGACGACTTCCGTCGGTCTTGTGTGGCTGTCGTCGTAGGTGAAGCGCGCCGTCGCCGCGTCCGGGTAGGTGATGGTGAGCGGCTGGCCCAGTTCGTTGCGGGTGTAGTTGATGGAGCGGCCGAGGGCATCCGTGACGGACACCTCGCGGTGGCGGTCGTCGAAGACCGTCCGAGTCACGTTCCCGAGGGGGTCGATCTCGGCGATGACCTGGCTGTTGTCGTTGACGACGAAGCGGGTTACGGCGCCTTCGGCCGTTGTGAGGGTGGTGATCGTCGCACCGGGCCAGGCCGGGTCGGTGCCGTCGTAGTCGAGGGTGATGGCGATGTGACCGGCCTCACCGCCCTCGGCGACACAACGGTCGCGTTCGTCGTAGGCATAGGCATAGCGGCTGCGGTTGGTATCGGTCCAGGAAGTGACGCGCAGGCGCTCGTCGTAGGTGAACTCAAGTGGCAGGCCTGACGAGTTGACTGTCTCGGTCAGGTTGCCGCCGGTATAGCCGTAGCGCTTGACGACGATGTCCGTACCGTCTTCGGCGGCGTCGACGAGACTCAGGGCTGTGACGTGTCCGGCGTCGGTGCTGAGCTTGAGGTGGTAGCCACCGGAGTGGCGGATGGCGAGGGGGGTGCCGTCCTCGTCGTAGTCGAATGTGATCGTGTTCTGGTTTCGGTCGACAATGTGAGTGAGCAGGGCGATGCCGTCGTCGGGGTGGGTGAAGTGGCGGGCGTGACCGGTCAGCGGGTCGTCGATGCGATAGCCGCCATCGGCGGTACCGGTCAGGAGCCATTCGGGGCCGCCCATTGGCCGCACCGGAAGCCCCGAAACCTCAGGATGCGGATATTCGAGGAGCATCCCGTCCTCGGTGACGAACACGATCCCGTCGTCGTCGGTCTCAAGACGCTGGTCGATCGTGGAAGCCCAGCCGGGGCCGAACCACCATCCGCAGCGGTAGTCCGAAGCGACACGGCGGCTGAAGGACAACGGCAGCACGCCGGGCAGAGTGATGTCCGTCAGCGGCAGGAACATCGCGCCGGTGGCCATGTCCACCGGGTCACTGCCCTTCACCCTGATCACGCTCTTCAACCGGTTGAAGGCTCCCTTGCCCCCGGTGGCGAGCAGGCCCCTGGCAGACTTCAGGCCTCGCAGGCCTGCGGCCATGCCCTTCAGGCCGCCCTTGACACCCTTCAGGGCGGCCATCCCGCCTTTGAGGCCCTTGGCGAGGCCGCCGAGGGTCGTCAGCCCCTTCATCCCCGGTATGCAGTCCAGCGCGGCAAATCCCACATCCCACAGAGACGCCTGTCCCTTGGAATACTTGTAGAGCGTGTCCGCGAGCACCACCAGCGCCGCGATCAGCACGATCGCGCCGAGAATCGGCCCCCCGATAATCATCGCCACGACCCCGACCACAGCGACAACGATCTTGCACACCGCGACGATGCTGTCCCAGTTGTCGGTGAACCAGTCGCCGACCTCCTCCCACCAACTCCGGTTCTGGATACCGGCGTCCGAGGCCTCGTCGATCCTCCGCTTCGCCTCGCCCGCCGCGTCCTCGCGCATCTTGCGCGCGTCCTCGGCCATCTTCTTCGCCGCATCCAGGGCCGACTGGGCGCCGTCGACGTCCGACTGGGCCGTGCTCTGGGCGGACTTGGCGTGCTGGGCATCGCGGGTGGCGGCCCGGACCTTCGCCTCGTCCGGCGGTTCGGTCGCCTTGCTGCCGGTGGGATCGTCCTTGTACTTGTCCGACTCCTTCGTGGCCCGCGTGACCCAGGAATCCGCCGACGACAGACGGGACTTGGCCGACGACAGGTCCGCCTGCGCCTCCCGCCCCTTCGCCAGCGCCTTGTCCGCCAACGCCTGCGCCCGCTCCAGCTTCGGCCAGTAATCCACCAACGCGTCACCGCACAGGTCGTACGACCGCTTCAGCTTCTTCAGATTCTTCGGCACATCCGCGAACTCGTCCTGGAACACCTCAGCGGTCTTGCCCGCCCACTCCAGCGTCTCGTTCTCCGACGCCATCCCCCTGATCAACCGCAACGCGTCCGCGACATCATCTGCGAAGTCGTGCAACGTACGGGCCAGTTGACGCACCCGGTGCGGGTCACCGGGCGTGGGGTCCTTGTCCAGGTCCAGGACATGCCAATCCGCCGGCCGATGTCCTGCCATCCCGCAACCCCCGTCACGTCACATACGCGCCAGCAACAACCGTGTGCACACGTGAACTTACAAGGAACGGTCGTTCGGAGTGAAGGAGATCAGTCGTTGAACCGGAATGTCGAGGTGATCGCGTCGAAGATGTCGAAGAACGACTCCGCGAGGTCCAGCACCTGGCTGCTGCCCGCCACCAGCGCCACCTTGCCCTCCTGGCCGGGCACCGGGATGAACGTCTGCATCAGCACAGCCCGGATGGTGCGGCCGAGTTCGTCGCCCGGTACGGCGATGTCCTCGACGCCGTACGTACGCGCCGCCGGGCCGACGCCGGGGATGTCGACGGTCGTCACCTTCCGCCAGCTGTCCCCTTCCCTCTTCGCCTCCTTGACCGCCAACTGGGCCGCGATGACCGCCGGTTCGGTCGAGAGCGGTGTGCCGTCCTGGGCCCGGCCGCCGACCATCGAGACCGTCACCGAGCCGGTGATCGGGGTGTCGCCGCCGAAGCTCTCGGCCATACAACCGCAGTACAGCGCACCCGACTTCCACGCGTCCGCCGCCGCCTTCCGCAGGAACGCGGTGTACGTGTCGCGGTGCGGGGCCAACTCCTCGCGCTGCCGCACCCGTTCGTCCACCATCCGCCGGATCGAGTCGTCGCGGGACTCGGGGCGTACGTCGAACTCCCACCACGACTCGGGCACCTTGATCCGGAACCCACCTCGCTCGACCGTCTGCGCTTCGCTGTAGCGGGCCATGTCCTCACTCCACCCCGTTGACTCGATCTCCCGTGCCGACATCGTTCCGTTGTACGGTGCCGACCAGACGCTGATCAGACTACGAGGCACTCCGGGGGACTCACACATGGGCAAGGGCAAGTCCGACCTCACGCTCCCGCTGAGCGAACTTGAGGACTACGGCAGCCGGCTGCGTTCCATCAAGACCCGGCTGAACCACACCAAGAAGCTCTTCGAGTCCTACCGGGACGACATCGGCGACGGCAGCGTGAACGACGCCCTGGAGGACTTCGAGTCCAACTGGGAGGACGGGCGCGAGGACATCACCCAGCAACTGGACGCCCTCGCCAGCATGTCCGACGCCGTCGTCCGCGAGTTCAAGAAGCTGGACGACGAACTGGCCAAGCAGGTCAACGAGAAGATGACGACCAAGGACACCAGGGGCAGCGGCGGCGACAAGTGAGCTGAGCGGTGCGGGTGTGCGTGTGGGTATGCGTGTGAGCATCGGGGCGCGTGCCCCGTACCCCACTCACCCCACCTCGTTCTCCGCCACAGCCTCGCCCCGTACCGTCACGTCCCCGCCGTAGAACAGCCCCGTGAACACCGGCGAGTACGTCAACTGCACCTCGACCTGCACCTCGTCCGCGTTCGCCGCCACGCAGTGGGACGCGCCCGTGTCCGCGGCGGACATGCCCATCTCCTGAGCGAAGGCCTTCACGCGGGCGTCGCAGTTCTGGAAGTTGATCGGGGCGCCGCCCGCCGCGTTGCCGTAGAGGGCTTCGAGGTCGATGTCCTGGGCGGCGTAACGCGCCGCCTGTTCCGCGATGTCCGCCGCGCGTTCCCGCTTCGAGATGGACATGCCGCCGTCGATCACGAAGGCGGAGAGGGAGAGGAAGAGGAGGGCGAAGATGATCACGGCGCCGGCGCCCGAGCCGCGGTCGTCCAGGCGGGCCCACCTACGCTCACACCAGTCACGTACAGCAGAGTGCACCGTCACACCGTCCTCCGGAACGGGTCCAGCGGTGAGCTGAAGGTCGCTGTCAGGGTGGTCGGGATGTCCAGGCCCAGCATCGCCAGGCCCCGCACCTCGCAGCTCACCTCGACGCTGAAGATGGTGTCGGCCTCGAAGCCGACGCTGGTCTGGGTCACCGTGACCGGGCCGGAACAGACATCTGTGAGGTCGGCCTCCGCCGCCTCCCTGGCCTCCGCCATCGCTGTCACGTGATCCTTCTGGATCGAACCGGCACGGGCGGCGTCCCGCGCCGCCCCGTCAAGAGCCCCACGCCCGTCGACCAGTTGCCCAAAAGCCACCAGCACCAGGATGAACATGATCATCACCGGGGCGAGGATCACCACCTCGATGGTGGACAGGCCCCGGTCGCCGTACTCCCGCACGCCGCGGCTCCGTACATCAGAAGGCGAGTTCATCAGTTCTCCCCCTCCCGCACGAACCGCTCCACCGGCCCCACCGACTGCGCGTGCACCGTCAGATCGAACCCGGGGAACACCGTGGGCACCCGTGCCGTGATCTCCACGCCCACCGTGTTCACCTCGGGCTGGAGCATCGTCACGTTCGGCGACAGGACCAGGCTCGGGCCGAGTTGCTGGATGTAGCTGTCCACCACGTCCTGCGCCTCGCCGCGCCAGGCGCCCGGCTGGTCGTGCGCCATGGCGCGGGCCTTGCGGGCGCCGGCCTGGGCCGCCGCCTGGGCCACATGGTCCGCGAAGAAGTACAGCGCGAACTGCACCGTCGCGAAGATCATGAAGAAGAGTACGGGCGTCAGCAGCACGAACTCGATCGCGGTCATGCCGGAGTCGGACCTGCCTGCCCCGGACCTGCCGGCGCCGGACGTGCCGGAGTCACCGCGGGCGGACGCCGACTCCCGTGCGGCCTCCACCCTTCGGCGTACCCATCTGCCTGCGCCACCCACGAGCAACAACCCCGTCAACCGACTCGACCCCGTACACCCCGTTTTCGTACGACGATCAGCAGGTGCCGCTCGCCTTGGCGCCCTTGATGCAGTCGCCGACCTTGTTGGCGCCGTCGCTCAGCGCGGTGTTGATGATCGCGGCGACCACGCCGACGATCGCCACGACGACCGCGGAGATGATGACCCACTCGACCGCGGACGCACCGCGGTCCAGCTCGCCGGAGCGCGCTCGCTCCACCCGGGCCTGGAAGAAGGTGACCAGGAAGTCCATTGCCGGGATCCCGGTGCTGAAGTTCCGTCCGTTCATGGTGAGTTGTCCTCTCAAATCAAAAAGCATCTTGGGGCATGGGCAGTACTGGAATCAGCACTGGAAATGACTCAGACCTGGAACACCCGCATCGCCGCCGGGTAGATCAGGAACACCAGGAAGCCTGCGCACAGCAGCAGTTGGGCCACGAGCATCGACTGGGACTTCTCCCCCGCGCTGCCCTCGATCTCGGCGAGTTCGCGGTGCCGCATGGTCTCGGCGCGGGAGGCGAGGGACTCACGGACCTTGGCCCCGTCGTCGGCGACGAGCGCGAGGGAGGCCGACAGATCCTTCAGCTCCTCCACCCCCAGCTCCTCGCCGAGCGAACCGAGCGCCTGCCACTGGCTGGTACCGGTGATACGGGCGTCCGCGAGCGCGTTGCGGATGCGCTGGGTGGCCCAGCCGTCCGACACCTCCGCCGCCGCCATCAGTGCCTCGGGCAGACCCCGGCCGCCGGCCAGGCTCATCGACACCAGGTCGAGATACGCCCCGATCACCCGCCGCAGGTCACGCCGCTTGTCGGCCGCGTCCCGCCGTACCTCCAGGTCGGGCAGGAAGAAGAAGACCAGCGCGAAGAGCAGCGCCAGCCAGACCGGGACGGCCGGGCTGCTGGCCATGCTCAGCGTGTAGACGATGGCGAACAGGAACGGGCCGAAGAACAGACCGGCCGCCCCCAGCAGCACCTTCGTCGCGAGGAAGTTCTCCCAACTCCGGTCCAGGACGGCCAGATCGGCCCGCAGCGAGCGCTGCTCCCACCCCTGCTGGAAGTAGAAGTCCGAGACCCGGACGCCCACTTGGGCCCGGAACGAACCGATCCGCCCGGCGTCCTGCGTGCGATGTGCCGACTCGTACGCCGCTCCCCGCGCCCGCATCGCGTCGATCCGCGCGACCTGCGCGACCGCACTCCGCTTCGACGGCATCAACGCCCGTACGAGGACGTAGATACCGAGGCCCAGGACGGCGCCGACCAGCACGGGCATGGTCAGGTCGTTCATCGACGTACCCCTTCCTCGGCGCCGTACGGCGGCTGTCCCTGCGCACCCGGGTTCGGCGCCTGGGGCGGCCGTACGAACTTCACGGACGCGTCGTCCCGCACCAGGAAGCGTTCGGGTGTCTCGATGGTCGACAGCTTGCGCAGCCACCAGAAGCCGAGCGCGAACAGACCGCAGACACCGGCGAGTACGACCTGACCGATCGGCGTGCCGTACGGCTCGACGAACTCCCGGTTGAAGATGGCGAGTCCGAGCACGAAGGCGACCGAAACCGCCACAACGATCTGCACGGACCTGCGAGTTGACGACCGCTGCGCCATGACGCGCTGCCGCATGTCGACCTCCTCGCGCGCAGACTTCGCGAGCGCGCCCAGGACTTGACGCAGACCCGGGCCGCGCAGCCGCGAGTTGAGGATGAGCGCCGCGACGATGATGTCGGCGGACGCGTCATCGATCTCGTCGGCGAGCTGCTGCAATGCCTCGGGGAGCGGGGTACGGGAGCGGAGCCGGTCGACCATCGCGTCCAGATGCGGACGCAGTACCGGTGCCGCCGCGCGCGCCGACGCCGGGATCGCCTGCTCCAGACCGACAGCGCCGGCGATCGTGTCGCGCAGCGACTCCGTCCAGGAGGCGAGGGCCTCGACGCGCCGCATGCCGGCCCGTTCCTCCGCCGCGCCGCCGAAGAGGCGGTCCCAGAAGAAGACGAGGACGCCGGCCGCGATTCCGGCCACCGCCCACCGGGTGAGCACCAGCACGGCGAGTCCGACGAGGGCGGCGAGCGAACCGCGCTGCCCCGCGAACCGGATGAGTTCGTTGGCCCGCTCGCTGGCCTTCTGCTTCTCGTGCTCCGGTTTGGCCGGCAGCCCCCGGATCGCGACGACGAGCAGCGCGAGCCCGCCGCCGACGGCGATACCGGCCACGAGCGAGTAGAGGACCTCGGTGGAGAACAGCCCGCCCATGGAACCGAGCGAGCCGACGGCCGCCGAGTACGTATCGCCGTACCCGTCGATGTTGGTGTTGATCATGGTCACCCCCAGTTCCCGCCGGGCAACCGGTACCCGTGCGCGACCAGATCGTCGAGGCAGGAGATGGGCGCGTGCGGCACGATGCGGCCGTCCGGGGTCTCGGCGAAGACCTCGCTGGACAGCACCCGGCCGTCCACGCCGTTGACCTCACGGACCGAGGTCACCATGCGCTGGAGCCGGCCTCCCGTATGGAAGTTGTTGCGCCGCGTGATGAAGACGACGAAGTTCACGGCGCCCGCGACGAGCATCTGGCTGGCCTCGATGGGCAGCCGCTCCGTCGCCTGGAGCGCGTACGTGGAGATGCGGTTGAAGACCTCGTGCGAGCTGTTGGCGTGGATCGTGGAGAGCGAGCCGTCATTGCCCTGCGACATCGCGTTGAGCATCGTCACGATCTCGTCGCCGAGCACCTCACCGACGATGACGCGCGAGGGGTTCATACGCAGCGACCGCCGCACCAGCTCGGCCATCGAAATCATGCCCTGGCCCTCGGAGTTGGGCAGCCGTTCTTCGAACGCCACGACGTTGGGGTGGAGTTCGGGGAACTGGTCGAGGCCCAGCTCCAGCGCACGCTCGACTGTGATGAGCCGCTCGTGCGGCGGGATCTCGTTGGCGAGGGCCCGAAGCAGCGTCGTCTTACCGGCGTTGGTGGCGCCCGCGATCATGATGTTCTTCCGGGCGCGCACGGCACAGGCCATGAAGTGCGCGACCTCGGGGGTGACGGTCCCGTTCCCGACGAGGTCCGAGATGAAGACCTTCCCCATACGCGCACGACGAATGGAGAGCGCGGGGCGGCGCGTCACATCCATGACCGCGGAGAGTCGGGACCCGTCCGGCAGCCGCAGGTCGAGCTGCGGATTGGCGGAGTCGAAGGGCCGGGAGGAGAGCCCGGAGTAGGCGCCGAGCACCTGGATCAGCTCGATGAGTTCCTCGTCGGACTCGGCGACGGGATCCCCGGCCACTTCCCGCCCATCGGAATACCCGACGAAGACCTGGTCGTACCCGTTGATGTCGATGTTCTCGACGTCGGGGTTGTCGAGCAGTGGCTGGAGCCGCCCGACGCCGAAGAGCGCGGCGTGCACGGCGGCCGCGTACTGCTCCTCGGTCTCGGCATCCAGCGGCGTACGCCCGGCGTTGATCTCGGTCCGGGCGTAGTCCTCGAGGATCTGGGCTATGACTGCGCGCGCGTACTGCCGCTCGTCCTCGCCGGACATCGGCGTGACGTTGGAGGCCTGGTCGAGCCGACGCTGCTCGGAGATCCGGTCACCGGCGTCCTGCCGGAACCGCTTGACCAGCGAGTGGTCGACAGCGGTCATCGGCCGGCTCCGGCATGGCCGGAGTAGCCCGCGTGGCCGGGCTGTTGGCCGCCCGGCTGCTGGATCTGCTGAGCCTGCTGGACCTGACCGGGTACGGACCATGCGGCGCCGTACTGCTGATACAGATCCGAAGTCACCTTGCGGGCCGACCTGATGAGCATCGACTTGTCGAGCCGCCCGCGCTTGCGCCCGGCCAACTGCTCGGCCCCGGCGGGGTCTTCGGCGAGCGTGCCGACGACCCGGGCACCCGTCTGCGCGTGTACGAGCATGTCGTTGACCTGGTTGACCAGCTTGCCCGAGTTGTTCGGATCGGCGATCAGGATGACCCCGATGAACGGCGTACCGAGGCTGGCGGCCCCGCGCGGACCACCGTGCAGCTTGGTGGAGAGAGCGGCGGCACGATCACGCACGCGAGCGATGGCCTCGGGCTCGGTCCGCGAGATGAGCAGCACGAGGGCGGCATGCGGGAACAGTTCGACGACAGGGGTGTCCCCGCTGATGCGTCCGCAGTCGGCGATGACGTCGGCGGGCGCGTTCGGGGAGTCGGCGAGCTGCGCGAAGGCGCTGCCGAGAGTGGGCCAGAGTCCCGCGAGCCCGGCGGCCTGCTCAGCAATTCCGAGCCCGACGAGCACTTCGAGTCCACCGCTCAACGGCTGTACGTGGTCCCAGAGTTGATCGGGAACGAGCCCACGCCGCGCGGTCGCGGCGATGGACAGCATGCCGGTGTTGGGGTTGAGCATCCCGCCGTGCGCGGCGGCACTGCGGTACACGAGGTCGCCCCCGGCCGGGTCGGTCTCGGCGAGCAGGGCCCGCCGCGGCCAGACCGCCGCGAGAGCGACGGCCGCGGTGGTCACGCCGGGGGAACCCTTGTCGGCGGCAAGAACGATGAGCGCCATTGTTCTGGGGCCGCCTTCAGCTGCTGGGGATGAGCACGAGAGCCACTTGGCCTGCGGCGGCTGCCTGAGCGAGATCGGCGGCCTTGGTGCTGTCCACGGTGAGGGTGACGGGGAGGTTGGTGCTGCTTATGACGTCGCCACTGCTCGCCGCCGGCTTCACGTAAGTGACCTTCGCCTTGTCCACGATCAGCGTGGTGCCGGCGCCGGACGAGGAGGAGTCGCTGGAGCCGGTGGTGGAGCCGGTGCCGGTGGTGCTGCCGACGCGGTAGGCGGCGACAAGGTCACCGGCTTCGAGACCGTTCGGGTACTGGCCCTCCTTGAGGGAGAGACCGACGGTGGCCTGCCCGGCGGCGACGCCGGTCTCGGCGGCGAACATCTCGCCCACGGGGACGACTCCGGCGGGGATCGCGTTGATGGCCTTCAGCTTCATCAAGCCGTCCAGCTGTTCCCACGGGATGTAGTGGATACCGGCATCGGCCGCGACCATGACGGACGCCGTGTTGGCCTTGGTGACGGCCCCGCCGGCCGGAATGTCACCGGTGACCTTGACGACCTCGATCCGGTCCCCCGCCCGCAGCACGAGCATCGTCGCGCCCAGCGCGCCGACCAGAATCAGAAGCACCGCAAGAGCGGCAAGAGCCGGTTTGCGCTCGCGAGGCGGCGCCGGAAGCCGCTCTCCGGCCATCGGCTGAGCGGGTACCGAGGAACGGCCGCCGCCCGCACCCGTACGCTCTTGGATCTTCACGCAACAGCTCCCCGTACACCCAAGAAAAATTCTGCCAATTTAAGTGCCAAATAGGACACTTCACTCGCGAATACGCACGATGTACGCGATGCACGCGATACGCCCTTACTGCTGGACGTACCGCCCGACCCGGCCAATTAGCCAGCGCTGGAGTGAGTGTCAAGCCATGGCACCGTATCAGCCGCACATAAGCCCCTCAAGGCGCGTTCTGGATCGTGAACAGCGCCGGGCACAACGTTATTCACGTGCAACTACGGCCGTACGGTTCCCCGTTGAGCACAGCGATCCGGTTACGGCACCTGCTGTGCACGCGTGAATCTGTTGCCGACCCGACATTTGCACGCCACCCAGCCCCGGCCACCACGACCGCCGGTCGCCACGGCTCGGCCATGAGGCCTGCACGATTCGCTCACGCGACGCCCGGCTACCCCCGGAGCGGCCGTGCCATGATCCTTGACCGCCCTCCCTCGGGAACCACCCGCCAAGCAGAGAACCGCAGGAACACCCCCCATGAAGCGAACCGCACTGCCCCTTTCCCTCCTCTGCCTGGCGGCGGCGCTGACCGCCTGCTCAGGGGACGGCGAGGACGGCAAGGAAACCGCCGACAAGCCCAAGGCGTCCGCCCCGGCCTCGCAGACCAAGCAGGCGGGCCCGGCGGAACGGGTCGCACAACTCCTGGTCACCAAGGCCGAGGCCGGCGGCTTCAGCATCTCGGAGCCCGCCGCCAACGACGCCCTGGCCAAGTCCCAGTCCGAGCTGACCTCGAACAAAACGGACTGCGCTCCCCTGGCGTACGCGCTGAACGAGCTACCCATCGGCACCCCGGAAGCCTCACTCGTACGGGTCACGAACTCGGACAAGGGCATGCTCACGTACATCACGCTCGCCACGTACGCCACCGGCAAGGCGGAGGCAGCGATGAAGGGGCTGACCGCGGCGGCCGACGCGTGCGGAGGCGGCTTCACCGCGAAGTCGTCCGCCGGGACCACGGCGTACGACTCGGTGACCGTGGAGACGGCCCCCGCCGGCGGCGACGAATCCCTGGCCACGGCCGCGACGTTCACATACCGGGGCGCCACCCAGACCCTCCGCACCCAGACCTTCCGCTTCGGCGACACGATCGCCAACTACTTCACGCTGAACACCACCGCGTTCGTACAGGGAGGCCTGGGCAACGGAGTGATCCCGACGGCCCTGGTGAAGGCGCAGAACGCGAAGCTCGGCTGAGCTCCCGTACCCACCAGCCCAGATAGCTGCCGCGAAGGCGGACGAAGCAACACGACCCCGGACGCTGCCCGCTGTCCGGGGTCGAGCACATCTCCAGGTGGACACGATCAGGACACAGGACGTATCGAATTTGCACCGATAGATTCACAAACACCCTCGCTCCGAAGGCATATCAGCCTGGCAGGACCACAAGCCCCCCAGATACCGTCAGGGCTCTCAGCTGTATCGACATCTCACGGGGAGCCCACCTTGAAGCGCCGCTCTTTGCCCGTTGCTGCCGCGCTCACCGCGACCGCAGCCCTATTGCTGACGGCCTGCGGCAGCGGAGACAACGAGTCCACCGCCAACGACAAGATCGCCGGCGCCGAACAGAGCACGGCGACTCCGACGAAGTCGGCGGAACCGTCGGAGGCATCGGCGGAGGACAAGCCGGACGGGGTGGACTTGTCCCTGCCCAAGGACATCAACCTGGTCTTCGACTGGACGAAGCCGTCGAACAAGAACGAGGCGGCGGCGATGGATGACGCCGCGAACTTCATCCGCGCGATCTACCACGGCGTCGTCAAGCGAACGGCCGACGACGCGGCCGTGACCACCTACTCCACCGGTGGCGGACTGACCTACGCGAAGACACAGATCGAAAGCAGGCTCAAGGGCGACTGGACGGCCACCGGCACCCGGCGCCAGTACCAGGCCACCACCAGGTCCACGTCGAACGGCAACGCCGTGGAGGTCGCGTTCTGCGTCGACTCAAGCAGGTTCTACGGCAAGGAGGTCAAGACCGGGAAGGTCCTGGAGACCACGCCCAGCATCTCGGACTTCGCGTACTTCAAGATCATTATGGTCAAGTTCCCTACGGGTGACAGCCTGTGGCAGGCGTCCAAGGTATTCGTCGAGACGAAGGCGGCGCAGTGCCAGTGAGCAGGTCGCGACGCATCCTTCTCCGCGCCACAGCGCTGACGCTGGCCCTCGGCATCGTCACCCTCGCGCATCCGGCCTACTCCGAGGAACCATCGGCCTTCGATGAAGGCGCCGACTCGGAACAGCAAGGCGGCAGCGACACCACAGGCATCTACGCAGCCGCCAAGATCCAGTACTCCGGATCCGTCGCCAAGGGCGGCGGCACCGGCAACGTGACGTCGGCCGACGTCAACTGGACGCCCCCGCCCTGCTGGTACGCCCCGTACCTCGGCGCCAAGGACTTCAAGAAAGAAATGTCCGGGAGCCTTGACGAGGCCCTGAACAAGCCCGGCATGGGCGGCACCGCCAGCTCGGCGATCGGTGAGCTCCAGCGCCACTACGAGGACGACTACGGCTGGACCGACACCCCCGGCTACAAGGACTACAACGTCGACAAGGACGGCGAAGGGATGTTCTGGGCCGCTGTCGAGAACCCCAACGAGGCGGACGTACTCAAGCGGACGTCCTGCACCGACATCCCCTTCTGGGTCGACAACGGCGAAGCCCCGCCACCCCAGTACGAACAGGCCATCAGCCCGGAGATACTCGCCGGCCTCGCCTACCAGCACATGCAGCTCCCCGACACCAAGGTCACCCTCGCCCCGGCGGCCAACACCAAGGTGAACCTGCCGACTTGGGCCTGGCTGGACAAGGCCGTCTTCGACGAGGTCCAGGCGACGGCGGCCCTGAACGCCCCGGGCTTCAACATCCAGGCCACGACCACCGCCAAGCCGGTGTCCCTGAAGCTGGAACCGGGCACGACGGACGCCGAGACCTACCCGGCCTCCGGCGAGTGCGTCATCAACGCGGACGGCTCCATCGGCGAGCCCTACGCCCAGGGCAAGGCGAGCCAGACCCCACCGTGCGGACTCAAGTACCTCCGCTCCTCGGGCGACGGCACGTACAACCTGCGGGCCACCATCACCTGGGACATCGCCTGGACCGGAACGGGCGGCGCGGGCGGCGACCTCCCGAACGGCACGTTCGGCAGCGAACAGGCGATCACCGTCCAGGAGATCCAGGCCGTCAACCGCTGATTTCAGCACGCCAGATCGAACATTAACGGGGGACCCCTATGGCCGACAGAACAAGAGCTGACCTTGATCTGATCAGAGACTGCTCGGACTCCTTGTACAGGATTCATCGCGAGTTCAAGGACAACGGCAACCCTGCCGACGACTACGACAATGCCCTCGGCAGCGACAAGCTTCGTGATGTCTTCGACGAGTTCTCCGACACCTGGAAGAAGACTCGCAAGAAACTGATGGACGACATCGAGAATCTTGCCAAGTACACCAAGACCGCCGCTGACACGTACGACAGCGTCGACGGGGAACTCGCGAAGGCTCTTCGGGACTCCCGCAAGCAGGCCAAGGGGAAGAAATGAGTTCGCGTCCGAGAGACTGGGAGCCATTGCATGACGGGGACCCCATACCCGGTGATCCCTACGAAGTCGCGCGGCTCGGCAAGCAGTTGCGCAGGATGGCCGATGAGATCGACAAACAGGCCGAAAACATCAAGGCACTCGCGTCGGTCGAGAGCTGGGACAGTGACGCCGGTCGGGCGTTCCACGAGATAGCCGACGGCGCGTCAGGGCGGTTGAAGCGTTCCTTCGAGCGTTACGACGAGGCGGCCAAGGCCCTCGGCACCAAGGTCGTCGACGGGGGCGGCGAATCCTCCGAGTACGCGAGTGAACTCCACCGAGCACAGCAGATCGCGGACAAGGCTCTACAGAAGTACCGAGACGCGGAGACCGATCTCAAGGGTGCCACCGGTGATCTCAAACAGTACGAGGGCACAGTTCCGAGCCGTGACGACGTTACGGACCGCACTCGGCTTGAGAAAAAGCAGGAAGCCGCGATGGATGTCATTCGCGACTGCCACAGCGAAATCGGGCGAGCGAAAATAATTCGCGATGACGCCGCGAGCGCTGCCGCGAAGCACATCAAGAACATCGTCCACCACGACGGCGTCCATGACCCCGGCGGAATCATGAATTTCCTGGCGGACTGGGCGGACAGACTCTCCAACCTGTCGGCTATTTTTTCCATTCTGGCCGTGATCTGTGTGTTCGTTCCTCCTCTCCAGGCGCTGGCACCGATCTTCGCGACCCTGGCCGTGGTCACCAGTGCCCTCGCCCTTGCCGGGCACGTCTACGACATGACGGCTCGCGGAGGAAAATTCAGCGCGTCCAAGCTCTTCTTCGACGCGCTGGGGGTCATGCCGGGACTAGGCGCCCTGAAGGGCTTCCGGGCCATCAAGGGGCTCAAGGGGTTGTCCAGGCTGCGTGGAATCGGCTTCAGTGGCGGTGCTGCGCTCGAAGGCGTGGGCTTCAAGTTCTTCAACGGGATCGCCGTCAACGCGGTGAACAAGATCCTGGTCAAGGCTGGAAAACCGGCGATCGCGGGAGAGAAGATCACAGCGGGCATCAAGACCGGCAGCTTTGTCAGCGCCATGGTGAAGATCTTCTCCGGGCACAACGGCAAGGCGACCGGCGACCCTGGTGACCTGCCGAAGGCGACCCCGAGCCCGTCTCCTCAGCCGGCTCCCACGCCTCGATCGGCGCCGTTCCACACCGCCCTGGCCCAGTAGTAATCCCGATCCCCCACACAAAGGAGAGCGTCAGAGATGTCGGACGAAGACCGTGAGCCCGGCCCCGGTGAGTACCGGGCTCGGGGCAGCATCATCAGGAAAATGGTTCCTGGCCAGGTACTGGCCTCGGTACCTGCCGCGCGGGAGGTGGCCGAGGCGGAGGGTCGTCGGGTTCACTTCGATTTCCTCGATGACGAAGCCGTACTGAAGCTGCTTCGCCTTCGTCATCTCGACGAGGCCAGGCTGCACAGCGCCGGAATGAAGTTGGGTGTTCCGTCCGCTCTGGTCCTTGTCGGGCTTTTCCTCTATTGGGGCGGCTATGTCCAGTACTGGGAATCGTCGAAGTCCCAGACGCTCTACTACGCGGCGGCCGGAGGCGTGGTCGCCCTCATCGTTCTGCTCTACGTCATCACCCTGACCCGGCACTGGGGAAGCCGCCCCCGCCAGAAGGTCCGGGCCCGGGCAGCCGCCTACCGGAAGTTCGCCCATGCCGCCGCCGGTGGCGGCGCCGACCTTCCGGATTTCTACCCGCACTACGGTCCGTATCCTTTCGCCGCCAATTTCCACGCGGACGCCGCAGACCTCGAGTTGCCCAGTGAGGCAGAGACTCGATGAACACAGTCACGCCGGAGACCGAAGTCGCCTCTGTCGTGGACGGCGAGGCCGTCCACGTCCGCTGGATCATGCCGGAGGGCTTCTTCGAGCTGCCCATGGACGTGGAGTCGATCGACGAGCTCGCAGACGAGCTCGTCGAGTTGGCGAAGCAGGTGATACCCAAGGGCACATCCGACATGCAGTACCAGTGGGCCGCCCTGTGCGCCGGCAACTACGACGCCTTCGTCGAAGGTGGTGTGCAGTACTCCGGCTTCGTCGTCACCGAGGTCGAGGGGACCCGCTGCACTGCCACGGTGCACGTATCCATCACCGACATCGCGGAGGAGGCCCGGTTCAACCCGGTCCGCGCCACTGCCGACGCTCTGAGCGCGCTCGGCCAGGGCGAGGTGGCCGAGATCAGCCTGCCCTGCGGCCCGGCCGTGTCGTGCATCGGCGCCCGGCAGGCGACCATCGACGCGTCCCTCGCACCGTCAGGTCAGGACGAGCCCTTCTGGACCTCGTTCATCCAGGTACACGTGCCATTGCCCAACGGCACGGTCGTCGTGCTGGAGATGGTGACGCCGTCACAGGAAGGCTGGGACGTCTTCTCTTCCATGTTCGCGGGCGTCCTCAAGAGCCTGAGCGTTTTCGACGACCAGGGCAATCTCCTGGGGCCTCCGCGTGACTGAGCCGACGCGCCCGGAAGCACCCGAGGACTACAAACTCCTCGTACCCCGCGACTGGTTCCGAATCGACCTCACACTCGACCGCTGGCGTCCCCAGCTGAAGACGTTCGTCGATCAGCAGGCCGCCCGTCGGCCGATGTCCGCGGAAGCCAAGCAGGAACTCTGGACGAACCTGCGCAACACCGCGGAGAGCGGAGTCGCGCAGGGCGCCCTGGAACTCTTCCTGCGTACGGAATCCGCTGTCGGCGTGGCCACCCCTGCCACGCTGCTGATCTCCCTGCTTCCGATGCGGGGAGCCCTGAACGCCCCACCGAACGAGTTCGCCGAGGCGCTTTCGGCTCGCAGGGAAACCGCCGCAGACGTGTCCGTGGTCTCTCTCCCCGCCGGAGAAACGGTTCGTGTCGGCACGACAACGACACTGGATCTCTATGTCCAGATGCCCGGGGAGGTTGGGTATCTGCTTCTCGCCTTCGCTGTTCCGCTGAGCGGGATCAAGAGCCCTCTGGGCGAACTGTGCGAGGCGATAGCCGGCTCGTTGCGCTGGGTGTGAGAGACGAAAGCCGTCAGGCGGCCGTGCGCGAGGTATCGGCCTTGAGTACTTCGACGAACGCTGCGAAGGCTTCGAGGGGGACGGTGAGTGTGGCGTCGTCCGGGGCTTTTGAGTCACGTATGGCTACTTGCGTGGGGCGGGGGGCTATCTCCACGCAGTTGTTGCCGTCGGCACCGCCGGAGTAAGACGACTTCTGCCAGATGTCTGGGGTGGGCACGGCACGCCTCACAGTTCCTTCGCCAGCCTGTGGATGAAGTCACGCGAACCTGCCGGTTCGAGTGACACAGCCTCCACCTTACGGAAGAGCGTTCGAAAAGCGGCGAGTTGGGCCTCGGAGTCGATGAAGGCCGTGCCGTGAGCCGTGTCGCGAAGTGCGGTGTCCAGTTTGGGTACGACGCCACCCGCGTACGTCATCGTGCTCCAGGCTCCGCCGAAGTCGTCCAGGTCGAAGGGGATGACGCGCACGGTGATGTGGTCCGCCTCGGAAAGTTCCAGGATGCTGGCGAACTGGGCGCGCGCGGTGACCCGGTCGCCGACCCTGATACGCAGAGCAGCCTCATGGATCACGGCTTCGTACGGGACGGGGCTGGGGCCCGTGATGACCGCCTTGCGCTCCATGCGGTGACTGACGCGCAACGCGAGGTCGCTGTCGGGGAGTTCGGGTACACGGTACGAGAAGACGCCGCGAGCGTAGGCCTCCGTCTGAAAGAGGCCAGGGACATGCAGGAACTCGATGTCGAAGCGGTACGTGGCGTGGTGTTCCAACTCGGCGATGTCCAGGAACGAGACCGGTAGCAGGCCCTGGTATTTCTCCCACCAACCGCGTGTCCGGTCGGTCGCCATCGCCACCAGCGCCTCCGTCAACTCCTCATCCGTACAGACGTAGTTGGCGGCAAGGCGGCGCACGGTGTCCTCACTCATACCCACGACCCCGGACTCGATCTGACTCAACCGCGCCGAGTCCGTCCCCAAGGCCGCAGCGGCCTCGCGCCCCTTGAGCCCCGCGGCCTCGCGCAGTTTCTGCAGCTCAGCACCGAGGCGCATCTGACGGGCGGTGGGTTGCCGCCTCCTTGCCATGGGCTTCTCCTCGTTCCAACGGCTTTGGACGGTGGCCTCGTTCGAGGGCAGATTACGGCAACGAGTTGCGTGAGACCAATTTTGGTCTCTACTCTCGGTGACGCAACGCACACCCTGCGGACCCGGGACCTCCGGAAGCGCACCACTCCGTCCTGCCACGACGGCTGCGGCACTGCCACCGCCCGACACCCGTCGGCCCAGCCTTAACTCCCCTCCCCACAAAAGGAGTTCACCCATGCCCGAAACCGAAGGAAACGCCCTCGCCCCCACCGCGAACGAACCCTGGGAGTACGTCCTCCACATCCCCCACGACCTCCGCGCGGTCACCGTCTGCCGCCGTACCGTCCGCCTCGTCCTCACGATGCACGGCCTGATCCGACTCACCGATGTCGCCGAACTCCTCGCGACCGAGCTGGTCAGCAACGCCGTACGGCATACGAAAGGGCCCGTCGCCCTGCGCCTGCGGATGCGGGACGGCTTCCTGAGGGTCGGAGCGTGGGACGCCGACCCCGAGCCGCCCAACCCGCCACCTCCGGCAGGGGAGTTGACGCAGCTCACGCACCTGGAGGCGGGGCGCGGGCTGGCCCTGGTCAGTTCCTGCGCCGACCTGTGGGGCTGGCAGCCGCTCAGCAGGAGCGGCATCAGGGGCAAGTACGTATGGGGCGACCTCGTCGCAGCGTGACGTGCTGATCGCAGACGCGTCAGCCCTGCCCGCCCCCGGCGTCGTACTCCCGGTCCCATCGGCTCTGCCGTACGCCACCCCACGTACCCATCACCACGGCCGCCACGATGAGATACGCGAGCGGCATCCCGTACGAGGTCGTGTCCACGTCCTCGACCGGGCTCGCGACGCCCTCGGGGTCGTACCGGACGCGCAGGGTGTCCCCCTCCGACACCCACTCTCCGCAGCCGTCTCCCTCCGACAGCGAGGGCGAGATCTCACGCCCGCCGGACGCTCGCATCGTGCACTGGTCGGTCTTGCGCTGTTCCTTGTGTACGACCACGGCCTCGGTCCACCGGCCGCGGTCCGCCAGAGCGGCCTGATCGCCCGCCTGGTTGCCGAGCACGCCCAGGACCACCCCCGCGATCACGGGCACGAGAAACTGCCACGCGACCTTTCGCTGCTTGCGCGGAACCCGGCGCAGCCAGAACAGGGGTACCAGTACGGTCGCAAGCGGCAGCACGAGCCAGGCCAGCAGCAGTGCCGCAGCGCCGAAGGGGTTCGGCAGAGGTGCTGCGGGGACGAGCCAGCCCAGTCCCGCGGAGCCGCCGGCACACACGAGGGCACAGAGCGACCAGCGGATCATTGCGACCCGTCGCCAGGAAACCTTCTCCACAGGCCCTGGCTGTACCTCGGTCCGCGACATGTTCGCTGTCATGTTCTCCCCCTGTATGTGGAACAGACCCATCGACGGTCGGTTCAGAACGCCACAGACAGCGTCTTGACCATGTCGGCTGCGGCCTGCTCCATCTCCTCGGCGATTCCCGGCACGGTCCAGGACATGAGGAAGACCACCGCGCTCTCGGCACCGGTCGGCAGCACTCCGTACATGAGCGTCTCCAGCAGGATGCCGGGGCCGCCGGGTGAGGCGCCGCCCGCGGCGAAGTTCTGCCGGATGCGGACAGCGGGCCCGATGGGCACGTCCGTACGGGTGATCAGTGGCGGCCCGAAGTCGTGGGCGCTGAAGGTCTCGGCCAGCCAGTCCAGGGTGATCCGGGGCACCGAAGCGTCGGGATGGATGAGGTCGATCTCCAGGGTGCCCAACGCGTTGTCGAAGCCGTCCGGGTAGAGGGCGAAGGCGTAGAAGGGGTCGCGTCGTCGGCTGTCCTCGGTCTGCCTTCGGAGATCCTTCTCCAGGGCCTTCGCGTCGATCTCGTGTCCCGCTGCCCTGCTCCGCTCCCGAAGATCGGCAGCCGTACTCCTGGCCCAGCGCTTGACGTTGTCGGTCGGCTCGATCGCGAGCTCCACCCAGTCCGTGGGGCAGACGATTCCGCATTCGCGAAGCTCACTCATGCCGCGTCCGTCCAACTGAGAGATCCGGCGACCGCGTCGAAGAGGTCGACCATGGCATCGGCGATCTGGACCAGTGGGGTGGAGAAGGTGAGGAGCAGGATCGCCTGGGCCCTCGGTACCTGCACCTGATAGTCCAGCGTTACGGACGGCAGCGCGTAGTCGGCTTCCTTCTGCGTCTCTGCTGTGGGTGGGCGGTCGCGAGTCGGGGCATATTCCTCGCGGACGCGCAGGGCCGGTCCTGCCGCCAGCTCGACGACCGACACCTCCCGGCTGTCATTCCCTTCGGCAGCCAGTCGACCGGCGATGTCGTCCAGGGCCGGAAGACGCCCTCCCTGGGGAGGGAGGCCCAACGCGATCAGCAGCGAAGCCGGGACCGTGAGCGGGCCTGCCTGCTGGAGGCTGAGGTAGAGCTCGATGCCGCCTTCGTCGAAGGCTTTGGTCGCCTGGTCGATCAGTTCCTGTCTGACCTGCGCCTTGATCTGGGGCGCGTTGTCGATCCCGTTGAACTGCCTCTCCACGAGGGCATCCACAGACCGCTCGCGTCGTTCCGGATCGATATGAACCCTGAACCAGCCTTCTGGTAGCAGCAGTTGATAGTCCGCAGGCGGCATGGGATCGCTCTGGGGCGTCAAGGTCATGATGTCTCCGAGACACGGGGCGAGACATGGGGACGGTCCTGGGTGAGGCGGCTGGCAAGCTGGTTGGCGATAGCCGGGCCCAGCGCGCCGACAATGGTCAGAGCAGAGAAGACTCCCGCAACCTGAGCCGGCCCCCTGTCGGAGAAGAGACCCCCCAGCAGGAGCGCGCTGAAGATGGGGAGCAAGATCACCTCGCTGCCTCCGGCCACCGACTCGTCCCAACTGGTCGCCCTGCGTGCGGCCTTGCCCTCCATCGGCGACATCTTCCTTGCGTCGCTCGCGAGTTCATGGGCTCGATACCAGAGGTCCGGGCCGTCCTTGCTTCCCGTCTTTGACGCATGCCTGAACTTCTCATCGGAAACCGGGAGTTCCAGGGCAGCCACAAGCTCGGCCCAGCGTCGGTCACCGTCCTGGCCCGCGAACCACCACCGCCACGGCAACAGCACGCGTGCCTGCCGGTTGTCGTCCCGCAGTTCCACACCCAAGCGGGCGCCTGTCTTCGGATCTGTCAGCCGTACCAGCTGCGCGATGCCATGCGCTCCGCGCCGCGCGTACCACCGTTCCTCACCCACGGTGTTGGTCAGCACCACCTCGCCGGGCAGTACCCGCACAGCCGCGGTCTCCAAGAACCGGCGAGTCGCAACAGCACCCGATTCAGGGGAAGGGGTGATGACAACGGCATCGGCGAGTCGCGTGTCCCTACTCTTGCGCCACCAGGCGAGAGCGCAGACAACCGCATCACTGCCGGGCAACAGGAAAAGTGCGCCCGCCGCTACGACTAGGCCCAAACTGCCGATGCTGTCCACACTGAAGGCGAGGACCAGAGTGATGAACCATCCTGCGATGCCGATACCTCGGGCCCAGCCGTTCCAGACGGGCACATCGGATTCGATCGCCGAGTCGTAGTCACCCCCTCCGGGGCTTTCGATCACTTCTCGCCCCCAAGGCTGCGGGCTCTCCGACAGGGGAATTCCGAGACGGTCCGAGAGTTGTCTCAGTCCGGTACGGCTGAGGCAGTCCTGCGGACTCAGGTCCGCCGTCCCCAACTCCGTCGCCTCGGGAAGCCACTGTGCGAGCGGAACCCGAAGCACATAGCGCCCTTCGGAATCCTGGAAGACAACTACTCCCCACCGTGTCGCAGGCCGCTTCATGGCGGTTCCCAGGACATTGGCCGGCGGGAAGAAGACGGCTTTCCGGATTCCCCCGTCTCCAACGGAGTACCGGCGTTCACGCCCGCGCCGATTCCGTACGACCAGACTCTTTCCGTCCGCATAGACGCGTGCGTTGCGTACGATGTCGAGGCCTGGGCCACGCATGCTCTTCGGCCGCAACACCGGCTCTCGTGGTGCCGTGGTGCTCTCCAACTGCTCAGCCATCACTTGTCGTCCACGCATCCTTGATCCCAGTCGCCGACCAGAGGCCGTCATCCAGTCCGTCGACGCCGAAGAGGCCAGCGATCCCGCCCACAATCGGACCCTTGTCCAAGCCGTCCGTAGCCGAGGCTATAGCCGTCGCTCCTTGCCAGATTCGTGTCTGCGCTTTGAAGGTGTCGGACAGATCCGAAACCGCATCGGCAGATCGGACGGAATCACCGATATCGCCGATATCTTTCTTCAGCGAGTCGAGCCCGGCATCGCCGACTCTGAAGCGCACACCAAGATCCCGCGCCGCGGACCAGGTATCCGCCTTGAAGAGATCTCCAGCATCCCTGAACGCCTTGAGATCTTTGAAACTGTCGACCATTTCCTTGCCGATAGCCTTGGGACTGAACGCCTCGGCCAGCCGCCCCGCGCCCGGGAACCATCCCTTGGGAGCATTGGCGATCGCTTCCGCACCCGCCTTGCCGCGCAATGCGCCACCACTCAGCCGGTTTGCTTCCTTCCACGCCGCTTGAACTGCCTTGTTGTACGCGGCAGTCCCCCGCTTCGCGGTCACCCCCACCATGGCGTTTCGGAACGCAGTCGAGCGAGCGACACCCTTCGCTCCCGCCGCGGCTCCCCGTGCCCCGGCGATGGCCCCGCGACCGATACCGAATGTGGCCAGCCCCACGACGTCCAGCGCGACGTCGAACCAACTCCCCTCCCCCGCAAGGGCTAGCACGATGTGGCCGACCAGGGAGATAACTGTGGCGATCAGTGCGATCGTGCCAAGAACCGCCGCAAGCGCCTGGCCAACGATAGGAATCCAACCGACCAATAGGGACAGAGTCCCGCAGATGGTCGCCACCCAGCCAAGAACGTCGACCAACTGCTTGATCCAGCCGGCATTGTCGTGCACCCAGTCCTTGAACTTGTCCCAGGTGCCGTCCTTCAGACCGTCGTTGTCGATCGCGGTCCGAATGGCCTCACGCGCACGCTTGACCGCCGCATCGCGGACATCCTTGGCCGCTTCGAGGTCCCTCTTCGCCCGCTCCATCGCCGAAGTCGCCGCCTCCTGGCGCTTCTCCAGCTTCTTGCGGTCGGGGTCGTCCTCCGCCGTGTCCTTGGGCAGCCCGTCGATCGCGCCGGTGTTCGCCTTCTGGTCCGCGTCCGCGTCCTGGGCGTCACGGAGCGCCTTGTCCGCCATCGTCTGTGCGCGATGCAGCTCCGAGGCGTACTCCTTCGAGGAGCCGCCCTCCATCACCTTCTCACCGAGAGCGTCCGCCGCCGCGTCGTATCGCTTGAAAGCCTTCCTCAGTTTTCCCTCGGCCTCTTCGGCCTGCCCACGGAACTCGTCAGCCGTTTTGCCCGTCCAGGCAGCGACAGACGAGAGCGCCTTGATCTCGTCCGCCTGCTTCTTGATCGCTTCTGCGGTCCTACGGAAGTCGCGGCCAAGGCCGGCGACTTGCTCCGGATCGCCGGGAAGCGGGTCCGACGACTCCCCGATCACCGTCCACTCATCAGCCCGAGGGCGCGTCACTTCGCACCCCCGCTACCGCTCTTACCCTGCTTGTCCGTGCTGCGAAGGGCCTCTGCGAGCTGGTGATCGATGTCCTCGTAGGCCTGAGCCGCAGTGGAGAGAATCTTCGAGAGCTTCTCGATCTCGTCCGTGAGTCGCTCTCGATGGATCTTCCAGTTGTCGCCGAAGTCGTCGAAGGTCTCGACCAGACTCCGGTCGCCGATCACATCGACACCGAGACCGTCAGCCGGATTCGCGTTCCGGGTGAACTCCCGGTGGATCTTGGAGAGTGATCGTGCGCTCTCCTTGATGCGCGTGACATCGGCAGTCTGGTCCGACATGGTTCCCCCTGTTGAGAAGCCTCGCGGAGCGCGACCGGAGCCGACTTCCCGCGTCCTCCATGGCTGCGTCGCGTGCGTCTCTCAGCCATCCATATGAGCAGGATCTTACGGGTGGGACTGTTGGTTCCCAGGCCTGCGCGACAACAGGATCGTGACGGTGGGCAGCCCGTCCACGTCGGCAAGGAGACCCTCAACGTGACACGCAGAGGCAAGCAGCGCCTGTTTACGGACCGCCTCGGCATCCAGGCCGAAGTCGAAGCAGCCGAATGGTGCTGGATCGACAAGATCCCGCAGCCCCCGGCTGACGTGCTCACGGCCACCCCCCGCCTCCGCCCCGCCAGAATGCGCCCGTTGGGCATGGTCGGTGCGGTGCTCGGTGCCCCTTTCATACCCGTCATCGCGTTCTTCGAGCTGCTGGCGAAAATGGAAGCAGCAGTCATGCGATCCCTTGACACCAAGGAAGAAAAGGAGCGGTGGCAAGCCAAGAAGGATGACGAGAAGCGCCGGGACGCCACCATCGCCCAACAAGGCCTCGACAAGGTCTTCGACGGGAACTGGGGCGCCGACGCCGGTCAGTTCCTGCTGCGTTGGTACAGCCACTCCACCCACCACCAGCGACTGCTGCTCGCCACCGAGGACGGGATCGTCCTGGCGGCTCCGCCGCAGCGGGTCAGTGTGGGGCGGGAGAAGCACATGCAGATCGTCGCCCGACTGTCCGCCACCGAAGCGACCCTCGTCGACCCGTTCTCCGGTGAGTTCGAGACGAGGATGCTGCTGATCCGTTTCCGTGACGGATCCTGGCTGCGAGTCGAGACGGAAGAGCTGCGTAGCGAGCTTCACATGTACGCGCTCCGGCATCCCCTCGCTGACGGATCCCGCCCCGACAGCTGACGGGGCCGGGACCAGGACCGGGACGAAGACCGGGCGCCGCCCGGTGCGTTCACAGCGTGCGCTGTCGCACCGGGCGGGCGCCTCGCAGGGCCTGACTCGCCGACCGACCGGCCCTCGGCTACTTCTTCGCCGACTTCGCCAGTTCCTCGTCGATCTGCTCGAACTTGTCCGCGGCCATGGTCAGGTAGTCGCCCATGCCGTCCAGACCGTCCAGCGTGTCCTTGGCGCCGCGCGTGAACTCCTCGAAGTTCTCGTCGAAGGCCTTCGACGAGCTCTTCGTGACGTAGCCGGACTCGACCAGGTTCGCGATGTACTTGCGCAGGCCGTCCAGCTTCTCCTGGAGCTTTTCCTTCTCCTTCACGACATGCTTGGCAGCATCCCGCATGTCCTGATATGTGACATCAAGGTCCTTGGCCATGAAGCCGCTCCCTCGTGAAAGTGCCGCAGGGCCAACCCCCGTGGCTTCCCTGTTCCAACCGATCCAACCGATCCAACCGACCGACCACAAAGGCGCAGACCGGTGTGATCGTCCGTTCTTGAGGCAGCAGCTTACGGGTGTGGCACGAGTGGAGACATCTCGGTTCTGGAACAAGACTGTTCAACACCGTTCCGTCACCGATTCACCATAGGGAAGAGCCCGATCCCTACCCGTTGCCCTTCTGTCATACCGAGCGGATATCGTCACTCCCTACGGTGGCCGGCGATGCGGAAGCGGCCACGGGGGCCGTTGGGGAGGACAACCGTGCGCCTGACTCTGACCGTCGTCGATCCGTTCGGCGGGGGCACCGCCGACGTCGTGCTCGACGCGGATCCCGAGTCCACCGTCGGGGACATCGCACAGGAACTGGCCAAGCAGGTCGGTCACAGCGGTGCCCAGATCATTCCGCTCGGGCATCACGGACAGGTGCCCGCCAACAACTCCCCCCTTGTGTATGTCGATGGGTACGCCGTCGATCCGAGCTCCAACGTCGTCGGGTCGCCGTTGCGCGAAGGTGCCGTCGTCAGCCTTCAGGATCCGGCCGGGTGTCTGCCCGGGGAGCCGACCGGGCTCGTCGAACTGCGGGTCGTCGGCGGGCCCGTCGCCGGGTTCGTGCACCGGCTCGGGGTCGGGCGGTACGACATCGGCAGCGGGCCCGCCTCGTACATCAGGATCGACGATCCCGAGGTCGACGCCCGCGCCCTCACGTTGTCAGTTGCAACCGATGGCACCTGCCAGGTCGCCGTCCATGGGGACAAGGAAAGCGTCACTCTTGACGGCAAGGCGGTCGCCGACATCGACGGTGACTCCTGGCCCCTCGGCGGCCAGATCTCCATCGGCAACTCCCTCGTCGAACTCGCCCGCTACACCCCGCCCAACGCCGCCCTCAAGTGGTCCGAGGACGGAGTCGGACTCGACTACAACCGGCCGCCCCGCCTTCGCGCCCCCGACCGGCAGACCAAGTTCCGGCTGCCGTCGCCGCCGCGCGACTTCGAGGCCCGGCCGCTGCCCTGGCTGATGGCGCTGACGCCGCTCGTCGGGGCGATCGTGGCCGTGGCCATCTTCGGGCGCTGGTACTACCTGATCATGGCGGGCCTCAGCCCGATCATGCTCTTCGCCAACTACTTCATGGACAAGAAGCACGGGCGCAAGTCCCATGCCAAGCAGGTCAAGGAGTACAAGGAGCAGAAGGAGCGGATCGAGAAGGACGCCCAGGACGCCCTGGTGGCCGAGAGGCAGGATCGGCGGCATGCCATTCCCGACCCGGCCACCGTCCTCTCCCTCGGCACCGGGCCCCGTACGCGGCTGTGGGAGCGGCGGCGCACGGACCGCGACCATCTGCTGCTGCGGGTCGGTACCGGGCAGATGCCGTCCGAGGTCGTGCTCGACGACCCGGAACAGGACGAGCACCGGCGTCAGGTGACCTGGAAGATCGAGGACGCGCCTGTCGCGCTCTCGCTGCGGTCCCTCGGGGTTATCGGCATGGCCGGCCCTGGGGATTCGGCGCGCGCTCTCGGGCGGTGGGCCATCGCCCAGACCGCCGCCCTCCAGAGCCCCATGGACGTCCAGTTCTATGTGCTGAGCGAGAGTACGGCGCAGGAGAGCTGGGACTGGGTCCGCTGGCTGCCGCACACCAGGCCGTCCGGCGGGCAGGACGTCAACGTCCTCATTGGCACGGATGCCGAAACCGTCGGCGCGCGCATCGGCGAACTGACGCAGATCCTCGACGCGCGCAAGAAGGCCCTGGAGCAGAACAAGGGGCAGCGGGCGTCGTTCAGCGACCCGGACATCGTTGTGGTGTGGGACGGGTCTCGGCGGCTGCGGTCGCTGCCGGGTGTGGTGAAGCTGCTGCGCGAGGGTCCGGACGTGGCGATGTACGCCCTCTGCCTCGACGCCGAGGAACGGTTCCTGCCCGGTGAGTGCCAGGCCTTCGTCGTGGCGGAGCCCAAGCCCGAGGAGCACGCCGATCAGGCGTACCAGCCCCAGGGGCAGGCTCAGCCGCAGGTCGCGGGCGGGTTCCCTTCCTTCCACGCCTGGCACAACACCGGCAGCGAGCCCGATCAGCGAGCCCAAGCCGACAAGCTGCGGCTGCGCGTCGAGGAGGAGAGCGCGGAGCGACTGGCCGACGTACGGCCCGACTTCGTCTCCGCCGCCTGGTGTCTGCGCCTGGCCCGGTCCCTGTCCGCGCTGCGCGACATCAGCGGCGAGACCGAGGACTCGGCGCTGCCCGGGTCGAGTCGGCTGCTCGACGTGCTTCAGCTGGAGCCGCCTACGCCCGACGCGATCTCCGCGCGCTGGCGGATGGGCGGGCAGTCGACGATGGCGGTCATCGGAGAGTCGTACGACGGGCCCTTCGGTATCGACATCCGGAAGGACGGGCCGCACGGGCTCATCGCGGGTACGACCGGTTCGGGTAAGTCGGAGCTGCTCCAGACCATCGTGGCCGCGCTGGCCGTCGCCAACACCCCCGAGAACATGACGTTCGTGCTCGTGGACTACAAGGGTGGCGCCGCGTTCAAGGACTGTGTGCATCTCCCGCACACCGTCGGCATGGTGACCGACCTCGACGCCCACCTGGTCGAGCGCGCCCTGGAATCGCTGGGCGCCGAGTTGCACCGCCGCGAGCACATCCTGGCCGCCGCCGACGCCAAGGACATCGAGGACTATCAGGACCTGGTGCGGCGGGACCCCTCCCACGCGCCCGTCCCCCGACTCCTCATCGTCATCGACGAGTTCGCGTCGATGGTGCGTGACCTGCCGGACTTCGTCACGGGACTCGTCAACATCGCCCAGCGAGGCCGCTCGCTCGGCATTCACCTGCTGCTGGCCACCCAGCGGCCGTCGGGTGTCGTGTCCCCGGAGATCCGCGCGAACACCAACCTCCGTATCGCGCTACGGGTGACGGACGGCGGTGAGTCGTCGGACGTCATCGACTCCCCCGAGGCCGGGCACATCTCCAAGAACACCCCCGGTCGCGCGTACGTCCGACTCGGCCACGCCTCCCTCGTCCCGTTCCAGTCCGGACGCGTCGGCGGACGCCGCCCGGGAGCGGCGGACCCGGCGGTGCTGATGCCCTGGTCGGGGCCGCTGGCCTGGGAGGATCTCGGGCGGGCCGCGCTCAAGAAGCCCAAGGTCGAGGCGCGGGAGGAAGAGGAGATCACCGACCTCAAGGTGCTCGTCGACGCCGTACGCGACGCCAACCGGTCGCTCGGTATCCCGCCCCAGCACAGCCCCTGGCTGCCCGCGCTCTCCGAGATGCTGCTGCTCGACGAGATCGAGGTCCCGGCCTTCGCCGACCACGGCACGGGCAAGCTCGCGCCCGTCCCGTACGGCATCGAGGACCTGCCGGCCGCCCAGGCGCGCCGCCCGGTCGTCGTCGACTTCTCCACCTTCGGCCATCTGATGATCGGCGGCGCCCCGCGCAGCGGACGCTCGCAGATCCTCCGTACGATCGCGGCCTCCCTGGCCCGCACGCACTCCACGGCCGATGTCCACCTGTACGGCATCGACTGCGGCAACGGCGCGCTCAACGCGCTGAGCCGGCTGCCGCACTGCGGTGCCGTGGTCAGCCGTAACCAGACCGAGCGCGTGATTCGGCTGGTCAACCGGCTGAAGGGTGAGATGGCGCGCCGCCAGGACCTGTTGGCGGAGAAGGGGTTCGCGGACATCGGTGAGCAGCGGGCCGCGTCGGCGGAGCAGGAGCGGCTGCCGCACATCGTGGTGTTGCTGGACCGGTGGGAGGGCTGGGTGCCCACGCTCGGCGAGGTCGATCACGGGTCGCTGACCGACGAGTTGACGACGATGATGCGTGAGGGTGCGAGCGTCGGTATCCACCTGGTCCTGACCGGTGACCGCACCCTTCTCGTCGGCCGGATCGCGACCCTCACCGAGGACAAGTACGGGCTGCGGCTCGCCGACCGCAGCGACTTCTCGACGCTCGGTATCCCGCACCGCAAGGTTCCGGAGGAGATTCCGCCGGGCCGTGGCTACAAGAACGAGTCGGGTATCGAGACCCAGTTCGCGTTGCTGTCGGAGGACACGACGGGGCAGGGCCAGGCGGCGGCGATCACGGCGATCGGCGAGGCGGCTGCGGCCCGGGACGCCCAAGTCCCGCGCTCCCGGCGCCCGTTCCGCGTGGACAGTCTCCCCTCGCGGATCTCCTTCGCGGACGCGTGGGGCATGCGCGACCCGGAGACGTCAGGCTCGCGCCTCTGGGGCCTGGTCGGCATCGGCGGCGACGACATCACGGGCTTCGGGCCCGATCTCGCGGCGGGCGTACCGACGTTCGTGATCGCGGGGCCGGCCAAGTCGGGCCGCTCGACGGTGCTGATGAACTTCGCGCAGTCGTATCTGTCGCAGGGTGTACGTCTGGTCATCGCCGCGCCGCGTCAGTCGCCGCTTCGTCAACTGGACGGTACGGATGGGGTGTTGAAGCTGTACACCGGCGACGACATCGACGAGGACGACTTCGAGGAGATCATCGACCAGGCGTCGCTGGAGGAGCCGATCGTCGTCCTGATCGACGACGGGGAGATCCTGGAGGACTGCGATGCGGCGAGCCAGATGAAGAAGATCGTGTCGCGGGGGGCGGAGCGGGGGCTCGGGCTGGTCATCGCTGGTGACGAGGAGGACGTCTGTAGCGGGTTCAGTGGCTGGCAGGTCGACGCGAAGAAGGGCCGACGGGGGATCCTGCTCTCCCCGCAGGAGTCGTCGAGCGGGGATCTGATCGGGTTGCGCATCAACCGGAGCATGGTGGGTGGGCAGGTCGCGCCGGGCAAGGGGATGTTGCATCTGGGGGATGGGGAGTTGCGTACGGTCGTCATTCCTGGGTGAGGTGGGGGGTGCGGGCGGTAAGTGTTTTCGCCCCCGCCGCCCCTACCCGTCCCATCCTTCTGGGGGCTGCCGCCCCCAGACCCCCGCTCCGGCCCTGAACGGGCCTTGTCCTCAAACGCCGGACGGGCTGAAAGATCAAGCTCCGGCCGGCACCACATCTAGCCCGTCCGGCGTTTGAGGACGAGGCCGTTCAGGCCGAAAGGGGGGTCTGGGGGCGCAGCCCCCAGGGATGGGAACGGGTAGGGGCGGCGGGGGCGAGACAACCCGGCCCGAGCCAGAACCCTGGGGCTCGCCTACTCCACCCGCGACATCCGAGCCACCGGATCCCCCGCCTCCGGGTTGTCCGTCTCGTACTTCAGGTCGTTGCCGACCGGAGTGAGCAGCACCCGGTGTGAACCCGTCGTGCACACGTCCCTGTTCGACTTGTCGGCGATCGACGTGACGACCAGGTGGGTCGGTGTGACCTCCTTGAGGATCAGTTCGTCGTCGCAGGTGCCGCCGATCTGGTCGGTCTGCCGGAAGGTGCCCAACTTGGCGCCCACGGCGGCCTGTTGCACCGTCACCCGGAACGTTCCCATCGGCAGCGTGCCGCCGAGGGCGACGGCCGGGCCCTCCCAGGTGCCGACGTAGGACGTGGGCACGGTCAGCGTGCCGCTCGCCGGATCCGGCACCATACTGGCCGCCTGGCTCGGCGTCGTACCCGCCGTCGTACCCGGGGGCTCCGCGGCCTGGCCGCTGTCCTTGTCGGCCGACGCCTCGCTGCCTGTGCTTCCGGCCCCGCCCGGCAGCAGGTCGAGCACCCACACCGAACCCACCGTCACCGCCGCCAACGCGCCCGCCACCGCGAGGGCGACCGTGCAGCTCAGCCTCCGTCCACGCCCGCCGGCCACCGGCACCGAGGTCGCCGCCACACTCACGGAGACCTTGCCCGGCGTACGGTCGGACGGCGCAGCCACAAGCTCCTGTTCCGGCTCCGCGTCCCTGGGGCCCGGCATCACCGGCGGCGGCCCGAACTCCCCCAGCCCTTCTGGCTCTCCCGCCGATGACACCTCCGTCTCCGCGACCTCCAGGTTCAGCAACGCCACCGCCCCCCTGCTGACCCGCTCCACCACCGCCCCCGGCAGCCACCCGCCCGCCACCAGCCGCGCCGCCCCTTCCGGAGCGAGCCGCCGAGCCACCTCACCAGGGGTCGGTCGGGACGCCGGATCCTTCGCCAGGCACCCCTCGACCACCTCCCGCAACTCCCCGCCCAAGCCGTCGAGTTCGGGCTCCTCGTGCACGACCTTGTACAGCAGGGCCGCTGAGGAGTCGCCAGGGAAAGGGGATCTGCCCGTCGCCGCGTACGCCAGTACCGCGCCCAGGGAGAAGACGTCCGCCGCTCCCTCCACCGGCTTGCCGAGGATCTGTTCCGGGGACATGTAGCCCGGCGAGCCCACCGAGACGCCCGTCGACGTCAGCGACGCCGTGCCGTCCGTGGCCCGGGCGATCCCGAAGTCGATGAGGAGCGGACCGTCGAGGGTCAGCAGGACGTTCGACGGCTTCACATCCCGGTGGACCAGGTTCAGCGCGTGTACGGCCGTCAGCGCCTCCGCGAGGCCCGCGCCCAGTGCCCGTACGGAATCCAGCGGCAGTGGGCCGTCCTCCGTGACCGCCGCCGTCAGCGAGGGGCCGGCCGCGTACGCCGTCGCCACCCATGGCACCGGGGCGTCCGGATCCGCGTCCAGGACCGGAGCCGTCCACGCACCACCCACCCTGCGCGCCGCCTCGACCTCACGGCGGAACCGCGCCCGGAACTCCTCGTCGAGCGCGAAATGCGGGTGCACGATCTTGACCGCGACGGTACGGCCGCCCGCGCTGCGCCCCAGATAGACCCGGCCCATCCCGCCCGCACCGAGCCGCCCCAGCAGCCGGTAGGGCCCGACCACGGCCGACTCACCGACGTCCAGCGGCTGCATGACCCCCACCTCTCCCCCGTATCCCCCCGTACCCCTCATACACGCTGCCCAGCAGCCTACGGCTCCAGCAACTCCACCTTCACGTCCGACGGGAAGCCCGTCGTCGGGCCCACCCGGCGGGCGAACTCCTGTACCGCCGCCAGTTGCGGGACGCCGAAGCGGAAGTCGAGGGTCGTGAAGTAGCGCTCCAGGACCGTCGCGTCGAACTCCTCCCAGCGGGCCGCCTGTTCGGCGACCTTGCCGACCTCCTCCAGGGAGAGGTCACGGGAGGCGAGGAACGCCTCGTGGACCTGCCGGGTGAGGGTCGGCTCGCGGTCCAGGTAGTCCCGCCGCGCCGCCCACACGGCGAAGACGAACGGCAGGCCGGTCCACTCCTTCCACAGCGCGCCCAGGTCATGCACCTGGAGGCCGTAGCGCGGGCCGTCGAGGAGGTTGGCACGCAGGGCCGCGTCCCCGATCAGCACCGCCGCGTCCGCCTCCTGCATCATCAGGCTGAGATCGGGCGGACACGTGTAGTAGTCGGGTTGTACGCCGTACCGCTCGGCAAGGAGCAGCTGGGCCAGGCGTACGGAGGTGCGGGACGTCGAGCCGAGCGCCACCCGTGCGCCGTCCAGGCGGTCCAGCGGGACCTGGGAGACGATCACGCACGACATCACCGGGCCGTCGCAGCCGACGGCGATGTCCGGGAAGGCGACCAGGTCGTCGGCGTTGCGGAGGAACTCGACGAGGGTGATGGGCCCGATGTCGAGCTCGCCGCGCACCAGCCGCTCGCTGAGCTTCTCGGGGGTGTCCTTGGTCAGCTCGAAGTCGAGGAGCGTGCCCGTTCTCGCGAGCCCCCAGTACAGGGGCAGGCAGTTCAGGAACTGGATGTGGCCGACGCGCGGCCGGGTGCGAGAATTGTCCACATCGCGAGGCTAACGGGCGCGGGGTACGGTGCACCCTCTTGGGGGTTGCCCGGAGGGTTGTCAAGACCGCGCGCCGCCTCTCAAACGTCCGGGTGACGTGATCTTGCCCTCTATTGCATTCGCCTGCCCGAGTGCTAAGCTCACCGCAAGTTGCAGTTTGGTTTCCCTTGCAGTACAGAGCCTGCGGAGCATGTGACCGCGGGCTCTCGTCGTTTTCAGATGAATGCAGTTGTTTACAAGTTTTTGTTTACACCTTGCAGGTTCTGGAGCAGGGCAACCCTTTGGGCCCAAGGAGGGCTTATGGCTACCGGAACCGTGAAGTGGTTCAACGCCGAAAAGGGCTTTGGTTTCATTGCCCAGGAAGGCGGCGGCCCGGACGTCTTCGTCCACTACTCCGCGATCAACGCGAGCGGATTCCGCTCCCTCGAAGAGAACCAGGCGGTTTCCTTCGACGTCACGCAGGGTCCGAAGGGCCCGCAGGCGGAGAACGTCACCCCCCTGTAGGTCTTCGGCTCACCTGAGTCCCCGGCTCATCTGAGCCAGTTACTCTGATCCGGAACGTGTGCAGTACCCAAGGAGCTCCGAGCCATCCGGCATCGGAGCTCCTGCCCTTTCCGGCCACGGTCCCCGCCGCGGTCGGCCGCGTTGTCAGTGGGCCCCACTAAGGTCCCCGCCATGACTGACTTCGTCGCCGCCACCCGCGTCTTCTACGACGCCATCGCCGAGGACTACTTCTCCCGGTTCCGTACCGGGCTCGCCGACCAGCCCCTGGAGCGGGCCGTGCTCGCCGCGTACGCCGAGTTCGTACGGGGTTCAGGGGGCGGTGGCGGACAGGTCGCCGATCTCGGGTGCGGGCCTGGCTGGGTCACCGCGTTCCTCGACTCGCTCGGGCTGTCGGTGTTCGGTCTTGACCTGTCGGAGTCGATGCTCGCGGTGGCCCGGCGGGAGCATCCGGGGCTGCGGTTCGAGCAGGGCTCGATGCTGGAGCTGGATCTCGCGGACGGCGCGCTCGGCGGCGTCGTGTCCTGGTACTCGACCATCCACACCCCGATCGACCGCCTGCCCGCCCTCTTCGCCGAGTTCCACCGCGTCCTGGCACCGGGCGGGCATCTGCTGCTCGGCTTCCAGGTCGGGGACGAGCCCAAGCACCACGACCAGCCCTTCGGGCACCCCGTGTCCATGGACTTCCAGCGTCGCCGGCCCGACCGGATCGCCGCGCTGCTGACGGCGGCCGGGTTCACCCTCACCTCGCAGACCGTGCGGGAGGCGAACGAGGAGACCGGGGAGTCGTCCCCACAGGCGTTCCTGATGGCCCGCAGGCCGTTGGGCCAGGACACGTAGGCCCCGTAGACCCCATAGACCCCGTAGACCCCGTAGACCCCGTAGACCCCGTAGAGCGAGCGACGGTCACAGCACCCCCGCCGCCGCCAGTGCCGCCACATAGCCGAACGTCATCGCCGGGCCGATCGTCGAGCCCGCGCCCGCGTAGCTGTGGCCCATGACGGCGGCGCTGGCGTTTCCGGCGGCGTACAGGCCGGGGATCACCGTGCCGTCGGCGCGCAGGACCCGGGCCCGGGCGTCGGTGCGCAGGCCGCCCTTCGTTCCGAGGTCGCCGGGGACGATCCGGAAGGCGTAGTACGGGGGCAGCCACAGGGGGGCCAGGCAGGAGTTCGGGAGGACGGCCGGGTCGGTGTAGTAGTGGTCGTACGCGCTGTCGCCGCGCCCGAAGTCGGTGTCGTCGCCGTTCAGGGCAAGGGAGTTGAAGCGGCTGACGGTGGTGCGGAGGGCGGCGGCCGGGACGCCGATGGCAGTGGCCAGGGCATCGACCGTCCACGCCTTGTACGCGGCACCGGAGTTGTACCAGTCCGCCGGGAGTACGAAGGTCGGGGCGACGTCCTTGAAGAGGTAGCGGTTGCGGTAGTTCTGGTCGACGATCAGCCAGGCCGGGATGTCGGGGTCGGTGGGGTTGCGCTCGTACATGGTGTGGACGACGTCGCTGTAGGGACCGGCCTCGTTGACGAAGCGGGAGCCGGCCGCGTTGACCAACAGGCCGCCGGGGAGGGTGCGTTCGGCGAGGCAGAAGTACGGCTCGCCGGGGAGCGGGATCGCCGGGCCCCACCAGGCGTCGTCCATCAGGGCGAGGGAACCGCCTACCCGTTCCCCCGCGCGGATTCCGTCGCCCGTGTTCTCCTTCGCGCCGACGGTCCACTCCGTACCGATGGGCTGCTGCTGGTACTGGTCGCGCATCGCCGCGTTGTGCTCGAAGCCGCCCGAGCCGACGATCACGCCTCGCCGGGCGCGGAGGAGACCGGGGGTGCCGTTGCGGGTGACGACGGCGCCGGTGACCGTACCGGCTTCCGAGTAGAGGTCGGTGAGGGGGGTGTTGAGCCAGACGGGGACTCCGGCCGAGGCCAGCCCCGCGCGCAGTCCGCCCGCGAGTGCCTGGCCCATGGTGAGCGGGGTCTCCCCGCGCAGCGCCGCCCGCGTACCGCGTGCCAGGCACTCCACGGCAACGGCCGCGCCCTTCGCGCTCACGGCGGACAGGGCCAGCCACTTGTAGTCGGCGCTGAAGACGACCATGCCGGACGGGACGGCGAGGTAGGGCGGGTTGAGGCGGGCGAGTTCGGCGCCGAGGACGTTGCCGTCGAGCTGGTCGGGCTCTATGGAACGGCCGTTGGGGAGCCCGCCGGGCAACTCCGGGTAGTAGTCGCTGTATCCCTCCATCCAGCGGAAGCGGAGAGGGCTGTTCGCCATGACGAAGGAGAGCATGGCGGGTCCGTGGGCGAGGAAGGCCTGTTGGCGGGCGGCCGGGATCTCCGGTCCGACGACCGCCGCGAGGTAGGCGGCGGCCTTGGCGGGCGTGTCCGGCACCCCGGCGGCGAGGATCACGGAGTTGTTGGGTATCCAGATCCCGGCACCGGACCGGGCGGCCGACCCGCCGAAGGTGGCCGCCTTCTCTACGACGACGCAGGTCAGCCCCTGCTTGGCGGCGGTGAGCGCGGCGGTCATCCCGGCGGCACCGGCGCCGATCACGACGACGTCGTACGTCCCGAGGAGGGGCGGGGCGGCGGCATGGGCCGCCTTTCCACCGACCCCGACCGCAACACCCGCCACGGCGGCGCCTGCCAACACGCCTCGTCTGGAAGGGAGTTGGGTATGTCTTACGGAGTCCGATTCTGGGTTCATGGGGCGGGAATGTCGTACTTGGGTCTTGTGAAGTCAAGAAGCATGCCGGGGAGAAACCAGGAGGCGGCCGCAGCCCGGCGTAGGCGATCGTCAGTTTTCGGTGTCGAGTCGGATGTCCTCGATGCCGTTGTCCAGGAAGGTGGCCAGGTCCTGGGCCTCGGTGTGGACGGCTTCCTGTTCCAGGGCGGTGAGGGGGCGCAGGGAACTGATGTGGAGTCGGTGGTCGCGCACGGTCCAGGTGGCGGTGACGCGTCCGTCGACAAGAACGGTGCGGTGGCCCGCGACGGACAGACCGAGGTGGGGGGCGTCGATGATGCGGCTGCGGTCGTGGTAGCCGAGGATCGCGTTGTCGAAGGCCGGGAGGAACCGTACGGGGGCGGGGGTGTCGGGGTGGGGGCGGGGTGCGTCGGGCAGGTCGAGCAGTTCGCGGCCGCGTTCGTCACGGAAGACGACGAGTTCCTCTCGGGCGGCCTTGACGGCGGCGGGAAGGCCGGCGAGGCCGCACCAGGCACGTAGATCCGCGCTCGCGGCGGGCCCGTACGCGGCCAGGTAGCGGTGCAGCAGTCGCTGTCCGAGGGGATCGCTGCCATCGGCGGGCAGGGGGTCGATGTCCCGTTCCAGCCAGGTGCTCAACGGCAGGTTGCGTACGCCGGCGGTCTGCTGCCACAGGCCGCGGGGCGGGAGTTGGGCCATGGGGATGAGAGCTGCGACGAGCAGCTCGCCCAGGACACGACGTGGTGGGCCGGGCCAGCGGTCTTCGAGGGCCTGCACCAGCTCGGTCATGGTGCGGGGCCGCCCGTCGGCCATGACCGCGCGGCCGGCCGCGGCGACCTCGTCCATGTCGATGCCCGCCAGTTCACGCCGGTAGGTTCCCAGCACTCGCTGGCGCAGCATCGTGTCGTGGCGGGCCCGCCAGGCGAGCGCGTCGTCGGCGGTGACGAGGTGGACGGTGCGCCGCATCAGGTGGGTGCGCACCACCGCGCGACCGGTCAGCGCATCGTCGAGCTGCCTGGGCTCGAAGCCGGACAGGCGGGACCACAGGCCGATGAACGGTTCCTGAGGCTCCTGCGCCTGAAGGCCGCACAGCTGGGCCACCGCCTCCGACACGGATGTGTCGCCGCGCTCGAGCAGGTGCTGGCGGGCGAGGGCGGCGCGGTTGAGGGCACGGGCGTCAAGAACCGTCATGGCGTCGTGTGGATCGGCCGGTTCAGCCGTTGTACGGAGCGGTGACGTCCAGGACCCAGGTGATGCCGAAGCGGTCGGTGAGCATGCCGTACAGCGGTGCCCACTGCGCGGGCTCCAGCGGACTCACGATGGTCGAGCCCTCGGCGAGCCTGCCCCACAGGGCGCTGATCTCCTCGGCGTCGTCGCCGCGCACGGAGACGAAGAACGGGTTCTCGCCCTGGTTCCAGGGCAGCTGCGAGGGCACGTCGTAGGCCATGACGTGGAAGCCGTTGTCGCCGGCCACCTCGCCCCACATCACCCAGTCCGCCTCGCTCTCGTCCTGCACGGCGCCCGCGTCCTTGTAGGTGACCGCGACCGTACGTCCGCCGAAGACGGACCGGTAGAAGTCCAGTGCCTCACGGGCGGTGCCCCGGAAGTTCAGGTGGGTGGTGGTCGTGACGGACATGACCTGCTCCTTGCTCTATGTGCCCCAGTGGCGGCTGCCGTGACCAGGAGCGATGTCTCCTGAACGGCTCGTACGCCACGATGGCAGGGGTAGAGGACAGGATGTGTCCGGTACTCCGGGGATCATGGGTGCCATGCACAAGACATCCGCCCGGCTGCTCGCGCTGCTCTCGCTCCTTCAGACGCCCCGCGACTGGTCCGGCGATGATCTCGCCGAGCGTCTCGGCATCACGTCACGCACGGTGCGCCGTGACATCGACCGCCTGCGCGAACTCGACTACCCGATCAGGACCCTCAAGGGACCGGCCGGCGGCTACCGCCTGGAGGCCGGCACTCACCTGCCGCCCATGCTGTTCGACGACGACCAGGCCGTCGCCCTGGCCGTCGCGCTGCGGACCGCGGCGGCAGGCACCACCGTCGCCGAAGACGCCGTCCGCGCGCTGGCCACCCTCCGCCAGGTCATGCCGCCCCGCCTGCGCCACCGCATCGACCTGTTGCACATCACCGCAGTCGAGCCACCCGCGGCAGCGGGCGACACCCCCCAGGTCGACACCCAGGTCCTGATGGACCTGAGCCGCGCCATCCACGCCCGCGAGGAACTGCGCTTCGACTACGCCCCGGGTCCGAGCACCTCGGCCGATGACGTCCGCCGTGTACAACCCCACCACCTGGTCACCTGGCGTCATCGCTGGTACCTCGTGGCCTGGGACCTCCACCGCGAGGACTGGCGCACCTTCCGCGTCGACCGCATCCGGCCCCGCACACCCACCGGCCCCCGCTTCACCCCTCGCGACCTCCCCGGGGGCACCGTCTCCGCCTTCGTCACCAGCCGATTCCGCGGCAACGACGGCACCACCACCGACTGGCCCTGCCAGGGCGAAGTCGTCCTCGGCCTCCCGGCCGCCGAGGTCGCACCCTTCGCCCAGGACGGAATAGTCGAGGAACTCGACTCCCGTCACTGCCGGCTCACCCTCGGCTCCTGGTCCTGGACCGGCCTCGCCGCCGCGATCGGCCGCTTCGACACCGACATCGAGGTCATCGGCCCACCCCAACTGGCCACCGCGTTCGGGGAACTCGCGGCCCGGTACGCCTACGCCGCCCGCACCACAGGACCGGAGACCGGCCCGGCGCGTTGAGAACAGAACTCCGGTGGCGCAACACGCTCGGGCGCACCATGTGGGACTTCCCCGGTGACCGACCAACGGCGACCGGTACCTCGCACTCGGCCGCGACACGAGCCAGGCCGCCGACCTCACCCCACCCCACCGGCCGACCGGGACGGCCTGCTCGCGTACGGGCCCCTGCTCCGCGCCCCGGACCTGGAGACGGCACGCGCCGTCCTGACCTGGGCGCCCGCACTCAGGGCTCCGAGGCGTCCGCGTCAAGGAGGCCGAACAGCTCCAGGCCCGCCGCGGAGTCGCGTGCGGCCAGCAGCCGCTCCGGCGCCGAGGCGGCGCGCGGGCCCTTGGGAACGAGGGACAGAGCCTCGTCCTGGGCGCGTGTCCCCACGTCCTGTACGTCGTAGGCGTCCGGGGCGTCGAGGAAGGCGAGGGCGGCTGCTGCCAGCACTCCCGGGACGTCGTTTCGTTTCGTTCGCAATCCGGTACGGAGTCTGAGACTGGCCTCCGTGAGTCGGGCGGGGTCGCGCAGGCCGACGAGCGAGGTCAGAGAGGCTCCGCCGAGTTCCCGGAAACCGTCGCCGATCAGGGCGTTCACCACGGTCGGCGCCTCCTCGTCGTCCGGGTCGGTGGCTCCCGGCAGATCCGGCGGGACATGGGCACCGGCCGTGATCAGGGCGGCCCGGCAGACCAGCAGGCGCAGGCGGGGCGGTGGATAGTCCCCGGTGCCGTGGCCGGTTCCCGGCGTGGCGGCGAGTGCGTCGGCGAGTGTCCGGACGTACGCCTCCCCGCAGGCCAGCGTCGCGCACACGTCCGCGAACACCTCACCGAGCCAGGGCTCCCACACCTCGATCCGCTCCGCGGGGAGCCCCGCGTGTTCCCGCAGGCGCGTCCGCAGCGGCTCGGCGAGGCCGAAGTCGTCCTCGATGTGGTGACCCGTCTCATGGGCGACGGCGAGCAGGGCGGGAAGGTGATGACTCGCGGACCAGGGGATCCCGATGACCGGGAAGGGCAGATGCCCGCTCGCCCTCCGTCCGGCCAGCGTGCGCTGTTTTCCGGAGGGGAGCAGGTCCTCGAAGTCGCTGCCCCGGGCGGTGGCGAAGGGGACGGGATGCCGGCTGAGGAAGGTGAGCGGCGGTTCCCTGAGCAAGAGGTGGGCGGTTGCCGCCGCCCTGCGCACAGGGTCGTAGACCGCCCAGGCCAGTTCGTCGGCCACGTCCAGGAACCGCTGGTAGCGCGGTATATGACGGACCGCCAGCTTCGTGCGGAAGAAGTCCCACAGGTGATGCAGGTCGAGGACGAGTTCGGGTGCTTTCCTGTGCCGCTCGGCGTCGGGCAGGCTCCTGAGCTGCTCAAGTGCCCCTGCTATGACCCGTACCGCACTCGCGATCTGCGACTGGTGCTTCTCCAGGGGGCCGCGCTCCCCGGCGGCCTTCGCCCAGTCGGCGAGTTCCTCTTCGAGTCCGGTCAGGAGGTGCCGTACCTCGGCCTCGCGGCGGGCGTGGGCGCCTTCGGCCTGCGGGAGGAGGCCCGTCATGAGGGCGCGGATTCGGAGATGTGGAGGGCGGCCGGGCTGGCGAAGAGTGAGACACAGTGGTGTTCGATGGTGTCCTCGCCCCAGCGGGTGTGGCGGTCGGGGCGGTCGTCGGCGAGGCGGCGTAGGTCCGCGCACAACCGCAGGAGTGGTGCGTCCTCCCGGACCGCCCGCGCCACTAGGTCCCGCTGTGGCCTTCCCGTGCCGCGCAGCAGTCCGACGCCGAGCACGGCGGGGACATGCCCGGAGGCGAAGAGGGTCGCGGCGAACAGGTTGCGTAGCACCAGTTGCAGGGGAATGTCGGCCGGTGAGCCGGGACGCGGCGGATCGAGTACGACCAAGGGCTGCGTACCGGGTTCGAACTGCCTCAGCCAGTCGATGAGTTGGTCCGGGTCGAGGTCGGCGCCCATCGCCGTGCGGCTGAGCCGCTCGTCGTGGCTCAGCTCCGTCGAGGACAGGTCGAAGCAGGGGGTCGTTCCTCCGCTCAGACGCAGCGGGGCACTCACGTGGATGACGGCGGGGGGCGGCTGGCGCATCGGCAGGCTCTGCCGCGAGCGGATCTCCTGGGGTGCCAGGCCGTGCGTCTTGTAGGCGCCGAGTACGGAACGGGAGGAAAACGGGGCGGCCCCGGACGCGGCGTACGAGTGGTTGTCGGAGGCTGGGTCGCAGACCAGTACCAGGGCCTTCGGTCCGGACCGGGCACGCGCCCGCTCCCGTGACTTCTGTACGAGCTGAAGCGCCACGGCCGATACCCCGCCGGACACCAGCCCGAGGGCGGCAGCACCCGCGCCCACAGCGGCGCCGAGAGCCACCTTGGAGAGCGAGCCCCACACGCCGTCCGTCACCAGCTTCGTGTCAGCGCGGGCGTTGAGCGCCGCCTGGACGGACCGGACGTCGACCGCCTCCGCGGCCTCGGGCAGCGTCCGGAATACGGCCAACGGGTCGTCACAGAAGGCGAGTTCCCAGGGGAACGCGTGCGCCAGGGGCTGGTCCGCCTGGATCTGGACCGCGTCGGCGGGCGGAGTCCCCCAGGACCGCAGTTGCAGGGCACTGGCGTTGGCGGCCGTGACGTCCGGCCGGTTGGTGGTCAGGACCTGGGCGGTGTGCAGCGGGGCACTGGTCACCCGGAACGCGGGATCGATCCGAAACACGTGTTCGTGCTCCGAAGAGGCGCCGAAAGACGGGTCCGGGGCGCGCCGGACCGACGGCTCCGGACGGTAGCCGAGGGCAGCCGACATACGGTCAGCGGCCTTGAGGGTCGACTCGTCCGCGTTCACGAGGCCGATCGACCGCAGGATGTACTGGCCCCACAGAGAAGGCCGTTGCACCTCACTCAGGTGTTCCGAGGCTTCGTTCAGCAGTGCGCGTTTGGGCTCGGCGTCGCGTTCGGTGAGGGCGAGCATCCAGCGCGACGTCGCGCCGAGGAGGGGAGATGTTGTTCCGGGCAGATCGCACAGGGAGCGGCTCAGCTCACGCGACGCGAGCCCGTTGAAGCGGATCTGGGCCTGAGCCCAACGCCACTTGGGCAACGGCTCCCCGTCGCCGACCGACTCGCACAACACGGAGTGCGCCCGCATCATGAGGCGTACGGCCTCTTCGTGGCGGCCCGACACCCGCTCGAACTCCGCCAGCAGGGTCATCCGCACCTGCTGGTCGACGCTCCCGGGGTCCCCATCGGCCAGGTCTGCGAACAGTGGCCGGAACAAGGTGAGTTGGGGCAGTGGCTCACCCTCGGGAGTGGGGCAGCGGTTCAGTCTGCTGAGCGCGGCCAGGCGGGCCTCGGGCGGTTGTACGTCGGCCAGGGCTTCCGCCAGAGCGGTGGCGCGGCCGGGGTCGGCGAGTACGGCGGGCACACCACCGTCGATCAGGTCCTTGGGGGACCTCCAAGGCACGTCCAGCAGGGAGCGGTCCGGTACGTCGTAACCCCGGACGGCGAGATCGTGCCACAGCAATGCCGCGTGGACGGCGTGTTCACCCGCGGTGTCCACGGCCCGCAGTCGGTCGAGGGTCTGGGCGGCCCGGCGGAGGTCGCCGAGTTGCCAGGTGAGGAACCGGGCGTACATGAGCAGGGACAGCGGGTGCCCGTCCAGATGGCCCAGGTCGCTCCAGAGTGCTGCCGCCCGGGCGAACGAGCGTTCCGCGGTGTCCACTGACAGGAGCGCGCCCTCGTACAGTCCGCGTTGCAGGACGTTCTCAGCCAGATGCCGGAACCGGGTGGCGTCGTCGATGTCCGATCGGGCCAGTTCCTCCGCCCGGTCCAGTGCGTCCAGGGCGCGGCGCGAGCGGCCCAGCAGATGCTCGGCCGCCGCCTCGCACTGGTATGCCTCGACACGTTCGTGGACCGGCAGCGAGCTCGGATCGAGTGTGCCCAGCGTTTCCAGCGCCGAACTGGGGGAGAAGGTCCGGAGTTGCGTTTGTGCCAAGCGCAGCATGGCGTCGACACGGACCGCCAGGACCGGCTTGCCGGTGGCTTCCGGGAACTCGTCCACCGATGTCACCCGCCGGCGGAGTTCGGTGGACTCGTCGATGCGGCCCTGGTCCTCCAGGGTCTGCGCGAGTTCCAGCGAGATACGTGCCTCGCTCTCTTCGTCACCCCTGGAACGTGCCTCCAGAATGGCCCCGTGATAGGTCGATTCGGCCTCCGGGTCGTTCAACTGGATCTGGGTCCGCGACAGAAGCAGTTGCAGAGATTCCCGGTACTGATTGTGCGGCTCGGTTTCCAGTGCGGATCGGGCCAGCTCGACGGCCTCGTCCAGATGGCCACGGCCGAAGAGGACGAGAACCCTCAAGAAAGTTTCGGCCCCTCCTGCCCTGATGGGTTCGGACGACTGCGCCATCACCTCGTCGACGAGCGCGAGGCGGCGTTCGACCTCGCTCCAGGCCGGATCCGAGGGATTCGTCGTGGACATGTCCAAGTAGTCGTACGCTACTGCTGCCGCCAGGGCGAGATGGGATCTGGCCACCATCAGGCGACTGATCAGCGGCTCTCCGTCGACGCGCAGCCTGGGCTGCCCCTCATCGAGGTACTCCGCTCCCAGGACTTCCTCGCCGAGTTCCCGGACGGACTCGGGGGATTCCGAGTCGGCCGCCTTTTGGAAGGCATCCAACAGGATCTCCTCAGCCCGGGGATCCCCCGCCTGGAACCGGTGGTAAAACGCCTCCTTCGTGTAAGTCACCCACTGCTCGGGATGCGCCTCGGCCAGCCCGTCGAAGTGGGCGACGAACGCCTCGTGCAGCTCCCCGAACACCCGATGCCCGGAGACCAGCACCCGCATCGGTGCCAGCACGTTCGTGTGGAAGACGACGGTGCTGTCGTCCCCGGGGTGCCGTGACAACCAGGAGGACCTGGCCGCGTAGTCGAGGAGCCGTTGCCACGATCGCTCCAGTTCCTCGTCGGTGGGCTCGGTCGGAGCGATGGGGAAGACCTTGTCGCTGCCGCGCAGATGGTGGTCGTCCAGGCGCGGATCGTCGGCGTCGGAGCCGGCCGTGATGCCCCTGGCCAGCCAGGGGCGCATGAGGGTGAACACATCCTCCTTGCGCAGCCGCCGTGGGATCACGCCGTAGCGCAGCAGCCAGCGCACCGCAGGATCCTCGATGCGCTGGACGATCCGGTCGATGAGGTAGCGGACGTGGGGCCCGTCGTCGTCGGCGAGTTCGGCGGCCGTGATGTCCGGGTCCTGTTCGATGATGTCCGCGAACAGGGCCAGCTTGAAGGGGAGCCCACGTGCCTGGCGAACGGCGACGCGTACCAGCCGGCTGTCGCGGATTCCACGGACGTCCGTCAGATACGACCGGGCCTGTGCCGCGCTGAACGGGCGGACCCTGATGTGTTTGACCTGTTTCCTCGGGAAGGCCCTCAGCGCCTCGGGAATGCGAGTGCGCAGGTCGTAGCGGCCGGCCAGGACGAGGCGCAGCGACGGGCAGGCCTTCAGCAGGTCGGCGAGGAGGCGCAGGAGGCGTTCCGCCTCGGTGTGGCCGTGCAGGAGCAGTTCTTCGAGGGTGTCGACGACGAGTACGGCGGGGCGGTCGGCGACGGCCAGGTTCAGCCGGTCGGCGAAGGCGGCGAGGAGGTCCGCCTGAATCGCGTCGCTGTCGAGGCTGTCGAGGGTGCCGGCGACTTCGCGGCCGGATTCGGAGGGCATCCGGTCGAGGAGGATCCGGTAGACGCCGTAACTGCTGGTGAGCGACTCGAAGGGGCGTCCGGGCAGGCGGCGGCCGAACTGTTCGGCCAGTTCCAGGAGCAGCAGCCAGGGGTGGCGGCCCACCGTGTGCGGGTTGACGACGTCGAAGTCGATGCGGGCGCACGGCACATCGCGCGGTGCGGGCACGCAGTGGCGGGCGACGAGCCAGCGCAGCTGCATGGTCTTGCCTGCGCCGCCGGGGGCGTACAGCTGCCAGACGCGGCGCTCGCCGGACAGGAGCCGTTCGGCTTCGTCGACGAGTCCGGCGGGCTGGAGGAACTGTGCGGAGCGGGCGTAATCGGCGGACCAGTGGTCGCGGGCCCGTACGTATCCGGCGCGTTCCAGGCCGAGTTCGGAGATCTCGGGGCCGAGGTAGGGGAGCCGGTCGGGGTCGCCGAGTGCTTCGACGAGGTCCTGGCAGGTGGCGAAGTCTCGGCGCCGGTCCGCCGCGTCGAACCGCTCCCGGAAGAGGGTCAGGGCCTCGTCGGAGGAGGGCAGCAGGAGGTGTCGTACGGCTTCGGTGTGGTCGCCCGTCGTCAGTCGGTGCTCGGCGATCTCGCGTTCCAGGCGCAGGAGTTCGACGGGCAGCGCGTCGCCGCCGGTGCCGATCCAGTCGAGGAAGTAGGAGGTGCGGTCGGGTTCGGAGAGGGCGTACGTCCGTGGTGTGCCGCCCACCGGTCGCGCCACGCGCTCCTCGACCAGGTCACGGAGGGCGGGTGGGTCGCCGGGGCCGCCTGCCGCGGGGGCGAGGACGTTCTCGTACAGGGGCTCGTCGAAGGTGCGGGCGACGGCGCAGACCCGCAGTGCGGGCGCCCAGTCGGGCGGGCGCACGGAACGGGCGATGTCCTCCAGGCTCTCGCCGGCGGCGAGTCGGCGGGTGAGATCCGCCAGGGCGTCGGTCATCGGGCCCCCAGTTTTCTGGCTTCGCGCCAGTCCCGCAGAAGCCCGGTGAGGCGGTCGAAGGTCTCGACATCGAAGTACGGGCCCTGGCGGTCGCGCAGGATTTCCAGCAGCGCCTCGAATCCGTCGTCGGGCGGGACGCCGAGACGCCGCCCGTATGCCCGGGTGAGCCGAGTGAACTGGTCGCTGTCGAAGTCGCAGACGCTCACCCGGCCCAGCATGTGGGAGTCGGCTTCCGGGAGCACCGCGTTGAGCCACGGGTCGCGGGCGACGACGATGAGCCGCAGGGGCGAGGCATGGCCGTACGCGACCGGTCGCACCAGCCACTTGTACAGAACGTCGGTGAACGCCGCCGGCATGACGCTCTCGGCATGGTCGAGTGCGATGACCAGGGGGCGTCCGTCGGTCAGGGTGCTCAGGGCGTCACGGAACGCCTCGAAGATGGCTTCCTTGCGCTTGTCGTAGGGGTCCCCTATCTCGTCGTCGAACCGCTTCCACTCGTCCTCGGCCGGCTCCAGTTCACCGCACGGCAGGGTGGCGGCGCCGGTCAGGTGGTTGAGTACGGCGTTGAAGGTGCCGAAAGCCGTCTCCGGTAGCCGGCACAACTGCTCGGAACTCGTCGCCTCCTGCCGGATGAGCCGCAGGGCCGAGAGCCAGTCCTTGTACCGGGCGTACGGGTTGATGTCCGGGACCTCGGGGGGCGGGCGGAGCGGGGTCCTGAGGTCGACCGACACGACGTGGTGTCCGCGCAGGAACCAGGTGATGAGGCACCAGTTGGCGAGCCAGGTCTTGCCGGACCTGCCGGTCCTGCCGCTGTCGGTCTGTGAGTAGCCGCCGATCACCAGCACCGGACGTTCCTTGCCGCCCGCCGACGCGAACGGTCTGTCCAGGGTCCACCAGGCTTCCCGGCGTTCGTCGGAGCGTCCCACGAAGCGGCTGAGTTCGACGTACTGCTTGCAGTTGTCGATGTCGTCGAGCGAGGAGTCGGGCGGCGGCAGGCAGTTGATGCGGAGGACCTGGTCCGGGGCGCATCGGGTGAGGAGCACCGGCAGTGCCCAGGAACCGGTGTTTCCCGTGCGCTTGGCGAGGTGGGAGCGGGCGGCGGCGACCGCGTCGTCCAGGGGGTGCGAGTGGCCCAGCTCCTCGTAGAACTTGGTGGAGAAGGCGACCGCCGAGTCCGAGGCGATGTCGCCCTGCATCGACACCACGGCCCTCGTTCCCGCGTCCAGGAAGGCCTGCGCCATGCCGCCGATCCAGTCGGCGGCATCGGCCTTTCCCGCGTGGCAGGCGTTGAGCACGACCAGCATCGGCTTCCAGTCGGTGAGGTCGGCGATCGCCTCCGCCGTCAACTCCCAGTCGTCCACCCCTTCATGTGCCGGTACGAAGACGAGAACGGGGCTGCCCGCGCCGGGGCGTGCCATGCCGTGGCCGATGAAGTGCACGATGTGCGGGCGCAATGTGTCGATGCGGTCGGCCAGTTCTGCCGCGTCGTGGGGCGCGTCGAGCGGCTCCAGATGGGTGCGGCCCGGGGAACGCTCCACGGCGCTCGAAATCGAGGCGAGTTCCTGTTCGGCCAGGAGGCGGTCGTCGTGGGGCGGGTTGCACACGACGACGAGGACTCGCAGAGGGCCGAGTTCAGTGGGCTCGGCGCTCGGCGGATCGTCGACGCCGCCGCGTCTCCACCGCAGTTCGGGCCGCCGCCACAGCCACTGGTTCTGGTGGCGCAGCAACTCCCAAGGCAGCGGCCGTAGTTCGGGCGGGCCGATGTCGATGCGTACACGCAGGGGGCTGCCCGCCGACGCGCCGCTCCGCAGTTCGGCCCAGCGTTCGGCCAGTTCGCCGCCGAGTAACGCCGAGTACAGCCGTTCACCCGCCTGTTCGCGCTCGCTGTCGCCCACGCCCCGGTCGAAGACGGTGGTGAGGTCCCCGATCCGGCCCAGGTCGCCCAGCAGAGCGGAGGTCACCGGGCCGCCGTCCACTGAGAGTTGAACGACCGTCGTCCCCGCCTCGCCGTCCGCGCCGTCGACGAGCCGCAGTGCCACGTCGACGCCGTCGGTCATGACGCGTCCGTGGAGGGCTCGTCGGAGGAGACGTCAGGAGGAGGAGGCGGCTGCTCGTCCGGCGTCACCGTTTCGAGGACGGCGGCCGGATCGTCGTAGGCCTCCTCCAGCAGCACGGGGGGAACGGGCACGGGAGCCGCGCCCCGGCCCGGCTGGCGGGGCCCGTAGTCCGTCTTGACCTTGCCGAACCAGTTCTTGCGCAGGCGGGCGACGCGGAAGAAGGGGGTGGTGTCGGTGCCGAGCCACTCCAGGCCGACACTGCGACGCCACGCGACGCTCGCCCGGCCCGCGAGGTCGGCGAGGCCCAACTGCGCCTGGCCCGCGCCTGCTTGGAGGCGCAGTTCGACGACAGCTCCCCGCTCCGCGGCGGTCAGGACGATGCCGAAGCCGGCGGTGACCACGTCGGTCACGGCGAGCAGCGTGTCGTCCCACTCGTCCCAGCCACGCTGTACGAGCGCGGCAGCCAGGGCCCGTACGTCGGCGACGCCGGTCTCCGTCAACCCGCGATAGACGACGAGAGCGCTGTCGCCCTTCTCGAACCTGACCTGTGCGCCGAAGTCGGCGACCGCCAGCGCGGTGAGGCCGTCCATGGCGACTCCGGCCGCCTTGAACTGGAGGGACGCGGAACCCTGGGTGTCATAGGTGTAGTCGTTGTGGGGTGTGCCGGGGCGCGGCTCGAACGGGACACCCCGCTCCGACAGGCTTCCGGCGGTACGGACGCTGCCGTCCACGTTCGCCAGGACCTGACCCACCTCGACACGCCCGGACAGGGGCCAGGACACCCACCAGCCCTTCCAGACATCGTCGACGGCGCGGCGGTACAGCTCGTACGAGTCCTTCATGTCGTCCCCCGTGTGGTGCCCGTGCTGTTCTCGCAGCGTACTGCGATCGGCCGGCGCTCACCTGTCCTTGAGCGGGAGTTCCACCCACACCGTCTTGCCGACGGCCCGGTCCGTCACACCCCAGGTGCGTGCGAGCACCGACACGATGACCAGTCCCCGGCCGTATTCCTCGGCCTCCCACCGGGGCACGATCCGCAGTTGCCGGTCGCCGCGCGTATCGCTCACCTCGATACGCAGAGTGCCCTCCGGGAGCAGCAGGAGGCGCAGTTCGAAGTCCCGTCCCGGTACGCGTCCGTGCGTGACGGCGTTCGCGGCGAGTTCGGCGACGACGTGCTGGGCGGCGTCGTTCACGTCGCTGTCGTGCGGGTATCCCCACTCGGCGAGTTGCTGGGCGGCGAGTCTTCTGGCAAGGCGGGCGCCGCGAGGAGTTGAGCTGAGGCGCTGGGTCAGTTCGTCGGTGGGGGTGGCGATTTCCGAGTTCACGTTACCGAGCGTGGTCGTCCGGTTCTAATCTGACCAGGGGCGACTGGAGGACTCCGGGTATCCGTACGGGTGCGGTGGGTTAGGGGTACGGGTTGTCGGCCGTGACCACGACGAGGTGAAGGTGGGTGGCGTGAGTGACAGAGGATGCGGATCAGAGGCCGGAGACCCCTGCGGAGGAGAACGGAACGTGGGGTCTGTTCACGGCGCTGGGCAAGATGCTCAAGCTCTTGCGGGAGCGGGCGGGGCTGACGCAGAAGGAGTTTGGTGAGAAGGTGGGGTACGGGCCGGATGCCATCTCCGCCATGGAGCGCGGCGTGCGGATCACGAGGCCCGAGCTGCTGCGGAAGGCAGACGAAGTCCTCGACGCCGGTGGGTTGTTGAAGGAGGCGATCCCCGAGGTCGAGGAGGCCATGAAGAAGGCTCGGACTCGTCACCCCGAGTGGTATCGAGGGTACGCGGCGCTCGAAGGTGAGGCAGTCGAGCTTCACTATTACGCCAACCAAGGGGTGCCGGGCCTGCTTCAGACCGAGGACTACGCAAAGGCCATGTTCTCCCGCCGCCGACCGCTCCTCGACGAGGAGACCATCAATAAGCGGGTCGCCGACCGGTTGTCACGTCAGCAGGTCTTCGACCGATGGCCCGCGCCCATGTGTAGCTACGTACTGGAAGAAGTGGTGCTGGATCGGCCGATCGGCGGCCAGGCCGTGCGGCAAGGGCAGTTGACTCAGTTGCTGCGCATCGGTGGCATGCGAAACGTGGAGATCCAGGTGATGCCGACAGGCATCGAGGACCACCCCAACATGGGCGGCGCATTCAATCTGCTGACGCCCCAAAAGCACCCGCAGGTGGCGTACACCGAAGTCCAGGGGCACCCGCGGCTCATCACCGACGTGGAAGAGGTCCGGAAGATCGCCGACCGCTATGGGATCATGCGGGCGGTGGCCCTGCCGCCAACGGAGTCCCGGGCCCTGATCGAGAAGAAGTTGGGGGAGCTATGACCATCCAGCAACTCAACTGGTTCAAGTCCAGCTATAGCGACGGCGAAGGCGGCGAGTGCCTGGAAGCCGCCTACACCTGGCGCAAGTCCAGCCACAGCAGCGGCGGAGGCGGCGAGTGCCTGGAGATCGCCACCTGCCCCCGCGCCATCCACATCCGCGACTCCAAGCACCCCACCGGCCCTCAGCTCACCCTCTCCCCCGCCGCCTGGTCAGACTTCCTCCAGCGCGCCTACTGATCCTCGGGACCGTGCGGATAGGTCGCCGACCGGTGCTGGAAGGACAGGATCTTCGGGTTCTGTACGACCCCGTCGCGGATCTCGATCGCCTTGCGGAGCGTGATGTCCGCGTCCCAGGCCGGCGGGCCGTTCATGACCTTGCGCAGGTACGGCAGGAGCGCCTCGCTGATTTCCCAGGTGGCGGAGTTCCAGAGGTGGGACGGGCTGTGGTCGACGCCGTAGTAGTGACAGCCGGGGCCCACCTCGTGCATGGGCTCGCCGAAGGTGGTCGGGCGGGCGAAGCTGAAGCCCATGCCCTCGTCGCAGGAGACGTCGACGAAGAAGGTGCCCGGCCGGAACTGGGCGAGTTCCTCGTCGGTGACGAACATGAGCGGCGCGTCGGTGTCCTGGAGGACGCAGTTGACGATTATGTCGAAGCTGGCCAGGTACTCCGCCAACGGCATGGAACCGGCCGACGTGACCGCCCGTAGGCGCGTCGGGTCTTCCTGCTCTTCCTCGAAGTGAGCCATCACGACCGACGGCATCGGCGAGGCCACCGCGGCGGCGGCGCGCTGCGTGAGCACCGTGACGTCGGTGACCCCCATCGCGCCCAGGCCCGTGACCGCGCCGCGTGCCGTCGCGCCGAAGCTGATGACGACCGCGCGCAGGCGACGGCCGTAGTGGCCGGTGAGCCCGCCGAGCTGGAGGGCGTGCAGGACCGAGCAGTAGCCGGCCAGCTCGTTGTTCTTGTGGAAGACATGGACGCTGAAGGCGCCTGCGGCGGTCCAGTGGTTCATGGCCTCCCAGGCGATCAGGGTCAGCCGTCGGTCGATGGCGATCTGCGTCATCTTCTCGTCCTGCACGCAGTGCGGCCAGCCCCACAGGACCTGGCCCTCGCGCAGTTCGGCGATGTCCTCGTGCATCGGCTTGGGCAGCAGTATGGCGTCGCACTCGGCGACGAGCTGCTCACGCGAGCGCAGCCCGGCCACGAGTGGTCGCAGCGCGTCGTCGGCGATGCCGAAGCGTCGGCCGTAGCCCTCTTCGAGGAAGATCTTCCCGCGCAGGTCCGGGGCGATCCGGTCGAGGTGACGGGGGTGCAGCGGAAGGCGGAACTCGTTCTCCTTGCGGGAGGAGGCGAGTACTCCGAGACTCATGAGGCTCATGTGGGGCGGCTCGTTTCCGGCCGGGCACGAGGTGCTCCGGCATTGCCGTTCCCCGAGGGCGACGCCGAAATGGATGACGGCATGCGAGGTGCGCTCGGTAGCACCCACGGTACTCCGTCCGCCGTACAACCCAGGCACTACGGCACCGAACCGCTCACACTGGGTGATTCTCAGCGTTCCCGGCGGCGGTCCCGGCGGCCCAGCAGCGACCCCACCTCCTCCCACGCCCGTCCGCTCAGCAGTGGCCGGAAACCGTTGAACAGGGCGAGCAGGTCCGAGCCCCGCTGGTCGCGGAAGACCGGGTTCACCCGGGCCAGGTCGAGTTCGTTCGCGGCCGTCAGTTCGGCGAGGTCCTCGCACCGGCTCCGGAGCACGGTCCGGGCGCGGCCGGTGAAACGGTCGTGGAACACGGCGTCCGGGGCGGCCAGGCCCGGGTAGGTCGCCTTGCGGTCCATGGCCGCGTACACATGGACGATCTCCTCCGCCTCCGGGCCGATCACCCTTGCCAGTTCGGCGCGGCGGTCAAGGGAGAGCAGGGCGGTGGGGAAGCCGTCGGTGCCGTACGCGGCATGGCAGAGGCCCGCCAGCCGGAGAGCCGGTCTGGCCTCCCAGGCGGCGAGCAGTCGGTACACCCGGCAGAGGTGGGCGAGCAGGGTGCCGCCGGGGTGCGCGATCTGTTCGGCGCCCAACTCCCGTAGGAATCCCACTGCTTGGGCGGCCGGTGACGGGGCGAGAGCGGGAGTGGGAGTGGGAGTGGGGGGAGGGAGAGAGGTTGAGGGTGAGGGAGGGGAAGCGGACATGGGGTGGCGTCCTCTCGGTGCGCGAAAGGTCGGCACCCGTCCGCTCCCCGCCCTCGGTCCGGACCCCGGCGGGGGCGCGGGACGGGTTGCCGCCTGGGCCCTGCACCGATCGTGACGTACCGCCCGTACCCAGTCAATCCTAAGGTTCTGTCACCAACTCCAAGTGCTAGCTTGGGTGTTGTGACCCTGGATGACCTGCGTGTCTTCGTGGCCGTGTGCCGGGCGGGGAGCCTGAGCGCGGTGGCCCGTGATCTCGCGTGTACGCAGTCGGCCGTGAGCCAGCATGTGAAGCGGCTGGAGCGGGAGACGGGCGTCAGCCTGGTGGAGCGGCATGCGCGGGGAGTCGTGCCGACCGCGGCCGGGCGGGTGTTGCAGGCCGCGGCCTCGGAGGGGATCGCCGGGCTGGATCTCGCGTTGCGGCAGCTCAAGGATCTCGTGGACGGGGAGAGCGGGTCGGTGCGGGTTGCCACCGGTGCGACGACCGTACGGCACTTCATGGCGGAGGCGGTTGTTGCTTTTCGGCGTCAACACCCCAAGGTGAGCCTGGAGTTCCGTACGGAGAACTCCAGTCGGGGGTGTTTCGCGGCGCTCGCCGACAGTGAGCTGGATCTTGCGTGGATCACCATCGGGGCGCCTGTGCGGGGGATCGAGCAGCGGGTGGTGATGGAGTTGCCGTGGGTGCTTGCTGTGGGGGCGGGGGAGGCGCTCGCGCGGCGGGACTTCGCGGAGGTGGAGGATCTGCGTGATCTGCGGCTGATTCGGCTGCCGCCCAACTCCACGTCTGCGGCGCGGCTGGATGCGGCGTTCGCTGAGGTGGGGGTGCGGCCGGTGTTCGACACGAGTGTCGCCGACTGGGATACGGCTTTGTTGTTGGCCGAGTTGGGGCTCGGGTATGCCGTGGTGCCTGCTGTGCCCGATCTGGCGGTGCCGGGTACGGGTGGGCCGGTTCGGTTGATTCCGCTTCGGGCGTTGCGGCCGTTGGCGGTGGGGTGGGCTGTGCGGCGGTGGGATGCGCTCAGTCCGCTGGCGCGGGCGTTCGCGGATACTGTCGCTGACAGTTGTCGGGGGTAGGTGGGTGGGGTTGGGGGTTGGGTGAGGTTGTTTGTCGGCTGCGGGCTGGTGGGGCTTCTCGCGCAGTTCCCCGCGCCCCTGAAAGCAGGGGGTTTCCGTCGCGCTCGTTGCCAAGTTCCCCCGCGCCCCTGGGTTGTTCGTCGGCTGCCGGCCGGTGGGGCTTCTCGCGCAGTTCCCCGCGCCCCTAGAAGCTAGAAGCGGTCCGCCTCGGTTAGCGGTCGTAGAGGTCCTCCACCTCTGCTGCGAAGTCGCGCATGATTTCGAAGCGGCGGAGTTTCATTGAGGGGGTGAGGTGGCCGGCCTCTTCTGTGAAGTCGGTGGGGAGGATGGTGAAGCGGCGGATCGACTCCGGGCGGGAGACGAGTTTGTTGGCCTCCTCCACCGCGCGTTGGATGACCGCCCTCAAGTCGGCGTCGTCCATGAGGAGTTCGGCCGGTACCGGGTGCTTGCCCTGCATCTGGCGCCAGTGGGTGAGGCCCGCCGGGTCCAGAGTGATCAGGGCGGAGATGTAGGGGCGGCCGTCGCCCAGGACCATCGCCTGGGAGATCAGGGGGTGGGCCCGCAGCCAGTTCTCCATGGGCGCCGGGGCCACGCTCTTGCCGCCCGCCGTGATCAGGATCTCCTTCTTGCGGCCGGTGATCGTCAGATAGCCCTCGTCGTCCAGGGAGCCGATGTCGCCGGTCGCGAGCCAGCCGTCCGGGGCCGCCGGGACTACGCCGCCCGCGCTCGGGTCCCAGTAACCGCGCAGGATGTTCTCGCCCGCCAGCTCCACCTCGCCGTCGGCGGCGATCCTGACCCGGGTGCCGGGGATGGGCCAACCCACCGTCCCCACCCGGGGTTTGAGCGGTGGCGTGACCGTGGCCGCGCCCGTGGACTCGGTCAGGCCGTACCCCTCGTAGATCTCGATGCCCGCCCCGGCGAAGAACCCGGCGAGCGGCCGGCCGAGCGGTGAGCCGCCGCAGATCATGTAACGGACCCTGCCGCCCATGGCGTTGCGGATACGGCGGTACACCAGGGGGTCGTAGAAGGAGCGCGCGGTACGCAGCGCACGGCTGGGGCCGTGGCCGATGCCGTGCCGCTGCTCCTCGACCGCCTCGCTGAACCGGCGGGCCACGTTCACCGCGCGGTCGAAGGACGAGAGCCGTTTGCCCATCTCGGCCCTCGCGCGGGCCGTGTTGAAGACCTTCTCCAGCATGTACGGGATGGCCAGGAGGCAGGTCGGCTTGAACTCCGCCAAGTCCCCCAGCAGGTCTTCCGACTTGAGGCTCGGGGCGTGGCCGAGCCGCACCCGCGCCCGGAGGCACGCGATGGCCACCATCCGGCCGAAGACGTGCGACATCGGCAGGAACAGCAGCACCGACGCCTCCTCCTTCGTCCGGTCCCGGAAGACGGGGTAGAGGAGTTCGATGGCGTTGTCGACCTCGGCGAAGAAGTTGCCGTGCGTGAGCGCACAGCCCTTCGGGCGGCCGGTCGTGCCCGAGGTGTAGATGAGGGTGGCGAGCGTGTCGGGCCCCAACACCCCACGCCGTACGGCGACTTCCTGGTCCGGCACGTCCTTGCCCAGCTCCGCGAGCCGCTCGACATGCCCCTTCTCGAAGACCCACATGTGCTGGAGGTCGGGGATCCGGTCCCGCTCCGGACCGAGTGCGGCGGCCTGGGCGACGGTCTCCGCGGCGAGGGCCACGGCGCCGGAGTCCTGGAGGATCCAGCGGACCTGGAAGGCGGAGGACGTCGGGTAGATGGGCACGGTGACGAGACCCGCCGCCCACGCGGCGAAGTCCATGAGCGTCCACTCGTACGTCGTCCGCGCCATGATGGCCAGCCGGTCGCCCGGCACCAAGCCCTCGGCGATCAGCCCCTTGGCCACCGCGAGCACCTGCTCGGCGAACTCGGCCGCCGTCACATGCGCCCAACTCCCGTCCGGCGTACGGCGGCTGAGGATCGTCGCCGCGGGCGCCTGGTCCGCGTTGTCGAACGGGATGTCCGCGAGCGAGCCGTAGGTCACGGACGTCACGACCGCCGGTACGGACACCTCACGCACGGCCCCGTCCAACCGCCGTATCTCGGGCTCCACCAGGAGGGGTTCGCCGTCGTAACCGACGGCGGACACGGGCAGTGGCGAGGACGGGGTAGAGGGCGGGAACGACGAGGACACGGGCGGCTCCTGTGGCGTGCAGCGGCCTTCCGGGGCGTGCACCTCCGGTGGCGTTCGCCACGGGTGTACGACGACGGCGGTTACCGCTGGTTAGGAACCGGATCGTACGGCTCGCACGTGTGGAGTTCGTGCGGGTTCGGGGGTGATGGGGCGGCGGGGGTGTGCAAGCTCAGGCGTCGCACAGGCTACCGATGAGTCAACTTGCCCTGTCCTGAGCGTTTTTCACGTTAGCACCGGCCCCATGCGCCTTCCTAGGCCTTCTTCACACCTTCTACTCATCGGCACCTATGGGCGATCCGGGGCTTACCTCCGGTAACCTGACTCCGGAGTAAGTACGGTACCGAGGTGGGAGTTGACCATGGCCGACCGTTCCCTTCGCACCCTCGACCGGTCCCCGGCCCTCGCGCCGCTGCTCACCCGGGGCGCGCTGCTCTCCCCCGCCAAGAAGCTCACCCTCAACAGGCCCCGCCCGCACGCCGATCGCCCCCGCACCCGCCTCGTCCTGCCCGGCGTACGCATCGACCTCGCCCGCCTCGCCGCCTACGAACGCGTCTGCGGATTCCCCGTCGGCGACGACGCCCTCCCCGTCACCTACCCGCACGTCCTCGGCTTCCCCCTGGCCATGCGCCTGATGACCGACCGCAGCTTTCCGCTGCCGCTGCTCGGGCTGGTGCATACGTCGGTGGAGATCGTCCGCTGGCGGCCGTTGGCGGCCACCGGGTTGTACGAACTCTCCGTGTACGTCGATGAGTTGACGGCGCATCGGCGGGGGACGGAGGCGGCGGTGCAGACGGAGGTTCGGGAGGGGGAGGAGTTGGTGTGGGAGTCGCGGAGTACGTATCTGGCTCGGCATCGGAGCGGCGGGGCCGGCGTGGCGCCGGACTCCCTCGGTGAGCGTGAGGTGTTGCCTCTTGTCGCCGAGTGGCGGCTTGGTGGGGATGTGGGGCGGCGGTACGCCGTCGTGTCCGGGGACCGGAACCCGATCCATCTGAACGCGTTCGCCGCCCGGTTGTTCGGGTTTCGGCGGGCGATTGCTCATGGCATGTGGACGGCGGCTCGTTGCCTGGCCGCCCATGGCATCCCTGAATCGGCCCTGGTTCGGGTCGAGTTCAAGGCGCCTGTGCTGTTGCCGAGCGCGGTGGCTTATGGGGCGGACGGTTTTGGGAGCTTTGAGTTGCGGAGTGGAGGGCGGGTGCATTTGCTGGGGGAGATACGGCCGGTGTGAGGGGTTGTTGGGGTTGTTGGGTCGGTGCTGCGCCGTCGTGGCTGGTCGCGCAGTTCCCCGCGCCCCTTTTGGGGCCTGCGGCCCCATCAAGGGCGCCTAGCCCTCCGTCGTACGAGAAGTCTCGGTCGGGGGTGTCCAGGGGGTGCCTGCCATCAGGCTGTTCAGGCCCGACCAGGCGAAGTTCATCAGGGTTGCCGCTGCCTGTTTTGCGGTGACGCCTGGGGTGGCGTTTGCCCAGGCTGCCAGGGACTCGGCGGCTCCTACCAGGGCCTCGGCGAGGCCGGCGACCTCTCGTTCCGGGAGGGAAGGGTCGCGGTGGGCCTCGCGGGCCGCGATCACGATCAGCTGCGTGACGAACGCGACGATCTCCTCACGCATCACGGTGACCTCGGCCGCGAACGGCTCGCCGTGGGTGCGGGCCTGGAGGTGGAGTACTGACCAGCCGTCCGGGTTCTGGGCGGTGTGCGTGAAGAACGCGCGCAGTCCGTCCCAGAGTTGACGGTCAGCGGGGAGCGCCGGTTCGACGCCGACGCGGACAGCCTCGGTGAGTCTCCTCGCCTCGCGCCGGATGCAGGCGGTGAAGAGCTCTTCCTTCGAGTTCAGGTACAGATAGACCAACGGCTTGGAGACACCGGCGAGTTCGGCGATCTCGTCCATCGACGCGGCCATGTAGCCACGCTGCCCGAAGGTCCGTACGGCGGCGTCCAGCATCTGCTGCTCACGGACCGCACGCGGCATCCGCTTGTTCTTCACAGCACCCATGAGGGCAAGGGTAGTTGCGGCGTGGGTCAGGAAGGCTGACTCTGAGCCTGGGTCTGGGCCTGGGCGCGAGCGGCCTCGTCGACCGCCTCGTCCTCCTGGCTGCGGTTCGCGTCCAGGTTGGCCTTGACGCGGTCCACCTTCTCGACGATCTGCACCGACGCCCGGTCCCGCTCCTTGCGGAGCACCACGAAGCTGATCGGCGCGGAGATCACGAGGGAGAGCAGGATGACCCACATGCCGTTGGAGCTGCCCAGGCCGCGCGGAGCGATACCGGAGTAGACGGCGCCCCAGACGACCAGCAGGCAGGCCACCAGGATCCCGAAGCGCATCAGCGTGTAGCGGAGCATCTCAATCCACTCTTCTTCCGGTCCGAACATTGCCAATAACGGGCGTCATCCAGTGAAACACGCCCAGGTCACGATCTTGCAGTGGGGTACTCAGAGCAGCGGCAAGAGCATGGTGATGTCATCGCGGTCGTCCCCCGGGGCGACCCGTATCGCACCGGGCACGCGGCCGACCTCCTTGTAGCCGCAGGAGCCGTAGAAGCGCTCCAGGCCCAGTCCGCCCCGGCAGCCGAGCCGTATCGCCTCGATGCCGTCGAGCCCACGGGCGGCGTCGGCGACGGCCGCCATCAGGTCGCGGCCGTATCCCTTGCCCTGGTGCTCCGGGTGGACCATCACCGTGTAGACCGACAGCCAGTGTGTCCGCAGGCGGTGGGCGTTGAAGGTGAGGAACGCGGTCGCGGCGACCCGCCCCTCCTCATCGTGCCCGACGAGCAGCCGGGCGGCGCCCGCGGCGAGGCTCACGAACTGTCTCACCAGCTCCGGCCGTATCTCGTCACGCGTGACGGGTGCCACGAAGCCGACGGCGCCGCCGGCGTTGGTGACATCGGTCCAGAGGTCGAGGATGCCGTCACGGAGGGGGGTGTCGATGGCTGGGTCGAGGGTGAAGGTAAGGGCCACATGGCAATACTAACCATTACCCTCGGTCTTCTTTCGCCCCCGCCGCCCCTACCCGTTCCCATCCCTGGGGGCTGCGCCCCCAGACCCCCCTTTCGCGCTGAACGCGCTCGTCCTCAAACGCCGGACGGGCTGGGGTGCCCGGGGCGGGCTGGGGTGCCCGGGGCGGGCTGGGGTGCCCGGGGCGGGCTGGGGTGCCCGGGGCGGGCTGGGGTGCCCGGGGCGGGCTGGGGTGCCCGGGGCGGGCTGGGGTGCCCGGGGCGGGCTGGAGAGCTGGGGCGCAGCCCCGCTCTCCAGGGGCGCGGGGAACTGCGCGACCAGCCCCCACCGGACCCGCACCCGCAAACTCACACCCGCATCGGCTGCGGCGACTCCCGACGAGCCGGATCAGGACCCTCGTACTCCCTGATGATCTCGTACCGCGTGTTGCGCTCCACCGGCCGGAACCCGGCGTCCCGGATCAGGTCCAGCAGATCCTCACGCGTCAGCTTGTTCGGCGTGCCGTAGTTGTCCGCGTCATGCGTGATCTTGTACTCGACGACCGAGCCGTCCATGTCGTCGGCGCCGTGCAGCAACGCCAGCTGCGCGGTCTGGACGCCGTGCATGACCCAGAAGACCTTGACGTGCGGGACGTTGTCGAACAGCAGCCTCGACACCGCGAAGGTCTTGAGCGCCTCCGCGCCGGTCGCCATCTGCGTACGGGCCTGGAGCCTGTTCCGTACCTTGCCGTCCTTCATGTCGACGAAGTCGTGCTGGTAGCGGAGCGGGATGAAGACCTGGAAGCCGTTCGTCTCGTCCTGGAGTTCACGCAGGCGCAGGACGTGGTCGACGCGGTGGCGGGGCTCCTCGATGTGGCCGTACAGCATGGTGCACGGGGTCTTCAGACCCTTCTCGTGCGCCAGGCGGTGGATCCGCGACCAGTCCTCCCAGTGCGTGCGGTGGTCCACGATGTGCTGCCGGACCTCCCAGTCGAAGATCTCCGCGCCACCACCGGTCAGCGACTCGAGGCCCGCGTCGATCAGCTCGTCGAGGATCTCCGACGCAGACAGCCCGCTGATCGTCTCGAAGTGGTGGATCTCCGTGGCCGTGAAGGCCTTCAGTGAGACGTCCGGAAGAGCCGCCTTCAGCTCGCGCAGGGAGCGCGGGTAGTAGCGCCACGGGAGACTCGGGTGCAGGCCGTTGACGATGTGCAGCTCGGTGAGGTTCTCGCCCTCCATCGCCTTGGCGAGCTTCACCGCCTCCTCGATGCGCATCGTGTACGCGTCCTTCTCGCCCGGCTTGCGCTGGAACGAGCAGTAGGCGCAGGAGGCGGTGCACACGTTGGTCATGTTGAGATGCCGGTTGACGTTGAAGTGGACGACGTCACCGTTCTTACGGGTCCGCACCTCGTGTGCGAGCCCGCCGAGCCAGGCGAGGTCGTCCGACTCGTAGAGCGCGATGCCGTCCTCGCGGGTCAGCCGCTCACCGGCCCTGACCTTCTGCTCCAGCTCGCGCTTGAGTCCGACGTCCATACCCACTCCCACACCCTTCTCCGGCGATCCGCCAACATGCCCAACCGTACGACCTGACCGCTCAGACCTCTTCGGGCAGGTCTCCGACCCTGTTCTCCCACTTCGTGGAGAGCACGACGGTCGTACGGGTCCTGGAGACGCCCTGGATCCCGCTGAGCCGCCGGATGGTCTTCTCCAGACCGTCGACGTCACTCGCCCGCACCTTGAGCATGAACGAGTCGTCGCCCGCGATGAACCAGCAGTCCTCGATCTCCCCGAGGTCCCGGAGCCGGCGTGCCACGTCCTCGTGGTCGGCCGCGTCGGACAGCGAGATGCCGATGAGCGCGATGACTCCGAGGCCGAGCGAGGCGGAGTCGACGGTGGCGCGGTACCCGGTGATGACACCGGCCGCCTCCAGCCGGTTGATGCGGTCGGTGACACTGGGTCCCGACAGACCGACGAGGCGCCCCAGCTCGGCGTAGGAGGCCCGGCCGTTCTCCCTCAGGGCCTGGATGAGCTGCCTGTCCACCGCGTCCATGCGATCGAGCCTTCCGATGAAGAATCTTGAAGTTTGCCGATGGTGCTGAAAATGCTGGAACTGCTGAAGGTGTTGAAGGTTCTGCTGGTGCTCGAAGTGATGAGCGGTACCTCGGATCACTGATACGGCCCCGGACTCAGCCGTTATCAGTACGGGACGTACGCGACGCCCCGCCGCCGAGTTCGCCCTCCCAGCGGCGGTACAGCCCGTGCGGGACGCCCGCCGCGTCGAGCACGCGCCCGGCGACGAAGTCCACCAGGTCCTGGATGTGGGTGGCGCCGGCGTAGAAGGCGGGCGAGGCCGGTACGACGCTCGCGCCGGCGTCGTCCAGCGTCACCAGGTGCCGCAGGGTCTGCCCGTTGAGCGGGGACTCCCGCACGGCGACGACGAGCGTGCGCCGCTCCTTGAGGGTCACACTGGCCGCCCGCTGCAACAGATCCTTGGACAGCCCGAGCGCGACCCCGGCCACGCAGGCGGTGGACGCGGGCACGATCAGCATCCCTTTGGTGGCGTACGACCCGGAGGAGGGCCCGGCGGCGAGGTCGCCGGCGCTCCAGTGCCGTACGCCGCCGAGGTCCACATCGAACGTACCGGGCTTGCCGTCGGCGCCCCGGGTCAGCCATTCGCGCAGGTCGTCCTGCCAGTGGGCGTCCCGGAAGGAGATCCCGGTCTCGTCGAGCAGCGTCAGCCGGGAGGCCCGGGACACGACGAGGTCGACGCTCTCGCCCGCGTCGAGGAGGCCGCGCAGGACGGCGGCGGCGTATGGCGTGCCGGAGGCGCCGGACACCCCCACGATCCAAGGCGCGCGCGGCGTCTCTCCTGGCTTGAGTGGGTTCACGGGTCCGAGCTTATCCGGCATCGTGGGGTGGGAACCGGGGGAGGGCGCTCGGGCGTTCCCTGGAAGGGACGAGTTGATTCGTCCGTGATGGGCGGGACGGGGGTCTGCCATGTGGGAGAAGTGGAATCCGGCGGGAACGGGCCGGTCCGGTGCGGGCCCTGACCTGCCCGGCGGCCGTCTTTCCGACGCTCGCCCGTCCGGGGGTGACCGCGCGAAGGCCGCCGCCAAGCTGATGCTCGCCTGGGTGGCGCTGCTGTGGCTGCTGGAGGCCGTCGACGCGGTGAGCGGCCACGCGCTGGACGGCCTGGGCATCACCCCCCGTACGGCCTCCGAGCTGGTCGATGTCGTCCCGGCGTCCTTCATCCACTTCGGCTTCGCCCATGTGGCCGCCAACAGCGTCCCGCTGCTGGTCCTCGGCTTCCTCGCGGCCCTGGGCGGCCTGCGCCGGTTCGCCGCGGTCTGCGCGCTGATCATCGTCGTCGGCGGACTGGGCGTGTGGCTCATAGCCCCGGCACACACCAACACGGCAGGCGCCTCCGGCCTGATCTTCGGCCTCTTCGGCTACCTACTGGTGACGGGCTTCGTGGAACGCCGGCCACTGGGCATCGTGGTCGGTCTGCTCGTGGCGGCCATCTGGGGCACGACGTTCCTGGCGGGCCTGGCTCCGACCCAGACGGGGGTCAGCTGGCAGGGGCATCTGATCGGGCTGATAGCGGGAGTGGGGGCGGCGGTCGTGTTCCGGCGGCGGGGGGCTTCGGACGAGTTGACGTCGTCGGGGCGCTGACTGGGGTGTCCGGCCGCTGGTCTCGGGGACCAGCGGCCGTGGTCCTAGAGCGAGTCGTCAGCACGCATAGCTGTTCGACCTGGCCCAGATGTTGAGCTGTCCCCAGGTGTCGTCGCCGATGAGCGCGTCGTCGTCCAGGCCGGTGCAACGCTGGAACCTCAGTACGGCGTTCCTGGTGTTCGTGCCGAAGTAGCCGTCCTCCACGAGGTTGTCTCCCGTCATGGACCAGTTCAGCTCGCACTGCGCCTGCTTCACCGCGAGCTTGTACGTGTTGGGGGCGTACCCGAGCAGGGGCTCGTCAGGCGTGTACGTACAACGGCCCGCGATGATCGCGGCCTGCGCCGGCGCCGCCGTGACAAGCGGCACCGCGCCCGCGACACCCACGGTCGCCATCGTGGCCACGATCATCGAGACGATTCGTTTGCGGAGCATCTGGTTCTCCCTCTGTGAACGGCTCTGGTGGCAACCACTGTCGAACCGGGCGGTGCAACCGCAGCGCAGTCCCGGTGCGGCCCTGGTGCAGCCCCGGCGCAGTCGCGCGCGGATTGTTCGGACCTTGTTTGTTCGGTTCGGGAGTCCCGATCCCGAACAACGGCACCGCTGGTACTTCTGGACCCGGTGACCACCGGAAAGCACCATCAGGGGGATGTACGGGGGGAAATGTGGAGTTCCGTCTACTCGGTCCCGTGGAGGTCTGGGACTCGGGCCGACCGATGACGCCGTTCGCGCGGAAACCGACCGCCCTGCTGACCGCCGGCCTGCTCGACGCCGAGCGGGTCGTGTCGGTCGACCGGCTGATCGACGCCGTGTGGGGAGAGCGGCCCCCGGACACGGCCGCCAAGCTCGTCCAGAGCTATGTGTCCCGGCTCAGACAGGCCCTGCACCGGCCGAATCGCCCCGAGGTGATCGTGACCCGGCCCGGCGGCTACCACTTCCGGGCCGACGAGGCCGAACTCGACGTACGCCGCTTCCAGAACCTGCTGACACACGGCCGTACGGAGGCACGGAACGGCGAACACGCCGCCGCCGCGGACACCCTGGCGGCGGCCCTGGACCTGTGGCGCGGCCCCGCGCTCGGCGGCCCGGAGACCTCGACGCTCCAGCTGGAGGCGGCCCGTCTGGAGGAGATGCGGATGACCGCCGTCGAGGACCTGCTCGGCGCGCGGCTGGCGGCGGGCGCCGGGGCCGAACTGGTCGGCGAGCTGACCCGGTTGGTCGCCGGACAGCCCCTGCGGGAGCGGCTGCGCGCCCTCCTCATGACGGCCCTGCACCGCTGCGGGCGCCGCGCGGAGGCGCTGCGCGTGTACCGGGACGGCCACCGCGTACTCCGTACGGAACTGGGCATCGAGCCGAGCAGCGAACTACGGGACCTGCACGCCCGGCTACTGACCGGCGACGAGGACACCGCCCCCGTGCTGCAAGACCCACAGAACTCTTCAACGGGGCCCAGCGTCACCCACTCAGGGGCGCGGGGCTGTATTGAATTTGCGGCTACCGCCGCGTGGGCGCGACCAGCCACAACGCACCCGCACCCAAAGAACCACCCCCCTCACCCCCCACCACCCGCACAACTCCCGGCCCCTCCGCCCTGGCTGACCGGACGCGACAAGGACGCCGACCACCTCCTCTCCACCCTGCAAAACACGAGCACCGCCCCCCGCCTCTGCGTAATCCACGGCATGCCCGGCATCGGCAAATCCGCGCTCACCCTCCACGTCGCCCACCGTCTGGCGTCCGCCTTCCCGGACGGGCACCTCTACGCCGAGTTGTGCGGCACGGACCCCGCCCAGGCCGCGCCCCCGGGCAGGATCCTCGGCGGATTCCTCCACGCCCTGGGCGTGCGCCCCACCGACCTCCCCGCCTCCACCGCCGAACGCGCCGCCGCCTACCGCAGCCTCCTGGCCGGTCGGCGCGTGCTCGTCGTGCTGGACGACGCCGCCGGGGACGACCAGGTCCGGCCGCTCATCCCGGGCGCGGGGCCCGCCTCGGTGCTCGTCAACAGCCGCCGGAGTCTGCCCGGCCTCGACGCGACGGCCCGTATCGGCCTGGAGGTGCTCGGACGGGAGCACGCTGTCCAGCTCCTCGGCCGGCTGGTGGGCCGCGACCGGCTCGCCGCCGAGCCCACCGCCGCCGCCGAGATCGCCCGGCTGTCGGGGGGCCTGCCGCTCGCCGTGCGGATCGTGGGATCCCGGCTCCGCTCCGGCTGCCGGTGGCCGCTGCGGACGTTCGCCGACCGGCTCCGGGACGAGGACCAGCGGCTGGACGAGCTGACCTGCGGTGATCTGGACGTCCGGGCCAGGATCGAGGCCGGCTACCGGGCCCTGCCGGAGCGCGAGCGCCGTGTCTTCCGCCGGCTGGGTCTGCTCGACTCGCCCGACTTCGCGGCCTGGGTCGCCGGACCGCTGCTGGGCGTCGACCCGCCGTCCGCCCAGCGCCTGGTCGAACGGCTCGCGGAGGCAAGGCTGCTGGAGCCGCTCGGCGTGGACCGGACCGGGCAGGCCAGATACCGCTTCCACGACCTCGTACGGCTGTACGCACGGGAGCGGGCCGAGCGGGAAGTCGCCCCCGAGCAGCGCCGCGCGGCGGTGTCACGGCTGCTGCACGCCTGGCTGACGCTGGTCTGCCGGGCCGGTGCCGCCGAGCCCAGCGGAACCGTTCACCTCAAGCCCAGGGCGGCGGACCACACGGCCGACCCCGCGCTCGTGGCCACGCTGCTCGACCGGCCGCGGGACTGGCTCGCGGCCGAACACACCTCGCTCGTGGCCGCCGTGGACCTGGCCGCCGGGCTCGGCCTCGACGAGCAGGCGTGCGACCTGGCGACGGCGCTGGTCCAGGCGACCTTCCGGGTCAACAACCGGTTCGACGACTGGTGGCGCACCCACGACACGGCCCTGAAGGCCGCACGACAGGCCGGCAACCGGCGCGCCGAGGCCGTACTGCTCAACGGTCTCGGCCAACTCCGCTACGAACAGGACCGTTTCGCCGACGCCAACCACCACTACCGCGAGGCCCTGGTCCGCTTCCGCCGCCTCGGCGACGTGACCGGCCAGTCCACGGCCCTGTCGGGGATCGCGGTCGCCAGCCGCGAGCAGGGTCACTTCGCCGAGGCCATGGCCTGCCTGGAACAGGCCCTGCCCGGCTTCGAACAGGGCGGGGACGACGCCGGGGTGGCCGGTGCGCACTACGACCTGGGCGCGATCCTCCGGGAGCAGGGCCGCTCCCGGGAGTCCCTGGCCCATCTGCACCGCGCGGTCACCGTCTACCGGTCCCTGGGCAGCCGACGCGGCGAGGCACTGGCCCTGCGGGGCATCGGCCTGGTGCACCGCGCCGACGGCGACCTGGCGCTCGCCGAGGAGCGGTGCTCGCAGGCCCTGATCATCCTGCGCTCGACGGGTGACCGGCTCATGACGGCGTACGCGGCACAGGCCCTCGCGAAGGTCCGTTTCCGCAGGTGTCCCGTCGGCGCGCAGGCGTCCGCGCTGCGGGAACTCCGGGAGTCACTGCTGGTCTGCCGGGAACTCGGCGACGGCTTCGGCGAGGCGCTCGTCCTGCGCACGCTCGGCGAACTCCATCTGTCCGGCGGGGCGCTGGAGCCCGCCGCCGCCTGTCTGGAACAGGCACTGGACCGGTGGACGCGGCTCAGTCTGCCGCTCTTCCGGGCCCGTACGCTGCGCGACCTGGCCCGCCTCCACGAGCTGCGCGGGGACGGGCCCGCCGCGCTGGCCATGCGGCGGGAGGCACTGCGGACGTTCCGGCGCTACGGCACCCGGGAGGCGACGGAGCTGCGCGCGCTGCTCGGCGACCCCGTGCCCGCGGGTGAACGTGAACCCGAGTAGGCGGCTACGGCGTGAGGCCCCGGACCAGCAGGTCCAGCAGCGCGCACACGAAAAGGGCGATCCCGATGAACCCGTTGACGCTGAAGAACGCCCTGTTGAGCCGTGACAGGTCGGTCGGCTTCACGATGTTGTGCTCGTACAGGAACGCGCCCGCGACGATCACCAGGCCGACCCAGAGGAACGTACCGGCGTCGGTGGCGACCGCGTACCAGACCAGGAGTGCCGTGGTGACGGTGTGGCAGACGCGCGCGCCCCACACCGCCGCCGGGATGCCGAAGCGCGCGGGCACCGACAGCACGCCGGTCTCGCGGTCCGTCTCGACGTCCTGGCAGGCGTAGATCAGGTCGAAGCCGCCGATCCAGATGCCGACGGCGAGGCCGAGGATGACCGCGTCCCAGGACCACTCCCCCGTGATGGCCAGCCAGCCGCCGACCGGGCCCATGGCCTGGGCGAGACCCAGGATGGCCTGCGGGAAGTTCGTGAACCGCTTCCCGTACGGGTACACCACCATCGGGATCACGGCGACGGGGGCGAGGGCCAGGCAGAGGGGGTTCAGAAGGGCCGCCGAGCCCAGGAAGATCACGACGGCGATCAGCGCGCCGGTCCAGGCGTGCTTCACCGACATCGCGCCCGTCACCAGCTCGCGGTGGGCCGTACGCGGGTTACGGGCGTCGATCTCGCGGTCGATGATCCGGTTGACGGCCATCGCGAACGTCCGCAGGCCGACCATGCAGATCGTGACGAGAAGCAGCCTGCCCCAGTGGATGTTCTTGTCCGCCTGGAACATCGCCGTGAGCGCGGCGATGTAGGCGAAGGGCAGCGCGAAGATCGAGTGCTCGATCATGACCAGGCGCAGAAATGCCTTCGTGCGGCCCGGCTGGGGCAGTTCGGCGGATGCGGATGCAGCACTCACAGGCCGTATTCCTTCCAGCGTCTGTCGACCGTCGCCGCCGTCTCCGGGTCGGACACCACCATCTCCGGCCAGCCGCCGTCCCGCGTGTACCCCTCCTCGGGCCACTTACGGGTCGCGTCGATGCCCGCCTTACCGCCCCAGAACTGCTGGTACGAGGCATGGTCGAGATGGTCCACCGGCCCCTCGGCCACCGTCAGGTCGCGGGCGTAGTCGGTGTTGCCGAGGGCCCGCCAGGCGACCTCGTGCAGGTCGTGGACGTCGCAGTCGGAGTCGACGACGACGATCAGCTTGGTCAGAGACATCATGTGGGCGCCCCAGACCGCGTGCATGACCTTCTGCGCGTGCTTCGGGTACTTCTTGTCGATCGCGACGATCGCGCAGTTGTGGAAGCCGCCCGCCTCGGGGAGGTGGTAGTCCACGATGTCCGGGACGATGATCTTCAGCAGCGGGAGGAAGAAGCGCTCCGTGGCCCGGCCCAGCGGCCCGTCCTCCGTCGGCGGCCTGCCGACGACGATCGACTGGAGTAGCGGTCGTCGCCGCATCGTCACACAGTCGATGGTGAGCGCCGGGAAGGGTTCCTGCGGGGTGTAGAAGCCGGTGTGGTCCCCGAACGGGCCCTCCGGGAGCATCTCCCCCGGTTCCAGCCAGCCCTCCAGCACGACCTCCGCCTGCGCCGGCACCTGCAAGGGCACGGTCTTGCAGTCGACCATCTCGATGCGCTTGCCCGCGATGAACCCGGCGAACAGATATTCGTCGATGTCACCGGGGAGGGGCGCGGTGGACGCGTACGTCACGGCGGGCGGACACCCGAACGCGATGGCGACCGGCAGCCGCTCGCCCTTGCGCGCGGCCACCTGGTAGTGGTTCCGGCTGTCCTTGTGGATCTGCCAGTGCATACCGATCGTGCGCTTGTCGTGCCGCTGGAGGCGGTAGAGCCCGAGGTTGCGTACGCCGTTCTCCGGGTCCTTGGTGTGCGTGAGCCCCAGGTTGAAGAAGGAGCCGCCGTCCTGCGGCCAGGTGAACAGGGCCGGGAGCCGGTCGAGGTCCACCTCGTCACCCTTGAGGACGACCTCCTGCACCGGCGCGTTGTCGGACTTCACCTTCTTCGGCGGTACGTGCGTCATCGCGCCGAGCTTCCCGAAGGCCTCCCGCACGCCCACGAACCCGTGCGGCAGCTCGGGCTTCAGCAGCCCGCCGATCTTGTCGCTGATGTCCTCGTACGACGTCAGTCCGAGGGATTTCAGCAGCCTGCGGTCGGTGCCGAACACGTTCATCGCCAGCGGCATCGCCGACCCGCGCACGTTCTCGAAGAGCAGCGCGGGCCCGCCTGCCTTCTGCACCCGGTCGACGATCTCCCCGACCTCCAGGTACGGGTCCACCTCGGCCTTGATGCGCTTGAGGTCACCCTCGCGCTCCAGCGCCCTGAGCAGGGAGCGAAGATCGTCGTAAGCCATGCGTTCCAGTATCCGTCACCCACTACCCTGGACTGGTCAGCGGGGGCCGGACGCGACCGTCAGCGCGCCCGGACAGCGACTCAAGGGGAACCGATACATGCTCCGGGTGCTGATCGTCCTGGTGCCTCTCGCACTGAGCATCTACGCGTTCATCGACTGCGTCACCACGCAGGAGAAGGACGTCCGCTTCATGCCCAAGCCCGTGTGGGCCCTGCTCATCCTGCTGTTCCCGCTGGTCGGCTCCATCTCCTGGCTGATCATCGGCCGCGACCGCGCCACCTCCCAGCGCATGGGCTCCGCCTCGGGCGGCCAGTGGGTCGCCCCGGACGACAACCCCGAGTTCCTGAAGTCCCTCAAGGACGACAAGCCCGACGCCCCCGAGCCGGTGGAGGACGACGACACCCACCTCCGCGACTGGGAGGCCGACCTGCGCCGCCGCGAGGAGGAACTGAAGCGCAGGGAGAACGGCGAGGAGCCCAAGGACTAGGCCGACATCTTCGTCCAGCGCTGTGACGTCGCGGCTGAGTCACACGTCGACGTCGTCGCGAAGCTGTTGAACTGGTTCACGTCGAGGCAGGCGTCGTCCGCGACACTCCGGAGGCTGCCACCGGAACCATTTCGCCAGGACACGGACGCGCTCTTGTCGCAGGTGCCCAAGCCGGACTGACCGCCGCGCAGGCACAAGTCGGTGTCTTGGTTCACGAGCATGAACGTGCCGTCCGACCCCCTCTCGACGGTCCACACAGCTGGGGTGTCAGTGCAGTTCCCAGTGCCCGTCGGGCCGTAGCCCCCGGTCAAACACTGGTTATTACTACCGTTTCGGAAGCGGTAGGTGCCCGATGCCGCGGACGTGGGCGTCCCTCCCGTCGGCTTACTGGCGGAACCGCTCGAATTACCCGAACCGGCCTGGCTCGCGTTCTCGTCGGAGTCGTTCGACCCGTCCGTGTCGCCGGAGCCCTGCACGCTCCCCGAGCCGCCCCCGTTTCCCTCGGAGGTGCGGCTCGCCGACGGCGAGGGGGACGGTTTCGCCGTGCGCGAGGCGCTCGTGCCGGGCGTTGGCGACGTGAGCTTCGCCGACGCGGAGGCCGAGACGGACGGGGTGGCATGTGTCTCGTCCTGTTGTGCGGTCACGTACGGCAGGAGCTGGACGACGAGCGTCGTACCGCCCACCAGGACAACGGGGACAGCGGTCAACAGGGCGCGGACACGGCGGCGTTCACGGCGGGACGGGCGGGGCGAGGGCACGTCCTGGGGCGGGGACCCTGCTTCCGCAGAAGGCGGCTTCTTCTCGGAAGGCGGCTCCTCCTCGGCCACCGGCTCACTCGGCGCATCCGGCGCGTCCGGTTGATCGTCCGGCTCGTCGATGTGCGGCACGGTCGCGGCGAAGGACTCCCGCTGGTCGAGGAGGTTGGTGATCGGCCGCGGCCACAGGGGCAGCCCGGACGGCCCGCGGTTCGCGGCGCGTTCGAGGAGTTCGGCCGCCGACGGGCGTTTCTCGGGGTCCTTGTCGAGGCAGGAAGCGACGACCTCGGCGAGTTCCCGGTCCAGGGCGCGCACCGCCCGGAGGTCGGGGTTCTGGTGCACGATCCGGTACAGGACCTCGACGCCGGCGCCGTCACCGAAGGGAGCCTTCCCGCTCGCCGCGAAGAGGAGCAGCAGGCCCAGCGCGAAGACATCCGTGGCGCCGGTGAACTGCCGTGCCCCCGAGGCCTGTTCGGGCGACATGTACGCGGGCGTGCCGACGACCATGCCGGTCCTGGTCAGCCGGTTCTGGCCGGTGGCGCGGGCGAAGCCGAAGTCGATGAGGGTGACGCCGCCGAGGGTCAGCATGATGTTCGACGGTTTGAGATCGCGGTGCACGACGTACATCGCGTGCACGGCGGCCAGCTTCGAGGCGATCTCCCCCAGCAGCAGCCACAGCGCGTCGGCGGGCAGACCGCCGCCGTGCGCCTCGATCGCGTCGCCCAGGGTGAGGCCCGGCACATAGGCGGTGGCGAGCCACGGCGGCCGGGCGTCACGGTCGCTCGCGAGCAGGGGCGCGGTCGCGGTGGCGGGCAGCCGGGAGAGGTTGTCCAGCTCCTGCCCGAAGTGCTGTAGGAACACCTCGTCCTCGGCGAGTTCGGGCAACACCAGCTTGACCGCGGTGTAACGCCCTTCGGTGACTCCGAGGTACACCCGCCCCGTACCGCCCGAGCCGAGCCTGCCCACGATCGGGATCGGACCGATCCGTACCGGGTCCCGCAGTTCAAGTGGCCCGGCACCGCTGCCGCTCAGATCGAGCACGTCATCCCCATTGACTTTGCTTCTGCACGTTTCTTCACGAATCGGAACTCGACCCAACGGCTCCAACGGCTCAACTGCTCACCGCTCAAAGGTTTCGCGGAGCCTTTTCTGGGCAAGGCGACGAGCATACAGAGAACACCCGTGCGACAAAGGCGACTTGCGCCATACACGGTCGACCACCGGTCCGAACCTGCGGCCACCTGCGGATTTCGAACACCCCGCCAGTGTGAACCAGCAAACCGCACAAGCTGCCCCGTACAAGTTGTACGCCGACGAGCCCCCCGAAGCGGACAATGCGCCTCTGGGCCGGAGGTTGCGGGGGCCGGACACTTACCTCGCATGACGACTGCTCCCGCCGGTACCACCAGTCCCCCACCGGCCCCCGCGTACGGCGACAAGGTCATCGCCGTGGAGACGGCGGGCTCGGAACCCATTCCGGACGCCGAACGGCACGGCGGTCCGCTCCAGTTGCTGTGGACCTGGGCCTCGCCGAACATCGAGTTCGCGACCGTCTACATCGGTGTGATCTCGGTCCTCTTCTTCGGGCTGAACTTCTGGCAGGCGTCCGCGGCCCTGCTGCTGGGCACCGCGCTCGGTTCGCTGACGCACGGGATCCTCTCGCTCGACGGGCCCAAGTTCGGCGTACCGCAGATGGCGATCGGCCGGTTCTCCTTCGGGTTCAAGGGGAATCTGCTGCCCGCCGGTGTGAACGCGCTTGTCGCGGGTGTCGGCTGGTTCGCCGTCAACAGTGTGAGCGCCGCTTTCGCGCTCAACACGCTGACCGGACTGCGTCCGCTCCCCTCCCTGTTGCTGGTGGTGGCGGCGGAGATCGTGATCGGCTTCATCGGCCACAACTTCGTCCACGCCTTCGAGAAGTACGCGTTCCCCGCGCTCGCGGTCGTGTTCCTGCTGGCCGGTGTCTGGACGTTCAAGGAGGCCGACCTGGGCGCGCCGGGCGCGGGCGGCGGCATCGGCGGGTTCCTGCTCGCGTTCAGCGCGGCCTGGGGATACACGGCCGGCTGGAACCCGGGGGCCTCCGACTACTCCCGCTACCTCCCCCGTACGGCCGACCGTTTCCGGACCGTTCTCTACCCGGCGGTGGGCCTGTTCGTGTCCGTCGCCGTCGTGGCGCTGATCGGCGCGGCCTCGGCGACGATCGTCGCTCCCGAGGGCGCGTCCCCGACGGCGGCCTTCACGGGTCATCTCCCGGGCTGGCTCAGCGACTTGGTGCTCCTCGCGATCATCCTGGGCGCGGTCTCGGCGAACGCCATCAACGTCTACTCGTCGGCGATGTCGATCACCTCTCTGGGGCTGCGGCTGCCCGTCTGGCTGGGGCGGAGCGCGATCGTCGTGCTGTGCGGGCTCGCGGGTACGGCGGCGGCCTGGTCTGCGCTGGAGGACGCGGGGCACGCGTACGAGGCGTTTCTGCTGGTGATCGCCTACTGGGTGGGGCCGTGGCTCGGCGTGGTGCTGGTGGAGCGGTGGCTTCAGGCGCGGACGCCGGTGGAGACGCTGGAAGCGCGGCTGTCCGACCGGTCCTTCGCCAACTGGCCCGGCATCGGCGCTCTGTTGGCGGGCATCGCGGTGTCGGTGCCGCTCTTCTCGAACCAGGAGAAGTACGTGGGCTGGGTGCCGGAACAGTGGCCGGCCTTCGGCGACATCACGTGCCTGGTGGGGTTCGCGGTGAGTGCGGCGCTGTACCGGGTGCTGCGGCGGGCGGCCTGAGCGCCGCTCACGAACGGCCGGGCGTACATCCCCCACACGCCCGGCGCGCTTGATCGGTTGTCCCGGTCGAGCGTCTGTCCCAACTGAGCCTCTGCCCCAATTGAGCCACTACCCCAACCGAGAGTCATGCGCACGTCATTTTTAGGTCACGAGCCGCCTCGTCGCGGTTCGAGAACGCGGACCGGAGGGCTCACACACCGCTCAGCATCGGCAGCGACGCCAGGTGCTCCTCCGGGACGTCGAAGGCCTGCGTCAGGGTGCTGAGGTGCGGGGCGAGCCGGGTCGTCAGGGTGTTCAGGGTCGCCGGGATCGCGCGGACCTGGTCGGCGGTGAGGGCCTGTTCGGCGAGCAGCAGACCGCTGCGGGCGCTGACCTGACGGAGCAGGAAGAGCGCGCCGAGGTCCTCCAGTACAGCGCGGGTGATCGGGTCGGAGACGTGGGCGCAAGCAGCGAGTAAGGCGTCGGCGGCCTGGCCGACCGCGTACACCTCGACGAGGTTCAGGGCGGCGTCGGACGCGTTGTTCCAGCGGCCGAGGGCGTCGCCGCCGTCTCCGCCGCGCAGGTCGCGGCGGGCGGCGAGGTGCCAGTAGCGCTCGGCGGCGGTGAGGGCACGGCGCAGCAGGCCGGGGTCGGTGAGCGGTTCGTCGCCGGTGGCGGGGACGGGCTCGGGCGCCAGCTCGTGGCCGAAGATCATCTCGGCACCGGCCTTGCACCAGATCGCCAGGTTGTCGCCCTCGGCGGTGATCGCGCCGTCCATGTTGCCGGCCAGGTCGGCGAGCCCGTTCACGAGGAACAGCCCGCGCGCGCCGCACCGTTCCCGGCTCTCGGTCGCTATCTCGCGGGCCTGCCAGGTGACCCACCCCTTGGTGACGGCGACCAGCCGTTCGGCGTCCGCGCGGCCCTCGGGCGTGTGGGTGACCCAGCGTTCGGTGGCCGCCCGGTGGAGGAAGGTCATGGCGTAGGCGGTGGCGGTGTGGTCGAGGAGGCGGGAGTGGTGGCTGCGGTGGGCGGCGAGCGGGACGCGCTGTCCGGCGACCGGCCCGGAGATGTGCCGGGTGTAGGAGTACCGGACGGCGACGGCGAGCGCCGTACGGGCCACTCCGAGCCCGCTCGCGCTCATGCACAGCTTGCCCGCCGTGACTCTGCTGATGGCGTGGATGAACCTTTTCCGCGGGCTGCCGACGGAGCTGACGAGGGATCCGTCGGGCAGGAGCTGTCCGTGGGCACCCTGGATGAGGGCGCTGCGCGGCAGCCGTACCTGGTCGAAGTTGGTGGCGCAGTGGTCCACCGAGGTGCCGATGCGCTCGGGCAGCTGGGTGACGGTGATGCCGGGCAGCGTGCCGTACTCGTCGCTCAGCGGGGTGAGGAAGAGGAAGGCGCCCAGGTACTTGTCGTCGACGACGAGCCGCGCGGCGACCACGGCGGTCTTGGGGCCGCCCGAGGAGCTGGTGTTGGGCATGTACTTCTGCGCCCCGGGGTGCGGGGTGTGGAGCACGAACTCGTCGTTCTCCCGGTCGTAGCGGGCCACGGTCTCCAGCGCCGGTACGTCGTTCCCGTGCGCGCGTTCGGTGCACAGGAACGTGCCCATGCGCGTCATGGAGGTGAACTCCGTCAACTCGCGGGGCGGGGACACCTTGTCGTCGACGACGCTGCCGAGGAAAAGGTTGTAGTGAATCCCGGCCACGGTGACGGTGGCGCCGTCCACCGGGCAGGTCCACTCGTGCAACGCCGCAAGTCCGCGCGGGTCGCCGGCGAATTCCTCGGGCGAGGAAACCTCGTCGTTCAGTGCTCGCAGCCGCTCGTAGGCGAGCTGCCAGCGTTGCTGGGTTCCGAGTCCGGGACGGTACCGGAACAGGTCGTTCGAGACCGCCTTGCGCCAGCGGCCGTGGATCTTGTTTCCGTCCGAACCGTCGCGAAAGAGGAGGCTCGTGATGGTGGCTTGATCGAGGACTGGATGGGGTGTGCGTGTCTCGGTGGTCATGATGATCAAGATGCCCATTGTGCTTCTGGGATCAACCAATAGTGACCAGGAGCACTTCAGAAATTGCCGAATATGCGGCATTAATGGACAGGAATCGGCCGAATTACGGCAGCGGCGATTAGACCGCTTTCGAACGCCAGATCGACCTTCGCGAGGGTCCGGATTTCGCTAACCGGAATCCAGTTCGAGTGAATCGGAACGCGGGATTCCAGAGTGGCCCGTGGTGTCATCGACAGGTTCGTTCGAGGGGCGGAACGGAACGGATCCGGGGCGGATCCACCGCCTCCGGGCCTGTCCGACGCCAGCCGGATACCGGTCGGATGTTGGCCGGATATCGGCCGGAATCCGTATTGCCGGTGGGGGCCTTGTAACGCTTTTCGGATCTCCGTCCAAGAACAGGTGAAGAGCGAAGGCCGCTACGAGCAGGACACGAAGGAGATGCCAGTGGATGGTGCGGAGGCGGAAAGGTTACGGAGCGGGCCCTCCGATGCCGTCCATGACCCGGCGCTCTTCGAGGCGTTCTACCGGCGTCATGTCGACGCCGTGCTGCGGTTCGTGGCCCGACGGGTCGACGACCCCCACACGGCGGCCGACCTGACGGCCGAGATCTTCCTCGCGGTGCTCGACTCGGCCCACACGTACAAACCGCGCCTGGGCAGCGAGACGGCCTGGCTGTACGGGATCGCGCGCAACGTCGTGTCGTCGGAGCGGCGCCGGGTCGCCCGGGAGGCCGAGCGGGACCGGCGGTTCTCCGGGCGACGGCTGCTGGAGGCCGACGACATCGCCCGCATCGAGGACAGGCTCGACGCGGAGAGTCCGGGGCGGCGCGCCCTGGCCGCACTCGAGCGGCTCCCCGAGGGCGAGCGGGCCGTCCTGGAACTGATCGTGGTGGACCAGCTCACGATCCCGGAGGCGGCATCCGCGCTGGGCATCCGCCCGGTCACGGCCCGGGTCCGACTGCACCGGGCACGCAAGGCACTGCGCGGGGAGGCGGGTTCGCAGGGGTCCAGGAGTCCTGGGGGTTCCAGGAGTCCAAGGGTCCCGGAAACACCGGACACATCACTGCTGTACGTCAGGAAGGGCGAGGCATGAACACGGGGAGGACGTCGTTCGAGGAACGGCTGCTGAGGGAACTCCAGCGGGAGATCGAGCTGCGCGAGAGTGTGTCGACGGAGACCGAAACGGGTGAGGCCGGGGCGAGCACCTCCGTACGGCGTCTGCTCACCCCTCGCCGGATCTCCCTCGCCGCAGCGGTCTGTGCGGTGGCCGGGCTCGCCGCGGTGGTCCTGCCCGGTTCGCCGGCCGACTCGGTGGCGTACGCGGTGGAGAGCCACGGGAACGGCAGTGTCACGGTCACCCTCCAGGTCGAACACATCAACATCGATGCCCAGTACGAACTCGCGGAGGAGCTGAGCCCGAACGGCATCGTGGTGGACGTGGAGCTGCTCCCGGCCGGCTACACCTGCAAGCCGTGGGGCGACGCCGCCGCCCTCCAGCTGGTGTCGGTCGACAAGGACGACATCGTCAGTGGACCCGTGCACGCCTGGAACGTGCCCGTGCGGGTCACCCTGAGCCGGGGTGACGTGGTGGTCTTCGAGAACAGCAAGGACAGCGCCGAGCCGCAGGCGGTGCACGCCTACGAGATCGACCGGTACACGCTCGACTCCTCCACGACCGAGGCCAAGTCCGAGCCTTGCGTCCCCGTCCCCGTGAAGCCCACCCGATGACCAGCCCACCGAGCCCCCCAGGGGACCGCCTGAGTCGACTGGGCTGGCTGGACGCCCTGCGGGGCATCGCGGCGCTCGTCGTCGTGTTCGACCACTCGGCGTACTCGTTCCTGCCGGAGTTCCGGCGGGAGCTGGTCCCGGAGTTCAACACCAGCCGGTACGGCATCATGGTGTTCTTCCTGGTCAGCGGCTACATCATCCCGGCGTCACTCGAACGCCGGGGCAGTGTACGGACGTTCTGGATCGGCCGCGTCTTCCGCATCTACCCCCTGTGCGTGGCGGCCGTCGCGACCGTCCTCGTCCTAGGCCTCCTCGGGATCGCGGAGCCGCGCACCGACCTCGGCGCCGCCACCACCGCCCTCGCTCATCTGACCCTGTTCCAGGAGCTGTTGGGCACCCCCAACCTCCTCCTCGTCCTGTGGACGCTCTCCTACGAGATGGCCTTCTACCTCCTGATCGTCGCCCTCTTCACGGTCCGCCGGCACGAACGGCCGGCGCCGGTCGCCGTCACCCTGGCCGTGCTCGCCGCCGTGAGCGTGGCAACAGGGGTCGCGATCCCGGTCTCCGCCCTCTCCGACGCGGTCGGCACCGGCACCCTGGTCACGCTCACGGCGATCGCCCTGACGGCAGCCATCTGCTGTACGAGCGCCAGGTCGCCCCGGCTCCAGGTGTTCGGGGGCGGGGTGGGCGCGGCGCTCGCCCTCGTACTGGTCCTCTTCAACGGCACGGTCCCGGTGTGGGAGGGCCTGGTGATCCTCGCCGTGATGTTCCTCGGCACGGTCGTCCACCGGGCCGAACACGGCGGGAGCAGCTGGTGGTACGCCGCCTGCATGGCTGTCGTGGTGGTCGTCTGCGCCGTGGGGAGCGCGTACGGGCACGGCGACGGGGCCCAGTTCACGCGGCGCGGCTGGATCACGGCGTTCCTCCTGGCCGTCCTCACCTTCGGCACCGGGCTGGCGCTGCGCCACCGCCGCGTACCGCTCCTGCTGATCGGCCTGGGCACGATCAGCTACTCGGTCTACCTGCTGCACCCACTGCTGCTGATGGCGAGCGACGGCACGATCGGCCGACAGCGACAGAACACTCCGCTGCTCGAAGTGGCCTTCTTCGCCGTGCTGTTGCCGCTGTGCGTACTGAGCTACCGGTACATCGAGGCACCGGGGCAGGCGCTGGGCCGGAGGCTGGCGAGACGGCGCCCGAAGAGATCCGGGCAGAGCGGGTCCGGTGCGAGCGGGCCGGGTGCCGACGGCGATCGAATACGTGGGCACGCGGCGGCGACGGCGACGGCGACGGCAGGGAGAGGCCGGAGCGATGACGACGTGCCTCGTCGAGTCCCTGTCGCTGTGAACTACCCTCACGGGAACGGAAGTTGAAACTGAGGCCGACGCAGAAGCCGACACAGAATCCGGCACGGAAGCCGACCGGGAGGACCGCAGGGTGAGCCAGGATCACGTCCGGATCGAGGACATCGACACCAGCAGGCCGCACCCTGCCCGGATCTACGACTATCTGCTGGGCGGCAAGGACAACTACGAGGTCGACCAGCAGGCCGGGGAGGCGCTGGCCGCCGCCGCGCCCGAGGTGCGGATCGGGCTGCGGGCCAACCGTGCCTTCATGCGGCGCGCGGTCCGGCACGTGGTCGGCAGCGGCGTACGCCAGATCCTCGACATCGGCACCGGGCTGCCCACCTCGCCGAATGTGCACGAGGTGGCCCAGGAGCTGGTGCCGGAGGTGCGGGTCGCGTACGTCGACAACGACCCGATCGTGAAGGCGCACGCCGACGCGCTGCTCAGCCGCTCGGGCGGCGGGACCAGCACGGTGCTCGCGGAACTGCGCGACCCACAGGTCGTCCTGGAGCACCCGGACGTCCGCCGGATCATCGACTTCGACGAGCCGGTCGCGCTGCTCCTGGTGGCCGTGGTCCACTTCCTCGCCGACGCGGACAAGCCCGGGGAGATCCTCGCCACCCTGCGCGACGCACTGCCGGCCGGCAGCTTCCTGGTCCTGTCGCACGCCACGGGCGACTTCGCGGACCGCACGGACGCGCAGGCCGAGTACAGCAGGAAGGCCACCGCCACCCTGAACCTGCGCCCGCGCGCGGAGGTGGAGCGGTTCTTCGACGGCTTCGAACTGGTCGACCCCGGCCTGACCCAGGTCCCGTTCTGGCGCCCCGACGGCCCGCCGCCGGAGGGGTCCGAGGAGATCGGCATCTACGGGGGTGTGGCCCGCAGGACCAGGTGATCCAGAGGCTTGGAGGGAGTTGGAGGAGTTGGAGTATCTGGACGGCCGGTTCACGGTGGCCGGTGACGGTGGTCGAGGTAGGCGAGTACCGCCCGGACCCGGCGGTGGCCGCTCTCCGTCGGGGAGGCCCACCCGGTCCTTGAGCGGATAGCCGATGCCGCCGCGGCCGTCGGAGAGCGGCTCAGGATGCCGCCGACGCCGGTGCCAGTTCCGGTGCCGAAAGGCCTCAGCTCCCGCACGGTGGGCGGTACTTCCACTGTGGGAAGTACTGGCGCCATTCGGCGCGGGTGATCGTCGGATAGGCCGTGGCGCAGATCCGTTCGGCGACGCGGTCGATGTCGGGGTCCCAGAGGAGGGCGGTCCAGTCCTCGCTGCCGGTGGCGAGGGTGCGGCCGTCGGGGCTGAACGCGAGGGTGTCCACCGGCTTGGTGTGGGCGGCCAGCAGCACCGGTTCGCGGGCCTCGCCGCCGGCTGAAAGCCCGTACAGCCGCACCCTCTTGTCGGCGCTCGCGGCGGCCAGCGTCCGGCCGTCCGGCGCGAAGGCGACGGACATGACGCCGTCGGTGTAGCCGGTGAGACGGTCGTAGGAGAGGGGGTGGCGGGGGTCGTCGAGGCTCCAGAGGCGTACGGTGCGGTCCTCGCTGCCGGTGGCCAAGGTGCGGCCGTCGGGTGTGAAGGCGACCGACTTCACGGCGCCGGTGTGGCCGGTGAGGACCGACAGCCGGGCGGGGTGGCGTCGGAGGGTGACGTTCCAGAGGGTGGCCGTGCGGTTCCGGCCGGCCACGGCCAGGGTGCGGCCGTCGGGCGCGAACGCCACGGAGTCCACGGCGCCGGTCAGCCGCAGGGCGGACAGCGGGCGTGGGTTGCGTACGTCGGTGGTGTTCCAGATGCGTACGGTGCCCTGCTCGCCGCCGGTGGCGAGGGTGCGCCCGTCGGGGCTGAAGGCGAGCGTGTTGACGTGATCGATGCGGGCGGGGACCGCGCTGAGGAGACGGGACGGGCCGTCCGCCCCCGGGGCCCACATCCTCAGGGTGCCGTCGGCGCTGGCGCTGGCGAGGGTACGGCCGTCGGGGCGGAAGGCGACCGAGTTGACGGGGCCGGTGTGGCCGGTGAGCGGGGGGAGTTCGCGTGGGCGGTTCCGGTCGGCGAGGTTCCAGAGGCGTACGACGCGGTCGTAGCTGGCGGTGGCGAGGAGCCGGCCGTCGGGGCTGAAGGCGACGGAGTAGAGCGAGCTGGTGGCGCCGGTCAGGGCGGGGCCGGGCAGGTCCCAGAGCCGGGTGCTCTGGTCCTCGCTGCCGCTGGCCAACGTGCGCCCGCCGGGCCCGAAGGCCAGCGCCCGCACGCTCCCGGTGTGCCCCGTGAGCACGGCCACCTCACGAGCGGAACCGTCTCCCTCTCCAGCACTTTCCACGTCCCACCGCCGTACGGTGCCGTCGGTGCCGCCGGTGGCCAGCTGCCGCCCGTCGGGGCTGAAGGCGACGGCGTTGACGGCATCGGTGTGCGTGGTGAGCACCTGCGTCTGCCGGGGCCGACCCGCCTGCCCCACGTCCCAGAGCCGCACGGTGAAGTCGGCGCCGCCAGTGGCGAGTTGACGTCCGTCGGGGGCGAACGCCATCGCGTTCACTGGGCCGGTGTGGGCGGTGGGGGTGGGCTGGGTGGCTTGAGGCGTGGGGGCGGTCTGGTCGGCCCAGTCGGCCCCGCCCGCCTCGCCGGGCAGGCCCGTCCGTCCCGGTACCGTCGACAGTCGGCGTAGTCGTGGTTGTCCGCCCGACTCCGTCAGCTCGGACAGACGTACGGCGCCGTCATCGTGGCCCGTGGCCAGTGTGCGGCCGTCCCGGTGGAACGCGGCGGCGGTGAGGTCGGGACCCGCGTCCAAGGTCGCGAGGGCGTGCGGGCTGCGGGGGTTCGACAGTTGCCAGACCCGGATTCCGTCGCGGGCGGCGGTCGTGAGGGTGCGGCTGCGGCCTTCGGGGGCGAATCCCAGCCCCACCACCGGACCGGCGCCGCCCGGCAGGCGTGTCGCGAGCCGGGGGTGTCGTACGTCGCCGATGTCCCACAGCCCCACCGTACCCTCCTCGCCCCCGGCCGCCAGCAGCCGCCCGTCGGGGCTGACGGCGACCGTGCGTACGGTGCCGCCGAGGCGGCCCAGGGTGACCGGCCCGGTCGGCCGGTGCGGGTCGGGCACCTCCTGTAATCGCACGGTCCCGTCGGCGTCGCCGGTGACCAGGATGCGGCCGTCGGCACTGAACGCCAGTGCGGTGACGGCAGCCTGACGGTCCGTCAACTGGGTTGCGTACGGAGTCGCGAAGGTGCTGAGTACGCTGCCGCGTGCCTCCGGGGTGGGCGACAAACGGTAGGCGGCCAGGCTGAGTTGGGCGGCCAGGGCCGGGTTGACGCCGCGCAGTGCCGCCGCCCGTTCGGCCGCGCGCTGCGAACCGACGACGTCACGCTGCTGGTCCGCCGCCCGCTGTGCCCGTACGGCCAGTGCCGCTGTCGTCGTGGTCAGCACCAGCAGGACGCTCAGCAGCCCCACGCCCAGGCGCCGGAACCGGGCCCGGCGCCGTACCGCCGCGTGCTCCGCCGCCCGTGCGGCCAGACCGGCGTCGAGGAACTCCCGCTCCGGTACGGACATCGTCGTACGGTCGAGTCCGGCGGCCAGGGCGAGACGCGTGCCCCGGTACAGCGCCCCGGGTTCGCGCCCGAGCGCCTCCCAGGTCTGGGCCGCGTCGGTGAGACGGCGCGCGGTCCGGGTGGCCTCGCGATCCTCGGTCAGCCAGCCGTGCAGCCGGGGCCAACACCGGATCAGCGCCTCGTGCGCCAGCTCCACGCGCTCACGGTCCAGGGTGAGGAGGCGTGCGCCTGCCGCCAGGTCGAGTACGGCACGGATCTCGCCGACGCCGACGCCGGGGTCGGCATCGGTACCGGTACCACCAGCACGACCGGCACTGGCGCCACCACCAACACCGGTGTCACCGCCGCGACCGGCGCCGCCAGCGCCAGCCCTGTCTCCGCCGCCACCCGCACCAGCACCAGCCCCATCTCCGTCACCGGCCTCGCCCTCGCCCTCGCCACCAGCCCGATTGCCGTCACCGGCCCCGCCGCCCTCACCCGCTCCCGCCAACCCGTCCAGCTCCTCCAACCGCGCCGGGCGCCGGGTGTCCTCCGTGCCGTCCCCCAGCGCCGTCAGCCGTACGAACACCTGGCGGGCCAGCTGTTGCCGCCCCGGGGCCAGTTCCTGGTAGAACTCCTCGGCCGTACGCGCGAGGGCGCCCTCCAGGCCGCCCGCCGCCTCGAAGGCGTCCCGGGTCAGCGCGTTGCCGCGCCGACGCCGCCAGGTCTGGAGCAGGGCGTGGGACAGGAGGGGCAGCACGCCCGCCTGGCCGTGGGCCTGTGCGATGAGGGTCGTCAGGAGGGCGCCCTCGATGGTCAGCCCGGCCCGTTGGGCGGGCTGCACCACCGCACGGCGCAGCTCGTCCAGGCTCATCGGCCCGACCGGTACCTGTGCGTCGCGCATCGCCTCGACCAGGGGCGCGTGGTGGGTGCAGTGGGCGTAGAAGTCGGCGCGTGCTCCCAGGGCGACGCGACATCGGCCACTGGCATCCGCTGCGGCGGAGACGAGCGCCTCGATGAAACGGTCGCGCTCGGCGACATCCTGGCAGAGCGTGAACGTCTCCTCGAACTGGTCGACCACCAGCACGAGTTCACCGTCGGCCACACCGGGCCGCGGCGCGGTGATCTGCCGTACCAGGCGCCCCAGGTTCTCCGGGTCCTCCCTCAACTCCCCGTACAGCGCACCCGGCATGAGGCCCGCCATCGCCCCGAGCCGTACGGCGCACTCCTCCAACGGCCGTGCCCCAGGCGTCAGTACGACCACCGTCGTCGCGGCGGCGGCCTCAAGACGCGGGACGAGTCCGGCCCGCAGCAAGGACGACTTGCCCGAGCCCGAGGCCCCGATCACCACCACGAACCGCTGCCGCTCCAGCCGCCCGACCAGCTCCTCCAGCAGCCGCTCCCGCCCGAAGAACCACTCCGAGTCCTCCTCGCGGAACGACCGCAGTCCGGCGTACGGAGGCGACTGGTCGTCCTCCTCCGCCGGGCCGGAAGCCGGATACTCCTCGCCGAGAAGTACCGCCACCTCGCGCCAGAGCCGCTCCCACTCCTCGACGTCCCCGTCGCAGGCCCGCACGTACGCCAGCGTCACCGCCAGTGTCGGCAGCCGCTGCCCGGAGGCGGCGGAGGACAGCGTCGAGATCGAATAATGTGCCTGCTCCGCCAGTCTCCGGTACGGAGGATTCCCCGCCTTCCGCCTCAACCGCCGCAGTCCTGCGGCGAATTCGACTAACGGACCGTCCCCCGCGTCCAGCGGTCGCTCCCTGCGCGGCATCGCCGCACCTCCCCGATGGTCCCCGCAGCTCCTCGTGGCTCCCCGTTCCCCCGTGTCACGACTCGCGCGGCGCGTCGCATTTTTCAGGACTTGTTTGTCCGACACCAGGCTTCGAACACGAACAACGCGCGAGCCGCCGCATGTGGAGGTGTGCAGTACACCTTCTTCCAGCTCTTCCAGCGCAATCATGGCGCCGCGTGGTGCCACGTGACGCCAAGTGGTGCCACTCGACACCACCAACACTTGCCTAGGCGCCACGACGGTGCCACAATGGCGTCATGGACCTCACACCGTACGTCGACTCCCTCCGCCGCGAACTCGCGGTGGCCGCCGAAGCCGGTGGCGACGAAGCCCGCGAGCTGGCCGAGAGGCTGACCGCACCCTTGCAGTCGGCGACCCGGCTGACCATGCTCAACGTGCTCTCCGCCGCGATGGACGAGATCACCCGTGAACTCGCCCCCGGCTCGGTCGACGTACGACTGCGCGGCCTCGACCCCGACTTCGTGGTGACACTGCCGCCCGCCTACGACCGCGCTCCCGAGGAACCGGCCGCACCCGCCGAGCCCCTCAGGGCCCCGGCCGACGGCGACGAGGGCGGCATCGCCCGCGTCAACCTGCGGCTGCCGGCCCACCTCAAGGCCCGCGCCGAGGAGGCCGCGACCCGCGAGGGCCTGTCGGTCAACGCGTGGCTGGTGCGCGCCGTGTCGGCCGCGGTTGACGGCGGCACCCGGCCACGTACGCCGGAGAAGGCCCAGACCGTCGGACAGAGCTTCACCGGCTGGGTGCGCTGACCGCGCTCCCACGCGCACCCCACACCACCGCACCCCGCCCCACCCCACCCCATACCACCGCACCCGCACCACCTCACCCACACCACGTCCCACCAGCGGGGACGTCTCCAAGACCCAAGAGGACGGGACAGCCATGCCTTCTTTCGACACTCCCGAAACGATCTCGGTCACGGCGCGCGTGGAGGCCGGTTCCATCCAGTTCACCGCGGGCGACCGCCTCGACACGGTCGTCGAGGTGCGCCCCCGCGACCCGAAGAAGGACCTGGACGTAAAGGCGGCCGACCAGACCGAGGTCACCTACACGGGCGGCACACTGACCGTCCGGACACCCAAGGGCAATCTGCTCGGCCTCGGGCGTACGGGCACGGTCGACGTGATGGTCGAACTGCCCACGGGCTCACGCGTCGACATGACCGGCGCCTGGGCCCAGGTGCTCGGCGAGGGCCGGCTCGGCGAGGTCCGGGTGAAGACCTCGTCCGGCGACGTCCGCCTCGACACGACCGGCCCGCTGCACCTGACCGCGGCGCACGGCTCGATCACCGTCGACCGGATCGAGGGCACGGCCGAGATCACCACCAGCTCCGGCAGTGTGCGCGTCGGCCTCGTCGACGGCTCCGCCGTCCTGAAGAACTCGCACGGCACCACGACCGTCGGCGCCGCGACCGGCGAACTGCGGGTGAGCGGCTCCAACGGCGACATCGAGATCCGGCGCGCCGAGGACTCGGTCACCGCCACCACCGCCCACGGCACCCTGCGCGTGGACGAAGTGGCCCGTGGCGAGGTCCAGTTGGAGACCGCATTCGGCGCGATCGACATCGGCGTCCGCGAGGGCACGGCCGCCTGGCTCGACGTCAGCTCGACCTCCGGCCAGGTACGCAACACGCTCACCGCGTCCGACAACCCGGGGCAGACCGAGGACACCGTCAGGATCCGCGCCCGCACCCGGTACGGCAACATCGACGTCCGCCGCGCCAAGGCCTGAGCACCTCCAGCACCTTCAGCTCTTCAAGCACCTCCAACTCCCGCTCCACTCCCACCACTTCAGCCTTCTCCCAGGAGGGCCACATGCCTTCATCTGTCATGCCCACGCCCAATGCGTCGCCCAACGCATCCAGTACGTCCAGTGCGACCGCCGCCGCCATCTCCACCGTCGGTCTGCGCAAGTCGTACGGCGACAAGACCGTCCTCGACGGCATCGATCTGCGCATCCCCACCGGGTCCGTCTTCGCCCTGCTCGGCCCCAACGGCGCCGGCAAGACCACCGCCGTCAAGATCCTCTCCACCCTCATCACCGCTGACGGCGGACAGGCCCAGGTCGCGGGCCACGACATCGCCACGTCACCGGACGGGGTCCGGGCCGCGATCGGCGTCACCGGGCAGTTCTCCGCCGTGGACGGCCTGATCACCGGCGAGGAGAACATGCTCCTCATGGCCGACCTCCACCACCTGCCCAAGCAGGAGGGCCGGAAGGCCGCCGCCGAACTCCTGGAGCGCTTCGACCTCACCGAGGCCGCGAGCAAACCCGCCTCCACCTACTCCGGAGGCATGAAGCGCCGCCTGGACATCGCCATGACGCTGGTCGGCAGCCCCCGGATCATCTTCCTCGACGAGCCGACCACGGGCCTGGACCCGCGTTCCCGCCACACCATGTGGCAGATCATCCGCGGGCTGGTCGCCGACGGGGTGACGGTCTTCCTCACCACGCAGTACCTCGAAGAAGCCGACCAACTCGCCGACCGCATCGCCGTGTTGAACGACGGCAGGATCGCCGCAGAGGGCACAGCGGAGGAGCTGAAGCGGCTCATCCCCGGCGGACACGTCCGCCTCCGCTTCACCGACCCCGACGCCTACCGATCGGCCGCCACCGCCCTGCGCGAGGTCACCCGCGACGACGAGGCACTCGCCCTCCAGATCCCCAGCGACGGCAGCCAGCGCGAACTGCGCTCCCTGCTCGACTGGTTGGACTCGACCGGCATCGAGGCGGACGAACTGACCGTGCACACCCCCGACTTGGACGACGTGTTCTTCGCGCTGACCGGCCCCACCGCCAAGGTCCCCAACCAGCCCAGCCACTCCGAGAAGGAGGACGCCCGATGAGCACTGCCCTCACCCTCGCCGTACGCGACTCGAACACGATGCTGCGCCGCAACCTGCTCCACGCCCGCCGCTACCCGTCGCTCACCCTGAACCTGCTGCTGACACCGGTCATGCTGCTCCTGCTCTTCGTCTACGTCTTCGGCGGCGCGATGAGCGCGGGTATCGCAGGCGGCGGCATCGGGGACGGTGGGTCGGACCGCTCCGCATACATCGCGTACCTCGTCCCGGGCATCCTGCTGATGACCATCGGCTCCACCACGATCGGCACGGCCGTGTCCGTCTCCATGGACATGAACGAGGGGATCATCGCCCGCTTCCGTACGATGGCGATCCACCGCGGATCCGTGCTCATCGGGCACGTCGTCGGCAGCGTGTTGCAGGTGCTCGCCAGCCTGGTCCTGGTCGGCGCCGTCGGTGTGGCCATCGGCTTCCGCTCCACCGACGCGACGGCCCTGGAATGGCTGGCCGCGCTCGGACTGCTCGTACTGTTCGCCCTGGCGCTGACCTGGATCGCGGTCGGGATGGGCCTGTCCAGCCCGAACCCCGAGGCGGCCAGCAACACGGCGATGCCGTTGATCTTCCTGCCGCTGATCTCCAGTACGTTCGTGCCGATCGACGCGATGCCGGGCTGGTTCCAGCCGGTCGCGGAGTACCAGCCGTTCACGCCGGCCATCGAGACCCTGCGCGGTCTGCTGCTCGGCACGGAGATCGGCAACAACGGCTGGATCGCGGTGAGTTGGTGCCTGGCGCTGGCCGCGCTCGGCTACTACTGGTCCAAGTCACTGTTCGACCGCGACGCGAAGTGAAGTAGTGGCTACTTGCTTGGGCCGGGGTTGACGTTCTTCGACAGGTCTGTCTGCATCTCCTGATAGGAGCGCGCCGCATGCCCGTTGCCCTCGTCGTGGCGGTACATGAGGTAGTCGTAGAGCACCGCCACACACGTGTCCCGGGTGGCGTACGGAGCGTCGTCGACGAGTTCCCTGTCCCGGGAGACCTCCCTGATCCGCCCCTGTTCATCGGTGTACAGGGGATGCCAGATCAGCTCGACCTCGGGGTGGATCCGCTGGAGCTGCCGCAGCTGCGGAACCTCCTGCCCGATGAGGACGCTGTCCGGGCTGTAACTGCGCAGGAAGATGTGGACGGGGCCGGTCGCCTGGGCGGCGTAGAACTTCGACAGGGCGTTCCACAAGGGACCTTGCAAGCCCCAATTCCTGTGGAACTCAAGCTCGTTGAAGACCTTCCCGGCCCGCGTGAACTCCATCGGCGTGTAGCCCTTGGACTGCGCGTACTTGCACACGTCGAACCCGCCGGACCACAGCGCCATCCTCGGCGTCGTGAAGCCGCTGTTCTCGCGCAGCATCTCGATCGCCTGCTGGTACCAGTCGTTGCCCTCGCGCCGCAGCCGACGCTCCGTCCTGGTGAGCGAGGGGTCCGCCGACGCGGAGTTGATCGTCTCCTGCTCCCGCAGCCCGCCGACCAGGAGCGACCAGAGGTTCTCCACGACGTTCGCGGAGAACCCCGCGTCCGTCATCAGCGTGCGGTACATGGCCCACTCGGGATGCGCGGTCGGATCATCGGTGTGATGCCGGTCGGCGGCGTTCGGCCCCGGCCACTTCCGCTGTACGACGGTCTGTACGGCGGTCTGTACGGCGGCCTGCTGGCCCCGCGCCTGCCCGATCGCGCGGGTCACCGCCGCGTTCCCCGCGGACCTCTGGAGGGTCCGTACCCAGGCCTCGGGGCCGCCGGAAACCCGCCCGTCCCGCTGCCGCTCTGCGGGGCCGCCGTCCACGGCGGTCCTGTCCAGCGACCCCAGCGGCCTGGGCCTGGGCCTGAGCATGGCGTCTCCCTCGATCCCTCGAAGTCAGAGGGGGCCAAAGATAGCGCCCCGGAACAGCGCCAAAAAAAGTCCCAAGAAAAGTGAGCCGACGATGTCGAGAACCCGCGTCCCGCTCCGTCCCCGGTGTGAACGCGACCAGAATGGGCCGCACCGGCACATCCCAGGAGACACACCATGGCCAAGTACCTGCTGCTCAAGCACTACCGAGGCGCCCCGGCCGCCGTCAACGACGTGCCCATGGACCAGTGGACTCAGGACGAGATCACGGCGCACATCCAGTACATGCGGGACTTCGCGGACCGGCTGGAGAAGACGGGCGAGTTCGTCGACGGTGAGGCGCTGGCCCCCGAGGGGGCGTGGGTCCGGTACGACGGTGAGGGGCGCCCGCCGGTCACGGACGGCCCGTTCGCGGAGACCAAGGACCTGATCGCCGGCTGGATGATCATCGACGTCGACACCTACGACCGTGCCGTCGAACTGGCCGGGGAGCTGTCGGCCGCCCCCGGAGCGGGCGGCAAGCCGATCCACGAATGGCTGGAGGTACGCCCGTTCCTGGCCGCGCCTCCCACCATCCCGGAGTGCCCTCACTAATGACGTCACCGACCTCATCGAACCCCTCGATGAACGAGGCCCTGCTCCGAAGCCTCACCCCGAACGTCCTCGCCGTCCTCGTCCGCCGCGGAGCAGACTTCGCGGCGGCCGAGGACGCGGTGCAGGACGCCTTGGTCGAGGCGATCCGCGTCTGGCCGGACGACCCGCCCCGGGACCCGAAGGGCTGGCTGGTCACGGTGGCGTGGCGCCGGTTCCTGGACGCGACCCGGGCGGACACGGCCCGCCGTAGACGCGAGGACCGCGTGGACGAGGAGCCGACGCAGGGCCCCGCCCCGGCACAGGACGACACACTCCAGCTGTACTTCTTGTGCGCCCACCCGTCCCTCACCCCCTCCTCAGCGGTAGCCCTCACGCTCCGCGCGGTCGGCGGGCTCACCACGCGCCAGATCGCCCAGGCCTACCTGGTCCCCGAGGCGACGATGGCGCAGCGCATCAGCCGGGCCAAGCGCACGGTGTCCGGCGTACGGCTGGACCAGCCCGGCGACGTCGCCACCGTGCTGCGCGTCCTCTACCTGGTCTTCAACGAGGGCTACTCCGGCGACGTGGACCTGGCCGCCGAGGCCATCCGCCTCACCCGCCAGCTCGCCACCGCGATCGACCACCCCGAGGTGGCGGGCCTGCTGGCCCTGATGCTGCTCCACCACGCGAGGCGCGCGGCCCGGACGACCCCCGACGGCGACTTGGTACCACTCGCTGAACAGGACAGAACCCGCTGGGACACGAGAACGATCGCCGAGGGCGTGGCGATCCTCCAGACCGCCCTCTCCCGAGACCGCCTGGGCGAGTTCCAGGCCCAGGCCGCCATCGCGGCCCTCCACGCGGACGCACAGACCGCCGAGGAGACGGACTGGGTCCAGATCGTGGAGTGGTACGACGAGTTGACCCGCCTGACGGACAACCCGGTGGTCCTCCTGAACCGCGCGGTAGCCGTGGGCGAGGCGGACGGCCCCCGCGCGGGCCTGGCGGCACTGGCGAAACTGGACGACTCACTACCCCGCCGCACGGCAGCGGCGGCCTACCTCCACGAACGAGACGGCGACACGAAATCGGCCGCCCGCCTGTACGCCGAGGCCGCCCAAAAGGCCCCCAACCTCGCCGAACGCAACCACCTGACCCGCCAGGCGGCCCGCCTCAACGCCGACCGGTAACTCATGCGGTCGTCGCGATTCGCGGCGACGAATACAGGCGCTGGTCCTTTCCCAGGGGTTGTTCCTCGACCCTGCCGAGCCACAGGAGTACGCCGTGGCGTCGCTCCCAGAAGGACACGTACACGCCCTTGACGATCCGCTCCGGTATGAACACAATCCCCCAACTGGCGGCCCAGGGGCCCCAGAGCAGGCCGAGAACCAGGGTCATCAGTCCGACGATGACAACGAAGGATCCGTCGAAGCTGCGGCGCATGGACGCACGCGGCGCGGGGAGTATCGCCTCGGGGTCGTTCAGGGGGGCCGCGCTCTCGAATTCGCGCTTCTCGCCGCCCAGCCACCACGACCGGGTCAAAACCGCCTGTAGGCCGAACAGCGTGCTGGCCACTGCAAGGCACAGCGCGAGAAGCACCTTTTCGCTGTCGGCCTGCGGCAGCCCGCGCAGGCCGAAAATCACAGGCACGGTGACGGCCATGGCGACCCCCGCCTCAACGACCGCCGCCAATTGATGGTGAACGTAGCGCACCACGGTTTTCCCCCTCCGCATGCGCCTCCCAGGGCGCACACGGGACTCACTATGTACGATCGTCAGCGAGCCGCGAACCCCACGAACTCCGCCCAGGCGGCACGGGTTACGACGATCACAGGACCGCCAAGAGCAGCCTTGCTGTCACGGACGGGGACGACGCCGGGGAATCCGGGGGCCACTTCGACGCAGTTGCCGCCGTCGTTGCCGCTGTAGCTGCTCTTGATCCAGGTCGCCGTGTCGAGTGCGTGCCTGCGCATGATGCTCGTAACCCTCCATCACGTCGCTGATCAGAGCGGCGGATTCGCGGGCCGACGGAATGTCCGCCCTGAGCACATCATAGGTCTGGCTGTGCCGTGCGTAATCGGCTGGATCATTGGTGAAGTGGCCCTGGCTCAGCGACTCCGAGTACACCCACCGCTCGCCGGGGAGATCGATCAGGGACATGGAACTCTTCGGTGGGACAAGCCCGAACAGGCCCGTCGGGACCACCTGGATACGGATGTTGGGGCGCTGCCCGACACCCAGCAGATGCGCGCACTGGTCGCGCATGACCTCCGGGCTGCCCACCGCGTTGCGCAGACAGCTCTCGTCCAGGACAGCGACGTACAAGGGGCCGTCGTCCGCCAGGAAGCGCGGCTGGCGACTCAACCGGGCCCGGACGCGGTCCTCCACTTCGGTACCGGTCGAAATCTGGGAGAACAGGGCGTGCGCGTAGCCCGGAGCCTGCAACAAGCCGGGGATGACCTGCTCCTGATACTCCCGAAGAGCCACCGCCTCCCCATCCATCCTCGCCCGCCGCTCGAACCAGTCCGGATGCTGAACCTCCGGATACCAGTCCACCTTCTTCCACAACCGCAGCAACACCCCACCCGTACCGAGCAGTTCGTCGCACGTCTTCGCGAACGTGTCCTGCGGGACGCTGATCCCCGCCTCCACCTTCGCCACGTGGGACCGGTCGCACGGGATCTGCTGGGCCAGCGCCGCCTGGGTCAGGAACGCGGCCTCGCGGAAGTGGCGTAACACCTCGCCGAACAGGGCGGCGTTGCTGACTCCCGTCCCGGAACCGTCCTCAGCGTTTCGTCGCGCCACGCGTCCTCCTCATGAACCCTCGTGTGCCAGTGCCCCGTTCGCACGCCTCAGGCGTTGAACCGGACCGTTCCCCTCAGCCACCCTCGATACACCCAGAGTAATGACGAACAGTGACGTACGTACGGAGTTGGCGCATGACCGACGAACAGCACATCGAGCCGGGGACGACGACGAGCCGGCGGGCGGCCATCCACCACTCGGGGCTCCACCTGCTCCCCGCCACGGTCTATCCGTCACCTCCCGTACCCGTCCCGGACTGCGCCACCTGCGACGAGCTGGCCGAGATGCGGCGCACCGCCCGGACCGAGGCCGACCGCAGCCGCGAGGCCGACGCGAACGTGCTGCTCCGCCGCCACCAGCGGCTGGCGCACACCGGGGACGGGGAGGGTGGGGTAGGTACGGAGAAGCCTCGCCGCCGCGTCTTCCGGTACGTCCCGTACTCCATCGTCCAGGACGGCTCCGCCGAGCCCGAGTACGAAGCGCGCTGCGTCTCGGGCGACGAGCACGACTGCGGGGCGGTGTCAGGACGGCACCCGGACCCTGCGAAGGTCGAGGAGTGGCAGCGCCTGCACACCCAGGAGACCCGCCACACCCGCTACCGCCGCTGCTTCGCCGACTACTCGGTACTGGAGCCGCAGGCATAAGAGCGAGCGCCCGTCGCGATGAGTTTCGACCGGGCCGGGAGTCTGTTGTGGTGACGACCGTCGCTGGAGCTGGAGTACGTACGGAGGACACCATGACGAAAACACCCGTCGTCGACCTGGCCACCTGGCAGGCCGCCCGTGACGAGCTGCTGGTCCGCGAGAAGGCCCACACCCGCGAGGGCGACGCGATCGCCGCGGCCCGCCGCCGACTGCCGATGGTGGAGTTCGACGGGACGGTCGAGGTCGTCGGACCCGACGGCCCGGTCCCGTTCCTGGACCTGTTCGAGGGCCGCGACGAACTCGTCGTCTACAAGCACATGTGGTACGACGGCGCACCGCACCAGGGCCAGTGCGAGGGCTGCACCACCACGGCCTGGCACCTGAAGGACGCCGTCTACCTCAACGCCCGGGGCGTGTCCTTCGCCGTCCTGACAACGGGCCCTTGGGACGAGGTGGCCGACTTCGTCGAGTTCATGGGCTACACCCAGCCCTGGTACTCGGTACGCGACGTCGACGGCCCGGCCGGCGGCGACATGGGCTACCTCACCTCCTACCTGCGCGACGGCGACCGCGTGTTCCTCACCTACTCCACGACGGGCCGTGGCAACGAACGGGTCAACAGTTCCCTGGGCCTGCTCGACATGACCCCGTACGGTCGCGGCGAGGCGTGGGAGGACAACCCCGAGGGCCGTCCCGAGGGAGGGGCCCCGTGCTGGTCCTGGCGCTCGGACGCCGACGGCAACCCCACCTGGGGCCCGACCAGCCGCCCGGTCCCCCAGTGGACCCGCCCCGACGCGGCCCCCGTCCAGACCCTCGGCCGCCACGGCCCCCACCACTGACACCGTCAGCGACGTGCCGTGGTCGCCGCCGACCACACGCCGGCCCCCACACATACGACGACCAACACCCCCAGAACGACGATCCCCGGGTTCACCCACACCGGCACGAGGTCGTAGTCCGCGTTGCACTTGTTGTGCAGCGGAAACCCCTGGCCCGGCTCCCGCCAGTGCTCGGCGCGGTACTCCTCGTCCACACGCTGTCCAAGGGAGGCGCAGGTCTCGTCGAGTTCGTGGCCGCCGGAGAACATACCAACGAAGTACGTCACCCCCAGCAGAAGCAAGGAGACGAAGGCCAGAGCGAGCCACACCAACGGCCGCAACAAGCCCGATCGACGTCGCATCAACTGGCCCTCCCCCAGGCGGCGTTCGAGGCCATCCTCCGTGATCACCGGGCCCCGCCACCCGGGAATCAGGTACCCCGAAGAAACCCACCCGTCAGGGAGCCACCCGCACCCGCCGCCATTTCCGCGACCTGCTCCGGCGTCCCCTCCGCCACCACGCGCCCGCCCCCGGCGCCGCCCTCCGGGCCGAGGTCGACGAGCCAGTCGGAGGCGCGCATGACGTCGAGGTTGTGCTCGATCGTCACGACCGAGTGGCCCGCGTCGACGAGTCGTTGGAGTACGTCGAGCAGGCGGGCGGTGTCGGCGGCGTGCAGGCCCGTGGTCGGCTCGTCGAGGAGGTAGAGGGTACGGCCGGTCGCGCGGCGCCCCAACTCCTTGGCCAGCTTGAGGCGTTGGGCCTCCCCGCCGGAGAGGGTGGTGGCCGGCTGGCCGAGGGGGAGATAGCCGAGGCCCACGTCCGAGAGCCGTTGCAGCCGGGCCGCGACCTGCCGTACGCCCCGGAAGACGGTCAGCGCCTCGTCCACCGTGGCGGCCAGCACCTCGGCGATGTCGTACCCGTCGTAGCGGATCGCCAGTACTTCACTCCGGAAGCGGCGGCCCCGGCAGCCCGGGCACCGCACCTCCACCGCGGGCAGGAAGTGCATGTGCACGGCGAGCACACCGGCGCCCTCGCACCGCTCGCAGCGCCCGCCCGGCACGTTGAAGGAGAAGGAGGCGGGAGTCAGCCCCTTGGACCTTGCCGTGTCCTGCGCGGCGAAAAGCTCTCTCACCGGCGTGAAGACATCCGCGTACGTCGCCGCGTTCGAGCGCGGCAGGCGGCTGATCGGCTCCTGGTCGATCGTCACGACCTTGTCGAGGTGCTCCCACCCGTCGATACCGTCATGTTCCCCCGGCGACAACACCCGTGCTGAGTCGAGGCGTTGATGTGCCGCCCGCCCCAACACATCCAGTATCAGCGTCGACTTGCCCGACCCCGACGGCCCGGTGACCGTCACCAGCCGCCCGAGCGGAATCCGTACGGTGACGTCCCGGAGGTTGTGGGCACGAGCCCCTCGGATCACCAACTCCGCATCCGTATCCGTCGAAGGCCGTTCCTTCCGTACGGGGTGCTGGAGCCGCCCCGACAGGTACGCCCCGGTGACCGATCCCTCCGTCGCCGCCACCTCCTCCGGCGTCCCCGAGGCGACGACCCAGCCGCCGTCCCGGCCCGCGCCCGGACCGATGTCGACGACGTGATCGGCGGCCCACAGCACGTCCAGGTCGTGCTCGATGACGAGGACCGTGTTGCCCAGGTCGCGCAGGCGGCGCAGTACGTCGACGAGGCGGGCGGTGTCGGCGGGGTGCAGTCCGATGGTCGGCTCGTCGAGGACGTACAGCATGCCGGTGAGGCCGGAGCCGAGCAGCGCGGCCAGGCGCAGCCGCTGGGACTCGCCGGCGGAGAGGCTGGTGCTCGACTGGTCGAGGGTCAGATAGCCGACCCCGGTGTCGACGAGCCGCCGTACCCGCTCCTCCAGGTCGGCCACGACGGGCTCGGCGAACCGCCACTCGTCGCCGACGGCATGCGACTTCAACTGCCCGACCCAGTCGGCGAGTTCGGTGATCGGCAGCCGGGCCGCGTCGGCAATCCCGAGGCCATGCACGGTGACGGCCCGGCTCTCGGCACGAAGCCGGGTGCCCTCGCACTCCCCGCAGACCTCCTTCACCATCGAACGCTCGGCCTTCTGCCGGTAGTCGGTGTCGTCGATACGGTCGGCGTAGCGCCGCATGAACGCGGTGACGACCCCCTCGAAACGGCCTGCGGAGACGGTGGCCGGGGGCTCGACAGCGGGGAAACGGTTGCGGAACTCCGGTGACTCGACGCCGTACAGGAGCAAGTCCCTTGTCTCCGGGGGTAGTTCGGCTACCGGGGTGTCCCCGTCGAAGGTGAGGCCGTAGTGGTGGGCCGCCGCCAACAGCAACCGCACGTTCCGCTCGACGAGTTGGCGGGGCCAGCCCCGCACCGCACCGGCGGCGACGCTCGACTCCTCGTCCACCAGGGTCCGTACCTCCACCCGGATCACCTCGCCGAGCCCCGTGCAGGACGGGCAGGCACCGGCGGGCTTGTTGAAGGAGAAGGAGCCCATGGCGAGTTCGGGCACGGAGGCGGAGCAGCGCGGACAGTCCGCGAGAGGGACGCGTTCCCCGCAGCTCGGGCACGGACGTACCCCGATCCGGGACCACAGCAGCCGCAGATAGGTGAAGACCTCGGTCGCGGTGCCGACCGTCGAGCGCGGGCCGCGCCCGGCCGGGCGCTGGTCGACGCTGACGGACGGGGACAGCCCGGTGATCGAGTCGACGGAGGGCCGGCTGACACCGGCGGTCGCCACGCCCCACGACTCCATGTACTGCCGGTGGCTCTCCCGGTGGAGGGTGTCGAGGGCGAGCGTGGACTTGCCGGAGCCGGAGAGGCCGGTCATGACGACCAGTTTCCGCTTCGGGATCGCGAGCGAGACGTTCTTGAGATTGTGGAGACGGGCGCCTTTGATGTGCATCACGGAACTTCGGTCAACCGTGTCTTCATCCATACCTTCAAGTTTTTCATTGAAGTTCCTGTTGAGACTTTTAGGCAGAAACACCGGGCCGCACTGCCCCTAAGCTTCAAATCCGTGATGAACCACGAGTCGCGACTCCGTCCCGTCGACCTCGCCCGGCTGTCGGGACTGTCGACGCAGCAGATCCGCAACTACGAGGACGCGGGCGTCCTGCCCCCGGCCGCGCGGACGGAGTCGGGATACCGCGTCTTCGGGGACGTGCACCGGCGCGCGCTGCTGACGTACCGGGCCCTGCAACCCGGGTACGGCCCACTGGCGGCGACCGCCGTCATGCGGACCCTGCACGACGGTGACGTACCGGGCGCCCTCGCGCTGGTCGACGCGGCGCACGCCGGGCTGCACGAGCAGCGGACGGCACTGCGGGCGACACGCGAGGCCCTGGAGGCGCTGGCCACCGGGCGCACTCCGGCGACGACGCCCCGTACGGCCGACCTCGGCCTGCGGATCGGTGAGTTGGCCGCACTGCTCGGCGTACGGACGTCCGCGCTACGGGTGTGGGAAGCGGCGGGACTGCTCACCCCGGCCCGCGAACGCGGCACGCGCTACCGGCAGTTCGGCCCCGACGACATCCGCGACGCCCGCCTGATCCAGACCCTCCGACGCAGCCACTACCCCCTGGACCAGATCCGCCCGGTACTGGAAGAACTGCGTCAGCAGGGCAGCACGGAGGAACTGCGGGCCGCGGTCGTGGCACGCGGGGAGGCGCTGGCGGGGCGTACTCGGGCGATGCTGGCGGGGGCGGGGCGGTTGGCGGAGTACATCGAGTACGTCGAGCAGCGCGTGACGGCCTGCGGAACGACGCCGGTCAGCTCACCTGGTCGTACCGGCCGAGGAAGCGGAACTCTCCGTCCTTGACCTGGTACAGGAAGCTCGTGTTCTCGGGCCTGAGGCCGTGGGTGATGTCCTGGTTGAAGCGGATGGGCTTGGCCACACCGTCGTAGGTGAGCTTGAAGAGGCGCTCGGCGACCTGCCCGGGGGTGATGCCGTCGCCGCCGCCGTTGGCGTTCAGGGAGGCGGCGATCAGACCCACCGCGTCATAGGCCTCGGCGGCCCAGCGGGCGGGAGGCGCGTCGTAGCGGTCGCGGTACGCGGCGGTGAAGGCCCGGGCGGCCTTGCTGTCCGACGACTGCGGTTCGCTGTAGGGCGCCCCCGACACCCAGCCCTCGGCGGCCTCGCCCGCGGCCTCCGGGAAAGCCGGGCGCATGACGGGTTCGAAGGTCACCCGGGGACCGGTGAAACCCGCGGTGGCCAGCGCGCGGGCACAGGCCGCGGCCCGGGTCGGCGAGGTGCCCGCGTAGACGACGGCCTCGGGGCGCGTGGCCAGCGCGGCGGCGACGACCGGGCCGAAGTCGTCCGTGCCGGACGCCACCGGGTGGACGGTGGTGGTGCCCTCACTGGGCGGTGTCTCGCGCAGGTCGCGGGCGAGGCCGGCGGCCATCCCGCCCGCGGCCTGGTCCTGGACGACGGCGGTGCGCTCGACCTTGTGGACCCAGGTCAGGTAGGCGAGCACCGGTGTGGTCCGGTACCTGCTCGGGGCCGTGGTCACGCAGAGGGTGCGTTCCGTGGCCGCGGACAGCCCCAGCGCGTCGTAGTCGGCCGAGACGAGCAGGACCGGCGTGGACGCCTCCCCGTACAAGGGGACCGCCACGCGGGCGGCGGCGACGGTGGTGGGGCCGATCACCGCGCACAGGGACCGCTCGGCGAGCAGCTCGCGGGCCCCTGCCTTCGCCCGCCCGGCCTCGCCCCGGTCGTCGTACGAGGTGAGGGCGAGCCGGAAGCGGGTGTCCTCGCGGGCGTTGTGGGCGGCCACGGCGAGCCGGGCGCCGCGCTCCTGCGCAAGTCCGACCTCTTTCTGGTCACCCGTCAGGGCGGCCTGGAAGCCGATGACATGGGTGGGCAGGTTCTGCGCCGCGCCTCCCTGTGCGGTTTTCTGACGGTTCGTCAGGATGATCGCGGTGCCGGTGCCTGACGCGGCGAGGACCGCGGCGGCCGAGCCGCCGATGGCGAGGATCCGGCGCCGGGAGGGCGCGCGTCCCTCGTCGACGACCGTGGGCTCCAGCAGGGTCATGGGCCCGTCCTGCCTGGGCGGCGGGTCCAGGGCGCGGGCCGAGCGGTCGGCGACCAGGCGCAGCACGGCGGAGGACAGCCAGTCGGGCGGGAGGGCGGCGGTGAGGGTGAACTCCTGTGCGGGGGAGGCCTGTTGATGGGGCGGCATGGCCTGGTGGTCGGGAGCGGCCCGGTGAGGGGGAGCGGCCTGGTGGTGGGGAGCGGCCGGTCGACGGGGATCGGCCGGTCGACGGGGATCGGCTGGTCGACGGGGATCGGCTGGTCGACGGAGATCGGCCTGGTGGTCGGGAGCGGGCCGGGGAAAGGGATCGGCCGGTTGATCTGAGCCCGTCGTCGGCTGCTCGGCAGCTCGCAGGGCGCGGGCGAGTTCTGCGGCTGTGGGTCGCCCGGCGGGGTCCTTGGCCAGGCAGCCGGTGATCGCCGTACGCAGGGGGAGCGGCAGCCGGTCGAGGCCGGGTACGTCGGGTTCCTCGTGCACGGTGCGGTACAGGACGGCGGCCGGGTCGCCGAGGCCGAAGGGCCGCTGCCCGGTGAGGGCGTACGCCAGCACACAGCCCAGGGCGAACAGGTCGCTCGCCGGGGCCGCCTCGCCACCGGTCCGGACCTGCTCGGGGGCGAGGTAGCCAGGGGTGCCGACGATCGCGCCGGGCTCGGTCAGCGCCGTGGCACCGCCGACCTGGGCGATGCCGAAGTCGATCAGGCGGGGGCCGTCGAGGGCGAGCAGGACGTTGCCCGGCTTGACGTCCCGGTGCACCAGGCCGGCACCGTGCACCTCGGTCAGTGCCTCCGCCAGCCGGGCGCCGAGCGCGGTGACGGCGTACGGCGTCAGCGGGCCGTGACCGTCCACCGCCTCGGCCAGGGACGGCCCCGGCACGAACGCGGTGGCCAGCCACGGCTCGCGGGCCTCGGCATCGGCGTCGGTGACCGGCACCAGCCAGCGGCAGGTGAACCCCCTGGCCAGCCGCGCCTCGCGCCGGAACCGTTCCCGGAAGGCCCGGTCGGCGGCGTACTCGGCGCGGATGACCTTCAGGGCGACCAGGGTCCCGTCGGCGGTGCGGGCCAGGTAGACCACGCCCATGCCGCCCGCGCCGAGCCGGGCGAGCAGCCGGTGCCCGCCCAGCTCGCCGGGGTCCCGCGCGTGCAGCGCCCGCATCGGTCCAGCTCCTCCAGTACCTGTCGCGTCGGATCGCGTCGGATCGCGTCGGATCAGTCTCCGGTGAGGTCCCGGGCGCCCGCGTAGGCGAACCGGCCGTTCTGGACGCGGTACTGGTGGAGCAGTTGCTGCTTCATCCGCTTCTGGTCGTCGAAGGCGTAGGTCGCGGCCACCCCGGTGAACCGGGCCGCGGCGAGGGCCTGGGTGAGCCGGTCGCGGGTGGGTCGCTTGCCGCCCTTCGGGGCGAGGGCGGTGAGCCGGTCGGCGAGCAGGCGCGTCACGTCGTACGCCTCGGCCGCCCACGGGCCCGGCGCGCTGCCGTACCGCTTGCGGTAGGCGGTGGCGAAGGCGCTCACGGGTGCGGCGTCGGGTCCGATGTACGACGTCAGCACCTGCCAGCCCTCGGCCGCCCGGCCGGCCCCGGAGACGAAGGCCTCGGCGGCGCAGGCGTCGTCGAGGTAGCGGGGCCCGGTGAAGTTCCGCTCCGCGAGGGTGCGGGCGACCGCGGCGGCACGTTCGGGGGTGCCGATGTAGTAGAAACCGTCGACACCGCGGCTGAGCATGTCGTCGGTGACGGGTGCCAGGTCGCTCGTGCTCGCGAGGGCGGGCACCACGCGCAGGTACAGCTCCAGCTGGCCGCTCGCGGCGCTGCTGGTCACGAGCACTGACTCCATGCCGACCAGCCCGCCCGCCCTGTCGCCCAGGAGACCCAGCTTGCCGACACCCCGCTCACCGAGTGCGGTGACGGTGGCGAAGGCGCCGTACGCGGACAGCGTCGCGGCCCTGAAGTACGAGCGCGGGTCGGTGCCGGCGATGCCCGCCTGCGCGGCGCGGGTCGACAGCTCCGACACCGTCAGCAGTGGCATCACGGCGCCGTCGTAGACCTCCAGCGCGGCCAGCGTCGAGGCGTAGCCGGTGGGGCCGAGCACGGCGAGGACATCGGCGGCGCCGGTCAGCCGCCGCGCCGCCCGGACCGCGCGGGCCGGCTCCCCCCGGTCGTCCTCGGTCCGCAGGGCGAGGGTGAACGGCCTGCCCTTACGTGCGTTGAACCGCTCCACCGCCAGCCGCGCGCCCCGCTCCTGCGCCCGCCCGCTCTCCCGCAGCGGGCCCGTCAGATCCGCGTGGAGGCCGATGACCCAGGGGCTGCTCGCGGTCGGTGTCCCCGGGTCGTCGTCGCGCAGCGCCGCCCACAGCGCGGCCCCTCCACCCGCCATGAGCAGCGCCGCGCCGCTGCCCAGGGCGAGGACCCTGCGGCGGCTGTGCCCCGGGGACTCCGGCGACTCCGGCGACACCTCGGTGGGCTCGATGCCCGGCAGGGCGAGCATCTCCGCCGACCGTTCGGCGATCATCCGTACGACCGGGTCGGGCAGCCAGTCCACGGTGCCGGCCGGGGCGTCCTCCACCAGTTCCGCGTCCACCTCGGCGGCCGTGGGCCGCTGTTCCGGCTCCTTCGCCAGGCAGCGGCCGAGCAGCGCCCGCAGCTCGGCATCCGCCACCCCGTCCAGCTCGGGCTCGTCGTGCACGGTGCGGTACAGCAGCGCGTCCGCCGCGCCGGTGCCGAACGGCAGACGGCCGGTGGCCGCGTACGCCAGCACGCACCCCAGCGAGAAGACGTCGCTCGCCGCGCCCACCCGCTGCGCCCGTGCCTGCTCGGGGGAGAGGAAGCCGGGGGTGCCGACCACCATGTTGTCCGAGGTCAGCTCGGTCTCGTCGGTCGCTGTCGGACGCGCGATGCCGAAGTCGATCAGGCGGGGGCCGTCGAGGGCGAGCAGGACGTTGCCCGGCTTGACGTCCCGGTGGACCAGGCGCGCCTCGTGCACGGCGGTCAGGGCGCGCGCAAGTACCTTGCCCAGCACCCGTACCGCACGGTCCGGCAGCGGTCCGCAGGCCGCGACCGCATCGGCCAGGGCGGGTCCGGGCACGAACGTGGTGGCCAGCCAGGGCGCCGCCGCCTCCGTGTCGGCGCCCAGCACCCGTACCACCCACGGGCTGTCGACCTGCCCGGCGGAGGACGCCTCGCGGCGGAAACGGGCCCGGAACTCGGCCTGGTCGGCGTACTCGGGCTGGATCACCTTCACGGCGGCCAGGTCGCCGGTCCCGGTGCGGGCCAGGTAGACCACGCCCATGCCGCCGGCTCCCAGGCGGCCCAGCAGGCGGTTGTCGCCGAGACGGGAGGGGTCGGCGGGAAGGAGACGCTCCATCACTCGCCGCCCTTCTTGTCCCCGACGGTGGGGCTGCCGGAGGGGGTGGCCGGGTCCGGTGAGGCCGAGTCGGCCCCGGTGGGGCTTCCGATCGCGTCCTGCACCCGCAACAGCATCCTTACGGCCACATCCAACTCGCTCGACGTGCCCTCCTGCCCTCCGCACGAGGACGCGGAGATCACGACCGGGCCGAACACGGACTGCGTCCACGAGTAGGGGTACGGACCGCCCCGGGTGTCGCTGACGCACGCGCCCGACTCCGACAGCGAGTCGTCGCTGGACGTGTTGCCGCTCTCGCCCCACGCGACGGCCACGGAGGAGAGATCGGTCAGCCGCTCACCCGCCCGCAGGGTCTGTTCCGGGCAGCCGACGCCCTCCTCCAGCATCCCGGCCTGCTCCCAGGCGGCGTCCAGCGCCGTCCGGTGCACCGTGAGTGGTCGACATCCGCACCGCCCCCTCGGCACCGCTCGCGGGCACCTCGAAGTGGCGGGTGAGCGTGGCCAGTACGTCCTCCGGCAGCCCCTCCCGCTGCCATGCGCAGTTCTCGCCCAGCACGGCCCAGGTGTTCGGGTCGCTCTCGTACGGCGTCCCCGGCGCCGCCCCCGACCCGACCAGCTCCGGATCGGCGATCACCTTCCGGACGAACGCCCACGCCTCGGCCGCGCTGTGCGGCTGCTTCGCCGGGTCCGCCTGTTCGGTCGGCGAGGCCGCGGGTAAGGCATCGGCGCCGGTGACCGCGTCCGTGTCGCCATCACTCCGGGCGACATCCGGGCTCGCCCCCCGCGTCGTCTCCCCGCCCGGACCGCCGCCGTCCGTACAGCCGGCCAGCAGCGTCGCGCACGTCATCACCGCCCCGCAGACCAACCGGGCTCTCGCATGCATCACGGTCTCTCCCCTCCCCCAACACCCCGTTTCCTCAAGGTAGTTCAGAGTGCTCGTGGTGTACGGGACATGCCTCGTGAACTGTCGGCAACCTGTGACACCGGCACCTGGGCCGGCGGAGTACATCGAGCGTGTCGAGGGGTAGGTAGCCTTGGACGAGGGGATGGGGGGACGGGCATGGGCAACTGGGTCGTGATCGCGCAGTACTTCAACGGTGAGACGCACAGCACCGAGTTCATCTGCCGTGGGCGGGAGACGAAGGGCCAGGCGCTGGAGGAGCTGCGTGCCGTCCTCCACACCTACCTGCCGAGCAAGAACATCATCGAGAAGCGGCGCCGCGTGTACCGCTTCACCGACCAGGAGTCCTACCTGGTGGTGATCAAGGGCAGGCTGACGGAGTGGGAGTGCACCCTGCGCGTCGCGGAGCTGCTCTCGGACTCGGCCGACCCTGACGGGCCTCAGGACCTGATCCCGCCCGGGTTCTGAGAGCGGCTAAGGCATCAGCTCCGGCATCACCGCGCACGGCAGCGACGGATTGCGGGCCGCCGCCTCCACCACCTCCGAGTGCTCGTCGGCGAGCAACTCCACGATGGCCGCGGGCGGGAGTGCCGGGTGGCCGGCGGCTATGGGTCTCGCCTGGATGTCCGCCAGGCACGCGAGCAGTGCCTGCGGGGTCGCGCGGGGGTGTCGGGCGATCTCGCGGAACGCCTTCTGTACCGGCGGCCGGTGGCGGGTGAGGTCCTCCAGCAGGGCGCCGGACGCATCCGGGTTGGTCGCCACCTTGGCAAGCACCCGGACTCCGTGCCGGTCGACCATGGCACGCAGCTGTGCCTCGGAGAGGCCCGGGTGCGGGGCGATCGACTTGAGCACCTTCGCGTCGGGGTCGGCGGCCAGCGCGTCGCGTATTCCGGCGGGCAGATCGCGGCGCAGGGCCAGGAGCATCCGTACGGTCGGGTCGGTCGAGCGGGCCAGTTCCGCTACCTCGGCGGTCGACGCGGTCGCGATCCGTGGGGGCAGGGCGGCGCCCAGTTTCGTGGTGGCGGCCAGGCGGGTGAGTGTGTCGAGCGGCACGTACGGGTTGTGCGCGAGGTGGCGTCGTACGCCGGGATCCTCGTCGTCGGCCAGCGTGCGCATCAGGGCGTCGTCGATCGCCGGGTTTCCGGCGAGGTCGGCCCGGATGCCGGGGATGGGGTCCGCGGCGAGGCGTCGGCTCACCTCCGGGGGGAGGTCAAGGCGTTCGGCGAGGGGCCGGCGCAGCATCGTCGACGGGTGGTCCGCGAAGGCGACCACGGCTTCGGTGGGCGTGGCGGGGTTCCGCAGGGCCGCGTGCTGTATGTCGTGCACGGTGGACTCGTGGGAGCCGTCGCAGGAGGCACCCGGCGGCAGATCGCAGTCGGCCCGATCGCAGTCCGGGGCGTGCGTGTACGGCGTCTCCTCACGTTCGCAGACCGAGCAGCGTCGCGCGGGCGGCAGCCCTTCGCCGCCGATCAGCGCCGCCAGTACGGCCGGCGGCGTCGCCTCGTTCCAGGCCAGCGCCCTGCGGACCTCGGCAGACGGATGCTCCGCGAGCCTCTTGGCGACCTCCGAAGCCGTCGTCCACAGGGCGAGTTCCGCGACGACCCGCAGGTCCGGGTCGGCGGCGAGCGTCTCGATCACATCAGACGGAAGGCCTGCACAGGCGGCCAGTCGCTCCCGGCGCACGGCCCATGGATCCGCCGCGAGGAGCCGGGCCCACTCCGGTTCGCCGCGCCCCTCGTCCAGCAGCGCGAGTGCGGCGTCCGGCTCGGCGGCGGGATCGACGTCGGCTGACGTCAGGCGCCCCTCGCGGGCCAGCAGTACGCCGGTCTCCGGGACGCGTGCGAACAACGCGAGCGTCTGCGCGCGGCTGAGGTCCGCACGGCCGGCGAGGTCGTCCACGAAGTCGGCGTCCGCCGCCGCGACCTCGATCAGCCGGTCGACCAGCTCCGACGGCAGGGCGGTGTTGGCGGCGAGCCCGCACAGGACACGGGCATGGACATGATTCGCAGGGGGCACAGGGGCATTCTGGCCGGGGCAGGACCGGCGTTCACATGCTTTTCCGCTCCCCTGCCAACCCCCCGGCCCGCTCCCCTGCCCGCTCCCCTGGACAATCTGCGGCGAATTTTGGCACGGTGGTGCGAGCCGGCCGACATTCGAACGTACGACCGAACACGTACTCGACCCCCAGTTCTCAGGGAGCCCCATCGTGCCGTCCACCCACCCCGGTCTCGCCCCGGAAGCCGCCGACTTCTACCGCACCCACAGCACCTTCTCCGACCCCGGCGACCTCGCCCCGCTGTACGCCGAACTCCCGTCCTCCCCCGCCCAACTCGCCCGTACGGCACGCGACTTGATGATTCACAGACTTGAGGGCGACCTCTTCCGGCACACACACCCCGCCGAGCGGCTGCGGCTCGACGCCGAGACCCGCTACATCGACGACATCCTGCGGATCGTCATCGCCCGCGACGGCTCCCCGCTGAACCGGCGGCGCGCGGCCGGGGACCGGTTCGTGGGCGTCTGCCGGGACTTCGCGCTGCTGCACTGTTCGTTGCTGCGGCACAGCGGCGTTCCCGCGCGGGTGCGGTCCGGGTTCGCCGACTACTTCGGGACGGACGGTTTCCACTGCGACCACGTCGTCACCGAGTACTGGGACGAGGCGTGCGGCTGGCGGCTGGCCGACGCGCAGCTCACCGATCCCGGCATCGCCGCCGCCTGGAACGTCGACTTCGACCCCATGGACGTACCCCGTGACCGTTTCCTGGTCGCGGGCCGGGCCTGGCGGGACATCCGGGCCGGGGACGCCGACCCCGCCACCTTCGGGCTGCACCCTCCGGAGGAAGGGCCGCTCAACGGCGAGTGGTTCGTGGCCGGCAACGTGCGGCTCGACCTCGCCGCGCTGAACAAGGTGGAGACCCTGCTGTGGGACATCTGGGGAGCCGAGGCCGAGGACCACGGGCGGACGATGCCCGAGCCTCTCCGTGAGCTGTACGACCGGGCCTCACTGGTCGTCGCCCCCGACGCCCCCGACGCCGTTCCCTTCGAGGCCGTACGGCAGTTGTTCGCCGAGGAGGACGGGCTGCGGACGCCGAAGACCGTGCTGTCGCTGTCCGAGTACCACGCTCCGCGCCACGTCACCCTTCGCTGAGCTGACCCATGTCCTCGACGCGCCACCTCGGCCGCACCGACGTAACGTGGAAAGTGCCTGCTCAACCCGTCGCGCTTTCGAGGCAGACGATCCGTTCCGTCCCCTTCGGCCACGGCTGCCGATGCGGCTGCCGCTGCCGCCTGTTGAAGCCTCGACGCGGGCGGAAGAGAACTCTCCAAGACCGCACTTGACGGATGGTGGGAGTTCGCCGTGAACAGGGGGGCTGACGCGACCAGAAACGGAGCACAGTCATGGCAGAACCGATCCTGACCGACCACAACATCCCGTGGACTTCGACCATCCCCGCGAACTACGGCAAGCCCGCCACGCTGTTCGTGCGGGAACGCAACGGCACCAAGCCGAACCAGCCGCGCAGGCCCGTCCTGATGCTCCACGGCCGCAGCGTGCCGGCCCTGGCGGGCTTCGACCTCCGGCACGGCAAGTACAGCTGGGCCGAGTTCCTGGCCGACGCGGGCTACGACGTGTTCGTCATGGACCTCCAGGGGTCCGGCCGGTCCACCCGCCCCCAGATGGACGACCCACGCAATGTGAACCCCGCCCAGAAGCACCTCCTCACGACACATCCGGGCGGCGTGCTGGACCCTGTGCAGTACCCCCACCAGCTGGACAACTCCCAGAGCAACTGGGAGGAGGTGCACAAGGTCGTCACCTTCATCCAGGGCCTCACGGGCGCGTCCAAGGTCGACCTCATCGGCTGGTCGGCCGCCGCGCAGCAGCTCGGCCCGTACGCCATCCAGCACAAGGAGAACGTCAAGAGCCTGCTCCTGCTCGCGCCGATCTTTCCGCCGAACGGCAGGCAGAGCAAACCCGGGACGCGCTGGGACCCGCCCGTGCCGCTGCCGCAGAGCACACCCGCCGCCTTGTTCGGCTTTCCCATGACCCTTACCGGCAAATCGGGTCTCGAGTCCTCGTGGGACAAGGACGTGAAGTGCCACAAGCAGCGGGAGGACGGGATCGTCGACGTGGTGTGGAAGGCGATCATGGAGAACGACCCCATCGGCGCCAAGTGGGGCCATGAGGTGGAGGGGATGCCTGGGGTGCCCGGGGGCCTCGCGCGCGTCAAGAACCCGTACTGGTGGGGCTGGAACTCCACCACCGTGCCGCTGGACGGCACCCTCGGCTCGGACGTTCCCGTGCTCATCATCTACGGGGAACACGACTCCGTGGTCAACACGTCGCCCGACCTCGGCCTGCTGTACTTCTCGGTGCCCGCGCTCTACAAAGCCGTCCCCGGCGGCCAGAAGCTGATGTTCCGCATCGCCTGCGCGGGCCACCAGATCGTCTGGGAGCGCCAGGCCAAGGTGGTGCACAACATGTCCAAGCAGTGGCTGAAGAACGGCACTGTGGAGGACCTGGCGAAGGGCAGCTACTTCCTGGACGAGGACGGTGTCGTCACCTCGACGGAATGACGGCAGAACCTCCCCCGGCTCCCGCCTCCCCTACGCCACCGTCCGCAGGCCCCTTACTCCCGCCCCCGCCGCCCCGGTCCCCCGCACCACCCGCCACGCACAAGCCGCCGTCAGCAGCTCCCCCAGCAGGTCCGGGTCGTCGATCTCCAGGCCCAGGAGGGACTCGATGCGTTCCAGGCGCTGGTAGAGGGACTGGCGGCCGATGTGGAGGAGGGTCGCCGTGCGGGTCGGGGAGCAGCCGTTGCGGAGGTGGACCTCCAGGGTGCGGACCAGGTCGCTGGGGTGGGCCGCCTCCCAGGCCAGCAGGGGACCCAGGGTGTGCTGGACCAGGCGGGTCAGGCGGTCGTGGTTGGCGTCGACTCCGCCTCGGGTCAGTTCCCGTTCGAGGGCCAGGGCACGGGACGAGGTCACCAGGGGGCCCTGGGGTGCGTTCGGCTCCGGGGGCGGCACCGTCAGTGCCAGTTCCAGCGTCGTACGGGCCGCGCGCAGCGTCTCGCTCCAGCGCAGCCAGCCGCTGCCGGCGTCGACGGCGTGGCCCACGGCCACGGTGAGGCCGGGGGCGGCGGCCGACGTACGGAAGGCGTCCTGCACCGCCCGTACCGGGTCCCGGCCCCTCGCCGTCTTCGCCCCCGCCTCCGGCAGCACCGCCACCAGCGCCAGCACGTCCCCCGGGAACGCCGCCCGCAGTACCGCCCCGCCCAGGGTCCGCACCGCCCGGTCCACCGCCCCGACCTCCCGCGTGCCGTGCACGGAGACGCCGATCAGGCGGGCGCCGGGGCCGGGGTGGAAGCCGGACAGGGCCGCGCGGGCCTCGACCTCGGGCTGGTTCAGGGGCTGGGCGTCGGCGAGGTCGGCGAGCAGGGCGGCGGTGTGGTCGTCGCCCCAGGGGCGGACCACCGTACGGCCGGACAGGCCCCGGGCGACGATCGCGCGGTTGGCGGCCTCCGTGATGCGTACGAAGGGGACGACCCGGCGCAGCGCCAGCAGGGGCAGGCCAAGGCGGCGGGCCTCGTCCGTCACTTCGGGCGGCATCGCCGGGAGCGAGCGGCCGATCTCCACCGCGAGGCCCGCCGCACCCCGGGCGGTCAGCTCACGGACGTACCGGCGCCGCACCTCCTCGTCCGTGTCGGTGAGGCCGAAACCGTTGGTCAGCAGCAGCTCGCCGCCGTCCAGGAAGTTCGCGCCCTCGTACACCTCGCTGGAGTGGACCCAGCGCACCGGACGGTCCAACGCGGCCTCGCCGGTGAGGAGTTCGGGCTCGGCGGCGCGGACCGGGTCGAGGATCAGGACTTCACGGAGGGTGAGTGCGGGCACGGGTGCCTCCAGGGGCGCTGACACTTCGTCCTGCTGCGGGATGTCCGGAGAGTACTTTCCGCACGTTGCCCCGGTGTTTCCGTCGAAGGAGAGTGGACCCATGGATCAGATGGATCAGATGGTTCAGCTGGATGAGGTTCGGGCCCGCTCCTGGCTCGCCGTCGCCGTCGAGGAAGCCCGTGCCGGGCTCGCCGAGGGCGGTATCCCGATCGGTGCCGCGCTCTTCGGCGCCGACGGCACGCTCCTCGGGCGTGGGCACAACCGGCGCGTCCAGGACGGCGACCCCTCGACACACGGGGAGACGGCCGCGTTCCGGAACGCGGGACGGCAGCGTTCGTACCGTGGGACGACCATGGTCACCACGCTCTCGCCCTGCTGGTACTGCTCCGGTCTGGTCCGGCAGTTCGGTATCTCCCGGGTGGTCGTGGGCGAGGCCGTCACCTTTCACGGCGGCCACGACTGGCTCGCCGAGCACGGCGTCGAGATCGTGCTGCTCGACGATGCCGAGTGCGTCGGGCTGATGCGCGACTTCATCAAGAACAATCCCGCACTGTGGAACGAGGACATCGGTGAGTGACCTTCGTACGACCCCGCGAATCCCGACCGTGGACCTGCGCCCCTGGCTCTCCGGGGACCCCGACGCCCGCGCCGCCATCGCCCGTACCGTCGACGAGGCCCTCCAGACCGCCGGTTTCCTGCTGGTCACCGGGCACGGCGTCGATCCCGCCCTGCGCGCCGGGGTCCGGGAGGCGGCCCGGGCCTTCTTCGCGCTGCCCGCCGAGGTGAAGGAGCGGTACGCCGTCAAAGTCGGGGGGAGGGGGTGGCTGGGGCCCGGGGCCGAGGCCAACGGGTACTCGGAGGGGACCGAGACCCCGCCCGATCTGAAGGAGTCGCTGTCCTTCGCCACTCACGAGCCCTTCGACGACCCGGTCGTCAACGCCGAGTGGTACGCGCCCAACGTCTGGCCCGCCGAGGCGCCCGAGCTGCGGGCGCTGTGCGAGGAGTATCTCGACCGGATGGGCGAGCTGGAGAAGGAGCTGCTCACCCTGCTCGGTGACGCGCTCGGGCTCGAACCCGACTTCTTCTCCCGGCACATGGACCATCCGACCTACGGCTTCAACATCAACTGGTACCCGGGGATCGAGGTCGTCGGCGAGCCGGAGCCGGGACAGTTCCGGATCGGGCCGCACACCGACTTCGGGACGGTCACCATCCTCGACCGGCAGGCCGGGAAGGGCGGGCTTCAGGTCTACACGGACGAGGGCGGCTGGGAGGACGCGCCCTTCGATCCGGAGGCGTTCACCATCAACATCGGTGATCTGATGGCCCGTTGGACGGGTGATCGGTGGCGGTCCGGGCGTCATCGCGTACTGCCGCCGCCGGCCGACGCGCCCGCCGAGGAGCTGATGTCCCTCGTGTACTTCGGCGAGTGCACCCCGGGCACGATCGTCGAGTCGGTGCCCGCGCCGGTGGGGCGGGTCGCGTACGAACCCTTCGACTCGCACGTCTATCTGCGGGGCCAGCTGGACTCGATCACGGTCGAGTAGGGGGCCGTTCAAAGCTGAGCATCGGGCCGATAATTTCGTAACTCAACGGACATCTCACTATCTGGTCCGATGCAACTCCCTCTTCTTACACTGGTGTTGCTGCGACACACAGCAGACTGAACAGCGCTGCTGCACAGCACTTCGAACCGCGCCAGGGGGAGGGATGCGGTGCTCAGACGGCTGCACGGACGCGGGGCGCTCTTCGACACCGAGCCGCCGGGGCTCGCGCCCCGGCTCATCGGACTGCGGCCCCACCACCACATCGCCGCTCCCCTCGAACACCCCCGCGAGCTGCCGTTCGTCGTGCTCACCGCCGGGCGCGGGCTCGGCAAGAGCGCCGTCCTACGGGAGCTGCGCGCCGCCTACCAGGGGCACACCCCGATCGCGCTGATCGACTGCGAGGACCCGCAGTTCACCGGGTCGTTCGAGTCTCGTCCGGCGCAGGCCTGGTCGCCGCTCGCGCAGGCGCTCCTCGTGATCGCCGAGCAGCTCGCCGAACCGGTCACCGGCGCCCGGCGGATCGCCTTCCCCCGGCTGATGTCGGGGCTGATCGCGGTGGCCGCCGGCGGCTGGGGCAACGCCGACACCGAGCGCATCCGGTGGGAGGTCCAGCGGATGCTGCTGCTCAACGAGAGCGGCTCGTGGTTCAGCGGGTTCGCCGCGCGCTGGGCGGGCCGGGTGGCCGCGAAGGCGGTCGCTGCGGCGATCAGCGACGACCCGCTGGTGTCGGCGGTCATCGAGGCGACGCTGGAGGCCATGACGGAACGCTCCTCGGGCGCGCGCCAGCGCCGGGCGTCCACCTGGTACCGGACCTACCCCAACGCCGGGGACCGCGCCGAACTCGGACTCCGGCTGCTCTCCGACCACTTCAGGGCCGGCGGCACCTCCCGCGAGCACGCCGAGCGCTACCTCGTCCGCGCCCTGCTCGCCGACCTCACCGACGCCTACAGCGGCGTGCGGGCGCACCTCCAGCGGCTCGGCCGTCCGCTCGTCCTCGTCGACAACGCCCAGGGATCGCCGGGCCGCGAACTCATCGAGCAGGTGCTGCGCGACCGGTCCGAGGGCATCACCGACCAGGTCGCCTTCATCGCCGCCGTACGCGGCAGCGGCGGCCAGTCCGCGCTGCGCAACGCCGTACGCCGGGACCTGCGCGAGACCGCCCAGCGCACCCGCTGGACCCCGGCCGACACGGTCGCCTCCCGGGCCCTGCTGGTGTCGCTGCCACCGCTCTCCTCCGACGACACACTGCACATCGTCGACGCGGTCTGCACGGGTACGGCGGTGCCCGTACCGGCCGAACTCCCGCCCGCCACCCACCGGTTGACGTGCGGGAACCCGCTGGGCATCGCGCTGCTCGCCGAGTCGGCCCGGCAGAACCTGCCCCAACTGCCGCCCACCGCGCCCTTCGGCGCCCTGCTCACCGCCGACCTCGTCCTGTACGAGGACCGCGACGGCCGTCCCGCCTACCGCGAACTCCTCGACCGGCTCGTCCCCGCCGACCGGCTCGACGAACTCACCGTGCTGGCCGCCGCCCACGACCACGACTCGGCCTGTCTGCTCGCCGCCGTCCAACTCCCGGACGACTTCGGCCCGTCGAGCGTCCGCGCCCTGGAGACCCGGCTCACCGCGGAGGGACTGCCCGCCGTACCGGGGCAGTTCGTCGGCGACGCCTTCGTCCGCACCCTGCTCCTGCTGCGCCTGCACCACCGGCACGCCGACCACGGCAAGTGGCGGGACGTCCACGAGACCCTCATCCAGCACTACGAGGGACCCGAACCGTCGGCGGCCCGCTACCGCCTCCACCACGAACTCGCCCTCGGCGACACCGGACCGGCGGTCGCCCATCTCCGCGACACCTTCCACAGCCTCGACACCCGCACCTGGCTGGACACCCTCCTGTTCGTCGCGTCCGCGCCCTACTTCCACGCCCACGACACCGAGGGCCACGACTTCGCGGGCGGCGACCACCTCCGCGCCCGGATCGCCCTCGGCCACACCGACGCCGAACAGCTCCCACCGGACGACGTGGACGCCGTACTGCATCTGCGGGTACGCCGACTCCTGCACGCCGTCTGGCAGTTGACCGATCCGCTGGTGCTGCCCGACCGGAAACTGTGCGACCGGCTGCGCTACGAGCTGGAGCAGCTGTCCAACGACCCGCTGGCCAGCAACGCGCTGCTGTGGCAGGCCTCGCAGGAGTGGCCCGAGGACGCGCTGGCCGGGCGCCCGCTGCGCGTCCCGGGCGACGAGGACTCCGCCGACGACGACCGCAACGACGGAGGCGCGTGATGGCCCGCACAGGTTCCAGGGGTACGGGGTCCAGGGGTGTCGGCCGGTGGCTGCGCGAGGGGGTCTGGGCGATCCCGTTGCGCCGCTATCTGGCCCTGCTGGTCACGGCGGCCCTGGTGACCGGGCTCGGCTTCACCGTGCGGAAGCTCACCGAGGACGACCGTTCCTGCGCGCCCGGAGTGGTCAGACCGGCGGGCAGCGACGAGTGCGTGGGCGTCTCGACGACCGGTTTCTCCTTCGGGCGGAAGCAGCTCGCCGACACGATCACGGCGATCGACCGCGAGAACGACTCCCTCACCGACGGCAAGGACGACAAGGGCTTTGTCACCGTCGCCCTGTTCGAGCCGTTCACCGCGACCGACGCGGACAACCTCGGGGATGTGCTGCACGAACTCCAGGGCGCGTACCTCGCCCAGTGGAAGGTGAACCACGACGCGAACGGCGAGGGTCCGCCGATCCGGCTTGTGCTCGCCAACCCGGGCCGCACCGGCGCCCATTGGGAGCACACGGTCGACCAGCTGGAGAAGATGACGACCACCTCCGACCGGCTGCGCGCGGTCACCGGGATAGGGCTCAGCACCGAGGAGAACGCCCGGGCCGTCAAGGAGCTGACGAGCCGTGGCATCCCCGTCGTCGGCACCTCCATCACGGCCGACAGCCTCGCCAACGGCCAACAGGACAACCCCGAGGGCATGATGCCCTTCCCGGGGCTGGCCCGCGTCGCCCCCACCAACACCGACGAGGCCCTCGCCCTCGCCTCCTTCGCCAAGGTCGCGGCCGACAAGGCGGTGCTGGTGTACGACGATCCGGGCGACCCGTACACGCTCACCCTGCAAGCCTCGTTCGAGAAGCTGCTGAAGGGCTCGCGCTACCAGCCGTGGCCCTTCACCCCGCTCGCCGACCGCACCAAGGAGGGCACGACCGCCAACGACTTCCGGCAGATCAGGGAGCTGGTCTGCGACACCGCGCCCGCCGTGGACACCATCCTGTTCGCCGGCCGCCACACCCAACTGCGCCAGTTCATCAACGCACTTGGCGAACGGGGCTGCCAGCAGCGCGAGTTCACCATCCTCACCGGTGACGACGCCTCCTATCTCACCGGCGACGCGAAGCTCGACCCCGAGGCCCTGAAGCACGGCATCTCGGTCCGCTACAGCGCCCTCGCCCACCCGGACGCGTGGATCAAGAGCCCCCCGAAGACCGGGGGTTCGGCGGCCGACGCCCAGGACCTGGCCGACCTGCTGACCGCCGCCCAGGCCAACAGGACGGCCAAGACCGACAGTCCCCTGCCGATCGGCGAGGTCGACCTGGAGGACGGCCAGCTGATCGTGGCGTACGACGCGATGCGGCTCACCGTCGAGGGCATCCGCGAGGCCACGCCCCGCGGCCAGTCCGCGCCGACGCTCGCCGACGTCGGCGACGAGTGGACCCTCATCAAGGGCTCCTCGGGGCGGGTGAACGGCGCGAGCGGCTGGATCTGCCTCGACAACTACGGCAACCCGTACGACAAGGCCGTACCGATCGTGGAACTGACCCCCGACCGGCACGCCCGCTTCGTCGAGATCGCCTGGCCCACCGGGAAGCCCCCGGAGAAGGACTGTCTGCCGCCGTCGTGACTCCTTACGTCCTTACGGGCGTTGGCCGGTCCGGTCCACCACCGCCCGCTCCAGGATCGCGCTGCTGCCGACCAACTCGCCGTCGCGGAGCACCCGTTCGCCGAGGAAGGTGTACGTCTTCCTGTCGAAGATCAGCTGCTGCTCCTCACCGTCGGCGCCGGTCCTGGTGACCGCGATCCCCGTCCTGCCCTCCGTGTCCTTCACGTCCGGGACCACCTCGACGCCCGGGATCTTCGCGGCGGCCCGGTAGAGCGCGGCGCTCACCTTCGGGGGCATCAGGGTCTCCCGGATCAGGTCGCCGAAGAGGACGAAGGCCCGGTAGTCCTTGTCGGGCTGCTCGTCGTCGACCTCCTTGCTGACCGTCTCGTACAGCCAGGCGAGCATCTTGTCGGGGTCGGCCGGCAGCTTGGACAGGGAACGGTAACTGGTGGCCGACGGGGTCTTGGGCCGCTCGAACAGGTCCCCCTCGTAACCCAGTACCTGGTGCTCGTGGCCCTCCTTGTCCTCCTCCAGGAGTCCGTCCCGGATGCCGTCCACCGACAGCCAGACCTCCCGGTCGTGGACCGGATCCAGCTTCCCGGGCCCGCCGTTGGTGTAGGTCATGTAGGCGAGCCGGCTCTTGATGTAGACGAACTGGTCGTCACGGATGCCGCTGGGCAGTTCGGTGCCCTCGGCGGCGAGCGCGATGTTCTCCAGCAGGGTCGTCGCCGTCTGAACGGTCGTCGTGCCCGTGGTCGACCTGGCGGGGGGAGTCGCGGGCGGAGTCGCGCTCGTACCGTCCGCGCCGCCGCCGGGAAGGGCGACGAAGGTGAGCGCGGCGACAGTGGCGACGGCCCCGGCGGTGATCGCGGGCCGCAGCCACGGATTGCGACGCACGGCCTTCTTCTCGCCCTCGTGCCGTATGTCGCGCTGGCTGTCGTGCCGGATCTCGGTCATCAGATGCTCCTTGAGGAGTCGGTGACGGCCCGGCGGAAGGTCTCGCTCGGAAGATCCGGAGAATCCGGGGGGTGTGCTCATCGGTTTCCCTCCCTCATGGGCCCGACCGCGGTGATGCGGTCACCTCTCATCTGTCCGCGTCCGGTGGGCGGTTCCAGGTTTTTGACATGTTTCGCGAGCTTTGTACGGGCCCTCGACAGCCGCGACCGTACGGTCCCCACCGGCACCCCCAGCGCCTCGGCCGCCGCCGGATAGTCGAGCCCCGACCACACGCACAGCGCCAGCACCTCCCGCTCGGGCCGCCGCAGCAACGCCAACGCGGCCCGTACGAGGGACAGTTGCTCCGTGTCGTCCAGGCGGCCCGCGACCTCGTCGGCGAAGTCCCGCTCGACCTCGTCCCGGGGCAGCCGGGCGACGGCGGCGGCGTGTCTTCGGGCGGCGCGGCGGGTGTTGCGCGTGACGTTGGTGGCGACGCCGAGCAGCCAGGGCCGCAGCGAGCCGCCCTCCTCGTCGACCCTGTCGCGCAGCCGCCAGGCGTCGAGAAAGGTCAGCGAGACCACGTCCTCGGCCGCCGACCAGTCCCCCGTCAGCCGGAAGGCATGGTTGTAGACGGAGCGCGCGTACGCGTCGAAGAGTTCACCGAAGGCGTCGTGCTCCCCCGCGCGGATCCGTTTCCGCAGATTCGTGTCCACGCCCATTTACCTGTCCGTACGCCGAAGGCCGGTTCCCGTGACCTGAGTCACGCGAACCGGCCTTCGAGGCAATGGAGTTACGGCTCAGACTCCGGCGTACGAATGCTTGCCGCTGACGAAGATGTTGACGCCGTAGTAGTTGAAGAGGAAGCACGCGAAGGCGATCAGCGCGATGTACGCGGCCTTGCGGCCCTTCCAGCCGGCCGTGGCGCGGGCGTGCAGGTAGGTGGCGTAGGCGACCCAGGTGATGAACGCCCAGGTCTCCTTGGGGTCCCAGCCCCAGTAGCGGCCCCACGCGTCGCCCGCCCAGATCGCGCCCGCGATGATCGTGAACGTCCACAGCGGGAAGACGGCCGCGTTGACGCGGTACGAGAACTTGTCGAGGGACGCCGAGGCGGGCAGGCGCTCCATGACGGAGGTCGCGAAGCTGCCGGGCTTGCCGCCGGACGCGAGCTTGTTCTCGTACGAGTCCTTGAAGAGGTACAGGATCGTGGCGACCGCGCCCACGTAGAAGACGGCACCGCAGAGGATCGCCGTGGAGACGTGGATGTACAGCCAGTACGAGTGGAGCGCCGGGACCAGCTGGTCGCTCGCCGTGTACAGGACGGTGACCGCGAGGCCGAGGTCGAGCAGGACGGACGTCACCAGGGGCAGGCCCAGCCAGCGGATGTCCTTCTTCAGCGCGAGGAAGACGAGGTAGACGCCGACGGCCGTGGTGGAGAAGGTCAGGTTGAACTCGTACATGTTGCCCCACGGCGCCCGCTGCACGGACAGCGCGCGGGCCAGCACCCCGGCGAACTCGACGAGGAACGCGACGACCGTGAGGGACACGGCGATCCGCCCGTAGAGGTCGCCCTGCTCGTCCCCGCCATGGGCACCGGGCCCGTCCGGCACGTCCCGGGCCCCGGCCGCGGCCCGTACGACGACCTTCGGCCGCTCCAGTACGGCGGTCCCGCCTGCCTTCTGGACGGTCACCTCCGGCGCCTTCGCACCGGCCGCCCCGGCCGGCTTCGCGGTGAGCGCGGCGGCCGTACGGCTGACCTTGCTGCGGCTGCCGAAGATCCACTCGGCGATGTAGGTGAAGAAGGCCAGGGTGTAGACGGCCATCGCGGAGTAGATCAGCGTGTTGCTGATGTTCGCGAGGTTCTCGTTGGTCGCGGCGGCGAGAGATTGCATTTACTTCTCAGCCCCTTCGGCAGGTACGACTTTGGGGTCGGGGGTATCGGAGTCGGGGTCGGGACTGGCATCAGGCACGCCCGGCGCCTGGTCGTACAGGATTCCGGCGAGTTCGCCGAGTTCCTCGGGCACCTTCGCGGACTCGCTGCGGCCGAGGCCGCCCAGCTCGACGACGGTCACGCCGTCGGAGCCGCGCACCGCCCGCACCCACACCCGTCGGCGCTGGATGAACAGGGAACCGGCGAGGCCGAAGATGGCGACGATCGCGCCGGCGAGCGCCCAGCCGCTGGCGGGCTGCCGGGTGACCTGGAAGTTGGCCCACTCCTGGGTGCCCTCGTAGGTGACCGAGCCGGCGCCGTTCGGGAGGGTCATGGTCTCGCCGGGCTTCAGGTTCTCCCGTACTTCCTTGCCCTTGGCGTCCTTGAACACCTTCATGTGGCTCTTGTCGAGCTGGTACACGCTCTGCGGGATGCCCGCGTTGACCCCGAGGTCGCCGTGGTAGCCGATCAGGTTCAGCACCGGGTTGTCGAGCGCCGGGAACTGCGAGGCGATCTCGTTGCCCGGCACGTAGGTCGGCAGGAAGAAGGCCTGGAAGCCGAGCTGCTCCTCGACGCCCTTGGCGTTGCGGTAGCCGTCCATGACCTTGATGGCGCCGGAGGAGGTGACGTTCGAGTCGAGCGGCAGCAGCGCCACGGGCTGGCTGTAGACGACCTTGCCCTTGCCGTCGCGGACGGTGATGACGGGCGCGTAGCCGTGGGCGGTGAGGTAGACCTTCGAGTCGCCGATCACCAGCGGCTCGTTGACCTTGATGGTGCGCTTCTGGTCCTTGCCGTACGCGCCCACGCTGTAGTTGACGTCGGCCTCGTACGTGCGCGGCGTACCGCGGTTGGGCCCGGACACCTCGTACGTGCCCTTGAAGTCCTTCAGGGTGAAGCTGAAGGGGTCGAGGTCGTCGGTGTCGAAGAGGGTGCCCGACTTGAAGTCGTCGTACTGGGTGAGCGTGTTGGAGAAGCCGTCGCCTTCGAGGATCAGCTTGTTGCCCTCGGACTTGTACAGCTGGCCCCAGGCGAAGGCGGTCAGCATCACGATCAGCGCGATGTGGAAGGCGAGGTTGCCGACCTCCCGCAGATACCCCTTCTCGGCGGCGACCGCGTCCCCGGCGATGGGGGCACCTCCCGCGTCCTTAAGACTGTGGGGGAGGGCGCGGAAACGCCGCTTCCTCAGCAGGACGAGGGCCGCCTCACGCACCTGCTCGGGCTCGGTCTCCGTACGCCACGTCGTGTAGGCGGGCAGCCGGGTCAGCCGACGGGGCGCGCCCGGCGGGCGGCTGCGCAGCTGGCCCACGAACTGCCAGGTGCGGGGCACGATGCAGCCGATGAGCGAGATGAAGAGAAGGATGTAGATCGACGAGAACCAGACCGAGCTGTAGACGTGGAACAGTCCGAGCTTGTCGTAGATCGGCCCGAGGAAGTCGTGCCGCTGCATGAAGTCGGCGACCTTGGTCTCATCGGTCCCCGACTGCGGGATCAGCGAGCCGGGGATCGCCCCGAGCGACAGCAGGAACAGCAGCAGCAGCGCGACCCGCATCGAGGTGAGCTGCCGCCAGAACCAGCGGAACCAGCCGATGACACCCAGGGCGGGCACACCCGGCGCCTCCTCCTGGGGGGCGGTGGACAGCTGGGAGCCGGCGGCGCCGAGTTCCTGCTCGTCGCTCTTGCTGTCGGCGGTGGTGTTGCTCATGGATCAGATCCCCACAGTGAAGCCGTTGGACCAGGTCTGCATCTCCTGCACAAGACGGTCCCACGCGCCGGTAAGGAGCAGGACACCGGTCAGGATCATCATCGTGCCGCCGATGCGCATGACCCAGACATAGTGGCGCTTGACCCAGCCGAAGGCACCGAGCGCCTTGCGGAAGGCGACCGCCGCGAGCACGAAGGGCACACCGAGGCCGATGCAGTAGGCGACCGTCAGGATGGCCCCGCGTCCGGCGCTGGCCTGGTCGAAGGCGAGGCTGTTGACGGAGGCGAGGGTCGGGCCGATGCAGGGCGTCCAGCCGATGCCGAACAGCGCGCCGAGGACGGGGGCGCCGAGCAGCCCGCTCACCGGCTTCTTGTGGAAGCGGAACTCGCGCTGGGTGAGCCAGGGCATCATGCCCATGAAGAAGACACCCATGAGGATCATGAGCACGCCGAGCACCTTGGACAACGTGTCCTGGTGCTCCTGGAGCGTCTGCCCGAAGTACCCGAACAGGGCGCCCGTGGACACGAACACGGCGGTGAACCCGAGCACGAAGAGCGAGGCCCCGGCGACCATCCGCCCCCGGCGGGCCTCGCCGAGATCGGTACCGGTCACGCCCGTGACGTACGACAGATAACCGGGTACGAGGGGCAGCACACAGGGCGAGAAGAAGGAGACGAGGCCGCCGAGCAGGGCGATGGGGAGGGCCAGTATCAGGGCGCCGTTCAGCACGGTCTGGTTGGCCTCGGGCACGGAGGCGGCCAGCGTCAGCGCACCGGTGATGCCGGACACGTCACTTCTCCGCGAGAACGGGCTTGAGCATCTTGCGGAGGTTGTCCTCGCTGAGCGCCTGGAGCGTACGGGCCGCGATCTTCCCCTGCCGGTCGAGGATCAGGGTGGAGGGGATGGCCTGCGGGTTGAGCGTGCCCTTCTTGAAGCGGAGCATCAGCTTGCCCGTCGGGTCGTACAGACTCGGGTACGTGACCCCGTACTGCTTCTCGAAGGCGACCGCCGGACCGGTGCTGGTGTCACGGGTGTTGATGCCGACGAACTGGACGCCCTGGTCCTTGAGATCGGCGGAGACGGCGACGAAGTTCTTCGCTTCGAGCCGGCAGGGCCCGCACCACGAACCCCACACATTGATGACGACGACCTTGCCCTTGTAGTCGGCGACGTCGAGCTGCTTGCCGTCGATGGTCGGGCCGGAGAGATCGGGGGCGGCGACCCGCTCGCCCTTGGCGACGGTGGCGATGCCGTCGGTCCCGGTGACGAAGTTGGTGTCGCCCGAGCCCCCGGACGTACCACCGGAACCGCACGCGGTCAGGGCGAACGCGGAGGCGACGACCGTGGCGGTGAGCGCCATGGCCCTGCGGCTACTGACATGGCCACGGGGACGGTTCGAGGAGAGGGGGGCGCGGCTGGCGGCACTCATGTGAAAAGTTTCGCATGTCCGTTCCGAGGATCTTGCGCACCCCCCTTGCGGGCGTAAACCCGCATTTCAGGCGGCGTTTCCGGTGCTCGACGCGGAGGCCGTCCCGGCAGCCTTCCCGGCATCGGCGAGGAACTCCTTCCAGCCACCCACCGGCTGCGTCCCGACATCGAGGGTCCGCAGCTTCTCCAGCACCTCGGGCTTCTGTACGTCCATCCAGTCGACGTACTGCCGGAACGAGACGAGCCTGATGTCCTCACCCTTCCCCTTCTCCCGCGCGATGTGCTTGAGGGCGGCCTCGACGGCGTCCATGTAGATGCCGCCGTTCCAGTGCTCGAAGTGGTTGCCGACGAAGAAGGGGGCGCGGTTCGTCTCGTACGCCCGCTGGAAGCCGGCGATGTAGGCGCCGGCCGCCTGCTCGCGCCAGGCCGGGTAGTTGTAGGCGGGCGCGTTGGTCGAGTTGATCGACTGGTTGGCGAGCATGTTGTAGTCCATGGACAGGACCTCGAACTGGCGGCCGGGGAAAGGTATCGCCTGGAGGGGCAGGTCCCAGACGCCGTTCGTCTTCGTGGGCCAGACCTGCCGGCCGCCGGGCGAGGAGGCGTCGTAGCGCCAGCCGAGTTCACGGGCGGTGGGCAGCAGGTTGTCCTGCCCGAGGAGACAGGGCGTACGACCGCCGATCAGCTCCTTGTCGTAGTCGAAGGGGAGGGCCGGGAGGTCGGTCCACCCGGTGTTGGTGCGCCACTCCTTCACGAACCCCTTGGCCTGGTCTATCTCGCTGCGCCACTGCTGGGGCGTCCAGTTGGCGACGGTGCCGTGGCCGGAGCAGAAGTGGCCGTTGAAGTGGGTGCCTATCTCATGGCCGTCGAGCCAGGCCTGGCGGACGTTGGTGAGGGTCGCCTTGACGTGCTCGTCGGTGAGGTAGCCGATGTCGGAGGCGCCGGGGGCGTTGTTCGGCGGGAGGTACTTGCGCTTCTGCGACTCGGGGAGGAGGTAGAGCCCGGAGAGGAAGAAGGTCATGTGGGCGCCGTGCGTCCTGGCGAGTTCCAGGAAGCGCGGGAAGAGGCCGTTGCCGACTTCCCCCGCTCCGTCCCAGGAGAAGATCACGAACTGGGGAGGGGTCTGGCCGGGCTCCAGCGGTACGGGCTTGGCGGGCTGGTGGGGCTGCTTGCCGGTGAAGGAGGTGGAGCCGTCACCGATGGGCTTGGCGATGGAGGTGGCGGTGGGCGACGGCTTGCCGGAAGGTCGGCCGTCACTGGAACCTCCGGACCCTCCCGACCCCTCTTGCAGGACGGTTCCGCAGCCGGCGGTACCGAGCGCTGCGGCGGCCCCGAGACCGAGGCCGAGCGCACCTCGCCGGCTGAAGCCGGCGGCACCCTTCTTGACGTGCATGTGTTCCCCATCCGTCGTACCCGCTGGTGGTCACCCAGTCAGAGGGCACGACGAATGGGGAGGTTCCTCCTGTTGTCACGCAGTTCGGAACAATTGCAACAACTGTGTCACTACGCCCCGAAGGCCTTGTCCTTCCCCTTCACCGGCTTGGCGCCGGCGAGGAGATGGGCCGGGACGAGATCGCGGGCGGGCTCGCTGTACCCGACGGACACGATCTTGTCGCCGCGGTAGGTGAAGCTGGTGAGGGAGGCGAGCGTGCACTGCCGCTTGCGCGGGTCGTGCCACAGCCGCCGCCGCTCGACGTACGAGCGCACGATCCAGATCGGCAGCTGGTGGCTGACGAGCACGGCCTCGTGCCCACGGGCGGCGTCCTTGGCGGCGTCCAGCGCCCCCGTCATCCGTACGACCTGATCGACGTACGGCTCCCCCCAGGACGGCTTGAACGGGTTGACCAGGTGCTTCCAGTTCTCGGGCCGCTTGAGGGCGCCGTCGCCGACGCCGAAGGTCTTGCCCTGGAAGACGTTGTCGGCCTCGATGAGCCGGGCGTCGGAGGCGAGGTCGAGCCCGTGCGCCTTGGCGATGGGGGTCGCGGTCTCCTGCGCGCGCTCCAGCGGGGAGGCGCAGACGTACGTGACATCGCGGGAGGCGAGGTGCTCGGCGACGCGGTCGGCCATACGGCGCCCGAGTTCGGAGAGGTGGTAGCCGGCGAGCCGTCCGTACAACACCCCGTCGGGGTTGGCGACTTCGCCGTGCCGCATGAGGTGGACGACGGTGATGTCGGACTCGTTGGAGCCGGTGCTCTGGTTGCTGCTGTCGTTGCTGATGTCGCTCATGCTGCCGTGGCCTCCGCCGCCGCACGGGCCGCCGCCGGGAGGGCGTCGGCGATTTTCTGGATGGCCCGCTCGTCGTGCGCGGTGGAGACGAACCAGGACTCGAAGGACGAGGGCGGGAGGTAGACGCCGCTCGCCAGCATGGAGTGGAAGAACGCGGTGAAGCGGAACGACTCCTGCGCCTTGGCGCCCTCGTAGTCGCGCACCGGCCGGTCGGTGAAGAACACGGAGAACATGTTGGAGGCGTTCTGCACGGTGTGCGCGACGCCCTCCTTGCTCAGCGCGTCGGAGACCAGCGCCTGCACCTGCGCGGAGACGGCGTCGACGGTGACGTACGCGGCCTCGTCGAGCAGCCGCAGCTGGGCGAGCCCGGCGGCGGTGGCGACGGGGTTACCGGAGAGGGTGCCGGCCTGGTAGACGGGCCCGGCGGGCGCGAGATGGGCCATGACATCGGCACGCCCACCGAAGGCGGCGGCGGGGAACCCACCACCCATGACCTTCCCGAAGGTCATGAGATCGGGCCGTACGCCGTCGATCCCGAACCACCCGCTACGACTGGTACGGAACCCGGTCATGACCTCGTCGGAGACGTAAAGCGCACCGTTGGCGGCGCACGCGTCCTTGAGCCCCTGATTGAAGCCGGGCAGGGGCGGTACGACGCCCATGTTGCCCGGGGAGGCCTCGGTGATCAGGCAGGCGATCTCGCCGGGGTGCGCGGCGAAGGCGGCGTGCACGGCGTCGAGGTCGTTGTAGGGGAGCACGATGGTGTCGCCGGCCTGGGCGCCGGTGACGCCGGGGGTGTCGGGCAGCGCGAAGGTGGCGACACCGGAGCCGGCGGCGGCGAGGAGCGAGTCGACGTGACCGTGATAACACCCGGCGAACTTGATCACCTTGGCGCGCCGGGTGAACCCACGAGCAAGCCTGATCGCGGACATGGTGGCCTCGGTCCCACTGGACACGAGCCGCACCTGCTCAAGGGGGTCGATCCTGTCGACCATCTCCTCGGCGAGAGCGACCTCCCCCTCCCCCGGCGTACCGAAGGAGGTGCCGCGCGAGACGGCGTCCTGGACGGCGGCGATGACCTCGGGGCGGGAGTGGCCGAGGATCATCGGCCCCCAGGAGCAGACGAGGTCGACGTATTCACGCCCGTCGGCGTCGGTGAGATACGGGCCACGCCCCGACACCATGAACCGGGGCGTACCCCCTACGGCACGGAAGGCACGCACCGGCGAATTGACTCCGCCGGGTGTGACGGCCGTCGCACGGTCGAAGAGGCCCTGCGAGACGGGCGCTTCATATGAATAGGGCAACCCACTAGCCATCCCGCTGGCTGCCCCGCTAGACATTTCGCTAGACGTTTCGCTCATGACCTGCGACTTCTCCGACTTCTCGGACTCCGGTTGCCAGTGACCCCCTCAGGGTAGGCGGCCGGACAGCGGCCCGTCGGCCCCACCCGTCTGCGAAACTGGGACCGAACACACACAGGGACACTCAGAGACACATGGCCCATCGGCCCGTACATACGAACGATGGGTGCACGATGAGCGGACGACGGTGTTCAGAGGCTGCGAAGATCCTGCGGACAGGTGTTTCAACGCACGTTTCGGCGGGCGGACGTGGGGGAGGTCACTGACACGATGATCGGGTTGCGCGGAGGGGTTCGCGCGTCCTAGAAAAGCAGTCGGGTGGAGATATGCATCGCGGTGGCGGACTGGGCGAGGGGACCGACGGCCTGGGTCCTCGACGTGCGCAGCGGGGAAGGCACCGACGCGACGCGGAGGAAGCGGCAGCGGCAGAAGCGGCACGGCATGGACAGGGAACGGGTCCTGGGCAGGGCCCGGGATCGAACGGTGTGCCCGAGGGCCTCGACCGGAGGGTCGAGCGGCTCCGGGCGGCGAGCGGGAATGGTGGTCGGGTGGGGGTGACGTACAAATACTTCGGCGCGCCGGACGGCGCCACGGCAGCCCGCGTCCCGATCTCGATGCGCCCCGAGGAACTCGGCGGCGACGAACTCGGCATGAACGGCATGTTCACCAAGATCAAGCCCGAAACGATGGCCGCGATGGTCCTCACGGGCATCGAGGGCGTCCCCCTCAACAAGGTGCCACCGCTGGAACTGGTCGTGCTGCACCCGGACTACGCGGTGGTGAAACTCCCCATGACGGTCGTCGACCCGTTGCGGGGCATCGGCGAGGAGGCGGTGGGCGCGGCGGCGTTCATCTGGTCGACGGTGCCGGACCGGGGTGGGCCTCGGGATGCGTTCAATGTGTACCAACTGCTGCATGAGTGGCAGGACTTCAGCCATCGGCTGCATGAGGCGGGGCATCAGCCTTATTGCCTTGTGTGGCCGTGAGCTGCGGGCTCGTGGGCAGGTAGTAGTGGGCGGGGCTTGCGGGTCCCGCCCTTGTTGTGTGCCTGCCTTTTTGTGCCCGAGTGTCGCTACCGTGCCCGATCTTCACCTTCCGGCCTGGGAGCCTGCGGCTTGCGGTGCTTGCCGGTGCCCGAACCGAGCGGCGCACAGGAAGTCTTCGCACGCGCCGCCGAGCACGTGGTGGAGTTCACCGACACCCTGCTGGACACAGCCGCCACCACAGGTAGCACCGGCGCGCTGGTGGCCGCAGTAAGGGCCTGCGAACTGATCGACCGGGTTCGACAGCGGAAGGGGCCCCGTCGGTGATGAGGATCTCCGAAGACTCAAAATCGAACGCTAGGGCAGCGCCAAGCTGTTGTCGGGGGTCAGGCCGCTGAGCTTTTCGGGGTTGACCTGGAAGCGCAGGTTCTGGATGCGGCCGTCGACGAGGTCGAACGAGAGGGCGCCGACGGTGTGGCCGTCGAGGGTGGCTATGACGCCGAGCTCGCCGTTGATGACGGCCGGCTCCATGGTCAGGGCGGCCAGTTCGGGCTTCGCCAGGAAGCCCATGAGCCAGCGCGCGACGCGGTCGGTGCCGTGGAGGGGGCGGCGGGCTGCGGTGACCTTGCCGCCGCCGTCGGACCAAGCGGTGACCTCGGGGGCGAGCAGTTCCATGACGGCGTTCAGGTCGCCGCCCGCGCAGGCCGCCAGGAACCGGGTGGTGACCTGTCGGCGTCGGGTCTGGTCGGCGTCGAAGCGGGGGCGGCGGGCCTGGACGTGCTCGCGTGCGCGGTGGGCGATCTGGCGGACTGTCGGCTCGGGACGGTCGAGGGTCTCGGCGATCTCGGCGTGCGAGTAGCCGAAGACCTCGCGGAGCAGGAAGACGGCGCGTTCGACGGGGCTGAGGGTTTCCAGGACGACCAGCATCGCGGTGGAGACGCTGTCGGCCAGTTCGGTCTCCACGGCGATGTCGGGGGAGGTCAGCAGGGGCTCGGGGAGCCACGGCCCGACGTAGGTCTCGCGGGTCGCCCGTGCGGAGGTGAGGCGGTTCAACGAGAGGTTGGTGACCGTGCGCACCAGGTAGGCCTTGGGGTGGCGGATCGCGTCGCGGTCCGCGGTGCTCCAGCTCAGCCAGGTGTCCTGGAGGACGTCCTCGGCGTCGGTGACGGTGCCCAGCATGCGGTAGGCGGTGGCGAACAGGAGCCTGCGGTGTTCGATGTACGGGTCCTGCTCGTCCCTGGCGTCGACCATCGGCTCATGCTGCCAGCGCCGTAACCGGGGCGGCAAGGCCCGGGATCACGGCGCTGGGAGCCGATGTGCCCGTCATACCGCGGGCTTGCGGGTGGCGCGGCCGCCCTTGGAGACGATGGTGGTGACGTTCATGCGCTTGCTGAACCGGTAGGTCGTGAGCGGGCTGCCGCTGACCATCTCCTTGTACGCGACGGCGATCCGGCCGGTGAGGTGCGTGCGGCGGGGGGTTTCGTCGGCCCTGGTGAACTGGATGACGGCGTCACGGCGGCCGAGACTGACCGGTTGGTGGAAGTAGCCGAAGCGGAACGGCTTGACGGCCTTGCCGCGCACGAGCCGCGCGATGGTGTCGGCGGTGTACTGGGCGGTGGGCAGGCCGCTCTGGCAGGTGCCGTGGATCTGCCCCCAGGCCAGACGGACGGCGGCGGCGTCGCCGATGGCGTGGATCTCCGGGTGGGAGACCGAACGCAGGGTGGCGTCGACCAGGATGAGGCCCCGGTCGTCGGTGGCGATCCCGGCGTCGGCGGCGAGCGGCGACACCTTGACGCCGGTGGTCCACAGGCAGGCGTCGGAGCGGACGAGCCGGCCGTCGGCCAGTTCGACCGCGTCGGGCAGCACCTTGGTGACGCGGGCGCCGGTCTCAAGAGTGACGCCGAGGCGGTCCAGCGCGTCGTGGAGGTGGGCGCGGGCCTTGGGACCCATCATGCCGCCGGGCTCGTCCAGGCTGATCAGCGTGACGTTCAGGCCGGGGTGGCTCTCGGCGATCTCGGTGGCAGCCTCGATGCCGGTCAGGCCGCCGCCACAGACGGTGACCGTGCCGCCGGACGCGGCGACCTCGGTGAGGCGCGCGGCAAACCGACCGGCGGTCTGCGGGTTGTTGAGGGTGAACGCGTGGGTGTCGGCGCCGGGGACCTTGCCGGTGTCGGTCGAGCTGCCCAGCGCGTAGACGAGCGTGTCGTACCCGAGGGTCTCGGCGCCGTCGACGGTGATCTGCCGGGCCTCGGCGTCGATGGAGGTGGCGGCGCCCTGGACGAACGTGACGCCGGTCCCGGCGAGCAGGTCGGGGATCCGGTGGTCGGCCAGCTCCTGACCGGCGGCGATCTGGTGCATCCGCAGCCGCTCGACGAACCGGCTGGAGGGGTTGACCAGGGTGATCCTCACGTCGGTCCGGCGGGTGCGGTGGGCCAACCGGATGGCGCTGAACAAGCCCGTGTAGCCGGCGCCGAGGACGACGATGCGGTGGTCGTTGTTCATCGGATCTCCCAAGGTCGGGCACCGGCTTCGGTGCCGGTGACGCCCATGGGACAAGCGACCCGCACCGCACGTGACAGGTCGCCGATGTGGGCTGCATCACACCAGAAGCATCGTTGGCATGCCGCCAAGAATCCGTCGGCTGACTCGCTGTACCGGGACCGGGACCGGGACCGCGGCGCGGGACCGGTCGACGTCAGTCACCAGATCGGGCGAGGTCAGGTCAGGTCAGGTCACCGGATCGAGGAACGTCAGCACCGAGGCGTCCTCCTCGATCAGCGGGGTGAGGGCGGCGTTGAACGGGCCGCCGTACGGGGCCTTCAGGTGTGTCTGGAAGGCGTCCTCGTCGCGGTACACCTCGAAGATCCAGAAGGCGCGTGGGGCGGCCGCCTTGGTGTAGACGTCGAAGGCGAGGTTGCCTTCCTCCTCGCGGACCTTCAGGGCGTAGTCGCCGATCAGGCGGGCGACCTCGTCCTCAGTGCCCTCGCGGGCGGTGAACTCGGCCAGCAGGGTCTTCTTCACGGTTTCGTGTCCTTGTCCGTTGCGGGTGTCACTCGTGGGCCGAGTCGAGCTGCCAGACCACGGCCTCGTCCAGCTTCGCCGAGCCGTTCTCGGCGAAGATCTGCACTCCCTCGCCGGCGGGGTCGGGGAAGATCTGGTCGGTGATGACGGCCTCGCCGTTGCCGCCGAAGACCTCGACGGATGACCAGTCGACGAGGATCCGCAGCTTGACCTTGCCGTTCTCGGCCTTCAGGGGTGCGGTCTGGACGCCGGGGAAGGTGCTGTTGAAGTCGACGGCGCCGGAGTGGGTGCGGTCGACGTACAGCTCCTCGGTCGTGGTGTCGTAGCCGATGACGGTCTCCTCGCCGTTGGCGCCTGTACGTACCTTCAGGCCGAAGCGGTCGGCGTCCGCGAGGGAGAAGGTCGCCTCGATGTCGAGGGCCTTGCCCTGGACCGCGGGGTCAGACAGGGGCTGAGAGGTGTTCGTGACGGTGACACCGGCCGCGGTCGCCGGGGGCTCCTGTCGCAGGGACGTCACGCTGTTCACCGGCTCGCTGGTCAGCCGGATCCGGCCGTCGACCGTACGGAGGGCCATCTCCCGGGGGACGCTCTGCGCACCGCGCCAGGGGGAGGTGGGGACGGCGCCGCCGTAGTCCCAGTTGTTCATCCAGCCGATCATGTACCGCTTGCCGTCCGGCGCGTCCTCCCAGGACACCGCCGCGTAGTAGTCCTTGCCGTAGTCGGCCCAGTCGGCGCGCTGGACGACGGACTTGGCGGCGGTGTCGGCGGTGGTGAACCGGTCGGCGAGGACGTGGCCCCAGCCTGCGGTGTTCATGTCGACGAGCTGGATCCGCGCCTGCTTGCCCGCGTAGGGGCGCAGGTCGAAGGAGGCCCAGTCCAGGGTCTCGCTGTCGGAGCCGGTGGCGCTGCGGACGGCCTGACCGTCGACGATCAGATTGACGGAGGTCTCCTGGGAGCCGGGCCGGGCCTCGGTGTCGGACAGCACGATCTGGTCCGCGTTGATGTGGCCCCAGCCGCCGGTGTTGTTGTCGACCACCCTGATCCGCGCCTTCTTGCCCGCGAGGTCGCTGACGTCCCAGGCGGCGGTCTCGAGTGCCTCGGCGTCCTTTCCGGTGGCACTGCGCACGACCTGGCCGTCGACGAGGAGTTCGAGGGCGGTGGGGTTGGCCGAGTCTGCGGGGTGGTTGCCGCCGCCGATGAGGAAGTTGACGTATCGCTTGTCGAGGGTGAACTCGGGGGAGGTGAGGGTGCCGGTGGTGCCATCGCCGTTCAGGAAGGTGTCGACCAGGCCGCCGCCCTGGAACCCGGAGACCTGCTGCTGGCCGGGGAGGGTGCCGGTGGCCGGTGCCTGGCCGAAGGCGTCGCCGGTCGTCGTCCAGTCGCCGTAGGTACCACCCTCGAAGTCGGCGAGGACCTTCCCGGGCCGGTGCGGGTGCCGGCCACCGCCGATCTTGAAGTTCAGGTAGGGGCTGTCGACCGTGAAGGAGGGCGAGGTGAGGGTGCCGGTGGTGCCGTCCCCGGAGTGGAAGCTGTTGGCGAGGCCGTCGCCGTCGAAGCCGGAGACGGCCTGCTGCCCGTCGAGCGTCCCGGCTGCCGGTCCCGGGCCGAACGCGCTGCCCGTGGTCGTCCACGTACCGAAATCCGTGCCCTCGAAGTCCTGCACCACCGTGCCGGTGGGCGGGACGTACGGGCCCTTGTCCTCGGCGGTGAACCTCGTGCCGTCGAAGTCGCCGACGAAGTACTGGGCGGCCGAACCGCCCGCGATACCACCGGGGTTGATGTTCACGACCAGGACCCACTTGGTCTTCGTCTCGTCGCCGTCGACCGCGAGGGGGAACAGATCCGGGCACTCCCACACCCCGCCCGTCGCACCCGCCGGGCCGAACTCGCTCTGAAGCTGCCAGTCCTTGAGGTTCTTCGACGAGTAGAACCGCACCTTGTGCTCGGCGGACATCGACACCGTCATCAGCCAGCTGTTCGTCGGCGCGTACCACTGGACCTTCGGGTCGCGGAAGTCCCTGGAGCCGATGTCGAGGACGGGACTGCCCTGGTACTTCGTCCAGGTACGGCCGCGGTCGGTGCTGTAGGCGAGCGACTGCGCCTGGATGCCCGTCGTGCTGTTGTGGCTGGTGTAGATCGCCACCATGGCCGGGTTCTCCGTCGTGCCGAAGCCGGTGGTGTTGTCCCGGTCGACGACCGCGCTGCCGGAGAACACCATCTCGTTGTCGTCGTACGAGAGGGCGAGCGGGAGTTCCGTCCAGTGCACGAGGTCCGTGCTGACCGCGTGGCCCCAGGACATGTCTCCCCAGGAGTTGCCGTTGGGGTTGTACTGGTAGAAGAGGTGGTATTCGCCCTGGTAGTACACGAGGCCGTTGGGGTCGTTCATCCAGTTCTTCTCCGGCGTGAAGTGGAACTGGGGCCGGTAGGTCTCGGAGTACGGCGGGGTGTCGGCGGCCACGGCCTGGGGGGCGAGCGGGGCTGCGGACAGGGCGCAGACCGTCGCCACGGCCGCGATCATCCGTGTGCGGGCATGCCGGGACACATGTGCAGCGCTCATGGGGTCTCCTGTGCTGCGGCCGTCCGGGCAGCGAGGCCCGCTGCCCGGCGCGGATCCGGCCGCTGAAGTAGCGCCTCGCCGGTGCCGTCGTCCCACGGCACCGGCGAGGCGAGGAGTGTCATCGTTGACTTGAGTCATCGATGACATCGAGTGGCCCGATGATGAAGGCAATCCGGCCGGTGCGTCAACGGTTCGGCCACGACGGCCTGTTGAGCGGCACGCTCGCCCGTCAGGCGCGGTCGGCCGTCAGGCGCGGTCGGCCGCGGGTGTTTGCCAACTTGTGATGAGCACGGGGCATTGACGTCTCCGGGAGACGGAGTCCATCATCCTCGCCAGGCAGTGTCAACGATGACATAAGTCAACGATGACACTCCGGGGCGGTGTGCTCTGATCCCACTTCCGTGCCGCTCGCTATCCCACAGGAGCCGATGATGTCTCGTACCACTCGCCTGTCCTCCTCCCTCCTCAGAGTCGCCGCCGTCTCGGGCGTCGCGGCCCTCACCCTGACGGCCTGCGGGTCCGGCTCCGGATCGGGCTCGTCGAGTTCCGGCTCGGGCGAGGTCAAGGTCGGTCTGATCACCAAGACCGACACCAACCCGTTCTTCGTGAAGATGAAGGAGGGCGCGGAGAAGGCCGCCAAGGAGAACGGCGTCCAACTGTCCACCGCGGCGGGCAAGTTCGACGGGGACAACGCCGGGCAGGTCACCGCCATCGAGAACATGGTCGCCGCCGGGGTCAAGGGCATCCTGATCACCCCGAGCGACTCCAAGGCGATCGTGCCCGCGATCGAGAAGGCCCGCGCCAAGGGCGTCCTGGTCATCGCCCTGGACACCCCGACCGAGCCGGAGAGCGCGGTCGACGCCCTCTTCGCCACCGACAACCTCAAGGCCGGCGAGCTGATCGGCGAGTACGCCAAGGCCGCGATGGCGGGCAAGACGGCGAAGATAGCCGCGCTCGACCTCGCGCCGGGCGTCTCCGTCGGCGTCCAGCGCCACGACGGTTTCCTGAAGGGCTTCGGCGCCACCGACAAGGACGTCGTGTGCGCCCAGGACACGGGCGGCGACCAGGCCAAGGGCCAGACGGCGATGGAGAACTGTCTCCAGAAGGAACCCGACATCAACGTCGTCTACACCATCAACGAGCCGGCCGCGCTGGGCGCGTACACCGCGCTGAAGGCCAAGGGTCGGGAGAAGGACGTACTGATCGTCTCCGTCGACGGCGGCTGCACCGGTACCCAGGCCGTCAAGGACGGCAAGATCGCCGCGACTTCGCAGCAGTATCCGCTGAAGATGGCCGCGGAGGGTGTCAAGGCGGTTGTGGCTTACGCCAAGGACGGTACGAAGGCGTCCGGTTACACCGACACCGGGGTCACGTTGATCAGTGACAAGGCGCAGGACGGGGTGGCGTCGAAGGACACGGCTTATGGCCTGGAGAACTGCTGGGGCTGAGCGGGGCGCTCCGCTGGGGGGGGCGCGGTGTTTGGCTGCGGGTCCGGTGGGGGCTGGTCGCGCCCGCGCGGCGGAGCCGCATATCGACACAGCCCCGCGCCCCTGTCGGGGGCGCTGTCGCGCCACCCGACATCGCTAGCCCCCCCGGCCGCCGTCCCCCGCCCCCGTCTCCCGTCCGCCGACCCGGCCATCTGTCTTCCGACAAGGACTTCGCATGACAGCCACGACCACCCCGTACTCGGAGCTCAAAGCACCGACGACGGCTCGCAGACTACTCACGGCGCCGACCACCGGGCCTCTGGTCGCGCTTCTTCTGGCCTGTGCCTTCTTCTCGATCTCTACCGATCAGTTCCTGACCGGCGGGAACTTCTCGCTGATCGTGCAGCAGGTCATGGTCGTGGGTACTCTCGCCATCGGGCAGACCCTGATCATCCTGACCGCCGGCATCGACCTGTCGTGCGGGGCGGTGATGGCGTTCGGCAGCATCGTGATCGCCAAGATGGCCGCCGAGGGGTCGCTGCCGCCGCTGGTCGCCATCGCGCTCGGCATCGGCGTCTGCGGTGGGTTCGGGCTGGTCAACGGGCTGCTGGTGCAGAAGATCCCGCTGCCGCCGTTCATCGTCACCCTCGGCATGCTGAACGTGGCGTTCGCGCTGACCCACATCTACTCCGAGGAGCAGACGGTCAGCAACCTGCCCGGCCCGCTGACCGCCCTCGGCGAGACCTTCCCCCTCGGCCACACCGACATCACCTACGGCTCCCTCGTCACCATCGCCCTGTTCCTCCTCTTCGCCTACGCGCTGAGCAGCACCGGCTGGGGCCGGCACGTGTACGCGCTGGGCAACAGCGCCGAGGCCGCCCGGCTGAACGGCATCCGTACCTCCCGCCTCACCATCGGCATCTACACCGTGGCCGGACTGCTGTACGGCATCGCCGCCCTGCTGCTCATCTCCCGTACCGGAGTGGGCGATCCGCAGGCGGGGCAGACCGACAACCTCGACAGCATCACGGCCGTGGTCCTCGGCGGCACGAGCCTCTTCGGGGGACGCGGATCGGTGCTCGGCACCTTCATCGGCGTCCTCATCGTCGGTGTGTTCCGCAACGGGCTCCAGCTGATGGGGGTCGCGTCCATCTACCAGACCCTGATCACCGGCGTCCTGGTGATCCTCGCGGTGACCGTCGACCAGCTCTCCCGGAAGAAGGCCCGATGACCGCCAACACCGGCACCCCCGTCCCTGTCCTTCAGGCCCGCGGTCTGGTCAAGCGGTACGGCCAGGTCACCGCCATCGACGGCGCCGACTTCGACCTGCTGCCCGGCGAGGTCCTCGCCGTCATCGGCGACAACGGCGCCGGCAAGACCAGCCTGATCAAGGCCCTCACCGGAGCGGTGACGCCGGACGCGGGCGAGATACGGCTCAATGGCGAGCCCATCACCTTCTCGGGCCCGCAGAGCGCCCGCGCCCACGGCATCGAGACGGTCTACCAGGACCTCGCCGTGGCCGCGTCCATGGACATCGCCTCGAACGTGTTCCTCGGGCGCGAACTCCGCCGCCCCGGCGTCCTCGGCAGTGTCTTCCGCATGCTCGACAAGAAGCGCATGCGCCAGGAGGCCGCCGAGCACATGGCCGACCTGAAGATCGGTCTGCGCTCGCTGACGCAGTCGGTGGAGACGCTCTCCGGCGGTCAACGGCAGGCCGTCGCGGTCGCCCGTTCCGTCGCCTGGGCCAGCTCCGTCGTCGTCATGGACGAGCCCACCGCCGCGCTCGGCGTCAAGGAGTCCGGCCAGGTCCTGGACCTGATCCGCCGAGTCCGGGACAAGGGCATGCCGGTCGTCCTGATCAGCCACAACATGCCGCACGTCTTCGAGATCGCCGACCGGATCCACGTCCACCGCCTCGGCCGGCGCGCGGCCGTGATCAAGCCCTCCGACTACTCCATGGCCGAGGTCGTCGCCATCATGACCGGCGCTCTGACCGTGGACGCGGCCGGAGATACTGTCGTAGCGGATTCCGAGGCGGCGAAGGCCGCGGGAGTCCAGGCCACCTGACAGCACGACCCAGCTCTCGTGGTTTCCGGCCGAGGCCGCGGCCGGGACCGAGAGCCCACAGGACGGTTTCTCCATGGCAGCGAACCGCCGCCCCACCCTGACCGATGTCGCCCGAGAAGTCGGTGTCAGCGCGAAGACGGTCTCCCGAGTCCTCAACGAGGACGGACCCGCTTCCGCCCGGACCAGGGAACAGGTACTGGCCGCAGTCGCCAAGCTCGGCTTCCAGCCGAACCTGATGGCCCGCAACATCCGCGTCGGCGGACCCGACACCACGGTCGGACTGGTCATCCCGGACCTCGGGAACCCCTTCTTCGGGGCCGTGGCCCGGAGCATCGAGGACACGGTCCGCGACCGGAACCTGACCCTGCTGATGGGCTCCTCCGCGGACGACCCGGTACGCGAACGGGCCCTGACGGACAAGTTCCTCGCCCGCCGGGTCAGCATCCTGATCGTCGTACCGTCCGTCGGCGCCGACCACTCCCACCTCAAGTCCCAGCGTACGGCAGGACTGCCGGTGATCTTCCTCGACCGACCCGGAGTCGGCCTCGCCACGGACAGCATCGTCAGCTCCAACCGCGCCGGAGCCCACGACGGCGTCGCCCACCTCGTCGCCCACGGACACCGGCGCATCGGCTTCGTCGGCGACCTGCCCCCGAAGCTGTACACGCGCCGCGAACGTCTGGCCGGCTACCGCTCGGCCCTCCAGGAAGCCGACATCCCCTACGACCGCTCGCTCGTCACCAACGCCCACGACCAGCAGGGCGCCGAGGCCGCGACCGCCCAACTCCTCGGCCTGGCCGATCCCCCCACGGCCCTGTTCGCCGGCAACAACATGATGGCGCTGGGGATAGTCGCCGAACTCGCCCGCAGCAAGCGCAAGGACGTCGCCGTCGTCGCCTTCGACGACGTGTCCCTCGCCGAGGCACTCGAACCGGCCCTGACGGTCGTCGCCCAGGACGCGGAAGAACTCGGCAGAACCGCGGCCACCACCGCCCTGACCCGACTCGACGGCGACCGCACCCGGGCCCGCACGATCACCGTCCCCACCCGCCTGATCGTCCGAGGCTCGGGCGAACAGCCCGCGCCGACGCCGTAGACAACTCCGCAGCCGGCCCGACCTTTTCAGTGCGGGCGAGCCCGCGGCACCGCACCGATCACGCCCACCGAACGGTGTCACCGAGCCTGATCCGGCCCGGAGCGACGACCTGTGCGTACGCTCCGGCGCAGGGCATGGGGGCCATGGAGTCCAGCGGGACGACCCGGTTGTGGTCGGCGAGCACCCGCAGGGCGGCCGTGTTCGCCGGTACGGGGCCGTGCGCGAGGGTGGGGGCCGCGCAGCGTGGGGTGCGGGCGATGACGTGGAGGGTGAGGTCGTCGCCTATGTGGAGGGTGCGGCCGGGCCAGTCGTTCTCGGGGAAACCGGTGCCGTCGGGTGTGTCGACGACGATGTTCGGGCGGTAGCGCACGGCGTCGGCGGCGCCCGGGGCGAGGGCGTCGACGCGGGCCAGGGCGGCCGTGGTGAGCAGGTGGACGGGCGCGTAGTCGACGAATGTGCCGGCCGGGGCCGCGCTGCCGATGTGGCTGATGTCGATGCCGATGTCGGTGGCGCCGCGCAGGAGGTCGTCCGGGCGGGCCCGGTCGAGGGTCGGCTGCGCGGGCGGGGTGTCGGTCAGGGTCACGTCGCGGCCGATGAAGCCGGACAGCCGGTGGTCCGCGTCCGGGTCGGTGGAGTGCCACACCGTGCCGTCCGGGGCGGTGATACGGACCTCCCCGGCGCCGAGTTGAGCGGTCAGCGCCAGCAGACGGCCCCACCGGCGTGGGTGTTTGGCGCTGGCGATCTTCCCCGTCTCCGTGTCGACGAGGGCGAGCCGACGGTCGTGGGCCAGACCGCGCTCGGTGACCTCCGTGGCCGTGATCGCCTCACCCAGCAGGGATTTGACCGGGTAGCGGTACAGGCCGCCCACCGTTCCGATCACGGCTGCTCCGGGTTCGTCATGCTCAAGACACTAACCCGACCCGATCGTCGCGAACTCCGATGTCAGTGAGTCGGTCGGCTCAACAGGCGCTGCCCTGCTGCTTGGCCAGGGAGTCCGCGTCGGCCTTGACGACGTACACCTCCCAGGGTTCCCGGCCGGGGCCGTGGACCCAGACCTTGTCCTGGAGGGCGTAGCAGCAGGTGGTGTCGTTCTCCTCGGTCGTGGTCAGGCCGGCCTCGGTGAGGCGGGCGGTGGCGGCGTGCACCGCTTCGGTGCTCTCGACCTCGACGCCGAGGTGGTCCATGCGAGTCGCCTCGCCCGCCGTTCCCTCGATGAGGACGAGTTTGAGCGGGGGCTCCGTGACGGCGAAGTTGGCGTAGCCGTCGCGGAGTTTGGCGGGCTCGGTGTTGAAGAGCCGTGTGTAGAAGGCCACGGATGCGGCGAGGTCGGGGACCCGGAGGGCGAGCTGTACGCGGGACGTCATGGCGAACCTCCTTGTGTGGGTGGGGAGTTCAGCAGCCGCCGGAGGTGGTGGCCGGGCTGCCGATGCCGATCTGGAGCGTGCTGGGAGCCGCGCAGCATCCGCCGCCCGACGCCTCGGTGTTCTCCGGCTCGTCGAACAGGCCCGCGCCGCCGCACACCCCCGTCTCCGGGAGGGTCAGTTCCACGCGTTCGGCGGACTCGTGGTCGCCCGCGAGTGCTGCCGCGATCGAGCGGACCTGCTCGTAGCCGGTCATCGCGAGGAACGTCGGGGCTCGGCCGTACGACTTCATGCCGGTCAGGTAGATGTCCTGTTCGGGGTGGGATAGTTCCCGAACGCCGTGCGGGTAGACCGTGCCGCACGAGTGGACGTTCGGGTCGATGAGCGGAGCCAGGGCCGTGGGGGCCTGGAGGCGGTCGTCCAGGGCCAGACGGAGTTCGGAGAGGTAGGTCAGGTCCGGGCGGAAGCCGGTCAGGGCGATGATCTCGTCGACCGGGGGCAGGCTGCGGCCGTCCTCCGCGACGAGGGTGAGGCGGTCGCCCTCCCGCTCCACAGCCTGTGTACGGAATCCCGTGACCGCACTCGCGTGGCCGGCCTCGACCGCCGCCTTCGCGCGCAGGCCCAGAGCACCTCGGGCCGGGAGCTGGTCCGCCTCGCCGCCGCCGTACGTGTCCGCGCCGATGCCGCGCCGCAGGACCCACACCGCGTGCGTGCCGGGCTCCCGCTCCGCCAGGTCGGCCAGGAGCGCCAGGGCCGTGAAGGCGGAGGCTCCGGAGCCGACCACCGCGGTGCGCCTGCCCGCGTAACGGGCACGTACGGACGGGTCGTCGAGGTCCGGGACACGGTAGGCGATGCGGTCGGCGGCCGACTTCTCGCCGAGGGCGGGCAGGCCGTCCGCGCCGACGGGACCCGGGGTGGACCAGGTGCCGGAGGCGTCGATCACCGCGCGGGCGGTGATGCGCTCCTCGGCGCCGTCCGCGGAGTGGATGTGCACCGTGAAGGGCTGCTCCTCGCGGCCCGCGTCGACGACACGGTCGCGGCCGGCGCGGGCCACTCCGGTGACTGTGGCGCCGTAGCGGACCTTGTCGCCGAGGGCGTCGGCGAGCGGCTGGAGATAGCGCTCCGCCCAGTCGCCGCCCGTCGGATATGCGGAGGCGTCGGGGCGCGTCCAGCCCGTTGGGGCCAGCAGCTTCTCCGCAGCCGTGTCCACCACCTCACCCCACGTCGAGAACAGGCGGACGTGTGACCACTCGCGCACGGCGGCTCCCGCCGCTGGGCCCGTCTCCAGGACCAGGGGTTCGAGGCCGCGCTCGACCAGGCGGGCGGCGGCGGCCAGGCCGACGGGTCCGGCGCCGATGACCACGACGGGCAGGTCCTCGTCCATGGGGTGCTCCTCAAGTAGGGCGAAGGCGATGTTTCGACAGTCGTCGATATAAGGCTCGGAGCCAGTGTCACTCTTTAATTGATGAACGTCAATATAGGCGCACGTCGAAGCAGGGCGTGGCGCGTCGCATCACACGCCCCCTGCCCGTCCTTCGGCCAGCGGACCCGGCCGGCCCGGCACGAAGATCAGCGCAACCAGCGCCAACCCGACCACCCCGCCCACGAGCTGCGCACCGATGAACCCCGCCACCGAACCCGGCGCGATCCCCGCGAACGTGTCGCTGAAAGCCCGGCCGATCGTCACCGCCGGGTTGGCGAACGACGTGGACGACGTGAACCAGTAGGCGGCGCCGATGTACGAGGCCACGGCCACGGGGGCGTACTGGAGGCGGTCGGTGCGGGCCAGGCCGAAGATCAGGAGGATCAGGCCGGCGGTGGCCACCACCTCGCCAAGGAGCAGATGACCGGCCGAGCGGTCGTGCGTGGACCACTCCACCAGCGGCTCGCCGAACATCGCGTCGGCGAGGATCGCGCCCGCGATCGCACCGACGATCTGCGCGGGGACGTACACCGCGACCTCGCGGGCCGTGACACCGGCGCCGCCGCCGCGTCGGACCGTCCACCACTCGGCCAGGGTGACCACCGGGTTGAAGTGCGCGCCCGAGACCGGGCCGAGCAGCAGTATCAGGATGCCGAGACCGAAGACCGTGGCGATCGAGTTCGCCAGCAGTTGCACCCCGACGTCCGTCGTCAGCTCGGTGGCCTGGATGCCCGAGCCGATCACGATCGCCACGAGGAGTGCGGTGCCCAGCAGTTCGGCTGCGGTCCTGGATATCAGCGGGCTCGTCTTCAAGGACAGGACCTCTTGACGTTGTTCTCGACGGTGACCCGCGCGGTCTCCGCCAGGTCGGCGAACCGGCCCGCGAGGGAGGCGATGACGTCGGGCTTGAGGCGGTAGTAGAGGAACCGGCCACAGGGTTCCGTCTCCACCACCCCGGCCTCGCGCAACACCTTCAGGTGGTTGGAGAGGTTGGTCTGCCTGGCACCCGTCTCCTCGATCAGGTGGGTGCTACAGAGCGTCTCCTTCGCGAGCAGGGTGACGATCCGTAGGCGGAGCGGGTCCGCGAGAACCCGCATCAGATCAGTGTCGACTGACTTCAGCATGGACTGATACTTTCACATCACTCCGAATACGCCCACATGAAGACGCGCACCATGAAGTACGCACATATGAAGGAAGGGCCCATGTCCTCCAGCCCGCTCAGCCCCCTCGCCTCCGTGCTGTTCGTCTGCGTCCACAACGCCGGGCGTTCCCAGATGGCCGCCGGTTTTCTCGACCACCTCGCGGGCGACCGGATCGAGGTCCGTTCCGCCGGTTCCCTCCCCGGCGACCAGGTCAATCCGGCCGCCGTCGAGGCCATGCGCGAGGTCGGTGTCGACATCGCCGGTGCCACGCCGAAGATCCTCACCACCGAGGCCGTCCAGGCGTCCGACTACGTCATCACCATGGGCTGCGGAGACGCCTGCCCGGTCTTCCCCGGCAAGAAGTACCTCGACTGGGACCTGGCGGACCCGGCCGGCCAGGGCGTCGAGGCCGTGCGTCCCATCCGCGACGAGATCAGGGACCGTATCGAGGCCCTGATCGCCGAGATCGACGGCGCGAAGCGGGAGGTGTGATCCCGCCCCGTGATCGGCAGGGGCAAAATGTCACACCAGAGGCATGCCGACCGCGAGCAGTGAGAAGAGCGCCGTGACCACGTACGACTACGAGAAGGACGGCGCGGCCATCTACCGTCAGTCCTTCGCCACCATCCGCGCCGAGGCCGACCTCGCGGGTCTGCCGGCCGACGTCAGTCAGGTCGTCGTCCGGATGATCCACGCCTGCGGGATGGTCGACCTCGTACGGGACCTGTCGTACACGCCCGGTGTCGTGGCCCGCGCCCGTGAGGCGCTGCGCGGCGGCGCGCCGATCTTCACCGACGTACGGATGGTCGCCAGCGGCGTGACCCGCAAGCGGCTGCCCGCCGGGAACGACGTGCTGTGCACCCTCACCGACCCGGCCGTCCCCGAGCTGGCCGCGAAGCTCGGGACCACGCGCAGTGCCGCCGCCCTGGAGCTGTGGCGGGACCGGCTGGAGGGGTCGGTTGTCGCTGTCGGCAACGCGCCGACCGCGCTCTTCCGGCTGCTGGAGATGATCGAGGAGGGTGCGCCACGGCCCGCCGCCGTCATCGGCGTTCCGGTCGGGTTCGTCGGTGCCGCCGAGTCGAAGGAGGCCTTGGCCGCGCATCCGTCGGGGCTGGAGCACATCGTCGTACGGGGTCGTCGCGGGGGCAGTGCCATCGCCGCCGCCGCGATCAACGCGATCGCGAGTGAGGAGGAGTAGGAGAGGAGTGAGCGGTCAGCTTCTCTCGGTCGCCGGGGTCGGCTGTGTCGCCAGGCCCGCCGTCCACTTCTCCTCGATGCGGCCGACCTTCCACACCAGCAGGGCCAGCGCCCACGTCGCGAAGAACAGCCCGACGATGACGTAACCGATGATGTTGAGGTCCAGGCCGGAGACCCAGTCCCAGAACGGGCCGTGCAGGTCCGCCTGTTCGGCGATCAGGCCGAGCAGCTCCACCGTGCCGATGATGAGCGCGACGGCGACCGACAGGCCGGTGATCGTGAGGTTGTAGTAGACCTTGCGGACCGGCTTGGAGAAGGCCCAGCCGTACGCGAAGTTCATGAACGAGCCGTCGATCGTGTCGAGCAGCGACATACCGGCCGCGAAGAGGACCGGCAGGCACAGGATCGCGTACCAGGGCAGGCCCGAGGCCGCACCCGAACCCGCGAGGACGAGGAGCGCGATCTCGGTCGCCGTGTCGAAGCCGAGGCCGAAGAGCATGCCCAGCGGGTACATCTGCCACGGCTTGGTGATCGACTTCATGAGGCGGCCCAGAAGGCGGTTCATGAAGCCCCGGTTGTTGAGCTGCTCCTCCAGGGCCTCCTCGTCGAAGTGGCCGGTGCGCATCTGGCGGAAGACCTTCCAGATCCCAGCCATGATCACGATGTTGATGATCGCGATGAGGTAGAGGAAGGTGCCCGAGACCGTCGTACCTATCCAGCCCGTGACGTTGTGGAGGTCGGAGTTGTCGTCCGCCACCGGGCCGGACAAGGCCTTGACGCCGAGGGAGAGCAGGAACGCGAGCGCGAACACGATGCTGGAGTGGCCCAGCGAGAACCAGAAGCCGACCGACAGCGGGCGCTGTCCCTCGCTCATCAGCTTCCGGGTGGTGTTGTCGATCGCGGCGATGTGGTCGGCGTCGAAGGCGTGCCGCATGCCGAGTGTGTAGGCCGTGACGCCGATACCGATGCCGAAGGTCTTCGTGCCCAGGCTGTAGTGCTCCGGGGCGACGATCACCACCAGCGTGAACCAGCCGATGACGTGCAGCGCCAGGATGAACGCGGCCATCCCGCCCAGGCTCGTCCACTCCTTGCGGGTCATCGAGGTGCGGATGCGCTGCCGGGGAGCGGTGGTCATGGGGGACGGGCCTCACCTGTCGACGGGACGGCCGCCTTCAGCCGCACATCACAGGTTTCTGCATAGAGGTTGCAAGTAGAAGAAGAGGGCGGCAAAGCCCGTGCAAGGTTTCCGTCAGGCAGGTCTCAGCAGTTCGCCGATCCAGGTCGCCGCCGTCTCCGGGTCGGCCGCGACCGGCACGCCCTCCGGTACGGGTGGCCGGCGGACCATGACCACGGGCAGCCCGGCCTCCCGTGCCGCCGTCAGTTTCGGCGCGGTCGCCGCTCCCCCGCTGTCCTTGGTCACCACGACGTCGATGCGGTGGCCGCGCAGCAGCTCGCGCTCGCCGTCGAGCGTGAACGGGCCCCGGTCGAGCAGCACTTCCATCCGGGCCGGGTGCGGGGGCTCCGCTGCGTCCACGGAACGTACGAGGAACCACAGGTCGTCGAGCGCGGCGAAGGCGGCCAGTCCCAGGCGCCCGGTGGTGAGGAACACCCGTCGGCCGAGGGCGGGCAGCAGGGCCGCGGCCTCCGCCAGGGAGCCGACGTCGTGCCAGTCGTCCCCCGCGACCGGGGTCCAGCCGGGGCGTCGCAGCGCGAGCAGCGGGACCTGGGCCGTGGCCGCGGCACGCGCCGCGTGGAGACTGATCGTGGCGGCGAAGGGGTGGGTGGCGTCGACCAGCACGTCCACCCGGTGCTCGCGCAGCCACGCGGCCAGCCCCTCCGCTCCGCCGAAGCCGCCGATCCGGACCTCGCCGGGGGGCAGCCGGGGGCCGGTCACCCGTCCGGCGAGGGAGCTGGTCAGGGTCAGGTCAGGGGTGGGGGCGAGCAGTTCGGCGAGGCGGCGGGCTTCCGTGGTGCCGCCGAGGATCAGTACGTGCATGGAAGTCCGGGTCCGTCCCCCCGCGTCCGCGCCGGGTACTCCGAGGCGAGGAGGCCGAAGAGGACGTCGTCGGTCCACTCCCCCTTGATCCAGGTGCTCCGCACGAGGTGGCCCTCGCGGCGGAAACCCACGCGTTCCAGCAGCCGCGCCGAGCGGACGTTACGTCCGTCGCAGGCGGCCGAGACCCGGTGCAGCCCCTCCTCCACCAGCAGGAACTCCACCGTCCGCGCGACCGCCTCGCTCGCGTACCCGCGCCCCTGGAACTCCGGCGCGAAGGTGAAGCCCAGCTCCGCCTGGCGCCCGTCGTCGCTCCGGCACACCCCGACATCGCCGATCAGCCCCGGTACGTCCAGCCGCTCGACGGCGTACTGGAACCACCCCGGACCACGCGGATCCCCTGCCGAGAGCGTGGCCGCCAGCCGCTCGGCCTCCGCCGACGGCACCGGCGACTCCCACGACTGGTACCGGCTCACCTCGGGGTCCGAGCGGTACGCCGCCAGGGCCGGCGCGTCGGCCGGGGTGAACCGGCGGAGCCGCAGCCTCGCTGTCTCCATGCCGTCGAGCCTACGTCGGGCCCCGCGCGGCTCAGCGGACCGTGATCCCCCCGCCGATCACCAGCGTCTCCCCCGTCACATAGCTCCCGTCGCACAGCTTCCACACCCAGTCGGCGATCTCCGCCGGCTGGGCCGCGCGCCCCAGCGGCACGGACTTGACCGCCTCCTCCATGCGGCCTCCGGCCCGGGTGCCCGGGGTGTCGACCCAGCCGGGGGCGACGGCGTTGACCGTGATGCCGTCGGGGGCGAGTTCCTGGGCGAGGGAGCGGGTCAGGGAGACCACGGCCGCCTTCGAGGCGCTGTAGACCAACTGGCCCGGGGAGACGGCGAAGGCGTCGATCGAGGCGAAGTTGACGACGGTTCCGCCACCGGCCGCACGCAACGCGGGGACGGCTTCCGCGGTCACGTTGAGGGTGCCGAGGACGTTCACGTCGAAGACGCGGCGGTAGGTCGCCTCGTCGTAGTCGGCGAGGAGGGTGGCCGGGTAGATGCCGGCCGCGTTGACCACCGCGCGCAGGTCCTCCGGGGAGCCGAGCGCCTCGGCGACCGCCGCGCGTTCGGTGATGTCCACCGGTACGGGGTGGAAGGCGGCGCCCAGTTCGGCGGCCGCCTTGGTGAGGGCCTCGGCGTCGCGGTCCACGGCCAGGACCGTCCAGCCCTCGGCGAGGAAGCGTTCCGCGACGGCCCGGCCCATGCCGCTGGCGGCGCCCGTCACCAGGGCCGTCGGACGCGTGGGCTCAGTGGGCGAGGAAGCCGCCATCGACGATCATCTCCGTTCCGGTGGTGAAGCTGGAGTCGTCCGAGGCCAGGAAGGCGACGGCCCCGGAGATCTCCCGGACATGGGCGCGGCGGCCCAGCGGGGTCTGCGGTATCACGCCGCCCTCCTTCTCGTGCTCGTTCATGGGTGTGCTGACCCCGCCGGGACAGATGGCGTTGACGCGGATGCCGTCGGCAGCCAGTTCCAGCGCGGCGGTCTTGGTGAGGGCGACGAGGGCGCCCTTGCTGGCGCAGTAGGCGACGTAGCCGGGGGCGCCGACCACGCCGAAGATCGACGCGACGTTGATCACCGAACCGCCGCCGCCCGAGCGCATCAGGGGTACGGCGGCCTGGATCCCGAGCAGCGGGCCCGTGGTGTTGACCGCGAGGGTGGTGTTCCAGTCCTCGGTACGTTCGTCCAGGAGCGGGTTGACGTGGATGATCCCGGCGTTGTTGACGAGGACGTCCAGGCGTCCGGTCGCCGTCCTGGCCCGGTCGACGGCCCGGGCCCAGTCGTCGGGCGAGGTGACGTCGAGGTGCAGGTACTCCACGTCGAGCCCGGCCTCCTGGAGGCGGGCGGCGGTGGCCTTGCCCTCGTCGTCGAGGACGTCGCAGGCCAGGACCCGGGCGCCCTCGGAGGCGAGCCGTTCGGCGTGCGAGGCGCCCTGGCCCCGGGCCGCCCCGGTGATCAGGGCGGTCCTGCCGGACAGCCGTGCACCGGCGGACGGGGTGGGGAGCGCGTTCAATGCTGCCTCCTCTGGCGGGTGTCCCTAGGGGGGTTCTTCAGGTCCGGCGACGGCGATGCGCGCTCGGCCGTTGACCGGCTCAGCACTTGCGGAGAGTATGAAGAGCCTTGGAGCGATTGGTAAACCCTCGAAGTCCGAGAGATCCCCAAGCCTCACCCTTTGGCAGGCACCCCGTCATGACTCTGGCTCAGTTGACCTACTTCCTCGCGGCCGTGGAGCACGGCTCCTTCTCCGCGGCGGCCGAGGCGATGTACATCGCCCAGCCGAGCCTGTCCGAGCAGATCCGCCGCCTGGAACACTCGCTCGGCGTCCCGCTCTTCGTCCGCACCAACCGCAAGCTGGTGCTGACCGAGGCCGGCCAGTTGCTGCTGCCCCGCGCCCAGCACGCCCTCGCCGCCGCGAAGGAGGCGGCGGATTCGGTGCGCGGAGTGCGGACGCTCACCGGCGGCACCGTCACCTTCGGCACGTTCAGCAGCGCACAGCACCTGCTGCTGAGCGACCTGATCGCCGATTTCCACGCCTGCCATCCGCAGGTACGGGTGCGGGTCGTCGGGCTGAACTCCTCGGAGGTCGCCGACGCCGTCCGCGACGGCACGCTGGAGGCGGGGCTCGTCTCCCTGCCCGTCGACGACCGTGGCCTCGACGTGGGCAACGTCGTGTGGACCTGCGAGGCCGTCTACCTCAGCACCGACCCGTCGCGCGTCACCACGCCGCCCACGGCCGAGCGGCTGTCCGAGGCACCGCTCATCCTCCCCGAGGCGCGCTGGGGCAACGCCGACCCCACCCGGCGCCGGCTCCTGGAGCGGGCGCAGGAGGCGGGCGTCTCGCTCACCCCAGCGGTCGAGGTCGAGTCCCCGGCCCTGGCCCTGGCCCTCGCCGCCCGCAGCATCGGTGACACCGTCAGCTCCCTGCCCCTCGCCCACGCCCTGGGATACATGGACCGTCTTCACGCGGTCTCACTGGACCCGCCGCTGCACGAGACGTTCGCGTTCATCACACGCCGCGAGGCCCACGTGTCCCCCGCCACGCGCGTGCTGATCGAACTGGCCACCAAGCACCTCGCGCGGCTGGAGTCGCCGGCACAGCCATAGGGAAGCCCCGGCACTCCGCCGCCGGGGATGTCGCCGGTTCGCCGGTTCGCCGGTTCAGTACACGGTTCCCGCATGTTCGTGGTTCTCCTGGCGGGCCCGGTGGATGACCGCCCAGGCGGCCGCGGCATCCTGCACGCCCAGGCCGACGCTGCCGTAGAACACGATGTCGTCGGGATCGGTGCGGGCTGCCGCGCGGCCCACGACGACATCGCCGAGGGCGACAAGATCCTGCCGTCCGATCTCTCCCGACCGCAGCGCCGCCACCACCGGCCCGCAGTGCCCCGCGGCGGTGGCGGGATCGTCGACGACGACGGCGCCCGCCCGGCGCAGCACCTCCGCGTCGGTCTCGCAGCGCGTGGGTTCGACGGAGCCGACGCTCACGACCGTGCAGCCCTTCGGCAGCCAGGAACCGAGGACGACGGGTGTCTCGCTGAGGGTGCACACGGCGACGATGTGCGCGCCCGCCACCGCGTCCTCGGCGGTGGCCGTGGCCTGCACGTCGATGCCTTCGGTCCCCGGTTCGGCGGCGAGTTCGGCCGCGGCGGCCAGCCGGTTGCGCGGTGTGGGGCTCCAGATCCGCACCTCCCGCAGTCCGCGCACCCGGGCGATGGCCCGTACGTGGGCGCGGGCCTGTACGCCCGAGCCGATGACGGCGAGCCGGGTGGCGTCCGGGCGGGCGAGCAGGTCGACGGCGAGGGCGCTGGCCGCGGCCGTGCGCAGGGTCGTCACGGTCGTTCCGTCCAGCACGGCGACGGGCCGGCCGGTTTCCGGGTCGAGCGCGGTGATCAAGGCGTGGGTGCTGGGCAGTCCACGCGCGGAGTTCCCCTGGTTGACGCTCCCGAACTTGCTCACCGCACCGGTGTCCGCCGACAGCCGGGAGGCGTAGCAGAAGACGATCGAGCCGTCGAAGCGGCTGGAGTAGAGGATCTTCTCCGGCGCTTCGGCGGTCCCGTCGCCCAGGGCGGCGAACGCGGCGCGCTGGGACTCGATCGCCGTACCGGGATCGAAGAGACGATCCACCCGGCTGCGGGACAGGAACAGGATCTCTTCCGGCATGTCGTCCGGCATCTGCTCTCGCTTCCTCGTGACAGGGACCCGCGCCGCCGCACGGCGGGGTACCGGCGACACGGCGACCGGGCGCCCGTCCGGCTGGTCCGCGGCCGCCGCGGAGGCGCCGAGTGCCACGCCGGCCGCGACGAGGAGGCTGCCCGCCAGCTGTCCCGCGCCGAAGGTCCCCGTGCCGACGACCGGTGCCGTCAGCGCGGCGGAGACCGGGATGAGCCCGGACAGCAGTGCCATGCCCACCGCCCCGATCCGGTGGATGGCCCCGAACCACAGCACGATGCCCAGCACCGTCACCGCGAGGACCTGCCACGCCAGTGCCGCCGCCTCCACACCGTCCGGCATCCGTACCCACGCCGGGCCGTCCACGGCCAGCCCCAGTGCCGCCGCCTCCACCGAGGCGATCGCGCAGGCGCAGGTCGTCAGGAGCAGCGGACCCAGGACCCGCAGCACGGGCACGACGGACAGGGCCATGACCACTTCCCCGCCCATCGCCGCCAGTGACCAGAGCAGTCCTGCCGCGTCGGTCCGGCCGAACCCCTGGACCAGCGCCGCCCCGGCCACCACCACCAGGGCGCCGCCGGCCACCCGCCCCGAGGGGCGCCTCGCCGCCATCAACGGCGCCAGGATCGCGACCACGACCGGGGTGCAGCCCACGACGACGCCCGGGACAGCGGGCTCGGCGGTGCGCTCCGCGGAGAGCACCGCCACGTTGAACCCCACCAGGCCCGCCGCCGTCACCAGCGTGAGCCGTACCCACAGCCGTGGGGTGAGACGGCGGACCGGTGCCCATCCCCGCCGCGCGCAGACCACGGCCAGCAGCAGGAATCCGAGGGCGTAGCGCACCGCCTGTCCGCCCAGGAACGGGTAGTGCGCCATCATGCTGCTCGCCACGAAGGACACCCCGACCAGAACGGCGGAGGCCGCTCCCATCAGCACGCCGAGCCGCTGCCCTCGCGTCATCCGCGGCACGCGCACGGCTCGTGTGCACCCGGGGCGGCGGCGATCAGGGGGTCGTGCCGTGTCTCCGGGCCGAGGGCGCGACGGCGCCGCCTCAGCGGCCTCCGGTGGCCGGCGCACCGGCCCGCCGGTACCGGGTCACGGGTCGCCGCGGCGGGACCGGCCGGACGGTGTCCGGCCGTATGCCGCTGCCCGTGCCCGCGTTCACCAGCGCGGTGGCGGGTGCCGAGGCGGCGACGCCGGGCATCGCCCGACCGCTCGCCACGAGGCCGTCGTACCGCACGGCTCCCGGCCTCGGCGACCGCGGCCGCGCGCCCGTCTCCGGCGAGTCCCGTCGCCCCTGCCCTCACTGCCGTGCCACCTCCCCCGTCCTGTCCTCGCGTCTGTCCGCGGCCTGCCGGGGGCACGGGCGGGCACGCCCATGCCCCCGTTCCCGCGGGGTCAGCCGCCGAGGTACGCCTTCACGATCTCCTCGTCCTCGGCCAGTTCGGCCGCGGGCCCGTGGAGTTTCAGGGAGCCGGATTCCAGTACGTAGGCGCGGTCGGCGACTTCGAGTGCGGCCAGCGCGTTCTGTTCCACGAGCAGGACGGTGGTGCCCTGTTCGCGGATGCGGACGATGGTCTCGAAGATGACGTCGACGAGCACCGGGGCTAGACCCATGGAGGGCTCGTCGAGCAGGAGCAGCTGCGGCTTCGCCATCATGGCCCGTCCGACGGCGAGCATCTGCTGCTCGCCGCCGGACATGGTGCCCGCCTTCTGGTTCAGGCGTTCGCGGAGGCGGGGGAAGAGTTCGAGGACCGTCTCCCGGTCCTCGGCGATGCCTTCCTTGTCCTTGCGCAGGAAGGCGCCCATGTCGAGGTTCTCGTCGACGGTCATCCGGGGGAAGATGCGCCGGCCCTCGGGCGAGTGGGCGATACCGCGTCGGACGACCTCGTGGTCGGCGACTCCGTTGAGCTTCCGGCCCTGGAAGGTCATGGTGCCGCCGCGGACGGGCAGCAGGCCCGAGATCGCCCGCAGGGTGGTGGACTTGCCCGCACCGTTGGAGCCGATCAGGGTGACGATCTCGCCGGGGTAGACGGTCAGCGACAGGCCCTTCACCGCGGCGATGTTGCCGTAGTAGACGTGGATCTCGTCGAGTTCGAGCATCGGTTCGCGCGTCTCGATCACACCGCTGGCGCCGCTCATGTGGTCTTGTCCCTTCCGGACTTGCCGAGGTAGGCCTCGATGACGCGGGTGTCGGAGCGGATGTCGTCCGGGCCGCCCTCGGCGATCTTCTCTCCTCTGTCGAGCACGGTGATCCGGTCGGAGACCTGCATGACGACGCTCATGTCGTGCTCGATGAGCAGGACCGAGAGGTCCTTCTCGTCCCGCACCCGGTGGACGAACTCGGTGAACCGGCCGGACTCCTGCGGGTTCATGCCGGCCGTCGGCTCGTCCAGGAGCAGGATGCTCGGGTCGAGGGCGAGGGCCCGCGCGACCTCCAGGCGGCGCTGGTCGCCGTAGGAGAGGTTGCGCGCGTACTCGCCCGCCACCTTGCCGATGCCGACGAACTCCAGCAACTCCCGGGCCTTTTCCTGGGCTTCGGCCTCCTCGCGGCGCTGTCGGCGGGTGCGGACGATCGTGTGGAAGGGGCCCGAGCGCAGCTTGGAGTGCATGGCGACCTTGACGTTCTCCTCGGCCGTCATCAGGCCGAAGAGGCGGATGTTCTGGAACGTACGGGCCATGCCCAGGGCGGCGATCCGGTGCGGGACGAGGTTGGTGATGTCCTTGTCGCCGAGGACGACGCGTCCGCTGGTCGCCCGGTACAGGCCGGTGAGGACGTTGAAGAACGTCGTCTTGCCGGCGCCGTTGGGCCCGATCAGGCTGACCACCGACTGCTCGGGGATGGTGAAGGACACGTCGTTGACGGCGACGAGTCCGCCGAACTGGACGGTGATGTGGTCGGCGTGCAGGCTCAGCCGGGTGCCGGTGTCCGGTGCGGTCGTCATGCCTTCTCCCCTGATCCGTCGGCGACGGCGGTCCTGAGTGACACGTCCTCGTCCAGTTCGGGTGCGGGCGCTTCCATGTCGGCGTGCAGCGACTCCATGTCGGTGCGGCTGGGTTCGTGCAGCACCAGGCGGGTGCGTGATTCGGGCAGGATGCCCTCGCGGCGGAACAGCATCATCAGCACGAGGATGCCGCCGAACAGCAGGTAGTTGTACGACGGGAAGTTGACGTTCGTACCGAACTGTTCGTTGAAGGACGTGCCGAACTGCGGCAGGCCGGTGGAGTTGACCCAGGCCAGGACCAGGGCGCCGAGCATGACCCCCCAGACGTTGCCCATCCCGCCCAGCACCACCATCGCCAGCAGGGTGATGGAGATAGAGAAGTTGAACCGGTCCGGCAGGACACCTCCGACATGCGTGGCGAAGGCGACGCCTGCCAGGCCGCCGGCGACCGCGCCGACGGCGTAGGCCGAGAGCTTGGTGCGCATGAGCGGGACGCCCATCATGCTCGCGGCGAGTTCGTCCTCGCGGATGGCCAGCCAGGCCCGGCCCAGCCGGCCCTCGCGCAGCCGCAGCGAGATGAAGACCACCACGGCGGCGATCAGCACGAAGACGAGGTACTTCCACACCAGGTCGAACGGGCCCAGACGGGCGGAGCCGATTCCGATGGGGTCCACCGGGGTGATGCCCTTGGTGCCGTTGGTCAGGTTGAAGCCGCCGATGTCGTCGCCGTTGGTGAAGACCTGCGGGATGATCTCGCCGGCGCCCAGCGTCACCAGGGCGAGGTAGTCGCTCTTCAGACGCAGCGTGGGCGCGCCGATGATCACGCCCCACACCGCGCAGAAGACCGCTCCGATGACGAGCACCAGCCAGAAGCTGATGTGGATACCGGGCAGGGACTCCAGCGCCCCGCCGAGGAAGTGGAAGTCGACCTGGTAGAAGAAGCCGGACATCAGCCAGCCCGCGGTGTAGCCGCCCAGCGCCCAGAAGGCGACGAAGCCCAGGTCCAGCAGGCCGGCGTAGCCGACCACGATGTTCAGGCCGAGCGCGCAGATCATCCAGACGATCGCCTCGTTGATCGAGGTGAGCGGCAGCCAGTTCCGGAAGAACGTCTGGGCGTCCGGGCTCAGGCCGGGGATCATGTAGTAGTAGGCCAGGAACACCAGGACCGCTGCCGCGGTGTAGCCGAGCGGCCAGCGCATGCGGTGGGGTATGGCCAGGCCCGGCATCCGCCGTGCCCTGCCGGGAGCGTCGGACACCATGGCTACACCTTCTCCGTGGTCGGTCGGCCGAGCAGGCCTTCGGGCTTGAAGACCATCAGCAGGATGAGGATGGCGAAGACGACGCTCTGCGACCATTTCTGCCCGAAGCCGTAGGGCAGGCCGTCGTTGAAGCCCTGGATGAGGCCGATGAGGAGGCCGCCCAGCACGGCGCCGGTGATGTTGCCGATACCGCCGAGGACCGCGGAGACGAAGGCGATGAGCCCCAGCTGGAAGCCCAGGTTGTACGCCGTGGTCCCCACGACCTGCTGGTAGATCACCCCCGCGGTACCGGCCAGGGCCCCGCCGATGAGGAAGGTGAAGGAGATGGTCCGGTTCACGTTGACGCCCATCAGCCGGGCGGCGTCCTGGTCCTGGGCGACGGCCCGCATCGCCTTGCCCTGTCTGGTGCTGGTGATGACCCAGCGCAGCAGCAGCAGAACCGGAACGGTCACCGCGACGACCGCCAGCAGGCTGTAGTCGACCTGGAAGTCACCGATCCCGAAGGATCCCTCGGGGAGCACGCTCGGCCACTGCTTGGGCGTCGAGCCGTTCCACTTCAGACCGACGAACTGAAGGATGAAACTCATCCCGACCGCGGTGATCAGCGGGGCGAGCTTGGGGGCCCGGCGCAGGCGGCGGTAGGCGACGAATTCGAGCGTCACATTGATACCGCCGCAGAAGATCATGGTGGCGACGACCGTGACGAGCAGGAGCACGATGCCGAGCACGCCCGCGTGGTCCTGGCCCATGACGGTGGTCAGCAGGAAGCCGCTGAAGAGGGCGCCCAGCATGAACAGGTCGCCATGGGCGAAGTTGATCAGTTCGATGATGCCGTAGACCAGGGTGTAGCCGAGCGCGATGAGCGCGTAGAGCATGCCGAGGTTGAGCCCGACCATGCCCGCCGAGAAGAACTGCGACGGTGAGTTGATCAGGTTGGCGCCGAGCCAGACGACGACGCCCAGGAGAATGACCTGGGTGGCGATGCGCTGGATGACCGCCTTGCGGTCGATCGCGGCCGGCACCACGGTACTGGTGACAGTTGCTGCCATGAAGGCCTCGCGAGGGTCGGGGAACGGGTCGGGGAAACAAGGGAGCGGCGGAGAAGCGGAGAAGGGGACCGGAAAGCCGGTCCCGGGCGGGCGCCACCTACATCGGGCGACGCCCGCCCCGGGCCTCAACTCAGCTGAGCGGCCACGGCTTCAGGAACTTCTCCTCCTTGTTCACGACCTGGAGTACCGACATGTCGAGGACACTCACGTCACCGGTCTCGGTGTCGATGTCCAGCTTCTTGCCCACGATCGACTCGGCGGCCGGGATGCTGATCCCGCTGCCCGAGAAGACCTGCTCCGTGATGGACTTGCGGGTGCCGTCGGACTTCTCGATCGCCTGGAGGATCACCTGGAGCGCCTCCACTGCGTACAGCGCGTAGCTGGTCGCCGGGTCGGCGCCGTACTTCTTCTTGTAGGCGTCGAGCAGATCCGCACCCGGGCCGCCCTCCTCGCGCAGCGTCGAGGCGGTCAGGCCGGCGAACGTGATGTAGGAGCCCTGGGCCTGTGCCAGCCCGTCGAATTCCGGGTAACCGCTGAAGCCGTCGGGGGCGAGGAGCTTCACCTTGGAATTGTCACCGAGGACCTTGACCTTGTCCTTGACGAGCTGGCCGCCGTTGTTGTCGAAGACGCCGGCGAGGTAGACGCAGTCCGGGTTCGACGCCTTGATGCTGGTGAACAACCCCGTGTAGTTGGGCTGTTTGGCGTCCCACGCCTGGTTGCCCAGGACATCTATTCCCTGCTTCTTCGCCGCTTCCTCGAATGCCTTCCCGACGCCCTGCCCGTAGGTCTGGTTGTCATTGAGGACGTAGCACTTCTTGACGCCGAGATCCTTGGCCGCGAACTGGGCCCCCGCCGCGCCCTGGTAGTCGTCGGTCGCGATGACCCGGGCGTAATTGCGCTTGCCGGACGGGAAATACTTCTCGGGCTCGCCCGGGTCCCAGGCCTTTGTCAGACCGGGGTTGGTGTTCGCGTGCGACACCATCAGCATGGGTCCGCTCGGGTCCTGGTTCAGCACCGGGGCGATGATCTTGGCGCAGCCGGAGTTGTAGGTGCCCATGACCGCGACCTCCGCGGTGTTGCCCACGTGGTCCTGCGCGTTCTTGGCACAGGTCGCGTCGTCCCAGGCGCCCTTGGCGGCGGTCGAGTCGTCGTAGACCTTGAGCTTCACCTTGTACTTGCCGGCCTTGCTGCCGGTCTGGTCCAGGTAGAGCTGCATCGCGTTGACCGTCGACTCGGACGCGTCCTTCGACGCCCCCTGAAGCGGCAGGTCCACGCCGATGACAAGCGTGTCCCCGCTCGACGAGCCGCCGTCCGATCCGCCCGAGGCATTACCGCCACAGGCACTCACCGCGAGTCCGGTCACCGCGACCGTAGCGAAAATCCTTGCCGATCTGCGCATTGCACTCCTCAGCACCGCAGGGAGGGGAAATTTGGGGGGATCGTAATGACTTGGAATGCAATCCGATAGGTCAGCTTTATTTCGTCTATATTTCGTCATCCAGCTGTGACCTGAGCAGGATTTCCCAAAAGGCATGCCGATTTCGCGACGGGAGACCGCCGACCGCCTCAGCGCTTGCCGAGAGCATGAAGAGCCCGGGCCGTTTGGTAAACCCTCGAATTCCGAGAGCTCCTCAAGGCTGACCCTTTGGCAAAGCCGAGGCCAAGCCAGTCATAGGGAAACCCTATGGACATGTCCAGAAATTGCACATTTACCTAGAGCAGTCGGACTGCCAATACTGTGCCCATCCCGCAGCACCTCGGTCCGCCGGAAGGGAATCCCCATGCCCCGCTACTGCGTCATCGGCGCCGGCGCCGCAGGCGTCTCCGCCCTCCAGCAGCTGCGCCGACTCGGCCACGACGTCGACTGCTTCGAGAAGACCGACCGGGTCGGCGGCCACTGGCACACCGACTACGACGCCCTGCACCTCATCACCTCGCGCGACACGACGGCGTTCGAGGACTTCCCGATGCCCGCCGACCACCCGCACTTCCCGCGCCGCGACCAGGTGCGCGCCTACATCGAGTCGTACGCCCGCGAGCACGGCCTCTACGACGTCATCAGGTTCGGTACGGCGGTGACGGGCGTCGTCCCCGTCGAGGCACCGGACGGCTCGGCGGACGCCCCGACCGGGTCGTACGGCTGGCGCGTGACGACCTCCGCCGGGGACGACGGGATCTACGACGGCGTACTCGTCGCCAACGGCCACCTGTGGGACCCCAGGATCCCGGACATCCCCGGCGAGTTCACCGGGAAGACGATCCACTCCGGCGTCTACCGGAACGTCTCCGACCTCGACGGCGACCGTGTGCTCGTCGTCGGCGCGGGCAACTCCGGCTGCGATCTGGCCGTGGATCTCGCCCAGCACCGGCTGGACGCCGACATCGTGATCCGGCGCGGATCGTGGTTCCAGCCCAAGACGTACTTCGGGGTGCCCCGCCAACAGGTGCCGTTCCTGGCCGACTTCGCGCCGCAGGAACAGGATCTGATCAACCGGCTCATGGCCCGGCTGTCGATCGGGGAGTGGAACGCGTACCCCGGAATGCCCGCCCCCGAGGGGGCATCGCTCGCCGAGGGCCGCGCGGTCGTCAACGACCTGCTCCTGTACTGGATCCACCACGGCCGCATCACCGTCCGGCCCGGCATCGAGCGGTTCGACGGCAGGACCGTCCACTTCGCCGACGGCACGGCCCGCGACTACGACACCGTCCTGTGGGCCACCGGCTTCAACGTCCGGCTCCCGTTCCTCGACGACGCGTTGTTCCCCTGGGCGGCCGGGGCGCCGGTGCGCTACGCGGGCGGCATCGTCACGGCGACCGCAGAGAAGCTGTACTTCATCGGCCTCATCGCCCCGCGCGGCCCCCAGATCCCGGTCTACGGCACACAGACCAAGCTGGTGGCCCGGATGATCGCGCTGCACGAAGAGGCGGGCCCGCAGGGTGCCCCGCTCGCCCGCTATCTGGCGTCCCTCCAGGAGCCCGAAACGGGCATCGACGTCGTACGGGACGGCTGGCTCCGTCAGCTGGCCGACACCGAACGCCTGCTGGCGGCCTACGAGTTGTCGTCCTCGGGGAAGTCTTCGGACGCGTCTTCAGGGGCGCCGTCGGACGGCTCGGCGCCCTCACTCCAGTCGGCGTGAGGGCACCGCGAGGAGACCCGGACGGCCCGCGGATCCGGAGGTCAGCCGGTCGGCGCCTCGGCAGATGTGCCCGCCCCCTGCTCGTACCGTCCCCGAAGTTCCGAGAGCACCCCGAAGGCCGCCGCCGTCAGCGGTACGGAGAGGAGCATGCCGAGGATGCCGGCGAGGGACGCGCCGGCGGTGAGGGCGAGGAGGATGACCGCCGGGTGCATCTGGAGCGTACGGCTCTGGATCATCGGCTGGAACACGTTGCCCTCCAGGACCTGGACGACGGCGACCACTCCGAGGACCCACAGCGCGGTGGTCAGCCCGCCGTCCGCGAAGGCGACGAGGACCGCGACCGCGCCCGAGAGCAGGGCACCGAGGTAGGGGATGTACGCGCCGATGAACACCAGCGCCCCGAGCCCGACGGCGCCCGGCACCCCGATGATCAGCAGACCGACGGTGATGCAGACGGCGTCGATGAACGCGACGATCGTCGTCCCCAGCATGAAGCCCTCGATCGCCTGGAAGGCGCGGCGGGCCATGATCTCCAGGGTCGGGCCGGTGCCCCGGGGCGCGAGGGTGTGCATGGAGGCGACGGCCCGGTCGGAGTCCCGGAGGAAGAAGAAGAGGAGCAGGATCGCGAGCGTGCTGGTGGCGATCACCTCGGTGATCAGGCTGACGCCGCTCAGCACACCGGAGACCGCGGTACCGCCGAAGTTGGACAGCAGGTCCTTGGCGTTCGCGGCGAGTTCGTCCAGTGAGTTGCCGACCACGTCGAAGCGCTCGCTGAGGTCCTTCGCCGCGTCCCGCACCGAGTCGATGATCTGGTCACCGGTGTCGACGAGGGCGTTCACCACGATGTACGCGGCCCCGCCCATGACGAGGATCACAGCGGCGCAGGTCAGCGCGGCGGCGAGGGACTTGTTGAACTTCATCGCGACCAGCCGCCGGTAGAACGGCCCGAGCAGGGCCGACAGCAGCAGCGCGAGCAGTACCGGCGTGACGGCCGTCTGGAACGTGATGCAGAACCACACACCCACGGTGATCACACCGCTGACCAGGAGCAGCAGCGCGCTTCCGGCGGCGATGCGCCGGGCGGGCTCCGAGAGGAGGGGGCCGCCGCCACGGCTGTCGGCAGGGGCAGGGGTCCTCGTGGGCACACCGGTGGTACGCACGGTCGTACGCGGGCGGTGTACGCGATGTATCCGCGCACCTTGCTGCCCCGGCCGCCCCGGCTGCCTGGTGCGGCCGCCGCCGACTCTTCGAGGGTCTCCCGTAGGGCTGTTCATCCTGTTTTCGTCTCCGCTCACGCGTCTGACCGCTGTACGCGGCGACAGAGTAGACCTGCGCGGGACCCGTGGGGTTGAGCGGACAGGGGAAAGCGTGGGCGAAGGAAGGGTGGAGGACAGGTGGAGGGGCGGTGGCCGGAAAGCCGCGCCGAAGCTGTGGGGACCATAAGACTTTGTGTGACGCCGCCGGGGCTGGGCAGGCGCGGTCGTTATGAGCACTCCCACCGACCCGAGCACCGTAGAAGAGGCAGAAGCGCCAGAAGTGACGGCCGAGGCCGCCAAGCAGAGCACGGCCGTACGGACGGCCGAGCCGCGGCGCAGATCGGGCGTGGGCGGGCGGGGCTTTCCGTCGGCGTTGCGCGGTGGTGGGCGGGTGGCGGGGCTGGACGGGCTGCGGACGGTCGCGGTCGTCCTGGTGATCGTGTACCACGTGGAGCCGGGCCCGCTGCCCGGCGGTTCGGTGGCGGTGGACGTCTTCTTCACGCTCAGCGGCTTCGTCATCACGCGCCTGCTGATCGCCGAGTACGCCCGTACGGGCCGTATCGGCCTGCGGAGGTTCTACCGCCGACGCTGGCTGCGGCTGGGCCCGGCCCTGCTGCTGATGTGCGCGGTCACGGCACTCCTCTCCCTGGCACTGCCGCTGCCGCTGTTCGACGGGGCGTGGACGGCGGCGGCGCTGGCGGCGGTGTCGGTGGTGAACCTCGTACGGGCGGGAGAGCCGGGCCCGTACTCGGACGTCACCTCGGCTCTCAGCCACACCTGGTCCCTGGGGGTGGAGGAGCAGTTCTACCTGGCATGGCCCCTGCTCCTCCTGTTCCTCCTGCGGCACACCACGGCACGGAAGGTGCTGGCCTGGGTCGCGGCACTGTGCGTACTGCCGCTGCTGTGGCGCCTCGCCCTCTGGGACCCCACGGCGGCGCACCGCATCTACAACGGCCCGGACACCCGCGCCGACCAGCTCCTGATCGGCGCGCTGCTGGCCGTACTCCTGGCCCGCCTACGAGCCGACGACCCCCGACTCGCACTGCTCCGCCGCTGGGCGAACCGCCTGTGCTGGCCGGCGCTGGCCCTGCTGGGTCTGATCGCCTGGCAGATCCCGATCGCGGGGGCGAGCGCGTGGAACCCCGTCTGGTACACGGCGGGTTTCATGGTCGCCGCGGTCCTTTCGGCAACGGTGGTGGCGGCATTGGACCTGGTCCCGGACTCCTGGCCTTCCCGCCTCCTGTCCGTCGCGGCACTGGCCTGGATCGGCCGCAACCTCAGCTACGGGATGTACCTGTGGCACTACCCCGTCATCCGCCTCCTCTCCGACCTGGGCGTGACCGACGACCACCTGCTCCCGGCGGGCCTGGCGGCGACGGTGGTGGCGGCGCTGGTGTCGTACGTGGTGGTGGAACGGCCGATGTCGCGGCGGGCGTGAGCCCGGGGTGGGCGGCTCTCGGGGGCGATGTCAGTGGGCGGCCCTAGACTCCGCCGCACCATGACGAACAACGACCCCACACCCCTGAAGCTGCCTCTCGACTCGATGACGGTGCTCGTCGCGGCGGTCATCGTCCATGACCGGACGGCGGGCCGGGTCGTCCTCCTCCGGCGCGGCCCGAACGCCAGGATCTGCCAGGGCATGTGGGACCTCCCCATGGGCAAGAGCGAACCCGGCGAGCCCATCACCGAGACGGCGGTACGCGAGCTGTACGAGGAGACGGGCCTGCGGGTGAACCCGGAGTCCCTGTCGGTGGCCCACGTCGTCCACGGCGCCAAGGGCGTCGAGGCTCCGAACGGCTACCTCACGGTCGTCTTCGCCACCCACACCTGGACGGGCGAACCGGAGAACCGAGAACCCGAGAAGCACGCGGAGGTCTGCTGGGCCGACGTGGACGCGTTGCCGGGGGAGTTCGTGCGGTCCAGTGCGGGGGCGCTTCGTGGATATCTGGGCGGTGGTGGGCCGTTGATGTCGCTGAGGGGGTGGGAACGTGGGGCTTTTTGGCTCGCGGAGCCGACGTAAGGCGGAGGAGCGGTCCGAACCCTCAACTGACGGGCAGCCCCGGGTCGATGAAGCGGCGTTCGCCGAGGCCGAGCCGGGTCAGGTGTCGGCTGACAGTTCGCCGGCTGATCGCAGATCGGACTCCGGTGCGGACTCGACGGCCGGTCCTGCAATCCCGTATCACCGTGTAGCCGCATTCGCGTGGGGCACTCGTCGTCCTCTCGAAGCCGGACGACGGCAGGCGCGACACCTGTCGTGTGCGCCTGCCGCATTGCGGCCTTCAGCCCCGCGGTGCGACGCGGATACGGTTCCCGTCAGGATCGGCGGCGAGGAAGGTCAGCCCGAACCCCATGTCATGAGGCTCGCGCAGGATCGTGACCCCCTTGGAATTCCACTGCTCAAAGGTCGCGTTGACCTCGTCGGGTCCACCGTCGACGGCCAGGCACACCTCACTGGTGCGCGGGACGTCCGCTGACAGATCCTCGAACTGGCCGGACCACACACCGAGGTCAGCGCCTGGCCCGAGGTCGAAGGTGATGTATCCCGAAGTCTCGAACGAGGGGCTCATGCCGAGGAGGTCGCCGTAGAAACGGGCTGCGGCGGGAGCGTCGTTCACGTAGACGATGGACACGACGGATGCGGTCATGGTTGTTCCTTCTCGCAGGTCGGAGGTACGTATCCACCACCCTGACCGGAATATGCGCCGCATCGTGTCGCAATTCCTGAAAAAATTGGTGGGTGACCCCGGACCGCTTCTTCACCCTGATGCTGCTCCTCGAATCGAGGGATGCCGTGACCACACAGGAACTTGCCTCAGCGCTCGGAGTGTCCCTTCGAACCATCACCCGGGACCTGAACTGGCTGCGCGACGCCGGTCTGCCGGTGACCGCACACCGGGGCCGCCTCGGAGGCGTGACCATGCTGCCCGGGTCCGGGCTCGACCTCACACGACTCACACCGGGCGAGCGTGACCATCTGTCGCTCACCGGGCTGGACGAGAAGCAACGCGCGGAGCTCGACGCATCGGCCGAGAGTCGGCGCGCGCTCTCCAAGATCGCCGCTGCACAGCCACGTCGAGCTCAGGAGCTCCTGCCGCTCACCGACGTGGTGCACGTGGACAGCCGTCCCTGGAGTCAGGCAGTCGCGTCCGGCACGACTCCGGCTTCGCTGATCGGCGCGGTGCGGCGAGGCCGCCGGCTACGGATCGAGTACGACAGCCCACGCGAGTCGTCCCCACGCGACCTGGTCGTGGATCCCTACGGGCTGTTCGCCAAGGCCGGCATCTGGTACCTCGTCGCCGACTGTGCCCGAGTGCCACGGATGTACCGACTCGAACGGATCACGACGTGGAAAGAGGTCGACCGGCCACGACGGATCCGCGAGAGCCAGACCCTGGCCACCGTCGCCGCAGCGCTCATTGACCGGTGGGAGCACAACCACGCGATAGAGGTCAGCGCCACCATCGACCAGACCCAGATCGAGCGAGCGCAACGGATCTTCGGCCAACGACTCGTCCCGGACGACCATGAAGAATCCGCCACCGGCCACAAGGTGACGATCCGCTTCCTGCATCTGGAGGACGTGCGAGCACTGCTGCCGTTCGGGAACGCCATCACGGTGCACGGCCCCACCGAAGCCAGGGCCCACCTCCGCGACCTCGCCACCGAACTTGCCCACCACTATGCGCCGTCACCAGCGCCCTGACCCGCAACAAACGACGAACCTCGACAACGCCACCCCCGCACGACTCCGGCTCGACCGTGCCCTGGACGACTTGCCCGTCGTCTTTCGCGGTACGACCGCCCGCGCCGACGAGGTTCAGTGCGAGTGCCACTGGGGCAGCGCGGAAGAGCTCGCGCTGCTGAACGAGGTCGGACGTTCCTTCTCGCAGGGCGACTGGCACCGGTGGCCCGTGCGCCAGAGCACGGCGGTGGAGGAGTTCCTGCACGCCTGGTGGGCGCACAGCCTCACCGACCCGGACCCCGTCGTCCCCGTGCACGAACTCCTCGGACTGTGCGCCGAGGCCTCGGGCACCATCAGCCCCTGGCTCACGGTCTGGGAGGCACTCGATCACCCGGTGGCCGACCGGCACTTGGCGGAGGCGGCTGACCACTGGGAGCACGACCTGCTGGGAGACGAACTCCCCTGGCAAACATGGGGGAACGACAACGCGGACGACATGCGCACCGAGCTGACGGCCTGGCTGGTCCGCCACGCCCCCGCACGGCTGCGAACCCGGAACGCGACGGCCGAGACCGAGGAACTCCTGCACCGGGTACGGCTGATGGGCCTTACCGGCCCCGCCCGCTGGGAGGACCCGCACTGGCCCAACCACCACTACTGATCCTGATCGTGACTCCGAGGTCGCACCGGTCCCTCGCGGGCCGGGATTCGGACGGCAACGGCCCAACCCCCTAAAGGACTTGGGTTAAAGAACCAACCCCCTTCCTCCTCCCGCCCGTTCACACGTTCACCCTCAGGAGTGACTCGGTTGCGGCGAGTGGGTGCGGAGAGTTACGTTCCCGGAAACAACCTCACAAAGACGACGGCCCCCGCCAGGACGGCAATCCTGAACGAGGGCCTGACCGCTCAGGAAGACGAACCCCTTCCCAATGGCTGAAACGCAGTCTAACGCGCCCTCGTGCGCCAACACCGGTGCGCCGAACGCGCTGAACACACCGACCTACGGTGTGATCCACGTACGCACCCGCCTCACCGCCGACTTCACGGTGATCTCCAACGCCCTCGCCCAGCGGCGCGGCAGCGCGGTCACGATCGGCGTCGCGGCCTACATCCTCTCCGTCCCTGACGGCGCCCGCGTCAGCATCACCGCCCTCTGCGCCCACTTCGACGAGGGCGAGATCCTGATCTCGCGCGCACTACGGGAGTTGGAGGCGGCGGGGTACCTGGAACGGCGGCGGGTGCGGGGCCCGAACGGCAAGGTACGTACGCAGACGTTCTTCTACGACGTACCGCGCGCCGCAGGTGAGAGGCCGCCCCCTCCGCCACCGCAGCAGTCCGCGCCCGCCGGGAGCAGCGGCTCCACGCCACCGGAAGCACCTGCGGCCGAGGCCGAGGCGGCTACGGAGGCCGCAGCGGCACCTCCGCCACTCGACCTCGACGAAGCCGACCCACAGGCCGTCGTCATCCTCGCCTCGCTCCGTATCGTCGACCGCAGGCTGATCCTGTCCCGCAGCGAGGTCGCCGAGTTGGCCCCGGCGGTCGCTGAATGGCTCGCGCAGGGTCTCCGCCCCGAGGAGATCACCGGGGCGCTCACCACCGGCCTCCCCACCCACTTCCGGTCCCGCCCGGCCCGCGTACTGGCGTTCCGCCTGCGCGAGGCGCCGCTCCCGGCACCGCAGAGCGCCCTGCCACCCGTCACGCCCCTGCCGCCGCTCACCCTCCCCTGGCAGACGTGCGACGGCTGCGAACGGGCGTTCCGGGCGGCGGAGCCTTGCCTGTGCCGTGGCTGCGAGCCGGCCGCCGCCTGCTGAATCGTCAACGATGGCAGGGAAAGGAACACGGAGTATGGTGGATTGTATGGCGACCAAAAAGGTGACTGTCACGATCCCGGAAGAGCTTCTTGAGGAGATCCGGTCCGAGGCGGCCGAGCGAGGCATTTCGGCGTACGTCACCGATGCTCTCCGCCTCAAGCAGGACCGGGACCGGCTGCGGGAGCTCGTCGACTGGCTGGAGGAGGAGCACGGGCCGGTCACCGAGAGCGAGAGCGCGGCGGCACTGGAGGAACTGCGCGAACTCGACGCGGAGCACGCCGGACGTCGTACCGCCGCGAAGGGTCGCAAGAAGGACAGCGAGAGTGAGGCTGCGTGACGAAGGGCAGCGGTAAGTACGCGCCGCTGCGCGTCTTCGTGCTCGATTCCGAGGCCCTGTCCCTCGCCGTACGCGGCGACCGGATGATGATCGCCCGGCTCGACCTCGCGACCCGAGGCGAAGCCGAGGTGGTGACGTCGCCGATGACGCTGGTCGAGGCGTACGACGGACGGACCACCGAGCAGCGTTGGGACTGGGTGCTCTCCCGCGTCGGCGTCGCCACGGTCGGCAAGGAAGAGGCCCGGCAGGCTCGGCGGCTCCTGGCCGACGCCGCGCTGCACGGTCACAAGTACGCGATCGACGCCGTGCTCGCCGTCATCGCACGGCAGCAGAAAGGGCAGGTCACCGTATTCACCTCAGACGTGGACGACCTGGAGAGGCTGCTTCCCGAGACCGTCATCGTCAAGAAGGTGTAGCTGTAGCGGTAGGTACACCTGGCCGGGCCTGCGAAGCCGCATCCGCTCGGTTGCGTACGGGCGTTTAGGTTGGGCGTATGACCAGCCTCGATCATCCGCAGCTGTCCGGGCTGGGGCGGAACCCAGCAGCCCCTCAGGACGTCCTGGTGCGCCTGGCCGCACACGCGGCCGGCCGACACGGGATATCGCTGCTTCGCGGCCGGCTGGCAGACGCCGTTGTCGAGGCTCTGCTGAGGCACGGAGACGACACCACCGCGGTGGGCCTTCACGGGGACCGGCTCTCCGCTGCGATGCGCCGCAGGATCGCCGAGCATCCCGATCCGGCGATCCGTGACGCGTACGCACAGTTCGTCCGCGACATGGTGGACTGCGGAGTGACGATGGGCATCGGCGACCTGGAGGAAGCCTACGGCCGGCCTCGGACAGCACTTGTCGGCGCGCCAAGTCCGGCGCTGCGCGCCGCAGTCGCGCGAGCCTGGTACGACCGGCCTCTCGCCGTGCAAGTAGGGCTGCTCGCCGACTCGGATCCCCAGGTCCGTGCAGCCGCCACCGAGCGGAGGCAACCGGGTGTCCCGCCGGAATGGAGGGACCGTTGTCTTGCCGACCCCGCCGTGCGCGTCAACGTGGCGCGCTACGTCCCGCTCACGTTGGACCAGTTCGCACAGCTGATGCGCAGCGAGGACAACAAGGTCCATCAGTCTGTCGCCCGAAACCCGTATCTGTTTGCCGAGATGATTGCCCGGCTCCTGGACATCGACGACCCGCTCATACGAATCGCGGTGGCGCAGAGTCGCCATGTGGACGCCGAAACCCGGGAGCGGCTGCATACGCTCGTAGAAGCCGAACGCGCGGACGGGAGCGTCGCGGCCGACGTGGCTCTGAACTGGAACGTCGCCGAACCGGACTGGCTGCGCGAAGCGCCCCTCAGCGAGCGGATGACCTACCTGGACTGCCAGTACACGATATTCCGGTGCGTACTGGCCTCCTGCCGCGACCTGCCTGACGAGGCATGGCATCGACTGGACAACGACCCGGAACTCATGGTCCGCCGTGCTGCCGCCCGCCGACCGGACACACCACCGGAAGTCCTGGAACGGCTGGTCCGCGCCCATGGCGACGTATTCCACATCCGACCGCTACTCGTCGACCACCCCAACTTCCCCCGTCACACGCTGCGCACGTTCATCGACGAAACGAACCCGAACGTGCGCTACCTCGCCCTGAAGGACCCGGAACTACCCGTGCCGGCCCTTCAGCAACTCGCCACCGCTGCCGAGCCCTTCTTGCGCCGCGGAGTCGCTCGTCACCCCAACATCACGGAGGCGCTGCTGGAGCAACTGCTGTCAGACGCGGATCCCGAGGTCGTCGACGATGCCGCTGCCAACTCCACGCTGCGGCCCACCCAGATGTACCAAATCCTCACCACTGCCGACTTGTGACTCCCGACAGCAGGAGGCTCACCTGTGCCCCAGAGCTGCCGCAGAGCAACGGCCCCCGCTGTCGTCCGCCCGATGCGGGCGAGCACTTCGGCATCGTGATCCGCGGTCACAGCACCTGGCTCAGTCAGGCGGCGGCGGTGACGCGGAGCGTTGCTCGGCTCTGGTGACGCGCTCCTCAAGGGCCCGGATGCGGTCGTAGAGATCGACCAGGGTCACGCCGTCGGCCACCACGCCGGGGCGCTGCGAGTGCCTCCGTACAAATTCCTCTCGGCTCTCCTGCGCGGACTGCTGGAATCCGGTCGGATCCGCGGCGCCCGGTGCCGTCGCCGACCTGAGGCCGTCTCGCCCGAGCGAGACCTTTTGCAGCTTCAGCACACCCATCGCACCGAGCACAAACACCACGAGAGCGGCGACGGGTATCAGCAACGCCCAGCCGGCCGACATGAGAACCCCCTGGACCACGGCAGTAGATCGACACTACCGGTCCTCAGCCACGTCCGGAATCAGCGAGTTGCTCTCATCCTGATTGCAGGTCACCGGGCTGGCGTGGGACGGGAACGGGGGCGGGGTGCTCGAGGGAGCACCGCAGCACCGGCTGGGTCGTCTCGGGACCGTCCACCGTCTGGTAGGACACACGCAAGACCCCGACCGGCCCAAGCACCCGACCCCGGCGACCTGGAACTTCAGGTGGGAAAAGGCTGAGTCCTTCCAATGGCGCCCGTGACCGGCCATGCCCCGCGCCCCACCAGGTCAAGAACGAGCGCGGCGATGTTCCACGCGTCGTCCTCACCTCGGTGGTGGCGTCCTTCGAGTGGCAGTCCGGCGATCTGGAGGGCCTGGCTCATGCCGGGTTTTCTGCGCAGTCCGTAGGCCTCGGTGAACACGGCCTTGGCGTTGGTGTGGGTGCGTTCCGTCGGATAACCGAACGGGTAGGCCACGCGGTCGGCCTGGCTCTGGCGGGCGAACTGCCGGCGGTCGTACTCGCCCCAACTCGCCCAGGGACGCTCCCCGGCCCCGTACTCCTCGACAAGAACCCGGCACGCCTCGGCGAAACCGACGCCCCGGTCCACCTCGGCCTGCGTCAACCCGGTCAGCTCGGTACAGAATTCGCTCACCCTCGACCGCACAGGCCGGACCAGAACCCGGTGCCGGGAGACGCGACGCCGTGCCGACACGTCCACGACGGTGAGCCCGATCTCGATGATCTCGTTCACGGAACCGGGCGGCGGCTGCCCGTCCCAGCAGGTGGCTTCTACGTCAATGACGTTGAGGAGGGCGGCGGAATCGGGGCTCATGGGCCGAGGGTAGGGATGGGGGCCGGGCTCCAGCACCCGAATTTTGCCGGGACGTCCTCTACGGGGCGACGGCCCGCACGCTCCACGTCCCGATATGGCCGGGCTTCGCGATGACCTGTCCAAGGGGTCTCGAATCTGTCGCGGCGCGGCAGAACCTCACCATCGGATCGGCTCCGCGTCTCCCCCCGCGCACGTCGGACACCGAACGCGAAACGTGTACGCGCAACCCGCGCACCCGTCGAAGCCACAGCAGTGCGGACACCAGATCTCGCGCCAGCCCGCGCACGCGGCGCAGTAACCCGGTAGCCGGTTCAGGAATTCGACAAGGTTCGGCTTCCCCGAACCGTTGCCGCGGCGACCTGCCCGAGGCTTCGGTGGGGCCGTCATGAATCGGGGTGCGGGTGTGCCCGAAGCTCGGCGTTGCAGCGTGACACGGCGTCGCGCGCACCCCTTTCGCGAGCGGCTTCCCGTTGGCCCACCAGGGCACCGCACACGTCGCACCCCTCGACGCCCACGGGCTCGAGAACGGGCGTGTGCAGGACCGGGATGCCGAGCGAAGTCTTCTGTCCGTTCACGACCCGGCCATACGGCGAAGACCGGCTTCGACTCGGTGTATCAGGGGGCGAGTTGAAGGAGCGAACTCCCGTGGGACGCACTCAGGCACAAGGAGCCAGAAGGTGCCCTTGTGCTCGGAACCGACCAACTCGGCACGGGCAACTGCCGCGCGCGCTTCAGCCGCGTCGTGTCGACTCTGCCTGATCATCGTTCGCCCCTCAGACTCGCTGACAGGGGCGATGATTCCGCCGGAGCACATGCGACAACAGGGAAGCAGTGTCCCCCTTTTGCGGTCTTAGCCGGCCACCCCGAGGAACTCTGCAAGCTTCCGCAGACCCGGCGGACGGTAAGGACCGGCCCACAGATCCGTCACGATGGCCACGGCCAGCGTGTGGTGCCGCATCCATGCGGGGGCGATCCGGTGAAGCCGTTCGAGGGCCTTCACCGCCCCCTCGGCGTCCCCGAGGTCGGTGTGTGCCCGAGCGACGTCCAGGAGAAGCCACGTACGCCACGAGGGCGGAGTGTCCGCGCTCAGCCGCATCCCCTTGGCCAGGCTCAGGGCTTCGTCGGGGCGGCCGTGCTGCACGGCCAGACGGACGCGCTCGATGCGGACCGACGACCGGCTGAAGACGCTCACCATCTTCCCGTCGACCGGCGTGGGCAGCTTCGCCAACTGGCTGGTCGCGTCCTCGGCCGTCTGCATCATGTCCGAGGCCTTGTCGTAGTCGCCGCTGCGGGCCGCGCTGGTGGCCGCCGACATGACCAGCCCGCCCCACACGCGTACGCCCTCGGCCGTCGAGCTGTTCTCCTGCTCCACGCGATCAGCCGCGTACACGGCGGCGTGCTCGGCGTCCCCCAGCCGGTTCTGCCGTTGGCAGTTCCACGCCACGGAGTTGGTCACCATCGCTCCCAGGAGGGGATCCGAGGAGTCGTCGGCCGCGTTCATGGCCCGTTCGAGGGCGGAGAGGGCGAGATCGGTCTTCCCCAGGCGGATGGCGAGATGGCCGGCCAGTTGAAGGGACTTCCCCAACGCGGCCTGGCCCTCGGCCCGTTGGTCGCCGGTGCCCACGGCCGCCGCGAACCGCGCATCGTTGACGATGCCCGGCAGAACCTCCATCAGGGCCGCGAACTCGGCATCGTGGTAGAGAGTCCACGCAGCGGCGATCTCCTTACAGAGAAGGGGAAGTGTCAGCTTCTCGACGCCGGACGGCTCCGGCGGAGGAGCGAACATCGGGGGCATGATCGCGCGACGCAACGCGACCAGCTGAGGCTGATCGGCCTCCCCGTTCGAGGGCACTCCGGGCGGGTCGCCGAGAAGGCTGGTCAGCTCGACCCCGAGGCCGCCCGACAGAGCGTGAAGCGTGGGCAACGACGCGGAGCGCCGTTGCCGTTGTTCCAGATTCTTCACCGTGTCGACGGACAGGTTCGACTTCTCCGCCAGGCCCTCTTGCGTCAGACCGGCCACGCGGCGAAGCCGCTTCAACCGGTCCCCCAAGTGCTCTGCCATGATTTCGAGGGTACTGCTCTGATCAAGCCACCGCAGGTGCGTGAACGAGCACGGTCGGTCGTCGTACCCCCGCACAGAATCGTGAAGGTGAGTCCGCGTGACGACGAGGTACGAGTGGCACGGCGACTTCGACAACGCCTCCCTCAACGCCCTCCACGCCGAAGGCTTCGGCGGTCCGCCCGGGGACATCGACTGGCGCACCCGGCTGCAACGCCACAGCCTCGGCTGGGTCTGCGCCTGGGACGGCGACTCCCTCGTCGGGTTCGTCAACGTCGCCTGGGACGGGGGAGTTCACGCCTTCGTTCTCGATACGGTCGTGGCCCGGCGCTGCCGGTCCCAGGGCATCGGCGCCACTCTCATCGCCACCGCCGCGCAGCACGCCCGTACCGCCAAGTGCGAGTGGCTGCACGTGGACTTCGAGGAGCACCTGCGCTCCTTCTACTTCGAGGCCTGCGGTTTCCGGCCGACCTCTGCCGGTCTGATCCCCTTGTAGACCGGCCCACCCCCGCCCGGATCCTCATCCCGCCAGCTCTGTCAACCATGGATGCCCGGGGTGGACGAGCTCCAGCCACTCGCTCAGGACATCCCGCCGCGGCGGGCCGAGCAGCGGGAGCACCCCGGCGAAGTCCGCCTGGTCCTTGGGTCGTGGCGCCTTGGCCTTGAACAGCAGCACCAACTCCGGTACCAGATACGGGATTCCGTCCGCCGTTCGCTCGATGACGCTGTCGTACGGCAGCCGCAGCCTCTCCTCCCTCCGACAGATCCATGTCCCGTCCTCGTGCGGCTCGCGGAAGACGTCGAACAAGAACCGTCCGCTCGCCGGATCCCGCAGCCACGTCTGGTGCGTGGCCGCCAGCGCCTCGGCTCCCGCCCCCGGCCAGACCCGCCCCGAACCCACCGCGTCGAACACGCTCTCGGGGAAGCGGCGCCGGATCTCCGGAAATCCCGCCGCAGGCACCGCGATCTCCAGGTCGCCGTGCGGCCGCGACTGTTGCCCGCGGAACAGATCCAGCGCCCACCCCGCCGCGACGCACCAGGGCGCACCGACCCCGCCCAACCGCTCCGCGACTTGTTCCGGACGCCAGGCGTCCGCCCAGCGGGCCGCCAGTTCGTCCGCATCGGGCACAGTGCCGCCAGGCGGCAGGGATCGGGTCATCGGCACAACCTGGTGCCGCGACCTGACGCGGGGGCGGCCTTTCGCAGGCACCCGGAGCCAGCCCGCCACCGTCCTCAATCGCCTTTCTCGACTCCCTGCCGGGCAAGGAACTCCCCGAACGCCGCCCTCTGCTTCGGATCCATGAAGCCCTGGCGGACATTGCGGGCCGTCTCCTGGAGCCAGTGCGCCTCGTCGGGGTCCAGTAGCTCGGCGACCACCACTCCGTTGCGAGCGACCGCCGTACGCCCTCCCGCGCGACGACGAAAGAGCGTGAACGCGCCGAATTCCGCCGGGTGGGCAAGCTCCGGCTCCTCCGCCACACCCCGGTTCCCGTCCCCGATCTCGTCCTCGACGCCAGCTCTCGCGTAGGCGGTTGGGGCCCAGTGTTCCCAGAGCGCCAGCGTGGCCGCGGGCACCAGCACCGCGCGCTCCGCCTCCTCACGCCCCTCCCACATGAACGTGACAGTGACAGGCTCGCCAACCGCCTCGGCCAGCCCCAGCACCCTCTCCACCTCATCGTTGATCGGGTAACTCGCCACTACGTCGATCCGAATGCCCATGGGGTCCGAGGCTACTGAGCCGTCCTGTCGATCCCGAACCGCCCAGCGGCTCACGCCCCGATGAAGCTGACTGTCTCCGTCATGTCCGCCCGGCCGGTACGCAGCCGTGGCGCGCCTTCCTTCTCGAACCCCACCGAGACACCACAGAGCAGTACGAGCCCGTCATCGGCTCCGACTGCCTGCCTGACCGTCTCGTGGTACATGGTCCACATGACCTGGGGGCAGCTGTGCAACCCTTCCGCCCTCAGCAACAGCATGACCGTCTGCAAGTACATCCCCGCGTCAGCCCACTGTCCGGGTCCCATGGTCCGGTCGAGGTAGCAGAACAGGACGACCGGCGCCCCGAACGCCTCCGAGTTCAAGGCGGCGATCTTCATGGGTCTGTCGGGGTCGTCCCGCTCGATTCCCAGGGCTTTGTACCGCTGGGCGGCCGCGGCGGAAAAACGGTCCAGATACGGCGAGTTCAGTTCGGCCGGGTACATCGGATACTCCCGGTCATCACCCGGGTCTCCCGCCAGTGCCCTGGCCGTGGCGCGCCCCTTCAGGCTGTCCAGGGGCCCGCCGGTCACGACGAACACATGCCACGGCTGGAGGTTCCCGCTCGACGGAGCTCGCGTCGCCGCGCTCAGCACTCGTTCGAGTCTCTCCTTCGGCACCGGCTCATCGCTGAACGCCCGTACAGCCCGGCGGCTGTCCACGGCCTTATACACGTCCACGTCCTCGCGTCCTCTCACGGGATCACCGCCATATACCGTTGCCTCGTCGCCTGTTGTACGTGGAGGTCACCCGTGTCGGACGAGCCGAAAGAGCCGGCAGTGGCCGCGCTCACCCACATTCCGCCGGACGGGGTCGCCCCGGGGAACGGCTACAGCCATGTCGTGGTGGGCGAGGGCCGGCTGGTCGTCATCTCCGGGCAGGTCGCACTGGACGAGCAGGGCAACCTGGTCGGGGAGGGCGACGCCGCCGCCCAGGCCCGTCAGGTCTTCGAGAACCTGCGGCGCTGCCTGGCGGCGGCCGGCGCGACATTCGCCGACGTCGCCAAGTTCACCTTCTACGTCACCGACGTGGCCGTCCTGCCGGACGTACGGATCGCCCGCGACGCGCACATCGACACCGCGCGCCCGCCTGCCAGTACGGCCGTACAGGTCGCCGCCCTGTACCGGCCGGAACTCATGTTGGAGGTGGAAGCCCTCGCCATCATCCGGAACCCGAACTGAACTGACCGCGCACCGGCGCGCCCGTCCCAGGTCTACCCGAGCCCCCCATTGCTCATCAGCAACTGACCGTTGACCCACTCCCCCTCCCCCGAACACAGGAAGTCGACCAGGCGTGCCGTGTCCTCCGGAGTGCCCAGGCGGCCCCGTGGGGTGTGGCGGACGGCGTTCGCCCTGTCCTCCTCCGTCATCCAACCCGTGTCCACCGGGCCGGGGTTGATGACGTTCGCCGTCACGCCCAGGTGGGAGAGTTCGTGGGCCGCCGCCAACGTGATGCGGTCCAGGGCCCCCTTGCTCGCACCGTACGGCAGGTTGCCCACCGTGTGGTCGCTGGTGAGGGCGATGATCCGGCCCGTTCCCGGGGGAGCCGTGAAGCGGCGGCCGAACTCCCGGATCAGCAGCCAGGTCGCGCGGGCGTTGACGGCGAAGTGGCGGTCGAAGCTCTCCAGGGTCGTGTCGAGCAGGCCCGAGTCGACCGACTCGCAGTGGCACATCACCAGCGCCGTGACACCCGTACCGCCGCCGCCCGTTCTGCGCTCGACCTCGTCGAAGACCTGCGCCGGAGCCGAAGGGTCCGCGAGGTCCGCCTCTGTCGCCGTGCTCGCGGCGCCGAGTGCGGTCAGCGACGCGGTGATCTCCTCCGTCGCGCCCGGCTCGGTGCCCCAGGACATGCGTGCGTCGTACGGGGTCCAGTAGGTGAAGGCGATGTCCCAGCCCGACTCCGCCAGGCGACGGGCGATCCCGGCACCGATACCCACGGTGCGGCCCACCCCGGTGACCAGGGCCAGCGGACGGGCAGGGTGGGTGGGGCGGGCAGGGTGGGCTTCCTCAGCGGGTGTCTTCACGGTCCGGGATCGTCCATGACCGGCGTCCGCCCAGCAACCGCTTTTCCTGTAGCCGAAGTTGAGGAGAGGAGGGAACCATGAGATCTCATGTCTCGTAGACCGTGGAGCGGTGTCCGACATGAACGACCCACACGACCAGTTCGCCGTTGTCGATGGTGTAGATGAAGCGGTGGTCGCCGACCCGGAGGTGACGGCGATCGGGTTGGGACACAAGCGCCGTGGTGCTGGATCCGAGCGGGTCGCTCTCCAGTTCCGTCAGCTTGGCCAAGATGCGCAGCACCATGTCGCGGGGGACTTTCCGAAGCTCGGCCTGCGCCTCGGGCCGGAAGACGGCGCGGTGCTCACTCGCTGCGCGCCAGGGTCTCCTTCATGATGTCCTCGATGGGGACCCCGGCCGAGCGGTTGCCCGTCCGCTCGTCGATGATGCGATTGGTCTCGCGCTCTTCCCACTGCTGGTACTTGCGCAGGACATCGATCGAGACGACAGCGGCGACTTGTTTTCCTCGTCGCGTGATCACAGTGGGCTGGTCGTCGCGCTCCGCCCGCTCGACGACCTCGGCCAGGTGTGCGCGGACGTCACGGATGGACTCTATGGGCATCTGCGTCATGTACTCGAAGGTACCGGGTGTCCCATATGTACATAAACGGCGACGCCCGCCGGTTCCGGTAGGCGTCGCCGTTTCTCCGTACGTCCGTTCAGCTCGCCGGCCGTCGGATCCTGTCCCCGTAATGCCGCTCCAGCCCCAAGTTCTCCTCGAACCCCCCGGGTACGTTCGCCGACACGTACACCGGCGGACGCACCCCCGCCCCGATCAGCACCGCCGCCGTCTCCGCGACCGCCATCTGCACCAGCATCACGCCGGTCAGCGTCGACAGCGCGCACACCGCGCCCCCGCCCGGCAACTCCAGCAGCGCGTCGCCCGTCGGGGCCGCGTTGTCCAGCACCACGTCCGCGATGTCCGCCAGCTTCTTGCCGCTGCTGTGGCCCGCCGGGACCGTGCGGGTGTGGGTGAGGGACGTGATCGCGAGGATCTTGTGGCCGCGCTCCTTCGCGCGCAGGGCCATCTCGACGATGACGTTGTTGACGCCCGAGTTGGAGATGATCACGAACAGGTCGGACGGCTGCGGGGCGGCCAGGTCGTACAGGCGCTCCGCGATGCCCGGCTTGCGTTCCAGCAGGGGGTCGTCGAGGGCGCTCGGGTCGTCGCCGCCGTACAGGACGAGGTCGGCCATCGACAGGCGGTTGGTGGGGACCAGGCCGCCCGCTCTGCCCGCCAGTTCCAGGACGAGGGCCTGGGAGTGGCCCGTGCCGAAGGCCTGGATCACGCCGTCCGCGCGGATGCAGTCCGCGATCAGTTCGGCGGCGCGGGCCACCGACTCCCGGGCCGGTTCCGACCCGGTGACGCGGTCGAGCACGGCCCGGCTCTCACGCACGAAGCCCTGGGCACTGACGGACTCGACGGACACTCGGCACTCCCCACCGGTGGATGAAACCACCCGCTCTAGCTCTATCGGTGAATCAATAAATCACAGTGTACGGGCCGCGAGCAACGGTCGGAGACCCCGGGACCGCCGCAGACAGCCTTCCTGGTCCTGGAATTCAAACTGCCCTATAGACGGTGGCTGATACATTCGTCGTCACTACCAGTACAGCACCGAGGAGATCGGGAACCCCATGGAACGGACCGGCTCCGGCAACGGGATGCCCCCGACCGACGTCACCACCCTCATCCGTACGGAGCTGCCGCGCCTCGCCGGCTCCCTCCGGAAGGTGGGTGAGCTGATCCTCGAGGACCCCGCCGCCGTCACGCACTGCTCGGCCGCCGAGCTGGGCCGCCGTACCGGCACCTCGCAGGCCACGGTCACCCGGTTCTGCCGCGCCATCGGCCTCGACTCCTACCAGCATCTGCTCATCGAGCTGGCCCAGGAGCGTGGGCGCGGCGAGGTCTCCGACTGGGGCACCGCCGAGATCGGGCCCGACATCTCCCCTGACGACAGCCTGGAGAGGGTTGTCCAGGTCGTCGGCTCAGCCGATCTCCGCGCCATCCAGCAGACCATCGACCGGATGGACCTCGACTCCATCGAGCGTGCGGGGCAGGCCGCCGCCCGCGCCCGGCGCATCGACGTGTACGGCGTCGGCGGCAGCGGCGCGGTCGCCCAGGAGACCGAGACGCGGCTCTTCCGCATCGGCTGCCAGGTGCGCGGCTGGACCGAGGTGCACGCGGCCCTGACCTCCGCCGCCCTCCTCACCCCCGCCGACGTGGCCATCGGCATCTCGCACTCCGGCTCCACCCGCGAGACCATCGAGCCCTTCGAGCTGGCCAAGCAGCGCGGCGCCACGACCGTCGCCATCACCGCCGACCCGAAGTCCCCGCTGGCCCGCGCCGCCGACGTACGGCTGATCTCCTCCTCCTCGGAGACCAGCTTCCGCACCGAGAGCATCGGCGCCCGGCACTCGGTGCTCGTCCTCATCGACTGCCTGTACGTCCGGGTCGCGCAGCTCTCCTACCAGCGCGCCAGCGCCTCCCTGGCCCTCACCGACCACATCGCCAGGGAGCACGCGGTGAAGTCCCGCCGTACCCGCTGACCGACCCGTAAGCACACAGATGCCGCCCCGGGAGACATCTCCCCGAGGGCGGCTTTTGCATGGATGAACCACCAAGGAAACTCGAAGATGGTTGTTTGAACCATCGGAACGGTGCCACGATGGGCTCCACCACTTCGTGTGCCCCGTTGTTCCCCCGTTTCCCTCGTAGGCCTCGTAGGAGACCCATGCGCGTCACCTCAGTCGAGTCGACCGAGCTGTTCGTCGGCAGCGCCGAGCATCCGCGTCAGGTGGTGACCGCCGAGATCGGCCACACCGCCGGCCGTACGGTCCGCCTCACCGCCGACGGCCCCGGCGTGCGCTCCGACGGGGAGAACCTCGCGACCGTCGGTGACGACGGCACCCTCCGCGCCGAGATACCCGTGCTCTGCGACCTGCCTCCCGGCGAGCGCACCCACGTCACGGTCACCGCCGAGGACAGCGAGGACCCCGAGCAGCGGGCATCCCTCACCGGCGCCCTCCTGGTCGCCGAGCCCGGCTGGACGATGTTCATGGTCAGCCACTTCCACTACGACCCCGTCTGGTGGAACACCCAGGCCGCCTACACCGAGACCTGGGACGTCGCCGACGATCCGGGGACCAGCGGACTTCCCGCGCGCACCTTCGACTCCCGTGGCCAGTCCGGGATGAGCCTCGTCCGCGCGCACATCGATCTCGCGCGGCGCGACCCGGCGTACACCTTCGTGCTCGCCGAGGTCGACTACCTGAAGCCCTACTGGGACGCGTTCCCCGAAGAGCGCGCGTTCCTGCGGCAGTTGCTGCGCACCGGGCGCGTCGAGATCATGGGCGGGACGTACAACGAGCCCAACACCAACCTCACCGGCGCCGAGGCGACCGTACGCAACGCCCTCTACGGCGACGGCTTCCAGCGCGGGATCCTCGGCGCCGACCCGCACACCGCCTGGCAGCTCGACGCCTTCGGGCACGATCCCCAGTTCCCGGGCCTGATGGCCGATGCGGGGCTCAGCTCAAGCTCCTGGGCGCGTGGGCCCTTCCACCAGTGGGGGCCCACCCTGAACGTCTTCGGCGAGCCGCCCCGCGACCCCCAACGGATGCAGTTCCAGGCCGAGTTCGACTGGATCGCCCCTTCGGGACGCGGCCTCCTCACCGCCTACATGGTCAATCACTACGGCGCCGGCTGGGCCATCGACAACGCGCCCACGCTCCCGGAGGCGGAGGCCGCGGCGCTCAAGCTCTTCACCGGGCTGAAGAAGGTCGCGCTCACGCGCAATGTGCTGCTCCCCGTCGGGGGCGACTACGCGCCGCCCTGCCGCTGGGTCATGGGCATCCACCGCGACTGGAACGAGCGGTACGTCTGGCCGCGCTTCGTCTCCGCGATCCCCCGCGACTTCTTCGCCGCCGTACGCGCCGAACTCGACGCCGAGGGGCGCAAGGCCTCGCCGCAGACCCGGGACATGAACCCGATCTACACCGGCAAGGACGTCTCGTACATCGACACCAAGCAGGCCCAGCGGTACGGCGAGACGCTCCTCGCCGACGCCGAGGCCTGGGCGACACTCGCCTCCCTCGTCACCCGACACCCCTATCCGGACGCGGCGTTGGACAAGGCCTGGCGGCAGCTCGTCTACGGCGCCCACCACGACGCCATCACCGGCTCCGAGTCCGACCAGGTCTACATCGACCTGCTGACCGGCTGGCGCGAGCTGTACGACCTCGCCGAGTCCGTGCACGCCGACGCCACCCAGGCCCTCGCGGACCGCATCACCCCGCTGCCCGGCGGCGGCCCCGACCTCGTCGTCCTCAACTCCGCGACCTGGCAACGCCGGGACACCCTCACCACCGACCTCCCCGACGGACTCGTCCCCGTCGACGAGACAACAGGCCTGCCGCTGCCCGCAGTTCGCGAGTCGGACGGCCAACTGCGGGTGGTGGTACCGGAGGTGCCGGGGCTGGGCCTCAAGGCGCTCCCCCTCGCCGAGGGAACGGTCGCCGACTGGACCCCCGGGGAGGGTCTGGTCATCCGCAACGAGTTCTACGAGGTGACGGTCGACCCGTCGCGCGGCGGCGGCGTCAGCAGCCTTCGCCAACTCGCGGACGGCGGCCGGGAGTTGCTGCGCTCCGGTGACATCGGCAACGAGCTGGTCGTGCAGGAGGAGTATTCGAGGCACCCGCGCTTCGGCGAGGGACCCTGGCACCTCACGCCGACCGGCACGACGGCCGCCCGCAGCGGAGACGTGCCGGCCTCGGTGAAGGTGGAGCACTCGGCGGCGGGATCGCGCATCACGGTCACCGCGCCCCTCGGCGAACTCCTCACCTACACCCAGCAGTTGACCCTCTGGAAGGGCATCGACCGGCTGGACCTGACCACGACCGTCGACGGGTACGACGGTTCCGACCGCCTCATCCGGGTCCGCTGGCCGTCGAACGTCCAGGGCGGGCTGCCGGTGCACGAGGTGGCCGACGCGGTCATCGGGCGCGGGTTCGGGTTCGTGGAGGTGGACAGCAAGGAGTTCCCCTGGACGCTCGACAACCCGGCCAACAACTGGTTCGGGCTGGGGAGCACGGCCCGGGTGGCGGTGCACAGTGACTCCGGCGCGCTGCTCGGCCAACGGGCCATCGGTGTCGCCGAGTTGATCTACCCGTCCTGGGCCGAGGCGGGCGAACTCGGTGCCGAACTCGCCGCCGCGCTCGTGCGCGTGGGCGTCACGGCCACCTCGACGATCGCGGGCGGCCAGCGCTACGGCGACCTCGAAGTCGACTCCAACCTCCCCGACATCCGTATCGCCGTCGGCGCCCCCGAACGCAACTCCGTGGTCGCCGAGGCCCTCGCCATGGACCCGGCCGCCGGACGCGAACTCCGGCGCCAGCTCGCCGAGTCGGGCATCGCGTCGGTGTGGGTCGCACCGCGTGCGGGGCTGCGCGAGGAATGGATACCGGGGGCCGATCTGCGCGATCTGGAGCGGCTGCCGCTGCTCGTGGTGGCGGGCAGCGGTCCGGAGGACGACGCCAAAGCGGTGGACGCGCTGATCGCCGACCTCGGCGACGCCGTCGTGCAGGCCACGGCGGCCGGTGGCGGCGAGGCGCTGCCGCCGGGCGACACCTGGGACGGCACCGGCTTCGCCGTCCTCAACCGGGGCACACCCGGCTGCGTGGTCACGCCGTCCGGCGACCTCTACATGTCCCTGATGCGCTCCTGCACCGGCTGGCCGTCGGGCATCTGGGTCGACCCGCCGCGCCGTACGGCCCCCGACGGTTCGGCCTTCCAACTCCAACGCTGGTCGCACACCTTCGAGTACGCGGTCCTGGGCGGCACGGGCGACTGGCGCGAGCTGCGGCTGCCGCAGGCGGGCCACGCGTACAACCACCCGCTGCGGGCGCGCCTCCGGGAACAGCCACCGGAGGACGGCAGCGCCCTGCCGCGCACCATCACCCTGTTGAGCCTCGAACCCGCCGGTGAGGTGCTGCTCGACGCGCTCAAGCCGGCCGGTTCGCCCCTGGCGCGCGGGAGCGTGGCGCCCGCCGATCCGGGGCGCGGTGTCGTCGTACGGATGCACGAGGTCAACGGCAGGCCGACGGCGGCCCGGATACGCGGCCCGCTGCCGTGGACGGACGGCGCCCGTACGGACGTACTGGAGCGGCCCGGAGAGCCGCTGCCCCCAGCCCCGGACGGCGGCCTCGGCACCCACCTGACCGGCTTCGAGGTGGCGACGGTACTCGCAACTCCCGCTGGGGCGGCGGCCGTTGACCCGGGCGCCGGTGTCGACGCGCACGAGCCCGCGCAGCCCGTCCACACCCGCTACTGGCTGCACAACGCCGGCCCGGCGCCTCGCGGAAACCTGCCGGTGGCCGTCTACCTCTCCCCCACCACCCTGACCGCCTCGGGGCCGGTCACGGCGACGGTCCGCGTCAGCTCCGAGCTGACGGACGCGCCCGTCTCCGGCACACTCACCCTTGGCGTCCCGCCCGGCTGGTCCACCGAACCGGCCGAGCTGCCGTACGCCCTCGGCCCCGCCGGCTTCACCCTCACCGAGGTCACGGTGACCCCGCCCCCGGACGCGCCGCCCGGCCGCCACTGGCTCACCGCACGCCTGCCGTACGGCGGCCAGGTGTACGAGGACACCGTGGCCCTGGACGTGCCGGGCGGCCATCCCGGCCCAACCCTGGTGACAGAGCTGGGGGTTGACCGGGTCGCCGTGCGGCACGGAGAGCGCGTACGAGTCCCGGTGAGCCTGCGCAACACCACCCTCGGGGAGATCAACGGCACCTTGTGGGCCGTGTCCTCGTGGGGGACCTGGGCGGGGGTCGGACCCGGGGTCCAGGGGTTCGCCGTACCGGCCGGGGAGTCGGTGGAGTACGGCATCGAGATCGACGGGGCCGCGCTGGCACCGGGTTCGTACTGGCTGCTGGCAAAGATCGGCTGGCACGGCTGCGTGGCGTACACGGAGGCCGTGGTGCTGGAGGTGACGCCATGAACCGACACGAGCATGTCCATCCCCCCGAGGGCGCCTGCGCCCTCGTACGCGGCGAACCGATACCCCGGGAGGAGGTGGAGGCGGTCCTGGCGGCGGTCCCGGTGCGGGATAACAGGCGCCCAGGTGACGCGCCCCCAAAGGGGCGCGGGGAACTGCGCGACCAGCCCCCACCGACCGCCAGCCGAAACACAACCCCCTCCGCGGAACGACAACGCCGCCGCTGGGCAACACAGGTGGTCGTGGCCGACGTACTGGCAAGACGCGCGTGCGCGGAACGAGGGTTGCCCCCACCCGACACTCCACGAACCCTGGGCCCCGTGCCGGAGGCGGCCGTAGCCGGCCTGGGCAGCATCGTGGCCGTGACCCTCGCCTACTCCCCCGCCGCCCGAATCCTGCTCACCCACCTGGAAGCCCGCCAGGACATCCCCGAGGCCGCCGTACAGGAGTACTACGAGCACAACAGGGACCGCTTCCTGACGGCGGACGCCCTGCGCGCCGGCGCAGACCCCTTCGGCGCCGCGACGGACGCGGACTTCCTCCCGTACGAGCACGTAAAGGCGGGCATCGAGGCCGAGTTGAGGCAGGCCGCAGGCCGGCGTGCCTTCTTCTCGTGGCTCGATCTGGCGCGCGCGGACGTGGTGTACGCACCCGGCCACGAGCACCCCGGAGACCCGTCCCACCCGGACCACGAACACCGCCACTGAAGCGGCTCGCACCGGTTCCGGAACACAAAAGCAACACGGCACCCCATTGACCTCCGATGAATTCTGGTCCACCTTTTCATCAATCGGAGTCAAAGTTGGTGAATTGAACCAGCATCCAGGACATCCCGGATGCTCCAGGAGGGCAGCAGCAATGCGCGCAAGAAGACTGACCGGATCCCTGTCCTGTCTCGTCGTACTGACGTTGACGGCCGCCGGATGCGGCCTCTCCGGAGGCTCCGACGACGGCGGCGCCACCGCCGGCGCCTGCAAGGTCGACAAGGGCAACGTCGGGTCGGGGAAGCTGACCGGGGACGTCAAGGGCACGATCACCTTCCAGACCACCAACCTGAAGAAAGACTTCGGCGACTTCTTCAACGGCGTGATCGCCGACTTCGAGAAGGCCCACCCCGACGCCAAGGTCAAGTGGATCGACGACCCCGGCGACAACACCTTCACCAGCCGGACCGTCGCCGACGCCCAGGCCTGCACGATGGCCGACGTCATCAACGTCAACGCGCCGACGGCGACCGCCCTCACCAAGGCCGGCTACCTGCTCGACATCGGCACCAAGGACCCGGCCTCGTCCAAGCCCTTCGTCCCGTCGTTCTGGAAGACCGCCACCTTCGCGGACGCCTCCGGCAAGTCGATCCACACCACGCTGCCCTGGTACACCGGCGGCGTCCTGCTGACGTACAACAAGGACCTGCTGGCGAAGGCCGGCATCGACCCGGCGAAGGCGCCGACGAGCATCTTCGGGCTCTTCGCCGACTACGAGAAGGTCGCCAAGGCCGCCGACGGCAAGTTCTTCGCGACGATGGCCAACCCGATCTGGCGCATCCCGGCCGACTTCGACCAGATGGGCATCAAGGTCCTCTCCAGCGACGGCAAGTCCGCCGTCTTCGGCGACGACCCGCGCACCACCCAGTGGGTGGAGTGGATGGCGAAGCTGTACAAGGAGGGCGCGATGCCGAAGGACTCGCTGTCCTCCAGCAACGACCCGTCCACGCTCTACAGCCAGGGCAAGGTGGCCTACGGTTCGACGAACCCGAGCTTCGTGCGGTTCGTCAAGCAGAACAGCCCGTCGGTCTACGCCAAGACGGCCGTCGGCCAGCAGCCCTACGACGCCCTCGGTGTCGCCTCCGCCGGCGCCCCGCAGTACATCTCGGTCGCCGCGACCAGCAAGCACGCGGCCACCGCGCTGTCGTTCGCGGAGTTCCTCACCAACGCCGAGAACCAGACGGCCTGGTGCAAGGACCCGGCCGTGGTGATCTTCCCGACCACCACCGAGTCGCTGAACGACCCGTTCTTCCAGAACGTCACCGGCACCGACCCGTTCTCCCAGGCCCGCAAGCTCGTCGCCGACCAGCTCAAGACGGCCTCCACCAACCAGACCAACCTCTCCCCGGCCGTGCAGAACGCGATCGTGTCCCAGGTGCAGCTGGCCATGCAGGGCAAGAAGAGCGCGGCGGACGCCGTGAAGGACGCCCAGGAGAAGTCGAACGAGCTGCTGAAGCAGGGCAGCTGACGGTGACGGCACAGATCACGAACCCGGCGTCCGGCGCGGAGGCCCTGGCCTCCGCGCCGGCCCCGGCCCCGTCCCCTCCTCCCTCCCGCCTGCGCCGACTCGGCAGGGCCGCGCTGCCCGGTCCCGCTCCCGGGGCCAACGGGGCGGCCATGTACCGCCGTTGGTGGCTGCCGTGGCTGTGGACGGCCCCCGCGATCGTGTGCGCGGTGGTGTTCGGGGTGTTCCCGTTCCTCAACACGGTCCTGCTGTCGTTCACCAACGCCAAGCCGCTGGGCGGTGCCGCGAGTTTCGTCGGACTCGACAACTACACGCGGATGCTCCAGGACGACGACTTCTGGCTCGCGACCCGCAACAGCATCCTGTACGCGGTGATCGTCGTGCCGCTGATGGTGCTGCTGCCGCTGATGCTGGCGGTCCTGGTGGAGAAGAACCTGCCCGGCATCGGCTTCTTCCGCTCCGCCTTCTACACACCGGTGCTCGCCTCCAGCGTGGTCGTGGGCCTGAGCTGGCAGTGGCTGCTCGCGGACGACGGCCTGGTCAACACCTGGCTGGAGAAAGCCCACCTGATCAAGTCGGCGATCCCCTTCCTCTCCGACTCGTGGCTGATCCTGCTCTCCGCGATGGGCCTGACCCTGTGGAAGGGCCTCGGCTGGTACATGGTCTTCTACCTGGCCGCCCTCGGGAACGTGCCCAAGGAACTGCACGAGGCCGCGCAGATGGACGGCGCCGGCGCGATCCGCCGCTTCTGGAACATCACGATCCCCGGCGTCCGGACGGCCATGATGCTCGTAGGCACCCTGACGGGCATCGGATCACTCCGGGTGTTCACCGAGATCTACATGCTCGGCAGCTCCACCGGCGGCCCCGGCGGCGCCGACCGCACCCTGCCGTTCTACATCCGGGACGTCGGCCTGGACCCGATCACCGGCAACGCGGGATACGGCTCGGCCGTAAGCGTGGCCCTGTTCGCTCTCACCCTGGGGCTGACCCTGCTGGCGCAACGCCTGACGAAGGAGGACGAGTCGTGAGCACGGCCGCTGTCGACAAGAGCCGTCGCCTGATGCCACGTTGGCGTGACTACGGCCGCCCGCGCGAGCTGGTCGTCCGCTACCTGCTGTTGCTCCTGGTCCTCGGCCTCACGGTGGGCCCACTCCTCTGGCAGCTGCTGGCCTCCCTGAAGGGCACGAGCGAGGACGTCTTCGGCGCGAACGCCACCCTGCTGCCGCACGACCCGACCCTGCGCGCGTACCGGACGGTCTTCGACCAGGTGCCGGTGTGGTCGTACATCAAGAACAGCCTGATCGTGGTCACCCTGTCGATCACCAGCCAGCTGGTTTTCTCCACGACGGCCGGCTACATGCTCTCCAAGCCCTCCTGGAAGGGCCGCAAGGCGGTCTGGGTGGTGCTGATCGCCTCGATGATGTTCCCCTTCGAGTCGATCATGGTCTCGCTGTTCATCAGCATCCGCGACCTGGGCCTGGTCGACAGCCTGGCCGGCGTGTGGCTGCCCGGCTTCGTCGGCGCCATCAACGTCCTCCTCATGCGCGGCGCGTTCCTCGCGGTCCCGCGCGAGATCGAGGACTCGGCGATGCTGGACGGCGCGAACGAGTGGCAGCGCTTCAAGTACCTGTATCTGCCGTCCGCGTGGGGCGCGATCATGGTGGTCGTCATCAACACGTTCATCAGCGCCTGGGACGACTTCCTGTGGCCGCTGATCGTGCTGCGCTCGGAGTCCAACATGACGCTGACGCTGGGCCTTTCACGACTCCAGTCGTCGTCGTTCGGCTACGACCAGCGGATGGTGATGGCGGGGTCGGTGATCTCCGTGGTGCCGGTGCTGGTGCTGTTCGTGATCACGCAGCGGTGGTTCTATCGGGGGGTGGCTTCGGGGGCGGTGAAGATCTGAGGGCGGTTTCCCTTGGGGACGCGGGCGCCCGAAGCGCTCGCCCCCAAGGCAGGACACGGTTTGAGGTTCGCCTCCGCTCGGTCCGCTCCTGGGTGTCGTCGTGGGGTTGGATGCAGGGATGTACACGTACGTGACCGTGCGCTCGGACTGTCGCTACGGCGAGAGCGTTCCCGCACGTGTGCTGGTTGAGTACCTGGACTCGGCTCCCGAGCTTCGGCGGATCGACCTGGCCTTCTACGAGGCTGTGGACGGCGTCGGCTGGCTCCACGTCGTCATGGCCGACTGCGACAGCGACGGTAACTACGCGGCCCACAAGGGCCGGATGCCGCAGCGAGTCAACGTGGTGGAGCTGGTCTGCTCCGACGCTGACGGCCCCCGGACCCGGGAAATCGCACGGGAGCTTGCGGCGAGGATCGCCGACGTACTCGGCTGGGAGGTGGCCGACCCCGAGGCCGACGAGTGATTGTTGTATCCGGTGCTTCGGGACGACGGCTATTCGTACGTCTGGGCCACGGAGAGTTGCAGAGCGACCGACCGCTGCCTGGCGTTTCCGCTGGTCGGTGGCGAGGGTCGCCGCGTACCAGCGCATGTCGATCGCGCTGGCCTCGTCCGGTTGGAAGGCCAGGCCCTCTGAGTTGCCCGTACCGTCCCCGTGCCTCGGCCCCACGCTCGCCGGAACACGCACGACCCTTGACGGGCGTACATCGCGAGGGTGACTCTGATTAGAGGATACTCATTACGCGATAAGTGTGGTGCGGTCAGGCAATTCGTCCATTAAGTGGCGTACTCGGGGAGGGCAATGGTGCCCTGAACGGGAAGGTGGCAGTCGTGTCGTCAAGTGCGGTACGAGGTGTGCCGGTCACTCCGGCGGAATCGACCATCGAGTCTCTGCGTGAATGCATCGTCTCGATGGGAGACGGCGGCCACGACGAGGAGACCGTCGACCAGCGGGGGCCGGAACGTACCGTCCTGGGGCGGGTCGCCACCATCATGGACGCGTTCAACGGGGGTCAGCAGGTGCTGGGGCTCGGGGATCTCAGTGAGCGCACGGGGCTGCCGAAGTCGACCCTGCATCGGCTGGCCGATCAGCTGTGTCAGGTCGGGTGGCTGGAGCGTGATCCGGGTGGTTATCGCGTCGGGATGCGGCTGTTCGAGCTGGGGGGACTCGCCGTCGAGGGGAATCGGCTTCAGGAGGCCGCGTTTCCGCATCTTCAGGCCCTCGCCGCCAAGACCGGGATGTCCGTGCAGCTCGGCATCCTCGACCGGACCGAGGTCGTGTATCTCGAACGTATCGTCGTGGGCCCGGTCCGGTTGCCGACCCGGCGCGGCGGACGCCAGCCCGCCTACTGCACCGCGCTCGGCAAGGCCATGGCCGCCTTCGACGGCGAGGCCATGCGCGCGGTGGTCTCCGCGCAGATGCCCAGGAGAACGGCGAACACCATCACCGAACCCTTCGCCCTGTGGACCGAGCTCGACCAGATCCGTCGGGTCGGCGTCGCCTTCGACCGCAGCGAGGCGTACGAGGAGTTCGTCTGCGTCGCCGCCCCGATCCGCAGCACGGGGCACGCGATCGGGGCGGTGTCCGTCACCGGCGCCGCCGGCCGGATGAGGTGGCGGATGGCGTCGGACGCCGTGCGCGGTACGGCCGCCGCGATCTGGAACGCCAGCTTCAGGATCGGGAGCGCGGGCGCCCGAACATAAGACGTCGTCAGCTGTGGATCCAGCCCTCGTCGTGCCAGTACGTCAGGAGTTTCTCCATCGGCTCCGGCCATGTCTCCACGTACGTCACACCCTCCGGGCCCGCCGTCATCAGGTACGGGGTGCCCGCCGTGCTGATCCAGAACTCGCCCGGTCCTACCGTCCTGCTGCCCTCCTCCCCGTCCTTGCCCCACGTCACATGGAAGCTGCCGCCGAACACGATGATCAGCTCGTCGAGGTTGTGGTGATGGCGGGGCACCGCGAAGTTCGGGGCGCAGCGCAGGCCGTTGAGGTTGAACGATCCGTCCACCTTGGTCGAGAACCACATGTTGCCCTCGAAGGTCTTCTCCATGTCGACCGGGGCATCGGCGAGGAGGCCACCCTCGGCCCAGAGGTAGGTGGGGGCGGTCTGGTCGACCGGCAGCTCGATCCAACCCTCGTCGTCGGACAGCAGACTGAAGAATTCGATTGCCATGACTTGAGTCTGGGGACCGAGTTCGGGGGTGTCATCCGTCGGTCCCGTTGTGCGGAACAGAGCGGCGACACCGCGAACAGCCGTGCCTACGGTTGCCGCATGACACTTGTTTTCGGTGATCTGGTGGACGACGCGGACTGGCTCCCGATGGACCTCGACCAGCAGCGGAGTCCCAACTACTTCTGGCATGGCGGCGGGTTGCTGAACGACGCGCCCGTGGACTTCCGGGCGACGTTCGACGGGGCGATGTGGGTGACCACCAAGCCGATCGACATGCCGCGCTTCAACCGCAACCCGCTGCGCGTACGACCCCACTTCACGGTGCCCCGGCACCACCACAACATGGACGAGATGCTCTTCGTCCTCGCGGGCGAGTACAGCATCCAGTACGAGGAGGAGGGTCAGTCGCAGACCGTGCGCGTGGGGGCCGGTGACTTCTTTCTCAGCCGCGCCGGTACGCCGTACACGATGACCGCCGGGCCCGAGGGCGTCACCTACATCGAGACCTGGCCGAAGCCGGTCACCCAACTCGAGACCTACTGGCACGACTTCGGCTGGGTCCGGCGCTGAAACGCGCGCCGGACCCAGCCCCTTGCAAGAAACCGGATCAGCCGGATCAGTCGGATCAGTCGGCCCAGAGGAAACGGTCTGCCACCCGGTGGTGGTTGTAGATCGTCATCTCCTGTTCCTCGCTGAGCCGGTGGCCGTCGAAGCTCGGAGAGTGCATGCCCACCGTGACCTCCTTGGCGTTCATCAGGTCCTGGGTGAAGATCTCGCCCAGGTCGGCGTCGCGGAAGTCCTCGAAGAACTGGGGCTGGAAGTCGCGCTTCTTGTCGTAGTCGGCGACGGGGACCTGGTCCAGGCTGAAGATCTCGAAGAGGCAGCTGTCCGGGTCGAGGCCGTTGGGGCGGGCCCGGTAGCCGAACACCGAGCCCTGGTTGGGCAGCAGGATCGTGTTCGGGAAGACGTTCCACGCCGTACCGGCCTCCGCCCACTGCTGGGGCGTGATGACCGGCCAGTCGTAGCCCTCGGCGAGCGACAGCTCCCGGTACAGCTGGAGGAAGTGCTGGCCGGCGGTCGTCCCCTCGGGTACGTCCGCGGTCTTGAGCGCCTCGGCGGCCCGCCAGCTCCGCTCGTTCTCCAGGCCGCGCATGTCGTCGGCGATGTACTGCACGCTCAGCGCGACACTGAGCCGCTCGTCGGTCACGCCCCCGGTGCCCCGGTTGGTCGGGTCCTTGGCCGCGCCGTCGGGAGCCGTGTTCTTCTTCTCGCCGACACTCGAATAGTGCGCGTGCCGCTCGTACACGGTCGTGGGCGCCCAGATCCGTGACTCGAGTTCCTTCATCGAGGCGATGTTCGTGTTCGACTTGTCGAAGCGGTAGAGCTGCGGATGGGTCCCCGCCACGTGGTACGCCTCAAGGAACCCGTCCAGCGCGGTCTTCCAGTTGCACGGCAGCAGCACGCTCTTGAACCACCGGTACCGCATGTGCTCGAACTGGAACGGCTCGAAGATCCTCGGGATCGGGTCGAGGTATTCGAGGAGCGGCCTGGCCTCGGGATCCATGTTGATGAACACGAACCCGCCCCACTGCTCCGCCCGCACCTGGACCAGGCCCAGGTCGTCGTCCGAGCGGGGCACGAACTCCTCACGGTCGAGCACCAGCCTGATCGAGCCGTCCAGGTTCCAACGCCAGCCGTGGAAAGGGCAGATGAGCGAACCGACGCGGCCCCGCCCCCGCGCAAGACGGGTACCGCGATGCCGGCACGCGTTGAAGTAGGCGCGGATCGAGTCCTTGGCCTCCCGCACGATCAGGATCGAGTGACCGCCGATCTCGTACTCGACGAAGCAGCCGACACCCGGCAGTTCCTCGACGCGGCAGGCCATCAGCCAGGCCTTCGTGAACACCCGCTCCAGCTCCAGCTTCAGGAACTCGGGGTCCAGATAACGGCCCTTGGGCACGAAGGCACGGGAAAGCCGGTACTTCTCCGGGACCTTCTCGGCGGGGACATCGCCCGCGAACCAGGGAACGCGCCGCTCCAGCCGGGGTTCGGTTTCCACAGACACCAGAAATCACTCCTCCACTCGTGAGGTCAGGCACTCATGAGGTCGGGCACTCATGAGGTCAGGCCGCGTCGGGGCCCGCGACCTCGGTCCCGTCGGAACTCCGCACCACGTGGATGCAGTTGCCCGGGCACCCGTCGGCGGCGTCGATCACATCCAGACGCAGCTTCTCCGGCACATCGGCCTGCGAGCCCTCCGCCATCAGCAGTTCCCCGTCGGCGACGTCCTTGACGTAGGCCAGCCCGTCGCCGCCGAACTCGAAGACATCGGGCGCGTACTGGGTGCACAGACCGTCGCCGGTGCACAGTTTCTGATCGATCCACACCCGTACGTCATCTGCGTCATCGCTCATGGGTCTCGGCCTCCTCCTCCGCGGCACGCTCCGGTGTCGCCGTCGGTCGCCACCGCAGCGGGGCTGAAATCGACTCTCCCCGCGAGGGTCCGCGGCCGTCCACCGCCCGTCCCATCAAACGGAATCCGCGCTCACGGAGGGCCTCCGCCCCGCCATACGCTCGACCGGCCGCTCCCCCCTCCCCCCTTTCCCGCCGGAGGATTCCAATGACGGCAATACCTCATGCAGCGAACGGAAACGGACCCGCGAACGGCCCGGGCTGGACTCCCCGGCTCGTCTGGTCGACGGTCTTCCTGGCCATGGTCCTGGAGGCGCTGGCCCTCGGCGCGTCCATGGTCGCGATCGGGCTCCCGAGCATCCTCAAGGAGTTCCCGACGACCCAGGGCGGCTGGCTGACAACCGTCTACTTCCTGGCCGGGGCGGTCTGCGCCCCGCTGCTCGGCAAGGCGGCCGACCTCTACGGCAAACGACGGGTGCTGCTCTTCACCATGCTCGTGTCGGGCGTAGGCGCCGTCGTCTGCGCACTGGCCCCCAGCTTCGCCGTCATGGTGGTCGGCCGGACGCTCCAGGGCCCCATCCTGGCGACGATCTCGCTGATCCCCTCCCTCGTCAGGGACGTCTATCCGCCCCGGCAGGCCGCCTTCGCCGCCAGCATCACCATCACCGGCATGGGCGCGCTCTCGCTGTTCTCGCCCCTGCTCATCGGGTGGCTCATCGAGACGGTGGGCTTCCGGGGGATGTTCTGGTTCGACGCGGTCTGGACGTTCGGGCTGTGCGCGGCGATACGGCTGACCACGGCGGAGTCGACCCTGCGCCGCACCGCCCGCCCGGACGTCCTCGGCGCCGCCCTGCTGGCCGCCGGTGTCCTCGGCGTGCTGCTCTACGTCAGCTGGGGCAACTCCTGGGGCTGGGCGGCGGGAAGCGGCGTAACCCTGCTGGTGGCCGGGCTCGCACTGCTCACGCTCTTCTTCTGGCGAGCGCGCCGTACGCCGGAGCCGATCGTCAACCTCTCCCTCTTCCGCCGGAAACAGCTGCTGTACGTCTCCGTCGCGGGCGCGACCGCGTACGCCATCTCCGCGTCGGTCTTCCAGATCATCCCGATGATGGCGATGACCCCACGGGAGGCCGGACAGACGTACGGGCTCGGGCTGACCACGTTGGGATACGCCTCCCTGGAGACCCCGAAGGCACTGGCGACGGTCGCCTGCGGTCTGCTGGTCGGCTACCTGGCCGCCCGCGGCCGGAACCCCCGGCTCTTCATGACGCTCGGGCTCGGCGCGTGGGCGATCGGCACGACACTGCTCGCCTTCCGCAACGACACCTTCGGCGAACTCGTCGTCTGTGCCCTGATCGTCGGGATCGGCGGCGGTCTGACTACGGCGTCCGTGCCCGGTCTCGTGATGCGCGCGACGCCCGTCGGTGACCAGGGCTCGACCGCCGGCACCGTCCAGCTCACCCAGACCGGGTTCTCGGCCGTCCTGCCCGTCGTGATGTTCGCGGTGCTGACGCCGTACGCCACGCTCGTGCCCGGGGGCGGTGTGCTCTACGCGGAGGACGGATTCCGCAAGTGGCTGCTGATCTCGACCGCGCTGGCGGTCGGGGTGCTCGTCGTCGTGGTGACGCTGCTGCGGGAGCGGCGCGAGGAGGCGGTGGAGGAGTTCACGGTCGACGCGCACGTGCCCGCGACGGTGTCCGTCGGGGACGGGGCGATGACGACCCCACCGGTAGCAACTCCCAAGACCTGAACACCAGTTGACGTGGCGCCCCGCCCGGCGACGGGCGGGGCGGCCCCACATCCCACCAGGAGGTCGGCCCGTGGCCGAGACAGTGACCACAGACATCCTCATCGTCGGCGCCGGCCCCGTCGGCCTCTTCGGCGCCTACTGCGCGGGCTTCCGCGAGCTGCGGACCGTCCTGGTCGACGCCTTGCCGCAGTGCGGCGGCCAGATCACCGCGCTCTACCCGGAGAAGGAGATCCGTGACATCGCGGCCGTCCCCGGCGCCCGCGGCCGTGACGTCGTCGCCGCCCTCAAGGACCAGGCCGACGCGTACGGCCCGACCTATCTGCTCGGCCGGCAGGCCGTCGAGCTGGGCCGCTCGCCCGACGGACGCCCGCAGGTCACCCTCTCCGACGGCACCGTGGTCGACGCCGGAGCGGTCGTCCTGACCGCCGGGATCGGCGCGTTCACGCCGCGCACGCTCCCGGCCGGGGAGGAGTTCCTCGGCCGTGGGCTGAGCTACTTCGTCCCCGCCCCGGACGAGCACGCCGACCAGGACGTCCTCGTCGTCGGCGGCGGGGACAGCGCGGTCGACTGGGCCCTAGCCCTGCATCCGATCGCCCGCTCGGTGACCCTCGTACACCGCCGCGGTACGTTCCGGGCGCACGCGGCGAGTGTGCGCGAGGTGCGCGAGTGCGGCGTCGAGATCGTCACCAACGCCCAGGTCGAGGCCCTGCTCGGCGACGACCGGCTGCGCCTGGCCCACCTCAAGGTCGATGGCGAGGACGACGTACGGGTGCTGAAGGTCGACGCGGTCGTGGCCGCGCTCGGCTTCATCAGCAACCTGGGCCCGCTCGCCGACTGGGGCGTGGAGCTGGAGCGGCGCGCGATCGTCGTCGACACCCGGATGCGTACCGCCGTCGACCGGGTCTACGCCGCCGGTGACGTGACCGCGTACCCCGGCAAGGTCCGGCTGATGTCGGTCGGCTTCGGGGAGGTCGCGACCGCGGTCAACAACGCGGCGGTCGCCCTGGACCCCGCGCAGTCCCTGTTTCCCGGTCACTCGACCGAGTCGGCCTGAGCGGGGCACCGGCGACGAGCGGGCCGCAGGAGACCAACTACCGCTACCGGCTACGGGCTCCCGTCGGCCATGTCGAGCGCCGCGATGTAGGAGAACGCCATCGACGAGCCGACCGGGCCTCCCGCGCCGGGATAGATCCGCCCGGACATCGGGGCCATCGTGTTCCCCGACGCGTACAGCCCGGCGATCACCGAACCGTCGGTCCGCAGGACGCGCGCGTGACCGTCCGTCCTGAGGCCCCCCTTGGTGCCCAGGTCGGACAGCACGATCGTCGCCGCGTAGAACGGCGGCTTGTCGATCACGCCCAGGCACGGGTTGGGGCCGTCGGTGTGGGCCCCCGCCATCCCCGTGATCATGAGGTCCCAGGGATCCTCGCCCCGCCCGAACTGCTCGTCCTTGCCGTTGCGGGCATAGCCGTTGAACCGCTCGACGCTCTCGGTGAGCGCATCTCCGGGTACGCCGATCAGCGCCGCGAGTTCTTCGAGTGTCCCGGCCCGCTTCAGCACACCCGCCTCGATGAACTCGTCGACGTCGAACCAGCCCGGGACCTGTGGCGCGACGGGCAGCCCCGCGAAGGCCCGCTCGTTGTCGAGCTGCCGCTGGTCGAACACCCAGTGCGTGGGAAGGTGCGACACCCCCGACGCCGTGTGCGCCCGGAGCATCTCGTGCCCGGCCCGGTCGTACGGGAGCCGCTCGTTCATGTAGCGCTGCCCGGCCGCGTTGACCCAGATGCCGCTCCACACCGACGTGTAGAACACCGGGCGTGTACGGGGTACGACCAGGCCCGGCGCGTACCACGCCTCGTCGAGCAGGTCGGTCGCCGCGCCGACGGCGATGCCCGCGGTGAGCGCGTCGCCGGTGTTCCCCGGGCAGCCCTGGGTCCACTCGTCGCCGACCCCGGGCTGGTACCGCTGACGGAGTTCGCCGTTGCGCTCGTATCCGCCGGCCGCGAGGAGTACGCCCCTGCTGGCGCGGTACGTCACCGGCTCGCCCTCCCGCACCGCCTCCACACCGACGACCGTGCCGTCCTCGACGAGGAGTCGTTCCAGCGCGGTGTTCGTCAGCACCGTGCCGTTGCCGGTCTCCGTGAACGCGAGCAGGGCGCGGGCGATGAGGGCCTGCCCGCCGACCATCACCGGGCCGGGGTCGACACCCCAGCGTTCCGTCCAGAGCGGCCTGCGCACCAGGGGCTCCAGATCGCCGAGTTCGGCACGGTCGATGTCCTGGGGGAAGACGGTGCGCCCCTGCGGCAGGCTCCCGGGCCGCCCGGCGAAGTAGTCGGGCACGCCCTGCCAGACGAACCGGTCGAAGCGCGGATTGGCCTCCAGCTCGTCGATCAGACGGGGCCCCGCCTGGAGGAAGGCCTCCCGCACGGAGGCCGGCGAGTCGTCGCCGACGATCGCGTCGAGATAGGGGCGGGCGAGGTCGGGGCCGTCCTCGATGCCGGCCCGCTGCTCGGCGGCGTTGCCGGGGAGCCAGATCCCGGCCCCGGAGTAGGCCGTCGTCCCGCCGACGTACTCCGTCTTCTCGATGACGAGCGTGCGCAGTCCGCGGGAGGCGGCGGCGTACGCGCCTACGAGCCCCGCGCCCGAGCCGACGACGATGACGTCGAAGGAACCAGTCGTGTCACCGCTCATGACGACGCCTCCCCGTCCCGGACCGCGTTCGACGCCGCTTCGAGGTGGGCGAACCCCTGGGCGCTGGCCTCGTCCAGTTCCATGACCTCGACGAAGTGGCCCAGTTCGGCCGTCATGTCGAGATACCCGAACCGGATGCCGCCGCTGTCCCCGTACTGCTTCCAGGTCCTGCCGCTCGCGGCGACGACCGCGGACGCCTCCTCGAAGTCGTCGACGCGGAAGCCCAGATGGTGCAGCGTCGCCGGGACTCCGGGCCTGATCGCGCCCCGGTAGAGGTCGACCGCGCCACCGACCGGACGGATGATCTCCAGGTTGGTCGGACCCGCGTTGACCAGGGCGACGTCGATGACCCACTCGGCGGCCGGCTCACCGTCCACCACCACGAAGGGGGCCCTCGGCTCTCCGGCTCCGGCTCCGGCTCCGGCTCCGACCGGGGGCCGACCACCGCCCAGCGACGACTTGTAGTGCCGGACGCAGTCCACCGTCCCGAGCCTCGACTCGAGATAGGACGCGGCGGCGTCGATGTCGTCGGTCACATATCCGAGCTGCATGAAATTACGGAAGAGATCGCTCAACGCCCGCATTTCCGGACCCCCTTGTCCTGTGCCGCCCATCGCCGACCGGCACGCGAACCGACTCTTCACCCCGCCGTCCGCGGTCGTCCACCGCACGTCCCATCAGACGGAATCGACGGTTCGCGGCTGCGGGAAGCTGCGCGACGATGCACGGGTGACCCCGTCGATCGACAACCGGCCCCTGCCCGCTCGCGTGACCCCGCGCCTGGACCGGGGCTCGGTCGAGCACCGGCTCATCACGATGCGCAGGTCGGTCGGACACCTCGACTCCTTCGGGCCGATGGACCGGGCACGCCTGGAGAGCGATCCGGCGGCCGGGCTCGTCGTCGAGCGGATCCTGGCACTCCTCGCCGACCTGGCCTTCACGATCAACAGCCATGTCGCCACGGCGGTGTCGGGCGAGGTCCCGCAGTCGGCCGCCGCCTCGTTCGGCGCGGCCGAGCGGGCCGGGATGATCGACGCGGAGCTGGCCGCCGCCCTCGTGCCACCGGACGGCCCGCACCACGTCCTCGTCCAGCTGTACCTGGACACCGAACCCGAGGAGGTCGCGGCGGTCGTGTCCGCCGCCCTTTCCGGATACGGGGAGTACGTACGGCAGGTGGCCGCCTGGACCGCGGGCCAGGCGCCGCAGGGCTGATCCGACTGGACCGCGGACCAGGCCCCGGAGCGCTGACCCGGCCGGCCCCCTCGACTACGGGAGCGACCGCGCGCGAGTCACGACTCGACGGGCGCCGTCGAGAATCCGCCGGGCGCGCTCGTCCGGTGAGACCCCGGCCCGCTGGAGACCGCGCAACGGAACCTCGGCGCTGACGACGACATCGCCGGGCAGCAGCGACACCACTTCCGCCAGCGGAAACTCCCCGTGCCCGGGAATGACCCGCTCGTTCATCGCCTCGTCCAGGTAGTCCGAGGAGGAGATCCCGGACGCACGGGGGCCGTCGCTCAGCTGGCAGTACCCGAAGAGCCGCCGGTCGACCCTCCGTATGTCGTCAGGGCCTTCTCCGGCCCGCGCGAGATGGAGCGTGTCCACGAGGATCCGGAGATTCGGCTGGTCGAGCCGTTCCACCAGCCCGACCGCCGCCGCGAGGGACGGCACATGGGAGAGCGGTGTGAACTCGATCGACACGTCCACCCCAGCGGTCCTGGCCACCTGGCAGAACTCTCCCAGAACGTCCTCGACACACCCTGGATCGCGCCGCAGCTCCGGGTCGGGCTCGAACGCACAGGTATTGGCCAAAGGGGCACCGAGTTCGGCGAGAACGTCGAGTCGGCGCCGGAGGTCGTCCGGTCCGGACTTCGGCGATACGAGGAATCCGTCACCCATGACGACCGGGACACCCGCCGCGTCAAGCCGCGAAAGAGTCTCACGCAGCTCCCGCCGGTCACGGAGGCCAGGGTGATTCACGCTCATACAGACGCTGTCGGCACCGCCGGCGACCGCGGCGGCGGCGAAGACCGGCAACGGCTCCCCGCGAAAGGTCAGATGCTCAAGACCCACCGCCGGACGACGCCCCTCGTCCACGCTCAGGTGATCCATGTCCACCCCACCCCGCCTACCCCTCTCCCAAAAGAAGAGGATACTGAAATGAAGTCCGGTCAGGCGCCGAGCATGTGCAGCCCGCCGTCGACGGCGATCAGCTGCCCCGTCATGAACCGCGCACCGGGACCGGCCAGGAACACCATCACCGGCCCGAGATCCGCGTCCGGATCACCGAGTTCGCCCCGCAGCGGCATGCGTGCCCGCAGCTGCTCCTTGAACACCGCGGCAGTCTCCTCGCCCAGGTGCTCCCACAGCCGTTCGGCGTTCCTCGTGCTTACCGCGGGCGCCAGGGCGTTGACCGTGACCCCGGACCTCCCCCACGCCGCGGCCACGGACCGGGTCCACGCGTGGACGCCGGCCTTCGCCATCGCGTAGTGCGGCGCCATGGGATTCCCGCGGATCCCCTCCGCCGACCCGAGGTTGATGATCTGCCCGCCGCTGTGCCGCATGTGCGCGAACGCCGCCTGGTTGGTGATGACCGTCGACCGGAGGTTGGTGTCGACGACCAGGTCGAACTCGTCGTCGGACAGCGACTCCGGCGTACCCGGCCACCAGCCGCCCGCCGCGTGCAGCAGTACGTCGATTCCGCCCAGCAGCGACGCGGCCTGGTCGAACGCGGCATCGACCGAACCGCGGTCGCGCACGTCGCACGCCACCCACTCGCACAGTTCCCTCAGTTCGTCCGGAGGCGGCGTCGTACGGAACAGCCCGACGACGTCCGCCCCGGCCGCGACGAACGAGGCCACGGCCGCCGCCCCGATCCCGCTGGCCGCACCGGACACCACCGCCCGCCGCCCGACGAGCGGCAGCCCTGCCGAGGCCCCCACGTCGCCACCCGGGAGTACGGACAGGCGCCGAGCCCCGGATTCCGCCTGCGCCTTCGCTTCCGCCACGTCCGCACTCCCTTGTCGCGAGCCTGAGCGCACTCTATCGACGACACGGCGAATTGCGTATACCTAATTCAGATCGATCCGCGTTTCTCGTACCGCGCCGCGAGGGATTCCTGGAGGCGGGCGTGGCGGAACCGGTAGACCGCTCCTGACTGGCGCAGTACCTCGCGTTCGTGTGCGTCGGTGAGGAAGGACCAGACAGGCCAGGGCAAGTGGCCGCTCAGGGGCAGCAGGAAGCGGGCGAGGAGGAGCCAGCGGCCCCAGGCGTGGGCGCCGAATCCGAAGGCCAGGCCGATCACGGGGCCGGCCGCGAGGTACTTCGGGCCGGCCAGGACCCCGGCGACGATCCCGTAGGCGATCGTGACGGTGAGCGTCTGGAAGATCGCGTAGCTGCGGTTCGCGGCCAGCAGGTCGGACGGGCGCACCACCGTCTCGATCCTGGTCGGGGTGATCAGCCCGGCGCCCAGGCCGAAGGCGAGCCCGAGCGTGAGTCCGAGGACCAGCCAGTCCGCGTAGCCGCCGGTCGGCAGGTCCGTCAGCCAGCCGACGAGGCCCACCGCGAATCCGCCCGTGAGCCCGCCCAGGACTCCGAGCCTGATCTCACGCAGCTGGGCGCGGGTTCCGTACCCCCGGGCCCGGCTGGACAGCGCGCTCCCGAGCGCGTTGGCGATCGCGCCCGCGACGGGCAACGCGAACCAACCCCACTGTCTTACGGCCGGCCAGCCCAGCAACCCGGCCGTCAGTCCGCCCATGAGGTTGATCGCGATCTGTGTCAGTGCCTGCCGTGCCCGGCCGGTGATCCGCAGTTCCATGCGTTCCGGCCTGGGTCCCTCGGACCAGCCGACCAGCCCGCCGACCAGGCCGAGCGCCAGCGCGCAGACGACGGCCCCCACCGGCCCGAAGAGCAGCCAGCCGACCGGCGCGCACATGAGCGCTCCCAACGAGCCGATCACCAGCACGCGTCGGTGGCGGGGAACGGCGTTGCCCAGTCTCCACCAGGCGAACTCCCCGCCGTGCTGGTGCTGTGCGAGATAGCCGAGCCAGCGCTCGGCGTCCTCACGCCTGCCCCGCCATTTCGGTTTCGGCCGGCGGGCGTTGCCGGGGTTGGGCGGTGGCCGGTCGTACACGGTGGGCACGAACTCGTTCAGCAGATGGGCTTCGACGGCGTCGGCGGTGGCGAACCGGGCCGGATCGAGGAGTTCGGCCGGGTCCCGGTCCGGGGTGTCGGTGTAGACGGCCCGGGCGAGACCGGCCATCAGCGGGGTGGACATCGCCGCACGCACCACCGCGCTCGACCGTTCCGTCGGCTCGTCACGCAGACGGGCCAGGACCGGCTCCCACTTCCCGGCCGCCGGCCCCGGGGCGGTCGGGGGCAGATAGCCGTCCAGGTCGTCGAGGGCCAGGTCGTCCAGGACGATGACAGCGGCGTCGGTGAGTGCGCCGGCCGCGGCCGCCGCGTCCTCGTACTGACCGGGCTGGCTGGTGAGCAGCAGCGGTATGTCGGTGGCGTTCAGTTCGCGCAGAGCCCGGTGCCGCTGCTCGGGGACGATCTCGTCGAGCCCGTCCAGTACGGGCAGGATCCACCCGTCGTCGAAGAGAGCTTCGGCCAGACCCGATCCGCCCGCGATGGGGGCGTCCAGGGACGGGACCTCGAACAGCAGCTGGGCGAGGAGCCAGTTCCGCAGGCCCTTCTTGCTGGGGTCCCACAGTCCCAGCCTGAAGACGACCGGTACGGGGCCGGTGTTGCCCCGTGCCTTCAGCCGGTCGAGGACGAAGTGCACGGCGAGGACGGACTTGCCCGAGCCGGGTCTGCCCAGCACCGCCAGCCGGCCCGACGGCACCCGCTCGTACACCTCGCCGAGGCCGTCCAGCCGGCCGTCGAGGCTGCCGACCGGATTACCGGTCACCCCTTCCCACGCGGTGTGCCAGCGGACCCCGAGCGCGAAGGGGTCGTTCAGCCGTCGGCGCCACCTCTCCGCGGTGATCGCGCCCGTCACGAAATTGGCGAGCTGGGCAGCCGCGCCCCGTAGTTCCATCTGGAACGGACTGATCTGCTCAGGCGCCTGATGGATCGTCATGTTGGGGGACTGGTAAACCCGTCCGCCGGTGACCGTGGTGTTGAAGACGATCTGCCCGACGCCTGTTTCGGGCGCCGGGTCGGGCAGGTTGTCAGGCCGGTTGTCGTCGGGTCTCGGAACGTCGTCGGGCGGAGAAGCCGCTTCTGTCACTTCTCGTGGACCGTCATGTCGCGGGCGGCCTGATAGGCGCGACCGTGGCCGCTGACGGTCGCGTTCATGATGACCGTACCGGCGGTGGGGGCGGTCCCGTTCTGTGCGCGTTGCTCGGCCGCCCAGTCCAGGAGCGTCTGCAACTGGGCGGCTGCTTCCTGGCGTTCGGTGTCGTCGAGGCTGTCGAGGAAGTCCTCGAGACGTGTCTGCCAGACGGTCTCCTGTCGCACGACCGCCTGTTCCAGCGCGCCTGTCCGGGTGTCCGTGGTGTTCTCGGCGGCCTGTTCCAGTGCTGTGCGGGTGTGGTCGAGGCGTTCGAGGACGGCTTGTTCCGACTGCGGCTCACGGCCCAGGAGTTGGGCCACCCGGGTCCGGATTCCCTCCCAGGCGTCGCTGCCCGCCGCCTGCACGATCGCTCCGCCTCCTGCTGCGGCGAGCGCCGCCAGTGCTTCGGTCACCATGGATGTCTCCCTCTGCCATGAACCGCTGGACCCGCTGAGCCGCTGAGCCGAACCGCTGAACGGACCGTAGCGTCCGGGCAGTTGTCCCCACAGGTCTTCGGCAGAAACACGCGTGCGGACCGATCCCGGTTCCGCGTCAGGGGTTCGGGTCGAGCCGCTCCCTGCTCAGGTCGTCCTCACGGACGCGGTCCCGGTAGTGGGCCGGGTGCTTGATGTCGCGCCCGACCGCGGCGTACTTGGCGCGTACGGACTTCAGATGGGACCGTACGGTGCTCGTGCCGATGCCCAGCCGACGCCCGATCGTCTCGTGCAGCATCCCCTCGCCGACCGCGCGCAGGATCTCCGACTCCCGGGGCGAGAGCCGCGGCCGGGTCGGCCGGTCGTCCCGGGACAGCCAGAAGGCGTGCTCGGGTGTGGTGGGCAGATCACCCCGGTGCAGGGCGCGGACGACCTCGGCGAGAGCATCCAGGTTGTTGTTCTTGGTGAGGTAGGCGGCGGCGCCGGCCTCGGTGGTCGCGCTGATGTACGCCTGGTCGCGGACCACGGTGACGACGATGACCTGATGACCGGCGCCCACCAGGGCCGCGACGTTGGCCACCGGGTCGCTCCCGTTGTGCAGATGGAGGTCGAGGGTGACGATCCCCGGTTCCGGTGCCGCCGCGAGATACTCCTCGACCGACGCGGCGGTGGCGGCCAGCCGCAGGTCACCGGTACCGCCGATCCAGGCGGCCATGCCCTGCACGAACATCTGGTCGTCGTCGATGGCGCCGATGGCGATACCGCTGCCGATCCCCCCACCGCCACCCATGCCGGTCACGGAGTCCATGTCATCTCCACGATGGTTCCCTCGCCGGGTGCGCCGGTGACGGTGGCCCTCCCGCCGGCGTCGGCCACGCGCTTGAGTATCGAGTGGTTGACGCCGAGTCCCATGGGCGCGGCCCCCGGATCGAAGCCCACGCCCCGATCGACGACGGTGACCCGCACCCCAGCACCCTCTTCGGCGGAGGCCGTCAGCCACGCCTCGTCCGTACGAGCGTGTTCGGCGACGTTGTTGAGTGCCTCACGTGCCGCGCCGGTCAGCGCCTCCACGACACCGGGCGGCAGATCCGGGGGCAGCCGGTCGAAGACCGTGTTCACCCGCTTCAGCGTCACCCGGTCGGGGTGGTCGCGGACCATCCGGGAGAGAGCGGCACCGAGTTCGGCCGGTACGCCGTCCGTGCCGCTGGTGATCAGCCCGCGCAGGAACTCGGCGTCCAGCGAGCAGCGGCTGCGCGCCCCTTCCGGGTCGTTGTCGAACCTGCCCCGGGCGATGCCTTCGAGCGTATGGAGGACGGTGTCGTGCAACTGCGTGAACTGGTGGTCGCGTTCGGCGTCACGTGCCGTCGCTGCGGCTTCCTTGCGCTCCGCGTCGACGGCGCGGTCCGCCGCCTCGTCCGCCTCCCGTGCGGCCCGGAGCAGCAGTGTGCCGGTGACTCCCGCCACTCCGGCGAACAGGGCCATCATCGCGGCGTTGGAGAACAGCTCCTGCACGCTGGGGGTCCGGGTCGCGGGCCACGCCCCCACCAACCAGGCGCCGACGACCACTCCGACGGCCACCGCCCTCAAACGCCCCGCGTAGATCGCGGCGGTGACGGCCACCCCGCACAGCGGAGGAATCACCCAGTTCGTGATCGACGCGGCCTCGACGGCCGGATAGGACCGGCTGACGAGCACCGCGTACCCGACGGCGAGCACCACATCGGCGGTCAGCCAGGGGGGTGTCAGGGCGTGCTGCCGGATGCCCGCTCCGAAGAACAGGGCCGACCAGAGAGCGGCCAGCACGTAACAGACGAAGACCTGCGGCGGATAGCGTCCGGGACCGTCGAGCACGGGCAGCCAGAGCCAGAGGGCGAACTGCGCGGCCCGCAGCCACGCCAACGCGCGAACGACCATGCGCTGGGTCCGCTCTCGGGCGCTCACCGGCGGCGCGATCTTTACGGGCATACGGTCAAGGTGGCACAGCCGGACCGACGCGCACACTCCCCTCCGCAGCTACCCCGTCCCCTCTACAGTCACCGCATGACCGACAACCCCTCCCCCGCCTACCTCACCGCGATCCGCACCTCGTACGACACGGTCGCCGCCGACTACGTCCAACTGGTCAAGACCCCGGCGGAGTTGGACCCGCTGTCCCGCGCGATGCTGACGGCGTTCGCCGAGTCCGTGCGGACGGCCGGCCTCGGCCCGGTCGCGGACCTGGGATGCGGACCCGGCAGAGTCGCAGCGCACCTGGCAGCTCTGGGAGTGCCCGTATTCGGTATCGACCTGTCCCCGAAGATGGTCGAGCTGGCCCGCGACACCCACCCGGACCTCGACTTCACCGTGGGCTCGATGACCGCCCTCCCGATCCGGGACAACGCACTCGGCGGCATCCTCGCCTACTACTCCACCCACCACACCCCACCGACCCAACTCCCCACCCTGTACGCCGAGTTCCACCGCACCCTCACCCCCGGCGGCCTCCTGATGCTGGCCGGCCACGCGACAGTCGACGCGCAGGTGCACCTGCGCCCGACACAGGCGTACGGCAGCCATCCGGTGTCCTACGAGTCCCACCTGATCCCGGCCGGGCAGATCGCCGAACTGCTGGAGCGGGCGGGATTCGCGGTCACGGCGCAGCTGGTGCAGGAGCGCACCGAAGGAATGGCGGCGAACAGGACGTTCGCCACCTTGTTGGCCCGAAAGCCTCTCGTCACATGTTGAGACAGCCGTCCCGACGATCGCCGACCTTGACGGCCAGGACGACGAGTTCACCGTCCAGGACCTGGCAAGCGACCCGGTAGCTGCCGACGCGGAGCCGGTGGAGGCCCGACGGCCCGGCCAGCTTCTTGATGTCGGCATCCTCGCGGTACGGGTCGTCGCCGAGAGCGGTCAGCGCGGCGAGGACGCGCATCGCGGCCGGCCGGTCGATCGCGCGGAGCTGCCGCTGCGCCGCTGCGCCGCGGCCGTGAATCGGAACGCGTACTTCACGCCGCACCCGCGTCCCGGTCCGCATCCCGTTCGGTGAACAGGTCGGCGAGCAGCTCTGCCATGGTCACAGTGGGGCCGTCCGCAGCCAGAACGGCTTCGGCCTCGCGCGCGAGCAGTTCGTCGGCCGCGTCTTCCAGCGCGTTGAAGTCGGCGATGGGGACGAGAGCTGCCACCGGCGCGCCATTGCGGGTGATGATCGTCGGGGTGCCCTGCTCGGCACGGTTGATGTGGTCGGCGAGGTGGGCACGGGCTTCACGTACGGTCACGGCGCTTTCGTCCATGACGGCCCGTGTACGCGCCAACGTGTACACGGGCGGGAATTCAGTGGGACCATCGCCGCCCGCGTTCATCCGGCGCCTCCCTCACGCCGCCAGGCGCGGTTCCGGTGTCCTCAGCATCCTGGCGAGGTGGCCGAGCAGGGCCGCGTTGACCAGCCCGGACAGGGTGGCGCCGGCGGAGAAGATCAGGGGGTTCAGCCAGGCGTACGAGGAGTCCCACTCAAGGGGTGTCGCCGCGAGCAGGGCGATGATGCTGAGCGGTGCCGTGACGATGAGCGGCCAGATCGCGGCGAACCCGGGGTCCGGCGCCAGGTAGGAGGCGTACAGGAAGAAGCCCACCGCCGCCGCGACCACGGCGAGGTACCCGCGGGCGAGCCAGTTGTCGTACGCGGGCGTCAGCAGGCCCCGAATCCCCTGCGGACGCGGCAGCGGCAGCGAACGCGCACCGGGCGCCGTCCTCGTCGCGAGGGCGCCGATCACCGCGGCGTTCACCAGCGCGCACAGCAGCAGCCAGACGGCCCAGTAGCCGATGGCCAGCGCCTCGATCGGCCAGCTGCCCTGCGTACCGGGGCCGAAGGGGACGGCGATGCTCAGGAGGGAGAGCGGTGCCGTGAGCAGCAGCGGGCTCGCGGCGATTCCGCTGTCCGGGAAGAGGAACATGACCGCGACCGAGGCCGCGAAGACGGTCAGATAGCCACGGGCGGGCCGGTTGTCCGTGGCGAGCGCGAGAATCCGGCGCAGACGTGGCAGTCGGCGCGGGCGGGAGGCGTTCGCCATCTCAGGTCCCTTCGGTTCGGTCCGTGGGTGGTGGTGTTCGGTGTTCTCCACAGTGGACCGAAGGGTGCGTTCGGACATGAGTACGAGTACTCAGCACCGCCTGAGCGGCAGTCCCGGCGGGGCTGTGTGCCGTACCGCCTGCCGCTCCTAGACCGACGCCTGGGCGACCCGCTCGGCCACACCCTTCTTGATCGTCACCTCGACGGTCAGGTTGCCGCCCTTCGCCGCCGCGTCCAGCTCGTCGGCGGTGCACTTCTCCGCCACCTGGTTCTCGGGGTCGCCGCAGATGTCGCCGCCCTGGATCGCCGTGTCGACGGCCACGTAGAAGGGACGGCCGCCGACCTCCAGCTTGCCCGGCGCCAGGTAGGTCAGGGTGCCGGAGACCGTACCGTCCACCCGGTTGTCGACGGTGGCCTTCGTGCCGCCCGTACCGGTGCCGGTGTCCGTGCCGATGGTGCCGGTGCCGGCTTCGGGAGTGGCGGCGGAGTCCTCGGTGGACGTGCCGGAAGAGCCGGGAGTGGCCGCACCGGCGTCGCCGCCGGGGTCGGTGGTGGCCTCGCCGGTGGCGCCCGTGCCGGCGTCGGTCGCGGTGCTCGAACCGGACGCGGCGCTGGGCGTCTTGGCCGGGCTGTCGGGGCTGCACGCGGTGAGGAAGAGGGCGGTGGCGGCCAGGAGACCGGCAGCGGCGAGCGTACGGACGCGGATGCTGGTGCGCGTGCTGGTGTGGCTGAAAGACATGTCAGGTTGCCCTCTCGGCGTTGTTTCCCCGTCGTTCTCAACCTGTCAAATGCCGTACGGAGCAAGCCGGTTCGCTGATCGTCCACCCTGTTGCACAGCCTGCATGAACCGCCGTTTTCTGTTACACGTCACCGTTCATCCGCACGCGACGGTGACCGGGACATGCCCACCGGCGTGCTAGCGAGCCGGCGGAAGAGTTCGCGGGTCGGGGAGCCGGGTTCGGCGCAGTAGACGATGAGTCGTTGGCCGCTCTCGGGGATGTGGAGCACCTGGCACTCGTACTCCAGCCGCCCGAACGTGTCGGAGTCGATCCGCTTGACGACCCGGTGCCGCACCTCGACGTCGTGGTCCGCCCACATCTCGGCGAACCTCGGTGAGGTGCCCAGGAGTTCGGTGACCAGCTCCTCGATCCCCCGGTCGCCTGGGTGGAGGGCGTAGGCGGCGCGCAGGTCGGCGACGGTCGCGCGGGCGAACACGAGCGCCGACTCGTCGTCCCAGCGATGGTCTTCGAGCGCCTCGCGGAACATCCAGCGGACGAGGTTGCGGTCGTCCTCCGGGGCCCGCGCGATGCTGCTGATGAGGTGCGCGGCCAGGTCGTTCCAGGCGAGGAGGTCGTACTTCGCGTCGACAACGTAGGCGGGCACCTCCGGCATGCTGTCGAGGAGGCACCGAACCGCCGGAGCGAGCCCACGGACCGGGCCCGCGACCGGCGGCGGACTCTCACCGGCGACGCGGAAGAGATAGTCCCGCTCGTCACGGGTGAGCAGCAGCGCCCGGGCCAGCGCGGCGAGCAACTGCCGGGACGGATGCGGGCCACGGCCCTGCTCCAACCGGATGTAGTAGTCGACGGACATACCGGCGAGCTGGGCGACCTCCTGCCTGCGCAGACCGGGCGTACGGCGGCGCAGTCCGTCCGGCAGCCCGACGTCCCGAGGTTGCAGCCGGCCCCGGCGCGCCCGCAGGAACGCCGCCAGTTCCTCGCGCAGGATCATGGCCCCATGCTGCCCCACCCCCGGCCGCCGTGGGTGGTACCGCCGGTACCAGCCTCACCAGGTCTCTGGTGTCCCGGCCGGGGGCGCCGCAGGGTCGGGGCATGACACTGACTGCTCTGATCACCGGTGCCAACAAGGGCATCGGCTACGAGACCGCCCGTCTCCTCGGCGAACGCGGGATGACCGTGCTGGTCGGCGCGCGGGACGAGACACTCGGGCGGAAGGCCGAACTGGCGTTGCGCGAGGGCGGTGTGGACGCCCGGTTCCTCCGGATCGACGTCACCGACGACGCGTCCGTCCGGCGGGCCGCCGACCAGGTGGGTGCCGAGTACGGGCGGCTCGACGTCCTGGTGAACAACGCGGGCATCGTCGGCGACGTCGAGGGCGCCCGCAGCGGCCCGAGCGGCGCCACCCGGGCCGCCCTCCGCCAGGTCTTCGAGGCGAACGTGTTCGGGGTGGTGGCGGTCACCAACGCGTTCCTGCCCCTGCTGCGGAACGCCGAGGCGGCCCGGATCGTCAACGTCTCCAGCGAGGTCGGTTCGCTCACCCTCCTGAGCGACCCGGAGCATCCGTTGTACGGCCTGGCCACGATTCCCTACCCGGCGTCGAAGACCGCGCTGAACATGGTCACGGTGATGTACGCGAAGGAGCTGCGGGACACCCCGATCAAGGTCAACGCCGCCAACCCCAGCCACTGCGCGACCGACCTCACCGGCAACACCGGCTCCCGCACCCCCGAGCAGGGCGCCCTGGTGAGCGTCGCCCTGGCCACCCTGCCGCCCGACGGCCCGACCGGCGGGTTCTGGGGCGACGGCGCCCCGGCGGCGGAGGCCGCCCTCCCCTGGTGAACCTCTCGCTGTCCGTCAGCCCCTGACATCAAGAACGGCCGGTACGGCGTCCAGCGCCTCCCGCGCCGACCCCGCCACCCGGATCTCCACACTCCCCTCCAGCACAGCCGTCTCCAAGTCGGCCCCGACCTGCGCGAGTTGGTCCTCGCCGAGCGCGAACGTGACCGTACGGCTCTCCCCCGGAGCCAGGTCCACGGCCTCGAAGGCGCGGAGTTCGAGAGTGCGCGGCCACACGCTCGTCCGCAGCCGCCGGACATACAGCTGGACCACCGAACGCCCCGCCCGTTCCCCGGTGTTGGTCACCTCGACCGCACAACTGACGCCATCGCGGCGGATGTTCGGTACGCCGTACTCGAAGGTCGTGTACGTCAGACCGTGGCCGAAGGAGTACAGCGGCTCGGAGTCCTCGTCCACGTACGACCCGTACTCCGTGTCCTTGTGGTTGTAGTAGACGGGGAGCTGGGCCGCCGAGCGCGGGACCGAGACGGGGAGGCGGCCGGTCGGGGCGGTGTGGCCGAGGAGGATCCCGGCGATCGCCTCGCCGCCCCAGGGGCCCGGATACCAGGCCGTCAGCAGGGCTGCCGCGTGCTCCGCCGCCTCCGGGACCGCGTGCGGGCGGCCCTGGATCAGGACGACGACCGTGGGTGTGCCCGTCGCCGTCACCGCGTCCAGCAGCGCGTGCTGGGCCCGGCCGAGGCGCAGGTCGGCCAGGTCGACGCCCTCGCCGCAGGTCATCTCCGAGACGATCGTCCGGGCGGCGCCGTTGGCGTCGAACTCCGTGTCCGGCGTACGGGCGCTGCTGCCGCCCAGGACCAGTACGGCGAGGTCGGATGCCGCTGCCGTCGCCACCGCCTCGGGGATGCCGGACAGGTCGTCGCCGGTGAGGGAACTGCCCTGGGCGTGGCGTATCTCCGTGCCCGGGAGGGCCAGTTCGCGGAGGGCGGCGAGGACGCTGGTTCCTGTGCCGGGGCGCTGGGGGGCCGTGTAGTCGCCGAGCTGGTGGGCCGTGGTGGCGGAGTGCGGGCCGATGACGGCGATGCGGGAGACCCGCGCCGGGTCGATGGGCAGGACGCCCGCCTTGTCGTGGAGGAGGGTGACGGCCGAGCGCGCCAGGGCTGTGCTCAGCGACCGGCCGGCCTCCGGTGACGGGGGCGGCAACCGGGGCGCCGCACCGGGGAGTTCGAAAAGACCCAGGCGGAACTTCAGCGCCAGGACCCGGGACACGGCCGCGTCGACCACCGACTCCTTCACCAGGCCGCGTTCCACCGCCTCCTCCAGGTGCGTGAAGCCCTCGTCCCAAAGGCTCAGGTCGACACCGGAGTTGAGGGCCAGCGCACCCGCGGAGACCCGGTCTCCGGTGATACGGGCGAGGCGGTCCACCGCCAGACCGTCCGCCATGACCAGGCCCTCGAAGCCCCAGCGGTCGCGCAACAACCCGTTCAGCAAGGGTCCGTTGGCCGAACACGGCACACCGTCCACCTCGTTGTACGCGGCCATCACCGCGGCGGCGCCCGCCCTTACGCCCGCCCGGGCGGCAGGGAGGTGGATCTCGTGGAGTTCCCGGGGACCCAGCTCCGACTCGGCGGAGTTCCGGCCGCCGACCGTGGCGCCCTGCCCCGCGAAGTGCTTGAGGACGACCGGGGCCCTGTCCGGCGCGAACTCCCCCGCCGCTCCGGCGGGTTCGCCCTGCATGCCCCGCACCAGCGCCTCCGTCAGGCGCGCGGCGAGGTACGGGTCCTCCCCGAAGCACTCCTCCGTACGGCCCCAGCGGGGGTCGCGGGCGATGTCCAGTGCCGAGACCAGGGCCAAGTGGCCGCCCCTGGCGCGGAGTTCAACGGCGGCATGAGCTGCCGCCCGCTCGTACAGGTCCGGGTCCCAGGTGGCGCCCACCGCCAGGTTGACGGGAAGGACCGTGCCGTCGAGGGCCATGAGGCCGTGCGGTACCTCCTCGACGAACAGGGCGGGGATGCCCAGGCGGCTGCGTTCGAGGACGTGGCGCTGGACCAGGTCGGCCAGGACCGGGCCGTCATCCGCTCCGGCGCCCGTGATGTGGTCGACGCCGGACCAGGCGTCGGCGCGGAGGAGTCCGTACAGGGCGCCGAGGCCTTCGAAGCGGTCGGTCTCGTCGTACAGCGCCTGCGTCAGCTCGAACTCGCCCCCGGGGGTGCGGCGGTAGGCGTCCCAGCCGTACATCCGCTGGTTGAGCTGGCCGACCTTCTCGCGCAGGGTCATCCGGGCCAGCAGGTCGGCGACTCGGGCGTCGACCGGGGCGGCGGGGTCGCGGTAGAGGGGGGTCACGTCGGTCACGGGCTCTTCTCCGGGTGCGAGGCGGTGCCCTGTGCGAGTCGGGCCAGGGCCACCGCGCCCCGGCTGCCGTCGGGGACCCAGTGGGCCACCAGGCCGAGGGCGGACAGGTGCCGGTCCAGGGGCTCGGTCAGCGGGCCGTCCGGGCCGAGGAGACCGCCCGTCGCGACCAGCGCCTCGCCCGGTGTCGGCTCCAACGCCCGTAGGCAGTCGGCGAGATGACCGGCGGCCTCGTCGAGGATGGCCCGCGCACGGGCGTCCCCCGCCCGGGCCGCCTCGGCGACCAGCGGGGCCAACCGGGCCAGCCGGACCGGCGGTTCGCCCATGACGGCGGGGAGGACATGTCGCCGGTAGGCCTCGCGGGCGGACCGGGGCCAGGGCAGACGGTCGCCGCCCGCACCCTCGTGACCCTCGTCCGGCAGGGCTTCACTCCCGTACGTCAGAACTGCCTCCGGCACCCCCAACTCCCGCCCCACCAGCGCCGCCAGAGCCGTGTCGCCGCCCCGGCGGTCCGCCATCCGCAGCGCGGACCGGACCGCTTCCCGGCCGATCCAGAAGCCGCCGCCGTCGTCGCCGAGGAGCCAGCCGTCGCCGCCGACCGTCTTCTCGCAGTGGCGGCCGGTGATGCGCATCGCGACGGCGCCCGTGCCGGCGACGAGGGACAGACCGTCCGCCGGGGTGTCCGGGGCGGCGGCGAAGGCGGCCTCGATGTCGCTACAGATCCGGATGCCGTCGCCGGCCGGGATGCCGAGCCGCCGCAGGGCCTCCGTGAGTGCCGTGAGCGCGTTGACACGGCCGGGTTCGTCGGCCGTACCGGCGGCGCCCGCGAAGCCGCCCGCGACGGCGACGACCCGGGGCCGGGCCCACTCGGGCACCGCCAGGGCGAGGGCCTCGGCGAGGTGCTCGGTGAGCTGCGGTACGGGCACGGTGAGGGCGTTGCCCGGCCCGGCGACACCCTCACCGAGGGGGCTCCCGTCGGCGGCGGACGCCAGCACCGCGCGCGTACGGGTGCCACCGGCATCGAGGCCGACGACGAGGGCGCCGTGCGCGGAGGGACCGTCCTCGGCCCGGCCGGAATCCCGACCCGAATCCTGGTTCAATTCATTGCTCATCGCGCACTATGGTGGTTCATACATTCGCCGAGGACAAGACCCGACTCGCGGCCCGGCGCAGTCACGCACGTCCGAGGAGGACACGTGAGCACTCCCCCCGCCCCCCGTTCCGCTCCCCGCTTCGGCGTCAACTACACGCCGCGCCGGGGCTGGTTCCACTCCTGGTACGACTTCGACCCGGCCCGCGCCCGCGAGGACCTCGACCAGATCGCCGGGCTGGGCCTGGACCACATACGGATCTTCCCGCTCTGGCCGCTGCTCCAGCCGAACCGCACGCTCATCCGCGCGTCCGCCGTCGACCAGGTGGCGCAGCTCGTGGACGTGGCAGGCCAGGCGGGCCTCGACGTCATGGTGGACGGCGTGCAGGGCCACCTCTCCAGCTTCGACTTCTACCCGGAGTGGACCCGCAGCTGGCACCACCGCAACGTGTTCACGGACCCGGACGCCATCGAGGCACAGGCCACCCTCCTCCGCACGCTCGGCGGCGCCCTCGCCGGCCGCCCGAACCTCCTCGGCCTCCAGCTCGGCAACGAGCTGAACAACCTGGTCGAACACAACCCGGTGACCGTGGCCGACGTCGACCACTACCTGGACACGCTGCTCGCCGCCGCACGCACCGGACTCGGCCCGGACACGGGCCTGGTCACGCACTCCGCGTACGACGCCGCCTGGTACAGCGACGACCACCCCTTCACGCCGGAGGCCTCGGCCCGCAAGGGCGACCTGACGACCGTCCACCCCTGGGTGTTCTCGGCCAACTGCGCCGGCCGCTACGGCCCCCGCTCCCCGCAGGTCCAGCATCTCGCGGAGTACGGGGTGGAGCTGGCCAAGGCGTACGCCGACGACCCCGCCCGACCCGTCTGGGTCCAGGAGACCGGCGCCCCCGAACCGCACATCCCGGCGGCCGACGCCCCCGGCTTCGCCCGCGCGACGGTACGCAACGCCGCCGAGTGCGCGGGCCTGTACGGGGTCACCTGGTGGTGCTCGCACGACGTGGACCGCTCCCTCGCGGACTTCCCCGAACTGGAGTACACGCTCGGCCTGTTCGACTCCTCGGGCGAGCCCAAGCCCATCGCGCTGGCCCTCGCGGAGACGATCGCCGAGCTGCGCGCCGAACCCCGCCCGGCGGAACCCCGTACGACCGCCCTCGTGCTGGACTGCGCCCCGGGGAACCGTTCGATCTCGGGTCCCGGCGGCGCGTACTTCGAGGCGTGGATGCGACTGCGGGCGGAGGGCGGGCGTCCGGCGGGCGTACTGGCCGAACGGGCCGAGGACGAGGGGTACTTGGCGGCTCGGGGCATCAAGGAGACGGTCCCACTGGCTCTATGACCCAGCTCACATCCTGCCCGTGCAGCAGATACGGGACCTGTCACGTCGAGGAGGGGTGACAGGAAGGGAGGAGCGTGTGGATCTGGCAACCGAGTGGAAGCTGGGCGCCGGCCGCGAACAGGTCGGCACCCAGCCCGAGTTGGCGGAGCTGGACTTCCCCGGCTTCGTCGCCGCCCGGTCGGGCGCGCTGTTCCGGGGTGCCCTCGTCCTCACGGGAAACCGTGACGCGGCCGAGGACCTGGTCCAGGAGACCCTGGAGCGGGCCTGCCGGAAGTGGCGCACGATCGCCGCCAAGGACGCTCCGGACGCCTACGTCCGGCGGATCATGGTGAACCTGGCCAACGACCGGTGGCGGAGATTCCGCCGCATGGTTCCGCTGGTTTCACCGGTCCCGCACCAGGACACCGGCGACCGGGCGGCCCCGGGGGACGAGTACGGCCGTATAGACAGCAGGGACCAGCTGGTCCGGGCCCTGCAAAAGCTGCCGATGCGGACACGGACGGTGGTGGTGCTGCGGTACTTCCACGACCTGTCCGACGCCGAGATCGCGGCCGACATGCAGATCTCGGAGAGCACTGTCCGGTCCCAGCTCGCCCGTGGAATCGGAAAGCTCAGAAGCCAGTTCCCCGCACGCTCCGACCCTTCACCACAGCCACCGCAGCAACCACCGCAGCCCACGGAAGGAACCCGATGACTTCGAGCGACCCGCGGGTGTCCGGCTGCGTCGGTAGCACCGGTGGCACCCCCTTCGAAGAGGAACTGGTGAACGCCATGAACGACTTCGCGAACTCCGCCGACGCCCCGGCCTTCGACGCCGCGGGCATCGTGCGCAAGAGCCGCCGCAAGCGGACCACCACCGCCATAGCGGGCTTCGCCGCCGCGCTCCTGCTGGCCGGCGGCGGTACCGCCCTGGCCACCGCGGGCAGCGGCGGTTCGGGCGGGCAGCAGCCCGCCGACCCGGTGGACGCGAACATCGTGCTGGAGGGCGGTACGGGCAGGACCGACTTCAAGGGCCTCAGCCTGGAGTCCGCCAAGGAGCAGCTGGCGGAGCTGGGGCTCAAGCCCGGCACGGTCAAGGAGACGAGCTGCCACAACCTCGGCAAGCCCGACACGGTCATCGGCGTCTCCCCGCACAGCCCGACCGCCGTGCCGATCGGCGCCACCGTCAACCTGCTGCTCTGCTCCGACTGACCTGACCGCGCCCTGAGAGGTCACGTCTCTGTTTCCGTTCCTTTCGGTACCGGCGCCGGTACCGAAAGGAACGGAAGCAGCCTCAGAGGGCGGCGCCTCCCACCAGCACCTCGGCCAGCGCCCGCAGATTGACCTTCCCGCGCCCGTACGAACACAGGGCGCCGCCTTCCGGCAGTCCCGTGTCGACGCGCACCGCGTCCCCGCGCACCGCCACCAGCGCCGCCCGCAGCTCCGCCTGCCACGGATACAGCCCGGCATCCGACGTGGCGACCACCAGCGGCGATCCGGCCGCCCGCCGCAGCACGCCCGCGACCAGGGCCTCCTGGTCCACCGGCGCCTCGTTCAGCGCCACGCCCACCGCCGTGGGGTCGAGCGCGCGCACCTCGCTCAGCAGGTCCTCGCCGCCCCAGTTCAGCGCGGGATGCGGCGGCGGGAACAGGTCGACGACACAGGCGCCGGGCAGCCCGGGAAAACCACCGGCTCCCGCACCCCGTACGGCCCGCCGAGCCGCGTCGAGCCCGGCCTCCGCGTCCCATGCCCCGCCGGCGCCCTCCGCCACCACCCCCGCATACCGCTCCGCCAGCTTCCGCACCCGCCCGGCGGCCTCCCGTACCCGCTCCTCCGGGAGCATCCCGTCGCGCAGCGCCTCGATCACGGCGTCCCGGCAGGCCAGCGTGACCGCCAGGTCCGGTACGGCCACGATCACCTGGTCGGCGCCCGCGGCGAGGGCGAGCCGGGCGCCGGCCGCCTCGCCGTACCGGTCGGCTATCGCCTTCATCTCCAGGGCGTCGCTGACCAGGACGCCGTCGAAACCGAGGTCGTGACGGAGCAGGTCGTTCAGGATGCGACGACTGAGGGTCGCGGGCCGTTCCGGATCCAGCGCCGGGTACACCACGTGCGCGCTCATCAGCATCGGCACGCCCGCGTCCACGGCGGCCCGGAACGGCTCGACGTCGGCGCGGATCTCGTCGTACGACCGCGGGTCGACCGCCATCTCGTGGTGGCTGTCGGTCACCGTGCCGCCGTGGCCGGGGAAGTGCTTGGCGCAGGAGGCGACACCGCGCGCCTCGGTGGCCGTGATCCAGGCGCGCAGATGCCGGGCGGCGAGTTCCGGCTCCGCACCGAAGGAGCGGGTGCGGACGATCGGGTTGTCGGGGTGGTGCTGGAGGTCGGCCACGGGGGCGTACGAGACGGTGATGCCGAGCGAGACGAGATGACCGGCGAGGGCGTCGGCGCAGCGGGCGGTGAGGTCCGGGTCGTCGACGACGCCGAGGGCGTACGAGCCGGGGACCTCGGGGGCGCCCGCGGCGACGAGGTGGCCGATGCCGCCGCCCTCGTTGTCGATGGCGACCAGGAGATCGGGGCGCAGGGCGCGCAGCTCGTCGGTGAGACGGCGGAGCTGGTCCGCGTCGCGCACGTTGCGGGTGAAGAGGATGACTCCGCCGAGGCCGCGGTCGATGAGCCGCTTGAGGGTGTGCGGGACGCCGTCGGTGCCGTCGAACCCGGCGACGAGACACCGGTGGACGGCTTCGTCGAGGTCGTTCTCATGCTGCTGCATCGGGGCCTCTGAGGTCTCGCGGGCAGGACTTAGATGATAGAAGTCACCAATTCTCCAGCACAAGATGAATCAATCAACCAAAACTCTCTGTGTTCATTTGCCCCGCACATGCCCAATACGCCCCGCCCCCGCCATGCCCCGGACGTCCCGGGTTCACCCACGCCGCCCACGATGCGCGCATGAAACGCGCCACCCTCGCCCTCGCCGCACCCCTGTGCGCCCTGCTGGCAGCCACCGCGCTGCCCGCCCACGCGGCAGACCGTTCCGGCTCCACCACCGCCGACAGCTACGGCACCAAGGGCTCCTACGCCCCCCAGCAGAGCCTCCGCACCTACCAGAAGCCCCCGAAGGGCTTCGTCCCGGTGTTCACGGAGAACGTCTCCCGGCACGGCTCCCGCGCCGCGACCGACAGCTCCGACGGCGACCTGATCCTCAAGCTGTGGGACCAGGCCGAGAGCGAGGGACAGCTCACCGCGCGCGGCAAGGAGTTCGGCCCGAAGGTACGGGCGCTGCTCGCCGCCATGACCAAGGTCGGCTACGGCAACCTCAGCGGGCGCGGCAAGAGCGACATCGCGGGCACGGCCGTACGGATGGAGCAGCGGCTGCCCGGCCTCTTCGACGCGATCGCCGCGAACGGCGAGAAGATCGACGTCGTCAGCTCCGGACAGGGCCGCGCCGTCGACAGCGGCCGGCTCTTCGCGGACACCCTCGCGGCGACCGACCCGGCGCTCAAGCCGCTCATCGGCGCGGCCCGCACCGACAAGGACCTGCTCTACTTCCACAAGGCCGCCGGCGGCGCCGCCTACCGCGACTACATCGCGAACGACACGCGTCTCGCGGCCACCCTGAAGTCGATCACCGACCAGCCGAAGACCCACAGCGCCGCCTCGGACGTACTGCGGAAGATCTTCACGCGGTCGTTCACGCAGCGCATCGTCGACGGCGAGTTCTCGTCGACCGGCAGTGCGGTGGACGCGGCCGAGGCGGTCTACAACCTGTACGGCATCGCCCCCGCGATGAGCGAGGAGAGCCCCGACGGCAAGGGCTGGCAGATGAACCGGTACATCTCGCAGCAGGACGCCGCCTGGTTCGGGTACCTGAGCGACGCCGAGGACTTCTACGAGAAGGGTCCCGGCTTCGCCGACAGCGACATCACGTACAAGATGGCGGACGTTCTGCTCGACGACTTCTTCAAGAAGGCCGAGGGAACCGAGAGCGGCACCGACACCCTCGGCGCCGAACTGCGCTTCACGCACGCCGAGGAGATCATCCCGCTGGCCGCGCTGATGGGCCTGCCGGGCAGTACGCAGGGGGTGACCGCCGCCGAGCCGTACACGTACGCGAGCAACCCGTGGCGGGGCGCGGCCGTGGCGCCGATGGCCTCGAACATCCAGTGGGACGTGTTCCGCAAGGGCGACACCACGCTCGTACGCATGCTCTACAACGAGAAGGAGACCGCCTTCAAGGCGGGCTGCCGTCCGGTGTCGAAGGGCAGCAAGTTCTACGACCTGGATGAGCTGGAGCGCTGCTTCGGCCGTACTTCCTGACGTACGGCCGAAGGGACGGGGACTGACGGGGACTGACGGCGGATATAGGGGTACCCGGTACCCGTATCCGCCCGTGGGGCTAGCATGGCCCGCGTGACAGCCCGCGCACAGCGACCGCAGCGCACGCATCCGCCGTTCTGGTGGGCGCGTGCGTTCGTCGTGCTCGGGCTGCTGGCGGGGGTCGTCGCGATGCACGGCCTCGCGCCGGGCGGCGGAATGACGAGCGGCGCCCATCACGGCAGCGGCCACCACCGGGCCGAGCCGATGAGCATGCAGGCAGGGCCCGCCGAAGAGACCGTCTGCCACGGCTCCGCCTCCCCCGGCGGCCACGCCCACCACGCGGACGCGACCTGCGCGTCCGGTGCCGTCCCGGCGGGGCACACGTTCCCCGCCCTGACGCCGGACCCGGCCGGCGCCCCGGTACTGGCGGACGGTGCCCGCCGTTCCCTGCCCCCGTCGCCCGAGGGCGCCAGAGCGCCACCGTCCCTGGCCGAACTCCAACTCCTGCGGATCTAGAGGCACGAGTCCCACCTCGCCTCAATTCCCTTCCCCACAGCAGGAGTTCCAGCATGCGCAAGACCCGCAAGACCCTCGCCGTCATGGCCGCCTCCGCCGCGCTCGCCGTCACGCTCACCGCCTGCGGCAGCGACGACGGCAACAGCAGCGAGAGCAGCGGTGCCGCCGCCGACAGCGCGAGCAAGACCGAGGACCACAACGCCCAGGACGTCACCTTCGCGCAGGGCATGATCCCCCACCACAAGGGCGCCCTGGAGATGGCGGAGGAGGCGACGGACAAGGCCTCGTCGGCCGAGGTCAAGTCCCTGGCCGCCCGCATCGAGAAGGCCCAGGCACCGGAGATCGAGACCATGTCCGGTTGGCTGAAGACGTGGGGCGAGGACGTCCCGACGTCGACGGAGTCGATGCCCGGCATGGAGTCGATGGAGTCGATGCCGGGGATGAACCACGGCTCGGCCGCCGAGGACTTCGACAAGGCGTTCCTCACCATGATGATCGAGCACCACAAGGGCGCAGTGAAGATGGCCACGACGGAGAAGGCCAAGGGCACGTACGGCCCCGCCACCGCCATGGCCGACGACGTCATCCGCACCCAGAACGCCGAGATCACCGAGATGAACAAGCTCCTCGCCAAGAGCTGACACCGCGGGTGAGCCGGCCGACGACGCTCAGGTCGGCCGACTCACCGCCGCCGCCCCGAACAACGCCCCGCGCATCCCGATCCGCTCGTACGCGGCGATCGCGGGCGCGTTGTCCGCGTCCACCACGAGCGCGGCACGCCCGTAGTCCCGTACGAGCGCCTCCACGACGAACCGGGAAACGGCCGCCCCCAGCCCCCGCCCCCGCGCCCCGGGATGAACGACAACCCCACCCAACAGCCCACACCCGCCCCCGGACCAGGCATCGGCCGCCACGGCGACAAGACCACCGTCCGCATCACGGACCCCGGCCCAGCGACGCACGCCGACCCGCCCGGGCTGAGCATGCGAGTGCGGAAAGGAGAGACCGAAGAGCGCACAGGCCTCGTGCTCGTCGGCACGATCCAGCCACCGCACATCAGCGCCGGTAGAGGTCCCATCGGCCGGGGAACAGGTCTCCATCCACAAGAACGGCGCCAACGCCACAAGCCCCGGCACCCCCGCCACAACGGCCTCGATCAACCGAGCTTCCCCGAACGGCCGATAACTGGGCCCCACCTCGTCCAGCACATCCCGCACAAGGGGAACCACATCGCCCGCCTCCCCCGCAACCACAACCCGATCCCGCCGAGACAACCCCGGACTGGCCACAGCAACGGCAGTCCCCAGCCGAAAAACCCGCACACCGGGCCCTGGCCGCCCATCGACCCCGCGCTGCTCGGCCCACACAAGATGCGCTGCCATCACGTCACGCTCCGCCCCCACCCGCCTAGGGGCGCGGGGAACTGCGCGACCAGCCACAACGCACCCGCACCCACCCACACACCCGAAACCGCCCCCCTCACCCCCCACCCCCCACCGTGAACCCAATAACCGCCCCACCCCCCTCCCGCCGATTGGCAAACGGCGCCCCACCATGCGCGATAGCCACCTCCCGCACGATCGACAACCCCAGCCCCGACCCAGGCAAGCTCCGAGCATCAGCAGCCCGATAGAAGCGATCGAACAACCGCAGCAGATCCCCCTCCGCGACCCCCGGCCCCCGATCCAGCACCTCCACCCGAATCGCCCCCTGCCGCCCCCGCTCCGCCCCGGTGACCGCGATCTCGATCGGAGCAGTCCCACCCCGGTCGAACTTGGCCGCGTTCTCGACCAGGTTCGAGATCGCCCGCTGAAGCGCCGCCGGCCGCGCGTCGGCGGACGTGTCGCCGACCGCCCGTACGACGACCTCCCGCCCCGTACGCCGCCGCGCCACCACAGCCACCTCGTCCGCGATATCGGCGATGTCGAGCCGCTGCTTGGGCTCGGTGTCCGACTGCCCCGCCGCCAGATCCACCAACTCGTTGACCAGATCGGTGAGTTCACGCGCTTCGAGGGCGAGGTCGGCGACCAGCTCCTCCCGCGTCGCGGGCGGCAGTTCGTCGATGCGCCGCAGCAGCGAGATGTTCGTACGGAGGGAGGTGAGCGGCGTACGCAGCTCGTGCCCCGCGTCCTGGACCAGCCGCCGCTGATCCTCCTCCGACTGCGCGAGCCGCCCCAGCATGCGGTCGAAGGACCGGCCCAGCCGCCCCACCTCGTCGGCCCCGGTGACCGGCACCTGGATACCGAGCCGACGCGTCCGGGCGACATCCTCCGCGGCGGACGCGAGGATCCGCAGCCGGTGTGTGATCCGCCGGGCCAGCCACCACCCGAACAGCCCGGCCGCGACGACGACCGCGACGACCATCAGGATCGTCCGCTGCTGAAGCTCGCGGAGCAGATCCTCCGTGTCGCTGAACTCCTGAGCGACCTGCACAGCACCCCGCCCGTCGCCGAGCGCGACGGTCGCGATGCGGTAGACGTCCTGGCCGACCTCGACGTCCTTGTACTGCTCGGCCAGCCCGGGAACGGGCGAGGCGGCGATCCGCCGGTCCTCGACCGTGACCGGCAGCGCCGGACTGCCGCTGTCGACCACCTCACCCCCCGCCCCGAGCACCTGCACATCCGTACGGCTGGGCCGGACGATGTCGTGCCCCGGCTCGGACGACGAGAAGTCCTGCGGGGTCATCGTGTTGTGCCGCACCTCGTCCTGGAGGTCCTGCACGACCTCGGCGAAGGCGGACTGCTGGTCGACCCGGACCAGCCGCGCGGCGGCGTCGTACGACAGGAATCCGACGAGGACCGTCACCCCGGCCGCGACCGCGGCGAACGACACGGCGAAGGTGGTCCGGAGCGAGGCCAGTCCCGCCCTCCGCAAGGTCACTCAGTCCTCCCGGAGGACGTAACCCACGCCTCGCACCGTGTGGATCAGCTGCGACGCGCCCGGCTCGTCGAGCTTGCGGCGCAGATAACCGACGTACACGGCGAGGTTCTTGGACCCCGGCCCGAAGTCGTAGCCCCAGATACGGTCGTAGATCGTGGAGTGGTCGAGCACGATCCCGGCGTTGCGCACGAGCAGTTCCAGCAGCTCGAACTCGGTCCGGGTCAGCTCCAGCTCCCGCGCCCCGCGCCACACCCGGCGCGCCTGGAGATCCATCCGCAGCCCGGCGGCGGCGAGCTGCCGCTCGGGGACGGCGGGTTCCTTCGCCACGTGCGAGGCGCGTACGTCGGCCGAGGCGGCGCCCCTGACAGGGCGCTGCTCACCGATGCCCGTGCGCCGCAGCAGCGCCCGGAGCCGGGCGAAGACCTCCTCGACGTCGAACGGCTTGACGACGTAGTCGTCCGCGCCCGCGTCCAGGCCCGCGATCCGGTCGGCGGTCTCCACGAGCGCGGTGAGCATCAGGATCGGCGTACGGTCCCCCTCGGCGCGCAGCACCCGGCACACCTGGAGCCCGTCGATGCCGGGCATCATCACGTCCAGGACGAGGACGTCCGGCGGGGTGCGATGCGCCTGCGCGAGCGCCTCGACCCCGTCGGCGACCGCGGTGACCCGGTAGCCCTCCAGGGTCAGGGCCCGCTCCAGGGCGTGGCGGATGGCACGGTCGTCCTCGGCGAGCAGCACAGTTTGGGACACCCGCCCAGTGTGCCAAGGGGGGCTCTTACTCGCCTCTCACTCTCACCCCCGCAATGCGCCCAGCTGCTGCTCGAACGGGATCACCTCGAACCCGCCCGGCCCGGCGGGCTTCGGCACCGGCCGCCGCGCCGACAGCCCCGACATCAGTGCCGTCAGCTCCCCTGCCGCCCGCTCGATCCGCTCCGGCAGCCCTTCGGCACCCCAGTCCTCCGAGGCGGCGTACACAGCCGTCGGAACCACCACGGCCCGCAGATAGGCGAACAGCGGCCGCATCGCGTGCTCCAGCACCAGCGAGTGCCGAGCCGACCCACCAGTCGCGGCGACCAGCACCGGCTTCCCCACCAGCGCGTCCTTCTCCAGTACGTCGAAGAACGACTTGAACAGCCCGCTGTACGAGGCCGAGAAGACGGGGGTGACGACCACGAGCCCGTCCGCCGCCGTCACCACCTCCAGCGCGTCCGCCAGCTTCCGCCCCGGAAACCCGCTGGTGAAGTTGTGCGCGATCTCCACGGCGAGGTCGCGCAACTCCACGACCTGGACGTCGACGTCCGTCTGCCGACCGACCGCGGCGGCCAGCCGGTCGCCCAGCAGCCGCGTGGACGACGGCACACTCAGCCCCGCCGAGACAACGACGAGCTTCATACGGCTGCCTCCTTCTTCTCCTGCTGCTCCTTCTGCGCGGCAGCCAGCAGGGACGCGTGCGTGGGCGCGTCCGGCACATCCGCCGCCCGCCCCTTCGCGAACTCCTCGCGCAGCACCGGCACGACCTCCTCGCCGAGCAGGTCGAGCTGCTCAAGCACCGTCTTGAGCGGCAGTCCCGCGTGGTCGAGCAGGAACAGCTGGCGCTGGTAGTCGCCGGCGTACTCGCGGAAGGCCAGCGTCTTCTCGATGACCTGCTGCGGGGAGCCGACGGTCAGGGGGGTCTGGTCGGTGAAGTCCTCCAGGGAGGGCCCGTGTCCGTACACCGGCGCCTCGTCGAAGTACGGACGGAACTCCCGTACCGCGTCCTGCGAGTTCTTCCGCATGAACACCTGGCCGCCCAGGCCCACGATGGCCTGCTCGGCCGTCCCGTGGCCGTAGTGGGCGTACCGGGAGCGGTACAGCTCGATCATCTTCTTGGTGTGGTCGGCCGGCCAGAAGATGTTGTTGTGGAAGAAGCCGTCGCCGTAGTAGGCCGCCTGCTCGGCGATCTCCGGCGAGCGGATCGAGCCGTGCCAGACGAACGGCGGTACGTCGTCCAGGGGCCGGGGCGTCGACGTGAACCCCTGCAACGGCGTACGGAACTTCCCCTCCCAGTTCACGACGTCCTCGCGCCACAGCCGGCGCAGCAGGGCGTAGTTCTCGACGGCGAGGTTGATGCCCTGCCGGATGTCCTGCCCGAACCACGGGTACACCGGGCCGGTGTTGCCGCGCCCCATCATCAGGTCCACGCGCCCGTCGGCCAGGTGCTGGAGCATCGCGAAGTCCTCCGCGATCTTCACCGGGTCGTTGGTGGTGATGAGGGTGGTGGAGGTGGAGAGGACCAGCTTCTCCGTCTGCGCCGCGATGTACCCGAGCATCGTGGTCGGGGACGAGGGCACGAACGGCGGGTTGTGGTGCTCACCGGTGGCGAACACATCAAGACCCACCTCCTCGGCCTTCAGCGCGATGGCGACCATGGCCTTGATGCGCTCGCGTTCGGTCGGCGTACGTCCCGTGGTCGGGTCGGGCGTGACATCGCCGACGCTGAAGATCCCGAACTGCATGGTCGCTCATCCTCCAGGTTGTTGACCGTTCAACTATAGCGTCCGCGTGCGTCAACCGCGCCCCTTCCGGAGGTATTCCGCAGGCCTTCCCTCCCGTGCTAGAAATCGACGGAGGGAGATTTCCACTCTGCGAGAATGAGGTTCTTCCATGACCGGGACGATGTTGAGAGTCGTGGTGGTCGGCGCGTCCAGCGGGCTGGGCCGCTGCGCGGGGATCGACCTCGGCGGCCGGGGAAACCACGTCGCCCTGCTCGCCCGCAGACACGACCGCCTGGCCGACGCGGCGAAGGAGGCGGGCCCGGACGCACTCGCCATCGCCTGTGACGTGACCGACGAGGACTCCTGCCGGGCGGCGATCGAGGAGGCGGCGGCCGGACTCGGCGGCATCGACGCCCTCGTCTACACCACCGGCATCGGCCCCCTGGCCCCCATAGAGCAGACGAACGCCGACACCTGGCGCAGCGTGATGGACACGAACGTCATCGGCGCGGCCCTGATCACCAACGCCGCACTCCCCCACCTCACGGCCTCCGCCGGCACCGCCGTCTACCTCTCCACGGTCGGCGCCTCGATCACCCCCGCCTGGCCGGGGTTCGCGGGCTACCACGTCAGCAAGGCGGCCCTGGAGAAACTCGTGGAGGCGTACCGCGTCGAGCACCCGGAGGTCGGCTTCACGCGGTTCGTGGTCAGGGACTGCGGCGGCGGTGAGGGGGACTCCCGCACCGAGTTCAACAACGGCTGGGACATGACGTACGCCGCCGAGGTCGTCCCGGTCTGGCGGCAGCGCGGCTATCTCAGCGGCGACCTGCTCGACGTGTCCGAGTTCCTGCACACGCTGGACGCCGTACTGCGCTGCGGCGGCACCATCCCGGAGGTGACGGTGACACCGCGCGCGAGCCGGAAACCGTAACCGTCAGAAGTCATCAGAAGTAATAGGCATCCCCGGTGTCGAGCACAAGGACACGCTGCTGGTCGTTGCCCCGGTTGCGGTCCACGACACCGCCGCTCCAGACCGTACCGATCTCCAGCGTCACCTCGGCGGGCATGCCCCGGAGCCGCATCCTCAGCCCGAGCTGCTCGCCCACACCGTCGGCGGCCAGCGCCCCCGTACGGCACACCACCACCCGCGCCCCGAGCCGCGCACACCCGTCCGGCAGCTGCTGCCGGGCGGCCAGCGGCGCCGACCAGGTCAGCCGCACGGTCGCGTCGGCGACGGCGGACGGCCCGTGATTGCGCGGCGTCACCCGCAGATCGATCCGCCCACGGTCCAGCGAGACGGACCCGTGATAGGCGAGATCAGCCTCGGGCTCACCGGTGTCGGCCCCGGCGAAGCCCCCCGCCCCGACCACACCGATCGCCGTAAAGCCCGCCACAAGCCCACGCACCCAAACCCTCATGCTCGCTCCTCGTCCAGAAGACCGTCACCTTCGTCGAAGCGATGTATCCCACCTGACGCGCCCCGCAGGCGCCCTCCAACAGGTGACGGTGAACGGGCATGCGAGGCTCGGCGCATGTCCGTCCTGCGCTCCGTAGCCCTGTTCGTCGTCGCCGCCCTGTTCGAGATCGGCGGCGCCTGGCTCGTGTGGCAGGGCGTACGCGAGCACCGCGGCTGGGTGTGGATCGGCGCGGGCGTGCTGGCCCTGGGCGCGTACGGGTTCGTCGCCACGCTCCAGCCCGACGCGGAGTTCGGTCGCATCCTGGCCGCGTACGGCGGTGTCTTCGTCGCCGGTTCACTGGCCTGGGGCATGGCGGCGGACAGCTACCGCCCCGACCGCTGGGACGTGACGGGCGCCCTGATCTGCCTCGCGGGCATGGCCGTGATCATGTACGCCCCGCGAGGGAACTGAACCGGGACCTCCTCAGCCGAGCGGATCGGGCGGCAGCAGCCCGAGCTGCCCCAGGAACTCCATCTGGTCGAAGTAGAGCCGGTAGTCGACGATGTGGCCGTCCCGGACCGTCGCGATGTCGATCCCCCGGATCCGGACGTCCTTCTGCGTCGCGGGCAGATGCTCGCCGGAGGGCAGCTGGATCGGCCCGGTGTTCCGCCCGGTGAAGTAGCCCTCGTCGACGGCAGTGTCACCGATCTCGTACGAGTGAACGGGCTCGTACGTAGCCTCCGGCACCGCGTCGGTCATCTGCCGCCAGTAGTCGACGATGTTGTCGCGCCCGTGGATCTCCCCGCCGTCCGGGGTGACGGCGACCGCGTCGGGCGCGTACAGCTCGGCGACGGCCTTGAGGTCGGGCGTCGAGGTGAGCGCCTCCGTGAGCCGGTCCATGACGTCACGTGCTTCTCCCATGATCCACCTCCGTTGCCGCGGATCACCCACCTCATTTTCCCACCGCTGCCGGGCCCTGGCAGCCCCGCACAGGCCCACCCTCCGGACACCCCGCCACCGGCCGGCCGCGCCTGCCTATCCTGGGCAGCGCGAACCCGCACCCCAATCTCACCCAGGCACCTTGAGGAGCAGTCCCATGGCAACCGCCGCCGCCCCGTCCGCCGCCTCCCGCATCGCCGTGGTCACCGGCGCGAGCAGCGGAATCGGTGCCGCGACGGCTCGACGGCTCGCCGCGGCCGGCTACCGGGTCGTCCTCACGGCCCGCCGCAAGGACCGGATCGAGGCGCTGGCCGAGGAGATCAACGCGAGCGGCGGCCAGGCGGCGGCGTACCCCCTGGACGTCACCGACCGCGAGGCGGTGGACGAATTCTCGTCCGCCTTCAAGACGATCGGCGTCCTGATCAACAACGCGGGCGGCGCACTCGGCGCGGACCCGGTGGCCACCGGCGACCCGGCCGACTGGCGCCAGATGTACGAGACGAACGTCATCGGCACCCTCAACCTCACCCAGGCCCTGCTCCCCGCCCTGACGGCGAGCGGCGACGGCACGATCGTGGTCGTCTCCTCCACCGCCGGGCACGGCACGTACGAGGGCGGCGCGGGCTATGTCGCCGCCAAGCACGGCGCCCATGTCCTCGCGGAGACCCTGCGCCTGGAGATCGTCGGCACGCCGGTCCGGGTGATCGAAATCGCGCCGGGCATGGTGAAGACGGACGAGTTCGCCCTGACCCGTTTCTCCGGCGACTCCGAGAAGGCAGCGAAGGTCTACGAGGGCGTGGCCGAACCCCTCACGGCGGACGACGTGGCCGACACGATCACCTGGACGGTGACCCGCCCGAGCCACGTCAACGTCGACCTGCTGGTCCTGCGCCCCCGCGCGCAGGCGTCCAACACGAAGGTCCACCGGGACGTGTGATGACGGAGCCGACGGAAGACGCAGAGGACACGGCCGCCAGGGCCAGGGACCGGGAGCAGGAAAAGCAGCTCCTGGCCCTGGAGAAGCAGCGCGAACGCTACGTCTGGTACTACCTCGCGTACTTCCTCTTCGGCATCCACCTGGTGGCGTTCGTCATGATCTACGCGGTGAAGCACGCGAAGTAACTCCCCTGCGGGAGCCGCCGGTTACCGTTACCAGGTGACGGGCAGCTCATACACCCCGTACACGATGCCGTCGTCCTTGAACGGAATCTTCTCCAGCTCGGCGGCCAGCCGCAGTTCGGGAACGCGGCGGAACAACGTGCCGTAGACCACCTGGAGTTCGAGCCGGGCGAGCGGCTGCCCGAGGCACTGGTGAATCCCGAACCCGAAGGCCATGTGACGACGGGCGTCACGGGTGACGTCCAGCTTCTCGGGCTCGGGAAAGAGACCGGCGTCCCAATTCCCGGTGGCGCCAGGGATGATGACTCCCTCCCCGGCCCGCACAACCTGCCCACCGATCTCCAGATCCTCCAGCGCCAGGCGCCGTTGGCCGTTGTGGACCACCGTGAGATAGCGCAGCATCTCGTCCGCGGCGCTGGCGAGAACCTTCGGATCATCGGTGTCACGCACGATCGCAAGCTGGTCGGGATGCTCCAGGAAGGCCAGAACCCCCAGCGCGATCATGTTGGCGCTGGTCTCATGCCCGGCACCGAGCAGCAACTGCCCCAGCATGACGGCCTCTTGGCGGGTGAGATCACCCGCCTGGAACCGCGCGCCCAGCTCGGAGAGCATGTCGTCGGCGGGTTCGGCGATCTTCCGGTCCAACTGCCGGTCCAGATACTGGAATAGAGCCCCACTGGCGGCCCGCACGGCCTCCGGGGTCACATCCCGGCGCAGCCCGACCTTGCTGTTGCTCTGGAAGAAGTCGTGGTCCTCATAAGGAACCCCGAGCAGCTCACAGATGACGAGCGAGGGCAGAGGAAGCGCCAACGCCTCAACAAAGTCGACGGGCTTGGGCCCGGCCAGCATCGTGTCGATCAGCTCGTCCGTCATCCGCTGAATGGCGGGCCGCAACGCCTCGATCCGCTTGATGGCGAAGGGGGCGGTCACCATGCGCCGGATACGCGCATGATCGGGATCGTCCATGTTCAGGAAAGACGGCGGCGTCTTGGCCGCAACTTCCCGAAACGCCTCATTGAGATACGGAAACCCGGCCCGGGTCGTATCGACACTGAGCCGCTGATCACCATAGAGGGCCCGCTGATCCTCGTACCGAGTGACAAGCCAGTGCGTACTCCCGTCCCACAGCCGCACTTTGGACACCGGTTCCTCGGCATCCCGCTGCCGCAGAGCCGGGGGCGGATCGAAGGGACAGGCGGAATCGCGGGGCATGGGGAAGTCTGCGATAGGGGTCGTCACTGTGCCGGCGCTCCTCGTGGTGGGGGGACAAGGACGTGCGGCGCCATCGAATCGCGGCTTCCTGACAATTCTCGGACAGGAACCTGACGGTACGTATCCGTGGCCGAGGTCACATTGACTTATATGCAAATTAGCCCACAGGGGTGGTGATCCTCGATCACCCGAACGGCAGAAGAACTCCCGACCTAGGCTCACACCACAACCTCAACACGACGGCCCTTGGCCGGGATGGCACTCCCGGCCAAGGGCCTGACCAACACGGAAGTAGGGCTTCCCTGTGGCTGACTGCGAGCCTAGCGCTCACCGGTTCATGGACCTGACGGTCCCGGAGTACGCGTACATGTTCGGCTTCATCCAGGCGGATGGGCATCTGCAACAAGGGGTCGGCCAGAAAGGCAAGTTGAGCGTCGAGATCAACGTCCGAGACATCGACCTTCTGCGCAAGTTCCAGAAGCTCACGCCGTACTACAGCAGCGTCACCGAGCGCACTCGGTCGACGAACTTCGCCGAGACCCATCGCTCGGCCACCTGGAGCCTGTGTTCTCTCGAAGCCAGGACCAGACTCAACGAACTCGGCCTGCCGTACGGCCCCAAGTCGAGGACAATCGGCCCGCCTCACGTCGAGTTCTCGCGACGCGACTATCTCCGTGGCGTCATCGACGCCGACGGATCCGTGGGCTACACGAGCCAGGGCCTTCCGTTCGTCTCGCTGACAACAGCCAGCACGGCCATCGCCGCTTACCTCTGCTTCTACGCAGGGAGGATCACAGGAGCCGAGCGAACCCTCAAGCGCAACGCCCGCGACGGCATCTACAACATCCTCTACACGAAGGAGAACGCCCAGGAGCTGGCAGCCGACATTTACTACAAGGACTGCCTGTCTCTCCGGCGCAAGCAGACCGCCGCCGACTCCCTCAGCGCATGGATCCGACCGGCGGACATGAGGGTCGCACCCGACCGCCGCCGCTGGACAGCACAGGAAGACCGCACGCTGCTCCGACTGAACAACGATGCCGCGGCAGCGAAAGACCTCGGCCGAACCGAGAAGAGCTGCTACATCCGTCTCTGGCGCCTGCGGACCGGCAAAGTCCCCCTGCCGATCGACCGATGACCAACTGAGCGAGGCCCCCGGTACCCGACCGGGGGCCTCATTCGTCAGCCCTTCACGCAGATGAACTGCTTCAGCTTCGCCACGACCTCAACCAGATCGCTCTGCTGCCCCATCACCTGGTCGATGTTCTTGTAGGCACCCGGAATCTCATCGAGCACGCCGGAGTCCTTACGGCACTCCACCCCTCGTGTCTGCTCCTCCAGGTCCCGCACCGTGAAGCGCCGCTTCGCCGCGTTCCGGCTCATCCGCCGACCCGCGCCGTGCGAAGCCGAGTTGAATGCCTTCTCGTTCCCGAGCCCCTTCACGATGTACGAGCTGGTGCCCATCGAGCCCGGAATGATCCCGAACTCACCGGAGCCCGCGCGGATCGCGCCCTTACGGGTTACCAGCAGGTCCATGCCCTCGTACCGCTCCTCCGCCACGTAGTTGTGGTGGCAGGAGATCTCCTGTTCGAAGGCAGGCTTCGCCTTCTTGAACTCCTTGCGAATGACGTCCTTCAGAAGCCCCATCATGATCGCGCGGTTGTACTTGGCGTACTCCTGCGCCCAATACAGATCGTTCCTGTACGCGGCCATCTGCGGAGTGTCCGAGACGAACACCGCGAGGTCACCGTCGACCAGGCCCTGGTTGTGCGGGAGCTTCTGGGCGACGCCGATGTGATGCTCGGCCAGTTCCTTGCCGATATTCCGGGATCCGGAGTGCAGCATGAGCCAGACCGAATCAGACTGATCAACACACAACTCAATCATATGATTTCCCGATCCGAGCGTCCCCATCTGCTTCGCAGCCCGCCCCTCTCTGAATTTCACCGCATCCGCAACCCCATCAAACCGCCCCCAGAACTCCTCCCACCCCCCAGTGGCGAACCCATGCAGCCGCCCCGGATCAACAGGACTGTCATGCATCCCCCGCCCCACCGGAATAGCCTGCTCCACCTTCGACCGCAGCCGAGACAGATCCCCCGGCAGATCGTCAGCCGTCAGCGAGGTCCTGACGGCGGACATCCCGCAGCCGATGTCGACCCCCACCGCCGCAGGACACACAGCCCCCTGCATCGCGATGACCGACCCGACCGTCGCCCCCTTGCCGAAGTGGACGTCCGGCATGACCGCCAGGCCCTTGATCCACGGCAGGGTCGCCACGTTCCGCAGCTGCTGCATCGCGACGTCCTCGACCGACGCGGGGTCGGTCCACATGCGGATGGGAACCTTCGCACCCGGCACTTCTACGTACGACATAACGCCCTCATCCCCCAGAAAAACCAACAGAAGTCTCAAATCGCAAAACCGGCGCCAAGGTCAACGAAAAGGGATGCCGGACCGGCGTTCACGGTGGTGCGTGCGATACACATTGTCTGCCGGTGACGCCCCTGTGCGGCAAGCGATTAACCAGCGGGGACACTGGTACCGGCACCGCCCCGCAAAGATCGTTCACATGGTTCATGCAGTTCAGATCGTCGAGAGGAACCGACCGTGCAGCGCAAGGCGTACGTACCCGGTGTCGCCGTGCTCCTCGCGGCGCTGCTGGCCGGCTGCACCGGCGGCTCGGGCAGCGACGACACCGCCGAGGACGCCAAGCCCGGCGACGCGAGCACCACGACCGCCGCGGCCCAGCCCGGCCGGTACGACACGCTCCCCGAACCCTGCGGCGCGGTCAGCCACGACACCCTCGACTCGCTGCTGCCCGGCATCACGCAGCTCACGGACGAGGAGCAGAAGGAGCAGGCGTACGAGGGCGAGTCGACCCTCACCTACAACACGGACCGCAAGGTCGGCTGCCGCTGGAAGGTGGAGTCCACGGACGCCACCGACCATCTCCTCGTCGATTTCGAACGGGTCGTGTCGTACGACAACTCCGTGAGCGACGACAGCCAGGCGACGGACCTCTTCGCGACCAAGGTCGTGGCCGCCGATCTGCCGGAGCCCATCGCCTCCGTCTCCGCCACCCCCACCGAGTCCGCGTCCGCGTCCCCGTCCGAGTCCGCGTCCCCCACCTCCTCCGCCACCTCCACCGACACGGCCTCCGCATCGGCCTCCCCCGACGCCGAATCCGCCGCCGCCCTCCAGCCCCGCCTCCTCGACGGCCTCGGCGACGAGGCGTTCCTCGACGACGAGCTGAGCAGCGCCGGTTCAACGGCCCAGCAGCGCACGGTGACTGTGGCGTTCCGCACGTCCAACGTCATCGTGACCATCGAGTACGTCGAGCAGCCGGCGACGCTCGGCACCGTCCCGGACAGCAAGGAAATGCAGGACAGGGCGCGGAAACTGGCCTCCCAGCTCGCCGGCGCGTTCGACTGAGAGGCGCCCTGGGTGACCTCGCTGCGGCCCTCCGCAATGGGTGTGAAGCCAGGCACCGCGCGTCCCTCACCGCGTACCGTGGCCCCTCGGACCCGATCCGACCGCAGGAACCGAGAGCCGCAGGAACCACAGCGCGATGAGTGAAGGAACCATGCACCGACCCGCACAGCGAGACCAGCGAGACGAACAGCTCGGCCGGACCGCCACCGTGGCACCGAAGCGGCTGCGCCGCGCCCTCGCCGCCCTGGCCACCGTCCCCGTCCTCCTCCTGGTAGCCGTCGGCTGCTCCTCAGACTCGGGATCCGACTCCGGGTCGGCCGGCTCCGCCGACAACGCGGCGAAGGACACGGACACCACCGGTGCGGGCGAGACGGTGAGCGCGTCTCCGACCGTGCAGGCCGCCGCGTACCAGAAGATCCCGGAGCCGTGTACGGCGCTGACGACGAAGACGCTGAAGGAACTTGTCCCGAAGGGTGTGAAGTCGGGCAAGGAGGGTTCCTCCAACGACACGTCGACGCGCGGCAGTTGCTCCTGGACGAGCCTCACCAACAACGGTGTGAAGGGCTCCCAGTTCCGCTGGCTGAACGTGTCCCTGCTGCGCTTCGAGTCGAACGCGACGCGCGGTTCCGGCGACGAACTGGCCCAGGCGTACTACGAGACCCAGGTGGACGACGCCCAGTCGGTGTCGGGGGCGAAGAACGTCGCCTCGGAGCCGGTGACCGGGGCGGGCGACGACGCGACGTCGGTGCGCTACGACCTGAAGAAGAAGGAAGGCGCCTTCCGGCAGCAGACGGTGGTCGTCCGGGTCGAGAACGTCGTCGTGACCCTCGACTACAACGGCGCCGGGCTCGCCGGCGAGAAGACACCGAGCGCGGAGAGCCTGTCGAAGGCAGCGGTGAAGGCGGTCAAGGAAGCTGTCGCGAAGGTGTCGTCGACGAACGGCGACGGTGACGCGGCGACCTCCGCCCCCACCAACTCCCCTTCCTCCTCGGCGAGTTCGTCGGCGAAGCCGAGCGCGTCCGCCTCGAAGTCCGCTTCCGCGTCACCTTCCTCTTCGGCAACGAAGAAGAACTGACTTTGTCTCCGCAATACGTACGCCGCACACATGTGCCACCCTGTTGCGCGCAACAGCACGCACAGGGAGGGGAGTACGGGTGTCCGCGCCAATCCAACTGACACGAACGCACCGGGTGCTCATCGGAGTGGTCGTGTTCGGCGCCGTGATCATCGCCGCGATCGGCTTCGCGGGGTCGTACGCGGCCGTCCGTGAACTGGCGATCCAGAAGGGCTTCGGGAACTTCAGCTACGTGTTCCCGATCGGCATCGACGCGGGCATCTGCGTCCTGCTCGCCCTCGACCTTCTCCTCACCTGGATCCGCATCCCGTTCCCGCTGCTCCGGCAGACGGCGTGGCTGCTGACGATGGCGACGATCGCGTTCAACGGCGCGGCGGCCTGGCCCGACCCGCTGGGCGTCGGCATGCACGCCGTCATCCCGGTGCTGTTCGTGGTCGCGGTCGAGGCGGCCCGGCACGCCATCGGCCGCATGGCGGACATCACGGCCGACAAGCACATGGAGGGCGTCCGCCTCACCCGCTGGCTCCTCTCCCCCCTCCCCACCTTCCTCCTCTGGCGCCGGATGAAGCTGTGGGAGCTGCGCTCCTACGACCAGGTCATCAAGCTGGAGCAGGAACGTCTCGTCTACCAGGCCCGCCTGCACGCCCGCTTCGGCCGGGCCTGGCGCCGCAAGGCCCCGGTGGAGTCCCTGATGCCCCTGCGCCTGGCCCGCTACGGCGTCCCCCTCGCGGAGACGGCCCCCTCGGGCCTGGCGGCGGCGGGCATCGAACCGGCCCTGCTGCCACCGGCCCCGGCGCCCCAGCCGGAACTGGAGCCCGCCGTCGCGAAGGCGGTCGCTCCTCCCGCCGTACAGAACAACGCGGCGCCCGCCCAGGAGCAGGCGCAGGCGCAGGCGCAGGCGCAGCAGCAGCGCCCCGCGCCCGAAGGCGGCGAACTCCCCCAGGAGCCGGACTACGCCGAGCCCCAGAACCCGTGGCTCCAGATGCGGGACCCCCGGGCCATCGCGTATCAGGGCGGCTACGACCCGACCTACGACCCGGCCAACGACCCCGCCTACATCCAGTGGATGGAGGAGCAGCAGCAGGCCGAGCAGTACGAGGCCCAGCGGCAGTTCGAGGCACAGCGGCAGCAGTACGAGGAGCGGCTGCGGTTCGAGCAGCAGGCGTTCCCGCAGCAGTTCGAGGAGCCGCCGGCCGCCCAGGAGGAGGCCCCGGAGCCGTCCCCGGAGGACACCGGTACGTTCCCGATCCCGGCCGGTCCTGGCCGTACCCGTGAGATGGGTGCGGGCGGCGGTCCGCCGGAGCCGACGGAGGAGGACTTCTACCTGGTCTTCAAGAAGTCGATAGACGGCAGCTATCCGACCTCGGGCCAGTTCAGGGGCGACGTGGAAGCGACGTACGGCACGAAGCTCCCGCAGCGCGAGGCCGACCGCATGGTCAACCGTTTCACCAACCGCCACACGGCGGAACTCCAGGAAGACCACATCGCGTAGTACCCAGAGGTGCGAGTACGACGGAAAGGGGCGCCCGGCACAGGCCGGGCGCCCCTCACGTACAACTGGTACGACCGTCCTACTCCCCGAGGAGGGCCCGCACCCGCTCCTGCCCCACCGCGAGGAGCAGGGTGGGCAGCCGGGGCCCGGTGTCCCGCCCGACGAGCAGGTGGTACAGCAGGGCGAAGAAGGTCCGCTGGGCGACCTTGATCTCGGCGGGAAGTTCCTTGGCCGTGGCATCGGCGGAGAACCCGGCCTGAACCTTGGGCACGCCGTAGACAAGATGGGTGAGCCCGTCGAGGGACCAGTTACTGGCAAGCCCGTCCACGAGGAGGCGCAACGACTGCCGCCCCTGCTCGTCGAGGGACTTGATCAACTCGGTGTCGGGCTCGCTCCGCACGATGGTCCGCTGATCAGCGGGAACCTGGGTATTGATCCAGGCCTCGGCCTTGTCGAGCCGGGGCCGAACGACATCCAGCGAAGCAAGCGGATCGGCAGGATCCAGCTCGCTCAGGATCCGCAGCGTCTGGTCCTCGGCACCGGCGGTGATGTCGGCGACGGAGGCCAGCGTCCGGTACGGCAACGGCCGTTCCGTGCGCGGCAGTTCGCCCTCGGCGGTACGCACCGCACGCGCGTGCGCGGCGACGTCGGCCGGCAGTGCGGTGCCGTCGGCGACCTTGGCGTCGAGCTTGTCCCACTCGTCGTACAGCCGCTGGATCTCCTGGTCGAAGGCGATCTTGAACGACTGGTTGGGCCGCCGGCGGGCGTAGAGCCAGCGCAGGATCTGCGGCTCCATGATCTTCAGCGCGTCACCGGGCGTGGGCACGCCACCCTTGCTGCTGGACATCTTGGCCATGCCGCTGATGCCCACGAAGGCGTACATGGGCCCGATGGGCTGCTTGCCGCCAAAAATCTGCCCGACGATCTGCCCACCCACCTGGAACGAGGAACCAGGAGACGAGTGATCGACACCGGAGGGCTCGAAGACAACCCCCTCGTAAGCCCACCTCATCGGCCAGTCGACCTTCCAGACGAGCTTGCCGCGGTTGAACTCGCTCAGCAGGACGGTCTCGGAGAACCCGCAGGCGGTGCAGGTGTAGGTCAGCTCGGTGGTGTCGTCGTCATAGGCGGTGACGGTGGTGAGGTCCTTGCCGCACCCACCACAGAAGGGCTTGTACGGGAAGTACCCGGCGGACCCGGAACTCCCGTCGTCCTCAGCGGCGGCCCCGGACCCTTCGGCGGCGTCGAGCTCAGCGGCGTCAGGAGCCTTCTGAGACTGCTGAGGCTTCTTGGCAGGCGCCTTCTTGGTCCGATACTGCTCAAGAATGGCGTCAATGTCCCCCCGGTGCTTCATGGCATGCAGAATCTGCGCGCGATAGGCACCGGAGGTGTACTGGCTGGTCTGACTGATCCCGTCGAACTCGACACCGAGCTGGGCGAGGGCGTCGACCATGGCGGCCTTGAAGTGCTCGGCCCAGTTGGGGTAGGCGGACCCCTTCGGCGCCGGTACGGAGGTAAGCGGCCGCCCGATGTGCTCGGCCCAGGACGCGTCAACCCCCTCCACTCCATTGGGCACCTTGCGATAGCGGTCGTAGTCGTCCCAGGAGATGAGATGCCGGACTTCGCGCCCCCGCCGCCGGATCTCGTCGGCGACAAGATGCGGGGTCATGACCTCGCGGAGATTCCCCAGGTGAATGGGCCCGGAGGGCGAGAGCCCCGACGCGACGACGACGGGTTTGCCGGGGGCTCGACGCTCCGACTCCTCGATGACCTCATCCGCGAAACGGGAGACCCAGTCGGTGGTCTCGGTGCTCTGAGCCACGATCGGCACGTCCTCTTTTTCTAAGAGTTCCTCAAGATCAGCCGGTACGGTCGACGACTGACGGCCCCATTCTCCCAGGTCCCCCCAGAACCACGAAAACGCCTTTCCGGGGGCGCACCCCCAGCCCGTCCGGCGTTTGAGGACGAGGCCGTTCAGGCCGACAGCGGGGGTCTGGGGGCGGCAGCCCCCAGGGATGGGACGGGTAGGGGCGGCGGGGGCGAGAACAATCAGACCCCCACCCACCCGCACGCAAGAAAACCCCTTTACCCCCCATGGGATACTGACCCCATCAACCTGTACCCACCAGGAGAACGGCACCCACTCCCATGGCCCCGGTCAAGTCCCTCACCGCCACCGTCCACCAGCGCCTCGCGGACGCCCTCACGGCAACCCTGCCGGAGGCCCCCGCGGACCCGCTGCTGCGACGCAGCGACCGTGCGGACTTCCAGGCGAACGGCATCCTCGCCCTCGCCAAGAAGGCCAAGGCCAACCCCCGCGACCTGGCGACCCAGGTCGTCGCCAACGTCGTGTCCGGCGACGTGATCAAGGACATCGAGGTCTCCGGCCCCGGCTTCCTGAACATCACGCTCACCGACAAGGCGATCGTCGAGAACCTCGCGGCGAGGGCAGCGGACCCGGACGCCCGCCTGGGCGTACCGCTCGCCGCCCACCCGGGCACGACGGTCATCGACTACGCCCAGCCGAACGTGGCGAAGGAGATGCACGTAGGCCACCTCCGCTCGGCGGTGATCGGCGACGCGGTGGCCCAACTCCTGGAGTTCACGGGCGAGAACGTGATCCGCAGGCACCACATCGGCGACTGGGGAACGCAGTTCGGCATGCTCATCCAGTACCTGGACGAGCACCCGCACGAGCTGGACCACAAGAGGAACACCGCAGACGCAGCCACCGACACCGAGGCGACCGGCGAGGAGGCGATGTCGAACCTCGACCGCCTCTACAAGGCTGCACGCAAACTCTTCGACTCCGACGAGGAGTTCAAGACGCGGGCGCGCCTCCGGGTGGTCGACCTCCAGGCCGGCGACCCCGCGACGCTCGCCACCTGGCAGCGGTTCGTCGACGAGTCGAAGATCTACTTCTTCTCGGTCTTCGAGAAGCTGGACATGGTCATCCAGGACGCGGACATCGTCGGCGAGTCGGGCTACAACGACATGCTGGACGAGACGTGCCGCCTCCTGGAGGAGTCCGGGGTGGCGGTCCGCTCGGAGGGTGCCCTGTGCGTGTTCTTCGACGACATCAAGGGCCCGGAGGGCAACCCGGTCCCGCTGATCGTCCGTAAGACCGACGGCGGCTACGGCTACGCGGCGACGGACCTCTCGGCGATCCGGGACCGCGTCTTCAACCTGAAGGCGAACAACCTGATCTACGTGGTCGACGCCCGCCAGTCCCTGCACTTCAAGATGGTCTTCGAGACCGCGCGCAGGGCGGGCTGGCTGAACGACGAGGACGTCAAGGCGTACCAGCTGGCGTTCGGCACGGTCCTCGGCAAGGACGGCAAGCCGTTCAAGACGCGTGAGGGCGAGACGGTCAAGCTCGTCGACCTCCTGGACGAGGCGGTGGACCGCGCGACGACGGTCGTACGGGAGAAGGACACGCAGTCCCAGCTCTCGGACGACGAGGTCGCCGAGCGGGGCGCCCAGGTGGGCATCGGCGCGGTGAAGTACGCGGACCTGTCGACGTCGGCGAACCGGGACTACAAGTTCGACCTGGACCAGATGGTCTCGCTGAACGGCGACACGAGCGTGTACCTCCAGTACGCGTACGCCCGTATCCAGTCGATCCTGCGCAAGGCCGGCGAGGTACGCCCGAAGCCGCATCCGGAACTCGAACTGGCCGACGCGGAGCGGGCGTTGGCCCTGCACGTCGACGGGTTCGCGGAGACGGTGGCGGACTCGGCGACGGAGTACGCACCGCACAAGCTGGCGGCGTACCTGTACCAGCTGGCGTCGCTGTACACGACGTTCTACGACAAGTGCCCGGTGATCAAGCCGGCGCCGCCGCAGAACATCGCCGAGAACCGACTGTTCCTCTGCGACGTGACGGCGAAGACGCTCCACCAGGGCATGGCCCTGCTGGGCATCAGGACGCCCGAGCGGCTCTGAGCGGCTGCTGAGCGGCTGCTGAGGGACCCGAAGAAACGCGCGCGGCCCGTCCTCTCCCCCGGGGAGGACGGGCCGCGGCGTGTGCGGGCCGATGGCCGTCTAGTAGGTGGCCACCGCCCAGTCGGCGAACTTCTTGAACGCGGCCTGGGTACCCGAACCGGCGATGCCGTCGATGGGGCCGGTGTAGCCGTAGTCCGGCTGGCTCAGCTTGCGCTGCAACGCCGATATCGTGCCGCTTCCGACGATCCCGTCGATCGCTCCGGTGTAGCCCCAGGACGCCTGGAGGTGGCGCTGGAAGGCCTTCCAGCTGTTGGTGCCGAGAAGCCCGTCGATCGAGCCGGTGTACTGCCAGCGCGCCGCCAGCCAGCGCTGGATGCCCTTGGCCTGGGTGGAGTTCAGGCCGAGGTTGACCACCGCGAGCGGGGTGACGGCCTCGGCGCTCACCACCGGCTTCGTGGCCGTGTCGGACGCCGCGAAGCTGGTACCCGCGGCGGCCACCGTTCCGGCCGCGAGCCCGAGGACGGCGGTGAGGCTGATGGCGGACCTCGTCAAGATGTTCGGTCGCATGCTTCCCCCTTGGGGTCGTACGGCGGCTCGGTCATGCCGCCGGGGTCTGGCAACACGAGAATGGCCAGTGGGCGGCAAGGGTTGCCACGGTTGCCGCGAAAGTGACGTCTTCATGGGACGCCCCGCCCGCTGACCTGCGGGGACGTCGTCCGCGGGGACGGTCCGGCGGGACGGCCGGGACGGGCGGGTGGCCGGTTCCGTACCCGTGCGGGAACCACGTTCCGGTGGGGGCCGTCGACCCTGTTGCAGAATGCGAAGCGAGTACGTGAGTACGCGATACGCGAGTAGGGGGAACATGCCGCGCTGGAAGGAGCTGCCGGCCGAACTGGATCCCCGAGTCCGCCAGTTGGTGATGCGATTACGCCGGCTGAAGGACCGCAGCGGGCTGAGCATGCGGCAGTTGGCCGTGAAGACCGGGTACAGCCAGAAGTCGTGGGAACGGTACCTGAACGGCAGATCGCTGCCGCCCGGGGAAGCCGTCGAGGCGATGGCCAGAACCTGCGGCGACGACACGACCAGGCTGCTCGCGCTGCACGAGGTGGCGACGGAGGCGTGGAGCAGCAGACGCACGAGTGCGCCCGTACAAGAGACGCAGGAAACACCGGAGATCCTGGAACAGGAGCCCCGGCCGCAGGACGGTCCGCTGCGCACCACGCTCGTGGCCGGCGCGGTGGCCCTGGTGCTGATCGCCTCCGCGTCGGCCCTCGCGGTCGTACGACTCCAGGACGGCGACGGCAGCGCGACGGCGTCCCATCGCGCCTCACCCACCACAACAGTGCTGGCGTCGGTGTCGGCGTCGCGGATCACGTACACCTGCCGGCTGGAGCGGATCGGCGGCCGCTGGTACTCGGGCAACAGCCGCACCCAGGACACGATCCTGGCCGGCGGCCAGGCGGGCCCCGAAGTCGCCGAGGCACAGTGCCTGTTGCGCCGGGCGGGCATATCGCCCGGCGACATCGACGGCATCTTCGGCCCGTTGACGCAGCGGGCGGTCGAACGCATCCAGAGACGGGACGAGTTGGTCGTCGACGGCATCATCGGCCCGCACACCTGGGGGGCTCTGCGGCGCGACGCGGGGGCCACTGCGAAATGAGCGGGACGACACCGGGCCCGATGCCATCGCCACCACCATCCCCCTCACCGGAACGCACCCGACTGGCCGCCACACTGCGGGAGTTGAAGGACCGCACGGGCCTGAGCCTGGCGGGCCTGGCGGAACGAACGACGTACAGCAAGTCGTCCTGGGACCGCTACCTCAACGGCAAGGCACTCCCCCCACGCCAGGCGGTCCAGGAACTGTGCGCCCTCGCCCGCGAACCGGAGGGCCGATGCCTGGCCCTGTGGGAGATAGCGGAGTCGGAGTGGAGCCTGCGGGCGGCGGACGCACCGAGCACGGCGACACCACCGCCCCCGCTGGAAGCCACACGTACCGGTACCAGTCACCGCCGTACGACGATCAAGGCAGCGCTCGTGTCGGCGTGCGCCGCGATGGCCGGAATCGTGGCAGCCGCCGTACTGCTGCCAGGACCGGACACCGACGAACCACAGACACCATCCCCCTCTCCCTCAACTCCCGCTTCTCCCGCCGCCCGTTGCCGGGGAGCCGCCTGCGAGGGTCAGGACCCGTGGAACATGAACTGCGGCAGTCCCCCCGAGACCCTCCTGGAGCACCGCACGGCAACCGGGGCCTGGATGTCGGTGCGCTACGACAAGCAGTGCGGGGCCAGTTGGGCCCGGACCTGGCACACGAGCGTCGGCGACCGCGTCGAGGTGACCGCGGACGGCGCCACCTACAGCGCCGAGATCAAGGACGACATCGACGCGAAGAACTACGTCTACACGGCCATGACAGCGACCCGCCCGGGTACGACCGTCCGCGTCTGCTTCGACCCCGCGACGAGCGGCGAGCGGGAGTGCGTCGACAGCCGCGTGCCTTAGGGCCCGTCGATTCGAGCACCCTCCAAACCCGTATACATACCCCCTAGGGGTACGTACGTTGAAGTCATGACGAAACTCCCTGAGCACTGGCCGATCCTCGCCGGCATCGCCGCAGCCGCCCTGATCGGGCTCGACATGTCCGAGGGCGTCGACGCGGCCCCCGCCCTCGCCGCCTCCGCGCTCGTCTACTTCGGCGCGGCGGCCCTCCGGAAACCGTCCGCCGTATGGCCGCTGTTCTTCGGCTCGGTCGTCGTCATCTTCGCCACCGAGTTACTGGGCGGCGGCGGCGTGGACCCGACCTGGGTCATCCTGGCGCTGGCCGTCCCGTTCCTGGCGTACGGCCTGCCGCAAGGCCGCCGCAGCCCCGACACCCCACCCCCGTACGGCGGCTGGTCGTACCACCTGATCGCCATGGCGGCGTTCGGAACAGCCGCGGCCGTCGCTCTGGGCGTGACGGAGACGGTGGGCGCGTACGTCGTGGCGGGCGGCCTGCTGGCCCACGCCGTGTGGGACGCGTACCACTACCGGATCAACAAGGTGGTGACACGCTCGCTCGCCGAGTTCTGCCTGGTCCTGGACACGATCGTCGCGGCGGTCATCGTGACGGTGACGGTGACGGACTGAACGCTGAACGCCACCCCGATCGACAGGCCGGCCCCACAACACCAAAAGCCGCCCGGAACGAACCGGGCGGCCAGGGCACGGGGACTGTGCCCTCGGTGCGAGTGATCAGGCGAAGGCGGGGACGGCCTTCGGGTTGTGGCCGTGCTTGTTCTCCCCCGCGTCACTGTCGAGGCAGACGAAGACCAGCAGCGTGATCCCACCGACGAGCGGGACGAGCGCGATCAGGAGCCACCAGCCCGAGCGGCCCGTGTCGTGCAGTCGGCGCACGGTGATGGCCAGGCCGGGCACGAGGACTGCCAGGGCGTACAAGCCACTGAGGATCTGCACGCCGATGACAGCGTCGATGATCGCCAGCACAATGCTGATGATGATGGAGAACAGCGCGGCCATCCAGTATTCCTTGCGGCGCGCGCGCCCGCTGAACACCGCGTACTTCTTGAGCATTTCGACGTAGTAGTTCATTGCTTCCCCCCAGGGAACGATGTGGGCCAACCGAGCGGATTAGGCCAGGGGCAGAAGCTACGGAGCCCGGCGGGAACTCGTCAATCCGGTTCGTCGTTGCAGTTGATGGGGCATGACATGGGTACGGGCGGCCCCAACAACAGTCGGCGCACGTCGATTTCAGGACAGATCAACGCAAGATCACCAACTGCACACAGCACCGACACCAACTGGCTGCCGAATCATGGCCGTTCCATTGCCAGTCCGACGCAAGTTCGAGGCCGCGCCGACACCGGACCGATCTCGAACCGTTGCCCCCGGCCTCTCCAGGGCCGTTGTCAGTGGCAGGCCCTAAAGTCACCGGCATGGCGACACTTCCCAATCCGCTGCCCCACCTCGCGGCCGACCCGACCGGCGGCACGCTCGGCCTCGCGCTCCCCGCCGGAAGGCTGATCGACACGACGGACGAGGGCCCCTGGCACGAGCCCCTCCTCTGGCACGCCGACGCGCCCTCCGCCCCCGGCGACTGGGCCGCACACCACGACGCGTACCGAGCGGCCGGGCTCGTCCCGGTGGTCATAGAGGTGGGCGGCGGCCAGGGCGGGCCGCAGGACTGGGAGTTGATGCCCGGCGACACGTCCTACCCCGGGGATCACGACGCGGAAGAGGTCCTCACCGAGTTCTGGGAGGAGTACGCGGCGGAGGACGAGGACTGGCCCGGCCTGGCCCCCGCCCCCGAAGCCGGGCAGACCGACGCGGACGAGCTGGCCGCCCAGCTCGCCGACTCGCTCCTGGCCGCCGGTTCCTCCTTCAAGGAGCCACGCCTGGCCCTCGTCCCGGCCCGCCGCTCCGCCGACGTCCCCGCCGCGATCGGCTGGTCCGGCCCCGCGAACTACGAGAGCGACACGGCCCGCCTCTGCGCGGTACTGCGCTCCTGGGAGGACCGCTTCGGCATACGGGTCCTAGCGCTCACCTTCAACCAGCTGACCCTGTCCGTGGCGGCCCCGCCGACCACCCTCACCGAGGCGGAGGCAGTGGCCGCCGAACACTTCGCGTTCTGCCCGGACAACATCACCCAGGGCCCCCACAACACCCTGAGCGCATACGCCGAACACGAACTCCTGAACACCCGGACCTGGTCCTTCTGGTGGGACTGACAGAACTTCTTGAACGCAGCCCCGGAACAGCGCCCCGTCAGGGGCGCGGGGAACTGCGCGACAAGCCCCCACCGGACCCGCAGCCCACGAACTACGGATCCCCGAACCAAATCAGGCCTTACGCCCACTGGCCCCGTACACATTGATGTCCGCATCCGTAACATCATTGATGTCGCGATAGCGAACCTTCTCGATGTCGTCGAGCGAGTCGAAGTACGAGGCCTCGACCTGCTCCGGCACCGGCGCATTGCCGTCGGGACGCCACCGATGGGCGGGCACGACACCGGGCTCGTCAAGGACGAGCCCGTTCTCCTCGAAGAACCGCTCCACCTCCGCCTGGGACCGCAGCACGAAGGTGAACCCCCGCTCGGTGTACGTCCGCTGCACCGCGCGGATGTTCTCGGGGTTCAGATCCTCCGTGAGATGGCTGAGCACGAGCCGGCTCCCCGACGGCAACGCGTCGACCAGCTCGCGCACGATGTCGTACGCCTCCGGCTCCGCCACGAAGTGCAGGATCGCCGCGAGCACGAGCGCGATCGGCTGATCGAAGTCGAGGGTCTTGCGGGCCTGTTCGAGGATCTGGCCCGGGTCGTTGAAGTCGGCGTCGATGTAGTCCGTACGCCCCTCGGGCCCGCTGGTGAGCAGGGCACGCGCGTGCGCGAGGACGATCGGGTCGTTGTCGACGTACACGACCCGGGAGTCCGGGGAGATGCGCTGCGCGATCTGGTGGACGTTGTCCTGCGTGGGCAGGCCGGTACCGATGTCGAGGAACTGCCGGATGCCTTCGTCCGCCGCCAGCGTGGTCACCGCACGGCGCATGAAGTCGCGGTTGTGCCGCACGTCCAGGTACCCGCGCGGATTGGCGGCGAGCGCCGCGGCCGCCGCGTTGCGGTCGGCCGGGTAGTTGTCCTTGCCGCCGAGGAAGACGTCGTACACCCGGGCCGGATGGGCCTTGGTGCTGTCGATCCTCCTTCTCAGCTCGGCGGGGTCCTGACTGAGAGCATCGCCGCTCATGAGGCCTCTTCTGGGGAGCAGTAACTTCAACGAACAACAACCTAGCCGCCGACCGGAGTTGATGTTCGAGAATCGAAAACCGCACGCGAACCGGACGCGGACCGTCCCGGAGCGTCCCTGAACGGGACGGCGTTCGCGCAGGTCAGCGGGGTGATGGGCCGACGGGCGTCCCGGATTCGTCGCCAGACGTGGTGCTGGGACGGATCACGGCACAAGCTGTTGCCAACCGAACGGCTCCGTATCGGTCACCCCACCCCTCGGAAAGGGCACCCCCATGTCCGTACGCACCTCCCGTACGCGCCTGTTCGCCGTCATCGCGGTCGTACTCGCGCTCGCCACACTCACGGCGTGCGAGGACGGCCAGGGCGTACGGGACGAGGGACCGTCGACGGTTCACAGCATGCGAGCGGCTTCGACGGCCCAGTAGGTGAGGATGTTCTGCGCGCCGGCCCGCTTGATGCCGGTGAGGGTCTCCAGGATGGCCCGCTCGCGGTCGACCCAGCCCTTCTCGGCGGCGGCCTCGATCATCGAGTACTCACCGGAGATCTGATAGGCGGCGACGGGCACGTCCACGGCGTCGGCGACCCGGGCGAGGATGTCGAGGTAGGGGCCCGCCGGCTTGACCATCACCATGTCGGCCCCCTCCTCCAGGTCGAGCGCCAGCTCCCGCAGCGACTCCCGGACGTTGGCGGGGTCCTGCTGGTACGTCTTCCGGTCCCCCTTCAGCGAGGAACCGACGGCTTCCCGGAAGGGCCCGTAGAAGGCGGAGGAGTACTTGGCGGTGTAGGCGAGGATGGCGACGTCCTCCCGCCCGATCTGATCAAGGGCATCGCGTACGACCCCGATCTGCCCGTCCATCATCCCGCTGGGGCCCACGACATGAGCACCGGCATCGGCCTGCACCTGGGCCATCTCGGCGTACCGCTCCAGGGTGGCGTCGTTGTCGACGCGCCCCTCTGCGTCCAGCACCCCGCAGTGCCCGTGATCGGTGGTCTCGTCGAGACAGAGATCGGACATGACAAGCAGCTCATCGCCGACCTCGGCGCGCACATCACGGATGGCGACCTGGAGAATCCCGTCCGGATCGGTACCGGGAGTCCCGAGGGCGTCCTTCTTCGCCTCCTCGGGCACCCCGAAGAGCATGATCCCGGAAACCCCGGCCTCGACGGCGTCGAGAGCAGCCTTCTTCAAACTGTCCCGGGTGTGCTGGACGACACCGGGCATGGCGGAGATCGGCACAGGCTCACTGACACCCTCCCGCACGAAGGCGGGGAGGATGAAGTCGGCGGGGTGCAGTCGGGTCTCGGCGACCATGCGGCGCATGACGGGCGAGGTACGCAGCCGCCGGGGCCGCGTACCGGGAAAGGATCCGTACTTCGACATACCCTCCACGCTACGCCCGCCCCACACACCCCTTTGCCGACGCGACGTCGGCCTGTCATCCCCTGGGGGCTGCGCCCCCTCAAACGCCGGACGGGCTGACTACCCAGCCCGTCCGGCGTTTGAGGACAAGGCCCGTTCAGGGCCGACAGCGGGGGTCTGGGGGCGCAGCCCCCAGGGATGGGAACGGGTAGGGGCGGCGGGGGCGAAAAACTACCGCCCCCACCGCCCCACCCCAACCAACTCAGCTCAGCTCGGCTCAGCTCACTGCGTAGTACGACGCCGACGCGCCCCCGGCCGCCGCTCACTCGGCCGAGTAACAGGATCCCCCGCATCAACCGCAGCAGCCCGCCGCCGCAACCCGAAGTCGGCCAACGCCTCAGCCAACTTGTGCACGGACGGCTCCGGAGCCATGACATCGACCCGCAGCCCATGCTCCTCAGCGGTCTTCGCCGTAGCCGGCCCAATACACGCGATCACCGTCACGTTATGAGGCTTGCCGGCGATACCGACCAGGTTCCGCACAGTCGAGGACGAAGTAAAGAGAACGGCATCGAAGCCACCCCCCTTGATCGCCTCCCGAGTCTCCTGCGGCGGCGGCGAAGCCCGCACCGTCCGATAGGCGGTGACGTCATCGACCTCCCACCCCAGCTCGATCAGCCCCGCCACCAACGTCTCGGTGGCGATATCGGCCCGAGGCAGAAATACACGGTCGATCGGATCGAAAACCGGATCGTACGGAGGCCAGTCATCAAGCAACCCAGCAGCGGACTGCTCCCCGCTGGGCACCAGATCAGGCTTCACACCAAAGGCAACCAACGCCTTGGCGGTCTGTTCCCCCACCGCAGCAACCTTGATCCCGGCAAAAGCACGAGCATCAAGCCCGTACTCCTCGAACTTCTCCCGAACAGCCTTGACCGCGTTCACCGAAGTGAAAGCGATCCACTCGTACCGCCCGGTAACGAGCCCCTTGACGGCCCGCTCCATCTGCTGAGGCGTCCGAGGCGGCTCGACAGCGATCGTCGGCACCTCGTGCGGCACAGCGCCGTACGACCGCAACTGGTCGGAGAGCGTCGCCGACTGCTCCTTCGTACGCGGCACCAGAACCCGCCACCCGAACAGCGGCTTGTTCTCGAACCACGACAACTGCTCACGCTGAGCAGCGGCGGACCGCTCGCCGACCACGGCTATCACCGGCCGGCCCCCGTCCGGGGACGGCAGCACCTTGCCCTGCTTGAACGTCTGGGCGATGGTCCCGAGCGTCGCGGACCAGGTCCGCTGCCGAGTCGTCGTACCGGCGATCGTCACAGTCAACGGCGTATCAGGCTTACGCCCGGCCGCGACCAGCTCACCGGCCGCCGAAGCCACCGAATCCAGAGTGGTCGAGACGACAACCGTCCCGTCCGAAGCCCCGACCTCGGTCCAGCACCGGTCGGAAGCGGTCCGGGCGTCCACGAACCGGACGTCCGCGCCCTGCGCGTCCCGCAGCGGAACACCCGCGTACGCGGGCACGCCCACGGCGGCCGCGACCCCCGGGACCACCTCGAACGGAACCCCCGCGCGGGCACACGCGAGCATCTCCTCGGCGGCGTACGCGTCGAGCCCGGGATCCCCGGACACCGCACGCACGACCCGCCTGCCACCCCGCGCGGCCTCCATGACAAGATGTGCGGCATCCCGCACAGCGGGTACACCAGCGGTCGTCGACGCGCCGTCAACTACCGCTAGTTGAGGCGTGCCTGTGCCTGGATACGTGCTGCCAATAGGCGTGTCCAATTCGGTGTTGAGTACGGCGACGCCTTGTCTGGTGTGCGCGCGTACGACGTCGAGCACCTCGTGCTCGGCGACCAGTACGTCCGCGTTCGCCAGCGCCTCGACGGCGCGCAGGGTCAGCAGTCCCGGATCCCCGGGTCCGGCACCAAGAAAGGTGACGTGCCCGTGGTCCGGACCGGCGGGAAGGGTGGTGGGGCTCACTGTGCTCGCTCCCCCATCAGACCGGCCGCGCCCTTGGCAAGCATCTCGGCTGCGAGTTCACGGCCGAGCGCCATTGCTTGGTCGTACGTCTCGGGCACGGGACCGGTGGTGGACAGCTGCACCAGCGTCGAGCCGTCGGTCGTGCCGACGACGCCACGCAGGCGCATCTCCTTGACAATCTGCCCGTCGGCCAGCAGGTCGGCCAGCGCGCCCACAGGGGCGCTGCAACCGGCCTCCAGGGCGGCGAGCAGTGACCGTTCGGCGGTCACGGCGGCCCGAGTGTACGGGTCGTCGAGCTCGCCGAGTGCCGCGATCAGGTCGGAGTCGTGGGAGGTGTTCCCCGCTCTGCACTCGATCGCCAGGGCCCCTTGGCCAGGGGCAGGCAGAACCATGTCGACCGACAGGAAGTCGGTCACTTCGTCGGCGCGCCCGATGCGGTTGAGCCCGGCCGCGGCCAGGACGACGGCATCCAGCTCACCACTTCTCACGAACCCGATCCGGGTGTCGACGTTCCCCCGGACCGGTACGACGTCGACGCTCAGCCCATGGGCACGCGCGTACGCGTTCAGCTGGGCCGTGCGCCGGGTCGAGCCCGTCCCGATCCGCGCGCCGCGCGGCAGGTCGGTGAACTTGAGGTCGTCGCGCGCCACCAGTACGTCACGCGGATCCTCGCGCTCCGGTACGGCGGCCAGCACCAGGTCGTCGGGCTGCGCGGTCGGCAGGTCCTTCAGCGAGTGCACCGCGAAGTCGACCTCACCCCGCAGCAGCGCGTCCCGCAGGGCGGTCACGAAGACACCCGTGCCGCCGATCTGGGCGAGGTCCTCGCGGGACACGTCGCCGTACGTCGTGATCTCGACGAGCTCGACGGGGCGTCCGGTCAGCCGGTGCACGGCGTCCGCGACCTGCCCGGACTGGGCCAGGGCGAGTTGACTTCGCCTGGTCCCCAGTCTCAGCGCCCCTTGTACTGGCTCACTCATGCTCGCCCTCGGTTCTCGGCGTTCTTCTCAGCATCTTGGTCGGTCCGTTCCGCCCGGGACACGGAGGCGACCGTCTCCTGGTCGAGGTCGAACAGGGTCCGCAGCGCGTCCGCGTACCCGGCGCCGCCGGGCTCGGCGGCGAGCTGCTTGACCCGTACGGTCGGCGCGTGCAGCAGTTTGTCGACCACACGCTTCACGGTCTGGGTGATCTCGGCCCGGTGCTTCTCGTCGAGCCCGGGCAGCCGCCCGTCGAGGCGGGCGATCTCACCGGCGACGACATCGGCGGCCATGGCGCGCAGCGCGACGACGGTGGGCGTGATGTGCGCGGCCCGCTGGGCGGCGCCGAAGGCCGCGACCTCGTCGGCGACGATCCGCCGGACCTGGTCCACGTCGGCCGCCATCGGAGCGTCCGCGGAGGCCTCGGCCAGCGACTCGATGTCCACCAGGCGCACCCCGGCCAGCCGGTGCACGGCCGCGTCGATGTCCCGGGGCATGGCGAGGTCGAGGAGGGAAAGCACAGGAGCGGGCCGCGGAGGACCGACAACCACCTCGGGCCGCCGCCGCTCGGGAATCCGCCCGACGGCGGCCGCGGTGCGCGCGAGCGCGGCGATCAGCTCACGGTCGTCGTCGGGCGTACGGCGAGCGGCGTCCCGCCGGTCGACGGTCCCGTTGTCCACCCAGGCCGCGTGCTGCTCCAGCGTCGCCGCGTCCATCCCGGCGACGGCGGCCTCGCCCATCACGGAGAACCCGGCCGACTCCTGCACGGCCTGCCCGGCCTGCGCGGCGGACAGATCGAGCGGACACCCGTCGTCGGTGCCGATGCTGGTGGGCGGCAGCGCCGTCCGTACGTCACTCGTCATGGTCGTACGAGGGGACAGTGCGGCCTCGTCGTCCGCCGGCGCCCGGCCCTCGACGGCGGCCGCGATGGTCTCGGCGCCGAGGACGACCCCTGTCGCGCCGGTACAGGAAACGGCTATATCGGCACGTGTCAGCTCGAACGGCACCGACTCCATCGGAACCGCGCGGGCGGACACATTCCCGTACTCGCCGCTGTTCTCGTTGATGATCTCGGCGAGCCGCTCGGCACGCTCTGAGGTTCGGTTGGCGACGACGATCTCGGCGACCCCGAGCCGCGCGAGCGTGGCGGCGGCCAGCGAGGACATCGACCCGGCCCCGATGACCAGGGCCTTCTTGCCCACGGCCCAGGACTCCACCGAGACCCCGGCACCCCGTCCACCGGCCAGCTGCTGGAGCCCGAAGGTGACCAGGGACTGTCCGGCGCGGTCGATCCCGGTCTCGGAGTGGGCGCGCTTGCCGACGCGCAGCCCCTGCTGGAACAGGTCGTTCAGCAGGCGCCCGGCGGAGTGCAGCTCCTGTGCGAGGGCGAGCGAGTCCTTGATCTGCCCGATGACCTGCCCCTCGCCGACGACCATGGAGTCGAGCCCACAGGCGACGGAGAACAGATGGTGGACGGCCCGGTCCTCGTAGTGCACGTACAGGTAGGGAGTGAGTTCATCGAGTCCCACCCCACTGTGCTGGGCGAGCAGCGTGGACAGCTCGGCGACACCCGCGTGGAACTTGTCCACGTCCGCGTACAGCTCGATGCGGTTGCAGGTGGCGAGCACCGCGGCCTCGGCGGCCGGCTCGGCGGCGACGGTGTCCTGAAGCAACTTGATCTGCGCGTCCTGGGACAGCGCGGCCCGCTCCAGAACGCTCACAGGAGCGCTGCGGTGACTCAGCCCGACGACGAGAAGACTCATGCCGGCATCACGGCGGGAACGTCCCCGTCAGTCCCTTTGCCACGACGACTTCCGCCACTGCCACCGCTGTCGCCGTCACTGCCGGCCTGTCCCTTGGCCACGACGACCGCCGGACCGGAATCAGCGGCAGCGGCGGCGGCGAGGGCATCGGCTTCCTCGCCGGCCTTGCGCTGCTCGTGGAAAGCCAGGATCTGCAACTCGATGGAGAGATCGACCTTGCGGACGTCGACACCGTCCGGAACGGTCAGCACGGTGGGCGCGAAGTTCAGAATGGACGTGACCCCGGCGGCGACGAGCCGATCGCACACGGGCTGAGCGGCACCGGCCGGGGTGGCGATTACGCCAATGGACACGCCGTTGTCCGCGATGATCCTTTCCAGATCATCCGAGTGCTGCACCGGAATACCCGCGACGGGCTTTCCCGCCATCGCGGGATCGGCGTCGATCAGCGCGGCCACCCGGAATCCACGGGAGGCGAAGCCGCCGTAGTTCGCGAGGGCGGCGCCGAGATTACCGATACCGACGATCACTACCGGCCAGTCCTGGGTCAGCCCCAGCTCACGCGAGATCTGATAGACGAGATACTCGACGTCGTACCCCACACCACGCGTCCCATAGGAGCCGAGGTAGGAGAAGTCCTTGCGCAGCTTCGCGGAGTTCACGCCCGCGGCGGCGGCCAGTTCCTCGGAGGAGACCGTGGGTACCGAGCGCTCCGACAGCCCGGTCAGGGCACGCAGATACAGCGGAAGCCTGGCGACGGTGGCCTCGGGAATCCCTCGGCTGCGGGTCGCCGGTCGGTGAGTTCGGCCAGTTGCCACGGTACTCCTGCGGGTAGCGCGGGGCTGTAGGCGGTCACACGTACCTAGACCGCCCCGTCGAATGCAGGCTATGTCTTTGTGAACGCGTGCACAAAGATGGTGTCCGATTTGCCCGGCCAACGTGACCGGGGTCACGCACCCCCGTCGCACGCGTATGGAACCGGCGCACAAGCACCGTCGTCCCTCGCCGTCACAGGCACCGTTCGGGGGCAAAACCGCACACACTCCTCATGAATCCCGCCCCCGAGATCTGAACCGCCCTCGATCCTAAGCGACTTTCCGGACCACCTGGACTGCTCAGTCAGTACTTGGTCAGAACTCGACCACTCGGTAATCGACCGGGAATCTATGTGAGGGCTTTGCGAAGACGTTCTTCGTTGACGCGCCAGAACGTGTGCTGGGCCCCGTCGATGAGCACCACGGGGATCTGTTCCCAGTACTGACGGTGGAGTTCCTCGTCCTGAGCGATGTCCTTCTGCTCCCATGCCACCCCAAGATCGGCACACACCTTCTCGACAACTCCCTGTGCGTCATCACACAAATGACAACCGGGCTTCCGGATGAGAGTGACGAGCCGAGGCTGCTGGGACTCAGGGGAAGCGGGGGACCCACTGCGCCGAAAGAGGGGACTCATGAACCCATTGTCCCGCTTGTTTAACGGTGCGGTCGCGGAGAGTTCACAGCCTCCAAACCTCTCGACTCCGGAAGCACCGAACAGACTGGCTATGCTCACGCCATGGCCGCTCTCGGATGGCTCACTCCCCGTAGGCGCTCCGCCACCGCGCGGAGCGTGTTGGCAGGCGAGGCCTCGGCGGAGGCAGCGCGCAAATCCTCCCAGGAGCTGGAGGAACTCACCCCTGCCCCGGCCCCGCCGGGCACCGAGGAGGAACCGGCGTTCCCGGTCCTCGGTGACGACAGGGCCGCCGCCTTCTTCGACCTCGACAACACGGTCATGCAGGGCGCCGCGATCTTCCACTTCGGCCGGGGCCTGTACAAGCGCAAATTCTTCGAGACCCGAGACCTGTACCGATTCGCCTGGCAGCAGGCGTGGTTCAGGCTGGCGGGCGTAGAAGACCCGGAGCACATGCAGGACGCGCGCGACTCGGCGTTGTCGATCGTCAAAGGCCACCGCGTGGCCGAACTGATGTCGATCGGCGAGGAGATCTACGACGAGTACATGGCCGAACGCATCTGGCCAGGCACTCGAGCCCTCGCCCAGGCCCACTTGGACGCGGGCCAGAAGGTCTGGCTGGTAACGGCAGCCCCGGTCGAGATCGCCACGGTGATCGCCCGCCGCCTGGGCCTGACGGGCGCGTTGGGCACGGTGGCGGAGTCGGTGGACGGCGTGTACACGGGCAAGCTGGTAGGAGAACCGCTGCACGGCCCGGCGAAGGCGGAAGCGGTAAGAGCCCTCGCCTCCGCCGAGGGCCTGACCCTCTCCCGCTGCGCGGCGTACAGCGACTCCCACAACGACATCCCGATGCTGTCCCTGGTGGGCCACCCCTACGCGATCAACCCGGACGCCAAACTCCGCAAACACGCCCGCCAACTGGACTGGCGTCTACGGGACTACCGCACGGGCCGCAAGGCAGCAAAGGTAGGAATCCCGGCAGCGGCCGGGGTGGGCGCAGTAGCGGGCGGCACAGCAGCGGCCATCGCCCTGCACCGCCGCCGCCGCTAACCACCCCGGGATTTTCGCCCCCGCCGCCCCTACCCATACCCATCCTCAGGGGCTGCGCCCCCGAACCCCCGCTCCGGCCCTGAACGGGCCTAGTCCTCAAACGCCGGACAGGCTGAGTCAGTCAGCCTGTCCGGCGTTTGAGGACGAGCGCGTTCAGCGCGACCCACCCACCCGACGACCGCCACGCCACCACCCTCCAGCCCGTCCGGCGTTTGAGGACGAGGCCGTTCAGGCCGAAAGGGGGGTCTGGGGGCGCAGCCCCCAGGGATGGGACGGGTAAGGGCGGCGGGGGCGAAAACAGGTATTCGGGCCGTCGTACCCACGTACCCCCGCCCACACCCCCACCACCCCCGACCGCACCCACAACACGCCCCAAGCACACCTCAACTCGGCCGAATCCGATCAACAACCGCTCACACTGCGCCACTTGAACGGGCGTCAATAGGTAACAGAAGCGACGTAATCGATGATTTGAGCAACCGGGTGTAGCAGGGCCTGCACGAAGCGTTATTCTCCTCAGACGCAAACCGGTACCCCTCCGTCGCTACGACGGGTGAACGGTCCCGCACTGCACGTGATGGAAGCTCTGCCTCTGGGAGTCCCGTGTACCCACACGTCGGGGTTGACGCCTCGGGCCTGGCTACGCTGCGCGCAACGGTCCTAGACCTGTTGCGCGGCTTCGTCCCCACCGCGTACGCCGCACCCGCATTCGCCACCGCCGCACCACTCGGCCCGTGCTACGCCCTGGCCGACGGCACCGCCGCGGTCGGCAGACGAGGCCGCGCGGCCGGCGCCGGCGCCGCCACCGCGCGACGCCCCGCCGCCGACAGCGACAGCGCCCGCATGATGGACCTTGTCGAACGCGCCCAGGCCGGCGAGGCCGACGCCTTCGGCCGCCTCTACGACCAGTACAGCGACACTGTGTACCGGTACATCTACTACCGGGTGGGCGGAAAGGCCACCGCCGAGGACCTGACGAGCGAGACGTTCCTGCGCGCCCTGCGCCGCATCGGCACGTTCACCTGGCAGGGCCGCGACTTCGGTGCCTGGCTCGTCACCATCGCCCGCAACCTCGTCGCCGACCACTTCAAGTCCAGCCGCTTCCGGCTCGAAGTGACCACCGGCGAGATGCTGGACGCCAACGAGGTCGAACGCTCACCGGAGGACTCCGTCCTGGAGTCCCTCTCGAACGCCGCTCTCCTCGACGCCGTACGACGACTCAACCCCCAGCAGCAGGAGTGCGTGACGCTGCGCTTCCTCCAGGGGCTGTCCGTCGCCGAGACCGCCCGCGTCATGGGCAAGAACGAGGGTGCGATCAAGACCCTCCAGTACCGCGCCGTCCGCACCCTCGCCCGGCTCCTCCCGGAAGACGCGCGCTGAAGGGCCGTACGAAGCACCCCGCGTACGCCCGCACCGCACCCGAGCCGGAAGAAGCGACCCGGCACCCCACGCGCCCCACCGGGCTTTCGCACGCCCATCGACCGCACCCTCAGCGACCGCCAACTCACCTTCCGTGAAAGTCCGTTGAGTTCGCGGTCGGATCATCCGCCGTCCGTAACCCAAGTGCCGCGCCACTCGTTGTGCGGGATACAGGCTCCCTGTGGTCACTCCCTGGCCGTCTCCGATCACTCGATCGTGTGGATGCGGTCAGGGGCGTGCAACCCTCAGGACCCCCTGGGGAGTCGACCGTCATGACGAGAGGAGGTGCCGCCAGTGATCGCGAACGTTTCGGCGCACCGGCGGGCGAACGCCTTCGCCCAGGCCCTGGAGGAGCTGTCCGACCGGGACTCGGCGGCAGAGCAGCCCGACGGACCGGCACCGGACCCTGACCCGGAGCCGTCCCCGGCAGCCGAGGAACGGACGGACCCCCGGGCGGACCACAGGGCGGAACGCACCGAACCGAACCGACTGGTGGCCCTCGCGACCGGTCTCGGCGAGCTGCCGAAACCGGTGCTCGACCCCGCGGTCAAGGTTGTCCACCGGGCCCAGTTGGTGGCCGCGATGGAGGCCATGCTGCGGGACGGCACGGTGCCGGGAGGCGAAGCGGCGGACCCTTTGGTCCCCGAACAGCGCTCCCGGGCCAGGGGCGCGCACCGGGCGAGCGGGCTGGGGAAGTTGCGACCGCGTTCACGGCTGACGAAGGGTCTCGCCGCGGGCGGACTCAGCGTGGGCGTGGCCGCGGGAGCCTTCGGCGGCGTCGCCGCTGCCAGTTCCGACGCCCTGCCCGGTGACTCGCTGTACGGCCTGAAGCGCGGCATCGAGGACATCAAGCTCAACTACCTGGCCGACAGCGACAGCGAGCGAGGCCAGGTCTACCTCGACCAGGCCTCGACCAGGCTCAGCGAAGCCCGCAGGCTCATGGAGCGCGACCGCGCCGGACAGCTCGACCACGAGTCGCTCGGCGAGATCCGCCGCGCCCTGTCCGGTATGCGGCACGACGCCTCGGAGGGGCACCGCCTGCTGCACGAGGCGTATCAGCGCGACCCCGACTCCCTGGGCCCCATCCAGGCCCTGGACGCCTTCTCCCGCTCCCACCGCGAAGCCTGGGGCGCCCTGCGCGACCGCCTCCCGGTCCAGCTCGGGGACGTGAGCCAGGAGGTCTCGTCGGTCTTCGACGCCATAGACCAAGAGGTCGCCCCCCTCCAGTCCCTGCTCCCGAAACCCCCCGCCAAGAGCGGTCCGGGCGGCGGCGGTGCGGGCGGAGGCCAACGGCAGGGCACCGGACCGGAGTCGGGCACGAGTTCGTCCGGCACCGACCGGTCGGCCGCACCCAGCGACACCGGCGGCGACTCCGCCGAGGGGCGCGAGTCCAGCGGCGGCAACCCCAAGCCGTCCACCTCCGACTCCGTCGACGACGGCCTGCTCGGCGGCAACACCGGCGGCCTCCTCGACCCGCCGCAGGACAACGGCACGGCATCCCCGTCGACGACGACCCCGTCCACCACGGAACCGGACGTCACGCTTCCCCCGCTCCTCCCGGGCCTCCTGCCCGGCCTGGGCATCGACAGCGAGGACGTCAGCTAGAGCAGTAGGCGGTACGACAGTTGGGGGCGCCCTTCGCAGGAAGGGCGCCCCCAACGACGTACAGGAACCGTCAGAAGAAGACCGACCGCCGCTGCACCAGCAGCTTGGCCCCTCCTGTCGGCCGCCCTCGCACTGCTTCGCAGGCTTCGCACGGCTGCGCCGGACTCCGTCCGTCGGCCTCACGCGGCCGGACCGCCATCACGGGCCAGTCCCCGTCGCCGCGAGCCAGTTCAGAAGAACACCGACCGCCGCTGCACCAGCAGCTTGTACAGCGTGTGCTGGATCTGTTCTCTGACCTGGTCCGTCAGGTTGAACATCAGCATCGGGTCCTCGGCCGCCTCCGGCGGATAGCCGTCCGTGCGGATCGGCTCGCCGAACTGGATCGTCCACTTCGTGGGGAGCGGGAGCGCACCCAGCGGGCCCAGCCACGGGAACGTCGGAGTGATCGGGAAGTACGGGAAACCGAGCACCCGGGCCAGCGTCTTGGCGTTGCCGATCATCGGGTAGATCTCCTCCGCCCCGACGATCGAGCACGGAATGATCGGCGCACCCTGCCGCAGTGCCGTCGACACGAAGCCGCCACGCCCGAAGCGCTGGAGCTTGTACCGCTCGCTGAACGGCTTGCCGATGCCCTTGAAGCCCTCCGGCATCACACCCACGAGTTCGCCGCGCTCCAGGAGCCGTTCGGCGTCCTCGGCGCAGGCCAGGGTGTGACCGGCCTTGCGGGCCAGCTCGTTGACCACCGGCAGCATGAAGACCAGGTCCGCCGCGAGGAGCCGCAGATGCCGGCCCGCCGGGTGGTTGTCGTGCACGGCGACCTGCATCATCACGCCGTCCAGCGGCAGCGTCCCCGAGTGGTTGGCGACGATCAGGGCGCCGCCGTCGGTCGGGATGTTCTCGATGCCCTTGACCTCGACCCGGAAGTACTTCTCGTACAGCGGGCGCACCAGCGACATCAGGACCTGGTCGGTGAGTTCGGCGTCGTAGCCGAAGTCGTCGACCTCGTAGTCCCCGGTGAGCCGGCGCCGCAGGAAGGACAGCCCGCCCGCGACCCGCCGCTCCAGACCACCGACGACACCGCCGTGCGGGGACGTCGACGGGGACGGCTGCTGCCCGGGCTGTTCCTGGGGCGGCTGGGACGGCTGTTGCTCTCGTGTCACACGAACATCATCCTGCGGGCGCGCCAGTCCCGGCAGGGGCTGGACCTCACGTACCACCGCCGATTCGCCCTTGCGCCGGCTGCTCCCAGAGCCCCGGCGGCGCGACGGCCGCGGGGAGGTGCCCGCGCGGGACCTGTCGTCGTCGAACGGAATGACCTTGGCATCCGCCATCGTTGATGCGCTCCTCGGTTGGCGCTCTGCGTCGGTTGACCCTCAGGCCGTCTCCGTCAGGTCGCTGTCGTGGGTGTCACGGCTGTCGTGACCGGGGTGCCGGCACTGCCCGGGAACGGTACGAAGGGCAGTGCCGCGATCCGGTCGACGGCCCCCGCGAGGGCCTCCGGCGGCAGCAGACCGGGACCGCGGACACGCGCGAAGTCCGTGAACGTCTCGGCGGTCGTGAACTTCGGCCGGTAGCCCAGCGTCTCGCGCATCTGGTTCGTCGCCACGACCCTGCCGTGCGTGAGCAGCCGGATCTGCTCGGGCGAGAAGTCCGTGATGCCCAGCGTACGCACCAGCGAGCCGGCCCAGGTGACGGCGGGCAGCAGCAACGGCACGGTGGGTCGGCCGAGCCGCCGCGAACACTGCGACAGCAACAGCACCCCGTCGCCGGCGATGTTGAACGTGCCGCTGTTGAGCGTTCCGCGCGCCGGGTCGTGCGAGGCGATGCGCAGGACCTCGATCACGTCGTCCTCGTGCACGAACTGGAGCCGGGGGTCGTAGCCGAACACGGTCGGCAGGACCGGCAGCCCGAAGTACTGGGCGAGCGGCGAGTCCGCGGTCGGCCCCAGGATGTTGGCGAACCGCAGCACACACACGGCGACGTCGGGCCGCCGCCGCGCGAACCCGCGCACATACCCCTCGACCTCCACCGCGTCCTTGGCGAAGCCACCGCTGGGCAACGACTTGGGCGGGGTGGTCTCGGTGAAGACGGCCGGGTCACGAGGAGCGGACCCGTACACGTTCGTACTGGACTTCACGACCAGCCGCTTGACGGTCGGCGACTTCTGGCAGGCGCCCAGCAGCTGCATGGTGCCGATGACGTTGGTCTCCTTGACCGTGGCCCGGCTGCCACTGCCCAGCGCGATACCCGTGACGTCCATGTGCACGACGGTGTCGGCGTTCGTCTCGGCGAGCACACGCGCGATGGTGGGCTGCCGGATGTCGGCCTGGATGAAGTCGGCGCCGCCCAGGTGGTGCTCGGGCGGAACCGCGTCAACGGCGATGACCCGGTCGACCTGCGGGTCACGCTGGATCCGTCGTACGAACCGGCCCCCCAGCTGACGGGCCACTCCGGTCACAAGCACGACCTTGCCCAAGATCAGCGCCTTCCTTCGGTGTGTGGAGCCCAACCTAGCGGGTTGTTGTTGCGCTGTGATGACCGCCCGATGCATGAAGTCACTGTGGCCCCCCACCGATACCGGTGGGGGGCCACAGCAGAACTGCTTATTGCTACTACTTCTACTTCTTGTTGCGACGCTGAACACGCGTGCGCTTCAGCAGCTTGCGGTGCTTCTTCTTAGCCATCCGCTTGCGCCGCTTCTTGATAACAGAGCCCACGACTACCCTCGCTCACTTCTCATCACTCGGCGTTGGGCGCCATGGGCCCATACGACCTACAAGGGGCCAGCCTACCCGTCCGAGCGCTGAGGTCGTAATCGAGGACAACCGAGGAGTTCAGGGAGGGACCCGAGGGCCCCATCCACGCCCCCCTCGACCGCCGTCAGGCTGTCTCCACCCCCACATAGCTCTCGCGGAGGTACTCGTGAACCGCTTGCTCGGGGACGCGGAAGGACCGCCCCACCCGAATCGCGGGCAGATGACCGCTGTGCACCAACCGGTACACGGTCATCTTCGACACTCGCATCACCGAGGCGACTTCCGCCACGGTAAGGAACTGAACCTCGTTCAGAGGCCTCTCGCCAGCTGCAGCCATGACACACCTGAACCTTCCGCACTCGACCCGGCCACCGGCTTCCCCTTCCGGTGACTCTTCGTCGCTGCGTGCTCACTCCCCAATGTAGGGGCGGGTGATGCGAGTGGGGAAGAGGTGCACCCATCGGCGGCCTACTGTGACAGACACGCTCGATTGAGTACGTAGCGGGTAATCGGCCGGTAGTAATCAGACCGCACAGCGTCATCAAGTGGAACGACGACGGACACGGATCCCTCCGCCTCCCCCACGAAGAGCGCGGGGTCGTCCGTATCGGCCAGCCCAATGGCCTCGAACCCCAGCTGACCTGCACCGCAGACCCACCCGTGGTCCCCGATCACGAGCTCCGGCAGCACCCCGCCGGCGTCGGCAACAGCACCCAGAACGGTCCGAACCGGGAGGGGGGAGTGCGTGTGTGCGCCCGGCTCACGCCCGGCGGCCAGGAGGCCCGGTTCGCGGACGAGCGCGACTCCTCGTACGTAGTCAAGGTTGTACGTGCGTAGACCGAACCGGGTCGTTATGTCGACAGAGCTACCCTGCGCGGGGGTGAGAACGGCACACCCCGCCGCCGACAGGGCGTCCGCGAGAGCGGCGTAGAAACCGAGCAGTCGATGCGGATGACCGGTACCCAGGAGTACCGGAGCCTTACTCCGAGCGACCACGGAGACCCGCTCGGCGAAGGCATCAAGGGCTACGAGCGTGCGCTCCGGATCGATCACATCACACCCGGAAGTGCACTGCGGATCGGCCGAGACCCCACACTTGTCGGCCATCAACCGGATCAGATCCAGTTGCCGCCAATTCCATTCAGGATCAAGCCCGATCAGCACCCGAGGATCCCGAGCGGCAAAAAGCCGATAACTCCGCAGACTCTCCTCCCGAGAGGTGGCCACGGGCCCAGCAATCCGAGCAGCCAACAGATGGGCCCGCAGGGCCCCCACACTCAACACACGAGCGATGCTGCCGGACCCCCCTCACCCTCACCCCGAAAACCCCAGAAACACCCCACAGTTGGCGCAACGGGACAGAACCGGGACCCCGATCCAGCGAGAGCCGAGGGCATCTCGAACACCGCCCGGCACCCCCACCGCTTCCGCAGCACAGGCGGCGCCTCTTCAACGCGGGCCGGGGCACTTCAGCCCGTCCGGCGTTTGAGGACGAGGCCGTTCAGGCCGAAAGGGGGGTCTGGGGGCGCAGCCCCCAGGAACGGGATGGGACGGGTAGGGGCGGCGGGGGCGAGAAAAACCCGACCTAAGCCAACAACCCCCGCAACGGAAACACCGCCCGCCGCGCAGCGATGACCGCCTGGTCAAGACGGTCGGCGGGGTCATACCCCAACTCCCACTCGGCGTAGGCCACCGGCCACCGCCCATCAGTCATCCGAGCCGGCGCCAACTGCCGCGTACGCGCAAAAACCTCCTGCCGCCACCCCTCCGGAATCACAGCCCCCGGCTCAACAGCCCGCCCCGCCGCAATAGCCACAAGATGCGTCCACGACCGCGGCACAACCTCAACCACCGCGTATCCGCCCCCACCCAACGCAACCCACTTCCCACCCGCGTACTCATGCGCAAGCTCATGACAGGCAACCTGCACAGCCCGCTGCGCATCCAACGACACGGCAAGATGAGCCAGCGGATCCTCAAAATGTGTATCGGCCCCATGCTGAGTAACCAGCACCTGCGGCCGAAAATCCGCGATCAACTCAGGCACAACAGCGTGAAACGCCCGCAACCACCCGGCATCCCCGGTCCCCGCCGGCAACGCCACATTGACGGCACTCCCCTCCGCAGCCCCAGCCGCCCCCGTCTCCTCAGGCCACCCGGTCTGCGGAAACAACGTGCGCGGATGCTCATGCAGCGAGATCGTCAGGACCCGCGGATCCTCCCAGAACGCGGCCTGAACCCCGTCCCCGTGATGCACATCCACATCCACATAGGCGACCCGCTCGGCCCCCAGCTCAAGCAACCGGGCAATGGCCAACGAGGCGTCGTTGTAGATACAGAACCCGGACGCGCCGCCAGGCATCGCATGATGCAGCCCACCCGCGAAGTTCACACCATGCAGAGCCTCCCCACTCCACACAGCCTCCGCGGCCCCCACAGACTGCCCCGCGATCAACGCGGACACCTCATGCATCCCGACAAAGGCAGGATCGTCAACGGTCCCGAGCCCGTACGCCGAGTCAGCCGCCCCCGGATCCACCGAAGCCGCCTTCACCGCCTCGATGTAGTCCTCACGATGCACCAGCCGCAACGTCGACTCCCCGGCCGGCTTCGCCGAGACGACCTCCACATCCCGGTCGAGCCCGAAGGCATCGACAAGTCGCCGGGTCAGGGCGAGCCGAACCGGATCCATCGGATGGTCCGGCCCGAAGTCATACCCCGTTACTGCCTCGTCCCACATCAGCTGTGCGCGCCCGCTCATGCCCGTCACCGTATCGGGCCGGTCCAGGATCGAACGACCCCGCATACCTCAACGTCACCAGGACCAACACCATCGGTACGAGCATCGCCCCCCGGTAACTCCACAGATCACCCAGAGCCCCCACCAGAGGCGAACCGATCAAGAACCCGACGTAGTTGAAGATGTTGAGCCGGGCAACAGCGGCATCCGAGGCCCCCGGGAACAACCGCCCGGCGGCGGCGAAGGTCTGCGGCACGATCACACAGAGCCCGAGCCCCAGCAACGTGAACCCGAGCATCCCCACCCAGGCCCCCGGCGCCACGGCCACCACGGCAAACCCGAGCGCCGCCACCAACGCCCCCGCCCGTACGACGGCCACGGCCCCGAACCTCCGCACCCCGAGGTCCCCGATGGCCCGCCCGACAAGCGTGGTGACCATGTACACGTTGTACGGCACGGTGGCGAGCTGCTCGGAACTCCCGAGCACGTCCTGCAAATACTTCGCACTCCAGTTGGAGACGGTCGAGTCCCCGATATAGGCAAAGGTCATCACCAGACACAGCGGCAACAGCATCTTGAAAACAATGGCCCCGGAAGCAGCACCCGCGCCCCCAGCCCCACCCGGAACCACGTCTTCCTTCGCCTCACCGGCATCGACGTACCACCGGCTCCCGACCAGCGCGACCGGCAACAGCACAAGAACCACAGGCAGGTAGGACACAAACAGATCGAGATGCCAGTGCGCACCGACCCAGGCCAGCGAGGCGCCCAAGATCCCCCCGAGGCTGTACACGGCATGGAACCCCAGCATGATGCTGCGCCCGTACGCCCGCTGCAGACTCACCCCGAGCATGTTCATCGACGCGTCGAGCGCACCGACCGCCAGCCCGAACGCCCCCAGCGCCACAGCGACTTCGGCCACATGATCACCGGCGCCGACACCGAGCAGCGCCAGCAGTACGACGGGCTGCGACCACCGCAGTACGAGACTGGGCGGCACCCGCTTCACCAACTGCTCGGTGCAGACACTGCCGACTCCGGCCAACACCGGCACGGCGGCCAGGAAGGCGGGCAGCAGCGCGTCGGATATCCCGTACCGGTCCTGGATCGCGGGGATACGCGTCACGAGCAGCGCGAAGGCGACGCCCTGGGCGAAGAAACTGAACGCCAGCGAGGCTCTACCGCGCCGCAGCACATCTGTCATGGCCGCGAGCGTAGGGCCCAGGCTTACCCGTGGGTAGATGAATCAGAAGATGAATTTTTCTCATCTTCAACATCTTCGACGCGACCCATCAACAGCTCACCCAACTCCCCCATGCCGCCGAAGAGTCGAGTGGCCCCGACGAGCCGCTCGGCGGGGGTCATCGCGGTGAATCCGAGCACATCCATCCCGGCGGCAACAGCGGCCTGCACCCCCAGCGGACTGTCCTCCACCACCACACACCGCTCAGCGGCCACCCCCATACGCTCCGCCGCATAGAGGAACAGATCGGGCGCCGGCTTCCCCCGCCCCACATCCTGCGCACTGAAGACCCGCCCACCCTCGAACCACCGCTCAAGCCCGGCGGCCCGATGCCCAACCCGAATCCGCTCATGACTCCCGGAGGAAGCCACGCAGTAAGGCACCCCGTCCGCACGCAGCTTCGCCAGCACATCGACGACACCGGCCACCGGCTTCAACTCCCGCTCGAAGGCGGCGAACACCCGAGCATGGAAGACCTCGTCGAAGTCCCCTGGCAACCGCCTCCCACTCCGCTCCTCGACCAGATCGTGTACGCGGTGCATGGCGGAGCCCATGTAGTCGCGGATGGAGTCCTCGTACGAGGTCGGATGCCCCAGCTCGGTGAGATAGGCGGCCAGGAGCGTGTTGGAGATCGACTCACTGTCGACGAGCACACCGTCGTTGTCGAAGATGACGAGGTCATAGCGCATAACAAGGACCCTAAAGAACTCCCGAAACGCAGAAAACCCCCGCACTCGAAAGTGCGGGGGTTTTCTCAATATTTGTTCGGCGGTGTCCTACTCTCCCACAGGGTCCCCCCTGCAGTACCATCGGCGCTGTAAGGCTTAGCTTCCGGGTTCGGAATGTAACCGGGCGTTTCCCTCACGCTATGACCACCGAAACACGGTGAAACACATCAACCGCACCATCACCCGTGACCTGGGTGTGGGGTTGTTCGTGGTTTCAGAACCAACACAGTGGACGCGAGCAACTGAGGACAAGCCCTCGGCCTATTAGTACCAGTCACCTCCACCCGTTACCGGGCTTCCAGATCTGGCCTATCAACCCAGTCGTCTACTGGGAGCCTTAACCCATCTAGTGGGTGGGAACACTCATCTCGAAGCAGGCTTCCCGCTTAGATGCTTTCAGCGGTTATCCCTCCCGAACGTAGCCAACCAGCCATGCCCTTGGCAGAACAACTGGCACACCAGAGGTTCGTCCGTCCCGGTCCTCTCGTACTAGGGACAGCCCTTCACAATGTTCCTGCGCGCGCAGCGGATAGGGACCGAACTGTCTCACGACGTTCTAAACCCAGCTCGCGTACCGCTTTAATGGGCGAACAGCCCAACCCTTGGGACCGACTCCAGCCCCAGGATGCGACGAGCCGACATCGAGGTGCCAAACCATCCCGTCGATATGGACTCTTGGGGAAGATCAGCCTGTTATCCCCGGGGTACCTTTTATCCGTTGAGCGACGGCGCTTCCACAAGCCACCGCCGGATCACTAGTCCCGACTTTCGTCCCTGCTCGACCCGTCGGTCTCACAGTCAAGCTCCCTTGTGCACTTACACTCAACACCTGATTGCCAACCAGGCTGAGGGAACCTTTGGGCGCCTCCGTTACTCTTTAGGAGGCAACCGCCCCAGTTAAACTACCCATCAGACACTGTCCCTGATCCGGATCACGGACCCAGGTTAGACATCCAGCACGACCAGACTGGTATTTCAACGACGACTCCCACCGAACTGGCGTCCGATGATCAAAGTCTCCCAGCTATCCTACACAAGCCGAACCGAACACCAATATCAAACTGTAGTAAAGGTCCCGGGGTCTTTCCGTCCTGCTGCGCGAAACGAGCATCTTTACTCGTAGTGCAATTTCACCGGGCCTATGGTTGAGACAGTCGAGAAGTCGTTACGCCATTCGTGCAGGTCGGAACTTACCCGACAAGGAATTTCGCTACCTTAGGATGGTTATAGTTACCACCGCCGTTTACTGGCGCTTAAGTTCTCAGCTTCGCCACCCCGAAGAGTGACTAACCGGTCCCCTTAACGTTCCAGCACCGGGCAGGCGTCAGTCCGTATACATCGCCTTACGGCTTCGCACGGACCTGTGTTTTTAGTAAACAGTCGCTTCTCGCTGGTCTCTGCGGCCACCCCCAGCTCACCGTGTAAAACGGATCACCGGTGATGGCCCCCCTTCTCCCGAAGTTACGGGGGCATTTTGCCGAGTTCCTTAACCATAGTTCACCCGAACGCCTCGGTATTCTCTACCTGACCACCTGAGTCGGTTTAGGGTACGGGCCGCCATGAAACTCGCTAGAGGCTTTTCTCGACAGCATAGGATCATCCACTTCACCACAATCGGCTCGGCATCAGGTCTCAGTCTTAATGTGCGACGGATTTGCCTATCGCACGGCCTACACCCTTACCCCGGGACAACCACCGCCCGGGATGGACTACCTTCCTGCGTCACCCCATCACTCACCTACTACAGATCTGGTTCGCCGGCTCCACCACTTTCCATTCCCCGAAGGGTCCGGAACGGCTTCACGGACTTAGCATCGCCTGGTTCGATGTTTGACGCTTCACAGCGGGTACCGGAATATCAACCGGTTATCCATCGACTACGCCTGTCGGCCTCGCCTTAGGTCCCGACTTACCCTGGGCAGATCAGCTTGACCCAGGAACCCTTAGTCAATCGGCGCACACGTTTCCCACGTGTGTATCGCTACTCATGCCTGCATTCTCACTCGTAAACCGTCCACGACTGGCTTCCGCCGCCGCTTCACCCGGCATACGACGCTCCCCTACCCATCCACACACCCGTTGGGGCTGTTGTATGAATGACACGACTTCGGCGGTACGCTTGAGCCCCGCTACATTGTCGGCGCGGAATCACTAGACCAGTGAGCTATTACGCACTCTTTCAAGGGTGGCTGCTTCTAAGCCAACCTCCTGGTTGTCTCTGCGACTCCACATCCTTTCCCACTTAGCGTACGCTTAGGGGCCTTAGTCGATGCTCTGGGCTGTTTCCCTCTCGACCATGGAGCTTATCCCCCACAGTCTCACTGCCGCGCTCTCACTTACCGGCATTCGGAGTTTGGCTAAGGTCAGTAACCCGGTAGGGCCCATCGCCTATCCAGTGCTCTACCTCCGGCAAGAAACACACGACGCTGCACCTAAATGCATTTCGGGGAGAACCAGCTATCACGGAGTTTGATTGGCCTTTCACCCCTAACCACAGGTCATCCCCCAGGTTTTCAACCCTGGTGGGTTCGGTCCTCCACGAAGTCTTACCTCCGCTTCAACCTGCCCATGGCTAGATCACTCCGCTTCGGGTCTTGAGCGCGCTACTAAAACGCCCTATTCGGACTCGCTTTCGCTACGGCTTCCCCACACGGGTTAACCTCGCAACACACCGCAAACTCGCAGGCTCATTCTTCAAAAGGCACGCAGTCACGAGACACCAAGCAAGCTTGATGTCCGACGCTCCCACGGCTTGTAGGCACACGGTTTCAGGTACTATTTCACTCCGCTCCCGCGGTACTTTTCACCATTCCCTCACGGTACTATCCGCTATCGGTCACCAGGGAATATTTAGGCTTAACGGGTGGTCCCGCCAGATTCACACGGGATTTCTCGGGCCCCGTGCTACTTGGGTGTCTCTCAAACGAGCCGTCAATGTTTCGACTACGGGGGTCTTACCCTCTACGCCGGACCTTTCGCATGTCCTTCGCCTACATCAACGGTTTCTGACTCGTCTCACAGCCGGCAGACTGTGAAAGAGAGATCCCACAACCCCGCATACGCAACCCCTGCCGGGTCTCACACGTAAACGGTTTGGCCTCATCCGGTTTCGCTCGCCACTACTCCCGGAATCACGGTTGTTTTCTCTTCCTGCGGGTACTGAGATGTTTCACTTCCCCGCGTTCCCTCCACACACCCTATGTGTTCAGATGTGGGTGACAGCCCATGACGACTGCCGGGTTTCCCCATTCGGAAACCCCCGGATCAAAGCCTGGTTGACGACTCCCCGGGGACTATCGTGGCCTCCCACGTCCTTCATCGGTTCCTGGTGCCAAGGCATCCACCGTGCGCCCTTAAAAACTTGGCCACAGATGCTCGCGTCCACTGTGCAGTTCTCAAACAACGACCAACCACCCGTCACACACCACTTACGTGATGCTGCACCGGGGTCGGCGTCGAGGGGGTTCATTCCCTCAGACACCCAACAGCGTGCCCGGCCCACTCGCCGCTTCCCTCATTCGTTCCACGCCCCGAAGGACAGTACTGGAAGGAGAAGACGATCAAGTGTGCCGAATAATCAACGTTCCACCCATGAGCAACCACCGTCGAACGTGTGCCGACGTAATGGCCCTGGACGCCGACTCCGAAGAGCTGGCGCCTAGATGCTCCTTAGAAAGGAGGTGATCCAGCCGCACCTTCCGGTACGGCTACCTTGTTACGACTTCGTCCCAATCGCCAGTCCCACCTTCGACAGCTCCCTCCCTTACGGGTTGGGCCACCGGCTTCGGGTGTTACCGACTTTCGTGACGTGACGGGCGGTGTGTACAAGGCCCGGGAACGTATTCACCGCAGCAATGCTGATCTGCGATTACTAGCAACTCCGACTTCATGGGGTCGAGTTGCAGACCCCAATCCGAACTGAGACCGGCTTTTTGAGATTCGCTCCGCCTCACGGCATCGCAGCTCATTGTACCGGCCATTGTAGCACGTGTGCAGCCCAAGACATAAGGGGCATGATGACTTGACGTCGTCCCCACCTTCCTCCGAGTTGACCCCGGCAGTCTCCTGTGAGTCCCCAACCCTCCGAAGAGGTTGCTGGCAACACAGAACAAGGGTTGCGCTCGTTGCGGGACTTAACCCAACATCTCACGACACGAGCTGACGACAGCCATGCACCACCTGTACACCGACCACAAGGGGGCGACCATCTCTGGCCGTTTCCGGTGTATGTCAAGCCTTGGTAAGGTTCTTCGCGTTGCGTCGAATTAAGCCACATGCTCCGCTGCTTGTGCGGGCCCCCGTCAATTCCTTTGAGTTTTAGCCTTGCGGCCGTACTCCCCAGGCGGGGAACTTAATGCGTTAGCTGCGGCACCGACGACGTGGAATGTCGCCAACACCTAGTTCCCACCGTTTACGGCGTGGACTACCAGGGTATCTAATCCTGTTCGCTCCCCACGCTTTCGCTCCTCAGCGTCAGTAATGGCCCAGAGATCCGCCTTCGCCACCGGTGTTCCTCCTGATATCTGCGCATTTCACCGCTACACCAGGAATTCCGATCTCCCCTACCACACTCTAGTCTGCCCGTATCGAATGCAGACCCGGGGTTAAGCCCCGGGCTTTCACATCCGACGCGACAGACCGCCTACGAGCTCTTTACGCCCAATAATTCCGGACAACGCTTGCGCCCTACGTATTACCGCGGCTGCTGGCACGTAGTTAGCCGGCGCTTCTTCTGCAGGTACCGTCACTTGCGCTTCTTCCCTGCTGAAAGAGGTTTACAACCCGAAGGCCGTCATCCCTCACGCGGCGTCGCTGCATCAGGCTTGCGCCCATTGTGCAATATTCCCCACTGCTGCCTCCCGTAGGAGTCTGGGCCGTGTCTCAGTCCCAGTGTGGCCGGTCGCCCTCTCAGGCCGGCTACCCGTCGTCGCCTTGGTGAGCCACTACCTCACCAACAAGCTGATAGGCCGCGGGCTCATCCTGCACCGCCGGAGCTTTCAACCCCCACCCATGCGAGCAGAAGTATCATCCGGTATTAGACCCCGTTTCCAGGGCTTGTCCCAGAGTGCAGGGCAGATTGCCCACGTGTTACTCACCCGTTCGCCACTAATCCACCCCGAAAGGCTTCATCGTTCGACTTGCATGTGTTAAGCACGCCGCCAGCGTTCGTCCTGAGCCAGGATCAAACTCTCCGTGAATGTTTTCCCGTAATCGGGACCACACACACGAGAGCGGAACAGTCAGGCGGAATAAGCCCGACCGTTCACAGCGTCCTCGCTGTGTTGTGTTACTTCAAAGGAACCTCGACCACCACGAATGTGATGGACGGGGTATCAACATATCTGGCGTTGATTTTTGGCACGCTGTTGAGTTCTCAAGGAACGGACGCTTCCTTCGTACTCACCCTCTCGGGCTTTCCTCCGGGCAGTTTCCCTTCGGTCTTGCGTTTCCGACTCTATCAGATCCTTTCGGGCCTGATTCCCAGTCAGCGGGGCTTGTCTTCCCGGCCGTTGGGCCGTTCCGACGAGTGAGACTTTAGCGGATTCCCTGCCCCCGAGCTAATCGGGGGCTGCGTCCTTTCGAACGCGGATTCCTCATTTCGCGAATACGCATGCCAATGACACGCCAACGGCGCGACGACAGGTCGTCGACCATTGCTTGGTACCTGCGGAATGGCTGTCCGGGGACCGACCGGAGTCGGCGCTCACGTCGGACAACTCGGAGAACACTACGTACGGGCCTGAGGTGTGTCAACTCGGTGTCGGACGGGGTCTCTGCGGCGTACTCTCGTGCCCATGACTACGCATACGTGCACCCAGCAGTGGTGGGCCGCCTGACGGCGGCCGTACACACGTATGTACTCAACGGCCGCCGCCTCGGCGGCCGTTCTTGTTTCTCCATCCAGAGGGGTCGGCCGGCCGGGTGCGGTGGTCTCGACCGGAAGATCAGGAGATGGGGACGAGATGACGCGGGTCTTCAGTGGGGTCAAGCCGACCGGGCATCTGACGTTGGGGAACTACCTGGGGGCCATGCGGCGGTGGGCCGCGGTGGACCAGCACCAAGCGGACTCCCTGTTCTGCATCGTCGATCTGCACGCGCTGACCGTTGACCACGATCCGGCGCGTGTGCGTCGGCTCAGTCGGCAGGCGGCCACGCTGCTGCTGGCGTCGGGGCTCGATCCGGAGCTGTGCACCGTGTTCGTACAGAGTCACGTGGACGAGCACACGCGGTTGTCGTACGTGCTGGAGTGCGTTGCTTCCGACGGGGAGATGCGGCGGATGATCCAGTACAAGGAGAAGGCGGCGCGGGAGCGGGCTCGGGGTGGGAGTGTGCGGCTGTCGTTGCTGACGTATCCCGTGCTGATGGCGGCGGACATCCTGGCGTACGGGGCCGACGAGGTGCCTGTCGGGGACGATCAGACGCAGCATGTCGAGCTGACCCGGGATCTGGCTGTGCGGTTCAACCAGCGGTACGGGCATACGTTCGTGGTGCCGCGGGCCACGCGTCCGGCGGTAGGTGCTCGGGTCATGAACCTTCAGGAGCCGATGTCGAAGATGGGGAAGAGCGAGGACGTCGGGCCGGGGATCGTCTATCTGCTCGATGAGCCCGACGTGGTGCGGAAGAAGGTCATGCGGGCCGTGACCGACAGTGGGCGGGATGTCGTGTACGACCGGGAGGGGCGGCCCGGCGTCTCGAATCTGCTGGAGATTCTGGCCGCCTGTACGGGCGGGGATCCGGAGGGGTTGGGTGGCGTGTACTCGTCGTACGGGGATCTGAAGCGGGACACCGCCGAGGCCGTGGTCGAGGTTCTTCGGCCCGTGCAGGACCGGCACAGGGAGTTGTGTGCCGATCCCGCGTTCGTGGAGGGGGTGCTGCGGGACGGGGCCGAGCGGGCGCGGGTCATGGCCCGGCCCACCGTTGATGCCGCCTATCGTGCGATCGGGCTGCTGCCTGCGGCTTCCGGGGCTGTGGTGGGCGCGGGGCCTCGGTAGGCGTCAGGTGTTGTTGCCCGAGGCCAGGGCTCGGCTGCGGTCCCGGGCTGCTTCCAGCGCGGCGATGAGGGCTGCTCGTACGCCGTGGTTCTCGAGTTCGCGGATGGCGTTGATCGTGGTGCCCGCGGGGGACGTGACGTTCTCGCGGAGCTTCACCGGGTGTTCGCCGCTGTCGCGGAGCATCACGGCGGCGCCGATCGCGGACTGGACGATCAGGTCGTGGGCCTTGTCGCGGGGCAGGCCGAGCAGGATGCCGGCGTCCGTCATGGCCTCGACGAGGTAGAAGAAGTACGCCGGGCCCGAGCCGGAGAGCGCCGTGCAGGCGTCCTGCTGGGACTCGGGGACGCGGAGGGTCTTGCCGACGGCGCCGAAGATCTCCTCGGTGTGGGCGAGGTGGTCGGCGGTGGCGTGGGTGCCGGCGGAGATGACCGACATGGCCTCGTCGACGAGCGCCGGGGTGTTCGTCATCACTCGGACGACCGGGGTACCGGTGGTGAGGCGGGCCTCGATGGAGGTCGTGGTGATGCCGGCGGCTCCGCTGATGACCAGGCGGTCGGCGGGGACGTGCGGGGCCAGTTCGTCCAGGAGGGTTCCCATGTCCTGCGGTTTGACCGTCAGGATCAGGGTGTCGGCGGTCTTGGCGGCCTCGGGGTTCGTGACCGGGGTTACTCCGTAGCGGGTGCGGAGTTCTTCGGCTCGTTCCGGGCGGCGGGCGGTGACCAGGAGGTCGGCGGGGGCCCAGCCGGCTCGGATCATTCCGCTGAGCAGGGCTTCGCCGATTTTGCCGGTGCCTAGGACTGCGACTTTCTGGGTCATGGTGCGGTGCCCTCCGGGGGTTGCGTCGTCCGGGGTCATCCTCGCATTGGGGGGTGGGGGGTGGGGTTTGTGTCCGGTGGGCGGGATGTCTGTGGATTTTTCTCGCCCCCGCCGCCCCTGCCCGTTCCCATCCCTGGGGGCTGCGCCCCCAGACCCCCCTTTGTCCTCAAACGCCGGACGGGCTGAAAAGACAAGGACACTCACGTCGTTCGGCGGCGGAGGGTTGCTGCTCCCAGAGTGAGGACCAGTAGGGCGCAGGTCGCGACGATCAGGGTGTCTCGTACGAAGTTGGTGGTGATTTCTGTGTGGGTGAGGACCTCGTTCATGCCGTCCACCGCGTAGGACATGGGGAGGACGTTCGAGATTCCCTCCAGGATCGGGTGCATCTCGGGGCGGGGGGTGAAGAGGCCGCAGAGGAGGAGCTGGGGGAAGATCACCGCCGGCATGAACTGGACCGCCTGGAACTCCGACGACGCGAAGGCCGAGACGAAGAGGCCCAGGGCCGTGCCGAGGAGGGCGTCGAGGAGGGCCACCAGGAGGAGGAGCCAGGGGGAGCCCGTCACGTCCAGGCCCAGGAGCCAGACCGCCAGGCCGGTGGCCAGGGCCGACTGGATGATCGCCAGGATTCCGAAGGCCAGGGCGTAGCCGGCGATGAGGTCGCCCTTGCCGAGTGGCATGGCCAGGAGGCGTTCGAGGGTGCCCGAGGTGCGTTCGCGCAGGGTGGCGATCGAGGTCACCAGGAACATCGTGATCAGGGGGAAGATCCCGAGGAGCGACGCTCCGATGCCGTCGAACGTGCGTTCGTTGCCGTCGAAGACGTAGCGGAGGAGGAGCAGGAGCAGGCTCGGGAGCACGATCAGCATCGCGATGGTGCGGGGGTCGTGGCGGAGTTGGGCCAGGACGCGGGCGGCCGTGGCTGTCGTACGGGAGGCGTTCAAGGCCGTTGTGCGGGGGTGGGTGGGGGCCGCGGGGGTGGTTGCGGTGGTCATCGCTGGGGCTGCTTCCTCTTTGTCCGGTCCGTCTGCGGCTGCTTCGCTTCGTCCACCAGGTGCAGGAACGCCTCCTCCACCGTCTCCGTCGCCGTGCGGGTGCGCAGGGCCTCCGGGGTGTCGTCGGCCAGGAGTTCGCCGGCGCGCATGAGGAGGAGGCGGTGGCAGCGTTCGGCCTCGTCCATGACGTGGGAGGAGATCAGGAACGTCGCTCCGCGGGTCGTCGCGATCGTGTGGAACAGGGCCCACAGGTCGCGGCGGAGTACGGGGTCCAGGCCCACCGTCGGCTCGTCCAGGACCAGGAGTTCGGGGGCGCCGAGGAGAGCGACCGCCAGGGAGACGCGGCTGCGCTGGCCGCCGGAGAGGTTGCCCGCGAGGGTGTCCGTGTGGGTGGAGAGGTCGACGTCGGCGATGGCGCGGCTGACGTTCTCGTGGCGGCGGTCGGCGGCCGCCCGGCCCGGGTCGAGGATCGCGGCGAAGTAGGCGAGGTTCTGGCGGACCGTCAGGTCGTCGTAGACGGACGGGGCCTGGGTCACGTAACCGATGCGGTTGCGGAGGGTCGCGTGGCCGGCGGGGTGGCCGAGGACCTCCAGGGTGCCGGTGACCTTGGCCTGGGTGCCGACGATCGCGCGCATCAGGGTCGACTTTCCGCAGCCCGAGGGGCCCAGCAGGCCGGTGATCTGGCCGCGCGGGACGGTGAAGTCGAGGGCGCGCAGGACGGTTCGGGTTCCTCGTACGACCGTGAGGGCTTCGGCCCGGACGGCTTCGACGGCCCTTCCGGGAGGCGGGTCGCTGTAATTCATCATGTGATGAATAGTGCTCGTCGTTCGGCGACTCGTCAAGCTCGTCAAGGTGGTGCGTCGAGCGGGTGGGGGCGCAGGCGCGTGGTGGGGTGATCGGAGGAGGGGCCTCCGGTTCGGGTGACTCCCGGGGCTTCCTTTGACTCCGGTTCTCGGCCGGGAGCCGTGCGCAGTGGGTGCTACGCCTGTCCTACTTGCCGACAATGGGATTCATTCGCCGTACCGCTCCCCCGTCCCGCTTCCGTTCGCTGTCGGAGGTGTATTCGTCATGCGCCTTCGTGTGCGCAAGGCCGATCTGCTCGCTTCGCTCGTCGTCTTTCTCGTCGCGCTGCCGTTGTGCGTGGGCATCGCTGTCGCCTCCGGTGTGCCCGCCGAGCTGGGGCTGGTCACCGGGATCGTCGGTGGGCTGGTCGCGGGGGCGCTGCCCGGGAGCAGCCTTCAGGTGAGCGGGCCGGCGGCGGGGCTGACCGTGCTGGTGTACGAGGCTGTGCGAGCGTACGGGCTCGAAGTGCTCGGGGTGGTCGTGTTCGCGGCCGGGGTCGTGCAGGTCGGGCTGGGGGCGTTGCGGCTCGGGCGGTGGTTCCGGGCGGTGTCCGTGGCCGTCGTCCAGGGGATGCTCGCCGGGATCGGGATCGCGCTGGTCGCCGGGCAGGTGTATGCCCTCGGTGACGTGAACGCGCCCGCGAGTGCGCTGGGGAAGGTGGGCGGGCTGGTCTCGCTGCCCGGGGACGCGGATCCCGTGGCGTTGGCCGTCGGGGGCGGCACCATCGCCGTACTGCTGCTGTGGCGGCGTTGGGCGTCGGGGACGCGGCTGGTGCCCGGGCCGTTGGTGGCGGTGGTGCTCGCGACGGGGGTGACCTGGGGGTTCGACCTGGATGTGCGGCGGGTCGAGGTGCGGGGGCTGCTGGCTGCTGTACGGGTGCCGGAGGCGGCGGATCTCGGGCGGCTCGCGGAGGTGGGGGTGATCGGGACGGTCGTCGCCTTCGCCCTGATCGCGTCCGCGGAGTCGTTGTTCGGTGCGGCGGCCGTCGATCGGCTTCATCAGGGGGCGCGGACCGACTACGACCGGGAGTTGGTGGCGCAGGGGGTCGGGAACGCGGTGTGCGGGGTGCTCGGGGCGTTGCCGATGACCGCGGTGATCGTACGGAGTGCGGCGAATATCGAGGCCGGGGCGCGTACGAAGGTGTCACGGGTGCTGCATGGGGTGTGGCTGCTCGGCTTCGCGGTGGTCCTGCCCGGGGTGCTCGGGGTGATTCCCGTGGCCGCGTTGGCCGGGCTGCTTGTCTGTGCCGGGTGCGGGTTGGTGCCTGTGCGGGAGGTGGGGGTGTTGTGGCGGGGGCATCGGGGGGAGGTGGTGGTGCTGGTGGTGACGGCCGGGGTCATTGTCGTGGGGAACTTGATCGCCGGGGTGGTGGTCGGGCTTGCGCTGGCCGTGGGGAAGGTCGCCTGGGATATCAGTCATGTGCATGTGGAGGTGGAGGTGGGAGAGCAGGGCGACGGTGGTGACTGTGGTGACGGTGTTGTTGTCGTACGGGTCGTCGGGCATGCGACGTTCTTGCGGTTGCCGAAGTTGCTGGACGCGTTGGAGGCGTTGCCTCGGGGGCGTGAGGTTCGGCTGGAGTTGGGTGGGCTTCGGCATGTGGATCATGCGTGTGCGGCGGCTTTGGAGGGGTGGGTTGCCGGGCGGGGGCGGGGGATGGGGATGGGGATGGGGATGGATCAGGGTGCGGGTGCCGGTGGTGGTGCCGGGAGCGGGTCAGGTGGTTGAGGTTTTCGCTACCAGCAGGTCTACGTCGTAGGTCTCTTCGAGCGTTTCGGACGGGAAGAGCTTGAGCAGGAGGTTGCGTTCCTCGGTCAGGAAGTCCGCGGCTTCCTTCTTGTCGTGGACCAGGAAGAGCGAGTGGCTGCCGAGGTTGGCCAGGTGGGTGTCGATCGTGACGCGGCGGCTCCAGCGGAGTTGACGGCGGGCGAAGTCCAGGCGGCCTGAGGGGTCCGCGGCGCGGAGGTGGGCGCTGTGCTGCTCCAGGGCCGTGTCTATGCCGAAGAAGTACTGGATGCGGTTCGCCTGGGCGGCGATCCAGGGGATGTTCAGGGCGTACGTGTTCCACCACAGGGCGAGTGCGCCGCCCGGGCGCAGGACGCGGAGGGCCTCCGGGATCGCGTGGTCCGGGTCGGTCCAGTGCCAGGACTGGGCGTAGGTGAGGAAGTCGACGGAGGCGTCGGCCAGGGGGAGGGCGTTGCCGTTGCCTCTGACGATCGGGACGTCGGGGAGGGTGCGGCGGAACTGGGCCGCCATGCCGTCGCCTGGTTCGACTGCGATCACGTGGGCGCCGTGGGCGTGGAGGAGGGCGGTGGCGATGCCGGTGCCGGCGCCGATGTCTGCGACGCGGGAGCCGGTGAGGGGGTGGGCGGCCAGGTGTTCTATTGCGTCGAGCAGGGCGGGTGGGTAGGAGGGGCGGTTCTGGGCGTACTGGGATGCGGCTGTGTTGAAGGAGGTGGCTCGGGAGCGGGAGGGGGAGGGGGAGGGGGACTGGCTGGGGGGTTGGGTGGAGGCCGTCATGTGGACATGGTGGCGGGGGGTGTTGGTGGGGGGTAGGGGTTTGGAGAAGAGTTGGGCTTGGGTGGGGGTGTTTCTCGCCCCCGCCGCCCCTACCCGTCCCATCCCTGGGGCTGCGCCCCAGACCCCCTTGTCCTCAAACGCCGGACGGGCTGAAATACCTGGGCCTGGGCTGAAAGATCAAGCCCCGACGGCCACCCTCCACCCTCGGCCGGCACCATCCAGCCCGTCCGGCGTTTGAGGACGAGGCCGTTCAGGCCGATCTTCCCTCCCACCCGCACTTTGCCCACCCGCCCCGGCGCCCCCAGCCCGTCCGGCGTTTGAGGACGAGCGCGTTCAGCGCGATACGGGGGTTCGGGGGCAGCGCCCCCGAGGATGGGACGGGTAGGGGCGGCGGGGGCGAGAGAAATGTGGCCGGCCCCCTCAGGGCCTTTGCCTCTTTGCTGGGTTGCCTGTTCGGCGGGTGGTTTTGCGGGTGTGCTGGTCGCGGGCCGTCTCGTATTCCTGGCGGTTCAGGGACTCGCCGGGGGCCTCGCGCAGGGAGCGGAGGAAGTACGCCGTCAGGGAGCCTACGAAGCCGATCGTCAGCAGGCCTCGGAGGGAGGCCTGGCGGGTCGGGTCCGGGCGTTTGGTGAAGGCGCCCCAGGTGTGGCCGAACGCCAACGCGCTGCATGTGGCGAACATGATCACCACCAGGAGGGTCACCAGGTCTCCGACCTGGCCTATTCGCAGACCCTCGTACGCGAAGCGGAGGATCAGGCACGATGCCACCGTGGCCAGCAGTGAGCCGGCGGCCACTCCCACACGGCGGGCCGTGTAGCCCTCGTCGTGCTCCACCCAGGTCGTGCCGAAGAAACGGATGGGCTCGGGGCTGGGGCCTGTGTCGCCGCCCCGGGCGTTCTTGTCGCTCACCCCTCGATTATCGCCATCCGGGTACCGGCACACGATGCCGGTGCCGGTACCCGGATGGATCACGCGATCAGGAGCAGTGCGGTGCCACGTAGCCGTCGCTGCCTGTCAGGACGTACGCGTCCGAGACGTACTGGCCGTTGTCGATGTTGTCCCAGATGTTCGACGTACCGTACGGACCGGCGATCGACTCACCGGGGCGCTGGCAGTAGATCGGGACCTTGGCGCCCTCGGACAGGACGCGGACGATGCTGTAGTTCGTGCCGGGGCCGCTGCGGACGTTGAGGCGGTAGCCGGGGGCGACCGAGTAGTAGCGCACGGCCGCTGCCGCCGCCGCGGTCGTGATCTTCAGCTCCGTCCGGCCCGTCCCGTTCGTCTCGTTCGCCTCGTCGGCCGTTCTCTCCCCGATGTGGTCTGTGGACATGAAAAAACCTCCCCCGTTGGACCCCCATGACTGCCATGGGGTCCCGTTGATACCCCTAAAACACGCCATGAAACACATGTACGTAACTCGTACACCAGCGTCAGCAAGCCGCCTCTGTCCCGTCAACCTCATCGACTAGGCTCCGTCCGTCGCGCGCGCGGCCCAACAGCACGGGGGTGAGTCCATGACGCCACAGCGGAACTCCGGACCCGGCGCGGAAGCGGAACTTCCGGAGTACGCCGGTCAGTACCGTCTGGAGTCACGGCTGGGTTCCGGCGGCATGGGCGTGGTGCATCTGGCCCGGAGTACCTCCGGGATGAAGCTCGCGGTGAAGGTCGTACATGGCGAGTTCGCGAAGGATCCCGAGTTCAGGGGGCGGTTCCGGCAGGAGATCGCCGCCGCCCGGCGCGTCAGCGGTGCCTTCACCGCGCCCGTCGTCGATGCCGACCCGGATGCCGAACGGCCTTGGATGGCCACCCTGTTCATCCCCGGGCCGACCCTCGCCGACGAGGTGAAGCGGAACGGGTCCATGAGTGCCGGTCAGTTGCGGCGATTGATGGCCGGGCTCGCCGAGGCGCTGCGGGACATCCACCGGGTCGGAGTCGTCCACCGGGACCTGAAACCGAGCAATGTGCTGCTCGCCGAGGACGGTCCGAAGGTCATCGACTTCGGCATTTCTCGGCCGAAGGACAGCGAACTGCGCACCGAGACCGGCAAGTTGATCGGTACGCCGCCGTTCATGGCGCCGGAGCAGTTCCGGCGGCCCCGGGAGGTCGGTCCCGCCGCCGACATCTTCGCCCTGGGGTCGGTGATGGTGCACGCGTCGACCGGGCGCGGGCCGTTCGACTCGGACAGTCCGTACGTCGTCGCCTACCAAGTCGTGCACGACGAGCCGGACTTGACCGGCGTACCGACCAACCTCGCCCCGCTGGTTCTCCGTTGCCTCGCCAAGGAGCCCGAGGACCGGCCCACTCCCGATGAACTCATGCGGGCACTCAGGTCGGTTGCCGCCTCTTATGACACGCAGTCGTTCATACCCGAGCAGCGAAGTGCCTCCAGCACCGGTTCCGGTTCCGACGGTTCCGGCCCCTCCCCCGCTTCCGCCTCCCCTCCCTCCCCCTCCGCCGACTCGCCCTCTCCCGAACGGCGTTCGGATCGGCGGCGGCTGCGCAAGCGTGTCCTGCTCGCCGCCGGTGCGCTTCTTCTCGTCGCCGGGGGTGTGTTCGCCTCGGTGCAGGTGCTCGGCGGTGATCCGGTCGCCGAGCCCGAGGGGGATTCCTCCGGTGGCGGTACGGCGGCCGGCGCGACCGGTTTCCGGGGCTGGGCGGTGCGTCCGGCCACCGATGACGACGCCGGGATGCCCCTCTGCTCGTACGGCGGCGGGAAGTTGTTCTGTGCGCAGAAGGAGCTGGTCTCCGCGATCGACCCCGCCGACGGCACCGTCCTGTGGCGGCACCCGATCGACTCCACGCTCCTTGCCAGCCGCCCGCCCGCCCTGTCGGGCGGGCTCGTGCACCCCCCGCAGAACGAGGGCGCCCGGATGGAGGCGCTCGACCCCCGCACCGGCGACGTCCGCTGGCAGGAGACCTCGTCCGACCGTGTCGGCCTCGGATACGCCGGCGGGATGACCCTGCTCAACGGCGCCGACGGGAAGGTCACCGGCGTCGACAGCGCGACCGGCGACAGCAAGTGGAACCGGCGGATCGCCGATCTGAGCGGGCCGCAGCTGTTCGGCTTCGCCGGTGACCAGCTCGCGTACGCCACGAGCCCCACCGGCGGCGGGGCGAGCACCCGGGTCGCCGCGCTGGACCCCGGTACGGGTGATGTGCGCTGGCAGAAGCGGCTGGACGGGCAGCTGTGGCCCATCGGTACCACCTCCGAGGGCACCTCCGTCTTCTTCGCCTCCCTCGACAGCGAGTACGGGGACACGGTCGCCGTCGTCTCCTACGACCCGGAGAGCGGGGCCACGCGCAGGGTCGACGTGACCGTTCCGCTCGCACGGGCCCAAGGTGCCGTGCGCGGCAACGTCGTCTATCTGATGGCGGCGGGAGGTGGGCTGACCGCCGTGGATCTGAAGGCGGGCAAGCAGCTCTGGTCGCTACAGACGTCCGTGAGCCTCGGCTCGGCGCCGGCCGTCGACGGGCGGTACGTGTACTTCACGGCCGGCGACGGTCGGCTGCTCGCCGTGAACGCCCGTACCGGGAAGCTCGTCGGGCAGACCTCGCCCCGGCTCGGCGCGGCCTCGGACACGATCGCGGGCTCGCTGCCCGCCCCGGTCGTCGCCGACGGGCGTGTGTACGCGAGCGCTCCCGACGGTTCCGTCTTCGCGGTGGACGCGGGGGATCCGGCCGGCTGGTGACGGGCGGCGGCTGGAAACACGTACAAGAAGCCAAGAATCGTACGAAGAAGGGCCGCTCCTCAGGAGCGGCCCTTCCCCGCAGACACGGTGGGCGTCAGCCCAGCTTCGACACGTCGCGGACCGCGCCCCGGTCGGCGCTAGTCGCCATCGCCGCGTACGCGCGCAGGGCCGCGGAGACCTTGCGTTCGCGGGAGACGGGGGCGTAGACGCCGTTCAGGGCCTCGCGGCGGGCCGCCAGTTCGTCGTCCTCGACCAGCAGCTCGATCGTGCGGTTCGGGATGTCGATGCGGATGCGGTCGCCGTTCTTGACGAGGGCGATCGTGCCGCCGGAGGCCGCCTCGGGGGAGGCGTGGCCGATGGAGAGGCCCGAGGTGCCGCCGGAGAAGCGGCCGTCGGTGATCAGGGCGCAGGTCTTGCCGAGGCCGCGGCCCTTGAGGAAGGAGGTCGGGTAGAGCATCTCCTGCATGCCGGGGCCGCCCTTGGGGCCCTCGTAGCGGATGACGACGACGTCGCCGTCGGTCACCTGCTTGTTGAGGATCTTCTCGACGGCCTCTTCCTGCGACTCGCAGACGACCGCGGGGCCCTCGAAGGTCCAGATCGACTCGTCGACGCCGGCCGTCTTCACGACGCAGCCGTCGACGGCCAGGTTGCCCTTGAGGACGGCCAGGCCGCCGTCCTTCGAGTACGCGTGCTCCGCGCTGCGGATGCAGCCGCCGGCGGCGTCCGTGTCCAGGGCCTCCCAGCGCTCGGACTGGGAGAAGGCCTCGGCGGAGCGGACGCAGCCGGGGGCCGCGTGCCACAGCTCCAGGGCCTCCGGCGACGGGGAGCCGCCGCGCACGTCCCAGGTCTTCAGCCAGTCCGCGAGGGACGAGCTGTGAACCGAGTTCACATCCTCGTTGAGGAGGCCAGCGCGGTGCAGTTCACCGAGGAGGGCGGGGATGCCGCCGGCCCGGTGCACGTCCTCCATGTAGTACGTGCGGTCCTTGGCGACGTTCGGCGCGACCTTCGCCAGGCACGGCACCCGGCGCGAGACCTCGTTGATGTCGTCCAGGCCGAACTCGACTCCGGCCTCCTGGGCGGCGGCCAGCAGGTGCAGGATCGTGTTGGTCGAGCCGCCCATCGCGATGTCGAGCGCCATGGCGTTCTGGAAGGCCGCGAAGGTGGCGACGTTGCGGGGCAGGACCGTCTCGTCGTCCTGCTCGTAGTAGCGGCGGGTGATGTCCATCACCGTGCGGCCCGCGTTCTCGTACAGCGCCTTGCGGGCCGTGTGCGTGGCCAGGACCGAGCCGTTGCCCGGGAGGGCGAGTCCGATGGCCTCCGCGAGGCAGTTCATCGAGTTGGCCGTGAACATGCCGGAACAGGAACCGCAGGTCGGACAGGCGTTCTCCTCGATACGGAGAATGTCCTCGTCCGAGATCTTCTCGTTCACGGCGTCGGAGATCGCGTCGACCAGGTCGAGCGTACGGACCGTGCCGTCGACGAGGGTCGCGCGGCCGGACTCCATCGGGCCGCCGGAGACGAAGACCGTGGGGATGTTGAGCCGCAGGGCGGCGTTCAGCATGCCCGGGGTGATCTTGTCGCAGTTGGAGATGCAGATCAGGGCGTCGGCGCAGTGGGCTTCGACCATGTACTCGACCGAGTCCGCGATGAGGTCGCGGGAGGGGAGGGAGTACAGCATGCCGCCGTGGCCCATCGCGATGCCGTCGTCCACGGCGATCGTGTTGAACTCGCGCGGGATGCCGCCGGCGGCCTTGATGGCCTCGCTGACGATGCGGCCCACCGGCTGGAGGTGGGTGTGGCCCGGCACGAACTCGGTGAAGCTGTTGGCGACCGCGATGATCGGCTTGCGGCCGATGTCCGCGCCCGGTACACCGGAGGCGCGCATAAGGGCGCGGGCGCCCGCCATGTTGCGGCCGTGGGTGACTGTGCGGGACCTGAGCTCGGGCATCGTCGCTCGCTCCTTCGGAGAGTTATGACTCACGTCGAGCGTACGCCGGGTGTTCCGGTTGCCGACGCGGTGTCCGGAATTCGGGATGGACGTCTCGTTTTCGGCTGCGGGCCCGGTGGGGGCTGGTCGCGCAGTTCCCCGCGCCCCTTTGGGGCGCGTCCAGCTCAGGGTGTTGTCAGGTGGGCCTGGATCGCGGGAGCCACCCGTTCGATGATCTGCTCCGGGTTCGCCGACGCCAGGGGCTCGACCTTGATCACGTAGCGCAGCATCGCGATGCCCACCAGTTGGGCTGCTGCCAGTTCGGCGCGGAGTTCCGCGTCCGGGAGGTCCAGCTGGGCGGCCACCCGGCGGAGGAGCTGGGTGGAGATCAGGCGGCGGAAGACGCCGGCCGCTGCCTCGTTGTTCACGGCGGAGCGGACGATCGCGAGGAGGGCCTTGCGGGTGGCCGGGTTCTCCCAGACCCCGAAGAAGAAGCGGGCCAGGCGCTCGCCGACGCCGTCGAGGGGGCCCTCCGCGATCGAGCCGGGGGCACTGAGGAGGGGGCCGACGGCCACCTCGATCGACGCCTCGAAGACCTGCTCCTTGGTGCCGAAGTAGTGGTGGACGAGCGCCGAGTCCACGCCCGCCGCTTTCGCGATGCCTCGTACGGACGTCTTCTCGTACCCCCGTTCGGAGAACTCCTCGCGGGCCGCCGTCAGGATGCGGTCGCGGGCGGCGGGGGCGTCCGCGGAGTCCGTACGGGAGGGTCGTCCCCGGCCGCGGCGGGGGGCCGCGCTCGTCATGGGCGCGGGACCTTCACGGCCGAGGCGAGGTGGAGGCGGGTGAAGGCGAGCGCCTCGGCGAGGTCGGCCTCGCGCTCGACGCCGGACATCGCGCGGCGGGTGTTGACCTCGATCACGACATGGCCGTCGAAACCAGTGTGCGCGAGCCGTTCGAGCAGCTCGGCGCAGGGTTGCGTACCGCGGCCCGGGACGAGGTGCTCGTCCTTGTTGGAGCCGTTGCCGTCGGCGAGGTGGACGTGGCCGAGGCGGTCGGACATGAGGTCGACCATCTCCATGGCGTCGCTGCGGGCGGTCGCGGTGTGGCTGAGGTCGATCGTGAAGTGGCGGTAGTCGTCCTTCGTGACGTCCCAGTCGGGGGCGTACGCCAGCATCTCGCGGTCGCGGTAGCGCCAGGGGTACATGTTCTCGACGGCGAAGCGGACGTCCGTCTCGTCGGCCATGCGCCAGATGCCGGTGACGAAGTCGCGGGCGTACTGGCGCTGCCAGCGGAAGGGGGGGTGTACGACGACGGTCGTCGCGCCGAGTTTCTCGGCTGCCGCCTGGGCGCGCTGGAGTTTGGTCCAGGGGTCCGTGGACCAGACGCGCTGGGTGATGAGGAGGCAGGGGGCGTGGATGGCCAGGATGGGGATCTGGTGGTAGTCGCTCAGTCTGCGCAGGGCTTCGATGTCCTGGCTGACCGGGTCCGTCCAGACCATGACCTCGACGCCGTCGTATCCGAGTCGCGCGGCGATCTCGAAGGCCGTCGCCGTCGACTCCGGGTACACGGAGGCCGTGGACAGGGCGACCTTCGCATCCGGGATGCGTACGACTGGTTCTGCCACGGGGGACAGCGTACGGGGTGTGTATGCGGGGGTGGGTTGGGGGCGCCTGATCGATGTTGGGGTTCGGTGGTTGTCGCGGGTGCGGGCCGGTGGGGCTTGTCGCGCAGTTCCCCGCGCCGCTGGGTGGGGACCGCCCAGGTCGCTCAAGAGGTACCGGAGCTTGTCGCGCCCACGCGGCGGAGCCGCACGATGACACAGCCCCGCGCCCCCAGGTGCGTCGGAGGTCGCGCCGATCACTAAGTGCCCCTGCATGCCCAGGGACACTCGCCCCCCCTCGTGCGAAGGACCGTTACTCCGTGCCCAGGTGGGTGCCCATGTGGTCCAGTCTGCGGAGGATCACGCCCTCTCGGAGGGCCCAGGGGCAGACCTCCAGGGTCTTTACGGCGAAGAGGTCCATCGCCGCCTCTGCCACCAGGGCGCCCGCGACCAGCTGGTTGGCCCGGCCCTCCGAGACTCCGGGGAGGGCCGCCCGTTCCGCTGTCGTCATGGAGGCGAGCTGTGGGACCAGGGCGCCCAGGGACTCGCTCTTCAGTTCGCGCTGGACGTAGAGGCCCTCCGTGGAGCGGGCCGCGCCGGCCAGGCGGGCCAGCTGCTTGAAGGTCTTCGACGTGGCGACGACGTGGTCGGGGGCGCCGAAGCGGCTGAACTCGCCGACCGTACGGGCGATCTGGGCGCGTACATGGCGGCGCAGGGACCTGATGTCGTCGGGGTCGGGCGGGTCGCCGGGGAGCCAGCCCGCGGTCAGGCGGCCGGCGCCGAGCGGGAGGGAGACGGCGGTGTCGGGCTCCTCGTCGATGCCGTAGGCGATCTCCAGGGAGCCGCCGCCGATGTCGAGGACGAGGAGCTTGCCCGCCGACCAGCCGAACCAGCGGCGGGCCGCGAGGAAGGTGAGGCGGGCCTCCTCGGCGCCGGTCAGGACCTGTAGCTCGACGCCCGTCTCGGCCTGCACGCGCGCGAGGACGTCGTCGGCGTTGCTGGCCTCGCGCACGGCCGAGGTGGCGAACGGCAGCAGGTCCTCGACGCCCTTGTCCTCGGCGGCCTGGAGTGCGTCCTGGATCACGCCGATGAGTTTGTCGACCCCTTCGGGGCCGATGGCCCCGGCCTCGTCGAGGAGTTGGGCGAGCCGCAGCTCGACCTTGTGCGAATGCGCGGGCAGCGGGCGCGCGCCAGGGTGTGCGTCCACCACCAGCAGATGCACCGTGTTCGATCCCACGTCGAGGACACCGAGTCTCATGGACGAAACGCTACTGCCAGCCGAGACCGCATCCGCCCCCGGAGCGGTGCCGGAAGGGGTCCCGGGCCACTTACCCTGGACGCGTGCCAAAGACGAAAAAGGCAAAGGCCGACAAGTCGGCAACGTCAGCCCCCTCCGCGAAGTCCCCGAAGTCCACAAAATCTTCGAAGTCGGCCACGACGGGCGACGAGAAGGGGCTCGACTTCGCGCGCGCGTGGGTGGAGTTCCCCGATCCTGCGGACGACGAGCAGGTCTTCCGCTGTGACCTGACCTGGCTGACCTCCCGCTGGAACTGCATCTTCGGAAGCGGCTGCCAGGGCATCCAGGCCGGCCGCGCGGACGACGGCTGCTGCACGCTGGGTGCCCACTTCTCCGACGAGGACGACGAGAAGCGGGTCGCCGGACATGTGGCGCGGCTCACGCCCGACATCTGGCAGCTGCACGATGTCGGCACCAAGTCCGGCTGGACCTCGGAGGACGAGGAGGGCTCGCGGCAGACCCGGCCCTACCAGGGGTCCTGCATCTTCCAGAACCGGCCGGGGTTCGCGGGCGGCGCGGGCTGCTCGCTGCACATCCTGGCCCTGAAGGAGGGCCGCGAGCCGCTGGAGACCAAGCCGGACGTCTGCTGGCAGCTTCCGGTGCGGCGGACGTACGACTGGATCGACCGGCCCGACGACACGCGCGTGCTCCAGGTGTCGATCGGTGAGTACGACCGGCGCGGCTGGGGTCCGGGCGGCCACGACCTGCACTGGTGGTGCACGTCGGCGACCTCGGCGCACGGCGCGGGCGACCCGGTGTACGTGTCGTACCGGCCGGAGCTGGTCGAGCTGATGGGCAAGGCGGGGTACGACCGGCTGGTCGAGCTGTGCGAGGAGCGGCTGGCGTCGCAGTTGCCGCTGCTGGCTCCGCATCCCGCCGATCCCGTCCGCTGACACGGCAGACAGGTTGTGTGACCGGCTAGGACATCGCGGGGCTCGGGGTCTCGCTGCCGCTCGGTGGCGGTGACGAGCCCCCGGGGTCTGCCGGGGTCGAGGTCACCGAGGCCGTGGGGGTCGGGGTGGGCTCGGGGTCCGGCGAGGACGGTGGCGGGTCGCTGGGGGGCGGGGTGGCGGGCGCCGAGGTCGTCGGGTGCGGGTTCGGGGGCGGGGCGCTCGGGCGGGGCGGGCCCGGTGCGGGTGCCGGTGGGTTCAGCGGGGTCGGGTCCGGGGGTGTGGGCGCGGTGCCGTACCCCTCGATGGAGACGACGGCGGACGCGGGTGCGATCGACACCCGCGCGCTCCAGTGACCGGCCGGTTCGCGCAGAGGGTCGACGTACACCTTGATCGTGAACGACTCGCCCGGCCGCAGCGTTCCCGTCGAGCGGCTCGGATACAGCCAGGACGCCCCGGTGGACGCCGTCCAGCGCACGGGTGTGTGCCCGGACGCGGTGAGGGTGATGAGCGTCGTGTCGCCGTCGCTGGTGGCCTCCACGGTGAGCAGGCCCGGGCTCTCCTTCGCGCCGGGGACGGCGCTGACGACCTCCACGGAGACGTCCGGTGAGCCTGCGTCCTTCCTGAGGAGGCCGGCGTCGGGGCCGGTGCCCGCGTTGCCCGCGTTCCCGGCGTTCTCGTAGCCGCCGCCCGCGGCCTCGCCGTCGAGGATGTCGGGGCGCTGTGCCTCGCTCGCGGTGGCCGCCCGGTCCCCCGGGGCGCCCTCGGCGGTCATCGGGGCCCCGCGGTAGGCCGCCCAGAGGGCGAGCACGGGGGCGGCGACCACGGTGGCGACGACGGTGGTCGTGACGGCACGCGCGCGGAGACGGTCCCTTCGGGCGGCGCGGTCCTTGGGGTCCATCGGGAAGCCACGCCGGTCGAAGCGCGGAGCGGCGGCGCCCCGCGCGCGCGGGAGGTGTGCCATGGCTACGTGCAGGGCCGCGCGGGGCGCCTCCAGGACGGGCAGTTCGGCGGGCGTGACGGTGGCCCCGGGCCAGTGGCCGGGGACGGCCCGCTCGGCGGTACGGCGACACCGCGGACAGTCGTCGACATGCCGGACCAGTTCGCGGCGCAGTGCGCTGCTGAGCACCAGCTGGTGATCGCCGGTGAGGCGGGCGACGCTCGGACAGGCGCCGGTCTCGACGACGGCGAGGGCCGCGCGGGTGCGTTCGACCTCGCAGGCGGCGGAGGCCAGCAGTTCGCGGGCGGCGGTGGCGTCCATGCCCAGGACGGCGGCGACCTCGTGGGCGGCGAGCTTGTGGCGTACGGCCAGTTCGAGCGCCTCGCGCTGCTCGGGGGTGGTGCCGGCGGCCTCCGGCCAGGCGAGCTGGGCCAGTTCACGGCGGTGCTCCTCCTGGGCCTCCTCGGAGACGGGTACCGGGGAGGAGGCCTCCTGGGGGGCGGGGGCGGACGCCTGCCGCTTGCCGCGCCGCCCTGCCGCGTGCGTGCTCTGACGTTTCTGCTTGGCCTCGGCCAGCTTGCGCAGACAGGCCCAACGGGCCAGGGCGTACAGCCAGGCCCTGCGGTCGCCGGAGGACTCAGGGTCGCGCGGGCTGCGGCGCTCGGCGAGCGCGAGGACGTCCCCGAGGGCGGCGGTGGCCGTGTCGTGGTCGCACAGGACGGACAGGCAGTAGGTGAACAGGCCGTCCAGATACGGCTCGTAGCGCGCGGGCGGGCGCTGGACCAGCGTGCGCCCCGCCGCCCGGTCGCGCGCCTCACGGTGCGCCCGGTGTGCGCCGGTGCTGCGGGTCGGGGTTTCCGGACTGCTGCTCATCACCCGTGCGACCGTAGGCGTCTTACGACGACCCCTTCTCCCACCTTGAGCACATTTAATCCGTACGGGTGAAACGATCCCTCAATAGGGGACAGGAACCCCGGATTCCGTGGCTCGTTCGCGATGTGACGTGGCCGATTCACGCCGGGGGCGCACGTTCCGGCACCGGTCGCCGACGGCGGGGAGAGGCCGGTACCAGTGACCCGGGGCCGCGGTGTCAGTGGTGCCGGATACGGTTCGTCCCATGGCTGCCCGTACGAAGACCGCGAAGGACCGACCGTCCTACCGCTGCACCGAGTGTGGCTGGCAGACGGTCAAGTGGCTCGGCCGCTGCTCCGAGTGCCAGGCGTGGGGGACGGTCGAGGAGTACGGCGCGCCCGCGGTCCGTACGACGGCACCGGGCCGTGTCACCACTTCCGCGCTCCCCATCGGCCAGGTCGACGGCCGCCAGGCCACCGCCCGCTCCACCGGCGTACCCGAGTTCGACCGCGTGCTCGGCGGCGGACTGGTCCCGGGGGCCGTGGTCCTGCTGGCCGGTGAACCGGGCGTCGGCAAGTCGACCCTCCTCCTCGACGTGGCGGCGAAGTCGGCGAGCGACGAGCACCGCACGCTCTACATCACGGGTGAGGAGTCCGCGAGCCAGGTCCGGCTGCGCGCCGACCGCATCAAGGCGATCGACGACCACCTGTACCTCGCCGCCGAGACGGACCTCGCGGCCGTCCTGGGCCACCTGGACGCCGTGAAGCCGTCCCTCCTGATCCTCGACTCCGTCCAGACCGTCGCCTCGCCCGAGATCGACGGCGCCGCGGGCGGTATGGCGCAGGTCCGTGAGGTCGCCGGGGCGCTGATCCGGGCCTCCAAGGAGCGCGGCATGTCCACGCTCCTGGTGGGCCATGTCACCAAGGACGGCGCGATCGCCGGACCACGCCTCCTGGAGCACCTGGTGGACGTGGTCCTGTCCTTCGAGGGCGACCGCCACGCGCGCCTGCGTCTCGTCCGGGGCGTCAAGAACCGCTACGGCACGACGGACGAGGTCGGCTGCTTCGAGCTGCACGACGAGGGCATCACGGGCCTCGCCGACCCGAGCGGCCTGTTCCTGACTCGGCGCGCCGAGCCGGTGCCGGGCACCTGTCTGACCGTCACCCTGGAGGGCCGCCGCCCGCTCGTGGCCGAGGTCCAGGCGCTGACGGTCGACTCGCAGATCCCGTCCCCCCGCCGCACGACCTCAGGCCTGGAGACGTCCCGGGTCTCGATGATGCTCGCGGTTCTCGAACAACGGGGCAGGATCAGCGCGCTCGGAAAGCGGGACATCTATTCGGCCACAGTGGGCGGAGTGAAGCTCTCCGAGCCCGCCGCGGACCTCGCGATCGCCCTCGCGCTGGCCTCCGCCGCGAGCGACACCCCGTTGCCCAAAAACCTGGTCGCGATCGGCGAAGTGGGCCTCGCGGGCGAGGTCAGAAGGGTGACGGGGGTCCAGCGCCGACTGGCCGAGGCCCACCGTCTGGGCTTCACCCACGCCCTCGTTCCGTCGGACCCCGGCAAGATCCCCGCCGGTATGAAGGTCATCGAAGTCGCCGACATGGGGGATGCTCTCCGGGTGCTCCCGAGGTCGCGTAGGCGAGAGGCCCCACGGGAGGAGGAGGACCGCCGGTAGACTTTGCCCAGGTCTCGCCCGTGCGTACGAACCCAGAGTGCGAAACGGGAGCACCCCAGAACCTGCGACCGGAGGAGTGCAGTGGCAGCCAACGACCGGGCAGCAGCTCCCGGAAAGTCCGGTGGGAGCTCCGGTGCCGATGGCCTGATGCGCGCCTCACTGAGCGCCGTGGCACCTGGCACGGCGCTGCGCGACGGGCTTGAACGGATTCTCCGCGGCAACACCGGCGGACTCATCGTGCTCGGCTCCGACAAGACCGTCGAGGCGATGTGCACGGGCGGTTTCGTCCTGGACGTCGAGTTCTCGGCGACCCGGCTGCGCGAGCTGTGCAAGCTCGACGGCGGCATCGTGGTCTCGTCGGACCTGTCCAAGATCCTGCGGGCCGGCGTCCAGCTGGTCCCCGACCCGACGATCCCCACCGAGGAGACGGGCACCAGGCACCGCACCGCCGACCGAGTGTCGAAACAAGTCGGCTTCTCGGTCGTCTCGGTCTCCCAGTCCATGCGCCTGATCGCGCTGTACGTGGACGGCCAGCGCCGTGTCCTGGAGGACTCGGCCGCGATCCTGTCCCGCGCGAACCAGGCCCTGGCGACCCTGGAGCGCTACAAGCTCCGCCTGGACGAGGTCGCGGGCACGCTCTCCGCGCTGGAGATCGAGGACCTGGTGACGGTCCGGGACGTCTCCGCGGTCGTCCAGCGCCTGGAGATGGTCCGCCTCATCGCGACGGAGATCGCCGAGTACGTACTCGAGTTGGGCACCGACGGACGCCTCCTGGCCCTCCAGCTGGACGAGTTGATCGCGGGCGTGGAGCCGGAACGCGAGCTGGTGGTCCGGGACTACGTCCCTGAGCCGACCGCCAAACGCTCCCGCACGGTCGACGAGGCGCTCGCGGAACTCGACGCGCTGAGCCACGCCGAACTCCTCGAACTCTCCACGGTGGCCAAGGCCCTGGGCTACACGGGCTCACCCGAGACCCTCGACTCGGCGGTCTCCCCCCGCGGCTTCCGCCTCCTGGCGAAGGTGCCGCGCCTGCCCGGCGCGATCATCGACCGCCTGGTGGAACACTTCGGCGGCCTCCAGAAGCTGCTGGCGGCGAGCGTCGACGACCTCCAGACGGTGGACGGGGTCGGCGAGGCGAGGGCGCGGAGCGTGCGGGAGGGCCTGTCGCGGCTGGCGGAGTCGTCGATCCTGGAGCGGTACGTGTAGGTGGGGGGGGCCGGAGAGAGTCCCGGGGGGACTTGCTCAGTCCTCCAGTCCTCCAGTCCTCCAAGTCGTTCAGTCGTTGTCGAGTACGAAGGACGTCTGGGCCTTGGTGAACCCCTGGGCCTGTGCCTCGACCAGGTAGGTGCCGGCCGTCGCCGTCGCTGTCCCCGCCCCCGGTGTGGCGCACTCGGGGGCGCTCGCCTTGCGGTCCCACTCGAAGGTGTACGTGATGCTGTCGCCGGCCGAGACCCGGAACAGCAGACCTGACGTGTCCTTGGGGCAGTCGTCCGAGGACCAGATGTCGTCGTCGCTGCTCGCCTGCGTGATCGTCACCACGGCCGACTCCGGGCCGAGGTCGATCTTGCAGTCGTTGGCGGAGGAGTTCTTGGCGACCAGCTGGAAGGTGGGCGTCTCGTCGGGCGCGTACGAGTTCTGGACGCTGCGCAGGCTCAACTGGACGATGCCGGGGGTGCAGTTGGGCAGGGTGGAACCGGCCGGAAGGGTGTCGCCGCTGCCTACGCTGCCGTTGACGCCGTCGTCCGTGCCGGTGCCGCCGCCTGTCCCGGCGGACCCGCTGCTGCCACCGGAGCCGGCCGAACCTTCCGATCCGCCCGAACCAGTTGAGCCTCCGGAAGCAGAACCGGAACCGGAGCTGGAGCTTGAGCCGCCGGTGTCCGTGCTCCCCGACTCGTCGCGTCCGCCCGGGGCTTGACTGATCGCGGGGCCCGAACCTGACGGGCCCGGGGTGATCGTCTGCACGGGGTTCTTGCCGTTGGCGCCGTCCGTGCTCTTGTTCCCGCCTCCGCCGCCGGAGGCGACGACCCAGACGACCAGCAGCGTCAACAGGGCGAGCACAGACAGCAGAACGGCCCTCCGTCGCCAGTAGATGGAGGAGGGAAGCGGCCCGACCGGATTGCGCATAGATCCCACGGCGCAAACTGTACGAGAGATCGGACCGTGCACTCGCCCCACCCGCCGCCGGGCCCACAACTTTTCCGGATCATCATCCCGGCGAACTCCTCCGAATGCCGAGCCAGTTCACGCCCCCGCCGCCCCTACCCGTCCCATCCCTGGGGGCTGCCGCCCCCAGACCCCCGCTTCGGCCTGAACGGCCTCGTCCTCAAACGCCGGACAGGCTGGGGGTGCCTGAGGTCGGCCTCGTCCTCGAATGCCGGACAGGCTGGGGGTGCCTGAGGTCGGCCTCGTCCTCGAATGCCGGACAGGCTGGGGGTGCCTGAGGTCGGCCTCGTCCTCGAATGCCGGACGGGCTGGGGTGCCGGGGTTCGCCTTGCAGCCTCCGCGCCGGTCACCTCGGCCAACCCGCTTTTCTGCTGGGGGTCCGGGGGTTATCCCCCGGGAGACGCAGTCAGCCCGTCCGGCGTTTGAGGACAAAGGGAGGGGGGTCTGGGGGCGCAGCCCCCCGGTGATGGGAACGGGTAGGGGCGGCGGGGGCGAAAACAACCCCGTCCGCACCGCACCGCACCGCATCGCACACCCCCGCACCCCCACATGGCAGGATCGAACCCGCCATGACTGCGCCCACGAAACCCCCGCACCGCGACGCCGACACCCCCGCCACCGACCTCCACTCCCCCGTCATCGACTGGTTCGACGAGCACGCCCGAGACCTCCCCTGGCGCCGCCCCGACGCCGGCCCCTGGGGCGTGATGGTCAGCGAGTTCATGCTCCAGCAGACCCCCGTCAGCCGCGTACTGCCCGTCTACGAGCAGTGGCTCGCCCAATGGCCCCGCCCCGCCGACCTCGCCAAGGACGCCCCCGGCGAAGCCGTCCGCGCCTGGGGCCGCCTCGGCTACCCCCGCCGTGCCCTGCGCCTGCACGGCGCCGCGGTCGCCATAACCGAACGCCACGGCGGCGACGTACCCACCGACCACTCCCAGCTGCTCGCCCTGCCCGGCATCGGCGAGTACACCGCCGCCGCCGTCGCGTCCTTCGCCTACGGCCAGCGGCACGCCGTGCTGGACACGAACGTCCGCCGTGTCTTCGCCCGCGCCGTCACCGGCGTCCAGTACCCCCCTAACGCCACCACCGCCGCCGAACGCAAGCTCGCCCGCGCCCTGTTGCCGGACGACGAGCGGACGGCCGCCCGCTGGGCCGCGGCCTCCATGGAACTCGGCGCGCTCGTCTGCACGGCCAGGAACGAGACCTGCCACCGCTGTCCGATCGCCGCCCAGTGCGCCTGGCGGCTCGCCGGGAAGCCCGAGCACGAGGGGCCGGCCCGTCGCGGTCAGACGTACGCGGGCACGGACCGCCAGGTGCGCGGCAAGCTGCTCGCCGTACTCCGCGAGGCCCACACCCCCGTACCGCAGGCGGCACTCGACCGGGTGTGGCACGAGCCGGTGCAGCGCGCGCGGGCTCTGGACGGCCTCGTCTCGGACGGTCTGGTCGAGCCCCTGCCGGGCGGGCTGTACCGCCTGCCGCACAGCTGAGACACATCCCGGGACACAGACTCGGCCTTCCGTAACGCGTCAAACACTCCTCCCCCACCCCTCAAATCACCCCACAACACCACCAATTACCCCTCCCGCTTACCCCTTCCCTACTTCCGTTACACAACCGACGGACAGCCGCGCGCTCCCCGCAGGCTGGCTCGGACAGCTCCGTGACAACCCCTCCGTAGCTTCATCCCTGTACAGACCACAGGGCAGTGAAAGCCGGCCGGCAGGCGGGTCGGAAACGGGGATCGGAGGCGGTTGGACATGACGCAGCAGGGCGAGGTGCTCGAATTCGAGGAGTACGTCCGCACACGGCAGGACGCGCTGTTGCGCAGCGCCCGTCGACTGGTCCCCGACCCCGTCGACGCCCAGGACCTGCTACAGACGGCGCTCGTACGGACGTACGGCCGCTGGGACGGCATAGCGGACAAGCGGCTCGCGGACGCCTACCTCCGCCGGGTGATGATCAACACCCGGACCGAGTGGTGGCGGGCACGCAAGCTGGAGGAAGTGCCCACCGAGCAGCTTCCGGACGCGTGCGTGGACGACTCCACCGAACAGCACGCGGACCGCGCCCTCCTGATGGACGTCATGAAGGTGCTCGCACCCAAGCAGCGCAGTGTCGTCGTGCTGCGACACTGGGAGCAGATGTCCACGGAGGAGACGGCCGCCGCCCTCGGCATGTCGGCCGGAACGGTCAAGAGCACGCTGCACCGGGCGCTCGCCCGGCTCCGGGAGGAGCTGGAGGCCCGCGATCTGGACGCACGCGCGCTGGAGCATGAGGAGCGGGAGCGTTGCGCGGCCTAGGCACAGGGGCGACCGGTCCCGGGGTCCCACGGGCACAGCCCCGGACAGGGGCAGGGACGGATTCGGGCGCGGACCCATCCTCAGGTCCGGGTCCGGGTAGCGGTCCCGATCCGGGTGCGGGCTCACGGGGGTGGCAGGGGCACGGCTCGGGGCTGCTCGTGCACCCGGCTCCGTCCGCTCCTGCCCGGCGGGCTTTTCAGGCGGTGATCACGGCGACGGCCGTGCTCGCCGCCCTCGCCCTTTTCGTCACCGCCTGCGCCACCGGCGGCACCGGCGCCCGTGACGAGGGCCCGGCCGGCGCCGACGCCGTCGCGGGCAAGCTGAACCCCACGCCCTCGCCCTCCGCGTACGCCACGACGGACGACGTGGACGGGGTCAGGCTCGTCATGGACGACCCGGGGGTCGCGACCTCGGTCAAGCGTGCGCTGAAGCCGTGCGTCGGGGACGAGTACCCGGTCGACGTGTCGTACGGCGATCTGACCGACGGGGCCTCGGACGACGTCGTCGTCAATGTCATGACGTGCAGCGATGCCGTGGGCGTCGGTTCGTACGTGTACCGCGAGGCGGGCAGCGGCACCGGCTACCGGAACGTCTTCCGGGCCGAGGAGTCCCCCGTCTACGCGGAGATAGACCGGGGCGACCTGGTGGTCACCAAACAGGTGTACAAGAAGGACGACCCGGTGACGAGCCCGTCGGGCGAGAATGTGATCACCTACCGGTGGACGGCGGGCCGCTTCACCCTGGAGTACCGCACGCACAACGAGTACAGCAGCGCGGTCGACGGCGACACCGCACCGACGACGGACTCCAACTGACCCGACACACGACCTGACGCACAAGACGCACAAGACGAGAACTGAGAGCACCGGGATGGCAGACCAGACCCACGTCCTCTTCGTCGAGGACGACGACGTCATCCGCGAGGCCACCCAACTCGCCCTGGAGCGGGACGGCTTCGCGGTCACCGCCATGCCCGACGGGCTGTCGGGCCTGGCGGCGTTCCGCGCGGACCGCCCCGACATCGCCCTGCTGGACGTCATGGTCCCGGGCCTCGACGGGGTCAGCCTGTGCCGCCGTATCCGCGACGAGTCCACCGTGCCGGTGATCATGCTGTCGGCGCGCGCCGACTCGATCGACGTGGTCCTTGGCCTGGAGGCGGGCGCCGACGACTACGTCACGAAGCCGTTCGACGGTGCCGTCCTGGTCGCCCGGATCCGCGCGGTGCTGCGCCGCTTCGGTCACGCGAGCGGCCCGAACGCGGCGGGCGCGGAGGGTGGGGCGCCCGTGACCGGCGGAGTCCTCGTCTTCGGTGACCTGGAGATCGACACCGAGGGCATGGAGGTCCGCAAGGAGGGCCGGCCGGTGGCCCTGACGCCCACCGAGATGCGGCTGCTGCTGGAGTTCTCGTCCGCGCCGGGCACGGTCCTCTCCCGCGACAAGCTCCTCGAACGCGTGTGGGACTACGGCTGGGGCGGGGACACCCGCGTCGTCGACGTCCATGTGCAGCGGCTGCGTACGAAGATCGGCCAGGACCGGATCGAGACGGTCCGCGGCTTCGGCTACAAGTTGAAGGCCTGAGCGGACCCATGGGCGCAAGAGGAACCAGGATCAAGGGCCTCAGGGGCATCACAGGCCTTACGGGGATCCACACGGGGCTTCGATGGAAGCTGAGCGCCGCCATCGCGCTGGTCGGCGCGCTCGTGGCGGTGACCCTCAGTCTGGTCGTGCACAACGCGGCCCGGGTCTCGATGCTGGACAGCGCGCGCGATCTCGCGGACGAGCGCGTCCTGATCGGGCAGAGCAACTACAACCTGTCGGGGCGGCCCAACTTCCCCGGCATCAAGGTCGACGACCCGAACCTGCCGCGGGAGCTGCGGGAGAAGGCGGCGGAGGGCCGCCGGGCGACCTATGTGACCGACCGGCCGGACGGGGTGCCGGACATCTGGGCGGCCGTACCGCTCAAGGACGGCCACATCATGTCGCTGCACACCGGGTTCACCGACCGCAGCACGGACATCATGGCCGACCTCGACCAGGCGCTGATCATCGGCTCGATCGCGGTCGTCCTCGGCGGCAGCGCGCTCGGGGTGCTCATCGGCGCCCAGTTGTCGCGGCGGCTGAGGAAAGCGGCGGCGGCAGCGAACCAGGTCGCCAGAGGCGAGACGGACGTACGGGTACGGGACGCCATCGGCGGTGTCGTACGGGACGAGACCGACGACCTCGCCCGGGCGGTGGACGCGATGGCGGACACGCTTCAGCAGCGCCTGGAGGCGGAACGGCGGGTCACGGCGGACATCGCGCACGAGCTGCGTACGCCGGTGACGGGACTGCTGACAGCGGCCGAACTCCTCCCTCCCGGCCGGCCGACGGAGCTGGTCCTGGACCGGGCGAAGGCGATGCGCACGCTGGTCGAGGACGTCCTGGAGGTGGCCCGGCTCGACGGGGCGTCGGAGCGGGCGGAGTTGCAGGACATCATGCTGGGTGAGTTCGTGGCGCGGCGGGTGATCGCGAAGGACCCGGAGATCGCCGTACATGTGGTGCACGAGTCGGAGGTCACGACGGATCCGCGTCGGCTGGAGCGGGTGCTGTTCAACCTCTTGGCCAACGCGGCGCGCCACGGCAAGGCGCCGATAGAGGTGTCGGTGGAGGGCCGGGTCATCCGCGTCCGTGACCACGGTGCGGGCTTCCCGGAGGACCTGCTGGCGGACGGCCCGAGCCGCTTCCGCACGGGAAGCAGCGACCGCTCGGGCCACGGCCACGGCCTCGGCCTCACGATCGCCGCGGGCCAGGCCCGCGTCCTGGGCGCCCGCCTCACGTTCCGCAACATACGCCCCCCGGGCGCCCCGGAGGACGTCCCCGCAGAGGGCGCGGTAGCGGTCCTGTGGCTCCCGGAACACGCCCCGACCAACACGGGCAGCTACCCGATGATGCCCCGCCCGAAGCCCTGAGTTTCGCCCCCGCCGCCCCTACCCGTCCCATCCCTGGGGGGCTGCCGACCCCAGACCCCCCTTTCGGCCTGAAGGGGCCTTGTCCTCAAACGCCGGACGGGCTGGAGGGTGGTGGCGGTCGTCGGGTGGGTGGGAAGTCGCGCTGAACGCGCTCGTCCTCAAACGCCGGACGGGCTGACTGACTCAGCCCGTCCGGCGTTTGAGGACGAGGCCCCTTTCAGGGCCGTAGCGGGGGTTCGGGGGCGGCAGCCCCTGAGGGATGGGAACGGGTAAGGGCGGCGGGGGCGAACCTCACACCACCTCAGCCACAGCCCCCTTGGCTGCCCCCGGACGAGAACCCTCGTCCCCGTCCCTCTTCTCAGGCCCCGCCCCCTTCAACGGAACCTCCTTCACGAACACCGCCGCCACCAGCGCGACGACCGCCACCGAGGCCCCCAGCAGGAACGCCGAGTGCGTCCCGGAAGACACCGCGTACTGGTACGCCTCCCGCGCCGCCGCCGGCAACTTCGCCAGGCTCGCCGCATCCAGCTGAGCCGACTGCTCGGTCACCTTGGACCCCAGCGCCCCGGCCCGCTCGGTCATCACGTCCTGGACACGGCTGTTGAACAGCGCCCCCATGATCGCGACCCCGAACGACGCCCCGAGCGTCCGGAACAGCGTGGCCCCGGAGGACGCGACACCCATGTCCTTCATCTCGACGCTGTTCTGCGCCACCAGCATGGTGATCTGCATCAGACAGCCCATACCGGCACCCACGATCGCCATGTACACACCGGACGTGACCCGCGAGGTCCCGGTGTCCATCTGTGCGAGCAGGAACAGCCCCACGATCATCAGCACACTGCCGACCACCGGGAACACCTTGTACCTGCCACTGCTCGTGGTCACCCGCCCGGCGATCATCGACACGACCATCATCGCGCCGAGCATCGGAAGCAGCAGCAGCCCCGAGTTGGTCGCGGACGCACCCTGCACGGACTGCTGGTACAGCGGCAGGAACAGCACCGCACCGAACATCACGAACCCGGTGACGAAGCCGATGACCGACATCAGCGAGAAGTTGCGGCTGCGGAATATGTGCAGCGGCATGATCGGCTCGGCGGCCTTGGTCTGCCAGAACACGAACCCGACGAGCGAGGCGACGCCGATCCCGATCAGCTCCATGATCCTGGCGGAGCCCCACGCGTACTCCGTACCGCCCCAGGTGGTCACCAGAACGATCGCCGTAATGCCGACGGTCAGCAGCGCCGCACCCGGATAGTCGATCCGCGTCTGCGCCCGCTTCTTCGGCAGATGCAGCACCGCGCTGATGGCGACGAGCGCGACCACGCCCAGCGGCAGGTTGATGTAGAACGACCAGCGCCAGCCCAAGTGGTCCGTCAGCGCTCCGCCGACCAGCGGTCCGCCGATCATGGCGAGCGCCATCACGCCGGCCATCATGCCCTGGTACTTGCCGCGCTCACGCGGCGGAATCAGGTCCCCGATGATCGCCATGACCCCGACCATCAGACCACCGGCGCCGAGCCCCTGGACGGCCCGGAAGCCGATCAGCTGCCCCATGTCCTGGGCCATACCGCTGAGCGCCGACCCGATCAGGAAGAGCACGATCGACGTCATGAAGACGCCCTTGCGCCCGTACATGTCGCCGAGCTTGCCCCAGATCGGGGTGGAGGCGGCGGTCGCGAGCGTGTAGGCCGTCACGACCCACGACAGGTGTTCGAGCCCGCCCAGTTCACCGACGATCGTCGGCATCGCCGTACCGATGATCATGTTGTCCAGCATCGCGAGCATCATCGCGATCATGAGCGCGAGCAACACCACCCGCACACTCCGCGGCTGCTTGCCCTGCTCGCCCCGCACGTCGGCCCCGTCCGGCCGGTCCTCTGCCACCTGTGTGTCCGCCATCGTCTCCGACCCACTCCCCCACGTACTCCTACTTACTTGCCGCCCGGCAAGTTGACTACACTGGGGAAGCTAGACCTCTAACTAGCCGGGCGTCAAGTAAGTTTTACCCCAAGGGCGCCCACCAGGGCATTCAGAAGCAGGAGTACGAGCAATGGACCGCACCAAGCAGCGCCGCCGCGGGGACACCCGCCAGCGCATCCAGGACGTGGCGCTCGAACTCTTCGCCGAACAGGGCTACGAGAAGACCTCGCTGCGGGAGATCGCCGAACGCCTCGATGTCACGAAGGCGGCGCTCTACTACCACTTCAAGACCAAGGAAGAGATCATCGTCAGCCTGTTCGAGGACCTGACGAAGCCGATCGAGGACCTGATCGAGTGGGGCAGGCAGCAACCGCACACCCTCGACACCAAGCAGGAGATCGTCCGCCGCTACAGCGAGGCGCTCGGCAAGGCGGCGCCGCTCTTCCGCTTCATGCAGGAGAACCAGGCGACGGTACGGGACCTGAGCATCGGCGACACGTTCAAGACGCGGATGCTCGGCATGCGGGAGATCATCATCGATCCGGACGCCGCCCTGGTCGACCAGGTCCGCTGCATCAGCGCGATGTTCACGCTGCACGCCGGGATGTTCGTCCTCCAGGACCTCGCGGGCGACGCGGACGAGAAGCGCAAGGCGGTCCTGGAGGTGGCGATCGGCCTGGTCACCCAGGCCCACGAGGGCACGGAACAGCCGTAGATCACGGCCCCCCAGCCCTCCGTCAGACAGTCACGCCCTTGGCCCGCAGAAACGCCACCGGGTCCACGGCGGAGCCGTAGTTCGCGGTCGTACGGATCTCGAAGTGCAGGTGCGGGCCGCTGGAGTTGCCCGTGTTGCCCGACAGGGCGATGCGCTGCCCGGTGGCCACGACCTGGCCGACCTTCACGTTGATCTTCGACAGATGGGCGTACTGCGAGTACGTGCCGTTGCCGTGCTTGATCACGATGGCGTTGCCGTACGCCGACCCGTCACCGGCGCCGTTGCCGCCGGCCTTGACGACGGTGCCGCCGTGCGCGGCGAAGACCTTCGTACCGCTCGGCACGGCGAAGTCCTGGCCGGAGTGCTTGGACGACCACATGTTGCCGGCCTGGTTGAAGCTGGCGCTGAGCGTGTACTTCTTGACCGGGTCCACCCAGGAGGCGGCCTTCTTGGCGGCGGCCTGGACCTGGACGGCACTCGCCGTCGTACCGGTGTCGGCGGCGGCCGCGATCCCGGCCGTGCCCAGCACGACCGACGCCGCGAGCCCTGCGGCCAGAACGGAGATACGGGAAACACGGGCGGTGGCGCGCTTGAGCATCGAAACCTCATGGGGACGGGGACAGGAAAACCACCCGGCACAGGCGACCTCGCCGGATGGGAAACCCCTTGGTACCCCCGCCCCCCACCCATCCCCAAACCCCTGCTCTACGGCACAAGGTAGTAGTTCAACGCAAATTTACCTACTTATTGACAAAGCACCCCAAGCCGCCGCACCGCGCAAACCATCCTCCAACCACCCCGTCACCCACTAATCGCCCTAGTAACGGACATTTCGCCTGTGCATCATGTCACCGGCCCACAGGGCCGGAGGGCGGCGACTGTGACGCGCGCAATGGGACCCACGCCACCCCGACCGCGAGCCGAACAAACCCCCTCCGACTACTGGCATCTCGCCGCTACCCGTGAGTAATGTTCCCTTCCCACCCGCGCCACTCACTCCCGCAAGCATGCCCCTGACATCTACAGGCCCTGGCACCGCACGGACCTACGTGAGAGGACCCCCATCCCGATGACAAGAGGCTCCTGGACGCCCTGGACGCGCCGTATCGGCCTGACCGCGGTCGCGGCTGTCGCCGCGGTGACCCTGGTCGGCCCCGGTACCGCCCAGGCCGCGACCACCGCGTCCACCACGGCCGTGACAGCCGCCGCGGACGTCGACTACGCCACCTGGCAGGCGGACTGCCAGGCCGTGATGGACCAGGCACTGCCCTATCTGAAGCAGCGCATCGCCGCCGCCTCCACGGGCGAGAAGCCGGCGATCGTCTTCGACATCGACAACACCACCCTGGAGACCGACTTCGGCTTCAGCTACCCGTCGCCGGCCAACGCACCCGTGCTGAAGGTGGCCCAGTACGCCCAGGAGCACGGCGTCGCCCTGTTCTTCGTCACTGCGCGCCCGGACATCATCAAGGCCCTGACGAAGTACAACCTCACGTACGTCGGCTACGACGTCACCGGGCTGTACGTCCGCAATCTGATCGACCTCTTCAAGAACGTGGCCGACTACAAGACCGCGCAGCGCGTCGACATCGAGTCGAAGGGCTACACGATCATCGCCAACATCGGCAACAGCGCCACCGACCTGTCGGGCGGCCACGCCGAGAAGACGTACAAGCTCCCGGACTACGACGGCCAGCTGTCGTAAACGGACATACGTAAGGGGGCCGGTGCCTTGACAGGCACCGGCCCCCTTACGGAGTGAGGCTTACGCCTCCTTGCTCAGGTTCGGCCCGGCACCGCCGGCCGCCTGCTCGATCGGCGGGACGTCGGGCAGTGCCGACTTCTCCTCGCCGCGGAAGGTGAAGGTCGCCGCCTCACCCTCGCCCTCCGTGTCGACGACCACGATGTGACCGGGGCGCAGCTCGCCGAAGAGGATCTTCTCCGAGAGCGTGTCCTCGATCTCGCGCTGGATCGTGCGACGCAGCGGGCGGGCGCCCAGGACAGGGTCGTAACCCTTCTTGGACAGCAGCTCCTTGGCGGCCTGGGACAGCTCGATGCCCATGTCCCGGTCCTTCAGGCGCTCGTCCACCTTGCCGACCATCAGGTCGACGATCTGGAGGATGTCGTCCTGCGTGAGCTGCGGGAAGACGACCACGTCGTCGACGCGGTTGAGGAACTCGGGCCGGAAGTGCTGCTTTAGCTCGTCCGAGACCTTGTTCTTCATGCGCTCGTAGTTGGACTTCTTGTCACCGGAGGCCGCGAAGCCCAGGTTGAAGCCCTTGGAGATGTCCCGCGTGCCGAGGTTGGTCGTCATGATGATGACCGTGTTCTTGAAGTCCACGACCCGGCCCTGGGAGTCGGTCAGGCGACCGTCCTCCAGGATCTGGAGCAGCGAGTTGAAGATGTCCGGGTGGGCCTTCTCGACCTCGTCGAAGAGGACGACGGAGAACGGCTTGCGGCGGACCTTCTCGGTCAGCTGGCCGCCCTCTTCGTAGCCCACGTAACCGGGGGGCGAACCGAAGAGCCGCGACACCGTGTGCTTCTCGCTGAACTCCGACATGTCGAGGGAGATCAGCGCGTCCTCGTCACCGAAGAGGAACTCGGCGAGGGCCTTGGACAGCTCGGTCTTACCGACACCGGACGGGCCGGCGAAGATGAACGAACCACCGGGGCGCTTCGGGTCCTTCAGACCGGCACGCGTACGGCGGATCGCCTTGGAGAGCGCCTTGACGGCGTCCTTCTGGCCGATGACCCGCTTGTGGAGCTCGTCCTCCATGCGCAGCAGGCGGCTCGACTCCTCCTCGGTCAGCTTGAAGACCGGGATGCCGGTGGCGGTCGCGAGGACCTCGGCGATCAGCTCGCCGTCGACCTCGGCGACGACGTCCATGTCGCCGGCCTTCCACTCCTTCTCCCGCTTGGCCTTCGCGGCGAGGAGCTGCTTCTCCTTGTCACGGAGAGAGGCGGCCTTCTCGAAGTCCTGCGAGTCGATCGCGGACTCCTTGTCCCGGCGCACACCGGCGATCTTCTCGTCGAACTCGCGCAGGTCCGGCGGAGCGGTCATCCGGCGGATGCGCATCCGGGAACCGGCCTCGTCGATGAGGTCGATCGCCTTGTCGGGCAGGAACCGGTCCGAGATGTACCGGTCGGCGAGCGTCGCCGCCTGCACCAGGGCCTCGTCGGTGATCGAGACGCGGTGGTGCGCCTCGTACCGGTCGCGCAGGCCCTTGAGGATCTCGATCGTGTGGGGGAGGGAAGGCTCCGCCACCTGGATCGGCTGGAAGCGGCGCTCGAGGGCCGCGTCCTTCTCGAGGTGCTTGCGGTACTCGTCGAGCGTGGTGGCACCGATGGTCTGGAGCTCACCGCGGGCCAGCATCGGCTTCAGGATCGAAGCGGCGTCGATGGCGCCCTCGGCGGCACCCGCACCCACGAGCGTGTGCAGCTCGTCGATGAACAGGATGATGTCGCCGCGGGTGCGGATCTCCTTGAGGACCTTCTTCAGGCGCTCCTCGAAGTCACCGCGGTAGCGGGAGCCGGCGACCAGCGCGCCGAGGTCCAGGGTGTAGAGGTGCTTGTCCTTGAGGGTCTCGGGCACCTCGCCCTTGACGATGGCCTGGGCGAGACCCTCGACGACGGCGGTCTTGCCGACGCCGGGCTCACCGATCAGGACCGGGTTGTTCTTCGTACGCCGGGACAGCACCTGCATGACCCGCTCGATCTCCTTCTCGCGCCCGATGACCGGGTCGAGCTTGGACTCACGAGCGGCCTGGGTGAGGTTCCGGCCGAACTGGTCGAGGACCAGGGACGTCGAGGGGGTGCCCTCCGCGGGGCCGCCGGCGGTGGCGGTCTCCTTGCCCTGGTAACCGGAGAGCAGCTGGATGACCTGCTGCCGCACCCGGTTGAGATCTGCGCCCAGCTTGACCAGGACCTGGGCGGCGACGCCCTCGCCCTCACGGATCAGGCCGAGCAGGATGTGCTCAGTGCCGATGTAGTTGTGGCCCAGCTGAAGGGCCTCGCGGAGCGACAGCTCCAGGACCTTCTTGGCACGGGGAGTGAAGGGGATGTGACCGGACGGCGCCTGCTGGCCCTGTCCGATGATCTCCTCAACCTGCTGGCGGACCGCCTCAAGCGAAATGCCGAGGCTCTCCAGGGCCTTTGCGGCGACACCCTCACCCTCGTGGATCAGGCCCAGGAGGATGTGCTCGGTGCCGATGTAGTTGTGGTTGAGCATCCGGGCTTCTTCCTGAGCCAGGACGACAACCCGCCGCGCGCGGTCGGTGAACCTCTCGAACATCGTTAATCGCTCCTCAGAGCGGTCAGGCAGTAAGGGGACGCTCCCCTCCCTGTCCTTCCGCAGCTTAGTCCCGCAAGCGGGGACCGCTCATTCCAACTGCCGACACCGGACCGAGAACCAACACAGCCTCCTGACCCCGAACGCCGACATATGCTCCAACCCGATCGTGCGAGACGATGTTCCCGCAGGCCAGGCAGTTACCCTCACTATCAGTACGCCGATGGCGAACGTGAGACGGCCTTTTCTGCGTGTCGCCCCCTCCCACTAGGGATGTCTTACCCGTACGGACCGACACTCCATGCCGGATGCACCGGTTCCCTCCGCTACGGGCGAACAACCTTGCGCCGCCGAACTGCTCCGCGCATCCCCGAAATCGGAACTCCGCGCGCCCGCAAGGGCACCCAGCGTAACTCGCGGCCCTTCGCAGCGGTTGGCTTCGCATGGTTCCCACTGTCCCCCTTCCTCGCCGCCCTCTCGACCCGGGCGACATCACGAGCGATGTCCTGCACTGGTACGAGAACGAACTGGGGTGGGCGACAGTGCCCGGTTCCGGATCCGGGGGCGTTCCGGTACGGCTGGTCGTGGGCCGGAGCTTCGACGTGCTCGACGTGCCGGCCGAGGCGGGCTTCGCGGCGCTGCGGCACCGGGGGCAGGTGCGGGCGCCGGCTTCCCCGGTGGCCCTGCACGGGAACCGGATGCTGCTGCTGGTGGCCGCGGGCAGCGCGGACGAGTTGCCGGGGCTGCTGGACTGGCTGGAGTGGGGCGGGCTCACACCGGACCTGAGGGCGATCGGCGCGGGCGGCCACATCGAGGCCCCCTTGCCGCCGAGACCGCCCGGGGTGCCCGGGCCGCCCGGTTCCCCCGCCCCGGCGGCGGGCAGCTCTCCCGGCTCTCAGGGCATCGCTCAGGGCCGGACAAATCCGCAGGGGGCCGCTGTCTGGCTGCGGCCCCCTGAAACAGGGTGCGGGACGGCGGTCCCGCTGCCGACGATGTCGGCCCTGGGGGGCGTCGGAGGCGCCCCCGATCTCGTACGGCTGGTGGACACGCTGGCGACTCAATGCCATCGCGTCCGACTGCGGCGCGCGTGCGCTCAGCCGTTGGCCTTCTCGTAAGCCTCGCGAATGGACGCGGGAACACGGCCACGGTCGTTGACCTCGTAACCGTTCTCCTTCGCCCAAGCACGGATCTGCGCGGTGTCCTGGCTGCCGCCGGAAGCGACACGCGCCTTTCCACGCCCACCCGAAGCACGGCCTCCAGTACGGCGGCCGCCCTTGACGTAGGGCTCGAGAAGACCGCGAAGCTTGTCAGCATTGGCAGTCGTGAGATCGATCTCGAACGTCTTGCCGTCCAACGCGAACGTCACGGTCTCGTCCGCCTCGCCGCCGTCGAGGTCGTCGACAAGAAGGACCTGAACCTTCTGTGCCACCGGATTTCCTTTCATCGATAACGTGGGAGCCGATGCCCACGGCGTGCGCCGCTGTTTCGCATCCCCTGTTATATGCAGTACTGCAGTACGTCGGAAAGCAAACCGCTTTTGCCGGAAAAACACAAACCCCCGGGAGAGACCGACGGCCCTTCCCTCGACCGGAAACGTACGCGTTTCGGACATAGGGAACCTGGGCAGGCGGCTCACAGGAATTGCCGGTGCCCGATCACCGATGCCCGATCACAGATGCAGAAGCATCCGACTGTTGCCCAAGGTGTTCGGTTTCACTCGTTCGAGACCGAGGAACTCCGCGACGCCCTCGTCATAGGAACGCAGTAGCTCGGCGTAGACATCGGTGTCAACAGGCGTCTCACCGATCTCCACGAAGCCGTGCTTCCCGAAGAAGTCCACTTCAAAGGTCAGACAGAAAACGCGTCGAACGCCGAGCCAGCGGGCGGTCTGTAGCAACTTCTCCAGCAACTGATGCCCGACACCGGAACCCTTCAGGTCCGGGTTCACCGCGAGAGTACGGACTTCGGCGAGGTCTTCCCACATCACATGGAGTGCGCCGCACCCCACGACCTCGCCGTTGTCGTCGCGTTCCGCGACCCAGAACTCCTGGATGTCCTCGTAAAGCGTCACCGTCGCTTTGTCGAGCAGGATACGGCCCCGGACGAACGAGTCAAGGAGTCCGCGTACGGCCTGGACATCGCTGGTCCTGGCCCGCCGGACGGTGATGGCTTTCGCTGTGACTTCGGGACGCATCGCTGACATGAGCGGACGCTATCGCCCGGTGGGGTCCTCGGCCGAGGCGGGGTTCTCGTAGGCGGGCTTCTCGTCGGCGGTATGTTCCGCGGCTTCCGGCTGCCCGGGCTGTTCGACCTGTTCCGCCTGTTCCGGCCCTTGGGCGATGCGAACGGCATCCCTGAGGGCCAGCCGCTGTTCTTCGCTCATCATGCCGAAGAAGGCGACGAGAGCGGCGGCGGGGTTGTCGCTCTGCGACCACGCGTCGTTCATCAGCGCGGCCGCGTAGGCGGCTCGGGTGGAGACCGCCTCATATCGATAGGCCCGGCCTTCCGCCTCTCGACGGACCCAGCCCTTCTGATGGAGATTGTCCAAAACGGTCATCACCGTGGTGTACGCGATGGACCGTTCCTGCTGAAGGTCTTCCAGGACTTCTCGAACGGTGACCGGGCGGTTCCACTTCCACACCCGCGTCATGACCGCGTCTTCGAGTTCTCCCAATGGGCGAGGCACAACTCAGCACAGTAGTGGGAGAAAGGGTGAATAGCGCGAAGGACGTGCGCTTACCTGCTCAAACCCCTACAAAGTGGTGTGATCCTGTCCGGCCTGCCGGGTCTGCTCGGCCCGGGCGAGGGTGGCGTCCACGACGGCGTCCTCCTTGGCCTTGTTGGCACCGCCCTGACTCTTCACCATCGTCACGATCACACCGATGAAGAGCGCGGCCATCACTACCGGGGGTACGAGCGCGGAGACGTAGTCCATGCGACCAGAGTAGCCAGGGCAGCCGAAAGGCCCGGGCGGGGGGCCCGGGCCTTTGTGGGTCGTACTCCGTTCGACTCAACCCGCGGCGAGCTGTTGCGGGGGATTCGCGGGCGGGGTCGGCTTGCGGCGCGGGAAGACCTCACCAGGGGTGGGGATGGGGCGGCCGGGCTTGGGGGCGTCGGGCGCGGGCCGGGGCGCCGGGGCGGGACGCTCGCCGGGCTTCTTCTCCACGGGCTTCTCGCCGGGCTTCCTGCCGGGATCCTGGGCGGCGAGGCCGCCGGGCAGGGCCAGGAGCCGGGTACGGGAGGCGGGCACCGTCGGCGTGACGGGCGCCCGGCCGGACACCCTGGCGCCGAGCCGGGCCCGTACGTTCCGTTCCGCGTGCCGCAGACAGCGGTCCAGGAGGGCGGCGGCGACCGGGTTGCCCCGCAGGGCCCGGAGGGCGGCGAGGTCGTCCGGGTCCGGGCGGTACCCGGCGCCCAGGGCCTCCTCCAGGAGCGTGAGGTAGCCGGCGGCGGTGCCGGGGAGGGCGGCTCGGTAGCGGGCGAGGTCGGCCACGAGGAAGGCGCGCAGCCTGGCTCCCTCACGCGCCGCCTCGTCGACGGACTCGGCAAGCCGGAGACAGTCCTTGACATCCTCCGCGGAGGCGGGGCCGGGGTGGAGGGCGAGGGCGAGAGCACGGCGGAGCACACGCAGCTCCTCCGCACCGAACGCCATGCCGCCGCGAGATCCGAATGGCGTGGGCATGCGGCGACGATACGCGCTAATCAGACAAACTCGGCATTGGAAAGGGGGCGTGGCCCAGGAAGCCACCCGGCTGGCCGTGCGCAAGTGTTCTCGCCCCCGCCGCCCCTACCCGTCCCATCCTCGGGGGCTACGCCCCCGAACCCCCTTGTCCTCAAACGCCGGACGGGCTGACAAACCAGCCCGTCCGGCGTTTGAGGACAAGGCCCGTTCAGGGCCGTAGCAGGGGTCTGGGGGCGCAGCCCCCAGGGGACGGGAATGGGTAGGGGCGGCGGGGGCGAGAACTACATACGGGACACATTCCGCTCGTACACCAGTCGCAGCCCGATCAGCGTCAGCCACGGCTCGTGCTCGTCGATCACCGAGGCCTCGCCCAGCACCATCGGCGCCAGCCCACCCGTGGCGATCACCGTCACGTCGTCCGGGTCCTCCGCCAGCTCCTTCGCCATCCGGGTCACCACGCCGTCCACCTGACCCGCGAACCCGTAGATGATCCCCGCCTGCATCGCCTCGACCGTGTTCTTGCCGATCACCGCCCGGGGCCGAGCCACCTCGATCTTGCGGAGCTGGGCGCCCTTCACACCCAGCGCCTCGACCGAGATCTCGATCCCGGGGGCGATAACCCCGCCCACGTACTCCCCGCGCGCGGACACCGCGTCGAACGTGGTCGCCGTACCGAAGTCGACGACGATCGCGGGACCCCCGTACAGCTCGACCGCCGCGACCGCGTTGATGATGCGGTCCGCGCCGACCTCCTTGGGGTTGTCGGTGAGGATCGGTACGCCCGTCTTCACGCCGGGTTCGACCAGCACCGCCGGCACATCGCCGTAGTACCGCCGCGTCACCTCACGCAGCTCGTGCAGCACCGACGGCACGGTCGCGCAGATGGCGATCCCGTCGATGCCGTCGCCCAGCTCGTCGCCGAGGAGGGGGTGCATGCCCATGAGGCCCTGGAGGAGGACCGCGAGTTCGTCGGCGGTGCGGCGCGCGTCCGTGGAGATGCGCCAGTGCTCGACGATCTCGTCGCCGTCGAAGAGCCCGAGGACGGTGTGCGTGTTTCCCACGTCGATGGTCAGCAGCATGGCCTTGTACCTACTCCGCCGCTCGCAGGTCGAGACCGATGTCGAGGATCGGCGAGGAGTGGGTGAGGGCGCCGACCGCGAGGAAGTCGACGCCGGTGTCGGCGTATTCCTTGGCGTTCTTGAGGATCAGGCGGCCCGAGACCTCCAGGACGGCGCGGCCGTCGACGACAGCGACCGCCTCGTCGCACTCACCCGGAGTGAAGTTGTCCAGCAGGATCAGGTCCGCGCCCGCGTCGACGACCTCGCGCAGCTGGTGCAGGGTGTCGACCTCGACCTCGATCGGTACATCCGGGAAGGCGTCCCGTACAGCCTTGAAGGCCTGGGAGACGCCGCCGGCGGCGACCACGTGGTTGTCCTTGACGAGGGCCGCGTCCGACAGGGACATGCGGTGGTTGACGCCGCCGCCGCAGCGGACCGCGTACTTCTCCAGGGCGCGCAGACCGGGAGTGGTCTTGCGGGTGTCGCGGACCTTGGCCTTGGTGCCCTCCAGGACGTCCGCCCACGCGCGCGTGGCGGTCGCGATGCCGGACAGGCGGCACAGGAGGTTGAGCGCGCTGCGCTCGGCCGTCAACAGGTCACGGGTGCGGGTGGTGACCGACAGGAGCTTCTGGCCCGCCTCCACCCGGTCGCCGTCCTCGACGTGTCGCTCGACCTCGAACTCGTCGGTGCAGACCACGGAGACGACCGCCTCGGCGATCCTCAGGCCTGCGACCACCCCTCCCTCCCGGGCGGTGAAGTCGGCCGTGGCGCGGGCCTCCTCGGGGATGGTCGCGACGGTCGTGACGTCGACGCCGTGGTCGAGGTCCTCCTGGATGGCGACGTTGGCGATGTCCTCGACCTCAAGGGGGTCGAGGCCGGCGTCGGCGAGGAGGGCGGCGAGCGCGGGGTCGAGGCCGCACTCCAGGTAGACGTCGTCGGTGTCGGCGCCACAGGCGCAGCCGTCGCCGCAGCCGCCGCTCTGGGCGAGGGGAAGGTCGGGGGTGCTCACGTCTGTCACTGCTCCTGGGGACGGTGCTCCGGCTGATGCGGCCGGGTCGGGGGGAAGTCTGCGGTGTCGGTGGTGTGTACGGCCAGCGTCCGGTCGGGATTCAGCCGTACGACGATGTGGCGGTGCCAGGTGGTGTCGTCGCGCTCGGCGTGGTCCTCGCGCCAGTGGCAGCCGCGGGTCTCCTCGCGCAGGCGGGCGGCGGCGACCAGGACGCGGGCCACGCACAGGAGGTTGGTGGCCTCCCAGGTGTCGACGCCGGGCTCGGCGGTCTTGCCGTTCTCGTCGAGGGCGCCGCGGGCGGCGGCGTGCAGTCGCTGGAGGGCCTCGGCGGCGGTGTCCAGGGAGGCGGCGGAGCGCAGGACGCCGGCGCCCTCGGTCATGATGCGCTGGATCGTGAAGCGGGTCTCGGGGTCGAGGAGCGGGTGCGCGGGCTTCTCGGGGTGCGGGACGGGGGCGGGCACGCGCGCGTGGAGGCCGTCTCCGGCGTGGCTCGCGGTGATGTCGGCGACGATGCGCTCGGCGTAGACCAGGCCCTCCAGGAGCGAGTTGGAGGCGAGCCGGTTGGCGCCGTGGACGCCGGTGCAGGCGACCTCGCCGCACGCGTACAGGCCGGGGACGGTCGTACGGCCCCGGGAGTCGGTGCGGACGCCGCCGGAGGCGTAGTGGGCGGCGGGGGCGACCGGGACGGGCTCGGTGACCGGGTCGATGCCGTGGGCACGGCAGGAGGCGAGGATCGTCGGGAAGCGGTGCTCCCACATGTCGGCGCCGAAGTGCCGGGCGTCCAGGAACATGTGTTCGGCGCCCAGTTCCTGCATGCGGCGCATGATGCCCTTGGCGACGATGTCGCGGGGCGCGAGTTCGCCGAGATCGTGCTGGCCGGTCATGAAGCGCACGCCGTCGGCGTCGACGAGATGGGCGCCCTCGCCGCGTACCGCTTCGGAGACGAGCGGCTGCTGGCCCTCGGCGTCGGCGCCCAGGAAGAGCACCGTGGGGTGGAACTGGACGAACTCGAGGTCGCTGACCTCGGCGCCCGCGCGGAGGGCGAGGGCGACGCCGTCTCCCGTCGACACGGACGGGTTGGTGGTCGCCGAGAAGACCTGGCCCATGCCGCCGGTGGCGAGGACCACGGCGGGCGCGTGGACGGCCCCGACGCCGTCGTGCTGGCCCTCTCCCATGACGTGCAGGGTCACCCCGGCCGTACGGCCGTCGGCGTCCGTCAGAAGGTCCAGGACGAGCGCGTTCTCGACTGTGCGCATGCCCCGCGCGCGGACGGCCTCGACGAGGGCGCGGGAGATCTCCGCGCCGGTCGCGTCGCCGCCCGCGTGCGCTATCCGGCGCCGGTGGTGGCCGCCCTCGCGGGTCAGCTCCAGTCCTCCTTCGGAGGACTCGTCGAAGTGGGCGCCGGTCTCGATGAGCCGTCGTACGGCGTCCGGGCCCTCCGTGACGAGGATCCGTACGGCCTCCTCGTCGCACAGGCCCGCGCCGGCGACCAGTGTGTCGTCCAGGTGCTGTTCGGGGGTGTCGCCCTCCCCCAGGGCCGCCGCGATGCCGCCCTGGGCCCAGCGGGTGGAGCCGTCGTCGAGGCGGGCCTTGGTGACGACGACCGTCCTGAGGCCGGCCGCGTCGCAGCGCAGGGCCGCGGTGAGCCCGGCGACGCCGGAGCCGACGACCACGACGTCCGCAGTCAGGGCCCAGCCGGGGGCGGGGGCGTGCAGCCGTATGCCGGTGGCGGTACCGGGGGTGGGGCCTGTGGTGCTCACGAGGCGGCTCCGGGGGTTCCGAAAGTGAGAGGGATGTTGTCGATCAGCCGGGTCGTCCCGACCTTGGCTGCGACGGCGAGGACGGCTTCGCCCGTGAAGTCGTCCGGGATCTCGGTGAAGTCGGCGGGGTCGACCAGGGCGAGGTAGTCGAGGGCCAGTGGGGGCTTGAGGCGGGCCGCGTCGTCCAGGAGGAGGCGGGCGGCGGCCCGGACGGCGGCGGGACCGCCGCCGGGGACCTTGGCGACGGCGTGCGCGTCGGCGGCGGCCCGGGACTCGCCGATGGCGCTGAGGGCCTGGGCACGCGCGTGCGTGGCGGGCACTTCGCGGGCCCGCGCGCGCAGCGCCTCCTGGGCGGCGTGCCGGTCGCTGCCGGCGAACAGGGCCTGGGAGAGCGCGAGCGCCGTACGCCGTTCCTCGGTAGAGAGGTAGCGGTTGCGGCTGGACAGGGCCAGGCCGTCGGCCTCGCGCACGGTGGGTACGCCGACGATCTCCACGCCGAAGTTCAGGTCGCGGACCATCCGGCGGATCATGGCGAGCTGCTGGGCGTCCTTCTGCCCGAAGAAGGCCACGTCGGGCCGGGTGAGGTGGAGCAGCTTGCCGACGACGGTGAGGACGCCGTCGAAGTGCCCGGGGCGGGTGGCCCCTTCGAGCCGCTCCCCCATGGGGCCCGCGCTGATCCGCACCTGGGGTTCGCCGCCCGGGTAGACCTCGTCCACGGAGGGGGCGAACACGGCGTCCGCGCCCGCCTGTTCGGCGAGTTTCACGTCGGCGTCGAGGGTGCGCGGGTAGCGGTCGAGGTCCTCGCCCTGGCCGAACTGGAGGGGGTTCACGAAGACGGTGACGACGACCTCGCCGTCGGCGCCGGCGATCTCGCGCGCGGTACGGACGAGGGTGGCGTGGCCCTCGTGCAGGGCGCCCATGGTCATCACGACGGCACGCGTGCGTGCGTGCTGCGTGGCCTCGTCCTTGTCGGGGATGCGCTCTGACGCGCGGGCGTTCAGTTCGGCCGCCGTGCGAAGCAAGCGGGTCATCGGGCGCCTCCCTCGGTGCCGTTGCCGAGCACTCCGAGAAGGTCCTCGGCCAGCTCCGGCTTGAGGAGGCCGTGGGCGAGGGCACGGTCGGCGGTCGCGCGGGCCATCGCCAGATAGGCGGCGACGCTCTGCGGGGAGTGCTTGCGCAGCTCGGCGACATGCGCGGCGACCGTACCGGCGTCCCCGCGCGCGACGGGCCCGGTGAGTGCCGCGTCCCCGGAGCGCAGCGCGTTGTCCAGGGCGGCCCCGAGGAGCGGGCCGAGCATCCGGTCGGGGGCTTCGACACCGGCCGTGCGCAGCAGTTCCATGGACTCGGCGACCAGGGTGACCAGGTGGTTGGCGCCCAGGGCGAGGGCCGCGTGGTAGAGCGGGCGGCTCTCCTCGGCGATCCATTCGGGCTCGCCGCCCATCTCGATGACGAGGGCCTCGGCGGCCAGCCGCAGTTCGGGGCGCGCGGTGACCCCGAAAGAGCACCCGGCGAGCCGCTGGACGTCCACGGGAGTGCCGGTGAAGGTCATGACGGGGTGCAGGGCCAGCGGCAGCGCGCCGGCCCGCAGGGCGGGGTCCAGGACCTTCGCGCCGTACCGCCCGGAGGTGTGCACGAGGAGCTGTCCCGGCCGTACGGCACCGGTCTCGGCGAGGCCCTCGACGAGGCCGGGCAGGGCGTCGTCCGGGACGGTCAGCAGGACCAGGTCGGCGCGCTCCATGACCTGGGCGGGCGAGACGACGGGCACGTCCGGGAGGAGCTGCGCGGCGCGGCGGACGGAGGCGTCGGAGACCCCGGAGACGGCCACCGGACGGTGCCCGGCGAGTTGCAGGGACGCGGCCAGTGCGGGGCCCACGCGTCCGGCGCCGACGACGCCGACGGTGAGCCGTGCGGGGCGGTCCCTGGGGTCTGGCTGTTGGAATGTACTCACTCGACGGCGGCCTTCCCGTTCCAGTCCGCTCGGGGTACCGGACGATGTACCGGACGATTTCTCGTCATGTTAACGCGATCGGTCCGAGGGGCGTCCGGTTGTCCACAGGCTGTGGGTTGTCGCGGGCCGCGCACAATGTGTCCGGTACGGAAATACGGATGCCCGCGCGGCGGGGCGGGCGGGATGATCCGGAGCATGAGCGATACAGCGGGGCAGACGGAGGAGCGGTCGGCGGAGGACCGGTTGCGGGAGCGGCGCCGGGCCGCGGTGCGGGAGGCACCGCGTGTGCTGTGGCGCGGAGGGTTCGCCGACACCATCCGACAGCGGCTCACGCTGCTGGCGGAGGCCGCGCCTGAGGTGTACGACGTCGACGAGACCGCGGACATGTACGGCAACGGCGTCGTGGCGGCCCTGGAGGAACGGGTCGCGGCCCTGCTGGGCACGGAGAGCGCCGCGTTCTTCCCCACGGGCACGATGGCCCAGCAGGTGGCCCTGCGCTGCTGGGCGGCCCGCACCGGCAGCCCCACGGTCGGCCTGCACGCCCTGGCCCACCCCGAAGTGCACGAACGGAACGCGTTCGGCCAGGTCAGCGGATTGCGTACGGTACGCCTGACCAGCGAGCCCCGGCTGCCCACAGCCGACGAGGTGCGCGACTTCGAGGAGCCTTTCGGCACGCTGATGCTCGAGTTGCCGCTCCGGGACGCCGGGTTCGTCCTGCCCACCTGGGAGGAGCTCACCGAGGTCGTGGAGGCGGCGCGCGAGCGCGACGCGGTGGTGCATTTCGACGGAGCGCGTCTGTGGGAGACCACCGTCCACTTCGGCCGCCCCCTGGACGAGATCGCGGGCCTGGCGGACAGCGTCTACGTGTCGTTCTACAAGTCCCTCGAAGGTTTTGGCGGTGCGGCGCTGGCCGGTCCGAAGACGCTGGTGGAGGAGGCGAAGACCTGGCGGCACCGGTACGGCGGCATGATCTTCCAGCAGTTCCCCACGACGCTGTCGGCTCTCGTCGGCCTGGAGCGGGAGCTGCCCCGGCTGCCGGAGTACGTGCGGCACGCGCGCGTGGTGGCCGCCGCGCTGCGGGAGGGTTTCGCCGAGGCCGGTGTGCCGTGGGCGCGCGTGCACCCCGAGGAGCCGCACACCCACCAGTTCCAGGTCTGGCTGCCGTACGATCCCGACGCGCTGACGGAGGCGGCGGTGCGGCAGGCGGAGGAGACGGGAACATATCTGTTCGCCGCCTACTGGGACCGCGGCGGTCCCGGCCTGGCCGTCACCGAGGTCACCGTCGGCGCCCCCGGCCTGGAGTGGACGGCGGACGACGTGAAGGCGGCGGTGACGGAGTTCGTGGCGCGTGCTCAGCCGGCCCCGCCCGCGCGCACGAGCCCGGTCTCGTAGGCGAGGACGACCACCTGTACGCGGTCCCGCAGGCCCAGCTTGGTCAGGATGCGGCCCACATGGGTCTTCACGGTCGCCTCCGACAGCACCAGCCGGGCCGCGATCTCGCCGTTGGACAGGCCCTGGGCGACCAGGATCATGACCTCGCGCTCGCGTCCGGTGAGCCGCTCCAGCTCCTTGTGCTGGGGCTGCGCGCCGGTGCCCGGCAGCAGGGGCGCGAAGCGGTCGAGGAGGCGCCGGGTCGTCGAGGGTGCCACGACCGCGTCGCCGCTGTGCACGGAGCGGATGGCGGTGAGGAGTTCGCCCGGCGGCACGTCCTTGAGCATGAAGCCGGAGGCGCCCGCCTTCAGCCCGGAGAAGGCGTACTCGTCGAGGTCGAAGGTGGTCAGGATCAGTACCTTGGGCGGGTTCTCGCCCTGGCAGATGCGCCGGGTCGTCTCCACCCCGTCGAGCTTCGGCATGCGTACGTCCATCAGCACCACGTCGACCTCGGTCTCCCGCAGCACCTGGAGGGCCTCGACGCCATCGCCCGCCTCGGCCACGACCTCCATGTCCGGCTGGGCGGCGAGCACCATCCGGAACCCGGTGCGCAGCAGCACCTGGTCGTCGACGAGCATCACGCGGATGAGCATGGCGGGGTCCTCCGGTAGATCGAACATGCACACTCATATCGAACGTGCACGTGTCAGTGAGCGGGTTTGAGCGGCAACAGGGCGCTGATGCGAAATCCGCCGCCCGGGCGCGGGCCCGCGTCCAGGGTGCCGCCCACCATGCCGACGCGCTCGCGCATGCCGATCAGGCCGTGTCCCTGTCCGTCGGCGCCGCCCTCCTCGTACAGCTCGTGCGGGGCGCCCTTGCCGTCGTCCTCGACCAGCAGGCCGAGACCGTCGTCGAAGTAGACCAGGCGCACGCTCGCTCCGGTGTTCGGGCCGCCGTGCTTGCGGGTGTTGGTGAGCGCCTCCTGCACGATGCGGTACGCCGTCAGCTCCACACCGCTGGGCAGCGGGCGCGGGGTGCCCTCGATCTTGAAGTCGACGGGGAGACCGGCGCCACGGCACTTCTCGACGAGGTCGTCGATCTGCTCGACGTCGGGCTGCGGGACGTACTCCCCGCTCTCCTTGTGCTCACCGGTGCGCAGCACACCGAGCAGCCGGCGCATCTCGGCGAGGGCCTGGCGGCCGGTGCCGGAGATGGTCTCCAGGGCCTTGCGGGCCTGTTCGGGGGCGGAGTCGAGGACGTAGGCGGCGCCGTCGGCCTGGACGACCATCACGGAGACGTTGTGCGCGACGACGTCGTGCAGCTCGCGGGCGATGCGGGCGCGCTCGGCGGCGACCGCGACCTTGGCCTGTGCCTCGCGCTCCTTCTCCAGGCGGGCGGCGCGCTCCTCCAGCTGGGCGAAGTAGGCGCGGCGGGTGCGCAACGAGTCGCCGAGCACCCAGGCGAGGGCGAACGGCACCGCCAGGAAGACCACCAGGGCTAGATTGCCCGCGGTGCTCGAATCCTTCTCCGGCCAGCGCAGCTGGGCCAGCGGGGCCGCGCACAGACCGCCGATCAGCGCGAACCGCGAGGCCCAGCGGGGCCCGTTCACCGCGACCGTGTAGACGATCACCAGCATGGCGAAGTTCGCGGGCAGGGGCTCGACGTCCAGCGCCAGCTGCACCACCCCGACCACGGCGGCCAGCACGAGCATCCGCTCGGGCACGCGCCGGCGCAGGGCGATCACCAGGCACAGCAGGAGCGACACCAGGACGATCGCCACCCGGGACTGGGCAACCCCGGTCTCGCTCCCGACGGCTCCGCCCAGCGCGGAGATCCCGAACAGGCAGACGGCCCAGAAGCCGTCGACCCATGTCGGGTGTCTGCGAAGGAAGTCATAGACGCGTTGCACGTAACCCAGAGTAGGGAAGCGTTCTGTGCGCGGGGGTCAACCGGAGGGTCGATCCGCAACGCCCCGGCGTACTCCCCAAGGTGGAGACCCCGTCCCCTGGGTGGCGGGGGTCCGCGCCCTAGCCTGACCCCGTGGCAGGAGAGACGGTGGACGCGGCGGTGGCCGGAACAGCGGGCGAGTGGCACGGCTGGCGTGCGGCGACGCGGGAGGCGCTCTACGGCGAGCAGGGGTTCTACCTGCGGCCCGAGGGCCCCGCGGGGCACTTCCGTACGTCCGTCCACGCGTCGCCGCTCTTCACCGGTGCCGTGGCCCGGCTGCTGTGCCGGGTCGACGAGGCGCTGGGCCGGCCCGCGTCGCTCGGCTTCGTCGACATGGGCGCGGGCCGGGGCGAACTCGTCACCGGCGTCCTCGGGGCGCTGCCCCCCGAAGTGGCGGCACGCGCGCGTGGGTACGCCGTCGAGCTGGCCGACCGCCCCGTGGACCTCGATCACCGCATCGAGTGGCTGCCCGAGCCCCCCGAAGGTGTCACGGGGCTGCTGTTCGCGAACGAGTGGCTGGACAACGTCCCCGTGGAGGTCGCGGAGGTGGACCCGGCGGGCGTACCGCGCCTGGTCCTCGTACGACGGGACGGTACCGAGCGCCTCGGGGAGCCGGTCTCCGGGGCGGACGCGGAGTGGCTGGCGCGGTGGTGGCCACTGCCTCCGGAGCCGGGGACGCGGGCCGAGGTCGGGCTCCCCAGGGACACCGCCTGGGCCGCCGCCAGAGCCACCGTCGAGCATGGCCTCGCCGTCGCCGTCGACTACGCGCACACGGCCGACGCCCGGCCGCCCTTCGGGACGCTCACCGGCTTCCGGGCCGGCCGGGAGACCACGCCCGTGCCGGACGGCTCGTGCGATCTGACCGCCCATGTGGCGCTGGACGCCTGCGCGGGGCCGGGAGCCCGCCTGCTGACCCAGCGGGAGGCCCTGCACGCCCTCGGGGTGGCCGGTGGGCGCCCTCCGCTGTCCCTGGCGTCCACGGACCCGGCGGCGTACGTACGGGCCCTGGCGGGCGCGGGAGAGGCCGCCGAGCTGACGGCGACGGGCGGGCTCGGGGACTTCGGGTGGCTGGTGGAGCCGACGGGCATCCCCGACCCGCTCCTCTGAGGACCCGCTTTTCGGGCCTCTGCGCTACTTGTCGATGTCCCCGACCACGAAGAACAGCGACCCCAGGATCGCCACCATGTCCGAGACCAGCGTCCCGGGCAGCAGTTCCGTGAGCGCCTGGATGTTGTTGAAGGACGCCGAGCGCAGCTTCAGCCGGTACGGGGTCTTCTCGCCCTTGCTGACGAGGTAGTAGCCGTTGATCCCGAGGGGGTTCTCGGTCCACGCGTACGTGTGCCCCTCGGGCGCCTTCAGGACCTTCGGCAGCCGCTGGTTGATCGGGCCGGGCTCCAGTTCGGCGATGCGGTCGAGGCAGGCGTCGGCCAGGTCCAGGGCGTTGTGCGTCTGCTCCAGGAGGCACTCGAACCGGGCGAGACAGTCGCCCTCCTGCCGGGTCACCACCTTCAGGGTGTCCTGGAGTTCCCCGTACGCCAGATACGGCTCGTCGCGGCGCAGGTCGAAGTCCACGCCCGAGGCGCGCGCGATCGGCCCGCTCACGCCGTACGCGTGCACCGCCTCCGCCGAGAGCGCGCCCACACCGCGCGTGCGCCCCCGGAAGATCTCGTTGCCGAGGACCAGGTCGTCGAAGCGGTCCATGCGCGAGCGCACGGACGAGACGGCGGCACGCGCGCGCGTGGACCAGCCCGCCGGGAGGTCCTCCTTGAGGCCGCCCACGCGGTTGAACATGTAGTGCATGCGCCCGCCGGAGACCTCCTCCATGACGTTCTGGAGCTCCTCGCGCTCCCGGAAGGCGTAGAACATCGGGGTGATGGCGCCCAGCTCGATCGGGTACGAGCCGAGGAACATCAGGTGGTTCAGGACCCGGTTCAGCTCCGCGAGCAGGGTGCGCGTCCACACCGCGCGCGTGGGGACCTCCATGCCGAGCATCCGCTCCACGGCGAGGACCACGCCCAGCTCGTTGGAGAACGCCGACAGCCAGTCGTGCCGGTTGGCCAGCATGATGATCTGACGGTAGTCACGCGCCTCGAAGAGCTTCTCCGCACCGCGGTGCATATAGCCGATCACCGGCTCCGCGTGCTGGATGCGCTCACCGTCGAGCACCAGCCGCAGCCGCAGCACGCCGTGCGTGGACGGGTGCTGGGGCCCGATGTTGAGCACCATGTCGGTGCTCTCCGCGGCGCCGCCGACCCCGACCACGGTCTCCGTGGGACCCGTCGTGAGACTCATGGACACAGTCTGTCGTACGTACGCTTGCGGCATGGAGACGGGGAGCCCGGACACCACGGGCGAAACGCGAGGCGAGCCGCACGACGAGCCGGTGTGGACCGGGCTGCCCCGGGACCTGCTGCGGATGCGCCGCCTGCTGCTGGTGGTGTGGCTGGCGCCGCTGACGGTCGGTACGGGGCTGCTGCTCGGCCTGCTCTGCGGCCCCGCATGGGCGGCCTTCGCGCTGCTGCCGCTCGCCCTGCTGCTGTGGGGCTGGCCGATGCTGGGCCGCAACTGGGCCTCCTGGCGGTACGCCGAGCGCGCCGACGACCTGCTGATCAGCAGGGGTGTGCTGTGGCGCGAGGAGACGATCGTGCCGTACGGGCGGATGCAGCTGGTCGAGGTGACCTCCGGTCCCGTCGCCCGGCACTTCGGGCTGGCGAGCGTGCAGCTGCACACGGCCGCCGCCGCGACCGACGCGCTCATCCCCGGCCTCGAACCGGCGGAGGCGGAACGGCTGCGCGACCGGCTCACCGAACTCGGCGAGGCACGATCGGCGGGGCTGTGACGACCCCCGGCACCGACACGGACGTACCCATAGAGAACGGCAGGCAGCCGGTCGTCGAGCAGCGGCTGCATCCCGTCACGCCCCTTCGGCGCGCGTGGGCGCCGGTCGCCGTGCTCATCGGGTGGGCGGTGCACGACCCCGACCAGGCACAGCGCCAGCTGACCCGGCTGACGACCACGACGCTGCTGCTCGGCCTCGCCGTGTGTGTCGTGGGCGGGGCCCTGTACGGCTTTCTGACCTGGTGGTTCACCCACTTCGCGGTGACCGACACCGAACTGCGCATCCGGACCGGCCTGTTGTTCCGGCGTACCGCGCACATCCGGCTCGAACGCATCCAGGCAGTCGACATCACCCAGCCGCTGCTGGCCCGGGTCGCGGGCGTCGCCAAGCTGAAGTTGGACGTCGTAGGGACGGACAAGAAGGACGAGCTGGCCTACCTGGGCGAGGGGCACGCGCGTGCCCTGCGGGCCGAACTGCTCGCCCGCGCGGCCGGGTTCGCGCCCGAGACCGCGCACGAGGTCGGCGAGGCACCCGTACGGCAGCTGCTGCACATCCCCGCGCGCGTGCTCGCCGTCTCCCTGGTGCTGACCGGCGCGACCTGGGGCTCACTGGCCGCTGCCCTCGTCGTACCGCCGTTCCTCTGGTTCGCCACCCACAGCCTGTGGACGGTGCTCGCGACCGGCGTGCCGCTGCTCGGCGCGGCGGGCGCGAGCAGCGTGGGGCGGTTCGTCGCCGAGTACGACTGGACGGTCGGCGAGTCCCCGGACGGGCTGCGCATCGACCACGGTCTGCTCGACCGCACGCACGAGACGGTGCCGCCCGGGCGCGTGCAGACCGTACGGATCGTGGAGCCGCTGCTGTGGCGGCGGCGCGGGTGGGTCCGGGTGGAGCTGGACGTGGCGGGCTCGTCGAACTCGGTGCTGGTTCCGGTGGCGCCCCGCGAGATCGCGGAGGCGGTGATAGGCCAGGTGCTGCCCGGGGTGAAGGTGCCCGCCTCGCTGTCGCGTCCGCCGCGCCGGGCGGGCTGGTGCCTGCCCTTCTGGTGGCGCGGCTACGGCATCGCCGTCACCGACAGCGTCTTCGTCTCCCGGCACGGGCTGCTGCGCCGCAGCCTGGCCCTGGTCCCGCACGCCAAGGTCCAGTCCGTACGGCTGGAGCAAGGGCCCTGGGCGCGCTTCAAGGGCCTCGCGGACGTCCATGTGGACACGGGGGCCAACAAGACCGTCACAGCCGGTCTACGGGACGCCCAGGAGGCCGCGGAGCTGCTCCGGGATCAGGCGGAGCGGTCCCGGACCGGACGGCGGGACGCGCGACCGGACCGGTGGATGGCGTGACGGGTGCGTACGGGCGGGGCCTGACCTGCCGTCAGGAGACCGCGCTCCGCAGGCCCTGGAGGTCGATGTGCTCGGTCTCGTCGTGCGCCGTCAGGTCGATCACCTGACCGATGCCGACCCCGCGCGACTCCTCGTCCGCGGGCTTGAACTGCGCCTCGGACTCGGCCTTGTGCAGCGCGAGCGCCTCCTGCCCGACGACGTCGGCGAGGTCCTCGTTCTGCACGGACTCCAGCGCGGCCGACGCCTGCTCCTTCTGCGTACCGAAGAAGTCGAACCCGCCCTCGGCGGTGGGCCTGCGCACGGGGGCGGTCGTCGGTACGACGGCCACCGCGGTCGGCACGGTGTAGTGCCCGGTGCCGCGCACGGGCTTGGCCGGCTTGGCCTCGGCGGGAGTTGCGGCGGCTCTCGTGTGCCCACGGGCCGCCTCGGGCTTCCCCTTCGCCTCGTCCTCCTGCACGGCCTCCGCCTTGTCGGTGGCGGGGCCGTCGGAGACGGCCTCGGAGACCACGGCGACATCAGCGGGTATCTCCGCCGTCTTCGCCGCCTTCGTCTTCACGTCGGTGGGGGCCGGGTCGGCCTTCGTCCGGGTCTCGCCGTCGAACCTGGCCAGTGCCGCCCGCGCGCGCAGGAAGAGCGAGGAACCCTCCGGGGAGAAGACCGCCGGTGCCGCCGGGGTCTCCTCGTCGGACTCGTCGTCCGTCTCGGCCGTGTCGCCCGTGGTCTGCGCGCCGACCGCGCCCAGGGCCGCCGAGACGCCGGCCGCCGCCGCGTCCAGCGCGGCAGCGTCGGAGTCCACCACGTCGGCCTCGTCCGCGAGGTCCACCGACTCGCCGGAGCCGACCGGAAGCGCCCGCGCCGACCCCGTACCCGCCTTCACGTCCTCGTCGACGTCCGCGCCCGAACCCTGGGCCGGTACCGCGGCCTCCAGCTCCAGCAGGCGCCGGCCCTCCAGCGCGCTGGCCCGCTCGGTCTCCGCCGTGGCGTACCGCCGCAGCAGCGCCGCGTGCTCGTTGCGCAGTCCCTGCAACTCGGCCCGCTTCCCGCGCAGCTTCTGTTCCAGCTTGACGCGCAGCTCGCGGGACTCCTCCAGGTCGGTCTCCAGCTCGGCGATGCGCTCCTCGTGCCGCCAGTCGTCGCTCGCCCGCGCGCGCGTGAGGTCGGCGACCTGCTTGCCCGCCTCCATGTCCCAGCGGCGCATGACCGCGGCGCCCACGACGGTGATGGCCGCGGCGAACGCGGCGATCACCCGGAGGACACCGGTATCCGTGAACACCCAGGGCCCCAGGGCGCAGACGAGCGAGACGCCCGCGATCGCCGCTGGAGGCAGCAGCCGGTGCAGAGGTGGTGAATGGCGGTGACGTCCACGTGGCATGGCCAGAAACTTACCGCGCGTAGGCGAATCTTGGTGCCCCGCCCGGTAAAAACACAGTCGTCCCAGACCCTTCACAGGCCGTACGGCCCTTGGCCTCGGGCCTCGAAGCACCCCTCCCGCGCGCGTCCGTGACGTCAACGGTCCGTCAGCCGCTGACTCAGCCACTCCAGCGAGCCGGGGATCTCCCGCCGCCAGGTGTTGAAGTTGTGGCCGCCGCTCTCCAGGACGATCGTCGAGATCCTCGTCGGGGCCTTCGTCTTGACGAGGTCCACGAACCGCATCGTCGGACCGTAGTTGGCCTCTCCGTGCCTGCTGGTGGTGACCAGCAGGGAGACGTCCGGCGGCGGCATGTGCCTGATGTACCACTCCAGGTCCGCGTGGCGCTTCAGCTTCTTGTCGCCCTGGAAGAGGTCTCCCGTGGTGGCGTCGATCGGCGCCTTGTAGGAGGGCGAAAGACCCACCGCGGCCGTGTACACGCGCGGGTGGTGCATCGCGAGCTTCAGCGCGCAGTAGCCGCCCGTGGAGTCGCCGATGATGCCCCAGCTCCCGGGCCTCGACCCGACCCGGTAGTGGCCGGCGATGGCCCTGGGCAGGTCCTGGGCGAAGAACGTCTCCGTCTGCGGCCCGTTCGGCACGTCCACGCACTCGGTGTCCCGGGGCGGCGCGACGGTCGGCCGCAGCATCACCAGGATCATCGGCTGCGCCCTGCCGTCGCGCGCCAACTCGTGCGCGGTGTGCGGGAAGTCGAGCTTGGTGATGAGGGACTCGGAGGTCCCCGGATAGCCGGTGAGCACGACCACGACCGGGAAGGTGCGCTTCGCGTACTGCGGCTGGAAGTACTCCGGTGGCAGATAGACGTACGCCGGAGAGGTGATCCCCGTCTTCTTGCCGACGACGCCGATCTTCTGGATCTGGCCGCCGACCCTGGGCAGATGACCGCCCGGCACCCGCACCGACTGGGTGGACAGCACCTGGAAACCGCCGTGCGCACCGCTGCTCTGGTCGACGACCACGCCCTGGTCGGTCTCCTTGCCCAGGAGGTCGTCCCAGGAGGCGTAGAAACCGAAACTCTGGTTGACGGCGAGACCGACCGAGGCGAACACCGCGACCTGGGTGGCCAGCAGGAGCACCGCCCGGCCGCTGACGGCCCGCCAGTTGCGGCGCGCCAGCCGGGGCCAGAACGCGATCGTGCCGATGAACAACAGGGCGGCGGCCAGGATCGCCAGCGCCAGCACTGTCCTGCTCGTGAGACCCATGACTGCTGTTGCCCGCTCTCTCCCCCGGCGCCGGCCGCCGCGCTCACGTTCCTTCACAGCGGCTTGCCCCGGACTTTGGGTGTCCTTTGAAACGGCTTTCCACGGGGGAATGAACCTGTTCCCCCGAGACACCGTCCTAGAGGGCGCAATGTCGCCGGATGCCGGATTGGCTCCGGATTCCAGGTCTCTCGCAGAACTACGGGATGCGATGTCTGTCAGGACAGATGGTGAAATGTCGGCCGGGGTTCCGGAACGATCAAGCCGAGTACGGCGCGTACTGAGCGGCCCGCGTCCCGAGGCCGTCCCCGCGGTGGTCGCCCGGGCCTGTGCGCTGGTGGGTCTCGTCGACATCGCCGCCGGGGTCTTCCCGCGCTTCCGGCACAGCCGGATGCACGCGATCGCCGAGGTGCTGCCCGGCGCGCTCGGCCCGTTCGCCGCCGCGCTCTCGCTCAGCACCGGCGTCCTGCTGCTGCTCCTCGCGCACGGCCTCAGGCGCCGCAAGCGCCGGGCCTGGCGGGCAGCCGTGGCCCTGCTGCCGGCCGGCGCCGTGGCCCAGTTCACCTACCGGCACTCGCTCGTCGGGCTGGTCATCTCCGTCCTCCTGCTGGTGGTGCTGCTGCGCCACCGCACCGAGTTCGAGGCGCTGCCCGACCCGCGCAGCCGCTGGCGCGCGCTCACCAACTTCGTGCTGATGAGCGCCGGTTCGCTCGCGCTCGGGCTGGTCATAGTGAGCGCCCACGGCGACCGCATGTACGGCGACCCGAGCCTCGCCGACCGCATCACCCACGTCCTGTACGGCCTGTTCGGCTTCGAGGGCCCCGTCGACTACGACGGGCCCACCTCCTGGACCGTCGGCTACTCGCTCGGCGCCCTGGGCCTGCTGACCGCCATCACGACGATCTACTTCGCCTTCCGGCCCGAACACCCGGCCGCGCACCTCACCCAGGAGGACGAGGACCGGCTGCGCGTCCTCCTCGACAAGCACGGCCGCCGCGACTCCCTCGGCCACTTCGCGCTGCGCCGCGACAAGGCGGTCGTCTTCTCCCCCAGCGGCAAGGCGGCGGTGACCTACCGCGTCGTCTCCGGCGTGATGCTCGCCAGCGGCGACCCGATCGGCGACGTGGAGGCCTGGCCGGGCGCCATCGAACGCTTCATGGACGAGGCCAAGGCCCACTCCTGGACCCCCGCGGTCATGGGCTGCTCGGAGACCGGCGGCGAGGTCTGGACCCGCGAGACCGGCCTCGACGCCCTCGAACTGGGCGACGAGGCGGTGGTGGACGTCGCGGATTTCTCCCTCTCCGGGCGCGCGATGCGAAACGTGCGCCAGATGGTCAAGCGCATCGAACGCGCGGGCTACGAAACCCGGGTACGGCGCATCCGTGACCTCGGGGAGAACGAGCTGGAGCGGATCAGGCGCGCCGCGGAGGACTGGCGCGGCACCGACACCGAGCGCGGCTTCTCCATGGCCCTGGGCCGCATCGGCGACCCGGAAGACGGCGACTGCCTGATCGCCACCGCCCACAAGACCGACGAGCAGCCCGGCCCGTACGGCGACCTGAAGGCGATCCTGCACTTCGTGCCGTGGGGCACCGACGGTGTCTCCCTGGACCTGATGCGACGCGACCGCTCGGCCGACCCCGGCATGAACGAACTGCTCATCGTGGCCGCCCTGGAGGCCGCCCCGCGCCTCGGCGTCGCCCGTGTCTCCCTCAACTTCGCCATGTTCCGCTCGGCCCTGGCCCGCGGCGAGAAGATCGGCGCGGGTCCTGTCCTACGCGCCTGGCGCGGCCTGCTGGTGTTCCTGTCCCGCTGGTTCCAGATCGAGTCCCTGTACAAGTTCAACGCGAAGTTCCGCCCCCGCTGGGAACCCCGCTTCGTGGTCTACCGCACCTCCAGCGACCTCCCCCGCATCGGCCTGGCCGCCATGCAGGCGGAGGGCTTCGTGAACCTGGCCCTCCCCCGGCTCCTGCGCCGCCGCACCGCGTCCCGGCGCCCGTGCGCCCACGGGGTGTCGGACAGAGGGACGGTACGCGCGGCGTGACGAGAAGGGCGGGCGGGTGGGAAACAACGGCACAAACCACAACGCACCCGCACCGACAGATCCCGCCAAACCGCCGGGGGCCTACGCTGAACGCATGAACAACCACAGCGGACGCGGCCGGGTCGTCGGCCTCCCGGCCTGGGACCGCTGCGCGGTCATGGGCGTCGTGAACGTGACCCCGGACTCCTTCTCCGACGGCGGCCGCTGGTTCGACACGACCAACGCCGTCAAACACGGCCTCGACCTGGTCACCGAGGGCGCCGACCTGGTGGACGTCGGCGGCGAGTCCACCCGCCCCGGCGCCACCCGCGTCGACGAGGCCGAGGAACTCAAGCGCGTCGTCCCCGTGGTCCGCGGCCTCGCCGCCGAGGGCGTCACCGTCTCCGTCGACACCATGCGCGCCTCGGTCGCCGAACAGGCGCTCGCGGCGGGCGCCGTCCTCGTCAACGACGTCAGCGGCGGCCTCGCGGACCCCGCGATGATCCCGGTCGTCGCGGACTCCGGCGCCCCCTTCGTCGTCATGCACTGGCGCGGCTTCCTGGAGGGCGGCAACATCAAGGGCGTGTACGCGGACGTCGTCTCCGAGGTCGTCGACGAGCTGCACGCGCGCGTGGACGCCGTACTGGCCGGCGGTGTCGCCCCCGACCGGATCGTCGTGGACCCGGGTCTCGGCTTCTCCAAGGGCGCCGATCACGACCTGGCCCTCCTGGCCCACCTCGACCGGCTGCACGGCCTGGGCCACCCCCTCCTGGTCGCCGCGTCCCGCAAACGGTTCCTGGGCCGCGTACTGGCCGGCCCCGAGGGCGCCCCGCCGCCCGCGCGGGAGCGCGACGCCGCCACCGCCGCCGTCTCCGCGCTCGCCGCCCACCAGGGCGCCTGGGCGGTCCGCGTGCACGAGGTCCGCGCGACCGCCGACGCCGTACGGGTCGCCCGCGCGGTGGAGTGGGCCCGCGACGCGGAAGCCGTCCGCAGCGCAGAGGGAGCCCGGTGAGCGCGCCCCACACCGACGTCGAGCAGGTCGAACTCGCCAACACCGCCTTCTACGAGGCGCTGGAACAGGGCGACTTCGAGGAACTGTCCTCGCTCTGGCTGACCCCCGCCGACCTGGGCGTCGACGAGGAGTACCACGACCCGGCGGAGACCGGCGTGGTCTCCTGCGTGCACCCGGGCTGGCCGGTGCTGACCGGACGCGGCGAGGTGCTGCGCTCCTACGCGTTGATCATGGCGAACACCGAGTACATCCAGTTCTTCCTGACCGACGTCCACGTCTCCGTGACCGGCGACACCGCCCTGGTGACCTGCACCGAGAACATCCTCAGCGGCGGCCCGGCACCCGAGGACAGCGACGAGCTGGGGCCACTGGTCGGCCAGCTGGTCGTCGCCACCAACGTGTTCCGCCGTACGCCCGTCGGCTGGAAGCTCTGGTCACACCACGCCTCCCCGGTCCTCGCCGAGACCGACGAGGACGAGGCGGACGACACACCCTCCTGAGCCGAACGTGGCCGAAGCCCGCCGAACGTGGTTGGAATCACGAACACGGGGTAAGTGCGGCTACCAGCCCGTGAGCAGCCGTGTTCCCACGGGGAAACACCCGATGAACCCTCTTGACCATCACGTGGACGGGCCCCTCGTGGGGCGAGCGCTGTCAGTGCCCGCGGGTAGATTCGGAAGTGGCTGACGGGCCGGGCGCACCCGGTCCGAAGCGGCCGCCAACGACGATTGCAGGAGTGATTCGCGTGGATCGTGTCGCGCTGCGCGGCCTGAGGGCCCGTGGACACCACGGCGTGTTCCCCCAGGAGCGGGAAGAGGGCCAGACCTTCGTCGTGGACCTCTCCCTCGGCCTGGACACCCGTCCGGCCGCGGCCGACGACGACCTGGCGAAGACCGTGCACTACGGCATCGTGGCGGAGGAGGTCGTGGCCGTCGTCGAGGGCGAGCCCGTCGATCTCATCGAGACGCTCGCCGAACGCATCGCGCAGGTCTGTCTGAAGCACCAGGGGGTCCGGGAGGTCGAGGTGTGCGTCCACAAACCGGACGCGCCGATCACGGTCCCCTTCGACGACGTGACCATCACCATCACCCGGAGCCGAGTATGACCGCCTCGTTCACCGAGAGTCAGAGCGACCCGACCGTCCAGCCGGTGCCCGCCTCCGTCGTCCAGCAGGTGGACGCCGCCGACACCACCCTGCACAACCCGAAGCGCGCCGTCATCTCCCTGGGCTCGAACCTCGGCAACCGCCTGGAAACCCTCCAGGGGGCCATCGACGCCCTGGAGGACACCCCGGGCGTCCGCGTCAAAGCGGTCTCCCCGGTGTACGAGACGGAGCCGTGGGGCGTCCCCGAGGGCAGCCAGCCGTCGTACTTCAACGCGGTGGTCGTCCTGAAGACGACGCTCCCCCCGTCCTCGCTCCTGGAGCGCGCCCACGCCGTCGAGGAGGCCTTCCACCGCGTCCGCGAGGAGCGCTGGGGCCCGCGCACGATCGACGTCGACATCGTCGCCTACGCCGACGAGGTCTCCGACGACCCGGTCCTCACCCTCCCCCACCCGCGCGCCCACGAGCGGGCCTTCGTCCTCGCCCCCTGGCACGACGTGGACCCCGAGGCCCAGCTGCCCGGCCGCGGCCCGGTGGCGGCGCTCCTGGAGAAGGTCGCCCTCGACGGTGTCGCGCCCCGCGCCGACCTGGAACTCCAGCTGCCGGAATAGCCGTTAAGGTCATGACGGCCACAGGTCGGTGGTCCGGTCCGGGGAGCTGAAGGGACACCGTGAGAGAGCTGCACGTCAAGATGCTGGCCGGCGTGTTCGTGGTCGCCGGAGTGCTCTCCTGGGCGGGCGCCCGGCTGTGGAACTCGGTGGGGACACTCCCGAGCGTCCCGCTGGCCGCCCCCATCGTCCTCGCCCTGATCGCCGCGGTCCTGCTGGCCACAGCCCTCTCCCTCCGCGCCCGCCTCAAGGCCCAGCGCGACCGCCGCCCCGGCGCCAAGGGCGTCGACCCACTGATGGCCGCCCGCGCGGTCGTCTTCGGCCAGGCCAGCGCCCTGGTGGCCGCCCTGGTCGCCGGAATGTACGGCGGCACGGGCGTCTTCCTCCTGGAGTCCCTGGACATCCCCGCCCGCCGGGACCAGGCCATCTACGCCGGCTTCTCGGTCCTGGCAGGCATCGCGGTCATAGCGGCAGCCTTCTTCCTGGAACGGGTCTGCAAACTCCCGGAGGACGACGACAACAACGCGGGCACGGCGCCAGCGGCGTGAACAGGCCGGGGAGGAGCGCCCCAAAGGGGCGCGGGGAACTGCGCGACCAGCCACAACGGCCCCGCAGCCGAAGGACTCAGCGAGCCATGATCAAACTCATCGCCTCGTTACGAGTGGCAGGATCCCGCAACTGCCCCCGAACCGCCGAAGTGATCGTCTTCGCCCCCGGCTTCCGAACCCCCCGCATCGACATGCACATGTGCTCGCACTGCACGACGACGATCACCCCACGCGGCTCCAGGATCTCCATCAGGGAGTCGGCGATCTGCGTGGTGAGTCGTTCCTGCACCTGCGGTCGACGGGCATAGACATCCACCAGCCGGGCCAGCTTCGACAGCCCGGTGATCTTGCCGTCGACGGACGGGATGTAGCCGACGTGGGCGACCCCGACGAACGGCACCAGGTGATGCTCGCAGGAAGACAGCACCTCGATGTCCTTCACCAGCACCATCTCGTCGTGCCCCAGGTCGAACGTCGTCGTCAGGACGTCCTCGGGCTTCTGCCACAGCCCCGCGAATATCTCCCGGTACGCCCGCGCCACCCGCCCCGGCGTCTCCCGCAGGCCCTCGCGGTCCGGGTCCTCACCAACCGCGATCAGCAGTTCGCGTACGGCGTTCTCCGCCCGCTTCTCGTCGAACTCGCCGATCGTGCCTTCGCCGTCCAGCGTCACGGGGTCGGTCATCTGGTGCCTCGTTCCTGTCCCTGTCACGCGTGTGGACCACGCGTCGCACGTGCGGACATACCGAAATGCCGCGTCCCCCAGGCTAGAACCTGAGGGACACGGCATCCATTCCGGGCCCACTGAGCGGGAGGAGGCGGGAGAGCCGGGATCAGCTCTCCGTGCGGTCCTCCGGCACCGGCTCCGTCACGGGGACGGACTCGGTGGCTCCGGCCTTGGTGGTGATCGCCGGGGCCGAGCCGTTCGTCCCGTTCGTCAGCGACAGCTCCTTGGGGGAGAGCACCGGCGGGCGGGTGGACGGCGTACGGCGGGAGGAGCCGGTCCACGCGGGGCGGGCCGGGCGCTTCACGATGGGAGCGAAGATCTCGGCGATCTGCTCCTTGCTCAGCGTCTCCTTCTCCAGCAGCTGAAGCACCAGCGCGTCGAGCACGTCGCGGTTCTCGACCAGGATCTCCCAGGCCTCGTTGTGCGCGTTCTCGATGAGCTTCTTGACCTCTTCGTCGACGAGCGCGGCGACCTCTTCCGAGTAGTCGCGCGGGTGCGACATCTCCCGGCCCAGGAAGGGCTCGGTGTTGTCGCCGCCGAACTTGATCGCGCCGAGGCGCTCGGTCATGCCGTACTGCGTGACCATCGCGCGGGCCGTTGCCGTGGCCTTCTCGATGTCGTTCGCGGCACCCGTCGTCGGGTCGTGGAAGACCAGTTCCTCCGCCGCCCGGCCACCCAGCATGTAGGCGAGCTGGTCGAGCATCTCGTTGCGAGTGGTGGAGTACTTGTCCTCGTCCGGGAGCACCATCGTGTAACCGAGGGCCCGGCCGCGGGACAGGATCGTGATCTTGTGGACCGGGTCGGAGTTCGGGGAGGCCGCCGCGACCAGGGCGTGGCCGCCCTCGTGGTACGCGGTGATCTTCTTTTCCTTGTCCGACATGATCCGGGTCCGCTTCTGCGGACCCGCCACGACACGGTCGATCGCCTCGTCCAGCGACGCGTTGTCGATCAGCTTCTTGTCGCCGCGGGCGGTGAGCAGCGCGGCCTCGTTGAGGACGTTGCTCAGGTCCGCGCCGGTGAAGCCCGGCGTGCGACGGGCGACCGCCGACAGGTCGACGTCCGGAGCGACCGGCTTGCCCTTCTGGTGAACCTTGAGGATCTCCAGTCGGCCGATCATGTCCGGGCGGTCGACCGCGATCTGGCGGTCGAAACGGCCGGGACGCAGCAGCGCCGGGTCGAGGATGTCGGGACGGTTGGTGGCTGCGATGAGAATCACACCACCCTTGACGTCGAAGCCGTCCATCTCGACGAGCAGCTGGTTGAGCGTCTGCTCGCGCTCGTCGTGACCACCGCCGAGGCCGGCGCCGCGATGGCGGCCGACCGCGTCGATCTCGTCGACGAAGACGATCGCCGGAGCGTTCGCCTTGGCCTGCTCGAAGAGGTCACGGACCCGGGAGGCACCGACACCGACGAACATCTCGACGAAGTCGGAACCCGAGATCGAGTAGAACGGAACGCCCGCCTCGCCCGCGACGGCACGCGCGAGCAGCGTCTTGCCCGTACCGGGAGGCCCGTAGAGGAGCACACCCTTGGGGATCTTGGCGCCGACGGCCTGGAACTTGGCCGGCTCCTGGAGGAACTCCTTGATCTCGTGCAGTTCCTCGACGGCCTCGTCCGAGCCCGCGACGTCCGCGAACGTCGTCTTCGGGGTGTCCTTGGTGATGAGCTTGGCCTTGGACTTCCCGAAGTTCATGACTCGGGAGCCGCCGCCCTGCATCTGGTTCATCAGGAACAGGAACACGACGACGATGAGGACGAAGGGGAGCAGCGACAGCAGAATGCCCACGAACGCGTTCTGCTTGGTCGGGGAGACCGTGTAGCCGTCCGGAATCTGCTTGTTCTGGAACTTGTCCTGGAGAGTGTTCGCCAGGTTGACGCCCTGGTCGCCGATGTAGCTCGCCTGGATCTTCGAGCTGCCCTCGACCTTTTGGCCGTCCTTGAGCTGGACCTTGATGACCTGCTCGTCACCGGTGGTGATCTTGGCCTGCTCGACCTTGTTGTCATTGATCGCCTGGACGACCTGGCCGGTGTCCACCGTCTTGTAGCCGCCGGACGAGCCGACGACCTGCATCAACACGACCACGGCAAGGACGGCCAGCACGATCCACATGACCGGCCCACGGAAGTATCGCTTCACGTCCATCCATACGGAGCGGTGCCGCCCCGTCCCTCCTGCCATAGTGAGTTTGATAAAGACTGTTCTAAAGACTGCTCTTCGGACGGTACCCCAGCTTTGTTGCCCGAAGGCGCACGGGCGGGCTGGCAATCACGTCCACGCAAGCTCCAACGGCGCGGAACCCTCCGGGGTTCCCGGACGTCCGAGAGGACCGGCCCTTTGGCTCAGCCGCCGTAGACGTGAGGCGCGAGCGTACCGACGAACGGAAGGTTGCGGTACTTCTCCGCGTAGTCGAGGCCGTAACCGATCACGAACTCGTTCGGGATGTCGAAGCCGACCCACTCCACGTCGATGGCGACCTTCGCGGCCTCCGGCTTGCGCAGCAGGGTGCAGATCTTCAGCGACTCGGGCTCGCGGGAGCCGAGGTTGGAGATCAGCCAGGACAGGGTCAGCCCGGAGTCGATGATGTCCTCGACGATGAGGACGTGCTTGCCCTTGATGTCGGTGTCGAGGTCCTTGAGGATCCGCACCACACCGGAGGACTGGGTGCCCGCGCCGTACGACGACACGGCCATCCAGTCCATGGTGACGGGGGTGGACAGCGCCCGGGCCAGGTCGGCCATGACCATCACCGCGCCCTTGAGGACACCGACGATCAGCAGGTCCTTGCCCGCGTACTCCGCGTCGATCTTCGCTGCCAGCTCCACGAGCTTCGCGTCGATCTCTTCCTTGGTGATGAGCACCGACTTGAGGTCGGCACCCATGTCTTTCGCGTCCACCCGCATCACTTTCGGTCGTCCCACCTGCTGCCCGGCCCCTCTCGGAAGGGGGGTGGGATTCAGCCTTGCCGAATCACCAGTCTGCCACCCTGCCGCTGGGCGACGACCCGGCCGGGGAGATTGATGGCTCCCTGACCGCGCCAACCGGTGATCAGCCGGTCGACTTCCTCGATGTGGCGGGCGAACAGCGAACCGGCCGGAGCGCCCGCCTCGATGGCGGCGCTGCGCAGGATGCGGCGGCGTACGGCGGGCGGCAGGGCGTACAGCTTGGCGCACTCCAGGAGGCCCGCCGCGTCCCGTACGGAGGCCTCGGCCTGGCGGGCCCAGGTGTCGAGGGCGTCGGCGTCGTCGCGGGAGAGCTGGGCCGTACGGGCGAGCGCCTCGACGACGCCCTTGCCGAGGGCTTTCTCCAGGGCGGGCAGGCCCTCGTGGCGCAGCCGGGACCGGGTGTAGGCCGGGTCGGCGTTGTGCGGGTCGTCCCAGACCGGGAGGGACTGGACCATGCACGCCTTGCGGGCGGTCTGCCGGTCGAGCTGGAGGAAGGGCCGGCGATAACGGCCGTCGGCCCCCGAGACCGCGGCCATTCCGGAGAGGGAGCGGATGCCGGAGCCGCGGGCGAGACCGAGCAGGACGGTTTCGGCCTGGTCGTCGCGGGTGTGGCCGAGGAGGACGGCGGCGGCGCCGTGGCGCTCGGCGGCGGCGTCCAGGGCGGCGTACCGGGCGTCGCGGGCGGCGGCCTCGGGGCCGCCCTCACGGCCGACGGTGACGGCGATCGACTCGACCGGGGCGAGGCCGAGTTCGGTCAGCCGCAGGACGACCTCGTCGGCGCGGAGGTCGGAGCCGGGCTGTAGGCCGTGGTCGACGGTCACGCCCCCGGCGCGCAGGCCGAGTTTGGGCGCTTCGAACGCGAGAGCGGAGGCGAGCGCCATGGAGTCGGCGCCGCCGGAGCACGCCACGAGGACGAGCGGGGAGGACTCGCCAGGTGTAGTGGGGCCGGGGAGGAGCGTGGCGTGCTGAGCGTGCGGGGTGTGGTGCCCGCTGAGGATGTCGTGGAGGGCGCGGCGAACCGCCAGGCGTATCGCCGCGACCGCAGGATGGGGACCCATGTCCGGTTCCCTTCATGAAGTTTTCGGGGGGTGAGCCGATTCCGGTCACTCAGAGTGTGTAGATGGTGACAGAAACGGGCCGTTCCCCGAGCATTGCACGCCTACCCATGCCCCACGGTCCCTCGGACGGGTGATTGAAGGGGCGTTCACCTGCCGTCGGCCGGATTCGTTCACCACGTACCCCATGGGCTCACGATTCCGCCTTGCGGTGCACCCTCGCGACCCAGTCCGCCGGTTTGGCGATCTCCGCCTTCGTCGGGAGGGTGTTCGGGGAGGTCCAGACGCGGTTGAAGCCGTCCATGCCGACCTGGTCGACGACCGCGCGGACGAAGCGTTCGCCGTCACGGTACTGCTTGAGTTTGGCATCGAGACCGAGCAGCTTGCGCAGCGCGAGGTCCAGGCGGGAGGCGCCCTTGGCCCGTCGTTGCTGGAATTTCTCCCGGATCTCGGCCACGGAGGGCACCACCGCGGGGCCCACTCCGTCCATCACGAAATCGGCGTGCCCCTCCAGGAGGGACATGACCGCGGTGAGCCGGCCGAGGATCTCCCGCTGGGCCGGCGTCTGCACCAGCTCGACCAGGGAACGTCCGCCGTCGTCCTCCTCGCCCTCCGGCCGGCCGCCCGCGAGGGACTGGGCGGCCTCCCTGATGCGCTCCAGGAACGTCGTGGGGTCGACGTCGGTCTCCCCCAAGAACGACTGGATTTCGCCCTCCAGGTGGTCGCGCAGCCAGGGCACGCCGGTGAACTGGGTGCGGTGCGTCTCCTCGTGCAGACACACCCAGAGCCGGAAGTCGTGGGGCTGTACGTCGAGTTCGCGCTCCACGTGCACGATGTTCGGCGCGACGAGGAGCAGCCGGCCGCCGCCGTTGGCGCCCGCCGGCAGGTCGCGGGTGGCCGGGGCGAAGGTCTCGTACTGGCCGAGAACCCGCGACGACAGGAACGACAGCAGCATCCCCAGTTCGACGCCGGTGACCTTGCCGCCGACCGCGCCGAGCACGGCCCCGCCCGGTGAACTCCCGCGTCGTTCCTCCATCTTGCCGAGCAGCGGCCTGAGCACCTCACGGAACCCGGCGACGTTCGCCCGCACCCAGCCCGGGCGGTCGACGACGAGTACGGGGGTGTCGTGGACGGCGTCGGTCCCCATCCGGGTGAACCCCCGGACGTGCTCCTCGGACGCCTTCGCGTGCCGCCGCAGCTCCGCGACGATGGCCCGGGCCTCGTCACGGCTCACCTCCGGGCCCGGCCTCACCAGCCGGGTCGCGGTCGCCACCGCGAGATTCCAGTCGACCATCCCAGCAGATGCCGCACCACCGATGCTCGTCATGCGTCAACGGTACGTGAGCGGTGCCCTCCGGGGGCAGGGCGGCGAGGTCGGCAAGGGCGGGGTCGGTTCGGGCTGCACCCGGCGTCGCAGGCTGTGCCCACCCGTTCCGCCCTGCGGAACGCCTGCCCACAGCGGTGCGGGCCGCGCCCCTCAGGGGCGCGGGGAACTGCGCGACCAGCCCCCACCGGGCCCGCGGACGAAGAACCGCGCAGCCAGCGGAGCTACCCGCAGCCGCAGGCCGCCAGGGCTGTTGCTGTGCGGTCCAGGGCTGCCTGGGCCTCGGTCGGGCTGGTGGTGTTCGCTGCCAGGAAGGCGAAGGCGAGGAGGCGGCCGTCTCGGTCCACGACCGTGCCCGCCAGTGCGTTGACGCCCGTCAGCGTGCCTGTCTTGGCTCGTACGACGCCTGCCGCACCGTCCGTGTAGCGGGCGCTGAGGGTGCCGGTGAAGCCTGCCACCGGGAGCCCCGTGAGGGCTGCGCGGAGGTCGGGGTGGGACGGGTCGCCGGCCTTGGCCAGGAGGGCGGTCAGGAGGTCCGGGGTGAGACGGTCCGCGCGGTTCAGGCCGCTGCCGTCCGCGAAGCGGGCGCCGGTCATGGGCAGGCCCAGCTTCTTCAGTTGGGCGTGGATCGCCTTGGCGCCGCCCGCGAAGTCGGGGCGGACGTCCGTCGCGAGCGCCGTCTGGCGGGCCAGGGCCTCCGCCAAGTCGTTGTCGCTGTTGGTCAGCATGCGCTCGACCAGGGCCGAGAGCGGCGGTGACGAGACCTTCGCGAGGGTGCTCGCGCGGCCCGTGGCCTTGGACGGGCCGGGGGACGTCGTCTTGATGCCGTGCTTCGCCAGCAGCGCCGCGAACGTGCGGGTCGCGGCCGCCGCCGGGTCGGTGACGCGCGGCGCCGGTCCGCTCGACGAGTCGTCCGTGCGGGCCTCGTCGGCCATCAGGGCGCTGACCGGGGCGAGGTTGTCGTTGACCCCGATCGGGTGGAGTTCCTTGCCCGCGTAGAGCGTGGTGTCGTACGACAGCGTCACCTGGCGTACGCCGCGTTTCTTGAGGGCGGCGGCCGTCGAGTCGGCCAGGGTGCGCAGACTGGCCCAGCCCTCCGGGTCCGTACGGGCCGTCAGGGTCGGGTCGCCGCCGCCGACCAGGACGAGTTCGTTCGTGTCGGGCTCCAGGGCGGCCCGGGTGGTGAGGCGGTGGTCGGGGCCCATCGCGGAGAGCGCGGCGACGGCCGTGGCGATCTTCGTGGTGGAGGCGGGGACGAGTGCCTCGCCGGCGCCCAGGCCGTACAGGCGCTTCCCGGTGGCCACGTCGACGACGGCGGCCGTACGGCGGGTGCCGAGCGCGGGGTTCTCCAGGAGCGGGGCCAGGACGGCCGCGAGGGCGCTTCCCGCGGGGGCCGCCTTCAGGGTGCCGGTGGCGCTGCCGAGGCCGGTCAGCACCGAGGGGGCGCTCGGCGCGGGTGCGGGCGCCCCGGCCGACGTACCGGAGGTACCGGATGTATCGGACGTACCAGAATTACGACCGTGATCTGTGCCACCGGATCGCTCCTGTACAGCCGCCCAGTCCCGCTCCGCCGTACGCTGACCGGAGGAGTCCCAGGGGCCGGCGGCGGTCACCACGCCGGCGGTCAACGCCAGTCCGGCGGTCGCGGCGCCCGCGGTGTACTGCCAGGTCCGCGGCAGTGTCGTCAGCGTCCTGAGGTTCTTCGGCCTCGGGAGAGCGGCGAGCTTCGGTGCCACGGCCCGTGTGATGCGCGTGACCCGCGGTTTCACGGCGGCTGTGGCTCGTCCGGCCCGTTCGAGTTGCGGCCTGACCGTCGCCGTCGCTCGTTCGAGTTGTGGCTTGACGGCCGCTCTGGCCCGTCCGAGCTGCGGTTTCACCGTGGCCCTGGCACGGGTGAGACGCGGTCGTACGGTTCGCGCCAGCCGCGCCACACGCGGCCTCGCGGCCCGCCAAGGCCTCAGCTCTGGCACGAACACCAGCCCCTTTCGCGATCACACTCCGGCGTGAGGGACACTTAACCACCAGAACTATGTGCTGATCATGGAGGAGCCACCGGTGGAGTTCGACGTCACGATCGAGATTCCGAAGGGTTCGCGGAACAAGTACGAGGTGGACCACGAGACCGGTCGGATCCGCCTGGACCGTCGCCTCTTCACCTCGACCAGTTACCCGGCCGACTACGGCTTCGTCGAGAACACCCTCGGCGAGGACGGCGACCCGCTGGACGCGCTGGTCATCCTGGACGAGCCGACCTTCCCGGGCTGCCTCATCCAGTGCCGTGCGATCGGCATGTTCCGGATGACGGACGAGGCCGGCGGCGACGACAAGCTGCTGTGCGTGCCCGCGCACGACCCGCGCGTGGAGCACCTCCGGGACATCCACCACGTGTCGGAGTTCGACCGGCTGGAGATCCAGCACTTCTTCGAGGTCTACAAGGACCTGGAGCCCGGCAAGTCCGTCGAGGGCGCCAACTGGGTGGGCCGCGCGGACGCCGAGGCCGAGATCGAGCGGTCGTACAAGCGTCTGAAGGAGCAGGGCGGCCACTGAGCCCCCTCGCGCCTCGTCACACTGAACGGGCCGCACGCGTGCGCGTGCGGCCCGTTCGTGCGTCTGTGCGCATACTGAGGCGTACCAAAGGGGCGTGCGCAGGGAGCGATACGGAGTGACGGACGAGGACCGCAAGCCGCCGTCGGACGAGGCCAGGGGCGTCTTCACGGTTCCCCTCGTGGGCGGTACGACCGGCGGTGGTGACGGGGATTCGTCCACGACCTCCGAGTTCGCGCTTCCCGAGGGGCTGGCCCCGCCGAAGCCCGTCGCCGGGGAGTCCGACACCACCTCCGAGTTCGCCCTGCCGGAGGGGCTCGACGTCCCACAGCCGCCGGGTGGCGATTCCGAGGGCTCCGCCTTCAGCACCCCGCGTACGTACCGGGCGCCCGCGTTCACGCCGCCCAGCGGGATCCCTGTGGTGAGTCTCACCAAGGACGCGCCCTGGCAGGACCGGATGCGCACGATGCTGCGGATGCCGGTGGCCGAGCGGCCCGCGCCGGAGCGGGTGCCCAAGGCGGCCGAGGAGGGCGGGCCGGCCGTCCCGCGCGTGCTCGACCTGACGCTGCGCATCGGCGAACTGCTGCTCGCGGGCGGTGAGGGCGCCGAGGACGTGGAGGCGGCCATGTTCGCCGTCTGCCGGTCCTACGGCCTCGACCGCTGCGAGCCGAACGTCACCTTCACCCTGCTGTCGATCTCGTACCAGCCCTCGCTCGTCGACGACCCGGTGACGGCGTCACGGACGGTCCGGCGCCGGGGCACCGACTACACGCGCCTGGCGGCCGTCTACCGGCTCGTGGACGACCTGAGCGACCCGGAGACCGCCCCGTCGCTGGAAGAGGCCTACGGGCGCCTCGCGGAGATCCGGCGCAACCGGCACCCGTATCCCGGCTGGGGGCTCACCGTGGCCGCCGGGCTGCTCGCGGGCGCCGCCTCCGTGCTCGTCGGCGGCGACCTGGTCGTGTTCGTGGCGGCGGCGCTCGGCGCGATGCTGGGCGACCGGCTGGCGTGGCTGTGCGCGGGGCGCGGGCTGCCGGAGTTCTACCAGTTCACCGTGGCCGCGATGCCGCCGGCCGCGATGGGGGTCGCGCTGACGCTCGCGGACGTGGACGTGAAGGCGTCCGCGGTGATCACCGGCGGGCTGTTCGCGCTGCTGCCCGGGCGGGCGCTGGTGGCCGGGGTGCAGGACGGGCTGACCGGGTTCTACATCACCGCGTCCGCGCGCCTGCTGGAGGTCATGTACTTCTTCGTGGGCATCGTCGTCGGGGTGCTGCTGATCCTGTACTTCGGCGTGGAGCTGGGCGCCGAGCTCAATCCGGACGCCGCGCTGGGGACGGCTGAACCGCTGTTGCAGATCGGCGCCTCCATGCTGCTGTCGCTGACCTTCGCGATCATGCTCCAGCAGGAACGATCCACCGTGCTCATCGTGACCCTCAACGGGGGTGTCGCCTGGACCGTGTACGGCGCGATGTACGACACCGGTGGGTTCTCGCCGGTGGCGTCGACCGCTGTCGCGGCGGGGCTGGTGGGGTTGTTCGGGCAGTTGCTGTCGCGGTACCGGTTCGCGTCGGCGCTGCCGTACACCACCGCGGCGATCGGGCCCCTGTTGCCAGGGTCGGCCACATATTTCGGGCTGTTGTCGATCGCGCAGAACGACATGGACGCGGGGTTGGTGTCGTTGGCGAAAGCGGCGGCGCTGTCGATGGCTATTGCCATCGGGGTGAATCTGGGGTCGGAGATCTCGCGGTTGTTCTTGAGGTTGCCCAACGGGGCCGCCGGGGGGCGGCGGGCCGCCAAGCGGACGCGAGGGTTCTGAGTCTGGGCGCCTAGTAGCTCGGGGGCTTCTGACTCATGGCGGGTGCAGGTGCGTTGTGGCTGATCGCGCAGTTCCCCGCGCCCCTTTGGGGCGCGTCCCGGCGCGGGTCAGTTCTGGGGGTAGCCGTTGTTCTGGTTGCCGTAGGGGTATTGCTGCTGGGGCTGCTGCTGGTAGCCGTAGTCCGGGTTGTACGGGTACTGCTGGGCGTATTGCTGGGCGTAGCCCTGGTCGTCGTTCTGCTGCTGGGCCGGGGGGATGCGGCGGAGTTGCGTCGTCGCGTCGTCCATGGGGGCCTGGTACTGCTGCTGCGTCGGCGGAGCCGGGGGCTGCTGGGGCGGGTTCTTCTTGGCCTTGCTGCGGGCTCGGGCGAACTCGATGATGATCGGGACGACCGAGATGAAGACGATCAGCAGCAGGATCGGCTCGATGTTCTTCTTCACGAACTCGATGTCGCCGAGCACCGCGCCGAGCACGGTGACGCCCGCGCCCCACAGGACGCCGCCGATGACGTTGAAGATGACGAACGAGCGGTACTTCATGCCGCTGACGCCGGCGATGATCGGCGTGAACGTGCGCACGATGGGCACGAAACGGGCCAGGACCAGGGACTTCGGGCCGTACTTCTCGAAGAACTCGTGGGCCTTGGTGACGTTCTCCTGCTTGAAGAGCCGGGAGTCCGGGCGGCTGAAGAGCGACGGGCCGACCTTCTTGCCGAACATGTAGCCCGCCTGGTCACCGAGGATCGCGGCGACGCAGATCAGAGCGACCGCTCCCCACAGGGGGAAGTCCAGCGTGCCCGAGGTGATCAACAGGCCCGCCGTGAACAGCAGCGAGTCACCCGGCAGGAAGAAGCCGATGAGCAGACCGGACTCGGCGAACACGATCAGGAGCAGGCCCCAGATGCCGAACTGGTCCAGCAGATAGTCCGGGTCCAGCCAGCTCGGTCCGAGGGCAATCGTCACTGTTCCGGGCTCCTGAGGCTTGGCAGAGATGAGCAGAGAATCGGGTGGGGCAAAGCTATCAACGCAATGTGACCCCTCCAGGTTCCAACAGCTTCCATGCGCCACTCCGGGGTGCGCTGTGCGGGAACTGGGTCCACCCTGTGAGGTTATGGGCATCGAAGAGTACGGCGGCGGCCAGGGACCGGAGTCGGACGTCCTGGTCGTGACGACGAACGACATCCCCGGTCACCGGGTCGAGCGGGTCATCGGTGAGGTCTTCGGGCTGACCGTGCGGTCACGGCATCTCGGCAGCCAGATCGGGGCCGGGCTGAAGTCGATGATCGGCGGCGAGCTGAAGGGGCTGACCAAGACGCTGGTGGAGACCCGTAATCAGGCCATGGAACGGCTCGTCGAGCAGGCACGCGCGCGTGGCGCCAACGGGGTCCTCGCCTTTCGCTTCGACGTGACCGAGGCGGCCGACGTGGGCACGGAGGTGTGCGCGTACGGGACCGCGGTGGTCCTGGTCCGGGAGTAGTCCCGGACCAGGGGATCCCTATGCGGTGTGCCGGGCCGCGTTCGCCTCGATCGCCTCCCTGAGGTGTTCGGCGAGGCCCGGGCGCATGGAGTCGTAGAACTCCTTGAAGCGCTCGTCCGAGACGTACGTCTCGGCGAGGCCCCGGTGGATGTCGTACGTGCATTCGTAGAACCACTTGGTGATGTGCCGCCGGTGTTCCTCGGCCATGCTCATGGCCGCCTCGCCCGTCGAGGGCTCACCGGCGGCCATCAGGGCGTCGTAGCTCTCGCCCCAGGAGGTCACCTCGGCCTGCATGCGCTTCCAGTCGTCCTTGGTGTACGAGGCCGCGCGGCGCTGCGACTCCGCGTAGGTGTCCGTGCCGCCCCAGCGGCGCTCTGCCTCCTCCGCGTGTGCCTCCGGGTCCTTGTCGCCGAAGACCTCGAACTTCTCCTCGGGTGTCAGGTTGATGCCCATTCTGCGTGCCTCCATGGCGTGCTCCACGGCCGCCGCCATCTTCTGGAGCCGTTCGATCCGGGCGGTCAGCAACTCGTGCTGGCGGCGCAGCTGCGCGCGCGGGTCCGCCTTCGGGTCGTCCAGCAGGGCGGCGACCTCGTCGAGCGGGAAGCCGAGCTCCCGGTAGAACAGGATCTGCTGTAGCCGGTCGAGATCGGCGTCGCTGTAGCGCCGGTGGCCCGCGTGGCTGCGCTCGCTGGGTACGAGCAGGCCGATCTCGTCGTAGTGGTGCAGGGTGCGCACCGTGACGCCGGCGAAACCGGCTACCTGGCCGACCGAGTAGCTCATCTCCGCTCCCTTCTGGGTACGCCCTTCACGATGAATCCTTACGTGGCGTGAGATGCAAGTCCGACGGCCCGGACCTACCGTCGTAGGCATGCCACTGCATCCAGGGGACAGCGGAACACCGGACGACAAGGGCGACGGGCGCAGGCTCGCCGTCAACCCGTTCTACGGGGAGGCCAATCCGGTCGGCGGGATGACCGAGGCCCCGCCCACGCACCGGCTGCCGGACGCACCGCTACCGCCGACGACGGCGTACCAGCTCGTGCACGACGAACTGATGCTCGACGGCAACTCGCGGCTCAACCTGGCCACCTTCGTCACCACCTGGATGGAGCCGCAGGCCGGTGTCCTGATGGGCGAGTGCCAGGACAAGAACATGATCGACAAGGACGAGTACCCGCGCACCGCCGAGCTGGAGCGGCGCTGTGTGGCGATGCTCGCCGATCTGTGGAACGCGCCCGATCCGGCCGCCGCCGTGGGCTGCTCGACCACCGGTTCGAGTGAGGCGTGCATGCTCGCCGGGATGGCGCTGAAGCGGCGGTGGGCGGCGCGCAACGCCGACCGGTATCCGGGGCGGGACGTCCGGCCGAACCTCGTCATGGGCGTCAATGTGCAGGTCTGCTGGGACAAGTTCTGCAACTTCTGGGAGGTGGAGCCGCGTCTGGTGCCCATGGAGGGCGACCGGTTCCATCTCGATCCGCAGGCGGCTGCCGAGCTGTGCGACGAGAACACCATCGGGGTCGTCGGGATCCTCGGGTCGACCTTCGACGGGTCGTACGAGCCCATCGCGGGCCTGTGCGAGGCCCTGGACGCCCTTCAGGAGCGGACCGGGCTCGACATCCCCGTGCATGTCGACGGGGCCTCAGGGGCCATGGTGGCGCCCTTTCTCGACGAGGACCTGGTGTGGGACTTCCGGCTGCCTCGCGTGGCGTCGATCAACACCTCGGGGCACAAGTACGGGCTGGTCTACCCAGGCGTCGGCTGGGCGCTGTGGCGGGACAAGGAGGCGCTCCCCGAGGAGCTGGTCTTCCGCGTCAACTATCTGGGCGGCGACATGCCGACGTTCGCGCTGAACTTCTCGCGCCCCGGGGCCCAGGTGGTCGCGCAGTACTACACGTTCCTGCGGCTGGGCCGCGACGGCTACCGGGCGGTGCAGCAGTCCACGCGCGATGTGGCGTGCTCCCTCGCCAAGAGGATCGAGGAGCTGGGCGACTTCCGGATGCTCACCCGGGGCGACGAGCTGCCCGTGTTCGCCTTCACGACCGGGGCGGACGTGACCGCGTACGACGTCTTCGACGTCTCCCGGCGGCTGCGCGAGCGGGGCTGGCTGGTCCCCGCGTACACCTTCCCGGAGAACCGGCAGGACCTGTCCGTACTCCGGGTCGTGTGCCGCAACGGCTTCTCCGCGGACCTCGCCGAGTTGTTCGTGGAGGACCTGGAACGACTGCTGCCGGAACTGCGCCGGCAGCCGCATCCGTCGACGCACGACAAGGACGCGGCCACCGGTTTCCACCACTAGGACCCGGGTTACCGACTCAGACGGCCGAACCTCCGTACCGCCAGCGGGAAGAAGACCGCCAGCAGGGCCAGGGGCCAGGCGACGGCCGCCCAGAGGTGGCCCGGTTCGCCGCCGGGGTTGGTGAACAGGTCGCGTACCGCGGTGGCCGTCTGGGACATCGGGTTCCATTGGACGGCCGTGCCCAGCCAGCCCGGCATGGACTCGGGGGTGGCGAAGGCGTTGGACAGGAAGCCGACCGGCCAGACCAGGATCTGGACCGCCTGCACCAGCTCCGGCCTCCCGGCCACCATGGCCAGGTGGATGCCGATCCACAGCATGGCGAAGCGGAACAGCAGGAGCAGGCCCACGGCCCCCAGGAGGGCCGCCACACCCCCGTGGGCGCGCCAGCCGATCGCGTACCCCACCGCGAGCATCACGGCGAGCCCCAGGGCCGACTGGAGCATGTCGGCGGCCGAACGGCCCACCAGGACCGCGCCGTTGGCCATGGGCATCGACCGGAAGCGGTCGATCACGCCCTTGTTGAGATCCTGGGTGACGGCGAGCATCGTGCCCTCCAGACCGAAGGCCATGGTGAGCACGAGCATGCCGGGGACCAGATAGTCGACGTAGTCCCCGCTCACCTCCCGGCCGCCGCCGACCAGGTAGCCGAACATCAGCAGCAGCATCACCGGGAAGACCAGCCCGACGAGCACCTGGACCGGCTGCCGCGCCCAATGGGCGAGTTCGCGGCGGGTCATGGTCCAGCAGTCGCTCAACGCGCGCGTGCCCGGCCCTCCGATCGCCTTGTACGTCTCGTACGTCTCGTACGTCGTCACGCGGCCTCCTTCGTCCGTTCGTCGCCGCCGGTGAGGTCCAGGAACACCTCGTCCAGCGTCGGGCGCCGCAGGGCGATGTCCTCGGCCTCGATCCCGGCCGCCTCCAGGGCCCGTACGACCCCGGAGAGCGCCGCCATGCGGTCGGTGACCGGGGCGCTCAGCAGCCGCCGGTCGGGGTCCGCGGAGACGCTGTCGGCGGGTACGGGCAACAGGGCGACGGCCGCGCCCAGTTGGCCCGCGTCGCGCAGGACGACGTCGATGCGGTCGCCGCCCGTGCGGGCCTTCAGCTCGTCCGGTGTGCCGTCGGCGACGACCCGGCCCCGGTCGACGACCGAGACGCGGTCGGCGAGCTGGTCGGCCTCCTCCAGGTACTGGGTGGTGAGCAGGACCGTCGTACCGCCGCCGACGAGGGAGCGGACCGCGGTCCACACCTCCGTACGGCCGCGTGGGTCGAGGCCGGTCGTGGGTTCGTCCAGGAAGAGCACCTCCGGGTCGGTGATGAGGGAGGCGGCGAGGTCGAGGCGGCGGCGCATTCCGCCGCTGTAGTGCCGGACCGCCTTGCGGCCGGTGTCCGCGAGCCCGAAGCGGGCGAGGAGTTCACCGGCCCGCACGCGCGCGTGGCGGGCGCCCAGGTGGTAGAGGCGGCCGAACATCTCCAGGTTCTGCCGGCCGCTCAGCTCCTCGTCGAGCGCCGCGTGCTGGCCGAGCAGGCCGATGCGGAAGCGGACCTGCCGGGCCTCGGTCAGCACGTCGTGGCCGGCCACCTCGACCCGGCCGCCGTCGGGCCGCAACAGGGTGGACAGGATGCGGACCAGGGTCGTCTTGCCCGCGCCGTTCGGCCCGAGCACGCCGTGCACCGTGCCTCGGGCGACCTGGAGGTCGAGTCCGGACAGTGCCTGGGTGCCGCCGTACTTCTTGTGGGCGCCTTCGACGGTGATCGCCGCGTCGGCCACGGAGTCCTCCTTGCTGGACGAAGCCAGCTCACTAGTCAAACTTGATTACCTTTCGAAGGTAACCCGCCCGGAGTAATTGGTCAAACTTGATTAGCCGGCGTCCTCGGGGTGCTTCTCCCCCGTCGCGTACGGGTTCGCCTCGCCCTCGGCCAGGACCCCGACGAACGGTTCGCCCTCCCCCGCGAAGGTGTACGCCCCGCCCTCGATCCGGGCGATCAGGCCCAGCGTCCACTCGGCCTCGGCGTCGGCCGTGTGGATCCAGAGGTTCATGATCTCGCCGATGTGGCCCAGCTGTTCGGGGCCGTCCTCGGGGACGTAGTGCTCGGTGACCGAGGCCCGCCACTCGCCGATGCGCCGGGTGCGTTCCTTGAGGAGGGTGACCGCCTCGTGGCGGGGCAGGTCGACGATGAAGCCGATGGCCGCCGACTTGACGTCCATTTTCTGGTCGTACGAGGTCAGGGCCTCGCGCAGCAGGCGCAGGAATTCGTCGGTGCCCCAGTCGGTGATCTCGTACTCCGTGCGGGGCGGGCCGCCGGCCGTGGAGGGCGCGATCTCGTGCGCGTGCAGCAGTCCCTGCTTGGCCATCTGCTTGAGCGCGTGGTAGATCGAGCCGGGCTTGGCGTTGGACCACTCGTGCGCGCCCCAGTACTCCAGGTCGTTGCGCACCTGGTAGCCGTGGGCCCGCCCGTGCTGACGGACCGCGCCGAGCACGAGGAGACGGATCGCTGACATGGGGCCAGCGTAGGACCCTTGACGTCAGCCCCAGCTCGTGCCCTGCTCCTTGGCCACCAGCTCGAAGGCGGTCGCGCCGTCCAGGGACTCGCGGATGATGTCGGCGTGACCGGCGTGCCGGGCGGTCTCGCGGATCAGGTGCAGCGCCAGCCAGCGCATCGAGACGCGGCCCTCCGGCGGGAACCACGGGTCCGGCGGCAGCGCGAAGGTGTCGTCGAGGCTCGGTACGGACCGCAGGAACGCCTCGGTCTCGGCGGCGACCTTCTCCCAGTACGCGAGCTGGGACTCGACCGTCTCCCCCTCGACGAGGACGAAGTTCTCGTGCCAGTTCGACTGGTCCCGCTTGACGGCCGGCGCCTCGCCCTTGGCCCGCGCGACCCAGCCCTGCTCGACCTCGGCGACATGCTTGAGCAGCCCGGAGAGGGACAGTTCACTGGCGCTGGGCCGCGAGGCCGCCTGCTCCTCCGTCAGCCCCAGCAGGGCCCGCCGGATTCCGCCGCGCTGCTCCTCCAGGAACGCGAGCAGGGCTCCGCGCTCGTCGCCGGGTGCCTCGGAAGGAACGTGAGTGACCATGGTGGGCCGCCTTTCATCGGGTCGTTCTGCCTGACACCGATGACGTTACGAGGGCTTCAGGACAGGTGTCGTCCTAAAGCCCTCGGGTCGCCCAAGAGGTTCGAGAGGCTCTAGAACGGGAAGCCGCTCCGCCCGTGCTGCACGGAGATCCACTTCTGGGTCGTGAACGCCGACACCGTCGCCTCGCCGTTCAGGCGGCCGATGCCCGAGGACTTCTCGCCGCCGAAGGCGACCAGGGGCTCGTCGTGGACCGTGCCGTCGTTGACGTGGAACATGCCCGTGTCGATCTGCTTGGCGAAGGCGATGCCGCGTTCGACGTCGGCCGTGTGGACGGCGCCGCTGAGGCCGTACGGCGTGTTGTTGACCAGGCGGACCGCCTCCTCCTCGCCGTCGAAGGTGACGAGGAGGGCCACCGGGCCGAAGATCTCCTGCTGGAGGAGGGGCGAGTCGGCGGCGAGGTCGGTCAGGACCGACGGCTCGACCAGGTTGTCCTTCGTCGTGCCGTGCAGCAGCGCCGTCGCGCCGTCCTCCAGTGCCCGTCGCACCACGCCCGAGAGCGCCTCCGCCTGGGACGAGTTGATGACCGGGCCGATGACCGTGGTGGGGTCGCTCGGGTCGCCCACCTTCAGGGACTTGACCTTGGTCACGAACTTCTCGGTGAACTCGGCGGCGATCGAGCGGTCCACCAGGACCCGGTTGGCGGCCATGCAGACCTGGCCCTGATGGACGTACCGGCTGAAGACCGCCGCGTCGACCGCGTAGTCGATGTCCGCGTCGTCCAGGACCACCAGGGCGCTGTTGCCGCCGAGTTCGAGGACCACGTTCTTGAAGAGGGGCGCGGCGACGGTCGCGACGTGGCGGCCGATCTTGTCCGAGCCGGTGAAGGAGATGACCTTCGGGACCGGGTGCTCTATGAACGCATCGCCTATCTCGGCTATGTCCGTGATGACCACGTTCAGGAGGCCCGGCGGCAGACCCGCGTCCTCGAAGATCTTCGCGACCAGGGAGCCGCCGACCACCGGGGTGTCCTGGTGCGGCTTGAGGACGACGCCGTTGCCGAGCGCGAGGGCCGGGGCGACCGACTTCAGGGAGAGCAGGAAGGGGAAGTTGAAGGGGCTGATCACGCCCACCACACCCACCGGGACGCGGTAGACGCGGTTCTCCTTGCCGTCGACCGGCGAGGGGATGATCTCTCCCTCGGGGGTCAGCGCCAGACGGATCGACTCGCGCAGGAACTCCTTGGCGAGGTGCAGCTCGAAGCCGGCCTTGAGGTGGGTGCCGCCGAGTTCGGCGATGATCGCCGCGGCGATCTCCTGCTCCCGGTCCTCGATGATGCGCAGGGCTCTCTCGAAGACCGCGCGGCGGGCGTACGGGTTGGTCGTGGCCCATTCCTTCTGGGCCGCGGCGGCGGCGCGGTACGCCTCGTCGACCTCGTCCACCGTGGCGATCGTGATGGAGGCGAGCTTCTCGCCGTCGTACGGGTTGAAGTCGATGATGTCCCAGGAGCCGGTGCCCGGGCGCCACTCACCGCCGATGTACTGCTGCGCGAGGTCGGTGAAGTAGTACGCAGGTGCTGGCATGTGATCCCTCAGTCCCCTCAATACCGTAAAGCCCTTATCACGGTCTGATCGCACGTCATCGTACGTGCGTTCCAAGGGAGTTGGGGGATCAACCGGCACGCCGGTCACGACAGTTGCAGCAGGCCCCTCAGCAGGTCCCGGCTCTCGGCCGGGCCGGGGCTGTCCTGCTGGAGCTCCTTCATCGCCTTCTCGTACTGGGTGACGTCCTCCGCCTTGTCCAGGTAGAGCGCGCTGGTGAGCTGCTCCAGGAAGATCACGTCGGACAGGTCCGACTCCGGGAAGCTCAGGATGGTGAACGCGCCGCTCTCGCCCGCGTGCCCGCCGAAGCCGAACGGCATGATCTGAAGCCGTACGTTGGGCCGCTCGGAGACCTCGATCAGATGCTGGAGCTGACCGCGCATCACCTCGCGGTCGCCGTACGGCCGGCGCAGCGCCGCCTCGTCCAGGACGACGTGGAACTCCGCGCCGCCGTCGGAGAGGAGGTTCTTCTGCCGCTCCAGGCGCAGCGCGACCCGGCGCTCGATGTCGTCGGGGCTCGCGCCCTTCATGCCGCGTCCGACGACCGCGTGCGCGTAGGCCTCGGTCTGCAACAGGCCGTGCACGAACTGGACTTCGTAGGCGCGGATCAGTGACGCCGCGCCCTCCAGGCCCACGTAGGTGGGGAACCAGCTCGGCAGGACGTCCGAGTAACTGTGCCACCAGCCGGCGACGTTGGCCTCCCTGGCGAGGGAGAGGAGCGCGTTGCGCTCGGCCTCGTCGCTCACGCCGTACAGCGTCAGCAGGTCCTCGACGTCCCGCGTCTTGAAGCTCACCCGGCCCAGCTCCATACGACTGATCTTCGATTCGGAGGCGCGGATCGAGTAACCCGCCGCCTCTCGCGTGATCCCCCGTGCCTCACGCAGTCGCCTCAGGTGTGATCCGAGCAGCATGCGCCGCACCACCGATCCCGGCTCTCCCGCGCTCACGTTCGACAACCTCCCCAACCTCTCCAGGGGCCGCAGTCTGCCACTAAAACACTCCGAGCAGTACTCGTCCGGTTACTCAAATGGGAAGACGTCAGAGCGTACGCACAGGATGGGGCAAGGGGAAGACCGGCCAGAGGTGAAAAGTTGGCGGAAAAAATGACCAAGAAGCGGTACGGGAGGGTCCAATTGGGGCGCGTGCACGTGCATCTGCCCTTGCATCCGCCGTACGCATCGGAAACCATGGTCTCGCGCCACCGCTGCAACGCAATGACTGCTTCGCAACGACCGCGATCTCCCGGGAGTGCCTCGCATGGGGACGAATGGATCAACCATGCTCGAGCCGTTAAGGCAGGGCCTTCCGCCACTGGATCCCTCGACTGTGTCCAACGCGGCGTCGTGCGCGCTGCCCGCCCGCTACGAAGCGGTGCGCGAGGCACGGCAGTTCAGCCGGAGAACACTCGCCCAGTGGGACATCGGCGACCGCTTCGACGACGTCTGTCTGGTCGTCTCCGAGCTGGTCACCAATGCCCTGCGGCACGCGGTGCCCAAGGACGCCCAGCTCTCCCCGGCCCAGGAGCCGCCCGTACGGCTGCATCTGATGCGCTGGACCGAGCGGCTGGTGTGCGCGGTGCGCGATCCGAGCCGGGAGAGTCCGGTGGCGTACGACGCCGAGGAGTTCTCGGAGGACTTCTCGGCCGAGTCGGGGCGCGGACTGTTCCTGGTCGACTCGTTCAGCGACAGCTGGGGCTGGCACCCGCTCTCCGGCACGCTCGGCGGCAAGGTCGTCTGGGCGCTGTTCCGGCTGCATTCCGCGGAGTGAGGCGGGGCGTTTTTTCGGGTCCCGGTTCTACGCGCGTCACCGTGAGTTGATCAGTGGTTACGCCCCGCTTCGACCGGCTTCGGTGCCGGTACGGACGCGGGGCGGTCAGCTCGCGATCAGGTGGTCGAACTCGCCGTCCTTGATGCCGAGGAGCATCGCCTCGATCTCGGCGCGCGTGTAGACGAGCGCCGGACCGTCGGGGAAGCGGGAGTTGCGTACCGCCACCTCGCCGCCGGGCAGCCGCGCGAACTCCACGCAGGAACCCTGCGAGTTGCTGTGCCGGCTCTTCTGCCAGGCGGCGACGCCGTCCAGCCGCGCGGCGGCCATGCCGTTGTACACGCCGGACTCATCGTCTACGCCAACGTCGTACACGTCGTGGTCCACAGGTCGCTCCCTGGTGGTGCACTGGCTGGTGAGGCCATTGATGCAGTGGTCAACTGACCCGGATCATAACTCTGTTCACGTGCAGACGCATGGACGTATGCACGGGCGTATGCATGCGCATGCGCACGGTCAGATGCACGTGCACGCGGGGTGTTCGCGCCGCTACCCACCTTGACGCACGCGCGCCCCTACGCGTTCCCCCCAGGGGCCCCCAGCACGCCCGTACCCCCACCTCCTGGGACAAATGGAAGCGGGGGTACGAGGCTGAAGGGATGCGTGGGGCTAGCGGGACACGTACGGCAGCAGGGCCATCTCCCGGGCGTTCTTGATCGCACGGGCGAGCATGCGCTGCTGCTGGGCCGAGACGCGGGTGACCCGGCGGCTGCGGATCTTGCCCCGGTCGGAGATGAACTTCCGCAGCAGATCCGTGTCCTTGTAGTCGATGTACGTGATCTTGGCGGCGTCCAGCGGGTTGGGGCGGGCCTTGACGGGCTTGCGTTCGATCTTGCGGGCCATGGCGGGGTCAGACCTCCAGGAGGGTGTCGAAGGCGGGCGGCAGGCGCTTCCAGGCGACGCGCCCGCCCGCGTACTCGGCGTCGGTGAGCAGGCAGGACTCCAGGAGCTGTTCGAGTCCGTCGCGGTCGAGGCCCGGGGACGTGAACACCAGGTGCTGGCAGCAGTCGCCGTGCTCGGGGTGCCAGTCGAGGGCGGCGGCGGCCCGGCGCACGGGCGGGACCATGTCCCAGGCGGCGTCCGGGAGGGAGGCGAGCCAGGGGCCCGCGCTCTCCACGCACAGCGCGCCGCCCGCCGCGTCCCAGTGGAGCAGCGTGTCCGGGTGGTCGGCGAGCCAGAACCGGCCCCGGCTGCGGGCTGCGGCACAGGTCAGGTCCTCCAGCGCCTCGTACAGCCGCTCCGGGTGGAAGGGGCGGCGCCGGTGCCAGACGAAGGTGGACACGCCGTGCGCGTCGGCCTCGGCGGGCAGCAGGGCGCATGCCGGGTGCTGGGCAGCGGCGGCGGCCTCGACGTCGAATCCGGCGAGGGCGGCGGAGGCGAGGGGGGAGAGCGGGGACGCGTCCCCCTCGGACGCGTCGGTCGCGCCCGCCAAGTCCCCTGGGTGGCCGCCCGTTACGGGGACTTGGCGGGCTGTCGGGTGGAGCTGCGCGAGCAGCTCGCGGTCCTCGTCGTCGGCCTCCGGGGAGTCGACGAGGGCGAGGACGGTGGCGTACTCCAGCTGGCGGGCGAAGGTGTCCGCGACCGTGCGCTGGTCGGTGGCCGCGGCGGCGAGGCCGCGTTCGGCCAGGTCGTCGCCGTTGCCGAGGTACGGCAGCAGCAGGGCCGGGTCGACGGCGGTGATGACGCCGGTGACCGTGAGGCCGCCGGCCGTCACCACCTCGGCCATCGCCTTGGGCTCGACGGAGTCCCACAGTTCGACGATCGCCAGCCGGGTCAGCCCGGCGTCCGCGAGCCGTCGCAGCTCCGGGACGAGGTCCTCGCGCAGGGCGCAGCACGCACAGTCGTTGACCAGCGGCGCCTCTCCCGCGGAGAGGATGCCGTCGGCGTCGCTGACGGTCCGGACGACCGTACCGGCGACGGCCGTGGCGAGGTCGTGGTGGAGTACGACACTGCCGGGGACGTCGACGAGCAGCCGGGCGACGGCTGCCTTGCGGGCGTCGGCGTGGAGTCCGCCGACGATCGCCACGGAGAGTTCGTGAGCCGGTCCGGACGACTCGTGCTCATGCTTATGCTTGTGCGCCTGCACGTGTGGTCCCTCAGCCCTTCTTGCCGTACCGGCGCTCGAAGCGCTCCACGCGGCCGGCCGTGTCCAGGACGCGGGCCGTGCCGGTGTAGAAGGGGTGGCTGATGTTCGAGATCTCGACGTCGACGACGGGGTAGGTGTTGCCGTCCTCCCAGTCGACCGTCTTCTCACTGGTCATCGTGGACTGGGTGAGGAAGGCGTGGTTCGCGGCCCGGTCGCGGAAGACGACGGGTCCGTACGCCGGGTGGATTCCCTTACGCATGGCGCTGATCAGCGCTCCTCTCGGAAGTCGACGTGGCGGCCGGCGACCGGGTCGTACTTGCGCAGGGTCATACGGTCCGGGTCGTTGCGGCGGTTCTTGCGGGTGACGTACGTGAAGCCGGTCCCGGCCGTGGACCGGAGCTTGATGACCGGCCGGAGTTCGTTGCGAGCCATGCTGGTATCTTACTGAAAACGACTTCCATTTGCACAACCTGATCGAGAGAGGTGCGTCACCTTGTCCGCCCACTGCATGCTGACCGGCGCCCAGCCGGGCTTCGGCAACAACATCAGCCACTCGCACCGGCGTACGTCGCGCCGCTTCAACCCCAACATCCAGTCGAAGCGGTACTGGCTGCCGAGCGAGGGCAGGCATGTGCGGCTTCGGCTGAGCACGAAGGGGATCAAGACCGTGGACACGATCGGGGTCGAGGCGGCGGTGGCCCGGATTCGGGCGCGTGGGGTCAGGGTCTGAGGGACAGGAAGGGTAGAGAGGTACGGGACATGGCGAAGAAGAGCAAGATCGCGAAGAACGGGAAGCGGCAGGAGATCGTCGCGCGGTACGCGGAGCGGCGGGCCGAGCTGAAGGAGATCATCCGGCGGCCGGGGTCGTCGGAGGCGGAGCGGGCTGCTGCGCGGCGGGAGCTGGAACGGCAGCCTCGGGACGCGAGTGCGACGCGTGTGCGGAACCGGGACCAGGTGGACGGGCGGCCCCGCGGGTACTTCCGGGCGTTCGGGCTGTCGCGGGTGAGCCTGCGTTCACAGGCGCATGCAGGGTTCCTCCCAGGGGTTCGCAAGTCGTCCTGGTAGCTTGCTGCGGTCCTGTCGTGCGGTCGTGACGGCTCTTGCCGGCGGCTACTGGTTGGGAGCTTCCCGGTGACTTCGCTGAACTCGATGACTTCGGTGACTTCGGTGTCGTACGCGCGCGGGCTGCTGCGCAGGGCTGGTGTGGCTTCGGTGGCCGGGGTGGCTGGGGTGGTGCTGCTGGCCGGGTGCAGTGGTGACGGGGGGTCGGACGACGGGGCGGCTAGCGGCGGTACGGGCTCGTCGGCGGCGTCCGCTTCACCGTCGCCCTCCGACTCCGAATCCGGCTCGGGCTCGGGCGGCGGCGGTACGACCGCGGCGGATACGGCGTTGGCGGGCAGTTGGTTGACCACCAGCAAGGGCAGTGCTGTGGCGCTGGTGGTCACCGGGGCGAAGGCCGGGTTGTTCGCGACCGGGGGGATGGTCTGTAGCGGTACGGCGGGCAAGGAGACGGGGATGCAGATGGTCCGGCTCACCTGCTCCGACGGGAACAAGGACCGGGCCGAGGGGATGGTCGACTCCGTTGACGCGACGTCGATGAAGGTGACGTGGGAGAGCGGTCTCGGCACGGAGACGTACACGAAGGCGGAGGGCGGCCAGCTGCCGTCGGGGTTGCCTACGGCGGGGTTGGGGTCCTGAGGGGGTCCCTCCGGGGGCTGGCGGTGTCCACGGCACCGGCGTTGACGTGAACCTCGGGGTGGGTCGCGCAGCCCGGCGCTGTACGGGGTGCCGCTCTCGGTGGGACGGGAGCCGCCCCCAGCGGCACGCATACCCGCAGCTGGGCGGGTCTGACGGGCGCCGCCCAACGGCGCGCATGGCCGCAGCTAGGTGGGTCGAGGTCGCTCGCTGCCAAGGTGAGCGCCGCCCCTCGCGGCCGCAGCTGGGTGGGGTGGACGGGCGCCACCCTTGGCAGCACGCGTGCCTGGCCCGCAGCTGAGCGGATGGGCGCGCCCCTTCAGCGGCGCGGGGAACTGCGCGATCGGCCCACAGCTGGGCGAGGTGGACGGGCATCACCCCCTGGGGCACGCGCGTGCCCGCAGCTGGGCGGGTGGAGCGCCCCCTTAGGGGCGCGAGGAACTGCGCGAGCAACCCCCACCGGCCCGCAGCCAAACGAATTGGGACGGACGGGGTTTTAGGGGCGCGGGGAACTGCGCGGCCAACCCCCACCGGCCCGCAGCCAAACGGAACGGGACGCGCGGCGCTTTCAGGGGCGCGGGGAACTGCGCGACCAGCCCCCACCGGTCCGCAGTTGGGCAAGGCCCCCTAGGCGCCCGGTAGGCGTCTGCGGTCGTGTAGGGCTGCCTGGGTTGCTGCTGTTGTGCCCTCTGTCCAGCCTGCTTCGTCTGTTGCGCCCCTCAGGCGCGTTGTCGTTGTTGTGGGGAACAGGTGGGTCAGGTGGGCCGTGACCGCCAAGTCACGGGTTGCCAGGATCGGGAGCAGGGAGTCGGCGGTCTCGGGCGCCGGTGTTTGTGCCGCCGTCGCAGCCTCCAGGCGTGCGCCCATCTTGTGGGCGTAGGCCGCCAAGAAGGACTGGCGGAATGTTTTCGTGCGCCTGCGGCCCTGCGCCCGCTGCACCGCCTCCGCCCTCGTCATCGCCGTCGTGGCCTGTACCAGCAGCGACGTGTACAGGAGTTCCACCGTCTCCAGGTCCGGTTCGAAGCCCACCACCGTCGAGAAGCCCAGCGCCTCGTTCCACACCGCTCGGCAGCGGTTCGCGTCGGCCACCGCGTGGAGCAGGACCGCCTTCGCCTCCTCGTACGGCGCGTCCACGCCCAGGCGGCACGCGCGCGGGGCGTCGGGTGCGGGGGCGCCGGCCGCCAGCAGGGCCTCGTCGATGCTGTGCCTGGCCATAAGTTCCTGGGCCTTCGCGCTCAGCGCCTCCGCCTCCTCCGGGAAGCCCGTCGCCTCCGCCTTCGCCAGCAGCGCGCGGATACGGGGCAGCATCCGGGACTCCGGGCGGGCCGCACCTCCGGTCGAACCGCCGTCCAAGGGCTCCAGCGTCGGCAGTGTCAGCAGGAGGCGGTACAGCTCCAAGATCGTCGTCGCGTGCGTGAAGCGGTCCATGCGGGCCGCGGGTGGCGTGGTCTCCGTACGCAGGTCGGCCAGTTGTGCCGTCCAGCGGTGGTCCCGGGCTCGGTCGTCACGGGCCTGGGCGACTATCAGGGTCGTCACCACGCGTACATGCGCTTCGTCCAGTTCGCGGCGGACCAGGCGTACGACATCCGCCGGCTGCCAGCCCCGGCGCCAGGCCGACGCCACGAACTCCTCGCCGCGGCGGGCGAGTTCGGCGTCCGCCGTCGGGTCGGCGGCGAGGAGGGACGCGCCCGTGTCGAGGGTCGTGTCCGTGTCGGCGTACAGGGCCGCCTTGAAGGCTTGTTCGACGGTGTTGCTGGTCACCCGTCGATCGTGCCATGTCCGCCCACTTCGAGTGTCAACTCATGGTTGACAGCTCACCACTGCCAACCTACGGTTGACGCATGACGACCAATCAGCCCGTCCGGGCCTCCGTACGTCTCGACGACCTCATCGAGGCCATCAAGAAAGTGCACACCGACGCCCTCGAACAGCTCCAGGACGCGGTGCTCGCCGCTGATCACCTCGGGGAGGTGGCCGATCATCTGATCGGGCACTTCGTGGACCAGGCCCGGCGTTCCGGAGCCTCCTGGACCGACATCGGCAGGAGCATGGGCGTCACCCGGCAGGCGGCGCAGAAGCGGTTCGTGCCGAAGGGCGAGTCGGACCTCGACCCGAGCCAGGGCTTCAGCCGCTTCACGCCACGGGCCAGGAGCGTGGTGGTCCTCTCCCAGGAAGGGGCCAAGGCCGCCGGCAACGACCAGATCCGCACCGAGCACCTGATCCTCGGCCTCCTCGCCGACCCGGAGAGCCTCGGGGCGATGGCGATCACCGCGCAGGGCGTCTCCCTGGACAGCGTGCGCGAGGCCGCGACCGCCGGCCTCCCGCCACGTGGCGAGAACGACCCCGCCCTCATCCCCTTCGACGCCAACGCGAAGAAATCCCTCGAACTCACCTTCCGCGAGGCCCTGCGCCTGGGCCACAACTACGTCGGCACCGAGCACATCCTGCTCGCCCTGCTGGAGTTCGAGAACGGCGAGGGGGTGCTGTCCAGCGCCGGTCTCACCAAGGCGGCGACGGAGGAGTACGTCGTCGCGGCAATCGCCAAGATCAAGGTGGACTTCGAGGGGAAGGGAGAGGGGAAGGGCGCGGAGAAGGGCTGAAAAGTCCAGGTCAGGGGCATTGTCAGACCCTCCTGCCACACTCTCGGACATGGCAGGAATGGCGGACATCGCCGAGCGCTGGGCGCTCGCTCCGGCCGAGGACGGCGGCGTGGAGATCGCCCCCCTCGGTCCGGACGGGCTGCCCGTCGGGCCGGTGCGGCGGGAGGGGGATCTCGGCGCGGCAGTCCGTGACCGGCCGGAGGTCACGCGGTGGGTGTGGCGGTCCACCGCCGAGGTCTATCCACGGCTGCTCGCCACGGGGGTGCGGGTCGAGCGGTGCTACGACATCGAGGACGCCGAGACGCTGCTGCTCGGGCACGAGGGGCGGCTCGGTGAGCCCCGGTCCGCGGCGGCGGCCCTGGGCAGGCTGCGCGGTGGTCCCGTACCGCCGGATCCACCGCAGCGGGCCGCCGAGCCCGGCGCGCAGTCGCCGCTGTTCGAGCCGCAGAGCGTCCGGCTGCCGCTGGCGGATCTGCTGGAGGTGTACGCCGATCAGCAGCGCCGGCACGACGCGACCGCGCACCCGGACCGGATGCGGCTGCTGACGGCAGCCGAGTCGGCGGGGATGCTGGTGGCCGCCGAGATGAACGCGGCGGGGCTGCCGTGGCGGGCGGACGTCCATCGGGAGCTGCTCCACGAACTGCTGGGCGAGCGGTACGCGGGCGGGGGTGAGCCCCGGCGGCTCGCCGAGCTGGCGGACGAGGTGTCGGCGGCGTTCGGGCGGCGGGTGCGGCCCGATCTGCCCGCCGATGTCGTCAAGGCCTTCGCGCAGGCCGGGATCAAGGTGCGGTCCACGCGGCGATGGGAGATCGAGAGTCTTGATCATGCTGCTGTGAAGCCGCTCGTCGAGTACAAGAAGCTGTATCGCATCTGGGTCGCCCATGGGTGGTCCTGGCTTCAGGACTGGGTGCGGGACGGGCGGTTCCGGCCCGAGTTCCTCGCGGGCGGGACGGTGACCGGGCGCTGGGTCACCAACGGCGGGGGCGGGCTCCAGATCCCCAAGGTGATCCGGCGGGCCGTGGTCGCCGACCCGGGGTGGCGGCTCGTGGTCGCCGACGCCGACCAGATGGAGCCGCGGGTGCTGGCCGCCATCTCGCGCGACCCCGGGCTGATGGAGGTCGCGGGGCGGGAGACCGACCTGTACCAGTCGGTCTCCGAGCGCGCGTTCTCCGGCGACCGGGAGCAGGCCAAGCTCGCCGTGCTGGGCGCGGTGTACGGGCAGACGTCCGGGGACGGCCTCAAGAACCTCGCCGCGCTCAGACGCCGGTTCCCGAAGGCGGTGGCGTACGTCGACGAGGCCGCCCGCGCGGGAGAGGAGGGGCGGCTCGTACGGACCTGGCTGGGGCGCACGTGTCCCCCGGCCGTGCGGACCGGCGACGACTCGGTGGAGGAGGCCGGTATCCCGCTCTCGGAGGACGAGGGCAGCGGGCCGGCGAGTGCGGAGGCGCAGGAGTGGGTGCCGGGGTACGCCTCCTCCAACTCCCGTGCCCGAGGCCGCTTCGCGCGCAACTTCGTCGTCCAGGGCAGCGCCGCCGACTGGACGCTGCTGCTGCTCGCCGCGCTGCGCCGGACCTGTGCGGGGATGGCGGCCGAGCTGGTCTTCTTCCAGCACGACGAGGTGATCGTGCACTGTCCCGAGGAGGAGGCGGAGACGGTCGTGGCGGCGATCCGGGAGGCGGCGGAGCTGGCGGGGCGGCTGACGTTCGGGGAGACCCCGGTGCGGTTTCCGTTCAGTACGGCGGTCGTGGAGTGCTATGCCGACGCCAAGTGACGCGCGTCAACCCCGTGCGGTGGCCGGGGCGTCGGCCAGTTCGCGGGCGAAGTCCCGGACCAGGTCGTGGGGTGCGTAGTGGCCGAACGCCGTCTCCTCCAGGAGGGCCACGTCGGTCAGGCGGTTCAGGGCCGCCTCGGCGCGGTGTTCGTCGGTCGCGGTGAGGCGGGCGAGGAGTCGGACGTCGTACGTGGGGAGGTCGAGGGTGCCGATGCGGCGCAGGGCGAGGGCGGCGTCGCGGTCGGCCTCGTGGGCGGAGGTGCGCAGCGCGTCGTGGGCGCCGGCCAGGGAGCGGCGGACGCTCAGGTCGTCGTACTCCAGGTACGGCAACCTGCTTGCGGCGGCGGCCAGTTGACCGGCCAGCAGGTCCGGGGTGAGGGCTCTGCGGGCGGCGAGCCGGGCGGCCACCACGCGCAGGGCGAGCGGGAGGCGGCCGGTGAGGCCGACGAGGGGGTGGGCGGCGTCGAGACCGTCCCGTCCGGAGACGGCGCGCAGCAACTCGGCGCTCTCCGTGGCGGTCAGGGGGGTGAGGGGGAAGCGGCGGGCACCGTCGAGGGCGGTCAGCGGGGACCCGCTGGTGACGATCACCGCGCATCCCGGGCCCGCCGGGAGCAATGGCCGTACCTGCGCGGCGCGTTGGGCGTCGTCCAGGACCAGGAGCGTGCGGGTCGGTGCGAGCAGGGAGCGCAGCAACGCGGCTGCCGCGTCCGGGTGTTCGGGGATGCGGTGCGGCTCGACGCCGAGGTCGCGGAGTAATGCGGTGAGGGCGTGGGCCGGGGTGAGCGGGGGTGTGCCGGGACCGGGGGTGGTGCCGTGCAGGTCGACGTACAGCTGACCGTCGAGGAAGTGGTCCCGGAGGGCGTGGGCGGCGTGCAGTGCGAGGGCGCTCTTGCCCACGCCGGGCATGCCGTGGATCACGGCCACGGGGGTGATGGGCGTGATGTCGTCGGGGCCGGGGTGGCTGTCCGGGGCGAGGGTCCGGCGCAGGGCGTCGGTGAGTGAGGTGCGGCCGGTGAAGTGGGTCGGGGGTGGGGGGAGTTGGGCGGGGTGGGGCATGGGGGACGGCGCCGGTGCCGACGCCTCCCGTCGTGTCGACGCGGGGACTCTCGCTGTCGGGGCGGGAGCCGGTCGCGGGCCGGGCTGCGAGGTCGAGTCAGGCGCCGGTCGCGGGGCCGAACCCGACGTCGGCTGTGCGGGGACGTAGGGAGCCGCGAGGTCGGCGGGCATCGCGGCGGTGCCCGGAGCCTCCGGCTCCAGTCGGCCTTCCGGACCCCCCAGAACCCGCAGCACCTCCACATGCGCCGCCCGTACCGCCGCCCCCGGCTCCACCCCCAGCTCCTCCAGCAGGCGGTTGCGCAGGTCGCGGTGGACGGCGAGGGATTCGGCTCGGCGGCCGGTGCGGTGGAGGGCGAGCATGAGTTGGCGGTGGTAGGACTCGCGCAGGGGGTGTTCGGCGGCCAGGGCCGTCAACTCCGGGACCAGGGCTGCCAGTCGGGGGCCGCCGATGTGCAGTTCGGCGTCGTAGCGCCATTCCAGGAGGAGGCGGTGGGCCTCCGTCAGGCGTTGGGTGAAGGCGTAGCCGACGGTCTCGGGCGGTGGCGTGCCGCGCCACAGGGCAAAGGCTGACGCGCACTCACCCAGGACTCGGCGCCAGTCCTGGTTGGCGTGGGCCGCCCGTGCCCGTTCGACGTGGGCCTGGAAGACGTGGACGTCCAACTCGCCCGGGCCCACCCGTAGTAGGTAGCCGGGCGGGACTGCTCGGAGGCGTGCCGGGTCGTCGAGGCGGCGGCGCAGTCGGGCCACGTGGTTGTGCAGGGAGGCCTGTGCGGAGGCCGGCGGTGCCCCGCCCCACAGCGCGTCCTTGAGCGTCTCGACCGGGACGACCCGGCCGGGTTCGAGGAGCAGGGCGGCGAGCAGTGCTCGTACCTTGCCGCCGCCGATCGGCTGAATTCCGTTGCCCGTACGCCCGTTGGGGACGTCGAAGTCGTACAGGACCGGCGCGCCCAGCAGTCCGAACCGCAGACCGCGCCGCATGTTCTCGCCCCACTGCCGTCTCGTTGGCTTACCGGACGCACATGTTAGCGATTTGTTGGCGTGGCCTGATGTGATCACCTCAACGGAGCCGGTCCGAGGGTGCGCGCGTATGACGCGCAGCTCGGGGGAGTGTCGCCGTCGCGGCCGGATCCGGATACGCGAGAGGGCCCCGGTCGCCAGAGGTGACGGCCGGGGCCCTCGTATCGCGGACCCCACGGGACCACTCGGTTCACAGGATCGGTGGGCGGCCCAGCCTCGTCAGTCTCCACACCGTGCGCCAGCTCATCGGGCGGCGCTCGCCCGCCGGTTCACGCAGGCCCTCCGCGAAGCCGGCGAACCAGGCCCGCAGCGCGCCCGTGGAGCGGGCCCGCAGGACGGTGATCGCGATCCAGACGGCCAGGTGCACCGGGATCAGCGGCAGCGGCAGCCGACGGCGGACCAGCCAGACCCGGTTGCGGGCGGTGACCCGGTGGTAGATGGCGTGCCGGGCGGGTGAGGTGCTGGGGTGGCGGAGCAGAAGACGCGGTTCGTAGAGGATCTTCCAGTCGGCGTCGACGGCCCGCCAGGCGAGGTCGGTCTCCTCGTGCGCGAAGAAGAAGGCGGCCGGCCAGTCGCCGGTCTCGTCGAGCATCTCCATGCGCAGGGCGTGGCCGCCGCCGAGGAACTGGGTGACGTACCCGCCGAGCATCGGATCACCCGCGCCGGGCCGGGGCACGTGCCGGCGCTGGGTCACGCCGTTCTCGTCGGCGATGCGGAAGCCGACGATGCCGAGCCGGGGGTCGGCGGCGTACAGGTCCCGTACGCGGGTGAGCACATCGGGGTCGACGAGGAGGCCGTCGTCGTCGAGGTCGACCACGACGTCGATGTCGCCGAACTCCCGCAGCCGGGCCAGCGCCACGTTGCGGCCGCCCGGACAGCCGAGGTTCTCGTCGACCTCGATGGTGGTGACCTCGCCGGAGAGGCCGGGGAGTTCGGGCAGTGGACAGCCGTTGCCGACGAGCACGATGCGGTCGGGGGCGAGGTCCTGCTTGGCGATCGACTCCAGCAGCGCGTTCAGCGCGGCGGGCCTGTTTCCCATGGTCACCACGGCCACCGCGATGCGCGGCTCCACCGTCATGCCACCCACCAGACCCACCTCGTTCCGGCCGCCGACGTCAACCATCGCGGTCGGATGCTATCTGTTTACAGTAAGGATGTATTAAGTACGCATTAAGTACGTCTCTTCTGCATAACACCCTTGCACAAACACCCTAAGGCGTTCAGTCGGAGCCGGATTCCAGCCACGTCCGCAGCGCCCACCACCAGTGCAACGTACCCAACGGTCCGGAGGAGATGCCCGGCAGATCATCGGTCAGGGACTCACCGGTGAGCTGCTGGAGGCGGGCCAGGCGATAGCGGACGGTGTTGGGGTGGGTGAACAGGGTAGCCGCCGTCCGGTCCAGGCGGCGACCGTGGTCGAGAAACGCGAGCGCGGTGACCGCGATCTGGCGGTGGAAGTCGTCCCGGGGGTCCAGGTCCGCGAGCAGCCGGGCGCTGAGCCAGGCGCCCAGCAGCGGCTGGTCGGCGAGGGCGATCTCGGCGGCCAGCTCGGTGAGTTCGTACACGCCGGGGCGCAGGGACGGACCCCGGTCCAGGGCACGGGCGCAGAGGCCGTACGCCGCCCGGAGGTCGTCCAGGGGGACGGCCGGTGAGACCACGACGAGCGGCCCGCCGCCCTCCGTACCGTTACCGTTCTCGTCCCACTCCCCCTCCCCCTCTCCTTCCCCGTCATCGATGCGCCCGCCCGCCGGCAGCCGTGGGTACAGGCCCACCAGCCGGCCGTCGAGCATGCCGAAGAGGCAGCCGCGCAGGGCGGCGAGACGGTGGGTCAGGCGCCGGGTGCGGGCGGGGTCGCCGCCCGGGCGGGCGACCAGGAGGTGGCGTACGGCGTCCTGACGCAGCCCGGCGCGCGTCAACTCCTCTGCCGCGGGCGGCGGTTCGCCCTCGACGAGGAGCCGGCGGAGCAGCCGCGCCCGGGTCTCGCCCAGGGCGCGCGGGGTGTCCCACTCGGCGGCGCGGTAGCCGTGGACGACGTGCCGTTGCAGGGCGTCGCCGTACTCCTTGAGGCGCAGGACGGCGGTGAGCAGCGCGGCGTCGGGGACGCCGGCCGAGCGGCAGCGGTCGACGGTGATCTCGACGGCGCGGGTGTGGGCGGCCTGAACTCCGCGCAGTACGGCGGTCATCGGCACGCCCTGGGCGGCGCGGTCGGCGCCGAGGAGGAGGGCGGCGGCGAAGTCCTGGGTGTCGATGCCCAGTTCGTTGCCGCCACCCATGCCGCTGTCCCCTGTACCCAGGCCTCGCTCACCGAGATCCCCCAGCCACGCGCCGGCCGCGTTGATCATGGCGGTGACGTGCCAGTGGGTCTCCGCCTCGGCGAGGCGGGCCACCTCGGGCGAGTGCGACCGGGCCGCGTGCACGAGTTCGCCCTGGACGTCCGCGTCGGCGGCCATGGCGCGCAGCACCTCGGCGACGGTCTCGCGGTCGGGTCGCCCGGACCGCTCGGAGACGTCGGTGAGGACCGTCATGGGCCTCTCCCTTCCGCGTCGGTGCGGTGTCGCCGGGACACAACGGAGGGGCGGATGCGTTGGCTCCCGGCTACTACCGCGCTGTCGTACCGACCTGATTCCCTGAGCGCTACCGACGGTAACCCCAGGCTCGCCAGAAACACACCCTTCGCGCGGACGCCCCACGCGTCCCGTGCACGCGCAGCTGATCCCGCATGCGCACCCGCATTCGCCGTACGTCCTCCCGGAAGGCACCCCCATGGAGCACTTGACTGACCCGGTCAGCCGCCGCCGGGCGCTGACCCTGGCCGGCGGCGCGGTCGCCGCCACCGCCCTCACCCAGACGGGTACGGCCTTCGGGGCCTCGGCGGCGGCCACGTCCGCCGACGCGATCGTCGTCGGCCACGGTCTCGCCGGGCTGGTCGCCACGGCCGAACTCGCCGCCGCGGGCCGCAAGGTGCTGCTGCTCGACCAGGAACCGGAGACCAACCTCGGCGGCCAGGCGTTCTGGTCGTTCGGCGGGCTGTTCTTCGTCGACTCCGTCGAGCAGGGCCTGATGGGCGTCAACGACTCGCCGGAACTGGCGTGGCAGGACTGGCTGGGCACGGCCGGCTTCGACCGGGGCGTCGACGACCCGCTCGGCCAGGACTACTGGGCCTACAAGTGGGCCGAGTCGTACGTCGACTTCGCGTCCGGCGAGAAGCGGTCCTGGCTGGCGGGCCTCGGGATGCAGTGGTTCCCGATGGTCGGCTGGGCGGAGCGCGGCGGCGGTCTCGCGGACGGCCACGGCAACTCCGTACCGCGCTTCCACGTCACCTGGGGCACGGGCCCCGCCGTGGTGGAACCGTTCGAGAAGAAGGTGCGGGCTGCGGTGGCGGACGGGCTGGTGACGTTCAAGCACCGCCATCGCGTGGACGAGATCGTGCGGACGAACGGCGTCGTCACCGGCGTCCGCGGCGCGGTGCTCGAAGCGAGTACGGCCGCGCGGGGCAAGGCCAGTTCGCGGACGGTCGTCGGGAGCTTCGAGCTGAGCGCCGAGGTGGTGATCGTGACGTCCGGAGGCATCGGCGCCAACCACGATCTCGTACGGGCCAACTGGCCGGCCCGGATGGGCAACGCGCCCAAGTCGATGATCACGGGTGTGCCCGCGCACGTGGACGGGCGGATGCTCGGGATCACCGAAAAGGCGGGCGGGCGGATCGTCAACCCGGACCGGATGTGGCACTACACGGAGGGCATCAAGAACTACGACCCCATCTGGGCGAACCACGGCATCCGGATCCTGCCCGGGCCGTCGTCGATGTGGTTCGACGCGACGGGCAAGCGGTTCTCCGCGCCCGACATGCCGGGCTACGACACCCTCCACACCCTCAAGTCGATCACCGACACCGGCTACGACTACTCGTGGTTCGTGACGACCCAGAAGATCCTCGCGAAAGAGTTCGCGCTCTCCGGATCCGAACAGAACCCCGACCTCACCAACAAGGACATCTGGATGCTGCTCTCGCGCATCTGGCAGACGCCGGAGCCACTGGAGCGGTTCAAGAAGTACGGCGAGGACTTCATCGTCTCCGAGACGCTGTCCGAGCTGGTGCGGGGCATGAACAAGCTGACCGGGACGAGTCTGATCGACCTCGCAGCGCTACAGCGGCAGATCGAGGCGCGGGACCGGGAGATCGACAACTCGTACAGCAAGGACGCGCAGGTCATGGGCATCCGGAACGCGCTCTCGTATCCCGGGGACGTCCTCAGCCGTACGGCGTCGGCGCACAAGATCCTGGACTCGTCCGCCGGGCCGCTGATCGCCGTGCGGCTCAACATCCTGACGCGCAAGACCCTCGGCGGGCTCCAGACCGATCTGTCGGGGCGGGTTCTCGACGCTGCCGGTGCGCCGGTTCCCGGGCTGTACGCGGCCGGGGAGGTCGCGGGGTTCGGGGGTGGCGGGGTGCACGGGTACCGGTCGCTGGAGGGGACGTTCCTCGGGGGGTGTCTGTTCTCGGGGCGGCAGGCGGGGAGGGCGGCGGCTGCGGCTACGGCCTGACCGCCCCTCAACTCCCGCCGCAGCACCCCCTGTTGTCAGCGGCGGGCGCTGCGGCGGGCTCGCTCGGGCACGTTCGTCCACCATCGCGCGGCGGCCCGGGCGGGAGCGGGGAGGGCAGGGTCGTCCCGGACGGTGGTGAGCAGGTCGTAGCGGGAGGACATGCCCATGCCGTACACGAGGCACTGAAGGATCATCGCGCTGCCGCCGGCCCGCCGCAGGGCCCACTGCGAGCTGTGCCGGGAGAGCGCGTCGGTCCAGTAGTGGTCGTCGGCCTCACCCGGGGCCAGGTCGCCCAGACAGTGGGCCGCGGCGAGGACGGTGGCCTCGGGAAGACCCAGCGCGGTGGTCAGCCGCTGGACGAGCGGGCGGGAGCGGTGGTCGCCGAGGACCCGTAAGGCTCCCAGGAGGCTGGGCGCCAGGACGGCGTCCCGTGCGGTGGCGGGGCGGGCCAGCTCGGTGGCGACGGCTTCGGCCAGCGGGCGTCGCAGGGGCGTGGCGTACAGCAGCATCGCCGTGTAGAGCCGGATGTCGAACACCGGGCTGAACAGCATTTCGTCGACCAGGCCGTGGAGGTCGCCCAGCGTGTCCTCGCCGGGCGGCGACGGATGGTCGCGGGTCGCGTCGGCCACCGCGCGGGCCACGATGCGCCGCACCACCAGCCCGGTTCCCGGCTCGCCCGCCAGCCGCCCGCGCTGCCATACGTGGCCGAGCGGCCCGTCGGCGTCCAGGAGCCCGCGCCGCAGCCTGGCCGGTGTGCGGTCCGGCAACGAGCGCAGGATCTGCGCCGCCAGCGGTGCCACCCCGGCGACCACCCCGTCGGCCGCCTCGCCGTCGCCGAGGAGTTCGGTGCACAGCGCGCTGACGGTGTCGAGCTGGGGCCGGGTGAAGTGGCCGTAGGCCACCTTGCGGGCGCACGCCATGAGCGCCCCCTGGAAGGCCCGGTCGCTGGTGGGCGCGGTGAGCTGGGCCAGCACCTGGACGCCGCTGTCGGGGTGCGCGGTGTTGTCCAGCGCGCAGATGACCTCGGTCGACGCGTGGTTGGCCCGGTCGGCGGCGATGCCCGCGCAGCGGGCGATGGCGTCCGGGCCGCCGCGCGGATGGTTGAGCAGCTGGTTGAGCGCCTCGAACCGCATCATCCAGGCCACGCCGCCGGCGATCACCATCTCCTCCACCAGCCGCTGGGTGAGCTGCCGCCAGATACCGGCCGGCATCAGCACCGCGTCCGGTATCGCGGCCAGGTCACCGGCCAGCGCCGCCCAGTCGGCCCCGGTCATGTCGTCGCCGGACAGCGCCTGCTCCAGCAGCTCCTCCGTACGGGGCTGCGCGGAGGTGGTGGCGGTCGCCGCCAGCGGGGGCCGTTCCAGGGCGGACGGTGCCAGGTAGCGCAGCGTCGTCCGGGCGGCGGCGGTGAGCAGATGGGGCGGCAGGCCCAGCAGTTCCTCGTACCGCCGGATCGCGTCCCCCGACACGTTCAGCCGTCCGGTCTCCCAGCGTGAGACGGTGCTGACGCCGGCCGTCCCGGGATGGCTGCCGCCCCGGAACGCCCGGGCGAAGGCGGACACCGTGGACAGTTCCCTGTCCCCGCCGAGCTGCCGGTTGATCCGTAACAGCCACGCGACGCGCTCTCGCGGGCCCAGTGGGCACAACTGCCCGCCGACCGGAGCCGAGGCCCGGTTCCCCTCCGCCTGTGCCATGGGGTCAGCGTGGCAGCCCGGGACGGGCAGGAGGAGAGGTTCGGGCGAAATTCCCACCATACCTGGCGAACTGAGCCGTACCACAGCGGTGTTGCGTGGTCGGCGGACGGGCGCAACGACGGCGTGCGGGCACGCGGGAGCGGCGTACAAAAGGGGCGTCGGCCCGTCGTCGGCGACCGGGTCGACGGCGGCATCGACGGCTGAACCAACGGCGAAATCGGCGACGAAAGGCCATCCGTCCATGGACGTCGGCACCATTCTCAGTCTCGGTCATGTCCTCGGTCTCTTCATTTCCATCTGGGTGCTCCAGAGCCGGGCGGGCGGCTCGCCCTGGGGCGGAATGCCGCTGTCCCAGCTGCTGATGAGTCCCGAGTGGTTTCTGACCACCGTGGGCAAGGCCATCGTCTGGGAGATCACTCTGGCCGTCTGGCTGGCCACCGGACAGCCGCTCTCGCCCTGGGGGATCTCCGCGCGCAGCAGCCACGGGCGCATCGTCCGGCTGCCGATGGCCGAGCGGGAGGCCCGGGCCCGGCAGGCGGAGCGCGCATGAGGCTCTTCCGGCGCTCCCCCGTGGACGAGACGGCCCTGCCGCCCGACATCGTCCACCGCATGGGGCTGTACGGCCGGTGGGAGTTCGACAGGTCCGGCAGCGGCCCGGACATCGACGTCCCCGCACTGATCTACGTCCCGCTGCATCCGCCGGCCTCGGCCGACCCCGGCGGTTTCGTCGAGCGGCTCGCCGATGCCGTACTGCCGGTCGGGGGCTGGGCGGCGTACGGCGGATCGCACTGCGTACGGGATCTGCTGGCGCAGTCCCAGAACGAGCACCCTCGCTACCTCGACATGCTGGACACGGCGCTGGACTTCCTGCACGGCCGGGGCGTGCCCTCCGCCCTGCTCAACGGGTACGAGTGGAGCCGTTGGTGCGCGACTCACGGGGGCGGGAACTGGTGACCGGCGTGGAGATCGAGCTGGCGGCGGCGGTCCAGGCCGTCCGGGACGAGCTGACGGCCGCCGCGGCGGCGGCCGGGCCCTCCGGGGTGCGGTTCGGGGTCGGCCCCATCGAGCTGGAACTGGCCCTGGAGCTACGGCTGGACGCCAAAGTCGGCGGCAAGGTCCGGGCCTGGGTCGTCACCGCCGAGGGCGAGGCGGGTACGGGTCGCACCCGCACCCACCGGGTCCGGGTGACCCTACAGCCCCAACTGCCCGGCGGCGGCGACTATCTGATCTCCAATCAGAATCCGCTCCCGAACGCCGCCCCGCCCGGATCGCCCGCTCCGGCGGACGGCCGGGCCGACGGCCCGTACGGGCGCTGAGCGGCGGCAGCGGCCATGGAAGCGGAACGCGTCGTCGCCGTCCTGAGCCCCGACCGGGGTCAGTGCTCGGGCTATGTGGTGGCCCCGCGGCTGGTGCTGACCTCCGCCCACGGAGTCCCCGGGGCAGGCGGCGCGGTGACCGTGCGGCGCCTGCGCGCGGACGTGGCGCACGCGGGCACGGTGCTCGTCCGGGGCACCCCCGGCACCGAGGACTTCGCGCTGGTGGAGATCGACGCCGACCGGCCCGGCCGGGCCGGCTGGCCCGAGGTGTCCTTCCGCCACCCGGTGCGCTGGGGGCGGCTGGACACCACCGCGCCCGGGACCCCGTGCGAGACCTGGGGCTTCCCCGACTCCATGCGCACCGCCACGCTGCTCGACACCGCGCACCCGTCGGGCACCGTCAACCCCGGGGACCGCTACCGCAGCGACCTGTACGTGATGAACGTCGGCCAGCCACCGCCCCCGCCCGGGCACCGGAGCGAGCGGTCCCCCTGGCAGGGCCTGTCCGGCGCCGCGCTCTTCTGCGGCCACCTGCTCACCGGGGTGATCCTCGGGGTCCCCGCCTACGGGCAGCTGGCCCGGCTGGAGGCCGTGCCCTCGTACGTGGTCCTGGCGCACCCCGGCTTCCAGGAGGTCTGGCACCGCCACACCGGCGGCCTCGCACAACTGGAGCCCGTCGAGTACGAACCCCTGGTGGACCGGCACGCCCCGGCCCTCTCCGAGCCACCCGCCCGCGTACTGGTGGCCCGGAACCAGGCGGTCCGCTTCCGTGGCCGCGGCCGGGAGGCTCTGCTCGACGAGCTGCTGGCCTGGGCACACAGCGACGACAGCCTGTCCGTGAGCCTCGTCCACGGGCCCGCCGGGCAAGGCAAGACCCGCCTCGCCGTCGAGCTGGAGCGGCGGCTGAACCAGGGCCCGTGGCTGGTCAATTGGCCGACCACCGCCGCCACCGGGGACGAGGTCGCCCGGCTCGCCGCACCGGCCCGGCCCGCCCTCGTGGTCTTCGACTACGCCGAGACCCGCGCCGCCCAGATCACCGCGTTCCTCGACGCCCGCGTCAAGAACCAACGGGCGGTCCCGGTACGGGTCCTGCTCCTCGCGCGCACCGCCGGATCCTGGTGGACCGCCCTGCGCAGCGCTTCCGCGGCCGGCGAGGAACCGCTCGCCGCCGCCCGGGTCACCGCGCTCCCGCCCGTCGACGACACCCCCGAGGGCCATCGGGAGGCCTACGCGCAGGCCCTGACCGACCTGGCCGCGGCCCTCGACCTGCGCCGGCCCGACGGCGAGGGCACCGACTGGGCCGGACTCGCCGCCCGCGTGGCCCACGAACGCGGCCTCGACCGGGGCGCCCGGGGCACGGGCACCCCGGTCACGGGCGCAGGCGCGGGTTCCACGGGCACGGGCGCCGCCGTCGCGGGTACGGGCGCCACGGGCACGGGCGCAGGTACGGGCACGGGCTCCACGGGCACGGGCGTCGCCGTCGCGGGTACGGTGCTGACCGTTCAGATGACCGCTCTCGCCGATCTGTACGACGCCGCCACGTCGGTCGGCGTCGCCGACCGCTCCCTGGACGCCGAGGACCGCCTCCTCGGCCACGAACGCCGCTACTTGCACCGCTCGGCCACCGCCCGTCACCTCCTGCCCGCGTTCAGCCCGGAAGCCCTGACCCGCACGCTCACCGCCGTGTTCCTCGTCGGCGCGCGGAGCGCCGACGGGGCCGACCGCGTACTGCTGCGCCTGCGGGGCGTCCGGGACCGTACGGAGGACGAACGCGACCGGCTCCGGCACTGGGCCGCCGCCGTCTACCCACCCGACGAACCGGGCCAGGAGTTCGGATCGCTCCTGCCCGACCGGCTCGCCGAGCGGTTCGTCGGCGAGTGCCTGCGCGAGGAACCGCAGCTCCCGCACACTCTCCTGGACGGCATCGACGCGCGCGAAGCCGCCCAGTTGCTCACGGTGTACGCGCGCTCCGCCGCCCACACCGCCTTCGCGGGCGAACTGGACGGCCACCTCACCGAGTTCGTCCGAGAAGGGCCCACCGCCCTCTGGGGCACAGCGGCGGACGTGGCCACCCAGGTCGAGGAGCCGGCCCCGCTGATCGCGGCGCTCCGCGGGATCGCCGCCGCGCCGCACACCCCGGTCGCCGCCCTGGCCATGCTCGCGGACCGCGTCCCCAGGGACAGCCAGGCCCTGACGTCCCTGGGGGCCGAGCTGATGCGGGCCCTCCTCGACCGCGACGACCCGGTCTTCTCCAGGAACACGGGCATTCGCGGCAGCTCTCTGAACACCCTGGCGGTGCGGCTGGACGCGGCCGGACGGACGGAAGAGGCGGTCGCCGTCGCCCGGGAAGCGGTCGACGTCTGCCGTTCGGCCATGGCCGAACGGACCCCGGACCAGGGCGACACCGCCTTCCTCCCCTACGACCTCCACCACCTGGCCCTCGCCCTGAACACCCTGTCCACCGCCGAGGGACGGCTCGGCGACCACGACGCCGCCCTGCGGGCCTCCGAGGAGGCCGCCCGGCACTGCCGGCTCCTGGCAGCGCGGGGCGGCGCCGAGTACCTCCCGGACCTGGCCCGCGCTCTGGCCACCCTGGCGGTGGATCTGCGAGCCGTCGGGCGGTCGGCCGAGGCCCTGGAGATGACCGAGTCGGCCGTCGACGTGTACCGCCAACTGCCCGACGACCCGGACGATCCCGACCGCGCCCACCGGTCGGGCCTGGCCACCGCCCTCGGCAACCTCGCCGCCGACCTCAAGGACGCGGGCCTGCCGCAGGCGGCCCTGGAGGCGAGCGGCGAGGCCCTCGGGCACCACCGTGCCCTGGCCGAGGGCAACCCGGACTCCCATGCCCGGGACCTGGCCGGCTCGCTCGCCAATCACTCCCTGCTCCTGGCGCACGCGTACCGGCACGAGGAAGCCGCCGCCCCGGCTGTGGAAGCCGTCGCCCTCTGGCGCACGCTGGTGACCCGCCATCCCGGACGCCACGAGAGCGGGCTGGCCGCCGCGCTCCTCCAACTCGCCCTGCGCCACGAGGATCTGGGCACGACGGCCGACGCCCTGTCCGCGGCCACCGAGGCGGTGGCCATCCGCCGCGTACAGGCCGCCCGCCACCCGGCCGTGCACAACGCCGACCTCGCCGACGCCCTCGGCGGGCTTGCCCGGCAGCTCGCATCCCACGGGGAACACGACAAGGCCCGGGAGGCGTACGACGAGGTCATCCGGATCACCCGCGCCCTGCACCGCGAGCGCCCCGAGAACTTCCGCGTCCGACTCGCCGTCCGTCTGAACGACCTCGCCGCCCTCGCGATCGACACGGAGCAGTACGCGGACGCCGTCGGGCCGCTGACCGAAGCCGCCCGGCTTCTCGGGGCGCCGGACGGATCACTGCCGGAAGCCGTCGTCCCCGATCATGTGAACGTGCTGCGCAATCTCGCCCTGTGCCACCAGGAACTCGGCGACACAGCCCTGTCCGTCCGCCATGCCGAGCACGCCGTACGCGCCGCCCGCACCCTCGACCGGACGAGCCGGGGCGGCTTCCCCCTGCTGCTGGTCGGCGCCCTCCGCTCCCTCGGTGAATTCCTCCGCCGCTCCGGGCGCGCCCGTGAGGCGGTCACCGCCACGTCGGAATGCCTCCGGTCGGCCGAGTACCTGGTCGCCGCCGTCCCTTCCGAGACCGCGTACGCCGTCGAACTCGCCCGGGCCACCGAGGTCCACGCCCTGGCTCTTGAGGACCTCGACGCCACGGGGGCCGAGGTCCTCCCCCACGCCCGGCTCAACTCCCGGCGGCACGCCGAACTCACCCTCTCCCACCCGGCGTTCGGCAGACCGTGGATGATCGCCCTGCTGCGGCAGGGCCGTGTGGAGCGCCGCCACGGACTGCCGGGTGCCGCCGCGCTCACCTGTCTCGGCTCCGTACGCCACTGGCCCGGCCTCGACCTGGAGGACCAGCTGCGGGAAGCCCTCCTCGACGAGTTCGTGGAAAGCGCCGCCCAGCTGCCCCACAGTCCGGAGGCCACCGCTCTTCTGCGGGACGCCACTCCGGTACTGCGGGGGCTGGTGCGCGAATCCCCGCCGCGTTATCTGCGTTACCACGCCCTGGTCCAGAGAATGCTCGACGACCGGCAGTGAATTACCCACCCAATACTGGAGCATCATTCAAGACACTGATCAATCAAGACACTGATCAAGAATTGAGCGTCCACCGAATCTGGGTTGCAGCTCCCGCTGCACGGTTTCCGCCGTTCCCGCCACCAGCGCGACCGCCATCTTCAGCACAGGCTCGGTGACCGTCTCGCCGAACATCGAGTAGTCGAACTCCAGCGCGGGTGGCTCCCCCTCCTCCAGGTAGAAGCTGAGCGCGCCGTACAGGTAGTTCCCGCCGTTGAGCGCCACATGCTCCGTGAGCTCCGGCGTGAGCCGCATGCCCACCAGCACCGGCGCGTGAACATTGACCCGGCCGGTGGCCGCGAGCTTGTCCTCCACGTCGACGAAGGCGACAGTTCTCTGAAAGGGCACGATGATCGCGCCCTGTCCATTGACGTACACACCGGAATACTGCTCGTGGAGCCATCCGAAACAGTCCGCCCGCAACCTGTCGGTGAAATCCGACACGAGCCCCCTCCGATCACGCAATCACGCGGAATCCGCTGGCGAAATCCAGAATAGCCCCGCGACAGGAGATAAGACAGGCGCTCGCAATAAACTGACGGATACTCTCTAACCTCGATCTTTCTTGATGGGCCGTCGACGAAGTCGGCGGCCCATTTCGTTGTCGATGGCCGAGACCGGGCAGGCCGGGGGCCCGGGTGTCGTCTCGGGTGGACGCCGGTTTCCACTGTTCCGGGTGAGGGTGATGCTGCTCGTAGGGGTGGGAAAGCTGCTGGTCAGCCGGGGTTCGGCAAGAGTGCGAGCCGTTCGAGGGCGTCTGTGATCTCGCGGGTCCAGGGCCAGTGGCGGGCAAGGCGGAGGAGGCGGCGCCGGCCGGTGATGACGAGCTGGCCGGCCGCGGAGAACAGGCGGAACCGCAAGCGACGCGGTTCCCAAAGTCTCGCCTGGCCGGTCAGGGCGAGCATGGGCATCCAGGCCAGCAGATCGAGCGCCATCTGGACGGTCTCCAGCCAGACCTGATTCTGCGCGGTGTCGTGCAGGGGAAGGTTGCGGAGCCCGGTGGCCCGGGCGGCTCGGATCCGGTCCTCCGCGCGAGCCCGCAACCGGTGACGGAGCTCGAGTTCGGCGATCGGCCGGTCGGCGGTGTTGGTGGCGAAGCACGTGAGACGCATGCCGTCCGCATCCGTGATCCGCAACTGGGCTCCGGGGTGGGGACGTTCCTTGCGGACGAGCAACCGAATGCCCTGCGGCCAGCCGTCGAGCAGGTCTCCGGTGAGTTCGGCGACCCAGGCCCCGTCACGAACCTCGCCGTCCGGCTCGACCGCGGGCGTCCAGGCCGATGCGGGGATCTGAAGAACGTGCTGGTGGATGGCCTCGGTGATCACCATGCCGACCGAGTAGGACAGCCAACGCCCGCGCTGGGCGAGCCAGGCCACGAACTCATGGGTGCCGCCCGCAGAATCACAGCGGATCAGCGTCCGCCGTCCTTGCCGGTACTTTTTGGGCAGTTGAGCGAGGGCCAGGCGGGCGGCTGCGATGTGGTCGACGGCCGTGTTCGAGCCCGCGTTCCCGGGTCTCAGCAGGGCGGCGACGGGTTCACCGGTCCCTCCCGGACCGTGGTCGACGAACCCCATGAGCGGGTGATGACCGTAGGACTTCTTCCAGGTCGGGGCCGCGTCCTGCTTGTCCGAGTGCGCGACGACCAGGACCCCGTCCAGGTCCACGGTCACCTGTCCGCCGGTGTCCGGAGCCCGGTTGCCGGCCAACTCCCAGACGCGTCGGCGGACTTCGGAACGTGCGGCGCGGATGGCGGTCAGCGCCTTCTCGCCCGAGGCGGCAAGGGTGTCGATCAGCCGGGAGACCGTAGGGTCGGAGGCGACCGGCCCGAACACGGCAGGCTCGGACCGCAGCAGGGTGATATCGGCGAGGCAGTCCCCGCCCAGCGCGACCGCCAGTGCGAGGTCCACGAGTATCTTGCCGGGGTCGTGGACGGCCCGCGGCTTCCGCCACAAGGTCAGGGCTGCGGATAAGGCCTGGTCAAGACCGGTCTTGCGGACAGTTTCGATCAGCAGGACCGAACCGGCCTGCGAGACCACGGCCCGGCCGTCCTCCCGGATACGGACACGGGGGTAGGACCCGATAGGCTTCTTCACCTGGAAAGTGCCTTTGGTTTCAGCGGGAACAAGGACCTAGACAATCCTCATTCTTGCTGGTCAGAGGCACTTTCTGCTTGCCTGACCGCCTATCGGACAGCCCGCTTCATGAAAGCGCGAGGCTAAGCGCGCAAGGGGTTCGTGCGGGTCGCCGCCAGCAGGTACCAGGCCGTCGCGCCCACGTGGCGGTACGGGTAGTAGCCGAAGCCGAAGCCGGTGTCGAGGGGGCTGGTGGCCGAGACGACGCCGGCGCGTTCGGGCAGGGCGCGGCTGCCGACGGTCTGGGCGGTGCCGAGGAGTTCCTGGGCCCGTTCGACGGAGGTGATCAGGCGGTGGGCGCGGGCCTCGTCACCGTGGCCGGCGCGGTCGCGGAGGGCCAGGGCGAGGTGTGCGGTCCCCTCGAACCAGACGCCGTTGCGGTTCGGCTTGGGCTGGAACTCGGCGATGGGCGCGTCCTCGTCGGCGAGCAGGCTCGCGGAGCTGAAGGTGACTCCCTCGTACGACTGGCCTGCGGGGACTGTGCTGTTGGTGCGGTCGGAGCGGTCCAGGACGGCCAGTTCGGTGGCTGCCCAGTCCAATGAGCGGGAGTATCGGCTGGGCTGTGCACGGGAGTTGAGGGCCAGGTGGGTCCAGGTCTGGGTGTCCTCCGGGATCGGGGACTTGTTGACGGTCTCGCCGTCGTTGGTGCCCGTGTAGAAGAAGCCGCCCCCTTGGCTCCCCGATCCGGTGGCGGGTTGCCACATCTTCTCTACGAACGCCCTTGCCCTCGCCCGCCGTTGCCGCCATACCGGGTCGCCGGTGAGCAGGGCGAGGCGTCCGAAGAGGCAGACCAGGTCGGTGTTGTGCTCGGTCGAGCTGAAGGGGAGTTTCTGGTTGGCGCCGTCGACGCCGAACTTGTAGCCGCCGAGGGGCTGTTCGGTACTGGCGTTCGCCTCGATCCAGGTGCCGATCCGTACGGCGCCGTCGAGGAATCGGCGCTCGCCGGTGCGGCGGGCGAGGGCGCTGAGCGCGATACCGGCCCAGGCCATGTCGCCGACTGCCGTGCCGGTGAAGCCGAACTGGGTGCCGACGTTGGCGGTGCCGTCGGCGCGTACGAAGCCGTCGGGCTGGGCGACGCCGTCGAAGAAGACGTACGGGCCGACGTTGTAGGCCTGGCGGAGCCTGCCGTCGTCGTACGCCGGGTCGTGGGCCTGCGCGTAGAGCAGGGCGTCTCCGAGGGCGACGGCTCGCGTCCGGCCCGCCTCGGTGCGTACGGCGAGGTGGGCGAGGATCGCGAGGGCGTTGTCGTAGGTGAACGCCGTGCTGAACAGGCCCGCCTGGTCGGTGTAGCTCTGGGTGAGGCGGAGGTCGCCGTGGTCGGGGTAGGCGTCCATGGCGGCGGCGAGGAAGGTGTGGGCCCGGCGCTGGGCGGAGGAGGTTCCGGTGGATCCCGAAGTCGCCTGGGAGGAGGGGGTGTTGACGGCCGCCGCGTAGGCGGTTCCGGAGGCCGCCGCTGTGAGGGCTGCGGCGCCGAGGAGCGCGCGGCGGCTGAGGGCGGGGTGTTGTGCGGCTTCTCGGCCGGACCTGGCGTTCATGGGTCTCCTCTAGTCGCCTGAGAGCGCTCTCATGAACGCGCGGGCTCATTCTGCTGGTGTGCCCGGGACGGGTCAACGCCCTTGGGGCGGACGTCTGTTGGACCGTCCGCGAACACCGAGAAACCCCGGGCCAGGAGGGTGACCCGGGGTTTCGGCGGAGGGGGCGCGGTCGGTCGGTCCGTACATGGACTCAGTGCATGGAGTCAGTGCATGGACGAGGCGTTGCGCAGTCGCGCGAACGACGTGTCCAGGCCCCGCTTCATGATCCGCGCCAGGGGTGCTTCGACGTACTTGTGGACGAACCAGCTCAGCACCAGGAAGCCGGCGATCACGGAGACGACCAGGAGGCGGGCGTCCATGGTGTCGCGCAGACGGTTGATGACCGTCGTACCGACGAGGTAGTGCATCAGATAGAACGGGTACGTCAGCGCACCGGCCGTGACCAGCCATTTCCAGCGGATGCGGTCGGTGTAGCCGAGCGAGACGGCGACCATGACCAGCAGGAACACGGTGAAGATCAGCACGCTGCCGCGCCAGCTGGAGACGCGTTCGACCGTGTCGATGCGATGCCCCAGTTCCCGCTGGCCCATCAGCCAGGACAGGGCGAGGATGCCCCAGAGCAGCAGGTCCTGGCCGAAGCGGTGCATGAGGTAGAGGGCGAGGCCCGCGATGAAGTACCAGGCGCCCTCCGGGTTGATGATCAGCGTCGCCGGGCGGAAGCCGGCCGCCGGGGCGATCATCGCGGCTGCGCCCCAGAGGCAGCAGAACACCACGACCTTGCGATATGTCAGCCCGGTCACGACGACGGCCATGAAGAGCAGGTAGAAGCGCAGCTCCGACCAGAGGGTCCAGTACACGTTGTCGACATTCGGGCCGAACGAACCGGACTGGAGCATCGTGAAGTTGAGCAGGATGTCGCGTGTCCGGTGCCGCTGCCACACTCCGGGCAGGACGGTCAGGGCCACCGAGGTGAAGATGATGGCGAACCAGTACGCCGGATAGAGCCGGATCACGCGAGAGGTGAAGAACTGCCTCGGGGTACGCCCCCAGCAGGACATACAAATCACGAAGCCGCTGATCACGAAGAAGATCTCGACGCCGATCCAGCCGTACGCGGAGAACCGGAACCAGGTCGGCACGATGTCGGACACCGGCCGGTCCCAGATCGCGTTGCCCGGCTGGTTGACCCGCCAGGTCCCGGCGTAGTGATGCAGGGCGACCACGAGGGCGGCGAGCAGACGGAGTCCGTCGATGGCGTAGAGCCGACGGTCACCGCGCCCCGGGAGGGCGGCGTGCTTGGCCGTCGTCCGGGTGGGCTTCTTCGTCGACCCCGCGGCCCCGGCGAGTCCCGGCGCGCGCTCGGCCATGGCCGGCGGGAGGGGCTGCCGCGGCGACGGGATCACCTTCTGCATCCCGCCGATGACCCGCCCACGCATCGGCGGCCCACTGTCCGCACCCTGCATCGACACCTGATTTTCCCCCATCGGAAAGCTCGCCCGCACCGACCGTCTGCGCCCCTGGAACGGCGTCAGCGGCCGACAGCGGAACGGCGAGCGCTTGCCCATCGAGAGTCACGGCAAACCCGCGAACACCGTAGAACCTCATGGTTCACGCAAAGAGACTTCTGGGTCAGTTCAAGGGTTGTAGAGCGAAAGGGATCGGATTTCGACGGGATACGGAGGGTTTTGTTCCTGATCCTGTTCCTGTTACCGGCCGTCCCGCGAGGACGCACCGATCGACCTGCGGGACGGTTCTCCCCGCCTGGTACGTGTCCCGAGAGCTGTCCCGAGAGCCGTGGCGGACGGTGACACGCGCGTCAGAAGCGGTCGTGGAGCCAGGACAGGAGCCAGCCGCAGGCTGAAGCGCCGAGAGCCGTGGTGGCGCCGGCGATCAGCCCGTTGAGCGCGGTCCGGGACAGCCGCGACGGGCGGCGGCGCTCGCAACGGGGGTTCTTGCTCATTGCACTGCTCCTCGATGTGCGCGGACGACCGTGGCCCAGGGCACAGGTGGGGTTTCGCGGATCGGCCGCGTCCGGTGTGGACAACTGACAGCATGGGCACGCCGAGAATTTGTGCGAAAGCCGCAACTACTGTTGTGAGCAGGAATTTTGAGGGACTGTCGATGACGTCGACTCGACAAGGGAGTGCGCCGGGGCAGCGTCGAGGGCGTCCGCTCAAGGAACTCGACCCCGGTCTCGGCCCGGCCGTACGGCTCTGGGCGACGTACGCGCGCGACGCGGTCGCGGAGTCGTGGCCGTCGCGTCAGGACGCGGCACGCGCGCTGGGCACGGAGAAGTCCGAACTGTCCCGGATCCTGGCGGGCAAACTGATGCCGCCGAAGGAGTGGCTGACGGGACTCCACGAAGCCCGTGAGCGCGAGGCCGGAGTGCCGGTCGAGCCGTCGGGGAGGGCGTACGCCTTCGGCCTCTACATGGACGCGCTGAAGGAGTCCGAGGACGAGGCCGCGGGGCGGCCCGCGGGCAAGAAGCCGTACCAACAGCGATGGGCCCGCTACGACCTGGAGCGGAGGCTGGAGGCGGCCAGGGACAGGCAGTGGGGCCTGGAGACCGAACTGGCGGACGCCCGCAGGGAGCAGGCCGAACTCGACAGCACTGTGGCCGGTCTCCACCGGCAACTGGAGACCGCCCGGGAGACCGGGACGCAGGAGCTGCGCCAACGCAACGAGTGGCAGCAACGGCAGCTGGAGGCGGCCTCCGCGTATGTGCGCGACCTCGAACTGCGACTGGAGGGGAGTGAACGGCAGCGTGCGGAGATGGCCCGCACCATCAGTCGCCTTGAGGCCGAGATCAGGGTGCTCAGTAACCAGGCGGCGCGCCTCATCGAGGAGGCCGAGCCCACACGGCGGGAGCCCGAACCCGTGCTGGCGACCGTCGGAGCCGGCCGGGCCGAAGGCAACGGAGGCGGGGTCCGAGGCGCGGGACAGCGTGACAGCCGTACCTCCGTGGGGCGAACGTACTCACCCGGCACGGGGACGACGGCCACCCAATGGTCGAAGCCCCCTTACTTCACCGTATGGAGGCTGATCGGTTTCCTGCTCGCCGCGGTCGCCCTGGTGGCGGGCACGCGCCTGTCCCTGGCGCCCTACCAGGACCTTCGTGCATACCAGCGGGCACAGCCTTGCGTGACAACCGTCAAGGATGTGACGACGGCGGACTGCATCAGCGCGGAGACCGGGAAGGTCACGCAGAAGGACACCTACGAAGAGGGCACCAACGACAACAAGAGGACCGTCTACGAACTGGTGGTCGCGCGAGCCTCGGGAAGCTTCGAGACACACGAGGTCGACGGCGAGATCTACAGTGCGGCGCAGGAGGGCAAGGCGGCGAACCTCAAGACCTGGCACGATCGCGTCGTCGAGATCGCCGTTGGGGAAGAGGCGTTCGAACTGCCGCCCATGGGCACGGATTTCGCCTGGCGAATCGGCCTCGCCTGGGCAGGACTCGGCCTCCTCATCTGGTCTCTCCTGGGCAACGGGAAGCCCGGTGACCCCGACCTCAATGGGGAGATCGTGACCAGGATCCTTGGATGGGGGGCCATCGGATACTGCTTCTGGCAGATCGCCAAGGAGGTGATGGGCAGAGGATCCGTCGACCCCGTAGCTGTTGCGGGCGCGGCCTTCGGTCTCCTCGTAGGTGCCGGGTTCCTTTTCCTGGCCGGCGGGCGTACGCGTGGTCCGAAGTCGGTGTGGTGGCGGTGGAAGGAGAGGATCGCTCTACGGCGTCGTCGGAGAAGGGCTCAGAGAAGCACCCATGGGTGACACCTGAGGCCCATTCCGGTGCCCGCCCTGCCATCCCCCGTTGCGTAATGTCGTCGGTCCAGGTTGTCCCGTCCGCCCGACGGAACCAGGCCGATCGGGGCCGTAGCCGGCCACGTGAGCAGGCTCCCTGGCCGCGGCAGGGCCGCACGGCCACCTCATCGTGCTGTACGGCACCGGTGCCCACGTGATCAAGGCCTGATCTCCACCACATCGTCGAAGGGTTCGTCACTCCAGCGGAACCAGGCCTGGTCGCCCTCGATGTGCAGGAGGAACTCCGCGACGGGGCCCGACGGCGACACCAGAGTCAGAGCACGGGCGATTCGGTCGTACGCGTCGTCGAACCGGTCGTGGTCCTCCGTCTCGACCAGCGCGAGCATCTCGACGAACCAGGGCTCGACCTCGGCGAATGCGAGCTCGGGGGCGAAGCGGCCACTGAGCCAGGGGAAGTCGGCGTCGTCGATCAGGATCTCGCCGAGGAACTGCTGGTCTCGCTCCAGGCGCCAGATCTGTCCCTCAAAACCCATTCCGGCCCGCTTCCTCATCGTCGTCGCTGTCCTCCGGAGCCTGAGGGAAACCGAGCCGGTCCAGCAGCGTGGTGAACAGGTCCTCCACGAACGCCTCCCGCGAGCGCAGCACCTCCTCGACCGTGCCCACCTCGATGTCCCGGCCCAACCCGGCCGACCGGGCCCAGGCGACTGCACGGCGCGCAGAGCCCGGCACCGCCGCGTCAAGCTCCGCACGCGTACGACTGACAGCCTCCGCGAATTCGGGGCTGTCCGCCCTCGCGCTTGTGTCGTCGACGTCATCCGGAACGTCCGTCCAGATCGCTGCCGCCAACTCCAGGTTCAGGCATGCCTCCCAGCGCTCCCCCTCGGGGCCGAGTCCCGTCACCAGCGCGACGCCACTGTCGTACACCGAAGCCACGCAGGCCGCGCTTCCCGTGCACTCCACCAGACCTGGCAGCAGTACCTCATCCAGGTCCGCGAGAACGCCGTAGCGGAACTGAAGCGTCTGCCAGCCACCTGGACGTGGCCCTGTCGCCCAGACCGCATCCGGGACCTCCCGAACCCCATCGAAGACCGGCGCCTCCAGCAGAGAACGGTCGCTGCGGCCGAAGACCAACTCACCCGAGAACCCCACCCGACCCCCTCCAAGACCCTGACCGCAGCGTAGATCCCGGCACTGACAGCGGCGCCGGCGTCACCACTCCTCGCCGAGGGCCTGAAGTACGTAGAGGCGTACGGGGTCGTCGTGCGGTGTCCGGTTCAGGGGGCGGCGGGGCGGGGTGGGTGCGGGTTGCTGCCAGCAGGGTTCTTCGGGGAGGAGGGGGGAGGTTCGGTCCTGGGGTGGGGTGTGTTGGGTGCGTCGGTGCCAGCGGCGCCAGCGGGCGTGGTGGGGGTTGGGGAGGGTCCAGAGGTATGGGTCCGGGGTACGTGCGGGCTGGGTGAGCGTGGTGAACGCCGGTTTCGATCAGGCGCAGGCGGCTGACTTCATCTACGGATCGCGTTCCAAGATCAGCCGCATGGAGGACGGCATCACCACGGCGAAGCCGGCGGAAGTCCTGCTGCTCCTCGACAGGTACGGCGTCGCCGACGAGAAGGAACGCGAGCACCTCGTGTGGCTCGCGAAGAACAGCGGTCACCGTGGCTGGTGGCTCGAACACGCGCCCCACCTGCGGCCTGCGGCCGGACTATCTCGACCACATCGCGTTGGAGGACGACGCGACCTACATCAGGGAATGGCAGCCGATGCTGTTCCCCGGCCTCCTCTCCACCCCTGGCTACGCGGAAGCGGTCATCACCACAGGCCCCAACTATGTTGCTCCTGAACGGGTTGCCCATTTGGTGAAGGCTCGGGAGGCGCGACAGACAAAGATCAGCGAGGGCGGGGCAACGTACACCGCCATCCTCTGGGAGTCGGTCGTCACGCAGCCCTTGGTGAGTGCCGCAGTCCAACTGGAGCAGTTGTCCTGGCTCCTCGATGTGGGCGAAAGACAGAACGTGACAGTACAGGTACTGCCGTTCGCGGCGGGTGTGCTGGCGGGATCGACATCCGCCTTCTCATCCTTCAGCTTCGGTTCGGAACCAACCGTCGAAGCGGTGGCCCTTGAGAACATGAGGGGAACGTCGGTCCTCGAGAGCCCCGAAGATCTCGCGGCTCACGCCAACGCGTACGACCTACTACGCTCGTCAGCACTGACACCGGACGCGAGCGCAAAGCTCATCCGGCGCGTACTGCGGACCAGCAAGGAAGACGCATCGTGACCCAGTTCATAGGCCCCTTCCGGAAGTCGTCGCACTCCATGCAAGAAGGCAACTGCCTAGAGGTGGCCCCCACAGCCCTAGGTGGCCGTGCCATACGCGACAGCAAGGACCAGTCCAGCCCGCTGCTCGCCTTCGCCCCCGGCTGCTGGCAAGCATTCATCACAGCTGCCAAGTCCGAGGAGTTCGGCCGCTCCACTCGATGACCGGTCAACGCCGCCCTACGACCGCGTCGCCCTCACACACTCGTCCCCGGCGGACCCGGCCTGCCCGACCGGCACGCTGCGGTCGTACGGGTCGATCTCCGGGCCGGTTTCGGCCGTCTCGTCGTCCGTGCCGAAGGGTGGGGTGAAGTAGCCCGTGGGGGCGCCGCAGCCGCCGTTGGTCACGTCGTACTTGTACGAGACGATCGAGAACGTGCCCGGCTCGGTGATCACCTTGTCCGGGTCGTCCCAGCTCAGGACCAGCTCGCGCCTGGCTATCGTGCGCACGACCTCGTCGCCGCCGCCGTCCGCGCGGGTCACCGGGTAGACGAAGGTGACGTCGGCGGTCACCTGGAGCGCGCCGCGCTCGCCCTCCCGGTAGGTGAGCCGGCCCCGGGTCTTCACGACGTCGCCGACCAGGTGGGTGTGGGACGACTGGAAGCGGCTGAAGAGGAAGAGGGGGTCGTTCTTCTCGCTCGGGGTTCGGAAAGAGGTCTTCAGGAAGTCCTGGACATCCTTCTGGTGCGGGTTGATCAGTGCGATCGCCTTCTCTGGGCGCTCGCCCCGCAGCACCGCGCGGTCCAGCCCGGACGCGACGAGGAAGTCCCGGCTGCGGGCGAGGGCCCGCTCGACCTCGGCCGCGCTCATCCAGCCGACCGCTCCGGCCTTCGGCACGGTGATCCCCGCCGCTCCGCTCGCCCAGCTCGCCGCCGGCGAACCGCGGAACGGCTTGTCCAGGGTGGGGCGTTGGGCCGCCTCCGCCGAGGGTGCCTGGGTCGGGCCGGTGGTCTCGGGCGCCAGCTGCGGGGAGTCGTCGCCGGTGAACAGGTCCACTACCCGCCCCGGCGCGAGCGCCACCACGAGCAGCATCAACGAGGCCAGCAGTCCGACCACGTACAGGCCCGTGCGCCGCTTGGGCCGCGCGGGCGTGTAGCTGCGCCAGCCCTCCGGGCCGGGGCCGGGCTCCTCACGCAGCCGCTTCGCCACGTCGCGTGCCCGCGCCGACGGCTCCTTGGGCGAGTCGGCGGTACCCGCCACCGACTCGCGCAGAAACCGGTCCCACTCCTCGTCGGACCTGGACGAGCCGTCCGGCTCCTTATCCGCGCCCATCCCCAACCCCCTGGCAATCCGTAGACCGCAGCCCGCTCCCCCGGGACGCGTCCGCATGATGGCACAGAGCACTGACAGCGAGGCCGGCTGGGCGGGCGGTACGGGCGGCGCCGCCCTTTCCCAAGCCGCCACATCCCCCCAAGCCGCCACATCCCCCCAAGTCGCCGCATCTTCCCAAGTCGCCACATCGCAGCCGCTTCGGAGCGCGAAGCGCACGCGACACCTCAAGGTCACCGGCACCTCCCCCGGCGGCGCCGACTCCGAGGAGTTCGGCCGCTCCCCCGGGCCCGACCGCGTCCTACTCCTCCGGCTCCCACTCGCGCAGCAGGTCGAACAGGGCCGCGTCTCCGTCGATCCGCACCGCGTCCGCCTGGATGCGGTCGTACACGAAGAGGACCAGCTCACCGGCCGTGCCGTGGACGGCGACGCCGGGCGGGTCCGAGGCCTCGTCGGTGACGGCGACGCGTGCACCGGCGGCGTCGAGCGTGAGGCGCCAGAAGCGGCCCTCAGTGGCGTGGAAGTCGAAGGCGGTGGGCTTGTGCGGCCAGGCGCTCGTCGTGGCGACGCAGGTGGAGAGGAACTCCTCGACACCGTCGAGGGCCACCTCGGCCGGCAGCGGCTGCGGGGCACCCACGGTGACCTGGGCGTCGTACGTGTGCACCGTGATCTGCTGGAGCTGGTGCCGGGCTACGGCGCCACAGGTCTTCGGCGACTGCGACGCGCCCCACCACGTCCAGCAACCGCGGTCCGGGCCGGCCTCCCGCAGTGCGTCCAGCAGTTCCCGCGTCGACTCGGCCAGCCAGGCCGACAGGGCCTCGCGCTCCCGAGGGGCGACCGGGTCGTTCTCCGGTTCGGACTTGGCCGTCGCGGCAGGGCCTGCGGCGACGGTGGCGGCCCAGGCGCGGCGCCCCTCGCCGATGTGCTGCGCCAGATCGAACAGCGTCCATTCGGGGCAGGTCGGCACCCGCACGTCGAGGCCGGGCGCGGAGGCGACCGCCGTACGGAAGGCGGTCGAGCGTTCGTCGATCAGCCGCAGCAGGTCGGGGAAGTCCAGAGTCTTTTCCACTGCGGCTGTCTATCACCATGATCCGACAGGCAGACAGCGATTTTTGGGGCCTGCCTCTGCGACCCGTTCCGTTCACTGAGCCGCCGTCATGGACCCCATCAGCAGGACCGCACGGCGGCGCGTGACCGTACGGCCCAGGCTCGCCATCACTCGGTTGAGGCGGCCGGAGACCACGCTCGGCGGTGGTGTACGGCGGTCCAGGGCCCGTAGGGCTGTCGCCACGACCTCCTCAGGGGTCTGGCGTCGGGTGCCGCCGTTCGCGGTGTCCGTACCGATGACGTCGAAGAACTCGGTGCTGGTCGCGCCGGGCGACAGCGCGAGCACGCGCAGGCCGGTGCCGAGGGACTCCTGCCACAGGGCCTCGGTGAAACTCAGCACGAACGCCTTGGCCGCCGCGTAGACGGCCATGTTCGGGACGGGCTGGTACGCCGCCATGCTCGCGACGTTGATCAGGACCCCGGTGCCGGATGCCCGCAGCGGCTCGATGAACGCCCGGCTGATGTCGACCACACCGGCGACATCCACGCAGATCTCCTCCCGCAGGCGTTGCGGGTCCTCCGTATGGAACGGGCCGAACGTGCCGAAGCCCGCGTTGTTCACGACGCTCGTCACGGTCAGGCCGCGCCTTGCCACTTCCTCGGCGAGGGTCTGCCCGGCACCCGGCCGGCCGAGGTCGAGGGGGATGGCCACGGCCTCGACGCCGTGCGCCGCGGTGAGTTCGGCGGCCAGTTCGTCGAGGCGTTCGCGGCGCCTGGCCACCAGGACGACGTGTGAGCCGCGCGCGGCGATCCTGCGTGCGAACTCCGCTCCGATACCGGCACTGGCACCGGTGATGAGGGTGGTCTGGCCTCGGTAGTCGACGGCGCTCATGGGCTGCTCCCGGGAGACGGCGGTTGCACTCGAATGGCTGGCACTGTACGCCTGACTTGTCACTGAGTGCCAATACGGTACCGAGTGCACGCCACGGTAGGCTTGGCACCCATGAGCGATCGCGAGGGCAGCCCGTCCGGGCTACGGCAGCGCACCCGGCGGGCCGTGCAGGCCGAGATCGCCGCCACCGCGATGCGGCTCTTCCTCGAACACGGCTTCGAAGCCACCACCATGGAGCAGATCGCCGGGGAGATCGGCATCTCCCGGCGCTCGCTGTTCCGCTACTTCGGCACGAAGGAAGACATCGTGCTCGGCGACCACGCCGAGAGCGGCCGGACACTGCATGCCGCGCTGAACGCCCGTCCGGCGGACGAGCCCCCATGGGAAGCGCTCCGGGCGGCCCTCAAGACGCTCGTCGAGTCCCTCCCGTACACACCGGAGGACTTCCTCAGGATCACGAGCATGCTCCACGCGTCACCCTCCCTCCGCGGCCGTCAGCTGGAGAAACGACAGCAGTGGACGGAACTGCTGGTGCCGGACATCGCCGCGCGCCTGGGCGCCACGGCGGACCCCATGAACGAGCTGCGGGCCCGCGCGCTCGTCGCCTGCGCCCTGGCGTGCTCCGAGGCCGCGACGGAGAGCTGGGTCCGCAGCAACGGCACCATCGACATGGAACAGGCCTTCGACGAGGCGGTCGCCGCGGTACGCGCATAGGGCGCCGCAGTCGCCGCGACCGCTCCGCGCGAGGCTGGGGCCGGCCGGGGCGGCCGAGGCGGCTCCCGAAGAGGCCGCCACCCCGGGTCACGGGCCCCGTGTCACCAGGTCCACATCCGGTCATCGTTCGTGCCGCACGTCCACGGCACGGCCTTCGTACCGATCGTCGAGCGGGAATTCGGGACGGCCGGGCGCTTGCCGCCGTTCGCGTTCCGCGGGCGCCCGGATGCTGTCGTGGATCCGGATCCACTCGTCGACCGTGCCGCCGCAGGCCCACCAGGTGGCCCGGGCTGCGTCGCCGTCGGGCATCGGGCGACGGGTGCGGTTCCAGCCGCCACCCCGCGGGTGATCGGACTCGTGCGACAGGCCGTTCGCAGCGGACCGCCGCGGGGCAGCGCCGGACTCGCGCCGAACCTCCCTCCCCCACCCACCCACCACGGGACGCGTGGCGCGCACAGCAAACGGACCTTTCGCTCATTTGCCCGAGGGGCCGGACAGCCGGACGACCCCTCTCCATACTTGTCAGTACGCGATCACATGAGCAGCTGAGGAGTCCGTTGCCGTGACCATCGTCTTCTCCCGCCGTTCCGCCCTGCTGGCGACCGGCCTCGGCGCACTCGGCGCGGCTGCGGCCCCGGCCCGTGCCTCGGACCGTCCGTCGGTCGTGCACGGTTCCGCGCCCGCGCTGCATCCCGAGGGAATCACCTGGGATCACGCCCGAGGGGCGTTCCTGGTGGGTTCGGTCAGGCACGGCACGATCTCGGTCGTACGGCGGGACGGCACGGTGCGGACGCTGGTCGACGACGGCGTGATGGTGTCCACGCTCGCGGTGCACGTGGACCCCGCACGCGGGCGGGTCCTCGCGACCCACCAGGACCCCGGAGTGGGCACCAGGTCGAGCGCGGCGACGATGTACCGGCAGTCCGGGCTCGGCGTCTTCGACCTGGCCACCGGCGCGCTGCTCCACCGGGTCGACCTCTCCGCCGTGCCCGGGAGCGCCGCGGGTGTCCACGGCGCGAACGACTTCGCCCTCGACGCCTCGGGCAACGCCTACGTCACCGACATCGTGAGCGGCGAGATCTTCCGGGTCGACCCGGCTGCCGGGCGGGCGACGCTGCTGCTGAGCCGTCCGGATCTGCTGGGCCGCGACGGCGTGGGGCCGAACGGCGTCGTGTGGCACCCCGGCGGCTTCCTGCTGGTGGTGCGCTACGACACCGGCGCGTTGCTGCGCGTACCGGTGCACGCGCCCGGCCGGATCTCCGAAGTACGCCTGGACGAGCCCGTGGTGGGCGGTGACGGGCTGGCGCTCCGGCCGGACGGCACCCTCGTGGTCGTCATCAACCGGCTGGCCTCCACCGCCACTCCGGGTGTCGCGGTACTGCGTTCCGACGACGGCTGGTCGTCGGCGCGGACCGTCGCCCGCTCCGCCCCCTGGCCGGACCCCGACCCGACCACTGCCGTGGCCACCGCGCACGGCACGTACGTGATCGAGGGACGCCTCGCCGGCCTGTTCGCGGGCACGCTCGACGACACGTTCACCATTCGCGCACTGCGGTAGGACGATCCGGCCCGCCCGGCACCGCGTGTACCGGTACGCGGCCACACATGGACGCGTACCGGCGCCGATTCCGCCGTACCTCCGCGTGCGCTCACCCGCCTGCCGTGATCGGATGCTGTAGTGGGCCGTCATCGGGCCGGCGACGAGGGCGCGGGCGAGCGTGGGAGCGAGGGCGAGGCCGTGGGGCCGCCGGAGGGCGATCCGGGGTTCCCGAACGCCTGGTCCGCTCAGGTGCGCGAGCTGCTGGGGCAGCTTCTCGACGGGACGCCCGCGGCGATCGCCGTCCTCGACACCCAGCTGCGCTTCCGGTACGTCAACGCCACCCTGGCCGACATGAACGGCGTACCGGCCGAGGAGCACATCGGGCGTACCGTCGCCGAGGTCGTCCCCGGTGTCGACCCCCGCGAGGACGTGCTGCGGGCCGTGATCGCAGACGGCATCCCGCGCGAGACGATCTCCAGCGGGCACACCCAGGCCGACTCCCCGCTGGAACGCCGCTACTGGCACGGCGCCTACCACCGGCTGCGGCAGGACGACCGGACCCTGGGCATCGTCGGCATCGTGCTGGAGATCTCGGCCGCCCGGCAGGAGCAGCGGGAGCTGGAGCGGGCCCGCGAGCGCCTGGCGCTGCTCGACGAGGCCGCCACCCGGGTCGGCACCACCCTGGACATGGACACCACCTGCCAGGAGCTGGCCGAGTTCCTGGTGGCGAAGCTCGCCGACGCGGCCACCGTGAAGATCCTCCCCGAGCACGGCACCAGCCGGGCGCCCCGCGACGGCTCGCTGCGGCTGCGCCGGGCCGCGCTGGCCGCCGTACCCGAGCTGGAGACGGTCATGCGGCCGCTCGGCCGGCCCGGCGAGTACGTCGACCACAAGCCCGGCTCGTCCCTCGTCCGCTGTCTGGAGACCGGACGTCCGGTGATCGACAACCTGATGGACGAGCAGGAGATGAGCCGCTCGGCGCCCCACACCGGGAACGTCGCCGCCTATCTGGCCGCCGGTATCCACTCCGCCCTGATCGTGCCGCTGACCGCGCGCGGCCAACAGGTCGGCACCGTCACCATGGTCCGCGCGGGCGACTCGCCCCTGTTCGGCGAGACCGACGCCGTGATCGCCCAGGACCTGGCCGGCCGGGCCGCGATCAGCCTCGACAACGCCCGCCGCTACACCACCGAGCACAACGCCGTCGTCCAGCTCCAGCGCGCCCTGCTGGCCGAGCCCGGCCGGCCGCACCCGGACGTCGACGTCGCCTACCGCTACCGGCCCGCCGGACGCGGTGTCCTCGTCGGCGGGGACTGGTACGAGACGGTCGCCCTCGACGACGGACGCACCCTGCTCGCCCTGGGCGACGTGATGGGCCACGGCCTGGAGGCCGCCGTCGCGATGAGCCGCTACCAGGCCATGCTGCGCGTGGTCGCCGCCCGCGAACCCGGCCCCGACCGCATCCTGCTCGAACTCGACCACTTGCTCCACACCACCGCCGCCGACCGCCCCGCGACCTGCGTGATCGCCATCGCCGACCCCGGCAAGGGCATCTGCACCTACGCCAGCGCCGGACACCTCCCGCCCGTCGTCTTCCGCCCCGACGGCCGCGCCACCCTCCTCCCCGTCCCGCCAGGACCGCCCCTGGGCACCGGCCACAGCCGGTACGTCTCCTTCACGGCCCCCTGCGAGCCCGGCCACACCCTGCTCCTCTACACCGACGGCCTGATCGAACGCCGCCACGAGGACATCGACGCCTCCCTGCGCCGGCTGACCCGCATCCGCGGCTGCCCGGCCCCCGAGGACCTCCTCGACCTGGTCCTCGACCGGGTCGCCCCCGACGACCCGGAGGACGACATCGCGCTGGTGGCGGCGCGGTACGGGGTGTTTGACCAGTCCCTGACCTGATGGCTGTGGGGCGGCTGTTAATCTCGTGGCGCTTGTTGTGCGCTTGTCATGTGGCGCTTGTCATGGGGGGACAGCCGGGGGGCTGGACCATCTTCATTTCCGTCCAGCCGCTGTCCAGGAGACCCGAGTTGGCCCGTCGTCGTACCGCCACGCGTGGCGTCATCGCCACCTTCGCCGTTCTCGCCGTGACCGCGGGTCCCGGCCCGCTCTCCGTCCCGGCCGGCGCGGAGACCACCGCCGCCGCCGCGGACACGGTCTTCCAGTCGGACCGCTATGTCCCGCGCGGGGACCAACTGCACTCCGCCGGTCCGAGCGGCTATCTGCACGTCCAGGAGGGCCGGTCGGGCTATCTCTGGACGTCGTACGACAGCGGTACGACCACCGAACTGGGCGCCCTGGGCCGGATCAACCGCCCTGCCTACCTGGGCTCGTCGTCCGACACCGTGACCGAGGTCGTCTCACCCACCGAGAAGGTCGTCCTGCGGGACATGGCCGCCGGTACGGCCACGGACGTCGCCCTGACCCACGGCCAGTACTGGGCCACGTACGGCAGACATGTGCTGACGCAGGCTCAGGACACCGACGGCAACCGGGTGCTGTGGCTGTACGGCGAGGGCGCGCCCGCCGAGGGCACGACCATCGACGGCTGGCCGACCGGCATCACCGCCAACTTCACGGTCCTGAGCGGCGACAGCGACACCGCCGTCGTCAGCTACGCGCTCGGCGGCAAGCGGCATCTGGCGCTGGTGGACCTGGCCGCCGCGAAGGTGACCAGCGACGTGGTGGTGTCCGCCGCTCCGACGGCCGCCGCGCTGAGCGCCGACCGGCTGGTCTGGTACGCGTCCGGCAGCACCGCACACGTCCTGGACCGCGCCGACCTGTCCGCCGCAGAGACGACGGTGACGATGCCCAACGCCCTCGGCACCCCCTACCTGGGCATCGCCGGTCGCTGGCTGGTGATCGCCCGTTCCGCTTCGTCGTCCGGCAACATGGCCGACGTGTCCGGCCGGCAGCTCATGGCCGTCCCCCTCGCGGGCGGCGACGCGCTCACCCTCCTCCGGCACGCGAACACGTCGGTCACCCCCACGCCCGACGGCGGACTGCTGGTCGCGGGCGGCGCCGACTCCGGGCACTGGGCGGTACGGAAGGTCGCCGACACGGGGGCGGCCGCACCGACGCTGACGGAGGTGACTGCCGTCCCTCCGGTGGTCGCCAAGATCGACCGGCTGTCGCTTCAGAACGGCCACCTGGCCACCGCCGAGTCGGACAGCAGCTTCTTCAGCGCCTTCTACTCCCGGCGCGTCTCGACCGCCGGGACGTCCTACTCGCCCGGCGCTCCGACCCTGCGGGCGTGGGACGACGGCGAGGCGGGCCCGTACTCCACCGGCGACGGCCGCGCGGTGACGTTCGCGACCGACCGCACCCCCGACGGCAAGTCGGCCATCCGCTCCATCGACGACTCCGACCCCGCGGGCTTCGTCTATCTCCCCTCGACCGCCGGAACCGTCCTCGACGTCACCGGTCGCTACGCGATCGTCAACGGCTCCTCCCCCGCCAAGCAGTACGTCGGCGACCTCGGCGTCTACACCGACCTCCAGCCCATCCTCACCCGCTCCGTCACCGCCGCCTCCGTCTGGGGAGCCAGGCTGTGGACCCCGGGCACCGCCAAGGGCGTCGTCAACGCGCGGGACGTGCGGACCGACAAGACCACCGACACCGTGGACACCGGCGCCCCCTGCGTGCCCAAGGAACTCCAGGCCGTGGGCCGTTGGGTCTACTGGTCCTGCGGCCCGGCCGCGTCCGCCGGTGTCTGGGACCGTACGGCGAAGAAGAGCATCCCCGTCCCGTCCGGCGAGGCGCTGCTCGGCGACGGCTATCTCGTACGCCACGACACCTCGGCCGGCGCCCTCCTGCTCACCGACTTCGCCGACGGCAGCGCGGCCACCCGGAAGATCGGCGACCTGGCGGCGGGCAACTCCAGCCTGCGCGGGGTGAGTTGGACCGTGGACAAGTTCGGCGGACCGGCGGCATATGTGGATGCGGACCAGCGGATCCATCTGGTGCCCAGCGGGGTCACCGCCCAACCGCTCGGCGTCATCGAGTCCGAGGTGACCAACAACTACTGGGAGAGCAGCGCCAGCACGAACCCGTGGTGGCAGTGGCGCGGTCTGCTGTCCAAGCCCGCCGCCTCCTGGACGGCCACGTTCACCAGCAAGGCCACCGGCGCCGTGGTGCGTACGCTCACCGGCGGCGAGGTCAACGGCAACCTGGCCACGCCGTGGAACCTCCGTGACACCGCGGGTGCACTCGTGCCCAACGGCACGTACACGTTCAAACTGACGGCACGGCCCGCCGACGGGTCCGGCGCCGCGCTGACGCTGTCGCAAGCGGTGAACGTCTCCGCCGGGGCCGTCGTACGCCACGACTTCACCAACGGCTCCACCTGGGCGCCCGACGGAATCGGCGACATCCTCACCCTCACGACGACCGGCGTCATCAGCTACCGGCCCGGCACCGGCAGGGGCACGTTCGGCTCCGCCATGGCGGCCGGGGACAACTGGCCCTCCTCGGTGACGCTGGTCCCGTTCGGCGACCTGAACGGCGACCGCCGGGGCGACATCCTCGTACGGTTTGCCAGCGGCGAACTGCGGGCGTACCGAACCATGCGCGGCCAGGCCTTCATCACCGAAACCCCGCGCACATCCTTGGGCACCGGCTGGAACCAGTACAACCTGCTGACTTCCCCGGGTGACATCAGCGGCGACGGCCGCCCGGACCTGATCGCGCGCAAGGCGTCGACGGGCGAGGTGTTCCTCTACAAGGGCACGAGCGCGGGCAAGCTGTCGGCGCGGGTCCGCATCGCCACCAACTGGTCCGGCTACAAGAGGATCGTGGGCGTCGGCGACTTCAACGGCGACGGCCGCGGCGACCTGTTGGCCCAGGACAAGTCCAACACCCTGTGGCGGTACGACGGTACGGGCACCGGCGGCTTCAAGGCGCGGGTGAAGGTGGCCGCCGACTGGGGCTCGACCTACAACGCCGTCATCGGTGTCGGCGACATCACCGGCGACGCCAAGGCGGACATCGTCTCCCGCGACACGGCCGGTAACGTGTGGCGCAACACCGGCAACGGAAAGGGCTCGTTCGGGCCCCGGACGAGGGTCGCGACAGGCTGGAAGGGATTCAAGGGCCTTTACTGACCCTCTGCTTGAGGTCCTGGCAACGGGCGCAGCATCCGCAGGACCATGTCGACCGTGCGCTCGACGGGACGGCGGCGCGTGGTGACCGGCAGCAGGAGGGTGCGGGCCAGCACCGCGCCCAGGAGCATGTCGAAGACGTCGTCCGGGTCGACGGCGGGGTCGACGCTGCCGGGCGGCGCCGCGCGCAGGATGTCCAGGAACTGCGGGCGCGCCGACACCCGCAGGTCCACCTCCGGGGAACGGGGGCGCCCCGACGTCTGGTGGTGGGCGAGGAGACCGGCCGCCGCCGCGCGTGCCGCGGGTGCGCCGAAGGCCGCCAGATAGGCGCGGACGAACCGGCGGACATCGCGCCGCAGATCGCCCGTCGGGCGGACGCCCAGCGGACTGAGTCCGGGGAACGTGGCCTCCTCGATCAGCTCGATCCGGGTCGGCCAGCGCCGGTAGATGGCGGACGCGTGGACGCCGGAGTGCTCCGCGACGGCCTGGATCGTCGTCGCGTCGAAGCCGCGCCCGACGAGCAGTTCGCGGGTCGACGCGAGGGCCCGTTCGTCGATGCTCGTGTCGCGTGGACGGCCCGGGCGGCGGCGGGACTCTGTCATGGCGTCCAGCGTAGGCCGCGGCTCCCTTCATCACAGGAGGTAATTACAGGAGGCGGTCTTCTATAACTCGCCCGGCGTCGCTAGAGTCCCCTGACGTAGGCGAGAACTGGCTTCTCGGGTGGGAGAACCTGATGCGCGCTGCGGTGCTGCGGGGCGGAACGGTCGAGGTGCGGGTCGTCGACGATCCGGTTCCCGGCCCCGGCCAGCTTCTCGTACGGTCCCTCGCGTGCGGGATCTGCGCGTCCGACCTGCATTTCATGGACCATCCGGAGGCGGGCGCCGACGACGACAGCGGGATGTCGACGTACGACCAGGACGTCGACATCGTGATGGGGCACGAGTACTGCGCCGAGGTCGTCGGCCACGGGCCCGGCACCGAGCGGCGCATCCCCGTCGGGACCCGGGTGAGTTCCCTGCCGGTGCTGTCCACGGCCGCCGGGCGCCGCATCATCGGGCAGAACCCGGACTCGCCCGGCGGATTCGGCGAGTACTTCCTGCTCACCGAGGCGATGACCCGGGTCGTGGCCGGTGATCTGCCCAGCGAGGTGGTGTGTGTCGCCGACGCGATCTCGGTGGGCTGGTCGACGGCTTCGCGGGCCCAAGTCACGCCCAGGGAGGTGCCGTTGGTCATCGGGTGCGGTGCCGTCGCCCTGTCGGTGATCGCGCGGTTGCGACGGCTCGGCGTCGGGCCGGTCGTCGCGGTGGACTTCGTGGCCTCGCGGCGCGCGACCGCGCTGGCCATGGGGGCCGACCTGGTCGTGGATCCCGCCGAGATGTCGCCGTACCGGGCCTGGCGGGATGTGGCGTACGGGCCGGACGGACCGACGAAGGACCTGATGGCGTCCATGACCGGCCGCCTGCCGGGGTGCGTCGTCTTCGAGTGCGTCGGGGTTCCGGGCGTCCTCGACTCGATCATCAAGGGGTGCGAGCGCGGCACCCGGATCTTCTCCGTGGGCGGCCCGCCGGAGGGCGACCACCTCCACACCCTGACCGCCAAACGAAAGGGCATCAACATCCAGTTCGGCGGCGGCCCGTCGCCGGACCACTGGGACGAGGCGTTCGAGGCGGTCTGCTCGGGCGGCCTCGACGTCACGCCGATGCTCGGCCGGACGGTCGGGCTCGACGAGGTGCCCGCAGCGCTCGACGCCGCACGCGACGCGGGCGGACCGGCGCGCATCGTCGTCGTGCACTGAGCCGCCGTACCGAGACCGGAGAGGAACGCGGTAGAGATGACCGACCTCGGTGAACTGCGCGCCACCGTCGAGACGCTGGCGGCCCAAGTGCGCCTGCTCCAGGACCAGTTGGAGATCACGCAGCTCGTCGCCCAGTACGGGCCCGCCGTCGACAGCGGCTCCGGCGAGGCGGCGGCGGAACTGTGGACGGAGGACGGCGTCTTCGACGCGATCCCCCACCTCACCATGCGGGGCCGGGCGGAGATCCTCGGCATGGTCCACGGCACCGGCCACCAGAGCGTGATCGCGGGCGGCTGCGGCCATGTGCTGACCGCGCCGCACATCGTCGTCGACGGCGACGAGGCGACGGGCCGCAGTCACGCGCTGCATCTGCGCTGGGACGCCGACGCGGGCCGCTTCTGGGTCTTCCAGGTCTCCGCGAACACCTGGCGCTGGGTCCGCACCGAGCGGGGCTGGCGCATCGCCGAACGCGTCAACGCCAACCTCGACGGCTCCCCCGGCCCCCGCGCGATGCTGGCCCCGGAGGGGACATGAGGCTCGGATTCATCGGGGCGGGCCGGATGGGCAGGCCGATCGTCGACCGACTGCGGGCCGCGGGTCACGAGGTCACCGTTCTCGTACGCCGGCCACAGTCCCGCGCGACCGCCGAGACCGAGGCCGACGGTCTGACCGGGGCCTCCACGGTCGCGGAGACCGTCCGGGACGCCGACGCCGTGTTCGTCGCCGTGCTGACGGACGAACAGGTGCGGTCGGTGTGTCTGGGCCCGGACGGCGCCCTCGCGGCCATGCGCCCGGGGGCGACGCTGATCCAGCACACCACCTCCGCCCCCGCGACCGCCCGCCTGCTCGTCGAGGCGGCGGCGGCACGCGGGACCGGGATCAGGGTGCTCGACGCCGCGCTCTCGGGCGGCCCGAACGACATCGCCGAGGGCCGGCTCACGCTGTGGGTCGGTGGCGACGAAACGGTTCTGGAGGACGTACGGCCGCTGCTGGCGACGTACGCCTCGCCGGTCCTGTGGGTCGGCGCGGCCGGGAACGGGCAGCGGGTGAAGCTCGTGAACAACGCGCTGTTCGTCGCGCAGGTCGGCCTCGCTGTCGACGCGGTACGGCTGGCCGGATCGCTCGGGATCGGCGAGGAGGCGATCCTGGGCGCGTTGCAGCACGGCAGCGGGGCCAGTCGCGCCCTTGCGATCGTGGCCGGCGGGGGTTCGGTCGACGCGGTCGCGGACCGGCTGTCGGCGCTGATGCTCAAGGACGTCACCGTGGTGCGCGAGGTCGCGCGGAACGCGGGAGCCGACCTCGGGATCATCGGGACGGTGCTGTCGTCGGACGCGGTGGAGGACAAGGTGCTGCGGGTGGCCGACGCGGCGGACGACCAGGACACACGGAGGGCGGCATCGTGAAGGTCGGTTTCATCGGGCTCGGCAGCATGGGGCTGCCGATGGCTCAGCGCATCCGGGCCGAGGGGCACGATCTCGCCCTGTACGCCCGTAGGCAGGCGTCGTTGGAACCCTTCGCGGGTGCGGACGGTGTCACGTTCGCGGCGACCCCGGCCGAGCTGGGCGCGGCGGTCGACGCGGTCGGCGTCTGCGTGTTCGACGCGGCGGGGGTGGAGGAGGTCCTGTTCGGGACGGACGGACTGGCCGGGGCCATGGAACCGGGGAGCGTGGTGCTCGTGCACAGCACGCTGTCGCCCGCGCAGATACGGAGCATCGCCGAGCGGGCGACGACGTATGGGCTGCGGGTCCTCGACGCACCGGTGAGCGGCGGCAGCGCCCGGGCCCTCGCGGGCGAGCTGACCATCATGGTGGGCGGGGAGGCGGGGGCGCTGGCCGACGTTTCCGAGCTGCTGGCGGCGCTCTCGGGGCACGTCGTGCATCTGGGCGGGGTCGGGGCCGGGTCGTACGCGAAGCTCGTCAACAACGCCCTGTTCACCGCGCAGATCGTCCTCGCGGACGACGCGATGCGGGCCGGGGAGTCGCTGGGGGTCGATCCGGCGGCCCTCGCGGACATCCTGACGACGGGCAGCTCGGCCTGTGTCGCCTCGGGGATACGCCTGCGGGCCGGCTCCCTCGCCGGGATCGCCGGTACGGCGGCCGACGCGGCCCTCACCAAGGACGTCACGCTGATGGCGGAGCTGCTCGGCGACGCCCCCGGCAGTGAACTCGTCGACGTGGCGCGGCGGTTCGTGACCGCGATGCGAGAAGCAGGGAGTCGGTGATGGGGACGGTGACGACGACCGGCGCATACGGACCGTGGGGCATCGTCGCGGGCGGATCCGACGGGGTGGGGGTCGCCTTCGCGCACGGGATGGCCGCCCGGGGAATCAACGTCGTCCTGGTGGCCCGGCGGGTCCCCGTACTGGAGTCGGCGGCGGCGGAGATCCGCGCCCGGCACGGCGTCGAGGTCCGCACGGTGGCGCTGGACCTGGGCGCGCCGGACGCCCTCGCGGAGCTGGCCGGCGCCACCGCCGAGCTCGAGATCGGGCTGTTCGTGTACAACGCGGGCGCCGACGTCCGCAGCGTCGCGTTCCTCGACCGGGACCTCGACACCCACCTGTCCCTGGTCCAGCGCAACTGCGCCGCCGTACTGGAGGCCGCGCACCGCTTCGGCGCCCCGATGGTGGCCCGGGGACGCGGTGGCCTGGTGCTGGTGACCTCGGGGGCGGCCTGGGCGGGCGGCGCCACGCTCGCGACGTACGGCGCCACCAAGGCGTTCGACCTCATCCTCGCGGAGAGCCTGTGGGCGGAGTGGCGGGGCAGCGGCGTCGACGTCCTGGGCCTGGTCCTCGGCAGGACCGACACACCGTCGCATCGCCGGTTGCTCGACGCGGAGGGCACAGCGAGTGCGGGCGGCCAGGTGTACGAGGGTCTCGCCGACCCCACCGACATCGCCGAGGAGGCGCTCGCCCATCTCGCCGACGGTCCGACCTGGATCCACGGCAGCGAGAACCCGACCGGTGGGTCACCCTTCGGCGCGCTGAACCGCCGGGACTCGGTGCTCGCGATGAGCCGGGGCGCCGCCGGTTCATCGTGACGGATTCCGCGCCGCCTTGGTCGTTGTCCGCTTACTTGGACTCGACCTGGCCGAACGGGTCGGGGCCGGCGGCCAGTTCCTCGCGCGCCGTCCGCCAGGCGGGGTCGCCGGGGTACAGCTCGGTGCGGAGATAGGCCGAGGTGAGGCGTTGGAGCACGGAGACCCGGGCGGGATTCTCGTCCGTGGTCTCGGCGACGTCGTACCCGGAGATCCCGCCCAGTCCGTGCTCCGCGTCGAACAGGGTGAGCAGGGACTTGGGGCCCGGGGCCAGGACGTACGGGTCGGTGTGCCAGTCCGGGCCCATGACGGTCAGATGGGCGGAGGTGTCCTTGTCGCCGGCCACCACGAGGGTGGGTGTGGTCATCCGGGAGAAGTCGGTGGTCGAGAAGAAGGGCCAGTTCTCGACGACGTACTCGGTGAGGGCGTCGCCTCCTCGGCCGGGCGCGGCGAGCAGGACGCCCGCCTTGATCCGGGGCTCGGTGAGGTCCACCTCCGTGCCGTCGTCCGGGTCGGTGAGCCGGGCGCCCAGCAGCAGGCTCGCGGTGTGGCCGCCCATCGAGTGCCCGGCGACGGCGACCCTGGCGCGGTCCAGGCGCCCGGGGAGCTGCGGGACGGCGGCCTCGATCTCGTCGAGCCGGTCGAGGACGCGGGTCATGTCCTCGGCGCGGGAGCGCCAGTACATGGGGGCGCCGGGGGTGTCCGGAGGCAGGGTCGAGGCCAGGGTCGTCGAGCTGAGATGCGTGGGCTGGACGACGACGAAGCCCTGCGCCGCCCAGTAGTGGACGAGGGGCGCGTAGCCGTTGAGCGAGGAGAGGTTGTTGGAGTAGCCCTGGCCGTGCGAGAGGAGGATGACCGGCAGGGGGCCATCACCGGTCGCGGGGGCGGAGACTCGTAGCCGCAGGTCAACGGCCCGGTCGGGAGCCGACAGCACGATCGGGGCGACCGAGAGGACGGGAGTTTCACTCATGACGCGACTTCCCCTAAACTGAGGGTGAGAAACGGAACAACGTTCCGCTTAATATACGGAGCACTGTTCCGTTTAGTCAACGGGAGCCGGAGGGAGACGTGATGGCCAGCTCGGGCCAGTCCGGGGAGGTACCCGCCCGGGGCAAGCGGGCCGACGCGCAGCGCAACCAGCAGACCCTGCTCACCGCCGCCGCAGCGGTCTTCGTCACCTCGGGCGTCGACGCGCCGATCCGCGAGATCGCGGCCAGGGCGGGCGTCGGGATGGGCACGATCTACCGCCACTTCCCGACGCGGGCGGATCTCGTCGTCGCGGTCTACCGCCACCAGGTCGAGGCCTGCGCCGAGGCCGGCCCGGCCCTGCTGGCCGAGGCCGACTCGCCACTCACGGCGCTGCGCCAGTGGGCCGACCTGTTCGTCGACTTCCTGGTCACCAAGCACGGCCTGGCCAGCGCGATGCAGTCCGACAGCAGCGGCTTCGAGGCCCTGCACACCTATTTCCTCGACCGACTGGTGCCGGTCTGCGGGGAGTTGCTCGACGCGGCGGCCGGTGCGGGCGAGATCAGGCCCGGCACACAGCCGTACGAGCTGATGCGCGGCATCGGCAACCTGTGCATCGGGCACGACAACGACCCGCGCTACGACCCGCGCCGCCTGGTCGAACTGCTCCTGCGGGGGCTGGCGAGGAGCTGAACGAGGGGCGGGCGGCGCGGGTCGTCACGCGGGTCCGGGCGGGGTCTGTCCTGCGGTAGCGGGCCGGGGCGGGACCCAACCCGCGGTGGCAGGCTCGGGCGGGACTATCCCGCAGCGGCAGGCTCCGGCACGGACGACGTGGCCGGCGGGTGGGCGAGGTCGTAGGCGCTCTCCGCGTGCAGGTGGACGTCGACGCCCTCCTGTTCGACCTCGGGGCGGACCCGCAGGCCCATCGTCTTGTCCAGAGCCTTGGCGATCAGCCAGGTCACGGCGAAGGAGTACGCGAGTACGGCGAAGGCACCCACCGCCTGCTTGCCGAGGAGGCCGAGCCCGCCGCCGTACAGCAGACCGTCGACGCCGTTGGGGGCGTCCGACGTGGCGAGGACGCCGACCAGCAGGGTGCCGGTGATGCCTCCGACGAGGTGGATGCCGACGACGTCCAGGGAGTCGTCGTACCCGAACTTGTACTTGAGCCCCACGGCCAGCGCGCAGACCGCGCCGCCGATCGCGCCCAGGGCGAGGGCGCCGATCGGGGAGACTGCACCGCAGGACGGGGTGATCGCGACCAGGCCCGCGATCGCGCCGGAGGCGGCGCCGAGGGTCGTGGGGTGGCCGTCGCGGAGCTTCTCGACGAGGAGCCAGCCGAGCATCGCGGAGCAGGTGGCGGTGAAGGTGTTCAGGACGACGACGGAGGCGGCGTTGGAAGACGTCAGCGCGGAGCCGCCGTTGAAGCCGAACCAGCCGAACCAGAGCAGGCCCGCGCCGAGCATCACCAGGGGGAGGTTGTGCGGACGTTCCTGGCCGCCCTCCTTCTGCCAGCCGATACGTCTGCCGAGGACCAGGATCACGGCGAGGGCCGCCGCGCCGGAGTTGATGTGGACGGCCGTACCGCCCGCGAAGTCGATCGCGCCGAGCTTGTTGACGATCCAGCCGCCCACGACGTCCTTGCCGTCGAAGGCGAACACCCAGTGGGCGACCGGGAGATAGACCAGCGTGACCCAGATGCCGGTGAAGGCCATCCAGGCGCCGAACTTGATGCGGTCCGAGATGGCACCGCAGATCAGGGCGGCGGTGAGGGCCGCGAAGAGGGCCTGGAAGGCGGCGAAGACCGAGAGCGGGATGACCGCCTTCGGGTCGTCCGCGATGACGCCGCTCATACCGAAGTACTCGGTGACGTCACCGAGCAGGCCGGCGCCGCCGATCGAGTCGCCGAAGGAGGCCGAGAAGCCGTAGACGACCCAGATGCAGCCGACCAGGGCGACGGAGCCGAAGGTCATCATGATCATGTTCAGGACGCTCTTGGCGGCGACCATGCCGCCGTAGAAGAGCGCGAGGCCCGGCACCATCAGACAGACGAGTGCCGTGCTCGCGAGCATCCAAGCGGTACTTCCGGTGTCCATGCGCACACTCCGCGGAGAAGTCCAGCTGAAGGAAACAAGGTTTCACCGCAGTAGACATGTGGTGCGTTACAGGACAACTCCGTGGCCGATTAAGGCCGGGTTTCAGTGCTGCGGGCTAGTGCTGCGGGCTGTCGCCGAAGGCCGTCACCGTCAGGAAGCGGATCGGGAGTTCGAGCAGGCGTTCGGGGCCGTGCGGGGCCTCGCCGTCGAACTGGAGGGCGTCGCCGGGGCGCAGGGTGTAGCTGGACTTGCCGTGGCCGTAGGCCATGACGCCCTCCAGCATGTAGATGATCTCGGTGCCCGCGTGCTGGAAGAGCGGGAAGACCTCGCTCTGCTCGGTGAGCGTGACGAGCAGGGCGTCCATGCGTTTGTGGGTGCCCCGGAGCGAGCCGAGCTGGGCGTACTCGTGGCCGACCTTCGTACCCCGCCGCACGATCCGGGCGCCGTGTCCCGCCGGGACGAAGACGGCCTCGCGCTCGTCGTCCATACCCCGGAACAGGGCGGTCACCGGGACGTCGAGACCGCGCGCGAGCCGGGAGAGCGTGGTGAGGCTGCACGCGGTCTGGGCGTTCTCGATCTTCGACAGCATCGCTTTCGAGATGCCGACCCGTTGCGCCATCTCCCCGACCGACAGCCCGGCCGCCTGCCGGTACTCACGGGCCCGGACCGCGATGATGCGCTCCAGCGCCTTGTCGTCGGGGTCGCCGGAGTCGCCGCCGTCTTCGTGGTGCTCGGTCATCGGCGCATATTAGCCCGCGCGTTCCAGGCGGAAGCGGGGGTGGGGCTCGGTGCGGCCGGTGGCGAGGTCGGCGGCCATCGCGCCGATGAGCGGGGCGAACTTGGCGCCGTGGCCGGAGCACGGGGAGACGATGACGAAGGGGCCGTGGCGGTCGAGGACGAAGTCCTCGTCGGGGGTGGTGGTGTAGAGGCAGGTCGTCTCGGCCACCGGTTCGGGGACGAGGCCGGGCAGCCGCTCCCGGACGAAGTCGCTCACCCGCGCACGCGACGACGGATCGACGACTCCGCTGCGGGTACGGGCGGTGGTGACGGTCCCCCGGTCGTGCTCGGCGACCTTGACCGCGGGCAGCGGCCCGCCGTCGGCACCGGACGGCAGCCCGAACACCTGCATGGACTCGTCCTTGTGGACCAGGATCGGCCACCGCACACCCCGCTCACGCTGCGGAAAGTGAAAGACCTGCTGCTGGGTGACGCGCAACGGCGGCAGAGGAACGGGCAGTTGGAGATCGGGCAGCCATGCGCCGGCCGCGACGACAAGCGTGTCGGCGACGAGTTCCCGCCCGTCGTCGGTGTGCAGACGAACCTTCTCCCCGACCTCAACCCGCTTGACCCGTACGCCGATCAGCGCGTCGGCGCCATGCTCGACCGCCCGCCGCACACACGCCGCGACGGCCTGGTCGGCGTCGACGACACCCGCGTCCGGGTGGTACAGCACCGGGCCGGTGAAGCGGATGTACGGCCAGCGCTCGGCGGCGGCTTCGGCGTCGAGGAGTTCGTACGGGACTCCGGCCGCGCCCAGTACGGCGGCCAGCCCCTCCGGGTCGCGCCCCTCTCCCAGGTCGAGCCCACCGGTCGTACGCAGCAAGGGAGTTGAACTGTCCTGCTCCAGCTCGCGCCAGTGCTCGTACGCCTGCCCGGTCAGCCCGACGTAGAGCGGATCGGCGTACGCCCGCCGGAAGATCCGGGAGGTGCCGTGCGAACTGCCGTGCCGGTGACCGATGTCGTACGCCTCGATCAGCGTGACCTCGTGCCCCTGCCGGGCCAGTTGCCAGGCGGTGGCCGCGCCCATGAGCCCGGCACCGAGGACGGCGATCACAGACCGGCTCCGGGGATCCAGTTGGTGCCGGCGAGCGGGATACGGGCCATGGCGGCGGACTCGATGGTGAGCGCGACCAGGTCCTCGGGCTCCAGGTGAAGGACGTGGGACTTGCCGCAGGCGCGGGCCAGGGTCTGCGCCTCCATGGTGATCACGCGGAGGAAGTTGGCGAGGCGGCGACCGGCGTCGACGGGGTCGAGGCGGGCGGCGAGTTCCTCGTCCTGGGTGGAGATGCCGGCGGGGTCGCGGCCGTCCTGGTAGTCGTCGAAGTAGCCCGCCGCTGAGCCGAGTTCGCGGTACTCGGCGTCGTACTTCGGATGGTTGTCCCCGAGGGCGATCAGCGCGGCCGTGCCGATGGCGACCGCGTCAGCGCCCAGGGCGAGGGCCTTGGCCATGTCGGCGCCGGAGCGGATACCGCCGGAAACGACCAGCTGCACCTCACGATGAACACCCAACTCCTGGAGCGCCTGGACGGCTTGGGGCAGCGCGGCGAGGGTGGGGATACCGACGTGCTCGATGAAGACGTCCTGGGTGGCGGCGGTTCCGCCCTGCATCCCGTCGACGACCACGACATCGGCTCCGGCATGCACGGCGAGCTTCACGTCGTAGTACGTCCGGGTCGCACCGACCTTCACATAGATCGGCTTCTCCCAGTCGGTGATCTCGCGCAGTTCGAGGATCTTGATGGCGAGGTCGTCGGGGCCGGTCCAGTCCGGGTGCCGACAGGCGCTGCGCTGGTCGATCCCGACGGGCAACGTCCGCATACCGGCGACCCGTTCGGTGATCTTCTGCCCGAGCAGCATGCCCCCGCCACCGGGCTTGGCCCCCTGCCCGAGGACCACCTCGATGGCGTCGGCGGCTCGCAGGTCGTCCGGGTTCATGCCGTACCGGGACGGCAGATACTGATAGACGAGGTGCTTGGAGTGCCCCCGCTCCTCGGGGGTCATCCCCCCGTCCCCGGTGGTGGTGGAGGTACCCACCTCACTGGCACCGCGCCCGAGGGCCTCCTTGGCCTGCGCGGAGAGCGCCCCGAAACTCATCCCGGCGATGGTGACGGGCGTGGAGAGGCGGAGAGGGTTCTTGGCATGCCGGGTCCCGAGAACGACGTCGGTGTCGCAACGCTCCCGGTAACCCTCAAGGGGATAACGGGACATGGAGGCCCCGAGCAGCAACAGGTCGTCAAAATGCGGAAGTCGACGCTTCGCGCCCCAGCCCCGGATGTCGTAGATCCCGGTCTCGGCGGCACGCTGGATGGCATGGATGGTGGCGCGGTCGAAGGTAGCGGACTCACGCAGACCACGGGATGTGGCTTCCAAGGTTCACTCCTCTGGGTAGGGGCGAGTGGTTGCTTTTTAGGGGCGCGGGGAACTGCGCGACCAGCCCCCACCGGCCGTCAGCCAAAAACACCGCTAATACGACGCAGAATTATCAACCTTGAAGTGATAAAGCGCCCTGGCAGACCCATACCGCCGAAAATCCCCAGGGTCCTCATCCCGCTCAGCCGCCTTGAGCAACTCCCCGAGCTCCAAAAGGTGTTCGGGCCGCATCTCCTTCTCGACACAATCCGCACCGAGAGACTTGACCGCGCCCTTCACATAGATCCGAGCCTCATACAGCGAATCCCCCAGCGCCTCCCCCGCATCCCCACAGACAACCAACCGCCCCGCCTGCCCCATGAACGCACTCATATGCCCGACATCACCCCCCACCACGATGTCCACCCCCTTCATGGAGATCCCACACCGGGCAGAAGCGTCCCCCTCGACAACCAGCAACCCCCCATGCGCCGTGGCTCCGGCCGACTGCGACGCATTCCCCCGCACCCGAACCACCCCGGACATCATGTTCTCGGCAACCCCCGTACCCGCGTTGCCATGAACAGTGACCGTCGCCCGCTGATTCATACCGGCGCAGTAATAACCGACGTGCCCTTCGACATCGACGGTGAGTTCCTCCCGTATGCCGCACGCAACGGCGTGCGCACCGCGCGGATTCACCACCCGCCAGACATCCACGCCGCCAGGCGAATGCAACGCCTGGTTCAGCTCCCGCACCGGGGACTCCGCCAGGTCGATCAACGTCGCCATACGTACACCTCTTCCGGCTCGGGTTCGAAGATGCGGGCGTTCTCGATGCCTGGGAGGACATCGAGGGCCCGGTACTCGGACGCCATCGCCACCCACGCGTCGGTCTCGGCGACGAGCGCCGGCTTGCAGGCGATGGCGTCACGGACGACCGCGAAGGAGTCACCGGTGGACACCAGCAACGTGTAGAAACCGTCGAACCGCTCGCACAACAACCGCAGCGCCTTCTCGAGATCGGCGCCCTGTTCCAGCTGATGGGCGACGAACCGCGCGCCGACCTCGGAGTCGTTCTCGCTGTCGAACCCGACGCCCTGGGCACGCAGTTGACGCCGGATGGTGGCGTGGTTGGCGAAGGAGCCGTTGTGCACGAGGCACTGTCCGGGGCCGACGGAGAAGGGGTGGGCGCCCTCCGGCGTCACGGCGGACTCGGTGGCCATCCGGGTATGGCCGACGCCCTGCCAGCCGGTGACATCGGCGAGCCCGAAGGCGTCCGCCAACCGCACCGGATCTCCCGTGCCCTTGAGCACGGCGAATCCCTCGCCGGAGCCGATGACCCGGGCGCCGGGAAGCGCGGCGGCGACCGAGGAGACGTCCGCGTGGACCACGGTCGTGGCGTCGGCGTCGTAGGCCTGTACGCCCGGCAGCACGGCCTCCACCTCGGCCTTCGAGGTGCCCAGCAGCGACACGACGGTCCGTCCCGGCGGGGACAGTCGCGGGTCGCCGTACACCGCGACGCCCGCCGAGTCGGGGCCGCGTTCGACGACCTGGCCGAGCATCGCGGCCAGCAGTTCACCGAGCCGGGGTTCGAGTGCGGGCTCCCGCAGATGGAGCCCGACGATTCCGCACATCTCAAGTCCCTTCAGAAGGCGGCCAACAGGCGGAAGTAGGTCGGAAGCCGACCAGAAGCCGATCAGAAGGCAGTCAGATAGCGGTCGAGTTCCCACGGCCCGACCGTCGCGTGCCACTCGAAGAACTCCTCGCGCTTCAGATCGGCGAAGTACCGGCTCACCCCGGCCCCGACCGCGTCCAGCGCACCGCTGATCACCTCGTCCGCCTGGAGCGCCTCGACGGCGTGCAGCAGGGTCGGCGGGAGTTCCGGGCCCTTGCCTGCCGCGCCGGGCTCGCCCGGGTCGAGGCCGCGTTCGATGCCGTCGAGTCCTGCGGCGAGGGCGGCGGCAGCGGCGAGGTAGGGGTTGGCGGCGCCGTCTCCGCCGCGCAGTTCGATGCGGTTGCCGTCGGGGACGCGTACGAAGTGCGTGCGGTCGTTGCCGCCGTACCCGGCGACGCGCGGTGACCAGGTGGCGCCCGAGCGGGTGTTGACCGCGCCGGTGCGCTTGTAGGAGTTGACAGTCGGCGCGATGACCGCCTGCAACGCCCGCGCGTGCTCGACGATCCCGGCGACGAAGGAGTAGGCGAGCGGGGAGAGTCCGAGCCCGCGCTCGTCGGCGGCGTCGGGGAACGCCGGCTCCTCGCCCCGCCAGAGCGACATGTGCATGTGCATGCCGGTGCCGGTGCGGTCGGTGAACGGCTTCGGCATGAACGTGGCCGTCATGCCCCGCTGTTCGGCCAGCATCGACACCAGGTACCGCATGGTGATGACCCGGTCGGCCGTGGTCAGGGCGTCGGCGTGCTTGAAGTTCTGCTCGAACTGGCCGTTGCCGTCCTCGTGGTCGTTGGCGTAGTTGCCCCAGCCGAGGGAGTTCATGGCGCTGGAGACGGCGGTGAGGTGGTCGTACATCCGGGTCAACCCGCGTGCGTCGTAACACGGTTGGGCAGCGGTGTCCCTGGAGTCGGCGACCCGCAGCACACCGTGCTCGTCCCGGTTGACGAGGAAGTACTCGACCTCGGCGCCCACCGACAGCGACAGCCCCTGCGCGGCGGCCCGCTCCAGCAGCCGGCGCAGGATGACGCGCGGGGCGTACGGCCAGGGCTCGCCCTCCACGTACGGGTCGCAGTGGACCAGGGCCAGGCCCGGCTTGACGAAGGGGACGGGAGTGTACGAGGACGCGTCGGGGCGGGCGATGACATCGGGGTCGCTGGGCTGCTGGCCGAGCGCACCGGCCGCGTACCCGGCGAACCCGACGCCCTCGTCCCGGAGTTCCTCGACGGCCTGGGCCGGGACGAGCTTGGCGCACGGTTTGCCGGTCAGGTCGACGAAGACGGCGAGCACGAACTCGATGCCGTCGGCGCGGACCAGTTCGGCGAGATCCGGAACATCGGGAAGACCGGCGAGATCGGGGGCGGCGGTCACCATGGGCCCCTCCTTAGGGTGTCCACTGTGGTGAATCGTTGTTGCATATCAGTAGACACGCGTGCCGTTACGGAGAGATTTCCGCCGTGCAAGCTCCCCGTAAGCCGACAAGTCGGTAAGTCAGGAGGTGTGCGGACCGCCGATGGGCAGCCCCGCCAGCAACGCCCTCCTGCTGGCCCTGACGTGCTCGCGCATCACCTGCTCGGCGGTGTCCCCGTCCTTCTCCAGGATCAGCTCCACGACGACATGGTGTTCGCGGTCCGACTGTAGGGCGCGGCCCGGCCGGCTCAGCGAGGTGTGCACGAGCCGGGAGTAGTAGGCGAGTTGGTTCATCAGCATGCGGTAGTGGGCTTCCAGCTTGCTGTTGTCGGCGCCGGTGATGAGCAGGTCGTGGAACTCCTGGACCAGCTCGGCGTACCGCTCCCGGTCTTCCCGGGCCACCGCTTCGTCGGCCTCGCGCAGATTGCGTTCGAGCAGGTCGATCTCCGCGACACGGCCACGCCGGGCGAGGAGACGGGCGGCGGCGCCCTCGATGAGTTCCTTCATCTCGAAGAGTTCGGTGATCTCGCGGCGGGAGGGGACGGAGACGAACGTCCCGACGCGGGGCCGGATCTCGACCAGCCCTTCGGTCTGCAACTGCTTGAGGGCTTCGCGCACCGGCGTACGGCTGACGCCGAACTCCTCCGCGAGGGCGAGTTCCGAGGGCGGGGCGCCGGGCTCGATGTCTCCCTTGATGATCCGCCGGCGCATGTCGGCGATCACCCTGGCCTGCATCGACCCGTTCTTCGGCTCGTTCACCGAACCCTCCTCATCCCAGCGGCGCCAGCGCGCCGCCGTCGAAGAACTTACCCGCGCTGTAGACCATCGGATGGTTGTCGGCGACCGCCGCGTGCACCACACGGCAGATGAACACGGTGTGGGTGCCGGCCTGCAACCGCTCGCGGATCTCGACCTCCATCCGCGCACTGCTCCGGGCGATCAGCGGGCTGCCGTACGGCCCGCTCTCCCACTCCACCTCCCGGAACTTGTCCTCGGCCTTGCCCGCGAACACGCCGACGACGTCGAGCTGGTCCGTGGACAGGATGTTGATCGCGAGGTGGTCGGCCCGGAAGAGGCAGTCGTGGGTGGTGGACGTGCGCTGGACGCACACCATCACGGTGGCGGGCTCCAGCGAGATGCTGGAGAACGCGTTGACGGCGAGCCCTCTGGGGGTCTCCCCGTCCATCGCGGTCACGACCGTGACCCCGGTGACGAACTGCCGGTTGACCTGTTTCATCACGCCGAGGTCGGGCTTCGAGGCGAGCGATGCCATGGATGAACTCCTGGTCATGGTGATCGTCAGTCCTGTCCCACCCGGATGACGCCCAGCGCCGAGAGCAGCGCTCTGGGATCCCAGGTCACGTGCTCCTCGACAATGCGGTCCCCCTCGAAGCGCGCGAAGGTGGCGCCGCCGACCTCGACGTACCGCCTGGTGGGCGGGACGCCGAGGAACGAGTTGGTCTGGGTGCCGCCGCTGTGCCAGCGGATCGCGGCCCGGTCGCCCTCGACCACGATGTCGTCGACGGTCGTGACCAGATCCGGGAAGGCCGCCCGGGTCGAGACGATCGTGGCCTTGAGGGCGTTCAGGTCCTGCGGGTGCGGATCGCCGCCGTGGCGGAGGTACGCCGGGCTCAGCAGCGCGTCGAGGGCGTCGACGTCTCCCTGGCCCCAGGCCGCTTCCCACACCTTCTCGATGAGCCCTCGCCGCACGTCAGACCGCGACATCGGCCTTCTCCTTTCCGTCCTCCGCCGCCGGTGCCGCCGCCGATGCCACTCCCGCCTGCGCCGCGTGTCTGTCCGCGCGCAGCTCCGTCCAGAAGGACACCGCCAGCCCGGCGATGATCACGAGGAACGGCAGGGACGTCACGATGACGGTGTTCTGGAGGGCGTTGAGTCCCCCGGCGAGCATGAGGACGACGGCGGTGACACCGGTGAGGACGCCCCAGAGGATGAGCACCGGGCGGCGCGGGGTGAGCGAGCCGTCCGAGGTCATCATCGACAGGACGTAGGTGTTGGCGTCGGCGCCGGAGACGAAGAACATCACGACCAGGATGATCGCGACCACCGAGGTCACGTCGGACAGCGGGAAGTGGTCGAGGGTCGCGAAGAACGCGCTGTTGATGTCGGCCGCGGTCTGCTTGGCGATGTCGCCGCCCTCGAACATGTCGACGTGGATCGCCGTACCGCCGAAGACCGTGAACCAGGTGAAGAAGACGACGCTGGGGACGACCAGGACGCCCATGATGAAGCCGCGGATGGTCCAGCCCGCGAGAGCGGCAAGCACCTGCGCGAACTCGTCCCCGCCGTCCGGGCGTTGTGGCAGGGCGACTACGCCCACGACGGCGAGATCTGGCAGTTCCCGACCTCGACGAGCGTCCCCAAGCCGATCCAGCGGCCCACCCCGCCCATGTGGATCGCGGCCCGCGACCCCGCCTCCCACGACTTCGCGGTGGCGCAGGGCTGCAACGTCATGGTCACGCCGCTGATGAAGGGCGACGAGGAAGTCGTGGACCTGAAGCGGAAGTTCGACACGGCGGTGGCCAACCACCCGGAGGTACCGCGCCCCGACCTGATGGTGCTGCGCCACACGCACGTCCACTCCCCCGACGACCCGGAGGGCTGGCGCCCGGCGGCAGAGGCGATCAACCGCTACTACCGCACGTTCGACGCGTGGTTCGGCAACAAGGCGGCCCCGGTGAACGGCTTCCTGCCACCCAGCCCGGAGTCGAAGTTCGAGGACCGCCCGGAGTTCCGGCCGGAGTCCCTCCACAGAACGGCGATGATCGGCACCCCGGCGGAGGTCGTCGAACGCCTACGTGCCTACGAGGAGTTGGGCGTCGACGAGTACAGCTTCTGGATCGACAACAGCATGTCGCACGAGGAGAAGCGGGCGTCACTGGAGCTGTTCATCAAGGAGGTCGTACCGGCCTTCCAGTGAGCCGGTCCTTCAGCGAACCGGGCTGTCAGTGGGGCCTGCTTGGATACGGCCATGTCCGACCACACGATCGAGGACCTGGTCGCGGACTCGATCCGCGCCCTGGACACCCACACCGAGCCGAACAACCCCCACGTCCGGGACTGGTTCACGGCGCTTTACGCCTTCCAGGCCGGATACGACTGCTCGTTCACGCACTTCCGCGTGCTGGACATCCTGCTGCGCCGCGGCCACACGTACCGTTTCCCACTCGCCCGGCACCCCGACCACGCCGAGAGATCCACCTACGTCGACTCACTGACCGAGTTCACGGGACTGCGCACGTTCGACGAGGACGCCCCCGACTTCGCCGGCTACGACTCCTGGCTCGAGGACGGCTACGTGGACCCGCCGTTCCTCTACTGCGACGCGGGCACAGCCCTGTGGCAACGCATGACGGCCGCAGGCGAACTCCACGGCCCGGACGCCACCCCACCCCGCCGCACCCCACTGATTGAGGTGGTCCACGAGATCGCAGTAGCCGCCGAGAAGGACCGAAACCCCGAACTCATAGGCGAGTGGTACGCGTTCGGCTGCGAAACCCTCCTCGGCGGCCCCGCCGGCTGCCCCTACGACATCGACGAACTGGCCGAGATACCCGCCGTACGAGACCTGCGCGCGCTGGTCCGCCGCACCGAAGCCCTGCCCATCGCCCGACGGTCGCCCTACGCGATGCCGATGGAGCTCACCGACACCCAGGACCCCGAAGCATGGTGGTGGCGCCTGTAGCGGCGGGGACTCACTGCCTCGGCTCGGGACACAACTCGGCGTACACGGGCTCGAAGTCAAAGGGGTACTGCACACAGCTGGCCCCCGCGAAGCACTGACCGGCATGCCGACGCATCCGAGGCCCATACACCGGGTGACCGATCAGATCGGTATAGCTCTCTCGCTCACCGAGCCCCAGAAGATCCGCGGTGTCAGCGAGGTAGACATCGAACCCCGGATACATGAGCCCCAGATACGGAAGATCATCCAAGTCGAGGGCGAACACCGGGTATTCCCCTTCCCCGTCCGGCTCGGCGACGGCCAGAATCCGCCGCGAGTCCGATCCACCGGGAAGAAGAAAGCACTCGGAGAAACGCCCGGACAACCATGCGAACTCCGCACCCCAGAAGTCGCCCATCTCATCCCCGACCAACTGATCGAGGGGCCGCGGCGCAAAGGAACCGTCCGACGCGAACCACCCGTACCGCGCCAACAGACTGGTGTCGTACGCCATCCAGGCACGCAGACTCGGCGACAACGGCCGCCCGGACGGAAACACGACGTCCACGAGCACATCCTCGCCCATCGGCGTGGGAACACCCCCTTCCACCCAGGGCACGTTCACATACGGCAACAGATACGGCAGCGCACTGGCCGCAGGATCACGCCGCACGACCTCGATGACCCGCTCGGTCAACGGCACTCCGTGCATGGGGGACTACCTCTCGTAAGGGAGACGGATGAGGGAGCTGAGGGAGCTGAGGACGAGCAGCCAGACCACGTACTCGTCGCGGCCGTCGGTGTGCGGCTCGTCCGCGTCCCCGAAGGGAATCAGCCGACCGGTGAACTCCGGGGCGCCCGACCAGCCGACCACCAGCCCGGAGAGATCACCGTGATATCCATTACGTCTCCGAGCGGGGAAGAGAAGAAAACGAAGGAAGGCACGGGAGGGGTTCGAGGCGTGGCTGGGCACCCCGGTGTCCGGCCTGGGCAGGATAGCGAACCCTGCCGACATGTCCGACGCCGACGACACCGGCTGGCTGGCGGTCCTGTCGGTCGGCAAGAACAAGGCACACTTCATCGACACCCGAGACCTGACCGACGCAGTCGCCGGCCTACGCCCGGTCGAGAGCCGATTCACCGGCCTTCACGGACCCGGCGGTTCTGGAGCAGCAGACCCCCGATAGAGGGCTTGCCCGCTGAGACCGCAACTGAGACCAGGACCGCAGGGCAGCGCGCACGCAGCGCCGCCACCACATCCGACAAAAGCAAAAGCCCCAGGTCACGGCGAGTGAGTCCTGAGGCTTCCACAGAGCCGCCTTCGGGATTCGAACCCGAGACCTACGCATTACGAGTGCGTTGCTCTGGCCATCTGAGCTAAGGCGGCGCGCTGTCCGCACTATGGTGCGATCAGCAACGTCGGTAAGTCTACACAGTTTCCGAGGGTGCTCCGCACACCCCCCTGAGGCCTCCCAGGAGGCCTCAGCGCCGGTGTCCGCCCCGATCCGGTCACCTCGCTACGAACACCGCTTCCCCTCCACCGGAGGCGTCCCCCGGAGCAGATACGCGTTGATCGTGTCGTCGATGCAGTCGCTGCCCCGACCGTACGCCGTGTGCCCGTCGCCCTCGTAGGTCAGGAGGCGGGCCGAGGAGAGCTGGCGGGCGAGGGACCGGGCCCAGGGGTACGGGGTCGCCGGGTCGCGGGTCGTGCCGACCACCACGATCGGGGCCGCGCCCTTCGCCTCGATGCGATGCGGCTCGCCCGTCGGCCGGACCGGCCAGTACGCGCAGTTCAGGGAGGCCCAGGCCATCACCTCGCCGAAGACCGGGGACGCCTTCTCGAAGGACGGCAGCGCATCCCGTACCTGGTCGGGGGTGGCGTACGCCGCCGGGAGATCGAGGCAGTTCACGGCCGCGTTGGCGAACATCAGGTTCGAGTAGCGGCCGTCGGCGTCACGCTCGTAGTAGCTGTCGGCGAGGAGCAGCAGGCCCGCGCCGTCCTTGTCGCGCATCGCCGAGGTCAGCGACTCGCGCAGCCGCGGCCAGTTGCTCTCGTCGTACATCGCGGCGATCACACCGGTCGTGGCGAGGGCCTCGCCCAGCCGGCGGCCGTCCGCGTCGCCCGTCAGGATCGGCGACGCGTCGAGGCGGCGGAAGAACGCCTTCAGGTTCGTGCCGACCTCGCCCGCCTCCGTACCGAGCGGGCAGTCCGTCTGCCGTACGCAGTCCTTCGCGAACGCGTCGAACGCCGTCTCGAACCCCGCCGTCTGGCCGAGACTCAACCGGCTCGCGGACAGGGAGGGGTCCATCGCGCCGTCCAGGACGAGCCGGCCCACGCGCTTCGGGAAGAGACCCGCGTACGTCGCCCCGAGGAACGTCCCGTACGACGCCCCCACGTACGTCAGCCGCTCGTCGCCGAGCACCGCCCGCAGGATGTCCATGTCCCGGGCCGCCTCCACCGTCGACACATGCCGCAGCAGATCGGGCGAGCTGCTGCCACAGCCCTCGGCGAACTCCTTGTACGCGCCGACCAGTTCGTCCGTCTCCCGGGCGTTGTCCGGCGTCGCGTCCGTCTGCGTGTACGCGTCCATCTCGCGCCCGTCCAGGCACTCGACCGGCTCGCTGCGCGCCACCCCGCGCGGGTCGACCGCGACCATGTCGTAGCGCGCCCGGATCTCCGCCGGGTAGCCGATCCCCGCGTACGACTGCACGTACCCGACCGCCGAACCGCCCGGCCCGCCCGGGTTCACCAGCAGTGAGCCGAGCGATTTGCCCGGCCCCGTGGCCTTCTTGCGGGAGACGGCGAGTCTGACGTCACCCTCGGACGGCGCCGTGTAGTCGAGGGGTGCCTTCATCGTGGCGCACTGGAAACCGGGGACACCGCACGCCCGCCAGCTCAACTTCTGCGCGTAGTACGGCGCGAGCCCGGCCGGCTCCGTGGCCGCCGACGAACTCGCCGCACTCGTCGAACTCCCCGTGGAACAGGCGGAGACGAGCAGCGCGGCGACCGCGAGCAGTGTCCAGGTCTGACGAGGGATGCGCCTCATTTGCATTCACCGAGCGTAACCCTGAGGAGCGGCACGGATACTCTCCGTCCACGATATGACTCATACGAGTTACGGCTGCCGGCGACCGACTATCGGCTACCAGCCATGAACCAGCGGCCCGACCGTCAGCCCGCTCTCAGCGCCAGCGTCATCGCCTCCACCGCCAGCAGCGGAGCCACATTGCGGTCCAGGGCCTCGCGGCACGCGGCGATCGCGTCGATGCGGCGGAGCGTCGACTCGGGTGAGCCGGCGCGGGCCAGGCGCTCCAGGGTGTCCTCGGCCTCCATGTTGGCGATCGCCAGCCGGGAGCCGAGCTGGAGGGCGAGGACGTCGCGGTAGAAGCCGGTGAGGTCGATCAGGGCGAGGTCGAGGGTGTCGCGCTGCGTACGCGTTCTCCGGCGCTTCTGCCGGTCCTCCAGCTCCTTCATCACGCCCGCCGTGCCACGCGGCATCCGGCCGCCCTGGCCCGCGCCCATCGCCTGCTTCAGATCCTCCGTCTCCTTCACGTCGACGCCCTCGGCGAGCTGCTTGGCGTCCTCGGACGCCGAGTCGATCAGCTCCTGGGCCGCCTTGAGGCAGCCGCCGACGTCCTCGACGCGGAGCGGCAGCTTCAGTACGGCGGCCCGGCGCTCACGGGCCCGCGCGTCCGTCGCCAGCCGTCGGGCGCGCCCGATGTGGCCCTGGGTCGCCCGGGCGACGGTGTGCGCGACGTTCGGCTCGATGCCGTCCCGGCGGATGAGGATGTCGGCCACCGCCTCCACCGGCGGGGTGCGCAGCGTGAGGAGACGGCAGCGGGAGCGGATCGTGGGCAGTACGTCCTCGATGGACGGGGCGCACAGCAGCCACACCGTGCGCGGCGCGGGCTCCTCGACGGCCTTGAGCAGGACGTTGCCCGCGCCCTCCGTGAGACGGTCCGCGTCCTCCAGGACGATGACCTGCCAGCGTCCGACAGCCGGTGACAGCTGGGCCCGCCGGACCAGATCGCGGGTCTCCTTGACGCCGATGGAGAGCAGATCGGTACGGACGATCTGCACGTCGGCGTGCGTACCCACCATGCTCGTGTGGCAGCCGTCGCAGAACCCGCAGCCGGGGACTCCGCCGAGGGCCCGGTCGGGGCTCACGCACTGGAGTGCGGCGGCGAAGGCCCGGGCCGCCGTGGACCGGCCCGAGCCGGGCGGGCCGGTGAAGAGCCAGGCGTGCGTCATCTTCGACGCCTCGGGCAGCGGCTCCCTCGCGGCGACGGCGGTGACCAGGGCGTCGGCATCCCGCGCGGCGGCCTCCAGCTGCGCGCTCACCTTCTCCTGACCCACCAGGTCGTCCCACACCGGCATGGGAGCACCGCCCTTCCGTCACGCCGTATACGTCGTCCCGCCTCGGCAGGCCGTTCCGCACGGCTCGCCCTGTGCGGTCCATTGTGCGGGCCACCACTGACAACGGGCCCCACGGGCAACAGACACGCACCCTCACCGGCCCAGCAACAGGCCGAGCCACCGGCAACAGGCACGGTCCCTCGCCGACACCAGCCCTGCCACAGCAGCCCCGCCACGGCAGTCCGGCCTCAGCGGCGCCGCCCGCCCCGCCCCCGCCCCTCGTCCCGATCGTCGTCCGTGCGCGGCCCGAGCAGCTCGTCGGCCAGCGTCGGCAGATCGTCCAGCGGAGTCTCCTCCGCCCAGTCGGAGCGGGGACGGCGACGCGGAGCGCCGTCGGCATCGACCTGGGGCAACTCCCGCGTACGGTCCTCACCGGCCCCGGACTGCCCGTCCGCCCGCTCGTCCCGGAAGAACCCGGGCGGCACCCGATCCGTGGGCGCACTGTCCCGCCGACCCGCACTGTCCTCCCGTACGGGAGGCAGCACCGCGGTCTCGTCGGCCGCACCCGGCACCACGGGCGGCAGCACAGCGGTCTCATCAGCGGCCCCCGAGGGAACCGGCGGCAACACCGCGGTCTCGTCCGCCGCACCCGGCACCACAGGAGGCAGCACAGCCGTCTCATCGGCGGCCCCCGGAGGAACCGGCCGCAGCACAGCTGTCTCGTCCGAAGCCCCCGAAGGCACCGGCGGCTTCTGCAACTTGGCCGTCACCTCCGAATCGGAACCGCGAGACCGCCCGCCACCCGCCTCACCGGAACCCGACTCCGATCCCGACCCCGAATCCGAAGCCCCAGCCGCGCCCTTGCCCGCACCGGCACCCGTGCCCGAAGCCGAACCCGAACCAGCGCCAGCACCCGCACCCGCACCCGCACCCGCAGAACCCGAAGCAGCCGCCTCAGCCTCAGCTGCCGCCGAAGCAGCCGCTGCGGCAGCCGCGGCCGAAGCCGCCGCCTCCGCAGCCTGCCTCCGCTCAGCCTCCGCCCGAACCAGCGCCTCCTCGGCCTTCCGCTGCTTCTCCAGCCGCCGTTCCTCCGCCTCCGCGCGGAGCCTCGCCTCGTCCTCGGCCTGCTTGCGCCGGCGGTCCTCGTCGGCCTTGCGGCGGGCCTCGGCCTCGGCGCGGGCCTTCTCCTCCGCCAGCAGCCGCGCCCGCTCCTCCTCGGCGCGGCGGCGCGCGTCCTCGGCCCGCTGCCGGGCCTCCTCCGCCTGACGTTCGGCCTCGCGGCGCTGCGCCTCCTCCAGCTCGCGGCGCTTGCGCTCCTCCTCCTCAGCGCGCAGCCGGGCCAGCGTCTCCTGACGCTCGCGCTCGAGGCGCTCCTCCTCGGCCTTGCGCGCGGCCTCTTCCTCCGCCTTGCGCCTGGCCTCCTCCTCGGCCGCCTTGCGGGCCTCCTCCTGGGCCTTCACCTCGGCCTCGGAGAGGGGCAGCATCAGGTCGAGGCGGTGACGGACGACCGTCGTGACCGCTTCGGGCTCCTGGCCGGCGTCCACGACCAGATAACGGCCCGGGTCGGCGGCGGCCAGCGTGAGGAAGCCGGACCGCACGCGCTCGTGGAACTCGGCCGGCTCCGACTCCAGTCGGTCCGGCGCCTCGGTGAACCGCTCCCGCGCGGCCTCCGGGGAGACATCCAGCAGAACGGTCAGATGCGGCACCAGTCCGTCGGTCGCCCAGCGCGAGATGCGGGCGATCTCCGTCGGGGAGAGGTCCCGCCCGGCGCCCTGATAAGCCACCGACGAATCGATGTACCGGTCCGAGATGACGACCGCGCCCCGCTCCAGAGCGGGCCGTACGACCGTGTCGACGTGCTCCGCGCGGTCCGCCGCGTACAGCAGCGCCTCCGCGCGGTGCGACAGCCCGGCACTCGACACGTCCAGCAATATCGAACGCAGCCGCTTGCCCACGGGGGTCGCCCCCGGCTCGCGCGTGACCACGACCTCGTGACCCTTGGCCCTTATCCACTCGGCGAGCGCCCTCGCCTGCGTGGACTTGCCGGCCCCGTCCCCGCCCTCCAGGGCGATGAAGAAGCCGTTCGAAGCGGGTGCCTGTACGGGATCGTCGCCACCGCGCACCGCGTCCCGCAGGTCGTGCCGCAGTGGTACGCCGGACCGGTCGTCGACCTTGGCGAGAACCAGCGCGGCCACGGGCAGCAGCAGCGCGCCCACCAGCATCAGCGTGAACGCCGCGCCGCCGTGCGCGAACACGAACTTGCCGCTCTCCAGGCGGTGCGGCCCGATGAGGGCGGCCACCAGGGGCGCGATCAGCGCGGCCAGCGCCACGGACACCCGTACGACCGCGTGCAGATGCTCCGTCAGCCGCGTCCGCCGCTGGTCCTCGGTCTCCTGGTCGAGCAGCGTGTGCCCGGTGTTGGCGGCGACGCCCGCGCCGATGCCCGCGAGGGCGACGATCAGCAGCACCGTCGTCACGTCCGGGACCAGCCCGGCGGCGAGCAGCGCGACCCCGGTGAAGGCGAGGGCCAGCGCGAGCAGCCGGCGCCGCGACAGCGACACCAGCACCTTCGGTGCCGTACGGATGCCGACGACCGTGCCGCCGGTCAGCGCGAGGACGAGCAGCCCGTACGTCACCGGGCCGCCGCCCAGGTCCTTGGCGTGCAGCACGGCCACGGAGACGGCCGCCGCGACGGCGCCGGCGACGGCCGCGCAGGCCAGGACGAGCAGCGGGATCGCGCCCGTACGCCCGGTCTCGGCGACCGTACCGGACTTGGGACGGCGCAGGCCTTCGAGCGGTGACCGCGCGCGCGGGGTGCGTGCGTCGGGCAGTTCCAGGGCGGTGAGCACGGACAGCGAGGCGGCGAACAGCCCGGCCGCGACGTACGACGCGAAAGCCCCCTGGTGCAGGCCGAACCACTCGATGCCGGTGCCCAGCAGGTTGTTGACCAGCCCGGCGGCGACGAGCGCGGCGCCCGCGAGGGGCAGCGTGACGAAGGTCGTCCGCAGGGACAGGCGCCGCAGGGCGTCCATGTGGTCCGGCAGCGGGCGGACCGTCGCCCCCTCCGGGGGAGGCGTGGGCAGCAGCGCGGGCGCCGCGCTCTCCCGGCACACCGTCCAGAAGCGCTCGGCGACACCGGCCACGAAGGCGGTGACCAGCAGGACGGCCAGGGCGTTCTCCGGCGTCCAGTCGATCCACAGGGGCGCGATGATCAGCAGGACGGCGCGCAGCGCGTCGGCGCCGACCATGGTCCAGCGCCGGTCGAGCGGGCCCTCCTGCGAGGTGAGCGACGTGAGCGGGCCGAGCAGGACCGCGCCGAAGAGCAGCGTGGCCAGAACTCGTGCCCCGAAGACGGCGGTCACGGCGAGCGCCACGCCCCGGTAGCCGCCGCCGAACGAGCCCTCGGCGATGGCCGCCTGGAGGGCGAGCACCACCAGCACCAGTAGTGCGAGCGCGTCACCGACACCGCCCACCAGCTGCGCGCTCCACAGCCGCTTCAGCTGGGGCTGGCGCAGCAGGGCGCGGACGGCGCGTTCGCGGGAGTCCGCGACCAACGCGTCGTCGGGGGCCTGGGGAATGGCCGTTGGCTGCTCTGCTGGCGTCATGCTTTCAGCCTATCGGCAGCCACCGACAGCCCGACGTTGCCGTCCGTACGCGCGACCGCCCCGACACCTGATGGTGTCGGGGCGGTTATTTGACGAAGCTCGCGCGCAGACGAAGTGAAGATCACTCACTCGTCGCTTGTGCCACCTGTGACCCTCGAACTCGAAGCGGTCGCCTTCTTGGCCGGGGCCTTCTTGGCGGCCGTCTTCTTCGCGGTGGTCGTCTTGGCGGCCGTCTTCTTCGCGGTGGTCGTCTTGGCGGCCGTCGTCTTCTTGGCGGCGGCCGTCTTGGTCGTGGCCGCCTTCTTGGCGGGGGCCTTCTTCGCCGGCGCCTTCTTCGCGGTCTTCTTGGCGGGCGACTTGGCGCGCTTCTCGGCGAGCAGCTCGTAGCCGCGTTCCGGGGTGATGTCCTCGACGCTGTCGCCGGAGCGCAGGGTCGCGTTGCTCTCCCCGTCGGTGACGTACGGCCCGAAGCGACCGTCCTTGACGACGACCGGCTTCCCGCTGACCGGGTCCGTGCCCAGCTCCTTCAGCGGCGGCTTGGCGGCGGCCCGGCCGCGCTGCTTGGGCTGGGAGTAGATCTCCAGCGCCTCTTCGAGGGTGATCGTGAAGAGCTGGTCCTCGGTCTGGAGCGACCGCGAGTCCGTGCCCTTCTTCAGGTACGGGCCGTAGCGGCCGTTCTGCGCGGTGATCTCCACGCCTTCGGCGTCCTTGCCGACGACCCGGGGCAGGGACATCAGCTTGAGCGCGTCGGCCAGGGTGACCGTGTCCAGGGTCATCGACTTGAACAGCGAGGCCGTACGCGGCTTGACGGCGTTCTTGCCGGTCTTCGGGGTGCCCTCGGGGAGCACCTCGGTGACGTACGGGCCGTAGCGGCCGTCCCTGGCGATGATCTGGTGGCCGGACTCGGGGTCGGCGCCCAGCTCGAAGTCGCCGCTCGGCTTGGCGAGCAGTTCCTCCGCCAGTTCGATGGACAGCTCGTCGGGGGCGAGGTCCTCGGGGACGTCCGCGCGCTGGTGGTTCTCGGAGTCCTTCTCGCCGCGCTCGATGTACGGGCCGTAGCGCCCGACGCGCAGCACGATGTCGTTGCCCACCGGGAACGACGACACCTCGCGTGCGTCGATCGCGCCCAGGTCGGTCACCAGCTCCTTGAGACCGCCGAGGTGGTCCCCGTCGCCGTTGCCCGCCTCGGCCGCGCCGCCGACGGCGGGAACGCCCTTGGCGCCCTCGCCGAAGTAGAAGCGCTTGAGCCACGGCACGGACTGGGCCTCGCCGCGGGCGATGCGGTCGAGGTCGTCCTCCATGCGGGCGGTGAAGTCGTAGTCGACGAGCCGCCCGAAGTGCTTCTCCAGGAGGTTGACCACGGCGAAGGACAGGAAGGACGGCACGAGGGCCGTGCCCTTCTTGAAGACATAGCCGCGGTCGAGGATCGTGCCGATGATCGACGCGTACGTCGACGGGCGGCCGATCTCGCGCTCTTCCAGCTCCTTGACCAGCGACGCCTCGGTGTAGCGGGCCGGGGGCTTGGTGGCGTGCCCGTCGACCGTGAGCTCCTCGGCGGACAGGGCGTCGCCCTCGTTCACCTGGGGCAGCCGGCGCTCGCGGTCGTCCAGCTCGGCGTTGGGGTCGTCGGCGCCTTCGACGTACGCCTTCAGGAAGCCGTGGAAGGTGATCGTCTTGCCGGAGGCGCTGAACTCGGCGTCCCGGCCGTCGGAGGCGGTGCCGGCGATCTTGACGGTGACCGAGTTGCCGACCGCGTCCTTCATCTGGGAGGCGACCGTGCGCTTCCAGATCAGCTCGTAGAGCCGGAACTGGTCGCCGGTCAGGCCGGTCTCGGCAGGCGTGCGGAAACGATCACCCGACGGGCGGATCGCCTCGTGCGCCTCCTGCGCGTTCTTGACCTTCCCGGCGTACGTCCGCGGGGACGAGGGCAGGTAGTCGGCGCCGTACAGCTGGGTGACCTGGGCACGGGCGGCGGTGATCGCCGTGTCCGACAGGGTCGTGGAGTCCGTACGCATATAGGTGATGAAGCCGTTCTCGTACAGCTTCTGCGCCACCTGCATGGTCGCCTTCGCGCCGAAGCCGAGCTTGCGGGCGGCCTCCTGCTGGAGCGTCGTCGTACGGAACGGGGCGTACGGCGAGCGGCGGTACGGCTTCGACTCGACCGAGCGGACGGCGAAGCTCGTGTTCTCCAGGGCGGCGGCGAGGGCGCGGGCGTTCGCCTCGTCGAGGTGGAGGGTGTTCGCGCTCTTGAGTTGTCCCAGGGAGTCGAAGTCGCGGCCCTGTGCGACCCGCCTGCCGTCGACGGTCGTGAGGCGGGCGACCAGCGACGACGGGTCCGACGAGTCTCCCGCGCGGCCCGTCGCGAAGGTCCCCGTCAGGTCCCAGTACTCAGCAGAACGGAAGGCGATGCGCTCGCGTTCCCGTTCCACCACAAGTCGTGTCGCGACCGACTGGACACGCCCGGCCGACAGCCGCGGCATGACCTTCTTCCAGAGGACCGGCGAGACCTCGTAGCCGTAGAGGCGGTCGAGGATGCGGCGGGTCTCCTGGGCGTCGACCAGCTTCTGGTTCAGTTCGCGCGGGTTGGCGACGGCGGCCTGGATCGCGGCCTTGGTGATCTCGTGGAAGACCATCCGTTTGACCGGGACCTTGGGCTTCAGGACTTCCTGGAGGTGCCACGCGATGGCCTCGCCCTCGCGGTCCTCATCGGTGGCGAGGAAGAGTTCGTCGGAGTCCTTCAGCAGGTCCTTGAGCTTCTTGACCTGGGCCCGCTTGTCCGCGTTGACCACGTAGATCGGCGCGAAGTCGTGTTCGACGTCCACCCCGAGGCGACGTACCTCGCCGGTGTACTGCTCGGGCACCTCGGCGGCGCCGTTGGGGAGGTCGCGGATGTGCCCGACGCTCGCTTCGACGACGTATCCGGGGCCGAGATAGCCCTTGATCGTCTTCGCCTTGGCAGGCGACTCGACGATGACGAGTCGGCGGCCGCCGTGTGCGGTCTCGCTGGTCGGGGACAACTTCGCTCTTCTCTCCGGTCGACACTGGGGTCTCCCCCGGCTGCCGTGCTCCCGGGGTCGGGTCATGCTGACGCTGCGGAGTGTGACGGTACATCCCGCCCCCGTGTCAAACGGGAAAAGCCCGCAACGGCCACTCGAACGGTAACCCGACTACCGCCATTCCTGCCGCCCGGAGTGTCGACCTGCCCCGTCGCGCCTATCCGGAGGGTGACTTCCCAGTTACCGGCGACCCTCCGCCGTATGGGCCGCCCAGCCGTCTCTCCCGCACCTCACGCCCGGGTGAAGCACCATGCGCCGACCCCGAGGGCGACCAGTGCGGCGACGCTCGCGAGGGCCGCGGATGCGACGGGGTTCACACCGAGGGCGACGGGCGCCCGGTTCCGGACCCTGGCCGCGGTCCACACCAGCAGTCCGCCCCCGAACAGGGCGAACACCACTCCCACGAAGATCGCCGATCCGCTCTCCATACCCCTGCCCGCCCCTTTTTCTCCCGCCCGGGAGTCCCCGGACCCGGGAGGCTGGCACGCCCGGGAAGCCTCCGTGCGAACCCGAGGTGAACGCCGGACGGACGACGGCCCCGCCTCCCTGTGAGTACCCGCCGATCACCCCCGGAGCACCCACGCGAACGGCCCGGCCGACCACGGTCCGTCGCTACCCGACCCCCGCGAATCTCACAGCCGTTACGCGCGGCCCACCCCGGCCCGGCCGCCCAACTCGGCGCGAATATGCCGCCCGGCCCCGGCCACCCGCACACTCGGCACAGCGGTCACGAGCGAGCGCTACGACGGCACAGGCACCGCAACCGGCCCGCCCGCGCCACCCGCGCGCTTCCCCGCGCCTCACGCGCCGCCCCTGTACCTCCCACCGCCGTACGGCGGACGAGTACGCGACCTGCCGTACCGAACCCGGCCGCGGCACCCCCCTCCACCATGGTCGTCATGCCGTAGCCGACAGCCCCACCACGCCGGGACCTGACCCGCTCACCTGCCCACCGGATCCAGGAACCCCAGCTCCACCAGCAGCCGGATCTGCGCGGGCGTCCGGTCGCGCAGCGACACGGGGTCCTCGCCGACCAGTTGGGCGATGGCGTCCAGGATCCGCCCCGCGCTCAGCGTGCCGTCGCACACGCCCGCGAAGCCCGCGCCGACCGTGTCCACCTTGGTGGCCCGGCGCATCCCGCGGTGCTGGCGCAGCACCACGTGCTCCGGGTCCTCGGCGCCGGGCAGCCCGACCTGCTCCTGCACGACCTCGCTCCCCAGTCTGAAGTGCGCGGCGAGCAGAGCCGCGTCGTCGTGCGCGCGCAGGTAGTCCACGCGCTCGAAGTGCGCCCGGACCGTGTCCCCGAGCGGTTGTTCGACGGAGTGCGGCCACTCCTCCACGGTGATCGAGGGCTCGGCGGCCCCCGTCTTCCGCAGCGTGATCCAGCCGAACCCGACCGACCTCACCTTGCGCGCCTCGAACTCGTCCAGCCACGCGTCGTACCGCGCCCGGTACTCCGCCGGGTCCGAGCGGTGGTCGCCGGCGTCGCGCAGCCACAGTTCGGCGTACTGCGTGACGTCCTGCACCTCGCGCTGCACGATCCAGGCATCGCACCCGCGCGGCACCCAGGACCTCAGTCTGTCCTGCCAGTCCTCCCCTTCCACGTGCTGCCAGTTGGCGAGGAACTGTGCGAACCCGCCCTCGCGCAGCCGCTCCCCCGCCTCCTGAACGAGCGTGCGGCACAGATCGTCCCCGCCCATCCCGCCGTCCCGGTAGGTGAGGCGGGCGCCCGGCGAGATCACGAACGGCGGGTTGGAGACGATCAGGTCGTACGTCTCGTCCTCCCGGACCGGCTCGAAGAGCGAGCCCTCGCGCAGATCGGCCGCCGGGGCGCCGGACAGGGCGAGCGTCAGCGCGGTGATGTGCAGGGCGCGGGGGTTGAGGTCGGTCGCCGTCACGCGTGTGGCGTGCTGGGCGGCGTGCAGCGCCTGGATCCCGGAGCCGGTGCCGAGATCGAGCGCGGCGGCGACCGGCGTACGCACGGTGATGCCGGCGAGGGTCGTGGAGGCACCGCCCACGCCGAGGACGACGCCCTCGTCGTGACTGCCGATGCCACCGGCGCCGCCGACCGCGCATCCCAGGTCGGACACGATGAACCAGTCCTCACCGTCCGGCCCGCTGTAAGGCCGCACATCGACGGCGGCAGCCACCTCGCCACCGCCCCCGGAGTCGAGCCACCCGCTCGCCACGCAGTCGTCGACGGGCAGCACGCCCGCCACGCGCGCGTGGGGCACGGGTTGCTGCAACAGGAAGAGCCGTACGAGCAGTTCCAGCGGCGTGTCGCCACGGGTGGCCCGGAGCGCGGGCACGGTCTCGCTGCGCGCCAGGGCGGCGTACGCGGGCGCGCCGAGCAGGTCGAGCAGCCCGTCGGCGGTGAAGTCGGCGGCCAGGAGGGCGTCCCGGAGGCGCTGGGCGACGTCGGGGCGGTCGGCGGAGGGCAGGGCGTGCAGGCTGGCGTTACTCACGCCTCCCATTGTGTCCGCCCCGCCGCTCCACCGCGCACGCCTGTGGACAGACGCGCGCGGACACCCCGTACGCCTGTGGAAAACTCCCGCAGAGGTCAGCTGGCGGCCGAGGAGGCCGACGGGGCCGCGGTCGTCGACTTGCAGCTCTCCTGCTTGGCCATCGCCTTGCCGACGTCGCCCTCCTCCAGGGCCTTCAGGGCGTCGTTGCCGCTCTGGCTGAGCTTGTCCAGCTGGGTGGCGACACCCTTGAGGCCGTCGGCGAACTTCGCCTGGTCCTTGGTGTCGAGTTCGTCCACCTGCTTCTTGAGGCCCGCGTAGGAGGTCGCGATGTCGTTGAGCTCCTTGACGGCGTTCGTCTTCTTCGTCTCGCCGTCGTCGACGTTGGGCGCGCCCGCCGTGTTCACGGCCGCACCGATCGCCTTGTAGGCGGCCGCCATGTCCTGGAAGGCCTGTGCGTCGGTCTTCTGGACGGCCTCGGGCGTGCTGTTGTCCGAGGTCTCCTTCTGGATCGCGGCGTTGGCGGCCTCGATCTTCTGCGCCTGCGGTTTCACCGCGTCGCACACCTGCTTGGCCCAGGCATCCAGCTTCTCGTTGCCGTCGTCACTGCTGCATCCCGACAGCGCCAGTACCAGTACCGCACCGCCGGACAGTGCGACCGCGAGCTTCTTGTTCACCGGATTGGTCCCTTCCATGGCTCTCGGCCCCGGAACATACACGCCAACTGGGCGACATCAGCGTGACGGACATCCGCTTGATGTGTTATTGCAACCATTTGCACCAAGAGAGATAAGGCTCACGGAAATGGCGTGCAACCCACGCCAAGCGGGCGGACGACGCGTCAAAACGCGTCGTCCGCCCGCTTGTTGGCTGATTCCTGACCGGCTCCGCTACGAAACCACCGCGGGATCGGCCGATTTGGCCACCCGCTGCGCCTCCTCCTCGTCGTCCCCGGCGACCCCGCGCCGCTTCGACACGTACACCGCGCCCACGATCACCGCGATCGACAGGACCGCGATGACGATGCGCAGGGCGAGGTTCTCGTCGTCGCCGTAGCTGAACTTGACGATCGCGGGCGCGATGAGCAGCGCGACCAGGTTCATCACCTTCAGCAGCGGGTTGATGGCCGGGCCCGCGGTGTCCTTGAACGGGTCGCCGACCGTGTCGCCGATGACGGTCGCCGCATGGGCCTCGCTGCCCTTGCCGCCGTGATGACCGTCCTCCACGAGTTTCTTCGCGTTGTCCCACGCGCCACCGGAGTTGGCGAGGAACACCGCCATCAGCGTGCCGGCGCCGATCGCGCCCGCGAGAAACGCGCCGAGCGCGCCGACGCCGAGCGTGAACCCGATGGCGATGGGCGCCAGGACGGCCAGCAGCCCGGGCGTGGCGAGTTCCCGGAGCGCGTCCTTCGTGCAGATGTCGACGACGCGTCCGTACTCCGGTTTCTCGGTGTAGTTCATGATCCCGGGGTGTTCGCGGAACTGCCGCCGCACCTCGTAGACGACCGAACCCGCCGACCGTGAAACGGCGTTGATCGCCAGCCCGGAGAACAGGAAGACGACCGCCGCGCCGGCGATCAGGCCCACGAGGTTGTTGGGCTGCGAGATGTCCATCACGAGGTTCATCGGCCCGCCCTCGCCGACCTTCTCGCCCACCTCCCGCGCCGCGGTCGTGATCGCGTCGCGGTACGACCCGAAGAGCGCCGACGCGGCCAGGACGGCCGTGGCGATGGCGATGCCCTTGGTGATGGCCTTGGTGGTGTTGCCGACGGCGTCCAGGTCGGTGAGTACCTGCGCGCCCGCGCCCTGGACGTCGCCGGACATCTCGGCGATGCCCTGCGCGTTGTCGGAGACCGGCCCGAAGGTGTCCATGGCCACGATCACACCGACCGTGGTGAGCAGGCCGGTGCCGGCCAGTGCCACCGCGAACAGCGCCAGCATGATGGACGTACCGCCGAGCAGGAACGCCCCGTACACGCCGAGGCCGATCAACAGGGCGGTGTAGACGGCCGATTCGAGCCCGATGGAGATACCGGCGAGGACGACGGTGGCCGCGCCGGTGAGGGAGCTCTTGCCGATGTCCCGTACGGGTCGGCGGGTCGTCTCGGTGAAGTAGCCGGTCAGTTGCTGGATCAGGGCGGCCAGCACGATGCCGATGGCCACCGCGAGGAGCGCGAGGATCCGCGGATCGCCGTCCTTGGCGGCGATGGCGGCGTCGGTGATCCCGTCGAGTTCGGCGTACGTCGACGGCAGGTAGACGTAGACGGCGATCGCGACGAGCGCGAGCGAGATCACCGCGGAGATGAAGAAGCCGCGGTTGATCGCGGTCATGCCGCTGCGGTCGGACCGCTTCGGCGCCACCGCGAAGATGCCGACCATCGCCGTGAGCACGCCGATCGCGGGCACCAGGAGCGGGAAGGCGAGCCCGGCATCGCCGAAGGCGGCCTTGCCGAGGATCAGCGCGGCGACGAGCGTCACGGCGTACGACTCGAACAGGTCGGCCGCCATGCCCGCACAGTCGCCGACGTTGTCGCCCACGTTGTCGGCGATGGTCGCGGCGTTGCGCGGGTCGTCCTCCGGGATGCCCTGCTCGACCTTGCCGACCAGGTCGGCGCCGACGTCGGCGGCCTTGGTGAAGATGCCGCCGCCGACACGCATGAACATGGCGATGAGGGCGGCGCCGAGGCCGAAGCCTTCGAGCACCTTCGGCGCGTCGGCCGCGTACACCAGCACCACGCAGGAGGCGCCCAGCAGGCCGAGGCCCACCGTGAACATGCCGACGACACCGCCCGTACGGAAAGCGATCTTCATCGCTTTGTGCGAGACCTCGGTGAGATCCTTTTCCGGCTCGCCTTCCGCCGGGGTCGCCTCCCGCGCCGCGGCTGCCACGCGCACATTGCTGCGCACGGCGAGCCACATGCCGATATAGCCGGTGGCCGCGGAGAACGCGGCGCCGATCAAGAAGAACACCGACCGTCCGGCGCGCTGATTCCAGTCGTCGGCGGGCAGCAGCATCAGCAGGAAGAACACGATCACGGCGAATACGCCGAGCGTGCGCAACTGCCGTGCCAGATAGGCGTTCGCGCCTTCCTGGATCGCCTTCGCGATCTCCTTCATGCTGTCGGTGCCCTCGCCCGCCGCGAGCACCTGGCGCACCAGCACCCCGGCGACCACGAGCGCCGCCAGGGCCACGACCCCGATGACCATCACGAGCAGACGGTTGTCGTCGGTCAGTACTGCGGCTGCGAAGGTTGTGGGTTGATCGAACCGATGAGGGGTAGAAAGCCCCGCCATTCGTCCTCCTTGACGCTTGGGCTGAGCTCAAGATGTGGACGGATTGTAGGTACCGGAAGCTGATCAAAACAGTACGCGGCAAACCGAATTGGCCTTCACATGCCCTTCCGCAAATGATCGACAATCATTTGCGGCGGACGCGGAACTCCAAAAACGGTAACGCTTCAAACGCATTGTCGCTTGATCAAATTACCGCTCCATTGATCGTGAAGCAATTCACGAAACGCCGTGCACGATCACGGTAAGGGCGGGCGCCTGCGCCCGGACATGCCAAAGGGCCCTACTTGGTAGGGCCCTTTGGGCAAGAAACGACGAGACGAGTGGTCTCAGGGGAGGAGCGTGACCGGCGGCGTGGTTGGCCAGCTCATGCGGATGGATCCGCCGTTCTCCCCCGCGGTGACCTCGACGTCGTCGACGAGGCCGCTGATGACCGCGAGGCCCATCTCGTCCTCCTCGGCATCCACGTCCGCGTCGCCGCCGGCACCCGGAGCGTTGCCGCCGGGAGCCGATCGGGGCGCTTCGTCACCGACCTCGATGGAGAACTGCTTCTCCTCCTCGATCAGCGTCACCCGCACCGGGTCCGGGATGCCACTGCTCTGGTGCAGTCCGACGGCACGCGAACAGGCCTCGCCGACGGCGAGTCGCACCTCGTCGAGTACGGCCTCGTCCACTCCGGCCCTGCGCGCCACCGCTGCCGCCACCAGTCGGGCGGTCCTGACGTGCTCGGGCAGCGCGCTGAAGCGGAGTTCAACGGTGGCCATGCATCCCCCTCGGAATACGGGCGTGCGGTCAGGGGGCCAGGTCGCCGAGACCCGGACCCCCCTCGTTAACTTCTTCCGTCACGGACGTGCGTACGGGTGGCCGCACACGCGTCCGGTAAACGGCCGTCAGTCGGTGGCCGCCACCGCTTCGTCGACCGAGGTGTGGATCGGGAACACCTTGGTGAGACCGGTGATGCGGAAGATCTTCAGAATGCGCTCCTGGTTGCAGACCAGGCGCAGCGAGCCCTCATGGGCACGCACACGCTTCAGGCCACCGACCAGCACGCCGAGCCCGGTGGAGTCGAGGAAGTCGACACCCTCCATGTCGACGACGAGGTGGAAACTCCCGTCGTTGACCAGCTCGACCAGCTGCTCACGCAGCTTGGGCGCGGTATAAACGTCGATTTCGCCACCGACCTCGACGACCGTACGATCGCCGACGGTACGGGTCGACAGGGACAGGTCCACGGATCCTCCAGCACCTTGCTATCGAGCGGTCATCCCAAGGGACACCTCGGCAGAGCCCCCGGGACGGTTCGCCAGCCGCGATGGCATTCAATCACTTACCGCAGGGCGTGCACGACGCCTTGGGCCCATTGTCCGTCACGCCAGTGACACACTCGATCCCGATGGCCAAGAATCACCGATCCGAACGACCCTCGACTTTCGCCGCCTCGCGGCCGGATCCGGGCACGATCCTGGACCGGCTCGCCTCGGGGCCGAGCCGGGCTTCGCGCATCACTCATACGGAGCACTTGCCCCCACGTGCGGGCCGCCATGCCGTCTGGCCCGACCGGATTCGCGCCGAGGTCATCGCCGCGATCCAGGCCGCCGGTATCGAACACCCATGGGCCCACCAGGCACTGGCCGCCGAGCACGCCCTGGACGGCGAGAACGTGATCGTCGCCACAGGCACCGCCTCGGGCAAGTCGCTCGCGTATCTCGTACCGGTCCTCTCGTGCCTCCTGGACGGCTCCGAGGCCCCCAACGGCCGCGGGGCGACGGCCCTGTACCTCGCTCCGACCAAGGCTCTCGCCGCCGACCAGCGGCGTTCCGTGAAGGAACTTTCACAACCTCTGGGAAACGCGGTGCGACCGGCCGTGTACGACGGCGACACCCCCTTCGAGGAGCGCGAGTGGGTCCGCCAGTACGCGAACTACGTCCTGACCAACCCGGACATGCTGCACCGGGGGATACTCCCGTCCCACCCCCGCTGGTCCTCCTTCCTGAAGTCGCTGAAGTACGTCGTCATCGACGAATGCCACACCTACCGGGGCGTGTTCGGCTCCCACGTCGCCCAGGTGCTGCGCCGGCTGCGCCGCCTGTGCGCCCGCTACGGCGCCTCCCCCGTCTTCCTGCTCGCCTCCGCCACGGCCGCCGAACCGTCAGTCGCCGCCCGCCGCCTGACGGGCCTCCCGGTGGTCGAGATCGCCGACGACGCCTCACCGCGTGGTGAACTGGTGTTCGCCCTCTGGGAGCCTCCGCTCACCGAACTGCACGGCGAGAAGGGCGCGCCCGTCCGCCGTACGGCCACCGCCGAGACCGCCGACCTGCTGACCGACCTCACCGTCCAGGGCGTGCGCTCGGTGGCCTTCGTACGCTCCCGGCGTGGCGCCGAGCTGATCGCGGTGATCGCCCAGGAACGCCTCGCCGAGGTCGACCGGTCCCTCGCCCGCCGCGTGGCCGCCTATCGCGGCGGCTACCTCCCCGAGGAGCGCAGAGCCCTCGAACAGGCGCTCCACTCCGGCGAACTCCTCGGCCTCGCCGCCACCACCGCCCTCGAACTCGGCATCGACGTCTCCGGGTTGGACGCCGTCGTCATCGCCGGCTACCCGGGCACCCGCGCCTCCCTGTGGCAGCAGGCGGGCCGCGCGGGACGTGCCGGACAGGGCGCGCTGGCGATCCTGGTCGCCCGCGACGACCCACTGGACACCTTCCTCGTCCACCACCCGGAGGCCCTGTTCGACCAGCCGGTCGAGTCGACGGTCCTCGACCCGGACAACCCGTACGTCCTGGCCCCCCACTTGTGCGCGGCGGCGGCCGAATCCCCCCTGGTCGAGGAGGACCTGGAGCTGTTCGGCCCCGAAACGGCCTCCCTGCTCCCGCAGTTGGAGGCGGCGAAGCTGCTCCGCCGCCGTACGAAGGCCTGGCACTGGACCCGCCGCGAACGAGCCGCCGACCTGACCGACATCCGGGGCGGTGGCGGCAACCCGGTCCAGATCGTCGAGGAGGGCACGGGACGGCTGCTGGGCACGGTGGACGCGGGCGCCGCGCACACGGCCGTGCACGAGGGCGCGGTCCACCTCCACCAGGGCCGCACCTATCTCGTCCGCGCCCTCGACCTGAAGGACTCGGTCGCCCTGGTCGAGGAGGCGAGTCCGCCGTATTCGACGGTCGCCCGCGACACGACGTCCATCGCCGTCCTGGAGACGGACACCGAGATCCCCTGGGGCGACGGCCGCCTCTGCTACGGCTCCGTCGAGGTCACCAACCAGGTCGTCTCCTTCCTGCGCCGACGTGTCATGACCGGTGAGGTCATGGGCGAGACCAAGCTCGACCTCCCTCCGCGTACGCTGCGCACCCGCGCCGTGTGGTGGACCGTCACCGAGGACCAGCTCGACGCCGCCCGCATCAACCCGGAGATCCTCGGCGGCGCCCTGCACGCCGCCGAACACGCGTCGATCGGCATGCTGCCCCTCTTCGCGACCTGCGACCGCTGGGACATCGGCGGCGTCTCCGTCCCGCTCCACCCGGACACCCTCCTTCCGACGGTCTTCGTGTACGACGGCCACCCGGGCGGCGCGGGCTTCGCGGAGCGCGCCTTCCACACGGCCCGCTCCTGGCTGACGGCCACCCGCCAGGCCATCGCCTCCTGCGAGTGCGACGCCGGCTGCCCGTCCTGCGTCCAGTCCCCCAAGTGCGGCAACGGCAACGAGCCCTTGCACAAGCGGGGGGCGGTGCGGCTGCTGACGGTGCTGTTGCAGGGGGCCCCGGAGGAGAAGGCCCCGGAGGAGCCGGGCTAGGGCTTACCCGGGTGGGTCCAGGGCCTGCCCGTACGAGGCCGTCAGAGGCCGTCAGAGGCCGTACGGGCGCCGCCTCAGGCCGATCTCAGAGGCCCTGGTGGACCCAACGGCCCCAGCGGCCCTGGTGGCCCTGGTGGCCCTGGTGGCCCTGGTGGTCCCGCCCTCGACCTGACCTCCGCCGAGAACAGCCCCCGCCCCGATATCACCGTCAGGTCCGACGTCTCGCCCACGATCGCGCACCGAGCGAGCCGGGTGCCCTGGGCCGCAGCCACCCGGTCCGCCCGAGCACAGGCCTCCGAGGCGCCCTCCGCCCAGTGGTCCGCCGCGGCGAGCGCCGCCATGTCCGCACCGGCGTCGGCCCGATGCCGGGCCACAGCGGCCTGCCCCATGGCGAGGACAACGCCGAACACCACACAGAGGACGGCGATGGCACCGACACTCCAGACGGTCGCGGAGCCACGGTCGGAGTGGACCGGGCGCCCGGAAGCAGCCCTGGAGAGTCTGGCGAGCCACCCGCCTCCCGGACGCCTCATGCGCCCGCCCCCACCGTCTCCTCGGCCAACGCCACGGCCTCGTGCGCCACATCGACGGTCAGGCCGCCGATTCCCGGCGGCTGCGCCACGACCTCCACGCGCACGAGGTCGCCCTCCCTGCTGACGGTGACCTCCGCCCCGCTCGGGGCGGCACCACGGGCCACCGCGGCGACCGCGTCGGGCGGGTCCTGCCGGGCGGCGGCCCGGGCACCGGCCCGGGCCGCGTCCACGCACTGGATCTGCGCGGCGGCGACGAACAGCGCCCAGACCAGGCCCATCGAGAACAGCACCAGCACGGGCAGCACCACAGCCGCCTCGGCGGTCACGAACCCCCGGTCCCGCCACCGCCCCACATCCCGCTCCCGGGCCCGGCGTTCACATCTTGGCATCGAGGGCCTTCTTCACGATGGCCTGCAACTCCGAGCTGACCTGGCCGCTCGTCACCACCTTGTAGAGCACCGCCGCGAACGCCACCGACGCGATGATGCCTACGGCATATTCCGACGTGACCATTCCGGCATCCCTGCGCGCCCCGATCGCCGCACGCGCCCTGAACGCCAGCGCCCACATCCGTTCCCGCACCACTGCGAACATCTCAACTCCTCTAAGTGTCAATTCCGTTGATGACCTGATGTCGTTGACCTGCTGTTGGTGACCTGCTCCTGATCTCGCACCGCTCGCGTCACCCACCACCCCCGCCCAGCAACCCGTCCGCCAGCCCGATCACCACGGGCAGGACGCCGACCGCGATGAACGCGGGGAGGAAGCACAGCCCCACCGGCGCGGTGACCATGACGGCCGCCCGTCGGGCCCGTTCCGTCGCCGCGCGTCCCCAGCCGGCACGGGTGTCGGCCGCGATACGCGCGACAGGCGCCGCCGCGGCAACGCCCGACTCGTCGGCCCGCTCCAGCAGCCTCGCCAGGGGTCCGGCACCCGGTATCGACGCCAACCTCCGCCACGCTTCGGCCGGTTCGCCGCCGAGACGTACCTCCGCCGCGCCCCGCGCCAACCGTTCCCCGACCGGTCCCGCCAGCGCCTCGCCCACCGCCTGGGCCGCGATCACCGGACCGGCGCCGGCCGCGATACAGGCCGCCAGCAGATCGGCGGCGAGCGGGAGTTGCCGGGCCGCCTCGGCCGCGTCGACCTCCTCCGCCGCAGCGCCACCGGCCGCTTGTCGCAGTCGCCACCGCCACAACCCGAACCCGGCGACCAGTCCCACCACGACGCCTGCGAAGCCGCCGACCAGCACCCACCCGGCGCACACCGCACCCACCACGGGCAGCCACCGCCGTACGGCGTCCCGCGCCCCGAACCGCCGCCTCACCAAGGCCCGTTCCCGTGCCAGCAGCCGCGCCAGCCTCCGGCGCACCCGCCGTTCACGCCGTACCGTCTCGATCCACCGCAGCAGCCACCCGAGGGCCAGCGCGACCCCCAGCACCACCCCCAGCCTGTGGAAAACTTCCGCGCTCACGCCAACTCCCTTCGCCGGTCCCGGTCGACGGCCGTACCGCGACGGCCCCCGTCACGCACTCCCCCGGCCCTCATACCGCCTCCGCTCCCCGCACGATCCGCTGCACCCACCACAGGCCCACGCCCTCCAGCACCCCGCCGACCAGCAGGCAGCCCAGTCCGGCGCCGGTGTGCAACAGCACGTGCAGGGGGTCGGCGCCCAGTGCCGTGCCGAGGAACAGGCCCAGCACCGGCAGGCCCGCGAGCATCACCGCCGTCGAGCGGGCGCCCGCCAACTGGGCGCGCAGGTCCGCGCGTTGGTCCCGGTCGGCACGCAGAGCGCCTTCGAGGCGGTCCAGTCCGGCCGCCAGTCCGGCGCCCTGGTCCACGGCCACCCGCCAGCACGCCGCGAGGCCCAACAGCCCCTCCGCGCCCGGTTGTCGGGCCGCCGAGGCGAGCGCCCCGGGGACGTCCCCGCCGAACCGCGCCGCCGCCAGCACCGACGCCTGGGCCTCGCCGAGCCCGCCGGAGTCACGTGCCGCCCGCAGCAGCGCCTCCCCCGGCTGCCGCCCGGCGCGCACCTCACCGGCGAGCGATCCGCACAGCGCGATCACCTCGTCGCCCCGCCGCTCCCGCGCCCGCCGCACCTCACCGGCCAGCCTGACCCGGCGCAGCAGCGGCACCCCGGCCGCTCCCACCAGCGCCGGCACCACGGAGGCGCCCAGCAGTGCCACCACAAGGCCGACGGCCACCGACCACCACTCGGCCCGCAACCGCCCACGCAGCCGCCGCAGTTCACCGGTTGCCCGCTCCCACGAGGGCGGCCCGGTCCCCGCCGCCCCGCCCCCGGAGAGCAGCAACTCCGCCCGCCGCGCCCCCGGATACCGCCCGCCCAGCAACCAGCAGACCGCCCCGGCACACACCCCGGCCGCCCCCATCGACAGCTCGACCGTTCCGTTCACGCGCCCTCACTCCCCCGCCCTTTGTCGCCTCCGGCGCGAAGCAGCCCCCGCAGCCGCTCCCACCCCCGCTCGTACGCGAACGCCTCCTCGCCCCACCGCAGCGCCGGCACGGTCACCACCAGCCCCGACGGGTCCCGTTCCAGCACATGCACCTCGGCGATCCGGCGCCGCCCGGCCCGGTCGCGGGCGAGATGCAGGACCACCGACAGCGCGGCCGCCAACTGGCTGTGCAGCGCGGCCCGGTCGAGCCCGGCGGCCGTACCCAGCGCCTCCAGTCGCGCCGGTACGTCCGCCGCCGCGTTCGCGTGGACCGTCCCGCACCCGCTGTGGCCCGTGTTCAGCGCGGCGAGCAGATGCACGACCTCGGCGCCCCGGACCTCTCCGACCGCCACCCGGTCCGGCCGCATCCGCAGCGCCTGCCGCACCAGGTCCTGGAGCGTGACCAGGCCCGCACCCTCCTGGTTGGCGGGTCTGGTCTCCAGGCGTACGACGTGCGGATGGTCGGGCCGCAGCTCCGCCGAGTCCTCCGCGAGCACGATCCGCTCGCCCGGGCCGACCAGCCCCAGCAGGGCGCTCAGGAGGGTGGTCTTGCCGCTTCCCGTGCCACCGCTGATCAGGAACGACAACCGGGCGTCGAGCAGCGCCCGCAGCACCCGGTCGCCGCCCGATGGGACCGTCCCCGCGGCCATCAGCTCGTCCAGGGTGAACGCGCGCGGCCGTACCACCCGCAGCGAAAGGCAGGTGCAGCCGACGGCCACCGGAGGCAGTACCGCGTGCAGACGCGTCCCGTCGGGCAGCCTGGCATCGACCCAAGGGCGGGCGTCGTCGAGCCGCCGTCCGGCCACCGCGGCCAGGCGCTGCGCGAGCCGTCGTACGGCGCCCGCGTCCGGGAAGGACACGGCCGTCAGTTCCAGTCCGCCGCCCCGGTCCACCCACACCCGGTCCGGGGCCGCCACCAGCACGTCGGTGACCGATGGATCGGCGAGCAGCGGCTCCAGTGGGCCGGTGCCGACCAGTTCGGACCTCAACCGCTCGGCGGCGCCCAGCACTTCGGCGTCCCCGAGCACCCGCCCCTGCTCCCGCAGGGCCTGCGCCACGCGCGCGGGTGTCGCCTCGGCGCCGCTCTCGGCCAGCCACTGCCGTACGCCGTCCAGCAGCCCGGCGGGCGCCCCCGGCCCCTCGTCCCAGCGCACGCGGCTCATACGCCACCCGCCTCGGCCAGCGCCCGCTCCCAGAACACCGTGCAGAACCGGGCCAGTGGTCCGCGTGGGGCCGCTCCCGGTGGCGCCTTGCCCTCGTGCGGGCGGGCCAGGGCCGATTCGACGGGGACCTCGCCCGCCAGGGGCAGGTCGAGCAGCCTGGCCACCTCGTGGTCGTCCAGGCCGGGTGTGTACGGCCCGCGTACCGCCACGCGCAGGTCGCGCAGGACCATGCGGACGGCGGACGCCACCCGGCCGGCTGCCGCGACGGCGCGCAGTTCACCGGGGACCACCAGGATCCCGACGTCCAGTTGGGCGAGGACCTCGGCGACACCGTCGTCGATGCGCCGAGGAAGGTCGACGACGACCGCTCCGCCGCGCCGTCTGGCCGCGGCGAGCACCGCGCGTACAGCTTGGGGCGGGACGGCCACGCAGTCTCCGCGGTCCCAGCTCAGCACCCTCAGGGAGTGCAGTTTCGGCAGCGACTCCTCCAGGGCGCCCCCGCCGACCCGGCCGCGCGAGGCGGCGAAGGCGGGCCAGCGCAGTCCGTCGGCCGTCTCACCGCCGAGGAGTACGTCGAGTCCGCCGCCCAGTGAAGCACGCGGGTTCGTAGATTCCTGAACGTGTTTGAGCTGGAACCCACGCGGGGCGAAGCACTTGAGCAGGGAGCCCAGCGCGGGTTTATCAACGCCCTCGCCGGTTGTCAGCGGGCTGACCAGGGACGTCTCCTACGGAATCAGCGCGTCCGTAATGTGACGTCGACCACATGGGGCTTTATCACACGAATATGAAGGAAGGCCCGAGGCGCCTTCAAGGAACGGACATCTCGGACATGCGTCAACCGGCCCTGACCTGCCAAGTCGCCCGATCCATGTGACAGTCAACACACATGCCACACCCTCAAAAATAGCGGGCTTGTACACGCACCCGGACTCCTAGTAGGCAGCTTCGAAAATAGGACATCCCACGCAAGCCCGCTGGTGAACGCCCCTCGCTCGTGCGCCCGTTATGACCGTTACGGCGTCAATAAGGAAGCCTTCACACGGAAGTTGGGGCCCCATTTGAACAACTGTGGCGCAGGCCACTTTTGTTGTTTTGGTGCCCCCGCACCGGTACCCCTTGGATCAGCACCCGCCGCGGGTGCACCCATAGGCCATAGGCCGCAGTCGGCCCCTCGGGAATGACTGCGGCCCCCTGTTGGAGCAGGGGGCCGCCGGGTAGTGCGTCGAGCCTCGAAAGGGCCGATACCCATGTTCCAACGTAGTCGCTGGACCCGTACGCGCACAGTGACCCCGCTCACTGGGGGACTGTCCAAGTACGGAATGCGGCGGATTCTGATCGCTTCCGTTACGGCCGTGATCGGCGCGCTCCTCGTCGCCGGTGTCCTCACCCACATGATCGAGCCCGAGCAGGGAACGGCCATCGGTAGCATCGCAGCCGCGACGATCGCCGTCATCGCCTACGTCCTGCGTCGTCCCTCCCCCGAGGAGGTCGTCATGGGCGAGGAGGACGGCGCGTCCCCAGCGCTGAAGTAGCGCCAGGACAGCCAGGGGCTCCGGGACACCTCGTGTCTCGGAGCCTTCGGGCTTCTAGCCGGCCTTGACCAGGCCGTAGGGCTATACCGGTCGCGATGTTGCGGGTACCGCTGCCGGGGCCGGCTGCGGCGACCTTCACGAGGAGGCCGACGTCGTCGGTGCGCAGCAGCACCGAGCCGCCGTCGGCGACGAGTTCGAGGGCGCCCTCACCAGGCGCATAGAAAACCTGATCTATGGCCCCGGCCTGGAGTTCGAGGTCGTCGACATCTTGTTCGTCCCGGCCGCCCTCGTCGACGAGGAGAGCTGACGCCGACACGCGACCGCGCATAAGTCCGGTGCGTCGAGAGGGCAACACCTGAGACCCTGTGATCTAGATCTCGGATCAGACAGAGGTTCAGAGCGTGATCATTCTCGATGCCTGCATCGTCCGGGGTCTCAGCCTGGACGACAGCAGCGCCGACCTTCTGCGGGCGCTGCGCGCCGTCGGCGAACGCGTCGCCATTCCTTGGATGGTGGCGCAGGAACTCCTCGCACAGCGGGTCCTCAGCCACCAGGAAGGCCACGACGCGGCAGCCGCGGCGCTGGCCAACTACGCACGCCACACGCCATGGAAACCGAGCTTTCAGGTCGAGGAGCCCGACGTCGAACGCGTCCGGAAACACTGGACTGCGGCGTTCGGGACTCTCGTAGAGACCCTTCCGCCGAGCCCAACAGCCATGCAAGCGGCCTTTTTCCGCGAGGCGAACGCTCTCCCGCCCTGCAAGAAGCAGGGCAGGAACAAGACCGGGACGAGGGACGCCGTCATCTGGCTCTCGGCGATCGAGTACGCCCGCGAGCACCGCGAAGAGACTGTCTGTTTCGTCAGCAGCAACACCACGGACTTCGGGAAGGGCAACGGGTATCCCCCGCCGATGGACCAGGATGTCGCTGACCTCGGCGACCGGTTCATTCACTTCACGAAGCTCGACGAGGTGATCGAACGATTCACGAAGCGCACGGAGACGGACGAGGCTCTCGCGGCCGAGATCCTCGGCTCGCGAACGGTCCTCATGAGCATGGGGGCGGCGGCAGAGAAGCACCTCGGTGCCTTGAGCGAGACCTTCCCGTGCACGACTCTTGGCCGCGAGGTCGGGCAGGAGACGGCCGTCATGCCCGCCGCGGGCTGGGTCTCGGCCAGGGCGTCGCTCCGCTCCGTGGACAAGCTCCGGGCGTACCGGATCGGCGAGCACGAGTGGTACACGGCCGTCGTTCGGTGGTGTATCTCCGGCATCGCCTACTTCGGCGACGGCGAGTTCAGTGCCGGCTCCGCAGGCTCGTCCTGGACCACATCCGTCCTGTTCACGCCGGACGCCGCCAACCCCCGCTTGACGATCCTCCGCTACGACCTGCCCCTCCAGCTCCCCACCGAGGAGTTCATGTCCCTCGGGCTCAACCAAGGAGTCATCTCACTCGCCCCGCTGGCCGACGTCATCCAGATGCTCGCCCCAGCGCTCAAGAAGCTTGCGCCGCGCGGACTCCCTCGGGCATACGAAGGGGCGCTGGTGAAGCAGGCTCGACAGAGCGCCCTGGAGCGGCGGATCAAGGCCGTGCTGGCAGACAAGGAAGAGGACGAGTAGGCGCGAACCTGTCAGCTCCGGGGGCGGAAGCGGGTGAACACACGCTGGAATTGATACGCCGTCAGAGGGTCAGCGTTCGACCGTCGGCGAAACGCGTCACTCACACTTGGCGCTGAAGCGCCAGCCGGCCCCCACCAGACCGGCTGGCGCTAGCAGCGTCACTCGTCGGGTACCGAGGTGACCGACGGCGGCATGATGGCAACGCGAGACCGGCAGCGTCCGCGGCCGGCGGGAGAGGGGACTCGAAGGACATGCCTCTGGATCTGAGCAGGCTGGGCAAGGGCGATCGTGCACCCCTCATCCGCCCGCGCGACATCTTCAACGGACTGCCGAACCGCCCCTTCCCATACCTCCGCCAGGAACAGGGCGAGGTATTCGAATCATGGTTCGACATCAGAGACAACCATGACGTCGTGATCAAGCAGAACACGGGAGGCGGCAAGACGGTCGTCGGCCTGCTGATCGCGCAGAGCACCTTGAACGAGGGCATCGGCAAGGCCGTCTATCTCACGCCCGACAACTACCTGGCATCCCAGGCACGAGCCGAGGCCCACCGGCTGGGACTGGCGACGGCCAGCGACCCGGACGACATGGAGTTCCGCGCCGAGCGGGCAATCCTGATCACCACTTTCCACACCCTCGTCAACGGCCTGTCCCGCTTCGGAGTGATCGGCGGATCACACCCGCCCATGGATCTGGGCGTCGTGATCGTTGACGACGCCCACGCCGCGCTGGCGGCCACAGAGGCTCAGTTCACGCTCAACATCGCCCGCGGACACGCCGCCTATCAGCCGCTCCTGGACATGTTCGAGGGCGACTTGCGCCGACAGTCCGCGAAGGCATGGGCAGACATCAGCACAGCGGAGTACACGGCGGCCATCCGTGTCCCGTTCTGGGCATGGGCGGACCGGGCCCAGGACGTCATGGAGCTGCTGCACCCGCACCGGGAAAGCAACGACAAGTTCCGGTTCACATGGCCCCTGATCGCGGACGTCCTTCCACTGTGCGCTGCGACCGCGACCAGTCAAGGCTTCGAGATCCGTCCGCCGTGCCCGCCCATCCACATGATCCCGTCCTTCGCGAAGGCCCGCCGCCGCGTCTACCTCACTGCCACTCTCGCAGACGACAGCGTGCTCGTGACCTCGCTCGATGCCGACCCGGAACTCCTGGTCAAACCCGTCACTCCAGGAAGCGCCGCGGACCTCGGCGACCGGCTGATCCTTTCTCCGCTGGCACTCAACCGCAACCTCGACGCCGGGGCGATCAGACTGCTTGCCCGGCAATTCGCCAACGGCGACCGGAACGGTGACGGTGCCCCCGACGCACAGCCGATCAACGTCGTCGTCATCGTGCCCAGCGGGCCGGCCGCAGAGCCGTGGAAGCCGTTCGCGGACGCCGTGCTCAGAGTCAATGACCTTGCAGCCGGAGTGGAATCCCTCAAGTCCACACGCGGCCGTCTCGTGGTCTTGATCAACAAGTACGACGGGGTCGACCTGCCCGGCGACGCCTGTCGCCTCCTGATCCTCGATGGCGTCCCCACTCCGATGAGCGGCGCCGACCGCCGCGAAGCGGATGCCCTGACCGGCAGCCCGACGGTCACAGCCCGTGAGATCCAGAGGATCGAGCAGGGCATGGGCCGAGGCGTGCGTGATCGGGACGACCACTGCGCCGTTCTCCTTCTCGGAGCCAACCTCGCCCGAGCCACTACGGAGCCGAACCGCCTGTCGATGTTCTCCAACGCGACCCAGGCCCAGCTTGGGCTCAGCCAGGAGCTGGCGCTCCAGATCAAGGGTGAGGGAATCAGCTCGATTCGGGAGGCTCTTTCCCTTTTCCTCAGCCGAGATCCGGCCTGGGTCGAGGAGAGCCGGCGCCGCACGGCCACGGTCCGCTACGCCGAGTACACGAGAATCCGCCCCGAGGCCATCGCGAGTCGGAAGGCATTCGACCTGGCCGTCGTCGGCCAGACCAGCAGTGCAGCTGAACGTTTCGTGCAGGTGATCAACCAGACCGATGATCCAGCCTTGCGGGGATGGCTGCTGGAGCAGCGGGCTGGATACGTTCACTTCACCGACTCGCACCAGGCTCAGCAGGTGCTCGTGAACGCTACGGGACTCAACCACGCGGTATTGCGACCAGCTGCCGGCATCGCCCCCGCCAAGGCCAAGGCCGGGGCCGTTCAAGCCCGAGAAGCAGCCGCGTTCCTGGCCGCAACATACGACAATCCAACCCAGTTCGTCCTCGGGGTCAAGGCCATGCTGGAGGACGTCGCCTGGGACGAGGAGCGCACGAACCAGGCCGAAGCCGCCTGGCAACAGCTGGGACGGCATCTCGGGTTCGCCAGCAGCCGCCCCGACAAGGAGAGCGGAGGCGAAGGTCCAGACAACCTCTGGATTCTCAGCCCGACTCGGCATGCCGTCACAGAACTCAAGACGGGCTGCACCACCAACACCATCTCGAAGCACGATCTGGACCAGCTCGGCGGCAGCGTCCGATGGGATCGCCGCGAGTATCCGGAAGCCACTCCCCTGGCGGTCATGCTCCACCCCAGCAACATTTGCGACTCGCTGGGCACCCCGGAGCCGGGCATGGTCGTCATCACGCCTGACAAGCTCGACGCCCTCAAAGCTGCCGTGACCAGGTACACGGTTGCCCTGGCCGACGGACTGGGCCTTTGGCGGGACGAGGGCAGCGTTTCCACGCATCTCGTGGCAAATCGTCTAAATGGCGATCAACTTTTCAATACCTACGCCATCCCGGCGCGCAAGGTCTGAGTCGATCTCAACCATCAAATGACTTGGGGCCGTCGGCCGTAGGTCGGCGGGCCCAAGTAGCAGGTTCTTCCAGTGACAGTGCCACACCTGTTGCACTGTCACTGCCATCGCTCCCAGCGTCGAGCCGCACGAAGCGCCCTCGGCAAGCTTTGTTTCCAGCGTTTGCCCAGGCCCTCAGTTTGGGGCTCAACGCCTTCCGTGGGTGCCTTCGTCCACTGGCGGGGCGTCGTCGACGTGGTCATGAGGTTCGGCATCCAAGAAGATGCCATGGGGCAGGCCGCTCAAGTGCACGAGAAGCTTGGTGCCCACTTCGAGGTCGCATGCTGCGCAGTGAAACCTGTGGGGGCTGAGGAAAACCTCCTCCGTGTCGATGGTGACTTGGCCGTTGTTGTGGTGGTGGATGGCCTCCACCTCGCCAGCCATCCACCCCTGAGAGCCGCAGGCCGGGCATTCCACTGGGGCTTCCCGGCCCATGGTGATCATCGGCTTGCTGGTGATCGCCGCCAGGACCACGTCACGCTCTTTGGGTGACATGTGGCCGAAGCGCTGCTCGAACAATGAACGGGCTTTGACCAGCAGGGCTTCCGCCGCAACGCGTTCCTGTCGCACCTGTTCATCAACCAGTTTGTCGTGCAGGACCAGGTATGGGCCCCAGTAGCTGTTCGGATCAACTTTCAGTTCTTCGAGAACCGGGTCAACCAAGCGCAGACAGGCCGTGAACACTGCTTCAGAATGTGCCGAATCATGTATCGCGCTGTGGGCAACTCCGTTGCGGGCGTCCGCCAGGGGTTCGAGATCCTCTTTGCTGATCGGGATCTTCCTGGGAAGAAGCTTGACCGTCCGCAGGTAGGAGTCAACAAGACCGATGGTCTTGACCTTGGCCAGTGGGCCTGCGTGGGAGCCCAGGCCCGTGGCGTGGAGCAACGAGTCGAAGTGCCGGCCGTCGACGATCAAAGCGGGATGAATCCCGGCGAGGTATGCCTTGAGCAGGTGCTCCGTAGCGACTCCAGCGTGGTGAACGGCGAAGTCGTGACTCTCGGGGCCCTCGACAAAAGCCGCCAGTGCGGCATTCATCCATCTACGGGATGAACCCTTCAACTGCTCTGCATCCATGGCCGAAACGATATGACCGCTGGACCGTCACACGCTCGGGGTTTCTCCAGGGTCCTCCGTGCAGCCCTGGAGGGTGGGGTCGGCCGTGGAGCTGTGCGGCGCATCGAGCCCAGTTGCCCCCGGGCTGGGTCCATGCGGTGGCCGTTCCGGACTTGATTCCCAAGAGCCCTGCGAGAACCGCCTCCAGCAGCTGAGGGAGAGCTCCATCAAACCCAGCGGTTCACTTGAGGGCGGGACTGAGGCTCATGGCGATCACGTGTTGCCGATGGCTTCGTTGGCCCATGCCCGGTGTTCGGCGCCGGGCACAGGTGTTCCGAAGAGTTGATGGAGCGCGGCCTCGACGTCGACGGTGATGTTCCCCGCATTTCGACGTTCCTCCAGCCGCTTGAGCGCGCGACTGGCGGCAGATCTCTGGATGTATTCCTCAAGGCTGATGCCAAGTTCGTTCGCGTGCTCAGCTAGAGCCGCCCCCTCGGCCGGCGAGAAACACACGCTGACTTCATGTGGCACGGGATCGGTCATGCCCAGCATTATGCTCCTCCAGCGCCGGCCGCCCCTGCTGAATGACGGGACGGCCAGCGGTTGCCTATAGGCAACCCGAATGACGAAAACCGTAGTGGTGATTGTCGAGGGGGAGTCCGGCAGACGCCGGACTCCCCCTCGACACTCTCGATGATTCGCGAAGCCCTTATCCCAGACGTGCGCGGATGACGTTCCGGAGCGTCCTGCCACTCTCGGTGACGGTGTCCATTGCCAGTACAGCGAAGGCAGCGACCAGCAGTTCCTTGTGCGGCTGCTCCGCCGCGGCGACAAGGAGCACCAGCACAGCGCTCACGGTCCTGCCAGTGATCCGCGCGTGTTGTCCGGACCGCCCTGCCGATGCTCCGACCTTGACCGCGGCGATGACGTTGCCTTCAGCATCCCGGCCAAGCGAGGTCGCGGTGTTCTTCATCCGCTGGTTCATCAGGTTGATGCGGCTGAGCGTGCCGACTCCGAGATCGATCACTACATCGATCGCCAGCAGCAAGACGGCGGCAAATTGCAGTCCACCGTGCAGGTGCTCGGTGTGCGGCAGGAGCTGCACACCGACCGTGACCGCGCTCGTGATCCTGGCCAGGAGTCGACTGCGGGCTCCGCACTGCGGCGAGCTGGCGGTCTGAGTCCTGTGTTCGTCCTCCACTCGGTTCACAACCGGACCAGCGGTCCCGCGCTTCTTGTCCTTGTTCTTGCCGGAGTTGGACCTGGTCTTGGCCTTGGTGCGGGACTTACCCGAGTTCTTCGTCGTCATGCCCTGGATCACTCCGCAGGCGGCCGAATCTTTCTCGTGCTCCCGGTGCAAGAAGCCGGCGAGCCGCGCGTCGAGAGGGGTGGGCGTACCCCCCACCACGAATGGAGCCCAGATGGCCGCCTTCAACGAGAACCATGACAACGACGCGCAAGGGGGTGATCCACCCAGCGGCAAACGTCTCACGCCGGACCAGATCCCGTACGCCACTGCGCTGGTCAAGGAGCACGATGGGCCGATCCGCCGGTACCTGAGGCGCGCTCTCCGTGACCGCCAGCTCGCAGACGACTACACCCAGGAGACTCATCTCCGCACGATCCGGAAGATCGCCAGCGGTGAGCCGTTCCCGGGGCCGCCGATCGCGTATGCGATGACAATCGCCCGCAATCTGGTGATCGACCACTCGCGCCGTAAGTCATCGAAGGAGCACCCCGTCGGGGAGTTCAACGAGCTCGGCGCCACTTGGCCGCCCCGGCCGTACGACGCCGACCCGACCTCGGCCAGTACCCGCTTCGTCGCCCTTCTCGGTGAGGTCAAGGACGCGATCGGCGACGACCTCGAATTCCAGGTGTGGGAGCTCAGCGTGGTCTGGGATCAGCAGGGCGTCGAGATCGCGGACATCCTCAAGATCAGCGAGGCGCAGGTCTCACGGAAGCTGAAGGCAGCGCGCCTGAAGGCCGGCGGCATCACGCAGGACTCCTCGGAGGGCGTCTAGATCCCGCATACGGGGCGCGGGATGCCCACGGGTACGCCGATTCCGCGCCCCGGTTACGGGACCTAGACGGTCCGTCCCCTGCGAGAGAGGAAGCGCAAGTAACCGCCAAATGATTGCACATCAGAAAATGACCAAGGAAAGGAACAGAATGTTCGACGAGAGCACCGAGGCCCTCCCCGGCAGTCCACACCAGAGGATGCTCGACTTCCTCGCCGAGAGCGACGAGATTGCCGACAACTTCACGGACGAGGACCCGGACTGGAACGCAATGATCAGCGGGTTCAGTCGCGTCCTGGAAAACGAGGACGCATCGTCCCTGACTCCGCAAGGGCGATAACCTCATGCGCAACGGAATCAAGAGCGCGGTGCTGCTATCCGCCGCGCTGGGGGCAGCCTTCGCTGTAGGGGCAAGCGCAGCTCCCGCGTTCGCAAGCTCGGATTCGGTGGCGTTTGCACCGCTCTTGGCTTGCGTGCTCGTCACCGCTTCGGGCATGGGTGCCGTTCTGTCAGTCCTTCCATTCGGAGCACTGACGACGTCTGCCCTCACTCGCCAGCGATCCCTGTGGCGGAACAAGAACCAGTGCTTCTTCGGCCGCGCTGCATCAGGCAACGGAAGTATCTGGGTGAGCCTCCCGTAAGGGAGCGACTCTAGTGTGGGGACAGCAGAATTATCCTGCTGTCCCCACGCTTCTTAGCGGATTTGCCCTTACTCAGCCTTTAGCGAGTTGATCAAGTGCGGCGATAAGCGAGATCCGCTTCAATCTCTGTGACATTGATTGCGGCTCGCCCTCTCCCGCTACGGTCACCCCTGTGTGCAATGAGATTGCGTCGCTCGACAATCCGGTCCAGCTCTACGCCCGCAGCCTCCGCCGGTCGGGTAGTGAACCTCCGCGTTGACGATGGTGAGTAGTTGGCGTACAGAAAGTCCCGGCGATATTGATCTTGGCCTTCCGGACGGGGCGACCCCGCCGGAGCTGCCTTCGGATCGCAGGTCGGTGTGGCCGCTCGCCTTGGCCAAGAGCTGGAAAACGGGACTGTCGGATGTGGTATTGCATCGTGCCTTGCCCTTGCCGGTCCGGCACGGGGAGCGGCGGCCGGACTGGTTGTAAGACCTGTTGCCAGCTATATGCAGCGCGATCCTGGAATTCCTTAACCTCACCTCTGATCAGTACTTTTCCCGGCCCGCGGCAACGCCCGACTCCGAGCGGGATTCACGGAGTGCGCATCAGGCTGGTCGCGTGCCTTGGGTAGCCGACGCGGGCGTGCAGTGCCACCGTGGACGTCATGGGCAACTACGTCGGCGCGGCGGTCGTCATCGCCGATGGAACCGACTACGAGGTGCACGCTGACCTGTGGTGCAGGCGCGACCCACCGCGAATGGTGCGCTCCTTCGGAGGCCCCAGCCCGGTCGGCGGCGGAGGCATCTCATGGGGCGGCACCCTGACCGCCTCGGGGGAACTCGACGCATTCGCCATGCACGACGCCAGCACTCTGACACTGCGTGTGGAGGACGGAACGGAGGCCGCTTTCACCTTCGGCAATGGGGGTGACATCGGGAAAGGAGTCCTGACGATCCGGGGAAGCGGGACCGTCCCCTTCGACTGCAACTGAACGCGGCCGCCAGTTCACGGTCCTCGTGGCGGTGGTCGGCCCCGGTGGGCCAGCCGTCGAACGGAAGCCGTACGGCCAGCGTTACGACCTCCCTACGCCTCAGTCCTGGGGATCGACGACCCGCACGTTGTAGGTGAGCGTCCAGGGCTGGTAGCCGTCGCGTCGGCACCGTACCCACAGTCGTACCGGCGAGTCGTTCCCGTACCGCTCGTGCCAGTACGTCCTGTCGGTCCATGAGGGGGGAAAGGACTCCTCCAGTGCCCGCTTGATCCATCCACCGAGCTCCACCGGCACTGCGGGCGATGTGCGGCCGATCCCGGTAGCGCCGTCGATTCCGGGCTTGAAGCGGTACGGCCCCCAGATGGTGTTCGCGAGTTCCCGCTGGTAGTCCTCCGTGACGTGGCCGACGCCGTGGGTGTATCCGTCGTCGCGGATCTCAAGCTCGACCTCGTCCAGGCGTTCCAGCGCCGCCGGGCCCTCGAACGTCAGCATCAGGCTCGCCTGGTTGCTGCCGGGTCCGAGCCGTGTGATCGTCACGTCGAACTGTGGAATCATCTCGTGGTGCCATCGGTCCCGCTCGACCCGGGCAACGGCGTCCGCTGTGGCGTTCGCCCGCTCCGCGGCCCGGTTGGCGCTCCATGCCGCCTTGTTCGCGGTCCACGCGATGAGCAGGGCGAACACCGCGGTGATGGCGCTGAGGATGTCCGTCCAGGACACGTCGTTCATGGCCGGGGACCGTATCCGCAGGCTGCCCCGTACCGCCAATCGGCTGCCGGGCGAGCGCTGGCTCCGGGCAGATACGGGTGTGAGTAGTTCGAAGGCAGCTCCGGCAGCGTCGCCCCCTCCGGGGACACTGCCCGGCCTTCCAGTCCACTGCGACCGTGCAGGGAGAGTCCCTTCGAGCCACTGCTGACGTGTGATCACGCGAAGCTGAGGCGGTACGCAGCCCTTCGAGCCGTCCATCGTGGCACGCGGCACCTCACTCAGCTCAGGGTGAGGGGAGGTGTGCAGCCCGACCGCGGGACGTTGCGGCAAGGCACTCTTGCAAGTCTGAGAATCTTGGTAATAAAATCACCGCCATGCTCAGACCTGAGGATGCACGGTTCATCACCGAGGCGATCACTCCCCTCGCCGCACCGCTCCACGAGGCCCTGGAGGAAGGGCGGCAGAACGCGAACGACCACTACGACCGCCACGAGATGACGGACCGGCCTTTCCTCAAGGGCCGTACAGATCTGACGCGAGACCACGCTCTGGCTCGCCTGCTGAAGCAGGATCTTGCCGGCTGGAAGCCTTCCCGCAGGGGAAGCGGTCGCCTTCATTTGTCGCGAAACGCGATGTCTATCCGATTGCTCCACCGATCGCCGTTCGGCGATTCTGTACCGCCACCAGGGAAAAATCGGGCCCGTATAAACTACTACCGAAATCCAACACCTGATCTCATCGGCGTAGGAGCCAGTCAACTGCTGGCCGTGTGGGACGTTGACGAAAAAGGTGAGGTGATCATCCGGGTCGTTCGCCCGACAAAGTCCTTCAGGGCTGGCGCGGTATCGACATCGGACTACGACCTGCTCCTGCCGCGCAGCGCAGAGGATCTCTCCAAGCTTGAGTTCGTCTCCAGCGACGAAGAGATCAACCTGGGTTTCCTGTTCGAAGACGACGAAGAGCAAGAAGAAGGCGAAGAGGGAAGTGCTTGATACCGGCGCACGACTGCGCACGCTCCGCATGCTCATGGGCTTGACCCAGAAAGAGCTTGAGGGCATCGCCGGGGTAACGCAGTCGATGATTTCCGGCATCGAAAGGGGTGACAAGACTGCCAGCGAGGAAACGCTGCTGGCAGTCGCCAACGCCACGGGTACTCCGTATAGCTTCTTCCTCGTAGACCCGGACGATCTCCCGACAGACACTCTGCACTTCCGCAAGAAGGCCAGCGCATCGGTCAAGGAGGTCGACCGGGTCAAGGCCACTGCACGCGAGGCGTATCGCGTAGCCGCCCACCTCATCACGGAAACGCGCATGCGACGGCTCCCACTGCCGCGGGCAGAGGGAGAGATCGACGACATGAGCATCGAAACGCTGGCAGCGGAGACCCGGGACGCTCTTGGCGTTGCCCGCGACGGCATTCTGAAGCACGTAATTCGGACTTGCGAACGTGCCGGTATCCCCGTTGTCCCCCTAGTGCTTGTTGACGGAGCTGGCGAACAAGAGGATGTGGCTATCGGGCATTCCGGCGTTTCATGCTGGAGAGGGGTAGCCGATCCGCAACTCATCGCCTACTTCGGCACGGACGCAGGGGATCGTCAGCGGTTCACCGTCGCCCACGAGTTGGGTCACCTTGTGCTGCATCCGGCCCGGCGCACCATTTCAACAAAGCAAGCAGAGACAGAAGCTCACCGATTCGCTGGAGCTTTTCTAATCCCGGAAGATCAAGCGCGTGAATCCCTTAGCGGGAATTTCACCTTGCGGAACCTGGCCGTCTTGAAATCCAACTGGGGAATTTCCATGCAGGCGTTGATTGAAAGGGCGTTTGGGCTAGGACTCATTGACAGCACTCGTCGATCTAGTCTTTACCGGCAGATGGCCACTAATCAGTGGAGGTCCCGAGAGCCTGTCACAGTGCATCCTGAACAACCTGCTCTTATGCGCATGTTGATGACACGCCGGTTCGGTGCTTCACCGTCTCTGCGTCATACCGCGGAAGAACTCGGGCTGCACCCCGTTCTCATGCGGTCGCTAGCACCCGAGGTCTCCAGGCGCTCCGAGGACGCGTCGAGCGCAGAAGTGGTCAGCTTGCGCGACCGGCGCACGAACCTGCAACGCGCATAAAGGGCTCGCCCGAGTTCTGTCGGTACCCACGATCACCTGGGCAGCTTTGCAGTGCGTTCGGGGTGGGCGGCTGAGATGTAGCGCATGGCAGTGGTGTCGCTAACCTCGATCTTTCTTGATGGGCCGTCGACGAAGTCGGCGGCCCATTTCGTTGTCGATGGCCGAGACCGGGCAGGCCGGGGGCCCGGGTGTCGTCTCGGGTGGACGCCGGTTTCCACTGTTCCGGGTGAGGGTGATGCTGCTCGTAGGGGTGGGAAAGCTGCTGGTCAGCCGGGGTTCGGCAAGAGTGCGAGCCGTTCGAGGGCGTCTGTGATCTCGCGGGTCCAGGGCCAGTGGCGGGCAAGGCGGAGGAGGCGGCGCCGGCCGGTGATGACGAGCTGGCCGGCCGCGGAGAACAGGCGGAACCGCAAGCGACGCGGTTCCCAAAGTCTCGCCTGGCCGGTCAGGGCGAGCATGGGCATCCAGGCCAGCAGATCGAGCGCCATCTGGACGGTCTCCAGCCAGACCTGATTCTGCGCGGTGTCGTGCAGGGGAAGGTTGCGGAGCCCGGTGGCCCGGGCGGCTCGGATCCGGTCCTCCGCGCGAGCCCGCAACCGGTGACGGAGCTCGAGTTCGGCGATCGGCCGGTCGGCGGTGTTGGTGGCGAAGCACGTGAGACGCATGCCGTCCGCATCCGTGATCCGCAACTGGGCTCCGGGGTGGGGACGTTCCTTGCGGACGAGCAACCGAATGCCCTGCGGCCAGCCGTCGAGCAGGTCTCCGGTGAGTTCGGCGACCCAGGCCCCGTCACGAACCTCGCCGTCCGGCTCGACCGCGGGCGTCCAGGCCGATGCGGGGATCTGAAGAACGTGCTGGTGGATGGCCTCGGTGATCACCATGCCGACCGAGTAGGACAGCCAACGCCCGCGCTGGGCGAGCCAGGCCACGAACTCATGGGTGCCGCCCGCAGAATCACAGCGGATCAGCGTCCGCCGTCCTTGCCGGTACTTTTTGGGCAGTTGAGCGAGGGCCAGGCGGGCGGCTGCGATGTGGTCGACGGCCGTGTTCGAGCCCGCGTTCCCGGGTCTCAGCAGGGCGGCGACGGGTTCACCGGTCCCTCCCGGACCGTGGTCGACGAACCCCATGAGCGGGTGATGACCGTAGGACTTCTTCCAGGTCGGGGCCGCGTCCTGCTTGTCCGAGTGCGCGACGACCAGGACCCCGTCCAGGTCCACGGTCACCTGTCCGCCGGTGTCCGGAGCCCGGTTGCCGGCCAACTCCCAGACGCGTCGGCGGACTTCGGAACGTGCGGCGCGGATGGCGGTCAGCGCCTTCTCGCCCGAGGCGGCAAGGGTGTCGATCAGCCGGGAGACCGTAGGGTCGGAGGCGACCGGCCCGAACACGGCAGGCTCGGACCGCAGCAGGGTGATATCGGCGAGGCAGTCCCCGCCCAGCGCGACCGCCAGTGCGAGGTCCACGAGTATCTTGCCGGGGTCGTGGACGGCCCGCGGCTTCCGCCACAAGGTCAGGGCTGCGGATAAGGCCTGGTCAAGACCGGTCTTGCGGACAGTTTCGATCAGCAGGACCGAACCGGCCTGCGAGACCACGGCCCGGCCGTCCTCCCGGATACGGACACGGGGGTAGGACCCGATAGGCTTCTTCACCTGGAAAGTGCCTTTGGTTTCAGCGGGAACAAGGACCTAGACAATCCTCATTCTTGCTGGTCAGAGGCACTTTCTGCTTGCCTGACCGCCTATCGGACAGCCCGCTTCATGAAAGCGCGAGGCTAATGCCGAACAGCCGCATGAGGCGGAGAGGGTCAGCGGACTTGCGTGCTTCGTGGAGGATGCGGTCCTGCCGGAGCTGTGACAGCGAGGCGTTCAGCTCGCTGAAGGTCCGCTTGAGCATGGTGGTGGTGACCGGCGGGTGCTCGGCGTGCATCGCGCTCTGCTGGCTGACCAGCAGGTAGGGGTTGGTGGAGCCGGGCCATCGGCGGTGCCGCTCGGTGAGCCACTCCATGGCGATGCCCTGGGTGAACTCTTCGAGGTGGATGGTGTGGCGTCGCAGGCCGCGCCGGACGGCGAGGTGCCCCTTGGCGAGGTCGAGGTCGGCCGTCAGCAGGTGCCGGATTTCGTGACCGGTCAGGGCATGGACGGCGACCAGGGCCAGGGCGAGTCTCCCGGCGGTGCTGTTCGAGCGGTCGAGCAGCCCGGCGAGGACGTCGGAGGGGAGGGCTGGCGGAAGGGTCTGGACGCCGCCGACGATCACGCCCCGGGTGGGGTTCCGGAAGATCAACTGTTCCTGCTTCAGTGCCCGGAACAGACTGCGGAGCGCAACGTGGAGAGAGCGGGCCGGGTTGCCCTGGCGGGCGCCAACAGCCTTCTTGACGTCGTCGTTGGAGATCTCCCGCAGGCTGGTGACGCCGTCGGCTATCCAGCTCTCCAGCGTCGCCTTGAAGGCCGTGAAGTAGCTGCGGATGTTGTAGTAGCTGCGGGGCTCGTGCTCGCGCCGGCCCTGCCCGCGCAGGACGGTGACCCAGGCGCGCACTTCCGTGGCGATCTGCTCCGGCAGCCCGGCCAGGGCATGCTCGATCCACTCGTAATCCCGGTCCCGGTGGAGCGCGGGATCTTCGACAAGCATGCCGCGGGCCTTGAGGAACTGGCAGACGCGCCTGGCGGACAGGTTCACGTCCTGGCGGGAGAGTTCGACCACGTCGGCCTCCCGGATGGGGGCATCGGCGCCGAGCCAAGACAGCAGGATGACCAAGGGCCGCAGGTGAGCGACCCGCTGGTCCAGGTCCCACTGCTGATCACGCATCATGGACACGAACTCGTCGGCCAACTGCTGTGCGGGCTCGGTCAGTTCGGGGAGCTTCTCGAAGCGCCGGTTGATGTCCAGCAGCGGCGTCCAGTCCCTGCGCATCGTGAACAGCGGCTCCTGGCCTGGGAAGGCCGGATGCGGGACGAGCGGAGTGCGGGCGGCCCGCCGTTCGGCGACCTGCCGGTCACGTCCGGGATGCAGGCTCGACAGCTCGTAGCCAAGCTGGCCGCGCAGGACCCGCAGACCGACCGAGAACGGGTCCGCGAACCACAGCTGGGTGAACGGCTCCTCCGCGACGGCCAGCCCGTTGACGTTCACGTGGAGGCAGCAGCCGCGGCAGTGGCCGCCCTTCAGCGGCAGGTCCTCACGGCGGCAGCGTTCGCAGCGGCCCAGGGGCCGGTTCTTGTGCTCGCCGTGCCAGGTCTGGCAGGCATGGCAGCGTCGCTTGTGGACGCCGGTCATCCACGCGTCGCAGTCCCGGCACGATCGCGGGGACGGCGGCAGCGGCGGGGGCGGGGTCGGGACGTAACCGGATTTCGGGGGCCGCCTCCGCCGCGGCGGTGCCGGCGCCTGGCGGGCCCGGAGCATCCCGGCCCGCGTCAGGATTTTCCCGACCGGCGTCCAGTAGCGCGGCAGCTCATCGAGTACTTCCTCGGGCACCAGGTCGTGCCCCTCTGCGTCCCGGATGGCCAGAGCCAGCCGGATCATCTCCGCGACCTGGCGGACCCACGCATCACTCAGGCTGTACTCGCCGGCGAACGCGGCCGTCTCGGCGACGGCCTCCTCGTAGCCGTGCAGGGGCCGGGCGAGGATGCTGCGGACAGTGTCGATCGACATCTCCGCCCGCTTCATCGCGAACAGGGCCTGCTGGCCGCGGACGGCCGGCGGCAGCACCGCCGGGTCGTCGCGGTCGGCGGCGTCCTGGGCGTCCCACTTCTGCTTCCACCGGGCCAGCTCGCGCCTGCCGCCCTTGGTCGACTTCCTCAACGGCAGCGCGTTGGTCACCGCGAACCGCCGGAAGACCAGCAGGAGCTGGCGGTCGCGCGGTGCGGCGGCCTCGGGCGCCACGACCCACTCAACATCGTCGTCGAGCCGGACCGCCTGGAGACACGGACGGCAGATCCCATCAGGTCCCAGGTGTTCCTCGTGACGGCAACGGCTGCAAACGCCCAGCTCAAGGTACTTCTTCACCCAGTGATGGCAGCCCCAGCAGAACTGCCGGGAATTCATCTGGCCCCAGCCCAGGCACGCCTGGCACTGCCGGGAGCCGCGCGGTATCCACGCCATGGAGGATCAGTTCGGCGGGAGCGACCGCGGACCGCTCCGTCGGCCGCTGCGCGGGGTGGGCCGCACCGGTCCGGGCCGTGTCTCCTCGGCGCCGACGGCCTTCTGCCCGTGCTCCGGTGGCGCCTGGGCCGCGTCCAGGGGCTCGGCCTGCAACAGGTCGCCGGGCGTGCAGTGCAGGGCCGCGCAGATCTTGTCCAGGTCGTCGAGGCGGACGGAGATCGGTGTGCCGCCCCACATCGCCGCGACCTTGCTGAGCGAGGGGTTGAACCCGACCTCCTTGAACGCGGCCAGTACTTCGGTCGGCCTCCACAGATCGCGCTGTGCGGCCACCATCCGCAGATTCCACTTCACCGCAGGTTCCCCTTGTCCATCACCAGTCGCTGAGCCGCCTCGGTGCTGGCGGCAAGATTCGCATGTTCGGGATCGGCATGGGCGGTCGCCATGTACCGAAGTGTCGTGGTCGCCCAGTCGTGACCGAGAACCTTCTGAACTTCCCAAAGGCTCATCCCGCGCTCGTAGTTGTGGGTCGCGCAGGCGTGACGCAGGAGGTGGGGGAACAGATCGGTGACCGGGCCGGTCAGGTAGGCGGCCGACGCGTCGTGCAGGTGCTTGCGGAACGTCGAGGGCACGATCGCCGGGGCGATCGGCAGGTTCAGCGCGGCGACCGCCTTCGGCTTGCGCTCCGATGGCCAGAGCGGGGCCCGCGGGTGGTCGGCGTCGTCGCCGAACTCACCGCGTATCTCCTCGATGTACCACCAGAGAAGATCGCGGCCCTCCTGGAAGAGGTATGCCTCCCGCTGCCGCGGGCCGGAGCCGCGGGCGGCCTTGCCGTGCACCAGGAAGCGGCCCCACTGCCCGTGTTCCCAGTGGACGTCTCCGATGCAGACGCCACAGAGCTCGGCCGCCCGGACCCCGGACAGGTAGGCGATCTTCGTCATCACGTAGTCGCGGCAGGCCACCAGGTACTTCCGGTGGTTCTCCAGGTCATCGCGCCAGCGGGCGAAGAACTCCTTCAGCGCCGTCTGCGACGGCGGGATGCGCAGGCCGAAGTCGCCGCGGTGCTTCGGGCGGTTGAACGGGTCGATCGGGGAGTCCACGTTCGCGCCGAAGCGGCGCATGATCTCGCCCGCGTACCGCTGTTCGAGGAACGCGAAGTACCCGTCGATCCGGTTGATCTTCTGCCGCAGCGTCGAGTGCGCCCGCTTGCCCGGCCCGGCGAAGTACTTGTCGACCTGCCTCGGCGTGAGCTTCCAGGGCACCGTGCCGTAGTAGTCGCAGACCTCGATCACGGGCTTGATCAGGGAATCCAGCGTCGAGGTCGCGAGTCCGGCGGAGTCCCGGGCCCACTGGTACTCGGAGAGCGTGTCGATGAAGAAGCTCTCTTCGTCCTGCTGGGACACCCTCGCCTGCCGCCGGCGCTGGAGCGTGACCACGTCCGCCAGCCCGCTGTCGACCGACACCGCGGCGGCGTCCACCCCCGCGGACGGGTCTGGAGCGGGGCGTACGAGAGTGAGCACGCGACTTTCGGAATCCACCACGTCTCGGGAGATTACTAGAGTCACACGCGGATTCTCAGGAGAACTCCTGAAATCCTGTAGAATCTCAGATCACGAGATCAGAGCCTGGTGACCTGCTGAGATGCCGCTTCGCACCCTCCGAGCCCCTCGGGGGAACCTGCGCGTACTCCAATAGGATCCGCGTCCACGAGGAGGGTCCGCAGTCCCTCGCGCGCGGAGGTGACGGCGAGCGCGCAGGCCAGCGTGGACGCTCCGGCCCCGCCCCGGCCGCCGATGACGCCGACGGTGAGCGCGGGCCTGCCGACGCCCTCGGCGACGTCGGCGATCCGGTCGACGAGCCACTGCTCGCCGTCGGGCAGCATCAGGACGTGGTCGGCGCCGATCTCGACGGCCCGCCGCCAGACCCCGGAGTCGTCCTGGTCCCGCCCGACCAGCACCACCCCTCGCCTGCGCGCGGCCCCACGCACCCGGCGTACGGCGTCGTCGCCGACCAGGACAAGGGGTGCCGTTTCCCAGCCACCGCCCCGTTCGGGCACCCCGTGGTGCACTTCGGGTGTGGCGCCTGCCGCCGCGCACAGGCGCAGCAGGTCGTCGAGCAGACCGGCGTCCTCGGTGACGATCAGCGGTCCGCTCTGCCGTCCCTCGGCCGCGGGCTGATCGTTGTCGTGCGTGATGGCTCCTGCCATGGTTTCCGGCCCCCTTCGCTAGTTCCCGGACATGCGGAGAACCGGCGAGCGGCCTCCATATGAACGGCCGGCGGAAACCGGCCAAGCGCGTTCGACAAACCGAACCGGCCATGAACTCGCCGCGAGCGGGACGCGCTGGAATCACGATGGGGCGAAGCTGGAAATCGTGTGGATCTTGGTCGATATCTGTGGACAACACGGTGGTTGTGGATATCTCCCTCACCCAAACAGGTGACTGCTGTACGACTTTCCCCAGAGCAGCACAACGACTACGCACAGTGACGGATCGCGGGCATACGAAAGAGGCGACCGAAGCCGCCTCGTACGGCGCCACGGCCGCGAAGGGAGGATGAAGGAAGAACTAAAACCCACCCGGACATGCGACGACCCCCGCCGGGGGGGAGAGCGGGGGTCGTCCCCACGGTTCGACTCGGGGGGGGAGGAGCCGGACCGGGTTAGCACGGTCGCGAACGATCCGTGACTTCCATGGTGTACCCGACAGCCCTCTCAGGCAAACCCACGCGCCACACCTTACGCCGAATGGTGGGCGCCTATGCTCGGGCTCGTGGAAAACCACTCCTTGCCCCGCACAGCCGCCTTCTTCGACCTGGACAAGACGGTCATTGCGAAGTCGAGCACGCTCACGTTCAGCAAGTCGTTCTACCAGGGCGGTCTGATCAACCGCCGGGCCGTCTTGCGTACCGCCTATGCCCAGTTCGTCTTCCTGGCGGGCGGCGCCGACCATGACCAGATGGAGCGCATGCGCGAGTACCTGTCCGCGCTGTGCCGAGGCTGGAACGTCCAGCAGGTCAAGGAGATCGTCGCCGAGACGCTGCACGACCTGATCGACCCGATCATCTACGACGAGGCGGCCTCCCTCATCGAAGAGCACCACACCGCCGGCCGTGACGTGGTGATCGTGTCCACGTCGGGCGCGGAGGTCGTCGAGCCGATCGGCGAACTGCTCGGCGCGGACCGAGTGGTGGCCACGCGCATGGTCGTCGGCGACGACGGCTGCTTCACGGGCGAGGTGGAGTACTACGCGTACGGACCCACCAAGGCCGAGGCGATCAAGGAGCTGGCCGCGTCCGAGGGATACGACCTCGCGCGCTGCTACGCGTACAGCGACAGCGTCACCGACATCCCCATGCTGGCGTCCGTCGGCCATCCGCACGCCGTGAACCCGGACCGCGCGCTGCGCCGGGAGGCGGTCGCCCGCGGCTGGCCGATCCTGGACTTCCACCGCCCGGTCCGGCTGAAGCAGCGCCTGCCCGCGCTCTCCGTACCGCCGCGTCCGGCCCTGGTCGCCGCTGCCGCGATAGGCGCGGCGGCGGCCACGGCGGGCCTCGTCTGGTACGCGAGCAGGCGTCGTCCGACGGTCGCCTGACCCGCCCCTCCGGCCCCGTCCGGGGCCATCCGGCACACCGGCGCCCGAATCATGCCCGTTTGATCATAAAAGTAAAGAAGTACAGCCAGGGCTTCCGCTTACTCCGGTCCAGGAGTAGAAAGGACTTAACGGCCCGCGAGACCAAGGACATCCGAAAGGATCACCTTAATAACGCAATTGGCCCCACGGACCGAGCATGAACACTGGGCACCCACGCGACGTCGACCCGTCGATTACGGGCCAGCCGCACCAGGTGACGGGCCAAGTTCCCGACCTGATGGGCAATATTTCGAGGACGCTTGGTAACCGGGTGGACATGCCAGCGGCGGTACGAATCCTCGTGCCGCCGCATCCCTTTGAAGGCCCTCCAATGGAGGGCCTTTTCGCTTCTCTCGTGCCCCGCTTCCTTACGCCGCCCCGCGCTGCAACGCCTCGCACACGGCGGTCGATTCACGCGCCCCGAGTACAACCGCCCGGCCACAGTGCGCGATCCACGCCGCCATGCCCTCCGGGGTGCCGGAGACGTAGCCTTCGAACGCCGCCAGATAGGCCGCGCGGCCCGGTTCGGCGTGGCCGACCTCGGCCGGGCACACGGACTTCGGGTCGAGGCCGCTGCCGACCAGGACGATCCGCTCCGCCGCGCGCGCGACAAGGCCGTTGTGGGAGCCGAAGGGGCGCAGCGCGAGGAGTTCACCGTGTACGACGGCCGCCGTGACCAGGGCGGGCGCGGAACCGCCCGCGATGATCAGCTCCGCGAGTCCCTCCAGCCGCCCGGACACCTCGGCGGCGCTCGGCAGCGGCAGTTCGACCAGCGGCTCGTCGACCGGCTCGCCGTCCTGGCGCGGGCGCCCCACCTCGTCGCCCGCGCCCGCGGCGGCGACCAGATGCAGCCGGGCCAGTACGCGCAGCGGCGACTGGCGCCAGATGGACAGGAGTTGGCCGGCCTCCGCGGTCAGCCGGAGGGCCGCGCCGACGACCCGGGCCTCGTCGTCACCGCTGAAGTCGGTGCGCCGACGCACCTCTTCGAGGGCCCAGTCGGCACCGGAGAGGGACGCGGAACCGCGTGCGCCGCGCAGGGCCGCCTCGCCGGTGATCTCGTTGCTGCGCCGCCGCATGATGCGATGCCCGTAGACCCGGTCCACGGACTTGCGGACGGCCTCCACGGAGTCGGCCACCCCGGGCAGCGATCCCAGGGCTGCGAGCGGATCGGCGGTCGCGCCTGTCGTACTCATGAGTACGACCCTACGCAATCCAGGGAGCCGACCCACGAAGGAGTGGACTTCCTCACGCCCCCTGGACACCCTCGGCGGTCGCCCCACTACCTTTAGTGAACATGAAAATTGCTTTCGTCGGGAAAGGCGGCAGCGGCAAGACCACGCTGTCCTCGCTGTTCGTCCGCCACCTCGCGGCCTCCGGGGCGCCGGTCCTCGCCATCGACGCCGACATCAACCAGCATCTGGGCGCCGCACTCGGCCTCCATGACACCGAAGCCGCCGCGATGCCCCCGATGGGCGAGCGGATGGAGCTGATCAAGGAGTACCTCCGCGGCACTAACCCGCGCATCGCCTGCGCCGACGCGATGATCAAGACGACCCCGCCCGGCGAGGGTTCGCGGCTGCTGCGGGTCCAGGAGACCAATCCGGTGTACGACGCCTGTGCGCGGCCGGTGGAACTCGACGGCGGCGCCGTCCGTTTGATGGTCACCGGCCCGTTCACCGAAGCCGATCTCGGAGTGGCCTGCTACCACTCCAAGACGGGCGCGGTGGAGCTGTGCCTGAACCATCTCGTCGACGGCCCGAGCGAGTATGTCGTCGTCGACATGACCGCGGGCTCGGACTCCTTCGCGTCCGGCCTGTTCACCCGCTTCGACATCACGTTCCTCGTCGCCGAACCGACCCGGAAGGGAGTCTCCGTCTATCGCCAGTACAAGGAGTACGCCCAGGACTTCGGGGTCGTCCTGAAGGTCGTCGGCAACAAGGTGCAGGGCCAGGACGACCTCGACTTCCTCCGTGCCGAGGTCGGGGACGACCTCCTGGAGACGGTCGGCCACTCGGACTGGGTGCGCGCCATGGAGAAGGGCCGCTCCACCCGGTTCGAACTCCTGGAGGACACCAACCGCCGTTCCCTGCGCCGCTTGCGAACGGCCGTCGACGCCACCTACGACCTCCGCGACTGGGAGCGCTACACCCACCAGATGGTCCACTTCCACCTGAAAAACGCCCACTCCTGGGCCAACGCAAGAACAGGAGTCGACCTGGCGGCCCAGGTCGACCCGGGTTTCGTCCTCACCGAGCAACTGACGACGACCACTGTCTGATTCGGGTGCGCGCAGCGCCCCGAAAGGGGCGCGGGGAACTGCGCGACCAGCCCCCACCGGCCCGCAGCCGAAGAACCGCGCCCCGATGAACCCCTACCGCTTGGCCGCCGGGGCCCCGGGAACCCCCTTCGGCGCCGGCGCCAAGGCCGGGCGGTCAGCCAAGAAGGCCGCCCACCCCCGCTTCGGCGCCTCGCCAACCTGAAGCGTCCGCAACCGCCCCAACACCTCCGGATCCTGCGCATCCAACCAGTCCGCAAGCTGCCGGAAGGAAACACACCGCACATCGGCCTTCGTACACACCCGCTCGATGACCTCCTCCACGGCGCGCATGTACACCCCACCGTTCCAGGACTCGAAGTGGTTGCCGATGATCAGCGGCGCCCGGTTGCCCTCATGCGCACGCTCGAACCCCTTGAGGAGCCCGTCCCGGAACTGGTCGCCCCAGTACTCGTGCCGGACCTTGTCCCCCGTCCGCGCCCCGGACTGGTTCATGTAGAAGTTGTAGTCCATGGTCAGCGTCTCGAAGCCGCGGCCGGGCATCGGGACGAGTTGCATGGACAGGTCCCACAGGCCCTTCTTCTTCTCGGGCCAGACCTGGTCGTTCACGCCGCTCGTGTCATAGCGGAAGCCCAGTTCGCGGGCGGCGCTCATGAAGTTCTTCTGCCCTTCCAGGCAGGGGGTGCGGGCGCCGACGAGTTCCCGCTCGTAGTCGAAGGGCAGCGGGGACGCCTTCTTCATGCCCGTGGTGGTCTTCCAGGACTTAACGAAACGTTTCGCCTGGGCGATCTCGTCCTTCCAGTCCTCCACCGACCACTCGCCGACACCGCCCCCCGCGCCGCAGAAGTGCCCGTTGAAGTGGGTGCCGACCTCGCTGCCCTCCAGCCAGGCGAGCCGCAGCTGCTTCACGGTGTCGGCGATGCCCTGCTCGTCGTTGAAGCCGATGTCGGAGCGGCCCGGCGAGTGCTGGGGCGGCCGGTACAGGTCCCGCTTGTCCTCCGGGAGCAGGTACACACCGCTCAGGAAGTACGTCATCGTCGCCTTGTTGGCCTTGGCCACCTTGCGGAAGCGGGAGAAGAGCCGCTGGCCGTCCTCACCCGCGCCGTCCCAGGAGAGGACGACGAACTGCGGCGGCTTCTGGCCGGGCTTGAGGCGCTCGGGTCTGGGCTGGTAGGGCTGGGCTCCGGTGTACGCGGTGGAGCCGTCGCCGATCAGCCGGACCGCGCTCCTGGGTGCCGGGGCCGGCGCCGCCTTCTTCGCCCCGGGTGCGCCTCCCTTCGTACCGGAGCCGGTGCCTCCCGCCCCGCAGCCGCCGAGTGACGCGGCACAGGCCGCGACGGCCACGACGCTCGCGGCGATCCTCTTGGTGACGGCCATGTCCGCCCACCTCTTCCTTCGCTCGGGCCGGCGCTTTCGGGCGCGGCGCCGTCAAGATCGCACGGGACCGAGAAGGAATTAGTACGACAAGCCGATCAAAAGTCCAGTTCACCCTTCGGGGTGATCCATTACCCCTTTTGCCCGGAAAATCCATACTCGGCCTTTACTGTGCATTACGATCCATTTACCGAGCGTTGATAAATCCCGCCGCTGCACGCCGTGACCACACGGCCGCGACCCGCCCCCCGCCACAGACGGGGGACCACCTGTTCCGCGACCGCGCTGCCCCGGAGGAGACGGGAAACATGTCTGCCTGCGTCCCCACTCGCGCCCCCGACCCGACTCGGACGAAGCGCATGCACCAGCCCCACAGCCCACCCCAATCGCCGACCCCGCCCCGCCGTTTCCGTATCGCGGGCGCCGATGTGTCGGCCGCGATCGCGGTCTTCCTGATCGCCCTGCCCCTGTCCCTGGGCATCGCCCTCGCCACCGGCGCCCCGCTCCAGGCCGGCCTGGTCGCCGCCGCCGTCGGCGGAATCGTCGCCGGACGGCTCGGCGGCTCCCCGCTCCAGGTGAGCGGCCCCGCCGCCGGGCTCACCGTCGTCACCGCCGAACTCATCCAGCGGTACGGCTGGCGTACGACCTGTGCCATCACCGTCCTCGCCGGGCTCGCCCAGCTCGGCCTCGGCTGTCTGCGGGTGGCCCGCACGGCACTCGCCGTCAGCCCCGCCGTCGTGCACGGCATGCTCGCCGGTATCGGCGTGACCATCGCCGTCGCCCAGCTGCACATCGTCCTCGGGGGTACGCCGGAGAGCGCGGTCCTCGACAATCTCCGCGCGCTGCCCGCCCAGTTGGCCGGTCTTGACCCCGACGCCGTGTCGATGAGCGTGCTGACGCTGACCCTGCTGCTGCTCTGGCCCCGGCTGCCCGGCCGGGCGGGGAGCATGCTGCGCAAGGTGCCGGCCGCACTCGTCGCCGTCACCGGCGCCACGCTCACCGCCGCGCTCGCCGGGCTGAGCCTGCCCAAGGTCGACCTGCCCTCCTGGCGCAGCCACGCGCTGGCCGGGCTGCCCGAAGGACCCGTGCTCGGCCTGGTCGCCGCCGTGCTCACCGTCACGCTGGTGTGCAGTGTGCAGTCGCTGCTGGGCGCGGTCGCCGTGGACAAGCTGGTGGCCTCCCGGCCCGATCTGCTGGCCGGACGGACCGAGCGGTCGGGGGGTGCGACCCGTGTCGGCCGCTCCGACCTGAACCGTGAGCTGCTCGGCCAGGGTGCCGCCAACGTCGTGTCCGGGGTGCTCGGCGGGCTGCCGGTCGCGGGCGTGGCCGTGCGGAGTTCGGCGAATGTGCAAGCGGGTGCCGTGAGCCGGAACTCCACGATGCTGCACGGCGTTTTCGTAGTAGTCGCCGCGTTGCTGATGGTTCCGGTCCTGGAGCTGATCCCGCTCGCCTCACTCGCCGCCCTGGTGATGGCCGTCGGTATCCAGATGGTGTCCCTGCACCACATCCGCACGGTGACGCGCCACCGCGAGGTCCTGGTCTACGCGGTGACGACCCTGGGCGTCGTCCTGTTCGGCGTCCTCGAAGGAGTACTGCTGGGCGTCGCGGTCGCCGTCGCCGTCGCCCTGCACCGTCTCGCCCGCACCCGGATCACCTACGAAGTGAGAAGCGACGAGAGAGAGGGAGTCCATTACGTACACGTACGAGGACAGTTGACGTTCCTCGCGGTGCCCCGGCTCAGCCGGACCCTGCACCTCGTGCCCCGAGGGGCCGACGCCGTCGTGGAGTTGGACGGCTCGTTCATGGACCACGCGGCGTACGAATCGCTTCAGGACTGGCAGAACACGCACACCGCGCAGGGCGGCACCGTCGAGGTGACCGGCCGTACGGGGACCCGTATCGCCGAGCCCACGAACGCCTCCGACTGCCGCTGTCGGCCCTGGACGCCCTGGCGCAACCACCAGTGCGAGGTCCCGGAGCCCGGACAGGGGCGAGGGGAGTCGGTGAGTGGGTCCGGCGGAGCGAGCCGTCCCACCGCTTCCCCCGGCTCGTCCGACTCGGTCGACGCGGCCGATTCGCTCGGTTCCGTCGAGCCGAGCGGGCATCAACTGGCGCGCGGTATCAGCGCGTTCCAGCGGAACACCGCTCCGCTGGTGCGCGGGGAGCTGGCCCGGCTGGCGCGTGAGGGGCAGCGGCCCGCGCAGCTGTTCCTGACGTGTGCCGACTCGCGCCTCGTGACGTCGATGATCACCTCCAGTGGTCCCGGCGACCTGTTCGTCGTACGGAACGTCGGCAACCTCGTGCCGCTGCCCGGCGAGGAGAGCGGGGACGACTCGGTGGCGGCGGCGATCGAGTACGCGGTGGACGTGCTGAAGGTGCGTTCCATCACGGTGTGCGGGCACTCCGGGTGCGGGGCCATGCAGGCGCTGCTCAGCATGGAGCCCGGCGGGGCGCGGACGCCGCTCAGACGGTGGCTGCGGCACGGGGGGCCGAGCCTGGAGCGGATGGCCTCGACGGACGGGCCCTGGGCACGGCTCGCCGGGCGGGCGCCCGCCGACGCGGTCGAGCAGCTCTGCCTGACCAATGTGGTCCAGCAGTTGGAGCATCTGCGGGCGCACGAGTCGGTGGCTCGGGCGCTGCGCGAGGGTGCGCTCGAACTGCACGGGATGTACTTCCATGTGGGTGAGGCGCAGGCGTATCTGCTCACCGGTGAGGTGGGCGGGGACGAGGTGTTCGATCATGTGCGGGCGGCCGGACTGTCCGCCTGACGGGGGCGGATGAACCGGGCGACCGTCGCGCACGTGACCTTGGTTGTCCCCTTCACGAGGAGGCAAGCCGACGGGATTGGCCTGACCGCCTGATAGTCCGACGACTTGAGGGCGCAAAGGTCTAAACCAATTTTCCGTCGGCCCTTGTCATCGGGCCCTTCGGTCTGATGAGCTGTGGCCCGGGACACAACGGACACCCTGGGAAAGGGAGATGTCGTGAGCAACGAAAGCCTGGCCAACCTGCTCAAAGAAGAGCGCAGGTTCGCGCCACCCGCCGAGCTGGCCGCGGACGCCAACGTCACGGCGGAGGCGTACGAACAGGCCAAGGCTGACCGGCTCGGCTTCTGGGCCGCGCAGGCCCGCCGGCTGAGCTGGGCCACCGAGCCGACCGAGACGCTGGACTGGTCGAACCCGCCGTTCGCCAAGTGGTTCAAGGACGGCAGCCTCAACGTCGCGTACAACTGCGTCGACCGGCATGTCGAGGCCGGGAACGGCGACCGGGTCGCCATCCACTTCGAGGGCGAGCCCGGCGACAGCCGCGCGATCACCTACGCCGAGCTCAAGGACGAGGTCTCCAAGGCCGCCAACGCCCTGCTGGAGCTGGGAGTTCGGAAGGGCGACCGGGTCGCCGTCTACATGCCGATGATCCCGGAGACGGCGATCGCGATGCTGGCGTGCGCCCGGATCGGCGCCGCGCACTCCGTCGTCTTCGGCGGGTTCTCCGCGGACGCGCTCGCCACGCGCATCCAGGACGCCGACGCGAAGATCGTCATCACCACCGACGGCGGCTACCGCCGAGGCAAGCCGTCCGCGCTCAAGCCCGCCGTCGACGCCGCCGTGGAGCGCGTCGACAACGTGGAGCACGTGCTCGTCGTACGCCGTACGGGCCAGGACGTCGAGTGGAACGACGGCCGGGACGTGTGGTGGCACGAGGTCGTCGACCGGCAGAGCACCGAGCACACGCCCGAGGCGTTCGAGGCCGAGCAGCCGCTGTTCATCCTCTACACGTCCGGTACGACGGGTAAGCCCAAGGGCATCCTGCACACCTCCGGCGGCTATCTCACCCAGGCCGCCTACACCCACCACGCCGTCTTCGACCTCAAGCCGGAGACCGACGTCTACTGGTGCACCGCCGACGTCGGCTGGGTCACCGGGCACTCCTACATCGTCTACGGGCCGCTGGCCAACGGCGCGACGCAGGTCATGTACGAGGGGACACCGGACACCCCGCACCAGGGCCGCTTCTGGGAGATCGTCCAGAAGTACGGCGTCACGATCCTCTACACGGCGCCCACCGCCATCCGTACGTTCATGAAGTGGGGCGACGACATCCCCGCCAAGTTCGACCTCTCCTCCCTCCGGGTGCTGGGGTCCGTGGGCGAGCCGATCAACCCCGAGGCGTGGATCTGGTACCGCAAGCACATCGGCGGCGACGCGACACCCATCGTCGACACCTGGTGGCAGACCGAGACCGGCGCCATGATGATCTCCCCGCTGCCCGGGGTGACCGAGACCAAGCCGGGGTCGGCCCAGCGCGCGCTGCCCGGGATCTCCGCCACCGTCGTCGACGACGAGGCGAACGAGGTGCCCAACGGCGGCGGTGGCTATCTGGTCCTCACCGAGCCGTGGCCGTCGATGCTGCGCACCATCTGGGGCGACGACCAGCGGTTCATCGACACCTACTGGTCGCGCTTCGAGGGCAAGTACTTCGCGGGTGACGGCGCCAAGAAGGACGACGACGGCGACATCTGGCTGCTCGGGCGCGTGGACGACGTCATGCTCGTCTCCGGGCACAACATCTCCACGACGGAGGTCGAGTCGGCGCTGGTGTCCCACCCGTCGGTCGCCGAGGCGGCCGTCGTCGGCGCCGCGGACGAGACCACCGGGCAGGCCATCGTCGCCTTCGTCATCCTGCGCGGCACCGCCACCGAGACCGACCACCTCGTCGCCGACCTGCGCAACCACGTCGGCAACACCCTCGGCCCGATCGCCAAGCCCAAGCGCATCCTGCCGGTCGCGGAACTCCCCAAGACCCGCTCCGGCAAGATCATGCGCCGCCTGCTGCGCGACGTCGCCGAGAACCGGGAGCTGGGCGACGTGACCACCCTGACCGACTCCACCGTCATGGACCTCATCCAGACGAAGCTGCCGGCCGCGGGCAGCGAGGACTGAGAAGAGAACTACTGGGGGTTTCCTCCGGGCGGCGCTTCCCGCGCACCTTAGGTAGGCTAAAGATCGCGTCAACAACGCGACAAGATCCGCGAGGATCGCCAAAGGTGCGCCGGGAAGTCTGGTCGGCACGCGTTCCGTGCTGCCCACCGACCGGAGGTCCCCCGTGGTCGCCCCCCGTACCGCCAACCGCAAGCTCCTCGGACGGCTCTCGCTGCCCGAGCGGACGTTCGTCGCGGACGCGTTGCGGACCGAGACCGTCGGCGGGGTGCTGCTGCTCCTCGCCGCGATCGCCGCGCTGGTCTGGGCGAACACCCCGATCAAGGACACGTACGAGACCGTCCTCGACTTCCACATCGGGCCCGCGGCCCTCGGGCTCGACCTCTCCCTCCAGCACTGGGCCGCCGACGGACTGCTCGCGGTCTTCTTCTTCGTCGCCGGTATCGAACTCAAGCGCGAACTCGTCGCCGGGGATCTGCGCGACCCGAGGGCCACCGCGCTGCCCGTCGTCGCCGCCCTGTGCGGAATGGCCGTACCGGCGCTCGCCTACACCCTCACCAACCTCACCGGCGGCGGTTCGCTCTCCGGGTGGGCCGTGCCCACGGCCACCGACATCGCCTTCGCGCTCGCCGTGCTCGCCGTCATCGGTACGTCCCTGCCGAGCGCCCTGCGCGCGTTCCTGCTCACGCTCGCCGTCGTCGACGACCTCTTCGCCATCCTGATCATCGCGGTGTTCTTCACCGACGACCTCAACTTCGCCGCGCTCGGCGGCGCGTTCGCCGGCCTCGCCGTCTTCTGGCTGCTGCTGCGGAAGGGCGTACGCGGGTGGTACGTGTACGTCCCGCTCGCGCTGGTCATCTGGGCGCTGATGTACAACAGCGGCATCCACGCCACCGTCGCCGGCGTCGCGATGGGCCTGATGCTGCGGTGCACGACCCGGACGGAGGAGGGCGAGGAACACTCGCCCGGCGAGCGCATCGAGCATCTGGTGCGGCCCCTGTCCGCCGGGCTCGCCGTGCCGCTGTTCGCCCTGTTCAGCGCCGGGGTCTCGGTGTCCGGCGGGGCGCTGGGGGACGTGTTCACGAAGCCCGAGACGCTCGGGGTCGTGCTCGGGCTCGTCGTCGGGAAGACGCTCGGGATCTTCGGCGGGACCTGGCTGACCGCCCGCTTCACCCGGGCCTCGCTCAGCGACGACCTCGCCTGGGCCGATGTGTTCGCGGTCGCCTCCCTCGCCGGGATCGGGTTCACCGTCTCGCTGCTGATCGGCGAACTCGCGTTCGACGGCGACGCGGCGCTCACCGACGAGGTCAAGGCCGCCGTCCTGACCGGCTCCCTCATCGCCGCGCTCGCCGCGACCGTACTGCTGAAGATCCGGAACGCCCGCTACCGCCGGATGTGGGAGGCGGAGGAGCGCGACGACGACCAGGACGGCATCCCCGACATCTACGAGGAGCACGATCCGGCGTACCACCTGCGCATGGCCGAGATCTACGAGGGGAAGGCGGCAGAGCACCGGCGCATCGCCGACCTCAGGGCCGCCGAACTCGACGCCGCCGAGCGGGACCGGCTTGCCGAAGTGCCGGGCGGGGCGGGCGACGGAGGTGACGGTCCGGCATGATCTGACACGTAACGTCGGACCGGTGGGTCGGACGCGTACCCCAGACACGTACAACTGGGCACGTACAGCAGCAACACCCGTACGCCCCACGCGTACGTCAGACATCCGAGCAAGACAACAGGGAGACCTCGATGAGCGCACCCGACGGCAACCCGGTCGGCGCCGAACGGAGCATCGGCCAGTTGTTCGCCTCGGCGACGACCGAGATGTCCGCGCTGGTGCACGACGAGATCGCGCTGGCGAAAGCACAGCTCAAGCAGGATGTGAAGCGCGGCGCGACGAGCGGCGGCGCGTTCCTCGTGGCCGGTACGGTCCTGGTGTTCTCCCTGCCGATGCTCAACTTCGCACTGGCGTACGCCATTCGGACCTGGAGCGACTGGAATCTCGCCCTCTGCTTCCTGCTGTCGTTCGCCGCGAACGTCCTCCTCGCCCTCCTGCTGGTGCTGGTCGGCGTCGTCTTCGCGAAGAAGGCCAAGAAGAGCAAGGGCCCGCAGAAGGTCGCCGCGTCCATGAAGGAGACGGCGGGCGTCCTCCAGAAGGCCAAGCCACACCCCCGGCCCGCCCCGGTGAGTGATGCGGTCGAGATTGTGGCACGCTCGTCCTCATGACGGACCCCGCCACACCCCCGGCGCACCCCTCATCCACCCAGCCCGCCTCGGCGGTACGGCTCGCCCTTCCCGGCGGGCGCGAGGTGCACCACCGGGATGTCGCCGCGAACGGCGCCCGGTTCCACATCGCGGAGCTGGGCGACGGGCCGCTGGTCATGCTCGTGCACGGGTTCCCGCAGTTCTGGTGGACCTGGCGGCACCAGCTGACCGCCCTGGCCGACGCCGGGTTCCGGGCCGTCGCCATGGACCTGCGGGGCGTGGGCGGCAGCGACCGTACGCCCCGGGGTTACGACCCCGCGAACCTCGCCCTCGACATCACGGGCGTCGTCCGCTCCCTGGGCGAGCCCGACGCCGCGCTGGTCGGCCACGACCTGGGCGGATACCTGGCGTGGACGGCCGCGGTGATGCGCCCCAAGCTGGTACGGCGGCTCGTGGTGTCCTCGATGCCCCACCCCCGGCGCTGGCGCTCGGCGATGCTGTCCGACGTCAAGCAGACGGCCGCCGGTTCCTACATCTGGGGGTTCCAGCGGCCCTGGATCCCGGAGCGGCAGCTCATCGCGGACGACGGCGCGCTGGTCGGGCGGCTGATCCGGGACTGGTCGGGGCCGCGGCTGCCGGACGACGAGGCGGTGGCGGCGTACAGCAGGGCGATGTGCATCCCGTCGACCGCGCACTGTGCGATCGAGCCGTACCGCTGGATGGTCCGGTCGATGGCCCGGCCGGACGGCATCCAGTTCAACCGGCGTATGAAGCGGCCGGTGCGGGTGCCGACGCTGCATCTGCACGGCTCGCTCGACCCGGTGCTGCGGACGCGCAGCGCGGCGGGCTCCGGGGAGTACGTCGAAGCGCCGTACCGCTGGCGCCTCTTCGACGGGCTGGGGCACTTCCCGCACGAGGAGGATCCCGCGGCCTTTTCTTCCGAGCTGGTGAACTGGCTGAAGGACCCCGAGCCGGACCGCTGAGCCACCGGCGACACACTGGAACACCTGTACTACGAACAGCCAATTGCCCGGCGCATAGGCCAATTGGGGGCCCATGGGGCGGTTATCGACCTTGGGGCAGGGGCAGACGTCGGGGTATGGGCTGGACGCACGACTACAGTGACGCAGCACGCAATCGCCGCTCGGGCCACGGTCCGGGCTCCCACCGAGGAGGTTCCCCGCAGCTGGCGGGGGCGGACCTGAGGGTGGGAATCCCGCGCATCCTGCGCCGCCGGGCCCGCTGGGTCTCGGTGCGCCTGCGCCACCCCCGTCCCTGAAGCCCGTACGGGATCGCCCGTAGGGGACTCCTGAAGAGGCCCGGGCCGGAAGACGCCGTACCGGCTCAGAGCGCGCAGCTGTCGCTGTCCACCTGCTGGTTGGCGGTACGCCCCAGGACGATGTCCTCCTGGATCTCGTCCGCGGTGAGCGCGTACCCGGTCTCCGGGTCGTCGAGGGACTTCGCGAAGACCACGCCGTACACCTTGCCGTCGGGCGTGAGCAGCGGGCCACCGGAGTTGCCCTGGCGGACGGTCGCGAACAGGGAGTAGACCTCGCGGCGGACCGTGCCGCGGTGGTAGATGTCCGGGCCGTTGGCCGTGATGCGACCGCGCACGCGCGCGGGACGGACGTCGTACGACCCGTTCTCCGGGAAGCCGGCGACGATCGCGCTCTTGCCGCTGCTCGCGACCTCGGTCGTGAACTGGAGGACCGGCGCGTTCAGGTCGGGTACGTCGAGTACGGCGATGTCGCGCTCCCAGTCGTACAGGACGACCGTCGCGTCGTACTTCCTGCCCTCGCCGCCTATCTGGACGGTCGGCTCGTCGACGCCGCCCACGACATGCGCGTTGGTCATCACGCGGCGCCGGTCGAAGACGAAGCCGGTGCCCTCCAGGACCTTGCCGCAGCTCGTGGCGGTGCCCATGACCTTGACGATGGACCGCTGGGCGCGCACGGCGACCGCGCTGTTGGCGAGCGCCGGGTCGGGCGGGTCGACGTCCTTGATGGGCTCGTCGGAGAACGGGCTGAAGACCTGCGGGAAGCCGTTCTGCGCGAGGACCGAGGTGAAGTCCTTGAACCAGGTGTCGGCGTCGGAGGGCAGTACTTCCTGCACACCCGCCAGCACCTTGGAGCCGCGGACCTCCTTGCCGACCGTGGGCATCGTGGTCTGCGCGAGGGCGGCGCCGATCAGCCAGGCGACCAGCAGCATCGCGACGACGTTGACGAGGGCCCCGCCGGTCGCGTCGAGGGCGCGGGCGGGCGACCAGGTGATGTACCGGCGCAGCTTGTTGCCGAGGTGGGTGGTCAGGGCCTGGCCGACGGAGGCGCAGACGATGACGATGACGACCGCGGCGACGGCGGCCGTCGTGTTGACCTCGGCCTCGTCGGTCACGCCGTCCCAGACGACGGGCAGCAGATAGACCGCGACGAGACCACCGCCCAGGAAGCCGATCACCGACAGGATGCCGACGACGAAGCCCTGGCGGTAGCCCACGATCGCGAACCACACGGCGGCGACCAGCAACAAGATGTCCAGCACGTTCACGAGGGCCACCCTGTCACGCGCGCCAGTCGAGTGGGACCTGCTTGTTTCTGTCCCAGGGGCGCTCCCAGCCCGAGTAGTGCAGCAGACGGTCGATGACTCCGGCCGTGAAGCCCCACACGAGGGCCGATTCGACCAGAAATGCCGGACCCTTGTGGCCACTTGGGTGCATGGCGGTCGCACGGTTGGCCGGATCCGTGAGATCCGCCACGGGGACGGTGAAGACCCGGGCCGTCTCGTTCGGATCGACGACCCCGACCGGACTCGGCTCGCGCCACCAGCCCAGCACGGGCGTGACGACGAAGCCGCTGACCGGGATGTAGAGCTTGGGCAGTACGCCGAAGAGCTGGACGCCGGCCGGATCGAGCCCCGTCTCCTCCTCGGCCTCGCGCAGCGCGGCCCGCAGCGGGCCGTCGCCCTGCGGATCGCCGTCCTCGGGGTCGAGGGCGCCGCCGGGGAAGGAGGGCTGACCGGCATGGGAGCGCAGCGAACTGGCCCGCTCCATGAGCAGCAGTTCGGGCCCGCCGGCGCCGTCGGGGTTCCCGCTCTTCCCGTTGCCCTCGCCGAAGAGGATCAGTACGGCGGACTGGCGACCGGCGCCGTCCGCGGGCGGCAGGAAACGGCTCAGCTGGAGCGGCTCGACCGTCTCGGCGGCGTGCACCACCGGGTCGAGCCAGTCGGGCAGGCCCTCCTTGCTGAGCGTCGCCTCACCGCCCTGTGTGTTGCTCGCGCGCGTCACCGCCACCCCCGTTCTGCTGCTTCCAACGCCTGCGACCGTCCCGATGGTTCCAGTGATGCCGTACGCCCCCCTGGCCTCGCCCGACGCCCCGCCCCGGCCCTCATCCGGCCCCCAGCGGGGGCGCCGGGATGCCACCCGCGTCGAGGTAGGCCTGCGGCGGGCTGAGCCGCTGGCCGGGGAAGCCGCCCTTCTCGTACTTCAGGAGCTTCCTGGCCTTCTCCGGATCCGTCTCGCCCTCCCCGTACGCCGGGCAGAGCGGGGCGATCGGGCAGGCGCCGCAGGCGGGCTTGCGGGCGTGGCAGATACGGCGGCCGTGGAAGATCACATGGTGCGAGAGCATCGTCCAGTCGCTCTTGGGGAAAAGGGCGCCGATGGCCGCCTCGATCTTGTCCGGGTCCGTCTCCGCCGTCCACTGCCAGCGGCGCACGAGCCGCTGGAAGTGCGTGTCCACGGTGATTCCGGGGCGCCCGAAGGCGTTGCCGAGCACGACGAAGGCGGTCTTGCGGCCCACGCCGGGGAGTTTGACGAGGTCTTCGAGCCGGCCGGGCACCTCGCCGCCGAACTGCTCCGACAGGGCCTTGGACAGCCCTATGACCGACCTGGTCTTGGCCCGGAAGAAGCCGGTCGGGCGCAGGATCTCCTCGACCTCCTCGGGGTTGGCGGCCGCCAGGTCCTCGGGGGTGGGGTACTTGGCGAAGAGGGCGGGTGTCGTCTGGTTGACCCGCAGGTCGGTGGTCTGCGCGGAGAGGACCGTGGCGACGAGCAGCTGGAAGGAGTTCTCGAAGTCCAGCTCGGGGTGGGCGTACGGATAGATCTCGGCGAGTTCGCGGTCGATCCGGCGAGCGCGACGGACGAGGGCGGTGTGGGACTCGTTGCGGGGCGGCTTGGCCGTGGCGGGTTTGGGGGTGGCTGTCTTGGCGGCGGCCTTCTTGGGGGAGGCGGCCTTGGAGGAGGAGGCGGCAGTCTTGGAAACGGCCGTCCCGGGGGCAGCGGTTTTGGCGGCGGCAGTCTTACGGGCGGCCGGCTTGGCCGCGGCAGTCCTACGGGCGGCCGGCTCGGTCGCGGCCGGCTCGGGGACAGCGGCCTTCGAGGGCGCGGCCTTCGCAGAGCCGCCCGCCACGGACGCGGCCCCCGAGCGGGCGCTCGCCGAAGGCACCGCCTTCTTGGTCGCGGATGCCTTTCTCGGCACCGCGGAGGCGGCCTTCTTCACGGGCTCGGCCCTTTTCGCAGGCTCGGCCACCGGCCCGGTCACCTTCTTGGCGGCTTTCTCCACCGACATCACCTCTGCCGCTTTCTACGCATTCCGGCCCCCACCCGTACCCTGTTCGCCCACAGCGGAATCGCACCCTTCCGCCACCCGCTCAGCCCCCTTGGCCTGTGCTCTCACCGGCGATTTGGACACCCGGCCAGCCTAGAGCCCGGCACTGACATCCGCCCCGGACCCTGGAGATCGGCGCCCAATTGGCCCCCTGCCGCACTGCACGGCACACCCGTGCGGCATCCTTGTGACAGATCACACTGTTTGGACCGTCCGGCAAGATGGGGAGCACGGTCCCCGGTAACCGGGGAGCAAGATCCCCTGAGCAGGTCGACAAGGAGAGAACTCGTGGACGACGTTCTGCGGCGCGCCCCGCTCTTCGCGGCGCTCGATGACGAGCAGGCCGCGGAGCTGCGCGCCTCCATGAGTGAGGTGACCCTCGCGCGCGGTGACGCCCTGTTCCACGAGGGCGACCCGGGAGACCGGCTCTACGTGGTCACCGAGGGGAAGGTCAAGCTCCACCGCACGTCCCCGGACGGGCGCGAGAACATGCTGGCCGTCCTCGGCCCCGGCGAGCTGATCGGCGAGCTGTCGCTGTTCGACCCGGGCCCGCGTACCGCCACGGCCACCGCGCTGACCGAGGTCAAGCTGCTCGGCCTCGGCCACGGCGACCTCCAGCCCTGGCTGAACGCCCGCCCCGAGGTCGCCGCCGCGCTGCTGCGTGCCGTCGCCCGGCGCCTGCGCAAGACCAACGACCAGATGTCCGACCTGGTCTTCTCCGATGTGCCGGGCCGTGTCGCCCGCGCCCTGCTCGACCTCTCGCGCCGCTTCGGCGTGCAGTCGGAGGAGGGCATCCACGTCGTGCACGACCTGACCCAGGAGGAGCTGGCGCAGCTCGTCGGCGCCTCCCGCGAGACGGTCAACAAGGCGCTCGCCGACTTCGCGGGCCGCGGCTGGCTGCGTCTGGAGGCGCGCGCCGTGATCCTGCTGGACGTGGAGCGTCTCGCGAAGCGGTCGCGTTAGCCGGGTCGTCCGTACGCGCTCGTCCGTACGCGCTCGTCCGTAAGTACTGTCGTCCGTAAGTGCTAGAGGGGCCCTGCCGAACGGCGGGGCCCCTCCGGCGTTCATTGGGTTACCGGGTTCATCGGATTACCCGGTAACCGGGTTCACCGGGGCGGGGGCCACGCGGTGACGAGAACGCGGTGACGAGAACGTCATGAACGGATCGGATTCAAGGGGTGGGTGGGATGGACCAGGACAGAGCGCCCGAGTCGGTCTGGGCGGCGGCGCCCGAGCCCGCGAAGCGCCGGCTGCGGCTGTTCCGCCGGGACCCGGAGGCACAGACCCTGTGGCAGTCCGAGTTCGAGCAGCGCGACCTGGGCGAGCCGCTGGGCGTGTGGGCGACGGACGAGACGGTGGCCCTGGTCCGCTTCGACCGCGTGGCGGCGTACGCACCGGCGACCGGTGAGCCCGGCTGGACCTGGCAGCCGCCGGGCCAGGACGTGATCGTCGGGGTGGCCCAGGACCCCGAGGACGGCCTGGGCGTCGTCCTGCACCACGACGACGGCGACCGGAACGCCGAGCACGTCCGCCTCACCGCGCTCCACCTCGGCTCCGGGGACGTGGCCTGGTCGCGCGAGCAGCGCAAGGACCAGCTGGGGTACATCGGCGAGCACCGCACCAGCGAGGTGGGCGTCAGCGGCGGCCGGATAGCCACCGTCCTCGCCTGGGACCGGGACAAGCCGCCGACCGTACGGTGTCTCGACGCGCGCACCGGCGCCCTCCAGTGGGAACGGGCGCTCCCGGACAGCTGGGGCGACTCGTTCTCCGTCCTGGCGACCGACCCGCCGGTCCTTGCCGTCGCCAACAGCGGCCGACGCTCCCGCCCCCGGCTGTACGTGGTGCGCGAGGACAGTGAGTGGTACGTCGAACTTCCCGACGGATACAAGGACTTCGGGCCGGCCGTCGCGGTCGTCGGCGACACCTTCGTGGTCGGTCTGGAACCGAGCGAACCCGCTGACGACGGGGAAAAGTCCGCCGACACGCTCCTCCACGCCTACTCCGTCCCGACCGGCGAGCGGCTCTGGGAGTGGCGCACCGATCACGGCCGTACGCTCCATCCGCTCTCCCACCGCGGGTACTTCATGGTGGGCAACGGCTACGGCAGCAGGGTGACCGTCCTCGACCCCGCCGACGGCCGGGTCGTCGCGGAACGCAGGTTCCCCGGCTTCAGCTATCGCGCGCGGTACGCCGCCTGGGGCGACCACCTCGCCGTGGTGTGCCATGCGGTGAGCGAGACGCGCCGGGTGCGCGTGTTCCGCTGGAAGTGACGTACGCGGATGGAGAGAGTGCTGTTCAAGGGGCTGAACAAGCAGGGGTTCATCGCGCGAGAGGGCTCCCTCGCGCGCGTGCCGCCCGTTTTCCGGCCCGTCGTCGGCGCGGCCCGCGACCGGATCACCGACCTCTTCGGGGAACGGCTGCACAGCGCGTACCTCTACGGGTCGATTCCGCGTGGCACCGCGCGCGTGGGCCGCAGCGATCTGGACCTCCTGCTCGCGCTGCGCGAGGAGCCCACGGAGGCGGACCGGGCGGCGGCCCAGGCCCTGGACGACGCGCTCGACGCCGAGTTCGAGCAGATCGACGGCGCCGGCACGCTGCTGATCTCGCGGGCACAGGTGCTGAGCGACCTGGAGCGGCACGACCTGGGCTGGTTCGTGGCCTGCCTCTGCACGCCCCTCCTAGGCGAGGACCTCGCCGGGCACCTCCCCCGCTACCGCCCCGACTCCCTCCTCGCCCGCGAGACCAACGGCGACCTGGACCTGTGCCTCCCGCGCTGGCGGCGCCTGATCGCGGAGGCGACAGCCCCGGGGGCGCCTGCGGGGGCGGTACGCGTGCGCGTGCGGGGCATTTCCCGCCGTCTGGTCCGTACGGGCTTCACGCTGGTCATGCCTCGCTGGCAGGGCTGGACCAGCGACCTGGACGAGATGGCCGGGGCGTTCGCCGCGTACTACCCTGAGTGGGGCCCGCGCATGAGGGAGGCGGCGGCGCTGGGGCAGGAGCCGACGGACGATCCGGCCGTGCTGCGGTCGTTCCTGCGCTCACACGTCGAGGAGCTGGGCTCCTGGCTGGCCGGGGAGTACGCGCGCGTGCACGGCGTGAAAGCGCCCAGGCCCTAGATGAGGCCGTGTTCGCGGAGGTATTCCAGCTGGGCGCGTACCGACAGCTCGGCGGCCGGCCACAGGGAGCGGTCGACGTCCGCGTACACGTGGGCGACGACCTCCGCGGGGCTCGTGTAGCCGTTCTCGACCGCGGTCTCGACCTGGGCGAGGCGGTGGGCGCGGTGGGCGAGGTAGAACTCGACGGCTCCCTGGGCGTCGTCCAGGACGGGTCCGTGGCCCGGCAGGACGGTGTGCACGCCGTCGTCCACCGTCAGGGACCTCAGCCGCCTCAGGGAGTCCAGATAGTCCCCCAGGCGGCCGTCTGGATGGGCCACCACGGTCGTTCCGCGCCCCAGGACGGTGTCTCCCGTCAGGACGGCCCGATCGGCCGGGAGATGGAAGCACAGCGAGTCCGCGGTGTGCCCCGGCGTCGGTACGACCCTCAGCTCAAGGCCGCCGACGGACACGACGTCCCCGTGCCCGAGGCCCTCGCCCCCCAGCCGCAGCGCCGGATCGAGCGCCCGCACCTTCGTCCCCGTCAGCTCGGCGAACCGTCCGGCGCCCTCCGCGTGGTCCGGATGCCCGTGCGTGAGCAGCGTCAGCGCGACCCGCTTGCCTTCCTTCTCGGCGGTGTCGACGACATGCCTGAGGTGTACGTCGTCCAGGGGCCCCGGGTCGATGACGACGGCCAGCTCGGAGTCCGGCTCGGACACGATCCAGGTGTTCGTGCCGTCGAGGGTCATCGCGGAGGCGTTGGGCGCGAGGACGTTGACCGCGCGTGCGGTGGCGGGGCCCGAGAGAACCCCGCCGCGCGGCTGGCCGGGGAGAGCGGCGGCTTCTGTCATGCGGGGGCACCTGCCAGGTAGTCGGTCGGGGGCACGGTTGTCGGTGCGGTTGCGGTTGCGGTTGCGGTCAGGGGCACGGTCGCGGTCGCGGGCGCGGTCATTCGGGGGCTTCCCCCAGCCGGATGTGCTTCGTGAATTCCTCGTGCCCCGGCCACGCCAGCACAATCTCACCGTCCTCCAGGGTGGCCCTGGCCAGGACCGGCGTCAGGTCTCGCTCCAGGGCCCCGGCGAGGGCCCCGGACGCACTGTCGTACGGGGCCAGCGCGCGCAGGGTCGCGATCGTGGGCGGCATCATCAGCAGCTCGCCCTTGTCGTACGAGGCCGCCGCGGTGGCCGGTTCGATCCAGACCGTGCGGTCCGCCTCCGTGGAGGCGTTCCGGGTGCGCTGGCCCTCCGGGAGCGCGGCCACGAAGAACCAGGTGTCGTAGCGGCGGGCCTCGAACTCCGGGGTGATCCAGCGGGCCCATGCTCCGAGGAGGTCGGAGCGGAGCACCAGTCCTCGGCGGTCCAGGAACTCGGCGAAGGACAGCTCCCGGGCGACCAGGGCGGCGCGGTCCGCCTCCCAGTCGTCGCCCGTGGTGTCGCCGACCACGGAGTCGGCGGACGGGCCGGCGAGCAGGACGCCCGCCTCCTCGTACGTCTCGCGTACGGCGGCGCAGACGACCGCCTGGGCGGATGTCTCGTCGGTGCCCAGGCCGAGGCGGGACGCCCACCACGCGCGCGTGGGGCCCGTCCAGCGGATGAGGTGGTCGTTGTCGCGGGGGTCGACTCCGCCGCCCGGGTACGCGTACGCGCCGCCGGCGAAGGCCATGGAGGCGCGTCTGCGGAGCATGTGGACGACGGGGCGGGTGTCGGTGTCCTTGAGGAGCATGACTGTGGACGCGCGTTTGGGGGTGACCGGGGTGAGGGTGCCTTCGGCGAGTCCGCGGATGAGGTCCGGCCACTCCGGTGGATACCACTGCCCGTTTGCCATGGGCGGAGGCTATCCGGTGGTGAGCACATGTTCGAGGGCCCGGATTTTCTTCGCCCCCGCCGCCCCTACCCGTTCCCATCCTCGGGGGCTCCGCCCCCGAACCCCCGCTCCTCAATCGCCGGAGGGGCTGGGATACCCAGCCAAGGGGGGTCTGGGGGCGCAGCCCCCAGGGATGGGAACGGGTAGGGGCGGCGGGGGCGAGGAAAGTGGGCTACGCCTCCGTCAGTTCCACCTGGACCTCGACCTCGACCGGGGCGTCCAGGGGCAGGACCGCCACCCCTACCGCACTGCGGGCGTGGACGCCCTTGTCGCCCAGTACCTCGCCCAGGAGTTCGCTCGCACCGTTGATGACCCCGGGCTGGCCCGTGAAGTCCGGCGCCGAGGCCACGAAGCCGACGACCTTCACGACACGCGCGACGCGGTCGAGGTCGCCGGCGACCGACTTGACCGCCGCGAGCGCGTTCAGCGCGCACGTGCGGGCCAGTGCCTTCGCCTCCTCGGGCGTGACCTCCGCGCCCACCTTCCCCGTGACCGGAAGCTTCCCGTCCACCATCGGCAGCTGGCCCGACGTGTACACGTACACCCCGGACTGCACAGCCGGCTGGTACGCGGCCAGCGGTGGGACCACCGCCGGTAGCGTCAGGCCCAGTTCGGCGAGCCGGGACTCCACCGCGCTCACGGCTTCGGCCGCTTCAGATAGGCCACGAGCTGCTCGGGGTTGTTCGGCCCGGGCACGACCTGGACGAGCTCCCAGCCGTCCTCGCCCCAGGTGTCCAGAATCTGCTTCGTGGCGTGGACGAGCAGAGGCACGGTCGCGTATTCCCACTTGGTCATGCGGCCGACTTTAGCCGCTGTCACCAGCCGCCTCGCACGCACGTTGTCCACAGCCTCCGGCGTAGCTCGGAGCCGGACTGGTTAACCTCGAATACGTGAGCAGGTTCCAGGTCGTCAGCGGTAAGGGCGGGACCGGAAAGACCACGGTCGCCGCAGCGCTCGCGCTCGCCCTCGCCACCGAGGGGAAGCGCGCGCTTCTCGTCGAGGTCGAGGGCAGGCAGGGCATCGCGCAGCTCTTCGAGACCGAAGCGCTGCCTTATGAGGAGCGGAAGATCGCCGTCGCTCCCGGGGGCGGGGAGGTGTACGCCCTTGCCATCGACCCCGAGCTGGCGCTGCTCGACTACCTCCAGATGTTCTACAAACTCGGCAGCGCGGGCCGCGCCCTGAAGAAACTCGGCGCGATCGACTTCGCCACCACCGTCGCCCCGGGCATCAGGGACGTACTCCTGACCGGGAAAGCGTGCGAGGCGGTGCGGAGGAAGGACAAGAGCGGGCGGTTCGCCTACGACTACGTCGTGATGGACGCCCCGCCGACGGGCCGAGTCACCCGCTTCCTCAACGTCAACGACGAGGTGGCCGGGCTCGCGAAGATCGGCCCGATACACAATCAGGCGCAGGCCGTGATGCGTGTGCTCAAGTCGCCGGAGACGGCGGTGCACCTGGTGACGCTGCTGGAGGAGATGCCCGTCCAGGAGACCGCGGACGGTATCGCCGAGCTGCGGGCGGCGAAGCTGCCGGTGGGGCGGATCATCGTCAACATGGTGCGGCCCGAGGTTTTGGACGAGGCCGAGCTGGAACTCGTACGGGCGGCTCCTCGTACCGCGCTCGCGAAGTCCCTGTCGGCCGCCGGGCTCGGCGGGGCGCGGCGCGGCGGGAACGCCGAGAAGCTGGTGGACCCGCTGCTGACGCAGGCCGAGGAGTACGCCGAGCGGTACGCGCTGGAGCACGAACAGCGGTCCGTGCTCAGTGAGTTGCGGCTGCCTACGCACGAACTGCCGCTGTTCACCGAGGGCATGGACCTGGCGGGTCTGTACGAACTGGCCAACGAGCTGCGGAAGCAGGGGATGTCATGAGCCCGGACTCGCATGACGGCACTGCCCGTCATCGCCTCTCCCCCGCGCGCGTGCTCGAAGTCGATCCGCTGATCGACGATCCGGAGACCCGGATCGTGGTGTGCTGCGGGGCCGGTGGCGTCGGCAAGACGACCACCGCGGCGGCACTCGGGCTGCGGGCCGCCGAGCGGGGGCGGAAGGTGGTCGTGCTCACCATCGACCCGGCCCGCAGGCTCGCCCAGTCCATGGGCATCGACTCGCTCGACAACGTGCCGCGGCGGGTCAAGGGCGTCGAGGGCGGCGGCGAACTGCACGCCATGATGCTCGACATGAAGCGGACGTTCGACGAGATCGTCGAGGCGCACGCCGACCGTGAGCGGGCCGCCGCGATCCTCAACAACCCCTTCTACCAGTCGCTTTCGGCGGGCTTCGCGGGCACGCAGGAGTACATGGCGATGGAGAAGCTGGGGCAGCTGCGCTCGCGCGACGAGTGGGACCTCATCGTCGTCGACACTCCGCCGTCGCGGTCCGCGCTGGATTTCCTCGACGCTCCCAAGCGGCTCGGGTCTTTTCTCGACGGGCGGCTGATCCGGCTGCTGACGGCGCCGGCGAAGTTGGGCGGGCGCGCGGGGATGAAGTTCCTGAACGTCGGGATGTCGATGATGACCGGCACCCTGGGGAAGCTGCTGGGCGGTCAACTCCTGAAGGACGTCCAGACGTTCGTGGCCGCGATGGACACCACCTTCGGTGGTTTCCGTACCCGCGCCGACGCCACGTACCAGCTGTTGCAGGCACCCGGCACGGCGTTCCTGGTGGTGGCGGCCCCGGAGCGGGACGCGCTGCGCGAGGCCGCGTACTTCGTGGAGCGGCTGGCCGCGGAGGACATGCCGCTCGCCGGACTGGTGCTCAACCGGGTCCACGGCAGCGGCGCCGCCCAGCTGTCGGCCGAGCGCGCACTCGCCGCCGCGGAAAATCTTGAAGAGCCCCGCATTGTGGATCAGGAGGACGGGAAAGCTGGTCTTCGTAACTCTCCCGACACGTACGGCAGTTCAGAACCCCAGGTTTCCGAGACACCAGCTCCCGCAGTTCCCGAGACACCGGCTCCCCAAGTTCCCGCAGTTCCTGAGGCAGACGTCGAAGAACACGTCGAAGGCTCCCCCATCGCCACCGACAGTGCCCCGACGGCCGAAGCGAACGACCCCACCGTCGAACAACTCACCGCAGGCCTGCTCCGGCTGCACGCCGACCGTATGCAACTGCTCTCCCGCGAGCAGCGCACACGTGACCGCTTCACCGCGCTCCACCCGGAGGTGGCTGTGACCGAGGTCGCCGCACTGCCCGGCGACGTCCATGACCTCGCTGGACTGCGGAACATCGGCAACCGGCTCGCGACCGACCGGCCGGAGCTGCCGGAGCCGTCGAAGCTTCCGGAGGCGAGTGAGTGAGCGGGACGGCTCAGCCGACCGCCAAGTAGCTCTCGTACACCTCTTCCTCGTCGAGGGGCAGGATTCCCACCCCCCGCTCGTACTCCGTTCGCGCTGTTTCGAGCAGCCGACGCCATGAGGTGACGGTGGGACGCCTGCGCAGCAGTGCGCGGCGCTCCCGCTCCGTCATTCCTCCCCACACGCCGAACTCGACGCGGTTGTCGAGCGCGTCAGCCAGGCATTCCGTGCGTACCGGACATCCGGTGCACACCGCCTTGGCCCTGTTCTGCGCTGCTCCTTGAACGAACAGTTCATCCGGATCGGTAGTGCGGCAGGCCGCCTGCGCACTCCAGTCGGTTACCCAGCCCATACCGGCGCCGTCCTCTCCCGAATCGAGGCTCCCCCACGGCGGCAGCGGCATATTCACCGCCGCCAGTTGAGGACGTTACGGAAGGCGGGCACAGCGCAACACCCCCTTCGGGCCCAATCTTGAATGGCCCGAACGGACTATGGGTAAGCGGCAGATCACCCGGGGGAGTGAGCGACCGACATGCGTGACTATCCCGGCAAACCGGGACAGTTCAGCTGGGTCACAACGGACATCTGGTGACACACAAGGCGGATTCGGGCACGTACTCACCAAAAAAAGTTGGACTACATCCGAAACGATTCGGGTCTCACGGACGTATTGATACGTGACCTCACTGCTGTGACAGTTGTGAGCAGCTTAGGCCAAGGCCTGTACGCGTGTCCGGCGAATGAGAACGTAGACACCTCACGTTGCTATGCCGTCAAGCGGCGGCGGCCAGTTCGGTGGGGAACGCGGTGTTCTCGTCGAACAGCTTGCTGTGCTGGAGGCAGTGGTAGAGCTGGCCGATCATGCGGTTGAAGAGGTTGCGCTGCGCTGCGGCGTGCCAGTCGCCGATCTCTCGGCGCCGCCGGTAATGAGCACCCGCTCCAGGTGAGTGCCGCAGGGCTGCGAAGGCCCACAGGTAGCCAGCATGGTTGAGGCGGTCGTTCTTCACCCAGCGCCGGGTGATGGCCGACTTCTTGCCGGAGGCCCTGGTGATGGGCGAGGAGCCCGCGTAGGCCTTCAGGCCGCGGGCGTCAGCGAAGCGGGTGTGGTCGTCCCCGATCTCAGCCAGGATCCGGGCGGCGAGCTGGATGCCGAGCCCGGGGAAGCTCAGCAGGATCTCGGCGTCCGGGTGCTGAGGGAACGCCTCTTCCACCGCCTTCGCGAGGTCGTCGGCTGCGGTGCAGGCGGCCTCTAGCTGGAGGAGGAGAGCGAGCATCTGCTTTCCGAGGGCGTCTTCGACCAGTGGCGGCTGGTGTGCCCAGTCGGCGCGGAAGACGTCACGGACGCGGTCGACCTCCGCCGTGATGCCGCGCTGGCGGCCGGCGCGTTTGAGGGCAGCCTGGAGCTGGGGGCGGGTCAGTCGCGCGGCCCGGGTGGGCGTCGGTGCAGCCCTGAGGAGTTCGCGGGCCTCAGTACGGCACAGGCCGTTGGCCCAGGTGGCGAAGGCGTCCAGGGCAGCCGGGTAGTACTCGCGAAGCAGGGAGCGCAGCTGGTTGGCGAGCTGCTGCCGGTTCCACAAGGAGTCCTGCTGGGCACGCGCGAGGACGGCGATCGCGCGGCCGAGGTCGGAGTCGTCGGGCAGGGACCGGTGGGCGTACATGTCCGTGCGCAGGATGTTGGCCAGGACGAGGGCGTCGCCGGGATCGGACTTCTTGCGCGAGACCGAGTGGCGGTCGCGGTAGCGGGCCGCGGCCATCGGGTTGATCGCGTATATCTTCCGCTTGCCGGTCCGCAGCACCGCGACCAGCAGACCCCGCGAGGTCTCGATCGCCACCGGGATCGGGTTCTCCTCGCTGTCGCCGTGCTCGGCGAGCAGCTCCAGCAGCAGCTGGTAGCCAGCCGCGTCGTCAGTTATATGACGTTTGGCCAGTAACTGACCAGTGTCGTCGACCAAGGCGACGTCGTGTGTCTTCTCCGCCCAGTCAATGCCGCAGTAGATCATGGGGCTCCCTCCCCGATGTGTAGATGTTTACGCTGGTCACGAGCACATGCGGGCCACGCGAGCGACCTAATCCCAGGCATCGTCCGCCGAGCGGATGTGCCTCCACCTCACTAGCCGTTCGTGGCGCCAGCGCACCCCACGGGCCCCGGTCTGCGCGGGAGCTCAAACGGCTCGGGCGTATCAAGAGGTCACCGTGCGGCGGGCTCGCACCACCAACACCAACGAGTGATCAAGTGATGGGTGTTGACGGCCGACGGCCCCAGCGCCGTAGCTTCGGAATGAGGCATCGATGCCGGGTCGCTAGGGAGTCCGCCGACGCCCAGCGTGGTGGCGGCAGCCACGAAGACGCCGCACGCCGCACGGTCTCTGAGTAGGCATCGATGCCAGGCCAGAGCAAGGCATCCGCCCGGCGCCCACGCGACCGCCGCCACCACGAGCACCAGAGCCGAGCACACGATCTACAGTTCAGGCGTTGCCTGCCCGGCTGCCCTTAGATGTCACGGTCCGGTACTCGAACATCCCGAGAACCACCTGCCCCTCAGGACGCCCTTAATTAGGGATTAGGCTGCCCTCATGCCAAACAAGCGATCGGGTGGTGGCCTGTCGGCAGCGCAGCAGGCCGCCAAGTTCCTCGGTGTCAGCGTGCTCGCGGGAGCCGTCATGGCGGGCATCGCGCTGCCCGCCGCCGGCGCGCTGGGCCTCGCGGCCAAGGGTTCGGTCGAGGGGTTCGACGAGATCCCGGCCAACCTCAAGCGCCCGCCGCTGAGTCAGCGCACCACGATCCTGGACGCCAAGGGCGGCCAGCTCGCCACGGTGTACTCGCGTGACCGCACGGTGGTCGAGCTGAAGGACATCTCGCCGTACATGCAGAAGGCGATCGTCGCGATCGAGGACTCCCGGTTCTACGAGCACGGCGCGATCGACCTCAAGGGCGTCCTGCGCGCCCTCAACAAGAACGCGCAGAGCGGCGGCGTCTCGGAAGGCGCCTCCACGCTCACGCAGCAGTACGTGAAGAACGTGTTCGTCGAGGAGGCGGGCGACGACCCGACGAAGGTCGCGCAGGCCCAGCAGCAGACCATCGGCCGCAAGGTCAAGGAGCTGAAGTTCGCGATCCAGGTCGAGGAGGAGCTGGGCAAGAAGAAGATCCTCGAGAACTACCTGAACATCACGTTCTTCGGCCAGCAGGCGTACGGCGTCGAGGCCGGCTCCCAGCGCTACTTCTCCAAGTCCGCCAAGGACCTCACCCTCCCCCAGGCGGCCCTCCTGGCCGGCATCGTCCAGTCGCCGAGCCGGTACGACCCGGTGAACGACCCGGCGGAGGCCACCAAGCGCCGCAACACCGTGCTCCAGCGCATGGCGGAGGTCGGTGACATCACCCCGCAGGAGGCCGCCGAGGCCAAGGAGAAGCCGCTCGGCCTGAAGGTCAGCCAGCCCAAGAACGGCTGCATCGCGGCGGTCAAGGGCGCGGGCTTCTTCTGCAAGTACGTCGAGCAGGAGTTCCTCGGCAACCCGGTCTTCGGCAAGACCCGCGAGGCCCGGGCGAAGATCTGGAACCAGGGCGGACTGACCATCCGTACGACGCTGGACCCGCAGTCGCAGGCGTCCGTGCAGGCGTCGATCAAGGAGCACGTGTACAAGTCGGACAAGGTAGCGACGGCGGTCACGCTGGTCGAGCCGGGCACCGGCAAGATCCTCGGCATGGGCCAGTCGAAGCCGTACGGCTACGGCAAGAACGAGACCGAGATCAACTACTCGGTCGGCAGCGACCGGGGCGGCTCCAACTTCGGCTTCCCGACCGGTTCGACGTTCAAGCCGTTCGTGGCGGCGGCCGCCCTGGAGGAGGGCCGCCCGGCGATCCAGGAGTACTCGGCGCCGTACGAGATGGAGTACCCGAGCCCGGTCCAGACGTGCAGCGGCAGTCCGTGGACCAACCAGGAGAAGGCGAAGGTCGAGAACGAGAGCGAGTCGGAGAAGGGCCCGTACCGCCTGCGCAAGGCGATGGAGCTGTCGGTCAACACCTACTTCGTGCAGATGATCTCCGACATCGGCCTCTGCCCGGTGGTCAAGATGACCGACGCGCTGCACGTCACCCAGGGCAACGGCGACAAGCTGCCCGAGGTGCCCGCCATCGCGCTCGGTTCCAAGGGCATCTCCCCGCTGACGATGGCGAGCGCGTACGCGGCCTTCGCCTCGCGGGGCATGTACTGCACGCCGATCGCCATCGAGTCGATCACCCAGAAGGCCAACGGCAAGCAGAAGGCCCTCGAAGTCCCGAAGTCGACGTGCTCGCGCGCGATGTCGGAGACCACCGCCGACACCATCAACACCCTGCTCCAGGGCGTGGTCGACTCCGGCACCGGCCAGTCGGCCGGCCTCACCGACCGCGACAACGCCGGTAAGACGGGTACGACGGACGAGCGCAAGAACGCCTGGTTCGTCGGCTACACGCCGACCCTGTCCGGCGCCGTCTGGGTCGGCAGCGCCATGCAGAACGTGAAGATGACCAACATCAGGATCGGCGGCGTCTGGAACGAGCTCGTGTACGGCGGTCAGGTCCCGGGCCCCATCTGGAAGGACGCCATGACCGGCGCCCTCGAAGGCAAGGACTCCGGGCAGTTCAACCTCGTACCGATCATCGAACCGCCCGTCCAGAAGCCGGACGACGGCAACGGAGACGATGACGACAACGGGGACGACCAGGGCAACAACAACGGCGGCAACAACACGGACGGCGGCAACACGACGCTCCCGACGCCGACCTTCTCCCTCCCCGAGGGCTTCATCCAGGGCAACGACAACGGCGGCAACAACGGGAACAGCAACGGGGGTTTCCCGTAGAGATGCCACGTAGTACGCCGATGGGGGCGCCCTTCCTGAGAAGGGCGCCCCCATCGACGTACAGGCGCATCGGTGTCCGTGTGTGGCGGCCGGTCAGCCGGCGAGGAGCTTCTTGACGGCGGCGGCGACCCGGCCGCCCTCCGCGAGGCCCGCGACCTTCGGGTTCACGATCTTCATGACCTGGCCCATGGCCCGCGGCCCCTCGGCGCCGGCCGCCTTCGCCTCCTCGACGGCCTGGGCGACGAGCTGGTTCAGCTCGTCGTCGCCGAGCTGCTTGGGCAGGTAGGTCGCGAGGATCTCGCCTTCCGCCTTCTCGCGCTCGGCCGACTCGGTCCGACCGCCCTGCGCGAACGCCTCGGCGGCCTCGCGGCGCTTCTTCGCCTCGCGCGTGATCACCTTGGTGACCTCCTCGTCGGAGAGCTCGCGCTTCTCCTTGCCGGAGACCTCCTCCTGGGTGATCGCGGTGAGGGTGAGCCGGAGCGTCGAGGAGCGGAGCTCGTCGCGCTCCTTGATGGCGGCGTTGAGGTCTTCCCTGAGCTTCGACTTGAGCGTGGTCATGCGAACGATTGTCGCAGGTGCGGCAAGCACCCCGCCCGCGGATTTCCACCGCGACCTCTACCGCGACCTCTACCGCGATTTCCACCACCCTCCCCCGCCTGACACGATGGGAGCATGCGCGCGCGATACGGAGTACCCCTGGGAATCACGGCGGTTGCCGCCGCCGGCCTCGCCTACTCGGTCGGATTCGAGGCCCGCTTCTTCCGCCTCCGCCGGGTCACCGTGCCGGTACTGCCCGCCGGGATGCGCCCACTGCGCGTCCTCCAGGTCTCCGACATCCACATGGTCGGCGGCCAGTACAAGAAGCAGCGCTGGCTCCGCTCCCTGGCCGGTCTGCGCCCCGACTTCGTGATCAACACGGGCGACAACCTGTCCGACCCGGAGGGCGTGCCCGAGGTGCTGGACGCGCTGGGCCCGCTGATGGAGTTCCCGGGTGCGTACGTCTTCGGCTCGAACGACTACTACGGCCCGACGCCCCGTAACCCCGCCCGGTACCTGGTCGAGAAGATCCAGGGCAGGCACGGCCTCAACGGCAACGCGCCCGCGGTCAACGTGATCCACAACCCGTGGGAGGACCTGCGCGACGGCTTCGACACGGCGGGCTGGCTCAACCTGACGAACACGCGCGGCACGCTGAAGATCGACGGCATGTCGGTGGAGCTGACGGGCCTGGACGACCCGCACATCAAGCGCGACCGCTACGAGGAGGTGGCCGGCGGCCCGTCGTCATCGGCGGACGTCTCCCTGGCCGTGGTCCACGCCCCCTACCTCCGCGTCCTGGACGCGTTCACGGCGGACGCGTACCCGCTGACCCTGGCCGGCCACACGCACGGCGGCCAGCTGTGCATCCCCTTCTACGGCGCCCTGGTCACCAACTGCGACCTGGACACGGACCGCGTCAAGGGCCTGTCGACGCACACGGCGGAGGGCAGGACGTCGTACCTCCACGTCTCGGCGGGCTGCGGCGCGAACCGCTACACACCGGCGAGGTTCGCGTGTCCCCCGGAGGCGACGCTGCTGACGCTGACAGAGGGCCCGTAGCCGCCGCAACCGTCGTAACCCACACAGCCCGCCCGGAATGGTCCGTTTTGCGTGGTCGCCCTAGCGTGAGGGCATGACCGCCCCGATACCCAGCGACATACCGGACCTCCCCGCACTCCCCGGCGTACCCGCGGCCCTGCTCCCCTCCCCCGTCCCCGCGACGGCGGTGGTGACCCCGGTACGCCGCCCGGCGACAGCGCTCTTCCGCCTGCTGACGGCCGCGTCCGCAGCGACGGCCGTCACGATGGAACTCCTCCTGGGCAGCCCCGCGGAGGTCCTGAGCCGCTTCACGATCCAGAGCAGCATCCTGCTGACCCTGGTCATGACGCTCTCGGCCCGCCGGGCCTGGACGGCCCGACGCCCGCTGCCGGCCGGCCTCACGGGCGCCACGCTGCTGTACGTGGTGATCGCGGCCCTGGTCCACCACGGTCTGGTGGCAAACGCGTCGAGCCCCTTCTTCGTATCCGCTCCCCCAACGGGCCGGCACGCCGTCACCAACCAGCTGCTGCATACGGCGATCCCGATCGCGGCACTGGTCGACTGGCTGCTGCTGACCGCCCCCGGCCGGCTGCACCTGCGCCAGGCGGCACCGTGGCTGCTGTACCCCCTGGCGTACTTGGCCTTCTCCCTGGCGAGAGGCGAGCTGCTCCTGCCCGGCACGCCGAGCCGCTATCCGTACGGCTTCCTGGACGTGGCCGAGCACGGCTACAAGAGCGTCCTGGCCAACGCACTCCTTCTCGGCCTGGCCTTCTACGCCCTGGCCGTCGCCCTCGTAACCCTCGACCACATCCGCCCGAACCCGGTCCACCACCGCACGAAAAGCGGATTTCGCCTGGGGCCACCGGTGGGCTAAAGTAAACGACGTCGCCGCGACAAGCAGGACAAGCAGCGACATCGGGGTGTAGCGCAGCTTGGCAGCGCGCTTCGTTCGGGACGAAGAGGTCGTGGGTTCAAATCCCGCCACCCCGACAGTGAAGTACCAGGTCAGGGGCCTGATCCAGTTGATGGATCAGGCCCCTGACTGGTTCCTGGAGATCGCTTGGGAGAAATCTGGGAGAAGATCTTGGTTGGGTTCTCCCAGTGGGTGACTGGTGAGGCCGTCTGAAGTGCGGCGGCTTAGGGCACTCGGACCTGCGCGTTCGCGAATCCAGCCTAGTAGTCGGCCGGGAACACCATGCCCGCCCGCCTCAACCGCCCTTAGGATCACGACACATGGCAAGCCATCACTCAGCGCGTCCCCACGACCACGCCCGAGCACTCGCCCAGCGCGTGCGAGCGATGCGGGAGGCTCGAGGATGGTCGCGGGAGCGGCTCTCCAAGGAAGCTGGCATCGCCGTAGGAACGCTGGCCCGTCTGGAGAGCGAGGGAGCGATCCAGCCAGGTTTCTTCACCGTCGGAGCAGTCGCCGAGGCACTTGAAGTCTCCCTCGATGAACTCTTCCAGGAGACCAAGGTCGCTCCCGGCCTCTGGTCCGCTGGGTACGAAGGCCGGGACATCGACTCGTTCGTCTCCTCTCTCCTCGACAGCCGTATTGATGTCGTGGCGGACGTACGACTTACGCCGATCAGCCGCAAGAAGGGCTTCAGCAAGACTCGGCTCGGGCAGGCACTCGCCGAGGCCGGCATCGAATACACCCACCTGCGTGGCCTGGGCAATCCCAAGGACAACCGGGCGCCGTTCTGGGAGGGCCGCCTCGACGTGGGCCGGGCTCGGTTCCGTGGAGTGCTGCGGTCCGAGGAAGCGCAAACCGATCTTGAGCGCCTCGCAGAGCATGCCCGGCAGTCCCGGGTCGCGGTGCTGTGCTTCGAGAAAGACGAAAGCCGCTGCCACCGACAGGTCGTCCTGGAGACGGTCCGCAAGCGGGCCGCCGTGCCCGTAATTCCCCTGGCCTGACTTCGCCCCTCGCTCCTGTACGCGCCCTTGCCGGTGGCGCATGCCTCTCCTCCAATCGGATCGGGAGATCAGTGGAGGGGGCAACCATGGGATCGGGGATTTGGCAGCGCGCACGGATCATGATCACGGTCAAGACCTATCCGGAACTGTCCGCGAAGTACCACGAGACGAGCTGCGTGGCCGGCATACGGCTCGACCAAGGGACGCCCCAGCATGTGCGGCTCTTCCCGGTTCCGTTCCGGCTGCTGAACGAAGAAAGCCAGTTCGCCAAGTACTCGATCGTCGAGGTCGATGTGCAGCGACACCATGGGGACCGCCGTCCCGAAAGCTTGCGCCCCAACCTGCAGAGTCTCAAGGTCATCGAGCGCCTCGGGACAGCGGATGGCTGGCGCGAACGCTTCTCGCATGTGCAGCCCCTCGTAGCGCCGTCCCTGTGCTCCATAAAGCGGGACCAGGAGCTTCGGGGAACGTCGCTTGGCGTCTTCCGCCCAGCGGAGTTCACCGGCTTCCGCTTCGCTCCTGCCGAGCCCTGGCCAGCTTCGAAGGCGGCCCTGGCAGATCAGTTGGATCTACTCGCACAGGACCTCCGCCAATTGGAGTGGGTGCCACTTGAGTTCCGGTACAGCTTCCGATGCGCGGATCAGGAGTGCGCTGGTCACGACATGGGGCTGAGGGACTGGGAGGCGGGCGAGTCGTACCGCAAGTTCTTTCGCCACTACGGGAAGGACGGCGTGGAGGAGAAGCTTCGCGAGCGTTGGTTCGACCGGATGGTCACTGCGGAGAAGGCCGTGCACTGCTTCGTCGGGAACGTCGCGGCCCGCCCCAAGACGTTCCTGCTGCTGGGCCTGTTCTACCCGCGACGGGATGTCGTCGAGAACTTCCAGGAGAGCCTGTTCGACCTGTGAGGGTGAGTACGCAGGATGGGGAACCCATGTCACCGTCCCGTGACCGAGGTCGTCGGCTGAACTGCCGCGTGCCGGATGCGGCCTGCGGACCTGCCTGAATGCGGGCGTGCCATGCTGTCGTCAACGGAGCTTGTCTTGGCTCCAGTTGATCGTCAGGGGGAGCTGTGGCAGGGCGGGATCTTCGAACGTTGTTCAGCTCGAACGACCGGAGCATCGCCGCCAGTGAGGCGTTCACGAACCGGCAGGCACAGTGGCAGGCCGTAACGGCCGGCCTCGCCGAGCACATACAGCACGTGACCCGTGCGGACTTCGACGTGGAGGACCTGGAAGCTCCCCGCCACAACATCCTCGTGTTCCACGGTGTGGGCGGGATCGGCAAGTCCACGCTCTCCCGAAAGATCGAGGCATCGCTGGCCCGCAGCGAGCACCGCCCGGCGCAATGGGAATCGCCGTCCCACCCCGAGGAGCGGACCCTGCCGGTTCGTATCGATCTCGCGCGCGCCGCGGGCATGGATTTCGAGCGCGTCATCCTCTCCATCCGTCTTGCTGTCGCCGCGCTCGGCCGCCCGATGCCCGCCTTCGACCTCGCCCTGCGCCGCTACTGGGAGCACAACCACCCGGGCGAACCGATCGAGGACTACCTGCGCCGGGGCGGGCTGCTGAGCCGCTTCAGCGCCGCTGCCGCCCTGCCGCAGCAGATGCAGTCCGCCCTCAGCGATGTCGCCCAGGCTCTGCTCCTGCCCGGCACAGTCGGCAGTGCGCTCGGGCACGGGGCCGGCGCGCTCATCAAGGCGTTACGCGAACGGCGCCAGTCCGTACGCGCCCTCGCCGGCTGCTCCCGCCTGGCCGACCTCCTGGAGGCCGAGCCCGACCTGGAAGCCCTCAGCTTCTACCCGCACCTCCTCGCCTGGGACCTGGCCCAAATCCCCGTCGGCAAGAGCGCACTGCCCGTGATCCTGCTGGACACCTTCGAGGACACCGGCGACCGCACGCACCGCGACTTCGAGCGTCTGCTCCAACGCATCATGTGGTTGATGCCCAACGCGTTCTTCGTCGTCACCGGACGCAACCGCCTCCAGTGGGCGGAGACGAGCCTGGAGGGGCAGCTCGACTGGACCGGGCCGCACGCGTGGCCCGGTCTCGCAGTCGGCACGGCACATGTGGGGCGAGCTGTATCGGGCCGTCAGGTCCTGATCGGCGACTTCTCCCCCGAAGACTGCGAGGACTACCTGCTCCGCAGGCTGAGCCGCGACGGGCAGCCGCTGATCGACGAACCGGTCCGCCGGATCATCACCGAGCGCTCCCACGGGTTGCCTCTGCACCTGGACCTGTCGGTCATGCGCTACCTGGAGCTCCGACGCGGCGGCGGACAGCCGCAGGTCACCGACTTCGACCACGACTTCCCCGCCCTGATCGCCCGTACTCTCAGCGACCTGACCGCCGATGAACGCCACGTGCTCCGCTCGGTCAGCCTGCTCAGCGCGTTCTCCGTACCCCTGGCCACCCAAGCTTCCGGCATGGACCACGACGCGCCTGCCCTACGGCTGACCGAGCGCCCCTTCATCCGGGAGTCCTCCTCCGGTGTGTGGCCCTTCCACGTCCACGACCTGATCCGCTCCGCCATTCGCAACGCAGACGACAGCAGTGACGACCGCTGGTCGGAACAGGACTGGCGGCGCGCGGCCGGGCGAGCCTTCCACGCCCTGGAATCACAGTGGCGCCAGGACCTGCGACACGATCGCGCAGTCCTGGTCGGCTGTCTCCAGCAAGGACTACTCCTCGCACGGGACTTCCGTCTCGATCTCGGCTGGCTCGCCGATGCCGCATTCCAGTACGTAGGGGACTCCGTCTGGGAACCGCTGGCGCTTCCCGCCGCCGATGCCACGTCATCAGGTGGTCTGCGGACCGCGGCGGACGCACTGGTGGAGACGCTGAGCGCCATCGCCCGGCGCCAGCACGAGCACCGTGAACGCACGTCCAGTCGGCTCTCGGCCGTCCTCGCCTCGGAGCTGCTCCCCGATGACCTGGTCGAACTGGCCACGTACTACCTGGCGAAGGCCCAGCGAGACCTCGGTCTGACCGACGATTCGCGTCGCGGGATGCAGCGCGTCGCCTCTGCCGACGGTCGGCTCGCTTCCGCGGCTCGGCGCGGCCTGGCACACCTGAGCCGCCTGTCCGGAGACTTCCCGACCGCGGTCGAAGCCGCGGGCAGGCTTGGCTGGGAGGGGCGGCGCCATCGGGTGTTGGGAGACGTGTGGTGGGTGCAGGGTGACATGGAACGGGCAGTCGCCGCCTACCTGGCAGGCCGGAGCGAAGCCGAGGAGCACGGTGTGGTCGGCGAGACCGCCATGGTGCAGGCGCATCTCGCCTTCGCTGTCTCCTTCTCCGATCAGCTTCGGGCCGATGACGAACTCGATCTAGCGGAACGGCTGTTGTCCCACCTCAGCCTGCGCTCCAGCGAGATGACCGCTCGCATCGCCGTGCTCGTACGCGACGCCGGGTTCGCCGCCGACCTGCCCGGCCGGGCGGCCGTACTGCTCGCCGAAATCGGTGTCTCCGGCATTGCCTACGCCGCGGCGAAGCTGCAACTGGCCCTGTGCTTCCACCACGCCGTCCTCGACGCCCAGGACGGCCTCGCCACCGCGATCACCCGCCTGCGCGAACTCACGCAGAGCGGCGACTACGCCTACTACGTCGACATCGCCCACTTCATGGCCGGCCTTCCGCTTCCCGAGCACACCGCGCGAGCACGGTGGATCGACGGAGAACAACGGACCCGCGCACGATGGCGCCACCTGGTCACGGCACGTCGCAGTCAACTCGCCACGCCTCGTTAGGCTTTCCCCACACGCGCAGATCGCTGGTCGACGAAGCGCGGCTACGATCGCCGGTCATGGACTGGCTGGAGCGCACCGCGCAACTGAGACAGTGGACCAGAAGCGGGACCCGCGCTCCGCACAAGCCGTTGCTGCTGCTGTACGCCCTCGGCCGGTTCCAGCAGGATGCCGCCGGCGAACTGCGGTACAGCGCCGTGGAGGAGGATCTGCAACGGCTGCTGACCGAGTACGGGCCGCCGAACAGGACGACTCCGGCATACCCGTTCCACCACCTGGTGAGCGACGGCGTGTGGGAGGTGCGCACCGATCGCGGACCGGGCAGCCCCGGCAGCGGGGTGCGGGAGTTGCGGGCCGCGGGGGCCGCTGGGCGACTGGCGCCGGAACTGCGGGCGGCACTGGGGCGTGAGCCGGAGCTACTCGGCCGGATGGCACGGGTCCTGCTCGACCTACACTTCCCGCCTTCGCTCCACGGCGACCTGTGCGAAGCCGTCGGCCTGGAGCTGGAGCCGGCGGAGACCGGACGGCTCTCGGCCGCCGTGCGCAGGCAGCGGGATCCGCGGATGCGAGAGCGGGTCCTGACGGCCTACGAGTACCGGTGCGCCTTCTGCGGCTACGACGGCAGGATCGGCGCGGTGCCGGTCGGGCTGGAGGCCGCGCACGTGCGCTGGTGGGCGTTCGACGGACCGGACGACGTCGACAACGGACTGTGCCTGTGCTCGCTGCACCACAAGCTCTTCGACAAAGGCGTCCTCGGTGTCGGCGAGGGCCACCGCATCCTGGTCTCCCAGCGGTTCGTCGGCCACAGCCCCGCCGCCCGCGAACACGTCATCGCGCTCGCCGACCGACCACTCATCGGACCTCAACCAGGCGCACACCCCGTCGCCGCGATCCACCGCTCCTGGCACACCAGCCAGGTCTTCCACGACAGCCCACGCCCCGCCACGGCCGCCTGACCGTCGAATCGTCGACCGCGACCCACTGGTAAGGAGTGCACCGCCACCCGCCGAAGATCCTCCGTCAGATGCCATTGATCTTTCAGCCATTACTGCCGACGCCCTGGCTAAAGCTGTCGTGTGCGCAGGATCTCGAAGGTCCTGCGCACACGATGAAGCGCCCGTGGAAGACCGAGCCCTTTTGAGGCCCGTTCAGACGGCCGGAGGGATCCGTTCTGGGGTGCTCAGTTCATCCGCTTCAGGTCCCGGGCGCTCATGCCGAACAGCACATTCGGCTGCTCGTACTTGAAGGTGTAGCCGGCGACGAGAGCGGCCGCGATGAACACACCATTGGTGACGTACCTGCCGGTTGCCCGCTGCATCACGTGTTTCACGGTGTAGCTGCTGACGGTAGGGGTCTTGATCGGCGTGATGTTCTCGCGCAGCCACTCTACGGTCTCCATCACCATGACCACGCCTCCGGCCAACTCCTCGCGGCGGGCCGCGAGTTCGGTCCGGGGCTGCTCGGCCGTTTTGCGCAGCGGATTGAAGACGCCGATGCCGAAGGAGTTGAGCCGCGGATGCTGCTGCATCACCTCGGCCAAGGCAGCGATCTGTCGGCGGGCCACCAGATACGGCGTTCCGGTGGTTGCTTGGTGGGCGTGAATCTCAGCCTTGCGGCGACGGTCCCTGGTCATCGTGTGCTCCATCTGGCGGGACGCCCCACGTCCACCCCGCCGCGGATACTTGGATGACCTGGCGGAACGCTGCTACGCGATTCGGGGAACCTTGTCTTCGCCGCCACGATGGACGTGGGCCATCATGACTCGGAGCGGGCAGGCGCGATCTGCCACGCACAGCGTACGCCCCAGGCCAGCCTTATCCCGGCAATTGGGGGAAATCCGCCGACGCCGCTCCAGGACCAGCGTCAAGGCCACCCAGCCACACACGTCGCGCGCTAGACGGGCTCCATTCGAGGTAACCGGACCCGTCTCCCGACCATCAGGCCATCGTCGTGGCGCGAGCGCGCAGCAGCCGATCGAGTACGGCGACCGGCGAGCGAGGGTGCAGGCCACGCCGGGCATCGAGCGCTGCCTCCCACTGATCGGTCAGGCTGGCCTTGAGGCGCTCGCGCATGCCCGGGGTCACGTGGGCGTAGCGGGCCGAAACCGAGCCGTCGATGTGGCCCATACGCTCGTCCATCAGCACCTTCTCGGTGCCGAGGTCTTCCATGTGCGTGCGATGGGAGTGGCGCAGGCCATGCGGGGTGAGTCCTCTGGCGACGGGCAGCCAGCAGGCGTCGGCCCGGCCACGGGCGTTGCGGCCTCGGACCGGGATGCCGGGCCAAGGCTCGCCGAGCAGCGGGACTGGGCGGGCCTCCTGAGGTGCCTTCTTCGGGTACCAGCCGGAGGTGGCCGGCGCGAACAGCCAGGTGGCGAAGCCGTTGCGGCGCCAGTGGGCGGCGTTCTCCGTCGGGACGCCTCCTCGGACGAACTTCAGCTCGGCTATGGCGCGTTCAACACGTACGCGGGTGTCCTCCCGTACCCGATCGGGGTGGTTAAGAACATTGGACACAGTGCCGCTGGAAACCTCCGCGCGGCGAGCGACGTCCACGAGCTTGGCGCCCGTGTGTCCGCCGGTGCGAGTGGTGCCCTGGCCACGGAACACGTACCTCTTCCCGTGGCAGGCGCACGGTGTCGGCTTCGTACGGGCGATGTGGTCGGCGACCAGGGCCGACAACCAGTCCGTCACGTCGATGGTGCGGTAGCTGTCGTCCTTGGGCGGGCAGCGGATCAGCTCGCCTGAGTCCAGCTCGTACAACTGGTGCTCCACCCGTACGGCGTCAGGTCGTGCGAACTCGGTTTCCAAGCCGACGATTTCGCCCCACCGCATGCCCGTGTATCCCTTGAGGATCACGGCGACGAACTCGTCGTCGCGCCCGGACAGCAGGGCCGTGCGTTCGGCGATGAGCAGCAGGCCGAGCGGATCGGTGATGACCTTCTCGGGTCCCCGGTCACGGGAACGGCCGGCGCGCTTGCCGCGTCCGCGTCGTTTGGTGGCCGGGTTGGCGGCGATGAGGCCCTCATCCACGGCGTCGGCCAGGATGAGGTGGAGCGTCGAGCGCCAGGTCTTGACGCTGGATGCGGCGTAGACGGACTTCTCCCGCTTCTCCCAGGTATCCACGTCTGTGCGGAGAATGCCAGCGAGGGCCTTGTCCTCGAACTCGGGGAGCAAGTGCTCCTCGATGTGGCGCCGGTAGTTCTGCATGGTGGATGCGGCCAGGTCCTGGGCGTCATACCAGCGGCTGGCGTACTCGCCGAAGGTCTCCTGTCCGGCGGACGGGTCGCGCCAGGTGCCGCGCCGGACCTTGGCCTCTTCCTCATCTGCGGCCTGCTTCGCCTCGCGCTTCGTGGCGAATTTGACCACCGCACCCGTCGGGTCGGCGACGGTGCCGTACTTGCCTTCGCTGACCTTGTACCTGCCGCGCCAGTAACTGCCGCGTTTCTCGGCGAAGCCCATGCCTCGTGCTCCCTCCTTCCTGTGGTCTGCCGTGTCGTGCTAGGCCGCAGTGCCGTACTGGGACCTGCGGGGTGGTCGGGCCTGGAGACGTTGCGCGGAGGGCATCGGGGACTGGGGCAGTCGCCCCGTACGCGATGACGTAGTTGTCGGCGCAGGCTGAGGCGTCCGGGGAGGGTTGCGCTGCGCGGACTGCGGGGCCGGCTCTTCGTGGATGCGGATGATCTCGGCGAGGTGTCCAGCGGTGAAGCGGTATGCGCGACCGACCCGCGTGTGCGGGATCAGGCGCCTTCGCGCACGGTCCTTGACCCACCAGGCAGAGCAGCCGAGCGTCTCGGCGATCTCTTCGGGGCGGTAGAGGCGGGGCAAGGATGCTTCGCCCTCAGCCCGGGGAAGCGGGCGTGGGAGAGCAGGTGGCGTTGCGGTGTGGTGCAAGAGGGGTGGGTCCTTACTCGGCTGTGGGATGGGGCGAGCCGCGGCGGGGCGAAGGCGGTTCAGACTGCGCGGAGGCCAGGCAGGAGCGCGGGTGCCGGAACGTGGAGGGCCTCGGCGATCGCGACGAGGTCGTCAACGTCACATCGGCGCTGGGCGCGCTCGATGCGGGACAGCATGGTGTTGGACATCGGGTGGCCGAGGGCTGTCACGCGGTCGGCCAACTGCCTTTGTGACAGGCCGCGTTCGGCGCGGAGGATTTCGATGGCACGGGCCGCCTGCATTCCTGCTGGCCCGATTTCCAATGAGCGTGGGGGCATGGCTCCAATTGAAAGGCTAGATCGCCGGTTTTGGTAACCGGAGATCGTCGGCTATGTTGCCCTCCGCGCCGTACGCTGCAGAGGGATTTCCGGGGGTCGGGAGGGGGAGCGGACGGGTGCGTCGATCGATGCCCTGACGTGCGGTGTTGTGTTGTAGCTTCCCCGTCGGCGGTGCGTCAACGGCTTGCCGATGTGATGCTTCTGGCTTCGCCTGACGGTCCGTTATTTCGGCAGCGGCGGATTCGGGTTTATAATTTTGGGAATGCCTGGCTCGTAGTAAGCGTTCGCCGTCAGCTGTCTGGTTTCTCGGCGGGAATGCTGGACTTGTGAGGCATGGATGTGGCTGTCTTGGCTATACGACGCCACCAGCCCTCCCCCGCGCCTTCGGCCGGGGCGGTGGGCCAACCCCCTCCCTGTGCACCGCCCGACAAGGGCCGACTGCACTCCCATGCCCTGACCTAGGAGCCGCCGCCCGATGAGCTACGACGCCCGCGAATGGGTGTGGGACCACAGCCGCAGCAAGGGCACCGCCCGCATGGTTCTCGCCCTGATCGCCGACCGGTGCCGCGACCGGCACTGCGTCGCGTACGCGTCCGTGCCCACCCTCATGAAACGCGCCAACGCCTCCCGCACCGCCGTACGCGACGCGCTCGCCAAGCTGATCGCTGACGGTGAGCTGGTGCCGCTCCCCGACCGCAAGGGACCCCGAGGCGAGACCTACTACCGCCTCCCAATCGCCGCCGAATTCCTGGCCGATGAGCGCCGAGAGGGGGACCGGAATCCGGCACCTCAAGGGGGTCGGAATCCGACCCTCGGGGGGTCTGAATCCGACCCTGCCGAGCCCGTCGAGGGGGGATCGGAATCTGACCCCGGGGAACAGATTCCGACCCCCAGGGGGTACGGATTCCAACCCGAGGGGGGTGCGGATTCCGACCCCCAGAACAGAAGAGAACCGAAGGTGAACGGTAGTAAGAGCAGCAGCAGCTCTACTCCGCTCATCTCCGCCATCGAGTGGCAGATCGACCCGAGCGCCCGTGCCTGGCTGCAACGCGACGGGCATCTCGATCGGCTCGGCAAGCAGAGCCTGGACGCCGCCGACGCGAAGTGGCGCACCTTCCGGAGCTCGTGGGATCCCCGCACCGCCGACGCGTGGGCCGCCGACTGGCGTGCGTGGATCGCTCGGGAACGCACCCCCGCCCCCGGCCGCCCGAACCTCTACGCCCTGCCCGGTGGCACACCCGCCCCCGCCTCGTCCACCGGCATGACGCGCTCCGAGGCGCACATGGCCGCCCTGCTCGCCGCCCTCGACGAACCGACCGGAACGGAGTAGACCGCCTTTGGACCGACGCGAAGTCGCCGCCGTCCTCGCCTACATCGGGCGCCTCGACCCCCGCACCATCCCCGCCGGCACGGGCAATGCTCGTGACCAGATCGTCCAGTGGCAGGAACTGCTCGCCGACGTGCCCTTCGCCACCGATCACGGCTGGGACGTCCGCGAGGCAATACGGGCCCACGTGCTCGATTCCCCGTACCCGATCCTCCCGGTGGACGTCGCCCGCAAGTGGCGCGCCTATCGCCGCGACCGTATGGAGCGGCACACCGATCCCACTCCGGACGCTGATCCGGACGACCCCGCCGCCTGGCGCACCGAACTCCTCGGCACCCGGCACGCCGTCGCCACCGGTGTGGCCGCGCCCTCCTCGCACCGACAGCTCGCCCAGGGCCCGCGCCGGGACATCGAGGCCCGCCTGGCCGTCGTCGGATCGTCCATCCCGCCAGCCGTCCGCGCGGCACTCGCCCCCTACCGGCCCGCGCGTGCCGCCCGCGAGGCTGCCGTCGCGGCCGGACAGCCCGACGCGCTCAGGGTCCCCTGCCGGTGGTGCCACGCCGACAAGGGCGAGCCCTGCCGCAGTCGGCGCCTCGGGCTCGACGGTCACGCCCGGGGCAACGCACCTCGCACGAGGCCGCACCCCACCCGTATGGACCTCGCTGTGGCGGAGCTGGCCCGGCAGGGCATCGCGTGACCGACGGCTGCCGTATCGGCGCCGGCGCCTGACCAACGCCCTCTCCGCCGCACCCCGCTCCCGCCCTCACCGCCCGTCGGCAGCGCCGATGCCATGCCCGGTCGGCTTCCTTGGCCCCCCTCATGCCCACCCTGGAGATATCTGACTTGCCCTCCCCCACCCCGATAGCCTCGGCCGCCTTCCCCAGCTCCGACACCCATCGTTCCCGCTACACCCGGCTCCGCACTCGCCTCGGCCGCCGCAGGGTCGCACGTGCCGAGGGCCATCGCGCGAACCGCGGTGCACGATTCACCCTCGTCGTCGGCCTGATGGCCGTGGTCCTCATGGCCTTCCGAGTCTCCTGGAACGCCTTGTCCGACGTGGCCCGCGCCATCGGCGCCGACCCAACCGCCGCCCTGTTCTACCCGGTCGTGGTCGACGGGCTGATGGCCCTCGCGCTGATCGCCACACTCGTGCTGCCCGATGCCGACCGGAAGTTCGCACTGCGGGTCCTGGCGACCTACACGATCGCCAGCCTCCTGCTGAACTACGTACACGGCCTCACCCCGGCCCTGCACACCATGCCGACCCGGTGGGGCCGACTGACCGACTGGGACCCGGCGAACTGGGCCCTCGTACTGCTGGCGACCTCGCTCCCGGTCGGGTCGATCTACTTCGGGTCGGACCTCGTCGCGAAGGTGCTGCACCACAACCCCGAGTCGGCCGACTCTGCCGAAGCGGTCGGACGGCAAGCCGCACGGTCGACCTCTGACCAGGCCGAATCGGCACCGAGGCAGCCGACCGAGTCGACCTCCGCAAAGGCTGCCAGGACGCCCGCGCCGAAGCCGACCGAGGCCACCCAGGCGGCCCCCACTACCCGACCGCTCCAATCGTCCGGCGCGGTTGAGTCGACCGAAACCGCCCCGCGCCGTGCGAGACGTCGGGCCCCCGCCACTGCCGAGTCGGCCGCCGACCGCCCCCGCACCGACGACGAAGTCCTCGCCGAGGCCCGACGCCTGACCACCGACTGGAGCGCCGACCAGCTGACCGCACAGAGCCTGCGCACCAAACTACGGATCAGCCAGAACCGCGCCCGCGTCGTGCGTGACCAGCTGAAGGCCGAACGCACCGACCGGCCGGACCCCGTCGCCCACGACGACATCAAGGCCGAACCTCTCGACGGACCCGACGAAGCCGCCTCCGAACACCAGAGGCATCTCGACGTAGCCCCCGTCGGCGTCGCCTGACCCCCGCAAACGCGCGCACCGCACCGCCCTTCCTGCTCACCCCGTGCCCAGGGCCAGACCAGTCCGGGGCACGGGTTGCGCAGCGCGAAGATCCTGACAACAGCACCCCACGGAGCACCGATCCATGCACGAACCGAACTACCGACTCCCCACACCCCAACCGGAGATGACCACCAGCCTGAACAGCCCAGCAAGTTGTCGGATAAGGAGTCCTTATCCGGCCTCCACCCCGCAGGGGGTGGAGGCGTCCGGCGCCGAGGCGGCACCGGAGTCGGCCGGCCCAGGGGGGCCAACCGGGACAGGGGGAGCCGAGTCGTCGTCGAGCGTGCCGCAGCAGCAGTCTGCCCCGCGTCGCCGTCTGCGTGACAAGCAGCTGCGCGAGCGCCGCGTCCACCCTCGCTACAACGACGACGAGTTCGCCCTAATCGTGAATGCCGCCGCCCTGAGCGGCATGGCCCTTGGCGGCTACGTGGCCGAGTGCTCGCTCGCCGCCGCCCGCACCGACGACCCCACCGCAGCGGTCGCCGACTACCGCGCCATGGTCAAGGCGCTGATGGCCGCCAACGGACGGCTCGGCATGATCGGCAGCAACCTCAACCAGCTCACATGGCACCTCAACAAGGACGGTGCCTGGCCCCACCCCGACGTCGTCCAGCGGCTCCTCGCGCGCGTCGAGGCATCCATCGCCGAACTGGACACCGCCGTAGCCCAGGTCACTGAGGGTCGGTGAGTGGGTGATACCCAAGATCATCCTGAGTGCGGGCCCGTATGCCACGTGCCGCACGATCGGCTACCTCTTCGGCAAGGGACGGGCCAACGAGCACATCGACCCCCACCTGGTGGCCTCCTGGAACGGCTTCGCCCCCGACCCCGGCCGCAGCCCTCACCGCGATCCGAAGGAGGCGATGGCCCAGCTCGTCGCCCAGCTCGACCAGCCGGTAAAGATGCTGGGGGACAAGGCACCCAAGGACACCGTGTGGCACTGCCCCGTCCGCGCTGCCCCCGAGGACCCGATCCTCACCGACGCCCAGTGGGCCGCCATCGCCCGCCGGATCGTGGCCGCCGCCGGCATCGCCCCCGACGGGGACGAGCACGCCTGCCGCTGGGTGGCCGTCCGCCACGCCGACGACCACATCCACATCGCCGCCACCCTCGTACGCCAGGACGGCCGCCGTCCCGAGCGCGGCTACGACCAGCGCGCCGTCCAGCGCGAGGCCCGCAGGATCGAAATCGATTACGGGCTCAGGCGGTTGAAGCAGGGGGATGGCACCGGTGCCAAGCGGCCCACCAGCAAGGAACACTTCAAGGCCAGGCGTCTGGGCCAAGACGCCGCCACCCGCGATGTGCTGCGTCTGCGGGTTCGCCGCGCGGTCGCCGCCGCGGCCGACGAGGCCGAGTTCTTCGCTCTGCTGGAAGCGACAGACGTGATTGTGCGCCTCAAGCTCGGCCCCTCCGGCGACGCGCTGGGCTGCAACTTCGCCCTGCCCGGTGACACCAACGACAAGGGCGAGCCGGTGTTCTACGCGGGATCCACGCTCTCCCCCGACCTGTCCCTGCCCAAGATCCGCAAGAGCCTCGCAATCACCGGCTCCGAACCGGCCACCGCCCGGCCGGGCAACCCGTGGCACCAGGCCACCGCCGCCGCCGAACGCATCCCCCACCACCTCACCCACGACGACGACCACGCCGCCCAGGGCCAGCTCGTTGCCCTCGGTGCGACGCTGGACCTGCTGCCGGTCGCCGCTCCGGCCGCGCTGAGGGCTGAACTCGAACGCGCCGCAGCCGCCTTCGAGCGAGCCACGCGCTCCCGCATCACCGCCGACCTCGCCAGCACCCGCGCCCTACACCGCAGCGTCCAGGTGATCTGGCGCGACCGCCCACAGGAGCGTGACGGCACGGGGTTGGCGATGCTCCTCGACTCCGTCCTTACCGCCGTGGCGTTCGCCGTGCACTGGCACCGCACCCGCCAGCACGCCCAGCAGGAAGCCGCCGCCGCACAGGCACTCGTCCACCTGCAGACCGTGTACGGGCAGGTCGCCGAGCCGGTCCTGGCGGGCCTCGCCCAACGCACCCCAAGTGACCAGACCAAGCGTCGCTTCGCCCATCACCTCCAGGAGGCGGTGCCGGAGCACGCCGAGCGCATCCTCAACGACGTCTCCTGGGACGCGCTCGCCACCGTGCTCGCCGAGGCGGAGGCCGCCGGGCACAACGCGGCCACCGTCCTGGACCAAGCCCTCGGACAGCGCACGCTCGACGACGCCCACAGCCCGGCCCGCGCGCTGACCTGGCGCATACGGCGTCTCGGCGAGCGTCACGTCCCCAGCCCCCGCGCCCAGGCAGCAGCCCACCCCACAGTCGGCGTTCCGCTCCAGCAGCGGCCTCCCGCGCGGCGGCGCTGACCCGCAGGCGCGCGGACTGTAGCCGACGATCCACGGCTACCGAAACCGGGGATCGTCCGGAGCATTCGTGCCCCAATCCCGACTCCCACTTCCCGGAAGGAACCCCCCTGCATGGCCCAGACCGAAATCCGCCCCCGCGTCGTCATCCTCCTCGCCGACGTGGATCCCTCCCGCTGCGATGAACTTGGTCGTCTGTACCACCGCGACGGCCGCCCGCTCACCGGCATCGAGCACGACCTGCTCTCCACCAGCACCTCGGACGAGATAGACATGGCGGTCGTGCACGGCCTGCCTGACGAGGCTGGCTGGATGAGCGAAAGCACCCTCGTGGGGAGGGCCCTCGTCAGCCTGTACATGAAGTACGCGTACCTGCTGCCCGACGACTCCCTGGACAGTGTCTACGACCTCATGACCGACGAGGACTACGCGGAGTTGGAACGCCTGTCCGACATCCACAGCACCCTGCGCGCGCCCGAAGGGCACGCCGAACTCGAAGAAGACTGACCACACACGGGCGGCACTTCAGGACTCCACCCACCGGCCGACACCCTCAGACCACGAACCCTGGCCCCACATGCCGAAGGCCCGACCGGAGACACCGGCCGGGCCTTCGGCATGCACGCGAACTCACGTGGTCACACGGGCTTTCGCCACCGCCTCCTCCACATGGGCATCGACCAGCGCGGGCGAACCCGAGACCACCGCAACCACCATCCCCACACGAACAGCTGTCTGCTTGACGACCTGGCTACGTCCTCCCGCCGTGAAGGTAAGCAGTTGGCCCCACTGCTCGTCACCCAACCTCGGGGCGGGCACCTCGTGGGCGGTGACCGTGACGGCCGTGCTGCCGGCGAGGACCCGGTAGCTGGAGCAGGAGGTCATCGCCTCGAAGATCCGGCCCACGCCACTGGAGAGCTCGGCCGCGGTGCCGCTGTACAACTCCTCAGAGACCTCCGAGCCGTTGCCGCTTGCGTAGGTGAAGGAGACCTTCGCCCGGCGCGGGAAGCCGAGGCTGCCGCCGGCCGCAGTGTCAGCGTCGAGTTCCTCCAGCGCGGGACAGCCGGTCACCTTGACGTCAGCGTGCCGACCGGGCAGCTCTGCCTTGCGGGCGTAGCCCTCGCCCAGGTCGCCCTCGTCGAGAAGCCGCTTGGCCAGCCCGGCTGAGGACAACGGCCCGGCAGCCGGGGTGTTCCTGCCCTCCTGGCGTCCGGAAACGGAGGCGGAAGACGTCGGGTCCGTGGCGCGGGTGCTGTCGTTGGAGCAGGCCGTCAGGACCAGGACGGACACAGTGCCGAGGCAGAGCGCGGCTGTGGTGGGAAAACGCATGTGGAACCCCCATGTTGGTGCGGAGCGAACGGTCTGACCAAGCCGGCTCTCCGGGGCCGGCGATGTGGAGGGGAAGGGAAGGGGGGTTTCGTGGGAGTCAGTGGCCGAGGTGGCGTAGCCCGTCCTCAAGGGTGGGGTGCCAGTGGTCGGCCGGACCGGAGTGGCGGTTGTACCAGGCCGCGTCCAGCCCCGGCTCCCGCGCCGTGTGGCCGACACGGCAGCGTAGCCACACCGAGTCGTCGCGCAGGCAGAGGACAACCCAGTTCCGGTACGCGCCGCACGCGGGACACTCACGTACCTCGCCGTCGACGACGAGCGGCTGGTCCCAGCGCGTCATGAACCCGGCGACGTCCTGGCGGGACGGCGCCCTGAATTCCGGCGGCAGGAAGTCGGCTTCCGGCGCAGCCTCCGCAGTGTCTTGGGTGGTAGCGGCGACCGGGTCGGGAGCATCGGGCCAGGGCATTTCGGTGTGCGTCTGCAGCAGCGCCTGGATCTCACGCTGAGCATCACGGAACTCACGGTCGGCGCGAACACGGCACCGAAACATTCGGAACATACGGGTCTCCATCTCTGCCGTCTGGCGAGTGCGGGGAACCGGCCGCTCAGGGAAATCTGCGGTCGGCAAGGAGCGGCACAACAGCCACCCCTGGGGCGCGGGCCGTCAGCTGCGGCGGACGACCATGAGCCGGCCCTCGGCGTCCTTGGGCAAAGTGCGGCGGGACACCACGGCCGGCGAGGCCAGCGAGGAGGCGAAGGCGGCGACCAGATCATGGGGGACACCGGCGCTGAAACTGGCGCACCACAGATACGGGGCGCCGAGAACGGGTTCCGTCCACGCCTGCCAGCTCATCAAGCCGGGGCGCGGATCGGCGTCCTGGACGAGCGGCGGCTGCAGCCCCAGGGAGAAGGTGGCGGAGAACCCGGGGTCCATGGCGGTGGTGTGGGGACTGTCCAGGTCACGGACCCAGCCCTGGGCGCCAAGCGCGTTCAGGACCGTCTCGGGCCCCTCGTAGCCGATGTCGGGCGCCTCGCGGGTGTCGACCGCAACGAGGAGGTCGGCGAGTGCCTCATACGGGATACCGGCGGTGAAGTACGCGTTCCACGATGTCATCACGGAGTCGGCGTCCGGGCGGGCGCTCAGTTGCCAGGCCACGGGCAGCCCGCCCAGTTCGAACGGGTAGGCCGCGAGGACCCACTCGGCACCGCACAGCCCGTCCGGGCTTACGTACAACAGGGTGTCGCGGGAGGTGGGCCACATGTGCCAGCCGAGACCGGTCAGGGAGGACCCGATCTGCTCGGCGAGTACGCCGTCGTCACCAGCCAGGTGCCGAGGGGTGACCCAGTACAACGGCTCCTGCGAGTCGGGGCGGAGGGGGTCACTGGGGTGGTGCGGGTACAGGGGCGCCTCCGTGGGTTCGGGGGTGGGTGTTCTGGCGGGGTGTGTACGTTGACATGGCTTGCGGCCGGGTACCAGTCATTTCCGGGGATTTCCTGTCTGCCAATGGCGAACTGGAAAGAAGGCGGACAAATTTACCCTCGCACGTAGGGGCCGGCTCCCTCGTCCTGCCTGAGTACGGAAGGGGCAGACGGCATGACGACGAGCGAGTAATCCGTGTTCCTTCCTGCGTCTCTGGCTGCACGCCCGTCTTTTTGATTGCTGCTGTCACCGCCCGCTCCGTATCCTGCTGGGCAACGCGTTGACGGAGACGAGTACCCACAGATCACGCGAGCAGAGAGAGCCGCTGGAAGCTGGGAAGGCGGTCTCGCGTCCTGTAGTGAAGACCCTCCTGAGCGCGGGGAGGAACGACCCCGTTTGGTGGTTCAATGCCCCGCCGGCTGGCCCCCGTCACTGGGCCTGAACGAGGCCGCCACCTGGTGGCGGCGAAAGTGCGGTGGTACCGCGAGTTGCCCTTCTCGCCCGCACTCCCAAGGGATCATGACGACGTCCTTCGGAGGACCGAATGATCCACAGCCGCGTACCCGTCTCCGACCTGCGAGAACACGTCGGCCGTACCGTTTCCGTCTGCGGATGGGTGAACACGCTCCGCCTGCAGCGCCACATGCAGTTCGTCATCGTGCGCGACCACACCGGCATGGTGCAGGTGACCCACAAGCGCGACAACGGGCCGCTGGAGGCCCAATTTGAAGCTCTCACCCCCGAGTCCGCAGTCAAGATCACAGGGCGCGTCGTCGACGCAGCCCAGGTCAAGCTCGGTGGCCTCGAAATCGTCCCCGAGGCTGTCGAGGTTCTGAACCCGGCCGTGACACCGCTGCCCATCGACGAGCACACAGGGCTGGAGCAGAGGATGGACTGGCGCTTCCTGGACGTGCGCCGCCGTCCTGCCACTCAGTTGTTGTTCGCCGTGCAGACCACCCTGGAACAGGGCATGCGCGAGTACGTCTACGCGCAGGGCGCCACCGAGATGCACACCCCCAAGCTCATGGGCACTGCCTCGGAGTCCGGCGCTGAGGTCTTCGAGGTGGGCTACTTCGGCCGCAGCGCCTACCTGGCGCAGTCGCCGCAGTTCTACAAGCAGATGGCGATCGCGGCCGGCATCGACAAGGTCTTCGAGATCGGGCCGGTCTTCCGCGCGGAGCCGTCGTTCACCTCCCGGCACGCCACCGAGTTCACGGGCGTCGATGTGGAGCTGGCGTGGATCGACGGCGTCGAGGACGTGATGGCGTTCGAGGAGCAGATGCTCGCCCATACGATCGCCAAGGTCGCCGACGCGCACGGCGAGGCGATCGCCGAGCACTTCGGCGTTGAGGTCACTGTGCCCACGACGCCCTTCCCCCGCGTCACCATGGCCGACGCGCAGGAGATCCTGCGTAAGGGTGGCTGGGACCCGGCAGGGGTGAAGGAAGACCTGGACCCGGAAGGCGAGCGGAGCATCTCGGCCCACATCGAGGAGGCCACCGGGCACGAGTTCGTGTTCATTACGCACTACCCGGTCGGTATCCGGCCCTTCTACCACATGCGGGCTGCCGATGACTCGAGCGTGACCTTGAGCTTCGACCTGCTGTGGAAGGGCCTGGAGGTCACCACCGGCGCGCAGCGCGAACACCGGTACGACGTGCTGCTGAAGCAGGCCGCCGAGAAGGGCATGAGCCCCGAGCCGATGCAGGACTATTTGAACGCGTTCCGGTACGGATGCCCGCCCCACGGCGGCCTCGGCATGGGTCTGGGGCGAGTGCTGATGGTGATGCTCGGGCTGGACTCCATCCGCCAAGCCAGCTTCCTCTTCCGCGGGCCGAACCGGCTCACTCCGTAGCCAGCCGCACGGACAATCTGGGCTTGAGCAGTTTCCAGCGCCTCCTCTCAGCTGGCCAGTCCGCCCCGCCCCCGGCCTTCGGGCGGTGGGGCTCGGACGAACCGATCAGGACGCCCATCTCGTGCAGCCGCTCCCAAACTCAGGCCGTAACGGGGTGGGCAGCCTGAGCAGAGTTCAGAAACGGTAGGAGGGCGGTGAGGACCCTGCAGTCGGATTATGAAGTGGCTGGTGGCTACCGCTCGTACTTCGGCAAACAGGCGCCTCTCACCGCGCCACTGCTACGGTCGCGTCCATGACGCTCTCGGTCTCCACGGGTCAGGCTGTCGACCTACGTGTACAGCCGGTTGGCGAGGTTCTTGATCGCGTCGAGCGGTCTCTCCAAGCGGGGCTGCTCCCGGGCACGATGGTGCGTAAGCGCCGATCTGTGGGGGCCAGAACCGACCGCGACACCTGGGTTCGGATCGAGCGGCGCCTGCTCGACAAGATCTCCGACCAGGGGTGGAACGGGACTGAGAGTGCCGCTCGTCTGAAGGGCATCGCCCAGCCCGAATGGCACGGATGTGTGGTCTGGCGGGCCCCGGACGGGTCGGTGATGTGGCGAGCCGATGAAACCGATCTCCTGCCAGGTGCTCCTGTCGGAAACGCCATCCTGAGTGAAGCCCCGGAGCTGCCGGACGACTGGTGGGGCGCACTGAACGCGTCGTTGGACGCGCTGGCGAAACAGAGCACGAGGCGGGTCGCCACGCCGGACACCGAGACCGTCACCCAGGCCCTCGTCACCGAGTCTGTCCGTGGTGTTTTCTCCGGCGATTTCGATACGACCATCGAGCAGTGGGTGCCAGCCCACGCGGACTTGAACTGGGCCAACATGACGGCTCCGGCGTTCAGTCTCTTCGACTGGGAGGACTGGGGTAACGCGCCGCTGGGGCTGGATGCGGCCTCGCTGTGGGCGAGTTCCCTTGCTGTCCCGGCTCTGGCCGATCGCGTATGGCACGAGCGCCGGTCCGACTTCGAGAGCCGGGACGGCAAGGTGATGACGCTGTTTGCCTGCTCGAAGATCCTCGGGCCGTACGCGCACCCGGAAGACCCTCGGCTGGAACCCGCCCGGCGCATCGCCGAGCAGGTCATCAAGGAGCTTCAGGCCGGCTGATCGTGTGAACGGTCTCGCAGGAGACTCCGGTACTCCTGGACCGTTCGTTCCTCGACCTCTCCGACCAGGGCGCCGACGAGTTCACCCAGATGGCCGGGCTCCTCAGTGCTCACAGCCACAGTGTCCACCCTTGGCAGGTGATAGGCGGCTATGAACGCCGCCTGCACACGCGAGAGTTGACGGCAGTCACCGAGGAAGACACGAGGGTCGATCTTGGCCCACACCGAGTCGCTGGTGCTGCCGCCGAAGGGGCTCATGCCCCATACCTCGCTGGGGTCCAGGTCCCACGCCTTGATGAGGGTGTCCGCGGCGTCCAGCGTTCTGACTCCGACGAGTAGGCCGGCGCGGACCATGAGGGTCGCTGACCTCGGTACGGCCGGGCCGATCAGTCCTACCAGGGGTGATGGATCCCAGGATGCGATGCCCCAGGCGGCGCACAGGCCCTTGCTCGTAGCGTCATCGAGGGCAGCGCATGCTTCTGCTAGCACCTCCTGGCCATGCAGGCCAGCCTCGCGGAGCGAGTGTTCCGGGTTGTGCAGGAACACCAGGTCCGGCTCCTGCCCCAGGTCCCCGGCCGCCTGTTCCACGGCCGCGTGCAGCCGTACGGGATCCAGGGAGTGCTCCGCCCCGCCCGGTCCCGGGAAGTAGCCCACCTTCGTGGAGACCGTGAACTTCGGCAGCAGGTCTCCGGCCGTCTGCGCCAGGACCTGATGCGAACGGAAGCCGAGGTAGTTGGTGCTGGTGTCGAGTGCTGTGACGCCGAGGTCGAGCGCCCCGGTCAGGAGCCGGCGTTCGTGACGAGACCGGTGTAGCCCGAGAACAACTCGGGGGTCAGCACCGCGCACAGCTCCTCCTTCACCAGGATCTCAGCGACCTCCATCACTTCGGCCCCGGCGACGGCCGCAGCCTGTTCCAGCTCGACCGGCCTACCACTGAGCAGCAGACGCAGGGCAGGCAGTGCCTTGGCCGCGAGGGTGAGCTTCTTCCCCGAGGCCACGAGGTCGACGGTCTCTCCGTGCTCGTGAATCTGGGGCGGGAAATGGGTGGTGCACACCACGGCGTCGAGCGGCCCGAGTATGTCGAGGAACGGCACGTGCCGAGGCAGGGTCGTCGCCTGCTCGTATGCGTCCAGGAAGTCGGCCGGCGGGCGCTCGCTGACCAGTTGGGCGGCGGCCTCGGTCAGGGCGTCGGTGCCGGTTCCGTGCTGGCGGTCGAGGTCGTGGCGGAAGATCTCGTGTTCGCGGCACCAGTCGCCCAGCCACGCGAGCCAGCTCGCCCCTGTGCGTTTGGTGATGCCGAACGTGACGTGAAGGCTCTTGCCGGAGCCGCTGCCGGTCCGTGTCGCCTGATGCCAGTGGCCCCGCGGAATGTGCATGACGTCGCCGGTCCGCATCAGACCGGACCAGATGATCTCGTCGCTCGGAGTGCTGTTGGGGTCGGCGTCCCGGTACATCGGGACCGGACGGGAGGTCGCACGCACCTCCCACTCCTTCTCACCCGCCAGCTGGACGATGACGACATCGTGGTCGTCCCAGTGCAGGGGGAAACCGGAGGCGTCGTTCGTCGTCAGGTACGCGTTGACCTGGACTCGCTCGCGGGACCACCACTGCAGGGCCCGGCAGGCGGCCTCCATCGTCGGATCGAAGACGTTGGCCTGGTCCATGATCACCGTCGCGCCTTCGCCCAGGAGCCTGCCCAGGCTGCGCATGTTGACCATGGAGATGCTCTGGCCACGGGGGCTGACGCTGTCGGTGTAGTAGATGGCCGGGTGGACCTCCTCGCCCTTCTGGAAGCACCGGAACTGCGGGCGGTTCAGACTCCTGCGCATCGCGATGTCGAGCAGGCGGTTCGGGGTCATGATGCGGGAGACGAGTGCGGGGTCGTCCATGCTCCCGCGTACGAAGTCCTTGCCCAGCTCCTCGGCCCCGCTCCAGCCGAGCGCTGCCTCGATGGCGCTGATCAACCGGTGTTCCATCGTGCGTCCTCCATGGGTTCGACCACTGATGCGGACACGGTGAGGGCCGGCGCGGCCGACCGCGCCGGCCCTCACCGCTTGGTGCTTACTCGCTGTCGTGCAGGTTGCCGTCGCCACCCGGCCATGGCGCGTCGCCGGAACTGCCCTGGTTGTCCGACCGGAGGCTGTCGTACCGGTCGTGGACGGCGGTCAGCTCTTGCACCGCTACCAGGAGGCCGCTCCGGGCCGGAGGCGGTGTCGTGGGCTCTGCCACCTCGTACTCCTTCCTCTTCGGTTCTCCCGTCAGGGCTCCGACGGGAGGTCTATGGCCGCCCCACGGCGGTGGGAGACGTGGGTTGCGGTGGGGCGGCAGTCATTGGCAGCTCGATGAGCGGCAGTCCGAGACTGGGGACAGGGCAGGTCAGCGGTGGTTCGGCAGGCCGCCGACGTCCTCGCGCATGTTGATCTCCAGAACGCGCTGGTCCAGCTCATACAGACAGGCACGGCAGGCGTAGAGAGCCGCGTGCATGCCGCTCGACCGGACGGGCCCGATCCACGTCACTTCGACGTCGTCACGTCCGCACCACAGCCAGCACTCGCCTCGCGCCTGCCACTCGTGGCGGTCCCATAGCGCGTAGTCAGTGGGCTCTCTGGTGACGGGGTCGATGTCTCGGCGGGTGGGCCGGAAGACCACGTCGGGATCAGGAAGCGGATTCGCTCGTAAGGTGTGCCGTCCCATCACGCGACCGCCAGAGTGAGCGACTCGGGCTCAGCTACCACGCCGCGCTTCGGCCGTAGCGCGAATAGCCTGCGCAGAACGGCAGCTCGGATGGCAGGCGCCGCTTTGGGAAGCGCGATCTCCGCCCATACGCGTTTGCCCTGGCCGACGGGTTCCCAGGCACACCGCGAAGCGAGAAGCTCGACCAGCGCCAGGCCGCGCCCGCTCTCGTCGTCGGCCTGGGCACAACTCATCTGCGGAGCAGCAGGGTTGTCGTCGAGTACGTCGATCACCAGGCGGCCGGGCCGGTGGTACAGCGTGACGGTGACGGACCCTTCCCCATGGACCACGGCGTTGCTGACGAGCTCGGAGGCGACGAGACGGATGGCGTCAGCCGCGTCGTCGTTCAACGGCACACCCCACGCACGCACCTTGTCGACGACCGTGCGCCGGGCGAGGGAAACTTCCCTCTCCTCACCCGCGAGGACGAACCGATGGACGAGCGTGGGCATGGCGGACGCCTCCGAGGAGTTGGAGAGCGGCTCCGTCCCCTGACGGGGAAACAGGGGCGGAGCCGCCGATCTGAGAACCGTTCCGGAAGCTGCACCCTGCGCGGGCTCCGTGGACGGCTGATATTCAGTCAACGGCCCCTGACGGCAAGGCGGAACGTTTCTAGGGGGTTCCTCATGGGGACGCCCTCCCCGTACGCGGCCACGCGAAGTAGCCTCCCCACTACGCCTTGAGGGGATGACGGGAGTGATGACATGCCTGGTGAGCCGTTGGCAGTCCACCCGCTGAGCTTCCTCCGCCAGACGCGTGGATGGGGGAAGGCCGAGTTCGCCCGGCTCATGCAGGCGCACGGGCGGTCGCTCGGAATCCCGCTCGCGACCAACCGGACCACCGTATGGAAGTGGGAGCAGGGGCAGGAGCCGGACGCGGACGCCCAGCGCGTACTCGCCGACCTGCTGCGCGTCCCGTACGAGCAGGCCCGGAGGGAAGGTTGGCCCCGGTGGCTGCCGGTCTGGGAGGTCACGGGACTCACCGCCCCGTGGACCGAGGCCGGTACCGTTGAGGCGTTGTCCGAACTCGTGGGGAGTGGCCGCATGGATCGCCGGGGCTTTCTCACCATCACCGGCGCCGCCTTGACGGGCCTCGCGGCGAGCTGGGTGGACGCGCCGTCCGCCTTCGCCTCGGCTCTGGGCGGGGATCAGGTCACGGACACTATGGTCTCGACGATCGAGCAGCGCATCAGCACGCTCCGTACCCTCGACGACCAACTCGGCGGCGCCACACTCCTGGAGCAGGCACGCGGCGATCTCGCCCTCGTTACCGGACTCCTCAGCACCGGCAGGTACACGGAGAGCATCCGAACCCGCCTCTACGCCCTGGCCGCCCGGGTGTCGCACCTGACCGGCTGGATGGCCTACGACGCCGGTCTGCGGTCCGCCGGCCAGCGCTACTACGTCGGCGCCCTGCGCAGCGCCCGTACCGCCGGAGACGACGCGTTCGGCGCCTTCATCCTCGCGGAGATGGGCGTTCACGTCTCCGAGGCCGGACGGACCGCCGAGCGCGTCGCTCTCATCTCCACTGCCATCGACAACGCCCCTCGAACGCTGTCGCCTTACACCCAGTCCTTCCTCTACCTGCACAAGGCCGAGGCGCTGTCCCGCGACGGCGACCATGCGAATGCCGGTACAGCGCTCAACCGCGCATTGTCCCACTGGGAGCACCACACGACGGAGGAAAACCCGGACTGGCTCAACTGGTTCGGCGAGGCGCAGCTGAAGTCAACCGAGGGCAAGGTCCTGCTGCGGTCCGGGCAGGTGGAGCGCGCGACCGGTTCCCTGGAGACTTCGGTGAAGAGCGCGGCTCCTCGGGACAAGGCCGTACGCTCCAGCCGCTTGGCCGAAGCCCGGCTCGCCGGCGGCGACCTGGACGGGGCGCTTGACGCCGCGAACTACGGCACCGAACTCCTGGAGAGCAGTGTCAGCTCCGTAAGGGCTCTGGACCGCCTGAAGGAGTTCTCCGCACACCTCGAACCGCGCAAGTCCGTCCCCGCTGTCCGTGAGTTCCGCGAGCGGCTTCAGGCCGTGCCCGTCGCGGCGTGACCGTCACCTCTCGGGTTGAGAGGCCGAGCCCGCCCCCTCAGAGCAGGCTGTCGTAATGCCAGGATGGACGGCATGACGACGATCTACGGTGAGGTCGCGGCTGGGTTCGAACCGGTGCGTGAGGCGTTCGCGGCGAACTTCGCCCAGCACGGGGACATCGGCGCGGCGGTGTGCGTCTACCAGTACGGCCGACCGGTAGTGGACCTGTGGGGCGGTGTCGCCGACCCCGAGACCGATCGTTCGTGGACACGAGACACGCTGCAACTCGTCTACTCGGCGACCAAGGGGGCGACCGCGACCGCGGCACACATGCTGGCCGAGCGCGGTGCGCTGGACCTGGACGCGCCGGTGGCAAAGTACTGGCCAGAGTTCGCCGCGAACGGCAAGGCGGACATCCCGGTGCGCTGGCTGCTGTCCCACCAGGCTGGCCTGATCACGCTGGACCAACCCGTCCCGCTGAACGAGGCGTTGGCCTGGCACCCGATGGCAGCCGCGCTTGCCGCTCAGCGTCCCCAGTGGACTCCGGGCACGGCGCACGGCTACCACGGCCGGACCTGGGGCTGGCTCGTCGGCGAAGTGATCCGCCGGGTATCCGGCCGGACACCGGGCCGCTTCTTCGCCGACGAGATCGCCGCCCCCCTCGGGCTCGACTTCTTCATCGGACTCCCAGCGGATCAACGCGACCGGGTCAGCCGCATGGTGTACCAGCGACCGGCCATCGACCTCACCACCGTGCCCGCCGAGTCGGTTCCCGAAGAACTCCGCGAACAGGTCGCCGCCTGGCGGGATCCGGAGTCACTCAGCAACCGGGCGTACGCGGTCACCGACCCCGCCGCGATCGACTTCGACTCGCCCGAGGTGCAGGCCGCGGAACTCCCGGCCTCCAACGGCATCGGCACCGCACACGCACTGGCGCGCATGTACGCCGCGCTGATCGGCGAGGTGGACGGCGTGCGCCTGCTGACCTCGGAGACCCTGGCCTCGGCGGCCAAGGAGCAGGCCAGTGGGAAGGACCAGGTGATGCTGATCCCGAGCCGGTTCAGCTCCGGGTACATGCTGCCTACCGAGACCAACCCCATGATCGGGCCGAACTCTTTCGGTCACACAGGCAGAGGCGGCTCACTTGGTTTCGCCGACCCGGAGCAGGGCATCGCCTTCGGCTATGCGATGAACAACATCATCGGGGGCCTCGACGACCTGCGTGCGACGTCACTGGTCGACGCGGTGCGAAAGTCGCTGGCGTAACAGCTGGCATCGCTGTGGCCCCGAGATCCGGAACGGCTCGCCAGCCACGTCGGTGTACGTCGTTACGGTGCGCGGCGGCTACGCCGCCAACCGCCGAGTCCCAGTCGAGGTGGTGGCGGACGGAGTGGAGGCGATGCCGATGACCTCGACCTGGACGCCCCATGTTTCGAGCGTCCTCGCCGTCTGCACCAAAGTGACCTGCGAGAACGGGAACAGGGTGTCCGCGGTGAGGTCGGTGCCGTCCTTCAGCAGGATCGCGAAGACGACCTTCGAAGGCCGGAAGTCTTCCGGCAGACCGTGCCCTTGCCGGGCCGCCGCCACCTTTTCGGCGAACCGTTCCCTGCCCTCCGGGGAGTTCCGTAACGTCTGTACGGCGACGAGCGCCTGACTGAAGAGATGGCTCAGGGCGTCGGAGCCCTTGGCTCGCTTCACCATGACCAGGACATCGTCCGGGCTCAGCAGGTCGCAGATCTCCACACCGTTCCCGCGGTGCAACGCGGTCTGTACGTTGTCGCGGTCGAAGCAGACGTACCCAGGCCGCTGGTCCGGCACGGACGCGTTGTAGGTGCGTTCCTTCTCCCCGAGGACCCACGGGGGTAGGTCGACGGACGGGGTGTCGGTGATCAGCCGCTCGGCGTGCGAGCGGATCGCCTTCAGATACTCCTGGTCGATCTCGTACCAGTGCTCGTCCATCAGGAAGAACCGGCGGGAGTCGAGAAACACCTCCGCCTCGATCCACCGGAGCGCGCTGGACGTCCAGATTTCGTCGGCCCGGTCGGCGCGGCCATGCTGATAGAGAGTGACGGTTCCTTCCCGGAGCGCGGCCACGCGGCTGCCCGCACGCTGGACGCGCGCGCGGCAGAGGACGTACTCAAGGTCGAAGTCGTCGGTCGACCGGCCGGCCACGTCGCTGTTGATCCTGGCCTTGAACGCTCTGGCGGCCATGTAGTCGTCCCAACGGTCGGCGGGGACAGCGACGCTGATTCTCCCGTCGGGCTCCTGTCCCAGAAGGTCGTCGAGGACGGCCTCCAGACGGGTGACAAGGCTGGGATCGTCGACGGGCACGACGTGTTCGACGAACTCCAGCTCCGGACTCGGCTTCTCTTCGCGCAACACGCGGGCGATCGCACGGATGTCGGCAATCAGGTCGGTGCCCTCCACGCCGAGCCGCATGCGCAGCCCGGCGCCGCCCTCGGCACTGGAGATCTTCCCCGGGTTGTCCCGGGAGATGGTGAGCGGGATGTTGTCCAGGTGGCCGCCGAGGCGGCGCACGATCTGGGCGTGTTCGACGATGCCCAGGCTCCACACCGAGGCCCCGCTCGGGATCAGGGTGATGTCGGTGCGCCCTCCGCCCGGGGTGTGCGACACCAGGTCCCGGATCTTCGCGGGGTCCACCCGGCGGGACGCGAAGCTCAGACCGAAGCGGTGGTCCTTCAGGCGGTCGGGCACCAGGCGGAAGCCCTGGTCGTAACCGATCGCGTACACCTCACCGTCGACGGCCAGCATCAGCAGGCCGGCCGAGCGGTTGACGGGCCGTGACACCTCGATACCCGTCGTGCGGAAGATCTCGTCGCACCAGCTCGCCACGGGCTGCTCGAAACTGCCGGTGACCAGGACCGCCGGTACACCGAGGTTCTCGGGGACGTCGAAGTCCGCGTGGACCTTTTCCAACTGGTCCGCGTCCAGGGCGTCGAACATCGCGTCGGCAGTGGGAGACACACCCCTGAGTCGGTACAGGGTTCGCTTGGACGTACGGGCCGTCATGGTGCTGCTCCTCGTTCCGCTCTTTGTGGACGGCGGCGATAACCGCCCTCGTGATTTCGTTCTCATGCGTGTCTCCTCCCGGCAGTGCCTCTCCTGGGGCCAATGCGGATCAGCGGGCCAACAGGGCGACGAGCACCGCGACTTCGGTGTACCACGCGCGGACCTGGTCCTCCGTGGGACCGATCTCGTACTGGTGGTAGTGGCATCCCAGGCAGAGCTGGCTCCACACGGCCTTCGCGCGGCGGGCCGCCCCTGCTTCGGCGCAACCGCGGAGCCAGAGGAACGCGGCCCGCTGGGTGCCTTCCCGGATCGCGCGAGGCGCCCGGTGGGCGGTGAGGCGGTCGGCGACCGCGCTCTCCAGCGCGACCCGGAGGGCGAAGGCTGCACCTCGACACCGGCTCGCCGTGGCGGCAGTGGACGTGGCGGGCTCGTCGGTGTCCGTGAGCAGCAGGTCAGCGGTGTCGAGCAGCTGGCGAATCGTCTGGTTCACGGCCCCTCCTCGGGCTTGCGTACCGTCAGGGCGACGGCCTTGACGTCGTCCACGAACCGCTGGGGGTCCGGCATCGAGGTGCCCGACGGGTGGGCGCCCTCCTGGCACTGCCGGACAACGTCCACCGCCTTGGAGCCGCACCGCCTGCGCAGCTCGCAGTAGACGTCACTGGCCCTCTTCGTCGGGTCTCCGAAGAGCCCCAGGGCGGCGATGTCCATCAGCGTGACGGCCCCCGCGACGGCCTTCTCCGCCTCGTGTTCGGCCACCCCCGCCCGGTGCAGCCGCAGCCACGCGGCCTCGGAGAAGGCCCGTTCCAGGACGGCGCGGCAGAGGCTGGGCAGCACATGGGTCATCGCGACCGGCGGGAGGTTTCGCGTGCGGATGAGAGCGCGTGCGTCGGCCAGTGCCTGACCGACCGGATCGGTCACCCGGTTCACGGACACCACGGACCTGCCCGCCCGCTCCACCTCCAGTACGGTCACCGGGAGTTCCTGGTTGGTGAAGGCCCGCTGGAGTCGCGTGTCGTGAGTGAAGACCACGACCTGCCGGGTCTCCCCGAGGTCGTGCAGCACCTTCGCAAGGCCGTGGACCTTGGCGGGATCCATGGACTGCACCGGGTCGTCGATGACGACGAACCCGAAGGGACTGTCCGGCGCGGCGGCACGCGGCAGGAAGAGCGAGAGCGCGAGGGAGTGCAGTTCGCCCTGGCTCATCACGCCGAGGGCCGCCGCCTCGGTGCCGTCGACGGACACGTCCATCACCAGCTTGCGCACGGTGGCCTTCTCACTGCCGGTCAGGCGCACGGAACGCAGGTCCACGTTGCTCTGCTGGCGCAGCTCCTCCCAGATCCGCTGCGAGTGGTCCTCGAACGGCCGCAGCCGCTCCTCGCGCAGCTCGGCACGCGCCTCCTTCAGCCACTTACGGGCCGCCCTGACCTGGCACAGCCGGGGCCTGCCGGCGTACGCGGGCCGGGCCCGGTCGAGCCAGCCCGCGAGGCGGGTGACACAGGAGCGCCACTCCTCGTCGAGCTTCTCCAGCTCCCGCAACGCCTCCTCCCGCAGCGCGGCGCAGGCGTCGGCGAGGACGAGCGCGGTGGTCTCAGCGCGGGCGGCGAGCCGCTCGGCGTCATCGATCGCCCGGCACGCCTGCCACTCCTCCCACGGGTCCACAAGCGGGGCGGGCAGCCACGCGGGGGCCGGCGTGACGAGGTAGCGGACAGCGTCCACCGCGTCCCGCAGCCCGGTGCGGGCCTCCCGCGCGGTCGCGGCCTCCCGTCGCAGGGTCGCCACCTGCTCGGCTGCCCGCTCGGCCCACGCCTCGTCGAGCGCCCGGTCGGACCCGCACACCGGGCAGGTGTCCTCGCCCTCGTACCGACGGCTGTGCTCCAGGGCCTTGGCCAGCAGTTCCGCGCGCTGGTGGGCGTCCTCGGCGCCCGAGGCGCGTACGTCGTCGAGTACGGCGACGGCCTCGCGCAGCCGGTCCACGGCCGCGCCGACCACGCCGAGGTCCGGTCCGGCCAGGGCGGCGGTCGTCCGCAGTTCCCGGAGACGACCCTCGTCCGCGTCGGGCAGCGAGGTCACGAGGGCATCGAGCTCGACGAAGTCGGGGTCGCCCGCCTTGCCGACGACCGCGAGCGCGCGTACCGCCCGCGGGTCGTCCAGCACGGACAACGCCTCGACGAGTACGGGCCGTTCAGCCTCGGCCTGCTTCAGCGCGGAGTCGAGCGCCTTCTCGATGCCCTGGAGCCGCTCGTCCGCGTCGGTCAGTTCGCGGAGTCCGAGGATGGCGGCGACCGAGTCGTACTGTTCGCTGGGCCTGCCGTTGAGGACCTTGTCGAGATCCGCGTACGACAGAAAGGGGCTGTAGTCGTTCAGAGCCCGCTCCCAACCGACGCCGACGAAGGGCCGACGGCCATGGCCCGGCCGTCTGAACTCGACCTCGGGGGCGGTGACATCGTCGCCGGGCCAGGTGCACGTCAGAGTGGACAGCCGGGGGTCACCCGCGATGGCGAGGCGGACCTCGACCTTCGGGTCGGCACCGTCGTGCAGGTTGCGCCAGTGCCGGCGCCACACCTCGCCCCGCTGCTTGTCCAGGCGGGCGGTCCGGCCCGTGAGCGCCGTCTCGGCGCCCTCGGCGAAGCTGGACTTCCCCGAGCCGTTACGTCCCACGACGAGGGTGACGCCGGGCTTCGCGGTCAGCGGCAGACGCGCCTTGCGGCCGATGCCGCGAAAGCCGTTGACGCTGATGGAGTCGAGGAACACCCGCTGGTCCGGGTGCGGAGCGGCGGGGGTGCCGGAGGACTCCGTCGCGGTGGCGCTCAGTGCCTCTCGCAGGAGTTCCCGGGGTGCCTCGGCGAGCGCCGAGCTTTCGAGGCGGGCGGTCAGGCGGGAGAGCGTCGAGGAGGAGCCTCGGCGGTGATCGACCTGATGATCGGATGCGTTCGGCTCGTTCTGTGCGGGGTGTTCCGTCATGGTGCTCTCCGCCCTCCGTGGTCGGTTCCGGGGCCGGGCTCGTGCGGTGGGCGAGAGGAGTGAGTCTCTCGCTTTGCGCGAGCCCGGTGTGACAGAACCGACGGTAGAGGCGGAGAAGTTATTGAATCCAAGATTTCAGTGATAACCCTGGTTATCGAGAATTCCGCTCAAAAATGAGCCACGCGCTGCCGGGACTGCCAAGCCAAAGACCGAGTCACTGCGGCTGACTGAGCTGATGACTGGGTGTGCGGTCCACCTGCAGGTGGGAGGCTTGATGTGGCACGATGCGAAATCCGGTGCCAAGAGGAGGTGGGGCATGGTCGACAGGTTCAACGACGGGCTGCTGACGCCCGCAGAGACCGCCTCCTACCTTGAGATTCCGCAGTCGACCATGACCTCGTGGCTGAAGGGAAAGGCCGCCGGAGCGCCACTGGTCCACCAGGTCGAGCCGGTACGGAGGGGGCAGCCTTCGGTGCCGTTCATCGCGGTGGCCGAGGCACACGTCCTTCGTTCTCTGCGTTCCCTTGGGCTTCGCATGAGCGAGATCAGGGAGGCCGCCGCCGCCGTACGGGACGCCTTCGACACCCCCTATGGCCTCGTGTCGAAGCGGATCGCCACGGACGGCGTGGACATCTTCATCGAGCACGGTTGGGGAGACCTCCGCAGAGCCCGCGACGGCCAGGTCCCCATCCACGAAGTGGTCTCCGACTATCTCCGATACCTCACCTGGGAGCCGGGCGACGACTTCCCCTCCAGCCTGCGGCTGAGGCAGTACCCGGACTCCGTCCCCGTCGTGATCGACCCGAGGTTCGGCCACGGTCTCCCCGTGGTGGCCGCCAACCGCGTCACGGTCCAGGCCATCACCGACCTGTGGGAGGCCGGGGAGACCGTCGAGGACATCGCGTACGACTACGACATGACGCCTGCACAGGTGGACGCGCTCTGCCGGGCCGTGGTGCACCTTGCCGCCTGAGTTCTTCCTCGACCGGAACCTCGGTCGCCGTGTCGCGGAAGGACTGAGAGCCTGCGGGTGGACGGTTCACCGCATCGGGGACGTCTTTCCTGACGACGGGCAGGACGTTCCGGACGAGGAGTGGATCACTTACGGTCTCGACCGGTCCTGGGTCCCGCTGTCGAAGGACGGGCGGATCAAGTCCCGGGATCTTGAGATCCAGCCCGTCCTGGAGCGCGAGGCGGTGCTGTTCTACCTGGACAACCAGCAGCTTCGCAGTGCCGAGATGGTCGAGAGGCTCGTCGCACGCCGTGACGCGATCCACCGGGCCGTCGAGAAGGGCGGCCCGGCGGCCTACGCCGTACGGCACGACCGTGTTGAGCGCACGTGGCCGTGACGGGAGGGTGTCCCTGGTGGCGCCCTCCCATACGCATTGCTACTTCGCCGCGGGCGCCCACAGGGCGGCCACGATCTCCATCTGCTTGAGGACCAGGTCGATCGCCTCGCGCTCCTCCTCCGGCGGATAGTCGAACATCGCCAGCACGCGGCGGATGCGGGTACGGAGCTTCGCACGGACGGGTTCGCGGGAGAGCCAGTCGACGGAGAGGTTCTTCTGGATGTCCTTGACGAGGGCACGGGCGATCTTGGCGAGGGTGTCGTCGCCGCCCTCCATCACCTCAGCCATGTCACGGTGTGCAACGGCGTCGTAGAAGGCCAGCTCGGCGTGGGTCAGCGGCGGGTCAAACCGCTCGCCGCGGCGGGCCTCCGCCGACACCTCCCGCGCCAGGGCGGCGAGTTCGGCGATGACCTGGGCGCTGGTGAGCTGCTGGAGCATGTAACGCTTCATAAGGTCGTTCAGGCGCTCGGTGAAGCTCTCGTTGCGGACGACGTTGTGCTTGGTCACCTCGCGCATCTTCTGCTGGATCATGCGGCGCAGAGCTTCGGTGACCAGGTGCGGGGTCTCGGAGTTCTCCAGCTTGCGCAACTGCGCCTCGTTGAGGCGGGTGATGTCCAGCCGGCCGATCCCGGCCTCCGCGTACAGGTCGGTGATCTCGTCCGCGTCGACGACCGAGGCTGCTAGTGCTTGCAGGTAACGCTGGACCTCGGCGCTGAGCGGCTCCCCACTCGCCTCACGCTGGGCGGCGTCCAGCTTGATCATCCAGGCCCGGACCTCGCTGAAGAAGGAGATGTCACGACGCCAGTCGTCCAGGTCCTCGCAGCGCTCGGCGATCTCCTTGCTCATCGCGCAGACACGGTAGAAACGGTCCAGCCGGGCCGCGCTGTCCTTGAAGCGGACGGAGAGCAGCTTGGCGGGAGGCTCGACCTTGTTGCCCGGGTTCTTCGGGTCGCGCAGAAAGTCGGCGGTCAGGCGCAGCGCCCGCTTGCGGGTGTCGGGCCGGCTGGTGTCGGCAAGCCATTCCTTCCAACGGCTCCCGGCCAGCAGCCCCTTGATGGTGGCCAGCTCGTTCTTGACCTCGGTGACGGCCCGTTCGATGTCCGCGCCGAGCGTCTGGTCCTTGCGGTCCTGGTCCGAGTACTCGCGCAGGGCCTTGGTGAGGTTGTCGGTGAGCGGCGCGTAGCCGACGAGCAGACCGTCCTGCTTGCCGCGGAAACGACGGTTGACGCGGGCGAGCGCCTGCATCAGATTGGCGCCCTGCATCGGGCGGTCCATGTACAGGGTGTGGATGGGCGGGGCATCGTAGCCGGTGAGCAGCATGGAGTGGACGATGAGCAGTTCCAGCTCGTCGTCGGGGTCCTTGGCGCGCTTCTGGACGACCTTCTGCTGGGACTTGCGCAGCGAGTGCTTGCGCATGTGCTCGGGGTCGGAGCGGTCGCCGTGGAAGACGATCTTCATGACGCCCTTGTCGACCTCGTCACTGACCCAGCCGGGCCGCCGCTCGGCCAGCGCGTCGAAGACCCGTACGCAGATCTCGCGGGTCGCGCACACGATCATCGCCTTGCCGGGGGCGCCGATGTCGGGCTTGACCAGCTCGCGGCGCTGCTCCCAGTGGGCGATCAGGTCGTCGGAGAGCTTCGCTATGCGGTCCTCGGAGCCGTAGATGGTGTTCATCGTCGTGGCGTACTGGATGGCGCGGCGGCGTTCGGCGTCGTCCATGCCCTCGGTGAGCGTGTTGGCCTGCTCGTCGAGCGTGTTCGGGTCAACACCCTTGGGCAGGTCGACCTTGATGACACGCGGTTCGTGGAAGACGCGGACCGTGGCCCCGTCGTCTACGGCGCGCTTCAGGTCGTAGATGTCGATGTACTCGCCGAAGACGGCACGGGTGTCAGCCTCGGCCTTCGAGATCGGCGTACCGGTGAAGGCGAGCAGGGTGGCGTACGGCAGGGCGTCGCGCAGGTGGCGAGCGTAGCCGTCGAGGCTGTCGTAGTGCGAGCGGTGGGCCTCGTCGACGATCACCAGGATGTTGCGGCGCTCGGAGAGGAGGGGGTGGGACTTGCCGGCGTCCTTCTCCTCCTTGCTCAGGCCGAACTTCTGGAGGGTGGTGAAGACGATCCCGCCGACGTTGCGCCGCGTCAGCTCGGTGCGCAGCTCTTCCCGCGTGTCGATCTGGTGGGCCTTCTGCCCGAGCAGGGTCTCGCTGTCGAGGAAGGTGTCGTAGAGCTGGTCGTCGAGGTCGTTGCGGTCGGTGATGACGACGATGGTGGGGTTGTTGAGGGCCGGGTGGCGGGCGACGAGCGCCGCCGTCTCCACCATCTCCTCCGACTTTCCCGCGCCTTGCGTGTGCCAGACGACGCCGGCTTGGCCGTTCGTCCGCGACGCCTCGACCACAGCGTCCACCGCCTTGTTCACCGCGAAGTACTGGTGCGGCTTCGCGATGCGCTTGCCGGAGAGGGGCTCGCCCGGCTTGGGCGGGGGGAAGTTGACGAAGTTGCGGGTGAGAGAGAGAAACCGGTCCTGCGTGAACAGGCCGTGCAGGGCCAGGTTCAGCGCGTCGAGGCCGTCGTAGCCGGGCTCGTTGGTGTCGACGCGCTCGCCCTCGTGGTCGACGTTCCAGGGGGCAAAGTGCTCGTACGGCGTGAACGCTGTGCCGTACTTGGCGGTTATGCCGTCCGAGACCAGACAGAGGACGTTGTAGCGGAACGCGATCGGGAACTCCGAGACGTACGTCTGGAGTTGGGCGTGAGCCGACTTGAGGGTCGCGTTCTCGTCGGAGGCGCTCTTCAGCTCGATGACGGCGAGGGGCAGGCCGTTGACGTACAGGACGATGTCGAAGCGGCGGTGACTGCCGTCGGTGTCCCTGACGGTGACCTGGTTGACGGTGAGGTAGCTGTTCGCGTCGGGGTCCGTGAAGTCGACGAGGCGGACGGTGGGGGTCTGCTCAGCGCCGAACTCGTCGGTGTAGGTGAGGCGAATGCCGGTGGTCAGGAACTCGTGGGCCTGCTTGTTCTCCGGGTACGCCTCGCGGGAGGCAGGGTCGGTGGCGATTCGGAGGGCTTCGTGGACGGCGGTTGAGGTCAGCTCCGGGTTCAGCTTCTCGATGGCGAGCTGGAGCTCGTCGTGGAGGATCAGGTCGTCCCAGTCTCGGCGGTGGCCGGTGCCAGGGGCGAGGTCTTTGCCGGGCTTGGTCTGCCAGGCGAGTTGCGCGAGTTCGTCCAGGGCCAGGTGCTCCCAGGTGGACTCGGTCATCTTGGTGTCGAGGTGGGCGGGGGTGGGCTGGTTGGGGTGGCTTTCGGTTGTCATACCGCCTCTTCCACGATCTTCTCGGCGTCACGGACGTGGAGCCTGCCGGACAGTAGTTGAGGAAGGAGGGTTTCGCGGAGGGTGACGAGGGTTCGAGATTCTTCGCCCATGGACTTCATGTGCGCAAAGGCCGCAGACGCACGTTTCCCAAACGCCATGAGAGATTCATGGTCGGGGCGGACGACGTAAAAATTCGATGAGTCATTGGCACTGACCCGCTGTCGCCCCGAAGAGCCGACCATGTTCCGGATCGAATGCTCGCGAAACCTGCCACTCCGGGCAAGGAAATAGCTGAACTCTTGCGGGATTCCAGGGCGAGATCGCATCACGATGAACTCAGTCGAACCAACGCCGACTTCACCCTCTAGCATGAAGTCAACGTAACCCGTCTTCCCATTTTCCAAACATGGCGTGATGCGAGCGAGAAGAGTATCCCCGTTGCGGAACCGAGTGCCACTCTTGGGTTCCCTTCTCGACCAGCTATCGATACCTGCTCGACTTGTCGAAAGCGCCGCCATGTCCACATAGACAGGCTCGTCATCAGACGGCTTCGGTGTCTTGGGGTTGAAATCAACTAGATCCGTTACGCGGACGCTGTCCGAATCATCTGGGATTCTTTCTACGTCAAGCATTTCCATACCCACCTGCAGCAATCGCTCGTACGACACCGCAAGGCGTTCATTGACGCCGATCTTGTCATCCAAGGCCCCGACCACCTCAGCGATAGCTCGCTGAATTGGGAGTGGCGGAACGGAAACCAGGAAACTTTCTACCTGCTTCTTGGTCAGCGCCCTCCTGGATCCACCAGCGCTGTGACTAAGCATGTATGCGCGCATTGCCGGATGCGATAGGTGACGCTGAAGGAATTCGGGATCCAATCCCTCACCGGCACGAATAATCATTACATGCTGATTGACTCGCGCAGGAAGAACAGTCGACGGAGCAACGCAGCAACGCGCAATCGTCTGCCCATCACCGGTAATATTCAAGAGAACATCGTTCTCCCGAACTGCCACACCGGACAACCGCTCGGCAGCATCGTCTGCGATGAAAGCTAGGCCGGCTTTGGAGAACCTGTGATCGAACACGTTTTGCGATCTAATGAACGAGACGCCGCTTTGCACATAAACAGCGGAGCCCCCCTTAGGGGTTGCACCACTTCCGATCTTCGTGCACATTCCGCCCAGTTCCCTGAGCGCCCACCCATCCGGCAGGGTCGAGCCCAGGGGGGTAGTGATACTCTCAGCCATCGATCCTCCCCAACTGCTTTCGCACCACCGCATCCAGTCGTGCTGACTCATCGAGATGCTCGAACAGTTCTTTGGTCAAACGCTCAATGCGCTCTGCCATCGGTTCCGTATCCAAGTCCAGTCCATTATCGGCTGCCCCAACGTACGGCCCTGGTGTCAGTGCGAAATCACGCTTCTCAATCTCTTCCAGAGTCGCGCTGTAGCAAAATCCTGGAACGTTCTCGTAGGAAAGTCCCTTTTCCTTGGCTGATCGAGTACCGCGCCACGCGTGGTATGTGTCGGAAATTTTCTCTAGATCCCCCTCCGAGAGGATACGTTCCGTGCGGTCGACCAACGTGCCCATTGCCCGTGCATCAATGAACAGCACGTGGCTACGACAATCGTTTAGGGCCCTAGCGCTCTGAGGAGACTTGTCCTTGGAAAAAAACCACAGGCATGCTGGGACCGTAGTCGTACGAAACAAGTTTCCAGGCAACACAATCATGCAGGCGACTAGGTCAGCTGCAACCATCGCCGCCCGAATCTCACCTTCTCCCGACTTGGTTGACGTCATCGTTCCGTTCGCCATCACCACGCCCGCGCTACCCCTGTCTCCCAGCTTCGACACGATGTGCTGGAGCCACGCGTAATTAGCGTTCGACTGGGGCGGAGTGCCGTACCGCCACCGCCGGTCATCCGACTTCCTCGCCCAGTCCGACATGTTGAAGGGCGGGTTGGCCATCACGAAGTCGGCCTTCAGATCAGGCAACTTGTCGTCCGCGAACGTGTCCGCCCAACGGTCGCCGACGCCCTTCGGGTCCATGCCGTGGATGGCGAGGTTCATCTTGGCCAGACGCCAGGTGCGCTCGTTGGCCTCCTGGCCGTAGACCGCGATGTCGTGCGTGTGGTCCTTGCCCTTGCGCCGTTCGACAAACTTACCGCTCTGCACGAACATGCCGCCCGAGCCGCACGCCGGGTCGTACACCCGACCCTCGTACGGCTCCAGGACCTCGACGATCAGACGGACCACGCTCGCCGGCGTGTAGAACTCGCCAGCCCGCTTGCCCTCCGCCCGCGCGAAGCGCTCCAGGAAATACTCGTACGTCTCGCCCAGCACGTCCTGCGCCGGACGGTCGCCATGCCCCGTGAAGCGCGCATCGCTAATGAGGTCGACGAGTTCCTTCAGACGCTTCTGGTCGACGTTGTCGCGGTTGAAGATCTTCGGGAGGACGCCGGTGAGGGTCTTGTTGGCCTTCATCACCTCGTCCATGGCGGCGTCGAGGAGCTTGCCGACGCCGCCCTCCGCGCTGGCCGCGTTCTCGGAGAGGTGATCCCAACGGGCGGTCGGGGGCACCCAGAAGACGTTCTTCTCCGTGTACTCGTCCTTCTCCTCAAGGAAGGCCGCCCGGCGGTGTTCGGGGATCTGGGCCAGCTCGGGGTCGGCGGCCAGTTCTTCGCGGCGTTCGGTGAAGGCGTCGGAAACGTACTTCAGGAAGACCAGGCCGAGCACGAACTCCTTGTACTGGGCGGCGTCCATGGAGCCACGGAGCTTGTCCGCAGCCTTCCACAGGATGTCCTGGATCTCTTTGGTGCTGGAGACACTGAGCAGTTCGCCCTGTCCGGCGGCTGCCGCGGCTCGCTTGCGGGGAGGCATCGTTCCTTCTTCCAACTCGTCGGTGGATGGGTGTGGATGGGTTACGTGCGGTTGATGGTTCGGGGTTCGCCGAGGGTGAGGGTGCCATCGGCCAAGCCCGCGATCGTCAGGTGGCGAGCCTCGGCAAGGGCGTCAGCCTGGGCGCGCAGCAGGCGTTCCCGGCGTTCGGTCTCGGCCAACAGGGCGTCGAAGCGCAGCACCTCGTCCGGGTCCAAGTCAGGGAGCTGGTACTCCTCGATACGGCGGGCGGCGCGCACTGCGCTGGGGCTGCGGGCGGTGCCACGGGCCGCGCCGAGCAGGGCCGCGAGGACCCGGGGGGTGAGCGGGCGGGTGGCGTCGGCGTTGACGCGGAGGACGCGGGCCGGGAACGCGACGACCGAGAAGCCGTCGTGGTCGACGTACATGCCGAGGCGAGGCACGAGGGTGTACACGACGTCACGGGGCTCGGTCAGCGCCGCCCGTTCGTACGTCGTCGCCAGCAGCAGGCGGTCGATGCGGCGGTCGCCCACGGGTCGTTCGCCGGTGATCTCCTCGGGGCCCAGGACGGTGTGGTGGCCGTCCCGGGTGAGGTGCTTCTCGTCGATACGGTGGCCGGGGAGGCGAGTCACCCTGCGTGCGGTGATCAGCTTGCCGAGGGTGGTGCGCCTGGGCAGGCGACCGACCCTGCGCATTACTGCCCCTCGGTAAGGGCCTCGCTCGTCCTCGTATGTGTGGGTGTCCGCTGTCGCGCGCTCCAGGCGGGCCTCGGCCTCGGCGATCAGGGCGGGGCGTTCGGTGACCTTGTCGGACCAGATTGCGGAGGCGGGCGGCGCAGGTGGGGCCAGGGGACCGCCGAAGGCCCGGTCCAGGTCGGCGACGGGGACCACACGGCCGTAGCGCGGGTCGTGACCGTCGAGCCCTCGGAAGCCTTCTGCCCGCCAGAGGAGGACGTCCTCGGCGAGTCGAATGCGCACACCCGGCGTGAGCTGTTCCGAGCTGATGTCGGCGAGTAAGACCATGCCCTCCGCCTCCCGGACGGGACCGCGTGTGAGCGTCCACAGCGCGGGACGGTAGCCGGGGCGAAAGGGCAGGACCCCGCCGGGAAGCGCGATAACCGACTCGACGATGTTCTCGCGTAGGAGGGCCGAGCGAAGCTGGGCGGCCTCGGTGCTCTTCAGTTCGTCGACGAGCGCGTCGGCTGGTCCGAGGACGAGGGCTGTGCAGCCGGGGCGGAGGAGGTAGGCGACGCGTTCGAGCTCCGTCAGGGCGGCGAGTACCGAGCGGTCCTCGCCCGGGCGGTACGGGAGCTGGGTAACGACGAGGTCCGGGTCCGCGAAGCGTTCCTCCAGGTCGGAGCCGGTCTGCACGTCCAGGTCGAGTTCGCTTACGCCCGCCAGCAGGAAGCGGCGGCGGGTGATGCGGGTGAGCCGGTCGTCGGGGTCGGCGGCGAGGACGGTGACGCGGTCGCGGTCCTCCGTGTCGTCGAGGAGCGCGGCGAGCAGGTCGCCAGCGCGGGCGTGCGGGTCGGCGAGGGTGAGGGACTCACCTCGCTCAAGGCGGACGCGGAGGTCAGTGAGCTGGGTGAGCAGACTCCGCAGCTCCTGGGTGACCGCGTCGGCGGCGAGGGAGTCCAGTCCGAGCCGGGAGCGGGCGGCGAGCAGCCACTCGTACGCGCCACGTTCGTCGTAGGCGGATTCGACCAGGTCCTCGGCGAGGCGGGCGAGTGGGGCCGCCGTGGCGTCGATCGCGCGAAGCTCGCGGAGTACGAAATCGTCCTCGGCGTCGATCCGTTCGGCTCGGCGCAGCAGCGCGGACCAGAGGGCCTCGTCCGCTTCGGCGTCGGGCGGGGAGGTTGGGGAAGCGTTCGCGCCGTCGTCGGCCAGTGGCCGGCCGCCGAGCCGGCGTAGGCACAGGAGGCTGCCCAGCGTCTCGACCAACTGCCACGGCGTGAAGCGGTCCCGCAGCGCGATGATGCCGAAAAGGGCCAGCTCGGATCGGAGCTCCTGCGGGGCGGCGTTGCCCAGGCCGGAGGCGATCAGCCAGTCCGTCACCTGTGCGCCGTCGAACAGGGGGCGTCCCGAGTTCTCGGACACCGCTGCTGGGAAGTCCGGGTGGCGTCGGCGCCAGGTGGACACGACAGGGCGCTTCACTCGGGCGAACGTCGCGATATCGGACATCGATACCAGGAGAGGTAGCGGCCTGGGGGAGCGGAGTGCCGGGTCCGGCAGACCAGTGATCACGGTGCGCATCCCTCCCCGCTCATCTATCGTCACATCAGCTGCTTCGGCCCTCAGGCCGGGCCTTGTCTTGCGTCACGGTTCCGCTTGCAGCGGATTCTCGCCGACGCCACAAGACGATACGCCGACCCTGGCGACGCGAGTGCGTCTTCATTTGATAATGACGGTTATCAGACATGGATGCAGATTCACGTCCCATCGGGCTGTCTCATTCGGCTGGGTGATTCACATCCGAAGTGCCGCTGCCTCCCGAGAGATGCGCCAGAATGACGGATCAGTTTCCCGGCTGGGCAGCGCTGAGGGGGTGGCAGCGGGAGATGGCTGAGCGCATGGTCACCGTCGGCGGCAAGGGGCAGACACCGGACCTCGTGGACGGACCCGGCTGGAGCCGCCCCGGACTGGACGTCGCCGCGGGCCGTTATCCGCTCTCGGTGGAGCGGCATGTGGGGCGCATGGTCGATCACCTGGTGCCAGGGGTGACCACATTGACCCCGCACGCGCGTTACTACGCTCTGCACGGGCTGATCGCCGCGCAAGCCGATGCGGAAGACCTGACGGTCCCGGCCGCCCAGACCCTGCTGCGCCGCGCCGAAGTGGCGTTGGCCGCCGTGTCGTTCGCACATCATCCGCAGGCTCTGGAGTGGCTGCCGCGTGCTCATGGGGTCGATGCCCTTGCCCGGCGGCTGCACTCCGGGACGGTCACCATGTCCGAGGCCGAGGTCCCGGGCAAGGACGGGTACGTGGGCAACTCGTGGGGGTTCTGGGGACCGTACACCGGATCCGAGGTCGCGCTCGGCATCCTCGGCGCGGGGCCCATGCCGGTTCCCGGACCGCGGCTTGAGACCGCAGCACTTCGAGCCGGACTGGGCGGGTTGCTCGAACTGGCTGCCGAGGACATGCTGAACGTGGATGATCTCGCCCCTTTCGGGGACCGGCTGTGCGTGTGCGTGGGCGGTGAGCATCCTGACGGGGCGTGGCTGGCGAACCTGATGTGCGAGCCCGGTGCACCGGCCGAAGCAGGCTCCCGCTCGGCAACGCGACGCCAGACGATTCAGCTTCTGGCTCGTGTGGTCGCCACACATCCCGTCCGGTATTTCACCCGCGACATCGGCCATGTGCTCGCTTTCGGCGACTTCCTGACCACCGATCCCGTCACCAGCGGCATCGACGCGGCCGGCGCCTGGCGCGGAGTGGTGCTGCGCAACTACTCCGTCGGGGCCTGGCGCCGCCTGTGGTCCTGGCTCGTGGAGCAGGTCGACGGGCTGGTGCCGATCGAGGAAGTGGCCGACCGCTTCGCCGCGGAGTTGCCCGACATGACAGTGGACGCGTTCCTGTTCTCCCTTCCCGCGACGCAGAGCACGACCGGAGCGCCGTTGCCCGCCGAGCACGACCTGAGGTGGGCGGGTGATGATCCCTTACCTCTCACCGAACTACGGGTGCTCGCTACCAATGCCCGTCGGGTGGACGAACTCACCGGTCGGGTCCGGGACGCGTTCCTCGGCCAACGCGGTGTCGAACTCGGCCCGGAATGGGTCCAGCGGCGGCTTGACGAAGCCCGGCCCATGAAACTGCGCGATGTCGCCCGCCGACTCACCTATGACCTGGTAGCGCGGTCGCAGAGGATCGCGCTGGCCAAGGCCCGCCGACGTGCTGACGGCACGCTGTGGTTACCGACCCGGCTGCACGAACGGGGCGGGCTGCTGTACCGGACGAGCCAGGAAGGGCGCAGTGATGTCGGGCTACGGCTGGACCAACTCGGGACCGTCCTGGCCACCTGCGGGGTACTGCGCTACCACGACCAGCACTGGTCGGTGACCAGTAGCGGGAGGGCTCTCGTTGACTGAGACCACACCGGCACCAAAAGTGGTGGAGCCGCTAACTGCGTTCGCCTCTCCGCTGACCCTCATCCTCGACGAGGAGCGCACGGGCGGGCGGAGCCTGGAAGAAGCCCTCTTCCTAAGCTTCACCGCCGATCTTGGCTTCTTCGAAGAGGTCGCCCTCGGCGTCACCCAGGCCACTGGCGCACGCGTCACGGTGGCGGGAGACGTCTCCATGGCCCGGAACGATCCCCGCTCCGTCCGGCGGGCCGGCCGCAGCTACCTCGCCGGTCTGGCATACGCCCACGGTCCCGCGTTCCATCCCAAGCTGATGGTCCTCGCCGGACCGGAGCACGCCACCATCGCCCTCGGCTCCGGCAACACCACGCTGGCCGGCTGGCAGGCCAACGCCGAACTGTGGACGGTTCTGCGGGTGGACGGCGAGCAGAGTCCCACCGCGGTTCCGGAGCTGTCGGCATGGCTGCGCGACCTCCCGGAAAAGGTGAGGTTCTCCGCCGGAGTGCCACAGGCGCTGGGGCGGGTCGCAGCACTGCTGGACCGGCTCCACCGGGACAGGACACCCACGGCGCCACAGGTTCGCGTCGTCAGCAGTCTGCGTTCGCCGATCATCGAGCAGCTGCCGCAGGGGCCCGTCGACGAACTGGCCGTGTTCGCGCCCTTCTACGACCGGCGCTCGATGGCGCTGCGGCGGCTGCTCGAACGCTTCCGTCCGAGCCGGTTCACCCTCGCTTACCAGCCCGGGCTCAGTGATCTCGACGGTCCATCGGTATCCGCCCTGGTGAAGGAGTACGACGGACGCGTCATCAGCGACAACGACCAGCGGTACCGCCACGGGAAGCTCGTCGAGTGGGTCTCCGAGGGGCAGAGGTGGGCCCTGACCGGCAGCCCGAACCTCTCCGCTGCGGCCCTGCTGCTTTCCCAGGGCGACGGCGGCAACTGCGAACTCGGCATCATCACCCCCATCACCGCCACCCTCCTTCCGGACGGCACCGACGAGCCCGCCGCCCGGCTGCACACCGTCCCGCCCCTTCCCCGCCCCATCGCTGGCGGTGGGCCACTGCTGCTCGGTGCCCTACGCGTACCGGACGGCCTGGAGATCAGCGTGGCCCGGCCTCTCTCCGACACCGCTCACCTGGAGTTGTCTCAGGCCGCGGCACCGCCGGAGGCATGGGAGCGCATCGCCGACATCCCGACCGGACAGGCCACGCTGACGGTGACGGCTCCGGCCGATGCGGGCAGCCGTGTGCGCCTGGTCGTAGTCGACAGCGACGGCGTACCGAGCTTCGGCAACATCGTGTTCGTCGTCGACCCTGACCGCGCCCTGCGCCGAATGACCCCGACCCAGTCCCAGGCCCCTACGACACGGCCTCCCGACCTGTTCGCGGATCCCCGGCTCGCCGAACGATTCCTGGGCGATCTAGAAACCCTCCGTACGGGCCTGACCCCCACCCCAGCGGGCGTATCCGCGAGCAGCAGCACTGGCGGTGCGGCTGCGACGGCCCCGCTGGACGCCGATGAGGACGGCTGGGAGCGCTATCTGGACGAATGCGCCGGACGCGTCGGACATCCGCTCACGCGCTTCGCGCTGGGGCTCCCCCTGCCCACCGACATCAGCACGCCTTTCCAGGATCTGCTGCCCGTCTCCTGGGACGAGCGGTTCACCGACGACATCGACGCCGCCCTCGATGATGACGACGCCGAGAGCATGGCGGCAGAGCACGACCCCGAGGCAGTCGATGCCGAAGCGAGCAGCGCCGCCACCCTGCCCGACCTCCGGCAGGCCGACCAGGAAGTCCGCCGTAGATACCGGCGCTGGGTGGAGCGCCTCGTCGCCCTCGCTCCCAACCTGGGCCCTCCCGAGCGCATGCTCGTCGTCCGGCTGACCCTGTGGACCGTCGCGGTAGGCGCCTGGCCGCCGGCGCACACCGACTGGGTGCCACTGCTCTCCCAGGCCGTCCGTGCACTGAACCGAAACGACCTCCCCGAGCGGATTGAGCCCCAGGTCGGCAGCCTCGCAGCAGTCGCCCTCGCCGTGCTCCGAAGCCACGCCCCACGCTACGAGATCACGCCTGAGACCATCGCCTTCAACGAAGCCTCCCAGGCGGTCGGCCACCTGCTTCCCGCAGTGGACTCCGTGTACGTCACGGAGTACACGACACTGCTCGACACAGCTTTCGGCCCGGCCGTCGACCCGGCCGCCGTGCTCGATGTCGCGTCGGACGTCGTCCAGGACGATCCCCTCGCCGACGCCGTATGGTCCCTCGCCGAGAAGGGACGCGACGTACACCGCCACGGACGACTCCTGCTTCATGTCATCGGCAGCTTCAGCAACCCCGCGCTGGTGGCACTCGAAGCAGTGGGCGCCGCCGAGGATGCGCCCCTGGTCGGGGCCTGGGCCGACTCGGGCTCGGAGTCCGGCGGGGGAGGTTGGGCGCTGGTTGTCTGGCGTCGACCCGACCTCATCGTGGTCGATGCTCGCCGGCCGATTCCCCTCTGGCGGCATTACCGGCTCACCGGACTTGTGGGCCCCCGAGCTCTCGCCGCACAGCGCAGCTTCGAATCCGCTGCCTCCGTACCCCACGGCCCCCGCAACCAGCCATTCGAACTGGCTCACCAAGTCCTGTCGGATCTCGGCCTGGTCGGACCCCAACCACCGCAATGTGAGCCATAGCCTGGGGAGTTTCTACATGTCCATCGCGGAAGATCCGCGTCACGGACACCCGATCACCGCGCACTCACGATCAGTCGAGACCAAGGTGCAAGCGGCATCGAGAGCAGTGTGCATGTCGATCCCGCGTCTCAGCGGCGACACCGCCCGCGTTCAGATCCCGGCGTGCAGATGGGCCGCCCAGAGGTAGGGGGACTTGGGATAGCGATCACGGACCTTGCGCACAGTGTGGTGCAGAGCACGGGCCGCCGCATCCGTGTCGAGGTCAGCATGCTGGTCGGTGACCCCGCCGAGCTCAGCGTAGAAGTCAGCTGCCATATGCGAGGCCACCTCGTCGTTTATCTCCCAGAGGGTGCCGATGACGTGGGGAAAACCCGCGAGCTGAAAAGCCGATGTGAGATGGATGGCCTCGTCGATCAGCTCCACGGATTCCATGAACGCTGTTCGGCACGCTGACAGGTAGGCCAGTTGGGCCGAGTCCATCTTCATTCCTGCAAGGCTCGCCACCGTGAGCGGATCACGTTCGTGGTCGTGCAGAAGCAACAGGCTCTGGGACGGGTCGTCGGGGTCGTGGGCACCGTGGCACGCGAAATGAACGATCCCGGAATCGGAGAGGGCCTTCAGGACCCGAGCCTTGGTCGGTCGTGTCTCCGGCCCGGGGACGGTCATGCCGTCAGCTTCTGCACCCGGCGCCATGAGGAGCGTCGGCTCGGGCAGCAGGCCGCACAGCAGTGCGGCTTCTTCCGAGACGTGGTCCAGGCGGCCTTGAACGCCCGGAGTTGTGGGCATGGCCACGATCAGTGACCGGCTCACGGACGGCGCGGATGTGCGACGACGGCGCGCGTGGTGCAGTGCGCGGATAGTGGTGGTGTACGAGGAGACGACACGGTCCATGACTGTCGGCGGTTCCCCGTCTCTCAAGTCGGCCCGGAGCGGCTCGGAGTGATGGCCGGCAGCGTGCAGAGGTAGCAGCGAGAGGAGCCCGCCAGGCGCCCACCAGACGCGGGGCCACGGCTGTCCGGGAGAGGGCTCACCAGTGAAACCAAGGCTACGCAAGACCGGTTCGGCCGCCACGTCCCACAGCCACTCCAAGACAGCGTGAAGTGTCGCTTGCGCCTCCTTTCGCGTGAGGGGCGACATGCGCGGATCCGCAACGGTTTCCAGGGCCCTATGGAAGGTCTGTATCTGATCGATGACGAGGTCGTACGTGAGGTCGGGCAGATTCAGGGACTCGATGCCATCGGACGTCAACAGCAGTGCGTCGCTGCGGTAGTGGCTGACGTTGAAGCTCACCACCGGGCCGGAGGTGGCTTGTGCCAGGAGCTCACTGACGGCGGGGGGACGAGCGAAGCTGGCGAATCCGTCCTGCGCCCGGATATTGCCCAGCGTGGCCTGAAGTTGGTCGGCGCGGCTGCGTCGTTGCTCCTCGGCATCGACCGCACGTACCGCGGCGCTGACTTGTCCGTCGGGCTCCGTGAGGGAAGCCAATTCCATCGGCCGGTCCAGCTCGTCCCGAAGTACCTCGAAGCGATGGGCCAGGTCGGGATGGCGCTCGCGAAGCTCTGCGAGGTCGCTCCGCATGTCCAACGCCTGGCTGTGGAGGACGCCGCGACCCACCTCGATCAACTGCAGTGCTCGCGCCGCCCGTTCAGCGGGTGTGCCTTCGCGAGAAGCAAGAGCTAGTGCCGCCGCATCTCCGGCCAGCCCGGACCACTTGCCCATGGCGTGCTGCTGGTCACCGCGACTCAGCCGGCGGTCTGCCACTTCGGGCAGCAGGCGTACGGAACCGTCCAGGAGATCAGCTGCGAGATCAGGATCCGACCGTCCGGTAATTGAAGCCGCTGCCTGGGCGGCCCGAATCCGAATCGAGGGCCTGGCCCCGTCGGCTCGCGCGCCTTCCATGTGGGCGGCCAGGGCACGATCAAAGTCCTGTCTCAAGTGAGTCCGCTGATAACGGCGGTGCAAGGCCGTCCCGAGCTGGAACAGGTAGTCGGCGCGCTCAGGATGTTCTGCCGGCGAGGTGTCGAGCGCGGCCTGACACGCAACCACTGCGTCGTCCAGGTCCGCAGTAGACCCGGTCTTCTCGAACCTGACGGTCAGCACACCTCCCAGCAAGGACAAGTACCTCGGGCGCTCAGGGTGGTGGGATGGAACGGTGGCGGTCGCATCCTGTCCCGTCGCAACCGCGCCGTCCAAGTCCTCAAAGCTTCCGGCGCGCTGGAAGCGGGCATACAGGCTGGCGGACAGATTCGCGAGGAAACGAGGACGGTCAGGACTGCTTGCATCCACAATGCCGAGGACCTCGCGGTTCCTTCGGATCACCTCGTCGAGGTCTTGAGGGTCCCCGTTCCGTTCGTAACGCTGCAACAACACTGCGCCGAGATTGGACAGCATCGCCGCGAAGGCGGAGTGTTCACGGGGTGCCGTCTTCACAGCTCCGTGCGCGAACTCGATCGCGGCGTCCAGGTCCGACATCCTCCCGGTGTGCTTGAACCGAGTCCACAGCATCAGACCGACGTTGGACAGACGGGTCGATCGGTCGACGTGACCGTCCGCGGTGGCCTGAGCGGAAGCGCGACTGACACTGATCGCCTCGTCCAGGTCGGCCATATCACCAGTGCATTCGAAACGCTGCCCGAGAGAGATGGCCAAGTTGTTGAGGGCCGCGTTGAACTCGGTCTGGTTCGGGGTAATTTCCCGGGAGGCAGCGCGGTTCATCTCGATCGCCGTATCAAGGTCATATCTGTCGCCGCCGATGCGGTATCGCGCCAGGAGAGCCTGACCCAGGCCGGAGAGACGAAGCCCACGAGCCCGGTGCCCCGGCGGGAGCATCTCCAGAGCTTCCTGGAACGCGTTGACGGATCGGTCCAGATAGGCTGTTTCCCCGGTCCGCTCGAATCGAGTCAGCGTGATGCCGCCGAGCCCAAACAGGAATATGGAGCGTCCAGGATGTTCCTCGGAGGCAACCTCTACTGCGGCCTGGCCGCACTCGATCGCGCTGTCCAGATCCGCCGGGACACCAGTGCTCTCATATCGGGCCCGCCAGGCGATCCCAAGATTGTGAAGAAATCCTGCCTTGTCGTCGTCCTCGGCACAGAGGTCTGACGCTTCTTGGAAGGCTTCGATCGCCGCGTCCAGGTCCGACAGGATGCCTCTCTCGGTGAACCTGGTCTGCAGCGCGGTGCCCAGGTTATTGAGTCCGCCAGCCCGGTGGGCAGGGGAGCCCGCGGCAGCTTGGACTGCCAGTCGGCCGGTCTCGATCGCATCGTCCAGGTCCGCCGCCATACCTGTATGAGTGAAGCGCTCCATCAGCACACCCGACAGGTTGGACAGCATGACCGGCTGGTTCGGGTGCCCTGTCGCCGTGCTTTCCACTGCGCCCTGGGCAGCGTCGATCGCCGCGTCCAGATCCGCTCGTTCGCCACCCACGTCGAAGTGGGATTTCAGGATGACGGAAAGATTGGACAGCGTTTCCGCGTGCTCGCTTTCTCCACGGGGAATAGCGGCCGCGATGCGCCGCAGGAGATCGGTCATTCTTGCGCGCAGCGCCGGGCTCGGCGAAGCGTCCATCCCTTGCTGGATCCTCCAGACGAAACCAAGCGCGTGCTGGGCCACATCTGGAAGGAGTTCGTCTGGCAGATCCTCCTCATCTGCGCCGAACACGAAACAGGGCGTGAACTTCGCGACGGCTTCCTCTCTGTCCCGCTGCCCAGCCCCTTCGGGAAGTGCCCGGTACCTGAAGGCGTGCAACCAACCGAGGACGTAATGACCTTCCAGGTCGGACTCGTCGTTTCGGAGTATTGCGGCAAGTTGGCGGGCCTCGACCAGTGCTTCCGGCTCCAGCACCACACCAAGGTCCTGTTCACGGGCCAGCCGTTCGAGCCGCAACCCCACTACGGCAATCCGCTGCTCCAGTTCGTGTTCCCTTGCGAAGTCCTGCTCGCGCCCCTGCATGAACCGTCCTGTCACTTCCCGGTCTCCAGTAGGTCTGATTGCTGCACTGTCCAGGTCCGCCGAGGCGAGCCTCTGAATGCGAGGGAGCTCACGAAGCCGGCTCCGTCGCTGGCGCCAGGCTGCTCAGCCGTCGCATGACCGCGCCACCGAGTGGAGGGCCCATTGGCTGTTCCTCGATGCGCAGCTTGTCGGCCAGGTCCGTCAGGTGAAGGCGCACGGATGCCTCCAGCAGCGTGGCGTAGGTGTCCGAGGCAGTACGGAGGCGACGTGCCGAAATGACCACCAGCGTGGCGGCGAGCGGCACCGCGGGCCACCACCACCAGGCCAGAGGCAGATAGAGCAGGGCCCATCCACCGAGGACGGCAGCTCGCGTCAACGCGGCGCGGGCCCTGCCGATCTCGCCGCGTATCTCTTCCGGCAGCACGAGCCAGAGGTGTGGCCAGAGGATGAGGAGATCGACATGTGCGTCTCGGTCTAGCCGGACCGCGGTGGCGTGGATCCGGTCACCACTCCAGGTCGGCCGTTCAGGCCGCTCCACGGAGATACGTTCGCACCTGTGGGCCGCACGATGACGCTCCCGGGGCCTGGGGCGGTCAGCCGGACGCGGAGCACGCTCCAGAAGCCGTAGGGCTTCGTACTCCGCCCGTGCCGCGTCCCAGCGACGCTGTCGGCGTGACACGTGACGCTCGGCCAACTCGCCGAACAACCACGGCCATGCGCCCCAGCCGGCAGCCAGGGCCACACGCTCGACAACGGAGCCGAGGGACTGGGCGGCCAGACCAGTGACGGCCGCACCGGCCAGGATGGCAGCGAGCAGCACGACCTGGCCGCCCACCGTGGTGGCCTCGGGAGCCCGGGCAACGTCCGAGATCGCGTGAGTAAGCCGCCCCACGTCCAGCGCGGCACTCTGCCCGAGGGTGTGTCCGGCTGCGGCGACCGCCAAGTAGAGCGCGCCTGGGAGTACGAGGAGAGTCAGCCACCGCTCGGCCAGCTTCTTGCTGAGTTCACTGAGCAGCCCTCCCACTACGGGAGCCTCTCCCGGATCAGCGCTGTCTCGCCGGGGGCGAACTGGCAGCGTGGGACGTCGTCGTCCACTTCATGACCGGACCGACCGATACACAGCTGCAAGGGGCACCGGTACACGACGTCTAAATCAGCAACACCGGCCAGTATGGCACTGCGGCCCGTTCCCCCATACACCCCCGACGGGTCGCCTGCGCGTCGAACCGCTGCGTGCAAAGCGTCCAGAAGGACAGTGAGCGAGACGTCGTCCGCGGGCGGCCTGCCGACTGCGGCTTCGATAGCACGCAAGGCGGCGTCGTCCTCGTCGAGCAGCGCGGCGAGTTCGTCCCGATGCCCACACACGTACGACAGTGCCTTGGCGATCCTCAGGCCGCCTACTTCCACCTGGCTCGTCATGCAAAACTCCGCCCCCTGCGCCTTGTTGATCCACCAGGCCGCCATTCTTGCTCCAAATGTGCAGGTGCACGCGCGGGTTCGGCCAACTCCCTCGGGCAGAGCAAAGAGGCGCCGAGGTCCTTGAAAGGACGGTTCAGCCGATCTCCTCTGCGCGAGCGATGCGTAGGCGGCGGTGTGCCACGCGCCACGCTGCCGCTGACGGCGTACGGCATCGCGCAAATTCGCCTTCGTGACGCGGCGTGCGGAAGTAACCGTCATGCCGTCCCCCCCGCCGCTGGGAGAAATCTGGGAGAAGATCTTCTCCCAGAGCCCCCGCGAGACCACCCGAGGCCAACCACCACCAACGCGCTGACCTGCACAGATATCATCCACAGCAGGTGGTCAACATGATCGAACCTAATTCGGGACGAAGAGGTCGTGGGTTCAAATCCCGCCACCCCGACATCGAGTTGACACTTTGGGGCCTGATCCGCACTGCGGATCAGGCCCCAAAGTGTTTCCCGTGGGCTTCCTGTGCAGTGGCCAGGCCACGCGTCCGTTTCGCTCCTATCGTGGGACCGCACAGCAACGCTCGGTACCGGAACAGACAGGCAGGACATGAGGAAACCGCAGATCGACTACGCGGCGGTCTTCCGGGCCCTGCCCGGCATGGTGGCCCTGCTCACCCCTGATCTGGTGTACGCCGACGCCAACGACGACTTCGTGCGGCTGACCGGGCGGAGTCGTGAGGAGTTGGTGGGACGGTACATCTTCGACGTCTTTCCCGAGAATCCCAATGATCCGGCCGCCGCCGGCATGCGGGAGACCGAGACGTCGATGCTCCGTACGGTGGCCACCGGCGAGCGCGACACGATGGCGTTGCTGCGCTACGACATCGAGGATCCCGCGCGGCCCGGGCACTGGCAGGAGCATTACTGGAGCCCGGTCAACGCTCCCGTCCTCGGCCTCGACGGCACGGTCGAGCTGATCGCGCACCGGGTGGAGGAGGTCACCGAACTCATCCGCGCCTTCGGTGGTCCGGGCGGTGACAGCCGGGACCGTGCGCTGGAGGCCGAGCTGTACACCCGTGCCCGGGAGCTCCAGGAGGTCAACGAGCGGCTGCGCGCGGCTCATGCCCGTGAGCGTGAGGTCGCCCTGGCCCTACAGGCCGCGATGCTGCCCCCGCCGGGGCCGACCGGGGCGCACGACGCCGCCGTGCGGTACCAGCCCGCCGTCGGCACGCTGAACGTGTGCGGCGACTGGTACGACCTGGTCGAACTGCCCGGCGGGGGCCTCGCGGTCGCCGTCGGCGACGTCGTCGGGCACGGGCTGGCCGCCGCCTGTGCCATGGGGCAGTTGCGCAGCGCCCTGAGCGGGGCCACCCGTGTCGCGGGCGGGCCCGCCCAGGCACTGGAGGCCCTCGACCTGTACGCCCGGTCCGTCGAGGGCGCCGAGTCGACCACCGTCGTGACGACCTTCATCGACTGGGACAGTCACCACATCAGTTACAGCTGCGCCGGGCATCCTCCGCCTGCCCTCGTGCACCCCGACGGCACGGTCGCCTTTCTCGACCAGGCCACCGATCCGCCGCTCGGTGCCCGGCCCGAGCGTCAGCCTCGTCCTCAGGCCCGTACGCCCTTCGCCGAAGGCGCCGTCCTGGTGCTGTACACCGACGGTCTCGTCGAACGCCGCGACGAGGACATCGACGCCGGCCTGGCCCGCCTCGCCGACTCCCTCACCCATCACCGGAACGCGGCTCCCGAGGCCCTGGCCGACGCACTCCTGGCCGACCTCCTGCCGCCCACCGGCACGACCGACGACGCCGCCCTGATCGTCCTGCGTCTGTGAACCGGCCTGGTGGGTGAGTGACGGCCCCCGGCGGGGGCCGCCCCCGATCGAGTGGACCGCAGAACCCGCCCGGGTACGGGTACGCCGTTCCTGCGCCCCAGGCGCCGAAGAAGCGTGGTGCCGGCTCCCGGTGAGAACATCTCCGGCAGCGTCACCGGCCAGGGCGGTTTCGCCCCGAAGTACGTGACCTTCGCCGACGGGTTCCTCGGCGACTCGATCCGCGCCGACGTCTCCTGACCCGCCTGGAGGGAGCGGAGCGCAGCCGTCGCGTTGACATGGATCCTCGCCGGACGTTCACTGGCAGCACGGCGCGGCGCCGGGCGGAAGGGGGCCGCTCCGGATCACCCACCCCAGGCTTTCGCCTCACCGTCCCAGGGCGTGTCACCGCCGGCAGGTGACCGCAGCGCCGATGCAGGACCGACCGGGTCTCCGGGAGCCTGGAACAGGCCGTCGGGAAGACCGAGGACGCCTTCGGGCGCAACGGAAGCGGCACCTACAGATGTACGACCAGACACGCGCCCAGCAGTCTTCCGACCAGCCTCCCGGCCGCTCCCAGCGCCGGACCAGCGGCCCTGAGCCGCTGCTCGGGGCGAAGGAGCGGGACGAGATCGTGCGGCGGCTCGGGCGAGCCATCAACCACTTCGCGGACACCCCGCGTGAGGCGTTGGAGGAGGCCGAGGGTGCCTACGACGACGCCGTCGCCCAGCTGGTGAACGCCCTCGCGGAGCGGCGTCGGCTCCTTCACGCCGGCTGGCAGGACCACGATCCCGAGACGCAGGCCGACGAACTCCGGCTCTCGCTCCGGCAGTACCGGGAGATCACCCAGCGGCTGCTCCACCTCTAGCGCCTGCGCAGGGCGCCTGCGCAGGTCCTTGACTACCCTTGCCTTTAAGTTCCCTTTGCGTGCTTATATCGCACAAAAGTTCTAAGGAACGGGACATGGGTACCGTTGTCGGCCTGCCAGCCGTAAAGCGAAGGTCTCTCGCCGTCACTGTCGCCGTCGCCGTTGGTCTCGGGCTCCTCGGAGCCTGTGGGGGTGGGGGCAGCGGTGGTGACGGCGGTGGTGGTGATCGGATCACCGTCGGGGTCCTGCTTCCCGGTGGCGGGGCCTCGCGGTTCGGGCAGTTCGACAAGCCCCTCATCGAGGAGAGGCTCAAAGAGCTCTGTCCTGACTGTCCTGCCGCCAATGTCGCCGCCACCCCCGACCCCCAGGTTCAGCAGCAGCAGTTCGAGGCCATGATCACCCGGGGTGTCGATGTGGTCATCCTCGCCGCCGTCGATCCGCAGCTGATGCGTCCGTCCGTCGAGTCCGCCCATCGGGCCGGGATTCCCGTCGTCGCCTACGACCGGCTCGCGCAGGGGCCGATCTCCGGGTACGTCACCTTCGACGGGGAGGAGGTCGGGCGGCTTCAGGCCGAAGGCCTGCTCACCGCCATGGCGGCCGACGGCGATGACGGGCGGCGCATCGTCATGATGAACGGGGCCACCACCGACCCCAACGCCGGGTGGTACAAGGAAGGCGCGCTCAAGGTCCTCAAAGGCAAGGTGACCATCGGGAAGTCCTACGACACCGTCGGATGGCGGGCCGAGAACGCCTACGTCAACATGACCGGCGCCATCGCCGCACTCGGCGGCGAGAACATCGACGGGGTCCTCTCCGCCAACGACACCATGGCCGGCGCCGTCGTCTCCGCCCTGAAGGCCGCCAAGGTCAGGCCGCTGCCGCCCATCACCGGGCAGGACGCCGATCTGCTGGCCGTACGGCGGATCGTCAAGGGCGATCAGTACATGACCGTCTACAAGCCCTTCAAGCGCGCGACCGACGCCACCGTCCAGATGGCCGTCGCCCTCGGGCGGGGTGAGGAGGTCGAGGCCATCGCCACCGGCACCGTCGACAGTCCGACCACCAAGGACGTGCCCGCGGTGCTGCTGCCGTCCGTCTCGGTGACTGTCGGCAATATCGGGGAGACGCTGGTCAAGGACGGTATGTACACCGTCGACCAGATTTGTACGCCTGCTCTCCGGGCCGCCTGTGATCGGGCCGGCCTCACCTGACGCACATCCCCACAGCGCCCACGGGAAGGAGGTGGCTCGTGCCCGGTCAGCCTCTGCTCGCGTTGCGCGGTGTCTCCAAGCGGTTCGCCGCCGTACAGGCGCTGGTCGACATCGAGCTGGAGGTCAGGGCCGGGGAGGTGGTCGCCCTCGTCGGGGACAACGCCGCCGGCAAGTCCACCCTGGTGAAGGTGATCTCCGGGGTCGGGCCTCCCGACAAAGGGGTTATCGAGTGGGAGGGGAGTCCTGTACAGATCAAGCATCCCCAGGACGCCCGTCTGCTCGGGATCGCCACCGTCTATCAGGACCTCGCCATGTGCGAGAACCTCGACGTCGTCGCCAACCTCTTCCTCGGGAGGGAGATCCACCGCTTCGGGGTTCTCGACGAGGTCGAGATGGAGCGGCGTACCCGTGAGCTGCTGCACACCCTCTCCATCCGGATCCCCGATGTGCGGGTGCCGCTCGCCAGTCTCTCCGGCGGGCAGCGGCAGGTCGTCGCGATCACGCGGTCCTTTCTCGGCTCGCCCCGGCTGCTGCTGCTCGACGAGCCCACCGCGTCCCTGGGCATCCAGCAGACCAACCAGCTTCTCGACCTGATCGAGGAGCTGCGCGACCAGGGGCTCGGGGTGCTGCTCATCAGCCACAACATGAGTGACATCAAGGCCGTCGCCGACCGGGTCGCCGTGCTGCGCCTCGGCCGTAACAACGGTCTCTTCGACGTGAACACGACCTCCCAGGAGCAGATCATCTCCTCCATCACCGGCGCGGCCGACCATGCCGTCGCCCACCGGCCGCACCCGGAAGAGGTGTGGCCGTGAAGACCACTGTCAGCGTGGCCGTGAAGGGGCGGGTCTCCGCGTACGTCGGTGCTGTGCGTCGGAGGGTTCGTGAAGGGGGCCTCGGGCCCGCGCCCGTGCTGCTCGCCCTCGCCGTCACCTGGGTGGTCTTCCAGAGTCTCAACGACAAGTTCCTCTCGCCGCGCAATCTGTCCGTCCTCAGCGTCGACATCGTCGGCACCGGCATGGTCGCCGTGGGCATCGTGTTCGTGCTGCTGATCGGTGAGATCGATCTGTCCGTCGGGTCGCTCGCCGGGCTGGCCGGCGCGGTGTTCGCCGCGCTGAACGTCAACGTCGGTATGACGGAATGGCTCGCCGTGCTCATCGCCGTCATCTGCGGTACGGCCATCGGGGCGCTCCACGGGTTCCTGTTCGCCAAGTTCGGCGTACCCGCGTTCGTCGTCACCCTCGCCGGGCTGCTGGCCTGGAGCGGGCTGATGATCTACCTGCTCGGGCCCGACAGCTCCATCCACTTCAGCGAGGACGGGCTGGTCGCCACCCTGACCAGCCGCTACTACAGCGCCCCCGGCTTCACCTACGGTCTCGCGGCGGTCTGTACGGCCGCCTATCTGTTCTTCTCCCTGCGCGAACGCGGGCGGCGCGCAGGCGCCGGGATGCCGTGCCGGCCGGTGGGCGAGATCTGGGTACGTACCGTGCTGCTGGCGATCGTCGCGTTCACGACCGTCGCCGTGCTCGGGAACTTCGAGGGGCTGCCGCTGGCACTGCTGATCTTCCTCGGCTTCATCATCGCCTCGGACCTGCTGCTGCGCCGTACGCCCTATGGACGGCAGGTGCTCGCGCTGGGCGGCGGGGTGGAGGCGGCGCGGCGAGCCGGTGTCGATGTGACGCGCGTACGGGTCTCGGTGTTCATGGTGTCGGGGACGCTGGCGGCGGTCGGGGGGCTGTTCGTCGCGTCGCGGTTCACCTCGGCGAGCCAGGTCTCGGGGTCCGGCATGCTGCTGATCAACGCGGTCGCCGCCGCCGTCATCGGCGGGACCAGCCTGTTCGGGGGGCGGGGCTCGACCTGGTCGGCGCTGCTGGGGGTGCTCATCATCCAGTCGATCGCCTCGGGGATGGCGTTGCTGGGCGTCCAGACCGCGCTTCAGTTCATGATCACGGGTGGGGTGCTGATCACCGCTGTCATCTTCGACTCCCTGGCCCGGCGGACGGCCGCCTCGCGGGTACGGACCTGAGGGCAGGGGAACAGCGCGCTCACGGTTCCTCTCCCCACGCCCCGGCGTGCGGGCCGAACCTGTTCTCCTTCTCGTACGCCGCCATCCGGGCGTTCCGTGCGTCGGCCTCCGGCCCGTCCGGCAGGTGGTAGACCTCGCCCGCACTCGCCGAACCTGCCTGCACCCTGGTGGCGGTGGTCAGCCGTCGGTGTACGTACCGGGTCAGCGCGTCCGGGATGCCGTCCGGCGTCACACCCGCCAGGCAGTCGCCCAGTACCGCCGCGTCCATGATCGCCTGAGCCGCGCCCTGGGCCTGGAACGGGACCATCGCGTGGGCGCTGTCGCCGAGGAGGGTCACCCGGCCGAGGTGCCAGCGGGTGAGCGGGGTGCGGGTGTGGATGGCGTAGCGGAACACCTGGCCGGCGCGTTCCAGGACCGTGCGGATCCGGGGGTCCCAGCCGGTGAACTCGCGGAGCTGCTCCCCCGGTTCGGCCTTGGCCGTCCACGACTCCGTCCACTCCGCCCATGACTCGGGTGCCGTCTTCGCCGTGAACACGGCGACCAGGTTGAGGAGTTCGCCGCCGCGCACCCAGTAGTGGACGACGTGCCGGCCCGGGCCGAGCCAGCCCGCGTACTCCGGCAGGTCCAGGTCGGCCACCTCGGCGGCCGGAAGCAGTGCCCGGTAGGCGGCGGTGCCGGAGAAGACGGCCTCGTCGGCGCCGAAGAGCCACTGGCGGGCCGAGGAACGCACCCCGTCGGCGGCGACGACCAGGTCGGCGCCCAGGCGCTCACCGCCCGCTGTAGTGACGTACGCCTGTCTGTCGTCCTGGTCGATGCCCACGGCCTCCGTGTCCAGGCGGACCGACCCGGGCGGGACCCGGTCCGCCAGTGCCTGGTGCAGGTCGGCCCGGTGGACCTGTAAGTAGGGCGCCCCGAACTCGGCCTCCGCCTCGGGCCCGATGACGTACCGGCAGATCTCCGTGCCGTCGAACCAGGTGTGGAAGGTCAGCCGGGTGGGGTGGGCTGCGCGGGCGGCGACCGTGTCGAGGAGGCCCAGGCGGCGCAGTACGCGGGTGGCGTTGGGCGCGAGCTGAATCCCGGCGCCGATCTCGGTGAAGCGGCGCGTCCGCTCGACGAGGGTGACGTCGTGCCCGGCCGCGCGCAGACTCAGGGTGGCGGCCAGCCCGCCGATGCCGGCACCCACGACGATCGCCCGCACACCCACTCCCCTCAGCGACCCGGCCCGGCGAAACGACGCGCCCTCATGACGACAGCGACCTCGTGGCCCTCCGCACGCAGGGCGGTTGGTGTCGCGGCCGGCCCGCCGATGCCGGCCCCCACGACGACCGGCCTCATGTCCCCGCCCCCTCCGTCTCTCTACCTCTATCTCCGGTCGCATGATCAGATGACAGGTTCTTCAAAAGTTCTTCATCATGTGCGTTCTACCGTCGGGGTGCCCGCCGCGTTCGTGGTCGGGCACGACGGGAGGACGGGGAGAACCGATGAGGACGAATCGGGTACTGCTGGCCGTGGCGGCCTCGGTCATGGCCTTCGCGCTGACCGGCTGCGGGGGCGACGACGGTGGCTCGAAGGTCCCCACGGCGGCGAGCGGCGGCGCGACCACGGCGTCCGGTGGGGCGGCGGCCGGGGACGGCGCCGGAGATGATGTCGCCGCCTATGTGGCGGCCCAGGGCAAGTACGTGAAGTGTCTGCGGGACAACGGGATCGACGCGCCGGACCCGGACGCGCAGGGGAACATCGACTTCGGCGGCGGCGACAACGTGCGCGCCCTGAAGAAGGACCCGAAGTTCCAGGCCGCCTCCGAGGCGTGCGCGGAGTTCGTGACGGCCGTTCCCGAGAGCGTCGAGAAGGGCAACCAGCCGGCGCTCACCGCCGCGCAGATCAAGGTCAAGCAGGAGTACGCCACCTGTATGCAGAAGAACGGCGCCGCCGACTTCCCCGACCCCGGTCCCGACGGGCTCGGCCAGGGCGAGTGGGACCAGACCTCGGCCGGGGCCAAGCGGGCCACCCGGATCTGCGGTCCGATCGTCGGCGTACCGGCGACCGCCGCTCCCGGCAAGGGCTGACCGTGGCGGAGACGGACACCGTGACACACGTCGACGACACCGGCCCTGAGGACGAGGGCATCGAGCCGCCCCGCGGGGCACGTGGACGGCGTACCGCGCTCATCGCCTGTGCCGTGGCCGTCGTGGCGGCCGTCGCCGTGGTCGGGGCCCTCGGGCTCGGCGGCGGTACGGACGAGAACGTGAGCGCACCGCCGCGGGCCGGTTCCGTCGTTCCGGTCACCCGAGCCACGCTCACCGAACGCACCGACGTGGACGGGCAGTTGGGGTTCGGTACGGAGATACCGCTGCCGGTGAAGGCGACGGGCACCGTGACCTGGCTGCCCCAGCAGGGCGCGACGGAGGAGCGCGGCGACACGCTGCTGCGGGTCGACGACCGTCCCGTCGTCCTGCTGTACGGGTCGATGCCCATGTACCGGGATCTCGGGCTCGTCGCCGCCACCCCGGCGACCGAGTCGGAGTCCGGCGCCGCGTCCTCGGACACCGGGACCGACGCCGCCCCCTCCCCCTCGGCCACCACCGAACCCAGTACCGGAACCAGTACCGGAAGCAGCGCGCCCGCGCCCCTCACCGGTATGGACGTCCTACAGTTCGAGACCAACCTCGCCGCGCTCGGCTACACCGGCTTCACCGTGGACGAGAAGTTCACCGACAAGACCGTGCAGGCCGTCAAGCGCTGGCAGAAGTCGCTCGGGCTGGCCGAGACCGGGACAGTCGGGGTCGGGGACGTCATCTACTCCGCCGGGAAGGTACGGATCGGCCAGCCGGGTGCCCGGCTCGGCGCCGCCGTCGGCGAGAACACGCTGACGTACACCGGTACGGCACGCAAGGTCGTCGTCAACGCCTCGGCCTCGGACGCCGCCTGGGCCGTACGCGGCACGGTCGTCGGGATCACGCTGCCCGACGGGAAGTCCGTACGGGGCGAGGTGGCCTCGGTGGGGCGGCAGGCGAGCGCGCCCGAAGGGGGCAGTACCGACGGGGAGTCGGGAGCGGGCGCCGCCACGGTGCCGGTGACGATCACCATCGCGGACCAGGGGGCCCTGGGGCGGCTGGAGAGCGGACCCGTCACGGTCGAGTACGTGGGCCGTGAGGTCAAGGACGTGCTGAGTGTGCCGGTCGCCGCGCTGGTCGCCCTGGCCGAGGGCGGACACGGGCTGGAGACCGAGGACGGCCGGTTCGTCGCGGTGAAGACCGGGCTCTTCGCCGACGGCGACGTGGAGGTCAGTGGTACCGGGGTCACCGAGGGCATGAAGGTGAGGATTCCCGAGTGAGCGACCCAACACCTTCGGTCGTGGAGTTCGACTCCGTCTCCAAGACCTATCCCGGCGGGGTCGCCGCCGTCCGTGACGTGAGTCTGCGGATCGGGCGCGGTGAACTCGTGGGGGTGGTCGGGCCGTCGGGGTCGGGCAAGTCGAGCATGCTGCATCTGATGGGGAGCCTGGACCGGCCCTCGGCGGGGCGGGTGCTGGTCGACGGGTACGACGTGGCGAAGCTGTCCGACCGTGAGGTCTCCGCGCTGCGGGCCACCCGGATCGGCTTCGTCTTCCAGCAGTTCCATCTGGCCGTCGGGGTCCCGGTGCTGGACTCGGTGGCGGACGGTCTGCTCTACGCGGGCGTGCCGATGCGCCGCCGTCGGGCCAGGGCCGCCGCCGCGCTGGCCCGGGTCGGGCTCAGCCATCGCGTCCGGCATCTGCCGCACCAGCTCTCCGGGGGCGAGCGGCAGCGGGTCGCGGTCGCCCGCGCGGTGGTCGGCGAGCCGTCGGTCCTGCTGGCGGACGAGCCGACCGGCAACCTCGACTCCGTGTCGGGGGCCGCCGTACTGGAACTGCTGCGCGAACTGCACGCGGCCGGTACGACGGTCGTGGTCATCACCCATGACCTGGAGATCGCCGCGCAGTTGCCCCGCCGGATCGAGATGCGCGACGGTCGCGTCGTGAACGACACCACCCAGGAGACGAGTACGACGATCGGGGTGCGTCGATGACCGACCGCATGGGACAACCCCGTCCGCTCCGGGCCGCCCGGCTGCGGCCCGCCGATGTCGTACGGCTCGGCGGGACCGGACTGCGGACCCGGCCGTTGCGGGTGTTCCTGTCCGCTCTCGGGATCGCGATCGGCGTCGCCGCCATGGTCGCGGTGGTCGGTATCTCCGGGTCCGGGCAGGCGGAGGTGGACCGGCGGCTCGACGCGCTCGGGACGAACCTGTTGCGGGTCGCGCCCGGCGAGTCCCTCACCGGCGAGCAGGCCAAGCTGCCGTACGAGGCTGTCGCGATGGTCCGCCGTATCCCGCCCGTGGAGAAGGTGACCGCCACCGGCGCGGTCGACGCGAGCGTCTACCGCAACGAGCGGATCGCCATCGGGCGGACCAACTCGCTGACCGTGCTCGCGTCGGACACCGGTCTGCTGCCCGCCGTCGGCGGGGAGGTCGGCCGGGGCCGCTGGCTGGACTCGGCGACCGCCGAGTACCCGGCGGTCGTGCTCGGTGCCACGGCCGCGCAGCGGCTGGACGTGTACACCCCGGGGACCCGGCTGTGGATCGGCGGTCGCTGGTTCTCGCTGATCGGCGTCCTCGATCCGGTACCGCTGGCGCCCGAGCTGGACAGCGCCGCGCTGGTCGGCTGGCAGGCGGCCCGGACGTATCTGCGTTTCGACGGTCATCCGTCGACGGTGTACGTCCGTGCCGAGGACAGCCAGGTGACCGCCGTACGGTCGGTGCTGCCGGCCACCGCCTACCCCGAGAAGCCGGGCGAGGTACGGATCTCGCGGCCCTCCGACGCGCTCGCGGCCAAGGAGGCCACCGAGTCGGCGCTGACCGGGCTGCTGCTGGGGCTCGGCGGGGTCGCGCTGCTCGTCGGGGGTGTGGGCGTGGGCAACACCATGGTCATCTCGGTGCTGGAGCGACGCCCTGAGATCGGGCTGCGGCGCGCTCTCGGGGCGACCCGGGGGCAGATCCGGACCCAGTTCGTGACCGAGTCGCTGCTGCTCTCGCTCATCGGCGGACTGGGTGGGACGGTGCTCGGTACGGGCATCACGGCGGGCTATGCCGTCAGCCGTGACTGGCCGACGGTCGTCCCGGCGTGGGCCAGCGTGGCGGGCATCGGCGCGACCCTGCTCATCGGCATGATCGCCGGGCTGTATCCGGCGGTCCGGGCGAGCCGGCTGGCTCCTACGGAGGCACTGGCCGGCACATGACCACCACCGGGCGTTCTGGCCGACGCTCCGGTGGTACGGAGCGGGGGCGGTTCCCGAATTCGGGACCGCCCCCGCTGTCGCGCTATTTCACTGTGCGGGCTTTACCACCGGATTCGCTACCTCCGGATTCGCTCGACAGGCTAGATGCCGCAGCTGACGTAGCTGCCGCCGTCGCTCAGCAGGTCGTCCCGGACCCAGCCGGTGATGCCCGTCGAGTCGTTTCTGAGGTACGTCCAGGTGTAGCCGTCGTTGCCCGAGGTGTAGCAGTGGTAGTCGAGCGTCTGGGTGCTGTAGGCGACGCCCTTGATGGTGCAGCTGGTGCTGGAGCCACTGCGCTCGTTGGCGCCGTCGGCCGTCTTGCCCCAGGAACTGCTGTCCTTGTCCGAGACCGTGGTGCCGCACGAGGCGTGTGCGGCGGCCGGCGTGGCGATGGACAGCGGAACGGCGATGGCTACGGCCGCGAGTGCGGGAACGACAGCCGCGAGTCGACGTTTCATTTCATACCCCCTGTATGTGATTCGTCGGCGCTGCGAAATGCGAAAGCAGCGACCCCTGATTCCCCCTGCATCAGCTGGGGCGTCAGCGGCTTAAGTACGATCACCTGGCGTTCACACTGAAGAAATAATTCCGCCTACCGATGTCCATTTTTGATACCCATGAGGCTGAAAGTGATCAGAGTGAAAACGCGCCACTTCTGATAACTCCTGGCCGACACCGCACTCTTGCGTCTCTCGTGATCCACACCGAAAGGGTCCCGCCGATGAGTTTCCGGCTCCGGGTTCTCGGCCTGCTGACGCTGGTCGCCATGGCCGCCACCGCCGCCACCGGCTGGCTGACCCTGCGGCAGGCGAACCGCCAGGTCCAGGAGACCGTCACGGCCGGCCGGCAGGAGGTCTCCCGGATCACCGGCGAACTCCGGACGTACGGATTCACCCACGGCACCTGGGACGGCCTGTCCCCCACGGTGGCCGCCCTCGCCCGGGACACCGGCCAGCGCATCCGCGTCGCCACGGAGTCCGACGTCCTGCTCACCGACTCCGACGCCCTCGCGGGACGTACGCCCCGCGAACCCAGCGGCCAGCCCGCGGTGCTGGTGGATCCGCGGCCCGTGCTGAAGGTTCCGGCGGGCCAGGTGCGCCGGGCTTCGATGAAGCGGGTCGCCACGGCGATCGCCGACTACCGCGCCGAGGTGGCCTACGCGGCCTGTCTGACCGAGGCCGGCGCCGAGATGACCGTCCGCGCCGACGCCCTGGGCATCCCCCGGGCCGGCACCGACCGGCGGCCCGCGCGCTGCCCGGCGCCGAGCGGCGCCGCCGATCCGCTGACCCCGGCCGACCTGACCGCCCTCGGGCCCTGCGAGGCCGAACAGCGCTTCGCCGCCTGTCTGCGACGGGTGTTCAACGCGCGGGTCGCCTCCGTCGCCCCGCCGCGCCTGGAGGTCCGGCTCGGCGTACGGAACGAGTCGCCGCCCACGCTGGCCGCCGCGCCCAGCGTGGCCGTCGCGGCGGGCGTCGCCCTCGCGGTGATCGCGGGCGCGCTGCTGCTGAGCCGGGCCGTGCTGCGTCCCGTACGGGCCATGACGGTTGCCGCGAAGGGGCTCGGGGAGGGGGATCTCGGGCGGCGGGTGCCGGTGTCCGGGCGGGACGAGATCGCCCAGCTCGGGGGTGCGTTCAATCGGATGGCGGACTCCATCCAGGCCGGGGAGGAGCGGCAGCGGCGGCTGACCGGGGACATCGCGCATGAGCTGCGTACGCCGCTGGCCAATCTGCGCGGGTATCTGGAGGCGCTGCGGGACGGGGTCGTCGAGCCGACGCCCGAACTCCTCGAATCCCTCCACCGGGAGGCCCTGCTCCAGCAGCGGATCGTGGACGACCTCCAGGATCTGGCTCTCGCGGAGGCCGGGGCGCTGACCTATCACCCCACCGAGGTCGATCTGCGGGAGCTGCTGGAGGCGGGGCGGCGGGCGCATCATGCTGCGGCGGAGACGGGGGGCGTGACGCTGCGGGTGGAGGCGCCGACGTCCGCCGTCCATGTCACGGCGGACGCGGACCGGTTGCGGCAGGTGGTGGGGAACCTGGTCGGGAACGCTCTGCGGGCGACTCCGTCGGGGGGTTCTGTGACGTTGGCTGTGGTGGGGCGGGGGGAGTTGGCGGTGGTGGAGGTGCGGGACACCGGGGTGGGGATTGCGGTTGAGGATCTGCCGCACCTGTTCGACCGGTTCTGGCGGGCGGATGCGGCGCGGGGGCGGGCGACGGGAGGCAGTGGCCTCGGCCTGTCGATCGCCCGTCAGATAGTGACGGACCATCGGGGGACGATCGAGGCACGCAGCGAGGTCGGCACGGGGACGACGTTCACGATCGTGCTGCCGCGAACCCTTTGATCTCGCCCCCGCCGCCCCTACCCGTCCCATCCTCGGGGGCTGCCGCCCCCGAACCCCCGCTACGGCCCTGAAGGGGCCTTGTCCTCAAACGCCGGACGGGCTGAGTTGGTCAGCCCGTCCGGCGTTTGAGGACAAAGGGGGGTCTGGGGGCGCAGCCCCCAGGGATGCGAAGGGAATCAAGGGGCTGTCAGGCGGTAGCCGCGGCCGTATACCGTTTCCAGGAGGCGGGGGGTTGTCTCCGAGCCCGCCTCCAGTTTTCTGCGTAAGTTCATTACGTGGGCGTCCACCGTGCGTTCCAAGACGTCTCGGTCGTAGCCGAATACTCGTTCTATTATTTGGGCTCGGGTGAAGACCCGGCCCGGCTCGCGGGCCAGGGTCTCCAGGATGTTGAACTCCTTGGAGGTCAGGGCGACCGGGCGGCCGGACATCCGGACCTCGAAGCGGGCCGTGTCCAGTTCCATCTCGCCGACCCGGAGGGTCGAGGGCTGGGCCGCCGCGCCCGTCTTGCGGGAGCGCCGCAGCAACGCCCGTACCCGCGCGGTCAGTTCCCGGGGGCTGTACGGCTTGGTGAGGTAGTCGTCCGCGCCCAGGTCGAGGCCCAGGAGCATGTCCTCCTCCGTCGTGCGGGCCGTCAGGAGGAGGATCGGGACATCTGATGACTCCGTGCGGAGGATTCTGCACACGTCCAGGCCGTCCACCAGCGGCAGCATCACATCCAGGACGATCAGGTCCGGACTCGTCGAGCGGGCCTTGTCCAGGGCCGCCCGGCCGTCCGCCACCACCTGGACCGCGTTTCCCTCCCGCTCCAGATAGATCCGGATCAGGCGGGACTGCATCTCGTCGTCTTCGGCGACCAGAATCCGCGCGCTCAACGGTTCTCCCCCAGCATCTCCACACCGTACTGCGCCCACAACGCCATTCGGCACCGGTCCCTCCCCACGTGGGGACCGGTGCCGAACGATGGACGAGGACCCGGGGGTGTCCGGTCTGTGCCGGTTCCGTAGGTCTCGGGTTCGCGTGGTGCGGCCGACTCTCCCCGCTGGCGAATCCGGCAAAGCTGGCCGAGAACGTTCGGCCTTCGAGCTGCCCCTGGGATCGCTGCGCTGGTGGTCCGGGTGGACGCCACGCGGGTGGTTCTTCGTTGCGTCATGATCCTGCCATTCAGGGCCCGAGGAGAGGAGGTTCCGGTGTGGGCCCGAACGCTTAACCGCAGGTCAGCCGTATAGAGTGGGTTTTCCGGTCCGGATGAGACCGGACGACGCCGGATGACCGACGCGGGGGAAGTTAGGGGTGGAGACCTTGAGTTCCGACTCAGGGGCACGCACGGCCTTCGCGGAGCGACTCGCGCTGTTGTACAAGGAGGCCGGCAATCCTCCCCTCAAGCGTGTGGCCGAAGCCGTCGTCCAAATGCAGCGGGTCGACGAGCGCGGGCGGCCCGTGCGGGTGTCCGTGCAGCGGATCAGCGACTGGCGGCGGGCCAGGAACGTACCCGCCCAGTTCGCCGCCCTGGCCGCCGTACTGAGCGTCCTCGTCCCGCAGGCCCGCCGTGCCCGGCCCGTCCCGGTCTCTCCCGGACTGTACGACATGGTCCAGTGGCAGCGGCTGTGGGAGCGGGCCGTCGCCGACCCCGTCGGTGACCGGGCCCCGGGCTCCCTGGACGAGGAGGAACCGCCCGCCGGCGAGATCACGCCCGTGCCGGGCGCGGTGTGCCCCTACCGTGGCCTCGCCTCGTACCGGCTGGAGGACACCCGCTGGTTCTTCGGGCGTGAGCGCAGCACCGATGCGCTTGTTGCCCAGCTTCGTGCCGCCGAGACCGCGGACACGGGTAGCGGTGGGCTGGTCATGCTCGTGGGGGCTTCTGGGGCGGGCAAGTCCTCGTTGCTCAGCGCCGGGCTCGTGCCCGCCTTGCAGGAAGGCGCGCTGGGCGGGGCGGGGCAGCAGGCACGCGAGGTCGTCCAGCTCGTTCCGGGTGCCGATCCGCTCGCCGAGCTGATCCTTCGTATACCCGGGCTCTCCGAAGTCCTGACCTCTGCCGCCGAGCCCGGTACTCCCGAATTCGCCCATGCCGTACGGGAGACCGTCGGCGCCTGGGCACGCCGTGACGGTGGGAGCGCTGCCACCCGGCCCGTCGTCATCGTCGACCAGTTCGAGGAAGCCTTCACCCTCTGCCCGGACGAGACGGTCCGCAACACCTTCATCCAGTTGCTGCACGCCGCCGCCTCGCCCCCCGGGCCCGGTGAGCGGGCCGGGGCCGACGGGTGGGCGCCCGTGCTCGTCGTCCTCGGTATCCGTGCCGACTTCTACGACCAGTGCCTGCGCCATCCCGAACTCGCCGACGCGCTCCAGCACCGGCACATGGTCCTCGGACCACTGACCACCGCCGAGTTGCGGGAGGCCGTGATCGGCCCCGCGAAGGCCGTCGGCCTGGAGCTGGAGCCGGGGCTCGCCGAGCTGATCGTGCGGGAGGTGAGCGCCGACGGGCCGCGCGGGGCGCACGACGCGGGCGTCCTGCCGATGCTCTCGCACGCCCTGCTCGCCACCTGGCAGCGCCGCAAGTCGGGGCGGCTGACGCTCTCCGGCTATCGCGCGGCCGGCGGGATCCAGGGCGCGGTCGCCGCGACCGCCGAGCACGCCTGGACCGGGCTCGACCCGGCGGCCCGTACCGCCGCCCGGCTGCTGCTGCTCCGGCTGGTGCGGTTGGGCGAGGACACGCAGGCCACCCGACGGCGGGGTACGCGACGGCAGTTGGCCGCCGAGTCGACCGACCCGGGCAAGACGGAGGAGTCCCTCGAAGCGCTCGTACGCGCCCGGCTGGTGACGCTCGACGCGGAGAGCGTGGAGATCACCCACGAGGCGCTGCTGCACGCCTGGCCACGGCTGCGCGACTGGATCGACGAGGACCGGGGCGGCAATCTGCTGCGCCAGCGCGTGGAGGAGGACAGCAGATCCTGGGAGCAGTCGAAGCGCGACTCCGCGCTCCTCTACCGGGGCTCCCGGCTCGAACAGGCGCACACCTGGGCGAAGGCCGCCGGTGACACCTATCTGACCCGTGGCGCGAAGGAGTTCCTGGCCGCGTCGGCCCGGCTGCGCCGGCGTACCGTCCTGATCAGCCGGGCCGCCGTCGCCGCGCTGGTCGCGCTGGCCGTGCTGGCGGGCGGTGCGGCGCTGATCGCCCGGCAGCAGCGGGACGACGCCGTGTTCGAGCAGGTGCTCGCCGAGGCGGACCGCGTGCAGTCCTCGGACCCGTCGCTGTCGGCGCAGCTGAGCCTGGTCGCCCACGCGCTCCGCCCGGACAACGCGGACACCCGCAGCCGACTGGTGTCGATCGTGAACACCCCGCTGGCCACCTCGCTGATCGGCCACACCGGCGCCGTCTACCTCACGACGTTCAGCCCGGACGGCAAGCTGCTCGCCACCGCCAGCTACGACGGGACCGTGCGCCTGTGGGACGTGGCGAACCGGGCGCGGCCCAAGGCTCTCGGCAAACCCATTGAGGCGAACGCGAGCTGGGTGAGCAGCGCGGTCTTCAGCCCCGACGGGAAGACCCTCGTCAGCGCGGGCGACGACGGCACGATCCGCCGCTGGGACGTGTCCGACCCGGCGCACCCCGAGGCGCTCGGCACGCCGCTGAACGGGCATGACGGCACGATCTATCTGATCGCCTTCAGCCCGGACGGCCGTACGCTCGCCTCGGCCAGCGAGGACCGCACGGTCGGCCTGTGGAACATGACCGACCCGGCCGCCCCCAAGCGGATCGGCACCCTCACCGGGGCGGGCGCCGCCGTGCGCGCGATCGCGTACAGCCCCGACGGCCGCGTGCTCGCGGCGGGCGGCGACGACAACACGATCCGGCTGTACGACGTGTCGAATCCGCGCGATCCGAAGGCGTACGGCACGAAGCTGACCGGGCACACGGACCTGGTGCACTCGGTGGCCTTCAGCCCCGACGGCCGCACCCTCGCCAGCGGCGCCGCCGACGACACGATCCGCCTGTGGGACGTGTCCGACCCCGCGCACGCCGCCCAGCTCGGCCCGCCGCTGACCGGGCACACCGACGCGATCTGGTCGGTGGCGTTCAGCCCGGACGGGACGACGCTGGCCGCCGCGAGCGCGGACAGCACGGCGACCCTGTGGAACGTCAGCGACCCGGAGTACCCCTCGCAGGTCGGCGAGCCCCTCGCGGGCAGCAGCGGCGAGATGTACGCGCTGGGCTTCAGCCCGGACGGCCGTACGCTCGCCACCGGCAGCGGCGACAGCAGGGTGCGGCTCTGGTCGCTGCCGACGTCGGACATGATCGGCCGGCTCGGTGTGTTCCGTCCGGACGGCAAGGTGCTCGCCACGGGCTCGCGCGACGGACGGGTGCGGCTGTGGAACGTGGAGCGGCCCGACCACCCGGTGGCGCTGAGCGCACCGTTCACACCCGGGGGCGGCGAGGTACGGACGCCGGCGTTCTCGGCCGACGGCCGGACGCTCGGGATGGCGAGCGGGGACAGCACGGTCCAGCTGTGGAACGTCAGCGATCCGAAGCATCCCGTCGCCTGGGCGCCGCCCGTCCAGCTGAAGACCCGGTTCGCGGCGGCGGTGGCGTTCAGCCCGGACGGACGCACGCTCGCCACGGCGTACGAGGACTTCACCGTCCAGCTGTGGGACCTGAGCGACCCGGCCCATCTGCGCCCGCTCGGCAAGCAGCTCACCGGCCACACGGGCTACATCAACGGCCTCGCCTTCAGCAAGGACGGCCGTACGCTGGCCAGCGCCGGCGCGGACGGCACGATCCGCCTGTGGAACGTCACCGCCCCGGCGAAGGCGACCCTGCTCGGCAAAGCGCTCAAGGGCCACCTCGGTCCCGTCAACGAGCTGGCCTACAGTCCGGACGGCCGTACGCTGGCCAGCGCGAGCGACGACGGCACGGTCCGGCTCTGGGACGTCACCGACCCGGCGAAGGCGCACAGCCTGGGCTCTCCGCTCGCCGGGCACACCGAGGCGGTCGACTCGCTGTCGTTCAGCCCGGACGGACATGCCCTGGCCAGCGGCGGCAACGACAACGCTGTCCGGCTCTGGGACGTCTCCGACCCCGCCGACGCCAAGGCCATCGGGCAGTCGATGAGCCCCAACGCCAAGACGGGCAACTTCCTGGCGTTCAGCCCGCGCGGCGGCATCGTCGGGGTGTCGAGCGGCGCGGACACGGTCCGGCTGTGGAATCTCGACATCGACAAGGCCGTCGACCACATCTGCGCGACCACGCGGGGCGTACTGACCGCCGAGAGGTGGCACGAGTATCTGCCCCGTTTGTCGTACGAGCCGCCGTGTGACGCGTGAGGTGTGACCGGAGGATGGTTGTAGTGCTGGAGGGGCCAAAGAGAGTGATCCCGATCACAACTGGTCGTTGTACCAGAGCAGTCGGCTCCCACTGAGCAGTCAGCCTTGTTACCCTTGGCCAGAGCCCGATCGCTGGTGCATCCCCCGTCGCCAGCGGTCGGGTTCTTTTATGTCTCCAAGAGGTCATCTCCTCCACTCGTCAAGACCTCTTGAGGAGTCGTACGCTGAGATCATGCCCAAGGCGTACGAAGTGATCGCCGACGATCTCCGCCGTTCGATCCGCGAGGGCGAACGGAAGCCGGGCGACCGGCTCCCGGCGGAGACGGAGCTGGCGAGGACGTACCGGCGCAGTGTCCCGACCGTGCAGAACGCGCTGCGGCTGCTGACCGAGGAAGGGCTGCTGGACAAGCAGCACGGCCGTGGCAACTTCGTCCGCCGCGCCCGCACCCTGGCCGTCCGGGACAACGGGCGGCACCAGTGGGAGAAGAACCGGGCGCGCCGGCCGAAGTCCGAGCGGGCGGTGACGGGCGCCACGGAGCACGACACCGGCCTGGAACTCCGGGACCTCGTCTTCTACGCCAGGTACCGCGAGATCGCGGCGCCGGAGGAGCTGGCAGCCGAGTTCGGTGTCCCGCAGGGCACGGTGCTGGTGGAGCGCACGTACCGAACTCGGTACGAGGCGGAGACGGCCCCGTTCAACCTGGTCACGTCCTACCTCCTCCGCGACATGATCGCCGCCAACCCGGCCCTCCTCGACGACACCAACGAACCGTGGCCCGGCGGCACCCCGGCCCAACTCCACACGGTGGGAATCGAGTTGGACCGGGTCGAGGAACGCTTCACGGCCCGGCCGCCGACCCCGGAGGAGGCGGCCGAGCTGGAACTCCCGCCAGGAACCTCGGTGATCCTCCTGCGCAAGAAGTCGTACGACATCCATGACCGCGTGGTGGACGTCTCGCATGTGACGCTCCCCGGCGACCGCACGGAACTGCTCTTCACCACTCCCCTGGAAAGGTGGTGAGTGCTGCCGTGCCCCGGCGCATCATCATCGTCACCGCTGTCCACGCCCCGTCGGCCCGCTTCCTCCCGGAGGCCTACAAGTCCCTGTGCGAACAGGAGTTGCCGCCCGGCTGGAGCTGGCACTGGCTGATCCAGGAGGACGGGAGGACGGACGAGGTACGCCCGTACGTCCCCGACGACGAGCGCGTCACCTTCCGGCAGGGCCGCGCGGGCGGGCCGGGTGTCGCCCGCACGATCGCGCTGGCGGCGGCGGACGGCCCGTACGTCAAGATCCTTGACGCGGACGACCAGTTGGCGCCGGGCGCGCTGGCGCGGGACCTGGCCGCGCTGGAGGCGGACGCCTCGCTCGGATGGGCGACGTCGCGTGTTCTGGACCTGCTGCCCGACGGCTCCACGGCCGGGTTCCCGGGTGATCCGGAGGCCGGCGTGATCGAGCGGGGTGCGGTGCTCGACTTCTGGAAGGCCAACGGTTTCCGCGCGCAGGTCCATCCGGCGACGCTGTGCGTACGCCGGGACCTGCTGCTGGCCCTGGGCGGGTGGATGGCCCTGCCCGCCTCCGAGGACACGGGGCTGCTGCTGGCGCTGAACGCGGTGAGCCGGGGGTGGTTCTCGCCGGAGGTGGGGCTGCTCTACCGGAAGTGGGAGGGGCAGGCGACGGGCCAGGCGGCGCATGTGGACTCGGGTGAGCGGGAGGCCCGGATGGGGGTCGTGGAGGCGCGGGCTCGGGCGTTGGCGGAGCTGGGGTGGGGGTATTCGGGCCCGGGTCCGGGGCAGGGGTGACGGCAGTCGCGTTTGGTGGACACGTTGGTGGGCGTCAACTCCTCGTCGTACGCGCCTAGTTGGTGTGAGATGGGGTGATGTGGAAACGACGTGAAGCGAAGCGGCGGCAGCGCGAGGGGATGCTCGACTCCGAGGCCGCGCGACTGACCGAGCAGGCGATGCTCCTCTTCTACGACGCCGACTACGAAGCCGTTCTGCCGCTGATCGACCGCGCGGTGCAGCTGACGACCAAGGCCCACGGCGACCAGCCGCGCTTCGGCTCCGACCAGTACGCCCTGGGTGACCGCTTACGCTGGCGCGCCGAGACCCACCAGGCGCTGGGGGACCCCGGGTCGGCGCTGCGGGACGCGACGAGGGCGCTGGCCCTGTTCGAGGCGGAGGGCAGCAGCCGGTACCCGCTGCTGATACCCATGGTGCACGTCCAACTGAGCCTCCTGTACGCCGTGTTGGGCGACGCGGCGGAGTCGCGGCGGCACGGCGAGTCGATCGAGCCGTTCCGGGAGAGCCTCGTCTCCGGCGGCCAGGGGGCACTGCTGGCGGCCAAGGCACTCGCCGAGTACGCGACCGCGATGTGGCACATCGGCGAGCGTGACCTCGGGACGGCCGCCGCCCGCGAGTCCATCGCCGCGTACCGGAGCGATCTGGGCTCGGTGTTCAGGCGCGACAGCCGTATCACATTCGCGCGGATCGTCTACCAGCTGTCGCTGGAGCTGGAGCCGCCCGACCCTCGCGACGCCATGGAGGTCCTGCTGATGCTCCAGGACATCGTGGAGCAACTGATCCTGGTGATCCCGTGGAGCCTGACGCCGTTCGCGGAACCCCGTTTCCGCACCCACGGGGTGGCATTGCTGAACACCCTCGAACGGCAAGGGGTTTGGGCGGCGGCGCTGGACGAGCCGCAGCTCGCCGCCCGCTTCCAGCAGCTCTCCCAGCACCTGCTGGAAATGCCGACGCGGGAGTGGAGGCCGGTCATCGAGGAGTCGAGGACCATGCTGGAGACGAGGGCGGGGTCTTCCTGACATCAGCGTTCGGTACCTCAGCGTTCGGCGTGTCACCGGAACCCGATTCCCCGTGTTCCGGCGGGACCAGCGCTCCCCCCAAAGAACCGTAGAGAGAAAGAACCCCACCAAACCCCACCCCTCCCGCCCGCCGCCGAGGCCCGTCACTCCCCCGAGTGAACATCACCAACTCAGCTGGATTTGTGCCCGGTTGCCTGCCTTACGCTCAGCGCAGCAGCACGACCACAGACACCCCCAGACAGACGACGGCCCTCGCCGGGACTGGCATCCCAATGCGAGGGCCTGACCACCTAGGAAGACATCACCTTCCCGAATGGACACGCAAAACCCTAGCGCGCCCCCGTGCGCCGAAGCCCGTCCCGCGGGCAAAAATCACCCCCACCGGCGCCCCAATTCCGGCGTTTCCGGCATCGTCCACGACAACGCCCGGCACACCACCCGCTTCACGGTGATCGGCAACCACCTCGCCCAGCACCGCGAGCTGTCGCTGCTCGCCATCGGGCTCGCCGTCCACATCCAGTCGCTGCCGACCGGTGCCCGCGTCGACATCAAGACGCTCACCGCCCGCTTTCCGGAAGGGGCGGCCCGTATCGCCGCCGCCCTGCGCGAACTGGAGACCCACGGCTACCTGAGCCGTTCCCGCGAACGCACCTCCACCGGCCGCATCATCACCCGCACGGTCTCCTGCAACCGCCCCGGCCACCACACCGAGCCCACGGCGGACACCGAGGCGAGGTCCAGCCGCCCTGCCCCAGCTGCTCCGCCGAAGAAGCGCGGCCCGCGCAAGCCCCTCCCCGCCGTACCGCAGCCCTCGTACAAGGGACCGGGGCTCCTCCAGGCGGCCACCGACCTCGTCGCCGGTCTCCGCCGCCACGACCCCGACCTGCTTCTCTCGGCCTGCGACACGGCCCACCTGGCCCCGGGAGTCGCCGCCTGGCTGGAGAACGGCGCCAGCCCCACCTCCGTACGGCACGCCCTGCTCAACGACCTCCCGCCGGAGGGAATGCGCCGCCCGGCCGCCTTCCTGGCCCACCGCCTGACGGCCCAGCTGCCACCTCCGACCGCCTTCGGAAACCCGTACTCGCAGCAGCAGCCGGAGCCCGTCCCGGTCCGCCACCCACTCCAGAACTGCCAGGGTTGCGACCGAGGATTCCGGGGGCCCGAGCAGGGGCGCTGTCCCGGCTGCCGGGGCGACCTCGCCGGAAGCGCCTTCACGGTGCACGGCGCGACGACTACTCTGGTGGCATGAGTGTATTCACGGTCCGCATACCAGATGATCTCGACGCCGAGGTGCGCAAGGCCGCAGCAGAGGCGGGGCTCTCGTTGAACGCCTACATGGTCCGCACCCTGCGCGAGCAGACACTGCGGGAAGCGCTGGCCGCCGTGGACAGTGAAGGTGTGCTGCTGGTCGACACCGGCGACGACGATCCGGCGGAGGACATCCGTTGAAGCGGGGCTCGGTCTGGGAAGTTCCGGTCGGCGAGGCCACTCGTACGGTCGTCGTGCTCTCCATCGACGAAGTGAACGCGAAGTTCCAGGCCGCCGTGTGTCTGCTCCTGCATCCGGCGGGCGCCTACCCGGACACCCTGGTCTCCGTACCGATCACCGATCCTGTGCACGCGGTCGCGGTGCCCGTGAACATCACCCAGTACGCGGCCCGGCGCTTCGAGAACGCCAAGCGACTGGGCGCGGTCACACCCGAGACGATGGAACGCATCGAGCGCGCCGTTCGCTCCGTCATGGGCCTGTAGGGGCGCAGCGGACGTCGGCCGTCAGGAGCCGCCGCCCCCTCTTCTTGGTCTCCGGGCCAGGTGTACTCTCGGAGCACTGGAAGTAGAAACGCGTGCTCACTGCTGGGCAGGGACACGCGCGCATACGTGACTCGGACGGGTCGCCACTTCTTCACCTCGAAGGAGTGCGCAGTGAACGTCCGTCGCCATCTTCCTGATCTCCCCGATCTTTCTGGAGCTGATCCCTCTCTTCCGCCTCGCTCCCTCCGGGAAGCCTGGGTCGCCCTCGCCGGGCTGTCCGCGGTCTTCCTGTTCGAGATGCTCGACAACTCGGTCCTCAACGTCGCACTGCCCACCATCGGCCGCGAGCTGTCCGCGTCGACGACCGTGCTTCAGTGGGTCACGGGCGTGTACGCCGTCGTGTTCGGCGGGCTGATGCTCGCCCTCGGCGCGCTGGCCGACCGGGTCGGCCGCCGCAAGGTCATGCTGGTCGGGCTGGTGCTGCTGGGTGCGGCGAGTCTGGCGACCGCGTTCGTCACGACGGCGGGGCAACTCATCGCGATCCGGGCGGCGATGGGCGTCGCCGCCGCGATGACGACGCCGGGCTCCCTCGCCCTGGCGTTCCGTCTGTTCGACGAGGACGGGCTCCGCGTCCGTGCGACCACGTTGATCTCGACCGTGGGTCTGGTCGGGCTCGCGATCGGGCCCACGGCGGGCGGCCTCGTACTCGCCTTCGCTCCTTGGCAGGTGCTGCTGCTGGTCAACGTACCGATCGCCGCACTCGCGTTCCTCGGCATCCGCCGCGGCATCCCCGCCGACCGGGCGGACGAGCTCCACCGCGACCCGATCGACGGCGCGGGTGCCCTCCTCGGCACGGCCACGATCGTGCTCGCGCTGGTCACGCCGACGCTGTTCGTCGACGCGGGCACCGCGTCGCCGCTCCCGTGGCTGACCACGGCGGCGGCGGCCGTGACGGCCGTGCTGTTCGTCCTCCGGGAGCGTTCCGCCCGCCATCCGCTGCTCGACCTCGGACTCGTCGCCCGCCCGCTCGTGTCGAGCGGTCTGGCGTTCAAGGCCGCCGCAGCCCTCGCGACCGCCGGCCTCGGCTACCTCGTGACCCTCCAGCTCCAGCTCGACCGGGGCTGGACGCCCACCCAGGCGGCTCTGGGGATGTTGCCGCAGGTCGTCGTGCTCATCGCGGGCGGTGCTCTGATCGGTCCGCTGGTCGCACGCGTCGGTCTCGACAAGGCCGCCCGGCTCAGCGCGGGCGCTGTCGTGTCCGGGCTCGCCGTCTACGGGCTGCTGGGCCGCTTCGGGTACGTGTGGATCGCCCTCGCACTCGTGCTCGTCGCCGCCGGTATGCGCGTCGTGGGTGTCGTCGCCGGGACCAACGTGATGCGTGGCCTCCCGGCCGACCGCACCACCGTCGGAGCGGCGCTGGTGGACACCGCGGGCGAAGTCACCACCGGAATCGGCATCGCCGTCAGCGGGACCATCCTCGCGGCGCTCTTCACCGGCGACATCGCCACGTCGAACTGGAGCGCCGACCAGACCGCCGAGTTCCGCGAGGCGGTCACCTGGGCAGGCCTCGCCCTCACTGTCCTGGCGGCGGCGCTGGTGGGATGGGGAATCGCCCGCGCCCGTCGCGCCGCAGTCGTCGACGAGTAGACGAGTGGACGAGGTATCGAGGCCCGGTGTTCGGGCCCGGTGTCAGGGCAGCCTCTCCGCGTCCACCCGCGAGAAGATCAGGTCGCTCTCCCCCACCACCGGGCCCCGCCACCTCTCCGGTACGCCGATCTCGCCCGGGTTCGCCGCCAGCGCGTACGCGTAGCTCTCCGGGGCGTAGCTGTTCGGGAGGCGGTAGAGGTGGAAGCCCGCCTCTCGCATCGTCTTCAGCAACTCCTCTGCCGAGTCGCCCAGTTGGGCCATGCGGTCGGGGGTCACCTCGACCGTGATCTCCGCGTCGGGGCGGAGTTTCGGCAGCATGGGCGCCAGGCCCCGTACGACGCTCCCCTCCGCGCCCTCCACGTCGATCTTGATGACGCGGGCGTTCTCGATCTCCTCCGGTTCGAGGAGTTCGGGCAGCGGGCGGGCCTCGATGTCGAAGGTGGACTCCGTCGGGCCGTCCCACGGGACGATGCTGTTGGCGCCCATGTTCTGCGAGCTGGAGAGGATGAAGGTCAGGGTGCGGTGGCTGTCCGACACCGCCGCGTTCAGTGACCTGATGTTGCGGCAGTCGTTCAGGGCGCTCTGGCGCAGGAGGATGTCGTGGAAGGTCTGGGACGCCTCGATCGATACCACCCGGCCCTTGTCACCCACCAGGCGCGAGGCCAGCACACTGAACACCCCGACATTCGCGCCGACGTCCACGAACGTGTCCCCGGGGCGCAGCCTGCGGCTGAGCCAGGCCGACATATGGGGTTCCCAGACGCCGAAGAGGTAGACGTAGCGCTGGATCAGGTCCTGGGTGTCGACCGCGAAGCGGGCGCCGGAGCGGGTCTCGACCACCCGGCGGCGCGGGTGCTCGCGCAGGTGGGGGTTGAGGAAGCGGGCCGCCAGCAGCGCCTTGCCGACGGAGCCCGGGGCCTTCCGTACGTACTGGCGGCCAAGGGTCACCAGGATCTCCGACAGCCCCGCCGTGGGAACACCGCTCATGCGATCCGCCTCTCCACCGATCCGGGACCAACCTACTCCGGTCCCTGTCATGGCCTCTGCCGGGCACCTCTCCCATCTCCTAAGATCATCCGACGGAGACTCACATACGGGCACGGGGGACGGGGACACGATGGGAACCGGTGAGCAACTCATCACCGTAGGAGCCGTGTTGCTCGGCGCGCTCACCACGCACGCGACCAACTACCTGATGGAGCGCGGCCGTAACCGCTACCAGCTGCTGACCCGCTGGGACGACAGGAAGATCGAGACGTACGCGGAGTACGTCGACGCGGCGAAGATGCGCATCGCGAACGCCGTCCGGGTCTACGAGGCCAGGGAAGGGCTGCGCGACGAGCACCGGCCCATGCCGGAGCTGCGGGAGGATCTGTCGGACGCGAGCCGGCGGTGGGGGTCGGCGTTCGAGCGGGTCATGCTGCTCGGGGGCGACGACGCCATCGAGGCCGGGCACGAACTCAACACCGTGCTCTCCGAGATCGACTGGCAGGCCACCGGGCGGATCAGCGGAACCCTGGAGGAGTGGCGGGAGCGGCACCGGGGCGCCTTCCGGTGCATCAACGCCTTTCACGAGGCCGCCCGCGTCGACCTCGGGATCCAGGGCAGCGTCACGGGCGAGAAGCATCCCGAGCGGGATCTTCTGCTGCCGTCCGCCCGGCACAACCGGCAGGACGGCAGCTAGCTCCAGCTACTTACCTACCTGGCTACCTGCCCGCCGCCGCTGCCGCCACCGCCGCCCGTGCGCGCGACCTGAACGCCTCCAACTTGTCCACCGGCTCCGTCAGTTGGCGGCTCCGGGAGCGGATGCTGACATCGTGGCCCTCGGACGTCTTGCGCAGGGCGCCGACCGTGGCCTGCCCCTTCGGGATGTGGGAGAAGGGGTCGAAGGAGTACCAGCGCATCGCGTTCTCGTGGGTCATCTTGACGATGTCCTCGTCCGGGACGGAGTGCTTCTCCAGGACGCCGTGGATCTGCTCCGGCGCGTCCGGCCACATGGAGTCGCTGTGCGGGTAGTCGCCCTCCCAGCAGATGTTGTCGATGCCGATCTCGTGCCGCAGCTTCACACCCAGGTCGTCGCTGATGAAGCAGGTCAGGAAGTGGTCGCGGAACACCTCGGACGGCAGCTTGCCGCCGAAGTCCTGGAGCGTCCAGGTCGCGTGCATCTCGAAGGTGCGGTCGACGCGCTCCAGGAAGTACGGGATCCAGCCCGTGCCGCCCTCCGACAGCGCGATCTTCAGGTCCGGGTACTCCTTGACGACCCGGGACCAGAGCAGGTCGGCCGCCGCCGACACCAGGTTGATCGGCTGGAGGGTGATCATCACGTCCGGCGGTGAGTCGACGGCCGGGATGGCCAGCCGCCCGGACGAGCCGATGTGGATCGACATCACCGTGTCCGTGTCGGACAGCGCCTGCCACAGCGGGTTCCAGTACTCGTCGTGGAAGCTCGGGTAGCCGAGGGCGGCCGGGTTCTCCGGGAAGGTCAGGCTGTGGCAGCCCTTTTCGGCCACCCGCCGGACCTCCGCCGCGCACAGCTCCGCCGACCAGATCGCGGGCAGCGCCATGGGGATGAAGCGGCCCGGGTACGCCCCGCACCACTCGTCGATGTGCCAGTCGTTGTACGCCCGCACCAGCGCCAACGAGAAGTCCTGGTCCTCCGTCGCGAACATCCGCGCGGCGAAGCCGGGGAAGGACGGGAAGTTCATCTGGGCCAGCACACCACCGGCGTTCATGTCCTTGATGCGCTCGTGCACGTCGTAACAGCCCGGCCTGATCTCGTCCATGCCCTGGGGGTCGAGGCCGTACTCCTCCTTGGGCCGCCCGGCGACCGCGTTCAGCGCGGCGTTGCCGACCGTGTTGTCGCGGAACTGCCACACGTCACTGCCGTCCTCGCGGTGGATCAGCTTCGGCGCGTCGTCCAGATACCGCTTCGGGAGGTGGTTCACGAAGATGTCCGGCGGCTCGATGATGTGGTCGTCCACGCTGATGAGGATCAGGTCGTCCCGTTCCATGACGTTCCTCCGCAGTTACTCCGCAGTGATTCGACTGTGCCTCGACGGTGATTCTGACCTTCTCTGTCAACGTAAATTAGCTTCTCACTATCAGAGAATCAACCGTTCGGACGGAGCAGGAGGGGCCCGGTCCGCAGTGCGGACCGGGCCCCTCCTCCACTTCGCTTCCGTTCAGACGCTCAGCGCCGCCCTCACCGTCTGCTCGGCCCCGGCTCCGCCCTCGCCGGACGAGGTCACGCGGCCCGCCTCCAGTACGTAGTAGTGCTGGGCGGCCCGCATCGCGAAGCCCACGTGCTGCTCGACGAGGAGGACCGAGAGGCCGCCCCTCGCCGCCAGGGTCAGGATCGTCTCCTCGATCTCGGCGACCACCGACGGCTGGATGCCCTCCGTCGGCTCGTCGAGGAGGAGCAGGCTCGGGCGGGTCACCAGGGCCCGGGCCAGGGCGAGTTGCTGGCGCTGGCCGCCCGAGAGCAACCCCGCCCGGCGGCCCGACAGTTCGCGCAGGGCCGGGAAGAGGTCCAGCGCCTCGGCGACCGCCTCCTTCCCGTCCGCCCGTCCGTCGGCGACGAGTTGGAGGTTCTCGGCGGTGGTGAGATGCGGGAACGACTGCTGTCCCTGCGGTACGTACGCCATTCCGCGCGCCACCCGCTGGTGCGGGGAGAGCCGGGTGATGTCCTCGCCGTTCAGCAGGACCTTTCCGGCCGTCGGCTTCAGCAGGCCCATGGCCGCCCGCAGCAACGTGCTCTTGCCCGCGCCGTTGTGGCCGAGAACGGCGGCCACCCCGTCCTTCGGCACGGCCACGGTCACGCCGTGCAGGACGGTCGTACGGTCATAGCCCGCCCGTACGTCGGTGATCTCCAGCAGAGACATGGACTTGGGCATCGCCATCACGCCTCCTCTCCAACAGGTATGGGAGCGGGCTCCGTTGCGCGGCCGAGGTAGACCTCCTGGACCCTCGGGTCCGCCTGGACCTCCGTCACCGTGCCCTCGCTGAGCACCTTGCCCGCGTGCAGGACGCTGACGCTGCGTGCGAACGAGCGCATGAAGTCCATGTCGTGCTCGATGACGACGACCGTGTGGTCCTCGCTCACCCGCTGGAGCAGTTCGCCGGTCGCCTCGCGCTCCTCGTGGCTCATCCCGGCCACCGGTTCGTCGAGCAGCAGCAGCCGTACGTCCTGGACGAGCAGCATGCCGATCTCCAGCCACTGCTTCTGGCCGTGGGCCAGGGCTCCCGCCGGGCGGTCGGCCAGTGCGGTCAGGCCGGTGGTCTCCAGGGCCCTCGTCACCGGCTCCGGAACTCCCTTCCGGCGGCGGAGCATCGTCCACATGCCGCGTCCGGCGCCCGCCGCGATGTCCAGGTTCTGGAGCACGGTCAGCTCCTCGAACACCGTCGCCGTCTGGAACGTACGGCCGATGCCCATGCGCGCGATCCGCTGCACCGGCTTGCCGAGCAGCTCCTCGTCGCCGAAGCGGACCGAGCCCGTCGCCTTCACCAGGCCGGTGACGGCGTCGACGAGAGTCGTCTTGCCCGCGCCGTTCGGCCCGATGAGGAACCTCAAGTCACCTGATTCCACGGTCAGGTCGACGCCGTCGACCGCCGTGAAGCCGTCGAAGGTGACCCTCAGGTCGCTGATCGTCAGCGCCGCGCCGCTCATGCCGTACCTCCCGAACTCTCTTGGCGTGTACGGCGGTTGCGGGCCACCGTCCACAGGGACGCCAGGCCGCCGGGCAGGAAGCCGACCGCCAGCACGAACAACAGGCCCTGGAAGTACGTCCATCCGGCCGGGTACGCGTCCGACAGCGTGCTCTGCGTCCAGGCGACCGCGATCGCCCCGAGCACCGCGCCCACGAGCGACGCCCGGCCGCCGACCGCCGCGCCGATGACGAAGCCGATCGACGGCACGATCCCGATCAGCGCCGGGGAGATGATCCCGACGGCGGGCACGAAGAGCGCGCCCGCCAGCCCTGCCATGCCCGCCGCGACGACGTACGCGACCAGCTTGACGTTGGCCGGGTTGTAGCCGAGGAAGCGGACCCGTTCCTCGGAATCCCTTACGGCGACGAGGAGTTCGCCGTACCGGCTGACGAACAGCTGGCGGGCGAGGGCCATGAGGAGCAGCAGGACGACGGCGATGACGAAGTAGACCATCCGCTGGTTGACCGGGTCGTCGAGCGAGTAGCCGAAGAAGCCCTGGATGTCGGTGAGGCCGTTCGTGCCGCCGGTGGTGGCCTGCTGGCCGATCAGCCAGATGGAGAGGGCTGCGGCGAGGGCCTGGCTGAGGATCGCGAAGTACGCGCCTTTGACTCGGCGCCGGAAGACGAGGAAGCCGAGCAGTGCGGCGACCGCCATGGGGAGGATCACGGTCATGGCGAGTGCGAACAGGGGGTTCGCGAACGGCTCCCACCACCAGGGGAGGGCGTCCCCGGTGCCGTACAGCTGCATGAAGTCGGGGAGTTTCTCGCCGGTGTCGGCGGCGTCGGCGAGCTTGAGGTGCATGGCCATGGCGTAGCCGCCGAGGCCGAAGAAGACGCCCTGGCCGAGGACGAGGAGTCCGCCACGGCCCCAGGCCAGGCTGACGCCGACGGCCACGATCGCGTAGCACAAGTACTTGGCGAGGAGGGCGAGTCGGAAGTCGGAGAGGGCCAACGGGGCTATGCCGAGGAGGAGTACGGCTCCCAGGGCGAAGCCGCCGGGGACTCGGAGGCGGTGGAGGAGGGGGGTCTGGGGTGGGGTGGGAGGGGTAACCGCCGTGGTGGGCTGGGGTGTTGTTGTTGTCATGCCAGGCTCCGGGTGCGCAGTGTGTACAGGCCCTGCGGTCGCCACTGGAGGAACGCGACGATCGCCACCAGGACGATGACCTTGGCGACGCTGACGGTGGTCGAGTATTCGAGCACCGATTGAAGGACGCCCAGTGCGAACGCGGTGATCACGCTGCCCTTGAGCTGGCCGATGCCGCCGACGACGACCACGAGGAAGGCGTCGACGATGTAGTTGGTGCCCATGGTCGGCCCGATCGGCCCGACGAGGGTCAGCGCTACGCCGGCCACTCCGGCAAGTCCCGAACCGATGAAGAACGTCATCCGGTCGACCTGGCCGGTGGCTATGCCGGACACCTCGGCGAGGTCGCGGTTCTGGACGACCGCCCTGATGCGGCGGCCCAGGGGGGTGAGGCGCAGGATCAGCGTGAGGGCGAGGACGCTCAGGAGGGCGAGGCCGAGGATGAACAGGCGGCTGTTGGCGAGGGTGATGCCGCCGCCGATCGAGATGTTGTCGGTGAGGACGTCGGGGGCGTGGGTCTGGACGTTGGGGGCGCCGAAGATGTCCCTGGCCAGTTGCTGGAGCATCAGGGAGACGCCCCAGGTGACGAGGAGGGTGTCCAGGGGGCGGGTGTAGAGGCGGCGGATGAGCAGCCACTCCAGGAGGGCGCCCATCAGACCCGCGACGACGAAGGCCACGGGCAGCGCGACCAGCAGCGAGATCCCGGCGCTGCTGATGGACTTCTGGAGGACGTAGGTCGTGTAGGCGCCGGCCATGATGAACTCGCCGTGGGCCATGTTGATCACGCCCATTTGGCCGAAGGTGAGGGTCAGGCCGAGGGCGATGAGGAGGAGGACGGCGCCGATGCTGATGCCGGTGAAGGATTGGTTGAGGATGACCGTCATGGAGCGGCTCCTGGTCGGGGGGCGGGGGTGCGGGTGGGGGTGCTTTTCCTCGCCCCCGCCGCCCCTACCCGTCCCATCCTTCTGGGGCTGCGCCCCAGACCCCCTGTCGCGCTGAACGCGCTCGTCCTCAAACGCCGGACGGGCTGAGGGGGGTGCAGGCGGGTGAGTGGGAAAGGCTCGGCCTGAACAGGCTTGTGCTCAAGCCTCGGACGGGCTGGGGGGTGCCTGGGGCGGGTGGGTGGGAAAGGCTCGGCCTCAACGGGCTTGTCCTCAAACGCCGGACGGGCTGAGGGGGGTGCAGGCGGGTGAGTGGGAAAGGCTCGGCCTCAACGGGCTTGTGCTCAAGCGTCGGACGGGCTGGGGGGGGGTGCCTGGGGCGGGTGGGCGGAAGATCGGCCTGAACGGGCTTGTCCTCAAGCGCCGGCCTGGCTGGAAGGTCAAGCGCCGGGGGCACCACATCCAGCCCGTCCGGCGTTTGAGGACGAAGGGGGGTCTGGGGGCGCAGCCCCCAGGGATGGGACGGGTAGGGGCGGCGGGGGCGGGAGAAGTGGGGTCAGGACAGGGACGCGGCCCAGTCGTAGCCCTTCAGGTACGGGTCCGGCTTGATGGGCTTGCCTGAGTTCCAGACCTCTGTGATCAGGCCGTCGGCCCCTACCTTGCCTATGCGGGCCGTCTTGTAGACGTGCTGGCTCGCACCGTCCACCGTCACCTCGCCCTCGGGCGCAGCGAACGTGATGCCGTCCGACGCCGCCTTCACCTTGGCTACGTCGAAGGAGCCCGCCTTCTCGACCATCTCCTTCCACAGGTACACCGAGATGTACGCCGCCTCCATCGGGTCGCTCGTCGGCTTCCCCTTGCCGTACGCCGCCTGGTACGCCGCGACGAACTTCGTGTTCGCCGCCCCCGGCGTCGTCTGGTAGTAGTTCCAGGCCGTCAACTGGCCCTCCAGATACTGCGTCCCGATGCTCTTCACCTCCTCCTCCGCGATCGACACCGACAGCACCGGCATGCTCTTCGCGGTCATCCCGGAGGACTTGTACTCCTTGAAAAACGCCACGTTGCTGTCACCGTTGAGGGTGTTGAACACGGCGTCCGCGCCGGAGTCCTTCACCTTGTTGACGATCGTGGAGAACTCCGTCGAGCCCAGCGGCGCGTAGTCCTCGCCGACCACCGTCATGCCCTTGGCCTTCGCGTACGCCTTGATGATTTTGTTGGCCGTGCGTGGGAAGACGTAGTCGCTGCCTACCAAGTAGAGCTTGGTCAGGCCCTGCTTCTTCAGGTAATCCAGCGCCGGCACGATCTGCTGATTCGTCGTCGCACCCGTGTAGAAGATGTACGGCGACTCCTCAAGTCCCTCGTACTGCACGGGGTAGAAGAGCAGCGACTTGTACCGCTCGAAGACGGGCTTCACCGCCTTGCGGCTGGACGAGGTCCAGCAGCCGAACGTCGCGACGACCTTGTCGTCCTTGATCAGCGCCTCCGCCTTCTCCGCGAAGGTCGGCCAGTCGGAGGCACCGTCCTGGCTGATCGGGTCCAGCTTCTTGCCCAGCACACCACCGGCCGCGTTGATCTCCTTCACCGCGAGCAACAGCGCGTTGTGGACGGTGACTTCACTGATGGCCATCGTGCCGGACAGCGAGTTGAGGAGACCGACCTTGACCGTGCTGCCGGAGGTGTCGCCCTTGACGCCGGCGTCGGAGGACGTGTCGGAACCGGTCTTGGCGCCACAGGCGCTGAGGGCGGCGGACGCGCCGACCACGGAAACTCCGGCCAACAGACCACGCCTGCTGATACTGAGCCCAGACATGCAGAACCGCCCTTGGGGAGGAGGGAGACGCGAGGGGGTAAGTGCGTCCACAGCCTGGGAGTTGACTGTTTCCAGGGCGTTTCCGTGCAATTGAAGAACAGTTTCCGACGGAACTAAATTTCTTCAATTAATGCTTCCGCACGGAAGCATCTATTTTCCGGATTCCAACTGGGCCACGACCGTGAAGTCCAGGCCGTCCGCCTCCGCCAGGTAGATGCGCTGGCGTACGTGCCGGTCGCGCAGGCGCAGGAGGCCGCGCGGGCCCTCGTACGACACCGCCTCCGCCGCCGCGCCGATCGCGGACACGTCGAGTGTGCGGGCGCGTTCGATCAGGGCGGCGAGCAGCAGCACGCCCTCGTAACAGGACTCGCCGAGGCTGCCGGGGGCCGGGGCGTCGATGCCGAAGCGGGCGGCGTAACTGCCGTGGAAGTCCAGGGTGTCCTGGTTGGCGAGGGAGGCGAAGAAGCCGGCCGTGCTGAACAGGTCGCGGGTCGCCTCGGGGCCACTGGCCATCAGCATGTTCTCGTCCATGAGGGTGCTGAGGCGCACGCTCCGCCGGTCCAGGCCGAAGGCGCCGAAGGCGCGGTTGAAGCGGACCGCGTCATTGCCGACCAGCAGCATCAACACCCCGTCGGCGTCCGCGTGTTCGATGCGGCGCAGTACGTCGGTGAAGTCGTCCGTGCCCAGCGGGAGGTACGCCTCCCCGCACACCCGGGCCCGGCTCTCGCGCGCGTACCGGCGGGCGGCGCGGGCCGTCTGACGGGGCCACACATAGTTGTTGCCGACGACGAACCAGCGCCGTACGCCCCGCGCCTCGCTGATCAGCCGCATCGCCGGCCGCAGCTGCCCGGCGGGCGTCTCGCTCGTCAGGAAGACGCCCTCGGTACGCTCGCCGCCCTCGTACAGGGCCGTGTACACGTACGGCACCCGGTGGGCGACCCGGGGCGCCAGGGCCTGCCGTACGGAGGAGATGTGCCAGCCGGTGACGCCCTGCACCACCCCGGTCGCGACCAGCGCCTCGACCTCCCCGGCGACCCGCTGCGGCTCGGCGCCCCCGTCGACCTCGATCAGCCGCAGTTCCTTGCCCAGGACCCCGCCCGCCCGGTTGACCTCCTCGACGGCCAGCCGCGCGCACGCCTCGCACGCCGGGCCGAAGATCCCGGCGGGCCCCTGCATCGGGTACACCAGCGCGACGTTCAGGGTCGCGTCGTCGGCCGTGAACCACTCGGGGGTGTGGAGCCGGGGAAGGCGGGGGTGGGGCCGGTGCATGGGGTCATGATTGCGGCATCGGACCCGGTCGGGAACCACCTGTCCCACTGAGGCAGTCTTTTCCCTCGTGGCGATCCTGGGGAACCTTCCGAGTCAGAGCGGACCGAACGGGCCGGGTACGGCTGATCCGGCCGGTCACATGATCGTGTGCGGCGACGACGGGCTCGCCCATCGGCTCGCCCACGAACTCCGGAACGTGTACGGCGAACAGGTCACCCTCGTCGTACCGCCCTCGGAGCGGAACGTGCGGCCGCCGGTGGTCGTACGGGCCGCCGGGACGGCGTCGGCGCTGCTGGACCGGGTGTCGGCGGTCGTCAACCGCGCGGCGGGCAACGGAACTACTCCTACTGGCGTCGGTGAACCCTCCCTGTACGAAGGGGTGTTGGAGGCCGTCGAGCTGACCGAGGCCGTGCTCGCCGAGGCGGGCGGGGAGCGGGCGGCGGCCCTGGCGCTCGTGTACGACGACGACGAGACCAACATCCGCGCCGCCCTCACCGCCCGCCGCCTCAACCCCCGCCTGCGGCTCGTACTCCGGCTCTACAACCGGCGATTGGGCCAGCACATCGAGGAACTCCTCGACCAGGCTTCGGCGTTGGCGGCGGTGGCAGCCATGGCCGAGGGTGACGGCAGTGGTGCGGACAGGAGGGTCGACGCGTCCACCACCGTCCTTTCCGACGCCGACACCGCCGCCCCCGCTCTCGCCGCCACCGCCATCACCGGTACCAGCAAGGTCGTCCAGACCGACGGGCTGCTGCTGCGCGCGGTGGAACGGCAGCCGCCCGCGCCGGGCGAGGTCGCCGACCCCGGCCTGTACACACTCGCCCTGCTCTCCACCACCAGCAGCGACCCGGCCGGCGCCGACGGCTCCGAGAGCAGCGGTGACCAGGGGCCCCGGCTGCTCCCCGACGCGGCGGCGGTCGCGGCGGCGACGGGACGCGGGACGGTCGTACTCCAGCAGGTGTCGTACGCGTACTCCGGGACGTCGATGTCGGGCGGGCGGGGCCGGGGCGTGGTGCCGCCGTTCGCGTCCCTCTTCTCCCGGCGGCTGCGGTGGTCGCTGGCGGGGATGGCCGGTTGCGTGATCGCCCTCGCGGTCGCACTGTCGGTCGCGACGGGCGACCATCCCGTCCACGCGACGTATCTGACCCTGCTCGACCTCTTCGCGATCAACGACCCCGCGATCGGGGCGTCGATGACCCGCCAGATCCTCCAACTCCTGTCCGGGCTGGTCGGGTTGCTGCTGCTGCCGGTGCTGCTGGCCGCGGTGCTGGAGGCGTTGGGCACTTTTCGCAGTGGTTCCGCGGTGCGCAAGCCGCCGCGTGGGCTGGGCGGGCATGTGGTGCTGCTCGGGCTCGGCAAGATCGGCACACGCGTGCTGACCCGTCTCCGCGAACTCAACATCCCGGTGGTGTGCGTCGAGGCGGACCCGGAGGCGCGGGGCCTCGCGACGGCACGGCGGCTTCGGGTGCCGGTGGTGCTGGGTGATGTGACCCAGGAGGGCGTCCTGGAGGCCGCGAAGATCAACCGTGCGCAGGCCCTCCTCGCCCTCACCAGCGCCGACACGACCAACCTGGAGGCGGTGCTGTACGGGCGTTCCGTACGGCCCGACCTGCGCGTCGTCCTGCGCCTGTACGACGACGACTTCGCCACCGCCGTGTACCGCACCCTGCGGGCGGCGCACCCCGGCGCGACCACCCGGAGCCGGAGCGTCTCACATCTGGCGGCGCCTGCCTTTGCCGGGGCGATGATGGGCCGCCAGACGCAGATCCTGGGCACGATCCCCGTCGAGCGGCGGGTGTTGTTGTTCGCGGCGATGCGGGTGGGTGGGCATGTGGAGTTGGAGGGGCGGACTGTGGGGGAGGCGTTTCGGGCGGGGGCGTGGAGGGTGCTGGCGTTGGATACGGGGGTGGGGGTGCCGGTGGAGGAGGGGCGGGCGTCGGGGCTGGTGTGGGATCTGCCGGAGACGTATGTGCTGCGGGCGGAGGATCGGGTGGTGCTGGCGGCTACTCGGCGGGGGTTGGCGGAGCTGTTGGGGAGACGGCGGGGGCGGGACCGGGCTGGGGCGTAGGTTTTTCGCCCCCGCCGCCCCTACCCGTCCCATCCCTGGGGGCTGCGCCCCCAGACCCCCCTTTGTCCTCAAACGCCGGACGGGCTGATTATCCAGCCCGTCCGGCGTTTGAGGACGAGGCCGTTCAGGCCGACAGCGGGGGTCTGGGGGCGCAGCCCCCAGGGGACGGGAATGGGTAGGGGCGGCGGGGGCGAAGAAACATGGGCTGCGTTACGTGTCCTCGTAGCCCTCCTTTCGGAGCCCGGAGGAGTACGCCCGGTTCGCTGCCAGGCGTAGCAACCTGGTCATTCCGGGGATCGCCCCAACCGCCCTCAGCAGGAACGCCGGCGGCCCGCCCTGCGCCTCCGCCGAACCGGCGGCCAGGTGGGCGCCCGCCATCTCCATCAAGTCCGGCATCGGCCCGCCGTCGAGGTGGGCGCCCGGGATCCACAGTCGTGAGCGCACCAGGGGGTCGCTGCCGGTCACCTCGGCGTGCTCGACGTCGATGAGCAGTGCCAGGTGCGGGGGCTTCCCGCGCAGTGCCATCGTCTCCAGGAGCGCGGGGTCGTCGGTGATCGCGGCCCGGCCGCGGACGTGCAGTACGCCGGTGCGCCCCGGCACGAGCGCGGCCAGGGCGAGGCGGTCGTCCTGGAGCAGGTTGTGGAGCGTGTCGGCGCGTCTGTTGCCCTTGCGGTCCGGGATGACGAGCGTGCGGCTGTCCAGGATGCGTGCCACCGTCTGCCGGTCCCCGCGCGGACTCGTGTCGCTGCCCCCGGAGGAGTCCCAGGTGGACAGGGCCAGGAAGGGGGAGGCCGCAAGGAACTGCGCGACGCCTGGTCCGGCCAGGGGCCCGTCTCCCGTGACCTCGGCGGTCGGCTCGGCCGGGGCGGGCGGCTGCCACAGGCGGGACCGGATGACGGCCTGTGCGCAGTGGACGTACGCCTCCTTGATGTCGACGGTCGTCACCGCGCCCTTGCGGGCGGACACCGAGCCGTTGACGCGCAGGAGTTCCCCGACGCCGGGCAGGAGGAAGAAGAGCGAGACCGGGCCGTGCGGGTCGCCGGACTCGGTGAGGGTGAAGGAGATCCGGGTGGGCGAGTGGACTCGTACGAATCCCGGTGTGCCGCCGATGAAGGTCGTTCTTCTGGTGCCGTCGGCGTCTCGGTAGCCGAAGGCCGCGATCGGGGAGCGGGCGAGGACGGTCCGGCAGCCCTCGTCCAGGGCGCTGATCTGCTTGAGCATGATCATGGGCAGTGGGCGGCCGACGGTCGTCTCCACCTCCTCCACGGTCGTCAGGCGGTGCGAGGTGCCGCGTACTGACTGGTTGCCCGACTGGTCTGCTCGCTGCACGAGAATTCCTCTCAGCCTGGGGTGGATCGGCCCTGGCGCCAGTAGCCGAAGAACGAGATGTCCCGCTTGGGTACGCCACGGTCGTTGACCAGGTGCCGTCGGACTGTCGTGGCCAGCCGGGACTCGCCCGCGACCCAGGTGTAGAGGCGGCCGGGCGGCAGTGACGCGCGGCGGATCGCGTCCAGGGCCAGGGTGCCGGGGCGCAGGTCTTCGTCGTCGCGGCTGAACCAGTGGATGCAGGCGCCGGCGGGTGCCTCGACGGACGGGCGGATGTCCGCCTCGGCCGCCACCTCCACATAGACCTCGGTGGGGAGTGAGGGCGGGGTTCCGTCGAGGATCGACAGGATGGCGGGCAGCGCGGTCTCGTCGCCGACCAGCAGTTGCCCCTCCGCGTGCTCCGGCAGCCGGTACATGGTGCCGACGTCGAAGATCCCGGCCGGGTCGCCGGACGCGGTCCGGCGCACCCAGGACGACAGGGGCGAGTCGGCGTGCACGGCGAACTCGATGTCGATCTCGTCCTCGGCGGGCCTCGCGCGCCGGATCGTCAGGTTGCGGACCCACGGGCGGACCGACTTGGGCAGCAGCATCAGCTGGGCGATCCAGGCCTCGTTCGACAGGGTCGGCATCCGCAGGGCGGTCTGTCCCTCCCGGGGGAAGAACAGGCGGACCGCCTGGTCGTTGCCGGCCACGACCAGGTTCCGTACGGCCGGGCCGCCCAGGGTGATGCTCGCGAAGCCCGGAGTGAGGAACTCTCGGCGGCGCACCTCCAGCGTGATCATCGTGCGCGACTCGGGCGGGTACACCTTGGGGATCACGGCGGCCCACCTGGACCGGGCCAGGCCTTGTTCTCGCAGCTCATGGCACTATTGTGAGCAATAGCTCAGCTCTTTGGCTACTCGCTTTTGCCGCCTCGGGAAGGACCCCGGATGCCGTCGGACGACCGCCGCCTTCAGCCACGTCGCAAGCCCCGTCAGGTGCGCGCGGAACTCACCCGCGACCGCATCCTCACCGCCGCTGCTCACGTTTTCGTCGAGCACGGCTACGCCGCGGGCACCACCAATCGCATCGCGGAGCGCGCCCGGATCTCCATCGGCTCGCTGTACCAGTACTTCCCGAACAAGGACGCGATCCTCGCCGAGCTGCTGGTGCGGCACATCGACCGGGGCAGGTGGGCGGGGGCGGACCAGCTCGATCTGTCCGCCGGGAGCCTGGAGGCGACGGTGCGGGCGGTGGTCCGCGACGCGATCGACAACCACCGCGACGATCCGCACCTCCTGCGGATCATGATCGAGGAGGCCCCGCTCTCACAGGAACTCCTCGACACGATCGACCGCCACGGCAAGATCCGTGTCGCCCAGATGCGCGACCTTCTCGCCCGGCACCCGGACGTCCACGTACGAGACCTCGACACCGCGGCCGAACTCATCGTGTTCACCGTGGAGTTGAACACGCACAAGCTGATGGCCCACCCGAGGAGCATCCCGGTGGAGACGTTCGAGGGCGAGTTGGTGGACATGGTCACCCGCTATCTGCGCGGCGACCAGTAGCCGGCGCCCGCTACCTGCCCCCGCCCCCCTCGCCCCCCTCTCACGCCCCCAAGTGCCGCTCCACGAACTCCAGTTCCAGGCGGACCTGCTTGATGCGTTCGTCCACGACGAGCGAGCCGTGGCCCGCGTCGTAGCGGTACACCTCGTGGGTCGCGCCCCGGGTCTCCAGGCGCTTCACGTAGTTGTCGATCTGGCGGATCGGGCAGCGGGGGTCGTTGACGCCGGCCGAGATGTACACCGGGGCCTTCACCGCGTCGACGTAGGTCAGGGGCGACGACGCCTCGAAGCGTTCCGGGACCTCCTCCGGCGTACCGCCCAGCAGGGTGCGGTCCATCGCCTTCAGCGCCTCCATCTCGTCGTGGTACGCCGTGACGTAGTCCGCGACCGGCACCGCCGCGAGGCCCAGTGCCCAGGCGTCGGGCTGGACGCCGAGCCCGAGCAGCGTCAGGTAGCCGCCCCAGGAACCGCCGGTCAGGATCAGCCGGTCGGGGTCCGCGAGGCCCGAGGTCACCGCCCATTCCCGGACCGCCGCGATGTCCTCCAGCTCGATCAGACCGACCCGGTGCTTGAGGGCGTCCGTCCACTCACGTCCGTACCCGGTGGAGCCCCGGTAGTTGACCCGCACCACCGCGTACCCGTGGTCGACCCAGGCCGCCGGGCCCGCCGCGAAGGCGTCGCTGTCGTGCCAGGTGGGGCCGCCGTGGATGTCGAAGACCGTGGGGAGAGGGCCTTCTGCGCCCATCGGCTTCTGGACCAACGCGTGGATGCGGCCGCCCGGGCCCTCCACCCACACGTCCTCCACCGGTACCGAGCCCGGGGACTTCAGGCCGGGCGGGTCCAGGACCACCGACCCCGTCGTCGAGCGCACCGACGACGGTTCGGCCGCCGACGACCACAGGTACTCCACGCTGCCGTCGGGCCGGGCCGTCGCCCCGGAGACCGAGCCGGGCGGGGTGTCCACCTTCACCAGTGCGCGGTCGGTCAGGTCGTAGCGGAAGAGTTCGCTGCGGGCCTCGAAGCTGTGGGCGATGAGCAGGCCCGAGCCGTCCGGGTACCACTCCGCGCTCACGTCGCCCGGCAGGTCGAGGGCGAGATCCGTCTCCTCGCCGCTCGCCACGTCCCACACCAGGGGCTCCCAGCGGCCCCGGCGCTGGTGCCCGACCAGCAGCCGCGTGTCGCCCTCCACGGGGGCGAAGCCCAGCACCTCCAGGCCCAGTTCCTCCGCGCCGCCCTTGGTGTCGTCGAGGTCGGCGACCGTCGTGCCGTCGGGGCGCAGGACGCGGAGCGCGGAGTGCATCGCGTCGCCGTGCTCGGTGTGCTCGATGGCGATGAGTGTGCCGTCGTGGGAGAGGTCGCCGACGCCGGCGGATTCGCGGTGGCGGTAGATCACCACGGGGGGTGTGTCCGCCACGGCGAGGTGGATCGTCGTGCCCTCCTCGTCGGTCGAGCGGCCGACCACCGCGGTGCGGCCGTCCCGGGCGAGGGCCAGTCCCGCCGGGTAGGAGGGCTCCAGGCCGGGGGCCGCGGGCTCGTCCTCGCCGCCTGCGAACGGCTGGCGGCGCCAGACCCCGAACTCGTCGCCGTCCTTGTCGTCGAACCACCAGATCCACTCGCCGTCGGGCGACAGGACGCCGTCCGTCGTGCCGTTGGGGCGGTTCGTCGCCTGGCGCTGGTCGCCGGTGGCGCGGTTCCAGGCGTACAGCTCGTATGTGCCTGTCGCGTTGGACACGAAGAGGGAGCGGTCCGGGGCGTCTTCCGCCCAGTCCGGCAGCGACACCCGCGGTGCGCGGAACCGCTTCTCCCAGTCCGGCGTATTCGTGTTCGGCGTGGAACCGTTGCTCTCAGTCATGGGCCCATACTGCCCGGCCGGGGCACGGGTCCGCCGCGGAGGTCCCCAGCCTGTGGATATCTTCGCCCCCGCCGCCCCTACCCGTTCCCGTCCCTGGGGGCTGCGCCCCCAGACCCCCGCTTGTCGGCCTGAACGGCCTCGTCCTCAAACGCCGGACAGGCTGGATGTGGTGCCGGCCGGAGGTTGGTCTTTTCAGCCCGTCCGGCGTTCGAGGACAAAGGGGGGTCTGGGGGCGCAGCCCCCAGGGACGGGAACGGGTAGGGGCGGCGGGGGCGAGGAAACACCGCCCCGCGGACCGCTCCCCCGCAACCGCCACGTACCTTTGAACGCGTGTACCGGTTTCTGCTGACGCCCCGTTGGTGGGGGATCAACGTCTTCGTGCTGCTCGCCATCCCCTTCTGCGTGTTCATGGGGTCCTGGCAGCTGAGCCGCTTCGAGGACCGCGTCCAGGACCACAAGACCGCCACCGAAGAGGTCTCCGCCGAGAAGCAGGAGGCCGCCCGACCGCTCGCCGAACTGCTGCCCGTCGACAAGAAGACCTCCGGTGACCGTGTCACCGTCAGCGGGCGGTACGGCACGCAGTTGCTCGTTCCTGGGCGGCAGCTCGACGACCGGGACGGGTACTTCGTGCTCACCCTGCTCCGGACCGATGACGGCAAGGCCCTCCCCGTCGTGCGCGGCTGGCTCCCCGGTCGCGCCGACGCCGCCAAAGCCCCCGCCCCACCCGCCGGCGAAGTCACCGTCACCGGCGCGCTTCAGGCGTCCGAGACCCCGGGGTCGAACGGCGTGAGCGCCGCCGGTGGGCTCCCGGCCGGGCAGACCGGCGCGATCAGCGCGGCCTCGCTCGTGAACCTCGTGCCGTACGACCTGTACGACGCCTGGGTCACCCTCGACAAGGGCGACTCGGGGATGAAGGCCGTACCGGCGACCGCACCCGCGGACACCGGGCTCGACCTGAAGGCGTTCCAGAACCTCGGCTACACCGGCGAGTGGTTCGTGTTCGCGGGGTTCGTCGTTTTCATGTGGTTCCGGCTCGTGCGGCGTGAAGTGGAGTTCGCCCGGGATGCCGAGCTGGGGCTCGCCACGACCGAGGAACCCGCTCGCGAGGACGCCACCGTCTGATCCCCGCAGGGGCAGCACACCGCCGGAGGCTCAGCAGGTCAGCGGGTCAGCGCGTCAACAGGCCCCGGACCGCCACCGTCTGACCCCCGCAGGGCAGCACACCCGCCAGAGGCCTGGAGGTTCAGCGGGTCAGCAGGGCCCGGACCGCCGCCGTCCGCCCCCCTCAGGACACCACACCAGCCGGAGAATCAGCAGGTCAGCGGTCAGCAGGTCAGCGGGTCAGCGCGTCAGCAGGCCCCGGATCGCCGTCGTGATCTCGTCGGGTGCCTCCTCTGCCATGAAGTGCCCCGCCCGGGTCAGCCGGTGGTCCAGGTCCGGTGCCCACGCCTTCCACACGGCGGCGGCGTCGTAGCCCAGCCGCGCGCCCCAGTCCTGCTGGACGACCGTCACGGGCATGGCCAGCTGCGACCCGGCGTCCAGGTCCGCCTGGTCGTGCGTGACGTCGATGCCCGCCGAGGCCCGGTAGTCCGCGACGATCGACGTCACCGCCGCCGCGCTCGCCCGCAGATACTCGGCCCGCACCTCCTCCGGCACGGCGGCCGCGTCGCCGGCCCAGGCGTCGAGGAACGAGCCGAAGAACGCGTCCGCGCTGTTGGCGATCATCGCCTCCGGCAGGCCCGGTGGCTGTGCCATGAGGAGGAGGTGGTAGCCGACCGCCGCCGAGGCGCCGCGCAGAACGTTCCACATGTCGAGCGTCGGCACGATGTCGAGGATGCCCAGATGTGTGACGGTCTCGGGGTGGTCCAGCCCCGCCCGGAAGGCGACCAGGGCGCCCCGGTCGTGGCCGACGAGGGCGAAGCGCTCGTGGCCGAGGGCCGCCGCCAGGGTCACGACGTCGGCGGCCATGGTGCGCTTGGCGTACACATCGGGGCCGGTGGCCGCCGGCTTGTCGCTGGCGCCGTAGCCCCGCAGGTCAGGGCAGATCACCGTGTGCTCGTCCGCGAGCCGCTCGGCGACGTGGCGCCACATCAGGTGGGTCTGCGGGAAACCGTGCAGCAGCACGACCGGGCTGCCACTGCCGCTGCCGCCGACCGCGGCGGCCAGCTCCACCCCGTCCGCGCCGGGCAGGCGGTGGTGATCGAAGCCGGGAATCGTGAGAGTCATGGAAGGGCGTCCTTTCGGGGCGGGGACCGACCCGATCAGCCTGGGTCACGGCGATCAGCAACCGATCAGCAGCCAGTCCGTCGGGTTGGGCGCAGCCTGTCCCTGGCACAGAGACTGGGCGCATGCGAATCGACGTGCTCGGTGCCGTGCGGGCCCTCCGTGCCGACGGCAGCCCGGTCGACCTGGGCGGACCCCGCCATCGCGAGGTACTCGCCCGGCTCGTCGCCGCCGAGGGGCGGATGGTCACCACCGACACCCTGGTCGACGACCTGTGGACCGATCCGCCGGTCCGCGCCGTGGGCGCTCTGCGTACGTTCGTCGCCGCGCTGCGCCGGGCCCTCGAACCCGAACGGCCGCCCCGCGATCCGCCGCGCGTCATCGTCACCGAGGGTCCCGGCTACGCGCTGCGCCTGCCGCGCGAGGACGTGGACGTCCACCGGTTCCAGGACACCCTGGCCCGGGCCCGGCGCCACCCCGACGCGGTGACCGACCTCGGCGCGGTAATCGCGGCCTGGCGCGGACCCGCGTACGCCGATGTGCCCGGCTCCGGATGGGCGCAGCGCGAGCGGATCCGGCTGGACGAACTGCGCCTGGAGGGTGTGGAGTTGCGCGCCCGCATTCTCCTCGACTCCGGGGCCTCGGGGGGCTTCGGGGGCTTCGGGGAAGGGGCGCATCTCGTCGCCGAACTGGGTGCTCACGTCGCCGAGCATCCGTGGCGCGAGCCAGCCTGGGGGCTGCTCGCCCGCGCGCTCTACCGTGCGGGCCGCCGGGCCGACGCGCTGGCCACCCTCCGCCGCGCCCGCTCGATGCTCGTCGACCAACTCGGACTCGACCCAGGTGCCGAACTTCAGCGCCTGGAGATGGAGATCCTCGGCGGGTCCTCTCCCCTCGAAGTCGCACGTACCGCGTGGGCCGGCCCAGGTGTCCGGCTCGGTCCGCGCACCACCGTGGATCTGGCCCGCACCCTCGCGCTCGCGGGTGGCGACGCCCTCGTCCACTCGCGGCGCGACCGCCTCGCCGCCGTCCAGGCCGCGGAACGCACCGGAGACCTCTCCCTGACCGCGCGGATCATCGGTGCCTACGACGTGCCCGCCCTGTGGAGCCGGGCCGACGACCCCGAGCAGTCCCGCGCCGTCGTCGCGGCCGCCGAGCGCACGCTCACCGCGCTCGGCCCCGACGGCCCCGCCGACCTCTCCGCCCGTCTGCTGGCCACGATCGCCGTCGAGAGCCGCAGCGCTGATCTGACCGGGACCGAGCCGGAGCGTGCGCGGCAGGCGGCGCGGCGGGCCGAGGCGCTGGCACGGGACCTGGCCGATCCCGCCCTGCTCGCCTTCGCCCTCAACGGGGTGTTCCTTCAGTCCTTCACCCGCCCCGGACTCGCGGCTGTACGGGACGGGATCGGCGCCGAGATCCTCGACCTGGCCACCCGGCACGAGCTGCCGAGCTTCGCCGTACTGGGCCGGCTCGTCCGGTTGCAGTCCGCCTCCGCCCTCGGCGACCTCGACTCCGCGGCCGCGCACGCCCACGCCGCCGAACAGCTCGCCGCCACCATCGAGGCGCCCCTCGTCCCCGTCCTCACCGGGTGGTTCCGGGCCCGGGTCACAGCCGCCCGCAGCACCGAACCCGGCGGACCGACCGTCGCCACGGCGGCGGCGCACTACCGCGCCGCCGAGAACGCCCTCCGGACGGCCGGAATGCCCGGACTGCACCGCGGCCTGTTCCCGCTCGCCCTGCTGGGGCTGCGCCTGCTGCACGACCGGCCCGCGCCCACCGACCCGCACCTCGACTGGGGCCCGTACCGGCCTTGGGCGCGACCCCTCGTACTGCTCGCCCAGGACCGGCTGGAGGAGGCCCGAGCCGCCCTCGCCGCAGTGCCCGAACCACCGCGTGACCATATGCAGGAGGCCATGTGGTGCCTGACCGCCCGGGCCGCCGTACGCCTCGGCGAGCGCGGAACCGCCACACGCGCCGCGGCTTCCCTGCGCGATGCCGGTACGGAACACGCCGGCGCCGCCGGCGGAATGCTGACCCTGGGCCCGGTGGCCATGTACCTGGCAGAGGCGGAGGGCTGCGCCGGAGCGGCCTGAGCAACAGCGACCGCGACCCGCAACCCGCAACCCGCAACCCGCAACCCGCAACCCGCAACCGACGGGAATGGTGAGGAGATCACGACACGACCGTCACCCGGAAACCCACCGGACGGCAGGGACGTTCGTCAGGACGGTCACCCTCGGACAAGACGGTCGCCCTCGGGGCTACGCGGTCTCCGCCATGGCCCCGGTCTTGTACACCGTCCCCGCGCACGCGTTCGACACCGTCGCCGACACCGTGGGCGAACCTGCCTCCGCCGTGTAGGACACCGTCACGCTGCCGTCGGCGACCGTGCCGTCCTCCGTGACCAGCTGGGTGGTGGTGCCGTCGCTGCCGGTCGTGGTGGTGTCCGAGTCCGTGCTCTCGCTCGGGGTGGGCGTCGGTGACGCCGAGGGGTCGCCCGTGCTGCCGCCGTCGGTGGTGCCGCCGCTCGTCGGGCACGTCTCCGAGGGCACCCACGCGAACTGCACCGTGTACGCAGCCCCCGGCGCCAGCACCAGCCCGCTGGACCAGAGGGACGGGTCGGGCAGGCCGCTCGCCGCGTCCCCGGCCGCATGTTCGGCGACGCCGATCTTCGTCGAGTCCGCCGCGCCCTGCGCGAACGGCGACACGGTGCCGCTGCCGCCGACCGTACAGGCGGCGGCGGAGACGTTGACGACCCGGAACGTGCCGTACACCGTGCCGCTGGCGTCGGCGTCGCCGACCGAACCGGTGGCCGAGCCCAGCTGGGTCGCGTCGCAGGTGGTCGCCGTCACCGGGGTGTCCGTCGTGCCGGCGCCCCCGCTCGTGCCGGCGCCGCCGCTGCCCTTGTCCGGGTCGGTCGCACCGCCCGAGGGGCTGCTCGACGGCTTGTCCTTGACCGTGCCGGAGCTGCCCCCGGCGGTGCTCTCACCGCCGTCCGGGCCGTCGCCCGACTTCTTGTCCCCCTCGGTCTGCGAACCGTGGCCCGCGATGACGGAGGGGTCGGCCTCGGAGCCGGTGACGTTCGAGACCAGCAGCGCGGGAATGGCCGTACCGACGAAGAGCAGGGCGGCGGCCGCGCCGATGGCGGCATGCCGCTTGCGGGCGCGGCGGGCGGGCACGGCGCGGCGGAGATGGGCCAGCACGGCGTCGGTGGGTTCGATCCCGCCCACCGCCTGCTGCATCATCCTGCGCAGTGCCAGCTCGTCCGAGTCGAGCCCGTCCAGGCTCTGGTCGTCGGGGCCGTGGTTCACAGTTCCGTTCCCAGCTTGCGATTGCTTGTGCTCTTGATCGTGGCGACCGGGTCCATGGACTCCGGACGGCCAACTCCCGTTGGATCGGGCCCCGTTGAGAGGAAGCCTACCGGCCCTGAACTCCTCGGTCCGGAAACCGCCGGTCCGCGCGCCCGCGTCCTCGCCCGGTTCGCGCTCGGCGTCGCCCTGTTCCGCGACCGATTCCTGGACCTGTTCGCCGGCTTCCCCGGCCTGGTCCCGGCGCTGCTCCGGACCCTCGTTCTCCTGCCCCGGAGCCTGAGCCCGACCCTGCTGCTCCTGTTGCCCCTGCTGCTCCCGCGCCCGGTCCTTGTCCCGTTCCTGGCCCTGGTCGCTCATGCCGGTTCCTCCATGGCGATGCGCAGCGCGGCGATCCCGCGTGAGCCGTACGCCTTCACCGAGCCGAGCGACACGCCCAGCGTCTCGGCGACCTGGGCCTCGGTCATGTCAGCGAAGTAGCGCAGGACGAGGACCTCGCGCTGGCGGCGCTGAAGGCCCTTCATCGCCTTGATGAGGGAGTCGCGTTCCAGCAGGTCGTACGCCCCCTCCTCCGCGCTCGCCATGTCCGGCATCGGCTTGGAAAGGAGCTTCAGGCCGAGGATGCGGCGGCGCAGCGCGGAGCGGGAGAGGTTCACCACCGTCTGGCGCAGATAGGCGAGCGTCTTCTCGGGGTCACGGACGCGCTTGCGCGCCGAGTGGACCCGGATGAACGCCTCCTGGACGACGTCCTCGCAGGACGCGGTGTCGTCGAGGAGCAGTGCCGCGAGTCCGAGGAGCGAGCGGTAGTGGGCGCGGTACGTCTCGGTCAGGTGGTCGACCGTCGTCCCCGCAGCCGCGCTCTCGTCAGTGCCTTCGCGCTGGTTGGGTATGCGGGCCGGCCGCGCTGCGGGCATCGGCGCGATCACCGGCATGCCGCCGGGCGTACCGGGCCCGCGGGGTCGGCGCGTCGGACGCAGGGCTGTGCCGCGCGTCGCCGCTGTGAAGTCGAGTACCTCTGCCACGCATGTTGGACACGCCTCCCCCCTTCAGGGTTGTACGCATCCGGCATCACGTTTGCGTCGTACGACACAGCCACCTTCATGCGTCCCGCTCTTCCCCTAAATCCATGGTGACCGGCGTCCCCCGCACGGCCTTGGCGTCCCCAACGCCCCTGAAGGGCGTCCGCAAAGACGCTCCCCGTCCTCCGCGCGGTTGCGGAGAACGGGGAGCAAAATCTTTGGAGCCCCAGAAGTTGTCACCTGGATCCTACAAACGTTTTCTGCCACCACCAGAGTGATTTTCGACAAGATCAACAGGGGGAAACCTGGAAGAAGTCGTGGTCAGGACAGTTCTGCCGCCACCAGTTCGGCGATTTGCGCCGTATTGAGCGCCGACCCCTTGCGCAGGTTGTCCCCGCACACGAACAGTTCCAGCGCGGTCGGGTCGTCCAGCGCCCGCCGGACCCGGCCGACCCAGGTCGGATCCGTGCCGACCACGTCCACCGGCGTCGGGAACTCCCCCGCGTCCGGGTCGTCGAACAGCACGACCCCGGGCGCGGTGGCGAGAATCTCCCGTGCCTTGGCGACGGTGACCTCGCTCTGGAAGCGGGCGTGGACGGTCAGCGCGTGCGCGGTGACGACCGGGACGCGTACGCAGGTCACGGCCACGGGGAGCTTCGGCAGCCCGAGGATCTTGCGGGACTCGTTCCGGATCTGCATCTCGTCCGACGACCAGCCGTCCGCCCGAGCCGTTCCGGCCCACGGTACGACGTTCAGCGCGACCGGCTCCGGGAACGGGCCCGTCCCGTCGCCCACGGCCCGTCGTACGTCTCCGGGGCTGGTCCCCAGTTCCGTACCGGCGACCAGGGACAGCTGCCGGCGCAGGGTGTCCACGCCGGCCCGGCCTTCCCCGCTCACCGCCTGGTACGACGACACCACCAGCTCGCGCAGTCCGAACTCGGCGTGCAGCGCGCCCAGGGCGACGATCATCGACAGGGTCGTGCAGTGCGGGTTGGCGATGATCCCGCGCGGGCGCTGCCGTACCGCGTGCGGATTGACCTCGGGGACGACCAGGGGGACCTGGGGGTCCATCCGGAAGGCGCCCGAGTTGTCGACCACGACGACACCCTTGGCGGCGGCGACCGGCGCCCAGCGCTCGGCGACCTCCTCGGGTACGTCGAACATGGCGACGTCGACGCCGTCGAAGGCCTCCTCCGACAGCGCCACCACCTCGGCCTCCTCGCCGCGCACGGCCAGCTTGCGGCCGGCCGAGCGCGGGGAGGCGACCAGACGGATCTCGCCCCAGATGTCCGCGTGCTGGGACAGGATCTGGAGCATGACCGCACCGACGGTGCCGGTCGCCCCCACGACGGCGAGCGTCGGCCCCACAGGATTGGCCATCAGCGGCCGGTGCCTCCGTAGACGACGGCCTCGTCGCTGTCGGAGTCGAGACCGAAGGCCGAGTGCACGGCGCGGACGGCCTCCGGGACGTCGTCCTGACGGGTGACGACCGAGATACGGATCTCGGATGTCGAGATCAGCTCGATGTTCACACCCGCGTCGGACAGCGCCTGGAAGAACGAGGCGGTGACGCCAGGGTTGGTCTTCATCCCCGCGCCGACCAGCGAGATCTTGCCGATCTGGTCGTCGTAGCGCAGCGACTCGAAGCCGATCCCGGCCTTCGCCTTCTCCAGCGCGTCGATGGCCTTGCGGCCCTCGGCCTTGGGGAGGGTGAAGGAGATGTCCGTGAGACCGGTGGACGCCGCCGACACGTTCTGGACGATCATGTCGATGTTGATCTCGGCGTCCGCGATGGCGCGGAAGATCACCGCGGCCTCGCCCGGCTTGTCCGGGACACCGACGACCGTGATCTTGGCTTCGGAGACGTCATGGGCGACTCCGGAGATGATGGCGTGCTCCACCTGCTGGTCCCCTTGCGACTCGGGCTTCTCGTTGCTGACCCAGGTGCCCGGCAGTCCGGAGAAGGACGAACGGACGTGGATCGGGATGTCGTAACGACGGGCGTACTCCACACAGCGGTGGAGCAGCACCTTGGAACCGGACGCGGCCAGCTCCAGCATGTCCTCGGAGGAGATCCAGTCGATCTTCCGGGCCTTCTTCACCACGCGCGGGTCGGCGGTGAACACCCCGTCGACGTCGGTGTAGATCTCGCACACCTCGGCGTCGAGGGCTGCGGCAAGGGCGACAGCGGTGGTGTCGGAACCGCCGCGCCCCAGCGTGGTGATGTCCTTCTTGTCCTGGCTGACACCCTGGAACCCGGCGACGATGGCGATGTTGCCCTCGTCCAGCGCGGTCCGGATGCGCCCCGGAGTGACGTCGATGATCCGCGCTTTGTTGTGGACCGAGTCGGTGATGACTCCTGCCTGGCTGCCGGTGAAGCTCTGGGCCTCGTGACCCAGGTTCTTGATCGCCATGGCCAGCAGCGCCATGGAGATCCGCTCTCCGGCGGTCAGCAGCATGTCGAACTCACGCCCGGCAGGCATCGGAGACACCTGCTCGGCGAGATCGATCAGCTCGTCCGTCGTGTCGCCCATCGCGGAAACGACCACGACCACCTGGTGGCCGTTCTTCTTCGCTTCCACGATTCGCTTGGCGACACGCTTGATGCCCTCGGCATCGGCTACGGATGAGCCTCCGTACTTCTGCACGACAAGGCCCACGTGCACTCCTCGCTCAGTCCGTCTGCGGTCGGCTCAGTTTAACGAGCGGCCGAAATCCCCTTACGAGGTATCGCATGGTGAGATGTCCCGCTCATCATGGTGATCACCCGAGGGATCTTCGGCCGCTCGGACGGCTCCTGCCCATCCGTACCGGGGATACGCGTTGCGGCTGTGAATTAAGTTTCAAGGACCCAGGCCATAGGGTTCGGCTGTGCGCGTACTCCTGGTGGAAGACGATGAACCGGTGGCCCAGTCGCTGCGCCGCGGCCTGCTCCGCTACGGCTTCGAGGTGGCGTGGGTGTCCACGGGCGGCGCGGCCCTCGGCCACACCGAGCCCTACGACGTCGTCCTGCTCGACCTCGGCCTGCCCGACACCGACGGCCTGGACGTCTGCCGGGCGCTGCGCGAACGCGGTGACGTGCCGATCATCGTCATCAGCGCCCGCAGCGACGAGACGGACCGGGTCGTCGGCCTGGAACTCGGCGCCGACGACTACGTCTCCAAGCCCTTCGGCGTACGGGAGGTCATCGCGCGCATAAGGGCGGTGATGCGGCGCGTCCAGCCCCGTACGACGGCCGAGTCCGGCCCCGACCGGTACGGCACCCGACTGACGATCGACCGCAAGGCCGCCCGCGTCCGCCTGGACGGCGAGGAGATCGCCCTCGCCCCCAAGGAGTACGACCTGCTGGCCTTCCTCACCGAGGAGCCGGGCGCGCTGATGTCGCGCGAGCAGATCATGGAGGCGGTCTGGGACGCGAACTGGTTCGGGCCGACGAAGACGCTCGACGTCCATGTGGCGGCGCTGCGGCGCAAGCTGAAGGGCGCGATCACGATCGAGGCGGTACGGGGGGTCGGGTTCCGGCTGGAGATCGACAAGGACGGGATCGAGAAGGACGGGATCGAGAAGGACGCCGGTCCCTCATGAACCGGCAGCTCATCCGCAGCTACATCCTGCTCGTCGCCGTCGCCATCCTCCTCTTCACCGTGCCGGTGGCCTTCACGCTCACCAAGCAGCTGCGGGACGACACCAAGGTCTCCGTCCAGCGCGAGGCCCAGACCATGGCGCTGCTCCTGGGCAACGGTGACCGGATCTCGTGCGAGGCCCTGGAGAAGGTGGCCAAGGCGTACGACAAGGAGACCCGGGGCACGGTCCAGGTGGCCACCACCCGCTGTACGACGAACCTGCCGAGGCCCGAGAAGGACGCGGCCCTGACCCGGGCCGTGCGCGACGACGAAGCCTCGACCGACTGGGGCTCCGACTTCATCTGGGGCAAGTACCTGACGATCACCGTCCCCGCGCAGGGCGACTCGGCCGTACGGATCGTGTACTCGACGTCGGACATGACCAGCCGGTTCTGGAGCATCTGGGGTTTCCGGGCCGCTCTCGCCGCGCTCGTCCTCGCCGCTGCCGCCGCCATCGGCGCCGTCGCGGCCCGCCGTATCACCGCCCCGCTCCGTGAACTCAACGGCATGGCGAGCAAGTTCAGCGACGGCGACCTGACCGCGCGCTCGCAGGTGACGGGCCCGCCGGAGACCCAGACCCTGGCCCGCACCCTCAACCAGGGTGCGGAACGCCTGGACACCCTGGTCGCCTCGCAGCGGATCTTCGTGGCGGACGCCTCGCACCAACTCCGTACCCCGCTCACGGCGTTGCGGCTGTCGCTGGACAACATCGCGGACGGCACGGACGACGAGTTCGTACGGGAGGACGTGGAGCAGGCGACCGCGGAGGTGGTCCGGATGAGCCGCCTGGTCAACGGGCTGCTGGTGCTGGCGCGGGCCGAGGCGAAGGTCACGGCGGCGGAGCCGCTCTCCCTGCGGGACATCGTGGACGAACGTCTGTCGGTGTGGAGGCCGGCCGCCGACGAGCGCGGGGTCACCATCGCGCTCAGGGGGAGTGGGGGTGTCGACGGCCGGCTGCTCGTGCTGGCCAGCCCCGGTCATCTGGACCAGGTGCTGGACAACGTGCTGTCCAACGCCCTGGAGGTCTCACCCGACGGCGGGACGATCACCGTACGGGCCGAACCCCGGGGCGAGGAGATGGAGTTGACGGTGGCGGACGGGGGCCCCGGCATGTCGGACGCCGAGAAGTCCCGCGCCTTCGACCGCTTCTGGCGCGGCCAGGGCCTCACCGGGCGCTCCGGCTCGGGCCTCGGCCTCGCCGTCGTCAAGCAACTGGTGACGGACGACGGCGGGACGGTGACCCTGGCGGACGCGCCCGGGGGCGGCCTGTGCGTCCGGATCACCCTCCGGGCCGCACAGCGGGCCGGTTGAAGCCGGTATCGGGGGCCTAGCCCTCGGGCATCATCGACGAGTGGTGGTTGACGATCAGCCACTGGCCGCCCCGCTTCTCGTACTCGTACGTGTAGCGGGCGTCGACCCTCTTCTTCTCGCCGGTCTTCGGGTCGGTGAGGATGAAGTAGTACGAGCCGGTGTCGATGGCCGAGTTGTTGTCCAGGATGTTGATGATCGTCTTGGTCTTCGTGCCGACCGGCTTGTTCTCCAGGAAGTGGTGGAAGTAGTCCTCGATCTCGGCGTGGTTGGTGCGGATCTTGTTGGACACGGTCGGCAGCAGCACCGCGTCGTCCGCGTACCGCTCGGTGACCTTCTCCGCGTCGCCGGTCTGAAGGGTCTTGTTCCAGCCGTCGAAGAGGGCCGCGATCTGCTTCTTGGTGGGCTTCTTCGGCTCGTCGGCACCCGCCGCACTGACCCCGACCGTCACCGTCGCTGCGGTGACAAGGGCGGTGGCGGTGACGAGGGCGGCGCGTATGCGGGTCTTGCGGGTCATCGCAACTCCTGTACGGATGAGGTGGGTTACTCCCTTCCGCATGTCCTGCGGTGGAAGTGACTCCAGCCTCGCTTTCCGCTGGTTAGCGCCCGTGCAAGGGACGTACAGGGGGCGGGAAGGACGATTCCAATTCACGTAGGGCGAGTGCGATTTCACTCTCCGTCACCGCGGGCTGCACCATCGATCCACCGGCCCCGCCCAGGTCATGCACAATCGCCCCAGTACGGTGAGGCATGATCTCCGCGCAGAAACTGCTCATGTTCGCCACCGCACTCGCGCTCACCGGCTGCGGACCGGGCTCGTCAGACGGTGCCGACGACTCCGCCGCGAGCCCCGCGGCCAAGGGTGCCGTCACGGCGGCGCAGGCGGCGAAGATCCTCGACACCTACGAGACGGTCAACAACAAGGCCAACGCCCGGCAGGACGCCGACCTGTTGGGCACCGTCGAGGGCGGGCAGCTGTACGAGCAGAGCAAGGCCGACTACCTCCTCTTCGAGACCGAGTCGAAGGAGGAGCAGGCCGCGTACAGGAAGCCGTTCCAGTACATCGACCGGAAGTACTGGATACCGGCGGGCAAGGACTGGTTCGTGGTGACGGCGAAGGCGAGCGGCTCGAAGAGCGAGGCGCTGCTGGTCTTCGGCAAGGAGTACGACGACTGGAAGCTGATGTCGGCGGTCTACTCGGAGGTCCCCCTCCCGGCGATCGCCACCGACGACGCGGGCCTCGCCACCGCCGTCGACGCCGGCACCCGCGTCGGCACACTCGCCCCGAACCAGATCTCGGCGGCGTACGAGGACCTGTACACGACCGGCGGCAAGAAGGCCGGCACGGCCATCTCGCAGACCACCGAGGCCGCGAAGGACGCGATCGAGACGTACACGAAGCGCGACAGCGGCAAGAGCGCGGCGTACGCGACCAAGGTGTTCGTCACCACACCCACCGCGTTCGACACGGTGTACGCCCTGCGCCTCGAGAACGGCGGCGCCCTGGCCGCACTGCCGACGGCGCACGCCTCCCAGTTCGTGCTGAAGGCCTCGTACCGCGAGAACTACGACATCACGCCGACGGAGGTGGAGTCGGTCTTCAACGGCCGGGACCGCGACACCGTGGTGAACACCTACCAGGGCATGGCCCTGGCCACCCTCCCGAAGACGGGCAAGCCGTCGGTGCTCGCCGACGAGTACCGGATCGTGGATTCGCAGTAGCACCAGTGGTCGCGGAACGGCTGGGGTTCACGTACCGGTCGGCCGAGGAACGGACGGCACCTGATGGACAAGTTCCTTGCCCGCAGCGCCCGTTACCAGTCCCTCATGCGGGCCGAGATCGCCAGGCTGGTCCTGGACACGGCCCGCGTCGTGGAGGCGGTGGCCGACGCGGTGTCGGGTGCCGTCCGGTGACGGGTTACTTCACCGTCCGCAGCCCCAGCGGCTCCGCGATCTCCTCCGCCATCACCTTGCCGGCCTCCTCCGCGAGGGTCTCGTCGCCGAGGTCCTGGTCGGTGTCCAGGCCGTCCAGTTCCTCCAGGGGCTGGTTCAGGCGGACGTGGGCGACCAGGGACTGGAGGGCCCGGAGGGTTGCCGAGGCCGTCGAGCCCCAGTTGGAGAAGTAGGAGAACTGCCACCACCACAGGGCCTCCGTGGTGCGGCCCGCGCGGTAGTGGGCCATGCCGTGGCGCAGGTCGGTGAGGACATCGGCCAGGTCGTCGGAGATACGGGCCGGGACCGGGGCCTTGCGGGGCTCGTACGGGTCGAAGACCTCCGAGTAGACGTCCACCGGTTCCAGCATCACCGCCAGGCGCTCGCGGATGTCGTCCACGTCCGGCTCCGGGCCCAGGTCGGGCTCGTAGCGCTCGTCCGGGACGATGTCCTCGTGCGCGCCGAGGCGGCCGCCGGCCAGCAGGAGCTGGGAGACCTCCAGGAGGAGGAAGGGGACCGCCGAGTCGGGGTCCTCGCCCTTCGCGACCTCGGTGACGGCCACCAGGAAGCTCTCCACCTGGTCGGCGATCTGGACCGCGAAGTCGTCGGGGTCCTGCGTCGTGTCGTGCAGCGTGGCGTCAGACATCTAGGAGTCGTCTCCCCTCGAAGGCGCGGCCAAGGGTCACCTCGTCCGCGTATTCCAGGTCGCCACCCACAGGGAGGCCGCTGGCCAGGCGGGTGACCTTGAGGCCCATGGGCTTGATCATGCGAGCGAGGTACGTGGCCGTGGCCTCGCCCTCCAGGTTCGGGTCCGTGGCCAGGATCAGCTCCGTGACCGCGCCGTCGGCGAGCCGGGCCAGGAGTTCCCTTATGCGCAGGTCGTCGGGACCGACGCCCTCGATCGGGCTGATCGCGCCGCCCAGGACGTGGTACTTGCCCCGGAACTCACGCGTCCGCTCGACCGCCACGACGTCCTTGGGCTCCTCGACGACACAGATCACCGTGACGTCCCGGCGCGGGTCGCGGCAGATGTTGCACAGCTCCTCCTGCGCCACGTTCCCGCAGGTCGCGCAGAAGCGGACCTTCGCCTTCACTTCGAGGAGGGCGTGCGCCAGCCGCCGTACGTCCGTCGGCTCCGCCTGAAGGATGTGGAAGGCGATCCGCTGCGCGCTCTTGGGACCGACGCCGGGGAGCCGCCCCAGTTCGTCGATGAGGTCCTGGACCACGCCTTCGTACACGGACTGCCTTTCCTGGTGCTGAGTCTGGTTCTGGTTGTCGTGCGTGCTTCGATCCTGTTGTACGTACCGTAGTTGGCCTCCGGCCGCCTGAGGAAGGCGGGACGGGGGGCGCGCGGTGCGAACGTCAGAACGGCAGGCCCGGGATGCCGCTTCCGCCGCCGCCCAGACCCTGCGCCAGCGGGCCGAGCTTCTGCTGCTGAAGCTGCTGCGCGTTCTCGTTCGCCGCCTGTACGGCCGCCACGACCAGGTCGGCGAGGGTCTCGGTGTCCTCCGGGTCGACCGCCTTCGGGTCGATCTTGAGGGCGCGGAGTTCGCCGGCGCCCGTCACGGTCGCCTTGACGAGGCCACCGCCCGCCTGCCCGTCGACCTCGGTACGCGCGAGTTCCTCCTGCGCGTTCGCCAGGTCCTGCTGCATCTTCTGGGCCTGCTGGAGCAGCTGCTGCATGTTGGGCTGGCCACCACCGGGGATCACGATCAGCTCCTCTTTCGCGTCGTTCACCTACGAATTCTGGCGTTCAGCACGAGCCTACGTGGTCGGCCCGGCCGTCGCCCCGGCACTCTTTCGAGTGAGCCGGTCCCGGTGCCCTACCTGATCAAGGACGTCTTCCGAGCGGAAAAGTGACCAAAGCCCGGTCACCGCCACCCATTGGGCGGTAGGAATGGGGCGGCGCGACAGCTTTACAGCAGCATCAGATGTCACGCGGGCACCCGTACGGTGTCACGCACCGTGATTGAAGGAGTGCCGGGTGAGCCAGCCGGAGATGCAGCCCGAGGGGCCGTCCCAGAGACCGCCCCACGACGGGCGGAGCGAAGGTCCCGCCGGGCTCGGTTTCGCCGGGCTGCGGCCCGGGGACCTCACCGGCCGACCCTTCCCCCTCGGCGACTGGGGCGAGCCCGCGCCACGCCTCGACGAGCTGTACCGATGGGTGGAGCAGGGGGCGCTGGAGACGGCGGCGTGGTATCTCGCGGATCGGGTGTGGAAGCGGCGGGGGGCGCGGGCGCTGCGTGCGGGGGCCGCGGTCGGTGCGGTCGCCGGGGCGGCGCTCCCTCTGCTCGACCTCACCGGGGTGATGGGCGAGGTCGCCCCCTGGGGGTACCTGGCGCTGCTGCTCGCGGTCGCGTGTGTGGCCGTGGACCGGTACTTCGGGGTCACCTCGGGGTGGATAAGGGACGTCGCGACCGCGCAGGCTGTGCAGCGGCGGTTGCAGGTGCTTCAGTTCGAGTGGGCGTCGGAGAGTGTGCGGGAGGTTCTGGGGCCGACGGAGGGGACGGCGAGCGAGGCGGCCGATCGGTGTCTGGGGGTGCTGCGGCGGTTCTCGGAGGACGTGACGGAGCTGGTGCGGGCGGAGACGTCGGACTGGATGGTGGAGTTCCGGGCGGGGGGTGCGCCGCTGGGTATGCAGTCGGCGGCGATGGGAGGACCGCGCCAGGACGCGACGGTCCACCAGGGCCGCTTCGGCATCGCCCCGGGGGCCCGCCCGAACATGCCCCGCCAGCGGCCCCCGGAGGCGAGGTAGGGCTTTTCCTCGCCCCCGCCGCCCCTACCCGTCCCATCCTTCTGGGGGCTGCCGCCCCCAGACCCCCGCTCCGGCCCTGAACGGGCCTTGTCCTCAAACGCCGGACGGGCTAAAGGATCCAGCCCGTCCGGCGTTTGAGGACAAAGGGGGTCTGGGGGCGCAGCCCCCAGGGGATGGGAACGGGTAGGGGCGGCGGGGGCGAGGAGAATCTAGCCCGGTGCCGGGAACGCCACCTGGCTGCGGAGCCCGCTCGTGTTCACCGCCCGTACCCCGAAGAACACGTTGTCCTTCGACAACGCCAGCTCGTGCGACGTCACGTCGCCCGCCGCCACCACGTGGGTCCACTCCGGGGACGTCGTCTCGCGCCAGACGATCTCGTAGCCCGCCAGGTCCGGCTCCGTACCCCGCGCCCACACCAGCTGCGTCGCGTTCGTCAGCGTCGACGTCAGGATCTTGGCGCCGCGCGGCGTACCCGGGGCCTGCGCCAGCGTCCACAGTGCCGCCGCGTTCACCCGCGCCACCCGCGCGATGTACGGGAAGTCGCAGAACTCCGGCAGGTCTCCGTACTGTTTGCCGGTCTCGTCGACCCGTACGTCCTGGTGCTGGTGGGCGAAGTCCTCGGTCGGTTCCGTGAAGCGGGCGGCCGGGTAGCCGCGTTCCAGGAAGGGGATGTGGTCGCCGCCCCTGCGGTAGCGGTCCCTTCGGTAGACCACCCGGACGCGCATACCTGTTGCCTCGTTCTCCCCTACATCGCGTACGAAGCGCGCCAGTTGACGCGCCGGCGAGTCGTTCTCGCCGCCCACCGAACGCCGTACCGCCGCCTCCTCCGGCGTCTCCGACGACGGCACCCCCTCCGCGAACAGCCGGATCGTGTACGGGTCCACGGTGCCGTCGTCCGCCTTCGGGCTGCCGACTATGTCGTTCGTGAACATGGCCTGGAGGTCCGTCCCGGCCGCCTTGTACTGCTGCGCCATGTACGCCGCCCCGTACAGGCCCTGCTCCTCCCCCGCCACCGCCGCGAAGACGATCGTCGCCGCCGGGCGGCGCCTCGCCATCACCCGCGCCAGTTCCATCGCCACCGCCACGCCCGACGCGTCGTCGTCCGCGCCCGGCGCGTCCGAGACCGCGTCCATGACGTCCGTGGCGCGGGAGTCGTAGTGTCCGGACACCACGTACACGCGCTCAGGGGCGATCGAGCCGCGCAGGGTCGCGACCACGTTCGTGATGCGCGTCGGCACCGGGATCCGGCTCGCCGGTTCCTGGATGTACGACTGGAGTTCCACCGTCATCCGGCCCGCCGACTCCGCCGCGTACGAGCGGAGTTCGGCCGCTATCCAGTCCCGGGCCGCGCCGATCCCCCGTACCGGGTCGTCCTGGGAGGAGAGGGTGTGCCGGGTGCCGAAGGAGGCGAGTCTGCGGACCGTCGCCTCTATGCGTTTCGGGTCGATCTCCCTTAACAGGGCGCGGAGTTCCGGGGTCGGCCACTGTGCGGTGGCGGGCGGGCGCGAGCCGGACGACTCTGCGGCCCGCGCGGGAGTGACGGTCGCGGCCGAGGCGACCGCAGTCGTCGCCGTTGCCGCCAGGACGGTTCTTCTGCTGGGTCGTCGCATGCCTTCAATGGTTGTGTACGCGTCAACAGGGGGCAAGGGGACACAGGAGGGGTAGCAGTCAGCTGGAGTGGCGCCGCGGACGTCAGCAAATGAAGCGCTTGCTGCAACTCGTTGTGGCGGCCACAGTTCGCAGAGTAACCTTCAGCTTCCTTTCGGTCAGGTGCAGTTGACAGCTTCGGTCGACAAACGGGGGAGTTCCCCATGCCTTCATCCGACAGTGGGCACGGCAGACCCGGTGGATTCCCCGGCGACGGCGCCATCGACTTCGTCCGGGCGTTCGCGCCGACCGTGGTCCCCAAGCACGGCCGTCGCAAGAGCCTGGACACCAGCCCGCCGCTGTTCGTCCTGCGGGTGCCGGCGACGATGTACGAGACCGGTGTGCAACGCGTCGTCGAGCCGCTGATCAACGCGATGCTGACCGACAACTCCCGGCAGATCCCGTTCGCCCGCCTCATCCCCGAGGACGACCACCAGCTGCTGGTGGAGCAGGCCGGGACGGAGCTGACCAAGGGCGGGACGAACCACACCACCCCCGATCGCCACCCGTACTTCCACACCATGCGGGACCTCGTCGCGTACATCAGGGAAAAGCCCGCCAACTGGGCGACCCAGGGCTCCTGGGAGAAGGAACTGCGGACCCATGCCTGTGAAGAGCGCGCCCGGCGCGGCGGGCTGCTCAGTTTCGCGCAGATGGAACCCTCCGGCCCCGACGGGGCGATCGGGGGAGCCGCGGGCACCGCGGTCGGCGCGGCGGCGGGCAGCGCGATCGGCGGACCGGCGGGCACCGCGATCGGCGGAGTGGCCGGCGTTCTGACGAAGCTCACCTGGCTGTCGTTCGTCCAGCGCGGCCCCCGCCGAGTGTGGTCCTGGTGGACGTCCCGCAGGGTGATGCGCGGCTGGCTCGGCAACGAGCAGCCGGCCACGGTGGGCCAGAACCTCTTCAAGGTGATGAACGACGTGGGCGCGCAGCGCGGCCCCCACCTGCGGGATCCGAACCACATGAGCCACGAGGACGCACTCCGGGAACTCGACTGGTTCGTCCTGCGCGCCCTCCTGGAGGATCTGCGCAGGCCACCCGTCGGCCGCTTACGGCCCGCCCGCCGGCGCCGGACCTGTCGGCCCGTCGTGATCGTGCAGGTCCCCCCGCCGGGTGCTCCGGGCGCCCGCGCCGCGGAGCGCTTCCTGCGCGCCCTGCACCGCTGCCAGCACAGCCCCCGGTCCACCGCCCGGCCGCCCGGCCCACTGGTCCTGGCCGTCGGCGCACCCTCCGACGACCTCCTGAAGGAACTGGGCGCCAGAACCACGCCCGCCTCCCCCGAGGCGCCCGCCCGTCTCGTCGAGAGCAGCTTCGCCGCCGCGGCCGGACACCTGGCCGACAAGGGCGGCCCGCCGGTCCTCGTCCGCCTCGACGAGACGGAACTCAGAAGCGAGGGAACGCCCGTCGGCTCGTTCGAGCCGGACAAGAAGTTCACCTTCCACCGCTACGTCCCCACCACGGCCGTGACCGGAGTGACGGTCCTGGCCGTCGCCGCGGCCGCCCTGATCATCCCCCGCTGGATCGGAACGCCCACCGATTGTCTCGGCGGAACGGACTCCGTGGCGGAGTCCAACCCCGGTGGGAAGATCCCCGTACAGGCCAAGGACTGGTACGACGCCGCCCAGCTCGCCATCGACGCCGAGAACAAGCGGGCCGATGTCTACGCCGACAGCGGCCGGGAAGTGCGCACCGTCGTCGTCTTCATCTCCCAGATACCCACCACCGAGGACCAGACCCGCTTCGACGGCACCATCCCCGAACTGCGCGGCATCGCGATGTGGCAGCGGACACTGAACGAGGCCGCCGCCTCCAACTCCACCCTGGTACCGCTGAAGGTCGACGTCCGCACGACCGGCGAGGGGTTCCGGAACGCCGAGGCCATGGCCGAGGCCCTCGTCCGTGAGGTGCGCGCCGAGCGGAGCCGCTCCGAGCGCGACCGGATCGTCGGGGTGCTCGGGTACGCGCAGAGCCGGGAGGAGACCAAGGCCGCCCTCCAGGTGCTCGGCCGGGCCCGGATCCCGACCATCGGCACGACCGCCACCGCCGACGAGATGGCGGAGGGCGACGCGAGCTTCAGCTACTGGCCGTTCACACCGGCCAATTCGCGGGAGGCCCTGATCGAGGCGGACTTCGCCGACCGGAAGAACATCGTCGCCCTGCCCGACAGCGAGGACGAGTGCGCTCCCGCCGACCACGCCATCGTGGTCGAGAGTTCCACGGACCTCTACAGCCGCAGTCTCGCCGCCCGCTTCATCGCGGACTTCCCCGGCGGCGAGACCGTCCTCAACTTCAACCAGGAGGGCGACTTCGATCCCCCGGCACCCGGCGCCGAGGCCAATCTGACCAGCGCCGACATTCTCGCGCGGCGGATCTGCGACACGCTCTCCGAGCGGCCGAGGTCGGTCGTGTACTGGTCGGCGCGGGCCAAGGACTTCACCGCGTTCGTCAACTCCATGGACCTGGAAGGCACTTGCCTCGGCCAGGACATCACCGTCCTCGGCGGCAACGAGCTGACCAACGTGGCCCAGACCGGCGTCTTCCGGAACCAGACCTGGCTGCGCCTGTACTACTCCGCGCACCGGATGCCGTACGACGCCGACGGGACGAGCACCAAGACCAGACAGTTCGTGAAGGAGTACGAGTCCTTCGTGAACGACACCACCGACGGCACCGACCCCTGGAAGCAGGACGGCCACTCGGCGGTCTCGTACGACGCCTTCCACGTCCTCAGTCAGGCGGTGTCCGAGGCCTATCAGAGCGACCCCGCCATCACCCGCAACTCCGTCGTCATCGAGCTGCGGAACGGCGTCCGCTTCGACGGGGCGACCGGTTCCGTCTCCTACGCCGAGGGCAGCAACGCGCCGCCCGTCGACAAGACGCTGGTCCTGCTGCGGCAACTGGCGGACGGGCCAGAGGCGGTGGTGGCGTGCGGTGCGTACGGGGAGGACGAGACGAGCGAGAAGCAGGGACCGCCGTGCGCGTCCTGATCCGAACCGTTGCTCGTGGACGCGGCTACTCGTCGCACAACCGCTCCCCCTCCGTCGCCGTGCAGGGGATGTGACCGTTCTGCCGGATCGCGGCCTGGCCGTGGTTGCGTACGTAGGTGAGGAAGCTGCCCGCGAGCGAGCCGGCGGGCAGGTCGGCGTAGGTGTAGGCGTTCTCCACGCCCCGGTACGGGTAGGGGCTGTCGTCGTACTCGATGGCGTCCACGTCGGCGGTGGCGCCGTCGAGGGCGACCCGGTTCACGGTCAGTCGGTGCTGTCTCGCCTGGCCGAGTTCGCTGTAGCCGATGGCGCCCTTCGTGGCGGCGACCTTCTTCAACACGTCGGCCGTGGAGCCGAGTTCGCAGCGTACGGGGGCCGCGGTGTCGGTCTGGAGATCGCAGCCCAGTGACGTGCTGGGTACGCCCTCCCACCTGCCGGCGAGCACCCGGTCCTGGAAGACCTGCCGGGTGCCGGAGTCGGCGTCCCGGCTGACCAGCACGACCCGCCAGTGCGGCAGCGCCGGGTCGAGGTCGTCCCAGTATCGGACGGCCCCGGAGTAGACGCGCCGCACCTGCGCCAGGGTCAGGCCCTGCCGGAGGTCGAGCCCCTTGTAGGCGACCAGGGTGAACACGGACAGGGCGACGGGCTCGGCCCGCAGTGCGGAGCCCGCGCCCTTGTCGCGGCCGTCGGAGAACGCGACCACCGAGGCCCGTCTCGCCCTCGACTCGCCCTCCATGGCGGCGAGTTCACCGACCCCGGCGGTACTGCCCCGCGCCTCCACCTTGATGTCGGAGCCCTCGCAGTCCTTCTCGTACTCCTTCGCCAACCCCTGCGCCACGAGCGCGAAGGCGGTCGAGCCGACGACCGTCAGCGTGCCCTTCTCGCAGCCGAGCGGGGGCGGGTCGTCGTCGCGGACGATGACGATGCTCGCCAGGGTGACCACGGAGGCGGTGAGGATGATGGTGATCAGCCGGGCCGCGCGGCTGAACAGGGGCGGTTTGTCGTCCGGTGTCGCACTGCGGTTGGGGTGCACCTCGCCGTCCCGGATGCCGCCGACGAGGCGGATGTCGCAGCCCACGTCGCCGCCCGACAACAGCACCAGCAGCTTGAAGTGCTCGCCCCGGTTGAGCGGGACGCGCGGGATGCGCAGGGTGCTGCCGCCGACGTCGTAGCCGAAGCCCGCGTGCGGAGTGAAGTGGCTCATCAGGTGGTCGGTGCCGGGCGGCTGGGTGACCGACACCCCGTGGATGGCCCGGTCGGTGAACTCGACGGTGAGACCGTGGAGTTCACGGCTCGTGTAGTCCTCGTGGGCGATGCCCTGCGAGCCGTCGTTCTCGATGCGCAGCAGCACGAGCGTGGCCCGGTGCATCCCGGGCGCCTCGTCGAACAGCCCGAGCCGCACGTTCGCCCGCCCCGACTGCGCGCCGTCGCCTATCGGGTTGTCCATCTGTACGCGGTACCCGACCCGTTTGCGGCGCGGTACCCGGCGCTCGTACCAGACCATCACCGCCGACGCGACGATGCCGAGACCGGCGGTCGCCACGGCCACGACGTTCTCTGCGCTCAACCACTCCATGTGGGTGCCCCCGCAAGCCCCGGAGTCCGGACGGTGGGGTCACTCTACGATCGGCGGCACCACAAGTCCCGTACGGGCAAAGGAAGTTCGCCTGACGTTCAGCTCGTCTTCGGCTACGTCGGCGCAGGTGGCGAGACCGGGTGGGCCGAGGTCGACGCGGGGGGCCTGACGGGCGCGGTGTCCTCGTCGCCGGTCAGCAGGGCGACGACGGAGGCACCGGCCGCGAGGGTGACGACCAGCGCGGCGGCGATGAGCGCCACCGACAGGCGGGACCTGCTCGCGGGCTCGGCTCGCTCCGCGCGTCCCACCCGGTAGGAATCGGCCGTGCCGGGCGGCGACATGCTCCACGCGGCGGGTACGTCCAGCTCTTCGAGCGCCGGGTCCCCGGGCCAGACAGGGGGCCGCTGACCGCCACCGGGGACGGGAGCGAAGGGCTGGGGATGGTGCTCGGGGTGGCCCTGGGCCGGGTGCGCGGGCGGCCCGTCGGGCGGCGCGTGCTCGGGCGGGACGTCCGGATCCTCCACGGAGGCCTCCCCCTCCACGTCGAGCAACTGCACCGCGTGCCGCCCCAGTCGGGCGACCAGGGGGCCCGGCAGCCAGGTGTCCCGCTCGTAGCCGTCCGCGACGGCGTCCGCCGACACCCCCGTACGGCGCAGTATCTCCTCCGGTGTGGGCCGCTGGGCCGGGTCCTTGCTCAGGCAGTCGCGGACGAGGTCGAGCAGGCCCCGCGGGAGCCCCTCCAGGTAGGGCTCCTCCCGGACCATGCGGAACCTCAGGGCGAGGGCGCTCCTGCCGGTCACGCCGAAGGGCTGGGCGCCCGTGGCGGCGTACGCGAGGACGGCACCCAGGGAGAAGACGTCCGTGGCGGGGGTGACCGGGTCGCCGTGCAGCTGTTCCGGCGCCAGGTACCCGGGGTGGCCGAAGGGATCGCCGTCGGTGACGGTCTCCAGGGCGCGGGCGACACCGAAGTCGACGACCCGGGGCCCGTCGATGGTGACCAGGACCCTGGACGGCTTGAGGTCGCGGTGGACGATCCCGGCGGCGTGGATGTCCTGGAGGGCGTGCGCGAGCCCGGCGGCGAGGATGCGCAGCGAGCGCTCGGGCAGCGGCCCGTGGTGCCCGACGGCCTGGCGCAGGTCCGGCCCGGCGACGTACCCGGTGGCGACCCAGGGCACGGCGGCCTCGGTGTCGGCGTCGAGCACGGGCACGGTCCAGCGCCCCCCGACGCGTCGCGCGGCGGCGACCTCCTGCCGTAACCGCTCCCGGAACCCGTCCCGCCCGACCAACTCCCGCCGGACGAGCTTCACGGCGACGGCCCGCCCCCGCTCGGAGCGCCCGAGATACACCGGCCCGCTCCGGCTCGCACTGCTTGCACCACCCGTACCGCCGGAACTACTCGCACTGCCTGCACTACCCGGACCGTCCGTACGACCGCCCGCACCACCCGCCCCACCTGCACGACCGCCCGTACCCCCCGGACCGTCCGTACGACCGCCCGCACCACCCGTCCCACCTGCACGGCCGCCCGTACCCCCCGGACCGTTCGTACGGTCGCCCGCGCCGCCTGTACGGGAGCCCGTACTCCCCGCGCCGCCTGTACGAGCGCCCCCACCACCCGTACTGCCCGCGCCGCGCATCCCACCCGTACTGCCCGCGCCGCGCATCCCACCCGCACCAAGCCGCGCGATCAGCCGGTACGTCCCGATCCGCACCGGATCCCCGTCCCCGAGCCGCTCCATGCCCGCCTCCCCATGCGCCCCGCACCCCCTACCCCGTCGGGACACGCGACAACCTGTCGTGCAAAACGCCCGACCGCAGACAGGACGCCGATATCCCGGCGTCACCCCGCACACCTACGCTCCACGACATGACCCCTCAGCCCAACCCCCGGGCGGGCGCGGCCGTGAAGGCCGCCGACCGCGCGCACGTCTTCCACTCCTGGTCCGCGCAGGAGCTCATCGACCCGCTCGCCGTCGCCGGTGCGGAGGGGTCCTACTTCTGGGACTACGACGGCAAGCGCTACCTCGACTTCACCAGCGGCCTCGTCTACACCAACATCGGGTACCAGCACCCGAAGGTCGTCGCCGCGATCCAGGAGCAGGCCGGGCGGATGACGACGTTCGCGCCCGCCTTCGCCGTCGAGGCGCGGTCGGAGGCGGCCCGGCTCATCGCCGAGCGGACCCCGGGCGATCTCGACAAGATCTTCTTCACCAACGGTGGCGCCGACGCCGTCGAGCACGCCATCCGTATGGCCCGGCTGCACACCGGCCGGCCCAAGGTGCTGTCCGCCTACCGCTCCTACCACGGCGGCACCCAGCAGGCCGTGAACCTCACCGGCGACCCCCGCCGCTGGCCCTCCGACAACGGCACCGCCGGGGTCGTGCGCTTCTGGGCGCCCTTCCTCTACCGGTCGAGGTTCTACGCCGAGACCGAGGAGCAGGAGTGCGCGCGGGCGCTTCAGCATCTTGAGGACACGATCGTCTTCGAGGGGCCTTCCACCATCGCGGCGATCATTCTCGAGACCATCCCCGGCACCGCCGGCATCATGATCCCGCCGCCCGGCTATCTCGCCGGAGTGCGCGCGCTGTGCGACCAGTACGGGATCGTCTTCGTCCTGGACGAGGTGATGGCCGGGTTCGGGCGGACCGGTGAGTGGTTCGCCGCCGACCTGTTCGACGTCGTGCCCGACCTGATGACCTTCGCCAAGGGGGTCAACTCCGGCTATGTGCCCCTGGGTGGGGTGGCGATCTCCGGCGCTATCGCCGAGACGTTCGCCACTCGCGCCTACCCCGGCGGACTCACCTACTCCGGGCACCCGCTCGCCTGCGCCGCCGCCGTCGCCACGCTCACGGTGATGGCCGAGGAGGACATCGTCGGCCAGGCCGCCCGCACCGGCGAGACGATCATCGGACCGGCCCTCAGGGAGCTGGCGGCCCGGCATCCGAGCGTCGGCGAGGTGCGCGGTACGGGTGTCTTCTGGGCCCTGGACCTCGTACGGAACCAGGAGACCCGGGAGCCGCTGGTGCCGTACAACGCGGCCGGCGAGGCCAACGCGCCGATGGCCGCGTTCGGTGCCTCGGCGAAGGCGAACGGGCTGTGGCCGTTCATCAACATGAACCGGACGCATGTCGTCCCGCCCTGCAACGTGACCGAGGCCGAGGCCAAGGAAGGGCTCGCCGCGCTCGACGCAGCACTGTCCGTCGCCGACGAATACACCGAGGGACGGTAAGAGGACGGCGGGTAAGCGCAGGGGAAACTCCTCCGGGAACCCGAACGCGTAAGGTGACGTGCTCGTAGACATATGCGAGTACGTCATCCACACGCGCGAAGGGGGAGAGTTCCGACCATGCCCGCCAGCAGCGGCAACGGCGCCGTGACCCGTAGCACCCTGCGGCAGCAGATCGCGGACGCGCTCCGCGACGAGGTGCTGGCCGGGCGTCTCCAGCCCGGCCAGGAGTTCACGGTCAAGGAGATCGCCGAGCAGTACGGCGTCTCCGCGACGCCCGTGCGCGAGGCCCTGGTCGATCTGTCGGCCCAGGGCCTGCTGGAGGCCGACCAGCACCGCGGTTTCCGTGTGCACGAGTACTCGCTCGCCGACTTCCGGGGCATGATCGAGGCCCGCGGCCTGGTCACCGACGGCATGTTCCACGGCCTCGCGAAGGGCCTGCCGCTTGTCCCTGAGGGCAGTACCGGGGGCAGTGACGGCAGTGCCGTGAGGACCGCTCCGAGTGGTTTCGCCGCCGACAGTCCGGGGCCGCGCGGTTTCTTCGTCCGCGCCGGCGACCCGCGTGCCGCCGCCGCCCTCGCCGGTGTCCGCCGCCGGGGCGAGGAGGCCAGACGTGCCGCGACCGCCGGTGAGCTGAACATCCTCATCGGCTACGACCTGCGCTTCTGGCGCGAGCTGGGCGCCCTGTTCGGCAACCCGTACCTCACCGACTTCCTGCACCGGCTGCGCGTGCAGTCCTGGGTGTGCGCGGTGCAACACCTGAGCCGGCTCGGCGACTTGCGCGGCCGGCTGTGGTCCGACCACACCGAGGTCGTCGACGCGCTGACCCGCCGCGACCTCGCCGACGCCCACCGGATAGTCGACTCGTACGACACCCACTCCCTCACCCTCATCGAGGGCCTGGCGAACCTCGGCACCGAAAAAACCGTCCTCACCACAGAGGAGGACGGGAAAGAGGACGGGAAGGACGCCGGAGAAAAGGAACACGAGGGGAACGGGGACACCGCCGGATGAGCGCTCCCACCCGTACGACGGCCACCCTCGACCTGACCGTCGTCGTCCCCGCCTACAACGAGGAAGCCCGCCTCGGCCCGACCCTCGACGCCATCACCGGCCACCTCCGGGAGAACGAGGGCCGCTGGGGCGACTGGGAGGTCGTGGTCGTCGACGACGGCTCCACCGACGGCACCGGCGCCCTCGTCACCGCGCTCGCCGACCCCCGGGTGCAGCTCGTCACCAGCCCGCGCAACCGGGGCAAGGGCCACGCCCTGCGCCTCGGGGTGGCCGCCTCGCGCGGCGCCCGCGTCCTGGTCACGGACGCCGATCTGGCAGCTCCCATAGAGGAGTTGGAGGTCCTGGACAAGGCGCTCGGCGAAGGCCACGCGGCGGCGATCGGCTCCCGTTCCGTCCCCGGGTCGACGATCGAGCACCACCAGCACCGGGTGCGCGAACTCCTCGGCCGGGCAGGCAACCTCCTCATACGCAGGGTCGCCGTCCCCGGCATACGGGACACCCAGTGCGGCTTCAAACTGTTCGACGGCGACCGCGCCCGTACGGCGTTCGCCGCGTCCCGGCTCAACGGCTGGGGCATCGACGTCGAGGTCCTCCAGCACTTCCGCCGCGCGGACTGGCCGGTCGCCGAGATCCCGGTCCGCTGGGCCCACCAGTCCGGCTCGAAGGTACGCCCGCTGGACTACGCCCGCGTCCTCGCCGAACTGACGGCCCTCAAGGCACGCGCGGTCCGCCCGGCCGACCTGTTGGCCGTCACCCTCTTCCTCCTCATGGCCGTCGCCCTGTACGCGGGCCGCTGGGCCGATCCGAACGGCCGCTACCTCCCCGACTCGCTCCAGGACCAGAACCAGTGGGAGTGGTTCTTCGCGGTCACGGCCCACAACGTCAGCCACTTCCAGAACCCCCTCTTCACCGACCTCCAGGGCTTCCCCGACGGTGTGAACCTCATGGCCAACACGGTCATGCTGGGCCTGTCGGTCCCCTTCACACCGATCACGCTCCTCGCGGGCCCGGCGATCTCCCTGGCCCTGGTGATGACGCTCGGCCTCGCGGTGACGGCGGCGGCCTGGTACTGGCTGATCGTGAAAAGGGTCGTACGGCAACGGGGAGCGGCCTTCGCCGGCGCGACCCTGGCGACGTTCGCACCCCCGATGATCAGCCACGCCAACGCGCACCCGAACTTCGTCATCCTCTTCATGATGCCGCTGATCATCGACCGCGCCCTACGCCTGTGCGAGGGCGAGCGGGTGCGCCGCAACGGCGTGATCCTGGGCCTGATGGCGGCGTACCAGATCTTCCTCGGCGAGGAGCCGCTGCTGCTGGCGGCGATGGGGATGGTGCTGTTCGCCCTCGCTTACGCCGCCGTACGCCGGGACATGGCGAGGACGGCCTGGCGCCCACTGCTCCGCGGCCTGCTGACCGGCGCGGCGGTCTGCCTGCCGATCGTCGCGATCCCCCTCTACTGGCAGTTCTTCGGCCCGCAGAGCTACCACAGCGTGCTGCACGGCGACAACGCGGGCAACAGTCCGATGGCGCTGCTCTCCTTCGCCGAGCGTTCGCTGATCGCGGGCGACGCGGACCGGGCCAACGCCCTCTCCCTCAACCCGACCGAGCAGAACGCCTTCTACGGCTGGCCGCTGGTCGCCCTGGCCTTCGCGATCGTCGTACGGCTGTGGGAGCGCCCGGCGGTGAAGGCGCTGGCGTTCACGACGGTGGCAGCGGCGTTCCTCTCCCTCGGACCCAAGTTCCGTATCCCCCTCACCGACACGGTGCTGCCGGGCCCGTGGGCGCTGCTCGCCAAGAAGCCCCTGTTCGAGTCGGTGATCGAGGGCCGGGTGGCGATGATCTGCGCGCCGGCGCTGGGCATGCTGCTGGCCATCGCGGTGGAACGCCTGGCGGCCACCCCTCGCCTGTCCACGCAGTACTTCGGCACGCTGGCGGTCGTCCTGGCGGTGCTGCCGATCGTCCCGGCGCCGCTGAAGTCGGTGGAACGCGTGGACGTGCCCCCCTTCATCGCGGACGGTATGTGGAAGTCGTACGTGGGGAAGGGCGAGTCCCTGGTCCCGGTGCCGTTGCCCGATCCCGGCAACGCGGAGGCGCTGCACTGGCAGACGGCGGCCGGCCTCGGCTTCAAGCTGCCGGGCGGCTACTTCAACGGCCCGTACGGCGACGACCGCGTCGGCATCTACGGCGCCTCGCCGCGCTTCACGTCCAACATGCTGCGGGACGTCCGCTACAACGGCGTCGCGCCGACGATCGGCGACAACTGGCGGGCGCAGGCCAAGAAGGACTTCGCGTTCTGGAAGGCGGGCGTGCTGGTGCTGGCCCCGCAGGGCAACGACGGGGTGCTGCGCGAGACGCTGGAACAGCTGACGGGGAAGCCGGGGAAGTGGACGGGCGGGGTGTGGGTGTGGGACCTGCACGACGGGGCATGACCCGGTGACCGGGTCACGGGGCGACCTGGTGACCGGTTCCTGCCGGTGTCTGGCCCGTCACACGGGGGCCTGACCCACCGACGACCCACTACGCTTCCCTGACGCCCAGAGGCCTCAGGGCCTGGACGCCTATGACGATGCGAGGAGTGCTCCTTTGGCCTGTGACCTGTGGCTGGTCCCACTCGTCGACGTGCTGTGTCACACCCCCGACAACCCCTTCGCCGAGGAACTCGCCCTCTACGACAAGGTGCTGGGCGAGGCGGGACTGCCGCCGGTGCCGGTGTACTCGTACATGCCGGGCCTGTCCGGCGACGTGGCCCCCATCGCGGGCTTCGACTACGACGCGCTGCACTTCCTGCGCCGCGCGTATCTCCTCCAGGTGTGCGGTCTGCCGGTGACGCCGGTGGGTGAACTGGGCGGGGACTACGAGCAGTTGCTGGAGATGTTCGAGGCGACCGCCCAGCAGTCGCACCTGGTCTGGCACTACGACCACGCGGGCGCGTACGTCCCCGTGGACTTCCCGCACCCGCTGACGAGCGACGAACTCCTCGAAGGCGGGGGCCCGTTGGGCTCGTCCCAGACCCTGCTGCGGGAACTGGAGTTCGTGGCCCCGTCGATCGGCATCGACCCGGCGAACCCCCCGCTGGCCCCGGCCCCGCCGCTGACCCCCACGTCCCTGGAGGAACCGGCGGCACCGGCGCCCTTCGACGCGAGCCCGTTCGCGCGGGAGCGGCATGTGTGGCTGGGTCTGAACGCGGCGGCGACGCGGAGTCTGGCGCAGGGGTCGATGATCGTCTTCAGCTGAGCCCCGACACCGGGGGGTTCACCGAATGTGGGAGAGCCCCTTCTGTAGGTCGTCGGCGTTCATGATGGGGGTGAAGGAGACCTTGGCGTTGAACTGGGTGAAGAACAGCTCGGCGGTGGGCGGCATTTCAGAGCTGTCCTGCATGTCGATGACCAGCCAGCAGGTCCGGCAACCGTCCTCGGGGCCGAAGTAGGCCGCCTCCGGCTTGAGGAGGTCCATAGCCTCCTTCAACAACGTCGGCAGCTTGCCGCTGCGTATGCCCTCGTTGCCCTTCTCCGTGTCGAACTGCGCCTTGAGCAGGACGCGCATGACACTCACCTTCTCCGCGCATGGAGCTTTTGGGTGGGTATTTTGCGTTTTCCACCCTATGCCCGTTGTGGAAGGTTGGCGCGCACACGTTCGCCCGCCGGGGCGGGCCCGATCCCCTTCTCGGGAGCGGCCCCACCCCGGCCGACGGTGACCGTCAGCCCTGCTCGACGATCCGGATCGTACGAACGCCCGTGCCGCGGTAGCGCGTGGGAGTCCTGGTCAGGACGGGCCGCCCGCGAGGCCACTCCACGGTGGGCAGGGCGAGATGGAGCACGTGGGCACCGCTCCAGTCGGGCTCGTCCTTGCCCCCCTGCCCCTCCTCGCCCGCGACGGCCGTCCGCAGGCGCTTGCCCACGGCGGCCGCTCCCGCGAAGTCGAGCCCCTCGATGTTGACGGACGGCAGCGCGCCGACATGCTCGGCGACCCCCGCCCGCTCAAGCTCGGCGGCGGCCAGACTGAGCGCCGGGACGTAGACCCGCAGGGCGGGGTCCTTCTCGGCCTCGACGACCAGCCGGGAGGCCATGCTATTGCCCGCGCCGAGCGCGAGCGCGGCGGTGTCGTCGAAGATGACGGCACGCGGCAGCGGGTACGACTTCTCCTCGGTCACTGGACCTCCCCGATGCGCCCGGCCTCGAGGTCGGCCCACAGCTTCTCGCCGGCCTTCTCGTCCTCCTCGGTGTAGGGCCTGCCGAGGAAGTGCTCCTCGACGTACGCCCGCGTCTCCTCGTACCGCTTGCGCAGCTCTTCCTTGGTGGGCGTGGCCCCGGCCAGCTCCGCCACCAGGTCCCGCATGCTGATCCCGCGCTCCCGCGCCAGCTCCTGCAAACGGTCCCGGACGGCGGGGTCGACCTTGATCGTGGTGTCAGGCATGAGCAGAGTATACCGGCGGTATACCGTCTCCGGGCGTTCGAGTGTGATGGTCATCGACACTCCGTTTCTTGCGAAGGACCCGGCACGCGGACGCGCGCCGGGAGTCTGTGGGCGCCTACGCGGACGCGGGCCGCCGCCTCTCCAGCAGCAGTGCGCGGACCTCGGCGCCGCCGCGCCGCGCGGCCTCGCGGTAGCCGCCGGCCACGCCGGGCTTGCGGATCTCGACGGTCGTGACGGGCCCGGCCGGTTCAGCGGCGGGCGCGACCGGGTGTTTGCGGGTCAGCCGGTCCTCGATGATGGCGCGCGGCGAGTACAGCCGCCGGGGCAGCCCCTGCGTCAGAGCGGCGCGCACCTGGGCGCTGCTCGCCCCGGCGGCCCACCACTCCTCGACCAGCGGCGCGAGCCGCAACGCGTCGTCGGCACCGAGTTCGAGCCGCGGCTCGGTACGGGCGAGCGAGCCGAGCAACCGCGCGGCGAGCGCGGTGCGTTCGCCCGGCGGCGCCTCGGGCGCCGACGGCGGGGAGGGAGGTTCTTCTTCCCGGGTTTTCTCTCCCGAAGGGAGAGCGCCCGAAGCCCCGGACGGCGACTCGCCGGAGGCCAGGTTCTGGATTTCTTCGGATTCACCCGCAGGGGGTTCGTCGTCGTACGGAGTGTCGAACACCTCGTACACGGTGGAGAGTTGCCCGGACTCCTGATCCTTGCGCACCACCCGCCGCAGATACCGGGATTCCTCCAGCTCATGCAGGGCGGAGGCGATCCGGGCCCGCCCTTCCTTGCGCTGCTCGGCAAGGGTGCGGATGGTCGCGCGGGCGCCGTTCGGAAGACTGAGGAGGTACGTCAGTACGCCTACGGCACACCAGGAGAGACTCCGGTCGCGGAGAAGGGCGTTGGAGAAGACTGAAAACGCGCGCGTGGGCGTCGTACGATGAATGCGCATTGGGAGTTCCTCAGCATTGCTCTTGATGCCGAGCCCCCGGGTGTTGGCGCACCGCGGGGGCGTTCTGTTGCCGTGACTCTAAGGGCACGCAGAGCGACGAACGCAAGCCGAACGGGCTTTTCCCGGGCGGAAGTTCGCGTTCTTCACTCTTCGGGGTGAAGCGCCGCCTTCAAGAGCAACGCGTGTACGAGGTGATCTCTCCCGGTTGGCCGATAACGCCAAGTCAGCGGCCACGTCTGCCCGTTGAGGGCGGGTACGGGGATGTACGCGACGCAACTCGGCCCGGACGCGAGACTGATGACGCCGGGCGGCCAGATCCGCCGGGTCGTCGCACCGACGGGCACGAGGAAGTAGACGGCACGACTCCCGCTCGCCTCCTCCACGACCGGCCCCGGCGCCCCGCCGGTCATCCGCGCCAGCCGGTCCGCGACTGCTCTGCCTTCGTCACCGTCCAAGCGGATCGCGTCGAACTGGACGCCCGCCTTGCGGAGTTGGATGCCGGTGGCGGGGACCCAGTCGGGGATCTCCGGGTCGAGTGGGGGTTCGTCGAGGTTTACCTCGTCACTTTCCGTGTTCATGGAGACAGTTTCGGCAGCCGGGGCTAGCTTCTTCCATAACTCTGTGTCGAGGGTGCGTAGCTGTCGGAATTCGACGCGGGCCGGTGGTGACCAGTTGAGTTCGGTTGAGTTCGGGAGTGACCGGATGGCGAGTTCGGAGAACAGGACGGAAGCGGGCGGTACGGCACGTATGGTCGCCGCCCTCGCGAAGGCACTGCGTGAGCAAGCGGGGCTCACACAGGAGGAGTTGGGCAAGCTGATCGGCTACACGGCGTCGGCGATCAGCGCGATGGAGACGTGCGCACAGCCCGCCAGCGACAAGATGCTCGTCAAGCTGGAGGAGGTGCTGGGGAACGGGCTGGGTGTCTTCGAGAAGGCCCGGAAGTGGATGCTGATGGAGAAGTATCCGGTTCGGTTCCGGGGCGCTGCGGCACTGGAGCGGGGCGCGGTCACGATCTCCTCGTACGCGACCTTCGTCATCGACGGGATCTTCCAGACCGAGCCGTACGCCCAGGCACTCATCCGGGGCGGCTTTCCGGCAGTCTCCGACCAGAAGCGGGAGGAACTCGTCGAGGCGCGGCTCGCCCGGCGTGCTCTCTTCGACCGCGACCCTGCCCCGATGATCGAGCTGATCCTCGAAGAGGGCGTACTGCGGCGGCCGTTCGGAAGCTGGGAGATCATGCGTGAGCAGATGCGCTCGCTCGCCGAGGACGCCCAGCGGGAGAATGTATGCCTGCAAGTACTCCCGATGGACCGCGGGCTGCGCGGATCGCACGCCGGTGACCGCGGCTCCATGAAACTCCTCGTCACCGAGGACCACGACCACGTCGTCTACATGGAGATCGAGGACCAGGGCATCCTCATCAGCGATCCACCCGAGGTGGCCCAACTCGCGCACCGCTATGCGAAGATCCGATCACAGGCCCTGAGTCCCGACGACTCACTCAGCCTCATCGAGCGGTTGGCGGAATCGGCAGGAGAGGAACCATGAGCGACACCGGTGCACTGCGGTGGTTCAAGTCCAGCTACAGCGACAGCGGCGGCGGGGACTGCGTCGAAGTCGCCTACGCCTGGCGCAAGTCGACGTACAGCGACAGCGGTGGCGGGGACTGCGTGGAGGTCGCCCCCTGCCCCCACACCCCCACCACCGCGATACACATCCGCGACTCCAAGAACCCGACCGGCCCGAACCTCACGGTCACCGGCGAGGCGTGGGGCGCGTTTCTCGTCCGTACTGTCCGGGCTCAGTAGCCCAGACGCCACTTCTGGAATCCGCCGCCGTTGCATTCGAGCAGGTAGGCCCAGCCGTTCCGGTCGCTGTCGAGGCACTGGTAACGGTCGTTTATTCCCCCGTCGGTGAGTTCGACCATGTTCCAGCCCGAGCCGACCCCTCGCCACAGCCTCTCGTCCCAGGTGCCGGCGTTGCAGTCACCGGCGTAGAGCGACCCGTTGTAGCTCCACACCAGGCACTGGTTGGTCGCCACGTTGACGATCTGCACGAAGTCGTACCCCGCGTGGTACTGGTAGATCACGCTCCACTTCTGCCGGTCGTTGCCGGACTGACAGGGCTGGGTGTTGATGCGGCCGGCATCGGCGTTGTTCAGACAGAGCCCGGTCTCCCAGTTACGCAGGAAGTCCGTACCGATGACGTACGCGGCCGACGCGCTGGGAGCGTTGAGAGTCGCGAACCCCAGGGACATGGCCAGTGTGAGCAGTACGGTCCACCAGCGGCGCGATCTCTTCGTGTTGGCCACGTTCGATTCCTCTCGATTGCACAGGCGCCTACGGGATGCCGACGCCCGCACAGGAGTCGCACCGCCGTCGTCATCCTCCCTTCCCAACCCGGCCGCTCACTGGTTTCACCGGGCAGAACTGCCCTTTCGCGCACGTGAATTGACCGCGGGTCCCACAGCCGGTGGCCGGTTCGCCGGACAAACGAAACTGCCTGACCGCCCAACTGCCTAACCGTCTAACTGCCGAAGTGCAGCGGCCCGTTGATGTCCCGCGCCTGGATCACGGGGCCCTGGAACGTGCCCCCGGAGATCTCGTTGTGGATGTCGCCCACGCCGGTCGGCGTGCCGTCCAGGGCCTCCGCCTCCCGGCGCCAGGTGTCGAGTGCCTGGGCGCAGGCGGGGTCCTGCTGGACGCGGAGCGCGAGCACGTCGGCCAGTTGTCTGGCTCGCGTCGGGCTGTCCGAGGCCTCACCGAGGGACACCAACTCGCCCTCGCCACGCGGCTCTCCGGCCGGCGGCCGACGTCTGACCAGATCCCGCGACGAGGCCCAGATCTGCTGCCCGGCGGCACCCGCCGTACCTCCGGCGAGGGCCATGAGCAGCTCAGGTGCGATGGGGTCCACGAACGCCCTCCCCCGTATGCCTGTCGGACTTCCGCACCCCACTGGCGTACGTCGTGGATCGAGGGTAGAGCCCACTGGTCCGTCCGAACCGGTAAATGGGCGATCCGACCATCAACCGGTCGATGTACGACGGCGCCGGGCCTCTGAGGCTGGAGCAGGATCCCCGCCCCGACCGCACCCCGGCGGACGCGAGACCGATGACCCCGGGTGGCCAGATCCGCCGGGTCGTCGCACCGACGGGTACGAGGAAATAGACCGCACGACTCCCACTCACCTCCTGGAGTGCGTCGAACTGGACGCCCGCCCTGCGGAGTTGGATACCGGTGGACGGGACCCGGTCCGGGATTTCCGAGTCCTCCGGCCCCGAATGCGGGGGACGACAATGCGGACTAGCCTGAAAAGTAGCCATTTTCCCGGACGGAGGTGGCGTCATGGCCGAGCCGGCACGTCTGAACCCTCCAGACGAAGTGGTTGACCGGAGGGGAGAGTCGCCACGGGCAACGGAGAAAGATCCGACGCTGGGAATCACGGTCACAGTCGACAGGGCAGGGCCGGAACCTCACCATCGGCTGGTGACCATCGGGGACTCGCTCACGCACGGCTTCCAGAGTGGGGCCGTTTTCAATACCGACGTGTCGTATCCGGCCGTCATCGCCCACGAGTTGGGCCTGGGCGACCAGTTCCGCTACCCCACATACCCTGGATACGGCGGGCTGCCGCTCAACATAGAACTGCTGCTGAGGGAACTCGAGGAACGCTTCGGCCAGGAACTCGACTGGTGGGAGGTTCCGTTGGCCCTGTTCCACGCCCGGCGTTTCCTGGATGAGGCGGAGGACTACTGGGAACGCGGCCCGGGAAGCCGTGACAACCAGTTCGCGGCCATCAATCACAATCTCGCGGTGTACGGGTGGGACCTGCGCGATGTTCTCTCCAAGAACGCCACGGTTTGCCGTGTCAAGGAACCCAGAGACAATCTCCTCCACCAGGTCGCGCAGGACAGCGGAAACCGGGCGGCTCTACGGGTCCTGCCCCCGGCGAGCATCGACGGCCCCGGCACCATGACGCTGCTGGACGCGGCGCAGCACCTCGGCGACGAGGAAGCACCCGACCAGAAGCGTGGCATCGAGACCCTGATCGTCTTCCTCGGAGCCAACAACGCTCTTCAGACAGTCACCCAGCTCAAAGTGCAATGGAGTGGGGAGGAATACCGCAATCTGAAGGCCAAAGAAGACTTCACGGTGTGGGATCCCAGCCATTTCAGGGACGAGTTGGCAGAAATCATCGACGAGGTGGCGAAAATCAGGGCCCGGCATGTCATCTGGTGCACTGTCCCCCACGTCACCATCCCCCCGATCGCGCGCGGTGTGGGAAACAAGCCCCAGGACTCGCGCTACTTCCCCTACTACACCCGGCCTTGGATCAGTGATCTCGAGTTCAGTCCCACCCGGCATCCTCACCTGACGGCCGAACAGGCTCAGGACATCGACACAGCAATCGACTTGTACAACGAGGCCATCACCGACCATGTGGCGAAGAAGCGCGAGGCGGAAGGCCTGGACTGGCTGCTCATGGACACCGCCGGCCTCCTCGACCGGCTTGCCTCCCGGCGCTACATGGAGGGCGAGGATCCCAGCAATCGCCCGGAGTGGTGGGAACCCTATCCATTGCCCGCACAGTTGGACGCACTGACTCCGAAGCCGAACTCGCACTTCCTCACCAGCAACGGCAAGGGACGTACTGACGGAGGCCTGTTCTCACTGGACGGCGTGCATCCCAGCACCATCGGCTACGGGATCCTCGCGCAGGAGATGATCAACGTCATGCGCCGATGCGGTGTCGAGTTCCGGCACCCGGTGAGCGGCAACGTCCGGCCCGACCCGGTCGTCGTCGACTTCGACCGGCTCCTCCGGCGCGACACCCTGATCCATCGCCCGCCCGGCAACCTGACCTCGGGTCTGAACATCCTGGCCTGGGGCCAGGCCCGCCTCGACCTGGTGAAACGGGCACTGTACTTCCGGTGAGCAGAGGCGGGCGACAGGGCGGCCGCCAGTGACGAGGGTGGGAACAGCGGTACTACCCGGGCCCCTGGCTCGGCCAACTGCCGAAGTGCAAGGGCCCGTTGATGTCCCGGGCCTGGACCACGGGCCCTTGGATCGTGCCCCCGGAGACCTCGTTGCGCACATCGCCCGCCCCGGTCGAGGCGCCCTCCAGCGCCTCCGCCTCGCGGCGCCAGGTGTCGAGCGCCCGGGCGAAGTCGGGGTCCTGCCGGGCGCGCAGTGCGAGCACGTCGGCCAGTTCCCTGGCCCGCGTCGGACTGTCGGCGGCATCGGCGAGGGACGTCAACTCGCCCTCGCCGCGCGGCTCCCCGTCCGTCGGCCGCCGTCGGACCAGGTCCCGCAGCGACGCCCAGATCTGCTGCCCGGCGGCACCCGCCGTACCGCCGGCGAGGGCCATGAGCAACTCGGGTGCGATGGGACTCATGGACGCCCTCCCCTGTTGCCTCCACGCTTCCGTACCCACACTGGCGTACGTCGTGGATCGAGGCCAGGGCGCCTCCGGTCAACCCGAACCGGTACCGACGCTGTCCGCCGGACGACTCGTCAGCCAAGCGCTCGCCCCCGGCATGAAGTGGACCTCGCGGGGCACGCGGAAGCCCAGGGGGCGCAGTTGGTCCGTGTGGCGGGGGGACATCGTGAGGGCGACGGCCGTCGCCGTCTCGTTGTCGACGGCTCGTAGGCCCGGGGTCAGCAGGTCGGCGGCCACGGTGTGGTCCCAGGCGGTCGTGTCGTCCAGGGTGCCGACGATGACCACCTTCCAGTGCGGGATCTCGGGGCCCGCGTCCTTCAGCCACATCGGCAGGACCGGCAAGTCCTGTGGGCCGGTGGCGAGTTCGCGGGCGAGGAGGCTGCTGAAGCGGGTGTCGGGGGGCTCGGCGCCGACGCCGGGCGGCAGCCAGACGGCCGCCGCCAGGAGACCGCCCTCCGCGCGCTCGGCCACCCAGATGCGGCCCTCCTCCAGGGCGTAGTGGGCCAGCACCAGCCGCATCGCGCTCTGCGTCTGCTCCCAGTCGTCCGAGGGCGTGGGCGCCGCGATCATGCGTACCACCGCGGGTACGTCCACCAGTTCCGCCGCGCGTACGGTCGTCCGCGTGCCCAGCTGAAGCATGGGCATCGCGGCCATCGGCGTCAGGGTCGTCGTCATCTTGCTGTTCTCCATTTCAGGCCGCCCGGCTCGTGCCGGTCAGCATCCGGGTGGGGAGCGGGTGCGGTACGGGTACAGGTACGGGTACGGGTGCGCGTACGTCGAGGCGGGCCGGACCCTCGGGCTGCGGGCGGCTCAGCAGGACCACGCCCCGGCCCGCCGCCACCGCGCCGGCGATCGCGAGCAGGGTGCCCGTCGTGCCGTACTGGAAGCCCTCGCCGAGCAGGGTGACGCCGATGGCCGACGCGGCGACCGGGTTGACGAGGGTCAGCAGGGCGAGGGGGCCGCCGAGGCCGCTGCCGTATGCCTTCTGGGCCAGCAGCAGCCCGCCCGCCGCGAAGGCGACGGTCAGGATCGCGATCCCCGCCGCGCTCCACGACAGCGTCGGTCCGACCGCGAGCTTCTGGGCCAGCGTCGAGCCGACTCCGGAGGCGATGCCCGAGGCCGCCGCGAAGCCGAGGCCCGCCAGGGAGGAGCGGCCCGTGGTCAGGCGTACGAGCACCGCGATGAGCGTGGCGGCGGCGAGCGCCACCACCAGCACCTCGGTGCCGCTCAGGGCGCTGTCCGGCGTACCGCCCGAGGCGGTGACCGTCAGGAGGGCGGTCAGTCCTACGAGCGTCAGGGCCATGCCGGACCACTGGGTGCCCGAGGTCCGGCGGCGGGCGGCCAGTGAGCCGAGCGGTACCGCCACCACCAGGGTCAGTACGCCGAGCGGCTGCACCAGGCTCAGGGGGCCGTAGCGCAGGGCGACCACGTGCAGCAGCGCACCGGCGGCGTTGAGCAGGACCGCCCACCACCAGGAGGCGCGGGTGAGGGCGCCGCGCAGGTCGGCGGTGTCGGCGGCGGTCCGCTCCTGGACCACGGCGGCCGTGGCGTAGCAGAGCGCGGAGACGAGGGAGAGGGCAACGGCCAGGAGCACCGGAGAGGTCGCCATAGCCGTCATCACCACCCATCTGCCATCGATACGAAACCGTTTCGTACAGACAAGCTACGGCGATCTCGATCGAAACGCAAGCGTTTCTTTAGAGGAGATCCGCCCTGGTGGCGGACTCGTACGGTCCGGATAAAGGCCGAATTCTCCGGCAACCATCCCGCCCCAGCACCGTCTTATTAGCGCAGGGGCTCACCACCCCACCACTCGCGAATCCGGGGGGATTCATGTTTCGCACCATTCACATCGGCCGTATCGGTCAGCCACTCGCCATCGGAGCGGCCGGCGTGCTGATGTCGCTGGGAGCGGTGGCCGCCGCGCCCGCCGCGTGGGCCGAGCCGGGGGCGCCGACCACTCCGTCGGCCGCGCCCGCGCAGACCTGCTGCAACACCACCCTGTCCGTGACCGGGCCCGCCGCGCTGGGACTGGCCGGGCAGCCGGTCGAGTTCACGGAGAAGATCACCAACACCTCCGCCACCGAGTCGCAGGATCTGTTCCTCGACCTGGTCGCGGACGCCGGGGCCGGGATGCCGAAGAACGGCCTGGTCATGTACTACCGCACGGACAGCGGGGCCTGGCAGAAGGTGCTGATGGAGTACAGCGGCGGTTCGTTCCAGGGCGCGCTCCCGATCACCATCACGCTCGGCCCGGGCGAGAGCCGTGTCCTCCACCTGCTCCTCGGGCTGCCCATGGGCGAGCCGCACAACGGCGACAGCGACGGCGGGGCGAACTCCGTCCAGCTGACCTCGTCCGTCGGGGCGGCCGACGGGTCGTGGGTCCTCCAGGCGCGTGACATCCGTACGATCCCGGTCCATGGCCTGGCCGCCGGGCTCGCCGGAGTGCCCACGACGGCCGTGCGCGGCGGGGCGCCCGTCGAGTTCGACGCCACCCTGGTCAACCCGACGCCGTCCGACTACCTCAACGTCAACAGCGTGCTGTTCACCGACAAGTACGCGACGGTGCAGGTGAAGCGGGGAGGCGCCTGGGTCACGCTGCCGCCGGTGACGGCAGCCGCCGAGCCCGGCCTGGTCGGCCACTATCTGCGCGAGCGCGACCACAAGGTCCCGGCGGGCAGCAGCGGTTCCGTTCCGGTACGGGTCTCCTGGAAGGCGAACGCTCCGCTCGGCAAGGCCACCCTCACCGAGAGCATCATCGTCAACGAGGGGTCCGTCCCGTTCCGGGGCACCCACGTGGGTGCCGCATCCGCCCAAGTGACCCTGACCGGCGGCCAGTCGGCATCCCCGAGCACGAGCACGGGCGCGGGCGGAAGCCAGACCCCGACCTCGACGCCTTCGGCCTCCGCCTCGACCGGCACCACCGCCACCCCCACGCCCGCACCCACCACACCGCCCGCCTCCTCTCCGGCGAACACCGGCACGCAGTTGGCGAGCACCGGCGGCGACGGCGGCACGCTCGCCCTCTCCCTCGGCGGTGCCTCGCTGGTGTTCGCCGGCGGCTCCCTGGCCGCCTACACGCGGCTGCGACGCCGCGCGTAGGGAAGCCCGGGGAGGGCTCAGTCGGCGAACACCGCCGTCCCGCCCTGCGTCAGCCTCCAGTTGGTGACCGCGAAGTCGGCGGGGTTCAGGCTCCCCTTCGACGTCACGTAGTCGATCATCAGCTGGCGGATCTCGTTGGTGGAGCTGTACGCGATGTCGGCAGCGGCTATGTGCGGATAGCCGCTGCCGCCGTTGGCGCGGTAGTTGTTGACGGCGACGACGAAGACCTGGTCGTCGGCGACCGAAGTCCCGTTGTAGGTCAGGTTCTTGATGCGGGAGCCCTCGGCCGCCGCGATGTCGATGTCGTACGAGACGCCCGCGGCGGTGTCGTACATGTAGTCCCAGAAGCTGTTGGCGTTGGTGAGGGTCGCGGTGTCCACGGACGTGCCCGTCGGCACCTGGTGGTAGTACTTCGCCGCGTACTCCAGGTAGGCCTTCAGCTGAGCACCCGTCAACTTCTTGCCGTACAGGGTGTTGTCGTAGATGTAGAGCCCGGCGATGTCCTTGATGGTGACGCTGCCGGCCGGGATGTCGGCGGTGCGGGAGAAGGGCGCGGCGACCGAGATGAGGGGAAGCGCGGCGTCGGACGTCGACAGGCCCGCCTTGACCGTGTCCATCTGGACCTGGTGGATGAAGTCCATGATCGGGACGTCCTTCCAGCAGGACTCCGCCGCCGAGAGGTCCTCGGTGCAGGTGCCGACCGCCGTGTTGACGTACTTCACGACCAGCTCGTGGTCGGCTTCCAGGAGCTTCCTGATCTCCGGGTCCTCGTCCACCGTGTTGGGGTTGAGGGTCTGCGCGGTCTTCTTGGTGACCTTCCACTGCCCGCGCACGAGTTCCAGCTCGAAGTCGAAGACGCTGAGCCGGTAGCCCCAGCAGTACGGCTCGGACAGCAGCACGTCCTCGCCGGTCTCGTCGTTCTTCACGGTGTACGAGGGCACCTCGACGTGGGTGTGGCCGACCAGGATCGCGTCGATGCCGGGGACCTGCTGGGCGACGAGGTTCGAGGCGTTCTCGACGTACGGCAGTTCGTCGCCGTAGGACGAGGAACCGTCGAGCCCGGAGTGGTCGGTCAGGAAGACGACGTCACAGCCGAGCGCGCGCAGCCGGGGCACGTACTTCTTCGCCTGCTCGACGAGCCCGGGGAAGACCATCTTGCCGCTGACGTTGTCCTTGTCCCAGAGGGCGATGCCCGGGTTGGTGAGCCCGAGGATGCCGACCTTGATGTCGGGGGCGCCCGGCACGCGGATCCGCTTCACGGTGTACGGCGGGAAGGCGGGCCTCAGCGTCTTCGCGTCGAGCGCGTTCGCGCCCAGCAACGGGAAGTGGCACTGGCTCTCGAACTTCCTGAGGACCTCGATGCCGTAGTTGAACTCGTGGTTGCCGAGGGCGGCGGCGTCGTAGCGCATGTGGTTCATGGCGACGGCCATCGGGTGCTTCGGGGCGCCCTTGTCGGTGATGGGCTGCACGCGCGCGAAGTAGTAGGCGAGGGAGGTGCCCTGGATGATGTCGCCGGCGTCGACGAGCAGGACGTGCTCCTCGCCCTTCGCCGCCCGCTGCTGCTTGATGAGCGTGGCGACCCGGGCGACACCGACGGAGTTGCCCTTCGTGTCGGAGTAGGCCTTGTCCAGGTAGTAGTCCCAGTCGAAGACATGGCTGTGCAGGTCGGTGGTGCCCAGGACGGAGAACGTCCAGGTCTTCGGGCACTTGGCTGGCCTGTGCCCGGCGGGCTCGGGCTGGGCTGCCTCGGCGGTACCGGCGCCGGCCGCTCCCGCGACGGCGACGGCCGCGCCGGTGACGGCCGACTTCTGCACGAACTCACGGCGGTTCATGGGCGAGATGGGCATGGGGGAACTCCTGAGCAGTCGGTGGCTACACGCGTAGAGCGTGGCCGCACACCGGCCACCCAGGAACCAAGAACAGGCCATGACAGGCCATGTCCCGGTCAATTCCAGCGAAAACCCCGGGTCCCACCAGTCCCGTTAACCCCCTGTGAACCTGTTGTCAGTGGTGTGACCTAGTCTCTTCTTTCACTGGCTCTACACAGAGACCAAGTGGCCCCATTTCAGGGGCACTTTCGTACCGGGGGGTTCGAAAACATCGTGCACAGACGCACTCTCTCGACCGCGCTCGCGGTCGCACTCACATTCGGTTCCGTCGCGCTCACGACCGGCGTCGCGGGTACGGCCATGGCGGACGACCAGCGGGACCTGGGCATCGTCTCCTTCGGTGACATCGTTGTGGACGGCGTCCACCAGCGGGTCTTCGTCAGCGACCCGGCGAGCGACCGGATCGTCGTCACGGACTACAAGGGCAACTTCGTCCGGGAAGTGTCCGGCCTGGGCGGCGTCAAGGGCCTGGAGCTGTCGGCCGACTCCGGCACGCTGTACGCGGCGGTGCCCGACGGCGTCGGCGACACCGGCGACGCGATCTTCGCCATCGACACGGCCACGGCGACGGAGTCGGCCCGGTACGCGACGGGTGACGTCGACCCGCGGTCCGTGGCCCTCGCGGGCGGCAAGCTGTGGTTCGGGTACGGCAGCATCACCGACGGCGGCACCGGCAACATCGGCTCGGTCGACCTGACCGACCCGGAGCACAAGGTCACCCTGGACGCCGACACGAGCCAGCCGTGGACCTCCGCGCCCGTGCTGGACGCGGCGCCGGGTTCGAGCACGCTGGTGGCGGGCCTGCCGGGCGCGACCAGCACCGAACTGGGCGTGTACGACGTCTCGTCGGGCACCGCGACCGCCACCGTGCGCACGACCGTGGGCGGCCGGCTGCGCGACCTCGCGGTCACGGCGGACGGCACACGGGTCGTCGTGGCCGCCCAGGACCAGTTCAGCCAGGTGGTGTACAAGACCTCCGACCTGACGACGGCCGGCAAGTACACCAACAGCCAGGGGTACGCGAACGCCGTGGCCGTCGCCCCCGACGGCTCGGTCGCGGCGGGCAACGACACGAGGTACGGCCAGGGCCTGAACGTCTACAAGCCGGGCGGCACGACCTCGGTCCGGGACTACACCCTCAGCAGGTCGGACGGCACCGGCGGGCTCGCCGACGCGGGCCTCGGCTGGGCCCCGGACAGGTCCCGCCTGTTCGCGCTCACGGCCCTGAACGGCACGTACGAACTGCGCATCCTGAACACCCCGACGAAGGCCGTCACCAGCGTCTCCGTCACCGCCCCGACCAAGTCCACCCGGGCGAAGAAGCTGACGGTCAAGGGCAAGGTCACCAGCAAGGTGGCGGTCCCGGCCGGCGCCAAGCTGACGATCACCCGCAAGGACCTGGAGAACCCGAACGGCCGGAAGATCGGCACGGCGACGGTCGCGTCGAACGGCACGTTCTCCTTCACCAACAGCCCGCCGGTCGGCGGCAAGGTGACGTACACGCTGTCGTACGCGGGCGACGCCGACCACCTGGCGTCCTCGGGCTCGGACGCGGTCGAGGTCTCGCGCGCGGCGACCACGATCCGCCTCTCCAACAACAAGAAGACGTACGACTACGCGAAGAGCGTCAAGTTCACGGCGCACCTCGGCAAGACGTACAAGAACCGCAAGGTCGAGATCTGGGCCGACCCGTACGGCTCCGCGCCGAACAAGCTGGTCAAGGCCGGCACGGTCAACAAGAACGGCGACTTCTCGGCCACGTACAAGCTCACCCGCGACACCCGCCTGACGGCACGGTTCACGGGCGACGCGCGCTACGCGCCCAAGTCGGTGGCCAGCACGGTCTACACCAAGGTCAAGGTGTCGACGACGATCAGCCGCCAGTACAAGAACAAGAAGGTGTACGGCCAGACGTACGCCTACTTCCACCAGGCCACGAACCCGCTGTTCACGACGTCCATGACGGCGTACCCGAACCGCGAGCAGCGGCTCCAGATCGAGTTCTTCTACGACGGCGTCTGGTACGACGGCGGCTCGCAGTACTTCGCCCTGGACTCGGCCGGGATCTCCCGCGTCGAACTGGGCGGCGTCCACGACATCGGCTACCGCTTCCGCATCCGCTCGTCGTACATCGACGGGACCTCGGGCGACAACGTGAACGCGACGACGCACGGGGCGTGGAAGTACTTCATCTTCACGACGTGACGTGAGACCCGGTTGAGTTGACAGGGAAGAGGGGCACCCCGTCGGACGGGATGCCCCTCTTCCGCCCTTCCGCTCTAGATGAAGGAGTTGACCTCGATCGTCTCCGTGCGGCCCGGGCCGACGCCGATCGCCGAGATCGGGGCGCCCGACATCTCCTCCAGGGCCTTCACGTACGCCTGGGCGTTCTTCGGAAGGTCGGAGAAGGACTTCGCCTTCGTGATGTCCTCCGACCAGCCGGGGAGGTTCTCGTAGATCGGCTTCGCGTGGTGGAAGTCGGTCTGGGAGTAAGGGAGTTCCTCGACCCGCTTGCCGTCGATCTCGTACGCCACGCAGACCGGGATCTCCTCCCAGCCGGTGAGGACGTCGAGCTTGGTGAGGAAGAAGTCGGTCAGGCCGTTGACCCGGGTCGCGTATCGCGCGATGACGGCGTCGAACCAGCCACAACGACGGTCACGCCCCGTCGTCACACCCCGCTCGCCGCCGATGCGGCGCAGCGCGTCGCCGTCCGCGTCGAACAGCTCGGTCGGGAAGGGGCCGGCGCCGACGCGGGTCGTGTACGCCTTGAGGATGCCGATGACCCGGCTGATCTTCGTCGGACCGACGCCCGAGCCCGTGCACGCGCCGCCGGCGGTGGGGTTGGAGGACGTGACGAAGGGGTAGGTCCCGTGGTCGATGTCCAGGAGCGTGCCCTGGCCGCCCTCGAAGAGGACCACCTTGTTGTCGTCGAGGGCCTTGTTGAGGACCAGGACGGTGTCGGCCACGTAAGGCTTGAGCCGGTCCGCGTACGTCAGCAGCTCCGCGACGATCTGCTCCGCCTCGATCGCACGCCGGTTGAAGACCTTGGTGAGGAGCTGGTTCTTGCCGTCCAGCGCCGCCTCGACCTTCTGCGTGAGGATCGACTCGTCGTAGAGGTCCTGGACGCGGATACCGACCCGGTTGATCTTGTCGGCGTAGGTCGGGCCGATACCGCGCCCGGTCGTCCCGATCTTCCGCTTCCCGAGGAAGCGTTCCGTCACCTTGTCCACGGTGACGTTGTACGGGGTGATGATGTGAGCGTTACCGCTGATCAGGAGCTTGGACGTGTCGACGCCTCGCTCGTTCAGCCCGTTCAGCTCGGAGAACAGGACCGACGGGTCGACGACGACGCCGTTGCCGATGACGGGTGTGCATTCAGGTGTGAGGATTCCGGAAGGGAGGAGGTGCAGGGCGTACTTCTGATCGCCCACGACTACCGTGTGGCCGGCGTTGTTGCCGCCCTGGTAGCGCACCACATAGTCCACAGACCCACCAAGCAGGTCCGTGGCCTTCCCCTTGCCTTCGTCACCCCACTGAGCACCGAGCAGCACAAGTGCGGGCACGCGCGTACACCCCTTCCGGGCGGGGCATGTCCAAGGCCAGGGGCGTACGTGACAGAGCTTCTCGGCTCATGCCTCGTACACCGGCGACCTTCGTCGGCCGCAACCCGTCGGACCCGGATGCCCCGGAATAGACGAAGCCCCTGGCGCAATAGCGCAAGGGGCTCTTGCACAAAGATGCTACCCGAGGAAGCGAGGCATGACCGAGGTGGCGACTTCCGACCAGCTCCTCGTGGTCATCGACCCGGTCGCCCGGCGGACGGACGGCGAGTCTGTACGAATCGCGAAAGACGTGCTCAGCGCGGGTGCGACCACAAAAGTGTGCCTCCCGGACGGCCCCGAGGAATTCGCCCGGGTCCTGGCCAGGAGGGGCTCACGACGACCGGTGGTGATCGGCGACGACAGGGCTCTGCTCCGTACGGTGGCCCTCCTCCACCGGCAACGGGAACTGGCCGGATGTGCACTGTCCGTCGTCCCGGTGGGCGCGGCCGGCGTCCTCTCCCTGGCCCGCTCCCTCGGCGTCCCCACGGGCGCGGTGGCGGCGGCACGGGCGGTCCTGGAGGGCGCGGAGCGCCGCCTGGACCTGCTCGTCGACGACAGTGACGGGGTGGTGGTGGGGGCGGTGCGGATTCCGGCGATACGGGAGGTGGGTGTGGAGGCGGACGCCTCACCCCACCCCTGGCTGCGGACATGCCAGTCCCTGGTACGGACCCTGGCGGCACGGCCGGCCCGGGGCGCACGGGTGACTCCGGTACCCGGCCCCGGCCCGTCGCGCCTCCGCGTCGAGGTGGACGGGGTGACCCTCGTCGACCTGGACCAGCCGGTGGAGGCGGTGACCCTGACCCCCGGGGAGGCCGGGGGCGCGCGGGTGGAGGTCCGGCCGGTGTCGGTGGGCGCGGAGGCGTCTCCGCTGGGGGCGGTGGGGCGGCGGGTGACGGTGTCCGGGGCGGATTTCCGGTACCGGGCGGATGCGGGGGTTGTGTCCGGGCCGGTGCGGAGGCGGACGTGGGTGGTGCGGGAGGGGGCTTGGGGGTTGACGCTGCCGGGGTGAGGGTTGGGTTTTTTCGCCCCCGCCGCCCCTACCCGTTCCCATCCTCGGGGGCTCCGCCCCCGAACCCCCGCTCCTCAAACTCCCCCAGAGGGGGGACCCCCAAGGGGCTAGGTTTTTCAGCCCGTCCGGCGTTTGAGGATAAAGGGGGGTCTGGGGGCGCAGCCCCCGAGGATGGGACGGGTAGGGGCGGCGGGGGCGATATCAGCTCGTCCTTCAGGCCCACCCCCGTCAGCCCCAGCTCCCGCGCCCGCCCTATCAACCCCGCCAGCTTCGCCGCCGCCGTCTCGTACGTCAGCCCCAACGGCGGCCTGATGTTGGACAGGCAGTTGCGGTCCGCGTCCGTGGTCGTGCCGGGGCGCGGGGCGTACGTCAGATACGCGCCCAGCGAGTCCGCCGCCGACATGCCGGGGCGTTCGCCGATCAGGACGACCACCATCCCGGCACCCATGGCGTGGGCCACGTCGTCGCCGAGAGCCACCCTGGCCTGTTCGGCCAGGATGACCGGGGCCACCCGCAGAGCCGGGTCCAGCAGTGCCGTCGTCGCCCGCACCATCGGCGCCGCATGTTCGTGCACCGCCCGGCTGGACAGACCGTCGGCCACGACGAACACCAGGTCCCAGTCCCCGCCGGGGAGATGGGCGCGGTCGATGTCGTCGAGGCGGCGCCCCAGGTCGGGGCGCTGGAGGTAGGTGAGCCGGTCGCCGGCGGCACTGCGTACCCGTACCGTCGGCTCGCCCGTCAGACCGGCCGCGACCGTCTCCGGATCGAAGGGCGAGTGCACCGCGTCCCGCGCGGCGGCATGCGCGGCCTGGAGTTCCAGGCGGTGGCGCGTGGGGAGCGCCGAGCCCGCGCGGCCCAGGCCGATCCTGGCCTGCGTGTGCCGACGCAGGGCCGCCCACATGGGCAAGTCGTCGGCCACCTCGGCCAATTGACGCTCCGTCATGCCGCCAGCTCCTTTCCGATCGCCGTCAGCGGATGTGCCGTACCCGAGACATCCCTGATCGCTCCCCGCTCGTCCAGCAGCCCGATGCCGTCCAGCCATGCCTCGAACTCCGGTGCCGGGCGCAGCCCGAGGACCTCACGGAGGTACAACGCGTCGTGGTACGAGGCGGATTGGTAGTTGAGCATGATGTCGTCGCCGCCCGGGGTGCAGATCACGAAGGACGCGCCCGCCACCCCCAGCATCGTCAGCATCGTGGCGATGTCGTCGTCGTCCGCGTCGGCGTGGTTCGTGTAGCAGATGTCCAGGCCCATGGGCAGGCCGAGCAGCTTGCCGCAGAAGTGGTCCTCCAGGGCGGCGCGGAGGATCTGGCGGCCGTCGTAGAGGTACTCGGGGCCGATGAAGCCCACCACCGTGTTCACCAGCAGGGGGTCGTAGCGGCGGGCCACCGCGTACGCCCGCGCCTCCACCGTCTGCTGGTCCACCCCGTGGTGCGCGTCGGCGGACAGCGCGCTGCCCTGCCCGGTCTCGAAGTAGAGGGCGTTCTTGCCCACCGTCCCCCGGTTCAGTTCCCCCGCCGCCGCGTGCGCCTCGTCCAGCAGGCCCAGGGTCACCCCGAAGGACGCGTTCGCGGCCTGCGTACCCGCTATGGACTGGAACACCAGGTCCACCGGCGCCCCGCGCTCCATCAGATCCACACTCGTCGTGACATGGCACAGCACGCACGACTGCGTCGGGATCGCGTATCGCTGGATGACTCCGTCCAGGAGTTCCAGCAGGTCCCGAACCGCCTTCGGGCTGTCCGTCGCCGGGTTGATGCCGATCACCGCGTCGCCCGAGCCGAGCAGCAACCCGTCCAGCAAGGCTGCCGCGACACCCGCCGGGTCGTCCGTCGGGTGGTTCGGCTGAAGGCGCGTCGCCAACCGCCCGGGCAGACCGATCGTCGAGCGGAAGGCCGTCACCACCCGTACCTTCCGCGCCACCGCGACCAGGTCCGCGTTCCCCATCAGCTTGGACACCGCGGCCACCATCTCGGGCGTCAGCCCCGGCGACACCGCGGCCAGTGACTCCGCGTCCGCCGCCTCCGACAGCAGCCACTCCCGGAAACCGCCCACCGTCAGCCCGGACACCGGCGCGAAGGCGGCCAGGTCGTGCGTGTCCACGATCAGGCGGGTCACGTCGTCGTCCTCGTACGGAATCACCGGCTCGGCGAGAAATCGAGCCAACGGCACCTCCGCCAGCGCCCAGCGCGCCGCGACCCGTTCCTGCGCGGAGTCCGCGGCGAGGCCGGCCAGCCGGTCGCCGGAGCGCTCGGGGCTCGCGGCGGCGAGCAGACGCGCAAGGGAGTCGAAGCGGTAACTGTGGCCGCCGAGGGAGGCGGTGTACGTGCCGGTACCGGTGTACGTGCTCATGGCGACGACCGTACGAGCCACGTGTTGCGGTCAGATTTCTAAAGGTCTGGTTGACAAACATTTAACGCGCCGACACCCTTTACCGACTCATTCGGACGACAGAGTTCCACCGCATCGACAGCGCAACCAGGAAGGGGCCACCCGATGGCAGTGGACGAGGGCGTAGCCCCGGCGACAAGTAGCGGCAGCAGTGACGACGGCACGGTTCACCGGCTGAAGCCGAACGCGATCGGGTTGCTCGGCGTGGTCTTCATGGCCGTCGCGACCGCCGCGCCGATCACCGCGATGACGGGCAACGTGCCCTTCATGGTGTCGTCCGGCAACGGCATCGGCGCCCCGGCGAGCTATCTCGTCGCAATGGTCGTCCTGGCAATCTTTGCCGTCGGATTCACCTCGATGGCGAAGCACATCACCTCGACCGGCGCCTTCTACGGCTTCATCTCGTACGGCCTCGGCCGCACGGTCGGACTGGCCTCCGGGCTGCTGGCCACCTTCGCGTACGTCGTCTTCGAGCCCGCCCTGATCGGCATCTTCTCGACCTTCGCGACCGAGACCATCAAGGACCAGACGGGCGCCGACATCCCCTGGTGGCTGTTCGCGATCCTGATGCTCGCGATCAACGCCACGGGCACCTGGTTCGGCGTCTCGGTGGCCGAAAAGCTACTGGTCGTCCTGCTCGCCACCGAGGTGACGATCCTCGCCGCGATGGCCATCTCGGTCGCCTTCCACGGCGGCGGCCCGAACGGCTTCACGTTCGGCCCGGTCAACCCGGTCAACGCCTTCCAGGGCACCAGCGCAGGGCTCGGCCTCTTCTTCGCCTTCTGGTCGTGGGTCGGCTTCGAGTCGACGGCGATGTACGGCGAGGAGTCGCGCGACCCGAAGAAGATCATCCCCAAGGCGACGATGATCAGCGTCCTGGGCGTCGGCGTCTTCTACGTCTTCGTCTCCTGGATGGCCATCACGGGCAACGGCGAGGCGGAGGCCGTGAAGGCGGCCTCGTCCGCCAACCCCCTTGCCCTGTTCTTCAACCCCACCGAGCAGTACGTCGGCCACTGGGCGGTCGTCGTCATGCAGTGGCTGATGATCACCGGCTCACTGGCCTGCGGCATGGCCTTCCACAACTGCGCCGCCCGCTACATGTACGCCCTGGGCCGTGAGGGCGTACTCCCCTCCCTCAAGAACACCATCGGCCGCACCCACGCCGACCACGGCTCCCCGCACATCGCGGGCCTGGTCCAGACGATCATCAGCGGCGTGCTGCTGGCCGCGTTCTGGCTCGCGGGCAAGGACCCGTACACGGGTACGTACGTCCTGCTGGCCATCCTCGGCACCATGGCGATCCTGGTCGTCCAGGCCGTCTGCTCCTTCGCGGTGCTGGCGTACTTCCGCAAGAACCACCCGGAGAGCCGCCACTGGTTCCGGACGTTCACGGCCCCGCTCGTCGGCGGTATCGCGATGCTCGCGGTGGTGGTGCTGCTGGTGTCCAACATGGGCGTCGCGGCGGGTACGGAGTCGGACTCCCTGGTCCTGAAGGCCACACCGTGGCTGGTCGCCCTGATCGCGGCGGGCGGCATCGGCTACGCCACCTACCTCAAGCGCCGCTCGCCGGAACGGTACGCGCTGCTGGGGCGGACGGTCCTCGAGGAGACGAAGGAGCGGTAGCGCTCCGCTGGGAGCGCCGTCTGGGGACTGTCTCTGGGGAACTGCGGGCCGCGTGTGGCTGGTCGCGCAGTTCCCCGCGCCCCTTTGGGGCGCGTTTTCCTTATCCCTGGCCGAAAGTCCGGGCCCGTTCCTCCCGCCACCGGTCCATCAGCTTGGTCAGCTCGCCCTCCAGATACTCGAAGAAGGCGAGCGTCTCGGCGATCCGCTGCCCGCCGGGAGTGTCGACGCCGAGGCTGTCGACGCCCACGCGCAGGGTCTGCCCCCAGCGTTTGAGCACGGCGTCGCGGTTGGTCAGCGCCTCGTACCACTGGTCGCTGTGCACCCGGTACCGCTCGCGCCGCGAGCCCGGTTCGCGCTCCCGCGACACCATGTGCACCTGGGACAGATAACGCACCGCGCCGGAGACCGCGGCCGGGCTGACCTGGAGCTGTTCGCCGAGTTCGGCCGAGGACATGGCGCCGGCGTCGGACGCGAGCAGCGCGGCGAAGACCCGGGCGGCCATGCGCTGCATCCCGGCGTCGACGAGCTGGGCGGCGAAGCCCTCGACGAACCTCGACACCGCCTCGGGGTCCCGCCCCGCCGCACCCGGTTCCGTCATCCGCAGCTCATCTCCCGCCATCTCCCCTGGTCGTACGCCTCCCCCAACTGTATCCGCCATTCATACGCTTCCTTAACTTCACAAATTTCTGAAGTAAGCGTACGTTCGGAATCATGACGAAGGCCAGCCCCGCCCTAGAGGTGTCCGGACTCCACAAGTCGTTCGGCAGGACGCACGCCCTGGACGGTCTCGACCTCACCGTCGAGACCGGCGAAGTGCACGGCTTCCTCGGCCCCAACGGCGCCGGGAAGTCCACGACCATCCGTGTCCTCCTCGGTCTGCTGCGCGCCGACTCGGGCACCGCGCGCATCCTGGGCCGGGACCCCTGGGCGGACGCGGTGGAGGTGCACCGCCGGATCGCGTACGTCCCCGGCGACGTCACCCTGTGGCGCAACCTCTCCGGCGGCGAGGTCATCGACCTGTACGGCCGACTGCGCGGCGGCGGACTCGACAAGGGGCGCCGGGCGGACCTGATCGAACGGTTCGAGCTGGACCCGACGAAGAAGGGCCGCGCGTACTCGAAGGGCAATCGCCAGAAGGTCGCGCTGGTGGCGGCGTTCGCCTCGGACGTGGACCTGCTCATCCTCGACGAACCGACGTCGGGCCTGGACCCGTTGATGGAGGAGGTCTTCCAGCGCTGCGTGGAGGAGGAACGGGACAGGGGCCGTACGATCCTGCTCTCCTCCCACATCCTCAGCGAGGTCGAGGAGTTGTGCGACCGCGTCAGCATCATCCGCAAGGGCCGGACAGTGGAGACGGGCTCGCTGTCCGACCTGCGCCACCTCACCCGGACGAGCATCACGGCGGAACTCGCGGGCGCGCCCAACGGGTTGGCGCGTCTACCCGGCGTGCACGACGTCGACGTACAGGGAAAGCGTGTCCAACTCCAGGTCGACACCGACAAGTTGGACGCCGTACTGCGCTCGCTCACCGAGTCGGGCGTACGGTCCCTGCGGTCGACGCCGCCGACGCTGGAGGAGCTGTTCCTGCGCCACTACCAGGACGAGGCGGCGACCCGATGACCGCCATCACGTCGGCCCCGGCAGCACGGAGGACCGCCGGTTCGCGCCAACTGGCGGGCACCGGAGCCCTGTTGCGCTTCAACCTGCGCCGCGACCGGGTGATGATCCCGGTGTGGGTGGCGGTGACGGCCCTCCTGGTCCTCTCCCTCCCCGGCTCCCTGGAGAGCGTGTACTCCACCCCCGCCGAACGCGCCGACATCGCCCGCCAGATGCTCACCAACAGCTCGCTCCGGGCCACGTACGGCCCGGTGTTCAGCGACTCGATCGGCGGTCTGACCGCCTGGCGCATCGGCGGCTACGCGGCGATCCTCGCCGGCATCATGAGCCTGCTCGTCGTCGTACGGCACACCCGTGACGAGGAGGAGAGCGGACGCCAGGAGCTGATCTCGTCGGCGATGGTGGGCCGCAGGGCCCCATTGACGGCTGCCCTGCTCACGGCCCTGGTCGCCAATACCGCACTCGCGCTGCTGATCGCCGGCGGCCTGGCGGGTCAAGGCGCCTCGGGCGCACTGGCGTTGGGCCTCGGCATCGGAGGCGTGGGAGCGGCGTTCGCCACGCTCACGGCGATCGTCGCGCAGTTCACGGAGAGCGCGCGACTGGCGAAGGGCCTGACGGGCGGCCTGCTGGGCGTGGCGTTCGTGCTGCGCGCGGCGGGCGACTCCGCGTCGAACGACGGCTCGTCGCCGCTGACCTGGATCTCACCGATCGGCTGGCTGGAGAACGTACGGCCGTTCGCGGACGAACGCTGGTGGGTGCTGGGGCTGTTCGTGGTCGCGACGGTCGTCCAGGGCTACCTGGCCTACGAGTTGGCGGGCCGCCGGGATGTCGGAATGAGCTTCGTCGCGACCCGCCCCGGCCCGGCGACCGGCCGTCTGGGCACGGCGGGCGCGCTGGCCTGGCGGCTGCAACGGGGCTCGGTGTTCGGCTGGAGCGCCGGGTTCCTCGCGGCGGGGGTCGCCTTCGGCGGGCTGACGAAGGGCGCGGCGGACCTGGTCGGCGACAACGACAAGACGCGGGAGATCATCGAGCGGATGGGCGGCCAGTCGGGCATCGAGGACGCGTTCCTGGCCACGATGGCCGGCATGTTCGGCATGGTGGCGGCGCTGTACGTCGTGTCGTCGGTGCTCCGGCTGCACACGGAGGAGACCTCGCAGCGGGCGGAGCCGATCCTCACGAACGCGGTGGGCCGCCTCCGCTGGGCCGCCGGCCACCTGCTGATCGCCTTCGGCGGCGCGGTACTGATCCTGCTGCTGAGCGGCCTGGGCCTGGCCCTCGGATACGGCGCCGAGCCGGGCCCGATCCTCGGCGCGAGCCTGGTGCAGGTCCCGGCGGTGTGGGTGCTGGGCGGACTGGCGGTCCTGCTGCACGGGGTGTCACCCCAACTGTCGGTCGGGGCCTGGGGTGTTGCGGGGTTCGCGCTGCTGGTGGGCTGGATCGGCCCGGCGCTGGACGTACCGCAGGGGGTGCTGGACCTGTCACCGTTCGGGCACTTGCCCAAGTTGCCGGGCGGGGAGATGAGTTGGCCACCGGTGCTGATCCTCACGGCGATCGCGGCGGGGCTGGTGGCGGCGGGGCTGGCCGGGCTGCGGCGCCGGGATCTGAGCACATGAGAGGCCACCTCCGGCCGCACCCGAGGTGAGAAGCGGAACCCCCGGCGGCCCGCCCGCGTCCCTCGCAGACATGGGACAACGCGCACAAGCCGCCGGAGGCTGCCTGACCGTCGCCCTCGGGGTGGGCGCGGGACTGGTGGTGTGGTTCGCCAGGGCCCAGGGCCGGGTCCGGCGCTTCGAGCAGGGCCCCGACTGGAGCGTCTTCTACGCCGAGCTACCGCTGCTGACCCTCGCCGGAACCGCCACCGGCCTGGCCGCCTGGGCACTCCTACGGGGCTTCACCACCCGGCTCAAAGCTCGACGCTCAGCCCCTCCAACCCCCTGATCACAAAGTTCGGCTTCCGTACCGGCTCCTCCCCCAACCTCAGCGTCGGCGCCCCCCGCAGCAGCGCCCCCATCGACGCCGCCAGCTCGATCCGCGCCAGCGGGGCCCCGATGCAGTAGTGAATCCCCGCGCTGAAGGAGATGTGCGGGTTCTCCGTCCGGGTCAGGTCCAGCACGCCCGGGTCCGCGAAGACCTCCGGGTCGTGGTTGGCCGCGCCGAAGAGCAGGGCCACCTCACTGCCCCTCGGGATCACCGTCCCGTCGATCTCGATCTCGTCCAGTACCCAGCGTTCGAAGAGCTGGAGCGGGGTGTCGTACCGCATCAGCTCCTCTACGGCGGAGGGGATCAGGGAGTGGTCCGCGCGCAGCGCCGCCAGCTGGGCGGGGTTGCGGAACAGGGCCCACCAGCCGTTCACCGTCGCGTTGACCGTGGCCTCGTGGCCCGCGTTGAGCAGGAGCACGCACGTCGAGATCATTTCCTGTTCCGTCAGGCGGTCGCCCTCGTCGTACGCGGCGATCAGGCCCGAGATCAGGTCGTCGCCGGGCTCCTTGCGGCGGGTCGCGATCAACTCCCGCAGGTACTCCGTGAATTCGACCGACGCCCGTACCGCCCTCGCCGCCGTGTCCTGCGACGGGTTCAGCTCGTACATGCCGCAGATGTCCGCCGACCAGGGGCGCAGCGGGGCGCGGTCGGCCTCCGGGATGCCCAGCATCTCCGCGATCACCGCCACCGGGAGCGGCTCCGCCACGTCGGTGAGCAGGTCGCCGCCGCCCGCCTTCACCAGGTCGGCCACCAGCTCGCCCGCCAGCCGCTCCACGTACGGCTTCAGGCCCTCCACCGTCCTCGGCGTGAACGCCTTCGACACCAGGCGGCGGATGCGGGTGTGGTCCGGCGGTTCGAGGTCCAGCATGCCGTGGTCGTTGAGGGTGTGGAACGGCTCGTGCTCCGGCGGGGGTGCCGTACGGCCGAAGTCCTCGTGGGTGAAGCGGTGCTGGTAGGTGCGGCCCAGGCGGCGGTCGCGCAGCAGCGTCGAGACGTCCGCGTGGTGCGGGACCAGCCACTGGTTCGTGGGTTCGTAGTACACGACCCTGCCGCGGGCGCGCAGCTCCGCGTACGCGGGGTACGGGTCCGCGACGAACGCCGGGTCCCACGGGTCGAAAGCGAGGTCGGAAGCAACTGCCATGCACGGACGCTAGCCCGAGCCACCCCCACCTGACCAGGAAAGGTGTTCGGATTCCCGTCGGTGAACCTTCTCCCGTGAACCCTTGACCCACCGGGTGATCCCCGGCTTACGGTGGCCGCCCCCGAACAGGAGTACCCCACCCATGCCCAGCCTGTACGTGCGGGAGATCACGCGCGAGGAACATCTGGCCCATCTCCGGCTGCGCCCCGACGCCAGCCATCTCCAGATCCCCGAGTGGGGCGGCGTGAAGCCCGACTGGCTGCCGGAGAGCATCGGCTGGTTCGAGTCCGACGGCAGTGAGCCGGTCGCCGCCGCGCTCGTCCTCTACCGGCCGCTGCCCGGGACCCGGCGCTACCTCGCCTACCTCCCCGACGGGCCCGCCATCGACTGGCGGACCCCCCGGCTGGAGCGCTGGCTGGATCCGCTCGTCGCCCACCTGGAGCGCATCGGGGCGTTCTCGGTACGGATCGGGCCGCCCCTGGTCGTACGGCACTGGGATGCGGCCACCGTCACGGCGGGCCTCGCCGACCCCGACGTACGGCATCTGCGCGACCTGCCCGCCGCCGGTATCGACGGCTACGCGCTCGACGCCGCCGAGCGGCTGCGGCGCCTCGGGTGGCGGCCCTGCGACGAGGACGACGGCAGCGGTTTCGGCCTCGGGCAGCCGCGCTACGGCTGTCACATACCGCTCGCCGGACGCTCGGTCGACGATCTTCGCGACGCCCTCGCACCGCACTGGGAACAGTCCCTGCGTACGGCCGAGACCGCCGGCGTCCAGGTCTCGTGGGTCTCGGACGACGACCTGCCCGAGTTCCACCGCCTGTACACCGCGACCGCCGCCCACGACGGCTTCAAGGCCCGCCCGCTGGACTACTTCCGGCGCATGTGGCGAGCCCTGAACTCCGAGGACGAGGACCGCCTGCGCCTGTACGTCGCCGAGTACGAGGGCGAGGTCCTCTCCGGCGCGCTCATGATCAACGTCGGCTCACGGGTCTGGCACTCGTACGCCGCCTCCGGCTCCCGGGGGCGTCAACTGCGGCCCAGCAGCGCGCTGTTGTGGCGGATGCTGTGCGACGCGCAGGCGGCGGGCGCCGAGACGTACGACCTGCGCTCCATCACCCCCGCCCTCACCGAGGACCGCCTCCTCGGCCGACTCCACTTCAAGACGGGCGCCGGCGGCCGGGCCGTGGAGTACCTCGGCGAGTGGGAACTCCCGGTGGGCAGCCAGGGCAAGATGCTGCGCCGGGCGCTGGGGCTCTACCTGGCCCGCAGATGACCCACACAGCCCCCATCTACGAGTCCCCTGCCGTTCGGCAGCGCCCCAAAGGGGCGCGGGGCCGCACTGGACATGCGGCTTCCGCCGCGCGGGCGCGACCAGCCACGATGGCGCCGCAGACGACCGACGACACATCGCGGCACTTCAAGCGGAGCGCTTAGTTGCCGAACTCGGGGATCGTCACCGAGCCGTCCGCCGCCAGTGGGAACCCCGGGTTGTGCGCGACCTCCCACGCGTGGCCGTCCGGATCGACGAAGGCGCCGGAGTAGAAGCCGACGGCGTTGACAGCCGCCGGCTTGGTGACGGTCCCGCCGGCCCGTTCCGCCGCCGCGAGCAGGGCGTCGGCCTCCGCGTCGGAGCGGACGTTGTGGGCGAGGGCGATCCCGCCGAAGCCGGGGGCCGCCGGGCCGGGCTCCAGTCCGCAGTCAACCGCGAGCTTGTCGCGGCCCCACAGGACGAAGCCCAGCCCGCCCGCCTGGAAGAAGACCGTCTCCTCGACCTCCTGCCCTCGCCAGCCCAGAGCCTCGTAGAAGGCCTTGGCGCGGGCCAGATCGGCGACGCCCAGCGTGATCAAGGTGATGCGCTGCTCCATAACCGTTCCCATCGCCTCACCGTAGCCGTACTCACCGCACTCACCCCGGCGTCACCAGCCGCGCCTCGTACGCGAACACCGCCGCCTGTGTACGGTCCCGCAGTCCGAGTTTCACCAGGATGCGGCTGACGTGCGTCTTGATCGTCGACTCGGCGACCACCAGCTGCCCGGCGATCTCGACGTTCGACAGCCCCTGCGCGATCAGCACCAGCACCTCGGTCTCCCGGTCGGTCAGATCGCCGTACGCCGCCTGCGCGCCCGGCATGAGCTTCGGCGCCTCGGAGAGCTTCGAGAACTCGGTGATCAGGCGCCGGGTGACGGAGGGCGCCAGCAGGGCCTCGCCGGCCGCCACCACCCGTACCCCGTCCGCCAGTTGACGTGCCGACGCGTCCTTCAGCAGAAAGCCGGACGCGCCCGCCCGCAGCGCCTGGTACACGTACTCGTCGAGGTCGAACGTCGTCAGCACCAGGACCTTCGCGGTGCCGTCCGCCGCGACGATCTCCCGGGTCGCCTCGATACCGTTCATCTCAGGCATCCGGATGTCCATCAGGACGACGTCCGGGGCGAGTTCACGCACCCGCTCCACCGCCTCGCGGCCGTTCACCGCCTCGCCGACGACCTCGATGTCCGGCATGGCGTTCAGCAGCACGGAGAAGCCCTCGCGGACCATCATCTGGTCGTCCGCGATCAGCACACGGATCGTACGAGCGCCGCTCATGCCCCGTCTCCGGCGTCCTCGTTCGTGCTCGCGGCCGGCAGGAACACGGTGACCTCGTAGCCGCCGTCGGCCGTCGGGCCCGTCGTCATCTCGCCGCCGAGCATGGAGACCCGCTCCCGCATCCCCGTGAGGCCGTGCCCCGCGCCCTCCGTCGGCGTCTGCTTCACGAACGACACCTCCGTCACAGGGCCGTTGACCACCCGCAGCCCCAACCCGCCCAGCACATAACCGATTTCGACCCGCGCGCCCGCCCCCGGCGCGTGCCGCAGCGTGTTGCTCAGCGCCTCCTGCACGATCCGGTACGCCGACAGCTCGACGCCCTGCGGGAGTTCACGCACCGCCCCCGTCACCACCTTCTCGACGCTGAGCCCCGCTTCCCGCACATTGGCGAGCAGCCCGTCGAGGTCGGCCAGGGTCGGCTGCGGGGCGTCGGGGGCTTCGTAGTCCTCCGCCCGGACCACACCCAGGACGCGGCGCAGTTCCGTGAGAGCCGCCACCGCGTTCTCGCGGATCGTCGCGAAGGCCTTCGTCAGCTCCTCGGGCGGGTTCTCCACCCGGTAGGGCGCCGCCTCCGCCTGGATGGCGACGACCGACATGTGGTGCGCAACGACATCGTGCAGCTCGCGCGCGATGGTCGTGCGTTCCTCCAGCAGCGTGCGCTTGGACCGCTCGTGCGCGGTCACCGTCAGCTGCGCGGTCACCTCCTGCTCGGCGGCCCGGCGCACCAGCAGCACGGTCACCACGAGCAGCGCCAGCGCGGAGAGGAAGAGGAAGGGCACGGCGTTGCTGTTGAAGTAACGGTTGCCGAAGAGGCTCTCGGCACCCATGGCGTACACCGCCGTCAGCGCCCACATCCAGGCGGCCGTACGCGGCCGGGTCCGGGCGGCGACGACCGTCAGCACCACCAGGTGGGCGACGAAACTCGCGGGCTGCCAGGGGTAGTTACCGCTCCCGTAGTCTCCGTTCCAGTTCTGGCCGATCACGGCGACGACCGGGATCGAGACCAGGGAGAACCAGAAGGCCCCGACCGGCCGGACCAGCGTCAGCAGGATCGGCCCCACCGAGAAGACGGTCATCGCCAGTGCTTGGATCAGGTCGCCCCTGCTGCTCGCGAAGGAGACCAGCAGCGCCAGCATCCCGGCCGCGCCCACCAGGGCGTGCGGCGCCCAGACCGCGTACGGGCGCAGCCGCCTGGGCAGCACCCGGGCTATCCGGCCGGGCCGGTCCCTCGGGGGCAGCGGGCGGTAGGCGAACGCGTCGTGGAACAGGTCCGCGCGCAGTCCCGCCAGCGCGTCCATGGCCACCCGGAACTCGGGGCTGCTGAACAGAGCCTCGTCCCCCCGCTTCGGCCTGGGGTTCGTCTGCGTGTGTGTCGTCTCAGTCACATACAGCACGGTAGGCGGCGGGCGGGTGGCAGTCGTCAGCAGTGAGAGGGGTTCTCGGGGGTCCGTCTCAGGTACTACGGGACGGCCGAAGGGGGCCGTCTCACCACGCGAGCTGCGCGATCTCCTCCGCCACCACCGCACACGCGTCCGCCACCGGGTCGATCAGCGGGAAGTGCCCGACGTCCTCGAGGAGCGTCAGCCCGACCACCTCACCGGCCTTCGCCGCCGCGTCCGCGTACGACTCGGCGACGATCTGCGGTACGTCGATGTCGGCCCGCCCCTGTACGAGGGTGGTCGCGATGCCGGTGGGGAGCAGGAGCGCCGGGTCGGCGTAGGGCTGACGCTCGGCGAAGTGCCCTTCTCCGCCGAGGAGTTGACGTACGGCGTCGGAGCAGACGTCCAGTTTCTCGGCGACGGCGAAGTCCGCGACCGGGGCGAGGGCGACCACGCCGCGGAAGGGTGCGGGGCGGGCGGTGAACCAGGGCGCGTCGGCGGGGAGGAGGTGCCGGGCGGCGACCCAGAGGGCCAGGTGCCCGCCCGCCGAGTGCCCGGTGACGACCATGCGGCGCGGATCGGCCTGCGGAAGGTGGGCCCGTACGAGGGCGGGCAGGGCGTCGAGCGCCGCCGCGACGTCGTCGAAGGTGTCGGGCCAGCGCCCGGCGACGGTGGGCCCGTCGCCGCCCCGCCGGTACTCCACGTTGGCCACGGCGAACCCGCGCCGGGCCAGGAACCCGGCGAACGGCGTGATGTGCCGGCGGTCGTACGGCGCCCGCCAGGCACCCCCGTGCAGGACGACGACCAGCGGCACGGTCCCGTCGCCGGGAAGCGTCTCGGGGCCGTGCGGACCCTGCGGGGCGTAGAAGTCGATCACCTGGTCGGGGTGGTCGCCGTACGCGGCGGTGGCGTCGGGGTCGACGGGCGGGTGCGAGAAGGCCGACTCCTCTTCCGCGGCGGCGGCCTCTGCGGCATCGTCCGACATGCTTCAACCTCTCAGCGACGAAACGTACTTGGCGGACCTGGAGAGAATTCGGCCGTTGCCGGGGACGCTATCAGGCCCGTGACGTGCGTCGACACGCGGAAGTGACGCCCGGTGCGGGTTGAAACGGTTCTGCCCTGCTACGGGCGTCCGGGACGGCCGGTGCGCACACCGCACCGACCGTCACCGGACACGGCTCAGCCGGCGACGACCTCGCCCAGCACCCGGGCCGCCCGCTCCACGTCCGCGAACCCGACGTACAACGGCGTGAACCCGAACCGCAGCACGTCCGGCCGCCGGAAGTCGCCCACGACCCCCCGCTCGATGAGCCGCGCCATCACGTCCCCCGCGTCGGAGCACCGCAGGGCGACCTGACTCCCGCGCCGGGCGTGATCGGCCGGCGTGACGGACTCCACCCGCCCCTCGGGCACGTACTCGTCGACGCACTCCAGGAAGAAGTCGGTCAGGGCGAGGGACTTGGCGCGTACGGCGTCGATGGAGACCCCGTCCCAGACCTCGAGAGCCGCCTCCAGGGCGAGCATCGAGAGGATGTCCGGCGTACCGACCCGCCCGCGCGTCGCACCCGGGGCCGGGGCGTACTCGGGCCGCATGCCGAAGGGGTCGGCGTGCGAGGTCCAGCCGGGCAGGGGCGAGTCGAACCGCTCCTGGTGCTGCTGCCGGACGTACAGATAGGCGGGCGAACCGGGCCCCCCGTTGAGGTACTTGTACGTACACCCCACCGCGAGATCGACCTCGTGCTCGTCCAGCCCGACCGGCAGGGCGCCCGCGCTGTGGCACAGGTCCCAGACGGCCAGGGCACCGGACGCGTGGATCGCGGCCGTGAGGGCGGGCAGATCGTGGAGGCGGCCGGTGCGGTAGTCGACGTGGTTGAGCAGCACGGCGGCGGTACGGCCGCTCAACTCCCCCGGTACGGCACCTGGTTCGAGCGCGCGCAGGGTGCAGCCGGTCATCCGGGCGGCGGACTCGGCGAGGTAACCGTCGGTGGGAAAGGTGGTGGCGTCGACGAGAATCTCATCACGCCCACCCCCGGCAAGCCGCACAGCCCCCACAAGTGCCTTGAAAACATTGACACTTGTGGAGTCGCCGACAACAACCTGCCCGGCAGCAGCCCCCACCAGCGGAGCGATACGATCCCCGATCCGCTCGGGCGCGGTCCACCACCCGCTCTCGTCCCAGGACCGGATGCGCAGCTCGCCCCACTCCCGGCGCACGACGTCGTCGAGCCGCTCCGGGACGGCGGCGGGCAACGCGCCGAGCGAGTTCCCGTCCAGGTAGGTGACGCCGTAGTCGAGCACGAACTTCGCACGCACCTTGGCGAGTTCGTCACGCGAGTCGAGTTCCCGGGCCTGGTCGTCCTTGGCAGGCAGCAGCTCAGACATGGGACCTCGCCGTCCACAGCTCGGGGAACACGTTCTTCTGGGCGCGTTTCTCCAGCCAGGCGACCCCGGCGGAGCCGCCGGTGCCGGCCTTGGCGCCCATGGCCCGCCGGGTGGCGACGAGATGGTCGTTGCGCCAGCGCCACACCAGTTCGGCGACGTCGGTCAACGCCTCGCCGAGCCGGGCGAGTTCGGCGTCGGGATCACCGGAGTAGAGGGCCGTCCAGGCGGCCTCGACCTCGGGAGAGGGCTCGTACCGGAGGGACACGTCACGCGACAGCACGGCATCCGGGAGGTCGTACCCGCGCCGCGCGAGGAGCCTCAACACCTCGTCGTACAGGCTGGGTTCGTGCAGCGCCTTCTCCAGCTCGGCGTGCACGCGAGGTGCGGCCCGATGCGGCACGAGCATCGACGCGGACTTCTCGCCGAGCAGGAACTCCATCCGCCGGTACATCGCGGACTGGAACCCGGAGCCCTCGCCGAGGGCGGCGCGGTAGGAGTTGAACTGGGCGGGGGTGAGCTGTGCGAGGGGCCGCCACGACGCGTTGAGGGCGTCCAGCTCACGCACGGACCGCTTGAGGGCGGCGACGGCGGTGGGCACGTCGCCACCGCGCAAGGCCTTGGCCGCAGTCTCCCACTCATGCACGATGACGGTGAACCACAACTCCATGACCTGGGTCGTCACCAGGAAGACCATCTCTCCGGGGTCGTCGGAGAGGGTGTGCTGAAGGTGGGTGAGGACGTCGGCCTGGACATAGTCCTCGTACGGCGTCGTACCGGCGAAGTCGAGATGCGGGGTCTCGGGCTCCGAAGCCTCGGGGGGCTGAGCCTGGAGGGACATCGCTGTCTCCTGTTGTACTCCGGGTAGCGGTCCGCCCCTGCCGAATTCCGACACGGGGGCCCCGGTCCCCGGGGCATTGAACACAATCGTGCCCCGACTCCGCAAGGCCCGCCTGATCAGGTCACAGGCGGGGCTTGCGGACAGAGGGTGACTAGCCGAGCGTCTGGGCGGCCGTCGGGGAGGAGTCCTTGAGGAACTGGGTGCAGCGCTCGTACTCCTCCTGCTCGCCGATGGAGCCGGCGGCGCGGGCGAGGGCGTGCAGGGCGCGCAGGAAGCCACGGTTCGGCTCGTGCTCCCAGGGCACGGGTCCATGCCCCTTCCAGCCGGCGCGGCGCAAGGAGTCCAGGCCGCGGTGGTACCCGGTACGGGCATAGGCGTACGACTCCACGACACTCCCGCGCTCGAACGCGTCGTCGGCGAGCTGGGCCCAGGCGAGGGAGGAGGTGGGGTACTTCGCGGCGACGTCGGCGGGGGCGGTGCCGTTCGCGAGGAGGTCGCGGGGCTCGGGGTGGTCGGGGAGGTGGGTGGGGGGCGGCCCGCCGAGCAGGTTTTCGTGAAGGGTCATGGTTCCAGTCTGCTGCATCGCCCCCGCCGCCCCTACCCATTCCCATCCCTGGGGGCTGCGCCCCCAGACCCCCCTTTGTCCTCAAACGCCGGACGGGCTGAACTACTCAGCCCGTCCGGCGTTTGAGGACAAGGGGGTTCGGGGGCAGCGCCCCCGAGGATGGGACGGGTAGGGGCGGCGGGGGCGGGATCAAAGGCGCTCACCCTCCAGCGGCGGAGCCGTCACCGAGCCGTGCGTACGGCACTCCGGATGCCGGCACCCCGGCACCGGCCTCCGCACCGTCAGGAACGCCACCACAGCCCCCACCACCAACACCCCCGCACACACCACCATCGCCCGCCCGAACGCAGCGTCGAACACCACCCCCGACCGATACGCCTCCGCCCCCATCCCCGTAACCAACGGCAACGCGGCCACCGCGACCAACCCCGCCGCCCGCGCCGCCGCATTGTTGACCCCACTGGCCAACCCCGCCCGAGCAACATCCACCGACGCCAGCACACTCGCCGTGAGCGGCGCGACCAGCGTCACCATGCCCACCCCGAGCACCAGCACAGCGGGCAGCACATCAGCGACGTACGACGCCCCGGCCCCCACCCGCAGCATCAGCAGCATCCCCGCCGCACACAGCAACGGCCCGACCGTCAACGGAACCCGCGGCCCGATCCGCTCCGCCAGCTCCCCCGACCGCGCCGACAACAGCAGCATCAGGACGGTGGTCGGCAACAACGCCGTACCGGCACCCAGGGCCGAGTACCCGGCCACCACCTGGAGCTGAAGGGCGGAGAGGAAGAAGAAGCCCCCGAAGGCCGCGTACACGCACAAGGTCACGAGATTGACGGCCGTGAACTGGCGCGAGGCGAAGATGTCCAGCGGCATCATCGCGTCCCCACCGCGCCCCCGCTCGACGTACACGAAGGCCACCCCCGCCAAGACCCCCACCACCGCCGACACCACGACCGTCACGGAACCAGCCCTGGCCTCGATCAGCGCGTACGTGACCAGAGCGAGCGCCAGAGCCCCCAGAGCCGCACCCGCCACATCGAAGCGCCCGTGCCGCGTACGCCCGTCACCGGACTCGGGAACATGCCGTACGGCGATGGGAGCGCACACCAGCGCCAGCGGAACGTTGAGCAGGAACACCCACCGCCACCCGGGCCCGTCCACGAGCCAGCCGCCCAGGAAGGGGCCCACGGCCGCCCCGATACCGCCGAAGCCGGACCACAGCCCGACCGCCCGCCCCCGGTCGTCGGGATGGAAGGAGGCCTGGATGAGGGCGAGGGAGCCCGGCACCAGCAGAGCGCCGCCGACGCCCTGCAACGCACGGGCGGCGACCAGCACACCCGTGTTCGGAGCGAGCCCGCAGAGCAGCGAAGCCACCGCGAACCACACCACCCCGATCACGAAGATCTTGCGGCGGCCGTACCGGTCGCCCAGCGAACCGCCCAGCAGGATCAGCCCGGCCAGCGTCAGCATGTACGCGTTGACCGTCCACTGGAGGGCGGCCAGATCGGCGTCGAGGTCGCGGCCGATGCGCGGCAGCGCGACGTTCACGACGGTCGAGTCCAGCAGGGCCATGCTGGAACCCAGGACGGTGGTCAGCAGGATCCACTTGCCCTGGGGTGAGGCGATCCGCACGTCGGACATGCCCCAGGTATACAGCGAGCCCGGCGCCGTCGACAGTGGACGGACCCCGGGCTCGCGAAAGGGTCCAGGGACCCTTGGAGACTACTTGATCTTCGTACCGGCCGACCGCAGGTTCTGCGTGGCCTCGACGACACGCGCGGCCATGCTCTTCTCGGCCAGCTTGCCCCACGTACGCGGGTCGTAGGTGCTCTTCGAACCGACCTCGCCGTCGACCTTGAGGACGCCGTCGTAGTTGCGGAACATGTGGTCGGCGACGGGACGCGTGAAGGCGTACTGCGTGTCCGTGTCGAGGTTCATCTTGACGACGCCGTTCTCCAGGGCGGTCGCGATCTCCTCCTCCGTGGAGCCGGAGCCGCCGTGGAAGACGAAGTCGAAGGGCTGCGCGCCGGCGGGCTTGCCGTACTTCGCGGCGACGCCGTCGTTCAGCTCCTTGAGGAGGTCGGGGCGGAGCACGACGTTGCCCGGCTTGTAGACACCGTGGACGTTGCCGAAGGAGGCGGCGAGCAGGTAGCGCCCCTTCTCGCCGAGCCCCAGCGCCTCGACCGTACGCACGGCGTCGTCGACGGTCGTGTAGAGGGAGTCGTTGATCTCGTGGGAGACCCCGTCCTCTTCCCCACCCGTCGGCGTGATCTCGACCTCAAGGATGATCTTCGCGGCGACGGCGCGGGCGAGCAGCTCCTGCGCGATGGAGAGGTTGTCGGCGAGGGTCTCGGCGGAGCCGTCCCACATGTGGGACTGGAAGAGCGGGTTGCGCCCGGCCTTCACGCGCTCCTCGGACACGGCGAGCAGCGGCCGTACGTACCCGTCGAGCTTGTCCTTCGGGCAGTGGTCGGTGTGCAAGGCGACCGTGACCGGGTACTTCTCGGCGACGATGTGCGCGAACTCGGCCAGGGCGACAGCGCCCGTGACCATCTCCTTGCTGTACTGCCCGCCGAGGAACTCCGCACCACCCGTCGAGATCTGGATGATGCCGTCGCTCTCCGCCTCCGCGAAGCCGCGCAGCGCAGCGTGCAGGGTCTGGGTCGAGGTCACGTTGATGGCCGGGTAGGCGAACTTGGCCGCCTTGGCCCGGTCGAGCATCTCGCTGTAGACCTCAGGGGTTGCGATAGCCAAGACACAATCCTCTCGTGCGGGTTTCGCGTGCCGGGGAGCGCCACTGCGCCGTGGCTGTTCGGCCGTCTTGTATGCGCCGACAAGGCTACCGCTGCCCCGACAGGGTGACAGCGCCCGATAGTCACCGGTTTCCCACCATGTAAGACCCGCTCCGCGTAATGGGGATCACCGTACCGGCCGCCGGGGGATGTCGTCCGACGTGCACCGGTAGTGGGCCATCAGGCGCTCCACGCCACCCGGGAGCCGAAGTCCGGCCGCCCTGGCCAGGCCGACGATGTCCCCGAAATCGATGACCGCGCTGTACTTGGCCCAGGGCACCAGGTCCTGCCACACCCGGACACTGACACCGTGCTCACGCAGGAACGCCTTGCGGTCCTGCGCCTCCATGCCGGCCCAGACGTCACGAAACCTCCTGCCCGTGCCCTTGAAGGTATCCTCCGTCGCCTCCGCCAACTGCTCCCGGAGCAAGGCTCGCTTCGCCGTCTGTGCCTTCAGGAGTCGCCAGTACGTCCCCTCCATGTCCGGGGTGTCATACCGCCCGGCGGTGTAGTCGTGCTCCAGCTTCACCAGCCGCCGCTCGACCTTTTCAACGGCCCCTTCGAGTTCGCGCCGACTCCCCAGCACCTTGCTCATCACCTCAAGGTCACCGATGGTGTCGTCGAAGAGCCCGTCGAAGATCATTTCGAGTTCGGACACACGCATGTTCATCTTCGCCTCGCACGCGCCCTTCTTGGCGCGCCGCGAACAGCGGTAGTAGGCGTGGTACCGGCCGTGCCTTTGGTTCACCGAGGTGGAACCGAGCCCGCTGCCGCAGCTGCCACAGAGGGCGATCCCGGTGAGAGCGTGCTTCGAGAGTCGCCCCCGAGCCTCCCGGTCCTGCTTCTTCGGCTCCAGGCGCGCCACAAGCCCCGACCAGTCCTCGAAAGGCATGAACGGGTTCTCCGCGATCAGAACCGGGTTCCCGTTCCCGTCCTCGACGGCTTCGCCCTTGTACGTGTAAACGCCCGCGAACGTGGGGCGCCGCACGGCGTTGCCAAGCGTGGTCTGCTGCCAGTACGCGCCCTTCGGCTCCAGCCCACGGAGTGTCAACCGGTAGTCGCTCCAGGTCAGTTCCTTTGCCTCGTTGAGTTCGAGCGCGATCCTGTTGAGCGTCTTCCCATCGGCGATCCCCTGCAGGATGCGGTCCATGACCTGCGCGTAACCGGGGTCACGTACGAGGATCTTGCGATTCTGGCCCGGGACGCTCTTGATGGCGTATCCCATGGGCGGCGTGCCGCTGATCCAGGACCGATTGTCGAGCCGGTCCTGTACGCCGTCCTTGATGCGCTGGGTGATGACGTCGAGCTCGGCTTCCGCGAAGACTGCCATCATCTGCGCGATCATCTTCGTCTGCGGGTTCTGGGAGTCGTATCCCTCGGTCACGCAGATGATGCGCTTGCCGTTCTCGCTTCCCCAGTCGAGGAGTTGGTTGAAGTGGAGCGCCCGGCGGGTGAGGCGGTCCACCTTCAAAGCGATGATCCCGTCGAACTCGTCGGCCCGCCGCGTCAGCCATGTGCCGAACTGCGGACGCTTGAACGGAGACAGCCCTCCGGACACGTCCGTGTCCTCCGCCCAGCCGACGATGCTTCCGGAGAAGTGGGGAGCGTTGACGTGGTACTCGATGCCCTCTCGCTGGCCTTGGATCGACGTGGAGGTGTCCTTGTCCTGGGAAAGCCTCAGAACGCCGAGGTAGCGGCAGTGTGTGGTCACATCGCGACGCTAACAAGGCGTTGTGCACAGGTACCTTGTTTATCTAATTCGATGGGCATCTGAACATGCCTTGAAGACACACCGACCCCTCCTTGATCGATGTTGATCATTCTTGGTCGCATCCGTCCGGGGGCGACATCGCAATCGCCCCCGGACCCCGCCCGGAAAAGGTGCGAGTCCGGTTGACCTGACCGAGCTGTCAGTCCAGCCCCAGCTCGTCCTTCGAGAAGGCGAACAGATAGGGAACCCCCGCGCCCTCCTGAATCTTCTCGGCGGCACCGGTGGCCCGGTCGACGATCGTCGCGACACCGACGACTTCGGCACCGGCCTCCCGCACGGCCTCGACGGCGGTGAGCGGGGACCCGCCGGTGGTGGAGGTGTCCTCGACGACCAACACCCGACGCCCCGCGATCTCCGGGCCCTCGACCCGCCGCTGCATGCCATGAGCCTTGGCGGCCTTGCGCACGACAAAGGCGTCGAGCTTCTGCCCCCGCGAGGCGGCCGCGTGCAGCATGGCGCCGGCGACGGGGTCGGCACCCATCGTGAGCCCGCCCACCGCGTCGAAGTCAAGGTCCGCGGTCAGGTCCAGGAGCACCTGCCCGACCAGCGGGGCGGCCTCGCCGTCGAGGGTGACGCGGCGGAGGTCGACGTAGTAGTCCGCCTCCAGCCCCGAGGAGAGGGTCACCTTGCCGTGCACTACGGCCTTGTCCTTGATCTGCTGCAGCAGCGCGCCACGCACGTCCGTCGTTGTCATGCCTGCCAGCTTAGACAGCCCCCAGCCGCCGCCAAGTCCACGTGGTGGTGGCCTCCAGCGGCTCGATAGGCGTCACGAGCCGGGGCAGGCTGTTGAGCCCGTCGGGCGGCCCGGTCTGCGGTTCCACGCATACGGCGGTCTCCTGCTCGTCGTACACGACAACCCACTCCTCCGGGCTCGCCACCTTCAGCTCCAGCTCCCCAGGCCAGGTGAGCGTCACATCGACACCGCCGGGCATTCCGAAGCAGTCGTCCCAGGGCCCGGGCTTGGGCTCGACCCGGTTCCCGGTGGGCAGGTGATCGTCCCCGCGCTCCTCCTGCCAGGCGGCGTCAAAGTCGACGCGGACGTCCTCACCGCCGAGGTTCCGGTTGAACCAGGGGTGCCAGCCGATCTGCGCGGGAAAGGAATCGGCGTACGTCTCCACGGACATGGTGAGAGTCAGGGAGCTCGGGGTCAGCGAGACGACCTGGGAGACACGCCCGGCGTAGGGCCAGGGCTCCACGAGGTCGTACGTGATGACGGCCTCGTCGGCGGTCCTGCGGGCGACGCGCCAGGCGCCGTCGCGGACGGTGCCGTGGATGGCGTGCGGTGGGGAGTTGAGCGGCAGCTGCCGCACGGTGCCGCCGTCGAGGAACCGGCCGTCCCGGATGCGCCCGCACCACGGAACCATCGGGAAGCACCCGAACCGCTCGCCCTGCCGCAACAGCTCGACGCCGCCGACCCGCAGCCCACCGACCCGCCCGCCGTTCCCCGGCTGCAGGGTCACTTCCGCGTCACCCGCGGCCAACGTGATGTCATCGCTACTCACGCACCGACCCTACCGACTTCCTCGCCCCCGCCGCCCCTACCCGTCCCATCCCTGGGGGCTGCGCCCCCAGACCCCCCTTTCGGCCTGAACGGCCTCGTCCTCAAACGCCGGACAGGCTGAGTGGCTGGGGGTCCGGGGAGATGCAGTAGCCCGTCCGGCGTTTGAGGACAAGGCCCGTTCAGGGCCGTAGCGGAGGTCTGGGGGCGCAGCCCCCAGGGACAGGATGGGACGGGTAGGGGCGGCGGGGGCGAAAACAAACCCCACCGATCACCGCCGCCTCCGCAAAACCCGCCCCGCCACAATCACCGACGCCACCACCAACGCCGCAGCCGGCGCAGCCCACCGCAACGTCACGCTCCCCGACACCTGCTCAGGGGGCGGCACAGGCGCATACCGCCCCCGAGGAGGTGCATGATCAACCTCTTCCGCACTACGCCCGATCATCGTCCGCCGAGCATGAGCCGCCTCCGCCGGCGGCTCCCCCGCATCCACGAACCCCTCGGAAACCCGCTCCCCCTCGCCAAGAACATCGTCGTCGAGCACATCAGGCTCATCGGACTCATCAGGCCCATCAGAAAGATCAGCGTCAGAAACCTCGACGTCCACAACCACCACAGCCGCGGACTCCTCGGCCTCCCCCGAAACCTCCCCCGCGACCTCCCCCAGGTTCTCCCCGAACCGCCGCACCAACCGAACCCCCGCAGCAGCGACAGCATCCGCCGGAAGCTCGGACACCCGCCCGTCGGCGGTCACCGTCCCCCCGAACACCAACGCCGACCCACCCTCAACACCCCGTACGCGCAAGGTCAGAGCCAGCTTCACCGCCCCACCGCCCCGCACCTCGACGGCATCGCCCTCCACCACGTACGCGTCCTCCCCCGCATCCGCGACAGCGACCCGCAGAGACCCCCGATACGTGATCGTGTGCCCCCCGACCCGCACCTTCAGCCGCCCCGCGACCCCGGACACGGCAGGCTCGGTGCCCGCGTCCTGCTGGAGTCCGGGCACCGCCCGGGCGACGCGCGCGGGGTCGGCGAGCACGTCCCTCAGCCGCTCTGCCGGAACCGGAACGAACACCTCATGCTCCATGACAGCCGAGCGTACCCAGCACGACCGGACCCGCACCCGCGCATCCAGGGATTCCCCCGAGATCCACACCCACGCGGCCCCACACCCGACCACCACGACCGCCAACGCCAACGCCACCGCCATCGCCATCACCGTGACCGCGACCGCCGCCACCATCGAGACCACCACCGCGACCGCGAACCGCCGCCACCACCGAGACCGCCACCACAACCGCGACCGCCGCCACCGCCACCGCCACCGCCACCGCCACCGCGACGATCAGTACCGCGGATGAACGAGCGTCGAAGCCCGCACCCCCACCACCCGCAGCCGCTCCGCAGCCCGCGCATCCGCCTCCAGCCCCGCCTGACCGAGCGTCCACAAGCGAGGCCCACCGGCCCCACCCACCCGCAGCCGGGGCGCCGCCCCCTCGGCCGTGGCCAGCACGAACCCCCAGTCGTGCGGCGCCCGTGACGCCCCCGACGCCGTACGGTCCGGCCCCGCCGCGAAGCCCGCGTCCCGCCCGCCCACGCGGTACGGCACCGTCCGCAGCCCCGCCGCCCTGACGGTCGCCTCGACGGTCCAGAACACGTGCGGCCGGGACTCGACCGGCCCTCCGTGCACGACAAGCCTGCCCCCATCGGTCAGCACCTGGCGCGCCAGCCCGTAGAACTCCTGCGAGTACAGCTTCGTACTGGCCGTGATCCCCGGATCGGGCAGATCCGAGACGACCACGTCGTACGCGGCCCGCGCCCCCCGCAGCAGCCGGAAGGCGTCCGCCGTGGTGACATGCACGCGCGGATCGTCGAACGCGTGCGCGTTCAGGGCGGCGAGGGCCGGGTCCGTGCGCGCCAGCCGCACCACCCCCGCGTCGAGTTCGACGACGTCCACCCGCCGTACGCCCGGATAGCGCAGCACCTCCCGCGCCGCCAGCCCGTCGCCGCCGCCGAGGACGAGCACGCGCGCGTGCGGCCCGTTCATCGCGGGATGGACGAGCGCCTCGTGGTAGCGCCGCTCGTCACGCCCGCTGACCCGCAGCCGCCCGTCCAGGAAGAGGTCCAGCGGACGGCCGTCCGTGCCACCGGTGAGGACCACCTCCTGTACGTCCGTCCGCAGCGCCACTCGTACGTCGTTGCCGTACACCGCCTGCCGGGCGGCCCGTTCGAAGTCGTCGACGAGTACGGCCGCGGCGGCCAGCAGCCCGATCACGGTCACGTTGGCCACCACCAGCAGCCAGCGCCCGCGCCGGGTCAAGTCCCGCCGGAACAGGCCGAGGACCAGGGCGCCGCCGACCAGCGCGTTGACCGTGCCGGTGAGCAGCGCGCCCGTGAGCTGCCCCAGCCAGGGAAGGAGAAGGAACGGGAACGCCAGGCCTCCGACCAGTGCGCCCACATAGTCGGCGGCGAACAGGTCGGCGACCGCGCCGCCCGCGTCCTGGCGGCGGATGCGCTGGATCAGCTCCATCAGGAGCGGCACCTCGGCGCCGATCAGCAGGCCGATGGCGAGGGAGAAGGTGACAAGGAGGACGCGGGGGCCGTGCGCCCAGAGGCCGCCCCAGTCGCCGGTCCACGCGAACACCGCGTACAGGGCCATCGCGCTACAGCCGCCGACCAGCGCGAGCGCCGCCTCGACCGCGCCGAAGCCGGCGGCGGCACGGCAGCGCAGGCGTTTCGCGGCGAGCGAGCCGATGCCCATCGCGAACACCATCACGGAGAGCACGACGGACGCCTGGGTGACCGAGTCGCCGATCAAGTACGAGGCGAGCGCGACGAGTTCCAGTTCGTACACCAGTCCGCAGGCCGCACAGACGAAGACGCAGGCGAGGACCAGGAACCGGCCGGTGCCGGGCCGGACGGGCAGCCGCGCGGGAGCACCCCAGGGCGGGGGGCTGCCCGGCGGGGCCGGCACGTGCGGTTCGATCACGCTGGGAACGCTACGTCACACTCCGGGTGCGCTTCGTCACCCACACGTGTGGTCCTTGTTTACGCGGAGGAAGTTGATGTGAAGCCCGTCCGGGCCTCTCGCGGCCCCTCAGAGAGCCGCGGCCACGCGCACGCCCACCCGCGTCCTGGTCGCCACCAGCTGCCCGTCCTGCGGATAGGCGTGCCAGGTCCGCCAGTGGACCTGCCCCTCGTGCCGCTGGGCCAGCATCGCGGTGAAGGCGTGCGGGCTGCCGGGGAAGACACCGGCCAGGCCGTTCGGATGGTCGGCGACCAGGGCCAGCAGCTCCTGGGCGCGCCCGGCGAACGACCCCGGCGACAGGACCTCCACTCTCGCCGCGAATTCGTACTCCCAGTCGCCGACCCGCTTGGCCACGCCGAGCGGGAGAGGGGTGCTGGAACCCGGGATGCACGCGACCGTCTCCGAACAGATGCCCTGTTCCTCCTCCAGAAGCACCTGGTGGGAGGCGCCGAGGAGTCTCAACTGGAGCTTCGCGTCCGCGAGTTCGAGGTCGAGGGTGGCGAGGGCGGGCAGCGGTTCCCGGCCCAGGGTCCAGGCGAGGTCGGCCGCGCGCGTGTCGGTGTAGGCGGTGTTCAGGGTCGTGAGCATGGATCGGCTCCGCTAGCACGCAAAGGGAGATGTGGGTCCGGCGCACTCCGGTCGACACGGGTCGACACCGGGAGATCGGCCCGGTCAGCCCAGTTCAGGAGGGACATCCAGGGATATCCATGGACATCCGAGGGGCTGTGTTGGTGATTTAGAGGGAATCATGAACGGTGGCGCCGTCACAGCGTTTTTACCCAACTTCGTGGGCTTTCCATCCCTCAGAGGGCTCCACAGCTCAACTGTTCAACCGCGGCGTACGCCCGAGCGTGCGAACAACCCCCGCGAGCGGGGTGACACGGGGGTCACGTCACGAACGTACGAGCGCCCGCCGGGACGACGAATACGATCGTCGTCCCGGCGGGTGCTCCCCCCGCGATCCGGATGCGGTTCCCCCTTCCGGAGCTCAGCTGCCCCGTGTCAGCTGCCTCCGCCGCATCCGCCCCCGCCGCCTCCCCCGCAGGACGACCCGCCGCCGCAGGACGAGCCCCCTCCGCAGGAGGAATTCGTGCTACAGGAGGAACCCGTGCCGCACGACGTGCTTCCGGAGTGCCCGGAGCCGCTGGAGCCCGCCGCTCCGCCGGCCCACCAGCTGTTCCTGCTCCTGCGCTGACGGAGCCGGGCGGCCCGGACCGTCACGGTCACGACGATGAACAGGCTCGCCAGCATGACAAGGGCGATGATGGCCACGGCCATGGCGTCACCCTCCTTTCGTTCCCCCGAGGCGGCCCCCCGTGGGCGCCTCGCCGTCTTGCGTGACGTGGGGATGCCCGCCTGTCTCACCTGCCAAAGCAGAGTTGAGGAAGTCCAGAGCTTCGGCGCAGGATGACGACCATGACCAGCAGCGCACGCCCCTTCCTCAATCGCCGGCTCGCCGAGTTCGGGACGACGATCTTCGCCGAGATGTCGGCGCTCGCCGTCGCCACCGGCTCGATCAACCTCGGCCAGGGCTTCCCGGACACCGACGGTCCGGAGGAGATCCGCGAGGCGGCCGTACGGGCGCTGCGCGACGGCCGCGGCAACCAGTACCCGCCGGGCCCCGGCATCCCCGAGCTGCGCACGGCGATCGCGGCGCACCAACAGCGCCGGTACGGACTCTCGTACGACCCCGACCGCGAGGTCCTGGTGACGGCGGGCGCGACGGAGGCCATCGCGGCGACCCTGCTGGCGCTGCTGGAGCCGGGCGACGAGGTGATCGCCCTGGAGCCCTACTACGACTCCTACGCGGCGTGCATCGCGATGGCGGGCGCCGCGCGGGTACCGGTCACACTGCGCCCCCACGAGGGCTCGTTCCGCCTGGACCTGGACGAACTCCGAGCAGCGGTGACACCCCGCACCCGCCTGCTCCTCATCAACACCCCGCACAACCCCACCGGCACGGTCCTGACCCGCGACGAGCTGACCGCGATCGCCCAGCTGGCCGTGGAACGCGACCTGCTGGTGGTCACCGACGAGGTGTACGAACACCTGGTCTTCGACGACGCCGGCCATCTGCCGCTGGCCTCCTTCCCGGGCATGCGCGAACGAACGGTCTCTATCGGGAGCGCCGGGAAGACGTTTTCGTTCACCGGATGGAAGGTGGGCTGGGTCACATCGACCCCGGACCTGGTGACAGCGGTCCGCTCCGCGAAGCAGTTCCTGACGTACGTGTCGGCGGGCCCGTTCCAGTACGCGGTGGCAGAGGCCCTGAACCTCCCGGACACGTACTTCGAGGCGTTCCGGTCGGACATGCTCGCCAAGCGGGACCTGCTGTCGGCGGGCCTGCGGGAGGCGGGCTTCGAGGTCTTCACCCCCTCGGGCACGTACTTCATCACGACGGACATCCGCCCCCTCGGCGAAACGGACGGCTTCGCCTTCTGCCGCTCCCTCCCGGAACGGGCGGGAGTGGTGGCGATCCCGAACGCGGTCTTCTACGACCACCGCGAGGAGGGCGCCCCGTTCGTACGGTTCGCGTTCTGCAAGCGGACATCGGTACTGGAGGAGGCGGTGGCCCGGCTCAAGAAACTCGGGGTCTAGCGGACAGCGGTGTACCGGGCGGGCTAAAGTGACGTCGCGGGTACGGGTACGTACCCGTACCCGTACCCGGTCTGCGAGTGAAGTGGAGCTTGCATCATGCCCGATGCCAACGTCCGTATCCCGGCCGATGCCCGCGACCGGCTTGCCGACATAGCCGCTGCGGAAGGGCTGTCCCTGCGTTCCTACCTGGCCCGGCTCGCCGAGACCCTCCTCACCCCTGCGGAGCGGGCCGAGCGGGCGGCGAAGGCACAGGCAGTGCTGCGGGAGTGGAACGGCTACGACCCCGAAGAGCACGAGCAGGCCGAGCTGGACGCCGAGCTGGACCGCCGCCTGACCGAGGCGGGCGCCGCGTGACCCGTGACGTGCATGTCTTCCTCGACGAGAGCGCCATGGTGGCCGCTGGGCGAGGCAACGCCCTGACTTCCCGGCTGATCCATCGCGCTCACGCCGAGTCGGGCTGGTTCCTGTACGCCACCGTGTGTGCCTTGGTCGAGGCCGACCGGGCCCGGCCAGGCACCGCGGAGCACCTTGCGGCCCTGCCCGGCATCGCGATCGTCGACCTCGACCTGCCGGCCGCCCTGTCGGTGGCCCGCGCGACAACATGGGCCGATGCGCACACTCTTTACGCGGCCCAGCCCACTCCCGACCGGCCGGATGGCGCGGTGATCGCGACCACCAGACCGCACACGTGGAAGGAACAGCCAGTGCGCATCCTGGACGTCAGCCCCTGAACTCAGGCGGCAGGGCGGTCTGGGCGTAAGTACCGATCGAGACGCCGACCCGAGCACGATGCTTCACCACCCCGGGAACGGCGAGAGCCCGGCCATCACGGCCGGGCTCCTTCGCGTGCAGGACGACGCAGGACTACTCTTCGTCGTCCTCGGGCTTCTCCGCCTCGTCGATCTCCTGCTCGAGGCCGAGCTGCTCGACGAGCCACTTGTCGAACTCGATCGCGGCCCGCACCCAGCTCACCGTCGACGACACGAAGTGCTCCAGGCTGACGCCCGTACCGATGAGCATCTGCGCCTCGCCGATCAGGCGCACGGTGCCGTCGTCGTGGGTGTGGCTGTACACCTTGGGCCACAGGGTCCGCCGGTTCCAGTCGTCGATCGACTCCAGAAGCAGGGACTTCTGCTCGATCTCGTGGGGCCGGTCGTAGAACGTCCGCACCGAGAAGACCTGCTGGTCACCCTCACCGCGGAACATGAAGTACGTACGGAACTGCTCCCACGGCGCCGCGAGGTCACCCTCGTCGTCGACGACGTACTTCAGCTCCATCTGTTCGAGGAGCTGCTTGACAAGGTCCTGATCCGGGACGACGGGGCCCGCCGGACCTTGCGGCTGCGGCTCGGGCTGGCCCCCGAAGTTCGGAATCGAGGACGGGTCGATGGTCACCGTGAATTTCCCTTCGTACGGATTCCGCCATCCTCTCCCATCCGGGGCGGGGGGTGGCAACCCCCGCCCCCGACGGTTCACCGATGGTTGGCGAAATTCAGCTCAGAGCGTCTTTCCGCTCACGCCGGGTCCCGTTTCCCCGGTCGCCGGCCCCACGATCAACCCCTCCCCGAACGCGTCCACCCGTACCGTGTCCCCGTCCTTGACCTCGCCCGCCAGGATCTCCTTGGCGAGGCGGTCGCCGATCGCCGTCTGGATCAGGCGGCGGAGGGGGCGGGCGCCGTACGCGGGGTCGTTGCCCTCGTCTGCGAGCCAGGCCAGGGCGGCCGGGGTGACGTCCAGGGTGAGACGGCGGTCGGCCAGGCGCTTGGCCAGGCGGCCGATCTGGAGGGCGGCGATGCGCTCCAGTTCCGCCCTGTTGAGGGCCGAGAAGACCACCAGGTCGTCCAGGCGGTTCAGGAACTCCGGCTTGAAGGAGACCCGGACCACCTCCAGCACCTGCTGCTTCTTCTCCTCCTCCGACGTCAGCGGCTCGACCAGGAACTGGCTGCCCAGGTTCGACGTCAGGATCAGGATCGTGTTGCGGAAGTCGACCGTGCGGCCCTGGCCGTCCGTGAGACGGCCGTCGTCGAGGACCTGGAGCAGGATGTCGAAGACCTCCGGGTGGGCCTTCTCGACCTCGTCCAGGAGCACCACGCTGTACGGGCGGCGGCGCACCGCCTCGGTCAGCTGGCCGCCCTCCTCGTAGCCGACGTAGCCGGGCGGGGCGCCGACCAGCCTCGCCACGCTGTGCTTCTCGCCGTACTCCGACATGTCGATGCGGACCATCGCCCGCTCGTCGTCGAAGAGGAAGTCGGCGAGTGCCTTCGCCAGTTCCGTCTTGCCGACGCCTGTCGGGCCGAGGAAGAGGAAGGAGCCGGTGGGACGGTCCGGGTCCGCGATGCCGGCCCTCGTCCTCCGTACCGCGTCGGAGACCGCCTGTACGGCCTCGCTCTGGCCGATCAGGCGGCGGCCCAACTCCTCCTCCATGCGCAGGAGTTTCTGGGTCTCGCCCTCCAGGAGACGGCCGGCCGGGATGCCGGTCCAGGCGCCGACCACGTCCGCGATGTCGTCGGGGCCGACCTCCTCCTTGACCATGGTGTCCCTGGAGGCCTCCTCCTCTTCCTCCGAGGCTTCCTCCAAGTCCCTTTCCAGGGTGGGGATCTCGCCGTAGAGGAGCTTGGAGGCGGTGTCGAAGTCGCCGTCACGCTGGGCCCGTTCGGCCTGGCCGCGGAGTTCGTCGAGCTTCTCCTTCAGCTCGCCGACCCGGTTGAGGGACTGCTTCTCCTTCTCCCAACGGGCCGTCAGACCGCGCAACTCCTCCTCCTTGTCGGCGAGATCGCGGCGCAGCCGTTCCAGTCGCTCGCGCGAGGCCGGGTCGGTCTCCTTCTCCAGCGCGAGTTCCTCCATCTTCAACCGGTCTACGGCGCGCTGGAGTTCGTCGATCTCGAGGGGGGAGCTGTCGATCTCCATGCGGAGTCGGGACGCCGCCTCGTCGACCAGGTCGATCGCCTTGTCGGGGAGGAAGCGGGAGGTGATGTACCGGTCGGAGAGGGTCGCCGCCGCCACCAGCGCGCTGTCCGCGATGACGACCTTGTGGTGGGCCTCGTACCGGCCCTTGAGGCCGCGCAGGATCGCGATCGTGTCCTCGACGCTCGGCTCCGCCACCAGGACCTGCTGGAAGCGGCGCTCCAACGCCGGGTCCTTCTCGATCCGTTCGCGGTACTCGTCGAGCGTCGTCGCGCCGACCATGCGCAGCTCGCCGCGCGCCAGCATCGGCTTCAGCATGTTGCCGGCGTCCATCGCGGAGTCGCCGCCGGCGCCCGCGCCGACGACGGTGTGGAGTTCGTCGATGAAGGTGATGATCTGGCCGTCGGAGTCCTTGATCTCCGCGAGGACGGTCTTGAGCCGCTCCTCGAACTCACCGCGGTACTTGGCCCCCGCGACCATCGCACCGAGGTCGAGGGAGACGAGCCGCTTGTTCTTCAGGGACTCGGGCACGTCGCCCTTGACGATCCGCTGGGCGAGGCCCTCGACGACGGCCGTCTTGCCGACGCCCGGCTCCCCGATGAGGACCGGGTTGTTCTTCGTACGCCGGGACAGCACCTGGACGACCCGGCGGATCTCCTGGTCGCGGCCGATGACCGGGTCGAGCTTGCCCTCCCGCGCGGCGGCCGTGAAGTCCGTACCGAACTTCTCCAGGGCCTTGTACTGGCCCTCGGGGTCGGCTGTGGTCACGCGACGCCCTCCCCTGCTCTTCTGGAACGCGTCCAGCAGCTTCTTCGCGCCGGCGCCCTGCTGGGAGAGTACGTCCCCGGCGGCGCCGCCCTTCGCGGCGATGCCGATGAGGAGATGCTCGGTGGAGAGGTACTCGTCGCCCAGCTCCTTCGCCCGTTCGGCCGCATCGGCGATGACCGCGAGAAGTTCCCGGTTGGGTTGTGGAGGTGCGACAGTCGCGCCGGTCACGCTCGGCAGCGAGGCCAGTACGCGTTCGGCGCCCGAGCGTACGGCCGCCTGGTCGGCCTCGACGGCGGCCAGCAGGTCGGTGATGTTCTCGTTGTCCTGGCCGCTGAGCAGCGCCAGCAGCAGATGCGCCGGGGTCAGATCCGCGTGACCTCCGGACACGGCCTTGCTGCTGGCCGCGTTGATCGCGTCCCGGCTCCTGTTGGTCAGCTCGGCGTCCACGGTCGCTGTCTCCTCTCCACGGCTCTCCCTGCACGACTGACACAACCAGCGTACACAAAGTTGAGCCTATTCCACTCAAGGTGCGGACTGGGGGCGGACAGACCGAAAAGCCGCCCATCCTCAATGACGGATGGACGGCCGAGAACACCGGGCGGGAGACGCGGGAACGATCACTTTCAGCCAAGCGAGCGCTTGCCATACCCGGGGCGGGATGCCGCTAAACCCGGATATTTCCCGTAAAACTGCAGCGGCGTCACCGTGTTCAGGTCACGGTGACGCCGCTGCGGGGGGAAGCACCTGAGCGATCTACTGCGACGGGGGAATCGCGTCAGGCACTGCGGGGGGTGGCTGAGATGGTCTGTACGTCCTGGATATCGGGGATATCCGGGATGTCGGGGTGGTCCAGCCGGTGGTCGCGCTGATCCAGGTTCACAAAGATCATTCCGTACCGGATGGCACACCGTACGGGCTGCGGCGCCCCCCGAGGCCGCCGCAGACACCGGTACGCCCGTACGTCCTCGTCGTCGTCCCGCGTCACGACAACCGGCTCTCCGAACACGGTCACCATCAGCGAGTCACCGCTGTGGGGGATGGCGGTGACCAAGTCGATGAAGTGCCAGCCGGAGCGGTAGGCCGTGGCCATTTCGCGACGGAACGAGCGATCGTCGGGTGGAGTTGTCATCGGTCAGCCCCAGCTGCTGTCGGCCGGGAAGGCCGACGCGTCGCCGACAATGTCGTCGGCCACATACTGGACGCCATCCGCCCCGCGTGCGTCGCTGCTCACACCGGAGAGGCCGGCCAGTGCGCCGAAGGCCACAACGGCGGAGAAGGCGGCGACAAGCACCGAGCGAAGCAATCTGTTACGCATAGTCGGCTTCGTCCTCACTTGAAGGTCCCCTTCTTCCCCCGTCGGATACGACGATGGCTCATTCAGGCACGTCATGGCCACACAATCGATGCATCATGTTCCTGCATGTTCAGGACCCTGGGGGGTGGAGATTTGGTGATGGAACGGACTAATGCGACACATCCCCACACGGTGACGGACCTGTGCGAGGAGGGCAGCCGTCTCTACGCGCTTGCTCTCCGTGCGGGGCGCATATCCCGCACGGAGGTGGAACCCGCACCGTGTCTGATGGAATTCGCCCTGCTTCACCCGGATCCCGACGACCCGAACTGGCTCCGTCCCCTCCCCCCGTCGGTCGCCCTCGCGCAACGGCTCAACCCCATCGAGCGGGAGATCACCGAGCGCAGACAGCTGTCGATCGAACTGGCCGATTCTTTCGAGCCGTTCATGGCTCTCACCGCTCAGGCGACCTCCCCCACGCACTCGATCACTGTGCTGGAAGGCCTCGATCGGATCAACGCTGCACTCGACCAGGCCACGACCGAGTGCCAGTCCGAGATGCTCACGGTGCAGCCGAGCGGTCGACGTCTCGAGCACACCCTGGCCCAAGCACTGGAGCGCGACAGGCCCCTGATCGAGCGCGGTGTGACGATCCGGACCCTGTACCAGCACACGGCCCGCTACAGCCCGGAGACGCTCGCCTACGTGGACCAGTTCACGGACGGCAAGGTGGAGTACCGCACCATCGACGAACTCGTCGAGCGGCTCATCATCTGCGACGAGACCGTGGCCTTCATACCCACCCGGGACGACCGGCAGGTCGCCCTGGAGCTGAGGCACCCCGGCCTCGTCCGCTACCTGGTCAAGGTGTTCGAGTTCATGTGGGGCAGGGCGGTGCCGCTCAACGCCGGCGCCCCCTACGAAACCGCCCCGGACGGCCTCACGGAGATCCAGCACTCCATAGCCAAGCTGCTCATAGAAGGCCACGTGGACGAGGCCATCGCCCGTCGGCTCGGGATGAACGTCCGCACCTGCCGCGCCCACATAGCCAAGCTCGCCACCGCCCTGGGCAGTGGCAGCCGCGCCCAGCTGGGCTATCTCATCGCGCAGTCCGGGCTCCTGGACCAGGAACGCTGAGGAGAGAACCGCCCAGTGACCCCGTCCACCCATCGCGAGCACAGCGGGGACGACCTGTGCGAAGCGGCTTCGGCGCTCTACGCGCGCGCCCTGCGCGAGGGTCACGTACGGGCCGCCGACACCGTCGACGCCCCCTGTCTGGTCGACCTGGGGCTGCTGGAACCGACCGTCGACGACCTGGACCGGCTGGAGCCCGTAGCCCCTCCGGTCGCCCTGCACCGGCTGCTGCGCGGCGCGGCGGAGCGCATCGCGGCCGAGCGACGGCGCGAGGAACGGCTCGCGGAGCTGTTCGCACCGCTGCTGCGCGTCGAGACACCGGCCGTACGGACGGACACCCCGACGATCAGCGTTCTGCTGGGCAACGAGCGGATCAACCAGGCCATCACCGAGGCCACCGCCACCGCTTCCCGGGAACTCCTCTGCATCCAGCCGAACAGCGACTACGGCAGGGTCAGCGCGCGCGTGCACGCCATCGCCATGGCACGCGACCAGGCCGTGCTCGACCGGGGCTCCCGTATCCGCACCCTCTACCAGGCCACGGCACGCCACCAGCCGTCCTTCTTCGACCGGTACGACAAGCTGCGCGGGGACTCGGAGGCGCGCTTCCTCGACGAGGTCACCGACCGGATGATCATCGTGGACCGGACCGTCGCCTTCGTGCCCGACCGGACGGGCCCGCCGGACTCCGCCGTCGCCCTCGAGGTCCGCCACCCCGCCCTCGTGGCGTTCTTCGTGACCGCCTTCGAGCGACTGTGGCAGCTGGCCACGCCGATGCGTCCGCAGGACGTCGGGGATCCGTCCTTCCACGGCATCACGCCCCGCCAGCGAGCCATCGCCGCCCTCCTCGTCGAAGGCCACACCGACGCCGTCATCGCCACCCGCCTGGGCATGAACGTGCGTACGGCCCGCGTCCACATCGCCAAGCTCGCCGCCACCCTCGGCAGCGACAGCCGTGCCCAACTCGGCTACCTCATCGGGCAGTCGGGGATTCTGGAGCCGGAGTCGGGGCCGGAGCGGCCTCAGGGCAGGCCGCAGCGGGCTCCGGAGGGGGCATCGGCGCCGGAAGGCTGACCGCGCCGCCCTCCGGGTCCGCCGGGCCCCTCGGCCCGTCCAGCCCCGTCTGTGCGATCCGCACCCCCAGCTGTGTCCGGCTCGCCGCCCCCAGCGTCTCCGAGAGCCGGGCGATGTGCGCCCGGCAGGTCCGTACGCTGATGCCCAGCCGTTCCGCGACCACCGCGTCCTGGTGGCCCTCGGCGAGGAGCGCGGCGATCGAGCGTTCGCGGTGCGAGATGCCCTCGATGCCGGTGTCGGGGAGCGGGGCCGTGAGCGGGACCGCGAAGCGCCAGAGCCGCTCGAAGACCGTCACCAGGTACTGCACCAGCGCCGGGTGCCGGATCTCCAGCGCGACCGTCCGCTCGGCGTTCGCCGGGATGAAGGCCACCGTGCGGTCGAAGAGGATCAGCCGCTCGATCACCTCGTCGAGCGTGCGGGCCTGGACCGTGTCGCCCATCAATTCGAGGTAGTTGAGCAGGCCCTGGCCGTGCCGGGCCACATGGTTGTAGAGGTCCCGCATCCGTACTCCGCGCCTGCGGAGCTCGAGTGCCCGGTGCAGGCCCTCCGAGAGTTCGTACTCACGGCGGATGCCGCCGGGCTGCACGGTCAGCACCTCGGTCGTGCACGCGTCCGTCGCCTCGTCCATCGCGGCCTGGATCCGGGCGAGGCCGTCCAGGACGCGCAGGGCGGTGCCCTCGCCCGCGCCCGGGGACTGGATCTGCCCGCCCAAGGCCGCGTACCACTCGAAGGCCGCCACCGCCGAGCCCACGCGCCGCTGGCTCACACTGACCTCGTCGTAGACACCGCGCAACAGCCGGGTCATGACCTCCTGCGGGGAGGTCGGCACCAGCCAGGCCATGTCGTCGGGGTCGGGGTGCAGCAGGGCGAGTTCGAGCAGGCACGGCACCGACTCCGCGTCGAGGCGCCGCACACGGCCCCGCCGTACGGCCCGGGAATACACGCGATCCCCGGCCTCGCACAGTCGGTCAGCACCGTGTGGATGCTCGTCCGTCCCGTGCCCGGCCATCGCCCATCCCACCCCTGAGTCCAGCCCTGTTTGCAGCGCAACTATGCGCGGCCCGGACGTGGTCCGCAACACGGCTCCGCCCGTCACGCGCCCCCGATCCCCCTACTATGTCCGACTTTCGCCCCTCCTCCGCCCGTGTCCCTGCAACAAGCTGACGGTGGTGGGGCGTTGTCCGTGAGGGCATTGTGGAAGGCGCTTCCCATGGACGTGACGGGGGCGCCTTCGGGCGCACGGGGGGACGTCCGAAGCCGCCCCGGCAGGGTGCCCCCATCCGGCCGGGGCATCAGGCTGCCCAGAACCGCGCGCGGCAAACCCGGGAGAAAGCGCGTACCACACCATTCGCGCAAACTGCCGGAAACCACTCAGAGATCGTCCCGTTACGTCCCGCCCCTACCGTCAGGCCATGGCGGACATATTTGACGCATACGCGTTGGCCGATGCGTGGGACGAGATGTTTGTGCGGCCGGGTGAGGTCAGGACCGCCTATGAGCCGGTACTGGCGGCGCTCCAGCCCATCGAACCGACCGAACTGCGCTTCCGCGCCGACCAGATGGCCCGGGCCTTCACCGACCGCGGGGTGACCTACGCCTTCGCGGGCGAGGAGAGACCCTGGCCGCTGGACCTCGTGCCGAGGATCCTGGACGCGCTGGAGTGGGACCTCATCCAGCGCGGGGTCGCCCAGCGGGTGCGGGCCCTGGAGGCCTATCTCGCGGACGCCTACGGGCCCTGCCGGGCCTTCGAGGACGGGGTCGTGCCCTGGCGGCTGCTGCTCGGCTCGGACCACTTCCACCGGGCCGCCCATGGCATCGAGCCACCGGGCGGGGTCCGCATCCATGTCGCCGGCATCGACCTCGTCCGCGACGAGGCCGGCGACTTCCGGGTGCTCGAGGACAACGTCCGGGTGCCGTCCGGGGTGTCGTACGTCATCGAGAACCGGCGGGCGATGACCCGCATCTTCCCGTCCCTCTTCGCCGAGCAGCACGTCGTACCCGTCGACGGTTACGCGCAGCGCCTGCTGGCCGCCCTGCGCGCCGCCGCGCCCGACGGTGCCGCCGATCCGCGGGTGGTCGTCCTGACCCCGGGTCCGAACAACGCCGCCTACTTCGAACACGCCCTGCTGGCCCGGCTGATGGGCGTGCAGCTGGTCGAGGGACACGATCTGGTGTGCCGCAACAACCGGGTGTGGATGCGGACCACGCGCGGTGAGGTACCCGTCCATGTCGTATACCGACGGCTGGACGACGACTTCCTCGACCCGCTCCATTTCCGGCCCGATTCGGTGATCGGCTGCCCGGGCATCCTGAGCGCCGCCCAGGCGGGCACGGTGACCCTCGCGAACGCGGTCGGCAACGGCATCGCCGACGACAAGCTCCTGTACACGTACGTACCCGATCTGATCCGGTACTACCTCTCTGAGGAACCGATTCTTCCGAATGTCGAGTCGTTCCGGCCGGACGAGCCGGGGCAGTTGGAGGCGGTCCTCGACCAGATCGACCAGCTGGTCATCAAGCCCGTCGACGGCGCCGGCGGCCAGGGCATCGTCATCGGGCCGAAAGCCGACCGGGAGACCCTGGAGCAGTGCCGGGCGGCCGTCGCCGCCGATCCCCGGGGCTGGATCGCGCAGCGCCCGGTCGCGCTCTCCACCTCCCCCACCCTGGCCGGCGAGCGGATGGCGCCGCGCCACATCGACCTGCGCCCGTTCGCCGTGAACGACGGCAGCGACATCTGGGTCCTGCCGGGCGGGCTGACGCGCGTCGCGCTCCAGGAGGGCAACCTCATCGTCAACTCCAGCCAGGGCGGCGGCTCCAAGGACACCTGGGTGCTCGCCGAGGGCCCCACCGAGAGCCCGGACCCCGAACCGGCCGGCGCCCTCCCCGAGGTCGCCCCGCGCCAGCACGGACCCGACGGCAACCTCACCCTCGTACAGGAAGGGGCGCAGCAGCAGTGAACGACGTGATCCTCTCCCGGATAGCCGAGGCCCTGACCTGGACGGGCCGTTACGTGGAGCGGGCCGACGCGACGGGCCGCATCCTGGACGCCTATCTGCACCGCCTGTTGGAGGACCCTTGGCGCGACGAGGACGCGGCCTGCCGCTCCCTGTACGCCATCCTCGGCGTCGACGCGGGCGGCCAACCCGTGGACATGCAGCAGGTGTTGGACCAGCTCGCCTTCGACGCGCGGTCCACGTGCTCGATCGAGGGTGCGTTGGGCGCGGCGCGGCTGAATGCGCGCAGCGCCCGTGAGGCCGTCTCCTCCGAGATGTGGGAGTGCCTCAACTCCACCTGGCACGCTCTCGCCGACCAGCGGCTCGCGGCCCGACGCACGGGCCCGTACGCCTACTTGGAGCTGGTACGGCGTCGCGCGGCCCTCTTCTTCGGGCTCGCGGACTCCACCATGAGCCGGGACGACAGCTGGCGTTTCGTGGTGCTCGGGCGGAGCCTTGAGCGGGTGGACATGACCGTACGGCTGTTGTCGGTACGGGTGTTGGACGCCGCGCATGCCCCGGACTGGCCGACGCTGCTGAGCGCGAGCGGCGCGGACGAGGCGTACGCGCGGGTGTACGGCGGTTTCGGCGACACCCCGAGAGTGGCCGAATTCCTGCTCCTGGACCGGGACTTCCCGCGTTCGGCGCTGCACGCCCTCACCACCGCCGAGGAGTGCCTCGCGGCCCTTGGCCGTCCGCGCCAGGATCCGGCCCGCCGCCCGATCGGACGGCTGCGGACCAGACTCGAGTATCTGGACTCGCAGGCCATGGAAGACCAACTCCCCTCCCTCCTCCGGGACTTGCAGACCGCCTGCATGGCCTCGGCGGAGGCGGTGGCGGAGCGGTTCTTCCCGTACCAGGGGCCCGTGGAGTGGGCCCAGGAAGGAGCGCGAGCAGTATGACGAGCATCATGTCGACGAGCGCGCCGATGACCCGCCGGCTCCGTATCCGGCATGTCACCCGGGTCGCGTACGCGCAGGCCGCGGTCTCCTCGCACAACGAGGTCCGGATGACCCCCCTGACGCTCCCCGGCCAGACGACGCTGGACGCCCGGGTCACCGTGAACCCGACGACGCCGACCTGGTCGTACTGGGACTACTGGGGCACACAGGTCACCGGTTTCGACCTGATGGACCCGCACGCCGACCTCACGATCACCGCCCAGAGCCTGGTCGAGACGGCCCCGCCGGGCCCCCTGGACCCCGCGCCGAGCTGGGCCGAGGTGGCCGAACGGACCGCGAACTCCCGCCTGTTGGAGTACGCGACGACGACCACGCGTACGACTGTGCCGTCCGAGCTGGTCGAGCGGGCGCGGGAGGTGGCGGCGGGCCTCGACCCGCACGGGACGGCGACCGCGGTGTCGGCGCTGGTCGCGGACCGGGTGTCGTACCTGCCCGGCACGACGGGCGTGAACACGTCGGCGGCGGAGGCGTGGGAGCAGGGCGCGGGCGTCTGCCAGGACATCGCCCACGTCACGATCGCGCTGCTGCGGGGCATCGGCCTGCCCACCCGCTATGTCTCCGGCTACCTCCACCCGGAGCGGGAGGCGGAGCTGCACCGGCCGGTGGAGGGCCAGTCGCACGCCTGGGTCGAGTACTGGGCGGGCGACTGGTGCGGCTACGACCCGACGAACCGGACACGCGCCGACGAGTCGCACGTGGTGGTGGGCCGGGGGCGCGACTACGACGACGTGACGCCGCACAAGGGTGTGTACCGGGGTGTGGCCGGGGGGCCGCCGGATGTGACGGTGGAGTTCACGCGGGTGGCGTGAAGCGTGAGGCGGGCGGGGCTCTGTGGCCCTGTGACCCTGGGGCAGTTCATTGCCCCAGGGTGCGCCCTGCTTCAGGCCTGGGGTGCGCCTACTTCAGGCCGATGGCCTCGCACTCGTCCTCGTACTTGGCCGTGCAGATGTCGGACACCTTGTAGATGCCGTCCTCGATGACCGTGGTCTTGATGTTGAGCTTCGTCAGGGCGACGACGCTCACGAGCTGGGACGGCACGTCCTTCGTGGTCGGGCTGTCGACCTTGTCCCGGGTGAGGGCGTCGAACTGGATGTCGCGGCCCTGGATGCGGGCGACGGCCATCTCGGCCGCCGTCTCGGCCTCCTGCGGGTACGACTTGTAGACGCTCATGTACTGCTCGCCGGAGAGGATCCGCTGTACGGCGGCCAGTTCGGCGTCCTGCCCGGTGATCGGCGGCAGCTTGGTGACGCCGGCGGCCTCCAGGGCCTCGATGATGCCGCCCGCCATGCCGTCGTTGGCGGAGTAGACGCCGGCGATGTTGTCCTTGCCGATGGAGGCGATCGCCCTCGTCATGTTCGACTTGGCGTTCTCGGGCTTCCAGTCCTTGGTGTCGAAGGACTGGGCGATCGTCACCTTGCCCTCCAGCTCGGAGAGGGCGCCCTCCTTGAACTGGGCGGCGTTCGGGTCGGTCACCGACCCGTTCATCATGACGATCTTCGTGGCGGGTTCGACGTCACCGCCGAGGGCCTCCAGGAGGGAACGTCCCTGCACCTCGCCGACGAGTTCGTTGTCGAAGGAGATGTACGCGTCGATGGGGCCCTCGGCCAGCCTGTCGTACGCGATGACGGGAATCCCCGCGTCCTTGGCCTTCTTGACGTCGCCCGCGATGGCGTGCGCGTCCACGGCGTCGAGGAGCAGGACGTCGACCTTGTCGTCGATCATCTTCTGGAGCTGCTGGGCCTGCTTGGCGGCGTCCGCCCCGGCGTTGGCGTAGTCGACCCGGCCCTGGCCGTTGGTGAGCGACGCGACCTTGTTCTTGATGATCGGGTAGTCGAACTTGTCGTACCGAGTGTTCTCGGTCTCCGGGAGCAGCAGCCCCACGGTGATGTCGTTGCCCTTGGTCGGGGTCGCCTCGGTGGTCTCCCCGCCGGCGTCGAGTACTCCGCAGCCCGCGGCGAGGGAGACCATCGCCGTGGAGGCGGCCACGGCTATGGAAATACGACGCATACGGGGTGTTCTGGGCATTCGGGCGCTCACTTCAGGCGTTTCGGGACGAGGACGCAGCAGTGCGACCCATGTGGCTGAAAGCCAACGTTGGCGAGCCCCCGCACGTCAAGCGGAACTACTTAACGAGATGGCAACATCACGCTCCGCTGTGCTGTGGAGAGGCAGAGAATGTCTGCGCATACCGCCACCGCAGACCCTCCACCAAGAGTCCCGTACGCCCCGGTGGATTCCTCACGAGTCGTGATGATTGACGGCTCAATCACGCCGCCCCCGACTCGGACACGACGGATGCGAAGATCCGAATGATCTCGGCCAGACGTGCGACGACCGCACCGAGTCCCACCGAGTCCCGCCGTGCCCTACCGACTCAGATTTCAAAATCAGTCACAACATCCATACAACCAATCCACATCCTCACGAGTCCTGATCGTCAACGGCCCATTTCTCGCCGTTGACGATCAGGACTCGAAGGACCGCATTGAACCCAGCCAGACGCACGACGCAGGCAGCCACCACCGCCCTCGTGCTCGCCACCGCCGGCGCGCTTCTCAGCACCGCAGCCCCGGCCGCCTCCGCCGCGACGACGTGTACCTCTCCCGTCTACAAACGGCAGTTCTTCGCGAACACCGCCTTCTCCGGCACACCGAAGCGGACGGACTGCGACGCGGCGATCGACTCGAACTGGGGCGCGAAGGCCCCGGCAACCGGTCTCCCGAAGGACAACTTCGGCGTGCGCTGGACGGTGACCCGCGACTTCGGCTCCGGCGGGCCGTTCACCTTCACGGCCGCCGCGCAGGACGGCATCCGCGTCTACCTCGACGGCAAGATCAAGGTCAACGTCTGGAAGAACGTGACGTCGACGGCGAAGAAGACCGTCAACCTCACCATCCCGTCCGGCAAGCACACCCTGCGCATCGACTACGCGTCCTGGACGGGCAACGCGAACGTCAACTTCGCCTACACACCCCGGACTTCCGCGAGCGTCGACAAGGTCAAGCCGCTCGCGCCGACCGGTGCCGACATCAACTTCCTGCCCCAGACCACCCACCCCGTGGGCATCGTGAGCTGGGCGCCGAACAAGGAGATGGATCTCGCCGGTTACCGCGTCTACCGGCGGATCGAGGGCTCCAGCAGCTGGACCGAGGCGGGCACCACCACCGGCCTGCGGTTCACGACCAACCAGCGCTCCACGGGAGACGACTACTACTACGAGGTCCGCGCCTACGACAGGGCGGGCAACGAGTCCGCGGGCAGTGCCGACCAGGGGCCCGTTCCGACGTACGACATGACTCCGCCGACCCGTCCGGTCGTCACCGCCGAGGGCGTCGAGGCAGCCAACAACCTCTCCTGGGCGGCATCCGAGGGCGCGAAGACCTACCGGGTCTTCCGGCAGGCGGAGGACGAGCACTTGTTCACCGAGATCGCCGAAACCACGGCGACCAGCTACTCCGACACCTCGGCGAGGTACGGCAATCCGTACGAGTACAAGGTCGTCGCGGCCGACGCGGCCGGCAACACCGCCGCATCCGCCGTTGTCAGCAGCACGCGGAGCATCACGCCGCCTCTGAACGTGACGGCCACCACGCCCAGTTGGGGTGTGGTGATCACCTGGACCGAGCCCCCGGGCAGCAGCACCGCCGGCTACTCCGTGTACCGCTCGCGGACGTCCCCGGTCGTCCCCGACAGCGACACGCTGGTCGACTGCCGCGACCGCAAGGTCAGTACCGACGCCGCCGGGAACACGATCCGCCGGTGCACCGACTACGACGCGGACCGGGGCGTCGCCCATCACTACGTCCTGAACCGCGTGAACACCGAAGGCCGCCGCTCCGTCGAGTCCTCGGAGATCACAGCCACCCGCCCCGGGGACGAGAAGGCGCCGCCGCCCGTGACCAACCTGACCGCCGATCCCCTGGAGTACGGCGTCGAGCTGGACTGGGACGACAGCACGGCGACGGACCTGGATCACTACGAGGTCTGGGAGTACCGGTCCGGCTACTCGCCCGACTTCCTGGACGAGGTGCCTGCCGGCACCTCGGAGTTCGTCGTCGGCCCGGAGGCGGCGAACGGCGAGGAGAAGACCTACTTCGTCGTCCCGGCCGACATCTGGGGCAACTACGCCCAGCCGACAGGCTCGTACTGGGACAGTCCCGTCACCTCGGTCACCGTCACCGAACTCGACCTCAGGCCGACGACCCTCCCCGAGGACACCGCCCCCTGCTCCGTGCTCACCTACACGGCCCTCGGCTATGCGGGCGGCATGTACATCGAGTGCGCCGACTCGGTGGCCACGGAGGCCGCCGGCATCAACGTGTACCGCTGGGACCGCGCGACAAGCACCTACGTCCGGGTGACGGACATCCCGCTGGCACCCACCGCCACCAGCTACACGGACCGCACCATGCCCGCCGGCACAACCGTGTACTACCTGCTCTCGGTCGTCGCTCCCGACGGCTCGGAGACCTTCAGCAACGTGGACTCCAGCGTGTCCCTGCCGAGCGGAGCGTGACCTCCCGATGAAGACCACTCTGGAGGCAGTGACCGTGGTGCTGGCCATCACGGCCGGTGTCCTCACCACCGTCGCCGCTCCCGCCGCCTCGGCTGCGGGGACCTGCAACTCTCCTTCCTTCAAGCGCCAGTTCTTCGCCAACACCGCCTTCTCCGGCACCCCGAAGAGGACGGACTGCGATGCCGCCGTCGCCGAGAACTGGGGAGCCAAGTCCCCCGCCCCCGGCCTCCCGAAGGACAACTTCTCCGTCCGCTGGACCGTGACCCGGGATTTCGGCTCCGGCGGGCCGTTCGCCCTCCCCGTCGCCGCGCAGGACGGGGTACGCGTCTACCTCGACGGCAAGCGCAAGGTCGACGTGTGGAAGAACGTCTCGGCAACCGTGCGGAAGACCGTCAACCTCACCATCCCGTCCGGCAAGCACACCCTGCGCATCGACTACGTGGCCTGGACGGGCAACGCGAACGTCAACTTCGCGTACGCGCCCAGGACTTCGGCGAGCGTCGACAAGGTCAAGCCGCTCATCCCCGCGGCGCCCTCCGTCGCGTACGACAAGACGACGGGCAAGGCGAAGCTCACCTGGGCGAAGAACAAGGAGATGGACCTCGCGGGGTACAAGGTCTACCGCCGCCTGAACGGCGCGTCGTTCGGCAGCACGCCCCTCACGACGACCACCGCCACCACCTACACGGACTCCTCGATCCCGAACACCGGTGAGACGTACGCCTACGAGGTCCGCGCCCACGACAAGACCGGCAACCAGTCCGCCGGCACCGCCGATCTGACCGTGGCGACGGTCGACAAGACCCCCTTGGCCACGCCCAAGGGCCTGATCGTCACCTCGATGTACAAGGGGCTACAGCTCGACTGGAACGGGGTCCCGGGAGCGACGTCCTACCACGTGTACCGGGCGGCGAGCGAGAACGGCACGTACACCCAGGTGGGCAGCACGGACCAGCTCCTCTACCTGGACACCTCGGCCGCCGACCGCGTCACCTACTACTACCGGGTGACGAGTCTCGACGCGGCGGGCAACGAGTCCGCCCGTTCCACAGCCACCTCCGGCGAGCGCGAGGACCTCACCCCGCCGCCCGCTGTCACCGGCCTCAAGGCCACCCCGACCGAGTACGGCTTCCACTTGAGCTGGGACGCGAACCCGGCCCCCGACCTCTACCGGTACGTCGTCTACGCCGGGGAACTCCTGGGCGACGAGGAGGAGCAGGTCTGCTACGTCCACGAGGTGGAGTGGCTGGGCCCCGACACCACATCGTACGCGTACACCACCGGCCCGGACGGCGAGGAGCGGTGCCTCTTCGTCGATGCCGTCGATACGAGCTGGAACTCCCACTACAAGTGGACGCGTTCGCCCAACATCGTGATCGCCACCGAGCTGGACACCACACCGAACGTGCCGACCCCCGAGGGCTCGCCGCTGAGCCTCTCGGTACGGAAGGAGGCGGGTGTCGAGGGAATCGAGCTGACGTGGGGCGGCCTGGACGGTAACTCCCCGCTGCATGCGGGCGGTTACCGCATCTACCGCTGGAACCCGGCCACGGCCGCGTACGAGAAGATCTCCGACCTGCAAGCTGAAGCCCGCCAGTACCTCGACACGAGCACCAAGCCCGGCACCGCGTCCTACTACTGGGTGACCGCCGTGGCAGCGGACGGCACCGAGTCCCTCCCGGCGGGCGACTGGACGGTCACCGCACCCGTGAACTGACGGCGCACGAGACACCGAAAGAGCAGACGAAGAAGCGTATGAAGATCGCCAGACGCACGACCACGTCGGCCGCGACGGCCGTTGTCCTCGCCACCGCCGGAGGCCTCCTCACCGCGGTCGCAGCCACGCCCGCCTCAGCGGCAACGGTGACGTGCAACTCCCCTACCTACAAGCGCCAGTTCTTCACGAACACGGCCTTCTCGGGCACCCCGAAGAAGACCGACTGTGACGGGACGATCAGCGAGAGCTGGGGAGCGAAGGCCCCCGCCCCCGGCCTTCCGAAGGACAACTTCGGCGTCCGCTGGACGGTGACCCGCGACTTCGGCTCGGGCGGCCCCTTCGCCCTGACCGCCGCCGCCCAGGACGGCATCCGCGTCTACGTCGACGGCAAGGCCAAGGTCAACCTCTGGAAGAACGTCACGGCGACCCGCACCAAGACGGTCAACGTGACGATCCCGTCCGGCAGACACACCGTGCGCGTGGACTATGCCAACTTCGCGGGCAACGCGAACGTCAACTTCGCCTACACGCCCCGCACTTCGGCAACGGTCGACAAGGTCAAGCCGCTGGTCCCGACGGGCACCGCGGTGGCGTACGACAAGTCGTCCGGCGAGGCCAAGCTCACCTGGGCGAAGAACAAGGAGCTGGACCTCGCCGGCTACCGCATCTACCGCCGCCTGAACGGGAGTTCGTTCGGCGGCACCCCACTGGCGACGACCGCCTCCACCTCGTACACGGACACCACCCTCCCGGTCACGGGCGCGGGTTACTTCTACGAGGTCCGCGCGTACGACAAGGCGGGCAACGAGTCGGCCGGTACGGCGGACAAGGGCGTCGTCACCGTCGACCGCGTCGCTCCGGCCGCGCCCCAGGCGCCGACGATCGTCAACGAGTCGGCGGCGAACGGGCTGCGGGTCAGCTGGAGCGCGGTCGAGGGCGCGGCGTCGTACCGCGTGTACCGGGCGATCGGGGCGCAGGGCCGGTTCTTCGAGATGGGCCGTACGGACAAGGTCTCCTACCTGGACACCTCGGTCATCGAGGACATCGCCTACCGCTACCGCGTCTCGGCGGTCGACGCGGCGGGCAACGAGTCCGGGGCTTCGCCCGTCGTCAACAGCACGTACGACGACGACACCGCACCGCCCGCCGTGACCGGCCTGAAGGTCACTCCGACCGAGTACGGCTTCCAGCTGAACTGGGACGCGAACCCGGCCGCGGACCTCGCGCGATACGCGGTCTACGTGGGCGAGTCGGTCGAGGACAAGGCGACCGGCGAGAAGGTGTGCTCGGCGGCCGGCCCGGTGAAGTACGTGAAGGCCGACACCACCTCGTACTCCTACCTGACCCGCCCGAACGGCGAGCAGGCGTGCCTCTTCGTCGACGCCCTCGACGGCGCCTGGAACTCCGTGTACACGGAGACCGGCACCGCCCCGACGGTCGTGGCCACGGAGCTGAACACCACTCCGGGCGTGGCGACTCCGCCGGGCTCCCCCCTCCACCTGACGGCGGACTCGACCGAGGGCGCCGGTGCCAACCAGCTCTTCTGGAGCGGCCTGGACACCAACTCCCCGCAGGCGGCGGGCGGTTACCGCGTCTACCGCTGGAACGCGGCGGCTTCGGCGTACGAGAGCATCGCCACCGTGGCCAACACGGCTTCCGCGTACGTCGACGCGGGCGCGAAGCCCGGCACGACGTCCTACTACTGGGTGACGGCGGTGGCGGCGGACGGCACGGAGTCGGTTCCGGCGGGCGACTGGGCGGTCAACGCTCCCGTGAACTGACGGCACGCGTAACGCAGAAGCAGAAAGAGCAGCGCAGAACCGTATGAGCATCACCAGACGCACGACGGCCGCGAGCGCGGTGGCGCTCGCCACCGCCGGTGGCCTCCTCACCGTGGTCCCAGCCCCGACCGCCTCGGCGGCCACGGTGACGTGCAACTCCCCCGTCTACAAGCGCCAGTTCTTCGCGAACACCACCTTCTCCGGCACGCCGAAGAAGACCGACTGCGACGCGGCCATCGCCGAGAACTGGGGCGCGAAGGCCCCGGCCACCGGCCTCCCGAAGGACAACTTCGGCATCCGCTGGACCGTCACCCGCGACTTCGGCTCGGGCGGGCCCTTCGCGCTCACCGTCGCCGTGCAGGACGGCATCCGCGTGAACCTGGACGGCAGGGTCAAGGTCAACGTCTGGAAGAACGTCCCGACGACCCAGAAGAAGACCGTCAACCTCACCATCCCGTCCGGCAAGCACACCCTGCGCATCGACTACGTCAACTGGACCGGTTCCGCCGACGTCAAGTTCGGTTACACACCCCGGACTTCGGCCACCGTCGACAAGGTGAAGCCCCTCACTCCGACGGCGCCCTCCGTCGCGTACGACAAGACGACGGGCAAGGCCAGGCTCACCTGGGCGAAGAACAAGGAGATGGACCTCGCGAGTTACCGCGTCTACCGGCGTCTGAAAGACACTTCCTTCGGCAGCACACCCCTCGCGACGGCCACCTCCACGACGTACACCGACACCACGCTCCCGAAGACGGGCGCGACGTACTACTACGAGGTCCGTGCCCGCGACAAGGCCGGCAATGAGTCGACCGGTACCACCGACCTGCCCGTCACCACTGTGGACAAGACTCCGCCCGCCGCACCGTCCGTGTACTGGGACGGGTGCCCGGACAGCCAGCCCTATGCGGCCCCCCAACTCGTCACCACCGAAGCGAACAGGGCCGACATCGCCTGGTACGAGTTGCAGCGGCTCGACACCGGCACCTGGAACACCGTCTACTCCGGTCCCAAGGGCGCGATCTGCGACACCGGGTACCCCGCCGACGGCAGCGAGGTCACCTACCGGGGCCGGGCCCGTGACAAGGACGGGAACTGGTCCGTCTACTCGGCCGCCACCACATTGACCACCCCCGACCTGACGCCCCCGGCGCCGGTCACGGACGCCCGTGTCGAGTACCGGTCGGGGGTTCCGCACCTGGTCTGGTCACCCGTCGATGGGGCCTCCTCGTATCAGGTCGTCCAGTACGACCCGGCCACCGGCGGCTGGCTCAACGCGTCGCCCGGCGGTGGCTCCGTCAAGGAATCCGACGTCGTGCCACGCCAGTTGGCCGCGACCGCCGACACGTACCGGTACGCGGTCCGCTCGATGGACGCCAGGGGCAACGCCGCCACTTCGGCGGAGATCACGCTGACGATGGCCGACCGGCCCGAGGCGATCCCCCCGTACGAGACCACCGCGAACCGGTCCGGCCCCGGGGTGTCCGTCTCGTGGAGCAGCGCCGACCCGTGGACCTACGACGATGGCCCCCTGCTGACCTACCGGATCGTGCGGACCGACCCGGCGACCGGCGAGAGCGTCGTCGTGGACAAGTGCAAGCCGAACAGCGCGTTCGACGAGCCGCTGACGGACCCCTCTGTCGACTGGTGGTGGGCCGGTGACGACGCCCCGGCGTACGCCGGCCGCAAGGTGATCCGCGGCCGCTGCTGGGATGTCTCCGGGGCCTCCAGGACGACGTACGAGTACCGGGTCGTCACCGTCGACCGGTACGGACACGCCTCGCAGCCCGGCCCGGCGGCCATGGAGACCACGCCGGACACCGAACGCCCGGCCCCGGTACGGAACCTGACCGCCGAGGAGATTCCGCTCGGCGTACGCCTGACCTGGACGCCGCCCGCCGACGACGACGTCGCCGCGTACTACGTGTGGCAGGGCATCACCGACCCGGGCACCGGCGACACCGTCTGGAAGAAGAACTGCTGGACGGGGGACTCGCTCGCCGAGACCGAGATCCTCTGCCCGACCGTGCCGGACGGCGCCACCCACGTCTACCGGGTGGCCGCCACGGACGACTGGGCCTACCTCGACGAGGGCCCGGACTTCTTCCACACGGCCGACATCTCGGTCGCCCTGTCCGACACCCGGCCCCCGGGCTGGACCGGTACCGGGGTCCGCGAGGGCCAGCTCCCGACGCTGGAGGTCGGCTGCGAGGAGACAGACGGTCTGGGTGACTGCTCCCTGCTGACCGACTATCGCGTGGACCGCTGGGACCCGGTCTCGGGCTCCTACACCACCCTCACCACCGCCAAGGTCGGCCGCCCGACCCTCTACGTGGACCGCACCGTGCACGAGGACCTGCTGAACCTGTACTACTACCGAGTGGTGTTCACCGATGCCTCAGGCATCGAACTCGCCACGCGGCAGACGGCGTACGGCATCTGGAACAACTGGCTGTGACCACGTGGAAAGGGGCCCGGAGAAATCCTCCGGGCCCCTTTTCACATGCCTGTGCGGCCAAGTCAGTCCTGCTGCCGCTTGGGCCGCCAGACCACCAACGCACTGGTCTGCTGAACCTCCTGATAAGGCACCAGATCCCGCCGATAAGAAGCATGCACCGCCGCCTCCCGCTGCTGCATAGCCGCAGCGGCGCCATCCAGCGCAGCCTCCATCTCCGCCACCCGTGACTGCAACGCGGCCACCTGGTTCTCCAGTTCGATGATCCGCTTGATGCCGGCCAGGTTGATGCCCTCGTCCTGCGACAACGCCTGCACCGCGCGGAGCAGTTCGATGTCGCGGGCCGAGTAGCGGCGGCCCCGGCCGGCGGTGCGGTCGGGGGAGACCAGGCCCAGGCGGTCGTACTGGCGCAGGGTCTGGGGGTGCAGGCCCGAGAGCTGGGCCGCCACCGAGATGACGTAGACCGGGGTTTCCTCGGTCAGTTCATACGGGTTGCGTCGACGGCCGTCCATCTCCGATCAAGCTCCCTTCGCTGCCTCGAACAGCTCTGCCCGCGGATCCTCGTCCGCGGTCGCCTCGCGATACGCCTCCAGTGCGTCACGAGCCTTCCCCGTCAGCTCCGTCGGGACACTCACCTCGACGGTGACCAGCAGATCGCCCCGGGTGCCGTCCTTGCGGACCGCGCCCTTGCCCCGCGCGCGCATAGTGCGCCCGTTGGGCGTGCCCGGCGGCAGCTTCAGGGTGACCGGCGGGCCGCCCAGGGTCGGAACCCTGACCTCGCCGCCGAGTGCCGCCTCGACGAACGTCACCGGCACCGTCACCGTCAGGTTGTCTTCCTTGCGGCCGAACACCGGGTGGGCGTCGACATGGACGGTGACGTACAGGTCGCCCGCCGGGCCACCGCGCTCGCCCGGTGCTCCCTTGCCGCGCAGGCGGATGCGCTGGCCGTCGGCCACGCCCGCCGGGATGCGCACCTGCATCGTCCGGGACGACTTCGCCCGGCCGCTGCCGTTGCACACCAGGCACGCGTGTTCCGCGATCAGGCCCCGGCCCTTGCAGTCCGGGCAGGGGTCCGTCAGCGAGAAACCGCCGCCCGAGCCTCGGGCTACCTGGCCCGTCCCCACGCATGTCGGGCATACGCGCGGTGTGCCGTTCTTGTCGCCCGTCCCGGAACACGCCTTGCACGGGGACTGGGACGTCATGCGCAGCGGGACCGTCGCGCCGTCCACCGCCTCCGTGAAGCTCAGCGTGACCTCGGTGTCGATGTCCTGGCCGCGCCTGGGCTGCGTACGGGTGGTCCCGCCGCCGCCCCGGTTGAACAGGCCGCCGAAGACGTCCCCGATGCCACCGCCGAAGCCGCCCGGACCGGAGCCCGAGCCGGCCCCGCCCTGGGGGCCGCCCCCGAAGAGGTCGCCCAGGTCGAAGTTGAAGGAGCCGCCGCCCGCGCCCGGCCCCGGGCGGAAGCCGCCGTTGCCGAAGAGGGCGCGGGCCTCGTCGTACTCCTTGCGCTTCTTGGGGTCGCCGAGGACGTCGTTCGCCTCGGAGATCTCCTTGAAGCGCTCCTCGGCCTTGGCGTTGCCCTTGTTGGCGTCCGGGTGGAACTCGCGGGCGAGTTTCCGGTACGCCTTCTTGATCTCGGCCTCGGTGGCGTCCTTGGGGACGCCGAGGACCTTGTAGAAGTCCTTCTCGATGAAGTCCTTGGTGCTCATCCCCGACGTCCCTCCTCTCCGGAGTCCCCCACCTCAGTGCTCACGTCAGCCCTCTTCCGGGCCACCGTTCTCCTTGCCGTCCGCCGACTCCGTGGAGTCGCCCTTGTCGGCCTGCGTCGCCCCGGGCTGGGGCTCGGCCACCGCGACCCGCGCGGGACGCAGGTTGCGCTCCCCGAACCGGTAGCCCGGCTGAAGGATCGCCACGCAGGTCGTCTCCGTGACGTCCGGCGCGTACGAGTGCATCAGGGCCTCGTGGATCATCGGGTCGAAGGGCTCGCCCTCCTTGCCGAACTGCTGGAGGCCCATCTTGGCGGCGACGGTCTCCAGCGACTCGGCGACGGACTTGAACCCGCCGACCAGTTCGCCGTGTTCCCTCGCGCGGCCGATGTCGTCGAGCACGGGCAGGAGCTCGCTCAGGAGGCTCGCGATGGCGATCTCCTTGACCGTGATCCGGTCCCGCTCGACCCGGCGGCGGTAGTTCTGATACTCGGCCTGGAGCCGCTGGAGGTCCGCCGTGCGCTCACCGAGCGCCGTACGTACCTGGTCCAGCTGTGCCGTCAGACCGGCGACCTGTGCTGCTGCTGCGTCCCCGGCCGGGGACGCCCCCTCAGAAGAGGGGGCGGCCTTCGGCTCGGCGTCGTCGGGGGTGGCGCCGGAAGGGACGTCGGGCTTCTCGTCGAAGCCCGGAGTCTCCTCCGTCACGCGGCACCGTCCTTGCGCTCGTCGTCGACGATCTCGGCGTCGACCACGTCGTCGTCGGCCTTCGGGGCCTCGGCGCCGGGCGCCGCGTCACCGGCGCCGGCGGCCTGACCCGCCTGGGCGTCGGCGTACATCGCCTGGCCCAGCTTCTGCGAGACGGCCGCGACCTTCTCGGTGGCGGTGCGGATCTCGGCGGTGTTGTCGCCCTCGGCGGACTCGCCCTTGAGGGCGACCTTCAGCTCGTCGATCGAGGCCTCGACCTCGGTCTTGATGTCGCCGGGGACCTTGTCCTCGTTGTCCTTGAGGAACTTCTCCGTCTGGTAGACGAGCTGCTCGCCCTGGTTGCGGGTCTCGGCGGCCTCGCGGCGACGGTGGTCCTCGTCCGCGTACTGCTCGGCCTCCTGGCGCATGCGGTCGACCTCGTCCTTCGGCAGCGAGGAGCCGCCGGTGACGGTCATCTTCTGCTCCTTGCCCGTGCCGAGGTCCTTCGCGGTCACGTGCATGATGCCGTTGGCGTCGATGTCGAAGGACACCTCGATCTGCGGGACACCGCGCGGGGCCGGCGGCAGGCCCGTCAGCTCGAACATCCCGAGCTTCTTGTTGTACGCCGCGATCTCGCGCTCGCCCTGGTAGACCTGGATCTGCACGGACGGCTGGTTGTCCTCGGCGGTGGTGAAGATCTCGGACCGCTTGGTCGGGATCGTCGTGTTCCGCTCGATGAGCTTGGTCATGATGCCGCCCTTGGTCTCGATACCCAGGGACAGCGGGGTGACGTCGAGGAGCAGTACGTCCTTGACCTCGCCCTTCAGGACACCGGCCTGGAGCGAGGCGCCGATGGCGACGACCTCGTCCGGGTTGACGCCCTTGTTGGCCTCGCGACCGCCGGTCAGCTCCTTGACCAGCTCGGCGACGGCGGGCATACGGGTCGAGCCGCCGACGAGAACGACGTGGTCGATCTCGGAGAGGGCGATGCCCGCGTCCTTGATGACGTTGTGGAACGGCGTCTTGCAGCGCTCCAGGAGGTCGGCCGTCAGCTGCTGGAACTGGGCGCGCGTGAGCTTCTCGTCCAGGTGCAGCGGGCCCTCGGCGGAGGCCGTGATGTAGGGCAGGTTGATCGAGGTCTCGGTGGACGAGGACAGCTCGATCTTGGCCTTCTCGGCGGCCTCGCGGAGGCGCTGGAGGGCCATCTTGTCCTTGCCGAGGTCCACGCCGTGGCCGGTGCGGAACTGCTGCACCAGGTAGTCCATGACGCGCTGGTCCCAGTCGTCACCACCGAGGTGGTTGTCACCGTTGGTGGCCTTCACCTCGACGACGCCGTCGCCGATCTCCAGGAGGGACACGTCGAAGGTGCCGCCACCGAGGTCGAAGACGAGGATCGTCTGGTCGTCCTTGTCCAGGCCGTACGCCAGAGCGGCGGCCGTGGGCTCGTTGACGATACGCAGGACGTTCAGGCCCGCGATCTCGCCGGCCTCCTTCGTCGCCTGGCGCTCGGAGTCGTTGAAGTAGGCCGGGACGGTGATGACCGCGTCCGTGACCTTCTCGCCCAGGTAGGCCTCGGCGTCGCGCTTCAGCTTCTGGAGGATGAAGGCGCTCATCTGCTGCGGGTTGAAGTTCTTGCCGTCGAGCTCGATCTTCCAGTCGGTGCCCATGTGGCGCTTGACCGACCGGATGGTCCTGTCGACGTTGGTGACCGCCTGGCGCTTGGCTACCTCGCCGACCAGCACCTCACCGTTCTTCGCGAAGGCGACGACGGACGGCGTGGTCCTGGCACCCTCGGCGTTGGTGATGACGGTGGGCTCGCCGCCCTCCAGAACGCTGACGACGGAGTTAGTCGTGCCCAGGTCGATGCCGACCGCACGTGCCATTTCAATTCCTCCAGGGGAATGACGAAGTATGACTTGAGTGGAACGGACTCAAGTGTGCATCACTCCCGTCGCGCGGTCAACAGAGCTGAGTCGACCCCGCTCAACTCTTATCCGTTCCTTACGCGCAATGCCGCCCTGACCTGCGCCGACTGCACGGCCTGCGCCCGCCGCAGCCCGTACACGGGAACCCTCAGCAGCCCCAGTACGACCATCCCGGCCACCCCCACCACCCACCACAGCCCCGCCCCCGCGACCCACCCGCCATGCGCGAGCACCCCCACCAGCACCGCCCCGAAGGCCCCCGCCCCGAGCAGCACGGCCGCCCCGCGCGGGGTGAGCCCCAGCCGCCGCAGCCGGTGCGCGAGATGGTCGGGACCCCCGCGCGACAACGGCCGCCGGGCCACCCGCCGCGACACGACGACGAGCACCACGTCCGCGCCGGCCACGGCGGTGAGCGCGAACAACACCCCCGCACTGGGCGCCAGTTCGTGCCCGGTCCGCACGACCACAGCAGCCGAGGCCAGCACGAACCCGGTGAACAGGGACCCGCACGCGCCGAACGCGATCCGCGCGGGATGCCAGTTGTGCATGAGGAACCCGGTGAGCGCGGCGGCCAGCACGCTCAGCAGCACCGCGAGCCCGTCGAACACCTCGACGGCGGCACACGCGCTCACCCCGAAGGCGGTCAGCACCCCGACCGTCCCCACCAGCCCGTCGGCATGGTCGAGGGCCCGGAAGGCGACGGCGACGAACACGATCCACAGGAGGGCGAGCAGCCCGGCCCCGAACCCCAGCTCCCGGTACGGCACGACGAACGCGGCGGCGACGGCCGTACCGGCGACCAGGAACCGCGCCTTCACGCGCCGTACGTCGGCCACGAGCCCGAGCGCCCCGACGCCCGCCCCGGCGAGCAGCAGCGCACCGATCCCGTCCCCCAGAGGGGCGTACCCGGTCCACTCGCCCACCCCCGCGACCAGCCCGGTCGCGAGCACGACCGCGAGCCCGCCGAGCAGCGGCAGGGGCCGGGCCCGGCGCCGGTCGAGGACGCCGAGGCGCAGGGCGAGGGTCCGCAGGAGGGCGGTGAGGACGGCGGCGAGGAGGAGGGCCGAGGTGGCTGCGAGGATCCCGTAGAGCACGGGCTCACGTTAGATGGAAACGTAACAATTCTGTACGAATAACACGATTTACTCTGATGGGATTTGATCTACGACTCAGGTAAGCCTCAGCGATCCAGATCACTCCGCCGCTGACTACAGTGCGAGCGAAGATGTGGGTAGTCTCTGACAGACTGCCTAAGTTACCGCTTAGTAATACTGCTCGCAGGCCTGAGGAGCCCCGACATGCAACTCGCCGCGATCATCGTGTCGCTGGTCCTGACCGTGGTCGGCGTCGCGCTGCTCGCACGCGCCATCGGTCAGTTCGTCCGGTACTTCAAACTCGGCCAGCCGGTCCCGGCCGGCGTGCGGACGGACAACCCCTACCAGCGCAGCGTCACGCTGGTGAAGGAGTTCCTCGGCCACACCCGGATGAACCGCTGGGGCATCGTCGGCTTCGCGCACTGGTTCGTCGCGGTCGGCTTCCTGACCCTGCCGCCGACCCTCGCCCAGGCCTTCGGCCAGCTCTTCTCGGCGGACTGGACGCTCCCGGTCATCGGCGGCTTCCTGCCGTTCGAGATGTACATCGAGTTCATCGGCGTGATGACGATCATCGGCATCGCCGTACTGATCGTGATCCGCCTGCTGAACCTGCCCTCGCGCCCCGGCCGCAAGTCCCGCTTCGCGGGCTCCAAGGCGGGCCAGGCGTACTTCGTCGAGTACGTCATCCTCACCATCGGCCTCGCGATCTACGTGCTGCGCGGCCTCGAGGGCGCGATCCACCACGTCGAGCACTACGAGGCCGGGTACTTCGCCTCGTACCCCCTCGTCCTCGCCTTCAAGGGCCTGAGCGTCGGCACGCTCCAGAACCTCATCTACTTCACCGCGATGGTGAAGATCAGCACGTCGTTCGTGTGGATGATCGTCGTCTCGCTCAACACCAACATGGGTGTGGCCTGGCACCGCTTCCTCGCCTTCCCGAACATCTGGTTCAAGCGCGAGGCGACCGGCGGCACGGCCCTGGGCGCCCTCCAGCCGATGACGTCCGGCGGCAAGCCGATCGACTTCACCGACCCGGGCGACGACGACGTCTTCGGCGTCAGCCAGGTGGAGCAGTTCTCCTGGAAGGGCCTGCTCGACTTCTCCACGTGTACGGAGTGCGGTCGCTGCCAGTCGCAGTGCCCGGCCTGGAACACCGGCAAGCCCCTCTCCCCCAAGCTGCTGATCATGTCCCTGCGGGACCACGCCCACGCCAAGGCGCCGTACCTGCTGGCGGGCGGCGGCAAGACGATGGAGGGCGAGGAGAAGGCGTCCGAGGAGCAGCTGAAGGACGTACCGGCCGCCGCCCTCGCGGAGGCCGAGCGCCCCCTCATCGGCACCCTCGAAGAGAACGGCGTCATCGACCCGGACGTCCTGTGGTCCTGCACGACCTGCGGCGCCTGCGTCGAGCAGTGCCCGGTGGACATCGAGCACGTCGACCACATCGTCGACATGCGCCGCTACCAGGTGATGATCGAGAGCGCGTTCCCGTCCGAGGCGGGCACGATGCTCAAGAACCTGGAGAAGAAGGGCAACCCCTGGGGCCTGGCGAAGAAGCAGCGCCTCGAATGGCTCAAGGAGCTCGACTTCGAGGTCCCGGTCGTCGGCAAGGACATCGAGGACCTGACCGAGGTCGAGTACCTGTACTGGGTCGGCTGCGCGGGCTCCCTGGAGGACCGCGCGAAGAAGACGACGAAGGCGTTCGCCGAGCTTCTCCACATCGCGGGCGTCAAGTTCGCGATCATGGGCGGCGACGAGAAGTGCACCGGTGACTCGGCCCGGCGTCTCGGCAACGAGCCGCTGTTCCAGGAGCTGGGCATGGAGAACGTGGCCGCGCTGAACATGGCGTTCGGCGAGGACGACGACGACCCGGAGACGAAGAAGCCGCGCTCGGCGAAGAAGATCGTCGCCACCTGCCCGCACTGCCTGAACACCATCGGCAACGAGTACCCGCAGCTCGGCGGCGACTACGAGACCATCCACCACACCCAGCTGCTCCAGCACCTCATCGACGAGGGCAAGCTGCTCCCGGTGACTCCGGTCGACGGCCTCATCACCTACCACGACCCCTGCTACCTGGGCCGCCACAACAAGATCTACACGCCCCCGCGCGAGATCATGTCGGCCGTCCCGGGCCTGCGCCAGCAGGAGATGCACCGCCACAAGGAGCGCGGCTTCTGCTGCGGCGCGGGCGGCGCGCGGATGTGGATGGAGGAGCGGATCGGCAAGCGCATCAACAACGAGCGCGTCGACGAGGCCCTGTCCCTGAACCCCGACATCGTCTCGACGGCCTGCCCGTTCTGCCTGGTCATGCTGACCGACTCGGTGAACGGCAAGAAGAACGAGGGCAAGGCGAAGGAGTCCATCACGGTGGTGGACGTCGCCCAGCTGCTCCTGGAGTCCGTGAAGACCCCGGTCCCGGACGACGAGCCCCCGGCGGGCGAGGCGGAGTCGGAGAGCGCGCCCGAGCCGCAACCGGTGAAGTAGGTCCGAGAACAGGTTCGAGCGGGGCCGGCGCCGGTGGCGTCGGCCCCGCTCACGTTCGCCCTCGCATTCACCGAACTCCCGTACAACCATTGCCACTTGCTGTAAGTCTCCTCATCGCCCCGGTGATCGCCGCGACCTTGGAGACCCCTTGCGTTCCCGTGCCACTCTCCTGACAACAGCCCTCCTCGCCGCCACCCTGAGTCCGCTGGCCCTCGGCGCCCCGGCCTCGGCCGCCGCGGCGAAGCACGTGGACGACTTCAACGGCGACGGCCACCGCGACCTGCTCCTCGGCGACGACTCCGCCACCGTGGCCGGGAAGGGGGACGCGGGCGCCGTCGTCGTCATCTGGGGCTCGGCGACCGGGCTGAACCCCGCCAAGCGCTCGGTGATCACACAGAACAGCCCCGGCATCGCGGGCGTGGCCGAGACGAAGGACTACTTCGGCGCGAAGGTCACCTCGGCCGACCTGAACAAGGACGGCTACGCGGACGTCGTCGCCAGCTCCCCCGGCGAACTGCACGCCGGCCGCCACGGCACGCTCACCGTCCTGTGGGGCTCCAAGTCGGGCCTGACCAAGGGCAGCATCTACGCGTCCCCGGGCAGCAAGGCTGAGCCCTTCGGCCTGGACGCCGCCATCGGCGACTTCAACGCCGACGGCCACCTGGACATCGTCTCCGTGGACGGCGAGTTCGTCTGGTTCCTGCGCGGCCCGTTCACCAAGGCCGGCGGGCGCGGCAAGGCCACCAACCTCGACCCGTGGGACGGCGAGGACATCAAGGCCGAGATGGTGGTGGCCGGCAAGGTCACCAAGGACGGCACCGCCGACTTCGCGATCATCGGCTACGACCTGGACACCAACAGCAAGCGGCTCTGGTTCTACAAGGGCGGCAGGAACGGCCCCGCCAAGCCCTGGAAGCGCACCGTGCCCGCCGCCTTCGACTCCATCGGCTCCAGCGCCGTGATCGCCGACTTCGACCGCAACGGCTACGGCGACCTCGCGATCGGCGTCTCCCGCTCGGGCCGGGGCGGTGCGGTCCACGTCCTGCCCGGCACGGCCACCGGACCGGCCGGCAGAATGCTCACCCTCACCCAGAACACCGCGGGCGTCCCCGGCAGCGTGGAGGACGGCGACTACTTCGGGTACGACGTCTCGGCCGCCGACACCAACGGCGACGGCTACCCGGACCTGGCCGTCGGCGCCCCCTACGAGGCGATCGGCACCAGCTACTGGGCCGACGGTTCCATCACCGTCCTGCGCGGCGGCTCCACCGGCCTCACCGGCAGGAACGCCCGCCAGTACGACCGTACGACCCCCGGCCTGCCGAACGTGTCACCGGACAACGCCTGGCTCGGCGCCTCCCTCCTCCTGCGCGACTTCAACGGCGACGGCCGCGCCGAGCTGATCGCCACGGCCAACGAGGGGGGCCGTCTCCACATCCTCCCAGGCACCTCGGCCGGCCCGACGGGCATCGGCTCCCGCACGCTCACCGTCCCCCAACTGGGCTTGGGGGCAAGGGCGTTCATGGCGGCGGAACTGGCGGACTGACCGCCGTACTGATCGAGCGCCCCTGTGTCGTGTTCCGCACCGACACAGGGGTGTCTTCACATCTCGAACACGTGCATCATTACTGAGCAGTTGCCAATGGGGTCAACGGTCAGGACGAGGTGCAGGGTGCGCGTGCGAAGAGGCGGTCGGGGTACGGCGGTCACCGGCGGGTTGGCGGCCATCGCCGCCCTGGTGGCACTCACCGCCTGCGGTCCCGCGACAGGGGACGCAGGCTCCGCCGCGCAGAGCCCCGTCCAGGCCGCCAAGGCCCCCGCCCAGCGGCCGATACCGCAGGGCGACGGCAGCAAGGTCGCCGACGACTTCAACGGCGACGGTCACCGTGACCTGGTCCTCAACGAACTCGTCAAGGACCAGCTCCACACCGACGACGCCGGTATCGGCATCGTCTACGGCTCACCGACCGGACTCGTCCCCGGCGCACGGCAGTTGCTGAGCCCGGCCCGTCAAGCGGCCCGTACGAAGGGCCAGTTGCCGGCGGTCTTCGACGCGGAGGCCAGCTGCGACCTCGACGGCGACGGCTTCACCGACCTGGTCGTGTCGACCGACCCGCCCTACGACGGTCAGGGCCAGCCCCCGGTGCCGCTCCAGCTCCTCTTCGGCTCCCCTGACGGCCTCACCGGCCGCGCGGTCGCCCTCACGATCCCGGCGGGCGCCCGTGCGGGCAACGACTGGCCCGACCAGCCGGTGTGCGGCGACTTCGACGGGGACGGCGCCCAGGACCTGGTCGTCCACGCCTCCGACGAGCAACTCAGCTATCTGCGCGGCCCGTTCACCCGCAAGGGCGCCCCGAGCAAGGCCGGTGCCCCGATCACCGCCCCCGGCAACGTACCGACGGGCCCGGCGGCCGACGTGAACCACGACGGATACGACGACCTGGTCGTCCGTACGACGGAGGGCACGTCCAAGTCGGCGGTCGTGCTGGGCGGCCCGGACGGTCCGACGCGCACGGGGACGGCGCTGCCCGAGGGCATCGATGTCGCCCTCGGCCGCTTCGGCAAGGGGCGCGACCTGGACGCGGCGGTGGGCGCGATGGGCGAAACGTCCCTGCGCTACGACCTCCCCGACGCCACCTCCGGCACCCTCGCCTCCCCCGGCTCGATGCTCGACACCGGCGACTTCGACGGCGACGGCCGCGACGAACTCGTCTCCAGCGGCTCCCGGTTGAGGGTGTTCCGGGCCCCGAGCGCGGCGGCCGGGATCTCGGCGAAGGGCATGGTGACCGTCCCGCCACCGGCGAAGGGCACGACGCGGGTCCTCACGGTCGGCGACTTCGACGGCGACAAACGGGCCGACCTGGTGGTGCGGACGTACCGGGGCGAGACCTGGGACGAGGTGGCCGTGTACGCCGGGGTCAAGGGCGACATGGTGGCGGCGGAGCCGTCGGTGACGTTCTCCAGCTCGGAGTTCCTGTAGGAAGCAGGAAATGGAGTGTCGTACTCCCGTCACTCCTGTCGTGCTCCCGTAACACCTGACGTGAAGAGCCGTACTCCGCACAACCATCGGCCACAAGCGTGGGTCTTCCACGCGCTCGCGGCTGACCACCGCGCGGATCAACCGATGTAACTGATGTAGCTGATGCAACCGAAGCAGACGAAGCAAACGGGGAGATCAACCATGCGCAGACGCACCACCACCGCGGCCGTAGCCACCGCCCTGCTCGCCACCGGCCTGGCGCCGCTGGCCCTGAGCACCCCCGCCACGGCCGCCGCCGCCAAGTACGCCGACGACTTCAACGGCGACGGCTACCGCGACTACGCCGAGTACTCCTACGGCGCCGAGTTCGAGACCCCGGGCGGCGCCGTCAAGGTCACCTTCGGCACGGCCGACGGGCCGGGTACGAAGGTCCAGTACGTCAGCCAGAACAGCGCCGGTGTGCCCGGCTCCGACGAGGCCGACGACTACTTCGGGGAGGTCAGGGCCGCCGCCGACTTCAACGCCGACGGGTACGGCGACCTGGCCGTCGCCGCCACCGGCGAGGACTTGGCCGGACGGGAGAACGAGGGCACGGTCACCATCCTGTGGGGCAGCAGGACCGGCCTGTCCGGCGGTACGAACCTCCCGGCGCGCACGCACACCTCGTACGGCCGGATGGGCGCGGACCTCTCGGTCGGCGACTTCAACGGGGACGGCAAGAAGGACCTGGCGCTCGTCGCGGGCGGCAAGGCGTGGGTCTACCTGGGCACCATCTCCCGTACGGGCGTGGCCGGTTCGATCACCTCCTACGACCGGGACAACATCTACTTCGAGGTCACCTCACTCGTCGCGGGCAACGTGACCGGCGACAAGAAGACCGACCTCGTGGCCATCGGCGATGTCGTGGGCGAGAACTTCATCGGCTCGGACGCCTGGTTCCTCAAGGGCGGCAGCAAGATGGTCCCCGGCCGCACGCTCCGCCTGGAGGGCAAGAACAGCGCCGGCGGCGAGAGCGAGCGCGGCGGCGACGGCGTCATCGCCGACTTCAACAAGGACGGCAAGGGCGACATCGCCATCGGCACGCCTCTCTTCTCGTCCTACCGCGGCGAGGTCAGCGTCTGGTACGGCGCCGCGGCCGGCCCCGCCAAGTCCGCCCGCTTCACCCAGAACACGGCCGGCATCGCGGACAGCGCGGAGACGTACGACAACTTCGGCGGCAGCATCGCGGCCGGCGACATCAACGGCGACGGCTACCGCGACCTCGCGATCGGCGCGTACGGCGAGCGGATCGCAGGCAAGCCGTACGCGGGCGGGTTCCACGTCCTGTACGGCCGCGCCGGGGGCCTCACGACCGCCGGCTCGCAGTGGCTCGCCCGCAGCTCGGCGGGCATCCCGGGCGATGTCACCGACGGCGACATGTTCGGCGCGAAGCTCCGCCTGCGCGACGGCAACCGCGACGGCAAGGCCGACCTGTACGTCTCGGGCGGCACGGGTTCCGTGCGGCTGCTCGGCTCGGCGACGGGGATCAGGACGACGGGGGTGACGTCGGTGCCGGAGAGCCTGATCGACGGGATGCTCCCGTAGGGGAACCGGGCGGGAAGCCTGGCTGTGTGCCCTGGTATTCCCTAGGGGAAATGTGAAGGCCCCCTTAAGGGATGTCACAGGTCGGCAGCAAAGGGGGGCCCGGAACCCCGGGCCCCACACGCCACTCGTCAGGACCAGGTACGTTCGATGACGTGGCTGGATTCAGGATCGGACGCGGCGGCCGGGACAACCGCCCCCCGCAAGCGCGACCGCAACAAAACCCGCGGCAGCAGCCGTACGGCCAGCAGCCCCCGCAGGGCGGCCCGTCGTACGGCTACCCGTCCGCGCCTCAGCAACCGTACGGCGGCGGACAGCCGTCGTACGGCGGCCCGGGCGGCGCCGGACGGCAGTGGCCCCCGCAGGCGACGGCGGCCGGCGGCGGTTACAACGGACCCGGGGGACACGGCGAGCCGGAGTACTTCGGCGACGACGGACACGGGCAGCACGGACATGGGCAGCACGGGCACGGCCCCCAGGGCCACCCCAACGCCCCCGTGGACCCGTACGCGGCCAACAACCCTGGTCACACACAGGCGTTCACGGTCGGCGACGACGGGTACCACGAGGGCGACACCTACCGCGCCGGCGCTGCCTCGGCCCCGCCGGCCGGTCCGCGACTGCGCTGGAAGGAACTGCTGCGGGGCATCGTCACCGCCCCCGACCGCACGTTCCTCCAGATGCGCGACTACCAGGTGTGGGCGCCCGCCCTCGTCGTCACGTTCCTGTACGGCCTGATCGCCGTCTTCGGGTTCGACGACACGCGCGAGGACACGATAAACGCCACCCTCAACAACGCGATCCCGATCGTGCTGACGACGGGCGTGGCAATGGTCCTGAGCGCCTTCGTCCTGGGCGTGGTCACCCACACCCTGGCCCGCCAACTCGGCGGCGACGGCGCCTGGCAGCCGACGGTGGGCCTGTCGATGCTGATCATGTCCATCACGGACGCGCCCCGCCTGGTCGTCGCGATGTTCGCGGGCGGCGACGCACCCTTCGTGCAGATCCTGGGCTGGGCGACCTGGGTCGCGGCGGGCGTCCTGCTGACCGTGATGGTCCGCCGCTCCCACGACCTGCCGTGGCCGAAGGCACTGGGGGCGTCGGCGATCCAGCTGATCGCGTTGCTGTCGATCGTGAAGCTGGGGACGTTCTAGGGGTTCTGTGTTCTGGGATACGAGGGCGTGCATGTGCCCCCGTATCCCAGGCGGGGTCTGTGCTCAGGCGTCGAGAACCTGACCCGCACGACGGACGACCGGGGGCTCGACGGACCACGGGAAGTTGATCCACTCATCGGTGCGCTTCCACACGTACTCGCACTTCACAAGGGACTGCGTCTTCTCGTAGATGACGGCGGAACGCACCTCGGCGACGGCGTCCAGACAGAAATCCCGCACCAGCTTGAGCGTCTTGCCGGTGTCGGCGACGTCGTCGGTGATGAGGACCTTCTTGTCGGAGAAGTCGATGGCGTTGGGGACGGGCGCGAGCATGACGGGCATGGGGAGTGTGGTCCCGACGCCGGTATAGAACTCGACGTTGACAAGATGGATGTTCTTGCAGTCAAGGGCATAGGCAAGCCCCCCGGCCACGAACACACCCCCGCGCGCGATGCTGAGCACGACGTCGGGCTCGTACCCGTCGTCGGCGATGGTCTGCGCGAGCTCACGAACGGCGACGCCGAACGCCTCGTAGGTCAGGTTCTCCCGTATACCGCTCATGTGACTCATGGCGCTCAGACCTGCGTCCGGTGGAAGTTGAGGAAGGACCGGGAGGCGGTGGGCCCGCGCTGCCCCTGGTACCGGGAGCCGTAGCGCTCGCTGCCGTACGGGAACTCGGCGGGCGAGGTCAGCCGGAAGAGACACAGCTGGCCGATCTTCATACCGGGCCAGAGCTTGATGGGGAGGGTGGCGAGGTTGGAGAGCTCCAGCGTCACATGTCCGCTGAACCCCGGGTCGATGAACCCGGCGGTGGAGTGGGTGACGAGCCCGAGCCGACCGAGCGAACTCTTGCCTTCGAGACGGGAGGCGAGGTCGTCGGGGAGGGAGACAACCTCGTACGTGGAGGCGAGCACGAACTCGCCAGGGTGCAGGATGAACGGCTCGTCACCCTCGGGCTCGACGAGCCGCGTGAGATCCGCCTGTTCGATCGACGGATCGATGTGGGGGTAACGGTGGTTCTCGAACACCCGGAAGAAGCGGTCGAGGCGCACGTCCACGCTCGACGGCTGAACCATGGATTCGTCGTAGGGATCGATCCGTACTCGCCCGGCGTCGATCTCGGCCCGGATGTCCTTGTCTGAGAGAAGCACGCCCCGAGGATACGCAAGACGCGCGGACCCGCCACAATCGGACGGCTCCGCGCGCCAGCAACTGCTTCTACACGACTACGTACTGCTACTTGCTGCTACCGCTGCGATGCGCCTGCTGCTGCTCCAACGTCACCGGCACCACACTGCGCAGCCGCGCGCAGCGGGGACACCGGACCAGCCGGCCAGGGCCGAGCCGCTCGGCCTGCTGCATCGGGAACGAAGCGGTGCTGAACACGTGCCCTTCGGCACAACGGACGACGGTGCGCTCGATCAAGTCCTCAGAGTCCCTTCCCCAAGAGCCGTCGCCGGTCACTGTCGAGACCAACGAGGAAAGCCACATTACGGGACGAAAAGGGCGGCCTCCAGGCGGCACTCCGGTCCCGCCCGACCCCTCTTCCGCGCCCCCACCGTACGCCCCAACTCCGGCCGCCCGCAGCCCGGCCACCCCGCGAAAACCCACCCGGCCCGCACTTGGAACACACCCGGAATCAGCCGGAAACGGGGGCGGGCCCCACGGCTCGGCGCCGGGGGCCTGGCATGAGGTAGAGTGACTGAGCGTTCCGACACCGGCTCAGTCCGGCGTCTTACGCGGGTGTAGTTTAGTGGTAGAACATCAGCTTCCCAAGCTGAGAGTGCGAGTTCGATTCTCGTCACCCGCTCCAATTCAAACCCCCAGGCCAATGGCCCGGGGGTTGTTTGTTGTCTAGTCCAATTTGAGGGCGGCGTGCCCTCTGCGTGCCCTAAGTCGAAGCGAAATGGTCACATCTGGGGCCCCGAGCACCACACGACGCCACGCCTACCTCTGACGTCTCAATGACGAGACGCATTTCATGTGACCTGCACCACACGATGGGTCTCTTTGGGTGAAGTCGCATACGCAAAAGCCCAGTTCGCTGAGCTACCAAGCCGCTCTCGCCATTCGAAGCAGTGATCAGTCTGCTCTACGACGTCGGCCCCACCAGCAGGACAGCGGAGCGGAGTGCCGAGTGCCCATTTTGGCTGCCAGAGTTTGACCGGAGTGAGCTACGCACGGCTCCGCCCGCCGCACGTGCTGTGGAAGGAGCGGAGGCAGTTGGAGTCGCGCTGGTGAGCCGACCGAGTAGAACGTCAGCCATGGCATGCCCAGTGACCAAGCTTCGGAGGGCGTCTTCAGCGATGTAGCGGTAGCTCTGCGGCGGGTGGAAGGTGCCACCGGCCCGAAGGTGGGCCAGCGGCACCGGTTCTTCCAGCCGTTCAGGGGCCTCCAGCAAGAGCGCCGACGCCTGGGCTGCACCATCCATGTAGGTGTCGTACTCGGCGCGGCTGATCCCTGTTTCGGAACGATGCTGCTTCCACACCTCGGCGGGAGACGCAGTGTCGACGCGAGCAACGCGCGCAGTGCCGACGAGTGCCATGACCGGCGAGGTGGCGTAGAGGACGACCGGTGTGCCAGGGGGGACTGCCACTCTCTGACGACGGAGCTCCACCGACTTGCGCCCATCCAGGATCGAGGTCGCGAAGCGCGGGTGCAGAGATAGCAGGAGGGCGCGTTCTGAGTCGGTCACCGTGCGGATCGGCCTTCCTCGTAGATGGCTTGGAACAGGGCGGATGAGATCTTGAAGACCGACTGTACGTTGAGGGTGTGACTCTGGTGGCGGGCTAGCTGCTTAAGCCGCTTGAGCGGAACGAAGTTCGGAAAGATCTCCGTGTCGGAAAAGCGGATGGCTCGGGCCTGATCGTGGCCTTCGCAGTGCTTCAGGATGTCCGCGAGATTCCATACACCCAAGTGCTGGTAGCGCTGATGGAGCTCGGGGATGCCATCGACAACAGTGGCGTCGAACCGTGAACAGGCGATAACCGATGACAGGGTGAGCGTCCGGTCAGTACTGGCGTACCAGAGGATGCGGGCTGGGACCCTCTCCCCACTGGAGCGAGCAGCGCGGTAGTAGACATGCTCGCGACTGAGCCCCAGTTGGTCGCTGCGGGCCACGAGCCCTTCAGGTACGCCGAATAGGTCGTAGGCGTACTTCGGCTTGATCGGCACGAGGAAACTCGGCAACTCGGCGTCAGTGATCTTCAGCGGCCACCAGGCCCGCTCAACAGCTGACGCCGCAGCCGCTGGCAGTGGAGCTTGCAGCCGGGGTAGCTCAAGACCGAACTGACTGGCAAGGGTGGCCGCATGCTCATCGACGGTCTTCGTGTCTGCGACCTTGTCGAGAACGAAGGCGATCAGATCGTCTCCGAGAGGCTGAAACCCATCCTCCTGGGCTGCGGCACGTACCGTGGCCGGCAGATACGGATCGGTCAGCCGCAGTACCTGGGCGCCGACGGTCCGGCAGTGTTGACGCAGGAGGAAAAGGATCTGCCTGGCGATCGTCTCGCTCAGCACATGTCCATCAACGACACGTAGCAGCGGCACTTGAAGCTGCTCCTGTCCTCCCCCATGACAGTACGTGGCGAACAGCTGCCCCTGGTCGTCCACGATCTGCTGGCGCTCCCACCTCGCGGGCTGAGCCGCAAGCTCCCGTAGTCGCGATCTGAAGGCGTTCAGACGCTCGCCGCCGGGTTTGTCGAGAAAGATCAGCTGCTCCTGCTCCCGGCCTGCCGCAACGGCCCTCGTTGTGTAGGAGGTGCCGAGGAGACGACCCGGCTGATACAACTGCGCACGCCTCAACTCGTCGAGATGCAGAACGACGTCTGAGGGCCGCAGGATGCGTACGTTGCAGACCTGCTGGGCGGCCTCGGAGAGCCGCAGGAAGTTGTCGTCGCGGGTGACAACGTATGGAACGCCGGCCGCGCCGGCCTCAGCCACATACCTGAGGTCCGAGAGGTCATTCGGCTTGACGGGCAGAGTGATGCCCATCTGCTCCCGCACAGCGGCAATCAGCTGGGGCACAAACTGGTCTGCCAGCTGTCTGTCCGATCGGGGGCGTTTGTACGTGGTTGAAACGCGCAACTGACTACGCCGATCGGTCTGGTCTGGGATCTTGCCGATCTCGGCCACTAGCTCAGGCAGGACCACCAGCTCGACAAGCCCGGTCAGCCACTCCGCTCCAAGAGCCTGGGTCTCCTGCGAGCCATTCCGGTTGTTGGCCGCGTGAAGGTCGGCGAACACGTTGCAGTCCATAGCAACGGTGAGTAGGGCCGTCGGCTCCAGGTCGGTGAACAGATCCGCATGACCGTGGTCACGCCACCACACAACGAGCGGTTTGGGGTTCTTACCGCGGCCGTCAACCTCATCGCGGGGCTCGAAGCCGAGCTTCAGCCACATCTGCTCGTAGCCGTAGTCCTTGCGGCACCTCAAGATGATGCCGAGACGATCCTGGTGCCGACGAGTGATCTCGTCCACCAGGAGTCGTGCTACCCCGCCACGCCGCCGACTGGGATCGACGCAGAGGTGAGTCAGACGGATGCGCCGCCCGGGAAGCCCGTACAGGGCATAGCCAACAAGGTCTGGGCCCGCTACGGCAGCCAGCAGGCGGTTCTCTTCAGCGGCTTGTTGGTAGACCGCCGGTGGCAGAAAGCCGAGCTTGCTCCTGAACCGATCGCCCAAGGCGACAATAGAGGCCAGGAGTTCGGTGTTCTGGGGGCTGACGGGGCTGATGCGTATTGCGGCGCCGTTTGTGGCCTCAGAGATCTGCACCGCCCAAGTCTGACCCTATTTCCCTTATGGCGCCACGGAGTTGGGATCGCCCAGCAATGCCACCGATTGTCAGCGGACCACGGACAGCCTCGGCCTGCCTTCGGACGTGGGACGCCGCTGCCCCTCACCCTCCTGCGCAGTGACCACCAAACCGAAGATCAGATCGTTGAGATCAGCAGGATGTAGATGTAGCTCTCGGGCCACGTCCGCAGGGCGTGTGCCTTCGCTGCGCAGGGCAGTGAACACCTTGCCCAGCACTTGCGAGGTCTCACGGGGAACCCCACTTCGGGGCTCCGACTTGCGGTAGCCGAGGCGGCCGAGTTCCACACAGTGGGTCCGGTACTGCCACTCGGTGGTGAGGCCCAGTTCGTGCAATCGGTGGGCAAGAGCCATGGCGGCGACTTTCCAGCGCCGCTTGGCCTGAAGGATCCAGTTGGTGCTCGCCCCCCGCGGTGCGTGGGCGAGAACGTCTGCTCGCGGCATGAGGAACGCCGCCGCAAATCTGTGGGCTTCGGCTTCGGCCTGGGGCCCGTGTGGCATCTGTTCTTCGCCGTGCAGGACGAGGTGCCCGAGTTCATGGGCCGCGTCGAAGCGCCCGCGTTCCGCCGTTTTCTCCGTGCTCAGCAGCACGAAAGGGATCCCCCGGTCCCAGAAGGAGAATGCGTCGACCTCCGGGCAGGCCCGGGAGAGCGAGAAGACGCGAACACCGTGGGCCTCAAGCTGGTGCACCACATTCGGCATCGGGGCATTTCCCAGACCCCAACGGGCCCGCACCAGCGCGGCGGCTTCCTCCGCAGGCCAGTCTGTACCTGCCGCCTCTCCTGGGTGCGGGATCTGGTCCTCGTCCGGGCCGAGCCGACTGAATGAAGTCAGCGACGGAATGTCGGGAGTCGGCAGACGAAAGTGTGCAGCGATCCAGTCCTGCAGCACCCGTGCCAGCCGCCCAGAGCTGAGGGCGATGTCCCGCTGGGATGCGGTCATCTTGCTTAGGGCACGGAAGCTCACCGAGTCGACCGACAAATCGGCGACCTCTTCGGCGCTGAAGAAGGAAGGAGGGAACTCCAGCGCCGTCGCAATCGCTTCCAGCGACGGCTGGCTGGGTACAGCCCGCCCGTTCTCGTAGTCGGACAACCTGCGCGGAGTCAGGCTTACGAGCTGGGCGAGGCGGGTGACGGTGAGTCCTCGGCGCTTGCGTGCCAGGACGAGCCGAGATGCGGTGGTCATGGGAGGAGCCAATGGGGAGGTCGGGGCGGGCCGGTCAGGCCCGACGTTCGATGGGGATGTCGATGCCGCCCTGGTCGTCGGCGTCGTCGACGAAGGGAGTGAAGCCCTCGAAGTCGATCCAGGGGAGGATGATCCGCTCGTACCAGCTGCTGATCTTGCCACGGTTCCCGGGATCGTTCGGGAAGGACAGCTCCGCATAGAGCCGGGTCCCCTGGTCAGTCTTCGCGTGGTGGTAGAGCAGGAACCAGGTAGGGACACCGTCGCCGGCATCCTGCTCCTCACGCGGCGCCTCCGGCTCACCGAACAGCAACAGCTGCCGGTTGGTCTCCACTCGCTTCATGACCGCATTGCCCTTGGGGTAGCGGGTGGAGGGAGAAAGAGCGGCGTACCCGGTCTCGGGACTGCCACTGGAGGCAGTGATCGCGAAGTCGCCCGAAGGCGCGACGAGCAGCGGCACGTTACTGGGACTGGCGCTGGTCCAACCGTCCGGGATGTACGTCTCCCGCAAGAAACGGATCGTGCGCCCCCAGAAGATGTTGCCGGGCAGCGAGACCGGGTCCAGCGGGGTGCAGAAATTACGCTCGGCCTCGGCTCGCCGCAGCGCGTCTTCGATCCCTTCGACCGACAGTCCAAGCTCGGCGAGTCGGTTACGGGCCCGGAGGTCCTCCGCGTGCACGACAGTCATGTCCAGCCTCCCCAACGAGCTATATCGACTTCCGGAAATCCTCCCTCATTCGAGGTCGAAAATCAAGAAATAACGCTGGTCAGGGAGACTGCGAGCCTGGACATGGCGAGGGCAGAGGGCCCATGGTCCAAAATGGCAGCTCAGCCCCCTGCCAGCTGCACCGAACACAGTCGACACGCAAGGGGCAGCGGAGCGCTATGCCTTCTGAGCGCTCCGCTGAGCTGACGCACCTTCGCGGAGCTGGGCTCGAACCTCGGCGTCGATCCCTTGCGCCAACCTCCGCTGATGCCTCGCCGTCGAGTGCTGATAGATCAGCTGGGCCCGCTCTGACGACTGGCCGGCGCGGACCATGAGGTCCTTTAGCTTGGCGCCGGTGTCAGCGGCGAGGGTGTTGCCGGTGTGGCGGAGGTCGTAGAAGCGGAAGTTGTCCGGCATGCCGACCTTGGTGCGCGCCTTGCGCCACTTGCGGCCGAAGGTGGAGCGGCGGAAGGGGGCGCCCTTCTCGCCGACGAAGAGGAGGCCGTTCGGCTCCTTCTCCGCGAACCATTGCAGGTGGCGGCGCAGCTCAGGCTTCAGGAACTCCGGCAGGTAGACCGTACGCTTGCCCGCCCGGGTCTTGGGATCGCCGGTGACGCGCTTGCCGCTGGTCAGCTCCGGGGACGCCTGGGTGATGCGTAGGGAGCCTTCGTCAACATCGACACTGTGGCGGCGCAGTTCGGCCAGTTCCTCCGGGCGAAGGGAGGCGAAAGCGCCGAGCAGGACCATCAGGCGCCAGCGTGGGCCCATGGCGTCGGCGAGGTCAAAGACCTGCTCGATGGTGGCGGTGGGGCGTTCGTCGGCCTCCTCCTTGCCCGCGCCCTTGATGCGGCACGGGTTGGTGCGCAGGAGGTCGTCGTCGACCGCCGTCTGCAGGATCGCCTTCAGCAGGCGGTACGACTTGGCCACTGTCGTGGCACCGGTCGCCTTCAAGCGCTCGGCGCGCCAAGTGCGGACGGAGGGCGGGGTGATCTCGTCCAGGTCCTTGCCGCTGAAGGTCGGCAGGATGTGCAGACGGAGGAGACCGTCGTAGCGGTCGACGGTGGTGGGGGCCAGGCCGCGCTCCTCCATCCAACGCAGTGCGTACTTCTCGAAGTTGACCGCGCCGGCGTCCGGGTCGGACCATACGTCCCGTTCGATGTCGGCCCGGGTGAGGTTGAGCCAGTCCTGGGCGTCGGACTTGGTCTCGAACGTCTCCGGGGCGGTGTACCGCTGTCCGTCTGGGCCGACGTAGCGGGCCTGCCACCGTCCCGAGGGGAGCTGGCGGGTCGTGCCGAACTCGCGCCGCCGCTGCGGCTTGCGTCCCGCCATCAGGCGGCCTTCCCGTAGCGGGCACGGCGGGCCGGCTCGACAGTGCGTGCCTCGACGTACTCGGCGATCGCACTCTCGGGGATGCGGACCGGGCGGCCGAGCTTCACGTAGCGGATACGGCGCTCGGCGATCAGGCGGCGGACGAAGCGCTCGCCCGTGCCGAGCATTTCGCCGGCCTCGGCGACGGTCAGGAGGCGGTCAGCCATTCGCGATCACCTCCGTCGTGGAGGGGCGCTGGAGGCAGGCGGGAGCCGGAGGTATTGCGGGCAGGTGCAAGAGCGGTGGGTCCTCACTCGGGTGCGGGATGGGGCGAGCCGTGGCGTGGCCGGTGGCGGTGGTGGCTCAGACGGCAGGGCGGCCGAGCAGGAGCGCGGGTGCCGGGACGTGGAGGGCCTCGGCGATCGCGACGAGGTCGTCGACGTCACATCGGCGCTGGGCGCGCTCGATGCGGGACAGCATGGTGTTGGACATCGGGTGGCCGAGGGCCGTCACATGGTCGGCCAACTGCCTTTGTGACAGGCCGCGTTCGGCGCGGAGGATTTCGATGGCACGGGCCGCCTGCATTCCTGCCGGCCCGATTTCCAATGAGCGTGGGGGCATGGCTCCAATTGAAAGGCTCGATCGCCGGTTTTGGTAACCGGCGATCGTCGGCTATGTTGCGCTCCGCGCCGTACGCCGCGGAGGGATTCCCGGGGTCGGGACGGGGCTCGGACGGATGCGTCGATCGGTACTGTGACGTGCGGTGTTGTGTTGTAGCTTCCCCGACGACGGTGCGTCAACGACTTGCCGATGTGATGCTTCTGGCTTCGCCTGACGGTCCGTTATTTCGGCAGCGGCCGATTCGGGTTTATAATTTTGGGAATGCCTGGCTCGTAGTGAGCGTTCGCCGTCAGCTGTCTGAATTTCTCGGCGGAATGCTGGACTTGTGCGGCATGGATGTGGCTGTCTTGGCTATAACGACGCCACCAGCCCTCCCTCGCGCCTTCGGCCGGGGCGGTGGGCCAACCCCCTCCCTGTGCACCGCCCGACAAGGGCCACTGCACTCCCATGCCCTGACCTAGGAGCCGCCGCCCGATGAGCTACGACGCCCGCGAATGGGTGTGGGACCACAGCCGCAGCAAGGGCACCGCCCGCATGGTCCTCGCCCTGATCGCAGACCGGTGCCGCGACCGGCACTGCTTCGCGTACGCGTCCGTGCCCACCCTCATGAAACGCGCCAACGCCTCCCGCACCGCCGTACGCGACGCGCTCGCCAAACTGATCGCCGACGGTGAGCTGGTGCCGCTCCCCGACCGCAAGGGACCAAGGGGAGAGACGTACTACTGCCTCCCAATCGCCGCCGAATTCCTCGCCGATGAGCACCGAGAGGGGGGCCGGAATCCGGCACCTCAAAGGGGTCGGAATCCGACCCTCGGGGGGTCTGAATCCGACCCTGCCGAGCCCTTCGAGGGGGGATCGGAATCTGACCCCGGGGAACAGATTCAGACCCCCAGGGGGTACGGATTCCGACCCGAAGGGGGTGCGGATTCCGACCCCCAGAACAGAAGAGAACCGAAGGTGAACGGTAGTAAGAGCAGCAGCAGCTCTGCTCCGTTCATCTCCGCCATCGAGTGGCAGATCGACGCGAGCGCCCGTGCCTGGCTCGAGCGCGACGGGCATCTCGATCGGCTCGGCAAGCAGGGCCTGGATGCCGCCGACGCGAAGTGGCGCACCTTCCGGAGCTTGTGGGCTCCCCGCACCGCCGACGCATGGGCTGCCGATTGGCGTGCGTGGATCGCCCGGGAACACACGCCCGCCCCCGGCCGCCCGAACCTCTACGCCCTGCCTGGTGGCACACCCGCCCCCGCCTCGTCCACCGGCATGACGCGCTCCGAGGCGCACATGGCCGCCCTGCTCGCCGCCCTCGATGAACCGACCGGAACGGAGTAAGCCGCCTTTGGACCGACGCGAAGTCGCCGCCGTCCTCGCCTACATCGGGCGTCTCGATCCCCGCACCATCCCCGCCGGCACAGGCGCTGCCCGTGACCAGATCGTCCAGTGGCAGGAGCTGCTCGCCGACGTGCCCTTCGCCACCGCCCACAGCTGGGACGTCCGCGAGGCGATACGGGCCCACGTCCTGGACTCCCCCTATCCGATCCTTCCGGTGGATGTCGCCCGCAGGTGGCGCGCCTACCGCCGCGACCGTCTGGACCGGCACACCGATCCCACTCCGGACGCTGATCCGGACAACCCCGTCGCCTGGCGCGCCGAACTGCTCGGGACGCGGCACGCCGTCGCCACCGGTGTGGCCGCGCCCTCCCCGCACCGGCAGCTCGCCCAGGGCCCGCGCCGGTACGTCGAGGCCGGCCTGGCCGTCGTCGGATCATCCATCCCGCCGGCCGTCCGCGCGGCACTCGCCCCCTACCGGCCCGCGCGTGCCGCCCGCGAGGCTGCCGTCGCGGCTGGACAGCCCGACGCGCTCAGGGTCCCGTGCCGGTGGTGCCACGCCGACAAGGGCGAGCCCTGCCGCAGCCGGCGCCTCGGGCTCGACGGCCACGCCCGGGGCAACGCACCCCGCACGAGGCCGCACCCCACCCGCGTGGACCTCGCCGTGGCGGAGCTGGCCCGGCAGGGCGTCGTGTGACCGGCGGCTGCCGTATCGGCGCTGGCACCTGACCAACGGCCTCTCCGCCGCATCCCGCTCCCGCCCTCACCGCCCGTCGGCGGCGCCGATGCCATGCCCGTCGGCTTCCTTGGCCCCCCTCATGCCCACCCTGGAGATATCTGACTTGCCCTCCCCCACCCCGATAGCCTCGGCCGCCATCCCCAGCGCCGACAGCCACCGTTCCCGCATCGCCCGTCTCCGAGCTCGCTACCGCCACCGCGCAGACGTACGAGCTGGGAGTCATCGCCCGAACCGCGGTGCACGCTTCACCCTCGTCGTCGGCCTGATGGCCGTCGTCCTCATGGCCTTCCGGGTCTCCTGGAACGCCTTGTCCGACGTGGCCCGCGCCATCGGCGCCGACCCCACCGCCGCCCTGTTCTACCCGATCGTGGTCGACGGGCTGATGGCCCTCGCGCTGATCGCCACACTCGTGCTGCCCGACGCCGACCGGAAGTTCGCGCTGCGAGTCCTGGCGACCTACACGATCGCCAGCCTCCTGCTGAACTACGTACACGGCCTCACCCCGGCCCTGCACACCACGCCGACCCGGTGGGGCCGACTGACCGACTGGGACCCCGCGAACTGGACCCTCGTACTGCTGGCGACCTCGCTCCCGGTCGGGTCGATCTACTTCGGGTCGGACCTCGTCGCGAAGGTGCTGCACCACCACCCCGAGTCGGTCGGCTCTGCCGAAGCGGTTGGTCGGCAAGCCGACGCGCAGGACGCACAGTCGCACTCTGACCAGGCCCGGTCGACCTTCGAGCGGCCGACCGCATCGGCCCAAGTGAAAGCTGCCGAGACGCCCGTGACGAGGCCGACCGAGGCCGCCCGGCCGGCCCCCTCTATCCGACCGCCCCGGTCGGCCGCTGCAGTGGAGTCGACCGGATCTGCCTCGCGCCGGGCGACCGGTCGGGTCCCCACCACCGGCAAATCGGCCGCCGACCGCACGCGCACCGACACCGAAGTCCTCGCCGAGGCCCGGCGACTGACCACCGACTGGAGCGCCGACCAGCTGACCGCACAGCGCTTGCGCAACGAACTCAGGATCAGCCAGAACCGCGCCCGCGCCCTGCGCAACCAGCTGAAGGCCGAACGCACCGACCGGCCGGACCCCGTCGCCCACGACGACATCAAGGCCGAACCTCTCGACGGACCCGACGAAGCCGCCTCCGAACACCAGAGGCATCTCGACGTAGCCCCCGTCGGCGTCGCCTGACCCCCGCAAACGCGCGCACCGCACCGCCCTTCCTGCCCACCCCGTGCCCAGGGCCAGACCAGTCCGGGACACGGGGTTGCGCAGCGCGAAACACCCGGCAACAACACCCCACGGAGCACCGACCCATGCACGACACAAACCACGAACTCCCCACATCCCAACCGGAGATGACCACCGGCCTGAACAGCACAGCAAGTTGTCCCGGAAGCGATGCTTCCGGAGTTCCCGCCCCGGGGGTGGCGGGAGCAGCCCGGCGCCAGGGGGCACCGGACGGTCAGGCTGCGACCGAGGGCGGACCGCAGCAGGGAGGAAGGCGGCAGGCCGAGGCCGTGTCGATCAGACGTCAGCGTGCTCGTCTGCCAAAGTCCCGTAAGCGACTGAAGCAGCCCAGCTGCCGCATGAATGACACCGAGTTCCTGCGATTCACCGACGCCGCCGCCCACTGCCAGATGTCTAACGCCGCCTTCCTCGCCTACGCTGCCGACAAGGCCGCCCGCGACCTGAACCGCACCGCCGCCGAGATCGCCACCGAACGGGAAGTCATCAACGAACTGTTCGCCGCACGCCGGCACCTGGGCCGCATCCACGGCCTGTTCAACCAGGTCACCAAGGCCCTCAACTCCGGCGCCGACGCACCCCACCTGGACACGGCGGCCGAGGCCGTCGGCAACGCCGCCCGCCGCATGGAAGACGCCGCCGACGCCCTGCTCGCCCACCGCGACGGCGGTGCCCCTGAGTGATCCCCAGCATCCACGACCGCGGCAGCGAGACGATCGGCCTGATCCACTACCTCTACGGTCCCGGCACCAAGGAGGAGCACATCGACCCGCATCTGGTGGCCGCCTTCGACCCGCTCACCCCCGACCCCGGCCGTGATCCGAAGGCCACCTACGAACAGCTCCAGCGCCTGCTCGACCAGCCCGTCAACGCCCTGCCCGCCGCCAAGCGCCCCGAGAAGCACGTATGGCATCTGTCCGTACGGGCCGCCCCGGAGGACCCGGTCCTGTCCGACGAGGACTGGGCAGCCATCGCCCGCCGCATGGTCGCCTCTACCGGCATCGCCCCCGACGGCGACGAAGCCGCCTGCCGGTGGGCGGCCGTCCGGCACGCCGACGACCACATCCACATCATCGCCACCCTCGTACGCGACGACGGCCGCCGGCCACGGCTACACAACGAGGCCCGCCGCGCCCAGGCCGAGTGCCGCCGCGTCGAAGTCGATTACGACCTGCGCCGTGTCCCGGCCGGGGACGGGACCGCCGCCAAGCGGCCGACCAGCGCCGAACGCCACAAGGCCGAACGCGAGGGCCGGGACCGCACCGCCCGCGAGGAACTGCGCGAGACCGTGCGAAGGGCGGTGGCCGGTGCCAGCAGCGAGGAGGAGTTCATCGACCGACTCAAAAACGCCGGACTTCTCGTACGTACCAAGGTGCTGCCGTCCGGCGACTTGCAGGGGTACAAGGTCGCCCTGCCCGACGACCGCAACGGGAACAAGGAGCCGGTCTACTACGCCGGTTCCACTCTCGCCCCCGACCTGTCCCTGCCCCGCATCCGCAAGCGCTTCTCCGACGACACCCCGAGCCAGGGACCGGACGCCACGCCTTCCGCCGCGGCCCCGAGCGGCCCCGCGACCGCACGGCGCCACACGGCCACAGCCGCGTGGCAGGCGGTGCTGGTCATCGACCGCGGTGGGGACGCCGAGGTCGCCGCGCACATCGCAGCCGCCGGAGAGGTCCTGGACGCGCTCGCCAAGACCTCCGCCGCCCACACCCGCACCGAACTGCGCGAGGCAGCCTTCGCGTTCGAGCGGGCCACCCGCTCCCACGTCCAGGCAGCGCACGGGCACGACCGCGCCCTGCGCCAGGCCGCCCGAGACCTCGTCCACAGCGGCCCCGCCCTCGGCCGTGGAGAAGACGGCGCCACCACCGCCATGGTGATCGACATGGCGTTCTTCCTCGTAACCGCCACCGCCCACTGGCACGCCAAGAAGAACCACGCCCAGCAGGCCGCCGCCGCACGCCAAGCCGCCGAACACCTGCGCGCCGCCTACCAGGTCGCCGCCGACATCCCGCTGGCCGCGCTGTACCAGCGGGGCCGGCACCTGTCCCAGCCGCTGCGGAACAAGCAGATCGCCTACCTGCGCCAGGCAGTACCCGAACTGGCCGAACAGGTCCTCGCCGAGCCGGGCTGGTACGCCCTGGCAGCCACCCTCGCCGACGCCGAGAGCGCCGGCCACGACCCGGCCGCGCTGCTGGCCGAGGCCACCGGGCGGCGGGAGCTGGGCAGCGCCGACTCCATCAGCGACGTCCTGGTGTGGCGGCTGCGCCGCATGGCCGACCTCCCCGCCGACGCCACCGCGATGCCCGCGCCCACCGCGGCCGGGGGCAGCACTCGTGCCGCCCGGACCTCGCCGAGCCAAGGCGAACGGCCCCGTAGGACCCGGTGATTCAGCGCAAACGGCTGTGCCCCTCTGCCAAGGCAGAGGGGCACAGCCGTAGAGAGCGAATTCGACGTGGAACGAGCAGGTTCGGCCCGGCCGACCGTAGGGCCTGCGCACGGGCGCCGAGGCTCGGAGGTCTGAACGAGTCTTCGGAGAGAGCCTGGTTCCTTTCCCCGAAGGTGGATCAGCGCCGTAGCGGACAGGAACCCCTACCAGCGAGGATGCCCGTCGTGACCACGGACCAGAACCTCGTCCCCCTCCGCTCGACGCGCCCAGCACCGGTGGTCTTCGGCGCGGGGGCCGCCATCGGTGTTCTGGGCGGGATGATCGGGCTGGGTGGCGCGGAGTTCCGCCTGCCGCTGCTGATCAGCCTCTTCGGGTTCGCCGCGCTCTCGGCCGTGATCCTCAACAAGGCGATGAGCCTGGTCGTGGTCCTGGTCGCGCTGCCTGCACGGCTCGCGGCGGTCCCGGCCGCCGACGTGGCCACACGCTGGCCGGTCGCTGTCAACCTGCTGGCAGGCAGCCTGCTGGGGGCTTGGGCGGGAGCGTCCTGGGCCGTGCGCATGCGCAGCTCCACCCTCTACAAGGTGCTGGCAGCGTTGATGGTGCTCATGGCGGCAGCCCTGATGGTCACGCACACCACACCTCTGGGAACGCTCGCGCTGCCGCTGTGGGCTCAGGTGCCCAGCGGAGTCGTGGCCGGCTTCGGCATCAGGGTAGTCGCGGCGATCATGGGAGTGGCCGGGGGCGAGCTGCTGATCCCGACGATCGTGCTGCTGTTCGGGGAGGACATCAAGACCGCGGGAAGCCTCTCCCTGCTGGTGTCTCTGCCGACGATGCTGGTGGCCTTCGCCCGCTACAGCCGCGACGGCAGCTTCGCCGTCCTCGGCGCGAACCTCCGCTTCACCATGATCATGGCGGCGGGCTCGATCGGCGGCGCCGTGCTGGGCGGACTGCTCCTCGGCGTGTTCCCGGACCTGGTGCTCATCCCCGTACTGGCCGTGATCCTGCTGGTTTCCGCAGTCAAGCTGGCCCGTCATGACTGAGCCTGCCAAGACGACGGAGAGGCGCCCGGCACCGAAGGGCAGCCAGCTGGTTCGCCAGTTCAGCGGGACCGATCGCGCTCAGGGCCCAGAGGCTGCTGGCTCGGCGGGCCCACAGCCAGAGCAGGTCATCCACAGGGGTGTGGAAGGGCAGTACAGGAATGCTGCGGGCGTTGAAGGGATCGGCGTCGAGATAGCGCAGACCGCCGGTGCCGCACAGATAGTGGGTGCTGCCGGTGGCTGCCGCGAGGTCCGCCAGGCGCTCGGAGCGACCTTGGCGGGTCGGGATCTCGCTGCTGTCCAACACGGCCCCTGCCCAGCCAAGGGCCGTGAGCAGGGCAGTCGTCGATGTTTTCGCGACGTCGGCCAGGCGGTCCGAGGTGTCGAGCGTGTCCAAGACCGCGTCGAGGACATCGGACACGACTTTCCAATGGGGGCTTCGGCCGTAATATTGCCGCACAAGCAGCTGGGCCGTCCTGCGCGAGCGCTGCGGGTCAACGAGCCGTGCCTGGCTGATCAACGTCGAGCGCCCCTGGGGCAGATGCGTGGGGAGCGTGAGCCACTGCTGGCATGCAGGCTCGTCCAGACCGGCGAGACGGGCCCGGTGCTGGTAGTCGCGGCGCGCGAACTGGACGTCGTCCAGGACGATCCACCGGTCGGCGGCGTACAGCTTGGCCAGCGTGGACAACCTCGGGAAGAGGTTCGGCTGGTGGATCGCGCACACCCCACCCCCTGGCGCGTCAGGTGCCGATGAGACGGCTGTCGAACCCATCCCGCAGAAGGCGCTCGTAGGCGTCATGTACATCCCCCGGTACGTCCTGTTCGACGGCGAAGCCGAGTTTCGGGTACTCGATCACCCGCTGCAGGTCGCCGACGAGCATGTCGACGACGAGCTTCTCGTCGCCGATGGACTTGATGTAGTCGTCCAACTCCAGTGGCTCGGAGGCGCATACGACCTCTGCCTCGGGCCACAGCTTGCGGCAGGTCGCGTAACTGCGGCGCTCCATGTACGGCTTGGAGATCAGCAGCAGGGAGCTGACCTCGATGCTGGCCTCGGCCAGCAGCTCCCGCGAGAGCGTGATGTTCTGGCCGGTGTTGGCGGCCTTCGGCTCGACCAGGATCGCCTCGTCCGGGATGCCCAGACCGAGGGCGTGCTCCCGGTAGTGCACGGCCTCGCCGCGCGGGAAGCGGGCCCGGGTGGTGGGGCTGTTGCCGCCGCTGAACACCACGACCGGGAAGAGACCGGCGCGGTAGAGGTCGGCGGCCGCGGTGGCCACGCCCAGGTCGTGGCTGCCCAGGCCGATCGCCGCCGAGCAGGGCCGCAGCTCGTGGCCCATCTGGTGGTAGTTCCAGATCAGCGTCGCGTCGTGGAACTGCTCGTCGGTGATCTGGCGCTGCTGGTGCTGCGGCACTGGCACTCCCTGGCTCATCCTTGCTGGCCCTTTCGGATGCCCTCGATGCTGCGCAGCTGGTGGCTCAGCCCGAACTGCTGGGCCACCTGTGCCGCCTGGTCGAGGACGGACAGCCCATCATTGCGGGTCGCCGCATCCGACAGAAGGATGTGCCCGTACGCGGTGTCCAACCGCACGCGCTGCATAGGGGAGTCGACCGTGCCGGTGGTGCGCGCGATATCGATGTAATGCAGGGCCTGGTCCAGGTGGCCGGCGCCGCGGTGGGCCAGGGCCAGCTTCTGGTGGGCCACAGACCAGTCCTCCGGCTCCCCTAGGGCCTCGAACTCGCAGGTGGCGGCGGCCATGACCTCGGTGGCGTAGTCGTTGTCGCCCTCCTTGCTGAGCGCCGTGCCCACCCACAGCCGGGCGCGCGCCCGGTCACGTCTGCTGAGGCGTTCGTCCCGGGCGAGCTGCTCGTAGTGGCGGGCGGAGGCTTCCAGCTGACCGGACATCTCCTGCACCACCGCAAGGGACAGTTCGATCTGGGCCACCCGGCGCGGGATGTCGAGCTCGGAGAACATGCCGCGGGCGGTCAGATAGGACTGGCGAGCGGAGAGCGGGCCAAGGATCGCGCCCTGGTCCCGCTGCACATCTCCGAGCAGGACGAGCGAACGGCCGTACAGGTAAAGACCCTTGTCGTCGAGATCGCGTGGATCGTGTCTGCCCAGCCAGCGGTTGAGGAGCGTCGAGGCGAAGGGGAAGTTCTGGCGGCTCACGCAGACCACGGCGCGCTCGATGTCCTCGGTCCACGTCTCGTAGTCCGCCGGCCGCGCGCTCTTCCGCTCGGGGAACAGCAGCGCCTCGAAGCGGGCGTGGGCGGCGGGGTTGGCGCGGGCGAGCGCGGTGTCGAGGATGGCCTGGGTATCGGGCCGGGGGTGTGTTTCGGCGCCCAGGCTCTCCCACTTGGCCACCGTGCGCAGGGCCACGCCGAGGTGGTCGGCGAAGGCGCGAGTGCTCATGCGCAGCGCGGCGCGCAAGGCGCTCGCCTCCCGGCCACTCCACTGCTGCACGCTGACCATGGCTGACCTCCCTCCGTCACGTATGGAAGCACTCTCGGTGACCATGTGGGGCCCGAAGTACAACGGAAGTGCACTAGCGGGTCATTTCAAGGCCGTTCGCAACGGCCGACGCTCTTGGTCATGGACGACGAACCCCTCACCGAACTCCGACCGGTCACCGGCCCGCGTGTCTTCGGCTACCTGCGCCACATCGCCGGTAGCGCGGCCCGCCACACGGCACTCGCTGGCTGCCTCACCGAGTACTGCCGCAGCCACGAACTGACCCTGTGCAGCGTGTTCACCGACCGCGAGCCGACAGTCGCCATCCGTACCCCCGCCTTCATCGGTCTTCTCGACGTCCTCGAACTGCCCGACGCCTACGGCGTCCTGGTGCCCGCGCTCGGCCATCTCGGCCCCAGGCCCGTCGCCGCTGAGCGGAAGCGGCAGATAACAGCAACCGGCGTCCGTCTAACCGTTGTTCGTTCCGCGAGGCCGTCGGCAGGCAGCGAGCGCAGCTTCCGCCTCCAGCAACAGGGAGGCACCTGATGTCCGTACGCACCGCGCTGCGCCGCGCCCCGATGGTCGGCGACATTCCCGGACTGCGCATGCTGCAAGTCGGCGACGAGTGGGACCTCGTACGAACGTCCGCGGAGATCGGTTTCCTGGCCCTAGCCCACCTCCGCGCCATCGGCGCCTCGATCGGCCCGGTGCTCTACGACGGCCCCAACGAACGCCTCTACTACGCGATCCAGACCGGCACCGCCGACCGATGGGACAACCTGCCGGTCCGGCACCTCTCCAGCAACGCATGGCTCGTGGCACCCGGCCTGGAGCTGATGGACGACTGGTTCGGCGGCTGGTGCGAGCTGCCGGACGACGACACCCTCACCGACCCGGACATCCTGCGCGCCGCGCTCCAACACCCGTACGTGGCCGACGCCCACTAGGCCACGACCACGCGGCCCCGTTCCGACCCGACCGCAAGGGGACATCCGTGACGACCCACCCCCTCTCCCCGAACACCGTCCTGGCCAACGCCCTACTCCGCACCGAGGACGTGCTGACCCCGCGCATCCTGGCCACTCCGCCGGCGCGGATCGTGCTCGTCGTCGGCACTCAGATCAACGGCGCCCCGCACATCGGCACCTCCCTCGTGCAGTCCCTGGCCTTCGCCATGGCCGCCCGCCTGCGCGACCGCTTCGGCATCCGCACCGAGGTCCTGTTCAGCGCTCTCGACAACGCCCCGTACCAGCTGGCCACCGACCCGGTCAGCGGTCACCACTACCAGCGGGCGTATGCCCAGGCCGCCGACACACAGCCCGCCACCGACCTCGTCGACGCCCTCTACCAGCCCCTGTTCACCACCCTGTCCCGACGACTGGGCATCCCGTACCGCATCGAGACCTACACCCAGCAGCAGGCCGACGAGCACTTCCGCCACACCTGGCTGCGACTGCTCCCCCGCCTCGACGCCGCCCGCTGGTGGCTCTCCCCCTCCACGGGCACCCCGCACCTCCGTGTCCCCTGCCCCCAGCCCGGCTGCGGCTGGGCCGAGAAACACGCCGAGCGCACCCGCGTACACCTCACCGACCGCGGCACAGCCACCGTCGCTGCCGTCTGCCTGCACCACGGCCCCTACCGGGCCGACATCACACCCACCACCGGCGCCTACCTCGACCTGGCCACCCTGTACCGCAACCTCGTCAAGGAACTAGCTCTGACCAACCCGCGGGAGGGCGGCACCTTGCACGTCATGGTCAAGGGCGGCGACTGGATCTTCGGTTCCCTCCTCATCGACGAGGCCCTCCAAGCCGTCGGCCTCACCCGCGCCCAGCTCCCCGCCCGCCTGTTCTGCCCCCAGGTCGTCACCGACACCGGCGCCAAACTCTCCAAGTCCCTGATCCGCGAAGGACACGCCACCTTGCCGACAGGCGCGGCGGACTGGATGCTCGACACCCGGCAGTGGCCCGGCAACGTCACTGAGTACGCCGACCAACTGCTGGCCCTGACTGAAATGATGCTGTCCGACCCCCGCCACTTCTTCCGCTCGTACTCCGCAGCCGAGATCGGCCGCATGATGATCGCCCCAGCGCCCAGGAGCGTTCCCGCGCCATGACCGACACCACCGCCCGCGTCCGCGAGCTCAACCTCTACCGCCAGTACTTCGGTCTCGTTGCCGCAGGCACGAAGACCATCGAGGTACGGGTGAAATACCCGCACCTCGCCGACCTCGCCGTCGGCGACACGATCCGTTTCCGCATCAAGGGCAGCGACGAGACCTGCGAAGTCAGGGTCATCAGGGTCACTGAGTACGCCGACTTCGAGGCCCTGCTCGACGGCGAGGGGGCGGCCAACGTCAACCCGACCGCCACCCGCGACGAGCAACTGGCCAACATCCGCGCCATCTACCCACCCCAGAAGGAAGCCTTCGGCGCTCTGGCCATCGAGATCGCTCTGCTCCAGCCCTAATAGCCCAGCAGCCGCAGATCGGTCAGGCACGACCAGGTGTCAGAACGGCACGCAAGAGAGGCCCGGTCCGCTGTGTGGACCGGGCCTTTCGTGGTTCTTGGTGAATGCGTGAGTGACTTCCGCGTCCCGAAGGAAGCGGCCGTCTCTGCTGAGCGCTCAAACCCGCCTGTGCGTCGCCCTGAGCCACAACGCGGAGAGGGCGTACCGGTAGCTATTCCGGTACGCCCTGCTGTCAGCGCTTCTCTGTGGCACCGGGCGGCTGTACCGCCTTGTTGAGGGTGGGGGTGTCGCTCTTCTTCTCGGTCCCCACCAGGGCGGGGTTGAAGTGGGTGTCCGTGAAGCTCGACTGCGGTTGCGTCGGCGGGGCTGGTGCTGGTGCCGGAGGGGGAGAGGTCTGTCCCGCTCCTGCGTTCTGGTCGTCGCTCATGAGTTCAATCGTGCATCACGAGTGCGGCAGTGGACAGGACAAGCCCGACAACAAGTGACCACAGACTGATCGCCCACCATTTGGCCTTCCGCCGTTCCCGCTCCTGGTTCCTTTCAAAGATCACTACACGGGCCGCCGTCAACGCGGCCAACGCCTGCCCCTTGGGCAAACCAGCGTGGACATCCAGCAACGGCCGCGCTTCAAGATCCCTATGATCAGCCACGCGAAACGTCTGCATGCCAGCTGCCAAGGCGAGCGCGTATGCGGCGAAGGCCAAGTAGGTCAAGACAGGCTGGTGCCTATGCGTCGCCAGGAACTGAGCAGCAGTCGCAGCGAACCCGATCAAGAAGACCGCTTTCGTGTCGATCTTCGCCAAGGAATCCGACTGGCGAGTCAGCCTCGACGCCAGCTCGCTGTTCAGCAGCTCCAAGGTCGCTTCCTGGCCATGCGGATCCGCCGGTGTCGTAGTCATGACCAGAGCCTAGGGCGGCCCTCCTGACCCTTGCGCTCAGCCGCAGACCAGGCGACAGCTCCAGCGGTGTCAGCCCCGAGTGCGGACTCCCCGCAGTGAGTCGGCTGACTACGGCGGCGGCGTGACGGCCAGTGTGGGCTGCACGGCCCGGCTCATGGTCAGGACGATCTTCCCTCGCGTGTGGCGCTTGGCGAGCTTGTTGTAGGCGGAGCGTACGTCGGTGAGTGGGTAGATGGAGTCGATCGGGAAGACCAGGTTCCCTGCTACGGCCATCGCTGCGAGCTGTTCCCAGACCTCTGGGGTGTCTGCCTCGGCCTGTCCGATGGTGCGGACGCCGTAGCGGGCGACCGCAGTCCCGTCGGCGAGGGTGTTGATCCTCGACGGTGGGACGCCCAGGTCCAGTGCCGTCACGACGTTGCCGCGTCCGAAGTGGTCGAGATAGGCGGTCACGGACCCCGATACCGCTTTGCGGATGCGCTCGGTCAGGCCGTCGCCGTACTCGATCGGGATCGCGCCCAGCGATTCCAGGAACGGAAAGCTGCTGACGCTTCCCGTGGCCAGGACGGTGGCGCCCCGGAGGCGGGCGAGTTGTACGGCGATCGAGCCCACGCCGCCGGCACCCGCGGAGACGACCACGGTGTCGGCCTCGGACAGGCCGAGGGCTTCCACCTCGGCGTAGGCGGTGGCCCCGACTCCCGGAATGACTGCCGCCTGCGGCCACCCCAGCGCCGTGGGCTTGCGGGCGAGCCGGTCGGCGCCGGTGCGGACGAACTCGGCCTGTGCGGCGCGCGGTTGGAAGCCCATGACCTGATCGCCGGGCCGGAAGGCTTCCACGCCCGGCCCGACGGCGTGCACCACGCCTGCGTAGTCGTTGCCCTGCCCTTCGGGGAAGTGGGCAGGCCACATGTCGGCGAAGGCACCCTCGCGGATGCTGATCTCGCCAGGGTTGATCGCGGCCGCTTCCACGGCCACGACCACCTCTCCCGGTCCCGGGGTGGGCCGATCGACGTCCACGACCTCCAGAACGTCGGGGCCGCCGTAACGACTGAAGCGAATGGCTTTCGGCATCAGGGCCGGCTCTGAAGGACGTCGAAGGCGACGACGGGGATCACCCGGTCGATGTGCTTCTGGTACTCGGCGTACCCCGGCTGCCGCGCGACCACCTCGGCGAAGAGCCGGTCGCGTTCGTCGCCTTCGGTGATGGTGGCGCGGGCGGTGAGGGTCTCGGTGCCGATCTCCAGGGTGACGGTCGGGTTCTTGCGCACGTTGTGGTACCAGGCCGGGTGCTTGGTGCGGCCGAAGTTGGAGGCGATGAGCAGGATGCGGTCGCCGTCGCGGTAGTAGGTGATCGGGGTCGTGGCCGGGTTGCCCGACTTGGCGCCGGTGGTAGTCAGCAGAGCCATGTCGGCGCCCTTGAAGACGCCTCCGACCTTGCCGCCGTTGGCTCGGAACTCCTCTTGGATGCCCCGGTTCCAGGCCCGCAGTTCCTCCGGGTCGGCGCTGCCGCTGGGGATGGTGTCGCTGGCGCGTGGGACGCGGACTGGGGGCGGGCCGACGACCTTCAGGCCGTACTCGCCCGCGCTGCTGATCGCGGCGTCCAGGTCGAAGGGCGGGGGTAGTTCGCCGGCGCTGGCGACCGGGGTGCCGTTGCGGGTGAACCATTCCTCGATGCCGGCGGGGGCGAAGGTGACGAGCATGCGCGAGGTGGGGCTGCGGACGACGTAGCTGTGTGGGACGCCGCGTGGGCCGAAGGCGACGTCGCCCGCGCTGAGGTCGTACTGCTCATCGCCGACGAAGAAGGTGATCTCGCCTTCCAGGACGGCCCAGATCTCGTCCTCGTGGGTGTGGACGTGCAGGGGTGGCGACTGCTCTTCGGGGTCGTGGAATTCCAGCTGGGCGGCCCGGCCCTGGGCCGCGTGGCCGGGGAGTTTCACCTCGACGGTGCCGCCGAGGAACCAGAGGCTGTCGCTCACGTCAGTTCTCCTTCAGCAGGCTCAGGGTGGGCAGCGGGCCGCCGGGGAACTGCTGCAGACGGCCGCCCTCGGCCAGCGGGCCGAGGTCGACCGCGGCCCATCCGGCGCGCTCGATCAGGCGGGTGATGCGGTCGTTGGCGCCCGCGTCGTCACCGGACAGGAAGATCACCCGGCGTCCGCTTCCGGAGCGGGGGTTGGCGCCCAGGACGTGAGGCGGCAGGGTGTTGAAGGCTTTGACGAGCCTGGCGCCAGGGACGAGGTCGGCGACGACCTCGCTGGAGGTGCGCCCGCCGAGGTTCGCGACCTTGAAGTCGGGCGGGCCAAGGGGGTTGGTGGTGTCGATGACGATGCGGCCCTCCCAGTCGGTGAGACCGGCGGCGCCGACGGCGTCCTTCAGGCGCTTCCAGGGCACGGCCAGGACGACGACGTCCTGTGCGGCGGCTTCTTTGACCGTCACCGCGGTCAGGCCGGGGCCGGTCGCGCCGACCAGTCCTGCGAGGGTGTCGGGCCCGCGGCTGTTGCTGATGAGGACGTTCTCTCCGGCGGCTACGAGGCGCTCGGCGAGGGCGGTGCCGATGGCTCCGGCTCCGATGATTCCGATGGACATGACGTGCTCCCTGAGGGGGGATGAGAAGTGATGGCGAGTGGAGGGTGCCGGGCGGGGCCGGGGGAACCCCGCCCGGCTGCTGTGGGGGTGGGTCAGACGGCGAAGCCGCCGTCGACGTCCCAGCTGGTGCCGGTGATGAAGCGAGCTTCGGGGCGGGCGAGGTAGGCGACGGCGCTGGCGATGTCGGCGGGCTGGGCGTAGTGGCCGAGTGGTATGAGCTGCTTCATGGACTCGGCGAACGGGCCGGCATCAGGGTTCATGTCGGTCTCGGTGGGGCCGGGCTGCACGGTGTTGACGGTGATGCCGCGCGGACCGAGCTCGCGGGCCAGGCCCCGGGTGAGGCCGGCGACAGCGGCCTTGGTCAGGGAGTAGACGCCCACACCCGGCACCGGGATGCGGTCGGCGTTGATGCTGCCGATGGTGATGATCCGCCCGCCCTGGCCGAGGAGGGGGGCGGCGGCCTGGATGGCGGTGAACACGCCGCGCACGTTGACCGCGATCATGCGGTCGAACTCCTCCAACGGGAACTCCTCCAGCGGTGCGACGTGGGCGACGCCCGCGTTGTTCACCAGGATGTCCAGGGCTCCAAGGTGCTGGACCGTCTCGGTGATCGCGGCGCGCACGGCATCCTCGTCCGCGCTGTCGGCCTGGATCGCGAGCGCGTTGCCGCCCTCCTGGGTGATCTCTTCGGCGAGGGCTTCGGCGGTGTCCTTGGCGCTGGAGTAGGTGAAGGCGACGGCGGCGCCGTCGGCGGCCAGGCGGCGCACGATCGCGGCGCCGATCCCCCGTGAGCCGCCCGTCACCAGGGCGACCTTTCCGGTGAGAGGCGTGTGAGCGGTAGCGGTGGCCGCGTCTGCGAGCTGGGTGGTCATGACTGGTGGTCTCCGTTCCGACACCCGTAATTCCGAACCGTTCGGTTACTATGTCGTGGTGGCTGGAACACGGGCCACGACCGATCCATTCCGCGGCAGCGGACTTCTTTTCGGGAGGCTTGGATGGCCAGGACAGGGCGGCCTCGCTCCTTCGACGCCGACGTGGCCCTCGACAAGGCGATGCGCCTGTTCTGGGCCGAGGGCTACGAAGGCGCCTCGCTGAACGAGCTCACCGAGGCCATGGGCATCAACCGGCGCAGCATCTACGCCGCCTACGGCAACAAGGAGGAGCTGTTCCGCAAGGCCGTCGACCGCTACCTCGCGGGCCCCGGCGCGTTCGTCGCCGAAGCCCTCACCCAGCCCACGGCCCGTCAGGTCGCTGAGGCGCTGCTGCACGGCTGCGCGGCTGCCTACACCACGCCCGGCTGCCCGCGCGGCTGTCTGCTGGTGCAGTCGGCCCTCGCCTGCGGGCCCGAGGGTGAGCCGGCCCGCGCCGACCTCGCCGCCCGACGCGAGTCGGGAGTGGGCGCCCTGCGGGAGCGGTTCGAGCGCGCGCAGCGCGAGGGGGACCTGCCGAAGCCGGTCGATGCCGATGCCCTGGCCCGCTACCTGACCGCCGTGGGCCAGGGCATCTCGGTGCAGGCCGCGGGCGGCGCGGGCCGCGAGGACCTGCACCGGGTCGCCGACCAGGCCCTCGCCGCCTGGCCCGGCAACTGACCTGCGCCGCACGGCCGGTGGCTACTTGGCGAGGAAGGTCAGCAGGGCGGCGTTGACCTCCGCCGCGTGCGTCCACAGCAGCCCGTGCGGCGCCCCGTCGATCTCCACGTACTCCGCGGACGGCAGCAGGGCGTGGAAGGGGCGGCCGGTCGCGTCGACGGGAAGGATCCGGTCAGCGGTGCCGTGCACGATCAGCGCGGGGACGTCGATACGGGCCACATCCGCGCGGAAGTCGGTCAGCCAGGTCGGCACGCACGCCACCGACGCGATGGCCGACGAGCCGGCCGCCACCGACCAGCTCGCGCTCACCGCCTCGTTGCTGATCCGCTCGCCGAGGGTGTCGTCGAGGTTGTAGAACGCCTGGAAGAAGCCGGTGAAGTAGGCGTAGCGGTCGGTGGTGACCGCCTCCAGGATGCCGTCGAACACCGCCTGGTCGACGCCCGTGGCGTTGTCGTCGGTCTTGAGCAGGAACGGCTCCAGCGACGCCAGGAACACCGCCTTGGCAATCCGCCGCGAGCCGTAGGTGCCCAGGTAGCGGCCGACCTCACCGGTGCCCATGGAGAAGCCCACCAGCACGGCGTCGGTGAGGTCCAGGGTGGTCAGCAACCGGTCGAGGTCGGCGGCGAAGGTGTCGTAGTCGTAGCCCGTGGCGGCCTGGGAGGAGCGGCCGAAGCCGCGCCGGTCGTACGTGATGACCCGGTGCCCGGCGTCCAGCAGGGCGGGCAGCTGCTTCTCCCACGAGTGGCCGTCCAGCGGGTAGCCGTGGATGAGGACGACCGGCTGCCCGCTGCCGTGGTCCTCGTAATACAGCTCGACGGGGGCGCCGTTTTCCTCGCCGACGGTGATGTACGGCATGTCAGCTGGTCTCCTTCACTGCGCGGCGGATGAGCCGGACGACGGTCTCGGGGTGGGTGAGGTGGACGGCGTGCGGGGCGTCGGCCTCCACGGTGTGCGCACCGGCACGGGTGGCCATGAAGCGTTCGGCGGCGGGCGGGATGGTGTGGTCCGCGCGGGCGACGAGCGCGTAGGACGGTACGGCCTTCCAGGCAGCTGCCTGCGCGGGCTCGCCCAGCGCGATCGTGCTCGCCGGACGCTGTGTGGCCGCGAGCACGGCGGCGCGCTGTGTCGACAGCCGGTTGCTGAGGAAGACGTCGCGGAACTTCTCGGCCTTGAGGTACAGGTCGATGCCGCCGTCGTAGGGCACCGGCTGCAGCGCGGTCGGGATCGGCGCGGTCGGGTCGTCACTCAGGTGCGAGCCGGGGAACTTCGCCGCGAGCGCCGCCGCGCTCTCACCGGCGTCGGGGATGAAGGCGGCCACGTACACCAGCGCCCGCACACGGTCGTTGCCGGCGGCGGCCTGGGTGATGACCGCGCCGCCGTAGGAGTGGCCGACCAGCACCAGCGGACCCGGTGTCACCTCAAGCAGCTTGCCGAGGTAGGCGGCGTCCGAGGAGAGCCCTCTGAGCGGGACGGCGGGGGCGATCACCGGGTATCCGGCGTCCTGAAGGTGACCTGCCACCGTGCTCCAGCCGGACGCGTCGGCCCACGCGCCGTGGACCAGCACGATCGTCGGCCGGTTTCCGCCGCCGGTGGAGCGGGTGGCGGCGACCGCGTCGGCCGGCGGAGTGACCGCCATGGCCGCGCCGGCCGTCACCGCGGCGGCGAACGCCAGCGCCGAGCGCCGGGAAGGGGAAGAAGGGACGGACACGTGTTTCCTCCGGATCAGGTCAGCACAGTGGGTGCGAGCAAGGGCGTACGGCGGTCTCGGTCGGCGCCTTCGCGAGGTCGCCGCCGAGCCGCATCGCGGCGCGGCCGTCGCGGTGGGCCGCGCCCGGGAACGTCAGGCGGGGCGGTTCTTGTCCAGCCAGGCCACGGCCGAGTCCGCGACCTCGCGCCAGCCGTGGTCGAGGGTCAGGGAGTGGCCCCGGTCGGGGAACTCACGGATCTCCGTCACTGCCGTCGAGTGCCGGTACTGCTTCGCCGCCGACCGCACCACTGCCGGGGGCACGATGTGGTCCTTGCCCCCGGAGACGAGCAGCAGCGGGCCGCGCGCGCTGTTGGTGGTGGCGACCTTCGCGGGCGACGACGGGCTGAAGTTGGCGAACGCGGCCTCGAACAGCGGCCGGGCCGGTCCCGGGACGGCCCAGCGTGCGTACAGGTCGTCCGACTCGTCGGCGGGCAGGGCGTTGCCGAACGCGTAGCGGAACTGCTTGGCGTTCAGCGAGACGGCCTTGGACCGGTTGCCCGGATTGCCCAGCGCCACGAACGACGAGCGCAGCGTGGAGACCGGGACCGGCAGCACGCCCTTGACGGGCGCCGGGTCGATCGCGACCGCGGCCCCGACCAGCTCCCTGCCCAGCAGGTTCTGTGCGATCAGGCCGCCGAAGGAATGCCCGATCACCACGGGCTTCACCGGCAGGTCGGCGATGATGCGGGCATAGTGGTCGGCGATGTCGGTGATCCCGAAACCGGCGGTGGCCGCCGGGTGCGCCCGGGTCTCCTCCGGGGTGTCGGCCACACCTGGCCAGCCCGGCGCGATCGGGTCGTAGCCGGCCTCCTCCAGGAGTTCGATCCAGCTCTGCCAGCTCGCCGGGTGGATCCACAGCCCGTGGATGAGCACCACGGGCACCGTACTGGGGGCCATGAGAGCCCTCCTCGTCTTCAGAACAGCGGAAGGGGAACCGGTCGCGCCGACCGGCCGGCACGAGCGGACCCGTCCCGCTTCACTTCTCCGACCGGACCCTCACAGCCTGGAACGAGCGGCCCGCAGCCCGCGTCTGTCACGTGACTGTTTCTGCACGGACAGACACCGCCTGACCAGGGACGTCCCCTCGGATCGACCGCCCGGGAGGCGTACGACACGGCCGCCGCACCGACCCTGAGCAGCGCATCATCAGCCAGGGCAGCTCACACTCCGGGCCGCGTGTCGGTACGGCGCTCGCCCGCTGCCGGCCGGTACGGAGAACCGGCCGCCGGTCAGCCGGCAGGGTCCGCTTCGGGTCTGCGCGACCTGTCCCGCGGGCAGGCTGAACACACGTACCGCAACCGCGCAGCGGCCGTCGAGTCCCCCTGCGGAGGTGTCGGAACGTCAGTCGGCGGAGCTGTCGTCCCCGACGAGGTCACGGAGTTGGTGGCGGGAGGCGATGCCGAGCTTGGGGAACACCCGGTACAGGTGGTGGCTGACGGTGCGGGGTGAGAGGAAGAGGCGCTCGCCGATTTCCCGGTTGGTCATGCCCTGGGCGGCCAGGTGGACGATCTGCTGCTGTTGTGCGGACAGTTCGCCCAGCGCGTGGACTGCCGGGGTGTCGCAAGTGACGCCGGCGGCACGCAGTTCGGTGGCGGTGCGGCTGGTCCAGGGTGTGGCGCCCAGCCGCTGGAAGATCTCCAGAGCGTGGGTGAGGGGGGCGCGGGCGTCGTTGATACGGCCGTTGCGGCGCAGCCATCGACCGTGGGCGAGGTGGGTCTGGGCGCACTCGAAGGGCCAGGGCGCGAGTCGGTCGCCGGCCAGGGCCGAACGGAAGAGGTCGTCGGCGCGGCCGGTGTCGTCGAGGAGTGCCTGGGCGTGCAGAAGGCGTCCGTCGAGCCGGGCGGAGCGCGAACGGGGGAGGGTGTCCAGCAGGTTGGTGAGGATGACGCGCGCATCATCGGTGTGGCCGCTTCGTACGGCGGCCTGGGCGAGGTCGGCGACGGAGTAGGGGGAGGCGTGGAAATGCAGGGGGGTGCGGTCGGGGCGGAACAGGCGGCGTAGTGAGGTGAAGGCGGCGGCGTGGTCGTCGGTTGCGGCGAAGGCGAGGCCGACGGCCCAGTGGGTGCGTGCCCGGATCTGGTTCACCACCTCGTCGCCGGTGAGGTCGAAGACCTGTCCTGCGAGGTGGTGGGCCCGGTCGGTGTCGCCCTGCAGGGCGCACAAGGTGGCCTCCAGCGTCATCACGTACACCTCGGCGCGGCCAAGGGGCCGGGTGGCCGCGGCAGCGGTGGCTTCGTCGACGACGGCGCGGGTCTGGAGCCACCAGCCGTGTTCGAGGCTGGCCCAGCCGTAGGTGAGGGCCATCTGGCGGTTGCGGAACTCCGGCCGGTCGCGGGCCAGCGGGTTGCAGTTGCGGCCGAAGTGAAGTGCGGCGGCGGTCTCGTCGAGCAGCCAGGCCATCCCGGACAGCCAGATCCGCTCTCTCGGACTGTGCGGGGGGCTGCCCGGCGGGCGGGGGGCGAGGGCTTCGCGGACGGCGGCCAGCGCGTCGGCGCGGCTGGCCAGTGGATCGATGGCCGTGCGCACCCACAGCCGAGGTAACCCGCAGGCGTGGGGCATGCGGTCCAGTGCCGCGTCGACCTCTCGACGGAAGGTGTCGTCTCCGGCGTGGTTCGCGACGGCGGCGCCGACGGCGAGTGCTTGCAGGGCGGCTTCAGGGGCGGCCTTGGTGAGGGACCGGGCGGTGGCCATCAGGTGGGTGAAGGCTTCGCCCTGGCGCAGGCCGGCCGACAGTGCCCAGCCGCGCAGCATCTCGGCCTGCCGGCGCAGGCCCTCGTCCACGGAGGTGCCGGCGGCGCGGGCGGCGAGCCGCTCGGCACGTTCGACATGGTCGTCGACGGCCAGGACGTTGGCGGCCTTGATCAGCCGTTCCGCCTGCTGAACAGCGGTGGTGCTCAGGGCCGCGGCACGTTCCAGGGCGGCTGCGGCGGATTCCGTCGCTCCCCGGCCGACGGCCCGTTCGGCGGTCTTTTCCAGGGCCGTCGCGGCGTCGTCGTCGGGGCCGAAGGCCGCCGCCGCGAGGTGCCAGGCCCTGCGGTCGAAGTCCTGGCTGAGGGCTTCGGCCAGGGTCAGATGGGCCTGCCGGCGTTCAGGCTGGCTCGCCGCCTGGTAGACCGCCGACCGGATCAGTGGATGGCGGAAGGTGATGGTGCTGCCGCTGATGTGGATCAGGTCCGCCTGTTCGGCAGGCTGCCAGGTCACCGGATCGGCGGCGTCGGGTTCGACGCCCAGGACGATGGACAGGTCCGGGGCGTCGGCGGCTGCGGCGATCAGCAGCACGTTGCGGGTGGTGGGCGGCAGCATGGCGAGCTGGGCCGCGTACAGGCCCTCCAGGCGGCGGTTGATCGGCAACGGGGCCGCGCCGAGCTGCTCGGGATCGGTGCAGCGGGCCAGTTCGACGAGGGCGAGCGGATTTCCGTTCGCATACTCCAGGATGCGGGCGCGGTGGCGTCCCGCGGGAGGGGTGGGCTGGGCGTCGAGCAGCGTATGGGCGGCCGGTTCGTCCAGCGGGGCCAGGGCGAGGGCGCGCATGGCCTGGCCGAGGGACTCCGGCAGGACCTCGGGTCGGCACGCGGCGAGGATGCCGATGGCTTCACCGTCCAACCGGCGTGCAAGGAACGACAGGGCGTCGAGCGAGCCGGAGTCGACCCAGTGCGCGTCGTCGACCACGATCAGCAGGGGCGTCTCGGTGGCGAGGTCGGACAGCAGGGTGAGGGTGGCCAGGCCCAGCAGCAGCCTGTCGGGGGTGTGGGCCTGTTCGTCGTCCTCCAGGCCGAACGCCGCCTCCAGCGCGTGCTTCTGCCGCGGAGGCAGGGCATGGGCGCGGGAGAGGACCGGCCGCAGCAGCTGGTGCAGGCCGGCGAAGGCGAGGTCGGCCTCCCCCTGGGTGCCGCGCACCCGCAGGATTCGCATCCCGGCCCGCGCGGCGTGAGCGGTCGTCGCGTCCAGCAACGCGGTCTTGCCGATGCCCGCCTCGGCGACCAGCAGGACGGCTGTCCCTTCGTCGGCGTACTGCGCGGTGAGACACTGTCCGAGCAGGGCCAATTCACTGTCTCGGCCGACCAGTTCGACCGCTGTGTTCTTCGACGCGCCCCACGCGGACGCCTGGATCGAGTCCACCCCCACCACCGTGCCCGCCCCTTTCACCCTCAGGCCCCGTCCGGCCGCTCGTGCATCGGCGACGAGCCGCAAACCCGGCCGCAGTGCCCCGGGCCGGTGGGCCACGTCTCGCGCAGAAGTCGTGGGCGGCGCTGGCGTCGGCGGCAGCGCGCGATGCACCCTTGCAGGAAGAGAGTCCGGAACCTTGGCGGGTGCCTTCTCACCGTAAGCAGCACAACCGGACGTCTGCCCGTCCGCGGCGATACCCGTGCACGCACAGGCAATCCGCCTGCCGAACCGGTGCTGTGATGGAGACTGGGGAATCCGCAGCGCCGCCGCCGATGCCGGCGGGCGATGGCGACGCCCGCTCCCACCGGCGCCGTCACCTGCCCTGTGCGGTGAGATGCCGGAAACGCCGCCACCGTGCGGCAGGGGTCACGCTACGGTGGCGTCGGCCCAGTCGGGACAGGAGCCGGAGGCATGGAAGAGCCGACCGCCACGCTGCCGCTGTTGGACCGGCGGGAGACGAACGATCCGCTGCCACCATCGTGGCCCGAACCCCGCTTCGAACAATTCGCCCACATCCTGGTGGTCACCCAGCCGCAGGGACGCCCGTTCGTAGCCCGCCGCACCTGGCGGCACATCGCCGAAGACCCCGGCGAAAACCTGCAGTTGGCCTTCCTCGACTCCGGCCGCAGCCGACTGGAACAGAACGGCCGGGAGGTGTTCCTGGAACAGGGCGACTTCACCCTGATCGACTCCGCCCGCCCCTACGACATCGAGACCCCGACCGCGTTCGTCACCCGGGTCTTTCTGTTCCCCAAGTCCGCGCTCGGCCTGTCGGAAACGGACCTGACCCGGCTGACCGGCACCCCGCTGCGGCAGAACCACGCCCTGTCGGCGTTCCTCGTCCCGTTCCTGACCCGACTGTCCCACCAGGGCGCCCGGCTGCACCCGCAGACCCGCGACAAGCTTGTCGGCGAGGTCACCGACATCCTGACCACCCTGGTCGGCGAAGCCCTGCGCGAAATGCCCAGCGACGACGCCGCCCGCCACACCTTCGTCCTGCGCGTGAAGGCGTTCATCCTCGCCCACCTCGACCGCCCCGACCTCACGCCGGAACTGATCGCCACCGCCCACCACGTCTCACTGCGCTACCTGCACAAGGTATTCGCCGGCGAGGACACCACGGTGGCCCGCTTCATCCTGCGCGCCCGCCTGGAACGCTGCCGCCTGGAGCTGGCCAAGTACGACCCGCGCGACACCAGCGTCCGCGACCTGGCCTACACCTGGGGGTTCGTCAGCGCATCGCACTTCAGCCGCGTCTTCCGGGAGGCTTACGGCATGACACCGAGACAGTGGCAGCTGGCCGCGAAGGCATGGCGCTGATGAGCAATGCCAACCCGCTGGACCTCCCCCTCGAGCCCGAGGCCCAGGCGTTTGTGGAGGCCGGCGAGGTCATCCCCTACCTGTACACGGTGCCGCCCTCGGAGAAGCGCCGCATGCTCGACGAACTCCAGGCCCGCCCCACCCCACGCCCCGACGTGGAGGAGGAATGGCTGCTCGTCGACGACGTCCCCGTCCGTATGGTCCGCCCACCAGGGGTGACCGGCCCGCTGCCGACCCTGCTGTTCGTCCACGGCGGCGGCTGGGTCATGGGCAGCGCCGCCACCCACGACCGCCTGGTCCGCGAACTCGCCGTCGGCGCACACGTCGCCGTCGCTTTCCCCGAGTACAGCCTTGCCCCAGAGGCCAAGTTCCCCACGGCTCTGGAGGAGTGCTGGAAGGTCGCCACCTGGCTGACCAAGCAGACCCAGGCCCCCCTGGCTGTCGGAGGGGACCAGATGGGCGCCACCATCGCCTGCGGGCTCACCCTGCTCGCCGCCCGCCGGGGAGACGTCGACTTCGCCCACCAGCTGCTGTTCTACCCGGCCACCGACACGGCCTTCGAGACTGACTCCTACCAGCAGTTCGCCGTCGGCTACGCTCTGCGCGCCCAGGGATACCGCGACTTCTGGGACCAGTACTGCCCCGACCCGGACGCCCGCCTCGACCCCGTCGCCGCACCACTGCGCACCAGCCCGGACGAACTGGCCCAACTGCCACCCGCCACCGTCATCACCGCCGAAGCCGACTGCCTGCGCGACGAGGGCGAAGCGTACGCCGGCGCCCTGCGCACCGCCGGGGTCCCCGTTCTCTCCGTCCGCTACGCCGGCGTCACCAACGGCTTCGTCATGCTCGACGCCATGCGCGGCACCCACGCCGCCGACGCCGCCATCAACCAGGCCGCCTCCGTCCTGCGTACAGCCCTGCACACGGACCCCTCACGGTCGGATCTCCGCCCGCCAGCGAGCTGAGCAAAGGCTGTCCGGTCACGGAGAGTCGCTCATACGCATTCATCCCCGTCCAGCGCCGTCCGTCATCTGCCCCTAACTCCACTCCACCGCAGATCAGGACCCTCCTGATCCCTCCCGAACCCCAGACGAATATTCAGAAAGCGTGTTGGTGACCCCATCCGGGCATGTCGGGCGTCGCCCCACCAGCGGGATAAAGCGGCGAACCATCTCGCCTGAGCAACCGGACTAGGCCGGGCTCTCCATGGCCACGCGCAGGCTGGCGATCCCGCGGGATCTGTACGCCTTGACCGCTCCGAGGCTGATGCCCAGCGTCTCCGCGACCTGGGCCTCCGTCATATCGACGAAGTAGCACAGCACCAAGACCTCCCGCTGCCTGCGCTGAAGGGACTTCATCGCCCTGATGAGCGAATCTCGCTCCAACTGGTCATATGCGCCTTCCTCGGCGCTCGCCATGTCAGGCATCGGCTTGGACAGCAGCTTCAGGCCGAGGAGGCGTCGGCGCAGTACCGAGCGCGAAAGGTTCACAACCGTCTGCCGCAGTTGTGTGAGGACCTTCTCCGGGTCACGCGTCCGCCTGTTACCGGAGTGCACCCGAATGAACGCCTCTTGAACGACGTCCTCACAAGAGGTGGTGTCGTCGAGGAGGAGAGCCGCAAGCGTTACCAGAGAGCGGTAGTGGCTCCGATACAAGTTGACGAGCGCGTCCGTGGCACGCTCCGGCGAGACGTCCAGGTTCTGGTGCGTACGCACTTCACGACTGCCGACGGAGGAGCGGTCCAAGGCATCCAGAAACCGGCCCGTCCGGTGCCCAGGGCTGTCTTCCGGAAGCGCGCTCCAGTCGCCGTCGGCAGCCTGGATCTGCCGAATGCCGGTGCGGGTGAGCTGTGCGTCTTCGGCGTCCGAGCTCTGCCGGGCGCTCTCCTCTGCGCGGTCCACCAGCCCAGGGTCCAGGCGACGTCGCACTGCGGTCATGGCTGGACCTCCTCCCACAATTGGTTTCCACGCAAGGCACGGCGCAAGCGGTACAGGCGTGCTCTCACACGGTCCGCGGGCAAAGCAAGCCTCGACGCGATCTCGGCAGGTCCGTGGCCCTCGATCCGCAGCTCGACAATCCGCCTGTTCGTCTCCTCCAAGGTGCTGAGGAATTCGGCCACAATGTCTTCGCCGACGACATCCCCCTCCACGTCGGCACCGACCTCCTCTAGCGGAAGCCAGGTGTCGATGTCGGCACCGGTCCCTCCCAGTACCTCTCTCTGACGGTGTTGGTACTCACGGGCCCACCGGGCATGCGTGTCCTTGAAGACCAGGATGATCGCTCCGACGAAGTAGCTCCTCAGCGAGGCGCCGCCTTCCGGGTCCCAGCGTCCACCGTTCAGCGCGTGCCGGTGGAAGTGCTGCAAGCCGGCCGCGACAGCGTCGTGTGCCAACTGCTCCCGCGCGTCCATGTCTTCCCGGAGTAGTTCGCGCAGTTCCTCCCATCCTTTGACAGGACGGTTGCGTTCAGCGCAACGCCGGTAGATCTCGCCGGTGATGAGCCATCGGCGCATCACTGGCCGCCCGTACGCTGCCAGTTCATTGCAGAAGATCTCGTACCGCACGCCGACGAAGCCGTCGCTCTTGAGCTCGGCGAACAGTTCGCGATCGGCCAGGAGACGTGAGGTCTGGTCGGGGGAACTCCCCGTCAGACTTTCGAGGTTGAGGGTGCCTCCGGGGATGACATCGGCCAGCGCCATCGAAGCGGACGACGTCGTCGGATCCATGACCAGTTGAGGCTGGCGACGCGACACGCTGCCGGACGCCTCGCTCCTCATCCGACCTCCCTGCGCGGTGTCGCTACGCGGTCCCCTCCGCGACACCGCAGCCAGCTACTCCACTTGTAGGGCAGGCGGTTGCCCGGCTGTGACGCGAATTCCAAAAAAATCTTGGCCACCTTGAAAAACGGCGTCACACCCGCCCCACCGGAGTCCCTATAGCTCGAACAACAGGGCGTCGAGGAGCGCCCCTCGTGACCCATCTGCCCCGTCGAGACCTCAGCCGCCACCTATGGAGAACCACACCGTGAACCCAGCCGACCGCGATCCTTCCGGCACCCCACTGCTGACGCTGCGGGCCGCTGTCATCCTGCTCCTGGGAGTACTGAGCGGTGTCGGTGCAGGGATCCTCACGTTCTTCGCCGGCAACGACCTCGCCACCTGCGCCATGGCAGGGTGCGGCTCCGGCGCCATGGCCGTGCTCTTCTTCCACAGCATCATCAACTGAACCGGCACGCACCTGCCCCTCTCCATCGCGACTGCAATGCCCGGTTCCGGCCGCCCGATGAAGCAGGACGCGGCACGATGCTTCGGACTTGGCGGCGACCGCGATCGGGGCCCTGGATGCGTCCCGTGCCCAAGCCGTGCCCATAAGACCGGACAACCACGGTAAACAGCGGTGCGAAACCACTCCGTGAAGCTGCACCGAAAGCGCTGTACACCCAGGTCAGAAGCCATGTCCCCGGTCAAGCGCCGTCGCTTCCCAAGCTGAGAGTGCGAGTTCGATTCTCGTCACCCGCTCCATGCGAAACCCCCAGGTCAGAGGCCCGGGGGTTTTTTGTTGTCTAGACCGGTGGGCTAGGTGTGCACCACAACCGCACCATTACCTCTCGGCAGCCTCCTCGTTGTGCTGCGCTGGGTCGTCCTTGCGGCGCTTCGCATGCTCGGTGTGCACCAAGTCGTCAAAGCCGGCCGCGACCTCGTGTTGCCGTTCTCGTCGGAGTGCTGATAGGTCAGCGCGGCGGTCTCGGAGGACCTGCCCGCGCGAACCATCGTGTGCGTGAGGGTGGCGCCCGAGCGGGTAGAGGGTGTCACCAGCCCCGCTGCGGGACCCGGTCCGGAAGCAATGGCTCGATACGCATCCCGCCGGCCGCAACCTTCCTGCGGTGAGTCGGGAACCTCCGGGCGCCCGACGGCGTTCATGTCACTGACGGCCGGACGAGCCGAGCCGTCGGCTCACAGCGCTCAACTGCTGATTCCGTACGACGACTTGGCCGGGGGGCAAGAGGCGTGCAGCAGCACCGCGCACACCCCACGCGCCCGGCCGCCGTCGTGCTCTCCGCGCTGCTCGCGGTCCTGGCCTTTCTCCTGCCGGTGTCGGCGAAGTCGACGCCGGCGTCCCGTCCGTCCTCGACGGGCACGGTCGCGGCGGCAACAGCGCAGGCGTCCGCGACCGCCGACACGCAGCGACCCGTCACCGTGGCACGCCCCGTGCTCGGCCACGCCGACGCCGTGTCGAACCCGTTCCACCCTTTCCTAGGTCCTGGCGCCGGGGACGCAGCCCCGCACCGCGCTGTCGGCGGTCCCGCCGTGGCCGTGGCGGTCGCGGCCGCAGGAGCGAGCCGGGGCGCCCACGCGTATCGCCCACGCGGCCCGCCGTCCCGATGGAGCACCGAAGTCCGTATCGACGCCTGACCGTTCGCCTCCGCGCCCGGGGCAGACGTCGACTCCGTCTGCCTGCCCATCGTGGAGAACTCATGTCTCGCGCGCCCATGTGGCGGGCGATCGTCGCCCTAGGTGTGATCGCCGCCTCGCTCTTCTTCGCTCTCACCCAGTCCGCCCGCCTCGGCCTCGACCTGCGCGGCGGCACCCAGATCGTCCTGGAGACCAGGGACTCACCCGTGGTCAAGGCCAATGCCGAATCGACCCAGCGGGCCCTGGAGGTGCTCCGCCAGCGGGTCGACGCGCTCGGCGTGTCCGAGCCGAGCCTGTACCGGTCCGGACAGCAGCGGATCTTCGTCGAGCTGCCCGGCGTACAGGACCCGCGCGAGGCCGCCGAAGTCATCGGCCGCACCGCTCAGTTGACCGTCCACCCGGTGCAGGGCGCGACGGACCAGCAGGACGAGAACAAGGGGAAGCCGGCCAGGGACGGCTCGCGCACCCTGGCCGACCCCGACCAGAAGGAGGCGTTCCTCAAGCTCGGGCCCACCGTCCTCACCGGCGAGGGCGTCAGTGACGCCGAGGCCGTGCTCGACCAGCAGAAGATGTCGGGCTGGATGGTCAGCCTCACCTTCCGCGGGCAGGCAGGCAAGGACTGGGCACGGGTCACCGGGGCGGCGGCCTGTGCCCCGCAGGGCTCCCCCGAGCGGCGCGTCGCCATCGTCCTGGACGGCAAGGTCCTCTCAGCGCCCGGCGTCAACGCGGATGTGGCGTGCAAGGTCGGCATCTCCGGCGGCTCCACGCAGATCACCGGCGGCTTCGACCGGGAAGAGGCCCGCGATCTGGCCGCGCTCGTCAAGGGCGGTGCGCTGCCGGTGCCCGTAGAGGTCGTGGAGCAGCGCACCGTCGGCCCCACGCTCGGTGCCGACGCCATCGCCGCCAGCACCCAGGCCGCGATCATCGGGCTCGCCCTGACGGGGCTGTTCATCATCGTCGTCTACCGGCTGCTCGGTGCCCTGGCCACCATCGCGCTCGCGCTGTACGGGCTGATCTCCTACGCCGTACTGGTCGCCCTGGGCGCGACCCTGACACTGCCCGGACTCGCCGGTTTCGTCCTGGCGATCGGCATGGCGGTGGACGCGAACGTGCTGGTCTTCGAGCGTGCCCGCGAGGAGTATCTGGGAGTCCGCGCCCTGAAGTCGGCCTCGGCACACCTGGACAAGCCGCTGAGCATCGGCTTCAGCAAGGCATGGAGTGCGGTCGTCGACTCGAATGTGACCACGCTGCTCGCGGCCGGGCTGCTCTTCTTCTTCGCCACCGGACCCGTCAAGGGCTTCGGCATCACGCTCTCCATCGGTGTCCTCGTCTCGATGATCTCGGCCCTGGTGATCACCCGGGTCCTCGCCGACTTCGCGATCCGGCGCCGCTACGTGCGGGGCCGGCCCGGCCTGACCGGGATCACCTCCACCGGCCGGGTGCGTGCCTGGCTCGCGCGCCGCAAACCCCGCCTGGTGCACCACCGGCGCCGCCGGCTCGGCGTCAGCGCGCTGCTGATCGTGGTTGCGGTCGCCGGAATCGGCCTGCGCGGCCTGGAGTTCGGGGTGGAGTTCACCGGCGGGCGCCTGGTGGAGTACAGCACCAGCAGGCCCGTGGACGTGGACGCGGCACGTACGGCGGTCACGGACGCCGGGTTCCCGCGCGCGGTGGTGCAGGAGTCGGGGGACGGGAACATCTCGGTACGCACCGGTGAGCTGAGCAACGACCAGCAGCACACGATCACAACGGCGCTGGCGAAGGAGGGCGGCGAGGTCACCGTCGAGCGGGACGAGCTGATCGGCCCGAGCCTCGGCGACGAGCTGCGCCGGCACGCGCTCATCGCGCTCGGCATCGCCGTCGCGACCCAGCTGATCTACCTCAGCGTGCGGTTCCGGTGGACGTTCGCCGTCGCGGCGGTGTCGGCCATGGTGCACGACGTGCTGCTTGTGGTGGGCCTGTTCGCCTGGCTCGGCAGGCCCGTCGACAGCGTCTTCCTGGCGGCCCTGCTCACGGTCATCGGGTACTCCGTCAATGACACCGTCGTCGTCTTCGACCGGGTGCGCGAGGCGCGCCGCCGCGATCCGGCGGCGGACCTGGAAACCACCGCGAACAAGGCCGTCATCCAGACGCTGCCGCGCACTGTGAACACCGGTATGGGCGCGCTGTTCATCCTGGCAGCCCTGGCCGTGCTCGGCGGTGACTCGCTCGCGGACTTCTCCGTGGCACTGATCGCCGGCGTGGTCATCGGTATGGCGTCGACGGTGTTCACCGCCGTGCCGATCGCCGTGCAGCTTGAGGGCAGCCGCCCAGCGCCGCCGGCGCGCCCCAAGCGCAGCGAGAACAGCGGGGCGCGCAGTCCGCTGGAGCGACGCGGGCGGTCGCGGGATTCAGGCGCTGTGGTGTGAGGGCGCGTCGGCTCCGGCGGGCCGGGAGGACGGGGGAACCCTCGGCGTCGGGGGCCGGTGACGCGAGTCGCCTCTCCTCAGGTCGCGGAAAATAAGGCCGTCGCAAATCCCGGCCGCCCATGGTCCGTTCGGCAGGAAATCGGCTCATCCTCGTGCTTTCCTCCGCATACGCTTTCCCCCGCACCTCGCACACGTCGTCCGTCTGCTGGGCTCCTGCTCAATGCGGTGGTCCGAGCCAGCGCCTGAAGGGGTCCTCCACCAAGTGAAGACTCGTAGGAACGCCCGGCTGAGATCGATATCCGTCGCGCTGGGTGCAGCCACGGCGGGCGGCCTGCTCACCACCACCCCGGCGTCGGCCGCTGTCTCTTGTACGTCTCCGGTGTTCAAGCGCCAGTTCTTCGCGAACACCACTCTGTCCGGTACACCGAGGAAGACCGACTGCGACTCGATGATCAACGAGTCCTGGAAGAATGGCGCGCCCGCTACCGGACTTCCGTCCAACGACTTCTCCGTCCGCTGGACGGTCACCCGTGACTTCGGGTCGGGCGGGCCTTTCGCCCTCGCCGCCGAGGCACAGGACGGTATACGCGTGTACGTCGACGGCAAACGCAAGATCGACCTCTAGAAGAACGTCTCGACGACCCGGAAGAAGTCCGTCAACGTCACGATTCCGGCCGGCAAGCACACCCTGCGCGTCGACTACGCCAACTGGACCGGTTCGGCCAACGTCAAGCTCGGCTATGCGCCGCGCACATCGGCCACCGTCGACAAGATCAGACCGCTGACCCCGGCCGGCGCCACCGCCACCGCCACCTATAGCGCCGGCACGTTGAAGGCGACTGTCACCTGGGCGAAGAACAAGGAGATGGATCTCGCCGGCTACCAGGTGTACCGGCGGCCACAGGGCACCAGCGTCTGGACCCGGGTAGGGACCACTACCGCCACCGGCTACAACGACGCCCCGCCCGCAACGGGCCAGACCTTCTACTACGAGGTCCGCGCCTACGACAAAGCCGGTAACACCTCCGCCGGGAGCGCCGACCAAGCCGTCGCCACCGTCGACAAGACCCCGCCCTCGCGCGTGATCCCGACCGTTGCCATGGGTACGGACCCTGCACGGGAAAGCTACGTCGTCACCTGGCAACCCGTCGCGGATGCCGCGCGCTACCGGATACTGCGCCAGCTCGGTAACGGGGCCTGGACCGAAGTCGCCGCCACGAAGGACACCTCTCTCACCGACTACGTACCCGCCCTAGGCGTCTCCGTCTTCTACCGCGTCGAGGTCTACGACGCCGCCGGCAACACCGCGCCCGCCCGGGACGGTGACGAGGGCTACACCAGCGCCTTCTGGTATCCGCGGGCCGCCGACGTCAGCGGCACCTACCAAGGAGACAACAAGGTCCTCCTGCGGTGGACGCAGCCCGGGAACACTTTCGCCATCCGATGGGACACGTACCGACTCTTCCGCGGTGTGGGCGCTCCTCCTGTCGGCGAACAGTCCCGGCCTCCGTCCGAGCCGCCGAACCGTTCCCCTACGGGTTGAAGGGCTTCCTGCCGGTCACAGGCGGAGGGTGAACCAGGTGGTCTTCCCACGTTCGTCCGGGCGGACACCCCAGCTGTCGGCGAGGGTGTCGACGAGGATGAGACCCCGTCCGGACTCCTCGTCGTGCGCGGCCAGCCGTGGCTGGGGCAGGTGCGGACTGAGGTCGCTGATCTCGACGGCGAGTTCGGTGACAGTGCGACGCAGGTGGAGCACGAGAGGGCCCTGCGCGTGCTGGACGGCGTTGGTGAGGATCTCTGAGACCAGCAGTCTCGCGTCGTCGGTCTGTTGGAGGCAGTCCCAGGCGGCGAGGGCCTCGCTCAGGAAGGCGCGACCCACGGACACCGCGGAGGCGGTGGCCGGGAGTTCCGTACGGGCGGTGTCCAGCGGGGCGGCGGGGAGCTGGGCCAGCAGCAGGGTGACGTCGTCGTCGTGCCCCTCGGCGTCGGGCAGCAGCGCGGCAAGGACGTGATCGGCGGCGGCGGCGAGGCCGTTGGTACGGGTGAACGCGTCGTCGAGAGCCGTGGTGAGCTTGTCGATCTCGTCCTCGATGTCGCTGCCGGGGGTTTCGACCAGGCCGTCTGTGTACAGCACGAGAGTGGCTCCGGGCGGGATGTCCCCGCTGGACTGCTGGTAGAGGATGCCGCCGACGCCAAGGGGCGCGTTCACCGGCGCGAGAAGCCTGCGTACTCCGTCGCCGGGAGCGGCGACGAGGGTGGGCAGGTGGCCGGCCGAGCACAGGGTGACGGAGCTGGCGTCCGAGGCGATGACCAGGTAGCAGCAGGTGACCAACTGGTCGGGGACATTCAGGTCGGCGACGACCGCGTCCAGAGCCTGCATGAGCTGGCGGGGCTGCATGCCGGTCTTGGCCAGGGCATGCGCGGCGGACCGCAACTGGCCCATGACGGACGCCGCTTCCAGGCCCCGGCCCATGACGTCGCCGATGAGGACGCCGACCCGGCCGGCGCCGAGCGGGACCAGATCGAACCAGTCGCCGCCCACGCCGGCGCCCTGGGTGGCGGGCCGGTAACGGCTGGCGGCTGCCAGGCCTGGGATGGCCGGGGGAGTACCCATGAGGCTGCGCTGCAGGGTGAGGGCGATGTGTTGCTGCTGCCGGTACAACTCGGTGAGTTCGGCCTCGGCGCGCTTGCGGTCGCTGATGTCGCGGATGATGGCGCAGGCGCCGATGACCGTCCCGGCGGTGTCCCGGGTCGGCCACAGGGTGACGTCGACGTCGAGCGCGGCGCCGGTGCTGGTGACGCGCAGCGTTTCGAAGTGCTCGACCTTCTCGCCCTGCCGCAGTCGCTCCAGCAGCATGACGACCTCGTCCTTGCGCTCCGGCGAAGCCAGTATGGACACGTGCCGTCCGATGGCTTCTTCGGCCGAGTAGCCGTACAGCCGCTGCGCGGCGGCGTTCCAGTACGTGATGCGGCCGTCGAGAGTCTTGGCGAGGATCGCGTCCTGGGACGACTCGACCAGGGCGGCGAGTTCGTTGATACGGGCTTCGGCGGCCTTGCGCTCGCTGACGTCCCGTACGGCGGCGGAGACGAGGAGTCCGTCGGCGGTCTCCAGCGGGCTGAGGCTGATCTCGACGGGGAACTCGGTGCCGTCCTTGCGCAGTCCGTGCAGTGCCAGCCCCGCTCCCATGGGCCGCACCTGGCGGTTGGTGGCGTATCCGTCGCGATGCCGGGTGTGGTTGGCCTGGAACCGGTCGGGCACCAGCAACTCCACCGGGCGGCCGAGGAGTTCGTCCCGTCGGTAGCCGAAGAGGGCCTCGGTCTGGGCGTTGACGAGCCTGATGATCCCGGTGTCGTCCACGATCACCATCGCGTCCGGGGCCGCCTCCAGCAGTGCCCGGAACCTTTCTTCGGCGGCCTTGCGTTCACTGACGTCCCGTACGGCGGCGGAGACGAGGAGTCCGTCGGCGGTCTCCAGCGGGCTGAGGCTGATCTCGACGGGGAACTCGGTGCCGTCCTTGCGCAGTCCGTGCAGTTCCAGCCCCGCTCCCATGGGCCGCACCTGCCGGGTGGTGGCGTATCCGTCGCGGTGCGAGGCGTGATGGGCGCGGAACCGGCCAGGGATGAGGATCTCGACGGGGTGACCGAGAAGCTCTTCACGCCGGTAGCCGAACAGGGTCTCCGTCTGGGCGTTGACGAGCCTGATGGTTCCGGTGTCGTCCACGATCACCATCGCGTCGGGGGCCGCTTCCAGCAGTCCCCGGAACCGGTCCTCGGCCGCTCCGGGCTCGTTTGCGTGGCCCGGGGTGTCGCCTGGGCGGCGACCTCCCAGGGCAGCTCCCGCCTCGTCGGTCGACCCTGACGTGATCGTCTCGCTCATGGCGGCCCCAACTGACTTGCGGGTTGCGGTGAATCAAGTCATCCCAGCGCATCCCGGCCATGCCCGCCCCGGTCTGCCGCTTACTGGCCCCGCGACGTCCGTACTCGCCAGCTTGCGACCGGACACCACCCCTGTCTGGCGAAAACCAGAGAAACAATGCGACAGCCCCAGGCCGACACCCCGCATTGATCCGGAAGTCGGGGACGGGGTGAGTATCCGCCCACGTGATCCGGCAGGCGCGGCGGCGGGCTCGCGGCCAGCGGTGCAGGGGGTATCAGGAGATGCGTGTCGGCGACGGGTGAATCAACCGCCGCCGGCAATGCGGCGGACCTGGGCAAGCGCCTACTGCCCCGGGTGTGCTTCATGGCATTCACGCACCCGGACGACCGACACCCCTTCTCGGCTCCCTCCCCGAAGTCGGCCCGTTCCACCGCCTCGGCGGTGTCGGCCCGGAGCAGGCCCGCATCACCGGAGCCTTTCCGCCCCGAGTTGTTCGGCCGCCGCCGAACCCTCCTTCGTACGCTCCCGCGATGGCGTCCTTCCGCCCAGCGCTCGCGCGTCCAGGGCTCGCGTCCAGGGCTCGGCAACACCTCAGCCGCTGAGAGGGGCTCTGGGCGACTCCGATCGGACGGCATGCCCACAGCGTGCCCATAAGACCGGTCAACGACGGTCAACAGCGGTGCGATCCTGCGCCTTCGAGCACCACGCCCGGCCGCACATGCCCAGGTCAGGAGGTATCCAGCCGCCCACGCACCGTAGCTTCCCGAGCTGAGAGTGCGAGTTCGATTCTCGTCACCCGCTCCAGAAATCGCCCCCAGGTCAGCGGCCTGGGGGGTGTTTGTTGTCTCGTCCGGTTCGGGGGTGGCGTGCCCTCTGTGCGGACGGCCCGCCGCAGATCTCCTGGACGGCAGGCATGCACTGCTGGACCTCGTGTCGGCGCCGTACCGCGGTCGGGTCCTCCACCATCGGAGCCGTCGCGCTGCCGAGGAGTCGCAGGGCCGCCTCCGACGGTGAGCCGGGCTCGGCCGTGTAAGCGATGAGGCGCTGGCCGGAAGCGCCGGGGATGACGAGGTTCTCGAAGCTGAGGTCCATCGGGCCGACCATCGGATGACGCAGGTGCTTCACCCCGGACGTGCAGGTGCGTACCGGGTGTCGGGCCCAGCGGGACGCGAACTCGTCGCAGTTCATGGTGAGTTGGCCGATGAGTTCCGCGAGGCAACGGTCGTGGGGGTGGCGGCCCGCGACCAGGCGCAGGGAGGCCACGCCGAGTTGGGCCTCCTCGTTCCAGTTCGTGAACAACTCCTGGTACTGCTCGTCCAGAAAGAGCATCCGGGTCAGGTTGGGGCGGGTGGCCGACGTGTCGGGGCTCTCGGGCGCCAGGTGTCCGGCGAGCAGAGCGTGCCCTGTCCGGTTCCAGGCGAGGACGTCGTTGTGCCGGTCCAGGACGAGGGCCGGTACGTCGCTCATGGCCGTCAGCAGTTGCCGGGCCGAGGCACTGGCATGTGCCACCCGGGGCGGAGTCGGCCGGGACGAGGCGACGGCGGGGCGGGCGAGGTCCTTCAGATGGGCCGTCTCGTCGTCGGACAAGCGCAGGGTGCGGGCGATCGACTCCAGCACGCCGTCGGAGGCGTTGGGCGCACGCCCCTGTTCGAGGCGGGTGTAGTGGGTGATGCTGACGCCCGCGAGCATCGACAGTTCCTCGCGGCGGAGGCCGGTGACGCGGCGGCGATTCGGGGGCGGGGTGATGCCGACGTCCTCGGGGCGGAGCGCGGCGCGGCGGGACTTGAGGAAGTCTCCCAACTCGGACCGGGCGTCCATCCATGCCTCCAGGTCGGCGGAGTGCGACAGGCCGTGGCCACTGACTTCCCATGATGCCCGCCCGTCCAGAAGGCGGGGGCCGTGAGGGTGGTCCTGTGATGACTACCCTCCCGTCGGCTGTGCGGGACAGGGTTCTGGCTGGCCGTCCGGGCAACAGCGAGCCTCTTCTCCGTAGCCGTAGCAGGCGTAGCAGGCGTAGCCGTAGCCGCGCGTGAGAAGAAAGGGACTCGACGTCATGTCTGTCACTGATGCGGAGGCGGCCGGTACCGCCTCCGGCACCGCCGTCGGCCCAGCACCAACCGTGCTTACACCCCGGCTCCGGCTCGTCCTGGTGCTGATGCTCGCCTCCCAGTTCATGCTGGCCGTGGACTTCTCGATCCTGAACGTGGCGCTGCCGGTGATCGGTGAGAGCCTGGGCTTCTCGCTCGGGCACCTTCAGTGGATCGCCACCTCGTTCGCTCTGTGCGCTGCCGGCCTCACCCTGCTCTTCGGCCGGGTCGCGGACCTGTTCGGCCGTCGCCGGCTGTTTCTCGGCGGCCTCGTCCTCCTTGGCGCGGCCTCGCTCGTGGGCGGCCTGGCGCAGAGCCCGGAGGTACTGATCGCGGCCCGCGTCTGCCAGGGTCTGGCCACCGCCGCCGTCACCCCGGCCGGACTGTCGCTCCTGACGACCTCGTTCCCGGAGGGTCCGCTGCGCGAGAAGGCACTCGGCCTCAACGGGGCGTTGATGTCCGCCGGGTTCACCACCGGAGCCGTCCTCGGCGGACTGTTGACCGACCTGCTGTCGTGGCGCTGGGCGTTCTTCGTCAACGTGCCCGTCGCCCTCGCCGTGCTGATCATCGCCCCGACGGTCATCAAGGAGTCCCGTCCCGACGAGCGCCCGAAGCTGGACCTGCCCGGCGCCATCAGCGTCACCCTCGGCCTGCTGGCCATCGTCTTCGGCCTCACCCAGGCCGGCGAGAAGGGCTGGGGTTCGGCGGACGCGCTGCTGCCGCTGGCGGCGGGCGTGGCACTGCTGTTCGTGTTCTACGCCGTCGAGCGCAAGGTGTCCGCGCCGCTCGTGCCGCTCAGCGTGCTCGGCAAACGCTCCGTGGCCTGGGGCAACGTCGCCGGTCTGATCGCGTTCCTCACCGAAACCTCGCTGGTCTTCCTGCTGACCCTCTACCTCCAGGAAGTGCTCGGCTTCTCCCCGCTCGCCGCCGGACTGTCCTTCGGCGTACTGGGCATCGGAACGGTCGTGGGCGGCTCCACGGCCCCGCGGGTCATCGGGAAGATCGGCACCAGGCAGACCCTGATCGTCGGCGGCATCCTGCAGACCGTGTTCACCCTGGCCCTGCTCGGCCTCGGCGACGACCGCTCGTGGATGTGGCTGCTACTGGTCGCCACCTTCGCCGGCGGGGTCGGAAACATGCTCGTGATCGTGGGCTTCATGGTCACCGCCACGTCGGGGCTCGCGGATCACGAACAGGGCCTGGCCACCGGCCTCGCCACCATGACCCAGCAGGTCGGCATCACCATGGGTACGCCGATCATGAGCGCCGTCACCACCGCCGCCATGACCGGCAGCGGAGCCTCCGCTGTCCTTGGCGGTCTGAAGGTCGCGATCGCGGTGAACGCCGCCATCGTGCTCGTCGGCACCCTCACCAGCGCCCTGTTCCTGTGCGGCGCCCGGTCGAGCGGGCACTGACGACGGGCGGTACGGACCCCGGGCGCCGGTCTACGGTCCCCGGCCTCCGTACGCCTCGACGACCCACGGTGCGAGGAGGTCGGCCGGCGCGGCCCGAACCCGTACGGCTGGCTGGTGTGGGCGCACGGCGGCAGTTGGCAGGCGGGGTCTGTGAAGCGCTGGCACGAACCGGTCGTGGACCTCGCCCGGCCTTCAGGCTCGCGTGGATCACCCTGACACAGTTCGGAGAAGCATCTCCGCGCACGACCTCCCGTCATGCGCTCACGTCGCCGGGAGCTGGTACGACAGCACGTACGCGTCCGCCGCCATGACGGTGTCGCAGACCTCCACGGCCCGCCCTTCGGTGTCGTAGGCGGTGCGGATGAGGTGGATGACGGGCACGCCTGGGGCCAGCCGCAGTGTCTTGACCTCGGCGGGCGCGGGCATCCGGGCGCGGATCTCCTCCTCGAAGTGGTCGAGCCGATGGCCGAGTTCCTCAAGGCGGGCGTAGATGCCGCCGGGCCCGGGGTTGGGCTCGGCGATCGCGGTACCGCGCTCGAGTCATACGGACGTCGCCAGCAGCGTGGCTAAGGCTGGACGGTACTGACGCAGACGATGCCCTGCGATACGGTCCCGAGCCATGACGAACGGCAACGGTGTGCCGGAGAAGGTGGCGTGGATCCTGGTTCAGGACGACCGGGTGTTGGTGACGCGCAGCCACGGCAGAGAGCGCTTCTACTTCCCGGGCGGTCATCGTGAGCCGGGCGAGTCCGACAGCGAGACCCTGGTGCGGGAGATCGACGAGGAACTACAGACGGCGATCGACCCCGGTTCCATGGTGCACTTCGGTACCTTCGAGATCGGCGAGGGCCATCCGGATCACGGCCCCTTCCGGATGATCTGCTACACCGCCAATCACCGCGGTGATCTGACCCCGTCGAGGGAGATCGCCGAAAAGGCGTGGTTCCGCTACGCCGACCGGGACCGAGTCTCAGCCGTCGACGAGATGGCCTTCAACGCGCTCCACGAGGCCGGGCGGATTTCTTGATCGCGTGACCGTGGACTTTACCGGTCGCTGCTGCGGTCTTCTTCTACGTTACGGCCGCACCACAACCGCACCAGATCGGGCGGGGAACAGCGGGGAATCACGGGGGACGAGCACCGGACCGAAGAGGCCACCACACAGCCGTTCACACAGGTCAACGCTCCAAGTAGCCGCAAATGCCCGCAGCGTCCCAAGCTGAGAGTGCGAGTTCGGTTCTCGTCACCCGCTCCATGATGAAACCCCAGGTCAGCGGCCTGGGGTTTGTTTGTTGCAGGACGGCACCGAGCCTTGGCTGCGCAAGCCCTGCTTCGACGGTTTCACCCCGGCCATGCGAGCCGGTAGTCCACAGAGCGTGGCATGTCCAGCAGGTACAGCTGCCCTCGGAGACGCCGACCAGCGCCGCGGTGGGTGCCCCGTGCACGCGACAGGGGCCGAGCGCGAAGCGGCAAGGCCGGAAGCGGAAGCCCGAGCAGAGAGGGCAAGACCGCGATGAAGCCGTGTCGTCCGGTCATGCACGCGGGGCGGGCCAGGAGTTGAGGGGTAGCGGGCCGCGGTCGATGACGGTGCGGATGCAGAAGGTGCTGCGGGCGTCGTGAACGGGACCGATGGCCAGGATCTGGTCGGTGAGCACCCTTTCGAACGTGCGCAGGTCCGGCACGGCCAGCTCGACGAAGAAGTCGGCGTCGCCGGAGACCACATGGCAGGCGACCACGTGGTCGATCGCCTTCAGTGCCTCTTCGACCACCTGGGAAGTGGTGCGGGAGTGCTCGACCTTGAGGGAGAGGAACACCGTCAGCCCGAGGCCGAGGCGCTCGCGGTCCAGATCGGCCCGGTAGCCGGCCAGGACTCCGTCCTCCTCCAGCGCCTTGGTGCGGCGCAGACAGGAGGAGGGGGAGAGGCGTACGGCTTCGGCGAGGTCGACGTTGGGGGTGCGGCCGTGGCGCTGGAGGTGGTCCAGGATCGCCCGGTCGATACGGTCGTACAGGGGGCGTGGCATGAAATGCAGCGTATCGGCTGTATCGACGAACAATCCTGCACCGTGGCGTCGTAGAGGCACTCGCTACGCCATCGTATGCCGGGCTCGGCGGCGCATTCTGGTCACGCGCCGCGGCCGCGAAGCCGGTCCCGCTGCCATCTCCGTACCCCTTCTCACCACCTTCGGACCGCCTCATGCACCCCTTCCCCCTGGAACCCGACCGCGCCACGATGACCGAGATGGGCCGTCTCGTCCTGAACCGTGTCGTCGATCGCACCGAGAACCTCCCGGCACGCCCCGCGACCAGCCCCCTGTCGCCGCGGGCCGAGGCCGAGCTCGTGGAGTCCTTCCTGGCGCCGCCGCCCGACCGGGGTGGTGACCTGAAGGCTTTGCTCGCGCGCCTGGACGACGCCGCCGACTGCGCTCTGGAGACGGCTGGGCCCGGCCATCTGGCGTACATCCCGGGGAGCGGTCTGTACTCGGCCGCGCTCGCCGAGTTCTACAACCGTGCCGTCAACCGCTACGGCGGCCTGGCCTCGGTCGCCCCGGCTCTCGCCGCGCTTGAGGAGAGTGTGATCCGCTGGATGGCGCGGGAGGTGTGCGGGCTACCGGAGGGCAGCGGCGGCCTGCTGACCAGCGGCGGCTCGATGGCCACCTTCTCCGCGACGGTCGCCGCCCGGCACGACAGGCTCGGCGAGGATCTCGCCGACGGCACCGTCTACACCACCGCCTTCGCCCACCACTCCGTCGCCAAGGCCGCCCGCCTCGCCGGGATCCGCGCCGCCCATGTGCGTACCGTGCCGCACGCCCCGGACCTGCGGATGGACCCCCACGCCGCCGCCGCGATGATCCGCGCCGACCGGAACGCCGGGCTGCGGCCGTTCCTGCTGGTGGCCACCGCCGGCACCACCGACACCGGCACCGTCGACCCGCTGCCCCAGCTGGCCGACCTGGCCCGCCGCGAGGACGTGTGGTTCCACATCGACGCGGCCTACGGAGGCTTCTTCCGCCTCACCGCACGCGGCGAGGAACGCCTCGCCGGTTTCGAGGAGGCCGACTCGATCACCCTGGACCCGCACAAGACCCTGTTCATGCCGTTCGGCTCCGGCGCCCTGGTCGTCCGCGACATCACCGCCCTGCACGCCGCGCACGACGGCACCGGCAGCTACCTCCAGGACATGGGGGCGGCGGTGAGCGTGCCGGACTCCGGTCACCTCGGGCCCGAGCTGACCCACGAGATCCGCGGTCTGCGGGCCTGGCTTCCCCTGCACCTGCACGGGGTGGACGCCTTCCGCAAGGCTCTGGACGAGAAGCTCGACCTGGCCGAACACGTCCACGACATGCTGTCCGGCGTCGCGGAGCTGGAGGTCCCGCAGCGCCCGGACCTGTCCACCGTGATATTCCGCATCCGCCCCGCCGACGGCAGCCGGGCCGCCGCCGACCGGGCCGACGAGGCGAGCCGCCGCCTGCTGGAGCGAATCAACGGCCACCGGCGCATCGTGCTCTCCAGCACGATCGTCGACAGCCGCTACACCCTGCGCGTCTGCGTGGTCTCCCACCGCACCCACCGCGACCGCATCACCGAGGCACTGAAGATCATCACCTCCGAGGCCGAGTGCCACACCACCGCGTAGCGATCTCCGGCCGCCCATGCCTGGTCGCTTCGGCGGGACGGCGGCGAGCAGCCGGCGCCCCAGTCCTTCGTCCGGTATGGGCAGGGCGTCGCCGCGAGCAGCGGCACGAAGGCCACGCGCATGCTCAACAGCCCCCAGGCCAGGGCCTGTCCGGGCTCCAGCCGGGCCTTGCACCAGGCGGTCACCCGGTCTGGCCGAAGATCCTGGCCAGACCCGAGGCCGCGAAGAGCACCGCGACAGCCGCGGTCCCGAACTCACCGTCGCCGCCCGAGCGTCGTACCTCCAGAGGCGTTGCCAGTACGCGCTCGCGCCCGTCGCGTTTCGCGTTCGCCGCGTCGTCCGCCCGCCGGGTGGGCGGTGAGCGGATCCGTACGACGCTCAGCAGCGCGAAGACCGCCGCCGAGACGAGGCAGGTGATCCGGAAGTCGAAGCCGGTCAGCAGCATCCCCACCAGCGGGCCGATCAGGATGCCCGCCTGGTAGAAGACGTTGAAGAGGGCGAACGCCTCGACGCGGCGCTCCCCCGCGTCGGCCGCCAGACAGGCGCGCACGGCGGCCAGGGCCAGGCCGAGGCCGAGCGTGCCGCCGGTCGACTCGATGATCGGGCATCCCGGGCACAAGTCGCCGCGGGGTCGGGCCCGTTCGGCCATGTGCAGGGCGGGACGGTCCTTGATGCCGCCGGGGTTGAAGGAGTGAGGATGCCGTCACCCTTGGTGGCCCAGTGACGTTAGGGGCGCTCAGTTCGATGAGGGCGACAGGCAATGTGATGACCTTCACCCGGATGTGGCAGAAAGTGATGAATTCCTTACGCAACAAGCGCGTAAGGGACTGTACGCAGGCAAGCGCGACCTTGGAGGTCTCCAGTGCGACCGTTCACCCTCAACTACACCTCCCCGAAGGTGCTTCGACCTGTGGTGACGCCGTACCGCTTCGACGCTTCGCGCCAGCTGAACGTGCTTCCCGACGGCCGCCCGGCCGTCAGCGACCGGGACCTGCTCCTGGCGACCGGTACGACGACCTCCACCGCCGGTTCCCAGACCCACTTCGACGACTGACGACCGGTAGCCGCATGACCGTACTGATCCTCACGTCCGAGGAGGACGTGACCGCCGACATGGTGGTGGCCAAGCTGCACGAGACGGGGACACCCGCGATACGGCTGGACCCCGCCGATCTGCCGGGCAAGGCCGTGTTGTCCGTCGGCTACGCCCACGGCGACTTCGACGGCCACCTGTCGGTGAACGGACATGTGCTCAGCACGAGAGGTCTGCGCTCCGTATGGGTGCGCAGGCCCGGCGAACCGGCCGCGCACGCGGCACACCCCTCGCCGTGGCTGACCGCCGAGACCCGTCAGGCCCTGTTCGGAATGCTCCACTCCGCCTCCACGCGATGGATGAACCATCCGCGCAACGCCGACCAGGCCCGCCTGAAGCCATGGCAGTTGAGAGTCGCTCACCTCAGCGGCTTCGCCGTACCACCGACGGTCTTCACCACCTCGCCGCGCCTGGCACAGCAGTTCGCCGAGGAGCACCGGGACGTGGTGGTGAAGTCCGCCTCCGGGCCGCCGCCCGGCGATCCCGGACTGGCCCTGCCCACCACCCTGATCGGCCCCGACGCGGACTTCTCCGCCGTGGCGGCCGGTCCCGCGCTGCTGCAACGGTATGTGCCCAAGCGCGCCGACATTCGTCTGACCTGCGTCGGTACCCAGCTGTTCGCCGCGCGTAAGACGGCCGAGCCCGGCCAGGTCGACGGGCGCTACGGCGACACCGAGCACGCCTGGGAGGCGGTCCCGGTACCCGAACGCATCGGCAAACCGGTGCTCGACTACGTCGCCCTTGCCGGACTGGCGTACGCCGCCTTCGACTTCGCCGAGGACGAGGACGGCATCTGGTGGTTCCTGGAGTGCAACCAGGGCGGCCAGTTCGGCTTCGTCGAGCTGGCGACCGGCCAGCCGATCTCGGAGGCGGTCGCCCGGTGGCTGTCACAGCCCAAGGGGGAACACCGTCGTCCCGAGAGTCACTGGTGAGGTAGCGCGGCCGGACGGCTCTGCCAGGTCGGACCAGAGGCCTGCCCGGTCGGTGTCCGCGCTCTGCGCCGCCAAGGTCTCCTGGTTGAGCCTGGGGACGGCGTCGGAGGAGATGTCCCCGCTCCGCGCCGTCCCGTCGGGGAGCTGGACGGCGGTCGCCCCGGTGATGCGGCTGCCGGCGAAGGTGAGCCGCACCTGGAACGGGCCGTACGTCGTCCGTTCCGTGGCCCCGGTCACGGAACGGGTGGTGGGCGCGGCCGAGGTCGTCCTCTGCCGTCCTCGGAGCAGCGGGGGTGCGAGTTCGGTTCCCGTCGCCCGATCCATGATGGAACTCCAGGTCAGCGGCCTGGATTTCGTTCGTTGCCGAGGATCTCCAGAGGCGTCGGGCCGTACCCGGAATGCCTTGCGGCGGCCCAGTCGGCGTACGGCGCGGAAGCCAGGGTCTCCTGATCGGGCTCGGCGGTGGCCGTGGAGGAGTCCGCGTGCCGTGTGCTCCGGGCCGGCAGCCACTTCACCACCGCGTCTCCGCACGCGGCCGTCTGCGCGTAGAACTCCGTCAGCTCCCGATGCGCCGCCGCGAAAACGCCCCGTGTGTCTGGCTCCGCGGTGACGCCGCCGTAGCGCGGCAGCAGTTCGTCGCGGGCGAAGGCCCACAGCGTGTCGAAGTCGGCCGTCGTCAGGAATCTGGCCACCCGGTGCGTCTGGCCCGCCGTCAGCACCAGGAACGGCGGCTTGTACCGATCGGGGTGGAACACCGGCCGGCCGCCGAGCACCACCTGGGCCTGGGGTCGGTCCTCCGCGCGGTGCGGGGGATCGCCGGCGTAGAGGAGTTCCTGGTCCAGACATCGGTTGTCCAGCACCTCCTCGCGGTGTCGGCCGACGAGGTGCCGGGCGGTGTCCGAGTCGTCCCCGAACAGCCGTTCCAGCCAGGTCGCGCTGTTGCGCAGTGCCGGAGGCGGCACCGCTCGCAAGTGGAAGTAGAGGCTCATCACAGAGGGAGCGCACGGGGACGCGGGAGCATCACTCCGCCCGGCGCACGCCGTGTTCCGCAAGCCCCCCGGCCGTCGTGCGGCAAGGTGGGAGGCGGCTCTGCGCCGGTTGTCGGAACCCGGGAGAACCGGGTGGCGGATCACCTGCCGACCTCGCTGCGCGGCTTCGGGGCGTACGCGGGTGAGGTGATCGTCCGCCGTCGGTCCGAACGGCGTGCGGGGCGGCCGGACCCCATGCGGTGGTCCGGGTCCGGCCGCCCCTGCCCCTCTCCATGTCGCTCCCGGGGGGGGTCCAGAGCGGCGCGGAGAGAGTTCGGGGAGTGGTCGTGGCACCGACGTCCGGCCTGGCGATCACCGATCACCGTCGGGTGGTCCGGTGCGGACTCGGTACTCACACAGCGCACGGTCGGCGCGATACGTCACCCGGCCGGGACGGCACGGGTTTCGAACGGGTGTACGAGCACCGGATTCGCCGGGTTTCACTGAGCCGCAACGCCGTCCGGTCCTGTGTACGGATCGGCTCAACGTCCTTACGTCGCCGCTTCCTTGGAGCTGCCGACGACCCTCCCGGCCGCGCCGCCCACACGACAGGAGCTGCGACGACGACGTGAGGGACGCCTGATGCGTGGTGACACTTCCGTGAGAACGCGCGCTGGTCTCCATGGGGCCGTCGATGCCAACGGGGCTCGCCGGACAGAACGGACTCGCTTTGAACCAGGTGCGAACGAGGACAGTCTTGGGCCAGGCACGGCAATCCCGCCGCGTGCAGACGTACGACGGGGAATTGGGCGCGGCGGTCGCGCGGGCCCAGGACGGGGACGAGACCGCCTTCGCGGTCGCCTACCGGATCGTGCAGCCGGGCCTACTCGGCTATCTGCGCGGATTCGTCGGCGAGGACGCGGAGGACGTGGCGTCCGACGCCTGGCTGGAGATCGCCCGTGACCTGGGACGGTTCAAGGGGGACGGGGCCGGTTTCCGCGGCTGGACGGCGACCATCGCCCGGCACCGGGCACTGGACCATCTGCGCCGCCAGCGGGTGCGGCCCCGGTCGGGAGGGACCGAACAGGACGTCCTGAACCTGCCCGGTCGGCACAGCACCCATGACGAGGCGCTGGAGACCCTCTCCACCGAGCGGGCCCTGGAACTGGTCCGCGGGCTGCCGAAGGACCAGGCCGAGGCCGTGCTCCTGCGAGTCGTTGTCGGCCTTGACGGTCCCGCCGCCGCGCGCGTCCTCGGCAAGCGCCCGGGAGCGGTGCGCACCGCCGCCCACCGAGGTCTGAAACGCCTCGCCCACCAGTTGGGCGTCGGGGGCCAGGTGGCAGAGGGTGTGACGGATGAGGCGTCCCGGACGCTGGGGGAGTCGAAGTGAACGACGCCCGCGGCAGTGGGCCGGCGGACGGGCAGCAGGGCCCGGAACGCCAGGTGGATCGAACATGTCGGACAGGAACGGAAGCGGACATGGGTGAACGGCTGAGCGGCGACGGAGTGCCGGGCCGTCGATGTGCGCACCCTGACGACCCCGTGTCCGCCCCGTGGGACGTGCGTGACGTGCGGGACGACACCGTGCTGGAGACGGCGCTGGCCACCGCCCTGCGCGGAGCCGATCTCGCCCCCGAGGCCGAGCAGCGGGCCGTGGCCGCCTTCCGGGCCACCCGTGGCCCGGACGCGCATCGGGCGCGCACCCGGCGCCGGGACGACTGGCGACCGCCCGCGGAGCGGCGAACCGCGCGCCGTGTGAAGACAACGGTCGCCGCCGTGTTCGCCAGCCTCGCCCTGGGCGGTGTCGCCGTCGCGGCCATCGGTTCGGCCGACTCGTCCACGGACGGCGCCGGTGCCGACCGGAAGACCGCTCACCCCTCGATGTCCGCCCCGGCACGGCCGAGCGGTGAGACCTCGTCGGCTTCCCCCGGCGGCGTCGGACCGACGGACGGCCCGGCCGCCGCCCAGGACACCGAGGCCCACTGCCGCGCCTATCAGCAGGTCAAGGACCGTGGCAAGGCGCTCGACGCCACGGCCTGGCAGCGACTCGTCGCGGCGGCAGGCGGCGAGGCCAAGGTCGACGCGTACTGCGCCGAGCAACTGGCGCAGGCGACAGCCGCACCGGGCAGGTCCGGCGACAGGGGCAAGTCCGGCGAGGGCGCCGCGGACGCCGGCACGGGCACGGCGGGCAACACAGGCACCTCGGGCAACGGAAATTCCGGCAACGGCTCCGACGGCGCGGAAAACGGGACCGGCAACGGCAAGGCCGGCGGCGGGAAGGACGAGTAGGGGCGGTGGCCATGGGGCGGCGCCCGGACGTACGTGCGGTCGCCCGGACCAGGGACCGCGCCGGCCCGGTTGCCCGCGTCCGATGAGCGCCGTCGCAGTGGCAGCGTCGCGGTGCCGTCGGCCTTCCCCGCAGGAGCGGGAGAGCCGACGGCACCTCATGGAGCCTCGGGCGGTACGGGGACTCCGCTAGGCGGCGTCACGTACCGTGCCGGTGAACTCCGGGCCCTCGACCGCCTCCCCGTCCTCGTCGTAGGTCCACAGGCGCAGCCGTAGCGACTCCGTGTCCTCGCTCAGTTGGTCGGTGACGGTGGGCACGGACAGGTCGATGCTCAGGCTGCCCGCGGGTACTTCGGACATGAGCAGCGTGCCGTCCGGCAGGGCTGCGGACAGGGGGCGTTCGGGGTCCGGTGAGGCACCGAAGTTCTCGTCCAGCCATGTCGCGGGGACGTCCGTTGTGGACAGTTCGGTGGCGTCGGACACGGGGAGCAGTTGCAGGTCCGTCCACGTGGCCACGTCGGCGGGGGCGGAGAGGGTGATCCGCCAGACCAGCGGTTGGCCCTCGGTGACCTGGTTCGCGACCGGTGTCATGGTCACCGTGGGCTGGGGGTCGTCGTTCTGCGCGGTGACGCCGCCCAGGTAGGAGCCGACCACCGCGCCGCGTACGGTCTTGACGGCCACCCGGTGAAGGTCGTCGGAGCTGTAGCGGGTGTTGCCCTCGATCGTCACCGGCACGTCGACTCGGGTGCCCGCCCGGACCTTCACCGTACGGGCGACCAGATGGTCGCTGCCCGGCTCGGCCACGAACAGCCGGACCTCGCCCACGCCCGACCCGGAGACCTGTACCGGCACCTGGTAGGTGCGCGTGCCGGAGTCGCCTTCCACGACGGTCAGGTGGCCGACGTCCACGCGCGCCAGCCGCGCGGGCTCGACGACGGGGGTGCCGGGGCGCCAGCCATGGGCGTCCACCAGCCATGCCGTCCCGGACTCGGTACGCGGGGTCAGGCTCAGGGTTTTGACGTGGGCGAGGTCGATGCGCTCCCGGGTGGCGGCGGACAGGGGTACGCGGACCTCACGTGCCCAGTAGGAGGAGGTGCGGGAGGTGCCCGGCACGCCGTCGACGCGGACCCGGCCGAGGTCCGCCCGCTTGCCGGAGGTGTCGGTGAGGGCGACGTCCAGCTCGGTGCCGGTGGTGTTCGGCGGGACGATCACGCGCAGGCTCAGCGAGGTCGCGCCGGGCAGGGAGACCGGGTGGGCGGGGCTCAGATCTGTGGCGGTGCCGGGGCGGCTCCAGTTCATGGCCAGCGCGTACCGGTCCGGCTCCTTGCCGGGGACCGCCCTCCGCCACTGTGCGAAGTGCGGGGAAGCGGTGATGAGGGCGGGGTCCAGGCAGGAGACGTTCGGGTCCGGGTCCACCTGGGCGCACAGCCGGCCGCCGGTGACCGTGGCGGAGGAGGCGGGGAGGAACGCCCCCGAGCGGGCGGCGCCGACGGCGTGGGTGAGGACGCGGGCGGGTCCGGCGGAGGCGGCGCGCGCGGGGGAACCGTCGAGCAGCGCACGGACCCGGTCGTCACCGGCGACGAACAGCCGGGCCGCGGCGGCTATGTACGTCGAGCCCGCCTTCTGCTGCTGCTCGGCGGTGAGCCGGGTGGCGGTGCCCGGCGAGCACAGCGGGTCGTGCTCGTCGCCGCCGTAGGAGAAGTCGTCGTTGGCCGGTGCCGTGGCCTGGCCGGGGGTCCACTCGCTGTTGAAGTAGTTGTGGTTCGCGCCCGTCATGTAGACCGCGCTGTGCAGGGCCTTGCCGCGGCTGACGCCTCGGGTGCCGTCGACGTAGTACTCGCCCTGGAGGTCGATGACGTCTCCGTCGCAGCCCGGCAGGATCGTCACCGACGGCACGTCGGGTGCGGGGTTCTGGCCGAAGATCGTGGGGCCTATGAGGACGGTTCCGCGTATCGTCCAGCGGGTTTCGCCGTGGTAGCCGTCCTGGTCTGCGGGCGGCGGGGTGAGGCTGTCCAGCGCGGCCCGGTCGGCGCCCTCACCGCCACGGGAGTGGCCCACCAGGAGCACCCGGCCGAGGTCGGCGCGGGGCGCCCGTCGTACGACTGCGGGGGCCGTGGACGGGTCGGCGGCCCAGTCCGCCCAGTGGGCCAGGTGCAGCCGTATCAGCGAGGAGCGGGCCTGGGCGCCTGCGTCGTCGGCCTGCCAGTCCTGGGCGTTGACGGAGTTGGCCGAGATCGAGACCGTCACATAGCCCTGGGAGGCCAGGAGTTGCTGGTCGTGCAGGTAACCGCGGTAGCTCGGCACCGACGCGTAGTCGGCCGGGCACGGCCACTCCAGGGTTACGTCGTCGTCCTTGAAGCAGGTCACGTGGCGCCCGTGGAGGAACAGTGCCAGCGGGCGGCTGCCGGTGGCGTCCTCCGGCGCGACCACCACGGCCCTCATCTCCACCTCGGTGTCGTAGCCGGGCAGGTGGACCGATGGCAGGGAGTACTCACCGCTGGTCGTACGGAACGGGCCGGGCACGCCGGGGTCGACCTTGTTCACGGTCGCCGTCCGGGGCAGGCGTGATGGATCTGATGAGCTGTCAGATCTGCGGCGCTCACGGGCCGCTTCGTTCGCTCCGGCCGCGTCCAGACGGCGGCCCGCGGCCTCGACCCGCAGGTCGTCCGTCCTTCCGAGGCGCACCCCGTCCAGCGGCAGCCGGAAGGTGCGCCCGTCCGCGGCGGGTCTGGGGACGCCCAACAGGCGTTCCCCGCTGCGGAACTCGACCTGGGCATCGCCCACCGGCACCTTCTCGGGCGAGCGCCACACCAGCTCTGCCGACTTCCCGGAGCCGGTGGTCAGCCAGCCCTCGGGAAGTCCCGGAGACGCGGGAGCGGACGGCCGCCCGGGCTCCGGTTGCGACGCCGCCGGCGCCGTCACCGGCGCCGCCAGCGCGAGCGCAACAGCCGCTGCCACAGCGGCCGTTGCGCGCGAGACACGGATCACTGCTGTTCCTCCTCATGGTCAGTGCCCCGAGAACCCCACGGGCTCCGGGCTCCCCCGACGCACCAAATGCAACACATCCGATCACCTTGTCACCTCCTCCCACAGCATTCGCACAACCTCTGTCCCTTTCGGGCAACAGAACATGTGCAATCAGGGGCAGTTGGGCTGTCGGCGCGCCAATGTCCGCGCACGTGAAGGGTGTTCGCCGATCCCCGGTCGCGGGTACGGCGGAGGGCTGTACGCCGGCGGAGCGCCGAGACCGCGGGTACACGTGCCGCGCGAGAAGCTCTGGGGCTTGTGCGCCGCCTGCGCGATCTGCACGACGACCGCGGAGAGTTCACCCCAGCTCTCGAACCGGCCACCACGCCACGGACTTCTCCGCCGCGGAATTCAGCCCGGACAGCCTGGAAGCCGTGGACGACTCCTGCACACTCGGACGAGCGCACACCGGCGCCGGACGCTTCGCCGAAGCCCAGGCACTACCGCGTACCGTCCTCACCGCCCAGGAGCGCGAGTTCGGTCCCGGAGACCCGCGGACGCGGGGCAGCGCACACGCCTTCGGCATCGCCCTCTGCGGTTGGGGACAGCGAAGCCGGTGCGGCGGATGCCGGTGCCGACGACGAAGAGCGGGGCCACGCGTTCCGCGTCCCTCAGAGCGGCCTGTAGGACCGGGTTGTCGTGCACCCGCAGGTCCGCGGTGAACAGGGCAACGGAGACATGCGCGGTTCCTCGATACCCCTCAGTGGGTACGGGCCGGTTCGGGGGCGGCCGATTCGGCCGCAGCCGCGATGTTGCGGGCCATGCCGCCGAAGACCGCGGCGTGGAAGGGTGCCACGCCCCACCAGTAGGCGTGCCCGGCCAGGCCATGCGGATGGAACAGGGCCCGCTGCCGGTACACCGTGCGGCCCTGGGGATCCCGGTCGACGGTCATCTCCAGCCAGGCCAGTCCTGGCAGTCGCATCTCCGCGCGCAGCCGGAGCAGCCGGCCCGGCTCGATCTCCTCCACTCGCCAGAAGTCCAGGCTGTCGCCGACCCGCAGCCGGGTCGCGTCGCGGCGGCCCCGACGCAGGCCGACACCGCCCACCAGGCTGTCCAGCCAGCCCCGCAGGGCCCAGGCCGGCGGCGAGGAGTACCAGCCGTTCTCGCCGCCGATCGCCTCCACCACCCGCCACACCGCCTGCGGCGACGCCGCGACCGTACGTTCGCGGTGATCCGTGTAGAGGCTGCCGCCCGCCCAGTCGGGGTCGGTCGGCAGCGGGTCGCTGGGGGCGCGGGGAGTCGAGGCCGAGGACCACCTGGTGGCCACGTCCGCGTCCTGCACCCGCCGCAGAGCCAGCCGGATCGCCCGGTCGAGGGTGACCGGTCCCTCCGGCGGGTCCGGCACGTAACGGACGATGTCCCGCTCGGCGCAGACCACCTCGTGCTTCAGCGACTCGACCAGCGGGCGCGCGAGAGCGCCCGGCACCGGGGTGACCAGACCGACCCAGAGACTGGACAACCGGGGAGTGAGCAGCGGAACGGGGACGATGACGCGTCGCGGCAGTCCGGCGACGGCGGCGTACCGCCGCATCATCTCCTGGTACGTGAGGACATCCGGCCCGCCGATGTCGAAGGTTCGGTTCACGCCGTACGGCAGCCGCGCGCACCCCACGAGGAGGCGGAGCACGTCGCGGACGGCGATCGGCTGGATGCGGGTGCGCACCCAGCTCGGGGTCACCATCGCGGGGAGCCGCTCGGTCAGATGGCGCAGCATCTCGAACGAGGCCGAACCCGACCCGATGATCACGGCTGCCCGCAGTACGGCGGTCGGTACGCCCGAGGCCAGGAGGATGCGGCCCACTTCGGCACGGGACCGCAGATGGGGTGAGAGCGCGTGCTCGGGTACGCCGGCAGGGGTCAGCCCGCCGAGGTAGACGATCCGCCGGATCCCGGCAGCACGCGCCTGCTCCCCGAAGATCCTGGCCGCGCGCCGGTCGGTCTCCTCGAAACCCCGCCCGGTGCCGAGCGCGTGCACCAGGTAGTACGCGACGTCCATTCCCTCCATGGCCGCGCGCACGGACACCTCGTCCGTCACGTCCCCGCGCACGGCCTCCGCCTGCCCTGCCCACGGATGGTCCCGCAGCTTGCCGGGCGAGCGGGCCAGGCAGCGTACCGAGTACCCGGCCGCCAGCAACTCCGGCACCAGCCTGCCGCCCAGGTAACCGGTGGCGCCGGTGACCAGACAGCGCAGTGGCCGGTCGTCGTCGGTCATGCCGATCGCACGCACGCCGGTCGGGCGCGCCCTGTCCGGCGACGGCCGGCGGACCGGTCCGCAAGAAACGTCATGGCTCTCATGTCTTCCCGGGAGGTGCTCCACCGACGGGTTCTGTCGCTGTTCCCCTGAGGCCATGCTTGGGGCCGAGGGCGAGCACCGCAACCGCGTGGTCGCGACGAACACTCCGCCCGGCGGGGGGACCCGGGCGGTGTCCGGGTCCGGCCTGCCGTCACTGAAGTGCGTGGACCGCGGCTGAGAACACCGGGGGCATCCGGGACGCTGCGGGGACGATGAGGCGGGCGGTGCCGGGACGGCGGCCGGCGGCCAGCAGGGCTCCGGTCAGCAGTCGATGGCGCCGGGTCAGCCGGGCCCAGGCGCGCTCGTACGCGTCCGGTCGCCCGGCGGCCAGGCAGCGGACGGCGGCCCCGGCCGTCGCCAGCGCGAGAGCGATGCCCTCGCCGGTGAGGGCGTCCAGGTAGCCGGCGGCGTCGCCGACGAGCAGGACACGGCCGGCGGTTCTGCGCCGCACCCGCTGGCGCAGAGGTCCGGCGCCGCGTACCTCCGTCGCGGCCGAGCCGCGCAGCGAGGCGGTGAGAGCCGGGAAGGCGGCCAGGTGATCGTCGTACCGACGACGGCTGCGGCTGAGGACCGCGACGCCCACCAGGTCGTCGCCGACCGGTGTCACATAGGCCTCGCCGTGCGGGGACCAGTGGACCTCCACGAAGTCCGTCCACGGTTCGACGCGGTAGTGCCGCCGCAGTCCGTAGCGGCCGTGGGGGCGGTTCGGCAGTTCCAGTCCCAGGCTGCGGCGCACCGGGGAGTGCAGACCGTCGGCGGCGATCAGCCAACGGGCCGTGGTTCTGGCGGCGGTGACCGTGTCCGCGCTCTGGCGCACCGCGCCGATCCTGCCCGGCAGCATGCGCACGCCGAGGTCGAGAGCGCGCCGGTGCAGTGCGGAGTGCAGCGTCGTACGGCGGATTCCCAGCCCGTTGCCGCCACGGAAGGACGCTTCGGCGTGGGTGGTGCCGTCCAGGTAGCGGATGCCGCGCAGTTCGCGGCCGGTGACCTCGACGCCCAGTGCTCTCAGCGCGGCGACACCGCCGGGCATGACTCCTTCTCCGCAGGCCTTGTCCACGGGCGTGGTCCGGGGTTCGACGACGACGGCTTCCAGGCCGGCGAGCGCGGCGTGGATGGCGGCGGCCAGACCGGCCGGTCCGCCGCCGGCCACCAGTACGTCGATCACGCCGGAGCGGGTGCGGTCGGCGTGGTCGCGGCGGCGAGCGCCCGGTTCTCGCAGCGGACGCGGACGGTGAGCAGGGCGGCGTTGAGTACCGTGAACACGGCCGCGGTGACCCAGGCGGTGTGGACGAGTGGCAGGGCCACGCCCTCGGCGACGACGGCCACGTAGTTCGGGTGCCGCAGCCATCGCCGGCGGTAGGGGCCGCCGGTCACCAGCGGCAGGCCGGGTACAACGATCACCCGGGTGTTCCAACGGGGTCCCAGGGTGTGGATGCACCACCACCGCAGCCCCTGTGCGCCCGCGAGCACGGCCAGCATCGGCCAGGCCAGGGCGGGTACGAAGGGGCTGTCGGCCAGCCACACCTCGGCCGGGCAGGCGATCAGCAGGCCGGTGTGGAGGGCGACCATCGCCGGGTAGTGACCCTGCCCGGTCTCGGTCGCGCCGCGGGCGGTGCTCCACCGTTCGTTGCGGCGGGCGACGACGAGTTCGGCGACGCGCTCGGCGGCGACGGCGGCCACCAGCAGTCCGTACCAGATCATGTGTCCCTATGTCCTTCGTTTCCTTCGACGTCCGAACTACCAGCGCAGCAGCACGAGTTCGCAGGCGAAGCCGGGCCCCATCGCCAGCAGCACGCCCGGGGTGCCCGGCGGTGGGCGGCGTTGGGCGAGGGTGTCGCGCAGTACGTGGAGTACCGATGACGAGGACAGGTTGCCGACGTCGGCCAGGTGACGCCAGGTCACATCGAGTGCGTCGGCGGGCAGGTCGAGGGCCTCGGTGACGGCTTCCAGGACCTTGGGGCCGCCGGGGTGGCACACCCAGGCGGTCACGTCCTTCGGCTTGATCCCGTGGTCGCCGAGGAAGCCCTCGACGTCATCGGCGAGGTAACGGCGTACGACATCGGGGACCTTCGGGTCGAGGACGACCTGGAAGCCGGTGTCCTTGATGTCCCAGCCCATGACGCGTCCGGTGTCCGGGTACAGGTGGCTGCGGGTGTCCACGATCGTCGGGCCGGCGGTCTCGTCCGGACGGCCCGGACGGTTCGTACCACAGGCGACGACCGCGGCGGCGCCGTCGCCGAACAGTCCGGTGGCGACCAGGTTGGCCATGGAGGCGTCGTCGCGCTGGAAGGTGAGCGAGCACAGTTCGACCGACAGCAGCACCGCCACCTGGTCGGGCCGGCCCAGCAGGTAGTCGTGCATACGGGCCAGCCCGGCGGCGCCGCCGGCACAGCCCAGGCCGAACAGGGGCAGCCGTTTGACGTCCGGCCGCAGTCCGAGGCGGCCGGCCAGCCGTGCGTCGATCGAGGGGGTGGCGATGCCGGTGACGGAGGTGAAGATCAGCAGGTCCACGTCGGCGGCGGTCAGGCCGGCCGTGCGCAGCGCGCCCCGGACGGCCTGGGCGCCCAGGCCGGTGGCGGCGGCGATGAAGACGTCGTTGGCGGCACCGAATCCGTCCAGTTCCGCGTACCGTTCGAGCGGCAGCGTCATGTGACGCGAGCTGACCTTCGCGCTGTGGTGCAGCCGGTCCAGGACCCGGCGGTCGGTGCCCTTGGGCAGGCAGGTGCGGGCCACCATGTCGGTGATCTCGGACTGGGTGCGACGGTGCGGTGCGAGTACACCGTGAACGGCGGCGATCCGCGTCATAGGGTTCCCGTCCGGTTACCGACTGGGATGAGTTGCTCCCACGTGTTCCCCGGTCCGGGGCTTCGACACCAGGGATCGCCCGTCCGGCCGTTCCTCCCGAGGGGCGTGTGCACCGGCTGGGTGGGGCCGGGGCGCCTACGATCGGCCGGGTGGGCATTCCCGAGCAGTCGACGGCCGGCCGCCCCGCCGCGAGTTGGGCCGTCCGGGTGGGCGGCCTGGCCGGATCGTGCCACCCCGGGCCCGTCGTAGCGGTCACCGCCCTGATGGCCGGTCTCGCCGTCACCGCCGGCCAGAGCGCCGCGCGTTGTGTCCTGACCGCCGCCGCCGTGCTGACCGGGCAGTTGTCCGTCGGCTGGTGCAACGACGCGTTCGACGCGCGCCGGGACATCGCCACCGGCCGCCGCGGCAAACCCGTCGTCGACGGCACGGTCGGCGTGACGGAGGTGTGGGTGGCCGCGTATGCCGCGCTGGCGCTGTGCGTGCCGTTGTCGTTCGCCTGTGGCCTGTGGGCGGGCGCCGTTCATCTGGCCGGGGTGGCGGCGGCATGGGCGTACGACCTGCGGCTCAAGGCGACAGCGTGGTCCTGGGCGCCGTACGCGGTGGGCTTCGCCTCGCTCCCGGCGTTCGTGGCGCTGGGGCTGCCGGGGCAGCCGTGGCCGGCCTGGTGGGTCGTCACCGCCGGGGCGTTCTTGGGGGTCGGGGCCCATCTGGGTGACGTACTGCCGGACATCCGTGGGGATCTGGCGACGGGCGTACGGGGCTGGCCGCACCGGCTGGGCCCGGACGGCGTACGGCTGCTGCTGCCGGTGCCGCTGGTGGCCGCGTCCGCGGTTCTGGTGCTGGGGCCCGCCGGACCACCCGGCAGAGGGGGAGTGGCGGCGCTCGCGGTGGCCTGCCTGGTCGCGGCGGCAGGGGCGGTGCTGGGACGCCACTGGGCGCGGGCGGCGTTCGCGGCAGCGGTCGCCGTGGCGGTGGTGGACGTGACGTTGCTGCTGCTGCGCGGCACCGGAATCGCCTGACCCCGCCTCCTCGCCGGCCTTGCCCTGAAGGGTCTGGACACGGAAGGCGATGTGTGCGGCTCGGCGGTTTCCAGGCGTCGAGGTCCGCCGGGCAACGACTCCTGGCTTCTCGACTCCAGCCTCGTTCTCGTCAACCACTTCGATGGCGACGGCGAGAACATGGAGGTGGAACTCGCGGAGCCCTGCGAACTGAGCGGCGCCCCTTCCCGGGCAAGCGTCGGTCAGGAATCGTCTCCGGTCGGGAGATCGGGCTCGTCGTCGCCCTCGGCCCTTTCCCGGACATCTCGCGGTGTGGGTGTGATGACGTTCCGCTCCTCTGCTGACCGTTCACGCGTCTCCTCGTCGACCGGAGGTGTGTCGTCGTCACCGGGGGTTTTCATGGGGTTCCCCTCGCTCGGGTTGCGGGTCGTGGGCCGTGTCGCTCGACGCGGACGCGGCTGACGGGTCCTATGCCTTGTGCTGCATGGCGCGGCGCGCGGGGTTGCCCTGTTCCGCCGCCTTCGGGTCCTTTTCGTGGGACTTCGCTCGCACGCCGTCGGCGATGCGCTTGCCGGTCGTTTCGTCGATGCTCGACCAGTACGCGAACGCGCGTTCGAGGACGGGCTCGCTCACCCCGTTGAGGAGATGGCCGACGACGTTGTCGACCAGGCGGTCACGGGCCTCGTCGTCCATGACCTCGCGTATCAGGGTTCCCGGCTGCCCCCAGTCGTCGTCCTCCGGATGGGACACGTACGCGGAACGAGTGATCTCGCCGTCCGCCGCCCAGCTGGGCGGGGTTCCGTAACGGGCCGTGTCGGCGGCCGGACCGCCCTTGGAGTTCGGGGCGTAGACGGGGTCCGTCGTCCTGCGGTAGGCCATCGCGCCGTCCTTGGAGTAGGAGTGGACGTCGACGACGGGCGCGTTGACGGGAAGCTGCTGGTAGTTGGCGCCGATCCGGTGGCGATGCGCGTCCCCGTACGAGAACAGGCGGGCCAGCAGCATCCGGTCCGGGCTCGGCCCGATGCCGGGGACCAGGTTGTTCGGCTGGAAGGCCGCCTGCTCGATCTCGGCGTGGTTGTCCGTCGGGTTGCGGTCGAGCGTCATACGGCCGACCGGGATGAGCGGGTAGTCGCCGTGCGGCCACACCTTGGTGAGGTCGAACGGGTTGAAGCGGTAGTCCGCGGCGTCCTCGTACGGCATGACCTGCACCTGGAGGGTCCAGCTGGGGTATTCCCCGTCACGGATGTGCTCGAAGAGATCACGCGTGTGGTAGTCCGTGTCGACGGCGGCCATCTGGTCGGCCTCGTGCTGGGTGAAGAACTCGATGCCCTGGTCGGTCTTGAAGTGGTACTTCACCCAGAACCGCTCGCCGTCGGCGTTGATCCACATGTACGTGTGCGACGAGTACCCGTTCATGTGACGCCACGTCCGCGGAATTCCGCGGTCTCCCATCAGCCAGGTGACCTGGTGGGCGGATTCCGGGGAGAGCGTCCAGAAGTCCCATTGCATGTCGTGGTCGCGCAGGTTGTTGTCCGCGCGGCGTTTCTGGGACCGGATGAAATGCTGGAATTTCATCGGATCCTTGATGAAGAAGACCGGCGTATTGTTGCCGACCATGTCGTAATTGCCCTCGCTGGTGTAGAGCTTCACCGCGAAACCACGCGGGTCGCGCCAGGTGTCCGGGCTGCCCCGCTCCCCCGCCACGGTCGAGAACCGGATGACCAGGTCGGTGCGCGTGCCCGGCTGGAACACGGCCGCCTTGGTGTAGGCGCTCACGTCGTGGCTCACTTCGAAATGACCGAAAGCGCCGCTCCCTTTCGCATGCGGCTGGCGCTCGGGAATTCGCTCCCGGTTGAACTGCGCCATCTGCTCGATCAGGTAGGCGTCCTGAAGAAGGACCGGTCCCCCAGGTCCGACGGTCAGTGAGTGTTCGTCGCTCTCCACCGGAGCGCCCGAGTCGGTTGTGGTGGCGGGGCGGATCTCTGTCATGACACTCCTTCTGCCGGCTGTCACCTTCGGTGTCGCCGGGCCTCCCGAGGCCCACAAGCCGCGTGACCCCGAGCGGCCGCGTCAAACATCGTCCGGGCGTCCCATCCCTGACAGGCATCCCAGGCTCCCTTGTTTCCGCAGGTCACCGGGGTGGGATCGTTCCGCCGTTGCGGGTTGGGGGGCGGCTGTTGTCCCACGTCCATGGGACATCCGATGCTCTGGGCGTCGCACCGGCTGAAGCGGTCGGGCCGCGGGTCCGGGCGACCTCGTACCGATCAGAAAAGGAACACGCATATGAACGTGAAGTCTCTTGTGGGTCGCCGTGTGGCCGTGGCCGCGGGGCTCGTCCTGGCTCTCGGGGGTGGTGTGGCGGCGCAGGCTTCCGGCATCGGGCCGCAGACCGTCAGGGGGGAGGACGCGGATGCCGTGGCGCACCGCACTGTTGCCGCCTGCTCTCAGGAGGTCCTCGGGGTGTCCGCCGTGAAGGAGCCCGCGGACAGCGAGGACGCCCGGCATCTCCTCCTCACCGTCCAGAACACCGGCGGCAAGAAGTGCGACCTCTACCGCTACCCCCTCGTGCGGCTCGGCGCCGGCCGGACCACGGCCCGTGTGATCGAGGAGAGCGACCCGAACCCGGGGGTGCCCGTCACCCTCGCACCGGGTGAGGAGGCGTACGCCGGGCTGCTCGTCAACGGCCCCATGGACGAGTACGAGGCGAAGAGCATCACCCTCGGCCTCCAGGGGCGTAAGGCCGGCAGCAGCGTGGGCAGGCCGATCGATGTGCCCATGCCCGTCGAGACGTTGTACGCCAATGACTTCCAGCGGGTCACCTACTGGACGACCGCTCCCGGTTTCGCCCTGGATTTCATCATGTCGAAGTGACGGGCTCAGGGGCCGGTCAGGTCATGGGGACCCAGCCACCGGGGTCGCGGTACCAGTAGAGCGGTAGCCCCTTGATGCTGGTGGTGCGGAACGCGCGGCCGTGGTCGTCGATGCGCAGCGTGCCGGTCCGGCCCTGCGAGGACCAGTCGAGTTCGAGGTACCAGTCGCAGGTGCAGGCCTCGGTGTGCGCGGAGAGCAGCAGGACCTCCGGCTCCCGCAGGGACACCTGGTAGGGGAAGTCGATCGCGGGGGTCGGTCTGTCCGGCTCGTTGCCGGGCATCGAACGGGCCAGGGGTCGGCGCGCGTCGAGGTTCACGGAGAAGTGCCGGGGGACGAGGATGGCACCGCAGCCTTCGTACATGGAGTAGGCGGTGCCCAGGGGGGCGGCGGGGACGGTGCGGTCGACCACGCGCACGTGCAGTGCCTCCAGGACGACGGCGGCAGCGCCGCGTCCCTGCACCGAGATCCGCAGATCGGTGGTGCGCCCGTGCACCGCCCCTTGGGACACGGCCCACGCGGCGGCGTCCTGCGGGGTCGGCGGTGGCGGGACCTGCCGGGGCGGCTTGGCGATGACGTAGTCGTGGGCGCATTCGCTCTGCCAGACATGGGAGTTGGCCGTCCAGGTGAGCGGGGCCGGCGGTGCGACCGTGACCGTGCCGGCGCTCGCCCGGTTCTCCTGCGGGCCGCCGCCGGAGGGAGGTCCGGCAGCGGACGCGGTCAGGCCGGCGAGCGCGACGGCGCACGAGGCCGCCAGTGCGATCGCTCGCGCGGGCCGTCGTAGTCGTAGGGGGCGCCCGGCGTGGGGCTGCGGGGCGGCAGGCACGGTGGGCTCGGGTGTCTCGTCCGGCGGGGTGGTGTGGCTCGTGGATACGGCCGGTGCCGCGGTGCTCGTGGGGGCGTGCGGGGCGTGCGGGGTGTCGGACGGGCGTGATCGCTGCCGTGCCGCGACCGCCAGGATCCACCGGCGGTGCAACTCCACGCGCTCCTCGGGAGAGGCTCCGCAGAGTCCGGCGAACCGCTCGATTCCCGCGTAGTCCAGGGGGACCGTGCCTCCGGCGCAGTAGCGGTGCAGCGTGGAGGCATTCATGTCCAGACGTCGTGCCAGCGCCGCGTAGCTGCGGTCCGTACGCTCCTTCAGGCGCGTCAGCAGAGACGCGAACTCCGCTACGTCGTCGTGGATTTCGTCCATGTGGTCCGTACTCGCATCCATCCGTCGGCCTGTTTCCAGGGTTGTGCGTCGGCCTCCTGAGCCGTCGTACGCCGGCTCAGGGTGGAGCGGTGTCGCGGCCGCGGGAGCGCATCCTGTCGGGGCGTGCCGTCACGAGGATCAGGGCGAGCGTGACGACCGGGTCGAGTCCGGCGTCGCTGTACGTGTCGAAGGTCCGGTCGTACTCGACGGGTCTGAACCGCTCGTGGACCCGCAGGACGGTGCTCTCACCGGCCGTCACCGTGAAGCACAGCTTCGGCCGGAGCCATTGCCGGTGGATGCGGTACTCCCGCGACCACAGCCACACTGCGCTCCCCCGGCGCTCGCCCACGCGTCGCGTACCGTCGTCCAGCATCGGCCACCCGCTGCCGAAGTCGACCAGCAGGCGGGGCTTGTCGATCCCCGTCCGGTCCGTGCCGCGCAAGATCCTCTGGCGCCGGTGGCCGGCCTGCATCGAGACCACCGACGCCGGTTCACCCGCTATGCGGAGTGTGGTGGCCATCCTGGACATCTCGGCCCGGCCCGGCCGCAGTTCATCCGGCATGGCATCCGTCATGTCATCCGTCATGAGTTCCTCCCGGGCGGCCCGGCCGGCAGGATGCGGTCGGGGGCGTCGGCGTCCCTGGCCTCGCGGGTCGCGTACACCCGCAGGGATTCGCCGGCCAGGACGACCTGGGGTGCGGACCACATCTCGTGGTCTTCCGGGACCAGTGTCCGGGTGGAGCCGTCGGCCACGTCGTGGATCAGCACGGAGACGATCCCGCTGCTCAGCCGGCCCGGCCCGTACGACTGCCGGGGATGGTCGTCGGGACCGGCGGCCTCCACCACCAGGAACCGGCCGCCGACCCAGTGCGCGTACGAGTCCAGGAAGACCCCGGCGCCGACCACGGCACCGTCCACCCACAGCCGTACGACCGACGCCGCCATGTCGTGCCAGAGCACCGCCCGATGCCGGTCGCCGGGTCCGCCGAACCACACGTGGAACTCGAAGTCGGTCCAGAAGCCGTGGAATCCGCCGCAGGCTCCCGGGACCGGGCCCTCACGCGTGAGACCCGTGGCCTCCTCGGCGCCCGACGGCCCGGCAGGGTCCTGGCGGCAGACCGACGGCCCGTGGCAGGCGCGGTCGAGGCGGCGCGTGCACCCCATCCCCGCCGCCGCGCAGTCCCGCGGCGACGCGGCGGACAGCAGAGCGGCCAGGCGTTCCCCGTAGGCGTCCCGTCCGACCTGGCGGATCCGTTCCGACGCCTGCTGCCACCACAGGCTCAACTCGCTTGCCGACGGCGAGTTCCGCAGCCACTCGCCCCACGCCTCGTCCCCCACCGTCACCGCCTCCGCCTCCGCCCTTCGTTGTCCTCCAGCAGGACGCCGTCCGTACGAGCGCGGTTGCCGAACCTGGGGAAGCCCGGGCGCAGGGTGCCCTGCGCGAACCTCATCCCAGTGCGGACTTCACCAACGACGCCGCCGCCCTCATGCCGGCCTCGTTCGGGTGGTACGTGGTGCGGCCCGAGGCCGGCTTGTACTTCTCGACCCACGGGGTGGCCGCGCACGCGTCGTGGCCGTGGCTGGCGGTGGCGAAGCGGACCAGGGGCGCGCCGGTGCGGTTCGCCGTGTCGATGTAGGCCTGCGCGAGGCGGGAGGCGACGGTGCGCTCGAATGTCCGCTGGTCGGCGGTGAGCGGTACGCCGGTGCAGCCGCCGGTGTCGGGCAGGAGGGTGGAGTAGCTCACCAGGAGGATGCGTGCCTGCGGGGCCCTGGCCTTGACGGCGTTCACGACGTTCTCGATCTTCTGGCCCACCGTGCCGAGGGCGGTGTTGATCGCGGCCTGGCTCACGGTGCCGCAGTTCGTGCCGCCGCTGTTCTGGCAGGAGTAAGTGACCGTGCTGCCCAGGTAGTTGACGTCGTTGCCGCCGATGGTGATCGTGACCAGGTCGGTCCCGCTGTTCACGGCGTTGATCTGCGGCGGCTGCGAACCCTGGTTGGTGGTGAGGATGTTCGCGGTCGTGGCGCCGCTGCACGTGACGTCCGTCAGGTTCGCCCCGGTGTCACGGGCCACGATGCTCGCGTAGTTGTTGGATGACCGGCTGCACGCCGCCGCCCCGCTGCTCGACTGGAGCGGCGGGATGCTCGGGCCCGCGGCGAACGAACTGCCCAGCGCGACGTAGTCGAGCCCGGCCGCCGTCGTCGAGCTGGTCCCCGCCCGAGCGGTCTTCGTGGTCACCGAGTCGGCGGCCAGGGACAGTTGGGCCTTCGACTGCGAACCGGAGCCGTCCGTCGTCGAGTTGCCGCCGCAGGCCGTGAGGGTGAGGGCACCGACGGCCAGGGCCGCACAGGCCAACAGGGCGTTTCGTCGGGGGGAGTTCGCTGCCATGAGGTGCTCCTGTCTTCATGGTTCAGGGGGGATGCGCTCCTGTTCTGTGAGAGAAGACCACGCTGTGGCGCGTGGGGTTTCTGGTGAGACCGCTTGATCGCTGTCGCGTGACAGAACCAGGACATCCGGAGGGCCGGTGGTCACGAAATATCCGCTTCCTGGTACTGCGAACTCAGTAGTTCGCCACCTGCGTCCGTATGAGGCCTTCGCTGTGGGACGGCTGGCAGGGTCGGGGGGTCGAAGGCGCCTCGCGTCTTGCGGAGCGCCGACCTCCAAGTCCCGTACTCGCACGGAGATCAGAGAGGCTCGTCACGTGAGAATCCCCGAGTCGCCGCGGCCGAAGTGGGCCGCGTTACTGTCCGCGTTGGTCCTTCTGGCCGGTGCCCCCGCCGCCCTCGCCGAGACACGCACGACCGCGCAGCCCGCTCCCGTCGGCGCACAGACCCTTGAACGGGAAGCGATCCTCGAACTGGATGTCACCGATCTGCCCGGGACCCGGGAGGGGCAGCCGGTCGTAGCCGTCAATCCACGGAATCCCAGAAACCTGGTCTATGTGGCGACGATCTTCCCCAACCGTCCGGAGCTGGAACCCGTCGGGGAGTGCTTCGTCGCCTTCTCCCAGGACCGGGGGAAGACCTGGCAGAGATCGACCTGGCCGCTGGGTGACCGCCCCCAGTGCGGCGAGCCGATCGTGACCACGGACGCCAAGGGCGTCTTCTACGTCTCCAACAACCAGATCGGTCCCGATCCCGCGGCCACCTACACCAATCACAATGTCGTCTCCCGGTCGGTCGACGGCGGTCGTACGTGGATCGGTCCCGTCGAGACGCCGCTGCTGCTCGGTGGTGCGCCCAAGCTCAGGGTGGATTCCGCCACCGGCAAGGTCTACGCGGTCGCCGGCGCCGTGTGGGAGTACCCCAGCGCGGTCTCCGTCAGCGCGGACAGCGGCGCGACCTGGTCGGATCCCTCGGTGATCCCCGGTCCCATGCCGTGCATCGTGGTCTCCCCCGCCATGCCTCCGGCCTGCGGATACCCGGGCCGTGAATTCGCCGTGCACGACGGGATCCTGGCGTCTCCCACCCAGGAGGGCACGGTGACGCTCCGTGTCACTCGTGACGACGGACAGACCTGGGAGGCCCGTCCGGTCACCGACAGCGCGGGTACCCCGGTCCCGGCCGGCACCGGTGCTCTCGTACCCGTTCCCGCCCGGGGCGCGTCCGCGGACCCGGTGCCCTGGGTGTCGGCCGACCCGACGCGCAAGGGGCGCTTCGCCGTCATGGTCCCCCGGGAGTCCAACCTCGAGGTGTACGTCACCGGTGACGCCGGCCGGTCCTGGACCGGGCCGGCGGTGATCGCCGCCTCCGCCGCGCAGCGGCCCTGGATGGAGTTCGGGCCGGGCGGGCAGCTGGGCGTCATGTGGCGCACCACCACGCTCGACGCCTTCTCCGTCGTCTCCTTCGACCACGGCCGTACGTTCAGCCGCGCGCTGCGGGTCAACGCGACCACCCAGCCCGCCGGTGTCCACGGGCCTCCCGGCGACCGCTGGTCGACCATCACGCTCGACCGGCGTTACGCGTACGTCGCCTGGTCCGACGGGCGGAACGGGGAGCTGGACGGCATCCTCGCCAGGGTGCCGCTGAGTGCCTACCGTGGCAGCGGCCGCCAGTAGAAGGCCGATGAAGCTGTTGTCGTCGGGGGCTGTCCGGCCGTGGGCCGGGCAGCCCCCGTGGCCATACCGACGAGATCCTGACCGGCCCCGGGCTCATGGAGACGGAGGTCGCCAGGCTCCGTGCCGGGCAGGTGATCGCCTGGACGTGTGTGCGACGAGTCGCTCGCACGCGCCGAGCGTCACCAGCCGTACGTCGAGCCTCAGGCCGCACAGCTCTCTGGCGGTCAGCCGGTCCGAGGGCCCCGGGGCCGGCGGATCGGGGGACGGCTGGATCCATGAGTCGAGAGGGGCCGCGGCGTCGAAGCGGCCGTGGCAGGCGAGGTGGACGATGTCCATGCCGCCCAGAGCGATCCTGGCGAGCACCGCGGTCTTCGTGGCCCGTTCGCCCACGAGCCGCTCACCGTCTGCCCCCAGTGCGGTCGCCGCCGTCTCGACCTCGGTACGGGCATGAGCCAGGGGCCGTTCGGCATCGCTGCCGGCCACCAGCGGTACGGAGCCCCCGCCGGCCCCGCGCCGGGGAGCGAGCAGCCGGGTCGTCACAGTGGCGCTCGGCGTGACCGTCACGGGGTTGCGCTCGCACAGGGTGACGGAGTCCCGCCACCCGACGGCGTGCAGTGGAACGTGGTGCAGAATGCCCGAAGGCACCAGCCAGATGGGGTCGCCCTCGGCGCTGTGCTCGACCAACGGGGCGACCAGCGGCCGGAACACGCGCTCCCAGGACGTGCCGCCCGGGGCTGCCCCGAACGGGTGGCCGACGCCCGGGGCCTCGCTCAACCCCCGCAGCGTTTCCCGCAGTTCGTCGTCCGGCGGCAGGTCCACGGTCACGGCGACAGGCCGGTCGTAGTCGTGCCGGGCGATCAGGACGGTGACCTGCGTACCGACCTGCCAGTACAGGGCGAGCAGGACGCGCCGGCCGCCGCGAGGGACGAGGAGCCGAGGGACTCCAGCGCCTGGTAGGCGTCGGTGACGCGACGCCAGGCCTCGGCACGACCCTCGGGTGCGCCGGCCACGCCCTTCCACGCCAGCTCGTGGGCGGCTTCGGCCTGCTCGGTGGAGGCCGGCAGGTCGGCCGGCATGGCGACATCCGTGCGCACGCGGGTCCATGCCAGGTCAGCCGGCTTTCCCAGGAGGTACGACAGTTCCTGGCTGCGGAAGCGCTCGACGAAGCCGAACGCACGGTGAGCGCCGTCCCGTTCCGTCGCCCACCGCTGGACGGGATCCCCGCCGGACGTGCCGGGACCTGTCCGGCGCCGCGTGCGTTCCCGCTCGATGTCGTCCGCGGCGCTCCGGCCACCGAAGGCCGGAAGGTCAGGGCCGAAGGCGGCGACCAGCCGGTCGAGGCAGCCCTGGGCCTCGGCGAGCGCGGCGGCGTCTTCAGGGATGATGCCGATGCTCACCGAGGGAAGCGCCGACCATCCACGTACCGGCGACGAAGTGCCAGCGAGCCCCAGATGTAGACCAGCCGCCGCGACCAGTCGCTGAGCGGGACGACCGTGACCTCGACGCCAGTCCCAGCCTGTCCTGCCGCTGGAGCCGGCCTGCTGCCCCGGCTGGGCGGCCCTGACGGCCTGGCCGGCTCCGGTCCGGAGGAGGTGTCCCTGCCGCGGAGCGCGTACCGGACAGCGGGCGGAGTCGCCACCACAGGCGTCTCCGGCCTGCCGGTGTACCGCGGTACCAGCGCCCTCGGGGCATTGTGACCTCCGGGTCCACAGATCGCGCCGTGGCCGCTCCTAGCCTCGAAAGCAGTGACCCGGCCGGATGCCGGGCGGGACAGAAGCGGGGAGTGGCACCGTGATCGAAGTTCGTGAACTGACCAAGCGCTACGGGGACAAGACGGCGGTGGACAGCCTGAGTTTCGCCGCCCCGCCCGGACAGGTCACCGGGTTCCTGGGACCCAACGGGGCGGGCAAGTCCACCACCATGCGGATGATCGTGGGCCTGGACGCTCCCACCAGCGGCACGGCCCTGGTCAACGGCAAGCCCTACGCACGACACAGGGCACCCCTACAGGAGCTGGGGGTGCTGCTGGAGGCGAAGGCCGTCCATCCGGGCCGCTCCGCGTTCAACCACCTGATGGCGCTCGCGTACACCCACGGTGTGCCGCGTCGACGGGTGGACGAGGTCATCGACCTCGCCGGTCTGCACGCGGTGGCGCACAAGCGGGTCGGGGCGTTCTCGCTGGGCATGGGGCAGCGGCTGGGCATCGCCGCCGCGCTCCTGGGCGATCCCGCGGTGGTGATGCTCGACGAGCCGGTCAACGGGCTCGATCCCGAGGGCGTGCGGTGGGTGAGGGAGTTGCTGCGCGGTCTGGCCGCCGAGGGCCGCACGGTGATGCTGTCCTCGCATCTGATGAGCGAGATGGCGCAGACCGCCGACCGTCTGGTGGTCGTCGGCCGGGGCCGGCTGCTGGCCGAGACGACCGTCGACGCGCTGGTCGAGCAGACCGAGGGCGGCGGAGCCAAGGAGGTGCGGGTGGCCACCGGCGAGCCCGCGCGGCTGCGCTCGCTGCTGGCCGCCCCCGGCGTCAGCGTCACGTCGACGGGCGCCGAGCGGCTGGTGATCTCCGGTCTGGACCCGCGGCGGATCGGGCAGGTGGCCGCCGAGCACCAGGTGCCCCTGTACGAACTGGTCGCGGAGTCGCTGTCCCTGGAGGAGGCGTTCATGAATCTGACCCAGGACGCGGTCGAGTACCACAGCAGCGACGCCGGGAGGGCCGCCTGATGAGCACGGACACCATCACCGCGACCACGCCGGTGCGCCCGGAGTACCGGGTGACGGGCCGCCGGGTGATCCGTTCCGAATGGTCCAAGTTCTGGTCGCTGCGCTCCAGTTGGATCACGCTGGGGGTGGCCGTGCTGTTCCTGGTGGCCATCGGGGCGATCGCCGCCGCCCTGTACAGCCCGACCGGTCCGCTGGGCGGCAAGGACGCGGACTCCGGTGCGGCGCTGACCCTGGCGCTGGCCGGCACCAACCTCGCCGCGCTGGCCGTCGGTGCGCTGGGTGTCCTGCTGTCGGCGGGTGAGTACAGCACCGGGATGGTCCGCTCGACGTTCGCCGCGGTGCCGGGCCGGCTGCCCGTGCTGTGGGCGAAGTGCGCGGTCTTCGGTCCGATCGCCTTCGTCACGTCCACCGTCGGTGCCCTCGTCTCGTTCCTGCTCGGGAGCGCCGCCCTGCACGGTGAGAAGATCGCCCTGTCTCTCGGGGACGCCGGGGTCCTCCGGTGCCTGGTGGGCGCGGGACTGTATCTGGGCCTGGTCGGTGTGTACGGCGTGACGGTCGGTCTGCTGGTGCGCAACAACGCGGGGGGCATCGCGATCCTGGCCGGTGTGGTGCTCGTACTGCCCGGACTGACCGGGCTGCTGCCCAGTTCCCTGGGAGACACCGTCAGCCGGTACCTGCCCAGCAACGCCGGCCAGTCGGTGATGACCCTGCACGAGTCCGGCGACTCCCTGGTCAGCCCCGGAGCGGGTGTCACGGCGCTGCTGGTGTGGGCCGTACTGCTGCTGGCCGGTGCCGCCCACCGGCTGCGCCGCAGTGACGTCTGAGAGGCTGTCCGCGAGGAGGGAGCCGATGGATCGCACGAGGCCGGGCCACCCGGCTCGGGCAGGGACGGCTCCCCGCCCGCCCGGGTCGGCCAGTGCGGAAGCGGGGCCGCCTTCGGCCGGGCCGGCAACTGTCGGCCCGGAGGCCGAGGCCGTCTGGGCGCACCCTGTCATGCGGACCCTGTTGCGGGTGCTGAGCCGCCTGCGGGCGGCGGACCGGCGGCGTCCGTGGCTCCTCGACACCACCGTGGTGGTGCTGGCCGCCGCCGCCGCGCCGCCGGATCTGCTGGTGCACAACCAGGACCATCCGGTGTCGCGCCCGGTGGGGGCCGGTCTGCCCGTCGGTGTGGTGCTGGGTATCGCCGCCGTGCTGGTCGTGCCGCTGTGGTGGCGGCGCCGCAATCCCGCCGTGGTCTTCTGGATCTGCCTCGTGGGATGCCCGGTCATGTGGTCGCTGGGCCTGGGGCCCGCAGCCGCCGCCGTCCTGTTGATCGCCCTGTTCGACCTGGCTCTGCACGCCTCGCCGCGAGCGATCTGCTGGGCACTGCCGGTGACCGTGGCGGGATGGGTGCTGATCGTGGTCACCGTGGTCCCGGTGGCCAGTCCGGTGGCCTTTCTGGTCCTGTCCGTCGGCACCGGCATCGGGGCCGTCGCCCTCGGCCTGACGTCCCGGATCAGCCGGCTGTACCTGTCCGCGCTGCGGGACCGGGCGGCACGGCTGGAGGTCGAACGTGACCAGCGCGTCCGGCTGACGGCGGCGGCGGAGCGCTCGCGGATCGCCCGCGAGATGCACGACATCGTCGGTCACAACCTGTCGGTCATGGTGAACCTCGCCGACGGGGCCGCCGTGCTCACCGTCCAGGACCCCGGCCGCACCGAGCAGGCGCTTCATCTGATCGGTGAGACCGGCCGGCAGGCGATGGACGAACTCCGGCGTGTGCTGGGGGTGCTGCGTGAGTCCCCGGAAGCCGGGGACGGCGGCTCGCCCCGGTCCCCGCAGCCGGGTGTCCGGGACCTGGAAAGCCTGCTCGACCGGGTCCGCGCGGCCGGTCTGCCGGTGGCCTACCGCACCGTCGGCCCGGTCGACGAGCTGAGCCGAGGTGTGCAGCTCACGGTGTTCCGCGTGGTGCAGGAAGCCCTGACCAACACCCTCAAACACGTCGGCCCCGGCGCTGCGGCCGACGTCACGGTCGCGGTCGAGGACAGCGGGCTCCGCGTCCGGGTCACCGACACCGGTTCACTCTCGCGGAGACCGTCCACGGCTCACCGTGGGGACAGCGGCCACGGCCTGGTCGGCATCCGCCAGCGGGCCGCGCTCTACGCCGGCACCGCGACCATCGGGCCGCGCGACGACGGCCGGGGCTGGATCGTGGAAGTCCTGCTGGATCCGTCCGCCCCGGCCACATCAGGAGAATCCCCGCCATGACCACCGTGTTGATCGCCGACGACCAGCCCCTGCCCCGCATGGGCTTTCGGATGCTGCTCGACGGTACCCCCGGCATGAGCGTCGTCGGTGAGGCCGACAACGGCGCGCAGGCCGTCCGTATGGCGGCCGACCTGCGCCCCGACGTGGTCCTGATGGATGTCCGGATGCCCGGTATCGACGGCATCGAGGCGACCCGGCAGATCGTGGCGACAGGCGCTCGCACCCGCGTGATCATCCTGACCACCTTCGATCTCGACGAGTACGCCTATGCCGCCCTGCGTGCCGGGGCGAGTGGCTTCCTGCTCAAGGACGTCCGGCCGGCGGAACTCCTCGCCGGGATCCAGGCGGTCGCGACCGGCGACGCGGTCGTGTCACCCCGGCTGACCCGCCGTCTGCTCGACGCCCACGCCCATCACTTTCTCGCCCCCGGCGCCCAGCGCCACACGGACGCGCGGCTGACCGCGCTCAGCGAACGCGAGCACGAGGTGCTCGTGGCGATCGGCATGGGGTGGACGAACGCGGAGATCGCCGACCGTCTCGTGCTGACCGAGTCCACGGTGAAGAAGCACGTCGGGCGGGTCATGGCCAAGGTGGGTGCCCGCGACCGGATCCAGGCGGTCATCGTCGCCTACGACGCGGGACTGGTCACTCCCCGTCCCTGAAATCTGTTGGTTGCATGACAATGGTCCGCCGAGGGGGCTCGGCGGACCACCGTCATGCGGTGGGGCTGGCTGTTGTCAGTTCGTCGCCTTCGAGGCCGGGTGCTTGTACAGCTGGAGAGGCACCCGGCTGATGATCGAGTCGAGGGAGGAGTTGTTCCGCCCGTCGGCCCAGGTGACGTAGGCGTACTTGTCGGTCAGGGTGATGCCCGACCAGCGGTCACCGGGAGGGCCCATCTCCCCGACCGGCTGGGTCACGTGGTTGACCTGCACCGGTGCGCTGAACGAGCGTCCGTGGTCGAAGGAGACGACCGAGAACGCGTCGCCCGTGGTGGTCCGCCACATGACACCCAGGTCGCCGTTGGCGCCGAAGTCGATCGCCGGACGCTGGGCGTTCGGGGTGGCGATCGTCGCCGGGCCGTTCCAGGTCCGGCCGGCGTCCGGGGTGACGTAGACGTCCAGGGTGTTGGAGTCCCGGGGCACCATGACGGCGAACCGGCCGCGGTGGGAGGGGTCGGCGGCGACCCACGGGACGGGGTCGGCGGCCGCGCCCAGGCCTGGAGTCGGCACCAGAGAACCGGTGCCCGCCGCGACAGGGGCTCCCTGGCCGTCCTTGACGGTGGTGTTCGTCCATGTCCTGCCGTCGTCACGGCTGACGTGGAAGTTCACCGGCTGGCCCGCCTCCTGGGAGGCGGACACGAGGATCCCGCCGTACACAGCGATCTCACGACCCGGATAGCCGCAGACCAGCGGGATACCCGGCGCCACCTGGATACAGGGCATCGGGCCGGGGATCACCCGCGAGTCGCTGCTGAACGTCTTTCCGCCGTCGGCGCTGACGGAGACCGCGCTCGGGTACTCCCACACCGCCCCGGCGACCGCGTAGACCTTGCCGGTCGCGACGTCCACCCGCATCTTCGGGGCGCCGCCGAGGAGCAGCGGTGTGGACACCGGGTCGGTCCAGGTCCGGCCGCCGTCCGTCGACTTGGCGACCTGGTTGTGGTTCCGCAGGTTCGCCTCCAGGCCGGAGCTGACCTGGTTGTTGTCCACGTACACGGTGCCCTTCGCGTCGAACTGCACGCTCGGCTCACCGCACTTGGGCGCCGCGGTACCGAGCGGCCAGGCGACCTGGGTCCAGGTGTCGCCCCTGTCGTTCGAGTAGGCGAGGAAACACCCGCCGTCGACCGGTTCCAGGCCCGGCGCCGGAGGGAAGATCGTCGAGACGAAGACCAGGTTCTTCGGATTTCTCGGGTTGACGGCGACCGTCGGCTGGCCCTCTTTGGTGGCCGGCATGTTGGTGACGTCGACCTCGTGAATGGCCTCGTTGCCCAGGCCATTCGGTGCGGCCACGGCTGCGGGTGTTCCGTACACCAGGCACAGTGCGGAGAATGCCGCCGCGGTTAATGTTATGGAGGAATTTCTGAACAGCACCATGTGATCCTCGATTTCATGTCCGGTCGGTGAGAGTTTTTCTTTGCCGGCTCGCTTCTCACCTGTCCGCTGTCGTCGGGTTCCGTCCGCCTTCCTGGAGTCAACGGCTCGATCCATTGCTGAAACGCGAAATCGGCTCAGACGGACGGTAGGTTCTTCTCTTCGCTGCCTTGTGATCCGGCCCGCTTAGGCTAAAGAGGGTCACTGTTGTATCCGTGGGACCACGGGAGACAAATGGCCCGACGGAGTGGTACCGCAGTACCATTCCGTCGGGCCAATCCCGCATCTACGGTTAATCCGACCGATTCCATCGGTGCGTCAGCGAGCCGATGCGAGCGGGGGCTCGGACCCTTCGGCAGCAGGAAGGGCGGGAGTGTCGAGTTCCTTGTGCGAGGTCTCGGGGAGCAGGGCGACCGCGAGGACGGCGATGCCGTACGCGGTGCCCGCGAACAGGCCGATGCTGGTGCCCATGCCGAGCCGGTCGCTGAGGAAGCCGACGAGTGCGGGGAAGGCCGCCGCGACGATCCGGCCGAAGTTGTAGCAGAAACCCTGCCCGGTGCCCCGTATCGCTGTCGGGTACAACTCGGCGAAGAGCGCGCCGAGACCCGCCGGGATGCCCGCGGAGAAGAAGCCGAGCGGGATGCCGAGGAAGAACATCTGGGTGTCGCTGATCGGCAGGAAGAGGTAGGTCACGACCGAGACGAGACACATCACCGCGAAGAACATGATGTTCCGGCGGCGGCCGATGCGGTCGGCCAGGGTGCCCGAGGTGAGGTAGCCGAAGAAGGCCGCGGCGATGAAGACCGCCAGATAGCCGCTCGTCTTGAGGACCGACAGGCCGTGGGTGGTGCGCAGATAGGTGGGCAGGAAGGTGGTCAGCGCGTAGTAGCCGCCGTGGCTGCCCAGGCCCAGCAGCGCGCCGAGCAGAGTGACGCGCAGCAGGTCCGGCTTGAAGATCCGCAGCAGGGAGACCCGGTTCTCGGCCTTCGCGGCCCGCCGCAGATACAGCGGCGGATCGGTGACCTTGCGGCGGATGACGATGACCAGGACGGCCGGCAGCGCGCCGAGCCAGAACATCGACCGCCAGGCCCACTCCTCGGGGAACAGGCTGAACAGCACGGTGTACGTCGCCAGCGCGAGGCCCCAGCCCAGCGCCCACCCGCTCTGTACGGTGCCCAGTGCCCGTCCGCGGTTGCGGGTCCCCATGTACTCGCTGACCAGGACCGCTCCGGCCGCCCACTCGCCGCCGAAGCCGAAGCCCTGGATGCTGCGCAGCACCATCAGCTGGGAGTAGTCGGTGGTGAAGCCGATGAGGACGGTGGCCGTGGAGTAGACGATGATCGTCCACTGCAGGACCCGGACGCGTCCGTAGCGGTCGGAGGCCCAGCCCGCGAGCCAGCCGCCGAACGCGGTGAAGATGAGGGTGACGGAGGCGAGAGTGCCGGCGGCTCCGGTACTCAGATGCCAGGTGGCCAGCAGGGTCGGCAGGACGAGCCCGAACATCTGGGCGTCGGCGGCTTCGAGTGTCCAGCCTCCGAACGCGGCCCAGAAGGCTCGTTTCTGCGGTTTGTCGGTGTCCCGGTACCAGGCAAACATGAGTCGGCTCTCTTCGTGTGCGGGGAACGTGAGCGGAGAAGCGGGGTCAGCGGATGTCGATGCGGTAGCGGAAGGTGTGTGCGAGTCCGCGTGAGCGGCGGTACTCCAGCGGCGTGGCGTCGTGCGAGCGGGCGACCCGCTCGACCACGACCACGGGCTCGGCGCGCGCGCAGCCGAGGAGCAGGGCGTCGGCTGCTGTGGCGGCCTCGATGCTCAGCTCCTCCGTGGCCGCCGCGACGATCTGCCCGCAGATGCGTTCGTACGTCGGATACAGCAGGTCACCGAGGTCGTCGGCGCCGATCCGCTCCAGCGGCTCGAACAGGGGCAGCGGCAGCCAGATGTCCTCGACGAGGACGGGCTGCTCGTCGTAGAGGCGCAGCCGGTGCAGATGGAGCACCTCGCCGCCGGCGGTGATGCCGAGGGCGGCGGCGATGGCCGGCGTGCTCACCTGCCGGGCGGCGGAGAGGATACGGCTCTGCGGGAAGCCGCTGCCCGCGCTCCCGAACCGGAAGAAGCGGAACAGGGAGGCGTCCAGGGACGCCCTGCGGACGAACGTCCCCGTCCCCTGACGCCGCTCCAGCATGCCCTCGTCCACGAGGTCGCGGAAAACGCGCCGCATCGTCCCCAGGGACACCTCGTAGTACTCGACCAGGGCGGACTCGGCGGGCAGCGGCTCGTCGGGGGACCACTCCCCGGAGCGGACGCGTTCGGCGATCACCTCCCGGAGGCGGGCGTGCAGCGGCAGGCGCGGATCGGTCCGGGCGAGGTCGGCCGCTCCGGGACTCTGTGGTGTGGGCGAGATGGACTGCATGGCGAGAAAGCATGGCTCCGAATCCTGCTGACGTCTAGTCCTTCATAGGACTATTCTTTCCCTCGTGACTTCCATCGAGCCCCCGTGCCCGCCTGCGGCCTTCGACACCCACGCGCACGTCTTCACGAGCGGTCTGCGGCTGACGCGCGAGCGGCGGTACAGCCCGGACTACGACGCCCCGGTGGACGCCTACCTGTCACTGCTGGACGCGCACGGCCTCGCGGCCGGGGTTCTGGTCCAGCCGAGCTTCCTCGGGACGGACAACACCTATCTGCTGGACGCCCTCGGCAAGGCGCCGGACCGCCTCCGCGGCGTGGCGGTCATCGAGCCCGGGACACCGGGGGAGGAACTCGACCGGCTCGTGGAGGAGGGCGTGTGCGGGATCCGCCTCAACCTGATCAGCCGCCCGGTGCCCCCGCTGGGTGAGCGGCTCTGGCAGCGACTCGCGCACGAACTCGCCGCGCGTGGACTCCACTTGGAGGTTCAGGCACAACAACGACAGTGGGAGGAGCTGGAACCCTGGCTGCTGCGCTGGCCCGGCGCGGTCGTCGTCGATCATCTGGGACTGCCGGCGGCCGAGGCGCCGCCCTACCCGGGCTCGGCCGCGCTCTCCCGTGTGCTGGCCGCGCCGCATGTCTGGGTGAAGGCGGCCGCGCCGTATCGATCGGCGCCGCGGGCGGCCACCGCCATGATGCGGAGCCTGCTGCGCGCCAGGGGCGGCGAACGGATGCTGTGGGGGAGCGACTGGCCGTGGACCCGCCATGAGGAAGGGCGCGTCTACGGCGAGACCCTGACCTGGCTCACGGCGGAACTGGGTCCCGGTGAAGTCCGGCGCGTCCTGTGCGCCAACCCGGCCCAGCTGTTCGGCTGGACGCCGCCGGCCGCCGTCGCGGACCCGGGCGTGCCCGGACCCGCCGCGGCCCGGACAGCGGGCTGAGCCGACGGCACCGGGCCGTGCGCGGACGGAGTGAGGAGTGCCTGCGCCTCCGCCGCGGCTTCGAGCCGGCCCCAGGAGACGCTGCTAGACGGAGAGCCCGAAGCCGCCCGTCACCCGCAGCGTCTCCCCGGTGAGGAAGGACGCCTTCGTCGAGGCGAGATAGAGCAGGGCCTCGACGATGTCCTCCTCCGTACCCTCGCGCCGGACGATCTGCTGACCCAGCGCGCGCTCCACCTCGGTGCGCGGCACCTCGGCCCGGATCGTGTCGGTGAAGACGAGTCCGGGCGCGATCGCGTTCACGCGGATGCCGTCCTCCGCGAACTCGCGTGCGAACGACATGGTCAGGCCACGCACAGCGAGTTTGGACACGGCGTAGGCGTTCCGGTTGGCGTAGGCGGCGGACGACGAGATGTTGACGATGGTGGCGCCGGCCCGTCCGCTCATCGCCTCCCTCGCCGCGAGCGAACAGATGACCACGCCCATGATGTTGACGTCGAACAACCTCCGGATCTTCGTGAGTCCGAGCTGGGTGAACAGCTGGTAGTAGTCGGCCGCGTGCAGACCGGCGTTGTTGACCAGGATGTCGATGCCACCGTGCCGTTCGACGATCTCGGTCATCATCTCCGCGACACCGTCCTCGTCCGACACGTCGCAGGCCGTTCCGGTCGCGCTGCCGCCCCCTACCGTGAGCCCGGCGGCGGCGGACGCCGCGGCGGAGCCGTCGACGTCGGCGAGAACCACGTGCGCGCCCCGCGCCGCCAACGCGGCGCCGAAAGCGCGTCCCAGCCCACGGCCACCCCCTGTGACTACCGCTACCTTGCCCCGATATTCGTCGTCGGACATCCATCGCTCCTGTCTTGGCGGTTCCTGGGATGCGTCGCGTGCCGTGACTCGACCTGCGCCCACGTCTTAGGACGATCGCCCGCGCGGCGCGGAGTACGGCGTCGGAATCCGGCAGCCGGACGGCCGGTGCCGCTGGAGTCGATGAACGGGCACCCGTGCCCCGGGTCGGCCGGGCGTCACTCCGACGAGCGGCCACCACGGACGGCCTTCTTCACGCATCGGGCGCCGTGGGCCGATCACCGTCGTTGACGCGGCGGTAGGCGACGGCTCGCTCTTCGGCGCCGGTGAACCGCGTCAGCTCGGCGCGTACGCGTTGGCCGATGGCCACGCCCGGTCCCTGCTCGTCGAGCAGGATCCCCGGCAGTCGCGGACCCTCGTCGAACTCCACGAGGGCGAGGACGTAGGGAACTTGAGCCGCGAACGCCGGCACACTGCGGTGACGCACCACGATGAAGCTGTAGATGGTGCCGGCACCGGTGACATCGGTGAACGACGTCGGTCCACCGCAGCGGTTGCAGCGTTCGAGCGGCCTGGCCAGCCAGGCACCGCAGTCGGAGCAGCGACACAGCGCGATGCGCCCCTCACGCGTCGCCTCCCAGAACCCGGCGCTGTCCACGTCGATCAGCGGCGCCGGCGGCGCCGGGACCGGTCCCGGCCGGCTCATCGCGATGCCTCGTAGATCAGGGCGCCGCCCGCCGGACCGGCCCCGGCGGTGACGAGAGCGTGGCGGGCATCGGGCACCTGTCGGTCACCGGCGTCGCCGCGCAACTGGTGGACCGCCTCGTAGTGATGGTTGAGACCTTGCAGATATCCCTCCGACAGCAGCCCACCGTGCGGGTTGACGACGACATCGCCGCCGTATGTGGCCCGGCCCTCGCCGAAGAACGCACCGACCTCGCCCTTCGGGCACAGTCCGAAGTCCTCGACCGTCGCCATCACCGTGCCGGTGAAGCAGTCGTACATGCAGGCGATGTCCAGGTCCGCGGGACGCAGACCGGTGCTCGCCCAGAGGCGCTTCGCAGCGTAGGCGGAGTACATCTCGGACAGATCGGGGAAGTTCGTCCAGGAACCGCCGTGAGTATGGGCTTCGCCGAAGCCCGCGATGCGGACAGGGACATGCCGCAGAGACCTGGCCCGCTCCAGCGTCGTGACCACGAGGGCCACCGCACCGTCGGTCTCCAGACAGCAGTCGTACAGGCGGAACGGCTCACATATCCAGCGGGCGGACAGGTAGTCGTCCATGTCGATCACCTGTCGCTGCATGGCGTGGGGATTGGCCGAGGCGTGCTTGCGGGTGGTGATGGCGATGTGCCCGAAGTCCTCGTCGCGGGTGCCGTACACGTGCTTGTGGCGCTGGGCGAACATGGCGATCCACATCGGTGGGACGACGAACCCGTTCAGCGCGGCGAACTGCATCTCGCCCTTCATCGGCAACACGGGCCTCTCCCCCCGCCCGTAGCGGTTGCCGGACCGGCCCTGGAGCGAACGGAAGACGACCGCCACCTCACAGGCACCGGCTTGAACCGCGGCGAACGCCTGGCCGACGACGGTGACCGCGACATTGCCCCCACCGTGCACGTCCAGCGCCAGCCCAAGATCGAAGACGCCGATGGCCCGCGCGACCTCCGCCGCCGATGCCGAGTCGTTGGTGTGGAAGTCGACGACACCGTCCACCTCACCGGGTCGCAGCCCGGCGTCGTCAAGTGCCGCGCGCGCGGCCTCGGCGGCCATCGCCAACGGGGTCCGGCCCGAGGACTTGCTGAACGCCGTCCGACCGATTCCCACGACCGCCGCCTCACGCGTGTCCATCCGACCTCCATGCCCTTACCGCAGGCTCATCGTCGAATACAAATAGATGATACTTTTCTATCCTTGCTCGACCCCGTTGGCCAGCCCTCGACAGTGGCGATCCCGGCGCCGCGCGCGTAGGGCGACCGCCTCTCGACGGGGCCGGTCCGTCACGACGACAGCCGTCGGTCCGTCCGGGAAGGCAACCCTGTGAGCAGCATCTACCGCAGCGCGGAGCTCGATGTGTCGGCCGATACGGCTTGGGACTTCATCGAGCGTTACACCAGGTCAGAGGTGCATGTCTTCTCCTTGTGCGTGGCCGAGCGGCAAGAAGGGGAGTATCGCGTCGTCACCTTGGCCGACGGCCGGGAGATCTGGGAGCGGAACGTGACGGTCGACCCGGTGCACCGTCGGGCGACGTACACGGTGCCGGGCCTCAACGGGGCGGAACATCACCACGCCGAGATGCGCGTCGAGGTGGATCGTCACGCCGGCGCACATCTGATTTGGGTCACTGATTACCTCCCGCACGAGATCGCCGAAGAGCGGGCCGCAAGTTACGACGCCCTGTTCGCCGAGCTTGTGGCCGCCGTCAATGCCCATGGCGGGGGCGCGGTCGCGCCGTCCTGTTGACCGGTCAGGGGGGTGGACGTACCGATCGCCGTCTCGGGGCGTGATCAAACTGGAGTGACGCGCAGGTTCGCGGGTGATCGCCGACCTCAGCCTTCTTCCATCACGCGGGTTGCGCGGGCCGAGGCGGGCAAGTCGTCGGCTCTCGTTCAGCCCTTGACGACGGTCCCCGGAGAGCTGGAAGGGGGTACTGCCAGGGTCCCTTTCGCCGGGTGCGGGCCGGGTCGGCGCCCGTAGCGTGGAGGGCATGGAGCCGAGCACCGGGATCCGCGAGTTCCTGACCACCCGCAGGGCCCGGATCACCCCCCAGCAGGCCGGAGTCGTCCCCGACGGCGGCGCACGCCGGGTGCCGGGACTGCGCCGCGAGGAGGTCGCCCGGCTCGCCGGTGTCAGTGTCGAGTACTACACGCGCCTGGAGCGCGGCCGGGCCGGGCAGGTCTCCGAGACCGTCCTGGACGCGGTCTCCACCGCGCTGCAACTTGACGACACCGAGCGGGCCCACCTCTTCGCGCTGGCGAAACCGGCGGCCCCCGCGCAGCGGCGCCGTCCCCTGGGTCCCCAGCGTGTGCGCCCGGGCCTCCACCGGCTCCTGGACACGCTCGGCCATGTGCCCGCGATGATCCAGGGCCGCCGCATGGACATCCTGGCCGCCAACAGGATGGCCCGCGCCCTTTTCACCGACTTCGAGGCACTCCCGCACCGCGACCGCAACCTGGCCCGTTACGTCTTCCTCGACGCGCACGCCCCGGAGCTGTTCGTCGACTGGGAGAGGTCCGCCGGCAGCTGCGTCGCCCACCTGCACTGGTACGCCGGACGCAACCCCCACGATCCGCAGCTGACAGCTCTGACAGGCGAACTGTCGCTGCGCAGCCCCCGGTTCCGTCACCTGTGGGGCAACCCGGACGTCGTCTGCCACAGCATGGGCACCGAGCGCTTCCACCACCCGCTGGTCGGCGACCTCGCGCTCGACTACGAGGTCCTCGACGTGTCCGGCGCCCCCGACCAGACGCTGGTCGTCTACACCCCCGAACCCGCGTCGCCGTCCGCCGAAGCCCTCAGCCTGCTGGGCAGTTGGACCGGCGACACCGCGACCGACGCACGTGGCCACGCGAGTTCCTCGCCGAGGCCGACCTCGTCGTAGGGCGCGACCACTTCCTGGAACCCCACCACTGGAGGATCAGTGTCAGTCGTACTTGTCACCGGAAGCTCGCGCGGGATCGGGCGCGCCATCGCCGAACGGCTGGGCGCGGACGGCGGCAGCGTGATCGTCAACTATCGATCCGACCGCGAAGCGGCCGCCGAGGTCGTCTCCACGATCGAGGCGAGCGGCGGCCGGGCCGTGGCGGTACGGGCGGACGTGAGCGATCCGGCCCAGACGCGCGCGCTGTTCGACGCCGCGGAGGAAACCTACGGCGGGCTGGACATCCTGGTGAGCAACGTCGGCACCGTCCATTTCTCCCCGCTCGCGGAGGCGACCGACGAGGACTTCGACCGGGTCTTCGCGACCAACACGCGGGCCACCTTCACAGCGCTTCGCGAAGCCGCCGGGCGACTGCGCGACAACGGCCGGATCGTCGTCATCTCCAGCCAGGCGGCCGTGACCCCCAGCGCCGACAGCGGTGTCTACTCGGCCAGCAAGGCGGCCGGTGACCAACTGGTCCGTGCCGCCGCGCAGGAACTCGGCTCGCGGGGCATCACCGTGAACAGTGTGCTCCCCGGCGCCACCCGCACCGAGTCCTTCGACAGCGCCGGAGTCCCCGCCGACGTGATCGCCGGGATGGTCGCGCTGACCCCGCTCGGCCGCCTCGGCGAACCCGGGGACATCGCCGACGTCGTCGCCTTCCTCGTCTCGGACAGCGGTCGCTGGATCACCGGCCAGACGCTCCACGCCGGCGGCGGCCGATTCTGACCCTCGCGTGGCCGTGCCGGACTGAGCGGCCGCACCGCTGTCCGGTTACGGCCGTCGGTGAAGACGAACAGGCGCAGCACCAGAAAGCGCCCGATTCCGGCGAGCCCGGAAGCGCCGAGGTAGACGGCCTGCTCGCTCCATGTCCCGGCCGACGGCCGCACCGCGTGGAGTACGAGCATCGCGGCGCAGGTCACCCCGTAGGCGACCGACGCCGATCCTGCGGACTGCCAGTGCCGGCGCCATCCGGCGCGCCGGCCGGTCCCGAAGGTGAACCGTGCGTGGACCTCCGTGCACAGGAGCGTGGAGGCGATGGTGACCAGTGCGTTGGCCACCGCCCAGGGCATCAGCCCGGCGAGCAGTGCCACGGCCGGGCCGGCGGCGACTCCGACACCGCCGCCGCACAGGACGAACCGGGCGAAGGAAGCCGGTGGACCCGGGCGATCGAGAGAGGCAGCCACAGAAGGATCTCCACATCCGTGCTCGGGGACCCTTTCAGCCTGTCCGCACAGCCCCTCCGCCGTCTTCGTGCGGCAGCCGATACGCGCCTGCTGCATACGCAGTAGTGAGTGGCCTGTCGGTCAGTGCCTCGGTGGGTTCGGGTGGACGAGGCCGGTCTGGTAGGCGATGACGACGAGTTGGGCGCGGTCGCGGGCGTGGAGTTTGGCCATGGCGTGGTGGATGTGCGTACGCACGGTCAGGGGGCTGATGTACAGCTGGCCGGCTATGTCCGCGTTGGTGAGTCCGTCGGCGGCCAGGGCCATGACCTCGCGTTCGCGGTCGGTGAGGTCGGCCAGGCTTTTCTGGGCCGCGGGGTGCGTGCCGGGCTGGGGGGCCGTGAGGAAGCGGGTGATGAGGTTGCGGGTGGCCTGGGGCGAGAGGAGGGCGTCGCCCGCGGCGATCGTGCGGATGCCGGCGACGAGGCCCTCGGCGCCGACGTCCTTGCCCAGGAAGCCGCTGGCTCCGGCGTGCAGGGCCCTGGCGACGTGCTCCTCGGTCTCGAAGGTGGTGAGGATGAGGACGCGGGTGCCCGAGAGGGCGGGGTCGGCGCAGATCGTGGAGGTGGCGGCGAGGCCGTCCGTGCCGGGCATACGGATGTCCATCACGACGATGTCGGGGTGGTGGGTACGGGTGAGGGCGATCGCCTCGTCGCCGTCCGCTGCCTCGCCTACCACCTCCATGTCGGGGCGGGAGTCGACGAGGATGCGGAAGGTCTCGCGCAGCAGGGCCTGGTCGTCGGCGAGCAGGACTCGGATGGTCATGGAGTGTTGTCCTCGGCGGGCGAGTAGGGGTGGAGGGGGAGTTCGGTGCTGACCTCGAAACCGCCGGTGGAGCGGTGTCCGGCATGGAGTCGTCCACCGATGGACAGGGCTCGTTCGCGCATGCCGATGAGGCCGTAGCCGCCGGCACCGCTGTTTTCGGGGGTGGCGGCGGCGATCGCGTCGGCGGCGAGGCCGGGTCCCTGGTCCGTGATCCTGATGAACAGGCGGTCGTGGTGGAACGCGAGGTTCACCTCCGCCAGGCTGGTGTGCGGTGCGTGCTTGGCGACGTTGGACAGTGCCTCCTGCACGATGCGGTAGGCGGTGAGGTCCGCCCCGGGGGAGAGCGGCTGCGGCTGTCCGTGGGTGGTGAGGGTGACGGTGAGTCCGGCGGCCGTGTGCGCGGCGACCAGGCCGGGGAGCTGGGCGAGGCTCGGGGCGGGCTGGAGGGAGTCCTCGCCCGCGCCGCTCTGGCGCAGGAGTCCGACGGTGGCCTTCATCTCGCGCAGGGCCGCCGCGGTGGTGTCGCCGAGGGCGTTGACCATCCTCTCGGCCTCGGCGGGGTGGCTGCGGATGAGGAGGGCGGCGGTGGTGGCCTGGGCGTTGGCCAGGGCGAGGTGGTGTGCGGAGACGTCGTGGAGTTCGCGGGCGATGCGCATGCGTTCCCCGGCGACGCGGTGCCGGGCCTCCTCCTCGCGGGTCCGTTCGGCGTACTCGGCGCGGGCGTGCACCGACTCCAGGTAGGCCCTGCGGAAGCGGGCGGTGGTGCCCAGGGCGGCGGGCAGCAGCAGCCAGGCGACGGGGCCGATCACGTTGAGGGCCAGGGAGTCCGTGGCGGGCTCGGCGATCAGGGCGGACCCGGCTACGAGGATCACCGCGGTGAGGGTGACGTTCCGGGTGGTGGTGCGTTCGGTGTGCCCGGCCAGGGAGTACAGCGCGACCATGAGGGGGGCGAGGAGCAGGGCGGTCATCACGTAGCCGGCCAGGGCCATGCCTGCGGCGCACGCGATGGCGACGGCTGTGACGGGGAGGGGTCTGGTACGGCGCCACAGCAGTGCGGCGCAGGCGGGGACGGCCAGCAGGACGCACGGCCACCACTGGGCGGGGGTGGTCATGTCGGAGACGCCGTACATGCTGCCTGGGAAGGCGGCGGCGAAGAGGAGCAGGGCGATCGTTGCGTCGACCGTACGGGGGTGGCGCTGCCGGGGGGTGGTCATCGTGCGTCTCAGCGCTTCCTGTCGGGTGTGCTGACCATGGTGCCTGAGCGGCGAGTACCCGGCGGAGCGCTGAGCGCTTCGCCGGGTGTGTGGTTCGCCGGGTGTGTGGTTTGTCGGCTGCGGGCCGGTGGGGGCTTGTCGCGCCCCGCGGCGGAGCCGCAGATCGATACAGCCCCGCGCCCCTTAAGGGGCGTGTTGCCGGCCCCCCGACTTACCGGCGCCGCTCAGACTGCCACTACGTGTTCTGGTGGACTTGCAGTTCGTTTTCCGCGGGCCGGTGGGGGCTGGTCGCGCAGTTCCCCGCGCCCCTAACAGCCAATGCGTGGCCCTCGATGTCCACGTGAGGGACGAGTCGTTCCAGCCAGTGGGGCATCGTCCAGGCACGCTCGCCCAGCAGGGCGAGGACCGCCGGGACGATGGTCATCCGTACGACGAACGCGTCGAACAGCACCGCGATGGCCATGCCGAAGCCGATCATCTTGATGAGGGTCTCGCTGACGCCGATGAAGCCGGAGAACACCGAGATCATGATCACCGCGGCGGCGACGACCACGCGGGCGCTGTGGCGGAAGCCGGAGACGATGGCCTGGCCGGGGTGTTCGCCCTGGAGGTGGGCTTCCCGGATGCGGGTGACGAGGAAGACCTCGTAGTCCATGGCCAGGCCGAAGACGATGCCGACCATGACGATCGGCATGGTGTTCATGATCGGGCCGGTCTGGTCCACGCCCAGCAGGCCGGCGAGCCAGCCCCACTGGAAGACGGCGACGACCGCGCCCAGGGCCGCGAGCACCGACAGCAGGAATCCCAGGGCCGCCTTGAGCGGCACCAGCACCGAGCGGAACACGATCAGGAGCAGCAGGAACGCCAGGCCGACCACGAGCCCGAGGTACGGCACCAGGGCGCCCTGGACCTTCTGGTCGCTGTCGATGTTGCCCGCCGTACTGCCGCTGACCATGAACGTCGCGTCGGTGGCCTGCTCGATGGCGGGGCGGTCGTCGCGCAGGGTGTGGATCAGGTCGACGGTCCGCTCGTCGGTGGGTGCGGTGGACGGGGTGGCGGAGAAGATCGCGGTGTCTCCCGCCTTGTTGAAGCTCGGCGTCGAGACCGACACGATTCCCGCTGTCCCGGCGATCTCCTTGGCGGTCGCGGCCACGGCGGCCTTGGGGTCGTCGGCCGTAGCGGCGTCCACGACGATGGTCAGCGGACCGTTGAAGCCGGGGCCGAAGCCCTTGGCCAGGTCGTCGTACGCGCGGCGTTCGGTCGTCGAGGTCGGCTTGGACTCGTCGCCCGCCGTGCCCAGGTGGAGCTGCGCCGCGGGGAGGGCGATCACGCCCAGGGCCGCGACCGCCACCAGGAGTACGGGCAAGGGGCGGCGGACGATCAGACGGGCCCACCGGGTGCCCATGTTCGGCTTGTCCTCGTCGGCGTCCGGGTGTGCACCGGACCGGCGTACCGAGCGCGCCAGGACCGCGCGGGGAAAGATCCCGAGCATGGCCGGGATCAGGGTCACCGCGACCAGCACCGACAGGGCCACCGTGCCGGCCGCCGCCAGTCCCATCTGGGTCAGGGTCGGGATGCCCACGACCGACAGCCCGGCCAGACCGATGACGACGGTCAGGCCCGCGAACACCACCGACGACCCGGCCGTGCCCACGGCCACGCCCGCCGCGTCCTCCGGGGCGAGACCCCGGGCGCGTTCCTCGCGGTAGCGGGAGACGATGAACATCGCGTAGTCGATCCCGACCGCCAGGCCGAGCATCAGCGCGAGTGTGCTGGTGGCGCTGGACAGGCCCAGCGCGCTGCTCAGGGCGAGGATGGTCGCGGTGCCGATCCCGACGCCGATCAGCGCGGTCAGCAGCGGCAGCCCGGCCGCCGCCAGCGAACCGAACGTGAGCAGCAGGACGACGGCCGCCACCACGACGCCGACCAGCTCGGTCGCACCGCCCGAGGGCTGGGTCGCCAGGACGGAACCGCTGACCTCGACCGTCAGGCCCGCGTCCCGGCCCGTTTCGACGGCCTGCTCCAGGTCCTGCTTCGCGGTGTCGCTGACGTCCTTGGCCTTCACCTCGAACGTGACCGACGCGTACGCCGTCGATCCGTCCTCGCTGACCGCGTCCGCCTCGAACGGGTCGGCCGCGCGGACGACCTGGTCGACCTTGCCGACCTGGCTCACGACCTCGTCGACGACCGTACGGTTCCCCTGGTCGGTGAGCTTCTGGCCGTCCGGCGCCACGAACACGATCTTCGCGCTCGCGCCCTCGGCGCTGCTGCCGACGCTCACGCCCGGGAAGCGCTGCTCGATGAGGTCGAACGCCCGCTGCGACTCCGTACCCGGCATCGAGTAGGAGCCGTCCGGCGCGGCCGGTGCCAGCGCCGACGCCGTTCCGGCGGCGACGAGCGCCACCACCCACAACAACAGGACGCGCCAACGGCGCCGGAAGGCCAGCCGGCCCAGTCGATCGAGAAAGACAGCCACAGGAGGGTCTCCACATCCGAACTCGGGAACCCTTCCAGGCTGTCCGCGCGGCCCCCGTCCGTCTTCGTTCGGCCGCCGGTACGCCCCTACTGCATGCGCAGTAGCCGTAGCGGTAGCCGTGGTCAGAGGTGGAGGCGGCCCGTGAGCATCGCCATCGCCAGTTCGACCCGTGAGCCGTGGCCCGTGTGGGAGAACAGTCTCGACAGCCGTCCCTCGACGCTCTTCTCGCTGGTGCGGAGGATCTTGGCCATCTCCTTGTTGGTCAGTCCCTCGGAGACGAGTACGGCGAGCAGCCGCTCGTTCTCCTCGGCGGTGGCCTGCCGTCCCGGCACCGCCACCCCGTACGTGCGCATGAGGGGGCGCAGCCAGAAGCGGGGCATCAGCGCGTCCAGTTCGCCGAGCATGGCGTACGTGTCCCGCACCATCGCCGGATCGCCCATGCCGTAGCGGATCAGGTGGGCCAGTACGGCGCACTCCTCCTGGAGCTGCTGCCGCTGCTGGGCCAGGCATCTCGCGGCCCGCGCGGCGTCATGGTCCCTGTGGACGGCCGCGTGCAGGACGAGGCGGGTCATCTCGGCCCGGTCGGTGCCCAGCCTGCGGGCGACCACCTCGGCCTTCGCCAGGCACTCCGTCAGGGCCTCGGGCCTGCCGACGTGCGTCGCGACATCGGCCACGCGCAGCCAGAGCAGGTCGGTGCCCGCCACCACGCCGTCCGACTCGGCGCGGGCCACGGCCGCCCGCAGCAGCGACCGGGCCTGTCCGGCCTCTCCCCTGACCAGGTCGCACAACGCCTGTGCGGAATCGAGCAGATGGGGCAGCATCGGCTGTCTGGCACGGGCCAGCGCGAGGAGTTCGCGGGCCCGGGTGAGTCTGCCGCCGCACACCAGCTGGACCGCCGCGTGGTGGTACATCGCGCTCTGGACGGCGTCGCAGGTGTGCACGCCGGTGACCGCGCTCCGGCGGGCCAGGTCCATCGCCTCCCGGGGACGCCCCCGGTGGAGGGCGATGAGCATCCGGCTGGGCAGGCCCAGCTGTCCCGGGGTACGTCCCGTGTCGGCGAGGAGTTGCTCGGCCCGGCGGATCTCGCCGAGCGTCAGCAGCTCGCCGACCCGGGAGTGCACCTCGGCGGCCGTGACCCCTCCCGCGCGGTGGCGGGCGGGCAGGGTGGCCGTGCTGCGGTCCGTCCCGTCCCTGTCGCCCAGCCACAACTCCGCCGTCGCGACGAGGAATTCGGCCCTCCATTCGGCCAGACCGCGCTCGTCGTGGCGCCGGACCGCCCCCAGCAGGTCGCGGACCTCACGCCAGCGGCCGAGCAGCAACAGGGCGCATCCGCGGGTGAGGGCACGCTCCAGCGGTCCGGCCGGGCCGTGGCCCTGGAGGGTGCCGTCGGCCGCGATCTTCTCCAGTGTGGCGAGTTCGCCCGCCCGGTACAGGGCGGCCAGGTGTGCGAAGCAGACGTCGAGGAGCTGGTCCGGACGCAAGGCGGCGCGATGGGCCCGCAGGACGAGCCGCAAGGAGTTCAGCCCCTCCTCGGGCCTGCCCTGCGCCAGGCAGATCTTGGCGTGCTCCAGCAGCAGGCGGGGCCGTTCCACCGGGTCCGCGGTCAGTTCGGCGGCCGCGCGCAGCCACCGTACGGCGCGGTGGTCGTCGTAGGCGTCGCCGTTGTGGCGTGCCAACCGCTCGGCGGCGGCCATCAGTTCGGCCCTGGCCCGCTCGGGGTCCACCAGCCGTCCGGCGGCGGCGAGCTGCTCGGGGAGGTAGCCGGGGTCGGCGCAGCGCGCGGTGCCCTGCCAGAGCGCGGAGACGGCGATCCGGGCCAGGCTCCGGCGCTCGTAGGGGCCGAGCGACGCCCCGGCGGCGGCCCCGGCCAGTGGCAGCCGGTACTGCCAGGCGGAGTCCGACCGGTGATAGCGCAGTACGCCGGCGTCGGCCAGCCGCGCGAGCAGGTCGTGGGCCTCCCGCTCGGTGACCTGGAGGGCCTCGGCCACCAGCCGTGGCACGGCCTCGCCCAGCGGGCCCAGTACGGCCACGGCCTTGGCGACCTGCCAGGAGCGGCCGTTCGTCTCGCGGACGGGCAGCACCAGTTCGCCGATGGTGGACGGGCACGCGCAGGGGCCGCCGCTCACGAGATGGGCGTGCCGGTCGACCACCCGGACATGGCCCTGGTCCCGGGCAGTCCTGAGCACCGCGCGGGCCGCGGCGGGCCAGCCCCGGGTGAGGGCCCACAGCCAGTCGACCAGCGCCGGCTCGGCCCTGGCCTCCAGCTCGGCGGTGATCATGGCGCCGAGCCGGCGCCGTGACAGGGGGCGCAGGTTCACATGGTGGACCAGGCCGTCCTGCCGCAGCCGGCCGGTCACGGCGGCGAACGCGGCGCGGGAGGCGCGGGGCACGGGCAGCGTGACGGTGCACACGCAGCGCGTGTTCGTACCGTCGAGCTGGCGGATGACGTGTTCCAGGGAGAACAGTTCGTCCGGGGACAGGTACTGGAGATGTCTGAGCACCAGGATCATCGGGCGTTTCTCGCCCGCGGCGACGCGCCGGAGCAACCTGTCGACCATGGGAATTTTCGGTGAAGAATCGTCGAAGGAAATGCGCACCAATTCCGGGGGCGGGCCGACGGCCTTCTCCCGGAAATTCCTGTCGCGTGCCGACAACTCATCGAGAACGGAACCGAGTTCGAGCGCGGAGGGCCCGCTCACCACGACGACATTCGGAGTTCCGGGCGTGTGGACCGCCGCGACCGTTTCGACGGCGACACGTTCGTAGGGCGGGACGCTATGCGCTGTGTGCATGAATCCTCGCTGAGCAACGGGGGTCAACCAGATGCTAACCGGCCGCGTCCTACCGGTGGTGACGACAGGGAGTGGGGCCGTGTCCGGCAGAGAGGCCGAACTGTCGGCGGTCGACGAGGTGTCCGGACGCGCTCTGCTGCTGGTCGTGCGCGGACAGTCCGGCATGGGGAAAACGACCCTGCTGAAGGAAATCCACCGCACGTGGCGTTCCCGTGGCCCCGGCATCGTACGGATTCACTGCTCCGCCGCCGCAATTCCGCGGTGGGACCTGTTCGGCGCGCGTGCGGTACTGAAAGGGTTCCGGAACGCCTTTCCCGACCTCGGGGATTCGCCGCCGGCCGATGCGATGGCGGCGGTGAACCGGCTGTGCCGGCCGGAGAGTTACGGGTCCGCCCGTGCGCGGTCCACCCTCTTCGCCGAACTGGTACGGCTTTTCGGACACGTGAGCGGGAGCGCGCCCGGCGCCGTGCTGATCGACGACGTGCACGCGGCTCCCGACCCGGCGCTCATCGTGGCGGCGGCCCATCGCGTCGGCTGCACGGTGGTGGCGACGTATCGGGAGGACGGGTGGGGGGCTTGGCCGACGGGGGTGGGGTCGGGGTGGGGGTCTGGGTCGGGTTCAGGGGCTGGTTGGGGGTCGGGCTCAGGGTTGGGATCGGGGTCGGGCGCAGGATCGGGGTCGGGTTCAGGGGCTGGTTGGGGGTCGGGCTCAGGGTTGGGATCGGGGTCGGGCGCAGGATCGGGGTCGGGTTCAGGGGCTGGTTCGGGGTCGGGCTCAGGGTTGGGATCGGGCTCAGGGTCGAGGTCGGGCTCAGGGTCGAGGTCGGGCTCAGGGCTCGGGGTGGCCTCGTTGAGCGGCTTCGCGGATCGGGTCGTCGACCTCGGTCCGTTGCCGGAGCACCGGATCGACGCCCTGCTGGCCGACGCCGCACGCGAGCCGCTGGACGCGGCCCTGGTACTCGCGCTGCGCTCCGCGCTGGGCCCGCTCGCCGGGAACCCTGGCACCGTCCTGGACACCTTCGAGGCGCTCCGCCTCGACGGGCGCCTCGTCCGGTTCCAGGGGCACCTGTGTCTGCGCGACCCCGCGACCGGATTGGCGCTGCCCGTCGACCACCCTCTGGTGCGGCGGGTCGAGGAGTGCGGTGACACGGGCAGGCAGTTGCTCGCGCTGACCACCTCGGCCGGCCGCTTCGCCATGGACGACCTGCCGGACTTCGCGGCGGCCACCGGCCACGAACTCGCCGCCTGCGGCCACACCGTGGACCGTCTCGTGGCCGTCGGAGCACTGGTCTGCGACGAGTACGGGGTCCTGCGCGTCCCCTGCCCCGCGCTGGTCCCCGCCGTACTGCCCGGCACGGCCCGGGACGAGGCGGGCGAGGTGCACCGCGCGCTCGCCGAACACCTGCTGCGCGGCGAGCGCGTGCCGTCGCCGGACCCCATGGCCACGGCCGAGCACATCGCGCTCGCCGGCTCGGCGCTGCCGGCCACCCCCTCCGCCGTACCGCTCCTGGAGCGCGAGGCCGCACGGGTACTCCCGACCTGCTCCACCATGGCCGCCCGCTGGTACCGGGCCGCCCTACGGCACTGCGAGCCGGGCGACCAGGCGCACGCGCGCGTCCTGGCCACCCTGTTGCCGCTGCTGATGCGGATCGGCGACTACGAGGGGCTCGCTGCGGCGGTGGCGGAGGCGGTGCGAGCCGACTCCGACGGCAACGGTGGCGGTGGCGGTGGCGGTGGCGATCGCCGACGTGCGGAGTTGGCGGCGTACGCCGCGCTGGCCGCCGTACACACCGGGCGCCCGGTGGCGGAGGGGGTGCGTGAGGGTCTGGCCGAAGGCGACGGCCGGGCGGCCGGTGGAGCGGCGGGCGGTAGAGCGGCTGCCAACGATCCGACAGCCGGTGGACCGATGAGCGGCGAACGGGTGGCCGACAAACCCGCAGGCCGCGAACCGGCGAGCGGCAAGCCGGCGACCGATGAACCCGCAGCCAGCCAACCGGCGGGCCACGAACCGACAGCCGACAAACCCGCGGGCGGCGAACCAGCGGCCGATGAACCGGCAAGCCCCGCGCTGGAGTTCACCGACCGCTCGGCCACCGGGCAGGAGCCGCTCCAGCCGAGCGAGGCCGACCACGACCGGTCCGACCCGACGGCCCGTGAACCGGGCGGCAGTGAACCGGCAAGCCCCGCACTGGAGTTCGCCGACCGCTGGTTCAGCGGGCGGGTGCCGCTCCGGGCTGGTGAGGTCGGGGCCGTCTTTTCCTGTCTCCGCCCAGGTGGGACCTCCGAGGACGGTCCGCCCCGAGTGGAGGGGACGAGTGCCGATCGGCTCGATCCGGTCGGGCTCTTCCGGCAGGTGGTCGGGGTCGCGGGCTACGGCGAACCCGTCACCGGGCCGCTGGCCGCGTACGCGCGGATCGTGCGGGACTATCGGGACGGGGACTGGGCCGGGATTCCGTCCGGGGCCCGTGCGCTCGAGCTGGCGGGGCCGTACCGGACCCCCGTTCACCATGTCGTGCGGCTGATCGCCGCGGAGGTGCACTCGACCGTGGGTGACTTCGAGCGGAGTGCCGCGTGGCTGGGGTTGGGGCTTGTGGGGGGCGACTGTCCGTTTCCCGCTCTGCGCACCTGGGCCGGCATGGGGCTCGCCTACCGGACCGGGCAGTGGGAGCGTTGCCGGGAACTGGGGTGGGCCTTCTGCGAGGAGCCGGTGGAACGGGCCGCCGAGGGAAGCTCGGTGGGCATCGACTGGCTGCTCGTCCGGCTCGCGTTCGCGCAATGGGGTAACGGCGGTCGTCAGGTGGTGCTGCCCCGGCTGCGTGAGCGGTCGGAGGAGTGGTACGGCCGGCTCGGCGGTACCGGGCTCCAGGCCGCATCGCTCATCGTCCGCGCCTTCGCCGAGCGCGACCTCGTCAGCGCGCACGCGGCCGTGGACCTCCTGCGCGAGCACGGCGGGCGGAGCGAACTGATGCGGGCGTGCATGACCGTCGCGTTCCTGGCCGACGACCCGCGTCCCTGGCACCAGGAGGCCCACGACATCGCCCGGAGCCTCGGCGACGGCCTCCACCGGACGACGATCACGGAGTCGATGCGGGCCTCCGGCACGGATCCGGCCTCCGACGACGCCGATCGTGACAGCTCCGTCGGCCTGTCCGGGCTCGAAGGGCGTATCACCTTCCTGGTCGGACGTGGACTGACCAACCGGCAGATCGGCCGGGAACTCCAGGTGAGTGAGAAGACCGTCGAGAACAACCTCACCCAGGTGTTCGCGAAGACGGGCTGCCGCTCACGGCTGGACCTGGCCCTGGCCGTGATGGAAGGCCGTCTCGCGGGGCTCCTCCGGCGTTCGTGAGGGATTCCCCCCGGGAAGCGGTCGTGCCCTCCGGCCAAGTGGACTACTCCACCAGGATGTCCGACAGAGGCGCACATCCGCCTCACAGCACACCAGCACACCAGCACGGAAGGTACGGCACCCCCCACCCGGCGCCGAACGAGCCCTGGCGGCTCCCTCTCGGCCTTAGCCGGCCCCGGCGCGACGTCCACGACGCCGGCGACCGACCCATCGACGTCAAACCCGTCCAAGACGTCGGCTACGTCAGCTACGTCATCGGCGTCAATGACTCGATGGCCCCGCGGATCTGATCCGCCATCAACTTCTCATCCCCACCGGGGAGTTCACCACCTCAGCAGAGCGGATCTCCGCCTGCTCACGGTGGCGTGCGGCTCCTCTCGTGAGCCTCCCCCGCTCCCCCACACCCCCCCACTCCCCCACATCTTCGGGGCTTCCCGCCCCCCAGAAAGGAAGATCATGAAGGACCGGGCCAAGGTCGAGGACCTGCTCGTGACGTCGGATCTGCTGGTGCAGACCTCGGAGACCGCGTGGAAGCACGTCCACGCCGAGTACGTCGACATCATCGACGACATCCTGGCGACGCTGGCGCCGAGCGGGCCCTACGCGTACACCGTCAGCCCCTCGGTCGAGGAGGGCAAGGAACTCCCGACCCAGCGCATCGTCACCACGTTCGACGAGATCGCCGCGTCCTACCGCGGCATGCACCGGTTCGCCGCCGTGGTGGCGATCCGTCCCGTGGCCGAGATCAACTCCTCCTGGTACACGTTCGTCAGCGGCCGGGGTCGCGGGCGCCTCAAGACGACCGGTGAGGAGAGCGAGCGGCCGGTCGTCGTGATCTTCCCGACGATGGGCTCCGAGGGCATCACCGGCGAGCTGTTCTGGGGCAGGACCCAGCAGGACAGCATGCCGGGAGACCCGGCCGACGGGGCGCTGGCCAGCCGGTACTCAGTGGCCGAACTGCACGGGACGCTGCTCGACGCGTACCGCAAGGGCGATGTCGACGCGATCGTCGAGAAGGCGCACCCCGAGATCCAGGGGGGTGTGCGTGACTACGTGTCGCATTCCGGGACCCTGCCCGAGATGCACACCAAGGACGATCTGCGGGCCCACCTCGAAGCCTTCTACGACGCGTACTCCGTCCGCTCGATCGAGGTCGTCCAGCGGCACTTCGACGACTGGTTCTTCTTCCACGAGCTGCGGTGGACGGTCGAGGCACGACAGGGCGCGGACGCCGGGCAGAGCTTCCGCTACCACACCGCCGAGTACGCCGAGGTGTCGGCCGCCGGGCTCGTCGTCGCCCACATCGGCCACGGGACGGACCAGATCAGGCTCGGCCGTCGACCGTAACACCGACTGATATCACCTGATATCTGTCGATATTCCCTGATAGCCCACCCCCTCTGACCGGGGGCGCCCTGAGCGGGGGTGCCCCCACCGCGCCGCGTCCCGTGGGGACGGGGAACGGCGCTTCCTTCGGGCCCGGCGGCCGGGGCGACCCCTGCCCCGGCGCCGGGTCCGAGGCAGACACAGCCGGCCGAGAAGGAGCACCCCGCATGAGCACCGGCCTTGAAGGACACAGCGTCATCGTCACCGGTGCCGGGTCCGGCGCCGGCCGGGCCGCCGCCGTACGGTTCGCGCGAGAGGGCGCGTACGTGCTGGTCGCGGACGTGAGACGGGCGGGTGCCGATGACACCGTCAAGGCCGTCGCGGACGTGGGCGGCACGGCCGTCGCGGTCGTCGGGGACCTCAGCGACCAGCAGATCGTGCACCGGGTCGTCGACACCGCCGTCGAGGCCTTCGGCGGAGTGGACGTCCTTGTGCACAGCGCCGCGATCCTGGACCGGATGTCGGTCGTCAGCGAGACCGACGACGCCGAGTGGTACCGCGTCATCGAGGTCAATCTGACGGCACCGTTCCTGCTGACCCGCGCCGTGCTGCCGCACATGATGGCCGAGGGGCACGGCTCGATCGTCTTCACGGCGGCCGAGGCCGGTCTGCGCGGCAGCATCGCCGGGGCCGCCTGCACCGCCGCCAAGCACGGCGTCCTCGGCCTGGTCAGGTCGCTCGCCGTGACCTACGTCGGCGTCGGCGTCCGTACGAACGCCATCGCCCCCGGCGGCACCGGGCCCGACTTCTCGGTCGCCGCCCGGCCCGAGACCCACGGCGACAACGTCCTCGCTCCCCGGTTCGGCGGCATCGGGCGCATCGCCACCGCCGAGGAGCAGGCCGCCGCCATCGTGTTCCTCGCCTCCGACGCCGCCGCCCACATCAACGGCACCGTCCTGCCCGTCGACGAGGGCTGGTCCGCCGCCTGACGGCCGGACCGTCCGCCCTCGACTCCCGCGAAACCAGCGGTTCCAGAAAGCGAGTTCCTCATGGCCACGATGAAGTCCGAGCCGGCCGGCGAGACCGGCGAAGCGGGCGCCGATGCCGCCGGGCTGGTGGCGGTGCTGGCCTTCGCCGGGATCGTCGTCTCGCTGATGCAGACCCTGGTCATCCCGATCCTCCCCTCGCTGCCGAGGCTGCTCGACGCGTCGGCGTCGAACACCGCCTGGGCGGTCACCGCCACGCTGCTCGCCGCCGCCGTCGCCACCCCGGTCGCCGGCCGGCTCGGCGACATGTACGGCAAGCGCCGCATGCTGCTGGTGAGTCTCGCCCTGCTGGTGACCGGTGCGGTCGTGTGCGCCCTCAGCGACTCCCTGGTCCCGATGATCGTCGGCCGTGCCCTCCAGGGGCTGGCCGCCGCCGTCGTACCGCTCGGCATCAGCGTCATGCGGGACGTCCTGCCCGCCGAGCGGCTCGCCGCGTCGACCGCGCTGATGAGCGCCTCGCTGGGCATCGGCAGCGCTCTCGGCCTGCCCGCCGCCGCCTTTCTCGCCGACCGGTTCGACTGGCATCTGCTGTTCTGGGCCTCCGCCACGCTCGGCACCCTCGCCGCCGTACTCGTCACGGTCGTCGTGCCCGAGTCCACGGTCCGTACCGGCGGACGCTTCGACCTGGTCGGCTCGCTCGGGCTGGCGGCCGGTCTGGTCTCCCTGCTGCTGGCCGTCTCCAAGGGCGGCGACTGGGGCTGGGCCAGTCCCGCCACGCTCGGTCTGTTCACCACCGCGGTCCTCGTCCTGCCGGCCTGGGGCCTCTACGAGCTGCGCACCGGCCAGCCGCTGGTCGACCTGCGGACCACCGCCCGCCGCCAGGTGCTGTTCACCAACCTCGCCTCGGTGGCGTTCGGCTTCTCGATGTTCGCGATGTCCCTGGTGCTGCCGCAGGTGCTCCAGCTGCCCGAGGGCACCGGGTACGGCCTGGGCAAGTCCATGCTGGCCGTCGGTCTGGTCCTGGCTCCGCAGGGCCTGGTGATGATGACGATGTCGACCGTGTCGGCGCGCCTCACCAGGGCCAAGGGCCCGAAGACCACGCTGATGTGCGGCGCCGTCATCGTCGCCTGCGGCTACAGCCTGAGCCTCGTGCTGATGTCCGAGGTCTGGCACATCACGCTGATCGCCTGCACCATCGGCGCGGGCATCGGCTTCGCCTACGGCGCCATGCCCGCGCTCATCATGGACGCCGTACCCGCCTCGGAGACGGCCGCCGCCAACAGCCTCAACACACTGATGCGGTCGCTCGGTACGTCCTTCGCCGGGGCCCTCGCCGGTGTCGTCCTCGCCCGGATGACGACCGACTTCGGCGGCTATCCGCTGCCCGCCGAGAACGGCTTCAAGGTCGTCATGGCCATCGGCGCGGGCTCGGCCGTCCTCGCCTTCGCCGTCGCTTCCTTCATCCCGGCCCGGCGCACCACCGCGCAGGAGGAGCCGGCGGCCGACGGCGCGGCGGAGGCCGCGGAGGCCACCCGGGCGAAGGCCTGAGACATCGCGCGCACGGGCTCCCCGCGGTCGCCCGGCGGAGGATCCCCACCGACCCCGACCCCGCCCCCGACCTGACCCCGCCCCCGGCGCCGAAGGGAACGAGCTCGTGACCAGGACCAGGACCAGTACCAGTACCGTCGTCCTCAGCAGAGCCCTGCTCAAGCTCAAGACCGTCCGACCGAAGGCGCGGCTCGTCGAGCCGGTACTCGTCGAGCCGGCCTCGACCCGGGCGGGGGCCGTCGCGGCGCACAGCGCCGAACTGCGCCGTATCGAACGGGACCTGCACGACGGCACCCAGGCCCGGCTGGTCTCGCTGTCCCTGCGGATCGGCCTCGCGCAACGTGCGTACGACCGTGATCCACAGGTCGCGCACCGGCTGCTGGAGGACGCACAGGAGCAGGCCCAGGAGGCACTGGCGGAACTGCGGCACATCGTGCGCGGCATCCACCCGCCGATCCTCACCGACCGGGGGCTGGTCGGCGCGGTACGTGCGCTCGCCGCGAGCAGCGGACTCGACGTCACGATGCGCGTGGACGGCCTGGAGGACAGGCCGGGGGCCGGGCCGCGGGTGCCGGCGGCGGTCGAGGCGGCGGCGTACTACGTCGTGGCCGAGACCCTGGCGCTCGCCGCCGGACGCGGAACCCGACGGGCCTCGGTCCGGCTCGCGCGGCTGGGTGCCCGGTTGAGGGTCGTCGTACGGGACGAGGGGAGGGGAGCTACGGAGGAGACCGACGGCCCATGTCTGCTGGGAGTCCGCCGCAGGGTCGCCGCGCTGGCCGGGACGGTGACGGTGAGCGGCCCCGCCGGGGGCCCGACCGTGATCGAGGTGGAGCTGCCGTGCGTGTGGTGAGTTGAGCCGGGGAGACGTCAGCCGTGCAGTGAGCGGTACGCCGCTGCCGCACCGGGGTGCAGGGGGATGCCGCCCGTGCCGATCAGGCTGCCGACGTCGAGGAACTGGGTGCCGACGGCGTTGTCGGGGACGAGGGCGGTGGCGCGGAGGACCAGCAGGCGGGTCAGCGCGTCTGCGACGGTGCGGGGCAGGTCGGGGCGGCACACCAGCAGGTTGGACACGCCGATGGTGGCGACTCCGCCCGCTGTCCGGTACGCGCTCTGCGGCAACGACACCTCCTCCAGACCGGAGCCGGCCAGGCCGTCGCGGCCACCGAGCCCGGGCAGCAGACCGGCCAGCGGCAGGAACCGCAGGCCGGGGCGTTCGTCGAGGCCGGAGAGGACCGGCAGGGGCACACCGCCCGCGACCAGCAGGGCATCGACCGACCCCGCCCGCATCGCGTCGGCCGCGTCGGCCAGCGGGAGATGCCGTACGGGGACGTCTGCGCCGGGGGCAAGGCCCGCGGCGTGCAGGATCCGTTCGCCGAGCACGGCCGCGCCGGATCCGACCGCGCCGAGCGAGACGGTACGCCCGGCCAGGTCGGACACCGCACGCACGGGCGAGTCGGCGCGGACGACGAACTGTAGGTAGGTCTCATACACCCGGCCGATCGCCCGCAGGGGCACCGGGCGCGGGAAGAGGGCGGTGCCCTGGGCCGCCCGCGCGGTGTCGGTGAGGACCAGGGCGAGATCGGCGCGACGGTCGCGCAGCAGCTCGATGTTGGCGACGCTGCCCGCAGTGGTGCGGACGCGGCAGCGCAGGCGGGGGTACGCCGTTTCGACCTCCGCCGCGAGGAGGCGGCCGAACGCCTCGTAGAACGCCGTGGGTTCCCCGGTCGCGAACCGCAGAACACCACTCGGGCCGGGACGCTGCCGTGAGACGTCGCCGGTCAGCGCGCCGCCGAGCACGGCTACGGCTGCCGCGCCGAGGCCGGCGTGGAGGAGGGTACGGCGGTCGACGGGGCGGGGGTGGGGACGGGCACGGGTCATCGCGCACCACCGTGCGGGTTCCCCGGGACGGTGGCCCCGGGGAGGCCCGGGCCGAAGTCGGTGCCTCTGCCGCTGCCGGGACCGGAAGCGCCCCACCCGACCCCCGACCGACAAGCCCCGGAGCCGCCGTTCACCACACACCCCCGACGGTCACCACACGCGGTACGACCGACCAGGCCGAAGCCGGTGCCCGTGCCCGTGCCCGTGCCCGAACCGGCAACACCCCGCCCCACCCCCGACCGACAAGCCCCGACGCGCCCGTTCACCACGCACCCCCGTCGCTGCAACCGGCGCCACCACCGCCACCGCGGACGCCGTCCACCCCGTCGGACATCGCCCGCGGCACAACCGCCCTCGCCCGCAACCCCCGTGGCTTCGCCGCCCCCAGTTCCAGTCGGCCGCCCCGCCCTGCCAGCAGCTGTTCGGCGATGGCCAGGCCCAGCCCCGTGCCCGCTGTGCCTTCGTGCCGTTGGCGGCCCGCGCGCCAGAATCTCGTGGTGGCCAGGGCGAGTTCCTCCGTGCCGAGGCCGGGGCCGTCGTCCGTCACCGTGAGGACTGTGACCGGGCCCTCCGTCGTACAGCTCAGGGTGATCTCGGCACCCGGCCCCGCGTACTTGATCGCGTTGTCCAGCAGGATGTCCGTGATCTGGGCGAGTTCGCGGTCCGTGCAGGCCGCCGGGGACGGGGACGGGGCCGTCTGAAGGGTCAGGTGGGCTCCGGCGCCGTGGGCTACCGGCTCCCACAGGCCGTACTGGGCCCGCGCCACCGCCGCCGCGTCGCAGCTCGCGTCCGAGTCGTCGGTCACCGTCAGTTCGCCCGCCCGGTGTTCGGCGGTGGCGAGGGCCAGCATGTCGTCGAGGAGGGTTTCCAGGCGGTCCAGCTCGGTGGTGACCCCCGTGTACGTGCGGTCGGCGGACGCGGGGAGGTGGGTGTGCAGGGCGTCTACGCGCAGGCGTAGTGCCGCCATGGGGTTGCGCATCTGGTGGGACGTGTCGGCTACCAGCCTGCGCTGCTGCTCCAGGGCCGCCGTGACCGTACGGGCCATGCGGTTGAAGCCGGTCGCGAGCTGGCGCAGTTCGGGCGGGCCGCCGGCCCGGGTCTGTTCCGGCGGGAGACCGGCCGCGAGCTGCCCGACCGCCCGGTCGAGGCGGCGCAGTGGACTGACCACCCATCCTGTCGCCGCCCGGGCCAGGACCGTACAGGCGACGGCGACCAGGGCCGTACCGGCGAGGACGAGTGCCCAGCGGCGGGTGATGTCGTCCGCCGCGGTGCCCACCGAGGCCCGCAGGACGACCGCCCCGGAGACCCGGGTGCCCGTGCCGGCCGGCTCGGCGAACATCCGGGACCCGCGTGACCAGGGACGCAGCGCGCCCCCGGGATGCTCGGCCTGGTTGCGCAGCGCCGCGTCGAGCAGCCGGGCCACGGCGGGATCGGCGGCCCGCATACCGCCGGTCTGGACGACCGGGCTGCGGTGGGTGTCGATGACGACGAGGGGTTCGCCGTACAGCTGGGTGTAGCGCCGCGCCTCGGCGACGACGGCCGATGTGTCGCCGGTCGCCGCGGCCTGGTCCATGAGGGACGCGAAGCGGTCGAGGTCGGCGCTGCGGGCGAGGACCAGCTGCTGGGTGCGGTCGGACGCGGTGAACAGCAGCAGCGGTACGGCGAACGCGGCCACCGCGATCACTACGAAGAGCAGTAGCGCGGCCTGGACCCGGGTGCGCACGCCTCGCCTCTCAGCTTCCGTCGTCCCCGAAGCGGTAGCCGAAGCCCCGGATCGTGGTGAGCAGCTCGGGGCGGCGCAGCTTGGCGCGCATCTGGGTGAGGTGGACGTCCAGGGAGCGGGACACGGTGTGGGAGGCGTCGCCCCACACCTCGTCGAGCAGCTGCTCGCGGCTGACCGCGGTGCCCGCGCGTCCGGCCAGCACGGCGAGGATGGCGAACTCCTTGGCGGTCAGCTCGACCTCCGCCCCGCCGACCCGGACCCGGCGTGCGTCGAGGTCCACCTCCACGTCGCCGGCGCGGACCGTCCGTACGGCGGAAGCACTCTTGGCCGCGCGCCGTCTGGTGACTGCGTCGATGCGGGCCAGCAGCTCGGCGAGACGTACCGGCTTGACGAGGTAGTCGTCGGCGCCGAGCCGCAGCCCGCGTACGACCGAGCGCTCGTCGCCGCGCGCGGTGAGGACCACGACCGACATGTCGCTCACGGCCCGCAGGGTGCGCAGCACGTCGAGACCGTCGGTGTCGGGCAGGCCCAGGTCGAGAAGGAGCAGGTCGGAGCTGCGGTGGTAGGTCAGTACGTCCCTGCCGTAGCGGACGCGTCTGGTGACGTGACCGTGGTCGTACAGGACCTCGACGAGCGCCGAGGCCACGCCGTCGTCGTCCTCGGCCAGCAGAATCTGCACCCTGTCCACCTCCTCCTCGGCCACGGTTCGCAGCCGAATGTAGACCACACCGGCCGCGCGCCCGCCGGAGTGTTAAGGGGAGGTTAGTTCTGCGTTCGGTCCTCTCCCCCGCGGGTGCGGGGCGGGGTCAGGCTGCACGGCACCCAGCACAGCCTGAGAAGGACGCCGTAATGATCATTGACTGTCACGGTCACTACACGACCGCCCCGCCCTCCCTGGAGGCCTGGCGGAACCGGCAGATCGCCTCCCTCACCGACCCCTCGGCCACCCCCACCCGCACCGATCTGCGCATCGGCGACGACGAACTGCGCGAGACCATCGAGCCGAACCAGCTGCGGCTGATGGACGAACGCGGCATCGACGTGACGGTCTTCTCGCCCCGCGCGTCGTTCATGGCGCACCACATCGGGGACTTCGAGACCTCGGCCGCCTGGGCGGCCATCTGCAACGAACTCTGCTTCCGGGTGAGCGAGTTGTACCCGCAGCGCTTCGCACCCGCAGCGATGCTCCCGCAGTCGCCCGGCGTCGACCCCGCCACCTGTATCCCCGAACTCACCCGCTGCGTCGAGGAGTTCGGCGCCGTGGCGGTGAACCTGAACCCCGACCCCTCGGGCGGCCACTGGACCGCGCCGCCGCTCACCGACCGTTCGTGGTACCCGCTGTACGAGAAGATGGTGGAGTACGACATCCCGGCGATGGTCCACGTCAGTACGAGCGTCAACCCCGCCTTCCACACCACCGGCGCGCACTATCTCAACGCCGACACCACGGCGTTCATGCAGCTGGTCCAGGGCGATCTGTTCGCCGACTTCCCGACCCTGCGCTTCGTCATCCCGCACGGCGGCGGTGCGGTGCCGTACCACTGGGGCCGGTTCCGGGGGCTCGCGATGGCGCTCGGGAAGCCTCCGCTGGAGCAACACGTCCTGGGAAACGTCTACTTCGACACCTGTGTCTACCACCAGCCCGGCTCGGACCTCCTGTACGAGGTCGTCCCGGCCCGCAACATCCTCTTCGCCTCGGAGATGATCGGCGCCGTACGAGACATCGACCCTTGCACGGGCCACCACTTCGACGACACGCGCCGCTACGCCGAGGCGGCGAAGCTCCCCCCGGACGACCTGGCGGCGATCCAGGAGCACAACGCCCGCGCGGTGTACCCCCGCCTGGACGCGCTGCTGAAGCGCCAGGGCCGGTGAGCCGCATGAGCACGCTTGCTCCGAAGAGCCCCAACTGGCTGGACTGGTACGAGAATCCGTCGAAGCCGACTTTCCAGCTGCCGCCCGGGACCGTCGACGCGCACTGTCATGTCTTCGGCCCGCAGGCCGAGTTCCCCTTCGCGCCGGAACGGAAGTACACCCCCTGCGACGGCGGGAAGGACCAACTGTTCACGCTCCGCGACCACTTGGGCGTCGCCCGGAACGTCATCGTGCAGGCCACCTGCCACGGCGCGGACAACAGCGCCATGGTCGACGCCGTCCGGGCGGCCGACGGCAGGGCACGCGGCATCGCGACCGTCCGCCCGGACATCACCGAGGGCGAGCTGCTCGCACTCGACGCGGCGGGCGTACGCGGGGTGCGGTTCAACTTCGTACGGCGGCTGGTCGACGCCTCGCCCGAGGACGACCTGCGCACGATCGCGAGGAAGGTCGCCCCGCTGGGCTGGCACGTCGTCCTGTACTTCGAGAGCGTCGACCTGCCCGAACTGGAGGGCTTCTTCGGGGAGTTGCCCGTTCCGCTGGTGGTGGACCACATGGGCCGACCGGACGTGACCCAGCCGGTGGACGGGCCGCAGTTCACCCGGTTCCTGCGCTTCGTCGACGCCAACGACGTGTGGGTGAAGGTGAGTTGCCCCGAGCGCCTCAGCGTGACCGGGCCCCCGGCCCTGGACGGCGAACGGCACGCCTACACCGACGTCGTCCCCTTCGCCCGCCGCGTCGTCGAGGAGTTCCCCGACCGCGTCCTGTGGGGCACCGACTGGCCCCACCCCAACCTGACCACCCACATGCCGGACGACGGCCTCCTCGTCGATCATCTGCCGCACATCGCGGTCACCGACGAGCAGCGGCACAAGCTCCTGGTCGCCAACCCGATGGGCCTGTACTGGCCCGGCGAGGACTTCTGACATGACAACCTCCGACACGACACCTTCTGACGCGACACCTTCTGGCACGGGTCACGCGAACGCGCTGAACCGGCTGGACCGGCTTCCGGTCTCCCGGTTCCACAAGGTCACCCTGCTCGCCGTCGCGTTCGCCTATTTCTTCGAGTTCGCGGACATCAACAGCTTCGCCACCACCGCCCCGAAACTGATCAAGCTGTGGGGCATCACGGTCGACCAGATCGCCTACGTCACCTCGCTCTCGTTCGTCGGCATGTTCGTCGGGGCGATCGTCGCCGGGTCCATCTCCGACCGTTGGGGCCGCAAGCGGGCCCTGCTCTGGACGACGCTGTTCTTCGGCGTCTTCTCGTTCGCGGCGGCCTTCTCCTGGGACCTCGTGTCCCTCGGCGTGTTCCGCGTCCTGACCTCGGCGGGGCTGTCGGCGATGACCGTCGTGGGCGTCGTCTACATCAACGAGATGTACCCGTCGGCGATCCGCGGCAAGTTCCAGGCGTACGCCATCGTCATCGGCATCTGCGGCACGCCCGTCACCAACCTCATCGCCAGCGCGGTCGTCCCGCTCAACGACTGGTCGTGGCGGCTGGTCTACGTCTGGGGCTCGCTGGGCATCCTGCTCGTCCTGTTCACCCGGCACCTCAAGGAGTCACCGCGCTGGCTGGAGAGCAGGGGCGAGCACGCCAAGGCGGACGCGGTCCTGAGGGAGATCGAGGCGAGCGTCGCCGCGGAGCACGGCCCCCTCGCCGACCCCGCGCCCCCGGTCCCCGAGACCCCGTCGGCGAAGGCGCCGCTCCGCCTGCTCCTCCAGAAGAAGTACCTGTACCCCACCCTCCTCCTCACGGTCCTGTGGATGACACAGACCATCGGCTTCTTCGGCTACTCCAGCTGGGCGCCCACCCTGCTGGCCAAGGAGGGCTTCAGCGTCGAGAAGTCCGTCTTCTACGTCGCCCTGACCACGGTCGGCGCACCGCTCGGCTGCTATCTGGCGTCCCTGGTCACCGACCGGTTCGAACGCAAGTGGTGCCTGGTCGCGTTCGGCACGGTGATCGCGGGCTGCGGCCTGCTGTACGGGCTCACCTTCAACCCGGCCCTCATCATCGTGTTCGGCTTCCTGGTGAACCTCTTCGAACGCGGCTACACGGCCCTCGCCTACGCCTACTCCCCCGAGCTGTTCGACACCCGCAGCCGCTCCCTGGGCACGAGCGTCTCGTACGGCCTGGGCCGCCTGTCGAACGCCGCCGGCCCCCTGATCGTCGCGGCGCTCTACAACGGCCACGGCTACCAGAGCGTCTTCTACTTCATCGCCGGCACGTGGCTGGTCGGCGCGATCGTCCTGGCCGTCTTCGGCACCCGCACCCGCTCGACCCGCCTCGCCGAGACGGAACGGCAACGGGTGGGGGTCCCTGCCTGAGGCGGGGACCCCGGTCCGAGTCAATGGCGAGACGGAGCCGCTCTCCGAGAACAGGGAATCACGCGGCCGGCGTCTCGCCTGTCTCGTCCGTGACCCCCACATCCAACAGCGCCTCGTCGGTCGAGCCCAGGAAGGCGAGGGAGTTCCGGTCGAAGACCCAGACCGTACGGTCGTCGCGTTCCCCGTAACTCAGGCCGATGCCGGGGCGGCCGGGGAGCCGGGCGAGCGCGGCGCTGTGCCGGCGGGCGGCGCGGCGCGTGTTGCGCAGGACGTTGGTGGCGATGCCGTACAGCCAGGGGCGCAGTCCGTCGGCGTCGGACGCGTCGGCGTCGGGGGGCCGCCTCGGCCTCGGGTCTCAGTTTCTCCCTGAGCCGCCAGGCTTCCAGGAAGGTCAGGGACACCACGTCCTCCGCGGTGCCCCGGTCCGCCGACAGACGGGCGGCATGTCCGTAGACGGCCCGGGCATGCGCGCCGAACAGTTCGGCGAAGGCTGCCGGATCGCCGGCGCGTATCCGGTCACGCAGGGAAAGTTCCACAACCAGCCCTGTCCGCTTGGCAGTTGCCGTCTCTGTGGCGACGATCACACGGGGGGGCGGCCACGGTCGACAGCGGTGCGCGTTCGGTTCCCTCCCACCCGCTCCATGGTGAGACCCCAGGTCGATGACCTGGGGTCTCGGTTGGCATCTGGGCCGATTCGTCGGGGTTGGACCGCCGACCGCTACGACGCCAGGCCGAGGTTGTCCCGGTTGACGGCCTTGGCCTGGGTCTGGTCGGTGAGGACCGGGGTGGTGGCCGGGGCCGGCGTACGGCGGAGGAAGACGAACGTGATGGCTGCGGTGGCGGACAGGATCGCCACGCCGGTCAGGACGCCCGTGCGGAGGCCGTCCAGGAAGCCGGCCTGCTTGCTGACCAGTCCGCCGAGCAGGGCGATGGCGAAGCAACTGCCCACCTGGCGGCAGGTGTTGAGGACGGCCGCCGAGGTCGCGGCGATCTCGGACGGTACGCCGCCCAGCAGGGTGGACGTCAGGGGCGGTACGGCGAGCCCGGCGCCGAAGCCGAGGGGAAGCAGGAGGAGTGCGGTGAGCCAGGCGGGGGTCGAGCCGTCGACCAGGAGCATGAGGCCCGCGCCGAGGGCCATCAGCAGCTGGCCCCAGACCAGGAGTACCCGGGCGCCGAACCTGGCTTCCAGCTTCATCACCACGATGTTGCCCAGCGGGTCGACGGCGCACATGGGGAGGAAGACGGCTCCGGCCAGTACCGGGCTGTAGCCGTTCACCTGCTGGAAGTAGAGGCCGAGCGCGAACACCATCCCGTAGAAGACCGCGTTGACGGCGAATCCGGCGGCGATGGTCACCAGGGCGGGGCGGCTGCGCAGGATCTTCGGGGGGACCATCGGCTGGGCGCGGCGGGCCTGGAGGGTGAAGAAGACACCGAAGGCCAGCGCGGAGAGGAGCAGCAACTGCGGTACGGGGTACGTGAATCCGGCGTGGCCCATGGTGATGACCGCCTGCGTGACGCTGACCAGGGCGAGCAGGAACGTCAGCTGGCTGGGGATGTCGATCGGGGCGGGGCGGCGGGGCGAGCGGGCGATACGGGCGAGGAGGGCCAGGCCAAGGAGGCCGATCGGGACGTTGAGGAGGAAGATCATCCGCCAGCCGGTGGCGGAGGTCACGGCCCCTCCGATGACCGGACCCAGGGCGATGGCGACACCGCCCACCGCCGTCCAGATCGCGATGGCACGTGCTCGTTCCGCCTGGTCCTCGTACGCCTGACGGATCAGGGCGAGGGAGGTGGGCAGCATCAGCGCCGCCGCCAGGCCCTGTGCCATCCGGGCGGCGATCAGCGCGTTCAGGTCCGGTGCCAGGAAGCAGACGGCGGAGGCGACGCTGAACCCGGCGAGTCCGATGGCGTACACGCGCTTGGCGCCGAGGCGGTCGGAGAACACTCCCGCGGACAGCATGAACGCGGCGAACGTGAGGGTGTAGCCGTCGATCACCCACTGGAGGCCCGACATACCGCCGCCGATGTCCTTCGAGATGGCCGGCAGCGACACGTTGATGGCGGAGCCGTCGAGCGAGATCAGGAAGAAGCTGACCAGGGCCGAGTACAGGACGAAGCGCTTGGACGAGCCGGCGGGGGCGCTGCTTGACGCGGACGTGGCCTTGGACCGGCCGGTCGTGGCGGGGCGCCTGGGCATGACGAGAGACATGAGGGCATCCGTAAGGGGTCGCGCGGCCTCAAGGGCCGGGTGGCAGTGGGGTTCTGGCGTCAAGGGCGGGGCGGAGTGGCAGCGCGGTGCTGCGGATGCCCTTGGGATGAGGGACGAGAAAGGTGTGCGGTGTCGGGTTCTGTGTCGGCGGGGTCGGTCAGGCCGGTTCCCCCGCCGCGTTCAGGAAGACGCGCGGGACCCGTGGGCCGATCCTGGTGACGATCTCGTACGCGATGGAGCCTGTCGCGTCGGCCCAGTCCTGGGCGGTGGGCTCGCCGTGGTCGCCCGGTCCGAAGAGCAGTGCCCGGGAGCCGGGCGGCACGGTGTCGCCGCCCAGGTCGACCGCGAACTGGTCCATGGCGATCCGCCCGGCGACCCGCCGCCAAGCGGTCTCGCCCTCGATCAGCAGCGGTCCCCGGCCGGAGGCGTGGCGCGGGATGCCGTCGGCGTATCCGACGGGCACGAGGCCCAGGGTGGTCCTGTGGGTGGTCGTGTAGGTGTGGCCGTAGCCGACGCCGTGTCCGTCGGGCACTTCCTTGACCTGTGCCAGCGACGCGGACAGCGTCATCACCGGCCGTAGTCCGAAGTCCTCGGGCCGGCCGAGTCCGGGGCTGGGCGGGATTCCGTACAGGGCGATGCCCGTTCGTACGAGATCGAAGTGTGTTCGAGGGAGGGTGAGCGCTGCCGCGGAGTTGGCGATGTGGCGGACCTCCGGCTCGACGCCGGCCTTCTCGGCGTACGTGGTCATCTCGTGGAAGAGGTCGAGTTGTGCGTCGATCGAGGGGTGTCCGGGCTCGTCGGCGCACGCGAAGTGCGACCACAGGCCGGTGACGGTCAGCTCGCCCGCGTCCTGGCGGGCGAGTGCCATGTCGACCAGTTCGGCCCAGTCGGCGGGCTGGCAGCCGCTGCGGCCGAGTCCGGTGTCGGCCTTCAGCTGCACCCGTGCGGGGCGGCCCGCCGCACGGGCGGCGGCTCCTGCCTCGGCGAGCGCCCAGAGGTCGCTGACGGATACGTCGATCGCGGCCTCGACGCATGCCTGCCAGGGGTCGCCCGGTGTCCACAGCCAGCACATGAGGGGGCCGTCGATGCCCGCTGCACGCAGGGCCAGCGCTTCGTGCGGGGTGGCCGTGCCCAGCCATCGCGCACCGGCCGTACGGGCGGCGCGAGCGCACTCGACCATGCCGTGGCCGTATGCGTCGGCCTTCACCACGGCCATGAGTCCGGCGCCGCCGGGCGCGACCCGCGCGCTCAGGGCGCGCACGTTCGAGCGCAGCGCGGCGAGGTCGATCTCGGCGCGTGCTCTCACCTGGGGTGCGTGGCGCATGAGGCGGCTCTCCTGACTCGGGTTCACGTGGTGGCGGCTGGCAGGGAAGGGCAAGGGCGAGCGGGAGGTCAAATGCCCGGCGGTCGTGGTCAGTTGACCAGGACGAAGTCGTTCCGGTTCAGCTTGCGGGGCTGTGCGGCGATCATCAGGACGGGGACACGCGCACCCCGGTCGCCGGTCCCCGTACCCCTGTTGCCGCGTACGGCGGTCGTGGCGGTCGGGCGGACGGCGGTGGAAGCAGTGTGGTTGGCCATGATCGGTTCTCCCTGGGTGCGGCGGGGGCCGGTCCCGACGACCGGCGATGTCGCCAATCATTACGGGCCGTTCGCGGCGGACGACAGCCGAGCGGGCTGGTCGGAACAGGCCTGTCCGCAAGCGTCCACGGGGCCCGCGCGCGGTGCCGCGGTTGTCACCTTGCTGCCAGGCCGGTTGGTGCCGGCCTTCTCGCCTTCCGCACTCCCACCTGCCGGTACAGACTTGATTCCGGAAGACGGAGCCGCCCGGCCTCCCCGAATTGAGCGAATGGATCTGCCATGCGTGTCACGACCCGAACCCTGGTCTCCCTGGTCCTGTCGGCCGCGGTGCTCTTCGGCCTCGCGTCCGCCGTGATGGAGACGTCGGGGGGCGGCGGTGACCGCACGGTCGGCGCCGAGGCCGGCACGAGCAGCGTCATCTGGGACTGAGGGGAAGAAGGGGGATGAAGTGATCTGTGCGTACACGTACTTGAGACGGCACGACGGTCTGCCGCCGGGGGTGGGGGAATCCCAGATCGTCCAGGACGCCGTCTGGGTGCATTCGCGGCCGGAGGACGGACTTCAGCACATCAGGGTGCGGGACGACGGCGCCGGTCTGGCGCTGCATCTGTTCCTCCGGGGGACGGACGCGGGCGAGGTGTCCTCGCGGCTGGAACGTCTCCTGAGGGGGCTGCGGATCGTCCCGGCGCTTCAGGCGTACCAACGTCTGAGCGCTCCGATGGAAGTGCCGTGACAGGTCGTCGGTCACCTGCGGCATCGTTGTGGCTGGTCGCGCCCACGCGGCGGAGCCGCAAACAGACACAGCCCCGCGCCCCTTTGGGGCGCTGCCCGCTGAGCCGTGGCATACCGGCTCAGCGGGCTGGATCCGGGGGTGGGGGCTCTACAGCCACCCCCGTCTGGCGGCGTTGATTCCCGCCTCGAAGCGGCTGGACGCGCCGAGGCGCTCCATCAGTGCCGCCATCTGGCGGCGCACCGTTCTCATGGAGACGCCCAGGCGTCGCGATGCGGCCTCGTCGGTGATGCCGCTCGCGAGGAGCCGGAGGATCTCCCGCTCCGTCGGGGTCAGGCTGCCCGCGTCCGACGTCCCGTCCGCCCCGAGGGGTACGGCCATCTCCCACGCCTGCTCGAACATCGCCACGAGGTTCCTCACCACGGCGGGATCCTCGGTACGCAGGGCCCCGGCCCGGGTGTCGGACGGCTTGAGCGGGATCATGGCGATGCGGCCGTCGAAGACCAGCAACCGCGGTGGCAGGAGCGGCGCCGTACGGACCTGGCCCTCGTGCTCGGTCAGCCATTTCGCGTGCTCGATGGTCGCGGCGTCGTTGCGGGCGCTGTCCTGGTAGAGCGTCCGCATCTGCACGCCCCGTGCGAGGACCTCCGCGTCGAGGGGGCGGGCCGCGGCCAGCGCCGCCGCGGACTGGGCGCCGCCCGGGACGACGGAGCGGAGATCCGAGCGCAGGCCCCGGGCCAGGACCTCGAGTTCGTTCTGGATGGCGTCGAGGCCGGTGATACGGACCGACCGGTGCTCGTCGCCGCTCTCCACCCGGCCCGGCCGCTCGAACTCCGCGAGGACCTGTGCGGCCTTGGCCTTGCTGTCCGCCAACTTCCGCTGCTTGCGGTGGAGTTCCTCTTCCTCCTGCTGGAGAGCCCGCTCCAGGGCCACCCTCGGGTCGACGACCCTGAACATGCCGGGGGTCGCCCTCGACGGTTCCAGCAGTGCGCTGTCGGCCAACGCGTCCAGTGCGTCCGCGACTTCACCCACGGTGAGCCGGAGCATGCCGCTCAGCTCGGCCACGTCGGCCGCGGGGTTGCCGAGCATGGCTCGGTAGACAGCGGAAGCCGTCGTGTCGAGACCTATGACATCGGACAGTGACACAGTTCGTCCTCCTGTTGCCTGTTGCGTGGTCAGCCCCAGGTCGCCTTGAGCTTGGCGGAGTAACCGTTCGTGTAGCCCGCCGCGTTGGGGTGGAAGACCTCGGCCGTCCCCTTGCTCAGGTCGTTGATCCACGAGTCGGAGCCGCACGCGCCGTGGCCGGTGAACGTCGCCCGCATGTCGAGGAAGTAGACCGGCTCCTTGACGGACGCGGCCTTGGTGCCCTCGGCCAGGGCGTCGGCCAGGCCGTTCATGGCGGTGCGCTTGGCGGAGCTGAGATCGATCACGGGGCACGTGCCGGTGTCGGCGAGCGTCTTCGGGTAGCCGAGGACCAGGATCAGGGCCTTCGGCGCACGGGTCTTGATGTCCTTGTAGAGGCCGGCCAGCTCCGTCACCAGCTGGTTCCTGGCGTAGTACGACATCCAGCCGGTGGCCGTCCGGCAGTAGCTGTCGCTCTCGGTGAGGCAGGCCTTGACCACCGAGGCGAACTGGGCGTCGTTGCCGCCGACCGTGAGGGTGACGAAGCTGGTCGTCGAACTCAGGGCGGACAGCTGGTTGTTGCGCACATCCGCGATGGTCGCGCCGCTGCAGGTGACGTCCTTCAGCGTGTACTCGGGGTTCGCGGCCGCCCACTGGTGCGGGTAGTTGAGCGTGCTCCGCTTGCAGTCGCCGCTCGCGGTGTCGTACGAACCGGCGCCGACGCCGGATGCGTACGAATCACCCAGGGCCACATATTCAGGGGCCGACGCCGCCTGGGCGGAAGTTCCGGACATTGTCGCGGCACCGGCGAACGCCAGCATCGCACCGAAGACAACCGACTTGAATTTACGCATGAGTTCCCTCTGATTGCAGATCGCGGATCCGAAGGTAACCGCGGCCTGTTGCTCGGGAATTGTCGGTTTGTTGTCGGGAATTGACTTCCTTTCAAGAAAGCCGGCGCGTGGCGATGTCGTAGCCTGTTCGCCATGTTGCGCCGCATACAGGCACTGCCGTGGATCCACACGGCGTACGACATCGCCATCGTGGTCCTGATGGTCTGGCTGGCTCTGCGCTACGAGGACGCGAACGACTGGTTCATCGGCGTGGCGATGGCCCTGGCACTGGCGTTCCGCCGGCGTCGGCCGATGGCGGTGATGGGCCTGGTCTCGGGGCTCGGGCTGATCCAGTACGCGCTGGCGTCCGTCCCGGCGTCGTACGACCTGGCGCTGATCGTCGCGATGGTGTCGGTGGTCACCCACTCCCCGCGGATGTGGCAGCACTTCACCGCGGGCGGGATCGTCCTGCTGGGTTCGGCGATGGCCTTGGGCGCCCACGAGGCCCTCATCGACATGATCGCCCTCGAGGGTGTCTGCGCGGCCGTGTGGCTGACCGCCACGGCCATGCGGACCCGTCGGCTGTACGCGGAGAGCCTGGAGGCCCGGGCCGCCACCGCCGAACGGGAACGTGAGCACCTGGTGCGGATCGCGGCCGCCGAGGAGCGCGCGGAGATCGCCCGGGAGCTGCACGACGTGGTGGCCCACAGTCTGGCGGTGATGACCCTGCAGGCGGACGGCGCCAGGTACGTCCTCAAGTCGGATCCGGACAAGGCGGGTTCGGCACTGAAGGCGATCGGCGACACCGGGCGCGACGCGCTGGAGGACATGCACCGGATCGTGCGGGTGCTGCGGACCGGCCGGACCTCCGCGCAGTCCGCGCAGGACACCGACCCCGGCTCCGTGCGCCGTCGGGTATCGCTGGACGACCTGGAGACGGTGGCCGAGCGGGCCGAGGCCGCGGGGCTGAAGGTGGACCTGATGGTCGAGGGTGAGCGGGGCGGGCTGTCGACGGCGGACGAGCTGACCGTGCTGCGGATCGTCCAGGAGAGCCTGACCAACGTGCTGCGGCACGCCGGTCCCGGTGCGCGGGTCGAGATCACCCTGCGCTTCGACCGGGACGTCGTACGGATCGGCGTGGTCGACGACGGGGCCGGCCGGCTGGCCGACCCCGGGGCGGCGGCGGAGCGGGTCAGCGGTGGGAACGGGCTGGTGGGCATGCGCGAGCGGGTGGAGGTGTCCGGCGGCCGTTTCACCGCCGGGCCGCGCCTGGGCGCGGGGTGGCAGGTCGACGCGGAGATTCCGGTGAGGACGAGCGCATGAGTGGCAAGGGCGTGAGTGACGAAGGTGTGGGTGACGGGGGCGTGGGTGACGAGGGTATGAGTGACCGGGGCGTGGATGGCATGAGCGTGGATGGCATGGGCGTGGATGGCATGAGCAGGCCCATCCGGGTCGTCGTGGTGGACGACCAGCCGCTGATCCGGGCGGGGTTCGCGATGGTGCTGGCCGCGCAGAGCGACATCGAGGTCGTGGGGGAGGCCGAGAACGGCGCGGACGCCCTCGCGTTGCTGGCCCGCACCAGGGCCGACGTGGTCATCATGGACATCCGGATGCCCGTCATGGACGGGGTCGAGGCGACTCGACGGATCGGCCAACTCTCCTACACACCGAGGGTGTTGGTGCTCACCACCTTCGACACCGACGAGGACGCCTTCGCCGCGCTCCAGGCCGGGGCGAGCGGCTTCCTGCTGAAGAACACCCCGCCAGAGGAGGTCGTCTCGGCGATCCGTGTCGTGGCGGCCGGCGAGTCCGTCGTCGCCCCGCGCGTCACCCGCCAGCTCCTGGACCGGTTCGCGGGGAAACTGGCGCCCGAGGCCCGCCACGACGCGCGGCTGGACCTGCTGACCGCGCGGGAGCGAGAGGTTCTCGGTCTGGTCGGCGAGGGGCTGTCCAACAGCGAGATCGCCGCCCGTCTGTTCATCGCGGAGGCGACCGTGAAGACGCACTTCGGCAAGATCCTGACCAAGCTGGAGCTGCGCGACCGGGTGCAGGCCGTCATCTTCGCCTTCGACTCGGGGCTTGTCAGCCCACAGTCGTAGGCCCGCCCTCTAACCGCGGTTGCAGATACGGGGCGTAGGGATCGGGTTCCGGTCCGATGTGCCGCGCCGCCCGGCCTTCGAGAATCGATCCGTACCGAATGACGAAAGCGTCGGACGGAAATCGGACGGAATTCCTCGGAGGTCATCATGACTGCTCTCGCACGCCCGCGGCACAACAGGGCAATTCTTTTCGGCGTCGTCGCCATGCTCTTTCTCACGGGGGCCGGGGTCGCGGGCGCCTCTTGGTGGAAGAGCGAGCGCGACCGGCCGAGCCAGGCGTCCAGGACCGACTGCCGGCTGGCGCAGGAACTCGTCGACTCCGCGCGGGAGATCCCCAGTGGCGGGGCGGCCGTGGAGAAGTGGGTGACGAGCGAGCGGCAGCTCAGGGCGCAGCTGGATGACGGGTACCTCGGCGCCAGCATCTCGGTCTACAGCGGGTGGGCGGCCCAGAACGCGAAGGGGGAGGGCACGCCCCCGGCGAAGGAGAGGTTGCAGGAGTTGGCGGACGACGCCAACAGCCACTGCTCGAATGCGAAGGTCACGATCCAATTCCCTCCGATCGCCTCCTGAGTACGACGGGACGGAGGGAAGGGAATTCAGCTCATGAACATGCCGGAACACATCGCCGCGGCCGTGGACCTGGTCAAGGTCTACCGTCAGGGCGAGGCCCAGGTCAGGGCTCTGGACGGAGTGACCGTCGGGTTCGCTCCCGCGCGGTTCACAGCGATCGTGGGCCCGTCGGGCTCGGGCAAGTCGACGCTGATGCACTGCCTGGCCGGGCTCGACTCGGCGACCTCGGGCCAAGTGGTCCTGGGCGACACGGAGTTGACCGGTCTGTCCGACCGGCAGCTGACCCGCGTACGACGGGACAAGGTCGGTTTCGTCTTCCAGTCGTTCAACCTGCTGCCCCAGCTGACGGCCCTGGAGAACATCGTGCTGCCCGTCACCCTGTCCGGCCGGCACCTGGACAGCGACCTGCTCGACCACCTCGTCGGGGTGCTCGGCATCGGCGACCGGATGACCCACCGACCCGGTGAACTCTCCGGCGGCCAGCAGCAACGCGTGGCACTGGCCCGGGCCCTGCTGGCCCGACCCGTCGTCCTCTTCGCCGACGAGCCCACCGGCAACCTGGACTCCCGCTCCGGCGCGGAGGTCCTCGACCTCCTGCGCCGCTCTGTACGCGACCTCGGCCAAACCGTGGTCATGGTGACCCACGACCAGCAGGCCGCCGCCCACGCCGACCGCATACTCGTCCTCGCGGACGGACGCGTGGTCGAGGACGTCGATGCGACGCGGGGGCCGGGGATGCGGGGGATGGCGGGGACGCCGGGCACGACGGGAGCCGCGGACACCGCAGGAGCCGCCGGAGTCGCAGGAGCCGCCGGAACTACAGATGCTGCATGCCTCGCCGGAACCGCGGGCTTCGCCAGAACCGCTGGCACTGCGGGCAGCGCGGGCAGCGCGGGCAGCGCGGGCAGCGCGGGCAGCGCGGGCAGCGCGGGCAGCGCGGGCAGCGCGGGCAGCGCGGGCAGCGCGGGCAGCGCCGGAACCGCGGGTTTCGCCAGAACCGCTGGCACTGCGGGCAGCACAGGCAGCGCAGGCAGCGCGGGCAGCGCCGGAACCGCGGGTTTCGCCAGAACCGCTGGCACTGGGGGCAGCACAGGCAGCGCAGGCAGCGCCGGAACCGCCGGAACCACAAACACCGTGGGCGCCGCCCCAACCGCGCGCCCCGCAGGGAGGACCCGGTGAGCGTCTCCTGGCGTGCGAGCGTTCTCGGCTCGCAGCTTGCCGAACTGCTGCGTCGGCCAGGGCGGTTGCTGACGACCGGGCTGTCCGTGCTGGTGGCCGCCTTCGTGGTGTTCGGCGCGGTCATGGCGCAGGAGATCGCCACCAACACCGCCCTCGACCGTTTCCGTGGCACCCCCGAGACCGTGAGCCTGGTCGCGATCGCCGGTGACTCGAACATCAGCGGTGCCGCGCTCGAGCGGATCCGCGCGCTGCCCGGTGTCGCCGAGGCCGTCGGCCGGGTCGACTCCGGCGCGCCGCTCGCCGGCCCGTCCGAGCGCTGGCTGGAGCTCCGCGCCGACCCCGGCACCGGACCGCTGTCCCTGGTCCGGCTCGTCGAGGGCAGCTACCCCGACCGGGCCGGCCGGATCGCGGTCAACCGGCGGGCCGCCGAGGAGCTGGGCCTCGCCCCCGGCTCCCGCACGACCTTGGTGATCCCTGATCCCGAGGACGCGGAGAGAACCGTCAAGGTCGCCGTCATCGTCACTGGCGTCGTGAAGAGCACCACCACCGCCGAGCAGCGGTCCAGCGGTTACACCACCGACGCGTACGTCGGGCGGCTCGCGGATCTGCCGGGCTATCAGCACGTCGACATCCGCGCCGAGGACGGTGCCCCGGCGGGTGAGCTGTCCGCACGCGTGCGCGACGTGCTCGGTGGCGGCGCGTCGCTCAAGGCCGGTGCGGCCGTACGGGCCCAGGAGGAGCGCGAGGCCGTGGGCGGGGACCTGCGTGAGGTGTTCCTGCTTCTCTCCGTGTTCCTCGCCGTGGCGGTGGGGGCGGCCGCTCTGGTCGCCACCTCGTCCTTTCGTATCGTCTTCGCCCAGCGGCTGCGGCAGTTGGCGCTCCTGCGCGCCATCGGTGCCTCGCGGCACCGGCTGGTGACCGCGCTCGCCGTCGAGGGCGCCCTGGTGGGCGGGATCGCGGGCTCGCTCGGGGTGGCGGCTGCCCTGGGTGCCGGGCACCTGGCCCCCGTGGTGGCCCGCAGCGCCGGACGGGAACTGTCGGCGCCGGGTCTCCCCGTGACGTACGCCGTGCTCGTGGTCTTGGGAACCATGCTGGTGACGGTCGGCGCGGTCCTCGCCCCCGCACTGTCGGCGGCCCGTGTGTCCCCGCTCCAGGCGCTGCGCGCGGCGGGCGGTGGCGCGAGCGAACGCCGTGTCGAGGCCTCCCGCCTCGTCACCGGAGCCCTCCTCGCCGCCGCGGCCACGGCACTCGCGGCACTGCGCGGCAGTGACCGCGACCTCGCCATGATGACCACGGTCGCGTCCGCCGCCCTCGCCTTCCTGGCGCTGATCGCCCTCGGCCCCCTCCTGGTCCGCCCCGTCCTGACGGTCGCCGGATGGCCGCTGCGCCGGCTCGGCACCACCGGCAGGCTGGCCGTCAGCGGTGTCGGAGGCATGCCCCGCCGTGCCGCCGCCGTCTCCGTCGTCGTCGCCCTCGGTGCCGCCCTGGTCTCCGGCGCCCTCGTCTGCGTCGCCTGTCTGGGCGGCTACATGGAACGCACCGACGCCGTCGACGCCCCCGCCGACTTCCGGGTCGCGGCCGGCGACAAGGGCCTGGACGCCACCGTCGTACGGCAGTTCGCCGCAGCGCCCGAACTCACCCATGTCACCGGCTACCGCACCGTCCAAGTCACGGCGGGATCCCGGGAGTTCGAGGTGACGGACCTGGACCCCGGCGCCCTCCCCAAGGCCGAGTCCATCGACACCGCCACCGGCTCCCTCGACGAACTCGGCCCGGACCACGCGGTCGTCTCGGCCGACGTGGCCGACCTCCTGGGCGTACGGGCGGGCGACACCCTCACCCTCGCCTCCCGGCGCGGCGACATCCGGCTGACCGTCGCCGCCACACTGCCCGGCAAGGGGCCGGGCCTCGCGGACGTACTCGTCGCACCTGCCGATCTCGACCGGATGGGCGCCGCCGAGAACGCGAGCGGCATCTACGCCGACGCCGCCACGGACGGTCTCGTCGCCCGCGGCAAGGCGCAGCGGGCCCTGGAGAGCACGATCCGCGCGCAGGTCGCCGACCCGGACGACGTCGGCATCAGCGTCCTGGCGGAGAGCCGGGACAGCAGCCAGGACACGGTCCGCACGATGGGCACGGTCTCTCTCGGGCTCGTCGCCCTGACCGTCCTCATGGCCGTCGTCGGTGTCACCGCGACCACCAGCCTGACCGCGATCGAACGCACCCGTGAGTTCGGGCTGCTGCGCGCCCTGGGACTGAGCGGCGGCGCACTGCGCCGGACCATCACCCTGGAGGCGGGCCTGTACGGGGTCCTCGGCGGCGTCCTCGGGCTGGCGCTCGGCATCCCCTACGCCCGGCTCCTCATCAGCACAGCCGTCACCGACGCGCCGCTGCGACTACCGGGCGCACAACTGCTACTGGTCTTCGCGGGGTTGGCGGTACTCACCGCGCTCGCCGGTCTGCTGCCCGCCCGCCGCGCCACCCGTATCACGCCGATGACCGCGCTGGGAGACACCGAATGAACCAGGACCGCCGCGAACCGCACGCGGACGGCAGCGGAGCGACACCCCCTCGGCCGGCCGCTCCGGGACCCGCGGTGTCGGCGGCGAGCACCGGCGGCGGTAGCGGTAGCGGGGCGGCCGGGACCGGACCGGGCGCCCTGGACCGCTCTCCCCTTTCCTCTCTTTCTCCCCTTCGCCGTGCGGCCCGCATGCCCCAGGACGTGTCCGGCCCGTCGGACCTGCCTCACGCGCACCCGACGCGGTTCTGCGTGCTCGGTCCCGTCGAGGTGCTGCACGGTGACGTCTGCCTCGAAGTGGGGCCCCCGCAGCGGCGGTTGCTGCTCGTCCGGCTGCTCATCGAGGACGGCCGCCCCGTCTCGCAGGACACCCTCCTGCGCGATCTGTGGCCCACGGACCGGCCGACGGGTGCCGCCTCCTCCGTACGCGCCCACATCAGCAGGCTGCGCGCGGTACTCGACCCCGTACGGCAGGGCCGCTCCACCATGCTGGTCAGCGGCCCGACCGGCTACGCCCTGAAGGTGCCCCGCGAAGCCCGCGACACAACCCTGTTCGAGGAGTCCGTGAGCAGGGCCCGCGAGGCCCTGCGGAACCGTCAACTCCCCGCCGCCCGGCAGGAGATCGACACGGCGCTCGGGCTGTGGCGCGGCGAGGCCCTCGCCGAGGCCTGCGAGCACGCCTTCGCGATGCGCGAGCGCACCCGGCTCGACGGCGCCCTCCAGGACGCCAGGGAACTCCGGGCCACGATCCTCGTCCAGCAGGGCGAGACGGAACAGGCGATCGACGTCGCCGACAGTCTCGTACGCAGGGACCCGCATCGGGAGACGTCCTGGGCCCTGCTGATGCGCGCGCTCTACGCGGCGGGGCGGCCGGTCGAGGCGCTGCGGCAGTACGAGCGGTTCCGCACCAGGCTGGCCACGGAGCTGGGCCTGGACCCCAGCCCCCAGCTGAGGGACCTGCACACCGCGATCCTGCGACACGACGTCGACGTACTCGGCACACCTTCGTCCGGCTCCACGTCCGGTTCCACGTCCGGCTCCTCGTCCGGTACGACGCTGTCCCCAGGGTCCGGCTTCGCCACCGCGTGCGTACGCCCCGAGCCGGAACCCTTCGTGGGCCGGGACGAGGAGATGACGCGACTGGCGGCCCTGCTGGCGGCGGCTTCCGCGAACCGCCCCCAGTGGGCCGTGGTGGGCGGGGAGCAGGGAACCGGCAAGACCCGGCTGGCGGAGGAGCTGGCCGCCCGGGCCGTGGCGGCCGGGTTCACCGTCGCCCGCACCAGGGCCGGCCAGGCGCTCAGCGGGAACCGCGGGATCTCCCGCACCTGCCCCACCGTCCAACTCCTGGACGCGCTACGGCAGGACGGCACCGACTCCGGCCAGGACGACGTCGCGCGCCAGGACCCGCTCGGCACGGTCGTCCGGGAACTCACCCAAGCCCCCACCCTGTGTGTCGTCGACGACCTCGACCAGGCCCCGCAGGGCTTCCACCGCCTCCTGAGGCGCCTCGCGAAGGTGCTGCGGGAGGCCCCGGTCGTCTTCGTGTGCACCCTGCGCGACCCCGACGCCCCCGTGTCCAGCCTGCTGCTCGCCGACCTGGCCCGGCTCGGCGCGACCTGGCTCACCCTGGACCCGCTGACCCCCGACGACGTGGCCGAACTGCTCGCGGCGCACGGCGAGAAGGGCGTCCCGCCGGAGGAGGCGGCGGCGCTGCACCGGCGTGCGGAGGGGCACCCGTTCGCCCTGGCCGAGCTGCTCAGGCTTCCGCCGGCGCGGCGCACCGGTCCCAGGGCACAGGTGCCGGCCGCGGTACGCAACATCCTGCACGCCAGACTGGTCGAACTGCCCGACGGGACCCGGACGATGCTCGCCTTCGCCGCCGCCGACGGTGACTGGCTGGACGTCGGCCTGCTCGCCGCCGTCCAGGGCCTGGCCCCGGACGGGTTGCTGCGGCTGATCGACGCCGCCGTCACCGCCCGCGTCCTGGTCTGGGACGCGGATCCCGGCACGAGCGGCACCGGCCGCTACCGCCTGCCCGAGCTGGCCCGCGACGTGGTCCTGAGCACCCAGACGCCGTCCGCCCGACAGCTCCGGCACGCCGTACTCGCCCGCGAACTGGCGTCCCGGCCCGACACCGACCCGGCCCGCCTGGCCCGGCACCTGCGCGGGGCCGGCCCGACGGCTCCGGGAGCGTGCCCGGCCCGCAAGGACGACCCCGCCTCGGGACACTGACACTCTCGCCTTCTCTCCGGGGTGCGACTGCGCTCGCAGGCGCCCCTCTGTCCACGGTCGCAGACGGGCGGGGCGCGGGGGCTGTCGTGGTCTGCGTCTGGCGGTGTCGACGGTTGGACCACTCACGTGGCGGGACGCCCAGCATCGCTCTGCCGGTCAGCGCGAGCGCGAAGACGGTGCGCACACTGCCCGTCGTGCAGTGGGTGACGTCGCTCCACAGGGCCCGTGAGATCCCGAAGCCGGTGAGTCTCGCGACGCCTTCGCCGGTGACGATGATGTTCTCCGGAGTCACATCGCCGTGCAGCACGCCCTCGTGGTGGGACTTCGCCAGCGCGGCCGCGATCTGGCAGCCGATCGACCCGGCCTCCTCAGGCGTGAGCGGGCCACGCTCCGTCACGATCTGGGCGAGGCTGCGCGAGGAGACGTACGTCGTCCAGGCGTGCGCACTTGACCGCGACCCGCCGTTCGAGCCGCTCTTCCCAGGCCAGCCAGACGACGCCCATCCCACCGCTGCCGGTGTTGCCACCCCGGTCCTGATCCGAGCACTCACTCTCCACGAAACGCCTCCTACTCGGACCTGAAAGGCCCTGACACCGCCTTGGAGAATCGTTCGGTGCATGAATACAAATCCTGGAAATCGCCCGCGAAGCAGGGAAATTAATTCCCGAACCCGCACCTCGGCCAGGTTGCTCTCGCACCACGCTCACGAGGGCCGTCGGCCCGCCGTCAAGCCAGGCGAACAGCAGCAGCATTCAGCCCATTAATCATTTGTACAGCTATCACAAAGGGCTCTTCCATTTCAGCTACCTCACCCGGAGAGGCAAGAAACCGGAGTACTTTTCTGCGTAATACGCCACCCGCAGAATCAGGCGATTCTGCGCGGCCGAGAATCGCCAAGATCATCCTCTCAAAGGAGTTGGCCCCTCGATGACGCTGAATATCCAAGACGCGCCTGCGCGGCGCACGATGTCGATGTGGATCACGGCGGTGACGGCCGTGGTGATCGCCGCTGTCGTGATCGCTCTGACGCCGACACGCGCAAATGCCATTGCCACCCCCGTACCGATCGGTACGACGCTGGCCACTTACGGAGTACTGGGTGGGGCGACGGTCACCAACACCGGCCCCACGGTGGTCGAAGGTCTCAACGTCGGTGTGAGCCCCGGTACAGAAATCGTCGGGTTCACAGGACCCCCGGCGGGCACCGTGACCCCGCCCGGGACTCTGCACGCTGCCGATGCCCACGCGGGCCAGGCCAAGATCGAGCTGACCACGGCGTACAACCAGGCCGCCGGACAGTCGCTGGACCCCGTGGTGTACAACGACGCTCCCCACGAGTTCGGCGGCCAGGTGCTGACGCCGGGCCTCTACAGGGCGAACAGCAGCGCACAGATCACCGGCACACTCACCCTGGACGCCCTGGGAAACCCCAATGCCGTCTGGGTGTTCCAGATCGGTTCGACTCTGACGACGGCAGCCGAGAACAGCACGGTGAGCCTGGTCAACGGCGCCTCACCGTGCAATGTGTTCTGGCAGGTGGGCAGTTCGGCCACGCTCGGTACCCACACCTCGTTCGTGGGCACCATCCTGGCCAACACCTCGATCAGCGCCACCACGGGGGCGATCATCAACGGCCGACTGCTTGCCGATGCGGGCGGTACCGGTGACGGCGCCGTGACGCTGGACACGAACAGGATCTTCCTGGGCCCGTGCGCGACCGGCGGGACCACGGGCGGGCTGGTCAGCGGCGGTGTCATCGCCGGGGCCACGACCACGGGCACCACGGGCAGCACCACCGTCGGCGCCATCGGCGGCGTGCCGACGGGCGGCGGAACCGGCGGCACCCCGGGTGGCCTCCTCGGCGGCGTCCTGACGTCGGGCGGCACCACGGGCGGAGTGCTCGGCGGCCTGGTCGCCGGCACCACGACAAGCGGGACCACTGGCGCCACCATCGGAGGCGTCAACGGCGGCGCGAACGGCGGCGGCAACGGCGGACCCGGACACGACCACGGCGGGCAGCCGGGCAAGCCCGGTGGCCATGGCCACGGTGGGAAGCCCGGCGAACACGGCGAGCACGGCGGACACGACGAGCACGGCGGACACGACGAGCACGGCGGGAAACCTGACGAGCACGGCGGTTACGACGAGTACGGCAGCAAGCCCGAAGAGCACGGCGGTTACGACGAGCACGACAGCAAGCCCGGCGAAGACGACCACTACGTCGACGCTCGTCACTGAGTCGTACATGCGTCCCTGAGGGGACGGACGGCGCCCGGCGCGCGGCGGATCGTTGTCGATTCCGCCGCACGCCGCCGCCGAAAGCTCGGGAGAAGCAGTGAGAGAAGCCGGGATCGAAAGGCCGGGTGGGGCCGTGCCGGATGGCGTTGCGTCGACGGATGCGGACGTATCCGCGGACGTACCTTCGGACGAATTCACGCAGAAATCCACGCGGGAATCCACGCGGGAACCGACGGAAGAATCCGAGGAGAGACCCACGGAACAATCGGAGCCTCCGCCGGTCCTCCTGAGAGCGGCGACGAGTGCTGCCGTGTTCCTCTGCCTGACGACAGTCCTGGTCCATGTGCTCCTGGTGTTCCTGCACGTGGCACCCCCGAATCCGCTCTCCCAGCAGTACAGCCGCCAGGTCAACGCGTGGGTCTTCCCGCTGTTCGAGCAGAACTGGCGGCTCTTCGCCCCGGACCCGGAGTCCGTCAACCGGCAGATCTCAGCGAGAACCACGCACACCGCGCCGGACGGCACCGTGCAGGTGAGCGGCTGGTTCGAGCTGACCGCCGTGGACAGTTCCGCGGTGAAGCACAACGTCTTCCCGAGTCATACGGCGCAGAACATGCTGCGCCGGGCCTGGAGTTCGTACCTCGAACACCACGGCGGCGACGACCGGCCGCGCTCGCAGCGGGCGTTGATGATTCAGCGGTACCTGACCAACATCGCGTCGGAGCGCGTCGCCGGGCGCCGTGGCGGGAGCTTCGAGGCCATCCAGCTACGGGTGGTCACCGTGCCCATCGCCGCGCCCGCCCCGGCGGGCGGCACGGGCGTGGCCGCGGTCGCGCCAGGAGCGGCCGACACGCGGTATCTGCCCTGGTGGAAGGTGGAGGCGGACTCCCATGGAAACTGAGCCGGCACCCGTACGGCACCCTCGTACCGCCGAGAGGGCCGGGGCGGGCGGGCCGCACCGCGCACCCGACCGTGTTCATGCGGCCCTCGGCGTCCTGACCGAGCGGCCGGTCTCCCTGTACGCCGCGGCGGTCCTGCGCATCGGATACGGATTGCTCTACCTCGTCTTCCTGCTCCGCGAGTTTCCGCACCGCGACGAGATCTGGGGTCCGGGATCACCGTGGACGCCGGAGCTGGCGCGGCAGCTGTTCGACCAGACGGGATGGGTGGGCATCCTCACCCTGTCCGACAACCGGGCCTACTTCGAGGCCTGTTACGCGCTGGCCCTCGCCGCGTCGGCGCTGTTCGCCCTCGGCTGGCGGACCAGAGCGGTGTCCGTGCTGTTCGCGGTCGTGGTCGCGTCGTTCCACGGCAGGGCGATCTTCATGACCGACGGCGGAGACAACCTCATCCTCCTCATGGCCGTCTACCTCGTCCTCACCGCATGCGGCCGTCGCTGGTCCCTGGACGCACGCAGAACCCGGCTTCGGGCGGGCGCGGATGCTGAGGCGCGCCTGCCGGTGGACCGGCCGGCGGGCGGGCTCGGGCAGCACCTCCGCGCCTCCCGGCGGACGCTGACCGCCGTACTGCACAACTGCGGGATGTTCGTCATCGCGGCCCAGGTCTGCTTCCTCTACGGATCCGCGGGTCTGTACAAGGTGCAGGGCGGATCCTGGGGCAACGGGACCGCCCTCCACTACGTCCTGAACCTCGACCTGTTCCGGCCCTGGCCCGAACTCTCCCTCATGGCGGACGAGCACGACCTGCTGATCGCCCTCGCCTGCTACCTGACGGTGCTGTTGCAGGTCGCCTTCCCGTTCGTCCTGTTCGGGCGGCTCAAGTACCCGGTCCTGACCATGCTGTTGGGCATGCACCTGGGTATCGGGGTACTCATGGGACTGCCCCTCTTCTCCGGCGCGATGATCATCGCCGACGCCGTCTTCCTTCCGGACCGCTTCTACCTGGCTCTGGGACGGCTGTGGCGCCGCACCGTGCGAGGAGCAGGTTCCGGAAGGACTGCGGACGCGTCCCGGACACCCCGCGCACGGGTACCCGCACAGAGCGAACCGGTTGGCTGAGGCCACGCCGACCCGCGCTGGGGTTCGCTCTCCCGTGCTCAGGCCGTTCCGCGCGGCCTGACCAACCCGCTCTCGTACGCCAGGATCGTCGCCTGGACCCGGTCCCGCAGGCCCAGTTTGGTCAGCAGGGCGTTGACGTGGGTCTTCACCGTGCCCGTGGTCACTCCGAGGGCGGTGGCGATCTCCGCGTTCGTCAGGCCCGAGGCGATGTGCAGCAGGACGTCGTTCTCGCGGGGTGTGAGGGAGGACAACTCGCCTGTCACCGACGGTGGTTGCGGGGCACCCTGGGCGAAGGTGTCGATGAGGCGGCGGGTCACGGTCGGGGCCAGGATGCCCTCGCCGGTGGCGACCACGCGGATCGCGGACAGCAGGTCCTCGGGGAGGGCGTCCTTGAGCAGGAACCCGGAGGCCCCGGCGCGCAACGCCTCGTACACGTAGGCGTCCAGGTCGAAGGTGGTCAGGACCAGGACGCGGGGGCAGGGCTCCTGCGCGGTGATGAGACGGGTCGCGGTGAGGCCGTCCATGCCGGGCATACGGATGTCCATCAGGACCAGGTCGGGCGCCGTGGCCGCGGCGAGTTCCACCGCCGACGCCCCGTCACCGGCCTCGGCGACCACCGTCAGATCGGGTTCGGCGTCCACGATGGCGGCGAATCCTGCGCGGACCACCGCCTGGTCGTCGACGACCATCACACGGGTGGTGATGACGGGAACACCTCCTGGACGGGCTCCCGCGGACTCGGGCGCGTCGACAGCAACACCCGTACCGTACCGGTCTGTTCGAAGGTGACGCTGCCTGTTCCCGTCCCCACCTGCACCTTCAGGCGTTCCGCCACGGGGCCGGTCACGGCCGCCGGTACGCCCGTCACCGTGACGCGCAGGGTGTTCCGCCGTCGGCGCAGCGTGACCCGTACCGGGCCCCGGCCCCCCGCGTCGAGCGCCGCCTCGACCATCCGGTACGCCGACCGGGTCACGGAGGGCGGCAGGTTTCGCGCGGCCCTCGGCAGGCCCCGCAGCGTGACGTCCCGGCCGGCGGCGCGCATCGACCGGCACAGCGCGTCGAGGTCCGCCGCCGTGGGCGCCGGAGCAGGCCCCGGCCCGGGAGCCTCCTCCGGTTTCCCCAGGCTGTGGAGAAGTTCGCGCATGGCGGCCAGAGCCGCACGGGCACCGGCGGCGACCTCCTCCAGCCGTCCCTGCCTGGCCTGTTCGACCAGTGCCGTCGTGGGGTGCAGGACGGCGTCGTGCAACTTCGCCGCCAGCCGGTGCCGTTCGGCGTCCGCGGCCCGTTCCGCGTGCCACAGGGTGCCGGCCAGCGCGTAGTCGTCCCAGGCGAGGATGCGCAGGCGACGGCGCCTTACGGCGAGTCCGGCGCCCCACAGGGCGGCGAACACGGCGGCGAACAGCACGGTCAGCGGGATGAACATCACCAGGGCGACGGGCCATATCGAGGTCTCGTCCATCAGCCTGCCGTCCGCGCCCGCCGTCGCGACGAGGGTTCCGGAGAGCGAGACCGCCGCCGCGCACCACGCGGGCCAGGTGCGGGCGGCTCCCCGGCCGTAGACCGCGACGGCGTACACCGCGAGCAGTTCCGCGAGCGCTCCGCCGGCGAAGAACTCGGACACCCGGGACGGCAGGCCGGCCACGGCGACCGCCACCGGCCACAGCCACGATGTGGCCAGCACGCCGAGGAACGCCGGCCACGGAGCGCGCCGCCGCCACAGCAGCGGCACCGCGTGCGCGGTCAGCAGCGCGGCCACGAGGAGCAGGTCCGGGAGGGTGGCGCGCAGGCTCGTGGCCGTCCACTCCTCCATCGTGACCAGGGCGAACACCAGGGGGAGGAGCGTCGCCGTCAGCACCAGTGCGGGGTCGGCCAGTCGCTGTTCCCGCAGCACGTCGCGCCCGCCCGCGCCCTCGGGTGCGCCCCACGGCCCCGTGACGTCGGGCAGCGTGGCCCGCACCCGCCAGCCACCGCCGGGTGCGGGGCCGGCCGTCAGTTCCCCGCCCACGGCCGCCGCCCGCTCCTTCATCCCCGCGACACCGCGCCCCGACCCCAGACCGGCCACGCCGCCGACACCGTCCGGCACCGCGCCGCGCGGGGGCGCGTTGTCGACGGTGAGTTCCAGTACGCCCTCCCCGCGCACGACGCTCACGTGCGCCGCCGAACCCGGGGCGTACCGCAGGGCGTTGGTCAGGGCCTCGCGGACGATCCCGTGGACCGCCTCGGCCGCCGGACCGGCCAGGTCGGCGGGGAGTACGGCGTCGATCGGACGGCCCAACCGGCCGAATCCGGCGATGAGTTCCTCGATACGGGCGGTCATCGGGCGCGGATCCGGGCGGTCCGCGTCGCGCAGCAGGCCTACGAGCCGTCGCAGCGCCGTCAGGGTCTCGGTGCCGGTGCGCTCGGCGAACGTCAGCGCCTCGGCCGTCAACTCCGGCCTGCTGTCGCCGAGTCGGCGTGCGGCGTCGGCCGTGATGACGACGGAGGTGAGGTGATGGGCGCTCACGTCGTGCAACTCGCGGGCCAGCCGCTGCCGTTCGGTGTCGCCCGCCCGCCGCCGGGTCTCCTCCGCGCCGGCCAGCCGCCCGGCCGCGAGCGAGCGCCCCTTGAGCCACTGCCGCCGCGCCTCACCGAGCCCCACGCACACGGCGTACACGAGCGCGCCGAGCACCAACTCCGCGGCGAGCGCGGGCCGGACCCCGAGGTGGACGAGGGAGAGGAGCCACTCGACGCCCACGGCGGCGGCGAGCGCGCGTACGGTCACGGGGACCGGGCAGCGGACCGCGACCGAGTACAGCGCGATCGGCGTACCCAACCCGAAGTAGCCGTCCTGCCAGGCCAGTTGACCCACGAAGAGGGCGCCGAGGGACCAGGCGAGGGCCCGGACCGGTGTCTGTCGTCGCCGGCCCAGCGCGGCCGTCTCGGCGGCCACCGCGCCCAGGACGGCGACAAGTGCCGCCGCCCCGGGCACCTCCGCGCCGACCAGGCCGGCTCCGGGCCACAGCCAGGCGAGCTGTCCGGTCGCGAGCAGCGCGGGGAGCAGCCAGTTGCGTATCGTCGTCTCCATCTCGGCACGAGCGTAGGACCAGGGCGCTACGGCCGACACGGGACCCGGGTGCCAGGTCGCTCTCCACCCGCCTCTACCCTCCGACAGAGGCGGCGTTCGTGCCGGCGGCGGATGTGGGTGCCCGCGCCCACGGAGAGGCTTGTCCCCATGACGAACCCCCTCCCCGAACTGCTCCCCTACCACCGCATGGCACGCGTCTCGGTACGCCATCGATGGTGGCGGCCCGTGCTGGGCACCGGGTTCGTGGCCGTGGCGTGTGTGGTCGTGGCCGGGCTGCTGTACGGCATCGGCTCCGTCCTGGGGTCGGCCAAGGGGTATCCCGAAGGTCCCGACGGGACCGTCGAGTTCGGCCCCGTCACCGGCACGGCCCTCGATCTGCTGGCGATCGCCTCCGCCCTGCCCGTCGTGCTGCTCGCGGTGCTCTGGATCGGCCGCCGCCCGGCGGGCACCGTCTCGTCCGTGACGGGCGGACTGCGGTGGCGCTGGCTGGGGTGGTGCGTGCTGGCGGCCCTGCCGGTCCTCGCCGTGACCACCGGAGCCATGTTCCTCCTGCCCATGGACGATGCCGAGCCGGCGCGGTGGGCGGGCTGGGAGGTCTTCGGTCCGGCCCTCGCCATGCTGGTCGTCCTGGTGCCGCTTCAGGCCGCCGCCGAGGAGTACGTCTTCCGCGGCTGGCTCACACAGGCGGTCGGCGGTTTCCTGCGCTCCCCCTGGTGGGCGCTCGTGCCGCAGGCCGTCCTGTTCGGCGCCGCCCACGGCTGGGGCACCCCGTGGGGCTTCGCCGATCTGGTCGTGTTCGCGATGGTCGCGGGCTGGCTCACCGTACGTACGGGTGGACTGGAGGCGGCGATCGGGCTGCACGCCGTGAGCAACCTGCTGGCGTTCGGCGTCTCGGCCGCCGTCGTGGACGGCCTCAAGACCGACGACACGGCTGCGGACGCGCCCTGGCAGGTCGTGGCCGTCGACCTGACCGGCATCGCCCTGTACACGGCAGCCGTCCTCTGGCTGGCCCACCGCCGCACGCCGACCCGCACCGTCCCCGCGCCGGCACCGGTCCCACCGCCGCTGCCCTTCTCGGCCGCGCATCCCCAATCCCCCGCCGCGTACGCCCAGTTCCCCTCGGCGCACCCCCAGTTCCCCGCAGGTCACGCCCCTCTCCCCTACGTCCCGGGCCCGGCTCCCCACGGCGGCCGCACGAACGCGCGGGACCTGCCGCCGGGGGCGACTCCCACCGCACCCCCACCCGGCGACACCACCCGGCCCCCGCACTGACGGCGTACGGCCCTATCCCCCACGTCCCAGACGTCCCAGACGTCCCAGTGCCCGGTTCCCCCGGCGGCCACACAGACGCGCCGGATCTACCGACGGGGACGACAACTCTCGCCGCACCCCCGCCCGGTGACTCCACCCGGCCCCCGCGCTGACGGCGTGCTGGCGGCGTGCTGGCGGCGCGGAGCCCGTTCCCCCGTTGTCCGGGAACCACCCCGGGATTGTCCTTGATCGGTAACGGACGCATCCTCCGGCCTCCGTTCCTCGTCCTGCCAGTTGGTCGCGAAGTGACCAAGGAATCGGCGTGGAACTGCGGGAGAGCGGGGCGGACATGGCACGGCACAGCGGCGGGCGTGGCTGGTACGGCAAGGTGCTCGGCGCGGCGCTCGGGGTGACGCTGCTCGCCACCGGTGCCTCGATGTGGACCGCGCAGGCCGGAGCCGTCGGCGACGCGTCGCCGAAGGTGACCTCGGCCAAGCCGGCCACCGCCGTCAAGCCGGTCGCGGTGACCATCGCGCACGCCTCGGACGCGGGTGCGCGCGGCGTCAACATCACCATCGACGACGGCCCCGACCCCGAGTGGACGCCCCAAGTCCTCGACGTACTGCGGGAGTACGGCGTGAAGGCCACGTTCTGCATGGTGGGGACGCAGGCGCAGGCCCACCCGGACCTCGTGAAGCAGGTCGTCGCGGCCGGGCACCGCCTGTGCGACCACTCGGTGTCCCACGACACCACCATGGACAAGAAGTCCGAGGCCTACCAGTCGCAGCAGATCCTCGACGCCGAACGCATGATCACCGAGGCCTCCGGCGGCGTACGGCCGATGTACTACCGGGCGCCCGGCGGCGCCTTCACCCCCTACAGCCGCAAGCTGGCCGCCTCCCGGGGCATGCGCCCGCTGGGCTGGAACGTGGACACCAAGGACTTCGAACTCCCGGGCGCGGACGCCATCGTCGCCACCGTCGAGCGCGAGCTGCCCAACGGGCCGACGCTCCTCTTCCACGACGCCGGAGGCGACCGTTCGGAGACCGTCGAGGCCCTGCGCCGGGTCCTCCCCCAGCTCAAGGCCGAGGGCTACGCCTTCGGCTTCCCGGTGCGCTGAACCCCCGGCTCACTGCCACCTGGTGTCACGGGCGATGGGGGACAGCGAGGACCGTGTCTGGATCTTCTCCGTCGAGAACCCGTACGTGTCGAAGACCGTCCGGTCCGCGATCCAGCGGTAGCCGTACCACGCGTCCCAGATGTAGGTCCGCAGGCTGCCGCTCGTCCTGGCCATGAACGCGTCGGCGAACTCGCGGGCCTCGTCCCACCCGCAGTCCGCGAAGACACCTCCGCTGACGGTGGCGACCCCACGATAGTCGTCGTCCCAGAGGTTGAAATAGACGGTCGCGTCGGGGATGTAGTAGAGGCGGCTGCCGGGGCCGACCAGGTACACCCGGTCGTGGGTGGCCGTCTTGAACCGCTGCCCCGGCGCCGGGCAGTTGGCGGCCGTGGACGTCGAGGACGACGAGGACGCGGGGGTGTCCGGTGGCGATGTCGCCGGCCGGCTGTCGACCGCCTGCACCAGGGCAGGACCCGTCGCTGTGGAAGAGGCGGAAGAGGCGGTGGGGGCCGGAGAGGCGGCCCGGTCGCAGTTCGGCCAGTCCCCGAAGTTCTGCGCGCGGCTCCACAGGCGGTGGGCGGCCTGGATGTTCCACTCCGGGTCCAGCGCGTCGCGAGGTGTGCCGCCGAGTTGCCGCAGCGTGGCATCGGAGATCTGGAAGACGCCCCAGTTCCGGGTGGTGTCGGTGTTCGGCAGGACGTGCAGCGGATCGAGGAACGACTGGCAGTCCGCGATGGCGACCGCACGGTCGGGTTCTTCGCCGAACACCTCGCGGATCCGCAGGCGCACCTTGTCGGGCGACCAGGTGTCCATGCGGGTCTTCGACGCGTAGAGCGCCTTCTTCGTCTCGTCGCCGACCACCCCGGTGACACCGACGCCGGACAGCACCTGGAAGGCGGTCACCCGGCGCAGGGTCACCGGGCCGAACTCGCCGTCGACGTCCAACTCGGCCCCGGCCCGGGCGAGGAGCCGCTGCATCTCCCGTACGCAGGCACCGCGCTGCCCCATGGTCACCGGCCCGGCGCACGCCGCCGAGAACAGCGGACGGTCCTCGTCGTCGGAGGATCCGCCGCCGGACCCGGCCGTGAGCCCCCATGCCGTCGCCCCCAACGCGAGGGACAGCACGATCACGACGAGAGCCGATGATCTCCTGCGGTGCCAGGGCGGGCGGGGGGTGGGTACGGCGGGCAGGGCGCGGGTGGGTATGGAGGCGTCCGGGTCCGGGGCCGGGTCCAGGGCTGGGGCCGATCCGTGGGGCCCGTCCTGGGCGACGTCTTGATCGGCAGCCCGGTCGACAGCCCGGTCCCCCACACCCCCGTCGGCAGCCCGGTCGGCACGACGACCGTCTCCCCGGCCGTCCCGCCCCCGCCCCCGCTCCGTGTCCGTCCCGCGTCCCGGATCCCGTGCGGCGTCCGCCAGGGCCCAGAGCCGGTGTAATCGGCGCAGTTCCTCCGGTGACGCCCCGCAGGCCGTGGCGAACCGGTGCGCCGACCCGTAGTCCTGGGGAACGTACGAGCCGGAGCAGTACCGGTGCAGGCTGGATCCACTGATGCCGGTCTTCCCTGCCAGCGCCTCGTAACTGAGGCCCGCCCGTTCCTTGAGCGCCCGCAGACAAGCCGCGAACTCGTCGAACTCCACGGGCTGCGATCCCATTACGTCCTGCCCCCTTGACCCCAACCGTCATGCCGCGCCGCTGCCCCGTCCCACCGGCGTCCCAGCAGACCCCCGAAGTGCAAGGTCACCACGTGTCTCGGAGTCCCAGCATCCCACCGGACGCCGATTCGTTGCCAGGCGCCGGAGCGTCCTGCCAGCGTCGGCACGGCCCGGGCACGGCACCGGCTCTCCGGTCCCGTCCGACACGGGGGTATCGGTCGGCGACGGGGGCCGGACCGCGCCCGGGCAACTTCGCACACACACCTGTGGGCACAGCAGCACCAAGCCGACCACAAGGGGAAGCATGCTCGTACGTGTTTTGAGCCATCCAAGTCGTGAGCCATCCGTGTCCTGAGTCGTCCCTGACAGTCACACCTCTGTCAACTACCCTGGCCCCAGGAGGAGTTGCGCGTCTCACCAGGGAGCACGAGATGTCGGGGGAATCCGCGAGGCCCGGGGTCCGACAACGTTGTTCGATGCTGGTCACGGCGGCCCGGGCAGGGCTGCGGCCGACCGGCAACCGCGTCACCGGCTACCTGGCGATCGGCGCGGTCGGCGCGCTCGTCGCCACCTCGCTCGCCGTCGGAGCCGGTACGGCCGACACCCGGCCCGGGCTCGCCGACATCGGTGCCTGGCTGGCCAGCAGCGGGAAGGGCGAGGTCGCTCACGCCCATGGGCTGACCGGCGCGGTGGACGGCAAGGCCGTGCTGCCGGCCGGGATGGCGGGCCACCCGCTCTCGATCGCGCAGAACGGCGACACGACCCTCGTGCTGGACGAACGTACCGGCCGGGTCGTACGGATCGACTCCGCCCAGCTGACCGCCGAACAGTCGGCGGACTACGGCACGGCCGGGCTGCAACTGGCCGCAGGCGGCGCGTACGCGTACGTCCTCGACCCCGCGAAGGGCACCGTCCAGCGGATCGACCCGGCGCTGACGACGCCCGAGAGCCCGCCCGTCGAACTGGGCGGGAAGCCGGGAGCCGCCGTGGTGGACGGGCAGGGCACGCTGTGGGTGCCGTTGCCTGACCAGGGCACGGTGGTGCCGTTCGTCAAGGGCAGGAAGGGCACGGCGGTCGAGGTCGCCGACGCGGGCCACGATCTGGCGCTGACCGTGGCCGACGGCCGCCCCGTGGTGACCGACAAAACCGCCGCAGCGATGAAGGTGCTGACGGTCAGGGGCGTGCAGGGCACCTTCGAACTCGGCGGCGCGCCAGCAGGGGCGGACCCGGCGGCCGGTCTCCAGGTGCCGACCGGCACCGACGGTTCCGTGGTGCCGGTGCTGGACACCGACAGCGGGGATCTGGTGGTCGTCGACGTCCGCAGCAGACACACCCTGCGCGCCCGTGTACCCGTACAGGGCCAGGAGTTGGGGGCACCCCAACTGCTCGGCAAGCGGGTCTACTTACCGGACGAGTCCACCGGCAGGCTGCTGGTGTACGACACGTCCCTCTCCGCGCTCGGCGAACCGGTACCGATCACCGACGGGCCGGGCGAACTCGAACTCTTCGTCCGCGACGGCCTGTTGTGGGTGAACGACCAGGACGGTGCCGCCGCAGCGGTGATCGACGCCGACGGCGAGGTCAGGCACATCGGCAAGTACGAGACGGACGTGCCGTCCGCCCGCAAGCCCGGGGAGAGGCCGGTCGAGGACAGCGTCCCGACGAGCGTCCCCGCCGCACAGCTGCCGCCCGGGGCGCCCGCTCCGGGCGTGACGGTGACGGCCCCGGGCGCGACCGTCACCCCGTCGAACGGCACGTCGGTCCCGGCACCGGTGCCGGGACAGCCCGGACCGACGGAGACGGGGCCCTCGCCCTCGGCGCCGCCCGTCCAGGAGCCCGGGGCCCCGGGAGCACCGCAGTCGGAGTCGCTGTCGGGCGCCATCCGGATCACCTTCGCCGAGGCGCTGGGCGCGACTCCGCAGCGCTATGTCCTCAAGGGCGCGACACCGGACCAGACCGTGACCCCGGCCGAGATCGGCCCCGACGGCCCGTTCGCCTTCGAGGTCGAGGGCGGGTCGTGCGAGGAGCAGTACAGCTTCACGGTGGTCGCGGAGTACGACGGGGGCAGGCCGGGCAAGGAGTCCGCGCCCTCGGCACTCGCGCGGCCGTGCATCGCGCCGGGGGCACCACGGGAGTTCACCGTGACTCCCGCCCAGGGCGGCCACGGCGGCACGGTGAGCTGGCAGCCGCCGCAGGACATCGGTGGCACGGTGACGTACGCCGTCAGCGGGCCCGACGGGACGGTGGAGACCGAGGAAACCAGTCACACGTACGCGAATCTGGAGAACGGCTACGCCCATGTGGTGTCGGTGACGGCGCGCAACGCCGCCGGGGCGGGCGGCGCGGCGGTCGGGACGCTCGACCTGATCCCACGTCCTCAGAAGATGAACATCGTGAACAACCAGAACAACAGTGCCACCGTCGGGATCCGTACGAAGCCCACCACCCAGGAAGGCGAACGGGCAGGCAGCATCCCCGGCAAGACAAGCCCCGAGGTCACCGTCACCTGCTACACGCAGGGCGAGGAACTCACCCAGCTCGGTGAGACGACCAACATCTGGGCTCGCATCACCTACCTGGGCATGAGCGGATACACGTTCGACGTCTACGTCCACGCCCGGTTCAACCCCGACGTCTGGGAATGTAAATGACCTCTCCCCCCACCCACAGCACCGACAGCACCGCCCGCCTGGCCAAGTGCTTCCACGCCCTCGCCGACAACGTCGAGCGGGTCGTCAAGGGCAAGCGCGACACCGTCGAACTCGCCCTGATCTGCCTGTTCGCCGAAGGGCATCTCCTCATCGAAGATGTGCCCGGCACCGGCAAGACCACCCTCGCCCGTTGCCTCGCCGCCTCCATCGAGGCGGACTTCGCGCGGGTGCAGTTCACCCCGGACCTGCTGCCGTCCGACATCACCGGCGTCACCGTCTACCGGCAGAACACCGGCACCTTCGAGTTCCTCCCCGGCCCGGTCTTCGCCAACATCGTGCTCGGCGACGAGATCAACCGCGCCTCCCCCAAGACCCAGTCCGCCCTGCTGGAAGTGATGGAGGAGCGCCGGGTCACCGCCGACGGCACCGCCCACCCGGTGCCCCGCCCGTTCATGGTGCTCGCCACCCAGAACCCGGTCGACATGGGCGGCACCTACCCGCTGCCCGAGGCCCAGCTCGACCGCTTCCTGATGCGGATCACCGTCGGCTACCCCGACCACGCCTCCGAGGTCGCGATCCTGACCGGAACCCCAACAGCCCCCACCCCCGAGTCGCTGACCCCCGTCACCACCGCCCACGAGATAGCCGAACTCATCGCGTCCGCCGACGAAGTGCAGGTGGCCGACGCGCTGTACGACTACCTGGTGCGGGTGGTGGCGGCGACCCGCGCCCTCCCCGACGTACGCCTCGGCGCCTCGCCGCGCGGCTCCGTGGCCCTGCTGCGCGCGGTCCGGGTGCGGGCGGCCTCGCAGTCCCGGCCGTACGCCTTCCCCGAGGACGTCAAGGCGCTGGCCGGGCCCGTCCTCGCGCACCGGCTGATCCTCACCCCGGAGGCCGAACTGAGCGGCCGTACCGGCACGGACGTGATCGACGAGGTGCTGGCCACCGTCCGGCTGGACAGCGGGGCACGCGTCTGATGCTGTCGGCCACCGGGTGGGGCACGCTGGCCGCGGGCGTCGTACTCACGGCGACCGGTTACGCGTTCGGGTACGGCGAGGCCGCGGCGCTGGGTGTCACCTGCCTGCTCGCCGTCGCCGTGGCCGTCCTGTGGGCGCTGCCCGCGCCCGCGCTGGACGCCGAGCGGCGAACCGCGCCGAGCCGGGTGGTCCGGGGTTACCACGCCGAGGCCGTCGTCACGCTCACCAACACGGGCGACCGCACGCGGCGGGGCCTGCGCGCCCTCGACCGGTGCGGTGACCGGGACATCGCCGTCGACGTGCCGCCGCTGCGCCCGGGCACGTCCCACGAGTTGCGGTACGCGCTGCCCACCGCCCGCCGTGGCCGCGTCCCGGTGGGACCGCTGCGACTGGAACGCACCGACCCCCTCGGGCTGGCCCGCCGTATGCGCCCGTACGGCGACGCGGACACGCTGCTCGTACGGCCCCGGATCTGCCCGCTGCCCGTGCTGCCGTCCGGGCGGGCGCACCATGTGGAGGGGCCGGCCTCCGACACCGCCGACGACGGCTCGCTCACCTTCCACGCGCTGCGCGAGTACGTGCTCGGCGACGACCTGCGAAGGGTCCACTGGCGGTCGACGGCCCGCACCGGCACGCTGATGGTCCGCCAGATGGTCGACGTCTCCCTCCCGCACACCACCCTCATGCTCGACACGCGGCAACGCGCCCACGCCTCGGAGGACGACTTCGAGCTGGCCGTGGACTGCGCGGCCTCCGTCGCGTACGCGGCCGCCCGCTCCCACTTCCCCGTGCACCTGGTCGGCGCGGCCGGACCGCTCCTGCACACCGAGGGCTCGGGCGACGACGGCGAGGCGCTCCTGGACGCGCTGGCCGTCGTACACCGCGCGGACCTGACGTCCGTGACCGCCGCCTTCGACGGCCTGGAACACCACCGCGGAGGCGGAACCCTGATCGTCGTCACCGGCACCGGTGACACCCGGGGCCTCGGCACAGCCGACCGGGTACGCCACCGCTTCGACCGCGTGACCGTGCTGCGCGTCGGCACGGAGGACGCGGCCACGCACGAGACGTCCGGCCCCGGTACCGACGTACCGCAGATGCGCGTCACGTCCCTGGAGGACCTGGTGACCGGATGGCGCCGGGAGGCCGTCCGATGAGCACCGTCACCGCCGTCCGCGACACACCGGACAGCGGCGCCGAGGACGCGGCCACGGGCGAAGGCGTCGGCCCCGGCACCGACGTACCGCAGACGCACGTCGCGCCACCGGAGGACCCGATGGCCGGATGCCGCCGGGAGGCCGTCCGATGAGCACCGTCACCGCAGTCCGCGACACACCGGACAGCGGCGCCGAGGACGCGGCCACGGGCGAAGGCGTCGGCCCCGGCACCGACGTACCGCAGACGCACGTCGCGCCACCGGAGGACCCGATGGCCGGATGCCGCCGGGAGGCCGTCCGATGAGCACCATCACCGCAGTCCGTGGCACCCCGGGCCGAAGCGACGTACCGGCCCCGGCCCCGGCGGCGAACCCCACCGCGGACGAGGCCGACCGGGCCCGGCGGCTGTGGTCGTTGTTGCCCGTGGTGGTCATGTCCGGTGCCGCCGGGTACGGATTCGCGCGGGTCTTTCCCGTGTCCGAGCTGCTTCCGGTGGTGGCGGTGGCCGTGTTCGCGCCGGTCGTCCTGTCGGCGGTGCTGTCGGGGCTGCTCCGCCGCCGGACAGAGCCGACAGCGACCGCGCCGCTCTGGCCGTCCGTGCTGCTGACCGGCGTCGCCTGGGCCGTCGTCGTCAGTGCGACGCTGTTCCACGAGGTGAGCGACGGGCTGCCCGGCGGGCCCGCACTGCGGGCCGCGTGGGCCGCGCTGCTCGACGCGCCGCACGCGCTGCTCTCCACCATCCTGCCCGCGCCCGGCGAACCCGAGCTGCTGGTGCTGCCGCACGCCGTCGTGTGGACGGCCGCCGCCGTCTCCGCGGAACTCGCCCTGCGCACCCGCGCCCCGCTGCTCCCGGCCCTCCCGGCGGTCCTCGCCCTCGGCTTCCCGCTGGTGCTCGGCGCGGACGGGCCGGGGTCCGCCTACCCGGCCGCGGGTGCGCTGGCCGGGGCAACTGCCCTGCTGGTGCTGGTGCGTTCGCGGTCCCGGCTGCCGCTGCGCGCCATGGCGGTCCGGCTGCCGGTCGTGGCCGTGCCCGCCCTCGTCGCGGCGCTGCTGGGCCCGCACCTTCCGGGTCTCGGTGCCCCTTACGACCTCGCGGAGACGGTCACGCCGCCGACCGTACGGCCGCAGGCCACCAGCCCGCTGGACCAGGTCGCGGCCTGGATGCGCAACGGCGACGAGAAGGTCTTCACCGTACGGACCTCGGGCACGGCCCCCGGGAACTACCGGCTGGCGGTCCTCGACCGGTACGACGGGACGACCTGGACCAGCGGCGCCGGGCTGACCCGTACCGGTGGCCGGGTCCCGGCAGAGAAGGACGCCGACCCGGGCCGCACCAAAACGCTCGAACAGCGCTTCACCGTGCAGTCGTTGCCCGGCATCTGGCTCCCCGCCGCCGACCGGCCCGCGTCGGTGAGCACGCCCGGCGGCACCTCCCTGTCCGTCGACCCGGACAGCGGCGTGCTCTCCACGGGAGAGACGGTCCCGCCCGGTTTCACCTACACCGCGACCTCGCACCTCCCCGTGTACGACGCCGAGCGGTTGCGGTACGCGACCGCCGCCGACGACCCGGCACGGGTGGCCCTCCCCGCCGTCGACGCGGCCGGGCAGCCGATCGGCTCGGTGCGGTCGTTCCGGAAGATCGCCGAGCAGGTGACCCAGGGCAGCACCCAACCGTACGAGCAGGCCGTGCGGCTCGCCGACTGGCTGCGCACGGCCTACCGGCTCGACCCCGGCGCGCTGCCCGGCCACACCTACCGCAGCCTGGAGTTCTTCCTGGCGGACGGCGGACGCGGTACGTCCGAGCAGTTCGCCGCCTCCTTCGCGGTACTGGCGCGCACCCTGGGCCTGCCCACCCGAGTGGCCGTGGGGTTCCGCCCGGGCACGCAGACCGGCGCCGGCACCTGGCAGGTGCGGGGACAGGACGTACTGGCCTGGCCGGAGGTGGAGTTCACCGGGGTCGGCTGGGTGCCGTTCCATCCGACGCCCGGCGAGGCCGCGCAGGGCGGTTCCGTCGGCGTATCGGCGCAGGAGCCCGAGGAACCTCGGAACGCGGGCCGGGACACCACCGAACCGACGCGGCCGTCGCCCTCTACGTCACCGCGCACGCCGGACACGGCGGCCCCCGCCGCCGGAGGCGGGCCCGGCTCGGGTCCGCCCCTCTGGCTCACCGTCCCGCTCGCGCTGCTCCTCCTCACCACGGCCTATGTGCTGTACGCGCTGTGGCTGCCGTACCGCAGGCGCAGCAGACGGCGCGGCGACCCGGACACGCGGCGCAGGGTCCTCGGCGCCTGGCAGCAGATCATCGAACGCCTCACGGAGATCGGCCTGCCCGCCACGGGAGCACACACGGCGCAGGAGGTCGCCGACTTCGGCGCGGAGCGCATGGGCGGCGCCGTGGGCCGGCGCCTGCCGGCGCTGGCCACCCTGGTCAACGAGGTCGAGTACGCGGGCCGCAGACCTGACGCCGCGACCGCCGACGCAGCCTGGGCGGACTGCGAAGCGGTCGAGGAGACCGTCCGGGACCGCGTCCCGCGCCGCACCCGCCTGCTTCGCCTCCTGCGCTCCGCGGCCCCGGGGCACGGGCGAAGGGCGTGACGGACAGCCCGTCAGCGGCCATCTGCACAGGTCAGACCCTCCTGTGCCCCCTCAGTGGGGGTCGAACAATCGCATCCGCAGGCCAGGGCGGGCGCGGTTGGCCCGGTGATCGCCAGGCCGAGCGGATGGGACGGCCGGTCCGAGCCTCGGCTCCCTGGCCCCCGCACGCGGCCTTTTCTGGCACCCCGCCCCCGGCACCGATCCCGCCGACGACATCTGGTTCCACTACGGCTGCACCGGCACCGGCGTGTGGATCTCGCCCAGGCTCCAAAGGTGGGCCTCGGCTCTGCCAGTCGTTGCGGACCACGTACGGGATCTTGAGACCACGAACAGCCCATGGAAGGCTCATGCCGCATGATCGACGATTTCGCGAAGGACAACCTGCACAGGAGACTGCGGCGGGACCGCGAGGCGCTGCTCTGGAAACTCGACGGCTTGTCCGAATACGACGCCCGCCGGCCTTTGACAGCGACCGGGACCAACCTCCTCGGCCTGGTCAAACACGTGGCCGCCGTCGAGGCCAGGTACTTCGGCGAGGTCTTCGACCGTCCTTCTCCGGAACCGTTGCCCCGGTGGCAGGACTACGACGGCGGCGATCTGTGGGCGGCCGAGGACGAGACCCGCGATCAGATCATCGGGTTCTACCGGCGCACGTGGGAACACTCGGACGCGACGATCAACGAGCTTCCCCTCGACGCCCCCGGCCACGTGCCGTGGTGGCCGGAGCCTTGTCCCAACACGAACCTGTTCGCCGTCATGGTCCACGTCCTCGCCGAGTCCAACCGGCATACCGGCCACGCCGACATCCTGCGCGAGGGCCTCGACGGCCGGACCGGGGTGCGCCCCGAACACGAGCAGCAGATCGACGAAGAAGCCCGTGCGGCCTACCGCGCGAAGATCGAGCAGGCCGCCAGGTCGGCCGCACCAAGAGATCGCGGGTGTGAGCCCGAGGCGGCAGGGCAACCCACTTGAAGTGATCTCACCCTCGAGGGCAGACTCCAGCAGCCGCTTCGTCAGCTGCTGGAGTCTGCCTGCCCTCACCTGTCAGCTACAGGCCCTGGGCCACCGCCTTCGCAGACTGCGGTCCCCCTCGGGCCGTGGATCAGGCGATGACTTCCGCGGTCGTGAGCCAGGAGTCACGGGACGCGTCGTACACGTCGATGTAGACGTAGGTCCCCTCAGCGATGCCCAGGTCGACGATCTTGTAGTCGATCACGCTGCTCGTGCCGGTCGGCTGGACCAGGCCGGTCGAGTGGTAGGCGCCGCTCCCGTCGAACCACCATGCTTCCGCGTAGATGCCGTCGCCGTCGTTCTTGGTGTCGTACACCCAGAGCTTCTCGGCGTAGGGGTGGAACTCCACCTTGGCGATGTACGAGCCGCCGTAGTACAGATTGACCTTGGCCGCGTAACCTCCGGCGTCCTTCTCGAAGTACGTGCCGTCGAACGGATCACTGATCGAGCACGGGCAGTTGTCCGTGTCGCGGTAGTTGATGGTGTGCGTCGGCAAAGGCGAGTACGCCTGGGCCGGTGCGACCGCCGTGCCGAGCAGGGCTCCGGTCGCCAGGGCCACCCCCGCGGCGAGTCCCAGCGTCCTCCGCCACACGCGGCCGGCCGATGATGTGGTTGCAGCTGACGAGTCCGCAGCAAAGCCCCTACGAGTGTTCATGGTTGATTTCCTTCTCCTTCATGGGTGAGACCGGGTCGCTCCACCCACGGTGTTGCCGGGTGGGCGCGGCCGTTCCGGATTGGGTCCACACAGGCCGTTGCGCACCGCTTCGCTGCCCGTCGGCCGCTGTAGAGGGCACCGAGGCGGTACGACCGCCCTCAAAGGCTGCTTACGGGGCCACCACGCGACAAGCTGCTGCGGCGAACTGGGATGCTGAGACGCCGTCGGCGTTCCTGACCTGCGCACTCTGTTGCGCGGTGGGACGCTCCTGGGACGCGAATGCCCTCCCGGGCTGTGCACCGGGCCGACGGCCCCTTCGGCCGGGCCCGCCCCGGCCCGCCTCGCGGCCAGGCGGCGCCGAGCGGCCTGCATCCGTACGGCACCGGCGTTCCAGCCGCGGGCCGAACCGGCCAGTCCCCTCCGAGCGGCTTCCTGGCTGCGGCGTCCGGGAGCCGGACTGAGCAACAGCGCCCGCCGGCTCCTCCCGGCAACACCCATCGCCCTGCCGCCGAGCGCCGACTCGGTGGTGCCGCTCTGTCCCGTCGCACTTCCGTCCCGGTACTTGACCCGCCGGGCGGGGAGGTACAGTCTCCATTAATGCGCATTAGGTAATACGCATTAACTGGCGCCTCGGAGGAGAGAGGCCACCTCGGAGGAGAGGAGCCCCCGTGGCACCCAGGAAGCGGCCCGGCCGGACCCCCGCGCCCACCGGACGTACCGCACGGCCACGGCAGGCCGAGGTGGCCCGGCTCGCGGGTGTGTCCCAGGCGACCGTGTCCCTGGTGCTCTCCCCGAAGCCCGACGGCAAGGGCCCTCTCATCTCCGAGGAGACCCGCCGACGGGTCCTGGAGGCGGCCCGCAGCCTCGGTTACGTGCCCGACCCGGCCGCCCGGCGACTGGCCGCCGCCCGCAACAACCTCCTCGGCGTCTTCAGCTTCACCGCCACGTTCCCCACCGATGTGCGGCACTCGTACTACCCCTTCCTGGTCGGCGTGGAGTGCGAGGCGGCGGCGCTCGGCTACGACCTGGTGCTGTTCACCGGGTCGAGCAGTGGCGGTGCGGGGGCCTCGGGTCCCGACGCGCTGGGGCGGGTCCGGCTCGCCGACGGCTGTCTGTTCATGGGGCGGCACACTCCCCGGGCGGAGCTGAAGCGGCTGGTCGAGGACGGCTTTCCGGTCGTCCACCTGGGCCGCCGCGAGGAGTTGGAGGGTGTCGCGTGGGTGGGTGCGGACTATGTCCACGCCACCCGTGAAGTCGTGGGCCATCTCGCCGAGTTGGGGCATCGGCGGATCGTTCTCGTCCGGGAGGACGACGACGCGCCTGCCTCGGCGGATCGTCAACGCGGCTTCCTGGAGGGGCTGGAGGTCGCCGGTCTGCCCTCCGGGCCCGCCGCCGTCTTCCGGTCCGCCGATCCGGAGCGCGACCTCACGCCCGAACGGCTGCGCGCCTGGGCCGACGAAGGAGTGACGGCCTTCGTCGCGGAGGAGACCGACACCGGGGCGGCCTGGCGGAGCCTGCTCTCCGCCGTGCGCGGGGCGGGCCTCGACTGCCCGGCGGACGTGTCCCTCGCCCTGCTCGGCAGCCCGCCCTCGGATCTGGCGAGCGAGCCCGTGCCGACCGGATTCGACATCCCCCGGCCGGAGTTGGGCGCGGCGGCGGTACGGCTGCTGGCCTCGCTCGTGGCCGGTGAGGAGGGGACCCGGGAGCCACTCGTCGGTTGTCCCTTCCGGCCGGGGCCGACCACCGGACCGCCCCCGCCCGCCCGTCCCTGAGCACGGTCCGCACAGCCCCCTCCCCCCACCCGCCCGTGAAGCAGCAGCAAGGAGCAGCGTGATACCCGAAGCGGACATCCTCGTCGTGGGCGGTGGCCTCGGTGGTGTGGCCGCCGCGCTCGCCGCCTGCCGGGCCGGACGCAGCGTCGTGCTCACCGAGGAGACGGACTGGATCGGCGGCCAGCTCACCAGCCAGGCCGTGCCGCCCGACGAGCATCCGTGGGTGGAGCGGTTCGGCACGACCGCCTCGTATCGGCGGCTGCGCGAGGAGATCCGGCGGTATTACAGGCACTGGTATCCGCTGCGGGCCGAGGCCCTGGCCCTCACCGACCTCAACCCCGGAGCGGGCCGCGTCAGCAAGCTCTGCCATGAGCCGAGGGTCGCACTCGCCGTCCTGGAGGGCATGCTCGCGCCCCACCGTGCGGCGGGCCGGCTGACCGTACTCACCGAACACCGGCCGGTCTCCGCCGAGTCGGACGGGGACTTCCTGCGGGCGGTGACCCTGCGGGATCTGCGTGACGGGACTCGCCGTACCCTCACGGCGCGTTACGTCCTGGACGCCACCGAGACAGGCGAGTTGCTCTCTCTCGCAGGCGTCGAGCACGCCAACGGGGCCGAATCGCAGGCCGAGTTCGACGAACTGCACGCTCCCGACGAGGCCCAGCCGGACAACCAGCAGGGCATCACGGTCTGCTTCGCGCTCTCCCATCACGAGGGCCAGGACCACACCATCGACCGCCCGGACGACTTCGACTTCTGGCGTGCGTACCGGCCTGCCTTCTGGCCCGGCCCTCTGCTCGGCTTCGAGGCGCCCGACCCGCGCACGCTGGAGCCGATGCCGCGCACCTTCGTACCGAACCCCGAACTCGACCCGCTCGCCGTCTCGGCCGACCAGAGCGCCGACGCCGGTGACAAGGAGCTGTGGGGCTTCAGGCGCATCCTCGCGCGCAAGCTGCACACGCCCGGGGCCTTCGACTCCGACATCACGCTCGTCAACTGGCCGCTGAACGACTACTGGTTGAAGCCGTACGTGGGAGAGCAGCAGGCCGAAGCGCTGCGCGAGGCACGGCAGTTGTCGCTGTCGCTGCTGTACTGGCTCCAGACCGAGGCCCCGCGCGCGGACGGCGGCACCGGCTTCCCGGGGCTGCGGATCCGCCCGGACGTGACCGGCACGGCGGACGGGCTGGCCAAGTCGGCGTACGTGCGCGAGTCCCGCCGTATCAAGGCCGTCACCACGGTCACCGAGCACGATGTCGCGATCGACATCGTCGGGCCGTACGGCGGCACCCGGTACCGGGACTCCGTGGGCGTGGGCGGGTATCGCATCGATCTGCATCCCTCTACCGGTGGCGACAACTACGTCGACATCGGGTCCGTGCCGTTCGAGATCCCGCTCGGGGCGCTCGTACCGCGCCGGGTGCGCAATCTGCTGCCCGCCGGCAAGAACATCGGCACCACCCACATCACCAACGGCTGCTACCGGCTCCACCCGGTGGAGTGGAACGTCGGCGAGGTCGCCGGCGCGCTGGCCGCGCACTGCGTGGCCGAGGACGTCGAGCCGCAGCAGGTGCAGGCCGAGGAGAAACGGTTCGAGGACTTCGCCCGGCTCCTCGACCGCGACGGAGTGCAGCGCCACTGGCCGGACGTACGCGGCTACTGAAACTCCCCCGCACACGGACGGTACGGACAGTACAAGGAGGTGCCCCGACATGAACTCTGCCCACGACCCCGACTTCAGCCATGACATGAACACATCCCGCATACGCGTCGGCATCGACGTGGGCGGAACCTTCACCGACGCCGTGGCCGTGGACGCCACGACCCTCGAACTCCTGGGGCAGGTCAAGGTCCCCACCAGCCACCACCACGCGGACGGTGTCGCGCACGGCATCGTCGAGGCGCTCGACCGGCTCATGGAGCAGACCGGCCGTGCCCCGGCCGACGTCTCCTTCCTCGCGCACGGCACGACCCAGGCCACCAACGCCCTCCTGGAGGGCGACGTGGCGACCGTCGGACTGATCGGCATCGGGACCGGCCCCTCGGCGGTGTTCACCCGCCGCCTCGCCTCCTTCGGCAAGCTCGAACTCACCCCCGGCAAAAGGCTTCCGCTCGTCTACGCGCATGTCGCCGACCCCAGCGACACTGCGGCCGTCCGCCGTGCCGTCGAGCAGTTGAAGGACGAGCAGCTGCCCGGCGGAGGCGCCCAAGTCCTCGTCGCCAGCCAGCCGTTCAGCGTCGACCGGCCCGAGGGCGAGCGTGCCGTGCTGGACGCGGCCCGGGCGTACGGGCTGCCGATGACCGCCGCGCACGAGATCACCTCGCTGTACGGGCTGCACAAGCGCACCCGTACCGCCGTGGTCAACGCCGCGATCCTGCCCCGCATGCTCGCCACCGCCGACCTCGTCGACGCCTCCATCACCAAGGCGGGCGTGACCGCGCCGCTGATGGTGATGCGCTGCGACGGCGGGGTGATGTCCCTCGACGAGATGCGCCGACGGCCGCTCCTGACCGTCCTGTCGGGACCGGCCGCCGGAGTCGCGGGCGCGCTGATGCAGGAACGGGTGAGCGAGGGCGTGTTCCTGGAGACCGGGGGCACGTCGACCGACATCAGCGTCGTACGGCGCGGCAAGGTCGCCGTCCGGCACGCCACCATCCTCGGCAAGACCTCGTACCTCAACGCCCTCGACGTGCGCACGGTCGGCGTCGGCGGCGGTTCCATGGTGCGGATCGGAGACGGTCGAATCACCGGCGTCGGACCGCGCAGCGCCCATATCGCGGGGCTGCCGTACGCCTGCTTCGCCTCCCCCGCCGAACTGCGCGACGCGCGCGTCGACACCGTCCGGCCGATGGACGGCGACCCCGACGACTACGCCGTGCTCGACGCGGCGGGCGGACGGTTCGCCGTCACCATGACCTGTGCCGCCAACGCCCTCGGCCGCGTCCCCGAGGGGGACTTCGCCCACTGCGACCCGGAGACCGCACGGGCCGCGATCGCGCCGCTGGCCGCCCTGCTCGGCACCGACATCGCGACCGCTGCCACGCGGATTCTCGACGCGGGCGTCGCCCAGGTGCGGAAGGTCGTGGACGCCATGATCCGCGACTACCGCCTCGACAAGGACACGGCTGTCGTCGTCGGCGGGGGCGGCGGGGCCGCGTCCGTCACCCCGCACCTCGCCCTCGTCAGTGGCATGGAGGGGCGGATCGCCCGCCACAACGAGGTCATCAGCCCCATCGGCGTCGCCCTCGCGCTCGTACGGGAACAGGTCGAACGGATCGTGCCCGGCGCCTCGCAGGAGCAGATCCTCGCCGTCCGCGCGGAGGCGGAGCGGGCGGTCGTGGCCCAGGGTGCCGCCGCCGAGGGCGTCGAGGTCGAGGTCACCGTCGATCCGCAGACCCACACCGTGCGCGCGGTCGCCACCGGGGCCACCGAACTGCGCACCCAGGACCGGGCCCACCGCGCCGACGACACCGAGCGGCTGCGTGCGGCGGCGGCCAGCCTCAAGGCCGACCCGGCTGCCGTCCACGTCCTGGCGGGCACGGCCGCGCACACCGTCTACGGGACGGAGACGCGCCGCCGACTGCGACCGACCCGACACGCCGTACGGATCGTCGACATGGACGGCGTCGTACGCCACCACGCCGCCGACGCCCACGTGGAGACCACCACCGTGGCCGGCGCCCCCGAGGTGCTCGCCCGGCTGGTGGGCGAGTCCACCTCGTACGGCGACGGCGGGGTACGCGCTCCCGCCCTGCGGCTGCTGCTCGGCTCCCGTATCGCCGACCTGTCCGGCGTCCTCGACCCGCAGCCGCTGCTCGCGCTGGCGCAGAGCGAGTTGCGGGCGCGAGCAGGCGACGAGCCGGTGGTCGCGGTGCTGGAGGTGCGGTCATGACGGACCGTCATCTTATTTATGCAGAAGGTGAGTTGATGGACCCGATGTCCATCGATGAGGTCGACGACATCGAGTGGGGAGTCCGGCTGCTCGCCGCCACGCCCACCCACGAGGGCCGCGACCCCGAGCTGCTCCGCCAATGGGCCCGTACAGCCGACGAGTTCGGATCCCGACTCGCCCTCGCCCCCGTGCCCTCCTCCACCGCACGCGTGGTCGAGCGGGCCGACGGCCTGGAGCGGATGCTGCTCGCCCGCTACACGTCACGGCCCCCGACCGTCGAGCTGTACACCGACACGCTCGCCCTCGCCGAGGAGTTGGTCGACGCGCGTGGCTGGCGGGCCTGGTATCCGCCGGGCTCGGTGCGGGCCGCCGCGCTCGCCCACGAGGCCGTGCACGCGCACCTGCACCACGGCCCGGCGAAGGCCGCGCTGAAGCAGGCGCTCGGCCACACCGTGCTGCGGCTCGGCCGCCACCGCCTGGCCGGCCATGTCGCCGGTGCCGAAGAGGTCGCCGCCCACGCCTACGCCCGGACCGTCTGCGGGCTCGGCCGCAGCCCCCTGCTCATCACCGCCGCGCTGCGCACGGCGCTCACCCGGCCCGGGACTCCAGCTCCGCGAAGCCCCGCTCCGAGAAGAGAGAACTGACCATGGGCGTCGTCATCCTCCTCGTCATGGCCGCCGGTGTCGGCCTGATGCTCACCCGCAGACTCCCCACCGCCTTCGCGCTGGTGCTGCTCGCCGTCGTCATCGCCTTCCTCGCCGGGGCGCCCCTCACCGGCGAGAACAGCGTGCTGGACACGGTTCTCCAGGAGGGCGCGCCGACCCTGGCGGCCACGATGATCGCGATCGTCCTGGGCTCCTGGCTGGGCAAGCTCCTCGACGAGACCGGGATCGCGGCCACGCTCGTCCGCAAGATCGTCGAGTTCGGCGGCGACCGCCCGACCGTCGTCGCCCTCGGCGTCCTCGCCGTGTCCGCGCTCGTCGGTACGGTGACCGGCTCGGCGCCCGCCGCCATGCTCGCCGGGATCATCGGCATCCCCGCGATGATCGCCGTCGGCGTGCCCAAGGTGACGGCGGCGGGCACGGTGCTGATGGGCATCGCCGTGGGCATCCCCTTCGAGCTGCCGCTGTGGCAGTTCTTCTCCACCGCGCTGGACCTGCCGGTCCCGACCGTGCGCGGCTTCATGGTGAAGCTCTTCCCGTTCGCGCTGGTTGCGGCCCTCGCGTTCGTCCTCGTCGAGACACGGCGGCGCGGCACGGAGCACGCCTGGTCGCTCAAGTCCCTTGAAGAGAAGCCCCGTTCACGTCGCCGAGAGCTGGGCGACGCGCCCTGGTACGCGCTGCTCGCCCCCGCCGTCCCGCTCGTTCTCGCCCTGGGCCTCGAACTCGCCATCATTCCCTCGCTGTTGGCGGGCGTCCTGTACGCGCTGGTCACCACGACCCGGCCCGGCGAGATGAACAAGCGGCTGCTGCGCACGCTCTACGGCGGCTTCGAGGTGGCGGCCCCGCCGCTCGTCCTGTTCATCGCCATCGGCATCCTGCTCTCGGCCGTGAAACTGCCGGGTGCCGTGGAGGCGCTCGAACCGCTGGTCAAGTCGGTCAGCCCGCAGAACCCGGTGCTGTTCGTCCTCGTCTTCACGCTGCTCGTCCCGCTGTGCCTCTACCGGGGCCCGCTCAACGTGTTCGGGCTCGGCGCGGGCATCGCCGGTGTCCTCATCGCCGCCGGGATCTACCCCGCGGTCGCCGTCCTCGGCATGGCCACCTCGTACAACCAGGTCTTCGGCGTCGCCGACCCCACCAGCACCCAGACCGTGTGGAGCGCCCAGTACGCGGGCGTCACTCCCCAACAGGTGATGGTGCGCACACTGCCGTACGTGTGGGCGGTCGCCCTCGGCGGGCTGTGCGTCACCGCCGCCACCTACCTCTGACCACCTCTGAGTCCCCCAGTCCGCCATTGGAGCCCCCCATGCACGACCACCACCTCGGCCGGCGCCTCTTCCTGCGCGCCGGCGCCGCCACCGGAGCCGCGCTCACCGTCGGTACGACGCTGGGTGCCCAGCCCGCCGCCGCCGCGCCCGGCGGATTCCCCAACTACACCTACAAGGGCACACTTCTGACAGCGTCTCAGCTCAAGTACAACCCCACCAACGAGATCATCTTCCCCTGCATCAGGGGGGTTTACGACAAGATCGCCTCCCCGCTCGGCCGCTACTACCTCTACTACGCGCCGCACGACCCGCCCGGCGGGATCTGCCTGGCGTACGGGGACTCGCTGGAGGGGCCGTTCACGGAGTACCCGGCGAACCCGATCGTCTCCAACAACTGGGCGGGGCACTATTCCGTCAGCCATGTCTCGTCGCCCCACGTGCTGTGGAACGCGGACGAGAAGGAGTTCTGGCTGTACTTCCACGGCGAGAACCACACGACCCGCCTGGCCCGTTCGGCCGACGGGATCCACTTCACGTACGACAAGGTCGTGCTGTCGAAGTCCATGCTCCCGGCCGGGACCACGGAGACGTCGTACGCCCGGGTCTTCCGCCACGACCTGCCCGCACGCGGCGCCCGCTACGTGATGCTCTTCATGCTGAACAACACCACCAACCACCGTGACATCCACTGGGGTTGGTCCGCCGACGGCCGCACCTGGACCTTCGACCAGACGGCGCTGATCCGGCACACCGACGTCGACGCGGTCAACGTCGGTGGCCCGCACCTCCTCCACCGGAACGACAGCACGTACGTCGTCTACAACAAGGACAAGTCCAGCGGCGGCGACATCATGATCACCGAGGTCGGCAACGACTTCGGCAAGCGCTCCCACCTCGGCGTCTTCTACAACTCGCACAGCGCGGCACCCGAGGACGGGCGTGCCGCGGCGCCTTCGTTCGGTACCGACGGCGGCGTCCCGTACATGATCTACGAGGCGGGCGAGCGGCTCTCGGGAGCCATCGCGGTGGCCCGGGGCTGACCACGGCTTTCCTGATTCACCCGATTCCAATTCACCCAATTCCAAAGCCAGTTGCACCTCTCGGAAGGAACCACCCGTAATGAACCGCCCCCTGCGCAGGACCGTCTTCGCCACCGCCGCGCTCACCGCCGGCCTGCTGATGACGGCCTGCCAGAGCGGCACGGACGACAACTCGTCCGGCTCGGCCGGCTCACCCAGCACGTCCAGCTCACCCACCGCATCCAGCTCGCCCAGCTCGTCCGCCACGACTGGAACGGACTCGGCGTCGGGCTCCGACACCTCCCAGGGCACCCAGGCCACCCCGCCCGGAAGTTCCGACGCGGACTCCTCCGGCTCCTCCGACTCCGGCTCCGATTCCGACTCCGGTTCCTCCGGGACCGTCGTCGAGGGCCTCAACGACGGCAAGGGCGTCAGCGGAACCTGGTTCGGCAACGTCTCCTACCTGGCGCCGGGCAAGTACACCGTCTCCGACTCGAAGGGCACCGAACAGCAGTTCTTCACCGCCGAGGACACCAAGATCATCGGCTACGACGACATCTGCGACGCCATCAACACGGGTCCCGGCGGCGAGGGCGGCGTCGAGTGCACCGAGGCCCAGCTGGAGACGGCCGCCAAGAAGGGCTTCAGCGCCGAGGTCGTGATCAGCAACGGCATAGCGACCAGCATCCGCGACGACAACTGAGCCACACCCGCACGTGAGACGGGTGGAGGCCCGGGTCGGCGCGCCGACCCGGGCCGCACGCCCCACGTCACTGCTACGGCTCTCCTCGTTCAGGTGATTTATGTCCAGTCGGTGACGTAACTGGACCTAATATCCCGTCTCATGACAGAAAGTCAGACCCGGCGGGCGACCGACACCGACGTGGTCATCCTCGGTGCCGGACCCGCCGGGCTCGTGCTCGGCAACCTCCTCCAGGACAGCGGCGTCGACTGCGTCGTCCTGGAGCGTGCCGAGCGCGCGCACGTCCAGACGCGGGCGCGCGCCGGGTTCCTGGCGGCCAACACCATACGGATCCTGGAGCGGCACGGGCTGGCCGAGGGCCTGCACCGGCACGGCCAGGCCCACAGCACCTGCGAGTTCCGCACCCCCGACGGCAGGTTCCGGCTGGACTACAGCGGGCTCGGGCGCGGTGAACGGCACACGGTCTATCCCCAACAGCTGCTGGTCACCGATCTGTTGACACGGTTCCTGGCCGCCGGCGGGCGGGTCGACTTCGCCACCGAGGCGGTGGCCGTCCTCGACGCCGGCACCGACCGGCCCTCGGTGACCGTGCGCGAGGCGGACGGCCGGCCCGGCCGATGGCACGCGCGATACGTGGCCGGGTGCGACGGACGGCACGGCGCGGCCCGGCGGTCACTGCCGCCCGGCTCGGTGCGCCGGCACCACCGCGACCACGGCGTGACCTGGCTCGGCCTGCTCGCCGAGGCACCGCCGAGCCTGGACGCCGTCGGCTACGCGGTGCACGAGCGGGGCTTCGCCGGGCACATGGCACGTACGAGCGAGATCACCCGCTACTACGCGCAGTGCGAGCGCGGTACGGCGCCCGACGCCTGGTCCGAGGAACGGATCTGGGACGAGCTGGACCTGCGGATGCGGGCCACGGAGTACGGCCCGCTGCACCGCGGCCGCATCGTCCAACGAGCCGTCGTCGACCTGGAGTCCGACGTCCTCGAACCCCTCCGGCACGGCTCGCTGTTCCTGGCGGGCGACGCCGCCGCCCTCATCAGCCCCTCTGCCGCGAAGGGCGCCAACCTCGCGATCCTGGAGGCGGAGATCCTCGCCGAGGCCCTGGCCGACGACGTCGTCCGCCATGACTCCAAGGGGCTCGACGCCTACTCCGCGCGCTGTCTGCCGTACATCTGGCGTGCGCAGGAGTTCTCGCACTGGATGATCCGGCTGCTGCACAGCCCGTCCGGCGCCTCGGACGAAACGTCACTGTTCCTCAACTCCCTGCGGCGCTCCCGCATGACGTCGCTGCGGACTTCGCGCAGCGCCCAGGACTGGTTCGCCGAGCACTACGTCGGCGTCTGAGGCCCCTTTCCCCGACCCCTTTCCCGACCCTTTTTCCCTTTTTTCCTTACGTCTATGAATGAGGACCCCCGCAATGATCACGACGTTGTCGGGCGACACGTCGCGCCTGCTCGCGACGGTCGGCTTCGTCAAGGAGCAGGACACCGCCGCCCTGCTCCCGCTCCTGTTCCCCGGGCTCGACGGCCCCGAGCTGCGGACGCTCGTCGAGCACTGCCGCTTCTCGCATGCCGCGCTGCTCGTCTTCCCGTCGGACGAGGCGGAGTTGGGCGCCATGCTCACCGACTGCGGACTCGTCGCGGCCCTGCCGGCGCAGCCGAGTGTCGTCGTACGGGAGCGACTGGCCGTACGGCACCGGCGACGACCGGCCGAGCTGGACGTCGGCATCCTGCGCCCCGCCGTGACCGGCGCGGACGGCGCACACCGCATGGTCGAGGTGTTCGCGCTGACCGTCCCGCCGGGCTCCGGCCTGGACACGATCGCCGCGTACGAGCGTGAGCGGCAGCACGAGACGCACGTGGCCTTCGACGTCGCCTCGCCCGACCCTCTCGTACTGCGCGGCCTGTGCGCGACCTTCGCGCGGTACGGGGCCACCCCGGACGGCGGCGGCTACAACCCGCACGAGAACGGCACGGTGTTCTACTTCGGCGCGCCCGCCGAGGCCAAGGTCGGCTACCGGCGCGTGGAGCTGTACGTCCCCGGCGACCACCGCGACGTACTCGCCGCCCACCTGGACGAGCATCGCGCCCACCAACCCGCCGAAACGCTCCTGCGCCTGCTGACCGGGGCCTGGACGACCCAGGCACTGGCCACGTTCACCCAGCTCCGGGTGCCCGACGCCATGGACGTCGAGCGAGGGGTCGGGGTCGAGGAACTGGCACGGAAGGTCGACGCGAGGCCACGGAACCTGGCGACGCTGCTGCGCTATCTCGCGATGCTGGGGGTGGTGACGGAAGCCCGCGACGGCTTCCGGCTCACCGGGTCGGGCGCACTGCTGCGGACCGGCACCCCAGGCTCCATGCGGGCGCTGGCGCTGATGTACGGCGGCCCGTTCTACGAGTCCTTCGCCGCGCTCGGGCACACCGTACGCACGGGAGAGGTCGCCTTCGAGCACGTCTTCGGCGAGAACCACTTCGACCACTTCGCCCGCGACCCCCGCCTCGCGGAACTCTTCGACCAGTCCATGGCCGCCGGATCCGCCATGTTCGACCCGGTCCCCGCCCACCCGGCGCTCACCGCGGCGGCCGAGGCGCCCGCCGGGGCCACGGTGGTCGACATCGCGGGCGGCAACGGGGAACTGCTCGGCCGCATCCTCGCCGCGCACCCCCGTCTGAACGGGGTCCTGCTGGAGCGCCCGCACGCGGTCGAGGCGGCCCGCTCGCGGCTGTCGGAGTCCGGCCATGCCACCAGATGCGCCTTCGTCACCGGCGACTTCGCGGACGTACCGACAGGCGGAGACATCTACGTCCTCTCCCGCGTCCTGCACGACTGGGACGACGACCGCTGCCGCGACATCCTGCGCCACTGCGCCCGCGCGATGCCGGACCACGCCGACCTGCTCGTCGTCGAACGCGTCCTGCCCTCCGACGGCTCGGTCTCACTGGCGACCGCCTGGGACCTCCACATGATGTGCAACGTGGGCGGACGAGAACGCCGGGCCGCCCACTACGACAGGCTCTTCACCGACGCCGGCCTCACCCTGGTGGACCAGACACCACTGCCCCTGGACGGCAATGTGCTGCACGTCAGAAAGGCCCGGCCCGGTCATGCAGTATGTAATGCATGACAAGGACAGCTAACCCTTACTCGCTGATTGCCGGCGTCCCGTCCGTCGAGGTCTTCCGCCGCCTGCGGACCGACGCCGGCCTCTCGGACAAGGCCCCCGAAGCGGTCGAGCTCGCCCTGCCCAACACCTGGCACGGCGTGGTCCTGCACCACGAGGGGGAGCCCATCGGCATGGGACGGATCATCGGCGACGGCGGTACGGCGTTCCAGATCGTCGACGTCTGCGTGCACCCCGCCCACCAGGGGCGGGGTCTCGGCAGACGCATCATGGCCGCACTGACGGAGGAACTGGAGCGCCGGGCACCCGCCACCGCGTACGTCTCCCTCATCGCGGACGGCCCCGCCCGCTTCCTCTACGAGAGGTTCGGCTTCGCCGACACCGCCGCCCACGACTCGATCGGCATGTACCGCGTGATGACACGGGACACCGTCCCGCCGCCCGGGCGTCAGTCGGGCCGTTGAGTGCGGTTCTCGTGGGCGAGGCCGTCCGGGTGGCCGGCCGGGTGTGGCCCGAGGGCGAGGACCAGCGCCCGCAGCGGCACGGGGGCCGGCGGGCGGAGGATCGAGGGATCCGGCGGACGGAGGATCGTCCCGATGTCCTGCCATCCCCACGACCGGAAGGCGTCGTAGGCCGGAGCGTCGGTCCCGTCGACCAGCGTCGCCCCGAGCGAGGCGTGGTGGTCGGCGAGGAGCCGCTCCTGGAGCCGGCGGGCAAGGTCCTGGTCGCCGGCATGAGGGTGCACCACGATCTCGGTGATCGCGAAGACGTGTCCGGAGGCGGTGAGCCGTTCCACGCTCTGCGGAAGGGGCCCGTCGAATCCCCTCCACCATGTCCCGTCACGCGGTACGGAGAATCCGTAGGCGCATCCGGCGAATGCCGTGTCCTCCGCGATCAGCAGGGCGAATCCGGGCTTCCGGATGCTGCCGGTGAGCCGGCGCAGGAACCTCTCGCGACCTCGGTACTCCTGGCCCGCCTGCGCGCGGGAGGACTCCACGTACAGATCGGCCAGGTCCTCCCGCAGGGTCTCGGCCTGCCAGCGGTTCAGCCGGCGCAGCCGGACCGCCCGGGTGGGAGTCGGCATGCCACCCGTACCCCGTGCCGGCCCCTGGCGGGGCGGGGCCGTCACGGCGCACCGCCCGCGACGGCGAGAACCCGGTGCGAGGGCGGTCGGGGGGCATGGGCTTCATGGAGGAGGAAGCCGGAACCGGTCATCTCGATGACGCGGGCCATGATCGGCGGCGGACAGTGCAGTTGGAGGGTCATTCCGGCATCGACGCCGAGCCGGGATGCCGTGAGGAACGCGTTGAGCCCACTGGCGTCGCAGAAGGTGACCGCCGTGAGATCGACGTCGACGGTCCGGACGCCGTCGCGCAGGCATCCGGCCACTGCGGCGTGCACCAGCGGGGCGGTGGTCAGGTCGATCTCTCCGGCGAGAGTGATCAACGTGCGGGTGGTCCGGTCGTGCCGGTGGACGTGCAGATGGGGAAGGGGCATGGCTCCTCGGTTCGGGGTGCCCGTCGAGAGTGCCGCGCGACTGGGCCGGGTCCGGCCCTCGCGGCGTGCCTCCGGTACGGGGTGTACGCGGTAACGGGTGAACGGCCGGTCCGGCAGGCCGAGTTGGCGAGCAGGGGGTGGATCGGCCGTCCGGGGATGCGCCGAAGACGGATGGGGCGGCGCGTACTGCGGGCGTCGTTCTCCGGTCGTGTTCTCAGGGGCCGCCCGGTCCGGGCGGACGGCTCAGCGGTGGGTGCGGCGCCGGAGGCGGAGCCACTCGCGGACCTTCCGCGGAGCCGACGGAGCCGGTCCCGCCACGGGCATCCCGGAGCGGCCGTAGTGGAAGGAGGCGATGCGGTCGTCGTGCTGCGAGTTGAGCCGGTGGATGAGGAGCACCCCCACGGCGATCATCGCGATGGTCACGATCACGGTCACGAATGTCTCCACGGTTCTCACCTTCCCGTCGGCTGATACGTCGACTGCTCCATCAACCGGCTCGCGGTCGACGTGCCCAGTGGGTCGCTCGCCGCGGCCATCAGCCACGCGGCCGGGGCGGCGGGCGTCTGCGGCGGGACCACCAAGAGGTTCCAGCGGCCCGTGCGGTACGAGAGCAACAGCAGTTCGTGCGGGTCCTGTTCCGCCAGGAACCAGCCCACCTTCACCACGCGCCCGCCGACGGCCACCTTGCGCGGAACGACCGGCCAGTGGACGGGATTCACCGTGACCCGGGTGATCCGCCCCCACAGCGGATCCAGTACGGCGGTCAGGGCGGGGAGTTCCGCGCCGAGGTCGCGGGAGCGGGGCCACCATGCGCCGTCCAGCAGAGCGGGTGCGGGACCTGCGGGAGCCAGCGACAGACGGAGAGAGGACGGGGACGAGGACGAGGCTGAGGCGGACCGGTCGTCGGCTTCGGCTCTCGGCGGGTGGGAAACGGTCGCGGTCATCACGCGAACCCTGCCCCGGGCCGGTCACGACCGGTCCGGCGTATTCGATCGCCGAAAACGACACGGGCATGGCAGCCCGTGCGCGAAGTGTCCTCGGTAGTTCCAGAGTACTCCGCGGACAGGCCGGACGGACCGTACGGCCGACGGCGAACCAGTCCCGTACGCCTGTGCCCGGAACCGCTGTCCCTGGGGCAACGGTCAAGTCTGCCGCGCGCGGGTGCCGGTGTCGATGAGGATCTGTTCGGCCCGCCTCCCGCTGTCGGCCCGGACGGCCTCGGCCATGGCCGCGCGTGCGGCGTCGGGTGTCGCGTGCGGTGGGATCACGAGGAGGGAGAAGAGATCCTGTTCGCCCCGGGTGATGAGCACGGTGTCGTCGCCTACCGGGAAGGAGTCGAGATGGACGACGCGGCCGTCGATGGTCATCCGCGTCGGCAGCGCTTCCCAGGCCCCGGTGTCCAGGCCGACCCGGGTGACGGGCCCGAGGTGCTCGGTCAGTGCGGTGATCAGGCTGGGGAGTTCGGCGGTGATGTCGCGGGAACGGGGCCACCACACTCCGTCGAGCACGCCCCGCCGGTCATGTGTCGTCTCCAGCCGTACGACAGCTGTCCCGGGCCGCACGGCCTGGTGGACGGCGTCCGGGAGGAGCCTCGTCACACGTGGGGAGCCGGAGTCGAATTCGACCATCGCACTCACCTGCCCGCCTGCCTGGAATGAAGGGGTTCAGGTGGATTCCTCGTTCTCACGGTACTCCCCGGCAGTAGGGTGAGGTATCCGGCCCCCTCCCGTACGGGGACACCGAACCCCGAGGTCGCCATGCAGGCCATGCAAACACCTTCGGACGAGTACGCCGAGGTCCGGGTCGTCGCCGCATCCCCCGAGGTCGCCCGTCGGGTCGCGGAGATCCTCCGCCGTTGCTTCGACACGACCGAGCAGCGCAGCTATCCGGCTGGCCCGGACGGCGGGACCCTCCTCGACCTGACCGTGGACACCACCCACGCGGCGGAACCCGCTCGGTCGTGGCTGGAGACCAGCCGGTCCGCGGGGGCGGCCCCCGGCGAAAACGGGACGCCGTCCCGGAACGGTCCGCGCGGCCCCGTCGGGGAGTAGCGTGAACTCACCGGGAGCACTTCGTACACCGACTCCGATGCCGGTGTCGTTCCCGGTGAGCGACAGCACCGGGCAACTGCCCTTGAGCAGCGGTCCGGAGACGGGTCTGCGCGATGTCCGCGACCATCCCTCGCCCCCACCCGTGATCGTCGCCCTGGCCGTTGGAGTGGGCACTCGATGCCGACGAAGTGTTTCGGTCATACGATGACAAACAGGTCCACCACCCGCCGGAGTCCGCACAAACCAGGGAGCAGGGCATGATCCGTTCAGCCGACATCCGCGAGTGGCGCAACCAGGACGTGGTCGACGTCAAACAGCGTCGGATCGGCATGCTCGAAGCGGTCTACGTGGACACGGCCACCGACGAACCGGCCATGGCGACCGTCCGGACCGGGCTGCCCACGCGCCACCGGCTGGTCTTCGTCCCCCTCGACGACGTGGTCCTCGGGCCGGGGTACGTCCAGGTCTCGTACGACAAGGGGCGGGTGCGGAAGGCTCCGTCGATCGGGACGGACGACGTGCTGCCCGCCGAGCAGGAGGAGGAGATCTTCCGGCACTACGGCATGACGTACCGGCCGGGAGCCGGGGGCGAGCGTCAGCTCGCCCGGCGCTGAGGCGGTCCGGCGTGCCGGCGCTCTTTCTGCTGCTGGTCCTGGTGGCCGTCGTCCTGGGAATCATCGGTGCGGTGGCCGACGGGCTGGGTTTCCTGCTGGTCATCGGCATCGTGGTCTTCGTCGCCGACCTGGTCTTCTTCGGCGCGCGGGTGTCCCGACGCGCCCGGCGGCGCCCCGTCCGCTGATCGCGTACGGGACGCCGGTCGTCCGTGCGGTTCAGTCCGTGAGGTGCGCGATCGACAGGGTCGTGGTCGTCGGGGAGGTGCCCGACATCGCGGAGCCGTAGTCGGGCGTGGCGGACGCGAAGGCCCAGGCGAGGCTGCCGTCGGGGAGGGTGGCTATGTCTCCGGCCATCCGGGCGTCCACGACCTCGTCCGCCGCGACCGGCTTCCCGGTGGCGTCGACGACGCGCAGGTGGGTGCCGGTGAACTTCCCGGTGCAGGTGCCGTCCTTGCAGGTGGCGTCGGCGACGCTCTCCCAGGAGACCAGCAGGTTCTTGCCGTACGGGGTGACGCGGACGTTGCGGTGATCGGTGCCGGGGTCGTTCGTCAGCGCCACCACGCTGCCCGGTGTCGAGGCGTCCTTCAGAAGCGCGAGCGCCACCTGGTGGGTGTCCGTCTTGGGGGTGACCGTCCAGCCTCGGCCGCTGCTGTCCGCCGTGTTCTTGACCGCCGAGGCCGCTCCACGGGAGGCGAAGGCGGTGGCGTATCCGCCGGTGGACGTCTTCACCAGGTCACCGGAGTTGCCGGGGTACGCGCCGCCGCAGTAGCCCGCCCAGCACTGCTCGCGCTGGACGACGGGGGCGTCGTCCGGAGCGCTGATCCCGGTGCTGACGAACAGTCCGGAGCGCCAGTCGTCGAAGCAGAGGGACGGGAAGTCGCCGGAGGCCGCCGGGGCCAGGGCGATGCCCTCGTTGTGGCTGCAACCCCAGTCCCAGCCGCCGGACTTCACGGCCCCGGTGTCGTCGACGTAGGCCAGCTTGTCGCCGTAGTGGCCGTCCGCGAAGCCGCCCGCGCCGTGCACGACGAAGTAGGCGCCGTACTTGCTGCCGTTCCACTTCAGCGCGCCGTCCAGCACCGGCGAGGTGTCGTTGCTCGCGGTGCCGGTCAGCTTCTTGCTGAACAGGGCGGAGCCGTCCTTGTAGCGGATCAGGGCGGCGGCCGTGTCACCCCACTTGTTGGTGTCCGGGACCCTGGTCAGCAGCGCGAAGCCGTCGTCGTGGGCGACGAGTCCGCCGACCTCCTTCGTGTCCGGGACCACGGTGTCGGTGCCCTGCCGTGCCAGGGCCGGTGACAGCGAGGTCACATGGACGCCGTCGGACGCCGGCCAGGCCACCCGTACCGAACCGTCGGGGGCTGCCTGGGTGTCGACGCGGGTCCACTCCCGGAGCTGGTTGTAGCCGGGCTCCTGGTAGCCGAAGGCCACCGGCAGGGTCACCTTGGAGACGCTGAGCTTCTGGGCGAGCGTCGCGCTCGTACCCGTACTCGCGGAGGCGGAAGGCGAGGCGACCGGGGCGGCGGAGGCAGATGCGGAAGGTGAGGCGGTGGCGGAGGGCGTCGCCGATGTCGACGGGCTCGCAGAAGCCGTACCGGTTCCCGTACCCGTACCGGGAACCGCCGCCAGCTTCCACTGCTGGTTGCCGCCGCCGTTCGCCTTGTACTGGATGATCCCGGCACCGTCGGCGGTCGAACGCCCCCTGACGTCCAGCACCTTGCCGCTGTTGCGGTTGACGACCTTGACGGCGCCGCCGGTCAGGTCGGTGATCTTCCACTGCTGGTGCGTGGCCCCGGAGTCGGCCGACTGGTCGACCGCGGCCTTGTCGGTCTTCGAGGCGCCCCTGACCTCCAGCGCCTTGCCGCTGTTGCGGTTGACCAGTGCGTAGTAGCCGCCGCTGGTGGACTTCAGCCGCCACTGCTGGTTCGCGCCGCCGTTGTCGGTGCGCTGGACGGCCGCCGCGCCGTCGGCGGTGGAACCGTCCGCGACCTCCAGCACCTTGCCGCTGCTGACCGACACCAGACGGTAGTAGGCGGTGGAATCGATCGTCGCGGCCTGGGACTCCGGCTGGGAGAGCAGCAGATACGGCCCCACCACCGCCGGCACGCCGATCAGCAGGCCGGTCACGGTCCAGCGTCTGCGGTGCCGGCCGCGCGGTCGCCGCCGGGTGCCGGCCGCCCGGTCCGTGCGGCCGGGCTCCTTGATGTCGCTCATGCGCTGGATCTCCTTGGACGCGCCACGTACGGGTCGATCCACGAGCCGACTCGTGGATCGGCTCGTGGATCGATCGGTAGTGGCCGCCGAGGAGAAGAAGGTTGCCGGGCGCGGTGCCCTTATGCCGCCGGGCGGGTGCCCGGCACCGCTCCGTGGCCGATCTGCTCGGGAATGTCACTGTCCTGGCCGTACACCTGGACCCGGTAGTACGAGGTGGCCCCGGCCGGTGCCTCCGTGTCCAGGTAGGAGACCGCCGTGCCGGGAAGGGTCGAGGTCAGTTCGTCCCACACCTGGGTGGTGGTGTTCCAGCGCTGGATCGCGACCGAGGACGGTTCCGGGCAGAAGTCCCACTGGCAGGCCCACGCCCAGGTGAGCAGCACACCGTCCGCCGAGCCGCTCGCGGCCAGGGTCATGGAGTTGCCGAAGCCCGCGCCGATCCAGGGCAGCACCTTCGCCTCGGAGCGGACGCCGGCCGCGTTCACCGCCACCACCGCGTAGTAGCCGTTGGAGTGGTCGACCATCGCGTCGGTGTCCGTCACGGTGGCGGCGGCCACCGGCTGCTCCTGGATCCGGATGCCGGGGTGGGCCGCGTCGTTCCAGTACCGGTAGACCAGGTACCCGGTGGCGTCGGGCACCGGCTGCCAGGACAGCACCACCGTCAGGTCACCGGTCCGCCGTCCCGTGAGGTCCGCGGGCCGGGCGGGACGCGTGACGTCCTCGGCGTACGGGCGTACCGCGCAGGTGTCCTCGGAGAAGTTCGAGCGGACGCCCGCCGCGCTCACGGCGATGACCCGGTAGCAGGCGGGGACGCCGGCCGGTGCGCCGGTGTCGGTCCACTCCGGGGCGGCCGTGGCGGTGAGGCCGTCGACGGCCTTGATGTACACGGCGTCCGTCTCGGTGCGCCGCCAGACCTCGTAGCTCGCCGCGGCGGGGTCGTTGAGCGGCCAGGTCAGCCGGATGCCGTCGGCGGTGGCCGCCGCGGCCGGCATCTCCGGGATCTGCGGGGCGCCGGGCAGCGGCCCGTCGTTCGAGTCGGGCACGTCGACCCAGATCCAGTCGCTGTAGTTGCCCTCGAAGCCGCGCACCCGCAGGCAGTAGCGGGACTTGCGGTACGGATCGGTGTCCAGGTAGTAGGAGTCGACCGTCTCGAAGGTCCAGGTGCCCATGTCGCACACGCCGCCGTAGGTCGTGCGGAACAGGTAGTAGCTGTAGACCTCGGACGGCGGGGAGTCGTTCCAGTCGAGCAGGATGCCGGCGGTGGAGGGGTCGCGGGTGGCGGTCAGTCCGGTGGGCGCGGGCGGCTCGGGCGCGGGCGGGGCCAGCCGCTGGAGCCGCACGACGGTGCCGGCGGAGCGATTGCCCAGCTGGTCGACGGAGACGACCCGGTAGTACGGGCTGGCATCCGCGGCGATCGGGCTGTCGGTGAGGGTGCAGCGGACCAGCTCACCGGCGTCCGGCAGGGCCGCGCACTGGGGCGTGCGGGCGCTCCCGCTGTCGGTGAACGGGCCGTCGGCGCTCGTGCTCCGGGTGATCTGGTAGCCGGCGAAGTCCTGCTCGTAGCCGGGCCAGCCGGTGGTGGTCCAGGCCAGGGTGGCGGTGGTGCCGCCGACGGGTGCGGTGACCTCGGGCGCGGCGGGCGCCTGGGGCGCGGTGGTGTCGGGCGGCAGCGGACGGCTGACGGAGACCGGCTCGGTCCAGGCCGAGTACGTGCGCGATGTGCCGCCGTCGATGACCTTGCCGACGGCACGCACCCGGTAGTGGCGGGTACCGCCCGCGGGCAGGCCGGTGTCGGTGAACCACGGCATGGTGCGGGGGGTGTCGGCGCCGACGAGCAGGTCCCAGGGGCCGGAGGCCGAGGAGGCGGACTGCACCTGGTAGCCGGCGGTCAGACCGTGCACGGGGCTGCCGAACGGGTTGGCGGTCCAGTCCAGCACGGCCTTGTCCTCGCTCGACGAGCCCATGAGCCCGGTAGGGCGCTGCGGCGGGTACAGCCCGGTGTCGGGGCGGAGCGCGGAGGCGACGGTCTGGGCGTACTCACCGGGTTCGGTGGTGGCCGGGGCGGACTCGTTGCCGGCGGTGTCGACGGCGGTCACCTTGTAGTACGCGGTGACGCCGATCGGGGCGCCCGTGTCGTCGTACCCGTTGTCCTGGACCACTCGGGCGTCGGCGCTCCGGATCCGGGTCCAGGGGCCGCCGGGGGCGGTGGCGCGGTAGATGTGGTAACCCGCGAAGGCGTCCGTCGTACTGAAGTCGTCGTCCCAACTCTGGCCCCAGCTCAGGAAGTTATGGCCGAGTTCGTCGCCCTCGTCGGGTACGCCGTTGCCGTTGAGGTCGATGTCGCCGAAGCCGTCGGCGCCCAGGATGTCCGGGGCCTTGGGCGGGGTCTTGTCGGCCGGGACGGCGGAGACGTCGGCCGAGGCACGGGACTGGTTGCCCGAGCGGTCCACGGCGGTGACGGCGAACCAGTACTTGGTGCCGTTGCGCAGCCCGGTCGAGTTGAACGAGTTGCCGGTCAGCAGGGCGGAGCCGCTGACCCGGTGGGCCGTGTCGATCTTCACGGGGGTGCTGGTGGAGCGGTAGACCCGGTAACCGGCCAGGTCCGCCTCGGCGTTGCGCGCCCAGCTGACGGTCGCCCTGGCGTCGCCGGGCGTCGCCTTGGCCGAACCGGGGGCCAGTGGGGCCACCTTGTCCGGGGTGGTCGGGGCGAGGCCGGCCGAGACGTTGGCCGAGCCCGTGTAGGCCACGTAGTCGACCCGCACGGTGTGGGTCCCGGCGGGCACGGTCACCTTGACGCTCGCGCGCTGCGTGGAGGCGTAGTCGCGCCACAGGTTGACGTACCGCTTGCCGTCGACCCAGACCCGGATGCCGTCCTGGGCGGCGGTCTTCAGCAGGAAGGGGCCGCCACCGCCGAAGTTCCTGCGCATCGTCCAGCGGACGCCGAAGCGGTCGTTGGGCAGGGAGATCCCGGCCGGGTGGCCCTTGCCCCAGTTCTCGCTGACGGCCTTGTCGCACAGGGACTTGCGGGGTGTGCCGGTGAGGGTGGTGTTGGCGTAGTAGTCCGCCTTCCACACCCCGGCGGCACAGCTCACGGCCGCGACCGGCACCGTGTCCGGCCCGGCCTGGGGCGCGGACGGAGGCTGCACGGTACTGACGAAGAGCGCGGCCCCGGCGGCGGTGACCGGCAGCAGCAGCCGGTGCGGCGCTCGGACACGGGAACGCGGGGGAACGGGTCTGCCCATACGGGGCGGCATCCTTCCTCGGGCCCGGGGCAGCACCAACTGGCAGGACGGATCGGATGGTTCCCCCGGGTGATCACTTTTCCTGCCCGGCGATGATGACATGCGCACAGTTGTTCGCGCGCCAATTCGTGCAGAACTCGTACAGAGATCGTGTCCGCGTGTGGAAGCGGTGCGATGCGGCTCAGACCGGTTCGAGTCGCCGGTCCCCGTCCCGCCGCGATTCCGGTTGCGGTTCCGTTTGCCCGGGCGGCGCCTGCTCCCTTTCCCACTCTCCGGTCGTGCGCAGATAGGCGTCGACGACCGAGATCATCGCCAGGAGGATCAGGGGGCCGAAGACCCACGGCTGCCCGGCCAGCTCCAGCGACAGATAGCGGTACGACACCAGCAGCAGGGCGAAGACCGCCGTGCCGTGGGCGACCAGTTGGATTCCGGATCGGTCCCAGCCGCGTGCGTGCGCGCGCAGGGCCCCCTCGACCGTGAGCGCGAACACCACACCGGCCACGAGATCCGCGCCGTAGTGGTAACCGAAGCCCAGGGTCGCGGTGAGCGTGGCGATCAGCCAGAACGTGCCCGCGAACCGCAGGAACCGCGGCCCCTTGCGGGAGTGGATGAAGATCGCCGTGGCCCACGCCGTGTGCAGGCTCGGCATGCAGTTGCGGGGCGTGATCCCGTCGTACGGCATCGGCTGCGGGACGCTGTGCGGCGGGAGCGTGTTGGGCCACAGGTCGGCCACCGCCCAGTGCCCGCCGCCCGTGCCGAAGGCGCCGGTGCCGTAGGCGAAGACCGGGCCGACCACGGGGAAGATCATGTAGATGCCGGGGCCCAGGACGCCGATCGCGAGAAAGGTGCGCACCACGTGATGGCGGGGGAAGCGGCGCTCGGCCGCGACGTGGCGCAGCTGGTACAGCGCGACGAGGACGGCGGCCACCGCGAGCTGGATGTAGACCCAGTCGAGGAGATGGGCGCCGACGGGGCCGGTGGCCCGGACGATCCGGCCGACGACCCACGCCGGGTCGCCCAGCGCGTGATCGGCGGTCGCCACGTACTGGTCGAGCACGAACGGGCGGGTCTTCGCCGTGATCAGCAGCCAGGTGTCGCCCGCCTTGCGCCCGGCCACCAGCAGCAGAGCGAGCCCGACACCCTTCAGCAGCAGGACCCGTTCCCGGCCGGTGCGGCGCGTGACGGCGACGACCCCACAGCCGAGGACCACCCACAGCGCGCCGTTCCCGAAGCAGTGCCCGCCGCCCGTACCGGCCCCGGCCGCCCATCGCACCAGCGCGAAGACGAGGTCGATGCCGACCGCCGCACCGGCCGCGACGAAGCGCTGCCGCCGGGTGAGCACCACCGTCATCAGCGCCATGCTGGCGTACAGCAGAGGCCCCGACTTGGGAGCGAACACGACCTCCCGCGCCTGGTTGGTGATCGGCCCCGGCAGGCCGTGGCGACGTGCGGCGATCTCCAGTGCGAGGAGGAATCCGCCTACTGCCACGGCCGCCACGGCCCAGGGTCTGAAGAAGGGTATTCGCGACGGCATGGACTGCTTCCCCCTGGTTTGCCGGACTGTTGCTCGGTGTTCATGGCTTCCGGCAGAGGAAGAGGGAAAGATCGGCGTCCGGGTTCCCGTCGGGGTTCCGTCGGTCGGTCAGCGTTGCGGAAGAAGGACTTCCTGCTGGACGTCCTGTTGGTCGGCGTCCTGCTGGAGGAGGACGTCCGCCGCCCGTTCCGCGAGCATCGTCACGGGGGCGTGCGTGTGGGCTCGTACGATGCTCGGCATGGCCGAGGCGTCCACGACGCGCAGGCCCGTCAGGCCCCGGACCGCGAAGGTCGGGTCGACGACCGACTGTTCGTCCGTGCCCATCCGGCAGGTGCTGACGAGGTGGTGGATGCTGCCGCCCGTGGCGCGGACGTAGGCGGCGATGTCGTCGGCGTCCTCGGACAGTGCTCCGTCGGTGAGCGGCTTGCCGAGCCACTCGGCGAAGTCCGGCTGCCGCAGGACGCCTTGGGCGGCGCGGACCCCCGCCACCAGGGTCGCCAGGTCGTCGCCGTCCGGGTCCGAGAGATAGCGCGGGTCGATGACCGGGGCTTCGTGCGGATCGGCGCTGCGGAGCGTGATCGCGCCCCTGCTGCGCGGGCGCAGGAGGATCACGCCCAGGGCCATGCCGTGTTCGGCGGTCCGCTGGTGCTCGCCCAGGGGAAGCACCAGGTGGACGACCTCGATGTCCGGGGCGTCGAGCTCCTCGCGCGTCCGCAGGAAGAGCAGGGCCTCGGAGATGATCGAGTCCAGGGTGCCGTGGCGGTCGCGCAGATACTGGTCGATCTGCTCGGCCGACGCCCCTGATCCGGGCGACCAGAACCCCATCGCCTCGAAGGCCAGCGGGACGAGCAGATGGTCGGTCAGGTCCCGGCCGACGGACGGGAGATCCCGTACGACGGGAACGCCGTGCCGGGACAGCTCCTCGGCCGGGCCCACGCCCGACAGCAGCAACAGGTGGGGGCTGCCCACGGATCCGGCGGAGAGGACGACCTCGCGCCGGGCGCGGATGATCTCGGTGCGCGCGCTTCCCTCGGCCTCCGCCTCGATCTCGACGCCGATCGCCCGGGTGCCCTCGAACACCACCCGGCGTACCAGGGTGTCCGCGAGGACGGTGAGGTTCGGGCGTTCGCGGGCCGGCGTGAGGTAGGCGTCGGCGGAGCTGTGGCGGAGGCCGTCGCGGTGGGTCGCGCGGGCCAGGGCGTAGCCCTCCTGGACCTCGGCGGCGGGGACGTGCCCGAGGCGGGCGCACGCGTTGGTGAACGCCGGGGTCACCGGCAGCGGGTAGCGCAGGCCGGCCAGGCTGATCCGCTGCTCGGCGCGCTCGAAGTAGGGCTGGAGGGTGTCGTGGTCCCAGCCGTCGAGGCCGGCCTCGGCCCAGCCGTCGTAGTCCGCGCGGTGGCCGCGGGTCCACAGCTGTGCGTTGATCACCGAGGAGCCGCCGACCGCCTTGCCGCGCGGGATCGGTATGGTCCGGTCGGCCAGGCCGGGCTGCGGCGCGGTGGCGAAGTCCCAGTCCAGGTCGCCGCCGAAGAGGCGGGGGAACAGGATCGGCACCTGGACCTCGGGGCGGGTCTCCGGTGTTCCCGTGCCGGCCTCGATGAGCAGCACCTGTGTCGTGCCGTCCGCGCTGAGCCGGTCGGCGAGCACGCATCCGGCCGAGCCGGCGCCGACGATCACATAGTCCCACTGGCTCTCGCTGCTCACTTCGCTCACCTCACTCACTTCGCGACCGCCTCTCGGCTCCGGTCGAAGGCCACACCCCAGGTCGTGCTCCTCAGGCGGCGATTCTCGGTCATGACGACTCCATTCCTTGCCGTGTGTTCACTGTCTGTGTGCGTACGCGTGTGCTTCAGCGGGTCGCGGGTACGCCGTCCCCGGTGGCGGGAGCCGGGGCCTGGGCCTGCGCGGCCTCGGGGTGCCGGTCCCGCAGGACGTGGCGGAGCAGGGCGAGGCCCGCCAGCAGGGCCACCAGGCCGCACACGCCGTTCCAGCCGAAGGCGGAGTACGCCCGGACGCCCAGCCAGGATCCGGCGCTGCCGCCCAGGAACGCACAGGTCATGTACGCGGTGTTGAGGCGCGAGCGGGCCTCCGGGCGCAGCGCGAAGATACGGGCCTGGTTGGCGACCTGACCGGACTGCATGGCCACGTCGAGCAGCAGCATCCCCGCGCCCAGGCCCACCAGACCGACGGCGCCGCCGAGATGACCGGTGAGGAGCAGGGCCCCCGCGGCGATGGCGCCCACCATGCACACCAGGTTCACGGGGTCGGGGCCGAGCCGGTCGACGCGCCGGCCCGCGACGGGCGTGGCGAACATGCTGGCCGCGCCGACCAGGGCGATGACGCCGACGGCCGGGGTGCCCAGGTCGTAGTGCGGGCCGGTGATGTAGAGGGCGAGGGCGGTCCAGGCGGCGCTGAACGCGGCGAACACCAGGACCTGGTACTGGCAGGAGCGGCGCAGCAGCGGTTCGGTGCGCAGCAGGTGCAGGGAGGCCGCGATCAGGGCCGGGTAGCGCTGGTCGGTGCTCGGCGTGGTGTGCGGGAGGGCGGCGGCCAGCGCGAGGGTGAGGATCAGGACCAGGCCCGCGGCGACCAGGTAGGGGGCGCGCCAGCCGAGCCATTCGCCGAGGGTGCCGGAGAAGGTACGGGCCAGCAGGATGCCGCCGATCAGCCCGGAGAGCAGGGTGCCGGTGACCGCGCCGCGGTGTTCAGGGTCGGTCAGACCGGCCGCCATCGGGATGAGGATCTGCGGGACGACCGTGGTCAGACCGACCAGGGCACTGGCGACGGCGAGGACGGGCAGCGAGTCGGCCGCGCCGGCCAGGACGAGGCCCACGCTGGTCACCAGCAGCAGGGTGGTGACCAGCCCCCGGTGGCGGAGCCGGTCGCCGAGGGGGACGAGCAGGAAGAGGCCCGCGGCGTAACCGAGTTGGGCGCACGTGACGACGACGGCCGCGGAGGCGGGGCGTACGTGCAGGTCGTCGGCGATCAGCGGACTGATCGCCTGCGGGAAGTAGATGTTGGCCACCGCGACGCCGCAGGCGACGGAGAGCAGCAGGATCAGCGGCCGGCTCAGCACCGGCGGCGCAGGGGAGGGAACGGCAGAAGCCACGACACACCTCGACCAGGAAGGGAGAAATGAGAGGGGTGGCACCGCCACCCCAGGGAACCGTTTTAACCGGTTCCATCAACGTACCAGTAATACCGGTTCCGCAGTAGGCTGTCTGCCATGACCGCATCCCCCGCACCGCAGACGTTCCGATTCCGCAGCGGCTCCGGACGGATCTCTCTGGACTTCATGCGGACCCTGAGGCTGCGCGGCCTGGACGGTGTCACCGAGGAACTGGACACCCCCGAGGCGCTGACCGCCTGGGTCGTCCAGCTGGGCCCGTACGCCGAGGACACCGTCGTCCCGGTTCCGTCGCGGGCCGTGCTGCGTCAGGCGCGGGAGGTGCGGGAGGCCGTCCACACGCTCCTGACGACGGCCCGCGACGGCGGCGGCCCCGCCGGATGCCCTGCGGAGGTCCGTACGCTGCTGAACCGGGCGGCCTCCGCCGCGCCGCCGGTGCCGGTGCTCGACGACCACGGCAGGCTCGTCCACACCGCCGCGGACCCGGTCGGCGCGGTGCTCTCCGACATCGCCCGCGACGCGCTCACCCTGGCGACGTCCCCCGCCCTGGAGCGGGTCCGCGCCTGCGCCGGTCCGGCGTGCGCGGCCTGGTTCCTCGACACGTCACGCCCGGGCAACCGGCGCTGGTGCTCGATGGACGCCTGCGGGAACAAGGCGAAGAAGACGACGTGGCGGACGAAGCAGGTGACAGGTACGAGGGCCTAGGTCGTGTCCGCAAAGTGGTGGGGTCGTTGGTCTGTTCGTGGTGCGTCGTCATGAGCTGATTGATGAGTCGTGGGCGGTGATTGAGCCGTTGCTGGCTCCGTCGAGGATGGGCAGACCGGTGCGCGATCGCCGCCAGGTGGTCAACGGGATCCTGTGGAAGCTGTCCACGGGGGCGGCCTGGAGAGATCTGCCTGAGCGGTACGGGCCGTGGAAGACGGTCTACGAGCGTTTCCGCCGCTGGTCGCAGGACGGTACCTGGGACCGGCTGTTGGCCCGTGTCCAGCAGCACTGCGACGCTGTCGGCGCCGTCGACTGGACGGTCGTCTGCGTGGATTCCACCACTGTGCGGGCCCACCAGCATGCGGCCGGAGCCCGAAAAGGGGGCTCTGGCCGGGCGAGGCGATCGGACGGTCCCGCGGCGGGCTGACCACGAAGATCCACCTGGCCTGCGACGGGCAGGGCCGGCCGCTCGCCTTCACCCTCACCGCCGGGAACGTCAACGACTGCACCCAGTTCGAGCAGGTCATGGCCCGCATCAGCGTCAGCCGGTGCGGGCCCGGCCGACCCAGATCGCGGCCCGAGCGGGTCGTCGCGGACAAGGGCTACTCATCCACGAAGATCCGCTCCTACCTGCGCAGACGAGGCATCAGAGCAGCGATCCCCGAACGCATCGATCAGATCAACGGCCGCATCCGGCGCGGCGAGAGCCGCTGCCGACTCAACCGGGCCGCCTACCGGCGCCGCAACGTCGTCGAACGCTGCTTCAACAAGCTCAAACACAACAAAGCCCTCGCCACCCGCTACGACAAACGCGCCCGCCACTACCAGGCCCTCGTCACCATCGCCTGCCTACGACTCTGGCTCCCCTGACATTGCGGACACGACCTAGTACGAGTACGTCACTGGACCGGGCGGACGAAGGCGCGGTCGACGTACACCAGCGCGTCCCTCTCCACGTCGGTGACGCAGTCCAGCACATGGCCGATGAGCATGCTGTGGTCGCCGCCGTCGACGACGTCGTGCAGCCGGCACACGAGCCGGACCGCCGCCTCGGGGATGCCGGGCAGCCCCCGTTCGAGCGGGACGGTGTCACCGGCGGCGAACCGGTCGACACCGGAGGTCGCGAAGCGCCGGGCGATGTCGGACTGGTCGTGGGCGAGCACGTTGACCATGAAGTGCCCGGCGGAGGTGAAGGCGGAGTGCGTGCTGGCCTTCTTGTCCAGGCTGACGGTCACCAGCGGCGGGGCCAGGGACAGCGAGACGAAGGAACTCGCGGTGAAGCCCCAGCGGCGGCCGGCCTCGTCGACCGTGGTGGTGACGACGACGGGCCCCGGGACACGGGCCATGGCACTGGTGAAGTCGAGCTCTCGGGTGTCGGTGTCGGTAGGCATGGGATACGGCGCCTCCTCGAACGAAGTCGGGAACAAAAGGGGTTGGTCATGCGGCGGGTCATGCGGCCAGTTCGCCGCTGCGGAAGTCGGCACCGGCCAGGACGTCGAGGAAGGACCGGGCCCAGTGGTGGACGTCCCGTTCGCGGACGTGCCGGTGCAACTCCCCCATACGGAGCCTGCGTTGGGCCTCGTCCAGGTGCAGGGCCGCGGCCATGACGTCCTGGAGTCCGGCGAGATGGTGCGGGTTGACCAGGAGCGCCCGGGTCAGTTCGTGCGCGGCGCCGGCGAACTCGCTGAGCACCAGCGCCCCGCCGAGGTCCGGGCGGGCGGCGACGAACTCCTTGGCGACCAGGTTCATCCCGTCGCGCAGGGGCGTCACCAGCATCACGTCGGCGGCCCGGTAGAGGGCCGCGAGTTCGGTACGGTCGACGGTGGTGTGCAGATAGTGGACCGGCACCCGGCCGACCGTCCCGAACGTCCCGTTGATCCGGCCGACCTGCGCCTCGATCCTCGTACGCTGACGCCGGTAGTGCTCGACGCGCTCCCGGCTGGGGGTGGCGATCTGGACGAGGACGGCGTCCCGTGCGGTGACCCTGCCCTCGGCCAGGAGCCCCTCGAAGGCCCGCAGTCGCTGTTCGATGCCCTTGGTGTAGTCGAGCCGGTCGATACCCAGCATGATCCTTCTGCCGTCGCCCAGTTGACGGCGGATCCGCCGGGCCCGTTCCCGTACGGCCTCGCTGCGGGCCAGGGTGTCGAGGCCGGCCGCGTCCACCGAGATGGGGAACGCGCCGACGTGTACGTCCCGTTCGGGCAGCCGTACAGTCCCCGCCACCGGCGTACGGTGCGGACCCCCGACGCCGCCGACGCCGTGCAGTCGACGTACCAGCCGCAGGAAGTTCTGTGCGCCGCCGGGCAGTTGGCAGCCCACGAGGTCCGCGCCGAGCAGGCCCTCCACGATCTCGGTGCGCCAGGGCAGTTGGAGGAAGAGTTCCGGGGGCGGGAAGGGGATGTGCAGGAAGAAGCCGATCCGCAGATCGGGCCGGAGGGCCCGCAACAGGGCCGGGACCAGCATCAGTTGGTAGTCCTGGACCCACACGGTGGCCCCGGGCCCGGCGACGCCCGCCGTGTACTCGGCGAACCGCCGGTTGACCCGGTGATAGCTCTGCCACCACGTCCGGTCGAACTCGGGCGCCGCCACCGCGTCGTGGAACAACGGCCACAACGTGGCGTTGGAGAAACCCTCGTAGTAATCCCGGTGTTCGTCGGCATCGAGGGGCACGGGATGCAACCGCACCCCCTCGTGCCGAAAGGCGGCGGGCGTACTGCCGGTAGTCCCCGCCCACCCCACCCAGGCCCCCCGCCGCCCCCGCAACACGGGCTCCAGAGCGGTGACAAGCCCACCGGGACTGCGCCGCCACTCCCCCGACTCCAGATGAACGGGAAGACGATTGGCGACGACGACAAAATCGGCGTCCGTTTCCATTTCCCTGCATCCCTTTCTCCGCGCCCCAAAGGGACGCGGGGAACTGCGCGACCAGCCACGACGAACCAGCAGCCGAAGAACGACCTAAGACATCATCTCATTTGGCGAGTCTGCGGTAGCAGATGAGGGTGCAGGCGATGCTGGTGAAGGCCAGGAAGTGATCGGCTTTGCGCTCGTAGCGTCGGTGCAGTCTGCGGCATCCGGCGAGCCAGGACATCGTGCGTTCTATGGTCCAGCGGTGGCGGCCAAGGCGGGTCGAGGACTCGATGCCTCTGCGGGCTATGCGGTGCCGGATGCCGCGTCCGCGTAACCATCGCCGCAGATGGTCGTAGTCGTATCCCTTGTCGGCGTGGAGTTTGGCCGGCCTGCGCCGTCGGCGTCCGCGCCGGGAGCGGATCGGCGGTATCCCTTTCACCAGCGGGATCAGCGCCTGGCTGTCGTGCAGGTTCGCCCCGGAGATCCCGACGGACAGGGGCAGACCGGTCCGCTCGGTGATCAGGTGGATCTTCGAGCCGTACTTGCCTCGATCCACAGGATTCGGGCCTGTCAGCTCCCCCTTTTCAGGGCCCGCATGTTGACGGAGTCGATCGCACAGCGGGACCAGTCCAGCTCGCCGCGGGAGCCGAGTTCGTCGAGGACCAGGCGGTGGAGCTTGGCCCACACCCGGGCCTTCGACCACTCGGCAAAGCGCCGGTGAGCCGTCGCTCCCGACGGACCGAACGACGCGGACGGCAGCTGCTGCCACGTGCAGCCCGACGTGGCCACGAACACGATTGCCGCCAGTACCTCCCGGTCACCATGCCGACGCCGACCGCCGCCCTGAGGCCGCGACGGCGCCTCCGGCACCACTCGCTGGAACAGCTCCCACAACTCATCCGGCACCAGCCGCTCAACGATCGAAACCACGACGGACAGGCTACCGAACCAAATGAGATGACGTCTAAGCGGCCCGAAAATCGACGATCGTCTTCAAATCCGTCGTGCTCCGATAGTTCTTGAAGATCTCGACGAGCCCCTCATAGTCCTCAAACCGATGCACGGTCGACAGCAACCGCCGCCCATCCACAATCCCCGACAACAACATCTGCATCGCCGCCTGAATCACATTGGCGGAGTGATGCATCGGAAACGCCGTGACATCGAACGGCGACGCGCTGATGTTGATCCCCTTCGCGAGCATCAGCCACGTGTCGAACTTCTGCATCTCCTGCGAAGCCCCGTACAGCACATACCGCCCCTTCGGCTTCAGCCGCCGCATGGCAACCCGCCGGGGATCCTTCTCCTCGTCGTCGACCTTGACGGTCGGCAACGCGTCGAAGACATAGTCGAACGTGTTCTCCGGAACCTCGGCGATCAGCTCCTCCGGCAGATACGCCCGCTCCGAGAAGTGCTCCCCGGCATGCTGGTTGCGCACCGGGTTGGCGTCCACGGACACCACCTGGTTGGGGGCGAACATGCGCCTGATGACGCTGCCCGCGATGACACCGATCGGGCCGGTGCCCATGATGAGGACCCGGTCGCCGATCTTCGGCGGGTTGGCCAGGATCGAGCGCAGGGCGCCGGTGGTGGGCTCGATGAACGACGCCTGGAGGTCGTCGAGGGCGTCGGGGACCTTGACGGCGGCGGCCCGCAGATCGTCGGAGAAGTTCCGGTCGGCCCAGAACACGTCCTCCTTGACCTCCCCGGAGAAGATCGGGCGCAGCGTGCGGTACTCGGCGAAGCCGCCGAAGTCGGTCTGTCCCCAGTAGACGATCCGGTCGCCGATCGCGATGTCGGGGCGGGTGAACTCCGGCCCCTTCTCGACGACTTCGCCGAGGTACTCGTGGCCGAGGACGATCGGGTACTCGGAGGGGAACAGGTGCCCTTCGAAGAAGGAGATGTCCGTCGAGCAGATCGACACGCAACGGGTGCGCAGCAGCACGCCGTCGGCCGGCGCCGAGGGACGCGGCACCTCCGCGACCTGGGTCTGGCGCGGGGCGACGAGCTGGAGGGCCTTCATGGTCGGCATGGTTGTCCTTCCGGGCAGATGACGATTCACGACAGATTCCGACAGATTCACGACAGGTTCAGGTGGCTGCTAGCGGCGCATGCTCAGACCGCCGCCGAGCAGGTACTGGCCGGTCATCTCGACGTTGGTCGGCGACAGGGTGATGTGCTTCGCGGCCGAGTGCGCGTCACGGAAATAGCGTTCGAGCAGGCTGCTCGCGTACAGCGAGGACGTACCGGCGACGGTGAACAGGCTGTCGATGGCCTGGCAGCACTGCTCGGCCACGGTCGCCGCGGCCAGCCGTACGGTCGCGCTGAGTGCGTCCCCGCCGACCTCGCCGAGCCGTTCCGCGTGCCAGGCGGCGTCCGCAAGGAGCAGCCGGGCCGCCCGGACCTGCGCCTCGGCGCGGGCGTACCGCTCCTGCACGGTGTGACTCGCGGCCAGGGTGGTCGTACCGGCCATCGGCCTCTTCGCGACGGCGAGCCGCTGGAACTCGTGCAGCGCGCCCCGGGCCGCGCCCAGCACGGTCGAGGACGAGCCGAACAGCCCGAAGTCGTAGTAGCTGATGCCGTATCCGCGCGAGGGACGGGCGGGCGGGGCGAGGAACATGTCCCGCTGGGCGACCGTGTACGCGTCGGCGACGAAGACGTCCTCGACCTCGTAGTCCTCGCTGCCGGTGCCGCGCAGCCCGAGGGTGCGCCAGTTGTCCAGCATCCGTACGGCGTGCCGGGGCACGAACAGCATCCGGATCTCCGGGCCCTGCTCGGTGAGCCGGGGTGTGCCGCCGTCGGTGATCCGGGCCGCGCACACCAGCCAGGTGGCGTGCGCCGAGCCGCTGGCGAAGCCCCAGCGCCCGGAGAGGCGGTAGCCGCCGTCGACGGCCTCGGCGAGCCCCGTGGGGTTGACGGAGCCGATCACCAACCCGTCCTGGTCCCGGAAGAGTTCACGCGCGACCGGCTCGGGAAGGTAGTCCGACAGCCGGCCGATGGCGGCCTGCACCCCCATCTGCCAGGCGACCGCCGGGTCGAGCCGGGAGAGCGCCTGGAGTGCTTGCGACCCCGTCTCCAGGGTCACCTGGGAGCCGCCGAGGCCGTGGGAGACCAGCATGCGGGGGAAGCCGGCGTCCCGCAGTGCCTCGAACACCGGCACCGGGGAGAACCGCTGCCGCTCGCCCTCCTCCCGCCACTTCTCGATGACCGGGGCGATGTCGTCGACCCGCCCGAGCCAGTCCGCGGTCTCGGCCGGTACGGGCCTGTCGTCGACCAGTGCGAAAACCTGATCGCTCTCTTGGTTCTGAGCCATGTCCACCTCCTGATGTTGGTGGGAACGTAGGCGGAGGAACCTCGCGTTCAAGACCGGAATCCGGCGGGCGTGGGGGCCTCTTGACCGACGTATTACGGCGGGAAGAGACACGGAAAAGGGGGTGGCCGGCGTCCTGAGGACGCCGGCCACCCCCTGTAGAGCGGCAGATCAGCCCGCCCGGTCGAGTATGTCGACGAAGGCCAGCCAGATGTCGATGTGCTGGTGCACGGCCACGGTCAGGGCGGCCCGGCTGTGCGGCGGTACGGCCGCCAGCAGGGCGTCGCCCCCGGCCCCCAGCAGGGCCCGGTTGTCGAGCAGGCGCAGCAGTTGCCGCCCGGACGCGGAGAACCGCAGGGTGGGGTCACGGGCCAGGACGGCGAGCGGGTCCTTGCCCGGGGCAGGGCCCGTCGGGGTGCGGGGCCGGGCCGGTTCCCGGAGGCGCCCGTTCCGTTCCACGGCGGTCAGCGCCACGGGCTCGTCCCGTACGGCGGCTGCTGCGGCTGCTGCTCTGCGGCCGACGGGATCCTCGCCCCGCTGCACCCGGGCCCGGACGTCGCGGGCGGTCCCGACGGAGATCCCGGCGGCGCCCGCGATCTGGCGCAGGGAGGCGTCCGGGTGTTCGCGCAGATAGGTGGCGGCGCGTCTGCGGCCGATGGTGGGGTCCACGGGGCGGGCCCGGCCGTCGCGGCCCACCCGGGTGTTCGACTGGGGCTCCTCCCCGGTTGCACGCCGTCTGACGGCCGCCACCGTCTTCGTGGACAACCCCGCGGCCTGGGCGACCGCACGGTTGGACCAGCGCGGGTAGGTGGCCAGGATGCGCCGGGCCGCCGCGAGCCGCTCCCGCTGGTTCAGCCGCCGCCCGCGGTGCAGATTGGACTGGACGGCCTCGACGAACGCCTGCTTCTCGTCGCCGTCGAAGTAGCGGACGTCGATGTCCGCGCGGCCGGCCAGGGTCGCCGCCGTGAGCCGGTGCATCCCGTCGATGACGCGCAGGCTGCGCCGGCACACCAGGATCGGCGGCAGGTCCCGTACCTCCGACAGTGATCTGGCGTAGGCGAGATCGATGTCCCCGGCACGCGGGGAGTCGGCGGGCACGAGCGCCGCGACCGGTAACCGTCCGGTGGGCGACGCGGCCCCATTTTCAGGTGGTTCTCGAACTGGAAAAAGCGCAGAACTGCTGGTCATGCTCCGACTCCCCCGTCGTATGGCCGCACGTAGCTCTCTGCAATCGCTCCACCACCGAGTTCACTTGGCGCCCGGTCCGATTGCCAGGGGCAGTTGTGGCCGACTGGACACAAGCGGCCAGAATCGCGCGTTCCGCACCCCCGGATCCGCGTCGCGGCCTCCCCCGTCCCCCCTGCCCACGGCACCCCGGGCGCCTCCTCAGCAACCCCTCCGACCTGCGCGGACACCTCGAAGACGGCAATTTTCCGCACAAGTTCCGGTCAGTTCACGGGAGTTGTAACGGACCTTTGGGAGAGTGTGGCGCTCGAACACAGAACGGGGAGGAAGAAAGTGGACAACCGGCCATTGACAGCCGCGGCACCCATTGACGTTTCGGCCGACATCCGGGCCAGGCCTCTCGGCGCGGCCTCGGAGCTGCTGACCCGGGCCGTCGACACGCTCGCGGCGCTGACGAGTGCCGAGATCGCCGACAGCTACCGCGCCCTCGCGGAGGCGGACGGGCCCACACCGCTCCAGGAGGCCGACGCACCGCACCAGGCGCGGGGCGGGAGTTCGGCCCCGCTGCTGGCCCTGGGCCTCGCCCATGTGCTGCCCCACGACCCGCCGCTGCTGCGGGCGGCGGCGCCGGTGCCGGCCGTGGAGGCGGCCCTGGTCCACAAGAAGCACGAGCTGGACGCCCAGTACGACGTCGTCGCCCGCGCCCAGCGCGAGGTGCTGCGCATCCGCCAACTCGCCGACCAGCAGGCCCAGGACACCTCCTCGCACCGGCTCGCGCAGGTGCTCACCGACTCCGACGACATCGCCGCCCTGTCCAACACGATCGGCACGGCGGCCGTCCAGGAGCATCTGACACTGGAGACCTTCCAGTACGACCTCCCCCTGAAGGCGAGTTCGGCGCAGCCGCCGACGGACGCGTCGATCGCGCGGGGCGTACGGCACCGGAGCATCTACGAGACGGGCTTCCTGAGCGACCCCGTGGGCACCGAGATCGTCGAGCACTGTGCAGCGGCAGGCGAGGAGATACGGCTGCTGCCCCGGCTGCCGATGAAGCTGAAGATCACGGACGGCGCGCAGGCCCTGCTGGCCCTCACCCCGACCGGGTCGAGCGTGGCCCTCCATCTGACCTCACCCGTCGCCGTGGAGGCGCTGCGCCACTACTTCGAGCTCCTGTGGCGCGAGGCCCGCCCGCTGACCAACGCCCCCTCGCCCAGCGGCAGCGACCGGGAACGGCAGCGCCACGAGATCGTCGCGCTGATGCGGCAGGGCTTCAAGGACGAGGCCATCGCCCGGAGGCTGGCACTGACCCCGCGTACCGTGCGCCGGCGCATCAGCGAGTTCATGGACGAACTCTCCGCCGAGACCCGTTTCGCCGCGGGGGCGGAGGCGCAGCGGCGCGGCTGGTTCGACGCGCCGGACACGTCGGACACGTCGGACACGTCGGACGAGTAGGGCGAGTAGGGCGAGCAGAGCAGCCGAGGGGAGGCGCCGCCGGGTCCCGCGTCCTGCGCGGGCCCGGTCGCCGTACGGCCCGGGAGTGGAGCCTGCTACACCATCGATCAGGGAGGACGCTCCCTCGTGGCGTCGAGCCGTTTCCGGGATCGTCGATCTCACCAGGTCAGCGGCTCCCACCGGGAGCCCACCCCTCCCGAAAGGCTGTCTCCCGTGAAGGCGCTGCTCTCCTCCCGTCCCGTCCTGTGGTTCCTGTTCCTGTTCAACCTCGTGGTCGCCCTGGCCGCGCCGCTCATCGACGACAGCGCGAAGGGCATCGCGACCAGCCTCGGCATGGCGGTCGTCTCCCTCGGCGCGGGAAGCGCCCTGTACAAGGGCCGCGCGCAGGCCCGCGTGGAGACCGCGCAGGGCCGGCGGCACTGACCGGGTCCGGTCCGGCACGAGCGGTGGAAGGGCACCTCCTCCTGCTCCTGAGGGCCGGCCCGAGATGCGGGACTCCACGGCCGGCTCCACTCTGTGAGCCGGGGGCAACCGTGAGGAGTGCCGTTCATGGCTTCGCTGCTCTACCGGCTGGGCCGCTTCGCGTTCCGGCGGCGCTGGTACGTGACCGTCATGTGGGTCGTGGTCCTCTTCGCCCTCGGCGGTGCCTCCGCCAAGGCTCCCGAGGCGCCGAACAGCACGTTCTCGGCGCCGGGCATCGAGGCGCAGCGCGCGTTCGACCTGATGGAGCAACGGTTCCCGGGTGCCCAAGCGGACGGCGCGACCGCCCGGATGGTGTTCGTCGCCCCGGCCGGGCAGAAGGTCACAGCACCCGCCAACCGGGCGGCCATCGACCGGGCCGTGACCCGAGCGGCCGACGGGCAGCAGGTCGTCTCCGCCGTGGGGCCGTTCCAGGCCCGGGCGGTGAGCAAGGACGGTTCGACGGCGTACGCGACCGTCACCTACACGGTGGCGGCCGACGACCTCACCGACGCCGCCAAGGACACCCTGCGCGGCGCTGCCCAGTCGGCCCGTGACGCGGGCCTGACCGTCGAGATGGGCGGCACCGCGCTGGCGACCACGCCCTCGGCGGGCGGCGCCGGCGAGGTGATCGGCATCCTCGTCGCGGCGGTGGTGCTGCTGTTCACCTTCGGTTCGCTGGCCGCCTCGGGGCTGCCGCTGCTGACCGCGGTGCTCGGCGTCGGCATCAGCATGACCGCGATCACCGTCCTGTCCGATCCGTTCGGGCTGTCCTCGACGACCGGCACGCTGGCCATGATGCTGGGGCTGGCCTGCGGTATCGACTACGCCCTGTTCGTGGTCTCCCGCTTCCGCGAGGAGCGGGCCAACGGGCACAGCGAGGACGTGGCGGCCGGACTGGCCGTCGGCACGGCGGGCTCGGCGGTGGTCTTCGCGGGGCTCACCGTGGTCATCGCGCTCGCGGGTCTCTCGGTGGTCGGCATCCCGATGCTCACCAAGATGGGCCTGGCCGCGGCGGGCGCGGTCGCCGTCGCCGTCCTCGTGTGCCTGACCCTGGTCCCGGCCCTGATCGGGTTCTGGCCGCGTGCCGTCCTGTCCCGCCGCTACCGCAGGACCGGGCGCCGCGTCCAGGGTGTGCTGGGCAACTTCGGCAGCCGCTGGGCGGAGTTCGTACAGCGCCACCCCTTCCCCGTACGGTTCACCGCGATGTGCGCCCTGATCGTGCTCGCGCTCCCCGTTCTCGGCCTCCAGCTGGGCATGCCGGGCGACGAGACCAAGCCCACCTCAAGCACCGAGCGCCGTGCCTACGACGACCTCGCCCAGGGCTTCGGGCCCGGCTTCAACGGCCCGCTGACCGTCGTCGTCGACGTGCGGGACGCCGACGACCCGAAGGCCGCCGTGGCCGCGGTCGAGAAGCGGATCGGGGCCACGCCGGGAGTCGTCTCGGTCAGCACGCCCCGCTTCAACGCCGCCGGTGACACCGCGGTCTTCTCCGCCGTACCGGCCGACGCGCCGACCGACAAGAAGACCGAGGACCTCGTCCACACCATCCGCGACGAGCGCGCCGCGACCGTGGCCGGCACGGGGGCGACCTTCGAGGTCACCGGCTCCACCGCGCTGAACATCGACGTCGCCCAGAAGGTCCAGCGGGCCCTGATCCCGTATCTGGTCGTCGTGGTCGGTCTGGCCGTCGTACTGCTGCTGATGGTCTTCCGGTCGATCTTCATCCCGCTCAAGGCGGCCATGGGCTTCCTGCTGTCGGTGCTCGCCGCGCTCGGCTGCGTGGTCGCGGTCTTCCAGTGGGGCTGGGGTGCGAGCCTCATCGGGGTCGAGTCCACCGGTCCGATCATGAGCATGATGCCGATCTTCCTGGTGGGCATCGTCTTCGGTCTGGCGATGGACTACGAGGTCTTCCTGGTGTCCCGGATCCGCGAGGCGTACGTCCACGGGGAGGGGGCCGGACAGTCCATCACCACCGGGTTCCGCTACAGCGCCCGGGTGGTGGCCGCTGCTGCACTCATCATGATCGCCGTGTTCGCGGGCTTCGTCACCGCCGACGAATCCATGATCAAGATGATCGGTTTCGGTCTCGCGATCGCCGTCCTGTTCGACGCGTTCGTGGTCCGTATGGCCTTCGTCCCCGGTGTCCTCGCCCTGCTCGGCGACAAGGTGGCCTGGCTGCCGAAGTGGCTCGACCGCATCCTGCCGCACCTCGACGTGGAGGGCGAGTCGCTCAGCCGCGCCCACCCCGTACCCCGGAAACAGCAGGACGAGGAGCCCGAGAACCGCGAGGAGACCTCGGTTCCCGGCTGAACGCCCCACTTCGGCCGTGCGGGCCGGCGCCGCAGTCGGTGGTGCTCACGGCGAGGAGGACACCCGAACAGGTCGGTACGACGCGGGAGTTGATCCGCACGGCGGCGGAACGGCTGTTCGCCGGGCGAGGTGTGCACACCGTGTCCGACCGCCGGGCAGGGGCGACAACACCGCCATCCACACCCTCGCCGTGCAAGCCGACCGGAACGAAGTAGGCGACCTGCGTACGCGACGCGCCGGTCGGCCCGTGGTCCGCTCCCGTTCCCGTCACGCGGTGATCCGCTCGGGCCCGCGGTCGCGTCGCCGTTCCATTTCGACGAGTGCGACGCGCGCCTGGAGCGCGACCAGTCCGGCGACGAGGACGACGGCGACGCCCTGGCCCGCGTCGACGGAGTAGGAGACGACGGGCACGGCGGCCACACCGGCGAGGAACAGCGACCACAGGACCGGGGTCGAGCGCCTCGACGACTGCGGCGACTTAGGCGACTTCGGCGACTTCGTGTTCATGACGGGACTTCCCTTCGGGCCTTCAGAGCGGGGCCTCTGTTGCTTGAAGGAACGATCCCGCTTCCCACCCCTCGGCCACGAGGGCGCGTACTCCCGAACGCATGGTGCAGCAGGCTCCACCATGCCTGCTCTTGCAGGCCGACAGTGATCCTGACCCGCTCACTGTGCGCGGAGGGCGTCCGCGGGTGGGGTGCGGAGGGCCTGGCGGGTGGGGAGTTCGATGGTGAGGAACGCTGTGACGGTGACCGTCAGGGCGAGGGCGGGCAGCAGCCAGACCGGGCCCGCCGGCCAGGGGCGGCCGAGGAAGCCCTGGCCCACGAGGGCGAGGGGTACGGCGGACAGCAGCAGGGCCGTGGTGAGTGCGGTGGCCGCGGTCACCGCCGCCTCGCGGCGCATCATCGCGCGGATCTGGCGGGGCGTCGTGCCGTTGAGGCGCAGGGCGCCCAGTTCGACCCGGCGCTGGGCGGTCGCGGCGACGAGCTTGTTGGCGATGCTGAGCAGCAGATAGACGAGCAGGACGATGATCGTGGCCAGGTTGATCCACACCTCCGGCGGCGCGTCCTTCAGCCCGTCACCGGAGGAGACCGGGTCGGTGTCCTCTACCGCGAGCCCCGGGCGTGACGCGGCGAATGCGGTGAGGGCCTGCCGGGCGTCCGCCGTGCCGTCCGTACGGACCAGGATGCTCTGGTCGAGCCCGGTCGTGGTGTGACCGGCGGCCAGGTCGTGCGAGAGGACCACGTCGCCGAAGCCGAGGCCCCGGTCGTAGACGGCGACCACCTCGGCGTCGGCCTTCGCGCCGTCGCCGAGCACGAGACTCACCCGACGCCCCACCCCCGCGTCCCGCGAGCGGGCGGCATCGCTGCTGACGGCGACGGTCGCACCGGTGAGCCGGCTCAGACTGCCGTCCCGTACGCCGAGGTCCAGGACGTCCGCCGCGTCCGGCGTGAGGATCATCGCGGAGCCGGACTCGGCCTGCGGCTCGCCGAACTGCTCGTACGTCCACACCACACCGGTGTCGCTCACGGGAGCCGCCGCACGCACACCGCTGGTCCCGCGTACGCCGTCCAGCGTGCCGCCGGGCAGTCCGCCCAGTCCCGGTGCGCTCAGGCGCTGTTGGGCGAGGGTGCCGGTGCGGGTGTCGTCGGCGGTGGCGGCCAGCACGGTGGTCTGGGTGAGGGTGTACGTCAGCACGAACACGACCGCCATGGCCAGCGTGCTGACGATCCCCGCGTTGCGCAGGGCGTAGGCGCGGACGTTGGCCATCGCCAGCCAGGTCGGCGCGGAGGCCCCGGTACGCGTCAGCCGGACCGCCGCACCGCCGATGCCCCGCACGAGCGCCGGGCCGGCCAAGGCCAGACCGATCGCGCCGAAAACGCCCGCAAGGGAGGTGGCTGTGGCGCCGATGACCGTACGGGAGAAGAGCGGCAGGACCGACATGGCGGTCGCGCCGACGATGACGAGGACGCCGACGCGCGTCCGGATCCGCGAGGGCTCACGCGGCTCGCTGCGGGACTCGGCGACCGCCTCGGTGGCCGGCATCCGCGAGGTGCGCCACGCCGATCCCCGGGCCGAGACCTGCACGACCAGGCCCAGCAGAAGGACCGTCGCGAGGGCGGGCAACGGGCTGAAGGTGAGCGGGAGTTCGGCGGGGACGAAGCCCCGATCCGCCAGCAGCCCACGGAACCGCCCGGCCAGCAGATAGCCGAGCGCCACACCGGGTACGAGGGCCACGGCCGCGACGACGCTCGACTGCGCGGCGGCAAGTCGCCGTATCTGCCGGGGAGTTGCTCCCACGGCCCGCATCAGCGCGAGATCGCGGCGCTGCCCGCCGATCGACACGGCCAGCGCACTCGCCATCACGAACCCGGTGATCAGCAGGACGATCCCGGAGAGCGACCCGGCGAGCACGATCAGGAGAGAACGGGACGCACCCGCGCCGGGTGACACCAGGTCCCCGCGATCGGCACCGGTGACCACTTCAAGTCCGGTGCCCTTCAACTTCGTTCGGACTTCGGCGGCGACTTTCGCTTCGGCGCCGGGGACGGTGCGGAGGGCGATCAGGTCGACGGTTCCGGCGCGGGGGCTGGTGGTGCTGGTGCCGTTTGTGGGGGCGGTGCTGCCAGCGCCGCTGCTGCTGCCGGGCGTGGTGTCGGCGGCGATGCTGCTGACGGTGGTGTCGCTGTCGGTGACGGAGGCGGAGGCGGAGGCGCCGCTGCCGCTGCCGCTGATGGTGTCACCGCTACTGCCGATGCCCTCGCCGCTGGCGCCGGTGGGGCCGGCGCCAGTGCTGCCAGCGCCGCTGCCGGTCTCACCACTGCCCCCGCTGACCCCGCTCCCCCGCCCCGCCAGTCGCACGGCCGTCGCGTCCGCGAAGAAGACTCCGGTGTCCGGTGCGTCGACGATCGCCGAGACGCGGTAACCGGTGGCCGGGCGGGCGTTCGCCATCACCTGGATCCTGTCGCCCAGCTCGACGCCCGCCGCCGTGGCAGTGGCGCTGTCGACTGCGATCTCGTCGGCGCCGGTCGGCCCGGCGCCCTCCACCCTCGCATCGCCCAGCAGCTTCACCGAGGACCAGCCGTGCCCGGCGGCCCGGGGATCTCCGGCCGGTACGACCCGACCCTGGGCGTCGACGAGCGCGGCGGGGAAGCCGAGGTCGCCGACGGCGTCGGTGACGCCTGGCAACTCCGCCAGTTCGCGCACCAGTTGGGCCGGGACGGTACGGCGTTCCGGGAGCGCCAGAGGCAGGTCGCCGGGCGGATGGAACTCCTGGTCGGCGGCGACGATCACGTCCGCGCCGGCGAGCCGGCCGGCGGGGAGGTGGGAGCGCAGGCCGGACTCGGCGAGAACGCCGGTGCCGGTGATCAGGGCCGCGCCGCCGAGGACCGCGCACGCCACGGCGATCAGCGCGGAGATACGGTGCCGGACCATCTGTACGGCTGGACCAAGCATGGCAGTCTTGCCAGTCATGGCAGTCATGGGTCAGACCTCTCCCAATTCGACGAGACGGCGGGCCAGTTCGGGGGCGGTCGGTGAGTCGAGGGCCTCGACCACCCGGCCGTCGGCCATCACCAGCACGTGGTGTGCGCGGGCCGCGGCGGCCGGGTCGTGGGTGACCATCACGACCGTCTGACGCAGGTCGTCGACGAGGTCCCGCAGCAGGTCGAGCACCTCGTGCGCGCTGCGCAGATCCAGCGCGCCGGTCGGCTCGTCGGCGAACACGACGGCTGGCCTGGCCACCAACGCCCTTACGACGGCGGCCCGTTGCTGCTGCCCGCCGGACAGTTCGGCCGGGCGATGGGCGAGCCGGTCGCCGAGCCCGACCCGCTCCACCAGCGTCCGCAGCCAGTCGCGGTCCGGCGTACGGCCCGCCAGACGCAGCGGCAGCGTGATGTTGTCCTCGATGCTGAGCGAGGGGATCAGGTTGTACGCCTGGAACACGAACCCGACGCGCTCCCGGCGCAGTTCGGTACGGCGGGTCTCGTTCAGGCCGGCGATCTCGTGACCGTCGATCCGGACGCTGCCCGAGGTCGGGGAGTCGAGCCCGGCGGCGCAGTGCATCAGCGTGCTCTTGCCGGAGCCCGAAGGGCCCATCACCGCGAGGAACGTGCCGCGCCGCACGGTCAGCGACACCTCGTCGAGGGCGCGTACGCCACCCGCGTACTCCTTGCCGACCCGGTCCAGGACGATGGCCGGCGCCGACGCGTCGTACCCGGTGGCCTCGGGGCGGCGGGTCCGGGCGAACACGGGGCTCATCGACGGCCCCGCAGGCTGCGTACGACGAGGGTGCCACCGGCGAGCACGGTGACCGCACCGCAGGACAGGTTCACCCAGGTGTGCGCACCACTGAACGAGGCCGCCATGTTGGCGACCGCACTGAGCACCACCAGGACCCAGAGCAGGCTGCGGGCGATGTCCGCACGGCTGGGAGCGGTGTCGCGCCGCTGGTCAAGGGGGTAGGGGTCGGTGTTCGTCATGGGGTTCCTCCCGAGGTCGGCTGTCGTCACCGACGCTATGGACCGGACCCCCCTCGGACCGATCCCGCAGCCCGCCCGGTTCGGGGTACAGCAGGCTGTACCCCGAACCGCGACCACCCGGCTCCCGGACCGCGCACTCCGGGTTCCCGGCGGCGGCTTCCGGCACCCGGCCCCGGCCACCGAACTCCCGGTTGCCGGCTCCCGGCTACCCCCCGGCCCCGGCTCCCGACTTCCGGCCCCGGCCACCGGGCTTCCGGTTGCCGACTACCCGCTCGCGGCTACCCGGCCCCGGCTCGCGACTCGCGGCGCCTGGGCCACTGGTCCCCCAGGCCCCGGTCCCCAACCCCCGGCTCGCTGCTCGCAGCCCCCAGCCCCCCCCTTGCCCCCGACCGGACAGCGAACGGCCCTACGCCATAAGGTCCTTGGCGACAGAGGGAGGGCGTATGGCCAGCCATCGAGAGGGCCTCGCCGGTGACCGGAGCGCGGAGTTCAAGGACTCGGGGCTCCAGGAGACCGTCGTACGGAGTCTGCGTGCCGCGCGTGCCGCCGTCGGGGAGCTTGCTTCCGGGCTCCGTACCGCTCTCCCCGCCCTGCTTCTGCTGCTCTGGCTGGCCGTCACCGCCGTGACCAGCGTGGTCGGTGTCGGGCTGCTCATGGTGCCCGCGCTGTTGCGCGCCCTGCACGGGCTCGCCGGGCGGGAGCGGGCGCGGCTGGGGCGGCGTGGGCCCGAGGTCGTCGCGCCCGAGGCCCCGCCCACGCGGCTGCGGGCTGCCCTCGTCGACCCCACCACCCGGCGGGAGCTGCGCTGGCTGGTGCGGCACGCCAGTCTGGGGCTGGGACTCGGGGTGCTCGGCGTGCTGCTGCCGGTCGTCGCCGTGCGCGACACCCTCTTCCCGCTGTACTGGACGTTCATGCCCGGCAACGCCACGGCCACGTCCGTCGGTTACGGCAACGCGCACTCCTGGCCCGACGCCCTCGCCGTGTCCATGCTCGGCCTGGGCTGGATCTTCATCATCCTGGGGCTCGGTCCGGGTATGGCCCGGCTACAGGCACGCCCCGGGCGGGAACTCCTCGCGGCCGGACCGGAGACGGATCTGTCCCTCCGTATCGTCGAACTCACCGCGACCCGCGCCGCCGCGCTCGACGCCCACGCCACCGAACTGCGCCGTATCGAGCGGTCGTTGCACGACGGCACCCAGAACCGGATCGTCTCCGTGACCGTCCTGCTCGGCGCCGCCCGCCGCATGGTCGCCCGCGATCCGGCCGGCGCCGACGAACTCCTCGAACGTGCCCAGTCCGCCGCCGAACAGGCCCTGGCGGAGCTGCGTACCGTCTCCCGGAGCATCCTGCCGCCGGTGCTCGCCGACCGCGGTCTCGCCGGGGCGCTCTCCGGGCTCGCCGCGAACTGCGCGGTGCCCTGCCGGGTCGACGTCGACGTGCCCGCACGCTGCGCCGCCTCCGTCGAGGCCACCGCCTACTTCGTCGTCGCCGAGGCCCTCACCAACATCGCCAAGCACAGCGGCGCCACCCAGGCCACCGTCACCGCACGCAGCGGTGGCGGCCGGCTCCTGCTGTGCGTCGAGGACGACGGCCGGGGCGGCGCCGACGAGGACGGCGGCTCCGGACTCACCGGCATCCGCGGCCGGATCGCCGCGCACGACGGCACCCTCTCCCTGGCCAGCCCGCCCGGCGGCCCGACGACCCTGAAGGTGGAACTGCCCTGTGGAGCATGACCGTACGGATACGGATACCGGTATGCGGATCGTGATCGCCGAGGACGACGCCCTGTTGCGCGAGGGCCTCGCCCTGCTGCTGCGCGCCGAGGGCCTCGACGTGGTGGCCACCGCGGGCACCCCCGACGAGGCGCTGGCCGCCATCGACGCGCACAAGCCGGACGTCGCCATTCTCGACGTACGGATGCCGCCGACCCACACCGACGAGGGGATCGTCGCGGCGGTCGAGGCCCGGCGCCGACGGCCCGACCTGGCCGTCCTCGTCCTGTCCGCGTACGTCGAACAGAGCTTCGCCACCGAGCTGTTGGGCGGCGGGGTGGGCGGGCTCGGCTACCTCCTCAAGGAACGCGTGGGCCGGGTCGAGGAGTTCCTCGACGCCCTGCACCGGGTGGCGTCCGGCGGCACCGCCATCGACCCCGAGGTCGTCGCCCAACTCTTCACCCGCTCCCGCCAGGACACCCGCCTCGACCGGCTCAGCCCGCGCGAACGGGACGTACTCGCCCTGATGGCCGAGGGACTCGGCAACACCGCGATCGCGGAACGGCTCGTCGTCACCGAGGGCGCCGTCCACAAGCACATCCGCAGCATCTTCGCCAAGCTCGACCTCTCCCCCACCGACCGGGTGGACCGGCGGGTGGCAGCCGTCCTGCGCTACCTGGAGGACCTGCGCCGACTGGCCTGACCGCCGCCAGAGAAACAACGGAGACCCGATGGAACGACGTCAGCTGGAGTATTTCATCGCCGTCGTCGGGCACGGCGGATTCACCGCCGCGGCCGTCGCACTCCATGTCGCCCAGCCCTCGCTGTCGCACGCGATCCGTTCCCTGGAGCGGGAATTCGGCGGCCAGTTGTTCCACCGGCTGCCACAGGGCGTCGGCCTGACCGCCGCCGGCGAGGCGATTGTTCGGCAACGGCTCGAATTGTGAGCCGTCTTTTCGTCCGGGAGCGGCCCCCTGTTCCGTACGTATTCACCGACCGCCGCCGAGACAGGGCCGCGGGCGGACGGCAGGGGCGGCTCTTTCGGTGGGAGGCGCATGCGCACCGAGTACCCACGATCGGACCGCTCACCTGCCGGCTTCGCCTCCCAGTGTTCGATTCGGCCGGCCCGGTTCATGGTCTGGCTGTCCAGGGCCAACCGGACCTACCGGGTGGCCCTGCGCGCCGAGCGGCTCACGGTCCATGGTCTCCGCCGCGACCAGGACCGGCTGGCCCGGCTCTTCGGCGGTGAGACCGGCGACCGCACCGACAAGTTCACCGGCGTCGCATGGCATCCGGGACCGGCCGGATCGCCGGTCCTCGACGAGGCCCCCGCCTGGTTCGTCGGCCGCGTGGAGAACCGGATCGACGGCGGCGACCACGTCGGTTTCCTGCTGGCTCCGGAGGCGGCGGAGAACGTCGTGGGCGACCGAACCACTCTGCTGTCGCTCAAGGACGCGCACGGCATCACCCCCGGGTCATCCGGTGGACTGACCGCCACCCCGCTCCGGGTCAGGCGTGCGGGCCGCCGAACGGGGTGCCCGTGCCGTAGTGGGTGCCCAGCTCGTCGTGGTAGCCCTGGTTGCCGAGATGCTTCTCGCGGTCGAACTCCGGAGCGTCCTTGATCTCCTGCTTGGTGAGACCGACGAAGATCTTCCGCTCGTTCGGGTCGATACCCACGACCGTGCTCGCCGGGAGCAGGACCTCCTTGCCGAAGATCCACACACCGGTGTCCACCACCAGGTACGCGGCATCGGCGTCGTCGGAGTGCTTGTCGACCTTGCCGATGCTGCCGTCCGTTGCCTCGACCTTGAATCCGATGAGGTCGACGCCCGCCTGATGGCCCGCGGTCGCACCGTAGTTCCACATATTCTCGGTCACGCGAAAACAACTCCTCCGGTAAACAGAGGGGGGCGGGAATTCCCGCCGCTCCTCCTTTTTCCGTACATCCCTTTTCCGTGCGTCGTGCACGGCGGTTTTCGTGACCGCCTTTTTGCGAGTGCCCTACGTCCGGGGTTCCACACACACGGGAAATGGCGGCGGGGCGGTGATCCGGTTCGCCGACGCGGTTGTGTACGTCGCGTGAAAAGTTGGGTAGGAGACGTGTCCAGGCGGCGCGGAACGCAGGAGGACGCAGTGGACGTGGACTGGGGCCGGTTCGCGCAGCAGATGGCGTCGATGGCACGGGACCTCCTGGCACAGGAATCGGTGGAGGCCACGCTCGAGCGGATCACCGCGTCGGCCACCGAGCTGGTGGACGGGTGCGACGCGGCCGGCATTCTCGTGCTGCGCGACACGAAGGTGGAGACCCTCGCTCCCACGCACCGGCTGGTCGTGGACAGTGACCTGCTGCAACAGCGGCTGAGCGAAGGGCCGTGCTTCGATGCCGCCCGTACTTCGCGGGGGGAGCGGGTCTTCCGCATCTCCGACCTCACCGACGAGCACCAGCGCTGGCCCGCCTACGCCCCGCAGGCCCGCGCGCTCGGCGTGGGCAGCATGATGGGCTTCCTGCTGTTCACCGAGGACGAGGACCTGGGCGCGCTGAACCTCTACTCCCGCGAGCCCGGCGCGTTCACCGAGACCAGTGAGCTGGTCGGATGGCTACTGGCCTCGCACGCCGCGGTCGCCTTCTCCAGTGCCCGCACCCACGCCCAGATGGAACAGGCCGTCGCCACCCGCCATGTCGTCGGCGAGGCCATGGGCATTCTCATGGGCCGCGACCACGTCACCGAGAAGGAGGCGTTCGACATGCTGCGTCACTCCTCACAGGTGAACAACGTCAAGCTCCGCGAGGTCGCCCACCGGGTGTGCGAAGAGGGCGGCCTCCCGTGACCCCGGCCGGCCCGCCGCCACCCGTCGGCGGCGACTTCACCCAGGTGTCGGCCGGGCGGGGGAAGGCCGAGGCGCGGTAGCCGTCCGTGCCGGCCGTCGCCTCGATGGCGGTGCCGTCGGTCTGTCTCCGCCGGCGGGGTTCCCCCGAGTCCAAGCCGGTGGGCGCCGCGCACGACGCCACCGGCGTGGAGGGGTAGGGCTCTGACAGAGCTGTCAGAGGTCGGCTGTCAGAGGATCGGGCCCGGGCCGCCGGGGGTGCCAGGGGCACCGGGCATGCCGCCGGGGCTGCCGGAGGGGCCGGGCGTACCGGGCGTACCGGGGTCGCCCGGCTCTCCGGGCCGGATGCGGCCCCGCCAGGCACCCGTCTCGCCGCCGCGCTCCTCGATGTAGTCCTTGAAGCGGTGCAGGTCGCCCTTGACCCGGCGGTCGATGATGCCGAGCGCGTCCGCGCCCTTCTCGGCCATGCCGCTGGGCTCGACGTCCATGGTCAGCTCGACACGGGTATGCGTGTCGTCCAGGCGTTCGAATCGGACCGAGCCTCGCTGCTCTGTGTCACCACCGACGGACCGCCAGGTGATCCGGTCGTCCGGCAGCTGGTCGACGATCTCGGTGTCGAACTCGCGCCGCACCCCGCCGATCTTGGTGGTCCAGTGGTTGTGCCGGTCGTCGAGCTGCCGCACCTCCTCGACGCCCTCCATGAACCGCGGGAACTCCTCGAACTGCGTCCACTGGTTGTAGGCGGTGTGGACGGGAACCTCCACGTCCACCGCTTCCTTGACCGTGCTCATGGTTTCCTCCTCATTCGCGCCGTTAGCGGTTTTTCTTCCGTACGACGCCGGGTACCCACCTCGGCCGATTGAAGACATCCGGAACAGACACGGCCGGCCGCGGCCCTGATCGTCGTCCGGCCGGGGTCGTAGTCCGGCCTCTAACCCCGGTTGTAGACAGCAATGTTGGGATCACACGGTGAGTCGATGTCCCGCGGAGCCCGTTCTTCAAGAATGATCGGGCCGATCAAGGAGACAACCGACTCAGGAGTCTGTGATGAGCACCAAGACGGGACCCCAGCGCTTCCCCGGCGCGAGCCGTGCGAACTGGTACCAGGACGACTTCGGTGGTGACCCGATGCAGGTCGACGTCGTCGTCCTGCACACCACGGAGGGTCCCACCCTGCCCGGGTACGACGGCGGTTCCTCCGCGCCGAACCTGACCGCGGTCCCCGACCTGGCCGCCAAGAAGCTGAAGTGGTACCAGCACTTCGACATAGAGACGTCCTCCAGAGCGCTGGTCAACCTGCGCGGCGGCGTCGAGACGAACACCCTCAACGTGTGCCAGGTCGAGCTGGTCGGCACCTGCGACCCGAAGACCCACGCGAAGTGGCAGAAGTCCGGTACGGCGCACATCTATTGGCCCGACGCGCCCGACTGGGCCCTCCAGGGCGTCGCCCGCTTCCTGGCGTGGATGCACGAGGAGCACGGCGTACCGCTGTCCGGCCCCAAGTCGTGGCCCGCGTACCCCACTTCGTACGGAGCGGGCGGCCAACGGCTGACCGCCGCGCAGTGGAACGCCTTCAAGGGCGTCTGCGGGCACATGCACGTGCCCGAGAACGTCCACGGCGACCCCGGCGCGATCGACTTCGCCAGGATCGTCAAGTACGCCAAGGCCGAACTGGACCTGGACGACGACACCCCGGCGACGAGCACCCCGGCCAAGCCGGCCGTCCCCGCGTTCCCGGGGCGCAAGTACTTCGTCGCCGGGGCCTCGAACGCGTACGTCCTCCAGCTCGGCAAGCAGCTGGTGAAGCGCGGCTTCGGCGACCACTACAAGGTCGGCCCGAGCAAGTCCTGGGGCGAGTCGGACCGGCTGAACGTACGGGACTTCCAGAAGTCCCAGAAGCAGCTGCGCGGCGACGCCGACGGCACGCCCGGGCCGCTGACCTGGCGTCTGCTGTTCTCCTGACGGTTCTCCCGGCGGGCACCCGTCGGGCTGTGTGTGCGGAACGGCCGTCAGTGTCAGGGGCGGCCGCCCCCGCCTCCGCCCCCTCCGCCGAAGCCTCCGCCGCCCTCCGGGGCCTCCCCCGCCGTGACCGTGGCGATCTTCTCGGCGGAGCCCAGCTCACCCGACTCGGCCAGACCGCCGGTGTCGGTGCCCGAGGCACTGCCACCGGCGTGGACCGTGTACTCCTCGCCGCTCTTGATGCCCGCGCCGGAGTACACGATGTTCTGGGCGGCCTTCGAAGTGACGTACGACGCCACAACCTTGCCGTCGGAGTCGACGATGTGCACGGTCGTGCCGGCCTCGACGGCCGAGTCGAGCGTCGCCGAGAGCCAGCCCTGCGCGGACTCGCTGTCCGGGGCGACGACCATGCCCGCGCTGCCGGCGGCGAGCAGTGTGCCGCCGCTGACGGTGAAGCTGCCGTTGACGTCGAGCGCGCCGTTGCCGTTGCGCTCGGGCCCGTTGACGACGACCGTCCCGCCGGTGATCTCGGCGGTGCCGTTGGAGTCGAAGCCGTCGCCCTCGGAGTCGATGACCAGGCTGCCGCCGGTCACCTTGACGATGAAGTCGCCGACGCCCTCACCGCCGCCGCCCCCACCAGGACCGCCGCCTCCACCGAAGCCGCCCTGGTCACCCTCTTCACTCGAAGTGGCCTCGCTGCCCGACGCGTTGACGCCGTCGTCACTCGACGTGACGTCGGTCGAACCGCCGCTGACGAGGATGTCCTTGCCCTCCAGGCCCTCGTTCGCCCGCGTGACCTTCACCGTGCCCGCGCTGATGACGAGTTCGCCCTCCGCGTGCACTCCGTCGTCACCGGCGGCGAGAGTGGCGGCCACGCCGCCGAGGTGGACGGCGCCGTCGCCGTGCAGGGCGTCGGCCGAGGACGTGACGTCGACGGTGCCGCCCTCCAGGACGGTGATGACGCCCGACTTGAGCCCGTGGGCGGAGGAGTCGTCGGATGCCTCGCTGGTGACGGTGACCTTCCCGCCGGTGGTGACGAGGTCGGTGGCCGCGTCGACGCCGTCGCCCGCGCTGGTCACCTTGACGGTGCCGCCGCCGACGGCGATGTAACCCCGGTCGGCGTCCTCGGTGTTGTCGGCCTTGAGCCCGTCGCCCTTGGCGGTGACGGTGACCGTGCCGCCGTTCACCACCACGTAGTCCTTGCCGCGGATACCGTCGTCGGCGGCGTCGACGGTGAGGGTGCCGCCCTGGATCACCAGACCGTCGGTGCTGGTGATCCCGTCGTTGCCGTTGCCCTTGACGGTGAGCGAGCCGCTGCCGCCGATGGTCAGGTCGGCGGCGCTGTGCAGGGCGGCATCGGCCGTCGCGTCCTCGGCGTACGTGTCCGTGTCGCTCAGCGTGTTGGCGCTGCCGTCGGCGAGGGCGACCACGACCTCGTCGGCGTCGGTGACGTCGATCGCGGCGCCCTTGGAGTTGGCGATCTTCACGCCGTCGAGGATCAGCGTGACCTTGGCCTCGGGGGCGGTGACCACGACCTGCCCGTCGTCGAGACTCCCGCTGAGCCGGTAGGTGCCCGCGGCCGTGACGGTGACGGTGGTCCCGTCGACCTTGACGCCGGCCCCGTCGGAGGAGGCGGAGTCACCCGTCAACTCGATACCGACGACCCCGGAAGCGTCCACGTCCACATCCGTGTCGTCCGACTCCGCGTGGACGTCCTGGTTGTCGGCGAGCACGGCGGCGGCCTTCTGGGACCCGTCGACGGCAGCGGCGGCCGACGACGATCCCGAACCGGCCTCGGAGGACCCGGAGTTGTCACCGGACGAGGACGAGCATCCGACGAGCGCGGCGCCGGCGAGTCCCACCGAGGCGAGCAGACCCGCCAGTTTGTACGCGCTCCTGTTGTAGGCGCTCATGCTGCGCTCCCGTGAAGTGCGGTCGGATCGGTCGGAAAGTTGGGGAAGTGGCGCCGCAGAACGGGCAGCCACCGATGCGCGGGCAGTCCGGGCCGCAGCGCGGCAAGCCCGGTGCCGTACTTGGAGAGCGGAACAGGCCGGTGCTTCAGCGACCACAGCAGCCGGTCCGCCTCCGACCCGGCCCGCCCCGACTTGGTCTCGACGACGGCCCGTTCCGGCGTACGCAGCCCGGTCCCGTCGGGCAGCGCCCAGGTCAGCCCGGTGTCGACGGTCACCCTGCTGTCGCTCGCGGGCAGGAACAGGGTCGTACGCCGGTACGAGGTGACCAGCGTGGGCACGAACCGGAACCCGCCGGAGTCGATCCCGGCCCCGGCGAGCACGTCGTCGGCGTACGCCCGCGCCTCCGGCGACAGACGCCACAGATCACCGTCGTACGGGATGCGCTGCTTGACGGTCGTACCGCGCGGGCCGCTCGTCTTGACCTCGAAGTAGTGGTCCCCGGAGTCGAGATACGTACGGACACGCAGCTTGTACCGGCGCCGGCGGCGGCGCGCGGTCCGCAGATAGCCGTCCAGCCCGGGGGTGTCGAAGTAGACGGACCGATACCCGAAGTCCCGCGCACCACCCATCTCCAGAACCTGCACACCCATGCCCAACCCACCTACGAACAGGGGGAGTTCACGGACCGGAAGCACGTACTTCCGGTCCAGACGGGTCAACAGCGAGGCCCGCTCGACGAGTTCGTCGAGGCCGATCGGGCGCAGGGCGCCGACCATCGGACCGAGGCCGAGGGAGGAGGCGGGTGCGGTCACGCCCCGACTCCCTGCCGTGCGGGGGAAGTTCCGGCCTCCCGGGGTGCCTTCGACCCCTCGGTGACGAGGTAGCGGACGTCGACTTGAGTGGTGTCGTTGACGAGGTCGACGCCCTTGACCGACAGGTTCACCACGCGTCCGCCGAGCAGCACCTCCAGATGCGCCCGCAGGGCCTCGTCGTCGGTGTAGGCGGAGTCGAGCCGCAGGCTGAGCTGCCGGTGCCGGCCGAAGAGCCGGGGGTGGTCGCCGACGTACATCGTGAGGACGATCAGCCCCATCAGGGCGGTCGTCAGCACGTTCACGCTCGTCGGCAGCCCGGCGAGCAGACCGAGAGCAAGAGCGGAGAAGTAGTAGGCGATCTCGTGCTGGGCGATCTCGTACGACCGCAGCCGGATGATCGACAGAACCCCGAACAGCCCCATCCCCAGCCCGATCCCCACCGAAGCGGAGCTGAGGGTCATCGCGACCGAGAGAACCCCGACGTTCACACCGAGGAAGGCGGCGATCAGGTCCCGGCGATGGTGGCGCGGGAAGTAGACCCCGAAGGTGAGGGCGGCGATGGCGACGAGATCGACGGCGACGAGCAGCGACTGGTTCACGACGCGCTCCCCGACCCAGTCTTTACGGTGACTTGGCTCATTGTTTGACCATGAGCAACCTGGCTGTGAATCAACTGGGCCGTTTCTTAAGGAACCTTGAGAATCGCGGGCACCACAGCGGACAACTCGGGCAAGGCAGGCAGGGCGGGCAGGGCGGGGACGCACTGCTTCTGCACACAAGATCCCTACGCTCCCGTGGCAGCGACCGACCGTCCACCGAGCGCGCAGGGAGTCGTCCATGACACTCGTCATCGCCACCGCAACGCCCTTCCACGGCCATGTCCAGCCCGTCCTCACCGTCGCCGCCGACCTGGTACGGCGGGGACACGAGGTCGTCGTACTGACGGGGAGCCGTTTCGCCGAGCAGGTGCGGGCCGTGGGAGCCCTCCATGTGTCGCTGCCGTCCGCCGCGGACTTCGACGACCGGAAACTGGAGCTGTACTTCCCCGAGCGCGCCGCTGTCCCGGTGGGCCCGGCACAGATCGACTACGACATGAAGTACATCTTCGGCGACCCGACGGCGGCCCAGTACGGCGCGTTGAAGAACCTCCTGGACCGGCGCTTCCCGGCGTCGGTGGTCATCAGCGACCCCTTGTTCCTGGGAACGGCCGCACTGGCCCTCTCGGCACCCCCCGGCCGCCGACCGGTGACCGTCAGCCTCGGCATCACGATGCCGACCCTGCTCAGCGAGGACGCCCCGCCCATCGGACTCGGTATGCAGCCACTGACCGGGGAGGACGCGAGGGAACGGCACAGGGAGATGAACGAGCAGGTCAAACAGATGATGGCGGGAACCCAGCAGCACATCGAGGAAAACTTCGGCGAGAGCGGAGTCGAACTCCCCGGGTTCTTCCTCGACTGCCTGATCACCGTGCCGGACCACTACCTCCAACTGACCGTCCCGGGCTTCGAGTACCCACGCGGCAACGCCCCGTCCTCCTTCCGCTTCGTAGGACCGCTGACCACCGCACCCCGCACCACGGAGGAACTGCCGGAGTGGTGGGCGGACGTCCAGAACGCGGGCCGGCCGGTCGTCGTGGTCACCCAGGGCTCACTCGCCAACCGCGACCTCGGCCGCCTGATCCGCCCCACCCTGGAGGCCCTGGCCGACGAGGACGTCCTGGTCGTCGCCGCAACAGGCCGCCCGGACGGCCCGGCCGAGCTCGAGTCCACGGGCCCGGTCCCGCCCAACGCCCGCCTGGCCGGCTACGTCCCCTTCGACCTCCTCCTCCCCCACGCCTCCGTCCTGGTCACGAACGGCGGCTACGGCGGCGTCCACCAGGCCCTCCAACACGGCGTCCCCCTCGTCGTGGGCGGCGACGGCGAGGACAAGCCGGAGATCGCGGCACGGGTGGAGTGGAGCGGCGCCGGCATCGACCTGCGGAGCGGGGACCCTTCGGCGGCGGATGTGCGGAAGGCTGTGCTTACGGTGCTGGGGGAGACGGGGTATCCGAAGCGGGCGGGGGAGTTGCGGGGGGAGTTCGGGGGACGGGATGCGTTGGGGGTTATTGCGGGGGTGGTGGAGTCGGCGGGGGCGGCGGCAGGGTCGTGACTCGTCGGGCCCTCGGGGGCGACACCCGCTCTCCTGAGGCGGGTGTCGCGGGTTCGGATCCTGCCGGAGGCACGGAGAAGTACCAGGTCAGGAGTGCTTCCGTCCGACGAAGGAAGGGCCTCTGCGGTGGCGGCACACATACGGCACCGACGCCGCGGGGCCACCTAACAGTTGCTGCTCCCACGGATTGACCACCAGAGCCCCGGTTCGGGCCATGTGCTTGATATTGCGTGTGGCCACCGTCCAGCCGCCGGCCAGGGCGGTCGCGGCGATCAGGGCGTTCGGTGGGTCGATGCTGGTGCCGGCGGCCTTGAGCGTCTTGTGGATGGTGAGGTAGGCGGCCGCTTCCGCTTCGCCGATCGCTGCGATGCGGTCACGGAATTCGTGCCGTACCGCAGCGAGGGCTTGTGCGTAGCGGGCTTGTCTTACGGGGTCCGGGGTCGAGGCAACGCCGGCCTCGATCTCGGCGACGGTGATCACGCTCAGGAAGCGGTTGGGGCGGGCCGTGGACCGGAACCAGGCCAGAACGCGCGGATCGGGCTTCGCCCGGGTCGTGAGTTAGGCGACGACATTGGTGTCGAACAGGTAGATCACTCGGCGTCCGTCTGCGCATCGTAGGAGCGGGCGCCGAACTCCAGACCCTCGAACGGCCGGGAGAGCAGGAATTCCTCGAAACCGTCGTTGCTCAGCGCCACCCAGCGGTGCAGCATCTCGGGCAGAGCCTCGATCTCCGTGTCGGCGAGCTCCGCGTCGAAGTGCCGACGCCGGTCCTCAGGCAGAGACTCCCGGATGTCACGGATCGTCCGCAGCGGATGCGACGACGAGCGCGGCAGGTGAGGCACACCGCTCGGAGCCGTGGTCATCGGCAACCCTTCCGCGTGCATCGGGCTGCGTACTGCTGCTGGTCCCAGGCTACTCCACCAGGAGTTCCTTCAAGAACGAGCCCACGCCGCGGATCACGCGTAGGACCCGGCTCCGAGCCGCAGGAACAGCCACACGCCCCCCGGAGCCCGTCTCGAATGATCGGACTCTACGAAAGCGCGAAGCCTCGGGGAAGAGCAGACCGCACCCTCCCGATTACGCCGCGCCCGAAATGTCCTACCCCGTGAGTGCCATCCCCCCGATCCCTAGCATGAGAATCCGGTCGGGGGTGGAGGTGAAGCGTGCCAGAGGAGCCGGTTCCTCTACGGTTCAGGGTTCTTGGGGAGGTGCGGGTCTGGCGGGGTGGGGTCGAGGTCGATCCGGGGCCTCCGGGGCGTCGGACTCTGCTCGCGCTGCTGCTGGCGCGTGCCGGTTCTCCGGTGCAACTGCCCGACATCGTCGACGCGTTGTGGGCGGACCGGCCGCCCGGGCATGCCGTGAACATGGTGCACCGGCATGTGGGCGAGCTGCGGCGACTGTTGGAGCCGGGGCTGCCGCTGCGGGCCGAGGGCGGGCTGCTGTTGCGCGGGGGCGGGGGCTATCGGCTCGCGGTGCCGCCCGACGCCGTCGACCTGCTTGTCTTTCGTCAACTCGTGGGGCGGGCCAGGGAGTCCGGTGATTCCGCGGGTGCCGTCGACCTCTTCGTCGAGGCGCTCTCCCTGCGGGGCGAGCCCGCCTCCGGACATGCCGAGGTTTCGGCGTCTCCCCACCCTCTCTTTGTCGAACTGGAGCGCGAGTACGACTGCGTTGTGCGTGAGGCCGCCGCATTCGCGCTCGGCTGTGGGCGGGCCGACCGTGTGCTGCCCGTCCTCTCCGCCAGTGCGGCTCGGTGTCCGCTCGACGAGGGGATACAGGCCCTGCTCATGCGCGCCCTCGCCGCCACCGGGCGCCCCGACCGGGCCCTCGCGGTGTTCCGCGCCACCGCCGCCCGGCTCGCCGACGAGCTGGGTGTCGACCCCGGGCCCGAACTCACCGCCGCCCGGCCGCAGGTGACCGAGAGACCCTCGACTACCTCGGCCACCTCCAATACCTCGACTTCCCCGGCTCCCCCTCCCCTCACCACCCCACCCGTCCCTCCCGCCCAACTCCCCTCCGCCCTCCCCGCCTTCGTCGGACGGCATGCCGAACTGGAGTTGCTGCGCGGGCTTCTGGAGGGCGTCGACGGGGCCCGCCCCTCCTCCGCCCCCGTCATCTGCACGATCAGCGGCACAGCCGGTGTCGGCAAGACCGCGCTGGCCGTGCATCTGGCCCACGAGGTCGCCGACCGGTTCCCGGACGGGCAGTTGTACGTCGATCTGCGCGGCTTCGCCGCCGGGGTGTCGCCCACGGCGCCGGAGAACGCCGTACGGGGATTCCTGGACGCCCTCGGTGTGCCGGCCGCGCGGGTGCCCGAGTCGCTGGACGCGCAGGCCGCTCTGTACCGGAGTCTGTTGGCGGGGCGCCGCATGCTGGTGGTGCTCGACAACGCCCGTGACGCCGCGCAGGTCAGGCCGCTGCTGCCCGGTGGCGGCGGGTGTCTGGTCCTTGTCACCAGTCGGAACCGGCTCAGCGGGCTCGCCTCCGCCGACGGCGCCCGGCCCCTCACCCTGGATCTCGTCACGTCCGACGACGCCCGCGACGCGCTGGCCGCGCGGATCGGCGCCGACCGGGTGGCCGCCGAGCCCGAGGCCGTGGCCGAGATCGTCGCGCTCACCGCACGGCTGCCCCTCGCCCTGGCGGTCGTCGCCGCCCGTGCCGTCGTCCACCCCTCCTTCCCGCTCTCGGCACTCGCCGACCAACTCCGGGGCTCGCACAGGGCACTTGACGGCTTCCACGAGGCCGGCGCCGACACCGCGACCGACGTACGGGCCGTCTTCTCCTGGTCGTACGACGCGCTCGGGGCCGAGGCCGCCCGGCTCTTCCGGCTGCTGGCCCTGCATCCCGGGCCCGATCTCACCGTTCACACCGCGGCGGCCCTCGCGGGTCTGACCGTCGGACGGACCCGGCCGCTGCTCGCCGAACTCGCCGACGCCCACCTCCTCACCGAGCGGGCCCCCGGCCGGTACGTCTTCCACGACCTGCTGCACGCCTACGCCACCGAACTCGTCCACGCGGACGAGACCGACGACGAACGGCGGGGCGCTGTGCGGCGGTTGCTCGATCACTGTCTGCACACCGCCCACGCCGCCGCGCTCCACTACGACCCTCCGACAGCCGTCATCACACCGGAAGAGGCGTCCCAAGGGTCCGTGCAAGCCCAGGCGCTCGGCGACGACGCCGCCGCCTGCGCCTGGTTCCGCTCCGAACGGCCGCTGCTGCTCGGGGTGTTCAGACAAGCCCTGGAGCACGGTCTCGACGGCCATGTGTGGCAGCTGGCCTGGTGTCTGGAGCGGTATCACGAACGGCTCGGGCACTGGCACGAGTACCTCGCCCTGCAACGTGCCGCCCTGCCCGCCGCCCGTCGGCTGGGCGATCCGGTCGCCCTCGGGCACGCCCATCGCGGGCTCGGCCGGGCCTGCGTGATGCTGCGGCACTACGCCGAGGCGGAGGAGCAACTGCGGTGTGCACAGGGGGTGTTCGAGGAGGCCGGGGACGGTCACGGCCTGGCGCAGGTCCAGTTGTCGCTGTGGCTGCTGCTGACCCGGCAGGATCGGTTCAAGGAGGGGCTCGACGAACTCGCGCCCGCCCTCGGCATCTACCGGGCGTCCGGCCATCGCCGGGGGCAGGCGTACGTCCTGGTGGCGACCGCCTGGGGCGAGGCCTGCCTCGGCGACTGCCGCAACGCCCTCGTCCACGCCCACCAGGCACTCGCCCTGTTCCAGGAACTCGGCGCCCGGCTCCCCGAGGGCTACACCTGGGACACCCTCGGCCATGTCCACACCCGACTCGGCGAGCACCCGCGGTCGGTGACCTGTCACCAGCGGGCCCTCGCCCTGTTCCGTGAGGCCGGCGACCTGTTCAACGTGGCCTGTGTGCTCGACCGGCTCGGCGACGCCCACCTCGCGGCCGGCGACCGGGCGGCGGCCCTGAGCACCTGGCGGGCCGCGCGGGAGGCCATGCAGGACTTCGACCCCGTATGGGCGGCCGAGGTGCGGAGGAAGATCGATGCGTGAGGTCGTGAGGTCGTCAGGCCGTGAGGTGCCGAAGCGGTGATCACTGAGGTGTTGAACTCCTGCCGCGCGCTCCGCTCCCCCGCTCACAAGCGAGGCACACTTCGTCCACTCCCCCCTGCCTACGCTCCCGCCGACATCGCCAACACCCGTACACGGGGAGCAAGTTCCATGACGTACACCATGATCAACGGAAACCGGCTGTTCCACACCGACGAGGGGCCCGCCGCCGACGCGCGCGGCGAGACGCTGCTGCTGGTGCACGGCGCGACCTGCGACTCGCACGACTGGTCCGCGCAGATCGACGCGTTCTCGGCGCGGCACCGGGTGATCGCGCCGGACCTGCGGGGGCACGGCCGTTCGTCGGGGCTCACGGGCGGTCAGCGCCCGCGCGACTTCGCCGCCGACCTCGCGGAGCTGCTCGACAGCATCGACTCCGGCCCCGTGGTCGTGGTCGGGCACTCGCTGGGCGCGGTCGTCGCCTCGGTACTCGCGGTCGAACACCCGTCGCTGGTACGGGCCGTGGTCGCCGTCGACCCCGGCTACGGCTTCGAGGACGGCTTCGCGCCGCAGCTCGCCGCCGCCTTCCGCGTCCCGGACCCGGTCGGCACCGCCGTGGCCGTCATCGGCGGGCTGGAGAACAACACCACGTCCGGACCCGAGGCGGAGTCCCTGCGATCCTGGCACCGTCGGCGGATCCTCGGCATGGACCCGATGACCGTGCGGGACGTCTTCCACGGCCTGTTCGACGAGGCGGCGACCCCGCTGACCTCCCGGCCCGGCGTCGAGACGTTCCTGGCGCGCAGGGCATGCCCGGTGCTGTCGCTGTCGGCCGCCAGCTCACTGAAGGCCAAGGGGATCGACGGGGACTGGGAGGAGCGGCTCAGCGGGCATCCGTACAGCGCCTCGGTGGTGCTGGAGGGGGTCGGACACTGGCTCTTCCAGGAGCGGCCGGCCGAGTTCAACGCGCTCGTGCTGGGCTGGATGGACGGGCTGCCCGCCGTCTGACGGAGAGTGGGGAGTGCGGACGGCGGGGCGAAATCGGGGGGCGTACGTGCGGGGCTACAGCGGGAGTTACGACGGTGACTATGCGGTTCTCGGTACTGGGACCGGTGCGGGTGTGGCGCGACGGCGGGGAGGTGCGGCTGGGGGCCGCACAGCAACGGCTGTTGCTCGCCCTGCTGATGGCGCACGCGGGGCAGCCCGTGACCATGGAGGAGACGGTACGGGCACTGTGGGGCGAGTCGCCCCCGGGCCGGCCCGCCAACGCCGTGTACCGGCACATCGGGGTGCTGCGCCGGTTGCTGGAACCGGAGTTGGCGATGCGCGCGACGGGCGACTGGCTGATCCGGGACATCGGCGGCTACCGCCTCAACGCGTCGCCCGACACCCTGGACCTGCTGCGCTTCCGGGAGTTGGCGCGCCGAGCGCGGGCGGCAGCGAAGGGCCTTGAAAACAGCGGCACTTCACCAACTGCCGCTGTTCCGCTGTTCCTTGAGGCACTGGCCCTGCGAACCGGGGCCGTCGCCACGGGAATTCCGGCCGAGGCCCGCTCGCATCCCGCGATCGAGGCGCTCGAACGCGAGTACCTGACGGTGGTGAAGGAGGCCGCCGACGTGACACGGGCGGCCGGCGCGTCCGGTCAGCTGCTCGGCGTACTCCACCGCACCGCCGCCGACCACCCGCTCGACGAGTCCCTCCAGGCCCGGCTCGTACGGGCGTTGGCGGCCACCGGGCAGCGCGCGGAGGCCCTGGACACCTGGCAGCGCGTACGCGTCACGCTCGACTCCGAGCTGGGCGTGGCCCCCGGCCCCGAACTACGGGCCGCACAACGGGATGTACTGCGGCTGGACACACCCGCGCCCAGCGCCCGGACAAAGGGCCCGACGGGCACGCCGGTCCTGGCCCGCGCGAACGGAACAGCCCGTACGCCGCGCACGGAGCGCGTGCGGCCCGTGGCGTCCGGCCACCTCACCGCCGTCCCCGCACCGGCCGAGGCCCGGCACGGGGAGTCCTCGGCGGGCGACGGCGCCGGTCCCCTCGTACAGTCCGCCCCCGATCCCTTCGTACGGCCCGCCCAACTCCCCGCGGACCTCGCCACGTTCGCGGGTCGCAGGGCCGAACTCGCCCAGGTGAACGGACTGTCGGCGGATCCGGCGCCCGGGCTGCGGATCGCCGTGATCAGCGGCATGGGCGGCATCGGCAAGACCACGCTCGCCGTGCGCTGGGCGCACCGGATCGCCCACCGTTTCCCGGACGGGCAGCTGTACGTCAATCTGCGCGGCTTCGATCCGGGCGGGGCGGCGACGGACCCGGGGCAGGCCCTGCGCGGGTTCCTGGAGGCGCTCGGGGTGCCCGGGCAGCGCATACCGGCCGGGGCGAACGCCCAAACCGGGCTGTACCGCAGCCTGTTGGCACGGCGCCGGGTGCTGATCCTGCTCGACAACGCGCGCGACGCCGAACAGGTCCGCCCGCTGCTGCCGGGCAGCCCCGGCTCCTTGGTCGTCGTCACCAGCCGGGACCGGCTCCTCGGCCTGGTCACCGCCGAGGCCGCCCGCCCCCTGGCCCTGGACCGGCTGCCCGCCGCGGAGGCCCGCGAGACACTCGCCCGCCGCCTCGGCGCCGAACGTGTCCTGACCGACCCCGCCGCCGTCGACGAGATCGTCGCCCGCTGCGCGGGACTCCCGCTGGCCCTGGCCGTGGTCGCCACCCGGGCCGCCACCAACCCGGACTTCCCGCTCACCGCCGTCGCGGACGAACTCCGCACCGCCCAGGGCAGTCTGGACGCCTTCACGGACACGGACCCGGCCGGGGACGTACGGGCGGTGCTCTCCTGGTCGTACCGTGCGCTGAGCCCCGGCGCGGCCCGGCTGCTGCGGCTGCTGTCCCTGCATCCGGGCCCGGACGTCACCGTGCCGGCCGCGGCAGCCGTCGCGGACGTCGAACCGGGGGCAGCGCGCAGCCTGTTGGCCGAACTCACGCGCTCCCACCTCCTCACCGAGCACGCCCCCGGCCGCTACATCTGCCACGACCTGCTGCGCACCTACGCGATGGAACGCGCCGGCCAGGACGAGACGACGGAGGCCCACGAGGCCGCCGTACACCGACTCCTCGACCACTACCTCCACACCGCGCACGCCGCCGGACTCCTCTACTCCCCGCTGTGGCGGACCAGTCCGCTGGCCGCCGCCGCACCGGGCGCACGCCCCGAGGCGCTCGCCGACGACGGGCAGGCGCTGCGCTGGTACACGGCCGAACGTCAGGTGCTGCACGCCGTCGCCGCTCTCGCCGCCGAACAGGGGTACGACGGCCATGTCTGGTCCCTGGCCTGGACGCTGGAGCGGTTCATGGACCGGCAGGGGCACAGCCACGAGTCCGTGGCCCTGCACCGGGCCGGCCTCGACGCGGCCGTCCGGGACGGCGACCGCACCGCCCAGGCCCATCTGCACCGCGGGCTGGCCCGTGCCTCGGCCCGGCTGGAACAGTACGACGACGCCCGCGCCCACATCGGGCGGTCCCTCGCCCTGTGCACCGAACTCGGCGACCGGCCCGGCCTCGCCCACGCCCACCGCAGCCACGCCTGGCTCCTGGACCGGCTCGGCGACTACGACGGCGCCCTCGAAGCGGCCGGCCGCGCCCTCACCCTGTACCGGGCCGTCGGCGACCACGCGGCGGCGACCAGTGCGCAGCACGCCCTGGGCTGGACCCACGTCCTGCTCGGCGACCACCGCCGGGCCACCGTGCATCTGGAGGAGGCCCTGGCCGGGCTCGACGGGCACTACGGCACCCGCTACGGCAAGGCCAACACCTGGGACAGCCTCGGTATCGCCCGCCACCACCTGGGCGAACACCAGCGGGCCATCGCCTGCTTCCAGTGCGCGCTGCGGCTGTACCGGGAGATCGGCGACACCTTCAGCGAGGCCAACACGCTGCGCCACCTCGGCGACACCTACCTCGCCGTCGGCGACCCGGGCTCGGCCCGCACGGTCTGGGAGCACGCCCTGCGCCTCCTCGTCCGGACCGACCCGGCGGCGGCCTCGGAACTCCGGACGAGACTGCGGGCCCTGGGCGACGCGGTACCGGCGCCGAGGATCAGCGCCGTGTCCGCGTACCCCTGACAGGGATGTCACCAGGGGATGTCACCAGGAGAGAGCGTCGGCCATGTCCGACTGCCAGTACGTGACGGTGATCGAGCTGTCGACGTACACGCCCTTGGCGGGCAGGGTCGGGCGGGCCGGGCTCGTGCTGTCCGTGTTGAAGTAGACCTCCAGGGTCTTGGCCGTGTAGCCGTCCCTGCCGCTGCCGTCCGCCGCCGAGACGGTGACGCCGGCGTAGCCCGACTCGCCGGGGGCGAGCGTGACGACGGCCTGCGGCTGGGAGTCCTCGATGACCGGCGGGACGGACTGGGCCTCGCCGAACCGCACGGCCGGGTAGTACGCGAGGTCGCAGTTCCCGGCGCCGGTGTTGGTGACGGTGAGCAGGACGTGGTTCAGGGGACGGTTGACCACCGTGGCGGTCGTCCTGGTGTTGGCGGGGGTGCAGGGGGACAGGTTGGACTCGGAGTCGTCCGAGCTGTCCGAGCCCGTGGAGCCCGACGAACCCGTGGACCCAGAGGTGCCCGAGGAGCCCGTGGAGCCCGAGGTGCCGGTGGAGCCCGTCGTCCCGCTGGAGCCGCTGCTACCGGTCGAGCCGGAGGTGCCGGTGGTACCCGTCGAGCCCTTGTCGCTCGCCTGTCCCGCCCCCGTGGTCGTCCCCCCGCTCGTCGTGGACGAGGAGGAGGACCCGGTGGCGGTGGAGGAGGCGGACGGGGCGCCCTCGTCGCGGGTGCCCTCCGCGCTGCTGCACGCCGTCATCGTCAGAGTGGCGACCGTGAGTGCGGCGGCGGCGAGCAGACGGGTGCGGGCGGTACGTGCGGACATGTGATTCCCCGATTTCGCTACAAGAAGGGTTTGTACGCAGGCCACTTGACCGGGTGCCGGAAGCGGCGTGCTTGGATGGCCAGAGCTTGTCCGGTGATCCGTCCCAGCCGCCACATACGCCGGGGCATCCGGGACGCTGGAACGCCAGAACCCCCTCTGACCTGGGGGAACAACACCCGCCTGGAACGGCGGTCCGGGACACGGGAAGAGGGAGGAACGGTGACGGGGGATGAGTTCCCGGAACTGCTGGGCCGGTTGAAGGAACGGTCCGGGCTGAGTTACGGCGTGCTCGGGAAGCGGCTGCACATGAGTGCGTCCACGCTTCACCGGTACGTCAACGGGGACGCCGTACCGGCGGACTACGCACCCGTGGAGCGGTTCGCCCGGCTGTGCAAAGCGACACCCGAGGAACTGGTGGAGCTGCACCGGCGGTGGATCCTCGCGGATGCCATGCGGGGGCAGCAGAAGGCGGGCGCCGCCACGGCTCCGGTGACGGAACCCGTGGGTGCCGTGGCCGGGGAGGCTGCCGCAGCCGCCGTATCCGCTGAAGCCGAAGAGGAACCGAAGGTGCCGGCGGCGGACCCGGCGGCCGAAGCGGACAGGCCCGTGACCGTGGAAGCGGTGGCTCCCACGGCTCGGCGCCGGCGAACCGTCGTCCTCGCCGGGGCCGCCGTGGTCGCGGCCGTCGTCGCCGCCACGCTCGTGGTGAATCTCGTACCCGGCAAGGGAGATGACGACGAGAGCGGGAAGCGGTCCGTGGGGGTCGCGGTCCCCGGGGCCGACAGCAGTCCCAACGCTTCCGCGCCGACCGGCGCGAAGAGCGCGTCGGCCGCACCGTCCGTCTCGTCCAGCGGCAGTCCTACGGTCTCCTCCTCGCCCTCCGTCTCCGCCTCCCGGAGCGCCGAGGCCGGGGCAGGGGCGGGAGCGCAGGACGACGCCGTCGAGGACGGGGCGACCGCGCCGATCGTCACCGTCAACCCGTACAAGTGGGCAGACCCGTGCGGTCCGCACCTCCTGATCGACCGGGAGCCCGATCAGGTGCCTCCGCCGCCGAACGAGCCGGACGCGCGCGGCTGGAACACCGCGCTCGGCGGGGTCACCGCCGGGCAGCAGATGATCGCGCTGACCATCCAGGGCACCGGGAAGGCCACGGTCGTCCTGGAGGACCTGCATGTGCGGGTGGTGGACAAGGGCGATCCGCTCGCCTGGAACGACTACCAGATGCACGACGGCTGCGGCGGCGGCGTGGACACGAAGGCCTTCGACGTGAACCTCGACGAGGGGCGGCCCCTGGTCTCCCCCAGGTCGGGTCAGCGCGGCTTCCCGTACAAGGTGAGCGAGTCGGATCCCGAGGTCTTCTACATCTTCGCGGACGCACGGGCGTACTACGTGGGCTGGTACCTGGAACTGGAGTGGTCCAGCGGCGCACAGCACGGAATCCTGCGCCTCGACGACAACGGCAACCCCTTCCGCACGAGCGGCAACGTGGGCCGACCCTCGTACGTGTATCCGAACGGTTCCTCCGCCTGGGAGCGCCACCCGTACGAGCCCAACATTCCCGGCTGACGGTGGAGCCGGCTACACCCCCGGTCGGGGAGGGCGCTCCCTGGCGACACCAGGGAAAGGTTGCTTGACTTAAGTAACTCGATTATGTTTGCCTAAGTCAAGCAATGAAACCCCCGAACCGGGGCCGCCTCAACGCGGAGGAGGCCCCGTCGCGCCCGACCCGTGGGGACGGGGAACGGCGCGGTCACCGGACCGGAATCCGGAAACACCCCCCATCCGGCATCCGGTCCGGTGACACCCACAACGCCTACGGCACCCACGACGCCCCTCTTCGGCGCACACGAGGCCGACATCCCCCGCACCGCTGCCAGCCCGCCCGCCACCGGACAGGAACGCTCCCCCATGATCAGCAGCCTCAAGCGGCAGCTGCGCAGCCGCCCCGGCCCGAATCCGCACACCAACCCGAGCCCGACCGGGCATCCCGCCCCCGTGCGCCGCCCCGGCCGCACGGACGCGGCCGTCGCCGTCGCGGTCTTCGCCTGTTCCTTTCCCGGCAGTGTCTTCACGCTCCCCGGCGGCCCGGAACTGCCCTGGGGGCCGGGCGCGCTGCTGACCGGCGTCTCCTGCGTGGCGCTGCTGTGGTACCGCTGCCTGCCCCGCACCACCGTGGTGGTGACCGTCCTGTGCGCCACGGCGATGGCCGGGATCGGCCACGTGCTCTCCGTCCTGCTGCTCGGGCCGCTCATGGTCGCGCTCCACTCGCTGGCCCTGCGCACCGACCGCAGGACCGCCAACCTCTTCACCCTCGGCGGGATCGTCCTGCTGGTCGGCACGGGGCTCTTCGTCGGCCCCGCCGGTGAACCGCTGATCCTCAAGCTGGGCGGTCCCGCCGCCTGGCTGCTGCTCCCGACCTCGCTCGGCACCGTGACCCGGCTGCGCGGGGCCTGGCTGGAGGCGGTCCAGGCCCGTGCCGAGCACGCGGAACGCACCCGGGAGGAGGAGGCGCTGCGCCGGGTCGCCGAGGAGCGGATGCGGATCGCGCGTGATCTGCACGACGTGGTCGCCCACCATCTGGTCCTGGCCAACCTCCAGGCCGGCGCCGTGGCCGGCCGGCTGCCCGACCGGCCCGACGAGGCGGCGCGGATCGTCGCCGACCTGACCGGCACCACCGCCTCGGCCCTGCGTGAACTCAAGGCCACTGTGGGCCTGTTGAGACAGTCCGACGACAGGGACCGGCCGGACCTGCCCACGGAACCCACCCCCGGACTCGCCCGGCTGCCGGAACTCGCCGCCTCCTTCGAGCACGCGGGGCTCAAGGTCGCCGTCACCGTCGAAGGGGAACCTCGGCCACTGTCGGCCGGTGCGGACGTCACGGCGTACCGGATAGCGCAGGAGGCCCTGACCAACGTCACCAAGCATGCCGCCGCCCGGTCCGCCGAGGTGCGGCTCACCTACTCCCCGGCGTCCGTCGTGCTGGCCGTCACCGACGACGGGCCGGGGAAACAGCCCCGCGCCGGTGCCGGCACCGGCGCTCCGTCCAACTCCCCTTGCCCGAGCGGCGGTTACGGCCTCATCGGGATGCGGGAGCGGGCGCACTCCGTCGGCGGGCACTTCCGTGCCGAGCCTCGACGCGAGGGCGGCTTCGGGGTGGTCGCCGAGCTGCCGCTCCGGTCCGAGGAGACCGATCGGGCCCAGTAGGCCCAGCGGGCCGAGCACGACTCACTGTGATCTAACCCACGCCCCACCCCCTCGATTTAACTTGCGTAAGTCAAGCAACCCTTCTTATGCTTGCGTAAGTCAAGTAATTGATTCTTCCCAAACGGAGGCCCGACGCCATGTCCGACGCCCTTACCCGTCCCGCCGGAGCGGGGACATCCGCCCCGCCGCGGCCGAACGCCGTGGTGGCGGTGCTGGCCCTGGCCGGGATCGTCGTCTCGCTGATGCAGACCCTGGTCATCCCGATCGTGCCCGAGCTGCCGAAGCTCCTGGACGCCCCCGCGTCCGACACCGCCTGGGCGGTCACCGCCACCCTGCTCGCGGCCTCCGTGGCCACCCCGGTGGTGGGCCGGCTCGGAGACATGTTCGGCAAGCGCCGGATGCTGCTGGTCAGCATCGTGCTGCTGGTGTCCGGCTCGCTGGTCTGCGCGATGGCCGACTCCCTCGTCCCGATGATCATCGGGCGCGCCCTCCAGGGCCTGTCCGCCGCGGTCGTCCCGCTCGGCATCAGCATCATGCGTGACGCGCTGCCCGCCGACCGTCTGGCCGGCTCCACCGCGCTGATGAGCGCCTCGCTCGGTGTCGGCGGCGCCCTCGGTCTGCCCACGGCCGCCTTCATCGCGGACCGCTGGGACTGGCACATCCTCTTCTGGGTCTCCGCCGCGCTCGGCACCCTCGCCCTCGTTCTCGTCCTGCTGATCGTGCCGGAGTCGAAGGTGCGTACCGGCGGCCGGTTCGACCTGGTCGGCACGGTGGGTCTCTCCGCCGGGCTCATGTCCCTGCTGCTGGCCGTCTCCAAGGGCGGCGACTGGGGCTGGACCAGCGGCACCACGCTCGGCCTGGGCGCCGCGTCCGTCCTGATCCTGCTGGCCTGGGGCTGGTGGGAACTGCGCAGCACGCAGCCGCTGGTGGACCTGCGTACGACCGTCCGCCCGCAGGTGCTGTTCACCAACCTCGCCTCGATCGCGCTCGGCTTCTCGATGTTCGCGATGTCCCTGGTCCTGCCGCAGCTGCTCCAGCTGCCCGAGCAGACCGGCTACGGCCTGGGCAAGTCCATGCTGACCGTCGGCCTGGTGCTGGCTCCGCAGGGTCTGGTCATGATGGTGATGTCGGCGGTGTCCGCGAAGGTCACCAAGGCCAAGGGCCCGAAGGTCACCCTGATGATCGGCGCGCTGATCGTGGCCGGCGGCTACGGCCTGAACCTCCTCCTGATGTCCGAGGTCTGGCACCTGGTCCTGGTCTCCTGCGTCATCGGCGCCGGTATCGGCTTCACCTACGGCGCGCTGCCCGCCCTGATCATGGGTGCCGTGGACCCGACCCAGACGGGTGCGGCCAACAGCCTCAACACCCTGATGCGGTCCCTGGGCACCTCGTTCGCCAGCGCCCTCGCCGGTGTGATCCTGGCCCAGATGACCACGGACTTCGGCGGTGCGGCACTGCCCGCGGAGAACGCCTTCAAGGTCATCATGGCCATCGGCGCCGGAGCCGCCCTGCTGGCCTTCCTCCTCGCCTCCTTCATCCCGCGTCGCCGTGAGCCGGCGCAGGAGGCCGTGGCCGACAGCCCGGCCGGGACCCCGAAGACGGCCGCGGTCAAGGCCTAGGCACCAGGCGCAGGCATACGTCTGCACAGGCACCCCCCTCAAGGAGGCCGCCGTCCGCACCCGCGGGCGGCGGCCTCCTTGCGTGATCCGCGCAACATCCGGCGCCATCTCCACCCCGACTACTTGCGTAACTCAAGCAATTCCATATACTTGAGTAAGTCAAGCAATCTAAACGACGGCATCGCGACCGCTCGCACGAATCGCGAACCACGAACCGGATGGAGACCGCCATGGAGAACACGCACCGGACCCCGGCGGCTCCGACCGCTCCCGGTCCGTTCGCCTCCTTCGTCCGGTTCGTGGTGTGCGGCGGCGGGGTCGGGGTCCTCTCCAGCTTCGCCGTGACCCTGCTGGCCCTCTCGATGCCGTGGGGACTGGCGAACGCAGTCATCACCGTCGCCTCCACCGTCCTGTGCACCGAGCTGCACGCCCGCTTCACCTTCGGCGCCGGCCGCCGCGCCGACCGGCGCGAGCACTGGCAGTCGGCGGGTTCGGCGGCGGTGGCGTACGTGGTGACCTGCGCGGCGATGCTCCTGCTGCACCTGATCCAGTCGTCGCCCTCGGCGCTGACCGAGCAGATCGTCTACCTCGGCGCGTCGGCCCTCGCGGGGCTGGGCCGGTTCCTGGTGCTGCGGCTGGTCGTCTTCGCGGGCGGTCGCGGTGACCGTGGCGCCAAGGAAACCGGTCTCGGCACGGCGAGCGGTCCGGTCACGGCGAACGGTCTCGTCACGGCGCCGGTGCGGGAGTACGTCGTCCCGGTCGGCGCGGGTGTTGGCGGGCGGCACGGGGTCCCCAGCGGGGGCCACACCACGACGGCACTCACGGCGCGTCGACTGTGCCCGCCCTCCGCACGGCCCCGCCCCCGGCGTCAGAGCGGCAGGTCGTCGGGGAGCACCCGGAACGCCTTGTGCCGACTCAACGGTCGCACGGCCCTGAAGTCGCGCCCGTCGAGGGTGAGGATCGCGTCGGTGTCGTAGTCGGCCGCCAGCGTCACGTTCACGGCGGCGGCCAGGTCCAGGTCCAGGTCCAGGTCCAGGTCCAGCGCACGGTAGCGGGCACGGACCGACTGAGCGGCGGACAGATGGTCCTCCGTGATCTCCGGCAGGACGACACGGCCCCGGCTCATCCAGCGACGGATGTCGTCGACCGCGCTGAGGGCGGCCTCGCGCCCGAGTTCGCGCGTGGCAACGTGATCCAGTTCCGCCAGCAGGAGCGGGGACATGACCAGGAGGCCGGCCGCCGTGATCGCCTCGTTCGCCGCCGCACGCTCCGGGTGGGCGGAGTCCAGGGCCGCCAGCAGGCCGGACGGGTCCGCGATGACGATGATCACCTGTCGGCTCCGGGCTCGGGGTCGGTCTCGCGGCGGACCGCGTCGGCGACCGTGTCACGGACCTCGGCCTTGGACGGCGTACGGCCCGGTCCCTCGAAGGTGCGCGAGAACAGCGGCTCGTCCCAGACACGGTTCGCCATGGCCGCGAGATGGATCCCTTGGCGGATGATCTCGGCCTCGCTTATCCCCCGGCGCTTGGCGGCCTCCTTGATGATCGCCAGATCCTCGGGGTCGGCGTAGACATTGGTGCGCTTCATGGACATGTACCAACGGTAGTCCATGTACCAGAATGATGTACGGGAGTGATTCAGGCGTGGCGGCCCGGGAAAGACTCCACCCCGGGCCGCCCGGCGAAGCCCAGGTCAGGAGTCCAGGGCCTTGTTGAGCTGGTCGGCGTAGTAGATGTAGCCCGTCAGGTTGGGATGGAAGACCTCGGTCGTTCCGCTGCTCAGGTTGTTGATCCACGGGTCGGTGCCGCACGCCCCGTGGCCCTTGAACGTGTCGCGGACGTCGACGAACGTGACCGACTCCTGGGCCGTCGCTGCCTTGGCGCCCTCGGCGAGCGCGTCGGCGAAGGCGTTCATGTAGGTGCGCTTGGCGGTGCTGAGGTCGATCACCGGGCAAGTACCGGTCAGGGAGAGCGCCTGCGGGTAGCCGACGACGACGATCTCGGCGCCCGGCGCCTTGGCCTTGATGTCCTTGTACAGCGTGGCCAGCTCCGTCACCAGCTGGTTCTTGGCGTAGTACGACATCCAGTCCGTGGCCGTCTTGCAGTAACTGTCCGACTCCAGCAGGCAGTTCTGGACGACGGTGGAGAACTGGGCGTCGTTGCCGCCCACCGTGAGCGTGACGAGGTCGGTGCCGCTGGTCACGGCGGACAGCTGGTTGGCGCGCACGTCCGCGATGGTGGCGCCGCTGCACGTGACGTCCTTCAGCGTGTACTCGGAGTGCGCCGCGGCCGACTGGGCCGGGTAGTTGAGCTGGCTGCGCTTGCAGTCGCCGCTCGCGGTGTCGTAGTACCCCGCGCCGACCCCGGAGGCGTACGAGTCGCCCAGGGCGACGTACTCCTTTTCGCCCGCCGCGTGGGCGGGGGTGCCGGCCACCGCCGCCATACCGGCGAATGCCACCACAGTGCTGACGACAACTGACGCCACTTTACGCATGAGTTCCTTCTGGAGACTGGAAGGGGGAGGGCGTGAGGATCGTAAAGTGGTGCATCATTCGGGCAATTCGGGGCCGCCCAGCCGCAAGTGAGGGAAAATGCCCGGCATTTGGTGCCCTCGTCGCCGAGTACTGCCCCCGTTCCTGTACCGGGGGTCAGCGCCACGCGCCCGACAGGTCACGGGCGACGACCGCGCTGAACAGCCGTACACCGTGGGTCGAGCCGGGGTCGGTGTCGGTGAGTTCGCGGACCCGGCGCAGGCGGTAGTCGAGGGTGCGGGGGTGGATGTTGAGGGCCGCCGCCGCGGGACCGCGGTTCATGTCGTGGCGGTAGTACGCGTCGAGGGTGACGAACAGGTCCGGGCCGGACTCCAGGCGCCGGGCGGTCGTACGGAGCCAGTCGTCGACGAACGGCACCTCGCCGACGGCGAGTTCGACGAAGACGTCCGCCAGGGTGTGCGGTCTCAGCCGGGTGGACGCCCGCCGCAGCGGGGCCGCCCTGCTGATCCGGCGGGCCCGGTCGAACGCCTCGGCGAGGCCGGTCAGCGGTGCGGTGGCGGTGCCGGCGGCGCAGGGGCGGCCGAGGGCGTCGGCGAAGTCCCGTAAGAGGTCGGGCACGACGTCCGGTAAGAGGTCCGGTACGAGGCGTCCTGTCTGGTCCGGTGGGAGGTCAGGCAGCGCGTCGGGGGCGGGATCCGGGACCAGGGCGACCAGTTCGCCGCCTCTGCCGGCACCACCACTGATGACGGCGCCGTCTCCTTCGTGCTCCGGGTACCACGTCATCGGCACCTGGTACGTCTTCACCAGCGCCTCGATATCGTTGTCCAACTCGCGGTCGCCGGGCGAGCGGTCCGGCACCCGGATCACCAACACCGTGTAGGACTCGGCCGGTTCCATGTCCGCGACCTGAGCCAGTTCCGCCGCCGCCCCGTTCTCGGACAGCAACGCCCTTGCCAGCAGGGCGACTTGTTCGACGTACGGCATACGGCGGCGCATGACCGTCACGAAGCCCCGGCGGTAGGCGCCGATGCCACGCTCGCCCTGGGGGGCGAACCAGCCCATGATGCGCATGAGTTCGTCGAGGTCGCCGCCGCGCTGGGCCTCCGTCGCCTCGTTGATCTCGCGCAGCATCAGCTCGGTGTGGACGCGCAGGATGCGTTGCCGTGAGTCCAGCGACATCCCGGCGCCCGCCCGGACCTCGCCCATCGACGCGATGTAGCCGAGGTCGTCGTCGGTCAGCACGTCGTTGCCCGGGGCCAGTGCGACCGTGCGGCGGCGGAGCCAGACCGAGTACTCCATGGTCTCGGCCCTGGCCCGGGAACTCGTGTCCAGGGACCCGAGTTCCGGTATCTCACGTACGTACGTCTCGACCTCGCGGTGGGCGTTGGTCGACGCCCGCCGGGCCAGTTCGGCGAAGAGGCTCCCCATAAGCGTGAGCATGTCACCCACGGTGAGGGGGTCGACAGACGAAAACCGGACGGGCATTTATCAATCCGGGTGAAACGGTGAAGGGTGTGCGGGTGGCGTATTTGTCACAGTGCGCAAAGTTCCCGTATCGGGGCGTTCTTGCGGCTCGATTCCCTTGTGAGGGGGCTGTGGCCTCGGCTTAATGAGAACCGTGCCCGACGCCCAGGGGGACCGTTTCGGAAAAGGGACCACCTTCGAATTCGCGGGGCTCGTGCCACCCAGTGACCTGTGTTCTCCAGTGACCTGTGTTCAAACGGGAGGGTAACAATGCTGAAAGCCATGAAATCCGGAACGAGAAAGAGAATCGCGACCGCGGTCGCCGTCGTGTCCGCGGCCACCGCGCTCATGGTGACCGCGCCCGGCTCAAGCACGGCCGCCGTCACCGCCACCCCCAGGCTGTTGGCGTACGGGATCACCGCCGACGGCCTGACCATGGCGAGCTTCTACACCGACACCCCGGGGACCCTCAACTGGGTCCAGGATGTCACCGGACTCAGCGGCGACACCAGGCTGGTCGGGGTCGACCAGCGGGTGCAGAACGGTCTCATGTACGGGCTCGGCGAGCAGGGCGGCATCTACACGATCTCCACCCCGCCGACCACCTCGGCCGTGGTCGTCACCAAGGTCTCCCAGCTCAAGGTCGCGCTCTACGGCACGTCCTTCGACATCGACTTCAACCCGGCGGCCGACCGGCTGCGGGTGATCAGCAACAACGGCCAGAACCTGCGGCACAACCTGAACGACGGCACCACGGTCGCCGACACCAACCTGAACATCCCGCCGTTGACCACGGCCGCCACCGGGGTGACCGGCGCCGCGTACACGAACAACGACCTGGTCGGCGCCACCGGCACCACGCTCACCAACGTGGACACCTACAACGACCAGATCACCATCCAGTCGCCGCCGAACGCCGGCAACCTCGTCGCGACCGGACTGCTCGGCTTCGACGCGAACCTCGAAGCCGGCTACGACATCTTCAGCACCCTCACCAACGGCAAGACGACCGCCAACACCGCCTTCGCCGCCCTCACGCCGTACGGCGGCAGGGCGTCCTTCTACGGCATCGACATCCTCACCGGCACGCCGACGCTCATCGGTACGTTCCCGAACTTGGTCCAGCTCACGGACTTCACCGTCAGCCTCAGCGGCAGCTGACTCTCCGAGTCCTCGACAGCGCCTACGGCACCTACTCGCCGCGGTCCGGCTTTCCCGGGCCGCGGCGCAGTACGCGGGCGCACCAGCCGATGACCGTGGCGTTGACCAGGGCCCCGACGCCTATGGCGAGGACGACCATCGCGGGGCCGTCGGGCAGGAAGAACAGCACGAAGCTGGCCGGGGCGGTGGCGAGCATCGGGATGACGAGCGCCATGGACTCGTCCGTGCTGTCGTTGATCGTCACGACGAGCGCCCACACGAGCAGGACGGCGCAGATGCCGAGGTAGACGAGGGCGGCGAGGTCGCCTAGCGCGTGCCGCACCCGGCGGGGAAAGGTACTGGGAAGACTTCGGCCGGAATCGGAACCGGTACCGGTCACGGGAACTCCTGAATCGTGTCGATGACCGTGGTGGTCAGAGGTGGGCGGCGCCGGGCGGGTTCGGGCGGGCCAGCCCGAGGTCGTACGCGAGGATCGTCGCCTGGACGCGGTCGCGCAGGCCCAACTTCCGCAGCAGCGCGTTCACATGGGACTTCACGGTGCCGACGGTGATGCCGAGTTCCTCGGCGATCTCCGCGTTGTTGAGTCCGGCGGCGATCAGGGCGAGGACGCCCCGCTGGCTGTCGGTCAGGCTGTCCAGTTCGCGGGGGCCGCCGCTGTCGGTGCGGTTCCCGGCGTTCGGCCGGGAGGCGTAGTGGCCGATGAGGCGGCGGGTCGCGGACGGGGCGAGCACGCTCTCGCCGGTCGCCACCACCCGTATGCCGTCGAGCAGTTCGGCCGGGCGTACGTCCTTGAGCAGGAACCCGGAGGCACCGGCACGCAGCGCGTCGAAGACGTACGCGTCGAGGTCGAAGGTGGTCAGGACGAGGACGCGGGGCGCGTTCTCCCGGCCCGTGATGATCCGGGTGGCGGCGATGCCGTCCAGTTCGGGCATGCGTACGTCCATCACGATCACGTCGGGAGCCAGTTCCTCGGCGAGCCGCACCGCTGTCGCTCCGTCGGCGGCCTCGCCGACGACCGTCAGGTCCTCCTCGGCGTCGATCACGGCGGCGAATCCCGCCCGGACGATGCCCTGATCGTCGACGACCAGCACCTTGAGGCTCATCGCTCCCCCAACTCCCTCTTCTCGTCGGCCGGCTCAAGTGGGAGCCGGAGGTGGACCGTACAGGGCCCGTCCGTGGTCGGCGTGCCGACGACCAGCGCCTTGAGCGTCATCGCTCCCCTCGCCCCCTCTCCTCGCCGACCGGCGCGAACGGCAGCCGGAGGTGGACCGTACCCGGCCCGTCCGTGGTCAGGGTGCCGCCGAGTGCCTCGACCCGGGCGGCCAGCCGTTCCCGTACGGCGGAACCGGCCGCGCGCGGGACGCCGGTGGCCGTGAGCGTCAACGTACCGTCGGTCGCGTCGAGTTCGAGCACCGCCGGGTCCTCGCCGCCGGCCGCGAGGACCGTCTCGGCGGCGTGGTAGGCGGCCAGGTCGACGGCGGTGGGCAGGTGTTCCGGTACGCGCTCGGTGAGGCGTATCTCGACCTCGCGGCCGGTGGCGCGGCACTGGTGGGCGAGCAGGTCGAGGGCCTGGAGGGTGGGCTGCGGGCGCAGTTCGGGGCCCGCGCCGCCCTCGCCACCCTCCTCCTCCGGCTGCCGGACCGCGTCCAGGAGGGCGCGCATCGCGGCGAGGGCCTCGCGGGCGCGTTCGGCGGTCTCGTCGAGGCGGCCCGCCTCCGCCTCCGCGACCATGTCGGCGGTGCGCGAAAGTACGGTCGTCTCCAACCCGGCGGCGATCCGGCGCCGTTCGGCCCACGCGTCCCGAACGGCTTCCTCGGTCCAGGCAGCGAGCCGTTCGTCGTGCGTACCGCGGTCGGCCCGATCGCGCCGCCCGCGCACGGAGCCGGCCCAGATGGCGGCGACGACCACGAGGGTCGCGCCGCCCCCGGCGCCGAGGGCCACCGCCCAGAACGGGAGCGTGGTGCCCCGGTCCAGGACGGCTGCGGCGACGGCGACACCGTGAACCACGACGGCCAGTACCGGGAGCACCCGCTCCCAGGGCGGAAAGACACGGGCGGCAGCGGAGTTCCGGGCACCGCCCACCGACCGGAACGGACGCGTCACACCCCGGACCAGCACAGCCACGACAGCCGCGACCCCGGTGGCCACCACCGCCGGGGCCGGGACCACCCGGTCGTCGGACGGCGAATCACCAGCAGCAGCCGAGTTGCGGGCACCGCCCACCGACCGGAACGGACGCGTCACACCCCGGACCAGCACAGCCACGACAGCCGCGACCCCGGTGGCCACCACCGCCGGGGCCGGGACCACCCGGTCGTCGGACGGCGAATCACCAGCAGCAGCCGAGTTGCGGGCACCGCCCACCGACCGGAACGGACGCGTCACACCCCGGACCAGCACAGCCACGACAGCCGCGACCCCGGTGGCCACCACCGCCGGGGCCGGGACCACCCGGTCGTCGGACGGCGAATCACCAGCAGCAGCCGAGTTGCGGGCACCGCCCACCGACCGGAACGGACGCGCCGCACCCCGGACCAGCACAGCCACGACAGACCCGACACCGTGGGCCGCCGCCGACGGGCTCGGGAGCCCCCGGTCCTGGGACGGCGAGTCGTCCGTGGCCGTTCTGCGGGCAGTGTTCGTCGCCAGGGCCGTGCAGGTTGCGAGTGTGCTCAGGGCGGGTGGGAGCAGGGCCGGGCCCGTGTAGTGGCCGACCGTCATCGCCACCGGCCAGAGCAGGGCGAGGGCGAGCAGGGTGCCCTGGGTGATGCGGGGTGCGCGGCGCAGCCACAGCAACGCGACCGCCTGGGCCGCCGCCAGCAGTGCGAAGAGCAGGCCCGCCGACACCCGCCCGCCGCTGGACGCGGTCTCCGCCCGGAAGATCAGCGCCGGGAGCAGTGGCTGGAGGACCAGGCCGGCGGCGGCGATCAGCTGGGCCGCGCGGTAGGCGCGTGGCACCGACCGTTCCACGGGGGCGGCGGTACGGCCGGGCAGGACCGCGCTCACCTCCCAGCCGCCCTCCGCCGTGGGACCGCTGTGCAGGGTGCCGCCCGCCTCCCGGGCCCGGGACCGCAGGAACCCCTGGCCGCGCCCTCCACCGAGGCCGGCGCCGTGTGCCGCCGCGCCGGCGGGCGGGGCCGCGCTGATGACCGCGACGTCGGTGCGCGTGTCGCCGTACCGCACGAGGACCCGGGTGTGCGCGCCCGGTGCGTGCCGGGCCACGTTGGTCAGGCCCTCGCGCACGATGCCGTACACCGCGTCCGCGACGGCGCCGTCCGGCAGGGGGTCGATCTCGCAGTCGACCTCCTGGTCGAGGCGCCGGAATCCGGCGACCAGGTCCAGGAGCCGTTCCTCCGGTGAGGGAAGGTCTTCGCGCGAAGGTGCCGGGGCCCGTACCGCGCCGAGGGCCCGAGTGACCTCGCGGCCCGTGTCGACCGCGAACTCCAGGGCCTCGGCGGCGAGTTCGGGCCGGCGTTCGCGCAGTCCGAGGGCGGCGCCCGCCGTGACGACCACGGCGGTCAGATGGTGGGCGCTGACGTCGTGCAACTCCCTTTCCATTCGGCGCCGTTCGGCCGCCGGGAGCCGGTGGCGCTCGGACTCGGCGCGTTTGAGGAGGAGTTCGGCCGTCCGGCGGGCGAGCCGGGTCCGGCGTACGAAGAAGCCCGCGCCGCAGGCCGACCCGTACAGGAGGGCGGTCAGGGCGAGGTCTAGGCCGTCGTGGTCACGGAGGCCGTGCAGGGTGATGTCCTGGAGGGCCTGCCAGACCGCGAGCGACAGCACGCACAACACCGTCGTGAACGTGTCGCGTTCGGTCGCCACGGTGAACAGGGCCAGCGCGACCCCGGCGGTGCCGAACACCGCCGTCGCACCGGTGGGCAGCGCCCCCGCGCCCAGCGCACAGGCGACGGCGACCAGGGTGAGCGTGACCACCGGGCGGGTGCGGCGCAGGGCGAGCGCGGCCGTGACGGGGCCGGCGACCAGGGCAGCGACGAGGAGCGCGGACGCGGACGGGAGGTTGCCCCGTACCAGCGCCGCGCCGGGCCAGACCGCGGCCTGGGCGCAGAGCAGCAGGACCGGGAGGAGCCGGTCGTCGGTGGTGATGTCTGTTCGTCTCATGGCTCGACCAGGCTAGGTCCGCAGGTGAGCGGCCCGGCTCCCGCTGAAGGGGGATCCCTTTCCCGGTCTCTCTATCTCCGGTTGCACGCGCTGATCGTCCGTCCGCTCGAAGACCGGGCGGTGTGCCCGGCCATAGATTCGATCACATCAACCACAGCGGCCGAGCCGCCCAGTTCAGGGGGATCTCCCATGTTCAAGACGTCCAGCTCCTCGAAGCACATGCTCTTCTCCTCGCTCCTCGGTGTCGCCCTCGTCGGCGGTATCGCCGCCGGTGGCCTCGCCATGGCCTCCGCCTCCGCGCCGACCGAGCCGACCCTGGAGAACGGCTCGGCCCGCTTCACCGCCCCGTCCGACGGCAAGGCCGGCGCGCTCACCTTCACCGCCGACGTGAGCGACGACTCGGGCGTCAAGGGCGTCAAGGTCATCGCCTGGCCCGCGAGTTCGAAGCTCGACCCGACCGAGGCGGAGCTGCGGAACGTCGACAGCGCCGTCTGCACGAAGGCCACCGACGACACCTCCCGCTGCACCTACACCCTGCGCGTCACCAAGGCGGAGGCGGCCGAGTTGGCCCAGGGCACCTGGTACGTCTCGGCGCTCGCGACGGCCGTGGACGGCGGCACGACGTTCGTACCCCGTGCCGCCACCTTCGACGTCACCGTCACGCACTGATCGTCACGCACCGACCGTGGCGGCGACGCGGAAGCCGACGGTCGGGTAGCGGCCCGACGGGTCGCGACCCTCGCCCCGGTAGACGGCGGTGCAGCTGTTGAGGTTGGCGTACCAGGAGCCGCCCCTGATGGCGTTGACCTGCTCGCCCATCTCGCCGCCGTGGGTGGCGGTGATGACGGAGGTGGTCCACTCCCAGCAGTTGCCGCAGAGGTCCAGCAGGCCGGTGGTGCTCGTCCCGCCCGGGTAGGCGGTGACCGGGGTGGTGTAGCCGCCGGTGCCGGTGAGGGCGTCGTAGACGTCGGTGTAGACGAAGCCGGTGCGGCTCGCGGTGACGTTCCAGCCGGCCACGGTTCCGGTGCCGCCGATCGAGAGGATCTCCGAGATCGGGAAGCTCTGCCCGTACAGGTCGGAGCCGGTGGCGGTGTAGGTGGCCAACTCGTCGCCGTGCTCGGCGAGTTCATAGGCCGCGCAGACCGCCATGTAGTTGTAGTTGCTCGTCAGCACCAGGTCGGCGTAGGTGGTGCCGGCCGTGTCGCCCCAGGGGTAGTCGAGCGCGTCGGGGCCGGAGGCGGCGTACTCCCACTCGGCCTCGGTGGGCAGCCTGAAGGTCCAACCCTCCGTGTCCGCCTGGCTGTTGAGCCACGCGCAGTAGGCGGTGGCGGAGTCGAGGGAGACCGTCAGTACGGGGTGGTCGGCCTTGCCGTCGGGGTAGGTGCCGCCGTCCCAGTACGGGGGCGCGGTCCGGCCGGTCTCGGTGACGAACTCCAGGTACTGGGCGTTGGTGACCTCGTGGACACCGAGCCAGTAGCCGGCGTCGATGGGCGAGGCCTCGCCCGAGCCGGCCGTTCCGGCGAGGTCGGTGGCGAAGACGAAGGCGGGGTTGGCCGCTATACCGGCCAGCTCCTGGCCCGCGACCGTGTTCGTGACCGTCGTGACGGCGGCGGTGGCGGCGGTGGCGGTGGCGGTGGCGTGGGACGGCCGCAAGAGGGCTGCCGCACCCGTGAGGGGGAGGAGGCCGAGAAGGGTCCTTCTGTCGATACCGGGGGAGGTCGCGTCCATGACTGCTCCTGAGGTGATGACGTCGCGCGTCTCTGCGCAGAGCTGATGTTCCATCAACTCCCCTTAACTGTCGACACTTTGGCGCGTAACAGTCAGCTTAGAGCCTGCTGTGCGTGCACCGAGTCGACACTGTTCAAGACGGTCATACTGCGGCCAAATGGATGAACTCCCTTACACTGATCCGGAATTGACCATTCCAGGTTGTTTGCGAGGTGTAGCGCACATGTCCCACACACCGTCACGGCGTAGCGTTCTGCGCGGATTCACGGTCACCGGCGCGGTGGTGACCGGTTTCGCCACCGGCACCCGGAGCTGGGCCACCACCGGCTCCCCCACCGGCCCCGACCTGGCCCAGCTGCCACCGCTGGACGGGACCCTCGTCATGGACGAGGCGTCACTCACGGCCGCCGCCGACGACTACGGCCACATCGTGCACCGCCGTCCCCGCGCCGTCCTGCGCCCCGGGTCGGTCCACGACGTCGTCGCCATGGTCCGCTTCTGCAACGAGCACCGGCTGAAGGTCGCCCCGCGCGGCCAGGGACACGCCACCAACGGCGGGGGCCAGGTCGAGGACGGTCTGGTCATCGAGACGGCGACCCTCGCGACCATCGGCGCCCTGTCACCGGGCGCCACCACCGTCACCGTCGGCGCCGGCGCGAGATGGAGCGAGGTCACGAAGGCGGCGCTCGTCCACGGCCTCACCCCGCCCGTCTTCACCGACTACGTCGAACTCTCCGTCGGCGGCACGCTCTCCGTGGGCGGTCTCGGCGGCCAGAGCCAGCGGTACGGCGCCCAGACCGACAACGTCACCGAACTCCAGGTCGTCACCGGGGCCGGCGAGTTCGTACGCTGCTCACCGACCCGCCGCCCCGACCTGTTCCACGCCGTCCTCGCCGGCCTCGGCCAGGTCGCCGTGATCGTCGGCGCCACCCTCCGGCTGGTGCCCGCGCCCGAGACCGTACGGCACTATCTGCTGCCGTACGACGACCTGGAGACCTTCCTCGACGACCAGCGCACCCTCGTCCGGGACGGCCGCTTCGACTACGTCGAGGGCCAGATCTCGGCGGACGCCGACGGGAAGTTCAGCGTCCCCACCCTGGAGGCCGTGGCCTACGGCCCGCCGGTCGGCCCCGCTCCCGACGACGCCGTCCTGCTGCGCGGCCTGCGCCACGACGCGGCCGGCGTCCAGGTCTCCGACCTCGCCTACTACGACTTCATCGACCGGCTGGCCCCCGTCGTCGCCATCCTGAAGGAGGCCGGCATCTGGGCGTACGCCCACCCGTGGCTCAACCTGCTGCTCCCCGGTGAGTCCGCCGGCTCGCTCCTCGCGGCGGAGCTGGCCGACCTCACCCCGGCCGACGTGGGCGCGGGTCTCGTCCTCACCTACCCGATCCCCAGCGACCGCCTCGCCACCACGCTCCTGCCCACCGCCGACGACGAGTTGACGCACCTCTTCGCGATCCTGCGGGCCACCCCGCCGGCCGACACCGCCACCGTCGACCGCCTCCTGGCCGCCAACCGCGCCGCCTACGAGGCCGTCGCGGCGGCGGGCGGCACCCAGTACCCGGTCGGCAGCATCCCCTTCACCCGCGCCGACTGGCGGGCCCACTTCGGCGCGGCCTGGCCGCGGTTGAAGGAGGCGAAGCGCAGATACGACCCGCGAGGGGTCCTGGTCCCGGGCCAGGGCATCTTCTGATGCGCTAGCAGCAGCCAGGGGTGACTGCGCCAACCGCCGCTGTCCGGGCGGTGGTTGGTGTCAGGCGCCCAGGGTTCCCCGTACCGTCTGGGCGAGTTCGCCGACCGCGACGACCAGCGGGGTCACCGGCTGGACGAACTCGGTCAGCCGGTCCAGGGCGCGGCGCAGCACCGTCGGCTGCGGCTCCTCCTCGTCGAGTTCCTCGCGCAGGCGCCGCAGTTCGCGGGTGGTCGCCTCGGGGTCGGCCAGCGCCGCGTGGTGCTCGGACAGCAACTGCTCGACGTACACGAGGAGTTCGGCCGTACGGGCGGCGGCCTGTGCCGGGTCCTGCGGCTGGAAGCCGACCGAGCCGGAGAAGGCCTGGGCCCGGTTTCCGATCGCCTGGTTGCCGACGTAGTGGGTGCCGCCGTTGATCACCAGCCCGTTGTTGACGGGCGGTTGGGGCGCCACGGGACGGCCGTCGTCAGTGCTGCTGTTCATCGCGGACTCCCTTCTCTCTCAGGCTACTTGTGGCTACTTCTGGGCGGGCGCGGCGGCGGCCGGGCCGGTCTGCCGCGGGAGGTTCTGTGTCGCGTTGGCCCCCGTGCCGATCGCCTGGTTGCCGACGATGCTCGTGCCGCCCTGCTGGATGACGCCCTGGTTGAGGATGGTCTGCTGCTGGGCGCGGAAGTCGGTGGTGTCGTAGCCGCGCGCGTCGAGGAACTCCCGGATCGCGGCGAGGGTGTGGCGTTGCACCGCCGAGGTGACCCGGTCGGCGTCCACGACCTGGAAGTAGTTCTGGTAGACGGGGCTCGTCGCGATCTCCCGCATGCTCATCCGGGCGCCGTAGTCGAAGACCGGGTCCTGCTCCATGGCGGTCAGTTCGTCCGCCATCCGCTGGGTGCGCCGGGTCTCGAAGCGGGCCTGGCGCAGCGCCCGGGAGGGCGCGCCGAAGAACGCCGGGCCGGTGCGGTGCAGGGCCTCCGCCAGCAGTCCGCGCTGTCGCTCGGGGGTGAGCGGGTCACGCAGCCGGTCGACGACGTGGTAGACGGCGCCGACCGGACCGAGCACATGGTTGCCGCAGTGCAGGTGCAACGTACTGCCCTCGGTCGAGAAATGCAGGAGCACGCTCGGCACCACGTCGCCGCCCCACAGCGGCACATGGACCGCCAGATGGTGGCGGACCGTGCCCGTCGGACGCAGCATGATCTCCTCGACCGCCTCGGCCGGCAGCCGCGTGGCCGGTGTCAGGCCGGCGGTCGTCATGAACCGTTCGTCGTCGCCGATGGTCGTGCCGTCCACGAAGACCCGGTCCTCGATGGTGAGGGAACCGAGGGACTCGGGGGACGCCGGGGCCTTCGGCGCGGTGTCCGCGATCCCGTCGGCGCCGTCGCGCGCGGCGACCGTGCGGAGGTGTTCGCGTACGTGGGCGACGAGTTCGACGACGGTGAAGGCAACCGGACCACCGGGACGCGGGCGCTTGTCCACCGGGTCGTCGGCCGGCAGGAGCGGCACGGCGACGGACCAGGTGGAGGCGGGCGGCGCGTAGCCGACGAACGGTGAGAACCCGCTGTACACGGTGACGTTGCCGTCCCGTGCCTCCTTGACGACCGCCATCCGGTCGACGATCCACTGCTTCAGCGGCAGGGCCGGCAGCCGGCGCCGGGCGAACGCCGCACGGGTCATGGTGGTGCGCAGCAGCAGGTCGATGCCGAGTTCGTGCCGTACGACCGTCACATACGCGAACACCACCGCGCCGACGGAGGCGAGCACGGCCGGAACCCCGGCCAGATAGGCGCCGAGCAGCCAGGCCATGAACCCGGACACGGGCAGGGACGCGATGGCGGCGGCGAGGGGGAAGGCGAAGGGCACCGCCAGCGCCGCGGTGACGACCGTACTCACCAACGCCCTGTTGCCGGGCTGGTGTTGACCCCGGGTGGCGAGGCTGGGCCGGGAGCGGCCCACGCTCGCGGTGAACGAGAGGAACAGCGCGCTGAACAGCAGCCACAGCGGCGCGAGCACCGCCACGACCGCGAACGCGCCCGCCAGCCGCAGATCGCGGCGGCGGCGGATCTCCTGTGCCGCCAGGCAGTGGTGGGCCACCGCCACCAGGTCGACACCGGGCGAGGGCGCGACGGCGCTGGCCTCGTCCGCGAGCACCCCGTCCACCACCCGGTCGGCGAACTCCTCGTCGACGTAGGCCGCGGCGCACAGATACCGGGTGACATCACCCGGCATGCTCCCGACCGGCATGTGCGCCTGCGGGGTCGTCATGGCGACACCTCCCTTTCTCAGGCGGAACGGCGCCCGGGTGGCGCCGGTCGGCCCTGTGATCCGTACACGTGGCGGCCCGGCGGTCAGAAGGGCGAGCAGGACTCCGGCCAGCAGGCCGAAGGCGAGGGGGGCGTGCAGGAGTTCGGTCCGCAGTCCGGCGGAGGACAGCTCCAGTCCGTCGACGAAGGTGTCGAGCATCCACCAGCGCAGGAGGGCCACGGCTTCGGACACCAGCACGGCCGCGACTAGACAGCGGCTCCAGCCGGACACCCCCGGGGTCCGGGACCGCGACATCACCCGGGCGAGCGCCACGAGCAGCAGGACGACACTGAGGTCCTGCACGACCAGCGTGGACGGGCCGAGGTAGTCGATGTACGCGTCGGGCGAGAAGTCCCACCTGGGGACGAACGCCCCCTCGACCAGCCAGCGCGTGATCGCGCCGTCGTAGTGGTCCAGGTAGAGGTCCTCCACGCGGTCCTGCCCCCAGGGGCTGCCCACGAGGAGAAGAAGGGCGCACATCAGGGTGATGCGCCCGCGCAAGGACGATCGGGGCAGGGACGATCGGGATAAGGACGATCTGAGCCGGGACACACTCCGTCGAGACGTCAACACCTGGCGTTCCCCCTGTCGCCGGTCCCCCGCGGCCCCCCGGCCGCACCCTATGGCTGTCCCCGTTCGGGGCGGTGTCGACACCGCCCCGAACGAGAGTTCTGTGACAGTTACAGGGTTGTGAGGTAGGCGCGCTCGATCGTCTGGACCAGGGTGTTGCCGGCCCGGTCGGTCAGCTTGGCGCGCAGCGAGACGGAGCCGGCCGTGGCCGGGTGGGTCAGCGCCAGGTGCGTACCGACGGCCTTGGCGTGCTGCCAGGTGGCGCCGTCGTCGTACGAGACCTCGAAGGCGAGCTTGGCGGGCCGCTGACCGGCCGCCGCTCCCTCGACGGTGAAGGGCACCGAGAACCGCTTGCCCGCCTTCGCCGTGCTGGACAGGCTCAGGTCGGGCGAGAAGCGGACCACCGACAGCGGCAGCCCGGTGTTCTCGTCCTCGGGAGTGGTGGCGGAGCGGAAGGTCCACTCCGTCCGGACGCGGGTGCTGACCGGATACACCGCCGGATCACGTGAGGCGTCCACGGTCAGCTTGTACGCGCTGTCCTTGGCGGGAACCGTGTATTCGGTGAGGTCGATCGGCGAGTAGCCGTAGTCGTCGGGGATCTCCTTGCCGTCCGCCTGGAGCGAGCTCGACACCGAGGTGTAGTCGCTGAGGCCCCAGTGGCCGGAGCCGTCGCCGAACTGCGGCAGGAAGGCCCTGATGGTGTTCCCGTACCGCACGATGCCGGGCAGTCCGCGCTCCGGTCCGAGGTCGCCCGCGGCGGGCAGGACCGGGCCGAAGACGCCGACGTTGAACCGCTCGGTGTAGCTCCGTCCGGCCGCCCAGTTTCTCGGCATCCGCATCAGGAAGGTCTCGGAGTGCCTGTCGCGGTCCTCGCCGAACATCTGCCACATCCGGAAGGACCACTTGACGTCGTTGTCGAGGACGTAGTCGGTGGTGCTCATCGGCAGGTCGCCCCGCAGGTCGGAGGCGCCGAAGATCAGGTCGCCGTCGGGTGTGTGCGGCGTCACCTCGATCTGGACGCCCCTGCCGCCGACGGGGACGCCCGCCTGGAGGTCGACCTTGGCGAGCTGGTTCTGCTCGACGGTGGCGGCGAAGCCGTCCAGCCTGCCGGTGCGGTTCCAGGCCAGGTGGTAGGTGACGGGCCGGCCCTCGTCGTCCTCTCGGGTCCAGTCACCGGCGTACACGGCGAACGTGCCGTCGGCGGTCGGCTCGGGTCCGAGCTGTCCGAACGTGGTGCCCTCGAAGGTCGGCAGGAGGTACTCCATGGTGGCCGCGCCCAGGTCACCGCCCCGGTCGTAGCTGAAGAGGACCGTGGCCTCGGTGTTCTCGGCCGCCGCGTCGGGGACGGTGACCTTCACCGGCCGCGTCTGCCGGGCGTCGATGGTGACGGTGGTGTCCTTGTCCAGGGTCATCATCGGCTGGACCAGGATGGCGTGCTCGGCGGATTCGTAGGAGGGATGGATCACCCCGTTCAGCGTGTAGACGCCCTTGGGCACCCGTACGGTCAGCTCGCCGTCCTGCTCGTCGGCGAGGTCGGCGTAGAAGTCGCTGTGGATGGCGCTGATCGAGGTGGCGGCGTCGCCGATCGGCTCGCCGTTCTCGTCGAGGTGCTTGATCGTCAGGTCGTACGACTCGACCTCGCGCTCCACGCCGACAGCGGTCCGCACCTGGACCTTCCCGTCGGCGGACACGGCCTGCACCGAGCCGCCGAAGGAGCCGTCGGTGGTGCCCGCACGGGTGTCGGCGGTGACGGAGGCGCTCGCCTCGCCGCCCGCCGGGACGGTGAGCCGCTTCGGTGAGACCTCGAACATGCCCTCGGCGGCGGGCTTGCCGTCCACCGAGAGGGCGTCGACGGAGAGGTCCAGGGTGACCGGCTCCGTACCGAGGTTGCGGTACGTCACCTCCTTGGTCGCCGGAGCGTCGTCGCCGTGCGGCCACTGCTGGAGACCGAAGTCGAGCGGCTGCTGCTCGGTGACGACGCTCTGCTCCAGCGCCCGCACCAGATCCGTACGGCCGGTGCCCTGCTGGAAGGAGCTGTACGCGCCCGGCTCGGCCGAACCGGTGAGGACCGCCTTGATGCGCTCGCCGCTCCAGTCGGGGTGCTGCTGGGCGAGGATCGCGGCGGCGCCCGCGACATGCGGGGTCGCCATGGAGGTGCCGTCGAGGGTGAGGTAGCCGGGTATGTCGGAGGGGTAGAACTCCTCCAGCTTGCTGCCGGCGGCAGCGGCGGCCGTGATGGCGGCACCGGGCGCGGTCAGGTCGGGCTTGACCCCGCCGTCACCCACGCGCGGGCCACGGCTGGAGAAGTCGGCGAGCGCGTCGGCCTTGTCGACGGCACCCACGGTGAGCGCGGCGTCCGCACTGCCCGGCGAACCGACGGTGCTCTCACCGAACTCGCCCTCGTTGCCCGCCGCGATGACGAAGAGCGAGTCGGACTCGGCGGAGAGCCGGTTGACCGCCTCCTCCATCGGGTCGATGCCCGGCATGTCCGTGCCGCCGAGGCTGAGGTTGACGACGTCGGCGCCCTGCGCCACCGCCCACTCCATGCCCGCGATGATCCCGGAGTCGTAGCCGCCTCCGTCGTCGTCGAGGACCTTGCCGTTGAGGATCTTCGCGCCCGGGGCGACGCCCTTGTACTTGCCGCCGTCCTTCGCGCCAGTACCGGCCGTGATGGACGCCACGTGCGTGCCGTGGCCGAACCTGTCGGCGGGGCCGGACTCGGAACCGGTGAAATCCTGCTCGGCGATCACCTGGTCGGAGAGGTCGGCGTGGGTCTTGTCGACGCCGGTGTCCAGCACGGCGACCTTGGTGCCGGTGCCGTCGAACCCGGCGGCCCAGGCGGTCGGCGCGCCGATCTGCGGGACGCTCTTGTCGAGGCTGGCCTTGCGCCGCCCGTCGAGCCACACCTTCTCCACGGCGGTGGGGGCGGTGAACTCCGCCGTTCCCTCCGCCTGGTCACCGGCGACGGCGTTCCAGAACTCGGTGGCGCGCTTCTTCGCCGGCCGCATCGCCTTGCCGTTGACCACCGGAAGCGCCCGGCCGATCCTCGCCCCGGCTCCCGTGAACGGGGACATCGAGGGCGCCTTCTTGCCCTTGAACGTGACGATCAGCGGTACGTCGGTACGGCCCGCGTCGTCGTACCCGTCGGCGACCAGCTGGGTCACGTCGAACAGGCGGGCGTCCAACTTGCCCTGCGCCAGCAGCAGTTCGGCGTCACCGGGCACCACCCGGGTGTGTCCGTCGACCTCCCGGACGGAGAACGGCACCCGCTCCCGGCCCTCCGCACGCACCACCCCGGTGACCGTTCCGGCACCGTCCACCATGACCTGGTCACCGGTGACGAGGGTGACTGTCTTCACGGCCTCGGCCGAACCGGCCGCCTTGCCGACACCCGCCTCCGCCGTACTGACCGTGCCGGCGCCGCCGGCGTCCTGGGCTTCCGCACCCGGCACACCGGCCAGCAGAAGGGCCGTGGAGGCGACCCCCGCCGCCACGACCGCACGCCTTGGTCTTGCGCGTAACTCCACCTGAACTCCTGACACTTCGGAATCGGAAGGCTTCGGAAGGAAGCCGTCCCGCGAACGCCGGACGACTCGCGCCTAGAGACGGACGGGGGTGGCGCCGGGTTGGAAAAAGATCCGACGCGTTTCTGACGAGAGATCAGTCTCCCGCCCGCCGTGGAACCTCCGCCTCCACCGTTCGGCCAGTACAGAGGGGGTTTCGGTCCGTGGGTTCCGGCCGTTCGGCCGAGGCGGCGGTGCCCTCCGAGGCAGCAGATTGGGCTGCCGGGACCCGGGCAGATGCGCGGGGTGACACGAGCCGCGAGGGAGTAGGACATGACGAAGGCACCACTGCACGGGCCGCGGACGAACCGGCACCTGGCGTGGGTCACGGCGCTGGCCGTGGCCGCGCTGATCGCCACCCAGTGGCTCGCCTCCGCGGGCCTCCCCGCCCACTGACCTGCGCCACCTGCGGTGTGGGCCACGTCTCATCCGTGGGTTGTTACGCCGGAGGAGGCTGCGGTGTCTCCATGCCGACGGGGGCGACAGCACTAGGGAGACATCATGGACAAGAACGTCGAGGTGGTCGTGGTCGGCGGAGGGTACGGAGGTGTGACGGCCGCCAACCGTCTGGCTCGGCGCGACGGTGTGTCGGTGACCCTGGTCAATCCGCGGCCCGAGTTCGTCTCGCGGATCCGGCTGCACCAGCTCGTGACCGGCTCCGACGACGCGGTCGAGGGCTTCGGCGAGGTGCTGGGCGGGAACGTGCGGCTGGTGGTCGACAGCGCGACCCGGATCGACGCCGCCGAGCGCCGGGTGGAGCTGGCGGGCGGTGACACGCTCTCGTACGACTACCTCGTCTACGCGGTGGGCAGCGGCGCCGCCGATCCCGGTGTGCCCGGAGCCGCGGAGTTCGCCCACTGGGTGTCCGACCTCGAGGGCGCCGAACGACTCCGGTCGGCGCTCGACGCTGCGCCCGCTTCGGCTTCGGTGACCGTGGTCGGGGCCGGTCCGACCGGTCTGGAGACCGCCGCCGAGCTGGCGGAGACGGGCCGCAAGGTCACCCTGGTCTGCGGCAGCGTGCTCGGCCCCTCCCTGCACGCCCGGGTCCGCCGCCCGGTCGCCCGCCGGCTCGCCCGGCTCGGTGTGACCGTCCTCGAAGGCCCCGGCGCACAGGTGACGGAGGTGACGGGCGAGGGCGTACGACTGGGCGACGGCCGCGAGGTGCCCGGCGCGGTGACGATCTGGACGGCGGGCTTCCGGGTCCCGGACCTGGCCGCCCGCAGCGGGCTGCGCACCGACTCCGCGGGCCGGCTGCTCACCGACACGACGCTGACCAGCGTGGACGACGAGCGCATCGTCGCCGCCGGGGACGCGGGGGTGATGCCGGACCACCCGTTCCGGATGAGCTGCCAGGCCGCCGTACAGCTGGGCCCGGCCGCCGCCGACACGATCCTGCGCCGGATCGCGGGGAAGGCGCCCGCTCCGGTCCGGATGTTCTTCGCCGGGCAGTGCCTCAGCCTCGGCCGGAAGGAGGGCGTCACCCAGTTCTCGTACCCGAACGACAAGGTGAACGCGCTCAGTATCAGCGGGCGGACCGGTGCCGGCGTCAAGGAGATCGCCTGCCGCTTCACCCTCAACAAGCTGGTGTCCGGGGCACGCAAGGCAAGTTCGCGCCCGGCCCACGTGTCCCCCGGCGACACCACCGGCCGTACGACACCGTCCGACGCCCGGCCCGCGGCCTAGGGTCTGGCTGTCCGTCCGGTATGGGGGATCGACCGCGAGAGAGGTAAGCGCACGACATGGACGACCACGTCACCGGCCCTGTCCCCGACCCCGGCCCGGTCATCGACCCCGCGACCGAGGCCTTCGTCGCCCATCGGGACCTGCTGTTCACCGTCGCCTACGAGATGCTCGGCTCGGCGGCGGACGCCGAGGACGTCCTCCAGGAGGCCTGGCTGCGCTGGGCCGAGGTCGAGCTGGCGGAGGTGCGCGACCCGCGCGCGTACCTGGTGCGGATCACGACCCGGCAGGCACTCAACCGGCTGCGCACCCTGAAACGGCGCAAGGAGTCCTACGTCGGACCCTGGCTGCCCGAGCCGCTGCTCACCGCGCCGGACGTGGCCGAGGACATCGTCCTGTCCGAGAGCCTGTCGCTCGCCCTGATGTTCGTCCTCGAAACCCTCTCGCCGACCGAGCGCGCCGTCTTCGTCCTGCACGAGGTCTTCGACTTCGGCTACGAGGACATCGCGGCCGTGATCGACAAGTCCCCCTCCGCGACACGCCAGATGGCCTACCGCGCCCGCAAGCACGTCGACGCCCGCCGGCCGCGCACACCCGTCTCCCCGGAGGAGACCCGGGCGGCGCTCGACTCGTTCCAGCGGGCGCTCGCTACCGGGGACCTCCAGGGGCTGCTCGACGTGCTCGCCCCGGACGTCGTCTTCGTCAGCGACGGCGGCGGGCTCAGGATGGCGGCCCTGAAGCCGGTCGTCGGCGTCGACAAGGTGCTCCGATACATGGCGGGCAGCGCGGGCAAGGCCGGCGGCACCCTCACCGGTGAGCCCACGACGGTCAACGGCAACCCCGGGCTCGTCCTGCGCGTGGACGGTGTGATCGACGGCGTACTGGCCGTCCGGATGGAGGACGACCGGATCACGGGTCTGTACTACGTCCGCAACCCGGAGAAGCTCACCCGCGTCGAGTCCGAGACCTCTCTCACCTCCCGCTGAGCCGAGAGCTGAGACGAGAGCTGAGACGACAGGAGACAAGGGGCAGGAGGCCAGGGGACAGGGGACAGGGGGTCAGGGGGTCAGGAGCCCGGGACTTCTGGCTCCTGGCCCCCTGTCTGCCTCAGGCGTCGAACTCGTGCTCCCGGGTCTCCGGCAGCGCCAGCAGACACAGGAGGCTCACCAGGCAGAGGCCTCCGGTGTAGAAGCCGAGGACCAGCGGGGACGCCCAGTGGCTGTTCAGCCAGGTGGCGACCGACGGGGCGAAGCCGCCGCCGAGGGTGTTGGCCAGGATGAACGCGGCGGAGGCGCCGGTATAGCGCATCCGGGCCGGGAACAGTTCCGGGAGGAAGGCCGCCACCGGGGAGAACATCAGCGCGAGGAACATCAGGCCGACCGTGTAGGCGCCGGTGATCACCAGGCCGTTGCGTGAGCTGAGCGAGGCGTACATGGGTATCGCCCACACCACGCAGCCGGCGGCCCCGGCCAGCATCAGCGGGCGGCGGCCGATCCGGTCGGACAGCCTGGCCACCGGGAGGGTGATCGCGATTCCGGCCGCCGCGCCGATGCTCGCCGCCGTCAGCATCGTGTTCCGGGGGATGCCGAGTTCCTGTGGACCGTACGAAAGGCTGTAGACGATCGTCAGGTAGTAGACGGCCGAGCCGCCGATCGCGGCGCCGGTACCGAGCAGCAGCCGGCCGGGGTACTGCTTGACGAGCGTGCCCAGCGGGAAGCGGGGCGCCGACTCCGGCTGAGGCGTGTGTGTCCTGGCCTTGAAGACCGGGGACTCGGAGACCGTCGCCCGCACCCACAGGCCGACCACGACGAGCACGGTGCTGAGCAGGAACGGGATGCGCCAGGCCCAGTCGGTGAAGCCCTCCATGCCCACGATGTTCATGGTGGGCAGGATGACCGCGGTGGAGAGCAGGAAGCCGAGCGAGGGGCCGATGTTCGGGATCGACGCGTAGAGCGCGCGGCGGCCCGGTGGCGCGTGTTCGGCGGCGAGCAGCACCGCCCCGCCCCACTCGCCGCCCATGCTGACGCCCTGGAGCAGACGGAGTGTCACCAGCAGTACGGGGGCGAGGAGTCCGGCGGTCTCGTACGTGGGCAGCAGACCCACGCCGACCGTGGCCACGCCCATCAGCAGCAGGGAGACGACCAGGGCCTGTCTTCGGCCGAGCCGGTCACCGATCGTGCCGAACAGGACGACGCCGAGGGGGCGGGAGAGGAAGGCGGCGGAGAAGGTGAGGAACGCGGCCAGGGACGAGAGGGTCGCGTTGCCGGAGGGGAAGAAGGCGGGGCCGAGGACGAGTGCGGAGGCGGTGCCGTACACGGCGAAGTCGTAGTACTCGATCGTCGTGCCGACGAGACTCGCGACGGCGACTTTCGGCGCCTCGGTCTTTTCCGACCGTTGTGGGGAAACGGTCATTGTCGGTAATTCAGGCATGGGGGGTCACTTCCAGGTCCTGAGGTGGTCCTGATTGGGGAGGGGAGTCACCCTAATCATCGATATTGAATTTCGACAAGAAACGATTCCTGTCAATTGGCTGTCAATATTCATACTGTTGGCCGTATAAAAATTTACCGACGGTTACACCTTGCCAACCAGCAGTCACACGAGAATGCTCGTGTCCGCATAACTTGAAAGTTCTACAACCATCGATTTTCGGACACGGAGAATCGCAATTCCCATGCTGAAAACGGGCAAGCAATTACGCTTGAGAAGACTTTCGCTCGCGGGTGACGACCGCCATCTGCTCATACCTCTCGACCACAGCGTTTCGGACGGTCCAATCGTCCCCGCCGACAAATGGGACGACCTGCTGCGGGCCCTGGTGGCCGGCGGCGCCGACGGGATCATCGTCCACAAGGGACGCGCCCGCTCCTTCTCCCCGGACATCCTGAGGAGCTGCGCGCTCGTGGTGCATCTGAGCGCCAGCACCGCCTGCTCCGCCGACGTCCACGCCAAGGTGCTGGTCGCCGACGTCGAGGAGGCGCTGACCCTCGGCGCGGACGCGGTCAGCGTCCATGTGAACATCGGCTCGGACACCGAGGCCCAGCAGCTGGCCGACCTGGGGGCGGTGGCCCGGTCCTGCGACGCGTGGGGCATGCCGCTCATCGCGATGGTGTATCCGCGCGGCCCCCGGATCGAGGACCCGCGCGATCCCGCCCTTCTCGCCCATCTGGCCAATGTCGCCGCCGACCTGGGCGCGGACATGGTGAAGACGTCCGTCGCCCTGCCGATCGAGCGGATGGCCGAGGTCGTCGCCAACAGCCCGATTCCCGTCCTCGCGGCCGGCGGTCCCCCGGACGGCTCCGACCTCGTCGAGTACGGCACCGCAGTGATGGCGACGGGCTGCCGGGGGCTGGCGATCGGGCGCCGGATCTTCTCCTCCCCCACGCCTGCCGCACTGGTGTCCCGGCTGTCGGCGGTCGTGCACGGCAACGACGGACTCCCTGGTGACATGCGCATGACTAATTACTCGACGATCGTGGCAGGAGTGGCATGAGGTTCGCATGGATCGACCTGCGTGAGGTTCCCCGTCCGCAGCTCCAGGCGGTGGTGGACGCGGCAATCCACGCCCGGATGGCGGGAGTTGTCGCCTCCGACGCGGAGTTGCTCGGGACCTTGCCGCCGACTGTCACGCGGGTGCTGGTCCCAGGAGGGCCTGCGCCTGCGACGGTGAAGAAGCTCGGCGACAAGGAGTCGAAGGAGGTGAAGGAGGCGAAGGCCGGGGACAAGGAGGCCAAGTCCCCCTCCGGGAGCGGTACTTCGCCGTCCGGCGCCGGAATCGACGTGCTCCTGCGGAAGTTCTCCACCCAGGACGAGCTGGACGCCCTCGCCTCCGATCACCGCGCCTCCACCGACAGGCAGGTCTCCGGCTTCATCGACGTACGGGACGACCGCACCCTCCAACTGTCCTGCGCGGGCGCGATGGTGCTGCCGTACACGGTGATCCACTTCGCCGATCCGACCAAGATCCCGCTGGAGATCGTGCTCGCGGCGGCCGAGTCCGCCGAGGGCAAGCTGGTGACGGTCGTCGACGGTCTGGAGGAGGCGGCGATCGTCTTCGACGTGCTGGAGCGCGGCTCGGACGGCATCCTCTTCACGCCCCGCAGCGCCGACGAAGTGTTCGCGCTGGCCCGGCTGTTGGAGGCGACGACGCCCCAACTGGAGCTGTCCACGCTGACCGTGGAGAGCATCCGGCACGTCGGACTCGGCGACCGGGTCTGCGTCGACACCTGCTCGCACTTCGAGGAGGACGAGGGCATCCTCGTCGGCTCCTACTCCTCCGGGTTCGTGCTGTGCTGTAGCGAGACCCACCCGCTTCCGTACATGCCGACCAGGCCGTTCCGCGTCAACGCCGGTGCCCTGCACTCGTACACGCTCGGCCCTGACAACCGTACGAACTACCTCAGCGAGGTCGGCTCGGGCAGCGCGTTGCTCGCCGTCGGCGCCGACGGGCGTACCCGGCGGGTCGTCGTCGGGCGGGCGAAGCTCGAATCCCGGCCCTTGCTGGAGATCCGTACCCATGCCGAGGACGGCCGGCTGGTCAGCCTGACCGTGCAGGACGACTGGCATGTACGGGTGCTCGGCCCGGGCGGGAAGGTCCTCAACGTCACCGAGCTGCGGACCGGGGACGAGTTGCTCGGCTATCTGGCCGCCGACAAGCGCCATGTGGGGCTGCCCATCGGCGAGTTCTGCAAGGAGGTCTGAGGTTCGATGGGCGAACTCGAATCAGATCTCGCATCAGATCTGGCCGCGCTGGTGCGGCGGCTGTTCGACGCGCACGACGACCGGCTGCCGTATCTGACACACCAACAGGAGACGGTCACCCGGGGCGAGTTACGCGAGCGGGTGAGCAAGCAGGCCGCCGTCTTCGCCGGGTACGGCATCGGGCCCGGCTCCACTGTCGGACTGCGGACTCCGCCCAGTTTCACGCAGATCGAGGTGCTGCTCGCCCTGTGGCGGCTCGGCGCGCAGGTGCTGCTCTTCGACTTCCGGCTCAAACCGCCCGAGGTGGCCGCGCTGTGCGGCTCCTGCCGGCCGCAGTTCATGGTCAGCGCCGGGTCCAACGTCCGGGCCACGTTCGGTTTCCGGTCCGAGTACGAGGTGCTCACCGAGCGGCGCCGAACCGGCCTCCCGGCCACCACCGGGCACCGGCTCGTCCAGTTCAGCTCCGGCTCCACCGGACGTCCGAAAGTCATCGGCAGGACGGCCCGTTCGCTCGCCACCGAGGTGGACCGGTTCGCCGGGGTCCCGGGGATGCCGGTCAAGGGCGACCGGCTGCTGCTGCTCAGTTCGACCGCGCACAGCTTCGGTCTGATCGGCGGTCTGCTGTACTCCCTCGCCTCCGGTGTCTCCGTCGTCTTCGCGCCCCGCGTCTCCGCCCGCGACATCCTACGGACCGCGCGCGAACACCGGATCACCGCCGTGTTCGGCGTCCCCACGCACTACGAACTCCTCGCCGCCGCCACCGATCCCGGCGCCCTCCCCGACCTGCGGGTCGCGGTGTCGGGCGGCGAGATCATGCCCCCGCAGGTCGCGGCGGAGTTCGCGCGGCGGTACGGCGTGGGGGTGGGTGAGGCGTACGGGACCACGGAGACCGGCATCGTCGCCATCGACGTCGGTGGCACGCTGCGGCCGTCCGTCGGCCGGGCGGCTCCCGGTGTGGTGGTGCGTGTCGAACGGGGCGAACTCGACGTCGCCCTCGACGAGTCGCCGTACCTCTTCGACTCGGGCGGTACGCAGTACGCCGACGGGTGGCTGCACACCCGGGACCGGGCCGAGGTCGACGTGGCCGGCGCGGTGTTCGTGCGGGGGCGGGCCGACTCCCTCGTCGTCATCGGCGGGCTCAAAGTGGATCTGACCGAGGTGGAGAACGTACTCCGCGAACATCCTGCCGTTGAGCAGGCGGTGCTGGTTCACGAGGGCGTGACCGAGGCGTATGTCGCGCTGCGGGCGGGTTTCGAACGGCCTTCCGCCGAGGAGTTGGTGCGGTGGTGTCGGGAGCGGGTGGCTGATTTCAAGGTGCCTCGGGTTGTGCGGGTGCTGGATTCGCTGCCTCGTACTTCCAACGGGAAGTTGGTGCGGCAGGCCGCGGCTTTGCGTTCCGCCGGGTAGGGCCGCTTGTTGCGGTCGTCGGTTGACTGCCGGCCCGTTGTGGCTTGTCGCGCCCCGCGGCGGAGCCGCAAATGTCACAGCCCCGCGCCCCTATCGGGGCGCTTTACTCCCCCTTTTTCTGGAGATGTTGGCCATGAGTACCTCTACCCTGGAAGACGAGATCCGCGAGTTTGTTCTGGGCGCGGTCATTGACGACATGAACATCCTGATGAGCCGTGACGGCATCACGGACGACAGTCCGGTGACCGTGGGTGGGCTGGATGTCGACTCCCTGAGCCTGATCGAACTCACCCTGCGGCTGGAGTCGCGGTTCGGGGTCGAGATCCCGGACACCGACATCGAACCCCTGGCCACCCTGACCCTCGGCGGGCTCGTCGCCGAGGTCGTCCGACGCGGTGCGAAGGCATGAGCACGAGTACGGGGGCCGCCGGCACCGGCACCGACATCACCATCGACTCCGTACGGGAGTTGCTGTCCGACCGGAAGGTGTTCCCGGGGCTGCCCGACGATCTCGGTGAGGACGCCGAACTCGTCCTGGACTCCCTGGGGTTGGTGTGGCTGCTCCATGTGGTGGAGGAGCGGTACGGGCTGGTTGTCGAGCCCAGTGACGAGGAGATCGCCGGGCTGACCTCGCTGCGGCGGCTCACCGGGTATCTGCGGGGCGCCCAGGAAGGGGGCGTTCGGGGTGAGTCGTGAAGTGACGGTCACCGGGTATGGCGTGCGGAGTGCCTTCGGCGAGGGGGCGGATGCTTTGCGGCGCGGGGTGTTCGCGGGGGTGCCGGCGTTTCGGCCGACGACCCGGTTCGATACCGGGCCGTATCGTACGGCGTTCGCGGCTGCCGAGCCCGACGGTGTCGGCGCGGTGGAAGGGTGGGCGTTGCGGCATGCGCTCGGGCGGTGTGGAGACGATGCCCTGAGCATGGCCGGGCTCGGGGTGGGGGCCGACGCTGCGGTACTGCTTGGGGTTGCCGGGGATCATCGGAGTGTTACCCGGTATTGGCGGGGGGCCGGGGATTCTGGGGCGCGCGATGAGTCGTATGTCGGGCGCGGCTCCGTTGTGGCTGGTCGCGCAGTTCCCCGCGCCCCTGTCGGGGCGCTGCACGCGGCGGAATCGGACAGAAGCCGCGCGGACACCGCCTCCCACCTCGCCGACGCCGTGCCTGCTCGGCTCGCCGAGTTGCTCGCGAGCCGCCTCGGCCTGCACGGCCCCCGGCTCACCTTCACCAATGCCTGTGTCGCCTCCGCCGCCGCCCTCATTCATGGGTGTCGGCTGATCTCGTCCGGGCGGGTCGATGTCGTCGTCTGTGCGGGTGGGTATCTCGTCGAGGAGGAGACCTTCGGGAAGTTCGACTCCGGGCGGGCGTTGTCGCGGGACGGGATGGTGCGTCCGTTCAGTGCCGAGCGGAGTGGGCTGCTGCTCGGCGACGGGGTCGCGGCCGTCGTGCTGGAGTCCGCCGGGCACGCCAGGCGGCGCGGGGCCCGGCCGCTCGCGTCCGTCGTCGGGTGGGGCGCCGCCACCGACGCCCACCACATCGCCCAGCCGCACCCGGAGGGTGCCGGCCTCGCACGGGCCGCCCGGCAGGCGTTGCGGCTGGCCGGGGATCCGGACGGGGCGTCCCTCGACTACATCAACGCCCATGGCACCGGCACCAAGTACAACGACGGCGCCGAGACGCGCGGTCTGCGTGCCGCCTTCGGGAAACGCGCCGAGTCGATACCGGTCAGCTCGACCAAGAGCACCACCGGCCACCTTCTGGAGGCCGCGGGCGTCGTGGAGTTCGTGATCACGATGCTCGCCCTGCTGGACGGTGTCCTCCCGCCGACCGCCGGATACGGCACCCCCGACCCGGAGTGCGACCTCGACTACGTGCCGAACAAGCCACGCCCCGCCGACCCTCGCCGCGCCCTCACCATCAACGCCGCCTTCGGGGGCGCCAACACCGCACTCGTCCTGGAGCGGCCATGACGACCACGACCGACTCCGCGGTCCTGCCCACCTCCCCCGCCTTTTCCGTCCTCGCAGCCGCCACCGCCACCCACGGCACCGGCCGGGACGGCGACATCGCGCTGCCGAAACTGCCCGGCTTCGTGGAGTCGGCGTTCAGTCCGCTGGCGTACGAGGTCGCCGCGACATGTCTGACGGCGTGCCACGGAGACGGGGACCGTACCGCCGTGGCGCTGGTCAGTCTGGCGGGTGACACCACCACCGCCGATCTGGCCAGCTCGCGCATGGTGTCCGGGCGGGTCCACAACCCGCTGCTGTTCATGCAGGCCACCGCCAACTCCGTGCTGGGGCACATGAGTCGGGAGTTCGGGATCACCGGCCAGATGTTCAGCCTCTCCACCCTCGCCGACCCGCTGACCGAACTCCTCGCCATGGCCGAGCTGTTGCTGGAGGAACCGGAGCTGGACCGGGTGCTGGTGCTCGGTGTGGAGCTGGGGGGTGGCGAGCGCGTGGCCGCCGTGCACCGTGAACTGGCCGCCGAGTACGCCGAGTACAGCGCGCGTCCGGTGCCGGTCCTTCCCGCCTCCGCCGGACTGGCGGCGGCCGTGCTGCTCGGGCGGCCCGGAGACAGCGGGGCACCGCAGGTTCCGGTCCGGCCCACCGCAACGACGACCGGTCGACTCGGCAGCATCCAGACCCTGTTCGAGCTGGCCGCCACCCACACCGAGACGAGAGAGTCCCATACCCATGCTCATCAGTAGGCAGGAGCGGGCCCGGATCTGCTCCGACACCGAACTGGGCGCCGGTAACGTCCTGGCGCGGCTCGCGGCGTACGAGCGCCCGCTCGACGAGGTCGTCCTGCGCGTGGACGGCACCTGGCGGGCCCCCGACGGGAGTTGTCCCGCACAGCTCACCCTCGGGGAGTTGTGCGAGGTCGTCGAGACCTACGCCGGCTGGTACGCCGCCCAGGGTGTCCGGCCCCGTGACCCCGTCGCCCTCCACTCCTACTCCAGCGCCGAGTTCGCGGTGAACTTCCTCGCGCTGACGTCCCTCGGCGCGATCCCGTCGTTCGTCAACGGCAACCTGCCGCCGGACATCGCGCGGGAGTACGTACGCCGGCAGGGCGCCGTGGGCGCGTTCACGGACCGGGAGCATCACGACGTGCTGGCGTCGGCATCCGGATCGGCCTCTGGCCTCGGATTCTGTGTGACCGCCGCCGACATCCGCCCCGAGCACCGCGCCTCGCTCCCGTCCGCCTATCCCTACCGTCACGACCCCACCGACCCGGTGCTCATCTCGCACTCGTCGGGAACCACCGGTATGCCCAAGGGAGTTCCGCACACCCACCGGACGCTGATGTACGCGCAGTTGCACCGCCTCCGCTACTCCACCGGCACCGACATGGAACGGACGCTGGTCGGGCTGCCGGGCGCGCACAACGCGATGGTGGCGACGCTGCTGTACTGCCTGCTCCTGCGCACCGACATCAGACTCCTCTCCAGCCAGCGCGGCACCGAAGTGCTGGACGCCATCGAGGAGTTCAGGCCCACCACCGTGCTGGCCTTCGCCGGGACCTTCGGCGAGATGGCCGCCGAGGATCTGACGGACCGTGATCTGTCCAGCGTGCAGGTGTGGTTCAACACCGGGGACGCGGCGCACGAGGCGCACATCCGGGCCCTCGTACGGCACGGCAGCCACCAGACCATCGGCAAGGATCTGCGGCGGGTGCGGGTGGACGGCTCTGTCTTCGTGGACGGGCTCGGCTCCTCCGAGGCCGGCTACTCCGTCTTCCACAACCGGCACACCAAGGACACCTCGGCCTACTCGCGCTGCGTCGGCCGGCCGATCAGCTTCGCGGAGGCCGCCGTACTCGCCGAGGACGGCACCCCGCTGCCGCCCGGCGAGATCGGCCGCCTCGGCCTCAAGTCCCCGACGCTCACGCCCGGTTACTGGAACGACTCGGTGACCTGGAACCGTATGCGCCTCGGCGGCTACTGGCTCACCGGCGACCTCGCCCACCAGGACGAGGACGGCAACTTCTACCACCTCGACCGCGCCCCGGACGCCATCCGCACCCGCGCCGGCGTCGTCTTCAGCACCCGTACCGAAGAACTCCTGCTGCGCGAACTGCCCGAGCTGGCCGACTGCACGGTCGTCGGGGTCGCCGAGGACGGCGTACGGGCGGACTGGGACGGCGACGGTGTGGCGGACGCGTACGCGCTGCTCCAGCTCTCCCATGAAGATGAGGGCGCAGATGAAGAGCGCCCCGGCGACGGGGAGTTGACCGAGCGCGTGAACATGGCCCTCAAAGCCGCCGGCTTCCCCCCGATGACCCGCGCCCTGCGCATGAAGCCCGACGACGTCGCCAAGGGCGCCACCGGCAAGGTCCTCAAGCGGGTCATGCGCGACCGCTTCACCACCTCCCTTGCCGCCCCCGCCGCCGAGGAGCGCCGATGAACGCGGGCACCGAAGGCGTCAACCACCGTGCCCGGGCCGGTGAGGCGTACCGGCTCTGGTGGCAGCACGACGCCAACTGGTACCAGGCGGTGGCGAGTCGGTTCGGGCAGGACGCCGCGAACGAGCTGAACGCCGAGGCCCTGCGCAAGGTCGCGACACACGTCGGACAACGCGTCGGCCGTCTCGCCGGCCCGCTGCCCGACACCGGCGACACCCGCAAGGACCTGGAGGAACTCCGCCGCCGGTACGACGACTGCGGCGACCGCATGTTCCCGCCGGAACTGCGCAACGCCTCCACGGAAGTCGAAGAGGATGACTTGATCGTCCTCACGCTGCGCCGGAACTTCGCGATCACCATGGTGCGGATGGCAGGTTCGCTGGACGGCTACCGCTGCCCGTGCACCGACATCCACGCGGGCTGGTCCGAGGGCCTCGGCGTCACCCTGACCGAGAACCGCGCCGAGACCTGTCTGCGCGACGGCGACAAGGCGTGCCGCCTGCTGATGCGCGTACGCACCCCCCTCACTCACGCACATCCCGCCACTCACGACGGTACGGAGGACTGAACACCGTGCGGATACTTGTCGCCGGAGCCACTGGCGTGGTCGGACATCCGCTGGTGGGCGCGTTACGGGCGCGCGGCCACCAAGTCGGCGCGCTGGTACGGGAGGAGTCCCGGGCCCGCGCCCCCGAGGCGGACGCGCTCGTGGTCGCCGACGCCCTCGACCGGGCCGCGCTGCTGGCCGCCGTGTCGGACGTACACCCCGACGTGGTCGTTCATCAGCTGTCGGCGCTACGGCTGTTGCGCGACGACCCGCCCGAAGCCTTCGCGCGGACCGCCCGGTTGCGCACCGAGGGCACCGCCAACCTGATCGCGGCGGCCCGCGCGGCCGGCGCCCGGCGGCTGGTCGCACAGAGCATCGCCTTCGCCGCCGCGCCGACCGGGGAGACGGTCGTCGACGAGAGCGCGCCGCTGTACGTGGACGCCCCGGACCCGGGTTGGGCGGCCACCGTACGGGCCGTAACCGACCTGGAGTCCCAAGTTCTGGACAGCTCGCCGGAGTTGAGCGGGCTGGTGCTGCGGTACGGGACGCTGTACGGCCCCGGCACCGCGTACGCCCGTACCGGCGGCGGGACGGCTGAGCGAGTGCTGGCGGGGAAGTTGCCGCTGCCCGAGGGCGGGGCCGGGATCACCTCGTTCCTGCATGTGGAGGACGCCGTGGGAGCGGCGGTGGCGGCCGTGGAGTCGGAGGCCACCGGCGCCTTCCACATCACGGACGACGAACCGGCCCCCGCAGCCCAGTGGTTGCCCCACTACGCCGACGCGCTGGGCGCCCCTCCCCCTCGTACGATTCCGGCGGCGATGGCACCCCGGTTGCTCGGCTGGTTCATGGCCCACCAGTTGACCTCGGCGTCCGGGGCGTCAAATGCCCTGGCCCGTACGGCACTTGGCTGGAAGCCGGTGCGGCCGAGCTGGCGCGACGGGCTGGGCCAGGAATGACCGAACCCGCGCCCAGTCCGGGTGAGGTTCTCACCGTGTGTGTGATCGGCGCCGGTCCGCGCGGGCTCTCGGTCCTGGAGCGGCTCTGCGCCAACGCGGACCAGGCCGGCCGCCCGGTCGTGGTCCACCTCGTCGACCCGTACCCGCCGGGGCCGGGCGCGGTGTGGCGCACCGACCAGCCGCCCGAGCTGCTGATGAACACGGTCGCCTCCCAGGTCACCCTGTTCACCGACGACAGCGTGCCGTGCGCGGGCCCGTCGATACCGGGCCCGAGCCTGTACGAGTGGGCGCGCGCCCTGGGACCCGGGTCGTACCCGGCCCGGGTCCTGGCGGAGGCGCGGCAACTGGGACCGGACACCTATCCGACCCGCGCCTTCCACGGCCACTACCTGAGGTGGGTCTTCCAACACCTCTTACGTACGGCCCCCGACCGGGTCACGGTCCACACGCACCGCTCGACCGCCGTCGCCCTGGCCGACACCCCGGACGGGCGCCAGACGGTGACCCTGGCGGACCGTGAGCGGCTGACCGGGATGGATTCGGTCGTACTGGCACTGGGGCACGGTGAGTCGACCCCGGCTCCCGAGGAGCAGGACCTGCGCTCCTTCGCCGCCGGGCACACCGGTCTGGCCTACGTCGGTCCCGCCAACCCGGCCGACGCCGATCTGAGCGATATCCAGCCGGGCGCCCCGGTCGCCCTGCGCGGGCTCGGCCTGAACTTCTTCGACCAGCTCGCGCTGCTCACCGAAGGCCGGGGCGGCACCTTCAAACAGGGCGACCGGGGCGCGGGCCTCGTCTACATCCCGAGCGGCAACGAGCCGGTGCTGTACGCCGGTTCGCGGCGCGGAGTGCCGTACCACGCGCGCGGCGAGAACGAGAAGGGCGCGCTCGGCCGCCACCACCCGCGCTTCCTGACCCCGGAGGTCATCGCCGGACTGCGGCGACGCCCGGTCGGCTTCCGCGCCGACATCTGGCCACTGATCGACCGCGAGGTACGGACCGTCTACTACGAGGCGTGGATCCGCGCCGCCCAAGGACCCTGGGCGGCAGCGGAGTTCGTACGGTCCTGCTTCGCGGGCCGCGATCCCGAGCCGGTCCTCCTCGACCGGTACGAGGTACCGCCGGACGAGCGCTGGGACTGGCGGCGCATTGAACGCCCGTACGGCGACCGGCATTTCACCTCCCGCGCCGACTTCCGGGAGTGGCTGCTCGGCCATCTGCGCCGGGATGTCGTCGCCGCCCGCCTCGGCAATGTGAACGGCCCGCTGAAGGCAGCGCTGGACGCGCTGCGGGATCTGCGCAACGAGGTCCGGCTGGTGGTCGACCACGGCGGGGTCTCCGGTGCGTCGTACCGGGCCGAACTGGACGGCTGGTACACGCCGTTGAACGCGTTCACGTCGATCGGCCCGCCCGCGTTCCGGATCGAGCAGCTGATCGCGCTGATCGAGGCGGAGGTGGTGCAGGTGGTGGGGCCGGGGATGCGGGTGCGGGTACGGAGGGCGAACGGTGTTCCCGGTGTCGGCGACGCCGGTTTCCTCGTGGACGCGGAGGGGGTGTCGGAGGCGCCGGTGCTGGTGAGGGCGCTGGTCGAGGCGCGGCTGCCGGACATCGACGTGCGGCGCAGTGCCGATCCGCTGGTGCGGGGGCTGCTGGCGGAGGGCGGGTGCGTCCCGTACCGACCGGGCGGCCAGGCGTCGTACGAGTCGGGCGGGATGGCGGTGACCGACGGTGCTCCCCGGCTGCTGGACGCGTCGGGACGGCCGCACCCGCGCCGGTTCGCCTTCGGGGTGCCGACGGAGGGGGTGCGCTGGGTGACGGCGGTCGGTATCAGACCTGGCGTGGGCTCGGTGACGTTGGAGGACTCGGACGCGATCGCACGGGCGGTGCTGGGGCTGGTACTGGAGGAGTCGGAAGTGCCGTCGCACACACCCGAATTGGTGATCGGTCAGACATCAGGCGCAGGGAGTCGGTGAAACCGATGAGCATGAGCGGGAGGAAGGTGTCCGCGTCCTCCGTCGGCACCGACGCGGGGCTGCTCGCCCCCACCTGGGCGGGTACGCCGACGGCGGCCGAGGTGACCGACGAGGCGTGGCTCCAGGCCATGCTGGACGTGGAAGTGGCCCTGGCCCAGGCCCAGTTCGCGGTGGGCCTGACACCGGCGGCCGCTCTGGCGGCCATCGTCTCGGAGGCCCGGGCGGACCGCCTCGACCTGGTCGCCCTGGCGCACGGGGCGCGGGCCGCCGCCAATCCGGTCGTCGCCCTCGTCCCCGCCCTCACCGAAGCGGTGGCCGCCAAGGATCCGGCCGCCGCCGAGTACGTCCACCGGGGTTCGACCAGCCAGGACATCCTCGACTCGGCGGCGATGCTGATCGCCCGCCGCGTCCTCACCCTGATCTCCACCGACCTCGAACGCACAGCCGCCGCCCTGGCCGCACTCGCCGACACCCACCGCCACACCGTCCTGGCCGGCCGCACCCTGGCCCAGCACGCGGTTCCCACCACCCTCGGTCTGAAGGCGGCGACCTGGCTCCAACTGGTCATGGACGCCCGTACGCGAGTTGTGGCGGTGGCAGGCACACTCCCGGCCCAACTAGGCGGCGCGGCAGGCACGTTGGCGGCGTACCGCGAGTACGCGGCCCTCGACGGCGGGGAGGGCAGAGCGTCCGAGGGTACGGGCGGAGTCGAGCTGCTGGCCCCCTTCGCGAAGGCCCTCGGCCTGGCCGAACCGACCCTCCCCTGGCACACCGTACGCACGCCGATCGCCGAACTGGGCGCGGTGCTTCAGCTGGTCACCGGGGCGCTCGGCAAGTTCGCGCTGGACGTGCAGACCATGTCCCGTACGGAGATCGGCGAGGTCTCCGAACCGGCGGCGGCAGGACGCGGAGCCTCGTCGGCGATGCCGCAGAAACGCAACCCGGCCCTCGCGACGCTGATCGTGTCGGCGGCCCGCCAAGTACCGGCGTACGCCCTGGTGTTGGCGCAGTGCCTGCTGGCCGAGGACGAACGCCCGGCCGGGGCGTGGCATGCCGAATGGCAACCGCTGCGGGAGGCACTGCGCCTCGCGGGAGGCGCGGCGCACACGGCGGTGGAGCTGGCGGAGGGGCTGATCGTCCACCCGGACCGCATGCTGGCCAACCTCCACCTGACGGGCGGAGCCGTCGTGACCGAGCGCTTGGCGGTGGCACTGGCCCCGGTACTCGGCAAGGCGAAGGCGAAGAAGCTCCTCGCGACGACCTCGGCGGAGGCGGCGGAAACGGGCCGCCCGCTGACCGAACTCCTGACCACGCACGAGGAGTTGTCCGGGAACCTCACCCCAGCCCACCTGTCGGACCTGCTCGACCCGACCCGCTACACGGGCGCGGCGGACGCCCTGATCGACCGAGCGCTACGCGCATACGAGGGCAACGGAGGCGTCGTCCGATGGGCAAAGTGAGAGTGAGCGGTACGGGCAGTACGGGTGGTGCGAGCGGCGCGGGGAAGCCCCGGTCGTCCTGGCCGGTCCTCCTGGTCGTGGTCTGCGCGCAGATGCTGATCTGGCTGGACACCTCGGTCCTCAACGTCGCCGTCACCACCCTGGCCGACCCGGCCGACGGACTGGGCGCGTCCCCTGCCGAGTTGGAGTGGGTGGCGAGCGCGTACACCCTCGTCTTCGCGGGCGCCCTCTTCGCGGGCGGCGCGCTGGCCGACCGTTTCGGCCCCCGGACCACGCTCCTGGCGGGCCTGGCACTGTTCGGCGCGGCCTCGGGAGCAGGTGCGTTCGTCTCCTCCCCCGGCTGGCTGATCGTGGCGCGGGCCGTGATGGGCGCGGGCAGCGCACTGCTCATGCCGGCGACGCTGTCGGTGATCGTGCAGAGCACCCCGGAGGAGAAACGTACGCGGGCGATCGCGATCTGGAGTTCGTCCAGCGGACTGGGCGTGGCCGTGGGCCCGGTGGTCGGCGGGGCGCTGCTCAGCAACTTCTGGTGGGGCTCGGTGTTCCTCGTGAACGTGCCGATCGTGGCGCTGTGCATGGCCGGAGTGGCAGCGGTCGTACCGGAGTTGAAGAGTCCGAGGCGCCGCCAGCTGGACCTCCCCGGCCTGGCGTTGTCGGTCGTAGGCCTCGGCGGAGTCGTCTACGGGATCATCGAGTTGGGCAACGGCCGGACCTGGTACGGCCCTCACGTCCTCCTCCCCCTCCTCCTGGGCGGCGCGTTGCTGACCGCGTTCGTGGCGGGTCAGCGCAAGTCACCGGCCCCCAGTCTGGACGTACGGCTGTTCCGGCAGCCCGGGTTCGCGGCGGGCAGCGTCGTGCTGCTGATCGCGTTCATGGCCCTGGCCGGGCACCTCTTCTACGCGGCCTTCTACCTCCAGGGCCCGCGCGGCCTCTCCCCCGCCGACGCCGGGACGGTGATGATCGCCGCCGCGATCGGCATAGTGCTGGGCAGCCAGGCGTCCCCGGCGATGAGCCGCCGGCTCACGGCCCGTTGGACGGTGGCGGCTGGGGTCCTGGCCACGGCTGTCACGTACATCGCGTACGCCTGGCTGGACGGCGGAACCCCGATCTGGTTCATCGCCACGCTGCTGTGGGTGCAGGGCTTCGGCATGGGCCTGGTCGGTACGCCGGTCACGGCCGTGATGATGAGCGGGGTGCCGCCGCAACTGGCGGGCGCGGCGTCGGCGGTCAACAGCGTCACGCGTCAGGTGGGCGGGACGCTGGGGGTGGCGATGGCGGGTTCGATCCTGTCGGGGGTGTACCGGGCGAGGATGTCGGACACCTCCGAACTACCTGCTGGGGTAAGAGAGTTGCCCGCCCCCGCCGCAGAGCAGGCCCGCACGTCCGCGGAGGCGGCCCGCTCCCTGGCCGACTCCCTCCACCTGCCGGAACTGGCGACGACGGCCGACCGGGCCTTCCTCGACGCGATGTACGCGGCCACCCTCTCCATCGCCGCCCTGGCCCTGATCGGCTTCGCGGTGTCGGTGGTGGGCCTGCGGACACGGCCGCCGGAACCGCAGGCCGCCGTCCCGTCGAAGGTGGACTCCGCGTAGCGGACGCAACCCAGGAGAAGGAGGAACAGAGGGTGGAGGAGAGGAACTTGGAGAGCGAGGCCATGATGGCGCAGGCGACGCCCCGGTCGGTCTTCGTCACCGGCGGGAACAGGGGGATCGGGCTGGCGATAGCCCGCCGTTTCGCGATGGCGGGCGACCGGGTCACGGTGACGTACCGGGAGGGGAAGCCGCCGGCGTCGGAGGGATTCCTGTCCGTACGCTGCGATGTGACGGACAGTCAGCAGGTGGATCAGGCCTTCGAGGAGGCCGAGGCGGCACACGGCCCGGTGACGGTCCTGATCGCCAACGCGGGCACCTCGAACGACCGTCTGCTGGTCCGGATGACGGAGGACGACTTCGCCTCGGTCATCGACACCAACCTCACCGGCGCCTTCCGGGTCACCCAGCGCGCGGTACGCGGAATGCTCCGCGAGGGCCACGGCCGTATCGTCCTGATCTCCTCGACGGCAGCCCTGCACGGCTCGGCCGGCCAGACCAACTACGCGGCGGCGAAAGCGGGGTTGATCGGCTTCGCCCGCTCCCTCACCCGCGAACTGGGCCCACGGGACATCACCTGCAACGTCGTCTCCCCCGGCCTCACGGAAACAGACATGAGCGCCGCCCTCACCCCCGACCAGCGCCGCGACCTCCTCCGCCAGACCCCGGCGGGCCGCCTCGGCCACCCGGACGAGATCGCGGACGCGGTGACGTTCGTGGCGGGGGCGGGGGCCGGGTATGTGCGGGGGGCGGTGATTCCGGTGGACGGGGGTGCGGGGTTGGGGCATTGAGGGGGTACGAGGTGCGAGGTGGGCGCCGAGTTCGCCGAGCGCGGCCATCTGCACCGGCCACGAGATCGACCTCACGACCCTCTACAGCCCCACCCGCCCCACGCCCTAGCATCGGCACATGCGCTTATGGCGGAGTCATGACACGGTCGCGGCCCTCCCGCGCGACCCCCGGGCCGACGAGTATCCGATGCCGATCGTTCCGTACGGGTGGTACGCCGTGCTCCGCAGTGGCGAGTTGCGTTCCGGCAAGGTCGTCAGCCTGCACTACTTCGGGCGGGCGCTCATCGCCTTCCGGGGGGCCGACGGGCGGGCGACCGTGCGGGACGCGCACTGTCCGCACTACGGCGCGCATCTGGGCGCCGGCGGGAAGGTCGTGGACGGGACGGTGGTGTGTCCGTTCCACGGCTGGCGGTTCGGCGCGGACGGCAAGTGCGTGGAGGCGCCGTTCGCCACCCGCACCCCCAAGGTGTCCCTCGGCGGCTTCCCGGTCCGCGAACACAGTGGACTCGTCTTCGTGTACGCCGGACCGGGCGAGCCTGCGTGGGAGGTGCCGGAGATCCCCGAGACGCGGTCCCGGGACTTCGCCGCGCCGATCGACGACACCTGCCGGGCGCGCATCCACGTCCAGGAGATGCGCGAGAACATCGTCGACGAGTCCCACTTCCACTTCATCCACGGACAGAGCGAGCCCCCCGTACAGGAGTGGCGGGAGGACGGCCCGTACGCCGAGGCCCGCGGCCGGATCTCCCGGCGCGTCCTCGCCTGGGACATCGACAACACCTTCGACGCGTTCATGTACGGCCCGGGCGTGATGGTGGTCCGCGTCCACGGCCCCGTCCTGTCGGTGACCGCGGTCGCCCTGACGACCCCGATCGACGACAGCACGAGCGAACTCCGCATGCTGTACCACCTCCGCAAACCGGCCCGCCTCCCCTTCCTCACACCTGCGCTCAAGCTCGTCTTCCGCGCGGAGGCCCTGGGAGAGGTGCGCGAGGAACTCCGGATCTGGGACCACAAGATCCACCAGGCCCGTCCTGTGCTGCTTCCGCACGAGAAGGGGATCAGGGCGCTGCGGCGGTGGTACGGGCAGTTCTATCCGTCGGGTGGGACGAATGCGGTGCCGGGTCAGCCGGTCCGGACGGGTACGCGAGGAGGCGGGACTTGATCGCCCCTGACCTGCTCACTCAGCACTAGGTGCTAGCGACGGAAAGCGAGCCCGTGCCCGTCGATGCTCCTGACGTCTCCGGCAGGGGAGCACCCCCGACCGTGCGGTTAGGGGTGCTCTTCTCCTGCTCTGCGGTCAGTGCTTGATGTGTTCCACAAAGGCGCCCCACGCTGCTTCGGAAGCAACCAGGATCGGCCCGTGGAGGTTCTTGCTGTCGCGAATCGGCACGGTGCTGGTGCCGAGGAAGGCGACTTCCACACAGGCCGACTGTCCGTTGCTGCGGCTGGACTTGATCCATATCGCGTCCGACAGATCAATTCTTTTCATAACTCCCTACCACTTCAGAGATCAGGTCTCTTGACGCCTGGTCGTCGAGCGCTGTGTTCCAGATGTTGTCGAAGGCAGCCTCGTAGCGCGCCACTTCGCTCGCCTTGTCCAGGTACAGGTCTCCGGTGTAGCCGTCCGCGTACACCGTGGGTGGCTCGGTCGGACTGCCTTCCCCGTTGAGGGGGAACCGCAGGATGCCGAACGGGCCCGACATGACCCCCAGGTGGAGTCCCGCATCGAACGGAACCACCTTGATGGTGACGTTGGGGTACTCGCCGACCTTCAACAGATGGCGGAGTTGTCCCGCCATGACGGTGGTTCCACCTACGGGGCGCCTCAACACCGCTTCGTTCAGGGCGACGTTCAACCGCGTCGGTTCGGTCGCCCGAGTGAGAAGCACCTGTCGGGCGGTACGAAGGTTCACCCGCCGTTCGATCTCCTCGTCGTCCTCGGCCGGGTTGTCAGCACCCATGACCGTGCGCGCGTAGTCCGCAGTCTGGAGGAGTCCGGGGATCAGCTCGCTCTCGTACCAGTCGACGTCACACGCGGCCTCTTCCAGCCCGATGAAGAGATCGAACCCGTCGGGGATCACATCCCCGTAGGCATGCCACCAACCGCGCGCCTTGGTCTCCTTGGCGAGCCCCATCAGGGCATCGCGCAGATTGTCGGGCGCTCCGTAGACCTTGCACATGGCCTCGACGTCCAGACTCCGCAGGGAGGTCTGGCCTGTCTCGATCCGCCACATCTTCGCCTCGGACCACTCCAGCTTCCGCGCTGCGGCACGGACGGTGAGACGTGCCTGGTTGCGGAGATCCCGGAGGTACCTCCCCAACTGCCGGCGCGGAACGGTCGAGCCCGTCGGTCCCTCGGCCATCGCCACCCCTTCCCTTCTCTCAGTATGAAGCACTCTCAATACCCGAAATGAAAGCATCGCTGTGCTCGCTTCACAATGAGAGTCATGAGTTCGAATATCGCTTACTGAATTACTCAAAATGAAGTCTTGCAAGTTGAGTACTTCAGAGAGCATGCTGAGGCTGCCGACACGGTGTGTAGTGGTCCGTGTACGGCATCGAGACCGCAAAGACCCCCGCGACGCGGCGAACGTCCGGGGGCATGGCCCAGCAACTGCATAGGAGTTGATGAACATGGCCGAGCGTAGCGCTGCCGCGCTGCACTGGGTTGGGGTGGCCCTGGTTCTCTGGGGCCTCACCCGCCTGATCCCACCGACCGGCGTCCGCCGGAAAACTCCGACGACGGCACCAACCGTCATGACCAGTGCGAACGCCAGTGACCTTGCCGGTTCGGCGGTACGAGTGCCCACTGCACGCCGGTCGCCGTACAGCACCGACCGGGCGCCTCTGGACGGTTCGGCGTCCCGACTGTCCCGGCCCTACCTCCCCGCCTTCACTGACCTTGTTGTCCACGCCGAGCTGAGTGCGGTGGGGGCCCGATGACCGGCCGGAGGGATGCGAGGGTCCAAGCGGCCGTACGGCAGGCCGAGTTGCCCATGTTGCGTGCCTACCGGCTGTGGTTCGAGCATGCCCGTAAGTGCACCGGCTGCAAGCCCGCCCGCAGGGCACTGGACGGGTGCGAGACCGGACAAGAGCTGTGGGGCACCTACCGCCGCACGTACGACGGAGGTGCCGGATGACCACTCACTCCACCGACACCTGCGGGACGGTCCGCGCCTCGCTCTTCTACCGTGCGCCGATCCTCAGCGAGACCGGCTCGTGCGTCCTCCCCAAGAGGCACGAGGGCGACCACCAGGACGCCAAGGGCGCACGCTGGTACGTGATTCCGCTCGTCGGCGGTGCGGACCTCGGCGGGGAGAGGGGCCACGCGATGACCCACGAGTCGGCGACCTGGACACCGGAAGCCCCCTTCCGTTCGCCCCGCTGTGTCCTGGGTCAGCACGCCGAGTGCCGCGACTCCGAACCCCGCGACACCGGCGTACCCGGAGTCCGCTACCTCGTGTGCACCTGCGCCTGCCATCGCCCGGCGGTGACGGACGTGGTCAATGAACTGCCATGATTTCAGGGTTAGTTGGCTGCGCGTGCGATGCGGCCCGTGCTCCAGTCGGGCGGCCGTCTCACATCCGGGATCTCAGAACGTCGACCTCACAACCCGGCGCGAAGGGGTCGAAGCCGTGCTCGGTCAGCCAGCGAACGCTCAGCAGGCCTCGTAACGACCACCACGCGTGGATCACGTCGAGGTCGATGTAGATGTCGGTGCCGTAGCCGGTGACGACGTCTTCGAGGTGTTCCTCGTGTCCGAGCGTGAAGGTGGCGAGGTCGTACAGGGCATCGCCCTGGCCCGCCTCGGACCAGTCGATGATGCCGGTGACCTCGTCGCCGTCGACGAAGACGTGCGCGATCTGCAGGTCGCCGTGTGTGAACGCCGGAGTCCACGGCCGGAGCGCGGCCTCGGCGACCTGGCGGTTGCGGGTGACCAGGTCGGCGGGCAGGAGGCCGTTCGTCACGAGCGAGCCGCACTCGTGGTCGAGTTCCGCCGTCAGCGCGGCGATGCTCCGGCCGGCCTGGCCAGGTCGGGGTGGCAGGGGTGCTTCGTGCAGCTTCCGGATGGCGGCGCCCGCTGCGGCCCACGCCGCCGGCGATCCGGTCGACGGCCCGCCGAGGCGCCCGAGCGTCGTCCCCGGGAGTGCGGCGAGCGCGAGCGCGGACGGCTTGCGCCACAGGACCTCCGGGGTTGGGACCGGCGTGAGGGACATCGCCTCGACCTCGGCGTCGAGACGCGCCTGATCGGCGTCCACCTTCAGGAACACGTCACCGACGCGCAGAGTCACGCGCTCGGAATGGGCGACGACGACTTCGACCTCATCCATAGGCGACCAGTATCCCGGGGTCGATCGCCGACGTCGCCGGGTTTATCGTGTGCGATCACGCGGCTGACCGTGTCCCGCTGCCCGGCGGTCTCGTGCACGACACCGGCCTCTGACCAGGTCAAGCCCACCACGTTTGTCAGGAGTTACTAGCACCGCAGCACCATCCACAAGTCGGGTTCCGTGCCCCGCCTTCCTTTTCTCTCTTCTCCGTGCGGGAGTTGTGACATGGGTGGTCATCGATTGCTTTCCGGAGAAGAGGGTCGACAAAGCTCTGTCGGCCATGGCCGACAGTTCGGCCGTTCTGCTCCGGGAGTGCGAAGCCGAAGAACGGCGCATGGAGGAGTTGGAGGCGCTCAGCGAGGCCGGTATTCGGCAACACGCTGACAAGAGGCAGAGTTCCAGGTACGACGCTGAAACCGTGCTGCTGACGGTCCGTCTGGATCTGGCCGTCCGCTGCGCCAAGGCGCACCGTGACGCCGCGCGCGAGTTCGTCTGCTGGTGGCTGGACACGTCCCTGGCTGCCTGGAATTCCGCCGTCCACGGAACGCCGCTGCCTCACGCCCGCATGGGTGCGGCCGCGCTAGACACCCTGATGACCGACGAAGAGATGTCGGTCCTGCCTCGTGCGGACGAACAGATGCGTCAGCTTGTGGAGTTGGGCACCTTCCTGGGTGCCCCTCGGCCGGATTCCGTATCCGGCGACAACGATGACCTCGTAGCAATGACCGCCGACCTGGCGGCCCGCGCCGGAGACTGTTCGTCCAGCAGGACGACGCGGGCGGTATCAACGTGGTGGACAGTGCCGATCCGGAGGCGCGACGACGCCGCCTCTGGGGAGACTTCTGGCTCGAACACGGCATTCCGGCCCTGCCCGAGCCGGACGAACTCGACGTTCTCCTCGACCGCACACCCGGCGAGGCCGCAGACCGCCTGCGGAGCGCCACTCAGGAAGTGATCCGAGCCGTCATGGCCGGATCACGTGCCTCCGAGATGGAAGCCGCCGAGGACCCATGGACACCCGCAGACATTGATGAGTACGACCGACTCTCCGACCAACTGAATCGTCTGAAGAACCTTCTCGCCGACTGCGCACAGATCATCACCGACAGCCTTCCCAGGACCCGGGCGGCGAACCAGAGTCGGGCCGGCGCCGGCTGAACTGTTGCGGGGCGAGGCGAGGCGAGGCGGGGCGGGGCTGCCGTCGTTCGGTGGCGTCTGCGCCCGGCCGTTTTCCGTACTGGATCTCAGGACCCCTTGATCAGCTTCCTGATCTGCCGGCGACGCCTGGCCGTCCCCGTCGTCCGACGACGACGCGCACGCGGCGGACACCGCGACGGTAGCCGCGGCCACGACAACCCTCCTCTGCGGTGTTGTCGCAGGTCGGTCGTGTGATCACCGCCCGGGCCGAGTGGGCCAGGGCAATTCGCACGTGCGGCCTCCCTGGGTACCGCTTCGCTTCCGGAGTCGTCGCCGGTGTTCAGTCCGGACGTTCAGCGGTCATACGACGATGCACGTCATCGCCGCCCACAGCAGCGGCGAGTGTTCGGTCCTGCCCTCCGACCGCCAGTGGTCCAGCTGTTCACGCTGCCAGCCCGCCAAGTTGCCTACCGGGTCGGGGTGTTCGTGGGCGCTGTCTATCGCGCGTATTGCCTCCGACAGCGGGCGTACCGACTCCGGGACGTCAGCCAGGTGGTGGTACGCGAAGCTTGTGGGGAGGGTCCAGCGGGTTGCCGTCACCAGGTCGGCGCCGTTGTGGAGCATGGCCGTGGCCAGGCCGAACGGTTCCGTGAAGCGGAGGTCGGCGGCGCTCTCGCAGCCGATCAGGGCCACCCGGGGTGGGGCGGGCCAGATACGGGAGCCCGGTTCGCCGTCCGGGCGCAGGGGCAGGGTGCCCAGCAGGAGGTCCTTGGCCGACAGTGGGCGGTGGGTGCGGATCGGGTCGGTCAGGCCTGTGGTGTGTGGACCGCAGGACAGGTGGAGCGTGCCGTCCTCGCTCTGGCCGCCGGCTGTCGGCGCGCCGCTCACATGGCCTACGTAGAGAAGTCTGCGGGCGCCCTTGCGGAGTACGTCGCTCAGCCAGTCCCTGTCCAGGTCCGTGCGGCGGAACGCCTCCGCCGGGGTGGCGACGGACGGGACGGCCGTACCCGCGTCCAGGTGGTTCTGGACCAGGGCCAGCAGTTCCGGGTCCGAGCCTGGCGGGCCCAGGACCGAGCCGAGCGGGGAGTCCGCACGGAATCCGGGGACCCTGGGGTCCAGGACCAGGACGACTGTTTCGGAGGGGGGCGCGGACTTGTCTTCTTCGTCTTCGGGGGTCGTCTGCCTTCTCAGTGACGTCGGTGCCGTCGTCACCACGTCCGCCAGGTCCAGGAGTCGGATGTCTGTCCCGTCTTCTACCGCCAGTAGCTCCCAGGGGACCTGGGCGACCCGTGGCGACGGCTGGATCCGGATCAGGGGGCGGCCCGCTCGTGCCGACACCTGGCGTATCTGTGCCGTCAGGCCCTCAGGCCACAGCACCTCCGCCAGCAGCCTGGCCAGGTCGTGCTCCGTGGCTTGGTTCGTCAGCGGGCTCGTCTCGAACGCCCGGCGCATCCCCGCCGCTCCCTCGCCCGACGTCGGCAGCGCCCCCGCCAACTCCCCTACCGCCCGGTCGACTTCGTCGGCAGGAGCCCAACCCGTGCCGAAACCCTTCGCGCCGCCCGCCCAGGTCCAGGTCATGAACAGGTCGCCGGCGTCGGCCAGTCGGACCTGGACCACCGGGCGGCTCGTCAGGTCGTCGGTGATCCAGAAGGGGACCTCTTCGTCGTTCACGATCCGGCGGTGATAGCGGAACTCGGCCGACTCGATGTACTCCTGGAGTGCGACCCGGCCGGGGCCCTGGGCCGCCATCCGTACCTTCGGGGGCGGTGCCACGCGCAGGCCTGCCGAGGCCGCTGCCTCCGCCGCCACTCCTCCGAGCGTCGTCGGGCCGTCCGCCCGCTCGTACGCCCCCTCCGCCTTCATCGCCGCGTTCGGGAAGAGCCTCGTACCGTCCTCGGCTCTCGTCGGCGGGCGCGGGGCGGGGTCCAGGGACAGGGGTGCGCCCGCGCTGCGGTGTTCCACCAGTTCGAAGAGCAGGCCCTGGTCCTGACGGCGCACTGCCAGGCGGAACGCCAACTCCATGCCCTCGTCCGCCAGTTGGAGCCATTGGGCGCGTGCGTGGGCGGTGGCGAAGTCGTAGCGGGCCGCCTGGAGGGTGAGGGCGGCGGGGAGGGCCAGGGAGAGGGCGTTGTCGATCGAACGTCTCTCGTGGGCGCCGTGGTCCGTCCGGTTCAGGTTGTCCTCGAGCGTGGTCGCCAGCATGAGGTCGACCTGTGCGCAACGCTCGTACACCTCCCGCTCCTGGTAGACGTCACGAGCTGTCTGGGCCAGGCGCTTCATCTCCTCGATGTCGCCACGGGCGTACGCGTGTTGGGCGCCCAGCAGCATCGTGTCCGCGGCCGCGAGTGAGGCGCCCAGTTCCTCGAACCGGGCCAGGCTCGCCGTCGTCAGGTCGACCGCGCCGGTCATGTCGCCTCGTCGGCCTGCGAGATATGCGCGGGCCTGTTCGCAGGTCGCCAGGTCGCCGTGCAGTTGCTGCTGCTCGAAGTACGCGGACGCCTCCGCGAACAGCCGTTCCGCCAGGGCGTGTTCGCCTCGGTCCATCGCGATCCATGCCCGGTACGCGAGCATCGACCGCTGCTCACCGATGTCCCCCAGCGCCCGGTAGCGCTCCTCCGCGCGGGCCAGGTGGTCCTCGGCCTCGTCGAAGCGGCCGGTCGAGGAGCAGATCATGGCCAGGGCGGTCAACAGGCGTGGGACTGTCTCCAGTTCCGCTGCCTCGGTTGTCTGGAAGGTGGACAGCAGCGCCGTCGCGTGGTCCTCCGCCGGGCCCCACTCGCCCCTGTCCATCAGCAACAGCACCCGGTTCAGGGCCAGTTCGGACGCACGCAGTCCCTCGGGGTCGTCGAACTCGGGCAGTCTGGCCGCCGCTTCGTCGAGACACGCCAGCGCCTCGTCCAGGCGTCCGGTTCTGCGCATCAGGTCGCAGCCGGCGATCAGCGTCCTCAGCAGCATCTCCAGCCAGAGTTGACGGCCGCGCGGGCCCATCGGCGCCGACGCGATGCCGTCCAGCAGGGTGCGGGCGCGCTCCACCGCGTCCTCGGCTCCGGCCAGGTCCGTGGCGGTGAGCCGGACGCTCGCGAGGTTGGAGAGCAGGTGGGCGCGCAGGAAACGTACGTCGGGCGAGTCCTCGATGGACTCCGCGAACGTGAGCAACTCGTCGTAGACGGCGCACGCGGCCGACAGGTCGCCCGCCAGCTGGTGCTCCTCGGCCAGGGCGAAGGCGCTGTCGAGCGGCTCCCCGTACAGCTGCATGACACCCGCGGTCGTGTCCTGCTCGCCCTGCGAGATCTCCTCGTTCGGCATACGTCAGTCGTCCTCGTCAGTAGTCCTCGTCGGTGGCTGCTGCCGCGGTCTCGGCGAGGAACGGTGCCGAGGGTGTGTCGTGCGGCGAACCGTCGTGTGTCGTGGGTTCCGTCGCTGTGGTCAGTCGGCGCCGGACGAGGGCCCGTACGGCTTCACGCGCTGCGCGGTCGCCCGGCGTGCCAGTTGCCGGGTCGAAGCCCGGCAGCAGGACGCCGACCTCGATAATCGGTGCCGGTATCCCGGCCAGCAGGTCCGGGGCCAGCTCGCGGCGGCCCGTCCACAGGTCGTCCCGCCTGGTGAGGGGCACGCGGTGCGGGTCGCCGCCGTCGACGTGGACCTCCGCGACCAGGGGTGCGCCGGTGGTCGGCGCCGTGCTGTGGGCGACGACCTCGACCTCGATCCGTCGCCGTGCGCCGACTGCGCGGGCGGTCCAGGTCACGGCGTTCTCGGCGGCGTCGACGAAGCCGGGCGGGTAGCGGCGCCAGTCGTTGGTCCCCTGGCCCCGGGCGATCAACCGGCCGCCGGTGCCCAGTGGTTCGCCCGCCGCCAGGGCGTAGCCGCCGGGGCGGGCGAACAGTGCGCCGAGGTCGGCCCACGGACCGGTCGGGCCTCGCCCGTCCAGGGCCGAACGGAGGTCGCGCAGGGCTGGCCCGTCCAGTCCGGCGGTGTCCGCCGCGTCGTCGATCAGGCGTAGGACGCCCTCCAAGTGGCTTGCCGTATCCGCCTGTTGGGGTGTGTCTCGCCACCACTGGAGGAGGGGGTCGAGGGCCGCCTCGTGCTCCGCGATCAGCTCCGCCGCGCAGTCGTCCGGCTGATCGTCACCGAAATCGCCCTCGCCGTCGAACAGTTGCTGGCAGTGGTGGGTGAGCGCCGCCAACTCCAGCCCCAGCAGGTCCGGTTCGAGCGCGGGTATCTCGTCCGGGTACGACGCCGGCCACCACCGGGCCGCCCAGTGGCCCAGGGCGAGCCGGGCGGCGCTGCCCGCGAGGGCGGTCGGGTGCGCTGTCACCCGTACACCGGTCGACTCCCCGGTCGTATCCTCCGTCGTACGGTCGTGGACAGCGGCGGCGATCCGCTCACCGTAGAGCGCCCACAGCCACTGTTGGGCCCGCCCCGGATCGTGGATCTCCGCCGACGGCAGAAGCCCAGGAGTACCGAGGACCGGCCAGGTCAGGACCGCGCCCGCCACATCGAGGACCGCCCGGGTGAAGTCCGGTTCCTCGGCGGCCACTTCACCGTCAACCGCGGCCACTTCACCGTCAACGGCGGTCACTTCGCCGTCCACGGCGATCCGGACCGTCCCGTCCTCGCCCCGCGAGACCCGCACGTCAACGCCCGCCCCCGCGCCCGCCCCCGCCATCACGCGCTCCTCGCCCCGGCCGCCGACGCATGGCTGCCCGTCGACAGGACGCGCAGCGCCGAGCGGACGCGAGCCCGGTGGTCCATCATCACGGAGCGGGCGACCCCGTCGAGCACCGACCAGGCCGACGCGAGGTCCGGCAGGGGTGCGTCGCGGACGTCGCGGCCGTGCAGCCGTACCCAGAGGCGTCGCATGTAGGCGGCCCACGGGGTACGGAGATCCTGGGCGAGGGCGTCCAGGACGCCGCCGTCCGGGTCGGGGTGCGGCGAGACGGTCATCCGGCGGGCGCGCAGCACCGATGCCTCGCGTTGCCAGCGGCTGTTGACGGCCCGGTGCGCCGCCGTCCCCCCGCCCGATTCCCCGGTGCCCAGCGGGTCGAGGCCCGCCGCGAGCCGGCCGCCGAGGACGACGGCGACGCGCAGGCTCTCGTCGTACAGGCCGAGCGGGGCGCAGCTGCGGCCGGTCTCCCGTGCGAGGAGTTCCGGCACGGTCGGCAGCTCCTCGCGGTGGGCGGACGACTGGAGGACGACGAACAGGCGCTCGAAGAGCGTGCGGTCCAGCGGTGCGGGCAGGGTCGCCGTCGAGGCGCCCCGGCCGACCTCGGGCCGTGGCGGTGTCCGAAGCCCGGTCAGCCCGAGGTGGGCCGGCAGGTCGTCGTGGCCCCACACTCCGCTCGTGTACGTCCACAGGGCCCGGCCGAACAGGCCGCCGTGGCCCGCCTCGACCATGGCGGTGTACGACGGTGAGGTGCGCGTCGCGCCCGGCGCACCGCATGTGTCCAGAGCCTCGGCGGCCCGTGCGGTGATCGCCGCGATCGAGGCCGCGTCGGCGGTGGCCGGGGGCCGGCGCTCCCAGGCGGCGGCCAGCTCGCCGTCGAGCCGGAACCGCCGTGCGGCGTCGGCCAGATGGTCCTTGAGCGCGTCCACCGTACGTCCGCCGGGTGTGTCCGCCACCTCCTCGACGACAGCCCTCGCTGTCGCGTCCCCATCGAGCGAAGGCGCCCCGAACTCCGTGGCCAGCTCGAAGCACCGCTGGAAGTACAGGTCCTGGGGGTTGCCCGCGACGATGCCCAGCGCTCGCCGCGCCTTCTTCAGCAGCGTGAACCACTGTGCCGTCGCCGCGAGACGCGCGCCCGACTCCCGGATCAGCCCGTCGAGGCGTGCGGCCTGCGCCGGGTCGAGGAAGTCCGCCGCGAGTTCGGGACGCAGTGCCGGTCTGACGACCAGCGGCAGCAGGATCAGCTTGACCGTCCGGGTCAGCGGTGCCCCGCCGGGGCCGCTCAGCGGTTCAAGGCCGGGTCCGAGGCCGCGCCAGGCATGGTCGATGACCAGGGCGCGCGGTCGGCGCTCACCGGTCGGCTGCTGGCTGGAGGACGGCATGCGAGGAGCGTACGCCGAGGAAAAACGGGCGGTCACGGCGAGGGGAGACGGTGCGGACAGACGGCCGAAACCTGGGATCGGTAGGCGTCGCGGCCCGCCTAGCGTCCACCTCGTCATCGTCGGATGAGGGAATCGAGAGGGGAACAAGTCATGGGAATCTTCGGGCGCCGCAAGAGCCGTGAGGAGAAGGCCGCCGAGATCGCGGGCAAGGTGGCGAGCGGCAAGGGTTTCTACGGCCGGACCACACGCGCCTTCCTCGGCAAGGAGGACTTCGCCAGGGTGCAGCAGTCGATAGGCGCCTACAACTCGGGCCTCGATGTTCAGCAGTTGCTCGCGGCAGGGGTGCCGACCGTACCGGCCGTCGTCGTGTCGATCGGCGACACCGGCAAGCTGATCAACTACGACCCCGTCGTCGACCTGGTCCTCCAACTGCCCGGCGCCGCCGACCGGATCGCCCTCCAGACCATCGTCTCCAAGCTGCGGATCCCGCGTACGGGCGACCAGGTGCTCCTGATCGCCGACCCCGCCCGCCCCGGTGCCTATCTCTACGCCGGTGACGGCGTGGCGACGGACAGGCCGGAAGCCTGAGATGACGGACCGCGCGGACGGCACGGACGGGGCAGAGGGAGCCGGCGGAGCAGATGGCTCCGGGCCGACCCGGGTCGACCGGATCGGCCCGCTCGGTGCCCTGCTCCTCTACTTCTCCTCCGCGATGATGGGCCTGTGCGGACCGGTCATGCTGGCCTGCACCTTCCTCGCCGATGCCGGCATCCTCCTCGGAGGCATCCTCTGCACCGTGCTCTGCACGCCCCTCGGCTTCGCCTTCTGGGCCTACACCAGCACCGAGCGGGAGAACAACCGGCGGCTCGACGCCTTCGGGGTGAGGGCGACGGCGGAGATCACCGACCTCACCCCGTGGGAGGACGCCGACGACGCCGGTGTCGTGGCGGCTCTGCGCATCAGCGGACCGGGATTCCCGACGTTCGAGACGACCTGGAAGCACTCCCTGCACTCCGGTCTGCGGGTGGGCGTACGACTCACCGCCGTCGTCGACCCGGCCCGCAATCTGTTCCGCATAGACGGAATCAGTTCCTGACCGTCAGATACAGCCACCCGCCCCAAGTGCTCACGTTCGTCGTGTCCTTGGCGCTGCGCACGTACTCCGCCCGCACCCGGAACCTCTGGTTGACCGCGTTGGTCAGGCTCAGGTGCGTGACGCCCACGCTGCCCGGGGCCATGGAGAAGCAGGGTGAAGTGGTGAGCGTGTGCCAGGCGCCGCCGTAGTACTCCTGGGCCTGGAACTTGGCGCACTGGCCGGACTTGTCCGGTGTCACCGTGGCGACCACCTGCGGCTTCACGGTGTGGTGGTAGACGCGGTACGGCGTGCCGTTGTACGTCACGTTCCCGTAGTAGCCGCCCAGCGTCGTCGCGACCCGCACCTGGCCGTTCACCGTCCGCGTCGCCGACTTCGGGGCATACCGGTAGTCGCCCGCGAAGGACGCCGTGAACGTCGTGTTGTGGGTCAGCCTGTACGTCGCCGTCAGATTGCCCTTGCTGTCCACGGCCCCCGTCTTGACCAGCGTCTTCGTGCCGCCCGCCGGTGTCGCCCAGATCGACACCGTACGGCTGTTGTACGTCGTCCCCAGGTGCGCCGTGACCGTGCCCGTCGCGCCGTACGTGTAAGTGGACGCGTTCGTCGCCACGGAGACCGTTGTCGCGACCCGCGACACCTGGACGATGGCCGAAGCGGTCGCCGCCTGGTGCGAGGCGTCCCCCGGATAGCTGACCGTGTAGGTGTTGGCGCCGCCGATGCTCGGGGTGTCCTTGACCGTCACCGTGCCGCCCGCACCCACAACGCTCGTCCACCGCACCGGAGTTGTGGTGTGTCCGGCGTCCGTGCGCGTCACGGTCACCGTCTCGCCGCTCGCGTAGGGCGCGTCGGTCAGCGTGCCGGTGAAGCTCAGCGCCGCGCCCCGCGTCGCCGTCGCGGGCGCCTTGAGGGTCAGGGCCGGGGTGTACGGGGAGACCTGGACGGTCGCGTCCGAGGAGGTCGGCTCGTGTGTCGCGTCGCCCGCGTAGGAGAGGTGGTAGGTGAACCTGCCCGCGGCGGCCGGAGCGTCCGTGACCTTGAACTCCGTTGTCGCCGGGTCGACCTGGACCGACGGGAGCTGCACGGTCTCCTGTGTGTCCTCGTTCGTCCGGGAGACCTGGACCGTCGTGCCCTGCGGGAGGCTGCCCAGGTTCAGGGAGGTCGTCAGCGAGCCCGTGAACGCCACCGAGTCCGGCGTCGCCGACGTCATGTCCGGGAACGGGATCGTCGTCGACAGTTTCGCCACGTGCACCGTCAGCGAGGCCGTCGACGGGCGGTGCGTCGCGTCGCCCGGGTACGTCACCTCGTACGTGTAGGCACCCGCGTCCGGGCGGGTGTCCGTGACGGCGAACGAGCCGTTCTTGTCCAACGTGGCCGTGACGTCAGGGAGTTCCTCGCCGTCACGGGTCACCTTCAGGCTCTCGCCCGTCGGTGTCCAGCCCTTCGTGCTCAGGGTTCCCGTGACGGTGAACTGCTGCGTCGGGACCGCGTACTGCGGGTAATTCAGGGCGAGTTCGGTGTCGGCGAGCTTCGGCTCGGCAAGCACGTCGAGGGTGTAGGCGCCCGCCGAGTCCTTCGTGACCGCGTACAGCGTCGTGCCGTCGCCGCCCCACTCCAGACCGTCCGGGGCCAGGGTGCCGGAGGGGAACGTGACGTGGTTCTCGGCGAGTTGGGAACCGGCGTACAGATACAGACCCGCCGCCGAGCCCGCCGTGGAGCCGACGGCGATCGTCCCGTCGGTGTCGACGGCCAGGGAGTTCGGGGCGGAGTCGACGCCGCCGGTGTAGTAGACGGAGGGGCTGGCGGAGGCTAGGTCAGCTGTGCGGTAGGCCTGGAGGGCGGCCGACTGAGGCGCGGCAAGCAGCAACCGGGCACCGTCGCCGGTGACTTGGAGGCCCGTCGCCGTACCGCCGTAGACCCCCAGGTTCGCCTTGGCCGTCGCCGTACCGGAGGAGACGTCGAAGGTGGCGACATGGCTGAGGTTGCCCATGGGTACCTCGGCCGCGAGGACCTCGCCGCCGGCGGCGAGCACCGGCGCCACCGACCAACTGTCCATCGTGGGCTGGGGAGTTGCCGCCGGTTCCGCCGCTGCCGGGTCCACCGAACCGATGGCACCCTTGCCACCCGCCGCCGCGTCCGTGTAGCCGTACCAGACCTTGCCGCCCGCCACCGCGACCGAGACCGGGGCGCTGTCCGTCCCGGTCGGGACGCGGGTCGTCTCGCTCAGCGTCGCCGTGTCGATCGCGGACAGGGCGTCGCCGTCCGTCAGGGCCGCGTACAGCGTGCTGCCGTCGGCCGACAGGGCCAGGCCCGTGGCGCCCTGTTCACCGGCGATGGTGGTGACCGGGGTGCCGGACAGATCGGTCACCACGATGTCCGTCGAGCCCGCGCCCTGGCTGAAGAAGATGTGCTGGTGAGCGGTGTCGACCAGCATGTGCGCGTACGTGGCCAGCGGCAGCGCGGCCGTGCTGTCGGCCCAGGCGGCGGAGCCGGTGAGACCGGCGAGTCCGACACCGGCGGTGGTCAGCGCCGCGACGATCGATATCGACGTCGCGAGGGCGAGCGAGGCCTTTCTGGGGCGGCGCATGAAGCTCCTGGAACGGAGAAAAAGGAAGAGCGGAAAGGGCGAACAAGCAGGTCGGACGATAACTCTCCCTGCCGGCCCAGCTGTAGTGAGTCAGGCCCCTCAGCCGTCATGAATCCGGTAAGAACCAGAAAGCGCCCGGACCGGCCGAAGCCGATCCGGACGCCTCTCTCCTTGCTCTGTTCGCTCTACTTGATGGTGCGGTAGGCCCGATTGATCGTCTGCTTCAGGGTGTTGCCGTCCTTGTCCGTGAGCGTCACACGCAGGGACACCGTGCCCGCCTTCGCCGGGTGGCGCAGGTCGAGCCGCTTGCCGTCGACCGCCTTCGCCACGTGCCAGGTCCGGCCGTCGTCGTAGGAGACCGAGAAGGCCAGCTTGCGGGCGGTGCGTGCGGTGGCCGCGCCCTCGACGGTGAACGGGACGGAGAACCGCGTACCCGCCTTGGCCGTGCTCGCCAAGCTCAGCTTGGGCGAGAAGCGGACCGCCGACAGCGGCAGCCGCTGCCCGACACCGGTGACGTGCGCGGAGGTGAAGGTCCACTCGGCGGTGACGCGGGTGGAGACCGACGACAGCGAGGCCGGGCGGGAGACGTCCGTGGTGAGACGGTACGTGCGCTTGGCGGCGGGGAGTTCGTACGAGACGCCGGCCAGGTCCGAGTCGATGGCGAAGACCTTCGTGCCGCCCGCGTAAAGGGTGCTCCTCGCCTTGCTGTACCGGGAGTCGCCCACATGCCCGGCGCCGTCGGAGAAGAGAGGAAGGTACGCCATGAAGGTGTCACCGACCCGGACGGCACCCGGACGGTCCTCGTTGCCCGTCAGCGGACCCGTGAGGTGCGGGCCGAAGACCCCGGTGTTGAACCGCTCGGTGTACTGCTTGCCCGCGCTGTACGCACGGGGGTTCGCCGTCCACTGGCCGGCGTCCCACACCGTTTCGCCGTCCGCGTCCTTGCCGCCGTCCTGCGAGACGGAGTACCTCCACTTCACGCCCGGCAGGACGTAGTCGGTGAGGTTGCCCGGCAGGGAGAACTCGGTCGGGTAGAAGTCGGCCCAGCCGCCCGGCATGAGGGGCGCCGCGACGAGCGACCCCGTCTTGTCCTTGGCGGGCTCACCGGCGGCGATCGTGATCTTGGCGAACTGCGCGCGCTTCAGGTTCACGGTGAAGCCGGACAGATCGCCGGTCCGGTTCATCGCCGGCCGGTAGCTCGTACTGCCGTGCGTCCAGGTGCCGTTGTACTGCGCGAGCGCCTCGTTCGCGGGCAGCCGGGCGCCGAACTGCCCGACGCGCAGCTTGCTGAAGCTGCCCATCAGGTACGTGGAGGTGCTCTGGTTCCCGTCGATGTCGAACCCGAAGTTGAGGGTGGCGTCGGTGTGCTTGGCCTTGCTGTCCGGCACGGTGATCCGGATGGGCTTGGCCTTGCGGGCGTCCATGACGACGGTGGTGTCCCGGGTGAGCGAGAACTTCGGGTTGAGGAGCAGGGCGAGGTTGCCGGCGTCAGGGTCGGCGCCCGTGTCGATGTCGATACGGCCTTCGAGGCTGTAACGCCCCTTGGGCAGCCGCACGGTGAACTCGCCGTCCGTGTCGTCCGAGTAGTCGTTCCAGATCTGGTTGTCCAGCCCCTGCACCCCGGTCTCCGAACGCCCGGCCGGCTTCCCCTTCAGGTCGAGGTGCCTGACGGTCAGGTCGTACGACTCGACCTCGCGCTGTAGGCCGACACCGGTCCGCACAGAGTTGCTGCCCCCGTCCGTCGCGACGACCGAGCCGCCGAAGCCGCCGTCGGCCGTGCCCGCGCTGGAGTCGGCGGTGAGCTGCGCGGTCGCGGTGCCGCCCGCCGGGACGGTGAGCTGCTTCGGCGAGACCTCGAACATGCCCTCGGCGGCGGGCTTTCCGTCCTCGCCGTACGCCTCGGTGGTCAGGTCGAGGGTGAGGGGCGCGTCGCCGTCGTTGCGGTAGGTGATGGTCTCGGTGACCGGCTGGTCGTCGGTGTGCGGCCACTGCTGGGTGGCGAAACCGACGGTGGCCGGGGTGGTGGTGAGCTGCTGGCCGAGGGCGCGGACGAGGTCCGTACGGCCCGTGCCCTGCGCGAACGCCGACACACCGGCGGCCGGCTTGGCGGACGCGGTGAGGGCGGCCTTGATGCGCTCGCCGGTCCAGTCGGGGTGGCGCTCGGCGAGGATCGCGGCGGCGCCCGCGACATGCGGGGTCGCCATCGACGTACCGCTCATGGAGACGTAACCGTCGGCGGCGGGGTCGCCCTCCGTGCCCTCGGCGGCCTTCGCGGCGACGATGTCGACGCCGGGGGCGGTGAGGTCGGGCTTGAGCGCACCGTCCGCCGTCGGCCCCCGGCTGGAGAAGTCGGCCAACGCGTCATCACGGTCGACCGCGCCCACGGTGAGCGCGGCGGCGGCACTACCGGGCGAACCGATGGTGCCGGCAGCCGGACCCTCGTTGCCGGCGGCGATCACGAAGAGGGCGCCGGAGGAGGCGGACAGGTCGTTCACGGCCTGTTCGAGCGGGTCGTCACCGGGGCCGTCGGGGCCGCCCAGGCTGAGGTTGATCACCTTGGCGCCCTGGGCGACGGCCCACTGCGCACCGGCGATGATCCCGGACTCCTCGCCGTAGCCGCTGTCGTCGAGCACCTTGCCGCTGATCAGCCGGGCGCCGGGAGCGACTCCCTTGTACTTGCCCCCGGACTTCGCACCGGACCCCGCCACGGTCGAGGCCACATGCGTACCGTGCCCGACCCGGTCGACGGTGTCCGCGGACTCGGAGAAGTTCTTCGCCGCGTCGATACGGCCCTTCAGATCCGGGTGCGTGCCGTCGACCCCGGTGTCCAGCACGGCGACCTTGACGCCCTTGCCGTCGTACCCGGCGGCCCACGCCTCGGGGGCGCCGATCTGCGCGACGCTCCGGTCGAGAGCCGCCTCGACCTTCCCGTCGAGCCAGATCCGCTCGACCTTGTCGGCGGCGGCCGACATCGCCCGCGCCGACCCCCCGCTCCCGGTGAGCGTCTCCCACAGCTCGGCGCCCTCGGCCTTACGGGCCCTGAGCGCGTCCCCGTTCACACTGGGCAGGTCCCGGCTCACCCGGGCCCCGGCGGCGGACAGCGCACTCGGCGCGAGAGCACGGCCCTTGGCGTACGTCACGATCAGCGGCAGATCGGCGCGGGAGGCATCGTCGTACCCCCACTTCACCAGCTGCGTCACATCGAACAGCCGCCGGTCGGCAGTGCCGTCGGCGAGCAGCCGCTCGGCGTCACGCGGGACGACAAGGGTCCGGTCGGCGTCCCGCGCTATTCGAAAGGTGATCCCTTCCCGCCCCTTGGCGGCCCGTACACCGGTGACCTGCCCGGCGGAGTCCAGGGTCACCCGGTCCCCGGTGACGAGGGTGACTGTCTTCGCCTCACCGAGACCGCCGGCCACACCATTCCCGGTCTGCGCGGCCTGCGACCCCGGCGCCCCGAGCAGGGTTCCGGTAAGAGCGACGGCGGTGAGCAGGGCGAGGGCCGTGGCCTCACGTGCCCGTCTGTTGCGGTGGTTCAAGGGAAACCTTTCTCTCCGGACTTCCGGGCACGGCAAAGCAGCCCGTCCGACGGGACAAAGAAACAAGGAGTGGGGGAGGCGCCCCGATAGGGGCGCGGGGAACTGCGCGACCAGCCCCCACCGGGCCCGCAGTCGAAGAACTACTCAGACGAGCCGCTTACGACCCCAGACGAAGAGGAACACCGCGATCCCAGCGGTCAGGGCGAACAGAATCGACGCCCCGAACCACTGCATACCGTTCATCTGAGACATCGGCAGATAGTCCACCGACCACCCCACGACATCCGCCTTCTTCAGGCACACCTCACGCACCGCATCCGAATCCCCCTCCGCACACGTGCTCCAACCAAGCAGCTTCCCCGTGCTGGTGATGTACGACTCGTCGAGCTGGTACACGCCGTCGGGCAGCGACGGGAACGAGTTCTCGGCGATGACCCCCTTGTTCGTCGTGACCGTGATGACGTTGCCGAGCGACAGGATGAAGTGGGACCAGACGAGCTGGAGCACGACGGTGAACCCGAAGGTCACCACCATCGACATCAGCGTGCGCCGCAGCACCGCACCGATCGCCACGCCACCGATGACGGAGAGCAGGGTGAGGGCGACGGGCACCGGGCCCGTCGTGTTGAACGCCTCGTTGGAGGTCCAGTCCATGACCGTGACCTCGGACTTGACGGGGCTCCACCACCAGCCGAACGCGGCCGACAGCGCGACCGTGATCACCACGACCACCAGAGTGGTCAGCCCCAGCTTCGTGGCCAGCCAGCGGGTCCGGCTCGTGGACTGGGCGGCGACCAGCTTGGCCGTGCCGTTCTCCAGGTCGCCCGCGAGCAGCGGGGCGCCGAGGAAGACGCCGAGCAGGATGGGTATCGCCATGAGACCGGTGGAGACGGAGGTGAACGCCTCGCCGTACTGCTGGAACTCGTTGCCCACCTCGTCGAGGCTCTTGGTGGGATAGCCGTAGCCGTCGAGGAAGTCCATCATCTGACCGCGCTGGTAGACGATCCACGCCACCGAGAGCGCGGTGGCGGCGAGGATGGTCCAGAAGGCGGCCCGGTGCTGGCGCCAGACCAGCCAGGTCATTCCGCTGAGTCGGGGGCGCCGGGTGGCCTCCGTGGTGGTCGTCGCGCTCATGGTCCCGTTCTTGCTGTCGGTCGAGGTGCCGGAAGAGGCGTTCTTCGGGGTGGAGTTGCTGGTCGAGTTGCTGGTGGAGATGCTCATGCCGCCACCGCCCCGGTGCCGTACGCCTGGCCCTGGACCTGGGCGGTGGGGGTGATCAGGGGCGGTGCCTCGGGTGAGCGGAGGTAGGCGAGCAGGAGTTCCTCCATGTTCGGGGCGTCCGTCTCCCAGGGGCCGGTGACCGGGCCCTCGGGGCGGATGAGCGCGGTGAACTGCCGTCCGCTGGTCCGGGATTCGACGAGGGTGTGCTGCGCGAGGCCGGTGGGCACGCCGTCGCCCTCCTTGGCGCCCGTGACCAGGGTGTGCACGGACATCAGCTCGTCCACGTCACCGGCGAGGCGTACTCCGCCGCCGGAGACGACGACGAGGTAGTCGCACACGTTCTCCAGTTCGGCGAGGACGTGGGTGGACATCAGGACGGTCGTGCCGCGCTCGGCGGCCTCCGCGAGGAGCGTGCCCATGAGTTCGTGGCGCACGACCGGGTCGAGGTCCGACATCGGCTCGTCGAGGAGCAGCAGGTCGGGGCGCTTGCCGAAGGCGAGGGCGATGGCGACGCGGGTGCGCTGGCCGCCGGAGAGGGTGTTGATCTTCGCCTCGAAGGGGACGTTGCCCGCGCGGACGATGTCCTCGGCGGCGCGCTGGTCCCAGCCCGGGTTCAGTTCCCGCCCGAGGCGCAGGGTCTCCGCCACGGTGAAGCGGCGGAACAGGGGCTTCTCCTGGGCGAGGAACGCGGTGCGCCGGCCGGACTCGACCGAGCCCGGCGCCTCGCCGAACAGGCTGATCGAGCCGTTCGTCGGCTGGAGGACATGGGCCGCGATGCTCAGCAGCGTGGTCTTGCCGGCCCCGTTGGGTCCGACCAGCCCGCAGATCCGGCCGGCCGGGAGCCGGAAGGAACAGTCCCGCAGCGCCCAGCCCCGCCGGTAGCGCATCCCCAGTCCGTACGCCTCAAGCGCCGGCTCCCCCGCGTACATACCGTCACTCACCTGTGCTCCTAGTTGTCGTGGCCCCCGTGGACCCCGTTGTGGTGGACCCCGTTGTGGTGGACCCCGTTGTCGAGGCCCCCGCCGCCGGCGTGTTCCCGGCGGCGTACTGCTTCTCCATCGCCGACGTGACCAGTGCGGCCACGTCCTCCTGCTCCAGACCGGCCCCGGCCGCCTTCGACATCCAGGCCACCAGCTCCCCGTACAGCGGGGAGTCGGTGCCCGCCGAGGGGCGGGCCAGCGTGCGGCGTACGAAGGTGCCCTGGCCGGGTCGCGGTTCGACCAGGCCCTCGCGCTCCAGCTCGCGGTACGCCTTGAGGGTGGTGTTCGGGTTGACCGCGCTGATCTCGGCGACGTCCTTGGCGGTCGGCAGCCGGTCACCCGGCACCAGAACGCCCAGCCGCAGGGCCTGCTTGGTCTGCTGCACGATCTGCTGGAAGGCGGGGACCCCGCTCCGCCTGTCGATGCGGTACTCCACGATCACCACCACCATTCCACTACTTGATTAGTGGAATGATGATGAAGGGACGCGACGGCGATTGTCAACGGGGCTCGGGAAGAGAAAAGTGATCACTGTTGGCCATGGGCATGCTGTTACGCTCGGTCACGCACGCGCATGGGGGGACGGCCGGGGGGCCGAGCGAGAAGTCAGGGCGCTGTCGTACGTACGTTCCCGCCGCGCCTTCTTCTTGCCTTCCCTGGAGGAACGGTGGCCCGACCCGGCCGACGCCGACACAGACCTGTCCGTACCGCCACCGCCGTCGTGGCGGTGGCACTGAGCCTCGGCCTTCCGCTGAGCGCCCTGCCCGCGTCGGCGGCGCCCTCCGCGGTCGCCGCGGCCGGAGAACTCGTCCTGCCGGCCGCCCCGCGTGCCGTTCCCCGGGCCACGCAGATCCTCAACGCCGGGGCAAGCGGCTTCCTCTGGGCGCAGGAGGGCGACGACCGGCTGCTGTGGACGTCGTACGCCACCGGTGCGACCACCGCGCTGGAGCAGCGGCTGCCCGCGCCGGTCGAGTACGACATCGACAACGGCTATTTCCGCGGCGAGTACGCCTCGTTCCACCCGGGCTGGTACGGGGACGGCTCCGACACCGTCGCCCTGTACTCGGAGGAGGACGACCAGGTCACCCTCCTCCACGGCGACGGCGCCTCGGGCGGCGCCGACGTGGTGCCTGTGCCCGAATACCACGACTACCAGGGCACTTTCGGCGACACCGTCCTCACCAGCACCAGCGGCAGGAACGGGAACCCGAACGCCTATCAGCTGTGGCGTGTCCAGGACGGGGGCGGGGTCACCGAGACGCCGGTGACCGGGCTGCCGGACGGCGCGGGCAACATCGTGGTCGAGGACGGCGACGCACGGTCCGTCATCCTCCACTTCAGCACAGGTGACAACGAGGACGGCTGGGGTCACTGGGGCATCGTCGACCTCGCCACCGGCGTGTTCGGCGCACTGCCCGACCGGGCCGACTCCTCCGACGGGGGCTGGGAGGTGACCGGCTTCCGACTGGGCACCGACTCGGTGGTGCGGCTGCGCCCGGGGCGAGGCAAGACGGACGTGTACGACCGCGGCGACCTGACCGCCCCACCTCGTACCGTCGAGACGGCCTCCTTCAGCTCCGATGCCGCGTTCGGCATCGTCGGCGACACGCTGCTCGGCGTCGAACCGGTGTGGCCGGGCAACGACCTGTACCGGGGCCAGCCCCTCTGGGCCCTCGCCTCCGACGGCACGGACACGACGAAGGTCATGGATCCGGCCGCCCACCAGCTCGTCCAGGCACCCGACGGCTCCATCCTCGTGGCGGGCGCAGAGCGGTACGTCGAGCGCGGCGACCTCGACTGGGGTGTGTACCGGGTCGCGCCTGCCGCCGACGGCTCCGTCACCCGTACCCGGCTGACCGCCGTCGAGCCGTTCCCCGCCCAGATCCGCGGCCTCTCCCTCGGCAGCGGCATCCTCACCACAGCCGACAACAGCACGATGTACGCACCAGGCACGATCCTCGGCGCGTACCGCAGCACCTGGCTCACCACACCCGCCGAGGGCACCGTTCCGGGCGTTGCCAGGACCACCGTGGACGGACTGGTCAGCGGATGGGACGGCTACTGCTCCGGCAGCGAGCACCGCTGCATCCCCATGTTCGCCGACGGCACCGGTCTGCACGGCCGCCGTGACGCCACCGAGTCCGACCTGACCATGCTGTACGCCAACGGGGCCGCCAACTGGGGCCCGACCCTCGACACGAACGACAGCTCCCCCCAGCTCACGGACCTCTCCGGGCGGTACGCGATCGTCGACGGAGCCTCCTCGGGCCGGCAGTACATCGGTGAGTTCCCCGCCGGTGCCGCCGGAAAGGTCCTCCAGGAACGCGACCGGGTCGCCGCCGCCGTCTGGGGCAACACCCTGTGGAGCGGCGCCGCCACCGGAGGCAAGGTCACCGCGACCCGGCTCCCCGCCGGCACCGCGGTCGAGTCCTTCACCACGCCCAACGGCTGCACACCGTCCACCCTCCAGGCCGTGGGCCGCTGGGTGTACTGGACCTGCCTGAACAACTCCGGCGATGTAAGCGGCTCGGGGATCTACGACCGCACGGCCAAGCGCACCGTCACCGCCCCGGCCGGCCAGGTCCTCCTCGGCGACGGCTACCTCGTCCAGCGCGTCACCGGCACGCAGTCGAACAGCGGCCTGACCCTGATCGACCTGCACGGCGGACTGCCCTCCAGCGGCGTCTACACCGACCTGCCCAGCCGCAAGCTCGCCGACTGGACCGACCTCGGCCGGGACAACACCGGGGCGCGCACCACCTGGACCGTGGACCGCTTCGGCGGCCCCGTCGCCCACGCCGACGACGAGCAGCGCGTCCACATCGTGCCGACCGGGATCCCCGCCTCCGCGCTGACCGCGATCGACTCGACCATGACCCCCAACTCCACCGGCTGGTCCGGCAGTTGGTGGCTGTCCAAACCCGCCGCCGGCTGGCAGGTCACCGTCCGGGACAAGGCGTCCGGCGCCACCGTCCGTACCCTCTCCGGCTCCGCCGCGCGCGGTCTGCTGACGGCCGCCTGGGACGGCAAGGACACCGCGGGCCGGCTCGTCGCCAACGGCACCTACACCTGGACGCTCACCGCGAAGCCCGCCGACGGCCAGGGCGCCTCCCTCACCCTCTCCGGCACCACCAAGGTGACGGCGGGCTCGGCGGCCCCCCGCGACTACGCGGGCGGCGACGGCGTCGGCGACCTCCTCACCCTCTCCGCCAACGGCACGCTCACCGTCCAGCGCGGCACCGGCACCGGCACCCTGGGCGCCAAGATCACCGGCACCGGCTGGCCGACCAGCGCGAAGTTCGTACCGTACGGCGATCTGAGCGGCGACCGCTGCAACGACGTCCTGGTCCGGCTGAGCAACGGCGCCCTGCGCGCGTACCGCCCGGCCTGCGGCAAGGCGGCGACGCCCTCGACGCCGTACACCGCGCTCGGCACCGGCTGGAACCAGTACGACGTGCTGACCTCGCCCGGTGACGTCGACGGCGACCGGCGGCCCGACCTCGTCGCCCGCCAGGCCTCGACCGGGGACGTCTTCCTCTTCAAGGGCACCGCCACCGGCAAGCTCTCCGCCCGCGTGAAGGTCGGCGCCCGCTGGACCGGCTACAAGAAGATCGTCGGCGTCGGAGACCTGAACGGCGACGGCCGCGGCGACCTCGTCGCGCAGGACAAGTCGAACGAGCTGTGGCGGTTCGACGGGACCGGCACCGGTGCCTTCAAGGCGCGGGTGAAGATCGCCAACGACTGGGGCACCCCCTACAACGTGGTCGTCGGCGTGGGCGACTTCACCGGCGACGGCCGCGCGGACCTCGTGTCCCGGGACACCGCCGGGAACGTATGGCGCAACAACGGCACCGGGAAGGGCACGTTCGGCCCGCGTACCCGGATCGCGACGGGCTGGCAGGGCTACAAGGCCGTCATGTAAGGCCAGTCGACCTACACCCACGCGGCCCGGCAGTCCCCTACGAGGGGCTGCCGGGCCGCTCCCGTCTCCTCACCGTCCCGCCCCCGCGGCCCCCGTTATCTTCTTCGCGGTCCTGCAAGAGGACCGCTGGCCTCCGGGCCCGGCATGGCTGTTCCCCCCTGTCGAACCGATGACCTGGGGGGTGGTGCCACCGGGCCCGAGAGGCGCCGTTGGAGACGCTGATGAGAGGTCCGACTACCGCCTGGCCTGGTGCAACGCCCGGCCGCTTGCGGGCGGCAGGTCTGCATAACGTGGATGCGCGCATACGACGCCAACGCCCTGGCCAGCACCGCACGAACCCCGTTCAGGAGGATGGGTTGGACGACATCGACGACGTGGGCGTCTTCCTCGGCCTGGACGTCGGCAAGAGCACCCATCACGGGCACGGGCTCACCCCGGCCGGCAAGAAGGTCTTCGACAAACCGCTGCCCAACAGCGAACCGAAACTGCGGGCCGTCTTCGACAAGCTGGCCGCGAAGTTCGGCACCGTCCTGCTGATCGTGGACCAGCCCGCCTCGATCGGCGCCCTGCCACTGACCGTCGCCCGGGACGCGGGCTGCAAGGTCGCCTATCTGCCCGGCTTGTCCATGCGGCGGATCGCCGACCTGTATCCGGGCGAGGCGAAGACCGACGCGAAGGACGCCGCGGTGATCGCGGACGCCGCCCGGACCATGCCGCACACCCTGCGCGCGCTGGCACTGACCGACGAGATCACCGCCGAACTGACCGTTCTCGTGGGCTTCGACCAGGACCTGGCGGCCGAGGCCACCCGCACCAGCAACCGAATACGCGGCCTGCTCACCCAGTTCCACCCCAGCCTGGAACGCGTCCTCGGCCCGCGCCTGGACCACCCCGCCGTGACCTGGCTGCTGGAACGCTACGGATCCCCGGCCAGCTTGCGAAAGGCCGGTCGCCGCAGGCTCGTTGAGGTGATCCGGCCCAAGGCCCCGCGCATGGCTGCCCGGCTGATCGACGAGGTCTTCGACGCCCTCGACGAGCAGACCGTCGTGGTCCCGGGCACCGGCACCCTCGACCTCGTGATCCCCTCGCTGGCCCGCTCGCTCGCGGCCGTCCACGAACAACGACGAGCCCTGGAAGCACAGATCGGACAGCTGCTGGAGGCGCACCCTCTTTCCGCGGTCCTGACCTCGATTCCGGGGGTCGCGGTCAGGACCGCCGCCACCTTGCTGGTCACCGTCGGCGACGGCACCAGCTTCCCCTCCGCCGCCCACCTGGCCTCCTACGCCGGCCTCGCCCCCACGACCAAGTCGTCGGGGACCTCGATCCACGGCGAACACGCACCCAGAGGCGGCAACCGGCAGCTCAAACGCGCGATGTTCCTGTCCGCGTTCGCCGCCCTGCACGATCCCGCCTCCCGCACCTACTACGACAAATGCCGGGCCCGCGGGAAGACCCACACCCAGGCACTTCTCCGCCTGGCCCGCCAGCGGATCAACGTGCTGTTCGCCATGCTCCGCGACGGCACCTTCTACGAACCCAGAACCCCACGCCTCGCTTGACGAAAGACATAGAGGCACCCCCCCCTCACCACCACACCCCCATCACCACTTCCGCACCGGAAACCTGATTTTTCGCCAAGTACGACGCATCCGGCCGGTTCCTTGCGTTGTGGTGGACGGTCGTTCGAGTGGTGGGGCTGACCTGAGGGTCCTCCGGGGGAAGCCTGGTCCGCGTGGTCGGGGTGGGGGTTTGCCCGCAGGGGCCGTATGGGCAGGGATTCCGGGTCCCCGGGCGGTTTACGTGCCCATACATGAATTACCGGTCGGTACACCCGATATGGCGTGATCCGCTCAGGCCAGAACTTCGCTCTGTCACCATCAACGCCATCGCAAGACCAGGGGTCCGGAACGCGGCGGGGGGCGTGCCATGGGACTGCTAGGCAATGAGCTGGCGTTCGCGCAGTCGCTGACCGCCCAGGAGCGCGAGGGCGTCATGGCTCTCGGCAACCCGAAGCACTTCGCGGCCGACGCCCATCTCCTCACCGAGGGCGACCGATCCAGCCACGTCCTGATACTCGTCAAGGGCTGGGTGACCGTCTCCGTCGCGACGGACCGGGGCGCCACCCGGCTGATCCTCGGGCTCCGCGGCCCCGGTGAACTCCTCGGCGAGATGGCCGCGTTGGACCCGCATCCGCGCAGTGCGACCGTCCGCGCGCTGGGGCCGACCCAGGCCCAGGTCATATCGGGGGACGCTTTCCGCAGGTTCCTCGCCGAGCATCCCCGGGTGAGCGGGCTGGTGATACGCCAGCTCACCTTCCGGCTCCGCAGCGCCGACCAGGAACGGTCCGCGCTCGCCTCCCTCACCGTGCTCCAGCGCCTGGCCGGCCGGCTCACCGAACTGTCGGGGTCGGGCGGCGCACCCCGCTCCCCGTACGTCCCAGCCGGATCCTCGGTCGTGCAGCTCGCCCAGGACGAGCTGGCCGCGAGCATAGGGGCCACCCGGGAAGCCGTCGCCAAGAGCCTGCGGCTGCTGCGCACCCAGCAGATAGTGCGGACCGGCAACCGTGTCGTGGAAATCCTCGACCCCGAGTTGCTCGCCCTCCTCGCCGACGGGCACGCGGAGAGCGCGTAAATCTCCGGCCCGCCGTGTGTAAACGGCTACAGACGGCCCCCGCCCCGGGCCCGAATCTGAAGGGGCGACCGAACGACGATCGAACAGCACCAAAGGGGGCACGGGGTGGACGACCGCGACGCCATGGATCTCTCCGAAGCGCGCTACGAGTTGGTGATCAGCGTCGACGCCCGGCGTTCCGGGCAGTACGACGACATCGACAGGCCGCGGATGCGCGCCCGGATATACCGGGTCGTGGAGACGGCGTTCACCCACGCCAAGGTGGCCCGGGACGCCGTACACATGGAGGACCGCGGCGACGGCGTCCTGCTCTCGGTGTCCGCGCAGATCCCGGTGACCCGGCTGCTCGGGCTGTGGACGGTCGAGCTGCACGAGAACCTGCGCGACGAGAACCGCGCCCTGAAGGTGCCTCTGGGGCTGCGGATCGGCATGCACGTCGGTCCCGTACGGCACGACGAGCACGGGATCAGCGGACGCGCCGTCGACCTGGCCTGCCGCCTCGCCGATTCCGCCGCCGCCCGCGAACTCCTCGACGCCGAGGGCGCCGACCTCGTCCTGGTGACCTCGAACTCCCTGTACGAGGACGTGGTGCGCGGCGGCGGCAAGTTCATCGAGCCGGAGCGCTACACCTCGGCCCGGCTCACCCTCAAGGAGGGCGAGACGACGGCCTGGTTCCACCTGCCGGGCAGAGCGGCGGCGGCCTCCTCCCCTCGTACACCTGCCCCGGTCGTGGACTCCGGCAGGACCTACACCGCCGGGCGCGACATCTCCGTGATCCAGGGCAGCACCTTCCACCGGGACGTCCGCATCGGCGGTGACGACAAGTGAGCGACGACGACCCGCAGCCGGACGACACCCCCGAGCCTCCCGAGAACAAGGAGGTCCCCGAAGACAAAGAAGACAAGAAAGAGAAAGAAGACAAAACAAACAAAGAGGACAGCGACCGGGACGAGAAGGAGAAGGAAAAAGAGAAGGAACGGGAACTCGCCGCCGAGCGGTTCAAGGAGTACACCCGCGCCCCCTTCGCCGAGGAACAGGGCGAGGACGCCCCCACCGACCTCGCCGCCGCCTCCCGTACGCGCCGCGCCACCCGGACCCTGTTCGAGGCCGGCCGCGACCTCACCAGCGTCGACCGCTCCTTCATCAGCAGCGCCCACTTCGGCGACATCTTCCTCGGCACCGACTCCCGCCTGCGCGGCCCCGCCCTGCGCAGCGGTCCCGTGCCCGAGGACGAGCTGCGCAGGCTCCGCCGCGCGCACGTGGTCCCCGACGGCTACGTACGGCTGCGCAACGCGCTGAACGCCCGCAGTCTGCTGGTGCTCGGCGCCGCCCCGGGCACCGGCCGTACGAGCACGGCGCTCTCCCTGCTCGCCGAGGTCACCGCCGGATCGGGCGTGCGCCGCGTCGACCCGGACGGCGGGATCCGTCGGCTGGCCGCCCAGTTGGGCAGCGGCGACGAGTTCCCGCCCGGCACCGGCTATCTGCTGGAACTGTCCCTCACCCGGCCCGGCGTACTGCCCCCGGACGAGATGGACCTCGACGAACTGGCCACCGCCCTGGCCCGGTTCGAGTCCTTCGCGGTGCTCGTCGTCACCGTCGGCTCGACGGCGGGCCCGCTGCTCGCCGGCCGCTACGGCATGCTCTGCCCGCCCGCGCCCACCGAGGAACTGCTCACCACCCGGCTGCGGGAACGGCTGGAGGAACGGCTGGGGCAACGGATAAAGGACCATGTCGCCGCCGCCCCCGAAAGCGCCCTCAGCATGGAGCAACTCCTCGACCGTGCCCAGGAGTTGGCCGAGCGCGCGGAGGTCGTGGACGCGGTCGGGCTGAAGGACCTGCGCCCCGCCGAGGCCGAACTCCTCGCCTCCCTGCTGGCCGGGCGGCTGCTGGGCGACCTGTCGTACGAGGAGCTGCTGGCCGGCTGTCGCAGCCTCGCCGCCGAGCAGGCCCAGGAGTGGTTCACCGGGGTGGACCGGGCGCTCACCGCACCGGCCGACGGCAGGAAGGAGGGCGCGGGGAGCGACCAACGGCCGGGCACCGCCGCCCTGTTCCACCCCGTGGCGTTCCGGATCGCGCTCGCCGTGCTCGGCGGGGCCTCGCACAGCGCGGTGGCCTCCGCCGCGCATCTGCTGACGTGGGAACTGTCCGTCCAGTGCGACCCCGACCACACCCCGGCCCGCCCCCTGTTCTGCGACGACCCGGTGGCCGACCTGGCCCTCTCGCGCGCCGAACTCACCGACGGCCAGGTCGAGGTGGCCGGCGCGGAGGTCGCGGCGCGGCTGATCTGGTACCGGGGCGGCGCCCTGCCGTCGGCGGTGCTGGCCGAGCTGTGGGACCGGCACTTCCCGGTACGGGCGCCCGTGGTGCGCTGGCTGCGGCTGCTGGCCGACGACCAGCGGCCCCAGGTGTGGGTGCGCGCGGCGGTCGCCGCCGGGGAACTGTGCGTACGGGACTTCGACCACGGCTTCGCCGAACTGGTCCGGCCGCTCGCCGAGGGCACCGCCCACCGCAGGCTGTTCGCGGCCACGATGCTGGACCAGGCGGCCGGTCACCCCTCGCACCGCAAGGCCGTACGGAAACTGGTCGAGGACTGGAGCCGGTCGGCGACCTGGACCCAGCGCTCCACGGCGGCGGCGGCGCTGGGCTACGGCAACTGCGCGGACACCGTCGACGACGCCCTGGACGCCCTCGCCCGGATCGGGATCCGCGAGGACGCGGAGCAGTCGCTGCGGGCCGCCGCCGCGTTCAACGTCGTACGGCTGCTGGCGCTCCCGGACAGCGAGCGGACCGCGAAAGTGCTGCGGCGGATGGCCGACTGGACCCAGCACAAGCGCGAGGGCTACCAGACCCTCGGGCTCGCGGCCACGATCTGGCTCGCCGAGACCCGGGTGGACAAGCTGCTGATCGACGAGCCGGAGCCCGCGCTCGGCGAACGCGGCGACTGGCCGCTGGCCCTCGCCCTGGCCGCCACCCGGCCCGAACTCGCCCTGCCCGTCGCGGACCTGCTGTGGACCGCGCTCAACACGGCCCGCTCGAAGGACGTCGCCATGGACGCGCTGGAGCGCATGCTGCGCACCGCCGTCCGCAAGAAGGGCGCCGAGTGGACCCGGCCGGGGCTGGCGGCGCTGCTGCCCGCACTGGCCGCCGAGGAACCCGACCGGCGGCGGCTGGACTGGCTGCTGCGCCGAATGATGAACGATCCGGACGATCCGCTGCCCGACGCCCGGGCGCGCTCCCTGTGGCGGCTCGCCGTCGACCGGCGGACCCGGAGCGGCCAGGAGGAGAGAAGCCATGGCTGAGAACGACGCCGCGCGGGCCCGGGCGGGCGAGGCGCGCGCGAAGGAGCGGCTGAAGGCGCGCAGAGCCGCCGCCGGTCCGGCGGGTCCGTTCCTGAAGGAGTACCCGCCGACCGCCGCCCAGCCGCCGATCAGCGCCCAGACGGCGCTGGTGCGCTTCTACCGCAACGGCGGCTACAGCGTGATCACCGTGACCGGCACCCGGCACGTGGACAAGCCGGTGCTGGCCCGGCCGCACACCGTATGCGAGATCGCGCTCGGCACCTACCAGACGCCGCTGGAGATGGAGTTGCCCGCGGCCGGCGGCACCAGCTTCTTCAAGGCCGAGGTGGACATCCACTGGACGGTCGACGACCCGCACCTGGCCGCCGTCCAGGTCGTGACGGACATCGCCAAGCGGCTCACCGCCCCCGTCCTGGAGCGGCTGCACGAGGTCACCTCGACCTACCGGGTGCACGAGGCCGAGCAGGCCAACCGGGCCATCACCCGCGAGTGCACGGGCGGACGGTGGGGCGAACTGGGCACCGAACTCGGCCTGAAGGTACGGCTGTACGTCCGGCTGCGCGTCGACGACCGGGCCATCGAGCACATGAACGGCATCCGGGACGCGCACGCCTCCGCCGAGGTGACGAAGGTGCACCAGGAGCGGTTCCGGGCCATGCTCCAGGGCGGGGAGCTGGAGCAGCTCACGTACATGCTGGCGGCCGAGCCGACCGAGGCGAAGGACTTCCTGGAGAAGATCCGGCAGGAGGGCCGGCAGGACGAACGGGAGCGTGTCGACCGGCTGTTCGACATGGTCGAGAGCGGTCAGATCCAGTCCAACGACGTCGAGGCGCAGGCGCTCTCCCTCCTCAACCGGGGGCGGATGGGCGGGGTCCAGGGGCCCATCGGCTCGCTGCCCGCCCGCAGGAACGGCCGGAACGGCAGGGCCGCTCCCGAGCTGGAGGCGTCCTCCGCCGAACCGTTCACTCCGGACTGGGTGTCGGACGACCCGCCCGCCCGCGCCCGGCGCAGGCCCGCCGACGCCCACGATCCGTACCAGGCGGATCCCTACGCCGACGACGACTCCGCCCCGGAGCCGCCGCGCCGCAAGCGCCCCCGGGACGACGGCTGGGACTGGGCGGACGGCAGCGACGGCGGCGACGACAGGCCGAAGTCAGGGACACCCGATGACCGGTGACGGGGGGACCGGGGGGCAGGTCGGGCCCGAGCCGTACGGGGGTCGGCACGGGCCCGACCGCTCCGGGGAACGCGTGAGCGAGCGCGTCGCGGAGCGGCTGCTCGGCACCATCAGGGAGGACCTCGGGCGGGCGGACTCGAAGGCGGCGGTGCTGCTGTCGGGGACCCTCGCACTGCCCGCGTTCCTCATCGGCTGGCAGGGCGCCCCCGGCTGGCACGGGCCCGCCGACGTGACGCTGGTCCTGGCCGGTCTGCTCTGGGCGGTCTCGGTGACCGCGCTGGTCGCGGCGCTCATGCCGCGCACCGGCACGGTCCGGGAAGACCGGCAGGGGCAGGCCCGGGTGACGTACTTCGGCGATCTGGTGGGCGCCCGCCGCGATCTCGCGGGGCTCGCCGCCCGGGTCGCCGAGGCGGGGCGCGATCCGGCGGGCTGGCTGCTCGTCCAGGCCGTCGACGTCAGCGCGATCCTCTCCGCCAAGTACCGGGCGATCCGCTGGGGGGTGGGTTCGCTCGCGCCCTCGGCGGTGCTGGCCCTGGCGTGGAGCATGACGGCGCGCTGAGGCGGGGGCGGGAGCGCTGAGGCGTCGGCGAGGGGCGCCGAAGTCAGGAAGTTCACCCATAAGGACGTATCCGCGCGCACGACGGAACCCGTGCGCGCCCAGTAGCGACGATCCAGGAACACCGGAAACGGGAAAACGGGGAACAGGGGACGGCCGTGGGACGAGTCAACGGAGTACGCGAGACAAGAAAGGGCGGGGCGCGCCGTGCCGCGCTCGCCGTGCTGGGCGCCGCCGCGGTGCTCATGTCCCTGTCGACGCCCACCGGTCGGCCCTCCGGCGGGGACGCCGTACCGGTGGCGGAGACCGAACCGGCCTTCCCGGCGGTCAACTACGCGGTCGCCGTGGACGAGTCGGCCAGCCTCGCCGACGCGGACATGGCCGCCGAGAAGGCCGCCGCCGCGCGGATCGCGCTGGGTGACGTGTCCTCGTCCTCCCATGTCACGGTGTTCGGTTTCGCCGCCGCCGAGGGCGGGGGCCAGAGCGCCGTGGACCCGGTGTGCCCGCGTACGACGCTGGACGCGGCGGGCCGGGAGACGATCGGCGCCTGTGTCGGCAAGCTCCGCAAGCGCGAGGCGGGCGAGGGCACGGGCACCGACTTCCCGAGCGCGATCCGGCAGGGTGTGCACGAACTGACCAACGGCACCGACCCGTCGGAGCCCCGGGTGCTGTTCCTGCTGACCGACGGGATCATGGAGGTCGAGGACAGCCCCAAGTACGGCGACCCGGCCCACCGGAAGGCCGAGGGCGAACGGCAGTTGACGCTGGCCCTGAAGGACGCGGCCGAACAGGGCGTGCAGATCTGGCCGTTGGGCTTCGGGCCGAAGCCGGACGAGAAGCAGCTCGCCCGGATCGCCGCGGGCGGCTACCAGAAGGGCTGCGTCGAACTGCCCTCCGCGACGCCGAAGGCGGAGCTGGTCGGCGGGTCCGAGAAGGTCGGCACGACCCTGGAGCGGATCTTCGCCGCCGCCCACTGCATGCGCCACGAGGAGGGCCCCGCCCCCGAGCGCCCGCCCACGACCTTCGAGATCGGCATCTCCCCGCTGGCGACCGTGGGCAGCATCGTCGTCGACAAGGGCGACCCCGAGGTACGGATCACCTACACCGACCCGGCCGGCGACAAGGTTGCGACGTCCGGGACGCACAAGAACTCCCGCTTCGAACTCGCGGGCGGCACCGGCACCGTGGAGGCGCTGAAGATCACCGACCCGCTGCCCGGCGTGTGGAAGGTGAAGGCCGAGGCCCCGGAGGGGCACCGCTCGCTTCCGGTCGCCGTGAGCGTGCTGTGGCAGGGCGAACTGGGCGGCGCCATCAGCATGGACCCGCCCTCCCCGCGCGCCGGGGACGAGGTCACGGTGACGATGCGGGTCCAGACCCGCGAGGGCTACCAGATCAAGGACCCGAGCGACTACGAGGGGCTGCGCGTCACGAGCGAGCTGACCGGCGACGGCTTCACCCCGCTCGCGCTCACCCTCTCCGACGACGGCAAGGGCAAGGACGCGAAGGCGAGCGACGGCTCGTTCACCGGCACCGCCGAGATCCCGGCGGACGCCGCCGGCGCGCTGAAGGTGAGCGCCACACTGACCGCCGCCGGCCTGAGCGCCGACACCCGCAGCGAGGACGGCCAGGTCGCCCCCGGTGAACTGCCCGTCACCACCGCGCTCGACATCCCCGAGGGGGACACGCATCCCGGCGGCAGGGTCACGGGCACGCTGGCCGTCCACAACACGAGCGACACCCCGCGCACCCTGAAGCTGTCGGTCACCGACGTCAAGGCGGGCCTGCTCACCGTCACCCCGGCCCAACTCACCCTGAAGGCAGGCGAGTCCGCGACCCGCAAGGTGACCGTCGAGGTCGCCCCGGCCGCGGTCTTCGGCGACCGGCTCACCGACGACGGCCTGTCCCTCGCGGGCAACGTCACCGTCGTCGACACCACTGACGGCGACCTCACCCTCGTACAGTCCCCGCTGTCGGTGGACGTGACGCCGGAGCCCGGCATCTGGGACCGGTTCTGGTGGGCGTTCCTCGCCACCGCCGTCCTGATCGCCCTGGCCGTCGCGGCCGTCCTCGCCCTGATCCGGCTGCGCCGCGCCCGCCGGGACCCGCACGGCCTGGTGCTGCGGCTCCTCGACGAGCACGGCGAGCCGCTGCCGGGCGAGCACGTCGCCGGACACGGACACAAGCAGTGGTACGAGTTCGGCGTCGCCGAGGCCCACATCAGCCCCCGTATCGAGCGCCGCGCACACGGCCCGTACGCCGTCCGGCGCAACCCCAACGGCGGTGCGGTGCTGCGCCGCCGCGACGGCGGCCGAACCCCGCTGTCGGCGGCCATCCCGGTCCAGCTGACCGACGGCCTGAGCCTGGCCCTGGGCGAGGAAACCCGCAACTCACGTAGACAGAAGGGCAGTTCGGCTCCCGCCGCTACCACGCCCGGCACCAACCCCGGCGGCCAGGACAGCACGAACGCCTACGACCAGACGTACCTGTGAAGCGGTTCCCGAAGCGCCCCTGAAGGGCCGCAGGCACCTTCAGGGGCGCGGGGCTGCATCGATCTGCGGCTCCGCCGCGCGGGCGCGACGAACTCGGAGGCGCGCAGCGCCCCGAAAGGGGCGCGGGGCTGTGTTGCATGTGCGGCTACCGCCGCGTGCGCGCGACCAGCCCCCACGGCGCCGCACCAGAACCACCCACAAACGCACCGAGCACCAACACGCGGCCCAGCCGTAATCGGAGAGGAAACCCATGAAGATCTTCCAGCCGATGCTCTTCGTCGGCCTGGGCGGCACCGGTGGCCTGGTCGGCGCCGAGCTGGAACGCAGGCTGCGCGCCGAACTCTGCGGCCCCGACGGCTCGGCCCTGAGCCGCCTCAGCGGCAACGCGCCCTACCAGCTGCCCGACTGCCTCCAGTTCGTGTACGCGGACTACAGCGAGTCGGACCTGATGCGGCTCCCGCAGTTCAACGTCGACCCGTCGCTGCGGGCCGCCTACTCCCGTACCTCACGGGCGACCCACGACCTGCTGCCGAACTTCGACAGCTCGCCCGAGGTCACCAAGATGCTCCGGGCGAGTCTGCGCGGCGAGGTCGCCGACTGGCTGCCGCCGCGCACCGACGAACCGCGTGTCACCCCGCTCCACAACGGCGCCGGACAGCTGCCCACCGTCGGCCGCGCCGCCCTGTTCGCCACGCTCCGGCACGGCCTCGCGCCCGTCCTGACGCCGCTGCTCCAGGCGATCGACGCGATGGCCAGGGCCGGCGGCGAACTCGCCGAGCTGGGCGGCGGAAAGGTCACCGGCTGCGATGTGTTCGTGGCGTTCTCGGTGGCGGGCGGGACCGGCGCCGGGATCTTCCTGGACTACCTGCACCTCATCAACCACGCCTTCCAGCTGCGCCGGTTCAACGGCGTGAAGATCTACCCGCTGGTCGTCATGCCGTCGTCGTTCTCCTCGGCGACCGGCGGCGGGCGCGAGGCCGAACTCAACGCGGCCCGCGCCCTGGTGGACCTCTTCCGGCTGGTCGACGGGCAGAACGCGCCGACCGAGGGCGCCGAGATCGGCGACCTCGACCAGCCCGCCGGGCTCGGCGTCCGCTACCCGGGCAGCCAGCCGATCCGGCTGCGCACCGGCATCCTGCCGACGTCGTTCCTGTTCAGCCCGACCGCCGGTATCCGCCCCGACGACCTTCGCCGCTCCATCGTGTCCCTGGTGATGTCGCTGATCGGCACCGAACTGGGCGACACCCGCACCCGGGGCCGGACGACGGTCAGCGACGACGACTTCCAGACCTTCGCCGCGAGCTTCATCAACCGGGGGGTGCACCGAAGTGCCCTCTCCCCGACCGGAATCGGCCGCCAGGGCGTCTCCACCAGCCTCGTCGCGTCGATGACCGTCCCCATGGACCAGCTCGCCGACCTCGTCGCCGGACGGATGCTGCGGGAGGCGGTCACCGACCTCGTGGACCGGCCCCGGGCCGCGCTGCGCGAGGCGACCGTGCCGATGATCCGCCAGCTGTTCGCCGACTCCCACCTCGAAGAGCTGTGGGAGCGAAGGCAGTTGCCCGTCCTGGACCCCGAACCGCTGCCGCGCGGCGGCAAGGCCATAGAACAGGCGCTGGGCGAGCGCGTCTCGGACATGCAGCGGCTCCTTGCCGACCTGCGGTCCGTCGCCGAACGCTCCGCCGCCACCATGGCCGACCGTTTCTCGCCGCGCCCCGCGATCGACAAACTCCTCCAGAACGTGGACCCCTTCCACGCCGACCGCGTCGTCCGGGGCGTCCCGGAGAGCGACGACGCGATCGCCCGGCTCGGCTTCCTCGGCATGCTGGACAACCGCTCCCGCGCCCCGCAGCGCCCGCCGGGCATGACGGAACAGCCGCCCAAGATCCCCCGGATCAAGGGCCGCCTGGCCGGGATGTCACCGGCGCGCTGGGGCGACGACGACGTCCAGGCCGCGCTCCAGGAGCAGGACGCCTGGTACCAGTGGCGCTGCCGGACCATCTGGCACGAGGCCTGGCGCGAACAGCAGCAGCACTGGCGGGCCCAGGCCGACACGGCGGGCGCGGACATCGCCCGGCTGGTCAACGCCTTCCGCGCGCACAGCGACCAGGAGCGCAAGGTCTCCGCGCAGAAGGGCATGGAACTGTACGAGGACCGCACGGGCATCTCGTACCTCCTGCCGCCGCAGCGCACCCTCAACCACTTCTACGAGGACGTGGTGACGAGGCTGATCCGCCGCGAGGGCCTGCGCGAGACGGAGGACGCGGCCTCGCTGCTGCTGAAGCTGGTCGACGGGGACACCTGGCGTGACGTCCACGCCCGCAGCAGGCGCAGCCCCGACGACGCGGTGTCGGTCGTGAAGGCCCAACTGGAGGGCAGGATCACCAGGTTGTTCGCGGAGGGTGGCGAACGCCTCGAAGAGCGCCCGCTGTTGCCGTCCATGAGTACGCTTCTGGCCGCCGCAGCGGGGGACTCGGACGCCACCGACCAGGTCAGCAAGGAGGCCCTCGACCTGTTCGGCCGCAAGCTGACCGGACTCCTGCCTGTCGGTTTCACTCCCGAGGGCACCGGCCCACTGCGCGTATTGGTCACCTACCCGCGCGTGGAGGCGGTGGACGAGGTCGAGCAGTACCTGGGCAAGGCACTCCGCCTCCCCTCCGACGCCCGAAACTCCGTCGAATACAGAGGAGTTGAGAGCGATTCGGTCACGGTCGTCCTGTTCCGCAGCGAGATGAGCCTCACCCAGGTGCCCGAGGCCCGCAAGGTGCTGCGCCAGTGGGCCAGGGCCAAGGACAACGAGCAGGCTCAGGACGTCCTGCGCTGGCGCCAGCGCCTCGGCTACCGGGACAGCTGGATGGTCAGCGGCGAGGAGGACCGCCGCGTCATCCTGCACCGGCTGCTGTGCGGCATGTGGAACGGCCAGGTCGACGTCGTGGACGGCGAGTCGGCGTCCCCGGACCGCGTCCGGCTGCGCCTGCACCCCGAGAAGGGCCCCCAAGTACCGGGCGTACGGCTCAGGTTGGGCGACTTCCCCGGCGGAGTATCGAGCTGGGCGGAACTGCTCCGCTCGTACGAACGCTGGACCGTCCTCGACGACGAGCGCACGGTCGAGGACTACTGCCGCGAACTGATGGGCGCCCAGCCCCTCGGCCTCACCAGAAGCGGCACCGACCCGCACCCCCTGTTCGTCGAACTCGTCGAGGAGATCGCCCCGCGCCAGCTGGCCCTGCTCACGGAGCGCCGCGAGCGGGACGGCGAACGCGTCGAGGGCTGGGTACGCCCCCTCTGGGAGTTCTGGGCGGAGACCCTCCCGGCCGCCCTGGACACGGAGTTCGGCGACCAGCGAGCGGTCCAGCCGACGCTCCGCACCCTCCTCGAACACGTCCGAGGCGGCACCCCCGCCCCACGCCGCCGCCCGGAACCGGAGACCCCCCGCCGCCTGATCGACGACGAGGACGACTGGGGTACGGCGCCCCGGATCCCGGAGCCGGACACGCGTGGCGTGTCCATGGACGACGGCTACACGAAGCCGTCCGCCGACAGCCACGACGACAACGCCGGGCGCGACAACGACGGTGTGTACGGCGGCAGTTCACGCTTCTCCACCCGGGACGGCGCCGCCGGTGGCAACCTGGGCGGCCGCACGGACGGCCGGGTCAACGGCTCCGCGCGGGGCACCGAGCGCTTCTCCGCCCCCTGGGACCAGCCCGACGACACCGACACCGACACCGACCGCCGGTACGACCGGGACGGCGACAGCTCGCCCTGGGACGGAGACGCCCAGTGAGCCTGCCCACCATGGGGTCCGGCCCCGCCGTCATCCAGCTCGACCTGCGCTCCGGGGCGGCGGAACTCGACACCGCCCAGGCGCTCCGGGCCCGCGTCGCCCGTCTGCTCGCCCGGGCCGGGCAGCCGGAACCCGACGACCCGCTGTTCCTGGTGACCGACACCCCGGCCGGCCTCACCGACCACCAGCGGCAGTACGAACTCCTCTCCGGCTACCGGGCCGTGGGCGAGGTGAGGATCCTTGTCCTGCTGGTGGGCAGCGCGCCGGGCTCGTACGCCGATCAGGACGAGGCGTTCCGGCCCGACCGGCGCCTGCTGCGCCCCTCGGTACTGCGCACCTCCGGCACCGCCCTCCTGTGGGCCGGTGACCTGCGCGCCGCGCGCACGGCGGTCGAACACCCGGCGCCCGACGACCCGGACGCGCTGGCCGTCCTGGTGGACGTGCTGTCGGTACCGGACGTGTACCTCCGCGTCCTCCACGACCTGGAGTGCCTCCCAGAGGCCGTCGCCGCACCGGGCGTACGCCTCCTCGAACAGGACCTTCCCCCCGAGGTGCGCGACCGGGCCTGGCGCGACGCGCTCACCCGGTTCGCGGGCCACGACACCGACCACGCACCGCCGACGGCGGTCGCCTCCGGCGCCGATCTGCCCGAGCCGCTGCGGTCACTGGTGACCGGCCGGGGCGGCCGGGACCAACGGCACCGCGAACCGGGCGGCCCGGCGGACGGCACGTACCGCGCCTGCGCGGACGCCCTCGACTACGCCGACGAGGCCCTCGCCGGCCTCCGCACCCTCCCCGGCCTGCTCCGCCCGTCGCGCCGCGCCGCCTTCGAGACGGACCTGGACCAGGCCCGCCAGTCCCTGGACGCCTACAAGTCCCTGGTGAGCAGGGCCCTGACCACCAGCACCACCTCAACCGCCGAGGCATCGGCCCACCTCACGGCCCTGGGCCTACGAGTCCCCACAGCAGAGGGCATGCGCGACCGAATCGGCGAGTCCCTACGCGAATACGCCGAGAAGCTACTGGCCCAGGGCCTCGCCCTACGGTCAGTGGCCCAAAGGTTCACGACCTTGGCGGGCAGGGTGGAACCGGTACCGAGTTCGGCGCTCACGCGGAAGCTCTCGGCGTTCGGCAGCGCCCCGACAGGGGCGCGCCCCTCAGGGGCGCGGGGAACTGCGCGACAAGCCACAACGGACCCGCACCCTGACAACGACCCTCCGCGCGGAACGCTGAGCAGCGCCTTCGTAGCAACAATCGCCGCGCTGCTGGGCGCCCTGTGGCAGGGCCCCCTACTCGCACTCACCCTGATCGTCCCGCTCCTCTTCCTCACCACCACCCTCCTGGCCAAGTCCCGCCTGGGAGGCACGCGCCGCTGGGCACTGACCCCCCAGCTGGCCTCCTGGACCGGCGCCCTGACCGGCGCATCGGTCGCCTACGCAACCAACCCCCCACTCTGGCTCAGCACCGCCGGTCTCCTCATCGGCCTGTGCGCCGCAGCGGACACCGCCCGCCGCCTCTGGCGTACCGCCGCCGACGCCTGGAAACCCGGCCACGCCACCGCGACCCTCCGCCAGGCCCTGCAAGGCCTGGACACCCTCCTCGCCGAGGGCGTCCGGGAACACTGGGCCGTGGAGGAGCGCCTGAACTGCGCGGACGCGGCCCGTTCGGTCGCCGGTGTACTGCGAGCGACGGCAGCGGCGGCGGAGGCCGAAGCGGTCCCCGAGCCCGAGCGGGCCACGGTCGGGGCCGCCGCGTACGACACCTACGGCACCGACGGATTCCCGGCGGACGACTGGCTGTCGAGCACCCCGGACGCGTTCTCCGGGACCGGCGACGGCCCCACCGACGACAAGGCCGCCAACGACGACTGGATGACCACGTACGCCTGGCCGGACGCCCCGTCCTGGGACGACCCGGCGAACCGCACGGACACCGCCGTACCCGCTCCCCGCGAGGAACCCCCCGTGTCCACCCCGCCCCGGGCGGCGGACCGCACCGCCGCCACCCCCCGCTGGCTGGACCGCGAGACCGCCGAGGGCGGCCCGGAGCTGGTCGCCACCCTCGCCCGCGACCTCACCGACGCAGCCCTGAAGGCGATGGCGACCTACTGGGGCGCCGTGGAACGCGGCCAGGCCGGCACGCTCGCCGCGACCCGGATCGAGGGCCGGGTCGCCGAACTCCTCTCCACGGCCCGAAGGCACCTACGGCACAACGGAGTTCTGGCCGCACCCCCCTTCGCCGCCACCCGCCGCACCCGCGCCAACTCGGCCGGCCTGCTGGGCACCGACCCGCACGCACTGGCCGGACTGGTCGGCGCGGAGACCGACCGCCAGTCCGTGGTCCAGCTGTCCTCGCCCGACCAGGGCGCACTGCTCAGCCGCGATCCGGCGGCGGCCGTGTGGATCAGGTTCGCGCCCCTCGCCGTACGCGACGAGGTCGAGAAGGTCTGGCGTACGAACGGTACGGACCGCCCGGAGGAGGTGGAGTGGACGTCGTCGGGACGGTACGCGGGCCTGCTCCGGCTGACCCCGCTGCGCCCCGGAGTCGTCGACACCTTCCGCCCCCGCCACGACGACTTCGGCGACGGGGACGACGGGCACAGGAACGCGAACGGCTACGAGTTCCGGGACGGACACGGCTACGAGTACGAAAGCCCGTACGACCGAGGGGACGGCGACAGCTGGTGACCCCCACCACGCATCCGGGACCGGAGCGTCCGGCGGGTCCCGAGGGCCCCGCCGACGCCAAGCTCGGCTTCACCACCCCCTCCGGGCGACGCCACGTCGCCCGCGCCCGCTTCGGCCCCGAGTCCCGGCGCGACCCCCAACTGCCTCCGCTGATCCGCAACGCCCTGCTCGACGACCGGGGCCAGGGGCAGCGCTGTGTACAGGTGCGGCTGTCCGCCGCCGACGCGACGGAACCGGCCGCGCGCGCCCTCCTCGACACCGAGGCGGGCACCGCGCTGCGGCTGCACCGGCTGGTCGACGGCACCGAGTTCGCCCCGCTGTTCCCCCGGCTCATCGGCTACGAGCTGGACACGGACGAGCCGTTCCTCCTGTACGACCCACCGCGCGGCGCCACCGCGGCCAAGACCCACGTCATGTCGTCGACCGACCAACGCGTCCTCGCCCGCGACCTGATGCTCGCCCTGTGTCTGCTGGACGGCCAGGGTCTGGTGCCGCGCGGCATCTCGCCCGCCAACGTCCTCTGGGACGGAACGTCCTTGCAGCTGTGGGGACTTGAGGGCGTGGCGCGCGTCGGCCGCCCCCGGTCCGCGTGGGGCCGGGCCCCGTACTCCTCGCCCGAACAGCGCCTGGGCGAGGGCGTGACCGACTCCCGGGACGCGGTGTGGAGCGCGGCCCAGGTGCTCTACCGGCTGGTGACCGGACGCCCCGGCCACGCCGACCACGCACCGGCCGACCTCGGCGAACACCGGGTCCTGGCCGAGACGTTGAGGGACGCCTTCGCCCCCCGGGCGACCGGCCGCCCGACCCCGGCCCAGCTCCTCGACCTGCTGTCTCCGGGAGCGTCCGGCCGCGCCGCGCTCCTCGCGCCCGCCGACGAGAGCCACCAGGACCGGCAGGTCTTCGAACAGGCCCTGCGCGCCAAACGCCAGGCACCCGTGGCCCCTTCGACCCCTGGCGCGGGAACGGCCCTGACCGAGAGCGAGGTGATCTGCCCGTACTGCCTGGAGACCATCCAGCTCGACCTCGGCGCGCTGTACGTCACCGACAGCCGGATGCAGTACCAGCCCCTGAACCTCGCGGGCGTCGGCAAGCTGCGCCGCCAGGACGTCATGCGCGGCGCGGTCCAGAAGTGCACGGCGGACCCGGACTTCCCCGAACACTTCATCCCCGTCCCGTACTTGACGTACGGCCGCCCGCTGACGGTGGCGATGGTCGGCCAGTCCTCCACCGGCAAGAGCCATCTGCTGACCCAGATGATCGCCGAGATCACCGACGGCGGCCTCGAACCCTTCGGCCTGAGCTGGCAGTCGGTCAACCCCGAGCAGCACGCCCGGTTCGTACGGGAACGGGTTCAGCCCCTGCGCAACGGCCGCGTCCTGGACCACACCACCGCCCTGGGCCTCGACGGCTTCGCCCGCTTCGTCGAGTCCCTCCTCATCACCGACGCGCACGGGCAGGTGCGTCCGGTCGCCTTCTTCGACCTGGGCGGCGAGGACCTCGTACGCACGGACGCGGCCCTGCGGTTCCTGCTCGGGGTGGACGCCCTGGTGTTCGTCGTCGACCCCGTACTGGCGCTGCCGCTCCCGCAGTTGGACCACGCGAGGGAACGCGGCGGGGTCGAGGTGAACCGGGACGGCGACCTCGCCTTCGCGACGGTCCTGGACCGGCTCCCGAAGACGGGCCAGTACCTGGAGGTGGCGGCCACGATGGTGCTGGGCAAGGCGGATCTGCTGCGCTTCCAGTCGCCGGTCGACCGCTGGCTGGCCCGGCCGACGGCCGCCTCGCTGGACGCCACCCTCATCCGCGAGGAGAGCCAGGACGTCCACGCGTTCCTGCGCCGGCACGCGGGCCAGGCCTGGCTGCGCCCCTTCGACGCGATCCGCCGGTGCACCCTGCACGTCGCGTCGGCCACCGGCGGCCAGGAGGACCAGGGCCGCTATCCGGCGGGCGCGGCACCCCGGCGCGTACTGGAACCCCTCCTCTCCCTGCTCGCGATGCACGGCCTGATCGACGTCCCGGGCGGCCCCGAGGCGTTCGCGCGGGGCGAGGCGGCGGCGTGGGAGGCGGTGCCGACGGAGGGCGGGGAGGGACCCGGGCAGTTCGGCGTGCCGGGGGCGCGGGGAGCCGGAGGGCCCGGACGTGAACGGGATCGAGAGCGGGAGCGGCAACGGGATCGGGAACGGGGAGAGGAAGAGCAGTGAGCGAGTTCCAGGACATGCCGTCGGCGCCTTCGTCGCCTTCGGCGGCATCGGCGGCATCGGCGCATCCAGTCCCGTCGGTGCATCAGCTGGTCTTCCGGTGGGAGGGCAACCACGGCCGGCAAGGCACCGGCATGAAGGCGGTCGCCCACTCCTGTTCGGCGGAGCGGGCCGAGCAACTGGGCCGGGAACTGGGCCCGTTGCTGTGGGTGTCCGGCCCGGGCGCGGCCCGCCCCAGCGTCGTACGCACCGTGTCCCGCGACGGCGAGATCCTGCTCGCCCGGCGCTGGCCCACCAAGGACCCGTACGGCCGTCCGAGCACGATCAGCCATGTCCTGGTCGGCTCCCCGGGCACCCTGAAGACCCGTCAGTGCCTGGGTCTGGCGTACGGCGGCTGGGGGCCCCGGGAGTCCGCGGAGCAGGCGAGCGGAACCCTGTCGACGGTCGAGTGCGCGCAACTCGACGCCCTGGCGAGGCAACGGCTGCCGGAGATGCTGGGGCGGCTGGAGAGCGTACGGCGGGCCCTGATCCTGGTCGCGGCGGAGTGGCTGCGCGATCCGGCGCAGCGGGTGTCGCTGCTCGTGGAGGAGACGAGCCCGCCCGGCTGGCCGGACCGGGACGGCGCCCCGCTGGTCTACCTCGGCCTGTTCCTCCTCTTCGGCTCCTGGCCGGGCCACGAGTGGACGTTCGCGACGTACGACACGGTCGACACCCATCCCCTGCGCCTCACGTCCGTCCCCCGCTGGGAACAGGACACCGGTGGCTCGGGCCCACTGGCCCGCGTGGTGATGGGCCGTACGCCCGCCACCCCCCAGTTCGAACACCGCGCGGCGATCCACCTGGTCGATCACCTCCTGGCCCACCCGGATGCGGCCGCGGGCGTACCCCAGCTGCTGGAGAGGCTGAGCGACGGAGCGACGCTGGACTGGGCACGGCGACGGGACCTGCTCGGGCAGATCCTCACCGCTGAGGGCCGGGGCGTCGAGCGGCGGAACGGCGAGCGTCAGGAGGCGCCGGCACCACCACGTCCCACCCCGCCCGCGGAGCGCCCGTTCCAGGAACTGACGGACGTGGACCGGGACTGGGACCGGCCGTCTCCAAAGCCCCCGCTGCCCGCGCCCACGATCACTCCCCCGCAGCCCCGCCGTACGCCCGACCCCGAACCGTACGGACTCCACGAGGAGTTGCGCGACCACCGGCGCGGGGATTTCCAGCAACGCACCATCCTAGAAGCGATGTTGCGCCCACTGCCCGACGAGGTGCTCCTGCGCGAGCTGCGCACGGGCGAACTGCCGCCGGACGCACTGGACTTGGTGCTGTCCGAACTGGGCGGTGCCGAACGCCGCCGAACCCGCCCCCTGGAGATGCGGCACACCCTCTGCGCCCAAGTACTGCACAACAACCTCTACTTGACCCACCACGGGCAGCCGGGCGAATTCACGTCGCGAGCGGCCCTGGCGGAGCGGGCGGCCGACCTCTTCACCTGGGCGGTGGCCCCCCTGGCCCGCGACGACCGCTATCTGCTCGACCTCCAGGAACTCCTGGCCAGAATGTGCCGCGACCCCCATCCCACCGCGGGCAACTGGCTCCGGCACACCGTCATCGCCCCGCCGAACGGCGAGGTCCCCGACCTCCCGCCGACGGTGTGGCAGCAGATCCTGCACGTCCTGCTGACCCGCCCGAACGGACCACAGCAGACCGTTCCCCCGCCACCGCCCACCACGACACCGGAGCCCCCGGACGCGGCGTCGCGCTTCTCCGACCTGACGAACAGCGTGGGCTGCGTGGTGGGCCTCTTCGCAGCCGTGATCGCCGTACTCATCGGGATCGCACTGATCGTCATGTAGGGAGTGCGGAGTTAGGCTGACCGTCTTTTTGCGACAAAGACGGGCGGAAGAAAGACATGTCCAGCAAGAGACGTCTGATGGCGGCTGCTCTGACGGTGGTCCTCATGGCCGGCCTCGGCGCGTGCGGGGGCGGAGGCGGACAGGACGACGCCTCGCGGCAGGACTCCAAGGTCAGCGGGGACAGCGCGGGCGACCAGTACGACGAGGGCACGGACGAGGGCGTGGACGACGCCCCGCCCACGGTCTCCGGCCTGCGCAACGCTGTACGCCACCTCCCCCGCAAGACGACGAAGGCGACCCGCCCGCACACGGTCCGAAAGTGCACCACGTCCAGCAAGTCCGGCAAGTCCGGCAGGAGCACCCGGACATGCAAGACCGTCCGCAGCGGCACGGAGACGTACACCCGGGTGGTCCACCAGGAACTCTGGTGCGTGAGCCTGGACGACGTGGACGGCGACACGTCCAAGGACGCCGTCTGGTACGAGGTCACGAGCGCGACCTACGAAGAGGCCGTCGCGGCGGAGCCTCACACCCCCCTCAGTTTCACCCCTCGGACCACCACCCCCGGCTGCAATCCGTAACCCGCAACTCCCCCCAATTAGACAGCGAGTCAAGTTACTCAACCGTAACCTACCGACTGCTACCCGAGGTAACCGACCAGTAGGTACGGTCCAGGCGAACCGCCGAGCAACAGGTACCGAGAGACGGTGACTTGCTCCACCCGTGGGACGCGGGCGGAGCAAGCCGCCGCTCCCCCACCTCACCCCTACTCCTGCCAGCCGCTTCACAGGAGGTTCGCCATGCCCGCACGCAGACGGCTCCTGGCCGCAGCAGTAACCGCTGCGACCTGTCTAGGCGCTCAGGCACTCTCGTACGCAACAGCAACAACAGCCACGGCAGCGACGACCACGTCCCCCACAGAGACGATCGTGTCCCGGGGCGTGGAGATCCCAGCGTTCTACACGCCACCGACAACCCCCCTCCCCACCCCCGACGGCGCACTGATCCGCACCGAACCCCTCCCCCTCGCCATCTCCCTCCCCACCCTCGACGGCCCCCTGCCCGGCCGGGCGACCCGCCTGATGTACAAGTCCACGGACTCGAACGGAGCCCCGGTCGCGGTCACCGGCGCATACATCGAACCGACGGCGACATGGAAGGGCGGCGGCACGCGCCCGCTGGTCGCGGTGGCCCCCGGCACAATGGGCCAGGGCGACCAGTGCGCGGCATCCATGGGCCTGGAGCACCCCCTGCTCCTCAACGGCCGTACGGTGTCGGTCGGTTACGAGGACATCGCGATCTACCGCCTCCTGGCGACCGGCGCCGCGGTGGTCGTCACCGACTACGCTGGCCTGGGCGCGACGGACCGCCTCCACACGTACGTCAACCGCCTGGACGAGGCCCACGCGGTACTGGACGCGGTACGCGCCGCCCGCAACCTCCCCGGCACATCGGTCACTTCCACGTCCCGGGTGGGCCTGTTCGGCTACAGCCAGGGCGGCGGAGCAACAGCCGCAGCGGCGGAACTCCAGCCGTCCTACGCCCCCGACATCACCCTGTCCGGCACCTACGCGGGCGCCCCACCGGCAGACCTGACGGCGGTCACGAAGGCGATCGACGGCAGCGAACTGACGGGCGCCCTGGGCTGGTCCCTGAACGGCTTCCTCCAGTCGGACCCGACCCTCCGCCCGATAGCGGAGGCCCACCTGAACACAGCGGGCAAATCGGCCTTGGCCGACCTCTCAACGATGTGCGTAGGAGACGCACTCCTGAGCTACGGCTACACCAAGAGCACGAAGTGGACGACGGACGGCAAGTCCATCTCCGACATCATCGCGTCGACCCCGGCCCTCCAGACGTTCCTGAACAGCCAACGCATCGGAAACCTCAAACCGTCAAGCCCGGTACGCGTGGCAACAGGCACCAGCGACAACCTGGTACCGCACGGCCAGGCCCGCCGCCTGGCGACGGACTGGTGCGCGAAGGGCGCGAACGTCACGTACCGCCCGGTGATCCTCCCGAACGTGATCAGCCCCCTCCTGAACCACTTCGCCCCGCTGCTGGCAGATCAGGGCAGCGCGGTGAGCTGGCTGACGGACCGGTTGTCGGGGGAGCCGGCGAGGTCGAACTGCGGGGTGTTGCCGGTCCTGCCGTGAGCGCGTGAGCGACCGCGCGTGTTCGGCGGCGACCGAGGCCCGGTCGCCGCCGCATCCAGAGTGACGTGCGCGCCCGCCCCACGGTGTCGGGGCGGGCGCGCAGATCCAAGCTCAGGGAGCCGCTATGCCACGGGAAGATTGACGGTCAAGGGACCGTTCGGAGGCTTCTTGATCGGGACGTTCTTGTTCTTGTACGTATTCGTGTCACCTTCATCGTCTTCGCAGACAACCTTGAAGGTGGCGGTCGTGCCAGTATTCGGAATGCCTGTGAGTTTGATCGTGTACTGTTCGACCTTTTCCTCGCCCGGCGGTTCATCCTCGCCGGCAACCCCCTTCTTGGGGGTTATTGTCACCGTCTTCGGTACTGAATCATCGAATTTCGCGCAACTCACCGTTCCAGTGACAGTGACCTTCACGGCTGCTTGCGCCGTGCCGACTGCTGCCACGGATGCAGCAAGTGTCAGCGCGGCCAAGACCGCGACGGAGCTGAGTGTCTTCCTCTTGACGCTGCTGAAATTCTGCATGTCAGACTCCCGTACTGATTTCAGACGGCTTTGTCGAGAGCGCCGGACTACCTAAAGTGCGGGCCGCAGCGGTGAATCGCGAATGTTCGACGTACGCCGTCACGTGGGTCCACGCGCCCGCCACCGAGGGCTGCACCCGACCCTCTGGTTCAAACATGCGGGGTAGGCCGTGCATCGCATCGAATTACGCAGATTGTCATTGATAAGCCGGTTGACTCCGGCCTTGGGACGCCGACCGCCTTGCCTGCCGATTGGTTCTTCAAGCGTGGCATCCGTTAATCGATCCTAGCCAGAGGTGAGCACCGTGTCCACTTTTGGCTCAACGCACGTGATTGACGGCTAAATCACCGTGGTGGCGCCATAGGTCGCCGCCAGAATGCAAGATGTTCGTCCTATACGGGCCCTTGCCCGCCGGCGGACGGTCGGCGCTGCTTACACCGCAGGGGCCTATGGAAGTTGGCAGTCGATTTCGCGACGCTTGCCGTGGCCAGGACCCACACGATCAGCTGACCGTCCCCAACGGTGTAAACGGCGCGGTAGTCGCCGACTCTGAGCCGCCAGCGGGCGCCTTACCCCTGAAGGGCCTTGATGTCGAACGGTGCGGTGTCGCCAACGTCCAGTGCTTTCTGGAGTTCGGCGAGGCGGTGCAGGATACGAAGGGCATCCGGGCGCGGGACCTTGAGAATGTCCCGCTGAGCGTGCGACGTGAACCGCGTGACGTACCCCACGAGTTCAGCCCTGCCGGGCCCGCAGCAGGGCGGCCATCTCTTCGAGCGAGACCGCCCCCTCCGTCCCCTCGGACTCGGCTTCGTCGGCCAACCGATTGAGCCAAGCCTCCTCAGCGCTCTCCGCGATCTCCCGCAGCCGCTGGTACTCCTGAATGTCGATCACAACAGCTTCCTGCTTGCCCCGCCGAGTGATGATCGTCGGCGTGCCCTCCCGGCGGGCACGATCGATGACGTCAGCGAGGTGACTGCGGACATCGGCCATGGATTCGATCACTGGATCAGCCATGTCACGAATGTGTCAGATGTACATGAGGGTGGGGGTGTCCCGGATTGGGATGGGCACGGCGCCATCGATCTCCGCGAGTACGATCCGGGAGCGGGCAGGCGAGCGCAGGATCCGCCTCCCAGTCTGCGCCCACGACTTCAAAGCCCCGACCAGCCACAGAACCGGGCTGTCTAGTCCCAGGTGATGGCTGACGTTCTGGTCCCAGTTGATGCTTGACGGTGGGCCTGGACAACATCGGGAACTTCGTAGGGTTTGTTCGCTTTCACGTGGCGGACGGGGATGTCGGTGGTGCGCCGGATGACGCGGACCTGGCCGTCCAGTTCGACGGTGATCGTCGAGTCCGCCACGTAGACCGTCACGGTCTGCCCCGCGTACGTCCGCCCGAGCGAGACAACCTGCCGACAGACCATGACCGTGCCCGTCGCGCTGATCCGCCGCTGCACACGGACCGGCTCCACTCTCGGCCTTGGCGGCGGGCCCGCGGGCCGCAGACCGCGCAACCGCTGGACCTCGTCGCCGGTGAGCGGGTTGGGCTGCACCCGCAGCAGTTCCCGCGAGGACGGATCGAAGAACGACAACGTCTCGCCATCGATCCGGATGCCTACCTGACGGCCGCCCAGGATCTCCGCCGCCAGCACCTGATGCCCGCCCGCCCAGGCCCACCAGCCCGCCGTTGTTCACCACCCGGTCCACCTCGAACGCGGCCGCATCACCGGCCGGCAACGGTGCCGGTCCAGCCGCACGATCCCCGCGAGCCGCCAACTGCACGAGATCCGCCACCGACAGGTGCGAACGCACGCTCTCGACCCGCGTCCCGGCGACCAGGAGATGGATCACCGCAGTGTCGGCCCAGAACGTCACCGTCAGCCCCGACCGGGCCGGACCGAGCCAGAACTGCTTGCCCGCCACCTGCAGATTCCCACTCGCAGGGACCACCCGCTCGAACTCCACCGGCCCGCCCTGCTCCACCGCCACCACCGCCGCGGCCGCGGCCGCCTCAGACGGACCGGCAGGAACAGCCGGCGCTTCGGCCGGATCCGGCACCACAGCGGGAGCCGCCCGCTGCTGCGGCACCATCGCAAGCACTCCAGGCACCCACACGCCCAGCGCGCCCCGCTCCGACTCGGGAACCGGAGTGAACCGGTCGGCAGGAGACCGCATGTCCAACGCCTGATGCGGACGAACGGAGTTGTACTCCTGCACCCACGCATCCAGCGCCGCCTGAGCCACACCGATGCTCTCGAACGCGCCGCAGTCGTCGAGGAGTTCACGCCGCAGCATCTGATGGAACCACTCGACCTTTCCCGTCGTGGTCGGCGACGCCGGCTACGTCAGCCGGTGCGCGATCCCGTTCTCCCGGCAGATCCGGTCGAACAACACCTCACCACCCTGCCCGAACCGGTCGGTGAACTGCTTCCCGTTGTCCGTGAGCACCTCCTCCGGCACCCCGAACGCCCGCAAAGCCCGCACGAACGCCGAACACACCGCCCGCCCCGTCGCCCGCTCGACCACCGACGCGATCACGCAGTACCGGGAATGGTCATCCACACCGGTCACGACCTTCGCCTCGGTCAGCTCGCCGGTCACCGGGTTGACCAGCATCACCCCGCCCACGATGTCCATCTGCCACAACTGCATCGGCCGGTCCCGCTGCCAGCGCTTGTAATCCGACCGCTTCCGACGCCTTACCCCCGGCTCCACCAGCCCGTTACGGACCAGGATCCGATACACCGTCATCCGCGACGGCACCGGCGCCACCGCCGCCGACCGCTCCAGCACATGAGCGATCCGCCGCGGACCCCACCGAGGATGCTTGCGCCGCAGCTCACACACAGCCGCCTCCACCTCGGCACAAGCCTGATGCGGACACGAAGCCGGCCCGCGCGACCGGTCCACCAGCCCCGCCAGACCAGCAGCGGAATACCGCGACTTCCACCCACTGAACGTCTGCCGCGAGACGCCCAACTGAGCGGCGACCTCCGTCACCGTCACACCGGCCAGCACCGCCAGAACAGCCCGGTACCTCTGCTCGACAACCGACAACTCCACCAGAGCCAATCGCGGCCTCCCGCCACGCGCCGAAACAACGCGCACAGCAAAGCCGATCACGGCCACCGTCAACCAAGCTGGGACCGAAGTGTCAAGCATCTCCCGGGACCGGACAAACCTCAGCAGACCGACTGAGTTACAACTTTCTCTACTGGTTTGAAAAAGACAGCGCTGAAGGAGAAGCGCTGCGTCAAGTATGTCAACTTCGAGTAGAATGCCCTGCCAGGTGGTCAGAAGGTACCCCATACAGCCTGACCCTCTGCGTCATCCTCTACTCTGATGCTCTTCCCAGCCTATCCACTGCTAGCGGCGAAGACAGTAACTTCGACATCCCGCTAAGCGCACATGTTAGACAGTGGCTTCATAACGACGACATGACGCCGAAAGCCTCCTCTGACAGGATCGCTCGCGAGATCCAGAAATCAGACGTACTACCAGAGGATATTCACTGGCTTTGGATAGCCTTGGCTCGATCGTGGGCTCAGAAATGCACTCCTGCACGACGCGATCAGACTCCAATTGTTATGACGGCGGTCGACATGATCGAAGCTGATGTCGTGTCAGAAGATCGTTACCCGCTCTCCAGGTATCGCCGCAGCGAGGAACTCGATCTTGATCATCTTTCTGGGCCGAGTCCCGTTTAAGGCACCATTGGGGCTGAGGCAAGCGGACTAGATGATGCGATGAGTGTCTAACTGCGTGACAACGCCAGCAGACCGGGACGAGCAGGTGTGGACTTTTAGACCATCAACGCAGGAAATCCACCTCAGCCCAAGGTGGCATCCTTATCCAAATCGATTCCGGACAACGAGGTCATCGCGCTGGGTGCCACCCATACGCTTCCGCCGTAGCGCCTTACTCTGATCGACGGCCGACAACGTGGCTCAGGCCAGCAGGGGTACAGCGAGGCACACGCGCGCGTGCACGGTCGGCTGACTCGCCATCGTGGCTGGCTGTCGTCGGCTGAGGCTCAGGCCCTCTGGGACCCCCACTCCGCCAAGGAACGTGCGGGGTGAAGGGACCGTGCCATTTCGCGTGCCAGGTCGTGCGGGGAACCACGGGGATTCGTCACGGGTGCGACCACGCTCCGACACCACCCCGCCGCAGGTCAGCGCAGCGACAGCCGCCAAGAGACCCAAGCTTCCCAAGCTGATGGTCCAACAACTCAGTACGGCCGCGGAATCCCGTGCTCGTTCACCGCAGCCTCGTACCGCGCCAACAGAGCATCCACGTCCGCCAGAAGAAGGCCGGCGGAGTCCCGACAATCAGAGCGCGAGCTGAAGAGGCTCACTCATAGGGGCCTAGGAACCGTGAGCCGTTCAGGTGGATCAGGTGGTCAGGCGCGTCAGCCACCCAGGCTTCGGTCTCCCATGCGAGGTCGGCCAGCCACTTGCGCATCGTGGCGCGGTCCGGGAAGCAGTTCACGAACACCAGCCCTGCCTTGTCCGTCGCGAAGAGGTTCTTCAGGTGCTCACGCCGTCCGAAGTCGATCGGTCCGTGAGAAGTGACGGCCTCCATCAGGAAAAGCCAACCGCGCTGCTCGTCGTAGACCACGAGGTCCGGGTTCTTGCCGTGCTCGTCGAAGGCCAACCCGAGACGTGCGAAGACATCGTCTTGGCGGATGTCGTAGCGGTGATCCTTGGCGTCCCCCAGATAGAGCACCTGTCCACCGGGGGCGAAGCGAGGACAAAACTCCTCGACCATGTTCCGGATCAGGGGGTTCTGGCCACCGGGAGAGAGGCTGAACAGAGAACCGTCGGGCAGCGTGACCGGGAGCATCTGCATCTCGCGGGTGGCCTTGTAAGCGGCCTGCTGGGTGGGAGCTTCGGCTATCCAGGCGTCGAGGGCATCTTGGAACCCCCGGGTGCCGAAGAGACGCACTACGGACAGAGCAGCCGGAGCGATCCGGTAATTGTTCTTAGAGGAGTTGACCGCGCGCCCTTCGGGAGCATCGGAGTTGTGCTCAGCGAACCCCGCGTCGACGAACTGGTGGAGCGTCTGCTTGCGGAAGGTCTCCCGCGAGTTCGGGGCGTACTCCTTACCCCACTTCTCCGCAATGACGCCCATAACTTCCGTGACGCCGAGACGCGGGTTGGTCGCCGTGTCCCACGGCTCGCCTGGCTCCAGGCCGAGCAGCACGAGGGCCGTCAGGGCGGACCTGTCATTGCAGCGGACCTTGTCGAAGTCGAAGGCTTGCAGGAGGGCGCTAGCGTTCTCGACAGATGCTCGTAAAGTGCTGATCACTCTGCGGAGCCTACGACAGCGGGGAACAAGTCAGCCACGAGGGCGTCGAGCTTTGACTGCTCTGGGAGCCATTCCGGCGCGTTCTGTGCCAAGCGCACCAGGTCGTCGCGGGAGGGGAAGGGGAGCGTCTTGACGTCCCCGGCGTTGACCTGGGTGTGCCCGGAGAAGGTGCGAAAGATCGCGTCGAGTGTCGAGGAGTTCAGCCAGAGCATCAACCCGTGCGCGAGCTGAGGGTCGATAGGCCCCTTCTTCTCGTGCAGGTAGTTGGTCTTATTGTCCAGGGCAACTGGGCCATCGTGCTTCCAGACGCCCGCGACCACGCGCCGCTTCTCCTCCTTCGCGGAGAAGCGCTTAATGACGACGTAGTGCCCTTCAGGCAGGAGCAGTTTGCGGGCGGCCTCGGTGCTGGGGGAGAAACCCTGCGGCTTCTTCGCGGGGCGCTGTGGCCACTCGATCTCTCCGCCGCGCACGTTGGCCTGGTAGACCATCGGCACGACACTGTCGGCGCTGAGGTCTCCGGTCAAGTGTTCGCGGTTACGGAAGTCGACGACCTTGCCCGTGCTGACGCCCAAGCCCAGGTCGGCCAAGGTGAACGAGACTGCCGGCGGCACGGCAGCGGAGTCATCGAAGCGGACGAACCGCTCGCGATCCCCGGGCAGGACCACGGCGTCGAACGGGACGGTGCGGCGCAGCGGGGCGTCGTCGTGCGCGATCGACGCCGACAGGACGACCTGTGGCTGCTGCTCGCCCCGTGTGCCAACCACGATGACGTTTTCCTGGAGGACGCCGGTGTCGGCGAAGACTGTGTTGCGGCTCTCGAAGACGTGGAGGAGGTCGAGGCTGGTGCGGTCGAGCATCCACCGACGAAAGGCGCGGTGGTAGGTGCCGTTGGCCCAGGAGCGGGGCACGATGATCGAGATCTGACCGCCGGGGGCAAGGGTGGCTGTGGCCCTGGCCCAGAAGGCCGTGTAGATGTTGCTGGTATCGACCAGGTGGTGCGCAGTGCGCGTACGGTGCAGGCTGCCTGCGGCGAGCTTTCCGTAGGGTGGGTTGGCGACGACGAGGTCGAACGGCCCGTCGATGAGTGCATCATCGTCGGTGAGGTAGTCGCCCTGCACGAGGTCGAAAGTGGTGCCGTAGGTTGCCCTACATTCCTCGAGCGTGGCCTGCAAGTAGGGCACAACCTGCGGGTCGGTCTCCACAGCAACGACGTGAACGTCCACGCCGGGGCGCTCTTCATGCAGTCGGACCACCAGTGCGGCGGTCAGCGAGCCAACCCCGGCGCCGGGGTCCAGAACGCGCACAGTATTACTCAGCGCGTCTAGGCGAGGCATCGAGGCGATCAGGGCAGCGGCTGGTGCAGGGGTAAAGAACTGCCCCAAGGCGGCCTGGGTTTCAGGGGCAAGGACACTGAGCGCCTCCACCCGGCGTGCCTCGGTGTTCTCGATCAGTTTCACGTCCGTGATCCTCTCACGGCCCCCCTTGGGGTCGTTGGTGGATATACACGCGGGCGTCGCTGGACGAACTCCAGCTCGACAGGGCGACTGACGACCTGCGGCAGTTCATTGTGCCAGCCGCTGACATGCCATGACCCCAAGCCTCTATTTTACAAACAGATCCAGAGACTACCAGAATCGTCGGAATCTTAAGGGGCCCCATGGTAACTCGCACCAAAATCGCTCCGCCGACCTCGATGCAACTCGCAATTCAAGTCAGCGCTGGTACAGGATAGGAAAACCATCACGGTGCATGGATTCCAAATCAGCACAAAATCGGCCCTTCACATAGGCGGGAAACTCTGCGAAAGGCCGGAACATAGCAGTCCTAAAATAAGCAGCATCTCTCGTTTCGCGTGGACGCCTTCGGACCGATTCAAGGTGCTGGAGCATGTCCCACGGTCGGGCGAACCACAACCCCACTCCTACATACCGTTCTGTCGGTGCGTGCGCTCGCCCGATAACCTGGGCATGGACCAAGAAAATTGGGATCTTCAACGCTACTGCGGCCGCCCTTATGTCATCGCAGTCGGTTGCGTCAAGTTGGAACTGCGACATGGGACTTCCTACGCCACCTCCAGTAAGTGCACTGCGGCCGCTTTTAAGTTCGATCCCAAGCGCAGCTTCACCTGACACGTAATCGGCCACGAAGTCAGCTATCGCCACCCGATCCGCGTCTGACCTCTGCCCCCGAGGACGCAACTCAACAGGATCGGTTTCCCGCAGTGATAGCCCCGAAGCCCCCTCGAATGTGTCCGCCCACACCGATTCAACATATTTGGCAGACGCAAGGCCCCGCCCGATCGATCGGACGACACGGTCACAGGTACCGCAAAGAAACCACTGGGTGAGGCGCACTCCTCGACGTTCATTACAGTGGCCGCAGTACCCCTCGACCTGCTCCCTCGACACCCACTCCGGACTCCGATCGCCGAAGGCGAGGTGACCGTAGGCCTCCCTGCACGAGTTGCAAAGGAAGTACGCTCGCAGTTCGGCGTCCCGGGCGACGTCTGAATGGCGTGCACACTCATACGCCGCGTAGGGGTCAGCAGCTAGAGCTAGTCCTGCCTCCTTCAGCGCCGAGACGATGTGCGTTATGGTCGTCGGTCCTATCCCAGGCAACGATCGAAGCTCGCGCTCGTTCAACGCAAGCAGCTGCTCAACACTGACGATCTGGGCCCGCAGCAACTTCTTCTCGACTGCGCGCTCGAATGACACCACTGAACCGCGGAACTCCACGGCCTCCCCCACCTGTCGACCCAACCGGGCGATCAACCTAACAAGGGACCGCTTCAAGGTCGAATCGTCACAATGATGACATTTCGACCGCCATGCTCTTGGCGTTAGGCGGGGCGACACTGGTTGCAGTGTTCAGCAGCAGCGAACCGCCACAGCGGTCAGCCCCTGTCTCGAGCCCCGTGGATCCTCAGAGGCCTTGACCGGGATGACCATCGCTGGATGCACCGGGGTGGTGCTGAGTGTCTAACTGCGTGACAACGCCGACAACCACCGACGGACAAGCACGAACGCCTGCGGACCATCAGCCCAGTTGAGAGACACACCAGCCCAAGGCACAGCCCCCACCCCAGTTGCTTCGGGACGAAGCAGTCATCGGCTATCCGCACGAATCGCAGAGGCCCGTCGAAGGCAGTTGGACGAAGCAACGCTCACAAACCCGAGCGGGCTTATCAGCACGCTCGCGGCGGCGTTCGACAGCGGCTTGCAATCTGGGGGCGAGTGCCGGCACGCCACCACCAGGTGGCAGGGTTGCCCCAAAGCGGCGGTAGCAAGCAAGGCGGGCGTCGGCAGCGTGGTGCTCACGTTCCAGCTCGTCATCTACTGGCGACTCTTCAGCGACCGCCAGGACTTCCTTGTAGCCGCTGCCTACCTTGCCGTCGTCTGTGTGGACCACCAGAGCTGTCAGTGGTGGGTCACCACGACGGTGCGCTTCACGCACCACCCAGCCCAAGACAGGACCGATCCAGTTGTGCAGGAGAGTCTTGGTCCGGATTCCAGTCCTGCTCTGGATTTCTTCGGCCAACTCCTTGTAAGTGATCACAGCGTGGTACGTCTGCGCTACGCCCACGAGGATCAAGTACGCCTCTGCGCCCCAGACTTCGCGTGCCTCTCGGCCCGTCGGCTGAGCAGTGCCGACCACAGGCTCAGAGTCCCCCTGCCTCATCCCCACCCCGCCGTGCTCTCGATCGTTGGCACTCTCTTGCATCCTCCCCTACCGAAGGGCGACGGCACCATGGGGGTCTGCTGCACGATCGGGTGACATCTGAACTGGCTTGCCCTGTGGGGCGGGTGGGAAGGATGTCGCTGTGCCCAAGCCTTATCCGGAAAAGTTCCGCGAAGACGTCGTGCGGGTCGCGAGGAACCGCGGCCCGGGCGTGACGGTCGAGCAGGTGGCCGCCGACTTCGGAGTGCATGCGATGACGCTGTGGAAGTGGATGCGCCGCGCGGACATCGACGACGGGACCAAGCCCGGATCGACCAGCCAGGACAACGCGGAACTACGGGAAGCACGCCGGCGGATCAAGCTGCTGGAGCAGGAGAACGAGGTCCTGCGCCGGGCCGCGGCCTACCTGTCACAGGCGCATCTGCCGGGAAAGGATCTACCCGCTCGTGAAGGAGCTGGCCACGGGCGGAATTCCCGTCACTCTCACGTGCAGGGTCCTGAAACTCGCCCGCCAGCCCTACTACCGCTGGCTCGAACGTCCCGTGACCGATGCCGAGTTCCAGCAGGCCACACGCGCGAACGCGTTGTTCGACGCGCACCGCGAGGATCCGGAGTTCGGCTACCGGTTCCTGGCCGACGAGGCCCGCAGCGCGGGATCCGGCATGGCCGACCGGACCGCGTGGCGGATCTGCCGGGACAACAACTGGTGGAGCGTGTTCGGCAAGAAGCGCGGCAGTACCAAGAACGCCGGCCCGCCGGTCCACGACGACCTGGTCCGCCGTGACTTCACCGCGGATGGCCCGAACCGGCTGTGGCTCACCGATATCACCGAACACGCCACCGGTGAAGGGAAGTTGTATCTCTGTGCGATCAAGGACGTCTTCAGCAGGAGGATCGTCGGCTACTCGATCGACACGCGGATGAAGTCCCGCCTGGCCGTCACAGCCCTCAACGACGCTGTTGCCCGGCGTGGACACGTCGACGGGTGCATTCTGCACGGCGATCGCGGATCGCAGTTCCGGTCACGGAAGTTCGTCCGGGCCCTCGACCGGCACCGGATCGTCGGCTCGATAGGGAGGGTCGGCGCGGCAGGCGACAACGCGGCCATGGAGTCCTTCTTCAGCCTGCTGCAGAAGAACGTCCTCGACCGCCGATCCTGGGCCACTCGCGAGGAACTGCGGATCGCGATCGTGACCTGGATCGAGAGGACCTACCACCGGCGCCGCAGACAAGCCGCACTCGGCCGGCTGACCCCCGTCGAATTCGAGACCGTCATGACCACACCGGCCCTCCAGGCCGCGTGACCGAACCTGTCACCCAAACCTGCACCAGACCCCAGCAACTGCGGCGTGAGGTGTTCGAGGCAGGGGACTACTACTGGGTCAACGGTGCCGACTGGCGACCGGAGGCGGAGCGGGAGCCTCGGCCGCGGACTCTGGAGGAGCTGTGGGAGGTCGAGTTGGTCCATGAGGCCGGCACCCACTCGGTCCTCGATGTCTTCGTCGTACTGGGACCGGACGACACCCCCGACTACAACACCGTGGAGCTCGTGACGGCCGAGGAGGCACTTGAGTTGCTCGGGACGGAGAAACTGACCCGCGCGCACGTCCCGGACTTCGACGTCTTCCCTCGGTCTCGCTGGGTCGGACGGTGCGCGGTGCTGCACGACAACGAGGGCAAGCCCCAGGAGATCCGCTTCTGGGGGCACTCGGGCGACTGAACCTCCGGCTGAGCAGCACGCCAGGATTCTTGCTGCCCTGCTGACCGTCCACGCGTCACCCGGTCGAGAACTTCTCGTCCGCACCGATGTGGACGAGGCGTTCAGCGTCTCTTGAATTCGACCGGTCCCGCGTTCATCTCGATGGTCCCGTCCGGGTGGAGAACCGGGCGGCGTTCGGTCATGCGGGCGCTGTAGGCCTCGATGTGGTGGATCGCCGCTCCGTCGGCCTCGGTGAAGTCGACGAGGGCGATGGCCACCCAATAGCGGGTCTTGGTGTTCTCGAAGAGCGGGACGGTGACGGTGGACCCCCGCCCGTCCGCAATGACGATCTTCGCGCCGAAGCTGCGGAAGGATCCGATGCCGTTACTGACCGCGGAATAGGCGCAGAGGAGAACGTAGCCCTGCTCGCTGGGACGAACGATACGAAGTGACTCGCGCCCCGGAACACGTGAGTCGCCATCGAGGCGAATGTAGGGTCGGCCCTTCACCGAGCCGAGGCGCTTGTAGTAGACGACATCAGCGCCCTTGCCCTTCTTCGCTGTTCCTGACGCTGCCGTCGCCCCTGAAGCAGTCGCGGGCACAGTCGCTCCAGGTCTCAACGGCACCCCTTGTGCCCTGTGCCTGGATTTGACCAGGGCGCCGGGCGCTTTACCTCCGCGCAGAGCCTTCGAGGCGGGTACGAACAAGGCGTACAGGTCGAGGTCGGCGCCCTGTCTGCGGCGCCGCTCGCTCCCTCCGTCCCACTCGAGTGAGGCGGTGACCACCAACTCGCGGTCGCTCTTGTCCAGGCTCATGGAGACCTGGCCGCCCTTTTCGAGGCTGACCGTGCCGAGCGGAGGCTTGCGCAGGCTCGTCGGGACGGCGGAAGCAGCGGCCGGCGGCATCGGCTCGGCCTGCCCGGGAGTCTCCGCCGTAGGCACGGCGTGAAGCGTGGACCTGCTTTCTTCCGTGTCTGCCTGTTCCGCCTCGGACTGCCCCTGCGGCTCCTGTGACTCCTCCACCTGGATCCCGAAATCGGTGGCTAGGCCGGCCAGTCCGTTGGCGTAACCCTGGCCGATGGCGCGGAGCTTCCACGTCAGGCCTCGGCGGTACAACTCCATCAGGAGCACGGCGCGTTCACCGTCTATGAGGGCAGGCGGGCAGAAGCGGACCGGATCGGCTCCCTGCTGGACAGCACGTACCAGCACCTCTTTCACGTCGTGAAAGGTGCGCGTGGCGTCGTCGGGGTCGCAACTGCCCACCAGGACAACCCGATCGACATCCGCGGGGAGAGTGGCCGGGTCGATCTCAATGCGCTCGGGACCCTCGGCGTCCGCGGCGAGGTGCCGGACCGAACCGGACTCCGCAGAGGGCTGGTTGTAGAAGACCAGGTCGTCGTCGGACCTGACCTTGCCGTCCGCGGCGACCAAGAGCGCGCTGAGGTCCACCGGATCGCCCACAGTGTGCAGCTCGGCGGTGACACGCCCCGAGCCAACCGCCGTGTTCTCGCCTTTACGGAGTTCCGGCATCTCGCCCACCTCCACAGAATTCCCGCATCACCTTCGAGCCACCTTGTCACATCAGGACCAGAACGGAAGGTGCTTCCCACAAGCGTTCGCCACATTGCCTGTCGGCCGCCCAAGGCGGATTTCAGCCACCGCACCGGACTACACGTGGCTGCGCCTGGCCCGTATGGTTTCCGCCATGTTCGAGTCGATCCAATGGCGCTGTCACGTACACGCGAACGATCGCCGCAGCGCCGAGCGGGTGGTCGGGCGCCTTGCGGATCGATTGGATCGCCCCGTCGAGATCGAGAACTACGAGCGGTACTGCAAGTTTCCCGAACTGGCCGTGTTGCGGCTGGTCTCCCCGCTCCAGTGCCCTACTCCGGAGCGCGCTCTGATGACCGTCCTCGAGTGTGCGTGGAAGATCGCGACTCCATGGAGCCTGGGCAGTCAAGGGCCAGGCAACCAGCACGAGTTCGAGGGCATCGCGGCTGCCAACATCGGTGCGCACTTCAACGTCCCGGGCGTCGAATGGATGGAGTTCCGCATCGCCGATCGGCATTGACGCATTGACGAGGCACAGCCACCGCATGCGCTCCTTCCGGGAAGGCACGCGGCAGCATGTCGGCCCGCGCCATCCTCCGCGGCTCTCATGTCGAGGGGGCGGGCATCCTGACGGGATGACCGAGAGCTGGGCCAACTACGTGAAGGTGCACTTCCGCCTTGAGCTGGAGGACAACTGGCCTCCAGCGGGAGTGGAAAGCCTGTGGGCGATCGATCAGGGCGACGGCACCGTGAAGCTCGACAACGTCCCGTGGTTCGTACGGGGGGTCGCATGTGGTGACGTACTCGCGGCGAACCCCGGTGAAGAGGGCGTGCTGTGGGCCGGCGACGTGGTTCGTCCGTCGGGGAACTGCACCATTCGCCTGATCGTGCTTCGCGAGGGAGGCTCCGGTGCTGCGCGGCAGAGCGTCCTCGACGCCTTTCACCGCTTGGGCGTGTGTGGCGAGGGGATCGAGCGCTTCGGGATGGTCGCGTCGGACATCCCTCCTACCTCGGATCTCGCTCAGGTCCAACGGCTGCTCAACCATGGTGTGGCCAAGTCGTGGTGGGACATGGAAGAGGGGTGTGTCACCGCCGAGTGGCGCGCTCTCAGCGCTGACTGACCTGGTTGTTCGACGGTGTCTCTCGTGCAGCGGCGACGCCACTCCTCCCCCGGTCAGGATGGCCATGCCTCCAAGAGTCTCGCCGGGCCGTATTCGGCGTCGAGTCCCGTGCAGTCCGTGCCGCTGCGCGAGACCGCGACCACAGGAATCGGTTCGGACGTGAGCATCGCGCGGTGGCGCAGGAGCGCCGACAGGTCGTGACGGTCGAAGGGCGCGTTCTCCAGCCACTTCACCGAGCCGACGAACAGCAACTCCTTGGCGATGGGGGCACGGTCCGCTCCGACGATGTCGATCTCCACGTCATTTGTACGCGTCCAGTAGGCGCCGATCGCGGGGGCGGCGGGAAGGGACGCGTCCGGCAGCAGGCGTGCCAGGGCCTCGCGTACGAGGGGCTCGACGGCGCGACCACGCCAGCTGGTCCAGTTCTCGCGGACGCGCCCCAGCGTCAGATCACCCCGGCCCCGTTCGATCTCCTCCATCGCCGGCCCGAGGAATCGGAGCCAGAAGCGGAGATAGGGGTCCGCGACCCGGTAGCGCCGGTCCTTCGAAGGGCCTGTGGACACAGGGAGTTCGGCCGCGATCACCCTCTTGTCCGTGAGCGCGCCCAACGAACGCTGGAGCGGAGTGGCTCCTATACCGCCGGCCGCACGGCCGATGTTGCTGAAGGTCCGCTCGCCGCTCCCGATCGCCGACAGCACCGTGCGCGCCTGCACCTGCTGCGAGAACTCTGCGGCCAGCGACCGCTCGGCCGATACCAGCAGGGCGGACACCGGATCGTTCAAGGCAGCCGACAGAAAGTCCCAGACCCCCGCACCGTGTGGCCACTCCGCGCAGATCAGGGGCAGCCCACCGGTGATCAACGCCGCGTCGAACGCCTCGGCCGGGTCAAGGCCCAGCATCCCGCCCACTTCAGCCGGATTGAGGGGACCGAGCACCATCTCCCGGCCGCGCTGATGGAAGGGGCGGCCGTAGCTGTTCAGGGCCTCCATCATCGACAGATCGGAGCCGATGAGGATGAGCAGAACCGGCCTGACCTCCAGCACCCTGTCCCACGCCCGCTGCAACGTGCCCTCGAACGCCCCCTCCGCATCCATCAGATACGGCACTTCGTCCATGACCACGATGCTCGCCCGGTCGGTGGGCAGGGCTGCCGCGAGCACGTCGAAGGCGTCGTCCCAGTTCGCCGGACGGGCCGAGGCCAGCAGGCCGGCCAACGGAAGGTTCGACGCCTGGGCGTCCCGCCCGAGCCGATCGAGGTCGATCTGCGGCGAAGCTCCCGTGGCGGCGTAGAAGACGAAGGGTGCGCCGGACCGCTCAGCGAACCGCTCGACCAGCCGGGACTTCCCCACGCGCCGGCGCCCCCGCAGCATCAGGCACCGCCCGGGTCGCTCCCCGCCGACCCCGGCCGCCACCTTGCCGAGTTCCCGGTTCAGCGTCTCCAGCTCGCGCGTCCTGCCCACGAAATCGCCCACGCCATTGCCCTTCGTATGTCCGACCAGCCACTCAGCCTCGACCCCAGAGACTTACTAACCTCAATGTTACTAACATCTACGTTAGTAACATCAGTGGCCATTCGAAAGGGCACCTCCAGGTCACCGACCCGAAGGTGCCCCAGGGCAGCGCACACGCACAGCCCAACTCGGTCCAGTACGGCCCCCTACCCCCCGAACACCACCCCCAGCCGCCCATCCGAACCAAACGACCAGCTCAGCCCACCCCCATACGCCGAGCACCGCCCCCCATTGCTCCCCGACCAGAACTGGTTCGACGTATCGGCATCGCCGATGACCCGGTCGTTCGTGCCGCTGCCGCTCCGGCACGACGTGTTGTCGCGGAACACCGATGTGCCGCCGTCGAAGTTGAAGTTGCGCTCGGTGTTGTCGATGCTCACGTTCCCCGACACCGCCATGGTCCCCGGGTTGCTGTTCCAGGTGAAGCCGTGTTTGCCGTTGTTGTAGGCGATGCTCCGGCGGACGATGTGGTTGACGGCGATGTCGTCGCCGCCGAGCTTGTAGCCGTTGCGGTCGCCGTTGCCGGCCTGGGAGCCGTCGGTGAGGGTGCCGTTCTCGTAGGCGAGGGAGTCCTCGATGGTCACCGGGCCGATGGGGCCCGTGTCGGTCTTGGTGTAGAGGTCCCAGCCGTCGTCGATGTTGTTGTGGGAGACCGCGTAGCGGAAGACGTTGCCCGCGCCTGTCGTCAGTTTCGCCGCGAAGCCGTCCGCGTCCTCGCCGTCCGAGTCGGCGTTGTCGTGCGACTCGGCACTCAGGATCAGGTTGTTGGCCGGCCAGTCGGCTGCCGGGGTGCTGGAGGAGATACGGCCGAGCTGGAGGCCCGTGTCGCGGTTGAAGCGGGTCACCGTGCGCTCGATGACGTTGTTGCTGCCGCCGACGTAGATGCCGTTGTCACCGGCCCGTTCGACGACCAGGCCCTTGATGTGCCAGTAGTTGGCGTTGAGTTGCAGGCCTCGGTTCGATGAACTCTCCGTCTGGGAGGAGAAGTTGAGGACCGGGGTTTCGCCCGGGTACGCGGACAGCGTCGTGCGGGTCGTCGACGTGCCGTTGTTGCCCGCCGGGATCGTGACCGTCGAGGCGTAGGTGTACGTGCCTCCGCGGACGTAGATCGTGCCGCCCGCGGTGATACGGCTGATCGCGGAGGTCAGCGTCGTCGGCGCCGTCGACGTGCCCGCCGCGCTGTCCGTGCCCGACGGGGATACGTACAACGCCGACGCCGTGGGGGGTGTCGTGCCGCCGCCGTCCGGGACGTTCGCGTCGAGGTAGTCGATGTTGGGGAGGCCCGCCGCGAGCGTCGGGTTCAGGCGGATCGTGTTGCTGCCCGCCACCACGGGGACGGTCAGCGTTTTCGTCGTCCAGCCCGTCCAGGTGCTCGTGCTCTCGAAGGAGGCCGTCGTGGTCGTCGTGCCGTTCACGATGACGTCCACCGCACGGGCGGTGGTCGTGCCGTTGGCGAAGCGTACGCTCAGTGTCGCCGTGCCCGATGCGGGTGCGGAAACGGTGAACTGGGCGTACGCGCCTGCCGCGTTGGTGCCGTTGCAGAATCCGCTGCCGGAGTAACCGGTCCAGTCGGAGTCGATGGTGCCGGTGCAGACCGACGGGGAGGTCTCGGCCTCGTAGCGGGTGGTCGCGGCCTGTGCGGTCGTGCCGGACAGGGCGACGAGGGTGCCGGCCAGCAGGCCGACGCACGCCGTGACTGGTCTCAGATGCCTCAGGTGACTCGGGTGACTCGCGTGGCTCATGGTTCTCCATCTCCAGGACGGTGGATCGGGATGGATCAGCTTCCGGGCCGGATTGGAAAGCGCTTTCTCCCGGAAGGTAGGGGGGTGGTCCTGGACACGTCAATAGTCACGTACTTGATCGTTGTTCATGTGCGTGGACGTCAGCGTCCCTTCTGCCCGAACGCTTGGCCGTTCGCTTGGGCAGGTCACCACAACCCAGGGATCCCCCCGGCCGTCTCACATGGCGTCACCGAACCTGGAGGTTACGCACCATGTCCTCATCCCCCACCGGCCGTCGGGCGACCCGAATCGCGATGGCCCTGGCCCTCGGCACCGGACTCGCGGCCGTCCCGCTCGCGCTGGCCGGTACGGCCGGTGCCGCGACGCCGTCCGCGAAGGCCGAAGTCAGCTTCAACGACCGCGAGTTGAGCTACACGGCCGCCGCCGGCCAGACCAACAAGCTGACCGTCACCGAGGCCTACCCCGACGCCACGGACCACACGGACGTCACCTTCGCGATCGACGACGTCGTTCCGATCAGCATCGGGCGCGGATGCGTCTACCCCGACTCCGCCGACCGCACGAAGGTCCTGTGCACGGTCGTCACCGTGGACAGCCAGAGCCCGTACAACATCCTGACGATGGACCTCGGCAACGGCAACGACGTGCTCGACTTCACCAACAAGACCGGCGAGGCCTACTACGGCAACTCGATCAGCCTGGGCGCCGGCAAGGACAAATTGACCGACCGGGGCAGCGTCGACGCCAACGGAGTCGACGGTGGGGCGGGCGACGACACCATCACCGCGGGCCCGGCGTCGTTCGTGCGCGGCGGTGACGGCAACGACACCATCACCACCAACGGCGACATCGCGGAGGGCGGCCTGGGCAACGACGTGCTCCGCGGCGGCGCCGACGGCCAGCTCCTGTACGGCAACAACGGCAACGACACGATCTACGGCGGGCCCGGCGGCGACAACCTGTACGGCGGCGCGGGCAACGACGTCATGTGGGGCAACAGCGGGGTCGACTACATGTGGGGCAACAACGGCAACGACAAGCTGTACGGCGGCCCCGCCAAGGACATCCTCTCGGGCGGCACCGGCACGAATGTCGTACGCCAGGACTGACCAGCACTGACAGCTACCGACACAGCCAGAGGCCCCGGAGGACTTCTCCGGGGCCTCTCTGGTGTTCGGGTCGGCCGATCAGTACGTACACGTACGGGATCAAGCCGCCTGCGCCAGACGGTGGAAGGCCTGGGTGGTGTGCGGGTGGGCGATCTCGTCCAGGATGTGCCGCCAGTCCAGGTCCACGACGGTGGCGGTGGGGGCGGCCGGGTGTGCCTGGTCCCAGGCCGTGAGCAGCGGGGTGAGGTCGGTCTCGGTAGGCATCCCTGGTTCCTTTCGCGGGGCTTCGGTTCGTTGGGTTCAACAATGCCGTTGCCCGGACGACCGAACCATGGAGCGACCCACCCGATCGGGGGTGTAGCTGGCTGCACCCCCGAGGGGCTGTTCTCCCCCTCGGAGGTGCAACACACGCCAGGTACGGGTTACTTGACGTCGATCAGGTCGTGCGGCGGTACCGTCACCGTCCGCGCGCCCTCCGTGCCGCCGAGGATCACCTTGCGCAGGGCGACGTTGTTGTTGAGGTTGGTCTCCTGGAGGCGCTTCTCCGGGTTGGCGATGACCTGGATGTAGTACGTGCCGTTCGGCAGGCCCGTGATGTCGAAGGACTGGCCGGGGCGGTACTGGGTGTACGTGTCGCCGGAGCCGACGTCCAGGACCTCACGTACCGAGAGGGAGTTCTTCTCGCCGCACGCCGTCGACAGATCGGTGTTGTACGGGTGCCAGTTGGCGTTCTTCACCGTGTAGTCGATCGCGTCGGTGTTGGCCAGGCAGAACGCCTCCTTGCCGCTGCGCACCTCCTTGGTCTGGTCGGCGCTCAGCAGGCGGTAGCTCGCGAAGTCCGTGAAGTGCCAGTGCTCGTGGCCGACGCGGGGGTCCCACTCCATGGTGCCGGTGGGCGTGTAGCCGACCTGCTTGCCGTTCGCGTCGTAGAAGTACTGGTAGGCGTCCATCAGGTCCTTGCCCCGCTGGCGGAAGCCGTCCACCACCAGGGGCGCGGGACCCGCGTTCCACACGTTCGCGCTGAACGCCAGGTAGTCCTTTCCGGGTACGTCCCCGTCCTCGCCGTCCGTGATGGCGATGTCCCACGCGGGCAGTGAACGCAGGTCGGGCTTGGGCACGTTGGCCGGTACGCCCGCCCTGCCCGTGGGCCGCTTGGCGGCGGCCTTCAGCGCGGGCGCGACGCGTGAACCGTCGGTGTGGCCCGGACCGTCGCCCAGGTGGTGTGCCGTACCCCGGTCGACGAGGGCGTTGGGGAAGGCCGGGATGGTGGGCGCGTCCGCGCCGCGCGGGCCGTAGTGGTGCGACGACGCGAGCGGTGCCCCGTGGGTCCCATGACTGTCATGGCCCCCTCCGTGATGGGCGGAGGAACGCGCGGTCAGGCCGACTCCGCCGCCGCCTCCGCTCTCGCCGCCCTCGCTCTCGGGCAGTACCGACACCTTGATGGTCGGCTGGTCATCGGGCATGCCGAACAGGTCGCGGTACGCCTTCCCGATCGACACCTTCGCCGTGTACTCGCCCACCGGCAGATCCACCGGCTTGTCGTAGTCGATCGAACTGGCGTTGGCGGCCCAGCCCTTCTCGATGCCCCACACCCCGCCCAGCGTGAACGGGTTACTGGCGCAGCTCTCCGGGAAGTGCGAGGTCGCCGGGGCGTCCGGGCGGATACGTCCGGAGGCGTTGTTCGGGCAGAACGTGCCCTTGTTCTTCGCGACCTCCTTCCCGGCCGCGTCCCGGAACGACACCTCCAGGAAGCCCGGCAGGCCCTCGAAGTCCTTCACCATGCCGGCGGGCAGCCGCTTCGCCTGCACCTTTCCGCCCTTGCGGATGATCTGCTCGGCGACCACCGGGTCCTTGTACGACTTCCGGGTCACCTTGAACTCCAGCGGTACGTCGTCCACCGTGACGTACGTGCCGAGGTCGAGGTAGACGCCGGGTTCCCCCTCCCAGCGCTGGGCCGTCACGGAGTCCGTCGCGGCCACGAGTCTGAGCTTCGGCTTGGTGGGCGCGGCGCTCGGAGCGGCCCCGGCACCGGGCGCCGCTCCGGCCACCGACACGACGACGGCCAGCGCGGCCCCCGCCGCCAGCGCCGAGTGCTTCATCCGTTTGTTGGTCTTGGTACTGCTGTCCTGCTGAGTGGTCATCGGTTCCTCGTCTGTCTGCCGGTGCCATGGTCAAGTGGCACCGGGCTGGACACAGCCCACGACCGGCCGACCTACGTACGGACGCACCCCACGCGCCCAGGCCATGTCTGTGAGCAACCTGTGAGACAGGAGAAGCGCTGCCCAGGTTGCCTGGCGAGGAAAACTTCAGCCGAAAGCGGCTTCCCGACCGTCCGGTCAGCAGGGCCCGGGGTCAGGAACCGGGGTCTCCTCAACAGGGGCGGGATCGACGGGAGTTGGAGTGACCGGGTCCGGGTCCGGGGCGGGATCGGGGACCGGAACCTCCGGAGGCTCGGGGGTCACCGGGGTCTCGATGACCGGCGGCTCCGGCGTCTCCACCACCGGGGGTTCCTCAACCGGGGGTTCCTCCACCGGAGGCTCCTCAACGGGCGTCTCCACCACCGGAGTTTCCGGGGTCTCCGGCGTCTCCGGCGGCACATACACCGGAACGTCCGGAGTCTCAGGCGCCCCAGGCTCCTCGCTCACCGGCGGCGCCGGTTCCTCGACCGGAGGTTCCTGCACCACCGGTTTGGGCTCGGGCTCGGGCTCGGGTTCCGCGACAGGAGGATCCGGCACGGGCTCGACCGGCGCGCTGGGCTCACTCGGAGCACTGGGCTCACTGGGCTCACCCGGAGTCGTGGGAGCACTGGGCGCATCAACACCGCTGTCGCTACCGCTCCCCCCAGTCACCGTGACCACCGAAGCGACCGGTATCCGTACCCGTACCGCCTCCCGTACCGCCTCCCGTACCGCCTCTCGCACCCCCTCCGGAACCGCCGCAGCCCCCCTCTCCGGGGCCGGCACGGTCGCCGGAGTCGCCTTCAACGGCAGGGGCACCGTCGCCGGTACCTCCGCCACCGGTGCCGGGGACAAGGGCTTGTCCGCCAGCGGGACCCTGGACCGTTCCTGGAGCTGGACCTGCGGGGAGGTCAGCGCGAGGGTGACCGCGACGGCCGCTGCCGCCGCCCCCGCGCTCACCGCGATCGCCTTCGGCATCTTCGAACCGCCGGCCACGGCATGACGTACCGCGTGCAGCACCCCACCGCCCTGGCCGGCCACGGCGCCCAGCGCGGTCGACGCGCCTGCGGAGCCCGCCGCGAACGACAGCAGGTACTTGCCCGTACCGCCCACCACGAGCACCAGCAGGGCCGGGCCGACGAGCACGGGCAGCCGGTCGTTCGTGCGCATCAGCAAAGCGAGGCGGTGGCGGCAGTCGTCGCAGGTGTCCGCGTGGGCGAGGAGCTGGTCGGACTGGCGGCGGGTCGCGGTGCCGCGTACGTACGCGGGCATGCGGACCCAGTACGGCTCGCAGGCCGTGCTGTTGGGGACGCCGGGCTGCTCGCGCAGGAATGCCTGGCGCATGCCCTCGCGGGCGCGGTGGAGGAGTACCGCGGTGGCGCCCTCCTTGATGCCGGTGCCGATCTGGGGGCCGATCGCCGCCAGGGGCTGGCCCTCCGCCTCCGCGAGCCACAGCGCCTTGACCCAGCGGTCGGGGAGTTGGCCCAGCACGCGTACCAACAGGTCGACCGAGGAGACCTGTTCGGCGGGGTCGTCGACGTGACGCCCCTGGGACACGACCCGTTCCGAACGCTCCAGCCGCTCCGGCCCGTCCTGCGGATCCTGCGGGGTCTCGCGCGCCGAGTTGCTGCCCACGGTGGACGCCAGGTGCCGGACCGTCGTCATCAGGTACGCGGGCACGTTGTCGATCTCGTGCCCTGCCGACAGGCGTCGCCACACACGGAAGTGCGCCTCGGCGACCAGGTCTTCCGCGGCCCAGCTGCTCTTGGTGAGCGAACGCGCGTATGCAACGAGACGCGGCTGCTGCTCCTCGTAGATGCGGGCGTACGCGTCGGTCGCGGTGGCGGTGTTGTCAATCATGGGCAGGAACGCTCCAGTTACCTGCGGACGGGTATTGGGGACGAGTTTGTAAGGCTAGATGACAAAAATCTCAAGTAATTACAGGAAGTGACACACGTCACATGCGGTGACTCCCGTAACGGCGTAATACCGGACCCCTCCCCAGAGTCGAGGGGGCATGAACAGAACCTTGGAACACTCCGCCCGCGCCCGCCTGATCACTCCCGGCTACCAGGAACTCCCCCTCACCGTCACCCTGCGCTACGACTCCGCCGACCCGCTCGCCGTCAACATCGACTTCCCCGTCGATGTCTCGGTCGACGGGGAAGCGGTGACCTGGACCTTCTCCCGGACCCTCCTGGCAGAGGGACTCGAGCACCCGGCCGGGATAGGCGAGGTCCACCTGTGGCCCTGCGGCCCGACCCGCACGGTCGTGGAACTCCACTCGCCGTACGGACTGGCCGTGGTCCGCTTCCGTACGGCACAGCTCCAGCGCTTCCTGCACCGCTCGTACGGCGTCGTCGCACCCGGCACGGAGGACCTGGCGGCGGAGGTCGAACGCGGACTCGCCCTGCTGCTCGGCGGGGTCTGAGAAATCCCGCACCCGCACCCACCTCGACGCGGCTCAGCCCGCACACAGCCTGCCCACAGCCCGCTCAGGAATGCTCGGCACCATGTCTGGCACGACTGACACCCCCAAGGCAGTGGCCCCCGAAGGCGCCGTACGTGTGCTGATCGTCGACGACGAGCCGGAGCTGACCGAGTTGCTGTCCGTGGCCGTGGCCGGAGCCGGCTGGCAGCCGTTTCTCGCGGCGGACGGACACAGTGCGCTGCGGATCGCGCGCGGCTGCGCCCCGCATGCCGTCGTGCTGGACGGGATGCTGCCCGACGTGGACGGGCTCCAGGTGCTGCGCGGGCTGCGACAGGAGCACGCCGGACTGCCCGTGCTCATGCTCACCGCCCGGGACGCCCTCGAACACCGTATCGACGGGCTGTCGGCGGGCGCGGACGACTACGTCACCAAGCCCTTCTCCCTCGAAGAGGTCATGCTGCGGCTGCGCGGACTGCTGCGCCGGAGCGGCGCGGAGGCGGCGGCCGAGGACGAGTCCGTACGGGTGCTCGGCGATCTCGTCCTGGGCGAGAAGACGCGTGAGGTGCAGCGCGGCGGGGTCCGAATCCCGCTCACCGCCAAGGAGTTCGACCTGCTCCGCTTCCTGATGGAACATCCGCGTCAGGTGCTCAGCAAGGCCCAGCTGCTCGACCACGTCTGGAACAGTTCCTTCGACGGCGAGGGCAATCTCGTCGAGGTCTACATCTACGGTCTGCGCGCGAAGCTCGACAAGGGCCGGGCGCCGATGATCCACACCGTGCGCGGGGCCGGGTACACCATCAGGGCTCCGGAGAACGGCAGTTGACACGTCTCCGAGCACGACGGTCGCTGCGGACCGGCCTTGTGCTGTTCATCTCGGGCACCCTCGTGGTCGTCTGCACGGTGATGGCGCTCGCCACGGTCCTCGTCCAACGCGCCTATCTGCTGGGCGACCTGGACCAGCGCGTCACCGACGCGGCCAACCGCAGCCAGGGCGGACTTCAGCGCCGGACGGGCGGCGCGACCGACCTGGGCTTCCTCAACGAGCGCGGCCAGCCCGCCGGTACGCTCGCCGCGCGTTTCACCGGCGGGGACACGGACGGCGGGGTGATCGCGGCCGAGGTCGTCACCGCCGACGGTCTCCAGCGCACCCTCACCACCGCCCAGCGGGCCGCCCTCGACGGCATCACGCCGGACGGCTCCCTGCACACCCGTACGATCCCGGGCCTCGGCACCTACCGCGTCACGGCCATCGGCGGCGACGGCGTGCCCGTGCTCGCGGGGCTGCCCATGGGCGACGTACAGAACACGATCAACCGGCTGGTGGTGGTCGAGGCGGCCATCGCCGTCGTCAGTCTCGGGGTGGCGGGGTGTGTCTCGGCGGTGGTCATACGGCGCCGGCTGCGGCCCCTGGACCGGGTCGCCGCCACGGCGGTCGAGGTCTCGCGGGTGCCGCTGGACCGGGGCGAGGTGGCCGCGCTGACCCGGGTGCCCTCGTACGACACCGACCCCGGGACCGAGCCCGGGCAGGTCGGCGCGGCCCTCAACCGCATGATCGACCACGTCGAGTCGTCGCTCGCGGAACGGCAGCGCGGCGAGGTACGGATGCGGCGCTTCCTGGCCGACGCCAGCCATGAACTCCGTACGCCGCTCGCGTCGATCGCCGGGTACGCCGAGCTGATGAGCGGCGACGAGGAGGTGCGGGGTCTGGAGCCGGACCTCGCCTGGCGGCGGGTGTCGGCGCAGTCGGCGCGGATGACCGGGCTGGTGGAGGATCTGCTGCTGCTCGCCCGGCTGGACGAGGGGCGGCCGTTGCGGTCGGCGCCCGTGAACCTCGCGACGCTGGTCGCCGAGGCGGTGTGGGACGCGCGGGCGGCGGGCGCCGACCACGACTGGCAGCTGGCGCTGCGGCTCGACGGCCCGGCGACACCGGCGACGGTCGTGGGCGACGCGGCACGGCTCCACCAGGTGGTGGCCAACCTGCTGGCCAACGCACGCGTGCACACGCCCGCCGGCACGAAGGTCACGGTCGTCGTGGAGGCCACCGCCACCGACCGGGTGATCCGGGTCCGCGACGACGGCCCCGGCATCCCGCCCGCCCTCCTCCCGACGGTCTTCGAACGCTTCACCCGCGCCGACGCGTCCCGCTCCCGCACAGGCGGTGATGGTGAGGGCGGCGGCTCGGGCCTCGGGCTTGCCATCGCGACGGCGATCGCCCGGGCGCACGGCGGCCGGATCGACGTACAGAGCGAACCGGGCCGTACGGAGTTCACGGTGACACTCCCGGCCGAGGGCAACGCCTGAGCCTCGTCCCCCTCAGGTCGCGCAAACGCTAAGGGTGTCCACAGAAAGCCAGTTCAGAGGCAGTGTGTACGACGTCCAGCGCGCCCGTTCCGGCCCGCCCGCGGGGCCCGCTTCAGCCCTGCCTCAGTTGGCTGGACCAGGGTTGTCGACGTGCGGCCGGCCGGTCATCGGGGACGCGGCCACGACGAAGGGAACCAGTGCGATGAGCGAGCACGAGACCGGGCAGCCAGGGGAGTCGGCAGCGCCGGAGACCGCACGTCACGCACTCGCGAACCGGCGCAACTTCATGCGCAAGGTGTTCTTCGCCGGCGGCGCCACGGCGGTGGTGACGATGGGCGGCGCCGGCGCCTGGACCGCCCTCGCGGACGAGACGACGGGCACGGCGACGGCGGACGCGTCGGCGTCTCCCAGCGGGGCGCCGAGCGGGGGCCCGGGCGGCGGTACCGGCGGCGGCCCCGGCAACATGACGATCACCGAGGACTTCTTCGGCCTGACGACCGACGGCAAGCGAGTGGACGACCTGTTCACGATCCACTCGACAAAGGTCGCCACCGCCCCGGTCATCACCGCCGCGAACGCCTTCCTGGCCGGGCTCACGGACACCCAGAAGGCGTCGACGCAGTTCACGGTCCACTCCACGGAGTGGCGACTGTGGAGCAACATCGACTCGTACGAACGCCAGGGCGTCTCGCTTGCAGATCTGACGGATGCTCAAAAAGCCCTGGGAACAGCCCTGTTGAAGGCAGCCCTGAGCGCGGACGGCCTGGAGACCACAGAAAGGATCCGCAGGATCAACCAGGCGGCGGGCGAGGCGATCGGCAACACGACGGCCTTCAACGAGGACGCGTACTACTGGACGGTGATGGGCACCCCGTCGGCGACCGAGCCGTGGGGCTTCCAGTTCGACGGCCACCACCTGGTCGTCAACTACTTCGTCCTCGGCGACCAGGTGGTCATGAGCCCCTGTTTCTGGGGCTCGGAACCGACGTCCATGGAGATCGACGGCGAGACGGTGACGGTCTGCCACGAGGAGGTCGTGGCGAGCCTGGCCTTCATCAACTCCCTGACGACGGCGCAGCAATCAGTCGCGATCGAGTCGACGACGAAGTCGAACGAGTCGATGAAGGCGGGCGCGTTCGCCGACAACACGGTCCAGGAGTACGCAGGCCTGCGCGGCAACGCGCTCACCTCCCTCCAGAAGAAGAAACTCCTCGGCATAGTCGAGGCGTTCGTCGGCCGCGCGAAGGCGGACGCGGCGAAGGTGCGGATGTCCGAGGTGAGCAAGCACCTCTCCGACACCTACGTCACCTGGGCGGGCGGCACCGCCGACGACTCCGCCTTCTACGTCCGCGTCCACAGCCCCGTCGTCTGGGTCGAGGTCGACTGCCAGGGCCCGGGCCCGCTGGCGGGCGCGTACGGGGCCACGCAGGGCGACGGTGCGACGCAGAAACACGTCCACTCGATCATCCGCACCCCGAACGGCAACGACTACGGAAGGGAGTTGCTCAGGCAGCACTACCTGACATCACCTCACCACCACTGAGGTTTCTCTGTCATGGCGCGGGCCGCACCCATGGGTCGTCATGGGTGCGGCCCGCGTACGTGAGGTCTTACCTCAGGTGCCGGCCGAAGAACCGGTTCCCGTCGTCCACCTCGAACCACGGGGTGCCGGTGTGCCCGCCCAGATTGGCGTGCAGCGTCTTCTCCTTGGTACCGAAGGCGTCGAACAGGTCCAGGGCCCGCTGCCGGGGGTTCCCCTCGTCGTCCCACTGCAACAGGAACAGCAGCGGAACGCCGACCTGCCGGGCCTCCTCGCGCTGGGCGCGGGGCACATAGCCCCCGGCGAAGAACCCGGCGGCCGCGATACGGGGTTCGGTCACCGCGAGCCGGATACCGACGGCGGTCCACCCCGAGTACCCGACCGGGCCGCCGATCTCGGGCAGCGCGAGCAGAGCGTCCAGGGTGGTCCGCCAGTCCGGGACCGCCTTCTCGACCAGCGGGCCGATGTAGGACTCGAAGATCTCGTCGACCGGCTCGCCGGCCCCCATGGCCCGGCGGATGTCGGCGCGGGCCTGCTCGTCGGCGGCGGAACGGGGCCGGTCGCCGCATCCGGCGGCATCGATGGAGGCCACCGCGTAGCCGTACGCCACGGAGTGCCGGGCCCGGGCCACCAGCCGGGGTTCCCTCTTGGACAGCCCGTTGTTGTGGGCCATCAGGATCAGCGGGACGGGCGCGGCGGACGTGGCGGACTCAGGGGTCCACAGGGTGCCGGGGATCTCGCCGAGGGTGAACTCGCGTTCGAGGACGCCGTCGTCGAGGCGGCGCTCAGAAGTGAAGTGCATGGTCATGCCTTTCGGGAGGGCTCATGTACGGCGCTCCCGGGCGACCTGCCTACCGCCCGACCGTGACCCCGAAGGAGAGCACCCATGTCGATACAACGTTCACGGGTACCACCTCCTCGTCCTGACGCACGGCCTCCGGAAAGCTAACAGGGGCGGCCGTGGCCGGCCAACTGGTTTTGCGACGCCGGCTGTTGCATGGCGACCCGTTATTCCGTGGTGGCCCACTGCGAGGACCTGTACGTTCCCTCCCATGACCGACAGCCGAAAGGCCAGTGCCGCGTAGGCGCCCGTCCGCCCTACGGGGCGAGATTCCCGCACGGAGACAGCACTGGGGGCGGCCCGCCTCCATCGACCGGCTCTCCGCTTCCTGCAACGCCGACATCCGCCGACTCGAACTGAGCCGCCGCTGGTACGAGTCCACGGCCGGCGCCTTCTCCCAGTGGAAGCTTCTGGCGTACGGGCCGTCGCGCCGGTTCGCGGAGCCGTTTCCGGCGGAGGCGTGCGGCATCCCCGGATGCGGCTGCTGCCCGGGCTACTTCCGCGACCACCTCGAAGCGGTGCTCCACGCCCTGCCCAGAAAGAGCGCCCGCGAACTGCGCACGCTCGTACGGTCGTTGGACCGCGTCATCCTCGACCGGGCCCGGATCATTCACATCGACCATCCCGACGAGCCCTGGTGGCGCCGGCAGTTGTGAGGGAGAGGGAGATCGTGAGCAGGAGGCGTTACGTCGCCCGGGGTGTGCCCGGTGGGTATCGGATCTGGGACAACCGGGGGCGCCGCTGGTGGGGCGATCTGTACGAGCTGTGCCCCGACGACCTGCTCACCGAGCTGAACGGGGCCGCCGACCAGGACCGGATCACCGCCCTGCTCAAGCGGTACCGGGCCCTGAAGCGGTAGAGCGTGCGGGACTTCAGGAACCTTCCCTTCGCAACCCCGCCATCACCACATCCAGCAACCCCTCCACCCGCCGCCCCGACACCCCCGACCCGCCCAGCAGGATCTGGTGGAGGAGGGTGCCCATGAAGGCGTCGGCGACCGCCTCCAGGTCGGCGTCCGGGCGGATCTGGCCGGACTGCACCGCCGTCTGGAGGCGGTGGACCAGGGCCTTCTGGCCGGGGCCCGCGAGTTGTCGGTAGAGGGACTCCGCGTCGGCCGGGTTCTCGGCCGAGGCGACCGTCAGGGCGCGGACCAGCGCTCCGTACTCGGGGTCGGCCATCGCCGTGGCCGTGATGTGCAGCCAGGTGCGCAGGTCGTGGTCGATGTCGCCGGTGTCGAGCGGGGAGGCCGTGCCGTCGGTGGTCGTGGACAGGTAGCCCTGGATGACCGCCTCGCCGACCATGGGGGCCTTCGAGGGCCAGCGGCGGTACACCGTCTGCTTGCCCACGCCCGCTCTGGAGGCCACCCGGTCCATGGTGAGGCGGGCGTAGCCGCCCTCGATCAGCAGGTCACGGGTCGCCTTGAGGATCGCCTGGTGGGTGGCGGTGCTGCGCGGCCTGCCCCGGCGCTCCTCCACCGTGTCTCCCGTCTCCCCCGCATCCCGCGTCTTCGACATTTTCCCCTCGCGCATGTTCCCAGCGTAGGGCGCGGGTCGTATGCTCCGTTTATTACGAGACAGTTAGTCTCGAAATTAATTCCTGGAGCAAGGACGGGCCGCCATGAGCATGGACGTACTGGTTGTGATCGGCGTCGGAGGTATGGGGCAGGCGGTCGCGCGCCGGCAGGGCCCGGGCAAGGTCGTGCTGCTCGCCGACTTCAACGAGGCCCTCCTGAAGTCGCTCGCCGACACCCTGCGCGGCGACGGCCACGCCGTCCACACCCGCAAGGTCGACGTCTCCTCGCGCGAGTCCGTCGCCGCCCTGGCCGAGACGGCGGCCGGCCTCGGCAATGTCACCCAGGTCGTCCACACCGCCGGCCTCTCCCCGGCCCAGGCACCCTCCGCCGCGATCCTCGCCGTCGACCTGCTGGGCGTCGCCCTGGTGCTGGAGGAGTTCGGGCAGGTCATCGCCCCGGGCGGAGCCGGCGTCGTGATCTCCAGCAGCTCGGCGCACATGATGCCGCCGCTGACCCCCGTACAGGAGGAGGCGCTCATCAACACGCCCGCCGACGAGCTGCTCGACCTGCCCTTCGCCACCCCGGAGGCCAACCCCGACCCGGGCCGCGCCTACGGCTTCTCCAAGCAGGCCAACATCCTGCGCGTCAGGGTCGCGAGCGTGGAGTGGGGCAGGCGTGGCGCACGGGTCAACTCCCTGAGCCCGGGCGTCATTTCGACGCCGATGGGACAGCAGGAGCTGGACGGGGAGTCCGGCGCCTTCATGCGCGCGATGGTCGAGGCCTCCGGCAGCGGGCGGCTCGGCACCCCCGACGACATCGCCGACGGCGTCGCGTTCCTGCTCGGCCCGACGGCGTCCTTCGTCACCGGCACCGACCTCCTCGTCGACGGCGGCTCGGTGGCGGCCGTACGCGCGGGACGGGTCAAGCTCTCCGCCTGAGACAGGGACAAGGGACAGGGAGAGGAGCAACAGGACAGGGGACAGGGGCAGGGCGAAAGGTGTAGCGGGCTACACCTCCGGTTCGGGAGAGCACTCCCTCGTGGTGGAGAGCCGTTCCCGGGATCGTTGATCTCGGAAGCAAACGGCTCCCCATCAGGCCCTTTCCGGGCCCCACGTGGAAGGAAATCCCATGAAGTCCCTGCTCGCCTCCAAGCCGGTCCTCTGGTTCCTGTTCCTGTTCAACCTCGTCGTCGCGGCCGTCGCGCCGTTCGTCGTCGACGGTTCGCAGGGCGTCATGACCGGGGTCGGCATGGGGGTCGTCTCGCTCGGAGCGGGCGTCAGCCTCTTCAAGAGCCGCGGGCAGCAGCAGGGACAGCAGGGGCGTGGGTCGCACCGCCAGCGGATCTGACGGTCCGCCCCCTTCCGAAGAAGACGTCCCCTGCCCGTACCGCAGATCCTGGAGATCGGTTCCCGTGGCCACGTTCCTGTACAGACTCGGCCGTCTGGCCTTCCGCCGACGGTGGTCCTTCCTCCTCCTCTGGGTGGCCGTACTGGCCGCCGTCGGCTTCGGCGCCGCGTCGGCGCCCGCCGCCCCCGACGATCAGAACAGCATGCCTGGGATCGAGTCCCAGAAGGCGTTCGACCTCATGGAACAGCGCTTCCCGGGGGCCGCCGCCGACGGCGCGAGCGCCCGGATCGTGTTCATCGCGCCGGACGGTGAGAAGGTCACCGCCACCGAGAACCGCGCGGTGATCCAGAAGCTCGTGACCGACGCGGGCAAGGGTGCCCAGGTCGCCTCCGCCGTGAGTCCCTTCCAGGCCGACGCGGTGAGCAAGGACGCGACCACCGCGTACGCCACCGTCACCTTCAAGGCGAAGGCCGACGACCTCACCGACGCCAGCAAGACCTCCCTCGAACACGCCATCGACACGGCCCGGGCCTCCGGGATGACCGTCGAAGTCGGCGGGGACGCCCTCGCCACCCAGCCGTCGGCGGGCGGCGCGGCCGAGGCGATCGGCATCGCGATAGCCGCCGTGGTCCTCCTCATCACCTTCGGCTCGATGGCCGCCGCCGGACTCCCCCTCCTCACCGCCATCCTCGGCGTCGGCATCAGCATGGCCGGGATCATGGCCGTGGCCAGCACCTTCGGCCTGTCGGAGACCACCGGCACCCTCGCCACCATGCTGGGCCTGGCCTGCGGTATCGACTACGCCCTGTTCATCGTCTCCCGCTACCGCGAGGAGCGCGGCAAGGGGCACACGCCTCAGGAAGCCGCCGCCCTCGCCACCGGCACCGCCGGTTCGGCCGTCGTCTTCGCCGGCCTGACCGTCGTCATCGCCCTCGCCGGACTGTCCGTCGTCGGCATCCCGATGCTGACGAAGATGGGCCTCGCGGCGGCCGGCGCGGTCGTCGTCGGTGTCCTGATCGCCCTCACGCTCGTCCCGGCCGTCCTCGGCTTCTGGCCGAACGCCGTCCTGTCCCGCAAGACCCGCAAGCGCGGCCACGCCAAGGAGGACACCCGGAACAACGGCGGCAGCCGCTGGGCCCGCTTCGTCCTGCGCCGCCCGGTCCCCGTACTCATCGCCGCCGTCGCCGGTCTCGGCACCCTGGCGATACCCGTGATGGACCTCCAGCTGGGCATGCCCGGCGACGAGGCCAAGCCCACCTCCACCACCGAACGCCGTGCCTACGACGCCCTCGCCGACGGCTTCGGCCCCGGCTTCAACGGTCCGCTGATGATGGTCGTGGACGCCAAGGGGGCGAGCGACCCCAAGGCCGCCGTCGCCACGATCGAGAAGAAGATCGCCGCCACGGACGGCGTGGTCTCCGTCTCCCCCGCCCGCTTCAACAGCGCCGGTGACACGGCGATCTTCACCGCGGTCCCGGCCACCTCGCCCACAGACAAGAAGACCCAGGACCTCGTCAAGACGATCAGGTCCGAACGCCCGGCCACGGAAGGTGCCACCGGCGCCGAGTTCGAGGTCACCGGCACCACCGCCCTCAACATCGACGTCGCCGAGAAGACCCAGTCCGCCCTGATCCCGTATCTGATCGTGGTCGTGGGTCTGGCGATCCTGCTCCTGCTCCTGGTCTTCCGCTCGATCCTGGTACCGATCAAGGCGGCCCTCGGCTTCCTCCTCTCGGTCATGGCCGCGCTCGGTTCCGTCATCGCGGTCTTCCAGTGGGGCTGGGGCGCCTCGCTCCTCGGCGTCGAGACGACCGGCCCGATCATGAGCATGATGCCGATCTTCCTGGTGGGCATCGTCTTCGGACTGGCCATGGACTACGAGGTGTTCCTGGTCGCCCGGATGCGGGAGGCGTACGTCCACGGGGACGAGCCCAAGCAGGCGATCGAGACCGGGTTCCGGTACAGCGCCCGGGTCGTCGTCGCCGCCGCGCTGATCATGATGGCCGTCTTCTCCGGCTTCATCGGAGCCGGCGAGTCGATGATCAAGATGATCGGCTTCGGGCTCGCCATCGCGGTCCTCTTCGACGCCTTCATCGTCCGGATGGCCCTGGTCCCCGCCGTACTGGCCCTGCTCGGCAAGGCCGCCTGGTGGATGCCCCGCTGGCTCGACCGAGTCCTCCCCAAGGTCGACGTGGAGGGCGAGGCGCTCACCCACCACGCCACCCCGGCGACGGCCACGGCACCCACGCCGGTCCCGCCGCCCGGTCCGACCCCGGTGCTCGTACCCGACCGGGACTGACCCCCGTACCGGGGCCGCCTCCGTAGCCAGAGGCGGCCTCAGCGCCGGACCCGTGGGGACGGGGAACGGCGCGCACGTCCCGGGGCCGGCGGCGGACAACTCCCCCCGTCCGCCGCCGCCCCGAGGACACCCCCTTCACCGGCACAACACCGCCTGTGTCACCGCTCATCGGCCCGCAGCCGCAGTCCACGGCCCGCCGGCAACCAACAAAGAAGCACCGCAACGGCCCGGCCCACTGAGACGGAAGCAGGACGGCACCCCCATGAAGACCCCCACGATGGCAGGCCTCGCCACTCTGGCGGCAGGCGGCGTTTTCCTCGCCGCGATGACCCTCGGCAACGACGACGACAGCAACGACAAGACCCCGGTGGCGGTCACCCACCAGAAGACCCCGGCGACCAACTCCCCCACGATCTCCACGACTTCACCGACTTCCCGGGAGAACGGCCCGTACGTGGCCCTCGGCGACTCCTACACCTCCGGCCCGAACATCCCCTCCCAGGCCTCCTCCACCCCCGCCGGCTGCGACCGTTCCGACCGCAACTACCCCTCCCTGGTGGCCGAGCAACTGGCCCTGGACCCGGCCGACTTCCGCGACATGAGCTGCACCGGCGCCACCATCGCGGACCTCACCTCCCCCCAGTCCACCGACAACGGCGTCAACCGCGCCCAGCTCTCCGCCCTTTCGGACGAGACCCGTCTGGTCACGATCGGCATCGGCGGCAACGACATCGGCTTCAGCTCACTGATCAAGCAGTGCATGAAGTCGGGCGTCCTGTACTACGCGATGGGCAGCGGCAAGTACACGGGCGTCGCCGCACCCTGCCGCGAGGAGTACGTCTCCGGTGGCACCGACGAGATACAGCAGCGGATCGACACCGCGGGCACCCGCCTCGCCACCGCACTGGCGGAGGTGAAGCGCAGGGCCCCGCAGGCCGAGGTGTACGTCGTCGGCTACCCGGCGATCCTGCCGCCGACGGCGAGCGACTGCGGCCGCGAACTGGGCCTCGCCCCCGCCGACGTGCCCTTCCTCCACAAGGAGGCGCAGTCCCTCAACACCACCCTGCGCGAACGGGCGGCGGCGGCCGGTGCGGTGTACGTCGACACGTACAAGCCCTCCGTCGGCCGCGACGCCTGCTCGGACCGTACGACCCGCTGGATCGAACCGATGATCCCGCTCGCCCCCGCGGCCCCGGTCCACCCCAACGCCCGAGGCGAACGGGGCATGGCGGACGCCGTACTCCACGCCATCGACGCCGCCAAGTAAGCCACGGCCCACGGAGCCCCCCATGAGCGACAACAACAGCAGCAGCACCGGCGAACTCCACGGCCGCAGGGTCGTCGTCACCGCCGCCGGTTCCGGCCTCGGCCGGGCCACGGCACTGGAGTTCGCCGAGGAAGGCGCCCACGTCCTGGTCACCGACCGCGACCGGGACGCCGTACGCCAGGTCGTGAAGACCATCGAGTACGGCGGCGGAACGGCCCTCGCGATCGTCGGCGACCTCGGTGACCAGCGGGTCGCGGAGCAGGTCGTCGCCACCGCGATGGAGGCCTTCGGCGGCATCGACGTCCTGGTGAACAACGCCGGGGGCATGGACCCCCTCACCATGGCCGCCCTGCCGCACCTGCTCGCGGACGGCGGCGGCTCGGTCGTCTTCGCCACCGCCGATGCCCGCGCCGTGTCGCGGCACAGGATCGCCGACCTGGTCGAGAAGCTTGCTGCCATGTACCGCGACCAGGGCATACGCGCCAACGCGATCACCACCGGACCCGCCGCGAACGGCACCGCGCCCGAGGAACAGGCGGCCGCGATCGTCTTCCTGGCCTCGGACGCCGCCCGCGACATCAACGGCACGGTCCTGCCGGTCTCCGTCGGCCGGCCGACGGTCTGACCTCCAGCCCCCCAACCCCCCACCACCCCAACCTCGTTACAGAGAAGGCGAGTTATCTCATGTCCACCACCATGAAGTCCGTGCACACCGCGAAGGACAAGGTCGAGGTCGTCGACGTCGAACGTCCGGTCCCCGGGCCCAAGGACGCCCTCATGCGCATCCGCGCCTGCGGCATCTGCGGCACCGACACCTTCTTCCTCCACCTCGGCGGCATGCCCGGCGCCGACGGCTCCATGCGCTCCATCCCCCTGGGCCACGAACCCGCCGGAGAGATCGTCGAACTCGGCGCCGACGTCAAGGACCTGAAGGTCGGCGACCGCGTGGTCGTCAACCCACAGGACGCCCCGACCGGGATCATCGGCTGTGGTGGCGCGCACGGCGCGATGAGCGAGTACCTGCTCCTCGAGAACGCCGAGGTCGGCAAGACGGTGGCCGTCTTCCCCGACACCGTCCCCTTCGAGGTGGCGTCGTTGAACGAGCCGATGGCGGTGGCCCGGCACTGCGTGAACCGCTCCGAGGCCACCCCGGACGACACGGTCGTCGTCTTCGGCGCCGGACCCATCGGACTGGGCGCCACCATCTGGCTCAAGCTGCGCGGCGTCAAGCACGTCGTCGTCGCCGACGTCCTGCCCGAACGCCTGGAGACCGCCCTCGCCGTCGGCGCCGACGCCGTCATCAACTCCAGGACCGAGAACGTCACCGAACGCCTCACCGAACTCCACGGCCAGGCCGCCAACGCCCTCGGCCAGCCCCGCCCCGCCACCGACATCTACATCGACGCCGCCGGCGCCCCCGCCGTCTTCCAGACCGTCGTCGACAACGCCAAATGGAAGGCCAAGCTCGTCATGGTCGCCGTACAGAAGAAGGGCTCCGACATCGACCTCGGCGGCATGCTCCGCAGCGAACTCACCCTCATCGCCTCCCAGGGCTACCCCACCGAGATCTTCGAAGTCACCCCCGAGATCGTCGAACACCACGAACGCTTCGCCAAACTCATCAGCCACCGCATCCCCTTCAACGAGGTCGACACCGCCTTCACCCTCGCCCTCACCCCCGGAGCCGCCGAAAAGGTCGTCGTCACCTTCGACGAGTAGGACATGACGGACGGGCGGGCCCAGGGGACGCACCCCCGGGCCCGCCGGTGCCGCCCATGACCCACATCCCCACAGGACATCCACGAACTACTACATGTGCCGTATTGCTTGACTTAAGCAAGAACTTTACTGTGAGGGTGCAGCTGTACGTCCCCCCACGGAGGCCCGACCATGACCCACGCAATCCCCCGCCCCGCCGACGTCGGAAGGTCCGCACCGGCGCGGCCCAATGCCGTCGTCGCGGTGCTGGCCTTCGGCGGCATCGTGGTCGCACTGATGCAGACGCTGGTGATCCCGATCGTCCCCGAGCTGCCGAAGCTCCTGGACGCCCCGTCCTCGGACACCGCCTGGGCGGTCACCGCGACCCTGCTGGCCGCCGCCGTCGCCACGCCGATGATGGGCCGGCTCGGAGACATGTACGGCAAGCGCCGCATGCTCCTGGTCAGCCTCGTCCTGCTGGTCGCCGGTTCCGTCACGGCCGCCCTCAGCGACTCCCTGGTCCCGATGATCGCCGGACGGGCCCTCCAGGGTCTGGCCTCCGGTGTCATCCCGCTCGGCATCAGCATCATGCGCGACGAACTGCCCGCCGAGCGGCTCGGTTCCGCGACCGCCATGATGAGCGCCTCGCTCGGCGTCGGCGGCGCCCTCGGTCTGCCCGCCGCCGCGCTCATCGCCGACAACTTCGACTGGCACGTACTGTTCTGGAGCTCGGCCGCCATGGGCGTCGTGGCCCTCGTGCTGGTCCTGGCCTTCGTACCGGAGTCGAGGGTCCGCACCGGCGGGCGCTTCGACCTGATCGGCGCGGCCGGTCTCGCGGTCGGGCTGATCTCGCTGCTCCTCGCCATCTCCAAGGGCGCCGACTGGGGCTGGGGCAGCGGCACCACCCTCGGACTGTTCGCCGCAGCCGTGGTCGTCCTGCTGGCATGGGGCTTCTTCGAGCTGCGCACGAGCCAGCCGCTGGTCGACCTGCGCACCACCGCCCGCAGCCAGGTGCTCTTCACCAACCTCGCCTCGGTGGCGCTCGGCTTCGCCATGTTCGCGATGTCCCTCGCCCTCCCGCAGCTCCTTCAGTTGCCTGAGGCGACCGGCTACGGCCTCGGTCAGTCGCTGCTCGCGGCCGGCCTGGTCATGGCCCCCTCCGGCCTGGTGATGATGGCCACGGCCCCGGTCTCCGCCGCCGTCTCCAAGGCCAAGGGTCCCAAGGTGACGCTGATGATCGGCGCCCTGATCGTGGCCTCCGGCTACGGCCTGAACATCGTGCTGATGAGCGAGCTGTGGCACTTCATCGTGGTCTCGTGCGTCATCGGCGCCGGCATCGGCTTCACCTACGGCGCGATGCCCGCCCTCATCATGGGCGCCGTGCCCGCGTCCGAGACGGGCTCCGCGAACAGCCTCAACACCCTGATGCGGTCCATCGGTACGTCGTCCGCGAGCGCCGTCGCCGGTGTCGTCCTCGCCCAGATGACGACCGACTTCGGCGGCACCGCGCTCCCGTCGGAGAACGGCTTCAAGACGGTCCTGGCCATCGGCGCCGGCGCCGCCCTGGTCGCCTTCGCCATCGCCTCCTTCATCCCGGGCCGCCGCGCGGCGACGGAAGGAACGGCTCCCGAGGCGCCCACCGCCGAGCAGAAGACCCTGACCCCGGCACCGGCAGCACCCGCCCTCACCGGTACGGCCGTCCCGGCCCCCGTCGAGTCCGACGAAGGCATCCCGGTGCGCGGCCGGGTCCGCGGCGCGGAGAGCGTGCCGGTACCGGGCGCCGCCGTCACCCTCATCTCCCTCGAAGGCCGCCAGCTGAGCCGCTCGGTCACCCGGACAGAGGGCACCTACGCCGTCCAGGCGCCCACCCCGGGTTCGTACGTCCTGATCGCCTCCGCCGACGGCTACCAGCCGCAGGCCTCGACGGTCACCGTGACCGAGCAGCCGGTGTCGTACGACGTGCTGCTGAGCGGCACGAGCGGCCTGGTCGGGGTGGTCCGCTCCGCCGACAGCGGTACGCCGGTCTCCGGGGCGGTGGTGATCGTGACCGACGTCCGGGGCGACGTACTGGCCGGTGGACAGACCGACGTACTGGGCGAGTTCACGATCGGCGACCTGGTCCCCGGCCCGGTCACCCTCGCCGTCAACTCGGCCAAGCACCGCCCGCTGGCCCTGCCCGTCGAGATCGGCGGCGCCGGGAACACGCGCGTCGAGGTCGAGCTGAAGCCGGGCGCGAACGTCCGGGGCACGGTACGGGGTGCCGGGCTCCCCCTGACGGACGCGAGCGTCACGCTGATGGACGCGGCCGGCAACGTCGTCGCCACGACGACCACGGGCCTGGACGGGGCGTACGCCTTCTCCGACCTGGACACCGGCGACTACACGGTCATCGCGACGGGCTACCCGCCGAGGGCCAGGCAGGTCACGGTCTCCGGCGCCGGAGTCGACGACCACGACGTCGAACTGGCCCACCAGGGCGACCAGTCGACCGGTTGAACCCCGGTTCGCGTGCGGGCGCTCGGAGCGGAGGCAGTGCGCGCGCGGACCGGTAGGGCCAGGGCCCCCGGCAGGCGGCAAGGGACGGCAGGGGACGGCCGTGCACCCCGCCACCGGGGACCCCGCCCAGGGGTGCACCTCCGTCATCCACATCCACCCCGCGGAGGTGCACCCCCACATCACAGAGCGGCGGACGGAAGAGAGAACGACGATGGCGCTGAGCGCATCGATCCGCACCCGGGACGGCTGGGCCGTGCCCCACGCGGTGATCACGGTGACGGACATGACCGGTACGCAGATCCTGCGCGCCGAGGCCGACGCCGAGGGCGTCGTGCGCGACGCCACCGCGCTGACGCCCGGCCCGTACACGGCGATCGTCACGGCGGTCGGCTACTCCCCCGTCGCCTCGACGGCGCTGGTCACGGCGGGTGGAGTCGTACGGCTCGGCCGGATCACCCTGGCCCGCCAGGCCGACATGGAGCTGCCGCCGCCGGGCCCGTGGACCGTCGACCCGGTCCACTCGTCGGTTGAGGCGGTGGCGCAGCACCTGGGCCTGTCGAGCGTGCGGGGTCGCTTCGGCGACTTCTGGGCGCACATCGACATCGCCCAGGATCCCGGCAAGTCCCGGGTGGAGGCGGTGATCCGCGCGGCCTCGATCGACACGGGCAACTCCCTGCGCGACGACCACCTCCGCTCCCCGGACTTCCTGGACGCGGCCAGGCACCCGGACATCACGTTCACCTCGACGGGGCTCGGCCCGGCGGGCGGCGACCGCTGGACGGTCCACGGCGACCTGACACTGGCGGGCGTCGTACGGCCGGTCGACCTGGACCTGGCCTACCTCGGCACGGGTCCGGACCCGTGGGGCGGCGTACGGGCGGCGTTCCGCGCGACGACGGAACTGCGGCGCGAGGACTTCGCGATGAACTACAACCAGGTGGTGCGGGCGGGCATCGCGGCGGTGGGCGCGACGCTGAAGGTGGAGCTGGACGTGCAGGCGGTGCAGGGGGAGAGGCTCCCCTGACAGCCGAATGGCGGCGGACGGCGCAGTGAGCCGCCGCACGGGTGAAAAGTGCAGGTCAGAGGCGTGTCACAGTGGACCGGACGGTTACTGAGTGCCAGCGAGCGGTTGCGGCCGGTGTCCGGTGTTCTCACCGTGGGCCCAAAGAGAGCAGCTCTCGAAAGGACTGCGCATGCGCGCCCTCGTTTCCCGTTCCGGCCCCCGCTCCCGCGGGCTCCTCCTCCCGTCGTCCGTGGTCTGTGCCGCGCTGATATTCGGCCCGGTCGGCGCGGCGGTCGCCGTCACCGACGCGAGCCGGGACGCCTACGCCCGTGTCGGCGTCGGCACGACGTGGTCCTCCTCCACGTACGCGGACCGGATACTTCAGCGACTCGGCGCCCTGGAGCGCGCCGACCGCAGCGACGTACTCACCCCGGTCCTGAACGTCCTGACCGACCTCACCGAGCAGACGGGCACCGGCCGTATGACCGCGCCCCAGGCGGCCGGTTTCGCGAAGGCGGTCGAAACGGCGAACGCCTCCCTCAAGCAGCGTCTGGCGGACCGGATCGGCACGTCGAACAGGGCCGCGACCGTCCGCGCCGCCGCCCTGGCCGACCCGATCTCGGACCTCCTGGACCAGCTCTCGGCCACCCTCGCCGGCCTCCTCGACACGGTGACCGGCCTGGTCGGCGGCCTGCTGGACACGGTCACGGGCCTCCTGGGCGGCATCCTCGACACCCTGGGCGGCCTTCTCGGAGGCCTCCTGGGCGGCCTCCCGCCCCTGCCGGTGGAGCTGCCCCCGCTCGAACTCCCGCCGCTGGAACTGCCGCCCGCGGCAGCGGTACCGGCGACGCCAGCACTCCCTGCGCTGCCCGCGCTTCCGGCTGTGCCCGCGCTTCCGGCAGCGGGGACGGCCGCGGACCCGGTCCGCTGACGACCCGGTAGAGCCCCGCGACCCGTCTCGCCCCGCTCAGCCTGATCCGAGGCAGGGCGGGACGGGTCAGGGCGGGTCAGGGCGGGCCCCGATGTGGTTCGCTGCCTGAATGACTCAGGACCTGGAGACCCTCGCGTTCGAATCCGCCGAGGCATTCGAGGCGTGGCTCGGCGAGCACCACGCGACCTCGCCCGGCATCTGGCTCAAGCTCCGCAAGAAGACCCCAGGGGCTGTCGCCCTGGACTACGCCCAGGCGCTCGACGTGGCGCTCTGCTACGGCTGGATCGACGGTCAGAAGGCCGGGCTCGACGACCGGTGGTGGCTCCAGCGGTTCACCCCGCGCAGGCCGCGCAGCAAGTGGTCGAAGATCAACCGGGGCAAGGTGGCCGTCCTGATCGAACAGGGCCGGATGCGTCCGGCCGGGCAGGCCGAGATCGACCGCGCCAAGGCGGACGGCCGCTGGGAGGCCGCGTACGACAGCGCGAAGACCGCCACCGTGCCGGACGATCTCGCGGCGGCCCTGACCGCCGACCCGGCCGCGGCGGCGTTCTTCGAGACCCTGGACCGGCAGAACCGCTACGCGATCCTGCACCGGATCCACGAGGCCAAGCGCCCCGAGACCCGGGCGCGCCGGATCGAGACGTACGTGGCGATGCTGGCGAAGGGCGAGAAGCTCCACCCGTGACCGACCGGCGCGGTCGCCGCTCATCACCTCGCCGGTTCGGCGACGCCGCCAAGGGGCGCGGGGCTGTTCTGAATTTGCGGCTACCGCCGCGTGGGCGCGGCCGGCCACGACGGCGCCGCAGCCGAAAGACAACCCATCACGGCACATCCGGCGGAGCGCTTAGGGAGTACCGCATGTCCGGCGAGAACGAGAAGGACCATGGCCCCCGGAACCTCACCCACGACCCCACCGGGGCCCTCACCGAGACCTTCGCCTTCACCTGCCTCGACTGCGGTACGGCCTGGCACCGTACCTTCGAGGTCATCGTCCTCCCCGACCCGGCCGGCTGCCTCAACCCCCTGGAGTACGTCGACGAGGACGGCCGCGCCATGCGCTCCCCGCTGACCGACGCCGTGTGCGCCGCGTGCGGCAGCCGAAAGGTACGCGTGGGCTGACGCTCACCGGCCCCGGTTACTGCTGCTTCTCCTCGAAGGACGCGAAGTACGCGGCGGCCATGTCCTCGTCCCCGTGCCCCTGCTCGGCGGCCCGCCGGAACCTCTCGGCGCTCGCGGCGGCCACGTCCAGCCGTACGCCGTTCCGCTCGCCCGCCTCGACGATCAGCCGGGCGTCCTTCGCGGCCGTGGACACCGCGAAACTCGCCGGGGTCAGCCCGTCGTTCAGGATCAGGCCGGCCTTGGCCCGCAGATAGCCCATGTCGAGCGGACCGCCCTCGATCGCGTCGAAGAAGTTCTGCGGCTCGACACCGAGGGCCTGCGCGAGGGCCAGCACCTCGCCGGTCGCGTTGGTGACGGCCAGCACCCAGCTGTTGGCGACGAGCTTGAGCCGCGTGGCACTCCCCGCCCCGCCCTCCTCACCGGTCCACACCGTACGGGCGCCGACCGCGTCGAGGACGGGCACGACGGCCGCCCGGTGCTCGGCGGGCCCGGCGGCGAGCACGAGCAGCTGCCCGGCCTCGGCGGGCTGCCGGGTCCCGAGGACGGGAGCGTCGAAGAAGACGAGCCCCAACTCCTCGGCCAGTGAGCCGAGTTCAGCGATGGCGTCCACCCCGGCCGTCGTCGACTGCACCCACGCGGCCCCCGCCCGGAGCGCGGGTGCGGCCTCACGCACGACCTCCCGGACGGCATCACCGTCGTACAGCATGGTCAGGACGACATCGGCGTCCCGTACGGCGTCGGCGGGCGTGTCGGCGAGCATGATCCCGCCCTCGATGGCCAGGGGCTCGGCCTTGGCGCGGGTCCGGTTCCACACCCGGACGGTGTGCCCGGACCGGGCGAGGTTACGGGCCATGGCGGCGCCCATGATGCCGGTGCCGAGGACGGCGACGGTGAGGGAGGGGGTCTCGGTGTCGGTCATGAGTTCAGTTAACCAAGTGGACGGGGTCTTGCCAGCCGGTGAATCCATCCACCAAGATTCCGCCCGATGGATAAAATAATGAACCGGAGCCGGCCGTGACCCCGGCGCTGAAGTCAGCAGGCGGTCTCCTCACCGCCGCCCTGACCCTCTGTGTGCTGGGCGCAGCCCCGGCCCCCGCAGCGACGGCGACACCGCACTCCGCCACGGCTGCATCCCCCCTCCCCCACATCTGGCCGACCCCCCAGCAGCTGAGCCCCGGTCACGGCACCCAACAGGTCCCGAAGCAGGTCGTCGAGGTCATCGGCAAGGCCACCGACCCGGCGGCCCGCACCCTCGTCGAACGCGTCCTGCGCGACGCCGGCGCCCACACCATCCGTACTGTCGCCGCAGGCCGCCCGATACCCCACGCCGCCCTCACGGTCTACGTAGGCGGCCCCACGGAAAACCCGGCAACGGCAAAGGCACTCAAGCACCTGGGCGCCAAGCCCCCCACCCAACTCCCCTCGGGTGGCTACACGTTGGCGACGGGCAAAGGCACCGTCGCCCTGTCCGGCGTGGACACGACGGGCACGTTCTACGCGGCCCAGACCCTCCGCCAGCTGATCACCCACAACTCGATCCCCTCCACGACCATCCGGGACTGGCCGACAACGGCCCTGCGAGGAGTGATCGAGGGCTTCTACGGCGCCCCCTGGACACAGCAGAACCGCCTCTCCCAGCTCGACTTCTACGGCCGTACGAAGCAGAACGTGTACGTCTACTCCCCCAAGGACGACCCGTATCTGCGCGCGAACTGGCGCGACGAGTACCCGCCGGACCAGCTGGCCACCCTGAAACAACTGGTCGACAGGGCAGCCGAGAACCACGTCCGCTTCACCTACGCCCTCTCCCCCGGACTGTCGGTCTGCTACTCCTCGGCGGCCGACGTCAAGGCACTGGTGACCAAGTTCGAGTCGTTGTACGCGATCGGCGTGCGCTCGTTCGCCGTACCGCTGGACGACATCAGCTACACGGCGTGGAACTGCGCGGCGGACAAGGAGAAGTTCGGCACGGGAGGCGGAGCGGCGGGCGCCGCCCAGTCGGCCCTCCTCAACAACGTGGTCAAGGACTTCGTCGCCGCCCACACGGACGTGACCCCGCTGGAGATGGTCCCGACCGAGTACTCCGACCTCGCCGACTCCCCGTACAAGACGGCACTGCGCGAGCAGCTGGACCCGTCGGTCGTCGTCGAGTGGACGGGCGTAGGAGTGATCGCACCGACGATCACCACCGAACAGGCCCGCCAGGCAAAGGAGTTGTTCGGTCACCCGATCCTGATCTGGGACAACTACCCGGTGAACGACTACACCACCAGCCGCCTCCTCCTGGGCCCCTACACGGGCCGCGAGGCAGGCGTACCCACCCAGGTCACGGGCATCACCGCCAACCCGATGATCCAGGCGGAGGCCAGCAAACTCGCCCTGTTCACCTCGGCGTCCTACGCCTGGAACCCGAAGGCGTACGACCCCCGGGCAGCGTTCCTGGCCTCGGTGAAGGACTTCGCGGCGAACGCCCCCAGATCGACGGCAGCCTCCCTCCGAGTCTTCGCGGAGAACAACTACTCCTCCCTCCTGGATGCCACGGAGTCCCCGACCCTGACTCCCCTCCTCAAGGCGTTCACGACGGCGTACGAGAGCGGAGAGGGCCTGGACAAGGCGGCCGACGCACTGACGGCCTACTTCAAGTCGATGACGGATGCCCCGGCAGACCTACGAGCGAACCTCGCGAACGCCCAGTTCCTGACCGAGACTTCGCCCTGGCTGGACAAACTCGGCGCATACGGCGAGGCGGGCACGACAGCCGTAGCCCTGATGCTGGCGCAGACGAACGGCGACACGGACTCCGTCTCGACCCTCTACGCCCGCCTCCAGTCGCAACGCAAGCAACTAGACTCGGTCCCCCAGCAGATCGCCCCCGGCGTACTGGACCGCTTCCTGTTCGACGCGACCCTGAGAGCGGCCCCGGACCCGGGCCCGGACGCGTCCTTCACCCCGACGTCTCTGTCCCTGACCCCAGGCGCCAGCGCCACCTCAACCCTGACGATTGCCGACAACCGCTCCACGACCACCAGGACAACAACCTGGAAGATCAAGGAGGTTGACGGCCTGACGGTCACCCCGTCGTCCGGCACGGTCACCGTCCCGGCGGGCGGCAAGGTCACGGAGACCCTGACCTTCACGGCGGCGAGCGGGGCGAGTGCGGGCACAAGATCGGTAGCAGTCACCGGAGATGGACTGGTGAGCCGGGTAATCCCGGTGCAGATAGCCGCAGTCGGCGGCAGCGAACGGGCCCTGACCGCCAACTTCAGTGGCGCGTCGGTCAGTTCGGTGGACCTGACCTCCGGTGGTTCCACCGAAATCCCGGTCGGCAACAACCCGGGTGAGGTCGTGATCAGCCCGGACGGCCGTACCGCCTATGCGGCGAACCAGGGTTCGGACACGGTGAGCGTCATCGACGTCAGTACGTCGAAGGTCACGGCGACCGTGGCGGTCGGGGACGTACCGGCGGGCCTGGCCCTCACTCCCGACGGCCGCACGCTCTGGGTCGCGGACTACTCGGACGACGCGATCCAGCCCATCGACCTGGCAACCGGCACGGCGGGCGCGAAAATAGCGGTGGGCGACGGCCCGGAGAACATGGCGATCACCCCGGACGGCACCACCCTGTACGTGGCGAACATCCACGACAGCACGGTGAGCCCGGTGAACCTGTCAACGGGCAAGGCGGAAACGGCAGTTGCCGTCGGCCCGAACCCGTTCAACGTGGTCGCGGCGCCCGACGGGAAGACGGTGTACGTGTCCAACTCGGGCGGCTCGACGGTCACTCCCATCGACACCGCCACGAACGACACCCGCCCGACCTACCTGGTCACGGGTCAGGCGTACGGCCTCGCCCTCTCCCCGGACGGCCGCACCCTCTGGGTCAGCGCGAGCAACGGCGACACGATCACCCCGCTCGACACGGTGACCGGCGCCCCGGGCAACCCGATCACCGTAGGCCGCTCAGCCTTCGACACAGCCCTCAACTGGAACGGCACCACGGCCTACGTCACGACAGCCGACGCAGGCACCTTGGTCCCGGTGACAACGGCGACGGGCACGGTGGGCACGCCCCTGAAAACGGGTGCATACCCGCTGGCCGCGGCAGTAACGGGGGTGCCGGTCAGCTAGACGGGTCCGGCAGTAGACGGTGCTGGCAGTCGCGCGGTTCGACAGCCCGCCCCAAAGGGGCGCGGGGAACTGCGCGACCAGCCACAACGAGCCCGCAGACGAAGCACACCGCCCGTCCGATGGCTACTGCATCTCGGCCCAGGGATCAATGACCGCCGGACGGGCCGGCGCCGGCGCCGCAGTCGCCCGGCAGGTGAACCCCAGCCGATTCAACGCGGCGATCATTTCCTTCTCGGTGAAGTCACGCCGGTCCAGCCGGGTAATCACCGCACCGACCTGCTTGACCGGGTAGTCCACTCCACCGATGACGACGGCCGCACTGGTGATGGGCTCGGGAGCAACCCCGTCCATCTTGTGCGTGACCTCACTCATGATCAGGTCGAACGGGAATCGTGCGATCACACAACGCATGGTGCCTCCGCAGGTCGGGAAGGGTTACGGGTGCTGTACAGGTGCTCGTTCTGAAGCTGGTGCTAGCTGCTCTGACGTGCGTCGGTACCCGGACGCCGGTTGCGGGGCGCCCGACGCCGACGGCTGCGTGGCTCTCCGGAGCCGTCCTGCTCCGTACGGCCGGACGCACTCCCACCCGGCGTACGCGGCGGCTTGGCACCGCCACCGGTCGGACGCGACGCCTTCTTGCCGCTGCCGCCACCCGACGTACGCGATCCGGCGCCGCCACCGGCACCCTCCGCACCCCCGCGGCGCGACCGCGTGCCCGAGGAACCCGAAGCCGAACCCGTGCCCGAGCCGGAACCCGAGCGGGAGCCGGACCGGGACCGCGAGGACCTGGACCGGCCGGAGCCGTCGCCCTTCGACGGGGACGGCGGGGTCGGGGCCGGGACCGGGATGACGACGGGTATGCCCGAAGGCGTACGGGCGCCGGTGATACGGGTCAGTTCGGCGGCGCCGGGGCCGACCTTGGCGGTGTTCGGGTTGACGCCCGCCGCCCGGGTCAGGCTCCGCATCTCACGGCGCTGCTCGGGCAGGACCAGGGTGACCACGCTGCCGGAGGCTCCGGCACGGGCCGTACGGCCGCCGCGGTGGAGGTAGTCCTTGGCACCGCCGGGCGGGTCCACGTTGACGACCAGGTCGAGGTCGTCGATGTGGATGCCTCGCGCGGCGACGTCGGAGGCGACCAGCACGGTGACCTCGCCGGTCTTGAACTGGGCGAGCGTGCGCGTGCGTTGGGGCTGGGAACGGCCGCCGTGCAGGGCCGCCGCACGGACACCGCTCTTCAGCAGGTGCTTGGTGAGGCGGTCGACGCTGCGCCGGGTGTCCATGAACATCAGGACACGTCCGTCGCGGGCGGCGATCTCGGTGGCGACCGTCTTCTTGTCGGCGTCGTCGACGTAGAGCACGTGGTGCTCCATCGTCGTGACGGCGCCGGCGTGCGGGTCGGTCTGGTGCACGACCGGCTCGTGCAGATAGCGGCGGGCCAGCCGGCCGACGTCCGCGTCGAGCGTCGCCGAGAACAGCATGCGCTGTCCCTTGCGGGGCACCTGGTCGAGCAGGTACGTGACCTGCGGCAGGAAGCCCATGTCGACCATCTGGTCGGCCTCGTCGAGGACGGTGACGGAGACCCGGTCGAGGCGGCAGTCGCGGCGGTCGACGAGGTCGCGGAGCCGGCCGGGCGTCGCGATGACGACCTCGGTGCCGGCGCCGAGCGCACGGGCCTGACGGGAGATGGGCAGCCCGCCGACGACCGTGGTCATCTTCAGCTTCATGGCGCGGGCGTGCGGGGTGAGCGCGTCCACGACCTGCTGGGCGAGCTCACGGGTCGGTACGAGGACGAGCGCCAGCGGGCGTCCCGCTTCGGCGCGCTGTCCGGCGAGCCGGGCCAGCATGGCCAGGCCGAAGGCCAGGGTCTTGCCCGAGCCGGTCTGGCCGCGGCCCATGACGTCGTGGCCCGCGAGGGTGTCCGGCAGCGTGGCCGCCTGGATCGGGAAGGGGACGGTGATGCCCTCGGCGGTGAGGGAGGCCAGCAGCGAGGGCGGCAGGCCCAGGTCGGCGAACGACCGGTTCATGCAGAACCTTCCTCAATGCGGCACGTCGGCAGAGAACACGGCAGCGCTCAGCGTCCGCCGCGACAGCGGCGGCACACAGGACAGAAAGGCCGTGGGGACGGGCCGAAAGGAAACGAGCGGTGAAGGGGTTTCTGAGACACCCCAAGAATCAGGGACGGTGGCGACCGGAGTCCGGTGGAGTCCGATGCGGAACCGTCCCGAAAAAAACTGTGAGCCGGGGCCCACACCCCTAGGTGCGGGCCCCGGCCACAATCACGTGTGTTGTCGATCCACCAGCTGACTAGATTGACCAGCTGACTAGTGGACCGGCAGGTTCACGCGGATCAGGCGGGGAGGATGTTCTCCGCCTGCGGGCCCTTCTGGCCCTGCGTGACGTCGAACGTCACCTTCTGGCCCTCGTGGAGCTCACGGAAGCCCTGGGTGGCGATGTTCGAGTAGTGGGCGAAGACGTCGGCGCCGCCGCCGTCCTGCTCGATGAAGCCGAAGCCCTTTTCCGCGTTGAACCACTTAACGGTACCGGTGGCCATGTCAAATCTCCTTGGGGCATGCTCGGGGGCCCGCACCGTGCGGACCCCGCGTCGCCGCAATGATTGCCCCGCCGGAACTAACACCGGAAATCTTTGGGAACCACAACTGCAACTGAAAACCACGCTAGCACAGAACACGCCCCCACGGACGTGCGGCAATGTCACACGTCCGACGGGAATAGTCCCCCCAGGTCACCCCACCCAGAGCCCATGCGGCCACCGTCCCGACCGAGCGGTTTTTCGCCCCCGCCGCCCCTACCCGTCCCATCCTCGGGGGCTCCGCCCCCGAACCCCCGCTCCTCAAACGCCGGAGGGGCTGAAATACCGAGCCAAGGGGGGTCTGGGGGCGCAGCCCCCAGGGATGGGAACGGGTAGGGGCGGCGGGGGCGAAAGAACTACACGTCCAGAACCCGGTGCAGGAACTGCTGAGTGCGTGCCTCGGCAGGGTTGCCGAACACCTGGTCCGGTGGTCCCTGTTCGAGGACTACTCCGCCGTCCATGAAGACCACCCGATCGGCCGTGTCCTTCGCGAAGCGCATCTCGTGCGTGACGACGACCATCGTCATGCCGTCCTCCGCGAGGGACCGCATGACCCCGGTCACCTCACCCACCAGCTCCGGATCGAGCGCGGAGGTCGGCTCGTCGAAGAACATCACGGCGGGGTCCATGGCGAGCGCGCGGGCGATCGCGACGCGCTGCTGCTGACCGCCGGAGAGCTGGGCGGGGTAGGCGTCGGCCTTCTCCGACAGCCCGACCCGTTCCAGGACCGCCCGACCGCGCTCCTCCGCCTCCCCCTTCTCCAGCTTCCTGACCTTCCGCAGCGCCAGCGTCACATTGCCGAGGGCGGTCTTGTGCGGGAAGAGGTTGAACTGCTGGAAGACCATCCCGACGTGCCCGAAGATCTCCGGCGCCCGCTTGGCGTCGTGCAGGGGAACGCCGTTCACCCACACCTCACCCGCGTCCGCGCGCTCCAGATCGCACATGATCCGCAGCAACGTCGACTTGCCGGAACCGCTCGCGCCGATGAGGACGACGACCTCACCCGCCCCGACGTCGATGTCGACGCCCTTGAGGACGTCCAGCGAGCCGAAGCGCTTGTGGACGCCGGTGAGGAAGATGCCCGTAGGGGAAGCGGTCGTCATGCGAGGACAGCCTTTCGTTCCATCCGCCGCACGACGAGCGACAGCGGGTAGCAGATGACGAAGTAGAGGACGGCGACCGCGAGATAGGTGGTGGCCGGGTCGCCGGCCCGGTCGATGACCGCCTGCCCCTGGCGCAGGAGTTCGACGTAGCCGATGACGACGGCGATCGAGGTGTCCTTGACGAGGGACAGGTACTGCCCGACCAGCGGCGGCAGCACGATCGCCCGGGTCTGCGGGAGGATCACCGAGACGAAGCTCCTTGCCCGCCCCAGTCCCAGGACCCTGGCCGCCTCCCACTGCCCCTTCGGCACCGCCTCGATGCCCGAGCGGAAGATCTCCGCGATGTAGGCGCCCTGGTAGAGGGTCAGGGCGAGCAGCGCGGCGCCGAAGACGGTGATGCCTGCGAGGTTGAGGTAGGCCGCGCCGAAGTAGATGAACAGCATCTGGATGAGGAGCGGGGTGCCCCGGAAGACCTCCAGATAGACCCGGGCGAGCTGCGCCAGCACGGGCACCCTGCTCGTCCGTACGGCCGCCACGACCAGCCCGGCGAGGGTGCCGGTGACTATGGCGGCGGCGGACAGCTGCACGGTGGCCCACAGCCCCGAGGTGAACAGTTCGCGGTTCGACCAGATGACCGACCAGTCCATGCGGCTCAGGCCTCCTTTCGCACACGCACGGGCAGGAGCCGGCGTACGGCGTCCAGCGGGCGGGGTCGTACGGCGGCCGGGCGCAGCGGGGGCTTGAAGGCCACGCGGCCGATCAGGCCGGCGGCGAGGACCACCAGGTTGGTCAGGACGAGGTAGAGGACTGCGGCGATGCCGAAGACCTCGATCGTCAGCAGGGTGCGGGAGTTGATGACCGTGGCCGTGCCGGTGAGTTCGGGCACGGAGATCGCGGAGAGGAGGGAAGAGCCGAGGATGATCTGCACGAGCTGGTTGACGACCGCCGGATAGACGTTGCGCAGCGCCTGGGGCAGGACGACGTGCGCGAAGGTGCGGACCGGGCCGAGGGCCAGGACGCGGGCCGCCTCGCTCTGGCCGCGCGGCACCGCCTGGATGCCGGCCCGGAAGATCTCGGTGAGGTACGCGCCCACGTTGACGCCGAGCGCGAGGACGCCCGCCTGTACGGGGCTCAGGCGCAGGCCCGCCGAGGGCAGGGCGAAGTAGGCGACGAACATCTGGAGCAGCACCGGGGTGTTGCGGATGACCTCGACGTACACGGCCGCCGGTGCGCGCAGGACGGCGTACCGGGATCGACGGGCGAGGGCGCCCAGCAGGCCCAGGACGCAGGCCAGGGCGAACGCGGCCAGGGAGAGGCGCAGGGAGAGCCAGGCCGCGTCGAGGTAGGTCGGCCAGTCCTGGAGGGCGTAGTTCCAGTCGGTGAGCACGTCGGGGTCCTCCTCAACAGGTCAGCGAGTCAACGGGGCTGTCAGTAGGAGGGGTTGAGGGGGTACGGGCGCTCCACGCCGAACCACTTCTTGTAGAGGGTGGCGGCCTCGCCGGAGGTGTTGAACTCGCGCAGCCAGGTGTTGACCCACTGGAGCCAGGTCGGGTCGCCGGCCTGGACGCCGATGCCGTTGTACTCGAGCGGTACGACCGAGTCCTTGGTGACCTTGAGGGAGGGGTCGGTCTTGGCCTGGTAGTTGAGGAAGTTGGAGTCCTCGACCATGGCGTCGGCCTGGCCCTGCTTGACCGCGAGGACGGCGGCGGCCGAGGTGTCGTACTCCTGGATGGTGGCCTTGGGGTTGCCGGCCTTGACGGCGTCGCCGTTGGTGGAGCCCTTGGTGACGGCGACCTTCTTGCCGGTGAGGTCGGCGAGCGTCGAGATGCCGCTGCTCTTCTTCACCAGCAGGACCTCGCCCGCGACGATGTACGGATCGCTGAAGGCGACCTGCTTGGCGCGTTCGGCGGTGGTGGTGAAGTTGCAGACCACCGCGTCGACCTTCTTGGTCTGGAGGTTCGGGATGCGGTTGGCGGACGTCGTGTCGACGATCTTCACCTTGACGTCGAGCGCCTTGGCCATGGCGGTGGCCACGTCGACGTCGAAGCCCTGGGGCTTGTTGTCCTTGCTGAGCGAGCCGAACGGCGGGAACGTCAGACAGCTGGCGACGTTCAGCGTGCCGCGCTTGATGACCGTCTGGAGCGTGGACGAGGCCGCGCCGGATCCGGTGGTGCCGGAGGAGGAGCTGCACGCGGTGAGGAATGCGGCGCCGGTCACACCGGCACAAATCACCATCATGGGGCGGGTACGGTGACGAAGGCTCATCGGGGTTCCCTTCGGGGAGGGCTGCACAGGGGGAGAGCGAAGAGGGCGGCGAACGTCGACGGTCACCAGAAATGGGGACGAGCGATGGGGTTGTTTTGCTATGCAAAACTTCATTTCGCAGAACGCGGAACGTTGGGCAGAAGTTAGCCCCGGGGATTCGCAGTCGTCAATGGTCGATTTCAATATGTGACATCCCATTTTGCTATGCAGCACGCTAGGATGCGGGGGTGACCGACACACCCACGCCCCCAGAACCCCGTCGCAACGCCTCGTCGTCCCTGCGGCGCGCGCTGGGCATCCTCATGTACCTCGCCGAGGACCGGGGGCATCCGCACGGCGTCACACTGACCGACCTCGCCGCGGGGCTGGAGCTGAGCAAGTCCACCGTGCTGCGGCTGGTCGCCCCGCTGCGGGACGCGCGGCTCGTGGACCAGGATCCCGAGTCGGGCCGCTACCGGCTGGGCCCGCAGAACGCGCTGCTCGGCCAGGCGTATCTGGAGCGCCGGGACACCCGGCAGATCACGTCACCGGTCCTCCACCGGCTCGCCGAGGACAGCGGCGAGACCGTGCACCTCGTCACCTTCGACCCGCCGGAGATCGTCTACATCGACAAGGTCGAGAGCCCGCAGGCGGTACGGATGCACTCGCGCGTGGGCAGCCGGCAGCCCGCGTACTGCACGGCCACCGGCAAGGTGTTCCTGGCCCATGGTGCGGAGGACACGGTGGACCGGGTGATCGCCGCAGGCATGCCCGCCCGTACCCCGGCCACCATCACGACCGCGGAGCGTCTGCACGAGGAGCTGGCCCGCATCCGTGCGCGCGGCTACGCCGTCGACGACGTCGAGAACGAGCAGGACATCCGGTGCGTGGCGGCGCCCGTGTACGACCACAAGGGCGAGGTCACGACCGCGGTGAGCATCTCGGGGCCGGCGGCGCGGGTCACCCGCGAGCGGCTGCCCGAGCTGGGGGCGCTGCTGGCGGCGGCGACGGTGACGATCACGGAGAGTCTGGGTGGGCGGGGTCCGGTCGACTGATTCGACGTGTGTGAACATAGACGTATGTCGAATATGCCGAGTACGGAGACGGTTGTGGCGTGCTGTCCGCCGCTGACCGAGCGTCCGCTCACCGCGGAGGAGGCGGAGCGGACGGCGGCGATGTTCAAGGCGCTCGGTGATCCCGTCCGGCTGCGGCTGTTCTCGCTGGTCGCCTCGCACGAGGGGGGCGAGGCGTGCGTGTGCGACATCTCCGACGTAGGCGTCTCCCAACCGACGGTCTCCCACCACCTGAAGAAACTCAGGGAGGCGGGCCTGCTGTCGTCCGAGCGACGCGGGACGTGGGTGTACTACCGGGTCGAGCCGACGGTGATGGCGATGATGGGCCGCTTGCTGGCGTAGCCCGAGCCGGCTTTTCCTCGCCCCCGCCGCCCCTACCCGTCCCATCCCTGGGGGCGCGGCCCCCAGGGATGGGACGGGTAGGGGCGGCGGGGGCGAAAACCTTCACGAACCGTCGTCCGACGACGTCGACTTGCGGCCCCATTCCGCCTTGCGCACCGCCTCCCCCGCGAACAACGTCACCCGGGACACCCCACGCACCCACCGCGGCCCACCCCTGGCCGCCCACACGACACACACGCATCCCCCGACGACCAGCACCAGAATGCCGCTCAGCACAGCTATCGCCATGTTCTTCCCCTCCATCTACGACCCGCGACATCCTGCCAGCCATGGCGCACCTTTTGCGCAGGCCTTACGGAGAGCAAAGGTTCCGGGCGGCCCCACAGCCGTACTCCTCCTCGACGACCCCCCGTCGCAACAGGAGGCAACGTGCGCTTCAACCGGAGCTCGACCGGCACCCTCGTCGTGGGTGGCGCGTTGGCGCTGACGCTGGCCGCGCTCGCCTATCCCGCGATGCTCGGTGTCCAGACCGTGTCCAGCTCGCCCTCGCGGATCGTCGCCCAGACCTCCACAGGACCGCTGACGGAGGCCGACCGGGACTTCGTCGTGAAGGTGCGGGCGGCGGGGCTCTGGGAGTACCCGGTCGGGCAGATGGCCATAGCGAAGGGGACCTCGCCTGCCGTCGTCACCGCCGGACAGCATCTCGTCGCCGGGCATGCGGCCCTCGACGCGACCGTACGGCAGATCGCCCCGCAGCTCGGAGTCACCATCCCCAACCTGCCCAGTCCGCAGCAGCAGGGGTTCATCGACACCCTGAACGCGGACAGCAGGGGCAAGCAGTTCGACACCGACTTCGCCAACATCCTGCGCGTCACCCATGGGTCGATCTTCAACACCGTCGCCAAGATCCGGTCCACCACCAAGAACACGCTGGTGCGCGCCCTCGCCGACCAGGCCAACACCACCGTCCTGGACCACATCACGGTCATGGAGAAGACCGGGCTCGTCAACTTCGACCAGGTGCTGTTCCAGGAGACCACCCCGCCGAAACTGCCCGCCTCCGACGTCACTCCGCCCGTCCCGGTGCCGGGCTCCCCGACCGTCGTCCTCACCCCGCCGCCGAACGCTTCCCCGAGTCCGACAGCGGGGTGAGGCCCCCTACTCCTGGCCGAGCCAGACCGTCATGTCCGGGCCCAGACCCCCGTCCGGCTCCAGTGGTGCGCTGCTCAGCAGCAGCTCACCCGGCGGAAGCGGGACCGGTGCGTCCGACAGGTTGGCCACACAACGCCAGCCGTCCGTGCGCGTGAAGTCCAGGACGCCCGGCGCCGGTTCCGGCGTCCAGGTCAGGTCCTCGCCGTCCAGGAGGCGGCGGCGCAGGGCCAGGGCCGTGCGGTACAGCTCCAGGGTCGAGCCCTCGATGCCGTCCTGTGCCTGGACGGCGTACGACGCGAAGTGCGGTGGCTGCGGCAGCCAGGCCGCGCCCGCGCCGAAGCCGTACGACGGGCCGGTGGTCGTCCATGGGAGCGGGACCCGGCAGCCGTCGCGGCCCTTGTTCCTGTGGGCCGTCTGTTCCCAGATCGGGTCCTGGAGGGCCTCGGGCGGCAGGTCGGCGACCTCGGGGAGGCCCAGTTCCTCGCCCTGGTAGACGTACGACGAACCCGGCAGCGCCAACATCAGGAGTGTGGCCGCACGGGCACGGCGCAGGCCTGCCCGCTCGTCGAGCGGTGGGGCGGTGCCGTCGGAGAGGAGCCAGGTGTTCGGGTCGGTGCCCGGGGGGAGCGACAGGCGGGAGGCGTGGCGTACGACGTCGTGGTTGGAGAGGACCCAGGTGGCCGACGCGCCTGCCGAACGGGCCGTCGCCAGGGAGTCCGTGATCACCTGCTTGAGCTGCTCCGCGTCCCAACTTGCCTGTAGGTACTCGAAGTTGAAGGCCTGGCCGAGTTCGTCCGGGCGGGCGTACAGGGCGCGGCGGGCGCCCGGGACCCAGGCCTCGGCGACCGCCATGCGGGGCGGGGTGTAGGCGTCGAGGATCTTGCGCCAGTCGCGGTAGATCTCGTGGACCTCGTCGCGGTCGAAGAAGGGGTGGGTGCCGGGCGGGAGGGTGGCGAGGGCCGCCTCGGCGCTCAGTTCGGGGGCGCCGAGGTCGCGCAGCGGGACGTCGAGGTCCTTCGCCAGGGCGTGCGCGACGTCGATGCGGAAGCCGTCGACGCCCCGGTCGGACCAGAAGCGGAGCGTGGTGCGGAAGTCGGCCCGGATTTCTTCGTTGGCCCAGTTCAGGTCGGGCTGTTCCGGGGTGAAGAGGTGCAGGTACCACTGGCCGTCGGGGGCCTGGTCCGGCTCGACCCGTTTCCACGCGCTGCCGCCGAACACCGACTGCCAGTCGGTGGGCGGGAGTTCGCCGTGCTCGCCCTTTCCGTCGCGGAAGACATAGCGGTCGCGGGCCGGGGAGCCGGGCGCCGAGCGCAGGGCCTCCTCGAACCACACGTGCCGGCGCGAGGTGTGGTTGGGGACGATGTCGACCATGACCTTGAGGGCGAGCCGGTGCGCCTCGGCGACCATCGCGTCGAAGTCGTCGAGGGTGCCCAGGCGGGGGTCGACGTCACGGTAGTCGGCGACGTCGTAGCCGCCGTCGGCGAGTTCGGAGGGGTAGAAGGGGCTGAGCCACAGGGCGTCCACGCCGAGGGCGGCCAGGTGCGTGAGGCGTTCGGTGATGCCCTTCAGGTCGCCCAGTCCGTCGCCGTCGGCGTCGGCGAAGCTGCGCGGATACACCTGGTAGATGACGGCCTGGCGCCACCAGTCGGGGTCCCGGGAGGAAAGGTCCGGAGTCGGTTCGGGCACTCGTTGTCTCCTTGTTGCTGGGCGGACTACGACAAGCCCAACTCTGTCCAATTCGCCGGGAAGGTGAACGCACGCGCCCCCGGAACACATCCTTCCTTGTGTGGCGGATTTGTGATGACCCCGGAACGCCCTTTGCAGTTCCCTGAGTTGACACTCCGGTCCGCAAGATCGACGATGTGCGAACGCTGTGGCGCATTTGACCGATGGGCTCGGCGTTCCTTCGACCACATTCCCCCGGTACGGCCCGGCAGCGACGTGCTGCCCTCTCGCCGTACCCGGGTTCTCGCCCACGCGAAGAATGGGATCTGCATGTCCATAGCGAGACGTGTCACCGCGCTGCGCCTGCTGGGGACGGGTGCGGCTGCGCTCGCCCTGTGCGCGGCTTCGGCCTCGGGGGCCTGGGCCACCGGTACGCCCGGCGGTGACGGCTGGGGTGCCAAGACCGGCGGCTACAAGCCCGGCGCCGGAGCGGGCACGAAGACCGAGACCGACCGCTGCCAGTTCTCCCTCGACGGGAAGAACTTCTTCGACTCGGTCCGTGTCGACGACCAGAACCTCAAGCCCACCGAGGACGGCAAGGTCCACATCCAGGTCCGCACCGCCGGTGACGCCACCACCTGCACCGCCTCCCTCGCCTCCTACCTCGCCCACGGCGCCACTTTCGGCACCTCCGGCGAGCAGGTCTTCGTCGACTTCGACACCGTGACGGTCAAGCAGGGCCAGACCGACTCGCTCGACATCGCGGTCCCGGACGCGGGCTGCTTCGGGCAGATCGACCTCTACCGGGGCAAGACCAAGTTCGACGGCAAGTTCGACGCCAACGACGGCTTCGAGCACGGCGACCTGCCCAAGGGTCCGGACCGTCCGGTCATCAAGGATCTGCTGATCGCCGCCTGGAACGGCGGTACGAAGGACTGCACGACCACGCCTCCGCCGGCCGAGGAGACCCCGGGCACGCCGACCGCGACGCCTCCGGCCGAGGAGACCCCGGGTACGCCGACTCCCTCCGAGCCGGTGTCCGAGACGACCCCGCCCGCCTCCGAGACGCCGTCGACGCCGACGCCGTCCGAGTCGGTGCCGGAGTCGACCCCGCCGGCCACGCCGACGAGCCCGGACAGCTCCGAGCCGCCGCTGGCCGAGACGGGTGGCGGCAGTGCGACCGGGCCGATCGCGGGGGGTGCGGCTGCGCTGCTGATCGGTGGGGCGGCGATCGTCGTCGCGACGAAGCGGCGGAAGTCGGCTCGCGCCGGGGCTTGATCCGGTTCAGTAGCTCCTGAGTACGACAGCCCCGGTGCCGCTTCTCGCGAGCGGCACCGGGGCTGTCGTTTTCTGCGGCGGTGAGGGTGAGTGGGTGGGAGCCATGCGGTGGGTGGGAGCGTGAGTGGGTGTCTGCGGGCTCGGTGGGGGCTGGTCGCGCAGTTCCCCGCGCCCCTAGGTGGGGGGGCTTCGCCCCCCACCTATCGGGTCTCGATCGTCTGTAGGTAGAGCTTCACGTAGCGGTTTACGTCGATGTCCAGTGCCACGTCCACCAGGGGGTGTTCCCGGGTGCCGTGGTGGATTTCTGACTCCCCGTGGCGTGGTCTGCGGTCTACGACCGTCTGGCCTCGGGTCGGGCCGGGGGTGAGGGAGACCTCTACCGGGAGGAGGCTGGTGGTCAGGCCCTGCGGGTCGGCTACCGCGCAGACGGCGCCCGCGTCGCCGAGGCCGCCGGTGGGGGTGGGGTCGCCTGAGGCGGCCGGGTCGCGGTGGGCGAGCAGTTCGCCGGCGAGACTCGCGCCGGGTTCCGTGCTCGTGCGCAGGCGCTGGACGTCGGCGGCCGGTACTACTACGCGCTGGAAGACGTCCAGGCCGTACATCGTGATCGGGACCCCGGCGGTGAGGAGGACGGCGGCGGCCTCCGGGTCGTGCCACACGTTGTACTCGGCGACGGGCGTGGCGTTGCCGGTGGCCACCGCGCCGCCCATGAAGACGATCCGCTCGATGTTGCGGGTCACCTCGGGGTGCGTACGCAGCAGCAGGGCGATGTTGGTGAGCGGCGCGGTCGGTATGAGGGTGACCGGGCGGGGCGAGCCGAGTATCTCGCGGCGCAGCAGGGTCACCGCGTCCACGTCGACGGCGGTACGGCTGGTGGGCGCGGGCAGGCCGAGATCGCCCATGCCGTCCCGCCCGTGCACATGCGAGGCGGGCCGCGCGGGCTCGATCAGCGGGCGTTCGGCGCCGCGCGCGACGGGCAGATCGGGGGCGCCGGCCCGGTCGAGGACGGTGAGGGTGTTCCGTACGACCTGGTCGACGTCCGTGTTCCCGGCGACACAGGTGACCGCGCGGAGGTCGAGTCCCGGGTGGCGTACGGCGAACAGCAGGGCCAGGGCGTCGTCGACGCCGGTGTCGCAGTCGATGATGACCGGGATGGGGTCGGCTGAACTTGCCTGGTGGGCCAGGGGGTTGGGCTGGGCGGTCGTCACAGTGAGGGCTCCTTTCCCGGCTGCACAGGCTGCCATGTGTCCCTCGGGGTGAGTCACCCGTACGGCCCGGCCCGCTGGTGGGAGTGCCCGGGCGATGGTGCCGTCGGAGGAGGAATCGGACGTACCGGCCCTTCTGGAGGAACCCCTTGATGACCCGTCGGCCCTCTCCCCGTGCGGTACGTCTGCTCGCCTCGGCCCTCGGGATGGGCACCCTGCTGACGATGGCCGCGTGCATGCACGACGGGGACGGCGGCGCCGAGGACACCACGGAACGCCGGCAGGCCCGGCCCGCCGCCGCCTCCCCGAAGGCTCCGTCCCCGATCGCGAAGGCGGCGACCGCTCCGCCCGCCCTGACCGACGTCCAGGCGCAGAGCGCGCTCCTCACCGACGCCGACCTCGGGGCGCCGTGGACCCGTACCGAGGGCGCGGCGCTCTGGCGGGACGCGCTGCTCAAGGCGACGACGGACAACGCCGACTGCGGACGCCTCCTCGACGCCGTGTACACGGAGGAGCTGCTGGGCGAGCCGGCCGGCGCCCGGGCCGTCGCCGGGTTCGACGACTACGACGACGGCGCCCAGCTCCGCTACCAGGTCACCGCCGCCCACCGCGCCGACGTCGACAAGGGGCTCGCCTGGCTGAAGACGATGCCGCAGAAGTGCGCGCGGTTCACGGCGACGAGCCCGCGCGGCGCCAAGCAGGAGGTGCGGGTCACGGAGGTCGGGCTGCCGGAGGCCGGGGAGGCCAGGCAGGGCCTGCGGCTGGCGACGAGGGGCGAGCTGGACGGCGCCCCGGCCACGCTCACCCTGGACCTGGCCGCCGTACGGGTCGGCGACGACGCGATCCTCGTCACCAACGGCGGCCTGACCGAGCCCCGCACGGAGTACACGGTCCACGCGCTCCAGGTGGGCGCCGAGCGACTGAAGCAGACCAGGAACGACACGTCGACCCCGCCGCAGACCCCGGTGCAGGGCCAGAGCCCGACACCCACGCAAGCGCCGGAGCAGGGACAGAAGCCGGACCAGGAGGCGCAGCCGGACCGGGAGCAGCCTCAGGAGGACGTCCAGGAGGACGGGCAGGAGCCCGGGACGGAGACAGAAACAGAGACCGAGACCGACGCGGATCAGGACGTGTACTGACCCGCGCCCCCTTCTCCTCTCACTCCCTGTCGAGCCGCCTCCGTCGGCCCAGTACGTCCCGGGCGACGACCAGCACCGTGCGGCCGTGGGCGAAGGCGTGGGCGCGGAGGCGGGCCAGGGCGTCGTCCGCGCCGATGCCGAGCTGGGCCATGATCATCCCGGCGGCCTGGTGGATCTCGTCGTGGTCGGCCAGATCCACCAGCCCGTCCCGTCCGTCGAGACGGGCCGTCCTGGACAGGTCCGTCAGCGACACCGTGACCAGCCGCGCCACGCATCCGGCCGTCCACAGCTCGTCGGAGGTCAGCTCGCCGACGGTGTCGCGGTAGAGGTCGAGGGTGCCCACGCAGACCCGGTCGCTGCCCAGCGGGAGCGCGTACACCGCGCACACGCCCGCCGCCGTCGCCTGCTGGGCGAAGACCGGCCAGCGGTGCGCGTCCCGGCCGGCGGTCAGGTCGGACGCGAGCACGGGGGTGCCGGAGGCGCCGGCGCAGGGGCCGGGGCCGTCGCCCAAGGTCGCCTGGATGTCGGTGAGTTGGGCGGCCCGGTCGTCGGTGGCGGTCAGCCGCAGGGGCACGCCGTCGGCGCGCAGCGACACGCTCGCGCCGGTCACCGGCAGGAGTTCGACGGCGACGGCGCACAGCCGCGCGGGGATCTCACCGGGGCGGGAGTCCCGTACGCGCTCGACGATGGTCTCGGCGGTCCGGCCGTTGCTCCGGCCGTTGCTCCGGCCATCGCTGCGACCGTCGCTCGGTCCGCCGCTCCGACCGTCCCCGAATCGCACGGTCATCGCCTCCCTGGGCCCTTCGGGGGTTCCGAGTACCCAGGACAGCGCCTTTACGCCATGCACACGCCGTAGCGCGACGATTACGCTGCGTTCTAGGATCGTCGCAATGGGCGCACAGGTGGGGGCAGGGGCGAGGTCACGGACGGGGGCGCGATACGAGTTCGGGATCCTGGGGCCGCTCACCGTCGTACGGGACGGGGAACGGGTGGCCGTCGGTGCCGCCCAACTCCGGGTGCTGATCGCCGCGTTGGCGATCGACGCCGGTCAGGTCGTCGGCGTGGACGCCCTGGTGGACCGGCTGTGGGGCGACGAACCGCCGCAGGGCGCGCGGAACGCCGTACAGAACTATGTGCTGCGGGTGCGCCGGGTGCTCGGTGCGGGCGTGCTGCTGACCGACCGGCTCGGATATGTGCTGGCCGTGGCGCCGGACGCGCTGGACGCGCACCGGTTCGGCGTGCTCGTCGGGGAGGGGCGGGCGGCGCTGGCCGGGGGGCTGCCGGAGCGGGCGGCGGAGTTGTCCGGGGCGGCGCTCGGTCTGTGGCGCGGGGAGGCGCTGGCCGATCTGCCGGCGGAGCGGTTCCCGGACGTCGTCGCCGTGCTGTCCGAACAGCGCCTGGCCGCACAGGAGCTGTGGATCGACAGCGTCATCGCGTGCCGTCGGCCCGCCGACGCGCTGCCGGAACTGCGGCGGCTGACCGAACTGCATCCGCTGCGGGAGCGGTTCTGGGCGCAGCGGATGCTGGCGCTGTACCGGTGCGGCCGGCAGGGCGAGGCGCTGGCGTGTTTTCGCCGGGTCTCCGAACTGCTCGCCGAGGAGCTGGGCATCGATCCGGGCGCCGAACTCCGGTCCCTGCACCAGCGGATGCTCACGGCGGCGCCCGAACTGGACCCCGGCCCTTCGGACATCAGCGGCCCTTCTCACCCCGTACCGGCCGCTCCCGGGAACCTGCCCGCCGAGACCACCTCGTTCGTCGGCCGGGAGAAGGAACTCGCCGAGGCGGGGCGCCTGTTGGAGCGTTCGCGGCTGGTCACGCTGACCGGGACCGGCGGGGTCGGCAAGACCCGGCTCGCGCTGCGTACGGCGGCCCGGTCGGCGTCCGCCTTTCCCGACGGCGTCTGGCTGGCTGACCTCGCGGCGCTCACCGATCCGGCGCTGCTGGAGCGGGCCGTCGCCGAGTCGCTGGGGCTGCGCGACCAGTCGGCGCGCTCGGCGGCGGACGCGGTCGACGACCATCTCCGGCACCGGCGGCTGCTGCTCGTGCTGGACAACTGCGAGCACCTGGTGGACGCCGTGGCCGCGCTGGTGCTGCGGCTGCTGCGCGCGGCGCCCGGACTGCGGGTGCTGGCCACCAGCCGCGAGCGGCTCGGCGTACCGGGGGAGCATCTGCTGCGCGTACCCTGTCTGACCCTGCGGGACGGCGCCGACGGGACACCGAGCGAGGCGGTGCGGCTGCTCGTGGACCGCTCGACGGCGTGCGCGGCCACCCTGGGCGCGGAGCCCGATGACCGGCCCGATCGGCAGGGTACGTCCGCCACCGCCGAGTTGTGCCGTCGGCTGGACGGCATCCCGCTGGCGATCGAACTGGCGGCCGTACGGCTGAGTTCGCTGACCGTGGAGGAGGTGCTGGAGCGCCTGGAGGACCGCTTCCGGCTCCTCTCCCACCCACGGGCGGCAGCCGGCCCCTCCCCCGGCCGCTACCGCAACACCCTGCGCGGGGTGCTCGACTGGAGCCACAGCCTGTGCACGCCGGGCGAACGGCTGCTGTGGGCACGGCTGTCGGTGTTCGTCGGCGGCTTCGACCTGCGGGCCGCCGAGGCGGTGTGCACGGGCGAGGGCATCGCCCGGGAGGATGTGCTCGACCTGGTCGACGGCCTCGTGCACAAGTCGGTCGTGACGGTGGAGCACCAACGCGGAACGGGAAGCGGTGGTGGTACGAGCCGCCGTACGGTCCGCTACCGGCTCCTGGAGACCATCCGCCAGTACGGGACGGACCGCCTGCGTGCCATGTGCGACGACACCCGCCTCCGTATCCGGCACAGCGAGTACTACCGCTCGCTCACCACCCGCGCCGCCGCCGAATGGTGCGGCCCCGACGAGGTCGGCTGGCTCGTCGGTCTCCGCCAGGAACTGCCCAACTTCCGCTCGGCGCTGGACTTCTGCCGCCTCCACCCCGACCGCGCCCAGGCCCTGACCGGCACCGAGATCGCCATCGACCTGATGCGTTCCCGCTGCTGGTTCTTCGCCAGCACCCTCGGCGAGGCCCGCCACTGGGTCGACACCCTGGCCGCCCGCCTCGACCCGGCCCCCGACGAACCGGTGGCGGTCATGGCGGCGACGGTGAGCGCGTTCATCGCCACCCTCCAGGGGGACCACGCGGCGGCGGCGATCCGCATCGCGGCGGTCTGCCCCACGGAGTCCACAGAGTCCTCGGAGTCCACAGAGTCCACGGAGGGTGAGTCGGACGGGCCTCCGCCCATCACCTACATCAAGGGCGTACGCGGGCTGCTCATGCGCTCCGACCCGGCCTGTGTACGTCAACTCGCCCTGGCCCGTGAGGGGTTGATCGCCGCCGGGCTGACGGGCGACGCGCACATGGCGACCATGTTCTGGTCCCTGGCCGCGACCTTCCTGGGCGAGGCCGCCGAGGCGCGCGCCGTCTGTGACCTGTACGTCGCCGAGGCGGAGGCGGCCCGCGCGGGATGGGCGATCACCTGGAGCCTGTGGACCACGGGCCTCACCGAACTGCTGCACGGCGACCCGGCCCGCGCCCTGATGCCCCTGTGCGACGCGCTCGTACGGCAGCACTCCGTCGGCGACAACTGGGGCCCGGCCTGGACGCTGGAGACCCTCGGCTGGACGATCGGCGCCCTCGGCCACCACACCGACGCGGTCGTCGTCCTCGGCACGGCCCACGGCTACCGCCGGGTGACAGGCGCCGAACTGACGGGACTCCGCCCCGTCGCCGCCCTGCACGACCGTACGACGACGGCCGTACGGGAACACCTGGCCGCCCCCGCGTACACGGCGGCCTGGGAGCGGGGCGTGGGCGCCGAGGACGGTATCGCCCTGGCCCTGGGCATCGCCCACGAGGTGTTCCGCCGTACGACGAGCGGCGCTGACCCGGAGTGACCGGGCCGTTACCGAAGTGACAGCGCGGGTCGGAAGGGTGAGGCACAGGACGTCGGACGGGGCGGATCGCCTCGTCCGGCACGACTGAGCGAGGAGTGCGCCCCATGCCGCCCACCACCCCGGACTTCGGTCCACGCATCGACGACTACGCACGGTACGAGGGGCAGCGGGGCTGCGATCCGGCCGCCAAGCCCGGTCTGCTCGCCTTCCGGGACCTGGTGCTCGCCGCCTACCCGGGGACCCGGAGCCTGGGCATCGGCAGGGAGTGCGGCAAGCCCGGGGTGAGCGAGCACAAGGAGGGGCGGGCCTGGGACTGGGGTGTGGACGCGCACACCCAGGGGCACATCGCCGACGACCTGATCGGCTGGCTGCTGGCCACCGACCGCCACGGCAACCCTCATGCGCCGGCCCGGCGGTTCGGGATCATGTACATCATCTGGAACCGGCGCGTCTGGCAGGCCTACCGGGCGGGCGCCGGCTGGACCCCGTACACCGGGACGAGCCCGCACACCGACCATGTGCACTTCAGCTTCGGCTGGGCGGGTGCCCGCAAGGAGACGAGCTGGTGGACCGCTCCCGGCCCGGTGCCGGGCGGGCCCCGGGTGAGTGTCGGGGTGCCGTCGGTGGTGGACCACGGCGCGGGCATGGTGCTGTCGGGCGTGGACGGCTCCGGTGCGGTGACCCACCGTTGGCAGAACGCGCCGGGCGGCGCCTGGTCGCCCTGGACACCCCTCGGGCGGCCCGCTCCGGGTGCGGTGGGCAGGCCGTGGACCCTGGTGGGCCGGTACGGCAGACTCGCGTCGTTCGTGCGCGGGAACGACGGCGCGCTGTGGCACACCTGGCAGTCGCAGACGGGGGAGTGGGCGCCGGACTGGGTGTCGCTGGGCGGCCGGTTGGCGAGCGACCCGTCGGTGGTGCTCAGCCCGAACGGCGCACTGTCGGTCTTCGCCCGTGACCCCGAGGGCCGGATCACCCACACCTGGCAGCGGGGTGCGGAGAACGGCCATGCCTGGCAGGGCAGTTGGGTGGACATGGGCGGCGCGGTGCAGGGCCGGCCGACGGCACTGGTCGGCCGGGACGGCGGCATGGTCTTCTTCGTCCGGGGCAGGGACGGCTCGCTGCATCACCGGTGGCAGACGGTCACCGGCGGTCCCTGGTCCGAATGGGGGCCGCTGGGCGGGCGGTTGGCGAGCGATCCGGCGGTGGTGCTGAGTCCGAACGGGGCGTTGTCGGTCTTCGCCCGCGACCCCGAAGGCCGGATCACCCACACCTGGCAGCGCGGCCCCGAGAACGGGCATGCCTGGCACGGCAGTTGGGCCGACATGGGCGGCGCCGTGCAGGGCAGGCCGACGGCACTGGTCGGCCGGGACGGCGGCATGGTCCTGTTCGCCCGGGGGACGGACTCCGCCCTCCACCACCGCTGGCAGACCGGCACGGGCGGCCCCTGGTCGGACTGGACGCCCCTGCACGGCGCCCTCACCGACGACCCGGCGGTCGTCCTGGGCCCGAGCGGCGACCTGTCGGTCTTCGGCCGCGACCCGCAGGGCAGGGTGACGCACACCTGGCAGCGGGGCCCGCAGCACGGGCACGCGTGGCACGAGACGTGGGTCGACATGGAGGGCAACCTGGCCCGGGACCCGGAGGACTCCCGGGTCGGCGCGGTCGTCGGCTCCCGGTGAGCCGGACGACCCCGCAGGTCCTGCTGGTCCCGGTCGGCCGCGCCCGCCGACGCGCACCGCCTCGGCCGTCGCCCACACCGGCGACGAGCAGGTCAGCAACAGCACCAGCGACACCACGAACGAACTGGAGTCCCATGCGTACGCGACAAGCCCTCCGTACCGCCGTCAGCGCCACGATGCTCGCCGGAGCACTCGTCCTGGGCAGCGGCACGGCCTTCGCGAGCACCTTCCTCAGCTGGGAGGGCCCGCAGAACACCGGCAGCGCCAGCCAGGTGGCCGCCTGCGGCTGCAACAACATCAGCCCCGCCCACAAGGCGGCCTACCGCTTCACGTACACCGGCCAGACGGCCGCGATGTACAACGAGCCCGACTGCCAGGGCCTGGTCCACCACACCTTCCGGGGCAGCCAGGAGAGCCGGGACCCGTTCGGCTGGAAGAGCGTGTTCTTCCACTGCTGAGCACCTGACGGGCTGAGCGGCCCGGTGCGGGGGTATCGCCGATACCCCCGCACCGGCCACTCCGGCTCAGCCCGCGGCGACCGCTTCCCGCACACGGGACGAGGAAGAGGAGGACGAAGGGGGCGACGACGCCGTACGCCGGTCCAGGTGGACGACGACATGGGCGTGGAAGCGGTCCACGGACTCGTCGACGCTGCGGATGAAGCCGGACTCGGCGTTGCCGCGGGTGTTGCCCATGCCGCGGAAGAGGGACAGGCGGAAGCCGGTGATCGGCGTGCCGTCCTTGGGCAGCAGGTCGGCCGGTTCCGGGCGGAGGCGTTCCAGGGTGCCGCGTGGACCGGGGGCCTGGCCGGCGAGCAGCGCCTCGACGTGCAGGTCGGCCGGGGCGTCGGACAGTTGGCGTACGAGCCGCTTGGACCAGGTGAGCGGGTAGCCCTGTTCGGGCGCCGCGATCTCGATGGACGTACGCAGCTTGCCGGTGCGCAGATCGGCGCAGAGGGCGAGGATGCCCGGGGTGCCGTCGATACGGAGTTCGGCCTCCAGCCGGCCGTCGGTGCAGAGCCGGTCGGCGAGGGCGGCACGGCGGGTGCGCGGGTCGCTGCCGCGTTTCGTCCGCTGGACGGGCAGTACCTTCTGGCCGAGTTCGCCGCCCAGCCGCAGGCACACCTGCCGGACCAGCCGCTCCCAGCTCTCGACGACGTCGACCGCGCGCGAGTCGCCCTGGCACAGGGTCTCGTCGTCGATGCCGTTGCGTACGGGGACCCAGGCGGGGCCCATGTTCTGGAAGCCGTGGCAGCCGGAGTTCTCGTGCTGGAGGTAGTGCAGCAGTTCCTGGAGCAGCCAGGCGTGCGCCGCGTTGCCGACACCCTCGTGACGGATCAACATCTGGGCCTGGTGGGCGACTTCGGCCCAGGAGAGGTGCCAGAGGGCGACCTTGTGCTTGCGTCGGCCGTCCATCTTGACCTCGACCAGCGGGCTGCCGTCGAGTTCGACGTCGTTGGAGAGGGTGATGACGGCCTCGTAGCCGCGCCGGGCGGCGATGTCCGCGTACGCCTGCACCTGGTCCGGCTTGAGGGAGTTGCCGTTCGTCTTCGTCTCGACGAGCGCCGTCCAGAGCTTGCCGGCCCGCTCGACCCGGATCACACCGTCGGGTCGGCGCGGGGTGTCGCCGTGGGGCAGGCTGACCTCGGTGAACGTCTCCATCCGGCCGGACGGCGCCCCGAACGCCGCCGTCAACCGCCGCCCGAACTCCGGTACTTGGGTCATCACCGACAGCAGCACGGAGGTCGCCCGGGTCTCGCGCTCACGGTCGCTCTTGAGGGCGGAGGCGGGGAAGAGCCGCGCCACCCGCCAGGAGTCGTTCTCCGCGAGGGACTTCTTGGCCACCTTGGGGAGGGTGACCTTCTTCTTCGCGGTACGGGGGCGGGCGGTGGCCTTGGCGACCGGCTGCTCCGACGGCGGGGGAGGTACGGGGGGTACGGGCTGTACGGACTCCACCGGGCGTTCGTCCGCCGCCTGGGTGGGGATCGCGGCGGGCAAGGGCTCGCCACCCTGCACCTCCGTCTCCGCCTCCGCAGCCACGTCCTCCCCGGTCTCCGCCTCGTCGTCGATGTCGACCCCGAAGTCCGTTGCCAGGCCCGCGAGTCCGGACTCGTAGCCCTGGCCGATCGCCCGGAACTTCCAGTCCCCGCCCCGCCGGTACAACTCGCCGAAGAGCAGGGCGCTCACCTCGCCGGGGTTCTCGACGGAGAAGCGCAGCAGGCTCTCGCCGGCGCCGTCGGCGAGCGTCAGGCACAGGTCGTGCAGGTCGGAGAAGCGGGCGCCCTCGTAACGGCTCGCCGCGACGACGATCCGCTCGGCGTCGGCCGCGATCGCCGTCAGGTCGAAGGTGATGCGGTCCTCGTTGCCGTCGGCCGTGGGTGCCTTGCCCAGCAACTGCACGCTGCCGTCGGCGGCGACCGGGTTGTTGTAGAAGTAGAAGTCCCCGTCGCCGCGCACCTTGCCGTCGGCGGTCAGCAGCAGGACGGACACATCCGCGTCGCCCTCCCCGGACGGACTGCTCCAGCTCAGCCGCACCATCACCGAGCCGACGTCCTCGCTCAGTTCCGCCAGACCGACGTTGGCGCCTTTGACCATCTCGTGCATGAGGCCCCCCGGATGCACCGCAGTGACATGTGACGCGCACCACACCCCGCGCATCAAGGGAACCCTAGCGCCGGACAGCGCCCAATGGTCCCAAATGGCCGGAAGGGACCCCCTGTCCGCTAGTTCCCAGAGGTCTCGAACGCCTCCCGGAACATGGCCCTCGCCTCGTCCGTCGCCTCCGTCGTGCCGCCGCAGATCGGGACGACGCCGTCGTCGCCGGTGACGAGGTAGTGGGCGCCGATCCGGAAGTCCGGGGCCTCCGAGTTGGCCTCGTCGTTGATGAGGCCGACCGTGTCGGTCGGGTTGGCCAGGTTGGGGTCGAGGCGGTACCAGTGGTCGACCCTGAGGTCCACGCGGTCGCCCTCTGCGGCCGTCACCGTGCCCTCGAAGGCGAGTTCGTGGCGGCGCAGGAGGTCGGGCGTGGGGGCCACGCACTTCACCGCCACCGAGTCGGCGGCCGGGAAAGTCAGGGTCAGGGGGCCGAGCTTGGGCAGCGGATTGACGTCCGACACACCTGCGTCCGCGGTGTCCGCCGTACTTTCTCCGCCCCGCGCGACACCCCAGGTGACACCGCCTCCCACCAGCAGCAGTGCGGTGAACGCCAGCGCCGGTACGAGGAGGCGGCGGCGCCGTTCCGCGCTCTTGGCGGGCGTGATCGTCGTCGTGTTCGTGGTCGTGTTCATCGTGGCCTCCACAAGACGGGGGACGTCGGGTCGCGGAGCCTTCGAGGTCAGTGCCGGGTCCGTGGCCTTCAGGTGGGCCAGCAACTCGTCGTCGTTCATCGACTGCTCCTTCCGTTTCCGGTTCCGGTTTCTTGTCCTTCGTCCGTCTCATGTCCGGGGTGCGGGCCGGTCTTTCGCTCCAGTTGGGCCGCGAGTCTCTTCTTGGCCCGGTGCAGCCGGATGCTCACGGCGTTCGCGCTCAGACCGGTCACCTCGGCGATCCGGCTCGGGGTCAGCTCCTCGTACGCCCACAGGAGGACCACCTCCCGGTCCAGCGCGCGGAGTTGGGCGAGTGCCGAGTGCAGGGCGGTGTGGTCGGGGTCCCCCGTCTCCCGCGCCGGGTCCGCCGCCGTCCACGTCAGGCGTTCCAGCAGGGAGCGTCTACGCCGGTCCGCGCGGCGGGCGTTGGCCAGGCAGCCACGGGCCACGCCGTAGCACCAGGGCAGTACGGAGTCCGGGTCGAGGACGTCCCCCGGCGCCCCCAGGCCCGGTACGTCCTCGATCCTGCGCCACAGCACCAGCAGCGTCTCCGAGAGGATGTCGTCGACCTGGTCGGCGTCGGCGCGCCGCAGCAGATAGCGGTGCAGCGGCTCCGTCACGACATGCGCCAACGCCTCGAAGCGGACCCGTTGATCCCGGGCAGCCCTCTGTTCCGTCTCCGTCATGGATTCCACGACCTGCCTTGTCCGGCACAGGGGGGATCCTTTCACCGCCGCTCACTTACGAACGACAGTCACCGTTTCTCGTACGGGTTCGACGGCTCCGGGACCTTCTTCACGGACCCCGCGTCCAGCACCGGCGGCCAGGCCGCGTCCGAGCCCAGCTTGCCCTTGGGCACCCACGTTCCGGTGACCGTGACCCAGGTGTCCGTCACCGGGGCGTCGGCGTCGCGGATCTCGACCTTGCCCGCCGCCGCGTCGGCCGCGCAGCAGGAGACGAGGAGCCGGGTGACGTACCAGGTGCCGTCGTCCCCGTGGGTGACGAAGCCGGTCAGGCTGACGGTACGGCCCGTCAGGGACCGCCCGCTGTCGAAGATCGCGCGCGAGCTGAACTCGCCGACCGTCAGCGGCAGCGGATTCCCGGCGGGCAGCGCGGGGAACGCGCCCACGCCCTGCGCGGCCTGCTGCGCCGCCTCCCGGTCCGCGCTGTACGAGCCCAGGGCGGGCGGCGGGAAGAGGAGCAGCGCGAGGGCGGGAAGGGTGAGCAGCCAGGCGATCCGGGGTCCGTGGCCATACCCGTGACCATGACTGTGCCCATGGTCGTCGTGATCCTGAGCCTGGTCGTGCTCGTGCTCGTCCTCGCCGCTCCCCCGAGCCACGGCAGCCGCAGCGACCACCCCCAACACCACCAGCACAACCCCGGACACCACCAGGTAGGGCCGCAGCCCCACCTGCACGTACCGCAGATACAGCTCGCTGAACAGCGAGATCCGCAGCACCGCCCCGCCCGTGAGCAGCAACAGCACGGCAGCCCCGTACCGCCTCACAACAACCACCACCCGACGACCACACTGCTGGCGACCGCGACCACCCATGTCACGGACGAGAACCGGACGGCGAAGGACCGGCCGAAGGTGCCCGCCTGGAGGGCGAACAGCTTCAGGTCGACCATCGGGCCGACCACCATGAAGGCGAGCCGGGCCGTGGGCGAGAAGCCGCTGAGCGAGGCCGCGACGAAGGCGTCCGCCTCGCTGCACACGCACAGCACGACCGCCAGTACGGCGAGCAGCAGCACGGACAGCCAGGGCGAGCCGGTGAACACGTCGAGCACGGATCTCGGTACGACGATGTTGAAGGTCGCCGCCGCGCCCGCGCCGAGCACGAGGAAGCCGCCCGCGTGCAGGAAGTCGTGCTGGAGCCCGGGCAGGAACCCGCGCCAGCCGGAGTCCGCCGCCCCACCGGCCGAGGTCGGCTTCCGCAGCCACTCGTCGCGCCCGAAGCGCGCCCAGAGCCAGCCCATGATCACCGACGTGGCGAGCGAGGCGACCAGCCGCCCGAGCACCATGTCCGGCTGCCCGGGGAAGGCGATGGAGGTCGCCACGAGCACCACGGGATTGATGGCCGGGGCGGAGAGCAGAAAAGCAAGCGCGGCGGCCGGAGCCACGCCCCTCCGCATCAGACTCCCCGCGACCGGCACGGACGCGCACTCGCACCCCGGGAGTACGACCCCGGCGGCGCCCGCGATGGGCACGGCGAGCGCCTGGTTGCGCGGCAGCAGCCGGGTGAACACCTTCTCCGGTACGAAGGCCGCGATCGCCGCCGACACCACCGTGCCGAGCAGCAGGAAGGGCACCGCCTGGACGACGACCGCCGTGAACACCGTCCACCAGGCGGCCACGGCGGGCGTGTACAGGTCGAGGGCGAGGGTGGGTCCGAGGACGGAGGCGACGGTCGCGATGACGATCAGCGCGAGCCCGGCGACGACGGCGTACGCGACCACGCGGACGGCGAACCGCAGCCCGTCGACGACACGGGCCCCGCCGCCGTACTGGCCGTACCCGCCGCCGTGCTCGCTGTCCACGCGCTCGTACCGTCCCGGTGAAATGTGCAGAGGTCCGGCCGCAGGCTAACCCCCAGGACTGTGCGCCACCCAACCTTCGTCAAAGAGGAGGCTGTGCGGGCGCGGGCCCGAGGGTGGTCGTCCCGGGGGCCGTACGGTGGCCCAGTCCCGTCCGATAGGCGTCGAGCGCGGCCTCGACGCGTCCCGTCCGGCGCAGCAGATCGCCGAGCAGCCGGCACAGGTCGGCGAGGTCGCCGGCGGCACCGGCCCGCTCCAGCACGCTCAGGGCGCGTACGTAGTGCTCCTCGGCCTTCTCGGTGTCCCGGGCGTCCTCGGCGATGATGCCGAGGAGGCGGTGGGCGGCGGCCGAGTGCATGGCGCCGCGCTCCGAGGAGAAGTCCCCGAGTACGTCGTGCAGCAGCGCCGCCGCCTCCTCGGACTTGCCTCGCCGGTGCAGTACGTCGGCCAGCTCGACCGCGACCTGGCTGCTGTAGAGGGCGGCACGCTTGGCGGAGAGCATGGCCTGCGCCTCCCGCAACTCGCTCTCCGCACGGGCGAGTTCGCCCTGCTGGGCGTACAGATACCCGCGCATCCAGTGGCAGTTGGCCAGCTCGGTACGGATCTGGAGCTGCCGGTACAGCTCGGAGGCCTTGGCCAGCGAGGCGTCGGCCTCCGCGTACCGTCCCTCGGCGAGCATCGTCCGGGCGACCTGCCGGTGCATACGGGCGATCAGCGCCGGGTCGCTCACCTGCGGGGCGAGCGCGAGGGCGAGTTCGGCGGCCTGGGCGGCCCGGGCGTGGGCGCCCATGTCCATGTAGGGGGCGATGGAGCTGGCGTACAGCGGCAGCAGGGCATCGGGATCGTGCAGCCCACTGCGGTTCAGCTCGTCGATGGTGGACTCAAGAAGGTATACGGAATAACGGAGTTCACCGGCGAGATAGTGAGCGACGGCGCGCCCGCGCAGGGCAGGCACGCGCCCGGTGAGCGGCCCGTCGGCCAGACACCTCTCCGCCAGCTCGAAGTGCTCCTGGGCGGCGGCGAGATCGCCGGTCTCCACCCCGCACTCGCCGAGCCCGAGCAGCGCGGCGGCCTCCTCGGGAAGCAGCCCGAGCCGCGCGGCCTCCTCCCGCAACTCGCCGTACTGCTTGGCCGCCGCCTCGGTCTCGCCGGTGGCGAGGGTGCGCTGGGCGTCGGTCAGCCGGAGCCGAACATCCGTGGCCAGATGGGCCGGACGCCCGGTCACCAGCTCCTCGTACGCCACCCCGAGCCGCTCGGCGATGTGCCGCAACGCCTCGTCGGAGGCCCGCACGCGGCCCGCCTCCAGCGTGGAGATGTACGCGGGGGTGTAGGCGGGCTCCGCCAACTGCCTCTGCGTCAGCCCCTGCTCGATACGCAGCCGCTGCACCCTGCGCCCGATGACTTCCGGGTCGTCGCGCTCCGCCATCGCCCAACTCCCCTGCGCCTACTTGCCGTTGAGGTCCGTCAAGCTCTACGTTAAGCCACGGATTAAACGCGCTTAATACATCGCTGTTATCGCTGTTATCGCTGTTGTTGCTGTCGTCGCTGTTGTTGCGAGGTTGCCGTGCTCTCACACACCAGAGCGATCTGCGCGGCGATCGTCGCCGCCGCCACACTCATCATCGCAGCGAACGCGGGGCCCGCGCGGGCGGATACTGCGGAGCCGGTGCCCGGGGGCATCCGGGTGACCGTGGAGTACGCCGAGCAGTGGAGTACGCCGAGCAGCGGTCGACGCTGACGTTTCCACTGCGGCGCGGTGGCCCGTCCGGGAAAATGCGCGCGTGAGCAATTCGGGGGATTCACGCTGGGCTTGGACGTTCGCTCGGGTGACGGCCGGAGCCGCCGTCACGGCCTCAGCCGCAGCGGCCTGGTCCATGGGCGCGGGCACGAGCAGTGTCGTACTCTCACTGATCGCCGGACTCGCGGGCCTTGCCCTGCTGACCAGGAGCATCCGGCTCCACCGGGACGCACGACCGCTCAACCCAGGCCTTCTCCACTCGTCCGCCGAACTGCTTCGGGACCGGGTCATGGCGGTGGAGTCCGAGCAACTGCGCCGCCTGGGAGAGACCCTGAGCCCTCCCCTCGCCTTGGCGTCATCGGGAGTCGGCCGGGCATCCGACCAGACGCTCGTGGAACTCGCGGGCCGGTTGGACGAACTGCGCCGCAAACGCCTCGTTCTGCTCGGAGATCCGGGGTCGGGCAAGACCACCACCGCACGCAGGCTCGTGATCGACCTGCTCTGGCGGTCGGGGTCTCAGCCACCGGGCATGGGGCCCGTGCCCGTGATGGTCGCCCTCTCCTCCTGGAATCCGGCGTCGGAGAGGCTGGAGGACTGGTTCACCGCATGCCTCGCGGACCGTTACGGGCTCCGCCAGACAGCCGTTCGTGGGCTGGTCCAGCATCGGCGCGTCCTACCGGTGATCGACGGGTTGGACGAGCTTCCGGCCTCTCAGGGAGGCACCGCCATACCCTTTTTGCTGCACTGGCTCAACGGATTCGACGGCTATGTCCTGACCTGCCGTACCTCGGCCTTCCTCGAACTGGACGGGGACGGTCCGCTGAGGAGTCCCCTTCATCTGACGGCGTTGCTGGGGCCGCTGCCGACGGCCACCGTCACCGACCACCTGCGCCAGGCGGACGAGGAGCGCTGGCGCCCTGTCGCCCAGGCTGTCGAAGAGGAACCGCACGGGCCGCTGGCCGAGGCGCTCTCCTCGCCATGGCTCCTGTCCCTCGCGGTGAACGGGTACGCGGGCAACAGCCACCGGAACCCGGCGGAGCTGACCGACCACACCCGACTGCCCGACGTCGCATCGATCCGGCAGAGGATCCTCAGCACCGCCGACCCGACGGCGAGCATCGAGGGCTGGGGCGCAACCGGAAGACAGCGCCTCGAACTGCTCACCGACGCGATGGGGCGCGAGAACGACGGGCTGCTGTTGTGGTGGCGGATGGCGAACCGGTACGGCTCGGCACGCGTACGACGGATTCTGTGCGCCGTACTGCTGGGGCTTCCGGCGCTTCTCGTCATGACGGAGGACAGGTCGCTGGGAGTGAGGTTCCTCCTGCTTTTCGCGGCTCTGGGCGTCCGGGTCGGCGCCCCGCGTACGGAGGACGACCAACTACTGCCCAGGCGATTCGGGCAACGCAGGATCAGGACCACGTCGCGGTCGGCGCATGCCAACGTCACCGGCTGGACCCGCACCCTGATGTTCGGCCTCTACCTGAATGTTCTCTCGCTCTTCATAATTCCGTCCTTCTTCCTGCGGCCGAACAACTCCCCCACCTCCGTGCCCGGCCCGAACATCGACACGCTGACCGGCTGCACCCTGGCCGCGCTCGTCGTCGCGGTCACCAACCGGGCCGCCGAACCCCGTCATGTGCCCCGGGCCGGACAGCTGCGCACCGATCTGTGGGCCGCACTCGCCAGGGCGGCGGCCGGTGCTCTCCTTGTCCTGCTCCCCTTGAGCCAACCCGGTCTGAACGCCTTCGGGATCGGGGTCGAACTGCCATGGCCCACCTGGGTAGCAGCGGTCTCGGGTCTCTTCGGCACCTTAATGATCGACAGCGCGTGGGGACGCTACCGCCTAACCCACCTCGCCCTCGCCGTGAAGGGGCGGCTGCCTTTTCGGCTGGCCCGGTTCCTGGCAGAGGCACAGAAGCAAGGGCTGCTCGTCCCCGCAGACGGATACGGCAACGGCTGCTACGCCTTCCGCCACGACCTGGTCCGCCAGGCCCTCGTCGTCCGGGGGACCAGCCGCCTCTCGCACGTCCGAGCCGCAAGGCGGATCCAGAGCGAGATACGGGACGAGGTACTGACCCGCCCGGAGTCCGTGTCCTACCTCGCGTACATGTCGGACGGCGCCCCGGACGCGTACGCGCACGAGTCGGAACGCATCGCGGAGCTGACCGACGGCGTACTCGCCGGGGAACTGCGGGTCGTGGCGGACTCGGGCCTCGATCCATACCTGCGCTACCACAGCGCCCGGGAGCGACTGGTCCGCGCGGTGCCCGTGCCGGGATGGGCCAAGCGAGGCCTGGCCCGGTTCTACTCGGCCCTGGCCGTGGTCACGGGGGTCGTAGCGTACGAGGCAGCCCTGCTGCTGATCGACCGGGACCTGACCTTCCTGCTGCTGTGGACCATGACGGGCGGCGCGTTCTCCTTCAGCGTGTTGCACATCGCCCGCGCATCGGCGATCGCCCAGGCGAGGCCGGTCGGCGTCAGAGACGAGACCTTGCTCAAGGTCCCTCTCGTCTGGGTCACCGCCTTCTTCTTCCTCGACCCCCTCGTCCTTCCGAACCACATGAAGACCGTGGCCGTGATCTCGGCCGCCCTCGCCACAGTCTCTCTCTGGGCCTGGCTCTACGCCCGCCCCTACGTGGTCAGGGCCCAAGCCGCTCTCGGCGACGATCCCAACGCCTGGCCCGACGTCCCCGCCGCCCACCTCCGACTCCGCAACGCCGCCCTCCAGGCCCGCCAGGACTGGGTGACCGCGCTGGCCCGGGACGGTGTGATGCCGTTGATCCGGGACCGGCTGCGGGTGAGCGAGAACGCCGGGACCTCGCCCACCACCCCCGCTCTGCCCGCCATAGACTCCTCCCGGCTCACCGGCAGCCGCAGCTCGGACCAGTTCGTCGGTACGGTGGCTGCCGACGAGGTCGCTTTTCACCTCGGGGCGCTGAAGACCGGCAGCATCGGTGTCAGCGGGCAGCGCGGGGCGGGGAAGTCCAGCCTGATGCAGCGGTTCTGCACCCCCGGTCCCACGTCCAAGGCCGACGACCTGCTCGTCCTGGTGCCCGCCCCGACCTCCTACGATCCCCGCGAATTCCTGATCCATCTGTTCGCCGAGGTGTGCCGCAAGGTCACCGGGGACGGACCTGCCGACGACGGACGCCCGGGCCCGGACCTGGGGCGCCGCAAGTCACTGGCCCTGCACACGGGCGCCGCCCTCACCACCCTCGCGGGCGTCGCACTTCTCGTCCTCACGCTGCTCAGGTCAGAACTCACCAGCGCCGCGCGCACGATCACGGAGCACACGCACAACCTCCTGGTCGCCGGAGGCGTCCTGCTCCTCGTGGCCGGTGTCGTGTGGGAGCTGCTGCTCCCAGTGCGAGCGGGGCGGCGCATCGGAGTCCGTTCCGGCCGTACCCAGGCCGTCGCCCTGGCCGCCGACCATCTGCGCACCCTCCACTACCAGTTGACGGTGATGCGCACCCGCAACGCCCAGCTCGCGCTGCCCGCCGGACTCCAGGTCGCCGACGGATCGCAGGTCCAGCACACCCGGCAGATCCTCACCCACCCTGAGCTGGTCGCCCGTTTCCGCACCTTGCTCAACCAGGTGGCTGCGGAACGGCGGGATCTCGGAGGACGTGTCGTCATCGGCATCGACGAACTCGACAAACTCGGCAGCGCGCAGGAGGCCGAACGCTTCCTGAACGACCTCAAGGCCGTCTTCGGAGTTCCGGACTGCCACTTCCTCGTCACCGTCTCCGAAGACGCACTCACCGCCTTCGGACGGCACACCCTCGACGTACGCACCACATTCGACAGCGCCTTCGACCGGGTCGTCGCCGTAGGACCCCTCGGACTCGACCAGGCGCGCCGGCTCCTCGAACTGCGGGGTGTCTGGCTGCCGGAACCGTATCTGTGGCTGTGCCAGGTGCTGTCCGGCGGGCTGCCTCGCGAACTGCTGCGGTCGGTGATGAGCCTCGCCACGCATCGCACCCTGCACAACACCACGGACATGCGGCGTCTGATGTCCACACTGATCGAGGACGACGCCCGCGCTGTCCTCTCCGCACAGACCCGGTATGCCACCACTCTCACCGGCGAACGGGGCCCGTCCGCCGCGCACTGGATAGCCAGAGCCTCCCAGGCGCCGGCCTCCGTCGGTGAATGGGAGGCCGCTCTCCTCGATGCCCCTGGTATCGACCCGGACGAGTACGAGACGGCTCACGCGGTGACACAGGTACGCGCGTTCCTCTCCCTGGGCGCCACTCTCCTGCGCACCTTCACGGAGGGCTCGGACTCCGACATCGCCCAGCGCCTAAATCGGGTACGCGCTGTGGGCCCGGACCCGGTCGACCGCCTCACCACCGCCCGAGCCAAGCTCGCCGCCGAGCCGGAAGCCTCGTTGGCAGCGGTGGCCCGCTACCGCACGGAGGTACTGAACCTGCCGTCGGCGTGATCAGCCGGGATCGGTACTCAGAGCCGCGCCCGCCCTCAGAACTCCGCCGTGTCCAGCTCGAACTCCAGGGGCGCGGGCAAGGGCACGGTCAGGCCCAGTTTGTGCTTGAGGCTCTTGGCGTAGTCGTCGCCCGACGGCTCGGAGTACACCAGGACCTCGCCCTCCTCCCGGTCGATCACCAGGTAGACGGGGATACCGGCACGGGCGTACCCAAGGATCTTCTTGTCACGGTCGCGTGCGGCGGTCGAGGTCGAGGTGACCTCGGCCACCAGGAGTACGGGGGCCGAATCGTGCCACTCCTCCTCGTCGTCGAAGCTGCCCTTGGGTGCGACGACCAGGTCGGGGATGACATGGCCGGTCTCGGAAGCCCCGGGAACGTTCAGACCGATGCCGGTGTAGCGGCCCAGCTTCTTGTCGTGATCCCGGACCTGCCCGCTGAGCTCGGACACGATCTCCTCGTGCTCCCCATTCGCCGGTGGCACCACGTAGATCTCCCCTTCGACCAGCTCTACGCGCCAGCCCTCAGGGGCCGCCGCACTGAACAGCTCGAAGGCCTGCTCGACGCTTGCGCCGCCCAGGTACTCGCGCATACGCCTCTCGTAGCGCTCGCCGTCGGGATCATCAGGATCGTCGTACGGGCCGTGAATGGCCTCGCCCTGGTAACCCGGCATGATGATCGGCTCCGCCGTCGCCATGTCAGACCTCCTTCGCTCAGCGCGACAGTCCCAGAGTAGACGGGCGGCCCAGATGCGGAATCCGGAGCCATTCACTCGAACGAGTGTGCTGTTACGTTTCCGCAGGCCGCTCGCCCTCCTCAGGCCGCAGGCGTCGCCGAAGTCTCCGGAGCCGCCGAAGCTCCCGGCCGCCCCGCCAGCGGGCTCTTCCCCCCGCTCACCCCGAAGTAGATCGTCCCCGCGACCAGCACCCCGATGAACCAGGAGTACGGCCCGAGTGCCGCCCCGTACCCGGACGGCCCGTACGTCGGCAGGATGCTGGAGAAGACCGCGCCGACCGCCGCCGCCGCGAAGGCCCGCACATTCCAGCCGCCCTGGAAGCGGAACTCGCCGTCCTCCTTGTAGAGGTCGGGGACGTTCAGCTGCGCCTTGCGGAGGAGGTAGTAGTCGACGACGACCACGCCGAAGATCGGGCCCATCGTCGAGCCGATGGCGTTGACGAAGCTCGGGGCGTTGTCCCAGGGGTGGAGGGGGTAGAGGAGCAGGGCGATCAGCGCTGCTATCAGGCCGCCTCGTTTGAAACTGATGTGCTTCGGGGCGACGTTGGCGAAGTCGAAGGCCGGGCTCACGAAGTTGGCGACGACGTTGATGCCGAGCGTTGCCACCGCGAAGGTCAGGGCGGCCAGGAGGACCAGGAACGCGCTGTCGAACTTCGCCGAGATCGCCGCCGGTTCCAGGATGACCTCGCCGTACACCTTGCTGGCGGAGGCCGTTGTCAGCGCCGCTACGAGGGAGAACAGGATCAGATTCACCGGCAGGCCCCAGACGTTGCCCTTCTTGAGGGTCTTCTCGTCCGGGGTGAAGCGGGCGAAGTCGCCGAAGTTCAGGAACAGCGCGGCGAAGTACGTCACCCAGGTCGCCGCGATGGCCGCTATCGCGGCGAACGAACCCGGCGTCACGTCCAGGCCCGTCGCGTTCTTCGCCAGCGCGGCCAGGTCCTTGGCCGGCATGTCGACGGAGAAGGAGAGCGTGCCCGCCTTCACCGACAGGGCCACCGCCAGCACCAGCATCATCAGCCAGACCGCCGGGCCCGCGAAGTCCTGGAACCGGCGGACCGTCTCCATCCCCTTGCTGATGATGAGGAGTTGGGCGGCCCAGACCGCCAGGTAGCAGATCACTTCCAGGCCGCTGTGGTCGAAGAGGCGGGTCGTCTCGTGCAGGTCCTTCGGGCCGTCGTAACGGATCAGGAAGGCCACGATCGCGCCCGCCGCCGCGCTGGTCTGGGCGCCGTACCAGAAGGTGGCGACCACGGCGCGGACCAGGGCGGGGACGTTGGCGCCGAAGGTGCCGAAGGAGGCGCGGGCCAGGACGGGGTACGGGACGCCCGTCTTCACACCCGCCTTGCCGATCAGCGTCATCAGGTAGTAGATGACCAGCGATCCCACACCGATGCCGACCAGGAACTTGAAGGTGTTACCGGCGACCAGGAACAGGCTCGCGGCGAGGAAGTAGCCGTACAGGCTGTGTACGTCCGAGGTCCACACGTTGAAGATGCTGAACGCGCCCCACTTGCGCTCGGTGGCCGGGGCGAGGTCCTCGTTGTAGAGCCGGGGGGAGTAGCCCTCCGGGACTGTGCCCTCCAGGTCGCTGCCTGTGTCTCTGTCCGTGTCCGTCATCGCGTTCTCTTCCTGCGCGGGTCGCCACGATGGCGCCGGATGGCGTAAAGAGAACGGGCAGGGTGTTTCTCCCAAATGCCGCAGACGTAACCGGCCCGTCAACGCGGGCCGGCTGCAAAAAAAGCAAAGGCAAGGAGTTCTGAACCCCTTGCCATACTCAAGATATAGCGCACAGGGGGGCTTGCGGCAAGGCCCCCGTTGTCCCGCAGAATCTCCGTTCCAGGCCGATGTCCAGGCCGGATCGCTGCGGAAACGGGGAGTCGCGTAGTGCGTGTTCTGCTGTCCACCTATGGGTCGCGCGGGGATGTCCAGCCGATGGCCGCGCTCGCCGTCGCGCTGCGGGGACTCGGTGCCGAGGTGCGGGTGTGTGCGCCGGCGGACGAGGAGTTCGCGAAGTTGCTGGCCGGGGTCGGGGTGGAGTTCGTGCCGGCCGCCGATCCGGTGCGTGCGGTGGTGACCGGGGGCGCTCCGATGACACCGGAGGGGCTGCCCGCGCGGGCAGCCGCACTGACCGCCGCTCAGTACGAGGCGGTCCTGGCGGGAGCCGAGGGGTGTGATGCCGTCGTCGCCACCGGGCTCGTTCCTGCCGTGGCCGCCGCCCGGTCCGTGGCCGAGACGCTCGGCGTTCCCTTCTCCTACGTGGCCTACTTCCCGACCATGCTGCCGTCCCTCCACCACAGGCCGCACGCGCTGCCCGGGCGGGCGTTCCCGCCCGACGAGACCGACAACCGGGTGCTCTGGGAGATCAACTCCGAGAACTTCAGCCTTCTTTACGGGCCCGGCATCAACTCCCATCGGCAGGCGGTCGGGCAGGCCGTCGTGGACGACATCGTCCGGCATGTCTTCACCGAGCGGCCGTTGCTCGCCGCCGATCCGGTTCTCGCCCCTTGGCCCGAGCCCTCCGACCCCGGCCTCGACCTCGACGTCGTGCAGACCGGTGCCTGGATGCTGCCCGATGAACGGCCCCTGTCCGACGAGCTGTCGGCGTTCCTGGCGGGCGGTGAGCCGCCCGTGTACGTCGGGTTCGGCAGCATGCCCATGCGGGAGTCGGCCGACGTCGGCCAGGTCGCCGTCGAGGCCGTGCGTGCGCAGGGGCGGCGGGTGCTCCTCGGGCGCGGGTGGGCCGACCTCGGGCTCGTCGACGAGCAGGACGACTGTTTCGTCGTCGGCGACGTCAACCACCAGGCGCTGTTCCCCCGTACGGCCGCCGTCGTGCACCACGGCGGCGCCGGTACGACGACCACGGCCGCGCGGGCCGGTGCGCCCCAGGTGATCGTGCCGCAGCTCGTGGACCAGCCCTACTGGGGCGCCCGGATCGCCGAGTTGGGCATCGGGGCGGTGCACGACGGTCCCACGCCGACCTTCGAGTCCCTCTCCGCCGCGCTCACCGTCGCCCTCGCCCCCGAGACCCGCGAACGGGCCACCGCCGTGGCCGCCACCGTCCGTACCGACGGCGCGACCGTCGCCGCGAAGCTGCTGCTCGACACGGACCGGAGCTGATTCAGTGACACCTCTGACCGCCGCCACCAGTGCTTTCGACCTTCCCGAGCGGCTCTCCGCCAAGGCCGACCCGAAGCTGATCTCCCGCGACGAGCGGCACTTCGCCGCCATCGCGGAGTGTCTGGAGCAGACGATCGCCGAGCTGTCCGACCGGCTCGACGCCACACGCAGGGCGCCCGGCGGTACCGGGCGCGAGGCCATGGACCGGGACACCGAGATCCATCGGCTCACCGGTCGGCTGCGCGCGCTGCGCCGCTTCGGGCTCGACCTCTGCCTCGGGAACATGGTCGGCGCCGGTGATCCCGAGCAGCCCGTGTACGTCGGACGGCTCGGCCTCACCGACAGCAGCGGGCGTCGGCTGCTGCTCGACTGGCGTTCGCCCGCCGCCGAGCCGTTCTTCGGCGCCACCCACGGCAACCCGATGGGGCTGGCGAGCCGGCGCCGGTACCGCTGGACCGACGGCCGGATCAGCGACTACTGGGACGAGGTGTTCGCGGCGGGCGAGTTCGACGAACACTCCGCCGCCCTCGACGACCAGTCCGCCTTCATCGCCAGTCTCGGCGGGAATCGTTCGCCGCGCATGCGTGATGTCCTCGGCACCATCCAGGCCGACCAGGACGCCATCATCCGTGCCGGTTCGCGGGGTGCGCTCGTCGTCGACGGCGGGCCGGGGACCGGTAAGACCGTCGTCGCACTGCACCGGTCCGCCTACCTTCTCTACGCCGACCCGCGTCTCGGTCACCAGCGCCGTGGCGGCGGTGTCCTCTTCGTCGGTCCGCATCGGCCTTACCTCTCCTACGTCGCCGATGTCCTCCCCAGCCTCGGCGAGGAGGGCGTGCAGACCTGCACCCTGCGGGACCTCGTCGACGAGGGGGCGTCGGCGGCGGTCGAGTCCGACCCGGACGTGGCCCGGCTGAAGTCGTCCGTGGAGTTGGTGAGTGCCATCGAGAAGGCGGTCGCCTTCTACGAGGAGCCGCCGACCCGGGGGCTCACGGTCTCGACCCCCTGGTCCGACATCCGGCTGACCGCCGGTGACTGGGCCGTCGCCTTCGAATCGGCACCCGGTGTGCCCCACAACGAGGCCCGCGACCAGGTCTGGGAGGAACTGCTGACGATCCTCGCCGAGAAGCACGAGGCGGCCGACCCCGACAACGACCTCGGCGTCTCGCCCGACCGACTGCGCAAGTCCCTTGCCCGGGACGGTGAGTTGCTCGCCGCCTTCAACAGCGCCTGGCCGCTCCTCGAAGCGACCGACGTGGTCGGAGACCTGTGGTCCGTCCCCGCCTATCTGCGGATGTGCGCGCCCTGGCTCGGCCCCGACGACGTACGGACACTCCAGCGCGCGGACGCCCACGCCTGGACGGTGTCCGACCTGCCGTACCTCGACGCGGCCCGCCAGCGCCTCGGCGACCCGGAGGCGGCCCGGCGCAAGCGCAGGCACGACACCGTCCTCGCCGCCCAGCGCGAGCGTATGGACCAGGTCGTCGACAACCTCATCGACGCGGCGTCCGCCTCCGGCGCCGACGGGGACGAGGGGGTGGGCCTGGTCAGGATGTTGCGCGGCCAGGATGCCAAGGTCAGCCTGGTCGACGAGTCCGAACTGCTCACCGCGGACCCGGACCTGCTCGCCGGTCCGTTCGCGCACATCGTCGTGGACGAGGCACAGGAACTGACCGACGCGGAGTGGCAGATGCTGCTTCTGCGGTGCCCCTCGCGGAGTTTCACGATCGTCGGGGACCGTGCGCAGGCCCGGCACGGGTTCACGGAGTCGTGGGAGGAACGGCTGGCGCGGGTCGGGCTCGACCGGGTCACCCTGGCCTCCCTCACCATCAACTACCGGACGCCGGAAGAGATCATGGCGGAGGCCGCGCCTGTCATCCGGGCCGCCCTCCCCGACGCCAACGTCCCGACGTCCATCCGTAGCGGCGGGGTTCCTGTCGTCCACGGTTCCGTGTCCGACCTGGACGACGTCCTCGACACCTGGCTCGCCTCACACGCGGACGGCATCGCGTGCGTCATCGGCGACCCGGGGTACGAAGCGACCTCCCGAGTGCGGTCACTCACCCCGGAGCTGTCCAAGGGGCTCGAATTCGACCTGGTGGTCGTCATCGACCCGGAGTCGTTCGGCGAGGGCATCGAGGGTGCGGTGGATCGCTACGTCGCGATGACCCGGGCGACGCAGCGACTCGTCGTCCTCACGAGCAACTAGACGATCGATCCCGGGAACCGACGGGGCTCGCGCCGTCCTGCCGGCTGCCCGTCGTCCGCTGTCACAGGGAGACGGGACCGAGGTCGGCGGCGGTCTGGGCCAGTGCGCGGAGGGTGGGGCCGTCGGCGGAGGTTCGCCACGTCAGGGCCCAGTGGACGGTGGGGGCGTCGCGAAGGGGGAGGAAGACGATGCCGGGGGGACGGTTGTAGCGGGCGGCGATCTCGCCCAGCGGGTGGACACACTGTCCGGAGGCGACCAGGGAGAGCACCTCGTGGAAGGTCCGCGCGGCGGGCCCGCGCGGGATTCGGCGGCCGAGCGGCGTACGCGTGGGGACCATGGTCGTGACCCAGTACTCGGGGGCGCCTGGGCCGAGGTCGACGACATGGTTGTCGCCGAGGTCCTCCAGTGACGCGGTGCCGCGCTCGGCCAGCGGATGGTCCGCCGCCACGGCGAGCACGCGGCCTCCGGTCAGCACGGTCGGGCCGACCGTGAGATCCGGTTCGGCCACCGGAAGCCACAGCACGTGCGCGTCGTGCTCTCCGGTGCGCAGCGCGCCGAACGGGTCGCTGCCGTTGATCTCGCCGAACTGGACATCGCTGCCCGGGTGGCGGGAGCGGAAGGCCTCGATGAGGGGGCGCAGTTCGTGGCCGGCATGGCCGAACACACCCAGGCGCAGGGTCTGTCCCGTCCCCGCGCCGGCCGCCTCGGCACGAGCCAGCCCCTCCCGGAGGAGGTCGACAGCCTGCTGGAGGTCCTCGCGGAGGCGCCGGCCGACCGGGGTCAGCGCGACGTGGCGGCTGGTGCGGTCGAACAGGACGACGCCGAGGCGTCGTTCCTGCTTGGCGATGGCCTGGCTGACGCGGGCCTGGGACACATGGAGCCGCTCCGCGGTGCGGCCGAAGTGCAGTTCCTCGGCCAAGGTCAGGAAGATCTCGATGTCACGCAGTTCCATGCACAACCCCCACCCATGGACGCCCCCCACCCCTGCACAACCACCACCCATATATAACCGCCACATTATGGATAGCCCGAGGAACCTTACATTGTTCCGCCTGCCGCCCACCCCGATGCTGGATCCATGACCACCGGTCAGGCGGCCCCCGCCTGACGCACACATGGACATGGACGGGGAGGGAACCGATGGGCGACATACGGGCCATCACCGATCGCGTCGAGATAGAGGCGCTGCGAGCGGAGCTGACGGACGCGGTGATGATGCGTGACTTCGGCCGCGTCGTCTCGCTGTTCACGCCCGAGGGCACGATGAGCTGGCCGCACATCGACAAGGAGTTCGTCGGTCACGAGGAGATCCGCGCGGGGATCGAGTGGGGCCAGTCGCTCTGGGAGTTCTTCGTGCAGAACGTCCACCCGGGCGTCATCCGGCTGGACGGCGACACCGCTGCCGGCCGGGCGTACATCCAGGAGTTCGGACGGATGCGCGACGGCAGCTCGCACCTGAACCACGCCGTCTACCACGACCGTTACGAGCGCACCGCCGACGGCTGGAAGTTCAGCGAACGCGTCTACGAGGTCCGGTACCTGGACTCCACCCCGCTCCCCGGCTCGGCGCCGCAGCGCCTCGGCTGATCCGTCCCGCGTGCACATTCCTGACCTGCGAATCCCTGAAAGCGGAGGAGAGAAACCATGGCTGAGAACACCGCTGAGAACATCACTGAGAACACCGAGGTCGTCGTGATCGGCGGCGGTTACGCCGGCGTCATGGCCGCCAACCGGCTGACCCAGCGCGACGACGTGACCGTGACGCTGATCAACGCCCGCCCGGACTTCGTCGAGCGGATCCGGCTGCACCAGCTGGCGGGCGGGACGCACTCGGCCGTCGACGACTACCGGAAGATCCTGGGCGAGCGCGTCCGGCTGGTGGTCGACACCGTGACCCGGATCGACGCGACGGGGCGCGGCGTGGAGCTGGCGAGCGGCGGCACGGTCGGCTACGACCACCTGATCTACGCGGTGGGCAGCGGCAGCGCCGACCCGGGCGTCCCCGGAGCGGCCGAGTTCGCCCGGCCGATCGCCACGTTCGAGGAAGCCCAGCGGCTGCGGTCGGTCCTCGACGCCGCTCCCGCCACGGCCCCTGTGACAGTGGTCGGAGCCGGGCCGACCGGCATCGAGACCGCCGCCGAGCTGGCGGAGGCGGGCCGCACCGTGACCCTGGTCTGCGGCGGGCAGCTCGGGCCCTATCTGCACCCGAACGGCCGCCGCTCGGTCGCCGGGCGGCTGGCCGGCCTCGGGGTGACCGTGCTCCAGGGCCCCGGTACGAAGGTCACGGAGGTGACCGGCGACACCGTACGGCTCGGCGACGGCCGTGAGCTGCCGAGCGAGGTCACCGTCTGGACCGCCGGTTTCGGCGTGCCGGACCTGGCGGCCCGCAGCGGGCTCAGCACCGACTCCCTGGGCCGCCTGCTCACCGACGAGACCCTGACGAGCCTCGACGACGAGCGGATCGTCGCCGCCGGGGACTCGGCGGCACCGTCGGACATGCCGTTCCGGATGAGCTGCCAGGCCGCGGGCCCACTGGGCGCGATCGCCGCCGACACGGTGCTCAGCCACATCGCGGGCAGGCTTCCCGCACCGGTCGACATGGGGTTCGCCGGCCAGTGCATCAGCCTCGGGCGCCGCGCGGGCATCTTCCAGTTCGCCCACAAGGACGACACCGCGAAGCGGCTCCACCTCGGCGGCCGGACAGGCGCGAAGGTGAAGGAACTCGTGTGCAGGCTCACCGTCAAGCAGCTGGTGAACGAGGCACGCAAGCCCGGCTCCCACACCTGGATCAAGGGCGAGCAGGGCCGCCGGCTGCTGCGGGCCCAGCGCCGCGAGACGGCGGCCACCGCCGAACTCTCCCGACACACCCACTAGGGACCGGGGGTTCAGTCATGACCCTGATCACCGGGGCCACCGACACCGTACGGCGGCTGCTGGCCCGCCCGGCCCGCACGTACGCCACCACCTCGGCACGGGACCACCGTGCCGCCTTCACTGCGGGAGGATCCCGATGAAACTCACGATCATTGCCGCCACCGGCGGTATCGGACGGCACCTGGTCGAGCAGGCGGTGGCCGGCGGGCACGACGTCACCGCCGTGGCCCGCCGCCCGCGTGACCTGCCGGACGGCGTCCGGGCGGTCGCCGTCGACCTCACCCGACCCGACATGCCGACGCTCACCGAGGCGGTGCGCGGCGCCGACGCCGTACTGTCCGCGCTCGGCCCACGAAACCCGCGCGCGGACGCGGGCATCACCTCGCGGGGCACCCGCGCGATCGTCGCGGCGATGCGGGCCGAGCACGTCCGGCGGATCGTCATCGTCAGCGCCGCACCCGTCGGACCGGTGCCGGTGCCTGGCCGGCCGACACCGCCCAGGCACGATCCCGGCGACGGCTTCTTCATGCGCCACCTGGGCGTCCCGCTGACCCGGGCGATGTTCGGCCGGCACTACGCCGACCTCGCCGTGACCGAGCAGACCCTGCGCGACAGCGGACTGGAATGGACGGTGTCGCGCCCGCCCAAGCTCACCGACAAGCCCCCGACCGGCAGGTACCGGACCGCGCTGAACCGCAACATCCGGGGCGGGTTCTCCGTGCCACGCGCCGACGTCGCCCACCACATGCTCGCCATGGTGAACCAGCCGGACACCGTTGAGCAGATCGTCGGAATCGCGACCTGACGAACAGCGCACCCGCCCGCCTCCGGCGCCCGTACGGGGAAGAACGTCTGGTTCGAGTGCGAGAACAAGGAGCCGGTGTGATGGAAACCATGACATACCCCCCTCCTCCCTCCCGCTCCTCCCACATACCGTGGAGCGATGTCCCCCTTGGCCAGGATCAGCAGCGCGTTCGCGCCCCGTTTCGCGGAGTTCGTGTTCGAGCCTGCCTTCACGGCCGCCGTGGACCAGCACGTCGCGGAGATACGGGAGCGACTGCAAGCCAACCACCCCGGGCTCGTCCCCCGGCAGCCGCACCGCGAAGACCTCGCCGACTACGCCCTCGGATTCCTCGACGCCCTCGACGAACTCGACTGGCGCGAACCCGTCGGCCACGACTACGCGGTGTGCCGCCTGACCGCCATCAGCTGGCTGGTCGAGCGGCACGACCTCCTCGCCACGCCCACCGAGTGACGGCCTAGGGCCTGTCGTACGGGACCCAGGCCCGCTCGCCCGCGTCGTTCGTGCCGTACCAGTAGTGCGGCAGCCCCTCGATGCTGGTCATGTGGAACGGGCGGCCGTCGTCGTCGATGCGGATCGTGCCGGTCCGGCCCTGGGACGACCAGTCGAGTTCGAGGTACCAGCGGGCGTCGTACGCCTGTGTCGTCGCGTCGACCAGCAGCACCTCCGGATCCTCGGCGGAGACACGGTACGGGAAGCGCACGGCCGGGATGGTCTGTTCCCTGTCGGTGCCGTCCTTCGGGCGGGCTACGGGGCGGTCGGCATCCAGGTTCACGGTGAAGCGGCGGGGCGTGAGGTCACCGCCGCAGCCCTGGTCCATGGCGTACGCGGTCCCGGTGGCCGGGGTGCCGCGGCTGACGACGCGGACGTGGAGCGCCTCCAGGACCACGGCCGTGGACGACCGCCCCTGCACCGAGACCTGCACCGTCGTATGCCGCCCGTGCACCGCACCCTGCGTCGTCGCCCACACCCCGGCGTCCTGCTCCACCGGCGGCGGAGGCACTCGTACAGGCGGCTGGTCGATGACGTAGTCGTGGCCGCAGCCCTTGTCCCAGACCAGGGAGTCGGTGGTCCAGGCGAGGGGCAGGGCGGTGGCCGGCTTCGCGGCCGGGGCGGGAGCCCCCTCCTGCCGGGGGCCGGGCGAGGAGGGGTCGTCCGACAGGACAGACGTATATGCGCTGCTCAGAGTGGCCAGCAGCGCGCAGGCGACAGCGACGGACGCCAGGAACCGTCGGCGGCGGTACCAGGGGCGGGGAGCGGGGGCGGGGGCGGGTGCAGGTGCGGAGGCAACGGGTTCCAATTCCGGTTCCGGTTCCGGTTCCGGCGCCGGTGCCGGTGCCGGTGCCGGTGCCGGTGCCGGTGCCGGAACGGGCGCCGCCACCCGCTGCCGAGCCGCCACCGCCGACAACCACAGCCGGTGCAGTTCGAGCCGTTCCTCCGGGGTCGCCCCGCTGAAGGCCGCGAGGCGCTCCACGGGGGCGAAGTCCTGCGGCACCGCCTCGCCCGCGCAGTACCGGTGGAGCGTGGAGGTGTTCATGTGGAGGCGGCGGGCCAGGGAGCCGTAGCTCCGGTCCGTGCGGTCCTTCAGGCCGCGCAGGAGCGCCGCGAACTCCTCGACCTCGTCGACGTCGTCCCGAATCGACACCGTTCCTCCGTCGTCCGCCCGCGTTCCCGTATCCCAGGCACTCATGTCCCTGCACGTCAGACGGGCCGGGATGGTTCCACCTTCGGCGGCCGTTGTGCCCGGCTCCGGCTACCGCCAATGCTCTTGGTGGCGCACCGAACGACGTGGCGCAGGAGAAAAGGAGTACGCACATGGACAGCGTGAACGACATGAACAAGAAGTCCCCCGCACACCCCGCACGCCCCTCACACCGTCGTCCGGGCCGCCGCCTCGCGGCCGTCGCCGCCGGCCTCGTCCTGACTGTCGGACTCGGTGTGTCGACGCAGATGTCGGCGCAGGCGTCCGTCCCCGCCTCCGCGAAGGTGTCCACAAAGGTGTCCGCCGCCGCGCAGAAGCCGATCAGCGGCACGACCGGCCAAGTGGTGACCCGGGTCGCCGACTTCTACGGCGCGTACGTCGACGCGAAGGGCGACTACACGGACCCGGACTCCGCGCTGGCCGCGGCGCTCCGCAAGCACTACCTGACGCCCGACTTCGCCAAGCGGCTGGCCGCCTGGGAGAAGAAGAACGGGGTGGACGGCGTCCTGCGGGCCCAGAACGTGCCGGTGCGGTGGACGGTGGCCGACAACGGAAGCATGGGCCACAGTCACGAGGTCGTCGTCACCTTGACCTTCGGCAGCGGGACAACGACGCAGAAGATCAAACTCTTCGTGCTGGTGGAGCGTTACAACCACATCTCCGGCATCGAGACCACGAGCGCCCGCTAACACCCACCAGCACCCCCTAGCACCCACTAGCACCCACTAGCACCCACTAGCCCATCTTGGTCTAGACCTTGACGTGTCCCGTTCACGAGAGCAATCTGAGAGCGCTCTCAAGCACGCGCAGCAAACACAGCACGCATGCGAGGACACGAGGAGGACGAACTTGTTTGCCACTCGGAAGGTGCTGGTGCCCCTGGTCGCCGCGGCGGCCGTCGCCTCAGGGCTGACGGCCGCCGGACCCGCGACCCTCGCCGAGGCCGCGGTGCCCACGACCATCCCGCTCGACTTCAAGAACAACTCCGGGCGCGGCGACCAGATCTACGTCTACAACATCGGGACCCTGCTCTCGACCGGACAGCAGGGCTGGGCCGACGCCAACGGGACGTTCCATGCCTGGCCCGTCGGCGGCAACCCGCCGACCCCCGCGCCCGACGCGTCGATCGCCGGTCCGGCCAACGGGCAGACGATGACGCTCCGGATGCCGAAGTTCTCCGGGCGGGTCTACTTCTCGTACGGCCAGAAGCTGGTCTTCAAGCTGACCACCGGCGGTCTCGTGCAGCCCGCCGTGCAGAACCCCTCCGACCCGAACGCGAACATCCTCTTCAACTGGACCGAGTACACGCTGAACGACGCAGGTCTGTGGCTCAACAGCACACAGGTCGACATGTTCTCGGCCCCGTACGCGGTCGGCGTCAAGAACACCTCCGGTGCCGTCAAGAACACCGGTCATCTGAAGGCGGGCGGTTACGCCGGGGTCTTCAACGCCCTGCGGGCGCAGTCCGGCGGCTGGGCGGGCCTCGTCAGGACCCGCTCCGACGGGACGATCCTGCGCGCCCTCTCCCCCGGGCACGGCATCGAGTCCGGCGCCCTGCCGAGCACCGTCATGGACGACTACATCAACCGGGTGTGGAGCAAGTACGCCACGTCCACGCTGACGGTGACGCCCTTCGCGGACCAGCCCGCCACCAAGTACTACGGCAGGGTCTCCGGCAACGTCATGAACTTCACCAACGGTTCCGGCGCGGTCGTCACCAGCTTCCAGAAGCCCGACGCCGACAGCGTCTTCGGCTGCCACAAGCTCCTGGACGCCCCGAACGACCAGGTGCGCGGCCCGATCTCCCGCACCCTGTGCGCCGGCTACAACCGCTCCACCCTGCTGACCAACTCCAGCCAGCCCGACACGAGTTCGGCCGGCTTCTACCAGGACTCGGTGACCAACCACTACGCCCGGACGATCCACGCGCAGATGGCCGACGGCAAGGCGTACGCCTTCGCCTTCGACGATGTCGGCGCCCACGAGTCGCTGGTCAACGACAGCGACCCGCAGACGGCGTACATCACGCTCGACCCGTTCAGCTGACGCAGACCTTCCGGTACGCCACCTCCGGCACGTACGTCTCCCACTGCTCCCGCGAGAGATCGGCGCCGGCGCCCGCCCGGGCGCACACCCGGGTGGCCGCCCGATCCGCGTCCACGACGTACCGCTGGAGCGGGACATGGGCGCTCCCCGCGTACAGCGTGCCGCTGTCGGCGCCGAAGGTGAGGGAGTCGATCTGCTCGCCGGGTGTGGTGAGCGGGCCCCCCAGGGGCTGTTGGGTGGCGATGTCCCAGAGCTGGAGTGTGCCGGTGCTGCCGCCGACGGCCAGGGTGGCGCCGTCGGGGCTGACCGCCAGCGCGCTGACCGACTCCGGTTCCTCGCCCAGGGGAGCGGGGAAGACGTTGCGCAGGATGCCCGTACGGTGGCCCAACTCGCCGTCCCACAGGGCGACTCGGCCGGTCTGGTCCCCCGCGGCGAGCCGCGAACCGTCGGCGGCGAAAGCGAGGGCGCCGATCTGCTCACCCTGGACCAGCTCCGCTCCGGTGACCTTGGCGGTGACGTTGCCGGTGACCTCGCCGCCGGTCTTCGCCGCGGGCATACGGAGGGTGCGGTTGTCGCCGACGAGGAGGTGGCCGTCGGGGCGGACGGCCAGGTGGGTGCTGGTCAGGCCGGGGATCACCGTCGATCGAGGACCCGTCCCGGTCGTCCACGCCTCGTTCGTCGGCTCGCCCAGGACCGGGAGGCGGGTCGCGTACAGGGTGTCGCCCGCCGGGCCCAGGGCCAGGGCGACCACCGGGGCGGCGGACTCACCGGCCGCCAGGTCCAGGGTTGCGCGGGGTCGGGCGCGGGTGGTGTCCCAGACGGTGAAGCGTTGCGGGGCCGCGTTCCTGCCGGGGGCCGAGACGCCGTACGAGAGTGCCTTGCCGTCGGGACTGAAGGCGAGGAGGGCCACCATGTGTTCCGGGATCACCGGGTCGGCGGGGTCGGCCGACACCGGCCGGGGCGGGGCCGGGAGGGTGTGCAGAAGGTGGCCGTCGGAGGTGGCTCGGAGTTCGAAACGGTAGCGGTCGCCGACGAGTTCGGCGGTGGCGTACGTACGGGCGTCCGGGCTCATCCGTACCGCCGTCAGCGGGTGCTCGCGCCAGGAACGGGTGACCGCCGGGCCCAGTTCCAGGCAGTGGACGGCGCCGCCTTCGAGGTAGCGCAGGATGTTCGGGTGGGCGGGGTCCCAGGAAAGTCCGTACAGGTGCTGGTTGTTGAGGGGGTGCCGGAAGACGGGGGCCGCCGGGTCGGACAGCCGCCACACCCGGATCTCCTCGCCGTCGGCGGTCGCGAGGAAGGTGCCGTCCCTCGTGAACGCGGCCCGTTCGGCGCCCGGTTCGGCGATGTCGGCGACTTCGCGGGCCGACTCGGTGTCCCAGACCTTCGCGCCGGACTTCGAGAGCGCGGCGAGGCGGTCGCCGTCCGCGCCGCCGAACACCAGGGCCGTCTGTTCCTCCTCGCCGCACAGGCCCTGGGCCCGCTCCCACGGGCCGGGGCGGACGCGGTGGCGGACGGTGTCCCAGACCTGCGGGGAGCCGTCGGCGGGGCAGACGGCGACCAGGCGGCCGTCGGTGCTCACGGCCGGGGTGACCAGGCCCGCCGCCCGACCCTCGTACAGCACACTGCCGTCCGTGAGGGACCGCAGCCGGACCCGGTCGTCGTCGATGTCGCTCACGAGGTAGCCGCCCGTGGTGATGTCGGCGTCGGAGGTGAAGGGGAGGGGGCGCGGGTCGCCGGTCCAGCGGCCGGTGGCCGTGTCCCACAGGCGGATGCCGTCGTCCCCGGCGATCGCGAGGACCCGGGCGTCGGGGCCGGCCGCGAGGACCTGCCCGGCCGGGAGCCGTCCGGAGGCGGTGCGGCGGCTCTTGAGCACGTTCCAGGTACGCCAGGTGCGGCCGTCGACGCTGAGCAGCGTCCGGCCGGAGTCGGCGAGGAAGCGTGCGGGGCCGTTGCCCGGGGCGGGGTCGGTGAAGATGGCGTGTTCCGCCTGGGCGAGGGAGCCGAGCAGGGCGCGGCGGGCCTCGGGCAGCGGGGAGACGCGCCAGGCGGCGACACCCAGCAGCATCGCGGTGTGCGGGTCGGTCGTCCGCATCGCGTCGGCGACCTCGGCGACGCGGCGGGCGGCGGTGTCGGTGCGGTGGCGTTCGTTGTCGCGGCTCTGGTGCCAGGCGGCGAGGCCGATCACGAGCGACACCGCGAGGATTGCCGCGAACGCGGAGACGAGGGCGCGGGAGCGGCGGGTGGTGCGGGTCTCGGCGCGGTGTTCCGCCTCGCGGGCGTCGAGCGCGGCGGTGAGGAAGTTTCGTTCCAGGGCGGTCAGTTCGGTGGTCCACTGCGGGCCGGTGGAGGCTGGCCGCGCAGTTCCCCGCGCCCCCGACGGGGCGCTACCGCGCACCCGCCATCCCCGACGCCGCACAGAGCCGCCCCTCCCACCGGCGGGGGCGGTCAGTTCGGTGGTCCACTGCGGGCCGGTGGGGGCTGGCCGCGCAGTTCCCCGCGCCCCTGACGGGGCGCTGCCGCGCACCCGCCATCCCCAGCGCCGCACAGGGCCGCCCCTTCCCCCGGCGCCCTTGGCTCCCTCGGCCCCCTCGGTTCCTCCAGTCCTCTCAGCTCCCCCAGCTTCCCCGGCCCCCTCAACTCCCCCGGGCCCCTCGGCCCCCTCAACTCCCCCGGGCCCCTCGGCCCCCTCAACTCCTCCCGACTCGTCGGCCCCCTCGGCCGCGAACAGCTCCTCCGCTCGGGACAGGCGGGCGCCTCGGTAGAGGGCGCCTGGGTCTCGGTCGTGTTCCAGCCAGGCTTGGGCGGCCTCTGTGAGGCGGCGGTGGTGGCGGATGCGGTCGCGGTCCTCCTCTATCCAGCCACGTAGCCTCGGCCAGCGCGTCATCAGGGCCTCGTGGGCGAGTTGGACGCAGTCCTCGTCGACGGTGACGAGGCGGTTGCGGGCCAGCTGCTCCACGACGGCGGGGACGTCGGGGTCGGACCGTTCGGCCAGTTCGGCGCGGGTGAGGGGGCGCCGGGTGTCGGCGGTGCCCCGGCCCGGCTCGATCAGGCCGAGGAGCAGCCGGCGGGCGGTGCGTGCCTGGGGCGGCGACAGATGCCCGTACACCTGTTCGGCCGTCGCGGCGATCGCACCGCTCACCCCTCCCGTGGCCTCGTACGCGCTGAGGGTGAGGAGCCGGCTGCGCCGCCGTCTCCACGTTTCGAGGAGGGCGTGGGAGAGCATCGGCAGCGCGCCCGGCTGGTCGAGGACCTCGTCCACGATCCGCGCGGTCAGCTCGCGCTCGACGAGGAGCCCGGCGGCCTGTGCCGGGCCGACGACCGCCTCCCTCAGCTCGTCCGCCGTCATGGGGCCGACCAGCAGGCCCGCCCCGTACAACGCGTCCGCGAGGTCGCGGTGTTCGGCGCAGCGGGGGTAGAAGTCGGCGCGTACGGCGATGAGTACGCGCAGACGGCTCTCCGGGGCGCGGGCGGCGAGCAGCAGGTCGATGAACCGGTTCCGCTCCGCGCGGTCCCGGCACAGGGTGAAGACCTCCTCGAACTGGTCGACCACCACCCAGCTCTCCGGCTCCCCCTCGGCCGAGGTCAGCAGCTGCCCGTACGTCTGCGCGGGTCTCACCCCTGGGGTGAGCACCCGCAGCACTGCCGGGCAGCCGAGGTCGGCGATCTCCTCCCGGAGGCGGGGGATCAGCCCGGCCCGCAGCAGCGACGACTTCCCGCTCCCCGACGCCCCGAACACCACCGCGAACCGGTGCGAGCACACCAGCTCCTTCAGCTCCGCCACCAGCCGGTCCCGGCCGAAGAACAGCGCGCGGTCGTCCGGTTCGAAACGGGCGAGCCCCCGGTACGGCGGCGCCGCGTCCTCCGTCTCCGCGCGCAGGGCGCCCGCTGCCTCCGCGTCGGCGTCCTTCCACCGGGTCTCCCACTCACCCGGGTCGCCACCGCACGCCCGTACGTACCCCTGGACCACGGGAAGCGACGGCAAGCGCTTCCCCGCCGCCGCGTCGGACAGGGTCGTCGCGGAGAATCCCGCCGCCTCGGCCATCGTCCGGTACGAGGGTCCGCCCGCGGTCCTGCGCAGTTCGCGCAGCTCATGGGCGAGCCGTTGTACGGGACCGGCCTCGGGATCGACGGGCCGTTCTGGACGCCCCACGGGACCACCCACTTTCGTCCGCTTCGGTCACGCCCACACAGCGGATGGCAACGACGTTCGGGGCGGTCAACCTATGTTTGGCGCCCGTGCGGCGTAAACACTGTGTGGTGCAGGTGTGGCGCGGATGACAGCCATGGAAAGCGGTGTCGAACAACGCGATGCCGCCCCCGGAATCACGGGGCGGACGCCTCGGGAATTGATTGACCTGATGAAACGGGGTGCCGGTCAACTTCCCGTTTGCCAGGGTCGGTCCAGCACCGCCCCTCACCGAGCAGGTCGAGCCAGTGGAGAGCACCCGCATGCCTCAGGCAACCCAGGCAACCCAGACAGTCACGGCAGGCACGTCAGCCACGACAGTGCCCGCGGTCAAGAACCGCAGGAAGTCCCGCTTCGCGAAGTCCGCGCTCGTCGCGCTCAGCGCCACCGGCCTGACCGTCGGGCTGACGGGCAGCGCCAACGCCGCCGTCCTGAACCCGCTGCCGTGGAACGCGAGCACCTTCCAGAACAAGTACATGCCGCTCTTCGACTACGACTCGGACAGCTGCTTCCCCGTCGCGGCGGTCGACGCGAGCGGCAAGCTCAACGGCGGCCTCGACAACACCGGGTCGATCACCGGCGGTTGCCGCCACCCCGGCAAGGCCAACACGTACTCGCAGGGCTGGTGCAAGAACGGCTGGTGCGCGTACGTCTACGCGCTCTACTTCGAGAAGGACCAGACGCTGAACGGCGCCGACGCCTTCGGCCACCGCCACGACTGGGAGTCCGTCGTGGTCTTCCAGAAGCAGGGCGAGGAGAGCCCCCGATTCCTCTCCGCCTCCCGGCACGGCGGCTACAGCACCCACCCCATCAACGAGGTGCCGATGGGCAAGGTGAACAACGAGCCGAACTACAACCGCGTCGAGATCGTCTACCACAAGGACGGCGCGAGCACCCACGCCTTCCGCTTCGCCAAGTGGGGCGAGAGCCCGGTCGTCTGGGGCAACGGCACCTGGGACCGCCCGGCCCTGGTGACCATGGAGAACATGGCCGACGCGCCGCGCAACGCCCTGTGGAACTCCAAGTGGGGCAAGGCCAACTTCCCGCTGACCGGCAACCTCCAGGCCAACATCAACAAGGCCCGCGAGGCGGACAGCCGGGCCAAGTCCGCGATCCCGGCGTTCTGATCCCCGGGTTCGTGACGTACCGGTCGGTGCCGGTGACGTCCGGCCCCGCATGAACGGCCGCCGGTGGGACATCAACTCCCCCCTCCGTCCCACCGGCGGCACCCGTCATGACCGTATGGATCACATGTCGGTCGTACGCGGCAGGTCTGTCCGCTCCCGCACCGGCTGGTTGGCGAGGGCGTCCTCGCGGCCGGCCTGGTAGGCGCTGACGCTGCCCTTGGCGTTCACGGTCTCGCGCTCGACCGTCGTCAGCATCCGCTCCCAGCGCTGGCGCATCGGCCCGATCATGCCGCCGCCGACCCCGACGATCAGGATGCCGGCGACCGTGGCGAGCCCGGCGTACAGCACCGGCCGGGTCACATCGGTGGCGATGCCCGCCTGACCGAGGGCGGCGATGACGCCCAGCGCCACGATGCAGCCCCAGACGATGTTGGCGACCGTACGGCCGTACGAGACGGACGAGAGCGCGCCGGCGACGATCTCGCGCACGGCGTTCGCGATGGCCATCGCCACGACGACGAGGACGACCGCGACGATGGCGCGCGGCAGCCAGGCCACGATGCCGTTGATCATCGTGCTGACCGGGTTGGCGCCGAAGACGCCGAGGGCGAGCTGAAGCGTGATCAGCATCAGGGCGTAGTAGACGATCCGGCAGACGATGCCGGTCATGTCGTACGCGGAGTCCCGCAACAACCGTGCCGTACCGGCCCGTTCGGACAGCCGCTCGGAGCCGACCTTGCGCAGGACCCGGTCCAGGACACGGGCGATCAGCTTCGACACGAACCAGCCGATGACGAGGATGACGAGGAAGCCGATGAGCTTCGGCACGAACTGGGCGATCTTCGACCAGGCGTCGTCGAGGCCCTGGGTGAAGTCGATGGCGAGCGAGGTGCTGGTGCGGGTACTGCTGCTGGTGACCATGGGGTGGTCTTCCTTCGTTAGGTGATGTGCGCTCCGCGGGATACGTCGTGTTCTGTCTGCGGCCCGGTGGGGGCTGGTCGCGCCCACGCGGCGGAGCCGCAAATGTCACAGCCCCGCGCCCCTTTGGGGCGCCTCTCCTTGTGGATATCAGCGGGGGCGGACGGTGGCCGTGGATGCGCGGCCGAACGAGTGACCCTGGATCTGCACATCCGGGGAATACGCTGCCCTCGTGACGACGACTCCCTCGCCCGCGGCCCGCACAGCGCTCGACCTGACCGCCGATCTCCCGGTGCAGGCGCTGGAGGACATGTACCGCGACCTGCACCGCCACCCGGAACTGTCCCTGGCGGAGCACCGCACGGCGGGGCTGCTGGCGGAGAGCCTGCGGAAGTCGGGGTACGAGACGACGGAGGGCGTGGGCGGTACGGGCGTCGTGGGCGTCCTGCGCAACGGCGACGGCCCGACGGTCCTGCTCCGCGCCGACATGGACGCGCTCCCGGTGCACGAGGAGACGGGACTGCCGTACGCCTCCACGGTCCCCGGCGTGATGCACGCCTGCGGCCACGACCTGCACGTGACATGGCTGGCGGGAGCGGCCCAGGCCCTCGCAGCGGGCCGGGACACCTGGCAAGGCACCCTCATCCTGGTCGGCCAGCCGGCGGAGGAGACGGGCGAGGGCGCGCGGGCGATGCTGGCGGACGGCCTGTACGAGCGTTTCCCCCGCCCGGACGCCCTGCTGTCGCAGCACGCGGCACCGGGCCCGGCGGGCCTGTACCCGCACGTGCCGGGCCTGATCATGTCGGCGTCGACGGACGTGGATGTGATCGTGCACGGCAGGGGCGGCCACGGCTCCCGCCCGGAGACGACGGTGGACCCGGTGGTGACGGCGGCGTATCTGGTCACCCGCCTCCAGACGATCGTCGCGCGGGAGGTGGCGGCCCGTGACTCGGCGGTCCTGACGGTAGGCGTGATCGAGGCGGGCACGCGGCACAACATCATCCCGACCACAGCCCGTATCGCCCTGAACCTGCGCACCCAGTCGAACGACGTACGCGACCGCATGCTGGCCGCGATCAGGCGCATCGCGCAGGGCGAGTGCGTAGCGGCGGGCTGCCCGCTCGACCCGGAGATCCGGGTGGGCGCGACGTTCCCTGTGACGGTCAACAACGCCACACTCGACGAACAGGTGGCGGAGACCCACCGCGAGGTCTTCGGCGCGGGCACGGTCTTCGACCCCGGCCCGGCAATGGGCAGCGAGGACTTCGCCCACCTGGCGGTGGACCAACTCCCGTACAGCTACTGGTTCGTGACGACCACACCGGGGGAGGTGTGGAACGCGGCAGAGGGCAACGGCGACCTGATGACACAGCTCGCGGCGGTCCCGAGCAACCACAGCCCGCTGTTCGCGCCGGACCTGTCGACGGTGGCGCCGGGGGTGCGGACGTTGGTGTCGGGGGCGCTGGCTGTGTTGTCGGCGGGGGTGGGCGGGGTGCGGGGCGCCGGGGGCTGACGGCATGCGGGGCGCCCGGGGCTCATGGCCTGCGTGGTGGCCTGATCCGCTCCACCTCGCGCCGAGGTGTTCGGGCTCGACGAGAAGACCGCGAGGCATGGGGACTCATCGGTGATCGCGCCGTCCGCCGGGGGTCCGGCTGGTGACGTCGGATCCGCCGAGCGTCCAGCCGACACGCGGTGGCACTGCCCGCAGCGACTCGACCACGGCGGTGACTGCCGACCCATCGGAGCGGGCAGGTCCGTATGCGCGATCAGCCCCCAGGGCAGGGGAGTTACTGCCATTGTGGTCGCGGATGTGACGGTACGGGTCAAGGGGGCAGGCATGCGGCGAAATCTCCGGTGGGCGGCTGCGGGACTGGTCACGGCCATGGCCTTCGCGCTGCCCACGTGGCTGTGCGGTGCCGTGTTCCTGCCGTCGAGGATCACGGATCCCTCGGTCCGCTGGTCGCTCTCGTCGACCCTCGGGGTGGTACTGGCCACGCTGGCCGTCGCATGGGGGCAGAGCTTCGCCACCCGCGGCCACCAGGAAGACACCCCCGCACCGCCGTCCGACGGCCCGGTCACGGCATCCGGGAAGCGCAGCATCGCCATCAAAGGCAACCCGACCGGCAACATCTCCACCGGGGACTCCGGGGCACGCAGTGCTCCGGCCCGTCCGGATACCGCGACTCCGGCCGCCTCGGCACCGGATCCAGCACAACCCGGGCCCGAGCCCGAGTCCCGGCCGGGCTCGGTGACCGCGTCCGGAGAACGGTCGATCGCCATCAAGGGCAACCCCGGGGGCACCATCTCCACCGGAGACCAGTTCGGCGGGGACCCTGCGTGAAGCGGCCCTTCACGGAACAGCCCAGGGAACCGCAGGCGCCTGGGCCCGATGCCCTCCCCCACACCGAAGTCCACACCGAGGCATCCGGGACGCGGTCCATCGCGATGAACACCGGCGGCGGCGATTTCCTGGGGACCGCCCTGACCGGGGACAACGCCACGGCCATTCAGCTGCCGCGCGAGGCGCTCGTCCCGGCGTCCGAGGTCCAGGCCCCGCCAGGGCTGGACAACCTGCCGGTACGCCCGGCCACGTTCGTGGGCCGCGCCCAAGAACTGGAGCGGCTGGACACCGCGCTCTCCGCTGGGGGCCAAGCGGTCATCCAGGCGGTGCACGGGCTGGGCGGGATCGGCAAGAGCACCCTGGCCGCGCACTGGGCCGCCACCCGCCCCCACGGCCATGCCCCCGTCCGGTGGATCAACGCCGACGGCCCCGCCGCCGTCCAGCAGGGCCTGGCCGACCTCGCCACCGCCCTGCAACCCGCCCTGGCCAAAGCTCTGACCGCCGAGGCGCTCGCCGAACGCGCCGCGCAGTGGCTGGCCACCCACACCGGCTGGCTGATCGTCCTGGACAACGTCAACGATCCCACCGACATCACGGGCCTGCTCGCCCGCGCCCGGGGCGGACGCTTCCTGATCACCAGCCGCCTCGCCACCGCCTGGGCCAACGCCACCACAGTGCTCCGCCTGGACATCCTGGACCCGGACGAGTCCCTGGACCTGTTCACCCGTATCACCACGGCCCAGCACCCCGAACGGGACCTGGACGGCGCGGCCGACCTGTGCGAGGAACTCGGCCACCTGCCCCTCGCCATCGAGCAGGCGGCGGCCTACCTCGCCCAGAACCCGCTCACCACCCCCCGCGCGTATCTGACCCTGCTCGCCCAGTACCCGGCGGCCATGTACCGCCACGGCGCAGCCACTACCCCGGCCGAGCGCACCATCGCCCGTATCTGGAACATCACCCTGGGCCGCATCACCGACCTTCAGCCCGCCGCCGCCGACCTGCTACGGACCCTGGCCTGGTACGCCCCCGAGCACATCCCCACCACCCTGACGGGCCCCGCCGACCCACCCACACAGAACGCCGCGCTGGGCCTCCTGACCGCCTACAGCATGATCACCCCCGACCCCGCCACCGGCACCCTGGCCATCCACCGGCTAGTCCAGGCCCTCGCCCGCACCCCCGACCCCGACGACCCCCACCGCACCCCCCACCACATCACCCAGGCCCGCGAACAGGCCACCACCAACCTGTACACCGCCCTGCCGACCACCTGGGACACCCCCGCCACCTGGCCCACTTGGCGCACCCTGCTCCCCCACATCGACGCCTTCGTCGACCATGCCACCCACGAGACCGACAGCGCCATCACGGCAGACATCCTCAACCGCACCGGGAACTTCCTCGACAACCAGGGCCAGCACACCCGCGCCATCAGACACCTTCAACGCGCCCTCGCCGACTGCACCCGGGTACTGGGCGAAGACCACCCCAACACCCTGACCTCCCGCAACAACCTCGCCTACGCCTACGAGTCGGCGGGGGACCTGAGCCGCGCGATCCCGCTGTACGAACAGACCCTCACCGACACGGTGCGGGTGTTGGGCGAAGACCACCCCTCCACCCTGACCTCCCGCAACAACCTCGCCTACGCCTACGAGTCGGCAGGGGACCTGAGCCGCGCGGTCCCACTGCACGAACAGACCCTCACCGACCGCACCCGGGTGCTCGGCGAAGACCACCCCGACACCCTGACCTCCCGCAACAACCTCGCCAGCGCCTACGAGTCGGCAGGGGACCTGAGCCGCGCGATCCCGCTGTACGAACAGACCCTCACCGACACGGTGCGGGTACTGGGCGAAGACCACCCCGACACCCTGACCTCCCGCAACAACCTCGCCTACGCCTACGAGTCGGCAGGGGACCTGAGCCGCGCGGTCCCACTGCACGAACAGACCCTCACCGACCGCACCCGGGTACTGGGCGAAGACCACCCCGACACCCTGACCTCCCGCAACAACCTCGCCAGCGCCTACCGAGCAGCGCGGAGACTGCTGAAGGCGATCGCCATGTTCCAGCAGGCGTTGCAGGACATGGTGCGGGTGATGGGCGACGACCACCCTGCCACCCGCACGACACGCAACAACCTCGCTTCGGCGTTGGCGAAGCGGGCAGTGGACGGGCCGAAGCTCTGGTGACCGGTGTCTCACAAGCCTGGATGTGACGCCGGCTGTCGAGGCCGCGCAGTGATCACGTCCCCGCAGGTCGGCCTGTGTCGGACGGACTCGGTGACGCCGCACACTGCCCTGATCCCCGCAGGCCCAATGACATCGTCGGTCTCGCAGCCCGATCCACGGCAGAAGACCGGGCGCGTTCGTTCGGTGAATCCAGCTGCTACGCCTGGCCGAACTCGCCTATGCCGGCACCGGCGCCGGCTATGAACCTGGCGAACTCCGCGCCGGAGAACGTGAGCACCGGCCCCGATGGGTCCTTGCTGTCACGCAGCGCCCGGCCGCCACCGGGCAGAGCGGCGACCTCTACGCAGTCACCGTTGTTTCCTGAGTACGACGACTTCACCCACGTCAGTGGGGTCGAAGCAGGCTGAGTGTTCGGCTTCATCTGCCCTGTTCCATTTCGTGAAGGGCGTTCTGGATGAGCGCCCGGGACTTGCTGACGTTGGCCGCGGCCATGTTGAGGCGACGGAACAGCGTCGTGTACGTCTCCACGTCGGCCGCTTCCTCGTAGAAGAGGGTGCTGGTGGGTGACTCGGTGCAGACGACATCCGTCTCCGCCGAGGTGGGGAAGCTCATGATCACGAACGGTCCGAACAGGCAGGCGTTCATGGGGTCTTCGCGCGGCAGGACCTGAAGCTCGATGTTCTGCTTCCTACTGTCCGCGATCAGGGACTCAAGCTGGGTGTTCATCACCTCGCGGCTGCCGACCTGGTGGTACAGGACGTTCTCAGCGATGATGACCCACAGTTGCAGCGGATTGTCCCTGGTCAGGATACTTTTCCGCTCCCGACGCACGTCGACCTGACCGTTCACGTGATCCTGCGTGGCTTCTGGCACCTGCAACCGGATCAACGCTTCGGTGTACTCGGGAGTTTGCAGGAGACCGGGCACCAGGTTGGTCTGGACGTTGTAGAGCTCGCTCGCATCCCATTCGACAGCCGCGTATGCCGCGTACGCCGGATCGACCACGTTGACGTATCGGCTCCACCAGCCCTTCTGCCTGGACTCGCGTGACAGTTTCTCGATCGCGGCCCGCGTGGTCGGGTCGGTGACGTTGTACGCGTCCATGAGAGCGCGAAGGTCCGGCAGCCGGATACCCGACTGGGCGTTCTCGATCCGGCCGACCTTCGATTCCGCCGAGCCGAGCACCTTGGCCGCATCGGCGTGCGTAAGCCCGGCCTTGGTCCGCAGCTCGCGCAGCGTCCGGGCCAACTGCCTCTGACGGAACGTCGGGTTGTGGTTGATGGGCACCGGTCGGCCGCCTCCCCTATTCCTTCTTGCAGGTCAAGTGTGCCGCTCGCCTCATGGTGAGGGCAACAGGCATTCAGAACCACTCAAAGTGTGGACTTGACACTTTGGGGTATCCATCCTCCACAGTACTCACTATAGAGAGTCACTCGCTCACGCTGAGCGAGGCCTCCCAGGCCCGCCCGCCCGCGAACCCGTCCGAGGGGACCTCGTATGGCTGAAACCATGAAATTGCAGGTGCGGTACAGGAGATACCGCCCATCCGTGCCGGTCGCCCGAGCCCAAGCCAGAGCCCTCTCCAGGGAATGGCGCTTACCCGATCCCGTCGCCGACTCACTGGAGTGGGTAGTCACCGAGTTGGTGACAAATGCGGTAATCCACGGCCGAGCAACACGAGGAAGTCGCGTAGCGGTGACCTACCACCTTGACGATGGTCGTCTGCGCGTTGACGTCCGTGACGCGGCCAGCGGCATGCCGAGTGTCGGTTCGCCCACTCCCAAGGACGGCGACGAATCCGAAGGCGGCCGGGGACTTCGGATCGTGGCGGCGCTCGCTGACGACTGGGGTGTGACGCCGCGGGTCATCGGAAAGAGCGTGTGGGCCGAGCTGGCCGTTTCCCCGAAGGGCTCGAACTCGAAGGGCTCGAAGGAGGGGGCCGCATGACCGGTGTCACGAACCGTCCCCGCCTCGATGGTGTCGACGAACAGGAAGAACCGCGCCTCGTCGCGGCCATGACGGACTTCGCCGAACGCGCGGGACTCATGCTGACGTCGGTGGCGGTCGAGAAGCAGCCGGGATACGTCGTAGCCCTGCCCGCCGTGACCCGCTGCTGCCGGAACCACGGCGTCCGCAGCGTGGTCGCGCCAACTTACGAGCACCTCAACCAGTTGCCGCCGCTTCCGCCGGAGGGGAAGCCTCGTCATGCCCGCTGACCACCAGGAACGGCGGGACGACGTGACCACCAAAGACACCGTGACCCCGATTCCCCTCCTGGCCGCGTCGCTCCGTCTGGTCGCCGTACCCACGGCGGTCCCGTGCTCACGGATCTTCGTGCAACACACGCTGTCTCACTGGCACTTCGAGGAGCACACCGACACGGCGGCGCTCATCATGAGCGAACTCGTCACCAACGCGCTCAGGGCCGGCGGCATCATCGACGACCGGCCGAAGTCTGGGCAGATCACTTCGGAGCATGTCATCGGGATACAGCTCCGGGCACTGGAGACCAGCCTGTACGTCGAGGTCTGGGACAGAACGGAAGCGGTGCCGGTACGGCAGAACCCCGGCCCTGAAGCGGTCGGCGGGCGGGGGCTGCTGCTCGTCGAGGCGTTGGCGGGGCAGTGGGACGTCTTCCGCCCCGTCGTCGGCGGCAAAATCGTGTGGGCGGAACTGCCACTCGGTGTGTCGATCGAGTCGCGCCCCCACCAGGAGCGCCCGTCGCTTGTCCTGCCACCGGGCATCCGGGCATCACGAGGGCCAGTAGCAGACCAGGCACGTTCGGCGCTGCTGGACCAGCTGTTGACCACAACGATCACTGCACAGGCCAAACGTGCGGCCTAGTCAGCCGGGCACGTGTTGGACGGACTCCAGCTTCTGTAGCTGCCGTTCTGCGTGCCGTACGGCACCCTCGCGCCGCCCCGGCACCCGACGCCTCAACTCGACGACCACGGGGCCGAGTTCACGCGCGTCGGCACTGTCCCCGAGGCTCGTCCACTGGTGGTGGGCCCGGTCGACAGCCGCCTCGACGGCGGGTGCATCTGGCGCCTGCCCAGCACTGAGCCGAGTCCCGGCAACGGCCAGCCAAGCCCGGCAACTCCGGGCCGGATCCCCGGCGAACATCGCGAGATCGGCCCGCACCTCGGTCCAGTGCAGCGCGTCTTCGGAAGCGGCACCGTGAGCCAGAAAGGCGGCCTGCTCCCACTGAGCGGCAAGCGCATCGGCGTCACCGTGACGACCGGCTTGAACAGCGGAGGTGATGAAGGTGTGGGGGTCACTGTCGGGCCCGGGCGGGGCGTTGTGGGCGTGGCCCGGTACGTTTTCGGCTCGACCCGACGCAACCTCGGCTCGGCCCGACGCGTTCTCGGCTCGGCCCGGCGCGTTCTCGGAGCGGCCCGGCGCCGCTTCGCCCCGGCCCGGCACCTGGTCGCCACGGTCCGCTGCCGCTTCGCCCCGACCCGGCACCTTGTCGCCACGGCCAGCTGCCGTTCCTGCTCCGGCCAGCACCTTCAGCCCGGGCGGCACCTCTTCGGCTCCGCCGGGAACCAATTCAGCTCCGGCCGGTGCCTTGTCGCCCCAGCCCAGTGCCTGGTCTCCCCGGCCCGGTGCCTGGCCTCCCCAGCCCGGTGCCTTCTCGGCTCCGGCCAGCACCTTCAGCCCGCCCGGCACCCCATCGGCTCCGGTGAGCACCTTCAGTACGTCCGGGACCTCATCGGCGCCGGTGGGCGTCTTCTCGGCACCGGCCAGTACCTTCAGCCCGGGCGGTGCCTCAGCAGCTCCGCCGGATGCCTCTTCAGCCCCGGCCCGCCTCTCCAGCCCGTCCGGCGTTTGAGGACGAGCGCGTTCAGCGCGTTCTGGGGGTCTGGGGGCGAAGCCCCCAGGTACGGATGGGACGGGTAGGGGCGGCGGGGGCGAGGAAACTCCCCCGTTCACGCCCGCGTCCCGCGCCAGGATCAGATCCCCGTACGCCGCGCCTTCCGAGGACAACCGCCCCAGCACCGCCTGATGCAACTGCCCCGCATCCGGCCGATACCCGCTCCGCAGAATCGTCGCCACCGTCCGCATGTACGCCGGCACAGCCACCACCCGCCGCCCCTGCGGCGGAGCCACCCGCCCGTACACACTCACACCCCGCCCCACCTCGAACGGCCTCCCCGTGACGTACTGCCACGCGGCCGCATCGGCGTGCAGGTCGAGGAAGAGCGTCGTCGTGCCCGGGGCGCGCAGCCGCAGCTCCTCCCCGATCCAGTGCCACGGAAACCCGGTGTAGCGAACCGTCGCAGGCGTCGTACGCGCCAGCGCGAGATGCGGAAGGTGCTGCTTGCGGTCGAGCTGGAGCTGACCGGTGAGGTAGATGGTGAGCGGCCCGGGGGCCACCGCAGCCGCGCGCAGCCGGGTCAGGACGGCCTGCGGCTCCAGCGGGTCGGCGAGTTCGACGACGTTCGCGGTGTCGGTGCCGGACAGCACGGCGGGGGAGACGGCGGCAAGAACCGGCAGCACGGACGCCGCGTCCACGAGACAGCCCTTGCCCATGGGCGAGGCGGCAAGCAGCAACGCGGTACCGGTGGTTCCAGCCACAGTCCCTCCCCTCACATCGGTCACATGCCTAAGCAGCACCGTAACCGGTGCGACTGCGAAGGGGGATTGCCGGGAGGACTATCACCCTCTTTGGTCGGCTTGTACGGCCCGCACCGCGAACACCGTGGTGTCGTCGGCGAGATGACCTCCGCAGTGCCGCAGCGTGCCGTCCCGTACGAACGCCACCAGGCGCGGCGGCTCGGCGGTGCGCGGATCGTCGGCGACGGCCTCGGCGACACGTTCGCGCAGCGGGAAGAAGACCCCGTCGGCGTCCCGGGCCTCGGTGACCCCGTCGGTGACGAGCAGCAGGGTCTCCCCGGCGCCGAGCCGCACCCGTGCCACGGACGGCAGCGCGTCGCCGCCGAGCGTCAACTCGCTGAGCCCGAGCGGGAGTCCGTCCCCCGGCGGCAGACTCCGTACCCCGTCGGAGGACACGATCAGGGAGGGCTCGTGCCCGAAGTTGACGACCTCGATGACGAGTTCAGCCCCTGCCGGCTCCAGTGGGAAACCGATGAGCACGGCCGTCGCGAACCGGTCCCCCTCGTCACGCCCGACCGCCGCCCGGTAGCGGACGTGCCGCAGCATCCGTACCTCCAGCCGTTCCGCGACGGTCGCGAGCGCCGGTTCGTGGTACCCGGCCTCCCGGAACGTGCCGAGGAGAGCCGCCGCCGCCTCGACCGCGCCGAGCCCCTTGCCCTGGACGTCACCGATGAGAACCCGGGTGCCGTGCGGGCCGGGCTGGATGTCGTAGAAGTCACCGCCGACCCGGGCGACGGCGTCGGCGGCCAGGTACACCGCCGCGTGGTCGAGGCCGCCCCAGCCAGGTGGCAGCGGGCGCAGCACCGTACGGCGGGTCGTCTCGGCGACGTCCCGCATGTGCAGCATGCGCCGCTGACCGCGCACCCGGACCGCGCAGGCGAGGACGGCCAGGACCCCGCCGAGGGCGACGAGGATGAAGTCGGGCAGCCCGGTCTGGTACTGGTGCGGCCAGGCGCCGTCGACGAAGACGTAGGTGGCGAGGGACAGGGCCGCGAAGACGGCCGTGCCGATCACCCCGCACAGCGCGGCGGCGATCCCGGGCACCAGCACGATCCAGGAGATGATCCGGAACTCGCCGGTGGTGTTCCAGTCGAGGACCGCGATCCCGATGAGCAGCACCAGCGGCGGCAGCCAGCCGAGGCCGCGCCCGGCGGGGTCGGCCGGGAGGGCGGGCCCCTCGTCCGCGCCCACCCTGCCCACCGGGCCCGTCCGGCCCACCGGCTTCATGGAACTCAGCGAAACACGGCCGCCTCCCCCTGTCGACTTGCCAGCGGCCTTTCACAGGTGTGCTCTGGAGGGCGGGGGCGAGAAGAGAGGAGCACTCTCATGGCTCACGCGACGCCCGGTTACCCGGACATCTTCAGCGCCCGGACCCACCAGGCCGTGAACCGGACGCTGCCCGTCCTACTCGGGCTGGTCTACGGCTTCTGGGCCGCGGCCAACCGGCGCGACGGCGGCCCGATCACCGGCTGGAACGTCCTCTTCGGCTTTGTGACCGCGCTGGCGTTCGTGGTGGCGTTCATCGGCGTACGGGCGCTGGCACCGCGGCTGAAGCGGGAACTGCACGCGGTGACGTGGGCCTCGTTCGCCGGGGTCGCGTTCGGGTTCCTGTACAGCCAGACCGGGGCGAGTGTGCTGCGGTCGACGGGGAACGCGCTGATGGTGGCCGGGTTCGTCTTCGCGGTGCTGTTCTACCGCTACTACACGCACGAGGACGCGGCCGGTCACCGGGTGAGCTGACGTCAGCCGAAGGTGACGTTCCAGCTGAAGCTCCACGTCCCGGAGAAGCTCCACTGGCCGTCGTCGTCCTTCCACTCGGGGCAGGGGTCGGTGCAACCGGGCACCGACCTGCCTCCGGTGTCGATGAAGGCGGCGCTCGCCCAGGCGTTGACGCCGGGCAGCCAGTACCAGTGCGGGTCGCCGCGCACGGTCTGTCCGACGACCGAGCACTCGACGCGGCCGTGGCTGCCCGGTGACAGCTGTCCGACGACGGCCGAGTCGGTGGTCGGCTGCTTCCGCAGGTTCAGGTCACCGGCGGAGACGACGGTGCCCCGGACCCCGGAGCCGTCCGCGCCCGCCGGCGTGGCCGCCATCGCCGTACCTACCGGTACCGCCAGGATTCCGCCGGTGAACAGGGCCGCGGTCAGGGTCCGCAGGGCCGGGGTGGTGCGCATGGTCCGCCTCCTTCTCCCCCGCCATCGCCCCAAAACCAGGAAACACCCGTTCGGGTGAACGCTCCACCGGAGGCTCCACCGCGGAGGCTTGTCCCGCACGCCCATATGCAGTCAACCGGCTCGCGTTTCCCGCCCCCGAGCCCTTGCCTGGGGGAGTGCCTCACCGTCTCCGGAGCGCCCTGTCGGCCGTCCTCACCGCCCTCGCGTGCCTGCTGCTGCCCTTCGGCGCGCTCTCGGCCTGGGCGGCGTACGGGCTCGCCGACACCGGCCGGTACGTCACCACGATGGCTCCGCTCGCCGAGAACCCGTACGTCCAGGACGCCATCGCGGACAACCTCGGCGCCGGGATCGTGCACGCGATCGACGTCGGCCCGTTCGATGCCGGCGCCAACCACTTCGTACAGGACGCGGTGCACTCGTTCACCCGCACCGAGGCCTTCCGCGCGGCCTGGGACACGGCCAACCGCGCCACCCACGAGGCCGTCCTGCACGCCCTGCGCAACGACGCCCCCAGCACACAAAGCACCTATGGCAGTTACGGCGGCGAGGGCGCCGTAACCATCGACCTCGCGCCGGTCACCGCCCAGGTCAAGCGCCAACTCACCGACGACCACGTGCCGTTGGCGAGCCACATCCCCATCGCGCACACCGAGGTCGCGGTGCTGCCCGCCCAGGATCTCGTACCGCTCCGGAAGGGTTTTCGCGTGCTCGAAGTCGCCGGTTTCTGGCTTCCGGTGACGGCCGGCGTCCTCGCCGTCACCGGTATCGCGCTCGCCGTCCGGCGCCGCCGGGCGATCACGGCGACCGCCCTCGGTACGGCCCTCGGCGGGGCGCTGCTCGGCGTCGCGCTGGCGATCGTCCGCCGTCTCACCCTCTCCGACCTGCCGCCGGGCGTCTCCGCACCGGCCGCCGGCGCCGTCTACGACGCCCTGACGGCCACCCTCCGCACGGTCTCCTGGCTGCTCCTCGCCCTGGGTCTCGCCGTGGCCCTCGGCATGTGGGTCACCGACCGGTACGGCCGCGCCGGGCGACTGCGGCGAGCGTCCGCAGCGCCCGGGCCAGCTCCGGTTCCGGAGCCGACGCGAGTCCGAGCCTGACGGCGTCCGGCGCCCGCTGCGGCCCCACGGCGAAGGCGTCCCCGGGTGTGACGGCGATCCCGTGCGCCGCGACGGCGGCCGTGAAGGTGTCCGCCCGCCAGGACGCGGGCAACTCCCACCAGGCGTAATAGGCGTACGGATCGGACCGCACGGCGCCCCCGAACTCCGCCAACTCCCGTGCCAGCAGCCGCTGTCGACGCGCCGCGTCCACCCGCTTGGCGGCCACGAGCCGCGCCACGGTCCCGTCCTCGATCCACCGCACCCCGGCCTCCAGCGCGAACCGCCCCGCACTCCACCCGCCCGACCGCACGGCCGCCGCGACGGCTTCGGCCCGGTCCGGCGGTACGACGAGAAAGCCCACGGTGAGCCCGGGCGCGACCCGCTTGGACAACCCGTCGACGACATGGGCGAGTTCGGGGAGGTGGGCGGCGAGGGGCGCACCCGCACCCGACGGCTCGGTGAGGAACGACCAGATCCGGTCCTCCACCAGCGGTACACCCAACTCCCGCACCACACGCGCGAGTTCACGCTTCCTCCCCTCGCCCATGGTCACCGACGTCGGGTTGTGCAGCGTCGGCTGGACGTACAGCGCGGACAGGGGAGCGCTGCGGTGGGCGGCGGCGACGGCGTCGGGGCGCACGCCGTCCTGGTCCATGGCCAGCGGCACCAGGACGATGCCGAGGCGGGCGGCGATCTCCTTGACCAGCGGGTACGTCAGCGCCTCGACGCCGACCCGGCCGCCCGTCCGGACCAGGGAGGCGAGGGTGGCGGCGATCGCCTGCCGGGCGTTGCCCGCGAAGAGGACACCGTCGGGGTCGGGCCGCCAGCCCGGGGTGGCGAGGAGCCCCGCGACCGCCGTCCGGGCCTCGGGGGTGCCGTCGGCGGGCGCCGGGCGCAGCGCCTCCGTCAGCACATCGGGCCGCAGGAGAGGCGCGAGCGCCGGGGCGAGCAGCTCCGACTGACCGGGCGCGGAAGGGTAGTTCAGCTCCATGTTGACCCTCGGGGCCAAGGCGGTGGCGGCCACCGGCTCGGCGAGCGCGCGCCCGTTCGGCGCGGGTGGCGCGGCCCGGACGAACGTGCCGCGTCCGACCTCGCCGACGACCAGTCCACGCCGTACGAGTTCGCCGTACACCCGCCCGGCCGTCGACCCGGCGATCCCGCGCCGCCGCGCGAACGCCCGCTGCGGAGGCAGCCGTTCACCGGGCCGGAGGCGTCCGCTGGCGATGTCGTCGGCTATGCGGTCGGCGAGACGCCGGTAGTCGTCGTCCATCAAGTACCCCCGTACAGAAGCGAATTGCCGTCCCGGCGAAATTGCACCGAGAGCAAAGATCTTATTGCACCGAGGAGTTGGGTCGATCTAGGGTTGCCCACATGACCCCCCTTACCCCTCTTACACCCCTTACCCCTCTTGTCCTGATTCACGGCCATCCCTTCGACCGTACGATGTGGACCCCGCAGACCGAGGCGTTCTCGGCCACCCGCCAGGTCATCACGCCCGACCTGCGCGGCTACGGCAGCTCCCCGCTCGCCCCCGACGCCGTCACCCCTCTCTCGCGGTTCGCGCAGGACATCGAGGCGCTGCTCGACGAGGCGAAGGTCGAGTCGTGCGTGCTGGGCGGGCTGTCGATGGGCGGCCAGATCGTCATGGAGTGCTGCGCCCGGTTCCCGGAGCGCGTCCGGGGTGTGGTCCTCGCCGACACCTTCCCCGCCCCCGAGACCCCGGAGGGGCACGTGGCCCGCAACGCGATGGCGGACCGGCTGCTCGACGAGGGCATGGGCGGGTACGCCGACGAGGTGCTGGAGAAGATGGTGGCGCCGTACGCCGACGCGGGAGTCAAGGCCCACGTCCACCGCATGATGACGGCCACGGACCCCCGGGGCGCGGCGGCGGCACTCCGGGGCCGGGCCCTGCGCCCCGACTACCGCCCCCTGCTGACCCGCCTCACCGTCCCGGCCCTGGTCGTCGTGGGCGCCGACGACGAGTTCACCCCGGTCGCGGACGCCGAGGCCATGCACGCGGCGCTCCCCGACTCCACCCTCCAGGTGATCGAACGCTCGGCCCACATGCCCAACCTGGAACGCCCGACGGAGTTCAACAGGGCCCTCGCCGACTTCCTGGCGACCCGGATCGACTCGGCCGCCTGAAACCTCGTACAGCACTATGCGGGGAATCGACGAAAGCGCCCCAAAGGGGCGCGGGGAACTGCTCGACCAGCCACGGACGGCCCGCAGCTTTACTACCGCGTTTCCCTTCCCCGTGCCCCCCGTATGGTCGAGCCGTGGGAGGACTACGGGACCGATGGGCGACGGCGGCGGTCCGGTGCGTGGGCGCCGGGTTCGGTGCGGTCAGTGTCGTCGTCGTGTGCCGGGCCGTCGACGCCGATGCCGTGACCCCCGTACCGCAGCTCCTCGCCTTCCTGCCCTGGCTGCTCGCGCCCACCGCCGCCGGCCTGCTCCTCGCGCTGGTCGCGCGCTGGCGGGCCGGGATGGTGTGGGGCGTGGTGCTGCTGGCGGTCACCGGGTGGTTCACCCAGCCGTACGGGACGGGGAGCGAGCCCGGTGGGGCGGTCGTCGCCGAGGTGCGGGTGCTGACGGCCAACGTGGAGTTCGGGGAGGGCACCGGCGCGCTGATCCCGGTCGTGCGGCGGGAGCGGCCCGACCTCGTGTTCGTCGAGGAGTGCGAGTACCGCTGCCAGAGCGCCCTCTCGGCTGCCTTCGACCGCCGCTATCCCTACCGGGAGGCCGTCCCGGGGGCCGGTTCCGAGGGTTCCGTCATCCTCAGCCGCTTTCCGCTGGAGGGTACGGACGGTATCCCCGGCAGCACGATGGGCATGCCCGGTGCGGTCGCCGAACTGGCCGGCGGCCACTCCGTACGGGTCCAGCTCGCCCACCCGATGCCGCCGGTCCCCGGCCAAGTCGGCCTCTGGCGAAAGGAGTTGGGGGCCCTGCGCGACTTCGCCGCGGAGAACCCCTCCCGTACGCCCACCATCCTCGCGGGCGACTTCAACGCCTCCCAGGACCACGCCGCCTTCCGCCGCCTGCTCGACACGGGACTGCACGACTCCGCCCGGCTGGCGGGGGCCGCCCGTACGCCGAGCTGGCCCGCCCGTACCGCTCCGACGGCCGGCGCGCAGATCGACCATGTGCTCGTCTCCGGGGAGTTCTCGGCGAGCGGCGCCCGTTTCCTCGGCGTCGCCGACAGCGATCACCGCGCGCTGGTCGTCGACCTGGCCCTCCACCAGCACGAACGCGCCCGCTGAAAGGCAGGCGCCTGCGGCGATAATGGGCCCATGCCCCGCGAGTTCCCCATCGGCCTCACACCTCCCGACTGGCTGGTGCGGAACCTCAAGCCCCAGCCGGCTCCGCCCGTCAACCGCCCCGCCATGGCCCGCGCCGCCATCGCCATGTCGCTCCCCCTCGCCATCGGCCTCGCCACCGACCACCCCGCCTATGGCGCCCTCGCCTCCATGGGCGCCCTCTCCGGAGTCATCGGGGACACCGCCGACGCCTACCGGATGCGCATCCTCAACATCGCGATCCCCCAGCTCTTCGGCGCCCTCGGCGTCACGCTCGGCTCGCTCGTCTACGGCCAGGGCTGGACCGCCGTCGTGGCCGTCACCTGCGTGGCCCTCGTCTCCGGGATGATCTCGACGATCGGCGCGGTGGCCTCCGTGTCCGGACTGCTGCTCCTCCTCAACTCCGTGATCGGGGCGGGCCTGCCGCTGCCGGGGCAGTGGTGGCTGGCGCCGGTACTGATGTCCGGCGGCGGCCTGCTCGTCCTGGCCCTCGCCCTGCTCGCCTGGCCGCTGCGCTCGGGGGTGCCGGAGCGGGCCGCGGTCGCGCAGACCTACCGCACGGTCGCCGAACTGCTCGCCGCCTGCGCCACCGACGGCTACGAGGACGCCCGGTACGCCGTCACCCAGTCCCTCAACCAGTCGTACGACCTCGTCCTCGCCCGGCGCGCCCGCCACCACGGCCGCAGCCCCGAACTCGTGCGGCTGCTCGCCCAGTTGAACGCCATCACCCCGGTCGTCGAGGCCGCCCCCGCCGCCCACCAGGCCGGCCGCCCCCTGCCGCCCGAGGTCCCGGAGGCGGTCCGCCACCTCGCCGACGCCGTCGACACCGGCTATGGCGGCCCGACAGGGCTGAGCGTCCCCGCCCCGACCGACCACACCGGCCGCGCCGTCGAACAGGCGCTGCGGCACGCCGCCGAGGTGGTCGGCAGCCGCTCCCCCGACCTGCGTGTCTCCGGGGTCGAGGACAGGCTCGGGCGACCGGGCGCCCTGCGCGCTCGCGCCACCGGCGCCGCCCGGGACGTCGTCCTGTCCGCCGACTCCTGGCGCTACGGCGTACGTCTCGCCCTGTGCATCGGCCTCGCGCAGGTACTGGTCTCGATCGTGCCGGTGCCACGCTCCTACTGGGTCGCCCTCACGATCACCTTCGTCCTGAAGCCCGACTTCGGCTCCGTCTTCTCCCGGGCGCTGCTGCGCGCCCTGGGCACGGTCGCCGGGCTGGTCGTCGCGGCGGCGGTGCTCGTCCAGGTCCCGCGCGGCTGGTGGGACGTACCGGTGATCCTGCTCCTCGCCACGCTGATCCCGGCGCTCACCCCACGCGGATACGGCTACCAGACGGCCGCCATCACCCCGGTGATCCTCCTGCTCTCCGACATCCTGAACCACCAGGGCACCGGCCTGCTGCTGCCCCGACTGCTCGACTCCCTCATGGGCTGCGCGATCGCCCTGGTCGCGGGCTATCTCCTCTGGCCGGAGAGCTGGCACACCCGCGTCGGCGACCGCCTCGCCGACGCGGTCGCGGACACGGCCCGCTACGTCGAATCGGCGTTCCGCGCCGACACCGAGGGTGCGGCCCGCGCCCGGATGCGGCGCCGCCTCTACCGCGATCTCTCCGTCGTCCGTACGGAGTTCCAGCGCGCGCTGACCGAACCGCCGCCCACCGGACGACGGGCCGCTGCCTGGTGGCCCCTGGTCGTCGCGGTGGAACGCATCGTCGACGCGACGACAGCGGCCCGGGTCCACATCAAGCAGGGGGCGAAGCCGCCGTCCGACGCAGAGATCGCCCAAGTGGCCGTACAGCTGCGGGAGTTGTCGGACGGCCTGCGCCGGGTGGAGACGCTGTACGCGGTGCGTACGGACCTCAGCGGGCCGGCGGACAGTGTGCTGGAGCCGCTGCGGCAGGAGGTGGCGGCGGCGCGGGCGATCACGTCGCCGAAGGAGTAGGGAGGAAGGGGGGCGCGGGCCGTCCCTGTGCAGAGGGACGGCCCGCGCCTGTGGGGGGTGGGGGCTACTGGGGTACTGGGGTGCTAGCGCAGGGCTGCGGCAAGCCCGTTGATCCACAGCTGGTTCACTCGGGCACGTTCGGCCGCGTTCGGGGTGGCGTTGGTGCAGGACGTGCCCGGACCGCCGCCCGACATCAACTCGCTGCACGGGCCGGAGTAGTGGTCGGGCAGACCGAGGACGTGGCCCGTCTCGTGGGCGGTGATACGCGTCGGGTCGTACTGCTCGCTCTGCGCGTAGTCGATGAAGATGTAGCCGCTGCCGTGACCGTCCGTCGAGGCGTACGAACCGTTGGAGCTGTTGCCCTCGCGGTAGGTGAAGTCGGCGGCGGACGCGGTGCCCGACTGGAGCTTCACGTTCGTCACCGAGCTGTTCCAGATCGAGGTGGAGCGGGCTATCTCGGCGCTGAAGGAGGGCGCGCGGGACGCGTTGTAGATGACGGTGACGGCAGCCGCCGAACGCGGGTTGGCGGCGCGCTTCTCGGCGACGGACTTCAGTACGGCCTCGAAGAAGGCCTTGTTCGCGGCGGCCTCCTCGGCCGACCCGGCGTACGACGCCCGTACGGCGGGACTGGGACTGGCCGTGGCGGGAACCGCCGTACCCAGCGCGAGAGTTGCCAGACTGAGGCCTAACGCCGCCGCCACGACACCAGAGGTGGACTTGCGCATCGATGACTCCTTGAGTGGGGGGTGAGTCGATCGGTCGTATCGTGAGTGTCGGTCCCTGTACGGCGGCTGTGATGATGGCAAGTGGCGATAGCCCGGCGCTATCGCGCCCCAAAGAGGCGCGGGGCTGTTTCGATTTGCGGCTCCGCCGCGGGGCGCAACCAGCCCCCACCGGCCCGCACCCTGTGTACCGTCGGATGACATGGACACGAACATGCGCGCACCCCGGGCGGAGCCCCCCGCATGGAACTAGAAATACGGCACCTCAGGGCGCTGTGCGCCATAGCCGACACCGGCAGCCTGCACCGCGCCGCCCGCCAACTAGGCGTGGCCCAGCCCTCGTTGAGCACCCAGTTGCGCCGGATCGAGCAGGAGCTGGGCGGCGAGCTGTTCACCCGCACCCGGGCCGGCTGCCGTCCGACACCGCTCGGCCGGGTGGTCCTGAGCCGGGCCCGCCCCCTGGTGGCGGAGATGCGCTCCCTGGTCACGGAGGCGAGGGCGGCAGCGGCAGGAGGACCCCAACTACGCATAGGTTCGACGGCCAGTCGCGCCCTCTCCGGCTGGCTCCGCCGACTGCGCCAGCGCCAGCAGGAACCCACCCTCCGCATGGACGTCTCCGCGAACGCGCTGCTGCGCATGGTGGCCGACGGCCAGCTGGACGTGGCGTTCGTGCACGAGGTCGAGGGCTGTCCGCTCCGGGTCCCGGACGGCGTGTGCCTGCGCGTACTGGTCGACAGGGAACCCCAGTTCGTGTCCCTGCCCGCCGACCATCCGGCCACCGCGAGACCGGTCGTCCACCTCTCCGAGCTGGCCGGCGACCGCTGGATGGTGGACGAGACGGTCGACGGCGAGTTCGACGCCGTACTGCGCATGCTGCGCACCGCCGGCCTCAACCCCCGTGTCCTGCACGGCGATTACCACACCACGGCCTCGCTGGTGGCGACCGGCGAGGTCGTCACCGTCTGCCAGGCGACCTGTCTGCCACGCCCCGAGATGGCGGTACGCCGGCTCCACGGCGACCCGCTCGGCGTACGGCTGCTGCTGGCGGCCCGTACGGAGACGGACCTCGACGGAGTGCATCCGGCGCTGGCGGAGGCGTACGAGGAGGTGGCGCGGCAGGCACCGGCGTACAGGGAGTGGCTGGAACAGAGTGCTACGAAATCAGGTACGAACCCCCCGGTCCCAGCCCTCCCCTAGATACCGCCGGGTCAGCTGCCGATGTCGCAGCCGTCCTTGCGCCACACCGCGACGACCGCCGGGCGGACGTACGTGCCCGGGCCGTCGGGCCAGGTGCTGGCCGGGGTCTCGACGGTCGCGCCGGTGATCTCGCCCGGGTGCTGCACGGCGACGAGCACCTGGCGCTCCCCGATGACCGGACCGCAGGTCTCGGCGCCCTTCGGCACGGTCAGGAACTGCTTCAGGTCACCGCGCCGGGCACCCTGGGTCGCCACGCCGAACAGGCCGTCGTGCGAACCGAGCTGGGAACCGTCGGTGGAGATCCACAGGTTGCCGTGCGGGTCGAAGGCCACGTTGTCCGGGCAGGAGATGGGGCTGACGTCGTCCTTGGGGAAGCCGGCGAAGTAGGTCGCCGGGTCCTCCGGGTCGCCCGCGACGAGGAAGAGCAGCCAGGCGAACGAGGTGCTCTCCGGCCGGTTCCAGCGCTCGGTCAGCTCCAGGATGTGGCCGTGCTTGTTGGCGTTGCGCGGGTTGGGCTCGTCGGCCTTGGCGTTCGTACCGACACCGCGGTTGGTGTTGTTGGTGAGGGCGACGTAGACCTTGCCGCTCTTCGGGTTGGGCTCGATGTCCTCGGGCCGGTCCATCTTGGTGGCGCCGACCTTGTCACCGGCGAGCCGAGTGAAGACGAAGACCTCCTCGGCACTCATCCCCTCGACGTGCGAGACGGCGCCCTTGGCGGTGGCGGTCGCCAGCGGGATCCACGTACCGCTGCCGTCGAACTCACCGTCGGCGGGCAGCTTGCCGGTGCCGTCGATCTCGATGGCGGGGGAGTCACCGGTGAGCTTGGCGACGTACAGCGTGCCCTCGTCGAGCAGGGAGAGATTGTGCTCACGAACAGACCGCGAATCCCCGTGCCGCATCCGCTTGCTGCTGACGAACTTGTAGAAGTAGTCGAAGCGCTCGTCGTCGCCTGTGTAGGCGACGGGACGCCCGTCGGAGGTCAGCCGGATGGTGGCACCCTCGTGCTTGAAGCGTCCGAGGGCGGTGTGCTTGCGGGGCGTGGAGGAGGGATCGTAAGGATCGAACTCCACCACGTAGCCGAACCGGTGAACCTCGTTGGGCTCCTGGGCGACGTCGAACCGCTTGTCGAACCGCTCCCACTTGCGCTCGCTGGCGCCGGTGCCGATGCCGTACCGCTTGTCGGTGGCGCTGGAGGCGTTGGCGAAGTACTGGTTGAAGTTCTCCTCGCCGTGGAGGGTGGTCCCCCAGGGCGTCGTACCGCCGGAACAGTTGTTGAGCGTGCCGTAAGCCTTCCGCCCGGTCGGATCGGTGGAGGTCTTGAGGAGATCCGACCCGGCGGCCGGTCCGGTGATCCGGAACTCGGTGGTGGCGGTGACGCGCCGGTTGAGCGGGTGGCGGGGTACGGGCGTGAGCTTCCCGGTCCTCCGGTCCCCCTCCACCACCACAGCGGAGAGCCCGTGCGCGGCCCAGGCGATCTCGACCTGCTCGCGGGTGGGGTTGGCGGCGTCGTAGCCGCGGAACATCAGGATCTCGTCGGTGTACTCGTGGTTGGCGACGAGGAGCTTCTGGCTGCCGTGCAGGGGGAGCAGGGCGAGGAAGTCGTTGTTGTACCCGAACTGACCGGCCTGCGCGGCGGCGGTCTGGTGCTCCGGGTCGAAGGCGGGAGCACCCTTGACCATGGGCTCACCCCAGCGGATGACGACGTTCTGGCTGTAGCCGCCGGGGATCGTCACGGCGTCGGCGGTGTTGGGCTCGACGGCGGTGAAGCGGAGCCCGCGCGGCACGGAGGAGTGGGAGGGGCGGAAGGTGGAAGTGGCCGCTTCCGCACCCTGGGCGCCGGCGACGTTCACGGCGGTACCGGCCGCGGTGGCCACGGTGACGACGGCGGCGGCCCGCATCACGGAACGGCGGCTGAGGGCGCCGGCGATCACATCGCCGACGTATTCGTTGGTGCTGGTGTTGGGAACCTCGTGGAAGCAGGCGTCACCACACCGGAAACGGCAGGTCATCGCGGACCGGCCGCCAGGATGCGATTCGGACGGCGATCCGATCAACGGCAGCAGCTTGCGCACTTTACTCTCCCCTTGGTGTCCCCATACGTGCCCTTGGTGTGAGCGTGACGCTAGGGGGGCGGGGGTGCAGGGGCGGGGCCGCCGGGTGAACGAACGGTGAACCTGTGGGAGCGGTAAGGGTGTTGGGGACGCGAATGGCATGCTCGCGGCCTGGTGGGGAGGGGGACGGAGAGGGGACTTCGAGGTTGGCGGAGTGGCACCCTTGACGTCCGTCGGGTTCCGTGAAAGACCCAGCCCAAGATCGCCAGCGCGGCCCGCTAACCTTACGTGTCCGTCCTGGCCAGGGATTGACGGGCTACAACTCACGTGAAGGGTTGCGCACATGGGCATTCTCACTCTCCTGCGGAACGCGTTCGGCAAGTCACGCAAGGGGCGGGACGCCGAGGCGGCGCCCGCGCGGGAGGCGGAGTCGGCTCCTCAGCAGGAGGCCACCGAGCCGAAGATTCCGGCACCGTCCCCGGAACCGACCCTGACGGAACCCCCGAAAACCCCGGAAGCGACCATCCCGGCACCTGCGCCGGAGCCAACTCCGGCCCCCGCCCCGTCATCGGTGGTGGACGACCTGGTGTCGGCAGCCTTCGACAACGTGACGGTCCCGAAGCCGGCAAAGCCGGTGGACGAGGCCGAGGCGACGCCGGTGGCGACCGAGGCGGAGCCGGTTACCTCCGAGGCGGAGCCTGCGGCAACTGAGGCGGAGCCGGTGGCTGAGGCTGCGGCGGAGGCCGAGGTGAAGGCGGAAGCTGAGGTGAAGACGGAAGCTGAGGCTGAGGCTGAAGTAAAGGCGGAGGCCGAGCCGGTCGCCGAGGCCGAGGTGACGCCGGAGCCCGAGGTTGAGGCTGAGGCTGAGGCTGAGGCTGCCGTTGAGGTGACCCCGGAGCCTGAGACTGAGTCCGAGGCTGCCGTCGAGGCGACTCCCGAGCCGGAGCCGGTGGCCGAGGTGACCCCCGAGGTCGAGGCCGAGGCCGAGCCGGTCGCCGAGGAGTCGACGCCGGAGGCCGAACCCGAGGCCGCGCCGGTGACCGAGGTCGAGCCCGAGGGTGAGCCCGTCGCCGAGGAGCCGACGCCGGAGGCCGAACCCGAGGTCGCGCCGGAAGCCGAGGCCGAAGCGGTCGTCGAGCCGACCCCCGAACCCGAGGTCGAAGCGGTCGCCGAGGAGTCCGCTCCCGAAGCCCCCGAAGTGACGGCGGAGCCGGAAACGGAGCCGGAGTCCGTGCCCGAGCCGGCTGACGACCTGGAACCGGCAGCCGCCGACGCGGGGGAAGCCCCACAGGGGCCACCCGCACCCGACAACGAAACCGCCACGGGCGGTGCGGGTGGGAACACTGACACGGCCGATGGCGAAGCCGAGGCCGAGACCCCCGTCCCCGCAACCCTCCTCACCGCCTACAACGCCGCCACCGAAACCCTCACCACCCTCAACCTCACCAACACCACCGCCAAGATCTACCTCGTCCTGGACCGCAGCGCGTCAATGCGCCCGTACTACAAGGACGGCTCCGCCCAGGCCCTCGGCGAGCAGACCCTCGCCCTCGCCGCCCACCTCGACCCCGACTCCCAGGTCCACGTCGTCTTCTTCTCCACCGAACTGGACGGCACCGGCGAGCTGACCCTCCCCGACCACGAGAACAAGATCGACGAACTCCACGCCGGCCTCGGCCGCATGGGACGTACGAGCTACCACGTGGCCGTCGAGGAAGTCCTCACGCACTACCAGAAGTCCGGCACCACCGACCCCGCCCTGGTCGTCTTCCAGACGGACGGCGCCCCGGACGCCAAGACCCCCGCGACCCAGTCCCTCACGGACGCGGCGAAGAGCCACCCGGCCGTCTTCTTCTCCTTCGTCGCCTTCGGCGAGCAGGACAACAAGGCCTTCGACTACCTCCGCAAGCTGAAGACCGACAACACGTCCTTCTTCCACGCGGGCCCGACCCCGCGCGAGCTGACGGACACGGAACTGTACGAGGGCGTACTGGCGAACTGGCGCCCGTAACTCCTCATAGAACCCTCCGCACAACAACCGGCAACCACCCGAGAACGACGACAGGGCCCGGCCATGCTCCGGGCCCTGTCCCTGTATTCCCCCCATAGCCTGATGGCTGCGATGCGGAGATTTGCATGTTCCTGTCCGGCGAAGCCGGAAGCCCCGTCTTCACCACCCGTGGCACGGAGCGCCACAATGGCAGGTCCCGGCGGAGCCGGGTGAGACGGTGACCTTGGGTGGGAAGTTCACCGGAAGGTGGACGGGGCTGTTCCTACCAGTTCGCACTCGAAGTCCGCACACACCAACCGCATGATCTCCTCAACACGCGCCAGGTGAACATCTGTGAACACCTTGCGCCGGAACCTGGTCACGAAGACCAAGTGGACATGCATCACGAGAGCACAGTGCCTACCAGTTCTGATCTTCTGGATCTCACCCATAACCCAAGTACATAGCGTGGCCGTCATGCAGCTTCGGTACAGCTTCCGCCTGCACCCGGACACCGGCCAGCAAGCGGCACTGGCCAAGGCGTTCGGGTGCGCCCGCGTCGTGTTCAACGACGCCGTGCGCGCCCGCGAGGACGCCCGGAAGGCTGGCGAGGCGTTCCCGACGGCCGGTGAACTCTCCAGGAAGCTGATCACCGAGGCCAAGCGGACCGGCGAGCGGTCCTGGCTGGGCGAGGTCTCCGCCGTCGTGCTCCAGCAGTCGCTGCGGGACGCCGAGGCTGCCTACAGGAACTTCTTCGCCTCCCTCAAAGGAGCTCGCAAGGGTCCGAAGATGGGTGCGCCCAGGTTCAAGTCCCGCAAGGACAGCTGGCAGTCGCTCCGATTCACGGCCAATGCCCGCTGGTCGATCACCGGTAGCGGGCGGCTGAACCTGCCGAAGATCGGGGCGGTGAAGGTGAAGTGGTCCCGCACTCTGCCCACCAGCCCCACCTCGGTCACCGTGATCAAGGACTCTGCCGGGCGGTACTTCGCGTCCTTCGTGATCGACACCGACCCGCACGCCGACGCCGCCGCGATGCCGGACACCGACCAGCAGGTCGGCATCGACCTCGGGCTGACGCATTTCGCCGTCCTCTCCGACGGCACGAAGATCGACTCCCCACGGTTCCTGCGCCGCGCGGAGAAGAAACTGAAGAAGGCCCAGCGCGAACTGTCCCGCAAACAAAAGGGATCGCAGAACCGGGAGAAAGCCCGCCTGAAGGTCGCCCGCGCCCACGCAAAGGTGGCCGACGCGCGCCGCGAGTTCCACCACCAGCTCTCCACACAGCTGATCCGCGAGAACCAAGCGATCGGTGTGGAGGACCTGGCGGTGCAGGGACTGGCGCGCACCCGGCTGGCCAAAAGTGTGCATGACGCGGGCTGGTCACAGTTCGTGGCCATGCTGGAGTACAAAGCGGCCCGGTACGGACGGACCCTGGTGAAGATCGGCCGGTTCGAGCCGACCAGCCAGGTCTGCTCGGCCTGCGGGTTCAAGGACGGTCTCAAGCCCCTGTACGTGCGGGAGTGGACCTGCGCCGCGTGCGGCACGTTCCACGACCGGGACCACAACGCCGCGAAGAACGTGAAAACGGCCGCCGGACTGGCGGAGACAGCCTGTGGAGCGCAGGTAAGACCAGGACTCGTCCCGGCACAGCGCGACGAAACAGGAAGCCACGGATTCTCCCCCGAACCCCGTGCCGCGTAGCAGCACAGCAACGGACGAGAAGGCCAGAATCCCCGGGCGCCAGCCCGAGGAGCAAGTCAAATCACGGAGCAGGAGCCCTGGGACGACCGATTCAGGACTCGGGCCCCAGCCAGACGGTCGACTGCCCCGTACAGCGAGCGACGGTCTCGAAGTCCCGGTCGTGATGGAGAAGTGTCAGGCCCGACAACTCGGCCGTGGCGGCGACGAGCAGATCGACCGGCCCGGCCGAGCGCTGCTCACCGTTGTCGGTGAGCAGCAGCTGAACCTCGCGAGCACGCTGGTAGATGCCGGCGGGCATCAGGGTCCCGCTGAACAGCTGCCGCAGCTCCTCCTGAATGCCGTCGCGGTCCGCTCGTCCGCGAGCCGAGAAGAGAATCTCCAACTCGGTCAGATCACACAGCGCGACCAGCCCGTTGTCCAGCGCCTGCCCCCAGGCTTCGTCATACGCATCACTGCTGAGCAGGCGCACGGCCGCCGAGGTGTCGATCAGGTACGAGAAGTCACTCACCGACGGTAGTTCCTCTTGTCCAGAAGGATGTCGAAGTCACCGCGGGCCCCCCACTCACGGAGCTTGGCCAGCGCTATGGCCCGGCGGCGCCGCTTGGCGACCTCCAGCAGCGCGGTGTTGACAGTGTCCTTCTTGGTCTTCGTGCCCAGCAGTAGTTGCGCTTCCGCCAGAGCCTCGTCGTCGACCTCGATGAGCAGCTTCGACATGACAGACCTCCCCAAACAGCCATATAGATGAACACCCAAAGCATATATAGGCTCCGCTACCCTCCACGCGCAGCTACGATTCCAAGGTTCGCCAAACAGCACGAAAATCAACCTGGGAGCAGCCCCCCGATGGCACAACACCTCATCACCAGCGCCCTTCCGTACATCAACGGGATCAAGCACCTGGGCAACATGGTGGGGTCCATGCTCCCGGCGGACGTCTACTCCCGGTACCTGCGGCAGCGCGGTCACGACGTCCTCTACATCTGCGCGACGGACGAGCACGGCACCCCGGCCGAGCTGGCGGCGAAGGAGCAGGGCATCCCCGTGGCGGACTTCTGTGCGCAGGCGCACGACGCGCAGAAGGCGGTGTACGACGGGTTCGCGCTGGCCTTCGACTACTTCGGGCGGAGTTCCTCCCCGCAGAACGTCGAGATCACGCAGCACTTCGCCCGGCGGCTCAACGAGAACGGGTTCATCGAGGAACGCGCGATCCGGCAGGTGTACAGCCCCGCCGACGGCCGCTTCCTCCCGGACCGTTACGTCGAGGGCACCTGCCCCCACTGCGGCTACGACAAGGCGCGCGGCGACCAGTGCGAGAACTGCACCCGGGTTCTCGACCCGACCGACCTGATCAACCCGCGAAGCGCCATCTCCGGCTCCACCGACCTGGAGGTCCGTGAGACCAAGCACCTCTTCCTCCTCCAGTCGAAGCTCCAGCACGAGGTCGAGGAGTGGGTGGCCGCCCACGAGGGCCAGTGGCCCCACCTCGCCTCCTCGATCGCCCGCAAGTGGCTGACCGAGGGCCTGCACGACCGCGCGATCACCCGCGACCTCGACTGGGGCGTCCCGGTCCCGGCGGACACCTGGCCTGAGCTGGCGGCGGAGGGCAAGGTCTTCTACGTCTGGTTCGACGCCCCGATCGAGTACATCGGCGCGACGAAGGAGTGGTCGGACCTCGACCCGGAGAACCGGGACTGGAAGTCCTGGTGGTACGAGGCGGACGGCGGCGACAACCCCGTCCGGTACACGGAGTTCATGGCCAAGGACAACGTCCCCTTCCACACCGTCATGTTCCCGGCCACGGAACTCGGCGTCCGCGAGCCGTGGAAGAAGGTCGACGTCGTCAAGGCCTTCAACTGGCTGACGTACTACGGCGGAAAGTTCTCCACGTCCCAGAAGCGGGGCGTCTTCACCGACCAGGCCCTGGCCATCCTCCCGGCCGACTACTGGCGCTACTTCCTGATCGCGAACGCCCCCGAGTCCGACGACTCCTCCTTCACCTGGGAGCACTTCACCGCCACGGTGAACAAGGACCTGGCGGACACCCTCGGCAACTTCGTCAACCGTGTCCTCTCCTTCTCGAAGAAGCGCTTCGGCGACGAGGTCCCGGCGGGCTCGGCGGCCGGCGAGGCGGAGACGAAGCTGGGCGAGCAGATCGCCGAGCTGCTCGCGGAGTACGAGAACCAGCTGGAGGCGCTCCAGTTCCGCAAGGCGGCGGCAGCCCTGCGCGCCCTCTGGTCGGCGGGCAACTCCTACCTGGAGGAGAAGGCCCCCTGGCTGGAGATCAAGACCGACCAGGACGGCGCGGCCCTGACCCTGCGTACGGCGATGAACCTCATCCACCTCTACTCGGTGGTCTCGGAGCCCTTCATCCCGGCGTCGTCGGCGACGATGCGTGCCGCGTTCGCGCTGGGGGACGACACCAGGACGTGGATCACGGCCGAGGAGGCCAGGTCCCTGTCCACCGTCCCCGCCGGCACCGCCTTCACGGTCCCGCCGGTCCTGTTCGCGAAGCTGACGGACGAGGACCTGGAGACGTACAAGGAGCGCTTCGGCGGCGCGTCCGAGTAGCCGCACAGGTCACGCGGTGACCCCGAACCGCCCGTGGACTCCCCGGAGTCGACGGGCGGTTCTGGCTACCGCCTCGTCGTCGACATCGGCATCGACCTCGGCGCCCGGCGGACCGGACGCCTGCCCGAGAGCGGCGCGGGCGGCCCGTACGTACTGGAGCCCTTCCACAGCGGTCTGCCGCGCGAGCGCGTACTCGGCGGGAGTGCGGGCGGTGGCCAGCTGGCCCCGGGCGGCGTGGTGCCGTCCGGTCGCCTCGGCCAGCGCCTGCGCGGCGGCTTCGTCGGCGCCCGGCCGCAGCCCGGCCAGACTTCCCCCGAGCCGTACGACCCACCGGTTGGCCTCGACCTCGGCGTCCAGCCCGGAAAGTCCGGCCTGCTGCCTGCGCAGCAGCACGACGGAGGCCACCGCTCCCACGATCAGCAGCAGCGTGAACGGAACGACGATTCCCATGACTTCCTCCAGCGAGCGCGAGTGCGGCAGTTCCCATGGAACGTCCCCCCTCTGTGCGCTCCCGACGAGAAGTCTGTGTGCCGCCTGCGAACCTCCGATGTGATCCCGCGATCCAGGCCCATCTCCGCATGTACGGAATCTCCCGCTCCTCTAGGCAGGCCATTGTTTCGGCCGATATACAGGCCGAAGATCATGTGAAGCCAGTCAATTACCGAGACATGGGCAGAGATTTGCATCTGTCCACAGGGGGGCACAACCATGGCACTTTTCGGCAACGCGCACACCGTCGACCCGACGGCCGCCCAGCAGGACTACGCCCGGCTGCTCGGCCAGAACGAGCAGGTGCACGCCGCCTACCAGCTGGTCCGCGACACCATCCTGTTCACCGACCGCCGGCTCCTCCTGGTCGACAAGCAGGGCATCACCGGCAAGAAGGTCGAGTACCACTCGGTCCCGTACCGCAGCATCACCCACTTCGCGGTGGAGACCGCGGGCACCTTCGACCTCGACGCCGAACTCAAGATCTGGATCTCCGGCTCCCCGACCCCGGTCCAGAAGACGTTCACGAAGGGCGTCGACATCTACGAGGTGCAGGCGATCCTGACGCAGTTCGTGGCCAAGTAGGCACACCAGGGAAAGCAGACACAGCGGGACGCAAGATCACGGCCCGTCCCAAGCCCTGGTAAAGTCCGCTCACTTGTGCGAGGGCTGGGGAGCCCTCCTGGGGAGGGAACCTCACGTGGGCAGACACGCCCTGGGACGGGGCGGGCCTACCGCGCTCGTCTCCGCTTTCGCGGTCGCCGTAGCGGCCGGCACCATCACCCTGTTCGCCGCGACGCCCGACGGCGGCGGCGCGGCGCAGGCCGCCTCGGTGGCCGGAACACCCGCCACCACCGAGATCGTCCTGGACGATCCCCGCTCGACGACCCCCCGCACCGAGCGCCTGCTCGCGGCGGGCGAGACCGGTTTCCTGCACCGGCAGAGCGGCGTCGAGGGGCTGTTGTGGACGAACTACGCGGACGGCGTCACCGTCACCGTGCGGGGACCGAGCGGGGTCTACCAGCCGAACGCGTCCGCCGGTTGCTACGACATCACCGAGGCGTGCCCTTCGGGCTTCTTCGCACAGGGCGCGGACATCGTGGCGATGCCACCCGGCGACGGCAGCAAAACGGCTGTGCTGTGGAGCCCCGACGGCAGCCTGCGGAGCGTCTCCCTGTCGTCGAGCGACTACATCGGCACCTACGGGTCGACAGTCGTCACGACCGACAAGGACAACATCGTGGGTGACGGTGCCGGGACGGACGGCACCTGGCTGGAGCTGATCGACCTCGTCGACGGCGAGCAGCGCAACCGTACGGTGACCGGCTTCCCGACCGACGACTACTTCGGCTACGCGTTCGGCAAGACCGGCGACCAGGCCGGTGCGGTCCTCTCCTACTCGGTCAAGCAGGCCGACGGCACCCGCAAGTCCACCATCGGCTATGTGGACTTCGCGACCGCCGAGTTCACCGTCGCCTTCACCGGTGCGGACGACTCTCCGAAGGTCGTCCTCACCGAGGACCGGATCGGCTGGTACACCCCGGCCTCCGGCCTGCACCTGAAGCCCCGCGCCGATCTCACCGCCGACGAGACGGTCCCGGTCGCCGGGGACCCCGACATCGGCGAGGTCAGCTACGTCCCCGTTCCCGTTCTCGTCGGGGACTGGCTCGTGCTGACGAAGCCGAACGGCGGCAGCACCGCCGTCTCCCTGGCCGACGGCACCACACGCACCCTGCTGGACAGCACCTACGGCAACCCGCTGGCCATGCCCGACGGCTCCGCCCTGGTCACCGGCGGCACCGGCGCCGCCGACTGGTGGGTCCACCGGATCACCGAAGGCCCGGACGGCGCACCGCAGTTGACGAAGCTGTACAAGGTCGCCCCCAGGGAGAACACCAAGACCGGGCTCGCCCTCAGCCGGGGCAGCCTGCGGGTCGCGGAGGACACGTCGACGACCAGCACCACCGACTCGACGTCCGTCCGCACCCTCACCACGGACAACGCCACCACCCTGACCGCGTCCACCGCCACCGAGGGCGAGACGGTCAACTCCATCTGCCCGTACGCGGACACCACCTGCTCGGCCCTGTGGGGCAATGGCGGCCACAGCGGCACGGAGCCCGAGGACGTCTATCTCCAGAAGACGTCCGGTGGCAAGGAACGCCTGGTGTCCATCCACGAGGAGAGCTCCAACGGCGTACTGGAGTTCGGCACCGGTGGCGGCGTCATCGTCGACGTCTCCGACAACTTCGCCGTCTACAACTCCGGCGGCACCACACCCGCGCAGTACGTGGGCGAGTTCGGCCAGGGCCAGAAGCTGAAGCGGACGATCCGCGCCGCCGCCCTCAACGGCCCCACGCTCTGGAGCGCCACCGCCACCTCGGGTCAGCTCACCTCGTACAGCCTCACCGCGAACAAGACGCTGGCCACGGTCACCGTCCCGGGCCTCGGTTGCGTCCCGAGCGAACTACAGGCGGCGGGCCGCTGGGTGTACTGGGCCTGCGGTACGGACTCGGCGGGCGTGTACGACACCGCGTCCCGCAAGTCGATCGCCGTGCGGCCCGGTGACGTCCTGCTCGGCGACGGGTTCACCGTCCGCCACGACCACGCCACCGACGAACTGGTGCTGACCGAGACCCGCACCGGCACCACCCGCGTGCTCGCGTCCCGCGTCCCGGACACCGGCCTCGCGGCGGACCGGCGTTACCGCTGGACGGTGGACGAGTACACGGGTCTGGTGGCCTGGTTCGACTCGTACGAGCAGACGCACGTCGCCACGACGGCGGTCGCCCCGTCCAACCTGACGGTCATCGACACCTGGACCAACACCATCGTTTCTCCCTCGTCGCCCTGGACGACCGGCTGGGACTTCTCCCGCCCCGCCACCTCCTGGTCCCTCACCCTCACCTCGGTCCAGAGCGGCCCCACGGGCCGGGCCACCCGCACGCTCACCGGTTCCGGCACGGCAGTGCAGGGGGTGTCGGTGTCGTGGAACGGCAAGACGGCGAGCGGGGTGTACTTCCCCAACGGCTCCTTCACCTGGACCCTCAAGGCGACCGGCCTCGGCACCTCGGCGCAGATCACCCTGGCGACCGGACGCGGCGGTGTGGAACGCGGGTCGGCCGTGCGCCACGACTTCGACTACGTCAACGGCTCCGGCGACCTCGTCACCCTCAGCCGCTCCGGCGCCCTGAGCTTCCACGAGAGCATGGGGTGGGGCAAGTTCGACGACCCCGGTCACTCCGGCAACGGCTGGCCCACCTCCATCACGGCCGTCCCCTTCGGGGATCTGAGCGGCGACCGCTGCAACGACGTCCTCATCCGGCTGGCCAACGGGGCCCTGCGCCTCTACAAGCCGGGCTGCGGAGCCACCGTCCACCCGAAGACGGCGTACACCACCCTCGCCACCTCCGGCTGGACCCAGCACGACATCCTCACCTCCCCCGGTGACCTCACCGGCGACGGCCGCCCCGACCTGATCGCCCGCAAGGCGTCCACCGGGGCCGTCTACCTCTACAAGGGCACCAGCGCGGGCAAGCTCTCGGGGGCGGTCGCGCTGTACGCCAACTGGAAGGGCTACAAGAAGATCGTCGGCGCCGGGGACCTCAACGGCGACGGCATCGGCGATCTGCTCGCCCAGGACAAGGCCAACAACCTGTACCGGTTCAACGGCACGGGCCGGGGCACCTTCACGGCCCGTACGAAGCTGTTCGGGTCGTGGGGAGCCTCGTACAACGCGGTCGTCGGCGTCGGTGACATCAACAGCGACGGCAAGGCGGACCTCGTCGCCCGCGACACCGCCGGCAACCTGTACCGCCAGAGCGGGGACGGGAAGGGGTCGTTCGGGGCGCGTACGAAGATCGGGAGCGGCTGGGGGACGTACAAGTCCGTTTCCTGACCGTGAGGTTGAACGACTGCCAGGCGCCCGGGGTGTGTTCGCCCCGGGCGCCTCGCCGTTGCGCACCGTCTCAGGACGCGACCGCGCGGGTGCCCGGCGCGACCCCGGACCTCGTGGTCCCGCGGGTGTTCCTGATGGCGAACACCCCGATCACCGCGAGCAGTGACGCGGCGGAGAGCGTGTACAGGCCGCCGTTCGTGCTGCCCGTCGTGTCCTTGAGGTAGCCGAAGAGGAAGGGGGCGACGAAACCGCCCAGGTTTCCTATCGAGTTGACCACCGCCAGGCCCGGCGCGGCGACCTTGAGGTCGAGGCCCGACTGGGCCATCGGCCAGTACAGGGTGGCCGCGCACTTCCCGCCGACCGCGGCGAGCGTGAGCGCGGCGAGGCCGAACCAGGGGGAGCCCAGGGTGGCGAGGAAGGTGCCGACGGCCGACAGGACCAGGGCGACCGCCAGGTAGGGGCGGCGGTCGGGGGCCTTGTCGGTGAAGTGGCTGACGGTGTATATCGCGATCACCGCGCAGATCCACGGTACGGCCGTGAGCAGCCCGACCTGGAAGGACGACAGCCCGCCGATGTCGTCGACCAGGCTCGGCAGCCAGAAGGTGATCGCGTACCCGGTGAGCGCCATCGCGAAGAAGACGCCGGTCAGCAGGGCGACCTGGGGGTGCAGGATGAGTTTGATCCGGGACACCTTGGGGGCGCGGGCGCGGGCCTCCTCGTCACGGGCGACCGCCGTGCTCAGCGCCGTCTTCTCCTCCGGAGTCAGCCAGCGCGCGTCCTCGATGCGGGAGACCAGGAAGAACCCGGCCACGAATCCGACGAGGATCGAGAAGACGCCCTCCAGCGCGAACATCCAGCGCCAGCCGGCGAATCCGCCCGTCCCGTGCATTCGAGGAGCGCCCCGGTGATCGGGCCGGTCACGATGTACGCCGTCGCCGAGCCGCCCAGGAAGATCGCGCTCGCCCGGCCCCGGCTGGAGTCGGGCAGCCACTGGGTGAAGTAGAGGAGCACGCCGGGGAAGAAGCCCGCCTCCGCGACACCGAGGAGGAAGCGCAGGACGTAGAACATCGTGACGTTGTGGATGAAGCACATCGTCACGATCACCAGACCCCAGGTGATCATGATGCGGGTGAGCCAGACCCGGGCGCCGAACCGCTCCAGGAGCATGTTGCTGGGCACCTCGAACAGCGCGTACCCGATGAAGAAGAGCCCGGCGCCGAGCCCGTACGCGGTGGCGCTCACCCCGACGTCGGCCCGCAGCTCGTCCTGGACGAAGCCGACGTTCGTCCGGTCCATCTGGTTGACCAGCAGCATCAGGACCAGGATCGGCAGCATCCGGCGCAGGAACTTGCCGACGGCCCGGCTCTCGGCGTCGGACACCTGACCGTCGGGCAGCCGTCCGGCGGGCACCACAGCTTCTGACATCGTTGTCTCCCTCTGTGCATATACGTGAACAGCAATCACGTACACGGGCATCAGAGGAGACTACGGAGGCCGAACTTCCGGGTCAATGGGTTGGATCGACGTACATGTATGTGAACTCCTCGGACACGACGAAGGCCCGGAACCTGGGGGAGGGTTCCGGGCCGCCCTTCGCGGGCCGTACGTCCGTCAGCTCGCGGAAGCGGAGGGCGAAGCCGTGTCCGTCGCCGACTCGGACGCGCCCGGCTGCACCGCGTCGTCCGTGCCGGTGTGGGTCGCCTCGGGGTCGACACCCATCGTGATGGAGCCGATCACACCCTTGGCGATGTTCTTCTTGTCGTACTTCAGCTTGAGCAGACCGCCCGTGGTCCCGCTCTGGTCGTAGATCGTGTCCTCGGTGAGCGTCGTGCGCTCGGTCGTCGACGTCGAGTACGGGTCGACCTCGGCGGAGGCGAGCACCGACTCCTCGTCGAAGAAGAACTGGCCGGTGTGGCAGGTGGTGCCGCCCTCGTAGCCGGCGTCCGTCCAGGTGCCGTCCACGTGCACCTTCGTGTGGATGTGGACGCAGCGGCCCCGGTACCAGCCCGGGAAGATCGTCTTGAAGGTGACCCGGCCATGCCGGTCCGTCTTCCAGGTGCCGCGCAGGTAGCGCTTGTCGTCGGTGGGCTCCTCGTGGCCACCGCCACCGCCCGTACCGCCGGAGGGGGCGCCGGACGGCGCGTCGGTCGGGGGCTCACCCGTCGGGGTGCCCGAGGGGGCGTCGGTCGGGGCGCTGCCGCCACCGCTGGAGAGGCTCTCGTAGCCGGAGTACAGGCCCAGCGCGTCGCAGTGCCAGACGTCGACGGCCGCGTTGACGATCGGCTTGCACGTCTCGGAGTCGATCACCCGCAGGCTCAGGGTCAGCGGGATGCCTTCCTTGTCCTCGGTGATGTCCTGGCGGAGCTTGTCCGCGTCGATGTAGTACGGCCCTTCGGTGGTCTCGGAGGTCAGCGTGTAGCAGACCTCGGAGCTGGTGCTGGTGCTGGTGCTGGAGGCCTTGGGGGTGGGGGTCTTCTTCCCCGTCCCGCCCGCGAACGCGCCCGCGGCGACTCCGCCCGCGACGCCCACCGCGGCGACCGCGCCGGCGCCGGTGACGACGACCTTGCGACGCGTCAGATCCCGTTTGTGCTTCGGCCCTTGGTTCTCTGTCATGGGTCTGGAACTTAGGTAAGACGCCTGTCAGGACCATGGGAAAGGACTGTGCTTTGCTTTGCCTTTTCATGGATCTTCGGAGAATCAGCAAAGGGGGCGAGAAATAGCCGTCGATTTCCCGCCCCCCTGCATTGATTGGGCATTAATTAGGTAAGGCTTACCTAATTAATTCTCCTCCTCCGGCGCCACGCCCATCGTCAGCTCGGCGAGAACTCCGCGCCCGATGTCCGTCTTCTTGTAGCGCAGCCGCAGCAGCCCGCCCTCGGCCCCGTTGTCCGGGTAGATCGTGTCCTCGTCGAGGGTCGTCCGGGTGGCCGTGTTCGTCGAGTACGGCTCCACCACCGCCGAGAGCAGCACCGACTCCTCGTCGAAGAACAGCTGGCCCGTGTGGCAGGTGTGCCCGCCCTCGTAGCCCGCGTCGGTCCAGGTGCCGTCCACGTGCACCTTGACGTGGATGTGGACGCAGCGGCCCCGGTACCAGCCCGGGAACACGGTCCGGAAGGTGACGAACCCGCGCCGGTCCGTCTTCCACGTACCGCGCAGATAGCGCTCGTCGTCGGTCGGCTCCTGATGACCGGGGCCGCCGGGGCCATCCGTGGGGGGCGGACCTGTGGGGACGTCCGTCGGCGCGTCGGTGGGCGGGGTGCCGCCGCCACCACCGCCGCCGTTGCCCATGGCCTCGTAGCCGGAGTAGATACCGAGCGCCGAGCAGTGCCAGATGTCGACGGCCGCGTTCCGCACCGGCTTGCAGGTCTCGGCGTCGATCACCTTGAGCCTGAGGGTGAGGGGGATGCCCTCCTCGTCCTCGGTGACGTCCTGCCGGAGCTTGTCGGCGTCGATGTAGTACGGGCCCTCGGTGGTCTCCGTGGTCAGTACGTAGCAGGCCTCGGGCGTGCCGGTGGGGGTGCCGGAGCTGTGCGCGCCCTTCACCGTCGGCGCTTCCGGCGCTCCCTGTGCGGAGGCGAGCCCGGCGCCCAGGGCCGCCACCGCTGTGGCGGTCACCGCCGTCGCGCCACCGGCGACAACGACTCTGCGGCGCGTCAATTCCCGTAATTCTTGCTGGGGGGTGTCAGTCATGGGCCCGGAGATTATGAATGGGACCTGTCAAAGAGCTGTGATTTCCGGGGTTTCCTGAGCACCGCATGAGAATGGCTCGGAATCGCCGCCGATTCCGAGCCACCCCAAAGAAAACCGCCCCTTTACTTGGGCTGCGGCTTCCGCACCGAAATGTGCAGCTCCCGAAGCCGCGTCTCCTCCAGCTCCGTCGGCGCGCCCATCATCAGGTCCTGGGCGTTTCCGTTGAGCGGGAACGCGATCGTCTCGCGGATGTTCGGCTCGTCCGCGAGGAGCATGACGATCCGGTCGACGCCGGGCGCGATCCCGCCGTGCGGAGGGGCGCCGAAGCGGAACGCGCGGAGCATGCCGGCGAACTCGCGCTCGACGGTCTCCTCGTCGTAGCCCGCGAGGCCGAACGCCTTCAGCATGATGTCGGGCTCGTGGTTGCGGATGGCGCCGGAGGACAGCTCCGTGCCGTTGCAGACGATGTCGTACTGCCAGGCCAGGATGTCCAGCGGGTCCTGGGTCTCCAGTGCCTCCATGCCGCCCTGGGGCATCGAGAACGGGTTGTGCGAGAAGTCGATCTTCCCGGTGTCCTCGTCCTTCTCGAACATCGGGAAGTCCACGATCCAGCAGAACCGGAACACGTTCTCCTCGAAGTGCCCGGCCCGCTTGGCGGCCTCGACGCGCACCGCGCCCATGATCTTCGAGACCTCGTCGTACTCGCCCGCGCCGAAGAACACGGCGTGACCGGCCGACAGGGACAGGCGCTTGGTCAGCTCGGCGACGTTCTCCTCGGTGAGGAACTTCGCGATCGGCCCGGACAGCGAACCGTCCTCGGTGACCCGCACCCAGGCCAGGCCCTTCGCGCCCAGCGTGACGGCGAAGTCGCCGAGCTGGTCGAAGAACTTCCGGGGCTGCGCGGACACGTCCGGCACCGGCAGGGCGCGTACGTGCTTGCCGGCGAAGGCCTTGAACTCCGAGCCCTCGAAGACATCGGTGATGTCGACCAGCTCCAGCTGGGCCCGCAGGTCCGGCTTGTCGGAGCCGTACTTCAGCATCGACTCGCGGAACGGGATGCGCGGGAACGGCGAGGTGACCTCACGGCCGTTGCCGAACTCCGTGAACAGCTCCGTCATCAGCTTCTCGATGGGCTGGAAGACGTCCTCCTGCTCCACGAAGCTCATCTCGACGTCGAGCTGGTAGAACTCGCCCGGCGAACGGTCCGCGCGGGCGTCCTCGTCCCGGAAACAGGGCGCGATCTGGAAGTAGCGGTCGAAGCCCGAGATCATCAGCAGCTGCTTGAACTGCTGCGGGGCCTGGGGGAGCGCGTAGAACCGGCCCGGGTTGAGACGCGACGGCACGACGAAGTCGCGGGCGCCCTCCGGGGAGGTCGCCGTCAGGATCGGCGTGGCCATCTCGTTGAAGCCGAGCGCGGTCATCTTGTGACGAATCGCGGAGATGACGGCCGTACGCAGCATGATGTTGCGGTGCATGCGCTCGCGGCGCAGGTCCAGGAAGCGGTACTCCAGGCGCCGCTCCTCGTTGACCCCGTCCTCGGTGTTGATCGTGAAGGGCAGCGGCTGGGCGGCGCCGAGCAGCTCCACCTCGCCGACCTCGACCTCGACCTCACCGGTGGGCAGCTCGGAGTTGATGTTCTCCGCGCCGCGCGAGACGACCTTGCCGTCGATCCGGACCGTCGACTCCTTGGAGACCTTGTCGAGGGCCTCGTAGGCGGGCGTGCCGGGGCGGGCGACCAGCTGCGTGATGCCGTAGTGATCGCGGAGATCGATGAAGAGGATGCCGCCCAGGTCGCGCCGATTGTGCAGCCAGCCGCTCAGCCGGACGTCACTGCCGACGTCAGAGGCGCGTAGCTCGCCGCAGGTGTGGGACCTGTACCGATGCATCGTCGTTCATCCAGCCTTCGCGGATCGGGGATGGGATCAGGGTCGGGGTCGTGGCCGGTGTTTCACGTGAAACACCGGCACACCGGAACCTCGAAACCTTGAAAAGCTCAGCCCCAGGGTACCGGCCGCCCCGATACCGCTTCCCCGCAATTGTTCGCACGCGTACCCTGTACCGCTTCCGCGCAGCTTGCCCCGGCCCGCACAGCCAGGCACGCACAGCTTCCACACAGCTTGTCCTGTACAGCTTGGGTGGCACGCTGCGATCACCTCTCCATAAAGTGGGTCAATGCGCACTGGTGAGCCCCTGCCCGCCGTGGGGGACGTCCTGGTCGCCCTCGCAACCGGCATGTGGCATTGGGACACAGCAACAAATCTGGTCACGCTCGACGCCGAGGCGGCCCGCCTGCTCGGCCTGCCCGCCGAGCCGACCACCCTCACGGAGGCCGCGGCCCGGGCCCGGCTCCACCCGGTCGACTGGAACGAGATCGGCGGGGTCATGCAGCTCGCCGTCACCGAGGGCACCATCGCCGAGACCCGGGCCAGGGTCATGGACGACCGGGGCCGGGTGATCCGTACCGTCCGCAGCAGGGCGAAGCCGCACTTCGAGGCCGACCGCAAGGCGTACGACGTGCTGGGCACCCTCCAGGAGGTCACCGAGCCCGCGCCGGGCACCGCCGCGCGCACCCCCGTCACCGGTGACTGGCGCCGCTCCCGCGAGGCGTTCCTGCTGGACGCGGGCCGGGCACTGGCCGAGGCGCGGTCGACGGAGGAGGTGCTGCGGGTCGCGGCCGGTCTGTCGATGCCCGGCTTCTCACCGGACGGCCTGGCGGTCTTCGGCGTCCAGGGCGACCGCCTCACCGTGATCGGCCACCACGGCCAGCGCCCCGGCGACGAGCGTCCCTTCTCCCACATGCCCCTGGAGACCGACTACCCGGCCGCCGAGGTGGTCCGCACCGGCCGGGCCGTCTACCTCTCCTCCCCCGAGGCCTACAAGGCCCGCTACCCCACCGCCTGGCCCCTCGCCCAGGTCTTCGACCGCCAGTCCTGGGCGTTCCTGCCGCTGACCGTCGCGGGCCGCACCATGGGCGCCTGGATGGCCGGCTTCGCCTACCCGGTCAGCTTCACCCCCGACGAACGCTCGGTCCTGACCACGGTCGCCCGCATGCTCGCCCAGGCCCTGTCGAGGGCGGGAGTGGCGGAATCGGAACGGGAGCTGACCGACGGCCTGCAACGCTCCATGCTGCCGACCCTCGGCCCCGAGATACCCGGCATGGACGTCGCCGCCCGCTACATACCGACCGGCGGCGGCCTCCAGGTCGGCGGCGACTGGTACGACATGATCCCGCTGCCCGGCCGTGGCCGGTTCGCCCTGGTCATCGGTGACGTCCAGGGCCACGACGTCCGCGCCGCCGGTCTGATGGGCCAGCTCCGCATAGCGCTGCGCGCCTACGCCTCCGAGGGCCACCGCCCCGACGCGGTCCTCTCCCGCGCCTCCCGCTTCCTACACGGCATCACCAACGATCAGGGCAGCGGCGACCTGCGCTTCGCGACCTGCCTGTACGTCGAGGTCGACCCCTCGACCGGGGTCCTGGAGATCGCCCGCGCGGGCCACCCGGACCCGGCGATCCGGATGGCGGACGGCACGGTACTGACCCGCCCGACCGCCGGCGGCCTGCCCCTGGGCATCGACCCGGACGCCGACTACCCCACCACCCTCCTCGCCCTCGAACCCGGCGAGACCATGCTCCTGTGCACGGACGGTCTGATCGAGACGGGCGGCCACGACCTGGAGACGGGCTGGCAGCGCATCCGCAGGACGCTGGAGGAGCACAAGGGCGACAAGGGGGATGCGGACAACGACCTGGAGGGCCTGGCCGACGCCCTGGTCCAGGCCGTACACGGCCCCTCGTCCCACCACACCACGGGCCCGCTGGCCGACCGCCGCGAGGACGACATAGCGCTGCTGCTCCTGAGCCGCCCGGAGGAGTGCGTGACGGACGGCACCGCACCCCCGAGGACACGCCCCACGGTCCGCCGCACGATGCTGACGATCGCCCAGGCGGAGCCCGAGCGGGTCGCCGTGGCCCGCCAGCAGCTCCGCGAACAGCTCCACGACTGGCCCAGCCCCGACCAGGTCGACTCGGCGGTCCTCCTCATCTCCGAAACAGCGACCAACGTCCTGGTCCACACGGACGCCGACGCCCTGGTCGTGGCCGAGGTCACGGGCGACCCCGGCAGCCGCCGCATCCGCGTCGAGGTCACAGACGTGAGCGACGACCTCCCACACAAACGCCGCCCGGGCGAACTGGCGTCGTCGGGCCGGGGACTGATGCTGATCGAGATGCTGGCGGACGCGTGGGGAGTGGACCCGCGGGGCGAGGGGAAGAGCATCTGGTTCGAGTTGTATGAGAAGGAGGGGGAGGGGGAGGGGAAGTAGGTGCAGGGCGGGGATGGTCCGAAAGAAGGATGCCCCCGGGCGCCGTGAAAAGCGGATGATACGACCATGACCGTCGCGCGCACACGCCCCGGAAGCAGCACCGCACCCACCCCCACCGGTCACCCTCTGCTGGGCTCGGCCCTCGACCTCCGCCGGGACCCGCTCGGCACCTTCGTCCGTGCCCAGCGGGAGTACGGCGACGTGGTCCGTATGACGGCCGGCCCGCCCGGCCTCCGCGCGGTCATGTACTGCGTCTTCTCCCCCGAGGGCGCCCAGCAGGTCCTGGCCGCACAGGCCACCAACTTCCGCAAGGACAACGTCTTCTACGAGGAGATACGCCAGACCGGGGGCAACGGCCTCCTGACCAGCCAGGACGACGTCTACCTCCGCCAACGGCGCCTGATCCAGCCCCTGTTCACCAAGAAACGGGTCGACGGTTACGCCGCGACGATCACCGGCGAGGCCGAGGCGACAGCGGAACGCTGGCGGAACAGGCCCGAGGTGGACGTCGTACGGGAGATGGACCGGCTGGCGCTGCGCACGGTCTCCCGCGTCCTGTTCGGCGCGGACGTCGAGACCGCGGTGGACGTCATCCACGCCAACTTCCCGGTCATCAGCGCGTACATCACGCAGCGCGCCTACTCCCCGCTCAGGCTCCCGCGCACCTGGCCCACGCCCGCCAACAGGCGCGCGGAGGCGGCGACCCGGGCGGTGTACGAGGTCTGCGACCGGATCATCGCGGCACGCAGAGAAGAGGGAGGGGATACAGGTGAAGCCGGTGACGACCTGCTCTCCCTCCTCTCCCGGGCGTCGAACGAGGAGGACGGCAGCCTCGACGCGACGGAACTCCGTGACCAGGTCCTGGTGTTCCTCCTCGCGGGCCACGAGACGACAGCGACGTCACTGGCCTTCGCCCTCCACCTCCTGGCCCGCCACCCGGAGGCAAGGGCAAGGGCGCAGGAGGAGATCGACGCACTGCCGTCAGGGCAGCCGTACACCGCTGCGACGCCGGATCACCTTCCCTACCTGACAAGGGTCCTGAAGGAGACGATGCGCCTCTACCCGGCCGCTCCCCTCGTGGGCAGGCGGGCGGTCGAGGAGACGGAGATCGACGGTCACGTCATCCCTGCGGGCGCGGACGTCCTGGTCGCGCCCTGGGTCACCCACCGCCACCCGGCCCACTGGACCGACCCCGACCGCTTCGACCCGGACCGCTTCACCCCCGACCAGGAGACCGCCCGCCACCGCTACGCCTGGCTCCCGTTCGGCGGCGGCCCGCGCGCGTGCATCGGCCGTCACTTCTCGATGCTGGAGTCGGTCCTGGCCCTGGCGGTGCTGCTCCGCGAGTACGACATCGAGACACCGGACGTGGACATCCCGGTGACGTCGGCGGTGACGTTGCAGGCGGTGGGGGAGGCTCGGGTGAGGGTAAAGGCGAGGGCGCATATCCACTAAAGGATGAACATCGTTGCTATGAACACGAGTTGCGCCTCCAGCTGCCTAGATTCCGGGGCGGAGGTGATGCTCGATGAACGAGCAGAACAACACGCGCAAGGACGCGATCGACATCAACGACTTCGTGTACGCGGCCACGGGGGCGCGGGTACGGAGGCTGACCCTGCCGGACGGGACGCACTGGTTTCCCGCGGCGGACGTACTCAACAAGCTGGGGTACAGGAACCCTCAAAAAACTCTGGCGGACCATGTCCCCACAGAGCACCGAGAGATTCTTGAGACCCTAACTGGAGGTTATGGTCTCAGCATTCCCGCAGGTCGGGAGTGGCGCCGAGACATGAACCTCATCGATCTCCAGGGCCTGATCCGCTTGGTCAACGGCTGCACCAAGCCCGCGTCCCAGCCCTTCAAGGCCTGGGTCACCGAAGTCATCGTCGCCATCCATCGCGACGGCTCCTACTCCCTCGAACCCGCCGCCCTGCAACCCACCCCGACCACCGTCACCGCCTACGCGGTCCCCCAGCAACTCGCCGACGCCCTCGTCCGACTCGAAGAACGCGTCGACCGGCAGGACGAAACCCTGCGCCAGATCGACACCAAGCAGAACGTGATCGTCGACCTGCTCCGCGACATCACCCAGACCCTCCGCCGCACAGGCGACCGAACCCGCCAGGTCCAGGCCCCGGAGCTGACACCCCAACAGCTCCTGTCCAACTGGAGGTCCAGGAACCTCGTCGTCACCGAGGACGTCCACAAGGTCGCCGCCCACCTGGCCCCGGCACTGCTGCACGGCGGCGCCAACTACAGCGTGGAGGAGATCTCCGTGCACACCGAGCTGTCACCGGACCGCGTCCGCCACAGCCTGGAGCTGCTGTCCGAGCAGGGATGCGTACGCGAGGCCGGCCGCACTCCGGACGACACTCCGTTCTACGTGCTGCCGTAGTCCAGTAGCGCCGAAGACAGACGGGCCCGAAGTCGCAAACCAAAGTTGCGGCTTCGGGCCCGGTCGTACACTACTGAACTTTTCTGCGGTCTACAGACCACCCTCGGACATTCCATGCACCGCCGGCACAGTTCCCAGCCGGCCCTTCTGGAAGTCCTCGAACGCCTGCTCAAGCTCCGCCCTCGTGTTCATCACGAACGGGCCGTAGTGCGCCATCGGCTCGCGGATCGGCTGTCCGCCGAGGAGTACGACCTCCAGGTCCGGTGTGTTCCCGTCCTGCTGTTCGTCCGCGCGGACCGTCAGGGACGAGCCCGCACCGAAGACCGCGGTCTGGCCCTGGTGGATCGGGCGCCGGTCCGGGCCGACGCTGCCGCGGCCGGCAAGGACGTACGCCAGGCCGTTGAAGTCCTCGCGCCAGGGGAGTGTGACCTCCGCGCCCGGAGCCAGCGTCGCGTGGACGAGGCTGATCGGGGTGTGGGTGACACCGGGGCCCTCGTGGCCGTCCAGCTCGCCGGCGATGACGCGCAGCAGCGCGCCGCCGTCGTGGGACGTGAGGAGCTGGACCTGACCGCCGCGGATGTCCTGGTAGCGCGGGGCCATCATCTTGTCCTTGGCCGGGAGGTTCACCCACAGCTGGATGCCGTGGAAGAGACCGCCGGAGACCACGAGCGACTCCGGGGGCGCCTCGATGTGGAGGAGGCCCGAGCCGGCCGTCATCCACTGGGTGTCCCCGTTGGTGATGGTGCCGCCGCCGCCCTGCGAGTCCTGGTGGTCGAAGACACCGTCGATGATGTACGTGACGGTCTCGAAGCCGCGGTGGGGGTGCCAAGGGGTCCCCTTCGGCTCTCCAGGCGCATACTCCACCTCGCCCATCTGGTCCATCATGATGAACGGGTCGAGATGGCGGTAGTTGATCCCGGCGAACGCCCGGCGCACCGGGAAGCCCTCGCCCTCGAAACCGCTCGGCGCGGTCGTCACACCGATCACGGGACGCGGCACGGCGTCGGCCGGAGCGGCCACACGGGGCAGGGTCAGCGGGTTCTCGACGGTCACTGCAGGCATGTCGGGACCTCCTTGTGCGGCCAGTTTAGTTGATTGTTGAACTTCCTGCTACCCCTAACAGAGGAGGCCCGGAGGGCATTCCCTCCGGGCCTCCCGAGCCGACCGAGGATCGGCTAGTTGCTGAAGTACAGGTACTTCCAGGAACCGTACGCAGTCGAGTTCACGTTGTCCCCGGAGGCGCCGTCGACGTAGACCGACCGGACCCGTGCCTTGATGCCGGCTTCACCGGGCGCCCCGAGCTGCACCGCGGACTTGCCGTTCGTGGCGACCGAGAAGTACTCGGACGCCGTGGTGTGCCACGAGCCCTGGTAGAAGACCTGGAGGTCGAGGCGCTGTTTGCGGCCCGGGTAGTAGTTCATGGTCGTCGTGAGCACCGGGTCGGTGTTCTTGTGGAACCAGTAGTACGACTGCGAGCCGATCCGGCCGGTCTTGTAGTGCTTGGAGACGGCGGTGGAGACCCTGGCCCTGCCGTAGGCGGTGGACCTGACCGTCCGGGGCGCGTAGCGGGCGTCGCCCTTGAAGACCGCGGTGACGACCATGTCCCGGGTCATGTCCACGGTCGCGGAGAGATTGCCCGCCGAGTTGACCTTCCCGGTCTTCAGCAGCTTCTTGGGCCGGTCGGTGCCGTACGGGTCCACCCAGATCTCGACCGTGCGGTTCTTGTACGTCGCCCCGAGGTGCGCGGTGAAGGAGACGTCCTTGCCGTAGTCGTACGTCTTCTTGTTGTTGTTCAGGGTCAGCGCCGGCGTCGTACGCGAGACCTCCACCTTGTCGGACGCTGCGGCCGGCACATGCTCGGCGTCTCCCGCGTACGACACCTTGTAGGTGACCGTGCCGCCGGCCGGCGGGGAGTTCGTGAACGAGTACGTACCGTCCGCCTTGACCATGACCGAGGGCAGCGCATGTCCGCTCGGGCTGTCCAGGTCGGTGCGGGTGACCTGGAGCTTGGTGCCGGCCGGCAGCGGCACCGTGGCCGAGATCCTGCCGGTCACAGTGAGCGGCTTGGTCCGCGTGCCCTTCGCGGGGGCGTTCACCGTCAGGGTCGGAACGTTCTTCGTCGGGTCGGTGAGCGTCCGCAGGGCGAAACCGTTGCCGTTGTGTTCGAGCACGAAGATCCGGGAGGCGTCCGGGGCCCAGGCCAGGTCGTTGAAACCGACGGGGTAGGTGCGCAGCGGCTGGACGGCGTTCTGCCGGTAGACCGCCACCGACGTGCCGCCGATGCCCTGCACGACCAGGCCGTTCGGGGCGATGTCGGCCTGCCAGCCTGCCGGGTAGGAACCAGCGGCGCTGAACCCGCCGTCCGCGTAGACGTACCGTTTCGTGCCGTTGACCAGCACCTCCGAGGTGCCGGGGACGAAGTCGATGTCCCCGATGCCGTAGGTCGACGTGCTGGTGCCGTCATGCCACGCCGTCACCTTCGGCGTGCCGTCGGAGACATCGAGGACGGCCATCGAGTTCGCGGCATAGTTCTGGCCGACGGCCAGCAGTCCGGGCGCGCTCGGGTCGGTGTCGAGGATCACCTGGTCCCGGACTCCGGGCGCGGCGTCGGCGGGAAACAGCCCCGTTGTCACCGGGTCGGTCCCGCTCGCCGGGTCCACTGTCGGGTCGATCGACCCGAGGTTGGCGTCAGACCGCCCGCCGTAGGTGAACCACACCCTGCCGCCGGTGAAGGCGATGTGGCGTGGACCCGATTCGAAGGGGGCCCTGTAGTGGGCCTTGATGTCGAGGGTGGCAGTGTCCAGGGCCAGGATGCTGTCCCTGTCGACCACCACCACGTACAGGGTGGCGCCGTCGTCCGACAGGGCGAGGTCGGTGACCGAGCCGAGACCGCTGACCGAGTCGACGACGGTGCCGGAGTAGTCGGTGGCCAGGATCCTGCCGCCGCCGCTGTCACCGACGAAGACCCGCTTCAGGGTGCCGTCGACGACCAGGCCGCCGGGCCCGGAGACCACAGCGGTGGCGGCCGATGCAGGCCCCGCCCCCAAGACGCTCAGCGCCGCCGAGCTGAAGATGACCGCGAGCGCCGTCGCGGCCGAAGTGCTGCGCATGCGCACAGTGCTGAACCCCCCACAAGGAACCCGGGATCACCGGGAGCTGAGAGCGCCGCGCGACACCCAGGCACGACCGCCGGAAGCGGTGGCATGTGGGGCGCGGCTGCCAGGAGGAACCCTATGGCATGCCTGTGACAAACGCGGAGGGGATTTCCGGCAGGGGCAGGGGCAGGGGCAGGAGATTTCCGGCGCCCGGGGAGACAGCACCCGGGAAGACAGGGGGACGACCCTCAGCCGTACATCCTGCGCATCGCGAACTCCACCATCTGCTCGACCGCCTTCGCGTCGAACACCATGCGGTGCTCGCCCTCCATGTCCACGACGAAGCCGTAGCCGGTCGGCAGCAGGTCGATGACCTCGGCGCCGGTGATCACGAAGTACTTGGACTCCTTGCCGGCGTAGCGGCGCAGCTCCTTCAGGGAGGTGAACATGGGGATCACCGGCTGCTGGGTGTTGTGCAGGGCCAGGAACCCGGGGTTGTCGCCGCGCGGGCAGTACACCTTCGACGTGGCGAAGACCTGCTGGAAGTCCTCCGCCGACATCGAGCCCGTCGTGAAGGCGCGCACCGCGTCCGCGAGGGACGGCGGGGACGGCTCGGGGTACAGCGGCGGCTGCTGGCCGTACCCGCCCGGCATCTGCTGCTGCGGCTGGGCGTACTGCTGCTGCGCACCAGCGTTCTGGTCATAGCCGTACATGCGCGCAAGAGTACCGAGAGCGCGGGAGAACCGGGGCGGCCCGGTCCCCTGCTTCTGCCGCCAGGACGCTTCCGCCCGGCCCGCCCGGTACGTCCCATGGGGAGTCCACAGGTTCGGCCCTGGTTTCCCACAGTGGGCGCTCATACCGTCGGCCTCGACAAAGAAACCATCAGGCGGCGGCAAAGGCCGGGCAATCACCGGCCGGGTACGGGTAAAAGGGAGACGGCCATGAGCGGACAGGCACACGGACACGGGCACCACGACCACGACGACCACGAGCACGACAGAGGCCTCTCCTACGACCTCCCCGTCCTCGCCCGCCGCCGGATGATCCGGCTGCTGGCCGGCGCGAGCCTGGTCCCGCTGGTGGGCTGCGCCGCCGACGACGACTCGACGTCCTCGGCAGCCTCCGACACCTCGGCCGGCTCCAGCGGGACGACCGCCTCCTCCGGCGAGTGCGCGACCATCCCGAACGAGACCGCCGGCCCCTATCCGGGCGACGGTTCGAACGGCGTGAACGTGCTCAAGGAGAGCGGAGTCGTCCGCAGCGACATCACGTCCAGCTTCGGCAACTCGGCGGGCGGCAAGGCCGAGGGCGTGCCGCTCACCATCACGCTCACGGTCGTCGACGCGGCCTCCGGATGCGAGACCCCCAAGGTGGGCGCGGCCGTCTATCTGTGGCACTGCGACCGCGAGGGCAACTACTCCCTCTACTCGGAGGGTGTCACCGAGGAGAACTACCTGCGGGGCGTCCAGGAGACGGACGACAAGGGCCAGGTCACCTTCACCAGCATCTTCCCGGCCTGCTACACGGGCCGCTGGCCGCACATCCACTTCGAGGTCTACGGCAACCTGGAGGACGCGACCGCGGCCACGTCGATAACGAACACCTCGCAGCTGGCGTTCCCGAAGGACGTCTGCGACACGGTGTACGCGACGGACGGCTACGACCGGAGCGTGGAGAACCTCGGCCAGCTCTCCCTGGAGACGGACAACATCTTCAGCGACGGCTACGACCAGCAGCTGGCGACCGTGGAAGGCAGTGTGGACAAGGGCTACACGGCCACCCTCACCGTCCCGGTCTAGACCATTCACCTGGCCGCGACCGGCCTTCGTGCGCGTAACGCGTCACAGATGACCGGTTGGGGTTGCGCCTTATTACCGGTGGGTAGCATCATCGTGGAGAAGAAGCTACTAGTTGGTATGCGTATTAGGCGCGAGGAGTCAGTGCCTCGCCGATCTCTCTACGGAGCAGTCGCCATGGGGCACTACAAGTCGAATCTCCGCGACATCGAGTTCAACCTCTTCGAGGTCCTCGGGCGCGACAAGCTGTACGGGACGGGTCCGTTCGCGGAGATGGACACGGACACCGCCAAGAGCATCCTGGAGGAACTGACGCGCCTCGCGGAGAACGAGCTGGCCGAGTCCTTCACGGACGGCGACCGCACCCCGCCGGTCTTCGACCCCGAGACGAACACCGCGCCCGTCCCGGCGTCCTTCAAGAAGAGCTACAAGGCCTTCATGGACTCGGAGTACTGGCGCCTCGGCCTGCCCGAGGAGATCGGCGGCACCACCGCTCCGCGCTCCCTGATCTGGTCGTACGCGGAGCTGCTGCTCGGCGCGAACCCGGCCGTGTGGATGTACGCCTCCGGGCCGGCGTTCGCCGGGATCCTCTACGACGAGGGCAACGACGTACAGAAGAAGATCGCCCAGATCGCGGTCGACAAGACCTGGGGCTCCACCATGGTGCTCACCGAGCCGGACGCCGGCTCGGACGTGGGCGCCGGGCGCACCAAGGCGGTCCAGCAGGAGGACGGCTCCTGGCACATCGAGGGTGTGAAGCGGTTCATCACCTCCGGTGAGCACGACATGGAGGAGAACATCCTCCACTACGTCCTGGCCCGTCCCGAGGGCCACGGCCCCGGCACCAAGGGGCTGTCCCTCTTCCTCGTACCGAAGTTCCTCTTCGACTTCGAGACCGGCGAGCTGGGCGAGCGCAACGGCGTGTACGCGACGAACGTCGAGCACAAGATGGGCCTCAAGGCGTCCAACACCTGCGAGATGACCTTCGGCGACCGGCACCCGGCCAAGGGCTGGCTGATCGGTGACAAGCACGACGGCATCCGCCAGATGTTCCGGATCATCGAGTTCGCCCGCATGATGGTCGGCACGAAGGCGATCTCCACCCTCTCGACCGGCTACCTCAACGCGCTGGAGTACGCCAAGGAGCGCGTCCAGGGTCCGGATCTCGCCAACTTCATGGACAAGACGGCGCCCAAGGTCACCATCACGCACCACCCGGACGTCCGCCGCTCGCTGATGACGCAGAAGGCGTACGCGGAGGGCATGCGCGCGCTGGTCCTCTACACCGCCTCGATCCAGGACGACATCCAGGTCAAGGAGGCGGCAGGCGAGGACACCGCCGCGCTTGAGGCCCTGAACGACCTGCTCCTGCCGATCGTGAAGGGCTACGGCTCCGAGAAGGGCTACGAGCAGCTCGCCCAGTCGCTCCAGACCTTCGGCGGCTCCGGGTTCCTCCAGGAGTACCCGATCGAGCAGTACATCCGCGACGCCAAGATCGACACCCTGTACGAGGGCACGACGGCGATCCAGGGCCAGGACTTCTTCTTCCGGAAGATCGTCCGCAACCAGGGCGCGGCCCTCAACTCCCTCGCCGAGGACATCAAGAAGTTCCTCGCACCGGGCACGGGCGGCGAGGAGCTGGCGGCGGCGCGCGAGCAGCTCGCCAAGGCGGCCGTCGAGCTGGAGGCGATCGTCGGCCTGATGCTGACGGACCTCGCGGCGACCGAGCAGGACGTCAAGAACATCTACAAGGTGGGCCTCAACACCACCCGCCTGCTGATGGCCTCGGGCGACGTCGTCGTCGGCTACCTGCTCCTCAAGGGCGCCGCCGTGGCCGCCGAGAAGCTCCCGACGGCATCCGCGAAGGACGTCCCCTTCTACACCGGCAAGATCGCGGCTGCGAAGTTCTTCGCGGCGAACGTCCTCCCGGGCGTCACCGGCGCCCGCAGGCTCGCGGCCGGCGTCGACCTCGACGTGATGGAACTGGACGAGGCGGCCTTCTAGACCCACCCTTCTCGTACGCACGCACGCACACACACGTACGGACGTACAGCAGGCCAAGTACGGCGGCCCGCACCCGGGTTCACCCCGGGGCGGGCCGCCGTCCTGCTGAACCGGGACACACCCCCACGGTCCACCCGGTGTCCGAAAACTGAATGTCCAGCCAGTTGTCCGGCCTTCACACCCCCGTTACGAGAGCCCGCTCACCATCCCAGGGAGCGGGCCCTATTACGTCGTTAAGGTGAACCCATGAGCGCACCCCACCGCTTCGACCGCGGCCACACCGACGACCTCATGTCCTTCCTGGCGGCGAGTCCGTCGCCGTACCACGCCGTGGCGAACACCGCCGAGCGGCTGGAGAAGGCCGGCTTCCGCCAGGTCGCGGAGACGGACGCCTGGGACGCGGAGACATCGGCGGCCTCCGCCACGGGCAGCGGCGGCAAGTACGTGGTGCGCGGCGGCGCGATCGTGGCCTGGTACGTCCCCGAGGGCGCCGCGCCGCACACCCCCTTCCGGATCGTCGGCGCCCACACCGACTCCCCGAACCTGCGGGTCAAGCCGGTGCCCGACCTCGGCGGACACGGCTGGCGCCAGGTCGCCGTGGAGATCTACGGCGGACCGCTGCTCAACTCCTGGCTCGACCGCGACCTCGGCCTGGCCGGCCGCCTCTCCCTCCGGGACGGCAGCACGCGCCTGGTCAACATCGACCGCCCCCTCCTGCGAGTCCCCCAGCTCGCCATCCACCTCGACCGCGCCGTGAACACGGACGGCCTGAAGCTCGACAAGCAGCGCCACCTGCAACCCATCTGGGGCATGTCGGACGACGTCCGCGAGGGCGACCTGATCGCCTTCCTCGAAGAGGAGTCCGGGCTCGCGCCGGGCGAGGTCACCGGCTGGGACCTGATGGTCCACTCCGTCGAACCGCCCGCCTACCTGGGCCGCGACCGGGAGCTGGTCGCGGGCCCGCGCATGGACAACCTCCTGTCCGTGCACGCGGCGACAGCGGCCCTGACGTCCGTGGCGACGAGCGGCCGCGAGGTCCCGTGCATCCCGGTGCTCGCGGCCTTCGACCACGAGGAGAACGGCTCGCAGAGCGACACGGGCGCGGACGGCCCGCTGCTCGGCAGCGTGCTGGAGCGTTCGGTGTTCGCGCGCGGCGGATCGTACGAGGACCGGGCGCGGGCGTTCGCCGGCACCGTCTGCCTCTCCTCCGACACGGGCCACGCCGTCCACCCCAACTACGCGGAGCGGCACGACCCGACGCACCACCCGCGCGTCAACGGCGGCCCCATCCTCAAGGTCAACGTCAACAACCGCTACGCCACGGACGGTTCGGGCCGCGCGGTCTGGGCCGCGGCCTGCGACAAGGCCGGCGTCCCGTTCCAGAACTTCGTCTCCAACAACTCCATGCCCTGCGGCACGACGATCGGCCCGATCACCGCGGCACGGCACGGCATCAAGACCGTCGACATCGGGGTGGCGATCCTGTCGATGCACAGCGCACGGGAGTTGTGCGGCGCGGACGACCCGCACCTGCTGGCGAACGCGCTGGTGGCGTTCCTGGAGGGGTAGTCGCGCATACCTGCCCCGGGGCCGGGCACCCGGAACCGACCGGACCATCCGGAACTACCGGACCGGGCAGGGAGGCGACAGTCATGAGTCTCGGCGGATGCATCATCCTCATCGCAGTGGGAGCCATCCTCACCTTCGCGACCGGCTGGGAGATGGAGGGGGTCAACCTCGACCTGGTCGGCGTCATCCTGATGATCGTCGGGGTGATCGGCGCCCTGGTGTTCCGCAGCGTCGCCCGGCGCAGGCGGGTCCTGCTGCCGAACTCGACGACGGTGATCGACGAGGACCGCCGGTACTGAACCGCCCTAGGACGAGAGAACGTGCCCTGTCGTGACGTCCACATGACCGGGTACGTCGTCGTGACGGTCGCCCACGCTCAGGGTGCCGGTGGGTTCGATGACGAGGATCTCGGTACGGACCGGGGCGTAGGGCTTGTGCTCGATGCCACGGGGGACCGTGAAGGCCGAGCCCTTGGGCAGCACGACCGTGCGCTCACCACCCGACTCCGACTCCCGCAGGGCGATGTGCAGTTCACCGTCCAGAACGAGGAAGAACTCGTCAGTGCGGTCATGCACGTGCCAGACATGCTCGCCCTCGACCTTGGCGACGCGTACGTCGTAGTCGTTGACCGTGGTGAGGATGCGGGGGCTCCAGAGGGCGGAGAAGGAGCTGAGGGCGGCGGGCAGGGAGACGGGCTCGGTGGATGTCATGGCCCCATCGTGAGACGTGACCACCTCGCGTACGAGTGCTAGAAATCGCACATGCCGCAAGGATCCTCTCATTCCGCTGCCGGACGGCACCCGCACCGCGTCGCCGTGATCGTCGACGAGGGCACGAACCCGTTCGAGGTAGGTGCAGCGACCGAGCTGTTCGGACTGCCGCGCCCCGAACTCGGGCTGCCGGGCCCGCTGTACGAGGTCACGGTGTGCGCCCCGACCCCCGAAGTACGCCTCAACCACGGCTTCTTCACCCTCACCGGAGTCACGGGCCTGGAGGCGGCGGACGAGGCCGACACCCTCGTCGTACCGGGCCGCCCGGACAACGTCGTCCCGCGCGGCGAGGCCGTGCTCGACGCCGTACGACGCACCCACGCGCGCGGGGCACGCGTCATGAGCCTGTGCACGGGAAGCTTCGCGCTGGCGGAGGCGGGCCTGCTGGACGGCCGCCGGGCAACGACCCACTGGCTATGGGCAGACACGTTCAGGCAACTGCACCCCAGGGTCCTCCTGGAACCGGACGTCCTGTTCACGGACGACGGCGACATCCTGACCGCAGCCGGCAGCGCCGCCGCACTGGACCTGGGGCTGCACATCTGGCGTACGGACCATGGCGCCGAGATCGCCAACGCGGTCTCCCGACGTCTGGTGTTCGCCTCCCACCGGGACGGCGGGCAACGCCAGTTCGTGGAGCGCCCGGTGCCGTCGACACCGGACGAATCCCTCGGCCCTCTGCTGGCCTGGGCCCAGGAACGCCTGGCGGACCCCCTGACAGTGGCCGGCCTGGCATCCAGGGCGTCGGTCTCACCGGCCACCCTCCACCGCCGCTTCCGCACCCAACTCGGCACAACACCCCTGACCTGGCTGACAGGAGAGCGGGTCACCCTCGCCCGCCGTCTGATCGAACGCGGCGAGGAACGCCTCGACGTCGTGGCGGCACGCAGCGGCCTGGGCACGGCGGCGAACCTGCGCGCCCGGCTCCGCCGCGAGACCGGACTCAGCCCATCGGCGTACCGACGGCGTTTCGGCGGCGGTGACGGGGAACCGGTGAGTACATGAGATTCCTCGTACGCGACCGGCTGCTCGGCATCGGCGACGACTACTGGATCGAGGACCAGCACGGCAACAAGGTCTATCTGGTCGACGGCAAGGCGATGCGCCTGCGGGACACCTTCGAGCTGAAGGACACGCAGGGCAGGGTGCTGATCGACATCCACCAGAAGATGTTCGCCCTGCGGGACACGATGGTGATCGAACGGGACGGCGACCAGCTGGCCACCATCAAACGCAAACGCCTGTCCCTGCTCCGCAACCACTACAGGGTGTCCCTGGCGGACGGCACAGAACTGGACGTCAGCGGCAAGATCCTCGACCGCGAGTTCGCAGTCGACTACGACGGCGAGCTGTTGGCCCAGATCTCCCGCCGCTGGCTCCACATCCGGGAGACCTACGGAGTGGATGTCGTACGGGACGACGCGGACCCGGCCCTGCTGATCGCGGTGGCGGTATGCGTGATCCACCTGGCGGAGAAGGAACGGGGAGAGGACTGATCTTTGAGCCCGTCCGGGGGCTGATCTTTCAGCCCGTCCGGCGTTTGAGGACGAGGCCGTTCAGGCCGATTTTTCCCCACCCACCCACCCCACCCAGGGGGGTCTGGGGGCGCAGCCCCCAGGGGATGGGAACGGGTAAGGGCGGCGGGGGCGAGAAAAACTCAACCCCGCCCCGGAACCCCCAGCCCCAGCACCCGATCCTTCAGCGCCGGAAACACCTCCCGAGTCTCCCCCACCTTCGCGGGATCGAACTCGACCCGCAGAACCTCCTCGCCGGCCCCCGCCTCCGCCAGCACCTCACCCCACGGATCAACCACGATCGAGTGACCGGCCTGAGGAACCCCCGCATGCTCCCCAGCCGTTCCACAAGCAAGAACGAACGCCTGGTTCTCGACCGCCCGAGCCTGAGCCAGCAACGTCCAGTGCGAACGCCTCCGCTCCGGCCACCCCGCCGAGATCACGATCGTCTCGGCCCCCGCATCGACAAGCCCACGGAACAACTCAGGAAACCTGAGGTCGTAACAGGTGGCGACACCAACCGTCGTCCCAGGCAGCCGGACGGTCACCAGCTCCGCGCCCGCCCCCATCAACACGGCCTCACCCTTGTCGAAACCGAACCGATGGATCTTGCGATAGGACGCAGCCAGCTCGCCGTCGGGCGAGAACACGAGGGAGGTGTTGTAGAGCGGCCCCTCAGGGTCCCGCTCCGGGATCGAGCCGGCATGCAGCCACACGCCCGCGTCACTCGCGGCCTTGGCCATGGCCTCGTACGTCGGCCCGTCCAACGGCTCGGCCTCGCTCGCGAACAGCTCGTACGCGAAAGCCCCCGTCGTCCACAGCTCGGGCAGTACGACGAGATCGGCACCGGCCTCGTCCCGTACCAGCGACGCCACACGCCGCCGACGCGATTCGACCGATTCGCCCTCTTCTGCACCGATCTGGATGAGCGAGGCGCGCACACTACCACCGTCCTGACATTCGAGCCGTTCACACGGGCCTACGATCGTCACACGAAAGCACTGCCGGGGTGCCTCACAGCAGCGTAACTTAACGTTCCAAGACACCCGCTGACAGCAATCCCGCTATCCCGTCCGTGCCTTCGCACCCACCGACAAAGCCGTCGACATCCGCCGTCACCCGACGTCACACGCCGTCACCACTGCCCGCGCACCGACCGCCGAGGGGTCCCGTTCCGTGAGTCTGCATCCCACTCTCCAGCCCTACGCCGACGCCTGGACCCACTCCATCGAAGCGATATCCGAGCTGGTGACGCCGCTCGTGGAGGGCGAGTGGAACCGCCGGACCCCGTGCCCGGGCTGGTCGGTCCGTGACATCGTCTCGCATGTCATCGGCCTGGAGTGCGAGATGCTGGGCGATCCACGCCCCATCCACACGCTCCCGCGCGACCTCTACCACGTGACGAACGAGCAGCAGCGCTACATGGAGATGCAGGTCGACGTACGGCGGCACCACACGGCGCCCGAGATGACGTCGGAGCTGGAGTACACGATCATTCGCCGCAACCGCCAGCTGCGCAACGAGTCACGGGAACCGGGGGCGAAGATCCGCGGCCTCTACGGCCGTGAGACCGCCCTCGAAGTCGCGATGCGCAACCGGGCGTTCGACGTGTGGGTGCACGAGCAGGATCTGCGGACCGCTCTCGGTGTACCCGGCAACATCGACTCCCCCGGCGCGCACATCGCGCGGGACATGCTGCTCAGCGCGCTGCCGAAGGTCGTCGCCAAGGACGCGGGGGCGCCGCGCAGTTCGGCGATCGTCTTCGACGTGCACGGTCCCATCGAGTTCCTGCGCACGATCCGCGTCGACATCAACGGCCGCGGCACCCTCGAAACGTCCCCGGCCCTCGGCCCCGCCGCCACCTTCGCCCTCGACTGGGAGACCTACTTCCGCCTGGCCTGCGGCCGGGTGACCCCGGAGTCGGTGGCCGACCGCATCAAGGCAGAGGGCGACCCGGGCCTGACGGCGGCAATCCTGCGCCACTTCGCGGTGACGCCCTGAGTCTGTCGGGCTGGCGGTCACCCATCGAGCGTGACGGCCACCTCTCAGCGCCGGCCCGCATCTTCAGCCCGTCCGGCGTTTGAGGACGAGGCCGTTCAGGCCGAAGCGGGGGCCTGGGGGCGGCAGCCCCCAGAGACGCCCACACCAACACCGCCCACCTACACCGGAACGTGCACTGTAGACACCCGACTAGCCACCAACCGCTCCGACTCCCGCAGAGCGGCCCGCTTCCGCAACCGCAGAATCTGGCTGACGCCGACCCCCTGCAACAGGAACACGAACGAGAACGCCACCGTGTAGTCGTCCCCGGTCGCGTCGAGCAGCACACCGACCGCGAACAGCGTCGTCATCGAGGCGACGAACCCGCCCATGTTGGTGATCCCGGACGCCGTCCCCTGACGCTCGGGCGGATTCGCGGGCCGCGCGAAGTCGAACCCGAGCATGGACGCGGGCCCACAAGCCCCGAGCACCGTGCACAGCACCACCAGCAGCCACATCGGGACGTGCTCGGCACCGGACACCGCCGGGTAGGCGAGCGTCACCGCCCACGTCACCGCCGTCAGGCCCACCGTGCCCAGCGCCAGCGGCAGCCGCGCCGTGTGGTGCCGGGCGACGATCTGGCCGTACACCAGGCCGATCACCATGTTCGACAGCACGACCAGCGTGAGCAGTTCGCCGGCCGTCGCCCGCGTGAGCCCCTGTGCCTCGACGAGGAACGGCAGGCCCCACAGCAGCAGGAACACCATCGCCGGGAACTGCGTGGTGAAGTGCACCCAGAGGCCGAGCCGGGTCCCGGGTTCACGCCACGAGGCGGCGATCTGCCGGCGCACGTAAGCGGCCCCCTGATGCGGGAACGGCTCCGGTTCGTGCCCCTCGGGGTGGTCCTTGAGGAAGACGAGCATCAGCACCAGCACGACCACACCCGCGAGCGCGCTGCCCGCGAAGGCCGCAGTCCAGCCGATGCCGTGCAGCAGCCGGGCGATGACGAGCGTCGAGACGAGGTTGCCCGTCATCCCGGCCAGCCCCGCGAGCTGGGCGACGAGCGGCCCGCGCCGCGCCGGGAACCAGCGGGACCCGAGCCGCAGCACGCTGATGAACGTCATCGCGTCACCGCACCCGAGCAGCGCCCGGGAGGCGAGAGCGGTGCCGTACGAGGGCGAGAAGGCGAACCCGAGCTGCCCGGCCGTGAACAGCACCGCCCCGATGGCCAGCACCTTCTTGGTGCCGAGCCGGTCGACGAGCAGGCCGACGGGTATCTGCATGCCCGCGTAGACGAGCAGCTGGAGGATCGAGAAGGTCGACAGGGCGGACGCGCCCACGTGGAAGCGGTCGGCGGCGTCGAGCCCGGCCACCCCCAGGGACGTACGGAAGATGACGGCGACGAAGTACACGGAGACGCCGACCGACCAGACGAGGACGGCCCGGCGCCCCCCTGGGGGTCCCCCCTCTGGGGGAGGATCACCGGGCAGCGAACCGGAACCGGAACTGCTCTTCACCGCACCCCCGTCACTCATCGGACCTCGCCCCGCGCCAGGTTGGAGAACCAGCTGACGTGCCGGTGCACGATCGCGACCGCCGCCTCCGGATCGCCCGAGCGCAGCGCGTCGAGGATCTCCTGGTGCTCGACGAGCGTCTTGGTGATGCGGTCGGGGTGGGCGTGCATGACGGCGACGCCCATCCTCAGCTGCCGGTCGCGGAGTTGGTCGTACAGCCGGGAGAGGATCTCGTTGCCCCCGCTGCGGACGATCTCGGCGTGGAAGCAGCGGTCGGTCACGGCCGCGCCCGCGAGGTCGCCTGCGGCTGCCTGTTCGCGCTGCCGTTCGAGGAGTTCGGTGAGGCGGGCGATCAGCCGGGGCGAGGCGGGGACCGCCTTGCGGATCGCGTGCTCCTCGACCAGCTGCCTGGTCTCGACGACGTCCGCGATCTCCTGCGCGGAGACGGGCAGGACGAGCGCGCCCTTCTTCGGGTAGAGCTTGATCAGCCCCTCGGCCTCAAGACGCAGCAGCGCCTCGCGCACCGGGGTGCGCGAGACCCCGACGGCCTCGGCCAGCTCGCCTTCGGTGAGCAGCGTCCCGCCCTCGTAACGGCGGTCCAGGACACCCTCTTTGACGTGGGCGTAGACGCGGTCGGCGGCGGGAGGTTGCTTCACGTGCTGCACGGCCAGGCTGCTCATGCCGACAGCATAGATACAACACGTACGCATGAGGGCGGCCGTCCGCCATATGGACCGATCCTTCCGGCCGATCCCCGGTCGGGGCGTGACGTCGCCGCACGGAGAGCAGTTCAATCTCCGGAAGGGTCGCGGGAACCACGAACCGCCATACGGCGTCCCCCAGAAAGGGAAAATCGGGGAACCCGCCTCAGCACGCGCACAACCAACTGTGCTAGTTACGAGTCACACGAGAGCGGCGTTCCGCCGACGACTCGGCCAACTCGGCCGCTCTCCAGGGGCATTCGGACGATTCAGACGTAATCGGGGTATTGAAGTTGATAACCGGCATCCAGGGCATCCGTTTCCGCAGAGCCGCAGCCGTCGTGGTCACCACCGGCGCCGTGCTCGCGACCGGAGCGCTCACCGCGGCGCCCGCGCAGGCCGCTGTAGCCGTTCCGACCATCGCCGCCAAGGGCGGCTACCTGATGAACAACGCCAACGGCCAGATCCTGTACGGGAAGCTCCCGAACAACAAGCTGTCCACCGGTTCCACCACGAAGATAATGACGGCGAAGGTCGTACTGGCACAGGCGAACCTGAACCTCAACGCCAAGGTCACGATCCAGAAGGCGTACAGCGACTACATCGTCGCCAACAACGCCTCCTCGGCCCGGCTGATCGTCGGCGACAAGGTCACCGTCCGCCAGCTGCTGTACGGGCTGATGCTGCCCTCGGGCTGCGACGCCGCGTACGCGCTCGCGGACAAGTTCGGCACCGGCTCGACGCGTGCCGCCCGGGTCAAGTCGTTCATCGGCAAGATGAACAGCACCGCCCGGAGCCTGGGCATGACGAACACCAAGTTCGACAGCTTCGACGGCATCGGCAACGGCTCGAACTACTCGACGCCGCGCGACCTGACGAAGCTCGCCAGCAACGCCATGAAGAGCGGCGCCTTCCGCACGATAGTGAAGACGCAGAACTTCAAGGAGAAGGTCACCACCAAGACCGGTGGCACCCGCTGGATGGCCTGGGAGAACACCAACAAGCCGCTGCTGTCGGGCTACTCCGGCACCATCGGCATCAAGACCGGCTCCGGCCCGCAGGCCAAGTACTGCCTGGTCTTCGCCGCGACCCGCAACGGCAAGACGGTCATCGGCACGGTCCTCGCCTCCACGTCGGTCGCCACCCGCACGGCGGACGCGAAGAAGCTGATGAACTACGGCTTCGCGCGCCTGGGCTGACGCTCAGCAGTTGAAAAAAAAGGGGGCCTGCCGCGCTGAGCGCGGCAGGCCCTCTCTGCTGTGCCCGGGTCACGCCCAGGTGATGAGCTTCTTCGGCTGTTCCAGGATCGCCGCCACGTCCGCCAGCACCTTGGACCCCAGCTCCCCGTCCACCAGGCGGTGGTCGAAGCTCAGCGCCAGTGTGGTGACCTGGCGCGGCTTGACCTTGCCCTTGTGGACCCACGGCTGGAGCCTGATCGCGCCGACCGCGAGGATCGCGGACTCGCCGGGCGGGAGGATCGGCGTGCCCGTGTCGACGCCGAAGACGCCGACGTTGGTGATCGTCACCGTGCCGCCCTGCATCGCCCCGGGAGAGGTCTTGCCGTCCCGCGCCGTGGACACCAACTCGGCGAGCGCCGCCGCCAGTTGCGGGAGCGTCTTCTCGTGGGCGTCCTTGATGTTCGGCACGATCAGACCGCGCGGGGTGGCCGCCGCGATGCCCAGGTTGACGTAGTGCTTGAGCACGATCTCCTGGTTCGCCTCGTCCCAGGACGCGTTGACGTCCGGGTTGCGCCTGATCGCGACCAGCAGGGCCTTGGCGATGAGGAGCAGCGGATTCACCCGCACCCCCTCCATCTCCTTGTCCTGCTTCAGCTCCTCGACCAGCTTCAGCGTGCGCGTCACGTCCACCGTCACGAACTCCGTGACATGCGGCGCTGTGAACGCCGAGCCGACCATCGCCAGCGCGGTCGCCTTCCGTACGCCCCTGACCGGGACGCGCGTCTCCCGCGTGCCGTCGTACGTGGTCACCGGAACGGTCGCTGCCGGGGCCGCGACCGGCGTGGTGCGCACCGGCTCGGGGGTCGGCGGGGCCACCGCCGCGTGGACGTCCTCGCGCGTGATGACGCCGTCGGGGCCCGACGGGGTCACCGTCGTCAGGTCGACCCCGAGATCCTTGGCGAGCTTGCGCACCGGCGGCTTCGCCAGCGGACGGACGGCTCCCGCGGCCGGACCGGCCAGGCCGTTGACAGTGCTGTGGCCGTTCAGCTCCTGCTGGACCGCCGCAGCGACCTCCTGGGCCGGGACGTCGGCACCCTTGCGGGGACGGCGCTTGGTCGAGGACACGGCCACGCCGTAGCCGACGAGCACCGGCTGCCGGGCCGGGGGCTTCGCCTCCTCGGGGGCTTCGGCGACAACCGGAGTCCCGGTCTCCGCCGCGGCTCCGCCACCACCACCCCCGACATCCACCGCGATGATCGACGTACCCACGTCGACCGTCGTGCCCTCGGGGAAGTGGAGTGCGCGGACCACCCCGTCGTACGGGATGGGCAGTTCGACGGCCGCCTTGGCGGTCTCGACCTCGCACACCACCTGGCCGTCGGTGACCGTGTCGCCCGGCTGGACATACCACTTGAGGATCTCGGCCTCGGTGAGTCCCTCGCCCACGTCGGGCATCTTGAACTCGCGAACGGACGCGTCAGTCATCGTCGTCACGTCCCTCTCCTCAGTACGCCAGCGAGCGGTCGACGGCGTCGAGCACCCGGTCCAGGCTCGGTAGGTACTCCTCCTCCAGGCGGGCCGGCGGGTACGGGGCGTGATAGCCGCCGACCCTGAGCACCGGTGCCTCCAGGTGGTAGAAGCAGCGTTCCGTGATCCGGGCGGCGATCTCCGCGCCCGAGCCGAAGAACACCGGTGCCTCGTGCACCACGACCAGGCGGCGGGTCTTCTCGACCGAGGCCTGGACGGAGTCGAAGTCGAGAGGGGAGACCGACCGCAGGTCGAGGACCTCCAGGGACCGGCCCTCCTCGGCCGCAGCGTTCGCGACCTCCAGGCACAGCTTCACCATCGGGCCGTAGGCGGCGAGGGTGAGGTCGGTGCCCTCACGGACCACCTGGGCCTTGTGCAGCGGGCCCGGGATGGCCTCGACATTGACCTCGGCCTTGTCCCAGTAGCGCCGCTTCGGCTCGAAGAAGATCACCGGGTCGTCGCTCTGGATGGCCTGCTGCATCATCCAGTACGCGTCCGACGCGTTGGACGGGGACACCACCTTGAGGCCGGCCACATGCGCGAAGAGCGCCTCCGGGGACTCCGAGTGGTGCTCGACCGCGCCGATGCCGCCGCCGTACGGGATGCGGATGACGACGGGGAGCTTGATCTTGCCCAACGCGCGCGCGTGCATCTTCGCGAGCTGGGTGACGATCTGGTCGTACGCCGGGAAGACGAAGCCGTCGAACTGGATCTCCACGACCGGGCGGTAGCCGCGCAGGGCGAGGCCGATGGCCGTGCCGACGATGCCGGACTCGGCGAGCGGGGTGTCGATGACGCGCTCCTCGCCGAAGTCCTTCTGTAGACCGTCGGTGACCCGGAAGACCCCGCCGAGCTTGCCGACGTCCTCACCCATGATCAGGACCTTGGGGTCCGACTCCAGGGCCTTGCGCAGCGATTCGTTGATCGCCTTGGCCAGGGCCATGCTCTTGGCCGTCACGGTCTTCGCCGCCGCGTTCGTCGAAGCCACTGTCTCTGCCGCCATGATCACGCCCCCTCCACATCTGCGAACGACGCCTGGTAGGCGGCGAACTGGGCCCGCTCCTCGTCCACGAGCGCGTGCCCGTCGGCGTAGGTGTGCTCGAAGATCGCGAAGTGGTCCGGGTCCGGCATGGCACGGACCGCTTCACGCACTCGCCTGCCCAACGACTCGCTCTCGGCCTCCAGTTCCGCGAAAAATCCCTCTTCCGCGTGGTTTGAGGCCTCCAGATATGTGCGAAGGCGGGCGATCGGGTCCTTCGCCTCCCAGGCCGCCCGCTCGTCGTCGTGCCGGTAGCGGGTCGGGTCGTCGGAGGTGGTGTGGGCGCCCATGCGGTACGTGTACGCCTCGACGAGCGTCGGGCCCTCGCCGCTGCGGGCCCGCTCCAGGGCCCACTTCGTCACCGCGAGGACGGCCAGGACGTCGTTGCCGTCCACCCGTACGCCCGGGAAGCCGTAGCCCTGCGCGCGCTGGTAGAGCGGGACGCGGGTCTGGCGCTCGGTCGGCTCGGAGATCGCCCACTGGTTGTTCTGGCAGAAGAACACCACGGGGGCGTTGTAGACCGAGGCGAAGGTGAAGGACTCGGCGACGTCGCCCTGGCTGGAGGCGCCGTCCCCGAAGTAGGCGACGACCGCGGAGTCGGCGCCGTCCTTGGCCACGCCCATGGCGTAGCCGGTGGCGTGCAGGGTCTGGGAGCCGATGACGATCGTATAGAGATGGAAGTTGTTGCTGTTGGGGTCCCAGCCGCCGTGGTTCACCCCGCGGAACATGCCGAGCAGGTTGATCGGGTCGATGTCCCGGCACCAGGCGACACCGTGCTCGCGATAGGTCGGGAAGACGTAGTCGTCGGTGCGGGTGGCGCGGCCGGAGCCGATCTGGGCGGCCTCCTGGCCGAGCAGCGAGGCCCACAGGCCCAGCTCGCCCTGGCGCTGGAGGGCGGTCGCCTCCGCGTCGAAGCGGCGGGTCAGCACCATGTCGCGGTACAGACCGCGCAGGTCGTCGGGGGTGAGGGCGGCGACGTACGGGTCGTAGGCGGCGTTCTTGACGCGCCGGCCCTCGGGGGTGAGCAGCTGGACGAGGTCCGGATCGGCGCCCGTCGCGGCCGGCTCGGCGGCCCGCTTCTTGGGGACGGCTCGTTTGGCGGGGGCGCGTTTGGTGGTGGCTCGCTTCGCGGCCGTGGCCTTGGACGCGGGGGCGGTGGCGGGCTGCGCGGCCGTGGCTGATGCGTCGGCGGCCGGTGCGTCGGCGCTCTGCGCGGTGGTGCGGGTGGTACCGGTCTTGCTTCCGGCGCTGCGTCGCGGTTTGCGCGCGGCAGTGCTCTCCACGGTCACGTGTACTCCTCCGTCGGTCCGGCCCCGGGGTTGCCGGGTAACCAGTGCGGTCACCTGTTCCCGATACCCGTGCACGGGGTGGGTGCCACTCGGCCGGGAACAGGCGTGACAGGTGTCCCGGCGAGCGTCCGCAAGCATCACGTTACCCAGTGCGCCATATTTCTATGAAACCCCCCTGACCTGCGATTTTGCTTGGAAATCCAAGTAAATTGAACAAGTCGGGAAGGGGCCCTGGTCACAGCCTTGCAGGGGGCCGGAACAACGGCACGTTATCCCGCGCACCCAGGCCACGGGAAGAGTCGGTATGTGAGACTGTCCCCGTGTCCGAAGACGGAAAAATCACTGTATTTCTCCTCGATGACCATGAAGTCGTCCGCCGAGGGGTCCATGAACTGCTCTCGGTCGAGGACGACATCGTGGTGGTCGGCGAGGCCGGCACGGCGGCCGACGCGCTGGTGAGGATTCCGGCCACCCGCCCGGACGTGGCGGTGCTGGACGTACGGCTCCCGGACGGCAGCGGTGTCGAGGTGTGCCGCGAGATCCGCTCCCGGGACGCGGGCGTCAAATGCCTGATGCTGACGTCGTTCGCCGACGACGAGGCCCTCTTCGACGCGATCATGGCGGGCGCCTCCGGGTACGTCCTGAAGGCCATCCGCGGACATGAACTACTGGCGGCCGTACGGGACGTGGCGGCCGGCAAGTCCCTGCTCGACCCGGTCGCGACGGCCCGCGTCCTGGAGCGGCTGCGCAGCGGCGGCGGCGCAGCCACGGGCGTGCAGGGGGACGAGCGGCTCGCGAACCTGACCGACCAGGAGCGCAGGATCCTCGACCTGATCGGCGAGGGGCTCACCAACCGGGCGATCGGCGAACGGCTGCACCTCGCCGAGAAGACGATCAAGAACTATGTGTCGGGGCTGCTGTCCAAGCTGGGCATGCAGCGGCGCGCGCAGGCGGCGGCGTACGTGGCACGGATGCAGGCGGAGCGACAGGGGCAGACCCGGGGCTTCTGAGGTCTTGGGCCCTCCGGGGCGCCCGAATCGGGACCTAAGGCCTCTCTTCTCGGGGCGAGCGCCCCTGGTGTGCCCGTTTGTCCGTCGCCCACAGTGAGTGCATGCCGACCGAGGAACAGCACGAGCAGGACGACCAGCGCGCCGCCGACCTCCTCGGCCGCGTCGAGCACGGCCGGGTCGCGACCAGCATGCGCGCGCTGCCCTTCCTGGCGTCCGCCCGGCACATCGTCGTGGACGGCCGGGTCCTGCTGCGTCTGCACAGGGGGCACGGGTACCACCGGGCGTGTGTGGGCGGTGTCGTCGCGTACGGCGCGGACGTGCCGTCGGCCCGCAACCGGCGGTCGTGGTCCGTGCAGGTCGTCGGGGAGTGCGCGGCCGTGGAGCCGACCCCCGCCGAACTCGACCGGTTCGGGCCCGCACCGCGCTCGGTGGACGGCGTGCCCTTCGACCCCGTCTATCTACGGGTCGAACCCCAGTTCGCCACTGTGCACTCCGTGATCGAAACCGACTGCCCGTGACAGCCCACGGTCACCTGTGACTGCCTGTGACAAGCGCCCCGCTCACGCGCCCGGCTCGTGCCCTAGCATCTGGCGCGTGCCGCGCTCATCTGTACCACCCCTTGTGCCCCACGCTCCCCCTCTGGGCGCCCTCCTCCGCCAGTACTCCGCCGGGTCCGCGCTGACCTGCGACCCCGTCGACCAGGGGCTGCTGAACCGCGGCTACCGGCTCGCCACCACGCGCGGCGACTACTTCCTGAAGCACCACTTCGACCCCGAGACCGCCGACCCCGCCGCGATCGCCCGCCAGCACCGGGCGACCCAGCGCCTCGCGGATCTCGGCGTACCGGTGGCCCCGCCGCTGCCGGGCCGCGACGGCCGCACGGTCGCCGTCGTCGGCGGCCACGCCTACGCCCTGCACCCCTGGATCGACGGCCGCCACCGCCACGGCGGCCAGCTGACCACGGTCCAGTGCGGCCGCCTGGGCGCGCTCCTGGGCGTGGTCCACGCAAGCCTGGAACGCGTGATGCCGACGCGGGTCGGTCCCGAGGGCACCGGACGGAACCGGGGCGTCCCGGCGCCGAGGGCGTCCGCCGACCGCGAGCCGGCCGCGGTACAGGTCAGCCTCTCCCCACGGACGGAGGCAGGCCGACGAGCGGGAACGGCCGGCCACACCGACCCCACCCACCAGGGAATCGCACCCCGGCAGGGCGGCTCCGCCGACCAGAACCAGGGCGGCCCGGGCGACCGGAACGGATCCACCGACCGGAACCAGGGCCTCCTCGCCGACCGGGACCGAAGCGGACCCGCCGCCCCGCACCGGGACGGCCGCGCCGGCCGGAACCACGGCGCCCCCACCCACCAGGACTGGGACGGCCCGGCCCGCCGACCTCAAGGCCTCGTCGCCGACCGGCACCGGCACGGATCCGCAAGCCGAGACCAAGCCGCCCCCGACAGCGGGAACTGGGGCAGCCCCATCCCCCGGAACTGGGACGCAACCGCAGGCCGAAACCAAGCCGACCCCGCAGACCAGCACCAGGACAGCCCGACCAGCGAGGCCTGGGACGGACCCATCGGACGGAGTCGGCACCCAACCAGCGGCCGACACTGGGCCGGGCCCGTCGGTCGGCACTGGGCCGACCCCGCAGGCCGGCATTGGGAGGGCCACGCCGGCCGAAACCAGGACCTCCTCGCCGACCTGGACCGGGGCGAACCCGGCGACCTGCACGGGGACGGCCCCGATGCCCGATGCCCGGCGACCGGCCGGAACCGGGCCACCACCACCGCGACCCCCGCCACCGGAGCTGGAGCCTCCGCGAAGTCCCCCTCCCCGTGCCCCTCCCCGGCAGCCCCGGGCCCGGCTCCCGCCGTTGGCTTCGTCCAGCACACGCGCGCAGCCGACGCCCACCACCCAGCCGATTCCCACGCCCCCACCGACCCCCCGCACGCCCCCTCCGCCGACCCCGCCGACACCTTCGCGCTCATCGACGACCTCCTCGCCCAGGTCCGGCGCCACCGCCCCACCGACGCCTTCGACGAGTTGGCCCGCTACCGGCTGCTGGAGCGGCGGGCGCTGCTGGAGCAGCACGCTGACCGGCGGCCGCCGCCGGGGGGCTCGGTGGGGTGGGTGCACGGGGACTTTCACCCGTTCAACCTGCTCTACAAGGGGGACGCGCCCGCCGCGATCGTCGACTGGGACCGGCTCGGTGTGCAGCCGCGCGCGGAGGAGGCCGTACGTGCCGCCGCGATCTTCTTCGTACGGCCCGCCGGCACGCTCGACCTGGCCAAGACACGGGCGTACGCGCGCGCGTACCGGCGTACGGCCGGGGCGACGCCCTCCGAGCTGGCCGCCGCCGTGCACCGGGTGTGGTGGGAGCGGCTCAACGACTTCTGGATGCTGCGCTGGCACTACGAGCGGGGGGACACCCGCGCCGACTCCCAGTTCCCGGCCGCCTCGGCGCTCGCGGTGTGGTGGACGCGCGAGTACGACGCGGTGTGCGGGGCGTTCACGGACTGACGCCCGCGGAGTACGAAAAGGCACGCGCGCGTGGAGCCCTCTTCGGGCCGCACGCGCGCGTGGGGGCTGATTACGGGGTGGTGCCGCCCTCGGTACCGCCGTCTTCCTCACCGGTGTCGCCGGTCTCCTCCTCCGAGGGAGTCGCCGTGTTCGTCGCCTGCGTCGCCGTGTTCGTCGGCTGCGCACTCGTCTCCACGTCCGACGGTGTGCTCGACGGCTGGGAGGAGGGGGTCACGGACGGCGTGTACGACGGGGTGGCCGACGGCGTCCACTGGGACTCTCCGTCCGAGCCGCTGCCGTCGTCCGTCTCGACGCTCGACGTCTCCTCGGAGACCTCGTCGCTCGGACTCGCCGTGGAGTCGTCGTTCGTCGCGGTCTGCGAGGTGGTCGGAGACTCGGAGGTGCCGGTACTGCCGCCGTCGCCGGTGCCGCCCTGTAGGGCGAGAGCGACGCCCGCCGCGATGGCGATCACCGCGAAGAACGCCAGTATCCACAGCTTGCCCCGGCCGCCGCCCCGGTTGCCGTGCCCCTCGAAACCGCCGTCGTCCCCGCCGCCGTACCCGGCGGGGAGGATCGGCTGGGGGATCTGGGTGGTCCCGGAGTGGTCGCCCGGGTGCTGGTTCATCACCGTCGTGCCGGCGAAGCCGCCCGAGGGGGTGTGCCGGCCGTCGTGCATGTCGACGGGCCCGGTGTTCCAGGTGCCGGTGTGGCCGCCCTGGTCGTACAGCATCTGCAAGCCGTACTGGATCAGCCCGCGCATCTCCTCGGCGGTCTGGAAGCGGTCGTCGGGTTCCTTGGCCAAGGAACGCATGACGAGCCCGTCGAGTTCCGGCGGCGCCGCGTCCGAGACCTCGGACGGGGGCACCGGAATGTCCTGGACGTGCTGGTAGACCACGGAGAGAGGGGTCTCGCCCGTGAACGGGGGCCGCAGCGCCAGGAGTTCATACAACAGACAACCGGTCGCGTACAGGTCCGAGCGGTGGTCGACGGCCTTGCCGAGGGCCTGCTCGGGGGAGAGGTACTGGGGTGTGCCCATGACCATGCCGGTCTGTGTCATCGTCGTGGACGCCCCGTGCAGGGCGCGGGCGATGCCGAAGTCCATGACCTTCACGGCGCCGTTGTGCGTGATGATCACGTTGGCGGGCTTGATGTCACGGTGCACGATGCCGTGCTGGTGCGAATAGGCAAGCGCTTCCAGCACTCCGGAGACGATGATCAGGGCCTGCTCGGGCCCGGGCGCCTCGGCGTTGATGAGGAGGTCACGGATGGTGCGCCCCTCGACGATCTCCATCACGATGTACGGGACGGACTGGGCGCCGCCCGCGGTGAAGCCGCCGTTGGACACCGTGTCCTCGCCGGAGTCGTACACGGCGACGATCGCGTGGTGGTTGAGCCCGGCCACCGACTGGGCCTCGCGGGTGAAGCGGGCCTTGGAGATCGGGTCCTCGGCGAGATCGGCGCGCAGCAGTTTGACCGCGACGGTGCGCCCGAGGCGTACGTCCTCGGCGGCGAACACCTCCGCCATGCCGCCCCGGCCGAGTCTGTGGGTGAGCCGGTACCGGCCGTCCCCCACCAGTCCGCCGTTGCCCCACAACTCAGGCGCGTCTGACATACCGCCGCCTGCCGCCTCGGGGTCGGACGGGCCCTGAGCGCGCTGCTGTGCCATCAGTCCTCGCCGTCGTTTCTGCCCGCGGTGCGCGCGGTGTTGTCACGGTCTCCGTCGGCCACGCTACAGCCTCCACGCAAGCCTCCGGTCCGGGAGCCGGTCCCTGAGCGGCTCCGGAAGGAGCCTGGGTACGGGTGCCGGGCGGACCGGTCATCAAACCCGTTGCGGGTATCGTCGTGCAAATTCCGTGCCCCGTCCGTCCAGCACCTGTAACGCTTCCGCGACGCTTCCTCCTCGTACGGTCACGGAACGGGCACCGCGCTTGACGTGTCAGTGCCCTCCGGCAGACTTGGCCCGGTATGAGCCAATCGATCACGTGCGGCTGTGAGAAAGCTCGGGGGACGCTGAGACATGAGCCACGACGGCGCACACGGCCGGTACACGGGGCAGGCGCTCGCCGGCGGGCGCTACCAGCTGCGCGATCTGCTCGGCGAGGGCGGCATGGCCTCGGTGCACCTCGCGTACGACTCGGTCCTGGACCGGCAGGTCGCGATCAAGACACTGCACACCGAACTGGGCCGGGAACAGGCGTTCCGCGAGCGTTTCCGCCGCGAGGCCCAGGCCGTGGCCAAGCTCACGCACACCAACATCGTCTCGGTCTTCGACACCGGTGAGGACGATGTTGCGGGGACGATGACCCCGTACATCGTCATGGAGTACGTCGAGGGGCAGCCGCTCGGTTCCGTTCTGGACGCGGACGTACGGCAGTTCGGGGCGATGCCCGCGGACAAGGCGCTGAAGGTCACCGCGGACGTGCTGGCGGCGCTGGAGATCAGCCACGAGATGGGGCTGGTCCACCGGGACATCAAGCCGGGCAACGTCATGATGACCAAGCGCGGCGTCGTGAAGGTCATGGACTTCGGCATCGCCCGCGCCATGCAGTCGGGCGTCACGTCGATGACGCAGACCGGCATGGTCGTCGGCACCCCGCAGTACCTCTCCCCTGAACAGGCGCTGGGCCGAGGCGTGGACGCCCGCTCCGACCTCTACTCGGTCGGCATCATGCTGTTCCAACTGGTCACCGGGCGGCTGCCGTTCAACGCCGACTCGGCGCTTGCGATCGCGTACGCGCATGTCCAGGAGGAGCCGGTCGTCCCCTCCTCGGTCAACCGCGCGCTGCCCCCTGCGGTGGACGCGCTCGTCGCCCGCGCGCTGAAGAAGAACCCGAACGAGCGTTTTCCGAGCGCCGTCGCCATGCGCGACGAGTGTCTGCGCGTGGCCGCCTCCCTCCACCCGGCCGCCCCGAACATCGTCCCGGGCACCCCGTCCCAGAGCGGCGCGGGCGTCGCCTCGGCGGTGTTCCCGCCGGTGGACCAGGCAACTCCGCCCCCGCCGGGCCCCGTACAGACCCCGTACCAGCCGGCCCCGACCCCGAGTCCGTACAGCGCGGCTCCGGCGTACGGCTATCCGCAGCAGGCCGCGTACCAGGCGCCCGCCGCGTACGCACCGCAGTACGCGCCGACGCCCGCCCCCGGAGGGGGACGGAAGAGCAACACCCCGGTGGTCGTGGGCTCGATCGTCGTCTCGCTCGTCGCCGTCGGCGGGCTGCTCCTGGCCCTGAACCTGGGCGGGGACGACACCGACAACGGCGGCGGCAGCGGTGCTAGCGCCTCGGCCTCACAGACGTCGGGGACGGGGGCGGCCACGGGGTACAAGGGGCCGGACCTGAGCAAGAAGATCGACGCGGAGGAGTGCTCGGAGGCGCCGGAGTCGTACACCGACCCGGACAAGATCCGGCTGCCCGACTTCCGCTACAAGAACCTGACCTCGGTCAAGTCCTGTTTCCAGGCGGCCGGGTGGCGGATGAAGGTCACGCGGATCGACGAGAACACCTTCGGCAAGGACACGGTCACCGACCAGTTCCCCTCCGCGGGCACGGACGCCGACCCGGAGGACATGCCGGTGATCGAGCTGAGCGTGTCGTCGGGCAACCCGTCCTGAGCGGACGGTCCAGAAGTTCGACGGTTCATGGGGAGGGGCCCGGCGGCCGGTCGGTCGGCTGCCGGGCCCCTCCCCACAAGGGTTACAGGTACGGCCCGCCCGTGCGTCCCCCGGTGCGCGGATCGTCGTCGCCCTCGTGGCCGCCGACTCCCGGCGGCAGCGCGCGGCGCATCTGCTCCAGCTGGGCCCGCGCGGCCATCTGCTGGGCGAACAGGGTGGTCTGGATCCCGTGGAAGAGGCCCTCCAGCCAGCCCACCAGCTGTGCCTGCGCGATCCGCAGCTCGGCGTCGCTGGGAACGCCCTCGTCCGTGAACGGCAGGGACAGGCGCTCCAGTTCGTCGACCAGCTCCGGCGCCAGACCGTCCTCCAGCTCCTTGACCGAGCTGGCGTGGATCTCCTTCAGCCGCACCCGGCTCGCCTCGTCGAGAGGGGCCGCGCGCACCTCCTCCAGCAGCTGCTTGATCATGCTGCCGATCCTCATGACCTTGGCAGGTTGCTCCACCATGTCCGTCACCGGGATCTCTCGGGAGTCCTCGTCACCACCGCCCCCAAGAGCCATCCCGTCCTGGCCAACGACCAGGATCTGGGGGTTCTCCGGCGACCTTTCGTTCCTCGGCATCTCCATACCGCCATTCTGTCGCACCAGGTCGCGGTTCCGGCCGGTGGGTCCGGCCCTGCGGTGTCCCGTCCGGGATGCCGGACGGGCGGGTGCGTGTGAGGCTGGTCCCGTCGAACCCTGGTGACTGGCGACTCCGCGGCGGGAGGGGCCCGACATGACTCCATGGCTCCACACACTGCGCGTCTGCGGCACCCTGCTGGCCCTGGCGGCACCCACCCTCGCCGCCGCCCCGCACGGCGCGACACTCTCGTACGACAACGCCGCGCACGTCGCCCGGCCCGCCCCCGACGCCTCCCGGGCCGGCAGCCGGGCGGGCGAGGGACGGGAGCGCCCCGGGCGGCAGGAGTCCGCGCCGCCCGAGGAGGCTGCGTACGAGGAGACCGTGCCTGTCCCCGTGCCCACCTCCGTCCCCGACCCGGGCGAGGCACGGGACACGGCCGCGCTGCCCGCCCCGGTCACGCACCCGGTGCTGCGGATACTGCCGCTGGGCAGCGGGCTCGTCCTCATCGGCCTCGGCCTGGGCCTCGCCCTGCTCGCACTGCGGCTGCGCGTACAGCGGTCCTGAACCCGGTGCTACGGGGCCACGAGCAGCACCTTTCCCACGTGGCCGCTCTCCTCCACCAGCCGGTGGGCCGCCGCCGCGTCGCTCATCGGGAACTCGCTGTCGACGACCGGCCGGACCTGACCGGCGGCGATCAGCGGCCAGACGTGTTCGCGTACGGCGGCCACGATCGCCGTCTTCTCGGCGAGCGGGCGGGCGCGCAGCGAGGTCGCGCTGATCGCGGCCCGCTTGGTGAGCAGGGCGCCGATGTTCAGTTCGGCCTTGATGCCGCCCTGCATACCGATGATCGCGAGCCGTCCGTTGACGGCGAGGGCGCGGACGTTGCGGTCCAGGTACTTGGCGCCCATGTTGTCGAGGATCACGTCGGCGCCGGTGCCGCCGGTGGCCCGCGTCAGCTCCTCGACGAAGTCCTGCTCGCGGTAGTTGACGAGGATGTCGGCGCCCAGCTCGGCGCACTGGTCGAGCTTCTCCTTCGTCCCGGCCGTCACGGCGACCTTCGCACCGACCGCCTTGGCGAGCTGGATGGCCATGGTGCCGATGCCGCTGGAGCCGCCGTGCACAAGGAGGGTCTCGCCCGGGCGGAGGTGGGAGATCATGAAGACGTTCGACCAGACCGTGCAGACCACCTCGGGCAGCGCCGCCGCCCGCTTCAGGTCGACGCCCTCGGGCACGGGCAGCAGCTGCCCCGCCGGCACGGCCACCTTCGTCGCGTAACCGCCACCCGCGAGCAGCGCGCACACCTCGTCGCCCACCGACCACCCGGACACTCCAGGACCGACCTCGGCGATCCGGCCCGAGCACTCCAGGCCGGGGTACGGGGAGGCGCCCGGCGGCGGGTTGTAGAAGCCCTGGCGTTGCAGGATGTCGGCACGGTTGACGGCGCCGGCCACCACCTCGACCAGCACCTCGCCCTCGCCGGGCACGGGATCGGGGACCTCGGCCCACACCAGCGCCTCGGGCCCTCCGGGTTCGGGAATCGTGATCGCATGCATGAGGGGACGCTACTCCCCGCTCCGCCGAAATCGATGTGCGGTCCGCGTCTGGCGGAGAGACCGTGGAGAGACGTACGGTCGCGCGACCGATGAGTTTCCGGCCGACCGACGGTCTCCTTTTGCGTCACCCCGTACGCAAGGACTCCGGAAGGACCACGAGACATGAGCCCACAGGCAGCCAGAGCGGGCAGGGCGGCCGAGGCGCCCGACCTCGCGATCGAGACCGCGAGTCTGGTGAAGACGTTCGGCGAGACCCGGGCCGTCGACGGCGTCGACCTCACCGTGCCCACCGGCACGGTCTACGGAGTCCTCGGGCCGAACGGCGCCGGCAAGACGACCACCGTGAAGATGCTGGCCACGCTGCTCCGGCCGGACGGCGGCGAGGCGCACGTCTTCGGCCACGACGTGGTGCGCGAGGCCGACGCGGTACGCGGCAGGGTGAGCCTCACCGGCCAGTACGCGTCCGTGGACGAGGACCTCACCGGCACCGAGAACCTGGTGCTGCTCGGCCGGCTCCTCGGCCACCACAAGCGGACCGCGCGCGAGCGTGCCGCCCAGCTCCTGGAGGCCTTCGGGCTCACGGAGGCGGCGGCGAAGCAGGTCAAGCACTACTCCGGCGGTATGCGGCGGCGCATCGACATCGCCGCGTCCATCCTCAACACCCCCGACCTGCTCTTCCTCGACGAGCCGACGACCGGTCTGGACCCGCGCAGCCGCAACCAGGTGTGGGACATCGTGCGCGCGGTGGTCGCCCAGGGCACGACCGTGCTGCTGACCACGCAGTATCTGGACGAGGCCGACCAGCTGGCGTCCCGGATCGCCGTCATCGACAAGGGCAAGGTCATCGCGGAGGGCACGAAGGGCGAGCTGAAGGCGTCCGTCGGCGCCGGCTCCGTGCACCTGCGGCTGCGCGATCCGGCCCAGCGGCCCGAGGCGGAGGAGGTGCTGCGGCTCGCCCTCGACGCGACCGTGCAGCGCGAGCCCGACCCGGTCGCGCTGACGGCCCGCATCGGGACGTCGGTCAGCGACACCGCGGCCGAGCAGGCGGCCCGCGCGCTCGCCGAACTGGCCCGCTGCGGCATCCACGTCGACAACTTCTCCCTGGGCCAGCCCAGCCTGGACGAGGTGTTCCTCGCCCTCACCGGACACGACACGGAAGACGAGGTGGCGGCATGAGCACCGCGACCACCACCACCGAGGGCCGGGAACTCGCCCCCGTCAGCGCCGAATCCCTCGCCGCGCTGCTCGTCACCAAGGACCGGCCGCCGCGCCCCAGCGCGCTCTCCGCGTCCCTCACCTTCGGCTGGCGCGCGATCCTCAAGATCAAGCACGTCCCGGAGCAGCTCTTCGACGTCACCGCGTTCCCGATCATGATGGTGCTGATGTACACGTACCTGTTCGGGGGCGCCCTGGCGGGCTCCCCGCGCGAGTACATCCAGTTCCTGCTGCCGGGCATCCTGGTGATGTCGGTCGTGATGATCACGATGTACACAGGTGTCTCGGTCAACACGGACATCGAGAAGGGCGTCTTCGACCGCTTCCGTACGCTGCCGATCTGGCGGCCGGCCGTGATGGTCGGCTATCTCCTCGGCGACGCCCTGCGCTACACCATGGCGTCCGTGGTGATGCTGACGGTCGGCATCATCCTGGGCTACCGCCCCGACGGCGGAGTGGTGGGCGTGGCCGCCGGCATCGCCCTCCTCCTGGTCTTCTCCTTCGCCTTCTCCTGGATCTGGACCATGTTCGGGCTGCTGCTGCGCACGGAGAAGTCGGTGATGGGCGTCAGCATGATGGTGATCTTCCCGCTGACCTTCCTGTCGAACGTCTTCGTCGACCCGAGCACCATGCCCGGCTGGCTCCAGGCCTTCGTCAACAACAGCCCGATCACCCATGTGTCGTCGGCGGTACGGGAGCTGATGGCCGGCGAGTGGCCGGCCGCCGAGATCGCCTGGTCGCTGGGGTGGGCAGGCCTGCTGATGCTGGTCTTCGGCCCGATCACGATGCGCCTCTACAACCGCAAGTAGTCCCAGCCCTACGTGAGTTTGCGGGCGTCGGGTGCCACATGGGCGCCCGGCGTCGCCCGCACGATGGTGATGAGCCGGTCGGCCACCTGGAGCTCCCCGATGGACGGATCGTCGTAACCCAGCACGCGATGCCCGCGTACGACGCTCACGACCAGGTCGTCCGTCTCGCGCGGCCCCTTGCCCACCTCGGCCTTTATGACCGGCCGTTCGACGATGTCCAGCCCGCTGCCCTGCTGGATGAGGTCCTCCATGACCATGCCGGCGGCGGGGCTGAGCACGGACAGCCCGAGCAGGCGCCCGGCCGCGCTCGCGCTGGTGATGACGGCGTCGGCGCCGGACTGCTTGAGCAGCGGCGCGTTCTCCTCCTCGCGCACGGCGGCCACGATCTTCGCCGTGCGGTTGAGCTGCCGGGCGGTGAGCGTGACGAGGACGGCCGTGTCGTCGCGCTGGGTGGCGATGATGATCTGCCGCGCCTTCTGTAGCTCGGCCCGCAGCAGTACGTCACTGCGCGTGGCGTCGCCGATCACTCCGGCGTACCCCTCGGCGGTGGCCGCCTCCACGGCCTTCGCGCTGGGGTCGACGACCACGACCTGTTCCTTCTTCAGCCCGGTGACACAGACGGTCTGCACGGCCGACCGTCCCTTGGTCCCGAACCCGATGACTACGGTGTGCTCTCGCAAGGCCGCCCTCCAGCGGTTCTGCCGCCACTCCTCGCGCGTGCGCTCCGTGAGGACTTCGAGAGTCGTGCCGACCAGGATGATCAGGAAGAGCACGCGCAGCGGTGTGATGACGAAGATGTTGGTGAACCGGGCGGCGTCACTGACGGGCGTGATGTCGCCGTACCCGGTGGTGGAGAGGGTGACGGTGGCGTAGTAGAAGGCGTCGAGGAGGTCGACGGAACGGTCGGAGTTGTCGGTGTAGCCGTCGTGGTCGGCGTAGACGATGAGGGCGGTCCCGACCAGCACCAGCAGCGCCATGGCGACGCGTTTTCCGACCTGGCGGATCGGCCGCTCCACCACGGTCCGGGGAAGTTTCACCCGATGGGTCACCAGATGCTCGTCCGCCTGGCGGGCGATGGCGTCATGGCCCGGCAGTTTCACGTGAAACATCCTCCTGTGCGGCCCGGCTGTATCGAATGTTTCACGTGAAACACACCCCGGCTTCGGTGGCTGCCGCCCAGGGCAGATCGAGCAGTTCGAGTTCCTGACCGGGGCGGGCGCCGCCGGGCGGCACGACCGCGAGGGCCTCGGCCGCCGCGATACCGCGCAGCATCGCCGGCCCGTTGTAGTGCAGCGGCACGGCCCGGTCGCCGCGTACGACGACGGGGATGAGCCGGGTGTCGTGCGGGTGCCCGTGCACCTCGTCCTTGAGCGGCAGCGTGTACGGCTCCGGCGCCGCCCGTCCCGCGAGGGTCCGCAGCAGGGGCTCGGCGAGGGTGAGCAGCCCGGAGACGGCGGCCAGCGGGTTGCCGGGCAGCCCGACGAGGTGCTGGTTCTCCTTGATCCGGGCCAGCAGCATGGGGTGCCCGGGGCGCACCTGCACACCGTTCACGAGCAGTTCGGCGCCGAGGCGGTGCAGGGTGGGGTGGACGTGGTCGACAGGTCCGGCGGCGGTGCCACCAGTCGTGACGACGATCTCGGCGGGAGAGTTCTTCAGGGCCGCGTAGAGCGCCTCGGCGTCGTCGCCGAGCCTGCGTACGGCGATGACGTCGGCGCCGAGCGAGCGCAGCCAGGGCGGCAGCATCGGGCCGAGCGCGTCCCGGATCAGACCGTCGTGCGGGAGTCCCTCGGTGAGCAACTCGTCGCCCAGGACGAGGACTTCGGCCCGGGGGCGGGGGATCGCGGCGAGGGTGTCGTACCCGGCGGCAGCGGCGAGGCCGAGCACGGCCGGGGTCACGAAGGTACCGATGGGCAGCAGCTGGTCGCCGGAGCGGCACTCCTGGCCGCGCGGCCGGATGTCCTGGCCGTGGCTCATGTCCCGGGTGGCGTGCAGCCGGCCCTTGTCGTCGGTGCGGCCGTGCTCGCTGCGCAGGACGGCGGTCGTGTCGTACGGGATGCGGGCGCCCGTCGCGATCCGTACCGCGCTGCCGTCGGTGAGCGGCTCGGGCTGGGCGTGCCCGGCGAGGACACCGGCCTCGCGCACGTCCCAGGGGCCGGGTCCGGCCACCGCCCAGCCGTCCATCGCGGAGGTGTCGAAGGAGGGGAGATCGGTGAGGGCCGCCAGGGGAGCGGCGAGGACCAGGCCAAGGGCGGCGTCGAGGGGGACGGAGACGGGGGCCGTGGCGGTACGGGGGACCTGGCGGGCGGCGCGCTCGGCGATGGCGCGGGCCTGGGGCCAGGGGGTGGCCCGGGGGCGGGCGGGGGCGGGAGTGAGATCCCCTTTGGTGCCGGGGCCGGGTTGGTCGGCCTCCACGTCGTAGACGCCCTCTCCTGTGGGGGCGGGTACTGCGGCGCCCTCGGGGGTCGGCCTGTCACCATGCCCACCGCCGCCACGGCCATTGGCTTCGTTCACGAGGGCGAGCGCCTCCTCGGCGCCGAGGTCGTCCAGGTCGCTGCGGGCGGTCATCCGGCGTCCGGGCGGCTGTCGGGGGCCTGGCCCGCACCGGGTTCGGCGTCGGCGGTCTTCGCGTCCGCCTTGGCCTCCTCGGCCCAGCGCAGGGCGAGGGCGACGGCCTTGCGGGTGGCCTCGGCGACCTCCTCCGGGCCTCCCCCGGCCCGGCCCGCCGCGTATCCGACGAGGAACGTCGTCAGTGGGGCGGCCGGCCTGGCCACTCCGTGCGCGGCATCGCGGGCGAGGTCGAGGAGGAGGCCGGTGTCGACGTCCAGGTCGATGCCCAGTTCGTCCTTGGCTGCGGAAATCCATTCGTCCAACACGTGCCCATGCTCCCTGATGCGTGCTCTGGCGGCGGCGATGTCGTCCCAGGTGTCGCAGTCGAAGGACGCGACGGGGTCGGAGACCCGGGTGAGTGCGAGCGCGCCGGTCAGCCGGCGCAGCGGCAGGCCGGTGAGGCCACCGTGTTCGAGGGCGAGCGCGTCCAGCTCCCGGCGCAGCGCGGACGTCCGGTACGCGGCCACGAGCGGCTGGTCCCGGCCGTCGGGGTCGGTGAGCAGCGCGCCCTCGGCGCCGCTCGTCTCCAGGGCGTCGAGGAGCCGCCGTACCGTCGCCGGTTCGAGGAACGGGAGATCGGCGGAGAGGACGACGACCTGCGCGGCCCCGGTCTGTCGCAGGCCCGCGTCGAGCGCGGCGACGGGTCCGCCGCCCGGCGGGTCCTCGTGGGCCCAGGTCACGGGCCGTGCGGTGGGCCGGGGGCCGGCCACGACCACGGTGGTGCCGGCGTCGGCGCAGGCGGCGAGCACCCGGTCGAGGAGCGCGCGCCCGCCCACCCTGACGCCGGGCTTGTCGGCGCCGCCGAGGCGTCGGGCGGCCCCGCCCGCGAGCACGACGGCGTCGTAGCCGTCGGCGCCGGGGATCCCTGAGGGCTGGGGCTCATGCGCGGTCACCCTCCGAGTATGCGGGCCCCCGCTGATCACAGGGAACGGGCGCGCGCCCCCCTGATCACAGTGTGCGCAGCAGCACCGCCGGCTGTTCGACACAGTCCGCCACATAGCGCAGGAAACCGCCCGCCGTGCCGCCGTCGCACACCCGGTGGTCGAAGGTGAGCCCCAGCTGGACGACCTGGCGCACCGCCAGCTCGCCCTCGTGCACCCACGGCTTGGGGACGATCCGGCCGACGCCGAGCATGGCCGCCTCGGGGTGGTTGAGGATCGGTGTGGAGCCGTCGACGCCGAAGACGCCGTAGTTGTTCAACGTGAAGGTCCCGCCGGTGAGTTCGGCGGGGGTGAGGGTGCCGGTGCGGGCGGTCTCGGTCAGCCGCGCGATCTCCGCGCTCAGCGACTCGGCGTTCCTGGTGTGCGCGTCCCGGACGACGGGGACGACGAGCCCGCGTTCGGTCTGGGCGGCGAAGCCGAGGTGGACGCGGTCGAGCCGGACGATCTCCCTGGCCTCCAGGTCGACCGTGGAGTTCAGCTCCGGGTAGCGGGCGAGGGCGGCGGTGCAGATCCGGGCGAGCAGGGCGAGGAGGGAGATCTTCGGCCCCCCGGCGCCGTTCATGTGCACGCGCGCGTGCATGAGTTCCGTCGCGTCGGCGTCGACCCAGCAGGTCGCGTCCGGGATCTCGCGCCGACTGCGGGAGAGCTTGTCGGCGACGGCACCGCGGATGCCCTTGAGGGGGACACGCGTGCCCTCGGCGGAGGCGGCGGCAGGTACGGGAGTAGCGGTCGGGGCCGGGGACTCGGTTCGCGCCGCGCCGTCGCGCAGGGCGCGCTCCACGTCGGCGCGCAGGATCAGTCCGTCGGGCCCGGAGCCCGCCAACTCCCGCAGATCCAGGCCGTTCTCGCGGGCGAGCCTGCGTACGAGCGGCGAGATGACCGGCACGGGACCGTCGCCCCGGGCGGGGGCAGGAGCCTGTACGTCCGTGACGGCCACCGGAGCGGCGGGCACCGCCTGTTCCCGCCGTACCCTGCGCCGCCGCGCGGGCGCCTCGGACGTGCCGTAACCGACGAGCACGTTCCCGGAGCCCCGGTCCGCGTCGCCCGCCGGTTCGGGGTGGGCCGGGGTCCCGACCGCGACCGTCACCAGGGGCGCCCCGACGGGGAGTTCGGTGCCCTCCTCGCCGAAGCGGGCGGTGACGACACCGCCGTAGGGACACGGCACGTCGACCATCGCCTTGGCCGTCTCGACCTCGACGACCGGCTGGTCCACGGCGACGACCTCGCCGACCTCGACCAGCCAGCGCACGATCAGCGCCTCGGTGAGTCCCTCGCCGAGATCGGGGAGCCTGAACTCCAGTACCTGTGCCATCAGCGTTCCGCCTCCCATTGCAACCGCCCCACGGCGTCCAGGACACGGTCGACGCCGGGCAGGTGGTGCCGCTCCAGCATCGGCGGCGGGTACGGGATGTCGAACCCGGCGACGCGCAGCACCGGCGCCTCCAGGTGATGGAAGCAGCGCTCCGTGACGCGGGCCGCGATCTCCCCGCCCGGGCCGCCGAAACCGCCCGACTCGTGGACGACGAGGGCCCGCCCGGTCCGCCGTACCGAGGCGCAGACCGTCTCGTCGTCGAACGGGACCAGGGAACGCAGGTCGACGACCTCCAGGTCCCAGCCCTCCGCCTCCGCCGCCTGTGCCGCTTCGAGGCACACGGGCAGCGACGGCCCGTACGTGATGAGCGTGGCGCTGCGACCCGGGCGCCGCACCACCGCGCGTCCTATCGGTCCAACGGCCGACGGCTCGTCCGGGTTCCAGGAATCCTTCGACCAGTACAGGCGCTTGGGCTCCAGGAACACCACCGGGTCGTCGGAGGCGATGGCGGCCCGCAGCAGGCCGTACGCGTCGGCGACCGTGGCGGGCGTGACGACATGGAGGCCCGGGGTCGCCATGTAGTACGCCTCGGAGGAGTCGCTGTGGTGCTCGACGCCGCCGATGCCGCCGCCGTAGGGAACCCGGACGGTGATCGGCAGGGGCATGGCGCCGCGCGTGCGGTTGCGCATCCGGGAGACGTGCGAGATCAGCTGCTCGAACGCCGGGTAGGCGAACGCGTCGAACTGCATCTCGACGACCGGGCGCAGACCGTACATGGCCATGCCGACGGCCGCCCCGAGGATGCCCGCCTCGGCCAGCGGGGTGTCCGTGCAGCGGTCCTCGCCGAACTCCTTCGCGAGCCCGTCGGTGACCCGGAAGACCCCGCCGAGAGTCCCGACGTCCTCACCCATGACGTGCACGGCCGGGTCGGCGGCCATGGCGTCGCGCATCGCACGCGTGAGGGCCTGCGCCATGGTGGCCGGTTTGAGGGCGACGGCGGTCATCAGTGCGCCCCTTCCGCCCCGGCGTCCAGCTCGGCCCGCAACTGGGCCCGCTGCTCGCGCAGTTGAGGGGTGGGTTCGGCGTAGACCTGGGCGAACAGGTCCATGGGGTCGAGTGCCGGGTCCTGGTTCATCCGGGCGCGCAGGTCGGCGGCGAGTGCCTCGGCGTCGTCGCGCGCGGCCCGGATGCCGTCCTCGTCGAGCAGCCCGCGCGCGGTGAGTTCCTGTTCGAGGAGGTCGATCGGGTCGTGCTCGCGCCAGGCGGCGACCTCGGAGTCCGTCCGGTAGCGCTTGTCGTCGTCGGCGTTGGTGTGCGCCTCCAGGCGGTACGTCACCGCCTCGACGAGCGTGGGACCACCACCCGCGCGCGCGTGCCGTACGGCGTCGCTCAGCACCTCGTACATGGCGACCGCGTCGTTGCCGTCGACCAGGCGGCCCGGCATCCCGTAGCCGACGGCCTTGTGGGCCAGCGACGGGGCTGCGGTCTGCTTGGCGAGCGGCACGGAGATCGCGAAGCCGTTGTTCTGGACCAGGAAGACGACCGGCGCCTGCCACACGGCGGCGAAGTTCAGCGCCTCGTGGAAGTCGCCCTCGCTGGTGCCGCCGTCGCCGACCATGGCCAGCGCGACCACGTCGTCGCCCTTGAGCCGGGCGGCGTGCGCGAGCCCGACGGCGTGCGGCAGCTGCGTCGCCAGCGGGGTGGACAGGGGCGCCACCCGGTGCTCACGCGGGTCGTACCCGGTGTGCCAGTCGCCGCGCAGCAGCGTCAGCGCCTGTACGGGGTCCACGCCACGGGCGACCACGGCGAGCGTGTCCCGGTAGCTGGGGAAGAGCCAGTCGCGGTCCTCCAGGGCGAGCGCGGCGGCCACCTCGCAGGCCTCCTGGCCGACGGTGGAGGGGTACACGGCGAGCCTGCCCTGCTTGGTGAGGGCGGTGGCCTGCGCGTTGTACCGCCGCCCGCGCACCAGCTGCGCGTACAGCCTGCGCAGCAGTCCCGGGTCCGCCTGCGCCGCCGCCTCGGTGCCGAGGACGCGGTACGGCGCCGCGTCGGGCAGCAGCGGCGCGGGGTCGGTACGGGGCTGCCAGGCGGGCGGCGGCGTGGGCCGGTATGCGCCCCGCTGCTCCATGACCGTCATGACGGCACCTCCTCGTGGGAGACGGCTTCGGGCACACCACGGATGTGAGGCGCCTCACCTACCGATTGTTCGGTCGTCGGCACATTTTGGCTACAGGCACCGCCAGGCTGTGGACAAACGGTTCTCCACAGCCTGAGATGGACGCAGTACGTCCATGGTAGGGAGGCGGGGGGACATGGCACCTGAACAAATGGCCGAACGCCCGGAGGGCGGCAACACCCTGCCGCCCGCGCGCCCGCTGGACGCCATCGATCAGGACATCCTTCAGATGCTCCAGGCGGACGGCCGGGCCTCGATCCGGTCCGTGGCCGAACGTGTGCACGTCTCCCGGGCCAACGCCTACGCGCGCATCAACCGCCTCATGGAGGACGGCGTGATCCGCGGTTTCGGCGCCCGCGTGGACCACGAACGCGCCGGGCAGGGCACCTCGGCGTACATCACCCTGAAGATCGTGCAGAACTCCTGGCGCACGGTCCGCGAACAGCTGCGGCAGCTCCCCGGGGCGGACCACATCGCCCTGGTGGGCGGCGACTTCGACGTGCTGCTCCTGGTCCACACCCCCGACAACAAGGCGCTGCGCGAGCTGGTCCTGATGCGCCTACAGGCCATGCCGGAGGTGCTCAGCACGCGCACGCTGCTGGTGTTCGAGGAGGAGGACCTGGACCTGGAGGGCTGAGGCGCCCCTCCACAGGACGCTCACTCCGGGCTGCGCAGCCCCCCGAAGACCAGCCGCACCACCGCGTCGGAGACCTCCCGCTCGCCCATGCCTCGCCCGTCGGGCCGGTACCACTCGACGACCGAGTTGATCATCCCGAAGACGAGCCGCGTCGCGAGCCGCACCTCCACGTCGCCGCGTACGTCCCCCTCGGCCGCCGCGGCCCTGAGCAGGTCGGCGACCCGGTGGTCGAAGTCCCGGCGCCGTTCCAGGGCCCAGCGCTCGGTGTCGGTGTTGCCGCGCACCCGCAGCAGCAGCGTCACGTACGGCAGTTCGGCCATGAGCACCTCGACCATGCGCCGTACGACGTACTCCAGACGTCCTGCGGCGGGCCCCACGCGCGCGTGCTCCTCGTCGAGGATCCCGAAGAGCCCGTCCAGCGCCCGGCTGACAGCGAGGCGCAGCAGCTCCTCCTTGCCGGTGACGTGGTGGTATATCGACGACTTGGAGATGCCCGCGGCCTTGGAGAGGTGCTCCATGGAGGTGCCGTCGTAGCCGCGCTCGTTGAACACCTGGACGGCGACCTGGAGCAGCGTCGTCGGCGTGTACGTGTCGCGCTTGGCGGTGGTCATGGGGTGCCCTCCCGCTTGTCGGTGGCGTACGCGTGGCGGTAGAGCGCGAGGGACGGCGCGTACCGTCCGCTCGGGTCGCGCTGGTGGAGTTCGTCGAGGATCTCGTGCGCCCAGCTCCGGCCGAGCCTGCGGCTCCATTCGAAGGGCCCGAGCGGGTAGTTGACGCCGAGGCGCATCGCCGTGTCGACGTCCTCCTCGGTGGCGACGCCCTTGGCGACGGCGTCGTGCGCGAGGTCGACGATCCGGGCCACCGTACGGGCGACGATCATGCCGGGGGCGTCCCCGAGGACGCTGACGTCCTTGCCGAGGGCCTGGAAGAGACCGATGGCCTCGGTGAGGGTCTGCGGCTGGGTGTCCTGGGAGGCGGACAGGGCCATGCGGGTCGCGCGCCGGTAGTCGAGGGCGAGGTCGAAGTAGACGACGTCCCGGAACTCGACGCTGGTCTGCCCGTCGGCGAGGACCAGCTGGCCGCCGCTGGGCAGCACCAGCCGGGTGCCGTGGTCCTCCTCGTCCTCGCGGACGGGAATGCCCGCCTCGCGGATCAGCGCGAGGAGGTCGGACGCGGGGCCCAGGTCGCCCTCCGCGACGACGTAGGCGGGCGCCTGGGCCTTCTCCGCGGTGTGCGGTTCGGCGCGCTCGGCGTCGTCCCCGTACTCGTACCAGCCCTGCCCGGTCTTGCGGCCGAGCCGGCCCGACTCGACGAGCCGCCGCTGGGCCAGCGAGGGCGTGAACCGCACGTCCTGGAAGAAGGCCTGCCACACGGAGTGGGTGACGGCCTCGTTGACGTCCTGCCCGATGAGGTCGGTCAGCTCGAAGGCGCCCATCCGGAAGCCGCCGCACTCGCGCAGCACCGCGTCGATGGTGGCGGGGTCGGCGGACTGCGCCTCGTACGCCGCGAAGGCCTCGGCGTAGAAGGGCCGGGCGAGGCGGTTGACGATGAAGCCGGGGGTGTCGGCGCAGGCGACCGGGGTCTTGCCCCAGGCGCGGGCCATCTCGTACGCGCGCGTGGCCGACGTGACGTCGGTGGCGAACCCGGAGACGACCTCCACAAGGGGCAGCAGCGGCGCCGGATTGAAGAAGTGCAGGCCGACGAACCGCCCGGGGTTGCGCAGGACGCCCCCGATGGCGGTGACGGACAGCGAGGAGGTGTTGGTGGCGAGCAGACAGTCGTCGTCGACCACGTCCTCCAGCGCGCGCAGCAACTCCTGCTTGACGTCGAGCCGTTCGAGGACGGCCTCGACGACGAGGGAGCAGTCGGCGAGTTCGCCGAGGCTCCCGGCGGCGTGCAGCCGGCCCCGGGCGGTGTCCCGGTCGGCCGCCGTCATCCGGTCCTTCTCGACGAGCCGGTCGAGCCGCGCGCCGATCGCGTCGGCGGCCTCCCGGGCACGCCCGGGAACGGCGTCGAACAGCCGTACGTGATGGCCGGCGACCAGCGCGACCTGGGCGATGCCCTGGCCCATGGTGCCGGTGCCGACGACGGCCACGGGGCTGCTGAGGTCGAGTGCTGTCATGTGCGCGATCCTCCCGCACGGGGTTGTCCACAGATGCGGCGGACCCCCTTGTCCCGACCGATCGTTCGGTTACTCTAACTCTGTCGTGCCTTTCCTGCCCAGGTCATGGCCCAGGTCATGTCCGAGGCCATGAGCTCAACGAAGTGCTCTTGAGACGAGGAGTTGTTCCCCGATGGCCGCCGAACTCACCGCGCACCAGCTGATCGCCCAGCACCGGCCCACCCTCGACCAGGCGCTGGAAGCGATCCGCACGCGCGCGTACTGGTCCCCGCACCCCGAACACCCCAAGGCGTACGGGCAGGACGGCAGCCTGGACCTGGCCGCCGGCAAGGCCGCCTTCGACGCCGTCCTGAACACCCGCCTCGACCTCGGCCAGCCCGGCACGGACGACTGGGTCGGCGGCGAGGAGTCCCCGTACGGCATCGTCCTGGGCGTCACCTACCCGCACGCGGACATCGACGTGCTGCTGCCCGCCATGAAGGCCGGCCAGCGCGCCTGGCGGGACGCGGGCGCGGAGGTGCGCGCGATGGTCTGCCTGGAGATCCTCAAGCGGATCAGCGGGCGGACGCACGAGTTCGCGCACGCGGTCATGCACACCAGTGGCCAGGCCTTCATGATGGCGTTCCAGGCAGGCGGCCCGCACGCCCAGGACCGCGGCCTGGAGGCGGTGGCGTACGCGTACGCGGAGCAGGTCCGCACCCCCGGCACCGCGGAGTGGAACAAGCCCCAGGGCAAGCGTGACCCGCTGGCCCTCACCAAGGAGTTCACCCCGGTCCCGCGCGGTGTCGCCCTCCTGATCGGCTGCAACACCTTCCCGACGTGGAACGGCTACCCGGGCCTGTTCGCGTCCCTGGCCACGGGCAACGCGGTCCTCGTGAAGCCCCACCCGCGCGCGGTGCTGCCGCTCGCGCTGACGGTCCAGGTGGCGCGCGAGGTCCTGGCGGAGACCGGCTTCGACCCGAACCTGGTGGCACTGGCCGCCGAGCGCCCCGGCGAGGGCATCGCGAAGGCCCTGGCGACCCGCCCGGAGATCCGCATCATCGACTACACGGGCTCGACGGCGTTCGGCGACTGGCTGGAGGCCAACGCCCGCCAGGCGCAGGTCTACACGGAGAAGGCCGGCGTCAACACGGTGATCGTGGAGTCGACCGACGACTACAAGGGCATGCTGTCGAACCTCGCGTTCGCCCTCTCCCTGTACAGCGGCCAGATGTGCACGACCCCCCAGAACCTCCTGATCCCCCGCGACGGCATCCGTACGGAGGAGGGCCACAAGTCGTACGACGAGGTGGTCACCGGTCTCGCGGCGGCCGTCGGTGGCCTCCTGGGCGACGACGCGCGCGCGAACGGTCTGCTGGGCGCGATCGTCAACCCCGACGTGAAGGCCCGCCTGGAGGCGGCGGCCGGGCTCGGCGAGGTCGCCCTGGCCTCACGGGAGATCACGAACCCCGACTTCCCGGACGCCGTGGTCCGCACCCCCGTCATCGTGAAGCTCGACGGTGCCAAGCCGGACTCGGAGGCCGCCTACATGAGCGAGTGCTTCGGCCCGGTCTCCTTCGCCGTCTCGGTCGACTCGGCGGCGGACGCGGTGGAGCTGCTGCGGCGGACGGTCCGCGAGAAGGGCGCGATGACGGTCGGCGCGTACACGACCGACCCGGAGTTCGAACAGGCCGTCGAGGAGGCCTGCCTGGAGGAGTGCGCCCAGCTGTCGCTGAACCTGACCGGCGGGGTGTACGTCAACCAGACGGCCGCCTTCTCCGACTTCCACGGCTCGGGCGGCAACCCGGCGGCGAACGCGGCCCTGTGCGACGGGGCGTTCGTGGCGAACCGGTTCCGGGTGGTGGAGGTACGCCGACCGGCGTAGGCGCTCGTCTGGGGACGCGGCCTGTTCACCGCGGGCCGGTGGGGGCTGGTCGCGCAGTTCCCCGCGCCCCGTAAGGGCGTGGCTCCGCACCGCTCAGAAGGCCGCGCCGCTCGTGACGCTCCAGTGGTACAGCGTCATGGCCACGCTCGTCGCCAGGTTGTAGCTGGAGACCTGGGGGCGCATCGGGAGGGACACCAGGTGGTCGGCACGCGCGCGTAGGTCGGGTGACAGCCCGCTGCGCTCGGAGCCGAAGGCGAGGACGGCGTCGTCCGGGAGCTTCAGGCCCCGGATGTCGTCGCCCTCCGGGTCGAGCGCGAACACCGGCCCGTACGGCAGCTCGGCCACCGTCAGCCGCTCCACGGCGGTCGCGAAGTGCAGCCCCGCCCCACCGCGTACGACGGTGGGGTGCCAGGGGTCGAGCGTCCCGGTGGTGACGACCCCGGTCGCGCCGAACCCGGCCGCGAGCCGGATCACCGCCCCGGCGTTGCCGAGGTTGCGCGGGTTGTCGAGGACGACGACGGGTGCGGTCCGGGGTGTGCGCGCGAGCACCTCCAGATGGGCCGCGCGGGAGGGCCGTACGGCCAGGGCGGCCACCGCGGTGGGGTGCGGGCGCGGCACGAGGGACGTGTACGCCGTCTCCGGGACCTCGGTCAGCAGGGCGTCCAGGGTGTCCCGTACGTCCGGGGCCAGCTCGTCGGCGAGAGCGAGCGTCGCGCGTCGGTCCGTGGTCACGGCCACCGGAATCCGCGCGCCGAAGCGGACGGCGTGCTTGAGGGCGTGGAAGCCGTCGAGCAGGACGGAGGAGCCCACGAGCCGGTGCCACTCGGCCACCACGGGCCCTGTCGCCGCTTCCGTCATGCCTTGAAGCCTACGTGCGGGGGTTCCGCCGACTCGTCCGCGGCGGGCTCGTCGGCCGCCCCGGAAGCTGGTGGGTCCGGCTCCGCACGCCCGTGGCCCCGCAGCCGGGAGACCAGGCGCACGCGCGCGCGTGCTGCCCGGTCGCCGAGGCGGCGCAGGAAGGAGGTCGGCAGGAACACGGCGTCCGCGGCGATCATCGCGAGCGAGAAGAAGGGCAGCCCGAGGACGACGGCGATCACGGCGTGCTCGGTCATCATCACGGCCAGCAGGACGTTCTTGACCCGCCGGTTGAACAGTGTGAAGGGGAAGGCGACCTGCACGATCACCGTCCCGTAGGTCACCAGCATCACCATGGTGCCGCTCGACGACATCAGGTCGGAGAGCGCGGGCCACGGGGAGAAGTAGTCGAGGTGGAGCGGGTAGTAGACGGCGGTGCCGTCCTGCCAGCGCGAGCCCTGGATCTTGTACCAGCCGGCCGTCGCGTAGATCAGACAGGCCTCGGCCATGATCACGAAGAGGGCCGCGTTGTGCACGAGGTTGCCGACGATGTCGAGCAGCATCCGGGGCTCCCCGCCCCGCCCCCGGCGCGACACGGCCCACCACACGGCCTGCGCCAGCCACATGCCCCAGAGGATCACCGGGACCAGCGGGTCGCCGTCGAGCCTGCCTGCGGCGGTACCGGCGACGAGGAGCAGCCCGAGGACGGTCCAGAGCGCCGGGCCCACCCGGTCGGGGGCGGGGTCGAAGAGCACGCGCGCGCGTGCCTCGCGGGCGCGCCGGGCGTCCAGGGACCACACCTGGCCACAGCGCGTGAACACCAGATAGAGGGACATCAGGTGCAGGACGTTGTCGCCGCCGTCGCCCACGAAGATGCTGCGGTTCTGGAGCGAGAGCACACCGACCATGAAGACCACGGACACGGTGCGGGTCCGCCAGCCGAGCAGCAGCAGAAGACTGGCGAGCACGGCGAGCACGTAGACCAGCTCGAACCAGATCTGGCTGCCGGACCACATCAGAACGGTGAAGGCGCCGTTGTCGGCGGTGAGCTGCTGGGCGAGATCCCAGCTCCAGGGGCCGTCGGGCCCGTACAGCTCCTGTCGGTGCGGGAACTCGCGCAGCAGGAACAGCAGCCAGGTCGCCGAGAAGCCGATCCGGACGACGGCGGCCTGGTAGGGCCCCAGGGCGTTCTCGGTGACCCGCCCGATGCCGAGGGAGACGGAACGGGCCAGCGAGCGGGCAGCGGCCGGCGCGGGGCGGGTCATGAGGCGTCCGCCCGCGTCGTGTCGGCGGCGCCCGCCGCCCGGGCCGCCTCCTCGTCGTCGGGGACGGGCCACCAGGGCAGCACGCGGTACGTCGGCTTCTCGGGCACCTGCACCTGTTCCTGGCTCCACTCGGGCGGCCGGACGTTGCTGCTGCGGGAGCGGACCTGGACGCGGTCGATCGTGCCGCCGGGGCCGGCCGCGTCCTCGCGGTCGAGGCGCAGGACGACGATGCGGCGCAGATACTGCTCGGCGAGGGCCCCGCGCAGGCCCGAGGGGCGGTTCTGGGCGTCGTGCGAGGCGACGAGGAAGTCCCAGGCCCGGCGCAGCTCGTTCTGCTGGGTGTGGCTCGGCACCGGATTGCCGTGGATGGCCTCGCCGTCCAGCGCGGAGAGGTCGTACCAGGCGGTCGTACGGGCCCCGCCGTCCGCGGTGCGGACATCGGCGCGGACCTCGACAGCGATGTTCTGCTGGAGCGGGTTGGGGGCGAACAGCTTCCAGTTCTGCTCGAACTCCGGGTAGATCCAGTCGTCGATCGTCCGCGCGTGCGCCTTGGTGACCGTGTTCGAGGGCGCGACGTGCAGAAAGACCATCCCGAGGTGCGCGCACGCGGCGACGGCGACGACCGCGAGGGCCAGGGCGGCGCCAATCTGGTACGGGAGGGAGAGGGCGGCCAGCGAGGGGCGGGGCGCTTCCCGGGAACCGTCGGGGGCCGGGGAGCCGAGGGGAGACGCGCTGTCACCCTCCGGCGGGCCGGACCCGGGCGACGGCGGGGGGCCGTCGGGCGCGGAGCCCTCGGCCCCGTCGGGCGCGTCACGCCCGTGCCGGGCGTCCGAGCCTGCCTCGTACGCGTCCATTCCGCCCCGTCTCCCGATACCCGGTCCCACGCACCCCACGACACGGCGTGCGCACGGGCACGGTACTCAGGCCCACCCTCCCTGCGCAGCCCCCTCAGCACACCTGCACGACCTGCACACCGCACCCGCGAGGGACGGCCCGGGGAGTTGTCCACAGCCGTTGACACCCTACGACCCACCGCCGGATCATCGACTCGGGCGAACCGAACGATCGGTCGGTGCACTCGCCCCACGCCCTCGCCCTCCGTCCGTTCCCTTCTTCTAGAACCTGTTCTATCTTGACGCCCCGTCAGATACCGGCCCCGCCCCGAGAGGACAGCACCATGGACTTCAGGTTCAGCGAGGAGCAGCAGGCGGCGGTCGAGGCGGCCCTGGCGGTGTTCGGCGGAGTCGCGCCGGACTCGGTGCCCAGTCCGTCACTCGTCGCGGGCGCCGTCGCGGACGACTTCGACCGGGCCCTGTGGGAAAAGCTTGCCGGTGCGGATCTGCTGAGTCTGCTGCTCGACGAGGAGTTCGGCGGGGCCGGCCTCGACGCCATCGCCCTGTGCCTCGTGCTGCGCGAGTCCGCGAAGGTGCTGGCCAGGGTCCCGCTGCTGGAGAGCTGCGCGGCCATGGCGGCCGTACAGACGTACGGGGACGAGGAGGTGCGGGACGAGGTGCTGCGCCGGGCCGGGACCGGCGAACTCGTGCTCACCGTCGCCGCGCACGGCCGCACCGGCCACGACCCCGCCGAACTCGCCGTGACCGCCGGGCGGGACGGTGACCTCTGGGTCCTCGACGGCACGCAGACGGCGGTGCCCTGGGCGCACAACGCCGACTTCGTCCTCGTACCCGCGCGCACCGGCGCCGACCGGACCGTCCTCGCCCTGGTCCCCCGGATCCACGAAGGCGTCGTCCTCGGCGAGCAGATATCCACCGCCGGTGAGCGGCTCGGCGAACTGCGCCTGGATTCGGTGCGGTTGCCTGATCGGTACGTCCTGGACGCCGAGGGTGCCTGGCCGTGGCTGCGCGATCTGCTGACCGTCGGGACGTGCGCGCTGGCGCTCGGGCTCGGGACGGCGGTGCTGGGCATGACCAGCGACTACACCGGCAAGCGGGAGCAGTTCGGGTATCCGCTGGCGACGTTCCAGGCCGTCGCCGTGCAGGCCGCCGACCGGTACATCGACCTGCGCGCGATGGAGGTCACGCTGTGGCAGGCCGCGTGGCGGATCAGTACCGGGGCCGGGGGCGCGCTGCCCGTGTCCGGGGACGTCGCCGTCGCCAAGATCTGGGCCTCGGAGGGCGTACGACGGGTCGTGCAGACCGCGCAGCACCTGCACGGCGGTTTCGGCGCCGACACCGACTATCCGCTGCACCGGTTCCACGCCTGGGCCAAGTACCTGGAGCTGTCACTCGGCCCGGCCGCCGCACACGAGGAGGCCCTGGGCGACCTGCTGGCGGCCCACCAACTGGGCTGAACCCGGCGGCGGGCCGTCACAGGTACAGGGGCCGGGATACGGGGTTCAGGCGACGAAGCCCGGCGCACCCTCGTCGGTCACGACCGGACGGCCCGCCGCCTCCCACACCTGCATACCGCCGCCCACGTTCACCGCGTCGATGCCCTGCTGGACCAGGTAGTTGGTGACCTGGGCCGAGCGGCCACCGGAACGGCAGATCACATTGACCCGGCCGTCCTGCGGTGCCGCCTCGGTCAACTCTCCGTAACGGGCGACGAACTCGCTCATCGGGATGTGCAACGCCCCCTCGGCGTGACCCGCCTGCCACTCGTCGTCCTCGCGGACGTCCAGCAGGAAGTCGCCGTCCTTGAGGTCCGTGACCTCGACCGTGGGCACACCAGCTCCGAAACTCATGTCCCCGACGATACCCAGGTCACTGCTCCAGCAACTCCGCGAGTTCCCTCTCACGCTCCGCGACCTGCGCCAGGAGCTGCTCGGCGATCTCCTCCAGGAGACGGTCGGGGTCGTCCGGGGCGAGCTTCAGCATCGCGCCGATCGCGCCCTCCTCCAGCTCACTGGCGACCAGCGTGAGCAGTTCCTTGCGCTGGGAAAGCCATTCGAGGCGGGCGTACAGCTCCTCGCTGTGACTCGGCTGCCACTCGGCGGGTGCCGGGCCGGCCGCCCACTCCTCGGCCAGCTCCCGCAGCAGCCCCTCGTCGCCCCGCCCGTAGGCGGCGTTGACGCGGGAGATGAACTCGTCGCGCCGCGCCCGTTCCTCCTCGTCCTGCGCGAGGTCCGGGTGGGCCTTGCGGACCAGTTCGCGGTAGAGCTTGCGGGCCTCGTCGCTCGGGCGGACCCGCTGCGGAGGCCGCACCGGCTGGTCGGTGAGCATCGCGACGGCCTCCGGGAACAGTCCCTCCGAGTCCATCCAGCCGTGGAACAGCTCCTCGACACCGGGCATCGGCATGACCCGCGCCCGTGCCTCCTGCGCCGCGAGCAGATCCTCGGGAGCGCCGGTCCGCGCGGCCTTCGCCTCGGCGATACCGGCGTCCAGTTCGTCGAGGCGGGCGTACATCGGGCCGAGCTTCTGGTGGTGCAGCCGGGAGAAGTTCTCGACCTCGATACGGAAGGTCTCGACGGCGATCTCGTACTCGATGAGCGCCTGCTCGGCGGCCCGTACGGCCCGCTCCAGCCGTGCCTCGGGCCGATCCGCCTCAGCCACGCCCTCGGCCGCGCCGGACGGCGCCTGCGCGTCAAGGGGCTCCCGCGGCCCGTCGGCTTCGGGCACGGACGAGGACTGCTCAGCTTCCGGGGTCGTCACCCGCCCAGCGTAGGCCACGGCTCACCCGCGCGGCCAAGGCCACCGAACAGACCCCGCGCCGCCCCGCCCCCGTCCCCCGTCCCCCGTCCCCCGTCCCCCGTAACAACCGTCACACCCCCATCTCCGCGTCGATCCTCCCCGCCCGCACCGCCTCCACCAGATCCGCGTGGTCCGCCTCCGTGCGGTCGGCGTAGGACATGGCGAACGTCGCCATCGCCTCGTCCAGCTCGTCGCTCTTGCCGCAGTAGCCGGCGATCAGGCGCGGGTCGGCGCTGTGGGCGTGGGCGCGGGCCAGGAGGGCGCCCGTCATCCGGCCGTAGTCGTCGACCTGGTCGGCGGAGAGTGCGGCCGGGTCGACGCTGCCCTTGCGGTTGCGGAACTGCCTTACCTGGAAAGGCAGTCCGTCGACGGTGGTCCAGCCGAGGAGGATGTCGCTGACGACCTGCATGCGCTTCTGCCCGAGCACCACCCGGCGCCCCTCGTGCATCGCGCCCGTGGCCTCCACCGGGTCGAAGCCGGCGGTCGCCAGATGCGGAACCAGCGCCGAGGGCCGGGCCTCCTTCACCTGGAGCACCAGCGACTCACCACGGTGGTCAAGGAGCAGCACGACGTACGACCGCGCCCCCACGCTCCCCGTGCCCACGATCCGGAACGCCACGTCGTGCACCGAGTGCCGGGCCAGCAGCGGAAGCCGGTCCTCGGACAGAGTGCCCACGTAGTCCTCCAGGGACGCCGCCACCGCCGTGGCCTCCGCGTCCGGCACCTCACGCAGCACCGGCGGGGCCGCCACGAAGCGCCGCCCGCCGTCCTCGGTGACCTGCGTCGACCTGGCCGCGAAGCGCCCGCTGGTGTTGCCCCGCGCCTTCTCGGAGACCCGCTCCAGGGTGCCGATCAGGTCGTGGGCGTCCGTGTAGGAGACGAGTTCCTCGTCCGCGATGGCGTTCCACGCGTCCAGCACCGACAGTTTCGCGAGGAGCCGCATCGTGCGGCGGTACGCGCCGACCGCGCCGTGCGCCGCCCCACGGCAGGTGGCCTCGTCCGCGCCCGCCTCCCGGCCCGCGAGCACGAGCGAGGCGGCCAGCCGCTTGAGGTCCCACTCCCAGGGGCCCTGGACCGTCTCGTCGAAGTCGTTGAGGTCCATGACCAGACCGCCGCGCGCGTCCCCGTACAGCCCGAAGTTGCCCGCGTGGGCGTCGCCGCAGATCTGGGCCCGGATCCTGGTCATCGGCGTACGGGCCAGGTCGTACGCCATCAGGCCCGCCGAACCCCGCAGGAACGCGAACGGGGTGGCCGCCATCCTGCCCACCCTTATCGGGGTCAGCTCGGGGATACGGCCGAGGTTGGACTCCCTGACCGCCGCCTCCGCGTCCGGACGCGAACCGTCCGTGCCGGAGTCGAAGGAGGCGTGCGCGGCCCGCGGGACCTGCCGCCGCAGCGCCTTCCCCTCCTCCTTGGGGGAGGAGCCCTGCGCCTGCCACTGGGCGAAGCCACGCACCCGGGGAAGCTCCCGTGCCCGGCTCGGCGCCGCTCCGGTACCCGCAGACTCCGTACTGACCTCGGTCATCGCGACCGCCTCCCCCGCTTCGTTCACCACTGTCAACATCAACTCGCGACGACCGTACCGCCACCGGACAAATCCCGTCAGAGCCTGTGGACAACTCTTCGGCCCCGGGTCGGCTCACGGGACGTACCTCGGTGCCGCGGGCCAGGTGGCCGGCAGCCCCCGCGTCCCGGCCGCTCGATACGCACGGCGTTGAGCAGCGCATACCCTGGCTGAAGTCGAAGAAGAGGGGCTGGACCAGTGGGTGCCGGGGTACGCCGTCCGACGATCCGGGATGTGGCGAAGCTCAGCGGGGTCTCCGTGGCCACGGTCAGTTACGTGCTCAACGGCAAGGAGTCCCAGACGATCAGTGAGGAGACGAAGCGGCGGGTGACCGCGGCGGTCTCCGAACTCGGATACGTGCGCAACCCCGTGGGTACCGCTCTGCGCCGCGGACATTCGAACGTCGTCCTGGCGGTCTTCGACCCGACCTTCGTGGGGGATGTCAGCGAGCGCTGGAACGGTGCGGTCATCGGCGCCCTGTCCGATCTCGGCCACACCGTCGTGACACACACGCTGCTCCAGGAGGCGGAGGCGGTGAAGGTGGTGCGATCGTTGCAGCCCTTCGGCGTCGCGCTGTTCGCCTTCGTGACCGTACGGACCCATGAGGAGATACGTGCCGCCGGAGCCCGGCACGTGTTCGGGTTCCCTGCCGCCGAGGCCGATCCGGAGGCGGCGGACCGGCCCTGGGAGCGGGCGATCGGCCGCGCTCAGGTGGCGCACCTGGCGGAACGCGGATACGAACGGGTCCGGTACGCGTTCCCGGAGCCTTCGAGTCGGCGAGTGGTGGCCGAGCACCGGCTCCGGGGCGTACGGGAGGAATGCCTGCGGCGGGGGATGCCGCAGCCCGAGGTGTTCACCCTGCCTCTCGACCGGCCGCAGGCGGTGGCCGCCCTGTCGGCGCTGGGTCCGATGCGGGGTTCGGCGATCTGTGCGGCCGACGACCGTCATGGGCTGGCCGTACTGGCCGCCGCCGCGGATCTCGGCCTGCGGGCCCCGTCGGATGTGGCGGTCATCGGCGCCGAGGACACCGTGGAAGGCCGCCTGGCGATCCCCGCGCTCACGACCACACGCCTGGTCGATTCCGACAGACTCACAGGTCTGCGCGCCTGGCTGGAGGCGGAGCTGAACGGTCGGCGGACTCCGTTCGGCCGCACGATCTGGGAGAGCGCGGCTTCGGCGGAGGTCGTCGTCCGCCGGTCCACCTGAACCGACCGAACCGACTGGACCGGCCGGGCCCCGAGCCCGCCCCCGTCTGCGTGCTCGGGGCCCGATGCCTGGTCAGGACACGTGGAACACGTGCGTACCGCCCTGCACCCGGTAGACGACGTAGCCGGCCTTCTGCTCCACTCGGGTCGCGCCCCGGCCCGCGGTGATGCGCCACGCACCGTCCGGGACCGGGACACGGACCTCGGCCGGTGTCCTCACGGGCACCGTCACCGTGAGGGTCAGACGGCCCTTCTCCTGGCGCCAGCCGGCGCTGACCTCGCCGCGCGGGGTGGTCACCCGGGCCGAGGCGTACCGCAGGCCGTCCGGCACGACCGGCGCGACGAGCACCTTGCCGTAGCCGGGAGCGGCGGCCTGGATGCCCGCCAGATGCTGGTAGAACCAGTCGTCCACCGTGCCCAGGAACGGGTGGTTCATCGAGAGGTCCTTCTTGGTCATGGACCAGGTCTCCCACGAGGTGGTGGCGCCCTGCTTCACCCAGTAGCCCCAGCTGGGGTAGCTGGTCCGGGTGGCGATCCGGTAGGCCAGGTCGGCGCGGCCGTTCCCGGTCAGGACGGGGAGCAGCAGTTTGGTGCCGATGGCCCCGGTGTTCAGGTGGTCGCCGCGGTCGGTGATGTCCTTGACCAGGTTGGCGAAGACCGCGTCGTGGTGTTCTGCGGGGACCAGCCCGTAGGCCAGGGCCACCAGGTTGGAGGTCTGGCGGTAACCGGCTTCCACGGGCGTCCGGTAGACGCCCGCGTCGGCGTCGAGGAACGTCTCGTTGAACTTCTCGACGAGGGCGTCGGCCATGGTGTCGAACCGGGCGGCGTCGCCGGAGTGACCGAGTTCCCTCGCGGTTCGGGCCAGGAGACGGGCCTCGTGGTAGAGGTCGGCGTTGGCGGTCAGCAGGGAGCCCTCCGGCGGCCTGAGGGCCACGGTGGCGGCGTTCTCCGCACCGGGCGGTGACCAGTCGCCGAAGGAGAAGCCGGTGTACAGACCGTTCGTTCCGGCGATGGTGGTGCGCATCAGGTCGAGCCAGCGCGCCATGGCCGGGTAGTTGTCGGAGAGCACGCCGGCGTCGCCGTAGTGCTGGTAGTGGGTCCAGGCGGAGGAGATCAGCGTGCCCGACCAGGACGGGTCGTTCCACAGGGGGAAGCCGCCGGGGTTCGGTGCGATCACCGGCAGGGCGCCGTCGGCGCGCTGGGAGTCCCGGAACGTCCGCAGCCACTGGCGGTACAGGCCCTCGACATCGAAGTTGAGGGCCGCCGAGTCCAGGTAGAGGTAGGCGTCGGCGGTCCAGCCCTGCCGGTCCCGCCAGGGGGTGTCGGTGGGAATGCCCCACATGTTGTCCAGCAGGGACGCACGCTGAATGGCGTTGATCCTGTTCAGCAGCGGGTCGGCGCTGTCGAAGCGGCCCGTCGACGCCACCGCGGTGTGCGCGACGCGGGCCTCGATCCCGAACGAGGTCAGCGGCGCCGAGGTGGACACCTCGACATAGCGGAAACCGTGCCGGGTGAAGCTCGGTTCCCACGTCTGCGTTCCCTTGCCGCCCAGGACGTAGGAATCCCGGTGGGTGACCGCGGCGGGACCGAGCATGGCCGACTGGAACACGGTGCCTTCGTCGTTCAGCTGCTCGCCGTAGACGAGGGTCACCGTCGTTCCGGCCGTGCCGCTGACCTTGATGCGGGCCCAGCCTGCCGTGGTGCGGCCGAAGTCGTAGACCCGGGTGCCGGTCGTGAGCCTCGTGACGCCGACAGGCCCGAAGGTGTCGGTGACCTTGACCGGTGGCATGTCGGCGGGCACCACCTGCTTGGTGGGCGCGGGCTGGACGCGTGCGGCCTCCCAGGCCGAGTCGTCGTGGGCGGCGTCCGTCCAGCCGGGTCTGGCCAGGCGGGCGTCGTACGACTCACCGAAGTACAGGGCGTCACGGGTGGGCCCGTCGGTGATCTTCCAGGTGCCGTCGCTGACGACCCGGCTTGTGGTGCCGTCGCCGAAGACGATGTCCAACTGCGCCAGCAGCCGGGGCTCCTGTGTCCAGGGGGCCTTCGACAGGCCGAACAGCGTCGTCGGAGTGGTCTCCGGTGTGCTGAGGTAGCCGCGCCCCAGGGTGACGGCGATGGCGTTGTCCCCGCCGCGCAGCGACTTCGTGACGTCGAACGAGCGCGAGTACGCGGTCTGGTCGTAGGCCGACGGCGGCGGGTCCAGGACCTGGTCACCCACTCGGTGGCCGTTGATCCAGGCCTCGTAGTAGCCCAGTCCGACGATGTTGAACCTCGCCTGCTTGACGCGCTTGCCCAGCCCGAAGACCCGACGCAGCAGCGGTGCGGGGTTCTGCTTGCCCAGCGCGGGCGCCACCGAGGGGGTGTCCCGTCCGATCCACTTCGCCGTCCAGTCGTTTCCGGCGGAGGCGGCCGTGGACGGTGACCCGTAGGCGAGCCCCGGGCTCACCACACCGATGACCACGGCTGCGGCAGCGGAACCCACCACTTGCCGACGCGTGGCCGACCTGTTGAGAGACATGCCCGTTCCCTTCTTGTCAGTGAACCTGCCTGGCAGGTCTGTGGGGGGGGGACAGGAGGCGCTCACAGGCGTCCACGCACGCCTCACGACGCGGACACCCACTCCCCGGAGGTGCCGCAGCACTCGGCCGGTTTGGAACGTTTCGGCGCACGCTAATGAGAGGGCGCAACTTGAGTCAATAGGGTTACTTAAACGTTTCTGGCTTGGGAGATCAGATCGCGAAGACGCGTTCTGCTTGCTTGCCGGGAAGAGCGAGCAGCGATCATGCGCCCTGACTGGCCCACATGATGAATCGATTCACTCCAGGCTTGGGAGGAAGACGGGCGGTCCCTCACCCCGGTCGCCTGTCAGCCGACGGGCACCGCCTGAGCGGCGAGGACGGCGGCGGCCATCAGCTCTTCGCGGGGCGCGTCGACGGCGGCGTCGACGGCGAGGCCCTCGGCGGTGGCCATCACCGGCTCGGCCGGATCGCCCGTCACCCCGATGACACTCGAGTAACCCCGCTCACCTGACGAAAGGCGGTGCCCGAGATGACATCCCCTCGACTGACGATCGCCGTGCGGGCGGACGTGCTCTGCCCCTGGTGCTACATCGGCGAGCACCGTACGCGGCCCGCATCGAGGTGAGGATGCACACGTGGCAGCTCGACCCGAACGTGCCCACCCGGGTCACCTGGATCCCGGAGTACCGGGTCGAGAAGTTCGGGGTCACTCCCGACCAGGCGCGCGCGATGGAGAAGGAGGTCGCCGGGCAGACCGCCGCCGACGGTCTTCCTTACGTCCTCGACCGGCCGGTGCGCAACACCCTCGACATGCTGCGCCCGGTCCACCCCGGCAACGAACACGGCGTCGGCGCGCGGTACATGGCGGCGATGCAGGCCGAACTGTTCGGCGGAAACCCCGACGCGTTCGGGCACTACACGCTGATCCACCTCGGCGGGAGACCGGGCATCCCCGCCGACGAGATCCGCGACGTGCTCGCCACCGACCGCCACGCCGACGCCGTACAGGTCGACCACGCCGCCGCGGTGGCCCTGGGCGCCCGTGGAGTGCCCTGCACGGTCCTCGGCAACCGCCTGGCCGTTCCCGGTACGGCCGGCCTTCCCCAGTACGCCGATGCCGTCGCCCAGGCATGGGAGCGGATCAATGGCTGACACGCCCCCGGCCCCCGCGTCGCTGCTGCTCGTCGAAACCGGGCCGGACAGTGGCTGGTGCGACGCCGCGACCGGTATCTGTACGGCCTTCGCGGCCGACCCGGAAGGCCCGCTCTCCGAGAGCGAAGACACCACCGAAGACATGTGACTCACGTCACTTAGGAAACGGTGCCGTTTTCTTCGCGGTCTCGCTAATCTGATGCCGTCCGAAGAAAACGGCACCGTTTTCCGCAGGGAAGGAGCAGGTCATGGCCGAGCAGTCCACCGCTCGGGGCAGCCGCTTCACCCCCCTGCGCGCGGCACAGCTCTACGACGCCGTGCTCGACCTCCTGCAAGAGGTCGGATACGAGGCCCTTTCGATGGAGGCCGTGGCCACCCGCGCACGGTTCAGCAAGGCCACCCTCTACCGCGACTGGGGCGGCAAGCCGCAACTGGTCGCCGCGGCCGTGGAGTTCCGCAGGCCGACCCGGGTCGGCCTGATCGACACCGGTTCGCTGCGCGGCGACCTGTACGTGATGGTGGAGCAGGCCGACGACAACCAACTCGCGCGGGACGCCGCTCTCCAACTGAGCGTGGGCCACGCGATCTACAACAACCCCGAACTCCGTCGCACCCTGAGAGAGGTGAGGCTCAACCCGGCCCTCGACGACATCGGCGCCATCCTCCGGCGCGGCGTCCAGCGAGGCGAGGTCGCCCCGGACAACCCGGCGCTGGACCTCGTCCCGTCCATGCTGGTCAGCCTCATCGTCGCCCGCCCACTGCTGAGCGACACGGCGATGACCCAGGACGACCTCAGGCGGAACATGGAAGCACTGGTCTTCCCCGCACTGGGTATCTGACCCACCCGAAATCCGACCCACCCGTAGTCCGACCCACCCGTCTCCGGGTCTTCACGATCCGGGTCCTCACGCACCGACCTCCCCCACCGTCGGCGCGCACAGCACACCTTTCCCGCCCCGGCCTCCCCGTGCCGTAGGCGTCCCGCGCCCTGCCCTCCGGCCGATGACGGCCGTGTGACCGAGGCGCTCCTCCCTTGCTCGCCGTGCCCCCGCGCGGCCGAACACACCCCCACCTGACCCTGACGCGCACCGCTCACGTCGTCGGCGTACCCCTGCACGCCCTCATGCCCTGACGGGCGTTCCCAACGACCTGACCGAGAGAGCACCACCATGGCTACATTCCTGTACAGACTGGGGCATACAGCCTTCCGGCGGCGCCCCGTCGTCCTCCTCGTCTGGCTCGCCCTGCTGGGCGCGGCCATCATCGCCGCCCTCAGCGCACCGGCCACGAAGGCACTGCCCTTCACGCTGCCCGGCGCGGAGTCCCAGAAGGCGTTCGACCTGCTGGACCAGCGGTTCCCCGGCTCCGCCTCGGACGGAGCGACCGCCCGGATCGTCTTCAAGGCCCCCGAGGGCCAGACCATGACCACCGCGGCCAACAAGGCCGAGGCCCAGAAGGTCACCAAGGAGATCGCGAGCGGCTCCGACCAGGTGGCCTCCGCGGTCGACCCGTACACCGCCAGGGCCGTCAGCAAGGACGGCTCGACCGCGTACATCTCCGTCACCTACAAGGTGACCGCGGCCGAGGTGGACTCCGACTCCCACGACGCGCTCGACAAGACCGTGGAACAGGCGCGTGCGTCCGGGCTGACCGTGGAAGCCGGCGGAAACGCCGTCAAGGTGGCGTCCCACGGCGCCGCCGCCGAGGTCATCGGCGTGATCGTCGCGGCGATCGTCCTGGTCATCACCTTCGGCTCCCTGGTGGCCGCCGGACTGTCGCTGCTGACCGCGCTGATCGGCGTCGGCATCGGCTTCCTCACCCTCGCCGCGCTGAACTCGCCCCTCGAACTGGGCGACAACGCGGGGGTGTTGGCCCTGATGCTGGGGCTGGCGGTCGGTATCGACTACGCGTTGTTCATCGTCTCCCGCTACCGGTCCGAACTCGCCGAGGGACACCCGAGGCAGGAGGCCGCCGCCCGTGCCACGGGCACAGCGGGCTCCGCGGTGGTCTTCGCGGGCCTGACCGTGATCATCGCGCTGGCCGGACTCGCCGTCGTCAACATCCCGATGCTGACCAAGATGGGCTTCGCCGCCGCCGGATCCGTCACCATCGCGGTGATCATCGCCGTCACCCTCGTACCCGCCATGCTCGGCTTCGCCGGCGACCGGGTGCTCTCCAAGAGGAAGGGCGAGAAGAAAGCCGGGAAGAAGGCCGACAACAGCAGGCTCGGCAGGAACATCGGCAGGAACAAGGGCGACATCAGGGCTGTCGCGGACGACGCGGCGGAGAGCGGCACGGCGAGGTCCCCGGAGCCTCCGAGGCCCCCGGAGTTCTCGAAGCCCCCGATGGGCGTGCGCTGGGCGCAGTTCGTGCTCCGGCGTCCGGTCGCCGTCCTGCTGACCTGCGTCGTCGGCCTCGGCGTGATCGCCATCCCGACGGCCTCCATGACCCTGGGCCTGCCCGACGACGGCGCCCAGCCCACCGACACCACCCAGCGCCGCGCCTACGACCTGCTCTCCGAGGGCTTCGGCGTCGGCTTCAACGGCCCGCTCGTCGTCGTGGTCGACGCGGCGAAGAACGAGGCCCCGGAGACGGCCGTCGGCGAGGTGGTCACCCGGATCGGCAAGCTCGACGACGTGGCCGCCGTCGCCCCGGCCCGCTTCAACGAGGCCGGGAACACCGCGATCATCACGACCGTCCCGTCGTCCAAGCCCGCCTCCGAGGCCACCGAGAAGCTCGTCGAGCACATCCGCGACACCGGCACGGCCATCGAGCAGGACACCGGCGCACGGCTCCTGGTCACCGGCCAGACCGCGGTGAACGTCGACTTCTCCCAGAAGGTCAACGACTCCCTCGTCCCCTACCTCGCCCTGGTCGTCGGACTCGCCTTCCTCCTGCTGATGGCCGTCTTCCGGTCCGTCCTCGTCCCGCTCAAGGCCGCACTCGGCTTCCTGCTCTCGGTCCTCGCCGCCCTCGGCGCGGTCGTCGCCGTCTTCCAGTGGGGCTGGCTCGCGAGCCTGATCGGAGTGGAGGAGACCGGGCCCATCATGAGCCTGATGCCGATCTTCATGGTGGGCATCGTCTTCGGCCTGGCCATGGACTACGAGGTCTTCCTGGTCACCCGGATGAGGGAGGCGTACGTCCACGGCGAGGGGCCGGGACAGGCCGTCCTCACCGGCTTCCGCGACGGAGGGCGCGTGGTCACCGCCGCTGCCGTCATCATGATCGCCGTGTTCTCCGGCTTCATCGGCGCCAGCGGAGCCATGATCAAGACGATCGGCTTCGGCCTCGCGGTGGCCGTCCTCTTCGACGCCTTCGTCGTCCGCATGGCCATCGTGCCCGCCGTACTGGCCCTGCTCGGCAAGTCCGCCTGGTGGCTGCCCGCCTGGCTCGACAGGATCCTGCCCAACGTCGATGTCGAGGGCGAGGGGCTCGCCAAGTCCACCGCCCCGCACCCGGGTTCGGGCCCGGGGAACGACGACCACCCCCAGCCCGTCCACGTCTGACCCGTCCACGTCCGACCCGTCCACGTCCGACCCGTACGTCGATGCCCCGGGCACGCGCCCAGCGCCCGTGCCCGGGGCCCGACCGGACCGCCCTCGCGCACCCCGCACACCGCTCCCACCGCCCCGTGGACACCCTTCCCCACACAGGAGCAGTCCGGCATGATCACCGTCCTCCTCGCCGACCCCCACGCCCTGCACCGCCTCGGCCTGCGCACCCTCCTCGGCTCCTGGCACGGCCTGACCGTCGTCGGCGAGGCGACCACCGGCGCCGAGACGGCCCGTATGCACGAACGCCTGCGACCGGACGTCGTCCTGCTCGGCAGCGGCCTGCCCGCCACCGGCGTCACCACGACCGTCCGCCGCCTCAGACAGACCCGTGCCCCCGGCTCCGCGGCGCCCCGCGTCCTCGTCCTCAGCTCCGCACACCGCGACGAGCACGCCTACGACGTGCTGCGCGCCGGAGCCGACGGCTTCCTCCCCGCCACCGTCACCCCCGACGACCTGGTCGCGGCCCTGATCGCCGTGGCCGCCGGAGACGCCGTCGTCTCCCCCCGCCTGGCCGACGCGCTGATCCACGCCGTCCGCTACGGCCCCCGCCCCGCGGTACCGGTCCCCAAGGCCCGGCTGGAGGATCTCACCGAACGCGAACGCGACGTCCTGACCGCCGTCGCCTCCGGCCGTTCCAACGCCGAGATCGCCGCACAGCTCTCCATCGCCACGACCACCGTCAAGTCCCACGTCGGCAGAATCCTCACCAAGACCGGAGCCCGCACCCGCGTCCAGGCCGTGATCTTCGCCTACGAATCCGGACTCGTACGCCCTCCGCTGCCCCCTGCCGGCCCCGCCCTCCCAGCCCCCCACCGAACGACGGACCGCGAGGAACCGACATGCGCGTACTTCTCGTCGAGGACGACCCTGCCATCGCCGAACCACTGGAACGCGGCCTGAGGCGTTACGGCCACACCGTGCACCTGGCGGCCACCGGACGGGACGCCCTGCGCGCCGGGACGGCCTGGGACATGGTCCTGCTCGATCTGGGGCTGCCGGACATCGACGGCCTGGACGTATGCAGACAGCTGCGCGCCGCCAGCGACGTCTCCGTCATCATGATCAGCGCCCGGGACAGCGAGGCCGACAAGGTCGTCGGCCTCGAACTCGGGGCGGACGACTACCTCGTCAAACCCTTCCTGACACGGGAGTTGATCGCCCGTATGCGCGCGGTGCGACGCCGCCGCGCGAGCGCCCCAGCACCCGCCCCGGAACCCTACGAACCCGGCCGGGTGGTCCTGGACCGACAGGCCCACCGGGTCTTCCTCGACGGGGCCGAAGTCGCCCTGCCACCCCGGGAGTTCGCCCTGCTCGCCTTCCTCACCGCGCGACCCGACGTCCTGGTGACCCGCGAGACCATCATGTCCTCGGTCTGGGACGCCAACTGGTTCGGCCCCACCAAGACCCTGGACACCCACGTCTCCGCCCTGCGGCACAAGTTCGGCGACGCCCTGACCATCCAGGCCGTACGCGGCGTCGGCTTCCGCCTGTCGATCGCCCCCACAGGCCACCTCACCACCCAGTGAGAGACCTCACACCGACAGGAAAATCACACCGCCAGCAGCTCCGGCCCCGACCACGACAGCAAAAAAGGAACGGCCCCCACCGTGATCACGATGAGGACCGTTCCGTCACTGCTCAGGACACCGACTCGTCGGTGCTCCGTTGTGCGCGAGGGGGGAGTTGAACCCCCACGCCCTTTCGGGCACTGGAACCTGAATCCAGCGCGTCTGCCTATTCCGCCACCCGCGCATTGGGTGTGTCCTCAGGCCCTGCTCCTGGCGGTGCTGGGGCCTTCCGACATCGAGAAGATTAGCACGCTGGAGGTGGTGGGTTCACATCCCTTTCCCTCCGCCCCTGGTCACCCCGACCGAGCCGGACCGGCTGCGACTACGTATCAACACGTGCCGGTTCACGTATCAACCTCGTACCGGTCCAGCCCATCTCCTCAGGAGGCGGGCAAGCTGCACAGTCAGGTGCGGGACACTGGTTTGGCGCCGCCTCTACGATCTGAGTACGCCCGAGGAGTTCGAAGGGGAGCTTCTCAGGGAACTTCGTCAGGCGTCGACACCCGTCGACCGGGCTGACAGGGGGAACCAGCCGATTTCCCGGCGCGTGGATACGATCAGTAAGCAGTACCAAGTACGGCACGCACGGCTCAGACAGAGCAGCAACTAGGAGGAGGTGCCCCATGGGAGTCCTGAAGAAGTTCGAGCAGCGTCTCGAAGGTCTGGTCAACGGCACCTTCGCCAAAGTGTTCAAGTCCGAGGTCCAGCCCGTGGAGATCGCGGGCGCGCTCCAGCGCGAGTGCGACAACAACGCGACCATCTGGAACCGCGACCGGACCGTCGTACCCAACGACTTCATCGTGGAACTGAGCACACCGGACTACGACCGCCTCAGCCCGTACTCCGGGCAGCTCGGCGACGAACTCGCCGGGATGGTGCGGGACTACGCCAAGCAGCAGCGCTACACCTTCATGGGCGACATCAAGGTGCACCTGGAGAAGGCCGACGACCTGGACACCGGTCTGTACCGGGTCCGCAGCCGTACGCTCGCCTCCTCCACCAACCAGCAGGCCCCCGGCCGCCCGGGGCCCGGCACCGCCGCTCCCGCGGCACCGCCGATGGGCCGGCCCGGCGCGGGCGCGGGCGCAGGTGGCTACGGCTATCCGCCGGCCGCCGCACCGCCCCCGATGCCCGCCGCACCGCCGCCCGGCGGACGTCCCGGAGCCGCCCCGGCGGGTCCGCCCATGGGACAGCGGCCGACAGCGGGAGCGGGCCGCACACGCGCGTGGGTCGAGATCAACGGCGCACGCCACCAGATCACCCGCGCAACGCTGGTGCTGGGCCGCAGTACCGAGGCCGACGTCCGGATCGACGACCCCGGCGTCTCGCGCCGGCACTGTGAGATCCGTCCCGGAACGCCCCCGACGATCCAGGATCTCGGGTCCACCAACGGCATCGTGGTGGACGGAACGCACACCACCCGCGCTACGCTCCGCGACGGCTCGCGGATCGTCGTGGGCAGCACCACCATCATTTACCGGCAAGCCGAAGGGTGAAGCGGGGGCAATGTCAGAGCTGACCCTCACGGTCATGCGGCTGGGTTTCCTGGCCGTACTGTGGCTGTTCGTGATCGTGGCCGTGCAGGTCATCCGCAGCGACCTGTTCGGTACGCGTGTCACCCAGCGCGGGTCGAGGCGTGACAGCGGCCGCCAGCAGCAGGCGGCCGCCCGACAGGCCGCCGCGCCCCCGCAGCAACGCCAGCAGCAGCCGTCCGGCGGCGGCAGGCAGCGCCGGGGCGCACCCAGCAAACTGGTCGTCTCCGAGGGCACCCTGACGGGCACCACCGTCGCGCTCCAGGGGCAGACCGTCACGCTCGGCCGGGCCCACGACTCCACCATCGTGCTGGACGACGACTACGCCTCCAGCAGGCATGCCAGGATCTACCCGGACCGGGACGGCCAGTGGATCGTCGAGGACCTCGGGTCCACGAACGGCACCTATCTCGACCGGACCCGACTGACTACTCCCACACCGATTCCGCTGGGCGCGCCGATCCGCATCGGCAAGACCGTCATCGAGCTGCGGAAGTAGTGCTACATCATGAATAGGCGCGAGCGGAGCGAGCACGCGGCGGCGGTCCACGCGACGGACCGCGGCGCGCTCCCGACCGGAGGGTGGGCACCGTGCGGATGTACCCGGAGCCGACGGGCGAGGTGCGCATGAGTCTGTCACTGCGCTTCGCCGCCGGATCGCACAAAGGCATGATCCGCGAGGGCAACGAGGACTCCGGCTACGCCGGTCCACGCCTCCTCGCGATCGCCGACGGCATGGGCGGACAGGCGGCCGGTGAGGTCGCCTCCTCCGAGGTGATCTCCACGATCGTCGCCCTCGACGACGACGTCCCCGGCTCCGACATCCTCACCTCGCTCGGCACCGCCGTGCAGCGGGCCAACGACCAGCTCCGCATGATGGTCGAGGAGGACCCCCAGCTCGAAGGCATGGGCACCACGCTCACCGCCCTCCTGTGGACGGGCCAGCGCCTCGGCCTCGTACACGTGGGCGACTCGCGTGCCTACCTCCTCCGCGACGGCGTCCTCACCCAGATCACGCAGGACCACACCTGGGTGCAGCGCCTCGTCGACGAGGGCCGCATCACCGAGGAAGAGGCCACCACCCACCCGCAGCGCTCCCTGCTGATGCGCGCGCTGGGCAGCGGCGACCACGTCGAGCCCGACCTCTCCATCCGCGAAGTCCGCGCCGGCGACCGGTACCTGATCTGCTCCGACGGCCTGAGCGGCGTCGTGTCCCACCAGACCATGGAGGACACCCTCGCCAGCTACCAGGGCCCCCAGGAGACCGTGCAGCAGCTCATCGAGCTGGCCCTGCGCGGCGGCGGCCCCGACAACATCACCGTGATCGTCGCCGACGTCCTCGACCTCGACACCGGGGACACCCTCGCCGGGCAGCTGTCCGACGTACCCGTGGTGGTCGGCGCGGTCGCCGAGAACCAGCACAACCTGCACGACGGCGGCGCCATGCAGACGCCCGCCGGACGCGCCTCCGGGCTCGGCCGGCAGCGCCCCGCGCACGGCGGGGGCGGCGAGTTCGGCCCGCCCGGCTCCGGCGACACCACCGGCTACATCCAGACCGGCGGCTTCGGCGGCTACACCGACGAGGACTTCGTCAAGCCCAGCGCCGGCCGCAAGTGGTTCAAGAGAACCCTGTACATCACGCTCGCCCTCGCCGTCATCGGCGGCGGCCTGTACGGCGGCTACCGCTGGACCCAGACCCAGTACTACGTCGGCGCCAACGACGAGCACGTCGCGCTGTACCGGGGCATCAGCCAGGACCTGGCCTGGGTCTCGCTCTCGAAGGTCGAGAAGGACCACCCCGAGATCGAACTCAAGTACCTGCCGTCGTACCAGCAGAAGCAGGTCAAGGCCACGATCACCGAGGGCGGCCTCAAGGACGCCCAGTCGAAGATCTCCGAACTGGCCACCCAGGCCTCCGCGTGCAAGAAGCAGGAAGCCCGGCGCGCGGCCGACAACGCGAACAACGCCGAGACCGGCGAAGGCGAGGCCGGAGGCACCACGGGAACCACCCGTACCGCCGCCGCGTCCAAGGCAACGCCGAGCCCGACGCCGTCCGGATCGGCGTCCCCGTCCACAACCGCACCCACTCCCACACCCGGCCCCAGCCTCTCCGAGGAAGAGCAGAAGCTGGTCTCGCAGTGCGGTAAGCAGTAGGCAAGCCGTGAGGGGCCACTTCATACGATGAGCAGTACAACCAACAGTCCGACACACCACACGTCCACGATCGGCGCGATCGGCACACCCAGCCGACGCAACACCGAACTGGCACTGCTGGTGTTCGCCGTGGTCATCCCGGTGTTCGCCTACGTCAACGTGGGTCTGGCCATCGACGACAAGGTCCCGGCCGGACTGCTCAGCTACGGCCTCGGCCTCGGCCTGATCGCCGGCGTCGGCCACCTCGTCGTACGCAAGTTCGCCCCGTACGCGGACCCACTGCTGCTGCCCCTGGCCACGCTGCTCAACGGCGTCGGCCTGGTCGTCATCTGGCGCCTGGACCAGTCCAAGCGGCTCCAGCTGCGGGACACGTTCGTCGAGGCGGCACCCCGCCAGCTGCTGTACTCCGCGCTGGGCGTCGCCCTGTTCGTGGCCGTACTGGTCTTCCTCAAGGACCACCGCATCCTTCAGCGCTACACCTACATCTCCATGGCCGGCGCGATCGTCCTGCTGATCCTGCCGCTCGTCCCGGGCCTCGGCGTCAACATCTTCGGCGCCCGCATCTGGATCAAGATCCCCGGCCTGGGCACCGTCCAGCCCGGCGAGTTCGCCAAGATCGCCCTCGCGATCTTCTTCGCCGGCTACCTGATGGTGAAGCGCGACGCCCTCGCCCTCGCCAGCCGCCGCTTCCTGGGCCTCTACCTGCCCCGCGGCCGCGACCTCGGACCGATCATCGTCGTCTGGATCATCTCGATCCTGATCCTCGTCTTCGAGACCGACCTCGGTACGTCGCTGCTGTTCTTCGGAATGTTCATCATCATGCTGTACGTCGCCACCGAGCGGACCAGCTGGATCGTCTTCGGTCTGCTGATGTCGGCGGCCGGCGCGGTCGGCGTCGCCAGCTTCGAGACGCACGTCCAGCAGCGCGTCGAGGCCTGGCTCGACCCGATGAACGAATACCTCCTCAGCCAGAAGGGCGTCGCCGGTCACACCGAGCAGTCCATGCAGGCTCTGTGGGCCTTCGGCTCCGGCGGCACCCTCGGCACCGGCCTCGGCCAGGGCAACTCCGACCTCATCGGCTTCGCCGCCAACTCCGACTTCATCCTCGCCACCTTCGGCGAGGAACTCGGCCTGGCCGGCGTCATGGCGATCCTGCTCATCTACGGCCTGATCGTCGAACGCGGCGTCCGCACCGCCCTCGCCGCCCGCGACCCCTTCGGCAAGCTGCTCGCCATCGGCCTCTCCGGCGCCTTCGCCCTCCAGGTCTTCGTCGTCGCCGGCGGTGTCATGGGCCTGATCCCCCTCACCGGTATGACGATGCCGTTCCTGGCGTACGGCGGTTCCTCCGTCATCGCCAACTGGGCCCTCATCGGCATCCTGCTCAGAATCAGCGACACCGCCCGCCGGCCGGCGCCCGCCCCGGCCCCCAGTCCCGACGCCGAGATGACCCAGGTGGTCCGACCGTGAACAAGCCCCTGCGCCGGATCGCGATCTTCTGCGGGCTCCTCGTGCTCGCCCTGCTCGTCCGCGACAACTGGCTCCAGTACGTCCGGGCCGACGACCTCAAGGACGACACCCTCAACCGCCGCGTCGCCATCGAGCGGTACGCCACACCCCGCGGCGACATCATCGTCGACGGCAAGTCGATCACCGGCTCCACCACGTCCAACAGCAGCGACTTCGAGTACAAGCGCACCTACAAGGACGGCGCCATGTGGGCGCCCGTCACCGGGTACGCCTCGCAGGCGTTCGGCGCGACACAGCTGGAGTCCATCGACGACGGCATCCTCACCGGCAACGACGACCGGCTCTTCTTCCGCAACACCCTCGACATGATCACGGGCAAGAAGAAGCAGGGCGGCAACGTCGTCACCACCCTCAACGCCGCCGCCCAGAAGGCCGCGTACGACGGCCTCAAGGGCCGCGGCAAGGGCGCGGTGGCCGCGATCGACCCGTCCACCGGCGCGATCCTCGCCCTGGCCTCCTTCCCCTCGTACGACCCCTCGGTGTTCGCCGGGAACTCGACGAAGGACGCGGAGGCCTGGCAGAAGCTCCAGAAGTCCAAGAACCCGAACGACCCCATGCTCAACCGGGCCCTGCGCGACATCTACCCGCCCGGCTCCACCTTCAAGGTCGTCACGGCGGCGGCGGCTCTCGAGAACGGCCTCTACACGGACGCCGACGAGAAGACCGACTCACCGCTCCCCTACACCCTGCCGACGACCACGACCGAGCTGAAGAACGAGGGCAACATCCCCTGCGAGAACGCGACCATGCGCGTCGCCCTCCAGTACTCCTGCAACACCGTCTTCGGCAAGATCGGCGCCGACCTCGGCAAGGACAAGATGCTCGCCGAGGCCAAGAAGTTCGGCTTCAACGAGCAGCAGTTCGTCCCGGTCCGCACCGAGGCCTCCAACTTCCCCGAGAAGATGGACGAGCCGCAGACCGCCCTCAGCTCGATCGGCCAGTTCGAGACCGCGACGACCCCGCTCCAGATGGCCATGGTCGCCTCCGCGATCGCCAACGACGGCAAGCTGATGAAGCCGTACATGGTCGACAAGCTCCAGGCCCCCAACCTCGACGTGCTCGAACAGACCGAGCCCGAGGAGATGAGCCAGCCGCTGTCCTCCAAGAACGCCCAGATCCTCCAGTCGATGATGGAGACGGTCGTCAAGGACGGCACCGGCAAGAACGCCCAGATCAGCGGCGTCACCGTCGGCGGCAAGACCGGCACCGCCCAGCACGGCGTCGACAACAGCGAGAAGCCGTACGCCTGGTTCATCTCGTACGCCAAGCTCGCCGACGGCAGCTCACCGGTGGCCGTCGCGGTCGTCGTCGAGGACGAGGGCGCCGTCCGCGACAACATCTCGGGCGGCGGTCTGGCCGCGCCCATCGCCAAGAGCGTGATGGAGGCGGTCATCCAGAGCAAGCAGTGAGCCCCGTCACGTCCCCTTCACATCGGTGCACGTTGCGATACCGGTCCGGTATCGGCTGACGGGCTTGGCCAGGTCACACAAATGAACCCGGGTACCGTGTTCCCGGACGGCACACCGCCGGACCACACAGCAGGTGCGGTCGGGACCGACGGAGAGGGCTGGTAGGAAGCTATGGAAGAGCCGCGTCGCCTCGGCGGCCGGTACGAGCTGGGCCAGGTGCTCGGCCGTGGTGGCATGGCGGAGGTATACCTCGCACATGACACCCGCCTGGGCCGCACCGTGGCAGTGAAGACGTTGCGCGCCGACCTCGCGCGCGACCCTTCCTTCCAGGCCCGGTTCCGCCGGGAGGCCCAGTCGGCCGCCTCGCTCAACCATCCCGCGATCGTCGCCGTGTACGACACCGGCGAGGACTACATCGACGGGACGTCCATCCCGTACATCGTCATGGAGTACGTGGACGGCTCGACGCTGCGCGAACTCCTCCACTCGGGCCGCAAGCTGCTGCCCGAGCGGACACTGGAGATGACGATCGGGATCCTCCAGGCATTGGAGTACTCCCACAGAAGCGGCATCGTCCACCGCGACATCAAGCCGGCGAACGTGATGCTCACGCGCAACGGCCAGGTCAAGGTCATGGACTTCGGCATCGCCCGCGCGATGGGCGACTCCGGCATGACGATGACGCAGACATCGGCGGTCATAGGAACGGCCCAGTACCTCTCGCCGGAACAGGCGAAGGGCGAACAGGTCGACGCGCGAAGCGACCTGTACTCGACCGGTTGTCTTCTGTATGAGTTGTTGACGGTACGTCCGCCCTTCATCGGGGACTCCCCGGTCGCGGTGGCCTACCAGCACGTACGGGAGGAACCGCAGCCCCCGTCGGTGTTCGACCCCGAGATCACGCCCGAGATGGACGCCATCGTCCTCAAGGCCCTGGTCAAGGACCCGGACTACCGCTACCAGTCCGCCGACGAGATGCGCGCCGACATCGAGGCCTGCCTCGACGGCCAGCCGGTCGCCGCGGCGGCCATGAGCGCGGTCGGCTACGGCGGCTACGGCTACCCCGACGACCAGGCCACCACCGCCCTGCGCTCCGACGCCGGCGCGACCACCATGCTCCCGCCGATGAACCCGGACGACGGCGGCTACGGCTACGACGACCGCGGTCCCCGACGGCGCCAGCAGCCGAAGAAGTCGAACACCTCGACGATCCTGCTGGTCGTGGCGGGACTGCTGGTGCTGGTGGGCGCGGTCCTGATCGGCAGGTGGATCTTCGACGGCCAGAACGCCAACGACTCCACCATCACCAACCCCAACTTCGTCAGCCAGACCAAGGCCGACGCCGAGAAGGCAGCGGTGAACGTCGACCTGAAACTGACATTCACGGAGAAGGCCTGCGAGGCGGAGCCCAAGGGAAACATCTGCGATCAGACTCCGAAGGCTGGTGTCGACGTCAAGAAGGGCGACACCATCGCGCTGGTGGTGTCGACCGGGGCGCCGAAGATCGCGGTGCCGAACGTCATCGACAAGGACGTCGACACCGCCACGTCCCAGCTCCAGGACAAGGGTTTCGACGTCAAGACCAAGGAGACCGAGTCCTCCCAGGACCCGGGCACCGTCCTCAGCCAGAACCCGGACCCCGGTACCGAACTGGAAAAGGGCTCCACGGTCACGCTCGAAGTCGCCAAGGAAGAAGAGAAGTCGACCGTCCCGGACGTCACCGGCCAGGACTGTGACGCCGCCAAGCAGCAGATGGACGCCAACGGCCTCGTCGGCGAGTGCACCGAGGTCGAGACCGGGGACAACAACCTGATCGGCAAGGTCATCGCGACCTCGCCCCAGGCCAACACCCAGGCCGACCCGGGCTCCACGGTCACCATCCAGATCGGCAAGGCGGCCGACAAGACCGAGGTCCCGAACGTCGTCGGACAGACGGTCGGACAGGCCAAGCAGACCCTCCAGGCGGCCGGCTTCACCAACATCCAGTTCACCAACGACAGCGACCAGAGCGACACCGCGATAGTCACCGGCCAGGACCCGGGCCAGGGCAACGAGGTCGAGGATCCGGGCAACACCCAGGTCACGCTCCAGAGCGTCGGCTTCGGAAACAACAACAACGGCGGAAACAACGGCGACAACGACAACGGCGGCATCTTCGGCTGACGTCTCTTGTCACGCAGCTGAGCCCCGGCACCTGAGAAGGCGCCGGGGCTCACTCATACCCATGTGCGAAATCCGACCAGAACTTCGTATGCCTGGACTCGTTGGACGGGTGAGGAAAACCCGACGAGTCGAGGAGAAACGGAACGTGATCAACGAAACGGCACTGCTGGAGTCGAAGGCGCTGAGGGACAGTGCGCTGGAGCGGACGGATGTGCTCGACAGGGTGAAGACGCTGTCACTGCTGCCGGACGGGATGCATGTGACTACGGCGATGGTGGCGACGTACTTCGAGGTCGCCGAGACGGTCGTCAACAACCTGCTCACTCGCCACCGGCAAGAACTCGAATCCAACGGCCTGCACATCATCAAGGGCGCTGACCTGCGCGAATATCAGGAACTCAACTTGAGTTCCGCTTCCGGCAGTTATCCACAGCGGCGCTCCAGCCTCGCTCTCTGGTCCCGCCGAGCCGTCCTCAACGTCGCCATGCTCCTCCGCGACAGCGAAGTCGCACGTCAGGTGCGTGTGTACCTCCTGGACATGGAGTACCTGGCACGCACCCAGCCTGTAGACAACCCTGTCCAGCAGGACGTCGCCTCCCTCGACGACCGCATCGACCAGCGGATCACCCAGATCCTCGGCAAGACCGTCGTCCCCATGTTCAACGCCCTGATCGAAACCTCAGGCGAACATCGCAAGGAACTCATCGCCCTGCGGGCCGGCGTCCAGCGAGTCGAGCAACGGCTCCGGCAACACCACGCCCGGCTACAGAGGCTCGAAAGCCCGCACGAGGGCCGCCCCCTCCCCGGAGTCATGGCCTCCATGGACGCCATGAACGGCCGAACGTTCGAGCACCACGTGGCCAAACTGCTGCGCCGCGACGGCTGCACCAACGTCGTCGTACAGGGCGGTCACGGCGACCGGGGCGTCGACATCATCGCGCTCACAGCCGACGGACGACGCCTCGTCGTCCAGTGCAAGAGGTTCGCGCCGTACCTCAACATCACCAGCCCTGACGTCCAGAAGTTCGTCGGCTCAGCCAAGGTGCTGTACAGCGCGGAAGTGGCGCTCTACGTGGCAACGTGCCCCTTCACCCCAGAGGCGCTGAGCATCGCCGCCAGCGGCGGCATCACCGCCGTACACCGTGGGCTGCTGGAGGAGTGGAGCGCCGGAGCGCCGCTGGAAATCCTGGAGTAACTGCGGCACCCGCAGGAAGAGGCCCGAAGCCGCAAGAGAAAGTTGCGGCTTCGGGCCTTCGTCATGCTAGAGGACTGAGGTCCTCCCAGGACCTCAGTCACCTCACCGCAACTCCTTCGGCACCGTCCGCTTCGAATCCACCTTCTCCACCCGCACCAGCTCCCCCCACACGATGTACCGGTACTCCGACGTGAACACCGGGGTGCAGGTCGTGAGGGTGATGTACCGCCCCGCCTTCCGTTTCCCCGACTCCTTCGGGATCGGGGACAGGACCTGGACGTTGTACTTCGAGGTCTCCGGGAGGGTGTCGTAGACCTTGTAGACGTACCACTCGTTCTTCGTCTCGAAGACGATCGGGTCGCCCTTCTTCAGCTTGTCGATGTTGTGGAACTTGGCGCCGTGGCCGTCCCGGTGGGCCGCCAGCGTGAAGTTGCCCGACTTCGCCTGGGGGAGCGCCGACTTGATCGGGTCCGTGTAGTAGCCGGCCACGCCGTCGTTCAGGACCTTCGACGACGTGCCCTTCTTGACCAGAACCTCGCCGTTCCTCATCGCCGGGACATGCAGGAACCCGATGCCGTCCTTGGTGTCCAGGGCGCCGGGGCCCGTGTCCGCGTCGGCCCAGTGGTCGCGTACCTCGTCGCCCTGCTTGTCCGCCTCGCGGTCCGCGACGACGTTCGTCCACCAGAGCGAGTACGCGACGAACAGGCCCAGCACCAGGCCCGCCGTGATGAGGAGTTCACCGAAAACGCTCACCGCGGTGGCCAGTTTGCCGGTCGTGCCCCTGGGACGGGCGGCCTGCGAAGGGGAAACGGACGCGTCCGCGGTCTGCTCGTCGTGGTCCGTCGTCGCTGCCACTCTTCATCGCCCTCACTGCTACTGCACGAGCCCACCGCCGCTGCTACAGCAACGCGTCCGGCTTGCCCTTGCTGCGCGGCCGTTCCTCGACCATCTTGCCCCACACGATCATCCGGTATTTGCTCGTGAACTCCGGAGTACACGTCGTAAGGGTGATGTAGCGGCCCGGCTCGGTGAAACCCGAGCCATTGGGGATCGGGTCCAGCACGCTCGTGTTGCTCGGCGACGTGACCGGCAGGATCGCCTCCATCTTGTAGACGTAGTACTTGTCCTGCGTCTCCACGACGATCGCGTCGCCCTTCTTCAGCCGGTTGATGTACCGGAAGGGCTCGCCATGCGTGTTGCGGTGCCCCGCGAGCCCGAAGTTGCCGGTCGCCGCCGACGGCATCGCCGTAGTGAGGCCGCCCTCCGCGTAGTGACCGACCATCCCCCGGTCCAGCACCTTCTTCTTGCTGGTGCCCTCCGCGATCGGCACGACCACGTCCAGCTTGGGGATGTCCAGGATGGCGAACCCCTGCCCCGGCTCGAACACCCCCGGCGCCCGCTTCCCGCTCGCCCAGTCGTCCTGGAGGCTGCTCGCCTCGTTCCCGGCCTGCGCGTGCGCCCGTACATTCGTCCACCACAGCTGGTAGGTCACGAACAGCAGCATCAGTACGCCGGTGGTGATGAACACCTCGCCGATCGCCCGGCTCGCCATCACGGCCATGCCCGGCTTCTGCGCCCGCGCCGCCTGCCGCGCGGCCACCCGCGAGAGGGGCGCCCCCTCCGCCGCGTCGACGGCCGCGCCCTCCGATGCCTCCTGAGGGCCTCCATGGCGCCCGTGACGGGCCTTGGCGGCCTTCCGGCGCGCTGCCCGCCCACCGGCCGCCGAAGGGCTCTCAGAGGCGCCTGTGGCCCCTGCGCCGCCCGAGGCGGCCGACATCGAGTCCTCGTCGGGTATTCGCGGCAGGTCCGCCAGCCGCAGCGCCACCGTCTCCTCGTCGACCGGCGGCAGCACCACGGGAGGAGCCACGGGCGGCTGCGCCGCACGAGGGGCCGCGGGAGCCACGTACGGCACCTGCTCCTCGTACACCCCCACCTGCCAGTCCTGCGCGTACCCCCGCGAGTCGTACCCCGACTCCGGCCCGGAACCCCGGTGCTCCGCCGCCCCCTGCTCGGCCGAGGCGTCGTACGGGCGCGCATGACCGCGCCTGCGCCGCCCGCTGCCCGGACCCGGAGGCGGATCGTTCCGCTGCCCCGGCAACGGGTCGCTCAGCGGATCCACCGGCCGCTCCGCCGGCGCCTCGAACGCACCCGGCACCCCGTACGGCTCCTGCTGCCCGTACGAGGGTCCCTGGTCGCCGGTGTCTCCGTACGCGGAGCCGGACTCGCGCTCGGGGCGCAGGGCGGTCACGCCGTGGCCCTGCCCACCACCGGGGCGAGCCCCGACGACCTCGCCACGGCACCCCGGTCACCACACTCCACCAGCCAGTTGGCCAGCATCAGGTGACCGTGCTCCGTCAGCACCGACTCGGGGTGGAACTGCACACCCTCGACCGGGAGTTCACGGTGCCGAAGGCCCATGATGATCCCGTCGTGCGTACGGGCCGTGACCTCCAGCTCGGCCGGCACCGTCTCCGGTTCGGCCGCCAGGGAGTGGTAGCGGGTCGCCGTGAAGGGCGTGGGCAGGCCCGCGAAGACGCCCTTGCCCTCGTGTTCCACGAGGGACGTCTTTCCGTGCAGCAGCTCGGGCGCCCGGTCCACCACACCGCCGTACGCCACCTGCATCGACTGCATGCCCAGACAGACCCCGAACACCGGCACCCCGGTGGCCGCGCAGTGGCGCACCATCTCGATGCAGACGCCGGCCTCCTCGGGCGTACCCGGGCCCGGCGACAGCAGCACACCGTCGAAGCCGTCCTGCGCGTGCGCCGTCGACACCTCGTCGTTGCGCAGCACCTCGCACTCGGCTCCCAGCTGGTACAGGTACTGGACCAGGTTGAAGACGAAGCTGTCGTAGTTGTCGACGACGAGAATCCGCGCGCTCACTGGTCGTTCACCGTCACATCGTTGAAGGGGAGGAGAGGTTCGGCCCACGGGAAGACGTACTGGAAGAGCACATAGACCACCGCCAGCGCCAGTACGAGGGAGAGCAACGCCTTCACCCACGCGTTCCCCGGCAGATGCCGCCAGATCCAGCCGTACATGCCGTCCCTTCCGTCGCCCACGGCACCCGACTCGCGGCACCGGACTCACGCGTACCTCACCAGATTAACGGCGCAGCGCCGCAGGTTTCCCGGCCTCCACAGGCTGTGTGGAATCCAGGTGCGCCCAGACGATCAGCCGATGGCTGTGGCCCCACTCCGGATCGCACGTGGTCAGCGTGAGATAACGACCCGGACGCGTGTACCCGCTCTTACGTGGCACAGGATCGATCACCTCAATGTCCGTGGGCACTGTTTTGTAGGGGCCTTTGTCGATCCGATACGTGAACCACGTCGTCCCGTCCGTCAGCACCACCGCGTCCCCGCGGCGCAGCTTCGGGAAGTCCTTGAAGGGATCGCCGTACGTACGCCGGTGGCCCGCGACCGAGAAGTTGCCCTCCTGGCCGAGCCGCGCGGTGGTGGCGTAGTGGCCCAGCCCCTTCTTCAGAGTGCTGGTCTTCGTGCCTTCGAGCACCGGCTTGTTCCACGTGAAACCAAGCCGCGGGATGTACATGATCGCGAAGGGTTTGCCCGAGGAGTAGGGGCCGGGCGGCTTCGGGGCCGCCGCGCGCGTGGGAGTGGCCGAAGGCTCCGGTTCCGGCGCCTGCGTGACCGTCCCCTTCGACCACTGGTCCTGTAACTGGTCGATCTGGTCGTCCATGACGCCGTCGGCCTTCACACCGGTCCAGAACAGCACGTACACGACGAAGAGCACGATCACGGTGCCCACCGTGACGCACAGTTCACTGACCGTCCTGATGATCACGCGCCCCGACACAGGCCCCCCAGTGGTGAGCTACGCCAGCTACTTCACAGGTGTCGCGTACTGCAGATCCACTGTGCCCGAGTAACCGGGCAGAGTCACCGTCCCGTCCTCGTCGACCTGCCAGCCGAGCCCGTAGACGTTGACGTACACCATGTAGTTCTGGATCGCCTTGGACGCCGTGAGCGCGTTCCGCAGCTTCTCCGGGTCACCTACCGCCGTGATCTTGTACGGGGGTGAGTAGACGCGGCCCTGGAGGATCAGCGTGTTGCCCACACAGCGGACGGCGCTGGTGGAGATGAGCCGCTGGTCCATGACCTTGATGCCCTTGGCCCCGCCCTGCCACAGGGCGTTCACCACGGCCTGGAGGTCCTGCTGGTGGATGACCAGGTAGTCGGGCTGCGGCTCGGGGTAGCCGGGGAGCTTCGCGGTGGCGTTCGGCGGGGCGTCGTTGAGGGTGACCGTGAGGGCCTCGCCCTTGAGCTTCTGGGTGCCCGCGGCCTTCTCCAGCGCCGCCAGCCTGGCGTCCTCGGCCTCGGTGCTGCCGTCGTCGCGCTCGGCGAGCGCCTCGACGTCGTCGCGCAGGGCCGCGTTGGACTCGTCGAGCCGGCCGTTCTTGTGGCTGCGCTCCTGGATGAGGTCCGAGAGCCTCAGCAGCGAGGCGTCCGTGCGGATGTTCGTACCCTTGGCCGTGTCGAAGCTCGTGAAGAAAATCAGGCCCGCGAGGGCGAAGACCCCTACGGTGAGCACCCGGACCGGGCGGAAACGGCGGTTACGGGCAGGACTGGAATCCGTCCCGGGGGAGTCGGCAGAATTGCTCAACGTACCCTTATCTCCTTCGGCGCCGCGGAAGCACTACGCTAACGGACGCCCGGGGGAGCACTAAGTGTCCCCTTGTACGCTGCCCCGGAGCCCGACCCAGTTCCCTGCGCGGCCACGCAGCGCATCGACAGGAGAGACCCTCGTGCCGAAGTCACGTATCCGCAAGAAGGCCGACTACACGCCGCCGCCCGCCAAGCAGGCGACGGCCATCAAACTGAACAGCCGCGGCTGGGTCGCACCGGTCATGCTGGCGATGTTCCTCATCGGCCTGGCCTGGATCGTCCTCTTCTATGTGACCGACGGCACGCTGCCGATCGACTCACTGGACAACTGGAACATCGTGGTGGGCTTCGGCTTCATCGCCGCGGGCTTCGGTGTCTCCACGCAGTGGAAGTAGGGCCTTCAGGGCGGGCCCTCAGGGCTCTGCCCAGGGCTTTTCACTGAGTTATCCACAGCCAGGTTGAATTTCCACACCCCGCCTGGGGAAAAGACGACGATCTGTGGATAACTCATCGAGTGTTGACGCCGGTACGACTGACACACCGGTAACCGCAAGCTTGTTCGCCCCCTGCCTGACCTGGGAAAACTCCGGTCGGTGACAGGGGGCACAGCTGTTCCCGCACACTGTGCACAGGTAGCGCCACGGACTGTGGACAACAGGCACTCAGTGACAGGAGTGACCTGTCGGGGCGCGCCGAAACCCGTCGGGGCGTGCTAGATGAGCTGGCCCGTGCGGATCAGTGTCATGGCGACCACCGCGACCAGGACCACCGCGCAGACTCCGTACTGGACCAGGGATCTGCGCTCGCGCGGGGCGTGGACCATGGCGTAGCCGATGACGACACCGGCGACGAGGCCGCCGATGTGGGCCTGCCAGGCAATGTTGAGCGGGCCGAAGGTGAAGATGAGGTTGATCACCAGCAGGGCGATGATCGGCCGCATGTCGTAGTTGAGGCGGCGCATCAGGACGGCGGTCGCGCCGAACAGGCCGAAGATGGCGCCGGAGGCGCCGAGCGACGGCTGGTTCGCGGGGGCGATCAGATACGTCAGCGCGCTGCCCGCGAGACCCGAGACCAGATACAGCGCGAGGTAACGGGCACGGCCGAGGGCGGCTTCCAGGGGTCCGCCGATCCACCACAGGCTGAGCATGTTGAAGAGGATGTGCATGACACTGCCGTGCAGGAACATCGAGGTCAGCAGGCGGTACCACTGCCCCTCGGCGACACCCTGTGCCGAGCCGAACCGCTCGTAGTAGGCGCTGCCGATGAGTTCGAAGCGTTGGGTGAACTGGTCGCCCACCGTCATCTGGACCAGGTAGAGGGCGAGGTTGATGCCGATGAGGATCTTGGTGAAGAGCCTGGGGTCTGCCGTGACGGTGCCGCCGGCGAGGGTGCGGGGGGTGGAGGCCTTCGGCGCGTGTCCCGTGCCGGAGCCGTTGCGCACGCATTCCGGGCACTGGAAGCCGACGGAGGCGCTGACCATGCACTCGGGGCAGATCGGGCGTTCGCAGCGGGTGCAGCTGATGCCTGTCTCGCGGTCCGGGTGGCGGTAGCAGGTGGGCAGGCTCTGGGCGTCCTGCGGGCCCTGCGGGCTGCCTGGCGCCTGGTCCATGGGATCCCCTAAGTCCGTCAATCCGTCGTCGTGCGGTTCCGCGTCGTACGCAATGCACCGCCCCGCCCATCCTTACGGATGAGCGGGGCGTTTGGTTCCCTGCTGGTCCCCTCCGGAAAAGAGCTGGCGGGAGGGGTTCCCTGGGGTGAGCCCTAGCGGGTCTCGACGACGACCGACTCGATGACGACGTCGTTGACCGGGCGGTCGGTGCGCGGGTTGGTCGCCGCTGTCGCGATGGCGTCCACGATCTTCTGGCTGGCCGCGTCGGTGACCTCACCGAAGATGGTGTGCTTGCGGGTCAGCCACGCCGTCGGGGAGACGGTGATGAAGAACTGCGAGCCGTTGGTGCCCGGGCCGGCGTTGGCCATGGCCAGGAGGTAGGGCTTGTCGAAGCGGAGGTCCGGGTGGAACTCGTCCTCGAACTGGTAGCCGGGACCGCCGGTGCCGTTACCGAGGGGGTCGCCGCCCTGGATCATGAATCCGCTGATCACCCGGTGGAAGACCGTGCCGTCGTAGAGCTTGTCCGTGGACTTCTCACCCGTCGCCGGGTTGGTCCACTCACGCCCGCCGGTGGCGAGTTCGACGAAGTTCTGGACCGTCTTGGGCGCGTGGTTCGGCAGGAGCCGGACTTCGATGTCGCCGTGATTGGTCTTCAGGGTGGCGTAAAGCTGCTCGGCCACGATCTGCCTTCCGTTGTCCTCTTGTGACTCCCCGATCCTCGCACGGTCCACGCCGTGAATCGCTCGGCACCCTCCTCCGAGCGAAAATCCGGCGGTTTCGCTTGCGCTTCCGGCACGGCGCAGAAATCCGGTCGAGTAGGCACGGGACGGGGGCGCGGCACCGCGATCCGTGGCATTGTCGACGACAAGCTCCTGTTGCCCGGTATTCATCGCTATTGCATGTGATCGTCATCCGCTGTCACATGCGACCGGTCCGGTGCCGTCAGTCCCGCGCGATCGGCCGCCCATGACCCGGATGCCCGCCCTCGCATGCCTCACGGTGTATTGCCAGGCATGATCCGTAAAAGGGTGGAGAGTCGATAACCGTACGCCACCGACGAGGAGGATCCCGTGACCCGCATCGAAAGCGTGCGCGCCGCAACCAGCTCGGCGAAGGACAGCGTCCTGCACGCCGCGGACGTGGTGGCGCCCTACGCCGACACAGCCAAGGACAGGGCCACCCAGTACGCCCACGAGACACGCGTACGACTTGCTCCCAGGGTGTCCCAGGCCGCGGAGCAGGCCCGTGTCCAGTACGGCGCGCATCTCGCTCCGCGACTGGAGCAGGCCCGTACGCATGTGCCGCCGAAGGTCGACCATGCCGCTCACGAAGCCGCTGCCCGTACCGCCAAGGCGGCCCGGCAGGCCGCCGACTACACCGCGCCGCGCGTGGAGCGGGCGGTCGCGGCGGCCGGGCCCGTACGCGACGAGGCGGCCGCACGTGGTGCTGCGGCGCTGGCCGCGCTGCGTGGTCAGGTCACTCCGCAGGAGATCCGGAAGCTGGCCCGCAGGCACGAGCGTCGGGCCCGGGCGGGCCGGCTCGCCAAGGGGCTGGTCGTGCTGGGCATCCTGGCGGGCGGCGCCTTCGCCGCGTGGAAGTGGTGGGACAAGCAGGCCAACCCCGACTGGCTGGTCGAGCCGCCCGCCGCGACCGAGGTCCCGGAGACGGGCGGTCGTCTCACATCGGTGGACGGCACCGCCCCCTCGCTTCTTGACCCCGAGGTCGAGGCGAAGGAGGCCGAGTCGGGGGCGGCGGAGGGCGACGAGGACCGCCGCTGACGGTTCGGCTCGTGGGTGGTGTCGCCGTGGGGCGGGAGACCCTCAGGTCTCCCGCCCCACGGCGATGTTTCACGTGAAACACCACTCTGCTCCGTTTCACGTGAAACATCGTCGTCCCCGCCGTCAGGAGACGGCCAGCTGCGGGCTCGTCCTCAGCCCGCCGATGCCCCTCACGGCCGGGGCCCGGAGGATCGTGCGGCGGACGGTCGAAGGCACCTGGACCTCCGGAGCCACCGGCTTCGCCAGGGTCACCGGGACCACAGAGACCTTGTTCTTGCTGCGGCCGGCGGCGAAGACGTACAGCCGGAGGACCAGGAAGCGGCCTATGCCGGCGAGGCCGGAGGCGCTGAGGTAGACGATCTGCTCGGTCAGCATGCCGGGCGACGACTGGACCAGGTGCAGGACGAACATCGCGACGCAGGTGACGACGTAGGCGGCGGTGGCCGAGCCCGCGGACTGCCAGTGCTGGCGCCATCCGGCGCGCTTGCCGCCTCCGAAGGTGAAGCGGGCGTGGAGTTCGGTGCACAGGATGGTCGAGGCGACCGTGATCAGCGCGTTGGCCAGCACCCAGGGCATCGCCACCGCGAGCAGCGCGACGGCGCCGCTGGACAGGAGGCCGACACCGCCGCCGCACAGGACGAACCGGGCGAAGGAAGCGAGCGGTCCGGGAGCAGCAGCGGCGCCGGTCGTGCTGGGCTTCGACGAGAGCTGCGACTTCACGGCGGTTTCCTTCCGGCGGGGTGGCTGTGGACCTCTGTGGATCACGGGGATCAACTGGGTTCAACGATGCCGTCGCGCGCTCTCGGAAACGATGACGTGTACTCCCGAACCGGGGGTGTAGCTGGCCCCACCATCGGGGTGCGGGAGGCGCTACCCAGGGCAGGGAAAAGAGCGGCTGATAGCTTCTACACGAACGTAGAAACAGACGTAGAGACAGACGAAGAAGCAACGAGGAGTTCTCATGGCCCTGTGGGACCGCATCAAGGAGTCCGCATCGACGATGCAGACCCAACTGGAGGCGAAGAAGAACGACTTGAAGAGCGGCGCGTTCCGGGACGCGAGCATGGCGATGTGTGCCCTGGTCGCCGCGGCCGACGGCACGATCGACCCGGCGGAACGGCAGCGCGTGGCCCAGCTCATCGCCACGAACGACGTTCTACAGAACTTCCCCGCGGACGATCTGCGCCGCCGTTTCGACGAGAACATCGGCAAGCTGACGGCCGACTTCGCCTTCGGCAAGGTGACCGTGCTCCAGGAGATCGCCAAGGCCAAGAAGAAGCCGGCCGAGGCCCGTGCCGTGATCCAGATCGGCATCGTCATCGGCGGCGCGGACGGCGACTTCGACAAGACCGAGCAGGCGGTCGTACGGGAGGCATGCTTCGCCCTGGACCTGCCGCCGCACGAGTTCGACCTCTGACGCGACGCGCACGGCCCAGCGGGCCGACAGCTGCAAAAATGCCCTCTGAACTGCGTTCCCGCAGTTCAGAGGGCATTTCGGGTGTGGAGCCTAGGGGAGTCGAACCCCTGACATCTGCCATGCAAAGACAGCGCTCTACCAACTGAGCTAAGGCCCCGAGGGAAAGGCGTCCGCCCAGAACAACCAAGTCCTGGTGGGTGCCGTCGACAAGAGTACCGGGTCATCCCCGGTATCCCGCAAAAGGATTGGGGGTCCCCGTGGACGACCACTCTCCGTAAGATGCTCGTCGTGGTTCGCTACAGCGAACCGCGGTATTTGGGGAAGCGATGGGGAGACGCAATGGATGCCGCACAGCAGGAAGCCACCGCAAGAGCGCGGGAGCTTCAGCGGAACTGGTACGGAGAGCCGCTGGGGGCGCTCTTCCGTAAGCTCATCGACGATCTTGGTCTCAACCAGGCTCGTCTCGCGGGGGTACTGGGGCTGTCCGCGCCGATGCTGTCACAGCTGATGAGCGGCCAGCGGGCCAAGATCGGCAATCCGGCAGTGGTGCAGCGGGTGCAGTTGCTCCAGGATCTGGCCGGTCAGGTCGCGGACGGCAGCGTCAGCGCGGCCGAGGCGACCGAGCGGATGGACGAGATCAAGAAGTCGCAGGGGGGTTCGGTGCTCAGCAACACCACGCAGTCGACGACGAGTTCGGGGGCGCCCACGGTCAAGCGGGTGGTCCGCGAGATCCAGTCGCTGCTGCGCTCGGTGGCCGCCGCAGGCGACATCATCGAGGCGGCGGACACTCTCGCCCCGACCCACCCGGAACTGGCAGAGTTCCTCCGGGTGTACGGCGCGGGCCGCACCTCGGACGCCGTGACGCACTACCAGTCCCACCAGAACTGAGCCGCCGGCCCGGCCGCCGACCGGGGGTTCGGCGGCTGGGCTCCGGCTCAGGGGCGGCAACGGGGCAGGCGTACACGGGAGATGGACAGGAAGAGTCGGGGAGACGGGCGGGAAAACAGGTACGGAGACAGGTTCTGGGCGAGCGGGGTGACAGCGGGCTCCGGAGCAGGGTAGGAGGAGCCGTACCAACCGCCGGTCCGGAGGCGACCGAGCGGGGATCCGAAGGGGGATCGACGCAGAGCCATGGGTGAGGTCTTCGCCGGCCGGTACGAACTGGCCGACCCGATCGGGCGCGGGGGAGTCGGCGCCGTCTGGCGCGCCTGGGACCACCGCCGCCGCCGGTACGTGGCCGCCAAGGTCCTCCAGCAGAGCGACGCCCACTCGCTGCTGCGCTTCGTCCGCGAACAGGCACTGCGGATCGACCATCCGCATGTGCTCGCCCCGGCCAGCTGGGCCGCGGACGACGACAAGGTCCTGTTCACCATGGACCTGGTCGCCGGTGGCTCGCTCGTCCATCTGATCGCGGACTACGGCCCTCTGCCGCCCGGGTTCGTCTGCACTCTCCTCGACCAGCTCCTCTCGGGCCTCGCCGCCGTGCACGCGGAAGGCGTCGTCCACCGCGACATCAAGCCCGCCAACGTGCTGCTCGAAGCGACCGGTACGGGCCGTCCGCGGCTGCGGCTGTCCGACTTCGGCATCGCGATGCGGCTGGGCGAGCCGCGCCTGACGGAGACCGACTACGTGGTGGGCACGCCGGGTTACTTCGCTCCCGAGCAAATGCTGGGCGCGGACCCGGACTTCCCCTCCGACCTGTTCGCCGTGGGCCTGGTCGCGCTCTATCTCCTGGAGGGCGCCAAGCCGGACTCCAAGGCCCTCATCGAGTACTTCGCGGAGCACGGCACGCCCAGCGCCCCCCAGGGCATACCGGAGCCGCTCTGGCAGGTCGTGGCCACGCTGCTCCAGCCGGACCCCCAGGCGCGGTTCCGCACGGCCACGGGCGCCCGCAAGGCCCTCGGCCAGGCCGCCGAGCTCCTGCCCGAGCCCGGCCCCGACGACGAGCTGATCGAGATCTTCGACCAACTCGGCCCCCTCCCAAGGGGTTTCGCCCAGGCCGGCCCCCTCAAACCGTCCCCCGGCGTCACCACGAACGGCGCCCGCACCGGCGGGGCGACGGGCGGTCCGGCCACAGGCACCGGACACGGCGAGTACGGCGGCCCGGACTCGAACAGCACGCACACCGGCCCGGGAGCGGCCCGCCCGTACGACCCGTACCGCGAACCGAACCCGGACGGCACACCCACCGGTCCGGCGACGGGCGGCACGCACACGGGACCGGGGCTCGGGCCGAAGCGGAGTCCGTTGCCCGGCCCGATGCCGGCTCCCGTCTCCCCACCCCCCGGACCAGGCACGGGTGCCATACCCTCCCGGCCGGTCGAGGCCCCCGCACCCACCGGCTCCGAACAGCCCTGGCAGTCCTCCGGCGGCGCCCCGGGCAGGCCGGGCACCGACTCCGTACGGCCGCCCCAGCCGCCGGGCCCGGAGCAGCCTCACCCCGCTCGGCGGAACGGCATCCCGCCCCTCCCGGACGTCACACCCCCGCGCCCCCCGCACCCACCGTCGACGGCGCCTTCCCGGCCCTCGCCCACGGGCCCGAACGGCGCCCAGGCCGCCGTAGCTCCGATCCCCCCGCAGCCGCCGTCAGCGGCCCCGCCCCAGCCGTCCGCCATGTCGGACACGGGCAGCTTCCACCTGCCCCCGCCCCAGCTGACCGCCCCCGCCACTCCCCCCACGGCCGCCAAGCACGTATCCGCACCCTTCGAGACCACGCACGCGCCCTCCCCCCAACCGCACCCGCACGGAACCACCACGCAGACCCAGGCTCCGACCGCGACGGCGACCCCCACTCCGACGCTGCGCCACCAGGACGCGTACGTCCCCACCTCTTCGTACGTCGCTCAGGTCCCGCAAGTTCCCGCGTCCGCGCAGGCGGTTCCGCAGCGCCGCGGCCGACGTCGCCAGCGTCGTCCCGGGCCGCCCGCGAAGGTGGCGATACCGGTGCTGTTCCTGGCCCTGGCCTGCTACGCGGTCGGTTTCTGGGCCCTGTTCCGCATCTGAACCACGCGACTACGCGCGCGGGCCGTCGATTCCTCGTGCCACGCGGCTACGCGCGCGCGGCCCGCCGCCGGGCGACCACCGTCCACAGCCCGAGGCCGAGCATCAGCAGGCTCCCCGCCCCGATGCCGCTCACCGCGACCACCCGCATCACGGCGTCATCGCCCCCGCCGCTGCCCGCGGCGCTCTCATCGGCTTCGGTACCGCCCGCCACCCCACCGGACGTCCACCCGCCGGCCGCCTCCCGCTCCTCCTCCGTGACCGCGAAGGTGTCCCGGGGCACGGACTGCCCCAGAAACGCGGGCGCGTCCTGCGCCGTACCGGTCACCTGGACCCGCAGCGTCAGCCCGTACGGTCCCGCGCCGAATCGTTCCGTCATCTGCTCGGCGAGATGGACGACGAGGTAGTACGAGCCGGCGAACCGCATCCCCTGCATCCGGTCGCCGACGCCGAAGCGGTTGGCGTACTCGACCGGTGGCAGCGAATCGAGGGCGGCGGAGGCCTGCTTGCCGTTGTAGCCGAGGCCCTCGTCGTCGACGTACCCGCGCGCGGGGTTGTAGAGCGACATGACGAGCACGTTGCCGAGGAACCCTTCTCCGCCGGTGGAACTGCCCAGTTCGGCGACGGCGTGCAGCTGCTGGCCCCAGTCGACCGGGACCCGGTAGAACAGCGTCCGGCCGGGCGTGATGTCGTCCTGCCAGACGCCCTGCCCCACCGCCGTGGCCGTGGCGAAGCCGGCGCCGCCCGCGCGCGGGACGGCGTCTCCGGTAAGGGGAGCGGGCGAGGCGGAGTCCCAGGACCCGGGGGACTCGGGCGCGACCGTCGCCGTCTCGTTGACGAGGCCCGGCTCCGACACGTAAGTCAGCTCCAGGTCCCAGTCGTCCGAGGACGAGCCCGCGGAGTCGATGCGGTCGACGACCACGTAGTACGTACCGGCGCTCTGGCAGGCCGTCGTCTCGCCGTCGGTCGTGCGCGAGGCCCAGGCGGCGACCGGATGCGGGCTGCGGGAGGCCCCGAAGCGGGTGCTGTCGTAGGAGCAGGAACGGGCGTCGGCGTCCTGCACGGACACCTTGACGCCGTCGGAGGAGGACACTGTCGTGCCCTGCCGGGGGACGGCGGTGGCGGAGACGTACGCGTTCGACGTGGCGTCGAGTGCGAGGCGGTAGTACAGCCTGCCGTTGACCGGGAGGGTGCTCCGGTAGGTCCCGCCGGGCTCCAGCCGCACGGCGTCCGTGGTGCTCGCGGCCCCTTCGACGACCTGGGCGTCCTCGGCGAAGTCGTAGGCGTACGCGTCCTGCGCGGCGACCGCCTCCGGGCCGGCCCCGGGGCCCGCACCCACTCCCACCAGCGCACACAGCACCGCCGCCACGACCGCGCCCCGCACCGTGCGCCGCCCCATCACGCGCCACCCCTCGTCCCGCTCGCCGCCCGAACCGCCCACCGGCCCGGCTCCGTCCGGGCACCGTTTCTGCCCGGACCGTCGCTCATCCTGCCCCGCCGTCCACCCCGGCACCGCACGATTCGCACGACCGCCCGAAACGGCTGCCCTTTATGCGCCGTGATTTGCCCCAGCAACACAAAACCCCGACCGCGTCGGCGGCCGGGGTCTGCTCACAGACTGCTGTCGATACTCAGGAACCCGTGGGCACGGAGTCGGTCGCCTCCGTCCACAGATCCTGCTCGGCGCGATCCGCCTGGATCTGGCGGTACACGAGGAGCCCGCCGATGGCGGCCAGTGCGACCAGGAGAAGCTTCTTCACCGTGCGACCTCGTCTTTCCTTGACGTAGGGGACCTTCTGGCGCCCGACTATACCCTCCGGCCGAGACCGATCAGTGACCTGCGCCGGCCACCAACTCCCGCCCGGCACACCGCAGTAGAAGTGGACGTCACCGCTCCGATCGGAAGGTGATCACACCTCCACGCACGGTGACCATTTGCGACCATTGCTCCCCTTACGCCCATCCGGGTGGTGTTCATCAGAAGATCGACGCGCCACGGCCCTAGGTCCGCCACTTCCCGCCCGCCATACACATCATGAGGAAAGTACGCAAATCGCCCGACCCGAAAGTGAGGGGCCATGGCCCAGAACAAGGTCATGAAGCTGTGGACCGCCGTCGTCACCGCCTTCCTGGCGCTGTGCACGACGCTTGGACTGATCACGACGACCGCCACCACGGCGGTAGCCGACAGCCGCCCGGCGCGCAACTGCACCGCACCCGCGGCAGCCTCCTGGGACTGGTCCTACGCCCGCTCCCTGCCCCCCACGATGAAACAGCGCATCGGAGCCGAGGCCCACGGCTCCTCCCCGAGCTGCCGCCACCACTCACCCGCGGACACGGACGCGGACACGGAAGCCGGCCCAGAGACCGACACGGACGCGGAGACGGCGGCCCAGCCCCTCTCCTGACCCACCTGGCACGCCCCCTTGCCCCTCCCCATGTAGCGGCGAACTTGCGTACAAAGCCACACGGAGAAGCACCAGGACAAACGAAAGACCCCCAACCATCACTGGCTGGGGGTCTTTTCGCTGTGTCCCGCGCTGGACGTCAGGAATCCTCGCCCTCTCGGCAAGCAGCCTCGGCCTGTTGTGAACGTCTGGCCGACCGAACCCTGTAGCAGACGACCCAGCACAGCAAAAGGATCACGAGACTCAGGACGCTCAAGATGAGGGGGTTGCCGTCTGCGGCTTTGCCCCAGGCACCTCGCGCCAGGTACGCCTGGCCGGCAATGAACACCAGCCACCCCCACCGACCCCGCCCAAGGAACCGCTTCACCTGACGTCCGCTTGATGCAGCAACAGCCCTGATGGTCATGACGCCCCTCCGCGCTGCTGGAGATGACAAAAACCCCCAGGCGAATCGCCTGGGGGTCTTCGTGCTGGTGGGGCTAACAGGATTTGAACCTGTGGCCTCATCCTTATCAGGGATGCGCTCTAACCAACTGAGCTATAGCCCCGCCGCGCTCTGCGGTGTACGTCCCGCGCGCTGACCTCTGAAGATTAGCGCACGACGTGGCCAGTCCCAAAATCGATAGCCGGGCGACGTTTGAGGCCTCTCCTCACCGGCGCGAGACCCGCACGTCACCCGGACTTCACATGCTCACTCGTCCTCCGCGAGCGTCAGCTCGATGCCGCCGACGAAGCCCGCGGAGAGGTTGTAGATGAACGCGCCGAGGGTCGCCAGCGCCGTCGCGAGGACGACGTCGATGACCGCGATGACCGACGTGAACAGCACGACGTTCTGCAGCGACAGGAAGGACTGGAGGTCGAAGCCGTTCGACTCGTTCGAGCCCGTGGCCTCCGAGATCGTGCCGCCGACCGTCGAGAAGACGCCCATCGCGTCCATGACCATCCACAGGACCACCGCCGCCACGATCGTGCAGATGCCCAGCGCGATCGACAGCAGGAAGCTGACCTTCATCACCGACCACGGGTCGGCCTTGGACACGCGCAGCCGCGCCTTGCGCGTACGGGGCAGGGTGCGCGCGCCCGTGCGCGGACGCCGTACGGCTCCTGACTGATTCGCCCCCGGAGGCTGGACCTGGACCGGGGGGACCGCCGGAGCGGCCGGCGGGTAGGCCTGCGGCGGGTGGTAGGGCCCCGCGGGCTGCTGCGGCTGGCGCTCACCGGGCAACGGCGAAGCCTGCTGCGGCGGCGCCGTGGGACGCTGCGCGGCCGGCTCCGCCACCGGCAGGGCACCGGGGGCGCCCTGGGCCGCCGGGCCCGCGCCGGCCCCGTACTGCTGGGTCTGCGGACCTCTGGCGTCCGTCACAGTTCCCCCCTGGGATCCCTTGGATCCATGTGTGTCGGGCGAGCGTGAACCGGTCTTGTGCGGCTTGATGGCCTGCAGGTTGGTCGTGTGCGGATCTGTCGCACTCTGTGCGTCCCTCGCACCCTGCGCATCGGTCGCACGTGCGGCGGAGCCACGACCGCCGCCGTCTTTGTCCGTACCGGTCGAGGGACCGGACGAACTGCCGGACGAACCGGCGCCCGTGGCTCCGCTCACGATGACTCACTCCTCGCGCTACTCCGACGAGGACTGATCGCCCTCGTCCGTGCCGGTGGTCGCGGCACCCTCGGCCGACTCGTCGACGGCGTCCTCGCCGTCGACCTCCTCGGCCTCACGTCCCGCCTCGGCGTTTCGTGCGATGCCGACTACGGCATCGCGCTTGCCCAGGTTGATCAGTTGGACGCCCATGGTGTCACGGCCCGTCTCCCTGACCTCATTGACCCGCGTACGGATCACACCGCCGGAGAGCGTGATGGCGAGGATCTCGTCGGTCTCCTCGACCACCAGCGCACCGACGAGAGAACCACGGTCCTCGACGATCTTGGCGGCCTTGATACCGAGGCCGCCGCGCCCCTGGACGCGGTACTCGTCGACGGCGGTCCGCTTCGCGTACCCGCCGTCGGTAGCAGTGAACACGAACGTACCGGGTCGAACAACATTCATCGAGAGCAGCTGGTCTCCCTCACGGAAGCTCATGCCCTTGACACCCGAGGTGGCACGGCCCATCGGACGCAGTGCGTCGTCCGTCGCCGTGAACCTGATCGACTGTGCCTTCCTGCTGATCAGCAGGAGATCGTCCTCGGACGAAACGAGTTCGGCTCCGATCAGTTCGTCGTCGGAACCGTCCTCCGTCTCACGGAGGTTGATCGCGATGACACCACCGGAACGCGGCGAATCGTAATCCTTCAGAGGCGTCTTCTTGACCAGACCACCCTTGGTGGCCAGGACCAGGTAGGGCGCCGCCTCGTAGTCGCGGATCGCGAGGATCTCCGCGATCGCCTCGTCCGGCTGGAAGGCCAGCAGGTTGGCGACGTGCTGTCCACGCGCGTCACGTCCGGCGTCCGGCAGCTCGTACGCCTTCGCGCGGTAGACGCGGCCCTTGTTGGTGAAGAACAGCAGCCAATGGTGGGTCGTCGACACGAAGAAGTGGTCGACGATGTCGTCTTCCTTGAGCTTCGTGCCCCGTACGCCCTTGCCGCCGCGCTTCTGCGAGCGGTAGTCCTCGGTCTTGGTGCGCTTGACGTAGCCACCGCGCGAGATCGTGACGACGATGTCCTCTTCGGCGATCAGGTCCTCGATGGACATGTCACCGTCGAACGGAACCAGCTTGGAGCGCCGGTCGTCGCCGAACTTCTCGACGATCGCGGCGAGTTCCTCGCTGATGATGCCGCGCTGACGCACCGGCGAGGCCAGGATCGCGTTGTACTCACGGATCTTCGCCTGGAGCTCGTCGTGCTCGGCGACGATCTTCTGCCGCTCCAGAGCCGCCAGCCGGCGCAGCTGCATCTCCAGGATCGCGTTGGCCTGGATCTCGTCGATCTCCAGAAGGCCCATCAGGCCCTCACGCGCGATCTCCACGGTGTCACTGCGCCGGATCAGCGCGATGACCTCGTCGATGGCGTCCAGGGCCTTCAGAAGGCCACGCAGGATGTGCGCGCGCTCCTCGGCCTTGCGCAGCCTGAACCGCGTACGCCGGACGATGACCTCGATCTGGTGCGTCACCCAGTGCCGGATGAACGCGTCCAGGGACAGGGTCCTCGGTACGCCGTCCACCAGCGCCAGCATGTTCGCGCCGAAGTTCGTCTGGAGGTCGGTGTGCTTGTACAGGTTGTTCAGGACGACCTTGGCGACCGCGTCCCGCTTCAGGACGATGACCAGGCGCTGCCCCGTACGGGACGACGTCTCGTCGCGGACGTCCGCGATGCCGCCGATCTTGCCGTCCTTCACCAGGTCGGCGATCTTCTGCGCGAGGTTGTCCGGGTTGACCTGGTACGGGAGTTCGGTGACCACCAGGCACTGGCGGTTCTGGATCTCCTCGACGTCGACGACCGCGCGCATCGTGATCGAGCCACGGCCCGTGCGGTACGCCTCCTCGATGCCCTTCCGGCCCACCACGAGGGCACCACTGGGGAAATCGGGGCCCTTGATGCGCTCGATCAGGGCATCGAGCAGCTCCTCGTGGGAGGCCTCGGGGTTCTCCAGGTACCACTGGGCACCCGCCGCGACCTCGCGGAGGTTGTGCGGCGGGATGTTCGTCGCCATACCGACCGCGATGCCCGCCGAGCCGTTGATCAGCAGGTTCGGGAACCGGGCCGGCAGAACCGTCGGCTCCTGGTTACGGCCGTCGTAGTTGTCCGTGAAGTCGACGGTCTCCTCGTCGATGTCACGGACCATCTCCATGGACAGCGGCTTCAGCTTGCACTCGGTGTACCGCATGGCGGCGGCCGGGTCGTTGCCGGGAGAGCCGAAGTTGCCGTTGGAGTCCACCAGCGGCATCCGCATCGACCACGGCTGCGCGAGACGAACCAGCGCGTCGTAGATCGAGGAGTCGCCGTGCGGGTGGTAGGTACCCATGACGTCACCGACGACACGGGCGCACTTGTAGAAGCCCTTCTCGGGCCGGTAACCGCCGTCGTACATCGCGTACAGCACACGGCGGTGGACGGGCTTGAGACCGTCCCGTACGTCGGGCAGCGCGCGCGACACGATGACGGACATCGCGTAGTCGAGATACGAGCGCTGCATCTCGGTCTCGAGCCCGACGGGCTCGACGCGCAGCGCGATCTCGCCCTCTTCGGGAGCGTTCGGACCGTTGGGGGGAAGAGGAGTCTCGTCGGTCATTGCTGGTGAAGATCCTTTCTGGTGCGGTCAGCTGAGACCGACTCAGATGTCGAGGAAGCGGACGTCCTTGGCGTTGCGCTGGATGAACGCGCGGCGTGCCTCGACGTCCTCGCCCATCAGGACCGAGAACAGGTCGTCGGCCTGCGCGGCGTCGTCGAGCGTGACCTGGCCGAGGACCCGGTGCTCCTGGTCCATCGTCGTGATGCGCAGCTCCTCGGCGTTCATCTCGCCGAGACCCTTGAAGCGCTGGATCGAGTCCTCGCGGACCCGCTTGCCGCTCTGCCGGCCCAGCTCGATCAGGGCGTCGCGCTCACGGTCCGAGTACGCGTACTCGAAGTCGTCCCGACCCCACTTGATCTTGTACAGCGGCGGACGCGACAGGAACACGTGTCCGGCCTCGACCAGCGGCCGCATGAAGCGGAACAGGAAGGTCAGCAGCAGGGTGTTGATGTGCTGGCCGTCGACGTCGGCGTCCGCCATCAGGATGATCTTGTGATAGCGCAGCCGCGCGATGTCGAAGTCCTCGTGGACCCCGGTACCGAACGCCGAGATCAGCGCCTGGATCTCCTGGTTCTGCAGGATCTTGTCGATCCGCGCCTTCTCCACGTTCAGGATCTTGCCGCGGATCGGGAGGATCGCCTGGTACTCGGGGTTCCGGCCGGACTTGGCCGAGCCGCCGGCGGAGTCACCCTCGACGATGAAGATCTCGCACTTGACGGGGTCGTTCGACTGGCAGTCGGACAGCTTGCCCGGCAGCGACGCCGTCTCCAGCAGACCCTTGCGACGCGTGAGGTCGCGGGCCTTGCGAGCCGCCACGCGCGCGGTGGCCGCCTGGATGCCCTTGCGGATGATGTCCGAGGCCTCGACCGGGTTGCGGTCCAGCCAGTCGTTGAGGTGCTCGTAGACCGCCTTCTGGACGAAGGTCTTCGCCTCCGTGTTGCCCAGCTTGGTCTTGGTCTGGCCCTCGAACTGCGGCTCGGCCAGCTTGACCGAGATGATCGCCGTCAGACCCTCGCGGATGTCGTCGCCCGTGAGGTTGTCGTCCTTCTCCCTCAGCAGCTTCTTGTCGCGCGCGTACTTGTTGATCAGCGAGGTCAGCGCCGCCCGGAAACCCTCCTCGTGCGTACCGCCCTCATGCGTGTGGATGATGTTGGCGAAGGAGTACACACCCTCGCTGTAACCGGTGTTCCACTGCATCGCGACCTCGAGGGACAGGCTCTTGTCCTTGTCCTCCGCCTCCAGGTCGATGATGGTCGCGTGGACCACGTCTCCCTTGCGGGAGTTGAGGTGCTTCACGAAGTCGACGATGCCGCCCTCGTAGTGGTACGAGACGGTCCTGACCTCGTCCTTCGCGTCGGCACCCGCCTCGTCCGCACCGGTCGTGGCCTTCGCTACCTCGCGCTCGTCAGCGAGGTTGATCGTCAACCCCTTGTTGAGGAACGCCATCTCCTGGAAGCGCCGCGAGAGCGTCTCGAAGGAGTACTCGGTGGTCTCGAAGATGTCGCCGTCGGCCCAGAAGGTGACCGACGTGCCGTGCTCCTCCGTCGCCTCGTGCTGGGCCAGCGGAGCCGTCGGGACACCCAGCTTGTAGTCCTGCGTCCAGCGGAAGCCGTCGGTCTTGACCTCGACGGCGACCCTGCTGGACAGGGCGTTCACGACGGACACACCGACGCCGTGCAGACCGCCGGAGACCGCGTAGCCGCCGCCGCCGAACTTGCCGCCCGCGTGCAGCACGGTCAGCACGACCTCGACGGCCGGTTTGCCCTCGGACGGGACGATGCCCACCGGGATGCCACGGCCGTTGTCGATGACGCGCACTCCGCCGTCGGCGAGGATCGTCACGTCGATGGTGTCCGCGTGACCGGCCAGCGCCTCGTCGACGGAGTTGTCGACGACCTCCTGCACCAGGTGGTGCAGACCGCGCTCACCGGTCGAACCGATGTACATGCCGGGTCGCTTGCGGACCGCGTCCAGACCCTCGAGGACGGTGATGGCGTTGGCGTCGTACGCCGTCGGCGAGGCCTCGGCGGTTCCGGCCGTCGGGGCCTCGGTGGACGGGATGTTCTCGTTGGGGTTGCCGGAATCGGCCACGAAGCGCCCTTTCTGGCACAGCACAAGCCGAACTCCCGGCGGGGTGGCCGGAGCGGCTGCGGCATGTTGCGTTGGTAAGCCTTGGTCAGCGGTGGGACACCATTTCCCGGTGATCCCCTCCAATGGGGCGGGATTAGCTTCCAGTCTACCGGTAGCGCCGACAGTGATGGGGGTTTGCCGGTACCTGAGTCCGCATGTGCCGCCCTCAACCGGTCTCTCCCGAGTCCCCATATGCGGAGCGGGGCTCCAAGAGGCTTGGAGAGGCACTCAGCGCTTCCGGGTGTCAACCCTTGGCTACCGGGGAGTCAGGTAGCGATTCGCAGAAGCGCGCACCACCGTCCGCACGCCCCCGACCCGCCCGACATGTGACACACCTCACCCACAGAGAGTGGCGGGGCTCACCCGTAGGTGTCGCCCGGACCCGTGCTCCCGGGCGCCCGCAACGGGCCGAACCGACGGGCCGGACCATTGGGTCCGAGCACCTTGAGGAACCGCACCCTGCCGTGCCCGAGGTCCTCGTTCAGACGTGCGACCAGCTGCGGAGCGAGCAGCCGCAGATTCGTCGCCCACGCCGTCGAGTCGCAGCGCACGACCAGCACCCGCTCGTCCTCGTCGTACGACTCCGGTTCGCAGTGCTTGGCCAGGTCCGCACCGACGATCTCCGGCCAGCGCCCCATCACCCCGCCCACCGCGGCCGGCGCCTCCCACCCGCGCTCCGTGACGAGGCGGTTGATCGCCGCACCGAGCGCCATGGGGTCACGCCTGTCCCGCCCCGAGCCGGAGCGCAGGCCGCCCCCGCGCCGCGACTGCTTCTTCTGCTGCGCCGCGTCCCCACGCGCGCGTGCCGCCTCTTTCGCCGCCCGCAGCGCCACCCGCGCCAGATCCACCCCGGAGGGCTCAGGGGACGGCTTGGGGGCTTCCTCGGGGCTTCCCCCGGACAGCGGTTCCTGGGCACTCATGCGCGCTCCACCGCCCCGTCCGCCACCGAGTACCGCGTCCCCGCCAGCACATGCGGTACGTCGTCGTCGACCGCGGCCGTCACCAGGACCTGCTCGCCGGGCGCCACCAGCTCCGCCAGCCGCTCCCGGCGCCGGGTGTCCAGCTCCGCGAACACGTCGTCGAGCACCAGCACCGGCTCGTTCCCCTCGGCCCGCAGCAGGTCGTACGAGGCCAGCCGCAACGCCAGCGCGTACGACCACGACTCACCGTGGGACGCGTACCCCTTGGCGGGCAGCTGACCCAGCTTGAGGTGCAGATCGTCCCGATGCGGACCCACCAGGGTCACGCCCCGCTCGATCTCCTGCTTGCGGACCTCCGCCAGCGCCCCCATGAGCTGCTCGTACAGCTCCTCGCGCGCGTGTGCCTCACCCGGCGCCGACGGCTTGTACTCCAGGGCGATCGGACCGCCGCCGGGCGCCAGCTGCTCGTACGCCTTGTCGGCCAGCGGCTGGAGCGCCGCGATCAGGTCGAGCCGCTGGGCCAGCAACTCGGCCCCCACGCGCGCGAGATGCTGGTCCCACACGTCGAGCGTCGACAGGTCCATCGTGCGACCGCCGTGCCGCCGGGCCAGCGCCGCCGACTTCAGCAAGGTGTTGCGCTGCTTGAGGACCCGGTCGTAGTCGGAGCGCACACCCGCCATCCGCGGGGACCGCGCGGTGATCAGCTCGTCGAGGAACCGCCGCCGCTCACCCGGATCGCCCTTCACCAGCGCGAGATCCTCCGGCGCGAACAGCACAGTCCGTACGATCCCCAGAACGTCACGGGGCCTGACCTGCGACGACCTGTTGATGCGGGCGCGGTTCGCGCGGCCGGGGTTCAGCTCCAGCTCGACCAGCTGCTGCCGCTCGCCCTGCTTGACCTGGGCCCGGATGACCGCGCGGTCGGCGCCCATGCGGACCAGGGGCGCGTCCGAGGAGACCCGGTGGCTGCCCAGCGTGGCGAGGTAGCCGACCGCTTCGACGAGGTTGGTCTTGCCCTGCCCGTTGGGGCCGACGAACGCGGTGACGCCCGGATCGAGCGGGACCTCGACCCGGGCGTACGAGCGGAAGTCGGCCAGCGAAAGATGCGTGACGTGCATGGTCGTTCGCCGACCTCCCCCGAACTTGTGGACCGCTGAACGGCCCTGTGGATTACTTCGCCTCGACCGCGTGGCCGCCGAACTGGTTGCGCAGCGCCGCGATCATCTTCATCTGCGGGGAGTCGTCCTGCCGGGACGCGAACCGCGCGAACAGCGACGCGGTGATCGCGGGCAGCGGAACGGCGTGGTCGATCGCGGCCTCCACGGTCCAGCGGCCCTCCCCGGAGTCCGCGGCGAACCCGCGCAGCCTGTCCAGGTGCTCGTCCTCGTCGAGGGCGTTGACCGCCAGGTCGAGCAGCCACGAGCGGATCACGGTGCCCTCCTGCCAGGACCGGAAGACCTCGCGCACGTCCGTGACGGAGTCGACCTTCTCGAGCAGCTCCCAGCCCTCGGCGTAGGCCTGCATCATGGCGTACTCGATGCCGTTGTGGACCATCTTCGAGAAGTGCCCGGCGCCCACCTTGCCCGCGTGGACCGCCCCGAAGTCGCCCTTGGGCTTGAGGGCGTCGAAGACCGGCTCGACCTTGGCTATGTGCTCGGCGTCGCCGCCGTACATCAGCGCATAGCCGTTCTCCAGGCCCCAGACGCCCCCGGAGACACCGCAGTCGACGAAGCCGATGCCCTTGGCCGCCAGCTCCTCGGCGTGCCTCTCGTCGTCCGTCCAGCGGGAGTTGCCGCCGTCCACGACGACGTCACCGGGCTCCAGGAGCTCGGCCAGCTCGTCGACGGTGGACTGGGTCGGGGCGCCGGCCGGGACCATCACCCACACCACGCGCGGGGCGCTGAGCCCGTCCACAAGCTCCTTGAGGCTGTGGACATCGGCGACGTCCGGGTTGCGGTCGTATCCGACGACGGTGTGGCCTGCGCGGCGGATCCGCTCGCGCATGTTGCCGCCCATCTTGCCGAGGCCGACGAGACCGAGCTGCATCAGTTGTTCCTTAGGTTGCGACGTGGCATGAGGGCACTCCTGTTGCTCGTACCCATGTCCGAGCCTAAACCCGGACGCTCACGCACATCTGTGGGCATACGCGCTCAGACGTATGCCCACACCTGCGGCCTGCCTGTGGAAGACGGCCAGCTGCGAAAAGACCTCAGCCGCTGAGGCGGACCGGCATGATCAGGTACTTGTACGCCTCGTCCGCCTCGGCGTCCACGGCCGGCTTGCCGCTGAGCAGCGCGGGCTTCGTGGACGTCGTGAAGGAGAGCTGGGCGACCGGGGAGTCGATGGCGCTCAGGCCGTCCAGCAGGAACGTCGGGTTGAAGGCGATCGAGACGTCGTCGCCCTCCAGCTGGGCGTCGACCCTTTCCACAGCCTGTGCGTCGTCACTGGAACCCGCCTCCAGGATGAGCACGCCCTGCTCGAAGCTGAGCCGCACCGGGGTGTTCCGCTCGGCCACCAGGGCCACACGCTTGACGGCCTCCACGAAGGGGGCGGTCTCGATCACGGCGATGGAGTTGAACTCCGTCGGGAACAGCGAGCGGTACTTCGGGAGGTCGCCCTCAAGCAGCCGCGTCGTCGTACGGCGGCCCGCACCCTCGAAACCGATGAGGCCCTCGCCCGCACCCGAGCCGGACAGGGCCAGGATCACGCTGTCGCCGCTCGTGAGGGCCTTGGCGGTGTCCAGGAGCGTCTTGGCGGGCACCAGGGCCACCGCGGACGCCTCCGGGTCCTCCGGCTTCCACAGGAACTCACGGACCGCGAAGCGGTAGCGGTCGGTGGACGCCAGCGTCACCCGGTCGCCCTCGATCTCGATGCGCACACCGGTGAGGACGGGGAGCGTGTCGTCGCGGCCGGCCGCGATGGCCACCTGGGCGGCGGCGGACGCGAAGACCTCACCGGGCACCGTGCCGGTCGCGGTGGGCATCTGCGGCAGCGCCGGGTACTCCTCCACAGGCAGTGTGTGGAGGGTGAAGCGGGAGGAGCCGCAGACCACCGTCGCCCGTACGCCGTCCATGGAGATCTCCACCGGGCGGTTGGGCAGAGCGCGGCAGATGTCGGCGAGCAGGCGGCCGGACACCAGGACCGTGCCCTCCTCCTCGACCTCGGCCTCGACCGAGACCCGCGCGGAGACCTCGTAGTCGAAGCTCGACAGGCTCAGCTGGCCTTCCTCGGCCTTCAGCAGCAGCCCGGCGAGGACAGGGGCCGGCGGACGGGCCGGGAGGCTGCGCGCCGCCCAGGCAACTGCCTCCGCGAGTACGTCGCGTTCCACCCGGATCTTCACTGTTGCCGCCTCCTGCTGTTGCCGGCGCTTCTCGGCCTGCCTGGCTTCGTCGTCTGTCTCGGTGTCGTCGGTCCCCGTGCTGGGAAGGACACCGGGGAACAGTCTGACGCACGGCACTGACAGTAGGTGCCCGTCGGGGTCAAGTCGTGACGAGGGGCAGCCGGGCTCCCGACAGCGAGTTGTGCACAGGACCCACTTCGAAACGGATTCCCAGCTCTCTCTAGTTGTCAGTAGTAGTAGGGGCTGTGGATACCGTGGATAACCCCGTTTTCGCAGCTCAGGCGGGAGATTTTGTCCACTGACCCTGTGGGTGGAGGCGGTGGATAACGAGGCCTCTCTGTGGAGAACAGAAAGTTCTGCACACCCCATGCACAGCCGGGGGTCACTTCTCCCCAGCGCCGTCCCCAGCTTTACCCATCTTTCCCACAGCCCAACCCGGCACCTTCGTGTGACGCCTTTCACTCGACACGGTGAGGAGGCGCGTCGTGTTGCCGAACAGTGGACAGGGGTGTGGAGAAGCCGGTGATCGCTGGGGACAACCGGCCACAGCCTGTGGGCCGCCGGTGGACAACTCCGTGCACAGCCTGTGGATCATTTCTTCGTCCACAGCCTGTGGAGATCTTTTGTCCACCGATCCACAACCACCTGACCTGGTCTGATGGTTTATCACCAGCCTGGCCTGTGGACACAGTCTGGACAACTTCCCGGTCCCCAGGGTGTGGACGCGAGAAAGTCACCAAATCTGTGGAGGGTGGCCGTAACCCGGCCCGCATTCGAACAGCGGGTTGCGGCCCGGCAACGGCCGCCGGGTGCCGGAAACGCCGAAGGGCGCCCTCGGGAACTCGTCCCGGGGCGCCCTCGGTGGTCTGACTGCCCTGCTGTCAGCCGTTCTTGATGCGGTTGGTCAGCTCGGTGACCTGGTTGTAGATGGAGCGGCGCTCGGCCATCAGCGCGCGGATCTTGCGGTCGGCGTGCATGACGGTCGTGTGGTCGCGGCCGCCGAACTGCGCGCCGATCTTCGGCAGCGAGAGGTCCGTGAGTTCGCGGCACAGGTACATGGCGATCTGGCGGGCCGTGACCAGCTGGCGGCCGCGTGAACTGCCGCAGAGGTCTTCGACGGTGAGGCCGAAGTAGTCGGCGGTCGCCGCCATGATGGCCGGCGCGGTGATCTCGGGGGTCGAGTCCTCGCCGCCGGGGATCAGGTCCTTGAGGACGATCTCGGTGAGGCCGAGGTCCACCGGCTGCCGGTTGAGCGACGCGAACGCCGTCACCCGGATCAGCGCCCCCTCCAGCTCGCGGATGTTGCGCGAGATACGGGAGGCGATGAACTCCAGTACCTCCGGCGGGGCGTTGAGCTGCTCCTGGACCGCCTTCTTACGGAGGATCGCGATGCGCGTCTCCAGCTCGGGCGGCTGGACATCGGTGATCAGTCCCCACTCGAAACGGTTCCGCAGCCGGTCCTCGAGAGTCACCAGCTGCTTGGGCGGCCGGTCGGACGAGAGCACGATCTGCTTGTTCGCGTTGTGGAGCGTATTGAAGGTGTGGAAGAACTCCTCCTGCGTCGACTCCTTGTCCGCGAGGAACTGGATGTCGTCGACGAGCAGGATGTCCATCTCGCGGTAGCGCTTGCGGAAGCTGTCGCCCTTGCCGTCGCGGATGGAGTTGATGAACTCGTTGGTGAACTCCTCCGAGCTGACGTACCGCACGCGCGTGCCGGGGTAGAGGCTCCTCGCGTAGTGCCCGATCGCGTGCAGCAGGTGGGTCTTGCCGAGTCCCGACTCCCCGTAGATGAAGAGGGGGTTGTACGCCTTCGCGGGCGCCTCGGCGACGGCGACCGCGGCCGCGTGGGCGAAACGGTTCGACGCCCCGATGACGAAGGTGTCGAACAGGTATTTGGGGTTGAGGCGTGCGGTGGGCTCGCCGGGGCCCGATGCCGGGCTCTGCCTCGAGGCGGACGGGCCGGGGGCGCCTCCGCCGGGGCGCATGGAGCCACCGGGCCCTCCGGGCCCGCCCCGGTGCGGGTGACCGCCGCCCGACGGGGACTCCGGGAGGTCGCGGCGGTTGTCGCGCTGCTCGTACTCCGAGCGCTGCTGTTCGTAGTCGTTGCGCTGCTGGCCGTACTCGGACTGCTGTTGCTCGTATTCGGACCGCTGTTGTTCGTACGGTGAGCGGTCGCGCGGCGGCTGGGGCCGGTAGTCCGAGGACGGGGAGGCGTACGGGTCGCGCTCCGGGAAGCCGAGCCGGGGCTGCTGCCAGCCGTAGTCGTCCTGGGAGGTCCGGGGCCAGGCGCCGGGTTCGGGGCGCTGGTACTCGGACGGGTAGGCGGGGCGGGCGGTGGGGAGCTGGTCGCCGTGGGAGGGCTGCTGGCCGTCGCGCGTCTGGGAGTGGTCCTCGGCGCGGTGGCGGCCGTACCCCTGATACGGGTCGCGGGACGGCGGCAGCTCGGGCTCGTCGTAGCGCGACTGCTGCGGGGCGGGGGGCGCGGGCGGGGAGGACTCGCCTACGGAGTCGTCCACGGTGATCGCGATTCGGATCGGCCGGCCGCACTCGCGGCTGAGGGTCTCGCTGACGATCGGAGCGAGGCGGCCTTCGAGCACGCCTTTCGCAAATTCGTTCGGTACGGCGAGCAGTGCGGTGTCCGCGACCAGGGCCAGCGGCTGGCAGCGCCTGATCCAGCGCTCGTCCTTCACCTCGACGCCCTGTCCACGGCCCTCGCCGAGGAGATGTTCCAGCACTCGTGGCCACACTGCGGCAAGATCGGCAGGTACGTCAGCCACAGGGCACGCTCTCTCACGGGTCCCACGAACGTGTGGTTCTGGGACGTATCGGGATGTACATCGGGTGGGACGGGCGAATGGGAGTCCGGCCAAGGTAGTCAGGGCGACGGGTGCGGTTCAAGTTGTTGTCCCCAGGCTGTGGATAGTGTCTCGCCCTGGGTGCTGGTTTGACCGGATGGCGTAGCCCCGCGTACCGTAACCAGGTCGAGTTGTCGATGGCTGCTGCCGCCTGCCTCCGATGGGCATAGATCACCAACAAGGGCTCCCACCAGGGCACCTTCCAGTGATCGGGAGCGGTGCACTCGGGCGTAAGCGAGCTACTCGTGGGCGCACGGTGACAGCCAAGACGGCACCCCGGTACCTACCGATTCTTTCTGGAGCCCCCGAGTGAGCAAGCGCACCTTCCAGCCGAACAACCGTCGCCGCGCGAAGACCCATGGCTTCCGCCTGCGGATGCGTACCCGTGCCGGTCGCGCGATTCTCGCGAACCGCCGTGGCAAGGGTCGCGCGAGCCTGTCCGCCTGATCCTGATCAGGTCATGACGTCGTGCTGCCTACCGAGCATCGGCTGAGGCGGCGCGAGGACTTCGCGACCGCGGTACGACGGGGTCGCCGGGCCGGCCGCCCGCTCCTCGTCGTCCATCTTCGTAGCGGTATCACAGACCCGCACGCGCCTGGGGAGAGCGCTCCCCCGACGCGTGCGGGTTTCGTCGTCAGCAAGGCAGTGGGCGGCGCGGTCGTCCGCAACAAGGTGAAGCGCAGGCTTCGCCACCTGATGCGGGACAGAGTCGCCGAGCTGCCCCCCGGTAGCCTGGTAGTCGTACGAGCGTTGCCCGGTGCGGGCGATGCCGACCATGCACAGCTGGCCCGAGACCTGGACGCCGCTCTGCAGCGGCTGCTGGGAGGGGGCGCGCGATGAAGTACCCGCTACTGGCTCTGATCAAGCTGTACCAGTGGACGATCAGTCCGCTGCTCGGGCCGGTCTGCAAGTACTACCCGTCGTGCTCCCACTACGGCCATACGGCCATCGACCGGCACGGCGCGGTCAAGGGAACGGCACTCACGGCTTGGCGCATCCTGCGGTGCAACCCGTGGTCGCTCGGCGGTGTGGACCATGTCCCGCCGCGAAAGCGTCCGCGGTGGCACGAAATGCTGCGCAACGCCTGGCATGCACGCAAGGGCGGGACCTCCGCCGCCGGCGCGGCCATCGAGGGGCAGAATCCTTCGAGTCCGGCCGCCGAGACCCCGTCCCATGTCCAAGGAGCATGATTAGTGGACACGATTGCCAGTATTTTCAGCTTCATCACGACACCCGTTTCCTGGGTCATCGTCCAGTTCCACAGCGTGTACGGCGCGATCTTCGGCGACGACACCGGGTGGGCCTGGGGCTTGTCCATCGTGTCCCTGGTGATCCTGATCCGCATCTGCCTGATCCCGCTCTTCGTGAAGCAGATCAAGGCGACCCGGGCCATGCAGACGCTGCAACCCGAGATGAAGAAGATCCAGGAGCGCTACAAGAACGACAAGCAGCGCCAGTCCGAAGAGATGATGAAGCTGTACAAGGAGACGGGCACCAACCCGCTCTCCTCGTGCCTTCCCATCCTGGCGCAGTCCCCGTTCTTCTTCGCGCTGTACCACGTGCTCAACAGCATCGCGAACAACGACACCATCGGTGTCATCAACCAGGGACTGCTGGAGAGCGCGCAGAAGGCGCACATCTTCGGCGCTCCGCTGGCCGCGAAGTTCACGGACAGCGCGTCCGACGTCGCGGCGCTCGACGCCTCGCTCAGCACCGTCCGCATCGTCACCGCGGTCATGATCGTCCTGATGTCGGCGTCGCAGTTCTACACGCAGCGCCAGCTGATGACGAAGAACGTCGACACCACGGTGAAGACGCCGTTCATGCAGCAGCAGAAGATGCTGATGTACGTCTTCCCGATCATGTTCGCCGTCTTCGGCATCAACTTCCCGGTCGGTGTCCTCGTCTACTGGCTGACCACCAACCTGTGGACCATGGGCCAGCAGATGTTCGTCATCCGCAACAACCCGACCCCGGGCAGCAAGGCACAGGCCGCCTACCTGGAGCGCCTGCACAAGCACGTAACGCACCACGGCAAGACCCGCAGCCGCGGTGAGCGCGCCATCGTGAAGGCCATCGTCACCAAGGGCCGCGACCGCAACGAGTTCGAGCGCAAGTTCATCAACGGCCTGAACAAGGCGGGCCTGGCGGCCCAGGCCGACGGCACGGTGACGAAGGGCGTGAACCCGGAGGTCACCGAGACCGAGGACGGTACGCCCGCCACCGGTACGCCCAAGCGCCAGCAGCCCAAGCGCCAGAGCAAGTCCCAGCGTCAGTCGGGCGGCCCCAAGCCCGCGGGCGGTGCCGATCAGGACACCCCCACCACGTCGCTGAGCAAGTCCGACGAGCCCGAGGACGCCAAGCCGGCCGGAGGAGCCGCCAAGCAGGCCGCCTCCAAGCCCGGCTCCGGTGCCCGCAGCAAGGCCCAGTCCGGACAGCGCAAGGGTCCGCAGCGCCCCAAGTCCCCGTCCAAGAAGTAAGAAGGAGTCCATCCCGTGACGGAAGGCACCACCACCTCCGCCGCAGCAGAGGGTGTCGACACCCTGTCCCGCCTGGAGCAGGAGGGCGAGATCGCGGCGGACTACCTTGAGGGTCTGCTGGACATCGCCGACCTCGACGGCGACATCGACATGGATGTCGAGGCCGACCGCGCCGCTGTCTCGATCATCAGCGACGCCGGCAGCCGCGACCTGCAGAAGCTGGTCGGCCGGGACGGCGAGGTGCTGGAAGCACTCCAGGAGCTCACGCGCCTGGCCGTGCACCGGGAGACCGGGGACCGCAGCCGCCTGATGCTCGACATCGCGGGCTACCGCGCGAAGAAGCGCGAGGAACTGTCGGAACTGGGCGCCAAGGCGGCGGCCGAGGTCAAGAGCTCCGGCGAGCCCGTCAAGATGAAGCCGATGACCCCGTTCGAGCGCAAGGTCGTGCACGACGCGGTGAAGGCCGCCGGCCTGCGCAGCGAGTCCGAGGGCGAGGAGCCCCAGCGCTTCGTCGTCGTTCTTCCCGCCTGATCGATACGTACGTCACTCCGGCCCCGTCTGTTGCGCAGACGGGGCCGAACTTTGTCAGCCTTGGTTCCCGGCAGCTGTTGTCCCCCTGTTCGTCCCCTTGTGGTCCTCGACAGCACCGGTCCCTGATAGTCCTGGTGATCAGCGCCCAGTGCGCTCATGCGGTACGGAAGGACGGTCCCCCGTGACGGAGGCAGCGGAGCTTCCCCCGGCGCCCGAGGAGGCGCGCGAGGTGTTCGGCGATCGCTTCGCGGACGCGGTCCGATACGCGGAGCTGCTCGCCGAGGCGGGTGTGCAGCGCGGTCTGATCGGGCCGCGTGAGGTGCCCCGCCTCTGGGAGCGGCACCTGTTGAACTGTGCGGTGCTCTCGGAGGTCGTGCCCGAGAACGTGACGGTGTGCGATGTCGGTTCGGGTGCCGGGCTGCCCGGTATTCCGCTGGCACTGGTCCGGGAGGACCTGAAGATCACGCTGCTCGAACCCCTGCTGCGCCGGACCAACTTCCTCTCCGAGGTCGTCGAGCTGTTGGGCCTGGACCATGTGACGGTCGTCCGTGGGCGTGCCGAGGAGGTCATGGGGTCGCTCCAGCCGGTCCATGTGGTGACGGCGCGTGCCGTTGCTCCGCTGGACCGTCTGGCCACCTGGGGTATCCCGCTGCTGCGTCCGTACGGGGAGATGCTCGCGCTCAAGGGGGACGCAGCGGAGGAGGAGCTGAAGGCTTCTGCCACCGCGCTGAGCAAGCTCGGGGCGGTCGAGACGTCCATCCTGCATGTGGGTGAGGGCGTGGTGGACCCGCTGTCCACCGTTGTGCGGGTCGTGGTCGGGGAGAGCCCCGGCGGAGTGCGGTTCGCGGCGAAGCGGGCGAAGGCTGCCCGGACGGGGCGGACCCGGCGCCGACGCTGAGGGTGTCGGCTCCGAGTCGGGAGTTTTTCGTCACGTTCGTTGATCCGCACTGACGACGAGCCTTACTCCACACAAGCTGCCAAACCTATACATCTCGGAGTGTCGCGCCGCCGTGGCCCTCGCAGCTAGGCATCTTGTTTCACGTGAAACGTCGCTCACTGCTGCACGGCATCATCAGCCGCGGCCGGGCCGCGGCCGCTCCCCGCGACCGAAAGCCGCTCCGTTCACTCGGAGAGGTAACGGAGTTGTCCACAGAGGTGGATTTCTCCACAGAACACCAGGCCTCACTGGTTCACGACCCCGAAGACATGGCAGGCTCTGTTCATTGCGAGCCTGAAGTCGAGGAGAGTGAATCCTTGCGGTCCAACGCCAACATCGCGGGACCGATGACCGATCCGGTCCCCGGTCCCCGAACCGAGTCGATTGGGGAGGATGTTTCACGTGAAACACCGCCCCCGATGGACGACACTCCCATCGGTCGTGCTGCCCAATTGGCGGTGGAGGCTCTGGGGCGGGCCGGCGAAGGCCTGCCACGGCCGGAGCAGACCCGCGTCATGGTGGTCGCCAACCAGAAGGGCGGGGTGGGGAAGACGACGACAACCGTCAACCTCGCCGCCTCGCTGGCCCTGCACGGGGCTCGCGTTCTGGTCGTGGACCTCGACCCTCAGGGCAACGCTTCCACGGCACTGGGGATCGACCATCACGCCGATGTTCCTTCCATCTATGACGTGTTGATCGACAGCAAGCCACTCTCGGAAGTCGTTCAGCCGGTCCCCGATGTCGAGGGCCTCTTCTGTGCACCCGCCACCATCGATCTCGCCGGTGCGGAGATCGAGCTGGTGTCACTGGTCGCACGAGAGAGCCGGCTTGAGCGAGCGATCCAGGCGTATGAGCAGCCTCTGGACTACATCCTCATCGACTGCCCTCCCTCGCTCGGTCTGCTGACGGTCAACGCCCTGGTCGCCGGTGCCGAGGTCCTCATCCCGATCCAGTGCGAGTACTACGCGCTGGAGGGCCTGGGCCAGTTGCTGCGCAACGTCGATCTGGTTCGGGGTCATCTCAACCCGGACCTGCATGTCTCGACGATCCTGCTCACCATGTACGACGGGCGAACGCGTCTTGCGTCGCAGGTCGCGGACGAGGTGCGCAACCACTTCGGCGACGAGGTGCTGCGGACGAGCATTCCGCGCTCGGTCCGTATTTCCGAGGCACCGAGCTATGGACAGACGGTGCTCACCTACGATCCAGGATCGAGCGGTGCCCTGTCCTACCTTGAGGCAGCCCGGGAAATCGCGCTGAAGGGTGTCGGCGTCAGCTATGACGCGCAGCACGCCCACATCGGCGCACAGAGCGAACAGAGCATCGTGGAGGGGATCCAGTGAGCGAGCGACGGAGGGGGTTGGGCCGTGGTCTCGGCGCACTGATCCCTGCTGCACCGACCGGAGACAGGCCGACGCCACCGGCGATGGGGGGTGGTGCCGCCTCCACCTCACCCGCTGCGGTACCCGTACTCACCGCCGAGCGCGGAGTGGCCGCGGCGAAGGTGGCCACGTTGCCGCCTGTTTCACGTGAAACAGAGGACTACTCCTCGAACGAATTCGGGGAAGCACCGGCGCCGCCCATCGGTGCTCACTTCGCCGAACTGCCCCTCGACTACATCACGCCGAACCCGAGGCAGCCGCGTGATGTGTTCGACGAGGACGCGCTGGCAGAGCTGGTCACCTCCATCAAGGAGGTCGGTCTCCTCCAGCCCGTCGTCGTACGGCAGGTGGGTCCCGCTCGCTATGAACTCATCATGGGTGAACGGCGCTGGCGGGCCTGCCGCGAAGCCGGCCTTGAGGCGATCCCGGCGATCGTGCGGGCCACGGAGGACGAGAAGCTCCTCCTGGACGCGCTGCTGGAGAACCTCCACCGGGCTCAGCTGAACCCGCTGGAAGAGGCGGCGGCCTACGACCAGTTGCTCCAGGACTTCCACTGCACGCACGATCAGCTGGCGGACCGGATCGGCCGTTCGCGTCCGCAGGTCTCCAACACCCTGCGGCTGCTGAAGCTCTCGCCGGCGGTCCAGCGCCGTGTCGCCGCCGGAGTCCTCTCCGCCGGGCACGCCCGGGCGCTTCTCTCCGTCGACGACTCGGAGGAGCAGGACCGCCTGGCCCACCGGATCGTGGCCGAGGGACTCTCGGTGCGGGCTGTCGAGGAGATCGTGACCCTGATGGGCTCGCGGCCGAAGGCGGCTTCGCGTTCCAAGGGGCCGCGGGCAGGGGCCCTGGTGTCTCCCGCGCTGACCGAGCTGGCGGGCCGTCTCTCGGACCGTTTCGAGACGCGGGTGAAGGTCGACCTGGGGCAGAAGAAGGGCAAGATCACCGTCGAGTTCGCCTCGATGGAAGACCTTGAGCGCATCCTCAGCTCCCTCGCCCCGGGCGAGGGGCCGGTCCTTCAGAAGAGCCTTCTGGACGACGACTCCGAGGACTCGGAAGACTGAGGCCTCGGCCGGCCGGGTGGATTTCCGCTCATTCGGCGGTCGGAGCGGGCTGTGTTCCGGTGGGTACCGGAACACAGCCCGCTCTTTGCTTTCAGGCGGTATCGATGCAATCGCTTCGTGGATACGATGCGTTCGGGTATGGCGCGTCCACCTGGCAGCACCTCTGAGTTGAGGAGGCGAGGGCCATGCGAACGGTGAGCCGCACCGGACTGGTGAGCGCGGGTCTGGGACTGGGCGCCGTCGGCGGGTTCGTCGGCAGTCTGCTCAGGGAACGGAGCGCTCTGACAGCCGCCCGCGACGCTGCGGGCGAGGGAAGCGAGGAACAGCCTTCATGGGGCGTCGGCTCGTACCGCTCACGCTGGACAACCTTCAGGACCTTCCCAAGCGCTGTCGCGCGTGCGTCTTCTGGGAGCTGGATCCCGTCAGTGGGGAAGCCGCGGTAAAGGCAGGCACGCCCGCGCTGGAGAAGGAGGCGTGGATCTCGGCGGTCCTGCTCGACTGGGGTTCCTGCGGCCGTGTCGTCTACGTCGACGACAACCCGGTGGGGTTCGTGCTCTACGCCCCTCCGGCTTACGTTCCCCGCGCCACGGCGTTCCCCACGAGCCCGGTCTCGCCGGACGCGGTGCAGCTGATGACCGCGTTCATCATGCCGGGCTACCAGGGGCAGGGACTGGGGCGCGTGATGGTGCAGACGGTCGCCAAGGATCTTCTACGACGGGGCTTCAGGGCCATTGAGGCCTTCGGGGATGCCCGTTGGAAGGAGACGGCCTGCGTCCTGCCCGCCGACCATCTGCTCGCCGTGGGCTTCAAGACGGTGCGGCCTCATCCCGTGCACCCTCGCCTCAGGTTGGAGCTGCGGACGACGCTCTCCTGGAAGGAAGACGTGGAGTTGGCGATCGACCGGCTGCTGGGAGCAGTACAGAAGGAGCCGGTGCTTCGGCCGCTGTAGACGCTGGGCGAAAGACGAGTGGGCCGGTCCTTGCGGACCGGCCCACTCGATGTTTCACGTGAAACATCGCCCACTGCGTCGACTACTAGCCGATGAAGTCCTCAAGGTCACGCACGATCGCGGCCTTCGGCTTGGCACCGACGATGGTCTTGGCGACCTCGCCGCCCTGGTAGACGTTCAGGGTCGGGATGGACATCACGCCGTACTTGGCGGCGATACCCGGGTTCTCGTCGATGTTGAGCTTGACGACCTCGATCTTGTCGCCGTACTCGGCGGCGATCGCCTCAAGGGACGGCGCGATCTGACGGCACGGTCCGCACCAGGCGGCCCAGAAGTCCACCAGGACGGGCTTGTCGTTCTTGAGGACGTCCTCGTCGAAGGAGTCTTCGGTCACGTTCTTCAGGGTGCCGGCCACAGGGGGCTCCTTAACTCGATGCTGCGGTGGGGCGGATGGGGGTCAGACAGAGGTCTTCTCGGGCTCGGCCTGCTCCTCGTTGTCCGCCAGAGCGGCGAGGAAGCGCTCGGCGTCCAGAGCCGAGGAGCAGCCGGTGCCAGAGGCGGTGATCGCCTGGCGGTAGGTGTGGTCGACCACGTCGCCGGCGCCGAAGACACCACTCAGGTTGGTCCGGGTCGAGGGAGCCTCGACCTTCAGGTAGCCCTCTTCGTCGAGGTCCAGCTGGCCCTTGAAGAGCTCGGTGCGCGGGTCGTGGCCGATTGCGATGAACAGGCCGGTCACGGCCAGGTCGGACAGCTCACCGGTCTTCAGGTTGCGCAGCTTCAGGCCGGAGAGCTTCGGGTCGCCCTGGATCTCGGCGACCTCGCTGTCCCAGACGAAGCGGATCTTCGGGTCGGCGAAGGCGCGCTCCTGCATCGCCTTGGAGGCGCGCAGGGTGTCCCGGCGGTGGACGATCGTCACCGACTTGGCGAAGCGGGAGAGGAAGGTCGCCTCCTCCATCGCGGTGTCGCCGCCGCCGATCACGGCGATGTCCTGGTCCTTGAAGAAGAAGCCGTCACACGTCGCACACCAGGAGACACCGCGGCCGGACAGGGCGTCCTCGTTCGGCAGACCGAGCTTGCGGTGCTGCGAGCCGGTCGCGACGATGACGGCCTTCGCGCGGTGCACGGTGCCCGCGGTGTCCGTGACGGTCTTGATGTCACCCGTGAGGTCGACGGAGACGATGTCGTCCGCGACGAGTTCGGCGCCGAAGCGCTCGGACTGGGCCCGCATGTTGTCCATGAGGTCGGGGCCCATGATGCCGTCCTGGAAGCCGGGGAAGTTCTCGACCTCGGTGGTGTTCATGAGCGCACCGCCGGCGGTGACGGCGCCCTCGAAGACCAACGGCTTCAGCGACGCGCGTGCGGTATAGAGCGCAGCCGTGTAGCCAGCAGGCCCTGAGCCGATGATGATCACGTTACGGACGTCGCTCACGGCGTGTTTCCTCGTTTCTGGACGGCTTCGTCGACCGGTGGGAGCCTCTCTCAGAACTCTCACCCCACCCAACGGATCCTACGGGGCCCGCATTCCCGCTGTGTCCGGGCACACAGGGGCGCCGCGCGGTACGGGATGTCGCGAGAGAGGGGAGCCGAAGCGTCCGTGCTCAGCGACGCGCGTAGGACTGCGTCAGCAGGACCTCTGCCGGTGCCGACGGCCGCTTCACACAGGCCGAGTCGACGATGTAGGCGGTGACGCGGGTGGTGTCGTTCGCTGAGGGCAGCAGGACGAGATACGCGGCCGTGCCCTCGTAGGTGCCTTCCTTGAGGCCGAGGACGGACGCGTCGGTGCGGCCGATGCCCTCCATGACGCATGTGGGGACCGACGTCGGCAAAATCCTCAGGTCCTTGTACTCGTCGGTGGTCGATTTGCTGGGCCCGGTCCCCTTGATGCCGACCGAGGGTTCCTTGCTCTGGTTGCTCTTGCCGACGTCCTGGCCCTCGAGGAGTTCGGCGACCTGGGTCTCGATCTTCTTCCCGGAGAAGGTGCTGGCAGCCTCGGGCTGTTGACTGTCGTCGCCCAGCGACGACACCAGGAGAGAGCCGAGCCCCAGGGCTGCGGCGGTGAAGACGGTGCCGAGGACAATCGTCCGGCGCCGACCGCGTCGCGCTCGGTCCTTCCGCCCCGGCCCGGTGGCCGCGTGAGCGTGACCCGAGGGACGGTCTGCGAGCCGGTCGGCGGGAGCCGATGTTTCACGTGAAACATCGGCCTCGGCTGCGAGGGCGGCGTCGATGCGGTCGGCGATGTCGTCGGGCATGCGCACAGGGCCCGGCAGGGTGCCGAGGAGGCCGCGGATCTCCTCCAGGGAGGTGTACACGTCGGTGCAGAGGACGCACTCGTCCAGATGCCGTTCCACGTCCGCGGTCCGGGACGGTGTGAGCAGGCCTTCGGTGAGGTCGGAGATCTCCGTGACGTCCGGGTGCCCGGCCGTGTCGGTCGTGGATGTCACGCTCGCCCACCTCCGCCCTTCACAGCAGCTGAATCGCTTGGCCCTGCATCCGTTGGTCCCGCTGCGGGTGGGACGGATGTCCCCGACGCCCGGTTCCGTCCATCACCCGATTCCTTGTCGCCACCGGCGTTTTCCGGCCGGAGGTGGGTGAGCAGCGGCAGGAGTCTGGCTCTGCCACGGGCGCAGCGGCTCTTCACCGTCCCGGTGGGCACGTCGAGGACGCGTGCGGCCTCCGCGACCGGGTAGCCCTGCATGTCCACCAGGACGAGGGCGGCGCGCTGGTCGGGCGGGAGGGTGCCGAGGGCTTCGATGAGCTGGCGGTGCAGATCGTTGCGTTCGGCGGGGGCCGACGCCGACTCGTGCGGTTCGAGCAGTTGCTCCAGCCGTTCGGTGTCGTCGACCGGTGAGGTCTTGCGGGAGGCGGCCTTGCGGGCGCGGTCCAGGCAGGCGTTGACCGTGATGCGGTGCAGCCACGTTGTGACGGCCGACTGGCCGCGGAAGGTGTGGGCGGCCCGGTAGGCGGAGACGAGGGCGTCCTGGACGGCGTCAGCGGCCTCCTCGCGGTCCCCCAGCGTCCGCAGGGCCACCGCCCAGAGCCGATCACGGTGCCGACGCACGATCTCACCGAAGGCGTCGGGGTCACCGTCGACATGGCGGGCGAGGAGGTCCTGATCGCTCGCCCCGTCGTACCCGTCACCTTCTGCCATCGGACCCCCTCCCTCTCAGCCTCAGCTGGTGACCTTGATGTCCGCCACCCGGCCGCGGTAGGTGCCCTCATTCGTCAGCGGGAGCTTGGTCAGCCAGATCAGAAGGTAGCGGGACTTGACGGCCTTGTCCGGCGAGAGCGCGACACTCGTGCCGGAACCCTCCGCGACCTTGCTGTAGGCGTCGAAGGAGGTGGGCTCCGAACCGGAGTCGCTGGAGGCGGCGCGCAGTTCGACGGACGTGTCGCCCACGAAGGAGACGGTGACCTTCCCGACGTCCTGGACCTTGCCGAGGTCGAGGATTATCCCGAGGCCCGGCTTCAGGTTCCCGAAGTCTGCACCGTTGTAGTAGTCCGTCTGCCAGTACGTGCTGGGGCTGCTGTCGTAGGTCTTGTCTATGTCCGACGGCTTCTCGGAGCCATCGCCGAACGGGTCGAAGTCCCGGGCATGGGCGATGGCGACCGGCGCGCTGGTGACCTTGTCCTTGTCACCGCTCTTGTCGCCGTCGTCTGTCGTCTGGGTCTGGTTCGTCTCGTCCGACTTGCCGCCCTGGTCCATGAGGGCGTCCGCCAACTGCCAGCTCCCCAGGCCCAGCGCGGCGATCAGCAGCGCGGACACGGCCCACTTGAGTGCCTTGCCCGTCCGGCTCTGGAGCGGGGGAGGCGGGGTGGGCAGGGGCTGCGTGACGCCCGGGCGGGGCGCCTGGCGGCCGTACGAGCCCTGTTGGTACGTGGTGCGTTGATACTCGGGCGGGGCCGTGAACACCGGCTCCGGCGGGCGGATGCGGGGCATCTCGCCGATCGCCTTGACCAGTTCCTCGGGCGTCGTGCACGCGGACTCGTGCCGCGAGGCGGTGGCGCCGTCGTTGGCGAGCGCGCGCATCGCGAGTTCCGAGAGGCCGCGGTGGACTCCGGCCCGCACCTGGTCGGGTGCGATGAGGCCGACGCCCTTGGGCAGCCCCGACAGGCCGTACGCGTCGCTCTCGTAGGGCCAGCGCTGCGTGAGGGCGGCGTACAGCAGGGCGCCGATCGCCTCCGTGTCCGTGCGCTGCGGGGTGTCGGAAGTGATGCCGCGCAGCGCTGCGTTGACCGCGAGGCCGCGCACGCGCCACTGGCCGGACGAACTCCGCAGGATGGTGCCCGGGGTCAGGCGCAGATGCGCGAGGCCCTCACGGTGGGCGGCAGCCATCGCGGAGGCGATCTGGCTGACCATCTGGTAGGCGTCGTGCGCCTCCAGCGGGCCGGCGGCCAGGAGCGCGGTCAGCTCCGTGGCGTCGGGCAGCCACTCGTGGACCACGTACACCAGGTCGTTCTCCTCGACGGCGTCGAGGACCTGCACGAAGCGGGGGTCGCCGAGCAGCGCCGATGAGCGGGCCGCGGCCAGCACGGAACGTGCCCGTGAGTGGTCCGCGGGCAGGATGTGCACGCCGACGGCGCGACGAAGTTTCTCGTCGACCGCGCGCCAGCTGCTGAATCCGTCCAGACGGGTGACGCACTCCTCCAGGCGGTAGCGCCTGGCGAGTTTGTGGCCGCTGTGCAGTTCGGGCGGTGAGGCCTTTTCGGGACTCTCGGTCCCGCCGCTCCCCTGTGCCTCGTCGTTCTCCGTGTCCCGCTCCCGGTTCTGGGCCACGCCGTCGGCCGTGGACTCGTCCGCCTGCGCGGTCAGCGGCTCGTCGCCGCTGTTGTCTGCCACGTCGACGGCAGCCGTGCTCCGTTCCGCCACCGTCGCTCCTGCCTCCCCATCCAATGCGAGCTTTCCGACGCCAAACCCAATTGTGCCCACAGTCCGCCGCTCTGCACGACACGCGGTGGCAGACGATGGTTGTGCTTGCCCTCGACTTACCGTCCCAGTCGCCCGCGCACCATACCCACCAACGAGTTGAGTTCTTCAATGCGCATACGGCGAGCGGCGACATAGAAGACGACCAGCAGGACGGCCCCGCCGCCGAGCAGGGAGGCGAACGAGCCGCCGACGCCCTGGCCGAGAGTGTGGCCGATGCCGTAGCAGGCCGCGCCGCTGAGCAGCGCGGCCGGTACCGAGGCGATGCCCAGCCGGGCGTAGGTCCGCAGGACGCGGGTGCCGTCGAGGTCGCCGCCGAGCCGCTTGCGCAGCCGGTTCCAGGCGACGCCGACACCGATCGCGTACGCGAGGCCGTACGAGGCCGCCATGCCGACCACGGCCCAGCGGGACGGGAGTACGAAAAAGCAGAGGGCGGAGGCCGTCGCGTTGACGGCGGCCACGATCACCGTGTTGTAGAAGGGCGTGCGGGTGTCCTCGTACGCGTAGAAGGCGCGCAGGACGACGTACTGCACGGAGTAGGGGATCAGGCCGAGGGCGAAGGCCATCAGCATGAAGCCCATGTTGGTGGCCTCGGTGGTGCCCGAGGAGCCGAAGATCAGAGTGCACATCGGGATGCCGAGGGCCACGAAGCCGAAGGCGATGGGCACGATCGCGACGGCGGTGGTGCGCAGGCCCTGGGAGATGTCGTCGCGGACCGCGCCGGCGTCGCCCTCGTGGGCGGAGCGGGCCAGCCGTGGCAGCAGGGCCGCCATCAGGGAGACCGTGATGATGGCCTGGGGCAGGCCCCAGACGAGCTGCGCGTTGGCGTAGGCGGCGAAGCCGGTGCCCTGGATCTTGGGGTTCTCGCCCGCGGCGGCGGTGGCCAGCTGGGTGACGACGAGGGCGCCCGCCTGGTTGGCGAGGACGAACAGGATCGTCCACTTGGCGAGCATCGCGGCCTTGCCGAGGCCGTGGCCCTTCCAGTCGAAGCGCAGCCGCATCCGGAAGCCGGTCTCGCGCAGATACGGGATCATCGCCAGGGCCTGTACGACGAGGCCGAGCAGTACGCCGATGCCGAGGAGCCGTTGGCCCTCCGGCGGGATGGTGGTGACCCCCATGCCGGAGTCCGCGGCGCTGCCGTAGACCCAGATGAACATGCCGAGGGTCACGATGATGACGACGTTGTTCAGGACCGGCGTCCACATCATCGCGCCGAACTTGCCGCGCGCGTTGAGGATCTGGCCCATCACGACGTGGATGCCCATGAAGAAGATCGTGGGCAGGAAGTAGCGGGTGAAGGTGACGGCGACCTCGTTGGCGGCCGGGTCGTCGGCGATCTTCACCGAGAGGGCGCGCACCAGCAGGGGGGCCGCGAAGACCGCGAGTGCGGTGAGCGTGCCGAGGGCCACCATGACGAGGGTCAGCAGGCGGTTGGCGTATGCCTCGCCGCCGTCGTCGTCCTCCTTCATGGCGCGCACGAGCTGCGGCACGAAGACGGAGTTGAGGCCGCCGCCCACGGTCAGGATGTAGATCATGGTGGGCAGTTGGTAGGCGACCTGGAAGGAGTCGCCCAGCATGCCGAGGCCGAGGGCCGACACGATCAGCGCGGAGCGGACGAAGCCGGTGAGGCGGGAGACCATCGTGCCCGCCGCCATGACGGCGCTCGACTTCAGCAGCCCCGCGGCACGACCGCTCTTCTTCGGGGCTGCCGGTGCGGCGGCGGGCGCTGTTTTGGGGGTGAGCTGCATCGTGGCGTCGGACGCCGGGCTCTGCGCCTGCGGCGCGGGGCCGTGGCCCGGGACGGGCGAGGGGGACGGGCCGGGCACCGCCGGGGGCTCCATGGGCTGCTGTCCGCCGCCCTGCTGCTGGTCCCGGAAGAGATGAGCGAAGGCGTCCGGCTCGTGCCGCTCCTCCCCGGCCTGGGTGACCAGGGCGTCGACGCCCACGTACTGGGTGGTGCGGGGGTCGTCGCCGTACGGCAGGTACTGCGTGGCTCCGTCCGGCTCGGGAGCCGGAGTCTGGGCCCAGACCTGGGGGTCGGGGGCGTACGGCGACCGGTCGGGCTGTCCGTAGAGCGGGGGCTGCGGCTGGTACGTCCCGGGGGGCGGCGGGGGGTGTGCGGCGCGGTCGTAGAGCGCCTCGGCCACCGGGTCCTGAGCGGAGAGGTCCTGTGCCCGGTACGGATCCTGGTTGTAGGCGTCCTGGAGGTACATGTCCGCGGGGGGCTGCGCCGGCACCTGGCCGTGCTCGGGCGGCGGGCCCTCGGGGTAGCCCGGGTCGCCCGCGCCCTGACCGCGGTCACCGTCGTACGGCGCGTTCATGGTTACCCCACCTCATCGTTCACCGGGCCCACCGGCCACGACATCGCTCAACGGTCCACTCTCTCACCCGTCCCGGACGGGTCTGCGCTTTCCGGTGCGGTGTCCGGCGTCGGGTCACTCGGCTGCTCCGGGGCGTCTGCCCGCAACGCGGTGTCCGACTCCCCCTGAGGACGGTTCTCGGGGCTGCCGTGGTTCTCGTCGTCCCTGTCGGTGCCTTCGGTCTCGTCCGTGGCTTCGTCCTCGGGTCCGTCGCCGGGCTCTTCGGTCCGGGCGGCGGCGCGCTTGCGCTGGGTGTACATGCGCAGGCCGGCGAGTACGAGCAGCAGGAAACCGCCGCCGATGACCAGCATCACCATGGCCGTGAACTCAGTGACCTTCACGTCGAAGGTGACAGCGGGTCCGTACTTCTGGCCGTCCTTCGTGTACAGCTGGGCGATCACCGTGACCGGGCCGTTGGCGTTGGACGACGTGGTGAACTTCACCGACTGGCTGTGCCCGCCGGAGACCTCGACGGGCTGCTCCTGGTAGTCCTCGTCACCGATCTTGAGCCGGGTCGGGTTCGTCGACGTGACTCGCAGCACGAGGTTGTCGACGGGCTGGACGAGGTTGTTCTGGACGGTCACCGGGATCGTGGCGCTGCCGCCGGAGAGCTTCGTCTCGGACTTCTTGATCAGCTTGACCTGGTCGGTCAGGACGTCGAGGTACGACTTCACGCCTTTGCGGAAGCTGTCCGCCGCGCCGGACCGGCCGCGCCAGGAGGTGGCCATCTCCCGGTTGATGGCCCGCCCGAAGGGGGTCTCCACGCGGGTCCGGTCGGTCAGGATGATCTTGAAGTTGTCGAGCTTGTCCTGCGTGGTCGCGATCTGTGCGAAGGCCGACTGCGGCAGCTGGTGTCTGCGCAGGGTGGCGGGGTACGAGGACGCCGAGGGCACCTTGGTGGTGGCGCCCGGGTCCGGCTTGGTGTCGGCGGTCGGGGTGAGTTCCTGCGACTGGGACCAGTTCGCGTTCTGGAGGGCGGTGACCGCCTCCGCCATCGTCTGGGCCTGGCTCGTGGACGGCATGCGCTGCGGGGCGACGACGACGGTGCGCTGCTTGTTGGTCTGGAGGGTGGTCGTCAGGCTCTGGGCGAGGAACTTCTGCACCGCGAGCGTGGAGCCGTCGGCGTTCGTCATGTCGCCCTGGAAGGCCGTGGACAGCCGGGTGTCCGCGACGACCGCCGTGGTGCCGCCGCCGATGGGGCGGGCGGCGGAGGGCGTGTACGGCAGGTCGCCGGTCTCCTTGAGGCTGTCGCTGCGGGCGATCACCTTGTCGGCGCCCGCCGAGGTGGCGATCTTGACGATCGACGGGTCGATGGCACCGTTCACCGGCCAGGCGAAGTCGGTGCTCGGGGTGACGTGGAGGATCGTCTCCACCGTGCTGGCGGCGACATCCGTGGCGCTCTTGAGGTGGCTCAGGGTGCCGGTGACGTTCTTGCCGTTGTGCGCGATGGAGGCGAGGTCGGGGTCGGCGAAGGGAAGGGCGACGACCTCCTTGCCCGCGACCGCGTCCTGGAGTTCGGCGAGCCACTGCTTGGCGACCGTCTGCCCGGTGCCCGGTGTCGTGGCGCCGTCGGCGCCCTGGACGCCGTAGGTGCCGATCATCGCGTCGACGGAGGCCAGCAGGTCGGGGTCGATCACCCAGGTGACGTCGAGGTCCTTGCCCAGGGTGAGCAGCTGGTCCAGGCGGCCGCCCGGGGAGATCTCCGTGGTGAGGTCGTCGTTGAGGAAGACGGGCGTCTGCTGCTCGCCCGGGCCGGTCTCAGCCGTCATGTGGACCGTGGAGATCAGCGGCCACAGAACCGTCGTCCGTGTCCGGGTGTCCGCCTCATCGGGCTGCCACGGCAGGAACGTCCGCTGGATTCCGAGCACCTGCTCGTACGGTTCCGCGGCGGTCTCGCCGGACAGGGAGACGCCGAACTGGTAGACGCCGTCCTGGCCGAGGTCCAGCTTGTCGACCGGTACGGAGATGGTGAACGGCTGGGCGACGCCCGGAGTGAGCCTCGAGAACTTCTCGACGTACTTGCCGCCGATCTCCGTCCCGTCGGCTCCCGGTACGTAGTCGGTGCGTGCGGCGACGTCGTCGATCCCCGAGCGGGTGGTCAGCAGCTGTCCCACCCGCAGGTCCACGTGGGCGTCGGTGACGGCCCGCTTGCCCTTGTTGAGCACTGTGCCGGACACGGTCAGCGTGTCGCCGTCCGTGGGGGCGCTGGGGGTGAGCGTGTCGACGGAGACGACCACCGGGTCCGACCCGGCGGCGTACGCGGGCTGTCCGGCGGGGAGCTGGAGGAGACCGGCCAGCAGGGGCGCTCCCGTGAGCAGCACTCCGGCCCGCCGGAACCACCGGCGTGCGGGAGAGGTAGTCAGCCTCGGGAAGTCTGCCGCCTCGGCCACGCGTTCGCCCGTCCCTAGTCGTCAGTGGTCGTCGGAATGTGCGTCCACGCATGGTAACGATGCGCGCTGAGGGGAAGTGCCGCGGACTGCTCCACAAGATCGTGGAACACCGTCCGGCTGTCCTCTATGTGCCTGTATTGATGGAGGAGTCCCCGCTGGCGGGCGTGGACGTTTTATGGAGGCGCGGGCCGTGGCCCGGGCCACGTACCCTTTTCTGTTGTGCCGAACGCCAACGAAGACAATTCCAGCGCCCTGAGCCAGGTGCAGCACCGCGCGGTGAGTGAGCTGCTGCGGGTGGCCCCGGTCGCCGACGACCTTGCCCGCCGTTTCCAGGAGGCCGGGTTCTCGCTCGCCCTGGTCGGCGGCTCCGTCCGGGACGCGCTGCTGGGCCGGCTCGGCAACGACCTGGACTTCACGACCGACGCCCGTCCCGAGGACGTACTGAAGATCGTGAGGCCCTGGGCGGACTCGGTGTGGGACGTCGGGATCGCCTTCGGGACCGTCGGGGCTCAGAAGGACGCCCGCGTCGGAGACGCTGATCGGCGCTTCCAGATCGAGGTGACCACCTACCGGTCGGAGGCGTACGACCGGACCTCGCGCAAGCCCGAGGTGTCGTACGGCGACTCCATCGAGGAGGATCTCGTCCGGCGCGACTTCACGGTGAACGCGATGGCCGTGGCGCTGCCGGAGAAGGAGTTCATCGATCCGCACGGTGGACGCGAGGATCTGGCACGGCGGGTGCTGCGTACCCCGGGCACGCCCGAGGCGTCCTTCTCCGACGACCCGCTGCGGATGATGCGGGCCGCGCGGTTCGCCGCCCAGCTCGACTTCGAGGTGGCCCCCGAGGTCGTCACCGCCATGACCGAGATGGCCGGGCGCATCGAGATCGTCTCGGCGGAGCGGGTACGGGACGAGCTGAACAAGCTGGTCCTGTCCGCGCACCCCCGCAAGGGCCTGACGTTGCTGGTGGACACCGGTCTCGCCGACCACGTGCTGCCCGAGCTGCCGGCCCTGCGTCTGGAGCGCGACGAGCACCACCGGCACAAGGACGTCTACGAACACACGCTGATCGTTCTGGAGCAGGCGATCGAGCTGGAGCAGGACGGCCCCGACCTCGTCCTCCGCCTCGCCGCGCTGCTGCACGACATCGGCAAGCCGCGTACGCGCCGCTTCGAGGAGGACGGGCGGGTCTCGTTCCATCACCACGAGGTGGTCGGGGCGAAGATGACCAAGAAGCGGATGACGGCGCTGAAGTACTCCAACGAGCTGGTGAAGGACGTCTCACGTCTGGTTGAACTCCACCTGCGCTTCCACGGGTACGGCACCGGGGAGTGGACGGACTCGGCGGTCCGCCGTTACGTCCGGGACGCGGGCCCCCTCCTCGACCGCCTGCACAAGCTGACCCGCTCGGACTGCACCACGCGGAACAAGCGCAGGGCCACGGCACTCTCGCGTGCGTACGACGGCCTGGAGGAGCGCATCGCCCAGCTCCAGGAGCAGGAGGAGCTGGACGCGATCCGTCCCGACCTCGACGGCAACCAGATCATGGAGATCCTGGGCGTCGGACCCGGACCGGCGATCGGGCAGGCGTACAAGTTCCTGCTCGAACTGCGGCTGGAGAACGGGCCGATGGAGCAGGAGGCGGCGGTGGCGGCGCTGAAGGAGTGGTGGGCCGAGCAGGGCTGAGGCCGTGAAACGGCGGTGATGTTTCACGTGAAACATCACCGCCGGAACGCGCAGAGGGCGATGTTTCACGTGAAACATCGCCCTCTGCGCGTGTGGGCCGCGTCAGCCCGGACTGCTCAGACCTCCTTGAGGCAGAGCACGACGTCGTGGCTGCTGCCCTGCTGGTAGTAGGAGATCGTCGCCTCGGTGACGGCCTCGCACTTGTCGGCGTCACTGGTGTTGTCGAACTTCTGGACAACCTTGTACTGGGCGTCACTGGAGGTGCAGTCGACCTCGTTGAGGTCGGGGCTCGTGTCCGTACCGTCGTTGTGCATGCAGGAGCCCACCGACGTCGTCTCGGCGTCACTCTGGCCGAAGTACCACTTGCCACCGGCGATGGCTATCGCGACGACGATGAACACGCCTATGCGCAGCAGCTTCTTGCTGAAGCGCTTGGCCGGCGCGGGCGGCGGGACCGGAGCTCCCTGGAACGGGGCACCCTGGTGCGGCGGGTACGGCGCCTGGGGCGCCGTCGGCTCGACAGGGGCAGGGGTGTTCGGGTTCTGGTCCTGCGGCGGAGTGGTCACTCGGGGGTCCCCCTTGGCTATGGGTGTGCTTGGTGCGAAGTAAGACGCACGTAAGTTACCGGGACCCACTGACAACTCTGTAGCTCAGAGAGTCTCTGTGGCCTTCATGTGACACTTACCGGTGTTCAAAGCGGGCCATAGCCCCAGCAATTGCCCCGTAGATAACGGCGATTGTGACCAACAGAGACACCGAGCGGCCGTCGGAGGGCAGCATCAGGGCCGCCACTCCGGCCGCGCCGACGAAGGCGACGTTGAACAGGACGTCGTAGAGGGAGAAGATCCGGCCGCGGAAGCCGTCGTCGACGGAGGACTGGACGATCGTGTCCGTGGCGATCTTCGAGCCCTGGGTGACGAGGCCCAGGACGAACGCCGCGATCAGCATGGGCACTTCGGTGAACGCCAGGCCGAGCACGGGCAGCAGGACCGCGGCCGCTCCGGCGCACACCATGATCCAGCCGACGGGACCGAGCCGTCCGGCCGCGGCCGGGGTCATCACGGCCGCGACGAAGAAGCCCGCCCCGGAGATCCCCACGGCGAGGCCCAGCAGGGCCAGCCCGTCGTCGGAGCCGTCCGACCAGGCGTACCGGCAGAGCATCAGCACCATGACCGTCAGGGCGCCGTAGCAGAACCGCATCAGCGTCATCGCGGCCAGCGACCAGGCCGCCTCTCTGCGCCCCGGTTCGGCGAGGTGCCGTACGCCTGCCGCCAGGCCGCGCGCGGTGCCGGTGAGCGCGGCCGCCAGCCGGGGCTGCACCAACTCGGGGTCGGGTCCCAGCAGTTCCCGGCCGAGGCGGAGGGAGGCGAGCGACGAACAGAGGTACAGGGCCGCGCCCAGGAGGACCACCGCGGCGTCGGAGTCGGAGGCCGCCAGTCGTACGACGAAGGCGAGTCCGCCGCCCGCCGTGGCCGCGAGCGTGCCGGCCGTCGGGGAGAGCGAGTTGGCGATCACCAGACGGTCGTCGTCGACCACGCGCGGCAGGGACGCCGAGAGTCCGGCCAGCACGAAGCGGTTGACGGCGGTGACGCAGAGGGCGGAGACGTAGAAGAGCCAGTCGGGGACATGGCTCAGCATCAGGACGGCGGTCAAGCATGCCAGCAGGGCGCGCAGCAGATTGCCGTACAGGAAGACCTGGCGGCGTCGCCAGCGGTCCAGCAGGACGCCCGCGAAGGGGCCGACCAGGGAGTACGGCAGCAGCAGGACCGCCATCGCGGAGGCGATCGCCGCCGCCGAGGTCTGCTTCTCCGGCGAGAAGACGACGTAGGTGGCGAGTGCGACCTGGTAGACGCCGTCGGCGCCCTGGGAGAGCAGCCGTACGGCGAGCAGGCGCCGGAAGTTCCTCAGACGCAGGAGTACGCGCAGGTCACGTACGACAGCCATGGGGCACAGCCTCACATACGAGGAGGGTCCCCGGGCGGATGACCCGGGGACCCTCGACGGGCAGGAGCGACAAGCCTGTGGGAGCTCGAACGGCGCTGGACTCCTCTCAGCGCACGACCTCAGCGCTCGACTTCGCCCTTGATGAACTTCTCGACGTTGTCCCGTGCCTCGTCGTCGAAGTACTGGACCGGCGGGGACTTCATGAAGTAGCTCGACGCGGAGAGGATCGGGCCGCCGATACCGCGGTCCTTGGCGATCTTCGCGGCGCGCACGGCGTCGATGATGACGCCGGCGGAGTTCGGGGAGTCCCAGACCTCCAGCTTGTACTCCAGGTTCAGCGGGACGTCACCGAACGCGCGGCCCTCCAGGCGGACGTACGCCCACTTGCGGTCGTCGAGCCAGGCCACGTAGTCGGACGGGCCGATGTGGACGTTGTCGGCGCCCAGCTCGCGGTCGCGGATCTGGGAGGTGACGGCCTGCGTCTTGGAGATCTTCTTGGACTCCAGGCGCTCACGTTCGAGCATGTTCTTGAAGTCCATGTTGCCGCCGACGTTCAGCTGCATCGTGCGGTCCAGGACCACGCCCCGGTCCTCGAACAGCTTCGCCATCACGCGGTGCGTGATCGTGGCGCCGACCTGAGACTTGATGTCGTCGCCGACGATCGGGACGCCAGCCTCGGTGAACTTGTCCGCCCACTCCTTCGTACCGGCGATGAAGACCGGGAGGGCGTTCACGAAGGCGACCTTGGCGTCGATGGCGCACTGGGCGTAGAACTTCGCCGCCGCCTCGGAACCGACGGGCAGGTAGCAGACGAGGACGTCGACCTGCTTCTTCTTGAGGATCTTGACGACGTCGACCGGTTCGGCCTCGGACTCCTCGATGGTCTCGCGGTAGTACTTTCCGAGACCGTCGAGGGTGTGGCCACGCCGGACCTTCACACCGGTGTTCGGTACGTCGCAGATCTTGATGGTGTTGTTCTCGGAGGCGCCGATGGCGTCCGCCAGGTCGAGGCCGACCTTCTTGGCGTCCACGTCGAACGCGGCGACGAACTCGATGTCCTTGACGTGGTAGTCCCCGAACTGCACATGCATGAGGCCCGGGACCCTGGACGCCGGATCGGCGTCCTTGTAGTACTCGACTCCCTGTACCAGCGACGCGGCGCAGTTGCCCACGCCGACGACGGCTACGCGAACCGAACCCATTCGGTTGCTCCCTGTGTGTACGAGTGAGGCCCTGGCAGGGGCCTCACGTGGCGGTGTCGTCGGACGGACCGGTCCGGGAGTCGTCCTCCCGGGACCGGGGCAGGCCGCCCGGCGCTCCAGATGTGGTGTCCTGCGAGTCGGGTTCCCCGGAAGCGGCACCCTTGAGGTCCCGTCCCGCCCGCTCGCTCTCGATCAGCTCGTTCAGCCAGCGCACTTCGCGCTCCACGGACTCCATCCCGTGGCGCTGGAGCTCGAGGGTGTAGTCGTCGAGGCGCTCCCGCGTACGCGCCAGAGAGGCGCGCATCTTCTCCAGACGCTCCTCCAGCCGGCTGCGACGGCCCTCGAGCACGCGCATGCGTACATCGCGGGACGTCTGCCCGAAGAAGGCGAAACGAGCGGCGAAGTGCTCGTCCTCGTACGCGTCCGGGCCCGTCTGCGAGAGCAACTCCTCGAAGTGCTCCTTACCTTCCGCCGTCAACCGATAGACGATCTTGGCGCGGCGCCCAGTGAGGGGAACGGCGAGCGCGTCCTCCGACGCGCCTCCGGACTCCTCGATCAACCAGCCGCTCGCGACGAGCGTCTTGAGGCAGGGGTACAGCGTGCCGTAGCTGAAGGCGCGGAACACACCCAGTGATGTATTGAGTCGTTTCCGCAGCTCATAGCCGTGCATCGGTGACTCGCGGAGCAGGCCGAGGACGGCGAACTCGAGGATTCCGGAACGCCGGCTCATCGTCGCCTCCTTTCTCCCACGGTCCGACCGTGACGTCTCCGGCACTGTTTATGCCGAGCTGATGTATCGACTCGATACATCTAGACGATAGAGCGGCCCTGTGGATGCGACAAGAGGGGAGGTGGTGAACGGGATCACATCACCGATTCGTAGGAAGCAAGTTGCCTGATTTGGGGTGAACTTCGGTGCTAGGCGGGTTTTGACGGTGCGTAGTCTGTGCGGCATGCAGTCCACCGGGAACCGAGTGACGTTTGGGGACGTCGTCGTGCTTGGTGCGGTACGGGTGAATGCGAACACGGCCGCATCCGTACTTGGGGGGGACCGGAAACCAGCCGCCGTTTCCAGGCGCGCGCGGGTGCGCCTGCCCAAGGAGTAATCGTTCGATGAGCGAGCACCGTCGCAAACCGCCGCAGCCGCAGGGAGGCGGACGTGCCGCGGCCCGACGCGGCCAGTCCGGCTCGTCCTCCGGCCGCCGTGCGGCACCGCGGGGCGCAACCGAGTCTCCTTCCGATTCCTACGGATCGGGTTCCTACGGGTTGGGTCCCTACGGAGCCGAAGGTGACGAGCGCCAGTCCGGAGGGCGCGCCGAGTCCCGGCGCGCCGCGCAGAGAAGTACTGGTGGACGTCGCAGAGGGGCCGAGGACGGCGGACGCCGCGGCGGTCCCAGCGGCCCGAACGGACCCGGGCGCGGCAGAGGCCGTGCGGCCGGTCCCCCGCCCAAGAAGCGCTTCATCGACTATCCGCGCGCGGGCAAGTACGGAGCGGCACGCTGGATGCCGTCCTGGCGGCAGGTGACGGGGCTGTTCATCGGCTTCGTCGGCAGCCTGGTGGCGGTGGCCGGTATCGGCTACGCCCTGGTGGGCGTGCCGGACGTCGCCAAGGCCGCCAACGCCCAGAACAACGTCTACTACTGGGCCGACGGCAGTCAGATGGTCGCGACCGGTGGTGAGACGAACCGTCAGATCATCGGCTACGAACAGATCCCCGCGTCGATGCGGTACGCCGTGATGTCGGCCGAGAACAAGACGTTCGAGACCGACAGCGGCGTCGACCCGATGGGTATCGCCCGGGCCCTGTTCAACATGGCCAAGGGCGGTCAGACACAGGGTGGTTCGACGATCACCCAGCAGTACGTGAAGAACGCCCGCCTGGACGACCAGTCGCAGACGCTCACGCGCAAGTTCAAGGAACTGTTCATCTCCATCAAGGTCGGCGCGAACGTCAAGAAGGAGGAGATCATGGCCGGTTACCTGAACACCGGCTACTTCGGTCGTGACTCCTACGGCCTTCAGGCGGCCGCGCGCGCGTACTTCAACAAGGACGCCAAGGACCTCACCCCCAGCGAGTGCGCCTTCCTGGCCGCGGTGCTCAAGGGCGCCACGTACTACGACCCGGCCGGCAACGTGGCCGTCGACCCCGTGAACGCCACTCCCGAGAAGAACCGCAAGCGGGTCGAGGAACGGTGGGAGTGGATCCTCAACGAGGAGGTCAAGGACGGGCGCATGACCGCGGTCGACCGGGCCAAGATCACGACCTTCCCGAAGATCCAGAGCCCGCGTTCCAACACCGCGCTGGGCGGCCAGGTCGGCTACCTCGTCGACCTCGCCAAGGGCTACCTCATCAACAACACCGACAAGACCGGGATCACCGCCGACCAGTTGCAGCAGGGCGGCTACTCGATCTACACGACCTTCGACAAGAAGAAGGTCGCGGCGTTGGAGAAGGCGGTCACGAAGGTCCAGAAGGCGAACATCAAGCCCAAGGAGCGCCCGGACACGGACAAGTACGTCCAGTTCGGCGGCGCCTCCGTGGACCCGGCGACGGGCGCGATCAAGGCCATCTACGGCGGTGAGGACGCGACCAAGCACTTCACCAACAACGCCGACACGACGGGCGCCCAGGTGGGTTCGACGTTCAAGACGTACGTACTCGCCGCCGCGATGAAGTGGGGCGTACGGGATCCGGAGCTGGGGGCGACGCAGGCACAGGACGAGCGGACCCAGGTCTCTCCGGAGAGCATCTACAGCGGCAAGAACAAGCTCAAGATCGAGAACTACGACGGCACGATCTGGAAGGACAAGGACGACAAGGAGTGGCTGCAGCGCAACGACGGCGACGAGTCGTACAACGCGCCCAGCTTCCGGATCGACCTGCGTGAGGCGATGCGGGTCTCCTCCAACTCCGCCTACGTCCAGCTCGGTATGGATGTCGGCCTGGACAAGGTCAGGGAGTCCGCCACCGATGCGGGCCTCCTCGACAGCAGCCTGGCCAGCGCCGACTTCCCGTCGTTCTCGATCGGTACCTCGGACCCGAGTGCGATCCGCGTGGCCGGCAGTTACGCGACCTTCGCGGCGAGCGGCAAGCAGAACAACCCGTACTCGGTCGAGAAGGTGACCAGCAAGGACGGCACGGTCTTCGATCACAGGAAGATCGCCAAGGCCAAGCAGGCGTTCACCGCCCAGGTCGCCGACAACGTCACCGACGTCCTCAAGACCGTGGTCGACGACGGAACGGGTACGGCGGCCCAGCTGACCGGCCGTGATGTGGCCGGCAAGACCGGTACCACCGACGGCAACAAGTCGGCCTGGTTCGTCGGCTACACCCCGCAGCTGTCCACCGCGATCAGCATGTTCCGGATGGACGACGACGAGACCAAGAAGAACCGCGAGTTCCTGGAGATGTACGGCACGGGTGGCCAGGAGAAGATCCACGGCGCCTCGTTCCCGGCCGAGATCTGGCACGACTACATGGAACAGGCGCTCAAGGGCACACAGGTGAAGAAATTCCCGACGCCCGAGCCCTACGGCGAGGTCGTCGACGAGGACCCGCTGCCGAGCCCGACTCCCTCCATCACCGAGACCGAGGAAGCCACCCCGACACCGAGCCCGACGCCGACCGACGAGATCGAGATCTCTCCGTCGCCCACACCCAGCCAGACCTGCGGCACCTTCGACGTCAACTGCGACGACACCGGAGGGACCGAGACGGGCGGCACGGACGACGGCACCACCGACGGCGGAGTGACATCGAGTCCATCGGCCACGGAAAGCGAGGAAGAAAGCAACGGCAACGCGAACGGGAACGGCAGCGGAGGCATCTTCGGCTGACCGAGCGGTTGGCCGAAACAGCGTCCGGCGCGGGTGTTTCACGTGAAACACCGATCCGATTCACGTTGTTTCACGTGAAACATGGGGCCGTCGCACCGACCAGGTGCGGCGGCCCTCGGCGTACTCCTAGGTGCGTACGGCAGGATGAGGCCCATGCCCAGTGCAGAGACGACGCAAGCGAGCGTGCGCGAGCCGGACCCGGTACGGCCGACCAAGGACGACGAGATCGCCGTGGCCGGCAGTGAGCTGATCGGCGGCCCCATCGGCCGCCGCGCCCTGTTGGGGACGTCCTGGTGGACTCCGGTACGGGTGGTAGCCCTCGTGGCGATCGGTATGTTCGCCCTCGGCCTGGTCCAGAAGGCGCCCTGCTACAACGGCGGCTGGTTCTTCGGGGCCAGCACGCAGTACACACACGCCTGCTACTCCGACATCCCGCACCTCTACCAGGGCCGTGGCTTCGCCGACGGCCTGGTGCCGTACTTCGACAAGCTCTCCGGCGACATGGAGTACCTCGAATACCCGGTGCTGACCGGCGTGTTCATGGAGGTGGCCGCCTGGCTCACGCCCGGCAGCGGCACCATCCAGCACCAGGAACAGTGGTACTGGTTCGTCAACGCCGGAATGCTGATGGTGTGCGCGGCGATCATCGCCGTATGCGTGGCGCGTACCCACGCGCGGCGCCCCTGGGACGGTCTGCTGGTCGCCCTGGCGCCCGCCTTCGCGCTGACCGCCACGATCAACTGGGACCTGCTGGCGGTCGCTCTGACGGCCGCGGCGATGCTGATGTGGTCCCGTGGGCGGCCCCTCGCCTTCGGCGTCCTGCTGGGGCTCGCCACGGCCGCCAAGCTCTATCCCTTCCTGCTGCTGGGCCCGCTGTTCGTGCTGTGCTGGCGCGCGGGCAAGTGGCGGCCGTTCGGCACGGCACTGGGGGGCGCCGTGGTCGCCTGGGTCGCCGTGAACCTGCCGGTGATGGTCTTCGCCTTCGAGGGCTGGTCGAAGTTCTACACGTTCAGCCAGGAACGGGGCGTCGACTTCGGTTCCTTCTGGCTGATCATCGCCCAGCGCTTCGACTATCCGTTCAGCACCGAAACCGTCAACACCTTCGCGACGCTGCTGATGCTGGCCTCGGCCGTGGGTGTCGCGGCACTCACGCTGACCGCCCCGCGCCGGCCGCGCTTCGCCCAGCTGGCCTTCCTGATCGTCGCGGCCTTCATCCTCACCAACAAGGTCTACTCACCCCAGTACGTCCTGTGGCTGGTCCCCCTCGCCGTACTGGCCCGCCCGAAGTGGCGGGACTTCCTGATCTGGCAGGCGTGCGAGGTCGCGTACTTCCTGGGGATCTGGATGTACCTCGCCTACACGACCAGCGGTGACGCCCACAAGGGCCTGCCCACCGAGGGCTACCAGTTCGCCATCGCCGCCCACCTCGTGGGCACGCTGTACCTGTGCGCCGTGATCGTGCGGGACATCCTCATGCCGGAGCGGGACGTGGTGCGCCGGGCCGGCGACGACGATCCGTCCGGGGGTGTGCTCGACGGCGCCGAGGACGTCTTCGTACTCGGCGCCGCCGCCCGTCCGCCGCGGCACGCCGCGCACTTCGACGGGCCTCAGGTGGAGTGGGGCAGCCGGCCGGTACGGGAGGACGAGGAGCGTTCGCTCTGAGCGAACGCGGCAGGGAAGGGCCATGCGAAAGGCCGTACACGGAGTCCGTGTACGGCCTTTCGCATGACGCGCGGCTGTGCGGTCAGCGGTCGACGATCCGGTCGAACTGCGTGGTGGTGTGCCGCAGATGGGCCACCAGTTCTTCGCCGACCTTCGGCTCCGGGGCGTCCGAGGGCACGAAGAGGATCGAGACCTGCATGTGCGGCGGCTCGGCGAACCAGCGCTGCTTGCCGCCCCAGACGAACGGGGAGAGGTTCCGGTTGACGGTGGCGAGACCGGCCCGGGCGACGCCCTTGGCGCGCGGCATGACGCCGTGCAGCGCCTTGGGGGCCTCCAGGCCCACTCCGTGCGACGTACCGCCCGCCACGACCACCAGATAGCCGTCCGAGGCCGCCTTCTGCTGCCGGTAGCCGAAGCGGTCGCCCTTGGCCACACGGGTGACGTCCAGGACCGCGCCGCGGTACTCAGTGGCCTCGTGGTCCCCCAGCCACAGCCGCGTGCCGATACGGGCGCGGAAGCGGGTCTGCGGGAACTGCTGCTGAAGCCGCCCGAGATCCTCGGCCTTGAGATGGCTGACGAACATGGTGTGCAGCGGCAGCCGGGCCGCCCGCAGCCGGTCCATCCAGCCGATGACCTCTTCCACGGCGTCCGAACCGTCGGTGCGGTCCAGCGGCAGGTGGATCGCGAAGCCTTCGAGGCGTACGTCCTCTATGGCGGCGTGCAGTTGGGGCAGTTCCTGCTCGGTCACACCGTGGCGCTTCATGGAGGACATGACCTCGATGACGACACGGGCGCCCACGAGGCCGTGCACGCCGTCCACCGACGACACCGAGCGGATGACGCGGTCGGGCAGCGGTACGGGCTCCTCGCCCCGTCTGAAGGGCGTCAGCACCAGCAGGTCGCCGCTGAACCAGTCCTTGGTCCGCGCGGCCTCGTACGTCGTACCGACGGCCAGGACGTCCGAGCCCAGCCGCGTGGCCTCCTCCGCCAGCCGCTCGTGCCCGAAGCCGTAGCCGTTGCCCTTGCAGACCGGGACGAGCCCCGGGAACTGCTCGGACACGTGCTTGTGGTGCGCACGCCAGCGCGCGGTGTCGACGTAGAGCGTGAGCGCCATGGCCGGGACCTGGAACCTTTCTCGTGGCTGCGATCTATTCAGGGGTACGAACGGAAATTCAGGGACATCAGCGGCGCGACATGTAGATGTCGAGTGCCTTGTGGAGCAGCTTGTTGAGCGGGAAGTCCCACTCGCCGAGATACTCGGCAGCCTGCCCACCGGTGCCGACCTTGAACTGGATCAGACCGAAGAGGTGGTCCGTCTCGTCCAGCGAGTCCGAAATGCCGCGCAGGTCGTAGACGGTGGCGCCCAGGGCGTAGGCGTCGCGCAGCATCCGCCACTGCATGGCGTTCGAGGGACGGACCTCACGGCCGATGTTGTCCGAGGCGCCGTACGAGTACCAGACGTGCCCACCGACGATCAGCATCGTCGCCGCCGACAGGTTCACTCCGTTGTGGCGGGCGAAGTAGAGCCGCATGCGGTTGGGGTCCTCGGTGTTGAGGGCCGTCCACATGCGCTGGAAGTACGACAGCGGGCGGGGCCGGAAGTGGTCGCGCACCGCCGTGATCTCGTACAGCCGCTGCCACTCCTCCAGGTCGTGGTAACCGCCCTGGACGACCTCGACACCGGACTTCTCGGCCTTCTTGATGTTGCGGCGCCACAGCTGGTTGAAGTTCTGGTGGACCTCTTCCAGCGAACGGTTCGCCAGCGGCACCTGGTAGACGTAGCGAGGCTGTACGTCGCCGAAGCCGGCCCCGCCGTCCTCGCCCTGCTGCCAGCCCATACGGCGCAGCTTGTCGGCGACCTCGAAGGCGCGCGGCTCGATGAAGTCGGCCTCGATGTCGCGCAGCCGCTTCACGTCCGGGCTCTGGATGCCGGCCTTGATGGACGGGGCGTCCCAGCGCCGGATGATCACCGGCGGGCCCATCTTCACGGAGAAGGCGCCCTGCTGCTTCAGGTGCGCCAGCATCGGCTGGATCCAGTCGTCGAGATTCGGCGCGAACCAGTTGATGACCGGGCCCTCGGGCAGATACGCGAGATACCGCTTGATCTTGGGCAGCTGGCGGTAAAGCACAAGACCCGCGCCGACGATCTCGCCGGTCCGGTCGTCGAACCACCCGAGGTTCTCGGAGCGCCACTCCGCCTTGACGTCGGCCCAGGCCGGAACCTGCATGTGGCTCGCCGACGGCAGGCTCTGGATGTACGCCAGATGCTGCTCTCGGCTGATCGTCCTCAGGGTCAGGCTCATTCGGGGCGCTCCTCGGGCTGGTGTGTCCCCATGGGTACAGGGGCTCCGGCTCTCGCGCCGAAGCCTACTGCGCCCTGCGAGCGCCTCGTCTGGCCGTATGGCACCTGTGCCCCGGTCCTGCGTCGGCCGGGGCACAGGTGCACGGTCCGCGTCAGCCGATCACGCCGCCGAAGAGGCCGCCGTGCGCCATGCCGAGGAAGAAGCCGATCGCTGCGGCGCCGAGGCCCAGAATCAGCCCGAAGCGTTCACGGGTCGTCTCCGAGACGAACTGTCCGTACGCGCCGGTGAGGATCCCCACCAGGCCGGTCCAGGAACTGAGCAGATGCAGACTGTGGAACATCGCCGTGACGAAGGCGGTCACCCCGAGCACCAGGGTCACAGCGAGGAGGCTGTCCTGGAGCGGATGGGGCTTGCCGTCGGTGGCGAAGAGGGATCCGGCGGTGTTGGGTCGCAATGCCTGTGCCATCTGGCACCTCCTGCGGAAGGCGGCGCATCGTAGCGCCATACACACCCGATGTGTACAGATTGACGGTCACAGGGGGCTGATTTCAACCGGAAGCCGCTGTGCGGGTACTCTGTACCGTCTGCACCGGTGTCTGCCCTGGCCATGACGAGGAATCCCTTCCGGGAACTCCGATTGTCAGTGGCCGCGGATACCGTTGCGTACGCATCAACAACCCTCCTGCCACGGAACGACCGTGGCCGCTGAGTCCAAAGGAGGTGGGTTCCACATGCGTCACTACGAAGTGATGGTCATCCTCGACCCCGAGCTGGAGGAGCGCGCTGTCGCCCCTCTGATCGAGAACTTCCTCTCCGTCGTCCGTGAGGGCAACGGAAAGGTGGAGAAGGTCGACACCTGGGGCCGTCGTCGTCTCTCGTACGAGATCAAGAAGAAGCCCGAGGGCATCTACTCGGTCATCGATCTGCAGGCTGAGCCCGCGATCGTCAAGGAGCTCGACCGCCAGATGAACCTGAACGAGTCGGTCCTCCGGACCAAGGTCCTCCGCCCCGAGACCCACTGAGCCTCCCGCTCAGCCGGTCCCGGGAATTCGAGTAGCAGCACCAAAAGCAGCCAGCAGCAAACCCGCCGAGAGGTTCCCCTATGGCAGGCGAGACCGTCATCACGGTCGTCGGCAATCTTGTCGACGACCCCGAGCTGCGCTTCACCCCCTCCGGTGCGGCGGTCGCGAAGTTCCGTGTCGCGTCCACGCCCCGCACGTTCGACCGTCAGACGAACGAGTGGAAGGACGGCGAAAGCCTGTTCCTGACCTGCTCGGTCTGGCGTCAGGCGGCGGAGAACGTAGCGGAGTCGCTCCAGCGAGGCATGCGCGTCATCGTGCAGGGCCGGCTGAAGCAGCGGTCCTACGAGGACCGTGAGGGCGTCAAGCGCACGGTCTACGAGCTGGACGTCGAGGAAGTCGGCGCCAGCCTGCGCAGTGCCACGGCCAAGGTCACCAAGACCGCCGGCGGTGCCGGCCGCGGTGGCCAGGGCGGTTACGGCGGCGGTGGCGGTGGCGGCCAGCAGGGCGGCGGCTGGGGTGGAAACTCCGGCGGCGCTCCGCAGGGCGGCGGCGCTCCGGCCGACGACCCCTGGGCGACCGGCGCTCCCGCCGGTGGCAACCAGGGCGGCGGCGGTGGCGGCTGGGGTGGAAGCTCCGGCGGCGCCAGCGGTGGTGGTGGCGGCGGCTACTCGGACGAGCCCCCCTTCTAGGCCTTCGGGCCGAGGGCGGGTCGTACCCACACTTCTTGATCACACAGGAGAAACACCATGGCGAAGCCGCCTGTGCGCAAGCCTAAGAAGAAGGTCTGCGCTTTCTGCAAGGACAAGGTCCAGTACGTGGACTACAAGGACACGAACATGCTGCGGAAGTTCATTTCCGACCGCGGCAAGATCCGTGCCCGCCGCGTGACCGGCAACTGCACGCAGCACCAGCGTGACGTCGCCACGGCCGTCAAGAACAGCCGTGAGATGGCGCTGCTGCCCTACACGTCCACCGCGCGATAAGGGAAGGGTGACCGACTAATGAAGATCATCCTGACCCACGAGGTCTCCGGCCTCGGTGCCGCGGGCGACGTAGTCGACGTCAAGGACGGCTACGCTCGCAACTACCTGATCCCGCGGAACTTTGCGATCCGCTGGACCAAGGGTGGCGAGAAGGACGTCGAGCAGATTCGTCGCGCTCGCAAGATCCACGAGATCCAGACCATCGAGCAGGCCAACGACATCAAGGCCCGCCTCGAAGGCGTCAAGGTCCGTCTGGCCGTCCGCTCCGGCGACGCCGGTCGTCTCTTCGGTTCCGTCACCCCGGCCGACATCGCCACGGCGATCAAGGCTTCCGGTGGCCCCGAGGTCGACAAGCGCCGCATCGAGTTGGGCTCCCCGATCAAGACGCTCGGCGCCCACGAGACGTCCGTGCGCCTGCACCCCGAGGTTGCCGCCAAGGTCAACATCGAGGTCGTCGCTGCCTGAGCCCAGCGCTCACTGAGCAGTTGTGGGGCCGCACCCTCCGGGGTGCGGCCCTTCTGCTTGAGCTGGGCGCACCCGATGTTTCACGTGAAACAGCAGGAATCCGGTCGATGTTTCACGTGAAACAGGGAGCCGAGGCGGTCTCAGCGGGTCGCGCCCGTGACCATCCAGCGGCCCGAGCGGGCTCGCAGCCACAGGGTCAGCATGCGGACGGCCATCATGAGAGTCATCGCTCCCCAGAGGGCGGTGAGGCCGCCGCCGAGATTCGGGACGAGCAGGGCCACCGGTGTGAAGGCGGCGAGGGTGACCAGCATCGCCCGGGCCAGATAGGGACCGTCGCCCGCGCCCATCAGTACGCCGTCAAGGACGTAGACGATCCCGCAGATCGGTTGTGCCAGCGCGACCACGAGCAGGGCCGGCAACGCGGCGTCCTTGACCACGGAGTCACTGGTGAACAGCGGCAGGAACAGCGAACGGCTGACGATCACCAGCAGACCGAGGACGACTCCCGTGGCGATGCCCCACTCGACCATGCGGCGGGAGGCTTCGCGGGCACCCTGGGTGTCGTTCGCGCCGAGGTATCGCCCGATGATGGCCTGCCCTGCGATGGCGATCGCGTCGAGCGCGAAGGCGAGCAGGCTCCACAAGGAGAGAATGATCTGGTGTGCGGCGACGTCCGCGTCTCCGAGTCGTGCGGCGACGGCCGTGGCGATCATCAGTATCGCCCGGAGGGACAGCGTGCGGACAAGGAGGGGTGCGCCCGCCTGGGCGGAGGCCCGTATCCCCTTGGTGTCGGGGCGCAGTGAGGCGCCGTGCCGCCGGGCACCGCGGACGACGACCGTGAGATAGGCCGCCGCCATGCCCCACTGTGCGATGACGGTGCCCCAGGCGGAACCGGCGATGCCGAGATCCGCGCCGTAGACGAGGCCCGCGTTCAGGGCGGCGTTGGCGACAAAGCCCGCGATGGCCACGTACAGCGGGGTCTTGGTGTCCTGGAGCCCGCGCAGAACGCCGGTGGATGCGAGGACGACGAGCATGGCCGGGATGCCGAGCGCCGAGATCCGCAGATAGGTGACCGCGTACGGGGCCGCGGTGTCCGAGGCGCCGAAGAGGTCCACGAGTGCGGGTGCCGAGGGCAGGACGACGGCGATGACGGCGGCGCCGAGCAGCAGGGCGAGCCAGATGCCGTCCACGCCCTGCCGGATGGCGGCTTGGAGATCACCTGCCCCGACGCGTCGGGCGACGGCGGCCGTGGTGGCGTACGCGAGGAAGACGAAGACGCTGACGGCTGTGGTGAGGAGGGCGGACGCGATACCGAGTCCGGCGAGTTGAGCTGTGCCGAGATGGCCGATGATCGCGCTGTCGACCATGACGAAGAGAGGCTCGGCGACGAGTGCGCCGAAGGCGGGGACGGCCAGTGCGACGATCTCTCGGTCGTGCCGGCGCCGGGTCGCCCTGGGTGCAGTTGGAGCCTGTGTCATGACCACCAATCTAATCTTCCACAGGTAAGAGATGCAATGTGGTTGTGACTATTACCTCTCCTCCTGGGGTGCGCGCCGCCGCGTGCCGTTCGCGGAGATCTTGGCCCAATGGGGAAACTTTTTCTTCTGCACAGCCGGTGGATGGGAAACATGCTGGTCAGAAGCGGTTTGTTGGAAGTCGCGAAAGCTTGTTCACAGGGCTGTCCACCGGGTCGTGCACAGGTTTTGCCGAGTTCTCCACAGCATCCGGGCCGTCGTCCACATGGCCTGTGGATAACCAGATTGGCTGACGGTGCCGACGGGCCTACGGTGGTGCGGCGCCCGCTCCCTTCCCTCGGCCTCGGAAACGTCACAAAACCGACGCGCCGGAACCGGAGTTGGGCCTCTTATTTGTCAGTGCCGTGCCGTAGAACAGAGAGGCACGGCGAGGTCCGCTCGGCGGACGGGAGGAGGTGGCTCGGTGAGTATTTCCGAGCCCTTGGACGACCCGTGGGCCGACAGCGGTCCCAGTGATCGTCTGCCCGCCTCCCGGCAGCGCCGCGAAGGGGGCCGGAGCCGCGACGAACAGCACGACCGCGGCCGCGAGAACGGCGCGTGGGAGAGCGAGGGCACGTCCTTCGAGCGGGTACCACCGCAGGATCTCGACGCCGAACAGTCCGTCCTCGGCGGCATGCTTCTGTCCAAGGACGCGATCGCCGACGTCGTCGAGGTTCTCAAGGGCCATGACTTCTACCGGCCCGCGCACGAGATCGTCTACGGGGCGATCCTCGACCTCTACGCGAAGGGTGAGCCGGCCGACCCCATCACGGTCGCGGCCGAACTCACCAGACGCGGCGAGATCACCAAGGTCGGCGGCGCACCCTATCTGCACGCGCTGGTGCAGACGGTGCCGACGGCGGCCAACGCCGAGTACTACGCGGAGATCGTGCACGAGCGCGCGGTCCTGCGGCGTCTGGTCGAGGCCGGAACCCGCATCACCCAGATGGGATACGCGGCCGACGGGGACGTGGACGAGATCGTCAACAGCGCCCAGGCCGAGATCTACGCGGTCACCGAGCAGCGCACCACCGAGGACTATCTGCCGCTCGGCGACATCATGGAAGGCGCGCTCGACGAGATCGAGGCGATCGGCTCGCGTTCGGGGGAGATGACCGGTGTGCCCACCGGGTTCACCGACCTCGACCAGCTCACCAACGGTCTGCACCCTGGACAGATGATCATCATCGCGGCCCGTCCCGCCATGGGTAAGTCGACGCTGGCGCTGGACTTCGCCCGTGCCTGTTCGATCAAGCACAACATGCCGAGCGTGATCTTCTCCCTCGAAATGGGCCGCAACGAGATCGCCATGCGTCTGCTGTCCGCCGAGGCACGCGTGGCCCTTCACCACATGCGCTCCGGCACGTTGACCGACGACGACTGGACCCGGCTCGCCCGCCGGATGCCGGACGTCTCGGCCGCGCCGCTGTACATCGACGACTCCCCGAACCTGTCGATGATGGAGATCCGTGCCAAGTGCCGTCGTCTCAAGCAGCGCGCGGACCTGAAGCTCGTGGTCATCGACTACCTCCAGCTGATGCAGTCCGGCGGCAAGCGTTCCGAGAGCCGCCAGCAGGAGGTCTCCGACATGTCGCGAAACCTGAAGCTCCTGGCCAAGGAGCTGGAGCTGCCGGTGATCGCGCTCTCGCAGCTGAACCGTGGCCCCGAGCAGCGCACGGACAAGAAGCCCATGGTCTCCGACCTGCGTGAGTCCGGCTCGATCGAGCAGGACGCGGACATGGTGATCCTGCTGCACCGCGAGGACGCGTACGAGAAGGAGTCACCGCGCGCGGGCGAGGCGGACATCATCGTCGGCAAGCACCGAAACGGCCCGACGGCGACGATCACGGTCGCCTTCCAGGGCCACTATTCGCGGTTCGTGGACATGGCCCAGACGTAGGGCCGGTGCAGGGGGCCTGCGACAAGGGGGAAATGCGCTCGACGCCGCGCGGCCCGGCCGATGGACTTGCCCCATGACAACACCTCAGGACGAACTTCTTCCCAGTACGCGGCGGGCGTTGCTGCACCGGATCGCGGTTGCCCAGAGTGAGGGGCGGGCGCCGTCGTTGGTCGCGGCGGTGGTGCGGGGCGGGGAGACGGTGTGGACGGGGGCGCGCAGCTCGGTTGACGGCCAGGTGCCCGACGCCGACGTGCAGTATCGGATCGGTTCGATCACCAAGACCTTCACCGCCGTACTGGTGATGCGGCTGCGCGACGAGGGGCTGCTCGATCTCGTCGACCCGCTGGAGAAGCATCTGCCGGGTACCGGTGCGGGGGAGGCCACCATCGCCGAACTGCTCGCGCACACCGGTGGGTTGGCGGCCGAGTCGCCCGCTCCCTGGTGGGAGCGGACGCCCGGATCGCTGCGCCCCGAGCTGGCCGATGTCCTCGGGGAGCGGCCGTTCCTGCATCCCGTGGGCCGGCGCCACCACTACTCGAACCCCGGGTACAGCCTGCTCGGCGCGCTGGTCGAGGAGTTGCGCGGTGCTCCGTGGGAGGACGTGCTGCGGCGTGAGGTGCTCGAACCCCTGGGGCTGGAGCGGACCAGCGGGCAGTCGCAGGCACCGCACGCGGGCGGGTGGGCGGTGCATCCCTGGGCCGACGTACTGCTGCCGGAACCGATCGAGGATCTCGGGCGGATGGCGCCGGCCGGTCAGCTCTGGTCCACCGCAGGGGACTTGGCGCGCTTCGCCGTTTTTCTCGCCGAGGGAGACGACCGGGTGCTGAGCGCCGCGTCCGTCGCGGAGATGCGTACACCGGCTGCTCCGCCCGAGGAGGCGGACGTGGCCGCAGGTTCGGCGTACGGCCTCGGTATGCAGGTCCAGTACCGGGACGGCCGGATGCTGGTGGGGCACGGCGGATCGCTGCCCGGCTTCCTGGCGAGCCTCACCATCGGCGTGGCGGACGACCTCGCGGCTGTCGTCCTGGCCAACTGCACCTCCGGTCCAATGGTGTCAGCGGTCGCCGCCGACCTGGTGAGGATCGTCGCGGAGGCCGAGCCGCGGATTCCCGAGCCGTGGCGACCGTTGCCCGAAGTCGACAGCTCCGTACTGGAGTTGACGGGCCAGTGGTACTGGGGGACCACCCCGTATGTCCTGCGACTGTCGGTCGACGGAGGCGTCTCCCTGGGGCCCTTGACCGGCATCGGCCGCCGCTCGCGCTTCCAGGCGAACGGCGACGGCACGTGGACGGGTCTCGACGGCTACTTCGCCGGAGAGCTTCTGCGGGCCGTACGGCGGCCGAACGGGACCGTGGACCACCTGGACCTCGGCTCCTTCGTCTTCGTGCGTCAGCCGTACGAGGAGGGGGCTTCTGTGCCGGGTGGGGTGGATCCGGAGGGGTGGCGCGGGATCAGTTAGGCGCCGGCCAGGGGAAAGCGTCATGTTTCACGTGAAACATGACGCTTTCCCGGTCAGAGCTGGAGTTTGAAGCCCACGTGCGAAGGCGTGAAACCGAGCCGTTCGTAGAAGCGATGGGCTTCTGTACGAGTGACGTCCGACGTCAGCTGGACCAACTGGCAGTTCTCGCGGCGTGATGTGTCGATCGCCCACTCGATGAGCTGCGTGCCCAGGCCGCTGCCGCGTTCGGCGGCGTGGACACGCACACCCTCGATGATCGACCGGGTCGCGCCCTTGCGGGAGAGCCCGGGAACGATCGTGAGCTGCAGCGTGCCGACCACCTGGTCCTCGCGGACCGCGACGACCAGGTGCTGGTTCGGGTCTGTGGCGAGACGGCTCAGCGCGGTGTAGTACGGGGTGAGGTCGTCCGGCGATTCGCGCTGCGCGCCCAGCGGGTCGTCGGCGAGCATGCCGACGACCGCAGGAATGTCCTCCGCCGTCACGGGCCGTATCTCAAGATCTCCCATGACCGCAGCCTATGTACGCGGGCAGATCCCCGTCTCGCCGCGGTCGTCAGCCCGCGGCCACTGCCAGTGGCGCGAACCGTCGCGTCCAGTCGCCCGGCAGTTCCGAGATCCCGTACGTCATCACCGCGTTGAAGCTCAGGGGCGCCAGCCCGCGCTCCTTCACCCACGCCAGCAGTTCTTCGTGCCGTACGTCGATGTCCGTTCGCAGCGGGCGGTCGGTGCGGGCGGCGAGTGAGGCGAGCAGTGCCTTCGCCGTCGCCGTGTCGCGGGCGATCAGCGGGCCGACGACCTGTGTGTCCGTGGTGGGCCAGGCCGCCGCGTAGCCGATGATCCGGCCGTTCTCCTCGGCCACGCGCAACTGGTCGGCGAAGGCGGGCAGCCGGGTGATGATGTGCGTGCGGTCGGTACCGAACACCTCCTCGTCCAGCCGGATGATCCTGGCGAGGTCCTCGGCCGTGGCCGCGCGGGTGCCGGCCTCTGACTCCGGCCCGTGCGGTGTGAAGTGCCCGCGCACCATCTCGGCCTTCCCGGTCACCTTGAAGCCGAGTTCCTCGTAGAGCGGGCGGCCGTACGGGGTCGCGTGCAGCGTCAGCGGAGTGGTGCCCATCGCGGCGATGACGTACTGCATCAGCCGCCGTCCGATGCCCTGACGGGCGTGCCGCTCGGCGACCAGCATCATGCCGATGGCGCCCAAGTCGGGGTTTCCGTACGGCCCGTACTCGGTGACGACACATGCGGCGACCAGCCCGCCGCCGGGGTCGTCGATGCCGTAGCCCTTCCCGGCTGTGAGGAGGAGGCCCCACTTGTGCTCTTCGCGGGGCCAGCCCCGGTTCTCGGACAGGTCGGCGCAGGCGGTGAGATCGCGGTGCGTCAGACGGCGGATGGGCAGATCAGCGGGGGAAGGAGTCGGCACGCAGGTCAGGCTGTCCGACCGGCGCCCCTGACGTCCACCTGTTTGCGGTCGGACGCGCGTTCTTTTGGCCATGTCGTGCCGGTCCGTACAGCGCGTGGACAGATGTTTCACGTGAAACGCTGAGCATCGGTCATCGGGCGACAGGCTCTAGCCTCGGCACACATGACGCGATTGCATCTCTTCGACCTCGACGGAACGCTGCTGCATGGCTCGGCTGCCCCTGTAGAGATATCCCGGCAACTGGGGCTGGACCGCGAAATAGCCGAGTTGGAGCGGGACTTCGCGATGCGACGCGTCGAGCCCGCGGAGTACGCCCGCCGTGTGCGTCTCCTCTGGGCGGAGCTGACCGAGGCGCATGTCGACGCGGCCTTCGTGGGAGCGCCGTGGCTCCTGCGGATCAGGGAGACCTGGGCCGAGATCAGGGACCGAGGGGAGTACTGCGCGGTCGTCCCTCTGTCGCCCTCGTTCTTCGTCGAACGGCTGACAGGATGGGGCGCGCACGCGGCGCACGGCTCGCGCTTCCCCGCAGTGCCCTTCACGGAGCCGCTGGATCCCACCGGCCTCCTGACACCCGCGGCCAAGGTGGAGATCGCGGACCGGCTCTGCGAGCGGTTCGGTCTGACCCGGGCGGACTGTGTCGCGTACGGCGATTCGTTCTCCGACGCGGAACTCTTCGGGGCGGTGCCGGTCTCTGTCGCGGTGAACGCGGACCGTCATCTGGCGGGCCTCGCGACGCACACGTACGCGGGGCGGGATTTGTGGGATGCCTATGAATTGGTGTGCGGCGCCCGGTAATTGAGGGAATTCATGGTTCGCCCCTTGCTCTTTCACGGTGAAGAAGGGCGGGACTTGTGCGCGCGGCGACGCCCGGTATGGTCGACTCCGGTTCATGTCCGCGTCGGGGCACGTATCCCGCACATGCGGCAGGAGCAGGGCAATGCAGCCTAACGGGACGGAGAGATCGAAGACTCGCATTTCCGGTTACACGGTGGAGGCGTTCGTCCATGGTGGGACGCTGCGGTGAGAGCACTGCGGCGATTGTCACACTCTGGCCTTACTTGTCCGTACGGGGCGGTAATCCGGGTTGAATATGGCCGCGTTGGACAGAGGCCGAACGGGGAAAAGCAAGCCGTCAGCGGGGGAACGCGGGCACATTCCGACCGAGGAAGTGCGCAGACCGACCGAAAGATGTTCGAGGCGAGGCAGACCATGGACGCTCCGACCACCACGTCCGCCGACAACGGCACTGCCGGCGGCAGCGGCGGGGGCGGCTGGTTCAAGCCGCGCAAGCAGCCGGAGGCGCCCCCGGGCGGCGAGCAGGAGGCGCCGGAAGGCAGTCGGCTGGCCGCGCTGCGTCCCGTGGGCAGGCCCGGTACGGGCGGCTCCCCGAGCCCCGCACCGGACGACGGCGTCCGTCCAGCCGTGACCGAGCCCGTGCCGGAGCAGGAACGAATACCCGCGCCGTCGACCCCCGAGCCCTCGGCGGGCCCTCCGACTCCCGCGCCCCTGCCTCCCCTGCCCCTCGCTCCCGCGTCACCGCTTCCCGCGCCCTTCGCTCCCGTGCCTCCGGCCACCGAAGCCCCGATGCCCCCGCCCTTCGCCCCGCGGCCCCAGGCATCAGTACCCCCAGCCTCAGTGCCCCCGGCTCCCGCCCCCGAGCCCACTCCCCCCGCGGCACCCGCCCGTCCCCGTCTGGAGCCGGTCTCCGTGGCCGCCACTTCCGAGCCCCGCCGCGAGGCGTCCTCGGACGCGGTGCTCATCCGGCGGACCATGGCCGTGGTCGGTCCTGTCGCCGACAAGACCACCTCGTACTTCTACGCGCTTCTCTTCGTCCGTCATCCCGAACTGCGCTCACTGTTCCCGGCCGCGATGGACACCCAGCGGGACCGGCTGCTCAAGGCGCTGCTCACCGCCGCCGAGCACATCGACAACACCGAGGTCCTCGTCGCGTATCTGCAGAACCTCGGCCGGGGCCACCGCAAGTACGGCACCCGGCCCGAGCACTACCCGGCCGTCGGCGAGTGCCTCATCGGCTCGCTGAGCCGGTACGCCGCCGAGATCTGGAACCCGGAGACCGAGGCGGCCTGGGTACGGGCGTACACGACGATGTCGCAGGTGATGATCGACGCGGCGGCCGTCGACGAACTGCGCGCTCCGGCCTGGTGGTACGGGGAGGTGGTCTCGCACGACCTCAGGACCCCGGACATAGCTGTCCTCACCGTCCGGCCCGACCAGCCGTACCCGTTCCTCGCCGGGCAGTACACGAGCCTGGAGACGCCCTGGTGGCCCCGCATCTGGCGGCACTACTCCTTCGCCTCGGCGCCCCGCTCCGACGGTCTGCTGTCCTTCCACGTGAAGGCGGTGCCCGCGGGCTGGGTCTCCAACGCGCTGGTGCACCGGGCCCGGCCCGGCGACATCGTCCGGCTCGGCCCGCCCGCCGGCACGATGACCGTCGACCACACCACCAACAGCGGCCTGCTCTGTCTGGGCGGGGGCACCGGCATCGCGCCCATCAAGGCACTGGTCGAGGACGTCGCCGAACACGGTGACCGGCGGCGGGTCGAGGTGTTCTACGGTGCCCGTACGGATGTCGACCTGTACGACATCGACACCATGCTGCGCCTCCAGCAGAACCACCCCTGGCTCGCCGTGCGCGCGGTCGTCGACGCGCAGGCGCATCTCCAGCTCCCCGACGCCGTACGGGAGTACGGGCCCTGGTACGAGTACGACGCCTATCTGTCGGGCCCGCCCGGGATGATCCGCAGCGGTGTGGACGCGCTGCGTCGCGCCGGTTTCCCCGCAGAGCGGATCCGCCACGACTCGGTGGAGGAACTGGTCGTCACCGGGAACTAACCCCGTGCGCTGTCAGCCCAGATCGGGCGCGTGCATCGCTCGTACGCCCTCGATGTTCCCGTCCAGGTAGTGGCGCAGCGACAGCGGTACGAGGTGGACGGAGGCGATGCCGACCCGCGTGAAGGGGATACGGACGATCTCGTACTCGCCGCAGGGCTCGTCGACTTCGGGGCCGTGGCGCAGCGAGGGGTTCATGGACTCCAGCCGGCAGACGAAGAAGTGCTGCACCTTCACGCCCGTGGCGCCGCCGTCAGCGCCGATGTGTTCGACGGTGTCCACGAAGCAGGGCACCACATCGGTGATCTTGGCGCCCAGCTCTTCGTGCACCTCACGGTGCAGAGCGTCGACGACAGTCGTGTCGTCCGGTTCGACCCCGCCGCCCGGAGTGAGCCAGTAGGGATCGACCCCCGGCTTGGTCCGCTTGATGAGGATCAGGTCATTGCCATCGAGCAGGATGGCGCGTGCGGTGCGCTTGACCACGGGTCGGACGGTCATGGGAGAAATGTGGCCCGGCTGGTTCCACGTGAAACATGTCGGCCCCTCATGAAGCGTTCTCGGCTCGGCAAAGGCGCTGGACCCACGCGAACGAAATGCCTGTTTCACGTGAAACATCGCAGAGGTCCGCGGAAGGATCACCGGGATTCATGGAGGCTCAGCCCCAGTCGGCGGCAGCGCGCTGGAGCCATTCGTGCGCCCGGGCGATATGGGGCATCGCCAGTGTGCCGGTGCGGACCACCAGGAAGTACGTCCGCAGTGGGGGCACCGCCGGATCGAGCAGGGCAACCACCTCGCCGCGCTCCAGGGCGGGCGCGCACAGATAGCGGGGCAGTACCGCGAGCCCCGCTCCCGCGGCGGCACACGTGAGCACCGCGCGCAGATCGGGCACGATGACGGTGCCCGAGGCCGCCGGGCGGGAGTCGAAGACGGAGGCCCAGTAGCGGGCGATGAAGGGCAGCGACTCGTGGACCTCCACCACAGGGAGGTTCTCCAGGACGGAGGCCCCCTTGCGGCGCAGTTTCCCGGGGCCGAAGTGGCAGGCCCAGCGCGGCGCGGCGACCAGGACGTGCTCCTCGTCGCAGAGCGCAGTCGCTGTCAGCAGGGAGCCGCGCGGACGGGCCGTACTGATGGCCAGATCATGATGCCCGGCCGACAGCCCCTCCAGAGTCTCCTCGGCATTGCCGAACGAGACCCGCAGCGCGAAGCCCTGGCCGTCGTCCCCGGTCAGTTCAGTGAGGGCGGGAAGCGCGCGCTCCGCGGTGAACTCCGGTGGCCCGGCCAGATGCAGTGTGCGGACGGAGGAGTCCTCGTCGAGTCCGGTCTCGGTGATCTCCACGAGTGCGTCGAGATGCGGCGCGGCCTTGTGCGCGAGTTCGTCGCCGATGGTCGTGGGGGTCACCCCACGGGCCTGACGCAGGAACAGAGGGCGCCCCAGCTGTCGCTCCAGGGTGCGGATCTGCGAGGTGACGGCAGGCTGCGAGAGGCCCAGCAGAGCGGCGGCACGGGTGAAGGAGCCGGCGCGGTGGACGGTCACGAAGGTGCGCAGCAAGGCCAGATCCATGCCGCGCCCTCCCCTTCTCCGCTTCTCTGCCCATTCCCGGCCCCCCTGGCCGCGCCCAACTATAAATAAGTCGATAGGTCTCTGTCGCTACAGTGATTGGACACTGACACAGAGTCAACTAGCCTTGCTTGCGCGGTTCTTCGCGCGCGGAACCGCGGCGGTCCGAGCCACGAGGGGGGAGGCTCGGACCGCCGTCGGGCAGAGCGGAACGCTTCTTCACTCCGTGCCGAGTGGTCGGTCCACCGACTCCTCCAGCGCACGCAGCACATCCGCCACCAGGTCCTCCGGGTCCTCGGCGCCGACCGAGAAGCGAACGAAGCCCTCGGGCACGGCGTCCCCGCCCCACCGGCCGCGCCGCTCGGCCGTGGACCGCACCCCGCCGAAGCTCGTCGCGTCGTCCACGAGCCGCAGCGCGCCGAGAAAACGGTCGGCACGCGCGCGCGTGGGCAGCACGAAGGAAACCACACACCCATAGCGCCGCATCTGCCGCGAGGCGATCTTGTGCGAGGGGTCCTCCGGAAGCCCCGGGTAGCGCAGGCCGGTCACCTCGGGCTGCCCGCGCAGGGCCTCGGCGAGGACCAGTGCTGTGGCGTCCTGCCGGTCGACGCGCAAGGGGAGCGTGGCGATCGACCGGTGCGCGAGCCAGGCCTCCATGGGCCCGGGAATCGCCCCGACGATCTTGCGCCACCGCCGTACGGCGGCCATGGCGGAGGCGTCCGCCCCGGTGACGTAGCCGAGGAGAACGTCGCCGTGTCCGGTGAGCTGCTTGGTTCCGCTGGCCACGGAGAAGTCGGCACCGAGTTCCAGCGGGCGCTGGCCGAGCGGTGTCGCCAGGGTGTTGTCGACGGCCACGAGACAGCCACGCGCGTGTGCCGCCTCGGCGAGCCGTCGGACGTCGCACACGTCGAGTCCCGGGTTCGACGGGGTCTCGATCCACAGCAGTCGCGCGCCGTCGAGAACGTCGAGCTGAGCGTCGCCGCCCGTCGGAGCGGTGCGCACCTCGATGCCATACGCCTCCAGTTGGGCCCGCACCAGGGGCAGCGCCTGGTAGCCGTCGTCGGGCAGGACGACGGTGTCCCCGGTGCGCAGCTGGGAGAAGAGCACCGACGACACGGCGGCCATGCCGGAGGCGAAGACGAGTGTCTCGACGCCGTCCCGCCCCGGAGCCTCCAGCTCGCCGATGGCGCGCTCCAGCAGCGTCCAGGTCGGGTTCTCGTCGCGGCCGTAGGTGTAGGGGCCGGTGGGGGCACCTGGCAGGTGGTAGTGGGCCGCGAACACCGGGCCGGGGAGGGCCGGTTCGTACTTGACCGGCTCGGGCAGCCCCGCCCGCACCGCGCGCGTGCCGTCACCCGTACCCGGGTTCGCGCGTCCGTCCGAATCCTCGTCCGCAGCCGGATCGTTCATGCCGCCCGTCCCTCCACTTCCGCCTGTACCGCGACGAGCAGGCCCGCGCTCGCCGCCTCCACCATCTCAAGGCACTCCTCGAAACCGTCCATACCCCCGTAGTACGGGTCCGGGACGTCGAGATCGGCGCCCGCCGCCGGATCGTAGGAGCGCAGCAGGCGTACCTTCGCCGCGTCCTCAGGAGTGGGCGCGAGGCGGCGCAGCGCCTTCAGGTGGCCCGCGTCGAGGGCTATGACGAGGTCGAGGCGGGCGAACCACGCGGCCCGGAACTGGCGGGCCGCGTGGTCGCCTTCGTAGCCGGCCGCCGCCAGCACGGAGACCGTGCGCGGGTCCGCGCCGTCGCCCTCGTGCCAGCCGCCCGTGCCGGCGCTGTCGACCTCGACCAGGCCTGCCAGCCCGGCTTCGTCCACGCGCGCGCGGAAGACGGACTCGGCCATCGGGGAGCGGCAGATGTTGCCGGTGCACACGAAGCAGACGCGGTAGGTCATCGGGCTTCCTCAGTCCTCGTCGGGCAGGACGATGTGCAGCGCCCAGGAGACGATCGAGATGATCAGGCCGCCCAGGACGGCCGTCCAGAAGCCGTCCACGTGGAAGCTCAGGTCGAACTTGTCGGCCAGCCATGAGGTGAGCAGCAGCATCAGGGCGTTGACCACCAGGGTGATCAGGCCGAGCGTGAGGATGAACAGCGGGAAGGTGAGCACCTGGAGGATCGGCTTGACCAGGAAGTTCACCAGGCCGAACAGGAGCGCGACGACAATCAGTGTGCCGATCTTCTTGCCCGTGCTGTCACCGGTCAGGGTGATCTTGTCCAGCACCCACACGGCCACGCCGAGGGCGCCCGCGTTGGCGATCGTCTTGACTACGAAATTCTTCATGTGTCTGATCGTGGCAGACGAGATCGGTTACGAGCGTGGGCGAGGGCGATGAAGGCATTCCGGTTGGATGAACTGGAGGCGGAACGTGCCGCCAACGACGGCGCCTACCTGCAGTTCCTGCACGAACGGAACATGTCGGTCGGCCTCTACGCGCTGGACGCGGGCGAGCACGACCCGCAGCAGCCCCACAGCCAGGACGAGGTGTACTTCGTGGTGAGCGGGCGCGCCGCGATCACCGTCGGCATGGAGACGACCCAGGTGGCGCGTGGCAGCGTCGTGTACGTGCCGGCCGGGGTGGCCCACAGGTTCCACCACATCAGCGAGGATCTGCGGGTCATGGTGATCTTCTCTCCGCCCGAGAGGTGACCTGCGGCCTCAGGGTTCCCTAGGGGTTCGATCAGGGGAGGACAAGGGATGCGAGGCCACCGCCGGGCCCCCTCCGCCCCTAGCATCGAAGGCGGAACATCGAATGTCCCGGCACGAGCGAAGGGCACAGGCCCCGGCGGATGCGACGGGCGGAGAAGTAAGGAAAAGGGCGATGCGAGAGATCTTCGCGGGAATGCCGTGGTGGGTGAAGTGGGTCGCGGTGCCGGTCATCGCCCTCGTCGTGTTCGGCGGTCTGATAGCGACCGTCGTCGGCTTCGTCATCGGCCTGCTCTTCAAGGCGCTGGTCTTCGTCGCCCTGGTCGGCGGACTCATCTACGTCGTACGGAAGTTCATGTCGAGTTCGTCGTCGCGCAGCGACTGGTGACCGGCGAGGGGTGATCGGCGCACGGGAGCGGGACAACGCGGGCGCCGGTAACAGGATTCGCCGGTTCCCTCGGGCGGGGGAAGTTTCCCGTACGGGCCGTCTGCGCGCGGCGACAGGCGGTTAGAGTCCGGAACCCGACGCGGGGACGGCCCCCGCGGACGGCGCATCCCCTCCTTCCGTGTCTCTCCGCACGGGCAGCCCCCTCGCCTTCGAGAGTGACCCTCGTCATGGTCGACACCGCACCCGCGGAACCACAGGCTCCACCCGTACAGCGCCGGCCCGAGCAGCGGGCCGCGCCCTCCCCGGGGACCCGCGTCCGGCCCACCGAGAGACCCGCACCGGCACCCCTGCCCGCCCTCGTACCGGCACCTGTCCCCGTGCTCGTACCGCCCGCCGAACCGCACCCCACGGCGACCCTCATCGGCTCCGTGCAGCGGGCGATGCGACTGCTGGAGTCCGTCGCCGCACATGAACACGGCGCTCCCGCCAAGCAGCTGGCCCGCGAGACCGGCCTCGCCCTCCCGACCGCCTACCACCTGCTGCGGACGCTCGTCTTCGAGGGCTATCTGCGGCGCGAGAAAGGGCTGTTCTTCCTCGGCGAGGCGGCCGAGCAGTTGGGCAGCAGCGGTGCGCAGCAAAAGCGGCGCAGCACGGTGGTGGACGCACTCGCGCACTGGCGGGACGCGATCGGCGTGCCCGTGTACTACGCGGTGTACCGCGACGGCGAGGTCGAGGTCATGTGCGTCTCCGACACCCCCGCCAACCCGGCGGTCGAGGAGTGGGCGGACTTCCGCGAAACCGGACACGCACACGCCGTCGGACAGTGCCTGCTCTCGCAGTTGGACGAGCACGACCGCCGCGACCATCTCGAACGTCACCCCGTGCAGGCGGTCACCCCCTACACGGTGCGTGACAGCCACGCGCTGCTGCGCCGCCTCGACCGGATGCGGCGGATGGAAGTGGTCGTGGAGCGGCAGGAGTACGCGCTGGGGACGGTCTGCGCGGCGATTCCGATCACCATCGGATCCACGGCAGCCACTTTGGCCATTTCTCTACCTTCCAGCCAGGCTGATCGACTGCTAATCGCGGCACAGCAGTTGCAAACAGAGGTCGGAAGACTGCTCGGGTCGCTTGCGATCTCTATCAGTATCTGAAAACTCACTCCTTGTGATCCACCGTGTACTTTCAGCAAGATGCGAGCAGTATCAGAGCGATGATTCCAGGCCAGTTCACGGCAAGTGACGGGGTAGGCGATGCGCGAGTCGGTGCAGGCAGAAGTCATGATGAGCTTTCTTGTCTCGGAGGAGCTCTCCTTCCGCATTCCGGTGGAGTTGCGCTACGAGACCTGTGATCCCTATGCCGTCCGGCTGACCTTCCATTTGCCTGGCGACGCCCCTGTGACCTGGGCCTTCGGGCGCGAGCTGCTGATCGACGGCGTGGGGCGGCCGTGCGGGGACGGAGATGTGCGGATCTCGCCCGCCGACGCGGATGTCCTGGGCGAGGTGCTGATCCGGCTTCAGGTCGGCGGCGACCAGGCGCTGTTCCGCTCCGGTGCGGCGCCGCTGGTGGCGTTCCTCGACCGCACGGACAAGCTTGTGCCGCTGGGGCAGGAGCGTTCCCTCGCCGACTTCGACGCCCACCTCGACGAGGCGTTGGTCCGCATCCTGGCGGAGGAACAGAGCGCCGGCTGAGCGGATCGGCGACGGAGCCCCCGGCGGTGACGTAACGCTTCTCCTCCTCGCCGGGAGGAGAAGCGCGCCCGGCCGCCGTACGTCGGTGCAGACGCGAGCCGGTGTGCCCGGCCTCCGTCAGTGCTTGCGGCGACGGCCCTTCCCGGCGCGGGCCGGGGCCGACTGGGCCGCCGCCCCTGCTCCTGCTCCCGCGCCTGCCGGCGCGGGAGTTCCGGGCCCGGCCCCCGTTGCCGCTTCCGCAGCCGGAGACGCCGTGCCCGGGCGGTCGGCCGAGACCATCAGGGCCGCCAGGAGCGTGGTCACCGGCACGGACGCCACCAGGCCGATCGAGCCCACCAGGGTCCGTACGATCTCCTCCGCGACGAGTTCGCTGTTGGCGACCGTCCCGACGCTGCTCTGCGCAATGGAGAAGAGCAGCAGCAGCGGCAACGCGGCGCCCGCGTAGGCGAGGACGAGGGTGTTGACGACGGACGCGATGTGGTCGCGCCCGATACGGATGCCTGCGCGATACAGCCCACGCCACCCCATTGTCGGATTGGCCGCGTGGAGCTCCCAGACCGCCGATGTCTGCGTCACCGTCACATCGTCGAGGACACCTAGTGAACCGATGATGACGCCCGCGAGCAGCAGGCCGCTCATGTCGATGGACGGATACAGGCCATGGATGAGGCCCGTGTTGTCGTCCGTGTTGCCGGTGAGCGCGGCCCAGTCGATGAACCCCGAGCCGAGGACGCCGATCAGCACCAGCGAGATCAGGGTGCCGAGCACCGCCACGGACGTACGGGCCGAGAGGCCGTGGCACATGTAGAGCGCGATCAGCATGATGGCGCTGGCGCCGATGACCGCCACGACCAGCGGATTCGAGCCCTGGAGGATCGCCGGCAGGATGAAGAAGGTCAGCACCATGAAGCTGACGGCCAGTGCGACCAGCGCCATCACACCGCGCATACGGCCGACGACCACGACGGCGAGCGCGAAGATGCCGGCCAGCAGGGCCATGGGGAGCCTGCGGTTCACATCGGTGACCGAGTACTGCAGGTCCCTCGGCGCGGAGGGCTCGTAGGCGACCACGACCTTCTCGCCCTGGTGCAACTGCCGTGACTGGTCCGGCTGGACGATCTCCGTGAACGTACGGCCCTCGTCGTCACCGGTGTCGACCCGGATCGTCGCCCTCTTGCAGTCGCCGGTCGCCTGCTGCTGCGCGGAGGAGCCCTCGGCGGTGGACGTGTCGCCGGTCGGGGTGTCCCCCGAGGCGTTGACGGACTTGCAGTCCACCGCGACGACCTTGGTGACCGTCGCCTCCTGGGTCTGCCGGTCGAAGCCGACGCCGGTGCGCTCGTGCGCCGGGGCGCCGCCGGGCCACAGCACCGCGAGCCCGACCACGACCGCTGCGGCGAAGGGGATCAGGATCGCGCCGATGATCTTCCGCAGATGAATGGAGACAGGGGCGGCCGGGCCATGGCTGTGACTGTGGCCGTGCGAGGAACCGTGCTTGTCGTCGGGCCCGTGGGAGTCGTCGGACCCGGGTCCGTGCCCGCCGCCATGCTCGCCACCCGGTCCTGCCCCGTGCCCGCCACTTTGTCCGGGGTCATGGACACCACCGGAGTTGCCGCCAGGCCCGCCACCGTGACCGTCACCGGGACCATGCCCGTGCCCAGGGCCGGCGCCGTGTCCCGGGCCGGCGCCGTGATCGTGCCCACCGCCTGCCCCGGCGCCAGGACCTCGCCTGCCACCGGACACGGGAAGCGGGCCGAACTGACCGGTCCCGGGCCCCTCAGCTCCGTACCCGGGGCCTGGGCCCTGGCCGCCCGGGCCCGTTCGGCCGCCTTGACCCGCCCCCGATCCGGGCCCGTAGCCGCGATCGATCCGCTGACCGGGCCCGTGTCCGGGACCGGCACTCGGTCCGGCCGCTCCGCCGGCGCCGCTGCCCGTTCCGGCTCTGGTTCCGGGCGCACCACCGGGTCCGCCGGGGCCGTCGCCCAGCCGGAACCTGCGCTGCGGGCCGGTGTCGTCGCCATTTCCGCTGCCCGGCCCGGAGGCGCGCCCGGCACTGCTTCCGCGCGGTGGCTCGGAGGGCGGGTACGGGGGTCCTTGCGTCGTGGTCACCGCCCGATCATCGCAAGAACGACAGGGGCCCTCTGTTCACCTCGCCCAAATTGACGCTAGCGTGGAGGCACCTTTGCACACGCGGGAGCTCGGAGCACCGGGCTGAGAGGGCGCTGACCTCCGTCTTTGCGATGTTTCACGTGGAACATGTGGAACGAGTGATGTTTCACATGAAACATCGGCAGACGGAAGCCGCTGCGTCGACCGCTGAACCTGTTACCGGGTAATGCCGGCGTAGGGAGTAGGTCTCATGACCATCAAGGACGTACGCACGCCTGCCTCCGGCCAGGACGAACAGCCCCTTCAGGGCGAACCGTCCCAGGAGGCCGGGAAGTCCATCGGCTGGCACAAGGGGTATGTCGGCGGCTCGCGCCCCGACCTGCGGGTGCCGGTCCGTCAGGTGCACCTCACCAATGGGAAGTCGGTCACGCTGTACGACACGTCGGGCCCGTACACCGATCCGCTGGTCGACACCGACGTCCGCAGGGGGCTGGCGCCGCTGCGCGACAACTGGATCATCGCTCGCGGCGACACCGAGGAGTACGCGGGCCGTCCCGTCCGTCCGGAGGACGACGGGATCAAGCACACCTCGCCGCGCGGCGGGCTCAGGAACCTCGACGCGGTGTTCCCGGGAAGGCCCCGGCAGCCGCGCCGGAGCCGGACCGGACAGGCGGTGACGCAACTCGCGTACGCCCGCCGCGGGGAGATCACGCCCGAGATGGAGTTCGTGGCCGTCCGGGAGAACATCGACCCCGAGGTGGTCCGTGAGGAGATCGCCGCCGGGCGGGCGGTGCTGCCCGCCAACGTCAACCACCCGGAGATCGAGCCGATGATCATCGGCAAGCGGTTCCTGGTGAAGGTCAATGCCAACATCGGCAACTCCGCGGTCACCTCCTCCATCGAGGAGGAGGTCGAGAAGATGACCTGGGCGACGCGCTGGGGCGCCGATACGGTCATGGACCTGTCCACCGGCCGCAATATCCACACCACCCGTGAATGGGTGCTGCGCAACTCCCCCGTTCCGATCGGCACGGTGCCGCTCTACCAGGCGTTGGAGAAGGTGGACGGCAGGGCCGAGGAACTGACCTGGGAGATCTACAAGGACACGGTCGTCGAACAGGCCGAGCAGGGCGTCGACTACATGACGGTGCACGCGGGCGTCCGCCTGGCGTACGTACCGCTCACCGCGAACCGCAAGACCGGCATCGTCTCGCGCGGTGGTTCGATCATGGCGGCGTGGTGCCTGGCGCACCACAAGGAGTCGTTCCTGTACACGAACTTCGAAGAACTGTGCGAGATTTTCGCCGCGTACGACGTCACGTACTCGCTCGGCGACGGCCTTCGGCCCGGCTCGATCGCGGACGCCAACGACCAGGCACAGTTCGCGGAGTTGCGGACGCTGGGGGAACTCAACACGATCGCGAAGCGTTTCCAGGTACAGACGATGATCGAAGGCCCGGGACACGTCCCGATGCACAAGATCAAGGAGAACATCGACCTACAGCAGGAGATCTGTGATGAAGCTCCGTTCTATACGCTCGGCCCGCTGACGACAGACGTCGCGCCTGCGTACGACCACATCACTTCCGGCATCGGTGCCGCGATGATCGCCTGGTGGGGCACGGCCATGCTCTGCTATGTCACGCCCAAGGAGCACTTGGGCCTGCCCAATCGTGACGACGTCAAGACCGGCGTCATCACCTACAAGATCGCCGCCCACGCAGCCGACCTCGCCAAGGGGCACCCAGGTGCGCAGGAATGGGATGACGCGCTCTCCGACGCCCGCTTCGAGTTCCGGTGGGAGGACCAGTTCAACCTGGCCCTCGACCCGGACACGGCACGCGAGTTCCACGACGAGACCCTGCCGGCCGAGCCCGCCAAGACGGCCCACTTCTGCTCGATGTGCGGGCCGAAGTTCTGCAGCATGAAGATCTCGCACGACATCCGCCGAGAACACGGCAGCACACCGGTGGAGATCGAGCAGGGCATGGCGCAGAAGTCGAAGGAGTTCGCGGCCGCGGGCAACCGGGTCTATCTGCCGATCGCGGACTGACACCGGCATGGGGGCTGTGCGGAAGCCCAGGTGGTCAGGCGGCTTCGCTGCCGCCCGCTCCACCTGAGTCCTGCGCTCGGACCACCGGCCGGTCACTCCGGCGGGTGGTCCGGGCCTCCGAAGTCGGGGCTGGTGAAGTCCGGGCTGGTGAAGCTCGGGCGGTGGCTCCTCGTGGGGCCGTCATCGGGGCTGCTGAAGCCGGGCCGGTTGTAGCCGAGGTTCGGCATACGGCCGGTGGTGGGTTCCGGAGCCGGTTTGCGGTTCATGGCCGCCGTACCGGGGTCGGCGAGGGCCTCGCGGAGGAACGGCAGGATGCCGCGCTCCAGCAGGGCCTCGCGCCAGGCTTCCCTGGCCTGCGCCACCTCCCCGGTCAGTTCGCCGTACGCCCCGGCCTCCTCCTGGTCCGGGCTGTTGCGCAGGGCGGTGAGCAGCAGGCCGACCGCGGCGACGAGTATCGCTGCCGCGGTCACCGCACCGAACACCCATCCGGTGGTGAGCATGGTCTTGGCGAAGGCCGGCTCGGGGTCGAGCATCTTGAGGATGTAGCCCACGAGCAGGAAGATCGCCGCGGCCGTGCCCGCGAGAACGGGAGCCAGGACCGCGACGACGGCGACGGCGCCCGCCCCGGCGGTCTCGGCGGTGACCTCGCCCATGCCGGTGGCGAACCCCATGGCGCTCGGGCCCGGCTCGGTGGAGCCGGTGCCGCGGACGGTCGGGTTGGACGGCGCCGGGTGGCGCAGTTCGTCGCGGACCTTCACGTAGTGCTGGTATTCGGCCGCCGCGGCGACCGTGATGAGTGCCGTGGCGTTCAGTGCCATGGTGCGCAGTTGTTCGGGGTTCAGCCGCTGACCGACGGCGGCCAGGTCCGGGCGGTGTGGGGCGGAGCGCAGCGCCTCATCGAGGATCCGCTCGTATTCCTGGCGGTCCTCGTTCAGCAGGTGCTGCGGAACGCTGTTCATGTGCATCCCCCGATGCTCCGTAGGGCTTGGGGCTCGGCATGCTGACGAGCCGTCGGGCAGAAACGGAGGGGAGCCTGCTACGGATAAGCCGATGGTAGAGCGGCGACGGCGCGCGGTGACAGGGGGTTTGAAGAAATTGCCGTGTGACTGTCCCCCGCCCGATGCGGTTCACCGCCGGGGGACGCCTGCCCCAGGAACGCCCGGATATCCGTCAGAGATCCAGCGGAAGTTCCTGGACCAGCAGTTTTCCGGCCATGGTCACGCCGCCGTCCATCGCGATGGCGAGTCCGTCGGCGTAGACATGCGGATGTTCGATGTTCGGACCGGAACTGTCCTCGCCGTCGTCCTCGGTGCCGACTTCGCCCACCAGATAGGGGATGGGGCTGTGGCCGTGAACGATGCGGGTGCCGCCGTACGTATCGAGAAGGGAGCGTACGGCCTCGGCACCGCCCTCGTCGCGGAAGGAGAAGCGCTTGGTGAACTTGCGGAACAGATCCCACACCTCGTCCGCGTCGTTGCGCGTGATCGTCTCGCGGACGGTGTCGTTGACCGCCTCGATCGAGTCGCCGTAGTCGAGGTAGGCGGTGGTGTCCGAGTGCACGAGCAGATGGCCGTCGACCTCCTCGATCGCGTCGAGGCGGGCCATCCACTGGAGATGGTGGTCCTGCAGCCGGTCCATGTCGGTCTTCTGGCCGCCGTTGAGCAGCCAGGCCGCCTGGAAGGTGGCCGTGCCCGCGCCCGAGTTGACGGGGGTGTCACCGAACCGCTTGGCGCCGAGGAGCAGCAGCTCGTGGTTGCCCATGAGGGCCTTGCAGTAGCCGCCGGCCGCGGCCGCCTCGGCGGACAGCCGCATCACCAGGTCGATGACGCCGATGCCGTCCGGGCCGCGGTCGGTGAAGTCGCCGAGGAACCAGAGCCGGGCGGTGCCCGCGGACCAGTTGCACTCGCTGTCGATCAGGCCCTGCTCCTGGAGTGCGCCCACCAGTTCGTCGAGGTAGCCGTGGACGTCCCCGACGACGAACAGGGGTCCCGGGCCGTCGGCGGCCAGGTCGGCGGGGTCGACGGTCACCTGAAGCGTGTCACCGCGGTTGATGACGGGCAGGTCGCGCTGGGTCGGCGTGTACCCGTCGGGATACTCGTCCAGGTCCGGCAGGGTCTGCACGCCCTCCGCGGCCTCCTGGACCTCGGTGTCGGCCGTCCCGGCTGGGATGTCGCCGGGGGCCGTGCCGTCGGCGTACGGACCGGTCTCATGGACGTACGCGGGCACCCGGAAGTCGCGCGACGTCGCCGTCCGCGTCACCTCGGGTCCCTGACCGGCCCCCTGAGTCATCGACCCCTCCACCATCGCGCCGCATCTGCACCGCATCGGACTGCCTGGTCGCAGCGGCCCGCGGTGTCGTGGGCCCATCATAGGAATGCGGATCGCGCCATGTGATGACCCAGGGGTGGTGAATCGGCGAAGGAGCCCAGTTCACCGCGGCTTTCGCCCCGATTCGGAGGGGCTTTCCCGTACGGGGCCGCCCTGGACTCCCCTGCTTCGTACTTTGCTCCACCCCTCGGACACCGACGCTTCGTACGATCATGACACCGGCGCCCGTGAACTGTCCCGAGGCCGGTGCCCGCGTTCCTGAACGGGGCCGGGCTCCCGATTCCCCTACGGGGCCGACCCCTCGTACGGCCCCGCTCCCCGGGAGCCCGCCCCGCACAAGCCCACGTTCCCCGCCCCTCGTCACCGCTCCCGGCTCAGCCTTCCTCGGGCGACCGCGGCGGACTGACCGTCGTACGCGGCGGACGGCGCTGCGAGGACGTCCGCACGATCAGTTCCGTCGGTATCACCTGCTCGACCGGCAGGTCCGAATCGACGTTCTCGATGGCGTCGATCAGGAGCTGGACCACCGCCGTGCCGATGCGGCGCGGCTTCAGGGAGAGCGTGGTGATCGGCGGCTCGGTGTTGGCGTACACCGTGGACTCGCTGCAGCAGACCAGCAGCAGGTCGTCCGGGACGCGCAGGCCGTAGCGGCGGGCCGCGGCGAGCAGGTCGGTGCCGTTCGGGTCGAAGAGGCCGTAGACGGCGTCCGGACGGTCCGGACGGGCCAGCAGCCGGTCGGCGGCCACGGCTCCCGCGCACGGGTCGTGCGCCGGGTAGGACTCGTACACCGGGTCCTGGCCGACCCGCTCGCACCAGTGCAGGTACGCCGTGGTCGAGAGGTGGGTGTACGTGTCGGTGGAGGTCCCCGTCAGGAGGCCGATCCGGCGGGCGCCGGCGGCGGCCAGGTGGTCGAGGATGCCCAGGACGGCCGCCTCGTGGTCGTTGTCCACCCACGCGGTGACCGGGAGCGAGCCCGCAGGGCGGCCGTCGGAGACGACCGGCAGGCCCTGCCGGACGAGTTCGCTGACCACCGGGTCGTGGTCGGACGGGTCGATGACGACCGTGCCGTCCAGGGCGACGTTCGACCACACGTCGTGGCGCGAGGTCGCGGGGAGGATGACCAGGGCGTAGCCCCGGGCGAGCGCGGCCGAGGTGGCGGCTCTGGCCATCTCCGCGAAGTACGCGAACTCGGTGAAGGTGAAAGGTTCATCCCCGTACGTCGTCACGGTCAGGCCGATCAGTCCTGACTTGCCGGTACGGAGGGTTCGGGCCGCGGCCGACGGGCGATAGCCCAGCCGGTCCGCGACCTCACGGACATGGCGTCGGGTGGCGTCCGGAAGCCGGCCCTTTCCGTTGAGGGCGTCGGAGACGGTCGTGATCGAGACCCCGGCGGCGGCGGCCACGTCTCTGATGCCTGCCCGTCCCGGCCGACTGCCTCGTCGGGTTGTCTCCGCGCGGCTCACCTGGTGCTTCCCTGCTGCTGTCATGGCGAGCCGATAGTAGGGCTCATGCGGTGGGGTAGTGCGGACGCATATGCAGCCGTTGACAGGCACGTTTCTGCATGGTCAAAACTCATCAACTGCCTTAGAAAGAAAGTCAGTTGAACGATATTACTGCCCTACGTGACTTGTCCGCGCGCATAGGCCTGCCAAGTGACCGATGTTTCGAAGAGGTCTCAACTCACCTCTACGAGGGATGCGCGCCACGGCGTGAGCCACCGGCGCGTGCCGAAAGGCGCGATGCGCCCCCTAATTCGTACAACTTTGTACGGTGGTACCCCTGATGCCTGTGTGACAGGTGGGGTTGCGTTCCGGACACGACCGACCCGTACCTGGTGGCGCCGAATCCTCATAAGGTGAGGAGCATTGGTAGCTGGTGGTCACGAGGAGGACTGTGGTGAGCGAGACGAGCCCCAAGCTGCGCGCCGAGCTGGAGGGTATCCCCACCTACAAGCCGGGCAGGCCGGCCGCGGCCGACGGTCCGGTGGCCTACAAACTGTCCTCGAACGAGAACCCGTACCCGCCGCTGCCCGGCGTGCTGGAGACCGTGACGGCCGCGGCCGGGGCCTTCAACCGCTACCCGGACATGGCCTGTACGGGGCTCATGAACGAGCTGGCCGAACGTTTCGCCGTGCCCGTCTCCCACATCGCCACCGGCACCGGCTCGGTCGGCGTCGCACAACAGCTGGTCCAGTCGACGAGTGGGCCCGGCGACGAGGTGATCTACGCCTGGCGGTCCTTCGAGGCCTATCCGATCATCACGCAGATCAGTGGCGCCACGTCTGTCAAGGTTCCATTGACGCCCGGGGACGTGCACGACCTCGACGCGATGGCGGACGCGATCACCGACCGGACCCGGCTGATCTTCGTCTGCAACCCCAACAACCCGACGGGTACGGCCGTACGGCGGACCGAGCTGGAGCGGTTCCTGGACCGGGTGCCCAGCGATGTGCTGGTCGTACTGGACGAGGCCTACAAGGAGTTCGTGCGGGACATCGAGGTGCCGGACGGGGTCGTGCTCTACCGCGACCGGCCGAACGTCTGTGTGCTGCGGACCTTCTCCAAGGCGTACGGCCTCGCCGGGCTGCGGGTCGGGTTCGCGATCGCGCACGAGCCGGTGGCGGCTGCGCTGCGCAAGACGGCGGTGCCGTTCGGGGTGAGCCAGCTCGCGCAGGACGCCGCGGTGGCCTCGCTGCGGGCCGAGGACGCGCTGCTCGGCCGGGTCGGTTCGCTGGTGTCCGAGCGCACCCGGGTGGTCGACGGGCTGCGCGGCCAGGGCTGGACGGTGCCCGACACCCAGGCGAACTTCGTGTGGCTGCGGCTGGGGGAGCGCACGGCGGACTTCGCGGCGGTGTGCGAGCGGCACGGCGTGGTCGTACGGCCATTCGCGGGTGAGGGTGTGCGGGTGACGGTCGGGGAGACCGAGGCGAACGACATCTTCCTGAAGGTGACGGAGGGCTTCCGCAAGGAGATCTAGGGCACATTCGGATGCCGTTTCAGCTGTTCAGAGCTGTTGAGGGGGTCGCTGCCGAGCGGGCGGGGCCCCCTCTTCATCTCCTGAGGAAACGGTGCTGCATAATTGCTTGTGAATGTGAACGCGTTCACAAGCGTTCGGTAAGGAGGGGCACGTGGACCTGGCTCTGGCGCCGGAGACCCTGGCGCGATGGCAGTTCGGCATCACCACCGTCTACCACTTCCTGTTCGTCCCGCTGACGATCTCCCTGGCCGCGCTCACCGCCGGCCTTCAGACCGCCTGGGTGCGCACGGAGAAGGAGAAGTACCTCAAGGCCACCAAGTTCTGGGGCAAGCTCTTCCTGATCAACATCGCCATGGGTGTCGTCACCGGCATCGTGCAGGAGTTCCAGTTCGGTATGAACTGGTCCGACTACTCGCGCTTCGTCGGCGATGTCTTCGGCGCCCCGCTCGCCTTCGAGGCGCTGATCGCCTTCTTCTTCGAGTCCACCTTCATCGGGCTGTGGATCTTCGGCTGGGACAAGCTGCCGAAGAAGATCCACCTGGCCTGCATCTGGATGGTCTCGATCGGCACGATTCTGTCGGCGTACTTCATCCTCGCGGCCAACTCCTGGATGCAGCACCCCGTCGGCTACCGGATCAACGAGCAGAAGGGGCGCGCCGAACTCACCGACTTCTGGCTGGTCCTCACCCAGAACACCGCGCTGACCCAGGTCTTCCACACCCTCTCCGCGGCCTTCCTCACGGGTGGCGCGTTCATGGTCGGCATCGCCGCCTTCCATCTGACGCGCAAGAAGCACATCGACGTGATGAAGACCTCGCTGCGGCTCGGCCTGGTCACCGTCGTCATCGGCGGTCTGCTCACCGCGATCAGCGGCGACACCCTCGGCAAGGTCATGTTCAAGCAGCAGCCGATGAAGATGGCCGCCGCCGAGGCCCTGTGGGACGGTGAGGCGCCCGCGCCCTTCTCCGTCTTCGCCTACGGGGACGTGGACAAGGGCCACAACAAGGTCGCCATCGAGATCCCGGGCCTGCTGTCCTTCCTCGCCAACGACGACTTCAGCTCGTACGTCCCCGGTATCAACGACGTCAACAAGGCCGAGCAGGAGAAGTTCGGGCCCGGCGACTACCGGCCCAACATCCCGGTCGCCTACTGGGGCTTCCGCTGGATGATCGGCTTCGGTATGACGTCCTTCGCGATCGGTCTTGCCGGACTCTGGCTGACCCGCAAGAAGTTCATGCTGCCGCAGCATCTGCGGGTCGGCGACGACGAGGTGCCCCACCTCTCGCTGCTCCCCGGCAAGGCCCTCGGCCCGACGCTCACCAAGTGGTACTGGCGCATCGCCATCCTCACCCTGGGCTTCCCGCTGATCGCCAGCTCCTGGGGCTGGATCTTCACCGAGATGGGCCGTCAGCCCTGGGTCGTGTACGGCATCTTCCAGACCCGGGACGCGGTCTCCCCCGGGGTCTCGCAGGGCGAGATCCTCACCTCGATGATCGTCTTCACCTCGCTCTACGCGATTCTCGCCGTCATCGAGGTCAAGCTCCTCGTGAAGTACGTCAAGGCCGGACCGCCCGAACTGACCGAGGCCGACCTCAACCCGCCCACGAAGATCGGCGGCGACCCACAGGACGCCGACAAGCCGATGGCCTTCTCCTACTAGGCCCAGGGAGCTGGAATCGCCATGCAACTTCACGACGTCTGGTTCGTGCTCATCGCCGTCCTGTGGATCGGCTACTTCTTCCTGGAGGGCTTCGACTTCGGGGTCGGTGTCCTCACCAAGCTGCTCGCCCGCGACCGGGCTGAGAAGCGGGTCCTCATCAACACCATCGGGCCCGTCTGGGACGGCAACGAGGTGTGGCTGCTCTCGGCGGGCGGCGCGACCTTCGCCGCCTTCCCCGAGTGGTACGCCACCCTCTTCTCCGGCTTCTATCTGCCGTTGCTCCTCATCCTGGTCTGCCTGATCCTGCGGGGCGTCGCTTTCGAGTACCGCGTGAAGCGGCCCGAGGAGAACTGGCAGCGCAACTGGGAGACAGTGATCTTCTGGACCTCGCTGCTGCCCGCGTTCATGTGGGGTGTGGCCTTCGCCAACATCGTGCGCGGGGTGAAGATCGACGCGGACTTCAACTACGCCGGGAATCTCGCCGATCTGCTCAACCCGTACGCCCTGCTCGGCGGCCTGGTCACCCTGTCGCTGTTCACCTTCCACGGCACGGTGTTCGTCGGTCTCAAGACCGTCGGGGACATCCGGGAACGGGCGCGGAAGCTGGCGGTTCGCGTCGGACTCGTGGCCGCCGTCGTCGCGCTCGTCTTCCTGAGCTGGACCCAGGCCGACAAGGGTGACAGTGGCTCCCTGGCCGCGATGATCGTGGCCGTGCTCGCCCTCGTCGCCGCGCTGGGGGCGGCGCAGAAGGGGCGTGAGGGCTGGGCGTTCGCGTTCTCCGGGGTCACTATCGTGGCAGCCGTCGCGATGCTGTTCCTGACGCTCTTCCCGAACGTCATGCCGTCCTCGCTCAACCCGGACTGGAACCTCACGGTCACCAACGCCTCGTCGAGCCCGTACACGCTGAAGATCATGACGTGGTGTGCGGGGATCGCCACCCCGCTGGTCCTGCTCTACCAGGGCTGGACGTACTGGGTGTTCCGCAAGCGGATCGGCACGCACCACATCGCCGAAGCCGCGCACTGAGTTGTCCCTGGCTGTGTCGACTGTGTCCGCAGGAGGTGGTTTCACGATGTTTCACGTGAAACATCGCGAAACCACCTCCCTGGACCGAAGGGCATGTTTCACGTGAAACCAATCGATCCGCGACTCCTCCGGTACGCCGGTGCCACCCGCCGTTTCCTGCTCGCGGTCGTCGGCCTGGGTGTCGTCGGCGCCGGGCTGGTCATCGCGCAGGCCATGCTCATCGCCGAGGTGGTGGTCGGCGCCTTCCAGCACGGACTGTCGGTCAATGAACTCCGTACGCCTCTCCTGCTGTTGGTGGCCGTCGCCGCCGGCCGGGCGGTGGTCTCCTGGCTCACCGAGCTGGCCGCGCACCGGACGAGCGCGGCCGTGAAGTCGGAGCTGCGCGGGCGGCTGCTGGAGCGGTCCGTCGCGCTCGGTCCCGGGTGGCTGAGCGGGCAGCGGACCGGGTCGCTGGTCGCCCTCGCGACGCGGGGAGTCGACGCGCTCGACGACTACTTCTCGCGCTATCTCCCGCAGTTGGGGCTCGCGATCGTGGTGCCCGTGGCCGTGCTGGCCCGGATCGTCACCGAGGACTGGGTGTCGGCGGCGATCATCGTCGGTACCCTGCCGCTGATTCCGGTCTTCATGGTGCTGATCGGCTGGGCCACGCAGTCCCACATGGACCGTCAGTGGCGGCTGCTGTCCCGGCTGTCGGGGCACTTCCTCGATGTCGTGGCCGGGCTGCCGACGCTGAAGGTGTTCGGCCGGGCCAAGGCGCAGGCCGAGTCGATCCGGCGGATCACTGGTGAGTACCGGCAGGCGACGATGCGGACCCTGCGGATCGCCTTCATCTCGTCCTTCGCGCTGGAACTGCTGGCGACGCTGTCCGTGGCGCTGGTCGCGGTGACCATCGGTATGCGGCTCGTGCACGGCGAGATGGACCTGTACATCGGGCTCGTCATTCTCATCCTCGCGCCCGAGGCGTATCTGCCGCTGAGGCAGGTGGGTGCCCAGTTCCACGCGGCGGCGGAGGGGCTGGCCGCAGCGGAGGAGATCTTCGCCGTCCTGGAGACGCCGGTGCCGGAATCCGGGACCGGGGCGGTTCCGGAGGGCGGGCTGGCCTTCGAGGGCGTGACCGTCCGGTATCCCGGGCGGTCGGTGGACGCGGTGGCCGACGTGTCCTTCGCGGTGGAGGCCGGGGAGACGGTCGCGCTAGTCGGGCCGAGCGGCGCGGGCAAGTCGACGCTGCTGCACACCCTGCTCGGGTTCGTACGGCCGGCGGAGGGGCGGGTGTTCGTCGGGGGAGCCGATCTCGCCGGCCTCGATCTGGAGCAGTGGCGTTCGCGGGTGGCCTGGGTGCCGCAGCGGCCGCATCTGTTCGCCGGGTCGATCGCCGAAAACGTACGGCTGGCCCGCCCGGACGCCGACGACACCGCCGTACGGAGGGCACTGGCCGACGCCGGTGCGCTGGAGTTCGTGGACGCGCTGCCCGAGGGCATCGACGCAGTGCTCGGTGAAGAGGGGGCCGGGCTCTCCGCAGGGCAGCGACAACGGCTCGCGCTGGCCCGGGCGTTCCTCGCGGACCGGCCTGTGCTGCTGCTCGACGAGCCGACGGCCGCGCTGGACGGGGAGACCGAGGCCGAGGTCGTGGCCGCCGTACGACGGCTTGCGGTCGGGCGGACGGTACTGCTGGTCGTGCACCGGCCAGCGCTCCTGGGTGTGGCGGACCGGGTGGTGCGGCTGGAGGAGGCTGTCGCCCCCTCGCACCTGCCCGGTGCTGAGCCGACAGGCGGTTTCTCGGGCGGCGATGGGCTCCTCGCCGGTGGTCCGCAACTGCCCGTGCTCGACGACGAAGAACCCGTACCCGCCGCTCCCGCAGGGCGACTTGGTGTGCTCGCGCGGGTGCGGGCCATGTCCGGGGCCCGCCGTGGCCGGTTCGGGCTCGCGCTGCTGCTCGGGAGTCTCGCGCTCGGCAGTGCCGTCGGGCTCATGGCGACCTCCGGGTGGCTCATCTCGCGGGCCTCGCAGCAGCCGCCCGTGCTGTATCTGATGGTCGCCGTGACGGCCACGCGGGCCTTCGGGATCGGGCGGGCCGTCTTCCGGTACGCCGAGCGGCTGGTGTCGCACGACGCCGTACTGCGGATGCTGGCCGACACCCGGGTCGCCGTCTACCGCCGCCTTGAGCGGCTGGCGCCCGCCGGACTGCGGACGACCAGGCGCGGCGACCTGCTGTCGCGGCTCGTCGCCGATGTGGACGCCCTCCAGGACTACTGGCTGCGCTGGCTGCTGCCCGCGGGCGCCGCCCTCGTCGTCTCCGCCGCCTCCGTCGGGTTCACGGCCTGGCTGCTGCCCGAGGCAGGGGCCGTGCTCGCCGCCGGGCTGCTCGCGGCCGGTGTCGGCGTGCCCCTCGTGACCAATGCCGTGGCCCGGCGCGCGGAACGCCGGCTCGCCCCGGCCCGCGGCGCACTCGCCACGCACGTGGCCGACCTGCTCACCGGAACCGCCGAGTCGACGGTCGCGGGCGCCCTGAACGCACGTACCGAGGAAGTCCGGCGGGCCGACTCCGCGCTCACCCGGATCGCCTCGCGCGCCGCCACCGCCACCGCGCTCGGCGACGGACTCACCGCGCTGCTGTCCGGACTGACCCTCGCGGCCACCGCCCTCGTGGGTGCCCAGGCGGTCGCCGACGGGCGGCTCGGCGGTGTGGTGATGGCCGTCGTCGTCCTCACCCCCCTGGCCGCCTTCGAGGCCGTCCTCGGGCTGCCGCTCGCCGTGCGGTACCGGCAGCGGGTACGCAGGAGCGCGGAGCGCGTGTACGAGGTCCTGGACGCGCCCGAGCCCGTACGCGAACCCGAGCAGCCGCGTTCCGCGCCGCTGTCGCCGTTCCCGGTCGTCGTCAAGGAGCTGGCCGCCCGTCATGCCGGGCAGGACCGGGACGCGCTCGCCCGGCTCGACCTCACCCTCGACGAAGGGCGCCGGATCGCCGTGGTCGGCCCGTCCGGGTCCGGCAAGACGACCCTCGCGCAGGTGCTCCTGCGGTTCCTGGACGCGGATGCCGGCTCCTACACGCTGGGCGGCGTGGACGCGTACACGCTCGACGGCGACGACGTGCGGCGGCTGGTCGGGCTCTGCGCCCAGGACGCGCACCTCTTCGACAGTTCCGTGCGGGAGAACCTGCTGCTGGCGCGGAAGGACGCGACCGAGGACGATCTGCGCGGCGCCCTCGCGCGGGCGCGGCTGCTGGACTGGGCCGAGTCGCTGCCCGACGGGCTCGACACACTGGTCGGCGAGCACGGGGCACGCCTGTCCGGCGGGCAGCGGCAGCGGCTGGCGCTCGCCCGGGCGCTGCTCGCGGACTTCCCGGTGCTGGTCCTCGACGAGCCCGCCGAACACCTCGACCTGCCGACCGCCGACGCGCTCACCGCCGATCTGCTGGACGCGACCAAGGGCCGTACGACGCTGCTCATCACGCACCGGCTGGCCGGTCTCGACGCCGTGGACGAGGTGATCGTGCTGGACGGCGGGCGGGTCGTGCAGCGGGGGACGTACGCGGAGCTGGTCGCGGTCGACGGGCCGCTGCGGGGGATGGCGGAGCGGGAGGCGGAGTCCGAGAGGCTGGCGCTGGTGGCGGCGGGAAGCTAGCGGCGCACTGTTCGACTTTCGGTGACAAACGGTACTAATTAGGCTCGGGGGATGTCCGATCCCCCGCTTCGTCCCGAGCCGTGCGTCCCGCAGTTGCTGGAGGCGATGCGGGCCGTCGGGAGCGGGCTCGGGCCGCATGCCACGCTGGAGCGGATCTGTGCGACGGCGATCGCCCTGGTGGACACCGAGCGAGCGGACATCGAGGTCCTCGCCGAGGACGGTGACGGCTTCGCCGACCGCGCTCACCAGGGCGTCGAGGGCGTCGACGAGGAGACCGCCCGGTGGGTCGAGCCGATCCGGGTGCACGGCGAGGTCTTCGGGAACCTGTACCTGGGCGACAAACGCGGCGGGGGGCCGTTCACCGAGCACGACCTGACCCTGGTCCGCGTGCTGGCCACCGAGGCGGGCATCGCCATCGGCAACGCCCGTCTGTACGAGGCCGCCCGGCAGCGCGAGCGCTGGATCGACGGATCCGTGGCCGTGACGACCGCGCTGCTCTCGGGCGGCGACATCGACGACTCCCTGCGGATCGTCGCCGAACAGGCCCGCCGGCTCTCCGGGGCCGCCGCCGGGATCGTGCTGCTGCCCACCGCCGAGGGCGGTCTGGAGATCGTCGCCGTGGACGCGGAAGGCCCCCTCGACGCGCTAGGCGTGATCGTCCCGCCGGAGAGCGAGATCGTCGCCGAACTCCTCGACGGCGAGCCGGTGTTCGTCGAGGACGCGGCCACCGACCCCCGGCTGGCCCTCGGCACCGGCCTCACCCGCGACTACGGCCCCACCATGCTGCTGCCCCTCCAGAGCGACGGCCGCGTCGTCGGCAGCCTCGCCATGCCCCGCGCGCGGGGAGAGCGCGCGTTCACGGAGACCGAGCGTGCCCTCGCCGTCCAGTTCGCCGCACAGGCCGCGCTCGCGCTGATGATGGCCGAGGCACAGCGCGACCGGGAACGGCTCGCGGTGTACGAGGATCGCGACCGGATCGCCCGTGACCTGCACGATCTCGTCATCCAGCGGCTGTTCGCCACCGGGATGATGCTGGAGAGCGCCCAGCGCGGATCGGTCGCGCCCGGAGTGCGGGACGGTGTCGGCAGGGCCGTCGACGAACTCGACGTCACCATCCGGGAGATCCGCACCGCGATCTTCGCCCTCGAGGACGACCCCGGCGAGGTCCCGTCCGAGTTGTCCACGCGGGTGGAGCGGGAGGTCCACATGGCGTCCGTGGCGCTCGGCTTCAAGCCCTCGCTCCGGGTGGCAGGCCCGGTCGACACCGCCGTCGGCGAGCTGACCGGCAAGAACCTCGTCGCCGCCCTGCGCGAGGGGCTGTCCAACGCCTTCCGCCATGCCGGGGCGTCCCGGATCGACGTCGTGGTCGACGCGAACGTGACCCTGGCGGACTGCCGCCCGGGCGTACGGCTGACCGTCGCCGACGACGGGGTCGGCATCCCTGAAGGCGGCCGACGCAGCGGTCTGAGGAACCTGCGACGGCGCGCCGAGTCGCTGGGCGGCGACAGTCGGCACGGCCCGGGCACCGGTCCGGACGGCGGCGGTACGACGGTCGTGTGGCAGGCGCCGTACTGAGGCTGTCACGGAGCCCGTTGCTGAGCCGTTCGTGGCAACGGGTCCCCCAGGCGTACGAGTTGAACAGGCAGCCCACCCGGTTTGGGGTAGACGATCGCTGACATGGGCTCACGTCGCCGTCATCCGCTGCTCGTTCCGGTTCTGCTGTGCGCGTTCGTGGTCCTGGTCGCCCGGCCCACGAACGCCTCGGGCGAAGGCGCCGACCCCGACTCCGCCACCGACTCGGGTCTCAGCGCCGAGGTGACCCGGCTGTACGCGGATGCCGCCGTGGTGACGCAGCAGTACGAGGCCGGACGGCGCGAGGCCGAGGCGGAGGGGGCCAAGGCACGGCGGTACGAGGAACTTCTCGTCCGCGAACGGCGTGACATCGCCGTCCTGCACGAGGACCTTGGCCGGATCGCCCGCGGCCAGTACCGCAGCGGCGGCGGTCTGCCGCTCACCGCGCAGATGCTGCTCGCGGACAGCCCGGAAGAGCTGATGCGGGGTCAGCGGGCCGTGTGGCAGGCCGACCTCGCCGTCAACAACGCGATCGACAAGAGCCGGCGCGCGGAGGCACGGCTCGCCGCCGACGAGGCGAAGGCGGCAGCGCACTGGCAGAAGCTGGAGCGGCGCAACGGCGAGATCGCCAAGCTGAAGCGGATCATCGAGGACAAGCTCGAAGAGGCCCGCTGGACGCTGCAGGGCCGCGCCGACGCCTCGGTCGCGGCGGGCTCCTGCCGGGGCGCAGTCCGGCTCGACCAGCCGGACCCCGGGACCATGCCGGAGTACGTCACGCCCGTGGAGACGTACGAGCTGTCCGCGAGTTTCGGCAGCGGCGGCGACCGCTGGGCCAACGGGCACACCGGGCAGGACTTCGCGGTACCGATCGGCACTCCGGTGCGGGCGGTCGGCGCGGGCACGGTCGTGTCGGTGTCGTGCGGGGGCGCCTTCGGCATCGAGATCGTGATCGAGCACCCCGGCGGCTACTACACGCAGTACGCGCACCTCGCCGCCGTCACCGTCGACCAGGGCCAGCGCGTGACCCCGGGCCAGTGGATCGGCCAGACCGGCACGACCGGCAACTCGACCGGCCCGCACCTGCACTTCGAGGTACGCGTCACCCCGGAACTGGGCTCCGGGGTGGACCCGGCGGCATGGCTCTCGGCACGCGGGGTGCAGCTGTAGGAGGTGGGCGGGGCGCCGGTAAGGGGCGGGCGCCAGGACGGGCGCCTCTTACCGCTGCCCGTACGGCGGCTCCCTCAGCCGCGTTCCGCGAGAAGTCGCTCGATCACGATGGCGACCCCGTCCTCGTTGTTCGGCGCCGTCTGCCCGGAAGCCGCCGCGAGGACGTCGGGATGCGCGTTGCCCATCGCGTACGAGCGGCCCGCCCAGGTGAGCATCTCGACGTCGTTCGGCATGTCCCCGAAGGCGACGACCTCCTCGGCCGAGATGCCCCGCTCCGCGCAGGACAGGGCCAGCGTGCTCGCCTTGGAGACACCGGGGCCGCTGATCTCCAGCAGGGCGCTGGGGCTGGACCGCGTGACGGTGGCCCGGTCGCCGATCGCCAGCCGGGCGGTGGTGAGGAACGCGTCGGGGTCGATCGTGCGGTGGAACGCGAGGATCTTGAGCACCGGCTCACCGTCGCTCGGCCCGCCCGGGGCCAGCAGCTTCTCGGCGGGCGCCCGATTGTCCGGCACCTCCATGTGCAGCTTCGGATACTCCGGCTCCTGGTGGAAGCCGTACGTCTGCTCCACGGCGTACACGGTCCCCGGCGCGGCATCGCGCAGCAGGCGTACGGCGTCCAGCGCGTTGTCCCTGGCCAGCTCCCGCACCTTCACGAAGCGGTGGGCGCCGGGGCCGCCGTGCAGGTCGACCACGGCGGCACCGTTGCCGCAGATCGCCAGACCGTGGCCGTGGACGTGCTCGCTGACGACGTCCATCCAGCGGGCCGGGCGGCCTGTGACGAAGAAGACCTCGACGCCCGCGGCCTCGGCGGCGGCCAGAGCGGCGACCGTGCGCGGGGAGACCGACTTGTCGTCGCGCAGCAGAGTGCCGTCGAGGTCGGTGGCGATCAGCCGGATCGGGACGGTGGCGGCGGGGGTCTCGGGCTCTCGGGTCGCTGAGGTCACCCGGCCATTCTCGCGTATGAGCGTGCACGACCGTGCGGGAGCCCGCACAGGTGAGTGGCCGCCCCTGGGGTCCGGGTCAGCCCAGCTGTGCCAGTGCCTCCGTGGCGATGCGCTCGAAGACCTGCTGGTCGGCCGCGAAGTCGGAGTCGGGGATGGGCCAGTGGATCACGATCTCGGTGAAGCCCAGCTCCTGGTGCCGGCCCGCGAAGTCGACGAACGCGTCCACGGACTCCAGCGGGCGGCCCCGGTCCGGGGTGAACCCGGTGAGCAGGATCCTGTCGAGCCCGTTCACGTCCCGGCCGATCGCGGCACACGCGTCGGCCAGCCTCTCGGCCTGGCCGCGCAGCGCCTGCACCGACTGCTCGGGCGTGCCGCTCTCGAACAGCCGCGGGTCGCCGGTGGTCACCCACGCCTGCCCGTGCCGCGCCGCGAGGTCCAGCCCGCGCGGCCCGGTCGCGGCCACCGCGAAGGGCAGCCGGGGGCGCTGCACACAGCCGGGGATGTTGCGCACCTCGTGTGCCGAGTAGTAGTCGCCCTGGTACGAGACGCCGTCCTTGCCGTCCTCGGTCAGCAGCTTGTCGAGCAGCGCGACGAACTCACCGAACCGGTCGGCACGCTCCCGGGGTGTCCACGGGTCCTGGCCCAGCGCGGTCGCGTCGAAGCCGGTGCCGCCCGCGCCGACACCGAGGGTGATCCGGCCGTTCGCCACGTCGTCGAGCGAGATCAGGTCCTTGGCCAGCGTCACCGGGTGCCGGAAGTTCGGCGAGGTCACCAGGGTGCCCAGCCGCACCCGGTCGGTGACAGCGGCGGCGGCCGTGAGCGTCGGCACGGCACCGAACCACGGGCCGTCCCGGAAGGTGCGCCAGGACAGATGGTCGTAGGTGAACGCGGTGTGGAAACCGAGCTGCTCCGCACGCTGCCAGGCCGAACGGCCACCCTCGTGCCAACGGCGGTAGGGCAGGATCACAGTGCTCAGACGCAGACTCGTACTCATGGATCAGAGCCTAGGCGCCGTTCATGTTTCACGTGAAACAGTCACCGAGCGCTCCCGGGCGGTCACCGGACGCGAGCGCTGAGCCACGGGCTGAGGCCGAGCAGCGGGATGTACTCCTTGTAGGTGCGGTCGCCGGGCAGCGGTACCACCAGGTGGTGGGCGGGCAGGAAGCGGCGGGCCGTGACGAACGCCAGGCCGTCGTAGACCGAGCGGAGGAACGCGGGGACGTCGTCGCGCGGGATGTCGGGGCACTCGACACCCTCGACCGTGATCAGCGCGTCGTCGTCGGGGAAGAGGCGGACGGTCACCCGGGGGACTCCGCCGAACTCGGCGAAGGCCTCGTGCGGGAGCGAGCCGTCCGGGTCCGTGGTGACGCCGACACCCGCGGCCGTGCGCCGGGAGGTCTGGTCGGCGCCGATGTCGTGGCTGACCTCGATCTCACGGGCGTACTCGGCGGCGAGGGCGCGCAGGGCGGTGACGGCGGCCTCGGTGGTGGGCAGGTGGTCCATGCCCTCGATCATGCCGGTGCTCGTGTCGTACGGGGTCAGTGCGGGCCGGGAAAACGCAGATAGCGCGGCGGTACGGCCTCCGTGAGCCATACGCCGTTCGCGCTGACGTGGAAGGCGTGGCCGTCGCGGTGCATCGCGGCCGCGTCCACCGAGAGCACGACGGGCCGGCCTCGGCGGGCGCCGACCCGGGTCGCGGTCTCGCGGTCGGGCGAGAGATGCACGGCGTGCCGGTTCATGGGCCGCAGTCCCTCGGCGCGGATCGCGTCCAGGAAGCGGTCCACCGTGCCGTGGTAGAGGTACGCCGGCGGGGTCGCCGGGGGCAGCCCGAGGTCGACCTCGACGCTGTGGCCCTGGCTGGCGCGGATCCGGGTGCCGTCGACCGCGAAGCGCTTCTTGTCGTTGGCGGCGACCACATGGTCGAGTTCGGCCCGCGTGAACCGGAAGTTGTGGGCGGCGCACGCGGCGATCAGTTCGTCGATCTCGACCCAGCCGGCCTCGTCGAGTACGAGCCCGATCCGCTCCGGCTGATGCCGCAGATGCTTGGACAGGTACTTCGACACCTTCACGGTGCGTCTTTCATCCATCTCGTTCTTGGTCGTCCTGCTTTCGTTCATCCCTCAAGGGTGCCGGGTGAGACCGTGATCACGCATTTGATTTTGGTCCGGAGGTTTGATCCACAGCCAAGTGCAGTTATCCACAGGGGAATTGGAGAAACTGTGGACAACGGACAGGCCGTCACAGCGGTGGGTTCACCCGAGCCAGCGCCCTCAACGCCCCTGGCAGGAAACGGGACATGAGATGCGCGCCCCGGGCCTCCGGTGTCACCGGGGCGACCGCCTCGTTGCGGACCACCGCGCGCAGGATCGCCGAAGCGACCTTCTCCGGCGGGTAGTTGCGCAGCCCGTACAGCCGAGCCGTCCGCTTCTGCTTACGGGACTGCTCCTCGGCGTCGACTCCCGTGAAGCGCGCGGTCGTCGTGATGTTCGTGTTGACGAAGCCGGGGCAGATCGCCGAGACACCGATGCCCTGTCCCGCCAGCTCCGCGCGCAGGCACTCGCTGAGCATCAGCACCGCGGCCTTCGAGGTGCTGTACGCGGGCAGCGCCTTGGAGGGCTGGTACGCGGCGGCCGACGCGATGTTCACGATGTGCCCGCCCTGGCCGCGCTCGGCCATCTGCTTCCCGAAGAGTCGGCAACCGTGGATCACGCCCCACAGGTTGACGTCCAGGACCTTCCTCCAGTCCTCCGGGGTCGTGTCGAAGAAGGACCCGGAGAGCCCGATCCCCGCGTTGTTCACCAGCACGTCCACGACGCCGTACTCGGTGGCGACCTTCTCGGCGAGCTTCTCCATCGCCTGCTCGTCCGTGACGTCGACGACCTCCGCCCAGGCCTCCGGGGCGCCGATCAGACGGGCCAACTCGGCCGTGCGGGCGGCACCTTCGGCGTCCCGGTCGACGGCCACCACGCGGGCGCCCGCCTCGGCGAACGCGAACGCTGTGGCCCGTCCGATGCCGCTGCCCGCCCCGGTGACCAGGACCAGCTGCCCGCCGAAACGCTGCGCGTGCTTGCCCGTCGCCGTCTCCGGGAGCCGTCCGCCCTCGTTGGCGGTCACGAACTCACCGATCCAGGCGGCCACTTGGTCGGGCCTGGTGCGCGGGATCCAGTGCTTGGCGTCGAGCGTGCGGCGCACCAGCCGGGGCGCCCACCGCTCCAGTCCGTCGTACAGCCGCTCGGAGAGGAACGCGTCCCCCAGGGGCGTGATGAGCTGCACGGGCGCGTGTGCGTACGCGTCCTCGCGCGGCCTGCTCAGCCGGGACCGTACGTTGTCCCGGTACAGCCAGGCGCCGTTGGCCGCGTCGGACGGCAGAGAGGCCGTCGGGTAGGCGTCGGCGGAGATCTTCTCGACGCGGGCCAGCATCTTCGGCCAGCGCTTGCCGAGGGGGCCGCGCCAGGCGAGTTCGGGCAGTACGGGCGTGTGCAGCGCGTACACGTACCAGGACTTGCCGCCCTGGCCCAGGAGTTGGGCGACCGCGCGCGGGGTGGGCCGCTTCAGGTGCCCCTTCGTCCAGTGGCCCAGGTGGTCCAGGGACGGCCCGGACAGCGACGTGAAGGACGCGATCCGGCCCTCGGTGCTCGCGACGGTGACGAACTCCCAGGCCTGCACCGAACCCCAGTCGTGCCCCACCAGATGCACCGGCCGGTCCGGGCTCACCGCGTCCGCGACCGCCAGGAAGTCGTCGGTCAGCTTCTCCAGGGTGAAACCGCCGCGCAGCGGACGCGGCGCCGTCGATGCGCCGTGGCCCCGCACGTCGTACAGGACGACATGGAAGCGGTCGGCGAGCCGTGCGGCGACCTCGGACCACACCTCCTTGGTGTCCGGATAGCCGTGCACGAGGATCACCGTGGGATCGGTGGGGTCGCCCGACTCCGCGACGCACAGCTCGATCCCGCCCGTCCGCACCCGGCGCTCACGCGCCCCGTCGAGAGTCACTCGTCCTCCGTCCGGCGCTCACGCGCGTCCTCAGGGGTCACGACCGTCACTTCGCCTCCGCCCAGCGCCGCACATGCGGCAGATCGTCGTCCAGCCAGAACGCGCTCTCCCGCGGGTCCGCGGAATCCGTGACGACCAGGATCTCCTCGAACTTCGCGCCCGTGCCCCGGAACCCGAGATGCGGCTCGACCGCCCACAGGCCCGGCTGCGGCGGATGGTCCGAGAAGCGGTACGGCGACCACAGGGGCGACCAGCCCTCGCGGTGGCCGCGCAGCGCGTCGCCCGCCAACCCCTTCAGGGACTGTGTCCCGAACCCGAACAGCCGGGGTGACCAGGGCCGTTCCCGCACCCGGTCGACCTTGTGCGCGATCACCCCGAAGGGATACGCGCGATGCCGGTTGGCGTAGCCCTGGCGGACCATGAGGCGGTCCACGTCCTCGTAGATCTCGCGCAGCGGGCGCCGCTCGCGCACCTCGCGCAGGATCAGCTCACGGTGGGCTTCAAGGTCGGCCATCAGCCGGTCCTGCACCGGGTTGACGCCGAGCGAACCGGAGTAGCCGATGTCCGCCGCGAAACCCTGGTGCACCGGGGCCATGTCCAGGATGAACGGCATCCCTGGCTCCAGCCGACGGCCGGTCGGGAAGAACTGGAGCGGGATACGGAAGTTCACGAACGCCGTGCGGTCCCCGAACCAGGCGAAGGGCAGATGGAACCAGTCCCGCACGCCGCGCTCGCGCAGCCACTCCCGCTGCATCCGGGCCGCCTCGCGCTCGGTGATCCCCGGTTCCAGGCGTGCCGCGACAGCCTCCGCGCACTCGTACGCCAGCCGCTGCACCCGCCTGAACCCGGCCAGTTCCGCGGCGAGTTCGCCTGTTTCCGCCGTCGCCATCGCCCGCCGCCACCGTCCCCATCGACCGCGCTACCCGCCCGTAACCTGACCTCGCGAATCTGGCACTTGTTAGAGCCCGCGTCAACAGTCGAACGCCTGTCTGTGGACAACCGCACCGACAACCGCACCGACAACCCGACGACCTCCCCGGTGATGTGGAAACTCAGGGGCCGGTTGTTCGACCTCAGGGGGACCCCTACGGGCCCGTACGACCAGAGATGGATGCCGAGACAGCTCTTCGGGCTGACGACCGGTGTGGTGTGCGCCACTACCGTCGAGGACGTGACTGTGATCGCGACCGAAAGCCTGAGCAAGCGGTTCCCCCGGGTGACCGCGCTCGACCGGCTCTCCATGGACATCGGACCCGGTGTGACCGGACTCGTCGGCGCCAATGGCGCCGGCAAGTCCACCCTGATCAAGATCCTGCTGGGTCTGTCTCCCGCCACGGAGGGCCGGGCCAAAGTGCTCGGCCTGGATGTCGCCACCGAAGGCGGCGCCATCCGTGAGCGCGTCGGCTACATGCCCGAGCACGACTGCCTGCCGCCCGACGTCTCGGCCACCGAGTTCGTCGTCCACATGGCACGCATGTCCGGGCTCCCGCCGGCCGCAGCCCGGGAGCGCACCGCGGACACCCTGCGCCATGTCGGCCTGTACGAGGAGCGCTACCGCCCCATCGGCGGCTACTCGACCGGTATGAAGCAGCGCGTGAAGCTCGCCCAGGCCCTGGTCCACGACCCGCAGCTGGTCTTCCTGGACGAGCCGACCAACGGCCTCGACCCGGTCGGCCGCGACGAGATGCTCGGTCTGATCCGCCGGATCCACACCGACTTCGGCATCTCGGTCCTGGTCACCTCGCACCTCCTCGGTGAGCTGGAGCGGACCTGCGACCACGTGGTGGTCGTCGACGGCGGCAAGCTCCTGCGGTCCAGCTCCACCACGGACTTCACGCAGAACACGGCCGTCCTCGCCATCGAGGTGACCGACACCGACGACCACCCGGACGGCACCCGCGCGGTGCGCGAGGCGCTCCACGCGCGCGGGGTGGACACCCACGACGGCAGCGGCCTGCCCGGCGCCGGGCACATCCTGCTGCTCACCGCCCAGGGCGAGGACACCTACGACCTCGTCCGGGACACCGTCGCCGACCTCGGCCTCGGCCTGGTGCGCATGGAACAGCGCAGGCACCACATCTCCGAGGTCTTCACCGACAGCGACGAACAAGGCGGCGACGTGGCGCAGAACCTGGGCAAGGAGGCGGTCGGCCATGGCGGTTGAGCAGACCCCGGCACAGTCCCCGGCACCGGCGGGCGCCCAGTCCCGCATCCACAACATCGGCTACCGCTCGTACGACGGCCAGCGCCTGGGCCGCGCCTACGCCCGCCGCTCCCTCTACTCGCAGTCCCTGCGCGGCGCCTACGGCCTCGGCCGCTCGGTCAAGTCCAAGGTGCTGCCGATGCTGCTCTTCGCGGTGATGTGCGCCCCGGCGCTCATCATGGTGGCGGTCGCGGTCGCCACGAAGGCCAAGGAACTGCCCGTCGAGTACACGAACTACGCGATCATCATGCAGGCGCTCATCGGCCTGTACGTCGCCTCGCAGGCACCCCAGGCCGTCTCCCGGGACCTGCGCTTCAAGACCGTACCGCTGTACTTCTCGCGCCCGATCGAGACCGCCGACTACGTCCGCGCGAAGTTCGCGGCACTGGCCTCGGCCCTGTTCCTCATCACCGCGGTGCCGCTGGTCGTGCTCTACGTGGGCGCCCTGCTGGCCAAGCTCGACTTCACCGACCAGACCAAGGGATTCCTCCAGGGGCTCGTCTCCGTGGCACTGCTCTCGCTGCTCTTCGCCGGTATCGGCCTCGTCATCTCGGCCGTCACCCCGCGCCGCGGCTTCGGCATCGCGGCCGTCATCGCCGTACTGACCATCTCCTACGGGGCGGTCTCCACGCTCCAGGCCATCGCCGACGCACAGGGCAGCAGCGGTGCCGTCCCCTGGATCGGCCTCTTCTCGCCCATCACGCTCATCGACGGGGTGCAGACGGCCTTCCTGGGCGCGACGTCCGCCTACCCCGGAGGGGTAGGCCCCAGCACCGGCGAAGGTGTGATCTTCCTCCTCGCCGTCCTGGGCCTGATCGCCGGCTGCTACGGCCTTCTGATGCGCCGCTACCGAAAGGTCGGACTGTGACCACGCTCAACATCGACCACGTCTCGCGCTGGTTCGGCAACGTGGTGGCGGTCAACGACATCACCATGACGATCGGCCCCGGCGTCACCGGCCTCCTCGGCCCCAACGGCGCCGGAAAGTCCACCCTCATCAACATGATGGGCGGCTTCCTGGCCCCCTCCACCGGCACCGTCACCCTCGACGGACAGCCCGTGTGGCGCAACGAGCAGATCTACAAGCACATCGGCATCGTCCCCGAGCGTGAGGCGATGTACGACTTCCTCACCGGCCGCGAGTTCGTCGTCGCCAACGCCGAACTGCACGGCCTCGGTGCCAAGGCGGCCCAAAGGGCGCTCGCCACGGTCGAGATGGAGTACGCGCAGGACCGCAAGATCTCCACGTACTCCAAGGGCATGCGCCAGCGCGTGAAGATGGCCAGCGCGCTCGTCCACGACCCCTCGCTGCTCCTGCTCGACGAGCCCTTCAACGGCATGGACCCGCGTCAGCGCATGCAGCTCATGGATCTGCTGCGCCGCATGGGCGCCGAGGGCCGCACGGTCCTGTTCTCCTCGCACATCCTCGAAGAGGTCGAGCAACTGGCGGCCCACATCGAGGTCGTCGTGGCCGGACGGCACGCGGCCAGCGGCGACTTCCGCCGTATCCGCCGCCTCATGACCGACCGACCGCACCGCTACCTCGTACGCTCCAGCGACGACCGCGCCCTCGCTGCCGCGCTGATCGCCGACCCGTCGACCTCCGGCATCGAGGTGGACCTCGCGGAGGGCGCCCTGCGCATCCAGGCCGTCGACTTCGGCCGCTTCACCGCCCTGCTGCCCCGCGTCGCCCGGGACCACGGCATCCGGCTGCTCACGGTCTCGCCGTCCGACGAGTCCCTCGAATCCGTGTTCTCGTATCTCGTCGCCGCGTAGGAGGCCGACTCATGTACGACCCCACAGTCGCCCGGCTCACCTACCGGGCCCTGCTCGGCCGCCGCCGGGCCCTCATCCTCGGCGCGCTGCCCCTGCTGTTGATCATCATCGCCGTCGCCGTACGCGGCCTCGTCGGCGCCGACGACCAGACCGCGGCGGACGTCCTGGGCGGGCTCGCGCTCGCCACGATGGTGCCGATCATCGGCGTCATCGCGGGCACCGGCGCGATCGGCCCGGAGATCGACGACGGCTCCGTCATCTACCTGCTCGCCAAGCCGCTCAAGCGGCCCACGATCATCTACACCAAGCTGATCGTCGCCATCGGCGTCACCATGGCGTTCTCGGCTGTGCCCACCTTCATCGCCGGCCTGATCCTCAACGGCAACGGCCAGCAGGTCGCCGTCGCCTACACGGTCGCCGCGCTCGTCGCCTCCATCGCCTACGCGGCGCTCTTCCTGCTGCTCGGCACGGTCTCCCGGCACGCCGTGGTCTTCGGCCTCGTCTACGCCCTCGTCTGGGAGGCCCTGTTCGGCTCGCTGGTGCCCGGGGCGCGCACGCTGAGCGTCCAGCAGTGGGCGCTGGCCGTCGGCCACAAGGTCACCGACGGCGACCTGGTCACCTCGGACGTCGGCCTGACCACGGCGACGGTCCTGCTGATCGTGGTCACCGTCCTCGCCACCTGGTACGCCGGCCAGAAGCTGCGCACCCTCACGCCGACCGGCGACGAGTAGAACGGCCCCGGGCGCGCGTCGGTCTTGACAGAGACTTCACGCGTGTCCGGGCACACTGGACAAACGGGAAGCAGGGCGAGGAGGACGGGGATGGCAGGGAAGACAGCACGGGGTGGGTCCGGGGACGACTGGGACGCGCTGGTTCTCGACGAGGACTTCATACGCTCCGCCGACACCGCCGAACCGTCCGCCCGCGCCCGGATGCTGGCCGCCCGGTGGCGGAAAGAGGCGCCCGAACCGCAGCCCTGGCGGTCGGACGAACCCCCGGCCGGCTGGTTCTTCAGCAAGTCCCGTCGCCGCAGGTGGCGCCGGAAGTAGAGCGGAAGTAGAGCGGCCCGCCCGTCCCGGAACCGTTCACCAGTTTTATTCGGTGGCGTCCGACTCGCCGTACGGGCACAGTAGTTCTGTCCAGTACGCCGGATCTGTCCGAGTCGGAGATCTGGTGTCTGGAGATGGGTACTGGGAGCGGAGCCGCGCGACGCCGATGCACGGCGGTCGCTGCGGCTTCCTTCAGGGCAGCCCGCGGCGGGCTCCGGAGCGTCACTATCTCCGCGCGGGCCCGTTCAACAGGGGGCGCTGCCCGGGGCGGCCACTTCGAGCGCGCGAATCACTCGCGCGGGCCGCCCTCCCAGCCCCCCCGATACCCACTTACGCCAGCAACCGCTCCAGCACCACCGCGATGCCGTCCTCGTCGTTCGACGACGTCACCTCGTCCGCCACCGCCCGCAGTTGGCCGTGGGCGTTCGCCATCGCCACCCCGTGTGCCGCCCAGGCGAACATCGGGATGTCGTTGGGCATGTCACCGAAGGCGATCGTGTCCGCGGACCTCAGGCCGAGCCGACGGGCCGCCAGGGACAGCCCCTTCGCCTTGGACAGGCCCAGGGGGAGGAGTTCGACTATGTCCTCGCCCGCCATGGTGACCGTGACGAAACCGCCCGCCGTCCGGGTCGCGACCTCGGTCAACTGGTCGGCGGACAGGGTCGGATGCTGGATGTAGATCTTGCTCAGCGGCTCGGCCCACAGCTCCGACGGGTCCGTCAGCGGAACGAAGGGCAGCGCGCCCACGCCCGAGTAGCCCGCCCCGACCAGCACGTCTCCGTCGAGGCCAGCCCGGCTCGCCGCCAGGAACAGCGGCCCGGTCTCCGCCTCGATCTTCGCCAGCGCGAGCGAGGCCAGCTGCCGGTCCAGGGTGATCGACGTCAGCAGACGGTGCGCCCCGGCGTCGTACACCTGCGAACCCTGGCCGCAGACCGCGAGTCCCTCGTAGCCCAGTTCGTCGAGGATGTGCCGCGTCCAGCGCACCCCGCGGCCGGTGACGACGATGTGCGCGCCGCCCCGCGCGGCGACCGCGGCGAGTGCCTCACGGGTGCGCGCCGAGACCGAACCATCGGAGCGCAGGAGCGTTCCGTCGAGGTCGGTCGCGACGAGCGGATAAGGGAACGAGCCTGCGGCGGCGGTCACTTGGCGACCGGCTCCAGCAGCTCCCGACCACCCAGATACGGGCGCAGCACCTCGGGCACACGCACCGAGCCGTCGGCCAACTGGTGGTTCTCCAGGATCGCCACGATCGTGCGCGGTACGGCGCACAGCGTGCCGTTGAGCGTCGCGAGCGGCTGGACCTTCTTGCCGTCACGCATCCGCACGGACAGGCGCCGGGCCTGGAAGCCGTCGCAGTTGGAGGCCGAGGTCAGCTCGCGGTACTTGCCCTGGGTCGGGATCCACGCCTCGCAGTCGAACTTGCGCGAGGCGGAGGCGCCCAGGTCGCCCGAGGCCACGTCGATGACCTGGAAGGGCAGTTCGAGGCCGGTCAGCCACTGCTTCTCCCAGTCCAGGAGCCGCTGGTGCTCGTTCTCCGCGTCCGCCGGGTCGACGTACGAGAACATCTCGACCTTGTCGAACTGGTGCACGCGGAAGATGCCTCGCGTGTCCTTGCCGTACGTGCCGGCCTCACGGCGGAAGCACGGCGAGAAGCCGGCGTAGCGCAGCGGGAGCTTGTCGGCGTCGAGGATCTCGTCCATGTGGTACGCGGCGAGGGGGACCTCGGAGGTGCCGACCAGGTAGTAGTCGTCCTTCTCCAGGTGGTACACGTTCTCCGCGGCCTGGCCGAGGAAGCCGGTGCCCTCCATCGCGCGCGGGCGGACCAGCGCCGGGGTCAGCATCGGGACGAAACCGGCCTCGGTGGCCTGGGCGATCGCCGCGTTGACCAGGGCCAGCTCCAGGAGTGCGCCGACGCCGGTGAGGTAGTAGAAGCGCGAGCCGGACACTTTGGCGCCGCGCTCGACGTCGATGGCGCCCAGCGCCTCGCCCAGCTCCAGGTGGTCCTTGGGCTCGAAGCCCTCGGCGCCGAAGTCGCGGATCGTGCCGTGCGTCTCCAGGACGACGAAGTCCTCCTCGCCGCCGACCGGGACGTCCGGGTGGACCAGGTTGCCGAGCTGGAGGAGAAGCTGCTTGGTCTCCTCGTCGGCCTCGTGCTGCTCGGCGTCGGCCGCCTTGACGCCGGCGGCGAGCTGCCCGGCCTTCGCCAGCAGCTCGGCCTTCTCGTCGCCGGAGGCCCTGGGGATCAGCTTGCCGAGCGCCTTCTGCTCGGAACGCAGCTCGTCGAAGCGGACGCCGGACGCCCTGCGCCGCTCGTCGGCGGACAGGAGAGCGTCGACGAGCGCGACGTCCTCTCCACGGGCGCGCTGCGAAGCGCGCACACGGTCGGGGTCCTCACGAAGCAGGCGAAGGTCAATCACGGTCCAAGGCTACCGGTGCCGGGTTGGCGCTCACGACTCGGTATTTCCATACACCCCTTGTATTGCTGTTTGCCCGAAATGTCGATCACGTCAAGGGGAATGGGAACTGACCCCGGAAGGGTTTGGTGAGGTCGCGCCGGTTGACTCGAATCCCTTGTGGAGAACGGGACTTGGGGTGTGCTGGGGCACGGTAATCCACACCCCCGAAAAGTTATCCACAGGCTGTGCGAAAGATCTGTGGATGACGGAAGTGATCGTTTCCGAAGGTGTCCGCCAGATGACCAATTCCCGAAGCAAACCACCCTCACGCCCACTTTCGGGTGGAAATGCGTAACCCCGGGGAGTTACGCCAGGGAAACGAGTGGACGAAGGGTGGCATGCCGGGCTGTGGACGAGTCGACGGTCTGTAGGGCGATTTGTCGACAGACTGGCACTCCGTTGTCGACTTGTCCCCAGGTCGAGAAGCTGGCCTGTGGATAACTTCTGTGGATAACGGAAATCGGCTGGTAGGACTGGCCCCAGCACCGGCAGGGCCGGTTAGAAGCGGCCGTCCTGGCAGCGGGCCACCCAGTCGGCGGCCGTCACGAACTCCTCGTCGGACGTCCCCGGCAGCGGCGCGCGGACGTCCTCGACCCCGATGTCCGCACGCGGGTACGAACCCAGGTACCGCACCTTGAGACAGATCCGCCTGAGTCCCATGAGCGCCTCGGCGACCTTCCGGTCGGAAATGTGGCCCTCGGCGTCAATCGCGAAGCAGTAGTTGCCGATGCCCTGCCCGGTCGGCCGGGACTGGAGCAGCATCAGGTTGACGCCCCGTACGGCGAACTCGTCCAGCAGATCGCGCAGTCCACCGGGGTGGTCGTCGCGCTGCCAGATGACGACGGACGTCTTGTCCGCGCCGGTCGGGGCGGCGGGCCGGGCGGGCCTGCCGACCAGGACGAACCGGGTCTGCGCGTTCTCCGCGTCGTGGATGCCGGTCTCCAGTGCCTCCAGGCCGTACCGGGCGGCGGCGAACTCGCCCGCGAAGGCGGCGTCGTAACGGCCCTCCTGCACCAGCCGGGCGCCGTCCGCGTTCGAGGCGGACGACTCCCAGACGACGTCCGGGAGGTTGATCTTCATCCAGTTGCGGATCTGCGACTGCGCCGCCGGATGGGCGGTGACCGTCTTGATCTCCGACAGCTTGGTGCCCGGCCTGACCAGCAGCGCGAAGGTGATCGACAGCAGGACCTCGCGGTAGATCATCAGCGGGGCGCCTGCGACCAGCTCGTCGAGCGTGGTGGTGATCCCGCCCTCGACGGAGTTCTCGATCGGCACGAACGCGGCCTCGACCTCACCGCTGCGCACCGCGTCGAGCGTGGCCGGCACGGACACCATCGGGATCAGCTCCCGGGTGGCCGCCTCGGGAAGCGTGCGCAGGGCAACCTCGGTGAAGGTGCCCTCGGGGCCGAGATACGCGTAGCTGGCTGGCATGCCCTCACCCTAATGGGCCCTTGCCAACCCGACGCACGCTTCCTTTCCCTGTCACCCCTCCAGCAGCCGCTGCCCCACGTACTCCCCCTCGCCCGCCCCGCCCGGCACCGCGAACAGCGCGCTCGACTCGTGCCGGATGTACTTGGAGAGCGCGTCGCCCCGGTCGAGCTTGCGCTGGACGGTGACGAAGCCGCGCAGCGGGTCGGCCTGCCAGCAGACGAAGAGGAGCCCCGCGTCGGGCGTACCGTCCGCGCCGATCCCGTCGTGGAAGGACCACGGGCGCCGCAGCATGGCCGCGCCCCCGTTCTCGTCGGGGCGGGTGATCCGGGCGTGGGCGTTGATGGGGACGACGAGATTGCCCTGGGCGTCGACCTTCTCCAGGTCCATCGCGGTCGTCTCCGTCCCGCCGCTGAGCGGCGCCCCGTTCGACTTCTTCCGCCCGACGACGTCCTCCTGCTGCTTGAGCGACAGCTGCTCCCAGTCGTCGAGCAGCATGCGGATCCGGCGTACGACGGCATAGGAGCCGTTCGCCATCCAGGACGGTTCGCCGGTGGCGGGGATGAAGATGCGCTTGTCGAAGTCGGCCTCGGACGGCTTGGGGTTGCGGGTGCCGTCGATCTGGCCCATCAGGTTGCGGGCGGTCATGGGCTGCGCGGTGGCGCCCGGCGACCGGTTGAAGCCGTTCATCTGCCAGCGGACGCGGGCCGCGCTGCCCGCGTCCTTCTGGATCGCGCGCAGGGCGTGGAAGGCGACCAGGGCGTCGTTGGCGCCGATCTGCACCCACAGATCGCCGTTGCTGCGGGCCTTGTCGAGGTGGTCGGAGGAGAACTCGGGCAGTGGGTCCAGCGCGACCGGGCGCTGCTTCTCCAGGCCGGTGCGGGCGAAGAAGCCGTACCCGAAGCCGAAGGTGACCGTCAGGGACGAGGGGCCGGCGTCGCGGGCGACGTCCGTGTCGTCGTGCGCGGCGGCCTCGCCCGCCATGAGCCGCTGGGCGGTGTCGGACCAGCGGCGCAGCAGTGCGGCGGCCTCGGTGCGGCCCGTGCCCGCCGCCAGGTCGAAGGCGACGAGGTGGCCGCGCGCCTGGAGGCTCTCGGTGATGCCCGGCTGATGTTTCACGTGAAACTTTGCCATGTCCGTGCCCACAGAAGTGAGCGGGAGGGACTGGCCGGAGGAGTCGGATCCGGAGTCGGCGGAGGAGCCGACGGCATAGCCGGTGGCCCCGCCCGCCGCCCCGAGCACGAGCCCGGTGGCACCGGCGGTACCGAGCAGCCGCCGGCGCGAGATGCCGGGCTCCCCGTTCCCGTCGGTGCTTCCGGGAACGCTTCCCTGGTCGTTTTCCTTGGTGGACTGGTCAGACATGGTGCGGGTCAGCCGATCTGCGCGTTCTTGGTGACGGTCACTTGGTCGATGTCGGAGGTCCGTACCGTCACGGCGATCTTCCAGGTGCCGGCCATGGGGATCTGGACCTCGTTCGCCGTCCAGTGGCCGGTGGTGACGCGGTCCGGGTTCACGGGCAGCGGTCCGATGTTCTGGGCGGTGAGCGTGAAGGCGACCTTCACCTCGGGCACGTCGAACGCCCGGCCGTTGGGCCGCTCCACGTACACATGCATGACGTTGCCGCCGACACGGGCGGGGTTGAGGTCGAGCCGGACGAGGCCCTTGCCGTCCTGGCCGCCGGTGTCGAAGGTCATGTCGAGGGTCAGCGCACCGGTCCCGACCGAGGAGTCCGACGTGGAGGACGACGACGAGGACGCCGCCGCGGCGGACTTGGCCTCCTCCTCCGTACGGCCCGGTTCGGTGGACGTCAGCACGGTGGTGACGGCGAGCAGGACGACGGCGATGCCCGCCTCGGCGAGCACCGAGCGGCGCAGCCCCGTGCGCAGCGGGTCGGCGTCGCGCAGCCGCTTCACGCGCGCGGTGTCGACGGCCGCCTGCTGCCGGGCGAGCTGGGTGGCGCGCTTGGCGTCCCCGCCCTTGACGGCTCCGGCGGCGACGGGTTCCTTCTCGGCGTCGGCGGTCTCGTCCTCCGTACGCTCCGCCGTCACGGCGTCGGCGGTCTCCGGCAGCTGGGTGGTCCAGCGGCGCGAGATGTAGGCGATGCCGACGAGGACGATCACCAGGCCGATCTTGACGAGCAGCAGCTGGCCGTACGAGGTGCCGGTGAGCGCCGACCAGGAGCCGACCTGGCGCCAGGACTGGTAGATGCCGGTCGCGACCAGCGCCAGCACGCTGCCGAAGGCGAGGCGGGAGAAGCGGCGTACGGCCGAGCCCTCGATCGGGGCGTCGGCGGGTGCCCGGAACAGCGCGACCAGGAGGGCGGAGAGCCCGCCGAGCCAGAGGGCGACGGCGACGAGGTGGACCACGTCGACGGGCATCGCGATGCCGGCCTGGAGCCCGGTCGAGGCGTGTTCGGCGAGCGCCCAGGTGGCGGCGAGGCCGATCGCCACGACACCGCCGCCGATGGCGAGCCCGAAGGTGAGATCCCGCTTCGCGGTGGCGTCGTACGCGGCGTCCTCGTCGTCCTCCGCGGCCTCGTCGGAGTCCTCCTCGGGCCGGGCGTACGCCCCGAAGAGGACCGCGATGAAGAGCGCGCCGGCCGCGAGCAGCAGCAGCCGGGAGACGAGCGCGGCGCCCGTCTTGGTCTGGAGGACGTCACCGAGGAGGCCCAGGTCGAAGATGTCGCCGACCTTGCCGGAGCCGGTGTACGAGCCGCGCATCAGCAGCAGCGCGAGCGTGGCCGCGGTCATCGCGAGCCATCCGGCGGCCACGAGCCGCTGGAGCGCCCGTACGCCGGCTCCGCGCTGCCAGCAGGCGAGGACGAAGGCGGCGCCGCCGACCATGACGATGAAGCCCGCGTACGAGACGTACCGGCCGAAGCCGTAGAGGGCGCCGACGACTCCGCCGCCCGCCGACTCGTCGGAGACCTTGACGGAGGTGACGGAGGGGGCGCCGATGGAGAAGGTGTAGGCGCCGGCGACGGGGTGGCTGTCCGCCGAGACGACCTGGTAGGCGACGGTGAACGTGCCGTCGGGCAGCCCGGAGTGGAGCGGGACGCCGTACGTCGTGCCGCTGATCTCGGCCGCCTTGGCGGTGTCGACGCGCTTGCCCTTGGGGTCGAGCACGCGGATCGAGCCGTCGGACAGCGCGACCTTCTCGGAGAAGGTCAGCGTCACCTGGTCCGGGGCCTTGTCGACCACGATTCCCTGGGAAGGAGAGCTGCCGGTCAGTGCCGCGTGTGCGGAGGCGGGCGCGGCGCCGGCCAGCCCGGCGAGCAGCGCGCCGGCGATCGCGAGGAACAGCAGCACCAGGGGCCGTACGCGGGGGGCGATGGTCTGTGTCACGGTGATCCCTCCCTCGGTCTCAGTGTCCGGTCTTGGGGTTGTACGTCGCGGACTTCACCGGCATCTCGACGGTGATCGGCGAGGTTTTGGCAAAGTGCAGCTGGACGGCGACCTTCTCGCCCTCCAGCGGCTTGCGCTTGAGCTGCTCGAACATCAGATGGTCGCCGCCGCTCTGGAGGACGAGTTCGCCGTGGGCCGGGATGTCGAGGCTCTTGGCCTCCTCCATGGTCTGCCCGACGGTCTTGTGCACCGTGACCTCGCCGGCGACCTCGCTGGTGACGCGGGTGAGTACGTCACCGGCGGCGCCCTTGTTGGTGATGACGAGGAATCCGGCGGCCATGGTGTCCGAGACGGGCTGGGGCATGTAGGCGGAGCCTACGGACAGTCCGGCGCCGTCGTCGGACCCGGAGTCCGAACTTCCGCACGCGGTGAGGGCGAGCGCCCCCGCGAGCACCGCGGCTGTCACCAGGGGGAGGCGCCTCACGGGTTCTGCCCCTTGATGATCTTCGGGAGGTCCTTGGTGTAGTCGTCGACGGTGGCGTCCTCGCCGTAGAGGACATAGCCGCCGTCGGTCTTCGGGGAGAAGGCGATGACCTGGGTGCCGTGCATCGAGATCGTCTTGCCGTTCTTGTCCTTCGACGTCGGCTCGATGGAGATGCCGAGGGTGCGGGCGCCGGCCTGGATGGTGGCGAAGTCGCCGGTCAGACCGACCACCTGGGGGTCGATGCCCTTGAGCCACTTGCCGAGCGCGGCCGGGGTGTCGCGCTTCGGGTCGGTGGTGACGAAGACGATGCGGAGCTTGTCCTGGTCGGCCTTGGACAGCTGCTTCTTGGCGACGGCGATGTTGCTCATCGTCAGCGGGCAGACGTCGGGGCAGTTGGTGTAGCCGAAGTAGATGAGGGTGGGCCGGCCCTTGGTCTCCGCGCGGAAGTCGTACGACTTGCCCTGGGTGTCGGTGAGGACGAGGTCGGGCTTCTCGAACGGCTGGTCGAGGATCGTGGCCGTCTTGTCCGAGCCGGCCTCGACGGAGACATCGGCGACGGACTGGTTGTCGGAGTCGTCGCCGCTGCCGCAGGCGGAGAGGGTCAGGGTGGCCGCGACGAGCAGGGCGGACGCGGCGAACAGTTTCTTGCGCATAAGGAGAGTTCCCGAAGGTGGTGTCGGCGAGCCACCGGGGGCGTGCGGGACAACCGCACGCCCCCGGCGCGCACCGGAGGTGAGCGAGGGTCAGACGGTGGTGCGGCGACGGCCGGCCAGCACGCCGAACGCCACGCCCGCGACACCGACGACGATGCCCACGACGCCCAGCACGCGCGCGGTGGTGTCGCTGCTGTCGGCGGGCTCGGCGGCGGTGGTCGTGGTCTTCGCGGCGGGCTCCGCGGAGGCGGCGGCCTCGGTCTCCTCCGTGGACGAGGAGCCACCGTGGTGGCTCTCGGTGGCGGCGGACAGGGCCAGCACCGGCGCGGGGTTGTCGGGCTCCTCGGCGCCGTCCTCCTGGACCTCGATCCAGCGGACGACCTCCTTGTTGGAGTACGTCTGGAGCGCCTTGAAGACGAGTTCGTCGGTGTCCTCGGGCAGTTGGCCGATGGAGAGCGGGAACTTCTGGAAGAAGCCGGGCTCGATGCCCTTGCCCGAGGCGGTCCAGGTGACCTTGGAGACGGCCTCGGAGATCTTCTCGCCGTGCAGCTCGACGGGGGTGGCCAGCTTGGACGTGGTGACCTTGGCGGTCCAGCCGGGGACCGGCTCCGGCATCACAGAGGCGAGCGGGTGGTCGGTCGGGAAGCTGACCTCCAGCTTGGTCGTCGAGGCGTTGTCGCGCTCGTTCGGCACCTTGAAGTTGACGGTCGCGTAGCCGCCCTTGGCGGCGGTGCCCTCGGCGGACACGCTGACGTGCGCGAAAGCGGGGCCGGACAGGACGAGGACGGTGGCGCCGGCGAGGGCACCGGCGGCGGCGATACGGGAAACCTTCATGTCGGAAGGCGCTCCACTTCGGTGAGTCCGAGGGCCCGGGGAGGTCCGGGAGGCCTCGGAGAGGGTTCGCGGAGGAAGAGGGACGCGCGTGCGGAACGGTGCACACGCGCGTGTGCCGCACGACGGCGGCCTCCTCGAACCCCCGGACCCTCGGATCCGAAGACCCTGGGGACCCGACGGGGAGCGGTCGCGTCGTGTCAGGCGGCGAGCACGAGAGCGTCGGCCGGCGGCCCGCGCCGGATCACCGTGTGCTGGAGCGCGGTCGCGGGCGGCCTCAGGGGTACGAGGGTGCACGCGCGCGGGACCCGCGGTGCCGTACCGGGCGTACCCGGAAGGCCCGCCCGGAGTGCGCGCGCCAGCGCGAGCGCCCCGCGCAGGGAACGTACGAGCGCCCCCTCGGCCACGCCGTGCGCCGACAGCCGCATCAGCCGCAGCAGCGCCAGGTCCCCGTGCCGCAGCACCCACCCGGTGGCGACGGCCGCGAGCAGATGACCGATCAGCATGGGCAGCGACGGCAGTACGGAGGAGCTGAGGGACCCGGCGGAGGCGAGGGCGCCCGCGGAGTGGCTCATGGACCCCATGTCGGAGCCGGAGCCCATCCCGGTACCGCCCGCCCCTGTGCCGCTGGTGCTGATCCGCGCGTCGGAGAGGATCCGCTGGGCCTGGGCCGGACTGATCGCCGCGAGCGGCGCACCGCACAGCAGCCGGGCGGCGCGGGCGACCAGGGCGGTGTCCGTCGCGGCGGCCGTCGAAGCCGAGGCGGCCGCCGACGTGGCGGTGTGCTGCCCGAGCCCGAACAGGGTGTGCAGGACCGTCTGCCCGACGGCCAGCAGGGCGACGATGCCCGGCAGCGAACGGGTCCGTCCGGCGAGGGGTGCCGCGCACGCCAGGACCCCGAGGAAACCGGCGCCCAGGGTCCACAGCGGAACGGAGGCACAGGAGGCGAGGGTGTGCCCGGCACCGGCCAGCACGACACAGACCGCGGCGAACACCGCGGCCCTCAGCATCCGGAGTGCGCTTCCGGAGGGCGCTGTGCGCCGGCGGCGGGCAGTCATGGCGGGGTCATCATCGCACTGGCCCCACGGCGCCCATACGGCAGGTCCACAAGGTGGTGTACGGCCGGGTTACACCCCGTACGGCCGGGTACAAGCGGAAGACAACTTCTGCTAATCAACGCCCCGCATACACCGATTGCAGCCCGCAGCGCATCCCCCGTATGGGCGGCATCACGTCAACTGCGTGCTTACACACCGGCACTCGCGGCAATACGTACAAGTATGTCGAGCCGCGGCCTGGAGGCTGGAGCATGAGCATCTGGTGGTCACTCCATCTGCGCCGCGAGGCTGCGAGCGTTCCGCTCGCCAGACGCCTCCTGCTGGGCACGATGGAGACGGCGGGCGTCGACCCGGACATCTCCTACGACCTCTCCCTCGCGCTGAGCGAGGCCTGTGCGAACGCCGTCGAGCATGCCGGTGACACCGCGCACGGCGACTCCCGCGGGGCCTATCGCGTCACCGCGTACCTCGACGGCGAGAAGTGCCGCATCGAGGTCGCCGACTCGGGACCCGGGTTCCCGGCGAGCCCGATGAACACGGCGAGCACGGCCGGCCCGGCGCTCGCGGAGGCCCCACGCCGCCCGGTACCCGTCGCCGCCGTCCCGTACGACGCGGAGCACGGCCGGGGCCTGTCGCTGATCGAGGAACTCGCCGACCACGTCACCATCGGCAACAAGCCGGGCCGGGGCGGCGCGGTGGTCAGTTTCGACAAGATGCTCAAGTGGCGGAAGGACGCACCGCTGATGGCGGTGTGACATCTGGTCACTTCAGGTTTCTCACGCTTCACAGGCAGCTCTCAGCCCGCACCCACGTTCCTGACGGACGGTGTCCCTAATTTCCTGATCATGACGGGAAACCACAAGGACACAACGATCAGCCGGCGCCGCGCTCTCGCGGTGACCGGAGGCACGGTCGCCGCAGGCGGGCTCGCGGTCGCGGGCTACCAGTCGGCCTTCGCGGACGAGGCGACCACCACGACGACGGCCGACGCCACCGCGTCCGCCACGGTGAGCGAGAGCACCGGCACCTGCGTCCTCATGTCCAGCGTGACGGAGGGGCCGTACTACCTCGACAACGCCCTGGTCAGAAAAGACATCACCGAAGGCAAATCCGGCGTCCCGCTGACGCTGCGCATCACCGTCCAGGACACCACCGAGTCCTGCGCCCCGGTGGCCGGCGCGGCCGTGGAGATCTGGCACTGCGACGCCTGGGGCTACTACTCCGGGTACACCACCGCCAACCCCGGCGGCTCGGCCCCCGCCGAGAGCGAGGACGGCTCCACCGCCGACGACAACACCTATCTGCGCGGCTACCAGGTCGCCAACGCCAACGGGGTCGTCAAGTTCGAGACGATCTTCCCCGGCTGGTACACCCCGCGCACCTGCCACATCCACGTCAAGGTGCACACCGGCGGCGCGAAGGAGGACGGCACCTACGAGGGCGGCAAGGTCAACTACACCGGCCAGTTCTTCTTCCCCGACGACGCGGCCGAGGCGATCTTCGCCCTGGAGCCCTACTCCCAGCACACCGGCAGCTACACCACCCTCGACAACGACATGGTGTACGACGGCGGCGGCACCTCCAGCGGTCTGCTCACCCTGAAGCCGGTCCACAAGAAGGACGTCTCCAAGGGCTACAAGGGCTTCATCACCCTGGGCATCGACCCGGACGCCGAGAACACCGGCGCGGGCAGCGGCGGCGGTGGTGGCGGTACGCCCCCGAGCGGCGAGCCCCCGACGGACGCCCCGACCGAAAGTGCCTCACCGTCCGCCACGGCCTCCTCGTAAGGTACGGACATGAGCAGCCGTGAGGACGAGGCGCTGGCGCTGGCCGCCGTGGACGCGCTGACCGGGCAGCTGGCCCTGGCTCCCAAACCGGGCCTGCCCGACCCGCGCGATCTCGACGCCCGCGTGACGCGCAAGGACCAACTTGCCCTGCGCTGGTCGGCCAAGGCGCTCGCGCCCGGCCTCGCGGCCATGGCCGCCGCTGCCCGCCGTACCGGCGAACCGACACCCGCGCTCCGTACGGAGCTGGGCGCGATCGGCCGGTCCACCGAGCACTCGGTGGCACTGGCGGGCGGCGGCCACCGGGGCGCCCTGTGGGCGCTCGGCCTGCTGGTCGCGGCGGCGGCCATGGACCCCAGGGCCAAGGCACGCGATGTCGCGGCGGCGGCCAAGCGGATCGCCTCCCACCCCGACAAGCGCGCCCCGCGCAGACCCTCCCGGGGTTCCTCGGTGTCGGCGAAGTACGGCGCGGCCGGCGCCCGCGGCGAGGCGAGGGCCGGATTCCCGCACGTGCGCCGGGCGTTGGACGCCCTGGCCACCGCCCGCTCCAACGGCGCGACGGAGCCGGAGGCCCGCCTGGACGCCCTCCTGACGGTCATGTCAACGCTCCAGGACACCGAACTCCTGTACACGGCAGGCCCCCACGGCCTACGCCACGTCCAGGCAGGCGCCCGCGAAATCCTGGAAGCGGGCGGCACATCGACAGAGGCCGGCGCCAAGGCCCTGACAGCCTTCGACACCGACCTCCACACCCGAGGCTGGAGCCCAAGAGGCAGCGCGGGCCTGTTCGCAGGCGCTCTCTTCCTGGACTCCCTCCCGGTAACCCCCTAAGGGGCGCGGGGCTGTGACATTTGCGGCTCTGCCGCGTGGGCGCGACAAGCCCCCACCGGCCGGGCAGCCAAAACTCAACCCTTGAGCCGAGCCATCCAAGCCTCAACTTCATCCGACCGACGAGGAAGCCCAGCCGAAAGGTTCCGATTCCCACCCTCGGTCACCAGGATGTCGTCCTCGATCCGCACCCCAATACCCCGATACTCCACAGGCACGGTCAGATCATCAGCCTGGAAATACAACCCGGGCTCAACGGTCAACACCATCCCCGGCTCAAGAACCCCGTCCACATACGACTCGACCCGCGCCGCCGCACAGTCGTGAACGTCCATCCCGAGCATGTGCCCCGTGCCGTGTAGCGTCCACCGCCGCTGCAACCCCAACTCCAGCACCCGCTCCACAGGCCCCTCGACAAGCCCCCACTCCACGATCCGCTCGGCCAGCACCCGCTGAGCCGCATCGTGGAAGTCCCGGTACTTCCCGCCGGGCTGCACCGCCGCGATCCCGGCCTCCTGCGCGTCGTACACCGCGTCATAGATCTTCTTCTGGATCTCGGTGTACGTGCCGTTGATCGGCAGCGTCCGCGTGACATCGGCCGTGTAGTACGTGTGCGTCTCGACGCCCGCGTCCAGCAGCAGCAGCTCACCGGAGCGCACGGCCCCGTCGTTGCGCACCCAGTGCAGCGTGCAGGCGTGCGGCCCGGCCGCGCAGATGGAGCCGTAGCCGACGTCGTTGCCCTCGACCCGCGCGCGCAGGAAGAAGGTGCCCTCGATATACCGCTCGGAGGTCGCCTCGGCCTTGTCCAGAACGCGGACGACGTCCTCGAACCCGCGCACGGTCGAGTCGACGGCCTTCTGGAGCTCACCGATCTCGAACTCGTCCTTGACCAGCCGGGCCTCGGACAGGAAGACCCGCAGCTCCTCGTCGCGCTCGGCGGTGACCTTGTCGGTCAGCGCGGCCTCGATGCCCGCGTCGAACCCGCGTACGACCCGCACCGGACCGGTCGCCTCACGCAGGGCGTCCGCCAGCTCGCGCACGTCCGAGGCCGGAATGCCGTACACCTGTTCGGACTCGGTGAGTGAGTGCCGGCGGCCGACCCACAGCTCGCCCTGCCCCGAGAGCCAGAACTCGCCGTTCTCGCGGTCGGAGCGCGGCAGCAGATAGATCGTCGCCTTGTGACCGCCGTCGACCGGCTCCAGCACGAGGACGCCGTCCTCGGTCTGGTTGCCGGTCAGATACGCGTACTCGACCGACGCCCGGAACGGGTACTCCGTGTCGTTCGAACGCGTCTTCAGATTGCCCGCGGGGATCACCAGCCGATCGCCCGGGAAGCGCGCGGAGAGCGCGGCACGGCGGGCGGCGGTCTCCGCGGCCTGCGCGATGGGCGCGAGGCCCGTCAGCTCGGTGTCGGCCCAGCCGGACTTCATGCTCTCGGCCAGCTCGTCGGAGACGCCCGGGTACAGGCCGTTCTTCCGCTGCTTGATGGGCTCGTCTTCGGCAGTCTCCGGGGTCTCCGGAAGCTCCTCCGCCACGGTCATCCTCCTAGATACGGCACTGGACCCCGTCCATCGTACGGTCGTACGGGACAGGGCCCAGAGGTACGAGAAGCGACCGGCTGCTCACTCGAACCGTGCCGCCAGCAGTACGACGTCCTCCTGACCGTCCGACGCGTCCACCTCGTCCGGCAGCATGCTCCGCAGGACGTGGTCCGCGACCGCGCCAGGATCTTCGCGCAGCCCCTTGGGGACGCTCGCCGCCGCGGCGTGCAGCCGCGAGAAGGCCCGGTCCACGGGCTCGCCCGTACGGTGCAGCAGCCCGTCGGTGTAGAGCAGCACCGTCTCGCCGGGTTCCGTCCGGAACTCCACGCTGGGCGCCTCCCAGCAGGCGAGCATCCCGAGCGGCGCCGACACGGTGGTCTCCACGAACTCCGTGCGCCGCTCGCCGATCACCAGGGGCGGACAGTGCCCGGCACCGGCCAGCGTGATCTTGCGCAGCGCGGGCTCGCAGTACGCGAACAGGGCGGTGGCGCAGCGGGCGGGCTCGGTGAGCCGCAGCAGCAGCTCCAGGTCGGAGAGGACCGCCACCGGGTCCTCGCCCTCCATCACGGCGTACGCGCGCAGGGAGGCCCGCAGCCGGCCCATCGCGGCGATCGCGCTGGGCCCCGAGCCGGTCACCGCGCCCACGGCCAGGCCGAGGGCCGCGTCCGGGAGCGGCAGCGCGTCGTACCAGTCGCCGCCGCCGCGCGGGCCGGTGCGGTGCCGGGCGGCGAGCTGGACGCCGGCCACCCGGGGCAGCCGGGCGGGCAGCAGCTCCTCGGAGATCGTCGTCACGCACGCGCGCGTGCGCTCCACCTCGACCAGTCGCGCCAGGTGCTCGGTCGCGTACCGCGCGTACAGGCCGACGAGATGGCGCTGGCGTTCGACCGGCTCGGCGGGTTCGTCGTACAGCCAGACGGCCGCGCCGAGGCGGCCCGCGGACTCGGTGGACAGGGGGAGCGCGTAGCTCGCCGCGTAGCCGAGACGGGCGGCCACCTCGCGGTGGCGGGGGTCGAGACCGTCCTCGGCGAGAAGGTCGGGGTGTGTGATTTCGCTCTCGCCGCCGGGCAGCCCCGCGGCCGTGTCGAGGAGCTGTCCGTACGGCATCGCGCCGCGCGGGATCGTCTCGATGTGTCCGAGGTCGGCGCGGGCGAGTCCCAGGCCGATGGTGGTGTCGGGGCCGAGTCCGTCACCGGGTTCCAGGACGACGAGACCGCGCCGGGCGCCCACGAGGGCGGCTCCGGCGCGCAGCAGTTCCTGGAGGGCGTCGGCGAGTGCTGCCGTGCGCGCCAGCCGCTCGGTGAGTTCGTGCAGGGTTGTGAGGTCCGACACCCACCCGGCGAGGCGGTCCTGGAGGAGGATTCCGGGGTCGTTCTGGCAGGTCAGCGCGGGTGTGTCGGCAGGGGTTGCCGGGGCTACGGGCGCGGGCGCGACAGTGTGTGCGGGCGAGGGAACCGTTGAATCGATTCCAGCCACTTTCGGGAGGTGAGGGGCGTTCATGGCGTCCGGCCTTCCGACCGGCGCGTATTGCTCAATAGCATCGCAAACCCCCATGTGATTCTGCGCCGCTAGCAGTGTCTCCACATGTACACGCACTCGTGAGGGGATGTCCAGCATTGTCCTGCCGGGATTCCTGGTGTCCATGGGTTTCCCGGGGTCCCCTTGCGAAAAAGCAAAGTTGGCTTAAAACTGACTCGGGTAGCGGGTTATTGCGGTCGACTGGCCTGGTTCGACGGAGCGTCACAGCGGTCTTGGTGGGTACGTACTCGGAGAAGGCCAGGGGTGGTTGTGGAACCGCCCGGAACCTGGCGACGGACCCGGGCGTCTTAACCACCGACGGCCGTGCCCCATCCTCCCTTGGCGGAGGCGGAGAGAAATACGCGGGACGGCAAAACGCCAGACTCCGCCACCCCGCGCCATGCCCATGCTTTTGGTGAACGCAGTATGGACGCGGACGTAGCCAACGATCGGCGCTCGGCGCACTAGGGGGCTTCCCCTTGCCTCTCCCCGGGGCGTGATGCGCCAAAAGGTACGCACAGTGAAGTGATCGACACATGGTGTGATGTGGCCCACGGTGTTGCCAGGCGTGCAACGGAAAGGAACGAGCGCTCATGCGCGAGATCCTCGGAAGGCTCGGAAGGCGACGCAGGCTCCTGTCCCGGCGTGACGGCGGGAAGCCTGAAGTACTCGGCGCGGCTCTGACGTTCGCGGCCGAATGGCAGTGGCCCGTACTCCCGGGCGTGGCACCGGACCCACAGGGGCGCGCACGCTGCGGCTGCCCCGATCCGGAGTGCACGGTCCCCGGTGCTCACCCGTTCGACCCCGGCCTGCTCGCGGCCACCACCGACGAGCGCATGGTGCGCTGGTGGTGGACGAACCGGCCGACGGCTCCCATCATCCTCGCCACCGGCGGCGCGGCCCCGTGCGCGGTGAGCCTGCCCGCCCCGGCCGCGGCTCGCGCGCTCCAGGCCCTGGACCGCATGGGCATGCGCCTGGGCCCGGTCGTCGCGGCGCCCACCCGCTGGTCGCTGCTCGTGAAGCCGTACACGATGGAACAGCTGGGCGAACTGCTGTACGCGAAGGACTTCGTGCCCGGTTCCCTCCGTTTCCACAGCGAGGGCGGCTACATCGCGCTGCCCCCGTCCGAGACCGGCCTGGGCCAGGTCCGCTGGGAGCGCGCACCGCTGCCCGGCTCGGCCTCGCCCTGGGTACCCGATGTCGAGGCCGTGGTGGACGCCGTGGTCGAGGCTCTCACTCGTACGGGTGTGAGCGCGCCCGAGTTGTAGGGGTGTCGGGCGCGCGGGCAACCGGGCGCCCGTTCCCTGTCGTTATCTTCGGCTTCATGAACCTCCGTCTGCTCGCGCTCTCGGGCGTCGTGGCGCTCACGGTCGCGCTTCCGCTGGCCGTGGCCTCCGCGGGGCCCGTGGGCGACGCGGACCGCGACGCCCTTCTCTTCCTGATGCCCGATGAGGGTCCTCAGGACGACCCCGGTGACGCCAAGGCGCGGGACGCCGCCGATCCCACCGATTCCCCGCTGCTTCTTGGCCTCGGGCTCGCCACGGCCGCCCGCTGCGGTCCCGAACTCACCACGCCCGACGGCATCGAGGCGCAGACCTGTGTCCTGTCGCAGGGGGAGGAGACCTGGGCGCGCACCTACTACCGCAACGCGACCGGCCATGAACTGACGTCAGTGCTGAGCCTCATGGGGCCCGCTGCCCGCACTGTGCAGGTGCGGTGCGCGGTGGGCGCGGAGGACGAGCCGGGGGTGTGCGAGACGCCCAGGGAGCGCACGACGGGCGAGCCGGGGGCGTACACAGCCGTTGCGGAGTTCGCGTCGGACGCGGGGAGTGCGGGTCCGCTGCTGCTGCGCGCGGGGAGCAACTCCGGGGCGCCGGACGGGAGTTGACGGACGCCCGAGTTCCGTACAGAGAACGGGCACAGAAAGACCCGGTTGCTGGCGACGGGGGATGCACCAGCAACCGGGCTACTGCAACGCTAACAAGAGATCGGCTGTTCGCAAATTCGATCTCGGCTATTCGGACACCGATTCTGCGATTCTCAGCGGGAGTTGTGACAGGAGTCACCTCAAGCGGAGTATGTGCCTCCGACTGCGTTTCAGCTGAGCGTCACCTGTCGGTTGGTCAGGCCGCCGCGGGCACGGCGCTCCTCCGGGGTGAGCGGGGCGTCCGCGGCCAGCGCGGTGGCGAGGCGGTCGGCGAACTCGGCGGCCGGCTTCTCGACGTCCTCCGCGGTGACGCCGGTCGGCAGGTCCCAGACCGGGACGGTGAGGCCGTGCGCGCGGAAGGAGCCCACGAGGCGGGTGCCCTCGCCCAGGCTGGACTGCCCGGCCGCGTGCAGCCGCGCGAGGGCGTCGAGCAGTTGCTCCTCGCCGTGCGGCATCACCCAGCGCAGGTGGTTCTTGTCGGGGGTCTCGCACCAGTACGCGGCGTCGACGCCCGTCAGCTTCACGGTCGGGATCGCGGCGTCGTTGGCCCGCTCCAGGGAGGCGGTGACGTCCGCCGTCGCGTTCTCGGCGTCCGGCACCCAGAACTCGAAGCCCGTGTGCACAACTGGCTCGAACGCGCCTTCGGGGTCGAGCAGATCCTGTAGCCGCGGACCGTCGGCCGGGGCGCGGCGGCCCTGGACGGGCGTACCGGGCGCGGCGGTGAGCGCGCGCTGGAGGGTGTCGGCGAGGTCGCGGCTGATGTCGCCGGACGACGTGTCGTTCTGGAGGCCGAGCAGGACCGAGCCGTCGTCGCGGCGCAGGGCGGGCCAGGCCATCGGCAGGACCGTGGCGAGCGTGACCGAGGGAACGCCCTCGGGCAGGCCGGACTTGAGGGTCAGATCCACGGTCGCGGCGGGGACCAGCTCGCGCAGGGCGACCCAGTCGCCCTCGCCGGGCAGGCCCTCGAAGGGCCGGTGCACCAGCTCGGTCACCGCGTGCGCGGCGGCCCGGCCGTGACAGGCCTTGTAGCGCCGGCCGCTGTTGCAGGGGCAGGGCTCGCGCGCACCGACAACAGGGATGTCGCCGTCGGAAAGCTGGGGCCGCGAGGCCTTCGTCTGGGGTCGCTTCTTGGCCATCGTGGGTGTCTCCCGGTTACGGCTCGTCTCGTACTGGCGCGAGCCTAGCCGCTCGTACGACGGCCGACGGGACCCTGTGGACAACGGCCGTCACCGGATCTGCCAGGTTCTGTCAGCGGATCCGCCAGGTTGTGCAAGGGGATGCGCCAGACCCTGTCAGTCCATGTCGTCGAACGCGTCCGCGAAGTCCAGGTCGGGTATCGCGGACATCGAGCGGGCCGTGATGCGGGTGGCGAAGTCCGTACGCCGATGGCCCGCGTCCGGGTCGTGGACGTCGTCGTTGACGACGACCCACACCGTGACCTCGCCCCGCGTGTCGTCCCGGACACCCCAGTCGTTGGCCAGCGCCGTGATGATGTTCAGCCCGCGACCGCCGTGTGCCGTGACCGACGGGGTCGCCGGAACCGGGCGGGTCGGGCCGCCGCCGTCCGTCACCTCGACGATGAGTCTGCCGCCGGAATCCACGCGCCACGCGGCCCGGACGTCGCCGTCCCCGGCCAGGGCCTCGCCCAGCGGCCGACCGTGTTTGCACGCATTGCTCAAGAGTTCGGACAGGATCAACACAGCGTCGTCGATGACCGATTCCGCCACACCGCCCGTACGCAACTGATCACGCATCCGGTGTCTTGCTTTCCCCACGCCCGCAGGGCCATGGGGAACGGCCATGCTCGACGACGTGGGCACCTCCTGTGCCACCACCAACGCCACCCCCGAGACCTCCTTTGCCCCACGCCACGGTGTGAATGCCCCTTTGGCCTGTACCGGAAACCGCCCCTTCCGCCTTCGGTGACGCACTCGCAATGATCGAATACGGATCGAACGCGCCGGTGCACTCCCTGTAACCGAGTGGCCGGATTTCGACGGTATGGCCGAAGGTGGAGGTTTCCGCACTCGGGACCACAGGTCAAGACCTCTGGCAGGAACCGGGGTCGGAGTCGGGTAAGAGCCGGCCCGCGGCCGGAGAGGTTCAGGAGTCGTGGGAGCGCTCCTGTTCAGCGGCCCAGTTGCCGCAGAACCGCGCCCGGGCGGTTGGTGATGATGGCGTCGATGCCGAGATCGACACAGAGGCTGACGTCCTCGGGCTCGTTCACGGTCCAGACGTGCACCTGGTGACCGGCGCGTTTCAGCCGCTCGACGTACGCCGGGTGACCGCGCGCGATCCGGATCGAGGGGCCCGCGATCCGGACACCGGCCGGCAGCCGTCCGTCGCGCAGCCGGGGCGAGAGGAACTGGTTCAGATAGACCGTCGGCAGCGTCGGCGAGGCGGCCCGGACGCGGTGCAGCGAACGCGCCGAGAAACTCATGACCCGTACCTGTGAATCGGCCGGGGACTCCGGGCTGTCCAGGCCGAACCGTTTGAGCAGGAACAGCAGCCGCTCCTCGACCTGGCCCGCCCACCGCGTGGGGTGCTTGGTCTCGATGGCCAGCTCCACCCGCCGCCCGGCGTCCGCGACGAGCGAGAGCAGCCGCTCCAGGGTGAGTACGGAGGTGTCCTCGCGGTCCTCAGGGCGGTGCTCCCAGTCGGGCGCCTCGTCGCGGTTCTTCCAGGAACCGAAGTCCAGGGCGGCGAGGTCGGCGAGTTCCAAGGCGGAGACCGCGCCGCGGCCATTGGACGTACGGTTGACGCGACGGTCGTGGACACAGACGAGATGTCCGTCCGCGGTCAGCCGTACATCGCACTCCAGGGCGTCGGCGCCGGCCTCGATGGCCTTCTTGTAGGCGGCCAGTGTGTGCTCGGGTGCCTCTTCGGAGGCTCCGCGGTGGGCGACGACCTGGATCGGGTGCTGTCGTGCGTGGGTCACCGCGTCATGGTGTCACCGTCGAAGGGCGGGCGTGACGTGGCGGTACCCAGTCCGCCCAACAGAAGGACACGCCGGTGTGATTTGTCAGATATAAAGGGTGGCCCCGGACCCACAGGCACCGCTTATGGTGCCCTGACGCCCTGTGGGAAAAGCTGACGGCATACAAAAGGACACGCACAGCTGAATCACGTACCGACCGCGTACCCGTGTGAAACGGGCACCCGCACGTATGGATCGGGTGGATCGAGTGGATCGGGCGTGACCGAGTGCGACCGAGAAGGACAGCCGTGGATCGAGGAGAAAGAGCTGTGAGCACCGAGAACGAGGGCACTGCGGTACCCCCGGCCCCGTCCGCACCTCCCGTGCCGGTGGAATCTCCTGCTGCCTCCCCGCAGGCCACCGCGCCCGAGGCCCCGACAACCCAGCTCCCGCCGGTGCCCCCGGGCGCCCCGGAGCCGGCACCGGCGCACGCGGACCAGGTACCGGCGTACGCGTCGGCGGGAGCGCCGGACGCACCCCAGGGCGCCGGTCTGGGCCCGGAGGCAGCCGCCTGGCCGCCGCCTCCCCCGCCGCCGGCGGTGCCGTCGTACATGGACGGCGGTTCGGGCGGCGACCCGGGCAACCCGAGTGCCCCCTGGGGCGCCACGTACGACCAGCAGCAGCCGAAGCCCAAGTCCGGGCGCGGCGGGCTGATCGCCGCGGTGCTGGTGGCCGCGCTGGTCGCGGGCGGCGCCGGTGGTGGCCTCGGCTACACGCTGGCCAAGGACAACGACGACTCCACCACGTCGACGACGGTCTCCGCCGCGCAGCAGACCGGCGGCGACCTCAAGCGCGACGCGGGCACGGTCGCGGGCGTGGCCGCCAAGGCGCTGCCGAGCACGGTCACCATCGAGGCCGAGAGCTCCAGCGGCGAGGGCGGCACCGGCACGGGCTTCGTCTTCGACACCCAGGGCCACATCGTCACCAACAACCACGTCGTCGCGGACGCGGTCGACGGCGGCAAGGTGACGGCCACCTTCCCCGACGGCAAGAAGTACGACGCCGAGGTCGTCGGCCACGCCCAGGGTTACGACGTGGCGGTCATCAAGCTCAAGAACGCCCCCTCCGACCTCCAGCCGCTCACCCTCGGCGACTCCGACAAGGTGGCCGTCGGCGACTCGACGATCGCGATCGGCGCCCCCTTCGGCCTCTCCAACACGGTGACCACGGGCATCATCAGCGCCAAGAACCGCCCGGTGGCCTCCAGCGACGGCAGCGCCAGCAGCAAGGCGTCGTACATGAGCGCCCTCCAGACGGACGCGTCGATCAACCCGGGAAACTCCGGCGGCCCTCTGCTTGACGCCGCCGGCAACGTCATCGGCATCAACTCGGCGATCCAGTCCTCCAGCAGCGGCGGTCTGAGCACCGGCCAGTCCGGCTCGATCGGCCTGGGCTTCGCCATCCCGATCAACCAGGCCAAGTACGTCGCCCAGCAGCTGATCAAGACCGGCAAGCCGGTCTACGCGAAGATCGGCGCCTCGGTCGCCCTGACCGAGGGCACGGGCGGCGCGCAGATCAGCCAGAAGACCGCGGACACCACCGACCCGGTGGAGTCGGGCGGCCCGGCGGCCGCGGCGGGCCTGAAGCCCGGCGACGTCATCACCAAGCTCGACGACCACGTGATCGACAGCGGCCCGACCCTGATCGGCGAGATCTGGACCCACAAGCCCGGCGACAAGGTCCAGATCACCTACGAACGGGACGGCAAGTCAAAGACGGTCGAACTGACCCTGGGCTCCCGCGAGGGCGACAGCTGACCACCACACGCACGCGGTGACCCGTTACTCTTGTCCCCGCGCCGAGCTGATCAGGCCCGGCGCGGGGAAGCGTGCCCGAGCGGCCTAAGGGAACGGTCTTGAAAACCGTCGTGGCAGCGATGTCACCGTGAGTTCGAATCTCACCGCTTCCGCGCAGGTCATAGATGTTGCTGGTCAGAAGGGGTGCCACCCTCCGAGGTGGCACCCCTTCTGTGTTCACCTTGTCTCACCCTGACTCGCCCGTATCCCACCTTTGACCAGCGCGTACGGGCCATGTGCGGGCCAGGAATCGGGCCTACTCGTCGTCGGCCAGACCCTTGGCGATCAGTTGGTTGGAGCGTCCCTGATCCCCCTTCAGGATCTTGGCGTAGAAGCGGTAGAGCACCGCGATGCTGTGGCCCGCCCGCGCCGCGACCTCTGCGGGGTCCACCCCTGATTTGATCCACAGCGAGACGCCGGCGTGCCGCAGTGAGTACGGCACGTCTGCGAGCGGCGACTCCGCCTCCTGCTCTGTGAGTACCTTGACGCGGGCAGCGCTCCACAGCTCGCAGTACTCCGTCGAACGCACGCGACTACCTCTCGCCGCTCGGAAGAGTCGACCGTCCGGCGCGGTGCCGTACGCGGCGATGTGGTCACGGAGCATCTTCACCAGGGCCGGCGGGATCGGCACGGATCGCGTCGCCCCACGGGCCCGACGCTTGAGCCCCCGCGACTCGTACGACGTGCCGTCATCCGTCCAGCCACCACCTACTTCGGGGCGGCTCTCCCCGAACAGCAACTCCCCCCACTGGTCGGCGGCTTCCTCGGTGTCCGGGGGCAGTGTGCAGTTCGAGCGCTTCAACGAGGCGATCTCCCCGGGGCGCATCGCGGCGTAGTAGAGGCAACCGAAGAACGCTGCCATGTGCTCGCCACGGGGTCCGGCGGTGCGTACAGCGTCGATGAGCGCACGAGCCTGCGCGGGTCCGGGGACGTACCGGAAGTCGATCTCGTCGTCAGTCTCTGGGGGCGACCAGTCCACGCGTTGGAGGGGGTTGGCGGACAGTAGCCCCTTCTCCTCCACGGTGTACCTCAGGAAGTTGCTCAGGACCATGAGCTTGCGCCGCAGGGTGTTCTCAGCCGCCTTGCGGCCGTCCATCCGTCGTGAGAGTACGTCCAGGGCGGGACGGAGCAACTCCGGGTTCTCCAGGGCGCTCACCTGCATGGAGTGCTCCGAGAGCCACGACAGAGCGGCTCGGATGTCCTCCGGGGGTTCCTCGGCAACATGGCGAGCGACCAGCTCACCATCAGGGCCCGATACCGCGCGGAACGTCCACTGGTAGAGGGCCGCCCGCAGCGTCTTGGCCTTCGGGGCACCCCGGCGCGTTGTGACGAGAGCGGGGACCACGACCGCGAGCGATTCGGCGATGCTGGCCCGGTGCTTGGCGGCGGCGCGCGGCCACTTCATGAGCGCGTACGCGGTGGCGTGCTCGTACCAGGTGGGCGAGTTGAGAGCCGCCAACTCGCGTGCCGGCAGGCCAGTTTCCTGGTCGAACTGGTCGCGTTCCCGCAGCGCGGTCATGAGTTCGGAAAGTCGGCCCTCGGCCTGCGTCTTGAGCTTGAAACTCTTGGAGTGGGAGCGGCCACCGACAAACCACCTCACCTCAAAGGGCTTCGGGCGTCCGGATCGCTTGCGGATGGACCAGAAATCTACGTCGTACGTGAGCATGGGGCTCCCACGGAGAAGGGCCCGCCGACTGGCGGGCCCTTGGTTGATTTGCGGGGGTTGGTTCAGGCTGCGGCGCGTTGTCCGCAGTGCTCCCACCAGGCGTCGAGGTCTGTGCGATTGACGCGGAGTTGGCCGTTGGGGAGCTTGTGGATGCGGGGGGCTTGGCCGCGGGCGCGCATGCGGTAGAAGGCTGCGCGGCTCATCTTGATCTCTGCGAGGACTTCAGCGAGCTTGAGCTTCTCGGGGCGGGCCACGGTGGGGACTCCTTCTCAGATCCTGCGGGAACCGGGAATCCGCTGACAGAACTGACAGAACCTCGGCGTTGGGTATCTGACCTGCGGTTTTGATGAGTCCGTGATCTTTGACAGAATCGAGTTAAAACCTGACAGAACCTCGGTGGGCGGGGTTCTGTCACAGAGCCCCGCAACCGGAGGGCGGGAGGTTCTGTCGAGTTTTAACTGAGTTCTGTCAAAACCGTGATCATGGTCGTTCGTGCAGGTCGGCGGCGTACGCGGGGGGTTCTGTCAGTTCTGTCAGCGCTCAGAGGGTTGTGTCAGACACCCCGTGCGATGCGGGGGTGGGTCTCGTAGCGCGGGGAGGGCGGCCGGCCACCGCGTCCAGTGCGCGGGGGCGGGGGAACCTGGCGAATCCACCCGTGCTCTTCGAGCAGGGCGAGGACGGGGTCCAGGTCGCCGATGGCGGGGAAGTCGGCCCGCCGCAGCATGCGGAACAGCTCCCGCTTGGTGAACTGCGCGAGGCTGGCTGTGACGAGCTGCGCGAGGACGTCCAGGGCGGCGTCATGGGCGGGATCGGCACTCATGGTGTCGAACACGTCCAGGGCGTGCGCGGTGAAGTAGTCGCCCAAGGTGGTGGCGGCGGCCATGGTGGCGGCGTCGATGGGCTTGTGCCAGCCGTCCTCGGGGTGCGCGGCCAGATGCAGCAGTCCGGCGATGCGGGCCACGGCTCCGTCCCGCTTGGACGCCCATTTGACGATCGGTGCGTAGCTTCCGTCCGGACCGAGCCGGGACTCGGTGACCTTCTGGAAGGCGAGCAGCACCGCGTCCGCCTCGGGGGTGAGTTGAAGCAGGGCGGGATCGGTCCAGCCGACCAGGGCCAGCGTGAGACCGCCGAGCCGCTGGGCATAGGCGGCGGCCACCTGCTCGTCCAGCAGATCGGGCGAGAGGTTGCGGCGTCCGACCAGAGAGAGGGGCTTGGAGTACAGGAACCGGGCGAGCAGGCCGCGGCCGTCCGCGCCGTCGATGCGGGAGAGCGCATCCAACACTTCCGGCTGCACAGCGAGGCCGATGGTGACCGCGGGAACGTCGATGTGCTGAGCTTCGCGGCCCTGACGGTTGACGCGGATCATGTCCCCTGCGTGGCCCTTGAGGAACATGCCCATATTGGGCTTGCCGCTGTAGCGGCCGGCGATGATGTCGAACAGTTCGCCCTCGGCACTCAGGCAGGAGATCCGCCCGCCCTGCTCGTAGAGCAGGGTGCCGATGTTCTCCGGGGTCACGTCGTCCGCCACGAGCTGCGGCACGGCCGGAACGCTCATCTCGTCGACGGCCTGCGCGAGTTGGACGGCTTCCGCGGTGAGTGCGGCCCGCTGGTCGGGCTCGGCTCCCGCAGCCCTGCCCGCTGCCTTGTCCGCCGCCGATTTGGCCAGACGGATGGTGGTCTCCGCCTCTGCCCGGACGGGTCCGGACAGCTCGATGAGCGCCTTCTCCGCAGCGAGCAGGGGGCGCACCATGAGGTCGAACACGGCGCTCTTGCGGTTGCCGGGGTCCAGCGCCACGGCGGTGTAGAGGTTGACGGGCTCGCGCCAGTGGCCGCGCACGCACACCTTGACGCGTCCGCCGGCGGCGGTGGCGATGACCGCGAGGGCGAGGCATCCGGCGAGATCGGCGGGGGTCTGGGTCTCCTCCGCCACGCCGCGCACCATGTTGGCCAGCCACGGGGGCAGGGCGTCGACGGGGAACGGCGGGAGCGGGGGGCGGGCCTTGAGGGGAACCGGTTCGTCCCAGACGGGTCCGGCGATGTCCTCGGCAGTCAGGTCGTCGAACCCTTCCCACAGGTCCGGCGACACGTTGTTGGCGGTCATGCGGGCATCCCTCCGTCTGTCGGGTGCGGGCCAGAACCAAGGGCTTTTCGGACGCCCTGACGGGCGACGTCTGTCGCGCCCATGGCCGTCCCGAGCGCGGCCGGTCGGGCGTGCTGCGGCGTGCGGGTGGGGATGCAGGCCATGCCGTTGGTGACGGCGCGTTCCGCGTACGTCCGGGGGACGCCTACGGAGGCGGCCGCAGCGATGATCTGCGCGCCGATGGAGTCCAGGCCGCAGGGTCCGGGGCACTGCGCGTGCTGCCTGGCCAGGAACTGGGCTACGCCGAATGCCTGCGAGCCGGCACCGGATTCGGTGCGGGAGAGCACCAGTGCCACACCACGGTCCAGGCCGGTGCGGATGTAGCGCTCGGTGTGGCGGCATCCGGTGGCCGCGCTCACGTCCCACACGGCCCGCTCAGGGACCGAAGAGACCACCCTCCCCGGGGCGGGGGTGGTCTCTTCTCCTTCGATCAGGGCACGGACGGCAGACGGCAAGCGCGTCATGGTCCCGGTACCGGGACCGAGCCAACGGGCGTACTGCCTACGGGATTTGATGTCCACGCCGTGACGCACCGAGTTGGCCGACGCCATGGCCCCGAGGTAGATCCAGTGCTCACCCCGGGTGGTGGTCACGGTGCGCGTGGGCGGCAGGGTCCCCCGCGCCCACGCGATGGCCTGCGCGTCGTCCAGGTCCACGACGGTCAGCCCCGCCCCGCCGGGGTGGTAGGCGACCGCTCGGGACTGACGCCACGCAGCGGCCCACGCGTGCGACGCGAGGACACTCGGGTTGGTCGTGGCGGCGGCCCACGCATGGCAGACGCCAGGGCACTGGCAGGGGCCCGCGCTCTTCATGTGAGGGCGCCCGCCACAGGCATTGCCAGCACAGGCACGGCAGTTCCCGAACGGCACCTTCCCCGCGCGCAGCGGCAGCGGCGGCACTCCGGCTGCTGCCAACTTCAGCGCGGTCCGCAGGTGGCTGGGAGCGGCGGTCATGCGCTGCCTTCCCTGCGGAGGGCGGCGAGGTGGGTGCGGCCGGCGTGGGTGAGGCGAACGGGGTCGGTCCGCCCGTTGCCCACGTTGACCAAGGCAGCGCTGTCGAGGGGGTAGAAGGTGCGGTCAGCGACGGTGTAGGCGGTGCCGGCCAAGCGCCACCTGCCGCAGGGCGCAGAGTCAAAGAGAACACCATCACCGGTGTCCCGCTGGCCGATCTCTCGGAGCAGCCGCAGCGCGGCCGGCTTCAGGACGGGCTGACTCGGTTGCGTGCGCTTGTCGGTGGGTTGGGTCATGCTGGGAGACCTCCACAGGTCTGTAGCGGGCAGGTGGATAAGGGCGGCCCCGGACTTTGGCGAGACGGGGGCCGCCCTTGGCGTGCCTAGGTGTTCTTGGCGCGAGCGAGCTTGAGGGTGATGCCGCCGATGCCGATGGGTCCGGTGGCGCCCGCGATGACGGTGACCGCGTGGGCGGCGGCGTCGAACAGGGTGCAGAGGGCGACGACCAGGCCCCAGGTTCCGAGGGCGGCAGCGCCGGCGATGGCGAACGGGATCAAGACGCGCCGCCACGGGATGGTGTGGTGGGTGTTGTCCTGGACGACGATCACGACGTGGGCGCCGGTGGCTTCGGCTCGGCGCCAGTCGTCGGCGGGGATGTGCGGGGCGATGATCCCCGGCGGATCACGGTGGTTCACGAACACTCCCTTCCATGAGTCTGGACCGGTCTACCGGTCCAGTCGAATCAAGTGGCGGGCCCGTGCGTGTGGGTGTCAGGCGAGGTGTCAGCGGGTGGTGTCAGGAGCGGGTGACACTGCGTCTGCCTAGGGGTTTGGGTGTCAGGGCGTCGTGACGGTGTCAGGCGTCACGCGGGTGTCAGGGCGGGGACGATCCGCCACCTGCCGGTGGTGTTGGTGGGCTCCAACCGGCCCTCCTCGTACGCGTCCTTGAGCCGTGCGGACACCCACGGGCGGGAGAGGCCGTGCCGGTCGCACCACTCCATGAAGTCCTTGGGACCGACGACCATCCGGCCCTCGTCCTCGAACTGCGTGAGGGCGTCCGCGAACAGCCGGCGGGCTTCCTCCGGCGACGGCTTGCGGCCGGTGTCCTGCCCGAACAGCGGGGTGTCGTCGCCCTCTTCGGGGTCGGGGAGTTCGGCGTCCGGGTCGATGTCGACGTCCTCCGGGTCGACCAGCAGCCCGTACTCCATGTCGTCGTCCCCCTCGTCGGCAGCGGCGTTGGCCGTCTGCTCGCCGGTGTCGTGCCGGTCGGTGTAGGCGCGGCCGGCGACACCGGCCGCGGCGCGGTCGGTGATGGGGTCGGGGGTGGCGCCGTTGCGCTGTGCCCAGGTGGCGAGCAGCTCCATGACGGGCACCGCCCGATGTCCGAACGCCCGGGTGCGGCCCGGGGAGGGGTAGCGGGACTCGTCGATACCGGGGCTGACGACGTAGCAGTAGCCAGGGCGTCGGTTGCCCCACGCCCCCGGGTGCGCGCCGGCGTCGATGACCGCTTCCGGCAGGGAGAACCCCTCGTCGCGCGGGTCGCAGCCGAGCGCGATCACGGACGGGAGGGATGCCCGCGTGCTGGTCGACATCTGGTCGTACGACGGACGCTGAAGCGACACGATCAGCGAGATCCCCGCGCTGCGGGCTTCCTGCGCGATTCCGGTGAAGACGTCGTCCCCGAGGGCGCGCAGGGTGTTGGCGGCCTCTTCCATCCAGGCGACCAGGAAGGGCATGCCCGCGCAGCCGCACGCCGTGCCGTCCTTGCGGCAGGAGTGCGCGGGGTCGTTCTGCGTCTGGACGCATTCCGGGGTCCACTGCCGGTAGTGGTGGGCTCCGAGCCAGCTTGTGCGGGCGGGGATAGCTGCCTTGAGGGCTTCCACCATGATCTCCGTCGGCGCCCCGCCCTCAACGGCCCAGTCGATGCCAGGCAGCAGGGGGCGGAAGTCCTGGAAGGACTTGGGGTCCGACAGCCACAGCACGACATCCCGGCGGGAGAGGATCTCGGTTTGGACGTTCAGGGCGGTGTCGCCCTTGCCGGACCCGGTTCCGCCCGCGATCAGTACGTGGGTGCCGTTGCGCTTGGCCTCCGGGTCGCCCGGGAGCCAGAGGTACATGGGGGCGCCGTCGTCGTAGCGTCCGATGACCAGCGGTTCCGCGATAGAGCCCCCCAGGTTCGACGGGCCCTCCCACTCCACCACCTCGGACAGCATGTCTTCGGGGACGATGACGAGTTCGCCGCGGCGTGCGGAGCCGGGGTCGGGGAGGTAGCGCACGGCCGATGTCGGCAGATCGAGGGCAGACGCGAGCCGGGACAGGCTCTTGGTGACGTCGTCGTTGGTCTGCTCGCCCGCTTCCAGACCGAGCGGCGCGGTGACCCGGTTGGGTTCCACCTTGGCCGTGCCGATCTGTGCGCGGGCCAGTCCGACCTTGGCCAGCAGGCCCTTGTCGGAGCTTTCGCCGGCGGGGTCGTCGTTGCGGCGCAGGACCATGCGCACGTTCCACGACAGGGCCAGCACCGGCCCGCCGATCAGATACAGATCGTCGATAGGCCCGGCGGTCGGCCCGGCGAGGCACGCGGCGGTCAGCCACGCGGAACCCGCAGCCACGGTGACAGCGGAGTGGAGACGGCGCTGCTGGCTGGTGGACTTGCCCATCCACCAGGTGGCGCCGGTCAGTATGACGGAGCCGAGGGTGAGGCCGACACCGGCGGCGGCGCTCTCGCCCCACCGCCAGTTCCCCAGGACACCGATCAGACCGGTGCCCGCGACGCCGATCCACGGGGGCAGGTGGGGCTTGGCCCGGTTGAGCAGGTACGCCCCAATGCTGCCGCCCGTCCCGTCGTTCGTGGTGGCGGGGACGGTGAGCGGGTAGGTCCGGCCATCCTGGTCGGTCCACTTGTGTGCCATCGGTCAACCTCCTTACTGCTGAGCCCAGTTGATGACGGGCTGCTGCGGCTTGCGGGCGCGGTGGCGGACGCGGTTGATCTCTTCCTCGTACTCCTGCTGGAAGGTCGCGTAGGTGGCGGCGGCGCTTTTCGCGGCGTCCCGCAGCGCGTCGGCGGACTTCTGCATCTTGCGGGCCACCTTCCGGGCACGGATGCGTGAGCCGAATGCGCGCCCCTCCGGGTCCGGCACCGCCGCCAGCACGCCCTTGAGGATCTCGGAACCCATGGCCACCTCTATCGAGAGGGCCACGGCCGCCGCACGCAGGGTGTTGCAATAGTTCCGCACCTGCGCCGGCGAGGTGAACTCCGGTGCCGGGAGCAGGGATTCGGCGTGGCCGCGATGACTGCCCGTGCGGGCCATGCCCTTGTTGTTGTTGACGGTGACGTTGATCGGCGGGACGAACGAGGAGCCCATCGCGCCGACGAACCCGCCGGCGGCGGCGCCTGCGTTGGCGAACTTGTTGGACTTGTTGGTGGTGCCGTCGTTGACGTTGACGCGCGGCCGGTTCGCGCTCTGTGCCTGCCGGTGCTGCCGGTTGGCCGCCCGGTTGGCCGATCCGTTGTCTGCCATGCGGTGTTCTCCTCAGGTCAGCGGGTGCGGCGGACGATGAGCCATGCGGCCTGCGCGGGCAGCAGCAGGAACAGCCACAGCAACTCCAGCGGACCCGCGAGCGGCCCGAACCCGGCGGCCAGGGCGGCCCACCCGAGCGCGAGGGTGGCGAGTGCGGCGGTGCCGATACGCCACGCGAGCGTGGTGCGGTGGGCGGGGTGGCGGCGCTGAACGAACGCCAGCCACGCGATCGGCGCGGCGACGGCGGGGGCGAGCACGAGAGCGGACCACCAGGCCAGCGCGTGCAGGAGCGCGGTCACCACGAATGTGGCGAGCGCGATACCGGTCGGCGCGAGCGAGACGCGGAAGCACCACAGCAGACGGCCCACAAACACGGCGAACTCGCGGGTCAGGGAGGGGCGTTCGGGCACGACGACCACGAACGGTTGAGCGGAACGGCGCCCGCGCTGACGCGGCAGACGCACAGTGTGAACACCGGCCGCTGTCTTCACGCGGCGGGTACGGGTACGGCTGGACACAGTAGAACTCCCAGGTGAGTGACGGAGGTTGGCGGGGTTCACGCGGTGGGGCGGGGCAGGGCGCGGCACTTCGTGGCGTGCTCCTGCGCCCACTCCAGGACGTCGGACGCGTAGCCGTAGCGGGTCGACTTGCTGCCGCAGGCGGTGCAGCGGGCGTTGGCGTGGATGTCGTCGGCGCTCACGTCGACCGTGACGTCCGCGTCACCCAGCAGCTCGCCGGCGTAGGTGAGGAGGCGGGCGGTGACGCCCTGCGGCCATGCGGTCGGAGCCTTGAGAGACACGAAGGTTCTCCTCGGACGAAGGGATTCAGGCGGCGCGCTGTTCTTCGGGATAGGCGCAGGTCACGCAGGTGCCGAGCGAGACGGGGATGACGTATCCGGCGTCCGTGCGGCACTGCGGACAGATCCGCCGGGCTCGGTTGGCGCACTCCAGTGCTCGCCACTTGGCCGGCGTCATCGGCCGGACGGGCTTGGCCTGGTCGAGGCGGTAGAGGTAGGCGACCAGCGGGCCGCGCCGGTAGCGCGGGCGCAGTACTTGTGCGGCAACTGGCTGACCGCCGGGGCGCAGGCCACGGGCCCGTAACTGGCGGCGGGTGGCGTAGCCGTCAGGGGCGGTGCGCCACGGGAAGGTGGGGATGCCGTGCCGGGCGCCGGTTGGGTCGAAGCACTTCGCGTACCCGATCGACATCACGCCACCGCCTCAACCGGCGAAGCCTGCGCAGCACTGTCCCGCACGCGCGCGGCCACCCATCCGACCGACCAGCCGGTGTCGTCGGCGAGCTGTCGCACGGTCCGCTCGCCCTCCTGGAAGGAGCGGATGTAGGCGCGAGCCTCGTGTTCGGGCATCTTCGTGAACACGTCCCCGGTGCTGTTCACGCCCGTGTTCACGGCGGCATCCATCGTGTTCACGCGCTCGCGGTCGACCTCGTCCGGGGAGGCCTGTAGGGCGGTGTTGTGAACGGCGCGCTCACGGCGTGAACGCTCGGATCGCTCCTGCTGTTCACGCTGTTCACGCTGTTCATGGCGCAGGGCGTCGGCGCGCTGCTGTTCCTCGCGCCGTATCCGGTCCTCGTGTTCGCGCTGCTCACGGCGCATGTCCGCCTCACGGTCAAGGCGTTCACGCTCCAGACGGGCAGCGTGCTCACGCTCGGCGGCCCGCTCAGCGTTCTCGCGTTCGGCCCGCTCGTGCTCCAGCCGTTCAGCGTGCTCACGAGCCTCGTGTTCACGCTGTTCACGGGTCTGCCGCTCGTGTTCACGCTCGGCCCGCGCCCGCTGTTCACGCTCTGCCCGTTCGGCGGCCCGTGAACGCTCGATGCGCTCCAGCGCGGTGCCGATGGCGCGCCGGTAGGCCAGTCCGGCTTCCGCCGTGACGATCAGCAACAGGGGCGCCACGGAGTGGACGGCCACCCCGACCAGGTCCCGCTTGAGGACGCTGTCGCCGATGTTGAGGAACAGCGTCATCAGACCGGTCATCCACCGCAGGACGGCCGGCCACCGCCCGGAGTCGCCCCCGAGCCGCGCCACGACCGCATCCAGCCGGACCACGATCACCACGGCCGCATCCACCACCAGCGGCAGGATCGGCGCCGTCCAGCCCCACTCGGTCGGCGTGACGCGCTCTACCAGCGGGGTCACGGTGAGCACGGAGAACAGCACCGCACCACCCGTGATCGCCCACGTGCCAGCGGCGAGCGTCCTCTCAGCAGACCGGATCTGCTCGGGGCTCAGGGACTCAAGCATCCCCGCCCCCGAGTTCGGCATCCTCCCGCGTGCCGCGGAGGGAATCGCCGTAGGCGATGAGCTTCAGCTCCGCGCCGGCGAACTCAGCCAACGCGTGCAGCGTCCAGGTCTGGCCACCGCTCTGCTCGCGGAACTCCACCGCGTCCGCGGCGATGCCGAGCGCGGCCCGCCACACCTCGAACGGCCCCAACCCCTGGTGGAGCGCCAGCTCCAGCCGACTCGGGTAGATCGTCGAAATCTCCAGCGTCGGGGCAGGCAGGTCCGGGAAGTCGACTGCGAGCGCACGCAGCGCCCGCAGCGGGACGGTGAGCCCGTCCAGCGTCAGGTTCTCCCTCATGCCGCCACCGCCGTACCCGCCACGGGGCGGCACACCGAACGGCGGACCGGCGTCCGGCGGGGGCGGCGGGCCACGGCCCGCGCGTCCTTCAACGGGCTCGTACGCAGCAACGTGGCCGCGTACGCCGCGGCCTGCGGGTCGTCCTCGCGCAGCTCCGCGAGGACCTCGCGCGCCACGTCCAGCCGGATGGCCCGATCCTCCGCGGACTCCTTGGCCGGACCGGCGAACAGCTCCAGGTCGATGCCGAACGCCAGTTCCGCGAACTCGGTCGCGGTAACGGCTTCATGACCAGCAACGATGCACTTCATGGGTCGTAGCTCCTTAGTCGGTAGAACGGCCCGAACAGCGGCCCCGGTGCTCGAACACCGGGGCCGCGCGCCGTTGTGGAACCAGCAGATTGCGGCTCCCTGCAACCTCGCCCGTACGGCATCGCTCACCGAGCGACCCGGACGGGCAGGGGAGGCAACCGACCGCAGCAGAGATCCACGCTGCGGAGGTGGAAACGGCTTCACCGGCCCGCCCTTGCGGGGCGGACCGGTCCCGAGCCGGTGAATCGGGCGCGTCATCGTCACTGCTCTGACGCCAGCAGGGCGGCGCGCACCGGGTGGCACTCAAGAGGTTGACCTCCAGTGGTGGAGGGATGATCCCCAGGGGTGTTCTCCAGAGACGGTGCGCAGGGAAGTGGCCGCCGGCGACCTTGACCCGGGTCGCTCGGGGACGGGGACTCTCGCCCCGTCGAATCGACACACTGTTCAGTTCTCAACGAACGAGCGCTTCCTTCGTACTCACCCCTGCGGGCTTTCCTCCGGGCACATCCATAGACTGGACCGGTGGACCGGTCCAGTCAAGTGATAAGGGTTCGACTTTGTCGACATTCCGAACATCAATGCTGGTCAGAGATCTGAAAGAGCATCAAAAAAGCTGGACCGGCGGACCGGTCCAGCTCTTTTATGGGTAACTCAGGCCTACATCGCATAGGTCTCCACCTGCTCGTAGTGCGGGGAGGGCGTGACCCCCTCTTCGCATACGAGCGGGCGCCCTTGTTGGTCGTACGCGGTGTGCAGGATGACGGCAACCGCCGTCGCCTCGGACAGCGCCAGATGGTGTGACTCGTGCTCGGTTGCGAGCCGCACCGTGGTCACGTCCACCCCCTCTGCCGGATAGCGGCCGGTCTGCCGGCGAACGTAACGAGTCGTTCCCTCGGCAATGGGAGCGGTGTCCGCAAGCCGAGGGGAGGCTTCCGCGACCTCCGGCGGGAACCACGCTTCCGCGTAACTGTGCGGGCTCCCGTCCGGGAGTCGGTGGATTCGAGTGCGTCGCAATGCGGCAACTCCCGAATCCATACGCAGTGCGGCGGCCACGCGCAGTGGGGGATCGGCCCAATCCGGCTCACCGACCCGCTCGAAGGGCATGCCTCCAGAGATGCGGGCGGAACCCGCCCGCCGGGCGCCCGCAGGTCGCGCGATGGGTGTGTTCGTCACAACGAACCCGGTTCCCTGCTTGGCCACGACAACGCCGTCGTTGCGCAGCACGTCCATTGCCTTGATGGCGGTCGCACGCGACACCGACCACTGTTCCGCGAGTTCACGTCCGGACGGCAGGGGCTCATCCGTGAACTCGCCAGCGGCGATCCGCACACGTAGCGACTCCGCGATCTCCTCGTACTTCAGTAGTGCCATGACTTCCCTTCCGACACTCCAAGGTGGACTGGTCCACCGGTACACACCATACTGCTGCTATGTCGAATCGCGAACTGGCTCCCTCTGTCCTGCGCTTTTACGGCGAGACCGTGAACGAAGGCAGCCGCCTGCGTCGCTCGGCGGACGGTCGTCTCGAACTGGCCCGGACTCAAGAACTTCTGCGTCGCTTCCTGCCGGCGGCCCCCGCGCGGGTGCTGGACGTGGGGGGCGGCACTGGAGTGCATGCAGAGTGGCTGGTGAAGGACGGATACGAGGTGTCCTTGGTGGACCCTGTTCCCCGCCACGTTGAACAGGCGTCCGCCGTCTGCCCAGCGTCCCTCGGAGACGCGCGCGAACTGGACGCGCCCGATGACAGCTACGACGTCGTGCAACTCCTCGGTCCGCTCTACCACCTGCCCGACGCTAGCGACCGCCGTACGGCGCTCTCGGAAGCCCGACGCGTCGTGAAACCGGGCGGGTTGGTGGCCGCAGCGGCGATCAACCGCTACGCCTCGCTCTTCGAGCACGTCACCTACGCGCATCTGCACACCGAGCGCATGCAGGATGCAATCTCGAAGATCCTCCGCACCGCCGTGCACGACGGTGCTCACTTCACCCTGGCGTACTTCCATCGCGCGGAAGAGCTTGCAGACGAGCTTCGGGAATCAGGGCTCACCGACGTGCAGGTGTTCGGCATCGAGGGTCCGGCATGGTCGCTCGTGAAAGCGGTCGAACAGCAGCCGGGCGACGGACCCACAGACGACCTCATCGCGTCCGCAATGACGGCCGCGCGGATGGCTGAGCCGTACCCGGAGCTACTCGCAGCCAGCTCTCATCTGCTCGCGGTCGGACGGGCCCCCGCCAGCGTCGCCGCATGACCCGAGAGACGAAGGGCCCGTCTCAAGAAAAGGTGGACGCCCCTCATTGCCCGGAAGCCCGAATTCTGAATGATGCATTCCGGGGTTGCGCATAGTGTTGTTCGGCAGTCTTCAATCATGGAAAAGCCTCGGATTATATACGCACCCACTGACAACGGGTGGGTTCGGCTGAGGGGCTCCAGGATTCAGAGGCGGAGCGCTTGTTACCCGGCGGTCACTTATGAGCGAAGCTCGCGATTATATACGCACCCACTGACAACACCGGTGGCCTTGCAATCGATCATGCCCGCGATCACGCCCGTGTGATCTCAATCACACTCCATGATAATCGTTTCCGCAGGTCAGGGCCCATGTCTGTTCATTTACCGGCTACCCCGCACGGGTTTATGAACACTCTCCACATAGTTATCCACAGGTTTCGGCGTGCGCCTGTGGATAACCTGCTTGGCGTATCGCTGATGTGCCGTCATGCTCTTTCCACGGCGCAGTCATTGATCCGAAATTGCTGTCGGTGCCGTGGGCTAGATTTGACCGCAACGCAAAGAGGCGCCCGCCTCTCGCCAAAGAAGTTCGGGCGCCTCTCCAACGAACACAAGGAGAACGTGTGACGTCCAGCTCGGCTCGCAGTGCAATCGCCCCCCTGGGAGGGGGCATGCTGTCTCGTACCCTCGCATACGGCACCGACAGCCGCAACATCAATTTGATCTTCCTCGCTACCTGTCTGGCTTGCGTGATCAACGGCGAGACGCTCACGGGAATTCTCACGCAGGCTACGTGGCTGGTGGTGACGGTGATCATTCTGGCGGTTGTTCTGGCCGTCGAGCGCCTGGCCGTCGAGCGGTCCGCGAGCAGGGGACGCCCTATCGTCTGCTAGATGATGGCGCCAGGCCGTTACGGCTGCCCTGTTGGCCTCTGCGGGGGTGCTCGCGGGCCATGTGCGGGCCAGCAGCCCGTGCAACCGCCCGCGCCCGGTACGCTGTACCCGCTCCGCCCCTGGTGGGCGGGCAGGAGGTGGGTTGCCCGAGCGGCCTAAGGGAACGGTCTTGAAAACCGTCGTGGCAGCGATGTCACCGTGAGTTCGAATCTCACCGCTTCCGCAGTGATCGAAGGGGTGCTCCTCATTGAGGGGCACCCCTTTCGTATGGGCCCGTCGGAAAAATCGTTCAAATATGCGAACGATCAATAGTAGTTCGAATTTATCCCATGAAAAGTTTATACATAATGATCGAATGTGATCATTATTAATTTGTGCCCCTTGTGTGTTCATAGCCCGCTATAGAGTCGAGTGACCAGTGGGATTTCGCAGGGGGACACATGGCCGAGTTCAAGATCCAGAAACAGACCGCCGAGATCATCAACCAGGGCGAGAACCTCTTCATCGGCCCCCAGCAGGCGAGCGCCGCCACCGCCCGCATCGACGCCCTGCTCGGCCAGATCGACACCGAGTGCTCCGAGGCCGACGAGTGGACGGAGCTGCGTGCCGAGGTGGAGAGCGCCCGTTCCGCTCTGCCCGAGCGTGAGGCGGCCGTCGGGGCGCTGGAGCGGGCCCGTGTGGTCGCCCTGGCTCTCCGGGCCGGCTCGATCGTCGCCGCCATCGCCACCGTCATCAGCTCTTTCACTCAGTGAAAGTGAAGAGGATCGATGGGCGGCAACAGAGATACGAACCAGAACCCGAACCACCACTCCACCTATGACATCGGTCGGCAGGAAGCCCGCACGATCAACAACGCGGACACGATCAACATCTCCTACCGGGATCCCGGCCCGGTCGAAAGCGCGGAGCAATTTCTTCGGCTCGGAGAAACGTCGCTTCACCAGGGTCTCTACGATTCCGCGGTCGCGCATCTGACGAAGTGCGTCGGCCTCGGTGTTTCCGACCCTTCGGCCGCCGCACACGCTCGTTTCCTGCTGGCCCTGGCCACTCTCCGAGGGAAGCGTCCGAGTCTCTGCACCGGCGCCGAACTCACATCCGTCGTCAGTCTGCTGAGCCCGCTGCTCGAACCGTCCGCACGCTTTCTCGTGGCCTTGGTCGAAGAGGACCGCACCAACGCGTGGATGGCGTCGTCGGAGGTCCCGGTCAGTCTGCGGCTGAGTGCGCGGCAGGTCGATCGGTCGCACGCGGATCTCATCCGGCGGCATGTACCCGCACCGCAGAGCCGTGTCTGGCAAGCACTCAATGAACGTGCAGGAGGAACCACCTCATGACCCTGACCATGGCAGAGACCGAAGCGACCGAGCGGAAGCGGAAAGTCGAGAAGTACTTCCATCCCACTCCGAAGCAGAGCCTCGATCAGATCGCCACAGCTCTGCTCGCGGTCGGCGGTATCGCGGTGCTGGTCGGGCTGATCGCCCTGAACAGCAACGCGTTCGTCGGGGGTGTGATGATGGCGGGCGGTATTTACGCCGCGATCAAGGGAGGCGGCAAGAAGAAGGAATACCGGGACGCGTACGAGAAGTCCGAACCGAAACTGTCCGACCGTGAGATGGACAGGCTTCTCGCCCAGGACCTGAAGGTCATCGAGGAACGTGCCATGCAGCGCCTCGGTATCACCTCGGAGCATCTTGAGATCGGTGCCCAGTCGTGGGACCCGGTGGCGGCTCTCCTCGGCACGAGCCCGTCCGAGCGTCCGGAGAAAAGGCCGCTGGTGCTGTACGGGCCGAATCTCAGCGGGTTCGGGATCGGCGACGACGGGGTGTGGCGGTTCCAGGAGTACGAGGTCCTGGTGGTCTGTCCCACCCTGCACCACCTCGCTCTCTTCCACTGTTCGCTGGACTTCCTGTCGGGCGGACTGTCCAAGGAGGACACGGAGGAGTACCAGTACAACCACGTGGTCGCCGTCTCGACCAGGACCACACCCGCTCCCGCCGACATCTCCCTGGAGCAGTTGAACACCCGTACGCCTGACGACGACTCGGTCCACTTCAGCAAGGTGCAGCGGCGTCGGCTGGAGGTCAGCGTGTCGAACGGCCAGTCCATGGGTGTCACCGTCGGCATCTCGGACGAGGAGGACAGCACGAAGCGGGCCAGGCTCCAGTCGAGCGGCATCGACGAGGTCATCGGGTCCATCCGGCGCGTCCTGCGCGATCGTTCCCGATGAGGGCGTGACGGATTCTTCGTTCAGTCAGTAGGTAGGGGTGCCTCTCGTGGAGAGGCACCCCTTTCTGTCGGCCTGCGCCATCTCACCCCCGCCACCCCGTCATCCGCCCCGCCGAGGCGACAGTCGCCAGGGCCTCCCGCTCCGTGAGCCCCGTCTGGACGGCCGCCTCCACCAGCGGCTCCACCAGAACATCCCCCAGCCCGTTCTCGTACGCCCGGCAAGCCGCCCAGAACAGACGGGTGTTGCGTTGGCCCTCGTGGGCCGCCAGGACGAACTGGACCAGGCCCTGGCCGTGTTCGGGTGGGGCGGGAGATGTGGAGCGGTGGGTGCGGGGTGGGGGCAGGAGGAGGCGGAGCAGAGACGGCGGGCAAGGCGCCGGGGTCAGGTGGGACGTGCCGGGGGCCGTGCTGTAGACGCCGTGGTCCGTGCGGGAGCCGGGGCCCACCAAGTAGCCGCCGGCTCCTCTGATGTCGATGCCGGGGGCCAGTCTGCTCGCCGAGTTGGGGATCACGGCGTCCGGGGGGCCGGTCAGCCAGAGGTGGCGGCCGCCGGACGGGGTCAGGACGACCACCGTCTCGGGGATCGTGAACAGGTGGCGCAGGGCCAGTTCGCGCAGGGCCGCCGAGGAGTCCGTGCCCGACTTGGTGTCGAGGTCGATGCCGATGAGGTGGTGCGGGGGCAGGCCGCAGGCGATGCCGTAGCCGGTGGCCCAGGGGGCGGCGGCGAAGAGTTCGCGGATGCGGGACGGGTCGGTCGTGGCGTCGTACACGCCGTGACCCATCGCGCCGCACTCGCCGTGGCAGGGGGGTGGGATCGGGGCGTCCCGGTGGGGGGAGCGCAGGGCCGGGAGTTTTGTTCGGGACAGCGGGATGACGGCCAGGCCGCGTTCGGCGGCTGACAGGGCGTGGGCGAGGGCCAGCGTCGTGGCCTGCCGGTCTGTGGTGGCCATGCTTCCATGTTCGTACACCTGTTCGAAAAAGGGAAGGGCGTGTGGGCCCGCAGGGGTCGGATCAGGCGAATGGCTGGAAATGTGCGGGAACGCTTCGTCCCTTGTGTCCCTTGGGTGTCACCGCCGGCGCCTGGCGTGAATCAGGGTTAATCGGCTGACCTGCGACTTTGGTGATGTGAAGAGGGTTTATCGACTTGTCATCACGCTTCAGGGGGAATAAACGGTTCCGGGGTGGTTCGCCGGGGATTCGGTGGGCAATCCTGATCTCGCGACGCAGTGCACAGCGGCGAGAAACACCGGGGCGGGTGGCCAACTGCCTTGGGGGTAGCGGTAGTTCGCGTAGTTCACGCATCACACGTACTTCGTACGGTCCGGCACTGGAGCCGGGGCGTACATGTTCTGGAGGAACAGACATGGCAAGCATCCGTACCGCCCGCGTCATCGCCGCCGTCTCGGCCCTGCCCCTCGCCGCCGCGCTCTTCAGCGGCGTCGCGACGGCGGACAACGGCGCCTTCGCGGACGACGGATCGAACTCGGCCGTCGCCAGCATCATCGGCAGCGGCGTGGGTGGCGACAACAACGGCAACTCGTCCACCTCGCAGCAGCAGGCGGTCGGCTCCGGCGCCTCGAACCAGAACAACACCGCGCAGGTGAACGGCTCCGGGTTCACGGCCATCGACCAGTCCAACGCCGTCGTCAACTTCACCAACCTCTGGTAGGCCCTCGGGCCGGCGGGGGTGTGGGTCCCCGGCGGTCCTGAACTCCCTTGTGGGGAGCGCTTCATGGGGTGGTAACACGTCTGCGCGGCGGCACGAACTTCGTGTCGCCGCGCAGACGTTTTCCCTGCCGGGTGCTGGGTCCGTCCCTTGACACCCTTCCGCATCTGACGGACAGTCAGAAACCGTGAGCCAGCCACCCAGCCACTCGTCCGGTCCCCAACTCGCCGCGCAGCTCGCCGCGTTCGAAGGGCGGCCCGCCGTCGCCGGTGGTGTCGGCAAGGATCCCGTCAACGAGCCGATGATCCGGCACTGGTGCGAGGCGCTGGGCGACAGCAGTCCGGCGTATGCCGGGCCGGACGCCGTCGCGCCGGCCACCATGCTCCAGGTGTGGACCATGGGCGGCCTCTCCGGGCATTCGAGCCGCTCGGAGGCGTACGAGGAACTGCTCGCCCTGCTCGACGACGCGGGCTGCACCTCCGTCGTCGCCACCGACTGCGAGCAGGAGTATCTGCGGCCCCTGCGGCCGGGGGACCGCGTCGCGTTCGATTCGGTCGTCGAGTCCGTCGTCGGGCCCAAGACCACCAAGCTCGGCACCGGGTACTTCGTCACGACCCGGATGGATGTACGAGTGGAAGGTGAGCCGGTGGGCACCCATCGGTTCCGGATCCTCAAGTACGCCCCCTCCCATGCCCCAGGCGCCTCGCGCGCCCCTGAGACGTCTACGGGGCGCGAACGCGCCGCCACCCGCCCCCGCCCCGTCGTCAACCGCGACAACGCCGGGTTCTGGGACGGGGTCGGCCGCCGTCAGCTCCTCATCCAGCGGTGCCTGGAGTGCCGTGCCCTCCGCTTCCCCTGGCTCCCCGGGTGCAACGCCTGCGGCAGCGGCGACTGGGACACCGTCGAGGCGTGCGGCGACGGCACCGTCTTCTCGTACGTCGTCATGCATCACCCGCCCTTTCCTGCCTTCGACCCGCCCTATGCCGTCGGGCTGATCGAGCTGGCGGAGGGGGTGCGGATCATCAGCAACGTGATCGGCGTGCCGTACGACAAGGTGCGGATCGGCATGCCGGTGCGGCTGGAGTTCGTGCGGTACGAGGACGGGCAGCCGGAGTTGCCCGTGTTCCGGGGCGATCTGCCGGGAGAGGTGGGCGGATGAAGGCCGGGGATGCACTGCCTCCGCTGGAGATCGAGATCACGCGCACGCTGATCGTCGCCGGGGCCATCGCGTCCCGCGACTTCCAGGACGTGCACCACGACGCCGAGTTGGCGCGGGTGAAGGGGTCCCCGGACATCTTCATGAACATCCTCACCACGAACGGGCTGGTGGGGCGGTATATAACCGACTTCTTCGGGCCCGCCGCCGTTCTGCGCAAGGTCGCCATCCGCCTCGGCGCCCCCAACCACCCCGGCGACACCATGGTGCTGACCGGCCGCATCGAGGAGGTCGACGGCGACTTGGCCGTCGTACGCGTGCTCGGGGCCAACGCGATCGGCCGGCACGTCTCCGGGACGGTGACCGTCCTCGTACCCCCCTCGGGAGGCACCCCGTGAGCCTGCACGCGCGCGACGACCTCGGCGGACGTACGGCGATCGTCGGCATCGGGGCCACCGAGTTCTCCAAGGACTCGGGGCGCAGCGAGCTGCGGCTGGCCGTGGAGGCGGTGCGGGCCGCGCTCGACGACGCCGGGCTGACCCCCGCCGACGTGGACGGCATGGTCACGTTCACGATGGACACCAGCCCGGAGATCACCGTCGCGCAGGCCGCCGGGATCGGGGAGCTGTCCTTCTTCTCCCGCGTCCACTACGGCGGGGGCGCCGCCTGTGCGACCGTGCAGCAGGCCGCGCTCGCCGTCGCGGCCGGGGTGGCCGAGGTCGTCGTCTGCTACCGCGCCTTCAACGAGCGGTCGGGGCGGCGGTTCGGGTCGGGGGTGCAGCGGCGGGAGCCGTCGGCCGAGGGGGTGGCGCTCGGCTGGTTGCTGCCGTTCGGGCTGCTCACGCCCGCCTCCTGGGTGGCGATGGCGGCACAGCGGTACCTGTACGCGTACGGGCTGTCGGCGGACGTGTTCGGGCAGGTCGCCGTGAGCGGGCGGAAGTACGCGGCGACAAATCCGGCCGCCTGGTTCCACGGCCGGCCCATCACCCTCGCCGACCACGCGGCCTCGCGCTGGATCGCCGAGCCGCTGCGGCTGCTGGACTGCTGCCAGGAGACGGACGGCGGCCAGGCGGTCGTCGTCACCTCCGTCGAACGGGCGCGCGATCTGCGGCACCCGTCGGTTGTCGTCGCTGCCGCCGCCCAGGGCGCCGGGCGTGCCCAGGAGCAGATGACCAGCTTCTACCGCGACGACCTCACCGGGCTCCCCGAGATGGGCGTGGTGGCGCGGCAGCTGTGGCGGACCGCGGGGGTGGGTCCGGCCGACATCGACGTCGGCATCATCTACGACCACTTCACTCCGTTCGTGCTGATGCAGCTGGAGGAGTTCGGCTTCTGCGCCCCCGGTGAGGCGGCCGATTTCGTCGCGGCCGAGGGGCTGCCCCTGAACACGCATGGGGGACAGCTCGGGGAGGCGTACCTGCACGGCATGAACGGCATCGCGGAGGCGGTACGGCAGCTACGCGGGACCTCCGTGAACCAAGTGCCGGGCGCGGAAAGAGCCCTGGTCACGGCGGGTACGGGGGTGCCGACCTCGGGGCTGGTCCTGGAGGCCGCGGGATGAGTCCGACCGTCTTGGCGACTGTCCCGCCCGCGGCTGTCACTACTACCGGAGGACCAGCCTCCGTACTACCGCCGTACGAGGCCTCAGGGTCGGACCCTCATAGGCCCGTACCCTGCCTCCACCTTCAGGAGGTGGAGGCAGCCCCCCTCCTACAACCTGAGGCGGACGCGGCTTCGGGACCTGCGGCCGATCCGCCCGAGTAGGGGGCGAACCTAGCGTAGAGCCATGACCACACCCGTCTGCACCAGCGCTTCGAACGCGGCTACGCTCGCGACGCAGACCCTGTCGTTCGCGTCGTACACCTCGTACCCGTCGTTCTCGTCGTACGTGAAAGCCCGCCGCCCGGTGCTGCTGCGCACCGCCCGGTCGCTCACCGCGAACCCGAGCGACGCGGAGGACCTCCTACAGACCGCGCTCACCAAGACCTACGTCGCGTGGGAGCGGATCGAGGACCACCGTGCGCTCGACGGCTATGTCCGCCGTGCGCTCCTCAACACGCGGACGTCGCAGTGGCGCAAGCGCAAGGTCGACGAGTTCGTCTGCGACGAGCTGCCGGAGCCCGAGGGGACGCCGGTCGGCGATCCGGCGGAGCACCAGGTGCTGCACGACGCGATGTGGCGCGCGATCATGAAGCTGCCGGCGCGGCAGCGGGCGATGGTGGTGCTGCGGTACTACGAGGACCTGAGCGAGGTCCAGACGGCCGAGGTGCTCGGGGTGTCGGTGGGCACGGTCAAGTCGGCCGTCTCACGGGCGCTGGGCAAGCTGCGCGAGGACCCTGAGCTGGTGCTCGCCCGATAACTCGCGAACTCGCGCCTGATGGTTCCCTCACGGGAACCTCTTGTGACTCCCGATAGTTCCCCCGACAGTTCCGAGGCACGGCGTGATCTGATCGATCACTCTCCCCTAGTGACGTACCGCTCGGTATGTGCGCAGAATCAGCACAACCTTTACCACCGAGTAGGCAATGAAGCCCCGGGAGGACGCCGTGCTGAGCACCATGCAGGACGTACCGCTGCTGATCTCAAGGATCCTGACCCATGGGTCGACGATCCACGGCGAGTCACAGGTCATCACCTGGACGGGCGAGGCGGAACCGCAGCGCCGCTCCTACGCCGAGATCGGGGCCCGGTCGGCACAGCTCGCACACGCCCTGCGCGACGACCTCGGAATCACCGGCGACGAGCGCGTCGCCACCCTGATGTGGAACAACTCCGAGCACGTCGAGGCCTACTTCGCGATCCCCTCCATGGGTGCGGTCCTGCACACCCTCAACCTGCGCCTGCCCCCCGAGCAGTTGGCCTGGATCGTCAACCACGCCGCCGACAAGGTGGTCATCGCCAACGGCTCGCTGCTGCCGCTGCTCGCCCCGCTGCTCCCGCACCTCAAGACGGTCGAGCACGTCGTGATCTCCGGCCCCGGCGACCGTTCCGCACTCGCCGGATCGCACGCCCAGGTGCACGAGTACGAGGAGCTCATCGCCGGCAAGCCGACCAGTTACGACTGGCCCGAGCTGGACGAACGCACGGGCGCCGCCATGTGTTACACCTCCGGGACGACGGGCGACCCCAAGGGCGTGGTGTTCTCGCACCGCTCCATCTACCTGCACTCCATGCAGGTCAACATGGCCCAGTCCATGGGCCTGACCGACCAGGACACATCCCTGGTGGTTGTGCCCCAATTTCATGTAAACGCTTGGGGTTTGCCCCATGCGACCTTCATGACCGGCGTCAACCTGCTGATGCCGGACCGGTTCCTCCAGCCCGCCCCGCTCGCCGAGATGATCGAGAAGGTACGGCCGACGCACGCCGCCGCCGTCCCCACCATCTGGCAGGGCCTGCTCGGGGAACTGACCGCGAACCCCCGGGACGTCTCGTCCCTCACCCAGGTCACCATCGGCGGCTCCGCCTGCCCGCCCGCCCTCATGGCCGCCTTCGACAAGCTGGGCATGCGCGTCTGCCACGCCTGGGGCATGACGGAGACCTCCCCGCTCGGCACGATCGCCCGGCCGCCGGCCCACGCGGTGGGCACGGACGCCGAGTTCGCCTACCGCCTCACGCAGGGCCGGTTCCCGGCGAGCGTCGAGGCCCGGCTCTCCGGCCCCGGCGGCGAGCGGCTCCCCTGGGACGGCGAGTCGGCCGGCGAGCTGGAGGTGCGCGGCCCGTGGATCGCGGGCTCCTACTACAACGGCACCGACGCCGAACCCCTGCGCCCCGCCGACAAGTTCAGCGAGGACGGCTGGCTCAAGACGGGCGACGTGGGCACCATCAGCCCCGACGGCTATCTGACGCTCACCGACCGCGCCAAGGACGTCATCAAGTCCGGCGGCGAGTGGATCTCGTCCGTCGACCTGGAGAACGCCCTCATGGCCCACCCGGACGTCATGGAGGCGGCCGTCGTCGCCGTCCCCGACGACAAGTGGGGCGAACGCCCGCTGGCCACGGTCGTGCTGTCGGAGGGCTCCACCGCCGACTTCGAGTCCCTGCGCGCCTTCCTCGCCGACGAGGGCAAGATCGCCAAGTGGCAGCTCCCGGAGCGCTGGACGATCATCGGGTCGGTCCCGAAGACGAGCGTCGGCAAGTTCGACAAGAAGGTGCTGCGCAAGCAGTACGCGCAGGGCGAGTTGGACGTCACCAAGCTCTGACAACCGACTTGGGTCGACTTGGGGCGATGTTTCACGTGAAACATCGCCCCAAGTATGTGAGTGGTATGTGCTAGTTGGTGCCGATACGGGCGAGCAGATCGACGATCCGGCCCTGCACCTCGGTGCTCGTGGACCGTTCGGCGAGGAACAGCACCGTCTCACCCGAGGCGAGCCTCGGCAGGTCGGCCTGGTCGACGGCGGCCGTGTAGACGACCAGCGGGGTGCGGTTCAACTGCCCGTTCGCTCGCAGCCAGTCGACGATCCCGGCCCTGCGGCGCCGCACCTGAAGCAGGTCCATGACCACCAGGTTCGGCCGCAGCTGCGAGGCCAGCGTGACCGCGTCCGCATCGCTCGCGGCCCGCGCGACCTGCATCCCGCGCCGCTCCAGCGTCGCCGTCAGCGCGAGCGCGATCTCCGCGTGCTCCTCGATCAGCAACACCCGAGGCGGATGCTGCTCACTGTCACGCGGGGCGAGCGCCTTCAGGAGTACGGCCGGGTCGGCGCCGTACGCCGCCTCGCGTGTCGCCTGCCCGAGTCCCGCCGTGACCAGCACCGGAACCTCGGCGGCCACGGCGGCCTGGCGCAGCGACTGGAGGGCGGTCCGGGTGATCGGCCCGGTCAGCGGATCGACGAACAGCGCCGCCGGGAAGGCCGCGATCTGCGCGTTGACCTCCTCGCGCGAGTGCACGATGACGGGCCGGTACCCACGGTCGCTGAGCGCCTGCTGCGTGGTGACGTCCGGCGCGGGCCACACCAGCAGCCGGCGCGGGTTGTCCAGCGGCTCCGGCGGCAGCTCGTCGTCCATCGGGCGGGGCTGCGGCTGGTCGGAGACCTCGACGGCTCCGCCGGGCCCGTCGAGCGGCTCGGGCCCCTCGGCGGCGTTCTCGTCCGGTGCCCCTATGGCGTACGAGCGCCCGGCCCCGTCGGTGAACCCGGGCAGCCGTGGATTGCCCGGGGCGAGCTGCGTCTGCCCGGCGAGCGAGGGCTGGGTGGGCGACGGCACCTGGGCGGCCGGTACTTGCCCGGCGAGGGACGCCTGGCCGGCCAGGGAGGGCTGGGCCGGAGCCGGTGCGGCGGGGGCGGCCTGTGCGGCCGGAGGTGTGGCCGGGGTGGACTGGTTGCTCTGCGGGTGCTGCCGGGCCGTCGTCTCCGGCTGGCCGGCGGCGGGCTCGGGGCGGGTACCGAGCTTGCGGCGGCGACCGGAGCCGTTCGAGCCGTTGGTGCCGTGCGGGGGCGTGGCGGGCTGCGGCTGGCCGGGCGTTTGCAGCTGCGCCGCCGCCCGGCTGAACGCGACCCCCTGCCCGAGCGTCCGCACACTGAACGCCCGCCCCTGCGTCGAGTTCGGGTCGACCGGCGCGGCGGCGGCCTCGGCGGGCAGCGCCTGCCCGGGCGGCCGGGGCTGCACGGCACGCTCCGGAGGAAGCGGGGCGGCTGCCGCCTGAGGCGCGGGAGCAGGAGCGGCGGCCGTGTTCGGCGGTACGGCGGTGCCGGCGTCCGGGGTTTCGTCGTCGGCCGCGGGCCAGGGCTGGGGCTGCGGCTGGCCGGCGGGGGCGACGGCCTGGGCCGGGATCGCCTGACCGGGGGCCTGCCCCTGGGCGAGGGCGGGCTGGGGCGCCGTACCCTGCGCCGGGACCTGCTGGGCAACGGCCTGGGCGGCCTGCTGCGGGGCCTGTTGGGGAACCTGCTGGCCCTGGACGCCCTGCGCGGGGACGGGCTGACCGGGAAGGGGTTGGTTGGGGAGGGGCTGGCTCGGGGCGGCTTGTGCGACCGGCTGCTGGCCGAGGGCAGGCTGGCCGGGGAGCGCCTGCGCGGGGAGTCCTTGCGCGGGAAGCCCCTGTGCGGGCACCGCCTGTCCTGACACGGCCTGCGCGACCTCTGCGGCGGGGACGGCCTGCCCCGGCACGGGCTGCCCGGGCATCTGCTGTCCAGGGAAGGGCGGCTGGCCGGGCATGGACTGCCCCTGGCCCGGTACGCCGCCCTGCTCCGGGCCGACGGCGGCGGCCTGGGCGGCCGTTGCCGGTACGGGAGCCGGTACGGGCGTCCCCTGCCCGGGAATCCCGCCCGGCGGTACGGTCCCCGGCTGGTCCGGGGTCGGGCGGGCCCGGCGGCGGCCGGTCGGGGTGGACGTCGGGTGCGGCTGGGGCGGGGTGTGGTCGTCGTCGGGGTCGTGGGTGAGCCCGTCATGACGGCCACCGTCGTCGAAGCGGTCGCCGACCGGCCCGGCGGGCGCCTCGGGTGCGGCCTGGTCCGTCCGGTCGGCCTCGGCCGGGGGCAGGGCGAACACCGGACGGGGGCCCGCCTCCTGGGCGGCACCGCGCTCAGCGGCCGCCGCCAGGGCCCGGCGCCGACGCCCGGTGGGCTGCCCGCCCGCGCTCTCGTCGGTGCCCTGCGCGGGAGCGGCGGGCAGGGCGGGCGGCAACGCGTGCTGCTCGCCCCCGGCCCGCCGAGCCGGAGCGCCCGGTACGCCCTGCGGCGGCACCGTCCCGCCCAGGCCGGTGCCCACGGCAGCGGTGCCCGCGCCGTGCTCGCCCGCCATGACGACGGCGCCCTCGGAGACACTGTCCTGCTCACTCACGCCCGCGCCCTCGACAGGGCTGGGCCGGCCACGCCGACGCCCGGTCCCGCCGTCCCCGTCGCCCGAGGGCTGGGCCTGGGCAGCGGGACCCGAGGACGCGGCGGCGGCCTCCTCGGCCGCACGCCTCCGGCGCCGCCCGGTGGGCGCGACCGCCTCGTTCCCGGAGACGGCGGAGACCCCGGAGACCCCGGAGACCCCGGAGACCCCTGAGTCACCGGACTCGGCGTCGGCCTCCCCTTCGGGCGCGCTCTCCGGACCGTCACCCTCAAGGAAGGCGTCCACGGAGGACCGCCGGGCCCGCCGCCGCCCGCTGACACCACTGTTGTTGTTCCCGTTGCTGCTGTCGCCCTCGGCCTGCCCGGGCACGGCGAGTTCGGCGCCGACGCCCGGATCCGCGGCCTCGGCCACCACCGCGCCCGCCCCACCCCCGAGAGGCACCTCAAGGACGTACGCACTGCCGCTCATACCCGGCACCTCGTGCGTCTGGAGCACCCCGCCGTGGGCGCGCACGATCCCGCGCACGATCGGCTCGTGCACCGGGTCTCCCCCGGTGTACGGCCCGCGCACCTCGATCCGTACGACCTCACCGCGCTGCGCGGCAGCGACAACAACGGTGTTGTCCATGTACCCGCCCGCCGAGGCGGGCGAGTTGCCGGTCGCGTCGACGCCGGCGACGTCCGCGACGAGATGCGCGAGGGCCGTGGCGAGGCGCTGCGGGTCGACCTCGGCCTCGATGGGCGGCGCGTGCACGGCGAACTGGACGCGTCCCGGCCCGATCAGTTCGACGGCACCGTCGACACCGGCGGCGACGACCGCGTCGAGCATCACCTTCGTACGGGTGACGGAGTCGGTGCCCGTGTCGAGGCGCTGGTAGGAGAGGACGTTGTCGACCAATGTCGTGATGCGCGAGTAACCGGCCGACAGATGGTGCAGCACCTGGTTGGCCTCGGGCCACAGCTGACCGGCGTCGTCGGCGGCGAGGGCGGCCAGTTCGCGGCGCAGTTCGTCGAGGGGCCCGCGCAGCGAACGCCCGAGCAGCACGAGCAGCTGCTCCTGGCGTCCGGCCAGCGCCTCGTACCGGTCTTTCTCGCGCTCCGCGAGCGCCGCGTACCGGTCCTCGCCTGCGGCGAGTTCCTCCTCGTGCTCCTCGCGCAGCTGCTCGATCTCGGTGACGTGCTGCTGGCGCAGGGCGGTGAGTTCGGAGGCGTGCTCCTCGGCGGCCCGCTCCAGTTCCTCCGCGTGCAGCTTGTCGGCGGCGTCCTTCTCCTCGGCGAGGGAGTCGTACGGACGCCGGTCGGTGAAGGTCATCACGGCGCCGACGAGCTGGTCGCCGTCCCGGACGGGCGCGGTCGTCAGGTCGACGGCGACCTTGTCCCCGCTCTTGGACCACAGCACCTGCCCGCGCACCCGGTGCTTGCGTCCGGACCGCAGGGTGTCGGCGAGGGGAGACTCGCCGTACGGGAAGGGCTCGCCGTCGGCGCGCGAGTGCAGGATCAGGGTGTGCAGCTCGCGCCCGCCGAGGTCGCTGGCCCGGTAACCGAGTATCTGAGCGGCGGCCGGATTGACGAGGACGACCCGCCCCTCGGTGTCGGTCCCGACAACGCCCTCCGCCGCCGCGCGCAGGATCATCTCGGTCTGACGTTGCGAACGCGCGAGTTCGGCCTCGGTGTCGACGGTGCCGGACAGATCGCGTACGACGAGCATGAGCAGCTCGTCATTGGCGTAGCCGTAGCTGTCGTACGCCTGCTGGCCGTTCTCGAGATTCGCACTGGTGACCTCGACGGGGAACTCGCTCCCGTCCGTCCGCCGGGCGATCATCCGGGTCGGCTTGGTCTGGCCGTGCGGGTCCATGGAATCGGGGCGTCGCATGGTGCCGGGGATCAGCCGTGAGTCGAACTGCGGCAGCAGATCGAGCAGCCCGCGCCCGACGAGGGCGGTGCCCGGTGCCTCGAAGGCCGCGAGGGCGATCGTATTGGCGTTGACGACGGTCCCATTGGCGTTGACCAGCACCAACGCATCGGGCAGCGCGTCGAGTATGGCTGCGAGGCGAGCAGCGCCTCGGGATGGCCTGCTGCTCACGAGACGCTTCCTCCCTGTTACCGCACCTTGCCGACCGCGGGCGCCATCTTGCCAACCGGCCCGCAACGTGTCACGCGAGGGAGTCTAAGGGCAGTGGTTGCGCTCGCGACGCCGGATGAGAGGGAGGTCGCACGACGAAGTGACAGAGACCCGGTGACGGTGCACTTCACACCACTTATGCGGTACGGAGTGCCTGTGACTGCGGTGTGAGGGCGCGCGGTGGGCTCCGCCGAGCCCCGGGCGGGTTGTCGAATGCCCTATCGAAGATCGGGGAGCAGCGGTACGAGCCGGTCCCAGCGGGCGGTCTGGCATCCGTTGCTGCGGTCGAACGTGGCGTCGACGGGACGCCCGGCCCAGGTCCCGGTCACATGGGCGGTCGCCGGCCCGCCGTACATCATCGTGCAGATGCTGTCGGGGGGTACGGGGGCGAACGGATCCTTTCCCCACCTCGCGCCCCGGTCGAGCGACCCGCAGGCCCCCTCGACGTCGGGGTGACTCCCGCCCCCGGGATGACACTCCAACTCGAACCGCCCGTCAGCGCGTCCGCCGGTGGCGCGGACGGTGACGGTGAGGTGGTCGGCGGCGCGCGCCGCTGTGGGGATGTGGGGTGCGAAGGGGGGGAGCGGGCGGGTCTGGGGTGCGGCGTCGGCGTGTGCGGCGGTGGGCGAGGCGGAGAAGGAGGCGGCGGCGAGGGAGACGCCGGCGGTGGTGGCGAAGAGGACGCGGTGGAGCGGGATGACCTTGAACATGACCTGACTAACGCGTGACGCGGGAGGATGTTGCGCGGGTCGTGTCGGTGCGCCGCCGGGCAGCGGGTGGGGCACGCACAACGGCTTTGCCCTGCGCCCCGCCTGCCTAGTACCGTGGGAGGCGATTGGTGACACCGCGCTCGTCTGTGTCATCATCTGCACGCACCACTCGCGCTCGCGCGGGAGGTTGTGCTGGAGGCGTCGCCTAGTCCGGTCTATGGCGCCGCACTGCTAATGCGGTTTGGGACTTACATCCCATCGAGGGTTCAAATCCCTCCGCCTCCGCACCTGATCCCGAAGCCCTGGTCACGACTGACCGGGGCTTCGGCGGTTCCCGGGCCCGTTCCGGGCCGTTTTCGCAGGTCAGGCAGGGTGCGGCTAACGGATTTCACCTCACGCCGCCAGTCATGTAATGTTGTTCCCGCAACGCCGACCGGGCCGAAAAGCCCGCAAGGAAGAGCAAACACAACAGAACACACAAGCACTCGTAGCTTAACGGATAGAGCATCTGACTACGGATCAGAAGGTTGCAGGTTCGAATCCTGCCGAGTGCACAGCAGACCAGAGGCCCCGTGGAGGAATCCACGGGGCCTCTGGTTTTTGTCTTGACGGCAGTGATTGACGGCAACCGCGTCGGTGGGCGTATCAGGTAGCGGTGGGGCATGCGCTCAGACGGACGTCATTCGTCCCATCTGTTGCCATCAACTCCCCTGTTCCGATACAACCCGATACGCGTGGATCATCATCCACTGACCGCTCTGAAGACGACGGGCTCGCGCAGTCGTCTGGGCGGGAACACCGCCCGATGGACAGCGGTCCTGCGCCCTGGGCGGGTCTCCCGATGAACGTGTGTGCGCAACCAGGGGGTATCACTGTTTTGGCTATGAATAAGCGTGAAAAGGTATGTTTCAGTGCTGTGGCCGTCTTGGCTGCGGTGCTGCTCCTTCTTCTGCTGCTGGGATCATGTGATGACTGCGATGACGGCACGCCGACAACGGCGCCGAAGGTGACGGTCACGGCCACGGTCACGGCCACTCCGAGCCCGGCTGGAAGCCAGATCGGGAAGAGCGTCGACGGAGCCCTAGAGCGAATGAAGCAGACCGGGCTGAGCGTTGTCGTGCACGATGCCAGTGACCAGGACGAGACTCCGGGCGCCGACTGGACGGTGTGCTTCGAGAAGGCGACCTTGACCAAGGTCGACTTCGCCGCAGTGCCGCACGGGGCGCCCTGCCCGAAGAAGGATGGTCAGCGCGTTCCTTGGCCCAAGATGCCGAAGGTGATTGGCGTCACGTACGCCGAGGCAGTGGAGAGGCTTGAGGGCGACGCTGGCCGGGTTGAGATCGAGGCTGCTTACGCGGATGAGGCCGCTTACGACGCGGACAACGAATCCGGTAGCTACGCGAATTGGAAGGTGTGCTTCCAGAGCGTCAAGGCTGGGGCGTCCCTGGAAGACAAGCCACACGTCACCCTTCATGCCGTAGAGAACGGCGACGGGTGCCCGTCATCGAAGGGGCTTTACAAGGAACCCACGAACGATCCGCTCTATGTTGCGCCCGATGTTGCCCCAGATGCTGGCTTGTCTGAAGACGACAACAGCAGCAGCGGAGGGAGCGATAGCGGCGAGGATGACTATTACCCGGGGGACCAGGGCGGGTGCCCGCCGGGTGGCTGTTACAACCCGTGTCCCCCCGGCGGCTGCCGGTAGGTCTCAAGGGCCCGCACCAATTCTGCTTCGGCGCGGGCCCCACAGGCGGAGTGAGAACTTCGGTTACCTCAGGACGTCCCCGACGCGATCGAAGGCCGATCGTTGTGAGTCGAGCCGTACGAAGGTGTAGATGTCCATGGTCACGCGGATCGAGCTGTGGCCGAGCACTTCCATGATCATGCGGGCGTCCGCGCCCTGTTCGTGGAGGAGTGACGCGCAGGTGTGGCGCAGGTCGTGCAGGCGGACCTTGCGGACGCCGGCGCGGACGCTCAGCGCTTCGAAGGAGCGGTTCATGTTGCGCGGCTCGATCGGTGTCCCGTTCTTCGTGGTGAATACGAGACCGTGTCCAGTCTCCTTCCAGTTGTCCCCCGCTGCCTTCTTGTCGGCGATCTGCTGGGCACGCTGAGCACGAAGTGCAGTCACACACTCGGCAGGCAGGGCCACGCGGCGGGCCGAGCGCTGGGTCTTCGGTGCGACGATCAGCAGTTCGCCGCCGACCCGTTGGAGCGCCTGTCGGACGGTTAGCACTCCTTCGTAGAGATCCAGGTCCGACCAGCGCAGGCCCAGCAGCTCACCGCGCCGCAGGCCGATGCGGACCGCCAGCTCGTACGCGGCCCACAGCCGGTTGTCACGGGCCGCCATCAGGAGCTGCCGCCCCTCCTTGGCCGTGAGCGGTTCGATCTCGCGCTTCGTCCCCATGCTCAGCTCCACGTTCCGGGCCACGTTGCGCGGCAGTTCGTCCTCACGTACGGCGTGCTGAATGGCGGCGCGCAGGATCACGAGCAGGAAGCGGACGGTCCGATCTGACGGGAGTTTCTTGCAGCACTTGCCGAGGGCGCAGCAGCGCCGCTTGTGCTCCGGGCGGTTCTTGTCCTTGCCCTGGGCGCAGCACTGGCAGGTGGCCGCCGTCTTGGTGAGAAAGGCGCGGATGTCTCGGGCGGTCAGCCGCGTCAGTTTCTTCTTGCCGAACTCCGAGGTGACGTAGTTCCGGACGAGGGACTCGTAGTTGACGTAGGTCGTCCGGCGGACCTTGCCCTTGGCGACGTTCGCCAGCCAGTACGCCAGGTACTCGCTCAGCGTCATCTTGCTGGTGGCTATCGGGAGACCGCTCAGGGAGTCAGCCTTGAGCTTGGTCAGCTTCTCGTGTGCTTCGTCCCAGGTCTTGCCGTAGACGCTGCGCCGCTTGTACGTGCCATCCGTCGTGAGGACGTACGCGCTGCCCTCCCAACGGCCGTCCTTGCGCTGGTAGATGGTGCCCTCGTTGTTGGCGTTCTTCTTCGGCTTGGCCATCAGGCGGCTTCCTGTTCGGTGCGGAGGGATACGTAGGCGTCCACGGCGGCTTCGCTGATGCGTCGGCAGCGGCCGATCTTGAAGGAGGCGAGTTCGCGGGAGCGGATCAGGTCGTGGACCTTCAAGCGGCTGATGCCGAGACGCTCGGCGACCTGGTCCACGGTGAGCACGGCCGTCGTCATGCAGGCAGCAGTCCTTCTTGCTTGAGGCGTTCGGTGTGGGCTCTGTCATGGCGGACCTGGGCGGCGAGGAGTTCTTCGCCGGGGCGGTAGCCGCTGCTGAGGTAGGTCCACGAGGAGGCGGTGACGAGGGTGGTGTTCTCGTCGTCGACCGGAAGGCCGGCCCGGACACGGGCAGCTTCGGCCTGAGCCGTGCGCCAGGCACGGCGTACGTCGCGGAGTGCGCCGAGGGTGGTCGAGTAGGCGCGGGACTTGCTGGAGAAGTGGCCGCGGAAGCCGAGCATGTGGGCCCACTTCCAGAGCTTGAGGTGGGCGAACTCGGGGAGGTGGCCGAGTGCCCAGGCGGTGCGGATCATCTGCCGGGCGTGCTGCTGGACGGCGAGGTTGGTGAGGGGTTCGGCTTGGCCGGTGCCGTCGCAGTCCTCGCACAGGTCGCGGAAGCCGTCGGGGCCGCGTACGTAGCCGCGTCCGGCGCAGGGACGGCATACGAGAGTGCGGTCCACCGCGCCCGCGCCCTCGGCGTTCTTGGTGGCGTACTTGGCGACGTAACCGGCGACCTTGGCGTCCGTGAGTTCGCCGTCCCCCAGGGCCGAGATCTGATCCACCTTGAAGCGGTCGCCCCACCGGATGACCCGTTCGCCGACCGCGTCCGATTCGACGATGAGCCGGGCACGTTCGACCGCCAGGCCGACGGCCACGTGGAGGGCGTCGAAGGTGGCCCAGGCCGGGGGCGCGGTGGTGTGGCCGTCGGGACCGTCGAATCGGACGACCGCGTGGAAGTGGACCAGGCCCCGCTGTTGGTACTCGGCGACTTTGGCGAAGGAGACGCGGAGGGCTGCGTTGAGTGCCTTCTGTGTCATGCCGAGGTGCTCGGCGAGGGCGCGGCGCAGGTAGGTGGTGAAGCGCGCCCACAGGGCCCCAGCGTGGGCGTTCCACAGCACGGCGCCGCTGTAGTCGTAGCGTGCCGGGCGTAGTGGGGTGCCGAGTTCGGGAGCGTCCTGGGTGTGGCTTTCGCCGCAGGAGCAGGGGCGTGGCTTGCCCGCGCTGGTCGTGGGGCGGTTGTGGACGGGGCCAAAGGACGGGGCGGTGAGGGTGACGAAGGCGCGGGGGTGGTCGCGGACGGTTTCGGCGACGTTCTTGCCGCCGGACAATCCGGCTTTGATCAGGTGGTAGGTGTCGGCGGCGTAGAGGCGGGAGCAGGCGGGGCAGCGGGAGGCTCGGCGGTTGCCGCAGGTGGTGAGGAGGCGGCCGGAGGGCTCGTCTTCGGAGTGGTAGGAGCGGACCACTTGCTTGGTGGTCTGGTCGGTGGTGATCGTCCAGCCGTGCAGGTTGACCGGGCTGGTGCAGCCCCGCAGGTCGCGGACCTGTTCGGTGACTCGGTCGAAGTTGTCGGTGTTGGCCAGTTCGACCAGGTCCCGCAGACCGGGGCTGATGACGTGGCGCAGGTCGAGGGGGCGGCGCATGGGTGGCGGGGTGTCCCTTCTGGCACGAGGGTGAGCCCTGCGGGCAGCAGCGATTCAGTGCGCTCGGGCTGCTGCCCGCAGGCATGGCAAGGCGGGCCCAGGGGCGGGCGGTGGTGGGAAGTGGCGGAGCAGCCGGCGGAAGGGGGTGGTGCTACAGAGCGGCGTGAAGCGCGGTGGCCATGGGCAGGCCGATCCCGAGTCGCGTCTTGAGCTGGGCCGCCGTGATCGGTTCGCCGTGCTCGGTGTGGTGGGACGTGGCGATGGAGCGTGCTTCGGTCAGCAGCGGCTCAGGCACCTTGACCGCAGGCGAGGCAGGAGCCGGGGCCACGTGAGGAGCGATCGGGGCCGGGGCCGGAACGGTGAGAGGCACCGCAGGGCGGGGCACTTCAGAAGTTGTCGCAGGCTCCGACTCGATCTCGTCCGGCAGGGCAGCCGGTATGGCGGGGTGCGCAACGGTGTGGAAGGCGCGCAGGAGCTGAGGGCCAACAGCACCCCAGCCGAGGAGGAGCAGCGGGGCCACCGCGTCGACGGCGGCGCGGCCGTAGTGTCCGGCGACGATCGGTTCTGCGACGTTGAGGGCCAGGGTCAGCAGTCCGGAGAAGTGCATGAGTCGGTTGGCGGCCGTCATCTGTTCGGCGGGCAGCCCGCGCAGGGAGAGATAGCGCAGGGCGACCAGAAGGCCGACCACGGAGAGGTCCACCATCGGAGCGATCAGCGGTGCGATCGGGCCGGGGACGCCGAGGCGGAGTGCGAGGGACCAGACGTTGCCGAAGGAGAAGACGAACGCCAGCGCGGCAATGACGATCATGACGGCGGTGATCGTGCGCTGGGTGATCCGGTCTTCTGTCATGAGTTTTCACCCCCTCTCCTGAGGTGTCGGGAACGTGCGAGGCGGTGGGGCGACCTGCTCAGGCGTCGAGCTTCGTCAGATCCACGTCCGTCGTGCGAGGGCCGATAAAAGCTGCCAGCAGGGTCGATGGGTCGATGGTGAGGTTCGCCGTCTCTTCGGCGATGCGAGCCGCTTCCGCGTCGGGTACGTAGGGCGTACGAATGCGGGTGAAGCCGGGTTGCGACTGGTGGTTCATCGACGCGACGCCGACGTAGGTGGGGTCCTGGAGGTTGATGGGGTTGGCGTCCGGCCATTCGCGGATCTCGTCACCGAGAGCGGCCACGGCGGCTTCAGCGGTCTTCTGGGCGAAGCTCAGGCCCACGGGGCACACGTCGCGGATGAAGGTGGGTATCGCGTCGCCCGTGGACTTCTGAGTGGTGAGGATGACGAGCAGTCCCACGGACCGACCCTTCTTCACCAGGTCTTCCACGAGCCGGGCGTTCTCGGCGGCGAGCGCGGCCAGCTTCTTTGTCTGTTGGTCGCTTCCCTTGTGGTCGCGGAAGTAGGTGTGCGCTTCGTCGATGATCAGCACGACCAGGGGCCAGCTCTCGGAAGGACCGATGTCCCACATGGACTTCACCCCGAGTACCTGGCGCACCGATGCCGACCGGGCGCGGCGCAGTTCCACGAGTTGCCGGAACAGCTTGTTGGCCTCTTCCAGGTCATCGCCCACGAAGGCGAACATGCGCTGCACCCAGTCCGCGTAGTCACCTTCGTACGCAGCCGACACCTTGCCGTCCGCGCAGGCGAACTGGACTGCGGGCGAGGGCGCCCAGTCGGCGAGCAGCCGGTTGATCAGGCTGGTCTTGCCGAAGCCGGGGAGGCCGGCCACGGTCACGCCGGGTACCTGGGTGAGGTTCACGGACACGGGTTGCGCGTACTCGTCGAGGCCCAGATCCCACTGGGCTGTCTCCTCCGGAGGCTCACCCGTGGGGTGGTGCTCGGTGGGGAACTTCAGTGGGTCCAGTCGCACACCCCTGATGAGGACCTGCCCGGGCTTGTCCTGGGTGACCGCGACCCGTGTGCAGCGCCAGGCGTCTGCGAGGTGTGGGCCGGCCTTCTGGAATTGCTGGAGACCGACGCCGGGCAGGCACTGTGCCCGCGCGATCACGCCGTACGCGTCGTGCTTCACCTTCAGGGCGGGGATGAGGACGCGCGGCTTGATGGGCTTGCCGTTCGTGTTCGCCAGTGACGCCAGCGCGGTCGGGGTCTTGTCCGTGGCCGACAACTTGAGCATCGGTGCGAGCCGCTTCCAGCCCCACCGCACGCGTATGGCCTGCCGTATGGACTGCCGGGTCATGGCATCGGCGCGAACGTAGCGGACTATCCACCAGGCCGCCCATCCGGCGAGCATGGCGAGCGCCAGGGCGACGACGAGCGGGACTTGACCGAAGATCCCTTGCGTCGGGGCGTTCGGATCCTTCATCTGTGACTCTCCAGCGGGTTGTAGAGGAAGGCCGTGAGGGCCGATTCGAGGGCCGCCCGATCCGCCGATGCGTCGAGGCGGGGGAAGCCGTAGGCGACGAGCAGGGCCGCCACCGAGGTCACGAGTGATTCGGTGAACTGGGCACCCGGCACGGCGTGAGGCAGCGGGTAGCTGCGCTCAGCGCCGGACCGGAAGGCGGTGCCGCTCACGCCGCCTCAGCGGCCGGGGCCACCAGGTCCAGTCGGCCCGCGCGGTAGGCGATGCCGTCCGAGAGCGAGCCGTTGAAGATGCGCGCCCACGGAGTGGCGAACAGCTCCACCGGCATGACCGGGACACCCGGCCGGAGCCCGTTGGGCAGACCGGTTTCCGGAACGGTGATCTTCAGAGCCTCGGCACGGTCCTCCTCCATGAAGAAGAGGGTGATCGTGTAGAGCTTCGCGCCGGTCTCACGGTCGGTGGCGAACTGCGTCTTCTCCTGGTCCGCGTACTTCGGCACCGGCAGGGTGCCGACCATGAACGAAGAGGTGGGGAGCAGGCCAACACGGATGCGTGCCATGGAAGTTGATTCCTCTCGGTTGCGCTCCACCGGGGCGGTGGGGCGTGCTCTCCATTGAACATAGCAGACCTAGCAGAGTCAAGTGAATCGGGTGAGCTAGCTACCAACTGACATAGGCCACCTATGTCAGTGGGGTGTGCTAGGGGTGCTAAGAATCGCTACTCTTGGGCCATGAGCCCCGCGCCAGACAGCCAGCAGGACCGCCGGCCGCCGTATCAGCACGCTGCCGACGAGCTTCGGCGCGACATCTTGCAGGGACGGATCAAGCCGGGCGAGCAGATGCCGGCCATCCGCGAGCTACAGGAACGCTTCGGTGTGGCCAACATGACCATGAGGTCTGCGCTCAACGTGCTGCGGGACGAGGGCCTGATCTACACGATCCATGGTCGAGGAAGCTTCGTCGCAGACCATGACGGTGGGGGTGAGTTCTCTGCGAACTACACCGCGCCAGCTTGGTACTTGTCGAAGAAGGGCGAGAAGCCAGGCCAGGCAGAGCCAGGAGCGGGAAGGCCCGACGACACTGAAGCCGCCGGGACCACCCTCACCGAAATGCTCACAGCGCTACGCGACGAAATCCGTGCCCTCAGCGCTGATCATCAGGAACTGCGCCGTGAGGTCGAGGAGTTGAAGGCAGCTCAGCAACCGAAGCCGTAGTCCTGAGCTGGGCCACTTCCTCCCGCAACTCCCTGGTTTCCCTGCTGAGGCGAACGACCATGGCCCGCATCTCCTCGATCAACGCGACTACTTGATCCGTGTCCCCGACCTGAATGCTGGTCGACCCCATTTCGTTGTCCGGTATGTGCTCGGTCATCGCTCTCCGCTTGCTGCCGTGCCGTCGTTCCGTGCCGCACTTGCTCGAACCGTCGGGGCATGCCCACGGCATCCGCGCCTCTCCCAGGTTGATGGACCGCTGCCCAGCGTGCTGTTCAGAGTTTCTTTACTGGATCAAGGCGGCCCGCCTACGGCGTGCCGCGCGCGCTGGCGGCCACGGGCCGCCGCCGCTCCCTGTCTCCGCCACCGCTGCGGCGGCCCCCGGCCACTCAGCGCGCAGCACCGCCAAGGCAGACAGCCAGGCCAGGAAGCAACTTGCCCAGCCCGAGCACCAGGACGACGAAAAGGAGCAGGCCGAGCCCGGTTCCGAACGACCCCGCCGTCCGGGTGGCCGTCGTTTCGGAACTGGGAAACGTGGCTGATGCCGGTACGGGGTTGCTGGAGACATACGTGACGGGTGCCCGTTCGGCGCACTCGCCGCTGTGGCTGACTTTCGGTGGTACAGGTCAGAACTGTGCTTCCAATGACCGTCTTCAACCGCCGTCCTCTCCAACTCAACAACAGCTGACGGGGGTTGTCGCCGCACCCGAATCCGAGCACGCCGACCACCCCGGTACCATCGGCACCGGGGTCCTGATCAGGGCTTCCACGACCGGACCACCCGGAATGCTGTCCAGGCTGAGGGGTGGTCCGGTCTTTTGTTGTCGGCGTCCGCGCACTCCTGACGCGAGACGGGCCGGGCTTTCGGGATCAGGTCAGGGCTTTGATCACCTCGGAGAGGGCGGGCCGATCCCCCGGTGCATGACTGAGCATCGCGTCGACCAATTCGCCCAGCTCACCGGGCACTTTCACGGGCCGACGTCGACCGTTGGCCACTGCCTCTCGCTGCACAGGTCGCGGAGCGTCGTCCGGGTACTCGACCGCCCGCCAACCCGTGGCGGAGATGAGCAGCGAGGCCCCGAGCGCGTAGACGTCGGCTGCCTGTGTCGGCTCGGCTTCCCCGGTGTCGAGGACGCTGCGCGCGATCTCCGGTGCTTCGTAGTGGACGAGGCAGCCGCGGAACGGGAAGTCGTGCCCCTCGGGCACATGACCGCCGTGGGCAAGGGCGAGGTCGATGAGGTGTGTTCGTTCCGGCCCGATGATGAAGTGGGCGGGCTGCACATCACCATGTGCCCAGCCTTTGGCGTGGAGTTCGGCCAGTGCCTGGACGCATTCCAGCGCCTCGCCGGTGTCCGGTGTGATGGATGAGTCTTTCCTGCGGCAGCGCTCCCACAGCCGGTACAGGTCCGGCCCCTCGTGCCACGGCTGGAAGTTCCATGTGCCGTGCTCCCATTCGCCGTACGCGATCCCCTCGACGCCGAGGCGAAGCAGAACGGCACCCTCGCGCGCGGGCGCGAGCGCAGTCCAGGGCTGGGCGGGCCAGTCGGCCGTAGCCTCGATCGGACGGCCGAGCTTCACGGCGTAGTGGCCCCGGTGGCTCTCCACCTCCCAGACCGTGGAGCCCCGACGGTTGATGACCATGCGCTGAGTCGTGGGCATGAGTGCGTCGAGCACCACGATCGGCAGTTCAGGGGTTGAGCCGGGCAACGTTTCTTCTCCTTCCAGGCGAGCGCGGCCGGCCACGAGTTCGGGCCGACCGCGTCGCTGTTGTCGTGTGCTAGGCCTGACCGTACGGTCGGCCGCAGTCCGAATCGCACTGCGCGAGATTCACGCCGTTCACGGTCCACAGGTCGTCGAAGACCATGAACCCGGCCGCCTTCATGGCGCGTGCCGAGGCGGCGACCATCTCCGGGTCACGAGCGCCTCCACCCGGCTTCGGGTTGTGGTGCAGGAAGCGGCCCGCGTATCGCTCGCACAGCGCGGCGTACTCCTTCGTGTGCAGGATGAGCGCGTGGAGGCCGAGGTCCACGTCATCGGACGGGACCATGGGAACGGTGGCGGTGGCCGCCGTGACCAGGAACGCAATCGCCTGGTCCGCGATCCGCTCCGCGCGCTCGGCCGACTGTTCGTTGTGGATGACCACGAAGCGGGCGAGGCTCTCGAACAATTCCTCACCAGCCACCGCGCGACCGGTCCGCTGATCGTTCGCCGTTGCCGTCATGTGCAATCTCCCGGTGTGAGGTGGTGCGTGACACGTGAATGCCGCCCTGATCGCCGAGCTGGGCTCTAGCAGACGATCAGGGGCAGGCTTGGAGGCCGGCCACGAACGGGGAGTGGGGGAGCCGGGGAACTGGCACACGCCCGGGGCGGCCGGTCTACTGGCTGATACCGAGAGCCGCGCCGATCACCAGGCCGCACGAACCGCTGATGCAGGTGATGAAGAGGAGGCCCGCGTACCGGCCGATGGCGCGCATCACAGCCCACCCAGACTGTTGCCGTTCTTGATGGTCAGACGTGCGCTCAGTTCTTCCCGCGCGCTGAGCGCCACTACGTCGTCCGGAATGGCATCCCACTCCAGGCCGCCACGGATCGGCCGCATCTGCACACGGCCCCCGCACTCACCCATGACGACGCCGATACGGTCCCTGACGCTGTCCTTGGCCAGTTCACCGATGCCTGGTCTGGTCTGCTGATTGCTCGCCATGCACACGAGCATCGCGAACCGGGTACCCCCGCCAAAAGGTCAGGCTGATTACCCAACTTGGGTAACATCGCGACAAGTAGAGAATCAGCGACGTTGCGTAGCCCTCGCAGTGTGGGAGCTTGCCCGATGCCCGACGCCGACCGACCGCAGGAACTGCCTGCCAGGCTCCTCACCGATCCCGAGATGATCAACGCATGCCGGGTACGGGACTTCGGCAGAGTCTTCCGGCTGGTCAAGACCAGGGCAGGCATCTACCCGTCGATGATCGCCAGGCGATGCGAGCTGACCCCGAGCCGAGTCGGTGAAGTGATCGCCGGGCAGCGCCAGTTGCTGCACATGGACGTCGTCGAACGCATCGCGGACGGTTTGCGCATCCCAGGGCACATGCTCGGGCTTGCCCGTCGTGGCTGGGAGACGCCCCAGGCTCTCGTGGTCACCGAGCGCGAGGCACCGCAAGCGTCGGAGCCAGAACAGCAGAACCCCGCGTCTCTGCCGGGGCCGGACGTAGACAGCATCCTGGCTCTGGCCACACGAACGAGCCTCAGCACAGCCACACTTGAAGCGTTCCGATCCTCCATTGAGGACTACTGGCGACGGGACGACCAGCACGGCGGCGAGGCTCTGAGGCCGGCCATCGTCGGTCAGCTCCGGCATGTCGTGGGCCTGTTGAAGGAGAGCCGACCGCCGTCCATCCAGAACGGCTTGTACGGAATCGCGGCCGAGTTGGCACGGCTCACCGGCTGGACCTACTTTGACGCCCGCCAGTACAACCAGGCCCGCGCGTACTTCACCGAGGCCCTGCAACTGGCCAAGGAGATCGACGATCGTCAGTTCATGGCCAACGTCCTGGCCTGTATGAGCTTGCAGGCCACGTACCAGGACAGGCCGGGGGACTCTCTGGCACTCGTGACCGCAGCTCAGGACCAGGCCCGCCCAGCTCTCGGCACCACGCCGCGCGTCATGTCGATGCTGTCCATGCGCGAGGCCTTCGCCCATGCCACCCTCGGCGACCGGGACTCCACTCACCGGGCGATCGGGGAAGCGCACCGCCACTTCGAGCAGATCCAGGCGAATGACCCTGACCCGTCTTGGGTGACCTACTTCGACGAGCTGAAGCTCATAGTGGACACCGGCATCGCTCACGGCCGACTCGGGGAGGCCGCGACCGCTGAGCCCTTGATCGCGGATGCTCTGCGGCGGGAGAACAGCACCAACCAACGTGGCCGCGCGTTTCACGCGTTCTGGCTGGCTCGTACGCAGTTGGACCAAGGGAAGCTTGCCCAGGCGTGCCACACGGCCACGCAAGCTCTGGAACCCGCTTCGGCGGTGTCTTCCGAGCGGGTGTCGGGCCATCTCCGGGAGTTCTACGAGCAGTTGGCCCCGCACAGGCGGGAGCCCGTAGCCCTGGCCTTCGAGGCACGGCTACGGGAACTCCTCCCACCGGTCAGCGGATCGCTTCGTCCATGAGCACGTAGAGGAGGCCGACGAGGGATCCGCTGCTCACGATCTCGCGGCGGTCGATCATCCCGCGAACCTCGCTGAGGGGGATCCACTCGATGCGGTCGGACTCGTTCTTCTCGGTGGGCGGACCGTCGTAAGTCGCGCCGTCCGCACGGAAGACGTGGTGCTGCGAGTCGGTGATCCCGTTGGCCGGCTCAGCGTAGATCAGGGGCTTGATGGGACCGGGGCGCCAGCCCGTCTCCTCCAGGACTTCACGGGCCGCCGCCTCCTCCGGGGACTCGCCCTCCTCGACCAGGCCCATGGGCAACTCCCAGGCCCACGAGTCGGTGATGAAGCGGTGCCGCCACATCATCAGCACCTCTTGGCGGTCGTTGACGACGGCGGCCACGGCCAGGTGCCGGAGGCGAACGACGTGGTACTCCCACCTGCGCCCGTCAGGCTGCTGGACGTCGACCAGACACAGATTCACCCACTTGTTCGTGTAGATCTGTCGCTCGCCGTGGGTCTTCCACTCCATGCCTTCGGCCCCTCTCGATCGGACTCCAGGATCTCAGACCAACACAGCCTGCCATGCAGGATCGATGAAGATTCATGTCAGAGTGACGAAAACCCTCCGATGGGTCGGCCAGGTGCCACCTGTACGCAGCCGCCGCCAGCAGCGGCTGCGTTGCGAACTGGATCAGCACACGTCAATCCCGCCCCTCTACCGTTAGCCTCGCGCTTTCATGAAGCGGGCTGTCCGATAGGCGGTCAGGCAAGCAGAAAGTGCCTCTGACCAGCAAGAATGAGGATTGTCTAGGTCCTTGTTCCCGCTGAAACCAAAGGCACTTTCCAGGTGAAGAAGCCTATCGGGTCCTACCCCCGTGTCCGTATCCGGGAGGACGGCCGGGCCGTGGTCTCGCAGGCCGGTTCGGTCCTGCTGATCGAAACTGTCCGCAAGACCGGTCTTGACCAGGCCTTATCCGCAGCCCTGACCTTGTGGCGGAAGCCGCGGGCCGTCCACGACCCCGGCAAGATACTCGTGGACCTCGCACTGGCGGTCGCGCTGGGCGGGGACTGCCTCGCCGATATCACCCTGCTGCGGTCCGAGCCTGCCGTGTTCGGGCCGGTCGCCTCCGACCCTACGGTCTCCCGGCTGATCGACACCCTTGCCGCCTCGGGCGAGAAGGCGCTGACCGCCATCCGCGCCGCACGTTCCGAAGTCCGCCGACGCGTCTGGGAGTTGGCCGGCAACCGGGCTCCGGACACCGGCGGACAGGTGACCGTGGACCTGGACGGGGTCCTGGTCGTCGCGCACTCGGACAAGCAGGACGCGGCCCCGACCTGGAAGAAGTCCTACGGTCATCACCCGCTCATGGGGTTCGTCGACCACGGTCCGGGAGGGACCGGTGAACCCGTCGCCGCCCTGCTGAGACCCGGGAACGCGGGCTCGAACACGGCCGTCGACCACATCGCAGCCGCCCGCCTGGCCCTCGCTCAACTGCCCAAAAAGTACCGGCAAGGACGGCGGACGCTGATCCGCTGTGATTCTGCGGGCGGCACCCATGAGTTCGTGGCCTGGCTCGCCCAGCGCGGGCGTTGGCTGTCCTACTCGGTCGGCATGGTGATCACCGAGGCCATCCACCAGCACGTTCTTCAGATCCCCGCATCGGCCTGGACGCCCGCGGTCGAGCCGGACGGCGAGGTTCGTGACGGGGCCTGGGTCGCCGAACTCACCGGAGACCTGCTCGACGGCTGGCCGCAGGGCATTCGGTTGCTCGTCCGCAAGGAACGTCCCCACCCCGGAGCCCAGTTGCGGATCACGGATGCGGACGGCATGCGTCTCACGTGCTTCGCCACCAACACCGCCGACCGGCCGATCGCCGAACTCGAGCTCCGTCACCGGTTGCGGGCTCGCGCGGAGGACCGGATCCGAGCCGCCCGGGCCACCGGGCTCCGCAACCTTCCCCTGCACGACACCGCGCAGAATCAGGTCTGGCTGGAGACCGTCCAGATGGCGCTCGATCTGCTGGCCTGGATGCCCATGCTCGCCCTGACCGGCCAGGCGAGACTTTGGGAACCGCGTCGCTTGCGGTTCCGCCTGTTCTCCGCGGCCGGCCAGCTCGTCATCACCGGCCGGCGCCGCCTCCTCCGCCTTGCCCGCCACTGGCCCTGGACCCGCGAGATCACAGACGCCCTCGAACGGCTCGCACTCTTGCCGAACCCCGGCTGACCAGCAGCTTTCCCACCCCTACGAGCAGCATCACCCTCACCCGGAACAGTGGAAACCGGCGTCCACCCGAGACGACACCCGGGCCCCCGGCCTGCCCGGTCTCGGCCATCGACAACGAAATGGGCCGCCGACTTCGTCGACGGCCCATCAAGAAAGATCGAGGTTAGCTCACAGCGACCGGTATGCCTCAGCCTTCCGACATCGCGCGGCCCACCAAAGCCGTCAATGCGTCCTGTGACCGGCTCGGCTAAAGATCTTCAGCGTGATGTGATTAATGGCTTTCAATCGAACTGCATCCAGGTACATTCTATGATGCCGACGTTGAGTTGAAGAGCGATCCGTGGTTGGCGGAGGGGAAGTGCAGGGCATGAGAATTTCCAAGCTGCGGGTCCAGAATTTTAAGAGCTTTGCAGATACCGGTGAGCTCGAACTTGCCGGTATTAATGTTTTGGTGGGACGTAACAACAGTGGAAAATCCGTCATCCTGCGATCTATCCACACGATGCAGGAGAACGGGCATCCAAATCCTGAGCATGTCAGAATTGGCACAGATGCCGCTTCGGTGAAATTTGAGTTCTCTGGCGATTGTTTGGGGGACGCGCTTGAACGGCATTTTGGAGTATCAGCGCCTGATGCGGAAAATGCCAAACTTAATTTTTCATTCCAGCGTACGGATGATATGCACAATGGTCTCTCTTTGAATGAGGATAGAAGGATCACGTTCGGAAGTTCCGTAGCTATGAGTGATGGTAGCCTCGGACGGAAAACCGGCAATTCTGGCGTGCGCGCTATCCGTTCGAGCGAGCCCAGTAATTTTATTTACACCTACTTCTCTAAGCGTAAAGTCGCGCATTTTGAGCGCATTGTTGACCTGACGCGCACCCTGGCGATTGAGAATGATCTGAGGAATCTTGTTGCCAAGGTAACTAGATTGGCAAACCCTGATTACGAAGGTGCGCAAGAGTACGAGGCTCTCTGCAATAATGTGCTCGGATTCCGGATCAGTTCCTATGCTTCGGCTGGTGGTCAGCAGGCAGGAATCCCGGTTGGACGCTTCGACCATATTCCCATTGAGTCAATGGGTGAGGGCGTATCCAGCATGCTAGGTCTTATCGCCGACCTATGTATGGGGGACGGAAACCTTTTCTTGATCGAGGAGCCAGAAAACGATATTCATCCCGAGAGTTTGAAGACTCTCCTCAGGGTAATTGTCGATAAATCCAAGAATAATCAGTTCATTGTAACGACGCACTCGAACATTGTTACGCGCTACCTAGGTGCGGCTGTAGATTGCAAAGTGTTTGAGGTGACGATGAACCATCAGCGGAACACGACGCCCACCTCAGAGATTCAAGAGATCGAGAGGACGGCCGAGGCGCGCATTGAAGTTCTGCGTAGCTTGGGATATGAGCTTTCTGATTTCGACCTCTGGGACGGATGGCTCATCTTGGAGGAGTCTAGCGCCGAGCTTGTCATTCGATACTTTGTCCCCTGGTTTGTTCCAAGGCTTGCACGGGTGCGGACAATTTCGGCAGGTGGAGTTACGAAGGTGGTACCGACCTTTGAGGACTTCCGGCGACTGTTTCTGTTTGCTCATCTTGAGCCGCAGTATAAGGGTCGTGTTTGGGTCATCGTGGATGGAGATGATCCCGGGAAGGAAGTAGTTAGCAACCTTCAAGGCAGTTACAAGACATGGCCCGGCGGACACTTTCGCACATGGACGCACGGAGACTTCGAACATTTCTATCCGTCGCGTTTCTTCGAACAGGTTTTCGAAGTCTTGGCCAAGTCGCACGACGAAAAACGTGAAGCGAAGAAGCGTCTTACGCGCGACGTCAGAAGGTGGTGCGATGAAAATCCCGAAGCAGCTAAAGCGGCATTTAAGGAGTCTGCGGCAGAGGTAATCGAAATGCTCCAAGAAATCGACAAGACCTTGTTTGGGTCGGAAGAATAAGAGGCGTCCGTTATGCGGAATGATAATGCTTTGGACCGAGAAATCGCGCGCGTGCGGACGTTTACTCGCTCCATGCTTGACGAGTACGGCGCTTGGGGGAGCAAGATCACCGTGGGTGAAGTTCAGTATGGTGCCTATGGTGACATTCTTGATTTTCTGAACTTTCGCATGGAGACCGCCGACAGCTGCCTTCTCCTTATTGAGAACGGGAAGGTTGCTGATTCAATTGGGCTGAGTCGTTCGCTGCTTGAGCATTACCTGCTGTTCATTCTCATGTGTCGTGGTCGGAAATATTTCCGCATCCAGGATCTCTCGGCCTCCATGAATGAGCGGGAGTTTAAAGAACGCCTCAAGGAAGTGCAGAATCAGGTTGAGGAATTGCAGGCGAAGGGAGGTGGGCAGTGTCTTGAGGTGAGGAAGGCTCCTCGTGTCAGTCGACGTCTCATGTACGTCTTCGAAGGACTCAAGAGCCAGGACGATCCGGACTTCATGATTCCTGTCCATTACTTTCAATTTCAACAGTTTCGACCGGAGATGATGCGCCTTAAAGATGAGGATTACTTTCAGTATTACGAGCATGAGCCTGAGACAAAGAAAGTTCTCAAGGGGCATCGCGATGAGGCTGCGCTGAACTATAAGTTTTATCTGTCGTATGACGGCCTACTTGAATGTCTAGAGTTGAACGACGTCATTGATTCGGCCGTAATTGCCAGAATTGAGGCTCACTATACATTTCTGGGTAAGTTCCTGCACCCGACGCACAACGCTGCTCGTGACTTGCATGATCAGAACAACGTGTACAGCGGTGGGACCGTAATCGGCATGAGGCAGCCTTACTCGAAGGTTGCAGTATTGCTTGCATCGCTCTATGTCTGCTATACGGTAGCTGGCTTGTTGGATGAGGCTGCAACGCTGATCGAGGGTGCTCCTGAGAAATACATCAGTCGCGCAGGGACGGAGGAGATCCGCAGGCTGACAGTGAGTGTCAGTGAGAGCTTCCCGTACTTCTGGTTCCTGTTCAACGATCCGCCACTGTGGGATCGCTTCAACTATTGCGTTCACCATGCGAACGATGATGAGCTTCGTGCCTGGGGAGGATATACAGGAGTGCCAAAGGAGCGGGTGCCTTTCGATCAGCACATTTACTCTCACCTTGAACGTGCTGTTGGTGGGGCGAGTAATGTGCGATGTGGCGTATATCAATCGCCAATCCTGCGTGGCTGATTAACGATGCGCGAGCGGAAGCTTTGCGGCGAACCGTGGCGGTGCCGCGTAAGAAATGCGTGAATGTGCACGCCAAGACAGGTGGGTCAGCTTCACCGAGATCCCCCTGGAAGCTGTCCTGCGGTGACCCATTGCTCGGAGTTGACGGCAGCTCTGACGGCAACGACGGCACACAGACACATATGATCGCCAACCCGAGCGATGGAGCTCGGAGACCGTTGTCCCTTCCCCTGGTGTCCTGCCCGATCCTACGGATCAGAAGGTTGCAGGTTCGAATCCTGCCGAGTGCACAGCAGACCAGAGGGCCCCGTGGATCACCACGGGGCCCTCTGGCGTTCGTGCTGCCGGTCGTCGTCATCGGCAGGACGAACGCGGCGCACGGGTGTGACGCTGCTCGGGTGAACCTAAGTTGTGGTGCGAGTTTCTTATTAGTAATTCTTTATGGAGTGTGAAGAATGGCGTCGTCTCTGACCGAGGTGACGTGACAGCGGAAAGAAGTGCACGGAAAGCGTGCTCGTTGTCCTGTCTCTCCTGACCGATAGGAAGGTTCCAGTGAACCGTAGGACGAGCCGAATTTCGCATCTGAAGTCCGCGGGAATGGTGTCGGTGGGTGCGGTCGCCGTGGCGCTCAGTATTGTGCCGAGCACGGCGGCCGCCGCCGACGCGATGCAAAAGCCCGGCGCCGGTGGTGCCGCGGCTCAGCCGAGTTCGAACAGCGCGCCTTCGGCGGCCATCGCCGATGCGATCCGCAGGGCCGGCGCGCAGGGTCAGGCGACGCTGTACCCGGACGGCGCCCCGTCGGCCGACGACCGGAACAACCGCCCCCACCCCAAGGGCGAGCGGGGTCCGCAGGGCAAGCCGGGCAAGCCCGGCAGACCGGGTAGGCCGGGTAGGCCGGGCCCGCAGGGTCCGCAGGGCGAGCAAGGTGAGCAGGGCCCGCAGGGTTTCCAGGGCAACCAGGGTGCCGCGGGCACGCTCGGCAGCTCGTACGTCGTCACCGCCAGCAGCCCGGGAACCTCGGGAGGAACGACGTCGGTGAATGTTTCCTGCGGTCTCGGAGACGTGGCCACCGGCGGCGGAGTGTCCTCTACCGGCGGCGGCGCCATCAGGGACAGCTCGCCGCTGGGGGGCACACCCACCACGCCTCCCACGGGGTGGCAGGCCAGCATCAACGGCAACAACCAGCTCAGTGTCTACGCGGTCTGCGCCGACCTGACGCCGTAACTCCCATGTGAGCGGTGATGCGTGGCGAGTGCCCATGAGGCTTCGGCCTCATGGGCACCGTCCGCGTGAGAAAACGTCGATTCAACCGCTGGATTTCATTTGCCGCCGATAAACTCACCCAATCGGAGGCAAGGCCAATCCGGTGCCGGTGACGGAATACCTAGACCAGCAGCGGCCCGCCGCACCGTTCGGCGCCGTCCTTCATTGCGATGAGGTTGGCGACCACGTACGAGATGTTCTTCTCGGAGTGCCACTCGGACGGGAAATAGGTCGCCAGCCGTGAACTCTGGAACCGGGCCTCGATCTCGGGCACGAAGGTGCGGTACTGGTTGTCCGTGTAGTACCAGAAGGAGTTCTCGTTGTAGTACGCGACGTGGGTCGGGTCCTGGTAGGCGCCGCGGCCGTCGGAGCTGGGCGTCGTGCTGAGGAGCATGCCGCCGGGTACCAGCAGCCGGTACAGCTCGTTGATCAGAGGCACCTTCGCGGGCACGTGCTCCAGGAAGTCCACGGCCCGCATCAGACCGACGGAGTCGTCGGGCAGGTCCAGTCTGCCGGGCAGGGTCGCGACGATGTCGACGCCATCACCCGGGTACTGGTCCACGCCCAGGTAACCGGGCGGCTTCCGGTGCGCGGCGCCGAGGTCCAGGGCGAGCAGCCCCCTCCGGTGCGTCCAGGCGAGGGCGTTGGCCTCGATGTACTTGTCGTACAGGGCGACCGTCTCGTGCTGGATGTGCGCGTTGATCTCCGGGGCGCGTTGCGTGTTCGCGGGGTGCATCCGCTGGAGGTACAGACAGCGGGGGATGTGGTGGAAGTCGCCGACGTGGAACAGCCGGCACATCAGATCCTGGTCGTCCAGGACGGTACGGGTGGCGTCGTAGCCTCCCGCCTGCACGTAGGCCTCCTTGCGGAACGCCCGCACGTGGTTGGGCGCGTACCAGATGTAGGCGACGTTGTGCGGAGTCGGCGCCATGGACCTGACCTGAAGCAGCTTGCGGCCGTCGACGCGCACGTCCTCGTAGTGCCAGCCGTGCGCCTCGTTGAACCGGCTGTCGTCCCGTCTGCCGTCCTCGGTGATCTGCGCGGTGTTGCTGTAGACGAAGACGACCTCGGGGTGTGAGTCGAACGCCTTGCCGAGCTCCGCCAGGCACGCCTTCGCCAGCAGGTCGTCGTGGTCGAGTTCCACGAGGATCTCGCCGCGCGCCAGTTCGCACGCCCTGCGCTTGGCCGCTCCGACGCCGACGACGTCGTCCGCGATCTCCACACGGACCCTCGCGTCGGGGCGCTCCGGTCTCCACCGGGCGCCGTTGTTGAGCAGGACGATCCACTCCCAGTCCGGGCAGGTCTGTGCCTGGAGGGTCGCCAGGCACTCGTCGAGGAAGCGGGCCTGGTGGCTGGGGGTGAAGACGGAGAACCTCGGGGTGGCGGTCGACGTCATCTGGTGCTCCCTGCTTGGCTCGATGTCGATGAGGGCTCAGGGCCCGGGGCGGGCCACCGCCAATTTCCGCCGACGTTACGAGTCCGCCTCGACGACCGCGCCGCATGGCAGGCGGTCGGGGCGTACAGACCACCCGAATGTGCCAAGGCCCCGGGGGCGCCGTCCCTCAGCCGCCCAGGACGGGATATCGGGCGAACTGCCCCCTCAAGTACCGGTAGTGAGGGTGTATCACTTCCATAACGCCTGATGGTTGAGATGTGAACTTTGGGGCGGGTGGGTGTGAAGATCCTCTTGGTGGTCGAACGTTTCTTCCTCCCCCACGCGTACGTTCCCGAAAGGGTCGAGAGCCCTCCATGCAGTTGCCGCAGTTGCCAGACCGCGCCGCAGCCGTGCCCCGCAAGCGAGTTCAGGCCATCGCCGTCTCTCTCGCCACCGCGGTCACCATCGGTGGACTCGTCGTGATTCCGGCCGTCACCGCGCAGGCGGCCGTCTCCTGTGCCACCGGTACGTGGACCGAGCAGTTCTTCGCCAACGCCAAGCTGTCCGGTGCGGCCAAGAAGACCGTCTGTGATGCCGCCATCAGCGAGAACTGGGGGGCCGGGCGTCCCGCCGTCTCCGGGATCGCCAAGGACAACTTCTCCGTTCGCTGGACCCAGGTACGGGACTTCGGCGGCGGCGGGCCGTTCAGCGTGACCGCCGCGAGCCAGGACGGCGTACGGATATACGTCGACGGCAAGAAGATCCTGGACACCTGGAAGGACGTCACGCGGACCCGGACCAAGACCGTGGCGCACACCTTCGCCAAGGGGCGCCACACCCTGCGCGTCGACTACTTCGCCGGCCGGGGTTCCGCCAACGTCTCGGTCAAGGTGACGCCCGCAGCCAAGGACAAGGTCAAGCCCAACGCTCCGGTGGGCGTGAAAGCCTCGTACGCCTATCCGACCGCCAAGCTGACCTGGACCAGGAGCCCCGAGGCCGATCTCGCCGGGTACCGGGTCTACCGGTCCACCAGTTCGAACGTGCCGGTCGTTCCCGCCAACCTCATCAGTGGCAGCAAGCTCGTCACCGCCACCTCGTACAACGACAAGCCCGCCGCCACCGGGGCGCGTTACTACTACCGTCTCGTCGCCGTCGACAAGTCGGGGAACGTGTCGGGCGGTTCGTCCGTTGTCAATGTGACGTCCAAGGACGTCACCGCACCCACCGCGCCCACGAACGTCACCGTGACCGCGAGCGGCACCGGCAACACCGTCGCCTGGGGCAGGCCCACCGCCGACACGGTCAAGTACCGCGTGTACCGCGCCACCTCGGCCACCGGCACCGGCGTCACCAAACTCGCCGACACCACGGCGGCCAGTTACAACGACGCCTCCGCCGCCGAGAAGGCCACCTACTACTACGCCGTCGCCGCGCTCGACGCCGCCGGGAACGAGGGCGCCCGCAGCGCCTACGTCTCCGGCACCCGGCCCGACACCACCGCGCCCGCCGCCCCCGCCGACCTCACCGCGACCGGCATGCTCGGCAGCGTCGAGCTGACCTGGACCTCCGGCGATTACCCGGACACGGTGGCCTACGAGGTGTGGTCCTCGGACTCCGCCGACGGGACGTACCAGAAGCTCGTGTCGACCGACGAGGGCTGGTACATGGACATCTCCGCGCCCTATGACTCCGCCACGTACTACAAGGTGTACGCGCTCGACGCCGCCGGGAACGTGTCGGCCGCCGCGACCGTCTCCGGCAGTGCGCTCACCCCGCCCGACACCACCGCGCCGGACGCGCCCGGCGGCCTCGCCGCCGTCGGCGGGGACCGGGAGATCAAGCTGAGCTGGACCGCGCCGGCCACCGAGGCCGGCCCCAGGTACCGGATCTACCGGTCCACCAGCCCGGCCGTGGCGCTCACCGGCGCGAACCTCGTCGCCGCCGGGCAGACCGCCACCTCGTTCACCGACACGAACTTCGACGTCGACGGGGTGACCTACTACTACGCGGTCACGGCGTACGACGCCGCCGGCAACGAGTCCGTGAGCAGCGGCTCGGCCGGGGCCACGACCCTGTACTTCGCCGCCGATCTCGTTGTGGGGAAGGGTGGGTACTCCACCATCCAGGCTGCGCTCAACGCGGCTCCGGCCGGGGCTACGGCGGATGTGACCATCCTGGTCAAGCCGGGGACGTACACCGGGTCCGTGGTTGTCGCCGAAGGCAAGACGCATCTCGTCGTCGTGGGCGGGACGGGCGACGCGGCCGACACCGTCCTCACCCAGGCGCGCGGTGTGAGCGACGGCAGCACCGCCGTCACGATGGAGTCGTCGGCGACCGTCTACGCCGACGCCTCCGATCTGACGGTCAAGAACCTCACCATCGCCAACGAGTACGTCGAGGACCCGACCAGCAGCAACAACCAGGCCGTCGCGCTGCGGACCACCGGTGACCGGCAGGTCTACGACAACGTGCGGCTGCTGGGCAACCAGGACACCGTCTACATCCGCGAGCCCGACAGCCGGGTGCTGATCCGCAACAGCTACCTGGAGGGCGACACCGACTGGCTCTACGGCGCCGGTACCGCCGTCTTCCAGAACGACGAGATCCACTACACCGGCAGCCGGGGCAAGAACGGCGGCTCGATCACCGCCGCCAGTACGAAGGCGGGTTCGGCGTACGGCTTCCTGATCACCGACAGCGACATCACGCTCGACGCCGGGATCACCTCGTACTACCTGGGGCGGCCCTGGCCGCAGTACTCCAGCGACTACCAGCCCCAGGTGATCGTCCGCGGCACCTCCATCCCGAGGACTCCCACCTCGGCGTGGAAGGACTGGGACGCCAGTCATGGTTGGAAGAACGCGCGTTATGCGGAGTACCGGAACACCGGCGTCGGCGCCGACAACAGCGGGACGAACGCGAACCGGCCGCAGCTGAGCGACATCGAGGCCCGGAAGAACACGGCCGCGCGTTTCCTGCGCGGCACGGACAACTGGGACCCGACGGGCACGCTGGCCGCCGAGGACTTCGTCGTCCCGGACGCGCCGACCGGTCTGACGGCCGCGGCCACCGCCACCGGGATCGACCTCGCGTGGACCGCAGCGACGGACAGTGATGTCGCTGGGTACCAGGTGTACCGGCGGGCGCCCGACGGCGACACCCGGGTGATCAGCGGTCAGGCTCCCCTCAGCGGCACCTCGTACACCGACTCCACGGCCGTCCAGGGCAGCGCGTACACCTACTGGGTCGTCGCCATGGACGCCTCCGGCAACCTCTCCGGCGACTCGGTCTCGGCCACCGCGACCGTTCCGGTGCCGGTCGTGGACGAGGCTCCGGGCGCCCCGACCGGGCTCACCGCGACCGGCGCCGCCGGGCGGATCGACCTGGCCTGGACCGCGCCCGCCGACGGCGACCTGGCCGGGTACCGGGTCTACCGGTCGACCTCCGCCGGGGTCACCGCGACCGAGGGCAACCTCGTCGCCACGGGCGTCACCTCGACCTCGTACAGCGACAGTTCGGCCGCCTTCGGGACGACGTACCACTACGCGGTCGTCGCCGTGGACGCCGCCGGGCAGGTCTCCGGGGTCTCCGGCGAGGTCAGCGGTTCCGAACTGCCTGTCGGTACCGACGTGGTGGTCGCGGCCGACGGCACCGGGAACTACAGCACCGTCTCGGCGGCCGTCGCGGCCACGGCCTCCGGCGGTACGGCGGCCGACCCGTTCGTCATCGCGGTCCGGCCCGGCACCTACCGGGAGACGGTCACGCTGAAGAACAAGCCGTACGTGCAGATCGTCGGTACGAGCGGCGACGCGTCCGACACGACGATCGTCCACAACAACGCGGCGGGCCTCACCAACCCGAGCACCGGTTCCGCGTACGGCACCGACGGCAGCGCGACCTTCGCCAACCAGAGCAGCAACACGCGCTTCGAGAACCTGACGATCTCCAACGACTTCGACGAGGCCGCCAACCCCGACCTCATGGCCGCCTACAAGGGCCAGGCCGTCGCGCTGCTCGCCCAGGGCGACCGGCAGGTCTACGACAACGTCCGGCTGCTCGCCAACCAGGACACCCTGTACACCAAGCAGCTCAGCTACGGTGGCGCCCTGAGCCGGCAGTACTTCACCGACTCCTACATCGAGGGTGACGTCGACTTCATCTGCGGTCACGGTACGACGGTGATCGACAACTCCGTCATCAAGGTGCTGACCTCCCGGACCAGCACCCCGATCCTCTCCGCGCCGCAGACCAACTCCGCGGTGGCGTACGGGTTCCTGATCGCCGACAGCCAGATCGTCACCGACGGGGTCAACACCGCCGCCAAGCTCAGCCTCGGCCGGCCCTGGAGCGCGAGCGGCCAGCAGGTCATCCGGAACACCTCGCTGCCCGCGCAGGTCGGCAGCGCCCCGTACAAGAACTGGAGCGACAGCCAGACCTGGGCCGCCGCCCGCTTCGACGAGTACGGGAACAGCGGCGCGGGCGCCGACAACAGCGGGACCAACGCCGACCGGCCCCAGCTGACCGCCGCGAACGAGGGCACCTACACCGTCGCCGCCTATCTGACCGGCACGGACGGGTGGGCTCCGCAGGGCAGTTGACCGTCCGTACGGGTATGGGGCCTCATCGTTCGCGGTGGGGCCCCGCGCCGTTGTCCGGATCGCCGGTCCGCGTCAGGATGACGGCGTGCCGATCTTGCCGCCGTCCGTCCTGCGCGCACTGGAGCGGTTCCACGCCGCCCGTCCCTGGGACCACAACGCCCACTACCACCCGTGGATCCTGCGGCAGTTGCCCCGGCGGTACGGCCGCGCCCTGGACGTCGGCTGCGGCAGCGGCGACCTGGTGCGGCTGCTGGCCGCGCGGAGCACGTCGTCGGTGCTCGGCGTCGACTCGGACGCCGCGATCATCGACCGGGCCCGCGAACTCACCTCCCCGGCCGCCCCGGTCACCTTCGCCGCCGTGGACGCGATGACCGGGCTTCCGGAGGGTCCGTACGAGGTCATCACCTGTGTCGCAGCCGTCCACCACCTTCCGTACGTCGACGCGCTCGCCCTCTTCCGGCGGCGACTGGCGCCCGGCGGGACGCTGGTCGTCGTCGGGCTGGCGCGGGCCGAGAGTCCCGTCGACCATCTGCTGGGGGCTGCCGCCGTGTTGGCGAACCTCGTCATGGCGTGGGTGAGGAACCGGGGGCGGCGGGCGGCGCGCCCGGTGGCCATGACCGCGCGGACGCGGGCCGCGGAGACGGGGTTCGGCGAGGTGGTCCGGGAGGCGCGGCGGGTGCTGCCCGGGTGCCGGGTGCGGCGGCGGCTCTTCTGGCGGTACACGCTGGTGTGGCGGAAGCCGACGGGTAGTTGATCCCTTCTGGCGTTCCCTTCTCCTTCATCTCCTTCTTCTGCTCCGTTTTCGCCCTCTTCCTGTGCCACCGTTGGCCCATGACCGAGACTGGGGTTGCCGTCCATGAACCTGCGTAGTCATCTTCTCCAGCGGCTGCTGGGGCTCGAACCTCCCCTGACCCGCGATCTCGTCGTCCGGCGGGATCTGCGCGTCCCGATGGCCGACGGGATCGAGCTGCTGGCGGACCGGTGGGTGCCCCGGGGGCGTGAGGACGACGGGCTGCCCGTCGCGCTGATCCGGACGCCGTACGGGCGGCGCGGGGTCCAAGGAGGCGGTTCCGTACGGCTGTTGGCCGAACGCGGGTTCCAGGTGCTCGTGCAGAGCGCACGCGGGACCTTCGGCTCGGGCGGGGTCTTCGATCCGTTCCGGAACGAGCGGGCGGACGGGCTCTCGACGCTGGAGTGGGTGGTCAAGCAGCCCTGGTGCGCGGGGTCAGTCGTGCTGGTCGGGGCCAGTTACATGGGGTTCGCCCAGTGGGCCGTCGCCGATTCGCTGCCGCCCGAGGTCAAGGCGATGATCCCGATGGTGACCGAGTCGGCGCTGACCCTGGAGTTCCTGCGGGCGGACGGGTTCTCGCTGGAGACGCCGTTCGAGTGGGGCGTCATGGTCGCCGGGCAGGAACGTCCCTTCGCGGTGCTGCGCCAGATCGCCCAGGCCTCCCGCAACCGGCGTGCCCTCGCCACGCTTCCGCTGAGCGGCGCCGACCAGGCCGCCCTCGGACACCGCTCCGACTACCTCCAGAGCATCTTCGCCCACGACACCGACGGTCTTGGGTCCGGCGTCGACGAGCGTGACGATCAGCTCGACCATCGGCATCGGGTGACGGGCGTGAGTGTGCCGGTCAGTTCGATCGGGGGCTGGTACGACATCTTCCTGCCGGGCCAGTTGCGGGACTTCCGGGCGTTGCAGGAGGCGGGGCGGTCGGCCCGGCTCACCGTCGGGCCGTGGGGCCATCTGTCCCCGCACGGCACACCGATCCGCGAGGCGGTCGAGTTCGGGCTCGCCCACGCGCGCGGGGAGGTGCCTCCGGAGCGGGAACCCGTACGGCTGTTCGTCATGGGCGGCGCGGGGGAGAAGGACGGTGAGTGGCGGGACTTCGGTACCTGGCCGCCGGTCGGGTACGCGCCCCGGCGGTTCCACCTCGCGGCCGATGGTGTGCTCGGCGGCGAACCGGGTGAACGGGCGGCGCACGACACCTATCGGTACGACCCCGCCGACCCCACCCCCGCCGTCGGCGGCGTCCGGATGGGCCGGGGCGCCGGGCGGGTCGCCAACGCGGAGTTGGAGGCGCGGGCCGATGTCCTGACGTACACGACACCCGAGTTGGAGGAGGACGTCGAGGTCGCCGGGGAGGTCGGGGCGGAGATCTGGTTCAGGTCCAGCCTGGCGCACGCCGATGTGTTCGTGCGGGTGTGCGATGTCGACGCGCGCGGCCGGTCGTACAACGTGTGCGACGGGCTGGTCAGTGTCACCGGCGCCGATGAACTCCGCCTCGTCCGCGTCTCGTTGTGGCCCACCGCCTACCGCTTCCGGCGCGGACACCGCATCCGCGTGCAGGTGTCCAGCGGGGCGTTCCCGAGGTTCGCGCGCAACACGGGGTCCGGCGAGCCGCACGGCACGGCCACGGTTCTGCTCGCCGCCGACCAGGAGGTCCATCACGGGGGTGGGAGTCCGTCGGCGGTCGTGCTGCCGGTGCGGAGTGAGTGAGCCGTCCCTCCAGTACGTCCTTCTAGCTTCTGTGCGTCTGGTACGTCCTTCTATGTGTCCGTCTCGCGGATCTCGTCCATGTACGCGCGGGCCAGTTCGCCCTGGCGCGTGAACCAGTCGGTCAGTACGGCGACTTCGGCCGGGGAGTAGTCGGCGATGAGGCCGGCCAGGCGGGCGTAGTAGGGCTCGTAGAGGGCGTGGACCCGGGCGACGGCGGCCGGTTGGGCGGCCACGCGGACCCGGCGGCGGTCGTTCGGGTCGGGGCGGCGGGTGAGGTAGCCCGCGCGTTCGAGGCGGTTGAGGATGCCGGTTACCGCGCCTGTGGTGACGTGTGCGCGTTCGGCCAGGTCGCCGGCGGTGAGCAGGTCCTCGCCCGCCTCCAGGACGAAGGCGAAGCAGGTGAGGTCGGTGACGTTCAGGCCGAGACGCCGGGCCATCTCCTGCTGGCTGAGCAGATGCGTCGCGATGGTGTGGTCCATCGCCGTGAGCATCTGGGCGGGGGACGCGGGCGGGCGGGACGTGCCGGGTGGGCCCTGCGCGTCAGGGATGCCTTGCATCGGGGATTGCCTTAGCTGGTGAGAGGTTTTGTGGTTAAACTGCTTACGGCGTGAGAGATTCTCGATTCTACGTGGGGAGACGCGTACGTGAGCACCTACGACGAGGGACACACCGTCGCCGGCTGGACCGGCACCGCCATCGGGACCGTCGGGTCCTGTGTACTCGGCCTCGGAATCTGTACGACCTCGGCCCTCGCGGTGACGGGCGGGATCGCGGTACTGGTGGTCGCCCTGCTGGTCACCTGGGTGCTGCATCTCGCCGGGTGGGGGAAGGCGCCGGGCGTACGGCCGGTGGGCGAGTGGCGGATGCGGGAGCGGGACCGCTCGGCGCGGGCCGGGCATCAGGGGTGCGTGGGGTGCCGGCTGGCGGGGCGGGGGCGACGGGCGGGCGGTACGGCCGTCACCACCGGCGCCGAAGCTGTTCCGGAACGCGTCTGAATCTCCGCCTCTCTGCGTCTCTGCGTCTCTGTGTCTCCGCCTCTCTGCCTCTCTGCCTCTCCGGCCGTCCGACCTGGTCTTTTCGCTGGCCGAGGGGGCGTTGTCAGTGGCAGCCCGTACTCTCGCAAGGGATGGCACAGGCGTGGAGATGCACGGGGCTGCGATGGTCGGCGGACGGTCCCGTGCTGCGGTGGGACGGCGGGCGCAACAGTGTGCTGACGTGGGGAAAGAGGGTGGCCTTCGGGGTCACGGAGGGGGGCGTACGGACATGTGTGGGAGCGCGGGGCAACGCCTGTCCGATACGGGCGGCGGTGTCGGGGCGGAGTACGGGGGCGCGGTGCGAGGAGTGCGCGCGGCTGGACCGGGCGCACTCGGTCGCCGCCGACACGATCGCCGACGATCCACGCCCCTATCACGTATATCTGGCCTGGTTCGGGCCCGGCATGACCAAGGTCGGCATCACGGCGCTGGAGCGGGGCTCGGCACGGCTGCTTGAGCAGGGTGCGGTCGCCTTCAGCTGGCTGGGGTCCGGCCCGCTGATGGCCGCCCGGCGTACGGAGGAGCTGCTGCGCGCCGCACTCGGGGTCCCGGACCGGATTCCGTACGCCGACAAGCGGGCGGTGCGGGCCGCGTTGCCGGAGACGGTGGCGGAGCGGGCCGCCGAGGTCGAGGAACTGCACGCCCGGGCTGTGGAGCTGGGTGCCTGGCCCGAGTCCCTGGAGCGGGCGCCCTGCCAAGTCGTCGACCACGTCGGGGTGTTCGGGCTGACGGGGTCGGCGCCGGCTGTGGGTGCGGTGAGCGAGCTGGTGGCCGGGGGTGTCGTCGGGGGCGAGCTGGTGGCGGCGGCCGGACCCGATCTGCATCTCGACCTCGGGGACGCGGCTGAGGACGGGCGGGGCGTGGTCGTACTGGACACGAGGCTGATGACGGGGTGGGAGCTGGTGCCGGTCGCGAGCGGTGGACTCACCGTGCCTGTGCGGGAGTTCAAGGGGATGAAGGGGGCGGGGGAGGCGGGGGTGCAGGACGGGCTGTTCTGAGCCCGAATCAGGGGGGTACCGAGCTGAGGAAGGTCTGACATCGGTATGAGGATGAGGTGAGAAGGGGAGGTCGGAGGGGACGAATCGGGCGTGCGGAAGTGGGGTGCGCAACGTCGGATCAGGTTCGCCCAGGAGACGCACAGGATGCCCTCTGGTGGCCTCAGGGGCTTGTCGTCGACGGGTCCGGCGGCCTGTGCGGCCCGGGAAGTGGCAGGTCAGGACGGGTATTGCTGGGGCGGGCGAGGTCGGCCGGGCGGGGCCGTAAGCGACATTTGGGCGGCGGATTCCCAGAGGTTCCCTGAGAGGCGCCTGTGAGTTTCTCAGGAAAATCACAGGTTCCAGAAAGCTTGCTCTCAGAGGACACCGACAAGGTGTCCGCTATGACCACGACCTCGCCCCAGGGGCGCACCGAACTGCTGAGGCCGGACGGGAGCCCCGTCCGAGTGCTTGTGGTGGACGACGAGCTGTCGATCACCGAGCTGCTGTCCATGGCCCTCCGCTACGAAGGCTGGCAGATCCGCAGCGCGGGTGACGGAACGGGTGCGGTGCAGACCGCGCGCGAGTTCCGGCCCGACGCCGTCGTACTCGACATGATGCTGCCCGACATGGACGGCCTCACCGTCCTCGGCCGGCTGCGGCGCGAGCTGCCCGACGTACCCGTGCTGTTCCTGACGGCGAAGGACGCCGTCGAGGACCGGATCGCGGGCCTCACCGCGGGCGGCGACGACTACGTCACCAAGCCCTTCAGCCTCGAAGAGGTCGTGGCACGGCTGCGCGGCCTGATCCGGCGCTCCGGTGCCGCCGACCGCCGCTCCGACTCCGTGCTGGTCGTCGGCGACCTCACCCTCGACGAGGACAGCCACGAGGTGTCTCGGGCCGGAGAGGGCATCCACCTCACCGCGACCGAGTTCGAGCTGCTCCGCTTCCTGATGCGCAACCCGCGGCGCGTGCTCAGCAAGGCCCAGATCCTCGACCGCGTGTGGTCGTACGACTTCGGCGGCCAGGCGAACGTCGTCGAGCTGTACATCTCCTACCTGCGACGGAAGATAGACGCCGGGCGCGAGCCGATGATCCACACCCGGCGTGGTGCCGGATATCTGATCAAGCCCGCCGGCTGATCCGTACTCGGCGTGGGGCGGGCATGTGTTCGCCCTCATAGTCGCGGGTCGGTCGAATCCCCGGCGTACGGGACGGCGCGCGGTCAGAATGTAGGGCGCGTCAATGGTGGTGCCGCTCCGGAAGACGTAGTCGAGCCCGGCAGGAGGGCAGCACGGTGAGCAGTCAGAGGAAGTCGCACAGGCAGCGGAAGGTGAAGCGGCAGAACAAGCCGCGGACGTTGCGCACGCGGCTGGTGGTCTCGGCGGTCACGCTGATCGCCGTGGTGTGCGCCGTGATCGGCACGGTGACGACCATCGCGCTCGAACAGCACCTCGACAAGCAGCTGGACAGCCAGGTCACCGAGGCCTCCAAGCGCGTCGGTGGACCTCCGAACGGGCCGGGTCCGGGCAGTGACAACGCGAACGGCAATCCGCCCAACGGGGTGCCGGAAGGCAACGGCTCGGCCTCCGCTTCCACGCCCTCCACGGGTTCCTCGTCCTCCACGGGCAACAGCACCACCTCCGCGGGCGCCGACAACCAGACCGTCGAAGAACGGCTGACGGAGTTCATGGTGAAGGGCGGCACGCAGGAGAACACCGTCGCCGCCGCCGTCGACTCGAACGGCGGTGTCACCCAGGCGTACGTCGGCAAGATGCAGTCGAGCACGAGCACCAGCACGAGCACCAGCACGACGGGCAGTGACATGGAGGCCGTCAAGCTGAACGAGACGCAGATGGCGGAGCTGGCCTCGGTCTCCCGGGACGGCGGTCTGCACACCATCACCATCGACGGTCTCGGCGAGTACCGCGTCACCTACGTCGACGGCACCCGCGGCAACTTCTACGTCGCCCTGCCCACCGACTCCGTCACCACCACCATCAACACCCTGATCCTCGTAGAGGTCAGCGTCACCGCCGCCGGTCTCGTGGCCGCCGGTATCGCCGGCTCCGTACTCGTCGGAGTGGCCCTGCGCCCCCTCCGCAAGGTCGCCTCGACCGCCACCCGCGTCTCCGAACTCCCGCTGCACACCGGCGAGGTGACCCTCAACGAGCGGGTCGCCGAGTCCGAGACCGACCCGCACACCGAGGTCGGCCAGGTCGGCGCCGCCCTCAACCGCATGCTCGACCATGTGCACGGCGCCCTGCACTCGCGCCAGCAGAGCGAGATGCGCGTACGCCAGTTCGTCGCTGACGCCAGCCATGAGCTGCGTACGCCGCTGGCCTCGATCCGCGGATACGCCGAGCTGACCAGACGTGGCCGTGAGGAGACCGGTCCTGACACCCGGCACGCCCTCGGGCGGATCGAGTCCGAGGCCGGGCGGATGACCCTCCTCGTCGAGGATCTCCTCCTTCTCGCCCGCCTGGACGCGGGCCGCCCGCTCCAGTTCGACCAGACCGACCTCGTCCCCCTCGTCGTGGACACGATCAGCGACGCGCGTGCCGCCGGCCGGGACCACAACTGGCGCCTCGACCTGCCCGACGAGCCCGCGCTGGTGTCGGCGGACGCGGCCAGGCTCCAGCAGGTCCTGGTGAACCTGCTGGCCAACGCCCGTACGCACACACCACCAGGCACGACCGTCACCGCGCGCGTGCAGCGGCGCGGGCCGTGGCTGTGCGTGGACGTGCAGGACGACGGACAGGGCATCCCCGCAGATCTGCTGCCGCACGTGTTCGAGAGGTTCGCGCGAGGAGACTCCGCGCGCTCCCGGACCACCGGGTCGACAGGCCTCGGGCTCGCCATCGTGCAGGCCGTCGCGACCGCGCACGGCGGTGCGGTGACCGTCGACAGTGTGCCCGGACAGACCATCTTTACGGTGCATTTGCCTGCTCTTGCCCCCGAAACAAACTGGCAATCGGACTCACAGGTACAGCACAGTGCCACCACATGGGTGGAACAGGGGGCCTGACGAAAGTCGGTCCTATGCGAACCGACTCTTCTCCCGGCACTCTGCCGGCGCGGGAGCACCTCCCGGCCGGAGACGCCGGTACGCCTGTCCTGGACGTAGTGATCCCCGTCTACAACGAGGAGAAGGACCTCCAGCCATGCGTGCTCAGACTGCACGAGCACCTCAAGCGCACGTTCCCGTACGCGTTCCGCATCACGGTGGCGGACAACGCGTCGACGGACACCACCCCTCAGGTGGCCGCGCGGCTGGAGGCGGAGATACCGGAGGTCAGGTCCTTCCGGCTGGAGCAGAAGGGGCGCGGCCGGGCCCTGCGGACAGTGTGGTCCGCGTCCGACGCGCCGATCCTCGCCTACATGGACGTCGACCTCTCGACCGACCTCAACGCCCTGCTGCCGCTGGTGGCACCGCTGATCTCCGGTCATTCGGACCTCGCGATCGGCTCCCGGCTGGCCCGCTCCTCGCGCGTCGTGCGCGGTGCGAAGCGGGAGTTCATCAGCCGGACGTACAACCTGATCCTGCGTGGCTCGCTCCAGGCCCGCTTCTCCGACGCGCAGTGCGGATTCAAGGCCATCCGGCGTGATGTCGCCCAGATCCTGCTGCCGCTCATCGAGGACACCGGCTGGTTCTTCGACACCGAGATGCTGGTGCTCGCCGAGCGCGCCGGACTGCGCATCCACGAGGTGCCGGTCGACTGGGTCGACGACCCGGACTCGACCGTCCACATCGTCAAGACGGCGACCGACGACCTGAAGGGGGTGGTGCGGGTGGGCAAGGCCCTGGCCTCCGGCTCGCTTCCGCTGGACCGGCTCGCCCGGCCCTTCGGCGACGATCCGCGCGACCGCGACATCAAGGACGTACCCAAGGGGCTGGCCCGCCAGCTCGTCGGGTTCTGTGTGGTCGGCGGGATGTCGACCCTCTTCTACCTGCTGCTCTACAGCGCCTTCCGGGGCTTCGCCGGCTCGCAGATCGCCAACGCGCTCGCGCTGCTGGTCTCCGCGGTCGCCAACACGGCGGCCAACCGGCGCCTGACCTTCGGGGTGCGCGGCAAGGGCGGTGCCGTCCGCCACCAGGCGCAGGGCCTGGTCGTCTTCGGCATCGGACTCGCCCTGACCAGCGGCTCGCTCGCCGCCCTCAACGCGGCGACCAGCGACCCCGGTCACTCCACGGAACTGGCGGTGCTCATCGCCGCCAACCTCGCGGCGACGGTGCTGCGGTTCCTGCTCTTCAGGGCCTGGGTGTTCCCGGACCAGCGCGACGAGCCGGCGGCCTCGACCGTCGTGGCCTCGCACACGCCGAGTTCGCCCACGTACCAGGCCTACACCACGGGCCAGTACACCAACGCTTCGTACAACAACTCGCAGTACACGAACGCTTCGTACGGCAACTCCCCTTACCCCACTGACCAGTTCCGCGCCGGTGATGTCGCGGACCGCACCTGGGGGGACCCGACCATGCGGCTCCAGCCGGTGCGCCCGCACGACAGCCAGGATCCGAGGAACCCGCGATGACCACCGCTCACTTCGACCAGACGACCTATCCGCCGCCGGATTCAACTGCTGTGCAGCAGCAGGAAGTTGCCGACACGGCCGTGCCGGCGCCCTCCTCCGGTGAGCCCAAGCAGCCCTTCGTGCACAGACTGTGGCGAGGGCGGCCCGAGGACAACCGGTGGGTACGGCCCGCGTTCCTCGCCACGCTGCTGGTGATCGGCGCGCTGTACTGCTGGAACCTGACGGCTTCCGGATACGCCAACTCCTTCTACTCGGCGGCGGTTCAGGCCGGCAGCCAGTCCTGGAAGGCCTTCTTCTTCGGCTCCCTCGACTCGGCCAACGCGATCACCGTCGACAAGCCCCCGGCCTCTCTCTGGCCGATGTCGCTGTCGGTCAAGGTCTTCGGCCTCAACTCCTTCGCGATCCTGTTCCCGCAGGTCCTGATGGCCGTCGCCACGGCGGGTGTGCTGTACGCGTCCGTGCGGCGCCGGTTCAGCGCCACGGCCGGTTTCCTCACGATGGCGGTCTTCGCGCTGACGCCCGTCGCCGCGCTGATGTTCCGCTTCAACAACCCGGACGCGCTCCTCGCGCTCCTCATGGCCGCCGCGGTCTACGCGACCCAGCGCGCAATGGAGAAGGCCGAGACGAAGTGGCTGCTCTGGGCGGGTACGGCGATCGGTTTCGCCTTCCTGGTCAAGACGCTCCAGGCCTTCCTGATCCTGCCGGTCCTCGCCCTGGTCTACGTGATCTTCGCGCCGACCAGCGTGCGCAGGCGCATCGGACAGGTGCTGGCCGCCGGTCTCGCGATGGTCGTCGCGGGCGGCTGGTGGGTCGCGATCGTCGAACTGTGGCCGGCGTCCTCGCGCCCCTACATCGGCGGCTCGCAGAACAACTCGTTCCTTGAACTGACCTTCGGCTACAACGGACTTGGCCGTATCAACGGCGAGGAGACCGGCAGCGTCGGCGGTGGTGGCGGTGGCGGCAGCAGCGGCCAGTGGGGCGAGACCGGCTGGGACCGGATGTTCAGCTCCAGCATCGGCGGCCAGATCTCCTGGCTGATCCCGGCGGCGCTGATCCTGCTCGTCGCGGGCATCTGGGCCGGCCGCAAGGCCACGCGCACGGACGGCGTCCGCGCCGCGCTCCTCCTCTGGGGCGGCTCGCTGCTGATCACCATGGTGGTCTTCAGCTTCATGCAGGGCATCTTCCACGAGTACTACACGGTCGCCCTCGCCCCCTACATCGCGCCGCTGATCGGTATCGGCGCGGCCCTGCTCTGGCGGGAACGGGACAAGATGTGGGCGTCGCTGACGCTCGCGGGTGCCATGACGGCGACCGCGGTGTGGGGTTACGTCCTCCTCAACCGCTCCTCCGACTACCTGCCCTGGCTGAAGTGGCTCGTGCTGGTGGGCGGCCTCGTCGCCGCGCTGGGCCTGATCTTCGTCAACCGCCTCGGGCGTCAACTGGCCCTCGCGGTCGTCGGGTTGAGCTTCGTCACGGCGCTGGCCGGTCCGACGGCCTACTCCCTCACCACCCTCAACGAGGGCCACACCGGCTCGATCGTCACGGCCGGTCCGTCCGTCCAGGGCGGTCGCGGTGGCCCCGGCGGTGGCGGCGGTATGGGCGGCGGTCCTGGTGGCGGCGGTGGCGGTTTCGGCGGCCAGCAGGGTCAGCAGAACGGCAACGGCAACACCCAGCAGGGCGGTGGCGGCATGGGCCAGCCCCCGACCGGCGGCAACGGCGGCGGGTTCCCCGGCGGCGGCAACAGCCAGAGCCAGGGCAACGGCAACACCCAGGGCCAGGGCAACCAGCAGGGCGGCATGCCCGGCGGTACGACCGGCGAGGGTGGCGGCATGGGCGGCGGCGGTGGCGTGGGCGGTCTGCTCAACGGCGCCAGCGTCACCAGCGAGGCCAAGGCCCTGCTGGAGAAGAACGCCAGTGACTACACCTGGGCCGCGGCGGCCATCGGCGCGCAGAACGCGGCGAGCTACCAGCTGGCCACCGGTGACCCGGTGATGGCGATCGGCGGCTTCAACGGCACCGACCCGTCCCCGACGCTGGCCGAGTTCAAGAAGTACGTGGCGGACGGCAAGATCCACTACTTCATCTCCAGCGGCTCCGGCGGCGGTGGCATGGGCGGCAGCAGCAGCACGACGAGCACGTCGTCCCAGATCAGCTCGTGGGTCGAGAGCAACTTCAAGGAAGTGACGGTGGGTTCGGCCACCTTCTACGACCTGACGCAGCCGACGAGCAGCAGCTGATCAGCATCCGCTGAGGTTCTTTTCCAGGGTGGTGGCCCGGGGCGATCTCGCTCCGGGCCACCGCTTTGTTATTTGTTGTACGCCGTACAGGAACTGTTCTACGGTGTACAACATGTCTACGTCCCCCCAGGGCCACCCCCAGCGCTGGCTGATCCTCGGTGTCATCTGTCTCGCGCAGCTCACCGTGCTGCTCGACAACACCGTCCTGAACGTCGCGATCCCCTCCCTCACCCGGGAACTGGGCGCCTCCACCTCCGACATCCAGTGGATGATCAACGCGTACTCGCTGGTCCAGTCGGGCCTGCTGCTCACCGCCGGGAGCGCGGCCGACCGCTACGGCCGCAAGAAGATGCTGGTCGCGGGCCTGATCCTGTTCGGCGTGGGCTCACTGGTCGCCGGCCTTGCCGACAGCACCGGCCAGTTGATCGCGGCGCGGGCCGGGATGGGCGTCGGCGGCGCACTGCTGATGACGACCACGCTCGCCGTGGCGATGCAGATCTTCACGCCCGAGGAGCAGCCGAAGGCCATCGGCATCTGGGCCGCGGTCAACTCCCTCGGCTTCGCCACGGGCCCGCTCATCGGCGGTTTCATGCTGAACCACTTCTGGTGGGGCGCGATCTTCCTGATCAACATCCCGGTGGCGGCGCTGGGCCTGGTGGCGGTCGTGGCACTGGTCCCCGAGTCCAAGAACCCGACCGGCGACCGCCCTGACCTGCTCGGCGCGCTGCTCTCGACGATCGGCATGTCCTCGCTCGTGTACGCGATCATCTCCGGCCCCGAGCACGGCTGGACCTCCGGCCGCGTACTGGCTCCGGCGACGGTCGCGGTCGTCGTCCTGGGCGCCTTCGCGTACTGGGAGAGCCGTATCCCGTACCCCATGCTCGACATGCACTTCTTCCGGAACCGCCGGTTCACGGGCGCGGTCGCGGGTGCGGTGCTCATCACGTTCGGGATGGGCGGCTCCCTCTTCCTCCTCACCCAGCACATGCAGTTCGTGCTCGGGTACGGCCCTCTGGAGGCCGGGCTGCGCACGGCGCCGCTCGCCCTCGCGATCGTCGCCCTCAACTTCACCGGCGTGGCGGCGAAATGGTCGGCCAGGCTCGGCACCCCGCTCGCCATCGGCCTTGGCATGACGGCGATGGCGGCGGGCCTGGTCTCCATCGCGACGGTTGCCTCCGGCGGTTACGCGGGTACGTTGCTGGGCCTGCTGCTGATCGGGACGGGAGCGGCGGTGGCGAGCCCGGCGATGGCACACGCGATCATGAGCTCGATCCCGCCGGAGAAGGCGGGCGTCGGGGCGGGGATCAACGGCACGGTGGCGGAGTTCGGGCAGGGACTGGGGGTCGCGGTGCTGGGCGCGGTGCTGAACTCGCGGTTCGCGGCGCTGGTTTCGGTGGCGGCGGGGTCCCTGCCGGGGGCGTTGGCGGAGGCGGGGTCGGTGGCGGAGAGGGTGCGGATCACGGAGGCGTTTGCGTCCGGGTTGGAGACCAGTCAGTTGGTGGGGGCGGTGGCTGTGTTGCTGGGTGGGGTTGTTGCGGCGGTGTTGTTGCGTCGGGCGGAACGGGCAGAGTCTGAGGTGGGTGTGGACGTGGTCGCCTAATAGCTCGGGGGGTTCTGTTCGATTGCGGCTGCGGCAGCGTCGTGGTTGATCGCGCAGTTCCCCGCGCCCCTGAAAGGGGCGCCTAGCATGGCCTGTGTTGGAAGCTGACGAAAGGTACGGCCATGGTGAGGGCAGCCGAGAGGCCGGCGCGGACCAGTGTGTGGCTCGAAGGGAAGGCGCGTCGGAGTAACAGTGGCCGGGGTGGGCAGCCCTCCGGGCTTGACCGGGACCGGATCACCGAGGTGACCGTGCGGCTGCTGGACGCGGAGGGGCTGGCGAAGTTCTCGATGCGGCGGCTGGCCGCCGAGCTGAACGTGACGGCGATGTCCGTGTACTGGTACGTCGACACCAAGGACGACCTGCTCGAACTCGCCCTCGACGCGGCCTCCGCCGAACTGCGTCTGCCCGACCCGGAGGCCGAGGGCGAGGACTGGCGCGACCAGTTGCGCGTGCTGGCCGGCGAGTACCGCTCCCTGCTGGTCCGCCACCCCTGGGTGTCGCCGCTGGCCGGTACCTACCTCAACATCGGCCCGCACTCGCAGGCCTTCTCGCGGGTCGTCCAGCGCGTGCTCCGCCGCACCGGCCTGCCAGCGCGGGGCCTCACGGGCGCCATCGCCGCCGTCTTCCAGTTCGTGTACGGATTCGGCACGGTGGAGGGCCATTTCATCGCCCGCTGCGCGGACGCCGGCATGACCCAGGACGCCTACTTCCGGCACGCCATGAGCGCTGTCGGTGCCGCCCCGGAGACCGCCGAGTTCATCCAGGAGTCGGCGGACATGATGGCGGCACGGGGCGGCGGCACGGTGGAGGAGATGCGGGAACGGGATTTCGACTTCGCCCTGGAGCTGCTGGTGGCAGGAATCGAGGCGATGGTGAAAACCAGCCTTTGAGGGGCGCGGGGCTGTATCTGATCTGCGGCTCCGCCGCGTGGGCGCGACCGGCCACACACAACCCGCACCCGCAACCGAACAGAACCCCCAACCCAATGGGCGCCCCGCTACTCCTGCGGAGCAAGCCGCGCAGGGAACCCACCGGTCGCCACAGGCCCCCACTTCACCGGAGTAACCCGAATAATCGACTTACCCTGCTTCACCATCGCGGCGCGATACTCGTCCCAGTCCGGATGCTCCCCCGCGATGTTCCGGTAGTACTCCACAAGCGGCTCGACAGCCTCCGGAGAGTCGATGACCTCCGCCGTCCCGTCGATCTGCACCCACGGCCCGTTCCAGTCGTCGCTCAGGACGAGCAGGCTGACGCGCTCGTCCCGCTTGGCGTTGCGCGTCTTGGCGCGCTCGGGGTACGTCGACACGACGACCCGCCCCGAGTCGTCGACCCCACAGGTCAACGGCGAGGCCTGCGGGGAGCCGTCCGCGCGCCGGGTGAGAAGGATCGCCCGGTGCCGGGGCCGTACGAAGTCGAGCAGCTCTTCCAGGGACACGGAGGTGTTCGTAGCGATGTTCGGTGCCATACGGCCAGCCTAGGGGCAGAGGGGCTTCGGGACCTGTCCCCACTGGGCCTATGTCCAGTGCTGAGGCAATGGGAGTCGGGGTGTTCACCCGACCGGACCCGGACAGGCCAGTTCGGGCGCGCGACGGCTTCACCTCCGGGTAGAGCGCCGCCCCACGTCGGAGAGGAAGTCCGCCCAGGCTGCGGGCCGGAGGGTGAGGTGGGGGCCGGAGGGGGTCTTGGAGTCGCGTATGTGGATGGTGGTGGGGGGCGTGGCCATCTCGACGCAGGCGGAGCCCTGTTCGCTGTAGGTCGATTTCTGCCAGGTCGGTTCGGTCATGGTCCGTCTCTCAGATGTCTTGGGCCCTGCGGCGGATGAGGTCGAGCGAAGGCGCGGGCTTCAGAGCGACGGCCTCCATGCGGTCCAGGACGAGCCGGTACAGCTCCAATCGTCCTGCTCCATCGACGAGTTCGCTGCCGTGTGCGGTGTCCACCTCGACTGTGTCGAGGGCGGGGACCGGGCCGTAGAAGTAGTCGACGGCGTGGCCGGTGGTCGGAAACGAGGTGCCGTCGAAGGGGATGACGCGGACGGTGACGGCGGGCTGCTCACTGATCTCGGTGAGGTGACGCAACTGGGCCCTGGCCACCTCGCGCCCGCCGAACTGCATGCGCAGGGCGGCTTCGTGGACGATCGCCGTGTACGGCGGTGGCTGCTCGCGGTAGAGGATGCCCTGACGCTTGTGCGGTGGGAGATGCGGTACTCGATCTCGTGGGGGCGCAGGACCGGAACCGCTTCGCGGAACAGCGCGCGGGCGTGTTCCGGTAAGGCAGTCAAGTCACGCCGTCGGCAGCGCGTCCCCTTGCACCGCCTGAACGTCGATCTCCACCCGCAACGTCGTACCGATCGCCGCGATCCCCGCCCGTACCACCTGGTTGTAGTTCATGGCGAAGTCCTCGCGCCGCAGTTCGGTCGTCGCCCGGAAGGCGGCGCGCGTGCCGCCCCAGGGGTCGGCGCCGGTGCCGAGGTAGGCGAGGTCGAGGTCGACCGGACGTACGACACCGCGCATGGTCAGCTCGCCGTGGACGATCCAGCGGTCGGTCCCGGCGGCCGGGGTGAGCCCCGTCGAGTGGAACGTGATCTCCGGATGCCGCTCGACATCCAGGAAGTCGGGGGACCGTAGGTGATCGTCCCGCGTCGCGTTCCCCGTATCGATCGAGGCGGCCGAAATGACCGCCTCCACCCGGGACTTGGCGACCTCGTCCGGGGCGATCTCGATCGTGGCCGTGAATTCCCTGAACCGGCCGTGCACGCTGGAGATGCCCAGGTGCTGGGCGACCGCCCCGACCGACGAGTGGGCCGGGTCGACGGTCCACGGCCCCGGCGGCGGCAGTTCGGCGCCGCCGCCGAGCCGGGCCAGGGTGACCGTCCCGACCTCGGTACGCCCTCCCCCGGAGGGGGTACCCCCAGCCGTCACGATCGCGCTGGACGCGGTGGGCGCGTACCCGACGGCCGTCACGATCACGGTGTACGCGCCGGGCGCGAGCGGGGTCGTGTCGCGCACGACCCCGTCCGCGTCGGCCCCGGCCCGCAGCACCTGCTGCCCGGTCATGTCGGTCACGGTGACGACGGCGTGCGACACCGCCCACCCGTCCCGGGTGAGAATCCGTGCGTTGAGGCCCATGTCCCGCTACTCCCCGCCCGGGTGGGCGAGTTCGATGTCGTGGCCGTCGGTCCCGTTGCCGGTGACGGTCAGGGCGGTGGCCGCCGGCGGGTAGCCGGTCGCGATGACCGTGTACTCGCCGCTGTCCAGATCCGTGAAGGCGTACGCCCCGTCCGCACCGGTCGTCGACGTGCCGACCACGTTGCCCGCCGCGTCGACGAGCGTGACCCGCGCGTCCCCGAGCGGCCCGTGCGGCGCCCGTACGACACCCTGGACGTGCGCCCCGGACGCCAGTTCCACCTCGACCCGGGTGACCCCGGCGCCGCCGACCTCGACGGGCAGCGCCCGCGGCCGGTACCCGGCGGCGTTCACGGCGATCGTCACGACACCCGGCACCAGGTCGGCGAACGTGAACTCGCCCTGCTCACCGGTGGTCCCGGTGGCCAGCACATCCCCGCGCACATCGGTCACGATCACCATCGCGTCCTTGACGGGCGACCCCGACTCGGTGGCCCGCACCAGCCCGCTGAGCCCGCTCGTGCCGCTGAGCAGAATGTCGTACGAGACCGGCTCGCCGTTCACTACGACGGTCGAGGCCTGCGGCTGGAACCCGTCGGCGGAGGCGATCAGGACGTACGAGCCCGTGCCCGGCGCGTCCAGCGCGTAGCCGCCGTCGCCCTGCGCGACCGCGCGGCCCAGCTGCCGTCCGGAGAGGGAGATCAGCGTGACGGCGGCCTGCGCAACGGGCGCGCTCTCGGCACCGCGCACGTGACCCCGTACGGGAATCCCCCCAGGGGCGGGTTCCTCGGCGGCCTCGACAGCGACCGTGGCGACGGCGACGGCCGCCGGCTCCGTCTTCGCGACCGGAGTGGAAGGGGCACCCTTCTCCTCGACAGCGGACTCCGCCGCCTGCGCCAACGCGCCCTTCGTCCGCAACGGGACCTCCTTGATGAAGACGGAGAAGACGAGCGCGAGGAGGGCGGCCGGGGCGGCGTAGAGGAAGACGTCGCCGATGCCGTGGCCGTACGCGCCCTCGATGACCGTGCGCAGCGGCGCGGGCAGGCTGTCGAGGTCGGGGATGGTGTTGGAGGTCGAACCGGAGAGCGCCGAGGCGTACTTCGGGTCGAGGGTGGCCAGGCCGTCCTTGAGGTGGTCGGCGATCCGGTGACTGAGGACCGCACCGAGCGCCGAGACGCCGATCGCGCCGCCGAGGGAACGGAAGAAGGTGACGACGGAGCTGGCGACGCCCAGGTCGGAGGGGTCGACCTGGTTCTGCGTGCACAGCACCAGGTTCTGCATCATCATGCCGACGCCGAGCCCGAGCAGCGCCATGTAGATGGCGACGTGCCAGTACGGGGTGTCGTAGCGCAGGGTGCCGAGCAGGCCGAGACCGGACGTCACCAGCACACCGCCGGCGAGCAGCCAGGCCTTCCAGCGTCCCGTACGGGTGATGACCTGGCCGGAGACGGTGGAGGCGACGAACAGGCCGCCGATCATCGGGATCGTCATGACGCCGGACATGGTCGGCGACTTGTCGCGGGCCAGCTGGAAGTACTGGCTGAAGAAGATGGTGCCCGCGAACATCGCGACGCCGACGAAGAGCGAGGCGAGGGAGGCGAGGGTGATCGTGCGGTTGCGGAAGAGGCGCAGCGGGATGATCGGCTCGCTCGCCCTCGACTCGACGAGGACGAAGATCCCGAGCAGGGCGACCGTGCCGCCGAGCATCGCGCCGGTCTGCCAGGACGCCCAGTCGTACTTGTCGCCGGCGAAGGTCACCCAGACGAGCAGGAGGCAGACGGCCGCGGTGATGAAGAAGGCGCCGAACCAGTCGACCTTGGCCTGACGCTTGACGACGGGCAGATGGAGGGTCCGCTGGAGCACGATGAGCGCTATGACGGCGAAGGGGACGCCGACGTAGAAGCACCAGCGCCAGCCGAGCCAGCTGGTGTCGGTGATGACACCGCCGATCAGCGGGCCGCCGACCATCGCGGTCGCGAAGGTGGCGCCGAGGTAGCCGTTGTAGCGTCCGCGCTCACGCGGGGAGATCATCGCGGCGAGGATGATCTGCGCGAGGGCGGACAGACCGCCCATGCCGATGCCCTGCACGGCACGGAAGCCGATGAGCATGGCGGCGTTCTGGGAGAGGCCTGCGGCGGCCGACCCGAGCACGAAGATGACGAGCGCGAACTGGATCAGCAGCTTCTTGGAGAAGAGGTCGGCGAGCTTGCCCCACAGCGGGGTGGACGCGGTCATCGCGAGCAGCGACGCGGTCACGACCCAGGTGTAGGCGTTCTGGCCGCCGCCGAGGTCCTTGATGATGTCGGGCAGGGCGTTGGAGACGATCGTCGACGACAGGATCGCGACGAACATGCCGAGCAGCAGTCCGGTCAGCGCTTCCATGATCTGCCGGTGCGACATCGGCGCGCCGTCGGCGGAGCCGTGGGAGCCTCCCCCGTGCTTGGCGTGAGCCCGCACACCGGCTGGTGTGGTCGTTGCCATTGAGTAATCCGATCTCCGGACGGCGATACCCCAAAGGGGAGAAAATCGGGCTACGGCCGTCCGGCTGACGTCGCGGAGTCTTGGTGTCTCCGGAACCCGACATTGAGTAGGACGCCGGGGACCCTTCGTCAGGCACCCGGAAGTGTTGCTGCGAGCATGCGAATCAGATTCTTTTGCCTGGTCGGTCCCCGCCGGACGGCTGCCGCACAGCCGCACGACGCGGGAGGGGAGGACCGGGGCATGGACGTGGTCCACGAGCGATGCGCCGGAATCGACATCGGCAAGGCGGACGTGAAGGTCTGTGTCCGCGTCCCGGGACCGGGCAAACGCCGCCGCAAGGAGATCCGTACGTTCCTGACGATGACCGCCGACCTGCTGGCCATGCGCGACTGGCTGATCGCCGAGGGCGTCACGGTGGTCGGCATGGAGGCGACCGGCGCGTACTGGAAGCCGGTGTTCTACCTGCTGGAGAACGACATCGAGTGCTGGCTGCTCAACGCCCGGCACATGAAGAACGTCCCCGGCCGCAAGACCGACGTCGCGGACTCCGAATGGATCTGCAAGATGGTCGAACACGGCCTGGTGCGGCCCTCGTTCGTGCCACCGCCGGCCATCCGCCAGCTGCGGGACCTGACCCGCTACCGCACCGAGGTCATCCGCGAACGCACCCGCGAGGCCCAGCGGCTGGAGAAGCTCCTCGAAGACTCCGGGATCAAACTGTCCGCGGTCGTCTCGGACCTTCTGGGCAAGTCCGCCCGCGCGATGCTGGAAGCACTGATCGCCGGGGAACGCGACCCGCACGTCCTCGCCGAGATGGCGAGGGCGAGCATGCGGGCCAAGCGTCAGATCCTCGCCCAGGCACTGACCGGCCAGTTCACCGACCACCACGCCTTCCTCGCACGGACCATGCTGGACCGCATCGACGCGGTCACCGCGACCGAGGCCCGCCTCAGCAAGGAGATCACCCGCCGGCTCGCCCCGTTTCACCGCCAGATCGAGCTGCTGACCACGATCCCGGGCGTCAGCACACGCTCGGCCGAGATGATCCTGGCCGAGACCGGCGCGGACATGGCCCGCTTCCCCTCGGCCGCCCACCTCGCCTCGTGGGCCGGAATGTGTCCGGGCAACCACGAGTCCGCCGGCAAGCACACCTCCGGCAAGTCCCGGCCCGGCGACCCGTGGCTGAAGAACGCGCTCGGACTCGCCGCCACCGCCGCGGCCCGCAGCAAGAACACCTACCTCGCGTCCCGCTACAAACGCCTCGCGATCCGCCGCGGGAAGAAGCGGGCCCTGGTCGCCGTCGGCCACACGATCCTGACCTCGATCTGGCACATGCTCACCAACAACGCCGAGTACGCCGACCTCGGAGCGGACTACTTCCTCCAGCGAACCGGCAGGGCACGCCAGACGCGGCGCCTGGTCAGCCAGCTCAACATGCTCGGTTATCAAGTGTCCCTCCAATCAGCGGAACCGGTCTGAACTGCGGCGTTGGGGGATTTTCGAATCAGCTTCCTTGTCTGTTTCCGCGCGTGTACGTCTTCTGCGTGTACGTCATCTACGTGTGCTGCGTCGTCTGGTGGGCGTGGGAGTTGGCGTGGGCGCCGAAGCTGTCCCGGAGCCGCGCCATGAGCCGGACGAGCTGTCCGACCTCCTCGTCGCTCCAGTCGGCGAGCCGGTGGGCGAGCAGTTCGGTGGTCCGCCGCGACAGCTCGCCGATCTGCGCGTGCCCCGAAGGGGTCAGCCGCAGAATGCGGGAGCGCTTGTCGGCGGGGTCGGGCAGCCGTTCGATCCAGCCGCGTCCGGCGACGTGGGCGACATGGCGGCTGGTGACGGACATGTCGACGGCGAGCAGCTCGGCGAGCCGGCTCATCCGCATGTCCCCGTGCCGGTCGAGCAGCGTCAGCACGGCGGCGGAACCGCCGGGACACTCGGGCGGCATGATCCGCCCCAACTCCCGCTTCACGGCCCCGAAGGCACTGAACTGACGCACCAACTCCTCGTACTGCGCCTGCTCGGCCATCACACCCCCTGAGGTCTGCCTCTGTCCCTTTATTTGTTGCTTGGGGCAACCATAAGAAAGATTGGTTGCTACAGGCAAATGAAATGGGGAGGAGGCGGACTAAAAACTTGGCAAAGGCAAGTATTGGCGAACGTAAACGCGCAGGTGGGAGCGGTGAGGGAGGGGCCCCACTTGGGTGAGCCCCGCCAGGTTCGCTAGGGTCTCCCACCATGGCCAACACCCAGGGCCCCGAGGGCAACTACGACCCCGCGGGCAGCACCCAGATGTTCCGAGCGTTCGTCGACGAAACCCCCCAGGGCGGCAGCCGCCAGGCCCCGGCCCCGGCGGGCCCCCGCATCGGCCTGATCATCGGCGTTGTCGTCGCCGTGGCGGTCGTCGCCGCGGTGGCTTGGCTGGCGCTGAAGTAAGGAAGGGCGGGGCGACTTCCTCGCGCGGGACAGCGACGTCCCGCGCTTTGTCGTGTCTGCGGGGCGGTGGGTTGCTTCAGTCCGCCAGGGCGGGGGCGGTCCGCGATCGGCCGACTGGTCTGTCGGCTCGGTGGCACGAGCAGTCGCAACGGTCGCTGAGCAGGGGTGGCCCGGCGGGGGACTGCCAGGGCAGGCGGTGCTCGACCGTTCCGGAGCACTGCCCGTGCAGATCCGCGTGCTCGGCGTGGAGTGTGGCCACTTCGCAGGGCGGCTGTAGCTGACGCGGAGTGCGACCTCGGCCGGTCATCGCTCCTCCGGGGTGTCGCACGCGCCGATCGCATCGTCCGGGTCGAGGTCGAGTTCGGTGGCGCCGGCCTCGGGCAACCGGGCACCTCGGCTGTCCGCGACGCGTTTCACGTCCCGCAGGGACTCGCTCATCCGGGCCAGCGTGAACCGGAGTTGGTCTGCGGTGACCCTGTCGTCGTCGAGCAGATCGGCGGCATGGTCGAGGAGTTCCGCCGCCATGCCGAGCTGTACGGCCTCGATGCCGTCCGCTACGCGCCACAGGTAGCCGGTTCCGTCGCTGGACAGGAAGCACGGATTCCCTTCTGTGTTCGACCATGGCAGTAGCCGGGGTGCGGGCGGTGCGGTGTGTGACCGGAGTTCAGGGGATCGTCGTTGCTGCGAAGAGGACACAGAGAACCACCGCCTTGGGCGAGAGGCTTGCACGGTCCCGTTAACCTTACTGGTATTCGCGAATGGCACCAAGGTGGACCTGTGGTAGCTGTCCTGTACGAGTCGCTTACGGTACGAAGGAGCAGCTGCACGAGAAGGCCGCCGACGAGGGGAGTACGTCGTGGGTAGTGGGGACGACTGGGTGAGCACCTCGATGCCGTATCTGTCGCCACGGGCGAACGGGCAGGGCGACGCCTGGAGCGAGGAAGCCGCTGCGAAAGGGCGCAGGGGAACCCAGCGCATCGTCCACGCGGGGGAGGTTCCGGCCTCCGACGAGGTCTCCGGCCTGCTCGGTGTCGCCGAGGGCGAGGCAGTGGTCGTACGGCGTCGTGTGATCGAACTCGACGGGGAGCCCTGTGAGTTGACGGACACGTACTACCCCGTGCACATCGCCGGAGGCACCGGGCTCGCCGGCGTCGCCAAGATCCCGGGTGGAGCCGTCACCTTGCTCGCGCGCCTCGGGTACGTGGGCGTACGGGTACGTGAGGACGTGACGGCCGGACTGCCGAGCGCGGCGGAACAACAGGCGCTGCGCGTCGGCCCGGACGAACCCGTCCTACGGCTTACCCGGGTCACCCTGGACGCCGAGGACCGCCCCCTCCAGGCCGACCTGATGACGATGCCCGCCGACCGCCAACGCCTGCGCTACGAACTGCGGATCGGATAGCCGTGCCCCGTACCGAGACCGGCGCCGACGACCGGCGCTCCCTGCACGAGCGGATCGCAGCGGACCTGCGCGACGAGATCATGAGCGGAGAGCTGGCGCCCGGCGCCAAACTCCCGTCCACGACGCAGCTGAAGGACAGGTTCGACGCGTCGAGCGCGACGGTGCAGAAAGCCCTGCAACTGCTCAAGGACGAACGGTTGGTCGTCGGCCGGGCCGGTGCCGCCGTGACCGTACGCGAGCACCGCCAGCGCACGCTGCGCCCGGCAGCCGCCTCCATGACAAGGGCCGAGGCCGGGCAGCCGTATCCGTGGCTCACCGAGATCGCGAAGCACGGTTCCCAGGCGCACAGCACCCTCCTGGAGGTGACGGAGAAGGTTCCACCGGCCGATGTCGCGGCTGCCCTCGAACTCGCACCTGGCGCGACGGCCGTCCTGCGCCGCCAACTCCTCGCCATCGACGACGAACCCCTTGAACTCGTCGCCTCCTACTACCCCACCGACCTCGCCCGAGGCACCGCACTCGCCGAACCCCGCAAAATCCGCGGCGGTACGCCGACCCTGCTCACCGACCTCGGCCACCCACCGCACCACAGCATCGACCGAGTCTCCGCCCGAGTCCCGACCCAGGAACAGGCCACGGCCCTACGCCTACCCGGAAACCTGCCCGTCCTGCGCACCTTGCGCGTCGTCCATGGCGCCGACGAGCGCCCGGTCGAGGTGACTGTGATGGTCAAGGCGGGGCACCTGTACGAGCTGGAGTACGAGTTCACTTCACCCTCCTGACTGGAACCAAACGTCCAAAGAAGACCTGCCGAGTGGAGGGTCAGTCGAACGAGAACCGCCCCTCGATGTGTTGCCGGTCTCATTGGGAGCACCCGTTCCTGCCGGTAGACGGTTTCAAGAACCGTCAGAAGTCTCGCCGTATCGGTCGTGTGTCTGTTCGGATTTCCTAAGCCTGCGTTGAGACGATCCGCAGCCTCCATCTGATCCGGAACGGTTCACATGGTGGTGCCTTCACCGCACGGATCGCGTTACTTCCCTGTCGGACCGCTCAGTTCCGGTAGCGCGGTGAGCGCGGACCGGCAGACTTCGGCCTGTGCATCGGTATAGGCCAGCAGGTAGACAGTGCGGATCCGGGAGGTTGGATGGGCCTGGAAGTAGCCCACGACAGCGGACGCTAGCTCTTCAGCCGTCCTCCCCAGATCGCTATTGCCGCCCCCGGTCCCCAAGAGGGGCAGCACGACGGAGTACAACCTTTCCCCGGCCTCGTTCAACCGATCCACCTCGCCTAGGAGATTCCGAATGCATCGGTCTAGATCCATGACCTGCCGGAATCCCGATGCCGGTTCCCCCTCGACCGCCGCGACATGGGCGATGCGTTTGACCCCATGGCTCTCGCGGAGCTCACCCGGCCCGGTGACCAACACCTGACCTGCGGCGACGTGGGTTTGACCAGCCATCCGCTCGGAGAGTTCCTGGGCGATGCGGTCCGCCACTAGGTGACCGCCCACGTCTCGGGTGCCTCCGTGATAGCGGATGGTGGCGGAGATCGTCGGCTCGGTGATTCGGGACATCTCCATGCGAGTGTTCTCGGGATTCACCCACACGTCCACGCCCAGCACATTCACCAGATTCCCAGTGATTATGCCGAGCTGGTGTCGGCGGTCGCCCTTGATCCCAGTCTCGCAGCGGGTGCTGCGAGCCGGTGACAGTGTTGCGTTATGCGTGGCCATGAGGGTGTCCAGGCGCATCCGGAGCCGGGTGCTCTCTTTCGCGGCGGCCTTCAGAGCACTCGCGGTTTCGTCTTGCGGTCTCGTTCTGGAAAGCCAGGCGTACGAAGCCAGCATGAAGAAGCCGGCGAACCCGGCGGCGCCGCCGAGGCCGAACCCCATCGCCCGGCCTTCCGAGACTGAGTCCGGAAAGATCGAGTACAGGAAGAGCGCGCTCGCCAGTGAGTAGAGGAGTACGGAGGGCAACTGCAGTGCGTACTGCCTCCCTTGCCCCCTCGGCCCGGAGGCCCAGACCTGGAGCCCGATACCGGTCGAGATAAGACCGCCCGTCACTGCCAACACCAGCAAGTTCATCCGTGGCGCATCCTCCCCTGCCGCGACCCGTGGGATCGCCGCGACCTTCAGGCTCTTGGCTGTCCTTCAATACCACAACCACCTCGCTCGCAGCTGGCGAGAGCTTCTCTGAATAGAACGTCACGACCCGTTCTTCGTGGGACGATTGGGGCGACGGTTGCGCTCGCCATCAGTGTCGATGTGCCCTGCGCGGCGACCGGAAGGAGTTCACTCGTTGTCAGACCTTCAGTCCCTGCTGACCACAAGACAGCTTCGCTTCCTCAAGACGGCGGCTAGGAATGGTTCGTACCATGTGCTGCTAGGCGCTGGCGCGACTTACGGAGCCCGTAACCAGCGCGGCGAGGTCCCCATGGCGCAGGGCCTGGTGAAGGCGCTGGCCGAGGAGTACCCGCACGTTCCGATCAACGTTGCGAAGGACACGTTGATGCGGGCCTACCAACGTTCGGTGCTCGGCTCGTCAACGGAAGCCGTCTGGCGGTTCCTCAAGAAGGTGTTTGGAGATGTTCAGCATGCTGAATGGTTCACCGACCTGATCAGTCTCCCGTGGAAACGTGTCTGGACCCTGAATGTGGACGACGCGGCAGAACAGGCGTACCGGTCAAGCCCACTTGCCCGCTTTCGCGCAGCGCGGACTATTTCCTGGGACGAGGAGTTCTCGGAGACCGGCGACTTGGAGATCATCCATCTCCACGGCCACATCATTGGCTCGAAGCCGCGCAAGCTGATCTTCTCGCTGTCGGAGTACCAGTCCGCCGCTCAGGGGCGTGTCGTCTGGGATCATGTACTCGCGTCGACCATCGGCTCGTACCCCCTTGTCGTCGTGGGTGCCCGCCTGTTGGACGACCCCGATGTCGAGCGGCTCCTCACCAGGAACCGACCGAGTGCGGATGCGCCGTCCATCGTCGTGGATCCGCGGATCTCGGACGAGAACGAGTGGGAGCTGAAAAGGTACGGCTTCGTGGTGTACAAGGGCACAGCCGAGGAGTTCACCAAGGACTGGTTCACTCAAGTTGGGTTGGACAGCGATTCCCTTCTGGAACTGGCACAAAGCGAACAACTGAGCGTCCCTCAGGTTCAGGAGCTTCAGAGCAATCATGCCGGACCGCGGCCGAAGTCCCATCGCTACCTCGACGGTGACGAGCCCCTCTGGTGTGACGTCGTTGACGACCTGGTGGCACCACTCTCCTGGATGAAGGACGTCTCCCAGGATATTCGGGAATGGGCTGCCTCGGAGAGTCACGACCCGAGGATCCACCTCATTTACGGAGCCCGCCTCGCCGGAGTGTCAAGCGGCCTCTTGTGGATCGCGAAGGACGTACGGTCAGCGGGCGTCCGGTCTTACGTTTTCGACCGGTCGAGCCGATTTGACGTACAGCGGCTGGTCGACAAGTTCAGCGGTCACGGACCTTCCGTCCTCTTCATCGACGGGGCTGCTGACTTCGCCGATGACATCGACCAACTCATTACCGAGGCCGGGTTGGAAGGCACGGCGGAGGTCTATGTCGTGGCAGCGGAGCTCCCCGGCAGGAACCTACAACTGGAGGCTCGGCTCGAGGGGGTGTATGAGAAGAGCGTGATGGCATCTGTGTCGACCCGGCTCCAGCGCCGCGATGCCGAGACGCTCGTCGCCAAGCGCGAAAAGCTTGGCCGGCTCGGCATGTTGGAGGAACTGGACAGGAAGCAGCGGGTCAGCCACTTCAAGAACCGCGACGTTTTCTCGGCGATGATGGAGCTGGAGCACGGCATCGGCTTCCGCAAGCGGATGGAGCTGGAGATCTCCTCGCTCGACGCTGACTGGAAGAAGTCGCTGATCCTCCTGCTCTCAGTTGCCAGTCGCGGCCGCAATTCGGTCAGCCTGCTCGAGTGTGCCAAGGCGCTTAATGTTTCGTCGGATACCATCGTCCGAGCCACGCAGCGGAGCATGGAGTCCTTCATCGAGATCCAGGGCGACGTTCTGGTGGCCCGCCAGCGCGATGTCCTCATGGATCACATCGTCAAATCACTGGGAGACGGGGGCGCTCTCGCGTCCCTCCGGGAATGCATCCAGAACCTTTCCCCTCTTGTGAATCAGGACAGCCTGCGCGCACGCAACAGGGCAGCGATGTTCGTCCGTTACGCGATGACCCAGAAACTCTTGACTAGCATCTTCCCGAACGATGACGTGGAGAAGTTTTACGACGATCTGCTTCCCCAGTTCGGCGGCTGGAACGCCCGATACTGGGAGCAGCGGGCGATCCACGCAAAACACCAGAACGACTGGTCGCGCGCCGAGTCGTTCGCTGAACGGGCCGTCAACCTGCTGGACGACGCGTTCACCCGGACCACCTGCGGCACCATCCTGATCAACAAAGCCAATTTCTTCGCCAGCCAGAGCGACAACAAATGGCAGGAATTCCACCAGCGCGGGAAGAAACACTTCGATGTGGCCCTCGCTGCAGACAGGGCGAACCGCGTGACTGCCTTCGCCTATCTAGAGTCGGTGATGTCACTCGCGGAGAGCGCCACGGAGTGCAACGTCCCGGAATGGTCCACCCCGATCGCCGAGTTGCTCCACGAGTGGAAGCCGATCTATAGCGGTCTGCGCTTGGTCCTCAGAAACGACCTGGCCCTCGACTCTGTCCGCCGAGCCGAAGCGCTGTCCCGCCGATGGGAAAACCTGTCGGAGTAGTGCCTCCTTACTGAAGGCCCAAGGTGTCGACTCCCGACGGAATCGACACCTTGGGCTCGTGTCGGAGCGCGTACCCAGCACTCCCGGCTCCTTAGTGCCGCATCAGGCAACGTTCGCCTCGTTCCCGTCAGACTGCTCGGATGTTCGTCAGACTCGCGGGAGAATTAGAAGACTTCCCTAGTTTCCTTGGCCTGGCGGCCCAGGTTGAGCACTGGTTCGGTCCGATGGTCGAGGATGTCGCTCCATGACGCCGTGCGCAAGCACATGCGTCGGTCTACGGCGCTCGTCGCTGTTTCCTCGGGGCCGGATCTCCTCGGCGGGCTGCTGTTTGGAGCGAAAGCGTCGACCCACCACGTTCACTGGCTTGTCGTCTCGGAGCAGGCACGGGGGAGTGGTGTTGGTCGTGCACTGACGTCGGACGCGATGCGTAGGTGGGTGCAGGGTCCGGGGGCAGTATCGAGGTTGTCACTTTCGGCGTCGAATACCCTGGTGCTTTCGTTAGCGGCGCGCGTGTCTTCTACGAGCGTCTCGGCTTCACGCCTGCCGAGGCTGTCGGTCCAGGGCCGGAAGGCGGTTCCCGGCAGATCTATCGCCGGGCCGTCACCTGATTCACGCGATGTTGGCTCTGGCGACCACGGTTCGTAGGTGCTGGTCGTCAGCGTGGCGGTTCCGCCAGATGATGTAGCGGCGGATCGTGCTGCCCTGCTTCTTATGGCTGGTGTGGTCGGTGCTGTCGAGGGTGAAGTAGTGCAGGGCGGTGAACTGGGCCTCGATGCGGTTCAGCCAGGAGGAGTTGGTCGGGGTGTAGGCGATCTCTACGTTCTTGGCCTCGGCCCAGTCTGCCCCCCGGCGGCATCGCTTGGTGGTCAGGGGCGGGGAGGAGATGCACACGATCGCCAGGCGGACCGTCGGCGGGTATGGGTGCTCAGGTAGCGGCAGAACTTCAGGAATTTCGATCGGTTCTTGGTCCTCTTAAGTGGTGGTAGAGCTTGTCCTTGCCCAGGTCGAAGGCGGCGAACAGGTGCCGCGCCGTGCGTGCGGGTGTAGGTCGCCTGAGTCCCTGTGCCAGCCGCCCGTGCAGCCTGTTGCCGACCCGGGTGCGGCTGAAGGATCAGTGGGCCGAACTCGTCCAGGCAGAACACCACTTCTGGCTCCCGTCGCCGGGCGTGACCTCGCCATCGATGACGGCCCCGTTGAACTCGTCGCCTCCTACTATCCCACCGACCTCGCCCGAGGCACCGCGCTTACCGCACTCGGCCACCCACCGCACCGCAGCATCGACCGAGTCGCCACCCAGGAGCAGGCCACGGCACTGCGTCGGCCGGGAACCTGCCCGTCCTGCGCACCCTGCGCGTCGTCCACAGCGTCGACGAACGCCCCGTCGTGGTCCTCACGTTGGTTGATGTCTTGCAGAATCTGGTCCAGAGTCCTGGACTTTGGCCAGAGTCCTAGACTTTGAGACGAGGTTCTCGCGTGCGGCGTTGATGGCCTTCTCCAGGGCGTCGTTCGGGATGAGCACGGGGGCACCTCGCCCCGCTGCACAGTGAGCGTCAGGTCAAGCGTCTGGTGCTTGCGCAGCCGGAAGGTCGGCGTCGACTTCCGCTCCAGCCAGTCCGGTTCGTCCGCCGCGCTCGCCGCGCGGATCGGAAGCACCAAACTGCAGAGATCGGGCGGGCAAGGGTCGTCCGGCGCCGCGGGGAGTGCTCACTCGTACGTGTGCAGTGCGCGCCGGTCCGTTTTCTGTCCGAAGGGACGGGAGAGGATCGGCGTACTCCCGGACGTGATCGCGCGTTCGGCTCCCGCAGGGAAGGCGTCACATGGCTCAGGGGACTGTGAAGTGGTTCAACGCGGACAAGGGGTTCGGGTTCATCGCGCCGGACGACGGCACGCCGGACGTCTTCGTGCACTTCTCGGCGATCGACATGTCCGGACACCGCTCGTTGGATGAGAACCAGCGGGTGGAGTTCACGACATCGCAGGGCCCCAAGGGCCCGCAGGCCGAAGAGGTCCGCCCCATCTGACCCCCCGCTCCGCCGGTCACCGCTCAGCCGAGGCCAGAGGCCCGGCCCGGGAAGAAGTCGGCGCTCTGGACGTACTCCATCGCCTTGGTGAACTCCGGGTCGCCGATACGGCGTTCCATCTCCTGCGGGCTCAGGTCCTCCACGCGGGTCTGGATCCAGTACAGGTTGCCCAGCGGATCGCGCACCCGGCCGACCCGGTCGCCGAAGAACAGGTGGGTGACCTCGGTGACCGAGGTGCCGCCGGCCGCGACTGCCCGACGGTGCACGGCGTCGGCGTCCTCGACGTAGAGGCGGAGGAAGCCGGGGGTCGGCGGCCACTCCGGCCGCGCGTCGAACATCATCACCACCGAGTCACCGATCCGCACCTCCGCATGCTCGACGCTGCCGTCCTTGCCGGTCAGGCATGCGAGTTCCTCCGCGCCGAACGCCCTCTGCATGAAGTCGATGAGCCGCACCGTGTCGCGCGAGATGATCCATGGCGTCACGGTGGTGTAGCCCTGGGGAACCGGGTTCACGGACATCTGGCCGCCTCCTGGAGTGCGAGTGCCTCAACGGGGCGCTGACGCTAGCCCGCAACCAGGTCAGATGCTGTCCTGGAAGATGCCCGGAAGACGTCCGCCGGCACTGCCCTGTGCCGGGACGCGGCTACTCGGTCACCAGGAGGTACGTGACTGCGAGGGCCGGGACGACTGCTGCTCGGCCTGGGCGGGCTGAGCGGGGATCGTCCCGCGCGGTGCGGGTACGGATGCGGGGGCCGCCCGGTCCCAGTCGTCGTCCGTGAGCATCATGTCCGGGTCGAACATGACGATGACGGCGGCGACCAGGAGCACGGCGAGCGGGCCGGCGAGCATGGCCAGGAGGAACGACAGCAGGTCGGTGGACGACTGGGCGGTCGCGGAGTGGCCCGTGAGGTGGACGGAGACGGCTGCCATGCCGGTGTAGTGCATGCCGGTCACGGCCACGCCCATGACCAGGCTCGCGCCGAGGCTGGCCCACAGGGCGTGGATGGAGACCGCCGCCCACAGAGCCGCCGTGGCCGCCGCGACGGCGATGACGACGGACAGGATCACCGTCGTGGTGTCGTACCGGAGGGTGCCGCTGGTGTGGATGGCGGCCATGCCGAGGTAGTGCATGACCGCGACCCCGAGCCCGGTGACCGTGCCCGCCGTGGCCAGGGTCGCCGGGGAACTGCCCCGGTAGCCGACGAGGAACACGCCGACGGAGACGAAGGCGATGGCGACCGCGAGGCTGAGGAGTGTCTTCGTCGTGTCGTAGCTGACCAGCGCGCCCTGCACGTTGAAGCCGATCATGGCGATGAAGTGCATGGTCCAGATGCCGCAGCCGATCGCTGTCGCGCCCAGGGCCAGCCAGCGTGCCCTGCGGTGCGGGCGGCGCAGCGACCGTGTCGTGCAGCGCAGCCCGAGCGCCGCCCCGAGGCAGGCCATCAGGTAGGCGGCGACCGGGGTCACGGCGCCGTAGTAGAAGTTGGAGACGTCGGAAGCGGCGGAGGTCATGCGGGTTCCCTTCACGTGCGTCACGGCCGGCGGCACCGCAGCATCTGCCCTGCTGGGGAGGCAGGGCACGGGGAACCGAGCGGTCAGTTCAAGCCACCTGGCCGAGTTGTGCACGATTCAATCACGGGACACGCACACTTCCTACACATAGAGGGTTCATCGGTTGGCGAATCGATACTTCGGCACTCTTCGCCACTCTTCACCGTTCTTCGCCGCATACCGGTGAAGGTCCCCTACGCCCACTCGACCCCGACGACCCGCGTCTCGACGTGCATCCCCCAAGGCACCCGCCACGCGTCGACGCACACGGTCCAGGACTGTTCCCTCGTCTCCCCCGCTCCGATCGGCGTAGGAAGCGCCACCTTCGACTCGATCGTCGCCCAGTCGATGCCGAGCAGGTCGATGATGTGCGTGCCGAAGGTCACCGTGCCCGAACGGACCGGTGTGCCACCGGTGTTGTGGAAGGTGAGCGTCACCTTCTCGCACCAGCGTCTGTCCGTTGGCGTGAGTACGGGCGCGCTCGTGATCAGACGGGCAGGACCGACGGGCGGCGACGGTACCGGTGTTGGTACCGGCGTCGGTGTTGGTGTCTGCGTCGGCTTGGAGGGCGCGGGTATGGCCGACGAGGAACTCGTGCCCGTACCGGCGGAGTTGCCGCTTGCTTCTCCAGGAGTCGGCGATCCGGGGCCTGTTGTCGACGCGCGTGGCCGACTCTCCTGCGCCGAGGGAGACTTGGGCGGCCCGGATTCCCGCTCCCGTCCCTCCAGCGGTACGAACGTCACCTCCCCGGTGGGAGCGACCGCCGTACCGCCGCTCGCCGGGCGCTCGACCGCGACGTACCCCTCGCCCTGTCCGTCGCCGCCTCCGCACGCCACCAACAGCCCTGCCAGGGTGCAGGTCGCGATGGCCGCCGAGGTGGTCAGGGCGATGGTGCCCCGGCGGTCATGCGTCGTACGGGTCGGGCGAAGCATCGCGACATCGTCGCTGATGCTCCGTCAGAAGTGAACCCTCAGGAGGCCCCTCAGTGGGGCCTCGTCGGAGCCTCAGTCGGAGATCAGGCCTTCGCGCAGCTGGGACAGGGTGCGGGTCAGGAGGCGGGACACGTGCATCTGGGAGATGCCGACCTCCTCGCCGATCTGCGACTGGGTCATGTTGGCGAAGAAGCGCAGCATGATGATCCGGCGCTCGCGCGGCGGGAGTTTGGCCAGCAGCGGCTTGAGGGACTCGCGGTACTCCACGCCCTCCAGCGCCGTGTCCTCGTAGCCGAGGCGGTCCGCCAGGGAGCCCTCGCCGCCGTCGTCCTCCGGGGCCGGGGAGTCCAGGGACGAGGCCGTGTACGCGTTGCCGACCGCGAGGCCGTCGACGACGTCCTCCTCGGACACGCCCAGGACCGCGGCGAGTTCGGTGACCGTCGGCGAGCGGTCCAGCTTCTGGGCGAGCTCGTCGCTGGCCTTGGTGAGGGCCAGGCGCAGCTCCTGGAGGCGGCGCGGGACGCGCACCGACCACGAGGTGTCCCGGAAGAACCGCTTGATCTCGCCCACGACCGTCGGCATCGCGAACGTCGGGAACTCGACGCCGCGTTCGCAGTCGAAGCGGTCGATCGCCTTGATCAGACCGATCGTGCCGACCTGGACGATGTCCTCCATCGGCTCGTTGCGGGAGCGGAAGCGGGCCGCCGCGTACCGCACGAGGGGGAGGTTCAGCTCGATGAGGGTGTCCCGGACGTACGCACGCTCGGGGCTGTTCTCGTCGAGGGCGGCGAGCCGCAGGAACAGGGAACGGGACAGGGTGCGGGTGTCGATGGCTCCCGTGGCCGGCGGAGCCGGCGGGAGGGCCGGGACGGCCGGGGCTGCCTCTGCCTCGACCTCCACTACGAGGGCCGGGACGTCGTGAAGCTCGGCGGGCGCCGACTCGCTCTTCGTGAGCGTGAGCACCTTCGAGCTGCCCTGGTCTGCGGACATGCCACCCCCTTTGGGTCGCGGACGGTCGCGGCGGACGCTCCCGTCTGAGGAACGCAGCCTTCACCTGAATACCGGAGCCGAAGCCACGGCAAACGCTCTTCCGGCAGAATGTCACATGTCGGCAACACGCTGTAGTGACATGTCGACATGTAAGACACGAATCAGCCCTGGAAAGAGGGGGTCTGACGGTTTTTCACCCCAGAAATGGGAGGAAGTGAGTCACTGGGCGATTCGCTCTCCCAGGTGACGTCTCGATCCTGTGTCCGGTTGTCCCCGGACCGCCCCCGTGGTGACTCGTGTGACTCCTGCGGTGACGCCCGCGGCCACTCCCGCGACTATGCCTCGATGCGGTTCGCCGAACGCAGTCGCGCGAAGCTGCGGGCCAGCAGCCGGGACACGTGCATCTGGGAGACGCCCAGTTCCGCGCTGATCTGCGACTGGGTGAGGTTGCTGTAGTAACGCAGCAAAAGGATCCGCTGCTCGCGCTCGGGGAGTTGGACCAGGAGATGGCGGACCAGATCGCGGTGCTCCACGCCGTCCAGCGCCGGGTCCTCGTAGCCGAGCCGGTCGACCAGACCGGGCAGGCCGTCGCCCTCCTGGGCCGCCTCCAGCGAGGTCGCGTGGTACGAGCGGCCCGCCTCGATGCAGGAGAGCACGTCGTCCTCGCTGATCCGCAGCCGCTCGGCGATCTCGGCGGTCGTCGGGGTACGCCCGAACGCCGTCGTCAGATCCTCGGTCGCGCCGTTGACCTGCACCCACAACTCGTGCAGCCGGCGCGGTACGTGGACCGTGCGGACGTTGTCCCGGAAGTACCGCTTGATCTCGCCGATGACCGTCGGCATCGCGAACGTCGGGAACTGCACACCCCGGTCCGGGTCGAACCGGTCGATGGCGTTGATCAGCCCGATGGTGCCGACCTGGACGACGTCCTCCATCGGCTCGTTGCGGGAGCGGAAGCGGGCGGCCGCGTAGCGCACGAGCGGGAGGTTCGCCTCGATGAGCGCCCCTCGCACGCGGTTGTGCTCCGGCGTACCCGGGTCCAGCATCTTGAGCTGGCCGAAGAGCACCTGGGTGAGCGCCCGGGTGTCCGCGCCGCGGCTCCGCGGTGGGGCGGGCTCCTGGGGAGCGACCTCCAGGGGAGTGGCCTCCTGTGGCACGGTCTGCTGTGGTGCGGCTTCCTGGGGTGGCGCAGTACTGGCCGACACGGTCAACGCCACCTCTTCATCGGTCAACTCATCCGTCAAAAGCGGTCATAGCATCACAAGACATGTGCACTGTGTGCAAGCACCCCATAACACCGTGTTGAGTGAGGTTTGGTGCATAAGGCGCGAAAAGGCCCCGCACCGTTCCGGTGCGGGGCCAGTTGCGTGCTCGGCCTAGAACTCGTAGTCGGCGATCACCCACGTGGCGAACTCGCGCCACTGTGCCGCGGCCGCCTGATGGGCCGGGTGCTCCAGGTACCGCTTGAGCGCGTCCGTGTCGTCGACCGCCGAGTTGATCGCGAAGTCGTAGGCGACGGGGCGGTCGGTGATGTTCCAGGCGCACTCCCAGAAGCGGAGTTCGCCGATCTGCCCGGACAGGGCGCGGAACGCCTCGACACCCGCCCCGACCCGCGGTTCGTCGCGCTGGACGCCCTCGTTGAGCTTGAAGAGGACCAGATGGCGGATCACATGTACTCCCTGGCTGCTGCGTCCTGCTACTTGGCGCCGTCGGCGATCCAGGTCATGAAGTCCCCTATGGCGCTGGCCGCGTTCGAGATGCCCTCGAAGGCTATCTGGACGTAGTCGGCCGCCTTCGACGGGTCCGTGATGATCACGTACAGCACGAAGACCACGAGTACATAGACGGCGATCTTCTTCGAATTCACCGCCACCGCGGCCTCCCCTCAGACCCGACTGACCCTGCCCGCTATCTGCCGCCACCTGCTGTTTGTTGTCTGCTGTGCGGCGAGATGACCATACAGGTATCACTTGTCGGCCCATCGGCGGAACGCCGTCGCCGTCCTACCCGCCGACCACCGTGCTGTTGCTGTCCAGGACCCGGGCCGTCATCGCGCCCAGGATGCGCGGGCCGTCCTGGGTGAGCAGTGACTCGGCGTGGAACTGGAGGGAGGAGAAGTGGGGGCCGCGCAGGGCGTGGATCTCGCCGGTGTCCGGGTCGTGGCTGATCTGGACGAAGCCGATGCCCTCGCAGTCCCTGCCGTCCTTCCCGCCACCCTTCCCGCCGTCCTCCTCGCTGCGGGCGGCGAAGGCGTTGTAGAAGCCGACCCGTTCGCGGGCGCCGAAGAGGTCGATCTCCTTCTGCACGCCCTGGTTGGGGGTGTCACGCCGGGCCAGCCGGAAGCCGAGCCTGGCGGCGAGAACCTGGTGGCTGAGGCAGACGGACAGGAACGGCTGCCGACGGGCCAGCAGTTCCTCGGTGGTGGCGAGCAGCCGGGCGATCTTGGGGTGGTCCGTGTCCCGGGGATCGCCCGGGCCGGGGCCCATGACCACCAGGTCGTGGGCGTCGACGCGGTACGGCTGGTCGTAGCGGCGGACGGTCACCTTCAGGCCCAGTGCGCGAAGTTGCTGGTCGAGCATGTAGGTGAAGGTGTCCTCGGCGTCGACGACGAGTGCCGTACGGCCGGTGAGCACGGAGTCCGGGTGGTCGCGGCCGGTGTCGCCGGCCAGCCAGAACGCCGCGATCGTGTCGTTGCGCCGGGCGAGTGCGTCGCTGACGTCGGGATGTCCGCCGAAGAGCGACGGGCGGTCGCTCTCCAGGGCGGTGAGCAGCCCGGCCGCCTTGGCGCGGGTCTCCTCGACCTCGGACTCGGGGTCCGAGTGCCGTACGAGGGTGGCGCCGACCCCGATACGGAACCGCCCGGCGGCGTCGATGTCGGCGGTGCGGATGAGGATCGAGGAGTCGAGGGCGCGCCCGCCCTTTTCGTCGTGGCCGATCAGGGCGACGACTCCGCTGTAGTAGCCGCGTCCCTGGGGCTCGTGACGGCTGATCACCCGGCAGGCGCTCTCCAGCGGGCTGCCGGTGACGGTGGGCGCGAACATGGTCTCGCGCAGGATGTCGCGCACATCGTGCGAGGTACGTCCCTCGACGAAGTACTCGGTGTGCGCCACCCGGGCCATCTCCTTCAGATGGGGTCCGGTGACCCGGCAGCCGTCCGGGCAGATGCGGGCCATCATCTTCAGCTCTTCGTCGACGACCATGTACAGCTCGTCGGTCTCCTTGGGATCGGCGAGGAACTCCATCACGTCCGGCAGCGTGGGCCCGGCCGGCGGATAGCGGTACGTGCCGCTGATCGGGTTCATCACCGCGGTGCCGTCGCGCAGGCTGATGTGCCGCTCCGGACTGGCACCGATCAGGGTCCGCCCGTCCATGTGCACCAGAAAGGTCCAGTACGCCCCCTGCTCGCACTCCAGCAGCCGCCGGAAGAACCACAGGGCGTGCGGAACGGGCGCGTAGTCGGTGATGTCCGCGACGAGCGAGCGCTTGACGACGAAGTTCGCGCCCTCGCCCTCGCCGATCTCCTCCTCGAGCACCCGGCGCACGATCCCCGCGTACGTCTCGTCGTCGATGTCGAAGTGTTTGCCGGTGACCTCGATCGGCACCTGCGGAATACGGCGGACCGCCTCGGCGACCGTCAGCACGGCCTGGTCGGTGACCGTCATGGCCAGCAGCGGCTCCCCGTCGTCCCGGCAGGCGAAACCGCGCTCGGCGATCTGCCGGTAGGGGAGCAGGGCCAGCACCTCGTGTGCCGCCCGCCCCGGGGCGGACGGTTCCCCGGCGACCGGCAGACCGGCCAGCGAAGCCGGCGTCGACACATCGCCGATCAGCACCTCCAGCAGATCCGGCCCCGTCGTCTCGGGCCGGTGCAGCAGCGCGAAGGACGGCGCCCGTCCGGTGAGCACGCGCTCCAGCGGGTCCTGCGGCACGACACCCTGTCCCGTGGTCATCCGGCCGTCACCGCCGAGGGGAACGCGGTGACGACCGCCTCGGTGGTCATGACCGCCGCACAGCGCTGCGCCGCGTATTCGAGCGCCATCCGGTGGTGCCGCTCGGAGAAGTCGGCGACCGCGTCGGCGACCAGGAAGGTCCGGATGTCGTGGGTGAAGGCGTCGACGGCTGTCATCAACACGCCGACGTGGGCGTACACCCCGCACAGGACGAGCTGGTCGCGTCCCGCCTCCCGCATGCGTTCGAGCAGCCCGGACCGGAAGAAGGCGCTGTACCGCCACTTGGCGAACACCCAGTCCCCGGGGGCCGGTGCCAGTTCGTCGATCACCTGCCGGTCCTCCGGGTCCGGACGCATGCCCGGGCCCCAGAAGTCCTTCAGCAGTCCCCGCTGTTCCTCCGTCATCCCGCCGGGCTGTGCCGTGTACGCCACCGGAATGCCGGACTCGGCGCACCGCTCGCGAAGCCGTACGGCATTGGCCACGAGTTCGTCGCGGGGCGAGCCGCCGGCGGGCAGGGGGTTGAGGAAGTAGCGCTGCATGTCGTGCAGCAGCAGTACCGCACGGTCCGGGTCCGGCGACCAGTCCGCCGTGTTGGCGGGCAGGTCGCTCTCGGTGGGCATGGGATAGGAGGGGATCAGGGGTATGCCGGGCATCGGGTGGCTCCTGCGTGATCGGGCAGAACATTCCGGACTTCGGGGGCTTGCTGCGTACGGGTACTCGGCCGCGGTCAGACGCCGAGCGCCGCGCCCCCGTCGACGGTCAGGTCGTGCAGCGTGATGTGGGACGCCTGGTCGGAGAGGAGGAAGACGACGGCGTTCGCCACGTCGGAGGGGCGGGCGATCCTGCCCAGCGGTATCCCCACGCGATACGCCTCCGGTACGCCCCGGATGGTGCGCCGGGGGCCGCTCTCGTCCTCCCACATGGAGCTGAGCATCGGGGTGTCGGTGGAACCGGGGGCCACCACGTTGCAGCGGATGCCGTACTGGGCGACCTCCAGGCCCAGGCACTTGGTGAGCATCGTCGCCGCGGCCTTGGACGCGGCGTAGGCGGCCATCTCGGTACGGGGCGTGCCGGCGGCGTTCGAGGCCACGGTGACGATCGATCCGCGCGAGCGGGGGACCATCCGGTTGGCCACCGCCCGGGACATCCGGAAGACCGCCGTGGTGTTCACCGCGAACGTCGCGTGCCAGTCCTCGTCGGCCAGCTTCCGTGCCTCGCCCAGCCGCAGCACTCCCGCGGCGTTCACCAGGTACTCCACCGGCCCCAGCCGGTGTTCCACCGCCTCCACGAGCATCTCGACGGCCTCGCCGGACGTCACGTCGGCCGCGAACGCCTCGACGCGGAATCCCTGGGCCGTCAGCAGGCCCACGGTCTCGTCGAGCCGCCGGGCGTCCTTGTCGACCGCCGCGACGGTGACACCCCGCTCGGCGAGGGCCCGGACGACCGCTTCACCGATTCCGCCGGCCGCACCGGTTACCAGAGCTGTCTTGCCTTCCATCCTTACGGACCTTTCGTCGGCTGCGCCTGATGGGTCTCGTGGGTTGATGGGTCTGATGGGTCTGATGGGTCTCGTACGGGCATGCCGACGGGCCGGGCGGCGTTCACACGGGCCGCCGGTACGGTCGGGAAGGTCAGCGCGTGGCCACCGGTTCGTCGCCGCGCCACGCGGCGGCCACCTCGATCGCCTGCTGGGGATTGAGCCTCGGGTCGCACAGGCTGGTGTACTTGACCCCGACCTGATCGATCCGGGTACGGTCCGCCACGCACTCGGTGACCTCGTCCGGAGTGGTCTCCAGATGCAGTCCGCCGAGGACGCCCCCCGCGCTGCGGACCGCCGACCGGAACTCCCTGACCTCGTGCAGGATCGTCTCCAGGAACCGGGTCTTCAGACCGTCCGGACCGCTGACCGTGTTGCCGTGCATGGGGTCGGTCAGCCAGATCACCGGGTGGCCGGCCGCGCGGACGGCCTCGACCAGCGGCGGCAGTCTGTCGGCCACCTCCGACGCGCCCATGCGGGCGATGAGGGTCAGCCGTCCCGCCTCGCGCGAGGGGTCGAGGCGCTCGCACAGCGCCAGCAGCTCCCCGGGGGTCGTCGTCGGACCCACCTTGCAGGCCACGGGGTTCACCACCGAGGCCAGCAGCGCGACATGGGCGCCGTCCGGCTGCCGGGTCCGCTCGCCGATCCACGGCCAGTGCGTGGAGGTGAGCAGCAGGCGTCCGTCCTCCGTACGCCGCAGCAGGGGCTGCTCGTAGTCCAGCACCAGGGCCTCGTGGCTGGTCCACACCTGCGGCTCGATGTGCTGCCCGGGCAGTCGGCGGGTGTCCTCACCGCGCCAGCCGAGGAGGTCCATCACCGTGCTCGAGGCCCGGTAGCACTCGATCATGCGGGCCGGATCGTGGCTGCGGGCCGCCGTGTCGGGCTGCGGCCCGTTCACCATGTACCCGCGGTAGACCGGGAGTTCCTGGTCGCCGACCCGCTCGGTCGGCCGGGACCGTGGCTTGGCGAACTGGCCCGCGATCCGGCCGACGCGCAGGACGGGCTTGGAGGAGGCCGTCTTCATCACGCCCGCCAGGGCGTCGAGCAGGCCCGCCTTGCGGGCGACGAAGCCGGGTGTGCAGTCGGCGGGATCCTCCGCGCAGTCGCCGGCCTGGACCACGTGGATCTCACCGGCGACGACCCGCGCGAGCAGCCGGCGCAGCGTGGCCGTGTCCTCGGCCCGGACCAGGGCGGGTGACCCGGCGAGTTGCTCTCTCACCCGTGCGAGCAGCTCCCGGTCCGCCCAGGTGGGCTGCTGCCGGGCCGCACCGGCGGCGCTCGCCGAGGCGACCGTCGCGCAGGACTGGTCGGCCGTACCTGACATCTCACAACCCCCGTTGTTGAGTGCAAAAAACCGGTCATCCACCGGTGACGTGATCCAGCAGGCCCTCCCAGGCCCGCGGATCCGGTGCTTCGTCGCCTCGCCATGCCACGTGGTGATCGGGCCGGACGAGGACCAGGTCGCGTTCCCAGACGGCGCGGACGTCCGCGTCGTCCACGGTGAGCAGAGCGACCGGCAGACCCCTGCGCTCCGCCTGCTCCACCAGGGCCTTGCCCCGGTTCTCGCGGGAGAGGTCGACGAGGGTGAAGCCGGCGGCGAGCCGGTCGTAGAGCGGTGTGCCGTCCGCCAGCGGTACGTGCGGGGCGCGCCCGCCGGGCCGGGTGGTCGGGACGATCTCCTGCCATCGCCAGTCCGGTTCGGGGCCGTCCTCGTGCCGTACGGCCGGGGAGGCGGTGTAGCGGTAGCCGAAGTGGATGCCCATGTTGTCGATCTGGAAGCTCTCCTTGCCGAGGTACGCGGCGAGCTGCGGGCGGGTCGCGCCGACGGACGCCAGTTGCGGGAAGCGCATCCACACGGCGAGGAGGTTGGCGCACATCTCGCGGTTGAAGAGCGCGACCGGGCGGCGCTCCGCGTCGTAGGAGTCCAGCAGACGCGGACCGGCCCAGCCGTTCAGTGTGGCGGCGAGCTTCCAGCCGAGGTCGCAGGCGTCGCCGAGACCGGTGTTCGCCCCGTGACCGCCGGTCGGATAGAACTGGTGCGCGGAGTCACCGGCGAGGAAGACCCGCCCCTGGCGGTAGGAGTCGGCAACGGCCAGCCGCCCGTACCAGTACGCGACGTTGAGAACCTCGTCCACCGCGAAGTCGAAGCCCAGCCGCTCCTTGACGACACCGAGCGGGTCCACGGGTTCCGGTTCACCCTCGGGCAGGACGAACGTGCCGGTCCAGGTGCGCCCGCCGTCGCGGTTGACCAGGGTCGCCCCGCCGGCCGAGATGGTGAGGAAGAACTTCCCGTTGCGGGCCAGCGCGGGGTCCTCGCTGCGGAAGAACACATCGCAGTGCCGGGTGCTCGGACCGCTCGACCGGGTCCCGATGCCCGCGAGCCGCCGTACGGTGCTGCCGCCTCCGTCGCAGCCCACCAGGTAGTCGGCGCGCAGCACGTGCTCGGTGCCGTTCGCCTCCTCGGCCACGACCGCCTCCACCACGCTCCCGTCGTCGGCCGACTCCCGCAGGCTCCAGCCCTCGCGCAGATCGATCAGCGGATGTTCCCGTACGCGGCCGCGCAGGACCTCCTCCAGGAGCGAGCCCTGGAGCCGCTGGTAGGGCTCCAGCGGTGCCGAGCCGTCGGTGACGCCGGCGTACCGCTCACGCAGCCCCGTCACCGAGGGGTACTCCCAGACGGAGACGGGCGGTTCGGCGGGGTCCGCGACCCAGAGGAAGGTGAACGGCTCGTCGGGCGCGACACCGCGCCGGCGTATCTCCTCGGCCACCCCGAGCCGGCGCAGCAGCTCCATGCTGCGGCCGTTGATGAAGTCCATCTTGGGATACGCGGAGACGGTGGTGGAACGCTCGACGACGGTGCTGCGCACGCCGTGGTGGGCCAGTTCGAGCGCGAGGGTCGCACCGACCGGTCCGGCACCGACGATCAGGACGGGTGTGCTGTTCGGGCGAGGCAGGGTGGCAGGGACGTGTTCGCGCACGGATGCTCCTGGAAGATCGGCACGAGTAGGGGGGCAGCGGCCCGGACCGGGGCACCGGACCGGTGACTTCACGGTGCGGGCCCCGATCGGTGACCGGTGGTGTTCGCCGTACGGCCGCCGGGCGGCTGTGGGCTATGCGGCCCGGGCGTCCGTCTGTGGCTGGGCGTCGAAGCGGATGAACCGGGTCAGCAGAGCGGCGATGACCGCCACACCGACCGAGCACCACAGGGCGAGCGTGTAGCCGGACACCAGGGCCTGCATCGGTTCCTGGCTGTCGGCCAGGGAGTCGGTGCGGGCGTGGGCGACCGCGGCGAGCGCGGCGAGTCCGATGGCCCCGCCTGCCTGGTAGGTGGTGGTCGCCAGCCCCGATCCGGCGCCGGCGATCGGACCGGTGAGCCCCATCGTGCAGACCACGAACGACGAGACGATGGAGACACCGAGACCGAACGACCACAGGACAGCCGGCAGCAGGAAGCTCGTGAGGTAACCGCCGTCGACATCGATCAGCGCCGCCCACGCGGCGAGCGCCGCGGCCTGGACGAGCACACCGCCCATGAGGACGTTCTGCGGGCCGAACCGCAGCACTCGCGGCGCCACCTGGGTACCGGCCAGCATGGCCAGCGGGATGGGTACGTACGACAGGCCGGCCCGCGCCGGTCCGTAGCCGCGCACCTGCTGAAGGTAGAGCGTGATGATGAAGAAGGTCGAGATCAGCAGGGTGCCGACCAGGGCGAACGCCACGTTGCCGATGACGAGCGGCCGGATGCGGAGCAGCATGGCGGGCAGCACCGGGTCGGCCGCCGTGCGCTGCCGGACCACGAACGCGACGAGCAGCGCCGCGGCACCCGCGAACTCGGCCAGGGTCGCGGCCGAGCCCCAGCCCTGGGCGCTGCCGCGGACCACGGCCAGGATGAGCAGCGACATACCGGCGGTGGCCGTGACCGCGCCGAACACGTCGAGACGGGCGGACGTCTGCGGACCGGTGGCCGGGAGCAGCCGCAGGCTGGCCCACAGGATGCCCGCGCCGATCGGCACGTTGATGAGGAAGATCCACTCCCAGCCGGCCGTGGTGAGCAGCCCGCCGAGCACCAGGCCCACCGGTGCGGCGATGCCGCCCATGCCCATGAAGAGGCCGAGCGCCTTGTTGCGTGCGGGGCCCTCCGGGAAGATGTCGGTGATCAGGGCCAGGGCCGCCGGGGTGACCAGGGCCGCGCCCAGGCCCTGGGCGAGCCTGCTCACCACCAGCTGCCAGTCGGCGGCCGAGAAGGCGCAGGCGAGCGACGCCAGCGTGAAGAGGGCCACGCCGGAGGCGAAGAGCCGGCGCCGGCCGACGACGTCGGCGGCCCGGCCCGCCAGCAGCAGGAAGCCCGCGAAGCCCAGCAGGTAGGCGTCGACGACCCAGGCCAGGCTGGTGGGCGAGAAGCCGAGGTCGTCGCGGATGGCCGGCAGCGCGATGTTCACCACCGAGGCGTCCATCACCGACATGAACTCGATCAGGGCCAGCACCGAGAACATCGCCCAGGGACTGCGGCCGTGGCCGGCCGTCTCAGCCGCCCCCGACGCCTCGGAGGTGATGTCGTTGGTCATGAGGGGTGTCCACTTCTTCCTGTCATCGCGGTCTGCCGTCGCGGTCTGTCACCGGGGGCCGTTGTCGAGGTCCGTCATCGGGGGACGCGGACCATCCTGTGCCGCCTCCGGGGGCCGGACATCACGTCTTCACGCCATCTGCCGTCGCGGACCGGGCGGGTCGTGGTTCGGTGGCGGGCGTGGCAGATCGCGTGAAAGTGGGATGTCCGGACAGCGCCGCGGCCGTCATGCTGCGGCGAAGGGCAGCGCCGGCGAAAGGCGGTGCGACTGCCCGCGGACCTCACGAAGGGCTTTTCGACACATGGTCGTGTTCACGTACACCTTGCTGGTCAACGACCCCGGTCTCCCGCAGTACCCCGAGGTCAGGGCCGATCAGCTCTGGGACAGCCTGGTGCACAAGGCCGCCAACCCGGTCTCCTACGTGCCCTCGATCAGCTGGGCGGAGGTGCTGGAGGAGTTCGACGGGGGGTTCGTACGGCGTATCGCGCTGCGGGGCGACCGCTCGGTGCTGCTGCGGGAGCGGGTGACCCTGGAGGGGCGGCGGCGCATCGTCTTCACCCAGCTGGACAACCCGCTGCTGACCGAGATCACCAACGAGATCGGCGAGGACGAACAGGGCCGTCTCACCTTCACGTTCACCGCCACGCTGTCCGCGGCGGGTCTGGAGCGCAGCAGGCGGGAGGCCGGATTCATCGCGGAGAACGACCTGCTGTTCTACGACACGGCCGCCGCGACGGTGAACACCGTGCGGCTCACCGCGGCCCAGCCGACGGCCGCCGCCTGACGGCGGGCACGACGCGATGCCGCGGTCCGGGACCCGCACGGGGTCCCGGACCGCGGCATCGGTCATCGACGAGGCAGGCCCTACGCGAAGCCACCGTTGGCGTGGAGGGTCTGGGCGGTGACCCAGCGCCCGTCCGCACCGGCCAGGAACGACACGACGTCCGCGATGTCACCCGGCTGCCCGAGCTTGCGCAGCGGGGTCTGGGCGATCAGGCCTTCGAGGTTGGCCCGCGCCTCGGGAGCGAGCATGTCGGTGTCCGTCGGGCCCGGGGCCACCGCGTTGACGGTGACACCGCGCTCGCCCAACTGGTGGGCGAGGGACCGGGTGAGGACCTCGACGCCCACCTTGGTCGCGCCGTACGCGCCGAGGAACGCGATGGCCGCGGCCGGCAGACCGGCGGAGAGGTTGATCACCCGGCCGCCGTCGCGCACGTGCTGGACGGCCTGCTGGTGGGAGAGGAACACGCTCTTGAGGTTGGTCGCGACCAGCCGGTCGAAGTCCTCCTCGCTGATGTACTCCACCGGTGCGGCGGCCACGGTCGCGGCGTTGTTGACGACGATGTCGACGCCGCCGAACTCCTTGACCGCGGCCGCGTACAGAGCGGCCACATCGGCTGCGACCGACACATCCCCCTGGACGGCCACGGCCTGGCCGCCGCCCGCGGTGATGGCCTTGACCGTCTTCTGCGCGGCCTCCGCGTTGCTGTGGTAGTTGACCACGACGGCTGCGCCGTCGCGGCCCAGGCGCTCGGCCGTCGCGCGGCCGATGCCTCGGGAAGCGCCGGTCACGATGGCGACCTTGCCGTTGAGACTCATCTCTGGTGACTCCTCGTCAGTGAACGGGTGACATGGGGTTCAGCGGTCCTCCGGGTCCCGGTTCACACCGCCGGCAGCGGTATGGACTGGGCGTGCCGGAAGACGTTCTTGGGATCCCACTGGGCCTTGATCTGCTGAAGCCGTGGGAAGTTGGCGCCGTAGTAGAGGTCGTGCCAGGGCACGCCGGAGGTGTTCCAGTCCGGGTCGGAGAGGTCGCCGTCGGCGTAGTTGACGAAGCAGCCGTCGGTGATGTCGCCGGACACGGGCACGCCCCCGGTGCCGGCGTACACGTCCCGGTAGAACTCACGGATCCAGGCTTCGTGCCAGGCGTCCTGCGCCTCGTCCCGCCAGAAGTTGACGTACATCAGCTTCATGACGGAGTTGCGCTGGGACACGGCGGTCGCCGTCGGTGCGACCGTGTTGACCTGTCCGCCGTACGAGCTGATCATGACCAGCGCGCCCGGGTAGGGGTAGTCGGCGCGGGTCAGGTGCTTGTAGAAGGCCGCGATGTGGGCGTCGGTGAAGCCCTTGCGCATATAGGCGGACTTGCCCTTGAAGCGGTTCGTGGGGTCGCCGCCGCCGGTGAAACCGGGCCACTCCGCCGCGTGCAGCCACGGCAGTGTGCGCCGCTCGTCCACCCGGAACGAGACGCCCGTACCGCTGTTGACCGCCGTGAGGAAGTCGTCCAGCAGCCGGTCGGCCCCGGGCAGCGTCGCGTCGATCTCGGTCGTCAGGGAGAACGAGCCGGCCGCCTTGGGGCCGGGCTTCAACTGGCTGAACAGGCCGGAGTACGGCGAGCCGGGCACGCTGTTCGCCTCGCACCAGGCCCCGTAGTTCTTCAGGATCCGGCCGAACGCGGCCTCCGTCAGATCGTTCCAGGACCAGGAGACGGAGCTGACCAGCAGCTTGGACGGCGGCTTGGGCAGCAGCTTGCGCGGGTCGGTACCGGTCGCGCCCGGGGAGCGGAACAGATAGCGGGTCACGACGCCGAAGTTGCCGCCGCCACCGCCGGTGTGCGCCCACCACAGGCCCCGGTTGGGGTCCGACGCCTCCCGGGTGGCCCTGACCAGCCGGGCCTTGCCGTTCGCGTCCACCACGACCACCTCGACGCCGTACAGGTGGTCGACGATCAGTCCGTGCCGCCGCGAGAGCGCGCCGTAGCCGCCGCCCGCCACATGGCCGCCCACGCCGACCGTGGGGCAGGTGCCGCCGGGCAGGGTGACTCCCCAGCCTTTGTAGAGGGTCTTGTAGACGTCGATGAGGGTGGCGCCGGGCTCCACCGCGAACACCTGGGCGGCGGAGTCGTAGGAGACCTGGTTCAGCTGGGACAGGTCGATGACGACCTTGACCGAGCCGTCGGTGACCCAGGGCTCGTAGCAGTGGCCGCCGCTGCGTACGGAGATCCGCTTCCCGGCGGTGACGGCCTCCTGTACGGCGGTCAGCACCTGGCCCGTCGACCCGGCCATCCGGATGTACTCGGGTCTGCCGACCCAGCGCTGGTTGAATCCCCGGACCAGATCCGTGTACTGCTGGTCCGCCGAGGTGACGTCGAAGGGGCCGAACGCCGCCGCGCCGTCCGCGTGGGCGGGTGCCGCACCGGCCACCGTGACGCCGCCGGCGACGGTTCCCGCCGCTGTCGTGGTGGCCAGGAATCTTCGACGCGATATTCCGTTCATGTCTCTCCCCGTTGTGTGCTGACCCCGCTGCGTGCCGATTCCGCTCGCCCGGCGGGGCCACCCACGCTGTCAACCACGCCTCGTCCCCTGCATCACGTCTTTACGCGATCCTTTGCCGGGCCCGTCTCCGGTATCCGCCGCGCGAGCCCGGGCGGAAGCCCACGGGAACCGGGGATGCCGGGCGGCGGCACCCGGGTGGATGCTGCCTCTCGGCGCCGGTGGTGCCGGATCACAGGAGGTGAGGACTCATGTCCGTGCTGAGCTGGACCCTGCCGGTCGTCGGTGAGGTCGACGGGGACGAACGGCGGCTGAACCGCGATCAGGTCTGGGCGGGGATGCTGCGCAAGGCGGAGAACCCGGTTCCGTTCATCGCCGGGATCACCGACTGCCAGGTGCTGGAGCGTCACCCCGACGGCCTGCTGCGGGAGATCACCGTGGCGGGGCGGGCCAAGGCCCGGGAGCGGGTCGTGTTCCACGAACGCCGGCTCATGGTCTTCCACCAGCTCGACGACCCCTACCTGGCCGAGATCCACAACGAGGTGGGACAGGACGAGCACGGAGCGGCCACGCTGACGATCCGGGTGGTGCTGTCGGCGGAGGGAAAGGCGAAGGGCGAGCGGGAGAGCGCCTTCCTGGAGTCGACCGAACGGTACTTCGGCGGAATAGTGCGCCCCATCGTCGACACCATGCTCCGGCTGGAGAACTAGGCCTGTCCGGCGGACCATGCCGGAGACGCGGGGATTTCGCACCGCAGCTGTCCTCCGCCCTGATCCGCGAAGTCCCGCCTGTCCGGCGGTTCATGTCGTGGACGCGGGGTCCGGCACGCACGCCCGGCTTCGCTCGTGCGGGGACCCCCGTCATGTCGACGCCCTCCTCCGCCTGGCGGCCGCACGCACCGGACCCCGCTCACCGGCGCTGACACGACACGGCCGACTTCCCGCGACCTGATCCGCCGGACGGGCCCTGGCGCCGCCGTGATCGACCGCGAACAGACCCCGGAGTCTGTTCGCGGCCCTGCGGCCCTGCGGCCCTGCGGCCCTGCGGCCCTGCGGCCCTGCGGCCCTGCGGCCCTGCGGCCCTGCGGCCCTGCGGCCCTGCGGCCCTGCGGCCCTGCGGCCCTGCGGCCCTGCGGCCCTGCGGCCCTGCGGCCCTGCGGCCCTGCGGCCCTGCGGCCCTGCGGCCCTGCGGCCCTGCGGCCCTGCGGCCCTGCGGCCCTGCGGCCCTGCGGCCCTGCGGCCCTGCGGCCCTGCGGCCCTGCGGCCCTGCGGCCCTGCGGCCCTGCGGCCCTGCGGCCCTGCGGCCGGGGGGCCGGTCACCCCCCGACCGCGGGCCGGTTCAGGTGGTTCCTGGGGCTTCGCCCGACTCGTGGAGCATCTCCTGGCGTGCCAGCTCGACCCGGCTGGAGACTCCGAGTTTGGCGAAGGCGTGCCTCAGATGGGTGTCGACGGTGTGCGGGGACAGGAACAGCCGCTCGGCGGCGGCCCGGTTGGTCAGCCCCTCGGCGACCAGCCGGACGACGCGCAGCTCGGCGACGGTGAGGCTGTCCCAGCCCGTCTGGGCCCGGGGCACCGACTGCCACTTCTTGCGGCGTACGCCCAGCGCGCGCAGCGCCCGCTGCACCCGCGCCACGGAGCGGGTCGCCCCGCAGTGCGTGAACCTGCCGAGGGCCTCCTCGAGCAGCGCGACGGCGCGGCTGCGGCGTCCCGCCCGGGCCTCGGCCTGCGCGGTGTCCTCCAGCGCGATGGCCCGCGCCAGCTCGCGGGGGCTGCCGCGGTAGGCGTCCACCGCGGTGCGCAGCACGGTCACGTCGTCGTGCAGGAGTCCCTCGGCGTGATACGCGGCAGCCGCCAGCGAACCCACCTTCGGCGTGTTGTCGGCCAGCGTCCGGGCCGCCGCCGCGGCGGCCTCCGCCTGCGGGCGGGCCCCCGCGTCGAGGGCGAACCGGACCATCGCCGGGGCCGCCCACGCGATCTGGGTCAGCAGCAGGGGGCGTTCGTCGAGGCTCTCGTAGACGCCGGACAGGGCTGTCACCGCGGCCTTCGGGTCCCCCTCGGCATACGCCAGCTGGGCCTGGACCCAGTTCATGTCCTCCACCACCACCCCGTATCCGGACTCGACGAGCCGACGGGCGTCCCTGAGCGCCTCCCGGGCCCGCACCAGTTCGTCCTGGTGGATCGCCACCTGGCCGAGGACGGCGAGCAGCGACGGAACGATGGCGAGCGCGTTGAGCTGCTCGGCCACCGCCCGGCCGGCCAGCGCCTCGGCGCGGGCGTTGTCCAACTGCCCTGACATGAGCCGCAGTTCGGCCCGGCCGTAGTGCCACAGGGGCAGGGACCAGACCGAGCCGAGCGCACGTGTGTCGCGCTCGCCCAGTTCGAACACGGCATCGGCCTCACCGAAGCGGTCGGACGCCACGAGAGCCCGGCCCAGCCACAGCCGGGGGTGCCGGTGGCGGGCGTTCCCGCCGGTGTCGTCGGCGAGCTGTACGGCGTCCGAGGCGAGCGAGACGGCCTCGTCGAGCCTGCCGCGGATGCGGGCGGCGGCGCTGCGGGCCGAGCCCGAGAACACCACGACGTCCGGTTCCCCGACCTCCATCGCCTCGGTCGCCGCGGCCATCGCGCGCACCACGCTGTCCTGGTCGTCGCCGTTGAGCAGAGCGTGCGCCTGGACCGCGAGGAGCTGTCCGCGCACCGGTTCCGGCACCCCGGGCTGGGCCAGGGCGCGCTGGGTGCACTCGATCACCGCGGAGTCCTGGCCCGCGTGTTTGAGTGCCTCGGCCAGCCCGACGTACACGGTGGCCTCATGGACGCCGCTCATGGTGTGGCGCAGTGCCGCTCCGCCCAGCGCACGGGCCTCGGGGATGCGGCCGGACGAGGCGAGCAGGCTCACCGCCCGGGCGATGAAGGTGAAACGCCGGGGATCGTCGGTGGGCAGCAGATCGAGTGCCTGCTGCATCATGTCGGCGGCGGTGCTCGGGGAGGTGGAGGCCACCTCGTCCGCCGCCTCGCAGAGTACGTCGATGGTGTGCGGGTTGTCCCGGGCGGCGCCGCGCACCATGTGCAGCACGACCTCGGCACGTGGCCGGCCCGCCGCCTCCAGGATCGCGGCGGCCTCCTGGTGCAGGACCCGCCGTACCGACCCGGACAGTTCGTCGTAGATCGCCTCCCTGATGAGGTCGTGCCGGAAGGCGAGCGCCGCTCCCTCGTCGACGAGGACGTGCGCCTGGACGGCCTCCTCGACCTGCGGCACCAGGGCGACCCCGCGCTCTCCCAGCAGGTCGGCCGCCTCGTTGAGGCAGAACGGGCGGCCGAGGACGGCGCCGGCCTCCAGGAGCCGGCGGGTGGGGGCGGACAGATGACGCAGCTGGTAGTCGATGGCGGACAGGAAGTCGGAGGGCAGGGCGTCGTCCCCGGTCACGTCGGCCGTGCCGTCCTCGGTTAATCGGACCCTGCCGTGCAGGGCGTTGAGCAGCTGTTCCAGCAGGAACGGGTTGCCGTCGCTGCGTGCGGCGAGCGCCATCAGCGCCGGTGCGGGGGCGGCCCCGAGCGCGTGGGCGCAGAACTCGGCGACGGCGTCGGGGCCGAGCGGCGCGAGGGCGACATGCCGGGCACCGTTCTGGAGGAGCCGGCCCACCACGTCGTACCCCGCCGACCGGTCGGACTGCGGGCGCCTGGCCAGCAGCCACAGCACCGGGCAGGCCCGCAGTCTGGGCACCAGGATCTGAAGGGTGAGCGCGGTGAGTTCGTCCGTCGACTGGGCGTCGTCCAGGGCGATCAGCAACGGGCGGGTGCGGGTGTGCTCCTCGATGAGTTCGCCGATCTGGTTGACGAGCCAGAAACGATTCGCTTCCTGGCTCCCCACCCCGCCGAGCGCCGCCATGTCCACCGAGTCCACCACCGGCGGCACGCTGCCGCGCAGCGCGGCGAGCAGTACGGCGAGCGGTGCGACCCGGTCCAGTTCGGTGGCCCGGCCGAAAGCGACCGTCATGCCCAGCTGTTCCGCCTCCCGCGCGGCCTCCTGGAGCAGCCGGCTCTTGCCGATGCCCGGTGGTCCCTCGACCACGAGGCAGTCGCCGGCCCCCGTGACCGTCGCCTCAAGTGCGGCGCGGATCCTGCCCAGTTCGGCGCCCCGGCCGACTGCAGGAGCGGCCTGTGTATCAACCACGCTCTCCATCATTCCCCCGTGAATTGCGGCTCATGGGACCCATTCTCCTGGCCGACTGCATGGCTCGCACATGTTTTCCCGTCGGCGCAACTGCTTTCGGACGTGCTCTGAGCTGGACCTTCGGCATTTACCACCCCGGCCCGCGAGGTCGGGAGCGGCGGCGGAAGGGGGCGGCCCCGGAGGGTGAATCTCCCGTGCCGTCCGGGGCCGGATCACGTAAACGGGCGATGCCGTGCCGTGGCCGGGCGGCGAAGACTTCTCGTCAGCGGGCCACGGGCAATTCCATTCGAACGAGGACGCGGGACCAACGGGGGTTCCCTGCCCGAACCCGTAGAGAGGGACGCGTGATGTTCACGAATCTTTCATTCGGCCGGAAACTCCGGCTGAGGAGGCTCTACGGCGACAACGGCGACCCGCTGTTCGTCGTACCGCTGGACCACCCCATCAGCGACGGCCCGGTCACCACCCGGGACGGTGACCTCGACACCCTGGTGGGACAGCTCGCGGACAACGGCGCCGACGCGGTGGTGCTGCACAAGGGCGGACTCCGTCAGGTGGACCCGGACCGGTTCTCCCGGATCTCGTTGATCGTCCATCTGAGCGCGAGCACCGTCCACGCCCCGGATCCGGACGCCAAGTACCTGGTGAGCGGCGTCGACGAAGCGCTGCGCCACGGCGCCGACGCGGTGAGCGTCCATGTCAACCTCGGTTCGGCCGGGGAACGTCAGCAGATCACCGACCTCGGCCGGGTGTCGGACCTCTGCGACCGCTGGAACGTGCCGCTGCTGGCGATGGTCTACCCGAGGGGCCCGAAGATCACCAACCCCCGGGACCCGGCACTGGTCGCCCACGCCGTCACCCTCGCCGCCGAACTCGGCGCCGATGTCGTCAAGACCCCGTACGTCGGCTCGCCCGACGAGATGGCGGACGTCGTCAGGGGCGCCCCCATCCCGGTCATCGTGGCCGGCGGCCCCCGCAGGACCACGGTGCCCGACGTGCTCGCCTACGTGGACGAGGCGCTGCGCGGCGGCGTCAGCGGGTTCGCCATGGGCCGCAACATCTTCCAGGCCGCCGATCCCGGCGCGATGACACGCCAGATCGCGGAGTTCCTGCGCCGCGACCGGGACACCGCGGGCCACCGGCAACTGGAGCGGCTCCAGCCGCTCGTCGGCTGAGCGGCGCCGCCCGCCCCCGCCCACCCGCCCCACGTAACCGCTCACACCACTCACACCACGCATGGGAGTACGGACGATGAAGATCAGCTGGCTGGACATCCGGGGCCTCGGCGAGGCCAAGGCCGCGATTCTCCAGGAGGCGCTGCACTACCGCGTGGAAGGCGTCGTCGCCGACGACACGGCCGACCTGGCGGACCTGCCGCCCACCATCACCAAGATCCTCTTCCCGCAGGGCAAGGACCTGCCGGACGACTTCGGCGACGCGACGGTGGTCGTGGTCGACCCCGCCCGGCACGGTGTGACCCCGGCCGAACTCGCCCTCAAGCACACCGGCGTGGAGTTCGGCCGTTTCGTGGAGATCATCGACGCGTCGACCCTGGAGGACGCCTGCGAGTCGGCGCGTACCGAGCGGTGGAGCCTGCTGCTCTTCCGTGACCCCACCAAGATCCCGCTGGAGATCGTGATCGCCGCCGCCGCCCGCTCGACGGGCAGCCTGGTCACCGTGGCCAAGGACGTCGAGGAGGCGGAGATCATCTTCGGGGTCCTGGAGCTGGGCTCGGACGGCGTGATGATGGCGCCGAAGACGGTCGGTGACGCGGCCAAGCTGAAGGCCTCGGCCCAGTCCGACATCCCCGACCTCGACCTGGTGGAGCTGGAGGTCGTGGAGACCGCACACATCGGCATGGGCGAGCGGGCCTGCGTGGACACCTGCACGTACTTCCGTGAGGACGAGGGCATCCTGGTCGGCTCGCACTCCAAGGGCATGATCCTGTGCGTCAGCGAGACGCATCCGCTGCCCTACATGCCGACGCGTCCGTTCCGGGTCAACGCGGGTGCCATCCACTCGTACACGCTGTCCAAGGACGAGCGCACCAGCTACCTCAGCGAACTCAAGGCGGGCAGCAAGGTGATGGCCGTCGACATCAAGGGCCAGACCCGGATGGTCACGGTCGGCCGGGTCAAGATCGAGTCCCGTCCGCTGATCTCCATAGACGCGGTCGCGCCGAACGGGCGGCAGGTCAACCTCATCCTCCAGGACGACTGGCACGTACGTGTGCTCGGCCCGGGCGGTGTCGTGCTCAACAGCACCGAGCTGAAGGCAGGCGACAAGGTCCTCGGCTATCTGCCGAGCGAGGACCGGCACGTCGGCTACCCGATCGACGAGTTCTGCCTCGAGAAGTGAGCGGTCCCCTGCCGGTGGCGGCGGCCCGGTGGCCGGTGGTCGACTTCCATGTCCGGCTGGCCCCGGTGCCGCAGGCACCGGGCCGCCTGCTCGCCACCATGGACGAGTGCGGCATCGCCCGCGCGGTGGTCTGCGCGGGCGGCACCATGCCGCTCGAACAGCTCTCCCGGTTCCTGGTCGAGGGCGGCCACATCGAGACCGACGCGGACAACGACGCGGTGCTGCGGGCGTGCGCGGCGTCCGACGGCCGGCTGATCCCCTTCTTCTTCGCCAACCCGCACCGGGACCCGGACCACTACCGCCGGGCGGCCGACGCGTTCCACGGCGTGGAGATCTCCCCGGCCGTCCACGGGGTCCCGCTGAGCGACCCACGCACCGCCGCCCTCGTCGGCGTCGCCCGGGACGTCGGCCACAGCGTCTACACCGTCTGCCTGGAACGGCCCGGCAGCCGGGTCGCCGACCTGGTGTCGCTCGCCGCCCGCCACCCCGAGGTCACCTTCGTCCTCGGTCACGCGGGCATCGGCAACATCGACCTCTACGCGGTCGAACTGATCGCGCACTTGCCGAACGTGCTGCTGGAGACCTCGGGCGGCTACGGCTGCGTCGCCCGTGCCGCGGTGCTTCAGCTCGGCGCGGACCGCGTGCTCTTCGGCTCCGAAGCCCCGCTCCAGCACCCCGAGGTGGAGCTGACCAAACTCCGGCACCTCGGGATCAGCGACGACGACTGGCAGAAGATCGCCTGGCGCAACGCCGGCCGGCTTCTCGGATGGAAGTGACTCGGATGGGAGTGACGATGACGGATCCGGACAGGCTGCCCCACCCGGGCGACTGGTCGACCTACGAGGAACTGGCGGCGCTCCAGCGGCGGTCGCTGCTCCAAGTTCTCGCGCGGGCCGCCAAGTCGCCCTTCTACCAGGCACGGCACAGCCCCGACGGAGTCCCCGCCGACCCGGCCGCCTTCGACCGGCTGCCGACGACCACCAAGGACGACCTCCGGGCCCAGTACCCGTTCGGCATGCTCGCGGTCCCGAACACGGAACTGGCGACCTACCACGAGTCGAGCGGCTCCACCGGCTCGCCGACCCCCTCCTTCTACACGGAACCCGACTGGGTCGACCTCGCCGAGCGCTTCGCCCGCAAGCATGTCGACATCGGAGCCTCGGACACCCTGCTGGTGCGCACCCCCTACGCCATGCTGCTCACCGGGCATTTGGCCCATGCGGCGGGGCGGCTGAAGGGCGCGACCGTGGTTCCCGGCGACAACCGCTCCCTGGCCATGCCGTATTCACGGGTGGTCAGGGCACTGCACGACCTCGACGTCACGCTGACCTGGTCGATGCCGACGGAGTGCCTGCTGTGGGCCGCCGCGGCCGGGGCCCAGGGCCTCCGGCCGGACCGGGACTTCCCGGCACTGCGCGCGCTGTTCGTCGGTGGCGAGCCGCTCAGCACCGCCCGGCGGGCCAGGATCAGCCGGCTGTGGGGGGTGCCGGTGGTGGAGGAGTACGGCTCCACCGAGACCGGCAGCCTGGCCGGCGAGTGCCCGGCGGGCCGGCTGCATCTGTGGGCCGACCGGGTGCTGTTCGAGGTGCGCGACCCGGACACCGGCAGGATCGGCCGGGAGGGCGAGGGCCAGCTCGTCGTCACCCCGCTCCACCGCGAGGCGATGCCCCTGCTGCGCTACAACCTCGAGGACAACGTCGAGGTGTCGTACGACCCGTGCCCGTGCGGCTGGGTGCTGCCGACCGTCACGGTGCTCGGACGGGCCGTCTACGGCCACCGGATCGACGCCACCCTGATCACCCAGCACCAGCTGGAGGACATCGTCTACCGACTGCCGTACGAGTACGGCGTGCTGTTCTGGCGGGCCCAGACGGCCGCCGGACTCCTGCGCGTCGAGATCGAGGTCTCCGCCCGGCACCAGAGCGAGGCCTGCGCCGAACTGGCCCGCGCGGTACGGCGGGAGCTGGGCGTGGAGTGCCGGATCGACGGCGTCGTCCCGGGCACCCTGGTTCCGCAGGACGTACTGAGCGGAATGCCCGACGTCGTGAAGCCCCGGAGCCTGTTCGGCCCGGACGAGGACTGGAACAAGGCCATCCTCTATTACTGAGACCGCCGTCGAGAGTTGTTGATCATGAAGCCTCTGAACCGCCCGCCCCACGCGCTGAAGCGTGACGGCGGCAGCATGGCAATCGTCGGTGCCGGTATCGCCGGTCTCACCCTGGCGACGGCCCTCGGCCGGGCAGGCATCCGCTGCGAGGTCTTCGAACAGGCGAAGAACCTGCGGGAGGTGGGGGCCGGTGTGCAGATCGCGCCCAACGCCTCCCGGCTGCTGCACCGGCTCGGTCTCGCCCAGCGGCTGGGTCCGGTGGTGGTGCGCCCCGACGCGGTGGAGATGCGCCGCTGGGACGACAGCCGGCTGCTCGGCCGCACCGAGCTGGGTGCCGCCTGCGAGGAGCTCTACGGGGCGCCGTACTACACGGTGCACCGCGCCGATCTGCACCAGTCGCTGCTGTCCGGCATCGACGACAACATCCTGCACATCGGCCGCCGATGCGTGCGCGTCGAGGAGCTGCCGGAGGGTGCGCGACTCCACTTCGACGACGGCTCCACGCACGACGCCGACGTGGTGATCGGCGCCGACGGCATCCACTCGGTGGTGCGCGACGCCCTCGCCATGGACGAGCCCCGCTTCTCCGGACAGTCCATCTACCGGGGGCTGGTGCCGGCCGACCGGCTGCCGTTCCCGCTCGACGAGCCGAAGGTCCGGCTGTGGCTGGGGCCGCGGCAGCACGTCGTGTGCTACCCGGTCAGCGGCGGGAAGTGGGTCAGCGTGGGGGCCACGACCCCGGCCGGCGACTGGTCGACCGAGTCATGGACGGCGGAAGGCCGGGTCGAGGACGTCGTGGACGCCTACCAGGGCTGGCACCAGGAGGCGACCGACGTCCTCAAGGCCCTTGACCAGGTGGGCCGCTGGGCGCTGCACGACCGCGACCCGCTGCGGCACTGGTGCAGCGCCGGAGGCCGGATCGCGGTCGTCGGTGACGCGGCACACCCGATGCTCCCGTTCCAGGCCCAGGGCGCCAACCAGGCGATCGAGGACGTGATCGTGCTCGCCGCCTGTCTGCGCGTGGCCGATCAGGACGGCATCCCGAAGGCGCTGGCCCGCTACGAGCGGACCCGCCGGCCCCGGACCGACAGGCTCCAGCAGCTGTCCCGCTCCAACTCCCGGAGGTTCCACCTCTCCGACGGAGAGGGACAGCGCGAGCGCGACACGGCCCTGCTCGGCGCCCAGAGCCTGCGCGAGCAGGAGTGGCTGTACGGCTACGACGCCGAGGCGGTGCTCCTTCAGGACCAGCTCGGGTAGGACCAGCACGCTCCGTACGACGGTCCGTACGACGGGGGGACGACGCCGCGGCGTCGTCCCCCCGTCGTACGGACCGTCGTACGCGCCCGTCAGCCGCCGTCGTCGGCCTCCGCGAGGCCGAACTCCGTGTGCAGGAGCCGCAGCGCCTCCACATGGCTGTGCCTGGGCACGATCACCGAGGTGCGCAACTGGGAGCTGGAGACCCAGCTGGTCGGGATACCCGCCGCCGTGAGCACCGCGGTCGCCCGTGCGAGGTACTCCGGGCGGTTCAGCAGACCCATGCCGACCAGCGACACCTTGGCCACGTCCCCGTCCACCCGGACGCCGCCGCCGAAGCGGGCCGCGGCGCTCTCCAGCGCCCCCCTGACCCGCTCGACATCGCTGTGCCGCACGGTGAAGCCCATCCGGAACTCCTCCTCGTACGGTCCGGAGCGGGCGACGAGGTCGACCGGGACGGCGTTTCCGGCGAGGATGCCCAGCACCTCGGACGCCTGGTCCCGCTGTCCCTTGGAGTGCACGAGAATCCGTGCGACATCGGTGTCCGACGTGATCGCGGTGATCGCGTTCCCGGTCTCCATCGCGTTCACGTGCTCCTCACCCACCACGGTCCCTTCCGTATGGACCAGAGAACTCCTGACATGCAGTACGACTCCTTTGCCCGCGGCCAGTTCCGCCGCCCGGGAGTGCAGTACCCGGGCGCCTGCGAACGCCATCTCCACCATCACGTCCGGGGTCACCCGGGAGAGCTTCCGGGCCGAGGGCACCAGCCGGGGGTCGGCCGTGTACACACCGTCCACATCGGTGTAGATCTCGCATCCCCGGGCGCCGAGGGCCGCCGCGAGCGCGACGGCGGTGGTGTCCGATCCGCCTCGGCCGAGGGTGACCACGTCGCCGACGTGATTCGCCCCCTGGAAGCCGCCGACGACGACCACGCGTTCCTCGTCGAGGAAACGCCGTACGCGCCCGGTGTCGATCGTGTCGATCACGCCCTCGCCGTGCCGGCCGACCACCCCGATCCCCGCCTGCGGCCCGGTGAGCGAGACGGCCGGCACACCCAGCCGCTCCAGCGCCAGTGCCAGCAGAGCGGCGGAGGCGTACTCCCCCGTCGCCAGCAGCTGATCGGCCTCCCGGGGCGAACGTCTCGCCGCGTGCCGGCCGCCCACCTCCTCGGCCTGCGCCAGCAACTGGTCGGTGGTGTCCCCGCGGGCCGAGACGACGACCACGGTGCGCCGGCCGGCGCGACGGGTGGTCGCCACACGCTCGGACACCTTCAGAAGTCTTTCCAGCTCGCCGAGCGAGGTTCCCCCGTACTTCTGCACCAAAATGCCCATGACCGGAGCCTGCCCGGTGCGGCCATGGAGGGCATCACCCGTTCGCGGGATGCGGTCCGACGACCGAGAACCCCGGCAAGACCACGTGAACGCGTGATCCGTCATGCCGCCGGACGAAGGACGCACGAAGGGCCCGGCTCATCGAGCCGGACCCTTCGTCCTACGGCGGTAGCGGAGGGATTTGAACCCTCGGTGACTTGCGCCACACTCGCTTTCGAGGCGAGCTCCTTCGGCCGCTCGGACACGCTACCGAGACAGACCTTACAGCACGGTTCGGTGTGCTCCGAAATCCGTTTTTAGTTCCGGAAGAACTTGGTCAGGAGGCGCGCGCAGTCGTCCGCGAGGACGCCGCCGATCACCTCGGGGCGGTGGTTGAGGCGGCGGTCGCGGACGACGTCCCAGAGGGAGCCGGCCGCGCCCGCCTTCTCGTCGCGGGCGCCGTAGACGACCCGGTCGACCCGGGACTGCACGAGGGCGCCCGCGCACATCGTGCAGGGCTCGAGCGTCACGACGAGCGTGCAGCCGGACAGCCGCCACTCCCCGAGGTCGGCCGCGGCCCGCCGGATCGCGAGGACCTCGGCGTGCGCGGTCGGATCGCCCGTCGCCTCGCGTTCGTTGTGCCCGGTCGCGAGGACGGTCGTACCGTCGGCGGCCAGGACGACGGCACCGACGGGGACGTCACCGCCGAGGACGGCCCGCCCGGCCTCGGCCATGGCGAGCCGCATCGCGGCCCGCCATGGATCACGTACGGGGTCGGGCGCCCCCTCGACGGTCAGGCCCTGTTCGTTCAGCGCACCGTCTCCAGGACCTCCGACGCTCCGAGGGCGTCGGCGATCGCGCTCAGCGCGTCGTCGGCGTCCAGGGCGCGCAGTTCCTTCTCGCCGACGCCGAGGTCGTCCAGGATCTCGGTGTCGCCGACGGGGCCGTGCGGCACCGCCTCGGCGGAGGTGCCGGCCTCGTCGTCATCGTCGGAGTCGGCGTCCGGATCGCTGTCCGACTCACCGTCCTCGGTGCCGTCGAGGTCGAGGGCGTCCAGATCTGTATCGAGGTCGTCCGGATCGCGGCCGAGCAGCTCGGCCGTGAGCAGGATCTCGCCGTACGAGCTACGGGCAGCGGCGGCGGCGTCCGAGACGTAGATCCGGGGGTCGTCCTCGCCGTCGACGCGGACGACGCCGAACCAGGCGTCCTCCTGCTCGATGAGCACCAGCACCGTGTCGTCCTCGGGGGAGGCTTCACGGGCCAGTTCGGCCAGGTCCGACAGCGTTTCCACATCGTCGAGTTCTGTGTCGCTCGCTTCCCACCCGTCTTCGGTGCGCGCGAGCAGTGCGGCGAAGTACACCGTGACTCTCCCACTGGTCCTAGGCGTGCCGGTTGGGGGTCCCCCCGGCGGAGGCTTTGGGTGGGGAATGCTGTGCGCCGAGCCCCACCCACTCGGAATCGTGGCAGAAACGGAGCGTTCAGGGGACGTCTTCGGCACCCTGTGTCCGGCTCTTTTGATCGCTTGTCGGCCGAGCCCTTCACCAGCGCTCTCGTTGCCGCCACCAGCGGATCGTAACCGGCTTCCCTGGCCACCCCCGCACGGCCACCCCCTCAACGCGCCTACTACCAGCGGAACGTACGCATGCGCATGGCGTGGCGGAGGCGGGCGGCCTTGGCGCGTCGGGGCTGGACACGGTCGCGCAACTCGCGCGCCTCGGTCAGCTCGCGCAGGAAGACGGCCCGGCGCCGACGCCGCTCGGCGTCGGTCTCCGACGCCTTCTGTTCCCGATGCTCCCGGTCGGGCATAGGCACACACCCCCAGTCCATCTCTCCCACTTTCCCTCCGTCGGGCGGTTTGATGCCAGCGGAGGAGTGATCGGGGAGCCGAGCCCCCGCACAGGACCACGGCTACTGTTAGGGCCATGCGTCTTCACGTCGTCGACCACCCCCTGGTCGCTCACAAGCTCACCACGCTGCGCGACCAGCGCACCGACTCCGCGACCTTCCGCCGTCTCGCCGACGAGCTGGTCACCCTGCTCGCCTACGAGGCCACGCGCGACGTGCGCACCGAACAGGTCGACATCACGACGCCGGTCGCCTCGACCACGGGCGTCAAGCTGTCCCACCCGCGCCCGTTGGTCGTGCCGATCCTGCGGGCCGGTCTCGGCATGCTGGACGGCATGGTCCGGCTGCTGCCGACCGCCGAGGTGGGCTTCATGGGCATGGTGCGCGACGAGGAGACGCTCCAGGCGTCCACGTACGCGACCCGGATGCCGGAGGACCTCTCGGGCCGCCAGGTGTACGTCCTCGACCCGATGCTCGCCACCGGCGGCACCCTGGTCGCGGCGATCCAGGAGCTGATCAAGCGCGGCGCCGACGACGTGACGGCCGTGGTCCTGCTGGCCGCCCCGGAGGGCGTCGAGGTCATGGAACGCGAGCTGGCGGGCACCCCGGTGACGGTCGTGACGGCCTCGGTGGACGAGCGCCTCAACGAACACGGCTACATCGTCCCGGGCCTGGGAGACGCGGGCGACAGGCTGTACGGCGCCGCTGAGTAGACGGGCGCGCCCCTTCAGGGGCGCGGGGAACTGCGCGACCAGCCACGACGGCGCGGCTGAGTAGGCCCGAGCAGGAGCGCCCCTTTTAGGGGCGCGGGGAACTGCGCGACAAGCCCCCACCGGCCCGCAGCGGACGACGACACATCGCCGGATCGTTCAGCAACCCTTCGGGGAGCTGGACGGCGCCGCCGCAGGCTTGGCCAGCGCGGCCAGCGCCTGGTCGGCCTCCTGCTTATTGGTCAGCGCCGTGAACTTCGTACCGATGAGCAGATCGACCTCGGTGGCCGACGCCCGCGCGTCGGTCTTCACCTGCGCCCCGGCAAGCTGCGTGCCCAGCACAGGCAGCGCACCCTGGGCCGCAGACTTCGCGCCGAGCACTATCCCGGCGCCGGCGATCTTCTTGTCGTAGGCCTTGGTCGCGTTGCCGATGTCCCCGATCCGGAAGCCCCGCTTCCGCAGCTCGTCCGCCGCCTGCTTGGCGAGGCCGCTGCGGGGCGTGGCGTTCAGGACGTTGACGGTGATCTGGCCGGGCTTGAGGAGTGTCTTCGGGGCCGTCGGCGTGGGCGAGGGGGTCACCTTCGTGGCGCAGTCCGCCTTCGGGCCCGCCGCCGTGGCCTTGCTGCCGCCGCCCGTGAAGACGTCGATGAGCTGCAAGGTGCCCCAGCCGATCAGGCCGAGGGCGACGACGGAGGCCACGAGTCCGAGCACGAGTCTGCGGCGTCCCCGGGGTCGGCGCATCCGCGGGTACTTGTCCCCCGTGATGCGGTACTGGCCGCCCATTCCGGGGGGAGTCAGCATGCTCATGGGCGCAGCGTAGTGCGCCCGGGCGGTGATGCCTACTAAATGATCATTGACCTGGCCCGGGTAGTACCCGAAAGGGCCAATAAGGCCAGTGAAAGAGGGGTGACGGGGCGGGGAGCCGGACGTCAGTCCAGTTCCAGCACGCGTGCGTGCAGCACCTGGCGTTGCTGGAGGGCCGCCCGGACCGCGCGGTGCAGACCGTCTTCCAGATACAGGTCGCCCTGCCACTTCACGACATGCGCGAAGAGGTCGCCGTAGAACGTGGAGTCCTCGGCGAGCAGGGTTTCCAGGTCGAGCTGGCCCTTGGTCGTCACGAGCTGATCGAGGCGGACCGGGCGCGGCGCGACGTCCGCCCACTGCCGGGTGCTTTCCCGGCCGTGGTCGGGGTACGGCCGGCCGTTTCCGATGCGCTTGAAGATCACACGGAAAGCCTACCGGTCCAGACGTTCCGGGCGCAGCCATGGAGACGGAGTGCGACGCTGGAAAAGATGCCGTAAAGCGGGGCAAACCGGAACAGGGGTCTGACATGAGCGACCGCGAGACCGCGCCATCGGCCACCGCGGGGACCGCCGCGGAGTCTTTGCCACCGGCAAACGCGCCCGGATCACCACCCCGCGCGCCGGGGAGCGCTCCCGCACTCCCCCAGCAGGCCCTGGAGATTGCTTCCGGATACGCCTTCACCGGCCCGGCGCTCGATCTGGGCACGCTGATCTGGGACGGGACCTGCCTCCCGGACGCCCGGATCCGCATCCCCCTCCCCATGCTCAACCGGCACGGTCTGGTCGCGGGGGCCACCGGCACCGGCAAGACCAAGACGCTCCAGCTGATCGCCGAACAGCTCAGCACCCAAGGTGTGCCCGTTTTCCTGGCCGATGTGAAGGGTGACGTCTCCGGGATCTCGGCGCCGGGGGAGATGAACGACCGGGTTCGGGCCCGTTCCGCCGAGGTGCACCAGCGGTGGACGGCGACCGGATTCCCCGCCGAGTTCTACGCCCTCGGCGGCATCGGCCACGGCATCCCGGTCCGCGCCACCATCACCAGCTTCGGCCCGGTACTGCTCTCCAAGGTGCTCCAGCTCAACCAGACCCAGGAGCAGTCGCTCGGCCTGATCTTCCACTACGCCGACCAGAAGGGCCTCGATCTGCTCGACCTCAAGGACCTGCGAGCGGTCGTCGCCTTCCTCACCTCGGACGAGGGCAAGGCCGAGCTGAAGAACATCGGCGGCCTCTCGACGGCCACGGCCGGGGTGATCCTCCGTTCCCTCACCGCCTTCGAGGCGCAGGGCATGGCGGACTTCTTCGGCGAGCCGGAGTTCGACACGGCCGAGCTGCTGCGCACGGCGCCGGACGGCCGGGGCATGGTCTCGCTCCTCGAACTGCCCGCCGTACAGGACCGGCCGCAGCTGTTCTCGACCTTCCTGATGTGGCTGCTGGCCGACCTCTTCCACGACCTCCCGGAGGTCGGCGACGCCGACAAGCCCAAGCTCGTCTTCTTCTTCGACGAGGCGCATCTGCTCTTCAACGACGCGTCGAAGGCCTTCCTGGACGCGATCACGCAGACCGTGCGGCTGATTCGCTCGAAGGGAGTGGGCATCTTCTTCGTGACGCAGACGCCGCGAGACGTCCCCTCCGATGTCCTCGCCCAGCTCGGCAACCGCGTCCAGCACGCGCTGCGCGCCTTCACCCCGGACGACCAGAAGGCCCTCAAGGCCACGGTGAAGACGTTCCCGAACTCGCCGTACGACCTGGAGGAACTGCTCACCGGCCTCGGCACGGGCGAGGCGGTGGTCACGGTGCTCAGCGAGAAGGGGGCCCCGACGCCGGTCGCCGCGACGCGCCTCCGCGCCCCCGAGTCCCTGATGGGTCCGGTCGAGGCCACCGTTCTCGACGAGGCGGTCAGGTCCTCGCAGCTGTACGCACGTTACGCACAGGCTGTGGACAGAGAGTCGGCGTACGAGAAACTGACGGCCGCCAAGCCCTCCGGGGGAGCCAAGGGTCCGGACGAGATGAAGCCCACGAAGCCCAAGGAGGACCCCTCGGTCGTCCAACAGGTGGTGGGCAGCGGCATGTTCAAGTCGCTCGCCCGTTCCGTGGGCACCCAGATCGGACGGGAGATCACCCGCTCCCTCTTCGGGACGGCACGGCGGAGGCGGTAGCCACCAGGGTTCCGCCCCCGCCGCCCGGTCAGCGGCCCGGCTCCTTCGCGGGCTGCTCCGGCTTGGCCTCCTTGACCTGCGGTTTCGGTGCGTTGCGTACGGCCTCGGCGCGCAGCAGGGCGCGCAGGACCGCGTAGGGGTCGATCGCCATGGGGTTTGTTCCTTGTCCCGTTGACTGACAGATGGACCGGGGAGCCGGTTCTGTCAGCAGCGCAGGACCACAGAGCGCGGGGCGCGCGGCATGGGTCGTGGTGGTACGGGGAACGGGTGGCCCGCCGTCGCCATCGGGTGCCGTGCGGACGGTGGGCGGGGTGCGGGTCGCAGCGGTACGACGTGACGGTGGCCGTAGCGGCCCGGCGGGCGCACGGCGGTGTCGTGGACGTCGTACTCGGCGGCCGTACTGCCCATGACGACCGATTCGGCCGCTCCGCAGTGTGCTGCCGTTCCTGGCACGAGAAGGGCGAGCAGCAGGACGAGCACCCGGAACCAGACAGCCCGGCGCGCGGCGTAGGGGGTGCGCGCGGCGGGGCTCATGGGAGGTCTTTCCCCGCGCCCCGCACAGGGCCGATCACGCCGGGCCGAGAACCGCCCGGATGGCTGCTACTTGCCGGAGGCCTTCGCCGCCGCCTTCATCTCCTGCTTGTGGGCGCGCACCTTCGTCAGGGACTCGGGCCCGGTGATGTCGGCGACGGAGCGGAAGGACTTCGCCTCGCCGTAGGCGCCCGCCGCCTCGCGCCAGCCCTTGGGCTGGACGCCGAGCTGCTTGCCGAGGAGGGCCAGGAAGATCTTGGCCTTCTGCTTGCCGAAGCCGGGCAGGCCGGTGAGGCGCTTCAGCAGCTCCGGCCCGGTCGCCGCGTCCCGCCAGACGCCCTCGGCGTCACCGTCGTAGTGCTCGACGAGGTACTGGCAGAGCTGCTGGATGCGCTTGGCCATCGAGCCCGGGTAGCGGTGCACGGCCGGCTTGTCGGAGAGGAGCGCGGCGAAGGCCTCGGGGTCGTACGCCGCGATCTCGTGCGCGTCGAGATCGTCGGCGCCGAGCCGCTGCGCGATTGTCGCCGGCCCTTTGAACGCCCACTCCATCGGCACTTGCTGATCAAGCAGCATGCCGGTCAGCGCGGCGAGCGGGCTGCGGCCGAGAAGCGCGTCGGCCTCGGGGTCCTGGGCGAGGTGGAGAGTGACGTCCATGGTCCGATCATGCCCCGATCGGGGCACGGGTGCGCGGACACGACCTACGGCCGCCAGTACCCCAGCCCGTGCACCCGCTGCTTCGGCAGCCCCGCCTCCTTGCGGAAGTAGCTCGTCAGGGCCCGGGTCGTGGCCGTGTCGCAGGCGATCCAGACGTACGGGTCGGCGCTGTGCTTCAGGAGGTCCGGGAAGGCCGCGCGGGCCTCGGAGACCAGGTGGGCGCCCGCGTCCCGGCGGGGGACCGGGCGGATGTCGTGGTGGTCGGCCGTGGTGCGGAAGGGGTAGCCGTCGGTGCCGTGGTCCGACTCGAACCAGATCGTCGCCTGGGCCGAACCCAGCGTGTCGAGGAGGGAGTTGAGCGCGGGCAGCGAGGCCGGATCGCCCATCGCGAAGACGTGCGAGGGTTCCGGCCGGGGCCGCGTGAAGCCGGTTCCCTGGACCGTCGCCTCGATGGTGTCACCGGGCTTCGCCGCCCGCGCCCAGTCGCTGGCGCATCCTTCGTGGAGCGCGAATTCGAGGCTGAACGTGCCCGCCTCGGGGTCCGGGTCGACCAGCGTGTACGCCCGCTGGTGCGGCTTGCCCGCGTTGTCGAACCACAGCCGGACCCACATCGTGGGGTGGGCGCCGGTGGCGGCGAGCATGCCGCCGTCGGTGAGGTGGAGGCGCCGGTAGCGCGGGGAGACGTCCTCGGCGCCCGTCACCGTGAACACGAAGTCCCCGCGACTCCCCTCGGCGTCGAGTTCGCGCCGCCGCACCGGGCGGACCGTATCCTCGCCCTGTTGGAGGAGAAGGACCAGTGGTCGGCGGGCGACCTGCCCGTTCTCCACATGGACACCCACCTCGCCTCGGCCGCGCCTCTCCTGGAGCTCCTCGCCGGCCTCGACGGCCTGACCCCGCACGAGTACGCCCTCCGCGGCCAACTCCTGCGCTGGGACCGCCGGATGGACGCCGACAGCACGGAGGCGGCGACCTACGCGGCCCTGCGTTCCGCCGTCGTACGCCGCCTCGCCACCCATCCCGCCTTCGCCGCACTGGCCGTCCCGCCCGCGTACCCGAGGTCTTCCTCCCCTGGCTCGCCCTGCTCTCCCGGATCGGCTTCGCGCTCGAAGGGCTCCTGAGCGCACGGGAGTTGTACGGGATCGATCGCGCCGCCCTGGTGAGAGAAGCCGTCGCCGAGGTGGCCGCCGACCCGGGCTCCGGCTCCGTGACCTGGGGAGAGCGGCACCGGCTGGTCCCCTGGCGGGCGCTCGGCAGCACCTCGTACGACGAACCGGGGCTCTCCGGCGACCACGACTGCGTGCTCTGCACCTCCGCCGTTCCCGGGCTCACCGATCTCAGCGCGCGGGGGCCCGCCGCGAGGTACGTCTGGGATCTGGCCCGGCGTGAGGACAGTCTGTGGGTCGTGCCCTTCGGGGCCTCCGGGGTTCCGGGATCCGGCCATCACCGCGATCAACTGCCGCTGTGGACAAGGGGGGATCTCGTCCCGGTCGTCACCGACTGGGCGCGGCTCACTCGGGAGTACCCGCCGGTTTCCTCGTACGGGGGTCGCCCGGCCGTTCATGAGCAGGTGGTCGACGGGTTCGGCACCGTGCGCGTGCTGCGGCTCGACCCCGTCGCCGACGCCGGTGTCGTGCATGGCTGGGTGAGTGAGCCGCGGACCGGGTTCTGGGGGATGAGCGGGCTGAGCGAGGAGCAAGTCGCCGAGATCTACGGTCACTTGGACACCCTCGACACCCATCACGCCTATCTGCTGGTCAAGGACGGTACGGCGGTCGGGCTGCTCCAGACCTATGAGCCCGAGGCCGACCGGGTGAGCGAGTGCTACACCGTCGAGCCCGGCGACATCGGCGTCCATCTGCTGCTCGCGCCCGCCGGGGCGGAGGGCGGGCGGGCCGGGTGGTCGGCCGCGCTGATGGGGGTGCTGGCGGAGTACGTGCTGGTCGGGCTCGGGCGGCGGCGGGTCGTGGTCGACCCCGATGTGGGGAACGAGAAAGCTGTCGCCCGCTTCTTGCGACAGGGGTTTGTCGCCGGGCCGGTTGTCGTGCTGCCCGAGATCGATCTGCCGGACGTGTATCTGCCCGAGAAGCGCGCCCAACTGGCGTTTCTTCCCCGGGAGGTAGCTTTTCCCGGGTGACTCCAGAGAACCCGGTGAACCCCGACGACCTGATCGCCCACTACGGCCTGGAGCCGATCCCGCGTGAGGGCGGGCTGTTCCGGCGTACCTGGGCGGGGCCCGAGCGGGCCGACGGGCGGCCGGAGGGTTCGGCGATCGTCGCGCTGCTGACCTCCGAGCCCGACGACTTCTCCGCGCTGCACCGGCTGCCCTCGGACGAGATCTGGCACTTCTACCTCGGCGATCCGCTGGAGATGCTGCTCCTCGCACCGGACGGGACGTCACGGGTGGTGGTGCTCGGGCCCGGTGTCCTGCACGGGCAGGAGATCCAGGTGACCGTGCCCGCCGGTACCTGGATGGGGGCGCGGGTCGTCGAGGGCGGGGCCTGGACCTTCTTCGGGTGCACGATGTCGCCCGGGTTCACCTACGAGGGGTACGAGCACGGCGACGGTGTCGAGCTGGCCGCGCGTTATCCGGCCGAGGCGGCTCGTGTCCGGGCACTGTGTCGGCCATGAGAGACATGAACCTTCTGGCAGGCCGGGTCGCCCTTGTCACCGGGGGCGGTGGCGGGATCGGGCGCGGGATCGCGTTGCGGTTCGCGGCGGAGGGGGCCGCCGTCGCCGTGCACTGCCGGACGTCGGACGAGGGTGCGCGGGACGTGGCCGCGCGGATCGGGGCGTCGGGCGGGCGGGCCGTCGTACTGCGGGGTGATCTCAGCGACGAGGACGAGTGCCGGCGGGTGGTGCGGGAGGCCGCCGAGTGGGGTGACGGGCGGTTGGACGCGCTGGTCAACAACGCGGGTGTGCAGCCGGTCCAGGAGCTGGCCGGGATGACGGTCGCGGACTGGCGGGCCGTCGTCGACACGAACGTCCTGAGTGTCTTCGCCTGTACGCAGGCCGCGGCCGAGGTCATGCGCGGGAATGACGGTGGGGGGAGCGGTGGCGGGAGCATCACGCACATCGCGTCCATCGAGGCCGCGCATCCGGCGCCCGGACACGCCCACTACAGCGCCTCGAAGGCCGCGGTGGTGATGCACGCCCGCTCGGCGGCGCTCGAATACGGGCCGTACGGGATCCGCGTCAACACCGTCTCGCCCGGGCTCGTCGACCGGGAGGGGCTGGCGGAGGACTGGCCGGACGGGGTGCGGCGTTGGCAACAGGCGGTGCCCGTAGGGAGGTTGGGGCGGGCCGAGGACATCGGGGACGCGTGTGTGTTCCTCGCCTCGGGGCTGGCGTCCTGGGTCAGCGGGCACGACCTGGTCGTGGACGGAGGGATGTCCGCGCGTCCCACGTGGTGAAGGCCACGGCGAATCCCGTGTCGGCCCGGTGAGCGGGGCGTCAGGATCGTCCGTACGTATACGAGAGCCGGATTGTCCCGGAGACGGAGAAGGTACGTGGGCCGACTACGGAACGAAGGGCGCGATGACCGACGAGCCGCAGGAGGCGAACACCCAGGGATCGGCAGAGGCGGATTCCGGGGGCTTCAAAGGGTGGTGCTGCTGGGCACCATGCTGGTCCTGTTCGTCCTCGTCGGCGGGGCGGGTACCGCGTCCGCGCACGCCGCTCTCCGAGACAGCGACCCCCGTGACGGAAGCGTCCTCGACTCCGCGCCCCGACAGGTCACCCTGAGCTTCACCGAGTCCGTCGGCCTGCTCGACGACTCCTTCCGGGTCTTCGACCCCGACAGCCGGCGCGTCAGCACCGGCGAGGCCGAGCATGTGAAGGGGAGTTCCGACGCGGTGCGCGTGAGCCTGCCCGAGGGGCTCGGCGAGGGCACGTTCACCGTGGCCTGGCGGGTCGTCTCGGCGGACAGCCACCCCATCTCGGGCGCCTTCACCTTCTCCATCGGGGAGCCCTCCGCGACCCCGGCCACGATCGACACCGGTCCCGTCGAGAACGCGGCCACCAGCGCCCTCTACGACATCGTGCGCTATCTGGCGTACGCGGCCCTGGCGCTGCTCGTCGGCACGGTCGTGTTCGTGCTGTTCTGCCGGCCGTCCAGTACTGACCCCCTGCGCAAGCTGGTCCTGACGGGCTGGTGGACCCTCCTCGTGTCCAGCGTCGCCCTGCTCCTGCTGCGCGGCCCGTACGAGGCGGGCACCGCCCCGGCCACCGCCTTCGACCTGTCGACCCTGGAGCGGACCGCGACCAGCAGGCCGGGCCTGGCACTCCTGGCCCGGATCGTCCTGCTGGCGGCAACGGCCGTACTGCTGACGGTGGTTGTACGTCGACGGCAACGTGACGGGGAGCGTGACGGGGACAGTGGCAAACCGGTCCTCCTCGCCGCCGGTGGCGTGCTCGCCCTCGGTCTCACGCTGACCTGGGCCGCCGCCGAACACGCCTCGGCCGGTATCCAGGTGCCGGTCGCGATGACGTCCTCGGTGCTGCATCTGCTCGCCATGGCAGCCTGGTTGGGCGGCCTCGCGGCCCTCCTCACCAGCCTCCAGGCGGCGGAGCCGCTTCCGATGTCCACCGTCGCCCGTTTCTCGCGACTGGCCTTCGTCTCCGTGACCGTCCTGACCGTCACCGGTGTCTACCAGGCCTGGCGCGGGCTGGGCTCCTGGGACGCGTTCACCGACACGTCGTACGGCCGCATCCTGATCGCCAAGCTGTGCGCGGTGGTGTTCCTGCTGGTGGCGGCCGGGTTCTCGCGCCGCTGGACCGCACGGCTGCTGGTGCCGGAGACGGCCGAGGCGGAGGCGAAGGTCGCGGAACGGGTGCCGGAGACGGTGGGGGGTCCGGCGGTGACGACGGTGAGCGCGGGTGACGGTGACGCCTCCGGCGACGGGGCATCCGACGACGTACGCCCGGAGAGTTCCCCTTCCCCTTCCCCTTACTCGTCCTCCTCTCCCTCCGACTCCTACCGTCGTCGGCTTCGTGGCTCCGTACTGGTCGAAGTGGCCGTCGGGGTGGCGGTGTTGGTGATCACGACGATTCTGACGGCCACCCTGCCGGGGCGCGCCGCCGCCGAGGCCGCGGAGGCCGCCAAGGACGCGCCCGCGCCCGGGGTGATCAGCGCGTCCACGACGACGATCCCCTTCGACGTCGGTACGCCCGGCGGGCACGGCAAGGTGCAGGTCACCCTCGAACCGGCCCGGGTCGGCGAGAACAGTGTGCAGGCCGTGGTGTTCGGGCCCGACGACGGTTTCGCGGTCGTCCCCGAACTCCGGATCTCCTTCTCCCTCCCCAGCAAGGACATTGGCCCGCTCAACGCCGAGGTCACCGACCTGGGCGGCTACTGGGGCACCAACACCCTTCAGCTGCCGATCGCCGGCACCTGGACGATGAAGGTGACGATCCGGACCTCGGACGTCGACCAGGTGAGCGTGTCCCGGAAGGTGAAGATCAGTCCCTAGTCCCCGACCTGGGCGAGGCGGTCGGCGAGGGCGGTGACCGACGCGAGGATCTCCGTCGGTGGTCGGGCCAGGTCGACCGCGTGGGTGGTGACGGTGATGCCGGCGTTGCGGATCGGGTGGCGGACGGGGGCGTCGCCCCGCTGGGCCGCGTACACGAGGTGGCCGTGTGGGAGGGCCAACGCCGTGCAGTAGCTGAGCAGTTGGTACATGTGCTCGTGGGGCGGCGGTGCGGCGCCGAGGTCGATGTACTTGGCGTCCACGACGGTCAGCGGGCGTCCGGCGCGGTAGAGGACCAGGTCGGGGCGGATCCGGACGCGGGAGCCCACGTCCAAGTGGTGGCGCCGGTCCTGGGGCCGGACCCGGATCCGGTGCGGGACCAGGGCGGCGGTCAGGGTGTCCGTGAGGAACCGCTCGAACACCCGGGCAAGGTCGAGGACGAAGCCGTCGGTCGTCACGGGGGTGGGGCCGTCGTGCGGGGAGATGCCGCGGTCGGTGAGGATCAGCTCCGCCAGACGCAGGGCGGGCGCGTAACGGGAGTTGAGGCGGGTCGGCGTCCAGGTGGGCAGCGGGGTGCCCGGGCGCAGCGGGGTGACCTCGGGGAGGCGTCCGGCCAGGTGGCGCAGGGTGCGGCGGGCCGTGTCCGTGACTCCGGGCAGGCGTTCCAGGCGGTGCAGCGCGGCCAGCAGGACACGGTTCTCCGCGATGTCGGCCGTGAAGTCGTCGTAGCGGACGGCCACGGGGAGCGGCAGTCCCGTCCGGCGCAGCTGGTCTGCGGTGCGGATCCGGCCGCGTACGACGGGGAGTTCGTCGTCGGTGACGCGGTAGCCGTGCAGGACGCCGGGGTCGAGGGCGCGGCGGGCGGCGCGGGCGTAGGCGTCGGCGAGGGCGGGGAGCAGGGCGTCGTCGGACGCCGACGCGGTGACCGGCTGGTCCTGCCAGGGGGTGCCCGGGGCGTGGGTGAGGAGGAACAGCAGCTGGGAGACCGGGAGTTTGGGGCGGATACGGAGTTCGACGGTGGCATCGCCGCGTCCGAGCCGGACCAGGCCGACGCGCTGCCGGCCCGAGACACGCCAGAGCCCGCTCGCGGCCGGGGTGAGCCGGACGAGGTCCGGGCGCCTGATCAGGGTGGCGACCTGGGCGGGGCGCAGCGCGACCTGGACGCCTGGGCCGGTCTCGGTGAGGGAGACGGGGCCGGTGGGGTCGGTGGTGAGGAGCAGCATGGCGGCCACCGGGTCACTCCGGCGCGGAGCGCGGGGTGGGCAGGGCGGCGCCGAGGGCGTCGAGCCCGTACTCCTCCTCGACGTCGATGCCCGTGCCGTACAGCTGGTCCTCCAGGAGGGGCAGGATCTGAGTGCTCCAGATCAGCTCCAGGCCGTCGGGGTCGGCCGCCTGATGGTTCATCAGGTACGACGGCCCGATCGCCTGGTCCGGGTCGGCCAGGCGGGAGTTGAGGGCGTCGAGGAGGTCGGCCGGGCGCTCGGGCAGGTTGTGGCGGTCCAGCCAGCGGCGCAGCAGACCGGCGACGGGCGGGCGGTCCGGGGAGAGCCTGCGGAAGGCGAAGCGGCGGCGCATGGCCGCGTCCACCAGGGCGATGGAACGGTCGGCGGTGTTCATCGTGCCGATGATGTAGACGTTCTTGGGCAGGTCGAACTGCTGCTCGGGCGAGTACTGGGTGATGATCGGCTCCTCCCGGTACTCCAGCAGGAAGTACAGCTCGCCGAAGACCTTGGCGAGGTGGGCCCGGTTGATCTCGTCGATGACCAGGACGTACGGGTTGGCCGGGTCCTGCCGGGCCCGGTCCACCAGCAGCTTGAACGGTCCCGGCACCACCTCGAAGACCACCGTGCCGCCGTCGCTCCTGACCGGCCGGAACCCCTCGAAGAAGTCCTCGTAGGTGTAGGAGGGGTGGAACTGCACCAGCCTCGTGCGGTCCGGCCCGGCCACGTGCTGGGCGAGGCGCCGGGCCAGGAAGGTCTTCCCGGTGCCGGGCGGGCCGTACAGGATGATCTGCTGCATCCGCTCCAGCTGGCGTGCGGTGTCCCGCAACCAGCCGACGGGCATGAGGAGTTCGCCCGCGAGGTCCTCGCCGACCGGCGGCAGCTCGATCGGGCGGGTCGCGTCGACCTTGAGCAGCTCCTCCTCGACGGCGTCGGTCAGATCGGCGGCCTCGGCGAGTTCGGCGGCGACCGTGCTGATGTCGTAGACGGTGGGCGGGCGTTGGAGCTGGCTCTGCACCTGCTCGGGGAGGTCGGCGCGGTGCAGCGGGCGGTTGGCGGTGGCCCACTTGACCGGGCGGCGGCGGGCCCGGTCGGGGCCGTCGGAGAGGTCGTACCGGGCCGGGCCCTCGACCGTGCCGACGTGCACGTCGTCGGGGGTGACGGTGACGACGACGTCCCCCTGCTTCATCTGCGAGAGGAACAGGTGGAGTTGGCTCGTCGTCTGGCCCCGGGCCTGTGCGGAGGCCTCCGGCATGGCACGGGAGACGGCCTGCTGGATCGCGTACTTGGGGGAGTCGGCGGGGATCTCCGGCAGCTCCATGAACGAGGTCGAGCAGTATCCGTGCGCCAGCCAGTCCGGGATGTGGTTCTGCCCGTCGACGTTGAACCCCCTCACCAGCCAGCCCTGTTGGCCGACCTGGGTCGCGCCGGGGCGCCAGTGGTCCAGCCAGGGATCGGCGAAGAAGTTCACCGGTTCCGCCGACTCCTCCTGCAACAGGCCGCGCAGGGCGAGGAGGTCGCGGTCGTCGTCGCCGGTGGGGTCCGGGAGACGGTCGCGGTAGCCGGTCAGGATGCGCCGCTTGCTCTGGGTGCTGGCGATGGGGAGGAAGGTCTCGGGGAACAGGAGTGCCTGGAGGACGTGGACCTGGGCGCGGGCCTTGTTGTGGCCCATGGACGTGAGGACGGTGCGGCATGTGTCGCGGAAGAGCCAGGGATCTTCGAGCAGTTCTCGCCTCCCGTGGGGAGAGAGCGCCGTCAGCTCCTCCACCAGCAGCACCAGGAACTGGAACTGCGCCCAGCGGTAGTTGAGGAAGGCCTGGCCGCCGTTGATGAACCCGTTGAGCGGGGCGCCGAGTTCGGCCGGGATGGCGATGTCCCGGTGGGCCCAGGAGAGCACCTCGTTCAGGATCTCCCGTTTCCTCGGCACGCCTATCTGTTCCGGCTTCAGCGGTACGAGGTTGACGTAGAGGAGTTCCGCGGCGAGGACGATCGTCGCGTGGGGTGCGCCGGCCAGTTGCCGTTCGAGCTTCACGAGGAAGGTGTCCGAGGACTCGTCCGGCTGGTCGACGAACCTGCGCCGCAGGTCGGTCGCCGTGTCGTACGTCCAGATGGTCAGCCCCGGGACGAAGGCGGAGCGGCCGTCGAGCAGCCCGCCCCGGAAGACGCGCCGCGCCGCACCGACGACAGGAGCCCCTTCAACTGTCGTGCCGTGTATGCCCGTTCGTGGCCCACGCTGCTCGATCACGTCCGATGTCCCCCAGTTCGCCCCGGCTCTCGCGCCGCTCATCGTAGGCGCCGACCCGGAACCACACCGCCAGGACGATCGGATAGACCAGGTAGCCGAAACGGGTGGCCGGTATCAGGCACATCGCCAGGCCCAGGCCGACGGCCAGGCGGTCCGCCGCCGCCCGGACCGTGTGCGGCGGCCGGACCACGAGGGACGCGGCCACCGCGACGGCGCTCGCGACCAGCAGCGCGACCGCGAGGACGAAGCCACCGGGCACGTACTCGGCGAGCAGATGCCCGGGCAGCGGGCTCGTCGCCGGGGACTGGATGCCGCCCTTGCCCAGCGGGAACAGCACCACGTGCTCGACGAAGGCGTGGGGGTCGGCCAGTGCGACCGGTAGGACAGCCGCCGCTGCCGTCAGGAGCGCGGTCGCCGCAGCCCGTACGGCCGTGCTGCGGCCCGCCGTGACGGCGATCAGGACCAGGGCGACGGGGAGGAGGGGCCAGGCCGTCCACTTCAGGGATGCCGCGGCGCCTATCGCCAGCCCGGCCGCGACCCCGGTACCGGGTCCGGGTCCGGACCCCGCCCGGCCCGCCAGCGCCAGCCCCAGGCACATCAGCCCGATCACCGGCAGGTCGACCCCGCCGACGGCGAGGGGCAGGGCCACGGCCGGGAAGGAGACCAGCAGCGCCGTACGGACCGAGCCGGCTGTCTGCGCCGTACGGGCCGAGCCGGCTGTCCGGCCCGTACGGCATCTGGTCGTCGCGTACATGCAGGCCACGAAGGCCGCGCAGAACCACAGGCGGGCGTCCGTGAGCGGGGCCAGGGGCGTGTCGCCCTGGAGGGCGTGGGGGAGGCCGAAGAGGGCCATGCCGGGCAGATACGGGTTGTAGTCGTCCAGGGTGGTGGGGTGGGCGGGGTACGGGCTGCCCGTGTGCAGGAGCAGGGCGCCCGAGTGCTCGACGACCCCGACCTCGGACTGGGCCCCGCCGAGCACGATCAGCAGGGCCAGGGGGAGCAGGACCGCGCCGACGGTGGCCGCGCGCAGTGCCCGGCCCGTCCAGGGGCGCGGGTCACGGGCCGCCAGGATCGCCGCCGTGCCGTAGCCGAGGGCCGCGCAGACGCTCCACACGCGGTGCGGGGTCAGGGATGTGACCAGCGCCAGGCCGAGGGCGAAGGCGGCGCAGGCCAGGAGATGGACGACGTCCCAGCGGACCGGGGGCCGGGCCGGGCGTGCCGGGGCGACTGCTGTGGCCGTCGTCGTGGCGGGTGCGGTGACGGGTGCCGTGGCAGGTGCCGTGACGGTGGTCGTGCTGGGCATGGGCGGGCTCCTGCCGGCTCCGGCTGACGGGTGAGGTGATCACCACCAATGTCGTTTCCGGACCGGCCCGCCCACCTCGGCCGAAAGGTCACTGTTCGTGACCGGCACGGTGCGCTGCTCGGCCGATCGGCCGAGGGAGTGAGGCGGCGAGATGTGCGTGGACTGTTTGCCGTCTATCTGTTAGCAAACCTTCTCTTTTTGATGTCCATCACGTTTCAGGCACGGAGGCCTTCAGCTCTTGACGCATGACAGGACATGGAGCTCTTATTGCCGCCACGATGTTTGGTCAAGTTGATTTCTGGTCGATTTAGGTCAGCGTGGACCAAGCGTAGTCGTGCCCTTGCTCCCCGTTTGGGGGGTCTGTCATCAGGAGCCGTCATGCACCACACCCCCTCCGGTCTGTCCGTCCCCGGTCCCAGCCGCCGCACCCTGCTGCGCGGGATCGGCGGCGCGGCGGCGCTCGGCGCTGCCGTCCCGCTGCTGAGCGCCTGTGGCGGCGACAGCGGCTCGGGTTCCGACGCGAAGACCGTCACCCTCGGCTCGAACTCGTCGGACGCCGTGCCGAAGAAGGCCTTCGCCGAGATCTACGCGGCGTTCACGAAGAAGACCGGCATCAAGGTCGACGTGAACACGAAGGACCACAACACGTTCCAGGAGCAGATCAACTCCTACCTCCAGGGCACCCCGGACGACGTGTTCACCTGGTTCGCCGGCTACCGCATGCAGTTCTTCGCGGGCAAGGGCCTGGCCAGCCCGATCGACGACGTGTGGCAGAAGATCGGGGGCAACTTCCCCGACGCGATGAAGCAGCTCAGCAAGGGCGCGGACGGCAAGTACTACTTCGTGCCGCTGTACACGTACCCCTGGGCGATGTTCTACCGGAAGAGCGTCTTCAAGGAGCACGGCTACGAAGTGCCCACCACCTGGGCGCAGTTCATCGCGCTGTGCAAGCAGATGAAGGCGGACGGCCTGGTCCCGATCGCCTTCGGCGACAAGGACGCCTGGCCCGCGCTCGGCACCTTCGACCAGATCAACTTCCGTACGAACGGATACGACTTCCACACCGAGCTGATGGCCGGAAAGGCATCCTGGACCGACGCGAAGGTTCGCGCCACGTTCGACAACTGGGCCGAAATTCTCCCCTATCACCAGGAGGGCTCGACGGGCCGAACCTGGCAGGACGCGGCCCAGACGCTCGTCTCGAAGAAGGCCGGCATGTATCTGCTGGGCACCTTCGTGGGCCAGCAGTTCACGAACGCGACCGATCGTGAGGACCTCGACTTCTTCGCCTTCCCGGAGATCGACCCCTCCTTCGGGCAGGACACGGTCGAGGCGCCCACCGACGGCTTCATGCTCAGCAAGTCACCGAAGAACAAGGCCGGTTCGGTCCAGCTCCTGGAGTACCTGGGCACTCCGGAGGCCGAGGAGATCTACCTCAAGTCCGACCCGAACGTCGTCGCCGCCTCCACCACCGCCGACACCTCCTCGTACAGCGCCCTCCAGAAGAAGGCGTACGCGATGATCTCCGGCGCGAAGAGCCTCACCCAGTTCATGGACCGCGACAGCCGCCCGGACTTCACCTCCACGGTGATGCAGCCCGCGCTACAGAAGTTCATCCGCGATCCCAAGGGCATCGACAGCCTGCTCTCGTCCATCGAGCGCCAGAAGAAGACGATCTTCGCCTCCTCATGAGCACCTTCGAATCGAATTCCATTGCCCCGGGGGTGGCGGTCGAGCCGCCCCCGGGCGGTACCGTCACCCCCTCGTCCCCGCAGCGACTCAAGCCGCCCCAGGGGCACAAGAGGCTCCTCACCCGCAAGGACAGGGTCGCCCTCGGCTTCATGGCCGGGGTGCCGACGTTCCTGCACATCGCCCTCGTGTGGGTGACGGCCCTCGCCTCGGTCGCGCTGGCCTTCACCACCTGGGACGGCATCGGCTTCGGCTCCATCAAGTGGGTCGGGCTCCAGAACTTCCGCGAACTGTTCGACAGCAACCCGCAGTTCTGGCCGGCCGTCCAGCACAACGTGATCTGGTTCGTCGTACTGATCCTGATCCCGACCCCGCTCGGCCTGTTCCTGGCCGTGCAGCTGGACAAGAACATCCGGTTCAGCCGGGTCTACCAGACGGCGTTCTTCCTGCCGGTCGTGGTGTCGATGGCGGTCATCGGCTTCGTCTGGCAGCTGGTCTACAACCCGGACACGGGCCTGATCAACAGCCTGATCGGCGCCAACAAGCCCGGCCACTACATCGACTGGATCGGCGACCCGGACCTCAACCTCTGGGCCATCCTCGTCGCCGCCGCCTGGCGGCACACCGGCTACATGATGATCCTGTACCTGGCCGGTCTGAAGGGCGTCGACCCGTCGCTGCGCGAGGCGTCCTCGCTCGACGGCGCCAACGAGTGGCAGACGTTCAAGAACGTCATCTTCCCGACCCTGCGCCCGACCAACACGATCGTCCTGGTCGTCACGATCATCGAGTCGCTGCGCGCGTTCGACCTCGTGTACGTCTTCAACGGCGGTGCCCAGGGCACCGAGTTGCTGTCGATCCTGGTCACGAACAACATCATCGGCGAGTCCAGCCGGATCGGTTACGGGTCCGCGATCGCCGTCGTGCTGCTGCTGATCTCGCTCGTCGTGATCATTCCGTACCTGGTCAGCACCTTCCGGAAGGAGCGGCGAGCATGAGCGCCGCCATGTCGTTGAAACAGCGCGCCCCCGTCCGGCCCGCCCGCGTGCTGCTGCACGTGTTCCTCGTCCTCATGTCGCTGGCCTGGCTCGCGCCGCTGCTGTGGGCGATGTACGCGGCCCTGCGCCCGTACTCCGAGACCAGCGACAAGGGCTATGTCTCCTGGCCCGACAAGCTGAGCTTCTCCAACTTCACGAACGCGTTCACGCAGTCGGACATGACGCACTACTTCGTCAACACGCTGATCATCGCCGTACCGGCGGTGCTGCTGACGCTGTTCCTGTCGTCGATGGTCGCCTTCTACGTCAGCCGCTTCGACTTCCGCGTCAACCTGTTCCTGCTCCTGGTCTTCACGGCGGGCAACCTGCTCCCGCAGCAGGTCATCATCACCCCGCTGTACCGCCTCTACCTGCTGGTGGACCTGCCGGGGATCACCGACTCCGGCAAGCTGTACGACTCCGCGCTGGGCCTCGTCCTCATCCACATCGCGTTCCAGTCGGGCTTCTGCGCGTTCGTGCTGGCCAACTACATGCGGATGCTCCCGCACGAGCTGACCGAGGCCGCGCTGGTCGACGGCGCGTCGGTGTGGCGGATGTACTGGCAGATCGTGCTGCCGCTGTGCCGCCCCGCGATGGCGGCTCTGGCCACGCTCCTCTCCATCTGGATCTACAACGACTTCTTCTGGGCCATCGTGCTCATCTCGACCGGCGAGAACATGCCGATCACCTCGGCGCTCAACAACCTCTCCGGGCAGTACTTCACCGACCCCAACCTGGTAGCCGCGGGTGCGTTGTTGACGGCGATCCCGACACTGATCGTTTACTTCGCGCTACAGCGGCAGTTCGTCAGTGGTCTTACCTTGGGCGCCAACAAGGGCTGACGCCCGCCAGTCGATGGGCTGTTCGCCCGGCTAGTCGAAAGAGAACGACAAGTGTCCCTCCCCTTCACGCCCGTTGCCTCCGTGCCCGTGGACGTCCGTCGCGCCCGCGTCCACGAGGAGGGCTGGCAGTCCTGGAGCCCCAGCGGCGCCTACGCCCCGGGCGACAAGCCGTACCGCCCGACGAACGACAACTGGGCGACGGTCTGCTACCGCCCCGGACACCCCGTCCCCGAAGGCGTCTTCCAGGGCGAGGGCCTGCTCGCCCTGGACCCGGGCGACGGATCACCCGTACGCCTGTGGGCGGCACCGGACCCGACCCGCCAAGTCCCCTCCATACGCCTGGAGTTCAGGGAGGGCAGCCGGGCGGAGGTGAGCGCGGACGGCCCGGTGGAGTCGCTGGAGTACGCGGAGTACGCGGGTGACATCCAGGCGGCACTGGGGAGTTGGGCCGAGGGACGCGGGCTGCCGGTACCCCGCCCGGCGCCGACGGTCTGGTGCTCCTGGTACGAGTACTTCACCGAGGTCACCGAGGACGACATCCACGAGAACCTGCGCGCGATGGACGTCCTCGACCTGCCCATCGACGTCGTCCAGATAGACGACGGCTACCAGAAGGCACTCGGCGACTGGCTCACCCTCTCGGGCCGCTTCCGCTCCCGGGCCGGCATAGCCGACCGCATCCGCGCAGGCGGCCGCCGGGCGGGCATCTGGACGGCCCCCTTCCTGGTCGACCCGAGCAGCGAACTGGCCGCGGAACACCCGGAGTGGCTGGTGAGGGACGTGCAGGGCGCGCCGCTGCACGCGGGCCGCAACTGGGGGCACGACCTGTACGTCCTGGACACGACCCACCCGGCCGCGGCGGCCTACCTGACCGAGGTGTTCACGACCCTGCGCGCCGAGGGCTACGACTACTTCAAGGTCGACTTCCTGTACGCGGGCGCGCTGGAGGGCGTACGGCATGACGGGGACGGGGACGAGCGGGCCGCTTTGGTCGCGTACCGCGCGGGTATCGCCCTGATCCGGGAGGCGATAGGCCCGGACGCATATCTCCTCGGCTGCGCCGCCCCGATCCTCCCCTCCCTCGGCCTGTTCGACGCGATGCGGGTCAGTGCGGACACCGCCCCGCACCGCCGTCCCGAGGCCGGCGACTACTCCCAACCCGGCCAGGACGCCGCCGAGTTCACCGGCGTAGGACGCCAGTGGCAGCACGGCCGGCTCTGGGTCAACGACCCCGACTGTCTGATGGCCCGCCCGGCCGTGGAGACGCGGGAGCGCTGGGCGGCGCACGTCGAGGCGACCGGCGGCCTGATGGCGTCGAGCGACCGCCTGTTGTCCCTTGACGAGTGGGGCGTGGAGACAACGCGCCGCCTCCTGACCGGAGTCGACCGATGAAGCGCGAACTCGCCCTCCCCGGTATCGCGTACGGGGGTGACTACAACCCCGAGCAGTGGCCCGAGGAGGTCTGGGCCGAGGACATGCGCCTGATGCGCGAGGCCGGGGTCACCATGGTGAGCGTCGGCATCTTCTCCTGGGCGCTGCTCGAACCGGCCGAGGGCGTCTACGACTTCGGCCGGATGGACCGACTCCTGGACCTGTTGCACGAGAACGGCATCGCGGCCGACCTGGCGACTCCGACGGCGGCTCCTCCGGCCTGGTTCTTCAAGGCCCACCCGGAGGCGCTGCCGGTGGACAAGGACGGCCGCCGACTGTCGTACGGCAGCCGTCAGACGTTCTGCCCTTCGAGCCCCGCCTACCGCGAGGCGGCCCTGCGGATCGCGGACGCGCTGGCGAAGCGCTACGCGGACCACCCGGCGGTCGCGATGTGGCACGTCCACAACGAGTACGGCTGCCACAACCCCGCCTGCTACTGCGACGAGAGCGCGGAGTCGTTCCGCCGCTGGCTGCGGGACAGGTACGAGGACCTGGACGCGCTGAACGAGGCCTGGGGGACGACCTTCTGGAGCCAGTGGTACTACGACTGGGCCGAGGTCATCCCGCCCCGGGCGACGGGCGCGGTCCCGAACCCGACGCACCAGCTGGACTGGCGCCGCTTCTGTAGCGACGAGCTGCTGTCGCTGTACAAGGCGGAGCGGGACGTACTGAGGGCGGCGGCGCCGGAGACTCCGGCGACCACCAACTTCATGGTGATGTACAACTTCGACGCGCTGGACTACTGGCGCTGGTCCCCGGAGTTGGATGTGGTGTCGAACGACCACTACCTCCGCTCGACGGACCCTGAGTCGGAGATCGACATAGCGCTGAGCGGCGACCTGATGCGCTCGCTGGCGGGCGGCCCCTGGCTGTTGATGGAACACTCCACGGGCGCGGTGAACTGGCAGCCGGTCAACAGGGCCAAGACGGCAGGGGAGTTGCGCCGCAACGCCCTCGCCCATGTCGCCCACGGCGCCGACGGCATCGCGTACTTCCAGTGGCGGGCCGCGAAGGCGGGCGCGGAACAGTGGCACTCGGCGATGCTTCCGCACGCCGGCACGGACAGCCAGATCTGGCGTGACGTGGTCCAACTGGGCGCGGATCTACGGGCGTTGGCCGAGGTGCGCGGCAGCACGGGCACGGCCTCGGTGGCCATCGTCTGGGACTGGGACGCCCGTTGGGCCCTGGAACTCCCCTCCCAGCCGAGCGGCGAACTCCGCTTCCAGGACCTCGTACGGGGCTGGTACGAGCCGCTGTGGCGGGCGGGTGTGGCGGTGGACTTCGTACGCCCGGGGGACGAGTTGGAGGGATACCGGCTGGTGCTCGCGCCCAGCCTGTACCTGGTGGACGGCGAGGGTGCGGCGAACCTCGTGGGCTTCGCGGAGGGCGGCGGCACCCTGACCGTCGGTTTCCACAGCGGGGCAGTGGACGCCAACTGCCATGTACGGCTGGGTGGTTACCCGGGGGCGTTCCGAGAAGTGCTGGGGGTGCGCGCGGACGAGTTGTTCCCGCTCCTGCCGGGTGAGTCGGTGGGGCTGGGGGAGGGCCGTACCGGTTCGCTGTGGTCGGAGCGGTTGCGGCTGGAGGGAGTGGGAGCGGAGGCGGTGCTGTCGTACGAGGACGGTCCGCTGGCCGGTGTCCCGGCGGTGACGCGCAACTCGGTGGGCGCGGGCGTGGGTTGGTATGTGGCGACCCGGCCGGACGCGTCGACGCTGGGCGCGCTGCTCGGGCGTATGTGCGCGGAGGCGGGGGTCGCGGCGGGGCGGGTGACTCCGGTGGGCGTGGAGGCGGTGGTGCGGCGGGGACCGGATGCCGACTTCCTCTTCCTGATCGACCATGCGGGCGACGGGGCCGAGGTCGAGGTGGCGGAGGGGGCGACCGAACTGCTCGGAGGGGAACGGGTGGTGGGTGGTTCGGTGCGGGTTCCGGCGGGCGGGGTGGCGGTCGTACGGGAGCCTCGCGGGCGTCAATAGGTGTCCATGTACGCCCTGTACGCCCTCTTGATGAGGTGTCAGGTGGCTCATACCCTGCTCTCCTGGATCGATGAGTGGACCAGGGGGCAGGGTTGGCCACGGAACCGTCCGATCAGTCCGAACCAGCCGAAGCGTCCGAATCGTCAACGCCTTCAGCACCTTCCGAGCCGTCGGACGAAGAGATGCTCCGGGCCGTCGAGCGCTACCTGTCCGGGCGGGGAGACCCCTCCGTACGACTGCTGGTTCCGGGTACGGCGGAGCTGTCCCGGCGGCCGTTGCTCGACTTCCGGATCGAGCGGCGGTTCGAGGTGCGGCGGGGCGGGGTGCGGCAGCGGGTGCCGGGGAAGAAGCTGAAGCAGATCTCCAGGAAGCGGGAGACCTATACCGACCTCGACACCCATCCCGTCGATGTACCCGCGGGATTCGCCCCCTCGCCGACGGTGATACTGGTGCTGGCCGGGTCGATCGCCGAGGTCCCGTGCGCGGACTGCAAGGGCGGCAAGCAGGGGTGCGGGCTGTGCGCCGGGCGTGGCACGCGGGACTGTGCGCAGAAGGTCAACTGCACCGGCTGCGGGGGCGGTACCGCGGCGTGCCTCAGTTGTGGCGGCTCCCGCACGGCCTACGGGCCGCGAAACCGGCAACCGTCCAGGACCGCTTCGGGGCCGCGTGTGCAATGCGCGCGCTGCGGCTCGCACAACGCCGCGTGCCCCAAGTGCGCGGGCCGCCAGACGATGGACTGTCCCGACTGCGACGGAAAGGGGCTCCGCCCCTGCGACTCCTGCGGGGGCAGGAAGAACGTCCGGCACGAGGAGTGCGAGGGCACCGGCTTCTTCACCACATGGACGGAAGCGCACATCACCCACCCCGTCGCCGCCGACCGGGAACGGGACCCGGCTCCGGCCTACCTCTGGTGGCCGACCCACCGCACGGGCGGCTGGCGCGAGGCACCCTTGAAGGACGTCACCGACAAACTCCCGGCCGACCTGGACGAGTCACACCGCGCCCTCGTCCAACCCCACCTGGCCCGCAAGCAGCGCGAGGTACGACGCCGAGTGACCCTCCGCCACCTGCCCCTCGCCCGAGTCGCCGTCAACGCCAGTCCGAAGTGGGTGTACTTCGCCTTCCCCGAACGGCCGGAGGCAGGCGCCGGGCTCAAGGTCGTCCGGCGGCCGGCGAGGCAGCAGGTCGTCCGGTTCGCCGCCACCGCGTCGGCGGCGGTCGTGATCGTCGTACTCGTCGTATGGCTGACCGTGAAGGCGATCGGCTGATCGCACGCCTGCCGGGAGCCGATCTCCCGGGCAGCCGGCGGCGCCGGGCACCGGGAACAGGCCGGAGCCGGTTTGCCGAACCGGCAACAGGCCTCGCGTACGTCGGACTCCCGCCGCACGATTGCCGGTGACCGCCAACGTCCGCCCCCGATGACGTACGGAGGCCCCGTGCCGCCCCACCCGCACCCCCTCACCCACCGCCTTGTCCCCTCCCCCGTCGGCCGGATCCACCTGGTCGAACAGGGCAGCGGACCCCTGGTCCTGTTGCTGCACGGGTTCCCGGAGTCCTGGTACTCCTGGCGGCACCAGCTCCCGGCGCTGGCCGCCGCCGGATACCGTGCCGTCGCCATCGACGTACGCGGCTACGGCCGTTCCTCGCGGCCCGAGGACACGAGCGCGTACCGGATGCTCGACCTGGTCGAGGACAACGTCGCTGTCGTGCACGCCCTCGGGGAGCGTTCCGCCGTGCTGGTCGGCCACGACTGGGGCGCGACGATCGCCGCGACCTCCGCCCTGGCCCGCCCGGACGTGTTCCGCGCGGTCGCCCTGCTGAGCGTGCCGTACACCCCGCCCGGCGGCCCCCGCCCCAGCGAGGTCTTCGCGCACATCGGCGGTGAGGACGAGGAGTTCTACGTCTCCTACTTCCAGGAACCCGGCCGTGCCGAGGCGGAGATCGAGCCTGACGTACGAGGCTGGCTGGCAGGCTTCTACGCCGCCCTCTCCGCCGACACCATGCCCGAACCCGGCGCCCCGGACCCGCACTTCGTGACGCGCGGCGGGAAGGGAGACGGAACGGGAAGCGGCACCTTGCGCGAACGCTTTCCCCGCGACCGCCGCCCGGCCTGGCTCACCGACCGCGAACTCGACGTCTACGCCGAGGAGTTCGAGCGCACGGGCATGACGGGCGCGCTCGCCCGCTACCGCAACATGGACCGCGACTGGGAGGACCTGACGAACGGCGGCCTCACCGGCGCCCCCGTCACCCAGCCGTCACTGTTCATCGGAGGCGCCCTGGACGCCTCCACGACCTGGCTGGCCGACGCGATCAAGGCCTACCCGGTCACCCTCCCCGCCCTCACCGGCTCCCACATCCTCGAATCCTGTGGCCACTGGGTCCAGCAGGAACGCCCGGCGGAGACCAACGCCCTACTGACGGACTGGCTCGACTCCCTGCCCTCCCTGCCCGCCGCCACTACCACCACCGATGGCGGTCACTGACGATCCGCCGATCCCCGAGCGGCTGCGCTTCCAGGGCGTTGCCCTTGGGGAAGACCTCGCGGTAGTGCTCCAGGGCGGCGGCGGACGCCTGCACGGGGTGGGTCAGGACGTTCCAGCGCACGCCCGGGGTGTAGGGGCAGACGGTGGTGGAGCCGAGATAGCGGTGGGACTCGGTGCAGCTCGGCAGCAGGGTGTCGAGCTGCACGTCGGGGACCTCCCAGGAGCCCTCGGGATCTTCGGCCTGCCGCGCCGAGGACAGCAGCTGATCCAGGGAGTCGTTGGCCTGCCCCGGATGTACGAGGACGGCGACGACCGTGTACTCGAACTTCCCTTGCGCCACCTCGCGCCTGTACTTCATGTGCTGCTCCAGCGGGAACGCCACCCCACCGACGGTGTGCTCGGACGGCGTGTGCCAGTGCACGTCGACCAGCCGGTAGGTGTCGTCACCCACACTGAGCAGACACTTCTCTCCGCTCTCTCCGCTCTCTCCGCGCGCCGGCACAGCCTTCACGGTGCCTTCGTTGTCCCGGGTACAGCCGGGACAGTGGTGCTCCGGCCCCTCGTAGTGCAGTTCCATGTCCAGCCTCGTCGGGTGACGGAACCGCAGCGGCGGCAGGGCCGAGCAGTCGGTGTCCTGCGGGCGGATGTCGACGGGGCTCTGCGGAGGCGGGCAGTGGTCGGCTGACGACGAGGACGCGGTCTGGGACATGGGTGTACACCTTCGGCTGTGAGTCGGAGGGCGCGGCGCAGGCCTGGCGGGAGCCACCGCATAGCCTCCCCGCGCCACCGCACCCGACTCGCAAGATCACCCGTACTGCTGAACGGGCCTTGCCCGATCCTCAAAGGGCCCTCGTCACACCAAGTGATGAGCAGCCGATGGCGCCGTCCGCGTGACGTACGGCCGCGACCGCAACCGAAGCGGTCCTTGTGGGTCTCTGGACCAGTGATCCGCAATTCGCCGGTGAGGAGACAGAGATGACCCCCTTGACCCCCTTGACCCCCTGGAGCAACGAGGGCCTCGGTGCGTGTGCCGTCGTCGACCCGTACGCCGCACATCCCGGTGACGATGCCTGGCCGACCGCCGCCCAGCCCTGCGACGACCTCGACTACTTCCTGCCGCCGCCCAACCCCGCCCACCGCCTCGACCACCCCCTCACCCCGCACGACCACCAACGCCTCGCCCTGCACGCGGCACTCACCGTCGCCGGCATCCCCCCGATGCCCGAAGACCGCGCCGTCATCGACCGGCTGAGCACCCTGCCCGCAGAGGTCAACAACACCCTCCAGCGCTGGCTGCACCACGCCCGATGAGACCGAGGGAGCCGCGTCGTGAGCGTTGACAACACGACCTCATGAACCCTCGTCCCTCACCCGAACACCCGTGGCGCCGCCCTCAGGAACCTCTCGTCCCCCGGAGCGACCCGCCCCCGAGGCCCCGCCGCCCGCAGTACGACATCGAGCACTCCCTCCACCCGTGCCGCGTAACTGTGCGAGAACCACGGCATGTTGGCCTCCACCGCCGCCCACCGCTCGCGCCCGCCCCGGTCGGGGTCCTGGACGAGGCCGATGTCGACGGTGACCGCGCTCGGGAGGGAGTGCCGCTCCTCGGCGAGGAGTCGGTCCGCGAACCGGCGTACCTCCGGCTCTCGTACGTCCCCGTCGAGCGGCGCGGGATCGAGGCGGCCGTACACCGCGTACCGGCTCCCGGCCGCCACCCTCCCGTCGAGTACGAACAGGCGGTACTCGACCGCGAACGTGACGACGTCCGACAGCAGTACCGCCGTGTCCGGGGCGACTCCCTCGCCCGTACGGGGGAGCCGCGAGCCGTCCGCGTACACCGCCGCCGGGAAGGACTTGTCGCTCGGCGGTTTCGCGAACACCGGGTGTCGGGTCTGCCACGCCTCCGCGAGGGTCGTCAGCTCCACGTGCCGTCCCGTGAACTCCTGCGGCAGCTTCGCCAGCCAGTCGTCCGGCGGTTCCAGCAGTCCGAGGGCGAGGGTGTCGGCGATCCGGTCGGCGGCGAGCGGGCCCCCGTACCAGTGCACCGCCGCTTCGGCCGACGCCGTCAGGGCACCCGCATCAGCGAGCGACCGCACCGCCATCCCCCGCCCGGCCGCCGCCTCCGCGAGCAGCACCGTCGTACTGGTCCGCTGTCCCGAGGTCAGGAACACCGAACCCCGCCGCCCGACCCCGACCCCGCCCACGACTCGTCCTCTCCCGCGCTAGATCCCGTTCCGGGCCAGGTATTCCTCCACCCGCCCCATCCCCCAAACCTCACCGATCTTGTGCCGGATGTCGAACAGGTTTGCGTCGTGGACCCTCGTATCCCGGTCCCCCACCGCCTCCTCGACCACCACCGGGACGAAACCGTGCTGCATGGCGTCGAGCGCCGTCGCCCGTACACAGCCGCTGGTCGTCAGGCCCGCGATGAGGAGGGTGTCGATGCCGTGGGAGGTGAGATACGTGGACAGGGCCGTGCCGAAGAAGGCGCTCGGGTACTGCTTCGTCACCGTCAGGTCCGTCGTCGTCGGTGCCAGGCCCTCGATGAACTCGCCGAACTCGCTTCCCTCCACGAACGCCCGCAGGCTCGGCACCTTGCGGTAGAAGACTCCTCCGTCGCTGCCGTCGGGGCGGAGCACAACTCGCGTCACGATCACCGGGATTCCGGCCCGGCGGGCCACGGACAGCAGCTCTCGCATCGCCTTCGCCGCGTCCTCCGCGCCCGCCCCCGCGTAGAGGGGGCAGGCCGGATCGACGTACGCCCGGGCCGGGTCCACCAGGAGGAGGGCGGGGGAGGTGCCCGGCGTCAGCTGGCCGGCCAACCCCGCCCGTTCATAGTCCGCCTCCTGGGACTCCGCCCCCTGAGGACCCGCCGCACTCATGCCGAACTCCCCCTCCCCGCCCGGCACTTCATCAGCGGCTGGATGCGGGTGCCGAAGTTCTCCAGGCCCTCGAGGAAGTCGTCGAAGACCAGCATGATGCCCTTTGTGCCCGACACCCCGGCGACCTCGTCGAGCATTCTCGCGACGGTCTCGTACGAGCCGACCAGCGTGCCCATGTTGAAGTTGACCGCGCCCTCGGGCAGGGCGATCGTCCGGGCCGTCGACGTTCCCGTGGACGTCGTGTCCGCGTCCGTCTCGCCGGCCATGTACGCCAGCGCCGCGCGGTCCGCGTTGTCGTGGTAGTCCTGCCACTTGGCCTGGGCTTCCTCGTCCGTCTCCGCCGCGATGATCATGAACAGCGACAGGGCTCCCACGTCCCTGCCCGTTCGTTCCGCCTCCTCCACCAGCGTCGCCGTGCTGCCCGACAGGGCCGTCGGGGTGTTCACGCCGCTGCCCAGGATGAAGTTGTACTCCGCGTGCTCCGCGGCGAACTTCATGCCGGTGCCGCTCTGGCCGGCCGCGACGATGTCGATGTGGCCGTTCGCCGGGCGCGGGGAGAGGACGCAGTCGTCCATCTCGTAGAAGTCGCCCTTGAAGTTGGTGACGCCGTCGCGCCACAGGTCCTTCATGACGGTGACGTACTCGACGGCTCGCGCGTAGCGGTTGCCGAAGTGGTCGTCGCCGGGCCACAGGCCCATCTGCGCGTACTCGCCGGGGGCCCAGCCCGTCACGATGTTGATGCCGAAGCGGCCGGGGGCGATCGAGTCGACCGTGACCGCCATGCGCGCGACGATCGCGGGCGGCAGGGCCAGGATCGGGGTCGAGGCGTAGAGCTTGATGCGGTCCGTCACCGCCGCCAGGCCCGCCATCAGCGTGAACGACTCCAGGTTGTGATCCCAGAACTCGGTCTCGCCGCCGAAGCCTTTCAGCTTGATCATCGACAGGGCGAAGTCCAGGTCGTGGGCCTCCGCCTTCTGCACGATCGCCTTGTTCAGCTCGAAGCTCGGCATGTACTGGGGTGAACTCTTCGAGATCAGCCAGCCGTTGTTGCCGATGGGGATGAAAACGCCGATGTCCATGCCACTCCTCAGACGTTCCACGGACCTTCCGCGGACAAAGTGAAGTTCTTGACAGTCAGTTACGTTCAAATCTCAACTGTCCGTCAATGGGACGCTACATCGTCGCTATGACGGTGATATGTCACACAACTTGCCCTGAGCGTACGGTTGTTGGTGTCCGTGCGGCTCCCGTAGGGTCTGCCTCCAGGGCTGGTGAAGGTGGCCGTGGGTGTCGGTGAGATTCCTGCAAAGTCGCGCATCAGGTGGGATGGAAACGGTAAAACTTCAAGCATGAACGCACGGCTGGCACTGCTCAGCTCGGTGGATCCCGGGGTCGCGGAGAGCGAGGTCTTCCGGCTGGCGCTCCAGCACGCCGTGGCCGAGCTGGGCGCGCTCGGGGGAACGATTCACCTCCGAGGTCCCATGTCGGCCCTGCGCCTGGTGTCGGCCACCGGGCTGCCCACGGCCCTCACCGGCCCCTGGGAGATCATCGACCAGGAGGGCCCGCTGGCCCCCGCCCGCGCCCTGCAAGAGGAGTACCGGGAAGGGCACGGGGTGTGGATCCCGGGGGTGGCGGCCGAGCGCACCGACCCCACGGTCCCGATCTGCCCGTCGAGCGCGCCCATACCCGGCAGCGGACTCGCCGCCGTGCCCGTCATCCGCGGCGACCGCAGCATCGGTGCCCTCACTGTCATCACCGGCGACCGGGGTGAACCGACGCCCGTCCAGTGGCAGTTCCTGCGGGCCGTCGTCGCCTGGACCGAGGAACGCATGGTCCAGGCGCCCCCGCCGGCCGGCCCCGTCCACTCCGAGCTGAGTGGCGACCGGCTGCGCCAGGCCCTCAAGGAGGTCCGGGTCGGCTCCTGGGACTGGCACATCGCCAACGGTGAACTCATCTGGGACGAAGCCGCGATGGAGTTGTACGGCACCCGCCCCGAGGAGTACACCGCCCGCGTCGAGAACTGGATGCGCTGCGTCCACCCCGACGACCTCGGACCGACCCTCGCCCTCGTCGACCAGGCGATCCGCGGCCACTCGGTGTTCGAGGCCGAGTACCGCGTACGGGGCCTGGACGGGACGTACGGCTGGCACCAGGCGCGCGGCCGGGCCACGTACGACGAGAACGGCGAGCCCCTGCGGATGATCGGCATGGGCTGGGACAGCAACGAGTCGCGCACCGCCCGGGACGCGCTCAGCCGCGCCCTGCGGCACATGAGCGACGGGTTCCTCGCGGTCGACGACACCTGGCGGATCACCTTCGCCAACCTGGAGGCCGAACGCACCCTCGGCCTCTCCGAGGACGAGCTGTTCGGGCGCATCCTCTGGGACCTGCCCACCGTGCGCGAACTGCCCGGTCTGGAACGCCGCTGCCGCAAGGCCGCCGCCGAGGACAAGCCGGTCGGCTTCGACATACGCGTGCCCGGCACCGGCCGCCGCTACCACCTGCGACTGGTCCCGGGCCCCGACGGCCGCACCCTCTACCTCCAGGACGTCACCGAGAAGCGGCGGCTCGCGGAGGAGAGCCAGGCCGCCGAGCGTGCCGCGTCCGAACGCGCCGCCCGGATAGCGGAGTTGACCGCGGCCCTCGCGAAGGCGACCACCGCGCGGGACGTCGTCGACGCGGTCGCCCGGCGCGTACTGCCGCCGTTCGCCGCCTCCGGACTCATCGTCCAGACCATCGAGGACCACCGGCTGCGCACCGTCGGGGCCATCGGCTACGAGGACGACTTCCTCGACGTGGTCAGCAACGCCCCGCTGACACCCGGCTGGCCCAGCTTCGACGTGATCGGCGGCGAGACCCCCGCGTTCTTCTCGTCCGCGGCGGAGTTCGTCGTCCACTATCCCGCGCTGGCCGACCTGCCCGGCCGCAGCGGCAAACAGGCCTGGGCGTTCCTGCCGCTGACCGCGTCCGGCAACACCTTCGGCGTCTGCTCGGTCAGCTTCGACCGCCCGCGTGGTTTCACCGACGAGGAACGCACCCTCCTCACCACGATCAGCGCCCTCGTCGCCCAGGCCCTGGCGCGGGCCCGCCTCTACGACGACGAGCGCAGCCGCTCCCGCGAACTCCAGCGCGCCCTGCTGCCCAGCGAGTTGCCCGACCTGCCCGCCTGTACGTCCGCCGCCCGCTACCTGCCCGCCGCCCAGGGCATGGACGTCGGCGGCGACTGGTACGACGTCATCCCGCTCTCCGGCGGCCAGGTCGCGTTCGTCGTCGGCGACGTCATGGGCCACGGTCTGCCCCAGGCGGCCACCATGGGCCGGCTGCGCACCGCCGTCCACACCCTCGCCGACCTCGAACTGCCCCCCGACGAGATCATGAGCCATCTCAACGACATCGTCGGCAACATGGGCGAGGAGTCGTACGTCACCTGTCTGTACGCCCTCTACGACTCCATCACCCAGACCTGTTCCATCGCCCGCGCAGGGCATCCGCCGCCCGCGATCGTCCACCCCGACGGCACGGTCTACTTTCCCGACCTCACCGCCGACCCGCCTCTCGGCGCCGCCGAACCCCCTTTCGAGACCGTCGAGTTGAAGGTCCCCGAGGGCAGCCTGCTGGTGCTGTACACGGACGGTCTGGTCGAGTCGTCGAAGCGGGAGATCGACGAGGGCATGGGTCAACTGGCCAGGCTGTTAAGGGGTGCGTACGAGGCGGGCGAGCAGGACGACCTCGGGCAGCTCTGCGACACCCTCACGGCGGGACTGCTCCCCGCCGAGCATCCGAGCGCGGACGACGCGGCCCTGCTCATCGCCCGGCTGCACGCCCTGACCGGCGACCGGGTCGCCTGCTGGCCGCTGCCGGAGGATCCGAGGGCGGCGGGGCAGGCACGCCGGCATGTCCGCGAGCAGCTGTCCGTGTGGGGCCTTGACGACCTCACGGCGACCACGGAACTGCTGGCGAGCGAGCTGGTCGGCAACGTCGTACGGCATGCCAAGGGGCCGCTCCAACTCCGGTTGCTGCACGGCGCCGAGCTGATCTGTGAGGTGTTCGACGGGAGTCTGACGATGCCGCGTATCCGTCGGGCGACGGAGACGGACGAGGGGGGCCGGGGGTTGCAGTTGATCACCGCGCTGTCGCAGCGGTGGGGGACGCGGTATACGCCCAACGGCAAGTGCATCTGGACGGAGCAGGCGTTGCAGCCGCCCGTTGACCGGCGTGAAGTCGGTCCGGGGGATGGTGCGTTGGAGTTGATGTTTCTCAACCCTGGGGAGTTTGACGACTTTCCGGAGTTGAGAGGGCTCGGTGACCTGAACTGAGCCCTCCCTGGTTGTCTGGCAGTCGGGTCGCTGCGGGGCGGTGGGGGCTGGTCGCGCAGTTCCCCGCGCCCCTGAAGGACTGAAAGCCGGCTAGTTCTGGTAGACCCTGTCCTTGCCGGGGCCGCCCGAGAGGATGTCCTTGCCCGGGCCGCCGTGTATGAGGTCGTTGCCGCTGTTGCCGTAGATCCTGTCGTTGCCCTTTTCGCCGTACAGGCGGTCGTTGCCCCTGCCGCCGTAGATGAGGTCGTCGCCCGACCTGCCGTACGCGACGTCGTTGCCGTCCCCGCCGTTCAGGATGTTCCGGTCCCCGTCCTCGTTGTCCTCGCCGGTGAGCGAGTCGTTCCCGGCGCCGCCGTAGCACGCGTTCGAGCACCCGGTGAGGACGTCGTTGCCGGCGCCGCCGAGTGCTCCGAGGCCCCAGACTCCGCCTCCGCCGACGAGGTGGTCGTTGCCGTCCTGGCCGTAGAGCACGTCCCAGCCGGTGCCTATCAGGACGTCGTTGCCCTTGCCGCCGTAGATCGCGGCGTACGCGTGGTTGTTGGCGGGGATCGTCGCCGTGTCGTTGCCGTCACCCAGGTCGACGTCGTAGATGTCGGTGTCGTCGGAGCCCACCGGGATGTGGACCGCGCAGCGGGCGACCGTGAGGTCGGTCGCCGAGGGGTACACGCACTCGTCCTTGTCCGCCGCGCTCTTGTCGATGGTGATGGGCGCGCGGTCGCGGAAGGTGAGGATGTAGTAGGCGTCCAAGTCGTTGTCGCGGACCTCGATCTTCATCGAGACCGTCAGTCGGTTCGCCTGGCCCGTGGTGGCCTTGTACCAGAGCTCACCGCCGGTGTGGCGCAGCGATCCGGCGGTCGGGGTGGCCGCCTGGGCGGCCGGGGCCGTGAGCGCGGCGGCGCCCAGGGCGAGGGTCAGGGTGAGTGCGGTGGTCGTGGCGGTGGCGATCCTTCTGTGTGTACGCATGCGGGAGCAGCCCCTTCGCGGGAGTCGTGCCGTGGGTGGGTGGCCGTGTGTGGACACGGCAACTGATTACCCGTTAGACAGCGGTCCGGGGGCGGAGGTTGTACCGGGAGCGTCGTGAAATGTCCTCTCTGTGGAATCGCTGTGAATCCCTGCCTCTCCCCTCAACTGCCGTCTGCTGTAAGGGCCCAGACCTCCACGTCATGGCGTACGCCGTCCATCGGGAACGCCGAGCGCAGGACGCCCTCGCGGCGCATGCCGAGCCGTTTCGCCACCGCGAGGCTGCGGACGTTCGTGGCCGCCGCGCGCCACTCCACCCGGGACATGCCGCGGGTGCGCAGCGCCCACTCGGTGAGGTGGCCGGCGGCTCGGGTGACCAGGCCGCGGCCCTCGGCCTCCGGGGCCAGCCATGCCCCCAACTGGCAGACGCCGGACGGGACATGGAAGGCCGAGAAGCCCACCCCGCCCACCAGGGTCCCGTCGAGCCAGATCCCGTAGATCCGCATGCCGTCCCGGGCCTGGGCCTCGGCGTACTTGCGCAGCCAGGCCTCGGCCTTGGCAGGGTCGTCGATGGCCGTCGCCCAGGGCAGCCAGGGGGCGAGATGGCCGCGGTTGCGTTCGACGTGGTCGTGGAACTCCGTTGCCCGCCAGGGTTCCAGGGCGCGGAGTTCGGCTCCTTCGGTGAGGGGGTGACTGAGCATGGCACTTCCGTTTGTGGTGCTTCGGTCTTGTGACGCTTCGGTTTACGGAAATTCGCGGATATTTAGCTTTCAAGATCTTGTCATGTCAGATAAACGGATCGTAGAGTTCCGGTCACCCGAAGACGAACGTCGATCGGCGGACCTGCCGAACGCGCAGGGAGGGACGGGTTCGTCGTGCCATGAGCATCACCTTGTTCGTCCTCCGGCGGCTGTGCGGCGGGCTGGTCCTGCTGCTCGTCCTCGCCCTCCTGGTCTTCGCCCTGCTCGACGCGAGTCCCGGAACACCGCTCCAGACCCTGCTCGGCACCCGGCCGGTGACACCGGAACTGATGGCGGACTTACGCGGCCGGTACCACCTCGACGAACCCTTCGCCGCGCGGTTCCTGCACTGGCTCGCGGGCGCCGTCCGGCTCGACTTCGGACAGTCGATCTCGGTCCAGTCCGGCACACCCGTCGCGGACATGATCTACGGCCGGATGCTGCTGACCACCGAACTCGCCGTCTACTGCCTGCTGCTCGTGCTGCTGGTGGGCGTACCCCTGGGGGTCGCGGCGGGCATGCGGCACGGGCGGGCCACCGACCGGGGCATCTCGCTGCTGGCCACGGTCGGTTTCGGCGCACCCGTCCATGTCCTGTCCGTCGTCCTGCTGTACGTCTTCGGCGTCGCCCTGGGCTGGTTCCCGGTGTACGGCGCCGGCGAGGACGGACTCGCCGACAGGATCACGCATCTGACGCTGCCCGCCGTGACGTTGGCGATCGTGCTGTCGGCCGTCGTCGTACGGCAGACCCGGGCGGCCACCCTGACGGTCGTACGGCAGGACTACCTCACCTTCGCCCGGCTGCGCGGCCTGAGTCCGGGGCGCGTGCTGATCCGGTACGTGCTGCGCAACTCCGCGCCGCCGGTGGTCACCAGCGCCGGAATGCTCCTCATCGCGCCGGTCGGCGCGGGCATCTTCATCGAGCAGGTGTTCTCGCTGCCCGGGATGGGCTCACTGCTGCTGTCGGCGGTCACGGCCAAGGACGTTCCGGTCGTCCAGGGGCTCGCGCTGCTGCTCGGCGCGTTCGTGGTCGTGGTCAACCTGGTCGTCGATCTGCTCGGGTACCTGCTCGATCCGCGCGTCCGCCTCCACGCGGCCGGGGAGGGCTGATGGCGAGCGCGGCCCTGGCACCGGACCGCCGTCGGCCGCCGTTGCCGGTGCTGTTCGCGGCTCTCGCCGTGGCCGTGATCGCACTGCTCGTGGTGACGGGGGACCGGCTGGCCCCGTACACCCCCGAGGATCAGGACCTGCTGCTCGGCGTGGCCGGTCCGGGTGGCGGACACTGGCTCGGCACGGACACGCTCGGCCGTGACGTCCTGTCCCAGGTGATCGCCGGTACGCGCAACGCGGTGGTCGGGCCGCTGTGCGTGGCGCTGGGCGCGGTGCTGCTGGGCGTGCCGCTGGGGGTGCTGGCCGGGTATCGCGGCGGGCTCCTCGACATCACCGCGAACCGATTCGCCGACCTGGTGTACGCCCTGCCCGCGATGCTGCTGATCATCGTCGTGGCCGGGATGCTCGGCGGCGGCTACTGGCTCGCCGTCGCGGTCCTGACCCTGCTCACCCTCCCGGCGGAGATCCGGCTCTGCCGCGCCACAACCCTCGTACAGGCCCGGCTGCCCTACGTCGAAGCCGCCCGAACCCTCGGACTCCCGGCGTCGAGCGTGATGTTCCGGCACATCCTGCCGAACATCCTGCCCACGGTCGTCGCGACCTTCCTCCTCGACTTCGTCGGAGCACTGGTCGGCCTCTCCGGCCTCTCCTACCTCGGCCTCGGGGCCGCCCCCGGCACCCCCGACTGGGGCCAACTCCTCCAACAGGGCCAGAGCCTGCTGCCCGTCAACCCGTACATGTCCCTGGCCCCCGCCTTGGCGATCACCGCCACCGCAACGGCCGTCACCCTCCTCGGCGACTGGATCCACGACAGCCGAACCACGAAACCGGCCCACCGATGAGGCCACCGGGGCGACCGGACGGGGTCGTTGGCGAGGGGACTTCGGCGGGCATGCCGTCAGGCACTCCGGCCTCCGGCGAGCGGGCTGCCGGCGATCGGGCTGCCGGAGACCTGCCGTTCGGCGGTCTGGATCCCGGCGGCCTGGCCCCGGGTGGTCTGGCCTCCGGCGAGCGGGTCTCCGGCGACTGGACTCCCGGTGATCGTGCCTCTGGCGACCGGGCGTTTGGTGGCCCGGCTCTCGGTGATCGTGCCTCTGGCGACCGGGCGTTTGGTGGCCCGGCTCTCGGTGATCGTGCCTCTGGCGACCGGGCGTTTGGTGGCCCGGCTCTCGGTGATCGTGCCTCTGGCGACCGGGCGTTTGGTGGCCCGGCTCTCGGTGACCGTGCCTCTGGCGACCGGGCGTTTGGTGGCCCGGCTCTCGGCGACCGAGCCTCCGGCGACCTGGGTTCTGGTGGCCGGGTCTGCGGGGACGGTGTCTCTGGGGGCGGGGACTCCGGAGCCCTGCCCGCGGGCGGCCCGGCCCGTGGGGACCGGGTCTCCGGCAACCGTGGTTCTGGCGCCCTGACCCCCGATGACCTGACCCCCGGCGACCAGGCTCCCGGTGACCCACTGCCCGGCTACCCGTACCCCAGCGACCCGCCCCCGCTCCTGACCGTACGTCACCTCCACGTGCGCGCCGGTGGCGGTCGGGGCAAGGCCCGGACCCTCGTCCGGGACGTCGGGTTCGACCTCGCCGCCGGGCGGACTCTCGGCATTGTCGGCGAGTCCGGCAGCGGTAAGACGCTGACCGCCCGGGCCGTGATGGGCGTACTCCCCGATGGGCTGCGCCCCGAGGGGGAGGTGCTGTTCGACGGGATCTCGCTGCTCGGCAGGCGGGAGCGGGAGTTACGTCCGTTGCGCGGGGACCGGCTGGCCATGGTGCTCCAGGATCCGTTCACCTCGCTGAATCCGCTTCAGACCGTCCACACGCATCTGTCGGAGTCGCTCGCCCCGGCGGTGCGCCGCAACCGTGCCGCCGCCTCCGCCGAGGTCGCGCGGCGGCTGCGTGAGGTGGGGCTCGACCCGGATGCCGTCGCCGGGCGTTACCCGTTCCAGCTCTCCGGCGGGATGCGGCAGCGCGTCGCGATCGCGGCGGCCCTGGCGCGGGACCCGGAGCTGCTCGTCGCCGACGAGCCGACGACCGCCCTGGACGTCACCACCCAGGCCGAGATCCTCGCCCTGCTGCGCCGGCTCCAGACCGACCGCGGCATGGCCCTCGCCCTCATCACCCACGATCTGCGTGTCGCGTTCTCCGTCTGCGACCGCGTGCTGGTCATGTACGCCGGTTCCGTACTGGAGGACGCCCCGGCGGCGGCCCTCGACCGGGCGCCTCAACACCCGTACAGCCTCGGCCTGTTGCTCGCCGAACCGCCCGTGTCCCGCTACGTGGACCGGCTGGTCTCCGTACCCGGGCAGGTGCCTTCCGCCGACAGCGTCGCCGACGTGTGCGCGTTCGCCGACCGGTGCGAGTGGCGGCACGACGACGCCTGTACGACGGCCCGGCCCGCCCTGGTCTCCCGTACGGCGGACCGGGCGTCCGCGTGCGTACGGATCGACGAGATCGGCGACGCGATCCGTCAACGTCGGCTCCGCCCCGCCAACCCGGGCACCCCGCCGTCCGCCCCCGGCGGGGAGCCGCTCCTGGTCGTCAGCGGCCTCACCAAGACCTACCGGACGCGGTCCATGGGCAAGCGGGAGACGACCGCCGTGCGCGACGTCTCCTTCGAACTCCGCGAGGGCGAGTCCCTGGGCCTGGTCGGCGAGAGCGGCTCCGGCAAGACGACCATCGCCCGCTGCGTACTGGGCCTGACCACCCCCACCACGGGCACGATCCGGCTCGGCGACCTCGACGTCACCGACTACGGAAGGCTGAGCCGCGGCGATCACCGGACGGCGCGCCGGACGGTCCAGGTCGTCTTCCAGGACCCCTACTCCTCCCTCAACCCCCGCCTCACCGTCGGTACGGCACTGCGCGAGGCGGTCGCCGTACGCCGCGAGGGCGCCGTCGATCCCGTACGGCGGGCGGCGGAACTGCTCGAACTCGTGGGCCTGCCCGCCTTGTTCGCGCGCAAGCACCCGAGTGCCCTGTCCGGCGGCGAGCGTCAACGCGTCGCCATCGCACGGGCGTTGGCCGTCCGGCCCCGGCTGCTGATCTGCGACGAGCCCGTCGCCGCCCTCGACGCGTCCGTACAGGCGCAGATCCTGGAGCTGCTGCGCGAACTGCGCACCACGTACGGCACGAGCCTCCTCCTCATCACCCATGATCTGTCGGTCGTCCGCCAGATGACCGACCGCGCCGTCGTCCTGCGCGCCGGCGAGATCGTCGAGAGCGGCGAGACACCCACCCTCCTCGACGCACCGGGCCACCCCTACACCCAGCGCCTCCTCGCCTCGATTCCCGGCGGGAACTGAGCACGGCCCCACACGAGATGAACGGAACCAGGAAGATGCCCCCCACCACCACGCCCCCCACCCCCTCCTCACGGCGCACAACGCTCCCCGTCGCCGCCCTCACCACCCTCCTCACCCTCACCCTCACGGCCACCGCCTGCACCAGCGGCGACAACACCACCGACACCACCGACCGAGCCGCCCGGACGACCGACAAGGCCGTCCCCGTCGTCAACTGGGCACTCCCCAACGCACCCGCGTCCCTCGACTACGCCAAGAGCTACGACAACGAGACGACCGGTGCCGTCATGGCGCTCGTGACGGAACCCCTCGAACGCGTCTCCAGCACAGGCCGGTTCACCTCGCAGCTCGCGACCTCCGTCACCCAGCCGAACCCGACCACCCTCGTCTACAAGCTCCGCCCGGGCGTGAAGTTCTCCAGCGGCGCGGAGCTGACCGCCGAGGACGTCGCCTGGAGCATCGGGCACTTCTCGTCCGACACCGCGCAGACCTCCGCCCTCGGCCAGAAGGTGGCCGGCGCCGAGGTCACGGGCCCCCTGGAGGTGACCGTCAGGCTCAAGGCCGCCGTCCCGACCGCGCGGGCCGGGATCGCCATCACGACGCTCGTCGAAGAGGCCAAGTACGCCAAGGCGCACGCCAAGACACTCGGCAACGCGGGCACCGCACCGGTCGGCACCGGCCCCTACCGGGTCGCCTCCCAGACGGCGGAGAAGATCACCCTGGTCCGCAACCCGGCGTACGCGCGGACCAAGCCCGCCGCCGACAAGGTCGTCTTCTCCTTCATCGCCGACGACACGGCCCGCCAACTCGCCCTGCGCTCCGGCGAGATCGACGGCGGCCCGGTCACCGACCGCAGAAGCGCCGCCCAGTGGAAGGCGATACCCGGCGCGACCCTCTACACCGAACCGTCCCTGGCGCGGGACTTCCTCGCCATGGACGTCACCCGCGCGCCCTTCGACGACGTCCACGTCCGCAGGGCCGTCGCCCACTCGGTCGACCGGGCGGGCATCATGAAGGCCGCCTTCGGCTCCCTCGCCACCCCGATGACCGGACTGGTCCCGGCCCAGGAACTCGCCGGTGTCGCCGGCTCCGAACAGACGGCGAAGACCTTCCTGGACTCCCTGCCCCAGTACCCCCTCGACGAGACCCGGGCCAAGGCCGAACTGGCCAAGTCGGCCCACCCGCAAGGCTTTTCGACGACCATCGAGTACGTCAAGGACTACCCCTGGCAGGAACTCGCCGTCCTCAGCATCCAGCAGAACATGAAGCCGCTCGGCGTGACGATCACCCCGAAGGCCGTCACCGTGAACGAGTGGTACGCCAAGTTCTTCCAGCACCAACTCACCGGCCTCTCCCTCCCGTTCGGCTTCGAGGCCGGCTACCCCGACCCGGCCTCCCTGCTCGGCAAGCTCGTCGGGAAGACCAACATCGGGCCCCAGAAGATCAACATCGCCAACTGGACCACGGCCGACGTCGACGAGGCCCAGGCGACCGTCGCGGCGGCGGGCCCGGACAGCACGCGCTGGGCGGCAGCCCGCACGATCCTCGGCGCGGTCGCCGAACACGTCCCCTACGTACCGCTGTTCACCGAGGACGAGGCGTTCGTCGTCCGCAAGGGCTTCGCGTTCGAGGGCTCAGGGCTCACGTCCTTCGACCTGGCCAACGGAAGCTGGATCTTCCGCCTGAAGGCCACCGTCTGACCGGATCTTCCGCCTGAAGGCCACCGTCCGAGACGGAACCTGTCCTGCTGTTGGGCCCTCTCCTAGAGGGGGCCCAACGAGCAGAAGGGGCCAGGAGAGACGTGCCGGTCATAGGCCAGCGGGGGCACCTCGTGCTGCTCACCGCCTGGACGATCCTGTGGTTCGCCGTGGTCGAGCCGCACGGCGGCTTCTCCTGGCACTACCTCCGCACCGGCGGCGAGCTGATCTACGAGCGCCCCGGCAGCCCCGACGGCGGCCTGAACCTCTACGCCCACCACCCCGAACTCCAGATGGGCCCCGTCAGCTTCCTCGCGGCGGGCCTCCTCAACCCCTTCCCGGAACACGTCGGCCAGTTCCTGGCAGCCGCCGTGATGTCGCTGCTCGGCCTGGCGATCCTGGTCATGGCCGGCCGCAGCGCCGCCCAGTACTTCCTGGGCACCGGCACCAACCACCAACGCCTGCGCCAGCGAGTCCTGATCGCGGGCTTGGCGTTCATCCCGATGTGGATAGAGGTAGCGGTCCGCTTCGGCCACCTGGACGACGTACTGGCCCTCTTCTTCACGGCCTTGGCGGTACGTTCCCTCACCCGCGGAGACGCGACGGCGACCGGCATCTTCCTCGCTCTCGCCGTGGACTCGAAACCGACCGCCCTGGCCTTCCTCCCCCTCCTCCTGGCCCTACCGAGGCAGAAATGGCCACGCGCGGCCCTCTGCTGCGCCGCCCTGATCGCGGCCGTCTGGCTGCCGTTCTTCCTCGGCGCCCCGCACTCGTTCGCCGCCGCCGAGTTCGTCATCCCCAACCAGCCGGCGTCCGCCCTGCGCCGCCTCGGCGTCGGCGACCCGGTGACCCCGCCCTGGGTCCGCCCCGCCCAGGCGGCCGCCGGCCTGGCCCTGGGCTGCGTCGCGGTGTGGCGCGGACGCTGGCCGGCGGTCGTCCTGCTCGGCGCCAACGCCCGCATCGTCCTGGACCCCAGCGTCTACACGTACTACACGGCCTCGGTCCTCCTGGGCACCCTCCTCTGGGACGTGATCGGCCAACGCCGCCTGGTCCCCTGGTGGAGCTGGATCGCCCTGCTCACCCTGTACGGCAGCGTCTTCGCCGTCCCCGACGACGCGACCCGCGGCCTGGTCCGCCTGGGCTTCGTCGTCGTCTCGACGTCGTACGTCCTGTTCTGGCCGGTACGGGACCGACGGCGCCGACGCTCCCCCGCGCCACCGGCCCCTCAGGCCTCGCCGGACTTACCGAGCAGCGACTCATGGGCCTCGGCGAGGAGGAGGTAGCTGCCGGCGGTCCAGGTCCAGGTCCAGGTGCAGGCGCGGTCGCGGTCGCGCAGGCCGGTGCCGGTCAGCGCGTTGAATGACGACCGGGACAAGATGTTCTCCTCGTCACGACAGCCAGGCGTCTGCGACCACGAAGGAGACCACCGTTCCGCCGAAGTGGCTGGGCCCGGAGTGCCACGCCTCCGCGATCGCGTCGACGAGGAGCGGCCCGCGCCCGTGTGTCTCGTTGGCGTCGGGGCGCCGGAGTCGCACGTTCGCAGGGAAGCCTGATCCGAGCGAGAGGCTCGGTGTCCTCAAGGATCTACGCCTCAGGCTGCGAGACGAGTTTGCCGTGCTGCGCCATCGCGCGTGGGTTGTGGATCGTCCACCCGGCGGGCCCGGTGCGGCAGGGCCGCGCGCCGCTCGGGGACGAGCACGCTGCCCAGCGGGAACTGGTGCGTCGGCGTCGTCAGCACCGCCCGCAGACCAGCGGCGGCGATCACCTCGCGCAGCCGTGTCCAGCCGGGCTTCTCGCAGCTGACGGCGGTGATGCCCTGGGCGCGCAGGGTCTGGCAGACGCGCCGTACGCCGTCGGTCACGCTCGTGCACACCGTCACGTCCTGCGGACCGGCCGCGGCACCCCGGTGCTGCGTCAGGAGATGCTGACGCTCCGGGTGCATCCGGCCTTCGAGGAGGGTAGGTACGAGGACGCGCGAGCGGCGCACGACGAACTGGTGCCCGACGAACTGAGGCTCACTCACCGGGACCGCATCAGGCTCGACACGCCGCACAGCCGGATGCTGATCCAGGAGAGCCACACGGAACAGGGCGCCGGCCGGCTGCGGGACTCGCCGAGCGGGCCCAGCAGACGTCGGACATCGACCTGGCCGCCAAGATCTGGCGGACGCTCGCGGAGACCCCCAGACCACAGTGAGGTGGACGAGGTGGACATGGATCGAGACAGCGCCCGGTCAGGGAAACGGCTCGAAGTCGTCCAGTGGGCCACCGGCAACATAGGCACCGGCGCGCTGCGGGCGGTACTCGGCCACCCCGGCCTCTCCCTGGCCGGGGTCTACGCCCACTCACCGGAGAAGGCGGGCCAGGACGCGGGCGACCTGTGCGGACTGGCCTCCACCGGCATCAAGGCGACCCACGACATCGAGGAGATCCTGGCCCTCGGCGCCGACTGCGTGCTCTACATGCCGCGAGCCTGCGACATGGACGAGGTCTGCCGGATCCTCGCCTCGGGCGCGAACGTCGTCACGACCCGGGGCGAGTTCCACCACCCCCCGAGCATGGACAAGGCGCTACGGGAGCGGGTCGAGGCCGCCTGCGCACGGGGCGGCACCTCGATCCACAGCACGGGCAGCAGCCCCGGCTTCATCACGGAGGCGGTCCCGCTGGTCCTGGCATCGATCCAACGGCGCCTGGACCACCTGACCATCCACGAGTACGCCGACCTGTCGCGCCGCGACTCCCCGGGGATGCTGTTCGACGTCATGGGGTTCGGCAGCGCCCCCGCGGACTTCGACGAGGCCCGGCTCTCCCACGTACGCGACAGCTTCGGCCCGTCACTACGCCTGCTGGGGGACGCCCTCGGCCTCCCGCTCGACTCGGTCGTCGCGTCGGGCGAGGTCGCGACGGCTCCCCGCCCGACGACGATCGCGGCCGGGACGCTGCCGCCGGGCACGGTGGCGGCACAGCGGATGACGGTCTCGGGCCTGAGGGGCGGCGAGGAGCTACTCCGCTTCCAGGCGACCTGGTACTGCACGACCGACCTCGCCCCGGCCTGGGACATCCGTCCCACGGGCTGGCACCTCTCGGTCGAGGGCGACGCACCCCTCGACATCGACATGCGCCTGGCGGTCCCCCTGGAACGGATGGCGTCGGTGACCCCCGGCTACACCGCGAACCGCGCCGTCAACGCGGTCCCGGCGGTGTGCGCGGCGATGCCGGGCATCCGGACGACGGTGGATCTGCCGGGGTTCACGGGGGTGTTGGGGTGAGGAGAGGTCGCCGGGGACGGGTGGCGTTGGCGGTGCGGCCGGTGGCGTTGGCGCGGACGTCGGATACGGGTGGGGCCGTGGGGTTCGCGGTGCGGCCGGGTGCGGTCGGCGGAGCCGGTGGTGGGGTGGGGGGCGGGGGCAGCACTTCTTCTTCGTCTTCCACCGCTGCGGCGGGGTCCACTCGCCCCGGTGCGACTGACAGCAGGGGCAGCCGATCATCGCCGGATCGCGGCAGCGCCCACCGGTCGTGGCCGATGACATTCACCTGCCGCACACCTCTAACCCAGCGGAGCGCGACTCACCCGTATCTTCGACTGCCCGTGCGGGCGTTCCTCCCAGTCCTGCATGAAGCGGGCCTCCAGGCCGTGGCGGCGGGCCATGGTGAGGAGGGTTCCGGTGCGGTAGTAGAAGTCCTCGCGCAGGACCTGGTGTTCGGTGCCCTCGGTGCGGTCGAAGGTGAAGTCGAAGAAGCCGGTGTCGGTCAGTACCCGGCCGACATGGCTCAGGCACTCCTCGATGACCTCCGGCGGTGAGTGCGAGAAGACGCTGTGCGCGTGGACGACGTCGAAGTGGTCGCTGGGCAGGAAGTCCAGGGTGAGATCGCCGGTGATGGTGAGGTGCGGCAGCTTGTCCTGGAGGCCGCGCTCCGTGAGCGTCTTCTTCGCGGCGACCAGGATGTCGGGCGAGATGTCGATGCCGTAGTAGTGCCCGGTGTCGAGGTGCTCGATGAAGCGCCAGCCGCCGCGCAGGTTGCCGCAGCCTATGTCGAGCATGCGGTTCTCGGGGCGCAGCCCGTGCTCGACGAGGTAGTCGAACTGCATCTGCCCGAGCGCCAGCCAGCGGTCATGGGTCCGGCTGCCGACCGCGGCCTCCGGACTGCGGGCCGTGTCGGCGGCCATCACGGCCCGGTAGTAGCCGACGTGGTCGGGGTGCTTCAGCCGCAGCCAGGCGTCCCGGCCCGCGCGGCGCAGGTACGGGGCGACCCGGCCGGGGTTGCGCAGGGCGTAGCCGACCTTGTGGGTGAGGGCGGCGCGGTTGCTGCGGATCTTCTTCGGCGACTTGGTGTCGGCGGGCATGGTGATGCGACCTCCGTCGTACAAGGAGCTTCGTACCGAGGGCCTTCGTACAAGGGTCGGCCCAGGGTGTGGGGATGACAACCGGGGGGCGGGGTGGTACCCCGGGGTATGGCCTGGTGGCAGGGCCGCCGACGAGGTCAGACGCGTCGGCGCAGCAGCAGCACCGTGGCCGCCGTGAGCAGGAGCGCGAGGCCGCCGAGGACGGCGGTGTCGGTCCACTGGAAGGCCCAGTAGTCGCCGGCGGGATTCGCCTCGTAGAAGCGGGAGACGTACCCGCCCTCGGCCATGCACCGTCTCAGCTCGGCGCCGGACGGGTAGGGGCAGCTCAGGACGTCGTCGCGGCGCCCGGAGGCGGTGATCAGGCCGTAGTGACCGGCCGACCACTTGTCGCCCATGGGCTCCTTGGGAGCACTTCCGGCGCTGATGTAGGTGCGCGACGGGACCAGCAGACGGGTCCGGTGCGCCCACTCCAGCAGGAGCGTCATCCCTCCGGTCACCAGGAGCGTCAGGCTCATCGCCGCCAGGACACGGCGGGCCAGCAGCCCCAGCAGGGTGCCGGCCGCCAGGCCGAACAGGGCGGCGGCGACGACGCGCGGGCCCGAGCCGCCGAGCACTGTGTTCTCGTACCAGAAGAGGCCGTAGCTGCGGTCGGCGGCCGGTCGCCACCACCACGCGAACACCCCCGCGAGCAGCCCGGAGAGCACCACCGTGCTCACCGCGGCGAGAGCGAACCGCGAGGTGAACCACTGGCCGCGGCTAACCCCCTGTACGAGAACCGTGCGATGCGTGCCCAGCTCCCGGTCGCGGCCCAGCAACGGGGCACCCCAGAAGACGCCGATCAGGACGGGCAGGGCGAGGTTCAGCACGCCGAGGTAGCGGAGCGGCTCGATGTCCAGCAGCAGGGGCAGCCCGGTACCGGATCCCGTGCAGGACAGCGGCCCGGGGTCGCAGTGGTCGAACAGCCCGCTGCGCAGGTCGCCCAGGATGCCCGCACGGGAGTACGCGGCGACCGCACCGACGACGACCAGGACGGCCGCACCGACACCGACGAGCACACGCTGCTGCCGCCAGGCGAGCCAGAGGGAGCCGTTCCAAAGGGAGTTGTTCATGCGGCGGCCTCCGTCTGCGCGGCGGGCGTGGGGAGCACGGGGTCGTTCGCCCGGAGCCGCCCGACCAGGATGTCCTCCAACTTGGGCCGCTCCACATGCCAGTCGCCGCGCAGCGGACCGCGTCGCCGGATCAGCGCGGTCATCTGCCGCCCCGTGACCCTGAGTTGTACGACGGTGTGTCCTCCGGCGGACAGGGTGTCGGCCTGGTCGGCGTGCCCGGTCACCAGGACATGGCTCTCGCGCAGCGCGTTCGCGTCCTCGCTCAACTCGACCCGGCCGCCCCGCAGCAGCAGCACCCAGTCGCAGGTCTGCTCCAGCTCGGGCAGGACGTGCGACGCCAGCACGATGCTCGTGCCGTACTCGGCGGCCTCGGTCATCAGCGCCGCCATGATCTCGCCGCGCGCCACGGGGTCGAGGTCGGCCATCGGCTCGTCGAGCAGCAGCAGTTCGGGCCGCTTGCCGAGCGCGAGGGCGAGCGCGACCCGGGTCCGCTGCCCGGGGGACAGCTCACCGACCCGGACGGTGAGCGGGATGCCGCCCTCACCGACGGTCCGCTCGGCGGCGCCCATGTCCCACTCGACGTTCAGCTTCTCGCCCATCCGCAGGGTGTCCGCCACGGTGAAACGCGAGTAGAGCGCCTTCTCCTGGGTCAGCAGCGCGACCTTGGCCCGCGCCTCGCGCGTACCCGGTACGGCGTCCAGCACCCGTATCTCCCCGTCCCCGGCCCGCAACAGCCCACCGGCCAGCTGCAACAGGGTGCTCTTCCCGGCGCCGTTGCGCCCGACGAGGGCGGTGATCCGACCGCCGGGCACGGTGAACTCGCAGTCCCGCAGGGCCCATTCACCCCGCGCCCGATACCGGAACCCGAGCCCCGTGGCGCGCAGCGCGGCGGGAGAGTCGCCCCCGGTCATACGTTCTCCTCGATGATCTCTTGTCTGTCATGGGCGTCCAGGGCGGCGGTGACCATGGCCAGGACGTCGGCGCGTTCGAGCCCCGCGGCCCGCGCCCGTGAGGTCCACTCGGCCAGGTCGGCACGGAGCGGGGAGTCGTCCTCCGCACCGGGCCGGGCGAGCGACCGCGTCACGAACGTGCCCAGCCCGCGCCGCAGTTCGACCAGGCCGGCCTGCTCCATGTCGCGATAGGCGCGGAGCACGGTGTTGGGGTTGATGGCGGTCGCCGCCACCACCTCCCTGGCCGTGGGCAACTTGTCCCCGACCTTCAACGTGCCCATCCGCAGCGCCCGTTCGGTCTGCTCGACGATCTGCACATAGGCCGGGACACCGCTGCCACGGTCGATCCGGAACTCGACCACGTCACCTTCCATGCTTGAACCATGCTTGTATTAATTCATTAATGGAAGCATGCTGGAGGTACGGCAGGGATGTCAACCAGAACCACCACCCGCGCGTCCCTGGCCATAGCCGTCGCCCTGACCCTGGCCGCCGTGGCCCAGCAGTTACTGCTGGTCGCGGGCCTGGGCGCCCTGCTCCCCGGCTGGCAGCCCTGGCCCTTCCTGCTGGCAGCGGCCCCCGCCTGGTGGCTGGCACGCCCACTGTGGGCACACGCGAACCTCCCCCACCCCACCGCACGGGCGATACGCGCACTGCACCGCATACCGCCCCCGGTATACCTGGCGACCGTTCTGGCACTGGCGACCGCGGCCTGGGCGGTCCTCCAGCAGCACGAGCCGTATCTGGGACACGAGGAGGCGGTGTACGCCAACAAGGCCCGCGCCTGGGCCGACGGCACCCCCGACGCGGGCTGGGGCGAGTACCGCCCGCCCGGACTTCCGGCCCTCGGCCGCCTCGCCCTCGCCCTCCACAACGACGTGGGCAGCCTGCGTACGACGGCGCTCCTGCTCACTCTCTTCACCCTGACGGCGACCTACCTGACCGCGGCCCGCTGGACGACACCCCGCCGAGCGGTGGTCGTGACCCTCCTCCTGCTCTCGGGCCTCGGATTCCTGCGCCGCGTACCGCAGTTCCTCAACGACATAGGCGCCACAGGCCTGTTGCTGATCGTCGTCTTCCTCCTGACCCGGGCCCAGGAGGTACGCCGCTCCCGCGCCCTGCCCCTCGCGGCGGCCGTGGCGGTGGCCGCCTTCTACCTCCGCTACGGCAGCACGGGCAACCTCCTGGCGATCGCGCTGGCCGCGCTGTTCGCGTACGGCCCGCGCGCCTGGCTGGCCCAGGGCCGCCGACTGGCCGCCGCGCTGGCCGTCCTCACCCTCGGCCTGCTGCCCCACTTCGTCCACGCCACACAGGTCACCGGCTCACCGTTCGGCCTGATCCTGTGGGCGGGCGCCCAGGCCAACCGCGTCTACGTGGGCGACGGCCTCGTCTACTACCTGGCGATCTTCCCGTACCGCCTGGCCGGAGACCTGGGAGCGGTGGTGATGACGGCGGGCCTGCTCCTGGCGGCAGGCGCCCTGCGTACGCGAAAGGACTCCGCGCGCGGCGCCCGCCGGGTCTTCCTGGCCTCGACGGCGGTCCTGATCCTCGTCGTCCTGGGCCTGGCGACGGACGGCGAACCGCGCTTCGTCTACCTCTCGGTCGTCCTGCTCACGATCCTGGGCGTGGAGGCGGTGGCGGAGCGGACAGGACCCTGGAGAAAGGGCGCGCTGACCGCCGTAGCGGCCCTGGCGGCCCTGACCACCGCCGGTACGGCCCAGGTCGTGGCCCACGGAGCGATGCCCGCCCCGACCGACCTGGCCCGCTCGACGGTCCCGGTCGCCGAAGCCCTGACCTCGAACTCCCCCTGCCTCCTGGTCACCGGCTACGAACCGGAGGCGGGCTGGTACTCGGGCTGCGACGCGGTCACATACGCCCAGTACGCCCGTACGCCCCCACCCCCGAACACCCGGGTCACCCTGCTCCTCTTCGACCACGGCCGCCTACAGCCGAACCCGGCCGCCCTGTCCCGCCTGATCGGCGACCGCGCGACGCGGGTGCGCACGATCCCGACGGAGGGGGCGCTGGGCACGGCGAGGGCGATCAGCCTGATGCCCTGACTCCCTTCGAGGACTGCTCTGACGCACTGCTCTCATGGACTGCTGGGGGCTGCCTGAGCAGCGGACGTCGTCCCGTACATCCGGCCGATCGCGGGGTCGACGTGGAAGACCGTGTTGGATCCTCGTCTCCTTGAGTATCCGACTGCGTGATACCGCATATTCCGGCGTGACCCTGGAGGGTCGAAGCGTGATAATTCAGACATGTAATCCGTTTGTCTGAGTGTCTGAGTCCGGGGGCGCCCCCGGACGAGGGGCGGCGGAGATCTCCGCGAGGGCCGGACGGGCAACCATGGAGGGACGTATGTCGACCGACAGGGTGCCGGGGTCGTCCGCATACATCTCCGACGAGGCGCTCAACGCGAATGTCACCATCGACGAGCACGGCACCGTGACCGGGTGGAACGCGGGGGCCGAGGAACTGTTGGGGTACTCGTCCACCCAGATCGTGGGAGAGCCGGCGGCCGGCCTGCTGGCCGAAGAGATCGACAAGCGGGAGCTGCGGTCCCTCGCGCAGCTGCCCAGGTGGACGCGGCGGATCGCCCTCCGGCACCGCGTCGGCCGCAGCCTGGACGCCAAGGTCCTGGCGCACAAGAGAGCGCCGGACGGCGGGCAGCTCGAATGGTTCCTGGTCTCCGCGCTGCGGGGGTCGCGGCCCGAGCCCGACGACGACACGCTCGTGAGCTGGCACCACGAGCAGGTCGCGGGCTGCTACATGTCGCTGTACGACACCAGGCTGCGCCTGCTCCGGGCGAACGAGGCCCAGCTTCGCGTCTTCGGCCTCACGGAGGACGACGTGCGAGGGCTGCGGCCCATGGAGTTCCTTGACCATCCTGAGATGGAAAGGGTGGAGCGGTCCATGCTGCTGGCGCTGGAGAGCGGTGAACAGCAGGCCATGGACGCCTACGGGAGGGCCCTCGGTGAGAGCCGTGAACACGCCTGGTCGTTCTTCGTCACGCCGTTGAAGGACGAGGACGGCCGTGTGCATGGCCTGGGTCTGGCCGTTCATGACATAACCGAGCAGTACTGGGCCCGTAAGCGACTGAAGTTGCTCGCGGATGCCAGTACGCGTATCGGCAGCACCCTCGACGTGACGCGGACGGCTCAGGAACTGGCGGACGTGGCCGTCCCGGAATTCGCCGACTTCGTCAGCGTGGACCTGCTCCCGTCCCTCGACCTCGCGCACGAGCCTCCCCCGGAAACCGGCACCCCGCACGGCCCCGTCTCACTGCGGCGCGTCGCCCACCGGTCCACGACCCCGGGAACCCCCGAGGCGGTCGTCGCCCCGGGCGAGGTGGACAGCTATCCGGAGGGCTCCCCGCCGGTGGAGAGCCTCAGGTCGGGACAGGCCCTGCTGCACCACGCCACCGACCCGGCGATCATCGAATGGACGGCCGTGGCCCGGTCCCGGGCCGCCCGGATCCGCGACTTCGGCATCCACTCCGCGATCACTGTGCCCCTGACCGCTCGCGGGGCCACCCTGGGCGTCGTCGTCTTCGTCCGCCACCAGCATCCCGAGGTGTTCCGCGAGGACGACCTGGTGCTGGCCGAGGAACTGGCCGCCAGAGCGGCCGTCTGCATCGACAACGCCCGGCGCTACACCCGCGAACGCGCCACCGCGGTCACCCTTCAGCGCAACCTGCTGCCCCAGGCCCTGCCCGCGCAGACCGCGGTTGAGGTCGCGTCCCGCTACTTGCCGGCCGGCGCACGGGCCGGAGTGGGAGGGGACTGGTTCGACGTCATCCCGCTGTCCGGCGCCAGGGTGGGACTCGTCGTCGGCGATGTCGTCGGCCACGGCATCCACGCCTCCGCAACCATGGGACGGCTGCGCACCGCTGTGCTCACCCTCGCCGACATCGACCTGCCTCCCGAAGAACTGCTCACCCACCTCGACGACCTCGTCGCCCGCCTGTCCAACGAAGTCAAAGACGCCCCGCAGCCGGACCCCGGGGCGCCCACCACAGGAGATGTCGTCGCGACCTGTCTGTACGCCGTGTACGACCCGGTGTCGCGCCGCTGCACCATCGCCCTGGCCGGACACCCGGCACCCGTCCTGGTCACCCCCGACGGCACCGCGAAACCGCTCGACCTCCCCGTCGGCCCCCCACTCGGACTGGGCGGACTGCCCTTCGAAGCGACCGACATCGACCTACCTGAGGGCAGCCTCCTGGCCCTCTACACCGACGGGCTCATCGAATCCCGCGAACGCGACATCGGCAGCGCCCTGTCCCTGCTCTGCCAGACCCTTGCCCAACCGTCCGCCCCCCTGGACGCCCTGTGCGACGCGGTTCTGGCCGCCCTGTTGCCCGGCCGCCCGTCCGACGACATCGCCCTGCTCATCGCCCGCACCAACGCGCTGAACACCGACCGGACCACCACCTGGGACATACCCGCAGACCCCGCCGCCGTCGCCCAAGCCCGAAAGGACGCCACGGCCCAACTGGAGGCCTGGGGACTGGACGACGCCGGATTCGTCACCGAACTGGTCGTCAGCGAACTCGTCACCAACGCCATCCGCTACGCCGAACCACCCATACAGCTGCGCCTGATCCACGACCGAAACCTCATCTGCGAAGTCTCCGACGCCAGTGCCACCGCCCCCCACATGCGCCGCACCCGCACCTTCGACGAAGGCGGCCGCGGCCTGCTCCTGGTCGCCCAGCTCACAGCGGCCTGGGGCACCCGCCAAACGACCCAGGGCAAAACCATCTGGGCCGAACAGACCCTCCCGGTGAATCCGACGGGCAATCTCGACTCATATGAGGGGCTCGGGGAGCAGGTGGGCTCCCAGGTGGCTCCCAGCGGGGGATGACGTCGATCTGGACAGCGAGGCCTGAGCCCGAACACGGACTATCACGGCTGGAAGCCGCGGCTACCAGGACAACGAGGCCCGCCGACACGCTTTCCAACTGTTCGTCCGGGGTTTCTGTGGCGTACGGGGACGTTCTGACCCGCGGAGCACTCGGTGCCGGTGGGGTTTCTGAACGGTGCTGTACGTCGGTGAACGCAACCAGAACTGCAACCGCAGGAGGCCGGCCCCTGCTTGGCCACCGGCCACCGGCCGCCGATCACCGGGCCGTCGGCTCGGCGGCGAGGACGGGGGAGGAGGTCCTGTCGTATTGACCAGTGCGTTATTCACGGTAAGTGATGATTTTTTCAGTAATGTAGATTTTCTGTAGATTAAGGTCATGAAGAGGCGGCTGAACATACTCGGCGCCGTCGACGACGGCTTGCCGTTGACCGAGGCCCTGCGTCTCGCTCTGGAGCACGCCGTGGCCGAGCTCGGCGGGGTGGGCGGCATGATTCATGTGCGTCGGCTCGGCGGGCTGCGCGGCCTGCGCCTGGTGGCGAGCAGCAACCTGCCGCCGGCGCTGACCGGCCCCTGGGAGCGCATCGCGGACGACGGGGACTGGCCCCCGGCCCACGCCACGCGGGAAGAGGCCCGTGTCTGGCTGCCCGCACTCCCGCTCGACGGACCCGGCCTCGGGACCGCCGACGGCACGGCTTCCGCAGGCGGGGCGGCCGCCGTCCCTGTGTCCGGCCCGGACGGCCCGCTGGGCGCGCTCACCGTCCTGACCGCCACGACCCGCGAGCCCGACCCCGAGCAGTGGGCCTTCCTCGACGCTGTCGCCGCCTGGGCCGCCTCGCGGATGAGTCGCCCTCTGACGCCCGCAGCTCCGTCACCGCAGGATCAACCGGTCGCCGGGGGAGGACTGCGGCAGGCGCTCAAGGCCGTACGCGTCGGCTCCTGGGAGTGGCGCATGGGCACCGGAGAGCTGGTCCTGGACGAGTCGGCCATGACCGTGCTCGGCATCGATCCGGAGACGTACGACCGGCGGACGGAAACCTGGCTGGGCCTCATCCACCCGGACGACGTTCCCTTGGTGACGACAGGGGTCGACAAGGCGATGCGCGACCGGAGCCTGTACGGCACCGAGTACCGGGTGAACCGCCCGGACGGCACGACCGGCTGGGTGCAGGTGCGCGGCCGGGTGAAAGTGGACGACGCGGATCGGCCGGTCGGCATGGTCGGTACGGTCTGGGACACCACGGAGTCCCGAAGTGCTCACGACGCGATCAGCCGCGCCCTGCGTGACATGAGCGACGGCTTTCTCGCCCTGGACCAGCAGTGGCGGATCACTTTCGTCAACGCGGAGGCGGAGCGGGTCCTCGGCTGCGGCCAGGAGCTGATCGGCCGCACGGCGTGGGAACTCTCCGACGCCCTCCAGCTCCCCGGTCTCCGGGCGCTCTGCGAGGAGACGGCCGCCCGGTCCACGCCCACCGGCCTGGATGTCCTGGCCGGGGGAACCGGGCGCTGGTACCACATGCGGCTGGTCCCTCTCCCCGACGGCCTGGCCTTCTACTTCACCGACGTCCACGACAGGCGGATGCGGGACACCGAGCGCGAGGAGGCCGCGCGCGCCGAGGTCGAGCGGGCCGCCCGTATCGCGGAGCTGACGGCCGCGCTCGCCAGCGCGACCGGCTCGGCGGGCGTGGTGGACGCCGTGGCCCGGCACGTACTGCCGCCGTTCGGTGCGGCAGGGCTGGTCATACAGGCCATCGAGAACGACCGGACGCATGTCGTCGGCAGCCTCGGCTATCCCCGGGAATTCCTCGACCTGCTCGACAACCGCCCCCTCTCGGAGCACAGCGCGGTGATGGACGCCCTGCGCATCCGCACCCCGCAGTTCATCTCCTCTCCGGAGGAGTACGTCGCGCGCTACCCCCCGTTGGCCGACCATCCTGAGGCGGGAGGCAAGAAGGCCTGGGCGTTCCTGCCGCTGATCGCTTCGGATCACCCGATCGGGGTGTGCGTGATCTCCTTCGACCGGCCGCGCCGCCTCACCGGCGAGGAGCGCACGCTCCTGGTCGCGATCAGCGGCTTCGTCGCCCAGGCGCTGGAACGTGCCCGGCTCTTCGACGCCGAGCACACCCGAGCCCAGGAACTCCAGCGTGGCCTGCTGCCACAGGCGCTGCCGTCGCTGCCCGCCTGCACCGCCGCCGCCCGCTATCTGCCGGCCGGCCAGGGCATGGACGTGGGTGGCGACTGGTACGACATCATCCCGCTCTCCGGCGAGCGGGTCGCTCTCGTCATCGGCGACGTGATGGGCCACGGCCTGCCGGAGGCAGCCACCATGGGACGGCTGCGCACCGCCGTACACACCCTCGCCGAGCTGGACCTGCCCCCGGACGAGATCCTCGCCCACCTCAACGACATCGTCTCCGGCCTCGGCGACGACTCGTACGCCACCTGCCTGTACGCGGTCTACGACCCCACCACCGCCATCTGCGCCTTCGCCCGCGCCGGGCACCCGCCGCCCGCCGTCGTCCTCCCCGACGGCACCGTCGACTTCCCCGATGCGGCTCCGGATCCCCCACTGGGCGCCGCCGACCCGCCCTTCGAGAATGTCGAACTCGCGCTCCCGGACAACAGCCTCCTCGTCCTCTACACCGACGGGCTCATCGAGTCCGCCAGCCGCGACATCGACGTCGGCATGGCCCGTCTCGCCCGGCTGCTCGCCGAGGACCACGACAGCGATCTCGACGTCCTCTGCGACACGCTGACCGCCGGCCTTCTCCCGGCCCAGCAACAGTCCGCGGACGACGCGGCCCTGCTGGCCGTCCGCGTACACATGCTTCCCTCCGAGGCGATCGCCGCCTGGCCGCTGCCCATGCTGCCTCAGGCCGCGGGCGAGGCGCGCAAGCTCGTCCGTGAGCAACTCTCGCAATGGCGCCTGGACGACCTGGCAATGACCACGGAACTGCTGGTCAGCGAATTGGTGGGCAACGTCGTGCGATACGCCAAGGGCCCGGTGCTGCTCCGCCTGCTACGCAGCCGCACCTTGGTCTGCGAGGTTTCGGACGGCAGCCTCACCACCCCCCGGATCCGCCGGGCGTCCGAGACGGACGAGGGCGGCCGGGGCCTGCAACTGGTCGCGGCCCTGTCGCAGCGGTGGGGTGCGCGGTACACCGCGACGGGCAAGTGCATCTGGACAGAGCAGGCACTGACCGGCCCCGAGTCGCCGGACGTCCTGCTGTCCGTCCTGGAAGCGGCATGAAAGCCGCTCACCTGAGACCGTCGCCGAGGGCCGTCGGTTCGTCGAGCAAGCGGCGGTCGGTCAACGGAGACGGACAACGACGAAGGGCCCCACCGCGAACGGTGGGGCCCTTCGACATCGTGCCCGGTGAGGCACTGGCGGAGGATACGAGATTCGAACTCGTGAGGGGTTGCCCCCAACACGCTTTCCAAGCGTGCGCCCTAGGCCACTAGGCGAATCCTCCGCCGGGAACATTACATGACCTGAGGGGGTGCTTGCGAACTCGTTCGGGCCCCCTGCGATCAGGTACGCTGGGCCTCAGCCCCTCACGCGGCGCTATCTGACTGAACTCCCCCAGGGCCGGAAGGCAGCAAGGGTAGGTTGGCTCTGGCGGGTGCGTGGGGGGTCTTCTGTTTGGGCGGGGTCGCCACGGCTGCCGGGGGACCCCGGCCAGGTCGCCCGGCCAGTTCCAGTTGGTGCCCAGGGTGCCCAGGCTGCCCGCGGCGCCCGCGCGGATGGGGTCGCGACCAGGGCCACCGCGTACGTCAGGAGTGCCGGGCCCAGTGCCGTCAGTGTATGGGCGGTGTGCGTTCCCGGGGAGGGCTCGGGGGACTGCCTTCAAAGGGGAAGATCTGGGGACTCTTCGCCGTCAAAAGGCACAGTGAAGGACGCAGTGGCGAAGGGCGAGTGAGCGCTGGGATGCCCAGGTAGGTACGGGGTGAGACGGGCGGGCGGGGCCGACTGTCAGTGGGGGCCGATATCGTCGTATGCGTGTCGTCCCTTGCGCTGTACCGCCGCTATCGCCCGGAGTCGTTCGCCGAGGTCATCGGGCAGGAGCATGTAACCGACCCGTTGCAGCAGGCGCTGCGGAACAACCGGGTCAATCACGCGTACCTGTTCAGCGGGCCGCGCGGCTGCGGCAAGACGACCAGCGCGCGCATCCTGGCGCGCTGCCTGAACTGCGCGCAGGGGCCCACGCCGACGCCCTGCGGCGAGTGCCAGTCCTGCCAGGACCTGGCGCGCAACGGCCCGGGGTCGATCGACGTCATCGAGATCGACGCCGCGTCGCACGGTGGTGTGGACGACGCCCGTGACCTGCGCGAAAAGGCCTTCTTCGGCCCGGCGAGCAGCCGCTACAAGATCTACATCATCGACGAGGCCCACATGGTCACGTCGGCCGGTTTCAACGCGCTGCTCAAGGTCGTCGAGGAGCCACCGGAGCACCTCAAGTTCATCTTCGCGACCACGGAACCCGAGAAGGTCATCGGGACGATCCGCTCCCGGACCCACCACTACCCCTTCCGGCTGGTCCCGCCGGGCACGCTCCGCGACTACCTCGGCGAGGTCTGCGGCCAGGAGAACATCCCGGTCGCCGACGGCGTACTCCCGCTGGTCGTCCGCTCCGGAGCGGGGTCCGTACGAGACTCCATGTCCGTCATGGACCAGCTGCTGGCCGGCGCCGGTGCCGAGGGCGTGACCTACGCCATGGCCACCTCCCTGCTCGGCTACACGGATGGCTCGCTGCTCGACTCCGTGGTCGAGGCGTTCGCCTCCGGGGACGGCGCGGCGGCCTTCGAGGTCGTCGACCGCATCATCGAGGGCGGCAACGACCCGCGCCGCTTCGTCGCCGACCTGCTCGAACGCCTGCGCGACCTGGTGATCCTCGCCGCCGTGCCCGACGCGGCGGAGAAGGGGCTCATCGACGCCCCTGTGGACGTGGTCGAGCGTATGCAGGCCCAGGCCGGCGTCTTCGGCGCCGCCGAACTCAGCCGCGCCGCCGACCTCGTCAACGACGGCCTCACCGAGATGCGCGGCGCGACCTCGCCCCGGCTCCAGCTGGAACTGATCTGCGCGCGCGTGCTGCTGCCGGCCGCGTACGGCGACGAACGCTCGGTCATGGCCCGCCTCGACAAGCTGGAGCGGGGCATCAACTTCTCCGGCGGTCCGGCTGCGGGCACGGGCGGGGCAGGCATCCCCATGGGGTACGTGCCGGGGCCGGGCGCGCATGGCGTGCCCGCCGCGCACGAGGGCGCGGTGCCTGGTGGTGCCGGTGGCGTTGTCGGTGGTGCGGTGGGTGCGCCGGGCTTGCCTCCTGCCGCGTCGGGTGCACCTGGCGTGCCGGGTGTGCCCGGTGGCGGTGGCATGTCCGGTACGGCGGACGCGGTCGGCGCGCCTGCTCCGCCCCCCCAGCCCCAGCCTCAGGTCGCGGCCCTGGCCGCACCCGCCCCGGCTCCGGCCGCTCCCGGTGCCTGGCCCACCGCGACGAGCGCGGGCAGTGGGCGGCGCCCCGGTGGCTGGCCCACAGCCACCCCTGCGGGCACCGGACAGCCCCCGGCGCCCGCCGCAGCCGCTCCGCCATCGGCACCGGCCTACGCCCAGCCCCAGTCCCAGCCTCCCCAGGCTCAGGCGCCCGCCGCGCCGGCCGGTGTCCCCGTGCCCGGCGGCCTCGACCCCCGCATGCTCTGGCCGAACATCCTGGAGTCGGTGAAGAACCGCCGCCGGTTCACCTGGATCCTGCTCAGCCAGAACGCCCAGGTCAGCGGGTTCGACGGCACCACACTCCAGCTCGGCTTCATGAACGCGGGCGCGCGGGACAACTTCTCCAGCAGCGGCAGCGAGGAAGTGCTGAAGCAGGCGCTGTTGGAGCAGTTCAACGTCCAGTGGCGGATCGAGGCGGTCGTCGACCCGACGGGCGGCGGTGGTGGTGGTCAGGCGGCTCCGGCGCCCGGTGGCTACGGCGGAGGGGCTGCGCCTGGCGGTTACGGCGGAGGGGGCGGTGGAGGTGGCTACGGCGGCGGTGGCGGAGGTGGTTACGGCGGCGCCGCGTCGACGCCCGCCCCCCAGCAGCAGCCGGCGCCCTCGTCTCCGGCGCCCGCGCAGGCCCCGGCACCCCGGCCCCAGGCCTCCGCGCCGGCATCGGCAGCGCGGCCCTCGGCTCCGGAACCCCCGCCGATCGCCCCGGAGGACGATGTCCCCGAGGACGACGATCCCGACCTCGACGAGTCCGCGCTTTCCGGGCACGAGATGATCGTGCGGGAGTTGGGGGCGACGGTGCTGGAGGAGTTCTCGAACGAGTAGGCGGGCGGGTGTGCTGGGCCGGGTTTTCCCGCCCCCGCCGCCCCTACCCGTTCCCATCCCTGGGGGCTGTGCCCCCAGACCCCCCTTTGTCGCGCTGAACGCGCTCGTCCTCAAACGCCGGACGGGCTGGAGGGGGGTGGCGGCCGTCGGGTGGGTGGGAAGTCGCGCTGAACGGCCTCGTCCTCAAACGCCGGACGGGCTGGGGGTGCCCGGGCCGGTGCTGAAGTGCGGCGGGGCGGGTGGGCGGGGAAAAGGGGTGGGCTGAGGCGGTTGTCCTCGAACGCCGACCTCAGGCACCCATCCAGCCCGTCCGGCGTTTGAGGACGAGGCCGTTCAGGCCGACAGCGGGGGTCTGGGGGCGCAGTCCCCAGTGACGTCCGCACCAGTGCCGGGAGCCGTCTCATCCCGGACCACTAAACTGACCCGCGTGAACGTCCTCCTCATCGGTAATGGCGCCCGCGAACACGCCCTGTGCCGCTCCCTGTCCCTCGACCCCGACGTCACCGCGCTCTACTGCGCCCCCGGCAACGCCGGCATCGCCGAGGTCGCCGAGCTGCGTCAGGTCGACCCCCTCGATGGCACGGCCGTGGCCGCGCTGGCCGTGGAGCTCGGCGCCGACCTGGTCGTCGTAGGACCGGAGGCGCCGCTCGTCGCCGGGGTCGCCGACGCCGTACGAGGCGCGGGCATCCCCGTCTTCGGCCCCTCCGGGGAGGCCGCGCAGCTGGAGGGCTCCAAGGCCTTCGCGAAGGACGTCATGGCGGGAGCCGGCGTCCCCACGGCCCGCTCGTACGTCTGCACGACGCCGGACGAGGTGGATGAAGCCCTCGACGCCTTCGGTGCCCCGTACGTCGTGAAGGACGACGGACTCGCGGCCGGCAAGGGCGTGGTCGTCACCGACGACCTCGAAGCCGCCGCCGCCCACGCGAACTCCTGCGACCGTGTCGTCATCGAGGAGTTCCTCGACGGCCCCGAGGTCTCCCTCTTCGCCATCACCGACGGCGAGACGGTCCTCCCGCTCCAGCCCGCTCAGGACTTCAAGCGCGCGCTGGACGACGACGAGGGCCCGAACACGGGCGGCATGGGCGCCTACTCGCCGCTCCCCTGGGCCGACCCGAAGCTGGTCGAGGAAGTCCTCCAGACGGTCCTCCAGCCGACGGTCGACGAACTGCGCCGCCGCGGCACCCCCTTCTCCGGCCTCCTCTACGCCGGCCTCGCGATCACCTCGCGCGGCGTCCGCGTGATCGAGTTCAACGCCCGCTTCGGCGACCCCGAGACCCAGGTGGTCCTGGCCCGCCTGAAGACCCCGCTGGCGGGCATCCTCCTCGCTGCCGCCAACGGCACCCTCGCCGACCTGGAGCCCCTGCGCTGGAGCGACGACGCGGCGGTCACCGTGGTCATCGCCTCGCACAACTACCCCGGCACCCCGCGCACCGGTGACCCGATCACCGGCCTCCCCGACGTGGCCGCCGAGGACGCCCCGCACGCGTACGTCCTGCACGCGGGCACGAAGCGCGACGGCGACGCGGTCGTGAGCGCGGGCGGCCGGGTGCTCTCCGTGACGGCGACCGGCAAGAACCTGAGCCAGGCCCGCGACCGCGCGTACACGGCCCTCGGCCGCATCCACCTGGACGGCTCCCAGCACCGCACGGACATCGCGGCGAAGGCGGCGTCGGGCGAGTAACCGTACAGTCACCGATGAACCCCTCGGGCTCCGAATCCGTCTAAGGATGCGGGGCCCGAGAGTCGTTTGACGGCCTTCCGCCTGCCACTCCGCCGTCGCCGCGCGTCACCCACCTCTCCCCAAAGCCATTCCATCGAGTGACCGATCCCCCATCCGGCTGACGAGGCCCGGGCCCCCAACTATGGTGCGGCGCAAGCATTCCGGCACTTGGCCCACCGGCATTGCGATGTCAGTGGTGGGTGCCACAGTGGGGGAGTGAGCAACGTCAGGGTGTGCGGAAAAGGTAGGGGGTGACATCCGGTCGTGACCGGTATGGGTGTGGAGGCGGGCGCGCAGGTCGCGCGTTCCCGGGCCCTGGCCGTGCTGCGTATCCGCAGCAGGGCCCTGGCTGTCGCCCTGCTGCCCGCGGCCGTCGCCGTCGTGCTGTGGGCAGGTGTCTCCACCGGCCACCTCATGGGCGGCGGCTGGCACCTCGCCCGCTGGATCACGAGCGGCGCGGCGATCGTCGTACTCCTCGCGGCGGCCGTCATCGCCCTGGTCGTCGCCCGCGCCCGCCCCGCCATGAGCCCCACGGTCCCGATAGCCGAGGAATCGGCCCCGGACCTCTACCACCTGGTGCGCGACCTGGCCGACCGGCTGGGCGTCCCCGCACCCTCCGCGATAGCGCTCACCCCGGACTGCGACAGCTGGCTGGAGGACCGCACCCACCGCGCCCACACCCCGCCCCCGGCGGAGGACCGGGACGAGATATCGGGCGTACGAGGCCTGCGTCCCGCCCTCCAGCAGCATCGGCGTGCGGCGGCGCCCGTCCTCGTGATCGGCTCGCCGTTCCTGTGGTGGATGCGCGTCGGCGAACTGCGCGCGGTCCTCGCCCCGGTCGTCGCCGGTACGGGCCCTTCCGCCCACCCGGACATCGCGGCGGCGCGGCGCTTCGTACGAGGCCTGGACGCGGCGGTGGCCGTGGCGGCGGCGCCGCAGCGCGGACCCGTGTCCCGTACGGCACTCGCGGGCGTCGGCTGGGTCGCGAGGCTGCTGCTGCGCGGCTGTCGGGTGCACGCGGCCGAGATGGAGCGCGGGGTCGCGGTGGCCGCCGCCGAGCGTGCACAGGCTGTGGATTACGGGCTGCGGATCGTCGCACAGGAACAGGTCGGGCTGGCGTACGCGGGCTGGGACCGGTTGCTGACCCGGGTCGCGCTGCCCGCCTGGCGGATGGGCCGCTGGCCGGCCCGGCTGGACGCGGGCGTCGTCGCGGCGCTCACGGAACTGTCGCGCCGCGACCGGCTGGCCGAGGGCTTCACGTCCCGCCTGGGCGAACGCCCGGCCTGCGACCTGCTCGAAGAGCCCGGCGCGATCGACGAGGCGGCCTCGCTCCTCGCCGCCCGTCTCTTCCACGGGGGGCCGGCCGAGCCCGGCCCCGACTGGGCGCCGGTGGACTGGCAGGAGTATCCGGAGGAGGTGGTCGACCGTAAGTGGCGTACGGACGCGGCCCGCCTGCACCGGGTCCTCGACACGTTGGGTGTCCACCGCACGGCGACACCCACACGCCGGGAGGCCGACGCGCCGACCCTCTCCCGGGTGATGAACCACCTGGCGACGCCGCAGACGGTGGTGAGGGAGACGGCGGACGTGGAGGACGAGTACGGCGACGAGGAACGGGTGGGAAGCGAACGCAGCGAGGCTCTTGCCGCCGGGATCAGTGCGGAGGTCGCCCGCGAGGAGGCGGCGGCGCCGGCAGGCCTGGCCGGCCAGGGCCCGGACACGTCCGTCTGGGACGACGGCGGGCTGCCGCTCTTCCCTCTGACGCCCCCGCGTACGGGGCGTGAGCTGCTCGCCGATCACGTCACCGCGATGGTGTGCTGTGCGGCGATGGACACGGCTGGGGCGACACCGGGCCTGGACTGGCTGGACGGCCCGTCGCTGCTCCTCAACGGCGAACGAGCGGCGGACCTGGGCCCAAGGGTCCTGACCCTGATAGAAACAGGCGACCCGGCCCCCCTGGAGGCATGGCTCCGCACAACAGGAGTACGCCCGGAGAAACCGGTACGCCTGGTGTGACCCCGAGGGTTTTCGCCCCCGCCGTCCCTACCCGTTCCCATCCTCGGGGGCGCTGCCCCCGAACCCCCGTATCGCGCTGAACGCGCTCGTCCTCAAACGCCGGACGGGCTGACTACCCAGCCCGTCCGGCGTTTGAGGACGAGGCCGTTCAGGCCGAAAGGGGGGTCTGGGGGCGGCAGCCCCCAGGGATGGGAACGGGTAGGGGCGGCGGGGGCGAAGAAACAGGTCGGAGGACTCTCTTCCGCTTCTGGTCAATTAGCGACGAACGGTGACGGACTGCGTGCGTAATGTGATGTGCTGGGACCGATAGCGCACATGGCAATCGCGCGGGACATAAGACAGCGGGACACCAGCCCGCGAACGCAACACCGTAAAACGCAACACCGCACGCACACAGCTGACGGGGGAGCCAGGGAGGGAAGCGTCATGGGGCCGCAGCCGATCCGCCGCTGGGAGTCGGGAGCACTCGCGCACGCCGTCACGGACCCCTTCGGCCTGGGCCCCGTCCCCTGGCTCCGAGGCAGCGAGACCTATTTCGACGACACGGGCCACGTAGTCCCCTGGTACGTGGACCCCTTAGACCCCACCCCCACCGCCAGAATCCCCAACCCCCGTACCCCCCGCACCACCCCCCGCCCCACCGGCGGCCCCCGAGCCGCCGACGACGTACACCGGCAGATCAAGGGCTTCGCCTCCACCGGCCCCGCCGCCCCCGGCGAGGCCATCGACTTCCACATCACCGTCGACCCGCCGCAAGAGTTCGCCGTGGACATCTACCGCATCGGCCACTACGGCGGCGACGGCGCAGCCAAGATCACCACCAGCCCCCGCCTCTCCGGCATCGTCCAGCCCCCGCCCCTCACCGCCGACCGCACGGTCTCCTGCCACCACTGGTGGCTCTCCTGGCGGCTCCAGATCCCGTCGTACTGGAACATCGGGGCGTACGTCGCCGTCCTCACCACCGCCGACGGCTACCGCTCCCACATCCCCTTCACCGTCCGCGACAACCACCCGGCGGACCTGCTGCTCCTCCTGCCCGACATCACCTGGCAGGCGTACAACCTCTACCCGGAGGACGGCCGCACCGGCGCGAGCCTCTACCACGCGTGGGACGAGGAGGGCCGGCTCCTGGGCGAGGCCGACGCGGCCACCACCGTCTCCTTCGACCGCCCGTACGCCGGCGCCGGCCTCCCCCTCCACGTGGGCCACGCCTACGACTTCATCCGTTTCGCCGAGCGCTACGGCTACGACGTCGCCTATGCCGACGCCCGCGACCTGCACGCCGGCCGCGTCGACCCCACCCGCTACCGGGGCCTGGTCTTCCCGGGCCACGACGAGTACTGGTCCTCGGCGATGCGCCGCACCACCGAACTCGCCCGGGAGAACGGCACGTCCCTCGTCTTCCTCTCCGCCAACACCATGTACTGGCAGGTGGAGCTGGGGCCGTCCCCGTCCGGTGTCGCCGACCGCCTCCTCACCTGCCGGAAGCGTCGCGGGCCAGGGAAGCCCGCCCTCTGGCGCGAGATCGACCGGCCCGAGCAGCAGTTGATCGGCATCCAGTACGCGGGCCGGGTCCCCGAGCCCACCCCCATGGTCGTGCGCAACGCCGACCACTGGATGTGGGAGGCGACCGGCGCCCACGACGGCGACGAGATCGACGGCATGGTGGCAGGCGAGGCCGACCGCTACTTCCCGCGCACCCAGCTCCCCGAGCACGAGGACCGCATCCTCCTCGCCCACTCCCCGTACGCGGACAGCGAAGGAGCCCTCCGTCACCAGGAGACCTCCCTCTATCGAGCCCCCTCGGGCTCCCTGGTCTTCGCGTCCGGAACGTTCGCGTGGTCCCCCTCCCTGGACCGCCCCGGCCACGTCGACGCCCGTGTCCAACGGGCCACCGCGAACCTCCTGGACCGCATCTGCAAACGGGACTGAAACCCGACCCCCCGCCCCCCTGGCGCAGACGCGCTCTCCGCATACGGGAGAATCGACCCACTTGGTCATCACCACGGGGAGGAACCGTGTCCGGATTCGTAGAAAAGCCCGAGCCCCTCCAGGTTCCGGGTCTGGTGCATCTGCACACCGGCAAGGTGCGCGACCTGTACCAGAACGAGGCGGGCGACCTCGTGATGGTCGCCAGCGACCGTATCTCCGCCTTCGACTGGGTGCTACAGACGGAGATCCCCGACAAGGGCCGCGTCCTCACCCAGCTCTCGCTCTGGTGGTTCGACCAGCTCGCCGACCTGGCCCCCAATCACGTCCTGAGCACCGAACTCCCGCCGGGCGCCCCCGCCGACTGGGCGGGCCGCACCCTGATCTGCAAGTCCCTGCGCATGATGCCGGTGGAGTGCGTGGCCCGCGGCTATCTCACCGGCTCCGGCCTCACCGAGTACAACGCGACCCGTACGGTCTGCGGCCTGGCCCTGCCCGAGGGCCTCACCGACGGCTCGGAACTCCCCGCCCCGATCTTCACCCCGGCCACCAAGGCCGCGGTCGGCGAGCACGACGAGAACGTGTCGTACGAAGAGGTCGCCCGCCAGGTCGGCGCCGAGTCCGCCGCCGAGCTGCGCCAGGCGACCCTCGCCGTCTACTCCCGCGCCCGCGACATCGCCCGCGACCGGGGCATCATCCTGGCCGACACGAAGTTCGAGTTCGGGTACGAGAGCACGCCGGACGGCGAGACCCTGATCCTGGCCGATGAGGTCCTCACCCCGGACTCGTCCCGCTTCTGGCCGGCCGAGGAGTGGGAGCCGGGCCACGCACAGCCCTCGTTCGACAAGCAGTTCGTACGGGACTGGCTCACGTCCGCCGCATCCGGCTGGGTCCGCGCCAGCGAGCAGCCCCCGCCGCCGCTCCCGCAGATCGTCACGGACGCGACCCGTGCGAAGTACATCGAGGCGTACGAACGTCTGACGGGGATCAGCTGGAGCTGAGCCCGCCCCCTCCGCATACGACGAAGGCCCCGGTCCACTGGACCGGGGCCTTCGACTGCTGAGCGGACGACCAGGTTCGAACTGGCGACCTCAACCTTGGCAAGGTTGCGCTCTACCAACTGAGCTACGTCCGCATCGCGTCCCGCACGTGTCGTACGTGCCGTGGCGCGAGACCAACTATACCCAACCCCGACGCCGGGCGAGCCGCACCGCGGCATGCCGGTTCTCGGCCCCGAGTTTGGAAACGGCCGACGACAGATAGTTCCGTACGGTCCCCTGCGACAGTGCGGCCCGCTCCGCGATCTCCGCGACCGGCGCCCCGTCGGCGGCGAGTTCGAGCACCTCGGCCTCGCGCGCGGTCAGCGGCGAGTCCCCGGCGGAGATCGCGTCGGCGGCCAACTCGGGGTCGACGTAACGGTTTCCGGCGTGCACGGTACGGATGATCTCGGCGAGCCGCTGCGCGCTGACCGTCTTGGGGACGAACCCCCGCACACCGGCCGCAAGTGCCCGCTTCAGATGTCCCGGCCGACCATGGCTGGTCACGATCAGCACCCGGCACTCCGGCAGTTCGGCCCGGAGCGATGTGGCGACCTTCACACCGTCCGCGCCCGGCATCTCAAGATCGAGCACGGCCACGTCGGGCCGGTGTGCCCGGGCCATGGCCAGCGCCTCGGGCCCGGTGGCGGCCTCGGCGACGACCACGAGATCGTCCTCCAGAGCGAGCAGCGCGGCCAGCGCACCCCGGATGAGGTGCTCGTCGTCGGCGAGCAGAAGCCGCACACCCCTCATGAGGTGACCTCACTCACAACGAACCCGGCACCGGACCCCGGACTCGTCCCGGACCCCGGACTCGTCCCGGACCCCGGACTCGATCCGGAGTCTGCCTCTGAACCGGCCCCTGATCCAGCCCCGGAACCCGCCGGCAAAGGCACAGTAGCGATCACCCGAAACCGCCCCTGACCCGAACCCGAACCCGTAACCGCACCCGTACCCGTACCCGCACCCCGGCCCTCCCCCACAACCCCCGCCTCCAGCCGCCCCCCAACGGCAGACAGCCGCTCCCGCAGCCCGACAAGCCCCGAGCCCGACCCCGCTCCCGACCGGGACCCGGGGCCCTCCCCGGACTCCCCACCGCCGACGACCCCGTCGTTCTCCACGGTCAGCACCACACACCCGTCCCCCACCCGCACCCGAACCCCGCACCACCCCGCATCCCCGTGCCGCAGCACATTGGTGGTCGCCTCCCGCACCACCCACCCGAGCGCCGACTGCACCTCGCCCGGCAGCCCGACCGCCGCCTCCCCGGTCACCTCGCAGGAGATCCCCGCGGCGGTCAACACACCCTGCGCGCCGAGGAGTTCAGCCCCCAGATCGGCCTCCCGATACCCCCGTACGACATCCCGTACCTCCCGCTGCGACTCGCGGGCGATCCGCTGCACCTCGATCATCTGGTCGACGGCCTCGGGCCGTTCGCGTCGGGCGAGCTGGACCGCCAGTTCGCTCTTGAGGGCGATCACCGCGAGGTTGCGTCCCATCACGTCGTGCAGATCGCGCCCGAACCGCAGCCGTTCCTCGGCGACGGCGAGCCGGGCACGGGTCTCGCGGGCCTCGTCCAGTTCGTACACGACGTTGAGCAGCCAGACCGAGATGGCGCAGGTGGTCGAGATGATCCCGGCGGCGATCAGCAGCCCGAGGCCCGTACCGAGGGCCACGGCCCCCGGGAAGCCCAGCAGGAAGGACACGGCGGCCGAGCCCACGGACATACCGGCCACCAGCGCCAGCATCCGCAGCCGGCTGCGGAGTCCGAGGGTGAGGGTGCCGGTGCCGAAGGACGTCACCCCGATGAACAGTCCGCCGACGGCGGTCTCCGTGTCCTTGCCGCCCGGCCCGTGGGCGGCGACGACGAGGGCCAAGACCCCGAGCGCCGCGGTGACCACGCCGAGTACGGCCAGCAGTCGCAGCGGCTGTTCACGGGTCCCGCGCACCCAGTCGAGCGCCCGGGTCGCGGTCCTCGCGCAGAGCACGGAGTGCGCGCACACCAGCAGGAACAGCCAGGGTGAGAGCCGCGCCCCCACCTGCCCGAGGACGGGCAGCCCGATCGCGGTGACCTCGACGACGGGCAGGAGCAGAAACGACCAGCGCGTGTACGTCTCCACCTTCGCCGGCGTGCTCTTCCGCCCCCACCAACTCCCGGGCCTGCGCATGTCCCCTGCCCCCGTCCCGTCAGTGCCGCGGTTCCCAGCGGAACCACCGTCGTACAGCAAACACCGACAGCACGGTCCAGGCCAGGCCGGTCACGACGGCGCCCAGCGTCTCGTACGCCGACAGGTCACCGGTCCAGGCGCCGCGTACGAGGGTGATCACAGGTGTCAGCGGGAGGAGTTCGCAGAAGGAGGCCAGCCGGTCGGGCAGCACCTCCAGCGGGACGGTGATCCCGGAGCCGAGAAACGAGACGAGCATCAGCGGCAGCGAGGTGACCTGCGCGCTCTCGGTGGTCCGGCTGAGGCTCGCGGTGAGCGCGGCCAGCGCCACACACATCACCAGGCCCAACAGCAGCCCGATGACGGCGAGTTGGGGTGCCGGTGGCGCGTCGAGGTCGAGCAGGACGGCACAGCCGACGGCCAGCAGCACACTCTGTACGAAGCCTGTCACGACCGCCGGGAGCGCCGATCCGGTGAGTATCTCGACGTCGCGCAGCTCACCGGTGCGCAGCCGCTTGAGCACGAGTTCCTCGCGCCGGGCGGTGTAGACGCCGACGAGGGCCGCGTACACGGCGAACAGCAGCGAGAAGCCGACCGAGGCGGGCAGGATGACCGTCCCGGTACTGAGCCCGGCCTCCTTCAGGTCCATCCCGTCGGCGGCGGACCACGCACTGAACGGCAGCACCAGCGGCACGAACAGGGCTGCGACGAGCGTCCCCTTGTTCCGCAGGAACAGCGCGGCCTCGGCCCGGGCCAGGGCCCGCATCCGCCCGGCGGGAGTGGTCGTACTTCCGCCCGTACCGATGCCACCGACAACCGCGCTCACGCGACACGCTCCTCGGCCACAACAGAACTCTCCACACTCTCCACGTCCGCGGACGCCTCCCGCGCGATCCGCAGGAACGCCTCCTCCAGCGAGGCCGACCGCACGTCCAGCCCCCGCAGCTCGACCCCGGCCCCCTCGGCCCACATCAGCAACTGCGTTGCCGCGCGCTGGAGTTGATGGGTGCGCAGTCGCACGACGCGCCCCTCCTCCTCGTACCCGCTCACACCGAACGAGTCGAGCGGCGGCAGGTCCCCCACGAAGTACCCGGTGGGCAGCTCGAAGGAGATCCGGGACGGCTGCGAGGCGGTCACCTCGGCGGGCGTACCGGCGGCGGCGATGCGCCCCTCGTGGAGGATGGCGAGCCGGTCGGCGAGATCCTCGGCCTCCTCCAGGTAGTGCGTGGTGAGCAGTACGGTCGTACCGCCGGCGCGCAGTTCCCGTACCAACTCCCAGGTGTCGCGGCGCCCTTCGGCGTCGAGACCGGTCGTCGGTTCGTCGAGGAACAGCACCTCGGGGTCGCCGAGGAGGGCGAGCGCGAGGTCGAGGCGCCGCCGTTCACCGCCGGACAGCTGCTTCACGCGTACGCCGGTCCGCCGCCCCAGTCCGACGAGCGCGAGCGCCTCCGCCTCGGGCCGCGCGCCGCTCGTGCACCCGGCCCACATCCGCGCGGTCTCGCCGACGGTCAGGTCGGACGGAAAGCCGCCCTCCTGGAGCATCACACCGGTGCGCGGCCGTACGGCGGCCCGCTCGGCGTACGGATCATGGCCGAGTACCCGCACCCGACCCCCGGCCGGTGGCGCGAGCCCCTCCAGCAGTTCGACCGTCGATGTCTTGCCCGCGCCGTTCGTGCCGAGCAGGGCGAAGATCTCCCCGCGGCCCACGGAGAAGGACACCCCGCGCACCGCCTCGAACCCGCCCCCGTACACACGCCGCAGGTCAGTGACCTCAATCACGTGTTCGCGTTCGTTGGTTTCCATGCCTTCAGCATCCGGGCCGGAAGGAGAGGAGGGCAGTGCGTGGTGTCATCAGCGCGCATGACAAATGTCAGACGCCGATGGAGCTGAAGCTGGAGCCGATGGAAGTGGTGCCTGGGAACACGACGAAGGCCCCGGTCCATTGGACCGGGGCCTTCGACTGCTGAGCGGACGACCAGGTTCGAACTGGCGACCTCAACCTTGGCAAGGTTGCGCTCTACCAACTGAGCTACGTCCGCATTGCCTCCAGTCGGCTTTCACCGACTGGCGCGAGCACCAGCCTACCTGATCCACAGCAGTGGTCTGGTCGACGATGCAGAGCGGGTGACAGGAATTGCACACTGCGCCTTCCCCCTGGAAGGGGGATGTTCTGCTACTGAACTACACCCGCAAGCCTCCGTGAGCCGGGCCTTTCGGCCTTGCCCCTCGGCGTGCTCCAGACTCTAGCTGATCAGCAGGGGGGCAACGCAAGTCGGTTGCGCCGAGGGGCTCCTGAGGCGCCGCAGGGGTGCTGCGGGGTACTACTGGGCGGCGGTGAAGGCCTCGTACACCTTCTTGGGGATGCGCCCGCGGGCCGGTACGTCGAACTTGTTGGCGAGGGCCCAGGCCCGGACCGCCGACGGGTCGGGGGCGACCTCCGTCTGCTTGTACGCCTTGCCGGAGCGCGACCGCTTGCGGCCGGCCTCCACGTACGGCTCCAGGGCCTTACGCAGTTTCTTGGCATTGGTTTGATTCAGGTCGATCTCGTACGACTTGCCGTCAAGTCCGAAGGCGATCGTTTCCGCCGCTTCCGAGCCGTCGATGTCGTCAGAGAGTGTGACCACGACACGCTGAGCCACGAATATCGGTCCCTTCGTGCGACACCTCTGCCACGACGTGCGAAGACGTCGGGAGGTGTCGAAAGATCTCGGTTGTCCGACTGTTATTGGGCAAAGTATCGGCTAATGCCTTTTCCTTTGTACAGTGCCCGGCATTGCAATGGGAAGCCCGACTAAATCTGTCCGCGTGTCTCCCCCGCAATAGACATCCTGGTTGCGAACCCGGATCTTTCCCAGAACTTTTCGTGTTGGCGCCGGTCCGATACCGGATCGTGATGCCGTCCTCGTCGTTTCCCGTAGATTCCTACGAATCTACCCGCGTAGAAATTTTGTACGGGTAGTCTGAACCCACCTGTAGGAACCTCGCCAGGAACCTTGCTCAGCACCACAACACCGGGAGTGCCAGTGGCACGCGTCGTAGTCGACGTCATGCTCAAGCCGGAGATCCTCGACCCCCAGGGCCAGGCGGTGCAGCGTGCACTGCCGCGTCTCGGTTTCGACGGTGTCTCCGACGTACGTCAGGGAAAGCGATTCGAACTGGAAGTTGACGGACCGGTGGACGACGCCGCGCTCGCCCGCATCCATGATCTTGCGGAATCCTTCCTCGCCAACACCGTGATCGAGGACTTCACCGTGAAGGTGGAGGAGATGGTGGGGGAAGAGAAGTGACTGCTCGTATTGGAGTCGTCACCTTTCCGGGTTCGCTGGACGACCGGGACACTCAGCGCGCGATCCGGCTCGCGGGTGCGGAGCCGGTGGCTCTCTGGCACAAGGACAAGGATCTCAAGCAGGTCGACGCGGTGGTTCTGCCGGGCGGATTCTCGTACGGCGACTATCTGCGCGCGGGTGCCATCTCCCGTTTCTCCCCGGTGATGGAGTCGGTCATCGAGCAGGCGAAGTCGGGCATGCCGGTCCTCGGCATCTGCAACGGCTTCCAGATCCTCACCGAGGCGCATCTCCTCCCGGGCGCGATGCTCGGCAACAACCACCTGCACTTCATCTGCCGCGACCAGAAGCTGCGGGTGGAGAACGCGGACACGGCCTGGACCGTCGACTACGACGCCGGCCAGGAGATCCACATCCCGCTGAAGAACATGGACGGCCGGTACGTCGCCGACCAGCACACGCTGGACGAGCTGGAGGCGGAGGGCCGGGTGGTCTTCCGCTACCTCGACTTCAACCCGAACGGGTCGCTGAACGACATCGCGGGCATCACCAACGAGGCCGGGAACGTCGTGGGCCTCATGCCGCACCCCGAGCACGCGGTCGAGCCGCTCATCGGGTCCGGCCGCACCGACGGCCTCCCCTTCTTCACCTCGATCCTCAAGAAGCTGGTCAACGCATGAGCCGGACGCCTCTGGACACGGTCGAGCACGCGGCCGAGACCCCCGACGTCGAGCTGCCCTGGGCCGAACTCGGTCTGAAGAAGGACGAGTACGAGCGCGTGGTCGAGATCCTCGGCCGCCGCCCGACCGGCGCCGAGCTGGCCATGTACTCGGTCATGTGGTCCGAGCACTGCTCCTACAAGTCGTCGAAGGTGCACCTGCGCCAGTTCGGCGAGAAGGCCCCGCAGTCCGACGCCCTGCTTGTCGGCATCGGCGAGAACGCGGGCGTGGTCGACGTCGGCCAGGGCTACGCGGTCACCTTCAAGGTCGAGTCGCACAACCACCCGTCCTACGTCGAGCCCTACCAGGGCGCGGCCACGGGCGTCGGCGGCATCGTGCGCGACATCATCGCGATGGGCGCGCGCCCGGTGGCTGTGGTGGACCCCCTGCGCTTCGGCGCGGCCGACCATCCGGACACCAAGCGCGTCCTCCCGGGCGTGGTGGCGGGCATCGGCGGCTACGGCAACTGCCTCGGCCTCCCGAACATCGGCGGCGAGGTCGTCTTCGACGCCTGCTACCAGGGGAACCCGCTGGTCAACGCCGGTGCGATCGGTGTGATGCGGCACGAGGACATCCACCTGGCGAAGGCGTCGGGCGCGGGCAACAAGGTCATCCTGTACGGGGCTCGTACGGGCGGTGACGGCATCGGCGGCGCGTCGATCCTGGCGAGCGAGACCTTCGACGACGCCAAGCCGTCGAAGCGCCCCGCGGTCCAGGTGGGCGACCCCTTCCAGGAGAAGCTCCTCATCGAGTGCACGCTCGAAGCCTTCAAGGAGAAGCTGGTAGTCGGCATCCAGGACCTGGGTGCGGCGGGCCTCTCCTGCGCCACGTCCGAGCTGGCGTCGAACGGCTCCGGCGGCATGCGCGTGACGCTGGACGACGTACCCCTCCGCGACTCCACCCTCTCGCCCGAGGAAATCCTCATGAGCGAGTCGCAGGAACGCATGTGCGCGGTCGTGGAGCCGGAGAAGGTCGACCGGTTCCTGGAGATCTGCGACAAGTGGGATGTCATCGCCACGGTGATCGGTGAGGTCACCGACGGCGACCGGCTGGAGATCTTCTGGCACGGCGGCAAGATCGTCGACGTCGACCCGCGTACGGTCGCGCACGACGGCCCGGTGTACGAGCGCCCATACGCCCGCCCGGACTGGCAGGACGCCCTCCAGGCGGACGACGCCAACAAGCTTGCGCGCCCGGCGAGTTCGGATGAGCTGAAGGCCCAGGTCGTCCAGCTGGTCAGTTCCCCCAACCAGGCGTCCAAGTCCTGGATCACCTCCCAGTACGACCACTTCGTGCAGGGCAACACGGTGTTGGCGCAGCCCGAGGACTCCGGGATGATCCGCGTCGACGAGTCGACCGGCCTCGGTGTCGCCATTGCGACGGACGGCAACGGCCGCTACGCCAAGCTCGACCCGTACGCGGGCGCGCAGTTGGCGCTGTCGGAGGCATACCGGAACGTGGCGACGACGGGTGCGAAGCCGCTCGCGGTGTCGGACTGCCTGAACTTCGGTTCGCCCGAAGACCCGGCGGTGATGTGGCAGTTCGCGGAGGCGGTACGTGGACTCGCGGACGCCTGCCAGCAGTTGGGCACGCCGGTGACGGGCGGCAACGTCTCGCTCTACAACCAGACGGGCGACGTGGCCATCCACCCGACGCCGGTGGTGGCGGTACTGGGCGTCATCGACGACGTGGCTCGGCGCACTCCGGTGGCGTTCCAGGAGGAGGGGCAGCTGCTGTACCTCCTCGGGGACACGCGCGAGGAGTTCGGCGGCTCGGCGTGGTCGCAGGTCGTGCACGACCACCTGGGTGGCCTGCCGCCCAAGGTCGACCTGGAGCGGGAGCGGCTGCTGGCCGAGATCCTGATCTCCGCGTCCCGCGACGGCATGATCGACTCGGCCCACGACCTGTCGGACGGCGGTCTGATCCAGGCGGTCGTCGAGTCGGCGCTGCTGGGCGAGAAGGGCGCGCGTCTGGTCGTACCGGACGGGCTCGACGCCTTCACCCTCCTGTTCTCGGAGTCGGCGGGGCGTGCGGTGGTGGCCGTTCCGCGCTCGGAGGAGCTGCGCTTCAACGACATGTGCGGGGCGCGGGGGCTGCCGGTGACGCGGATCGGTGTCGTCGACGGCGACTCGATCGAGTTGCAGGGCGAGTTCACGCTCACGCTGGCGGAACTGCGCGAGGCACACGAGGGGACGATTCCGGCGCTGCTGGCGTAGTCGGCAACGGGATCAAGCTGGATCAACTGGGTTGGCTGAGGCCCCCGTTCGGATATCTGTCCGGGCGGGGGCCTCTTCGTGCGTGGGCTCAGGACGGGCGTACCGGCAGGGTGACGGTCGCCGGTCGTAGCCCCTCCGCGCTCGCCGTGAGGGTGAGGCGGCCCGGGGACTTGGCCGGGCGGAGGACGGCGAGGGCACGGCCGTGCCAGGTGTGGCGGCGGGGCTGCTGGAAGCTGTCGACGTTGTGCGGGTTGCCGTTGCCGACGCCCGCCAACTCCCCGGCGCCGCCGATCTCGAACCGCACCTCGTACGTGGCGTCGGGCACGAGACGCCCGTGCCGGTCGACGACCTCGACGAGGACGTGGGCGAGGTCGTCGCGGCCGGTGGTGAGGGCTCTGACGTCCGGTACGAGGCGGAGGGCGGCCGGGGAGCCGACGGTACGGAGGGTCTGGCGTCCGATCTCCTCGCCGCCGAGACTGGCGACGGCGGTCAACTCACCGGGTGCGTAAGGGACGTTGAAGGTGGCCATGGCCCGCTCGGGAGCGGTCGCGGCGCCCTCGGGGAACTCGGCGCCGTTGAGGAGGAGTCGGACGCTGTCGCCGCCGGTGTAGACGTGCACCTTGAGCGGGGTGCCGGGTTCGACGCCCTCCCAGGTCCAGCTGGCCAGCTCGTCGAAGTACCCCCACCAGATGGCGACTTGCTCGGTGCCGGCCGGGGTGGGCCGCTCCACGAGCACCTCCACGGGACTGCGGCCCAACACCGCGTCCCGCCAGTGGTTCTGCGGCTTGCGCTGCCCGATGAGGTCGAAGTCGCCGCAGTTCGCCTGGAAGTAGGGGTACGGATAGCCGAAGCCGCCCCAACCGTGGTGCAGTTCCCGGGAGATGGACCACCCGGGCATGACGCTCTGGTCGCCGATGGTGGCCCCCGTCCCCACGGGCGGGATCGGCGTCTTGCCGATACCGGCCTCGCCGAGGTAGTCCCAGGCGGCCCAGACCCAGGTGCCGGTGGCCCAGGTGTGCTCGCGGGCGAAGTGGATGTCCTGGTAGATCGTCGCGGGGAACGTCTCGTTGTGGGTCATCGCCTTGGCGGGGTTGGCAGCGTGCATCTGGGCGTAGCCCTTGCCGTTGGCGTTGTAGTGGACGTCGCCGACATCGACGTAACTCCAGGAGGGATCACTGGCGGTGAAGGTGGACCCGCCGCCGAGGGTGCTGGGTCGGGTGGGGTCGAGGGAGCGAAGGAGGTCGGCCATCTCCGCACCCCGGTGACCGTTGGTGCGGTCGGTGATCTCGTTGCCGAGGGACCAGATGACGACGCTGGGGTGATTGCGGTCCCGGAGGACGGTGCTCGTGAGATCCCGCTCCCACCACTCGGCGAAGTGGACGGAGTAGTCCTGGGGGTTCTTGCCGGTGTCCCAGACGTCGAAGAACTCGTCCATCACCAGCATGCCCAACCGGTCGCAGGCGTCGAGGAGTTCGGGTGTGGGCGGGTTGTGGGCGGTGCGGATGGAGTTGAACCCGGCGGCCTTGAGGATCTCGACCCGACGTTCCTCCGAACGCCCGAGCGCGACGGCACCGAGCGGCCCGTGGTCGTGGTGAACATTGCCGCCCATGACCTCCACGGGTTGACCATTGAGGAGGAAACCGACCTCACCGTTCCAGACGATGGACCGGATCCCGAAGCGAGTGGTGACGGTGTCGACGACCCGCCCGCCGACCAGGATGTCGGCCCGCGCGGTGTAGAGGCTGGGAGAGCCGAGGGACCACAACGCGGCCTGTCGGATGGGCAGTTCGAGGGCAGGGATGTCGACTGTCGTGCTTGCCGTGACGCTCTGCGGCGGCGCGTGACGGGTGGCGACGATGCGTCCGCGCGGGTCGAGAACGGTGACGCGTACGGAGGCGGTGGAGTCGTGCGTGCCGAGGTTGGCGACGGAGACGGCGACACGGGCGAGCGACCGGTGCGGGCTGACCTCGGGCGTCGTGACGTGGACGCCCCAGAGGGGGATGCGTACGGGCCCGGTCACCGTGAGCCAGGTGTGGCGGTAGATGCCGGAGCCGGAGTACCAGCGGCTGTTCTGGCCGCTGTTGTCGACGCGGACGGCGAGGACGTTCGGGCCGGTCGGGTTCAGGTGGGGGGTGAGGTCGTGGGCGAACGAGGTGTAGCCGTAGGGATGGAAGCCGAGGTGGACGCCGTTGAGCCAGACGTCGGCGTTCTGGTAAACACCGTCGAACCGTAACTCGGCGTGCAGAGGGCCGAGTTCACCGGCAAGCGCCTCGGCCCCGAAATGCTTGCGGTACCAGCCGATCCCGCCGACCGTGTACCCGGTCGAGCCGCCGTTCTGGCTGCGCTGGGGGTCGAACGGGCCGATGACCGGGGGTGCTTGGGGTGCGGAGGGGTCGGGTTCCTTGGGCACGAGGAGCGACGGGTCACTGGTGACGGCGCCGTCGGGGGAGGGGGCGTAGGGCAGGTCCTCGATGCTCCAGTCGTGGGGGAGGTCGAGGAGGCGCCAGGAGGTGTCGTCGTAGGCGGCCGTCTCGGCGCCGGGGGCGTCACCACGGTGAAAGAGCCAGCCTTCGTCGAAGGAACGTTCACGTGCATGTCCGCCGGCGGCTTGCGGTTCCGAGGCTGCGGCGCCTGCCTGCCCGCTCCCGACGACCGCCGCTGATCCTGCGGCCACTGCACCGAGCTGTAGGGCCGTACGCCGGGTGACACCGTCCGACGCGCTGCCGTCTGTCCCGTTCATCGCCAACTCCTCCACACCGTCCAGGAATTCGGTATCTCGAACACCGGTCAGAATGCTGAACTGACACAGGCATGACAGGAGTAGGGCGAGGAGGCGGCGACGTCAAGACATGCGACAACAACCGCTACTTGAGGAACTCGGGGAACCTGAGAAACCTCTCCGTGTCCAGCTCGATGCCGATCGGGTCGGGAAGGGCCACGTTCTCGCCGAACTTCGCCGTGCGGATGTCGCGGTAGCCGCCGACCTGCCGGTCCGGGGAGCTGTGCACGGTGACGGTGCAGGAGTCCCGGTCGATCAAGAGGTACAGCGGGATGCCGGACTGGCCGTACGCGGCCGGCTTCTCGTGGCGGTCTCGTCGGTCGGTGTCCGAGTCGTACGAGGTGACCTCGACGACCATGAGCGCCCCGTCCGGGTCGGCCCATTCGCCGTGCCCCGCGAAGTGGGCCTCGGGCGCGAGCACGGCATCCGGCTTCGCCCGGCCCGCCCCGTACGCCTCCACCCGCAGCCCTGTGCCCTGGTACAGGTCCAGATCGGGCCTGGCCTGCATGCAGTGCCGGGTCAGCCAGGTCAGGATGGTGCTCCGGTCCCCGTCGGCCGCCCTCTTGACGCCGAGCCGCCCGTTGAGGAACTCCAACGTGACGGTCTCGGGAGCGGCGGAGGCGATCGCTTCGAACTCCTCCACCGACATCTGGGCCGTGCGCCTGGCTTCGACGGTCACGCTGCACCTCTACTCCGGTTCGTCATCGGCATACGCGAAGTCGTACGCGCCCCAGTCCGTGACCAGGCGGTAGCCGATTCGCTTGTAGAGGGCGTTGCTCGTGGGGTTGTTCGGGTCCGTGTACAGGACGACATCCGTCGCGCCCGCTTCCAGCGCCGCCCGGCTCACCTCGACCGTCACGGCAGCCGCGTAACCGCGACCGCGCAGGTGGGCCGGGGTGTAGACGGGGTCCACCCGGACCTGGCCGCCGACCAGGGGGTTCACGCCCGCCATGGACACGGGTGTGCCGTCCGGGGTCTCCCAGTAGGTGTAGGTCTTCTCGCCGAAGCGGGTACCGGACCAGGTGTCGGCGTTGATGGTGATGTCCTCCCCGAAGAACTCCGCGGCCTCACGGCACCACTGCATCAGGTGCTCATGGTCCGCCTCGCCCACGGGTCGGCCCCGACCCGCCGGCATCGGCTCCGGCGGGGTGAGCGTGCCGAGGCGGTACAGGTGGATCCGGGTACTGAACGTCGGCGTCGCGCCCGTGTGCCGCTGCCAGGCCTCGGCGAAGACGGTCGCGGTGTCGATGTCCCCGCTGACGCCCGGGGGCCGGTGACCGAGGGCGACCAGGTGGGCGGCGAGACCGTCGGCCTGCTCGGGCGTGAGGGAGGTGACGCTCAAGCGCTTCTGCGGGGTGAGCCGGAAGAAGGCGGCGGTGACCTCGCCGTCCTGCTCCAGCCGGCCGAAGACGGGGTCCTGGGCGGTGCTCGCGCCGGGCCCGTTCGTGCGCACCTGCTCGATGGTCGTCAGCGCGGTGGTGTGCAGGGCGGGCCGTGAGCGCAGGAAATCCCCGGCGAGGGCAGAAAACTCGTGCACGTCTTCGGTGAGGTACCAGCCATCCGATCGCATGCCTCATGGTTTCGGATCCACGCCGCCGCCAGCAACGCGATTGCCGTCAGGGCCCGGCGAAGAATGGCTGGTTGATGCGGCGCAGGCAGCGCACGCGTACGTGGTCCGACCAGGTCCGGAGCCCTGGTCGGCCGTGCCCAGGGCGACCAGCGGGGCGTTGCCGGGCTGTTGGCAGAGGGCACAGATGTGGGTCCTGCGGAGGCACGCGGAACACATACGGCCGGTGTTTTCGAGGGTCCCATAGCGCAGGAACGGGGCGCGGCCGACCTTGCAGACGTCACAGAGTGGCTCGTTCTCGACGCTGGCGACGACATCGCTCACGCGGCACTGACGCTCGGTGGAGTCGGCGAGCCGTACCCAGACGAGGTCGTCCTCGCCATCGGCCTCCGGGTAACCGGACCCGACCTGCACGACGACACCCTCGACGGGCTCGGGCACCTCACGCTCACGGAGGAAGGGCGGGACGAAGGTGGTCCCTTGGACTCGGTCGCCCAGGATGAAGTGGACGTCGGTGAGGGCACTGTTTCGGCGGCGGGGCTCAGGGGTGGTCATGGGGACAACGGTTCCGTCGTTCCAGCGGCCAGGCAATCGAACGTAGAAATTCCACGAGAACTGGCAAATGCCGGAAGGTTGGCATGTGGCTGCGCAAGGAGGGCAAGGACTGCCACACTTGGTGCACAGGCCGTTACTTGGTGGACACAGGGCGTCAAGTGACAGGCATAGTCGTAGTGTTGGCGGGCATGACCGCAGAAGGGGCGGGCACGGTGGCAACGAAGACGGGGCCGACGATCCGACGGATGCAACTCGGTCAGGAGCTGCGGAGGCTGCGCCAGAACGCCCTTCGGGATGACGGTGAAGGCAACGGCATGACGTTGGCGCAAGCCGTGAAGGGGCTCGGCTTCACGGAGTCGAAGCTGTACCGCGTCGAGAACGGTCTGACGGGCCTGCCCAAGGTCCAGGACCTCAAAGAACTCCTCGACCGGTACGGGGTGACAGATCCGGATGACGTGGAGTTCCTGTTGGAGGTCCATAAGAGTTCGCTGCACCGGGGCTGGTGGTCGCCGTACCGGAGCCTGATGCCTTCGGGGTTCGGCATGAGCGTCGGGCTGGAGGGAGATGCCAAGATCCTGCGTGCCTACCAGCCGGACAGGATGTTCGGGCTCTTCCAGACCGAGGCGTATGCGCGGGCACAGTTCGAGATCGCCAAACCCATCGATGAGCGGACAACCGAGTTCGTCGAGCGCAACGTCGAGATTCGTATGCGGCGCAAGGAGGCCATCCTGCGCAGCGACCGTCCCGTCGAGGTGCACGCGATCCTCGAAGAGGCGGCGGTGCGACGCGTCTACGGCAGCTCGGACATCATGCGGGAGCAGTACGCGCACCTTGCGGAACTTGTCGGGCTGGATCACGTGACCGTGCAGATCCTGCCGATGTCCCAGCCTGTCTACCGGTCCGCGGACAACTTCATCCTCATGGAGTTCGATCCGCCGCTGCCCCGTGTGGTCAGCATCGACACCCTGGACACCGTGAGCCTGACGGACAAGGACACGGAACTCTGGCGGTATGCCCGCAGGTTCGAGGCCATGGCAGCCGGGGCGTCCGCGCCAAGGGAGACCCCTGGGTTTCTGGAGCAACTAGCACGAGAGATGGAACCGAGATGAGCACCCGCCGAGATGCCCGTGAACTTGCTCTGGAAGCAGCCTGGTTCAAGTCCTCCTACAGCAGCGACGCGGGCGGCAGCTGCGTCGAGATAGCCGCCCTCGCCTCAGCCCATGTCGCTCTCCGCGACTCCAAGTTCGTCGACGGCCCCGCCATCCTCCTCCCCCCACAAGCCTTCTCCGCGCTGCTCGACCACCTCCGGAGCTGACCCCCCGATGCCCCCAGCCAGAAAACCAAAGCCCCGCACCTACGACCCCACCAAAACCCGCACCGCAGTCCTCGCCCAGTACGCCAACATCCGCACCGCCGTCCTCACCCTCACCCCCGCCCAACTGACCCTCCCCACCCGCCTGGGCGACTGGACCGTCCGTGATCTGGTCGCCCACATCTCGATGGCCGTCGGCAGCATCAGCCTGGCCCTCGACCGGGACGAGCCGGCGAAGGCCGAGATCGGCGTCCTCGACTACGCGTCGGCGACCGCCGCCTACGCCGAGGCCATCGCGGACAACAGCCACGACCTCGCCGAACGCACCCCCGACCTCAACACCCTCCTCACCCACACCGAGGAACGCCTCACCGAACACCTCACAGGCGTCGCAGACACCCGCGTCCTCGCGGTCCGGATCGGCTCCGTCACCCTCACCGACTTCCTGGTCACCCGCACCGTCGAACTCGTCGTCCACACCGACGACCTGAACGACGCGGTCCCGGGCCTCGACATCCCGTACGACCGTCAGGCCCTCGCCACCTGCACTCGCCTCCTCGCCGACACCCTCGCCGCCAGGGCCCCCGGCGGCTCCACGGAGGTCCGGATCCCGCCGTACGCCGTGGTGCAGTGCGTCGAGGGCCCGAGGCACACCCGTGGCACCCCGCCCAACGTCGTCGAGACCGACCCGCTGACCTGGATCCGCCTGGCCACCGGCCGGGTCACCTGGGCCGACGCCCTCGACAAGGCCCAGGTCAGCGCGAGCGGCGAACGCGCCGACCTCGGAGACCTGCTGCCCCTCATGTCCTGACGACAGCAATCCGCAGCCCCCGCCAAAAAGGGGCCGGACGGGAACCGCCCACCCGCCCCTTCCGTCCCACCGGCATGAAAACGCAGCGACTGACGAGCCTCAGCCTCGGCCTCCTGACCCTCACCGTGCTCCCCCTCGCCGCGGCCTGTGGCAGCGAGAAGGACAGCGGCGGCAGCCAGACCGTCGGGACGGGGTCCGGGACCGCGGACGTCACCGGCGTCCACTGGACCGTCGACGACCTCACCGTCGACGGGAAGAAGAGCCAGGCCCCGGCCAGTGCCTGGCTGAAGATCGCCAAGAACGGCGAGGTCAGCGGCAACCTCGGCTGCAACGGCTTCGGCGCCAAGGCCACCGTCGACGGTGACGAGATCTCCCTCGGACAGTTCCTGTCGACCGACATGGCCTGCGCCTCGATGGGCTTCGAGAACACCCTCACCAAGGCCCTCAAGGACGGCACCCTCACCGCCAAGGGCACCGAAAGCGCCAAGAACGCCCAGCAGCTCACCCTCACCACCAAGACCGGCGACACCATCCACCTCACCGAGGAGAAGGCCGCCGCCCTCTACGGCACCAAGTGGACGATCACGACACTCGGTGCCGGCAGCAACGGGGACAGCGACAGCGCGGCCGTCTCCCCCCTCCCCTCCGGCGCCGACGCCTACCTCGTCCTCGACCAGAAGAAGGGGACCGTCAGCGGCAAGGCTGGGTGCAACAACGTTTCTGCTGATGCGACGGTAAGCGACGGCACTATCACTTTCGGCAGCCCGTCGACCACCCGAAGGATGTGCGACGGCTCACTCATGGAGGCCGAGAAGACACTGCTGGGTCTCTTCGACGGCAAGGCGACGTACAAGATCGATCACCGGAGCATGACGCTGACCAGCGCAGACGGTGCCACGGTCAGCGCGACGGCCGCCGACTGAGCCCCTACCGCAGTCCACGGCCGCGCAGCGCCCCTGTGTCACAGTCGCATTCCCTAATTCGGACCAGTGGTCGATCTCGCCTACACTCGGTGCCGTGCCACGTGGTGACGGTCGACTCAGTCATGATCTGCTCCCCGGCGAGAAAGGCCCCCAGGACGCTTGCGGCGTCTTCGGGGTCTGGGCCCCCGGCGAAGAGGTCGCCAAGCTCACTTACTTCGGGCTCTACGCCCTACAGCATCGAGGCCAGGAATCCGCGGGAATCGCGGTCAGCAACGGCTCCAAGATCCTTGTCTTCAAGGACATGGGCCTCGTCTCCCAGGTCTTCGACGAGACTTCGCTAGGCGCCCTCCAGGGGCATATCGCGGTCGGTCACGCCCGCTACTCGACCACCGGCGCCTCCACCTGGGAGAACGCCCAGCCCACCTTCCGCGCGACCGGCCACGGCTCCATCGCCCTCGGCCACAACGGCAACCTCGTCAACACGGCGCAGCTCGCCGAGATGGTCGCGGACCTGCCCAAGCAGCACGACGGCCGCACCCCGCGCGTCGCGGCGACCAACGACACCGATCTGCTGACGGCCCTCCTGGCCGCCCAGAACGACGACGACGGCAAGCCGCTCACCATCGAAGAGGCCTCCGCCCGGATACTCCCGCAGGTCAAGGGCGCCTTCTCGCTCGTCTTCATGGACGAGAACACGCTCTACGCCGCCCGTGACCCGCAGGGCATCCGCCCGCTGGTCCTCGGCCGCCTGGAGCGCGGCTGGGTCGTCGCCTCCGAGTCCGCCGCCCTCGACATCTGCGGCGCCGCCTATGTGCGCGAGATCGAGCCGGGCGAGTTCGTCGCCATCGACGAGAACGGCCTGCGAACCTCCCGATTCGCGGAAGCGAAGCCCAAGGGCTGTGTCTTCGAGTACGTCTATCTCGCCCGCCCGGACACCGACATCGCCGGCCGGAACGTGTACCTCTCCCGCGTGGAGATGGGTCGGAAACTCGCCAAGGAAGCCCCTGTCGAGGCCGACCTGGTGATAGCGACCCCGGAATCCGGCACCCCGGCCGCCATCGGCTACGCCGAGGCCTCCGGAATCCCCTTCGGCGCCGGCCTCGTCAAGAACGCCTATGTCGGACGTACGTTCATCCAGCCCTCCCAGACGATCCGCCAGCTCGGTATCCGGCTGAAGCTGAACCCGCTGAAGGAAGTCATCAAGGGCAAGCGCCTGGTCGTCGTCGACGACTCGATCGTGCGCGGCAACACCCAGCGCGCGCTGGTGCGGATGCTCCGCGAGGCCGGGGCGGCCGAGGTCCACATCCGGATCTCGTCCCCGCCCGTCAAGTGGCCCTGCTTCTTCGGCATCGACTTCGCCACCCGCGCAGAGCTGATCGCCAACGGCATGACCATCGACGAGATCGGCACCTCGCTGGGCGCCGACTCCCTCTCGTACATCTCCATCGACGGCATGATCGAGGCGACCACCATCGCCAAGCCGAACCTGTGCCGCGCCTGCTTCGACGGCGAGTACCCGATGGACCTCCCGGACCCCGAACTGCTCGGCAAGCAGCTCCTGGAGACCGAGCTGGCCGCAGGGCCCGCCGCCACGGCCGCGGCCGACGCGATCCGTCGCCCGTAAGCCCTGCTTCACATCAACCTGAAAGATCCCAGGCAATGTCTGCGACCAACTCTGCTTCCGGCGCTTCCTACGCGGCCGCCGGCGTCGACATCGAAGCGGGCGACCGCGCCGTCGAGCTGATGAAGGAGTGGGTGAAGAAGACGCAGCGCCCCGAGGTCCTCGGCGGCCTCGGCGGCTTCGCCGGCCTCTTCGACGCCTCCGCCCTCAAGCGCTACGAGCGCCCGCTGCTCGCCTCCGCGACGGACGGCGTCGGCACGAAGGTCGACATCGCCCGGCAGCTCGGCGTGTACGACACCATCGGCCACGACCTGGTCGCCATGGTGATGGACGACATCGTGGTGTGCGGCGCCGAACCGCTGTTCATGACGGACTACATCTGCGTCGGCAAGGTGCACCCCGAGCGCGTCGCCGCGATCGTCAAGGGCATCGCCGAGGGCTGCGTACTGGCCGGATGCGCTCTGGTCGGCGGCGAGACGGCCGAACACCCGGGTCTGCTCGGTCCGGACGACTTCGACGTCGCCGGCGCCGGTACGGGCGTCGTGGAGGCCGACCGCCTGCTCGGCGCGGATCGTATCCGTACGGGTGACGCGGTCATCGCCATGGCGGCCTCGGGGCTTCACTCGAACGGGTACTCACTCGTCCGGCATGTCCTCCTGAACCAGGCGGGCCTGTCCCTGGACGCGCACATCGACGAACTGGGCCGGACTCTCGGCGAGGAACTCCTGGCCCCCACCAAGATCTACTCCCTGGACTGCCTGGCCCTCACCCGCACCACGGACGTCCACGCCTACTCCCACATCACCGGCGGCGGCCTGGCCGCCAACCTGGCCCGTGTGATCCCGGACACCCTCCACGCGATCGTCGACCGCTCCACCTGGACCCCGGCCCCGATCTTCGACCTGGTGGGCAGGACGGGCGAGGTGGACCGCCTGGAACTGGAAAAAACCCTGAACATGGGCGTAGGCATGATCGCCATCGTCCCCGAGGACTCAGCAGACGTGGCTCTCGCGACATTGGCGGACCGGGGAGTAGAAGCCTGGGTAGCAGGCGAAATCACCGACCGAGGCGACCACAAGACGGGCGCAGAGCTGGTAGGCGACTATGCACGGAACTAATCGCCCAGGAGGCCCAGGACGGCTGGGACAGCTGGGACGGCTGGGGGGACGGCCAGGCGGCGCAGCCGCCGGCCGTCAGGGGCGCGGGGAACGGCGCGAGCAACCACAACGCACCCGCAGCCGCCACATCACAGCACCCCCGACCCACTAGGCGCCCCCGCCCAACCCAAGCGGAGCGGCAACGCACCAAAACCCGGTCCGGCGAAACGCCCCGGACCGGGAGAGGTGCAGCTGATGCCTACAGGTACAGGATCTGTGTCGACATGTTCAGCGCGCCGCAGGCAGACGTAAAACGTCAAGCACCGCGACGTTGTTGCGACGAGGGGCCTGAGGACTGGTCGTCCTCATCCTCATCGTCGTCGTTGTACAGATCCGCGTACTGAGCGTACGGGTCGTCTTCTTCCTCGTCGTCGTCCTCGAACGGCTCGCCATTCGGCGGCTGGCTCGAAGTCGAAGCGCCCAGCTCATTGGCCAGACGCGAGAGGTCAGTCCCGCCGCTGCTGTACTTCAGCTGGCGGGCGACCTTCGTCTGCTTGGCCTTTGCCCGGCCGCGCCCCATGGCTCGACCCCCTCGGATACGGGGCTCGGTGGCCCCAGAGTCTTGACACGCGTTCATGATCTGGAACGGGCTCTCCGCAGAGAGACCGGTCCGTAGGGCTTCCACGGTACCTGAGCCCACGCCCATACGGTACGTCGCCCGCAGCACGTGCCGATGCCCAGAACCCGCGAGGTGCCCTGTCCCCGCTGGTCAACCGCGATTTTAACCACTTCTTCGCGGCCGACCCGCCGACGGGAGTGAGAGTTCTCTCCAACACCCCGCCGGCAGGTACCTCCGCGCTCCGTGGACCTACCGGTTCCGCCGGGCCTCCGCCATCCGCTGCTCGGCGATCCGGTCGGCCGCCGCGGCCGGCGGAATTCCGTCCGTCTTCGCACGTGCGAATATGGCCAGCGTGGTGTCGAAGATCCGGGCCGCCTTCGCCTTGCACCGCTCGAAGTCGAACCCGTGCAGTTCGTCGGCCACCTGGATCACGCCACCGGCGTTCACGACGTAGTCGGGCGCGTAGAGGATCCCGCGGTCCGCGAGGTCCTTCTCGACGCCCGGGTGCGAGAGCTGGTTGTTGGCGGCGCCGCACACGATCTCGGCGGTCAGCACGGGCACGGTGTCGTCGTTCAGGGCTCCGCCGAGCGCGCAGGGCGCGTAGATGGAGAGCCCGTCGACGCGGATCAGCTCGTCCGTGTCCGCGACGGCCAGTACGTTCCGATGCCGCTCGGTGATCCGCCGTACGGCCTCCTCGCGCACGTCTGTGACGAAGACCTCGGCGCCCTCCGCCACCAGGTGGTCCACGAGGTGGTGCCCGACCTTGCCGACGCCCGCGATGCCGATCCGCTTGGCGCGCAGCGACGGATCGCCCCACAGATGCTGGGCGGAGGCCCGCATGCCCTGGTAGACGCCGAAGGCGGTCAGCACGGACGAGTCGCCCGCACCGCCGTTCTCCGGGGACCGCCCGGTCGTCCAGCGGCACTCGCGCGCGACCACGTCCATGTCGGCCACATACGTGCCGACGTCGCACGCGGTGACGTACCGCCCGCCGAGCGAGGCCACGAACCGGCCGTACGCGAGGAGCAGTTCCTCGCTCTTGATGGTGTCCGGATCACCGATGATCACGGCCTTGCCGCCGCCGTGGTCGAGACCGGCCATGGCGTTCTTGTACGACATCCCGCGCGCGAGGTTCAGCGCGTCGGCGACGGCCTCCGCCTCGGTCGCGTACGGGTAGAAGCGGGTACCGCCGAGCGCGGGGCCCAGGGCGGTGGAGTGGATGGCGATGACGGCCTTGAGGCCGGAGGGCCGGTCCTGGCAGAGCACGACTTGCTCATGACCCCCCTGGTCCGAGTGGAACAGGGTGTGCAGTACATCAGCAGGCGCGCCGGTTACGTCGGTCACTGTGGTGACTCCAGGGTAAGTAGCGGCGGTTGGGGCTGGAGCCCGTACGGGTGGCGGGCCTCCGTGGGCATGAGAGTAAAGCCCCTCCCCGGCCTCCGTACGCCAACCGTCCCCGCAGTGCCAAGGATCACCCACGGGTGACGTGGGACCGTACGAGGGTTTGCATAATTTTCCCGTGCTGCTGTGTGCTGGTTCTGCGGTTTATCTGGGTTTTCCTGGCTGTCCAGGGGGGAGGGAGCAGGCGTGCCCAAGGTGTCCTCGGTGATCGTTCCGTACGCGTCCTACTTGCGCGTCTACGAGCCGCTGGCGGCCTTTCCGGAGCCGGAGCGCGGCCACTGGGCGCGCTACGCCCGGCGGCCCGACCGGCCCTCGTACCAGGACGAACTGCGCCGTTCCCTGGCCGACCTGCTGCCCACACCGCCGGTCGCGGTGCCGGTGCACGAGAGCGCCGACGCGTTCGTGACCGAGGTCGACGGGGTGGTCTGCGTCTGCCCCTGGCGCACCCGGCTGCGCGGCTGGCAGGCGCTGGGCGAGCTGGCCGGGGAGCTGCCCCCGCCGGTCCTGGACGCCGTTCTGCCGCCTCTCGTACGCCATCAGGCCACCCAGGACTACGAGCGCTGGCTGACCCGCAACCCGGACGCCCGCCCATGGATCCGCACGGCGACCTGGGAGGTGCCGCTGAACTGGTTCGTGCTGGTCTCCGACGAGGAGCGCGAGTACGACAGGGGTTCGGGGGCCGACGAGGGCGCGGCGCCGCCCGTCCTGCGCTACCGGACGCCGATGGTCCAGGCGCGGCGGCGGGTGGCGCGGGGGCTGCGGACCCTGCGGGACACCCTCGACGAGGGGCCACTCATCGACGGGCTGCTGGACGTCGGGCGGTGGCTGGAGGAGTTCCATCCGCGGTCACTGGTCGAGCTGGACTACGGCGGGCTCGTGCATGTGCTGCCGGCCGGTGAGCTGGCCGGGGACCACTCGGCGGCGGACGTGGCGGAGGGCATCGAGGCGCTGCGCGACGGGGACGGCGAGGCGGCCGGGGAGGCGTACGGGCGGCTCGTGGACCGGTGGCGGGCGGTGCGGGACCGGCGGTCGGCGAACTGACCGCCGATCCCGTTCAGGACTGACGGTTCGTCAAAAAAGGACTCCCTGGAACGTGAGTTCCATTTTTGTGGGACGCTCTTGGGGCTGCCGTGGGACGTAGGTCCCGATCCGGGCGTTTGTGTCAAGCGTGACGGACCGCACGTACAGGTGGCTTGCGTCCCTTGCCCCTCCTCGTGCCAAAATAGGACAAGGAGTCCGGGGGAGGCTCTATCTGCCCATCTTTGGGTGGAATCTCAGCATTGCACGCTATGGGGGGTCTCGTGACTCCTGATCGCCACTGTGACTGATCGTCACAGTGGCGTGACTGTCCGCTATGGCATGGTCCATTGGCTTCCGTCGCCGATGGACGCCTGGGAGGGCAATTCCATCGGTTTGGCCTACGCGGTTGGACAGATGGTGTAGTTGTAGTGCCGAGGACAAGCCGTTCGTCCTATAACCGACTCGACCCGCGTCCGCCATTTCGGGCAACGCGGGTCAAGGTGCAGAATTTAGAGGAATGAACCGAGAAGGTTCGGTTCTCCCGAGGAGGCCGCTCATGACCGCTCGCACCCCTGATGCCGAGCCGCTGCTGACCCCGGCTGAGGTCGCCACCATGTTCCGCGTCGACCCCAAGACGGTCACGCGGTGGGCGAAGGCCGGCAAGCTCACATCCATTCGCACGCTCGGCGGACATCGCCGTTATCGCGAGGCCGAGGTTCGCGCTCTGCTTGCGGGCATTCCGCAGCAGCGCAGCGAGGCCTGACCAACTGAATAGTCGGACGTTTCGGCAGGTCCCCCAACTATCGGCCGAGCCGTCCGGCGGCAACACCGGCAAGAACAGCAGTAGCAACAGCACCAACAGCTTCAACGACGTGGGTCTGCCCCAACAGGCCTGACGCTCAAGGCAGTTCCGTCAGTTCCATAGCTTCAAGCGTGCGTCGTAGAGATCGCGCTGGACTCCGCCGAGTCCAGCGCGATCTTTTTTGTGCCCTTCGTGGGTGGTGGCACGGGGTGGCACGGGGTGCTGTGAGCGGGCTTGTTGGAGTCTGAGGAGGCTGGTGCAATTGCACATATTAAATTGACCGGTTGTAGGAGGTGGGTAAGAACCCACCTTTTGAAAACTCATGCGGTGACACCCGTCACACGCCCTGCACCTTGTTGACGGAGTGGCAAGAGTGTTAGTGGGGCGTGCGGTTGGCACCGGGTGCCTCGTCCGCCTCGGTGCTCGTCTCCGTGTCCGAGTGCTCCAGGGCGAGCCTCAGTAACCGGTGGCAGATCGGACAGTGCCGCGTGAGATGGCGGTACCCGCTGGCGGCCGACAGATGTGCCCGAAGCAGAGCACGCGTCTCATGCCGCCGCGTGGACGCCGCCATACGCCACCTCCAGAAGGGGGACAGGGCAACGAGGGCCCTGCTCTCTGGGTACCTGGGGGAGCGGGTGCCGTCAAGAAGACGGCGTCGGCCTGCGGAGCGGCGAGGCGCACGAAAAAGAGCCCGGGTCGATGACCCAGGCTCCTTTGAATGATGCGGTCCTGACGGGATTTGCTGCATCTGATTGCGGCTCCGCCGCGGGCGCGGTCTCCACCTTGACAGGCCGACGAGCAGGTCGGAGGCGGTGCCCGCGGTATGCGAAAGGCCCGCGTCCGTGTGACGGATACGGGCCTCGCTCTTCACTGCGGTCCTGACGGGATTTGAACCCGCGGCCTCCACCTTGACAGGGTGGCGAGCACTCCAAACTGCTCCACAGGACCAGGTTTCGCGGCACTTGTTGCTGCGCTGTGCTGCGAAAAGAGACTGTACAGGAGGGTGAGC